>CAVRWB010000001.1:0-847500 GCA_963724775.1 uncultured Acidobacteriota bacterium
AGGAGGCGCGACGGATCCGCGCGTCAAGGACCTGGCGGGCAACGCCCTGGCCTCGAACTACTACGTGGTCGTTCACGACCGCGGCCCCGGCGCCACCGCCCGGGACCTGCCCTGCAGCATCTGGAGCGGCGCCGCCGTGCCCGGAGACACTCGACGCCGGCGCCGACTCGTCGGTCGAGTTGGGTGTCAAGTTCCGGTCCGACGTCAACGGCTTCATCACGGGTCTTCGTTTCTACAAGGGCGTCGGGAACACGGGCACGCACGTCGGCAGCCTGTGGACCACGCACGGGCGCGCTGCTTGCCACCGCCACGTTCAGCGGTGAGACGCGCGTCAGGTTGGCAGCAGGTCAGTTTCCCGTCTCCCGTCCCGATCGCCGCAAACACGACCTACGTCGCCTCGTACCACGCCGATCGGCGGCCACTACAGCCTCGACGAGAACTACTTCGCGACAGCCGGCGTCGACAACGCTCCGCTCCACGCGCTGGCCAATGGCGTCGACGGGCCGAACGGCGTGTTCGCGTATGGATCGACGAGCGCGTTTCCCGCCACGGGGTTCCAGTCGAGCAACTACTGGGTCGACGTCGTCTTCCGACGACGCGACCGGACACGACGCCGCCGACCGTGACGCGCGTGTCGCCCACGAGCGGAGCGACGAGCGTGAGCCTCGGGGCCCAGGTGACGGCGACCTTCAGCGAGCCGATCGACGCATCGACGGTGACGGGCAGCACGTTCCTGTTGCGCGATGCGTCGGCGACCCTGGTGGCGGCCTCGGTCTCTTACAACGCGGCCAGCGCCACCGCAACGCTCACGCCGACCACCGAACTGGCTCCCCTCACCACCTACACCGCCATCGTGGTCGGCGGCTCGACTGATCCGCGCGTCAAGGACCTGGCGGGCAATGCGCTGGCGGCCAACGTCACCTGGTCCTTCACGACCGGTGGGCCGCCCCCGAACGAGGGCCCCGGAGGGCCCGATCCTCGTCATTGCCAGCGCCTCCAACCCGTTCAGCCGGTACTACGCCGAGATCCTCCGCGCAGAAGGCCTGAACGAGTTCACCGTCACGGACATCTCGAACGTGTCCGCCGGCGTGCTGAGCGGTTATGACGTGGCGATCCTGGGCGACATCGCGCTGACCGCAGGCCAGGTCACGATGCTCAGCGACTGGGTCGACGGCGGGCGGCAACCTGATCGCGATGCGGCCGGACAAGCAGCTCGCTTCGCCTGCTGGGGCTGACGGATGCAGGCACGCACGCTGGCGAACGCCTACCTGCTCGTCGACACCACGAGCGGCCCGGGCGCCGGCCTCGTCGAACCAGACGATTCAGTTCCACGGCACCGCCGACCGGTACACGCCTGAACGGCGCCACCAGCCTCGCGACGCTCTACTCGAACGCGACGACGGCGACCGGCAGCTCCGGCCGTGACGCTGCGCACCGTCGGCGACCGGGCAGGCGGCCGCATTCACCTACGACCTGGCCCGCTCGGTCGTCTACACGCGTCAGGGCAACCCGGCCTGGACCGGGCAGGAGCGCGACGGCACGCCCCGATCCGCTCCGACGACCTCTTCTACGGCGCGGCGGCCGGGACGTCCAGCCCGACTGGGTCGATCTGACCAAGGTGGCGATTCCGCAGGCCGACGAGCAGCAGCGCCTGCTGGCCAATCTCGATGCTGCAGATGAACGTCGGCGCGAAAGCCGCTGCCGCGCTTCTGGTACTGCCCCGCGGCTTCAAGGCTGCCGTCGTGATGACGGGGGACGACCACGGCGGCGGCGGCACGGCGGGCCGGTTCGACGCCTACATTGCGGACAGCCCGCCGGGCTGCTCGTGGACAACTGGGAGTGCGTCCGCGAGCACGTCGTACGTCGACGGTGTCCAACCCGCTGACCAACGCCGCAGGCCGCTGTCGTACACGGCGCAAGGGTTCGAGGTCGGGCTGCACATCGACACGGGCTGCGCGGACTGGACGCCGACTTCACTCGCGTCGTTCTACACGAATCAGCTGGCGAGCTGGACGGCGGAGTACCCCGGCATCCTTCCGCCATCCGACCGAACCGTACCCACTGCATCGTCGTGGAGCGACTACGACACGCAACCGCAGGTCGAGCTCGCGCACGGCATCCGGCTCGACACCAACTACTACTACTGGCCGCCCGACGTGGTTGAACGACCGTCCGGGCTTCTTCACCGGCTCCGGCATGCCGATGCGGTTCGCCACGCGCAACGGCGACCTGATCGACGTCTACCAGGCGACCACGCAGATGACCGACGAGTCGGGCCAGTCGTATCCCTTCACCATCGACACGCTGCTCGACAACGCCGTCGGGCCGCTGGGCTACTACGGCGTGTTCACCGCCAACATGCACACGGACGCCGACGCGATCGGCGGGCTCGGACGCGATCGTCGCCTCGGCGCAGGCGCGCGGCGTCCCGATCGTCTCGGCGCAGCAGATGCTCGCGCTGGCTCGACGGCCGCAACGGGTCGTCGTTCGGCGGGCTCGCGTGGAGCGGCAGCTCACTGAGCTTCTCTGTGGCAGCGGCCGCCGGGGCCGCGGGGCTGCAAGCGATGCTTCCGGTGAGCGGCCCCAACGGGTCGTCGTTGACCGGGATCACCTGGAACGGCACGCCCGTCACCTATACGACGCCGGTCATCAAGGGCATCCAGTACGCGTTCTTCTCCGCCCCGGCTGGCAGCTACCAGGCGACGTACGGCAGCCCGTCGGGGACCGTCACGCTCGCCCCGTGCAACTCTGGCGTTCCCGAACCAGCCGGTTGGCACCTCGAGCGCCGGGCAGGCGGTCACGTTGACGAACACGGGCAGCAATGCGGTGACGATCAACGGCATCGGGATCGGAGGCGCGAATGCCGGTGACTTCGGCCAGACCAACACGTGCCCGGGCAGCCTCGCGGCCGGCGCGAACTGCACGATCCTGGTGACGTTCACGCCAACGGCAATCGGCACTCGCACGGCGACGCTGAGCGTCAGCGACTCCGCGATCGGAAGCCCGCACGCAGTCAGCCTCTCGGGCACGGGGACCGCGGCAATCGTCAGCCTCTCGCCGACCTCTCTCTCCTTTGCCAACCAGCAGGTCGGTACCACGAGCTCCATCCAGTCGGCCACCCTGACCAATACCGGAAACGCCGGTCTGTCGATCGCGAGCATCACGATCACTGGCGTGAACAGCAGCGACTTCTCCCGGACGACGACGTGCGGCACCGCTCTCGCGGCCGGTTCAAGCTGCACGATCAGCGTGCAGTTCACCCCGACGGCGCTGGGCACGAGGACCGCGGCCGTCACGATCACCGACAGTGCCAGCGGGAGTCCTCACACGGTCGGCCTGACGGGGACCGGTGCTGCGGCCGCCGTGAGCGTCTCGCCAACCTCCCTCTCCTTTGGCAACCGAGTCGTCGGCACGACGAGTGCTGCCCAATCGGTGACCGTGACCAACACCGGCAGCGCCGTCTTGACGATCGCCAGCATCACGATCACCGGCACCAACAGCCGGCGACTTCTCGCGGACGACGACCTGCGGCGCCACGCCTCGCTGCAGGTTCCAGCTGCACGCATCAGCGTGCGGTTCACCCCGACGGCTCTCGGCACGAGAACGGCGGCGGTCACTATCAGCGACAGCGCCGCCGGGAGCCCACAGACGGTCAGCCTGAGTGGAACAGGTATCTCGGCGGTCACCGTGTCTCCGTCGACCCTGACCTTCGCAACGCGGCTGATCGGGACCACCAGCGCGGCGAGTAGCGTCACCCTGAGAAACAACGGAAGCACGGCTCTGAGCATCGCAAGCATCACGATCGGTGGGACCAATGGCTCGGACTTCGCTCAGACGACCACGTGCGGGACCAGCCTGGCGGCCGCGTCGAGCTGCACCATCAGGGTCACGTTCACGCCCACCGCGGCCTTCGGACGCACAGCCACGCTGACCATCAACGACTCCGACCCGACCAGCCCGCAAGTCGTGACGCTGAATGGAACCGGGACGGCGGTCTCCTTGTCCGCCACATCACTGACGTTCTCGCGGCAGAACGTGGGTACGACCAGTACCGCCAAGTTGATCACGGTCAGGAACGCCGCGAGCACAGGCTTGACCGTGAACGGGATCTCGATCACGGGCACGAACAGCGGCGACTTCCTACAAACCAACACGTGCGGCACGAGTGTGCCGGCCGGTGCGAGTTGCACGATCAGCGTCACGTTCAGACCGACTGCAAGCGGAACTCGCAGGGCCAGTGTCAGCATCAACGACGTCGATCCGACGAGTCCGCAGACCGTGACGTTGACCGGATCCGGCCGGTGATCTGGCTGATATGGAATGACCGCTGTCAAGCGGTCTAAGCACTTCCGACCGCGATGCGGACCCGGGGTCCAGCGGCGCCGAGGCGCCGCCCGAAGGGCGCGCAGCCCTGGAGGCCGGGTCCGCCTCGCGGTACGTGGTTCCCGGTCGGCGCACGGGCCGCGGAGACGACGGAAGAGTGACGGCGCTCCGCTCCGGTAAACAGGTCCATGCGCTACAATCCCCCGCATGCCGCGCCTCCCCCTCCTGTGCGCATGCGCCCTCGTCCTGGCCCTCGCCTCCCCGGCCTCCGCCCAGACCGGCGCCAACGTCCTCCTCGTCGCCAACGCGAACTCGCCCGATTCGCTGCGCATTGCCGAGGCCTACGCCCGCGCGCGCGCGGTGCCGCAGGACCAGGTGATTCGCATCAAGGTGGACCCGGCGGCCGACGAGGTGGACCGCGACACGTACGACGGCGACATCGAGGCGCCGATCGCCGACTGGCTCACGAAGAACTTCGCCCAGGACCGCATCCTCTACATCGTCCTCACGAAGGGCGTGCCGCTGCGCGTGAAGGGCACCACGGGCCGTGAGGGCACGATCTCCAGCGTCGACTCCGAGCTCGCCCTGCTGTACCGCCGGCTCACGGGCGTCACCGCCCTCGTCGCCGGTCCCATGCTCAACCCGTATTCCACGGCCGACCGCACCACCTATCTCGACAGCACCATCTCCGCCGTCGACTCCGAGCTCGCCCTGCTGATTCGCCGGCTCACGGGCTTCACCGCCCTCGTCGCCGGCCCCCTGCCCAACCCGTACTACCTGGCCGACGCCCCCATCGCGCAGGCGCGGCTCTTCACGCACGCGAACTACGACATCTTCCTCGTGACGCGCCTCGGCGGCTTCACGGCCGACGACGCGATCGCGCTGATCGACAGGGCCTCGAGGGCGACGCGCGAGGGCACGATCGTGCTCGATCAAAAGGCGGGCCTCGCCGAGGCGCCCGGCGACCGCTGGCTGAAGGCCGCGGCCGACTGGCTGACCGGCCACGGCTTCGGCGACCGGCTCGTCTTCGACCAGACGACGCGCGTGGTGACGGGAGAGAAGAACGTGCTCGGCTACTACTCGTGGGGCTCGAACGACCCGGCCGTCAGCACGCGGCACTTCGACCTGGGCTTCGTCCCCGGCGCCATCGCCGGGATGTTCGTGAGCACCGACGCGCGCACGTTCAAAGAGCCGCCGGCCGACTGGAAGGTGGCCACCTGGAGCGACCGCGCGAAGTTCTTCGCCGGCTCGCCGCAATCGCTCGTCGGCGACCTGATTCGCGACGGCGTCACCGGCATCAGCGGCGACGTCGCGGAACCGTATCTCGACAACACCATCCGCCCGGACATCCTCTTCCCCGCGTACCTCTCCGGCTTCAACCTCGCCGAGTCGTACTACCTGGCCATGCCGTCCGTCTCCTGGCAGGCGGTCATCGTGGGCGACCCGCTGTGCGCGCCCTTCGCCCGGAAGGTGCTGCAGCCGTCGGATATCGACAAGGGCCTCGACCCGGCCACGGAGCTGCCGGCGCTGTTCTCGGCCGAGAGTGCGAAGGCGCTGGCCGCGACCGGCACCCGTCCCGAGGCGGTGCCGCTGGCGCTGCTCGCGAAGGCCCGCTCCGTCAAGGGCGACAAGGCAGGCGCGCAGAAGGCGTTCGAGGACGCGACGGCGATCGACCCGGGCCTCAACGGCTCGCACCTTCTCCTGGCGAGCACGTACGAGGAGCAGAAGCTGTACGACAAGGCCATCGAGCGCTACCGCCTGGTTCTCGCCAGCAAGCCCGGGAACCTGATCGCGCTCAACAACCTCGCCTACGTGCTGGCCGTTTACAAGCACCAGCCCGCCGAAGCCCTCGGCTACGCGGAGCGCGCCTACACGTACTCTCCGATCCCGATCGTCGCGGACACCTTCGCCTGGGTGCAGCACCTCCTCGGCCGCAACCAGGAAGCGGCCCGCCTGCTCGCCGACGCCGCGCGCAAGCTCCCGGACAACGCGCAGGTCCGGCTGCACGCGGCGGTGGTATTCGAGGCGGTGGGGATGACGGACGCGGCCGCGAGGGAGCTGGCGGAAGCGCTCCGGCTCGATCCCTCCCTCCGCGGGCACGAGGACGTCAAAGCCCTCACGGGGAAGTTGAAGAAACAGTAGCGGCCCCTGCCGCCAGCGACCGGACCAGCGCCGTCCGATTAGTCTCCCGTTATCAACCCCGACCTCAGCCGCGTTGACCAAAGTCGCGCTCCAAGGGTGTCTTTTCCTCCGTGCCGCGTGGGAGCGACGCCGGCAAATCACACTTCTACAGTAACTTGCCGAGGGCGACGGACTTCAGCTCGTCTGGCAGGGTACTTGCCAAGCTAAGCCCTTGCGAAGGGGGTCGTCTATCCCCCTGGGTGCAGGCAGCCTTTCAAGTCCCCGAGGCGCAGGCAGCCTACAAGGCAAGGCAAAGGGGGAGGAGGAGCGCAATGGTAAAGCGACTGTTCGTCTTGAGTGTGTTGGTCGGTGTCCTCGCGGTGGCAGGAGTGGCGGAGGCGACGTTGATCACGGGTGGCATGTCGCTGTCCTCCGTCTCGGGCGCCCCTGAGATGAATTCCGTGCTGCCGGTCGCGGGCGGCGTCCAGGTGCCTCTCGGCATTTCGACGGGTCTGGATTTCACGACCACTGGCCTGCTGACGCCGGGAGTGGCCGGCAATTTCCACGTCGACAACACGTCGGGTGACTTCAACTCGTTGTTCGGCCTGAATGGCACCCTCAAGGACTTCACGTTCCTCGGCTCCGGAACGGCCTTTTACCCCGCGCCACCCATCGTGGGCTTCGAGTCCATCACCGCACCGGCCTTCACGTTCGACCTGTCGAGCGTTACCGTCAATCAGCAGACAGACAACCTGCTGACGCTGGCGGGCATCGGCCTGTTCCGTTTGTCCGGATTCGACGTCACGCCCGGCGAGTTCTTCTTCAGCCTCAACCAGGCCGGCGCGACCTTGAGCTTCTCGGCGTCCCAGGCCGCCGTGCCGGAGCCGCAGTCCCTGCTGCTCCTCGGCACCGGCCTGTTCGGTCTGGCTGCGTTCGTTCGCCGCCGCAAGTAGGCTGTCTGCCGGGTCGCCCGCCGTGGCGGCTCGGCCTGTCGCCGGACGCACGGCGTATAGCCGTTGGCCCGACGCTTCGCCTCCTGTCCAACCCCGGCATCCTCGCGGGTGCCGGGGTTTTCTCTTTGAGGGCCCGCCCCAGTATCCTTGAAGAGTGTGCCCTCTAGAGGCTGAGCGCGGTCGGGCCGAAAACAGGCATATGCCCACCCGCGTCGCGGCGGCGCTGGCGCTCGCGATCCTGGCCACGGGCCTGGCCATTCTCTACTGGCACGTCGCCGTGAAGCTCGTCCACGACTGGGCCGCCGACGAGAACTACTCGCACGGCTTCCTCATCGTGCCGATTGCTCTCTACCTGGCGTGGGAGCGACGCCGGCGGCTCGCGGAGGCGGCGGTTCGGCCGTCGCTCGCCGGCCTCGCGGCCGTCCTCCTGGGCCTGGCCGTTCTCGCCGCCGGCACCCTGGGGGCCGAGCTGTTTCTCCAGCGCGTGTCGCTGCTCGGCGTGCTCGCGGGCACGGTCCTGTTCCTGTTCGGCCGCGCGCACCTCCGCATCCTCGCCTTCCCGCTCGCATTCCTCCTGCTGATGATCCCGATCCCGGCGATCCTCTTCAACCAGGTCGCCTTCCCCCTGCAGCTGATCGCATCGCGCGTGGGGCAGGCCGCCCTCGTCGCGCTCGGGATCCCCGTGCTGCGCGAAGGGAACGTGATCACGCTCGCCAACATCACCCTCGAGGTGGCCGAGGCCTGCAGCGGCATCCGATCGCTCGTCTCCCTGCTGACGCTTGCCATCGTCTACGGGTACCTCGTCGAGCCGCGCCCCTGGGCCCGGGTGGTGCTCGCGATTGCCTCCGTCCCCGTCGCCATCGTCGCCAACGGACTGCGCGTGGCCGGCACCGGCGTCGCCGCTCACCACTTCGGCGCCGAGGCGGCCGAGGGCTTCCTCCACACGTTCTCCGGCTGGCTGGTCTTCCTCGTCGCCTTCGCCCTGCTGGCCGGCGTCCAGACGCTCCTCGCGCGCGTCGGCCGGATCCGCGAGACGGGCCCCGTGAGTCAGAGTCGCCGCGTCGCCAAATCGCCAAATCGGCAAATCGTCGAATCGCCAAATCGACAAATCGCCAAATCGACAAATCGAAAAATCGAAAAATCGACAAATTCTGCCTGGGGACTCGTCGCACGCGCGGCCATCACCGCCTCGCTGCTCGTCGTGGCCGCCGCCGGCATCGCCCGCGCGTCTCACGCCGAGCCGACGCCGCCCCGCCAGTCGTTCGACAGCTTCCCCACGCAGGTGGGTCCGTGGCAGGGCGAGTCGGCCGGCCGCTTCGACCAGCAGACGCTGAACGTCCTCGGCGTGGACGAGTACGTCAACCGGATCTACTCCGCGCCCGGCAGGCCGACGGTGGGCCTGTACATCGGCTTCTACCGGAGCCAGCGCCAGGGCGACACGATGCACTCGCCTCTCAACTGCCTGCCCGGCGCCGGCTGGGAGCCGGTGACGAGCGAGCGCGTCCCGCTGCCGGCGCACGGCACGGAGGGCACGGCTGCCCAGAGGCCGCGGCCGGTGGCCGTCAACCGCGTGCTGATCCAGAAAGGCGTCGACCGCCAGGTGGTGCTGTACTGGTACCAGAGTCACGGACGCGTGACGGCCAGCGAGTATTGGGGCAAGATATACACGGTTCTGGACGCGATTCGCCTGAACCGGACGGACGCGGCGATGGTGCGCGTCATCAGCCCGGTGGCCGACGGCTCGTCGCCGGCCTCGCAGGCGGCCTCCGAGCGCGCCGCAACCGACTTCGCCGCCGCGCTGTTCCCCCTGCTCAACAGGTTTCTCCCGGAATGATTCGAGCTTCTCAGAGAAAGAGCATGTCCATGCGCTTCCGATCCCCTCCTGGTCGTCGCCGTCGTGGCGCTGGCCGCCGCCAGCTGCTCCAAGGACGCGAAGCAGTATCTCCAGAACGGCAACAAGTACTACGACCAGCAGAAGTACCGCGAGGCCGTCCTCGAGTACAAGAACGCCATCCAGAAGGACCCGAAGTACGGCGACGCGCGGCTGAAGCTGGCGGAGACCTACGCCAGGCTGGGGGACCACCGCAGCGCGTACCAGGAGTACGTCCGGGCGGCCGACCTGCTGCCGAACAACCTCGACGCGCAGCTCAAGGCCGGAGACTACCTGCTCCGCGCCGGGCTGTACCAGGACGCGGCCACCCGCGCCGACGGCGTGCTGAAGAAGGACCCGCGCAACGTGAACGCGCTCATCCTCAAGGGCAACATCGCGGCGGAGCTGAAGGACCTGGACGGCGCGCTGAAGCAGATCGAGGAAGCCATCAAGATCGATCCGAAGCAGAGCCGCGCGTACACGAACCTCGGCTCCCTTCAAGGCATGAAGGGCAATCTGCAGGCGGCCGAGCAGGCCTTCCGCCAGGCAGTGGAGGTGGATCCGAAGTCGATCAACGCGCAGCTGTACCTTGGCAATTTCTACCTCCAGACCAAGCGGGAAGCCGAAGCCGAGGCGGCGCTGAAGGCGGCGTACGCCATCGACCCGAAGAACGTCCTCTCCAACCGCATGCTCGCCATCTTGTGCTTCGTCACGAACCGCGCCGCCGAGGCGGAGCCGTACCTGAAGAGCATCGCCGAGACGACCAAGGACGTGGGCGCCAGCCTCGCGCTCGCGGACTACTACGTGGGCACGAAGCGGGTGCCGCAGGCGATCGCGCTTCTCGAGAAGCTGTCGGCGAACAAGGCCGCCTACGCGGCGGCCAGGACGGGCATAGCCAGGCTGCAGTATGCCGAGAAGCGGCAGCCCGAGGCCCACAAGACGATCGACGAGGTGCTGGCGAAGGAGCCGAAAAACGACGCCGCGCTGCTCGTCAAGGCGCAGTTCTTGATGAATGAAAACCGCGTGGACGAGGCGCTGCCCAGGGCACAGGCCGCCGTCGGGGCCAACCCGCGCTCGGCCGAGGCGCACTACCTGCTCGGCGTCGTCTACGCCGGCGAAGAACAACCCGGAACAGGCACAGGCCGAATTCAACGAGGTGCTGAAGATCAATCCCCGCGCCGAAATGGCGCAGTTGCAGATCGCGCGCCTCGAGCTCGCGAAGGGCGAGCGCGCCGGGCGCCGTGCAGTTCGCCGAACAGGCGGTGACGAACGCGCCGCGCAGCCTGCTCGCCCGGCTGATGCTGGTCCGGTCGCTGACGGCGAAAGGCGACGCGTCGAGCCTGTCCCGCGCGGACACCGAGATGAAGAACCTGGTGCAGCAGTTCCCGACCCGCGCGGACGTCCAGACAAGCGCGGGGATGGTGCAGACGGCGACGAAGGACTACGCCGGCGCGCGCAGGTCGTTCGACCGGGCGCTGCAGCTGAACCCGAACGACACCGAGGCCGTCGCCGGCCTCGTCAGACTTGACCTCATCGCGCGCAAGCCGGCAGATGCCCGCAGGCGCGTCGAGGAGCGGCTGGCTGCCGCGCCGAACGATCCGGGCGTGCTCTTCCTCGCTGCCCGCACCTATCTCTTGACCGGTGATGCCGCCGGTGCGGAGCAGGCGCTGCTCAAGACGATAGCGGCCGCTCCCGGCACCCTGCAGGCTTACAGCCTGCTCGGAGAGCTCTATCTCGGGCAGAAGAAGCTCGAGGAGGCGCGCCAGAAATTCGAGGAGATGGCGCGGCGCCAGGCCAAGCCCGTCGGCCCGCACACGATGGTGGCGTTGATCCTCCAGATGCAGGGAAAGAACGCCGAGGCGCAGAAGCGCTACGAGAAGGTCATGGAGATCGACCGCACCGCGCCGGTCGCGGCCAACAACCTGGCCTGGATGTACGCGGAGGGCGCAGGCAGCATCGACGTCGCGCTGCAGCTCGCGCAGGTCGCGAAGGCGGGCCTGCCGGACTCGCCCGAGGTGAACGACACGCTCGGCTGGATCTACACCAAGAAGGACATGGCGGGCCTGGCCATCGCGCCGCTGAAGCAGGCCGTGGACAAGGACCCGAAGAACGCCGGTCTACCAGTACCACCTCGGCGTCGCGTACGCGAAGGCCCAGGACAAGGCGAACGCGAAAACCCACCTCGAGACGGCGCTCAAGCTGTCGCCGAACTTCGACGACGCGGCAGACGCGCGCAAGGTGCTGGAGTGGCTGAAGTAGTAGGCAGTAGGCAGTGGCAGTGGGCAGTGGCAGCACGCAACTGACGCGGACAGCGGCAGCACGCAACGGACACGCCGGCAGCACGCAACTGACGCGGACAGGCGGCAGCACGCAACTGACGCGAGCAGGCGGCAGCACGCAACGGACAGCGGATGAAACGACGAACGACGTTCCCGTACCTCCTCGCTCTCGTCTTCCTCCTCGCCGGCTGCGGCAAGGACATCGCGAGCCAGAAGCAGGCCGCTATGGACGCCGGTAACCTGTATTTCGTGCGGAAGCAGTACGCCGAAGCGGTCATCGAGTACAAAAAGGCCCTGCAGCTGGACGACCGCCTTGGCGAGGCGCACTACCGGCTCGCCCTGGCCTACGAAAAGTTGGGCGACAAGCCTTTCGCCTTGCGCGAGTTGATCCTGGCGTCCGACCTCCTGCCGCAGCGCGACGACGTCCAGTTGAAGGCAGGGCAGTACCTGCTGTTCGCCAGGCGGTTCGACGAGGCGCGCAAGATCG
Source organism: uncultured Acidobacteriota bacterium (assembly GCA_963724775.1). GTDB lineage: Bacteria > Acidobacteriota > Vicinamibacteria > Vicinamibacterales > Fen-181 > CAVRWB01. Next base: position 12,034 of record CAVRWB010000001.1, read on the forward strand.
CCACGCGGCTGGTCGATCGCAATCGCGGCAACGTCGACGCGCAACTGGTGCTGGCCAACGCGTTCGCCGGCCTCGACGAGCTCGATGCCGCCGCGGCGCAGATCGAAAAGGCGATCGCGACCGAGCCGACGCGCGAAAACAGCTACACCAACCTCGCCGCCGTGCAGCTGGCGATCGGCAACGCGGCCAAGGCCGAGGCCGCGTTCCGGAGCGCGCTGGCGGTCGCGCCGAGGGGCATCGAGCCCAGGATCGGCCTGGCGAACCTCCTGTGGGCCACGAGCAGGCCCGCGGACGCGGAGCAGGTGCTCCAGGAGGCGCTGGCGATCGAGCCGGCCAACCCGCTCGTCAACCGCACGCTCGCCATGCTCTACCTGACGGCCGGGAAACCGGCGCGGGCCGAGGCGCCGTTGAAGGTGGTCGCAGACGCTCAGCCGGACGCCATCGCGCCACGGCTCGCCCTGGCCGGTTACTACCTGGCCACCGCGCGCGTCGCCGAGGGGACGAGCCTGCTGGAGGCGATCTCGACGAAGCCGGGGGGATTCGCCCCGGCCACGTCGCGCCTGGCCGACTACGAGTTCCGAACCGGGAAGCGGGCCTCCGCGCACGCTCGCGTGGACAGGCTGATCGCCGCCGAGCCGAAGAACGCGCTGGGCTACCTGATGAAGAGCGCGTTCCTTCTCGAGGAGGGCAAGCTGGACGAGGCGCTGGCCCGCGCCCGCGAGGCCGCCGGCGTCGCGCCGCGCGTGGCCCGGGCTCAGTACGCCATCGGCGCGATCCAGCTGATGAAGCGCAACCCCACGGAGGCCGCGGCGGCCTTCGAGGAGGCCGTGAAGCTCAGTCCGCGTTTCGGGATCGCCTCGCAGGAACTGGCGAAGCTGCGGCTGCTCGAGGGGCGGACCGACGAGGCCGTCCAGCGGGCCGCGGACGCGGTCCGGGACCTGCCCTCCAGCATGGAGGCTCGCTACGTGCTGGTGCGGGCGCTGATGACGGCCGGGCAGCTGGATCGCGCGCGCCAGGAAATGGGGCCGCTGATGGCCGCGGCAGGGCGCATGCCGCGCGTGCAGACGCTGGCCGGGCTCATCACCGTGCGGCAGGGAGACCGGGTTGCGGCCCGCAAGTTCTTCGAGCAGGCGCTCGGGCTCGACCCGGCCGACAACGAGGCGATCAACGCCCTCGTCGTCCTCGACCTGGAGGCCGGCCGAAGGGACGAGGCGCGCCGGCGCGTGGAGGCGCGCCTGGCCGCTGCGCCCCGCGATCCCGCCGCCATCGCCATGGCGGCGCGAATGTACGATGGCCTCGGCATGCCGGCGGAGGCCGAGGCGGCGTGGAAGCAGCTCCTGCAGATCGACGCGTCGAGCGTGTCGGCCTACGAGGCGCTGGCGCGGCTGTACCTCCAACAGCACCGGCACGACCAGGCGCTCGCCGAGTGCGACCGGATCCTGCAGCGCCAGCCGCGATCGGTGGCCGCTCACACGCTCGCGGGCCTGATCCTGGAAGGCATGGGCCGGCAGGCCGAGGCCGAGAAGCGCTACCTGAAGGCGCTGGAGATCGACCCGCACGCGGCGATGGCCGCCAACAACCTGGCGTGGATGTACGCCGAGGGCGGCACCAATCTCGAGACGGCGATGCAGCTCGCTCGAGCGGCCAAGGCCGCGCGGCCCGACTCGCCCGAGATCAACGACACGCTCGGGTGGGTGGCCTACAAGAAGGGCCTGCACCAGGCCGCGGTGCCGGCGCTGGAGCAGGCGGTGACCCTCGCGCCCGACCGCGCCGCGTATCACTACCATCTCGGCATGGCGTATCTGAAGGCGAACGACTGGACCAGGGCGCGCGCGTCGCTCCAGCAGGCGCTCATGCTCGGGACGGACTTTCCCGGGGCCGGGGAGGCGCGGCAGGCGCTGGCTTCGATCCACTGACGGCCTGCGCGACTAGGAGACTACAGTCACTCGAAAAGTAGACTTTTACCGCCTGGCGGTGGGCGTTTCGCCATCCGCCTCCGCTAACCTGCTGATTCCACAGCCATTTTGTTTGCGTGCAGTTGAGCGTCCGGCCGGCACAGCTCCTGCTATTGCCGGGTTAAGCGGGATCTGGTAGAAATGCTGGAGCCCGCAGATGTCTCAAAGGAGACGCCCGTGAAGTCCCGACTCCTTCTCGCGCTCTTCGCACTCGTTCTCCTCGCCCCGCCCGTGTTGGCCGACACGCTCAACCCGGTGGGCACATGGAACCCCTGGGTGCGGCCGACCCAGCCGAATCCGACGCCCTTTCGCGCCACGGCGTTCTGGGACAACATCAGCAAGGACGGCACGCAGGACGGGTTGGGCAACAACTGCAACGTCGGGTTCTGGGTCGGCAGCCTGGGCGGCTGCAACGCCGTCAACCCGTTCGTGGTCGGTGGGAACTTCTACAATCTCAGTCCGTCTGGCACGCCGAGCTTCCTGGGCGACGGGGCCCTGGACTCGACGTTCACGATGACGCCTGAGCCGGGAATTCAGATCGACGCGTTGGCCGCGGTCGGGGTCAGCGCCCTGTCCGGCGACGTCGCCAGCCGCGGAACGACGCAGTTCGGGTGGATCTTGAAAGACGACGACCCGAACGACCCGGCCAACCGCCACGCGATACTGGAGGCGGGACAGCTCGCGCACTCGATCGCCGTGCCGAGCGGGGAATACGCGTTCTACATCGCGGTGACGGACTATCGCCTGGATCCGAATGGCGTGACGACCGTGTTCACGAGCAACAAGGTGGACGAGCTTCGACGCGCCCACTTCGCGGTGTTCAACCTGGGCGACGGCCTGTACGCGATGGGCATCGAGGACAAGCTGGGCGTGGAGAACACGAACTGGTCGGACTACGACTACAACGACCTGATTGTCTTCGTGAACACCACCCCCGTCCCGGAGCCTGCGAGCCTACTGCTGCTGGGCATGGGTGTGATCGGCGGCGCCGAGATCCTGCGCCGGCGCAAGAAGTAGCCGACGGCTGTCGTTTCTACGCCTTGACGACGCGTCCCTTCGTCCCCTCCGGCAGCTTGACCGCGTTCCTCGTGTCGATCACGAGCCCGACCTTCCCGTAAAGTTCCGGCTTCCGGAACTGGCTGTGACCCGTGGACAGGACGAGAGCGTCGTAACCGGCAAACGCGTCGGCGCTGCAGTCCACCGACTTCAGCTGGATGTCGTGCTTGCGCCCGGGCCGCGCCACCGGGAAGTACGGATCGCAGTAGTCCACCCGCGCGCCCTTCTCCCGCAGCAGCTCGATGATCTCGTACGACGGCGACTCCCGGTCGTCGTCGATGTCTTCCTTGTACGAGAGCCCGAGCACGAGCACCTTCGCGCCCTTGATGCTCTTGCCGTCCTCGTTGAGCGCCGCCACCGTCTTGTCGACGACGAAGTGCGGCATGTGCGTGTTCACCTCGCCCGCCAGCTCGATGAAACGCGTCCACATGCCGTATTCGGCGGCCTTCCAGGACAGGTAGAACGGGTCGAGCGGGATGCAGTGGCCGCCGAGGCCGGGCCCCGGGTAGAACGGCGTGAAGCCGAACGGCTTGGTCTTGGCCGCCTCGATGACCTCCCAGATGTCGATGCCCATCCGGTCGAACGTCATCTTCAGCTCGTTGACGAGCGCGATGTTGATCGAGCGGAAGATGTTCTCGAGCAGCTTGGACGACTCCGCCACGCGCGCGCTCGACACCGGCACCACCTTGTCGATCGCGAGCGAGTAGAGGGCGACCGCGGCGTCCGTGGACGCGGCGTTCACGCCGCCCACGACCTTCGGGATGATCTTCGTGTGGAACTTCGGGTTGCCCGGGTCCTCGCGCTCGGGCGAGAACGCCAGCAGGAAGTCGTCCGGCGTCTTCAGGCCGGTGGCCTCGAGGATCGGCAGCACGTCCTCGTCGGTCGTCCCCGGGTAGGTGGTGGACTCGAGGACCACCAGCTGCCCCTTGCGCAGCCGCTTCGCAACTTCCTTCGAGCTGTTGACGACGAACGACAGGTCCGGCTCGCGATGCTGGCCGAGCGGCGTGGGCACGCAGATGAGCACGGCGTCGCACGCCTCGAGCTCGCTCGAAGTCCGTCGTCGCGCGGAAGCAGCCGCCCTCGACCGCCTTCTTCACCCGGTCGGCGCCGATGTGCTTGATGTACGACTGGCCCTTGTTCAGGGCCGTCACCTTGGCGGCGTCCGAGTCGAAGCCGACGACGGGAAAGCCGGCCTCGTTGAAGACCAGGGCGAGCGGCAGGCCGACGTAGCCCTGCCCCACGATACCGACGGTTGCCTTCCGGGAACGAATGCGTTCGAGCAGCTCGTTGATCATTGCGCGTCCTCGGGTCGGGATGAATCCGGCGTTGACGACGGTCTCCTTATCGGACCGTCCCGGCGCCGCGGTTAAGGCGGCAGGCCAGTCTAGCACGCGGATCGCGTGCCACTTCCACGCGCCTACAAATCCGGCGCCAGCATGAGTTTAATCAGCCGGACAGCCCCTATCAGCGGTAAGCTGTTGCCCCGGCAGCCAGTTCCTTGCCGTTTTGCAGCCCACGTCCACGTCGGCTTGGCATGCCGCTGGCAAAGCACGGCTGTTGTACTGCTGCCGCGCCCCCGATCCGTCGATATTCCATTGAAGGACACCGATATCCGATGACCGTCTCCGGGCCCGGGGCTCCCTTCTCCACCGACGCGCTGACCATCGACACCGAACGCGCGGCCGCTGCCATCGAGGCGGCCATCAGGGCCCAGGTCCTGGGCACTCTCCGGCGCCGCGGCGGGGTCATCGGCCTTTCCGGCGGAATCGACACCTCCGTCGTCGCCACGCTGTGCGTCCGCGCCCTGGGCGCCGAACGCGTGGTCGGCCTCCTGATGCCGGAGCGGGATTCGTCGAGCGACGCGCTCGCGCTGGGCAGGCTGCTCGGAACCCACCTCGGCATCGCGACCATCGTGGAGGACATCGCCCCGGTGCTGACCGCCGCGCGGTGCTACGAGCGGCAGGACGAGGCGATCCGCACCGTCTTCCCCGAGTACGGGCCGGGCTACACGTGCAAGGTGACGCTGCCGTCGATCCTCGAAGGCAGCCGGTTCAACCTCTCGGAGCTGACGATCCAGGCACCCGGCGGCGAGCGGCAGACGCGCGCGCATGCCGCTGCAGGCGTACCTCCAGCTGGTCGCGGCGACCAACTTCAAGCAGCGGACGCGGAAGATGATGGAGTACTACCACGCCGACCGCCTGAACTACGCGGTGGCGGGGACGCCCAACCGCCTCGAGTACGACCAGGGCTTCTTCGTGAAGCACGGCGACGGCGCGGCCGACCTGAAGCCGATCGCGCACCTCTACAAGACGCAGGTCTACGCGCTCGCCGACGCGCTCGGCGTGCCGGAGGAGATCCGGCGGCGGCCGCCGACGACCGACACCTTCTCGATGCCGCAGACGCAGGAGGAGTTCTACTTCGCGCTGCCCTACCGGCAGATGGACCTGTGCCTGTACGGGCGCAATCACGGCGTGGCGGCTGCCGAGGTCGCCGCCGGCGATCGGGCTGAGCGAGGAGCAGGTGGAGCGCGTCTACAAGGACATCGACGCAGAAGCGCCGCGCGACCGCGCTACCTGCACGTGACGCCGCTGCTCGTCGAACCGGTGCCCGAGGTGCACGGCTGATGTGCGGCATCGCGGGGATCGTGTCGCTGCGCGAGGGGCTCGAGCCGCCTGCCGTGGAGCGGCTGGCCGCGATGGCCGGCGCGCTGCGGCACCGCGGCCCCGACGAGTCGGCGTCTACCGCGACCCGCTCGCCGGGCTGGCTCACGCGCGCCTGTCGATCATCGATCTCGCGACCGGCCAGCAGCCGCTCTCCAACGAGGACGGCACGCATCTGGATCGTCTTCAACGGCGAGATCTTCAACTACGTCGAGCTGCGCGAGGAGCTCGAGGGCCTCGGCCACCGGTTCCGGACGAGGAGCGACACCGAGGTCATCGTCCACGCCTACGAAGCCTGGGGCGAAGACGCATTCGGGCGCTTCAACGGGCAGTGGGCGGTGGCGCTCTGGGACGCGCCGAGCGGAAGCTCGTGCTGGCGCGCGACCCGTTCGGCATCACGCCCGCTCTACGTCTGCGAGCACGGCGGCCGGCTCTACTTCGCCAGCGAGGTCAAGGCGATCTTCGCGGCGTCGCCCGACATTCCACGGGCGTTCGATCCGGTCGGCCTCGGCGCAGATGTTCACCTTCTGGACGACGGTCCCGCCGCAGGGCGATCTTCGAAGGCGTGTCGGAGCTGGAGCCGGGGCACGTGCGCACGTACGCGCGCGGCACCGTCCGCGAGCACGTGTCCTGGGAGCCGCGGCTACCCGATCGACGGCGAGGGCGAGTTCGAGGGCACGCCTCGAGGACGCCGCGGAAGCGGTGCGGGCCGCGCTCGAGAAGGCGACCAGGCTGCGGATGCTGCGCGCCGACGTGCCGGTCGGGAGCTACCTGTCGGGCGGGCTCGACAGCTCGCTCGTCGCCGCGCTCGGCCTCCGCGCGAAGGGCGGCCGGTTCTCGACGTTCTCGCTGCGCTTCGAGGACGCGGAGTACGACGAGACCCGCTACCAGCGGCTGATGGCCGAGCGCCTGGGAAGCGAGCATCACGAGGTGGTGGTGACGCGCCGCGACATCGCGGAGGCGTTCCCGGACGTCATCGCGCACACCGAGCGGCCGATCCTGCGCACGGCGCCGGCGCCGCTGTTCCTGCTGTCGAAGCTGGTGCACGACGCGGGCATCAAGGTGGTGCTGACCGGCGAGGGCGCCGACGAGATGTTCGCCGGCTACGACCTGTTCCGCGAGGCCAAGGTGCGCCGGTTCTGGGCGCGGCAGCCCGAATCCGCGCTGGCGCCCGCTCCTGCTCGAACGCCTCTACCCGTACCTGCGCGCTCACCGGTTGCGCAGCGCGCGATGGCGCGGCAGTTCTTCGGGCAGAACCTGGCCGGATGGCGATCGCCCGGCTTCGGCCACGACATGCGCTGGCGCGGGACCTCGGCGCTGCAGCGGCTGTTCTCGACGGACGTGCAGGAGCGTCTTGGCGGAGTCCAACGGCCCGTCGCGGACCTGCTGGGAAGGCTGCCGGCCGGTTCGGCCGCTGGTCGTTCCTGGCGCAGGACCAGTACCTCGAGATCGCGACGCTGCTCTCCGGCTACCTCCTGTCCTCGCAGGGCGACCGGATGCTGATGGCCCACTCGGTGGAGGGACGCTTCCCCTTCCTCGACCCGGACGTGGCCCGGCTGGCCGACTCGCTGCCGCCGTCGTACAAGCTGCGCGTGCTGGACGAGAAGCACGTCCTCAAGCAGGTGGCGAAGGGCCTCGTCCCGGCCGAGATCCTCGAGCGGAAGAAGCAGCCCTACCGCGCGCCCGACGCGCGCGTCGTTCGTCGGCCCAGGGGCGCCCGCGTGGGTGACGGACGCCCTCTCGCCGTCGGCGCTGCGCGACGCCGGTGTCTTCGATCCGGCCGGCGCCGAACTGGTCTATCGCAAGTGCTGCCGGCAAGCCGGTGACGGCCCGCTCTCGAATGCCGACAACATGGCGCTGGTCGGCATCCTCTCGACGCAGCTGCTCCATGCCCGGCTGATCGAACAGCACGCTGCGGCGACCGGACGGCGGCGGGTTCACGATGGCAGTCACGGAGGCTCAGTGCCAATGACCGCCGCGGGCATCGAACGTCGCTTCCGGAGCGCGGTGCCGCAGCTCCAGGACTACCTGGAGAGCTCGGCACAGCGCCTCCCCGACAAGGTCGCGCTGATCTGCCAGCGCGGGCGCCTGACGTACGGTCAACTCGACGCCGAATCCAACCAGCTGGCGCAGGCCCTTGTCCGCCGGGGCGTGCGGCGCGGCGATCGGGTCGTGATCCTCGCGGAGAACACGGCCGAGACGGTCATCGCGTTCTGGGCGGCGCTGAAGGCCAGCGCGGTCGCCTGCCCGGTCAGTCCGCTCGTGAAGGGACCGAAGCTGGCGGCCATCGTCGACGACTGCACGCCTGCCATCATGGTCGCGTCGGCCGCCCACGTGCCGCTCCTGGCGGCCGCAGGACGAACCGCCCTCTCCCCGCCACGGTGATCGCCGCGGGCGGCGAAGCCGTGAAGCGGCTGGCGGACGCCAACGGGGCCACGGTCTCCTGGAGCGACGCGATTGGGGACGAGGACTCCTCGCGTCCGCCCGACCGGCACAACCTCGACATCGACCTGGCCAGCCTGATCTACACCTCCGGCAGCACGGGCGAGCCGAAGGGCATCATGCTCACCCACCGCAACATGCTGGCGGCGGCGACGTCGATCACGGCGTACCTCGAGAACCGCGAAGACGACGTCATCCTCGATGCCCTGCCGCTCTCGTTCGACTACGGCCTCTACCAGGTGATCATGGCCTTCCGGATGGGGGCGACGGTGGTTCTCGAGCGCTCGTTCGCCTACCCCGCGCAGGTCCTGGACGACCTGGTGCAGGAGCGGGTGACCGGATTCCCTGGCGTGCCGACGATGTTCGCGACGCTCGCCGGGATGAAGGACCTCGAGGCCTACGACTTCTCGAGCGTGCGGTACGTGTCGAACACGGCGGCCGCCATCGCGCCGCAAGCACATCGACTTCATCCGCCGCACGTTCTCGAGCGCGCGGTTCTACTCGATGTACGGCCTGACCGAGTGCAAGCGTGTGCAGCTACCTGCCGCCCGAGGACCTGGATCGCAAGCCCGATAGCGTGGGCATCGCCATTCCCAACACCGAGCTGTGGGTGGTGGACGAGAGGGGCGAGAGAGTCGGACCTGGCGTCGTCGGGCGAGCTGGTCGTCCGCGGCGCCACGGTGATGAAGGGCTACTGGAACAAGCCGGAGGCCACGGCCGAGCGGCTGCGGCCCGGCCCGCTCCCCGGCGAAGAGGTGCTCTACACCGGCGACCTCTGCCGGCTGGACGAGGACGGTTACCTCTATTTCGTCGCCCGGATGGACGAGGTGATCAAGAGCCGGGGCGAGAAGGTGGCGCCGCGCGAGGTGGAAGCGGCGCTCTTGAGCATTCCCGGCATCTCGGAAGCCGCCGTCGCCGGGATTCCGGATACAATTCTCGGCCAGGCCATCAAGGCGTTCGTCGTCCTCCAGGACGAGGCGCGTCTGTCCCCCGCCCAAATCCGTCTCGAATGCCAGGCGCGGCTCGAACCGCACATGGTGCCGGCGGAGATCGCGATCGTCCCCCGACTGCCCCGGACGACGTCAATGAAGGTGGACCTCAAGGCGCTGCTGTGACGACCGAAGAAAGCTCTCAACCGGCTCGAGACCGTGACGCGCTCATCCACGACCGCGTGCGAGAGTTCGTCGTCTCGACGTTCTACGTCCCCGACGCCGCGGGCCTTTCGGACGACGCGTCGCTCGTCGAGGCGGGGATCGTCGATTCGACCGGCGTCCTCGAGATCATCGCCTTCATCACGAGCCAGTTCGGGGTGGACGTGAAGACTACCGAGGTGACGCCGGGCAACTTCGACAGCATCGAGTTGCTGACCCGATACGTCGCCCGGAAGCTCTCCCAGGCCGGGCAGGCCTGATCCGACGCGAGGTTCCATGCTGGACCGGCTCCGTGCTGACTTCGCCCACTACTGCTCGATCGAGTGCGGCAATCCCTCGCCTGGATTCCTCAGCCGGCTCCGTGTCATCCTGGAGGCGCCTTCCCTCCAGGCGGTCGTGGTGTTCCGCTTCGGAGCCTACCTCCACGAGAACCGGTCCCGCCTCCCGTGGCTGGTCCGCAAGCCGCTGGGGCTGCTCCATTTCGTGCTCGCCAACCTCACCGTGATCATGTGGGGGATCACGATCGACGCCCGTGCGCAAATCGGCGACGGCTTCTACATCGGCCATCACGGGGGCATCATCATCGGGCCGATCAAGATGGGCCGCAATTGCTGCGTGGCGCACAACGTGACGATCGGCTTTCGAACGGACGGCGTTGGCTCCGGCACGCCGACAATCGGCGACCGGGTGTGGATTGGCACCGGCTCGGTCGTCTTCGGGGGCATCAGGATCGGCGACGGGGTGACGATTGGCCCGCTGACGCTGGTCGGTCGAAACATCCCTCCCCGGACGCTGGCCATCGGCAACCCGGTCCAGATCCTCTCGCGCGGCTACGACAATACGGCACAGGTTTTCGGGCGCGGACGGGTGCCGGCGGCAGCGCCTGTCCGAGACACCCGGGAGACCACGCGATGACGACGGCGTCCGTGACCAAGCGCGAGAGGCAGACTCGTCTCTATGCCGCAGGGGCATTCCTCGCGACCATCGTCGCGTTCGGCTTCGCCTATGCCGGCCCCGCCCGGCTGCTGGTGCTGCGCTGGTACAACGACGATTTCTACTCGTACGCGTTTCTGATCCCGCTCATCTCCGCGTACATGCTCTGGAGCCAGCGCGAGCGTGTCGCGGCGTCCATTGGACGGCCGGACTACCTCCTGGGCGTCCCGACGCTACTCGTGAGCCTGGCCGCTCTTCTCGTGGGCCGGGCCGGAAGCTTCGCGGTCCTTCAGCAGTTGTCGATCATCCCAGCCCTGGCTGGCATCGTCCTGCTCTACGCCGGCCGGCGGGCCCTGCGGGCGGTCTCGCTGCCGCTCCTCTACCTGCTCTTTGCGGTGCCCATCTGGGACGTCTTCACGGACCCCTTGCACGAGCCGTTTCAACAGCTGACCGCCCGAATAGGCCAGTGGGCGATGACGGCGATGGGCGTTCCCTCGTACCTGAACGACAAGGTCCTGCAGTTGCCGAACGTGACCCTCGAGGTGGCCCGGGCGTGCAGCGGCATCAACTACCTGATTTCCGTCGTTGCCATTGCCATACCTTACTCGTACCTCTCGCTGTCCCGCACGACGCGCCGCGCGGCCGTCATCTGCTTCGCGGTGATCGTCGCGATCCTGAGCAACGGGCTGCGCGTGGCCTTCATCGGGGCGCTGCAGTACTACGGCATTTCGGAGCCTGCCGATCTCCACGGCCCGTACCACGTGCTCCAGGGCATGTTCGTCGCGGTGGTGGGGTACGCCGCGCTCTTTGCCGGCGCCTGGTTTCTGCGCGAGCGTGGCGAGGCGACGCACCGGCCGCCTTTGCCGGCCCCCGCCCCAATCTCCATGGAGTTCGTTTCCTTGGCACCGGTCGCGCTCGCCGTGGGCATGCTCTTTTTCGCGGCGCTGCTCGTCTCGTACTCCGATCCCCGGCCCGTGCCGCTGGCCGACTCCAACTTTTGGCCCGAAGTCATCGGCGAGTGGCGCGTCGGGAGCGGGCTGATCGAGAGGACCGATCTTCGGGCGGACCGGCCGGACTCGGAGTTCTCGCGCCGGTACCATTCGCCAGGCGGCGAGACGCTCGACGTCTACATCGCCTACTTTGCCGTTCAAAAAGAGGGACGGAAGGTGATGGGGTTCGGCGGCGTCACGCTGCCGGACTCGGCGAGCCGTGTGGCCGTCCCTGCCAACGACGGCAGCCGGCCGAAGGTGGCCTTCGTCGAGCAGTCCGTCGCGTCCGGCGGCAAACGGTACGTCCTGGCCTGGTACGACCTGGACGGCACGACCGCGGCGAACGTGTACAGCGCGAAGCTCGTGACGCTGTGGAATTCCGTCGTCCACCGGCGATCGAACGGTGCGGCCATCACGCTGACGCTCGAGGGACAGCAGGCCAACGATCCCGACCGCGCCCGTGCCGTCCTGCAGGCATTCGCGGCGGACATGCTGCCCGCGGCCAGGCGCTTTCTCGGAAACGGAGCGGCCGCGAGATGATCCGCGAGTGGAGAGCCGGGGACGAGCGCGCCTGGGACGCCTTCGTCACCGGCCAGCCTGCGGCGCGGTCGTGTCACCTCACCGCGTGGAAGCGCGTCATCGAAACGGCGTTCGGGCAGAGCACCTGCTACCTCGTCTCCGAGGATGCAGCAGGCCAGATCGATGGCGTCCTGCCGGTGGTGCGCCTCCGCAGCCGGCTGTTCGGCGACTTCCTGGTTTCGGTCCCGTATCTGAATTACGGAGGGCCGTGCGCTGCCGATGCCCGCCTCGCGAGTGAGCTCGTGCATGCGGCTTCCCGGGCGGCCGAGAGCCTGGGCGTCCAACACCTCGAAGTCCGCATGGATTCGCCCGGCGACTACGGCCTCCAGGTTCGCACCAGCAAGGTGTCCATGCGGTTGGGGCTGCCGGAGTCCGTGGACGACCTCTGGACGCGGTTCCCGGCGAAGCTGCGCAGCCAGGTGAAGCGTGCCGAGCGGGAGGCGGCAACGGTGACGTTCGGTCGCGACGAGGAGCACCTCTCGGCGTTCTACGACGTCTTCGCCGAGAACATGCGCGACCTGGGAACGCCGGTGTATGCCAGGCGGTTCTTCCGCGAGATCCTCCGGGAGCTTCCCGAGTCCTCGTGGATCTGCTGCGTTCGACTGGGGCGGCAGCCAGTGGCGGCGGGTTTCCTCGTCGGGTTTCGCGAGATGCTCGAGATCCCCTGGGCCTCGTCGCTCCGGCGATTCAACCGCGTCAGCCCGAACATGCTGCTCTACTGGAACGTCCTGAAGTTCGCCTGCGAGCGCGGCTACGGGGTCTTCGATTTCGGCCGGTCGAGCCCCGACAGCAGCACGTTCAGGTTCAAGGCGCAGTGGGGGGCGCAGCCCGTGCCGCTGCACTGGCATTACTGGGTACGAAACGGCGGCGCTCTCCCTGACCTCACACCTCGGAACCCGAAGATGCAGCTGGCGATCAAGGCCTGGCGGCATCTGCCGGTGAGCATGACCAGGCTGATTGGCCCTTCGATCGTCAAGAACCTGCCATGAGGCTGCGCTGGCTTCCACCGGTCGCGGCGCCCTTGACCCTCGCCGACATTGGCCGGGGGCTTGGCGGCGTGGTTCGCCCGCGAGGCGACGCTGGATGCGGCGACCGAGGAACTGCGCCGGACTCTTGGCGTCGAGCACGCCTGGCTCGTGTCGAGCGGCCGCGCGGCGCTGACGCTGATCCTGCGCGCGCTGGCGGAGTTGTCCGGCCGCTCCCGGGTGATCATCCCGGCGTACACCTGCTACTCGGTTCCCGCCGCCATCGTCAGAGCGGGCTTGGACATTGTCCCGTGCGACATCGACGCGGCCACGCTTGACTTTGCCTACGAGGAACTGGAGGCGCGGCTGTCCGAGGCGCCGGCGCTGTGCGTGGTGTCCACGCACCTGTTCGGACTGCCGGCCGACGTGGAGAGAGCCCGCCGGCTCGTGCGAGGGGCACGGTGCGGTCGATGGTGGAGGATGCCGCGCAGGCATTTGGCTTCAAACGCGGGGAGCGGTGGCTGGGCACGCTGGGCGACGTCGGCTTCTTCAGCTTCGGGCGCGGCAAGACCCTGAGCGCCGGCGGCGGCGGAGCCATCGTCTGCAACAGAAACGACCTTGCGGCCCTCATCGACAGGGAGTACCTGCAAGCTGTCCCCGCCGGCTGCGCTTCGAACGCTCGTCCTGCTGGCCGAAGCCGCGGTCACCTCGATCCTCGTCCGCCCGTGGCTGTATGGGATCCCCGCTCGCCTCCCGTTTCTCGGTCTTGGCGAGACGACATACTCGACGGACTTCCCGATCGCCCGTCTGTCTGGCGGGCAAGCCGGGCTCTTGCTGTCCTGGCCCAATCGAATAGGGAAGATGAACGGCGCGCGCGCCAGAACGGTGAAAGGGCTCAGGTCCGGGGCAAACAACCCGCGCGTGGACGCGCCGCTGTGCCTGCGGCTGCCCGTCCTCTGTGCGTCGAGGGAGCAGCGCGACAGGCTCTGCAGCAAGAACCGAGGCGGCCGCCTTGGGTTGAGCGCGATGTACCCGGCTGCGATCACGGGGATCGAGGAATTGAAGGACCGGATCGGCGAGAGGCCCTGCCCGGTTGCCCAGGCGGTGTCCGAGCGTCTGCTGACGGTGCCCGTGCATCCGCTCGTCTCCGATTCCGACATCGCCGCAATCACGCATCTTCTCTCCGACGTCCACGACGGTCTTGTGTCGGGAGAGCACCTTGAGCCTGCGTGATTACGCGCGCACCGCGTATCGAACGGCGCTGCAGGTGGCCTTCGCGAGGTCACGCTACCGGTTCTTCATGCGCGCGAGTTTCACTCACCTCGACGCTCGAATCCGGCAGGTGGCACTCGCCACGGACGCTCTCTCGGGAGTCCTGAGACCGGTCCTGGTTGAACCGCCGTTCGGACGCTCGATGCTCGTGATTGCGCCGCATCAGGACGACGAGTTGATTGGGTGCGGAGGGTCGCTCCTTCGGCAGGTTGCAGCCGGAGGCGCCGCTCGCGTCGTGTTCGTGCAGGACGGCGGAAGCGAGCACGAGGAAGACGGGCTCGCTCGACACGAGCTGGTCGCCATCAGGGAGGCAGAAGCCCGGCGCGTTGCCACCGGCGTCGGCATCGACACGCCGAAGTTCCTCGCCTATCAGGACCTGACTTGGGCGTCGGTTCCTCCGGTCGCCGCGTCGCTTCGCGCCGAGATCGACTCGTCGAGAACCGATGCCCTCTTCGTGCCGTTCTTCCTCGACGCGAACGACGACCACCGGGTTGTGAGCCTGGCTGTCGCCGAGGCGCTCGCGGCGCAGCGGCGGACCATTCGTGTTTTTTCGTACGAGGTCTGGGGCCTCTGCATCCCGAACACCGCGGTCGTGACCGACTCGGTGGTCGCCAGGAGGAACGAGCTCCTCGGGCTGTACGCGTCGCAGCTGTCGGGAACGGACTACGTCACCAGCACGACCGGCTTGAACATGTATCGTTCGCGCGCCTTTGGCGCGGGAACGTGCAAGTACGTCGAGGCGTTCCTGGAAATGCCATCGGGAGACTACGTGGATGTCGTCCGCGACGTCCTGGGAAAGAGGTGAGGCGATGGCGGCAAACCAGCCGGACCTGGTGCTGCGAATCATCGAACCCGGTGCGCATCGGCAGGCCTTGATGGGAATGTGTCGCGACGTGTTCCGGGAGACGCCGAGCGAGGAGCAGTTTCGATGGAAGTATGAAGACAGCCCCCAGGGCGCCATGATCGTGAGCAGTGCCTGGGACGTCGCTCGCGGGGACGACCGTCTTGCGGGGGCTTTCTCCGCATACCGCCGCCTGTTCATTCACGATGGCCGGATCATCACGGTGTTCCAGGATGCGGACGCGATGGTCGACGGCTCCTACCGCGGACAAGGCGTGTTCGGGAAGCTGACCGATGCCTTGAGCGCCGAGGTCAAGCGCGAGGGTGCGCCCTTTCATTTCGGCTACTCCAACGGGCAGTCGAGCCCGCTGCTGGGGAAGCGGCCAGACGCCAGGATGCTGGCACTCTCGCGGACCTTCGCGTTTCCGATCGGATTCGATAACGCCGCGTCCACCTACCTGCACCTGAAGGGGATCGCGGCGCGGCTCGCCCGGACAGCGGGCGGTCTGGCCGTTCGGGCGTGGAACAGCGCGCGGCGGTACGGACGCCCCAATGGGCTCTCACTCGAGCCGGTTGACAGGTTCGATGATCTGCCGCTCGCGTGGTCCCGGGAGAATGCCCAGCACTACAGGTTCTTTCCTGTCAGGAACCGCGAGTTCTTGAATTGGCGAGCGATCGATGTGCCGCCCGCGGTGAAGGCCGGCATGCTGTCCTTCTGGATCAAGGACGGAAGCACGAGAATCGGCTACTGCGTCCTCTACGCGGACGCCCCGCGCAACGTCCTCAAGCTCGTGGACGTTCTCTGCGAGCAGCCCGCGCGGCGGCTGGCTCCGTGCATCGCAGCCATCCGCTCGTTTGCCATCGCGAATGGATACGACGTCGTGACCACGAATGTCGCCGGCGGGCTGCACCAGAGAGCGCTCGTTGCCTCCGGATTCTGGCCGGTCAGTGACGTCGTCTCCTATCTCCTCATCACTGATCCGGCCGCTCTGCGGCACGAGACGTACGACGGAGACTTCTGGCTGCAGCTGCCTATCGATCGAGACAACTTTGACTACTGAGGCGACGACGCGCCGCTGGCGCGAGGAGTAGAGGTGGAGTTCTTCTTCTGGGCCTGTGCCGTCTTCGTGTTCTACGCCTACCTTGGCTATCCGGCGGCGCTCTATGTCGTCGCCAGCCTGTTCGGGAAACCGGTCCGCCGCGAGGCCGTGACGCCGATGGTGTCCGTCATCATCGCGGCGCGAAACGAAGCGGCGCGGATTCGTTCCAAGATCGAGAACACGCTCGCGCTCGACTACCCGCGGGAGCTCCTGGAGATCTTCGTGGCGTCCGACGACTCCGACGACGGCACCGACGCCATCGTGGCGGAGTACGCGACGCGCGGGGTGCGGCTGGTGCGGTCGCCGGAACGGAGAGGCAAGGAGTTCGCGCAATCCCTCGCGATCAAGGCAGCGCGCGGCGAGGTGCTGGTCTTCTCGGATGCCGCCACCCGCCTCGACGCCAGCGGCGTCAGGAACATCGTCCGGAGTTTTGCCGACCCGGCGGTCGGGTGCGTCAGCAGCGTGGACCGGCTCGTCGGCGCCGACGGCCGGCCGAGCGGTGAAGGGGCTTACGTCCGATACGAGATGTTCCTGCGCTCACTCGAATCGCAGGTCGGCTCCGTCGTTGGTCTCAGCGGGTCGTTCTTCGCCGCGCGCCGCGAGGTCTGCGATCCCTGGCCGGTGGATTTGCCGAGCGACTTCAACACGTTGTTGAACGCGGTCCGGCAAGGCCTGCGCGGCGTCTCCGATCCAAGCGCGATCGGGTGGTATGCCGACCTCGATGACGCGCGCGCCGAGTACGTTCGGAAAGTCCGGACGATCTCGAGGGGGCTGAGGAGCCTTGGACGGAACCTGCACCTGCTGAACCCTCTTCGCCACGGCCTCTCGGCGTGGGAACTGTTCAGTCACAAGTTGTGCCGCTGGCTCGTGCCCTTTGCCATGATCGGTGCCCTGATCTCGAACATCCCGCTGGCCCTCAACTCACGTTTCTACGCCGGCGTGCTGCTCCTGCAGGCCCTGTACTATGCACTTGCGCTCTGGGCGCTCGCGGCTGCCACGGGGCCGAGAGGCGCTCTGCGCATCGTGTCGTTCTTCTTTCTCGTCAACGTCTCGATCCTGCACGCCTGGTTCAACGCGCTGCGTGGCCGCGGGGCGGTGACCTGGGAGCCTTCCCGGCGGCAGCCTCGCGGTCAGATCGAGGCCGGACTCGATGGGCAGGATGCGGCCGCTCGGGCCAACTCGCGCAGTCTCGGGTCCTAGGAGCGCCGAATGGCTGTGACTCTTGGAGAACGAATCCTGCTCGCCCTGTCCCGACCCGTTGGCAGCGATGACTACGGCAGTGAGGTCACACCCTCTGCGGACCTGACGGCTGCGCTCTCCGTGCTCGCGTCCGCTTTCCCGGACCTTCTCCAGAGAATCAAGGGCAAGCGTGTCCTGGACCTGGGGTGCGGCGAGGGCTATCAGGTGGTCGCCATGGCCATGAACGGCGCGGCGTCGGTGATCGGGGTGGACCCGCACGCGCCCTCGCTGGCGCGAGCGCGGGCACTCCTGGAGCAGCACCGCCCGCCCGTTCCCGTCCGTTTTCTCGCGAGCGCCGATGAGAGCCTCGACGGGAGCGTCGACATCGTCATCTCGCAGAACAGTTTCGAGCACCTGCCCGACCCCGTCGCGACCCTCGACGCCATGAAGCGCCTCCTGGCCCCGGGCGGCCTCATCCTGATCACGTTCTGTCCGCCGTGGTTTGCGCCCTACGGCGCGCACATGCACTTCTTCACGAAGGTCCCCTGGGTCAACCTGCTCTTCTCCGAGCGAACCGTGATGAGCGCGCGCGGCCGTTTCAGGAGTGACGGCGCCCGGCGGTACGAGGACGTCGAGATGGGCCTCAACCGGATGACGATCAGAAGATTCGAACGTATCATTGCGGCTCCCGGAATGACCGTCGCCTGGCGACAATACGTGTGCGTCAAGAAACTGAACCTGCTCTCGCACGTTCCCCTCGTGCGGGAACTGCTCATCAACGTCGCGAGCTGCGTGCTGGTCAAGTCGTGAAGCCGCGGTTCGTGGCAGCGCCCACATGGGCGCGCGGCCGCTGCGGGCATCTGTTTTCGAAGAAGGCAACCATGATGACGATTGGAGTCTGCAAGACGTCTCTAAAAGAGAACGAGCGGCGAGTACCGGTGTACCCGCTTCATCTCCCGCGCCTTCCAGACGAGGTGAGAACCTCGATGGTATTCGAGACGGGCTACGGCAACGACTACGGCGTGCCGGACGAGTATCTCGCGAGTCTGGGCGCTCGTGTCGCCGATCGAGCCACCATACTGGCGGACTGTGACATGGTCATCTTGCCCAAGCCGGTGCCAGCGGATCTCGCCAGCATGCACCGGGGGCAGGTGCTCTTTGGCTGGGCGCACTGCGTCCAGCAGGCTGACATGACTCAACTCGCGATCGACCGCCGACTGACGGTCATCGCGTGGGAGGCGATGAACCACTGGAGCCCGGCCGGCGACAAGATCCTGCACGTGTTCTACAAGAACAACGAGATCGCGGGGTACGCCGCGGTTCTGCACGGCCTGGAACTGCTCGGCATCGATGGCCACTACGGCCCGCGCCGCCGGGTGACCGTGTTCGGCTACGGCTCGGTCTCCCGCGGGGCGATCTACGCTCTTCAAGGCCGGGGATTCAACAACATCCACGTGTTCACCAGGCGCCCCCCTCACCTCGTGGCCGACCAGAACCCCGACGTCTACCACGGACAGTACATCGTCGCCCCAGACGGCTCCGTCAGCGTGCGAACGTCAGAGGGCGAGTCGCGTCCCGTGCTCGACGAACTGTCCGAGTCGGACATCGTCTGCAACGGCGTCCTGCAGGACCCGATCAAGCCAGTCGTGTTCGTCCGGGAGCACGACGTCTGCCGCCTGAAGCCCAGGTCACTCATCATCGACATCAGCTGTGACCTTGGCATGGGCTTCTCGTTTGCGCGGCCGACGACGCTTCGTCGATCCCGTGTTTCAGGTCGGGGAACGAGTCACGTACTATTCGGTCGACCATACCCCGTCCTACCTCTGGAATGCCGCGTCGCGCGAGATCTCGAAGGTTCTGCTGCAGTACGTCCCGGTCGTGGCAGCGGGCCCGACGGGTTGGGCTGATGAACCGACCGTGTCGCGTGCGATCGAAGTGCTGGAGGGCGTTCGTGCAGAACCCGGCCATCCTCGCCTTCCAGAAGCGCGATTCGGGCTACCCTCACGCCCAGGGGGTCGCGTCGCACGATGATCGACCGACCGGTTCGGCGAATGCTGCGCGCGCTGACGTGAGCGTCCGCGACCGTAGATGCGAAGCGACGGGGAGAGCCGCGGAGGCCGTGTGGGACTTGCTGTTTCGTTCGAGCTCGTTGATTCACTCGGCACCGACCGACCCAGCGGCGGTTTTCGCCCTTGGGCCGGCAACTGGTTCTACCGCCACGACGGTATTCCCGTGCTCTGCGGTCACGCGGGCACCGACGTCAGCTGGCTGCTCGTCGGCACTCTGCTCGGGAAGCAGCCGCCGTCCGCGGTCGTCGATGCCTTTCTCGAGCGAAAGGACCCGACGATTCTCCACGAGGCAGACGGGCAGTTCTGGCTGATCGTCAGGGATTCGCGACGGGACTCGACCGAGATCTATCGAGATCGCACCGGGATCCTGCCTCTCGTCTACGCCACCACGCCCTCGGGCCTTCTGATCTCGATGTCGGTGGCGACGGTCTTGGAGGCGTCGAACGGTCTCCCGGATCCGAATCCGGCCGTCTTCGACGCGTGGCCGTTGTTCAGGAAGACCTTCGCGCCCGACGTTCCCTTTGCGGGAATCCGATCCGCTGTCGGCGGAGCACGCGCTGTGTCGTCGCAGCACGGTCGCACGAGCGAGTTGCCGCTGCCGATGCCGCTGCCGCCGGCGGAGCGGTACCGCTCGATGGCCGATGCCGCCGAATCACTCGGAGCCGCGCTCTCACGCGCGGTCAAGCGGCGCGTCACGGGTCCATGCCGGCTCGGCGCGCTTCTGAGCGGCGGCACCGACTCCAGTCTCGTCGTGGCGCTGGTTCGCGAGCATTTCGCCGGTCCGCTGAGGACGCTCTTCGTCACCTTCGACGACAACCCCCGGGACTACGGACGCGATGCCGAAGAGGTGGCGAGGCGGTTTCAGACCGCGCACGAATCGGTTCGAATCACGCCAGAGCGAGTTTGCCGCACAGTGGCCGGGAACGGTGAAGACGCTGGCCACTCCCGTACCCATGCCGTGCCACGTCGGCTTCGGCATCGCGATGAGCCACCTCGCCGGCTCGGTCGATTTGATGATCGACGGAGACGGCGCCGACACGGTGTTTGGCAGTTCATTGTGGCTGCAGGGACTCGCCCTCTCGGCCGCCGGCTCGGTGATCCCCGGCCCCGTGAGGCGCCGACTCGCTGACTGGTCTCTCCGGTTCGGGCCGAGCACGGGCGGGAGGCTGATGTCGATCGCGCTGCAGGCGCTGGGGACGCCACTCGGCCTCTACCCGCACGTCTGGGCGTCGATGCTCGACGAGGCCACCCACCAGCGCGTGTTTGCCAGGGGCAGCTGGATGGCGGGCATCGAGCGACGAAGGAGCCTCGCCGCGGGCGGGCGTTTTGGCGACGGGCTCTTCTCCTACCTGATGTTGCACGGCCTCCCGGAGGACATCGCGACGGCGGTCCGCCTTGGCATGCACGAGGGCATACTCTTCACGTACCCGTTCCTCGACTACCAGGTGCTGCGCGCTTCGCAGCGGCTGCCGTTCCGGCTGCGTTACCACTACCGGCACCGGAAGCTGCCGTTGCGCATCTTCGCCCGCAGGTATTTCAGCGACGAGTTCCTGTTCAAGCCCAAGGAAGGGTTTGGCGTGCCGCTGGGGAAGTGGTTCGGCCGCAAGTGCTTCGAGCCTCTCCTCGGCCTCCCCCTGGAAGAACGCAGTCTCAAGCGGGGATGGTGGGTGGAGCGGGAGGTGCGCGACGTCATGGCACGACACGTGGCCGGCGCCGGAAGCGACTCCTCCGCCGAAGCGCTGCCATGGATCATCGCCAATCTCGAGCTCTGGGCACGCATCTGTCTCGAAGGCGACGACCCGGCCCTTTACGCATAGCCGGCATCGAGGCCTGACCTCTGCCAGTTGATCTCGAACACCGATGCGCGAACGGACCGCAACAGACGCGATGCCCGATCAGAACGTCCACACCCGGTCGCAGGTCTATTGGAACACGCTGCTCAAGATCCCGACACAGGCGGCGGTGTTCGTCGTGTCGGTGCTCGTCACCCGGATCCTGATGCCGGCCGACTACGGGATCCTCGGCGTGGCCATGATGCTGATCGGGTACGCGAACCTGTTCACCGATTTCGGTTTCAGCGCCGCAATCGTGCAGAAGCAGATACGAGACGACGACACGCTGCGGTCGATCTTCACGTTCAATCTCGCGGTGTCCGCGGCTCTCGCCCTGGCGTTCTCGCTCTCGGCGGGGCTCATCGCCGACTTCTTCAAGTCGGCCGAGTGCAGGAACGTGATCGTCGTCATGAGCAGCATCTTCGTCATCACGTCGTTCTCCGCCGTGCCGCGCGCGATGCTCAATCGAGACCTGGACTTCAAGACGCTGTCGCTCATCGACACGGCGTCCGCGGTCGTCACGAGCCTGCTCACCCTGGTCCTGGCCCTCGCGCATTACGGGTATTGGGCGCTTGCGCTGGGGCAGCTGATCCCGTCGATCCTGTTCACGGTCTACGTCTGCGTACGAGTCAGATGGACGCCTGTTGTCGCCTACAGGCACTCGTCGATGAGGCAGGTCCTCGACTTCGGCTTCTGGAATGTCCTCAAGACACAGCTGGAGTTCGCCCTCGGCCACGTGGACAAGGTATTCCTGGGCCGGTATCGCGGGCATCGTCAACCTGGGCTACTACGACAAGGCGCTGAGTATCGCGACGGTCCCGAGCGGCTCGTTCATCGCGAGCCTGAACGCCGTGCTGTTCTCGTCGTTCAGCCAGAGAAGAGACGACCGGGAGGATGTTCGCGAGCTCGCTCAGGAAGGGGCTCATGACGATCTCGGTGCTGTCGTTCCCTGTCTACGTCGGGCTTGCTCGTCGTGGCCGGGCCCTTCGTCGTCGGCCTGCTCGGCGCGAAATGGTCGCCCATGATCGTGCCCTTCCAGATTATTGCCTTCGCCTTCACGGTGAAGTCGATTCTCGGTCTCCTGGTCGCGGTCAACGTCGCAGTCGGCCAGTACAGGGCCTACACCATCAGGTACGCCCTGGCCGGCTGCTTCTTCGTCGTCTCCGTGCGCCCTGCTGGTTTCCTACGGCACCACCGGCATCGCGGTGGCGTTCCTCCTGTTCGCCGTGCTCTCCGTGGCGCTTGGCCTTCAGCTGGCGGTCGCCACTCTCGGCCTGTCCTGGTCGGAGGTATTCGGCAGCATGCTGGCCGGCCACGAAGGCGACCCTCTGCATGTTGGCGGCGACGGTGCCCCTGTCGTTTCTGCTTCCGGCGCAGACGCTCCTGAACCTGCTCGGCATCTCGCTCGCCGGTGCCATCGCCTACACGTCGTGCCTGGCGCTGGAGACCAATCGCCGCTTCGTTGAACTCAAGCAAGCGATGCTCGCCGACCTGAGGGTATTCGTGGGCTAGGACCACCATGGTTGCAGCGGTGACGTGTCGAGGCGCTTGCCCGATCCCCGAACGGGCGCCCGTCACCGCACCCTGACGGAAGGGGAATGTCGCATGCGGGTGGAGAACGTCGAATTCAAGCAGGAAGTGGACAGCGTGGAGCTGTCGGCCAACGTGGACGGCTTCCGCCTGTGGTACCGGCTGCCGAACTCTTACAGGGTCTGCAGGACGGGCGACCCCTTCCTGGCGGCGGCGCTCCTTCCGGCGATGTTGAGAGGCGAGACGCTCGAGATCAATCCGGGCCTGCCTGTCAGCCCTCGGCTGCTGGGCAACGTGGGCCTCCTCCAGGAGATACACCACTGCTGGAATCCCGTCCTCAAGAAGATCCCGGTCATCGCGAAAGTGGGTAGCGCCGAAGCCGCCAATGCCGGGGTCCTGTCCTTCTTCTCCGGTGGCGTCGACAGCACGTACACGTTTCTGAAGCGCCAAAGCGAGATCACTCACGGGGTGTATATCCACGGCTTCGACTTCCAGGTGGATCGCACGACGTTCGAGAGCGCCGCCGAACGGAACGTGGCCTTCTTCGACACGTTCGACAAGACACTGATTCCTGTCGAAACGAATCACTATCCTTTCGGCTACCGTTACAACTTGAGCCGGAACCTGACCCAGGGCAGCGCGCTCGCGAGCGTGGCGCTTCTCCTCGGCTTCCCGAAAGCCTTCGTTCCCTCGTCCACGAGCTACAACTATCTCTTCCCTTTGGGCTCCCATCCGCTGACCGATCCGCTCTACTCGAACGGGTCCGTGGCCATTGTCCATGACGGTGCAGAGGCGTCGCGGGCCGAAAAGGTGAAGCGAATCGCACAATGCGGTCGGGCACTTGCGAACCTCCGCGTCTGCTTCGACGACATGAACGTCAACTGCGGCAGATGCGAGAAGTGCCTGCGAACCATGCTCTCTCTGAGCCTGATGCGCGTCTCGAGCGCTCCTTTCCCTCCACTGCCTTCCATGAGAGCCATTCGGAGGATGCCGATTCGCGACAGCGTGGAACTGATGTTCCTGAAGGAGGATCTCGAGCTCGCGACCGAGATGAAGGACGAAGCGATGATGGACGCTTTGAGCCGCTGCATTCGAAGAGTCGAACGACTGCTTCTTTTCGAGGAAGTGGACCGGGTTCTGCTCGGCGGGCTCCTCAAGCGTCTCTACCGGCGACTCCGGCGAGCTGAAGCCATCAATCGTGTCCGGACGGCCAGCCCGGAGCACTCCGGCTTTGGAGTCTGACGGCACCATGCTGACGGATGGACGTCGCTGGAAACAGTATTGGTTTCGACTCCGCACGGCAGCCGGGGACAGGTCCGCCATCGCCCGTGAATGTATTGAATCGGCATCGGGCCGCATTCGGGCCGCTGTTCCGCCACTGAGCGGAGCCGGAGGCGATCGAGCCGCTCGCCGCGTCGAGGGGCGCCTGGCGCGAGTGGCTGCACTCGCGGGCGGTGTCGTGGGCGTGACTGCCCAGCACGTGGAGAGCGGGCGGCGGGTGTCGCTCCACGGCTCCGCCAGGCTTCCGATGGCCAGCGTCGTGAAGGTCCCGATTGCGGTGAGCCTCCTCGCGCTCGTCGATCGATCGGACCTTCGCCTGGACACGATGATCGAGCTGAAGCCGCATCACGTGCGCCCCGATTCGGCGGTCATCGGCACCACGCTGAGAATACCGGGCGCGGCTCTCTCGGTCGGCAACCTCCTCGAACTCATGCTCGTGGTCAGCGACAACAGCGCGTCGGATCTCCTGCTCGATCTCATAGGAGGGGCCGAGGCGGTGAACGGATGCCTTCGCGCGCTTGGCGTCGCCGATATGTGCGTGAATCGGGCGACGGCGGAGCTGATTGCTGACGTCAGGGGAAACACAAGAGAGACCTTTCTCGCCGACACGCGCGATACCTCGAGCGCCGACGCGATGGTCTGCCTACTCTCGGCCGTCGTCCGCGGTGGCGCTCTGAGCTCCGAGAGCGGGTGTCTTCTGATGGACATCATGAGCCGTTGCGAAACCGGGAGCTGCCGTATCAAGGGCCTGTTGCCTCCCGGCACGCCCGTCGCCCACAAGACCGGGTACCTGTCGAGCAGTTCGGAGGATGGATCGTACCGCCCGTGCGTGGTCAACGATGCCGGAGTCGTCACGCTGCCGGACGGTTCTGGCCGGATCGCCATGGCGGCGTTCGTCACCGGTTCACCTCGCTCGCTGCGCGTGCAGGAACGGGTCATCGCGCGAACTGCTCGTATCGTGTACGACCATTTCGTCGGCATGCCGGCCACCAACGCAGGTTAGTGACCCTGACTGGATGCGCGTGACGAGAGGAAGCGAATGAAGACCGGCGCGAAGGACATCTTGAAACAGGTCCGCACCTGGTGGCTGCAGTCGTGGGCGTTCCTGGTCGTGCACTGTCGCAAACCGGCCATCGTGGGAGTGACGGGATCGGTTGGCAAGACGACGACCAAGGAGTTGATCGCCGCGGCCCTGTGTCACAGAGATGCGCGAGAGACGGTGGGCCCGGTCTGGTGGGCCCACGGCACGATGAACGACGCCGATGGGCTGCCGTTAGCCGTCCTGGGATTTGAAGACTATCCCAACAACTTCCTGCAGAGCCTCGCCTGGGTGTGCAGCCTGCCATTTCGATCGCTTGCCCTCTGCACACTGGCGGCTTATCCAAAGGTGCTGGTGCTCGAGTACGGAGCCGGTCCCGGAAACAGCGTCGCTCGCCTGGTCAGGCTCGCGCCTCCCCGCGTGGCCGTCGTCACCGCCATTGGTCCGGCACACCTGGAAAAGTTCAAGACCATCGACGCGATCGTGGAAGAGAAGAGCGCGCTGGTCCGCAAGGTGCCCAAAACCGGGCTGGTCGTGCTCGGGCAGGACACGCCCCACTCTGCAAGCATGGACCGCTACACGAGCGCGCCAGTGGTCAAGGTCCCGGGGCGGGGCCGTGAGCTCTCAGAGAACATCACCTTCGTCGTCGCCGAGTACTTCGGCGTGTCCCGCGACATCGCTCGCCTGGCGGCGGCAGAACGCGGCGCCATCGATCGGCGGCTGGAGGTCACGGAAGTGGGCGGCCTGAAGCTGATCAAAGACTTCTACAATGCCAATCCGTTGTCGATGCGCCTCGGGCTCGACACCCTGGCTCGGGTCGCTGCTCCCTCCCATCGCCGGGTGGCGATCCTCGGAATGATGGGTGAACTGGGTGATGACGGGCCACGTTACCACACTGAACTGGCCGAGTATGCGAGACCCAGGGTGGACCTGATCGTCGGGGTGGGGAGCCTCGCCATCCATTACCAGCCGGACCACTGGTTTGCCACGAGCGACGAGTGCGCGCGGCAGATCCACGACATCCTTCGCCCCGGGGACACGGTTCTAATCAAGGGCTCCCACTTTCTCGAGATGGGGCTGATAGCAGAGACCATGGAAAAGAGACTCGGGTCTCTTACTTGACGGTCACTCCACTCGGAGTCGCCGGCATCCTTAGCCCGTCGGCGGTCGCCGCGCCGACATTGAGGGCGCCTATGTCGGCCCCGTTCCTTCCCGCGCCCCGGCAGGGGGATGTCGGCCCGAAGGACGAAGTCCGACCTCAGCTTCAGGGTGCCTGAGCCGTTCGGAGAAGCCCGGGTCGGATGCCAGGTCGCCGACGCCCGGGATGTCTGCCGCCCTCCAGCTCGGTCGACGCTTGCCAGGCTGCGAGCGTCGTGTAGATCGTATTGGTGACGTTGTAGCGCAGGAGCAGTCTGACGGTCGTGCCCCACTGGTTGTGATCCACTTCGGCCAGCGTCGAATTCGCTCCGTTCGTCACGAAGTTGTACTTGCTGCCGCTGGAAATGTTGTTGTAGAACTTCCAGCCGTGTCCCGGCTGGTTGCCCTTCGCAACGAACGCCCACCCCGCGTTGTAGAACGTGTTGTTCGCCACCACCCAATCGTTCCCGTGCAGGGCCGCGCTGTCCTCAGCGTCGTCCGAGAACCCCATATAGCCCGCGTTCACCAGCACATTGTTCGTCAGCGTCCCACGGTCGGACTCCATTCCCGCCATGTCGGGCGTCACCAGGAACAGGGTGTAACAGTCGTGAATGAAGTTGTTGCGATACACGAAGTCGTCGGCATCGCTCTTCGCGTAGATGCCGACCGTGCTGTTGGAGATCTCGCAGTTCTCAATCAGGCCAAACGCGTCATGGTAGAACTTGAGTGCGGACGTGTTGTGCTGGTTGGCCGCCGCTCGATAGTTGAAGAACACGCAATTGGACACGGTCAGGCCTTTCATATGCTCGACGCGCAGGCCCTCCCAGTTGTTGCCGTCGTTCACCTGTTGCGTGCCCCCGTTGAAGATGAAGTTCTTGATGGTGCAGTAGTCCGCGCTCCCGTTCTCGCCCATGATGTACACGGTCGCCATCTTGGCGCCGTTGTTGGCCTGAACGGTGAAGCCATCCCACGTGATGTAGGATCGATTGATCGCTCCCAGGACACCGGTGCTCTCGTTGTAACCGGTCCATGTGCCCGAATTCGTTCCAGACACGGTCCCGTTGACAATTGGTCGTTCTCCCGGGTACGCCTTGAACGTAATCGGGCTTCCAGCCGTTCCACTGTAGGCCGGGTTCCACGCAAACGTCGGTGGCCATGTCCCGGCGCTTTGGCCGACCTCGGTACTGCCCGCCCCTGAAATAGGTCGTATCGCCCGCCTGCGCGCTCCTCATTGCCGTCAGCGGCGAACAAGGCTTGTCGATGGTGGTGCACTCGGCCCAAGTCGCGCTTCCCGACGGCGACACGTAGTGGTCCGCCGCGTGGAGTGTTGCGGTTCCGAAAAGGGACACAGCCAGTGCTGCGACCAGAATCACTGTTGCCTTACTCACGCGACCTCCTCACGAGCCGGCCCAAAGGTGTTCGGTACCTGCCGTTATCAGTATTATCGGCCCTGGCTGCCGTCGGCCCCATAGCAGACAGCCTGAGCCGCCCGTTTCTGGCGAGAGTGCCAAAGGCGTGCGCCGCTTGTAAGGCAAACGGGCACGCCACCGGTCGGTGCGTGGACTCGGTAGAACGGGCAGGGAAAAGGGGTCCGGAAGATGGAGGAGAAGTGGAGGGGACGTGTGTGAGGCGAATGACGGGTACAATTCCGCGAGGGCGATTACAATCTCGTCATCCTCGGGGCACGCACGATGGGCTGCACGCAAGCAGATTGAGGAACGAACAGAATGTCACCCAGCTGGAGGCTCTTGGCAAAGAAGGCGGTCGCCGGCTTTCTCTACCACAGTCGCGTCATCGACATGTTGCCGAACTCGCGATCCGGGCACCGATTCATCCTGGCATATCACCGCGTGCTCTCGGGAAACAGCGAGGACCTCTCCTTCGTCCAGCCAGGGATGTTCGTCACCCCCGACACCTTCGAGATGCACATTCGTCACCTGCTCGCGCACTACGATGTCGTGCCCCTGGACGACTTGATCACCAGGAACGAGGGCAACGCCTGCGCGATTACCTTCGACGACGGCTGGCGGGACAACTACTTGAACGCCTACCCGATACTCCGGGCCCACCGCGTGCCGGCAACGATATTCCTCGCGACGAATCTCGTCGGGACGACGCGATGGCCGTGGCCGGATCGAATCTGCTTCTACATCCACCGGGCTTCCCCGGCTGCCTTCACTGCCGCGCTCCAGTCCGCATGGCGCAGCGAAACCGGTCAGCCCCTTGACGTCGCCGTCCCTTCAGCGGATCCGTTTGCTGCGGCCGAGGACGTGTTGCGGCGATTGAAGCGCCTCGAACACGCGATGTTGGAACGAGTCGTTGCCAGCATCGATGCCACGTTCACGAGCCTCGAGTCCACCCTGCACGACCGGCGTCCCTGGCTGACGTGGGAGGAAGCGGTGGAGATGAGCGCCCACGGCATCTCCTTCGGCTCCCACACGGAAAACCACGTGATACTCACCAACGTCCCGGCGTCGGTTGCTCGAGCGGAGGTTCAGAACTCCGGACGGGTGATTTCGACGAGGCTTGGACGGCCGGTCACGGCCTTCTGTTACCCGAACGGAGCGTACAACGACGAGACCGTGCGGGATCGTCGCCGAGGCCGGCTACCGGTGCGCGGTGACCACGAAGAGCCGGCCCGCTCGAGCGCTCGGCCGGCCCGTTTGAACTCGACGCGGATCCTGCTGCACGACGACATCTCGAGCACCCGGCCCCTGCTCGCCTGTACGCTCGCTGGGTGGAGTGGGTTTCGGCGCACGATGCCGGCCAGGCTCGAGAAACGCGCGTGAAGTCCGATCGGACCGGCCGGACACTCACTCCAGGCTGTCAACCGCCGCAGAGACGCTGCGGTGGAGTTCACTCCACTTCTCCGACAAGTCGCGGAGCATCGCGCGGCTGTCCGCCGCGCAGCGGTCCGGGTTCTCTGCGAATTCACGGATGCCCTGCGCGATCGACTCCGGCGTGTTCTGGACGAAGATCGCCCGGTCGAAGTACTCGCGGAGGACGGACGAGTCCGATGTGATCAGGGCCTTCCCGGCGGCAAGCGCCTCGTAGCACGCGCAGAGCATGGTGCACTGGGCCGTCGTGAGGGCCAGCACGGCGTCCGCCGAGAAGAGCAGGTTGACGTAGTCCTGCTCGGAGAGAAAACCGGTGAAGGTGACATTGCCCGGGGCACGCGCCGGAAGCCCCGGATCGTGCTTCCGGTAGTTCCCCGTGATGTAGACGTGGACGCCGCCGGGCAGCTGCCGGCAGGCGTCGAGAACCGCCTCGAGCGGCTCGTCTTCGCCGTACGACGCGGGAAAGACCACGCACGTCGCATCGACGGTCGGGTAAGGTGAGCTGGGCTTCAGCGCCGGTATGCGGTCGGGCAGCACCGCCGCCCTCCCCCGGCTGCGCGCACGAGTTCTGCCAGCGCCGCGTTGGTCACGATCGTCAGCGCCGCATGCCGCAGGGTGAACCGGTGCAGCATCCAGAACACTCGCCACGGCAGCGTGCGTGGACCTCCTTCCCGATCAGGAAGGTCGTGTGCCTGTCCACGACGACCGGTATGCGGAGCACGGGCCCGATGAGACAGGCAAACGTGGCGAGCACCATCGAGGGGTTCTGCACGACCAGCAGCGACGGCCGCCGCCCCACGACGAGCGCGAGCGTCCTGGCCAGCGAACGGACGTACCGCCACAGGACGCCATCGAACTCGATGACTTCCAGCCGGCAGTGGAACGAAGGCGCCAGTTCCAACGACCTCCGCTGCCTCTCCCAGGCGATCCACAGCCGCTCGTTGCGCAATGCTCCCCCCGCGCCGTGTTTCAAGCCGCGGCCAGCCTCGACGACCTAGGCGGCAGACAGGATGCAGTCCACGATTCGCATGCTCGCCTTCCCGTCCCACAGGGGAGGGATCGCTCCCCTCTTCATGGAACCGGCCATCACCTCGTCCACCGTCCGCAGCAGCTTCTCGTGGTCGCTGCCCACCAGCGTGTTGGTGCCCAGCGTGATCGTCGAGGGCCTCTCGGTGTTCTCCCTCATGGTCAGGCACGGCACGCCGAGGAACGTCGTCTCCTCCTGGATGCCGCCTGAATCGGTGATCACCATCCTGGCGCTCCTGACCAGGCGCAGCATCTCCAGGTACCCGATGGGGTCGGTGACAATGCCGCGGCGTGCGACGGCCTCCAGGTCGCCGGCCAGGCCGAATTCCTCGATGCGCTTCCGCGTCCTGGGGTGGAGAGGGATGACGAGTGGCAGCCGCTTCGACACCTCGCAGAATGCTCTCAGGACGCCCTGCAGCGTCTCGCGCTCGTCCACGTTGGACGGCCGGTGCAGCGTCACGACGGCATACCCCTTCTCGCGGAGATCCGGGTACGGCAGGCCGTCCGGCGAGTCGCTCGAGGCAGTAGCACCAGCGTGTCGATCATGACGTTGCCGACGAAGTGCACCTTGCCGTCGTGTATCCCTTCCTGGCGCAGGTTCACGTTGCCCGACTCCTCGGTCGTGAACAGCAGGTCGGAGATGGCATCGGTCAGCACCCGGTTGATCTCCTCGGGCATCGTCCGGTCGAAGGAGCGCAGGCCCGCCTCGACGTGGGCGACGCGGACGCCCAGCTTGGACGCGACCAGGGCGCAGGCGATCGTCGAATTGACGTCGCCGACCACCACGACGAGGTCCGGCTGGTGCTCCAGGAGCACCCGTTCGAACGCCACCATGATGCTGGCGGTCTGCTGGGCGTGCGACGCAGAGCCCACCTCGAGGTTGACGTCCGGGTCCGGGATGCCGAGCTGCGCGAAGAAAGTCCTGCGACATCTTCTGATCGTAGTGCTGCCCGGTGTGCACGAGCCGACAATCGATGCGCCCCTCTCTCTCCCTCATGGCCCTGATGAGAGGCGCGATCTTCATGAAGTTCGGTCGGGCCCCCACGACGTTCAGGATCTTCATCACGCTCTCCGTGGCTCCATCAGCTTGTCTTCGACGATGCGCATCACCTGCTGCGTCAGCTTCTCGCGGGTGAACCGGGCCAGGAACTCTTCCACGTGGTTCCCGGGCATCCGGCCGCGCTTGTATTTCTCCATGGCGTCCCTGATGGCCTGCCGCGACATCGAGGTACGAATCGTCCTCTGTGACGACGTAGGACCCGGGGCTGTACCGCCTGATGATCTCCTCCACTTCCCCGTGAGGGATCGTCGCGAGGAACGGCACGTCGAGCGGGATGCCTTCGAACAGCTTGGTGCTGATCATCAGCTTCACGATCCTCAGGAGCATCAGGTGCGACCGCGAGATGCTCTGCAGCACGTCCTGGTAAGGCACTCTCAATCGGGACACCACGAGGTCGGCGACGCCGTGCGCCCGCGCGGTCTCCTCGATGAACCGGTGTTCGTCCCCGAAGAAGAGGAACTGGAAGTCCTCGGCCGAGATGTCCCCCGTCGCCTTCAGGTGGGCGAGCGCCTTGAAGAACTGCTCGGTGTAGACCTGGTGGTGGGGACCGAACTGGTAGAACTGGCCGGTGTAGATGATGGAGAACTTCTCGAACTTCTCCGGCTTCCCACCGCAGGGGCAACCGGGTCGAAGCCGTTGTACACGGTGAAGATCTTCTCCGCGCTCCCGGGGTAGGCCTTCACGTATTCGGCCCTGGTCTCCTCGGACGTGACCAGCAGCAGGTCGGCGTTGCGCAGGAACGCCCGCTCGAACCGCGCCAGGATCTTCTGCCTCACGCGCGACGTCGTGAAGTGCGACACGACCCCGGTGACGAACGGGTCCCGGAAGTCGAGCACCAGCGGCCTCCCGGTCAGCTTCTTCAGGAAGAGCCCGACGAGCGCACCGCTGAACGGGCTGCAGGACACGTAGATGGCGTCGATGCCGTGCCTCCGGACCATCCTGGCGCCCTTCAGCGTCGCCAGCGGGATCCATCCCAGGAAGAGATCCGGATAGCACAGGAAATCGTGAAAGTAGTTCCTCTTCACCTCGATCCCGCAGAGACCCAGCACCCGGGACAGGGCGCCGTTCATCTTGCCCAGGATCCAGGAGAGGTTCACGAGCGAACAGGCATAGTGCGTCGCGACCCCTTCGGGAGGCGTGCTCTGGCCCACCACGCAATAGTGCCGGTCGGGGTTCTTCACGGACAGGACGAAGGGATTCCAGCCGTGCTTCCTGAAGTACTTGGAGAACGCGATGCTCCTCTTGCTCCCGACGTCGGTGATCGGCGGGTAGTAATAGCAGATCATCAGGAGGTTGATACGTCCTCCTCTCGCCCACTCTCGGTGTCCTTGGAGCGGACTGCGGCAGCCGCCGAAGAGGTGGCCACGATGAACCCGGTCAAGTACCAGTAGTGCGAATAGTACAACACGCTCAGGAACGTCCCCGAGGCGAAGAAGCCGGCGAACGACGCCAGGAACGCCGAGCCGAGACCCACGAGAAGCGTGCCGTCGTCACCGCCGACCGACCGTCCGATCGACCTCAGCCTCACGGAGTCGCGGAGGTTGAAGAACAGCAGCAGGCCGTACGCGAGCACGCCTGGAATCCCCAGTTCCGGCAGGAGCGTGAACCACAGCGAGTGCGCGACCCTTCCCCACATGCCCTTGGCGAAGTAGTCAGCCTGGTACTCGGGAAACCGGACCTGGAAATTGCCGCCGCCGACGCCGAGAGGATTGTCGACGAACATCCGCCATCCGGCCTTCCACGACTCGATGCGCTCCCGGCCGGTTCCCGTATCGGATTCGGTTGCCGTCGACATCCGCTCCCAGTAACTCTCGTTGGCGAACGATACGAGCACGCCTGCGATGATCGCGATCAGGGCCAGCGACCTGATTTTCCGTGCACTCAGCAGCCAGGTCACGGCGCCCATCGCCAGCAGTCCAATGAACCCGCCCCGCGACCGGCTGGCGACAATCCCGGCGACACCGAGAACCATGGCGGCGGCATGGAACACCTTCCAGCGCATCCGCGGTTCAACCCTGAACAGGAAATACGCGAAGGGCAGGTAGGTGTTGATGTACAGCGCGACGTCGTTCTCGTCCGACAGCGTCGCACCCGTCCCGCGTCCTCCGTGCAGAGCCGCAAACGCCGCCTGGTACGCCATCAGCAGGACGCAGAATCGCAGCACCCTCCTGACCTCTGGCAAGGACCGCAGGCCAACCGGGAGCGACAGGACGAACGGGAGCAGCAGGACCATGCTCCACGCCGCCTGGTATGCGAAGAAGTTGTTCCTGGCGAAGGGAACGTGCAGGGCCAGGAGCGCGACGAACGCCCACACCGCGCGGAACTGGCCGGTCCCTTTGACCCACAACCTCGGAACGGCGAGGAAGGCCGCGGTCAACAGGATCGTCACGATCGCGGCCGGCCGGATCAGCCCCAGGCCCGGGAGCACGTCCTGCGGCCGTCCGTAGTCGAAGACGAGGTAGGCCAGCAACAGGAAGAACAGGATCCTGGGTGGGGCAGCGACCTCGGTGTCGGTCTCCGGCGACACCTCTGCCACTGGGACGCCCGCGCTTTCTTCGATCGCGACTGCGGCGGCGCGATCCCTCCAGAACCAAAGTGTCTTCCGGGCCCGTCGGCATATCCATAGTCTCCGCCGTCACGACCGAATGGCCAGCCGCGGCTGGTCTTGCGGGTTCGCGGCCAGGCCGGCGTCTCCGACTTCCGAGACAAAGTACCGCAGCTTCCCCGACGATTCCCTCGGTATGGTCTCGAGATACTCGAACCTGATCGCCGCCCGGGCGCCCAGGGCCGTTCGCAGTCTGGCCTCCAGCGCTCTCTCCGTGTCTTCGCTGAACCTGGGCGACTTCACGATCTGCACGACGAAGGACTCCGGGCTCTTCTGATACATCTTGAACTCTCTGACGGCGTCGTCCTTCAGCGTGTAGCACAGGTACGCCGCGTGGACGAGCGTACCCGACTCCGTCCGGATGAAGTCCTCCTTCCGCCCCTCGACGATGTCCATCAGGGGCAGCGTGATGCCGCAGTCGCAGACTGCCGCTGACGACGCCCCTACGTCGCCGATCTCGTATCGAATCAGCGGCATCGCGTACGACGAGAGATCCGTGATCGCGATGCGCCCCCCCTCGCCCGGGCCGACAGGCCTGCCAGCGCCGTCCACGAACTCGATCGCCAGGTGGTCGCTCATCATGTGCATGCCGCCGCGCCTGCACTGGAAGGCGATGACGCCGTTCTCGCTCGAGCCGTATTCATCGACCACGGGGCAGGAGAACGCCCCTTCCAGCGCGGCCCGGTGGTGCGGGTACATCTTCTCCGCCGTGCAGATCACCGCCTTGAGCGGCAGCAGGTTGAGAGGCAGCCCCAGCTCGGTGCAGATCGTGGCAAAGGCGTAGATGGCGCTGGTGTAGCCGTAGAAGTAGTGGGGCCTGAACCTCCTGATCCTGTCGAACTCCTGGCCGCACTTCGATGGAGAAAGGTCGAAGGCCGACACCCTGATGCGGTTGGCCACCAGGTCTTTCAGGGCCTCTCTCAGCCGCGGTCGCCACGCGACAGGGACTCCCCAGAACCTCGCCTGCCTGTCGCCGAGGCCGATGCCGTACCAGTCGAAACACCGGAACATCACGGCATCATTCCTGGCGAGTGCCTCGGCTTCCTTCTTGAAGTGGAGCGTCATGCCGGTGGAACCGCTGGTCTTGCGCTCGAACACCCGTCCACGCCACGGCGACGCCTCGAGTTCCCCCGGGTGGTCCAGAATCGTCCGCTTGGTGAGAATCGGGATCCTCGGCAGATCGTCGTAACCGGAGATCGTGCCGGGCTCGATCCCGGCCTCGTCGAACAGCCGCCTGTAGTACGGAACGCAACGGTACGCGTGCGCGATCAGCGCGCGGATCTTCCGGTCACGAAGCGCCTGCAGCTCGGCCGTCCCCAGAAACTGGTTGGGCTCGCACTCTCGCTCGTACTTGCGCACGTCCTGGCCCTGCAGCCGCCGCGCCGGAATGTAGGCCAGGTGTTCCGCGACCCAACGGTTCATGCGTGGTGTTCCTCCGTTCGCTTCTCGGATGCGGCTGTCGGGAATCAGCGATCGGTATACGTTCAACAAGGCGGCGTTCGTGACCTCGATGGCGAACGACTCGCGCACGAACTGCCGCGCGGCGAGGCCCATCCGCCGCGCGAAGTCCTTCGATTCGTGAACCCGCGCCAGGGCGGATGCCAGTTCGCCGTGGTTGTCGGATTCGAAGAGCAGCCCGGTCTTGCCGGGCGTGATCAACTCGCACATCCCGCCCACCCGGCTGCACACCGGGGGGATGCCGAGCGCCATCGCCTCGAGCAGGCTCATCGGCAGTCCCTCGTGCAGACGAGGTGCAGCACGAAGCAGTCGAACGCACTCGCCGTCGTCGGCATGTCGTCGTCGAAGCCCTCGCAGCGTCACGATCTCCTCCGCGCCCAGATCGCGAATGAGATGCTCCAGGGCCGACCGCTGCGAACCCGTGCCGAAGATCGAAACGCGCAGGTCCGGTACCGTCTGTCCCAGCGCCGCAGCCGCCCGGATCAGGCACGGGAGATTCTTGACCGGCTCGAGCCTGGCCACGCAACCGACCCAGAACGCATCCTCGGGCACGCCCCAGCGAGCGCGAATCTCCTGCCGGCAATCCTCGTCATCCGGCAGCCGGATGCCGTTGCGCACGAGTTCCACGCGGGCACGGGGGTAGGTCTCGCGGAGGAACAGCTGCAGGTCGGTCGACACGGCTATCAGAACCGACGCGAGGCAGGAGCAGACGCTCCAGGCTGCTCGACCGTCCGCGCCTTCAGACGACGCAGTCCACGGAGACCCGACGGCACATCGGTCTGCCCATGGAGGGTCCGAATGATCGGCAGATGCGTACCGACCCGCGAGTGCACGAGCCGCCGCCGCGAGAATGTGCTCCTTGTAGGCATGCACGTGCAGGCAGTGCGGTTCGGTTTCTGCGATGAATCGGGCAAGCCCTCTCGCAATTCCCGCCGCGGACTAATCGCTTCTCATCGAACAGCTGCCACCTGATGCCCTGGGCGTCCATGCGCCTGGCAAGAACGCCGTCGTTGAACACGGCAGCCAACGACCTCGACGTTCCTCCGTTGCAGGTCCGACAGAGTCTGGTAGACCTGCACCGCGGCGCCGGCCCACAAGTCGGCCGAGATGACATGGCAGACGCGCATGCGAGGCGTCCCCACACTCATGAGGCGAGAACCTCATCGTAGAAAGCAGCCAGGCGATCCAGGTAGACGTCCGGGCGAACTCCACGGGAATCCTGGCCTTTCCAGCCCGTCCCATGGCCCGCCTCAGTTCAGGATTGCCCATCAGCCTGTCCAGCTTCTCCGCGAGGTCGGCGACGTTTCCCGGTTCGACCAGGTAGCCGTCCACGCCGTCACGGATGACGGTCGGAATGCCGTCGACGTTCGAACCAATCCTCGGCTTCTCTGCGGCCATCGCCTCGACCAGGACCCGGCCCATCGCTTCCGACCGCGACGGAAGGACCAGGATCGCGCACCTCCCGATGTGCTCGGGCATCTCGCTGTGTTTGACCGGAGGGTGATGATGGATCTGGGGATGGCCGGCCATGGCTGCGTGGAGCTGGCGCGGGTCGGGGAACCAACCCAGGATCTTCAGCGTCCAATCGGGATACCGGGGGCGACCTCCTTGAAAGCCTCGATCAGGATATCGACGCCTTTCAGCTTGAACGGAAACCCAGCGAACAGCACTTCTCTCTCTTCGCCGCGGTTGTCGAACGCGCCGGTAGCCACTTCACAGGGAAAAGCCCGCACCACCCGGCCAGCGAGAATGCTCTGAAAGGGAGCCAACTGTTCTGCGAACAGCAGCTGACCCCGTGCGATCTCTTCAGGACGAATCGCATGATGGCGGGGACCATCCGCCGCTTGATCCTGTTCTTGAACGAGTTCTCTTCGTCCTCCCACACGGCGTCCGACGTGTACACTCCGTTCACTTGTGGCGCGAACCGGGCGCCGTGGATCCGAGCCACGAACACGCCAATCAGTCCCGTCTTCAAGGGATCGTACGTCGTGACGAGGTCGACCTTCTCTCCCTTCAGCCGCAGAGTGCAGCGGCCTTCGACACGCAGAACGCGAAGAACCTCAGGGAATCGATGAGCCTGTTGCGGGATCTCATCGAGCTGTAGGCGAACGCCCCAATGGCCATCGTCTCCCGTTTGGGCGCAGTCGTGAGGATGTGGCCTCGAAATCGCTGCGACAGCGCTCTCCAAGGCGACTGATAGCCGGGAGAGTGGGGATTGTATGTTGGTCCAGGGGAGATGTACACGATCGTCGGCATCGAGCCAGCACTCCGTTTCCGTCGCTCCCCGACACGGTACCGCTGTCGGCGTTCGGCCCCATCGTCAGGGCAACATATAATCACGTCCGCACCAGCCAGCGTTGCAGTCGTTGGCTCAGCCCCGCTCGAGTGGAGTGCCGCATGACTCACAGCCGGATCCGGTTGATGCAGATCACGCACGACCTTGCCATTGGCGGCCTCCAGCGGGTCGTCGCGACGATCTGCCGGACGGTCGACCGCGAGTCGTTCGACGTCCAGGTGCTCTGTTTGAGAGCCCTCGGGCCCTTTGCCGGACGACATCGAGCAGCTCGGCATCCGCGTCACGCTGCTCCGGCAGACCGGGCGGACCGACTACGCCTCGTTTCTCAAGGTCGCCCGCATCCTGCGATCGGAGCGAATCGACGTCATCCACACGCACAACACGCAGCCGTTCGTCGACGGGACGCTGGGCGCGTTGCTGGCCGGCGTTCGAACGATCGTGCACACCGATCACGCGCGCACCTTTCCAGACAAGCGACGGTACATGCTGGCCGAACGCGTCATGTCGCGGTTTGCATACCGCGTCGTGGGGGTGTCGGACGACACGTCGCGCGAACCTGGCCAGGTACGAGAAAATCCCCGCGACAAGCTCCAGACGATTCCCAACGGCATCGACCCGACGAACTTCCACGTCCCCGTCGACGTCGGCGCCGAGCGCCGCCGCCTGGGCATCGACCCCGACGCGCCCGTCGTGGGCCTCGCCGCCCGCCTGACCGAGGTGAAGGGGATCACGCACCTGCTCAACGCCCTGCCGAGGATCGTCTCCCGCTTTCCGACGTTGGTTCTTCTCATCGCCGGTGACGGCCCTCTCCAGGAAGAGCTGCGTGCAGAGGCCGAACGCCTCGACGTCGCAGGTCACGTCAGGTTCCTCGGCCCTCGGGCCGATATCCCGGTCCTCCTCAGGCTCTTCGACGTCTATGCGCTGCCCTCGCTGTCCGAGGGGCTTCCGATGGTGCTCCTCGAAGCGATGGCGGCCGGTTGTCCCATCGTCGCCACGGCCGTCGGCGGCGTGCCGTCGGCCATCACAACCGAGTCGAACGGCCTGCTCGTTCCTCCGGCGGACCCGCAAGCCTGGCCGACGCCCTCATCCGCCTCCTCGGTGACGCGCGCCTGCGACAGCGGTTTGCAGACGGAAGGGAAGACGCGTCTTCCGGGCACGCTTCAGCGCCGAGACCATGATGCGCCAGTACGAGAAGCTGTATCGTCGGGAAGCCTAATCCTGGCTCACGAGCGTCCCGCGAACGACATTGCCTTCAGCGAGTGGCGCGCCGGTTCCCTGCCCTTCGGCCGTGCCGAGCCGATCGACCGCAGTGTAAGTTGGAGTAATGCATGGCGCTGCGGGATCCGAGCACAGACGCGGCGATGCTATCGAACCGGAAATCCACCAGCAGCCGCCGCAGCCGGCGCTCGGTCTTCGAGAGGTTGCGGTAGTGGCGGAACGTGCTCAGAGCCGATGCCTCCAGCCGCGGCTGCTCCTCGTCGAGTTCCCACGGGTGCACGTAGAAGACAACCGGCTTCCTTTCCGCCTGGTTCACGTGCGCCGATGCCCCACCGCGTCCAGGCATACGGCAGCAGCCGGAAGTAGCCTCCGCCAGCGATCGGGAGGTTGATCCCCGCGACGCGGACAGTGGAGGCGGGGATCTCGAGGAGAGACAGACCGGGCGGACCTGAAGGTCCGCCCCGACGGCGGGCCTAAAGGCCCGCCCTACGCCTTCTCCCAGCCGGAACGCGTGCCGAGGCGCCGAAGGGATGCCGTAGCGGTCGTGGCGAACGGGAAAGATGCTCGCGTCGTACGCGAAGCCTTCTTCCGCGAGCACGTCGAGTGCCCAGAGCGATCGCTCGGTGATCGAGAAGCTTGGCGCCCGGTAGCCCAGCACCGGCTGCCCGGCGATGGCTTCGAGCGCCGCCTTGGCCGTCCGCACGTCCTCGCGGAATTGGTCAGGAGCCTGGTCGTACACCAGCTTGTGCCAGTAGCCGTGCGAGGCCACCTCGTGGCCCGCCGCCGCAATCCTCCTGACCAGCGCCGGCTCGCGCTCCGCGATCCACCCGAGCACGAAGAACGTGGCCCGAACGTCGAACTCGGCGAACAGGTCCAGCAGACCGTCCGGTGTTCGCCACCACCCGCCGCTCGAAGCCATCCCACCGCCCGCGCGCCACCACCGACTCGAACGCGCTGACCTGGAAGTAGTCCTCCACGTCCACCGTGAGCGCGTTGACGATCGGTTCCGGCCGGTCCGGCAACTCCACGAAGCCTCCTACCGGTACAGCGGCAGCCAGAGTTCCACGCCAACGCGGAAGGCCTGGCGATTGAAGCGCGAGTCGAGACCCGGGGGCAGCAGCGCGTCCGTGGGATAGGCGTACCGGGTGAAGATGTAGCTTCCCGTCAGCGCGGTCTGGCGGCTCATGGCCCAGCGCACCTGCGCGGTCCCGGCGACGCTGTCGTA
This sequence comes from uncultured Acidobacteriota bacterium, assembly GCA_963724775.1. Classification (GTDB taxonomy): domain Bacteria; phylum Acidobacteriota; class Vicinamibacteria; order Vicinamibacterales; family Fen-181; genus CAVRWB01. The sequence continues at coordinate 51,768 of CAVRWB010000001.1, forward strand.
ACCGCCGCCGAGAGGCGTAGCGTCTCCCCGTTGAAATACAGGACCGCAAACGACAGGTCCACGCGGCGCCCGATCAAGCCCGGCCGCCCCGGCCTGCGCGTCGTCCGAGAAGACCGGGGCCGCCACACCGGGCACGTACCGCAGGCCGCGGCGGTAGGCGGCATGCGCCGACCAGGTGCGCCCGAGGTCCACCGAGAGACGGGCGGAGCCAGTGGTGCGGTTGTCGGGCGCACGGTCGGCCGCAGCCGTCTCGGTTTCCACCCGGCTGTAACCCGCGGAGAAGCCGAAACTGACCTGGCGCCTGGAACGAAGCGTGCGCGAGTAGTCGAACGTCGCCTTCAACGCCATGGCTGGTCGTCAGCTGCGGCGGCCCGAAGTACGCGCCGTTCCAGTGTTCGTAGGTGTATCGGCCGCCAAGGCGGACGCGTTTGCTGACGTCCTGGCCGAGCCCGGCGTTCGCCGTGTGCTGCCGCTGCCGGCCATCCTGCGACGATTCGGTGAAGTCGAACCCGCTGAACCAGTAGCCGCCCGACGCGTGCGTGCGGCGCGCGAGGTCGTACGTGCCGCTGGCGCTGGTCGAGTACGTGATCGACGGGTGCGAGGTGAGACCGTAGTCGACGGTGGACGGCGGCAGCCCGCCGCCGGGAGGCGGCGCAAACGCGGGCGTCGGCAAAGAGCGACAGGTACGGCTGGTAGGACACGTCCTGGTTCAGCCCCAGCTGCGTCCGCCGAGACGGCTTGACGGAGAAGCCTGCGCTCGCGCCGTAGTCCGCGGCGTTCAGCTCGGTGATCGTCGGGTAGTAGCGAAAACCCATGCGGCCGCCCGCGAAGTAGGAGTCGTCCCTCCTCTTCTTCCGGTAACTGAGGGTGGCCGACGCGTTGGCCAGGCTGCCGCTGTCGGAGAGGCGGGGATCGCCCAGGCCCCCGGTCGCGTTGGATGTCGTCGCGGTCAGGTTGTCGTCGTACCCGCCGAGAAACGAGAGGCTCAAATCGAGCGTCTGCGGCCGGGTCGGGTCGCCTTGCTGCGCGCCGCCGAAGAGGCCGCGAAAGGGCCGGCCGGGAACGGGCCGGGTCTGGGCGGACGACTGGGTCTGGGCCGACGACGACACGGAGCAGGCGAGCAGAAACAGAAGCACCAGGGCAAACCTGGACGCTCGCGCCACACCCCCGATCATGACCCGCTCCGGACGAGGACGGTCTTGATGGTCTCGAGGACGATGTAGGCGTCGAGCGGCAGCGAGAGGTTCTTGATGTAGAAGAGGTCGTACTGCAGCTTCTCCATCGCGTCCTCGACGCTGGCGCCGTACGTGTAGCGCACCTGGGCCCAGCCCGTCACGCCGGGCTTCACGACGTGGCGCTGGCCGTAGAACGGGATCTGCTTCGTCAGGGACTCCACGAACTCGGGACGCTCGGGCCGCGGGCCGACGAAGCTCATGTCGCCGACGAGCACGTTCCAGAGTTGTGGCAGCTCGTCGAGCCGCGTCCGGCGCAGGATGCGCCCGACCCGGGTCACCCTCGGATCGCCCGCGCTGGCCCACACGGCTCCGCTCAGCAGACTCCGCGTCGGCGCGCATCGACCGGAACTTGTGCACCGTGAAGATGCGGCCGTGCTGACCGACGCGGTGCTGGTGGTAGAGCGCGGGGCCCGGCGACGTGAGCCTGACCAGCAGGCCGACGAGCAGCATCACCGGGAAGGCGAGAACGAGGCCGACGCCGGCGGCGACCATGTCGCACGCCCGCTTCGCCGCCACCTGCGACCGCGTCTTGTGAAAGCCCTCCGAGAAGATGAGCCAGCTGGGGCGCAGGTTCTCGACGGCGATCTTGCCCGTGTACTCCTCGTAGACCGAGGCGAGGTGATCGAACTGAACGCCCGCCAGCTTCATCTCGAGCAGCTTGTCCATCGGCAGCTTGCCGCGCGCGTCCGCCAGGCTGACGACCACGCGGTCGACCTGCGAGCGCTGCACGATCGCCGGGATGTCGTCGATGACGCCGATGACGCCGGGGTTCACCAGGACCTGGCCCACCATGGCCGGGTCGGGATCGACGAAGCCCACGAGCTCGACGCCCAGTTCCCGCCGCCGCTCGTGAAGCTCGCGCGCGAGGCCGACCGCCGCGGGCCCGGTGCCCACGAGGAGGAGACGCTCCGCCGGCCTGGCCCGCTTGGCGAGGAACTCGAACAGCAGCCGCCAGCCGACGATGATCAGGACGGTGAACGCGGCGGCGATGAAGAAGACGCCGCGGCCGAAGACCGAGGTCGGGAAAGACGATAGTACAGGGCGGCGAGGATGACGCGACGCGGCGCCGAGCGCCTGCAGCGCCCGGACGAACAGCTCGCGCCGATCCGCGACGACGCGCAGATCGTAGAGGTCCATGTAGTACAGGCAGACCTGGCAGACGACGGCGATCAGCGCCGCCTTCGCGACACCGCTGCCGGTGGCGAACATCTGCCCACGCGCCGCCGCCGAGGCGCAGCCAGGCGGCCAAGCCCACCGCCTCGACGATGAGGGCGCTCTCGCAGGCGATCAGGAAGACCGTCCGCCACGACAGCCGCTGCTGGAGAATCTTTGCCATGGAGATCCGGAGGGGAGATGTCAGTCTGCCTTCCGGTCCTTCTTCCCGTAGTCGTAATAGCGTTGGTAACTGTAGCCGTCGAGCGTTTCGTCCGCCGCGTTCAGCACAACGCCGATGATCCGGTCGCGGCCGATCGTCGCAACCGCCTTCTTGATCACCTGGTACGGCGTCTGCCCCGCCCTCACGACGAACAGCGTCGTGTCGACCATCCGCGCCATCAGGTTCGCATCGGGCAGCAGGCCGACCGGCGGCGTGTCCACGATCACCCAGTCGAAGCGGGCGGCGGCCTCCTTGAGCAACTGCGTCATCCGCTCAGACACAAGACCGCTCATCGGGTCGGGATCCGGCCGGCCGGCGGTCAGCAGCGTCAGGCGTGGAGAGATCTCGACGAGCGTGAGCTTCTGGTCGTGACCCGCGCGCAGGGCGTCGCCAAGGCCGAACACGTTCGGCACCCGGAACGTCTCGTGCAGCGTCGGCCGCCGCAGGTCCGCGTCGATCAGCAGCACCGAGCGCCGGTACGACTCGCTGAAGGTGAGCGCGAGGTTGGTGGCCGTGAGCGTCTTCCCCTCGCCCGCCAGCGCGCTCGTGATCATCACGGTCGCGACGTTCCGCTCGAGCTGCGCGTGGTGCAGCGTGCCCGCCAGCCGGCGGTACTGCTCCGCAAACGCCGGCCGGATGGTGGGCGTGGCGACGATCTTCTCGACCACCGACGGGTGGAAGTCGTGGAAGACCGCCATCGTGCCGTCGGGTTTTCCGGCCGGGTGCGGGCTCTCAACGTCCTTCGGCACGGCCACCAGCGGCGGCTTGGACCGCGGCGCCGGCTCCTCCGCGTGGGCGGGCGGCGGTTGACCGGACCAGGCGTCTTGAAAGACCTCGGCCGGGGGAATGGGAGCGGCACTGCCCCCCGCCGGTGCCGTCGCCGCCGGCTGCCCCTCGGCAGCCCTGGCCCGTTTCAACGCCTCGTCGATGCGGCTCATTTGGTGGTTCCCGAAGTCGACGACAGTCGACGCGTCACAAGTCAAGTCAAGTCAGAAGAAGCGGAAGCGCTTCTTCTTCGTGAACATGCTGAACAGGTGCTTGCCGTGGTGCATCTCCGTGCCACCCACGGCACGCGCAGCCTCCACCTCCACCTCCGCCTCCACCTCCGCCTCGTCCGGCCGGATGGCCGGCTGGCCGGCCGGCAACGCTGCCTTGACGGCGTTCGGAGCCGGCTGGTGCCCGCTGCCTGCAGGCGGCCACGTGGGGGTCACGACCGCAGCCGCTCCATCGTGCGGCGCCGCGACGTGAGGTGCCTTCGCAGGCGACGGCGCAGGCGTCGCCAGCCGGAAATCACGGCAGACCTCGAGGACGATCGTGGCTCCCACCGGCGACGTCCCGGCGGCAAACGCGGTGACCATCGCGTTGTCGCAGATGACGCTGATCGTCCGCGGGATGCCGCCCGAATAGTCGTAGATCAACTGGACGGCCTCGCGGGTGAAGATCCGGACCGCCTGCCCCCCGGCAATCGCGATACGACCCGACACGTACGCCGCCGTCTCGGCGACATTCAGCGCGCGCAGGTTGCATCGCAGGGCGACGCGCTGCTTCAGCTGCCGCAGCTCCTCGTGCTCCAGGCGGTCCGCCAGCTCGGGCTGGCCTGCCAGAACGACCTGCAGCAGCTTCTCGTCCGGCGTCTCGAAGTTCGCCAGGAGGCGCACTTCCTCCATCAGCTCGTGGGGCAGGCTCTGCGCCTCGTCCACGATCAGCGCCATCGTCCCACCGGCGCGCCGTTGCGCGAGGAGCTGGTCCTCCAGCTCCGACAGGAACTGCGCCTTGGAAGCACACGCGAGTTCGCTCAGGCCGAATCGCGGCGCCAGGTACTCGTAGAACTCCTCTCGCGTGAGAACCGGGTTGCTCAGGTACACGCAGCGCAGGTACGGACTCGACAAGGCGTCCATCGCCGCGCGGACGATGGTCGTCTTGCCGGTGCCGGCCTCGCCGGTCAACACCGTGATGCCCTTCCGGCCCGAGATCCCGTACTGCAGGCTGCTCAACGCCTCGCGGTGGCGGCCGGTCAGGTACAAGAACCTCGGGTTCGGCGTGAGGTCGAACGGGCGTTCACGGAGGCCGAAGAATGTCTCGTACATTCAGACAGTCAACGAAGTCTACGACAGCGACGACAGCAGACAGCTGTCGAGCCCGGTAACTCTTCCGACAACAGGACGCCTGTCCTACCGAAGCAGGAAGAACCAGGCGGCGCTGGCGAAGCCGACCATGAACACGACACCCGTGGCGATCGCCACGACCAGGCTGCGCCGGCGCTGCGTCTCTCGCTCCGCGCGACTCAACATCACCGGGATCATGGCTACCACCGGGAGCGACAGCAGGCGCACGATCTCCTCGTCGGTCTTGAAGCTGTCGTCGCGGTACTCCAGCAGCGCCACGAGGCCGAGGCCAATCGCCAGGCCCGCCATCGCGCCGGCGAGGTCGATCAGCGGGCGGTTGGGGCTCACGGGTCTCTCCGGCACGCGCGCCTCTTCCAGTGTCCGGAACTGCTCGCCGATCGCCTGTGTCTCGAGGTTTTCTGCTATCTTCGAGTCCTCCCGCCTGGCCAGCAGGCTGGCGTAGAGCTTCTGGACGGTGTCGTAGTCGCGAAGCAGGCCCTCGAGCTCCGACTCGCGCTGCGGAGTCGCCTCGATGCGGCGCTGGTACTCGGTCATCTTCGCCTGCAGGGTCTTCCCTTCCGCCTGCTTGCTGGCGATCACCCGGTCGATGCCCTCCATCTCGAGGCGAAGGTCACGCAGGCGCGCCCGGCGCGCCGCCTCCTGCGCGTTCGCGGGGGGCGACGCGGAGCCGTCCGGTGACAGGGGCGTCTGGAGCGCCTCCTGCTGCGCCTTCACCTCGAGGTCCGCGACGATGCGCTTGGCCCGCTGGACGTCCGGGTGGTCCGGCGTGTAGCGGAGCTGCAGCTGTCGCAAGCTCGTGCGAGCCATCTGCAGTTGCTCGGCCGCCGACTGCCCGGCAATGGCATTGGGATCCGTGGGTGCCGTGCCCGGGGCGGCGGCGCTCCGTGCCTGCGCCTCGGCCGACAGCTCGGCGAGCGTCCGCTCCAGGAAGTAGCGGCGGTCGCGATCGCGGTTGACCGACTCGGACAGTGCCTGGACCTGCGCTTGCGTGCTGGCGAGCACCTGGAGATTCGACTCGCGCTCGGTCGGGAGCTCGCCCGCGTGGCGGATCCGGTAGTCGGCCTTCTTCGCTTCCAACTCCTTCAGGCGGCGTTCGGACTTGGCCAGCTGCGCCTCGAGGAAGCTGCTGGTATTTATGGCGATGTTCGTCCGATTCGAGTTAGCCTCGTCGATGAAGTTCGAAGCCAGCCTTGCTCACGACCTGCGCGACGACTCTCCGGTCCCCGTAGGTGAAGCTCACGCGGAAGGTGTCCCCCTTGGGGAGCATCGCCACCTCGATGTCGTTGCGCATGCCCTGGACGATGTCCTCCATGATCCCGTTCTTGCGCTCAATGGCGTAGAGGTTCAGATCCAGGATCAGTCGCTCGAGGTGCGTGCGCGTGAGCACCTGTTCCTTGATGGCTCCCAGCCGGTCGGCGGCGTCCTTATCGTTCGTTGTCACGGTGGACCGCACGTACGACTCGGGGACCCGTTGCGACTGGATGAGGATGACAGCTCTCGGCCCGGTAGCGCTCGGGCAGCTTCCACGCCACGAGGACGGTCGCGAGGGTGATCGTCACGAAGGGCAGGACGATCAGCCACTTGCGGCGCCACGCGATCCGCAGGACTTCTTCCGGCGTGAACTTCTTGCCAGGCAGCACGGGGATCCTCGATCTCATCGGCTTAGGGCTCTGGCTCTGGCTCAGGGCTCACACGGGCGCCTAGAGGCTCCCGTGCAACGGACAATCAACAGACCACATCGACTACGGCACGATGACGGTGTCGCCGGGCTTCAGCTCGATGTTCTGCTTCAGGTTCTTGCGCTTCGCGACGTCCTTGTAGTTGAACGGGTAGCTCACGGGCTTCCCGCTCTCCATGCGCATCACGCTGATGCCCTTCTCGTCGGCGAAGTCGGTCAGGCCGCCGGCCATCGCGATCAGCTGCATCACCGTGGTCGGCGACGTCAGCGCGTAGGGCCCGGGCCTCGCCACCTGGCCGGTGATGAAGACCCTCCGGCTGTTGATCTGCTTGACGATGATGGTGACCGCGGGATCCTCGATGAACCGCTTGGCGCTCGCCGTGACCTTGTCGCGGAGCTGTTCCGGCGTCAGACCGGCGGCCTGCACATCGCTCAGGATCGGCAGCGAGATCATGCCGTCGGGCCGAACCACGACCTCCGTGGTCAGGTCCTTGTCGTACCGGAAGAGCACGTGGAGCACGTCGTCGGGGCCAATCACGTAACCCGGGAGGCGGAGGGACCGCGGGTGCCTGGGGGACCGGAGCCGGCGCGGGCTTTGCCGGAGGCTTGGGAGGAGGCTGGCCTTGCCGGGGCGGCGGCGCGGGCTTCTGAGCGGCCCTGCTGCCGACAGGCGAGACGCCTGCAGCTCGACGGCGAACGCCGCCAGCGACGAGGACGGCGAACGTCACGACGACGATGATGACGAGGAGTCGCTTGATAGTCATGCTTCCCGGCACCTTAAATCTGCCTCCCACGTCCCGCCCGTGCGACGTTCTGACCGCAAACTGCCTGATCAAGTCATCGGCAGCCGCGGCGCGCGCAACAGGTGGTTTGTCTAGGAAAGAGACCTACCTGTATTCCTTGAACGGCAGCTGGCAGTCGTGCTTCCGCAGGAAGTTCAGGAACTTCTTGTAGTCGCGCGTGTCCATGTTGAACAGCCGCGTGACGATCTTGTAGTTGCCGCGCGCTTCTTCCAGCCCCTTGCGCACGAGGTCGCGCACGTTGGAGCGGGTGATCTCGCGCTGCATGTAGAGCGGGTACACGGCCGTCCAGAAGGACTCGCGCCCGTCGACGAGCCGCTTGTACAGGTCGTCGGCCACGGTCCGCCGGCGCTCGCGCTTCGGGCGGATCATCACGCCGCGCTGCGTCTGGATCTCGGCGGGCAGGTCCTCCGGGAGGATCACCTCGTTGCGCCCCGTCACCACCATCCGCTCGATGACGTTCTCGAGCTCGCGCACGTTGCCCGGCCACGGGTAATCGACCATCGCGGCGAGGGCCTCGGGCGACAGGGTCGCGCACGCGATAGGCGCCGTTGCGCGAGAACCGCTCGAGGAAATGGTCGATGAGCGTCGGGATGTCGTCCTTGCGGTCGCGCAATGGCGGAACGTGCAGGTGAATGACGTTCAGCCGGTAGTACAGGTCCTCGCGGAACTGACCCTGGCCGATCATCTCCGGCAGGTTGCGATTGGTGGCCGCGATCACGCGCACGTTGACGATGCCAAGGGCGCGGTCCGTGCCGACCTTCTGCAATTCGCCGGTCTCGAGGAACCGGAGGAGCAGGCCCTGCATGCGCAGGGTCATCTCGCCGATCTCGTCGAGGAAGATCGGTCCCCTGGTCCGCCATCTCCAGCTTGCCCTGCTTGTCGCGATACGCGCCCGTGAAGGAGCCCTTCACGTGGCCGAACAGCTCGGACTCGAGCAGGGTTTCGGGCAGCCCCGCGCAGTTGACCGGGACGAACGGCCGGTCCTCGCGGGGGCTGGCCGCGTGGATCGCCTGCGCCACCAGCTCCTTGCCGGTGCCGCTCTCGCCGGTGATCAGCACCTTGGCGTCGGAACGCGCAATCCTGCTCGATCTCGGCCTTGAGGTCGAGGACCGGGAGGCTGGTGCCGATCAGCTGTGCCTGACCGTTGCGTCGCATGGCTAGCACTGGCACGGGCAATTGCTCCGACAAAGCCAACGGAGAACGAAAAACGGAAAACGGAGAACATTGACAGGCGAGACGCCTGTCCTACCACACCGACAGGCGAGACGCCTGTCCTACCGCATCGACAGGCGAGACGCCTGTCCTACTCACCATCCGCACGTAGAAAATGCTGCACGCTGCGGCGGGCGTACTCGTCGGGCGAGACGAACGTCGCGCCCAGGCGGTAGCGCTGCCGCCCCACTTCCTGCGTGCCTTCCGCGATCCGCCTGACCTCGACCTCCACGTTCAGCGGCTCGCCGCCCAGCGTCACTTGCAGGCGCGCCCGCTGCCCGACGTCCATCCGCTGCGGCGCCGAGATCAGCACCCCGTTCGCACTGATGTCCAGCAGCCGGACGGTCAACGCCGTCGGCACGGCCACTCGGGTCCCCTGTGCCACCGCGACGCGCGGCGCGCGGCGCCGTTCGAGGAAGGCCTCGGTCATGGGTTCACGCCTCCGGGATCGACGGCTGCCCCATGGCGGCCGCGACGATGCGATCGATCTGCTCCAGGGTACCGACCCCGGCGTTCACGAACTCGAGGCCAATCAGGTACCGCTCGCCGAACGTCTCCCGGATCGGAGTGACATGGCACACGCGCGCCTGCACCTCGCTGGCCTGGTCGCCAATCATGAGGCGCAAGCGCGTGGACGGCATCCGCGCTCAGCGGCTGGCGCGCCTCGACGAGCGCGCCGCCCCGTCCCGACGTTCCGCAGCGGGAGTTGCTCGATCGACCTCGAGCGATCCCCACAGCTGCCCGATGATTTCGAAGCGCAGCTCGCTGCGCCTGTCACCCAGCCGGTCCTTGAAGGCCATCGGGGCGTTCCTCAGCGACGAGACATGACGACGACAAGGGCAGTGACGATTGCCGATTGACGAGTGGCGATTGTCGATTGCCCGGAACGATCAGCTGTAGAGCAGCCCGGCTTCCCGCGCTGCCTTCGCGATGAGCGCGGCCGGCGATTCCATCCCGCCCGTCGGATACAGCGCGTGCCCCACGACGACCGGCGGCACCTGGCGCTCCCGGGCCAGCGCGTCGAGGCGCTGGCGCACTCGGCTCGCCGCCGTCGCCACACCATCCGCGCTCGTTCGAACGAGCACAGCAGCGAGGTCGCCCCCGGCCAACTGGCCGAGGAGGTCCGACGATCGCAACTCGTTACGAACCGTCTGAATCACGACGGAGAGCGTGTTCGCATCGGGACGTCCCACCGGCCCCCGGCACGCTCGCCACCAGCACTCCCCCGTTCAGACGCAACCGCTTCGCCCGCTCCAACTCCCCTTCCATCGTCTGCTCGAAAGGAGGAGTGGTCGGGGTTTCGATCTCGCGAGCCGCCACCTGGCCCGCCGCACCTGTCCAAACGCCAGCGAGCCAGTTACTCAAGGCGCCGGCTCCGACGCGCGCCGTCTGGCCCTGTTCGACGCGAAACGCCCGCTCGGCAGACGCGAGGAGCTCGATCACAATCGCGGCGTCAGGACCGAGGCCGAACGCAAACGCCATCCGGTCGGGGAGAATCTCCCATGACCCGGATGACATCTGGGGGACCGGAGACACCCAGTCCCCACCAAGCGCTGCGACCGGGAGGACCTTGCCGTTCGTCGGCCTGACCGAAAGTCGGCCGGCCGATGCGCCGACGCACGCGATGTACTCCTGCATCACCGCACGCGCCCGGGCAGCAAAAGCGGCACGCCCCTCGGTCATCCGCCGCGCCAGCCGTTCCTGCACCTCGCGGCCGCGACGCACCCCCAGCTGGTCGATGACGGCCCCCGCGGACCGGCAGACCAGCATCAACGTCGTCTCGACCTCTCGATCCACCGTGCCGGGCACCGCGACCAGCCATCGAGCCGCGTCCGCCCCCACGATTGGCAGCAGCAGCACCTCGCCTTGCAGCGTGCGCCACCCGAGCTGCTCCAGCTCCTGGACCGACGACACGTGCGTTGGGGCGTCGGCAACGACCAACCCGGTGACGTCCATCTCGCGCGGGTCGTTCTCGACGTCCGCCCCGGGCAGCCACACCTCCAGGAGGTAGCGGCCGCGCACATCGCGCCCGTACGCGCGCGCGTCCAGGTCGTACCAGACGGCGGCCGCCTGAATGACGTCCTGGACCAGTTGCTCCTCGGTGGCCGCGTCCCGCATCTGCGAGACGAAGCGCATGATGGCCGAGAGGCGCCGAAGACGCTCGCCTTCGTTCAGTATTCTCACCGTGGCTCTCGATGCCTGGCCGCAGCCAAGGGCTAGCACCGCCTTGCCGGCGCAGCCTGGCTCGTGGTCGCACGGGGGCCGGCGCTCGAGGCCCGGACACTACATAGATGTGTCGGCGGGATTCGGCTACCACAACAGTCGTTCGGTGCGGGGCACCGGAGATAATGAGAACGGTGCAAGCCCCTGCACGAACGTCAGTTGCAGCAGATGGACGCGCCGGTGCCGACACCGGCACACGACGACGCCCCAAACGCCGCTAACTGGTGTGCAAAGTGACAGCCACGAAGAGCTTGGAGTACGGCCCGCGTCAATAGTGGCTGTAAGCTAATGTATCTAAACGGTTTGACCGTTACAGTGAGGCGTCGATTCGGGGGCGCACAGCGAGCCGGTTCTGCCGGAAATCCGCCAACAGGGAGACAAAAGGTTGAGGGCAACTGCCGAGGATGAAAATGGGGAAGTCGACGGAGTCGACGGAGTCAACGGAGTCGACGGAGTCCACGCGAGTCCACGGACGCTCGCCCAGACGTTCGAAGTTCTCCGCCTCGAGTCGAGCTGGACGATCATCGCACGCACGGCGTCACGATCAGTCAATGCTGAGTCGAGGGAGTCAATCTCGCTGCTCTGAGGGAGTCAACGCCGACCGCCTCCCGGGCATAGCGACTCCGTCGACGTCCTTTGACTCCGTCGACTCCGTTCCCAATGCTCGCCCATCATTGGCGGATGTGTGATCGCGTCGCCTCGGCCTGGTCATCCTCCGTCGCTGCTCCTTCCTCCTGTTTGCGATCGCAGCGCTGCCCCAGCCGGTCAGCGGCCAGGTCCGGCAGCCGCGCCCCGGGCAGACCGCCGCTCCAACCGCCCCGGCCGCCAAACCTACCCCGCGCCGTACGCCCAAGCTGGTCGTCATCCTCGTCGTAGACCAGATGCGCGCGGATTACGTCGAGAAGTTCGGCTCGACGTGGACCGGCGGCCTGCACCGGCTGATGACCGAAGGCGCGTGGTTCAGGGAAGCGGCGTATCCCTATCTCACGACCGTCACCTGCGCGGGCCACAGCACCGTCGTCACCGGCAGCCTGCCCGCCACGCACGGCATCATCTCGAACAACTGGTACGAGCGCGAGACGGGTAAGACGGTCAACTGCGTCGCCGATCCTGATGAGAAACTGGTGGCCTACAGCGGGCAGCCGGTGGTGGGAGGGACGAGCACCAAGTACCTGCGCGTGCCGACGCTCCCGGACGAACTCCGCGCGCAGATGTCCGTTCCGCCCCACGTCGTCACGATTTCCCTGAAGGACTACACGGCGACGACGATGGCCGGGCGGCGCGCCGATGCGGCCACATGGTTCAACCCTGGCGCGCATTCGTGGATCACGACCACGGCGTTCACCAAGACGCCGGTCCCTTTCATCGCGGACTTCATCAAGGCCCACCCGATCGAGGATGAGTTCGGCAAGACCTGGGCGAAGCTGCTCCCCGAGTCGGCGTACCTCTACCCAGACGACGCCGCGAGTGAGGACACCGACGTGTGGACGCGCACGTTTCCGCACGTCCTCACGGGCAAGAGCGACAAGCCGGACCCAGCCCGTCCGGACGCCGCTTTCTATGTCCAGTGGGACACGAGCCCGTTCTCCGACGCCTACCTCGGACAGATGGCGGAATGCGCCGTCGACGCGCTCAAACTCGGTCAGGGCGCAGGGACGGACTACCTGGCCGTCAGCTTCTCCGCGCTCGACATGGTGGGCCACGATTTCGGCCCGCGCAGCCAGGAAGTCCAGGATGTCCTCGCCCGGCTCGATCGCACCCTGGGCGCGCTGCTCGCGCACCTGGACAACAGCGTGGGAAAGTCGAACTACGTGCTGGCGCTGACCGGCGACCACGGCGTCGCACCCATCCCGGAGCAGATGGTGGCCATGGGCCTGCCGGCCGGCCGCGTCCTGCTGCAGGACGTGATGACGTGCGCCAACAAGGCGCTCGAAGAGACGATGGGCCAGGGCGCCCCGCAGGTTGCGCGCATCGTCTACAACGATCTGTATTTCGCGCCGGGCGACTGGCAAAAAATCGCCGCGAAGCCGGAAGCGGTACGCGCGGTGATGGAGGCCATCCGCTCGGTGCCCGGTATGGCGAGGGTGTTCCGGGGCGACGAGCTGGCGAACCCGAGCGCGACGGCCGAGGACCGCATCGAGCGCGCAGCGCTCTGGAGCTACTTCGCGGGCCGGAGCGGCGATCTCATCATCGTCCCGCGGCCGTACTGGCTCTACTCGGGCAGCCCGACGATCGTCACGGGGACCGGCCACGGCGGGCCCTACGACTACGATCAGCGGGTGCCGCTGCTGCTCATGGGCCAGGGGATCCAGACGGGCCAGTACTTGGGCGCAGCGGGGCCCATGGACATCGCACCGACGCTCGCATTCCTGTGCGGCATCACGCTGCCGGCGGCGGACGGGCGGGTTCTGAACGAGGCGCTGGGACCAATGCCGGTGCCGGGGCAAGCAGCGACAAAGGACGGGCGGTAGACAGGCGGGACGCCTGTCCTACCGGCCGTGGACTACCGACGTCCGTATCTTACCGACGTCCGTCCGACCGACGTTCCCGACAGGCGAGACGCTTGTCCTACGGACGTCACCGACAGGCGGGACGCCTGTCCTACGACCATGACCAAGTTCGCTGCCCGCGTGCTCGCCATCGTCAAGCGGATCCCGCCCGGGCGCGTCGCCACCTACGGCGATGTCGCGGAAATGGCGGGGCGGCCGAGGGCCCACCGCGCGGTCGGGAACATCATGCGCGAGTGCCGCGACAGATCAGTCCCGTGCCAGCGGGTGGTAGCGGCGGGCGGGGACATTGGCGGCTACGGCGGGAACGTCGAGCTGAAGAAGTCACTGCTGCGGGCGGAGGGCCTGACGGTCGTTGGGAGAAGGATCCGGGGGTTTGCGCGCGCCCGGTGGACGGGGACAAAGACGGGGAAAGGAAGAGGGAAAAGGGAAAAGGGCGGACCCGAAAGGAACGCTGAAAACGGCAGAACGGAAAAGGGCGAGGCTGAAGCCTCGCCCTACATCGCTATTCGCGGCCCTTCAGCTTGTCGCCGAGGCGCTCGGCCGCGTCGTTCACGTTGCGGACGGCCTTACCGGCCTTGTCGCGAATGGTGCCTTCCGCCTGATCGAGCCTGGCCCTCAGCTTCCAGATCCCGGTCGCCGGTCAGTTTGCCCGCGCCTTCCTTGATCTTGCCCTTCAGGTTTTCCAGCTTGCCGCGCGCCTGCTCGTCTATGGCGTCCTTACGAATCTCGTCCATGTATTAACCTCCGGTCCGGTTGATTCCAAGATCCGGGCCAGAGGGGCGCTTTGGTCGAACCCGAGCCGTGAGCCCTGAGCCTTGAGCCTGAGCCGTGAGCCCTGGGCCTTTCCCGAGAACCTGAACAGCCCATCTTTCGTATCCTCAAGGGGTTCGGGTTCTTCACGCTTTCGCCGATAATTGCCTCATCCGGGCAACGCAGGATGCGCATGGTGCCGTCTAAGGTAGTGAGCGATATCGGGACGGGCGACCGGGACCTGGCCGCCCGGTGCCTGGCGGGCGACCGCGACGCGTTCGAGGCGCTCTACCGCCAGCACGTCGGCCGGCTCTACAACCTCGCCTGGCGCATGTCGGGCAGCGGCGAGGACGCGGACGACCTGGTGCAAGACATCTTCCTCCAGGCCTACCGCAAGCTGGGGAGCTACAAGGGCGAATCGTCGCTGGGCACGTGGCTCTATCGCCTGGCCGTCAATCTCTGCCTCGATCGCCTGAGGAGCAAGGCCGGCAAGATGGAGAAGGTGACGGACTCCATCGACGAGGAGGATGCCGACCCGGTCGTGGCGCCAGGATCGCCGGCGGAACTGAACATCGCGCGCATGGATCTCGAGAAGGCGATCGGCACCCTGCCCCCGAGCTACCGCGCCACGTTCGTGCTCCACGATGTCGAGGGCTACCAGCACGACGAGATCGCCCGGATGCTGGACATCAGCGAGGGCAGCTCGAAGTCGCTGCTGCACAAGGCGAGGATGAAGTTGAGGCGGGCGCTCGAACCGTAGAGGCCTGAGACCTCGGGAGCGTTTTCGGGTGCGTATCCGGTGTCGACGGTCGAGGAACTGGGCGGATGTTTCGAAAACCCTCCCGAGGTCTTTCTTGGCGATTTGTCGATTTTGCGATTTTCAGCCATCGCCGATTGTTGCGATTGTCGACACGCTGAACGCTCGACGCTGAACGGTCGACGGTCAACGCTCAACGTCGAGGCAACCGTCAACGTTCGGGTTTCGTTATGACCTGCAATGAATTCGGCCCACTTCTCAGCGAGCTGGCGGACAGCGGGCTGACCGGCGAGGCGCGGGCACGCGTCGAGGCGCACGTGGAAGCGTGCGCGGCGTGCCGGGCGCAGCTGGCCGACATCCGGCGGATTCGCCAGACGGCGCGCAGCCTGCCCAAGATGGCGCCGCCGGAGGGCCTGTGGAACAAGGTCCGGGCCCGCGTCGACGCGGAGACCGGCCAGGCGAAAGCAAAGGTCGTCTCGATCCAGCCGCGCCGCGGGTGGTTCGGCGGCCACAAGTGGGCGGTTCTGGCGGCGGCGGCCGTGCTGCTCGTGTCGCTCTCGACCGGCGTGGTGCTGATGATGCGCGCCAACGGCGCAGCGCCGGCCGGGCAGGCGGCGACAACGACGGCCGCGCAGCAGAAAGGCGCGCCGACGACGGCGTCAGCGCACGCGGGAGACGCCAGCCTCGTCCAATCGGTTGAGATGGAACTGCAGCAGGCCGACCAGCATTACGAGAAGGCGCTCGCGGGCCTCGAGCAAGTCGCGCGCGAAGGCCAGGGCTCGCTGGACACGCGCACCGCGGCGGTGCTGCAGAAGAATCTCGGCATCCTGGACCAGGCGATCAGCGAAAGCCGCGCCGCGTTGAAGCAGCAGCCGACGAGCGAGATGGCGCGCACCAGCCTGTTCGAGGCGCTGCAGCGCAAGGTGCAGCTGCTCCAGGACACGGTGGCCCTCATCAACGAGATGCGCAAGGGGAACCAGGCGGGGGCCGCGCAGATAGTCGGTGGAAATAAGGGATAAGTGGACGCGGGTAGGAACGCCCGCGGCCACTGAGTAGTCGCGGCCCTCCGTGGCCGCGTGAGTAGTCGCGGCCCTCCGTGGCCGCGCTGCAAGCGGCTCACGATCGAATCGACTCAGGACGGACTTATGAACATCATGACTCGACACCTCGCCGTGACGGTCGCCGCGCTTGTGCTGGCCGTGCCGGTCCTCGGCCAGCCGGCTTGCCCCACACCGGAGGAGCAGCAGGCGGCCCAGGCGCAGCACTCGTCGTCCATCGACGAGATGGCGCGCGCGGCTGAGCACATCGCGCGCGAAGCGGCGAAAATGACGTCCGGCTGGTCGGCCAAGACGTGGGAAGCCAGCTTCAACCAGAAGCAGGGGCCTGAGACCAACGAGCGCATCACCAAGACCTTCAAGGTGGGCGCCAACGGGAGCCTGGATCTCGCCGCCATCTCCGGCGACGTCATGGTCGTTGAGGGCGGCGGCGACACCATCACCGTCGAAGCGGTGAAAAGCGTGCGCAGCCGCAGCGCGGACGAGGCGAAGCAGCAGCTGGCCAACACCAGCGTCACGATGAACCAGTCCGGCAACCGGGTCGAGGTGCGGGTCAACTACGTCGGGCGCAACAACCACGCGTCGGTGGACTTTCACGTGACGGCGCCGGCCGGCACGTCGGTGAACGCGCGATCGATCTCGGGCGACGTCCAGGTGAAGAACATCAAGGGCGAGGTGCGCCTGGAGAGCATCAGTGGATCGGTCTCCGCCGTAGCCACGCCCAACCTGTCCTCCATCAAGACGGTGTCGGGCGACCTGGAGCTCGCAGGCCTGGCGGTCAACGACGAGCTGACGGTCTCGACGATCAGCGGCGACCTCAGGCTGCGCAATATCAAGGCGCGGGTGGTGAACGCCGAGTCGGTCAGCGGCGAGATGAGCCTGACAGACATCACCTGCGACCGCGCCACCGTCAAGTCGGTGAGCGGCGACATCGAGTACTTCGGCCCGCTGGCCAAGAGCGGCCGCTACGAGATGAAGACGCACTCGGGCGACATCCGCGTGACGATGCCGACCGACGTGGGGTTCGAACTGGAGGCGCAGACGTTCAGCGGCGAGGTGCGGTCCGACCTCGCGGTGACGACGCGTGCGGGAGGTAGCGTGATGGGCGGCCCCGGGACGCGACCACAAGGGCCTGCGCGGCACGCACGGCGACGGCGGCGCCCTGCTGGTGCTCGGCACTTTCAGCGGCGATGTCACCATCGCGAAGGGGGAAGTAGCAGGCAGTAGACAGTAGGCGGAGGCGTCTCGCCTGTCAGAAACACGAACGACGGCCGGGCGCGCCAACGCCCGGCCGTTTCGATGTACGCCGTGCGCGGGTCTGAAGACCCGCACCGACGGCGGACCTGAAGGTCCGCCCTACGTCGCCAACCGCTCACCCGCCAGCTTCTCCAGCGCGGCCCACTCCTTGTCGGTGATCGGCATGACGGACAGACGTGGGATGCGGACGAGCGGCGAGTCGGCGAAGGCCAGGCTGGCTTTGACCTGCGCAAGCGTCACCGGCCGCTCGAGCCGGCGGACCGGCTCGACGTCCACCACGTACATCTTCCCCGCGGCATCCTCCGGGTCCGGATAGGCGTTGGCTTTCGCCCGGGCCAGCGCGACCACGGCTTTCTCATCGCCCGTGTGGTAGTAGAGGATGACGTCGCCCTTCTTCACCGAGCGCAGGTTCTTCTGCGCCTGCGGGTTCTTCACGCCGGACCACCTCGTTCCGCCGTCGGCCACGAGCGCGTCGAACGAGTAGTGCGACGGCTCCTCCTTGAACAGCCAGTGCATGGCAGCTCCTCCCCCAACCAGAGTAACCGGGGAGAGGGACGATTTTGGCCATTTCTCGATTTGGCAATTCATCAGTCCCGCCGTCACGCTGCGTTCAGATCACGTTAACCGCAGAGACGCCGAGGACGCGGAGACCAGAACAAGGACGAGAGGAATAAACCCATTAAGGCCTACTCTGCGCCCTCTGCGCCTCTGCGTTGAATTCGGCCGTCGAGGCGAAGCAGAAGCTTCGCCCTACACAAAAGCAGAACCTTCGCCCTACCCGGGAGCGCGTGATGCGGTTTATAGTCGAATCATCCATCCAAGGGAGCCGAATGCAGGACCTCACCACGGGCCCGGTGTCTCGCCACCTGCTCAAGACCTCCAGCTTCATGCTGGTGACGATGGTCTTCCAGACGCTCTACTTCCTCATCGACCTCTATTGGGTCGGGCGCCTGGGGAAGGAGGCCGTGGCGGCCGTCGCCATCGCGGGCAACATCATGTTCGTCGTCCTCGCCGCGTCGCAGATGCTCGGCGTGGGCACGACGACGATGGTGTCGCATGCGGCGGGGCGGAAGGACCGCGAGCAGGCGCTGCTCGTGTTCAACCAGGCGCAGATGCTCGCCATCCTGGTCGCCGCGGCGTTCTTCGCCTTTGCCTTCGGCACGCGCGACACCTACATCCGCGCCCTCAGCGCGGACGCCGCGATGGCGGTGCTCGCCTCGCAGTATCTCGCCTACTTCATCCCGGCCCTCGCGCTGCAGTTCGGACTCGTCGCGATGAGCGCCGCGCTGCGTGGCACCGGCAACTTCAAGCCGGGGATGGTCGTGCAAACGGCCAGCATCATCCTGAACATGATCCTGGCCCCGTTCCTGATCTTCGGCTGGGTGACCGGCCGGCCGATGGGAGTTGCCGGCGCCGCGCTCGCGACGCTCATCTCCGTGGTCGGCGGGACCATCTGGCTCCTGCTCTACTTCCTGCCAGCCGGCTCGTACCTGAAGTTCACGCCCCGTGACTGGGTCCCGCGGCTCCGGCTCTGGATCAACATCCTGAAGATTGGGCTGCCGGCGGGCGCCGAGTTCGCAATGATGGCCGTCTACCTGTTCGTGGTCTACAACGTCATTCGGCCGTTCGGCGCCGCGGCGCAGGCGGGCTTCGGCATCGGCCAGCGCATCGTGCAGTCGGGCTTCATGCCGGTCGTCGCGCTCAGCTTCGCGGTTGCGCCGGTGGCGGGCCAGAACTTCGGCGCCCGCAAGCCGGACCGGGTACGCGAGACCTACCGGACCGCGCTGTTGATGGCGGGCGGCGCGATGGCGCTCTTCACGGCGCTGGTGCACATCGCGCCGGCCGCGATGATCCGCGTCTTCTCCGCCGACCCGGGCGTGGTGAGCGTGGGCGCGGACTACCTGCGGATCCTCTCGTGGAACTTCGTGCTGTCGGGCGTCGTGTTCATCTCCTCCAGCATGTTCCAGGCGATGGGCAACACCTGGCCCTCGCTCGTCACCTCGTTCACGCGCATCCTGATCGTCTCCGTGCTGGCGTTCGGGCTGGCGCCCCGGCCGGGCTTCCAGTTGCGGTGGGTGTGGTACCTGTCGGTGGCGTCGGTCACGCTGCAGGCCGCGATGATCCTGCTGCTGGTCAGGCGGGAGTTCAGGCTGCGGCTGGCGCCGGCGGAAGTGGCCCCCGGCGGCATCACGGCAGAGCCGCAGAGAACGCAGAGTTGAACAACGGAAGGGCGGCGAAGACGGTACCCGCCGGAAAGGGCCGAAGTGAGAACGGAGAAGTTAGAACTGAGAACTTAGAACTTGCCGCCTGCTTGACACGGGCTCACACCCCGTCCGACGCGTCAACTTCCTCGTTCGAACTTCTACGTTCTCAGTTCTCAGTTCTGGCTTCCCGTCGTCCTAGCGTGCCATCACGTCGAATTGCTCGTGGTGCAGGTGCGTGTCGGGGCGCAGGATGATGTCCTTGTGCAGCGTGTCCTTCAGCTCGCGGAGGACGTCGGCCTCTTCTTCCTTCAGCGCCCGGGCGATGTCCGGGTTCACGCGGAGCACGATGCCGGGGCCGTCGACATCCGGGCCGACCTTGCGGACCTCGTCGAGGATCTCGTAGCAAATCGTGGACGCGGACTTGATGGTGCCGGTCCCCGAGCAGTAGGGGCACGGCTCGGTGAGTGTCCGCTCGAGGCTCTGCTTCACGCGCTTGCGCGTGATGATGACGAGGCCGAAGTCCGACACCGGCAGCGCCTTCGACGGCGAGCGGTCTTTCTTCAGCTCCAGCTCCACCGCCTGCAGCACCTTCTGCCGGTTCTTCTTCTCCTCCATGTCGATGAAGTCCAGGACGATGATGCCGCCCAGGTCGCGCAGGCGCACCTGCCGCACGATCTCCTTCACCGCCTCGAGGTTGGTCTTGACGATGGTGTCCTCGAGCCGCCCGTTCTTCTTGCCGACGTAGCGCCCGGTGTTGACGTCGATCGCCACCAGCGCCTCGGTCTGGTTGATGACGATGTAGCCGCCCGACTTGAGCCACACCTTGCTCTTGAGGGCCTTGTCGATCTCCGTCTGGACGCCGTACTCCTCGAAGATCGGGAAGTCCTTCTCGTAGAGCTTCAGCCGCCCCGCCATCGACGGCATCACGCGGTCCACCATCTCCTTGACCCGCCGGAACTCCTGGCCGTCGTCGATGCGGATGGCCGTGAACTCGTCGGTGAGGAGGTCGCGCACGAGCTTGGTGACCAGCCCTTGCTCGCGATAGACGACGGCCGGCGCGCGCACGGAGTCCACGCGCTGCCGCACCTCGCCCCAGATCTTCTGGAAGTAGACGAGGTCCGACGACGATGTCCTCGTCGGGCCGGCTGGCCGCGGCGGTGCGGATGATGACGCCGCCGGTGAACCCCTGCTTCTCGCGGAACTGGCGGACGATGCCGCGAAGACGCGCCCGCTCCTCGCGCGACTCGATCTTCCGCGACACGCCGATGTGGTCCACCGTCGGCATGAACACCAGGAAACGCCCCGCCATCGTCACGTGGCTGGTCAGCCGCGCGCCCTTGGTGCCCAACGGCTCCTTGGCGATCTGGACGATGATCTCCTGGCCCTCGCGGATCAGGTCCTCGATCTTGGGAGTCGGCCCCTTGGCTTCCCGCTCCCCGCTCGGTTCGTCCTCGTCCTCGTCGCCGGACTCGAGCCGCTCGAACTCCTCGATCGTGTCGACGACGTCCGAGACGTAGAGGAAGCCGTCGCGGTCCAGGCCGATGTCGATGAACGCCGACTGCATGCCGGGCAGGATCTTGGAGACGCGCCCCTTGATCACGTTCCCGACCACGCCGCGCTGCCGCTCGCGCTCGATGAAGACCTCGGACACGAGGTCGTCCTCGAGAATCGCCACCATGGTCTGGTGGCCATTGGAGGACACGATCATTTCTTTGTTCATTGAGCGGAATCTCTGTGCGGCTCTGGGCTCTAGGCTTTTGGCTCTCGGCGCTCGTCACGCCGTCCGCCACCCGGCCCGCCGCGTGGCCCTCGAGGCTTCGAGCTGTGGCTCGGCGCGAGCGCCCAGAGCCAAGAGCCCAAAGCCGAGAGCCTAATTTGTGAATCTCCTCATCCTCACATTGAGGATGAGCCCAAAGCCGGCAAGGGTGGCGATGATCGACGAGCCCCCTGAGCTCATCAACGGCAGCGTCAGCCCTTTCACCGGTGCCAGGCCCGCCGACATGGTGACGTTGTAGATCACCTGGAAGGCAAAGCTGGCCAGAATCCCGAGCACCAGGTACGCGCCCAGCCGGTCCTTGGCCAGGCGCGCCGTTTCCAGCGCCCTCACGATGACGAAGAGGTACAGGCCGAGCGCCACGATGACGCCGACCAGCCCCTGCTCCTCGGCAAAGACCGAGAAGACGAAGTCGTTCCAGGCCACGGGCAGGAAGCGCAGCTGCCCCTGCGTGCCCTTCAGGAACCCTTTGCCCCAGGGCCCGCCCGATCCGACGCTGATGCGCGCCTGGATCTGCTGGTAGCCGGCCCCGCGGGCGTCCTGCTCCGGATCGAGGAACGTCGAGATCCGGGATTTCTGATAGTCCTTCAATCCGTAGCGCCAGGCCACCGGCGCCGCCACGATGGCGACGAGCAGGAGGATGCCCAGGAGGCGCATACGCATCCCGGCCAGGTAGGCGACGGCCAGGAAAATGGGGAGGAGCGTGATCGCGGTGCCGAGGTCCGGCTGCTTCGCGGTCAACAGGAACGGCACGCCCGTCAGGATGCCCCCGACGGCCAGGTCGGTCCCCGACGGGCTGCCCCGCCGGCTCTCGTCGAAGAACTTGGCCAGGGTGAGCGCGAGGGCCACCTTGGCGAACTCGGAAGGCTGGAGGTTGAAAAACGGGAGGGGAATCCAGCGGCGCGCGCCGCCGCCCACGGCCCCGAACAGGAGCACGCCGACGAGCAGCGCGATGACCGAGGCGTAGAACACGAGGGAGTTGTCGGCCAGCGACCGGTAGTCGATGGCGAGGCAGAACAGGAAGGCCACGCACCCGATGGCAATGGCGTAGAGCTGCTTGATGTAGAGGTTGGCGTTCGGGCTGCCATTCGTCGTGCTGTAGATCATCGTCACGCCGATCGCGCAGAGCGCGGCCAGCGCGATGATCATCAGCCAGTCGATGTGGTAAAAGAGCCTTCGCTCGAACATTGAATCCGGATTAACCGCACCCCTCGACCGTTGCTCGGGGTGCCTTGAGCGATGTCGAAAGGCAGAGACGCCGAGGACGCCGAGACAATTTCATTTCAATGAACGCCTCTGCGCCCTCCGCGTCTCGGCGGTGAACGTCGTCGTCACAGCGGGCACGCAGGCCCGCCCCTACTGTTGTCCGCCCGTTCCCGTCGTCCCGGCTCCCGTGCCACGAATCGGCACCGTCGGCGCCGTCTCACGCGGGGCGTCGGCCGGCGGCACCGCCACCGGCGGCCTGGGCGGCACGAACTCGGGCAGCGGGCGCCCTTCCTTCTTCGCGAAATACGTGTCCATCAGGTGGCGCGCGACGCGCGCGGCCTCGGCACCATGCAGCGCGTGCTCGGCGAACACCGCGCCGGCGATCTCCGGGTTGTCGCGCGGCGCGAAGAAGACGAACCAGCCGTGGTCGCGCAACTCGAAGTCCGCCTTCCCCTTGCCGCCCTGGAGCGAAATCACTTGCGCGGTGCCGGTCTTGCCGGCAACGTCCTTGCCGGGGATCTTCGCGTTGCCGCCGGTGCCGGCGCCGTTCACCACCAGCCACAGGCCCTCGTGCAGCGCCTCGATCGTCTCGGGCTTGAACTCCACCTTCGACCGCGGCTCGGGCGCGGGCACCACTTGCCAGCCCTTGCCCTCGTCCACGCGCCGGACCAGGTGCGGGACGTAGCGCGTGCCGCCGTTGGCGATCGTCGAAACGTAGACGGCCATCGAGACCGGCGTCACGGTCACCTGGCCCTGGCCGATCGACACCGAGATCGTCTCGCCCGAGTACCACTTCTCGCCCGTCGTGGCCTTTTTCCACTCGGGCGACGGGATGATGCCCTGGACTTCGTTCGGCAGGTCGATGCCGCTCTTCTCGCCCAGGCCCAGCAGCTTGGCCCACTTGGAGATCTTGTCGATGCCGACGAGGTTCCCGAGCGTGTAGAAGTAGACGTTGCACGAGTTTTCGAGGCCGTGCTCCATGTCGAGCGTGCCGTGACCGTGGCCACGGGCCTTCAGGCTCCAGCACAGGAACGGGCGGCCGTAGAACGTCGCGCTGCCCGCGCAGTTGACCTTGAAGTCCTTCGTCGCGACCCCCTCTTGGAGCGCCGCCGTCATCACCGCCATCTTGAAGGTGGACCCGGGCGAGTACCGGCCCTGGATCGCCCGGTTCTGGAGGGGCTTGAGCTTGTCGGTGTTGAGCGACGCCCACGTGGCGCCGAACCCCGGTCCGCGGGCGGCAAACTCGTTCGGGTCGTACGCCGGCAGGCTGACGTAGGACAGCACCTCGCCGTTGCGAGGGTCCAGGACGACCGCGGCGCCGTTGTAGCCGAGCTTCCGAAACGCATCTTCGGTGGCGCGCTGCACGTCGTAGTCGATCGTCAGCTCCACGCGGCGGCCCTCCGCGGGCGGCAGTTCTTCCAGCGTCCGGATCTCGCGGCCCATGCTGTTGACGACCACGCGGCGCGCGCCGTCGGTCCCCACGAGCAGCTTGTTGTAGTTCTTCTCCAGGCCCGATTGTCCGACGATGTCGCCGGCGTGGTAGCCGCCATCGACGAGCTGCTCCTCGGTCACCTCGCCCACGTAGCCAAAGAGGTGCGCGGCCAGCGCGTCGGTGGGATAGCGGCGAGTGGGCACGCGCTCGACGAGCACGTCCGGCAGTTCCGTGTCGAGGCGGTGCGCGGCGACGGCGGCGACCTGCGCGAGCGAGGCGTCTTCGACGATGGGAACCGGCCGGTAACTCGGCTCGAGGCGATGGCGCTTGATGCTCTCGCGAATGAACGCCTCATCCACGCCCGTCACCTTGGCAAGCAGGTGGATCGTCCGGTCCATGTTCTTGCTCTGCTCGCGGACGATCGAGATGACGAAGGAATCGCGGTTCTCCACGAGGACCTTGCCGTTGCGATCGAACAGCACGCCGCGCGGCGCGCGCAGCGGCAGCGTCCGCTGGTGGTTGTTCTCCGCCATCTCGCGGAACTTCTCGTGCTGCACGACCTGGAAGTACCAGAACGCCAGCGCGAGCGCCGCGAAAACGACGGTGACGGCCACCTGGACAACGATCAGCCGCGTCGCAAGCTTGCGGCGATCTTCCGGCTGCGAAACCGGGCCCGGGTCGGTGGAGGGGAACCTCAGCATGAACAGATACCTGTCAACGGAGAACTGAGAACGGAGAACTGAGAACGGAGAACGCGCTCACGCGCGTCAACGCCGCGCGTTACGAGCACATGTTCCCACTTCCAAGTTCTCACTTCTCCGTTCCTCACTTCTTGACTATCGCCGGCGCCTCACCCGTCCCATGGCGCGTCTCCTCTCCATCACCACCGGCAACGCCTCCGTCAGCTGGAACAAGACGACGCCGAGGAGCGCGTTGCCGATGGCCTGCGCCATCACGGCCCCGTACGGGATGTCCGGCCGGCCGCGCTCCAGCAAGGCGTCGAGGCCCAGCGTCACGGCTGCCTGAACGACGGTCGCCCCGAAGAACATCAGGAACCGGGGCACCGTCTGCGTCATGATGAACGTCGTGCCGATGATGCCGGTCAGGTAGCCGACGATCGTCTTCGCCAGGCCGCCGATGCCCACCACGCCGCTCGCCAGGGCGTCCTGTGCGAGGCCCGCCAGGCTCCCCGAGATCAGGCCGACCACGGGGCCGGTCGTGAGGCCGAGGTACACAACGGCCACCAGGACCAGGTCGACGCCAATCGAGCCGTGGACGAGAAACCGCGCCAGCGTGGTTTGCAAGGCCAGCGCCACCGCGATGGTGACTAGCACCCGCAGGAGTGTCACTCGCGCCTCTCACCCGCCGGCTTGGACGGATCCGTCGGCTTGGCTGCCGGTTCGATCCGGCTCACGCCGGATTCTCGCGCGGGAGCCTTCGCCGCGGTCGCCGCGGCTTCCGCCGGCGTCGCGCCTTCCGCCTGCAGCACCACCAGTACCTCTTCGAGATCCGAAAAGCTCACCGCCGGCCGGACCCTCACGGTCCGGAACGTGCCACCCGCGCGGTCGATTGTCTCGACGCGCCCGACGGCAAACCCTGGCGGATACACCCCGTCGATGCCGGAGGTCACCACGTCATCGCCCACCTTCAGGTCCGACGTGGTGCTCAAATACTCCAGCCGAAGCAGCGACTCGCCGCTCCCCATCACGATACCCTGCGCGCCGGTGCGCTCCACCTTCACCGCCGCCGCCGCGTTGCGGTCCACGAGGAGCTGCACCTTGGATGCGTGCCGGGACGGCAGGATGACGCGGCCGACGGCGCCCGACGCAGCGATGACCGCCATGTCGGCGTGGATGCCGTCCGCGGTCCCACGGTCGATCGTCACGGTGCGGAAGTCCGCCGTGGCGCTCGTGCCGATGATCTCCGCCGCGCGCGTGGGCAGGTTCGCCCGGTCGCGCAGGTCCAGCACCTGGCGCAGCGACTGGCTCTCGAGCGCGAGCGCGCGCGTCTGCTGCAGCTTCACCCGCAGGTAGGCGTTCTCGCGCTTCAGCGCCTCGTTCTGCTGATACGTGCCGTGCAGCGCGAAGTAGCCGTCCCACACGCCCCGCACCGCGCGCACGCCGCCCGTCGTGGCGCGCTGCACTTCGGCGAACGCCCCGAATACCACGGCCTGCAGCAGGGGCACGCCCGACCGTGCGTTGACCTGCGCCGAGATCAGGATGATGTGCCCGACGGCGACGGCCAGGAAGAGGTAGCCACTGCGGGACCGGGTATCCAGGAGTGCCATGAGAACTTACGGTGCTATTTTGCCAATTTTTCGAGTCTCTCGATTTTGCGATTTGGCTCGTCGCACCGGCGCGCCGGACCCCAAAATCGTAAAATCGTAAAATCGCAAAATCGAACAAATCAGGTGTCGGCCTAGTCAATCGAGATCTTCCTGCAGCAGATTGAAGTCCGACAGCATCTTGCCCGCGCCGAGCACGACCGACGACAGCGGGTCCTCGGCCATCGCCAGCGGCAGGCCGGTTTCCTCGCGCAGGCGCTTGTCGAGGTTCTTCAGCATCGACCCGCCGCCGGTGAGCACGATGCCGCGATCGACGATGTCGGCCGACAGTTCGGGCGGCGTGCGCTCGAGCGCCACGCGGACCGCGTCCACGATCACGTTCACCGTCTCGGCCAGCGCCTCGCGGATCTCCTCGTCGGTGATGGTGATCGTCTTCGGCACCCCTTCGATCAGGTGCCGCCCCTTGATCTCCATCGTCAACCGCTCCTCGAGCGGGAACGCGGAGCCGATCTCCATCTTGATCGCCTCGGCCGTGCGCTCGCCGATGAGCAGGTTGTACGTCTTCTTGATGTACTGGATGATCGCCTCGTCCATCTCGTTGCCCGCGACGCGCACCGCCTTGCTGTAGACGATGCCCGCGAGCGAGATGACGGCGATGTCGGTGGTGCCGCCGCCGATGTCCACGATCATGTTGCCCGACGGCTCCGTGATCGGCATGCCGGCGCCGATGGCCGCGGCCATCGCCTCTTCCACCAGGTGGACCTCGCTGGCCTTGGCGCGGTAGGCGCTGTCCTTCACCGCGCGCTTCTCCACCTGCGTGATCTCGGAGGGCACGCCGATGACGATGCGCGGCCGGACCCACATGTTCCGGTTGTGCGCCTTCTTGATGAAGTAGGTCAGCATCTTCTCGGTGACTTCGAAGTCAGCGATGACGCCGTCCTTCATCGGCTTGATGGCGACGATGTTGCCGGGCGTGCGGCCAAGCATGTCCTTGGCTTCCCTGCCCACCGCCTCGACCCGGCCGTTGATCTTGTTGATGGCGACGATCGAAGGCTCGTTGACGACGATGCCCTTCCCGCGCGCGTAGACGCAGGTGTTGGCGGTGCCGAGGTCGATCGCCAGGTCGGAAGAAAAGAGCGAGAAGATAGAACGCAGGCTCAACGGGGCTCTCCTCAGGCAGTAGTAGTCAAAAACGATCGTTCAGGTAATTTGGCAATTTTTCGATTTGGCGATTCTGCGATTTTCGGGCTCTACCGCTTCCCGTCCGGGGACGCGGCCGAGCCCGCCAGTTCAATCCCGTTCTTCCCGCGCGCCTTGACGCGGTACATGGCCGCGTCGGCGGCGGCGATCAGGTCTTCCGGCGTGCGCGCCGCCTCGGGGAGCGTCGCCACGCCCACGGACGCCGTCAGCCGGTAGCCGATGCCCTCCGCCTGCAGGAACGAATGGTCGGCAATCCGCTCGCGCACCCGGCGCGCGACGATCATGCCGCCCTCGGCCGGCGTTTCCGGCAGCACGATCGCGAACTCGTCTCCGCCGTAGCGCGCGACGATGTCCGTCTCGCGGGCGCCGGCGGCGATGCGCGCGGCGGCCTCGACCAGCGCGCGGCTGCCGCTCAAGTGGCCCCACCGATCGTTGATCCCCTTGAAGCCGTCCAGGTCCACGAAGAGCACCGAGAGCGGGCGGTTCGTGCGCAGCGCCCGCTTGGTCTCGCGCTGCAGCGCACCGGCCAGGAACCGGGCGTTGTAGAGCCCGGTCAGATCGTCAATCGACGACAGCTTCTCGGCGCGCGCAAGACGCATGGCGTTGTGCAGCGCGGCCCCCAGCGGATCGAGCAGCAGCCAGAGAGGCTCCGGATCGCGAACCTGCGCGCCTTCGCCAAGGCTGCGGCGAGGCCTCGCCGAAGCGCTTTGCGCGGAGGCGGGGAGGCTTGCGCCACTCTTGTCAGCGTTGCCCTCGGGGGTGGGGCAAAGCTCCAGCTTTGCCGATCCGTCAATCCCCACCAGCGCGCCCACTACGCGGCCCTCGCAACGCAGCGGCAGCGCCAGCGCGCCAAAGCGGGTGCGCAGCCGCGTCGGACCGAGGCGCGAGGCGTCCGCCTCCCATTCCGGCAGGCCGCTGTCCACGACGCGGTTGGCCAGCGCGGTTATCGCGCTCCGCCAGCTGCTCGTGACGCCGCGGTCGCACAACCACGCGAGGCCGCGACCATCCGACTGCCCGAGTGTTGCCCATCCATCGCCGCCGAACCAGTCGAACGCCAGGTCTACGATGCGCTCGCCGACGCCATCCGGCGAACCGGTCAAGGCCAGTGCCCGCAGCACGGCCTCAGCGGCCGCAAGCCGGCGAGACGAGGCACGCAGCCGGCGAATGGTCTCGCTCAGCCGTACGGGCAGCGCGTCCTCGCCCGGCGTGCGGCGCGGCCGTTCCACGCGATGCGCCTGGAGCTTGGGCTTCACGTGGCCACGGAGTGCGATGCGTCGCGAGAGCGCCACGAGTTCGTGCCTGTCCTCTTACTGAGTTCGTGTGGGCAACACCGGCAGGCAGGGACGCCTGCGCTACGCGGAAGGCCGCTAACTCCTTCTGGCCTTTGGAAATATACCATGGCTTACGGCTGACGGCTCATGGCTTGCGGCGTTCGCGGCCGAACCGTTGCACAGCGTCACCCCAGCCGGGGCCACAAGGCGATGGCCTGGGCTTTTTTGGTGTATCGGATCTCCGACACCCCTCCCCCAGACCGCCGGTGCACATTTACGGGCGGCCGACGGGCGGCCTATAACCTCTTGCCGGACCGCCACTTCTTCCACTACCATAGGTGGTTCTCTCGAAGGCTCTCGGCGCCCGGAGTTCAGGCTCTCGGACAGGCCAAGAGCTCCAAAGGCGAAAGCCCGAACCATCTCCCCAGAGGCGAGTTCAACCATGACGATGCTGGACCGGATGCGGCGGCACAAGAGCTGGCTCAAGTGGAGCCTGCTTCTCGTGTGCCTCGCGTTTGTCATCTTCTACATCCCGGCGTTCCTCAACAAGGGCCCTGACGCTGTCGCGTCGGACGCGGTCGCCAGCGTGGACGGCCGCGACATCACGGTCAACGAGTTCCGCCGCGCCTACCAGACCCAGCTCCAGGTGTACCGCCAGGCCTACGGCGGCAACATCAGCGAGCAGATGCTGAAGCAGCTGGGCATCAGCCAGCAGATCCTTCAGCAGATGGTAGACGAACAGGCGGCCCTCTCGGAGGCCCGCCGACAGGGCATCGACGTGACGGACGGCGAGGTCGCGCAGCGCATCTACTCGATGCCGGCCTTCCAGGAGAACGGTCAGTTCATCGGTCAGCCGCGTTACGCTGCGATGCTGCGGATGCAGCGCCCGCCGATGACGACCGAGGAGTTCGAGGACAGCCTGCGCCGCAGCCTCGTGTTCGACAAGCTGCGGTCGGCCCTCACCAGCTGGGTGACGGTGCCCGACAAGGAAGTCGCGCAGGAGTTCAAGCGCCGCAACGAGAAGGTGAAGCTCGATCTCATCGTCTTTTCCGCCGATAAGTACCGCGCCGACGTCAAGGTGAGCGACGAGGAGCTGCAGTCGTACTTCGACGGGCACAAGGACCAGTACCGCGTGGGCGAGCGCCGCAAGATCAAGTACCTGCTCGTGGACATGGATGCGCTCCGCGGCCGCACGCCGGTCACCTCGCGGGAGATCGAGAAGTCGTACAACGACAACATCGAGCTCTACTCGACGCCGGAGCAGGTGCGCGCCAGCCACATCCTCCTGAAGACCGACGGGAAGAATGACGCCGAAGTGAAGACCAAGGCCGAGGAGGTCCTCAAGGAAGCGAAGGCCGGCAAGGACTTCGCGGAGCTGGCGAAGAAGTACTCGCAGGACGAGTCGTCGGCGAAAAACGGCGGCGACCTCGATTACTTCTCGCGCGGCAAGATGGTCCCGGAGTTCGACGAAGTGGCCTTCTCGCAGGAGCCCGGGCAGGTCAGCGACCTGGTGAAGACGCAGTTCGGCTTCCACATCATCAAGGTGGTGGACAAGAAGCCGGCGACCACCAAGACGCTGGACGAAGTGCGGCCGCAGATCACCGAGCAGCTGTCGTTCGAGAAGGCGCAAAGCCGCGCCGGCGACCTGGCGGCGCAGCTCGAAAAGGAGATTTCCTCGCCTTCGGACCTCGATAAGGCCGCGCAGAAGGAAGGCCTCAAGGTGCAGGAGTCCGGCTTCTTCACGCGGGACGAGCCGATCCTCGGCCTCGGGCCCGCGCCGGGTGCCGCCGCAGAAGCCTTCCAGTTGAACCCGGGCCAGGTGAGCGGCGCCGTGCAGACCTCGCGCGGCTACGCGTTCATCACCGTCACGGGCACGCAGGCGCCGCACACGCCCAAGCCGGACGAGGTGAAGGAGAAGGTTCGAGAGGACCTGACCAAGCAGAAGGCGAAGGAGCTGGCGCGCGAGAAGGCGGCGGCCGTGGCCGCGTCGCTGAAGAACGCGCCGGACTTTGCCAAGGCGGCCAAGGCGGCCGGCGTCGAGGTCAAGACGACCGAGCTGCTGCCGCGCGAGTCGCCGTGGCCCGAGGTCGGCGTGAGCGCGCAGGTGGACGAAGCGGCCTTCGCCGCCCCGACCTCCATCGTCTCGGCCCCCCTGGATACCGAGAACGCGATCGTCGTGGTGCGCGTGGCCGAGCACCGGACGCCGACCGACGCCGAGTTCACCGCGCAGAAGACCCAGCTCCAGGACGAGATGCTCCGCGAACGCCGCGACCGTTTCTTCAGCGCGTACATGGTCAAGGCCAAGCAGCGCATGAAGATCGAGGTCAATCGCGAAAACCTGCAGCGGGTGATCGGGTAGGCTCGAGGCCGGTAGGACAGGCGTCTCGCCTGTCGGGATCGATCGACGGGAGGGTACTGACGACTTTCGAGTGACGATTGGCGAGCGGCGATTTGCGGGTCAAATCGTCAATCGGCATTCGCTACTCGTCATTCGTCATTACCCTCTTTTTTTTCGTTCACTGTTTACCGTTCGGCGTTCACCGTTTTCAGTTTTCCGTTTTTCGTTGACTGGTTCGGCTTCTCCGTTCTTCGTTCTTCGTTCTCCGTTCTCAATTCTCCGTTTTCCGTTTTTCTCCCGTCTCACTCCCTTCAGGAACCGCTCCCTCCCGCCGATAACGGATCTGCTGGTCTACGTGTCTCCAACGGATCCGATGCCCGTGCGCCCACTACCCCTCGCCGCCGGACTCCTCGCGCTCGTCCTCGCGGCCTCCGCCGCGAGCGCCCGGCCGGCTGTCTTGGGCGACGACCCGCCGCCCGTGCGCGTGTCGATTGCCGAGGTCCTGGCGGATCACGACGGCAACGGCGCCCCGGATCTCGTCGGCCGGCGCGTCACGGTGGCGGGCATCGTCACCCACGAGCCGCACCTGCTCGGGCAGACGGCGGCGAACGCCGTCATCCAGCAGAACGGCGCCGCCGTGTGGCTCTTCGCATCGGAACCGTCCTCGTTCAGCAATCGCTTCAACCGGGGCGACGAGGTGCAGGTGACCGGCCGCGTGGCCCGGTATCACCAGCGCGTCGAGATCCAGGTCGAAGAATCGCGGCGACTGGGCGCGGCGACTGCCCCGCCACTGCCGCTGGACGTCCGCGTGAGGGAGATCCTCGAGGGCGGCCACCAGGCACAGCTCGTGCGTATCCGCGGTCGCTTGAAGTGGGTGCCGACCGGCTTTGGCAGCCACGAACGGCTGCTGGTGGATGATGGCAGCGGCACGGTATCCGTCCTGATGATCGGCTCGATGGGCGAGGCGCTCAGTTTCGACGACGACTTCCTCCTGACCCACGACGTGACGCTCGTCGGCATCGCCGGCATCGACTCGATCGGTCCCCCGTCCGCCGCCAGGTACCGGGTGGTCGTGCGCGATCCGGGCGACGTGTCGCCGCCGCCCGTGCCGTACAAGCTCGTCGCCATGGCGGCCATCGCCCTTGCGGCGGTGGTTCTCCTCGTCGCGTTGTGGGCTCGCCATCGCAGCGCCGAGCGGCGCGCGCGCGAACTGCGCGAACTCAACGAGCGGCTGCGCGTGGCGAAGGAGGCGGCCGAAGCCGCGAGCCGGGCCAAGGGCGAGTTCCTTGCGAACATGAGCCACGAGATCCGCACGCCGATGAACGGGGTTGTCGGCATGGCGGACCTCCTTCTCGACACGCCGCTGACGCCCGAGCAGCAGGAGTGCGCCGACACGATCCGCCGCAGTGCCGACGCGCTGCTGAACGTGATCAACGACGTCCTCGATTTCTCCAAGATCGAGGCAGGCAAGCTCACGGTGGAGCCCGCGCCGTTCGACCTGCTCGGCCTGCTGGAGGACGTCGCCGATCTCCTGGCCGACCGCGCCGACGACAAGGCGCTCGCGCTCGTCGTCCGCTGGGCGCCGGGCACGCCGCGTCATCTCGTGAGCGATGCCGGGCGCATCCGGCAGATCCTCGTGAACCTGATCGGCAACGCGGTCAAGTTCACCGACGAGGGGCACGTCGTCCTCACCGCCGAAGGCAAGCGGCAGGCGGTCGGACACGCCCTGGTGCGAATCTCGGTGTCGGACACGGGCGTCGGCATCCCGGCGGACAAACTCGAATCGGTGTTCCACGAGTTCACGCAGGTTGACGCGTCCTCGACGCGCAGGCACGGTGGGACGGGCCTTGGCCTGGCGATCAGCCGGCAGCTGGCGCAGCTGCTCGGCGGGCAGCTGACCGTGACGAGCGCACCCGGACGGGGCTCCACCTTCACCCTCGCGCTGCCGCTTCCGCTCGCCGCGGGATGGGAGGCACCCGAGCAGGATGCCGTCGAAGCGATCGCGGCCCGGGTGCTGCTCATGGATCCTTGCGACGCGCGCCGCCTGGTCATGGGCGAGCAGCTGCAGGCAGCCGGCGCGGAGATTGCCGACGCGCCGACGGTGAATGCGGCTGCCGCCATGGTGGCGGCCGCGCGTTCGGCCGGGACGCCAATCGACGTCGTGGTCGCAGACGGTGAGATGTTCGGGGAGCTCCAGGGGCTCGGCGTGCCTGTCGTGGTGTTCGTATCGCGCCGCAGGCGGCGGCAGCTCGCGCTGCGCGGCGAGGGCCCGCTCCTCGCGCTGTCCAAGCCCGTGCGGCCGACGCAAATCATTGCGGCGCTCGCCGATGCGATCGCCCGGGCGGCGGCCAACGGAGTGGCCGTGGAGGCGCGGCAGCCGGGGCTTGGCGCCAAGTCACCCGGAGGCGCAGCGCGCCCGCGCGCCATCGTGCTCGTGGCCGAAGACAACATGGTCAACCAGCGCGTGGCCGTGAAGATGCTGGAGCGGCTGGGCTGCCGGGCGGACGTCGTGGCGGATGGGAGCCAGGCAGTGCGGCGGCTCGCGCTGGTGCCGTACGACCTCGTGTTGATGGATTGCCAGATGCCGGTGATGGATGGCTACGAGGCGACGGCGGCCATCCGGCGCGCCTCGCACGCGCGCGCCAACGTCCCGATTGTCGCGATGACCGCGCACGCGCTGCAGGGCGACCGCGAGCGCTGCCTCGCCGCCGGCATGAACGACTACATTCCCAAGCCCGTGCAGCCCGTGGACCTGCGCGGCGTCATCGAGCGCTACACGTAGACAGGGGGGTAATCACCGAAGGTATCCGTACGGCATCAACGCCAGCGGCTCGCCTGACTTGAACAACCGCAGCGGCGCTGAGACGATGCCGATGGCGCGCCGCTCTCCGGCGCCGAGCAACGCCGCGAGGCCCCACGCGGAGGCCGACGCGCGCTCCTCGGATCCGCCCAGCCAGGACGCCGCCAGCAAGTCGACGAAGCTGCGCCGCGGCGGGAACGTCACGAGTTCCACCTCGGAGTTCGCGGGTATCTTCGCCTTCATCTTCGCGATTGCCACGGCCCGGTCCAGGCCGCCGAGTTCGTCCACCAGTCCCACCTGCTTGGCCTGCCGCCCGGTCCACACGCGGCCCTGTGCAATGGCGTCCACGCGCTCGGGCGTCATGTGCCGCGACGCCGCCGCCTTCTCGACGAACTGGTCGTAGAAGGCCTGCAGCTGCTCGCCCATCTTCGCGCGCTCGTCCGGCGAGAACGGGCGGACGGGCGAATACATCTGCGCGTTCCTCCCGTGGCTCACGGCCTCGATGTTCGCGCCAAGCTTGGCGTAGGTGCCGCCGGTGACGATCTTGCCGCCGAAGATGCCTATCGACCCGGTCAGCGTGCCGGGCTCGGCGACGATTTGCGGCGCCGCCATTGCCATGTAGTAGCCGCCGGAGGCGGCCAGGTCGGACATCGAGACCACCAGCGGCTTCGCCGGCTTCGCATCGCGCAGCAGCACCAGCTCGCGCCAGATCACATCGGAGGCGAGCGCCGAACCGCCCGGGCTGTCGATGCGGACGACGACCGCCTTGATGTCGTCGCTCTCGCGGATGCGGCGGATCGACTCCACGAGCGTGTCGGAGCCGAGCACCGCCCCGTTGAGCGGATCGTAGCCGCTCCGGCCCGAGACGATGGTCCCCGACGCGTAGAGCACGGCGATCCGCGGCCCGCGATTGAGGCCGACGGATCTCGGCTCGACGCGGTTGTACTCGTCGAGATTCAGCCGGCGTTCCTTCTCGAGCGGGATCTTCGCGCGCTCGCCCAACTGGTCCTCGTACGCCACGTCGTCCACGAGGCCGGCGCGCACCGCCTCCTCCGGCAGCAGCGGGCCATCGTCTATCAGCGCGCGCACCTCGTCCTCGGTCTTCCGCCGGCCGTCCGCGATCGCCTTTACCAGTTGCTCGTACGTGTCGAGGTTGAGCGACTCCTCCATCTCGCGGTGCGCAGGCGTGAACGTCTTCTCGGTCAGCTGGTTGACGGCCGTCTTGTACTGGCCGATGTGCAGCATGTCGGGGTAGGCGTCGATCTTGTCGAGCGTGCCCCTCAGGAAGAGCGCGTAAGTGGCGATGCCGGTGAGGCCGAGCGGGCTCGAGGGCGCCAGGTAGACCTTGTCGCAGGCGGTCGCCAGGTAATATTCCGCCTGGCCGCCGTCCTCCAGGTAGGCGACGGCCGCCTTGCCCGAGCGGCGGAAGTCGAGGATCGCTTCGCGGATTTCCTGCACCTTCGCCAGGTAGGGCGACGACAGCCCGGTCGGCTTGAAGACGATGGCGGCGACGCGCGAATCGACCTTCGCCTTGCGCAGGTTCTCGACGATCGTTCTCACCGTCG
This sequence comes from uncultured Acidobacteriota bacterium, assembly GCA_963724775.1. Classification (GTDB taxonomy): domain Bacteria; phylum Acidobacteriota; class Vicinamibacteria; order Vicinamibacterales; family Fen-181; genus CAVRWB01. The sequence continues at coordinate 86,823 of CAVRWB010000001.1, forward strand.
GCGGGCGGTTGCCGGGCAGGAACTGCGTGAACCCATCGTCCGGGCCGCCCTCGACCGGATCGCCGTCAAGGCGCATGACGAGCGTCGAGCGCTGCGGGACCGAGGGCTCCCGGCCGAGCATGAGCCACACGGCGAGCAGGCCGCCGAACGAGAGCAGGCAGGCGAACAGGACGAGAAACACGACGATACCGACGCCGCGGCGCAAAGCCACGCAGTCCTCCCTTGGAGAATACGCCACTGAGTATAGGGGAGAGTCGACGTTTCCCGGTAGGGCAGGCGTCCCGCCTGTCGCGCTAATATCTCCCTGAACCGGAGGGTGCCATGGACGACACGTTTCAGATCAAGGTTCACGCCGCGGCGGTTGCCGCATGGCAGGCGGTCGTCATCGCGGCGCTGTTCTTCGTGGTCCAATGGCTCTTGTTCCTCGGGGTCATGGCCACGCAGCCTGCGTGGGTTGTGCCCTTCTGGGGGCCCGGGGCGACCTGGGAGAGTATTCACACCGTCTGGTTCCAGGCACTGGTTTACCTCAAGATCTCGCTGTGGATGCTCGTGCTTGCCGCGCTCTGGCTCACGCTGTGGGCGAGGCAGCTGAGGCGGTCAAGCCGCGCGTAAGGTCCCTCCGATCAGACGGCAACGTGTTGTGCCCATGCAAGAGTCCTCGAACGGGACAACGACTCGGCTACGCGTACACGGTCGCGAACCGCCCGCCGACGCTACCAGGCACGTGGCCGCCTTCGATGCCCGCGAGGCGCAACTCGCGAAATCGTTAGCGGCGTGGGCGCGGGCATCGAGTTGTGCCGTGCTGCAGCTTTCCGTTATACTGTCCGTTCCTGCCGGGCGTTTCCCGTCCTCATGTGCGGAAGTGGCGGAACTGGCAGACGCGCTAGCCTCAGGAGCTAGTGGGCGCAAGCCCATCGGGGTTCAAATCCCCGCTTCCGCACCAGCCTTCGCTCACCCTCGGCTTGCTCTCCTCCTCGGTAAGCTACGGCTGGCAAGCCAGCTTACAGGCGAAGGCTGTCCGCCGTAGCGATGCGAGGAATCGTGTCGGGCCGCAGCATCGCGAAGGCAGACCTCACGCTCCCACAACTTGTGCGACTTGCGGCGAAGCGCCGTCCGGGGCGGAGCTTTAGGGTAGAGGCGAGAATCGTCGCCCCGGTAAATGGCGGGTAAACTCTTCGAAAGGGTCGGTCACGAGTTCCGACCCCGCCGGGCTGCGCGCGCCCAGCGTCGCCGGCTCCGAACTGAATGACCGAGCGGGGAACATGGAGGACAGGTCTCCGTTCTCGGCGTCCTGTACCGGGACCTTTCGGCAGGCAGGCGCAGGATCAACGCTAGGATGGAGGCTTTGTGAGTCTTGTCAGGACAATGCCTGCGCTCGTGCTGGCGACGCTGGCTATTGCGAGCTATCAGGACGTCAACGCGCAGGACATCGCCAAGAAGACCTACACCTACAAGACGGTACAGGGCCTTCCCATTCGTGCCGACGTGTACCGGGCGCCAGACGAGATCGTCAGGCCGGCCATCCTGTACATCCATGGTGGCGCCCTCATCATGGGCAACCGCACCTGGCTGAACTCCGTTCAAGTTCAAAAGTACCTCGGCGCCGGCTATGCGGTCATCTCAATCGACTATCGGTTGGCTCCTCAGACCAAGTTGAACGAGATCATCGTCGACGTCGACGAGGCCTATCGCTGGGTCCGCATTGACGGTCCAAAGCTGTTTCTGATCGATCCGAATCGCATCGCCGTGGTCGGCCATTCAGGGGGAGGTTACCTCGCCCTGATGGCCGGTGTCCGACTCAAGCCACGTCCTGCCGCGGTCGTGTCATTCTATGGCTATGGTGACATCGCGGGGGAGTGGTATAGCCGGCCCGACGCGTTCTACACGCGACAGCCCGCCGTAACGACCGAGGAGGCACAACAAGCCGTCGGCACCCGTGTAATTGCGGAGGATCCGGCTGGAAATCGGGAACCGTTCTACCGCTATACACGACAACGAGGCCTCTGGCCACGGGAAGTCGTCGGGCACGATCCAAACATAGAGCCAAGACTATTTGATCCGCTGTGTCCGATTCGCAACGTCACCAAGGATTACCCGCCGACGCTGCTGCTGCACGGGGACAGCGACACAGACGTCCCGTTTGAACAGTCCGTGCTGATGGCCAAGGAGCTGGAACGCCGTGGAGTCCTGCACGATTTTATTGCGATACCCGGCAGGGGACATCTGTTCGACAAGGACATGTCCGATCCGATGATCGCGGCCGCCTTCGATCGGGTACTGTCGTTTCTGAAAGACACGATTAACCGCTAGCGCATGGCGCTAGCTGCGACAGCATCGGCTGCTCGTGGAGTATCGACGGCAACAAGTTGGTGGTTCACGCTCTGCCGCCAGATGCGTCGCGAGGAAAGGGGTGGATCGAACCGCCGGGGAAGACCATGCCAGCTGGCTCGCGCTTCGTGAACGTCCCAGTCGAGAACGTCCTCGAAGCAATCTCACGAGCGGCTGGTGAAGGTTCCGTGTACGGCGTAGAGGAACTAGACCCACACCACATGGTGACAGTCGACGTGAGTGAGCAAGAGGTTCTGCGTGCCATTGCGCTGGTGGTCAAGGCGACCGGATTTGCGGGCAGGACCTATACCGTCACACTGAAACGTCCCGGCCAGAAGCTGACGATCATCAAGACGCTGATCAAAGAGCCGGACGACGAGCAGGGGTTCGTACCTCCATTTCCAAAGGCCGATTGTCACGGGCCTTTTCGTTGTACGCCATCGAGGAGAGCTAACGGATACCTAACGGACCGTTCATCGGGGCATGTCGAGCTTCTTCAGGCTGGAGATGTACGCCACGAGGGCATTGAGATCGGCTTTGGTCAGCTTCGCGTACGAGGGCATTCCTTTGGCAGGTTTGTGGTCGCCGGTCGGCGCTTCCGGGTTCAAGAGAACGGCGCGAACCTGCTCAACGGTCAGCTTGGTTCCCACCCCGTCGAGCGGGTGGCTGGCGTTGCCACCCTTGCCCGCGAGGAAGTGGCATTTCGCACACCCCTCGCGCGCATAGACGCTCGCGCCCTGCTTGATCTTCGTCTGGTCTATCTGGAGGTCAGCCTTGGCCTGCCCAAACGCAGCTCCGATGGCCACCAGCATGACGCTCACGACAACGGCAGCTGTCTTCATCGCGTCTTGCCTCCGTATGTCGCGCCTAGTCTGCCAGTGACCGTCCGACTGTGCAACCTCCATCGACCGTTTGGCGTGCGTTCCGAAAAACGTGCTCGTTTTGAGAACCGCGTGCGATCACGGGCCTCCTGACGCTCGCTCTTGCCGCCGTCGATCACCAGCCGGACGACGGCCTTGAACTCATCGGTCCGGTGACACATCGGTGTGGTGCCAATCCCGTCGAGGGGCCGGTGTTAAGATCCACACGAGCACACCCTGACAGACTGAATGACGGATTTCATTTCCCCGCTCCTTTGGACGGCGCAACGTGGGCGCTGTGCGAATATGTGCGAAACCATCCTGCGCAGGCGCTCGTTTCAGTCTACGCCTGCGCAGGATCCGTCACTGAAGTGAACGTCTGTCTGTTTCTGCCTACCTTCCTTTTGAGCCTCAGGAGCTAGTGGGCGCAAGCCCATCGGGGTTCAAATCCCCGCTGCCGCACCATTCGACTCGCTCGCCTGCCAATCCTGCTCGCTCGCTCATGGCAGGCCACGTGTTTCTGCGAGGCGAATGGTGTCCCGAGCGAGCGCAGCGAGTCGAGGGGCACCAGCCTTCGCTTGCTTGCATCTGGACGCAAGCTTCGGCTGGCAAGCCAGATGAAGGCTGTCCGCCGAAGCGGCGCAGTCGCGTAGGCGGACTTCCACCTCACTATTCACTCCCACAACTTGTGCGACTTGCGGCCGACGGCCGTCCGGGGCGGAGCCTCAGGTTAGAGACGAGAACCGCCGCGCGGGTAAACCGAGGGTAAACGTCACCAAACCGCAGAGTGGGAAGATTTAGTCCTGAGGAGGCTGCCGAATTGCGATGCGACGCTCGCCGATGCTGATCTGGCCCGGGCGCGTGTTCGTGTGCAGCGGGCAAATGGCGTTTGGCCCGCGCCGCGAATGCGAGCGCCACGTCGCACTGTTCGGCGGGATCTGCGAGGCGACCATCACGCGGCGCACGAACTATCTTGTGCTCGGGACCTTCGCCAGTCGCGACTGGGCCCACACGTCGTTCGGCAGGAAGATTCAGAAGGCCGTCGAGTACCGAGATGCTGGGCACCAGCTGGCGATCATCGGCGAGGACCATTGGGCCGCCCACTTACCCGCCCACATCGCCAGGCAGAACGTCGTCGTCACCTTTGGCGGTGTGTAGGAGCGCGGGCCGCCTTGATCCGCCCTTGTTCAGTGTCGCTGTGGCCGTGACTATTTTTCACTCACCCTGACCAATTCGATGGCTGCCTTGTCTCGTAGATCTCCTCCCTCGGTCGTGCCCGTCAGCTTCTCGCCGTTCACCTTCAGGGTGCACTTGTCGAACGCCACCGTTCGTCCTGGCCGTGGGTGCGTTACAAGGGTAACGACGTTTCCTTTCACTGTTCCATCAACAGGATGCTGGTTTCGTTCATCAGCCCCGATCGAGCCTTCCAGTTTGTCACCGGTCTGTTTCAGGAAGGCCACGCCGCTAATCGTGTGACCGCCGGTCGAGATGGTGACCGTCCACCGGCCGGTGAGATCGCCTGCCCGAGCGGTTGCGGGCGCTGACGCAAACAACAGTAGGCAAAGAAACATAAGACGTATCTTCATGGCCATCTCGCAGTCCTTCTAGTTCTTCTTCCTTTCGAAGTCTAACGCACCAAATGAGCCGCGCGCCGGCTCTTCATCCTCCCCGCGCGGGCCGATGATCAGCTTCAGGTAAAGCTCGCTCAGCTTCGCTGGGTGAACATCCACGGGAACTGGGAACTCGTTGAAGAGACCAACGTCTCTTCGACGCTCTATCTGCACGGACGTCCACGTTCGAGCCAACACCGGTGCTTATCAAGGGAATGTGCAACGCGCCCGCTGTGATTGGGGACCTCCGCGGAGATCTCTCCGCTCACGGCGCTCTGTGACTGGCATTCATCGACATGCTGGGCAACAGCCGGCTTAGGAGGATGAGCCGAGCTTTGCTGGGTCAATGGGCCGCTCTGCGTCACCCGGCTAGCGGCGGTCGGACAGACTCTGATCGGCGTTGATCGTCCGTTGCCGACCGTCCTTGTTGACGACCTTGAGGAAAGGGGTCCCGCCTCGGGCCAGAATCTGCACGTATGCCGACTCGCCCCCCAGAGCGAGCCCCGATCCGTCCTCGGTCGCCACGAGCTTGACGTTCGGGCCACCTTTCGAGTCGATCAGCCGGAGCTGCACCGTCTCCGGGTATCCGACCGTGCCGTCGGGCATCCTCAGCGTCGGCTGCGCGGGAAGCACCTTGATTTCTGCGCGCACGCGTCCGTGATCGTCCACCAGCTCCAAGGCGCGGCCGCGAAGCACCGGCGTGACAGGCTGCGCTAACGCCGGCCGCCCCTGGGCCAACATCCAGGCAAGCAGCACGAGGTTAACCGCCGCGAGGCTCACTGCAAGTCGCTGCCAGTTCATGTGACCTCCCTCTTTGTGAGGACGATCATGGAGGATCGGTCGTTAACCATTTGCGACTCGGACACGCCGCGGATGGAGAGGACGCGACGCCAAGCACAGCAATGGTCGGCCGAACGACGCCCCAAAGAACGGACGGGCAAATCCGGGTAAACGCAGGCGGGATACACCCTCCCCATCCAGTCCCTCGACAAGATGTAACCGCCATCGGCCTTTGGGTACTTTATGTTCATGGACTTGGAACAGGCTGTTGGCGATCTGACGCCACGCCTGCTTCGGGTACTGCCTCGCTCGGACCGGCAACACCGCCTTGGCCGAGGACGTAGCCCACGATGCGCTCATCGCGTTGGTTCAACGCTGGCGGCGACTCGGCCCGCCAGAATCACCGGAGGCCTTCGTGTTCACCATCGCTCGTCGGCGCGCCACCCGAGCCGTCCTCCGCCAGCGGCTGCTCGTGCCGATCGAGTACATCATGGGCCGACACGACAGTCGGTGCGATCCTGAGGCCGCGACTATCCGTAAGGACGAGAGGGATGCCGCGTTGGCAGCAATCGCTCGGTTGCCGCCACGTGATCGCGAGGCGCTGCTGCTCACAGTAGCCGCCGAGCTAGACACCGCCACTGCCGCGAAGTCCCTTGGCATCTCTCAATCGGCCTTCAAGGTCCGAGCATTCAGAGCGCGCCGTCGTCTCGCGGTGCTGCTGGGAAAAGCACATGCGTGAACCGAAAGATGATCTCGCTCGACGTCTGAGGGAGTGCCTTGAGCCGGACCAAGAGAGCATCGAGCGGTTGAAGGCCAGCGTACTGTCAGTTCGAGCGCCACATCGGCGTCTCACGGCAGTCGTCACTCTATCCGCATGTATCACGTTGCTGGTCGCTTTGGTGGCGTTGTGGAGTTGGCGCTCCGTCGGTTCACCGGCCAACGAGTTCAAGGCGACGTTCGAGGGCGACGTCCTGATCATTCGCGCCGCCGATGGGACCGGCGCGATCTTGGGACCGCCCAGCGCCACTCAACCTCCTGTGGGAACTGGGCAAGTCACATTCGAAGGAGAACGGCAATGACACACATCGTGCGTGTCCTGATCCTCGCTGCGGCGTTCGGCCTCGCTCTCCCGGCATCCGGCTCGGCACAGATCAATCTCGATGGACGAGTGACCATTTCATTCACTGCCGTTCCACCTTCAATGCTGTTCGGCTTTCTCGCCAAGATGGGCCGCTTTGAGGTAAGCCTCGACCCCGTTCTGCAGAAGTCCGTTACCATCACGCTTCAAGACGTCAAGCTGCGCACGGTCCTCGACGCAAGCTGCGACAGCATCGGCTGCACGTGGAGCGTCGATGGGAACAAGCTCGTGGTTCAGGCCCTCCCACCCGATCCGTCCAGAGGAAAGGGGTGGATCGAGCCACCGGGAAAGGTCATGCCCGCAGGATCTCGCTTCGTCAACATGCCGGTCGAGACGGTTCTGGAAGCGATCTCACGAGTGGCAGGCGAGGGTTCTGTGTATACCGTGGAGGAACTGGACCCAAAGCAAACGGTCACAGTTGATCTCAGCAACCAAGACCCTCTACGGGCAATCGCAATGCTGGCGAGAGCAACGGGGCTCAAGGCGGGTTCAACCTATACGATCACGCTCAAGCGACCGGCGCAACGACTCACGATCATCAAGACAGTTATGCCGAAGGACGAAGACAGCGATGAGTTCCGAGAGAGCCGCTGACGAGTAAGAACAACCACCAGCGGACCCCGAAGCCGTGGCATCCGCCGACGTCCGGCCGGTGAAGCAGGCCGAGGTGAAGTGGCGAAGAAGCGACGTGCCACGCTCGCGGCCTCGGCTGACGTTCAGTCAACCGGCGAACGACCGCCTAGGCCAGAATCGTCCTCACTATGCGCGTGTCTTCGCTGACCTGGTCCGAGTAGCGAGGATAGAGCCCGACAATGCAGGCATCCGAGGGTTTGATGTTCTTGTAGGCAAACTCGAACGCCGTCCGGATCTCCTCCGCGGAACCGCACTTTCGCCCCGCGGCCAGCACCTTGTACACGAGGCAAGGTCGACTCACCTTGCGCACCGCCTCGCACATCTTCGGAGGATCTGTCGAAACATAGACCTCTCCGACGGGCTGGGCCCCGATGTCACGCTGCCAGTCTTCCGCCCGCCGCGACAGATAGTGCAGCGAAGCCATGTAGAAGTCGTTCCCGAAGTTCTTCTCTTCGAGCGCGGCGAGAATCACCGGATTGTGCGTAGAAATCCCAGCCGGGATGCCGAGGTCGTGGACGGCGTTCACGTAGCTGCGAAGCCTGTCGATCTTCCCCGCCCGGTACAGCATGTCGGTCGCCCAACCGTGAAACGCGATGCCGACCGGATTGAACTGTGCGGCCGCCTGCGCGCACTTGATGGTGCCCTCGAGGACAGCATCGGGTGTACGCGGCAGCTTCTCGTCGAAATGCCACGACGCGGCAAGGCAGACAAACTGGATCCTGCAGCCGGCCGACCGGATCTTCGGGAACTGCCGCGTCATATTGGCGTTGTAGCTGGCCTGCCAGGTATTGATGCCGGACTTCTCGCAGGTGAGCAGCAGCTCCACGATGCGGTCGTCCGTGAACCACTCGAGCATGTGCTGGTCGTACTGGCGGTTGAAATGGGAATACCCGTAGAGCGGATTGCTGCCGACGATGAAGCGCGTCACCTGGTACTTGCCGAGAGGAACTGCGGGAAGGCGTTCTGCGGCAGCTGCCCGTCCGGGCTTGAGGGTCATCGCCTGCGCCGTCAACGCCGTGGCACCGGTGAGGAATTCGCGCCGACTCGGACGCCGGAACTCGCTGCACGCCTCGATGTCACACTCGAACTCTCGATTCTCTTCCATTTCTCCCCCGTCCGTTGACACCGTGGACGCGCTCACCGACAACGCCTCCGTTACGTCCTCTGCGTCTCCGCGTCTCTGCGTTTCATTCACCCTTGCTACTTGCAGTGCCTTGCGACACGGGGCTGAAGCCCCGTGCTACGGCCCGATCTCGCGAGCGTCAGTTCCTCGGGATCTGCGCCTTGAGCACCTCGATCGCCTTTTCGATCTGCGCGTCGCGGCCCTTCACGAAGTCCGCAGGCGTGTTGTCGACGAGGACGTCCGGCGGCACGCCGTAGTTCTCCATGTTCTCGCCGGTGGCGGTCCACACGCCCGATCCCGGCGTGCGGATCGTGGACCCGTCGAGCAGCGTGTAGGAGCCCGTCCCGATGACGGCGCCCATCGTCGGCACGCCGACGACCTTGCCCAGGCCGAGCGCCTTGAAGCCCGCCGGGAACATCTCGGCGTCCGACGCCGACCGCTCGTTCTGCATCACCACCATCGGCCCGTAGAAGTTCTGCGGGCGCGGCAGCTGCAGGCCCGCGTCGCGGCCCATCGTGTATTGATACTGCCGGCCGGCGAGAATCCCGAGCAGCTCCTGGTCGATCCCGCCACCGCCGTTGAACCGCTGGTCGATGATGAGCGCCTTCTTGGTGCGGTTGGTCGCGAGATCCAGCTGGAACTGCCGCAGCGAGGGCGCGTCCATCGCCCGGATGTGGAGGTAGCCGATCTCGCCTCCACTGAGCTTGTTCACCATCTCGCGTCGGTCGTCCACCCAGCGGGCGTACTGGAGGTTGCCGAACTCGGCGCCGGCGACCGGTGAGATTGTCACCTCCCACGCGCCATCCTTGGCCGGCTTGTCGTTGAGGAGGAAATGGAACTTGGTGCCGGGCGCCAGCGTGAAGAACTGCCAGTAGTTCTCGCCGGCCTCGAGGTCGTGACCATCGACCGCGACGAGGAAGTGCCCTTCCTTGATCTTCAGGTAGTCCTTGTCCGCCGGCCCGTTAGTGTAGATGCGTCCGACCTTGTAGAAGCCGCTCGCGTCCGTGACGATGTCGAAGCCCGGATGGCGCGTCTGAAGCGTGCGCGTCGAGGCGGCGGGGCCTCCGCTCACGCCTGTGTGCGACGCGTTGAGCTGCCCGATCATCATCATCATGACCGTGTGTAGCTCCTCCTCGTCGACCAAGTAGTCGAGCAGCGGCTCGTACGTCGACCTGGCGGCGTTCCAGTCCGCTCCGTGCATCTTCGCGTCGTAGAAGCGGTTCTTCATGATGCGCCAGCCCTCGTTGAACACCTGCGAGCGCAGCGCCTTGCGGTCCACTTCGAGGTTGGCGGTGTAGGTCAGCTGCCTGGCCGTCGCGGCGCCACCCGTCGCGCCCGGGGCCTGCTGTTGCGATGAAGCCGTTCCCCCGCGGCCGCCGCGTCCACCGCCGGCCGCGTCGCCGCCGGCTCCCGGCGCTGCCGCGAGGGCCGAAGCCGGAATCGAGGCCGCGAAGAGGCCAATGCCCGACCTGAAGAACAGCGTGCGGGCGTCGCGCGAGAACACCATCGCGCCGCCGCCGAACCCGCCGCCCATCGCTCCCCCCGCGACCGCCCTCCGCCGATTCGGGCGCGCGCGGCACCGGCGTCGTCTGGCCGCTCTCGACGTTGACGATGTAGGTGCCCGCGTTGGGATCGGCAGCCGGCCCACCGCGCCCGCCGGCTCCGGGCAACGGGCTCGAGACCGTCACCGCCACGGCGTGCCCCTCGGGCGCCGCCGCGAGCCCCGAGATCATGGTGCCCGGCACCGTCAGCCGTGTCGCACGCCGCGCAAGGCCCGACCAGTCGATGCGCACCTCTGGCGGAGCCTGCGCCTGGCCGCCGCCTGCGCCACCGCCTCCGCCAGCACGCCCCGCCTGCCGCACCGCCGCTTCCGCGGCGAGCCCCTGCGCCTCGTTGTCGATGTCGCGGTTCATCGGGTCGCGGTCGCGGTCGCGCAGCGGCAGCACCCACAGCTGCATCGTCGGCGTCAGCCCGCCGGTCGAGGCGATGCCGCTCGACGTCCCCTCCGCGGAAGTGAACACCAGGTAGCGCCCGTCCGCCGTCCACACCGCGTTGTTCTCGGCGTACAGCAGCCGGTCGTCCGAGATGTGGCGCTCCTCCCCGCCGACGATGGGCGCGATGTAGACGTGCGTCCGCAGCGTGCGGTCCTGCTTCGAGAACGCAATCCACTTGCTGTCAGGCGACACGGACATGGAGCCGATGCGCGCGATATCGCTGGAGGCGACGATCGCGGTCTTGCCGTCGGCCACCGAGTAGGCATAGAGCTTCTTGTCGGCGGCGGTGTAGAGGAGCGTCTTCGAATCGGGCGTCCACACCAGCGCGCCCTTCTCGTTGTCGAGATCGGTGATCTTCTTCGGCGTTTTGCCCTCGGGGTCGCTCACCCACACCTCGTCACGGCCGGACCGATCGGATACGAACGCGATCAGCTTGCCGTCCGGCGACCACTTCGGCGAGTCGCTGCGCGACGCCATCCTGTCGGGAACAATGCGGGTGATGTCGCCTCGCTCCGTCGCGATAGTGAGCAGCTGCCCCTTGACGGAGATGACCGCGCGGCGCCCCGACGGCGAGATGTCGAAGGCGTCCACCTGGTTGGTGACCGCCTCGATCTCGTGCTCGTTCTCCTTCTCGTCGCTGGTGATATCGAGCTTGATCTCGGTGCTGCGCCCCGTGGCGGCATCCAGCTTCCAGATGCCGAAGTTGTCCTCGTAGACGATGACCTTGCCGTCGGCCGACATCGAGGGCCAGAACAGGCTGCCGTCGCTGTGTTTCGTCACCTGCACCGGCTGCCCGCCGGCTGCCGGGATCTTGTAGATGTTGTTCACGCTCTTGCGGACCGCCGGGCTGCCGGGCTTGACGTTCCGCTCGTCGGGCAGCGGGTCGGCCACGAAGTAGATGGCGCCGTCCGCGCCCCACATGGGCCAGTAGCGGTTGTAGCGCTCGTCGGCGAGCAGCTTCTTGTAGGTCTTCGACGCCACGTCGGCCACCCAGACGTCCGCCGCGTAGCTGCCGCGGTAGTGCTGCCTTGACCACACGGCGGGGTGGCGGTTGAACGCCATTGACTTGCCGTCGGGCGAGAAGCTGGCCCAGTATCCCCAGTCCACCGGCAGCGCCTGCTCCTGGCCACCGGAGGCCGGCACCTGATGCAGCGTCGCGACCGTCGGGAACGCCCCGTCGCCGCGCGTCGCGCGGAAGACGACGTGCTGCGAGTCCCGCGTCCACCCGACCACCTCGTCGTTCCCGGTATGGAACGTGAGGCGCCGCGGCGCCCCGCCGCCGGCGGCGACGACAAAGACATCGTAGTTGCCGTAGCGGTTCGACGAGAAGGCAATCCAGCGGCCGTCGGGCGAGAACTTCGGGTAGACGTCGCGGCCCGTGTTGTCGGTGATGCGATGAACGTTCGAGCCGTCCTCGCTCGCCGTCCAGAGGTCGCCGAGGTAGCTGAAGACGATCTTGCCGGCGTGGTAGTCCGGGTGTCGCGCGAGGCGCACCGGGTTGGCAGCCGTCTGCGAGGCGAGGACGAACGAACCCGCAAGCACGCACAGGAGAACGGCCAGCGCTCTTCTTCGGCTCATGAGGTGAACCTCCTCCGGGGGAAGTGCGCGGCATGTTACAGCATGTAGTGGGCAGGGGACAGTGGGCAGTTTGCGCCTGCGCAGGATTCGTCAATGCAATCGACGTCCGCTCATTTGTGTCTACATCTCGGGTTTCTCTCAGGAGCTAGTGGGCGCAAGCCCATCGGGGTTAAACTCGGCGAGTGGCCGCCCAATATTGCGGTCGGACGGCGCGTGTTCAGACGGTTCTGCTCGCCGAGCGGCAAACATCGACCCCGAAGCCCGAGATTGTTCCGTAGTCTCGGCACCCGCGGCGCCCTTGACGACGCAGCGATTCCCGCCGCCATCCGCGTCGGCTAAACCTGCTGTCCCCGTCGGCCGATAACCTCCGTTGAGCGTAATTCGCGCCGACGGAGGTTCTAATGCACGTCGGCGACCTGGTCTTGATCACGATGTTCTTCAGCGGCCTCTGGTGCGGGATGCGGCAGATCGTCGAGGGGCTGGACAAGGACGCTCCGCGACTCGTCCCATACGCGCCCATGCGGCCGACTGACGCACGACGAAGCACCGATCTGTTGCTGAAAAGGGACATCCTGAACGGAGAACTGAAAACGAAACCCGGCAGAATGATTCGCGGCCTGACTGCTCGGGGAAGGACAGGACCATCATGCGGAAACTGCTGTGGCTCGTGGGTCTGCTACTGCTGGCGGTGCCGGCGCACGCGCAATACCCTCCCGACGAATCGGCGTTCGTCGTGGCAATGGCCGCCAAGACGGGCGACCTTATCAAGAACGACTCGTTCGCCTTCACGGATGCCGTGTGCGGGGAGTTGGCGCAAAAAGACCCGAACTGGGGGCGGAAGGTGCGTCGTGCGGGCGATTGGTCGTCGCGGAACAGCGATGCCATCGCCTATCGCTTTGGCAGCGACGACAACAAGGCCCTCGTCGACATCGTCTACAACAGCACCGACCCCGGTGGACCGCCCAATCCCAACGCGGGACCCGCGTGGCAAGTATACCCGGGCCCGAACGCGGGCAATGGGTACTGGATGAAGTGCGAGCCGCCGAAGCGGCGCAATCGGTCCAACGACTTTGACGGTGACGGTATGCGGGACCTCGGCGTCTTCCGCCCGAGCACCGGAACCTGGTACATCGTGCAATCGTCCACCCGCACCCCGTTCATCACGACCTGGGGCCTCACCACCGATATCCCTGTTCCTGCCGATTACGATGGCGACGGCCGGACCGATGTGGCGGTGTGGCGCCCATCCACAGGCGCGTGGTGGATCATCCGCTCGTCCACGGGCGCCCGAACGGAGTCGCGATGGGGGCTTAGCGGAGACGTGCCTGTGCCGGGCGACTACGACGGCGACGGGAAGGCCGACCTGTGCGTGTGGCGACCCTCGAACGGCAGGTGGTACTGGCTGAAGTCGACCGACAACTACAGCTGGGGCACGTATGGGGCCGTGGAATGGGGCAGGTCGGGCGACATCGCCGCGCCGGGCGACTACGACGGCGACGGGAAGGCTGACCTGTGCGTGTGGCGGCCGAGCGAGGGTCGCTGGTACTGGCTCAAGTCGACGGCTGCCTACGCCTGGGCGGCATATGGCTCGATGCAATGGGGCGTCGAAGCGCTCGGCGATCAGCCGGCCCCCGCGGATTACGACGGCGACGGGAAGACCGACTTGGCGGTCTGGCGGCCCCTCGACGGCAGGTGTACTGGCTGAAGTCCACCGACAACTACAGCTGGGGCACGACGGCTCCAGGCAATGGGCGTTCCCGGCGACTTCGCGGCGCCGGCCGACTACGACGGCGACGGCAAAGCCGACTTCGTCGTGTTCCGCGAGTCAACCGGTACTGGTACGCCATCCTGAGTAGCAACGGCGCCAGCGTCTCCGTGCTTTGGGGGATCGTCGGGGACAAACCGCTATAGGACCGATCGCGCTCTGATACGCCGGGGGCCACCACTGAGGTGGCCCTCCGCTTGTACGCCGCCGTCGCGGAAACCCCATCGGCCTGGAGGCGTGGGGTCACATCGCCTGGCAGAACGCCGTCGTCACCTATGGCGGTGTCCGAAAATGCATATCAGGACAGTCGTCATCAGGGCGGTGGTTGGCATCATTGGCGTTCCGCTGGTGCTGGTTCTGATCGCCGTGGGAGGGTTCTATGGGTCGTTCTACTCTCTGAGCCGGGCCAACGGCACAATTGTCTCCGCCGGCCAGGAGCGCGAGTACCTGCTCTATGTGCCGCCGAGTTATGACCACACCAAGCCGACGCCCCTCGTCATTAGCCTGCACGCCGCTATGTCATGGCCGCCACAACAGAGGGACATCACCCACTGGAATCGGGCCGCCGACGAATACGGGTTCATTGTCGTCTATCCGTCCGGCACCACCCCGGGCGGTGGCTGCACCCGGGAAATTACCCAAGATTTGGCTCTTGAGGCCAGAAGCCACTCTGAATGCCAATGTTCAGTTCATCTCGGAGTTGATTGAGAGGCTGGAGGCGACCTACAACATCGACCCGGACAGGGTTTTTGCCAACGGGTTCTCCAGTGGCGGTGCGATGGCCTTTGCGCTGGCCTGCCGGCTATCCGATCGTGTTGCGGCGGTCGGCACCGTAGCGGCGGCCCAGGACCAACAGCCATCGAGCTGGTGCGCCAACACCCGACCGGTGCCGCTCATCAACTTCCATGGAACAGCGGATCCCGTGCCTATGCGGCGGCACCGGATGGACCTCGCCGCGGCCGTTCCCGAGTGTTCTGGCATGGACCGCCGACTGGGCTCGCAGAAACCAATGCGGACCAGACCCCACCGGCTCGACAGTGACGGCTGACGTCGCGCGTCTGCAATACACGCGCTGCGCAGACGACGCGGCGGTGGTGCTCGACACCGTCAGAGGAGCGGCCATGCCTGGCCTGGTGGCAAGGCGCTGCCGGAATGGATTGTGGGGACTGAACCACCCGCAGCATCGACGCCACGAGCCTGATGTGGGCGTTCTTCCGCGAGCACCCCCGTGTGAGAAAGTAGTCTGCAAACCGTCATCAGGCGTGCGCTACGCAACCCTCCAACGCTGACCCGGCGCAGATCGACACTGCCGGGATCCCTCTGACTTGCGCAACTGCTCTTGTCTGCCTCGCCGCTCGGTGGTAGTTTGGGGCCAGGCGTGCAGGGCGCCTCCCGTCCGCGGACAGGACTGAGTCCACCTGAGCAGGTCGCCAGACGTTCGGACGTGATCGCCGAACCTCCTTTGCCCGACGCCAGCGGACCACGGGCTCATTGCAAGGAGGCTCGTCATGCCCGTCCGCCGCCTGCCCGTCCGGCCCGACCTGGAGCAGCTTCATCGTCAGGCCAAGGAATTCCTCCGCGCCATCCACGCCGGCGATGCGGATGCGATCGCCGAATTGCGCGAGCACCATCCCGAATCGATCGACCCCTCCGCCGCGAAGCTGGCCGACGCGCAGCTCGTGCTCGCACGGAGCTACAGCGCGTCGAGCTGGACGAGGCTCGTCCACGCGGTGCAGCTCGCGGACGCGATCTGGCGCGATGACCCCGACGACGGTCCGCGCGCTCATCACGGGCAATCCGGCGCTCATCCATGAGCACGTCCTGATTCGCACCGACAGCAACTGGGGCCCGCCGATGATCGTACGCGGCGAACCTTGGCCGCGACCGCATCATCCGTCTCCTGCACAGCCACGGCGCCACAGACCTCGAGTCGGCGGCCGGACGGGCCGCGCTCCAGGGCAAGGCCGACACCGTGCGCATGATCTACGACCTGGCGGGGCGGCCGTCGCTCGAGAAGTGGACGCTCGCCGGCCCCGCGTACACGCTGAGCGTCGAAGGCACCGCCGTCCTGTTCACGCTCGGCGCCCGCGTCGTCGGGCCCGAGGGTGTGGACCGGAACACCATGGAGCACCTCCTCGGGACCGACAGCCGGAACCCGCCCGCCAAGCACCGCATCCTGGAGATGTACGTCGAGCACGGCTTCGAGCCTCCCGACACGCCGGTGATGGCGCTCCATCGCGGGCGCATCGACCTGCTCGAGGCGCACCTCGCGCGCGATCCGGATCTCCTCACGCGCACGTTCGACATCGCCGACATCTTCCCGCTCGCCCCTGCCTGCGCCCGGGAGCCGTACACCGCTCAGGGGACGCCGGTGCACGGGACGACGCTCCTGCACATCGCCGCCTACTTCGACGAGCTGGAGATCGCGGAGTGGCTGCTCGACCGGGGCATGGATCCGGACGCGCGGGCGGCGATCGACGCCGACGGCTTCGGCGGCTACACCGCGCTCTTCTCGACGGTCGTCTCCCAGCGCAACTTCTGGGTCAACTACGGCAAGGGACAGCCGGACGAAGCGCGCTTCACGCGCCTGCTGCTGGACCGGGGCGCCGACCCGAACGTCCGGGCGTCCCTCCGGGCACGCCTCGAGGAGGGACACGGTGGCGGACCGCTTCGCGAGTACCGCGACGTGACGCCGCTCGGCTGGGGCGAGCAGTACCACGCGAAGATCTTCGTGAGCCGGGAGTCGCTGCGGCTGATCGAGGCGCGGGGCGGCGGTCGCTAACCTATCGGCTGGTTCGGTAAAACCGTGGCACGGCGAGATGAGGGCCGGCATCCGGCTTTCTGCGAGCCGTGGCGTTAAGGCCGTGCCCGGCGCCACAGCAGCCTGAGAACGAGCAATTGCTGCTGACGGCGCACGCTGCTGCGGGTAAATGGCGAGCAGACTCTGCCCGTACTATCCGGGAGGCCTAGATGGATGAGGTCGTGCCAGCGGATCGCGTCGCAGTCCGAAGACGACGGCCCTACTGCTGGCGGCGGTGAATGCCGGTGATGTTGATGGCTGTCTCGGAGTGTGGGCTAGCGACGGAGTGCTGATGCCGCCCCACCATCCACCGGTTCAGGGTCGAGAGGACATTGGGAAATTACCTGCGAAGCGTGTTTTCGAAAAGTCGATTCGAGTTCACCTTCACCTCCACTCACATCGAGATTGCGGGTGACATGGCGTTGGAGCGCATCACGTACACCGTTCTCGTTTGGGCGGGAAGGGACACGTCGCCCGACGACGACGTCGGCAAGGGCCTGCACGTGTAAGAAGCACCAGCCAGACGGGTCGTGGAGGCTCACGCAGGATATCTGGAACAGTGATCGACCAGTAGTCCGAAACAAGCAGCCAGCACCTTCACCGACGAGCGAGACCTCCGCGAACCGACGCCAACGGCTGTTACGACTCGCCGCGACCGGTCGGGTTGGGCGTGCTCACGCGCGGGACCTAGAACGAGGAGGATGCGGTTGGAAAACCGCAGGCGCTCCAGGACGAGAGCCGAACGTCAGAACGAGAACTTCACCATCACCCTTGCCTCGCGGCGGTTCTGGAACACGTTCGGCGTCAGGTAGAAGGCCTCGCTGGGAATGGCCAGCGTCGGATACATGGCCATCACGGACTCGGGCGTCCACGGCGCGTCGAAGAACACCGAGTCGGGAGGATGAACCCCGTCGCGATACTTACTCGTCGAGTAGTAGTCGGTCACGGTGTCGCTGTCGAGCAGGTTGATGATGTCCGCCTCGACGATGATGCGGCGGTTGCCCCCCAGCTTGAAGTTCTGGCTGACTTGCAGGCCCACCTGCGTCATCCAGGGGGTTCGCCCCAGATCGCCGCGGCCGTTGGATACTCCGGGTAGTCCTGCCAGAAGAACGTCGATGTTTGCAGCAGGCCGGATTCCGCAATCCCCGTCACTCCGACGGTCGTTCCCCACGGCATGTCGTAGGTCGCCCACAGCTTCAGCGCGTGCGGCCGGTCGGTCGCGAGCCGACCGAAGACCTGTCGCTGCTGGTCGTCGTAACTCTGGTAGATGACGTCAAAATAGGAGCTCATGTTCGGCGCCACCCGGCCGTTCTCGTCCGAGCTCGCCAGCCCGCTGTAGTTTCCCCACAGCCGGCTGTAGGTGTAGTCCACTTCTGCCGACCATCCTCTCGCGAGCCGTTTCCGGAGCCGCAGCTCGAATGCGTCGTAGTCGCGCGTGGCATGCGGGGTGGGATACTGCGGGTAGTCGGGGATCATCACGTGCGAGTAGCCGTTCAGGATGTACGCAGCATGTAATACGTGCCCGCGTCATACGTGTCGGACGCCGGGATCACGAGGCCCGAGATCCTCGATCGTCCGGAAGAGCCACTTGTGCACGTAACGCGCCCCAACGGACATCGTCGGGGTCAACTCGTGATCGAGCCCGACGACGAACTCGCCCGTCTGGTATGGCTTCAAGTCCGGATCGATGGATGTCATCCCGGGCCGGTTGAAGTAGGTGGCGAGCACCTCGTTCAACTCGTTGAAGGAGCCGACCGTGTCGAGCCCCTCGAGGAGCGTGCCCGGGCAGCCGGTCGGCCCGGGTTGGCAGCTGATGCTCTTCCAGTCGTAGGTGTCGAGTGACCAGTAATAGAGCTTTCCGTTCATCGCGCCAAAGTAGGCGCGCGCGAGGTCGAGCTTCGTGACGTCGTAGAAATAGCCGAAGCTCCCGTACGCCTTCCACGCGCTGTCGCCCCGCACGTCGTACGCGAACCCGAGTCGCGGAGCCAGCTTCTGTCCGAACGAAAACGAGATGCCCGGCACGCCGCTGTCGAACGACGGGATGTGCTCGTTCTCGGCTCTCAGGCCGGCGTTGAGGGTCAGCCTGTTGTTCACGGTCCAGGCGTCCTGCAGCCAGAACGCGACGTTGTTCGACGCGACCGCGCCGAAGGTCCCGGTCTGCAGCGACGTGTAGTAGCCGTATTCCCGGTCAGCACGCGCCCGTCGGTTGCCTGGTAACGTCCCCACACGAATGAATTCCGCGGCTTCGTCATGCCGCTGAACACGTCGTTGGTGAACCGCTCCAGGCGCGCGCCGCCCTTGACCACGTGCTGCCCGGCAAGCGCCTTGTACCACGTGCCGTTTGCGTTCAGGTACAGGCGGCTGAAGATGTCGCGCACGGTGCCGCTGCTGGAGATCCCGTCCGTGTAGCCCGCCGCCTGCTGGAAGCCAACGGGCACCGTCGGGTACCCGTTCCTGTTCATCGTCGCGTCAGAATTCTCGAGCTTCCGAACGAATGCACAAGGACATTGCCTCGCATCTCGGGGGACGTCTGGTAGTTGGTCCTGAAGTAGCCAACCGTGGTGTTGAAAAAGACACGCGGGGTCACCACCCAATCGAGGTTGCCCGAGAGCAGATCGTTCGAGCGATCCGTGGCGTACTTGTCGGATTGCTGCTGGTAGGTCGCCAGATCGAGCGAACCATCAGCGAGTTTCGGAAAGGTTGCGCCCGTGTAGCCGCCCATCGTCTTGCCGGCGAGGTTCGGGTCGGGACCGCGGTAGATGAGGTTGGACGGGTAGATCGATGCGGCTTGCGACGTGTAGCCGGGTCCTCCCGGCGCTGTCTTGCGGGCGCCGGTGCGCTGGTTCGAGCCCGACACGCGCAGCCGCATGCTGCGGGTGAGCTGCGTCGTCACGTTGTAGGTCGGGACTGTACGAGAAGTTGCTCCACTCGAAGTGCCGCTTCGTGTAGGTGGGATCCGTGATGAAGATCGCGTCCTCGTGGTAGCTGTTGGACTGATAGGCAAGGCCCGCGCATACCAGCAGCTTGTCGCGGAGGATCGGGCCGCCGAGGTCGCCCACCGGGTCGAGGTACGTCCATGGTGCCTGGAAGGGAATCAATCCGGGTTCGGGCCTGTTCGAATCCCACGGGCTGTAGCCGTTGGTCAGCCGCGTCTGCCCATAGAACGCGTCGGCCTGGTAATAAAGGCCGGCGCTGCCGCGCAGCCGGTTGCTGCCGGACTTGGTGATCGCGCTGATTACGCCGCCCGTCGCACCGCCGAACTCGGCGGCGTAGCCGGACGACTTGACCTGCACCTGCTCGATGAAGTCGATCGGCATCTGCTTGCCCGACGTGCCGCCCACCAGCTGCGTCGTGTCCATGCCATCGAGGATGAAGCGGTTCTCGGCGCCTGACGCGCCGTCGATCTGCGCTTCGCCGCCTGCTTTCGCTTCGGCCTGCGCGCCGGGAGCCAGGACGATGACCGCGGTGAAATCGCGGCCCTTCGGCAGCCGCTCGAACGCCTGCTGCTCGAAGGTCGCAAACGCCGCACTCTGCTTGACGTCTATGAGTGGCGAGCGGCCCACGACGTCGACCGTCTCCGCGATGCTGCCGACCGTCATCACCAGGTCGATCGTGAGTAACTGCCCGAGCCACAGCGTGGCGTTCTCGACCTTGCCCCCGCTGAAGCCCGCGAGCGCGGCCGTGATGGTGTAGGTGGCCGGTGGCAGCGCCGGGAAACGGTAGGTGCCGCGCTCGTCGCTGACCGCGGTACCGACGCCGACGACCGTGGGACTGCGCGCTTCGACAATGACGCCCGGCAGGACTGCGCCGGAGGAGTCCTTGACGGCTCCCTGGATGGAACCGGTCTGCTCCTGCGCCACTGCCGGACCCGGTAGGAGGAGGACGGCGACGAGAGCGAGGAATAGCCACGGACGATGCCGTTGCTGCATGCCGTACCTCCGCCGCTCGGCGGGTCTGAAGCCCGCCGGCAGGACCAAATCACCCCCGACTTCCGATCTTCAGTCGCGACACGCCCTTCGCTACCGCAGTCCCTCGACGACGTACAACGTGGAGAGCGTCCTCGCGTAGTTGTACGCGTAGCTTTCGCCGTCGGCGCTGAAACGTAAACGCCTGGTGGGGGTCAGTCCCGCACGATCCAGCTGCCCGCCGATCTCCTTCCACGCTTGGGCGTCGCCAGTCATCGGATCCACGCGGAATATCCGCATCGGGTAGCCCATGGGCGTCGCGATGGCGCGCATCCGCCTGCCGTCCGCGTCCCAGCCGACCGGATACCACTTCGACGCGGTGACGCCCGGCAGCAGGATCTTCTCCCGGCCGTCGATCAGGTACAGAAACATCCTGACGTCGCCCGGCGCGGAGGGCACGGCGAGAACATGCTGACCGTCCGGGGCGATGCCGTACGAGATCCAGTTGTCCGGGGTGATCGGTGTCGGCGGGCGCCCATCGAGCATCGCGAGCCAAACCCTGTCGAACACCCAGTACACGATGCCCGAACTGTTCGGCAGCCATCCCACGACCTCGCACGCCGACGCGTCGTGCGTGACAAACCGTCCGTCGCCGGCGCCGACCGGGATGAGCTTCACCTGCAGGCTGTTCTTGTCTGGCGCCATGCCCGCCAGCCACTTGCCGTCCGGCGACCGCTTGGCATAGATGAACTCGTCAAAGCGCTGCGGCGGCGACCCGTCCGTCGGACGCACGAACGTGTTCCATCCGTTCTGGCTGTCCGACTCGCCTCCCTCGGTGAACACGATCGTTCGTCCGTCCGGGGACATGTCGTCGAGCAGCGACCAGTTGTACCACGTGAGGTTGCGCTCGGTCGCGCTGCCGGGGGCGCGCCCGTTGATGCTGTAGGTCTTGTCGTCGGCGGACAGGAGCACGCGGCCGTCTCGACTGATGTCCTTGAGCCGCAGGACCGGGTCGGTGAGCACGTTTCGCTCGCGGCCCGAGCGATCGAGCGCGCGTACGGCGACCCGTGCGCCGGGAATCGAGGTCGAGAACCACACTTCGCGACCGTCCGGCGTCCACGCGAGTCCCTCCAACCCGTCCTGGTAAGACGATTCGGCCTTCTTGTGGCCTGCCGTGTCGATGATGACGACGACTCCATGGCTGTCCAACGCGACATCCCGGAACGCCAGCAGGTCGCCGCTGGGCGACACGCGAATAGTGGCAGCCGTGGCGCGCGCCTTGTAGATCAACTTGCCGATCGGGAATTCGACGACGCTCGGAGATGTCGCCGTCGCCGGGCGCGTGACCGCCATCTGCGAACCGTCGGGATTCCAGTCGGCGCTGGTGACGTCAGACAACAGGTCGCGTGGCGCGCCGCCCGCCAGGGGCACCTTCGCAACTGTGCCGCCTCTGAACAGCGCAAGCTCGTTTCGGCTCGACACCGCCTGGATGTTCATGCCCTGCAGCCCCTCGCGCAGGGTCGCGTCCACGCTGTCGTAGCGGACCGAGAATACCTGCCGCGAGTCGCCGTCCCAACGGGCGGCGAAGACGATGTTCTGGCCATCGGGCATGAACCGTGCTCCATCGACGGTCCCGCGGCGAAACGTGAGGCGACGGAACGACGGGAGCGGCCGGTCTCCCCCGCGACGGCCGAGGACGAACGCGCCGGCGGCGATGCCCGCGAACACCACGAGAGCGAGCGCGGCAGCGACGAGGCGCTTGCGAGGACTGGGCCGCTGAACCGGTTGCGCCAACACCTGGCCGGTGGCAGAGCGCGGTGTCCGAATCTCCTCCCTCGTCCACTCCAGCTGGCGCGCCAGGTCGCCCGCCGATTGCCATCGCTTGTCCGGATCCTTCGCGAGACACTGGCGAACCATGCGATCGAGCGAGGGCGGCGTTACCGGCACGAGCGTCGCCAGCGGTTCCGGATCCCGCGTCATGATCGCCGCGATCAGGCTCGCCTGGCTCGATTCCTCGAAGGCCCGCCTCCCGGACACCATCTCGTAGAGCATCGCGCCGAAGGCGAAGATGTCGGTGCGCGCGTCCGCCTCGTGCCCCTCGAGCTGTTCCGGCGCCATGTAGGGGACCGTGCCGACGACCATGCCGGCGGCCGTGTTCGCTTCGCGCGTCAAGGAGACGGTGAGATCGGCGGGCGCAAGCGCGGCAGCCTTCGACGTCGCCAGGCCGAAGTCGAGGAGCTTCGCGCCCTCCCTGGTCAGCATCACGTTGCCGGGCTTGATGTCGCGGTGCACGATGCCCTGCCGGTGGGCCTTCGCCAGGGCATCGGCGATCTGGATGGCGTACTCGAGCGCGTCGAGCAGTGGAAGGCCCTGGCCCCGACCGCCAGCCTGCGCCTCGCCCGGCACGCCCGAGCCAGTGCTGCTCGCGGGCTTCCCGGTCTTGTTGGTCCCCTTGCTTTTGCTCCCGCTGGCCAGCCGCTCGGCGAGCGTTTGCCCTTCCAGGTGCTCCATCACCAGGTAGTCGATGCCGTTGTCCGACCCGATGTCGTAGAGGGCGCAGATGTGCGGATCGTTGATTGCCGAGGCGGCGCGGGCTTCCTGCTCGAGACGACGGCGCCGACCGGGATCGGCGGAGAGATCCTGGGGAAGAACCTTGATGGCAACGGTGCGCCCCAGACGGGTGTCCCTGGCACGGTACACCTCGCCCATGCCCCCCGCCCCGAGCGAACCGACAACCTCGTACGGTCCGAGACGAGTCCCGACGGTCAGCGCCATGCAAACCACCCTGGCTTCGATCGCGAACGGTTGCCTTGTGATCGTGGAGGCGAGGCCGAAGGTCACGCCCTGGAGCGGGGCTGTCGGTTGGCGGGGATTCTAGCACGGTGCGCCTGTCCAGACAGTCCTGCCAGCTCCTGCCAGCTCATGCCGGGAACCTTCTGCCGATGGCGGCGTCTTCTTAGGTACGGGGCCGGGCCCCGCCGGCCGGTGGGCTGCCCGCCGTCAGGAAGGCTGAAAGATGCCCTGGCTCGTCCTGCTTTTCGTCGTCGTCCTCATTGCCGCCCTGGCGGCGCTGTTCACCGTCCACGCCCGCCTCGTTCGACGCGACCTCGAAGATCGTTTCAACCAGATCCAGTCGCGACTCGAAGAAGAGGCGACCGCCGTCGTGGACGACCTGCTGAACGAGCACAAACGGACCAATTGAGATGGATGGATTGTCGAGGACGGGGACGTGCTGCAGCGGGTTCCCGGGCGACGAGCGCGGCACCGCCGGAACCGCCGGCTTCGACAGGCAAGGGACGGTCCTACGGCGAGTCCGAAGTGAGAACGGAGAACGTAGAAGTTGGAAATGAGAACCGTCAGCCGGCCCGGCACTCGTTCTCAGTTCTACGTTCTCAGTTCCACGTTCTCAGTTCTACGTTCTCAGTTCTACGTTCGGTGACCTGCAGCGGCCGGCCCGACAGGCGGGACGTCCTACTTCGCCGGGGTCCCCTCGATGTCGAGCGCGGTGATGGGAGCGACGTTAATTGCCTTCAGCGGCGCTTCGATGGTCGCGCGGTCGCCGACGATGACGATCGACAGGTGATCGAGGTCGATGTACTGCTTGGCCACGCGCACCATGTCCGCCTTGGTCACCGCGTTCACCGCCTGCGCCGTAGCGCTGGTAGTAGGTCGTCGGGCAGGCCCTCGGCCCACAGCGTGCCGATGGCCGCGCCGATGCTGCTCACCGACGCGAACATCGCCGGCAGGCTCTGCACCAGCGAGTCCTTCGACATCTGCAGCTCGTCGTCGGTGATCGGCCGGCTGCCCTGGATCCCCCGCAACTCCTTCATGAACTCGGTCAGTGCCAGGTCGCTCTTGGCCGAGACGATGTCGCCGCCCGCGCGGAACGCGCCCGGGCCCTTGCCGAACAGGAAGAACGAGCTGACGCCATAGCTCAGCCCCTTCTCCTCGCGGATGTTGGCGTTGAGGCGCGACTGGAACATGCCGCCAAGCAGCGTGTTCATCACCTCGAGCGCGTAGTAATCGGGCGTGCTGCGGGGTGGGCCCGGGTTGCCGATGGCGAAGGTGGACTGCGCCGCGCCCGGCTTGTCCACGAGGTAGATCGTCGTCGGTCGCTTTTCGGGCAGCGGCGGGTAGGCGAAGTCCGGCTTGGCTGCCGCCGGCCGGCCACGCGCCGAGCGCCTTCTCGACGGCGGCTTTCGCGGACGCCGGCGTGACGTCGCCCACGACGATGATCGCGGCGCGCCCCGGCTGGAAGTACGCCTTGTGGAACGCCACGACGTCATCTCGCGTGATCGCCTTGAGCGTCTCCTCGGTGGTCAGCTGGCCGAACGGGTGCGCGGTGCCGTAGAGGACCTTCGGGAACACGCGTCGCGCAATCGCGCCGGGCTGCGCCTTGGCGGTGTTGAGCGCGACCAGCCGCTGGCCGCGGATGCGATCGAGGGCCGGCGCCGGGAAGGTGGAGTTCATCAGCATGTCGGCGAGGATGTCGAGCGTCGGCTCGAACTTCGCCGTGGTGGCGACGAACCCCATCGACCCCGACTCGCTGCCGATGCCGGCGTTCACCGACGTGCCGAGC
This sequence comes from uncultured Acidobacteriota bacterium, assembly GCA_963724775.1. Lineage (GTDB taxonomy): Bacteria > Acidobacteriota > Vicinamibacteria > Vicinamibacterales > Fen-181 > CAVRWB01. The sequence continues at coordinate 111,916 of CAVRWB010000001.1, forward strand.
AACTGCAGCGCGTTGGAGAGCGCTTCGCCGTCGCGCGTCTTCGTTCCCTCGCTCAGCATCGAGGCGGTGATGCTCGCCACGCCGCGCCGGCCGGCCGTCTCGAACTGGTCGGCCCCTCCCTGCACGAGCAGCGAGAACGACACGAGCGGCAGGTCGTGCTTCTCCGACACGATCAGTTCCGCGCCGTTCGCGAGCGTGGTCCTTCGTCCACACCGGGACGCGGAGTTCCGGCGTCTTGCCGGGTGGCGGAATCTTCGTCCGGTCGAGCACCTGCTGGGCCCCGGCCGAGAGCGCGAGGAGGACCAGGCCGCACAGGATCGTTGCCAACCGTGGCGACAGACGAGACGCCTGTTCCACCGTACCGGGATTGCGTGGGCTCATTACTTCACCTCCGGGCGAGGCGTATCTTCGGCACCAGTCACCTTACGGCTGTCCGCCGGCCTGGCCGCTTCGTCGGGCTTGCCGGTCGGTACGACGCTGAGGACGACGCGGCCCCTGGTGAGGTACTTGTTCGCCACCCGCTTCACGTCGGCCGCCGTCACCGCGGTCGATTTCTGGAAAGCCGTCTTGTAGTAGCCCGAATCGCCGTGGTACCCGGCGCCGTCGCACAAGCGCATCGCCTTCCCGAGGTTCGATTCGAGCCCGCGCACGAAGCCGAGTTCTTCGCCCGCCACGGCCTTCTGGACCTCCTCGGCCGTCGGGCCCTCGGTCTTCAGCTTCTCGATGATGCCGTCCGCCGTCGTCTCCAGTTCGGTGAGCGTGTGGCCCGGCCTCGGCGTGATCGACCACCATGAACTCCCCGACATCCTCGTTCGAGCCCTGGTACGCCTGCACGCTCGCCGCCGCCTGCTGGTCGTACACGAGAGCCTTGGTCAGGCGCGCCGTTCGCGGGCCCGCAAGAATGGTCCCCAGCACGTCGAGCGCGTACTGATCGTCGTCCTTCTCCCCGACGCTCGGCCACTGGATGTAGAGGCGCGGGACCTGCACGCGATCCTCGAGGAACAACCGGCGCTCGGCGGGCATCGTGACGGCAGGTACCGACGGCCTCACGACGGGCTTCCCGCGAGAGACGTCGCGTGAAGTACTTGGCCACCCAGGCCTTCGCCTGCACGGGATCGAAGTCACCGACGATGGCAAGGAACGCGTTGTTGGGCGCGTAGTAGGTCCGGAAGAAGTTCTTCACGTCGTCGGCCGAGGCCGCGCTCAGGTCTTCCATGCTGCCGATGACGTCCCACGAGTAGGGGTTCGACGCGGGGTACGTGGCCCGGGCCAGGATCTCGCCGACCTTCCCGTACGGCTGGTTGTCGACGCCCTGGCGGCGCTCGTTCTTCACGACGTCGCGCTGGGCGTTGAGCTTGGCGATGTCGAGCGTGTCGAGCAGGAACCCCATCCGGTCGGACTCGATCCAAAGCGCAGACTCGAGGTAGTTGGACGGGATGGTCTCGAAGTAGGTGGTACGGTCGTTGTTCGTCGTGCCGTTGTTGCTGCCGCCGACGCCCTCCGTCAGCTTGTCCTGCAGGCCGTACGGCACGTGCCCGGACCCCGTGAACATGATGTGCTCGAACAGGTGCGCAAACCCCGTTCGGCCCGGCAGTTCGTTCTTCGAGCCCACGTGATACCAGACGTTCACGGCCACGGTCGGCGTGGTGCGATCCTGCGAGAGGATCACCGTCAGGCCGTTCGGCAGGGCGTAGGTCTCGAAGGGAATCGTGATGGCGTCGCGGCCCGGCGGCGCGGCCGACGGGGACCGTTCGGCGGCGGCCACGCAGGCCAGCGCCACGGCGGCGAACACGAGGGCGGTGCGGCGAGGTTTGGGCACGGCTGGATCTTCTCCTTGAGAGAGCCAGTCGCGATCTTACTCCCTCCGGCCGTATCGGCTCCAACCTCGGCTGACGGCCCGGCGAAGCGGAAGCTCCGCCCACGGGCCTGTCGTCACACCAACCGTCGGCCGCCGGCTACACGTCGCCAATCTGGCGTTTCACGCCGAGCAAGTCGGCCAGTTCCAACAGCAGGCGCACGGCGGGACTCATCCCCGCCCGCTGGGCGAGGACGGCCTTCGCGACGGCGGGCGTGTTGGTGATCACCCCGTCCACGCCCCGCCCCATCATGGCCGAGAGTGTCGAGGGATCGTCGACGGTCCAGACATAGACTTTCATGCCGCGGCCGTGCGCGGACCTCACGAAGCGGCGGCTGGCGAACGCGGCATTGACGGCCAGGAAGTCGGCGCCGCTCGTCGCCAGGCTGCCGGCCGAGACCGACATGAGCAGCCCGACTCTCCAGCCCGGGCGTAGCGCCTTCATCTTCCGCACCGCGTCCAACTCGAGCGACATCAGGGCAACCCGCGGCGCCATGCCGCGCTCGTCCACCAGCCGGGCGACCCGCTCTTCCAGCTCCTTGTCGTGGCCGTAGTACTTGAGTTCGATCAGCACCCCGACCTTGTCCTTGCAGACATCGAGCACGGACGCAAGGGTGGGGACGCGCTCGCCACTGAACGCAGGCGAGAACCGGCTGCCGATGTCGATTGCTTGCACGTCTGCCAGCGTGGCGTCCCAGATCTTCGTTCCAACGCCCGCCATCTTCATGAAGTCGCTGTCGTGGATGACGACGACCTCGCCGTCCGCCGTTTCCTGCACGTCGATCTCGACCCAGTCGGCCCCGTCCGCGATGGCCTGCCTGACGGCGGACAGGCTGTTCTCCGGCGCAGCCTTCGACGACCCGCGATGGGCCGCCACCTGGATGTGCTCGTCGAGACGCGCCGTGTGCAGGGCGATCGCGGCGATGGTGATCGCGGCCACCAATCCAACGACCGCCCAGCGCACCAGCCGCCTGGCGGTCAACTGGAACAGCGCGCGCGGCGAGTCGCGCGCGAACCGCGTGACCCGTGAGGGGTCCACCCCCGCCGCGCGTCCGCGTTCGCGGTACAGATTGAACAGGAGAACCGCGGCGCTGGTCGTGCCGAGCAGGTTGACGGCCAGGTGCACGAGCGCCCAGATCGAGAGCGTGACGCCGATGGCGATCGTGAGGAGCGCGACGGAGTCCATCGTGCGCGGGACGACGAGCCGTGCCAGCGCGACGATGACGGAAGTCGCAGCCGCCGAAACTGCCGCCACGCCGAGCGCCCAGCCCACGATCCACCCGAGGAGCGCGACACGATGACCCGCCGCACGGTCGCGGCTGTCGCGGAGCGCGCGCCTGGGAGACACGTCCTCGAACAGCACCAGCGGCAGCGCAAACACCCAGCCCGTGAAGACGCGCAGCAGTGTCGCGGCGAGCGCAACGCCTGCGACTCCACCGATAGCTGCGGCCACCAGGAAGACGGGCGGCCGCTCCGCCAGATAGAAATTGATGTCGTGGCCGCCGAGCAAGCGCGAAATACGTCAGGCCGATCGCCGCGAGGAACGGCGTGGCGGCGAGCAACGTCGCACCGACCATCCGCGCGGTCAGTCGGAGTACCGGCCAGGCGTGCGCCAGGGCGAAGCGCAGCGCGACGACCGGGTCGATCCGGCGGCCGAGCGAAGTCGCCATACACGACCGCCATCAACGCCGCCTGTTCCAGCGCCACGATGGCTAGGAGCATCGCGCCGACGACGATCGCGCTCACCAATCCGCCCGGCCGCACGAAGATCAGGAGAACGTCCTGGTCCGCCACTACATCGCGGCCCGTCGTGGCCAGCAGGGCTCGAAAGAGGATGGTCACCAGCGGCGTCAGCGCCACGAAGGCGACCACCTTCCAAGCAATGTCAGTCAGGGCGAGCGGTCGCCAGCAGGCCGCGGAAGAGGGAGGCGGCAGAGCGAAGGGATGTCCGGGGCGTCTCGATGGTGGCCATGGCTCTCCTGCTTGACGGAGTGCGGCCATCATAGCAGGGCTCCGGATCTCCCTCTGCTCCGCCGGGGCGCGCGGCGGCCCCCGGCTCCGCTTCGGAAGACACGGTCCCGCTCGCTGCTGCCGACTACTTCTTGCGGCCGCGCGCGAGCGCTCGGTAGTACTCCTCGATCTGCTTCTTGTAGGCTTCCGGCGCCGCATCGGATCCGGAGAGCAGCAGTTGGTCCGCGTCGGCCGCGCCGAGATCTCGGCGGAGGTTGAACTGGAATCGCTGCAGCGTTTCGGACAGGTGCTGCTGCAGGCGCGCGATCTCGTCGGAATCGGTATAGACGCGGGAGCTGTCCAGGGCCGCGAGCGCGGCAATGATCGCGTCCAGGTCCTTCACGTCCACGCCCAGCGCCTTCAGATCACGGCGAAGCGCCTGCGCTTCGGTCCGCCGCTCGCGAGCTTCCCGTTGGAATTGCCGCGGGTCGAACGCGCCGGCGTCGTCGCCGTGCGGGACGCCGCCGCCGTAGCCCTGTGCGCGGTCGTTGGCGCGGTCGCCTTGCTGCCCGCCTCTCTGCCCCTCACCCTGCTGGCCGCCTCGCTGTCCGTCGCCCGGCTGGCCGCCTCGGGCCTGTTCGCCCTGCGCTCCCGGTTGCCCCGCGGGCGCTTGCTGTCCCGCGGCGCTGCTGCCCCGCGGCCTGCTGGCGGTCGCGCAGCCGCTGCTCCATCGAACCGACGCCGCGCGCGAGGCCGCGAGCGCGGGCCATCGCGTCGGCGCGGTTGCCGGGCGCCGGCGCGTTCACGGCCCCGGCCGCGTCGCGCAGCCGCGACTCGAGCGACGCGATGTCGGCGCCAATCTGTTCCTCGAGCCCGGCGGCGGTCTCGCCAGGCGCGCCCTGCACCAGGCCTCGCGAGTAGGCGATCTTCTCCTTGAGCTTGTCGTCGCGGATCCCGTCGGCGGCGTCCTGCACCTTGCGTGCGGCCTGCGGCCGCTCCCGCCGGGCATCCGAGGCCGTGCGATCGAGCTGCTTTTCGAGGTCGGCCACCTCAGACGCCTGGGCTTCCTTCCTCTGCTGAAGCTGCTGCGCCTGCTGGCCCCGGTTGGCGCCGGCCTTGTCGAGGGACCGCACGCCCGATTCGATCGACTTCTGCTCGTTGGCCAGCCGCCGCGTGCGCGACAGGGCGCTGTCGATGTCGCGCGCCAGCCTGTCGCCGTGCTGCCGCTCGAGCCCGTCGCGCGCACGCGAGAGCCGCTCCGCGGCCGCCCGCGCTTCGCCGAACGCGCCCGAGTCGCCGCTGGCCGCCGCGCGCCGCATGGAGTCGGCCGCCGCCCGCAGCTCGCGCGCCAACTGGGCGAGGTCCGGGCGGTCGTCCTCTCGCGACAGCCGTTCCAGCTGCCGGGCCGCCTCTTCGGTGTCGTCGGCCAGCTGCCGCTGCCGGGCGCCCGCGGCGCTGCCGCTGCCCTGGCGGTTGCCGGCCATCTGCCGCTGCCGCTCGGCCTCCTGCTCCTGCCGCCGCGCCAGCTCCTTCAGCCGCTCGAGCATCGCGTCGGCCTTCGCATCGGCCGTCTGCTGCTGACTGCGCTGCACCGTCTCGTACTGGTTGCGCAGCTTGTCCATCTCGAGCTGGAAGAGGTCTGCGAGCTCCTCGGCCGCCGCCGACTGCTGTCCGCCGCCTCCCCCGCCTTGTTCCTGCGTCATGCGGACGCGCACGTCGCGGTAAGCCTCCTCGGCCCGCTGGAGGTTGGCGAGCGCCTGCTGCTCGCCAGGCAGCGCGCCGCGGGGGTCACGCGCCTGCAGGCGCTGCTCCGCGCCCTGCATGGCTTTCGCCGCCTGCTCCAGCGCGCCCGCGATCGTGATCATCGTCGGGTCCGCCTGGGCGACGCGAGTTTTGATCTGCACCACCAGTTCCTCGGCACGCTGGCGCAGCTGCCCCTGCGTCAGCGCCAGGAAGACGATGTCCTGGCGGAACTTGTCCTCCCCCGCCTTGGCGCGATCGCGAACGCTGTTGAATGTCCCTGACACGATCCGGCGCTGCTGCTCCGACAAGGCGGACGGGTCGTTGCCGCCACCCTGCTGGCCGGCCGGCTGCCCGCCGGCCTGGCCCTCGGCGGCGCGGTAGTCCTTGCGAAACGGCTGGATCTGCACGAAGAAGATGTCGCTCGTCACGCTCTTCGCGCCGCTCACCTCGTCGTTGTCGGTCGCGCGGGCGTAGTACGACACGACGTCGCCCGGCTGCAGGCCGAGCTCCTCGAGAAAGAACGTGTGCCCTGCGGATACCTCGGCGCGAGGCGCAGGCCCGGGCCCGATGAGCTTCCTCTGGCGCTCGGGGCCGCCGTTCACGGAGTAGACCAGGTCGAGTTGCTTCACGCCGTAATCGTCCGCCGCGGCGGCCTCGACGAAGATCTCGTCCACGCTCGTCGCGCGCAGGTCCCGCCCCGGCTTCGAAAACGACACCGAAGGCGCCTCGTCGGTGAGGACGTCGATTGTGTATTGCGGCGAGGCGGTGACGAGCGCGCCAACCGTGTTGGCCAAGTCGATCCGGTAGAACCCGTCCGCGCTCACTTGGAAGCTGCCCGCGAGCGTGCCGTCTGGGTTCACCGTCAGCGGCAGACTCTCCTTCCCGTCGCGCACGACGCGTCCCGCCCCGGTCTTCATCGTCGAATGCACGCGCAGGCGGACCGTGGTGCCTCGTGGCACGGCGAGGTCGCCGCCCTGATCGATCGTCCGCGTGGCAAGTCCCGTGTAGGCCGGGTAGACCAGCTCCATCTCCATCCGCTCGACGAACGGGAGAGCGGCGGCGGCGATGTTGAAGATCGCCGAGCGCACGCCGGCAGACTGCACGAAGTACTCGAAGGAGTCCTTCACCCGGAAGATCGTGCTCTCGAACGGGCCGTCGCCGGCAGGGGCCACCATGGGCACGCGCTCGAACGGCGCGCCGCTCGTGGGACGCGTGAACAGATCGACTTCCGTTGCCGTAAAGCCGTGCAGGCGGGCCGCTATCGACACGTCCGAACCGCGCGCGACGGTCGCGCTGCCAGGAGTCACGTCGATCCGGTACGGGCTGGCGGCCTCGGCCCCGGTCACGGGCACCAGGACGGCCAACGCGCCTTGCCGAAGGTACGCCGGGCCGAGACCGAACACCAGCGCCGCGGTCGCTGCGATGGCGGCGAGGGCCACGAACGAGCGGCGGAGGCTCTGGCGCTCGATGCCGCGGCCCAAATCCGTCGCCTGGCAGCGTTCGACGGCCGACTTCACCACCTGGCGCAGCAGTTCGGCCGACTCGCCGGTCCGCTCGATCGGCCGCGCCGGCGCCCCGACGTCGACGGCGCTCACCAGGATCTCCTGCAGCGACGGTTCGTGCTCTTCGAGGTAGAGCGCCACCTGCTGATCGCTGACGCGGCGGCCAAGCGGCCGCACGAAGAAGAACCATCCGAGCGCCACGAGCACGAGGTAGGTCAGCACGCGAAAGACGATGATCGACGCGGGCGCGAAGCGGAACTGCTCGAGGCCATACGCCACCACGAGCAGGGCGAGGATCGCCGCGCCAACCAGGACCGCCAGGCTCCGCACGACCACCTTCCAGCGCCAGCGCGACCGGACCTCGCGGATGATTCGCAGCAGTTCGTCTTGGTAAGCCATCACGCAATCCGCGGCAGCCGGCTGGCGACCGCGGCCTCAATGACGAGTAACAGGAGCCCCGTGGCCAAGAGGTACCACCAGAGCGACTGGCGCCGTTCGCGTTCCTCGACGGTCATGTCATGCCCGGGCGTCGCGCCCGGCGTTGTTGGAGGGGCACCAACGCTGGCCCTCAGTTCAGACGGATCCATCATCGAGAGGTCCGACTCACCGGGTGCCCCGTTGACCGCCACGATGATCGGTCCGGCGCCCGGCGACGATGGCCTGATCTCGTAGAAGCCGGTCTCCGAAAGCGGGACCGTGCGCGTCACCGCGCCCGAGACGGCTTCGACGGCGCGGCCCGAAGGCGCCACGACGGTAAAGGCGCTACCGGCGATCGGCCGCCCCTTCGGTCCCATCGGCGGTGCGTCGGCCGGGTCGTACGCGTCACCCACGGTGTACCACGGCCGCGGCTCGACGTAACGGCCCAGATGACGCATGACCTGGTGGACGAACGGCACGAACACGGGCTTGAGCGGCAGGTCGTTCCAGGAGCTGTCGAACGTCGAGGTCCATGCAATGACCACGCCTCGGCCCACCTTCCGTTCCGCCACCGCCACGCCGCCGTCGTCGAACCGGGCGAGCACCTTCGGCGCCGAAGTGATGCCCCGGTAGCGGAAGATGCGCGCTGCCGTCAGGTCGCCGCTGCGCGGGGAACTGAAGACTTCGAATGCCGGGTGACTGAAATCGACGTAGCCGAGCGTGCCACCGCTGGTCCCCGAGCGGTCAATCGCCGGCCCGAGCTTTCCCGGCAGGAGGTCCGCGTCCGCTTCGGTCCAGGCGGCGCGCTCGCCAAGGATTACGAGCAGGCCCGCGCCGCCGTTGATGGCGGAGGCGAGGGCGCGGCCGGCCGGCCCGGAAGGCGGACTCGCGTCATTGATCACGATGACCGCCGCAGCCGCGATCTCCTCGGGCGTCACGCGATCGGCGCGAGTGATGCGCGTCGCAAAGCCCGGCGACGCAGCCACCTCGAGCGCGCGGGCGAGATACAGGCTCGCATCTGAAGCGGCGCTGGCGCCCTCGAGGATGAGCACCGGCACCTGGCCGCCAACCGTGACGAGCGCATGGAACGCGTCGTCGGCGGGCAGCGCGTCGGCCGCCATCCGGACGGTCACGCGGGCCGTGCGCCCGGCGACGGGGAAAGGTGCGAACGGAACGGTTGCGGTCGCGCCCGCGCCGGCCGAGATGCGCTTGGCGTCCACGCGATGACCGTCGACCTCGAGCACGATCTCGCGGTCGGTCACCGGCTGAACCGCGTAGTTCGCGACGCGCGCGGCCGCGCTGACGACTGTCCCCTTCGGGTCGGCCTTCTGCTCGAGCGCCAGGCCGACTACAGCGGCATTCGCGGGCGACGGCTCGCCAACCGACACCGTCGTCAGCTTCACGCTGGGAGGCAGTTTCACGTCCTGGGTCGCGTCCCAGCCGGACTTCTGGAAATCCGAAATGAGCACGATCTCGCGGCGCGAGGCAGCAGATTGATCGAGCAGGCCCGCCGCCGCGCGGAGGGCCGGGCCGAACCGGGTGATCCCGGGCCCCGGTCGGGCCGTATCGACCGCGGCGGTCAGCGCCCCGGGTCCCGCCTCCGATCGGGCGCCGACCTCGACATCCGTCGAGAAGAACATGACCGCGCCGCTGTCGCCGGGTGCGAGGCTCTGCACGACATGCCTGGCGAGGTCCTGCGCGCGGCGCCAATGGTCGCCGTAGCCCATGCTTGCCGACCGGTCCAGCAGCACCACGACGTCGCGCTTGCCGCCCGCCGCCGCAATCGCCCCTGCCCTCGCCGGAAGGAACGGGCGCGCGAACGCCAGGGCGATGAGCACAAGCGCAAGGATGCGCAACGCGAGCAGCGGCCAGTGGCGGATGGCGCGACGGCGCACGGACTGGTTCGGTATCCGGCGCAGGAACATCAGCGACGGAAACGCCTGGATCGTGCGCCGCTCGCGCTGCACGAGGTGCACCACGATCGGGATGGCGATCGCGAGCAGGCCGGCGAGCAGCGCGGGGGCCAGGAACGACATCAGCGTGCGCGGCTCAGGCGCTCGCGCGCCGACAGGTAGTGGAACAGCGCGTGGTCGAGGGGCACCGCCGTGTTGAACAGGGCATAGTCGATCCGGCTGTCGGTGAAGAGCCGGCCCAGAGCCTCCGTATGCTGCCGGACGAGGGCCTGGTACTCCTCGCGAACCGACGCCGGCACGATCGGCATGCGGTCGCCGGTCTCCAGGTCTTCGAAGCTCGCCGCGTCGGTGAACGGGAACTCGATCTCCGCGGGATCGAGCAGGTGGAAGACGATGACGTCGTGGCCACGGTAACGCAGCGGGCGCACGGCATTCGCGATCGCGTCCGGCTCGTCGTACAGATCCGAGATGACGACGACGATGCCGCGCCGAACGAGGCGCTCGGTCAGCCGCAGCAGGGGCGCGGCCAGCCCGCCAGGACGGCCCTCGGCGACTCGGTCGAGCGCGTAGAGTCCGAACTCGAGATGCCGCGCGGACGGGGGCACGTACTCGACGACCTCCTTGTCGAATGTGATCAGGCCTACGCGGTCGCGCTGCTGGTGCGAGAAATACAGCAGCGACGCGGCAAGGAACCGTCCGTAGTCGAGCTTGCTGAGGCCGCCGCTCGAGTAGCGCATCGACGTCGAGACGTCGAGCGAGACGACGAGGTTGGCATTCGAGTCGGCCTCGAACTGCTTCACGTAGAAGCGGTCAGTGCGCGCGAACACGCGCCAGTCAACCCGCCGCAGGTCGTCGCCTGGCTCGTAGCCGCGGTGCTCCGCAAAGTCCAGCGAGAAGCCGAGGTGCGGCGCGCGGTGCAGGCCGTTGATGAAGCCGTCCACGACGGTGCGCGCGAGCAGTTCCAGGTTGTGGATCCGCGCCAGGGCGGACGGGTCCACGAACTGGGCGCCGCGCATCGAAACCCGCGTGTCCCGGCGTTCCATGGCTACATCCCCGACTTCGGCACGGACACGGCGGCCACCAGCTTGTCGATGATCTGGTCCGTCGTCACGCCTTCCGACTCGGCGTGGAAGTTGGTGAGCACGCGGTGCCGCATCACGGGGTGGGCCAGCGCCCGGACATCCTCGAACGCCACGTGGTAGCGGCCGTGCGTGAGCGCCCGGGCCTTGGCGCCGAGCACGAGGTACTGCGCGGCACGCACGCTCGCGCCGTATGCCACCCACTTCCCCACGAAGTCCAGCGTGCCGGCTACCTGCTTGCGGCTGGAGCGCACGAGGTTCAGCGCGTAGCGCATCACCGGCTCCGAGACGGGCACCCGCCGGACCAGCCGCTGGAAGGCGAGCAACTCGGCGCCCGTTACCGCGCGCTCGACCTTCGCGTCCTGGATGGCGGTCGTCGAGCGCAGCACCTCCAGTTCCTCGTCTTCGGGCGGGTGATCGATGACGATGTGGAACATGAAGCGGTCGAGTTGTGCCTCGGGGAGCGGGTAGGTGCCCTCCAGCTCGATCGGGTTCTGCGTCGCGAAGACGTGGAATGGCTCGTCGAGCGTGTAGGTGCGTCCCTGGATGGTCACCCGGTGCTCCTGCATCGCCTCGAGCAGCGCCGACTGTGTCTTGGGGGGCGTCCGGTTGATCTCGTCGGCCAGCAGCACGTTGGTGAAGATGGGCCCGGGCGAGAAGACCATGTGGCGCTTGCCGGTCTGCGGGTCGTCCTGGATGATGTCCGTGCCCGTGATGTCGGACGGCATCAGGTCCGGCGTGAACTGGATGCGCGAGAACTTCAGATCCAGGACGTCGGCCATCGTCCGGATCAGGAGTGTCTTCGCCAGCCCCGGCACGCCGACGATGAGGCTGTTGCCGCCGACGAGCAGCGTGAGGAGCACCTGCTCGATGACCGCCGCCTGGCCGACGATGATCTTGCCAAGCTCCGCGAGCATCCGCTCGCGGCTCGCCTTCATCCGGTCGGCCAGCGCCACATCGTCTTCAGAGGCAAGTTCGGTCGCCGTGTTGATGCCGTCGGTCAATGCCACAGTCGCCTCGCACGAAAGGGGTGGGACGTCAGAACTGAGAAGTTAGAAGGTAGAAGTGAGAGTGAGCGTTCTCCAGTCCCGCTCCTCCTCTAGTTCATGATGCGCGTTTGAACGCGCCGCTCAATGCGTCAGCCCGTAGATGATGTAGTTGACGCCAAGCTTGTATGCCTCGTTCGACAGGTCGATTGGCGTCCAGCCCGTGTCCGACCACTCCCAGTACTCGCCGACGTCGTTGTTGTAGTTCGCTATGAACAGCAGGCGCTTGGTCGGATCGTTGTCCTGGAACGCGCCGAGGAAGAGCGGCTTGCCCCGGTCGTAGTACCTGCTTGAACTCGAGCGTGGCGATGTCGAAGAACGAATGGAAGATCGGGTGCGACAGGTCGAGCTCGACCATCCGGACGTCCGGGAGCACGCGCCGCACCTGGGTCTCGAAGTTCGTCCAGTCGCCACCCCGGAAGTCGTCGAAGATCAGGAAGCCGCCCTTGAGCAGGTACGCGCGCAGGTTGGCCGCCTCCTTGTCGGTCTGCGTCCAGAAGCCGGGTTCCACCATGTAGGACACCGGGTAGTTGAACAGCTCCGGCGATCCGATGTCGACGATGGCGCCACCGGCGGGACCCGTGAACGGATCGACCGTCGTGATCTCCTGCATGATCTTCATGAAGTGGCGCTCGGCCCTCGGGTAGTCATGGGACCACGGCGGCCCCATTCCGCGCCCGCCGCGCCGGCCGAATCGCCCGCCGCCGAGTTCGTCTGGCGACACTCCTTCGGTGTACCGCAGGCGGGCAAACACGAACCGGCCGTCGTACGGCACCTGGCCGGGCTCCAAGTTCGTCGTCTCCGGCCGTTCCAGCTCACCGGATGGAGGGAAGCCCCTGCCCTGCCGGGGTCCGGGCTGGAACGAGTCCGGCCGGGCCGGAGGCGACGGCGGAGGCGGCTGATCCCGGCCAGACCCGAAGCTGACGGACGGCAGCCGAACCGCAGGCTTCTGTTGCGCCTGCGCCACCAGCGCGGCGGTGCCAGCCACGGCCAGCGCGGCAAGGGCGGCGGCCAGGAGCTTCCTCATTTCTGCTTCTCCCGCACGGCGCGGTTCACTCGCGCCAGCTCAATCAGCAACTGCTCCAGCTCCTGCTCGTACTTCTCCGGGTCGGTCTGGTCCTTCGCCGCCTTCAGCGCGGCGATCTTCGCCTCGAGGGCGTCGCGCTGCGCGGCGAGCGCCCGCAGCTCCGGGTCGCCTTGATCGCTCGAAGGCCGCGTGGCCGACGCCGCGGACAGGAACAGCGTGCGCGCCAGCGCACCGTCGGCACCAGGCTGCCCGGGTGCGTCGGTGCCTTTGCCATCCCCGTTGTCGTCGAGAACCGCGTGCTCGGTGAGCAGCTGGCCGTCGCGGTTGTACGAGTCGGCCACGCGGGCGCGGGCCCAGAGAAAGGCCTCGAGCACCGAGACGCGGCCGTCCTTGTCGGTGTCCGCGTCGGCATCGGCCGAGGCGAACGCGGCGGCGAAGTACTCCCCGAACCGAGTCTGGTTCTTCTCGCCGTCGGTCTTGGTCGCCGTGATGATGGTGCGATCCCTGCCCGAGAGCGCCGCCACGAACCCGCCGCTCGCGCTCGCGGTGTTCACGAACACGACCGTCTGAGCGGCGAACCGTTCGAGGAGCTTCGCAAACTCCGCGGCGCTCAGGTCCGGGCCGGGCAGGTTGAACCGTGCCCCGCCGGTGGCCGAGGCGCCGTGACCGATGAGCACGATGAGGACGCGGTCGCCCGGACGGGCCCGCGCGGCCATCCGGTCGATGGCCCCGGCGATGCCTTCCCGCGTCGACCGACCGCTGATGCGCTGCGGGTCGCGAGAGGGGTCCTCACCCAGGTAGATCACGCTCTCGGCCGGGAGGCCATAACGGCCGCGCGCCGCGTCGACCAGAGTCACCGCCCACTGGTGGAAGCGGTCCGCGTTCTCGAGATCGCCGCCCAGGCCCACGATCACGAGCACGTGGCTCGCCTGCTGGGCGGCCGCCGGCGCGGCGAACGCAAGCACCAGGACGGCGGGCACCAGGCAGGCGATCGCGGTTGCCGCGCGAAGCGCCCACCGACGGTAGGCGCCTCATGCGAGTCCCCAACGCCGGCGCAGGAGCCATTCGCCGCCGGCCAGGCCGACGAGCAGGATCAGCACCGCGGGCATGTCCCAAAGGTCCTTCTCCTGCACCACCGTGACGCCGCGGCCCAGGTAGGTGATGTCCTCCGGCAGCGTCGAGGCGGTGGCCGGCGTGTAGAAGCGCCCGCCGGTGTCTTCCGCCACGCGCCGCAGAAAGCCCGGCCGCATGGCCGCATCGAAGTACTCGCGGTCGTCCGGCGCCGTCCGCACGAACGCCCGCGCGTGGAGGTCGGCGCCCGGTCCCTTTCCCGTGGCGCTCGCTGACGAGGGCCCGGGCCGAGTGTGCCGGGAGGCGTCCACCGTGATGTCGTAGAGGCCGTCCTGCGAGGGCGTGAAGGTCGCGCGATACTCACCGTCGCGGTCCACCACGAAGCCGAGCGGCATGTCGGTGGCGCGCCCGTCGGGCCCGGTCACCTTCGCGCGCACGTCCGCGTCGTTGACGCCGATGAACCGGTCGTCGCGGAGCGTCGCCGTCACCTGCACCGCATCGCCGCGCTCGACCCGCTCGTGATCCACCGCGACCTCGAGGCGCTCCGGCACCCCGTCCACCAGCCACCGCAGCATCCGCCGCCAGAACGTCTCGTGAGTCTGGTCCTCGACCGGGATGTCCGCGTGCATCTGCCACTGCCACGAGTCCTGAACGGGAAACGCGATCGTCTTGCCGGCGCCGTACCGCTGGTGGGCCAGCACGACCTGCTCGCCGCGCTCCCCGTCCCGGGCCGTCAGCAGCACGGCCGCGCCCGGCTTCACGCGCCGGATCGGGTTGACCGACGTGAGCGCCGGCAGCGACGCCCACCGCTCCGCCGACGCCTTCTCCGTCGCGCCGACCTGCGTGGCCACGTGAGTCTGGCCGAGCCGCGTCGGCCGCACCTTCAGCGCCGCGAGAAAGTTGTCCGCCGCTTTCGTCGGTTCAATCTCTACCGGCAGCGCCTCTGCCACCGGGGTGCCGGCGTACCCACCCTCGGCAAAGGCGAGCCGGCCGCCGAGCGCAAGCAGGCCGCCGCCGCGCAGGCTGACGAAATCCGCCATCATTCGCAACTGATCCGGGGTGAACGCGCCAGCCTCGATGCTGCCCAGGATGATCCCGCGATACGCGTACAACTCCTCCCGCGTCTTCGGGAACCCGCCGGCGAGATCCTCCGGCGCGTCGATGTCGAGCCGAAGGAACTTCCGCTCCGCGGTGCGCTGCAGCGTCACCACCTGGATGTTCTTGTCGCCGGCCACCGCCTGGCGGAGGAACTTCATCTCGGGGCGGGCCTGGCCGTCGATGTAGAGGATCTTCTCGCGCCGATCCACGACGGTCACCAGTGCGTCGCGCTGGTTGTTCTGCGTCACCTGCTCGCCGTCGAGGACGGGGACGCGGAAGTGCAGGACGCGCGGCCCGGCCTCGGCCAGCGTGAAGCGCAGGCGCACGGTCGCCGGCTCGCCGTCCGCGGGCAGTGTCACGTCCTGCGACGCGATCTGCTGGCCCTCGTCTTCCACGACGAGCGGGACGACGCGGCCGGCGTAGCCGGCCTGGCTGATGACGACGTCCACGACGAGGGTCGCGCCCTTGAGGACCGACACCGGAGGATCGACGCGGCCCAGCTGGACGTCCCGCGCGAGCGACTCGCGACCGAGGCCAACGGCGAAGACCGGCACACCTGCCGACCGCAGGGATCGGACCGTGTCCGCCAAGCCCTCGCGGGAGGTGTCCGCACCGTCGGTGAGCAGCACGATGCCGGACACCGGCAGCCCGGCCAGCTCTTCGGCGGTTCGCGAGAGCGCGCGGCCGATGTTGGAACGGGTGCCGCTCCACGATGCGTCATCAGCGCTCGCCGCACGTTCGGTTGCGGCCGAGAAGCGGAAGTACCTGAGGGTGAACCGGCGCTCGAGGGCAGCTCGCAGGCCGCCCGATCGCCCGAAGGCCTCGCGGATGAAGGCGGTCCGCGGCGACGCGTTGTCGTCCGCGATCATCATGCTGCGCGAGTCGTCCACGAGCACCGCGAGGAAGTTGCGCTGCGGCTCGATGGCGCGGAGGACGAGGACGGGCCGAAGGAGGCACAGCAGGAAGACGGCGGTCGTCGCGAGACGCAGGCCGAGCAGGACCAGGCGGGCACGCGTGGACGTCCCCGGCACAGATCGCCGCCGGTACGACCACACGGCGAGCGTCGCGGCCGCGAGGGCCGCCAGCACGGCAAGCACCGACGGCCAGGGTGGGCTGAACGCCAGGTCGCCCTGGGCGAAGATGACGGGCCGGTACTTGAACGCCAGTCCAAACACGCGCTCCAGCACGGACACCTCGGCCTGAGGATGGGATCCCTTCGCAGGATAGCACGGGGGCACGGCACCCCGGTCGCGGCGGGTTACAATCGAGGCACATCCCATGAGTGCCTCTCGCCAGGACACCGCTTCACGGGGCGTGTCGTCAAGACCGATGGGCGCGGCCCGCCGCCTCCGGGCGATCGTCGCGTGCGCCTGCGCGCTCGTCGTGGCGGGTGCCGCCCTCCCCCGCGGGCAACAGGCCACGCCGAAGACCGAGCCGGTTCGGCTGGCCCCCGATGCCGCCTTCTTCCGCTCGGCACGCGCGGCTATCGCGCACGGCAAGCGTGCTGATGCCGAGGCGCTGGCGCGGGCGCGCGGCGCCGGCGACGCGGGCGCCGCCGCGATCCTCGGCCGCCTCGCGATCGATCGCGGCCAGTACGAGGACGCGCTCGCGCTCCTCGAGCCCGCATGGAAGGCGAACCCGGTCGGCGAGGCCGCGCTCGAACTCGGCCTCCTGCAGCAGCGACTGGGCCGCGCCGCCGACGCCACGCGGACGCTGGCGCCGCTGGTGAGCGCTGCCCGCGGCAGCGTGACCGCCGACGGCCTGCTGCGCGCGGCGCGCGCGGCCGACGCGCTCGATCAGACGCGAACGGCAAGCTCGCTCTACCGCGACGCGGCCAGCGCGCTGAAGAACGACGCGCCCGTCAACACCGCCTGGGGCCTGCTGTTTCACGAGAAGCACACGCCGGGCGAGGCGGTGAAGTCGTTTCGACTCGCGCTCCAGGCCGACGCGGATTGGGCGCCGGCCCACGCGGGCCTCGCGCGCGCGCTTGCCGACGAGGACCCGCCGGCGGCAGCCGCCGCGGCGGCGCGGGCGCTCGCGATCGACCCGGCGCTCATCGACGCACACCTCTTCCTGGCCGAGAGCGCACTCGACAACGGCAAGCCCTCGGCGGCGAAGGCCTCCATCGATCGCGTCCTCGCGATCAACCCGCGCAGCCCCGAAGCTCACACCCTGCTGGCGGCTATCGCCTGGGTTGCCGGGCGCATGCCGGAGTACGAGGCCGAGCTGGCGAAAGCGCTCGCGGTGAACCCGACACGCGGTGACACGTACCGCGTCGTCGCTGCGCACGCCGCCCGCAACTATCGCTTCGACGAGGCCGTCGCGCTGGGCCGGAAGGCGATCGCGCTCGAGCCCACGAACATCCCCGCCCACGCCGAACTCGGGATGTACCTGTTGCGCGCGGGCGACGAGGCCGAGGCGCGGCGGGTGCTCGAGACGGCGTTCAGCGGCGACCCTTACGACGTGGTCACGCTGAACCTGCTCCGCGTGCTCGAGACGCTCGACGGGTTCGAGTCGCTCAAGGCAGGCGTCGCCACGATCCGCATGCACCCCGACGAGGCGCCCGTCCTCGGCCTCTACGCCGGTCCGCTCGCGGCGAAGGCCCTCGCAGAGATGCGCGGCCGCTACGGCATCGACCCGAGAGGCGAGGTCTCGATCCAGATCTTCCCGAAGCACGACGATTTTGCCGTCCGCACGACCGGCCTCATGGGCATGAGCGGCGCGCTTGGCGCCAGCTTCGGGTCGGTGGTGACCCAGGACTCGCCGCGGGCGCGCGAGCCGGGCACGTTCAACTGGCAGGCGACGCTCTGGCACGAGCTGGCGCACGTGTTCACGCTGCAGCTGTCGAACCAGCGGGTGCCGCGCTGGTTGACCGAAGGCATCTCGGTCTACGAAGAGGGCCTGGCGGATCCGTCGTGGTCGCGCGACTCGGAGCTGGGGTTCGCGCGAGCATATGGCCAGGGCCGCGTGCTGCCGCTGGCCGAGCTGAACTCCGGCTTCGCACGGCCGGACCTCATCTCGGTTGCCTACTTCGAGTCCTCGCTCGTCGTCTCGCTGGTGGTCGAAAAGTACGGGCCGGAAGCACTGCGCGTCATGCTGCGCGCGTTTGCCGGCGGCGCGGATGTCGAGGCGGCGCTGCTGAAGGCGACCGGGGCGAGCCTGGCCGATCTGCAGAAGGCGTTCGACGCGCGCCTCGAGGAGCGATACGGCGCCGTCGGAAAGGCGCTGCGCGTACCTGAGGGGGTCGAACTGCCGCGCGGCGGCACGGTGGCGGCCTGGACGGCACTGGCGGCCAGGTTCCAGGGCAGCTACCCCGTGCAGATGGCGGCCGGCCAGGCGTTGGCATCGGCCAACGCGAGGGAGGCGGCTGTCGCGGCGTACGAGCATGCCGCAGCGCTCGTGCCGTTCGCGACCGGCGCCGACTGCCCGCGCGCCCGCCTCGCCGATCTGGCCGAGCGCGGCGGCGATCTGCGCCGTGCGTTGCGCGAGCTGTCGTCGCTGGTGGCGGACGACCACACCAACATCGAGGCCGCACGGCGGCTCGCCCTACTCGCGAGGCGCCTGGGCGACGCTCGAGCCGAAAGCCTCGCCTGGAACCGCATCGTCGTCATCGATCCGTTCGATGCCAGTGCCCACACGGCGCTTGGCCGCGTGGCCGTCGAGGGCAAGGAGCGGGCGCTCGCGCTGCGTGAGTTCCGCGCGGCCCTCGCTGCGGGGCCAGCCGATCCCGCGCCGGCTCACTGCGACCTGGCCGAGGCGCTGCTGATGAACGGCCAGCCCGCCGAAGCGAAGAAAGAGGTACTCGAAGCCCTCGAGATCGCGCCCACCTACGAGCGCGCGCAGGAACTCCTCCTGAAGATCGTCGACGGCAAGGAATGAGCGGCAGCGTCGAGATTCGCCTCGCCCTTCGGAGGTTTCACATGCAACGGTTTCTCGCAACAGCGCTCGTGGTCGCTTCGATCGGCGCCGGCGTGACGGCGCGTCAAGGCCGGAATCCGAAGGGTGACGCCGGTGCCGGGAAGACGCACCGGCTGGAAGCCACGCCGGCGACGGTCGCGTACGGGTATTACTGGGCCGAAGCCAAACCGGCGCTGACGATTGCCTCGGGCGACATCGTCGACGTGGACTCGCTCCTGGTGGCGGCCCGAGGCCTGCCAGACGACAAGGTCCAGCCGGCGGTCAAGGCGATCGTCGGCGAACTCACCGGCGACCGGCGCGGACCGGGCGGGCACATCCTCACCGGCCCTGTCTACATCGAGGGAGCGGAACCGGGCGACACACTGGAGGTGAAGGTCCTGTCGATCGACCTTCCGCTCGACTACGGCTACAACGGCTGCAGCGGATTCCTGCCCGATAATTGCGACCGCTCCGCCGGCTTGAAGGTGGTCCCGCTCGACAGGAAGAACATGACCGCGGAGCTCTTTCCCGGGGTGGTCGTGCCGCTGCGGCCGTTCTTCGGGAGCATGGGTGTCGCGCCGCCGGCCGAGGCGGGCCGCGTGAGCAGCAACCCGCCGGGCAGGCACGCGGGCAATCTCGATTTGAAGGACCTGGCGGCGGGATCGACCCTGTATATCCCGGTCTTCGTGCGTGGCGCGCTGTTCGAGATAGGCGACGGGCACGCGGCGCAGGGCGACGGAGAAGTGGACCAGACCGCCATCGAAACGGCGCTGCGCGGCAGGCTCCAGCTCACGGTCCGCAAGGACCTGAAGCTCTCGTGGCCGAGGGCCGAGACGGCGAACGACTTCATCAGCCTCGCCGCGGATCCCGACCTGGCCATCGCGACGAAGATCGCCATCCAGGAGATGATCGATTTCCTGTCGGCGACACGCGGCCTGACGAAACACCAGGCCTACCAGGTGGTCAGCATCGCGGGAAACGTCGGCATCACGCAGTTGGTGGACAAGCCGAACCTCGGCGTCCACGTCAGGGTGCCGAAGAGCATCTTCAAGTGAGCGAAACGCCCGCGCGACAAGGAGTGCCAGCATGACCGGTTCAACGTCTCGGCGAGGGTTCCTTCGCTCGGTCGTTGGTGTGACAGCGGCGGTAACAGCTGGGAGGACCATGACTGCTGCAACGAACAAGCGCGATGCGATGATGGGGCTGCTCGATCACGGGGCGCGCCAGGCGTACGTCCCCGCGGCCTTCTTCATCCACTTCGACAAGGCCTTCCACTTCGGCCCGTCGGCGGTGCAGAAGCACCTCGAGTACTTTCGCGACACCGGCATGGACTTCGTGAAGATCCAGTACGAGCGGACGTTCCCCCCGATTTCGGGCATCAAGCGGCCCGAGGACTGGAAGGACATGCCCTCGTACACGCTGGATTTCTATGAACCGGTGCTGTCGGTGGTGCAAGGCCTGGTCAAGGCGGCGAAGAAGGAAGCTCTGGTCCTGATGACGCTCTACTCGCCGTTCATGTGCGCAGGGCACACGACCAGCCTTCCGCTGCTGACGGCGCATCTCGAAGAGAATCCCGAGGCGGTGCGCAGGGGACTCGACGCGATCACCGCGAGCCTGATGCTCTTCGTCAAGGAATGCATGCGACTGGGCGTGGATGGCTTCTATGCCTCCACCCAGGGAGGAGAGGCGGGCAGGTTCCGGGACCCGGGGACGTTCACCCGGCACGTGAAACCGTTCGACCTGGTGCTGATGAACGAGATGAACCGGTCGTGCCCGTTCAACATCCTCCACGTCTGCGACTACAACTCGCCGTACTCGGATCTTTCCCCGTTCGTCGACTACCCGGGTCACGTCGTCAACTGCAATCCCCAGCTGACGACGGGGAAGATGCCATGGGGCGAGATCACGCGCATGTTCCGCCGGCCCTGCATGGGCGGACTCGACCGCCATGGCCTCATCGCGTCGGCCGGGGCCGATGAAATCGGGAAGGCGGTGACGCAGGCCCTGGACGAGGCCTCGAGGCCGTTTGTCCTCGGCGCGGACTGTACGCTGCCTGCGGATATCAAGTGGGACAACATCCGCGCGGCGGTCGCCGCGGCCCACGCCTACAAGGTTTCGTAGAAGGTAGAACGTAGAAGGTAGAACGTAGAAGGTAGAACGTAGAAATGAACTGACGCCGATGCCTTCGCCCGGGTCCTTCTAACTTCTAACTTCTAACTTCTAACTTCTCCCGAGCTTTGTCCCGTGCTACCACCCGGCCTGCCGGTGTAGGATTGGCCGTTGCAGCCTGACCGCCGCTGGCCGTCAGCCGCGCGGTCACCACTTCCGCCCGGGGGCAGACGATGAAGACGAAGAAACCGACGCAGGACGCACGCCGCCGTTTCCTCAAGACTCTTGGCGGAGCCACCGCCGCCTTCGCCACCTTGCCGGCGCTGACCGGCGCCCAGTCGTCCGCGCCCGCGCGCGCCGCTGGCGCCAAGTACATGGGCGACTTCGCGGCTCCGAAGCTCGACAAGGTGCGAATCGCCTTCATCGGGGTTGGGGCGCGCGGCACGGGCCACGCGTCGCAGCTTGCCTCGATCGAGGGCACCGAGATTGTCGCGATCAGCGACCTCTACGAAGACCTCGCCAAGCGGTCGGAACAGCGCGTCCAGGCCAAGGGGCACAAGCCGAAGATCTACTTCGGAAACGAGAACCTGTACCGGACGATGCTCACCGAGGCGAAGCCGGACATGGTGGTCATCGCGACGCCGTGGGAGGTTCATGCGGCAATGGGGGTGGCGGCCATGAAGGCCGGCG
Organism: uncultured Acidobacteriota bacterium; assembly: GCA_963724775.1. Lineage (GTDB taxonomy): Bacteria > Acidobacteriota > Vicinamibacteria > Vicinamibacterales > Fen-181 > CAVRWB01. The sequence continues at coordinate 133,313 of CAVRWB010000001.1, forward strand.
CCCACGCATTCATCGAGACGCCGATCGCCACGACGCTCGAGGACATGTGGGCTCTCGTGAACACGTCCGAGGAGACCGGCCGGCACTGCATGCACATGGAGAACGTGTGCTACGGGCGGGAGGAGCTGCTGTACCTGAACATGGTGCGGCAGGGCCTCATCGGCGAGCTGCTACACGGCGAAGCGGCCTATATTCACGACCTTCGCGACCAGATGAAGCAGGTGGAGCGCGGCACCGGTTCGTGGCGCACCTATCACTACATCAGGCGCAACGGGAACCTGTACCCGTGCCACGGCCTGGGTCCCGTGGCGCAGTACATGAGCCTCGCGCGGACCGAGGACAACTTCGGCCGGATCGTGTCGTTCTCCTCACCGTCGAGGATGCGCGCTCTTTACGCGAAGGCTAATTTCCCGCAGGAACACAAGTGGAACAAGGAGACCTTCAAGGCCGGCGACATGAACACGTCGGTCATCACGACGGTTCTCGGCCGGACGATCATGGTGCAGTGGGACGAACAATCCCCCCGCCCCTACTCGCGCCACAACCTGATCATGGGCACCAAGGGAACGCTCGCCGGCTTCCCGAACCGCCTCGCGATTGAGGGTGTCCCGGGCCTGAAGCCGGTTGAGGAGTGGACCGAGGGCGAGGAGTGGGAGAAGTTCGTCGCGCAGTACGAGCACCCGCTCTTCAAGCGCGCGGGCGAGATGGCGAAGAAGATGGGCGGCCACGGCGGGATGGACTTCCTGGAGCTCTACCGCATCATCGAGTGCCTGCGCAACGGCCTGCCGCTCGACCAGAACGTCTACGAAGGCTGCCTCTGGTCGTCGATCGGGCCGTTGAGCGAGAAATCGGTGGCCGCGGGCGGCACGCCGCAGGAGTTCCCGGACTTCACGCGCGGCAACTGGAAGACCACGAAGCCCCTCGGAATCGTCGCGTAGCCAGCAGCCGTCGCCCCGAGCGCCTGCCGTCCGTCGTCGTCCTGTAGACCAAGAAGGCCCGGCTCTCCGGGCCTTCTCTGCACATCAACATCGGCCACTCCCGTTCAATGCTGCTTCCAGGCCTTCGATTGTCCCGCACTCACGCGCTCGTGTTCTGTGGCTACGCCGCACTGACCGCGGCCTGGTTCTGGACCCTGCTGCCGGTGATCGCCACCGCCTACCCCAACGACGCGGGCGACCCGGCGCTGAACGCCTGGATTCTCGCGTGGAACTCGCGCGTACTGCCGTTCACCTCGGCGTGGTGGAACGCGCCGTCGTTCTTCCCGCTCCACGACGTGGGGGCGTTCACGGAACTGCTCGTCGGCGTGAACCTGTTCGCTTCGCCGGTGTTGTGGGCCACGGACAACCCGGTCCTCGCCTACAATGCGGCCTTTTTGTTGTCGTTCCCGCTCGCAGCCTTCGGTGCGTACCTGCTGGCGTGGGAGCTCACCCGAAACCGCGGGGCGGCGGTCATTGCCGGCGTCGCCTTCGGGTTCGCCCCCTACCGGATGGCTCATCTCCCGCAGTTGCAGGTCCTGTCGTCGTACGGGATGGCGTTCTCGCTGTTCGCCCTCCACCGGTACCTGCGGCTTCGGCAGGCGCGATGGCTGGTGCTGTTCAGCGCCGCCTGGCTGCTCCAGTCGCTCTCCAATGGCTACTACCTGCTGTATTTCACGGTCTTCGTAGCCGGCTGGGCAGCTTGGTTCGTCGCACGCCCCGGCGAGTGGCGAACGCTTCTGGCAATCGGCGCGGCCTGGCTGCCCGCCGCGCTGTTGGTCGTGCCCGCCCTGCTCAAGTACCGGTCGGTGCAGAACGCCTTCGGCATGACGCGGAACTTCGGTGAGATCGTGTTCTACAGCGCCGATCTCACGGCGTTCCTCACGACGACGCCGCTCCTCGTCGTCTGGGGCTGGCTGCAGCACTTCGCGCACGCCGAGGGCGAGCTGTTCCCGGGCATCACCGTCGTGCTGGTCATCGCGCTCGGCATCGCCGCCTCCGTGCGCGGGCGGATCGCGGAAGGCCGGATGTCGCGGCTGCGCCTGGTTCTCGCCGCCTGCGCGATCGGCTCGGTGCTCGTGGCCGCGAGCTTCCTCGTCTTCGGCGCCTGGAAAGTGAGAATCGGGTCGCTCACGCTCCTGTCGGTCGCGCGCTTCCACAAGCCGGCCACGTGGGTGTTCATCTTCGTCGCCGCCTTCATCGCCACCGGTCCCCGGTTCGCCGACGCCTTCCGCCGACGGTCGCCCTTCGCGTTCTACACGATCGCGGCCCTGGTCGTCGCCCTCGCCTGCCTCGGGCCAGAAGCGCGCGCGTTCGGCGTGCCGATCCTGTACAAAGCGCCTTACGCGCTGCTGATGGAGCTGCCCGGCTTCACGGGTCTCCGCGTGCCGACGCGCTTCTGGATGCTCGCCGTCCTGAGCCTCTCCGCCGCCGTCGCCCTGGCCTTCTCGCGCATCGCACCCCGTCGGCCGCGGCACGCGATGGTGGCCGCGGCGGTGGTCGCCCTGGCCGTCGCCGCCGAAGGCTGGCCGCACCGCGTTCCCGTCGCGGCCGCGCCGACGCTGCCGTCCTGCGCTCCGGATGCCGCGGCCAACCCCGTGGCCTACCTGCAGCTGCCGCTTGGAGACCTCTACCGGGACATTGCCGCGCTCCACCGCGGCCTGTCGAGACACCTGCCGGTGATCAACGGCTACAGCGGCTACCTCCCCCCGCATTATCACGCGCTCGCCACCGGCCTCGCTGAGTCCGATCGCGCGCTGTTGGACGACCTCGGCGCCCTCGGCCCGATCGAGGTGGGCGTGCTCAGGGACGAGGACCCGGACGGCAAGACGGCCGACTTCGTGTCCGGTTACCCGGGAGCTCGTGAACTGAGCGGCTGCGGCGCGACCCTGAGGATGTTCCAGCTGCCGGCCACCCGCCGGCGTGGCCGCCGCCACCGGAGGCCACCCGCCGGGCCCGCCGCTACCTATCGCCAGCCTCGCGTCCACGAGCATGTTCGGCCCGGCGACGCTCCCACGCGCGACGGACGGCGACATCAGGAGCCGGTGGGAGATCCCGCAGATCCGGGACGAGGTCCTCTCGGTGGACCTGGGCCAAGCGCACAGGACGGGAGAACTGACGATGGCCCTTGGCAGGTTCTCTGCCGACTTTCCGAGAACGCTGCGCATCGAATACTCGGAAGACGGCGTGACGTGGACGGTGATCCGCGACGGCCCCACCTACCGGGAAGCGTTCTGGGCAGCGGTGGGCGACCCGCTACGGGTCCCGCTCCGTTTCCCGCTCGGCGGCGTGACGGCGCGCTATCTCCGGTTGACCCAGCACGGCCGCGATCGCTTCTTCAACTGGTCGATCGCGGAGCTGACGATCGCTTCTCCCTCCTCGTGACCGACCAAGCCGTCCCGGCTGCGACAACACGATCACGCCGACGTCGTACGTTCGCCGGGAAGCTCGAGTAGTCGTCGGTCCTGCTGATGAGGATGGGTCGTCCCGGTCAGGCCGGCGCGGAAGTAGGACAGGCGTCCCGCCTGTCGGTCGCTGAAGTAGGACAGGCGTCCCGCCTGTCGGTCCTGTTCAGTGCAGCGCCCGGCGGTCGGGAAGAGCCACCAGGCAATCGGACTCGAGTCCTATAATGGTCCATGCCCCCCCTGCAGCGTCGCGTGCTCGCGCTGACGACGGCCATCGTTCTGGCGGCAGGCGTCGGCGCCCTGCCCCGCCCCGAGGAGCGCGCCAGTTTCGCCGCGACGATCGCGCAGCTCTCCGAGCCCGGCGGCTTCTTCGACAGCAACAACCTGATCTCCAACGAGAAGTCGTACCTCCACGTGATTCCCGCGCTCCGCGATGCAGGAGTGAGCGGCGGGGCGTACGTCGGCGTCGGGCCCGACCAGAACTTCTCGTACATCGCACACACGCGCCCGTCCATCGCCTTCATCATCGACATCCGGCGCGACAACCTGCTCCTGCACCTGCTCTTCAAGGCGCTGTTCCATTTGTCCGGCAACCGCGCGGAGTACCTCAGCCTCCTCTGCGGACGGCCGGCCCCGTACCCCGCGCGGGCATGGAAGGGCGAAGACCTGGAGCGCATCGCAACGTACGTCGACGGCCTCGCGCCTTCGCCCGAGGCGATCGCGGCGCTCCGCGCCCGCGTGGACGCCGTCGTCAGGGGCTTCGGCGTGCCGCTATCGGACGACGACTTCGCCACGATCGACCGGTTCCACCGCACATTCATCGAGCGCGGGTTGGAGCTGCGGTTCGAGTCGGCGGGCCGGCCGCCGCGGGCCTACTACCCCACGTACCGCGAGCTCCTCCTCGAGACCGACATGAGCGGCCACCGCTGGAACTACCTGGCCAGCGAGCCGGATTTCCAGTTCGTGCGCTCGCTCGAGGAGCGCGACCTCGTCGTCCCGGTCGTCGGGGACCTCGCGGGCCCGTCGGCGCTGCGCGCCATCGCGCGCGTCATGAAGGATCGCCGCGTCCGTCTCTCGGCGTTCTACGCCTCGAACGTGGAGTATTATCTCGCCGGTGACGCCTTCCAGCGATTCGTCGCCAACCTCGGTCAACTCCCCCACGACGGCCGCAGCGTCATCGTTCGCGCGGTGTTCCCCAACAGGTTCGGGTGGAGGGCCAGCATGCCCGGCTACTACAGCGCGTCGCTCGTGCAGCGAGTGGACGAATTGCTGGAGGGTGCCGCAAACGGGAGCATCCGCGAGTACCGCGACCTGGTGATCGGCCGCTGAGATCCGTCTGCCAGTTGTGGTCAGGTTGCGCCGAGGCCCAGGAAGTGCCGCACGCGTTCCAGTTCGGCATCCAGTTCGCGCCTGAAGACCCTGTCGTCCGGCGGACGCCCCTCGATGTAGCCGAGGGCGGCATCGAGGACGCCGCCCTTCAACGCGAGGTTGGCCCACCCAATCACCCGATCCCGCCAGAGCAGCGGCAGCGCGTAGTACCCGAGCTTTCGCCTGGCGGGCGGCGTGTACGCCTCGAACCGGTACGCCCACCCCCACAGCTGTTCGAAGCGGCGCCTGTCCCAGACAACCGGATCGAACGGAGCGAGGAAGCGCACGGCATTTGGGATCGATTGATCCGGCAACTGATCGTCGGCCGGCCAGTACCAGTCGATCCCGTCCACCCGGTTGTGGGCCAGCCTCGTTTTCGCGCGCGACAGCGCCCGCGGGAGTTCGGACCGCCATTGCGGCACGGCATACCGCAGGCGGCTGACGAGCGCGGACAAGCCGGGCCCCGGAAGCGGTGCGTACTTGCGGATGACGACGTCGACGAGAGCGTCGACGCGGCTGCGGCGGCCCATCGTCTCACCCGGGGGCACCGGGTATTGGTGCGCCGCGTAGATTCGGATCCCCGCTTCGCGCCGCACGACGCGGAGCAGCCCGGAGTAGTGCATCGCCTCGAGCAGGTGGGTCGTCGCGTTGGACGAGCCGCCCCAGTAGTTGGTCACGGTGCCGTGCGCGAAGTGCTGGTCGACCTCGCGCGGATGCGCCGTCCCGCGCTCGCGCACGAACTCCAGCAGCGCTTGCGCCCGCTTCCTGCGACCCGCCGGCCAGCGCGATTCGAGGCCTCGCGGCTGCATCAACTCCTGGATGGCCCTCGGCATGAAGCCGTAATTCACGAGGACGTCTTCCTCGACGCCGGCTGCCTCGTAGCGCCGCTCGAGATCGCCCGCGCGGTAGCCCCTGACCCGGTGCCTCAGCGTCAGGTCCTGGGCGCGGGCCGGCGCGCGGATTGGATCGGCCTGTACGAAGCCGAGCCGCTCGACCGCGGCCGACAGGGTTGTCGGAGGAAAGAGGCTGCGGACGACGGCAAAGCGCCGCATGTCGTCGATGGTCGTGAGCGCGGGCGGCGACGCCATCGGTCGAGTATAAGCCCCGCCTTGCGGTAAGATTCGGCCCGCAGCAGCGGTTGAACACGCAAGGCTGACGCCCTGCATCACTCTGTCTTCACCTCAGGGATACCGCATCATGACCCGCGCACCGGCTTCGCGACTCCTGGTCTTCATCCTCTCGGCGGCGTGCCTCGCCGGCTGTTCAGCGGCGCCCGCGCCGCGCGCCGACTACCCGGCGGCCCCTGTGCCCTTCACCGACGTCCATCTCTCGGATGCGTTCTGGGCGCCGCGCCTCGAGACCGCGCGCACCGTCACCATCCCGCACAACCTGAGAATGAGCGAGGAAAGCAAGCGCGTGAAGAACTTCGAGCTGGCGCAGGCGGCGCTGGCCGGCGCGAAGGACGGGACGTTCTGCTCGCTCTACCCCTTCGACGACTCCGACGTCTACAAGGTGATCGAGGCGGCCTGGTACGCCCTGGCGACGCGGCCCGACCCGTCGGCCGCCGCGCGCATCGACGGGCTCGTCGCACGCATCGCCGCCGCGCAGGAGCCGGATGGATACCTCTACACCGCGAGGACCATCGGCGGACCGCCGCCACAGACATGGGTGGGCAAGGAGCGCTGGTCGAACCTCTACATGAGCCACGAGCTGTACAACCTCGGGCACCTGTACGAAGCGGCGGCGGCGCACTACCAGGCGACCGGCAAGAAGAACCTGCTGGCGATCGCCGTGAAGAGCGCGGATCTCGTCGCGCGCGAGTTCGGACCCGGGCGCCGGACCAACCCGCCGGGCCACGAGGAGATCGAAATCGGCCTCGTCAAGCTGTATCGCGTCACCGGAACGAAGGCGTATCTCGACCTGGCGAAGTTCTTCATCGACGCCCGTGGCAGGACTGATGGGCGCATCCCCTTCGAGAAGGACGGAAAGCAGGAACTGCTGTACGGGGAGGTACTCGCAGGACGCGAAGCCGCTCGTGGACCAGACCGAAGCCGTCGGCCACGCCGTCCGCGCCGGCTACCTCTACGCGGGCGCGGCCGACGTCGCGGCGCTGACCGGCGACCAGGCCTATATCGCAGCGCTCGAGAAGATCTGGGCGGACATGGCCGGCAGGAAGCTGTATCTCACGGGTGGAATCGGCGCGGCTGGCGCATGGGAGGGCTACGGCCCCGCCTACCGGCTGCCCAACGCCAGTGCCTACGCGGAGACCTGCGCGAACATCGCGACGTTCCTGTGGAACTCGCGGATGCTTCGGCTGCGCCTCGACGCGAAATACGCCGACGTCATGGAGCGAATCCTCTACAACGGCGTGCTGTCGGGCATCTCCCTGTCCGGCGACCGGTTCTTCTACCCGAACCCGCTCGCGTCGTTCGGGCAGCACTCGCGGACGCCCTGGTTCAGCTGCGCCTGCTGTCCGCCGAACGTCGCGCGCATCCTGGCGTCGGTGCCCGGCTACTTCTACGCGGCCTCGCGCGACAGCGTGTACGTGAACCTCTACGCGCAGGGGCGCGGGAAAGTGACCACGGCCGGCACCGATCTCGAACTCGTGCAGACGACGGGGTACCCGTGGAAGGGCGAGATTCGGATCGACGTGAAAGCCCCGGCACCAACCGAGTTCACGCTCCGCCTGCGGATTCCCGGCTGGGCGCTCAATCGACCCGTGCCGTCGGACCTCTACGTCTACACCGAGAGCGCGGAGGGATCGCCGACGCTCGCGGTCAACGGACAGGCGATGTCACTGCAAATGCAGGCCGGGTACGCGCTCGTCACGCGGACCTGGAAAAGCGGCGACCGCGTGGACCTCCACCTGCCGATGCCGATCCGGCGCGTCGCGGCAAACCCGGCCGTGGAGGCGGACGCCGGACGCGTCGCGGTCGAGCGGGGCCCGCTCGTGTACTGCGCCGAGTGGACGGATAACGACGGCCGCGTCTCGAACCTCGTGCTGCCCGACCACGCGGCCCTGACCGCCGCGGCGCGCCCGGATCTCCTCAACGGCGTGGTGGTCATCACGGGTGAGGCGCAGGCGGTGGTGGAGAAAGCCGGCAAGGTGATGGCCACGCCGAAAGCGATGACGCTCATCCCCTACTACGCGTGGGCCAACCGCGGCGCCGGCGAGATGGCCGTGTGGTTGGCGCGGGAGGCTTCCCGGGCCCGCGTCGCGCGCGAGCCCGGGCTTTCGGCGCGCGCCAAGGTGACGGCGTCCCCAAAGGCGGTGACCCCGGAGCGTGTCAACGACCAGTACGAGCCCGAGAGCTCGGACGAGGGCACGGGATACATGCACTGGTGGCCGAAGAAGGGAACGGCGGAATGGATCGAGTACGCGTTCGAGGCGCCCGTCACCGTGTCGGAATCGTCGGTCTACTGGGTCGACGACACGGGCGGTGGCGAAACGCGAGTGCCCGCGTCATGGCGCCTGCTCTATAGGTCCGGCGGGGCCTGGCTCCCCGTCAAGACGACCGGCGAAATGGGGATGGCGAAGGACCGGTGGAACACGGTGAAGTTCGCACCCGTCCGAACGACCGGGCTCCGGCTGGAGGTGCAGATGCAGCAGGGTTGGTCGGCGGGCGTGCACGAATGGAAGATCATGTAGGGGCGAAGCTTCCGCTTCGCCGCACCGCTGTCATTTCACGTTGATGACGAACGTCATGGGCTGGCCGTTGCGCCGAACGGCCAGCTTCGCCTGGGTCATCGATGGAACCTGGCCAAGCAGCGCCATCGCGGTGCCGATGCCGTCCAGCGCCTGCCCGTTCACCTCGAGCACGACGTCGCCGTTCTGCAGCCCGAGCTGCTCGGCCGCCCCGCCTTCCTTGATGCGCGTCATCTCGAACCCGTCCATCACCCGCTGCCCGTTCGCTCCGTCGCGGTAGTGCGGGACGGCCACCGCCGAGGCGAGGACCTCGTTGAGATTCCCCAGGTAGTGCTCAACGGATGCTTTCGGGATGTCGACGGTAACCGTCTCGCTGCTCGCCGGCGGCGGCGCGGCCTTCGCCGGGGCGGCGGTCTGCGGTTCTGTCGCGGCGGGCGGCCTCGTCGCTTGCACGGGAAACGCCAGGAACTCCACGCGGTCTGCCTGGAGGTTTCTGATCACCAGCCCGTCGGAGTGGATCTCCTTGATCTCGGCGATGCCGCACGCCTCGTCGCCGACACGCAGCGCGCCGTGGCGCTCATCGCTTCTGAGGCAGCGGACGAAACACGAGGAGTTGGCCGGGGACTTGTCGTCCACCATCACGCCCGTCAACCGCAACGGCAGCGACGAGAGCGGAGGCGGTTGCGGAGGCTGTTGGGCAGAGGGGCCGGCGGCGAGCAGGGCAATCGCCCACACCACGGTCGCTGGCAGCCCGGCGCGGTGCACTGGGGTCACATCTTGAATTATCGCAAATTGCACGCTTCAAGATGTGACCCCATCCGTTACTTCTTGGGCTGGGAGGCCGGCTTGACGGCGGGTTTTGACGCCGGCTTGGCCGATGCCGTCGCCGCCGCCGGCTTGGGGCTCCAGAACGCCGGATCCTGCGCGCGGACGTCCTGCGTCACGTAGCTCATGGCCGGATTGAGCCGGAAGCGGATCGTCTCGGTATTGATCACGCCGTCCGCCATGAACTTCCCGAGCGTCGTGCGCTCCTCGTCGGTCGCCGCTTTCATCGTCGCCGCGTCGTCGGCCTGGGCCTTGTCGAACGCGCCGTACGACGTCACCGACGAGAACACGAGGTAGGTCGGGCTCGGCAGTCCGGCCATCACCTCGTAGACACGGTAGCTGGTGTCGGGCGCCCCGCGCTTGGCCGCTGCGCCGTACGCCTTCGCCGCAGTCTCGAAGCCCTGCTCGTGACCGGGCCGCACGCGGAAGATCGTGATCTCGTAGAAGCGCTGCTTCGCCGTTTCGGGGTAGGCGCCGTAACTCAGGTCCTTGCGGCCCCTCGCCCAGATCGATCGGAACCCGTTGATGACCTCGGCGTCGGCGCGCTGCAGCCGGCCGAGGGACGCCGCGAGCGACGGCTCGTCCTCGCGCGTCATCGAGTCGGCCATGGCCGCGTGCGACTCGAACGGCGAGATGAACCAGGCTTCGCCGGGCCCGGTCATCGACGTCAGCGCGATATAGGTGTACGGACTCTTCGCCTTCTCGTACGCCGCCGGCCAGCCGGCTTCGACCTTCTCGTGTTCGGCAGCGCGGCCGACTTTCACTTCCTCACGGTAGATCTGGAGGTAGTTGGGTTGACTCGTGGGAAGCGATTGGGCGAGGGCGGCGTTGGCGCTGGCCATCGCCGCGACGACCAGGAGCGAACGGGTGACTCTGTTCATGGGGCGCCCACCTTTGGGGGCAGGCATGCGGGACCGCGGCGCCACGGCCGCCTCCGGAATGAAGGCGGGCGACGCCCGGACGGCATGCCACGTGGGTGTGGAACTGGGTACCTCAACCAGATTGGCTCAGCCGGCCCGCCCTGTCAAGGTGGGGTCACTTGGGTGGCGTCGCTCGGATGGCACTCAGATGGGATCACTCGGAGTGGAGCGCTTCCACCGGGTTCAGGCGCGCGGCCTTCATCGCGGGGTAGACACCGAAGACGAGCCCCACCGAGACGGACACGACGAAGGCGAGCAAGATCGAGGCGGGCGTGACGATCGTCGACCAGCCGGCGAGCCAGGCAATCAGGCGCGACATGCCGGCGCCGAACGCGATCCCCAGGAACCCGCCGACCAGCGAGATCAGGATGGTCTCCACGAGGAACTGCCGGACGATGTCGCCTCGCCGGGCGCCCACCGCGCGGCGCGTGCCGATCTCGCGCGTCCGTTCGAGGATCGTGGCCAGCATGATGTTCATGATGCCGATCCCGCCAACGAGCAGCGAGATCGACGCCAGCGCCACCATCACCATGTCGAACACCCGCTGCGTCCGCCGCTGCTGCTCCAGCAGTTCGGCCGGTACAACCAGCGAGAAGTCGTCGGCGTTGCGGTGCGCGGCATTGAGGATGCCGCGGACGACTGATGCCGTCGAAACCGGGTCCGCCGCGGGCTCCAGCTGCAGGTAGATGCCGTCGATCTCGTCCTTCAGGTACGAATACGCGTCCTCGGTGCGCAGGAGCGCCGCCTGTAGCGGGACGTACACCAGGTTGTTCCGGTCCTGGGCGGGAATGCCCGCAACGTCTGCCTGCGCGGTCACCTGCGTGTCTGCGACGCCGATGACGTGGTACCACTGCTCGTTGGCCTTCACGTACTCGCCAATCGCCGCGGCGGTGCCGAACAGGCTCGCCCGGGCCGCCTGTCCCAGGACGCAGACGGGAGTCGCCCGCTCGTTCTCGTCGGCATCGAAGAACCGGCCCTCGGTCAACCGGAGCCGTGCGATCGCCTGGTAGGCCGGCTCCACGCCGTAGATCGTCGGAGATTCACCCATCGGCTTCGGCAGGACCTTGGTCGGCGTGATTCGCTTGCGCGCCGTGGACGCGGCGACCCGGTCCACGTTCGCGCGGATGACGCGCAGGTCCTGGAACGACAACCCCGCGGAGAGCTTGCGGACGCGATTGAGCGTCTGCTCGTCTCCCGCCTCGCGAGCCTCGACGATCAGGTTCCGGACGCCAAGGTCCTCGATGAACGCCATCACCTGCTGCTGCGCGCCCGCGCCGATCGACATCATGGACACGACGGCCGCAACGCCGAAGATCATCCCCAGCATCGTGAGCAGCGACCGCAGCTTGTGCACGCGCAGGTTCTCGAGGCCGAGCCTGAGATCCGGCATCGCCTGGAACAGCCGTTCGGCGGTCATTTGCGCCCTCCCTGGGCCGCCGGCGCCGCCGGGCCCGCCGTCTTCCGCGCCGCCTTGGTGTCCGCCTCCGGATCGACGAGGGCGACCTCGGTCCCCTCGGCGAGGCCCTCGATGACCGCGCGGCTCTCGGACCGGACCTTGATCTTCACCGGCTTCGGCTCGAACCCTCCGCCCGCGCGCGCATAGACGACGGGTTTCCCGTCCTTCTCGAACAGGGCCTGGCGTGACACGAACAGCACGCCGTTCAGTTTCTGCCCGGAGATCACCACGTCGGCCGACAGCCCGGGCCGCAACCGCTCGTCAGGCTTCGCGATCTGCAGCGTCGTGTCGAACTTGCGCCTGGAGTCGTTTTCGAAGAAGAAGCCCCGCGCGGCGGCGCCGCTGATGCTCGTGATGGTCCCCGCGAAGACGCCGCCGGGCAGGCCGTCCACTCGAACGTCCGCCGCCTGGCCGACGTTCAAATTGGCGCGGTCGGCCTCGTTGACCTTGGCCTGCAGCTCGAGGCCGCGCACGTCCAGGACCTCCGCGATCATCCGGCCCGTCCACACCATGTCGCCCACGCGGTACTCGGGAAGCGACATGCCGGAGAAATACATCCCGCCGGACGCATCGGCGTTCTGCTTGAGCACGACCACGCCCTCGATTGGCGTGCGCACCGTCATGTTCTCGATGTTCTGCCGCGCGGTCGCCATCGCCAGGCTGGCCTTGTCGCGGCGCGCCTCGAGGACCGCCAGCCCGGCGCGGCTGCTCGTTCCCTTCGACTTCACGTCCTGCTCCAACTGCACCAGCCGCCGCTGCGACTCCTCGAGCGTCAGCTCCTTCTTCCGCACGTCGACGGCGCCGAGCAGCTCGCGGGCGCCGAGGTCGAGTTCGGCGCGGCGGACGGCGAACCGTGCCTTCAGCAGGGCCACCCGGTCCTGCGCCGCCTGCACGTCAGACTCGGCCTTCGAGCGCACCAGTTCCTGCTCGGCCTGCTCGAGCTCCGAGCGGCTCTGCTCGAGGCTGAACTCCTGTTCGCTCGGATCGAACTCGACGACGACGTCGTTCGGCTTCAGGTTGGCGCCCGCAGCAGCGAGGCGAACGATCTGCAGAGTTCCGGCGACCGAGGGCGCGACGACCATCGCGGATTTCCCCGAGCGCAGTTCACCCGTGGTGTGGACGCTCAAATCCAGGTTCCCCCGCACCACCCGCACGGTCGGCAGGTCGGCCTGGCCCGGGCGCCACATCTGCAGTGCCGACACGCTGGCGACCGCGATCAGGATGGCCGGCACGCCGACGAGCAGCAGGCGCTTCTTCATCGCTTGCCTCCCTCCTCCCGCGCCGGCATCGGGTCTTGGAGGGCGACGCGATCGCCCTCGACGATCCCCGACGTGACGAGCACCGACTCGGCGTTACGCCTCCCCGTCACGATGGACCGCTCCTCCCACCCCAGCCCGCTTCGCGCATACACCACCTGGCGTCCCGCTTTCTGGAAGACCGCCTTCGCCGGCAGCATCAGCTGTCGCTCGAGGCGATCGGTGGCGACGTTGGCCATCGCGCTCATGCCGCTCTTGAGGCGCGGGTCGGGCTCCTTGAGGCGCAGGCGGATCTCGAACTGCTTCACCGGGGGCCAGCCGTCGAAGACGACCTTGGCCAGCGTGCCGATGTTCTCGACGTGCGCCGCCAGGTCCTTGTCGGGCAGCGCGTCCACGCGGATCGTCGCCCCCTGCCCCTCGCGCACGCGACCCCGCTCGGCCTCGTCCACGTTCGCCACCACCTCCACCGTCGTCAGGTCCGGAACCTCCGCGATGGCCGCGCCCGGCCACGCGCGGTCGCCTTCGCGGAACTCGCGCCCGCGGCTGAACGGGCCGCCGGAGCGCCAGTTGTTGAGGATGCTGACCGTTCCGTCGCCCGGCGCGACCACGGTGAGGGCCGCCAGGTCGCCCTCCGCCTTGGCGACCTCCAGCGCGGCCTTGTCCCGTTTCTGCCGCCGGCTGTCGACGTCGGCGGCCGCCGCGCGCTTGTCGGCATCGAGCTTGGTCTGCGTCTCGGCCTGCTTCTGCCTGGCGTCAGCGAGGGTCAGCTTGAACTTCTCCGCGTCGACCCGGGGAATCAAATCCTCGGTGCTCACGTCCAGCTTCGCTCGCTCCACGTCGTACTGCGCCTTGGCGACGTCTGTGACGTCCTGCTCCTCGCGGATCCTGTTCTCGCCCTGGAGCCGGTTGATCTCGGCCTCCGCTTGTCGTAGCTCGGACCGCTTCTCGTCCAGCGTTCGCTGAAGCGTCGTCACGTCGAACTGAGCGATCAACTCGCCCTTCTTGACGGTATTCCCGTTCTTCACCAGCTTGACGATCCGGAGGTCGCCCGCTGACGAGGCCGACATCGGCGCATTCACGGTGAGCGTGCGGAGGGGGCGAATGTCGCCGCGCAGTTTCACCTCGTCCACGAAGACCCCACGCGAGACGGTGACGACCGGGATGCCCGAGACCTCCTTGTACTGCCGGTACAGCGACCACCCGCCTGCCGCCGCCGCAAGCGCGAGGACGACGACACCAGCAGCCCACCAGCGTCGAGAGGCGTGGCGCTTCACGACACACCTCCGGGGCGTGGGGCAAAGCTGGAGCTTTGCGCCACACGTCTCGTGTGCTTCACACCTGAAGGAGGTGTGGCGCGAACCTCCAGATTCGCGGCGTGGCGCGCCACCCGGCTGCCCTCCGCAACGCCCGACTGGATGACCGCCTCGAGGTCGTTCATGGGACCGGCCTGCACCTGGTGGCGCTGCCCGTCCGGCGCGACCACGAACCAGCGCTCGCCCTCGCGCCGCAGCGCATCGCGCGGAACGACCAGCGCGCCCGTGACGCGCGCCAGCTCGACGTCCACGCCCGAGGACAGGTCGGGCATCAGCCGGGGCTCGTCGCTGGCCACGCTGATGATGCCGACGAAGAACCGCACCCGGGGCGACAGGTCGCTCATGCCAGCGACTGGTGTGAGCTGCTCCAGCCGTCCGGGGAGCGAGAGGCCCGGATAGGCGTCGAGATGCACCACGGCGGGCATGCCCGCACGCATCAGGTGGCCATCGGCCTGGTTGATGCGGGCCCGCACCTGCATGCCGGCCCGGCCCACCACCTCGAGGATCGGTACGCCCGGCCGCACCTCCTCGCCTTCCTGCACTTCGCCCATCGTGCCGTTCTTCCAGGTCGTCTTCCGGACGGCGAGGCCGTCGAGCGGCGCCACGATGGCCATCTTCGTGGCGTTGGACTCGGCATGGCGGGCGGCCGCGAGCGCCCGATCCCGCTGGATCTCGAGGATCCGAATGTCGGCCTTCGCAGACCGGCGCTTGAGATCGAAGGTCTCCCGCAGCTGGGTCAGCGTCGCCTGGGCCTCCTCGAGCGCCTGGTCGTTCTTCTCGGCGGCGATGCGCGACAGCATCTCGTTCTTGAGGATCTCGAGCTTCGCCCGTTCGACGTCGCGCTCGGCCTGCTTGAGCTCCGTCTCGTCGCGCGCGCGGGCGATGTCCTGCTCCGCCTCTTTCTTGTGGATCTGCGCGACAAGGTCGAGGTAGTCCGATCGCCGGTCCTGCGCGATCTTCAGCTGCCCCTGCCGATCGAACTCGACGAGCAGATCGCCCTTCTTCACCTGCGTGCCCGCGGGTGCCAGCTTGGTGACGACGAGCGTGGCGGCCGCGCTCCCCGTGAGTCGAGGCGCTGCGACCACCCAGGACCGCACCGCCTCCACGGTGCCGTGGACACGGATGGTGCTGACGAACTCTTTCCGCTGCACCACGGCGTCGGCTCGCGCACCGCCACCGGGCGGGCTCGCCGCCGCGGCGTTCGAGCGCGTGCAGCCCGACGCGGCGAAGCTCGCAAAGAGGACCAATGAAGTCGTGAAGATGACGCGAGACGTGCAGGAAGGCAGACGTCGAGCCATGGTGGCCATAGGCACGTCTGATTTGACGTCAGCCGCGCCGAAAAGTTTGCGGCGACGGGGATAGAATCAGCGGATGTTGCAGCTCATGCCGACCCTGTTTCTCCTGGCAGCCGCCATCGCGGCCGGCCACGGTCACACCTCTCAGGCGACCAGGAAGGCTGCCATGGGACCGGAAACCGCGCTCCTCGTCATCGACATCCAGAACTTCTACTTCGAGAAAGGCACCCTGCCGCTCACCGGCAGCGTTCCGGCGGCGGAGCAGGCCCGCCGCGTCCTGGACGTGTTCCGCGCCCGGAAGCTGCCCGTCATCCACGTCCGGCACGCCTCGAAGACGATGCAATTCGTCGATGGCCAGCCGACCGACGCGCAGTACAGGATCCGCGACGAGGTCGCGCCGGCGCCGGGCGAGACGATCATCACCAAGCACTACGCCAACAGCTTTCGCGAGACCGGCCTGCTCGACTACCTGCGGCAGCAGAAGGTCACGTCGCTGGTCATCATCGGGATGCAGACGCACATGTGCGTGGAGGCGGCGGCGCGCGCGGCGACCGACCTGGGATTCGACGTGACGGTGATCGCGGAGGCGTGCGCCACCCGGCCGCTCACGTATGGCGGCCGGACGGCGCCCGCAGAGATGGTCCACACCACGGCGCTCGCCGCGATCAACGGAAGCTATGGACGAGTTCTATCGATCGAGGACTGGCTGGCCGCTCACGTGAAGTAAGCCAGCCGGTCCCGCTTCGTCAGATCGCTTCGGCAACCGGGCCATATCTCTGGCCTTGCATGGCCCGCTCGCCGATCGAGACCGCCGATCTGATCACATGTAGCGCTCAGTGCTGGTGCTGAGTGCCGATGCGGCCCCTTGCACCTTGCACCCTTGCACCTGCCGACGCGAGCAGACCCGCGAAGACTGTCGTCGTTGCACCCTTGCACCAAGCGTCACCTCACCGTGACATTGTCGAACGTCGACGTGTTCCTCAGCGTCGTGTTGTGGCTCGTCACGCCGAGGCCCACGTAGGCGCTTCCAAAGCCGACAGTCGTGCTGCCGACAGTTCGCCACGTCGCACCGTCCGCCGAGATCGACGCGGTGACCGTGGAGCCCACCCTGACGAGGCGCAGCCAGCACGGCGCCGCCTGCGTGCCACCCGCCAGGTAGGACGTGCTCGCCCCTGTCGCCGAGCGCTTCATGAACTCCACGCTGCCGCTCGGGAGGAGGTCGAGGATGACGTGCGCATCCCCCGCGGCCAGGCCGGCGCGCAGCATCACGCCCGCCTTGGCGTAGCCGTTCGTGTTCTGCACCGCCGTCACGCGCGCGACGATCTGCCCGTCGCCCGCGAGCGTTCGGTAGGCGTATCGGAACGCGTCCGCGGTGCCCCAGATGTCCGCACCCGACCCGACGACGGTGAAGACTCCGCCGCTGTAAGCCATCGAACCCGAGAGTCCGACGCTTCCAATGTCCTGGCTGCTCCAGCCGGCGGGCACGCCCGAGGTCGCGGGCACCGTCACGGCCACGCTGTCGAACGTCGCGGTGTTGCGAAGCGACGTGTTGTGGCTCGTAACCGCCAGCCCCACGGTCGCGCTCGCCGCCATGGTCACCGTCGTGCTGCCGACCGTGCGCCAGGTGGTGCCGTCGGCGGACACCGATCCCGTCACCGTGCCGCCGACCCGCGTCAGCTTCAGCCACGCGGGCGGTGCCTGCGTCGCCGCCGCGAGGTGCGTCGTGGTCGCGCCGGCCGTCGATCGCGTCATGAACTCGATCTCGCCGCTGGGCAGGACGTCGAGGATGACGTGGGCCGCGTTCGCCGTGAGCGCTTCGCGGAGCATGACGCCCGCCTTCGCATACTGGTTCGTGTTCTGCTCGCCCCTCATCCGCGCGACGATCTGGATGTTGCCCGACACCGGCTGGCTGACGTACTGGAAGGCGTCGGTTGAACCCCAGATGTCGGCACCGCTGCCGCTCACGGTGAACGTGCCGCTCGAGGCGGAAGCGGACCCCGCCAGGCCCACGGCGCCGACATCCTGGTTCCGCCACGGCGACGGAAGCGTCGACGAGGGCGGAACCGTCGCGGACGCGGTCGTGAACGACCAGACCGGCCCGGTCGTCGAGCCGCCGCTGTTGCTCGCCGTCACTCGCCAGTAGTACGTGACGCCGGCGCTGAGCGCGCCCGGCGCGTACGAGGCGGCGCCGAGACCCGTGGCCGCCTGCGGCGGCGGATTCGCCGTCCCGAACGCGACGCTGTAGCCCGTGGCTCCCGACGAGGTCCACGTGAGCGTGGGCGTCGTGGCGACGGCCGTCGCGCCCGCGGCAGGCGACGGCGACGCGGGCGTGGAAGGCGCCGCGAGGACCGCCGTGCCGGCCTCGTTGATCGTAAATGCCTGGCCCGCCACGGTCAGCGTGGCCACCCGGGAGGCCGTCGCGGTGTTGGCCGCGACCGTCGCCACCACGGTTCCATTACCGGTCGCGCTGGTCGGGCTGATGGCCACCCAGGAGACGTTCGATGCCGCGGCCCACGCGCAGCCCGTCGACGTGGTGACGCTCACCTGCGTGCCGCCGCCGGCCGCCGGCAGCGAGGCGGCCGTGCCCGACAACGCGAAGGTGCACGACGAGAAGGTGAAGGGGTTGGACACCGCGCTGGTGGCGGTGCCCATCGGGCCCACCGCTGCCACCCGCCCTTCGTAGTTCCCCCCGGGCAGGGGCCAGGCGGAGATGGCGGCCGAGAAATCGTAGTGAATGAGGCCGTCGGAGGCGGGCGCCGGCTTGCCGATGTTCGTGCTCTGAAAAGGCTGCGCCGCTCCCACCGAGTACACGTTGAAGTTGTAGTGATCGACGGCGGGCCGCCCGTCGGAGAGCACCGCGGATTGGTCGGCGGATGGCGTGAACGTGAGTGTCTTCGGGTTGACCACGACGGTCGTCTGTGCGGGCGATGTGCGGGCGACGAGGCTGACGGCGAGCCCGGCGAGAACGAGCGCGAACGCGCGGTACCGGCTAGAGAGAAGACCCATGCTTCACCTGCAGCCGGTGGCCGTCATGCCTGGCGGGGCGCGAATCGGCGCGCGCGCCCGCCGGGCGTGAGGTACCGGCGATCTGTGTGCGTTGAAGGGGGCGGAACAGAGACGCCGCCAGGAAGACATCAGCGAGGCTCCCGGGCAATGCGACACGTCAGCCTGTGCAGGATCCGAGCCCCGAGGCGATGGGGACTTTTCAGGAGGAGATCTTCAGCAGAGGTCGCCGCTGAGCTATTGCAGTTTGCGCGCGGGACTTACAGGGCTGTAAGAAGCTGAACGGGTGCAAGAGTGCAAGGTGCAAAGAGTGCAGGGTGCAAAAACTGCAGGTGCAAACGTGCAGGGGTGGGCACATCCCACACCCTGCACTTCTGCACTTCTCGCAGGAAGCATCAGTCGCGCACGATGCCGCTGGAGCGCAGGCGTACCAGTTGTTCGGGCGTGGCGGTCGGGTAACCCTGCTCCTTGGCCCGGCGGATGAAGCTCGGCGTCACGCCGTGGTCACGGAGACGAACCAGGGTCTCGGGCGGCAGGTTCTTGTAGCCGAGCGCGGCGAGGTCGTCGATGTAGCCGCCGCTGACGCCGTGATCGCGAAGGTTGACGAGCGCCTCGGTGGACAGTTGCTTGTAGCCACGGCCCGCGAGGTCCTTGACGAACGACGGCGTGATGCCGCGATCCCGCAGCCTCACGAGCTCGTCGAGGGCGAGCTTGTCGTAGCCGAGTTGCCGCATCTCACGAATGTACTCCGGCGTCACGCCATGATCGCGCAGCCGCCGCAACTCCTGCAGCGTCGGCTGCTCGTATCCCAACTGCCGGAACTCGCGTGTGAACTCCGGCGTCACGCCGTGGTCGCGCGCCTCGATCAGCTCGTCGAGCGACAGCCCCTTGTATCCCGCCGCCTGCAGCTCCGACAAGTAAGCTTTCGACACGCCGTGGTCCCGCGCCCGCACGAGTTGCTCCATCGGAAGGTTCGGGTAACCGGCCGCCTGCATCTCCGCCACGAACTCGGGCGTGACGCCGTGATCGCGCGCCCGGACGAGATCCTCGATCGACAGGCCCTTGTGCCCCGCCGCCTGCATCCCGGTGATGTACGCCTTGGTGACACCGTGGTCGCGGGCGCGGATCACCGTGTCGAGCGGCAAGTCGCGGAACCCGAGGCTTCGCAGGTCCGTGATGTACGGCGTGTCGGCGCCGTGCGTCCGCATGCGGATCAGGGTCTCGAGCGGCACGTTCTTGTAGCCCAGCTGCTCGAGCTCCCGGACGAACCGCGGCCCGACGTCGAACGTGGTCATCCGGAACAACTCACGGGCAGACGCGTCCTGGATGGTGTAGCCAATGGCCTTCATGTCGGCGACGTAGGCTCCCCGAGGCTCGAAGGAGAACAGCCCGGCGCCGCGGCCATCACGAAACGCCCCGCGGAAGTGCAGGCTGCCCGCGTCGCGCCGCAGGTCGAAGCTGATGCCTTCGCCTGTCAGCCGCTCGCCGCCGGCTGGGAGGCCGACCAGCTCGGACAGCGGGTAGGAACGGCCGAAGTTCCAGTCGCGGTTCTCGCGCTCCGTGTTCGACCCGAGGTCCGAGGTGTGGAGTTGAAGCTGCGCCTTGTCCTCGCGGATTTGCGCCGTCCATTCGCCCCTGATCTCGGCGGCGGCCGACCCGCGGCTTCCCGCCTGCCCCGAAGCCACCGCTGCGGCAGCGAGCGCCAGGAACGCGCCTATCATCGTCTTGTAGTTGTGCATGGCGTGATGATCCTTCTCCGCGTGGTTTCAAACCCGCTCGGGCGGCCGGTGACGTCTCGAGCCCGGCCTTGGCCGGTCTTCACGAGGTTAGATGGGCGTGATGGCGAAAAAGGTTGGGACCCATGCCAACCCGCTGGCCGGGGTTGACCATCTAAGGAGACGTAGAAATACGTGGCCGTCAACGGAGAACGTGGAACGTAGAAGTTAGAACGTAGAACCTGGAACCGTAGAACGCAAGGGGAATAGCGAGGCGCGACTGACGCAGCAAGGGACCGCAGACACGTCCGCCGAGGACGAGGCGATCGACGCCGCGCAAGCCCGCGACGGGGACCGCGACGCGTTCGAGCGCTTGTACCGGCGGCACGTGTCGCGAATCCATGGCCTGGCGCGCCGGATGGCCGGGGACACCGCGGCCGACGACCTCACACAGGATGTCTTCGTGCGCGCCTGGCAGAAGCTGCACACCTTCCGGGCGGAATCGCGGTTCGGCACCTGGCTCTACCGATTGGCGGTGAACGTGATCGTGGAGGACCGGCGGAAGGGTTCGAACGCATGGCGGCGGATCGATGACGAGACGATCGTCGCGAACATGCCCGTGTCACCCGCGGATACACCCCTCGCCGTCGATCTGGCAGCGGCGGTCGAGCGCCTGCCAGACGGCGCGCGCCAGATCTTCATCCTCCACGACGTGGAAGGGTACAAGCACCGGGAAATCGGGAAGCTCGTCGGCATCACCACGGGCACCTCGAAGGGACAGCTGCACCGCGCGCGGATGGTGCTGCGGCGATACCTGGCGGAGAAGACGCCCCATGGGTGCGAGCCATGAGCGATCGGAACGAAGAACGTAGAACGGAGAACGGAGAACGGAAACGGGAACCCGACCGCGTGGGCGGCTCCTTCCACGTGCGTTCTCTGACTGGAACATGCGAATGAGACCTTGCGGGCTGGAACCGGATCCGTGGACCGAGCGGCTGTCCGAGTACGTGGACGGCGAACTCTCGACGCGGCAGCGTCGTGCGCTGGAGGACCACCTCCGGGGGTGCGCGGAGTGTGCCGGCGTGGTGACCGAACTGCGGCGGCTGGTGGCCGAGGCCCCAGCGTTGAACGTCGACTCCGTTCCATCACGCGACCTCTGGCCGGGCGTCGAAAGCCGCCTCACGCGCCGCGAGAAGGCCGAGGGCAGCCTGTGGCTGGCGTTTGGAGGCGGTCGCCTGCTTCCGCGGCTCGCGACGGCCGGCGCGCTCCTCGCGCTCCTCGTCGTGGCCGCCCTCTGGCTCGGGCATCGGCCGGCCGGCGACCGTCACGCCAAGAACGGGGATTCCGCAGTCGCGGTCGGGATCCGCCGGACGGCCTCCGACCAGGAGTACGATCGCGTCGTCGCCGCGCTCGAGCGCGAGGCCCGAGTCCGCCTGACTCACGATCCCCGGGTGGTGGAGGTGCTCGAGGACAACCTTGCGACGCTCGACGTCGCGATCGCCAACTACCGGGAGGCGCTGACCGACACACCAGGAGATGCCCACCTGGCCACACGTCTTGCCGCGACGCGCGAGCGGAAGCTCGAGGTCCTGCGCCAGGCGGTCACGCTGGCAGCCGAAGGGACGAACTGAGATGGCGACGCGCCTTCTGCAGCCGCGACGCACCGCCGCGGCGATCATCCTCATCGCGTGCGCCGGCGGCCTGTTCGCGGCTCGCAGCGCGGCTGGCGCGGAGTTCAACCGCTCGTTCGCCGTGCGGCCCGGCACGCGGCTGGATGTGCGGCTCTTCGGCGGCGAGGTGATCGTGCACGCGTGGGAACAGGACCGCGTGCGACTGCGCGCCACGCATTTCACAACCGACACGATCGACGCCCGCATCGACGGCTCGACGCTGGCGATCCGGGCGAGGGCGAAGGTGGGCTCGCCGCACGCCATCGATCTCACCATCGACGTGCCATCATGGATGGCGCTGTCGGTCTCCGGCACGTACGTCGACGTGTCGGTGACCGGCTCACGGGCGGACGTCTCCGTGGACACGGTGCGCGGCGACGTGCACGTGACCGGAACGGCCGGCGCGATCTCGCTGAAGACGATCGAGGGCGACGTGACGCTCGAGAAGGCGGCGGGCCGCGCGACGCTGACGGCCGTCAACAACGGGATCCGGGTGGTGGGTTTCGATGGCGAGCTCGTTGCGTCGACGGTCAACGGCGCCGCCACGCTCGAGGCGGTGCGGTCGGCGTCGGTGGAGGTCGGCACCGTCGGCGGCGACATCAGCTGGAACGGGCCGATGAACCCCTCGGGGCGGTACCAGTTCGCGACCCACACCGGCGACATCGACGTGTCGCTCGGGCGCGACCCGAGTGCGGCGGTCTCCGTGCGCGCCTTCGACGGCCAGTTCCGCTCGGCGTATCCGGTCAAGACGCCCGAGGCGGGAGGCCAGCGCAAACGATTCACCTTCGTCCTCGGCAGCGGCACCGCCCACCTCGAGCTCGAGACGTTCCGCGGCACCATCAGCCTGCGCGAATAGGCGCAAGAGGCGAAGGCGTCGAACCGGGGACCACGAATTGCATTCCGGCGGGGCGAGTTGGCCCGCTGTAGGGCGAGGCTACTGCTTCGCCGCCGCAGGTGAACCGCGATGTGCGTCCTGGTCCTCGGCGGCACCGGCTTCGTCGGCACACCGGTCGTCTCGCAGCTGAGGGACGCCGGCCACGACGTCATGGTCTTCCACCGCGGTACCCTCCCGGCGCCGGCCGGCGTGCGGACGATCGCTGGCGACCGTCACGATCTCGACGCGCAGCGCCACCATCTCCGCGTTACTCGGCCGGAGGTCGTCATCGACCTGATTGCCGCGTCGGGCCGCCACGCTGCGGCCCTCATGCGTGTCTTCCGCGGCGTCGCCGCGCGAGTGGTCGTCGCAAGCAGCATGGACGTGTACCGCGCATCCTCGATCCTCCACGGCCTCGAGCCGGGCGATCTTCAGCCCACGCCGCTCACGGAGGACTCGGCAGTGCGCACCACCGCAGAGACCTACCCGGCCAGCCAGATCCAGCGCCTGATGTCTGTCTTTCCCTGGCTGGACGAACGCTACAACAAGCTGGCGGTGGAACGCGCGGTGGCCAACGACCCGGAACTGCCCTCGACCGTCCTTCGCCTGCCCATGATCTACGGCCCGGGCGACCACCTCCATCGGCTGCGGCCCCTCCTGGCGCGCATGGACGACCACGCATCCTCGATCGCACTGCCCGAGAGTCTCGCGAGCTGGCGAAGCCCGCGCGGTTACGTTGACAACGTCGCCGCCGCCATCGTCCTCGCTGCCACCCGAGGCGAGGCCGCCCGCCGCGTCTACAACGTCGCCGAACCGGAAGGCCTCACCGAGCTGCAATGGACGGAGCGTGTCGCCCGCGCGGCCGGCTGGCGCGGCCGGATTGACGTCGTGCCCGATGCGTCCGCTTCGCCGGACCTGCGTGTGCCCGGCAACCTCGCGCAGCACTGGGATGCGGATTCCAGCCGCATCCGCCTGGAACTCGGGTACAGCGAACCGGTTCCACAGGTCGAGGCTATCCGTCGCACGGTCGCCTGGGAGCGCCTCACGCCCTTTCTGCCGCAGGACCTCGGCGCATTTGGCGAGGAGGCCGGCGGCAAGGCACCGGCCTGAAGGCCGGAAGGACGATTGAACAGGTCTTTCCCCGCTTGCCCGGGCCCCATTGAAATCCGCTACCATGTGCCCGCAAGGAGACCTCATGTCGCCCAGCCCTGCCCGGCACTCGTTGACTTTCGTAGTGTGTCTCGCGCTCGCGGCGCTCGCCGTCACTCCCGCCTTCCCTCGCGGCGATGACTCGACGGCGCGGGCGGTTCAGCCAACCATCGGCGCGCGATCGAAGGCTGTGCTGACCGTCGACGGCCTGCGCTTCAAGGACGCGAACGGCAACGGGCGGCTCGATCGCTACGAGGACTGGCGCCTGGGCGTCGACGAGCGCGTGGCCGACCTGGTCGCGCAGATGACCCTCGAGGAAAAAGCCGGGATGATGCTGATCGACTCGCTCAACCCCGGCTCGGGCGGGGCCGTCACGGCACCCGCCGAGGACTACATCCGCGAGCAGAAGATGACCCGCTTCATCTTCCGCAGCGTCGTCACCGCCCACCCGGTGGCGACTCCAGCCGCGTTCGAAGGCAGGGGCCGGGGCGGCAGCGGCCGGCCACCCGACGCGACGAGACCGCGCGACACCGGGAGCCGGGGCGGCGGGACGAGACCGCGCGACGCCACGAGGCCGGGCGACAACGCAAGGGGCGGCGACCCGAGGGCGGCGCTTCAGCAGGTCACTCCCGGCCAGGCGGCCGCGTGGACCAACGCCATCCAGGAGCTTGCCGAGGGAACGCGTTTGGGCATCCCCGTGGTGTTCAAGTCGAACGCGCGGAACCACTACGAGCGGAACGCGCGCTTCGGCATCAACACCGAGGCCGGTTCGATGTCGGAATGGCCCAAGGAGGCAGGGCTCGCCGCGACGCGCGACATGGCGCTCATTGCCGACTTCGCGCGGACGATGGCGCAGGAGTGGCAGGCGATCGGGCTGCGCGGCATCTACGGCTACATGGCGGATCTCGCCACCGAGCCGCGCTGGTACCGGGTCCACGAGTGCTTCACCGAGGACGCGGACCTCGCGGCGGCCATCATGAAGACGCTGGTCACCGAGCTCCAGGGCGGCCCGGTCACACCACGCACCGCCGTCGCCATGACGGTCAAGCACTTCCCGGGCGGCGGCCCCCAGGAGCTTGGGCTCGATCCGCACTTCACCTTCGGCAAGAACCAGGTGTACCCGGCGGGCCAGTTCGCCAACCACCTGAAGCCGTTCATCGCCGCGATCGACGCCGGCGTGTCGGCCGTGATGCCGTACTACGGCGTGCCGATCGACCTCACGTACCAGGGCCTCACGCTGGATCCCGTGGGCATGGCCTTCTCGAAGCAGATCGTGACGGACCTGCTTCGCGGCCGGCTCGGGTTCAAGGGCTACGTGAACTCCGACACCGGGATCGTGACCGACCGGGCCTGGGGGCTCGAAGCCAAGAAGGTGCCGGAACGCGTGGCAGCGGCGATCAACAGCGGCACCGACGTGCTGTCCGGGTTCCACGACAAGCAGGCGGTGATCGACGTCGTCCGCGGGGGCCTTGTGACCGAGGCACGCGTGAACGAGGCGGCCGGCCGGCTGCTGAAGGAGCAGCTCCTCCTGGGGCTGTTCGAGAACCCGTACGTCGATGCCGCCAGGGCGGACGCCATCGTCGGCAACGAGCGGTTCCGCGCGCACGCTCTGGACGCGCAGCGTGCGTCGATCGTCCTCCTGAAGAACGCGGCGAACGGAACCGGCCATGTGCTGCCGCTGGCCAAGCCGACCGCAGCCCGCGGCGTCAGGCTCTACACGATGGGCTTGAACGCGAAGGTCGTGTCGGGCGAGGAGTACGGCGGCTACACGGTGGTCACGGGAGACTACGACGCGGCCAAGGCCGAGCGCCGGGCGAGCGCGGCCGGCGCCGACTACGCCGTGATCCGCGTGGAGGTCACGAACCCGCGCGACGTGACCTCCGAATACGGCAGCAGCGACCCGGCCACGGGCGCCAACGCGGCGTACCGCAACCCGCTGACCGGCAAGACCTGGGGCGCCGAAGACCCGGGCGACCTCGACAGGGGCTTGAGGTTCGGCGGGCCGTTCCCATGGGAAGCGGACAACCTCTCGTTCTCGGCGATGGCGGCCTCGCGGTCCTGGAGCGTCTCACCTTCGCTGGCCGACATCACGGCAGTGATGAACGAGGCGGGCGCCGCGCGCACCATCCTCTGCATCTACTTCCGCCAGCCGTACGTGCTGGACGAGGAGAGCGGCCTGAGAAACGCCGGCGCGATGCTGGCCGGGTTCGGCGTGAGCGACGCCGCGCTCATGGACGTGATGACCGGCCGGTTCGCGCCGCGGGGGAAGCTGCCGTTCGCGCTGGCAAAGACGCTCCAGGCAATCCGCGACAACCAGCCCGACGCCCCGGGCTACCCGGCGGCCGACACGCTGTTCCCGTTCGGACATGGGCTGACGTACGACGCGCCGCAGAAGTAGGAAGGTCCGTTTCACCGCAGAGGCGCGGAGGCCACCGAGAAGACGCTCAATAGGCAAATGTCCACTGCGTCCTCGGCGTCTCTGCGGTGAACGTCAATCAAGCTGTCCGCTGTCGGCTGTCTCGCTGACGGCTGCTCAATACGTCAATCCGTATCCGTATTTGAACAGCGGCGCGTAGTTGGGATCGCCGACGTTGACCGGGACGTCGGACATCGAGCGCGGCCAGGAGTGCGACAGCTTCCCGGTCGGCTTGTAGTCGCCGAACAGGACGTCCGCGACGCCTTGGCCCTCGGTGCCCGGCAGCCAGGCGGCGACGAAGGCATCCACCTGGTCGATCACCTGGTCGATGATCATCGGCCGCCCGGACACGAGGACGGCGACCACGGGGATGCCCTGCTGCTTGACTGCCCGGATGGCCGCGACATCTTCTGGCGCGAGCGCGAGGTCCGTCCTGTCTCCTGTCATCTCGGCGTATGGCGTCTCGCCGATCACCACCACGCCGATGTCCGCCCCGGCGGCGCCGCTCCCGTCCTTCGCGAAAGTGACCTGCGTCGCCGGCGACACCGCGCGCTTGATCGCCTGCGAGGATCGTGGTGCCGCCCGGCGTCACGTTCCCGCTCGTGCCTTGCCACGTCGATCGTCCAGCCGCCGCACTGGTTGCCGATGTCGTCGGCCGACTTGCCGGCGACGTGGATCCGCTTGACGCCTCTTGGCGAGCGGCAGCGCGCCGTTGTCGTTCTTGAGCAGCACCAGCGACTGCGCGGACGGCGTCGCGGGCGACGCGCGGTGCTCGTCCGACCCGAAGCGCGCCTGCAGGCTCCGGTCCGCGAGGACCGAACGGCTTCGATCCATCAGCCGCATCGCGAACTTCACCCGCAAGATCCGCTTCACGGCGTCGTCGATGCGCGCCATCGGCACGCGGCCCTCGTTGACCAGCCCCTTGAGCGTCTCGAAGAACTCGACGATACCGCTGCGGCACCATCACCATGTCCATGCCGGCGTTGATCGACTGCTCGGTCTGCGCCTTGCGGTCGCCGGGCAGTTGGTCGAGCGCGTTGTAGTCGGAGATGAGGAAACCCTCGAAGCCCAGCTCGCTCCTTGAGGATTCTCGGTCAAGAGCTCGCTGGCTGCCCGAGCACTTCACGCCGTTCCAGCTGCTGTAGGACGGCATGATGGAGCCGACGCCCGCCTCGATTGCCGTGACGTAGCCCTGCAGGTGAACGGCGCGCAGCGTCGGCTCGTCCATCCGCGTGTCGCCCCGGTCGAGGGGCGAGCGGGGGCCGCCCGGCTTCTCCTGCAGGCCGGTCCCGAACGTGGTGCCGCCGTCGCCGGCGAAGTGCTTGGCACAGGCGAGGACGCTCAGGGCGCCGCCCAGGTCGTCGCCCTGGAATCCGCGGACGGCCGGCCCGCCGAAGCTCCTGGCCAGGTCCGGTGATTCGCCGTACCCTTCGTAAGTACGCCCCCATCGCTCGTCCCGCGGCACCGTGACGCAGGGCGCGAACGTCCAATTGATGCCGGTCGCCCGGACCTCCTCCGCGGTGATGCGCGAGACGGCTTCGACGAGGGCGGCGTTTCTCGTGCAGCCGAGCCCGATGTTGTGCGGGAAGATCACGGCTCCGAGCACGTTGTTGTGTCCGTGCACCGCGTCCACCCCGTAGAGCAGAGGGATGGCAAGCCGGGTCTTGAGCGCCTCGGCCTGGTAGCGGTCGTACATGTCCGTCCATGCCTGGACGCTGTTGCCGTCCTTCGGGTCCGAGTTCCCTCCGCTGAGGAGCGACCCGAGGAAGTACTTCCGGATGTCGCCGATATCGTGCAGGGCATCCTGCTCGGCCTGCGTCATCTGCCCGATCTTCTCGTCCAGCGTCATCTGCGCGACCAACGCGTCCACCGCCGCGTCGTTCGCGGTCAGCGCGTTTCGCGCCGACTGCGCGGCCGGCCGCGCGGTGCGGCACGCAAACAGGGACCACGATCCGAGCGCGACGAGCGCGATAGCGACGACGCGAGCCGAGTTCGTCATGCGCGGTATTCTGCCACGGCTGGGCCTGCAATTCCCCACTGCGTGGCGCGAAATCCTGATACAACATGCAACTGGGGCAAGGCGGCCGTGGCGAGTGCCCGGCGCGCCGACGTCATCGCCAGGACAGGGGGATCCCGATGAACGACGCGGAGCGAATCTGGCGCGAGAAGAGCGACGAGGAATTGCTGGATGCGGCGGCCGAACTCGATCAATTCACCGAGGAGGGGCAGCGAACCATCCGCGCCGAGCTGAAGCGGCGCGGCCTCGAGGACCCAGTGGAGCAGGCGGGCGAGGAGGCAGGTGAACGCGCCGACGAGAAGCCGGAACCCGTGCTGGAGTGCCTTCGGTGCCGGAGTCCCCTTCGCTACGTGGACCCTTCCGCGGAGGATGCACCGCGGTGGCATTGGGCCGGCCGGCGCGAGCCGGTTTACGATCCGAGCGGGACACTGCACGTCTACGCGTGCCCCAGTTGCGGCCACGTCGAGCTGTTCATGGACCTGCCGGAGGAAGACCAGCCGGAGGAAGACCAACCGCAGGCAGGCCAGCCGGACTGACCATGGCCTCACTCGCTGGCACGATTTCGGTCGGCCTCGTCGGGTTCGGCACCGCGGGCCGCGTCTTCCACGCCCCGGTCATCCAGTCGGTCCCCGGCCTGCGGCTGGCAGCCGTCGTCCAGCGGTCCGGCGACACGGCCCGTCAAGCCTGTCCGGGCGCCGCGATCGTCCGCAGCGTCGCCGAGCTCCTCGCCATCGAGGATCTCGAGTTGATTGTCGTCGCGACGCCGAACACCTCTCACGCGCCCATTGCGGCGCAGTGCCTCGAGGCCGGCCGGCACGTGGTCGTCGACAAGCCGTTGGCCCCTTCTACGGCGGAGGCGGCGGATCTCTGCGCAGTCGCCGAGCGGGCGTGCCGACTCCTCAGCGTCTTTCACAATCGCCGGTGGGATGGCGACTTCCTCACCGTGCAGCGGCTGCTGACCGGGCACGTGTGCGGCCGCCCGGTCTTCTTCGAGTCGCACTTCGATCGCTTCCGGCCCGAGCCGCGGCCTGGCGCGTGGCGGGAGCGTGCTGAACCGGGCAGCGGAGTCCTCTTCGATCTCGGCTCCCACCTCGTGGACCAGGCGCTCATGCTCTTCGGCCTTCCGGACTCGGTGTCGGCCGACGTTCGCACCGAGCGCGACGGGGTCGCGGCCGACGACGCCTTCGAGGTGTTGCTGCATTACCCGGGGATGCGCGCCTTGCTGCGGGCGAGCATGCTCGCCGCCGCTCCCGGCCCACGCTTCGTGCTGCGCGGCACTGCGGGGAGCTACACGAAGCAGGGGCTCGACCCTCAAGAGGACGCGCTGAGACGCGGTGAGAAGCCGGGGACTCCGGGCTGGGGGGAAGAGCCGCACGCGGCCTGGGGCGTGCTCGCGCGGCCCACCGCGGACGGCGTGGCCAGCGAGCCGGTGCCGACGCAGCCCGGCGACTATCGGCGATACTACGAGAACATCCGTGACGCGGTGCTCGGAGAGGCGGCGCTGGCGGTCACCCCCGCGCAGGCAATCGCAGTCGTGCGGGTGCTGGAGCTGGCGATCGAGAGCAGCCGGGCGGGACGATCGTTACCCGTGTCACACGGCTGACGCCGCAGACTCGATGGCAAAAAGGGCGGCCGGCACATCCGCGCCGGCCGCCCCTGCACTGCCGATTGACCATTGACGAATGGCGATTGCGCGCGCCATCCGCCGCAGCCCCAGCTCCTAGCCCGCTCCTAGCCCCTAGGACGGTAATGGCGATTGACGATTGCTGATTGGCGATTGGCGATTGGCGATTTTGCCGCGCTCGTCATCGCCACTCGTCACTCGTCATTCTCCGTTCTCAGTTCTAACTTCTCCGTTCTTCCTAGCCCCCAGCCCCTAGACTCCCCTCAGCTCCTAGCTCCAGTTGAACAGAGTAACCGGAAGCTCAACATGAAGCTATAGACGTCGCTGAAGCCCGCGTTGCGCTGGAACGACTGCCGCACCAGGTCGCCGTTGAACAGCGCGAGACGGTATGTCGGTCGCCCTGCCGCGTCCACCCCCGGGCTTGTCAGCAACTGCGTCTGCGTCACGCGCTGGCTGACGCCCCAGTTGTGATTCAGCATGTTGGTGAAGTTCAGGATGTCGATCCGGAACTGGCCGCCGTGCCGCTGGCCCTTTACCTTCGCGAAAACATCCTGGGTGAACGAGAGGTCGGCGCGCGTGTAGCGCGGGAGGAAGACGGCGCCGCGCTGTGCGTACTGGCCCCGGTGCTCGCTCAGGTACGAGTCCTGTTTGATGTACGCGTCGAACGCCGCCGCCTGGTCCGCGGCGGTGAACGTCTTCCCGCCAGAGGTGAAGGTGGAGAAGTTCATCTCCGAGATGTCCCGCGGGACGTAGATCAGGTCGTTGCCCGTCGCGCTGTCGCCGTTCAGGTCGGCGCCGAACAGGTAGCTGGTGTTCGACGCCGTGTTGGTCTGCCAGAAGACCGCCACCGACGTCGAGCCGAAGCTGAAGAACTGGTGCGCGAACGAGCCGCGGATGAACAGCTTGTGACCCGGCGACGCGCTGGAGAAGCCGAGCGCCGGGTTGTTCGGGTCGTACGAGATCGGGTTGGCCGTCCAGGACCCGGCGGCAATCGAGCCGGCGTCCACGGTGTTCCGCGATTCGCCGTAGCTGTAGACGCCCTTGAGGCTCAACCCGTTGTGCATGCTCTTGGACAGCGTCGTGGCGAAGTTCCAGGACCGGCCGATGTCCTGGTTCTTCAGGACGATCGCGTTCGGTCACCTGGTTGCCGGGCGCGTTGTTGATCCGGTTGATGCAGCCCGCCGCGGACGGCACCGAGCACGACGGTCCAACCCAGCGCGGGCGGTTGTCCACGCCGGTGAACGCCGACTGCGCGGCCGGCAGGTTGGCGTTGATGTAGTAGATGCCGTTCTGACGTCCAGGTTGTAGATGTACTCGACGGTCCCGATCAGCCCCCACGGCAGCTTGCGGTCCAGCGCGATGTTGCTGCGCCACACCTGCGGGAACTTGAAGTTCGGGTCGGTGACCGCGAGGTCGACGCTGGCCGCCGGCGCCCCGGTGACCGTGGCCGGCTTGTACCTGTCCGGGTTCGGGTTGAACGGGCGGATCAGCGTGTTGTCGAACTGATCGAAGCCGGTCAGCATGCCGGTGTTGCCGATCTGGTTGGAGATCCAGACGTAGGCGGGCTGCCCGGTGAACATGCCCGTGCCGCCGCGCACCTGCGTCGTCTGGTCGCCCGGAGACGTCCCAGTTGAAGCCGACGCGGGGCGACCACAGCGGCTTGGCGTCGGGCAGCTTGCCCGTGTTGTACTGCACCGCCGCGCCGGTCTCGTCGCGGAACGTCAGCGCGTCGACGTTCGGGTTGTCGTATGCCGTGTTCGCCGAAGACCGGCGATGTCCATGCGCAACCCGGCGGTGACCGTCATGTTCTGGCGCGGCCGCCACTCGTCCTGCGCGTAGGCGCCGGTGTACTAGCACCTCGAGCGGCTGGATCGGCTTCACCTGGCCGGGGATGTTGATGTAGCGCACCTGGAACCGCCGCAGGTTCACCGGCGACACCGTCGCGGTTCGGGTTGGCGAGGAAGTCGTTGGCGTCGGTGTAGAAGTCGGCGAGGTGTTGTAGACGTACGCGCTCTGCGCGCCCGGGTAGAACACGTTCTCCGAGTGATACTGCTCGAAGCTGCCGCCGAAGGTCAGCGAGTGCTTCGCGGTGTAACTTCGTGAAGTGTCCTGCAGCTGGAAGGTGTAGTAGCGCAGCTCGTTGTTGGGCGTGAACGGTTCGACCCGAACGACGTGTACGTGACGCCGCTGCCGTCGAGGATGTCCACGAACGGGAAGAAGTCGCCGCGCGAGTTGCGGCTCTCGTCCTGCTTGGTGTAGCCGACGATCAGGTTGTTGGCCATGTTGCCGCCGAACACGCCGTTCCACTCGCCGATGCCCGACCGGATGTTCTCCAGGATCTGGTAGTTCGAGTTCTGGAAGCTGAGGAACGTCGTGCTGTTGCCGGAGGCGCGGCTGTTGCCGAGCGACGAGGAGGTCGACAAGAGCACGTCGGTGATCGAGTCGAGGTGGTTGAAGCGGAAGCTGACCTTGTTGCTGTTGTTCAGGTTGTAGTCGCCGCGGACCAGGAACCGCTTCTGCGGCGTCTCCTTCGGGATGTTCTCGAAGGGACCCGTGTCGTAGTTGAACTTCGACTTCAGGAACGAGCTGAGGTTGTTCAGGTCGGAGGCGAGCACGCGCGTGATGTTGCCGCCCACGGGCTGACCGCCCTGGTTCGCGACGAGCGTCGTGAGCGGACGCGTGTCGGTCTCGTCCTCGTAGTTGCCGAAGACGAACAGCTTGTTCTTCAGGATCGGGCCCGCCCGCCCACACCCCGATGTTCTTGTCCTCGAACGTGCCGGGGTTGACCTTGTTGCCGTGCGCGTCGGTGCCGACGAAGTCCTGGTTCTTGATGCGGTAGTAGGCCGACGCGCGCAGCGAGTTCGTCCCGCTGCGCGTGACGGTGTTCACGCCCGCGCCGACGAAGTTGCCCTGCCGCACGTCGAACGGCGCGACGCTCACCTGCACCTGCTCGATCGACTCGAGGGAGATCGGCGCGACGCCCGTGCGCTCGCCGGGCGCGCCCTGCAGACCGAACGAGTTGTTGAAGTAGGAGCCGTCCACCGTCATGTTGTTCAACCGGTTGTCCTGGCCGGCGAACTGCATGTTGCCGCTGACCTGCGGCGTCATGCGCGCCATGTCGTTGATCTTCCCGCCCGTGGTCGGCAGCGATCGCGAGCTCTTCGCGGTTCAGCGACGTGGCGGCGCCGGTGCGCGCGGAACTGAACAGCTCGCTCGCCGTGACGACGACCGTTTCGGAGACCGCGGCAACCTTCAGCGTGAAATTGAGGTCGGTGGAGACGCCGAGTTGCACCGTGACGTTCTCCTGCGCCTCGTTGCCGAAACCGGTGAGCGACGCGGTGACCTTGTACGGCCCGCCCACGCGCATGCCCGGGATGAAGAACCGTCCGTCCGCCTGTGTCACGCCTTCGTACGTCGTCCCGGACGGCTGGTGGAGCGCTGTGACGGTGGCGCCGGGGACCACGCCCCCCTGCGCGTCGGTGACGACGCCCGTGATCACACCCGTCGTCACGCCCTGAGCCTGGGCGAACGGCGCGAGCGCCGTGAGCAGGAGCGCGACGGCAAACGCGCTCCACAAGCGAGACCAACCTGTCCGGTCCATGCGAATTCTCCTGGCAGTAAGCGGGGAACAATGAGCCAAGTTCGAGTCGCTTATTGTATCGCTGCGGCGCCCGGAGGCAACTACCTTCCGGGCAAAACTCGCGGCACCGTCGCGAAGTGCCTGATCCAATGTCACTTCACCTCCGGCGCGCGTCGCGATTCGCACTTTCTTCTCCCCGAGACGGACGGTGACGGGTCCGCCGCGGGCGGACCGGATTCGCGCCTCCACGAGCGCGCCGTCTTTCCACGTCGCGGCCACCTCGAAGCCGCCCTGCGCGCGAAGCCCCTTCGCCGCTCCCGCCGGCCACGCGCGCGGCAGCGCCGGCAGCAGGTGAATCACGGGAGCGCCCGCCTCCCGCGCGTGGCTCTGGACCAGCATCTCGGCGATCGCCGCCGTCGCGCCGAGGTTGCCGTCGATCTGAAACGGCGGGTGCGTGTCGAACAGGTTGTCGAGCGTCTTTCCACCGAGCAGGATCGTCAGCAGGCGGTGCGCGCGGTCGCCGTCCAGCAGCCGCGTCCAGAAGCAGACCTTCCACGCCAGGCTCCAGCCCGTGCCGACGTCGCCGCGCGCCTCGAGCGTTTTCCGCGCCGCATCCGCGAGTGCCGGCGTCGTAAGCGGGCTGATCTGGGCGGCCGGGTGCAGCGCGTAGAGGTGCGAGGTGTGCCGGTGGTTCGGTTCAACCTCCCGGTAGTCCTCCACCCATTCCATGATCCGGCCCGTGGCCGGGCTCACCCGAACGGGCGCCAGCCGGCCCAGCGCTGCCTCGCATTCCGCGCGGAACGCCGCGTCGATGCGCAGGACGCGTGAAGCCTCCACGCAGTTCTCCAGCAAGTCGCGCACGATTTCGAGGTCCATCGTCGCGCCGTAGGTGAACATCGATTTTGTTGTGCCGTCGGCGAGGTAGAAGCTGTTCTCGGGCGAGTGCGAGGGGTTGGTGACGAGGCGACCAGCCACCGGGCTCCCTGCCGGCGCCTCGACGAGGAAGTCGAGGACGAAGCGCGCCGCGCCTTTCATGAGCGGCCACCCGCGCGCCTGCAGGAACGCGCGGTCGCCGGTGTAGAGGTAGTGCTCCCACGGGTGCCGCGCCAGCCACGCGGCGCCCATCGGCCAGACACCCCACACGCCATCCGCCGGGGGCGTGAAGCCCCAGGCGTCGGTGAGGTGATGGACGACCCACCCGCGCGCGCCGTAGTGAACCTTCGCGGTCACTCCGCCAGGTCCGACGAGGCTCTCCATGAGATCGATGAGCGGCAGGTGCAACTCGGACAGCCCCGTGGGCTCGGCGAGCCAGTAGTTCATCTGCAGGTTGATGTTCGTGTGAAAGTCGGCGTTCCAGGGATTGTCCAACTTCCACGCCCAGATGCCCTGCAGGTTGGCGGGCATCGATCCCGGGCGAGAACTGCCGATCAACAGGTACCGGCCGAACTGGAAGTAGAGCGCGGCCAGCGCGGGGTCCGGCTGGCCGGCCCTGAAACGCTGCAGGCGCTCGTTGGTCGGCAATGCGTCCGCATCGGCGCTGCCCTCGAGGGCGAGTTCGACGCGACGGAAATACCGTCGATGGTCGGCGACGTGCGCCGCTTCGAGCGCCTCGTACGCCGTCGACGCGATCGCCTCCAGCGTGGACGCGCACCTCGCCGCCGGATCGATCGAGACGTCCGGGCCACCCTTGCCCAGCCCGGGGTAGTTCGTGGCCGCGGCGATGAGCAGCGTGACCGACGTCGCGCCGCTGATCTCGAGGACCCCGCCCGTGTTCGTCACGCGGCCGCCGTCGGTCAGCGCGAGCGCCGTCGCATTGAAGGACAGGCCCACTTTCCCGCCGCCGTCGCGGTTCACGCGGCCCTGCAGCCTGATCGCGCGCGGGTTCGACGGATCCGCAACGGCAGTCGCGTCCTTCACACGCTTGAACGTCATCTTCAACGCGAGCGCCGCGGACCGGCTGGCCGTGAAGCGCGCGACGATGGCGTTGGCTGGCGCCGACGCGAAGATCTTCCGCGCGTACTGCACGCCCCCGGACGTGTAGCCGACGGAGACGATGCCCGTGTCGAGGTCCAGGCTCCGGACGTAGCCAGTGGCGCCCGCGAGGCCAGGGCACTGAAGATACGCCTCGCCAAGAGACTGGTAGGACTGGATGCGCATGGGCCGGCCCATCATCGTCTTTCCCGCCAGCTCGGTGGCTTCCACGTTCCGGCCGGCGAACAGCAGCCGGCGAATCTCGGGCAGCGCGGGCAAGGCGTCCGGGTTCGTGACATCTCCCGGCCCGCCGGCCCATAGCGTGTCCTCGTTCAACTGGAGGAGTTCGTCCGCGACGCCTCCGAAAACCATCGCGCCGAGGCGGCCGTTCCCGACAGGCAACGCCTGGTACCAGTCCCGGGCCGGCGAGCGGTACCAGAGCACGTCGCGCCCGGCCGGCCGGGGCGCGTCGCTCGAGACCACCGCACGGTCGGCCCACGGCATCGCCTCCGCCTTGCCGTCGTACGGCTGCCGGGAACATGCGGGCGGGATTTCCGGGGCGGCCTGAAACCCGAGGAACAATACGGCAAGGAACAGGCGTAAGGGCACCATGGCGGGGCATGCTACCCCAGATTCGAGAGAGTATTGGCCGAATGACGATTGCCGATTGGCGATTGGCGATTGGCGATTGGCGATTGACGATCCGCGATTGGCGATTGACGCTGCCACGAGCCAGGCGAGGCCCTGAGCCCTTGGCCGTCGTAGAATGCCCCCATGCCTTTCCTTGCCTGCCGCGTGTTCCGCGAAGCCCACGGGGTGACGGCGCGACTCACCGAGATTCGCGAAGAAGACCTCACGCCCGGGGACGTCGTCATCAGGTCAGAGTGGTCGGGGATCAACTTCAAGGATGCGCTGGGGGTGACCGGCCGCGCACCGATCTTCAAGCGCTTCCCTATCGACGCCGGCATCGACGTCTCAGGGCACGTCGTGTCCTCGTCCGATGCGCGCTACCGGCCGGGCGACCGCGTGCTGGTCAACGGCATGGGGTTGGGCGAAACGCACGACGGCGGTTTCGCCCAGGTGGTGCGCGTGCCGGCCGACTGGGTGGTGCGCCTGCCCGACGGCCTCGACCTTCGGGAGGCTATGGCGCTTGGCACCGCGGGCTTCACCGCGGCGCTCGCGCTGCACCGCATGGAGGTGAACGGCCAGTCGCCCGACCACGGGCCCATTGTCGTGACTGGGGCCACGGGCGGCGTCGGGTCGGCCGCGGTGTCGATGCTGGCTGGGCGCGGGTACCAAGTCGTGGCCGTGTCGGGAAGGCCCGAACATTCTTCGTATCTCGAGGAACTCGGCGCGCACGAGGTGAAAACGCCCGAGGCACTGGAACTCGGATCGCGGCCGCTCGAGGCCGCGCGGTTCGGCGGCGCGATCGACAACGTCGGAGGACCGCTCCTGGGCGGGGTGCTGCGCGCCACCCGGTTGTGGGGCAACGTGGCGGCGGTGGGCAATGCCGCGGCGCCTGAGTTCGACGGGACTGTCTTTCCCTTCATCCTGCGCGGCGTCAGCCTGCTGGGTGCCAGTTCGGCCAACTGCCCGATGTCCCTGCGGACGGAGATCTGGAACCGCCTTGGAGCCGACCTCAAGCCTCCGGCGCTCGGCCGGATCGTCAGCCGGGAGGTGCCGCTGGCCGAGGTCGTCGAGGCGTGCGGCACACTGATGAGCCGCACCGGGCTGGGGCGGATACTCGTGAGGTGCGCATAGTCCAGGCTGCCGTCACCTTTTGGCGTGCCGCTGCATCTCCTCAGTAGGTTCGCCTCACGCCGCGCCGGAGCCTGTGGGCACCTGCAACGGGCGAAGGCGGCCAGCTCTGCCCAGTGTTTCAGCCTGGAGGACTCGACCGATGGAGATGACGATCAGTTTCCCGGGAGGCGCCCGGGTGGATGCCCAGTTCGGCCCCTATACCGTCCGGACGGACCAGCCGGTCCACGCCGGCGGCAACGACTCTGCACCGGCCCCGTTTGCACTCTTTCTTGCGTCAATCGGCACGTGCGCCGGCATCTACGTGCTGGGCTTCTGCCAGCGCCGGGGGCTCCCGACCGAGGGCATCGAGATCGGGCAGACCATGGAGGTGGACCCGGGCACCGGGTTGGTGTCGCGAATAGGGCTGGACATCCGGGTTCCGGCCGGTTTTCCGGAGAAATACCACGAGGCGCTCATTCGGGCGGCGGCCCAATGCGCCGTCAAGAAGCACCTCGAACAGCCGCCTCAGATTGACGTCCGCACGGTGGTCACCTCGCTTCCGTGACGGGGGTCGGGAGCCCCCGAGACAGGCGAGACGCCTGTCCTGCTGGGGGCCCTGAGACAGGCGAGACGCCTGTCCTACTGGGCGGTGTGGCATAATTTCTGCCATTTGACGCAACCAATTGGCTCTTTCCGGCGTCATAATCTAGACGACACCCACGAAGGAAGGAGATCGATGTTCGACCCACTTGTCGCTCAGCGGGAGAAGCCCGAACTCGACGATGACGAACTGCAGGATTTGATCGTGGAGCGGGTGGAAGAGGATCCCGGTCTTCCACTTGCACAACGGCCGCCGCGCCAAGATCGCTGTCGAGGTGGACGGCGGCATTGCCACCCTGCGCGGAACCGTCCGGACGGCGCTCGACCGCCGCCGTGCGGATATCCTCGCCCGGGCGCTGGGCGCCGCCACCGTCGACAACCGCCTCAAGGTCGAAGACGAAGAGGCGTCCGAACCGAGAGCGCGTCGGCGCTGACCTGCGCCGGCGCGTTCGCGCCCGCCTCCCTCCTGTCACCCCGCCCGCCTGTCGGCCACAACGCCTGCCTAGATTCCGTCCGTTCGACTTTGTCGACTCCGACTCCGTCGACTGCCTTCGACTCCGTCGACTGCCTTCGACCCCGACTGCCTTCGACTCCGTCGACTGCCTTCGACTCCGTCGACTGCCTTCGACTCCGCCGACTGCCTTTCGACTCCGTCGACTCCTGACTCGCGACTCCGTCGACTCCGTCGACTCCGTTGACTCCGCCGACTCCGTCGACTCTCTGTTGGAACACCCCTTGCTCGAACCCCGGCCATGCGCCATCTGACCGGGTGGATTACGTTCGCCGGCTGCGTCCTGGTGGTCGCGGTCCTCTACTGGGCCCAAGCCGGTCCTGGTGCCCTTCAGCCTCGCGATCCTCATCACGTTCGTCCTGACGCCGCCCGTGACGTGGCTCCAGCGGCGGATCGGCCGTGCGGCCGCCGTCTTCACGGTCGTGGTGCTGGTCTTCACCGGGTTGGGCCTGGCGGGCTACGGTGTCTATCGGCAGATGCTGAGTCTCGGTGAAGAGCTGCCAGGCTACCGCGCGAACATCCGCCAGAAGATCGGCGACGTGCGCGCCGCGCAGTCCGGGACCTCCGTCCGGAAGCTCTCGAACACGCTGGAACAGATCACGAGCGACCTCGGCGCGCCGAGGCCGAAGAGCGGCACGCCCACCCAGCCCATCGTCGTGACCACCGAGCCGATGGGCGGCGTCTCGGCCATCAACTGGCTTGGTCCCTTCCTCGAACCGTTGAGCACGGCCGGACTCGTCGTGACGCTCGTGCTCTTCATGCTCCTCGACCGCGAGGCGCTGCGCGATCGCCTGGTCGGGCTGTTCGGCCGAGGGCGCGTGGCGGTCACGACCAAGGCGATGGAGGAAGCGGGCCAACGAGTGAGCAGGCAGCTTCTCCTGCAGACGCTGGTCAACGTGGTCTACGGCACGATCGCGTGCACAGGCCTGTATCTGCTTGGCGTGCCCTACCCGCTCTTCTGGGCCGCCATCGGCGCCGCGCTGCGCTTCATACCGTATGTCGGCCCCGTCATCGCGGCCGTCGGTCCCATCCTGCTGGCGCTGGCCGCACTCCCCGGATGGGCAAGGCCGGCGGCGGTCGCCGGCTTCTACGCGGCGCTCGAGTTGTTCACGAACCTGGTGCTGGAAACCGTGCTCTACGCCGGCGCCGCGGGCATCTCCGAAGTCGCGCTGCTCGTGGCGGTCGCATTCTGGACGTGGCTCTGGGGACCGCTCGGACTCCTGATGGCGACGCCGCTCACCGTCTGCATCATCGTGATCGGCAAGCACGTGCCGGGCCTCGAGCTCCTGGGCACGCTCCTCTCGGACGCGCCGGCGCTGACCGCCGAAAGCAGCTACTACCACCGCGTCCTGGCACGCGACCAGGCGGACGCGTCCGATCTCGTCGATCGCTTCGTGGCGGCACAGCCAGCCGACGCGGTGTACGACGGGCTGATGCTGCCGGCGCTCAACTACGCCGAGAGAGATCGCCTCGAGGGACGCCTGTCAGCCGACGAGGAAGCGGCAGTTGTCGAGACGACCCGCGAGATGCTGGAGATGCTCCAGGACGGCGATGTGCCGGTGGCCGCGACGGGGACGCCGTTGAAAGTCCTCGGCTACCCGGTCAACGGCCTCCCCGACGAACTGGCGCTCGAGATGCTGAAGAAAGCGTCGCGGCGGCTGCCGCTTTCCTTCGACATGTCGAGCGCGAAAGTGCTGGCGGCCGAACTGGTCACGCTGGTGAAGACGAACGGCTACGACGTCGTCTGCCTGGCGGACCTTCCGCCCAGCCCGCCGTCGAAGGTCCGGTACCTGGTGAAGAAACTGCGGGCGGCGCGGCCCGACCTGCGTCTCGCCGTCGGCCGCTGGGCTCCGCCGGAGCTTGCTGACGAGACCCTTCAGCCGCTCACCGACGCCGGGGCGTCGCACGTCGCCGTCACGATCCTCGACACGCGCAAGTACCTCGCGGAAGCGGCGCACGTCGGCACCCCGGCAGCGGTGCCCGACACCAACGCAGAAGTGTCATCAAACGCCGCGTAGCCGATAGAGGTCGTTCTCGATTTAGAAAAGAGAGGCACGGAGGCACAGAGGACCTTCCGCAGGGGGCTGTGCGACCGGGTCGGCCATTCGGCGGTCGGCCAAGCCGACCGCCATGCGGCACGAGCGGCCGCGCCGCGCGAACACGCCAACGTCTTTCGAGGCGTGCTCGCGCGGTGCGGCGGCCCGTGCCGCGGCGCGCCAACGGCGCGCCGAAGGGCGCCTCTGCGGT
The DNA here is from genome assembly GCA_963724775.1 of uncultured Acidobacteriota bacterium. GTDB lineage: Bacteria > Acidobacteriota > Vicinamibacteria > Vicinamibacterales > Fen-181 > CAVRWB01. Next base: position 173,888 of record CAVRWB010000001.1, read on the forward strand.
CGCCTCCGTGTCTCTGTGTCTCTCTTCATGAACCGTCGTGGAGCGTCTCGCCAGTCCAGCAGTAGGTGCAGAGGCACTCGCGCGGAAGGCCGATGGCGGCGATCATGTCGGGGAGCGTCTGGTATTGCAGCGTCGTGAGGCCCAGCCGTGCGCGGATGCGCTCCACCATGGCCGAATGGCAGGGCGACGAAGCGTCGGCGTACTCGTCGAGGCGGAAGCTCGCGTCGCCTTCGAGCTCGGCGATCGCGCGCCGCGCCGCGAGGTCCAGCTCCGACTTCGAGCGCGAGAAGTTGAGGAAGCGGCACCCGTGGAGGAGCGGCGGACACGCCGGGCGCATGTGCACTTCCCGGGCGCCGTGGTCGAAGACCCGCGAGATGATGTCCCGCAGCTGGGTGCCTCGCACGATCGAGTCCTCGCAAAACAGGATGCGCTTGCCGGCGATGAGGTCGCGAATCGGGATCAGCTTCATGCGGGCGACCAGGTCGCGCACGCGCTGTTCCTGCGGCATGAAGCTGCGGGGCCAGGTCGGCGTGTACTTCACGAACGGCCGGCGGTACGGAACGCCCGACTCCGTGGCGTAGCCGATCGCGTGGCCGATCCCGGAGTCCGGGATGCCAGCCACGCAATCCACGTCGACCTCGTCCCGCTTCGCCAGCGCCTCGCCGCAGCGGTTGCGTGCCGCCTCGGTGTTGACGCCCTCGTAGGTGGATGCGGGGTAGCCGTAGTAGATCCAGAGAAACGAACAGATCTGCATCCGATCACCGGCCGGTGCAAGCGTCTCGACGCCGTCGGGCGTCAGGCGCACGATCTCGCCCGGTCCCAGTTCCCTCACCGTCTCGTACCCCAGGTTCGGCAGGGCGCTGCTTTCCAGCGTTGCCGCGAAGGCTCCGTCCTTCCGGCCGATGACCACCGGCGTCCGGCCCAAACGGTCACGCCCCGCATACAGTGCGTCGGGAGTGAGCAAGAGCATCGAGCAGGATCCGTCGATGCGGCCGCCCGCCGCACGCATGCCTTCGGCGATCGTCTCCTGCTGGTTGATGAGGGTGGCCACGACCTCGGTGGGATTGTATTCGTGCCCCTTGAACTCGCTGAGGTGCGTCCCTCGCACGTTCAACGCATCGCGGACGAGGGTGTCGAGGTTGTTGATGCGACCGACGGTCGCCAGCGCGTAAACGCCGTGATGCGAGCCGATCACGAGCGGCTGGTCCTCGTAGTCGCTGATCACCCCGAGGCCGGTCGTCCCCTCGTGCTTGACCAGCTCTTCTTCGAACTTCGTGCGGAACGGCGCGTTGGAGATGTCGTGGATCGTGCGCTTGAACGCGCCGCCAGTGGTCGACACGAGGCCGCCCCGGCGGGTGCCGAGGTGCGAGTGGTAGTCCGTCCCGTAGAACAGGTCCGCAACGCAATCCTCTCGCGACGCCACGCCGAAGAAGCCGCCCATGCCTCGCCTCCTTGCCGTCAAGTGGCGCGAGTATACCCTAGCGGCTGGCGAGCGCAACGACAGGGTCCGTGCGGGCCGCGCGCCGGGCGGGCGCGAACGCGGCCGAGAGGGCGACGGCGGCGAGCAAGGCCACGACCGACGCGATCACGGCAGGGTCCAGCGGGCCGATCCCGAACAACTGCGAGGCGATGACCGGCTTGAGCGCGAACACCCCACCGGCGCCCACGAGCAGGCCGATCGCGACCAGGGCCGCGCCTTCGGAGAGAATCAGGCGGAGGATCGACGCGGGGTCGCTCCCGAGCGCCATGCGGATCCCGATCTCGCGCGATCGCAGGCCCACCTGGTACGCGAGGACGCCATAGATGCCAATTGCAGCCAGGAGCAGCGCCACCGCGCCGAACGCGAGCGACAGCAGCATGGGCGTGCGGCGCGGATTGAGCGAACGCTCGATGCGCTCCGGCATCGTTCGCACGTCGTAGAGCGGGAGCGCCGGATCGATGGCGGCGAGAACGCGACGGATGGCCGAGACCGCCGCCGTCGGCTCGCCTGCGGTCCTCGCGGCGAGCCCGATACCGGTCCCCGGCTGCTGCGCGAAGGGCAGGTAGTACGCGCCGACGCGGTCGTCGCCGCTCTCCGCGAGCCCCTGGAGCCTGATCGTGCGGACGACGCCGACGACGCGGAGCCACTTGGCGTCCGGCGGCGGGTGGAAGAGGTCTTCAGGCCGATCGGGCAGCAGCACGCGGCGGCCGATCGGATCGGTGTTCGGCCAGAACTTCCTCGCCAGGCGCTCGTCCACGATCACGGTCCCGGGCGAGTCTGCCGTGTCGGCGTCGTTGAAGAAGCGGCCCGCCTTGAGGGCAATGTTCATCGCTTCGAAGTACCCGGGCGTGACCGAGATCCGGTTGGGCGAGATGACCGACTCGCCCGGTGCAGGAACGTAGCCCTCCGCGATGATGACCGAGCTGCTGTTGTTGCCGGCGAACGGCAGCGTGGTCGTGATCGCCGCAGCCTCGACGCCGGGGATCGCGCGGATCCCCTCCAGCGCGCGAGCGGCGAAGCCACGCCAGGCTTTTTCGTCGGGATAGCGGACCCGCGGCGGGTTCACCTTCGCCGTCAGCACCTGCGCCGCCTTGAAGCCGGGGTCCACCATCAACAGCTGGCGGAAGCTGGCGAAGAGCAGCCCGGCGCCGATCAGGAGCACGAACGCGAGCGCCACCTGCGCGACCACCAGCGTGCGACGAAACAGGCGGGCTCCCTTTCCCGCCGTGCCCGACCGGCCCTCGTCCCGCAACGCCGTCGTCACGTCCATGCCCGCGAGATGGACGATCGGGACGGCCGCGGTGGCGAGACCCAGGATCGTGGCGAGGCCGAGCGTAAAGGCGACGACGACGAGGTCCATGCGGATCTCGTCACCTCGGGGGAGATCGGACAGCCCCAGCGCGACGAGCCACCGAAGACCGCCGGCGCCGGCGGCGACGCCGAGCACGGCGCCCACGGCGGTCAGCAGGGTCGTTTCGGTCAGCAGCTGACGGGCGACGCGGCTGCGCCCCGCGCCAAGCGCGTGGCGCGTCGCGAGCTCCTTGGTGCGGCCGCTCGCGCGCACGAGCACCAGGTTGGTGATGTTGACGGCGGCAATCAGCAGGACGAAGAGGACGCCGCCCCAGAGCAGCTGGAGCGGCCGCCGCACGTCGCGAACGAGGTCCTCGGCGAACGGCACGATGTAGCTCTTGTAGCCGGTACTCATGAGCATCGACTTCATCGGGCCCGCCCGTTCGACGTTCGCGGCGTTGAGCGCGTCCACCCGGTGCTTGGCTTGGATCACCGAGGCGCCCGGCGCGAGCCGGCCAATCTCGTCGTGGTTCTGGCTGTAGCGTGACTCCTCGGCGCGCTCCTCGGGAGAAAACGCGAGCGGAAGCCAGATGCGCACCTCGGGATCGACGAACGCGAAGCCCCGCGGCATGACCCCGACCACCTGGTACTTCTCGCCGTTGACCGACAGGTCGCGGCCCGCGGCCGCCTCGGCGCTGCCGAAGGCCGTTTGCGCGTAGCCATAGTCGAGGATGACCTTGCGATCCTGACCGGGCGTCCCCTCCGCTTCGGCGAACGCGCGGCCGCGCATGGGCAGGACGCCGAGCAGGTGGAAGAACGACGGCGTCACCTCCATCGCGCGAACGCGCTCCGCGGACCCGGCCAGGCCGACATCCACACCGCGCGAGCGGTACAGCGCCTGCGACTCGAAGACGTCCTTCAGCGGCAGGCGGTCCAGGTAGTTGGGAACGGAAGTCCCTGCCCGTTCCACGCCGGCGCCGGGGAAGCTGTCGTAGAGGAACACCAACTGCTCGGGCGCGGCATAGGGCAACGGCCGATAGAGCACGGACCGGACGACGGCAAAGATGGCGGCGTTGGCGCCGACGCAGACGGCGAGCGTGAGGATGGTGCCGATCGCGAAGGCGCGGTCGCGGGCCAGCAGGCGGACGGCAAACCGCAGGTCGCCGAGGAAGGTTCGCATCGGGCAGTCTCCTCTCCCTGCCGGGCACACGACCGGCTGTCAAGGAAGACGCAGCGCGGGCCGTAAAGGTTCACTGCTCTTGTGGCCCGACGCGGCAGGCCGCCGCCCGGGGCTGTTGCCGCCGCCAGGCTGTGGGCGCCGTTTCACGTGGCTGGGGCCGCCGTAGCACGAGGTGTCTCCCGGGTGTGTCCGTTTGACAGCAGCGGGAGGGGAGGGTATGGTGTTGCATCATTTTGAGATTAAGTCTCATTCTCGTGTTGAGCCGCCATACGAGCCACCTCATGCGCAGCCGCCGCCTCGTCGCCGCCCTCGTCACCCTCCCCTGCCTCGCCGCCGCCGCCACGCTCTCACACGCGGCCCCCCAGGCAGCCGGGCCGACGAGCACCCCACGCCATCCCTTCGCCGAAGGGGCCCCCTACGCGGCCCTCTACGAGCAGCATTGCGCCCGCTGCCACGGCGCCGACGCCGCCGCCAGGCAGCCGCCTGCCAACCTCGCCGTTCCGCCCTTCAACTTCCGGCGCTGCGGCGTCGCGTCCGGCGAACCCGTGGCCGAGTGGGTCCAGGCGATCCGGGACGGCGGCGCGGCCGTCGGCCGCTCGCCAGACATGCCGGCCTTCGGGGACAAGCTCGCAGCCGAGGACATCGAGAGCCTCGCCCGCGCGCTTCGCGCCCTCTGCACGGACGCCGGCTGGCCCAACGGCAACCTCAACTTCCCGCGCCCCGTCACCGTGGAGAAAGCCTTCCCGGAAGACGAGGTCGTCTTCGGAACGTCGCTGGCACACGGCCCGGGCGACGAGCGCATGTTGCGCCTGGACGCCACAATCGAGAAGCGCCTCGGAAAGCGCTCGATGGTCGAGGTGACGCTGCCTGGCGGCGCATCCTGGGGAACGCCCGATGGCGGCGCAGAAGCCGGCGACCTCTCGCTCGCGCTCAAGCATGTCCTGTTCGCGGACCGCCAGGGCTCGCAAATCGTGTCCGCCGGCCTCGAGGTCACCCTCCCGACCGCTCCCGCCGCCAGCTCGCTCGGGCACGGAACACCGCTCTACGAGCCGTTCGTCGCGGCAGGACTGCAGCGCGGCCGCACCTACGTGCAGACCATCCTCTCACTCGAGTTTCCGGCGGACCGCCCATGGGACGACCGCGAACTGGGGTACGGCGTGTACGTCGGCCGCGATCTCTCCGCCTCCTCGACGCCCTGGACCATCGGCGCCGAGTTCACCGGCGAGAATCGCGCCGTCGCGATCACCCCGCAGATCCGCAAGGCCATCACCCGCACGGGCGCGCTCGCCGTCGGCCTCGGGGTGCACATCCCGCTCAACGAGCGCGGCGAAGAGCCTGTGTGCACGCTGTTCTACCTCGCCTGGGACTTCCTGGAACCCGTCCGCGCCCGCCGCTGAGCCGCTCACGCGAAGTCCACGCTCAACCGCGCCAGCGCCACCGCCGCCACCGACAACCCGAGATCGCGCAACGCGATGTCGAAGTAGCCCGGGAACGCCAGCAGGTTGAGGATGATCGCCCACAGCCACGCGGCGACCAGCCACCCCCCAAAGCGCGGCCGGAAGAAGACGATCACGCCGGCGGCGATTTCGACGACGCCCGCGACCAGCATCATCGCGTGCGGCGGAAGCGGCGAGAGCCGCACCATGAGCGGCGACATGTACTTGTCCCAGTTCACGAGCAGGTGGAAGAACTTGTCGGCGCCCGCCAGGATCGGGGCGATCGTCAGGATCGTGTGAAGCAGCAGGTACGCCTGCTGCGAGGGGGAATGGGTTCGGACAGCCACGGTCTCCATGTTCAGCCTCCTGCCGGCGCCCGTGAATCAGGCGCCCTGCTGAAAGGGAGTGTGCAAACGGCCGCGAGGTAACAGCCGCGTCAACCTCATCCCGCTGCCCACTCGCTCGCTGTTACCTTCTCGCTCCCCGCGACTCCGTACTCGTAAGATCAGTGGGAGGGCGAAGCTTCTGCTTCGCCGCTTCTGCTTCGCCGCGGGCGTAGGGCGAAGCTTCGGCTTCGCCGCTTCCGCTTCGCCGCGGTATTTTGGGGGGCTGGGATGCCGACAGCAGAGTTGAACGACGAGGCGGTGGTGAACGCCGTGCTGGAGGGCCAGGTCGGCCTCTTCGAGGTGCTGATGAGGCGCTACAACCAGCGCCTCTACCGCGTGGCGCGAGGCATCGTTCGCGACGCGGATGAGGCAGAGGACGTCGTCCAGGAGGCGTACCTCAAGGCGTACGCCCACCTGGATCAATTCGAGAACCGCGCACGATTCTCGACCTGGCTCACCAAGATCGCGGTCTACGAAGCACTCTCGCGCGCCCGGCGCCAGGGCCGGTTCGTCGAGGAAGCCGAGGGCGAGGACATGACGAACTTCAAAGAGACGGGCCCCGACCCGGAACGCCAGGCACAGACCTCGGAGCTGCGCTCCATCCTCGAGAACGCCATCGACGCGCTCCCGGCCGCCTATCGTTCGGTGTTCGTCATGCGGGAGGTGGAGCAGTTGAGCACGCTCGAGACGGCCGAGTGCCTCGACGTCAGCGAGGACGCCGTCAAGATGCGGCTCCACCGCGCCCGCGCCATGCTTCGCACGCAGTTGATGGAACGCGTCGGCATCACCGCCCCGGAGGTCCTCCGCTTCGACGGCGCGCGCTGCGATCGCATCGTCCGGACGGTCATGGCCAGGCTCGCACGGCTCGCGAATTAAGACGTCGGTTGCAAGAAGTGCGAGGTGCACAGGCGGCCTTGGACTCTTGCACCCTTGCGCTCCTGCACCTTGCACTCTTGCACCCTTTGCACCCTTGCACCCTTGCACCCTTGCACCCGTGCACGACCTGAGGGTATTGACGAGTGACGAGTGACGAATGGCGATTGGCGAATGGGAGCCCGTGACATCGCTGCAGTCCTGCACCCCTGCACCCTTGCACCCTTGCACCGCTGCAGCAGCGCTCGAGGCGAAGCCGAAGCTTCGCCCTACACCTGAGCCCAGCATCCCTCGCACCCTTGCGCCCTTGCACCTTTGCACTCTTGCACCCGTCCCCTACAGCGACTTGAGGTATTCGATCAAATCGCGCTTCTGCGCGTCCGTGAGGTGCAGGGCGAACACCGTGTCGTAGTGATTGACCACATCCGCGAGCGTGGCGAAGCGGCCGTCGTGGTAGAACCCGCCTTTCGCGCGCGTGAACAGCCCGCGCAGCGGCGTCGTGCGGTAGCGGCCATCCGGCGAGCGGTCCGCCTGGAAGGCGTCGATGCCGATCTCCTCCGGCGAGTGCATGTTCCACCCCGGCTCGGTGAAGGTCGGCGGCACGTGGCACGATGCGCACCGCGCGGCGTCGTTGAAAACGGAGCGGCCGCGCGCGGCGGCAGCCCGATCGAAGGAACCGTCGGGAGGCGCCGGAACCGGCAGCGACAGCTGATAGAGGTGCAGCCCCGCCAGCTTGGGCGTGACGAGGTCGGGCTCGTTGACCACGTGGCCGAAGCCGGCGCGTGCCGCGACGGGAAAACGGGCGGCATCGTCCAAGCGGGGGTCGAAGAACGTTCCCTTCCCGTGCATCTCGAGCGTCGCGACGAAGGCATTCCAATAGGGCACGCTCCCCCACCCCGTATACGTGTGGAGGTTGACGCCGCCGAGGCCGAACGCCGCGGGAATCAGCGTCGCCGCCGTCTTGCCATCCGGCCGAAACGCCTTGCCGTCCATGAACAACTCGGCGTCGAACTTCCCCGGTCCCCAGCTGGCCAGGACCTGGCGGACGGCTGCGGCATCCACCCCGAGAAGCCCGGTGACCGCCGACAGGTCCGGCGCCAGCGACACGATCGCGCCGACATTCAGGTCCCGATTGGGCCAGCCGTCCAGGCGGTGGCCGATCCCGGTTGCGAAGCTGTCGTCCACCGTGGAGTGACAGAGCGAGCACTGAATGCCCATCGTCTTCAGCGAGCCGTCCGGGTTCATGAAGCCCTTGACGCCGACGACCGCATTCAGCGCGAGCAACTGGAGAGTGACCGCAGGATCGTCGAGGTTGACGGTGCCCGCCCGCAGAGCATCGACAACCGTGGAAGGAAGGGCATCCACGTCCACCTTGAGTCCGACGCCGAGCGCGGCGCGGGGGCTGACCCCCGGGCCAACGCCGCCGAGGCGCGAGCCCTCGATGGCCCTGTGCAGCTCGAGGGTGTCGCCCCAGAACGCTTCGTCGCCGAAGGTGTCGTAGCGGAAGGTCTGCCTGCCCTGGTCGATCGCCTTCGCCGCGCCGGGCTTCGACTCGAGGGCGGTGCCGACAGAGGCCGCCAGGACGGCGGCCGAGATGACGATCAGCAGCGAAGCTGCGTAACGGGACATGTGGCGCTCCTTGGTTGGTGGCAGTCGGTCTGCCTCCATTCCTACAGAGCGCCGCGCGCGCGATCGGTAACGACGCTACTTGCCGAACGTGGCCTTCTCGAGCATAACCTTGTAGGCGTACCCGGCCGTGAAGTCCTTGTCCACCGCGACGGTGCCCGTCACCGTGACGACGTCGCCCACCTTGGCGGCGGCATCGCTGGTGACCAGCAGGTCGTTGGTGCCGTCGGCTGCCTTGCCCGTGCCGTCCTGGATGTGGAGCCAGTTGCGGTCGAGGATGCCGCCGTTGAACTTCACCACTTTGCCGCGGACCGTCACGGTCTTCCCCGCGAGCGCCTTCCGGTCGGCCCAGATCTTCGCGACCGTCGTGCCGCCCGGCGCCGGCTCGATGGGCGTCGTGACGGCGGCAGCGTCAGCCGATGCCGGCGCTGATCCACCGCCTGAGGGCGCGTGCGCGACCGCCATGGGTGGTGGCGCGACCGACTCGCCTTCCCGGGTGATCCGCGACGCGAAGTAGATCAGGGGGAAGGTGCGGTTGAGCGACTTGCTGGAGAAGTTCTGCATCGGGGTCTCGAGCGGCACCACGACGCGATCGCCGACGGCCACCTTGAACTGCGAGCTGGCGGCCCACAGATCGCCCTTGTCGGTCTTGATGCGAACGTAGGTGTAGTTGGCGGCGTCCATCGTCTCGACCACCGGGCCGGTGACCGTCTGCACGGCGCCGTCAGCCGCAGCGGGCTGCTGGGCCATTGCAGCGGCCGGAGCCGCAGCCGGGACGGGTGTAGCGGCGCTTGCCGCCGGGGCTGCAGCCTGGCGCGAGCACGCGGCGAGCGAGACGAGAAGGCAAAGGGCGGCTGTTCTGCTGATGCTCAAGCGTATCTCCCAAAAGAGCGAGAGTAGCACAGTGACGTGCCGGGCTGCAGCCCTGGTCCACCGTTGACGGCCTGCTTCAACTATCAACAGGCGCGCAGGCCGTCGATGTCCTTGAAGTCGACGACGTACTCCTTACCCGTCTTCAGCGTGAGTGTCGCGCCCAGCACGGAGTTGGCTGGAGTCACATCGACGATCTTGATCTGGCAGATGGGAGCCAGCTCGTCCTCGGTCCACGGCTCGTTGTCGGTCCGGTGGAGCAGGACGCTGATCATCAACTCCATCGGCGGATTCCTGACGGTTCTCCGCCGGCAGGCGTACAAGACCGTGCTCTCGTCGGCCTCAGCGTTCCGGCCCGCATGCACCAGGCTCCGCAGGCCGTCCCACCCGGCGTAGATGACGAACGCGAGGCGCCTGCCCGGGATCGACGCGAGGATCGTCTGCCTGTCAATGTCGGCAGAGGGCCGGACGTCCGGCCGTTGGCCGCGGATGTGCGGCAACCCGTAGTGTCCCAGCGTCAACTCGTGCTCGAAGGCCATGCGCGATCGGTCCACCCGGATGACGCCGCCGGGAATGGTGATCTCCGCCAGGTCGATGATGTAGCCGACGCCATTGTTCGGGGGCTTCCTCATGACGGCCTGGCGGTACAGCACTCCGCCGCGGACGCCGTTGTAGACCATGCTCTGCGAGGTCGTAAACCGTGAGAGTCGATCCGCCTCTTCCCGAACCCTCACGCCGGTGAGGTAGAAGTTGACGTCTTCGCCCCGGGTGTCGCGCGGATCGAGGCTCTTGAAGCTGTACTCCATCGCCGTGCCGCCCTCGGGATCGTGATCCTCCCAAGGGAAGTGCGTGTTGAACGCGAGCTTCGAGTAGTTCTGGTCCTCGTAGTACGTCTTGCCGGGGACGATTTCCGACGTCCCGGAGCTGCCGTGGTTGACGAGGACCAATCCCGGGCTGTCCAGCACCACCCGCGCGGACCTGCCACCTAGCGCCGTCCACGCGCCGTCGTTCTCCCTCGCGGTCCAGAACGGCGACTCTTCCGGAAGGGCCAGGCTGATGAACGGCAGGAACATCAGGAACGGGCTCGCCGGGCAACTGTAGCTCTGGAGCACGAACTCCCTGTGGCCGTAGAAGCCCAGGCTGGGGATGTCGTTCTCGTAGAAGTCCTCGCGTGTGACGAACTGGAGGAGCGACCCCGAGCACAGTCTCCTCGCCCAGCCCGGGTCGAGCGGCTGCTCCCCTTTCAGCATGAACGAGACGGGGAATCCTCCCGAGATCCACGTCCGGTAGCAGATGCTCCTGGCCCACATGTTCACCGAGCCGTCCCTGCCGAAGAAGCTCGGGTAGGTGCGCATCAACTCGTGAGCCGACCCCTCGAGGGCCGCGGCGATCTGCGGATAGTGCTCGTCGCCGAACGCCCGGTTCCAGATCGTGAGGTACACGACGAACAGGCTGATCGTGTAGTAGTTGTAGGTCTGCTCCAGGTACCAGCCGTTGCCCGAATGATAGGAGAGCACCCACAGCAGGTGGCTCTTCAGCAGGTCGTCGTCGATCTCGTGCCCGCACTTCTTCAGAAACGAGAGGGCGACGATGTTGAAGATCCGCCAGTTGTTCTGCGTCGTGCGGTGGTGCGCCCACTTGGAGATGGTGGGGACCATGTCGTGCTTTTGCTGCTCGGTGAACCACGGCCACAGCACGTCCGACAGCAGCAGGAGGGTCTTGAACAGGCCCCCGAACTCGCAGGTGAACTGGTAGGTCGCATCGGGAAGATGCTCGGGCCAGGGGATGGAATTCGCGTGGCCCGGGGTGAACGCGTTGTAGAACTGCTGGCAGTAGTAGTCGCGCAGGCTGATGCCGTTGATCGTGGTGCCGGGATCGACGTGCAGCAGCGGGCCGGCCAGCGTGAAGGTCCGCTCGAGCGCCTCGAATTCGTGCGAGCGATGACGCCACGCGGGGTCGTTCGGCTGAGGGTACGTCTTGCCCGGAACGAGCGGGAACGACAGCGGCGCATCGATCGCGTTCACGTGCGTGAAGGCCCGTCCGAGCACGTACTTCGCGCACTCCACGTAGTGCGTCCTCGTCATGCCCGTGTGCGGGCTCAGATCGAAATCCGGGTCGCTGACCTCAAACGCGCTCTTCATCGTCGTTCTCCCGCTGTGCCAGCGCGGGCTCGTCGCGCCAGAACAGCATCCAGCCGGAGATCTCCGAAAGTCAAACGTCCCTTGCGCCCAGGGGCGCGACGCGAGACACTGCGGGGCCATGACTGCCCCACGCATGCTCAGAGCCATCGGACTCGCCGTCCTGGTGCTGCTTGGCGCGATCGGCACCGTCTCCGCCCAGGTGCCCGCGACCGACGCCAACACGCCGCTGCACCTGCTCAAGCCCACCTACCCGGTTCCATACGGGCCCGTCCAGCCGGCGCAGATCATCGAGGTGCTGCAGCGGGTCCGCGGCTACCTGGAGGCGACCACGCCGGCCCGGATGATCGACCGCAAGACCGGGCAGGTCCTCGCCGACCTGGCGACCGCCGGCGCCGAGCCGGCGATCGACCCTGGCGCATTCCGCGTCACCAGCTACGAATGGGGGGTCGTCTATTCCGGCATGCTACTCGCCGCCGAAACGACCGGTGATCCGGCTTTCAACGATTACGTGGCCCGCCGACTGGCGCTCGTCGCCGGGCTCGCCGATCATTACCGGGCGCACCCGCTCGCCGAGGGCCCGCTGCGCTCGGTGCTCGAGCCGCGCGCGCTCGATGACGCGGGCTCGTTGTGCGCGGGCATGATCAAGGCCGCGCGGGCGGGAGTGGCCGCTAACCTGCAGGCGATGATCGACAGGTTCATCGCCTTCATCGAGAAAGAGGAGTTCCGGTTACCCGACGGAACGCTTGCCCGCAACCGCCCGCAGCCCTCCACCCTGTGGCTCGACGATCTCTACATGAGCGTACCCGCCCTGGCCCAGATGGGAAAGCTGACCGGCGAGCGGAAGTACTACGACGATGCGGCAAGGCAGGTGCTGCAGTTTGCGAAGCGGATGTTCAACCGAGAGCAGGGACTCTTCATGCACGGGTGGGTGCAGGGGATGGAGGTCCATCCCGAGTTCCGTTGGGCCCGCGCGAACGGGTGGGCCCTGATGACGCTCGTCGAACTCCTCGAGGTGCTGCCGCAGGACCACCCGGATCGCGCGGCGGTGATCGACCTCCTGCGGGCGCACGTCCGCGGGTTGGCCGCGCGCCAGTCGGGCTCAGGATTCTGGCATCAGCTCCTGGACCGCGACGACTCCTATCTCGAGACCTCGGCGACCGCGATCTACGCCTTCGCGATCGCGCGGGCGGTCAACCGCGGGTGGATCGACGCGGCCGCGTACGGACCCGCGGCGCTCCTCGCATGGCACGCGGTCACCACGAGGGTGAACGGGCAAGGGCAGGTCGAGGGCACGTGCGTCGGCACGGGCATGGGCTTCGACCCGGCGTTCTATTACCACCGGCCCACCAGCCCCTTCGCTGCGCACGGGTATGGACCGGTTCTGCTCGCCGGGGCCGAGATGGTCCGGCTGATCAAGACGCACCGGCTCGAAATCAACGACAGCAGCACACAGCTGTACCGCTGACCGAGTGGCGGAAGGCAGGAGGCTTCGATGCGAACGACACGACGCTTGGCGCTGGCCGCGTGGCTGCTCGTTCCGATGGGGCTCGTCATGGCCGTCTCCGCGCAGGTCCCCGACCCGTTCGCGGCGGCGCTGGCGAACGGGAGGCTCTCCCAGGAAGGATTCTCACGCTGCCATCGCTACCTCGACGCGTGGCTGGCACGCGCCGAGCCGACCACCGGCCTGATCCCGCGCAATCTCACGGACAGCCCGTATTGGAACGGCAAGGACAGCGCGGCGGACAACTACCCCTTCATGGTCCTGAGCGCGTGGTTCACGGACCGCGGCGCGTACGACGGCCCGCTGCGCCGCATGCTCGACGCCGAGCGGCGGCTGACCGCGAGGCCGGGCTGGCTGCACTTGACGGACGACTACAACCTGGAAGGAAAGCCAGGGCTCCGCGATGCGCAGCCAAACGCCGAGCGGATCATCTTCAACTCGGCCGAGTACGTGAAGGACGGCCTGCTCGCGCTCACCGAGTGGCTCGGCCCGAGCCCGTGGAGCGACCGGATGCTCGAGCTGCTCGACGACTCGTTCGCGCTCGCCGCCGTCGACACGCCGGCGGGCAAGGTGCCGATGGTCGGCATCAACAGGGAGACGGGCGTCGAGGTGAGCGGCGACTACCTGCAGGCGCTGTCGCGGACCTACTGGCTGAGCGGCGGACAGGACAAGTACCTCGAGTGGGGGGCGCGGGTGGCCGACCACTACCTCCTGCCCGAGTATCACAGCCACCCGACGCGCGACTTCTCGGTGCTCGGACTGCGCGACCACGGCTGCGAGATCGTGAGCGGCCTGTGCGAGTTCTACGTCACGCTGCACTACGCCGGAAAGAAGGCCGGCGGGGACAAGTGGGCCGCAAAGAAGGCAGCGTACGCCCCGCACCTGCACGCGATGCTCGACCGGATCCTCGCGGTCGGCCGCAACGCCGACGGGATGCTCTACAACTCGGTGGACCCGCAGACGGGCAAGATCGTGGACGCGCGCCTGTCCGATTCGTGGGGATACGTGTTCGACGCCTACTATGCCGTCTGGATGGTCGACGGGACCGAGGCTTACCGCGAGGCGGCCTTCAAGCCGCTTGGGACCCTCTGGGAGAAGTACCGCGGCTTCGACTGGGAGCCGAGCGGCAACGCGCCGGGAAACGCAAAGGGCAGCCAGGACGGCTACGCCGACTCGATCGAGAGCGCGCTGAACCTGCTGAATCGCCTCGCGCCCGGCGACCCGCGAGCCCCGTCCGCGGCGGCGTGGCTCGACAGCGAGACCCGCGAGCTGTGGTCGCGCCAGCGCCCCGACGGCATCATCGAGGCGTGGCACGGCGACGGCAACTTCGCGCGGACCACCATCATGTATTGCCTGTGGAAGACGCAGGGCATCTCGGCGCAGCCGTGGCGAGAGGACCTCCGGCTGGGTGCCGTGCGCGACGGCGATGGCGTGGCGGTGGCTGTGACAGCAGGCCGGCCGTGGAGCGGAACGCTGGTGTTCGACCGGGCGCGCCACGCGGAGACGCTGCACCTGCCGATCGACTGGCCGCGCATCAACCAGTTCCCGGAGTGGTTCACCGCGTCGGCGGCGACACGCTACCGCGTTCGGCCCGCGCCAGCGGGCAACGCGGGCGCCGGAGCCGCGCGCGAGGTCCCCGGCGCCGAGCTGCTCCGGGGCCTGCCGGTGCAGGTGGAACCCGGCAGTCCCGCGCAGTTCACCGTGCAGCCGCTCGGCCCGCCAGCGCGGTGACGGCAAGAGGGCGGGACTTGGCCAGGCTGCGCGGACGCATTCGGGATCGTGAGGCTTCGCCGTGAACGAACCGGGGCTCTCTCGTCGCCGCTTCATCCGCCTCTCGGCGCTCGCCTTTGGCGGCGCCGGTCTTCGCCCTGCCTCGCCCTCGGGTACAGGCTTCGCCGAGAGTGTCACCCTGGTCGTCTCCCCTGACGATCGCCTCGCTTCGGCGGCGCCGGTCCGGTGGGCGGTCGGGGAACTCCGGCAGGCGCTGGCCGCCCGCAACGTCGCGGTCAGCCAGGTCGAGACCGTCGAGAAGGCGCCTTCGGCGAGCCTGCGCATCTTCGTCGGCACACAGGACGACCCGGTCGTGGCGCCAGCACTGAAGAAGGCCGGTGTCCCGCCACTCCGCACGCCGGAGGCTCTCGCCCTGCTGCCGCACGAACGCCGCGGCGGGGTGGACCTGTTGGCCTGCGGTGCGGACGTGCGAGGCCTGACCTACGCGGTGCTGGAACTGGCCGAGCGCGCCGAGTACGCAGAGAACCCCGTCCGTGCGCTGGGCACGGCGGTCCCGACGCGGGAGGAGCCCTTCAACGCGGTGCGGGCCGTCGGCCGGCCGTTTGTCAGTAATGTCGAGGACACGCCCTGGTTCAACGATCGCGATTTCTGGCCTGCCTATTTCGGCATGCTGGCGCGCCAGCGCATCAACCGGTTCCACTTGAGCCTCGGGTTCGGCTACGACACGCTCCGCAACGTCACGGACGCCTACCTGCTCTTCCCGTACCCCTTCCTGGTATCCGTCCCGGGCCACGACGTCAGGGCCGTGAACCTGCCGGACGCGGAGCGCGACCACAACCTCGAGATGCTGCGGTTCATCAGCGGCGAGGCGGCGGCGCACGGCATCGACTTCCAACTTGGGATCTGGACGCACGGGCACACCTGGGACGCGAGCCCCGACGCCAACCATACGATCGAGGGGCTCACCCCGGGAAACCATGCCGCCTACTGCCGCGATGCCCTCGCGGCGATTCTGCGGACGTGTCCCGACATCACCGGCGTCACGTTGCGCACTCACTACGAGAGCGGCGTGCACGAGGGCAGCTACGCGTTCTGGAGGACGATCTTCGAGGGCGTGCCGAGGTCCGGCCGGAAGCTGGAGATCGAGTTACATGCCAAGGGGCTCGATCAGAAACTGATCGACGCCGCGCTGTCGGTCGGCATGCCGGTGCGGCTCTCCGCCAAGTACTGGGCCGAGCACATGGGACTGCCGTATCACCAGGCCGCCATTCGGGACCTCGAGCTGCCGCACAGCGACGCCGCCGATTCGTTCTCGGCGTTGAGCCTGGGATCGAGGAACCACACGCGCTACGGCTATGCCGACTTCCTGCGGGAGGCACGCCCGTACGGCGTCATGTACCGCGTGTTTCCGGGCACGCACAAGTTCCTGTTGTGGGGAGACCCGGCCACGGCGGCGGCCCACGCGCGAGCGTTTCAGTTCTGCGGGAGCGACGGGGCCGAACTGCTGGAACCGTTGTCATTCAAGGGCCGCCGCGGATCAGGGCTTCCGGGAGGACGCAGCGGCTATGCCGACTCGTCACTGGCGCCGCGGCGCGACTGGCAGAAGTTCCTCTATACCTACGCTCTGTGGGGACGGCTGCTCTACAATCCCGATGCCGAACCCGACACGTGGCGACGCCTGCTTCGGAGACACTATCGGTCGGCCGCGCCGGCGATGGAGGTCGCTCTCGGGCACGCCACGCGCATCCTGCCCATCGTCACGACCGCGCACCTGCCCTCGGCGGCGCACGACACCTTCAGCCCGGAGTTCTATACCAACCACTCGATCCCGGATCCGGACGCGCCAGCGCCGTACGGCGACACCCCGGCGCCGAAGGTGTTCGCCAACGTCAGCCCGCTCGATCCCCAACTGTTCTCGACCATCGACGAGTGGGTCGGCGACCTGCTCGACGGCGACCGCAGCGGCAAGCACTCACCGGTCGACGTGGCGCAGTGGATCGAGGACCTGGCCGATTCCGCTGCTGCCAGCCTCGTCGAAGCGGAGCGGGCCGCCCCCGCCGTCGCCGAATCGGAGATTCGCCGGGCGGCCGTGGATATCCGCATGCAGGTGGGCCTCGGCCGGTTCTTCGCCTCGAAGCTCCGCAGCGCCGCGCTTTTCGTCGTCCACCAGAAGACCGGCAGCCGCGAGGCGCTCGAGGCGGCCGTGAGGCACTATCGCCAGGCACGGGACGCCTGGGCACGGTTCGCGAGCGACGCGCGGGCGGTGTACGTGGCCGACATCACGTTCGGCCCGCTGCCGCACCAGCGCGGGCATTGGCAGGACCGGCTGCCTGCGATGGACGCCGACATCGCGGCGATGGAGCAGGCGCTCTCAACCGTCGCAACGCGCACGGCTCAAACCGAACAGGCGAGGGCCGCGATCGAGCAGGTCGTCGGCCGGCCGGAACGCCGTGCCGCGGTGTGCCGCCACCAGCCGCCTGGTCACTTCGTTCCCGGGATGCCGTTGCGTTTGTCGCTGGCCGTCACGTTGCCTGCGGCCCCGTCGCTGGTCCGCGTGCACTACCGACACGTAAACCAGGCCGAGCGGTACCAGGCGGCGGAGATGCACCTGCGCGGCGGGGGCCACACGGCCGTCATTCCCGCGAACTACACGGACTCGCCGTTTCCGCTGCAGGTACCTACTTCGAGTTGAAGAAGGGCCGGGGCCAGGCTTGGCTGTTCCCCGGGTTCAATCGCGACCTGACGAACCAGCCGTACTTCGTCGTGAGGCATCGCTCATGAACAGTGTCACTCGCCGCGACTTCCTGCGAGCCGGCACGGCAGCCACGGCCGCGGTCACGCTGGGGGAATTCGTGCCCGGGCCGACGCTGGCCTCCGGCGGTCAGGCCGCCCTTCCCGTCCCCGCGCCGTCCTGGGTGGACAAGCCGATGCGCTGGGCACAGTTGACGCTCGTTGAGGATGATCCGGCCAGGTTCGACCTCGCGTTCTGGCTCGACTACTTCCGACGCACCCGGTCCGACGCGGCCTGCCTGAGCGGCGGCGGCTGCGTGGCCTACTATCCCACCGCCATACCGTTCCACCATCGCAGCACGTGGCTCGGCAACCGTGACGTCCTCGGCGAGCTCGTGGCCGGCTGCCGCAAGCTCGGCATGGTCGTCGTCGTGCGCACGGACCCGCACGCCACCTACGACGATGCCGCCGAGGCGCACCCCGACTGGATCGCGGTGGACGGGGCCGGCAACAGGCGACGCCACTGGGCGTCGCCCGAGATGTGGGTGACGTGCGGCCTCGGCCCCTACAACTTCGAGTTCATGACCGAGGTGAAGCGCGAGATCATGTCGCGCTACCGCGTGGATGCGATCTTCATCAACCGCTGGGAGGGCTCCGGCATGTGCTACTGCGAGCACTGCCGGAAGAACTTCCTGTCGGCATCCGGCCACGAACTCCCGCGCACCGACGATCGGCGCGACGCGGCGAGGCGCGCTTACATCCTGTGGCGACAGCAACGCCTCTTCGACCTGTGGCGGACGTGGGACCGGGCCGTCCGCGCGATCAACTCGGACTCGTGCGTGATTCCCAACACGGGCGGCGGCGCGACTAGCGGCCTCGACATGAAGGAGGTCGGCCAGGTGGCGCCCATGATGGTCGCCGACCGCCAGGCGCGCTCCGGCCTCATGGCGCCGTGGGCGATCGGGATGAACGCCAAGGAATACCGGGCCGCGCTGGGCGCAAAGCCCGTCGCCGGTCTCTTCAGCGTTGGCGTGGAGGAGCAGTACCGCTGGAAGGACTCGGTGCAGAATGCCGCCGAAGTACGGCTCTGGGTCGCAGACCTCGTCGCCAACGGCATGCGCCCGTGGTTCTCGAAGTTCAGCGGGGTGCTCCACGACGAGCGCTGGCTGAAACCGGTCGAGGCGATCTACGGGCGGCTGGCGGGATGGGAAGCCTACCTGCGCAACGAACGCCCGCTCGCCCGGGTGGGAGTGGTGTACTCACAGCAGACCGCGTGGTTCGTGGACAACCGGATCGACGACCACGTCAAGGGCTGGTACCAGGCGCTCGTCGAGGCACGCGTCCCGTTCGAGCTGGTGCACGATCGGCTGTTGGACGCCGCGCACGTCAGCCGATTCAAGACGTTGATCCTGCCGAACGTCGTGGCGCTCTCGGACGCGCAGTGCCGGCAGATCGAGGAGTTCGTCGGCGCCGGGGGCAGCGTCATCGCCACGCACCAAACCAGCCTGTGCGACGAGCACGGTGCCCGCCGCGAGAACTTCGGGCTGGCCGGCCTCTTCCGCGTGAACTTCGCCGGGAAGGTGGAAGCACGGATGCAGAACGCCTACCTGCGCCTGGAGCACGACGCCACGCCCGGCCACCCGCTGCTGCGGGGCCTCGAGGACGCACCCCGCATCATCCACGGCGTCTCGCGCGTCGACGTGGCGCCGCGCGAGGGATTCCCACCGATGCCGCTCACGCTCATTCCCAGCTACCCGGACCTCCCCATGGAGAAGGTCTACCCGCGCGTGCCGAGGACCGACATCGCGCAGGTGTTCCTCCGCGAGAGCCCGTCTTCCGGCCGCGTCGTCTACTTCCCGTGGGATATCGACCGTGCGTTCTGGGAGGTGCTCAGCGGAGATCACCTCGCGCTGCTGCGCAACGCTGTCGGCTGGGCCACCAACGAGGAGCCACCGGTCACCGTCTCCGGCCCGGGTGTCCTGGATGTGACCGTCTGGCAGCAGAAGGACTCCCTCACCGTCCACCTCGTGAACCTGACCAACCCGATGATGATGAAAGGCCCGGCCCGCGAGCTGATCCCGGTCGGCGAACAGGTCGTCGGGCTCCGGGTACCGGAGGGCCGCCGGCCGCGCGAGGTCCACTTGCTGGCGGCAGGACGCACGTCGAAGCCCGCGTGGAACGGCTCGCGGCTGACCGTGACGGTCCCCTCGGTTCTGGACCACGAGGTGGTCGCCGTCGACCTATCGTAAGAGGCCCGCTCAGCGCCGGTCCTTCAGCGGGGCGGCTCGGGCCGGACTCCGCGTTTCAAGGCCGCGAGCCCGGCGTCAAGCACCGTGACGATCCGGTCGACGTCGTAGACGCAGCCCGCCCACGTGCCCCCGCTGGCCTGCTGGAGCGCCGCCCACAGGCGCGTGTCCGCAGGGAGCTGCGGATGCGGCGCGAGGCCGGGATGTGAAGGACGCCCGGCGAGCAGCCGCTCTGCCTCGCCCGGCCCGAGGTCGCGATCGGCCAGGCCAACCAGGTCGAGACGCCCGGTTCCCTGCCGGCGGTCGATGACGATCTCGATCACGTCGCCATCGAGTAGTTTGCCGATCGGCCCGCCCGCCAGCGCCTCGGGGCCCACATGCCCGACGCACGCGCCCGTCGACACGCCGGAGAAACGCGCGTCCGTCACGATGGCCACGGTCTTCCCCCACGGGAGGTACTTGAGCGCCGACGTCAGCTGGTAGGTTTCCTCCATCCCCGTACCGAGCGGGCCGGCGCCTATCAGCACCACCACGTCGCCCGGCTTCAACGCGTTTCCTCCCGCCGCCTGTCCCTTGATCGCGGCGATGGCGTCGGCCTCGGAGGTGAACACGCGCGCCGGGCCTCGGTGGCGATAGACCTCGTCGGCACTCACGATCGACGGATCGATGGCGGTTGCCTTGACCACCGATCCCTCCGGCGCGATGTTGCCGGCCGGGAAGACCATCGTCCGCCCCAGGCCTGCCCGCCGCGCGGCATCCGGGCCCATGATGACGCGGTCGGGATCGACCTCGGCGGCCTGGCGCAGGCGCGCCCGCGCGACTCGTCGCCGCTCGCTGGATTCCCACCAGTCGAGCACCGCGCCGAGCGTCTCCCCGGCGACCGTCGTGGCACCCAGGTTCAGGAGTCCCATCCGCCGCAGGTGCAGCATCACCTCCGGCACCCCGCCCGCCAGGAACACCTGCACGGTCGGATGGTCGCGAGGTCCGTTCGGCAGCGCGTCGACCAGCCGCGGCGTCGCCCGGTTGACGCGTTCCCAGTCCTCCACGGTTGGCCGCGGGAGGCCCGCGGCGTGAGCCAGGGCCGGGATGTGCAGGAGGAGATTGGTCGAGCCGCCGAACGCCGCGTGAACCAGCATCGCGTTCTCTAGCGCGGGCGGTGTCAGGATGGCGGCAAGCGTCGTCCGGCCGGCCGCGAGCCGGACCAGGGCGCGCGCCGACTGCCGGGCGGTCTCCAACCAGACCGCTTCGCCGGACGGGCTGAGGGCGCTGTGCGGGAGGGCGAGGCCGAACGCCTCGGCCACCACCTGCGAGGTGGCCGCCGTCCCCAGGAACTGGCAGCCGCCGCCAGGCGTGCCGCAGGCGCGGCAGCCCATCGCGGCTGCCTCGTCCGCGGTGATGAGGCCGTGCGCGAACCGCGCGCCGATCGACTGCACCTTGCCGGCGTCCTCGCCGTCGATCGCGGGAAGCGTCACGCCGCCGGGGACGATGATGCCAGGCAGGTCGCGGCAGCCAGCCAGCGCGAGCAGCGTGGCCGGCAGTCCCTTGTCGCAGGTTGCGACGCCCATGACTCCCGCCCGCCCGGGGAGCGATCGAATCAGGCGGCGCATCGTGATCGCCGCGTCGTTTCGATAGGGCAGGCTGTCGAACATCCCGGTGGTCCCCTGCGTTCGCCCGTCACAGGGGTCGCTGCAGTAGGCGGCGAACGGGATGCCGCCTTCCTCGCGCAGGGTCTCGGCGGCGGCCCGAACGAGCAGGCCGATCTCCCAGTGGCCCGTGTGGTACCCGAGCGCGACGGGCGTGCCGTCGTCGGCGCGCAGGCCGCCCTGCGTGCTCACGATGAGATAGCGGTCGCGTCCCAGGTCGGCGGGGTCCCATCCCATCCCGGCGTCCTGGGTCATCCCGAACAGGGTGCCGCTCGGTTCGCCGAGCAGCATCTCCGGCGTGATCGGCAGACGTCCCTCGGGCCCGCGGGATTTCGTGCGGGTGGCGGCGAGCAGCTCGCCCCCGCCCAGGAGCGCGTTCAGGTCATCCTGCGACATCGCGTTGCGTCCACTCCCCGTCGATGAAGCGCCACATGCGGCCCGTTGGATTCTGGTTGGCGAGCTCGGGTGGAAGCCGGTGCGGGCGGACACTGTCGTAGCAGTGCAGCGCGGCGAACCGTAACAGCGACGCGGGGATCCCGACGGCCGTGAACCCCGGGTGGCCGGTCGCCGGGAACGGCCCGCCATGGTTCATGGCCGGAGACACCGCGACACCCGTCGGCATCTTGTCGTCGAGAAGCCGGCCCACCTTCTGCCGAAGCACCGGCTCGACGCGAGCGTACAACTCATCGTCCTCGCTCCCGGTGTGGCTGTAGAGGGAGCCGGTGAGATTGCCCTCGAGGTTCGCGGCAATCTCGATCATCTGCGCCGCGCTGGATGCGACGACCACGAGGTTGACGGTCCCGAACGCCTCGGTCTGAAGCGCGTGCGGGTTGGCGAGAAAGGCGTCACCCGACACGCGCAGCAGCGTGTTGGCGAAGGCGCAGCGAGGGCCGTCCACCTCCCGTCCGCCCGCAACGACGATGGCGCCGTGGGCGACAATCTCGGCGATGGCCGCGGCGATCGACGGAGGCCCTTGCGGTCCGAGCAAGGTCCCCGGAACGCCGGCGGCGAACAGTGCGGCCGCCTCCGCGAGGAACGACTCAGCCCGCACGCCCGCCTGCACCACGGTGATGCCCGGCCGGGTGCAGAACTGGCCGGCGCCCAGCGCGCACGAGTCGAACAGTTCGCGCACGATCGCGGGGAGGCGCTCGGCGAGGGCGCCCGGCAGGACGAACACCGGGTTCGTGCTCGACATCTCCAGGTAGATCGGCTTGCCGCCCTCGTCGGCCGCCCGTTTCAGCTGCAGCCCGGCAACCTTGCTGCCCGTGAATCCCGTGGCGCCGATCGACGGGTGCGACACGAGCCGGAACCCGACATCCGGCGGAACACGATAGAGCAGTTGAATCGTCGCGGGGGGCATCCGCAACTCGCGCGCCGCGTCGAACGCCAGGCCCGCAAGCAGGCGGGTGGTTTCCGGGTGGCCGGTGTTCGCCTTGGCGATGACCGGGTTTCCGGCCGCGATGGCCGCCACGAAGTCGCCGCCTGCGGCGGAGTTGAACGCGAAGGGAAAGTTGTTGGGACCGAAGACCACCACCGGGCCGCCCAGGGCCGCGTACTTCGACCGGAGGCTGGCCTTGGTGTCGATCGTCGCGTGACACCACGAACGGTCCCTGGCCGCCGCGGCCCCCTGGCGGAGCTGGTTCGTCGTGCGAGGAAGCTCCACCTGGCCGAGTCGGGGGCTTACGGGCAGCGCGGTTTCGCGCGCCGCCGCTTCGACGAGCGCGTCTGCCGCGCGTTCGATCTTCGCGGCGTACTCCTCGAGGAAGCGGGCGATGGTGTCCGGCGGAACGGCACGAAGCGCGGCCGACGCCGCCGCCCCCGCGTGGCAGGCGTCTTCGACGTCGTCGAGGCCCGAAACGGGATAGACCTGCGAGGCCGCCGCCTTGGTGGCGGGGTCGACCGCGGAGAACCCGCCAGCCGGATTCCGTGCCGGGCGCCATTCGCCGTCGATGAGGACGGGTTCAAGATCCTGCATTCGCTGCCACCACGTTCTCGAGCGTGAGGGAGCCTGTCGTGATGCGGACGAGGTCGCCGGGCGCCAGCGAGAAATCGTCCGGCGGCACGATGCCCGTGCCCGTCATCAAGAACACGCCGCGCGGGAAATCGAGCTCCCTCCCGAGGCACGAAACCAGCTCCTCGGGTGAGCGCTTCATCTGGGCGGTCCGCGTGTCGCCCGTGAAGACCGCCCGGCCGCCGCGGCTCACGGCGATCGCCACAGGCAGATCGCGCAGGCGATCGAGATCGCCGATCGCGAGGCCGGGACCGAGCGCGCACGATCCCCGGTACACCTTGGCCTGTGGCAGATACAGCGGGTTCTCGCCCTCGATGTCACGCGACGACACGTCGTTGCCCGCACAGAACCCAACGATCTCGAGGCGCGAGTTGACGACCAAGGTGACCTCAGGCTCCGGAACGTTCCAGTGGCTGTCGTCGCGCAGGCGGATCGGCATCTGGTGGCCGGCCACACGCCACCCGATGGCTTTGAAGAACAGCTCGGGCCGCGCCGCTTCGTACACCCTCGTGTAGATGTCCTTCACCGACGACTCGGTCTCGCGCGCCTCACGGCTCCGCAGGTACGTGACGCCCGCCGCCCACACCTCGTGCCCGGCCTCGAGGGGCGGCAGCAGGGGCCCCTGCGCCGGCCCCGTCCGGGGAAGCGCCTCCAGGAATCCGGCGACGGCGGTACGCGGGACCTGCAGCAGGAGGTCGAGGGTGAAGGACGTGGGGAGGACCTGTCCATCCACCGCCCACCTCGGCCCGTCCGCCGAAAGATGCCTGGTCAAGTACATCACGCGCAGCCTACTACAGGAAAGGACAGGACGGCGCGCTCAATCCGACGCGGGCTGGGAGCTGAACGTGCCGCTCGGCCTGACCCGGCCGCGGTCCCGACCGCCGCCCGGTTTCGCGGGATCCCGTTGTGCTATTGTGACCGTCCTGGCCGGGAGGCACATGGCGATCGAACTCCAGCGCGCCACGCGCGCCCGCTACTGGGTGGTCGTCTTCGCCGTCACGCTGGCTGTCATCCAGTACATCGACCGCGTGTGCATTTCGAAGGCGATGCCCCTCATCCAGAGGGACCTGCACTTCTCGAACGTGCAGGCGGGCTACATCTTCGGCGCGTTCACGCTCGCCTACGCCCTGTTCGAGATCCCGACGGGCTGGCTCGGCGACAGGTTCGGCCCGAGGAAGGTTCTGCTGCGGGTCGTCATCTGGTGGTCGTTCTTCACCGCTGCCACGGCGCGTGCCGGCTCGGCAACCGCCATGATGGCCGTCCGGTTCCTGTTTGGCGCCGGCGAGGCTGGCTGCTTCCCGAACATCACGAAGGCGTTCTCGGCGTGGCTGCCCGAGAACGAGCGGGTGCGCGCGCAAGCCGTCCTCTGGCTCGCCGCGCGCTGGGGCGGCGCCGCCACACCCCTCCTCGTGGTGGCCGTTCTCGGCCTGGTCTCCTCCTGGCGCCGCGCCTTCGAGCTGTTCGGCGCGCTCGGCCTCGTGTGGGCGTTCTTCTTCCACCGCTGGTTCCGCGACAACCCTCACGAGCACCCGTCGGTCAACGACGCCGAGAAGCGGTTGCTGACAGGCGTCGGAACCCTCGCTTCGCGCCACGCCCGGGTGCCCTGGGCGGTCTTCTTCAGTTCGCGCTCGGCCTGGCTGCTGTGGCTTCAGTATGCGTGCCTGAGCTATGTCTGGTACTTCTACGTCACGTGGTTCCCCACGTACCTCGATGCGACGCAGGGCGGGCACCTGGGTCCGGTCGCGCTCGCGGTGCTCGCAGGCCTGCCGTTGTTCGGCGGAGGAGTTGGCTCACTCATCTCGGGCTTCTGTGCCGGCGCCCTCGCGCGCCGGATCGGCGGCGTCGGCCGGGCCCGCAAGGCGCTCGCCGCCTTCGGCTTCGTTGCCGCCGCGGCGTGCCTGCTCGCATCGGACGCCGCGACGAACCACCCGCTCGTGCTCGCCCTCCTCGTGACACTGGCCGGACTGTTCAACGATTTCGCGCTCCCCTGCGCCTGGGGCGCGTGCATGGACGTCGGCGGCCGGTTCGCCGGGACCTTCTCCGGCGCGATGAACATGATGGGAAACCTGGGCGGCTTCATCGCCCCAATCGTCACCGGCTACGTCCTGGACATCACCGGAAGCTGGAGCCTGGTCTTCTCGCTCTCGTCGGCAGTGTATGTGCTCGGCGCGCTGTCGTGGATCCTGCTCGACCCGGTCACCCCGCTCGACCGCGGGGCGCCGACTGGACAAGCCGCCTAGCCCTTCCCGAGCGCAAGCGTCCGGAATTCACGGCGGTCGCACGCCTACAAGTTTTTGGACGGACTTGTACGGAACCTTGAACCTCGCATAGTCGTGTCTGGCGCTCCAGAATACGTTTGTGCTGGGGCAGCGCCAGGCGGTCGCGCCGATCCGCCTTTTGAGTCAGTAGTTTCGCCGTGGCGCGAAGTGGCTTGACAACCCGGGACGGAAGCGGGTGGGCTGCGGCTCGACTGGCACTCGCAATGCATGGCGTACGCGACACGCTTGCGCGCGAAGCGTACTTCCGTCACAATCCCTCGTCGAATTGGCAAGTCCACTCGTTTCCTCAGGTCCCGCGTGGTCGGACAGCACCGTGGTCGGACAGCACTGGAGGCTTCGCGATGAGCAGGACCGGCTGGCGTCACCCGATTCTCATTCTCACAGTCGTCGCGGCATTCGTGATCGCCGCCGCTTCCCTCGCGTCGGCGCAGGCCGTCAGTGGGACGCTCCTCGGCAACGTTCGGGATTCCACAGGCGCCGTGCTGCCCGGTGTCACGGTCGTGGTCACCAACGAGGACACGGGCCTCACGCGAACGGCGGTGACCGATGCCAACGGGGAGTTCACCGTGCCCTCGGTGCCCACGGGCACCTACACGGTCACGGCGGAACTCACCGGCTTCAAGAAGTTGAGCAGGTCGAACTACCGCGTGGGCGTGGACTCCCGCGTGCGCGTCGACTTCGTTCTCGACATCGGGGCCATGAGCGAGACCGTCACCATCGTCGCCGAGACCCCGCTCGTGCAGACGTCCTCCTCGGAGCTGGGCACGACGGTCACGCAGGAGCAGATCTCGGCGCTGCCGCTCAACGGCCGCAACTTCGTCAACCTGACGCGCGTGATCCCCGGCGTGCTGCGCGGCGTCCCGGGCGCGAACATCGACGGCGCCGGCAGCCTCGCGTGGCGCGCGTCCGCGTCGTTCTCGGCCAACGGGCAGCGCGCACGCGACAACAACTTCATGCTCGACGGCGTGGACAACAACGAGACGTGGCTGCAGACCGTCGTGATCTTCCCGAGCCCGGACGCCCTGGAAGAGTTCAAGATGCAGACCTCCACGTACTCGGCGGAGTTCGGGCGCTCGCTCGGCGGCGTGGTGAACCTGCACATCAAGTCGGGCACCAACACGCTGCGCGGGAGCGCCTTCGAGTTCTACCGGAATGACGCCTTCGATGCGAACAACTTCTTCAACAACCGCGCGGGCCGGCCGAAGGCCGACCTGAGCCAGCACGAGTTCGGCGGCACGGCCGGCGGCAAGATCATCAGGGACAAGACGTTCTTCTTCCTGTCGTACCAGGGGCACCGCGAGAAGCGCGGGCAGACGAACCTGTCCACGGTGCCGACGCTGGCGATGCGGCAGGGGGACTTCTCTGCGGTCAACCGGGTCATCTACGACCCCACGACCGGCCAGCCGTTCCCGGGCAACGTCATTCCGTCGAACCGGATCGACCCGGTGGCGAAGAACATCCTCTCGCAGCTCTATCCCGAGCCGAACACCGGGGGCAACGTGGGCTCCACCGGCCAGGTGCTGAACAACTACCTGATCAACCCGATCAAGGAGCGCCAGGACAACCAGATCGACTCGAAGTTCGACCACAGCCTCTCGTCGAACAACCGGTTCTTCGTGCGCTACAGCTACCAGAAGACGCACCGCCTCCAGCCGGCCACGCTGCCGCACGGCGACGCGGGCGTCACGTTCGGCGCGGGCGACGGCAACATCAAGGCGCAGGGGCTGGCGTTCAACGACACGCACACGTTCAGCAGCAACTGGCTGAACGAGGCCCGCTTCGGCTGGACGTCCATCAAGTTCTTCATGACCCCGATCGATTACGGCACGAACCCGGCGCAGGCCGTCGGCATCCCGGGCATCAACCTCAACCAGGCGACGTCCGCGATGACGCAGCTGAACGTTCCAGAACATCCGGAACCTGGGCGCCAACAGCAACCAGCCGCTCATCACGAACCAGAACGACTTCGCGTTCTTCGACAACGTCACCTGGATCAAGGGGAAGCACACGTTCAAGATGGGCGGCAGCCTGACGCTTCCGCTCGCGCGAGATCCTGAACGCCGACACCATCGTCGGGAACTTCACCTTCAACAACAACATGACGTCGAACTGCGCGGGCCAGCCCGCCGGCTGCACCATCAACAGCGCCACCGGGTTCGACGTGGCGAGCTTCCTGCTCGGGATCACGAGCGCGCAAGACCCGCAACCTGTTCGACGCGGAGACTTACACGGAAAAACGGCCGGAGTACGGCGTCTACTTCCAGGACGACTTCCGGCCGACCAGCCGCCTGACTGTCAACATGGGCGTCCGTTGGGACGTCTACCCGCCGTACCTCGAGGTGGACGACCGGCAGTCGAACTTCGATCCGAGCACGGGCAAGTTCGTCGTGGCATCGGCGGATGCCGTCATCGACGGCGTCAAGGTGGGCCGGCGGCTGCAGACCTACTCGAAGAGGGACATCGGCCCGCGCTTCGGGTTTGCCTACGACTTGAAGGGCAACGGCTCGCTGATGGTGCGCGGCGGCTTCGGCATCTACTGGAACTACACGCCCGGGGGCACGTCCTCGTCCAAGGCGCAGAACCCGCCGTTCCTGCAGGCGACGGCGCTCACGCCGACGCCGACGGGCTACGGCGTGAACCTGCTCCTGAAGGACGGCCTGCCGCCGCCACCCGGAGTGGATCCGAACCGGCCGCCGGCCGGCCAGACGCGGTCGATCTTCGACATCAACTTCCGCGATGCGTACGCGCGGCAGTGCAACCTCAACTTCCAGAAGAGCTTCGGCAGCAACTACATGCTCGAGCTCGCCTACGTCGGGTCGCAGGGCCGCCAGATGCTGACCAAGCTGGATCCGAACGAGGCGCCCGCGGTCGTCGGCGTCACCGACTCGAACATCAACCGGCCGTACCACGTCTTGTCGCCGCTGCTCCGCTCCCTTGGCCAGGTGGCCAGCGTGGGCTACGTGGACTACAACGCGCTGCAGATCAAGTTCCAGCGCCGGTTCGCGAACCACTTCTCGTTCCTCAATTCCTTCACCTGGGGCAAGTCGATCGACCTGAACTCGGACAACGACGGCCAGGTGACCGTGACGAACGTGTACGACTACGAGCGATACAACCGCGCGGTCTCCGACTACGACATCCCGTACACGTACAACCTGACATGGATCTGGGAAGCTGCCGTGGGCGCGCGCCAAGTGGTACGGCGGCTGGCAGCTGAGCGGCCTGTTGCTGGCCCGCGGCGGCCTTCCGCTGACCATCACGCAGACGCAGGCCGTCCAGTCCACGGGCAGCGCGAACGCCAACCGGCCGAACCGGATCTGCAGCGGCGAGGCGGCGAACCCGACGATCGACCAGTGGTTCGACACGTCATGCTTCGAGTCGCCGGCCGACATCACGGGCACGTGGGGCAACTCCGGCCGCAACATCCTGCGCGGGCCGGGTTCGTTCAACATCGACGCGTCTCTCATCAAGAACACGCGGATCGGCCCCATTCAGACCGAGGTGCGGCTCGAGGCGTTCAACGTGCTCAACCACCCGCAGTTCGGGAACCCGAACACGACGTTCGGCAACGCCGCCTTCGGGCAGATCACGGCCATGCTGTCCAACCC
This sequence comes from uncultured Acidobacteriota bacterium, assembly GCA_963724775.1. Lineage (GTDB taxonomy): Bacteria > Acidobacteriota > Vicinamibacteria > Vicinamibacterales > Fen-181 > CAVRWB01. Next base: position 202,919 of record CAVRWB010000001.1, read on the forward strand.
GTCGTGCTCGCTGTGCGGCACGGTCGAACGGCAGATTCAGCTCGGCGTGAAGATGAGATTCTGACGGGCGGGGTGTACGTCGGCTTACCGCTTACGGCTAGGGCTCAGGCTTGGGGCTGAAGGCTCAGCGGCGTGACACGCGTGTCATGCCCTGAGCCCTACGCCTTGAGCCTCGAGCCTTCTTCAAGCCCTCATCGGAGAACATCATGGGCTCTTCGCGCCGTTCCTCGCGCCGCGAGTTCCTCGCAACGGCAGGTGGCGGCGTGGTCGCCTCGTCGGTGATCGCCGGCTTCCCGTCGATCGTGCCGGCGTCGGTGCTGGGCCAGGCCTCGCCCAGCAACCGGATCAACGTCGGCGCGATCGGCACGGGCCGCATCTCGCGCGGTCACGACATGCCGGGCGTCTGGAAGTATGACCACGCCCGCATCATGGCGGTCTGCGATCTCGACTCGAGGCGTGTCGAGGACGCCAGGCGGCTGGTGAACCAGCACTACACGGAGAAGACCGGCAAGCCGTACGACGGGGTCAGGACCTATCGCGACTATCGCGAGCTGCTCGCGAACAAGGACGTGGACGCGGTGTTGATCAGCACGCCGGATCACTGGCACGCGATCATCGCCGTCGCCGCCGTGCGCGCGAAGAAGGACGTGTACCTGCAGAAGCCGGCCTCGCTGACGATCGCGGAGGGCCGGTTCATGTCGAATGCGATCGTGAAAAGCCGCCGCGTCTTCCAGATCGGGAGCCAGCAGCGGTCCTCACCGCAGTTCCGCTACGCGGCGGAACTCGTGCGCAATGGACGGATCGGCCAGTTGAAGACCGTCAAGATCGGCCTGCCGGGCGACCCTTCCGGGGAGGCGGAGCCGGAGATGCCGGTGCCGCCGAATTTGAACTACGGCGCGTGGCTCGGCTCGACGCCCGTCGTCTACTACACCGAGAAGCGCGTGCACCCGCAGGCCGACTACGGCCGGCCGGGGTGGCTGCGCTGCGAGCAGTTCGGCGCCGGCATGATCACCGGCTGGGGCGCGCACCACCTCGACTCCGCACACTGGGCGATGGACACGGAGTTGACCGGACCGGTCGAGGTGTGGGGCAAGGCGGAGTTCCCGACGAGCGGCCTCTGGAACGTCCACGGCGACTTCCAGACCGAGGCGATGTACGCCAACGGCGTCCACATGATCGTCAGCGGGGCGTTCCCGAACGGTATCCGCTTCGAAGGCACGGAGGGCTGGATCTTCGTGTCCCGCGGGAACGAGGCGGTGACCGCGAGCGATCCCCAGTCGAGGCTGAAGGATGAGCAGGCGCTTGCCGCCAGCGACCCGGCCATCATCACCTCGGTGATCGGGCCCAACGAGGTGCACCTCTACGAGAGCACCGATCACCACGGCAACTGGCTGGAGTGCGTGCGGACGCGCGGCAAGACCATCGCGCCCGCGGAGGTCGCGCACCGCTCCTGCTCGGCGTGCCTGCTGCACCATATCGCGATGAAGCTGCCCCGCCGGCTCCGCTGGGATCCGGAGAAGGAGCGCTTCATCGGAGACGAGGAGGCGAACGCCCTCCTCTCCCGACCGCAGCGGGCGCCGTACAGGCTGGCCTGAACCCAACACTGACGCGGTCACGTGGCCATTGGTGTCGGCGCCGAGGGAGGCGGCGGTGACCGCGGCCGGTGCCGCCTTCGCCCGCCTCAACCACTTTGGCGCGAGGATGAGCGCCGCACCGTAGACGGCCAGCGAGATGAACAGCGTCGAGGGCCGGCCGGCGACGAAGTCGTTGAGGAGCAGCTTCAGGCCGCCGATGACGAGCACCACGTAGGTGAGCCATCTTCCTTCCTGGAAGAGGCCGCGGCCGCCCAGCCAGGCGAGCAGGAGCGCCGCCCCGGCCAGCACGAGCGTCCTCAGGCCGGCAACGATTGCCGGATCCGCGCCGGCGCCGGGCCGCCCTGCCGCCACGGGAACGCCGAGCGCGATGACGAGTCCTCCAGCGCCGAGCAGCAGGAGGATGGCCACGACGAGCTTCGGCGCCCGCGCGTAGCGTCCCCACGCATCTTCGCCCGCCCGAATTGGAACCGCGCAGCAGACGGCCGCTCCTGACAGGACCAGCAGCGAGGGCCACGTCAGCCCCGCCCATGTCGTTGCGCTGGAGGCGGTGAAGGCGTCGGAGATCTCGGCCAGCAGGCCCGACGTGATGCCGGCCGCCACCAGGTATACGGCGGTGTGCGGCCAGAGGAGCAGCGTCGCAAACCGGTAGCTGAGCGCCGCGCTCGCGATCGCCAGGCCCGTCCACGCAATCGCCTGGAACGGGGCGCCGAGCGAGAGGCCCGTCCCGGCGACGATGAAGACCAGGCCGAGCGAGGTATAGAAGACGAAGTTCTTCCAGTGGCCCCGCCGCCAGTCGAGGAACGCGAACGCCACGCCGTAACTGCCGACGCCGAACACGAGGCTCGCCAGGCCGAGCAGCGGCGCGCCGGAGCCAGTGGACAGCATCACGTACGCCGCCCCGCCAAAGGCGACGACCAGCAGCGCGAGGGTCTGCAGCACTTCGAACGGAATCACGTGGCGGGACAGCCAGATCGTGCGAGCGGCGATGCTCACGAGGTAGCCGGCAAACAGCGTCAGCTGCAGGAGCATCACCCCGCTCGCGCCCTCGCGCTGCCACACGCCCGTGACGGCCCCGGCCATGATCACGACGGTCAGATCCACGACGAACGCGACGGGCCAGCGGATCCAGATCCAGTCGAGACTGTACCCCATCCACAGGGTGACCACGCCGAGGAACGCCAGGTAGAAACCAAACGGTACGACCGGACCGAGGGCCAGCATGAAGAGCGGCGCCGCGAGGAGGCCAGCCACCGTGATGACCCACGCCAGGGCCTGCAGCCGCCGCCGCCAGGCGACGGCCAGCGCGAGGCTCGTGACCGCGGTCATCGCCAGCGCCGCGCCTTCGGCGGACAGCAGGTGGAACGAGACGGTCGCCTCCCAGAGGATGGGGAAGGCGATCAGCGCGGCGACGGCGCCGTAGAAGGACGGCGCCAGCCGCAGCTGCGACGAGTCGTCGCGGTACGCCATCGCCAGCCACCCAATCCCGTAGGCGAGCCCGACGAGCGTGCCAATGGGTCGGGGAACGGTGCCGCTGTCAGTCAGCGCCCGCAGCAGGTAGGCCCCGCCGAGGATGAGGCACGCGCGGCCAACGAGGGCGAGCACGCCGGCCACCTCGTTCTCGTCCGAGGCCGGCTGCGTCGCCGCGAGGGTGACCGCCTGTGACGCATCTTCGGGAAGCGGGCGTCGGACCGAGGACGGAAGGCGTTCGAGTGCCACGAGTCGCTGCCGCACGTCGGTCAGCGCGCGCGAGAGATCTTCCACCTGCCGCTCGAGTGCGGAGAGCCGGTCGTCCATGGCAGACTCCTGTGCAGCGGCGCGCAGGGGACACCTGCCGCGCCGTGGCCGCGTCTCGGGGGCTCGAACCTGGAAGGGATGCTGCGCGCATTTGACTGCAAACGCCGCCGGAACGCAAGAGGATTGGCGGAAAAGCCGGGCTGCGCCTCCCAGCCTGGTGTAGACTTCGGCGAACTCACCATCCCCGCGCGACAACGACGCGCTTGCCCACCATGGAGCCGTAGATGCAGACGTCCACTCGCAGACTCGTCGTGGCGACGGCCCTCGCCCTCGCCCTCGCGGCCACCGGCATGGTGGCGCAGCGGGGCGGCATGACGCCCGAGCAGTCCCAGAAACGCTGGGACACCGAGAAGGAACTGCAGTCGCTCGCGGTGGTGGAGCGCAAGGTGATGCTGCGCATGCGCGACGGCGTGCGCCTCGCGACGGATGTCTACCGGCCGCGCGACGCGTCCGGCAAGGTGCCGACGATCTGGGTTCGCACCCCCTACAACTTCAACTTCTGGGATGTGCGCAACGGCGTTCCCTCCGACATGACGACCGCACTGACCGCGGTGAAGCGCGGCTACGCCTACGTCGTGCAGAACGAGCGGGGCCACTTCTTCTCGGAAGGCAACTACGACATCCTCGACTCGGTCCGCACGGACGGCGACGACACGCTCACGTGGATCGCGTCGCAGGCGTGGTCGAACGGCAAGGTGGGAACGACCGGCTGCTCCTCGACGGCGGAGTACCAGATGGGCGTCGCCGCGCTCGGCAACCCCGCGTACGCCGCGATGAACGTGCAGGGGTTCGGCGCGGGCGTGGGCCGGGTCGGTCCCTACTATGAGCAAGGCAACTGGTACCGCGGCGGCGCCGTGCAGATGCTTTTCATCACCTGGCTCTACGGCGAGCAGAACCAGGTCCGGCCGATGTTCCCGGCCGACACGCCACAAGAGGACCTCGTGCGCGCTTCCCGCCTGTTCGATCTCGCGCCCCAGATGCCGCCGGTGGACTGGTCCAAGGCGTTGTGGCACCTGCCCGTGCAGGACATCATCAAGGCGGCGGCCGGGCCGGCGGGCATCTTCGCCGATCCGATGCCGGTGCCGACGGGCGGCCGGATGGTCCAGCGGGCGCCCAACGACCCCGCCTGGTACAAAGGCGGGCTCTACCACGACGACATGCCCCTCAACGTGCCGGGGCTCTGGTTCATGTCGTGGTACGACGTCTCGGTGGGTCCGAACCTCGCGCTCTACAACCACGTGCGGCGGACGGCGAAGGGCGGCGCGGCCGACCAGCAGTGGGCGATCATCGCGCCGGTGACGCACTGCGGCTACACCCGCGCGGCCGAGAAGACCATCGTCGGCGAGCGCGACCTTGGCGACGCGCGCCTCGACTACAACGAGATCGTGTACGGCTTCTTCGATCGCTTCCTCAAGGGCGAGGGGAACGGCGCGCTCGACAAGCTCGCGAAGGTCACCTACTACACGATGGGACTGAACAAGTGGCAGACCTCGGACACCTGGCCGCCGCGCGGCGCTCAGTCCGTCACCTTCTTCCTGTCCAGCGGCGGCAAGGCGAACACGATGGACGGCGACGGGGCGCTGGCCGCGGCGCCGCCGGCCACCGACAAGGCCGATGCCTTCACGTACGATCCCGCCAACCCGGTGACGTCGTACGGCGGCAACGTCTGCTGCACCGGGACGGCTGTCACGGCTGGCGCGTTCGACCAGCGCAAGATGGAGACCCGCCAGGACATCCTGGTGTACACAAGCGAGCCGTTCAAGGAGGCGACCGAGGTGACCGGGCCGATCGTTCCGACCCTGTACGTGTCGTCCGACGCGAAGGACACCGACTTCACGGTGAAGGTCATCGACGTCTACCCGGACGGCCGCGCCTACAACCTGGACGAGTCGATCCAGCGAATGCGGTACCGGGACGGCTACGACAAGCCGCTCGTCTGGATGGATCCGGGGAAGGTGTACAAGGTCGCCCTGCAGCCGCTCAATACCAGCAACTACTTCGAGGCGGGCCACCGGCTGCGCATCGAGGTGTCGAGCAGCAACTTCCCGCGGTTCGACCGGAACCTCAACACCGGTGGCAACAACTACGACGAGACGAAGGGCGTCGTGGCACACAACGCGGTGCACCACTCGAAGCTGTACCCCTCGCAGGTGACGGTGACGGTCGTCAAGCGTTAACCGTTAACCGTTGAGCGTTGACCGTTGACCGTTGAGCGTTGAGCGTTGAGCGTTGAGCGTTCAGCGTTCAGCGTTAACCGTTGACCGTTGTGCGTTGAGCGTTGGGCGTTTCAGCTTTTTTCCGTTTTCCGTTTTCCGTTTTACGTGTTCAGTTCGTTATGCCGATCTCCGACACCCGCCTCACCGTATCCGCCTTCGTCTCGGCGGCCTTGTTGTCCCTTGCGCTGCCGGCTGGCGCGCAGCAACCGGCTGCGGCTGCGCCGGCGCCGGCCACCAAGCCGGTGATGGCCGAGACGATTGACGCGGCGATCGTCCGCGGGAGCGCCGGCCTGGACAGGCTGCTGCCGAAACGCGCAGAAAGCGTCTACCAGGCGCTGGCCAAGGGGTTCCAACCGTCGCGCGCGATGGAGGTCGTCACCTTCATGGACCATTACTGGCGCGTGGCCGGCAACGCGGGCTTCAACGCGTCGGCGGACCACATCCGCGCCGCGCTCCTGCAATCAGGTTTCGCCGACGGCAAGGCGGGCGCGGCGGCCTCCAGCCGGACGTGGATCGAGGAGTACCCGAACGGCGGCAACGGGTGGGAACTGGTGAAGGCCGAGATGACGATCGTCGAAGCGGCGGGAGGCAAGGTCCCGGAGGCCGTCTTCGACCCGGTTATCGACTACATCGCCCTCGCCATGAACTCCTTCTCCACACCCTCGGGCGGCGTCGTGGCGCCGCTGGTCTACGTCGGCGGCGGCGCGGAGGCGGCGAGCTACGCGTCGGTCGATGTGAAGGGCGCCGTTGTCCTCGCCGACGGGAACCTGCGCGGCGTGTGGCAGGAGGCGGTGCGCAACCGCGGCGCCATCGGCGTCGTCCTCGCGACAACCCCCCCGGCCTACACGCGACCGGACAAGTCCCCCGAGGTCTTTCAGTGGGGCGGCGTGCCATATGACGACAAGGCGCGGGCATTCGGGTTTCGGGCGAGCCCTCGGGTCGCCAGCCGCTTGAAAGACCGCCTGCGGGCCGGCGCCGTGAAGGTGAAGGTGGAGGTGGAAACGAAGTTCGCACCGGCGCCGGCGGGCGGCGGGGCTCCCGTGGCGCCCGGCCGCCTCGTCGTCGCGGAAATCGCGGGCCGCGAACGGCCCGACGAGCGCGTCGTGATGGTGGCGCACATCCAGGAACCGGGCGCCAACGACGATGCGAGCGGCTGCGGAACCCTGCTGGAGATGGCGCGCGCGATGAACGCCGCGATCGCGGCGAAGGCGATTCCGCCGCCGGCGCGGACCATCACGTTCGTGTGGGGCGACGAGATGCGCGCGAGCCGCGAGTGGCTGAAGGCGGATCCCGCACGCCCCGCGTCCACCCGCTACATGATCTCGCTCGACATGACGGGCGAGGACGTGACGAAGACGGGCGGCAGCTTCCTCATCGAGAAGGAACCGGATCCATCCGCGGTCTGGCCCCGCCCGGCCGATCCGCACACCGAGTGGTGGGGCGGCGGCGGGGTCTACAAGGCCGAGGCGCTGAAGGGGAGCGTGCTGAACGACCTCTACCTCGCCGTCTGCCTCCGGCGCGCGCGCGATACCGGCTGGAACGTGCAGACCAACCCCTACGAGGGCGGGAGCGATCACAGCATCTTCCTGAATGCCGGCATCCCGGCGGCGCTCGCGACGCACTTCACCGACCGCTACTACCACACCAACCTCGATCGGGCGGACAAGACCAGCCCCGCCGAGATGGCGAACGCCGGCATCGCGACGGGCACCACGGCCCTGCTGCTGGCATCGGCCACGGACGAGGACGCGAGCGCGGTCGCCGACCTGCTGACGAAGGCGGCGAGCAACCGGTTCGCAATCGAGGCACGCGAGGCGGCGGAGTTCGTGGCGCACGCCGCCGACAAGTCTCGAGCCGAAGCCGGCGAGCGGGTGCTGATGGACGAGTGGCGGAAATGGTACGCCCGCGCGCTGGAGAACGTCCTGACGCTGCCGGTGACGCCAGCCAGCGACGGCCTCCAGGCCCGCGTCAAGGCCAACATCGCGCGCATCATGGGGAACGGACGCTAGGACGACACCACCAAGGGCAAGAGACCAAGGCGGGAATGGTAAAGACCACGATTTGAACCACGAAGGGCGCGAAGGGCACGAAGACGAAATAGCCGGGACAGTCGCGTAGAAGCGCATGCAACCGTGGCGGTCTTCGGCGCCGCGCAGCGGCGCGAGCGCGCGGCTGGGAGCGCACATGCGAAAGCGCCTGGGTTCAAAGCGCTCTCGCGTGTGCGTTTCCAACCGCGCGCGCCCGGCTCGGCCACGCCCCAGAAGCTCTGTTGCGTGGCCGAGCGGCGAAGACCGCTCGAGGCGTAACAAGAACTTCTCCGATCTCTTCTTTGTGATCTTCGTGTTCTTCGTGGTCAAAGCCGTGGACGAGCGTCAGGACACGTGACTGTTGATGTCGAGTAGAACCATGCGCACAGCTCGCGACAGGTCTTCTATCACCGCTCTCATCGTTATCTTCCTCCTCGCCGCCATCCCCCCGCCGGCGGCGGCGCAGCTGTCGCAGAACGTGCAGGACATGCTGAGGCGCATCGGGTCGGGAGAGTTCGGCGCGGGGCGCGCGCCGGGGACCAGCGGCCGATGGGTGGACGGCGGCCGTGGCTACACCGCCATGGAGCGCAACCCGGCGGGCGGCACGGACATCGTCCGGTACGACACGGCAACAGGCGCGCGAACCGTCGTGATGACCGCCGCGCAGCTGACGCCGCCGCAGCTGGGCAAGCCGATGCCGTTCACCGATTACGCCCAGTCGGCCGACGGCACGCGCATGCTGTTTGCCGTCAACGGCCGGCCGACGATGATCCGCAAGACCGCCTACGACTACTGGGTGCTCGACAAGGCGGCGAACGCCTGGCGGAAGCTCGGAGGGGACGCCCCCGCCGGGGTGCTCTACGCGAAGCTCTCGCCCGACGGCAGCCGGGCGGCTTACGTCCGTGACAACAACCTGTACGTCGAGGACCTGAAGACGGGCACCATCACGCCGCTCACCCGCGACGGGTCGCCGATGATCATCAACGGCACCTCCGACTGGGTGTACGAGGAGGAGTTGTCACTGCGCGACGCGTACGAGTGGAGCCCCGACAGCCGGAGCCTCGCGTACTTCCAGTTCGACCAGAGCGGCGTCCCGGAGTTCGCGCTGGTCAACTACACCGACAGCCTGTACCCGGTCATCACGAAGTACCCCTATCCCAAGGCCGGTCAGACGAACGCCTCCGTGCGGGTCGGTGTGGTGAGCGCGGCCGGCGGTCCGACCACGTGGATGAAGGTGCCGGGCGACCCGCGAAACACGTACATCGCGCGGATGGACTGGGCCGGCAACGCACGCGAGTTGGTGCTTCAGCACCTCAACCGGCTACAGAATACGAACGACGTGCTTCTGGCAACCGCCGCGACGGGGGACGTGCGCCGCATGTTCCGCGACCAGGACGAAGCGTGGGTGGACTACAACGAGGACTTCGTCTGGCTGGAAAAGGGAACGCGTCTCCTGTTCACGAGCGAACGCGACGGCTGGCGTCACGCCTACGCCGTGTCGCGCGAGGGCGAGGCCCGGTTGATCACGACCGGCGCATTCGACCTGCTGTCGATTGCCGGCATCGACGAGGCCGAGGGATGGCTCTACTACACCGCCTCGCCGGCCAACGCCACGCAGCGGTATCTCTACCGATCGCGGCTGGACGGCAGCGGCAGGGCCGAGCGCGTGACACCCCAGTCGGCCGGCGGAACCCACACCTACAACCTTTCGCCCGATTGCCAGTGGGCCTTCCACTCCTACTCGACGTTCGATTCGCCCGGCCAGGCGGACATTGTCCGCCTGCCGGCACACGAGGTGGTGCGGGTCACGCAGGGCAACGCGGCGCTGAAAGCAAAGGTCGAGAGCGTGCTGGCCGGCCGCACGGAGTTCGTCCAGGTCGATGTCGGCGGCGGGGTGTCGATCGACGGCTGGCTGTTCAAGCCGCGCAACTTCGATCCGTCGAAGAAGTACCCGATCGTCGTCTACGTGTACGGCGAACCGGCCGGTACCACGGTCACCGACAATTGGGGCGGGGCGGGGCGCATGCTGATGGCCGCCCTCGCGGACGATGGGTACCTGGTCGCGAGCTTCGACAACCGGGGAACGCCGTCGCCGAAGGGCCGGGCGTGGCGCAAGGTCGTCTACGGCGCGATCGGCGTGCTCGCCTCCAAGGAGCAGGCGGCTGCGCTGCGCGGCCTCGCGGCCACGCACCCCTTCGTCGACCTGACGCGCGTGGCGGTGTACGGGTGGAGCGGCGGCGGATCGATGACGCTCAACCTGATGTTCCGGTCGCCGGAGCTCTACAAGGTCGGCGTGTCGGGCGCACCGGTGCCGGACCAGGCGCTGTACGATTCGATCTACCAGGAACGCTACATGGGGCTGCCGCAGGAGAACGCAGCCGGGTATCGTGACGGGTCGCCGATCACATTTGCCGAGGGACTGCAGGGGAAGCTCTTGATCATCCATGGGACCGGCGATGACAACGTGCACTTCCAGGGGACGCAGCGGCTGCTGAACCGACTCATCGAGTTGAACAAGCAGTTCAGCTTCATGGAGTACCCGAACCGGCGGCACGGCATCGGCGGCAGCCACCTCGAGTCGCTGCGCTTTGGCTTCATCGAGCAGTACCTGCCAGCGGGACCGCGGTAGCGCGCGAATGGCGAATGAGGAATGACGCGAACCTGGAGGTTCGCGCTACACCGTGAGGCCAGCATGACACGACGCCTCTCCTTCTCGCTTCGAATCGCGGTCGTCCTGACCGTGGCACTGGCAGCGACCGGACGGCCGCAGGCCGTGCAGTCGCAGGCGGCGCAGGCGGCCTCGCGCTTCGACGTCACCGACGTCATGATCCCGGCCCGCGACGGCGTCCGCCTGCACACGCGGATCTTCGCGCCGAAGGGTTCCACGACCCCGTTGCCCTTCATCTTCCAGCGGACGCCGTACGGCGTGGACAGCGCGGAGGGCAAGTTCCTCGTTTCGCTGAAGGAGCTCGCCGACGAGCGCTACATCTTCGTCTTCCAGGACATTCGCGGCCGCTACAAGTCCGAGGGGACGTTCGTCATGCAGCGGCCGGCGCGCGACCCGAACGATACGCGCGCCATCGACGAAGGAACGGACACCTACGACACCATCGACTGGCTGCTGAAGAACGTGCCGTTGAACAACGGACGCGTGGGCATGCTCGGCGTCTCGTACGACGGGTGGACGACGGCCATGGCGACCATCGAACCGCACCCGGCGCTCAAGGCCGTCTCGCCGCAGGCGTCGCCCGCCGACATGTGGCTGGGCGACGACTTCCACCACAACGGCGCCTTTCGCCTCAGCTACGGCTTCGAGTACGCCGCGATGATGGAGACGACGAAGGAAAGCACCAACTTCGCCTTCGATCGCTACGACACCTACCAGTGGTACCTCGCGCTCGGCCCGCTCGCCAACGTCAACGCCCGCTACCTCCACGGCAAGATCCCGACCTGGAACGACTACGTGGCTCACCCCGACTACGACGCGTTCTGGAAGCGGCAGACACTCGTGCCGTCGCTGAAGGACGTGAAAGTGCCGACGCTGAGCGTGGCCGGCTGGTGGGATCAGGAAGACTTCTATGGTCCGGTCCGGATCTACGACGCGCTTGAACGGTTCGACCGTCAGAAGGGCCTCAACTACCTCGTCGTCGGCCCCTGGAACCACGGCGGGTGGAACGCCCCCGAGGGGCAGAAGCTGGGAGCGATCGATTTCGCGAGCGCGACGTCGAAGTACTTCCGCGAGCAGGTGCAGGCGCCGTGGTTCGCGTACTGGCTGAAGGACAAAGGGACGCTGGGGCAGCCCGAGGCGCTGACCTTCGAGGGCGGCACGAACCAGTGGCGGCGGTGGAGCGCGTGGCCGCCCAAGCAGGAGACGGCCTCGAAGAACCTGTACTTCCAGGCCGACGGCCGCCTGTCGTTCCAGTCGCCGGCCGCGGACGCTGGCGGTGACGCGTTCGACAGCTACGTGTCGGACCCGGCGCATCCCGTCCCCTACCGTCACCGGCCCATCCAGGCGACGTACTTCCCGGGCGGTTCCGGCTGGTACACCTGGCTGCTCGAGGACCAGCGGTTCGTCGAGAGCCGGAGCGACGTGTTGTCGTGGGAAACCGAGCCGCTGCAGGCCGACGTCACCGTCGCCGGGGAGATCGTCGCCAACCTGTTTGCCTCGACCTCCGGCAGCGACAGCGACTGGATCGTCAAGCTGATCGACGTCTATCCGGAGACGATGCCCAGCGACTGGAAGCTGGCGGGGTGGCGAGTTGATGGTCGCCAACGAGGTGTTCCGCGGCCGCTACCGCAACGGGTTCGACCGGCCGGAGGCGATGGCGCCCAGACCAGGTGACGCCGATTTCGTTCAGCCTCCACACGCAGGACTACTGCTTCCGCACGGGGCACCGCATCATGGTGCAGCTGCAGAGCAGCTGGTTCCCGCTGATCGACCGGAACCCGCAGACCTTCGTGCCCAACATCTTCGAGGCGAAGGCGTCGGACTATCGCACGGCGACGCAGCGCATCTACCGCTCGGCCGCCCACCCGTCACACGTGAGTATTCCGGTGGTCAAGTGAACTGAGAACTGAGAACGTAGAACGGAGAACGTAGAACGTAGAACGGAGAACGTGGAACGGAGAACGGAGAAATGTAGAACGGGGAACAGGAAGCCAGACCGGCCTGCAACGACGCTTTCCTGCTTCCTGCCTTGCCAGTCCCAACTTCCCAGTTCTACCTTCTCAGTTCTAACTTCCCAGTTCTAACTTCTCAGTTCTAACTTCTCACCCGCAGTAGTCCACCGCGGTCCGTGCCAGGATCTCCGCCATCCTGACCACGCTGTCGATGTCGACCCATTCGACGGCTGAGTGCTCCCCCGAGCCGATCGGTCCCATCACCACCGTTTCGATCCCCGCGGACGCCAGCAGCGCAGCGTCCATCCAGGGTGTGTCGCCAACCAACGCCGGCGCGTGGCCGAGCACGCCGGCGGCCGCGGCCGCCAGGCTCTTCACGATCCCCGCCTCGCGATCCACCTCGAACGGCTCGCGCGCGAAGAACGGCCTGACCGCAGCGCGGAAGGTGGCATCGCTGGCCGCCAGCCGATCGACGATCGCCTGGATTTGCGCGACGGCGCCGTCCACCGTTTCGCCCGGAATGGTCCGGCGTTCGATCTTCAGCACGCACCGCTCGGCGTAGGTGCTGAGGCCGCTGCCCCCCTCGAGCATCGCCGCGTGGAGCGACGGCGGCCCGACGAGGGGATGCGCCGGGCCGGTGCGGAGCGACTGCTCCAGGCGATCGAGCTCAGCCAGGAAGCGGCCCATTCGGATGTTGGCGTCGACACCCTCGGTGAAGCGGCTGCCGTGCGCGGCCTTGCCCAGCGTCTCCACCTCGATCCAGATGTAGCCCTTGTGGGCGAGGCACACCTCGAGGTTGGTCGGTTCCGTGACGATGGCGGCGTCCGTCCGGCAGCGGATGACGAGATCGCTCGTCCCGAGGCTGCCGTATTCCTCGTCCGCGACCGCCGCGATCACGAGGTTTCCTCGCAGGCGCGTTCGCGAGTCCACGAGTGCCTTGGCGGCGCCGATGCACGCGGCGAGACTGCCCTTCATGTCGTGAGCGCCCCGGCCGTACACCCGGCCGTCGCGGATCTCCGCCCCGAACGGGTCCGCCATGCCCGCGATGCCAACCGTGTCGGCGTGCCCGTTCAACATCAGGCTGCGCCCGCCGCCGGTGCCGGCCAGCGTGCCGACCGCGGTCGCGCGCCCGGGCTCCGGCTCGAAGACCTCGGCCTCGAGACCGAGTTCGCCCAGCGTTCGGGCCACGAAGGCGGCAATCTCCGCCTCGCCCGCGCCGTCCGGGGCAAGTGTCGGGTTGACGGAGTTGATGCGGACGAGGCTGGTGAGAGTGCGGACGATGAAGTCGCGATCAGGGGGAAGGATCACCCGCGCATCATAGAACGGGACCGGGCGAGAGGTGTAGGGCGAAGGTGTCGCATCCGGAGGAGACCTTCGCCTGAGCCGCAAACCTGGAGGTTTGCGCCACGCCCTGTTTTGCGCCACGCCCTGGTCTGCGCCACCGCCCTGGTCTGGGCCACGCTCTGTCCCGCTACAGTAGGAGCGTCTCGACGCGGTGGGCGTGGACCATCTGGTCGCATGGCGACCAGGCGAAGATCGTGAATCGGCCGTCCTGCGACGCCACCATGGCCACCGCCCTCGGCTGGTCCTGCACGAACTGCGCGGCAGAGAGGTGGCGCGTCCCGCCGAGCGCCGACGGGTCGACAACCGACGGCACGTCGCCTTCGATCGGCTCCGTCACCGTGACGCGCTCGACCTGGGGATGCCCCTTCCGCCGGGCGATCTTCGCGCCGAAGGCGAGCAGTTCGTAGCCGGACGTCATCACCGCCGCCCCGTCGACGGCAGTCACGCCGGCGACGGTCGTCACCGCGCGGTCCAGCGCCTCGCGCCAGGCATGCGGCTCCTGCTGGCCCGGCGGCTCGCGCATCAGAAAGGCGAGTTCGTCGCTCGGTGGCGCGAGGGCGTAGGGAATCGGCTTCACGATCGACTCGCGCCATTCGTCGTTCCTGACGGGAACCAGGAGCATCAGGCCGCCGCGGCCGTGCGAGCGCATCGACACGGCGACCTGCACGAGGAGGTTGATCGAGTCGACCCAGGAGGTCGGGGACTCGAAGCCGAGCATCGCGGAGAGCAGCGGCGGACAGTCCGGGAGGCTCGACGCACGCTCGTCCACGACCTTGATCTCGTCGCCCTGCAGCACCGCGACGTTCACGAACTTCCCCGATTGGTCGCCGTGCCGGTGCTTCACCACGAGCAGGCCGGGCGCCGCCACCTCGAGGACGAAGCAGAAGTCGGGGATTTCGCGGGTGGTGCCCCACACGCGCAGCTCGCCGTCGAGGCGCCATACACCGAGGTGGATCCCCGGGCGCTCCACCGCCGGCGCCACCCGGGCGAGGGCGGGGGCCGCCAGCGGCAGCGCCAGCTCGAACCGCAGCGGGTGCGTCGTCTGCTCGGGCGGCATGAAGGCAAGCGAGATCTTCGGCAGGTAGGTCTCTTCGCGCCGAAGGCTGGCCCAGAACGCGGCGTCGATGATCGCCTCGATCGCGTCGGCATCCGGCGCAAACGCGACGCTTGCATTCTGCGCCCGCTGCCCGCGCAGGTGGTGTGCGAAGTGCGCCTCGACCCGCGGCGCCACGATTCGTGCGGCCGGATACGCTCCTGGTGCCATCTGGGAGATTCCAACAATGAGTATATCCGATGAATTTTGCCGATCTGGCGATTTGGGTTTTGACAATTCCGAGGCACGCCGCCCGTGCTCGCTGACGCCGCCGGCGTGCCTCCTCGCCCGTTGACGCCACGACGCGGATGAGTTTGAATGCAGCCGGCATGAAAATCGACCAGCACCTGAACGCCGCGTCGCTGTCGTCGCCGCTCGATCGACTCTGGGAGATCTCCGCGGTCAAGATCCGTGCGATCGAGCGGAACCACCCGGCCGCGGGCGAGGCCCTCGTCCATACGGCGGCGGGCCGGTACACGTCGCGCGGCTGGACCGAGTGGACGCTCGGGTTCCGGTACGGCTCGGCGCTGCTGCAGTTCGACGCCACCGGCGACCGGCGCCTCCTGGAGATCGGCCGGAGGGGGGCGTTGGCCGCCATGGGCCCCCACCTGACCGACATGGGCGTCCACGATCACGGCTTCACGATCGTCAGCACCTACGGCAACCTGCTTCGCCTCATGCGGGAAGGTCGGATTCCGCGCGACGATTGGGAACGCCGCTGCTACGAGACCGCCATCAAGTGTTCGGCGGCGGTGCAGGCGCGCCGCTGGACATCGCTTGGCGACCGCGAGGGATTCATCCACTCGTTCAACGGCCCCCACTCGCTCTTCGTGGACACGGTGCGGACGCTCCGATCGCTGGCGCTCGGCCACCGGTTGGGGCACGTGCTGCTCGAGGAAGGCGGCCAGAGAGTCTCTCTGCTCGACCGCCTGGTGCGTCACCTGCGCTCGACTGCGACGTACCTCGTCTCGGAGGGCCGCGGCCGCGACATCTTCGACCTTCGGGGCCGCGTCACACACGAGGCGATCTTCAACGTCCGCACCGGCGCGTTCCGATGCCTCAGCACCCAGCAAGGCTACTCGCCCTTCACCACCTGGACGCGCGGCCTCGCCTGGGCCATGTGCGGCTTTGCCGAGCAACTCGAGTTCCTGGCGACGATGCCCAGCGCCGACCTCTCGGCCGAAGGCGGACGAAGCCGCATCGAGCCGTTCGTGCGCCGCGCGGCGTGCGATGCCTGCGATCACTACATCGAGCAGTCGGCCGCTGACGGCATCCCGTACTGGGACGCCGGCGCGCCCGGCCTCGCGCGCCTCGGAGACTACCGCGCGAAGGCCGCCGATCCATTCAACGAGTTCGAGCCGGTGGACAGTTCCGCCGCCGCGATCGCGGCACAGGGCCTCCTCCGCCTCGGCCATTACCTGCGGCGGCGCGATGCCGCCCGCGGCCACCGATACTGGCAGGCTGGCCTCACCGTGATGAAGACGCTCACCGCGGAGCCGTATCTGTCCGCCGCCCGCCGACACGAAGGCCTGCTGCTCCATTCCGTCTACCATCGCCCCAACGGATGGGACGCGGTGCCGCCGGGCCGCCGCGTACCGTGCGGCGAGTCGAGCATGTGGGGCGACTACCACCTGCGAGAGGCGGCCCTGTTCCTGCAGCGCGCCATTCGGCGCGAGCCATACCTGACGTTTTGGGGGCCCGCATGATCACCGTCGATCTCAACGGCATCGAAGGCCGGCGGTATCCCGCCGGTCGCGTGACCAGGCATATCGCGGGCGGCGCGTCGCCCATCCAGGCGCAGAACTTCTGCATGGGGCTGGTGGTGCTGGATCCCGACGGCGGCCAGGTGCCGTGGCACAACCAGGCACAGGAAGAGGTGTACTTCGTCGTCGATGGCAGCGGTGAGATGTGCCTCGGCGCCGAGCGTGCTCCGCTCTCGGCGGGTCAGGCCGTCGCCATCCCGCCGGGCGTCTTCCACCAGATCACCAACGTGGGCTCGTCGCCCTTGCGCCTGATCTACTGCTACGGCCCGGCGGGCGACGTGGCCCACTGGCACCAGGAACTCGATGGGACGCTGCCGCGCGCCGGTGTCGAGGCACCGCCGCTGCCGGACGGGGCGAAGGAACAAAAGGCTTAAGGCTCAGGGCTTAAGGCTCAAAGGTGCCGTCAGCCGAGGAGGATCGAGCCGTGCGTGTTGGCATCATCATGAACGGCGTGACGGGGCGCATGGGGACCAACCAGCACCTGCTGCGCTCCATTCTCGCCATCCGCGAGCAGGGCGGCGTGCGCGTCGAGAATCGCGCGCCCATCATGCCGGAACCCCTCCTCGTCGGGCGGAGCGCGTCGAAGCTGCAGGCGCTCGCCGGCCGCGCCGGCGGCCCCCGCTGGACCACGAACCTGGACGAAGCACTCGCGGATCCGGGCTTCACGATCTACTTCGACGCGCAGACGACCGACCGCCGCGCGGACGCGGTGCGGCGCGCGATCGCCGCGGGCAAGCACGTGTACTGCGAGAAGCCGACGGCCGGCACTCTCGCGGAGGCGCTTGAACTTCATGCGCTCGCCAGGGCCGCGGACGTGAAGCACGGCGTCGTGCAGGACAAGCTCTGGCTCCCGGGCATCGTTCAACTGCGCCGGCTCTGCGACCAGGGCTTCTTCGGGCGGATCCTATCGGTGCGAGGCGAATTCGGCTACTGGGTCTTCGAGGGCGATTCGGTCCCGGCTCAACGTCCCTCCTGGAACTACCGCGCGGAGGATGGCGGCGGCATCATCGCGGACATGTTCGCGCACTGGCGCTACCTGCTCGACACGTTGTTCGGCGGCGTGACAGCGGTGTCGTGCCTGGGCGCGACGCACATCCCCACGCGCTGGGACGAGACGGGGCAGCCCTACGCCTGCACGGCGGATGATGCGGCGTATGCGACGTTCGAGCTGGCGGATGGAGCGGTCGCGCAGTTCAACTCCTCGTGGTGCGTTCGGGTGCGCCGCGACGATCTCCTCACGGTGCAGGTGGACGGCACAGCCGGCTCCGCGATCGCCGGGCTGCGGCGCTGCTGGATCCAGCCCGCCCCCGCGACCCCGCGGCCGGTCTGGAATCCGGACGAGGACGTCCGGCGCGACTACCGCTCGGACTGGCAGGAGTTGCAGACGACCGAGGCGTTCGGCAACGCCTTCAAGATCCAGTGGGAGCACTTCCTCCGCCACGTCGTCTGCGGCGACACCTTCCCCTGGGATCTCCTGGCCGGTGCTCGCGGCGTCCAGCTGGCGGAGCTCGGCATGCAGTCGTGGCGCACGCGCGCCTGGGTGCCCGTGCCGCCCCTTGTTGGGGTCAGGTGACTCTCATGACACAGAAACGGGTGGCGGTCGTCACAGGCGGCGCGCGAGGCATCGGGCTCGCGGTTTCGGACTGCCTGGCACGCGAGGGATTCGACCTGGCGATCTGCGGCGTCCGCCCGGCGTCGGTGGTCGAAGCGGCGCTGTCGGATCTGCGCGCGCTCGGCGCCGAAGTCGTCTACGGCGCGTTCGACGTCGCAGATGCCGCCGCGCGCGAGGCGCTGCTCGCCGGCGTGCGGGCCCGCTTCGGGCGCCTGGACGTCCTGGTCAACAATGCCGGCGTCGCGCCGCTCGAGCGGCGCGATCTCCTCGATGCCACCGAGGAGAGCTTCGATCGCGTGCTCGGCGTCAACCTTCGCGGCCCCTATTTCCTGACGCAAGCCGCGGCCCGCTGGATGATCGAGCAGAAACGGCAAGATCTGTCGTTCAGCGGGTGCATCATCAACGTGTCCTCCGTCTCGGCTGTCGCCGCATCGGTGAACCGCGGCGAGTACCTGCGTGGCGAAGGCAGGGCTCAGCATGGCCACTCAACTCTGGGCGGCACGCCTCGGCGAGTTCGACATCCCGGTCTTCGAAGTGCGTCCCGGCATCGTCCGGACCGACATGACGGCCGGCGTGACGGAGAAGTACGACCGCCTGATTGCCGGCGGCTTGCTCGTGCAGGCGCGGTGGGGCGAGCCGGCCGACGTGGGGCGAGCCGTCGCGATGCTGGCTCGTGGCGACCTCGCTTACTCCACCGGCCAGGTGATCGACGTGGACGGCGGCCTGGGCGTCCGGCGATTGTAGGACGGCCGTAGGGGCGACGCATGCGTCGCCCCTACTATTCGGCGCCGTTTGCGCGGCCTTCAGGCCCGTGCGGGGAACTTATGAACGTGAGGGTCTTCGACACCAAGCAGGCGCTGGGCGAAGCGGCCGCGGCGGAGGCGGCCGGGCTCATCGATGCGGCCATCGCGGCACGCGGCCGGGCCGTCATCGTCGCAGCGACCGGCGCCTCGCAGTTCGAGTTCCTGGACGCCCTCACCCAGACGCCAGGCATCGACTGGTCGCGCGTCATCGGCTTCCACCTCGACGAGTACATCGGCCTGCCCGACACGCACCCTGCCAGCTTCCGGCGCTACCTTCGAGAGCGTCTTGTCGAGCGCGTGCACCCGGGCGCATTTCACTACATCGACGGCGAGGCGGAGCCGGCGGCCGAGTGCCGCCGCGTAGGCGCCTTGATAGGCGCCGAGGAGGTGGACGCCGCCTTCGTGGGCATTGGCGAGAACGGCCACCTGGCGTTCAACGACCCGCCCGCGGATTTCGACACGACCGTCCCCTACCTCGTCGTACGACTGGACGAGCGCTGCCGGCGCCAGCAGCTCGGCGAGGGATGGTTCGCGCGGATCGAGGACGTGCCGACGCTGGCGATTTCGATGTCGATTCGGCAGATCCTTCGGGCGCGGCGAATCATTTGCGTGGTGCCCGACGCGCGGAAGGCGGAAGCCGTGCGCGCGACGGTCGAAGGCGAGGTGAGCCCCGACCGCCCTGCCTCCGCGCTCCGCCTGCACTCCGACACCACGCTCTACCTCGATCGCGACTCCGCATCGCGGCTCACAATCCCCCTGAGCTGTTCCCGCTGAGCTTGACACCTCGAGCGCAGGCAGCCATCATGCCGTCGCGGAGTCGCCTTCCGCCCTTCCACGACCAACTCTCGGGCCTGCCAGCGCCGCCGTATCGCCTGGCTTACCGCGAGGTGTATCCACTTCGAAAGGCGCAGCATGAACACGGGATCGACCGGCGCTGACGAACAGCCTCGTGACGATGCGGCGCACGGCGCGGAGGCGAACACAGGACTCGCGCAGGCGGACGCAGAACTCAAGGCGCAGGCTGCGACGAGCGCCACCGACACCACCCCGTTGCCCGGCGAGCTCGAAGCCACTCTCGCGCACCTCGGGCGGCTGTGCGGGAGGCTGGAGCAGGCGGAAACCCGGTTCAAGCAGCTGACCGACGAGTGCGAAGGTGTTCTCAAGGGGCTCGTCGCGGTGGACCGCCGCCACTCGAGCGTGATCGCCGGGCTCAACGATCGCCTCGGCGACTGGTGCCATCTCGAAAGCAAGCTCCTCGAAGCATCCGCGCGTCGCATCGAGCAGTTCGAGCGCGGCGTCGGCCACGAGTGGATGGTGCTGCGGCAGATGCACGAGGAGCCGCTCGCGCAGTTGAAGGACGAGGCCGACCAGCTGCGCATGGCGTGCCTCGACGCGGCCAGGATGGCCCGCTTCCGCTTCGACTCCGTGGAGAAGGCGTACACGGCGTACGCCGCCGAACTGGATCACCGCCTGACCGAGTGGAGCCGCGAGCTGCTCGGCGCGGTGAAGAGCGCGCGCAGCAACGGCGACGGGCCGCCCAGCCTTTCCGACGGCTCACAGGCGCTGGCGCTCGCTCCATCCACCTCTGTGCAGCCGTGGCCTCTCGAAGGTGTTGCGCAGCTGCATCATGAACTTCGCGCCGGCGGCGCCGGCCTGCCTGCCTCCACGCCCGCACTGCCTCGCCAGGACGCCAAAGCCTCCCCAGCCGAGGCGGCGCCGTCGTCCGGTTTCCTGACACCGGCATCGACACGCCGGGCGCGATGGCGCCTCACACTTCGGGGCGCAGCCATCGGAATCGCCGCGATCGTGGTGATCGCGATCGCCGCCTACGCGATCGTCTCGAACTCGGGGAAGCGGGCTTCGGCGACGGGAGGCTCGGGCGCTATCCCCGGCTCCGTTCAGCCCCGCGACGCCACCCGGCCCTGCGCCGGCAGCAAAGGACTCCGCTGCTGGACAGCCGGGCGTGGATGCGGGCAGGGACCGGCTGGCGGAGGCCGAACGCGCGGCGGAACGCGCGGGAGTGATGGTGGATATCCTCGCGGCCGCGGACTTGCGGCGATACGCCCTCTCCGGCCCGTCGCCCACGGCACCCAACCAGCCATACGGGCAACTGCTGTGGAGCCGTTCACGCGGACTGGCGGCCAGCGTCTCGCGCCTGCCCGCGGCGCCCGACGGCAAGGTCTACCGGTTGTGGATCGCCTCGGACGGTCCCCCCATCGCCGCGGGCATGCTCTCGCCTGATGCGGCCGGGCGGGCGACCTTGCTGTTTGCCGGCCCGCTGAAGCTGCCGCTTCCGCTGACCATCCGCGTGACCCTGGAAGACCGATCGGAGGTCACGGCTCCACGAGGACCCGTCCTTCTGGTTCGGGTGCCGACCCAATGAGGGGCGCCCTTCAGCGGGACGGAACAGAGGCGCTGCGCGCCGACGTGGGAGCTTCCCCCGACACCCGCGGAGGTGCAGAGGCGGCGGGCGCGTCGCCCAACGGCTTCCCCCCGGGCCTCTTCGCCTGGTACGCGCCCGGCTTTTCCGATCCGCTCGGCGACCGCTTGCTCCTCTTCGACAACACCGAAGGCCGCCCGCTCGAACTGCTCCGCCTGTGCGAGCCGATCGCGCGGACGCCCGACGCGGAGTTCCTCCTCCGCGCCCGCGCGGAACAACTCACGGGTCTGGACGACCTCGCCTTTGCCCGGGTTCACCGCGTCGACCGCCTGCCCGATCCGGGAGGCGGCCTGGCCATCGTCTCGGAGCACGTCGAGGGTCAGCGCCTGTCGGACTTCCTGGCCATCGTCCACCAGCGCGGCGGACGCCTCGCCGCCGACCTCGCGCTGGGTGTCGTGTCGAAGCTGGCTGCCGCCGTCGGCGCGATCCATCGTCTCGACCCCCAACTCGCTCATGGCGCGCTGGCGGCCGAACGGCTTGTCGTCGCACCAGGCGGGCGCGTCATCGTCACGGAGTACGTTCTAGGCTCCGTGCTGCCGCTGGTTCCATTCGACCGCGAGGCGCTCTGGCGGCGCCTTCATGTCGCGGTCGCCCCCGGACCGGCGGCACGTGCGTTCGACCAGCGCGGGGACGTGCTGCAGATGGGTGTCGTCGCGCTCGCGCTTCTCGTCGGCCGTCCACTCGCCGTCGAGGAGTATCCGTCGGCTGTGCCCGCCCTTCTCGAACAGGCCGGGCGGCGGGCTGCCGAAGCGGGCTGGGATAGCGCACGCTGGCAGGCGTTCCACGCGTGGCTGGCGCAGGCGCTGTGCCTCGAGCCCGGGTCTGGCTTCAGCAACGCGATGGAGGCAGCCGATGCGCTCGAACCGCTTCACGCCCGGGAGGGCGCCGGGGGCTGGGACGTCCTTGGCGGCGATGGGCTCGGACACCCGCGCCTCACGGGCGCCGATCCCGAACGAACGCGAAGGCTTCACTCACCCTCCACGAGCCTTCAACGGGCGCGTTGGCGCGGCCACGCCAGGCCGCAACGCGGCCGGCTGCCGACTGTCATCCTGGCGCTCGCGCTGTGCGGGGGCGGCGTGTATCTCACCGCCCGGATGCTCACCCGGTCGCAGCGCCCGCCGGCGCCGTCCACGGCCGCCATGGCGGCAGCCGCGAACGCGCGCACGACGGCCGGGGATCGAGGAGCGGAAGCGGCGACGCTGGACGTCCGAAGCGATCCGCCCGGGGCGCGCGTGTTCGTCGATGGCCAGCCCCGAGGCGTCACGCCGCTCGCCGCGCGCGAGCTGTTGCCTGGTCCGCACCAGGTCCGCGTCGAGAGCGGCAGCCGATCGATCGCGCAGGTCGTGACGATGGAGGCGGGGCGCGCGGCCACGTTGTTCGTCCCGTTCGCTGGAGGTGACGCGCCGTCGGCAGGCTGGGTCAGCATCGCCTCTGCGGTGGAACTGCAGGTGTACGAAGCCGGGCGATTCCTTGGCACCTCGCGCGCGGACCGCATCATGCTGCCCGCCGGGCGCCACGAGGTGTCACTCGTCAACGACGCCATCGGTTACCGCGCGGCCCGCGACGTGCAGGTACCTATCGGCAAGACCGCGTCGCTTCACGTGTCCCTGCCGAACGGCCGCGCGGATATCAACGCGGCGCCGTGGGCGGAAGTGTGGATCGACGGCGAGAAGGCCGGGGACACGCCCCTGGCCAGCTTCGCCCTGTCGCCCGGCCGGCACACCGTCACCTTCAAGCACCCGCGCCTGGGGGAGCGGTCGGTCGAGTGCTTCGTCACCCTCGAGCAGCCGCTCCGGCTGAGCGCGGACTTGCGCAAGTGACCAGTGAGACGTCCGACATGCACCGGAGGCTATTGCTCGCGGACAAGAGCCCGACGATTCGGCGGGTGATAGAACTGACGTTCTCCGGCGAGCCCATCTCCGTCGTGTCTGTTGAAAGCGGCGAGGCCGCGATGGAAGCGGTGGCGTCGAACCCTCCGGACATCGTCCTCGCCGACGCCGCGATGGCGCCGCCCGACGGGTACGAGTTGGCGTCCTTCATCAAGCAGAGGCCGGAGCTCTCCCACATTCCCGTGGTCCTGCTGACGGCCGCCTTCCAACCAGTGGACGAACCGCGCTCGCGCGCAGCAGGCTGCGACGCCGTCCTCGCCAAGCCGTTCGAGCTGACGGAGCTCGTGTGGACGGTAAAGGAACTGCTGGCCTCGCGCGAAACCTCGACCGCTGCGGTGGCTGCCGTGTTCGACGGCGAAGCGCCGTGGGATGGAACATCAGACATCTCGCTGGACGATCTGCTCGACGCGGTGGACGCCGAACTGAGCCGTTCTCCCGAGACACCGGCCACGAGCGGCGAAGCGCGCCGGGCCGTGTTGATTCGGCCGGCCGAAGGCTGGTGGCGCGGCACCGACCGCAACGCCCTGCCGCTCGACGACTACTTCGATCGCATCGACGAAGAGTCGCGGCGGCCGCACCGGGTGGACGCACAGTCGCTGCAGGTGGCCTCCGATGCGGAGAACGGGAACGCCGGGCGGCCCGACGCAGGCGGTGGCCATGACGACGCGGCGATCGAGGCGCTCAGGCGGGCGTTCCTCGCGCTGCTCGAGGCGGCGACTCCCGAATCGCCCGACGCCTGACCTGCGGCTTGCTGCCCACTGCCCACTTCCCTTTTCCGACATGGCACCCGCCGTGCTACTGTCGGAGTCTGCACCGGCAGAGCCTCTGCATGACTGACGCCCGACCGACGCGGCGCTTCGACCGCCGCATCATCGACGGCCCGCTCCTCGGCGCGATCTGGATGCTCGCGTGGCCGACGATGCTCCAGAACGCGGTCGCGGGCGTGCAAGGCATCGTCGATCACGCGCTCGTCGGGCACTTCGTCGGCTATACCGCCAACGCCGCGATCGGCGTCAGCTGGCAGATCATCCTCGTCGTCATCACCTTCATCGCGTCGCTCTATACCGGCACGTCGGTCTTCGTCGCGCGCTACGCCGGTGCAGGCGACGCCGACGGCGTGAACCGCGTCGTCTACCAGGCGTTTCTCGCATCGCTGCTGCTCGGGCTCGGCGTCCTCGCCCCGGCGGGCTACCTGCTCGCCCCGCACCTGCTCGATCTCGTCCACGCCGCGCCGGAGGTGAAATCCCAGGCCCTGCCCTTCCTCCGGATCATGCTGACCTGCAGCGTCGGCCTGCTCATCTTCTTCATGCTGGGCGGCGCGTTTCGGTCCGCGGGAGACGCGCGGACGCCGATGATGCTCGGCATCGCGGTGACGATCCTCAACGCCGGCTTCAACGTCGTCCTGATCCGGGGCCTGGGCCCCATCCCGGCGCTCGGCACGACCGGGGCGGCGATCGGGACGTGCGCTGCGAATTTCGTCGTGGCCGTCGCGGGGCTCGCGCTGCTGTTCTCGGACCGGTCGATGATCCGCTGGTCCCGGACGATGTCGTGGCGGATCGACTGGACCGTGATCCGCTCGCTGTTTGCGTTCGGCCTGCCCGCCGGCGTGCAGGGCATCGCGATGAACGTCGCCGGACTGCTGCTCCTGCGCTTCATCGGCTCGCTACAGCACAGCGCCGAGGCGCAGGCGGCCTACGCGGTGGCCTATGGCGAGTTGTTCTCGCTGGTGACCTGGACGTCCGTCGGCCTGATGGGCGCGGCGGCCACGGTTGTCGGACAGAACCTCGGCGCCAAGCGGCCGGAGCGGAGCGCCAAGGGCCCGGCCGTCGCCGCGCGCATTGGCGTCGCCCTGGCCGTGGTGCTCGGCGTCCTGTTCCTTGCCGTCCCCCGCTCGCTCTTCAGCATGTTCGGGCTCTCGGACCCCGACGTGCTGGCGATCGGCAGCCAGCTCCTGGCCTTCCTGAGCGTCTCGGGCCTCTTCGTCACGGTTGCGCTCACCTACACCGGGGCGCTGCAGGGCAGCGGCGACACGCGGAGCCCGCTCGTCATCTCCATCATTTCGCAGATCGTGATCCCCCTCGGCACGTGCACGGTCCTCCAGGCGCTCGGACACCTCCGCCCGGAGGGAATCTGGTCCGCCATCGTCGCCGGCCACATCGCCCGCGCCACCCTCAGCGTCGCGCGCTTTCAGCAAGGCAAGTGGCAACACATCGTCGTGCCGGGCGCCCGCCGCGCGGAATCCAGCGAGCCGACAAAACTGTAATTGAAGAGCCCTTGTCGAGCGCGCGCAGCGGATCTACGATGGGTGGTCTGGGAGGCACCATGAAACGATCCTGGCTCGCGATTCTCGCCGTCGCCTTGGCCGTCGTCTCACTCTCCGGCGCGCCCGCTCCCGGTCCTCAGGTCGGAATCAACGTCGTGTTGAAGATCTCTCCCGACATCGTCACGCTCGCGCAGTTGAGCGTCTTCGGGAAGGTGCGTGACGTCATTCCCGAGATCAACGGCGTCACGATGCAGGCCGCCGAGAAGGACCTCGTCGCCATCCGCGCGTTGCCGTTCGTCGAGGCCGCTGGCGTGGACCAGCCGCGCGGCGCAGGGCCAGTCCAGGTGCTCGCCGCCACCGACTTCCTGAACGGGCTCAACAGCTGGAACCTCGATGCCATCGACGTCACCAACCTGCAGCCCGGCCCTGACCGGACCATCACCTCCAACGGCGCGGGCGTCTACGTCGCGGTGCTCGACACGGGCTTACTGAGCTCGTGGCGCTTCTACTTCCCCGAGGAGCGGATCAACACCGACTACGCCCGGAGCTTCGGGGGCGGTGGCGGCGAAATGGGGTTCGTATCGTCCCAACCGAACAAGTGGGAACGGGATCAGAACTCGCACGGGACGCACGTCACGAGCACGATCCTGGGCTACAACCTGCTTGGAACGCCGATCAACGGCGTGGCCCCCATGGCTACCGTCATCCCCGTGAAGGTGCTGAACCAGAACGGGTCCGGGTGGTCGTCGGTCGTTGCCCACGGTATCACCTACGTCGCCGACCTGAAGGCAGGCCCGCTGCACGACTTCCCCGTGGTCATCAACATGAGTCTCGGCGGACCGGGGCTGGACCCTCTCGAGAAGGCGGCCATCGACTATGCCATCGACCAGGGCGTGATCGTCGTCGCGGCCGCTGGCAACGCGGGGATTCGCGGCATGGACTACCCGGGCGCCTACGCCCCGGTCATCTCGGTTGCAGCGGCTGGCTGGGTAGGCGAGTGGATTGGCGGCGCCAACTGGTGGATTGCGGGACAGGTGCCCGACCCGGGCGGCACGAGCGACTTCTACATCACCGACTTCTCGGGCCGCCAGAAGACCGGACAGGATCTCGATGTGGCCGCCCCGGGGTCGTGGGTCGTCGGGCCGTTCCAGACGAACGGGCAGATCAGCTATTTCTTCCTGGGCGGAACGTCGATGGCCACCCCGCACGTAGCCGGGATCGTCGCACTCATGGCCCAGAAGAACCCGGCGCTGACGGCAACGCAGGCCGAGTCTGTCCTGGAACAGAGCACGATTCCCCTGCCACCCGGGTGCCGCAACGTCAACGACCCGTCGGGACACAGCGCCAGTGTGTGCTGGGGCGCCGACGCGGCCGGCGCCGGTCTCGTCAACGCCCCTGCGGCGATTGCCGCGACCCCTCAGTAGCCAGGACGCACGACGACCGAGAACGGACGGACGGGACCAACGGGGTCAGGCCGCAAGGCCCGGCCCCGTTTGCCGTTCGGACTGTCACGTCGTGGGGCCGGCCTTCAGCCGCCTGCCTAGCCGCGCGCCAGGAAGTCCTCGCGGATCGGCGTGAAGATATCGACGAGGATCACCTCCTCGTCCAGCATCGTCGCGCCGTGCTCGACGTTCGACGGGAAGTGCAGCACGTCGCCTGCCGCCACAATCCGCTCCTGCCCCTCGATGGTGAAGCGCACGCGACCCTGGAGCACCAGCGTGAGCTGCTCGTGTGAGTGCGTGTGCACGGGCGTGACGGTGTTCGGTGCGAAGTGGAGGCGACACGCCATCAGTTGCTGTCCCACCACCATCCGGCGCTCGATGCCGGCCGCCGGCGCCTGCGCCGGCACTTCCTGCCATGTATGAACCTGGGCGTCGGAACTCACCACGAGAATCTCCGTTGTTGTTACCCGGGACACGAACTGACGCACCGACAGGCGGGAGCTTGTCCGCCGAAGCCGCTAAGCGGCGACAGGCGGGACGCCTGTCCCACGAGCTGACGCAGCGACAGGCGGGACGCCTGTCCTACCAGCGCAGCTCGTTGTTCATCTTCGTGATCTCGGGCAGCTTGCCGCCGCCCTCGATCGTCAGCCGGCCGCCCTTCCAGTCCGTGCGCGGCGGCAACGCCAGCTTCACCGTCGCGCGCGACGGCGCGAGGTCGAGCGGCGCACGCAGCGGAGGCACCCGTCCAGTCGCCAGCACCTTCCCCGCGCGGTCGCGCAGGACCACGCGCGCGGCGGGCGCGTCCACCGACCCGAGGCTGTGAACCGTGACGTTCATCGCGCCGGCATCGACGCGGACATCATCCGCGGACATGCCGAGGTCCGGCCGCGACCAGTAGGGCGTCCCCTTGGACACGAGCTCGAGATCGAGGACGGTCACGAGGCGCGGCGCGAACGTCACGTCGACGCGCTCGGTACGCTCGAGCGGCACCTTCGCCGACTGCGGGGTGGCGATCGCGCCGTCCTTCACGTCTGCCCGCGTCCCGCGCGTCACTTTCCAGGTGCCGGGGGCGATGCCCCACGCGGTCATCCGCGCGTTCACCGGCTTGTCGTCCAGATTGTATGCGAGGATCCTGACCCGTGTCGGCGTCGCCTCCGGCACGAGGATCGCCACGCGTTCCTCGTCGCCGGCCCGGGCAAACGTCCAGCTCACCGCGTGGCCGGGATAGATCGCGTTCCGCTCGAGCGCGATGCCTCCAAGCCTCGCGCGCTGCAACTCGCCGTGTTCGACGCTGACCCGGTCGATCCACAGGCTCCCGTCGGTATTGATGTACCTCGCGAAGCGCGGCGTTCTCGGCCTGGTCGGTGTAGAGCGTCTCCAGGTAGCGCGGGTCGCCGGTCAGCTGCCACGCGAAGTGGCGCAGCGCCGCTTCGCTCCTCCCGCCGCCGCCCCGCAAGCTGTCGAGCACCTTTGGTCCCCACTCTGACCGCAGCCCCGCCTCGTCCAAGGCATCCGCGGTAATCGAGGCCAGGCTGCGCACCCCCGCATCCGTGAAAGGCTGCAGGTATTTCCGGTCGCCGGTCCATCGGTACGCCGCCCACAGCAGCGGGTAGACCCGCTCGGTCCCGCCGCCGGTCGGCGGCAGCGCGGTGACGTCCTCGTCGGTGGCGAACTGGATGGTGGTCCGAAGCGAGTAGGCCCCAGCAGCGTCCGGCTTCCGGTGCGCGAGGATGCCGTCCGCCATCTCGAGGAGCCACTTCCGCACCCGCGGCGCGCCGTTGAACTCGACGAGCGCCAACGCCGGCTGGAGCACCAGGTGAGAGGATGGCTTCGACCAGCCCCAAACGCCGTCCTCCGCGATCTTCGTCCCGCTGTAGTAGGACGATCGGAAGTGGCGATGGCCCGCCCTGTTGATTCCCGTGACGCGCTCGACGCCGAGCGCCGTCTCCATCGCACGCTCCAGCTGCTTCGGGCTCCCGTAGTCGAGTGCCAGCGCCTGCCCGAGGACCTGGATGCCTTCCTCGTAACTGTGCAGCTCGTCGGCCTGGATCGTGGGCAGCCCCGCTGTGAACATCCCCTCGGCGTAGAACGCGTCCAGCTCGCGGCGCAGTGAACCGAGCACCTTGTCGGGGTCCACCCCCATCAGCGCGGTGCCCGGCCACCAGTTCGTGAGATCGCCATCGTCCGACAGGCCGCCGCCGAATTCCCCGTTCTCGATCTGACGGCGGTCGATGTACCAGTTGACGAACCGTTTCAGGTAACCCAGGTGCTCAACCTGCCGGAAGGCCCAGAGCGGCACGCCTGCCGGCGGCGTCTTCAGCCGCACCTCGGGCTTCGGCTGCTCCTTGTTGTAGTCGTACCAGTATTGTCGCCCGAGCGTGTGACCGGGATCGACGGACAACAGGTCGGTGATGTCCGTCTCGAATTGCGTGTAGAGGGCCAGCCGGCGCGTGTTCGGGTGCTCCTCCACGATTTGCGCGAAGTTGTCGCGCACCTGCGCGAAGCGGTCAGCCACGTGCTCGGCAGCTGCCTGCGAGCGAGGCTTGAACACGAGCCGGATTTCCGCGCCCTCGAGCGAGGAGGGGCCGAAGTCCGCACCGGCCCCGGCGATGACGAGGTAGACGCCCTTGCCATTCGGCAGGATCCGGTCCCTGGTGTCCAGCCAGATCGTGTGCTTCTCGCCTGGCTTGACCGACAGGCTGATGTCGAGCATCGAGCGCAGCGGCCAGATGGGATCCTTCACCTGGATGTTGAAGGCGAAGTACTGACCGTGCGTCGGTTTGACCGGCAGCGCCGGAAGATCGATCGCGATTCCGTCCAGGCCGCCTGACATGTTCGACCAGCCGTAGTTGTAGGTGTTGCGCCGCGCGCCGGTCGCCGATTCACGGAAGTCGGCGGGAACCAGGATGTGGACGATCGGCATACCGGGTGCGGGCATGGGACGCGGCGCCCGCGGCGCCCCTGCGGGCAGCGCCACCATCGTGGCGCGCTCGTCGGGCGCGAACCGGCCCTCGATGAATTCGAGAGCCGGCTGGACGCTGGGCTGGTCCGGTTCGGACAAGGCCGTGAGGCGATACGTGAGGCGGCCGATCCCCGCCGGCTCGGGACCCTCGCTGACGTTGTACGCGGCAAGTTCCCCGATCGGCGTCTCCTGCTCGACGTTGTCGAACCGCACTGCCCTGCCTCGGATTGGCTGCGCGAGGCGGTGGTAGGTGCGCTCCTGCCCTTTGGGCCGCTCAGCGAACGGTTTCTTCTCGCCATCGAGCGACAGGTCGCCCCAGGCCGCGCCCGAGAACTCGAGCTGGTTCCAGGGCTCGTCCGGCATCGTGAAGGTGATCGATTTCCCGGACAGCGAGTAGCAGTCCCAGTCCGGCAACTGGAAGTAGTCGTTCCGGCCCGGCAGCCGCGACCGGTTGTACACGCCCGGCCAGGTCGTCTCGCGGATGCCGTCGGTGGCCTTCCACCACCACCGTTTCATGTCGTAGGCGTCGAGGATCCCCACCTTGCGGATGCGGACCGCTGGCGCGGTCAGCGGGGGCGGAACGTCGGAGGGCCGGTTCCAGCCATAGCGGAACCACCACTCGTCGCGCCAGCGGCTGTCGGCCAGCGACCGCGCGAGCGGCGGAACCGACGCCGGCGCGTCGCCGCGCGACAGTGTCGCCACGTTCTCATCCGACAGCATCCGGTCGTAGACGCGCACCTCGTCGACGTCCCCGCCGCGCACGAAGTTGTAGGCGCTCTGCACCTGCATGGGGCTGATGATGCGGGAGTGGGTGCCGAACTGGTCGAGGGCGGCGTCGAAGATCGCGGTTCCATCCTGCCTGGCCACCATCCGGCCGTCGACGTAGAAGCGAATTCCCTCGGTCTCGTCCCACGCCAGCGCCAGGTGGATCCACCGGCTTGGCTCGGGGAACGCCGGCATCGCGTACGACACGCGCGTGCGGGCCAGGCTCGCGTCGGTGACGAAGGCGTCGAACCCCGGCTTCGCGTTGTAGTCGATCCGCAGCCACACCATGTCCCAGCTGGAGTGATCGGCGTAGCCGACGCGGAACAGCGGAAACGGCGTCGGACCAACCGGCTCGCGCGACCGCCAGAAGAACGAGAGCGTGCCGCGCGCCGCCTGGATATTCCCGGCCGCCCAGTACCAGAGCAGCTGCATGTGGCCGCACTGCAGCCCCTTGCCCTTCGCCCCGTCGGCGATGACCTTCACGTCCGCCGAGAAGTTCGGCTCGGGCTTTCCGTTGGCCGCATAGTCGGCGGTCAAGCCGTTCTCGCCCGACAGGTAGAACAGCAGGCCCGGCTCGTGCGACGACTGCGACCGCGGCGCCGCTGGCGCAAGGAGCAGCGTGAGCGACACGACCGCGACCAGCCGGCTGAACATCGAAACGCGCATCCGTGGGCCCCCGTGAATGATCTCCGTGCGACAAAGAATGACCACAAACAACGCCCAGCCTACAAAGGCTGTCCCCCCGCCCTAGGTGTCCACCGCCGAACCCACTATCGCCCATCCACGGTTTGAACCACGAGGATCACGAAGAGAAGACAGGAACAGACGTTTCGGAGTTGAAGGGGGTCTTCGCCGGCCGGCCACGATCGGTTGAACTGCGTGGTCGGGCCGGGCGCGAGACTCCTTCGTGGCCTTCGTGGTTGAACAAATCTCGCTCGCCCCCAGTCCCGTTTACTCCAGCGCCCGGTACTCGAAGTGACGGAACCGCACCTCGCCCGTGCCGGCCGCGTAGATCGCGGGCCGCAGGCTGAGGAACTCGTACGCGACGTTGTGATGGTAACCGGAGAGTTCCATCCCGCGGTCGAATCGCTGCCACGTGCGGCCGTCCGCGCTGTAGTCCATCGTCACGATATGACGGTCGTTGCGGATGCGGATGTGGAGCGCCTGCCCCACGCCGGACGGCTTCGCTTGCGGCCGATCGAGGCCGTAGCTGTGCATGAAGAAGTTCGTCGCGGAGTAGCCGAGCCCGGCATAGAGCCGGCTGCTGTAGAAGAGCAGCAGGCCGGCCGTCGCGCCCGGATCGGCATCGATCTCCACTTCGATCTCGTACGCGTGGTCGCCGGTGACGAACGACAGCGGCGAACAATCGGTCGGCGACTTCCCTTTCGCCTTCAGCACCAGGGTGCCGTTCTCGTAGCGGTAGCGAGCGCGGTCCGTGTCGTTACCTTTGTAGAAGCCCCACTGCACGCCCATCCGGTTCTTCGAGAAGTCGTCGGAGAGGGCGAGGCCGTGCGCGACCGCTTCGCCCGCGGGCTTGGCCATCGGCATGGCGGGATCCCCGCCCGCCACCCGGAACCATCCGTCGGCAGTCCAGTCGATCCGGGTGAGCAGCGTCTGCCGGCCGAGCGTGTAGAAGCCGTTTTCGTAGGCGTGGTAGACCATGTACCACGTGCCGTCGCGTCCCTCCACGAGCGTGCCGTGTCCCTGCGACCACCAGCGCTCGGCGGCCGATTTCGTCCGCACGATCGGGTTGTGGGGCGAGTTCTCCCAGGGCCCGTCAATCGATCGGGACCGGGCCGACACGATCATGTGGCCGGTCGGCGGGCCCGCCGTCCCGCCCTCGGCGAGCACCATGTAGTAGTAGTCGCCGTGCCTCAGGATCTTCGGCCCCTCCTGGGCGAAGCCCTCGACCACCCAGTCGTCCGGGTACTTCCACCCGCCGTAGATCTTCTTCTCGGCCCCGGCGACCGCGAGGCCGTCGGCGGCGAGTTGCACCAGGTAGCCGGCGCTGAGGAACAGGTAGCGCGTCCCATCCGGCCCCACCGCGTGCCCGGGATCGATGCGGCCGATCTTCAGGTCGATCGGATCGCTCCACGGGCCGCGGATGTCGTCCGCCCAGATCACGTAGTTCGATCGATACGGCCCGATGCCCGGGAAGTAGACGTAGTACCGGCCGCGATGCTTGACGAGATCGGGCGCCCATACGGACCCGACGTTCTTGAAGAGCGCCGGGCCGACGGGCTCCCAGTTGACCAGATCGCGCGAGTGCCAGATGACCAGGCCCGGGTAGGCGTCGAACGACGAGAACGTCATGTAGTAGTCGTCGCCGTCCTTCAGGATCGAGGGGTCCGGGTGGTCTCCGGGCATGATGGGGTTGAGGAAGGTGCCATCCCCGAGATCGGCCTTGCGCTGGCCTTCGACGCCACGAGCCCAGCTCGTGCTGGCGCCGGATTGGAGGCGGGGATCGCCCGTGCCGTCGGGCGTCGGCCGAAGGGCATCGGGCACACGCAGAAGCCGCGCCTGCGACAGCGCCTCCGGCGTCACGCGGACGAGGCCGATCTTCCCCTTGAACCACGACACCTTGTTCTGACGAACGCCGATCGACGTCCGCCCCGGGCCGATCGGCGCGAAGGCCACCGCGCCCTCGGCGTCGCGGATGCCGTCGACGAAATGCGACATCTTCTCGCCGTCGTAGACGAGCGCGACCGCGTGCCACGCGCTGGCGGGGTGCGTCTTGGAGCGGTCGATCAACGTCAGCGACGCGGGGTCGTGTCGCAGAAACGTGTCGAGACACCAGGTCCCGCCCGGCAGGATCCGCGTCTCCAGCATCGCCCGATTCTCCGACCCGTCTTCGGCCAGATGGAGGAAGCGCTGCTCTGCCGGCCCGTCGGCAGCGGGCTCGATGAACGCCTCCACGGTGAACCGCTGCAGGCTGGCTATCGGGTTGACGTCCAGGAACAACCCGTCCCCCTTGCCGTCGAACTCGACGGCCCGGCCGAAGGGCGCCTTCACCACACGAGGGGAGCCGACCACGCTCACGGCGTGACCGCCGATCGAGGAGAGGTTGTCGATGTGCCAGACCACCTCGCTTCGCGCGAACGTGGCAGGACTGCCCGACAGCTGTCCAAGCGGCCAAGCTGGATCGTGGCCCCACCCCTGTGTGGCAGCCGCGGCCAGCCAGGCGATCGAGAGGGAGAGGACGAACGTGCGGAAAGAAGGCATGGCGTGATGATACGAGAACGCCGGGACGAGCGGTCGTCCCGGCGTGGAGGGCTGTCAGATCGAGGGCAGGCCTGAAGGCCTCTAGAACACGAACCGCACGCCCACCTGCAGCTCGCGGCCGTTGCCGTCGGTCCGCTTGCGTGTCACCTTGCCGAAGTTGGCGCTCGAAATCGTCAGGTCCGGGTCGTCCCAGAGGATCTGGTTGAACGCGTTGTACGCCTCGATGCGCGCTTCCATCTTGTATTTGCCGCCGAGGCGGAACATCTTGGTCAGCGTCATGTCGGTGACGGTCCAACCGGGTCCGTTCAGCCCGTCGTAGTAGTACGGATTGCTGCGTGGTGTGTAGGCGTCCGCGACGGCGAACATGCTGGTGTCGAACCACTTGTCGCGCGTCGGGTTGCTCAGCTTGGGGTTGCCGCTCACCAGTAAGCTGTTCGTGAAGAGCAGCGGGCGCCCCGAGTAGGTGCGGTTGGAGAAGGTGTACTGCCACCCGCCGACCACGTAGTCCAGCGCGGTCGGCATCGTGCTGCCGTACTTCCGGTCCTTCCCGACGGGGATCTGCCAGCTGACCGCCGCGGTCAGGCGGTGTCGCGGAACATTGAGGACGGGCCGCCACTCCCAGCCCTCCTTGCCGCCGCTCGTCAGCGTCTGGTAGGCGGCGCGGTCGTCGAACCACTGCTGTGACTGCTCGTTGCTGTAGGCGTAGGACGTCACGAAGCTCAGGCCCGCGGTGAACGGCCGCTGCGCGCGGATCTCGAAGGTGTGTGCCTTGGAGAGGCTCCCGTTGGTGTTGTTCTGGTAGATGTTCTGATACTGCGGATACGGCTTCAGCAGGCTCCCCAGCGTCACCGTGCTCGCGTTGCGGAGCGAGCCAGGGAACTTGTCCACCGTCAGGTAGTTGCGGAACGGGTTGGCCACCTGGGTGTTCAGCACGGTCTTCTGCTCGTACCGGAAGGCCGGATCCATCATGTTCAGGTCGATGAGGTACGGGACCCGGCTCCCGCGGTTATAGAAGTAGCTGAAGTCGGTGATGACGCCTCCCCAGATCCGGTGCTGGTACGAGAGGTTGATCCGGTCGTTGATCTGAGGCTTCTGGTTGTACTGGTCGAGGCCCGACGGCGCGGTCGTCGTCGAACCGACGAGGCCGCCGAGGTTGGTGTAGCGCCCATAGCTCTGCCCGTACGGCTCGATCACCGGGTTCAGCCCCGCCGGGTAGGGGTTGGCGAGCACCTGCCGCGGGACGCCGTTGGCGAGGGCCAGGGTATTGGTGGTCTGCGCGAAGCCCGCGTAGCTGTCCACGAACGCGCCCAGCGTGTCGCGCATCGCCTGCGCCGGCATCAGGTAGCGGGCGTAGCCGAAGCGCACCACCGACTCTTCGCCCAGCCGGTAGTTGATGCCGAAGCGGGGCATGAAGTTCTTCCACGAGGTCTTCCACGCGTTCGGGCTGTCCTTGCTGGTGAAGACCCAGGCGCCGTTGTACGTGTAGCCGTATCCCTTGGACGCCATCAGGGCGAGTGCCTGCGCGTTCATGTTCGGCGGCGTCGCCTGCATCT
Source organism: uncultured Acidobacteriota bacterium (assembly GCA_963724775.1). GTDB lineage: Bacteria > Acidobacteriota > Vicinamibacteria > Vicinamibacterales > Fen-181 > CAVRWB01. Next base: position 238,322 of record CAVRWB010000001.1, read on the forward strand.
CCGGGATCGGCGACGTGAGATCCAGCCGCTGCGACAGGCGGTAGTCCGGATCGGTCGGGCCGGGCTCGTACTCCCACCGGAGGCCGAGGTTGATGGTGAGGCGATCGTTCACGCGCCAGTCGTCCTGGAAGTACGCCGAATAGCCCAGCAGGTTGGGATTCTGCAGCGGGACGAGCCGCGCGCTCGTCTGGGCGTCGAGGGCGCCGAGCATGAAGCTCGCCCACTGGTTGCCGCTGTTCACCACGTCCGGTGTGTCGGAGCTGTTCGCCGTGAGCGTCGAGTTGAACACCAGGTTGATCGGCTCGAAGCGTGCGCCCTGGCCGTAGTACCCGCGGACGTCGCCGCCGTACTTCATGCTGTGCTTGCCCTCGTACCAGTTCATGCGGCCGGACATCGTCCATGCATTCGGGTGCTGGTACCACTCGCGGCCCTGCCGCCCCATGCGGTTGTTCGTGTTCGTCCCCGTGCCCGTCGTCACGTCCAGGGCCGGGTAGTACACGTAGCCGCTGTTGTAGAGCGACGAATACCACTCGTTGCCTGGCCAGTAGTTCGCGAGTCCGTCTTCACCGAGCACGATCGACGGGTTGTAGAAGTCATCGGTCATGTTGTAGAAGCTGCCGCGGATGTTCAGAGTCTGCTTGTTCGACATGACCCAGACCGTGTCCGCCGCGACGCTCATGCCGTAGCGCTTGCTGCCCGACAGCGGGAAGAAGTTGTACTCGGTTGGATTCTGCTGCGCCACATCCGCCTTGAACTGCCCGTAGCGGACGAACATCTTCCAGGAGTCCGTGAGGTTGACGTCCACGCGCTGCGAGAAGTTCCAGTAGTCCGTCTTGTCGTAGACGCTGTACTGCAGGTTGTCCACGTTCCCGGCCACGTTCGCCATCGGCATCTCGGCCAGCATCTTCAAGGCCGTCGGGTCGAGCATCGTCGAAGGGATGATGTTGCCGGCGAACGGGTTGCGCACGACCTTGCCGCCCGAGAGGGTCGACGAGAACGGATTGTAGATCGTCCGCACCTTGCCGTTCAGCACCGACTGGCTGAAGTCGCCCGCGCGCTCGGCCGCCGTGGGAACCGTCCGCACGTACGACACGGGGCGCGAGTCGTTCCAGTTCTCGTACGAAGTGAAGCTGAAGATCTTGTTCTTCTTGATGGGCCCGCCGAACGTGCCGCCGAGGATCTGGAGCTCGGTCCCGCGCAGCGCCTTGGTGTCCTGTCCCGGAGTGACCTTGATCGTCGGGTCGAACCGGGCGTTCATGCTGGGGTCGCGGAAGAACGCGTACGCGGACCCGTGCATCGTGTTTGTGCCCGATTTCATGTTGAGGCTGATGATGCCGCCCAGGCTGTGGCCGTTCTCGGCGTCCACGCTGCTCTTCGACACCGTCACTTCCTCGACCGCATCCATCGAAGGCGTGTACGACGTCTTGTAGCTGGCGCCGAGGGCGACGCCGTCGAGCAGCACGTCGTTCGCTCGGCGGGTGCCGCCGCCCGCGTCGTAGTCGTTGGCGAACGCATGGTGGTACGGCCGGTTCTCGTTCGCTGTCGCTGCGACGCCTGGGTTCATCGTCGGGTCGAGCATCGCGAGGTTGTACGGGTTGCGCCCGCTGACCGGCATCTGGTCCACGAGTTGGCGCTCGATCGTGACCTGCATGTTGCTGGTGTTCAGCTGGACCTGCGTCGATTCGGCCACGACCGTGATCGTCTCTTCGAGTCCGCCGATCTTCAGCGCCAGGTCGACCGTCACGTCGCCGCGCTGCTGCACGCGGATGGCCTTGCGCTCGGCCTTGCTGAACCCTTGCATCTCGGCGACGACGGTGTAGACCCCGGGGTCGACGAAGTCGAAGAGGAAACGGCCCTGCGGGTCGCTCACCTTGAAGACCTTGACGCCCGTCGCGTCGTTGGTCAGCGTGACCGTCGCGCCCGGCAGCGCGCCCTTGCTTTCGTCGAGCACGGAGCCCTGCAGGCGCGCCCGATAATCCTGCGCACTCGCGACGGTTGCCAGGCACAGGCAACCGAGCACGGCAAACAACGACCACTTCCTCATGAGAGTTCCTCCTGGAACACCGGCCGGATGAAGTGCGCGCGCCTCGGCGCCGCGCGAATGAGCCAACCTCGAGGAGATGTAAACCGTTCGGGACCCGGTGGCTGCCGATTGGGCAATCCACTTCGTAGGCTGATGGGGTATAAGGAAAAGCCAATTCGGCCTCCAAGTCAAGCATTTTCTTCGGTTCCGTTCACGCCGCATTTCGAACGATTCCGGTCGTCATGGTCCAGAGGCCGCCGAATCGCCACCGGCCTGACAGGCAAGGCAGCGTTTCGAAATGGCACGCCAGGTGGCGCTAGTGGTATTACCTCTATGGCTAATGTGGATGCCGACGGGAGGATCGACAGGCCAGGCGAGCTTGTGGCCCGGCACCAGCCGGATTCCACAAGCGGGGTACTTTACCCGGGGGCGCGAGCGGCCGCGGTTGGTCCCACGGGGCTCGTCGATCGTCCGCGTCGTCTTTGCGAAACCCCGCCGGCCGGGGACAGCGGGATCCGGACGGGTGCGCGTCAGGCCTCGAGTGCCTGCCTGCCTGTTGACAGCGGGGCGCGACCGCCCCAAAATGCCCGGCGCGAGAACGAGGCGGGCGGCTGGTGTCCCATGAGGGCTCTGCCGACGCCGCCGCGCCGCGCGCAACGAGCCCCTGAGGACTGAATGATGACGAGGAACACCTGGTTGGTACTGGCGCTGGCGCTCTGCCTGGCGACCTTTGCGGCGTCCGCCCAGCGGGGCGGCGGAGGCGGCCGCGCAGGCACGGCGCGCCCGAGCAACAGCGCCTTCGACAGCGTCGAGTACGGCATCGGCTTCCCCGCGCCGTCGGCCTTCGAGCTCTACACGGCGGAAGAACCGGGTCGGTACCGCCGCCTCTTCGAGCAGCGTCACCTGGCGGTCCTCGTCAACCCGATGCAGGCCGGCGAGACCATCACGGTGCGCGTCTCGGGCAATCTCACCGAGGCAGATCTCAAGGGGTACCGTGAGACGGTCGAGACGAACCCGCCGCAGGCGAAGATGCCGGGCTTTGAAAAGGTGTCGGTCGCCGACGTGAAAGTGGGACACGGCGCCGACAAGGCCGCCGTGGACTACGTCTACAAGGTCAGCCAGGAGAAGACCGACGAGACGATCCGGCAGGTGGTGTTCCTGCACAAGGGCCGCGGCTTCATGATCACCTGCACCGCGGAACAGAAGCGGTTCGAGAAGGCGAACAAGGAATTCTCGCGGTTCCTCGCGAGCCTCGAGTTCAAGTAGGACAGGCGTCTCGCCTGTCAGTAGGACAGGCGTCTCGCCTGTCAGCACCGATCAACCCTGCTATTCGTTCCTCTCCGGATCGAACTTCAGCGCCGCGCCGTTGATGCAGTAGCGCAGGCCGGTCGGATTGGGGCCGTCTTCGAAGACGTGACCCAGGTGGCCGCCGCAGCGATCGCAGTGTACCTCCGTGCGCGGGACGAACAACGCGCGGTCCTCGCTCGTCCCGACCGACGCCGGGCCCACCGGCGCATAGAAACTCGGCCAGCCGGTCCCGCTGTCGAACTTGGTGTCCGAACGGAACAGCGGCTCGCCGCAGCCCGCGCACCGGAACATCCCATCGCGGTGCTCGTCGTTCAATGGGCTGGCTCCGGCCCGCTCCGTGCCGTGGCAGCGCAAGACGCGGTACTGCTCCGGCGTTAGTTTCCGTTGCCACTCCTCGTCGGTCTTCCCGCCGATTGCCGCCCCTGGTGCCTGCTTCTCGCTCATGCCCGGTCCTCCCTGGAAGTGGCCCTGGATATGGCGAACGAGGGAATCCGCCCTCGTTGGAATCCCGCACAACCCCGGTGGCCTCGAAACTCCGACCATTTTGCTCGCACTGAGCTACAAATATTACACGGTTCACACTTGCCCTGGACCCGCCTGGGACGTCTCGACCGGATTTCCAAACAAATGTCAAAATCCGACATTTTCGGTCGGATGGTTCAGCTATTGCCAATGAAACGGACCACGGCACTCTGCAAGTCCAATTTCAACACTGGATCGACGTCCCCCGATCCGCTCAAAGCCGACGACGGTCGGCTTGAGGAGGAAGCGCATGAACCGGGTACGGGTCCCTTCGGGCCGACACTACGTCCGGGCTCTTGCCGTCGTCGCGGCCGTCGTCCTGATTTTCGCCGGCACTCGCGTGGCGGGTCAGATCGCGCGCACGGGCTGGACCGTCGTCGCGTGGAACAACCTTGGAATGCACTGCATGGACGCCGACTTCAGCGTCTTTGCCATCCTGCCCCCCTACAACACGATCCAGGCGCAAGTCCTCGACGCGAGCGGCCGCCTGGTGAAGAGCGGATCCGGCATCACTCTGACGTACGAGGGCGTGGCCGATCCTGACGGATCGATCAACACCACCTCGGCCGGCAAAACGAATTTCTGGACGCACGTTCTTCCACTGTTTGGCGTCTCCCTGCCAGTCAACGTCGGGCTGACGAACGGCAATGGGACATACAGGATGCCCGGGACCGGGAACCCGCCGCAGGCGATGAAGTTCGACCCCGCGCTCAACTGGTTCATCGCCGAAGGCATCCCGATCACGCCGTACGACGACGCGGGGAAGAAGAACTACTACCCACTGATGAAGGTGACCGCCAGAAACAGCACCGGCGCGCTCGCGTCGACGAACATCGTCCTGCCCGTCTCCGACGAGATGGACTGTCGCGCCTGCCACTCGTCGGCTTCGGGTGACGCCGCGCGGCCTGCCGCGGGATGGGTGGTCAACGAACCCGACGCGCAGCGTGAGTACCGGCTCAACATCCTGCGCCTCCACGACGACCGCCAGCTGGGGAGCGCCAACTACGACAGCGCGCTGACCGCGAAGGGCTACAGCGCGTCGGGCTTGTACGCGACGGCCGTGGGCGGCAAGTCGATCCTGTGCGCGAACTGCCACGCTTCCGAGGCGCTCGCCGGCAGCGGCATCAGCGGCATTGCGCCGTTGACGAGCGCCATTCATACGCTGCACGGCCGCGTGACCGATCCCACCAGCGGAGGAACACTCGAGGCGAACGCAAACCGGACGGCGTGTTACCGCTGCCACCCCGGCTCGGAGACGCGGTGCCTGCGGGGCGCCATGGGCAACGCGGTCGCCGCCAACGGGACGATGGCGATCCAGTGCCAGAACTGCCACGGCCCGATGAGCGCCGTCGGAGCGAACACTCGTACCGGCTGGTTCGACGAGCCGACCTGCCAGGCCTGCCATACCGGGACCGCGACGTCGAACGCGGGCGCAATCCGCTTCACGTCCGTCTTCGACTCGACCGGGAAGATGCGCGACACCGGCCAACACGACCTTCGCGACCAGCGTCGACACGCCCAAGCCGGGACTGTCGCTTTACCGCTTCTCCTCGGGCCACGGCGGCCTGCAATGCTCCGCCTGTCACGGCTCGACGCACGCCGAATACGCATCGTCGCACCCGAACGACAACCTGCAAAGCGTTGCGCTCCAGGGACACGTCGGGACGATCGGGGAGTGCGGGACGTGCCACACGGCCGGCGTTCCGACGCTGACACTCGGCGGGCCGCACGGCATGCACCCGGTGGGCGCCGGGTGGGTCTCCGGTCATCACGACGCCGTCAGCGCAAACCGGGCACAGTGCCAGGCCTGCCACGGCGCGGACTACCGCGGAACGGTGCTGTCGCGCACGTTCGCGGCGCGGACGTTCAACACCGAACTCGGCACGAAGCAGCTGTTCCGGGGTGCGCAGGTCGGCTGCTACATGTGCCACAACGGGCCGTCCAGTTCGAGCAGGACCTCCAATCAGCCGCCAGTGGCGTCGAACGTGTCGGCCTCGACGACCGCCGGGGCGAGTGTGGCCATCCCCCTGATCGCCACCGACCCGGATGGCAACGCGCTGGCGCTCCGGATCGTGTCGCAGCCGGCCAACGGCGCCGTCGGCCTCTCGGGGACGACGGCCGACGTACTTCCCGAACGCCGGGTTCTCGGGCACCGACACCTTCACCTACGCGGCGTGGGACGGCTCGGTCGATTCCAACCTCGCCACCGTAACGGTGACCGTGGCGCCGGGAGCCTCGTGCACCATCACCGCCGCCGGCTCGGCGCCCGCAACGGCGACGGTGAACACCGCCGTCGCCTTCTCGGGCAGCGCCACGACGGCCAACTGCGCGGGAACGGTCGGCTACGACTGGAACTTCGGCGATGGCAGCCCGCACGCGACGTCGCAGAACCCGTCGCACGCGTATGCCGCAGCCGGGCACGTTCCAGTGGGCCCTCACTGCGACAATTGGGGGCGTCGCCAACACCACCAGGGGCAGCATCGTGGTCAGTTCCTCGACGCCGTCGTGCACGCTGACAACGACAGCGACGGTGCCGACGACGGGGGTCGTGGGCACGGCGGTGAGCTTCTCGAGCACGGCCACGCCGACCAACTGCACCGGCAGCGTCGCCTACAACTGGGATTTCGGCGATGGGAGCGCTCATGCGACGGTGCAGAACCCGACGCACACCTACGCGTCGTCCGGGACCTACCCGTGGACGCTGGTTGCGTCGATCGGCAGCGCCACCTCCACCCGAACGGGCAGCATCGCGATCTCGACGACCACCCAGACGGGCGCGCCGACGATCACGAGCGTCCGCCAGCTCTCGGAACCGTTCAGGATTCAGATCAACGGGACCGACTTCCAGGATGGCGTGAGGGTCTACATCGGGGGCGCGCAGTGGCCCACGGTCACGCGGAACAGCTCGCAGGGGCTGATTCTCGGCGGCGCCAACCTGTCGCAGCAGTTCCCGCGCGACCAGCGGGTCTCGATCAAGGTCGAGAACCCCGACGGGCAGTCGGCGACGACGACATACAGGAGGAGACGGTAAGCCGCGTGGATTGGCGTCTACGCCAGCGCGGGCCGCGGGCGGTAGTAGCCTTCGACGCAGCGTTCGAGCACGTGCTGGGTTCGGGCGCCGCTGTCGCCGGTCGACTCGCAGGTGCCGCGGCCGAGCAGCTGATCGACGATCGTCTGCACGAGCGGCTGGTGCACGTGCGGCGGGTTTCGGAACGGGAACGTCTCGTCCCGCCCGCCGCGCGTCACCACGATGTCGCCGTCGGTGAAGACCGGCACGCGCAGCGTGCCGGCCGACCCGGTCACCACGATCCCGTCCTCGTTTCGATCGGCGTTGAAGTTCCACACGCCGGTGCCCACCAGCCCCGACTCGAAGCCGAAGCAGGCGGCCGTCACGTCCTCGGCCGGATAGCTGCCGCCGGTATTCGCGGCGTAGCCGGACGCTGCGGTGATCGGCCCGAGCAGGAAGTCCAGCAGGTCGAAGCCGTGCGAGGCCAGGTCGTAGAAGAGGCCGGCCCCCGCCACCTCCGGGTCGAACCGCCAGCCTTCCGCCTGGTCGCCCACGGCCAGCAGGTCGTACTGCACGATGTGCACGGACGAGAGCGTTCCGATGACTCCCGCCCTCAGCAGTTCGCGCACGCGGAGGAAGCGCGGCAGCGCGCGCCGGTAGTACGCGACGAAGAGCGGAAGGTCCTTGCCGCGGAACACCTCGACCATCCGCTGGCACTCCGCATGGGTCATGGCCATCGGCTTCTCGACCAGGCAGACTTTGCCCGCGGCGGCGACCTGGAGCGCGAGCGGAAAGTGGGACGACGGAGGCGTCGCGACGTAGACCGCGTCCACCTCGGCATCGGCGATCAAATCGGCGGCGTGGTCGTAGTAGCGCGGCACGCCGTGCCTCAGGGCGTAGTCGGCGGCCTTCTTCCGGTCGCGGCGCATGACGGCCACCAGCGCCGAGCCCGCGGCCTTCTGAAACGCCGGCCCGCTCTTCACTTCCGTAACGTTGCCGCAGCCGATGATGCCCCAGCGGACGATCTCGCTCACGGGTACCTGCCTCCCGTCTCTGTCGTGGCCTGTCACTTAGCATACACGGCCTCCTCCGCGGCCGCCTCCCTTGCCGGGCCGCGATGTGGCCGACCTGATTCCTGAGACCCTCCGCCCGTGCGCTCTCTCGTCGGCGCGCAGCCGGCGAGCGGAAGCTTCGCCCTACGCGTGTGGGGCGTGTCCAGCAGGGCTCACCGCTGAAGTTCCTTCGGTTGTCAGGCAAATGGACACAACGAAAATCGGCGGAAAAGCCCGCACGCTGGACAAACGGCGGGAATCCGGTACAATTGCCGGTGCCGGAGCCAGTCGCCGCGTCCCTCACGCGTCCCGTCACCCTCTCAGCCGATCGAGAAGGCCGGTAACTCCCAGACAGGCTCCAAGACGCGGGAACTTGTGAAACGTTTCACATTCTCTGGCTCGGTCCCCGGAGTTCCGTCATGTCCAGCCCGAAGATCATCGACGTCACCGAACTGATCCTCCGCGATGCGCACCAGAGCCTGATGGCCACACGGATGGCCACCGAGGACATGATTCCCGCCTGCGAGGATCTCGACCAGGCCGGCTTCTGGTCGCTGGAGTGCTGGGGCGGCGCCACCTACGACGCCTGCATTCGGTACCTGAACGAAGACCCGTGGGAGCGCCTGCGCGTCTTCAAGGCCCTGATGCCGCGCACTCCGCTCCAGATGCTGCTCCGCGGGCAGAACCTCCTTGGCTACCGCCACTACGAGGACTCGGTGGTCGAACGCTTCGTCGAGAAGTCCGCCGACAACGGCATCGACGTGTTCCGGGTATTTGACGCGCTGAACGACCTCCGCAACGTCCGCCACGCGATGGCGGCCGTCCGGAAGACCGGGAAGCACGCACAGGGCACCATCTCCTACACCACGAGCCCGGTCCACACGATTGCCAAGTTCGTCGACCTCGCGCGTGAACTGCGCGACCTCGGCGCGGACTCGATCTGCATCAAGGACATGGCCGCCCTCCTCAAGCCGCAGCCGGCCTACGACCTGGTGCGCGGAATCAAAGAGGCGCTGGGTGAGGGCGTCCGGGTCCACGTGCACGTGCACGCGACGACCGGCGTCACGCTCGTCAGCTTGATGAAGGCGATCGAGGCCGGCGCGGACTGCGTCGACACGGCGGTGAGTTCCATGAGCCTCGGGCCCGGGCACAATCCGACAGAGTCGCTGGTGGAGATGCTCGACGGGTCCGGGTTCGCCACGAGGCTGAACAAGGCACGCCTGCTCCGCATCAAGGAGCACTTCGCGACCGTCCGGCCGCGCTATGTCGAGTTCCTCTCGAACATCACGGGCGTGGACACCGAGATCTTCGGCTCGCAGATCCCGGGCGGCATGATTTCGAACATGGAGAGCCAGCTGCGGCAGCAGGGCGCGGCCGATCGCGTGAAGGACGTGCTGGCGGAGGTGCCGCACGTGCGGAAGGACGCCGGCTTCCCGCCGCTCGTCACGCCATCCAGCCAGATCGTCGGCACGCAGGCGGTCTTCAACGTGATGATGGGCCGCTACAAGGTGATGACCGGCGAGTTCGCCGACCTGATGCTGGGATACTACGGCAGGACCGACGCAGTGCGCGACCCGGAGATCATCGACAAGGCGGCCAGGCACGCGAAGAAAGAGCCGATCACGTGCCGGCCGGCGGATCTCCTGAAGCCGGAGTGGGACGACCTGCGCGCCCAGGCGCTGAAGCTGACGGGCTGCAACGGGACCGACGAGGACATCCTGACCTTCGCGATGTTCCCGCAGGTGGCGCCCAAGTTCTTCGCGAATCGGCACGAGGGGCCGAAGAGCGTCGCGAAGCCGAAGGAAGCGCCGGCTCCGGCTCCGACCGCCCCGACCGTGCCGGCGTCCACTCGCGCCGACGAGGGGCGGGGCCCGGTGCGTTCGCAGATTACCTACGACGTCCGGCTCGCCGGCAAGACGCACAAGGTGACGGTCGCGCCGGCATGACGAAGGCTCGAGGCTTGGGGCCTACGGCTCAAGACTGAGGGACGGCTGGAGGCGGCTTACGGTGGTGGGGCGAGACTGGCCCTAAGCCGGGAGCCTTGAGCCGTTGGAGATCCACTATGACCATGGCATCGAAGATCCGGGACCTGGAAGAGAAGCGATCCGCGCTGATGCTCGGCGGCGGCAGGGACCGCATCGAGAAGCAGCACAAGGCCGGCAAGCTGAGCGCACGGGAGCGCGTGGAGGCGCTGGTCGATCCCGGCAGCTTCCAGGAGTCGGGGCTGTTCGCCCGGCACCGCGCCACGGTTTTCGGCATGGCCGACAAGGATTTCCCCGCCGACGGCGTCATCACGGGGTGCGCGGCGGTCGGCGGGCGGCTGGTGCACCTGGCCAGCCAGGACTTCACGGTGGGGGGCGGCGCGGCGGGCGAGGTGCACTCGACCAAGATCGCCGACACCATGGAGATGTCCCTCAAGACCGGCTCGCCGTTCGTCTTCATCAACGACTCGGGCGGCGCGCGCGTCCAGGAGGGGATCGACAGCCTCTCGGGCTACGGCAAGGTCTTCTACACGAACACCAAGCTGTCGGGGGCGGTCCCGCAGATCTCGCTCATTTGCGGACCGTGCGCGGGCGGGGCGGCCTACAGCCCGGCGCTGACGGACTTCATCATCCAGACCCGGCAGGCGCAGATGTTCATCACCGGACCGCAGGTGATCAAGCAGGTCACCGGCGAAGTGGTCACGGCGGAGCAACTGGGCGGCGCCGACGCGCACATGAGCCACTCGGGCGTCGTGCACCTCGTGGCGCAGGACGATCACGACGCGGTCTTCCAGTGCCGGCGGCTCCTGAGCTTCATGCCGAACAACAACCTCGAGGATCCGCCGATCTTCCCGACCGACGGGAATGTGGATCCGAATCCCGAGCTGGAGACGATCGTTCCCGTGTCGGGCAAGCAGGCGTACGACGTGCGACGGGTCATCGCGGCCATCGTGGACGCCGCGGACGTCCTGGAAATTCAGCCCGGCTTCGCCCCGAACATCGTGATCGGCTTCGCCCGCATCCTGGGCCGCTCCATCGGCATCGTGGCCAACCAGCCGGCCTGCCTGGCCGGCGCCCTCGACATCAACGCCTCGAACAAGGCCGCGCGGTTCATCCGCTTCTGCAACGCGTTCAACATTCCGCTCGTGACCTTCGTCGACGTACCCGGCTTCCTCCCCGGCGTGCAGCAGGAGTACGGCGGCATCATCCGCCACGGCGCGAAAATGCTCTTCGCGTACTCGGCGACCACGGTGCCGAAGATCACCGTCGTGCTGCGGAAGGCATACGGCGGGGCGTACCTGGCGATGTGCGGCAAGGACCTCGGCGCGGACCGGGTGTATGCCTGGCCGACCGCGGAAGTCGCGGTGATGGGCGCCGAGGGCGCGGCGGAAATCGTCTTCCGCAACGAGATCGAGAAGGCGCACGACAAGGCGGCGCGGCGCAAGGAGCTGATCGAGGAGTACCGCAGCCACTTCGCCAACCCCTATGTCGCGGCCGGCCGCCGACTGGTGGACGACATCATCAAGCCGGCCGAGACGCGGCGGTACCTGGCGCAGTCGCTGGAAGCGCTGCACACCAAGCGCGAGCTGCGGCCGCCGAAGAAGCACGGGTTGATGCCGCTGTGACAGGAGGCTTAGGGCTCAGGGCTCAGGGCTTGGGGCTCGCGGCTCAGGGCTCAGGGCTCAGGGCGCAGGGCTCAGACTCAGGGCTTAGGCTTAGTGCTTCGACTCGCAAGTACGGCCACGAATCGTTTCGCTGCACGTGGCCGCTCGTGCTCGCTCAGCACTTAGTCCTGAGGGCGCAACACGTTGCCGTATTTGCGCATCGAAGGACTTAGGGCTTAGGGCTTGGGGCCGAGGCTCAGGTAGGAATAGCGACGGGTGCAGGGCGAAGCTCCTGCTTCGCCTCAGGAGACGGGCGTGGCAAAAAGACCAAGCGCCGACCTCGAAGTGATTCTCCAGCGCCTGAAGGCGCTCGAGGACCGGATTGCGCGGCTGGAGGGCGACACCGATGCGGCCATCGCGGTCGCGGCGGACCTCGGCGCCGTCAGCACCACCGCTCCTCCCCCGCCGCTCGCGCTGGACGCACCGGCCATCGCAGCTGCGACGCCCGCGGCTGAAGCGCCGGCCGAGGAGATCTCCGAGGACATCCTGCTCGTCATCTCGGCGGCCGTGGCGGCCTTCCTCGGCGAGCGGGCCCACGTCAGGCAGGTCCGCCTGCTGCACTCCGACGCGTGGGCGCAGCAGGGCCGCGTGTCGGTCATGTCCTCGCACCGGTGGGCGGTGCATCGGTGAGGGAACTGAGAAGGTAGAACTGTGAACGTAGAACTGAGAACGTAGAACTGAGAACGTGGCGCACCTTGCACCCTTGCACCCTTGCACCCTGAATCATGAAACTGAATATTACCGTTGACGGAAAGGCGTACGAGGTCGAGGTGGAGGTGGCTGCGCCCGAGCACCCCATCTACGGCGTGGGCGGTTACGTGCCGATGTCGCCCGTGCGGGTGCCCGCGCCCCCGCCCGCGGCGCTCGCGCCCGCCGCGCCCGTGCCGTCGGCGCCCGGCGCTGCGCCGGCCGCGCCGGTCAACGAGGAGAAGGTGTGCCGCAGCCCGATCTCCGGGATCGTCGTGCGCGTCACCGCGCAGACGGGCCAGCAGATCCAGATCGGTGACGGCGTGCTCGTCCTCGAGGCCATGAAGATGGAGACGGACATCACGGCGCCGGTGGCCGGGAAAATCCGGTCGATCAACGTGAAGGTCGGCGACAGCGTTCAAGGAGGTCAGGTCCTTGTCGAGTTCGAGTGAACACCAACCAGCATTCCTACCGCCGGACGTCACGAACGTCCCCGGCTTCGTGTGCGTGGACCATGTCGCCATCGCCGTGAAGGCCGGCGACCTGGACGCGCAGGCAGCCCTCTACAAGCTCCTCGGCTTCACCGAGATCCACCGCGAAGAGGTGTACGGCGGCGACCAGGTGCGCGAGATCCTGCTCCGCATCGGCGACGGGCCCAACCTGGTCCAGCTGCTCGAGCCGCTCAGCGCCGAATCGCCGGTCCAGAAGCTGATCGAACGCAATGGCGGCCGCGGCGGCTTCGCCCACGTGGCGTTCCGTGTGACCGACATCCACGCGGCGTTCAGCCACATGCAGGCCGCCGGCTTCACGATTATCGACAAGGCGCCTCGAAAGGGCTCGCGCGGTACGACGGTGTTCTTCGTCCATCCCCGGGCGCTTGGATACCTCCTCGAGGTGGTCCAGGAAGGCTAGCGAAGAGAGTCATGCCGGATACCATGCGAACACTGACCGCCCTCGATCTGCTCGCCGACTTCGCCCCGGTGCCCACCGCTCAGTGGGAGTCGGCGATCGCGAAGGATCTGAAGGGCGCCGACTACGACAAGCGGCTCGTGTGGAAGACCGACGAGGGCATCGCGGTCAAGCCGTACTACCGTTCCGAGCACGCACCCGCGCGCGAGCCGATCGAACGCGGGGCCCGCGGCTGGCAGGCGGTGGCGCCGGGGAGCGAACCGGCGCTCGACGTCGACGCGATCCGCTTCCACGAGACGGGCGGCACCGCCGTGCAGGAACTCGCGGTCGCGCTCGGGGCTGCCGCCGATCGGCTCGCCGCGGGCCAGCCGGTCCGGACGATCGGCTTCGCGGTGGGCGGCAATCACTTCATGGAGATCGCCAAGCTGCGCGCGGCGCGGCTGCTGATGGGACAGGTACAGTCCGCCTTCGCTGACGGCCCCCTTCGACAGGCTCAGGGTGTGGTGAGCGTGCCGAACCACAAAGCTGGAGCTTTGCTCCACACCATGCACCTGCACGTGCGGACCGCGGCCTCGAACAAGACGCTTTACGACCCGTACGTCAACCTGCTTCGCGTCACCACCGAGGCGCTGTCGGCCATCGTCGGCGGCTGCAACTCGCTGACGATCATGCCGTGCCGATTCGACCCGCACCTCGCAGAGAACGTGCACCACATCCTTCGCGAGGAAAGCCGTCTTGATGCGGTGTCCGATCCGGGCGCCGGGTCGTACTACGTGGAGGCGCTCACAGACGCCATCGCGCGCGAGGCCTGGTCGCTTTTCCAGCAGATCGAAGCCGCGGGCGGCTTCGACACTTGGCGGGTGAGCGGCGCGCTCGATGCTGCCCTTGCCGCGTCGCGCGAGGCGAAAGAGAAGGCGGTGGCGGCCCGGCGCCGGGTGCTGGTCGGCACCAACAATTACCCCAACCTGCAGGAGCGAGCGCTGGAGGCGGCGGCGGACATGGGCGCCGGCTGGCGCCTGGCCTCCGTCATCGAACGCATTCGCCTTCGCACCGAGCGTCACGCGGCGGCGACGGGCCGCACCCCCCGCGTCCTCCTGCTCGAGCGCGGCGACCTGAAGATGCGAAAGGCGCGCTCGACGTTCTGCCTCAACTTCTTCGGCTGCGCCGGCTTCGACGCCATGGCCTCAGAGACGCTGCAGGACGCCGACCTCGTCGTCCTGTGCAGCTCGGATGCGGAGTACCTGCCTCTCGCCCAGGCTGTCTGCGCCCAGGTGAAGGTGCCGGTGATCGTGGCCGGCAATCCGAAGGAACAGATCGAATCGCTGCGGGCGGCAGGAGTCGCGGACTTCGTCCACGTCCTCTCGAACGCCGTCGACACCCTCACCCGCTGGCAGGACCGCCTGGGAATCAAGGAATAGCGCGATGACACGCCCGGACTTCTCGAAGATCGAGTACTCGCCGGACTCGCGGGCACGGAGGCCTGCGGCGACTGTTGATAGCCGGGCCGCAAGGCCCGCCCTGAGCGAGGCCAAAGGCCGAGTCGAAGGGTGGCTGACCGCTGAGCACATCGAGGTCAAGCCGACCTACACGCCCGCGGACGCCGCCGGCCTGGCGCACCTGGAGTACGCGGCCGGCCTGCCGCCCTACCTGCGCGGGCCGTATTCGACGATGTACGTGATGCAGCCGTGGACCATCCGCCAGTATGCGGGGTTCTCGACGGCCGAGGAGTCGAACGCCTTCTACCGACGCAACCTGGCCGCCGGCCAGAAAGGCCTGTCGGTGGCATTCGACCTCGCCACGCACCGGGGCTACGACTCGGACCACGAGCGCGTCGCGGGCGACGTGGGCAAGGCGGGCGTGGCGATCGACTCGATTCTCGACATGAAGGTCCTGTTCGATCAGATCCCGCTGGACCAGATGTCCGTGTCGATGACGATGAACGGCGCCGTCCTGCCGGTCATGGCGTTCTACATCGTCGCCGCCGAGGAGCAGGGTATCGCGCCCGACAAGCTCAGCGGAACCATCCAGAACGACATCCTCAAGGAGTTCATGGTCCGCAACACGTACATCTACCCGCCGGCGCCGTCGATGCGGATCATCGGCGACATCTTTCGCTTCTGCTCCGAGCGGATGCCGAAATTCAACTGCATCTCGATCAGCGGCTACCACATGCAGGAGGCGGGCGCCACGGCGGATCTCGAGCTCGCCTACACGCTGGCCGACGGCCTCGAGTACCTCCGCACGGGCATATCTGCGGGCCTCGACGTCGATGCCTTCGCGCCGCGCCTGTCGTTCTTCTGGGCGGTCGGCATGAACTTCTTCATGGAAATCGCCAAGATGCGAGCCGCGCGCGTGCTGTGGGCGAAGATCGTGAAGGGGTTCAACCCGAAGAACCCGAAGTCGATGGCGCTGCGCACGCACTCGCAGACGTCCGGCTGGAGCCTCGCGGCCCAGGACCCGTTCAACAACGTGGCGCGCACCTGCGTCGAGGCGCTCGCCGCCGCGATGGGCCACACGCAGTCGCTGCACACCAACGCGTTGGACGAGGCGATCGCGCTCCCGAGCGACTTCTCGGCGCGCATCGCGCGCAACACGCAGATCTTTCTCCAGGAAGAGACCGGCATCACGCGCGTGGTCGATGCCTGGGGCGGCTCCTATTACGTGGAGTCGCTGACCGCCGAGCTGATGGAGCGGGCGTGGACGCTGATCCAGGAGGTCGAGGAACTCGGCGGCATGACGAAGGCCATCGAGAGCGGCCTCCCGAAGATGCGCATCGAGGAAGCGGCCGCACGGCGACAGGCGCGGATCGATGCGGGCAAGGAGACGATCGTCGGCGTCAACAAGTACCAGCCGGCCGAAGAACACGCGATCGACGTGCTCGAGGTGGACAACGTCGAAGTGCGGCGCCGGCAGCTGGCGCGCCTGGACGAACTCAGGCGCACCCGCGACGCGAAGGCCGTCGAGGACGCGCTCGACGCTCTCACCCGTTGCGCCGAGACCCGGGAGGGCAACCTGCTCGCGCTCTCGGTCGACGCGGCCCGCGCGCGTGCGACGCTCGGCGAAATCAGCATGGCGCTGGAGAAGGTGTTCGGCCGCTACCAGGCGGTCCACCGGACGATTTCCGGCGTGTACTCGGCGGAGAGCGAAGCTGACGGCGAGTTCCAGAAGGCCCGGACCATGGCGGCGACGTTTGCCAGGCAGGAGGGACGCGCGCTGCGCATCCTCGTCGCGAAGATGGGCCAGGACGGCCACGACCGCGGCGCCAAGGTGATCGCGACGGCCTTCGCGGACCTCGGCTTCGACGTGGACATCGGCCCGCTCTTCCAGACGCCGCGCGAGGTCGCCCGGCACGCGGTGGAGAACGACGTGCACGTGTTGGGCGTCTCGACGCTCGCCGGCGGTCACAAGACGCTCATTCCCGAGGTGATCCAGGAACTCCGCACCCTCGGCCGCGACGACATCCTCGTGGTCGTGGGCGGCGTCATCCCGCCGCAGGACTACGAGGTACTTGTACAATGCCGGGGCCGCCGGAGTGTTCGGACCGGGGACCGTCATCCCGAAGGCGGCACAGAAGATCGTCGAAACGCTGATGGCAGAAGGGGAGGCCTGAAGGCCTCCCCGGGCCGGCGGCTCGTAAGCTGCGCATGACCACCTCATCCCGTCGCCGCCGATTGAGCCTCGATCAGTACATCTCCGGCATCGAGCGGGGCGACCGGGCCATCCTCGCCCGCGCGATCACACTCGTCGAGAGCGAGTTGGCGGCGGACGAGAACCTGGCAGCGGACGTCATCGAGCGCTGCCTGCCGCGGGCGGGCCGGGCGCGCCGCGTCGGGATCACCGGCGTGCCGGGCGCCGGCAAGAGCACCTTCATCGAGGCCCTCGGCACCCACATCACGCGCCGGCTCGCGGAAACGGTCGCGGTCCTGTCCATCGACCCCTCGAGCCCAATCTCGGGCGGGAGCATCCTCGGCGACAAGACGCGGATGGAGCGGCTGGCCACCGACGACCGGGCGTTCATCCGGCCCTCGCCCTCCCGCGGCCACCTGGGCGGCGTCGCGCGCCGGACGCGCGAGGCGATGCTGCTGTGCGAGGCGGCAGGCTACCAGAACATCTTCGTGGAGACGGTGGGCGTCGGGCAGTCGGAAACCGCTGTCCGGTCGATGGTGGATTTCTTCCTGCTCCTCCTGCTGCCCGGGGGCGGCGACGAACTCCAGGGGATCAAGCGCGGCATCCTGGAGATGACCGACGCGATCGCGATCAACAAGGCCGACGGCGACAATTGCCGGCGGGCGGAACGATCGCGGCGCGACTATGAAGCGGCCCTGCACCTCTTCCCCGCCGCGGCGGACGGCTGGAGCGCGCGGGTCGTCACCTGCTCGGCGCTGCAGGACCAAGGGGTCTCGGCCATCTGGGACATCGTCTGCGAGCACCGCTCTGCCATGCAGGCGAGCGGCTGGTTCGAGCGCCGCCGGTCGGAGCAGGCGCTGGAGTGGATGAAGGACGCGCTCCTCGACGGCCTGGAGCGAGAGGTGCGGCGCAACGCCGAAGTGAACGGCCGCTTTGCCGCCATGCAGGAAGAGGTGGCGGGCGGGACGATCAGCCCCTTTCGCGGCGCGAGGGAATTACTGAACCTGTTCCGACACTGAGTCACCACGCGGGACAGTCCTGCCGAGGATCATCAGGAGGAGCACGGCGTCAGCCCTGCTCAACGCCTACCCTGTTCCGCCCCTCCCGTTTGGCCCGGTAGAGCGCGCGATCGGCCATGTCGACGATGGCCGCCGGCGGCCGATCGTCGCGCGGGATCTCGCTCGCCACGCCGAGGCTGACCGTGACGATGGGCCCGGCGGAGGAAAAGGCGTGAGGCATGCCCGCCGCCTCCACCGCGTGCCTCATCCGCCCGGCCGTGATTTGCGCGCCCTCTACCTCGGTCTGGGGAAGGAGGGCGACGAACTCGTCGCCGCCGTAGCGCGCGACAAAGTCCGCCGGCCGCCGTATTGCGCTCGAGAGCGCCGAGGCGATCACGCGCAGGCACTCGTCCCCCGCTCCGTGCCCGAAATGGTCGTTGTACTCCTTGAAGCAATCCACGTCCGCCATGATGACGGCCAGCGGCCACCGGTTGCGGCGGGCGCGCAGCCATTCGTGCTGCAGCCGTTCCTGGAAGCCCCGATGGTTCGCGACGCGGGTCAGCCCGTCGCGGCGCACCAACGATTCCAGCAAATCCGTCTTGCGCTTGAGGTCGATGTGCGTCCGGACGCGGGCGCGCACGATCGGCACGTGGAACGGCTTCGCGATGTAGTCCACCGCCCCCAGGGCGAATCCCTGCGCCTCGTCGTCCGGGTCGCTCTTCGCGGTGATGAAGATCACCGGCACTGTGCGGGTGGCGTCCACCGCTTGCAGGCCGCGGATCACGTCGTAGCCATCCATGTCGGGCATCATCACATCGAGCAGGACGATATCCGGCACGTCGCCTTCGCGGCCGGCGAGCTCCAGGGCCGTCTGCCCGTTGGTGGCGAACTTCACGCGGTACTCGTCGCGCAGGGCATCGGCGAGCACCTGGATGTTGGCAGGCGTGTCGTCGACGATCAGGATCAACGGCTTGTCGTCACCCATTGGAGCCGACCCCCGCGTTCGCCCGCGGCAGGCTGGAGATTGCCTGGAGGGTGTGGAGCGCCCGCGCGTAGTCGAGGCTGCCGACCTCCGAGCGGAGCGACTCTGCCAGGCGCGCGGCGCCGAGCGCCGTCGCGTGTCTGCAGACATCGGCGAGCAGCCGCTCGGGCACGAGCTCGTGCTCGTGGAGGATCTGCGCGAGCCGTTCGACCGTTCCGGCGAGCGCGGCACCGTCTGCCGCTCCGGCCGGATGTTCCTCCGGCAGTTGCCTCACGCCGGCCTTGACTGCCCCGAGCGCCGAGCGCAGCGACGCGATGAATGCGGGCAGCGACTGCGATCCTCTGCCGCGGCGCAGTTCGTCCTCGAGTCGCCTGGCGGCCTCGGCCGCCTCCACCGCCCCGACGTTGGCGGCCGTCCCCTTGACGCGGTGGGCGAGCCGCGCCGCCTCCTCGCGGTCGCCGCTGGCGATCAGCCGCGCCATCTCTCCCGGCGTATCGGCGAAGTCGTGCGCGAACCTCAGCAGCACCGCGGCGAGGCGGCCGCGGTCGGTGCCGAGCCGCCCGAGTGCCTCGTCGAGATCGAATCCCGGCAGCGAGGCTGCAAATCCGGAATCGGGTTGGATCGGCATGCTGGCCGCCGCCGCGGCGACCGACGCCTGGCGAAGCCGGTCCGGAGCCACCCATTTCGCGAGGACCGCAAGGATTTGCGCGGGGGCAATCGGCTTCGAGACGTGGTCGCTCATCCCGGCCGCTAGGCAGGCCCGACGGTCTTCTTCCATCGCCGCCGCGGTCATCGCGATGATCGGCAACTCGCCGCCGGCCGGCAGGGCGCGGATCGCGCGCGTCGCCTCCAGGCCGTCCATCGCCGGCATCTGAACGTCCATCAGCACCGCGTCGAACTGTTCGGCCGCCGCGAGCGCAAGCGCTTCCCGGCCGTCGCGGGCCGTCCGCACGATCAAGCCCGAGTTCTCGAGGAAGACTCTCGCCACCATCAGGTTGATCTCGTTGTCGTCGGCGACGAGCACGCGCGCACCCGCCGGAACCACGGCGAGCGGTATCGGCGGCCTGCGGTGCGACGGCGGCGGCCGGCGCGGGCGTCTCCCGTCCTGCCTCTCCCGCGCGTACCGAGACGGTGAAATGAAACACGCTGCCCTCTCCCGGTTGGCTCTCGAACCCGATGTCGCCGCCCATCATCTCCACCAGCCGCTTGCTGATGGCGAGCCCGAGCCCGGTGCCGCCGTATCGGCGCGTGATCGACGAATCGGCCTGGCTGAACGCCCTGAAGAGGCGATCGCCCTGCTCGCGGGTGAGGCCGATGCCGCTATCGGCCACGGCGAAGCGGAGGCGGATCCGATCACCCGCTCGGTCGAGCGCCGACACCACCACTCGCACCCCGCCGTGCTCCGTGAACTTGATCGCGTTCCCCACGAGGTTGGCCACGACCTGCCCGAGCCGCAGGGGGTCTCCGATGAAGGCATCCGGCAGACCCGCCTCCCGCTCCACGTCGAGCGACAGCGACTTCTCTTCGGCGCGGGCCGAGAAGAGGTCGGTCACGATCTGCAGCACCTGGTCGAGCGAGAACGGGAGCGTCTCCATCTCCAGCGTGCCGGCCTCGATCTTCGAGTAGTCGAGGATTGCGTTGAGCACGCCGAGGAGCGCCTTGGACGACGCCTCAATCCGCCGCAGGTAGTCGCGCTGGCGGGGCGCGAGGTCGGTGTCGAGCACGAGGTGCGTGAGGCCGATGATGGCGTTCATCGGTGTCCGGATTTCGTGGCTCATGTTCGCCAGGAACTCGGTCTTCGCGCGATTCGCCCGCTCTGCCTGCCGCGTCGCCTCGCGCAGCACGCCCTCGTCGCGCTTGCAATCCGTCACGTCCCGGATGAAGACCATCAGGACGCCGCCGCGCGCCTCGGCGTACTTCGCCGAGATGTCCACGTCAATCGTCGATCCGTCCTTGCGCCGGTGCCGCGTTTCGAACCGCTCGCGCCGCCCCTCGATGATGTCGTTGATGTGGCGGACCGTCTCCTCCTCGGACTCGGCGGCCTCGAGGTCGGCTACTCGCATCCCGAGCAGCTCCTCCCGGCGGTAGCCCACCATTCGCGAGTACGCGGCGTTGGCGTCGAGCAGCCGGCCGTCAACGATGGACGCCACCCAGAAGCCGTCCACGCTCGTCTGGACAATCGTCCGGGTACTCCGCCTCTGCGCGCTTCCGCTCGGCCACGTCGCGGGCGACCGAGAGCACCGCCGGCCGGCCCTTCAGCTCGAACAGGTGGGCGTTGATCTCGACGGGGATCCGCCGTCCGTCCTTCGCGACGTGGACCTGCTCGAACAGCACCATGCCGCGGTCCCGCAACTCGCGCAGGACGAGTGCCATCTCGGCGGGAGAGCCGCCCCCGTCGATATCGGACGGGCCGAGCTCGAGGAGTTCCTCGCGGGTATACCCAAGGCGCCGGCAGGCAACGTCGTTGACCTCGAAGAAGGTCCCGGCACCGTCGGGCGCGGGCGAGAGGCCGTGAACGAAGAATCGCATCGCTCCCGCTGGTGAACAGCACGCGGAAGCGCTCTTCGCTCTCCTTCAAGGAGAGGGCGATCTCGCGCATGCGGGCTTCGCCCTCGCGCAGCGTCCGCTCACGCGCCAATCGCTCGATGTCGCGCTGCACCATGACGTCCGTGAGGTGCTCGAGCGAACCGGCCAGCGCCCCAATCTCATCCTGCCGAGCGCGCGCGGCCTGGAGCCGCCCGCGCGCCTCGGGCTGCAGCGCGTAATGACGCACGAACCCGGCGCCGGCGTCGGCGACGTCGGCCAGGCGGCCGGCGGCATTCACGACCCAGCGGCCAAGGCTGATGTGGAGGGCAGCTAACAGCCCCGCCGCGAGGACGGCAAAGCCGAGCAGTACCTCCACGCGAGAGAACAACGACGGCGGCCCCCCGCGGTCGACCGCCACGCGGTAGACGACGGCGCCAGCGGCCATGACCGTGAGGACGAACAGGGCGAACGAAATCACCAGCCGGGCGTTGGCCTCGCGCACGAGCGACACCGTCCGCTCGCGCGGCGCAGCCGCATGCCGGTCCTTGGCGGGCACACGTCGGCCCTCTCCGGTACTCCATTGCACTCAATATCGGCCCGTGGAGGGACAGCCAGCAGCGTGGCGGCCGAGGCCCGACGGGTTTTTGGAAGAGAGACACGGAGACACAGAGACGTCCCGTGGGGAAGGCGGTGCGCGACCGCTCCAGCCCTTTGGGCGCGCCGTCGGCGCGCAGCGGCGCGGGCGGCCGCACCGGGCGAACACGCCCCCCTGACTCCGCGGCGTGCTCGCCCGGCGTGGCGCCCGTGCCGCAGCGGTCGGCGCTGCCGACCGCCCAAAGGGGCCCCGCGGTCGCGGGTGTATGGGGCTCTGTGCCTCTGTGCCTCTCCGGTTGACCTCGCGGCGGCCTACAATGACGCGAGTGGAAATGGTGCGTAGCACGAGGCTGTAGCCGAGATGCGGCGTGCGGAGATCGGCGATGAAGACAACGGTGGACGAGGCGAAGCGGCGGGCGTGGTGGTGGCACCGGCAGGGCCTCGATGGCAGCCTGCACGGGGCCAGCGCCGCGGACGTGCTCGAGCGGTCAGGCTGGGCCCGATCCGTGGGCGGTGCCTCGCCGTACCTCACGTTTTTCTCGCGCGCGGGCCTCGGGCGCTCGGCCGCCGACGCGGCGGTGGCCGCGCTCGACGTGCACGAACTGCCGGCTGCCCGGGGGTGCACCTACGTCGTGCCCGCCTCGCACTATCGCCTCGCGTTGCTCGCCGGCCGCGGCTTCGACGGCGACCTGGCGACGGCGCGCAAGCTCGGCGTGACGGACGCGGAGATCGACCGGCTGTGCGACGCCATCCTCGATGCGCTCAAGGATGGCCCACTGGAGCCGACCGGGATCCGGCAGGCGGTCGGACGCGCCTGCCGGGACCTCGGTGAAGCCGGGACGAGGAAGGGGCTCACCTCCACGCTTGGGCTCGGTCTCGGCCGCCTGCAGGCGGCCGGTGCCATCCGCCGCATCCCGACCAACGGCCGGCTGGATCAGCAGCGCTACCGCTACGCCGCCTGGACGCCCTCGCCGATGCACGGGAAGGCGCCATCGCCCGAGGAGGTGCACGTCGAACTGGCGCGCCATTTCTTCGAGTGGATCGGCCCGGCTCGTTTGTCGGAGTTCCAATGGTTCTCGGGATTGAGCGCAAAGGCCGCGAGGCCGGCCGTGTCCGCGCTCGAACTCGCACCGCTCGATGCCGACGGCGAATGGCTCATGCACCCTTGCGACGCCGACGCCTTCCGCGCGTTCCGACCCGTCTCCACGCCGCAGTACGCCCTCGTCGG
Organism: uncultured Acidobacteriota bacterium; assembly: GCA_963724775.1. GTDB lineage: Bacteria > Acidobacteriota > Vicinamibacteria > Vicinamibacterales > Fen-181 > CAVRWB01. The sequence goes on from CAVRWB010000001.1 coordinate 261,431, forward strand.
CAACCTCGACGCGCTCGTCTTGCTGCGGCGCGACCTCCCGGGGCTGCTGGACGAGACGGACGCCGCACGGCAGGTCCCGCTCACGAAGGGCCAGTCGGCGCTTGGCGGCCTGTCTGATCTCCCGAGCCACGCCATCTTCGACCGCGGACGGCTGATCGGATTGTGGGAGTACGACCCGGAGGCCGGATCGATCGCGTGGTGGGCGTTCGGCGCGAAGAGCAATGACAAGGCGCTCACCGCGGTCGTCGCGCGGACAGAGGCCTTCGTGCGCGACGAACTCGGGGACGCGCGGTCCTTCAGCCTCGACAGCCCGAAGAGCAGGACGCCGAAGATCGCGGCGCTGCGAAAGGCGGCACGGGGCTGAAGCGCCTGCTGACTGCCGAGCACCGGCAACGCTGCCCGGAATCAGCAGTCGGAGCAGGCCGTCAGGCGTGCTCTCCTTTCGCCATGGCCTGCCGGAACTGGTACACGCTGCTGTACGGCAGCATGCGAATCAGCTCCTCGAGATTGGTGCGCCCGGCCGCCAGGCGCTCCCACGCGTCCTGGACCATCGAGATCGTGCTGCGGTGCGCGCTCGCCCGGATCGCGTCCATCGAGGCCTTCTTGCTGATGAGGATGATGTCCTCGTCATTCGGCACCCAGAGTTCCGCCACGCTCATGCGTCCCCGGTACCCGGAGTGGTTGCACTTCTCGCATCCGCGCCCCCGGTAGAACGCGAAGTCGGCGGGGCGCACGGGGAAGAACTCGCGAAGCAGCTCGGGGCTCGGCTCGTACTCTTCCCGGCAGTCCTGGCAGACCGAGCGGACCAGCCGCTGCGCGAGGACGCCGAGGATGGACGAGGCCACGAGGTTGGGATCGACATTCATGTCGCCCAGCCGCGTGATCGAGGAGACGGCGTCGTTGGTGTGAAGCGTGCTCAGCAGCAGGTGGCCCGTCTGGGCTGCCCGGAACGCCATCTCCGCGGTCTCCTCGTCGCGGATCTCGCCGACCATGATCACTTCGGGGTCGTGGCGCAGGAACGCGCGCAGGTAGCGGGCGAACGTGTTGCCGATCCGGTCGTTGACCTCGGATTGGCTGAACTGCTCGTAGACGTACTCGATGGGATCCTCCGCGGTCAGGATCCGGATCTCCGGCCGGTAGATCGTCATCAGCGCCGCGTAGAGCGTGGTGCTCTTGCCGGACCCGGTTGGCCCCGTGATGAGGACGATGCCAGAGGGACGCTTGAGGATCTGGTGAAGCTTCGTCGTGATATCCGCTGAGAAGCCGAGCTGATCCACCGACTTCGGGGCATTCGTCTTGTCGAGGATCCGGAGGACGACGCTCTCGCCGTAGTACCCGGGCACGATCGAGATCCGGAAATCGACGTTCATCGGCTCGCCTTCGCGCTCGACGCGCGCGCGGAACGCGCCGTCCTGCGGCCGCCGCTTCTCGGCGATGTCCAGCTTGCCGAGGATCTTGATCCGCGAGACGACCTCCCGCGCCGCCTGGTCGCAGACCTGCTGCACCGGCCCGAGGTTCAGCTCCTGCAGCATGCCGTCGATCCGGAAACGCACCTGCAGCCGCCCCGCCAGGTTCTCGAAGTGGATGTCGCTGCATCCCCGTTCAATGCCAATCGCGAGGATCTGGCGCACCGACGAATCTGCCTTCTTGTCCTGGACGTACTCCTCGACGTACCGGCTCTTGAGTGTCAGCCCCTCCGCTTCCTCCTGCACCTCGACGACATCGGTTGCGCTCGCCGCCGCCTCGGGTTCGACCGATTCCTCGTAGAGCCGCCTGAAGGCACGCTTGATCGACTCGTGCGACGAGGTGACGACGTTCACCATGTAGCCCGTCGACCGCGTGAGGTCGTCCACGACGGCGTGGTTCGTCGGGTCGTTCATCGAGATCGTCAGCACCGGGCCGATGCAGCTGACCGGCACGAGAAGATGCCGCCGGGCGTAGTTCCGGTTGATCACCCGGGCCAGCGAGCGATCCAGGTCCATCCGGTCCATGTCGACGTACGCGATGTTCAGCTGGATGCCAAGCGCCTGGCGCATCGTCTCGTCGGTGACGAAGCCAAGCTGCACCAGCACCTGCCCGAGCGGGCGGTGACGCGCACGCTGCTCCGCGAGCGCCTCCTCGAGCCGCTTCGGCGTGATCGATCCGTTGCGGAGCAAGACCTCGCCCAGGCGCGGCCGCTTGTCGCTCCGTTCGAGCATCAGGTTCAGCTGCTTCTGCGTCACCAAGCCGTTCTCGATCAGCACCTTGCCCAGCGGGACGTAGCTTTGGCGCGATGCCTGCTCCTTCAGCGCCGCCTCCAGCTGCCGCGCCGTGATCAGGCGCTCCTCGACCAGCAGATCGCCGAGACGGATTTCGGTGTGTGCTCTCATGGTGTGCGTACCTGAGCCTTATGCCCTGAGCCTTGAGCCCTGAGCCCTGAGCCCTCTCTTAGTCCTTCGATGCACAAATACGGCAACGTATTTGTGCCCTCAGGACTAAGTGCTGAGCGAGCAAGGGCCGGCCACGCACGCTTGCAGGCGGTTCGTGGCCGGAATTGCGAGTCGAAGTACTTAGTCCCTCACCAGTTTCCGGTACTTGATCCGGTGTGGGCGGTCGGCCTCGGCGCCGATGCGCCGGCGCAGATCGGCCTCGTAGTCCTGGTAGTTCCCCTGGAACCAGACCACCTGGCTGTCGCCCTCGAACGCCAGGATGTGCGTGGCAATGCGGTCGAGGAACCAGCGGTCGTGGCTCACCACGACCACGCACCCCGCGAAGTCCACCAGCGCGTCCTCGAGCGATCGCAGGGTGTCCACGTCGAGGTCGTTGGTCGGCTCGTCGAGCAGCAGCAGGTTGCAGCCGCCGCGCAGCAGTTTCGCCAGGTGGACACGGTTCCGCTCCCCGCCGGACAGCGTGCTCACCGGCCGCTGCTGGTCGCGCCCCTTGAAGTTGAACCATGACGCGTAGGCGCGCGACGGCACCGCGCGCTTGCCGATCATGATCTCGTCGAGGCCTCCGGCGACCTCCTCCCAAACCGTCTTCGCGGGGTCGAGCGCATCGCGGCTCTGGTCCACGTACCCGAGCTGAACGGTCTCGCCTACCCGCAGCGTCCCCGCGTCCGGTGGCTCCATCCCCGTGATCAGCCGGAACAGCGTCGTCTTGCCCGCGCCGTTCGGACCGATGACGCCGACGATGCCGCCCCGCGGGAGGGTGAAGGTCAGGCCGTCGAAGAGCAGGTTGTCGCCGTAGGCCTTGCGCAGTTCGCGCGCCTCGACGACGACGTCTCCCAGGCGCGGACCGGGCGCGATGTAAATCTCGCCGCGCTCGATGCGCTGCGCCGAATCCTGCGCGAGCAGCTCTTCATACGCGTTCAGCCGCGCCTTGCCTTTCGCCTGCCTGGCCCGCGGCGACATCCGGATCCACTCCAGCTCGCGGTCGAGCGTGCGCTGGCGCCGCGCCTCCTGTTTCTCTTCCCGCTCCAGCCGCTGCTGCTTCTGTTCGAGCCACGACGAGTAGTTCCCCTGCCATGGGATCCCCTGGCCACGGTCGAGTTCGAGGATCCAGCCGGCCACGTTGTCGAGGAAGTAGCGATCGTGCGTGACCGCGACCACGGTGCCCGGGTAGTCGTGGAGAAAGCGCTCGAGCCAGGCGACCGATTCGGCGTCGAGGTGATTGGTCGGCTCGTCGAGCAGCAGCAGGTCCGGCGAGCGGAGCAGCAGGCGGCACAGGGCCACGCGCCGCCGCTCGCCGCCGGACAGCGTGCGGACGTCCGCGTCGGCCGGCGGCACGCGAAGCGCGTCCATCGCCAACTCCACGCGCGAATCGAGATCCCATGCCCCCGCCGCCTCGATCTTGTCCTGCAGCCGGCCCTGAGCCTCCAGCACCTTGTCCATCTCGTCGGGCGTCAGGTCCTCACCGAGCTTCTCGGTCAGGCGCTCGTACTCCGTCAGCAGGGCCCGCGTCTCGGCGACGCCCTCCTCGATGTTGCCCAGGACCGTTTTGGCGGCATCCAACTCGGGTTCCTGCGGCAGGAAGCCCACCGAGACGCCGTCGGCCTTGAACGCTTCGCCGGCGAAATCGCGGTCCAGCCCAGCCATGATGCGCAGCAGCGTGCTCTTGCCGGCGCCATTCGCGCCGAGGACGCCGATCTTGGCGCCCGGCAGGAACGCCAGCCAGATGTCCTTGAGAACGGTCTTGTCAGGGGGGTGGACCTTCGTCAGGCCCTTCATCGTGAAGATGTACTGGTAAGAGGCCACGGCGACTCCCGGACAACAGTGGGGCTCCCGTCCACTACTCGGCCAACGCGCTCTGTGCTGTGGCGGCTGCAGCCTCGCGCGACGTGGGTCCGTGCAAGTATACCCCCTGGACACCGGCGGAAATCGAGCGCGGCCGGGCCCGGCTGTAACGTCCGGGCGGGAGTGGTTCTAAGAGAGGAGTGCAACGGGCGATCGGGACAGGAAGAGGTGTTGTACACTTATGGGCTGGCGGCGGCGAACATGGGCCTCGCGCCGCCTCGCGCCGCCGGAGGCCAGTCATGACACCGGGTGAGCCCCGCGCTTCCCCTGAATCGTTGGAATCGTTGCCAGCTCCAATCGACACCGCATCAACCGGGTCGTGTGCCACCGAGCCCGAGGCCGCCGAGCAAGCCATCCAGGCAAAGCTCGCCGAGGCGCGCGCGCGCCTGGAGCGGCGGGCCGGGACGGCGCCCAGCCGTCGCGCGCATTACCACCGCCCGCCCGAACGGCCGTTCACCGCCGAGGATCGCGACCGCGTCACCATCCTCATCAGCGGCCTCACCACGCGCCACGAGCACCTCATCCAGGCGGCGCTGGAGGCCGCCGGCTACCGCTGCCAGCCGCTGCCGGTTCCCGATCTGACCTCGTGTCTCGTCGGGAAGCAGTACGGCAACAACGGCTTGTGCAACCCTGCGTACTTCACGGTCGGTAACCTCGTCAAGCATCGCTGCAGAAACTCGAAGCGACCGGGATCACCCGCCGCGACATCGTGGACCGCTACGCCTTCTTCACCGCGGGCGGCTGCGGCCCGTGCCGCTTCGGCATGTACGAGGCCGAGTTCCAGCTCGCGCTCCGCAACGCCGGGTTCGACGGCTTCCGCGTCCTGACTTTCCAGCAGGGCGACGGCGTGAAGGCGCGACGGGTCGACACCGGGCTTCAAGCTTCTCCCTGCTGCTCGGGCTCGGCGCGCTGAACGCCTTCCAGATCGCCGACGTCCTGAACGATTTCGGTCACACCGTCCGGCCGTTCGAGATCGGTCCCCGGCGCGACCAACGCCGCGCTTGCAGATGCGGTGGCGCTGGTGGCCGCCGATCTCGCGCAGCCGCCGCGCGGTCGAGCTACCGGACCGCCTGCCCGAAGTGGCTGTGCGGGCCCTGTCCGCACGGAAGGCGATCGGGGCGCACGGTGCGGGTGCTGTTGAACCTCCGCGAGCACATGTGCGAGCCCGTCGATGGACGCGCTGATGTCGCGCTGCCGCGAGCGACTCGACGCGGATCGAGGTCGATCGGCTGCGCGTGAAGCCGGTGGTGAAGGTGACCGGCGAGTTCTGGGCGCAGACGACCGAGGGCGACGGCAACTTCCGGATGTTCGAGTTCCTCGAACGCGAGGGGCCCACGTCGTGGCGGATCCCGCTGAGCGCGTGGGTGATGTACCTGCTCTGGCAGCAGCGCGCGCGCCTGATCTACAAGCGCGGCCTGGACGTCCCGCGCAGCGGCCCCCGCTGGGCGCGCTGGCGGGCGACGAAGGCCGACGACCTGCGCGCTGGTGAAGAAGCGGACGCTGCTGGACGCTCGGCGAACGCGATCTACCGCCGCCGGTACACATCGCCTCCGGGCCGCGCGCTCGGCGACGTCCCGCACCACGATCGTGGACATGCTCGAGCTCGAACGCCTCGCGCAGCCGTTCTACCGCCGCCTGGCGCGGGGCGGCGAGGGCCACCTCGAGGTCGGCGAAGAACATCTATCTACTCGCACGCAAGCCGGGCGCGCACATGGTGCTCAGCCTGAAGCCGTTCGGGTGCATGCCGTCCACGCAGTCCGACGGCGTGCAGTCGGCGGTGGCGGCGAACTTCAAGGACATGCTCTTCCTGCCGATCGAAACCGCGGCGGAAGGCGAGCTGAACGCGCACAGCCGCGTGCAGATGGTGCTGGTCGAGGCGCGCGCGCGGGCCGCAGGAGGAGTTCGACCGGGCGCTCGCGTCGACGGGCAAGCGCCTGGACTGACATCCGGCGCTACGTCGACGCGCACGCCGAGCTGCGCAGCCCGTTCCACCCGTGCCCCGCCGAGACGGCGTCGTCGGCGTGGCGGCGAACTTCGTGCTCCACGTCGTCCGAGCGGATGGACCGCGACCGCGCGTGGCGCGGCACCGGCGCGTCGTCGCCAGCCGGCGTTGCCGCCGTCCGCCAACCAGCCCACATGCCATGAGCGATACGGACCCGCAGATTCCTCCTCGGCATCGACGTCGGTTCGACGGCCGTCAAGGCCGTGGTGGTCGACGCGCCGAGGCCGACGCAGATCGTGTGGACCGCGACTACCAGCGGCACGAGAGCCGGCCGGCCGAGAAGCTGCTCGAGATGCTGCTCGGACGCATGGAGGCCGAGACCGGCGTTGCCCGCGGGAACGCGCGGGCGTTCGTCACCGGCGCGTCGGGCGCCGCCTACGCCGAGGTGATTGGCGCGCGCTACGTGCAGGAAGTGGCCGCGCTCGCGCTGGCCGTCGAGAGCGCCGCCACCCGGACGCGCGGACGATGATCGAACTCGGCGGCCAGGACGCGAAGATCGTCTTCTTCGAGGAGGAGGACGAGGGGCCGAACGCGCAAGACTGGTGTCGATGAACGACAAGTGCGCCGGCGGCACCGGCGTCGTCATCGACAAGATCGCGGCCAAGCTGAAGATGGGCCCCGAGGCCGCTCGCGCGAGCTGCCGCACGCGCGGCCTGAAGATCTACCCGATCGCCGGCAAGTGCGGGGTGTTCGCCGAGACCGACATCAACGGCCTGCAGAAGCGCGGCGTCCCGCGCCGAGGAGCTGATGGCCTCGCTCTTCGACGCGATCGTCGCTGCAGAACCTGCTCGGTCCTCTCGCGCGGCAACACGCTGCGGCCGCGCGTGCTGCTGGTCGGCGGGCCCCACGCGTTCATCCGCGGCGCTGCGCGAGGCCTGGCAGGCCCGCATCCCTGAGCGTTGTGGGCGGAACGCGGCATCTCGCTGCCAGAGGGCTGCGACGACCGACGAGGCTGATTGTGCGTCCCGCCGCTGGCGGAGTTCTACCGGCGCGCTCGGCGCCATCGAGTTCGCGCCGCCGCGAGCGCGAGTGGACGGCCACCGAGTACCTCGGGCCGGCCGCGCCTCGCGGCGGCGCTCGCGCGCGGGCGACAGAGGCGCAGCCCGGCAGCGGCGCGCCAGCCGTCGGCGTCGCGGGCATGGACCTCGCCGAGTTCCGGGCGCAGCTACGAGCGGCCGGCCTGGACGCCGCCCGCGCTCTGCGCGGCGGGCGCGCGGTCCGCGGGTTCGTCGGCCTCGACGCCGGCTCGACGTCCACCAAGGCGGTGCTGCTGGACGAGGACGGCCGCGTGCTGGCCAAGGCCTACCAGCTGTCGCGGGGCAACCCCATCGAGGACGCGATCGAGATGTTCCGCGCGCTCCGGACGCAGGTGGAGTCGCAGGGCGCGACGCTCGGACGTGGCGGGCCTCGTCACCACCGGCTACGCGAAGGACATCCTGAAGGACGTGTTCGCCGGCCGACGCGGCGCTGGTCGAAACCGTGGCGCACGCGCAATCCGCGCTGCACTTCTACGACGACCCGCACGTCATCGTGGACGTCGGCGGCCAGGACATCAAGATCATCGTCCTGCACGACGGCCGCGTGAAGGACTTCCGCCTGAACACCGCGTGCTCGGCGGGCAACGGCTACTTCCTGCAGGCCATCTGCGCAGAGCTTCGGCTACCCGGTCGAGGAGTTCGCGGAAACGGCGTTCACCGCGCGCGAGATGCCGGTGTTCGGGCAGGGCTGCGTGCTGTTCCTGCAGTCGGAGATCGCGCAACGTGCAGCGGCACGGGTGGAAGCCGCCGGAGATCCTCGCCGGCCTCGCCGCGGTGCTCCCGAAGAACGTCTTCCTCTACGTGGCGAAGGCGCCCAACCTCGCGCGCTTCGGCACGGCGGTTCGTGCTCCAGGGCGGCACGCAGCGGAACCTGGCGGCGGTGAAGGCGCAGGTGGACTTCATCCAGCGACAACTTCACGCGGGCAGTCGCGCCAGCCGGACATCGTGCTGCACGAGCATTGCGGCGAGGCCGGGCGCGATCGGCGCCGGCCTCGAGGCGATCCGTCTCTGGCGCGCATGGCCGCGCCGACGACGTTCATCGGCCTCGACGCGGCCGAGCGGGTCGTCGTTCCAGGCCCGCGTGCGACGAGGATACGCGCTGCCACTTCTGCACGAACGAGTGCGTGCGGACGTTCATCGACGTGTCGATTGCCGACGACCGCGGCCGATCGCTCCTGGCGCCGTCGACAGAGCGGGCGATCGACGACCGGCGGTTCATCGTCGCCGGCGTGCGAGAAGGGCGCCGCCGAGGATCTCGCCGAGATGCGCGACATCAAGGCCGCGGTGGACGCGGTCAAGGCGGAGACGCCGAACCTCGTCGCGTTCGCGGCGCGCGAAGTGTGGAAGCTCGCGCCGCCCCGACCGAGCGTGGCCGACCCCCTGCCGCAGGCCGGCTGGCGTGCGGCCGGCGCGCGAGCGCCGGGCCCTGATGGAGCGGCGCGGGGAGCTCCGCATCGGCATCCCGCGCGTGTTCAACATGTACGCGCTACGCGCCGTTCTTCACCGGCTATCTCGAAAGCCTCGGCGTGGCGCCGGCCAACATCGTGTTCTCCGACGTGACGAGCACCGAGATGTACCGCGCGGGAACCAGCCGGGGCGCCATCGACCCGTGCTTCCCGTCGAAGGTCGCGCTCGCGCACGTCCACAACCTGCTGCTTCGTCAAGCACAAGCGCAAGCGGCTCGACTGCATCTTCTTCCCGATGCTCGACGTCCTGCCGCCGCGCGTCGACGGGCGTCGTCGCCAACAACGCCTGCCCGACGGTGCTCCTCACGCCGCAGACGGTGCGCGCCGCATTCACCAAGGAAACCGACCTGTTCGCGCAGGAAGGCGTGGAGTACCTCGTGCCGCTCCTGGACCTCGAGGATCGGCGGCTGATCGGCGCGGCAGATGTTCGACACCTGGGCGCCGGTGCTCGGCCTGTCGTGGGACGAGAACGCGCGGGCGCTCGAAGCCGGCTTCGCGGCCTTGGCTGACTATCGAGGATGCGGTGCGGGCGCAAGGCGCGGGAGGCGCTCGACGAACTCGAACGCGAGAGCCGCCTGGGGATCGTGCTGCTCGGCCGGCCCTATCACCACGACCCGGGGCTGAACCACGGCATCCCCGAGGAACTGCAGAAGCTCGGCTACGCGGTGTTCTCCCAGAGCACGCTGCCGCTCGACGAGGACCTGATGGAGCGGCTGTTCGGCGACGAGGTGCGCGCGGGCGCCATCAGCAGCCCGCTCGACATCTCCGACGTGTGGAAGAACTCGATCGCGGCCAGCAGCAACCTGAAGCTGTGGGCGGCCAAGTTCGCCGCGCGGCACCCGAACCTCGTCGCCGTCGAGCTGTCGAACTTCAAGTGCGGCCACGATGCGCCGATCTACTCGACGATCGAGGAGATCGTCGAGGCGTCCGGCACGCCGTATTTCGCCTTCAAGGACATCGACGAGAACCGGCCGGACGGCGCGATCAGGCTGCGGCTCGAGACGATCGACTACTCGCTGAAGCGGGCGCGGGAGGAACTGCTGTCGCGCCACCGGCGGGCGGATCGGATCGAACGCTTCCTGGCGGCGTACGAGCGGAAGCTGCGGCAGGAACTCAGCGCGTGAACCACCGGCGGGCTCGTCCGCCGATGAACTGCCCTGTGAAGAACGCGCCGACCAGGAGGGGGAACGTCGCGAGCTGCCAGCCGAGACCCGAGGCGAACCGGAGGCCGACGACCATCGGCACTGGAGCGTGGACCGCCACGATCCACGGCAGCGTGAACTTCCGCAGCCCCGCCCGCCAGTAGCCAAACGGCAGGTTCAACCCGAGAACGAGCGCGGCAACCGACCAGAGCCTGATCATGGGACGGGTCATTGTCGCATGGACCCGCTGGGGGAGTCGACGGTCGACCGTCGACCGTCGACTGTAAACGCTCAAAACGTGAACTTCACCGCGATCTGACTCTGGCGCGAGGAGCCGGAATCGCCCGGCGCGAAGCGCGTGTTGGTGATCACGCCGAATGCCGTGCTCCCGACGACCGCGATCCGCCCCGGCTGACCGAAGTTGTTGTTCCCGAGCAGGTTGAACGCCTCGTAACGCACTTCGATGGTGGTCCCCCGAACGCGCGTCTTCTTCACCACTGAGAAGTCCGTGTTGAAGAACGCCGGACCGATCACGACGTTGCGGCCGAGGTTGCCGAAGTGATAGGCGCCGGACGCGGAGACCGGGTACGCGAACACCGAGGACGACGTGCACGACCCGGCGACGGCCGGGTTGCACACGCTGTTCGAGAACCACTGGGTGACTTTCCCGATCGTCTGCAGGTTGCCAATCACGTCGGGGCGCAGCGTGTTTGCCACGCCCGTGAACGTGCCGATGTTCGTCACGATGTTGAGCGGGTTTCCGGTCTGGCCCTGCGTGGTGACCGCCAGCTGCCAGCCATCTTTCAGCGCGTTGCCCTTGAAGGGCAGCTCCCAAATGGCGCTGACGACATAGCGGTGGCGCGCGTCGTAGTCCGAGAGCGCGAAGTCGCCGCCGATGTTGGTACTGTCCTGGACGACCACGCCCTGCGAGTTGAGCGAATTGGTGTCCTTCGACTTCGAGAGCGTGTACGACGCGTTGAACTGCACGCCGCGCGAGAGTCGCTTGGTCAGGGCCATCCACAGGCCATCGTACCGCGACCGGCCCTGGCTGGTGACCTCAGTGATGTTGCCCAGCGCGTTGCCCGGCAGGATCGGGCTGGACGCGGACAGGCGCGGGTACGGGCGGCCGCCGTTGACGAACTGGTTGAGGTTTCTCGAGACGCGCAGTCGCTCGCCCTTCGAGCCGATGTAGCCGATGCTGGCCGCCATGTTGTGCCAGATCTCGCGCTGGAGGTTCACGTTCCAGCTGTGCAGCCTGGGGTTACGGAAGCCGGCGTCCACGCTGTTCGGAGCGAGTCCGGCGGGCCCGGCGACCGCCAAGGCGTTGCTCATGCTGATCGCGCCTTGGTATACGAGGTTGGTGACAAGGGGCGGGTTGGAGGCGGTCGGGGTCACGAGGTTCGTCACCGGCTGATCGGCGAGGATCGCGTAGGCGGCGCGGACCGACGTGCGGCCATCGCTGGTCGGGTCCCAGACGATGCCGACGCGAGGTTGGTAGTTGGAGGTGTTCGGGTAGATCGTGTCCCGACCGCTCGTCCCGGCCTGGATCAGCGACGCCGAGGCCGGGTCGAAGTAGACGAACCGGTTCTGGGCCTCGGTCGGGGCCAGGTTGATCTCGTAGCGGAAGCCGAGCTCCATCGTGACGTTCGACGCCACCTTGAAGTTGTCCTGGGCGAACACGCCGAACGCCTTCTGCACGACGTCGCTCTGGGTGGTCTGGAGCGTCACGGCGAAGCTGCTCGCTCGATCGACTTGGAAGTCCGCAATGTTCGTGAAGGTGAACGTCCCGGCGCTATTGCCGAAGTTCACGTTGTTGAAGCGGCGGAACTCGCCGCCGAACTTGAACGAATGGCGGCCTCGCTGGTAGCTCAGGGTGTCCGAGAGGACAAACGTCATGTCCGTTCGACCCTGCGGGAACCCCGCCGGCCCGCCGAAGTTCAGCCCCAGCGACGAGATCGTGATCTGGGGCAGCGCCAGGTCCGTCGTGATGCCGTTGTTGATGCCGTAATCGGCCGGGTTCAGCGGCGCGTCGGGCATGAAGTCGATCTTGATCCGGTTGAAGCCGAAGCGCGCCTCGTTGACGATCGTCGGGCGCGAAGATGCGGGTCTCGTTCAACGTGAGGATCTGCCGCTTGCCGGTCCGCGTGTCGCCGAACCCGGGGACGGTGTTGCCCTGCAGCACGGGCTCCTGCCGCTTGTCCTTCTGGAACGCGTAGTAGAACTTGAGCCGGTCCTTGCTCCCCATCTCCCGGCTGACGTCCGCCGTTACCTGGTCGATGTTCACCGGCGCCGTCGCCGACCCGACGAACCGGCCCTCTCCGCTCGCGCCGGTCGCGTTGGGCAGCGGGATGAACTGCAGCAGGTTGCGCGACTCCGGGTCGGTCACGCCCGCGCGCTGCGCCTCGGTCAGAACGCCACTGTTCAAGGGGATGCCCTGACTCTGTCGCAGGCCCTCATACGCGCCGAAGAAGAACATCTTGTCCCGTTGGATCGGGCCGCCCGCGCTGCCGCCGAACTGGTTCCGGCGGAACGGGTTCTTGGTCGTCGCAAAGTAGTTCTTCGCGTCCATCGAGTCGTCGCGGAAGAACTCGAACGCCTCCCCGTGGAAGCTGTTGGTCCCCGACCGCGTGGCGATGTTCACGACGGCGCCCGAGTTGCGCCCGTACTCGGCGCTCATCGTGGAGTTGTCCACCTTGAACTCCTGCACCGTGCTGATCGGCGGCTGGAACGTGATCTGGTTCTGCACCATGTCGTTCAGGTTGATGCCGTTGATCATGAAGTTCACGGTGTCCTCGCGGTTGCCCGCCGTGTTGAAGGCGAGCGATCCCTGGCCGCGGAGCGGTGCCGTGAGGAAGCCGCTCTGGGGCGGCGCCACCGAGCCGGGAATGAGCAGCCCGAGGTCCACGAAGTGCCGCCCGTTCAACGGCATTTCCTGCACCGTCTTCGAGTCGATCACCTGGCCCATGGAGGTGGTGGCCGTTTCGATGACAGGCGTCTGGCCCACCACCGACACTTCCTCCGAGAGGTTGCCGAGCACCAGCGTCACGTTCTGCACGACCGTCTGGGCCACCTCGAGGCGGAGGTCGGTGACGACCTTCGACTGAAAACCCTGGAGCCGCACTTCGATGCGGTAGAGACCGACCGGGAGAGCGGGCACGAGGAACTCACCCTGCTTGTCCGAGACGGTGGTCCGCTCCTCGCTCGTCGCCTGGTTGCGGACGAGGATGGTGGCACCCGGGACGACCGCTCCTTGCGCGTCGCTGACGACGCCACGAATCCGTCCGGTGGACTGCGCGAGGGCGAGCGACGGCGCGAGGACGACCAGCGCCGCAATCGACAGAAGCAGCCGCGCGAGCAGGCTCCGACGTGTGGTGGTGAGCATCGATCCTCCTCCGTACCGCGCCTGGCGACACGATGCTGCTCACCAGGCGGGCAAACAGCGGAACGGACCCGACGAGGGAATGGACCGGGGGCCCACCCAGGGAATATTGGACCTGGGCGGAACGACCAACGGTAGGACAGGGCAGGGCGCGGGGTCAAGGGGAAGCGAAGTGCCAGGTGCCATGTGCGGGGTGCCAGGTGCGCCGAGTGCCGGGTGCGCAACCGGTGCTAGCTCGCCTCGCGCACGATCTCCAAGAGTTCCTCGTCCGTGAGATCGATGGGGTTGCCGCGCATGCTGCTCGACGCGCGGGCAGCGGACAACAGGTCTCGCGCGAGCGCCGGTGTCAGGCCATGGGCGGACAGGCGCGGAATGGCGAGATCGTCACGCAGCGAATCCAACCACCCAATGCCATCCTCGGCGGATGCATCCCGCTCCCCGGTGAGCAGCCGCGCCACGACGTCGAAGCGGGCAAGGAGCGCGCGTTCGCCGCCCCGGGAGCGAAGCGCAGCGAGGTTGGCGCGCATCACGGCAGGCAGCAGCGCGGCGCACAAGGCACCGTGCGGGGCGTCCAGGCGGCCGCCAAGGGGACCGGCGAGGCCGTGCACGGCGCCAAGTCCCGCGTTGGCCAGGGCCAGGCCTCCGAACAGGCTGGCGAGCGACATGTGCTCGCGGGCGGCGAGGTTCGCGCCGTCGTGGAACGCCACGCGGAGCCAGGCCGAGACGAGCGCGATGCCCTCCCGGCAGATCGCGTCCGTGATCGGCGTCGCGCGGCGCGAGAGGTAGGGCTCGACGAGCTGTGCAAGGGCGTCGAGGCCGGTCGCCGCCGTGAGTGCGGGCGGCAGGTCCAGCGTCAGCGCCGGGTCGACGAGTGCGACGCGCGGGAGCATCGAGACGTGCCGGAGGCTGGCTTTCACGCCGTGCTCGCGCGAGGCCAGGACGGCGTTCTTCGTCACCTCGGCCCCGCTTCCCGCCGTCGTCGGGACCGCAACGACGGGCGCGGACGGCATGCGCAGCGGACGCCCATCGCCGATGACTTCGAGATACTCCAGCGGATCGCCGCCATTCGCCAACAGCATCGCGATCGCCTTGGCCGTGTCGATCACGCTGCCGCCGCCGACGGCGACAACCGCCTCGCAGGCCGCCGACGACGCGGAGGCCGTTGCCGCGCGAACATCCTGAAGTGCTGGTTCGCCGGTGACGATGACGCGAGCCGCAACCAGGCCGGTGGCGATCAGGCGCTCAACCGCGGCCGCGGCCGCACCGCGCGGGCGGCCGGTGACGAGCACCACGCGGCGGCCGAGCTCCCGCGCACGGTCGGGCAACTGTGAAGCTGTACCGGTGCCGAAGACGATCCGGCCGGCGGTCGCAAACTCGAAGGCCATGAGCGCTGTCGTGTTGCGGGCTAATACGCCCTGTCTTCCGGATACACGGTCGTCCACCACGACCGCGTGCGAGCCTCGGCCATCATCGGCGTGACGGTCTCGATCCATTGCTTGTAGTGCGGCGTGTCCTTGTGGGCGGCGGCCGCCTCCCGCGTGCGGTAGACCTCGAAGAGCTGAAAGAGGTGAGGATCGTCCTCCTGCTGCAGCACGTCGAAGCGCGCGACGCCCGGCTCCTGCCGGCTCTCCCGCGCGTTGCCGATGGTGGCTTCGCGAAACGCTTCGAGATACTCGGGCTTCACCCGCGCCAGCACCTGCAGGACCAGCATGGCTCCTCCTGTCGTTGCATCATAAAGGTATCGGGAACCCTTTCAAAACGTTCCCGCTGCCATGTACAAACGAAACGGGCGTCCGCCTGGTTGGCGGACGCCCGCTCGATGGACAGGTGTGGCGCGAACCGCCAGGTTCGCGTCCGCGGATCTACTGGATCCCGCGCTCGCGCGCCAGCTGGCGAAGGCGCTGCAGGTGCGACTGGATCTGCTCCAGCGTCGCGCGATCAACCGTCACAGCGCCGGTCGCCGACGTGGCGCTCGACGTGCCTGCCTGGCTGCCGCTCGTGCCGGCGGTGCCGCCCGTCGTGCCGCTGCCGGTCGTGCTCCCGGAGGTCGTGCTGCCCGACGTTCCGGACGTCCCGGCGGTCGTCGAGCTGCTGGACGTGGGGCTGTTGCCCATCGCCTGCTGCACCAGATCGGCAATGGCGTCGAAGTGCTGCTGGAACGTCTCGCCGGCCGCAGAAGTCATCGTGCCGCTCGTTCCCTGCGTGCTCGACGTCGTGGCCTGCGTGCCGGACGTGCCCTGGCTGCCCGAGCCGCTCGTCGACTGACCCGACGAGGACGTCATGCCGGTGCCGCTGCCCGACGATGCCGCCGTGGAACCCGTGCCCGCCGCGGATCCGCCGTGGAACCCGTGCCCGCCGCGGCGCCGTTGTCCGGGGCCCCGGCCGCCTTGCCGAACGCGCTCAGGTGCTGCCGGAACTCCACGAGCTTGCTGCGGATGGCGGGCGGCACGTCATTCGAAGCAGCGCCCGACGTCCCGACCGAACCGGATTCCGCGCCGCTCGACGCGCTGCTGCCGCTCACATCGCTTCCGAGGATACGCGTCAACTGCTGCTGCACATCCTGATACCGGTCGTACCAATTGGTGTCCGCGGTCACGAGCGAGTTGAAGCTGTTGATGATCTGGATGACGCCGTTTCGAGCCTCTCCCTGCAGCTGCGACGCCTCAGGCAGCTTGGTGAGGTCCATCAGCGCCTGCTTGGCCTGCACGAGTTCCTGTCTCGCCGCGGCCTCATCGCGACCCTGCGCGCCCGGCTGCGACGACTGGTCCTGCGACTGCGATGCTGCGACGACTGGGACTGCTGAGCCTGTCCGCCCTGCTGTCGCGCATCAATCCCGACGGCGCCCAGGCTGGCGGCGGTAACCGCTACGGCCGAGGCAACGAGCAGCGATCTGAAAGTCCGCTTCATTCTCCATACCCTCCCTGTCTCAGGCCGAGCCCTCGACTGTGTTCGGGGGGAGTTGAGCAAGGGAGGTACCAGGAAGGGAGGAATTGATGAGTGACGAATGACGAGTGGCGAATGACGAGTGCCCTGAAATCGCCAGTCGTCAATCGCCAATCGCCAATAGGTCGGGCTTTCCGCCTCGAGCCCTGAGCCTTAAGCCTCGAGCCCTAAGCCTTCCTCTTTGTTCGCGCCGTCGGCGCAGCGCTCCATGGATCGTCCGGCCACGGATGCCTCGGGTATCGTCCGCGCAGTTCCTTCCTCACCTCCAGGTAGCCGCGCTCCCAGAAGCTGCGAAGGTCGCGCGTGACCTGGACCGGGCGGCCGTTCGGCGCGAGCAGGACGAAGAGCACCGCCTCGCGCCGGGGTCCGAGCCGCGGCGTGTCAGCGAGGCCGAACAACTCCTGCAGCTTGACCGCGGCTTCCACCGCCCCGTCCTCGCGGTATTCGAGGCGCACCGCGCGGCCGCTCGGCACCGTGAGCGTGGCCGGCGCGAGCCGGTCGATCGCGGTCCGCGTCTCTCGGGGGAGTTGCGACGCGATGTCGACCGCGTCCAGCGCGCGTGCCGCAAGCGCGGCGCCCTCGACGAGCGCGCGAAGGTCGAGCGGGACGCCGGCGAAGCGCGCGCGCCGCAGCAGTTGCTCGTCGGCTGCCGAGGGCCCGCGAGCCAGCCACCGGTCGGCGATTACTCGCGCGGCTGTCTCGCGCTCGACCCCCACGATCCGCTCGGCGAGCACCAGCTCACCGTACCGCTCCACCTCGAACGCCTGGACCTTTCCGGAGTTCTCGTTGAACCGGTGCTCGACGCGCGTGGCGGTCGGCGCCAGCCAGGCCCGCTCGATACCGCTGGCGACCCGCACCCGCGCGTCCGCCCCCGACGCGGCCTGCACGTCGACCGCCACGAGGAACGCCTCGGCGCGCACGCCGCTCTCGTCGCCCAGGACCGCACCGTGGCCGGAGCACAGGAGAACACGGGGCGAGGCGGGCGCGCGGCGCTGCGCGACGCGGTCGGGGTACCCGGCGAGGACCGCGCGCCTGAAGTCGACCTCCCCGATGTGCGCGCGCGGCGAGTCGATCACGTCGCGCGCGATCCGCTCGATCTCGCGCGCCGCCCGTGACACGTGCGGCGGAACGCTGTCCCACCGGTCGATGGCGGACAGCAGGTCGGACGTCGTGGTGGCCGCGCGGGGCGGCAGGAGCAGGCGCTCGGAGAGCAGCGCGCAGGCAGCGGCCGCCTCGCGCGAGCCGCGCCCCTCGAGGAGGATTCGCGCCAGCCGCGGGTGGAGCGGGATGCGGCGAAGCCGCTCCCCCAATGGTGTCAGCACCCGCCCCACCACCGCACCAAGGCGCGCCAGCAGCTCCCACGCGGCGGCGAGGCGGTCGGGCGACGGCGGCAGCAGCCACTCCAGCGAGGCAGGGTCGCCGCCCCATGCCAGGACGTCGAGCACCAGCCCCGAGAGATCGACGCGTTCGATCTCCGGCTCGCGATGCGGCCGCAGCCGATCGCGCGCGTCCCAGAGGCGGCACACGAAACCCGGCGCCGTCCGCCCCGCCCGCCCCGCGCGCTGGTCCGCCGCGTCCTGCGAGATGCGCTCGACATCCAGGCTGTCGATGCCGCGAGCGGCGTCGAAGCGCGCGACCTTGTGCTGGCCGCTGTCCACCACCGCGGTCACGCCCGGTATCGTCAGCGACGTCTCGGCGATGTTGGTGGCGAGGATCACCCGCCGCCCATCGACCGGCCGTATCGCCGCATCCTGCTCGTCCCCGGGAAGCGAGCCGTGGAGCGCCACCACTTCTGCCCCGTATGCGCGAACGCGGCCCTCCACGGTGGGCACCGCGCGGCGAATCTCCGGGGCACCCGGGAGGAACGCAAGAACCTGCCCGACAGACCGCGCGAGCGCCGAACCGATTGCCTCCTCGAGGGGCTGAGCCGGCGCGTACGCGATGTCGAGGGGAAACGTTCGGCCGGGCGCGTGAAGGACGGGACAGCCGCGGAGGATGGCCGCGATCGGCGCGGGATCGAGCGTGGCGGACATGACGACGAGCCGCAAATCGTCGCGCGCGAGCCAGGCCTGCCGCGCCAGGGCGAGGCCGAGATCCGCATGGAGCGAGCGTTCGTGGAACTCGTCGAGAACGATCGTGTGGAACTCGGACAGCAGCGGGTCGGCCTGCGCCCGCGACGTCAGGACTCCCTCGGTGGCGACGAGCAGCCGCGTCCTCGCGGTGAAGCGCCGCTCGAACCGAACCTGCCAGCCCACCTCTTCGCCGGGCGTCCATCCGCGCTCCGAGGCGATGTAGCGCACCAGCGACCGGGCGGCCACGCGCCGGGGCTGCAGCAACAGCGTGCGGCCGCGCTCCGCGAGCGCCGGTGCCACGCGCGTCGTCTTTCCGGCGCCCGGCGCCGCGGTCAGCACCAGGGCGCGGTTGGCCTCGACCGCGGCGAGGATCTCCGGAAGGTATGGATCGATGGGAAGCGATTCGCAGTCGTCGCGGGCCTCCGTGCCCGCGCCGAAAAAAAACGGGCGCGGGGACCATTCCCCGCGCCCGTTCAGGATACCTCGCTCCGGCCTTGGGCCTTGCTGAGCCCTGAGCCTTCTCTTACCGGAAGATGTACCGGAGCCCGCCGAAGAACTGGTAGTTGCTCTGAACGTCGTCGATCTTGTCCAGGAACAGGCGGCCAGAAATGACGAAGTGCAGCTCGGGCTCCTTCGCGCCGGTGCCCTGCCACAGCTTGGCGCCGCCCTGGAACAACCACGCGGGCGCGATCGTGTCGCCGTGCGTGAAGTCGTAGAGGTCGATGCCGGTGCCGATGAAGCCCTTGCGCTCGAACCACTTGTTCAGCTCGACGCCCGCGAAGAGCGCCGAGTTGCCGCCGGTGTCGAAATTGATGTCCACGCCGGCGCGCGGCGCCACCCGCCAGCCGGAGTCGCCGGCCGGGATGTCCACGCCGAACTTGACGCCGAGCAGCGGCGCGCACACGCCGCGATCGACCGACGTCGTGGCGCCGGCGATGAGCGGGTTGGCGACGTCAACCGGGCGCACGCGGCGCTCCTTGCCGAGGTCGCCTTCGACGAAGAAGTTCTTGCCTTCCACCCGCACCACGTCGAAGGTCGCCTGGCAGTTCTGGTCCGGCGCCTTGCCGTTGTTGCGCGAGGTGACCGCCTTCACCGTGTAGGTGCCCTTCTTGGCCTTGCGGAGCATCACGGTGGCGTTGAACGGAGGCGTCAGCTTGGCTTCCGTCACCGGCTTGCCGTTGTACTCGAAGGTCACGGGCGCGTTCAACGGGTCGGTGATCGTCACCGTCATCGTCGTGGCGGCGGCGGCGCCGCTCGCGGCCCCGGCGCCGTCGATGACGACGTTGTAGCCGCCCTTGACCGGCGTGAGCGTCGCCGTGAGCGCGCACGGCGGCGGCGCCATCAACGCGCGGGCGGCCTCGTCGGCCTTGCGGGCCTCTTCAGCCCTGCGCGCTTCTTCGGCCTTGCGGGCTTCCTCGGCCTTGCGGGCCTCTTCGGCCTTGCGCGCCTCTTCGGCCTTCCGGGCCTCCTCGGCGGCGATGTCCTTCGGGCTCCGCTCGCTGGACGCCAGCGAGACGTTGCCGCACGGCTTCGGCAGGACGAAGTGATAGAGCGTCTTGCCGTCGTCGATGTCGAACTTCCAGGCGGGGAACGCCTTGGCGCCCGACCACCGGATGTTGCGCAGGACGTCCGGCTTGCCCTTGTTGCGCAGGCCCATCCAGGTCAGGGTCCCGCCGACGTCGAACGCCTCGTCCTTGAGCTGTGACGGGTCGGCCGCGCTGAGGATCGTCATGACCTGCTGGACGATCTCGGCCGGAAGGCCTGACGCGTCGAGCGAGCCCTGGACGTTCTTGCGGATCCGCTTGTTCGCCATGTCGCGCTTCAGCTGCTTGAGGTCTTTCATGACCCCCATCAGGGCGCGCGCGCCACCCAGGCGGGTGGCGTTGCGGAAGCCGTCACTGGAAACGGCTTGCTTCTGGGCCGCCGGCTTGGCCGCCGGTTTTGGAGCAGCCTTGGTCGCGGGCGCCTTGGCACCCGGGTCCTGAACGGCTGCCCAGCCCGCCCCCGTCGTGACGAACGCCGCCAGCGCGACGATCGCCGTCACTCGCAGCGCGGTTCGAATGGACTTGCAATTCATGGTCGCTCCACCCCAGCGTCTGGGAAAATACACGTCCCCGTGCGGATGATGCCGGTTGGCCCGCTAATGGACTGAGCCATAATACCTCAGGCCGACACGATCTTAGCGTACGAAATTTGGGGGTTTTGGGGGGTTTTCAAGGGGGTCATATGAACCGCGCCCGACGGCTCTCATGTCTTTCCGTTGTGATCGTGGCGCTCGCCGCCCCGTTTCCGGTCCTGGCCCAGGACGCGAAGGCCATCCAACAATTGCCGGCGCCGCAGAAAACGGGTGGCAAGCCACTGATGCAGGCGCTCGCCGAGCGCCAATCGGCCCGCGAGTTCACGGGCCAGAAGCTTCAGCCGCAGGCGCTGTCGAATCTGCTGTGGGCGGCCTGGGGAATCAACCGGCCGGACGGACGCCGCACGGCGCCCTCCGCCCGGAACTGGCAGGACATCGACATCTACGTCACCCTGCCCGAGGGCCTCTACCTGTACGACGCGAAGGCGCACGCGCTCACGCTCGTCCTGGCGGAGGACCTGAGGTCGGCGACCGGGTCGCAGCCATTTCCCGCGCAGGCGGCCCTCAACCTCGTGTACGTGTCGGATGGCGCGAAGATCCCCGCGGCCACGGCGGAAGCCGATCGGGCGATGTACGCGGGCGCCCACACCGGGTTCATCTCGCAGAACGTCTACCTGTTCTGCGCGTCGGAAGGCCTGGGCACCGTCGTGCGCGCCCTGGTCGATCGCCCGGAACTGGCCAAGCGCATGCACTTGCGCGCCGACCAGCGGATCACGCTGGTCCAGACGGTGGGACACAAGAAATGACAGGGGGGGGGCGATAGGGAATTGACGAATGGCGATTGACGAGTGGCGAATGGCGATTGAGCCGCAACACACGCGCGTGCCGCTCTTCGACACCGCAGTCCTTCATGCGGAAGCCGCCCTGGCGCGCGCGACGGCCGCTTCCTGACCTGCAAAAACAGGGCTTGCGCAGCGGCCGCTCTTGGGTAACGCTACGCCTAATGGGAAGCCGGCCGCGGACCGACGGCCCGGCGGCCAACGCCCAGAGCCTACAGCCTGGCTCCTAACGCCTGAAGCCTAAAGGCCAGGAGCCTAACGCCTAAAGCCCGAAGCCCCTTGGTGTCCCGTCAGGAGACAGTTCATGCAGATGGCGGCCGGGCCTGATGCCCGCGTATACCTCCCCGATACGAACGTCCTCGTCAACGATCCGGATTCACTCACCAAGCTCGGCCGTGGCAATGTCGTGGTGATTGCGTACCCCGTCGTGCGCGAGCTCGATCACCTGAAGGATGCGTTGAACGGGACGGGCGCCGCCGCGCGGCGCGTGGTCAAGACCCTCGACGAGTTCCAGTCCGGGTGCGAACCGTCAGGCCTCGCCGACGGCATCCCGCTGCCCGACGGTGGGCTCCTCATCTTCGACGACAACATCCCGAGCCGCGAGGACGCCTGGGACGGGTTCGACTCGCGGAACAACGACGACCGGATCATCCTGCTCGCGCGCAAGTGGAAGCGGGTGCGCCGCGACGCTCGCGTGAGCGTCGTCACGCGCGACGTCGCGATGCGTGTGAAGGCACGCCCGTTGGGCGTGGTGGCCGAGGACTACCGGGACGACAAGCGCATCTCCTCGCTCGATCAGCTCTACTCGGGCGCCGCGACGATCGACATCCCCGAGCAGTGCCACTCGCTGCTCACCGATCTCCACCGCGAGAACCGCCTCGAGGCGGGCCGCGTGCTCGACGATCTCGCCCGAGACGACAGCTGCTGCCCAACCAGTGCTGCACGCTGAGGACCGTGGAGTCCGGCAAGGTGGCGCACGCGATCTTCAAGGGCGGCAACACGCCGTTCTTCCGCCTGGTCAAGAAGCACGACGGCGAGCGGGGCATCACGCCGGTGAACGTCGAGCAGGCGTTCGCGCACGCGCTGCTGTCGGATCCCGACATCGCCCTGGTCACCCTCGCCGGCACCGCCGGCTCCGGCAAGACGTTGATGGCGCTGCTCGCCGGCGTACCAGCAGCTGCGCGAGGGCTACGCGAAGCTGATCATCTACCGGCCGAACATCGAGATCGGCCAGTCGCTCGGCTTCCTGCCCGGGTACGCTCGACGAGAAGTTCGCGCCGTGGACTCGCCCGGTGATCGACAACCTCGAGCTGATCCTCCGCGGGCTCTCGAAGGTCGGCGGCGGCGTGGCGTCCCTCGAGGAAGTGGGCCGCGCGGCGAAGGGCAGGAAGGAGGAATCGACGCGGACGGTCGCGGACCTGAAGGAACTCGTCGAGAGGGAGATCGTCGAGATCGCGCCGATTGCCTACCTGCGCGGCCGCAGCATCCACGACGCCTTCATCGTCGCCGACGAAGCGCAGAACATGAACCACCACGAGGTGAAGACGCTGCTCACCCGCAGCGGCCAGGGCACCAAGGTGGTCTTCACCGGCGACCCCGACCAGGTGGACGTGCCGGACTCCGGCGCCGTCACCAACGGCTTGATCCAGTTGGTCGAGCGGTTCAAGGGCCAGGAGGAATTCGCCCACCTGACGATGACGACGACGGTACGATCTCGCCTCGCAGCGCTGGCCGCAACACTGTTGTAGCGCTCGGCGCTGTCAACGGAGAACTGAAAACGTAGAACGGAAAAAGGTCAGCCTCCTGAATGGGGAGCTGGCCTTTCTTCTTTTTCCGTTTTCCGTTTTTCGTTTTCCGTTGACCACTCTCAGCGTAAGTCCCACCTCGGACTTCCCCCTTCCCGCTGCGCGACGATGAAGATCCGCTTGAACGGGAAGAGCACGCGCCCGTCGATGCGAGGCCGGTAGGCCTCCCGCAACCCCGCCAGGAGCATCTCCTGGAATCGCGTCCGCTCCTCCTCGGTCTCGAGTGCGTCCAGGTAGGGGCGCAGGCCGGTCCCCCGCATCCATTCCACGATCGCGTCGGCGTTCGGCAGCACGTGGTCGTATTCGGTTTCCCAGATCTCCAGCCGGTGTGCGTGCGGGCGCAGGACGTCATAGTAGAAGGCGGCGTTCTCGACGGTGATCGCCCGGCTCGCGGGTGCCAGCGTGCGGCGCCACTCCGGAGCGTCGGCCACACGGCGGATCTGCTGGTGGAGCGGCGAGCCGGCGTTGCAGGGCATCTGCACCGCGAGCACGCCACCGGCGGCCGTCTGCGCGAGCAGGCGCGGGAACAGGCGCGCGTGATCGTGCACCCACTGAAGAGAGGCGTTGGCGAAGACGACGTCTGCCAGCGGATCGGCGGTCCAATGGGCGGCGTCGGCGCGCACCCAGCGGCCGTGCGGGAAGGCCGCCCGCGCCGCGGACAGCATCTCCACCGAGTTGTCGAGGCCGACGATCGATGCGCTCGGCCAGCGGCGGTGCAGGAGTTCGGTGCTGTTGCCCGGCCCGCAGCCGAGGTCCACCACGTGGGAGGGCGCATCGAGCGGGATGCGCGCGAGCAGGTCCGCGGCCGGCCGCGTGCGCTCGTCACTGAACCGAAGGTAAAGTGCGGCATCCCACACGGGCATTGGGCCTCCCTTCGGTCGGCCAGTCGACGGAGTCGACGTAGTCGACGCAGTCTACGGAGTCGACGCAGTCTACGAAGTCGACGAAGTCGACGGAGTCGACGGAGTCCACGGAGTCGGCGGAGTCCACGGAGTCGACGGAGTCGACGCGAGTCCACGGAGTCCACGCAGTCCAGGGAGTCCACGGAGTCGACTGAGTCCACAGAGTCGACGCAGCCGGCTCGACTGACTCCTTCGACTTCGTTGACTCCGTCGACTCCGTCGACTTCTTATCGAACGTATCCGAGACTTCTCAGCCTGTCGAGCATCTCCTGGTCCAGCGGCGCCGCGTTCGGCGGGCGCGGCGCGAGCGTGCGCGGGCCGTAGGCGTCGACGAAGCGAACCGGAACGCGCGCCGAGAATGCCTCGGTGAACAGTTCCGTCCTCGGCCGGCCCGGCACCTCGCGACTCATCGGGACGCCAAGCGCGTACAGCAGCGTCGGCATGACGTCCTGCCGGCGCGCCTCGAGTACGCGTGGTTGCACGAGCGGCGGTTCCGCTCAACGCCAGCAGCGCGGTTCCTCTGGACGCCGCGCGCCCGGGGTCCGCGAGCAGGGCAACGAGGTCGTCGGGACCCGCGCTCGCCAGCAACCGGGAGACGACACGGTCGAGGAACATGTAGTACTGCTCCAGCGCGTCGACCCGCGACGCGATGGCCGACGGCGGCAAGCTGCCCCGCGAGGCGAGCAGTTCGTACTGGGCGATGTCGAGACCCGGCAGGTAGATGGCCCGAAGGCGAGGCGGTTCCGCCGCCACTCGACCGGCCAGGCGTTCGGGAACCAGGTCCTGCTCCGCCGCCCGCCGCAGCACCTGCTGGCTGGCGTCATCGATCCGGGGAAACGCCGCGACGATGTCGCGGCGCGCCTCGTCGCGCAGCGCGGGCCAGCCGGCGCGGAGCGCCGCATACAGCGAGGAAGGCGCAATCTCGGCATCCTGCTCGCCTCCGCGATCCAGGCGAAGCGTGGCGCGATCGCTCAGAACGATACCCTGGCCCTCAGGCACCGGCCAGGTGGCCCACCAGTTGACGACGAGCGTCGTGAGGCCAGCGTCCGCCGCCACCTCCCAGAACGTCTTGGAGCGGCGCTGCACGCTCGTCGTGAGGACCGGCCGCGTGAGGCGCAAGGCGTCGGTCGCGGCCGCGATCGCCGCCCCGGCGCCGGATCGCGCTTCGACCGTCCCCTCGGTGCCGCTCACCCGCCGCGTCTCGATGCCGCCGACGCCGTGAATGGCCGCCGGTTGCCCCGTCGCGAACGACGTCCACGTGCGTGCCGGATCGGGGGCGTCGGAGGACGGCAGGACCGCGGTGCTGCCCTCCAGCAGCCGCGCCAGTGTGGGGGTCCTCGACTCCCTCACCAGGCGACCGAGGTACTCGACATCCAGTCCGTCGATGGCAATGACCGTCAGGCGGACGCCGGTGGGAACGGCGTGGAAGACCGCGTGCGCGCCGGGCCCTGACGCGCCCGAGTCTTTCGGCGCGGCGAGGAACAGCAACGCTGCCGCCGCGGCGAAGGCGATGGCGCCGAGCCCCGCGGAGACGAGGCGCGACCGCCGCGACCGTCCGAGGACGGTGGAGGCGGCAGCCGCGCCGCGCGCGGTCACCGCCAGGGTCGTGAGGCGCACCAGGTGCCCGAGCAGCAGGCTGATGCCGACCGCCAGCGCGAGGACCACCCAGGTCCAGGGCGACCGGGTACGGCGCGACCCCGGCGGGACTCACCGTCCGCCACCAGAAGACCAGGTACACGAGGCAGCCGGCCGCCACGAGCGCGCCGGCCGCCATGGACAGGACGCGAGCCCTCGCGGCTGCGCCCGTCCGGTCGCCGAGGCGGGCCGCGAACACGCCGAGGACGAGCGCCGCGAGCAGCGAGCCGGCCGTCACGGCCACGCCGAAGAAGACGCCCAGGTAGAGCGCGAGGACGAGCGCGTCGCGGACGCCGGTCACGAGCCCCGGGATGCGGACAGCGAGGGCCGTCACGGTGGACGGGCCGAGCAGCAGCGCGGCCAGCAGCCCGATGCGCGCGCTCGATCGCCACGCCACGGACAGCAGGCCTCGGCTGCCGCGGACGGGGCCGAGGACAAACCGGTCCACGCCTGCATCGAGGTAGCCGAGTTCGCGCAGCCGCGCGCGCAATTCGTCGACAGTGGGCTTTTCCGACATCACGAAGGCTCAGGGCTCACGCAAGGTCCGCCGGGCCTGAAGGCCTCGCGGCACACAGGCGTGGGGCAAAGCTCCAGCTTTGCCTTTACCGCGAAGCTGGAGGTTCGCGCCACATCTGCTAGACATTCCTCATCGCGACAAACCCCGCAAGCTCGCGCAGGCGTGCGGCGCGGCCGCCGAACGGGGTCAGCGCCGCCGTCGCGGTCTCGCACAGCTCGCGCGCCAGTTCGCGCGCCCCGTCGGTGCCGCTGAACGACACGAAGGTCGTCTTCCTCGCGTCGGCCAGGCGCGGCTTGCCGGTCTCGGCCGGGTCTCCCTCGACGTCCAGCAGGTCGTCGATGATCTGGAACGCCAGGCCGAGGTTCTTCGCATAGGCGGACAGCGCGGCCACCTGGTCCGGCCGCGCGCCGGCCGTCAGCGCACCGGCCGTCGCGGACGCGACGAACAGGGCGCCGGTCTTCCAGCGGTGAATCAGTTCGAGGGCCTCGAATGAGATCGACGACTCGGTGGCCAGCAAATCCTCCACCTCGCCGCCGATGAGTCCTTCGGACCCCACCGAGCTGGCGACGAGCGCCGTGAGCTGGCGCGCGAGCGGCGGCTCGTAGGCCTGCGCAAGGGTGCCAAATGCGAGGTTGAACAGGTTGAAGGCGGCCATCAGCGCCATCGCCTCACCGTGCGCGACGTGGTTGGCGGGCCGGCCGCGCCGGAGGTCGGCGTTGTCCAGCGCCGGGAGGTCGTCCAGGATCAGCGACGAGGCGTGAACCAGCTCCATCGCCGCCGCCGCAGGCATCGCGCGCGCGTCCGAACCGCAGACCTCGGCGGCGAGCAGCGTGAGGACGGCTCGCACGCGCTTGGACGGCGCCATCAGCGTGTACCGCATCGCGCGATGAAGCGGCTCGGGGCGAGTGCCCTCTGCCGGGACCACCCGGTCCAGTTCCCGCTCGATGGCGGCGACGTGTTCGGCGATGAAGGGCGGAAGTTTCATGGGCCGGCTGGCCCATCTTACCGCAGGCTTCCGAGCTACGGGCTTCTGCGACGACCGGGGAGGCAGACGGTCACAGTCGTTCCCTCGCCCTCGGTGCCCTCGATGACCACGGTGCCACCGCCGCGCTCGACGGCGGCTCGCACGAACCGCAGCACCGTACCTTGATCGGCCTGGAGCCAGACGATCTCGGTCAGGTCCTCCACCTGCGCTTGGAGCAAGGCCAGGCGCGCGTCGATACGCCGAACGAGTTCCGCCTGCGACGCCTGCAGTTCGCCGACGTGCCCCTGCGAGAGCAGCGAGATCATCGTCCTCACGGACGCGATCGGCGCGCGGAGATCATGCGTGACGACGTCGAGAAAGGCCGAGACGTCCGGGTCCGGCGGCGGCATGCGTCACCTCGCATCGCAGGCGCGGGGCCGGACTAGGCGTCCGCCTGGCGCCTGTGGGCCAGCAGCACGTCGATCGTCTGTAGCAGCTGCTCGGTCGGTACGGGCTTTTCGAGAAAGGCGTCGACCGGCAGCGACCCTTCATGCGGCGCGAACCGGTGGGCCGTCGTCCGGTGGATCGAGGTGAGCACCAGGATCGGCACGGAACGATACGCCGCGTAGGGCGACCCCTCTTCGGAATCGCGCAGCGTCTGCGAGAACCGAAACCCCTCGGTGTAGCGGTCCATCATCACGTCGAGGATGATGAGATCCGGCGTCGTTTCCCGGAGGCACCGCAGCCCCTGCTCGCCGTTTGGGGCTGAATGGACCTGGTGTCCGTGCGCCTCCAGCAGCACCTTCACCGCGCTCACCAGGTCGGCGTCGTCGTCCACCATCAGGATCGTGGCCATCGCCTCTGCTCCTCTGTGTCTGCCCGCGCGGGCACGGTGGCCCGCGACGACTGGCGTCTCGAGTGACAGAATCGGCCCGCCTGGGGCTGCCCCCACGCCGCGAAGGGGATTGATCGAACGGAGACTAGCGCACATGCGGCTGGCCGGCAAGAGCTGGCGACCTGGTCGGCGACTGGTGAGTTCCTCCACACACCTGCTGCGGCATGCTGGCGCCAGATGGGGAATCTTGCCGTATTGACAGTTCCGGCCCTCATCACCACACTGAGCGCGTCTCGGGTTTCCCTCCAATCGACTTGGTTCGTCGGCTCCACGGGTTAGACGGGCGGCACGGCGGCGTCGGGTTGTTTTCACGGCGTCTCGATGCGTGTTCGCGGCCCTGGGCGGGGTGGGTGGGCGATTTCCAGCCCTCTTACTCGATCCCGGTTCCTCCCCACCAGTCCATCGGCCTCCGTCGTCTTCACGGCTCCGACCCTCGGGTGCGCGAGAGCCTCGGCCGGCCCCCGCGTGGAGAGCAGCGATGTTCGAGGCTGGCGACGCCCTGCCTGCCCAAGGGCAGGAACCACGGATCGGTGTGTTCGTGTGCCACTGCGGCGGCAACATCGCCGACGTGGTGGATGTGGCGCGCGTCGCGGACGCCGTGCGCGGCATGCCCGGCGTCGTCCTCGCCGCGACCCACATGTTCGTCTGCTCGGACCCCGGGCAGGCGCTGATCGAGCAGAAGATCAAGGAGCAGGCCCTGACGCGAGTGGTCGTCGCGGCGTGCTCACCGACGCTCCACCAGATCACATTCCGGCGAACGGTCGAACGGGCGGGCCTCAACCAGTTCCTCTTCGAGCACGTGAACATCCGCGAGCACGTCTCGTGGGTGGTCGAGGACAAGGAGGCGGCGACGCTGAAGGCGATTCGCCTCGTGCGCGCCGCGGTCAACCGCGCCCGCTACCTCGTGCCGCTCGACAAGCGCCGCATCCCAATCCGGCCCGCCGCGCTCGTCGTCGGCGGCGGCGTCGGAGGCCTGATGGCGGCGCGGGACCTCGCCGAGCGCGGCATGCGCGTCACCCTGGTCGAGAAGCGTCCGTTCCTGGGCGGCCGGATGTCCCAGCTCTGGAGCCTCTTCCCCACCGGAGACGATGCCCGGGCGCTCCTCAGCGACCTCATCCGCGAGGTGGTGCGCCATCCGTTCGTCACGGTGCTCACCAACGCGCACATCGTGGACTCCGAGGGGGTCGTTGGCGACTTCAAGACGAAGATCCGGATTGACCCGCGCGGCGTGGACGAGCGGCTGACGTATGCCGGCAACGCGATCGCGGCGTGCCCCGAGGAAACGGTCAACGAGTTCGACTTCGGCCTCAGCCGGCGCAAGGCGATCTACATGCCGTACCCCGGCTGCTATCCGCCGATGCCGGCGATCGATTGGCGCAGCTGCACGAAGTGCGGGAAGTGCATGGCGGCGGTCGGCGGGAAGGGGATCCACCTCGACGGTCAGCCGCGCGAGATTGAGCTGCACTCCGGCGTCATCGTGCTGGCCACCGGGTACGATCCGTACGAACCGCTCTACGGCGAGTACGGCTACGGCATCTTCCCGAAGGTCATGACGCTGCAGCAGCTGCACCGTCTCCTCGATCCCGAGGGGCCGACGGGCGGGAAGATCCCGCTGGACGGCCACAAGCCGCCTCGAATCGGATTCATCCACTGCGTCGGCGCGCGGCAGGTGGAGGGCGTGAACCAGCCGCAGCCGGACGGCAAGGTGAAGGACTACTGCGGCCGCACCTGCTGCACCGGGGCGCTGCACGCGGCGCTCGAGATCAAGGAGCGCCACCCGGACGCGCACATCACCTGCTTCTACCAGGACATCCGCACGTACGGGCGCGGCC
Source organism: uncultured Acidobacteriota bacterium (assembly GCA_963724775.1). GTDB lineage: Bacteria > Acidobacteriota > Vicinamibacteria > Vicinamibacterales > Fen-181 > CAVRWB01. The sequence continues at coordinate 291,209 of CAVRWB010000001.1, forward strand.
ACGAGGACTACTACGAGGAGGCGTCGAACCGTGGCGTGCTCTTCGTCCGGTACGACCCGCTGCATCCGCCGCGGGTCGAGAAGGACCGCCACGGCGACTTCGCGTTCGTCGTCCGCGTGGCGGACTTGCTCACCAGCCGACTGGATCTCGAGGTGCCGCTGGATCTGCTCGTGCTCGCGACCGGCGTGGTGCCGCACGACATCAGCGAGCTCGTGACGATGTACAGCTGCGCGGTGGGCTACGACAGCTTCCTCCTCGAGGTCCATCCCAAGCTGCGGCCGGTGGAACTGGCGGTCTCAGGCGTGTTCCTGGCCGGCTGCTGCCAGGGCCCGATGGACATCACCGAGTGCACGGCGGCCGCCTCGGCGGCGGCGTCGAAGGCGGCGGCGCTGATTGCCCAGGGCCAGGTGGAGATGGACCCGTTCGTCGCGGTGGTCGACGAGGAGCTGTGCACGGGCTGCCAGACGTGCCTCACGGTCTGCCCGTACGAGTCGATTTCGCGCGACCAGGTACGCGGCATCGCGGTAGTGAGCGAAGCGTTGTGCACCGGCTGCGGCACGTGCGCGGCCACCTGCCCGAGCAGCGCCATCCAGCAGGCGGGCTTCAACGATCGGCAGGTGCTGGCGGAGCTGGAAATGCTCTTGGCGTAGGAAGCAGGACTCAGGAATCAGGAATCAGGATTCAGCGGCGAACGGATCACTTGCCGAATCCTGAATCCTGAATCCTGCTGAGGGCACTATGTCCCAGTTCGACGAGTGCGAAGGTCTCCGCGCGGACGTGGCTGCCGCTCCCGAGAAGTGGGAGCCGCGGATCATCGCGTTCCTCTGTTACTGGTGCTCGTACACCGGCGCGGACAACGCCGGCACTGCCCGGCTGAAGTACCCGCCCAACGTGGACATCATCCGCGTCATGTGCTCGGGACGGATCGACCCCGAGCTGGTCATGACGGCCTTCGCGCGCGGCGCGGACGGCGTCATGGTGTGCGGCTGCCACATCGGAGACTGCCACTACATCGCCGGCAACCACAAGACGATGGCGCGCATGCCGCTGCTGTCACGAGTCCTCGCGGATCTCGGTCTCGAACCGGAACGGTTCGTCCACGAATGGGTGAGCGCGGCCGAGGGCGAGAAGTTCGCGAAGCTGGTGCGATGCGTAACCGAGCAGGTGCGGCGCGCGGGTCCGCTCGACTGGCCCGCGAAGATGCGAGCGCGCGGCGTGGGCCGGGGCCTGGAGCCCGCGGCCTGGGGAGACCGGCCATGATCGAGGCGCAAGCGGAACACCGCCCGGCGCGGCTCCGCGTCGGCATGTACTGGGCGGCAAGCTGCGGCGGCTGTGACATCTCGCTGCTCGAAATCGGGGAGCACCTGCTCGAGCTGATCGAGGCCGCGGACATCCTTTTCTGGCCGTGCGTAGCCGACTTCAAGTACCGCGACGTCGCCGCCTACCCGGACGGCCACCTGGACGCCTGCTTCCTGAACGGCGCCATCCGCAGCTCCGAGCACGAGGCAGTCGCGCGCCTGCTCCGGCGGAAGAGCCGCCTGCTCGTCGCGTATGGCGCCTGCGCGATGGACGGCGGCATTCCCGCGCTCGCCAATCTCAAGACCGAACGCCAGATCTTCGATACCGCGTACCACCACAACCCGAGCACGATCAACCCGGCCGGCGTGGAACCTCAGCACCTGACCGCAACGCCGTACGGCGAGTTGGAGCTGCCGCGCTTCTACCCCCAGGTCCTTCGCCTGGTGGACATCGTGCCGGTCGACTGCCAGATCCCCGGGTGTCCGCCGCAAGCCGCGCAGGTGTGGCGGGTCCTGGAGGCGATCATCGCCGGCGACGTGCCCTCCAACGGTTCCGGCACGCGCGTGGGATGCGACACCCGGTCGGTCTGCGACGAGTGCACGCGCGAGAAGCGCAAGGTCCGCATCAAGGCGTTCAAGCGCCCGCACCTCCACGTCCCCGAGCCGAACTGGTGCCTGCTGGAGCAGGGGTTCGTCTGCGTGGGCCCCGCCACCCGCGGAGGCTGCGGTGCGCTCTGCCCGAAGGCCGGCCTGACCTGCCGCGGCTGCTACGGGGCGTCCGGCGACGCGGGCGACCAGGGCACCGCCATGCTGAGCGCGATCGCGTCGATCTTCGATGCGACGACGGAGGAACGGGCGAGCGAGCTGGCGGACCAGATCGCGGATCCGGTGGGCACCTTCTACCGGTTCGGCCTCGCATCGAGTGTGCTGAAAGGGGTCCGCGCATGACCACCGCGACGACGCCCGGCTATCGCCGGATCAGCATCGACCCGATCACCAGGCTCGAGGGTCACGGCAAGATCGACATCTTCCTGGACGACCAGGGGAACGTGGCTGAGTGCTTCTTCCAGGTCCCCGAACTGCGCGGCTTCGAGCGCTTCTGCGAGGGCCGCCCGGTCGAGGAGATGCCGCGCATCACGCCGCGGATCTGCGGCGTCTGCCCGGAGGCGCACATGATGGCGTCGGCCAAGGCCTGCGACGCCGTCTACAAGGTGGCTCTCCCTCTCACCGCGCGCCTGATCCGCGAGCTGCAGTACAACCTGTTCTACGTCACCGACCACGCCACGCACTTCTACGCCCTCGCGGCTCCGGACTTCGTGCTCGGGCCCGCGTCGAACCCCGCCGAACGCAACATTGTCGGTGTCATCCGCAAGCTCGGCGTCGGCGTGGGACAGGAGGTCATCAAGGCACGCAAGTGGGGCCACGAGGCGGCGGCCCTCATCGGCGGCCGGCCTGTCAACCCCGAGAACGCGATCCCGGGCGGCGTCAGCAAGCCGATCTCGGCCGACGAGCGCGACCGCCTCGAGGAAATCGCGCGTTTCATGGTGGAATTCGGCAAGTTCACCCTGAAAGTGCTCGACGACCAGGTCCTGGCCAACCAGGAGTACCTGGACCTGATTCTCAAAGGCCCGTACCGCCACGAGACCTACTCGATGGGGATCGTGGACGAGAAGAACCGCCCGAACTTCTACGACGGCCGCGTGCGCGTGGTGGACCCCGAGGGGAAGGAGTTCTGCAAGTTCACCGCGCGCGAGTACTCGAAGGTCGTCGCGGAGCGGGTGGAACCCTGGACGTATCTGAAATTTCCCTACCTGTTGCAGGTGGGGTGGAAGGGGTTCGTGGACGGCAAGCAGTCGGGCGTCTACCGCGCGACGCCGCAGGCGCGCCTCAACGTTGCCGACTCGATGGGCACGCCGCTCGCCCAGGCCGCCTACGAGCGCTACTTCGAGACGCTGACCGGCGATCGGTCCGGACACACCCCCGTCCACCAGACCCTCGCCATCCACTGGGCTCGAGTCGTCGAACTGGTGTTCGCCGCCGAGCGTGCGCTGGAACTCGTGCGTCACCCCGAATTGACGCACCCCGATCACTACCGGGCGATCCCGACCGAGACGCCGACCGAGGGCGTGGGGATCGTCGAGGCGCCGCGCGGGACGCTCGTCCACCACTACGTCACGGACGAACGCGGCATCATCCGGAAGGCGAACCTCGTCGTGGGAACGACCAACAACCACGCGGCCATCTGCATGTCGATCAAGCAGGCGGCGCAAGGGTTGATCAGGGAGGGCACGGTGGTGACCGAAGGCCTGCTCAACATGGTCGAAATGGCCTTCCGCGCGTACGACCCCTGCTTCGGCTGCGCGACGCACAGCCTGCCAGGCACGATGCCGCTGGTCGTGCGGGTGCGGGACCAGAGCGGCGAGGTGCTGACAGAGGCGCAGCGGGAGTAGCCCAGAGCCGTGAGCCCTGAGCCTTGAGCCGTCAGGAATGTACCCATGCCTCATCACATCCGCGAGCGGTTCGACGCACTGGTCATCGGTGGCGGCATCGCCGGCATGCAGGCGGCGCTCGACCTGAGCGAGCAGGGCCACGAAGTGCTCCTCGTAGAGAAGACCCCGTCGATCGGCGGCATCATGGTCGGCTTGAACAAGGTGTTCCCGACCCTCGACTGTTCCAGCTGCATCTGCACGCCGCGGATGGCCGAATCGGCGCACCACCCCCGGATCCGGCTGCAGACCTACACCGAGGTCCAGAAAGTCGAGCGCGTGGGGACGGCGTTCCGGGTCCACCTGCTGCTCAAGCCCCGCTATCTGCGCGAAGACACCTGCATCGGCTGCGACGAGTGCGAGCTGGTGTGCCCGGTGGACGTGCCGCACGAATTCGACTACGGCCTGGGCGCGCGCCGCGCCATCTACATCCCGCACGGCAACGCCATCCCGCAGAAGGCGGTGCTCGACGTGGAGCACTGCATCTTCTGCGGCAAGTGCGAGAAGGCGTGCCCGACCGACTGCCTCGACTTCACTCAGGAGCCCGTCGAGGTCACGACGATGGTCGGCTCGGTCATCGTGGCGTCGGGTCTCGAAGTCACGCCGATGACCGCCAAGGTGGAGTACGGCGGCGGCCGTTTTCGCAACGTTCTCAACCCGCTCGCCATGGAACGGATCCAGTCGAGCAACGGGCCGTACGGCCGAGTCCTGCGCCCGGCCGACGGCCGCATTCCGCGTTCGATTGCCTACGTGCAATGCGCCGGCAGCCGCGACCGCTCCATCGGCGTGCCGTACTGCTCGCGCGTCTGCTGCATGTACGCACTCAAGCAGGCGCTCCTGCTCCGGCACTACATCCACGGCGTGGACGTCACGCTCTACTACATGGACATTCGAGCCTTCGGCAAGGGCTACGAGCAGTTCTACCGCCGGGCGGTCGCCGACGGCGTGAAGGTCGTCAAGGGCAAGGTGGCGAGGATCTCCGAGGAGCCGAACTTCGACCTCACGCTGCGCGTGGAACTGCTCGACGAGGACGGCCGCGTCGTGGAGCGGCGCCACGATCTCGTCGTCCTCAGCCAGGGCCTGGTGCCCGGTTGGCACCCCGCCGCCGCCCTCGGCATCGAGGAGGCGGACGACGGGTTCGTGCAGACGCCGGAGATGAAGTTGAACCCGTCGTACACCACCGTCCCCGGCATCTTCGCCGGCGGCGTGGCAGCCGGTCCCAAGGACATTCCCGATGCCATCGTCGAAGCCGGCGAGGCAGCGATGGCAGCGGCGAACTACCTGAAGCGGATCAACTGGAAGGCGGCCGGGAGTGTCAAGAGCAGTGAACCGTTGCCGGTGTAGGACGGCGTAGGACTTTCTTGTTCGCCGGTGCGGCGAAGCAGAAGCTTCGCCCTACGTCTCGGTGCTGTCCGGAAGCGAGATAGCCGTCACCGCGTGGCGAAGGGGGCCTGCATGACTGCCGGCGACGTTGCTTCGAAGACGTCGAAGCCGAAGCGGCCGATCGAGATCCTGCGCGAGCGCCATGGCGGGATTTCGAAAGAGTTGAAGGAGTACTTCAACGCGCAGCAGCGCATCCGCAAGGCCTTGAAGGCGGCGCTGCAGGCAGGGCCCAAGGCGGTGCCGCAGATCGCCGCCGAGTCGGGCGTGGACCCCGCCGACGTGCTCTGGCACCTGATGGCGATGCGTCGCTACGGCGAGGTGACCGACGGACCCGAGCAGGACGGATACGTGCTCTACCGCCTGAAGGGAGCGTAGCGATGTCCTACCGCATCAACCCCGGGCTGGCGGAGGAGCTGGCGCAGTTCGGCGGCGAGACGCTGACCAAGTGCTTCAACTGCGGCAATTGCACCGCCGTCTGCGGCCTCTCGAAGAACCAGACGGTCTTTCCGCGAAAGATCATCCGCTACCTGCAGCTCGGGCTGGAGCAGAAGCTGCTCGAATCGCCAGAGCCCTGGCTGTGCTACTACTGCGGCACCTGCTCGGACACCTGCCCACGAGAAGCCCAGCCCGGAGAGCTGATGATGGCCACGCGCCGGTGGCTGACCAGCCGCTACGACTGGACGGGACTGTCGAGGCGCCTCTATCTCTCCGAGGCCTGGGAAATCGGCATGCTGTCGTTGACCGCGCTCGTCGTCGCGCTCGCCTTCCTCGTGCCCGGCTGGTTCGGCATTCCGTTCGGCTTCGCCAACCTCGGACCGGACGCGATGGCCCACGTGCGCCTGGATCTCTTTGCGCCGAAGGAGTGGATCCACCGCGCGGACTGGGCGCTCGCCGCGATGCTGCTCGTCCTGCTTTCGGCCAACGCCCTGCGGATGATCGTTGCTGTGCGTCGCGGCTTCAACCAGGCGAGCGTGCCCGTCGTCACCTGGCTGCGCGACGCTTACCAGCCACTGTTGCACCTGCTGACGCAGAAGCGGTGGCTCGAGTGCGACAACGACACGCGGCTGCGCTGGCTTCAGCACTTTCTCCTCGTCACCGGCTATGCCACGATGTTCCTGCTGGTCGTCGCCTTCCTGCCGTCGTTCCAGAGAGACGGCGCCGAGTTCCACTGGACCGCCCTCTTCGGTTACTACGGCACCGCCGTGCTGCTGTGGGTAACGGTGTCGGCGATGCGCAGCCGGTGGCGCAAGACCGAGCAGATCCACAAGTTCTCGCAGATCACCGACTGGATGTTCCTGGCCCTCCTCTTTCTCACCGCGCTGTCCGGGATCGTGCTGCACCTCGCCCGTCTGCTCGACTGGCCTCTCGCCACTTACGTGCTCTACGTCTTGCACCTGATGGTCGCGGTCTCGATGCTGGTGATCGAGGTGCCCTTCGGTAAGTGGCTGCACCTCGTCTTCCGGCCGGTGGCGAAGTACATGGTCGCGGTCCGCGAGGCGGCCGTGGAGCGCCCGGTCCGCGTGGTCCCGCATCACCCGCTGACCGCACGCCTGAGGTGACGAAGACATGGCGACGACGGTTCTCGTCGGCCTCGGCAATCCGGTTCGCGGCGACGACGGCGTCGGGCTGCGCGTGGCGGCGGAGGTGGAGCGCCTGCTGGCCGAGCGGCCGGTGGCCGGTGTCCGCGTGGTCGCGAGCACCCGCGGCGGCTTCGAGCTGATCGACGTGCTGGCCGGCGCGGATCACGCCGTCCTTGTGGACTGCCTGGAGACCGAGAGCGCCCGGCCCGGCCGCGTCCGCGTGCTGCCGCTCGACCGGGTGGCCGGGAGCGCCCGCCTGGTCGGGTCGCACGACATCGGCCTCGCCGCGGCGGTGGAATTGGGACGGTTGCTCGGGATTGACATGCCGGCGCACGTCGAGGTCATCGGCATCGAGGCGGATGTCGGCAACCGCATCGAGGAGGACCTGTCACCGGAGGTGGCCGCCGCGGTGCCGCTCGTCGCGTCGTGGCTGCACAGGCGGCTGGCAGGAGCGGCCACGGCCTGGTCTGAAGACCGGCCGGGACGGCGGGGCTGAGGCCCGCTCTACGCCGCCATGAGCGCGAGCGGGATGAGAGTGCAGGCCGCGAGCGCGATGAGCGCGAGCAGACCCGCGATGCCGGTTCGCCGGTCGGCGAACGCGAACGCGTAAATCCCCTTCACGACATTGTTGCTCGCGACGGCGATGACGATAGCGCTGGCCGCAAGCGCAAGCGCCGTCTGGTTCCCCGCCGTGTGCGTCATGCCCATGATGAACGGATCCACGTCCGCGACACCCATGATCGCCGCAAGTCCGTAGACGCCCGCGCGCCCAAGGTACTGTACCGCGAGCTGCGTGGCCACGAGAACGGCGACGAAGACCGCGCCGAACAGGAGCGCCGCGCCCAGCTCGAGCGGGTTCTTCGACATGTAGCGCCGCTCCACGTCGCCCGACCGTGCGTCGGGAAGCCGCGTGAGAACGAACCCTCCGGCGCCGGCCGCGAGCGCCAGGCCCGCAAAGGATGGCCCGAGCATGGCGACCAGCGAGCCGTTGAACAACGCCAGCAGCGCAATGATGCGCAGGAACATGACACCGGACGCGATCAGCATCCCACCGGCGAACAGGTGCGGTCGCTGCTCGACGCGCGCCCGCCTCGCCAGGACGACGGTCGTCACGGTGGACGAATAGGCGCCGCCGAGGATCGCCGCGAGCACGATGCCTCCGCGGTGTTCCGTCGCCTTCTGCAGGACGTAGCTGCCGTACGACACGGCGCTCACCGCGACGACGACGAGCCACGTGCGGAACGGATTCAGCTGGAAGGGCCCGTAGCCCTGATCGGGCAGCACGGGGAGGATCACCGCCGTCAGCAGCAGGAACTTCGCGAACGTCAGGATCTCGCCGGGAGCCGTCTTCCTCGCCAGCGTCTCGAGCGCCGCTTTCAGTTCGAGCAGCAGCAGGCTGACCACCGCCAGCGTCGTTGCCACCCAGAAATAGTCGAACTGCACCAGCGCGCCGATCAGGTAGGTCGCCAGGCCCGTCATCTCCGAAGTGGCGCCGGCCAGCGACGACTGCCCGATCTTGTGGCGGTACGACGCGAGCATGAACGCGCCAACCACCGCGAAGCCGACAATCACCGGGACCACCTGGTTGTGGGAGAGGAGTGCGATCGCGAAACCGATCAGGCCGATCAGCGGGAACGTACGCACGCCGCCGAACGAATAGTCGCCTTCGCCCTTGTGCTCCTCGCGCTCGAGACCGACGAGGAACGACAGGAACAGGACGAGGACGATGCGGGCCCCCTCGGGCGGCAGGATTTGAGGAAAGTCGTTGAGCACGCGACCTCCTGGCGGCGGCCAGCATAACATATTGATGAGGTGAGACTTAAGCCCATCTTTGCCTTGACACCTCGGCCCTTCGCCATTACTCTCGTGCTGCCCACTCGTCGGTAATTCTCACAGACTGACCCCCAACCGTGATCGACCGTTGCGCCGCGTCCGAGGACGCGCGCACGCAACAGCGGGCCGCGGAAAGCTCCGCGGCTCCGGGCGCCGGAGGTGTGCCTCGTCGCACAGCTCGGCGGGTCGCCGGTGTCTGGTCGACGCGCAGTAGTGGCGGGCCTTCGTGCCCGCCTGAGGTGCCAGGGAGGTCAGGATGGTCAGGAAGTTCGCCATGAGCGTCGCGATCGCCCTCATGGGGTGGTCGATGCTCGCCGTCGCTGCGGGGAAGCCGCCGCGGTGCACCTATTCGCTCACGCCGACGAGCGCGACCGTCGGATCGGGAACCGGTTCGGGATCGTTCGCGGTGACCGCGACAGGCGGATGCACCTGGGCCGCCGCCAGCAACAACGCTTTTATCACTATCAGGAGCGGCGCGAGCGGCACGGGCAATGGAACGGTCTCATACGAGGTGTCCGACAACACGGGAACGACATCGCGAACCGGCACCATCACCGTTGCGAAGAAGACATTCACGCTGACGCAGGACGCGAGCGCCCCCGCGCCGCCGCCCCCGCCTCCGCCGCCTCCGCCCTCGCTCGACCCCGACGTACGCGACGGGCGACATCGGCGCAGTCGGCCTGGCCGGCACGGCGACCTCCGCCAACGGAACGTTCACGGTTGTGGGCGCGGGCGCGAACATTTGGGGAACAGCAGACTCGTTCCGCTTCGTCTACCAGCAGCTGACCGGGGACGGCGAGGTGGTGGCCCGCCTGGTCTCGATGGAGAACACGAACGCGTACGCGAAGGCCGGCATCATGGTGCGCGACGGCCTGACGGCAGGCGGCGCGCACGTCATGATCGACGCGAAGCCGAGCGGCGAGCTGGAATTCATGAGCCGCTCGTCCGCGAGCGGCTCCACGTCGTGGCTCGCGGGCGCGACGATGACCGCGCCCGCCTACATCAAGCTGGTGCGAAGCGGTTCGACGGTTACGGGTTACGTCTCGCACGACGGCAGCGCGTGGACGATGGTCGGCTCTGCCAGCGCGATCCTGCCGGCGACGATCGATGCCGGGCTGATCGTATGCAGCCACGACACGACACGGTTGAACACGTCGACCTTCGACAGCGTGTCGGTCACGACGGCTGCCGCGCCTCCTCCTCCTCCTCCTCCTCCTCCGCCGCCACCACCACCGCCGCCTCCTCCACCGCCGCCACCGCCTTCGACAGGCTCGCTGCTGCCGCCGCCACCGGTGGGTGGCGCGATACTCGACGTCCCCGCCGGCGGGAACCTCCAGGGCGCGATCAACAGTGCCCGCCCGGGCGACACGATCGTCCTCCAGGCAGGCGCGACCTACACGGGCAACTTCGAGCTGCCGGCGAAGGGTGGCACTTCGTACGTGTTGATCCGGTCCACCGCGAGCTTCGGAACGCGCGTGACGCCGACGACGACGGGGCTGGCGAAGATCCAGTCGCCCAACGCGTCGCCGGCCGTCATCACTCAGGCGAGCGCCAGTTTCTACTGGCTGGACGGCCTGGAACTGACCACCGCGGGCGGGGCGGACGACGTCGTGCGCCTCGGCGACGGCTCGGCCGCGCAGAACAGCCTCTCGGCCGTCGCGCACGACCTGGTCGTGAGCCATTGCTATATCCACGGTCGGCCGGGCGTGGAGCAGAAGCGCGGGATCGCGTTGAACAGTGGCCTGACCTACGTCGCCGATTCGCACATCGACGAGATCAAGGGAGCGGGCTACGACACGCAGGCCATCGGCGGCTGGAACGGCCCGGGGCCGTACCGGATCTACAACAACTACCTCTCGGCCGCCGGCGAGGTGTTCATGCTCGGCGGCGCCGACCCGAAGATCCCCAACCTGGTGCCGACCGACATCATCTTCAAGGGCAATCTCCTGACCCGGCCGACGGCCTGGCGGGGCACGAGCTGGACGGTCAAGAACCTCTTCGAGCTGAAGAACGCGCAGCAGGTGGTGATCGACGGCAACGTGTTCGAGAATCACTGGCAGGCCGCGCAGTCCGGTCCCGCCATCGTCTTCACGCCGCGAAACCAGGGCGGTGCCGCGCCCTGGGCGGTGGTGAGGGACGTGCAGTTCGTCAACAACCGCGTGCGACACGTCGCGGCCGTGTTCAACATCCTCGGCTACGACAACGTCAATCCCAGCCAGTTGACGCAGAGCATCCAGATCGCGAACAACGTGTTCGAGGATGTGAGCGCCGCCAACTGGGGCGGAGCCGGCCGGTTGCTCCTGATCAACGGCGGCGACCGGATCAGTCTCGACCACAACACCGTCTTCCAGGATGGCTCGTCGTTCGTCTACGCCTACGGGAGCCAGACGACGAACTTCGCGTTCACCTCCGCTATCGTCGCCGCACGGCGCCTACGGCATCGTCGGCGACGCCTCGTCGCCGGGCATGGGCGCCATCAACCAGTACTTCCCGGCGAGCATCGTCGCCGGAAACCTGATCGTGGCCAACAAGTCGAGCTACCCGGTTGGCAACTACTATCCCGCAACGATGGCGGAGGTGTGCTTCGTCGACCTGGCAGGCGGCGACTACAGGCTGGCGGACATCAGTCCCTATAAGGCGGCGGGTGCGGACGGGCGAGATCCCGGTGCCGACATGACCAGGATCCCCAGGTAGTTGATCAAGTGCGGGGGCGAAGCGTGAGAATGTGCGGGGGCGAAGCGTCTGCTTCGCCCCCGACCTGCGCTATCGTTTCTTCTGCCCCGGTTCCGAGATTCTCTCGACGACCTTGCCGACGGCATTCGGGTTCTCGCCGTGGGCGATGTCCGCCTGCGCGATGATGCCGACCAGGCGCTCGCCCTGGACAACCGGCACCCGCCGCACCTGCTCGCGCTTCATCAACTCCATCACCTCGTCCGCGTCGGTCTCCGGCGTCACGGTCTTCAACGGACCGGCCGTGAGTTCGTCCGAGACCCGACAGTTGGAGCTGTGGGCCTCGGCAACGTGGCGGACCGCGATGTCGCGGTCCGTGATCACGCCCCGAAGACGCATGCTCCCGCGGTCGTCTACCACGGGCACCGCGCCGACGTTCTCGTCGCGCATGATCTGCGCGGCCCGCGTCACCGGCTCTTCCGGCGTCACGACCACTGGATCCTTCGTCATCAGCTCTCGTGCTTTCATTACGCTCCTTTCCCTGGGTACCGGGCCTGATGAAGCACGGCGCGTGCCCGGCAGCGGGAGGATGCCGGCACAGGCGTGGCGGGACAGTGAGCGTTCAGCGTTCAGCGTTGTTGAGCGTTAACCGTTGACCCTACTTTGTCATACGCTCAACGGTTGACGGTCAACGACCACCGGTTGACGCACTCAGAATTCCAGCAGCGACTCGTGCGCGCCCTTGTGCATCTCGTACCAGAAATCGAGGGCCGCTTCGCGCGTGTCCGCCTCGAAGCGGGCGATCCACTCGTCGAGTTCCGGACGATGCACCTCGCCCACGTCGCGGCGGCGCTGGAGGAACGTGCGGACGAGGTCCGCATTGCGCCCCGCTTCCCAGAAGACCGACGAGTTGCGGCTGTTGATGCGGCTTGCGGTCATCTTCACCTTCTCGACGAACGCCTTCCCTTTCGAGTAGATCGCCTCGACGATCTCCGGACCCATCTCTTCGGCCCACCCTCGATGGAACCGGCAGATCCCCAGGTTGTCCATCAGAGTTCCTCGACGAGGCGCTCGGCGTTGAGGCGCCCGAGCTGCCGGGGCGGCAGGAAGTCGGGACCGTAATACATGTAGTACTTGCCCATGATCGGCATGGGGGCGAGCGCGCCCGGCGTCCAGGTACCTGGTTGGGCACCATCCAGCCCTTGCGTCCGAACGCGTTGTGCACGAAGAGGTCGAGCACCTTCCGTCCCTTGACGCGTGCCAGGCGCCGGGCTCGCCGTCGCGCGCCCTGCGTCAGGTCCAGGCGCCGATCGATGATCGCGTCGAGCATCGCGACGCCGAGTGCGGCGTTGTGAGCCGAGTCCTCCACCGGTGCGGAAGCCATCGGGGGAGAACACGGGAACGTCGGTCACGCCGACGTCGGCCGGAGCGAGCGCGCCTTCGTGAACACAGTCGAACAGCCACGAGAGGACGCCGCCGACCGAGATCGCGTCGAAGCCGAGTACGTCCGCGTGGTGAGCCAGCGTCTCGGCCGCCCGCTGATCGAAGATCCCGCACTGCGGTCCCATCGTCTCGTACGGCTCGTAGTCCTTCTTGAATTCGCCGCGCATCTTCTTGCAGACGGCCGCGCACGGCTCCCCGCACGTGTGCTGCTGCTTGGTGGCAATCGTCTCCTCGTTGAACTGGCGAAGGTAGTGATCGACGACGAGGCGCTGGTGGAGCGCAACGCGTTCCGCCTCGCTCATGTAGATGCTGCGGTAGTTGAACGACAGCATCGCGCCGGCGAGTGTGGAGAAGTTGACGCCGAGCGTGCCGCCCGTTGCCAGCTTCTGGTCGAAGCGGTACTTGGTCGTCGCCTCGAAGTCCTTCGCCGCGAGCCGCTTCTGATACCGGACCTGGAACCAGTCGTCTGCGACCTTCCGGTCGCGAAAGTCCTCGTCCACGACCGTCCCGCCGTAGATCACCGCGGCGATGTTGTGGTCCCGGAGCAGCGCCGTGCCGAAGCCGCCGCGTCCGGCCCACGTGTCCACGTCGGTCAGGCGTCCGTTCCCGTCGAGCGGCACCGAACCAATCGCGCCGAAGTCCGTGGCGGCCGCGGCGGGTCCGACGGCCAGGATGCGGGGCGGCTGGGAGTAGCGTGACGAGTAGCGCGCGTGCACGTAATCGAGGAGCCCGTAGAAGCCGCGACGGCCGGATTCGACTCCAGACGTGCCGGCGCCCCACACGCGCGGCAGGTCCACGGGCTCCAGTGCGACGTCGACTTCCTCGCCGTTCTGGCGGTTCAGCACCAGCACGGAGGGCGTCCGGGCGCTGCCGCCGATCGAGAGCATGTTGATGCCCAGGTTGTCGAACACGAGGCCGGCGCCGCCCATCGACGACACGAAGAAGCCGCCCCAGCACGGCGAGAAGCCGGTGAACACCAGGCGGTTCGAGCCGGGCAGGATGGAGCCGGCGAACAGGCCGACGCCGATGTTCAGCGTATTCAGACGGGCGGAGAGGTGGAGGCCCGAGATCCACGGGGCCAAAGAAGTCCCCGACCGGGTACTTGGTCATCCGGTAGTAGCCGGTCCCGGCGTCGACGAAGAGCACCTTCTGGTGGACGTCCATGTCTTCCTGGCTGGATTGGTGCGCTACCTGGCGGGGCTGGGAATGGGCGCGGCCATCTGCATCACCGCGCGCCAGCGTCCGTCGCGCCGGGCGTAGACACGGACGTAGCGCACGATGTTCGGCACCTGCTGCCCGTTCTCGACGCGGAAGCCGGTCGTGCGCGCCGACAGCACGGCGGCGTCGCCGAAGAGGCGGACCTTGACGTCGTGGATCTCGAGGCCGGCGTACTGCCTGGCGCCTGCCTTGTAGGACGCCATCACCTCGGCCTTTGTCGTCTCCTTGCCCTCGACCGTGAGCGCGACGTAATCGTCGGCGACCAGGCGGTCGTACGCCGGGAGATCGCGCGCGGTAATGGCGCGGATCAACTCGCGCTCGACGCGCTCGATCTCCTGCGCGGCGGGGGGTTGCGGTGCGGGGGTTTGCGCGGCGCCCGGGGCGGGCGCCGCCGACATCATGACGATCACGGCCCCGGCGGCGAGCGCACGTCTCATCCCGGCCTCCTGTCGGTGTCCGGGTCGATCGTGGTGCGTACGCCCTCCCGCGTCAACTGTTCCGTGGCGCAGGGCTCGAGACAGGTGTGGCGCAAGGCTCCAGCCTTGCGGACAGGCTCCTGGCGCTTGGCGTACCAGGCGTGGCGCAAAGCTCCAGCTTTGCGTTATGCGGCCCGCAGGGCCGGCGTAAACCGCAGCGACAGTTCGACCGCGTCGCCGCCGGCATACTTCGCGAAGATCGCGTCGCGCCGGCGCCGGGCTTCGGACACGTCCGCCGTCTTGAGCGACCGGCGCACGCGTTCCTGCCGCCAGCCGTCGTGGATCAGCGTGAACGCCACCCACCAGAAGCGGCCGTTTCGCCAGAGATGATGATCGGGATTGACGTCGTCGAGGTGGGCTGTGACGGGCATCGGTGTCTTCTCCTTCGGTTGAAGAAGACACCCGGAGCGCGCGTTGACCGCGCGGGACCGTTGTTTGTCCCGGCTCGTGCCGGGACCGCATCTCCAGCGGCCGCCGCGCCCGTGGCGCAACGTCCCGCGGATAGGCACCTGGGTGTGTCCAGCCCAGGTTGCCGGGCCAGGCAGTGAGCCTGGCCGCTCCGGATGTCAATCCTTACTCTAACACGCCCCAGCCCACTTTTTGCCGGCCGGTTGTGTCATAGGACCTTCGTCGCAGCCGCGCTCGACTCCTTCGACTCCGTTGACCCTGTTGACTCCGTTGACTCCGTTGACTCCGTTGACTCCGTTGACTCCGTTGACTCCGTTGACTCCGTCGACTCCGTCGACTCCGACTCTGACTCCGTTGACTCCGTTGACTCCGTTGACTCCGTCGACTACTTCGACTCCGTTGACTCCGTTGACTCCGTTGACTTCTGTATACCTCCTGCTATACAGTTTGCCGCGTGGACGCGCCCCTCGAGATCGTCATCGATCGTGACCGCAGCGAGTCGGCTTACGAGCAGATCGCGGCGCAGATCCGCGAGGCGATTGCGACCAGCGTCCTGCGGCCCGGGACGGTGCTGCCCGGCGTTCGGGGCCTCGCGATGGATCTCGGGGTCAACCTGAACACCGTCGCCCGCGCGTACCGGCTGCTCGAGGAGCAGGGCTTCGTGCGGATTCGGGATCGGTCCGGGGTCGAGGTGGCCACCCCGGCACGCCAGGCACCGCCCGAGGCGCGGGCGGCGTTTGACGAGGAACTGTGGGCGCTCCTCGTCCGGATGCGGCAGGCGGGCGTGGCCCCGAGCGAGTCGCGGCGCCGCGTGACGGCGCTGCTGGATCGGTTGGAGGGCGCGCACGCGGCCGACCGATGACGATTCTGTAATTGCGGAAGCCGGTTGCCACGAAAAGACTCCCGAGGCTTGACACATGTTGTTCGTGGGGTTGTTGTTCCTGCAAGTCGTGATCGTGGGCGGGTCGCTGCTCATCCAGCCCTATGTCACGCGACGCGGCCTGCTCTTCGGCGTCTACGTCGGCGAGGAGCGGTGGGGCGGCGACCAGGCGCGCGCCATCACGCGCCAGTGGATGACCGGCATGCTGGCGGGGATGGCGGGCGGCGTCGTGCTCGCCCTGCTCATGGTCACGCTCGGCCTGGGGCCCGAGCCGGCCGGCCTGCTCGTCTCGGTCCTCGTGCTGCTCCTCACCTCGTACGGCGTCTATCTCCGCGCCTACTTTCGCGCCAAGACGCTCGCCGTCGCCGGCGTGCCGGCAGCCGCGGCCGCGCTCGTCGTCGACCGGCCGTCCAGCCTGGTGCTGCCCCTGGCGTCACTCACCATCGCGGCCTGTTGCGGCGCGGTCGCCGTCGCCTACGCCTGGGTGCACTATGCCGACATGCCGGCCATCGTCCCCACCCATTTCGGCCCGTCCGGCCAGCCGGACGCGTGGTCGCCGCGGTCCTTCTGGTCCGTGATGTTGATGCCGGTCGTCACGGTGCTGATCCCGGTCTCGCTCGGCGTCATGGCCTGCCTGACCGCACGGGCCAAGCGGGCCATCCGGCGCGCCGACGGCGGCGTCTCGCTCGAGGCCCAGATGACGTTCCGGCGCTACACCGCCTCCTACCTGAGCGGCGTCGTCATTCTGATCAGCCTGATGCTTACCGGCATCGCCATCTTCAGCGTGCGCACGGCGATTGGCATCGGCCACGGGATCCCGAATTGGATGATGGGTTTCGTCATCCTCATCGTCGTCTACGCCGTGGGCGGAGGCCTCTTCCTCGCGATCAGGCTTGGCCAGGGAGGGTCGCGGCTGGAGCGCCAGGTCGCGGGCGCACCCCTCACGAACGGTGTCGCCGACAACCGCGTCTGGTACCTGGGCGGCTTCTACGTCAACCGCGACGACCCGTCGATCTTCGTCGAGAAGCGCTTCGGCATCGGGTACACCGTCAACTTCGGCAACCCGAAGGCCGTGGCGCTGGTCGTCGTGTTCCTCGCGATCGTGCTGACCATCGTGGTATCCGGCCTCCTCATCCCGCAGACACATACGCCCCCTGGCCGCTGATGCGTAAGAGGCGCGTGCGGGTTCGCGCGCCAGAAGACAAGGACGTGTTCATGTTCCGCCGAGTACCGGTCATCATGGTCGTTCTGCTCCCCCTCGTGTCGGCCATTGCGGGAGCACAATCCCCGGCCGCGGGCCAGTGGGAAGGCGCCATCAAGATCATGGGCCAGGAACTGGCGATCGTCGTGCAGGTCGCCGGCGACGCCGCCGCTCCGAAGGCCACGATCGACATCCCGCAGCAGGGCGCCAAGGGCCTGGGCCTCGTCAACGTCCGCATCAACGATCAGCTCGTGCACTTCGAGCTGCCGGCCGGCCCGGGCCTCGCCACCTTCGACGGCGTCCTTCGCGGAGACGGCATCGCGGGGACCTTCGCGCAGGGCGGGATGAAGGGAACGTTCGAGCTGAAGAAGGCCGTCGTCGCTCCCGAGACGCCGCCGCCGTACAAGCAGGAAGAGGTGACGATCATCAGCGGCGGCATCATCCTCGCCGGCACCCTTTCGCTGCCCCCGACGCCCGGGCCCCACCCGGCCGTGGTCCTGATCACCGGCAGCGGCGCGCAGAATCGGGACGAGGAGGTCTTCGGGTTCAAGGTCTTCAAGGTCCTCGCCGATCACCTCACGCGTGCCGGCCTCGCCGTCCTGCGGTGCGACGATCGCGGCGTCGGCGGATCGACGGGCTCAACGCCGCAATCGACGACCGCCGACTTCGCGGAGGACGTGCTCGCCGAGGTGAAGTTCCTCAAGGGGCGCGCCGACATCGACACCGCGCGCATCGGCCTGATCGGGCACTCGGAGGGAGGCATCGTCGCGCCCATGGTGGCGACGCGCTCCTCGGACATCGCGTTCATCGTCCTGATGTCGGGCCCGGCGATCACGGGCGAGAAGATCATGCTCGCGCAGGGGGAGACGATGGGCCGCGCCGAAGGACGGACGCCGGAGCAGATCAGGTCCAATGCGAAGGTGCAGCAGGTGTTGTTCGCCAGTGCGCGCGAGAACAAGAACTGGGAGCAGGCAACGCTGGCCATCAAGGCCGAGGCCCGCGCGGCGATCGACCAGCTGCCCGAGGCGCAGCGCAAGGCCATCCCCGACGTGGATCGCGTGGTGACCATGCAGGCCGACAGCCAGGTGGCGTTCGCGCGCAGCCCGTGGTTCCGGTACTTCCTGGATTACGACCCGGCGCCAACGCTGGCCCGCGTCACCTGCCCGGTGCTCGCGATCTTCGGCGAGCGCGATCTGCAAGTGCCCGTCGAGACCAACCGGCCGGTGATGGAGGCGACCGCCGCGAAGGCCGCGACGCGCAACTTCACCATCAAGGTCATTCCCGGCGCCAACCATCTCTATCAGGCGGCAACGACGGGCAGCGCCAGCGAGTACCCGCGCTTGAAGAAGGAGTTCGCGCCCGGCTTCGCCGACACGCTTCAGGCCTGGCTCGCACCCTACATCGCGAAGAAGTAGCGCGGGCTGAGGAGACCGTCTGGGGGCGAAGCTCCAGCTTCGCCCCGCGCAAGACCTGCCCGCCTTCGCCCGGGCCCACGCCCGGGTACTTTCGTACTAGCGCACGCAGCCGGCCTGGTACTTTCGTGCCATTGCCGGCCAGCACTTCCTGCCCGACACTTCTCATAGGCAATCCAGCGAGCTCCGGCGGCCATGCCGCTCGTTCATCGTTCATCCTTGGGGGTGCGAGGTGGTCAGGTCTGTCGCTCGGAAAACGGTCTTCCTGGCAACCCTGCTGGTGCTGACGGTATGGCTGGCGCTGACGGGCAGCCCGCACGTCGGAGCGCAGTCGCAGGCATCGGCGGTCAACGGACATGCGGCAGTACCCGGGGAAGCGCTTGTACGGTTCCGCGTACCAGGACCACCTGCCGACATCGAGCAGGCGGCTGACGCAGACCGGGTCGAGGCGGTCGGCAGCCGTGGCGTCCACCGCATCCACTCCCGCAGCCTCGACGCCGAATCCCTCGTCAAGTCGCTCGCTCGCCGTGGAGATGTCCTCTACGCCGAGCCGAACTACATCGTGAGTACGGGCGTCGTCACCACGAACGACACCTACATCGGCTTGCTCTGGGGCCTGATCAACACCGGCCAGACGATTAACGGCCAGGCGGGGATATCCGGGGCGGACATCAGCGCCGACCAGGCGTGGACGGTGACGACGGGCTCGCGGGCCAATGTCGTCGGCGTCGTCGATACCGGCATCGACTACACGCACCCGGATCTCGTGAACAATGTCTGGACCGCGCCTCCGCTTTCTCGGTGAAGATCGGGGCCGTAACGATTGCGTGCGCCGCAGGCACGCACGGCTTCAATGCGATCACCAAGACGTGCAACCCGATGGACGACCACAATCACGGAACGCACGTGTCGGGGACGATTGGCGCGCAAGGGAACAACGCGGCCGGCGTGGCCGGTGTGAACTGGACGGCCAGCATCATGGGCCTCAAGTTCCTGGATGCCACCGGCAACGGGACGACGGCGGACGCGATCAACGCGATCGAGTTCGCGATCCAGGTGAAGGCCCTGCTTGGCAGCGCGGCCAACGTGCGGGTGCTGTCGAACAGCTGGGGCGGCGGCGGGGTTCTCGCAGGCGCTGCTCGACGAGATCAACAGCCGCCGGAAGGGCCGAGATGCTGTTCGTCGCCGCCGCGGGCAACACCGGGACGAACAACGACACCGCGCCGAACTACCCGGCGAGCTACCAGGCGGGTAACCTCATCGCGGTCGCGGCCACCGACAACCGCGATGGCCTCGCGTCCTTCTCGAATTACGGCGCGTCAACGGTTGAACTGGGCGCCCCGGGCGTCTACGTCGCGTCGACCATCCGGAACAGCGGGTACGGCTACATGAGCGGGACGTCGATGGCGACGCCGCACGTCTCCGGTGCGGCGGCCCTCACGCTCGCCGCCTGTCCGTCGCTGACCACCGCGCAACTCGTGACGACCATGGTCGGCGCGGTCGACCCCGCCGCGTCGCTTGCGGGCAAGACGTCGACAGGCGGCCGGCTGAATGCCTACAAGGCCGTCTCGTCGTGCAACACCACGACGACCCCCGACTACACGATCTCGGACTCGCCGGCGTCGCAGAACGTCACGGCAGGCGGCTCAGCATCGTTCACCGTGACCATCACCCGGACGGGGAACTACAGCCTGAACCCAAATCTCGCAGTGAGCGGGCAGCCCACCGGCTCCGGCGTGACCTTCAGCCAGAATCCGATCTCCGGAAGCTCGTCGACGATCACCATTGCCACGCCCGCGAGCGCCGGCGCCGCGACATACCCGCTGACGATCACGGCGACGGACAGCAACAACCTCGTGCGGACCGCGAGCGCAAGCCTCGTGGTCGCGGCACCTGTCGTAACGCCTGACTTCTCGCTCTCGGCGAGCCCCGCGTCGGTCAGCGTCCGGCGCGGGTCGAACGCCGGCACGACGATCACGATCGCCCGCGTGGGCGGCCTGCGGACAAGTGAGCCTCACGATCGCGGGCGTGCCCCCCGGAGTCGTGGCCACGTTCGCCCCCGCGCTGGCGGACGGCAACTCCACGCTCACGTTCTCGGCAGGCGCCACTGCGCGGAAGTCGAGCAGCACGCTGACGGTCACCGGCACCTCGGGATCGTTGACGCACACGACATCGGTCAAGCTGCAGGTGCGTTAATCCCGGAGTAGTCGTCTCTTTTCGATCTGGCAGGCCGCATGCTGTAATTGAGACAGCAAGGAGGCCTGCTACGCGTCGCGCAGTGCTGCTCTCTCTCGTCGTTACTGCCGTGTTGGCCCTCGCCGCTCACGCCAGGGCGCAAGAGGGCCTTCCGCAGCCGGCCCAGCCACCGGCGGCCGGCAGCCCGGACTTCCGGTTGTCGGCGGCGCCCGGCTCGGTGAGCGTGCGCCGAGGCCAGACCGGGCAGATTACCGTGAAGGTCGAGGCGCTGTCCGGCTTCCAGGGCAAGGTCGACCTGGTGTCGAGCCTGCTCTACGAGACGAACACGACGTTCTCGCCGGCGTCGGTCGACGGCGGCGGGGGCTCAGCGGTCCTCTCGATCTCCCCGTCGCGCTCGGCCATCAAGGGAGACTACGAGTTGTCGATCACGGGCCTCGGCGGAGGCATCTCGCACTTCATCCTCGTGCGAGTGACCGTCAAGTGACGGCCACCGCCAGGCCGTGGGCGGTGGTGACGGGGGCGTCGGGCGGGATCGGGCGGGCCTTCGCGGAACTGCTCGCCGCGGACCGCTACGATCTCGTCCTCGTCGCCCGCCGCGAAGACGCGCTTCGAGAGCTGGCGGACTCACTGGCGGCCCGGTACGGGACGCGGGCCCTCGTTCTCGCGCTGGACCTCTCCGGACCGGGCGCCTCGAAGGCCGTCGGCGAGCGCGTCGCTGCCGAAGGCATCGAGATCGACATCCTGGTCAACAACGCCGGCTTCGGCGGTCTGGGACCATTCGCGGGCCGCCCGCTCGACGCACACCTGTCGATGATCCAGGTCAACGTCGCGGCGCTCACTGCGCTGACACACCTGTTCCTGCCCGGCATGTTGGCCCGGCGCCGCGGGCGGATCCTCAACGTCTCGTCGACCGCTGCGTTCCAGCCGGGTCCGTTCATGGCCGTCTACTACGCCACCAAGGCGTACGTGCAGTCATTCACCGAGGCGCTTGCCGCCGAAGTCCAAGGAGAGGGAGTCACGGTCACGGCCTTCGCGCCCGGGCCGACGCGAAGCGGCTTCCAGGAGGCCGCCGGCATCGGCTCGATACCGCTCGTGGCCGGTCGGGCGTTGCCCGACTCCATGTCGGTCGCGCGAATCGGCTACCGGGCCATGATGCAAGGCCGCCGCAGCGTCGTGCCCGGCCTGTTCAACCGCATCGGCGCCCAGGCCTACCGCGTCCTCCCCCGCCGCTGGCTGACAGCGCTGATCGGACGCCTGCAGCAATCCCGGCGTCGCGAGAAATAGGAAGAGAGACACAGAGACACGGAGACGAACCGGAGCGGCCCTTCGCGCGCGTTGCGCGCATCGGCGCGCCGACCGCGCCGCGCGAGCAGCCGGTTGAGGCTTGCGGCGTGCTCGCACGGCGCGGCCGGCGCCCCGCGATGGCGGTCGGCGGCGCCGACCGCCTGAAGGGCCGCTGTGGTGACACCCTGGATCCGATGCCTGTCTTCTCTGTGCCTCTGTGTCTCTCCGGTCAAGACCGTGGTTGCCGCGAGGTGGCTTGGTGCCGCGGTCGTGAGATGAGAGAATAGCGGCTTCAGTCAACTCTGTTTCCCCTCTCCTTTCATGAACAGCCACGACACCATCGCCGTCATCGATTTCGGCGGTCAGTACGCCCATCTCATCGCCACCAAGGTGCGGCGCCTCAGGGTGCTCGCCGAGATTCGCCAGCCGGAGGATCCGATCGAAGCCTTCCAGCACTACAAGGGCCTCATCCTCTCCGGCAGCCCCAGCCTGTCGGCCTTTGGCGAGGACTCGGCCTACACCAAGGCGATCTACGACCTCGACATCCCCATCCTCGGCTTCTGCTTCGGCCACCAGGAAATCGCGAAGCACTACGGCGGGACGGTCGTTCACGGCGGCCGGGAATGGGGGCACGCACGGCTGCACCTCGTGCGGCCGCACCCTCTCTTCGCGGGACTCTCGGCCGTCGAGCAGGTGTGGATGAGCCACTTCGACTCGGTCACGTCAGTGGGCGCGGACTTCGAGGAGCTGGGCTACACGTTGCTCGGTGAGAGCGAGGGCATCGGGCACCGTTTCGCCGCCATCGGTTCCGACACGCTCCGCCGCTACGGCTTCCAGTACCACCCCGAGGTGGACGACACCGTTCACGGCGACGAGATGATCGCGCAACTTCGTCCTCGGCATCTGCGGCTGCCGCCCGTCGTGGACGATGGAGCGGTACCTCGAGGAGCAGGTGGAACGCGTGCGGCGGCAGGTGGGCGACCGATCGGTCTTTCTGCTCGCGTCCGGGCGGCGTGGATTCGACGGTCGCCGCGAAACTGCTTCGGTCAGGCGATCGGGTCGGAGCGGCTGCACCTGCTGCACGTCGACAACGGCCTCATGCGCAAGGACGAGAGCCGCGAGGTGCTGACTCTGCTGCAGCAGCTCGGCCTCGGGCAGAACCTCCACTTCGTCGACGCGACGGCCGATTTCCTCGGCGCGCTCGCCGGCGTCGTCGAGCCGGAGCGGAAGCGGCAGATCATCGGCGACACGTTCGTCGAGCGTCTTCGAACGCGAGGCGCGCCGCTCGGCATCGAGGGCCACCTGCTCGGCCAGGGCACGATCTACCCCGACACCATCGAGACGGGCGGCACCAAGCGCGCCGACACGATCAAGACGCACCACAACCGCGTGCCAATCATCGAGGAGATGATTGCCGACGGGAAGGTGATCGAACCGCTGGCGGAGCTGTACAAGGTCGAGGTTCGCGAGCTGGGCGAGCGGCTCGGCATCCCGCACGACGTGATCTGGCGCCACCCCTTCCCGGGCCCTGGCCTCGGCGTGCGCCTGCTGTGCTCGGCGGGAGTGGAAGACTGCGAGGGCTTCGACCGTATCGAGCCCGCGGTGCGAGAGGCCGCCTGCCGGTACGGGCTCGCGAGCCTGGTCCTGCCCATCCGGTCGGTCGGCGTGAAGGCGGACCTGCGGGCGTACGAGCACCCGGTGCTGCTGGGCGGCGACGCGGACTGGGAGCGGCTGCTGGAAGCGGCGGGAATGATCTTCAAGGAAGTGGCGGGCATCAACCGCTGCATCTGGAACCTCGGGCCGCGCATGCCGTCGCGCGCGCGGCCGCTCGCCGCCACGGTCACCGCGCGCCCGCCTCGAACTCCTGCGCGAGGCCGACGCCCTCGTGATGGACGGGCTCCGCCGGCACGGCCTGTACCGTGACATCTGGCAGTGCCCCACGGTGCTCGTGCCGCTCGAGATCGACGGTTCCGGCCGCGAGTTCGTCATCGTCCGGCCGATTCACTCCGAGCGGGCGATGACCGCCACGCCCGCCCGGCTGCCGCTCGCCCTGCTCGACGAACTGCGGCGCGACATCCTCTCGCTACCCGGCGTGAGCGGCCTCGCGCTGGACATCAGCACGAAGCCGCCAGGGACGATTGAATGGGAATAGCCGGTTGCTCGTCGCACGGTCGTAGCACGAGGCTGCAGCCGAGCTCGGCGAACTCGGAATCGTGCTACGTGCGCGTGACAGATGCCAGGTGCGGCGTGAGCTGTTCGGCGAGGAACTTCGCGACGCTCGCCGTGTCGTACGGCCAGGCGTAGACGAACGGCACCGAGGGGTGCGCGGCCTGCGCCCTGGCGATGGCCGCCGGGATGTCCAGTTCCGCGTGGCCGCCGCCCTTGGTCAGCATCGGCGTGACGACAATCACGCGAGCCGGCAAGGCGGAGGCGGCCTCGTGAAACACCTGCTCCAGGTCCGGAGCGCAGAACTCGTTGAACCCTACCAACACGCGACAGCGGGTGGCTGCCGCCAGCGAGCGACCCAGATCCTGCGAGGCGGCCCAGAACGGGTCGTTCCGGGCGCTCCGCGGCCAGTCTTTCACGCGCTGCTCGAGTTCCTCCGCGCGCGCCCGCATCGGCGGCGGAACGGCGGCGGGGCCGCCATGCTCGACGCGGGCGTGCAGCCCCATGAACTCGGCGAGCTCTCGTTCCGGGAAGTCCCTTGGTGGCGCGCCGTGCATGGCAAGGACGATCAGGTCGTCAGGCATAGCGCCACATACTACCCCAGCCCTTTCCAATCGTCATTCGGCAGTCGTCGTTCGGCATTCGTCAATTCCTGCCGGCCCTCGAGGCCAAGGACGGTATTGACGATTGTCGAGTGTTGATTGGCGATTGGCGAGTGGCGAGTGCTGATTGGCGATTGGCGATGGCAAGTTCCTCCCAATCGTCACTCGGCAGTCGTCATTCGGCATTCGTCAATTCCTGCCGGACCCTGGCCCCTATGTTAGGATGCCCCCGATGAGCTCTGACGAACCGCCCGATCCCACCCCCGAGCCGTCCCGTTCGCGCCTGCCGCTGCTGATGATCGGCGGCGTCGTGATCCTCGTGCTCGCGTTCATCGGCGGCCGTCTGATCGCTCCGCTGGTGCGCGACCGGCCCGCTTCCGCGCCAACCGCGGCGGCGAAGACGGCGCCTCCGCCCGCGGCCGCAACGCCGGCTCCCGAACCGCCAGCACCTGCCGAAGCGCCGCCCGAGGCGAAGCCTCGCCCGCGCAAGAAGGCCGAGGCGCCTGCCCCGGCGCCACCTGCGGCGCCGGCGGAGCCGACGACGGGTGAACTGCACATCTCGAGCGACGTGCCGGGCGCGATGGTCTTCCTCGATCGCGTCTACCTGGGCACCACGCCCGTCACGGCGCGAAACGTCGCGCCGGGCAGCCACAAGCTCAATGCGTCGGCCGAAGGCTACGATGGCTACTCGGACACGATCGATGTGGCCGCGGGACCGGCCGACATCACCGTGCGATTCAAGGAGATCCGCCTCCACGAGACGCTCGATGTCGTGCACAAGCACGGCGTCGGGTCGTGCGGCGGACGCCTGGTGGCCGATCCGCAGGGGGTGAGGTACGAGACCACGAACAAGGACGACGCGTTCTCGCTGAAGTACGGGGACATCGAGACTTTCGAGGTGGACTACCTGAAGAAGAACCTGCGCATCAAGCGGCGCGGCGGCAAGACGTGGAACTTCACGACGAGGACCGAGAACGCCGACCCGTTGTTCGTCTTCCACCGCAACGTGGACAAGGTGCGGCGGCAGGTGGCCGGTAAGTGATCAATAGAGTCAGAACGGAGAACGGATTCTAAGTTCCCAATTTCGTACTTCTCCGTTCTCACTTCTCCCGTTCTCCGTTCTCCGTTCTCCGTTCTCCGTTCTACGTTCTACGTTCTACGTTCTCAGTTCTACATTCTCAGTTCTTAGTTCCACGGTCCCTACCGTTCGGGCGTCCACCGCGGCACGCGCCCGGGCGTCCACGGGGCGCCGGCCGCCTCGAGGCGATCCTGCAGCCCCTTGAGATCGACCTCGACCAGCTTCCGGAACTGCTCCAGCACGGGGCCGAACTGCTCCGCGGCGATCGCGTACTGCTGGCGGTGCGTCTCGGTTGGCGCCGACGTCGTCACCCACTGGCCGCTGATGATGCCGCCCACCCGCTCGGCGATCGACGGCGGCGTCGGCTCGTTGTAGCGCCGGATGACGGAATCCCCGCCGAGCGCCACCTGGATATCCTGCAGCCGGTTGTCGATCAGGCGGACCTCGTCCGCCAGCGTCGCGTCGGCCTTCGGCGTGTCGTCCACCGCCTTCTTCGCCAGGGCGAGTTGCTTGCGCAGATCATCGGCGAGGCGGGAGGCGCCGAGCACGGCGCGCTGCAGCCGCGACACCCTGGCCGCGAACGCGAGGACCGCGGCCCGGTCGGGCGCGGACAGGCTGGCCGCCGCGAGGGGCACCGCCTGGAAGGTCTGAGGTTCGCCCACGGGGGTCAGCTTGCCGTCCACTCGCGTGGCGAGCGTCACGGTGTACTTGCCGGGGGTGGCGAGCGGCCCCATCGGCGGGTCTGAGAACGGCTCGTCCGTCGGAGCGGGCTGCAGGTCCGCGGGGTCGGGCGGCGGATAGCGCAGGTCCCACGAGACGCGGTGGAAGCCGGCCGTCACCGGGCCCGTCACCCGCCGCACGACGTTGCCGTCGGCGTCGCTCACCGTGAGGACCACCGCGGGCGACTCCTCCCGCTCCTCGGCGCGAAGCCCGTCCCACGGGGGGTAGACGACGTCGCCGCCCTCCTTCGCCGTCTTCTTCTCCTGATCCTGGCGTGCCTTCCGCTTCGTTTTCAGCTCGTCTTTCAGGTAGTAGGTGAATGCCGCGCCAAACGGCGGGTTGGGCGCCGCATAGAAGCCCTCGCCCAGGAAGCCCTTCCCCTTCCATCCGTAGGGAAGCGACGGGATGAACATCCACGCCTGCTTGACCGGGAACAGCGTGACGGGCTGTTCGAGGAACTGAGGCGTCACGCGACGCAGCGGCGAGTAGTCGTCGAGCACGTAGAAGCCGCGGCCGAAAGTGGCGATGACCAGGTCGCTCTCGCGCTTCTGGATCGTGATGTCCCTCACGGCGATGGTCGGCAGCCCGCCTTTCATCTGCACCCACTTCTTCCCGCCATCGGCGGTGAAGAAGAGACCGAACTCGGTGCCGGCGAACAGCAGATCGCGTTTCTCGGGATCCTCCACGACCGCGTACACGCTGCCGCGCGCCGGCAGGTTGGACACGATCGACGTCCACGTGCGGCCGCGGTCCGCGCTCTTCAACAGGTACGGCTTCAAGTCGCCCATCTTGTGGTTGTCGAAGGCGGCGTACACCGTGTCCGGATCTCGCGGCGACGGCTCGAGGCGCGAGACGTAGGTGTTCTCGGGCACGCCTGGGAACTTCTCGACGCGCCGCCAGGTCTGCCCCCCATCCTCGGTCACCTGCACCAACCCGTCGTCGGTCCCGGCATAGATCAGGCCCTCTTTCGCGGGCGATTCGGCCAACGAGACGATGTTGCCGTAGAACGACGTGGAACTGTTCTTCGCGACGGCGTCCGGGCCCCAGACGCGGCCCATCACCTTCAGCGTGTTGCGATCGATCTGCCGCGTGAGGTCCGCGCTAATCGGCTTCCAGGTGTCTCCCCGATCGTCGCTGCGGAAGACGCGCTGCGCCGCGATGTACAGCCGGGTGTGCGAGTGCGGGCTGATGATCACGGGCGTGTCCCAGTTCCACTTCAAGGGCGGGTCGTCCTTGCCAGCCTGAGGCTGGATGCCAACCTGCTCCCCCGTCCGGCGATCGAAGCGCACCAGGTTGCCGTGCTGCGACTCCGCGTACACGGTGTTCGGATCCTCGGGATCCACGCGGCTCACGAACCCGTCTCCGGTCGTCGTCACGAACCACATGTCGTTGGTGATGCCGTGCTGTGCGGTCGTGCGGGAAGGACCACCGAGCGACGTGTTGTCCTGCGTGCCCCCGTACACGTGGTAGAAGGGCGCGCCGTTGTCGACGGCGACGCGGTAGAACTGCGTCACGGGCAGGTTGGCCTTGTACTGCCAGGTGGCCGCCCGGTCGAAGCTCTCGTAGACCCCGCCGTCGTTGCCGTTCACCAGGTGATCGGTGTCGTCCGGATCGATCCACAGCGCGTGGTTGTCCACGTGCTTCCACTTCTCACCGGCATTGTGGAATGTCTTCCCGCCATCCTCGGTGACCTGCATGAAAACGTCCATCGAGTAGACGCGGTCCACGTTCCGCGGGTCGGCGACCAACTCGTTGTAGTACTGCGGCCCGCCAGAGACGTAGCTGCTCATCTTCTCCCAGCTGGCGCCCCGGTCCTTCGATCGGAAGAATCCGCCCGCGCGGTTTGCCGCTTCCACGATCGCGTACACGACATCGGGGTTGGCGGGGGAAACGGCGAGCCCGATGCGGCCGATGTCCTGCGACGGGAGGCCGCTCGTGGTCTTCTTCCACGTCGCGCCGGCGTCCATCGATCGATAGATCGCCGACTCCGGCCCGCCGTCGATGAGCGTCCACACGTGGCGGCGGCGCTGGTAGGCGGTCGCGTAGACCAGGTCCGGGTTGCGAGGGTCCAACGCAAGATCGACGACGCCGGTGTTCTCGCTGATCTCGAGCACGCGCTTCCAGGTCTTGCCCGAGTCGGCTGTCTTGTAGACGCCGCGCTCGCCTCCCGGCGCCCACAGGTTCCCCATGGCTGCGACGTACACGACCCTGGAATCGCGAGGGTCGATCACGATCTTCCCGATGTGCATCGAGTCCTTGAGCCCGACGTTCTCCCAGGTCTTGCCGCCGTCCTCGGATCGGTAGACGCCGTCACCGTACGAGACGCTCCGCTGGCTGTTGTTCTCGCCGCTGCCGACCCAGACGACCGAGGGATCGCGAGAATCGATGGCGACGCACCCGATCGAGAACGAACCCTCTCCGTCGAAGACCGGCGTCCACGACGTCCCCGAGTTGACCGTCTTCCAGACGCCGCCGACCGTGGCGACATACCAGGTGTTGCGCAGGCCGGCGGGCACCGCGATGTCGATGATGCGGCCGCTCGTCACCGCGGGGCCAATCGACCGAAGCTCGAGGCCCGTGAAAGTCCCGGGCGCCATGGCGTCCGCCTTTTCAGCGAGAGAGGACGCAGAGGGCTTCTTGTCCGCCGTGGTAGCCGGCGGCCGGACCTTCTTGTCCTGATCGGCCTTTGGCGGCTGAGCGGCCTGTTGACCGGAGGCCTGCGCCAGGAGAGCCGCGCCCCCGGCGACGAGGGAAAGTACGGCGAGCACGAGAAACAGCAATCGTTTCACAGTCGGTCCTCAATTGATGGCGGAGCTTCCTGATCATGAATGCGAGGCACGGAGGCACAGAGAAGACAACGAAACGGGTGCGCGACCACTCCGCCCTTCCAGCGCGCCGCAGGCGCGCAGCGGAGAGGGCTGCCGCGCGGTGCGAGCACGGCCTGAAGACGATATGCCGTGCTCGCACCGCGCGACAGCCCTCTCCGCCTGGCGGTCGGCGATGCCGACCGCCGGAAGGGCTGGCGTTCGCATTTCGTGGCAGCTCTGTGTCTCTGTGTCTCTCTTCTTGAATCTTCTCTGCCCGGCTCTCCTTAGAAATCCACGCGGAAGCCCAGGCGGATGGCGCGAGGCGGCTGGACGGCTGTCGTCGCGCGGAACTCGCGCGTCGTCAGCGGATCCTCCTCGACCTCGATCGCGTTGTTGAGCAGGTTGAAGGCTTCCGCCACGATCGAGACGCCCCCGAAAGACCCGATGGCGAAGCGCTTCTCGCCTCGCACGTCGAGGGTGAACGAGAAGGTGAAGCGACTGTGGCCGCGGTTGTAGGCCTGGATGGCCTCGGGGCCCTGGTTGAGCGTCGGCACCACGACCATGCGCGCGAAGTGCTGACCATCCTGGTAGCGGGCGACGGCGCCGAGGTGCGTCCCGTCCGGCGTGACGAAGCCGCCGGACCACTTGATGATGTAGCCGCGCTCGACGAACTGCCGGCCGCGGGCGTACGACTCGGCGTTCGGGTTCTCGAACAGCTCGCCCAGCACGCCCCAGTCGTTCTCGTTCGCGCGGAAGCCCGGATTGCCCGCGTAGGCGTCGGATCGCTGCGCGCTCGCGCCGACGGTCATATACCACCGGCCGTCGAACAGGCGTTCGACCGCGAGGTCGATGCCGACCTGGGTGCCGGTATGGTCGTCGGGGTTCGTGAGCAGGTAGCTGTCGCGACCGAAGCTGGAGGGCTTCCGGTCGTAGACCTCGAGGAGCCGGTCGTCCACCGGGTTGAAGAAGTCGTTGCCCACGTCAGGGATGAGGCGCAGCGTGTAATCGGCCGCGGTGACGCCGACGTTCACCGGCGCGATGAGCCGGCGCTGCTTGCGCTCGACGCCGACCAGGCGGGCGCGCCACCCCTTCGAAAAGCGCGCCTGGAAGCCGACGGCGAACTCGTCGGTGACCGGGCCTCGGATGTCGGCATCGATGGCGCCGATTCCCGGGCCCGCCTTGGCCACCAGTGTCCGCATCTCCGAGAGCTGGAGCTTCCGGTCGCCGTTGTCAATCCAGCGGTAGACGGAGGCGGAGGGCGCGGATGTGTCGCCGTAGGCCAGGTAATCGAGCGGCAGCCGGTGGGCGAAGCGCGCGTAGCCGCCGTGGAAGGACAGGCCGCCGCCAGGTGTGAGGTTGACCTGCAGCGTGGCGCGCGGCAGCAGGTTGGCCCACCCGATCGTCGCCGGGTTGTCGCGCGCATCGGCGTGCGCGTACTCGGTGCGGAGACCGGCGTCGAGCGTCGCGCGCGATCCGATGTCGATCCGGTCGTTCACCCATGCCGCCAGCTCGGTGCCGTGCCGAAGCGTCGTCGCCCCGCCCCACGAGAAATCCCACGCGCGTGATGCCAGGCCGTCCACGAGTTCGCCGACGATGGCGCGGGGCATGGCATCCTCCGACGAAGAGGTGCGCGACGCGGAGGCGCCGACGTCCAGCGTCTGCCGGCCGCCGCTCACCAGCCGGAGGTCGGGTCGGAAGCGAAAGACGGCGTTGAGCCGCTGGGCGACGCCGCTGGTTGGCAGGACCGTCTCGAGGACGGGGCCGTCGGTGAGCCGCTCGATGACGCCGATGGTCGGCGAGGCCGTCTCCGGGGCGCCCGATACGCCGCGGGCGTACCCGGCCGCGAGGCTCCACGTGCCGCCGCTCGCCGGCGCCCGCTCCCAGATGGCGTGCGCGTGGTAGGTACTGGTCGTTGGCCGTGACGCTGCGGTCCGGGAACCGCAGCCGCGCGCCAAACGGGCGGGAGATGGCATCGGTGCCGGCGATGATCCGGAGCCTCGCGTCGGGCGCCGTGCGGATGAAGGCGTGCGTGAAGAGCGAGGTCAGGCGGTTCTCGAGCAGCGTCGGGTCGGTGCGCTCGAAGCGCCGCGCGACGCCGCGCCGGACCGAGAACAGGAAGCCGGTGCCGCCGGACGCGATTGGCGCGCTCAAGAGGACGCCTCCGTCAGCCGCGCTGTCGAAGTGCGCGATCGCCGGCGCCTCCTCGGGGTCGGGGGCCGACTGCCAGGCGCCGGGCATGCCCGCCGCGTCGAGGCTGCCGCCAAACCGGCTGGCGGGGGCGCGCGGCAGGAGGGCGACCGTGGATCCGCCGCCCGCCACATCGACCGGCGGAAGCGACGTCATGACCTCCACCGAGGCGAGGACCCGGGGATCGAGATAGAGCAGCGGCGTGCCGGTTCGAGCCGGGTGGGTGACATCGAGGCCGTCGAACGTGAAGCCGGTCTGCGTCCACGAGCTGCCCAGGCTCCCCATGAGCTCCGGCTCGCCGAGGTACAAGCCGCCGTTCTGTATCCGATCCACCACCGTCATGTGGTCGGCGGTCTCGATGAGCGACCACAGGCTGCCGGAGCTGGGGAGATCGCGCAACTGGACCTCCGCGAAGAGCGCGCCGGTCAGCGGCCTGGACTGCAGGATATGGATCGCAGGGTCCGGAGCCGGGGCTGGAGCCTGCCCCGCGGCCGGTGCCGGCGGGGGTTCCTGGCCCGCGCCGGACGCGGCCGCCGACTGGCCGAACGCGCCAGACGGGACCGCGGAGAGGAGCAGGGCGAGAAGCGGGACATGGCGCAGCCGGAACGCGCGGGCATGGCACACCAAACTGGAATCCTTTCAGGAGCGGACCGGAACGGCTGGAGTTGGCAAAGGCCGATTCTACAACTGCTTACTGCCTGCTGCCTACTGCGGGCTTTGCGGCTTGTGACGCGGATCATAGGGCGCGCCTGCCGGCCGTGGCATACTTGCAGGGTTTGGCCATCCTCACACGACGCGGAGGCATGATGTCGCAGACCTGGTCCGAATTGCTGATGACCGACCACGAGACCACCGAAAAGGTGTTCGAAGCGGTCGAGCGGGCGCTGGCAGCCCCCGGCGGTCCTTCGCCGGCGCTGCTGAAGGATGCTCTCGAGTACTTCAAGGGATACGTGGACGGCTGTCACAACCGGAAAGAGGAGAACCACCTCTTCCCGCTCATCGAGCAGCGGGGCGTCCCGCGCGGCGGCGGGCCCCTCGGCGTGATGCTGATGGAGCACGACCAGAGCCGCGACACCCTGCCGCGCCTGCTCGAGGTCGGCGGCCGCTACCTCGCCGGCGATCGCGAGGCGCTCGACGACTTCAAGATCGCCTTCAGCGAGTACTCGTCGTTGTTGAAGAACCACTTCTGGAAGGAGAACGACATCCTCTACCCGATGGCGCGGCGCGTCATGACGGATGCCGACGCGCGCGCGGTCATAAAGGGAATCGAGGAGACGGAAGCGGCCGTCGGCCCGGACACGAGAGCGAAGTACTACGCGCTGGCCGAACGGATCGTCACGGCGGGCGGCGTGGAGGACCTGTCGTACGGCGTCGAGCGCGACGTGCTCGCGGCCATCCTCAACGCGCTCCCAGTGGAGTTGTCCTTCGTGGACAAGGACGACACGGTCCGCTACTTCAGCCACGAGAACGGCGACAAGATCTTCCCGCGCACGCGCGGCGCCATCGGCATGGAAGTGCAGAACTGCCACCCCGAGAAGAGCGTGCACCTGGTGAACCGCATCCTCGAAGATTTCAAGGCGGGGAGCCGGAAGGTGGCGGAGTTCTGGATCGCCATGGGCGGCCGGAAGGTGCACATCCGCTACTTCCCGGTGCGCAGCCCGAAGGGCGAGTACCTGGGGACGCTGGAAGTGGTCCAGGACATCGCCCCCATCCAGGCGCTCGCCGGAGAGCGGCGGCTGCTGGATGAGGTGTGATGTGACGTGGCAATTCAGTAGGCAGTAGGCAGCACGCGTTCGGGCGACTGCCAACTGCCTACTGCAAACTGCCGGCGACGCCTGCTGTCGTTTCGAGTTTCCGGTCCAGGGCCGCGCGCCAGCGGGCGTAGACCTCGGCGTACTGCGCGCGACGGTGGTCGTCCGGTTCGATCCGCTCGACGGCCGTGAGACCGGTGAAGGCTTCGGCCGCGCTGCCGAAGATGCCGGCGCCGAGGCCCGCGGCGCGGGCCGCGCCTTGCGCGCCGTCGGTCTCGAAGAGCTCGACGACGGCGCCGGTCACGTCGGCGAAGGCGCGCGCGAACAACGGGCTCAGGAACATGTTTGCACGGCCGGCCCGAATCGTCGCGGGCGTCATGCCCATCTCGCGCATGATCTCCATGCCGTAGCGCAGCGCGAAGACGATGCCTTCCTGCGCCGCCCGGCACAGGTGCCCGCGGCCGTGGCGCACGAGCGACAGCCCCTCGAACACCGCGCCCAGATCCCGGTTCCCCAGCGTCCGCTCGGCACCGTTGCCATACGGCAGGATTAGCAGACCGTCGGCGCCGACGGGGGTGTCGGCCGCCTCGCGGTTCATCTGATCGTAGGTGAGCGTCGCCCCGCCGGCGAGCGTCCGCTTCAGCCATTGGTAGAGGGCGCCCGTGCCGTTCACGCACAGGAGCACGCCGTATCGCGGGTGACCGGGGGCGTGGTTGACGTGGAGGAAGGTGTTGACGCGCGACTGCTGGTCCCAGCGCGCCTCGTCTCCCACACCGAATACGACGCCGGACGTGCCCGCTGTGGCCGCCACTTCTCCAGGCTCGAGCACCTTCAGGGAGAAGGCGTTGTTGGGCTGGTCGCCGGCGCGGTAAGAGACGGGCACGCCTGGGCTCAGGCCGAGGAGCGCCGCCGCGGAGCCGGTCAGCGTCCCTTGCGGCCCGAGCGTCGGGACGCGAACGGGCACGAGGCTCGCCGGCAGACCGAACACGTCGAGCACTTCCTGCGCAACGCCGCCATCCAGGTAGTCCCAGAGAATCGCCTCGGACAGCCCCGTCTCGGTGGTCGCCGCTTCCCCGGTCAGCCGTAGGGCGATGAAGTCGCCCGGCAGCATCGCCTTGTGCGCGGCGCGGAAGACGTCCGGTTCGTGCTCCTTCACCCACTTCAGCTTCGAGGCGGTGAAGTTGCCCGGCGAGTTGAGGTAGCGGGCGAGGCAGGAAAGGTGGCCGATTGCATCGAAGGCCCACTCGCCCATGCCCACGGCGCGGCTGTCGCACCAGATGACCGCCGGGCGCAGCACGCGGCTGCTCTCGTCGGTCAGGACGAGGCCGTGCATCTGGTAGGAAATGCCAATCGCCGCGACACTCTCCGGGCGCGCGCCGGACGTCTGCAGCGCCGCCCGCGTGGCGGACACCACGTGGGTCCACCACTCGTCAGGGTCCTGCTCCGCCCATCCGGGCTGCGGCGAGGAGATCCGCATCTCCGCGGACGGTGCGCTGGCCGACGCCACAGCCACGCCGCGATCGGCATCGACGAGCGACGCCTTCACGAAGGAGCTGCCGACATCGAGGCCGAGGAGAAGACGGGCAGCAGGCATATCGGTAAGAACTGAGAACGTAGAACGGAGAACGGAGAACGGTAGAACTGAACGGGAACGTAGAACTGAGAACGTAGAGTGGAGCAGCTTCTCTGTTCTCACTTCTCCGTTCTCACTTCTCAATTCAATCCGTCGCTACGTCCGCGGCCTGGATGCCATCGCGACGCCGCTCTTCCCGCGCTTCAGGAACTCGACAAACTGCGCCGGGTCGCGAGTGAGCCCAGGGAAGTCTACGACGCGCTGCCCGGCCGAGTCGACGACGGCGTAGAACGGCAGCGCCACGGTCTGGTACATCGCCTGCTGCAGCTGCTGCTGCCGCTGGTACATCTCCCCTTCGCCGTCGGTGTAAAGGCGAACAAGGACGTAGCCGCGCAGCTCGTTCTGTACCTCGGGCCTGGTGAACATGTTCGCTTCCATCCACCGGCAGTTGGTGCAGGTGTAGCCGGTGAAGTCCACGAAGACGGGCTTCTGCTCCTGCCTCGCGCGCGCCAGCGCCTGCTCGAAGTCGTTCATGATCCAGGGCAGCTCGCGGCCCGCTCCCGACGAAGCCTCGACCATCGTCTCGGCGGCGGGGGGAAGGAACGCCTCGATCTCGCCCAGGCGCTTGCCGAACAGGCCGGTCAGGAGCCACAGGCCGAGCGTGCCGCACAGGATCGCCGTGGACAGGCGTACCAGGCCGACATGCGCCACCGGGGCGTCGTGCTTGAACCGGAACAGGCCGATCACGTAGATGGCCATGAGGACGAACAGCACCACCCACGTGGCGAGGACGACGTCGCGGGTGAAGATGCCCCAACCCCAGACGAGATCGACGTTCGAGATGAACTTCATCGCGGCCGCCACTTCGAGGAAGGCCATCATCACCTTCACCGAGTTGAGCCAGCCGCCGGACCGGGGCAGGCGCGCCATCCACTGCGGCATGAGCGCGAGGATGAAGAACGGGAGCGCGAAGACGGTCGAGAACGCGAGCATGCCGACGAGCGGCCACTGCCAGTCGCCGCCGGCCGCCATGACGAGCAGCGTCCCGATGAAGGGGGCCGTGCAGGTGAACGACGTCAGCGTGAACGTCAGGCCCATCAGCAGGGTCGCCAGCGTCTGGCTGCCGCCCTGCCGCCTGGTGATCGCGTCGAGCCGGTTGACGATTGACGGCGGGATTTGCAGGTCGAACACGCCGAAGAGGCTGAGAGCGAACCCGATGAAGATCGCCGTGATGAGGATGTTGACCCAGGGGCTCGCGGCGAAGCGGTTCAGGCTGGTCGCGCCGACGAGCAACGCCAGCGCCATGCCGAGCGCCGTGAAGGTGAGGATGATCCCCACCATGTAGGTGGCCGCCTGCTGCACGGCCTTGGCCCGGCTGCCCGCCGCGTGGTTGGTGAAGTACGAGACGGTGATCGGCACCATCGGGAAGACGCACGGCGTCAGCAACGACAGCGCGCCAACGCTCATCGCCAGCCAGAGGAACGACCACAAGGAACGGCCACCCGCTGGGACAATCGGACCAGACTTGTCAGTCGGACCAGACTTGTCAGTCGAAGCAGGCGCCCCAGTCGGAGCAGGCGTACCAGTCGGAGCAGGCGTGCCAGTCTCCGATTTGGGGGCGGTGGCCTCCGACTTGGGAACCGTCGCCTCCGACTTGGGAACCGTCGCCCCCGACTTGGGAACCGTCGCCTCCGACTTGAACGCCGCGACTTCGACCGCCACCTCCATCGGCACCGTTTTCGGAGGGAGGCAGAGCTGGTTGTTGCACGTCTGGTAGTAGGCCTGGACCTTGAGCGTCTGCTTGCCGCCAGGCGCGTCGGCCGCGACCTTCACCGGGAGCGTGAACGCGGCCGACTCGTCGTACAGCTCGGTGTTGATGCCGAAGCTCTGATCGAAGGCCATGCGGGGCGCGGGCGCGTCGATGGCACCCGCCAGCGCGAACGGCTGGCCGCCCGGCACCGAGATGCGAGTGGCAATCGGCGGCGGCGGCTGCTCCACCGAGTAAACGTGCCACCCCTCCTCCATCTTCGCCACGACATCGACCTTGAAGGTGTCGCCCGGCTTGACCTTGGCGGCCTTGGTGGAGGCGGACCAGGTGACAGGATTCTGCGCGGCCGCCTGGCCCGCGAGGGCGAGGACCAACGCCAACGCGAGTCGAAACTGGAGCGTCGCCCCACACCTCAACACGCTCACCCCCGACCACATGCGCGACATCCGCTCCTCCACTACGTCCCGCCCGCCTTACATTTGCCGCGGCCTGACCAACGCCGCCCGCATCGAACACATGGTCGAGCTTCGAGCCCGTCCCCGGCTGCACGACACACCCCTCGGCGTCCTTGCCCGACATGGGCCGGACCACCATCGGGTGGAAGCGGACCCCGTTCTCTCCACTGTATCGTACGCGCTCTTCCACGAGCACCAGGTCACCCGCACGACTCCGCCCGACCTCGTCGCCTGCAGCATCAGCTTCGCGTCGGACTTCACCAACAGCCGCTTGTCGACGACGGGCTGACGACGGCCACACCGACCCGCGGCTACCGCGCCAGGTGCGTGCGCGTCCTGCAGCTTGTCCGCAATCGCAATGTGCTGGGGACACGGCGGGACCGCGCCGGTGCCGGAGAGCTTATACGGCGGGGCCTCGCGAGTCCAGCGCCGCCGGGTTATGATTCCGGCCCATGATTCCTCGGTACCACGCCTGTCTCTTCGCGGCGCTCGCGGCGCTGCTCGTGTCCACCGCGGGTGCCAGCGCGCAACCCGCACCGTTGAACGCGACCCAATCGGCTCAAGGCGTCTCTGGATTCGAATCGGATGTGATCGCCGCGATTCGAGACGGGCTGCCGAAATGGGCCAAGCCGCGGATCGACGAGGTCGGCAACCTGCTCGTCACGATCGGCCAGGGCTCGCCGCACCTCCTCATCACGACGAGCGTGGACGAGGACGGATACCTCGTGTCCGACATCACCCCGGACGGCTACCTTCGCCTGCATCGCGTCACGACCGGCGCCAGTTTCCGGTTGTTCGATCAGTTCATCTACGGCCAGCCGGTCACGATCCGCACCAGGACCGGCAAGATGGTGCCGGGCGTGGTCGGTAGTCTCTCCGCGCACTTGCTGCGAGGCCGGAATGCGCCGGTGCCGGCCAGGACGCTGGATGACATGTGGGTGGACGTGGGCGCCCAGTCGGCCGGGGACGTGAAGGCCCTCGACGTGCAGCTGCTCGACACGGTGACGCTGCGGGAGCGCGGAACCGCCTTGTCCGGCGGCCGGCTGGCGGCGGTGGCCGGCCAGGCCCGCGCCTCGGCCAACGCGCTCCTGGCCCTGCTCCAGGCGCAGCTCGAAGCGCCCAAGCGTGCAGGCACCCTGACTCTCGCGTGGACGACCCAGGGCGCGTTCGGCGACCGCGGCGCGGCGCGGCTCGCCCGCCATCTGAATCCCGATCGCATCATCGCCGTCACGCGGGCACAACCGGCGAACGACCCCGATCCCCGCGGGGCGCTGGGGCGGCTGGGCGGCGGGCCGGTTCTCACGGAGAGCAGTGCCTGGCTGGCGGAACGTGCGCGGGAAGCCGGCGTGACGATCCAGATGGCGCCGTCGCTCCGCCTGCCGGCGGCGTGGCCGGCGGCGATAGTCCAGGCCGTCGCGCTCCCGGTGCTCTTCATGCAGACGCCCGTGGAGACGGTCGATCACGCCGACGAGTCGGCGCTCACGGCGCTCCTGCGCGCGGCGGCGGGGCTGCCGGACACGCGCGCGAGCATCATGGGCCCGGGCCTCGGCCGCCCCCCCGACGCCCCGACGGGAATCTTCGCC
The DNA here is from genome assembly GCA_963724775.1 of uncultured Acidobacteriota bacterium. Lineage (GTDB taxonomy): Bacteria > Acidobacteriota > Vicinamibacteria > Vicinamibacterales > Fen-181 > CAVRWB01. Next base: position 329,667 of record CAVRWB010000001.1, read on the forward strand.
AACCTCGCGCCCCTGGTCCATGCCTACGGCGTGTCCGGCCACGAAACAGCGGTGCGCGAGGCGGTCGCGAAGCAGTTGCCAGCGTGGGCGAAGCCCGAGGTGGACGCGAAGGGAAACCTGACGATGTCGTTCGGCCAGGGCGGCACGGACATCCTGTTCGTCGCCCACACCGACGAGCTGGGCTGCGAGATTACCGAGGTCCGCGAAGACGGGACGGCCGCCGTTCGCCGTTGCGGTGTCTACGCGGGCAGCATGGAAGCGCACCCGGTCCTTGTCCACGCGGGAAGCGGCCTGGTCGGGGCCGTCATTGCGCCGCGGCCCAACTACCAGCGGGCGACCGACTGGCAGCCCAGGCCGGAGGACGTCCTGCTCTACTTCGGCACCGACGCGCGCGCGGCCACCGAGGCGCTCGGCGTGAAGAAGGGGGACACGGTCACCGTGCGCAAGCAATTCCAGGCGCTGGCCGGCTCACGCGCGACGGCGCGCTCGATCGATGACCGGGCGGGCTGCGCGGCCATGACGATGGCGCTCGCCAGGATCGACCCGGCCAAGGTGCCCAACCGGGTGACCTTCGCGTGGGACGTCGAAGAGGAAACCGGCCTCGTCGGGGCTGGCGTGCTCGCCGAACGACTCCACCCGGCCTTCGTGTTCGCCGTGGACACGTTCGTGTCGTCGGACACGCCGATCGACCCGCAGCGCTACGCCCGCATCCCGCTCGGCAGCGGCGCCGTGCTGCGCGCGGTGGACAGTTCCAGCATCACCCCGCCGGATGTCGTGGAGCGCGTGCGGAAGCTGGCCGCGGCGCGAGGCATCCCGGTCACGATCGGCGTGACGAGCGGGGGCAACGACGGATCGCAGTTCACCAAGACGGGGGCGATCGTTCTTCCGATCTCGTGGCCCGGGCGCTACTCGCACTCAGCGGTGGAAGTCATCGACGGCCGCGACCTCCAGGCGCTCGTGGACCTCATCGTGGCGCTGGTGTACGACTTCAAGAGCTAGGGGCTGGGGGCTAGGGGCTGGGAAATTGACGACTGGCGAATGACGATTGGGGCGAAATCGGCAATCGCCAATCAGCAATCGTCAATGATGGCATGCTACGGCTGTGGCGACAGCGACGACTGCACGAAACGGGCGAGTTCGCGCTTGGCCTCCGCCAGCACGGAGTTCTTCAGGTACATCATGTGCCCCGACTCGAAGAAGGCGAACTCGAAGCGCTTGTTCAGCGCGCCCGCTGGATCGACGTGGGAGATCGTGTACTGCGCGCTGTAGTAGTCCGTCGCGCCGTCGTAGTAGCCTTCGAGGACGAGCACTCGAAGGAAGGGGTTCTGTGTCATGGCGCGCCGAAGCATGTCGTGGACGCGCACCTGCGGGTCCTGCCGCCACGGCTGCACGTTGCCCCAGACGATGTACTTGTCGTCCGTCTCCCACTTCAGCTCTTCGCGCAGGTACGTGTTCATGACGCCAGCAAAGGGCCCGTCCCAGTGCAGCATCGCCGGGTCAGCCTCCGGGCGCTCGCCCGCGGCGTCGGCGTCGGTGCCGGTGTATCGGCTGTCGAGCCGGCCCACCGTGAGCTCGCGGTCCCGCAGCAGTTCCTTCCAGAACCGGTTCTTGTCCACGCGCAGGTTGCTGCGCTCCACGAATTCGGGCGAGACGCCAATCAACCGCGCCACCTGCCGGGCCACAGTGCCGCGCTCTTCCGGCGTCACGAGGCCCCCCTTGGTCAGCGCCAGGAGGTACTCGTTCATCGCGTATCGCTCTGAGGCCGCGAGCACCGCCTTCAGCGGCTGCTTCTGGAGATCGCCCGGCAGTTTCTTGTGATACCAGGCGGTCGCCGTCATGTAAGGCAGCACGGTCGCGAAGCTCATGTCGGGGCCGCGGTCGTACCCCAGGTTGGTCATCGAGACCAGCACGACGCCGTTCATATACATCTGGTGCTGGCTCTGCAGATAGCCCGCGAGGCCCGACGCGCGCGTCGTCCCGTAGCTCTCGCCGATCAGGAACTTCGGCGACTTCCAGCGGCCGTTCCTCACGGTGAAGACCCTGATGAAGTCGCCCATCGCCGCGATGTCCTCGCCGATGCCGTGAAAGCGGTGCGGGTCCTCGCCCGGCGCCATCCGGCTGTAGCCCACGCCGACGGGGTCGATGTAGACGATGTCCGCTACATCGAGGATCGACTGCTCGTTATCGTGCAGCCGGTACGGCGGCTGCAGCTGGAATCCTTCGTCGTCGTACGTCACCCTCCGCGGGCCGGTGAAGCCGACGTGCATCCAGATCGACGCGGTGCCGGGGCCGCCGTTGAAGGAGTAGAAGATCGGCCGCCGGGCCAGGTCGCTCACGCCGTCACGCGTGTAGTAGACGTAGAAGAAGCTCGCGATCGGCTTGTTCCGGTCGTCGCGCAGGACCAGGTTGCCCGCCGTCGCCGTGTAGGCGACGGGCTGGCCGCCGATCCGGATGGTGTGCTTCGTGACGGCCGTCTTCTCCTGCAGCTCAGGCGAGTCCTTCGGGGTGGTCGGGGGTGCGCTGGCCGTCGGCGGCGGCCCCGCTTGCGTGGCCGGCATGATGCCGCCGGTCCCCGCTTGTCGGCCGGCCGGCGGCGCGGCGCCGGGAGGCTGCGCAAGGCAGGGCGCGGCGAGGCCGATCACGCACACCAGGACGAGGAATCGCAGATCCGATCGCATGGGTGACCTCCACTTGGGAGCGCTGCAGCGGCGAGTATGTCCGACGGCCCCGATCGCGTCAACGCCGTGCCTCGGTTGCATCAACTCCAGGACTGTGACAACGCTGTGAGTCAGGTTGTCCATGGAGCCGCGAGCCCTCTCCACAGGAACCAGGCGCCCATCGCCAGGATGAATAACTGCGAGAGGCGATTCAGGAACGCGCGCCTGCGGGCGAGGAACTCGTCGGCGAGTGACACGCCGAGCAGGGCCGGGGCTGTGCCGAGGCCGAAGATGGCGAGAGCGACCGCTCCTTCGACCGCTCCGCCGCGCCCGACCGCGGCGACGACGGCCGAGTAGAGCAGGCCGCACGGAAGAAGGCCGAGAAACAGACCCGTCGCAAACGGGTGGCCGGGGACGCGACCCTTGAGCCTGCCGGCGACACGGCCGAACAACCGCCCACCAGCATCGAACGAGACGAGTTCCGATAGGGCGACCACCGCCCACGCGACCAGCACGCCGCCTGCCAGGACCACGGCGGCGCGCTGGAGGCCGACGAACGCTCCCGCCAACTGCACGGCCGCGCCAAGAGCGCCGGCGAGAGCACCGAGAACCGCGTACGTGACGATGCGTCCGGCGTTGTACCACGCCTGTGCCGCCAGGGCGGCCGGTCGCCCTCGCTCGGGCGAGACGTACCGCCGTGACACGAACAGCACGAACGGCGAGCACATCCCGACGCAGTGCCCGAAGCTGCCGAGCAGCCCAAGCGTCAGGAAGCCGAGGAGGTCGATCGTCTGGTGGATCGGATGGCAGTCCAAGGTGAGCGCTCGGCCTGGGATCACGGCTTTGAGCTCATCGGTCTCTGGTCAGACCTGTGGCCCAGAGCTCGGGGTCAGAGCGTTGGGGCTACGAGTGATACTCCAGGCACTCCAGCAGCGCCGGGTCGTTGAGCGGCACCGCGTCGTGGCGCGCGAGCGCCCAGCCAAAGACGAGCGTGAAGAGGCCCAGGAACCCGAGCGTCGCCGCGAACTCGACAATCGGCACGTGGGCATGGGCCGCCTGGTCGCCGTGCCCGACCGCGGGCCCCACCATGACGAACAACTCCAGGAACTGCGCGAAGAGGAGCAGCGCCGCCACCGGAACGAGCTTCCTTGGATTGCGCTTCGCGTCCCTCGGCACGAGCAGGAGGAACGGCACGACGAACTTGAGCGTGGGCAGGAGCAGCAGGTACGGCAGCCAACCGTTGTCCGCCCGGCGCAGGAAGTAGACCGTCTCCTCGGGCAGGTTCGCGTACCAGATCAGCATGAACTGGCAGAAATAGATGTACGCCCAGAACCCCGTGGACGCGAAGATCATCTTCCCCAGGCTGTGCAGGTGATGCCCGTTCAGGAATCCCCTCAGCCTGCCTGCCATCACGAGCAGGCCGGCTGCCACCGCGACGAAGGCGGTGCCCGTCTGGATGATGTCCGTGAACACGAGCACGGCGAACATCGTCGAGAACCAGTGCGCTTCGAGCGACAGCAGCAGGTAGAAGCTGACCACGCTGAGCGTCAGCGCGAAGAGCACGAGGAAGAGCGCGGAGAGCGTGCGGCTCGTGCGCGTTGGCCCGTGGCCTCCCTCGCGGTCCTGCCGGTGCGACGCGCCGACGAGCAGCGCAGCGAACACGACCCAGAGGAGGAGGCTCGCGCCGACGAGGACGGTGAACATCGTCATGTTCAGGAACGGCGCCTTGTGCAGCAGCAACTCGTCCTGTCGGACGAGGTCGGCGTGCGACCACTGGTACAGGGAGTGCGCGCCGAGTCCGACGCCCATGGCCAAGACGCCGCCGGGAGCCAGCCATGCCGTCATCGCTTCCGGGATCCGGCGCATCGTGACCGACCAGTCGGCTCCGGCGAGGTAGAGCATCGCCAGCCAGGCCACGCCGAACGCGCCGAGGCCGAGCGCGAAGAAGACCGCGATCAGATAGGAACTCCAGGCGAGCTGTGCGTCGCCCCAGCCGAGTGCAAGAGCGAGCGCGGCACCGCCGGCAACAACGGCCGCCGCCGCCAGGCCCTGAACCGTCGCCGGCAGTGCGATCCGGCCCGGCGCCGCAGGGAAGTCGTGGGAGTGTGCGTGGCTCATGACTACTTCCCTCCTGGCGTCTGTGGGGCCTGCCTCGCCGTAGCGCCCGCGTGTGCGCCGGCAGGGATCGTGACGGCGGCCGGCGCTGCGAGGGGTGCGGAGGCGGGCGCCACCGGCTCGACCTTCTGCATCTGCCGGATGTAGTGGATCACCGACCAGGCATCGTTGGCGTCCACCTGTCGCGCGTGGCTGGGCATCGAGTTCTGGCCTCGCATCGGCCGATGAAACAACTGGCCGTCCGGCCAGTCGCGCACTTTCTGCGTCATCAGGCTCGGCGGCTTGGGGAAGAGCGCGGTCACGTGCCCGTCGCCGGCGCCCTTCGGACCGTGACAGGTGATGCAGACGTTCTCGTAGACGAACCTGCCGTGGGCAAGAACCTCCGGCGTGGTCGGAAGCGGGTTGACCAGTTCCGCGCCCGCCCGGTCCGCCTCGTTCTGCGCGTACGGGTAGGGTGCCTCGCCGACGGCCACGGTCCCCGGCTGCGGCTCCATGACACCCGTCGGCCGCGCGAGGAAGAGATCGGTCCGCTGCGGCTTGAGCTTTGGCTGATCGCCCATGTCGAGGCGGTTCCCTTCGCGGTGAGGCGTCCTCCCGGCGGGAAGGCCGACGTCGCAGGCGGACAGCAGCGCGGCGAGGGCCAACGCGCCGGCAGTCCAGACCAACCGCGAGAGAATGCCGTCGCGAATGGAGAATGGTGAACGGTGAATGGTGCTAGACACCGGCCCCTCCTTGCGCCCCGTCGATGACCCTCACACCGTCGGCGCCCAGGGAGCGGACGAAGCGCTCGGCCTCGGCGGCGTTCCACTTCGGGTCGGTCGCGGAGATCCAGAGGTACAAACCGATCGAAGGTCGCCCCCGTCTTCACGAGGAGCGGCGGCGGCTGCGGGATGTTGTCCTTCTTGCCGGCGACGATGGCCACCAGCGCGCTGCCGAGCGCCGCCCAGAACACCATCGCCTCGAAGGTGATCGGGATGAACGCCGGCCACGCCGCGAAGGGCTTCCCGCCGAAGTTCATCGGCCAGTCCCAGACCATGACGTAGTTCTGAAGGCCCTGGGCGAAGAGGATGCCGCAGACGGCGAGGATGGCGGTGGCCACGGGAACCCACGACCGCTTCTGCCCCATCGCCTCTTCCATCCCGTGGATGGGAAATGGCGTCAGGAAGTCAAAGTGCTTCCAGCCGGCGTCGCGGACCTTCGCGGCCGCGGCAAGCGCCTCGGCCGGCTCGTAGAAATCGCCGAGGACGCCTTTGGTCGAGATCGGCACCATGGCTCAGACCTCCTGGTACGCCGCTGCCGCGGCGGCGGGCGTGGGCATGCTCCGGGCGACCTTCGGGTCCATCACGCCCTTCACCTCCGAAATCGCGACCACCGGCAGGACGCGCACGAAGAGGAGGAAGAGGGTGAAGAAGAGGCCGAAAGAGCCGAAGAGGATCGCGTAGTCCCAGAACGTGAGGGCGTACATGCCCCACGACGAGGGGAGGAAGTCGCGGTGAAGCGACGTGACGACGATGACGTAGCGCTCGAACCACATCCCGACGTTCACGAGAATCGACACGGCGAAGAGGACCCAGGTGTTGCGCCGCATCGACGCAAACCAGAACACCTGCGGCACGATCGCGTTGCAGGTGAACATGATGGCGTAGGCCCACCAGTACGGACCGAACGCGCGGTTCTTGAAGATGAACCCCTCCCACTCGCTGCCGGAGTACCAGGCCATGAAGAACTCCGTCGAGTAGGCGAAGCCGACGAGCATGCCCGTGAGCAGCAGGACCTTCGCCATCGACTCCATGTGGTTCAGCGTGATGTAGTTCTTCATCCCGAAGTAGCCGCGCATGAAGGTCATCAGCGTGATGACCATCGCGAAGCCCGAGAAGATGGCGCCGATCACGAAGTAGGGCGGGAAGATCGTCGTGTGCCAGCCAGGCATGACGGAGGTGGCAAAGTCGAACGAGACGATCGTGTGGACCGAGAAGACGAGCGGCGTCGCCAGGGCGGCCAGGATCATGTAGGCCGACTCGTAATGACGCCACGCCCGGTGGGATCCGGTCCAGCCGAAACTCATCGCGTTGTACAGCCTCCTCCTCCAGGGGTGGGTCGCGCGGTCCCTGATGGTGGCGAGGTCCGGGAGAAGCCCCATGTACCAGAAGGTGAGGGAGACCAGGCCGTAGGTGGAGATCGCGAAGATGTCCCACGCGAGCGGCGAGTTGAAATTGACCCAGAGGGGGCCGCGCGCGTTCGGATAGGGCACGAGCCAATAGGCGAACCAGGCGCGCCCGAGATGTATGACAGGGAAGATCCCGGCGCACGCGACGGCGAACAGGGTCATCGCCTCCGCGGCCCGGTTGATCCCGGTGCGCCATTGCTGGCGGAAGAGATACAGCACCGCCGAGATGAGTGTGCCCGCGTGGCCGATGCCGATCCAGAAGACGAAGTTGATGATGAACGAGCCCCAGCCGACCGGCTGGTTGACGCCCGCGATGCCCATGCCGGCGTAGAAGAGCGTGATCAGCGCGAACACGAGGAGGCCGAGGAAGGTCAGCGCGACGCCGAATGCCCACCACCACTTCTTCGTGGGGAACTGCTCGGCGTGCATGCAGATGTCGCGGTCCACGTCCGCCCACTTCTTGCCGCCCGTGACGAGCGGCTCGGGGATCTCGAGGTCGCCCCCGTAGGGACCGGCGCCCGCAAGGACGATCGGCCGGCCGGTCAGCTGGCTGTCATCCATCACCGTGGCGTAGGGACTCACGTCATGCCTTGTCATTACGCACCTTCGACAGGTAGGAAATGGATGGCTTGACGCCGAGGGCGTCGAGAAGCCTCATCGCGCGCGGGTCGGCGGCAAGCGCCGCCACACGCGAGCCGGGAGCGTTCACGTCGCCGAAGGTGATCGCGCCGGTGGGGCACGCCTCCATGCAGGCCGGCACGACCGCGCCGTCGGCGAAGTGGTCCTTGCTCTTCCCCTCGCGCGTGGCCTCCGACCGGGCCGACCGGATCCGCTGGATGCAGAAGGAGCACTTCTCCATCACGCCGCGGCTGCGGACGGTGACCTCCGGGTTGTTCTTCATCTGCATCGGGCTGCGCGTGTTGAGCGCGGCGTTCTTCGCGATGCGGGGCTCGAGCCACCGGAAGAAGATGCTCTCCTGTGCCTTGCTGTACTCCCAGTAGTTGAACCGCCGCACCTTGAACGGGCAGTTGTTGGCGCAGTAGCGTGTCCCGACGCAGCGGTTGTAGACCTGCTGGTTCAGCCCGTCCTCGCTGTGCATCGTCGCCACGAACGGGCAGACCGTTTCGCACGGCGCGTTCTCGCAGTGCTGGCAGAGCATCGGCAGGAACAGCGTGCGCGGCTCCTCGACGACGTCGAGCGGGCCGTCCCAGACGTCGGCGTCCCACCCGCCGTCCTTCTTCGGGGCGTCATAGTAGCGGTCGATCCGGATCCACGACATCTCGCGGCCGTTCAGCATCCCGTGCCGGCCGACGACGGGAATGTTGTTCTCGGCCTGGCATCCGATGACGCACTTGCCGCACCCGTTGCACCTGCTGAGGTCGATCGCCATCGCCCAGCGTGCCTTCGGGTATTCGTGCGCCGGCCATGCGGAAGGGCCGCTCTCCTGCTGCTCGGTGCCCGACTTGCGGTCCTTCTCGTAGGCCGAGAGGACGGTGGCGGGGAGGAGCGGCCGGCGGGCGCGGTCGATCACGTCCGAGCCCTGCGCGAAGGCCAGTTCCTCGTTGCCGCCCACCTTCCGGATCCTGACCGGCAGGCCTGCAGACAGCAGCCGTCCATTCGCCACGAGGCGAAGCGGGAAGGCGTTCGGGCCGACGCCCGCTCCTACCACGCCGCAAGCGGTGCGACCGAGGCCGAGCGGGAGGGCCACCTGGTCGTAGTGCATTCCCGCGTGACGGTAAGCGGGCGCGACGATCTTGGCGTGGCCCGCCTCCACCTCGACGAGGTCGCCGTTGGCCAGCTTCATCTCGTCGAACCGGCGCGGAGCGATCGAGAGCGCGCCGCCCCACGTGATCCGAGTGATGGGATCGGGCAGCTCGTGGAGCCATCCGTTGTTGGCCGCGCGGCCGTCGCCGAGCGCGAGGTGCGGGTAGAGCTGGAGTTCGACGCCCGGCTGCGGCGTGATCGCGGCGGTGGCTAGCAACGAGAGGGCGGCTGGTTGAAGAGCAAGGCTGAAGCCTTGCCCCGACCGTTGATCCTTGGCAGTGGTGGCAATTCCAGCCGACCACATCCCCGTCCGCAGCACCTCGTTCCACCCCGCCTCGAAGGCCGGCGTGCCGGGCGCGACCGCCAGTCGGCTCGCCCACGCGGCACGCAGGTAGTGCCAGGCAACGCTCGGGCTCGGGGCCGGGGCGGCGGTGCCGGGAGCTGGAGTCGCCTTGGCAGCCGTGGCGGCCGCTGTCACGGCAGCCGCGGCGACGGGATCGCCGGCGGCCGCACCCCACGCGACGAGGAGATCGAGGAGGCCGCGCGTGTCGAACAGCGGCTGGATGACGGGCTGCTGAACGGCGAGGAGCCCCTTCGGCAGCGTGACATCTCCCCAGCACTCGAACGGGTGGCTGGCGGGCGCGAGAACGTCGGCGAGCAGGCTCGTCTCGTCCAGACGGTCGTTCAGCGAGAGGACGAAGGGAACTTTGCCGAGCGCGTCTGCGAACGGGCCGATGGCGGGCGTAAGCCCCGCCGGAGCCTTGGCGAAGGCGGGCCAGTCGTAGACCGGATTCACGCCGGCCACGACGAGCAGTTCGACCTTGCCCGGCGAGCATCTCCTCCACGAGCGCAGCCACGGCGGCGCCGCGGCCCGACGGACACTCGACGCCGCCCCTCGTCGAAGAAGCCGGCATCGAACGCACCGACCGTGATGTTCAGCAGGACGACTGCCAACTCGAGAGCCGGGCCGGAAGCCGTTGCCCCGGCCGAGCCGCCGCCGACGAGAAGCGCCCTTCCCGTGGCGCCCGCGAGCTCGCCGGCCAAAGACCTCAGCACACCGGCATCGACGCCCGCCTGCCTGGCGACCGTGTCGATCGCGAACGGCGCGAGAGCGAGCGGCACCTCGGGGACGGCCGCAAGCGGGCCGATCTTGCGCACGACGACGAGTTCGTGCGCGAGCGCGGCGGCGACGGCCGCGAGGTGCGAGTCGCGAACCCTGATTCGCCGATCGGCGTTCGCGCCCGTGAGCGTCAGCCGGCCCTCGAGTTGAACGAACCGGCTCATGCCGCCTTCCGCCTGGTCCGGCACGCGCCGGGCGGCGAAATCGCGCTCGAAGCCGTCCTCCGGCCGGTCCAGGAATTCGGCGCCAAGCCCCACCACGAGATTCGGCTTGTCGAGCCTCGGCCTCGCGACCCTCGCGTCGCCGAACGCGGCCTTCCACGCGATGCCGGCCGCGTCGTTCTCGAGCGCCGACCAGGCGACGTGCCTCAGGCCCGTGTGCGCCGTGATCCCGGCAATCGCGGCGGTCAGCGCGGGGCTGGCAACGGGACCGGTGAGCAGGACCGCCTTCGCCCCGGCCGCTTTCAGCCTCGAGACGACGTCCATGCCGATCGCCGCCCAGCTCGACGCGACCACCGCGCCCTTGCCGCGCCGAACGGACAGCGGGCCGCGGGCGCGGTCGGGATCGTAGAGATCCATGAGCGCCGCGTGGTGCCGTGCACTCAGCCCGCGCCCGCTCCCGTCGGTCAGCGGAGAGGGCGTCACGAGGATCGGTCGCCCTTCGCGCGTCCGGACCAGGACGGGCGATCCGTCGATCACCGTGTGGAAGAAGCGCGCCCGCCCCATGCCGTCCACGAGACTCTCCGGCATGTCGTGGAACGGGATCGTCGCCTCCTGCGGAGGGCTGCACGCGGCGCTCCCCAGAGCGCCGGCGGCCGCGAGGACACCGCCCAGGCGGAGGAAGTCGCGCCGGTCCAGACCCGATGAGCGCAGGGCTCGGCCCGGTCGCGTCTGATGTGGCGCGGGACTCCAGCCCTGCGGTCTCTTTCGGTTTCGTCGATCATGCGGCCTCACCGGTGGCACGTGACGCAGTCCGTGGAGGCCTTCATCTCGGGCTTCCGGTGGCAGTCGAGGCACCACTGCATGTTGAAGGGGTGCTGCACGGAGACGATTTCCATCTGCTCGACTTTCCCGTGGCAGTTCTGGCACACGACCATCGGCTTACCTTGACCGTCGGTGAGCGGGAGCAGCGGCTTGCCCTGCGCGTCCTTGGCGTTCACGTGCGCTGCGTGGTCGTAGTAGACGAAGTCCGGGAGGTCGTGGACCTTCACCCAGGGGATCGGCTCACCGCGGTCCCAGTATTCCTTCATCTTCAGGACCCATTCCTTGTTCAGGCCGACGCTCGTGTGGCAGTTCATGCACACGGCGGTGGACGGAACGGTGGAGTGGCGCCCCTTGTAGGGCATGGTGTGGCAGTAGACGCAGGGGATCCCGAAACCGCCCACGTTCACCTTCTCGCCCTTGGCGTTGGTCTGCCACACAGGAGGCGCGGCCATGCGCGTGTGCCGGAAGAGGATGGGCTGCCGCGGCTCGTAGCCCTTGCGCACGTTGCTGAACGCGTAAGCGAGGGAGCCCATCACGATCGCCGCCGCCACTGCGGCGACGAGAGAGACGAGCCGTTTCCTTCCCTTCATTCGGACACCCTCCTTAGCGAACTGACGCTCCTGGTCCCGGTCTCGCCCTGAATCCTGAATCCCGAATCCCGAATCCTGCTTCCGGGCACCCATCTCTTCGTCCTCGAACAGGATCCTCACCGCCGGTGTCTCGAGGTCGTCGAACTGCCCGGTGCGGGCGGCCCAGATGAAGAAGCCGACCGCGATGGCCGCAATGAGGAGCGCGAGCGGGAGCAGGACGAAGATCGTCTCCATATCAGGCCTCCGTGCCGCTTTCCCAGGAGTAGGGCACGGGGCCCGATTGCCCTCCTCGCGAACCTGGAGGTTCGCGCCACACCTGTCGGAGGTCCCCGCAAAGGTACGAGTGACAACCGACGACAGCACGACGACGAGCGAGGAGCACGGCATCAGGAGCGCGGCGACGAGCGGACCCACGAAGCCGGCGATCGCAAGCGCCGCCGCGCCCGCGTTGTAGACCAGCGAGAAACCCAGATTGCGGCGGACGACGCCGCGCAGGCGGCGCGCGCCGTCGAGGATCTCCACCAGCGGTGCGACGCCCTCGCGGGTCAGGACGATGTCGGCCGCGGCGATCGTCGCGCCGGTGCCCCCGTGCACCGCGATGCCGACGTCGGCCAGGGCCAGCGCGGCCGCATCGTTCGCGCCATCGCCAACCATCACGACACAGCCCCGCCCGGATTCCCAGGAGTGGGGCAAAGCGCCAGCTTCGCCCTCACCACCGACGAGCCCCGCGACGATGTCTCGCTTCGCCTCCGGCGTGAGGCCGCCCGTTGCGTCCGCGCTTGGCAGGCCAAGTTCGCTCGCCACCCGGGCCACGATCGCCGGGTGGTCACCAGACAGAATCCTGACGCGTATGCCGCGAGCGCGAAGGGCCGCGACCGTGTCCCGGGCATCAGGGCGCAAGCGGTCCCCTACGCCTGCAACGCCCCGCACCAGGCCATCGAGCGTGACGAAGACCGGGCTGAGGCCCTCGTCGACAAACCCCGCGGCAGCCGTTGCGAGGTGCGCGGGAACCACGTCGCCCGCGGCTTCGACGTGGGCCCGGTTGCCGATGCGGACGTCGTGGCCGTCAAGCTGGCCCGGCAATCCCCTGCCCCGGAACTTCGACGACGTTCTCCACGGTTCTCACCAGCCACATCGGGCGGCCGAACGACCGCTGAAACGCGCGCGCGACCGCGTGAGCCGACTCGGCCTCGAGAGCCCGCGCGAACTGAAGGGCCACGTCCTCGCCGTGCCAGCGCGCCACCGTCGCGCGGCCCTCCGTGAGCGTTCCGGTCTTGTCGAGAAGAACGGTGCGGGTCCCGCGCAGCCGCTCGAGGGCGTCGGGGTTCTTCACGAAGATCCCCGACCGCGCGGCGCGCATCAACGCGACCGACATCGCCAGCGGAATCGAGAGTCCGAGCGCGCACGGACAGGCGACGACCAGGAGGGCGACGACGCGCTCGAGCGCAATCGCGGAGCCCCGATTCAACCACGCCACGCCGGTGACAGCCGCGAGCGCCAGGAGACACTGGACGAAGCGCCGGGCCAGAAGGTCCGTCGTCCGCAGCAGGGCGGGCTTCCGCGAGAGCGCCTCCTGGACGATGGCGAGCAACGCGCCCGACGCGCGTCTTCTCGCCTGCGGCATCGACGCGGACGATGAGGCGCGCGCCGAGATTCGTGGCGCCGGCATTCAGCGCGTCACCCTCGCGCACCGGAACCGGGGCGGCCTCGCCTGTCAGGACCGCGTTGTCGAGCGACGATCGGCCGGAGATGACGACCCCGTCTACCGGCACGATCTCGCCCGACCGGACTTCGACGCGGTCGCCGGGAACGAGGGCGGCCAGCGGGACTTCGACAACCGGCGCGTCGGGGCCGTCGCCATCGAGCCGCCGCGCGAACTCGAGGAAGGCGGCACCCCGCAAGCTGTCGGCGCGCTCGAGGGCCGCCCGCTGGGCGCCGCGCTGGAGTTGCCGGGCGCCGAGCAGGGCCGCCACGAGCATCGCCAGCGAGTCGAACCACAGCGGGCCCGCTGCCGCGGACGGTGTTCCACGCGCTGGCCGCGAACGCCGTCGTGAGTGCGATGGCGATCGGCAGGTCGATGTGGACAATCCGCGCCCGGAGGCCGGCGATCGCCGTGACGAAGAACGGACGCGCCGAGTACACGAGAACCGGGACGGAGACGGCCAGGGACAGCCAGCGAAAGAAGGCTTCGAAGGAGGTGGCCATCCCGGAGGACTCGCCGGCGTAAAGCGCCCCATGGAGGAACATCAGGTTCATCGCACAGGCGGACGCCACGCCAAGGCGGGCCAGGCCGGCTCGGTCCTCGGCCCGCCGCGCCTCCTGGGCGCGTGAGGCGCGATGGATGTGAGGCGTGTAGCCCAGGCGGTCGAGGGCGCGGCCGATGGCGGAGAGTCGCGTCTGGCCCGGCCGCCAGGTGACCTCCGCGACGCCGCTGCCGACGTTCAGGCGGACCTCGTCCACGCCGCGGAGAACCGCAGGCAGCTTCTCGACGAGCCAGACGCAGGCGGCACAGTGGACGCCCTCCAGGTAGAGCCGCGTGCGGCGCCGCTCGGCGCCGGCCTCCTCGGTCCCGTCCGCCTGGACGCGCTCGTCGTCGAAGTCCGCGAAGGTCCGTCCCGTCACCCGCGCCGGCTCGAGGCTGCCCCGCTGCTGGCCGACGAGCCGATAGTACTGATCGAATCCCCACTCGTGGACGAGCGTGTAGACCTGCCGGCAGCCGGCGCAACAGAACTGCCGATCCTCGCCTTCCCGCACGAGGCCTGCCGGCACGGCGAGCCCGCAATGCGCGCACGCCGCATGGCGCAAGGCTTCCGCCTCGCGGTCGACACCGACGCGGCGCAAGGCTTCCGCCTTCGCGCGCAGCGCTCCGGCGGACCCGCCGTAGCCGGGCGGAGGCGGGCCAGCCTTGCGGAACCCGATCACCGCTCCCTCCCCGCCGGAACCGCCGCGTCCTCCCGCACCGTCACTCGCGCGGCGTGGACGAACCGGAGCGCCTGCTGCTTCGCATCGATGCGCAGTTCCCAGGTGCCCGGTTCGTCGAGGCGCACCAGGGTGCGGTAGCTCCCCGCCTGCTGCGGCAGTTCCGTCAGGTCGGCTGACTGGTTGAGGCGTGTGTCCGACGGGCGAACGGCGAAGAGCCTGCCCGCGAGGCCGGACACCGGCCTCCCCTCGCGGTCCGCGACTCGCACGTCCACGGGCCGTGGCATCCCGCGAGAGTGCGGGACGTCGGACGGCACGTCGTAACGGACGGTCCAACCGAGCTGCCTGCTCGCGTCCTCGACCGCCTGGCCTGCGTCCCACGTCCGTGCCGCCTCGTAGTAGCCGCTGATGGGGCGGGGACTGTTCGGACGCGTCGCCACCCAGACGAGGACGCCGCACGCGACGATGGACATCGTGAGGAGGCCGCCCAGGTAGATCGGCCAACGGTAGTCGGACACCGTGCGGAGGAATGTCAAGGCTGTCCCCCGGTGGACGTGTACGGGCCGAGCAGGAGGAACTCCACTTCCTTCTGGAATCCGCTATCGGAGCGGACGATGTAGCGGACGGGCGCCTGCCCGTCGACGAAGACGCCCTGCGGCACCGTCGTGACGACGTTGACGGTCACCACCTGTTCGGGCGCCACGACGATGGGCGATTCGCTGACGACCAGCGTGGCGCCACGCGGACTGAGGACCGCGATCGTGAAGCGCTGTGTCTCGCTGCGCTGGTTCGTGACCCGCACGCGCTGCTGGTTCGCCACCTCCCCGGTGGGGAGGAGGCGGTACGTCTCGCGCCCGCCCCGGACCACCTCGACGAGCGCATCACTCCGAGTGAGGACCAGGACGCCCGCGGTTCCCCACGCCACCGTGAGCAGCGCCAGGTACACGAGCGTGCGCGGCCGCCAGATGTGCCGGACGCCGCCTTTCTGTTCGCGCTCCGAGGTGTAGCGAATGAGGCCGAGCGGCCTGCGCTGGCCGATCATCACCTCGTTGCACGCGTCGATGCACTGCGCCGTCCCGATGCACTCGGGCTGGAGTCCGCGCCTGATGTCGGTGCCCGTCGGGCAGGCATTGACACACGCGCGGCAGTCGATGCAGTCGCCGGCGCGGACGGTCGCCTTGCGGTCCTTCAGCTTCACTTTCGGGTCGCCGCGCTTGACGTCGTACGCCACCAGGATCGTGTCCTTGTCGGACAGGACGTTCTGCAGGCGGCCGTAGGGGCACGCGATCGTGCACATCTGGTCGCGGAACCAGCCGAAGTCGAAGACGATCGCGGTCGTCAGGAGCCCGATCGCGAACAGGGCTCCTGTCCAGGCGAGCGGATCCCCGGCGAGCCCGCGGACGAGCGGCCCCCACCCGGTGAAGTAGGCGACGAAGGTCGAGGACATCAACAGCGCGATGGCCGTCCAGATCGACCACTTCGCCGCCTTGATCGCGAACTTGCGCCCGCTCCAGGGCGCGGCGTTCAGTTTCCGCTGGTTCAGCGGCCCGCCCTCGACCAACGCCTCGATGGGCCGGAAGAGGAACTCGAGATAGACGGTCTGCGGGCAGGCATACCCGCACCACATGCGGCCGAACGTCGAGGCGACGAAGAAGACCGTCACGATGACGCCGAAGCCGAGCGCCACGAGAATGCGGCTGTCGGTCGGGCTGAAACGTGGCGCCGAACACGTGCGAGCGCCGCGTGGCGAGGTCGAACAGGAGCGCCGGGTATCCGCCCACCGAGATGAGCGGAAGCATGAAGAAGGCGGCGAAGAGTCCGTACGCGAGCGCCCGGCGGATCTTCCAGAACCGCCCCTTGTGGACGATCGGGTGCATGAACTTCCGCTTGCCGTCGGCGGACAGGCTGTAGAGCAAGTCCTCCTCGGGCGCGACGTCGAAGAGGTGCTCGTGCCTGCCCTGAGCGGAGTCGAAGGGCCCGCTCAGCGCGCTCCGCGCGGCGTCGACGGGCGCGGCCACAGCCTGCGTCCTCTCGGTGTCGGCGCGCTCCACGTCAACTCCTCGGCATCGGCTGGGGCACGACCGGGTCGCCTTCGGGCGGGCGGGCGTTCGGGTGGATTCGACCCCTGGAGGCTCCTGACGTAGGAGACGAGGGCGGCGAGTTCGTCGGGCTTCAGGGCGCGACCCCACGGCGGCATCCCTTTCGCCGGCCAGCCCTTCGCGATCGTCTGGAAGATCTGGTCGACCGAACCGCCGTGGATCCAGCGATCGTCGGTCAGGTTCGGGCCGATCAGGCCTTGCGCCTTCTCGCCGTGGCACGCGGCACACGACCGGGCGAAGCGCGCGCCGGCCACCTGGAGAACCGCCGGGTCGTTGGCGCCGGCAAGGAGATCGGCAGCCGAAGGCGCCACGAGCGGGTTCGCGTCGAAGTGGGCCTGCACGGTGGCCAGCGCCTTCTGTGTCTCTCCCCGGTATTCCGCCTCCATCGATCCTTCACCGAAGCTCAGGGCGTAGAAGATCAAGTAGGCCGCCGAGAAGATGAGCGAGCCCCACCAGATGGCCATCAGCCAGCCGGGCATCGGGTTGTCGTACTCCCTGATCCCGTCCAACTCGTGGAGGACCTTGTCTTCGAACTGTGCCATGGTCGCCTCTCTCGGGATTCAGGATTCAGGATTCGGGATTCGGCTCCTGATTCCTGAGTCCTGATTCCGGAATCCTGAGCCCTTCGCGATCTCCCTCCAGCGGGAGGCGGGCGCGGGCCTCCATCTCCTCCGGCCGTTTGCGGACGACCCACACCACGACTGCCACCCAGACCGCGAGGAAGAACAGCATCGAGCCGATCGTCCACGCGGCGGCTCCGGTCCGGCCAGCCAGTTCCTGCAGCACAGCTACCTCGCCGACTTGTCCGCCGAAGCAACGGGCGGTGCGGACGTGGCGAAGGCCGACGCGACGGCCCCAGCGGGCACCGTGGCCGGCAGCGGCGGCTCCGGCCGCTTCCACTTGATGTCGGTGCCCAGGCGTTGGAGGTACGAGGTGAGGGCGATGATCTCCTTGTCAGCGACCCCCGCCGGCCCCTTCTGCGTCAGCACGTCCGCCTCGATCGTGTTCGCCTGGCGTGCCATCGCGGCGACCGCCGCGTCGATCTCGCCGTCCGTGTAGGGCACACCCACGGTGCGCAGCGCGCGCATCTTCGAGGCGATGAGACTCGTGTCGTAGCGGTCGGTCAACAGGTGGGGGTAGCGGGGCATCACCGACCCCGGCGTGGTCGAGTCCGGCTGCCGCATATGGCGCACGTGCCAAAGCGACGGGTACTTCCCTCCGACGCGGTGCAGGTCCGGCCCCGTCCTCTTCGATCCCCATTGGAAGGGGTGGTCGTAGACGTACTCGCCGGCCTTCGAGGTACTCGCCGTACCGCTCGGTCTCGAACCGGAACGGCCGGACCATCTGCGAGTGGCAGTTGTAGCAGCCCTCCCGGACGTAGATGTCGCGGCCGACGACCTCGAGCGGCGTGTACGGCGTCACGCTGGCGATCTCCTTCACGTTCTCCTTGTTGAAGAACATCGGGATCGCCTCGACGAGCGAGCCGACGGCCAGGGACAGCACGACGAGTACCGTGAACGGAACCGGGATCCCCTCGAGGAGCCGGTGGACGCCGTGCCTCAGCGCGTGCTGGAGGCGGAAGAAGGCGTGGTCGTACGTGTTCACGGCGGTCACCGCGCCCGGCGCCGACAGGTCCCGAACGAGCGGCGGCGCGCTCACCTCGGCTTCCACGGCGTAGTCGGCCGGCGCGCTCTTGATCGTCTTGACGACGTTCCAGACGAGGAGCAGCAGGCCCGAGAAGAACAGGATGGCGGCGACGAGGCGGACCCAGTAGAGCGGGACGATGGCAATCACCGTCTCGATGAAGTCCGGGTAGACCAGGCGGCCGTCGGCCTCGAAGGCGCGCCACATGCCCCACTGGGTGATGCCGGCGACCCACATCGAGACCTGGTAGAGGATGAGACCGACGGTCGAGACCCAGAAATGGGTGGTCGCGAGCTTCTTCGAGTACAGCTCGGTCTTCCAGAGTTTCGGCACGACCCAGTAGAGGATGCCGAACGAGAGGAACGCGTTCCAGCCGAGCGCGCCCGCGTGCACGTGCCCGATCGTCCAGTCGGTGAAGTGCGAGACCGCGTTCACCGACTTGATCGACATCATCGGCCCCTCGAAGGTGGCCATGCCGTAGTAGGTGACCGCGACGACCATGAACTTGAGGATCGGGTCGTCGCGCAGCTTGTGCCATGCGCCGCGGAGGGTGAAGAGGCCGTTGACCATCCCCCCCCAGGACGGCATCCACAGGATGAGGGAGAACAGCATCCCGAGCGTGGACGCCCATTCGGGAACGGCCGAGTAGTGGAGGTGATGCGGCCCCGCCCAGATGTAGACGAAGACGAGCGACCAGAAGTGCATGATGGAGAGCCGGTAGCTGAACACCGGCCGCTCCGCCGCCTTCGGGAGGTAGTAGTACATCAGGCCGAGAAACGGCGTGGTGAGGAAGAACGCCACCGCGTTGTGGCCGTACCACCACTGCATCAGCGCGTCCTTCACGCCCGCGTAGGCCGAGTAGCTCCCGAACCACGAGTACGGCATCGCCATGCTGTTGCCGATGTGGAGGATGGCCACCGCGACGATCGTGGCGATGTAGAACCAGATCGCGACGTAGAGATGCTGCTCGCGCCGGATCGCGATCGTGCCGAAGAAGTTGACCGCGAAGGTGACCCAGAGCACGGCGATCACGATGTCGAGCAGCCACGGCAGCTCGGCGTACTCCTTGCCCTGCGTGGTCCCGGTCACGAGCGCGAGCGCCGCCGCGACGATGAGCAGCTGCCAGCCCCAGAAGTGCACCTTCGACAGGATGTCGCTGAAGAGCCTCGTCTTCAGCAGCCGCTGCATCGAGTGGTAGGTGCCGGCGAAGATGATGTTGCCGCAGAAGGCGAAGATGACGGCGTTGGTGTGCAGCGGCCGGAGCCGGCCGAAGGTGAGGTACGGCGCCAGGTTGAGCCGCGGCAGGAAGAGCATCGCCGCGATGAGGAGGCCCACGAGCATGCCGACCACGGCCCACACCACGGCAGCCAGGAAGAAGAGCCGCGGGGTTCGATCGTCGTAGCGGACGGTGTCGCTCATCGGTTTCCCATCCTGCGGCGAATGTGAAAACTTTCACGTGCGCGAACAGCGCCCGGGGTACCGGAACCTATCCCGATACCCTCGCCCGTTACGATTCCACCGGCTTGCGGGCCAGGGCCAGCTGCTTCTCGCGCGAATCGCGCGCGAGCCGCTGCAGCGTGGCGCCCGTCAGGATCTCGCGCATCTTGTCCTGGGCCTCGGCCCAGACGAGGTGAGCCGCGCACCAGTTGCTCCGATGGCAGCCGCCGGCCAGGAGGCAGGCGTTGAGTTCGGGCACGCCGTCCAGCGCCGCCAGGATGTCCATCAGCGAGGCCTGCCGCCCACGGTCCACCAGCTCGAAGCCGCCTCGCTTCCCGCGGCGAGAGGCCACCAGCCCTGCCCGGACCAGGCGCTGAAGCACCTTGGACAGAAACGCCGGCGACACCTCCGCGGCGCTCGCCAGGTCCGTGAGGCTGGACCGGGTGCCGGAAATCCCGTTGGCCAGCTGAATCATCACGCGAACGCCATAGTCTGCTGCGCGAGTGAGCTGCATGACTTCCCCCAGCCGCTCGTGTATTACTCGAGCGGCGCACTCCAGATTAGCTCAGCAATGGCCGCGCCACCGGGCGCGGTAAGAAGAACGACGAGAATTCCGAGCGTTTTCGACCGCCAGGACGAAGCCTCGGATGAACGCGCACCATCTTGACGGATTCCCGACAATTACAGCCCAATTTAACCGCCCCGCCCTGCCGGGACGCCGGCATCGTCAAGGCATCGCGCCACGATGCCGGCCGGCCAACGGGGCACGTTGTGCCTCCGGCCGCTTGTGAAAGAAGGCGCAAGCGGCCGCCCCAAAGCCCGCCCGCCCGCCGCCGGTTTCTCGTCGAACTCAAAAGCGGGTCATGCGGATCCCGGCCTCCGCGAAAAGGTCCTCCACCAAGGGGTCGGCCTCGTAATCGAAGTGGTACTTCACGTCCCGGATTCCCGACGCGGACAGGATCTTGGCGCAGGTGACGCACGGGTAGTGCGAAATGTAGGCGGTCGCGCCGGCGACGCTCACGCCTCGGCGCGCGGCGTCGGCAACGGCGTTCTGCTCGGCGTGGACCGTCCCCTGCTCGTGGCCATCCCTGATGCGCGACTCGTGAGCGGCTCCCGGGAGGAACCCGTTGTAGCCGGCGGCGATGATTCGGTGGGGGTGCTCGCCGGCGGAGACGAGCACGCAGCCGACGTGCAAGCGCCCGCATGCCGAGCGGGAGGCGATCAGCATCGCCGTCGCCATGAAGTACTCGTCCCACGACGGGCGCTCCGGCCACGCGTCGAGCACCTCGGCGAGCGCATCGAGAAGCGTTGAACGCTGCGCTGGCTGGGCCATAGCAGTCTTGGCGCCCGGCAGGCTCTGGACTCTGGGCTTTGGGCTCTAGGCTCCGGGCTCCGGGCGCGGAAGGGCGGACCTCCGCCGGGGGCCATTGTACGCGCGTTTCGCTCATTCGGAGCGGCTTTGTCGTGTCTTCAGACCCAGCCGAGATGCTGCAGCAGGATCCGGGCACCGATGGCGACGAGAATCGTCCCGCCCACTGCCTCCATTCGGCGGCCGAAGCGCGCGCCGAGGGAGCTGCCCAAGCGGATGGCGACGAGGGACAGCAGCCCTGTCACGACGCCGATGATCGCGCTCGCGTACCAAATGCCGACCTCCAGCATCGCGAGGGTCAGTCCGACGGCGAGGGCGTCGATGCTCGTGGCGACCGAGAGCATGACGAGCGTCGCGCCGCGGCTCGGGTCGCGCTGCACGGATGCTTCGTGCTCGTCGAACGCGGCGATCAGCATCCGGCCGCCGACGAACGCCAGCAAGGCGAACGCGATCCAGTGGTCCACCGACTGGATGTAGGGCGCGACCGAGGTGCCGAGCAGCCAGCCGGCGATCGGCATCAGGCACTGGAACAGGCCGAAGTGAAACGACAGCCGGAAGCGGGCGCGAGCCGTCCGTGCGTACGCGGTTGCACCCGCGCTGAGCGACACGGCAAAGGCGTCCATGGCGAGGGCGAGGGCGACGAGGAGGATCTCCGACAGCGACATTTTCGCAATTTCGCGATTTTACGATTTCAGGATTTGCCAGGGTTGCGATCTGGGCGGACATCATGCTCGCCGTCGCCTCCAGTAGGCGTACGCCGGCACCCCGGCCGCCATGATCCCTAACCCCGCCAGGGCGTTGACGGGCTGCGTCACCAGCGTGGAGAGGGAGATATAGAGGGCGGCGGCGATGAAGACGACCGGCGTGACCGGGTAGCCCCACGTGCGATACGGCCGCGTGAGGTCCGGGCGCGTACGCCGCAGGACGATCACCGCCGCCACCGTGAGGCCGAAGAAGATCCACTGCCCGAAGACGACATAGGTCGCGAGCTGCTCGAAGGTGCCCGTGAGGCTCAACACGGCGGCCCAGGCACCAGTGGCGAGGATCGCGACATGCGGCGTCAACAGCCGCGGGTGCACGTGGCCGAACGCCTCGAAGAAGACGCCGTCGCGCGCCATGGCGAAGAAGACACGCGGCGCGGTGAGGACGTTGCCGTTGGCGGCCCCCGTAATCGAGCACAGGATGACGGCGGCGACGATCGAGGCGCCGACCGGGCCGACGACGACGTTCATGACATCCGCCGCAATTCGCGTCGACTTGGCGATGACGGGCGCCGGAAAGACATAGAGGTAGGCGAGGTTGGTCGAGAGGTACAGCGCGACGACGAGGGCTGTCCCGGCCAACAGCCCGATCGGGAGATTGCGTTCCGGCCTCTTGATCTCGCCACTACTGAACGTGACCGCTTCCCATCCCTTGTACGCCCAGAGCGAGAGCACGAGCGCCGCACCGAACTTCCCCACCAGGCCCCCGGAGATGCCAGCCGGTGCGGGCTGCACGAAGTTCGCGGTCTGGCCGCTCGCAAAGCCGAACACCGTGAGCGACACGCCGACGATGGCCGCGAACTTGATGAACATCAGCAGGTTCTGCAGTGCCGCGCCGTAGCGGACGCCCAGGATGTTCACGCCGACCAGGATGGCGATCAGCGAAGCGGCCACCAGCTTGCCGGCAAGCGGAGACAGCGGCACGAAGTACGGAAGGTAACGCGTGGAGAAGGCGACGGCGAGCGTCGCGATCGCGCCCGAGTCGATGACGAGGAACAGCGTCCACCCGAAGAGAAACGCAATGAGCGGCCCGAAGCTCTCCCGGAGGTAGACGTACATGCCGCCAGCCTGGGGGAAGGCGGCCCCGAGCTCGGCGAACGCCAGCGCTCCGAAGAAGCTGAGGATGCCGCCGACGGCCCAGACGGCGAGGATCAACTGCGGCGACCCGAGCAGGTCCGCGATCCGGTTGGGCGCGACGAAGATGCCCGAGCCGATCACGGTGCCGACCAGGATGCCGACCACCGAGGTGAAGCCGAGGACGCGGGGCAGGTCGGCGGACGCCGCGCGAGGCGCGGACGGCAGGCTGCGCATCGAGGGAGGATATCAGGGCGCAGTGGGAAGGCGGAACTGAGAACTGAGAACTGAGAATGAGAAACAGAGAACCGGGAGGCGGCTCGAGGCCGTCTGCCCAGTTCTCAGTTCTCCGTTCCAAGTTCTACGTTCTCACTTCGTTGTCGGTAGCGGCGTCGCCGGTCCGAGCGACGAGGTCCCTGCCACCCAGTCCAGGTTCACCTTCGCGACGCGGTACTCCCGCCGGGCGCGCGCCATGTTCAGCCGCGCCGACTGCACGTTCAGTTCGGCGTCCTGCACTTCCAGGCGGGTCTTGACCCCGAGTTCGAAGCCCTTCTCCGACAGGAACAACAGCCTCTCCGCCTGCTTCACCGTTTCCGCCGTGGCCGTCAGGATCTCGGTCGCCTCCTTGAGGGCGTCCAGCGACACGCGAACCTGCACGCCGATCGAGTCGCGCAGCTGCAGTTCGTCCAGGGTCAGGCGCATGAGGTCGCTCTTCGCCTGCGCCACGCGCCCCTTCGTCCGCCAGCCGTCGAACAGCGGGATCGAGGCGAGCAGGGCCGCGTTCCAGCTGGTGCCGTTCGACTCCAGGGTTCTCAGAGCGAGGCTGCGCTTGCCCCAGTTGGCGGTGAAATCGACGCGCGGCTTGTTGCCCGCCTTCGCAATCGTGACCAGCTCCCCGTAGATGCCCTTGGTGCTGTCGACCTCGCGCAGCTCCGGGCGGTTCTGGAGTGCCTGCGCCAGCAGCGCCTCGTACGAAGGCGGCGGCTCGATGGACGTCTCGAGCGCTCCCTTGACGTCCACTTCCCGATCGGTCTCGGCCAGCAGGAGGCGCAGCTGCTCGCGGGTGTTGAAGACGAGGTTCTTGGCGCGGATGACGTCCGGCTTCGCGTTGTCCACCGCCACCTGCGCGGCGAGCACGTCGTAATCCGTTGCCGTCCCCGCCGACTGCCGCTTGGTCGTCTCGTCCAGGTGCCGCTGCTTCTGAGCGAGGTCCTGCTCGGCGATCGACACGGCTTCGCGCGCGGTCAGGACGTTGTAGAACGCCGTGGAAACGTCCTTCACCACGGCCTGCCGGAAGCGCTCCAGCTGGCTGTCCGCGAGGGTGAACCCGAGCTTCGCCGCCCGGATCGCCGCACCGACCTGGCCCCAGGTGAAGACCACCTGGCTGACCTGGAAGGCGCCCGACCGGATGTCCTGACGGCCACCGAAGATCTCGCCGATGTCCGCCGAACTGCCGCCGTCGCCCGTTCCGCCCCCCGGCACGAAGTTGCGGAACAGCTTGCTCTGGCTGTCGTCGTAGGTCCGCAGGTAGTTGACGTTGAACGAGCCCTGCGGCATCGCCGACGCGCGCTCCTCCAGGTACTTGCCCTCGACCCAGCGCTGGTATTCCACGGCCTTCTTGATGTCGCGGTTCTGCGCCGCTGCCGTCGCCAGCGCCTCCTCGAGCGTGAGGACGCGCACCGGCGCCTGCTGCGCCGGCTCGACGGCCCTGGCCGCCTGCGCCGCCTGGGCGGCGATGGCGCCACGCGTGCCCTCTTGCGCCTCGGCGACGGGCGCCACACCCAAACCGATGCCCAGCACGAGCGCGACGGCGGCCGCCGCGGCCCGCGCGGCCCGGCGCTTGCGGCCGAACAGCCACCCCGAGAAGTCGTCGAGGATCGTGTAGACGACCGGCACGACGATCAACGTCAGCGCCGTCGACGTGATGAGGCCGCCGACGACCGCGCGCGCCATCGGCGCCCGCATCTCGGCGCCCTCGCCGATCGCGAGGAAGAGCGGCAGCATGCCGAAGACCATGGCCGACGTCGTCATCAGGATCGGTCGCAGCCGCGTCCGCCCGGCGGTGATGAGCGCGGTCCGCCGATCCATGCCGTGGGATCGCAGGACCTTGGTGTAGTCGATCAGCAGGATCGCGTTCTTCGTCACCAGGCCCATCAGCATGATCAGGCCGATGAGCGACATGATGTTGATCGTGTCGCCGGTCAGCCACAGCGTTCCGGCCATGCCGACGATCGACAGCGGCAGCGACAGCATGATGGACAGCGGGTCGACGAACGACTCGAACTGCGCGGCCAGGATCAGGTAGACGAAGATGATCGCCAGCAGCAGCGCCTCGCCCATGTAGCCGAACGACTCGAACATCATCTCGGCGTCGCCGCCCTGCACCAGCTTGTAGCCGGGGGCCATGTTCAGCCCCTTGCCCGCCTTGTCCGCGGCCGCGCTGGCGGTGCCCAGCGGCAGCCCGTCGAGGTTGGCGTCCACGGTCACCTGCCGGGTGAGGTCGCGCCGCACGATTTCCGCGGGCGACGTGCCGCGGCTGAACGTCACGAGGTCCGCGAGCGGAACCAGCGACACGCCCGTGGCCCGGGTACGGTTACCTTCAGGTTGTTGATCTGGTGGGCGTCGGCGCGCAGGGCCTCCGGCAGCCGCACGCGCACGTTGACCGCCTCGCCCTCTTCGTCCTCGTAGGTCGACGCCGCCTGGCCGCCGACCAGGAGCGCCACGTTGTTGGCCACGGCCGCGCTGCCGAGGCCCGTCGCCGCGGCGCGCTCGCGGTCCACCGCCAAGCGGATCTCCGGGAGGTCCTGCTCCATCGTGGCCTCGATGTCCACGATCCCCGGTACCTTGTAGAGCTCGTCCTTCAGGTTCGCGGCGTACTTCTTCAGCGTCGCGATCTCGTCGCCCTGGACGCCGATCGACAGCGGCTTCTGCCAGGAGTTCGGGTCCTCGAGGAAGTTCAGGGAGACGCCCGGCACGCGCTGGAGACGGATGCGCGCGTCGTGCATGAACCGCTTCATGTCCCGGGTGCGCTCCTTCTTGTCCACCAGCTTCACGAAGACCATCGCGTCGCGAACGGTGTCCGCATCGCCCGAGCCGATCGACGCGTAGGTGTACTTCACTTCCTTGAACTCGCCGAACGCGCGGAGGACCTCCGCCAGGCGGCCCCGCGTCTCGAGCACCGAGGCGCCCGGGGCGCTCTTGAACTTGAGGGCGAACTCGCCCTGGTCCATCTGCGTCATGAACTCGGCCTGGAGGAGGCCGAACACCGCCAGCCCGCCGACGAAGGCGGCCATGGCGGCACCCGACACGACGACCCGGTGATCGAGCGCCCAGGCGATGACCTTCTTGTAGCCGTCCGCCATCCGCTCGAACCAGGTGTTGAACCCGTCCAGGGGACGGTGCCACCAGCTTCGCTTCCCCCCGCGGTGGATGTCCGGGTCGTGCCAGCGCGACGACAGCATCGGGTCGAGCGTGAACGACACGAACAGCGACACGAGGACAGCGAACGCGACCGTGAGACCGAACTGGTAGAAGAATCGGCCGATGATGCCCTTCATGAAGGCGACCGGCACGAAGACCGCGATGATCGACATCGACGTCGCGAGCACCGCGAGGCCGATCTCACTGGTGCCGTCGCGCGCGGCGTCGAAGTGGTCCTGGCCCTTCTCGAGGTGGCGGACGATGTTCTCGCGGACGACGATCGCGTCGTCGATGAGGAGGCCGATGGCCAGCGAGAGCGCCATCAGCGTGAGGGTGTTCAGCGTCATCCCCAGGAAGTACATGACGATGAACGAGGAGATGACGGAGATGGGCAGCGTGAGGCCGGTGATCACCGTGGACCGCCACGAGTTCAGGAAGATGAAGACGATGACGATCGTCAGGAAGCCCCCGAGGAGCAGCGTGTTGCGCACGTCGGCCACCGACTCCCGGATGAACGTCGAGGTGTCCCGCACGACCTGGATCTCGGTGCCCGGCGGCAGCTCCTTCTGGAGCGCGTTCACCGTCGCCAGGATGTCGTCCACCATCTGGACCGTGTTGGCCTTGGTCTGCTTCGTGATGTCGATGGCAACCGCCGGCTGGCCGTTGATCAGCGCGAGGCTGCGCTGCTCCTCGACGCCGTCCACGACAGTCGCCACGTCACCGACCGTGATGGGCTGGCCGTTTCGGCGGCTGATCACCATCTCGCGGTAGGACGCGGCGCTCTTCGGCTTGCCGGAGATGCGCAGCGGCATCTCGGTGACGCCACGCGTCAGGCGCCCGAGCGGCGTGTTCACGTTCTCGGACGCGAGGCCGCCGACGACCTCGTCCACGCCCATGCCATAGGCCGCGAGCTTGCCCGGATCGATGTCGATGGCAATCTCGCGCTGGGAGCCGCCGACGAGCTTCGCCTTGGCGACGCCGGGAATGCTCTCCAGGCGCCGCTTGATCTTCCGGTCAGCCAGCGTGGTGAGGTCCCTGGGACTCATCGTGTTCGACCTCACGGCCAGCGAGACGACCGGCATGGCGTTGAAGTCGAACTTCTGGATGACCGGATCCTTCATCCCGTCGGGCAGCTCGCGCCGGACCGCGTTGATCTTGGCGCGGGCCTCCTGTGAGACGTCGTTGATCTTGACCTCGAGGTTGAACTCGACGACCACCGAAGAGAGGCCCTCGCGCGAGATCGACTGCACATGCTTCACGCCGGCAATCGGGTTGACCGCTTCTTCGATCTTCTTGCTCACCTCGCGCTCGACAGTCTCGGGCGAGGCGCCGGGGTACTCCGTGATGATGGAGAGGACCGGGATTTCGACGTCAGGCATCAGGTCGATCGGCAGGCGGCGGACGGAGAAGAGGCCGAGCGTCACGAGCGCGAGCATCATCACCGTCGCGACCACCGGCCGCTTGATGGACAGGTTCGAGAGAAACATGGCTACGCCCCTTCGCCCATGGTCACGAGCACCCGGTCACCCTCGCGCAGCGCGAAGCCGCCCCGCGTGACCACCTGTTCGCCGGGCTGCACGCCGGACACCACCTCGACCGAGACCGTGTTGGTCTTGCCGATCTTCACGGCCTTCTTCTGCACCGCGCCGCCCGACACCACGAACACCTCCGCAGTGCCGGCCTCGAGGTTCCAGTTCTGGAGCGCCTCCTTGGGGATCTGGATGACACCCGGCCGCGTGGCGAGGACGATGCGGCCTTTCACGAATGCGCCGCCCCGCAGCGCGCCGTCGGTGTTGCGCACCTCCGCGACGACTCTCGCGGACCGTGTCGCCGGGTCGAGCTCGGGATTGATGAAGCTCACCTTGCCCGTGAAGGTGCGGCCCGGCAGCGTGTCGGTCGTGAACTCCAGCGGCTGCCCGACGTGGATGGCCGCGATGCTGGCCGAGGGCACCGACACGTTCAGGTCGAGCTGCCGGTTGTCCACGATCCGGAACACCGCCGAGTTGCCCCCCATGTTCTCGACGCGGTCGCCCACGCTCACGCCGCGAAGGGCGACGACGCCGGTCATCGGCGCGGTGATGAACGACTTGGCGAGGCGCGCCTCGGCGGTCTTGATCTGCGCCCGTGCCGCCGCGGTTGCCGCCTCGGACGCCTCCACCGCGCTCTTCGCATCGTCGAGCGCCTGCGGGGTGATCAGGCCGTACTGCTTCAGCTGCAGGGCGCGCTCGTATTCCCGCTTCGCCCGCGTCTCGGCGACGCGCGCCTGGGCTTCGCCGGCCTTGAGCGTCTCGATGCCGGCCTCCGTCTCGCGGGTGTCGAGCCGGGCCAGGCGGTCGCCCTTCTTCACGGCCACCCAGTCGTCCACGTAGACGTCGGTGACGACGCCCGTCACCTCGGACTTCACGTCGGTGGAGAACTTCGGCTCGAGCGTGCCCACGACGTCGACAGCTTCGGCGAGGTCTGCCTGGGCGACGGCGACGACACCGACCGCCACCGGGGGCCGGCCAGCCTTGGGTTCTTCGGTGGCGCCGTTGGCGCCCTTGGAGCAGGCAACCGCACCAGCGAGGACGATGCCGAGCGCGATGAAACCAACACAGCGAGAGATGCGAGTCATTGCCTTTCTTCTCCTGGTACGTGCGCGTTCGAACTGTCTTTCAGGACGCCGTCGAAAACGAGGTTGAGGAGGCGCCGCAGGCCCTCGACGCCGAGCGGTTCCGCCCGCGTGTGCAACTGGCGGCCGAATACCGCGCTGACCACCCCCAACACGGCGATGGCCACGTCCTCGGGGTTGGCGTCCGCCACCTCGCCCCTTGCCTGCCCTTCCCGCACGATCCGGTCAAGCGCACCGACGATCGAGCGCTCGTAGACCGTGAAATCGAAGTCCGGAGCGATCTCGGTGGGCCCGAGGAACACCGCGTGCGTGACGCGAACAAACGACAGGTTCTTCGTGAACAGGCCGTAGACGTCCTCGCAGAGCCCGACGATGCGCTCACGGGCGGTGCCCGGCCGGCTGACCGCCGGCATCATCGTTTGCTCGAACTCCCGTGCGCCCTCGGTGAGGATCGCCTTCAGAAGGCCCTCCTTGCTGCCGAAGTGGTAGTAGAGGGCCGGCTTGGTGACCCCGGCAATCTCAACGATTTCGCGCACCGAGGCGGCGTCGTAGCCCTTCTGGTCGAAGACCTTCACACCGGCGCGGATGATGCGGCTTCGCGTTCGGGCGTCCTGTTCGGATGCCGCCACAACGGGGGCGACAGCTGGGTCCTGCATATTCATCTGTGTGCCTTGGACGTATCTACCGGTAGGTAAGTTCCAGACAGTATACCTACCGATAGGTAGAAAGACAATACCGAACGGTAGGTAGGACGAGAGTGCAAGAGTGAAAAAGCGCAAGCGAGGGTGGCAAGAGGTGCTAGGTGTTGCGCCGCGCCCATTGCACCTCGTGTATGCACCCGTGCACCCGGTCATGCACCCGTGCACCGATGCACTCTGCACCGGTATACTGCGTCCGTGTCTCTGCTGCTGAGCATCTTCACGAACGACGTCCTCCCCATCTTCGTGGTGGCGGCGGTCGGCTTCGCCCTGGCGCGGGTGTTCCGGACCGATGTTCGTACGCTTTCGCGGATCACCTTCAACGCGCTGTCCCCCTGCCTTGTCTTCCACCTCCTGGTCACCTCGTCCCTGCAGGCCGACGATTTCGCCCGGATGACCGCCCTGGGCGCCATCACGGTCCTCGGCATCGGGCTGATTGCCCGGCTGCTCGCGCTTTCCCTCCGGCTGGACCGGGCCATGGCGAGCGCCTTCCTGATCGTCGTGATGTTCTCGAACAGCGGGAACTACGGGCTGCCGGTCGTGCTGTTTGCGTTCGGCCCGCCGGCACTGGCGCAGGCGACGGTGTACTTCGTCGTCAACGCGGTGCTGACCTATACGGTGGGGGTGTTCGTGGCGTCGGCTGGCCGGCGCTCCGCTCTCGAGGCGCTGCAGGGTGTGACGCGGGTGCCAGCGGTCTACGGGGTGGTCGCGGCGGCCATCGTCATGGCCACCGGCGTGCACGTCCCACTCGCGGTGATGCGGCCGGTCGAACTCCTCAGCGGTGCCGCACTGCCGGCGATGATCCTCGTCCTGGGGATGCAGTTGGAGCGCGGTCAGCGCCCCGCCCGGCCGGGCCTGGTGGCCCTCGCCGTGCTCCTGTCGCTGGTGGTCACGCCGCTGGTGGCGCTGGCGGCTTCGCATGCGCTCGGCCTGCAGGGCGCCGCACGCCAGGCCGCCATCATCCAGTCCGGGATGCCGAGCGCCGTCCTGACGACGATCCTCGCGCTCGAGTTCGACGTGGCCCCCGCCTTCGTGACCGCCTGCGTGACCGCCTCCACTCTCGCCAGCCCGATCACGGTCACGCTCTTGATCGCGGCGCTGAAATAATGCCGGGGGCGCCCGCTCTAGCTCACGTCGCGTACCCTCCGTGGTCGCGTCGGACGCCCGTCAGTATCGCGACCCTCCGTGGTCGCGTCGGACGCCCGTCAGTACGCGACCCTCCGTGGTCGCGTCGGACGCCGCAGTTTCTGCCACGAGCCCGGGCCGCCGCGCGATCGAATCCTTCCGTCCTCCGCTCCTCGCTATGGCTTTTGCACTGAATTCAGCGGCTACCGCGTGGCATGAATGCTGCCCCCGGTAGGGCATGCTTCGCTTTTACCATCGCTGGCTCCCGCACTGGCGCCGCGACATGGTCGGCACCGTGTACTTCGTCACCTGGCGACTTGCGCAGGGGCAAAGGCCGCTAGTGGCGCCGGAACGAGGTGTCGTTGCCCGCGCGCTTCGACATCGTGACGGCGTGCATCACCACCTGCTCGCGTTCGTCGTCATGGACAATCATGTCCACGTTCTCGTCGAGCCGCTCGGCGTTCCGCTCGAACGACTGACCCACTCCTGGAAGTCCTTCACAACGCACGAGCTCCAACGCCTTCACAGGCGGGAGGGGCGCGTCTGGCAGCCCGAGTCCTTCGACCGAGCCGTCCGGAACGACGACGAACTCCGGCAGAAGGCCGAGTACATCGTGGGGAACCCGTGGAAGCGATGGCCGTTCGTCAAGAACTACCCTTGGGTGTGGGAGGTTGGTCACGGGGAAGCGAAGGAGTAGGACGGTCCGACGCGACCACGGAGGGTCGCGACTACGCGACGGACGGTCCGACGCGACCACGGAGGGTCGCGACTACTGACGGACGGTCCGACGCGACCACGGAGGCCCGCGGCTACGGGACCGACGGCCGACGCGACCACGGAGGGTCGCGGCTACTGACGGGCGCCAAGCATCACGCGCGCGAGGGAGCCGGCGAGGCTGGTGCGCTCGGGGCGCCAGGCCTGCACCTGGCGGCTGGCTTCCCACACCCACGGGTACCGCTCGACGAAGGGCCAGCGTTTCCACGGGTTGCCGGAGATGTAGCGCGAGCGGCCGCGCAAGTCGTTCTCGTCGATGACGCGCCGGTTGAACGTCTCCCGCTGCCAGATGGCGCCCGAGCGGCCGTGCAGCTCGCGTAAGGCATGGGCGGAGAAGGACTTCAAGGATTCGACGACGCGGTCTGCCGGCACGTCGCTGCAGCGCACGAGCACGTGCACATGGTCGTCCATCACCACGAAGGCCAGCAGCTCGCACCGCTGGTCCTTGCGCTGGTGGAGGACGGTCGTGACCGCGCCCCGCTCCGCCTCGGAGAGAGCCGACTGCCAACTGGAGATCCGCCAGGTCGCAAAGTGCACCGTTTCGCGACACGCGCCTGCCTGCGTGGGGAGCCAGTTGGTCAGTCGGATCATGCCTGGGCCAACGCAGCATCCGTGCCACGTCGAGCGTTCGAATTCCCAACGTTTCTGCCGGTCGTCCGGCCTGCCGCCCTTTGCCTTGCCGCCTTGGCGGCATCATTCGCAATCCGAACGACGACCTTGTAATTCGCCCCGGCGCGTCGGTCCCTGGCCTGGCGCCCGAACCAAGCGCAAACCGGCTAGAATGTGCCGTTCTTGCCCTGGCCTCCCTGGAGTTCCCATGAAACGCGCTCTCATCTTCGTGTCCCTTGCCTGGCTGTTTCTGGCGTCGACCGCGTCCGCCGGCATCCAGGCCCGCTTCATGACCTCGCCAACGATTGCCGGCGACACGATCGTGTTCACGTACGAAGGCGACCTGTGGGCCGTCGGCGTCGCCGGCGGACCTGCCCGTCGCCTGACGAACCACCCGGGGTCCGAGGATTCCGCGCGCTTTTCGCCCGACGGCAAATGGGTCGCGTTCCGCGCGCAGTACGAGGGCGGCCCGCAGATCTACGTCATGCCGGCCGCGGGCGGCGTGCCAAGCCGCGTCACCTGGTTTGGCGGCGAGAACATGCCGGTCGGCTGGACGCCGGACGGCAAGAAGATCGTCTTCCGATCGAGCCATGAGAACACCTTCCGCGGCATCGCGAAGCTGTTCGCCGTCACACCCGACGGCGGCTACCCGGAGCAGCTGCCGCCCGACCGCGCCACGCTCTGCGCGTTCTCGCCGGACGGGACCAAGCTGGCCTACAGCCGGAAAGGCAACGAGGAGTACTACTGGAAGCGCTACAAGGGCGGCCAGTACGTCGACCTGTGGCTCTATGACTTTGGCTCCAGGCAGTTCACGCCGCTCACCGACTACGTGGGCAAGAACGCCTACCCGATGTACGCGGCCGGCAAGCTGTTCTTCGTCTCCGACCGGGGCGCGAACGGCATCGCGAACATCTACACGGTGCGACCCGGCGACGAAGAAGGTCGACCAGGTCACGAACGTTCGCGGACTTCGACGTGCAGATGCCGTCGACCGACGGCAAGCGAATCGTCTTCCTGCAGGCCGGCCACCTCGACATCCTCGACGCAGCCACGGGCCAGTCGCGAGAAGTCGCCGGTCGACGTGGCGACGCGACCGCTGGCGGCTGGGCGACGCGCACCGTCAACCCGCGCGACTATGATCCAGTCGATGGCCGTCGCGAACGACGGCAAGACGGCCGTCTTCGAGGCCCGCGGCGACATCTTCCTCGTGCCGTCGGACGAAACGCGGCCGACGCTCAACCTCACGAAGACGACCGGCGTCCAGGGAGCGGCTGCCGCAGCTGTCGCCCGACGGCACGCGCGTGGCCTTCTTCTCCGACAAGACGGGCGAGTACCAGCTCTACGTCACCGATTCGTCCGGCGACAAGCCGTGGGAGGCGATGACGACGACGCTCGATCGGCTGGTCTATCACCTCGAATGGTCGCCGGACGGGACGAAGATTCTCTTCGGCGACAAGGACTACGCCATCTTCTGGCTCGACGTGGCGACGAAGAAGCTCGACGAAGATCGCCTCGTCCAACCAGATGAAGAACGACGAGTTCTTCTGGGAGGTGAGCGACTACTCGTGGTCGCCCGACAGCAAGTGGGTGGCCTACTCCTTCGTGCAGTTCAACCGCAACAACCAGGTCTTCCTCTACAGCCTGGAGCAGAACAAGAGCCTCCCCGTCACCGAGCGGCTTCTACGACAGATGAACCCGTCGTTCGACGCCAGCGGCGACTACCTCTACTTCCTCTCCTACTCCAACTTCGACACGCGCA
This sequence comes from uncultured Acidobacteriota bacterium, assembly GCA_963724775.1. GTDB lineage: Bacteria > Acidobacteriota > Vicinamibacteria > Vicinamibacterales > Fen-181 > CAVRWB01. Next base: position 363,362 of record CAVRWB010000001.1, read on the forward strand.
TGGACATCTTCGAGGACAACCACGTCATCGAGAACCCCGTGCAGGTGATGGCCGTGCAGCTGAAGGCGGGGCAGAAGCCGCCGTTCGAGCCGGGGACGCGCGACGAGCGGCAAGGCCGACGGCAAGAGCGGCTTCCGCATCGACGTCGCCGGCCTGTCGTCGCGCACCTACCCGCTGCCGGTGCCCGCGGGCAACTACTTCTACCTGAAGGCCGGCAAGGGCACGGTCACCTGGGCGTCGATCGACACCTTCGGCGAGTCGGAGATCGAAGAGGTCTTCAAGCCGGGCGGCGCCGACAAGTGGACGCTGCACCTGTTCGACATGGGCGGCGCAGAAGGACGTCACGCTCGACGCCACGGTGATCGACTGGCGCCTCTCGGCGAATCGCGAGCAGCTGATCCTCCGCCGCGCGAGCGGCTACCAGGTCGCGGCCCTCGACAAGCTGGTCGCCAACCCGAAGACCGCCGGCACCCGGCTGTCGCTCGATCGCATGTCGTGCGTCGTGAGGCCGATCGAGGAGTGGACCCAGATTCTTCGACGACACCTAGCGCTGGTACCGGGACTTCTTCTACGACGCGAACATGCACGGCCGCGAGTGGAAGAAGGTGGCCGACGGCTACCGCGCGATGATCCCCGAGCTCTCGACCCGCGCGGAGCTGAACTGGCTGCTGTCGCAGATGGTCGGCGAGCTGAACGTGTCCCACACCTACGTGGGCGGCGGCGACATGGCACCCTCCAGCGTGCCCGCGGTCAGCACGTACCCGGGGCTGCTCGGCGCGGACTTGAAGGCCGACGCGAGCGGGCACCTTACGTTCGCGCGGATCCTCGGCCCGACCGAGTTCAACCGCGACCTCACGTCGCCGCTCGGGCGGCCAGACGTGGATGTCAAGGAAGGCGACTATCTCGTCGCCATCGACGGCCACGAGTTGAAGCCCGGCGAGAACCCGTACAAATACCTCCAGGTGATTCGCGGGCAGCGCGTGAAGATCGCAGTCAACGCGAAGCCCACGCTGGCCGGTGCGCGCACCTACGACGTCGAACCGATTCGCTCGGACTCGACCCTGCGGTACAACCGGTGGCTGAGTGACAACGTCAACAAGGTGCTGGCGGCGTCGAACGGCGAACTCGGGTACATGCACATCACCGCGATGAGTTCGGCTAACGTCGGCCAGTTCGACAAGTTCTGGCGGGCCTTCCGCTACAAGAAGGGCCTCATCATCGACGTGCGCGGCAACGGCGGCGGCTGGACCGAGTACTTTCTCATCGACAAGCTCGAACGGAAGATGACCGCCTACAACAACCTGCGCAACATGGAGCCCTTCCGGTACCCCGGCTCGACGACGACCGGGCCGCTTGCGGTCCTCACCAACGAGTTCAACGGCTCGGACGGCGAGGCGTTCATCGAGCACTTCAAGGCGCGCAAGCTCGGAACCGTGATCGGTGTGCCGTCGTGGGGCGGGCTGGTCGGCATCCTCAACCGCCAGCTGACGATCGACAACGGCACCGTCGAGCAGTCGAACAACGCCTTCTACGGCGAGTCGGGCCAGTGGCTCGTGGAAGGCCACGGCGCCGATCCCGACGTCGTCGTCGACAACGACCCGGCCTCGGTCCTCGCCGGCCGCGACCTGCAGCTCGAACGGGCCATCGAACTGCTGCAGAAGCAGATCAAGGAGAAGCCGTTCGCCTTCCCGTCCAAGCCGAAGTACCCGGTTCGGTAGCCGGGATGGTATCGGGAACGTCTTTCCTGTAAGAACGTGCGCACGGAAAAAAGTTCCCGATACCTTTGACCCGCTGGCACAATAGGAGAGCCGCGGAGGAGGCCTCTTATGCCGGTCATCTCCAGCTTCGAGCCGAACCTCGCGACGATCCTGCCCGACACCGATCGGCTGCTCCAGTCTGCCCAGTTGGTCATCCATCCCGCCGTGCAGGCCGTCCTCCTGTACGGGTCGCGGGGCCCGCGGGGCGGCGCGCGCGCCGACTCGGATCTCGACCTCTGCCTCCTCGCACATATCGAGCGTCGCCTCACCGGCTCCGCCCTGCGCCGGCTGCTCAGGGACGTGCTCGAGGCCACGCTCGTCTACTGGACCGGGGCCGTGCTAATCGACCCCGTCGTCGTCTACGACACTCGCGCTTGCGGGCTGGAGTGCTTCAAGGCGGCGGGCGAAGGGCGGGCCGCGGCGTGCGGCGTCGGCGGAAAAGACTGCTTCGGGCTCTACCGCCTGCGTCGCGCGGGCGGTCAGTTCGTGATGGGCAGGGCGGTCGACATGAGCCGAATGGTACCGATGCTCACCGTCTGGCGGCGCCCCATCGCCGGGCGGCCGGTCGAATCGTCTACCTGAGCCACGTGGCTGCCGGTCGCGTAACGCCCAGCCCGAACCGTTCGACCACTTCAAGCGTCCATAGAATTGGGGCCCGTCCGGCTTCACTGGCACCTTTATGACGCTACGCTCACGCCTGACCCTCGCATTCTTCGCCATCGCCGTCATCCCGCTCTCCGCGGTCACGTTGTTCTCCTACTATTCGTCCGAGCGCGCCCTTCGCCGTGCGGCGGAACAGCAGGCGGCGAGCATGGCGGCCGAATTGGGCCGCCGCATGGAATGGGTGACCACCGACCTCGAGCGGCGGATGGACCGAGTCTGGCCGATGCCCGAGGAGCAGGTCGCGGCGGATGAAGCGCCCGGGCAGGCGGGCGGCGGATCCGCCGGCGGTCCCCGCCCCCCCGCCCGTGCGGGCGCTCCACCCGCTCCGGCCGCGCCGCAGCCGCCGGACATGGCCGGACACATCGCGGTGGTGCTCGGCGATGCGGCACCGATGATCGAGTCGCTGGAAATCATGCCAGGGCGGGCGGCGATGCCGGGCCGGCCCGGCGCACCGGGTCCGGCGCCAGCTCCCGGCCACCCTGCCCCGCTCAGCGCACCCCGCTCAGTCCCGCCCGCACCGCCGGTGCCAGGTGCCGGCGCCGCTGGCGACGCCCCTCAGACGGCTCGCGTGCCCCCCGAATCGCAGCAGGCGGCTGCGCGGGGAGCGAGAGCGGGCGAGATGGTGTCGGTGGAAATGTCGCGCGTCATCGAAAAGGCGATGCAGGCGTCCCAGGCAAGCGGCGCAACGGCGCAGTTCGACGTCGGCGCGTGGTCGAAGACGATGCAGGAGCGGATCGGCCAGGCAGCGACCTCTGGCTGCCAGCGGTGAGGAGGTGCTCCGGCTCACGCGGCAGGCGCAGGCGCTCGAGCGCGAGGCCGCGCGACTCCGGTCCGAAGTTGGCCGGGGCACGGAGGAGCGCGGCCGGGCGCAGGCGGCGGATGCGGCGGGCCGGACAAGCGGAGGGAAGGCCCCGGCGGCCGGCCGGCCGAAGGCCACCACGGAGCTGAAGGGCGCGGACGTGAACTCCACGGTTCGCCGCGACGGGCAGGAGGTGGGGCGCATCCACGCACGACTGAACATGCCGCGGCTGTTCCGCGCCATCCTGCCGCCGAACCGGCGCGACGAGGGCGAGGTGGCGTTTGCCATCGATGACAGCGGCGCGATCCACACGCGGGACGCAGACAAGCCCACCGTGGCCGCGCTGCGCAACGCCGGTGCGATTCCCAAGGAAGGCGCCATCGTGCGGTCCGCCGGCGACTGGGTCGTCGTGACCCGTAAGGGCCCGGGCGACATGACGTTCGGCACCGCGCGGCCGGTCGGCAACGAGCTGCGGGAGCTGCGAACGGTTTCGGTTCGCAACTTCGCCGTGGGCTTCGGCCTCATCGTCGTCGTGTTCTTCGCGAGCGTGCCGCTCGCCGGCGGTATGACGCGGAATCTCCGCACGCTGATGCAGGGCGTGCAGGCAGTCGCGCACGGAGACTTGTCCACCCGGGTGCCCGTGCGATCGACCGACGAGTTCGGACGCCTGGCGGCCGCGTTCAACCAGATGGCCGAGGACCTCGCCCGGCACGAGAAGCTGGTCGTCCAGCAGGAACGTCTGAAGCGCGAGCTGGAGCTGTGCCGGCAGATCCAGAACGACCTGCTGCCGCGCGGGCCGCTCCGCCTCGGGCTCGCCGAGGTGAAGGGCGTCTCCATTCCCGCGCGCGAGGTCGGCGGCGACTTCTTCAACTACTTCGTGCTGCCAGCGGGCGAGATCGCGGTGCTGGTGGGCGACGTGTCCGGGAAGGGCGTCGGTGCCGCGCTCCTGATGGCCAACGTCCAGGCCACGCTGCGCGCCCGCCTGCCGCGGGAACAGGATCTCGCGCGGCTGGCCGGCGACCTGGATCGCGATCTGTACGCGAACACGCCGCCGGAAGTCTACCTCACGCTGTTTGTCGGAATCGTCGACCCGCGGACGCGCGTCATGCGCTACGTGAACGCCGGGCACAACACGCAGTTCATCCTCAGGCGGACGGCGGGGATCGAGGCCATGTCCTCGACGGGGCGGCCCCTCGGCCTGCTGCCCGGCGGGGCCTACGACGAACGCACCACCGACTTGCCGCTCGGCGATGTCCTCTTCTTCTACACGGACGGCATCCTCGACGCCGAGAACGAGTCCGGTGAGATGTTCGGGAGCGAGCGCCTCGAGGCGGTGCTGGCGCAACGGGCGGACCAGCCCACTGGCGTGGACGACGTACTCGAGCGGGTCGAGTCGGCGCTTCGCGCGTTCCGCGGGCAGGCGGAACAGCCGGACGACGCGACGATGATGGCGCTGCGGCTCGGCGCAGAGTGAGAAACGGCGGGCACGAGGCCCGCCCCTACGTCAGCGCGAAGGCGACGATGGTGTCGCCTCGGTTCCCCTGTTCAATCGCCATCTCCAAGAGCGCTCGCTCTTGATCGTCGGGGTCTGGCTCGACGCGCGCGTGCTCGACCGCGCCGGCGGGCGCTCCGGCGAACCACAGCCGGCAGGGTGGCAGAGCCTGGGCGCCGAACCGGATCGGAGGGCCGTAGGTTCGACAGCTGACCGGGCGCGACTCGTACAACTCGCACGCGCCCGTCTCGCCATCCAGCGCCGGGCACGGCATCGACGCGAACCGCTCCCAAAACGCCTGCTCGGCGCGCTCGTCGCCTGCCAGTTCGCCGGTGTCCGGGTCGCCGGGAAAGGCGTCGGCCAGGTCCTCGACGGCCCGCCGCGCCCTGGCCTGCACCACGCCCGCCCGCGCCGGATCGACATCCCGCAGCGCCTGCAACCCCTCGCGGAGCCTCCAGGCGTCGAGCGCGTTGATGGGGAACGGCCCGTGGCAGCACTCGGTGCACCCGACGCGGCACGCGCACCACGGTCCCGCACGCCGCGCGGCCTCCGCGACCGCCGCATCCACGGCGTCGAGGAGCAGGCGATCGCCGAGGCGGCGGACCGAGAGGGCATCGGCGCTCATGGATGCCGCTACTATACTCCCGCGCCACGGTGGTGGTGATGACGAGCCGTGACGCCCGTCAGTCCTCGCGGTCGGGCTGCCCCGGGCGGCCGGGCGCGGCCCCGGTCCCGAGCTTCTCGATCTTGCGCGTCTTCATGTTGTAGACGTCGCCCGCCGCCAGCACGAAGTACGGCTTCTCCCAGGGCTGGTACAGCCGCGTGTTGTCGTGGACGGCGACCTTCCACTTCCCTGCCACGTCGAACCGGTCTCCCTTGACGATGATGGCCGTGCCCTCGGAGAGCCCGATGCCGAGCAGCGCGGGCAGCTTCTGGATGACCGGGATGAGGTCGTCCCAGCGGTTGCGCGTGTTGATGTGTTGATCGATCGCGGCCCGGCGCAGGAAGTTGAAGCCGTGCTCGTGCTCCTTCTCGGGCGTCATCATGATCTGCGGCCCCGCCACCGCTCCGCGCACCAGGTAGTCGCCCTGGATCGTCGCGCCGGCCGAACTCCCACCGATGACGCCGCCGCGCGCGAGCACCGCGTGAAGCTCGCGGTACGTTGCGGTGTTCATGTAGGAATCGACGATGTTCCACTGGCGCCCGCCGTTGAACCAGACGGCGTCGGCCTGGCGCAGCACGCCTGCAAACGCCTCGGTGTCGGCGACCTTCGGGTCGGCCGTGTGCAGCATCCGCACGTGCGTCAGCCCCCGCTTCAGCCAGGGCGCAGTCACCTCAGCCTCGTCGTACACCTTCAGCGTGCCGTCGGCGTTCTTGTTCCCACCGGCCGTGGGCACGATGACGAACTGCTTGTCGCGACCGCCTGCCAGCTCGATGAACTTCTCGATGATGCCCGTTCCCTCGAGGTTCCCACCCCCGACGATGACGAGCGTGCCTTTCGCCGGCCCGTACTCGGGTGCCTCCTGCGCCAAGGCGCAGGGCGCATGAAACAGGATCAACAGCACGGTGATGACGCCAGCCCGCCTGGCGCAGACGTTCATGACAGTCTCGAGCATTCTCTTTTTTCCGTTTTTGTCTTCGTGTTCTCTGTTTCTCAGTTCTACGTTCTCAGTTCTACGTTCGACGTTCGACGTTCTCGACGTTCGTTCACGTTCTCAGTTCTCCGTTCCTAGTTCGGAATCACATGCCGGAGCACGGCGGCGACGTGGAGGCCGCTGCCGGCCAGCACGAAGAGATGCCAGATCGCGTGGTGGTACGGCAGCCGCCGCCACGCGTAGAACGCGACGCCGACCGTGTAGAAGAGTCCGCCGCCAACGACCAACGCCATGCCCCACGGGCCGAGGCTCGCCGCGAGCGGCCGGAACACGACGACCGCGATCCAGCCCATGAGAATGTACAGGACGACCGAGATCGTGTGCGCACGCCGCCCGACCGTGCTGCAGAGGACGATGCCCGCCGCGGCGGCAGACCAGACGACGGCCAGCAGAAACCAGCCGCGCGGGCCGCGGAGGCTGACGAGCATGAATGGCGTGTACGTGCCGGCGATCAGCAGGTAGATTGCCGAGTGGTCGAGCACCTGGAGCACGCGCTTGGCGCCAGCGTGGGTGATGCTGTGATAGAGCGTCGAGGCCGTGTAGAGAACGACCAGGGTTCCCCCGAACGCCGCGCAGCCGACGACGTGCGCCGCCGTGCCGTGGATGGCGGCCAGCGTGACCAGGAGCGCCAGCGCGCCAATCGCCAGGCCGGCGCCGAGGCCGTGCGTGACGCTGTTTGCGATTTCCTCGCGCATCACCCGCCCGCCTGCCAGGCGCGGATCGGGTCGAGCGGGTACAGCAGCATGATCACGTTCAGCGTCAGGTTGTCGCGGATGCAATAGCCGACAAACAGTTCCATCGCGACGACGAGGCCAATCGTGACGGCAACAGGAAGGTGGCGCGCGACGAAGAAGCCGAGCAGGCAGGCCATCACGTCGCAGACGGAATTGAGGATGGTGTCGCCGTAGTAGTCGAACGAGATCGTCGCTGCCCGATATCGGTTGATGATGACCGGGCTGTTCTCGAGGATCTCCCAGGCGATCTCGAGGCCCACCGCCAGTGCCGCCCGCAGGCCGAGCGGCAGGCGCCTGGCGAACCGCGTGAGCAGCCAGTAGAACACGAAGCCGTGGATGATGTGGGAGAAGGTGTACCAGTCGGCGATGTGCTGCGAGTTCTCGGAACTCTGGACGATGCCGTGCCACAGCTTGACGTAGCCGCACTTGCAGATCGGCAGCCGGCCCATCGCGAAGAGGACGCCCGCCTGCGCGATCGCGAGGCCCGCGATGACCGCCGCCCACCCCACCGGCGTGACGCGGGTGCACCACGGAGCCCGAGGGCCGCCGACCGCGGTCGTCATCGGGCGCCCCGCTGCGGCGTGCCGACTCGCACTGGCTGCGTCCAGGCCAGGAGGCCATTGGAATCGGTGACGCGGGCGCGCACGTAGCCCTCGTCGCCGGCGCACTGGTAGCTCGCGCTCGTGCCGTCCACCGTCTTCACGACACGCCCGCCTTTGCCGATGAACTCCGTCCTGAACCTCGTCGTCCCCTGCTCACGCACGCTGAGGCTGATGGCCGCACTCGTCGCCTGGACGTCCCGCAGCTCGACGCCGGTGCTGGAGTAGAAATCACCGCGCTCCAGGGCGGCCAGGATGTCCGCGGCGGCCAGGCGAGGTGCTCGCACCATCACCCACCCCCGTCCGGGCCCGGCTGCCTGGCGCACGCCCGGCCGTTTCAGGTCGTGCATGTCGTCGCTCGCCACCGCGAAGACGGTTCGGCCGGCGGAGAGCAGGTCGTCCCACAGCGCCTCGGCGGAAGGCGCGCCGCCGCCGCCGCCGTTGTTCACCTGCGGGTGCCCGTTGAAGATCTCCAGCAGGTGCACGCCCTTTCCCTGCAGGAGGTCTGTTGGAGCGAGCGCCCAGCCGAAGTTCGGGTGGTTGACCTGCGGAAGCCCTCCGGATGAACGGGCCGCCTCGATGTCGGCCTGGAGCACGTCGCCCGGCGCCCCACCCCCGGACGGAGCCACGACGCGTGAGGCGCCGAGGGCGTTCACGTGCACGGGCTTGTCCCCCGCGCGGTCGGTGATCTCCTCGCCCGCGATCAACAGGAACCGGCCCTCCGCGGCGAGGACGGCATTGAGGCCCTCGACGGGCGTCACGAAATTGTGGTCGGTCAGGACCAGGAAATGGTACCGCTGCTCGCGGTACCAGCGCGCGACGTCCTCTGGCGTGCTGTCGCCGTCGCTGTTGAGGGTGTGCGTGTGGGTATTGCCCTTGAACCACCGGGCCTCCGGCGCCGGTGTCTGTGCCGACGCCCGCCCCGCCCCGGCTGCCGCGGCGAGCAGGAAGACTGCGATTGCACTTGTCGTTCTTCGCACACCGCCTCCCGTCACACTCTCTTCACACTTCTTTCGGCACCGATCGCCGCCTCTCGCCGTCTAAGCTTCGAAGAGGCGCCACATGACGCGCACCCGCATCGTCCTCACGCTCATCCTCGTCGCGGCCGTCGCGATGCTCGTCGGCCTGGCCGCCAGCGCGCTCGTTGCGCGGCGGCTGGCCCCGCCAACGCCGGATTCCCGACCCGAAGCAACCGAACCGCACCGGCCCGCCGGGATGGTGACGAACGTCTAGGGTGAAGCTTGAGGCTTAAGGCTTAAGGCTCATGGCCTCAGCCTTCGTCCTGAGCCCAAAGCCCTGAGCCCTGAGCCTATTTCCCGTCGGGCTTCTTCAGTGTATCTGTCGTACCACGCCAGGTAGCGCTCGTACCGGTCCCGCACGTAGCTCGGGCGCGTGATGCCGTGGTTCTCGTTCGGGTAGATCACCAGCTGCGTGTCGACGCCGAGGCTGCGCAGCGCCTGGTACATCTGCTGGCTGCCCTGGACCGGCACGTTGAAGTCTCGCTCGCCGCCGAGGAACAGCGTCGGCGTGCTTGATGCGATCGGCGTGGAGGAACGGGTACGAGATCTTCAGGTAGGTCTCCCACGCCTTGGGGTTCCACGGCGGGCCGATCTCGTAGTCGTATTGGATGATGTACTGGTCGGTGCCGTAGAAGGCGACGGTGAAGGCCGTGCCGGCGCCGCTCGTCGCGGCCTTGAAGCGGGTGTCACTGGCGATCAGGTAGTCGGTGAGGATGCCGCCGTAGCTCCAGCCGCCGACGCCCAGCCGGTTCGGATCCGCAACGCCCATCTTGACGACGTGATCGACGCCAGCGAGGAGGTCGTCCACTTCGTAGTGGCCCCAGTCGGCGAAGATCGCGCGCGAGAACTTCTGCGCCGCGCCCGGAGCTGCCGCGGTAGTTGATGGCGAGCACGGCGTAGCCGTTGGCGGCGAACCACTGCCGCTCGGTGCTCGAAGCGTGCTGGTCCTGGCCGTTCGGGCCGCCGTGGATCCGAAGCAGCAGCGGGCATCTTCGTGCCGGCCGCGTAGCCGACGGGCTTCGTGAGCAGGCCGTGCACCTCCGTGCCGTCCTTGCTCTTGAACGCGACCTCCTCGGTGGGCCCGACGATCAGCTCCGCGAACAGCGCGTCGTTCTGGTGCGTGAGCTGGCGCAACGCCACCCGGGTCGAGCGCGTAGACCTCGGAGTACTTGCTGTCGCCGCCCGAGATGGCCGCTGAGCAGGCAGGCAGCGAGGCGCCGGGCGAGGCCGCCTCTCGTGAAGCGGTCCACGACGACACCACGATGGGCGGAGCCAACAGGCGCTCCACCGCGCCGCCGCCCACCCTCACGCGCGCCGGGTAGACGGACCGGTCGTCGGTGACCGTGAAGGCGATCCCCGTTCCATCGGCGGTGAAGCGGGGCGGAGACACGCCGCGGTCAAGGTCTTCGACAGCCTTCACGCGCACCGGCGCACCGCTGCCGTCGCTCGGCACGAGCGCCAGGTGCTCCATGCTGTAGGCGCCGTACTTCTTCTCGTCGCCTTCGACGAACGCGATCGACTTGCCGTCCGGGCTCCACTCGGGACGCGACGCGGCCGCCGCGGCTCGCCGCGCCGCGTCAGGGCCTTCTCCGCCGACCCCGGCTTCGCGTCGGCGACGAACAGCTGGCTGGACGGCTCGCGGTCGGGGTCCTCGCCGTGGTTGCTCATGAAGGCGATCCGGCCGCCGTCCGGCGACCAGGACGGCGACGATTCGTCCCACTTGCCATTCGTCAGCCGCTCCAGCTTCTTCGTGGCGATGTCGAACAGGTAGATGTAGGTGTGACGGCCTGACAGCAGGTAGCCCTGGCCGTCCTGTTTGTATTGTAGCGGTCGATGACGATGGGCTTGGGCGCCTTCGGCCGCGCGCTGCCGCCATCCGCGGAAGTCGCCGAACCCGACGGATCGGCATCGGGATCGGGGTCGCGCGATGACGAGCGCCAGCCGCTTGGCGTCGGGCGACCACTCGTAGCCTTGGAGGCGTCCCTTGACGTCGGTCAACTGAAACGCCTCGCCGCCGCTGCGGTCGAGGAGCCACACCTGGTTGCCCTTCGCCGGACCGGGCCGGGACGAGGTGAACGACAGGTACTTCCCGTCCGGGCTCCATCGCGGCGACGACTCGCTGTCCTGGCTGGACGTGACCTGGCGGTCGTTCTGGCCGTCGATGCCGATCATCCAGACGTGGGAGACGCTCTTGTCTTCCTTCACGTCGATGGCGGAGACCACGTAGGCAACGTACTTGCCCTCCGGCGAGCACTGCGGGTCGCGCACCTCCCGGAAGCGCGCGATGTCGTCGAGCTTGAGCGGGTGCTTGGCGGTCTGCGCAAACGACGGAGCGGCGACGAGGACCAGGCCAAGCCACGCGAAGGAACGCAGGTGCATACTCGCTTCCGTTTTTCTGTTTCCGTGGTTCATTGACAGGCGAGACGCCTGTCCTACGTCCGTTTCCCCAACTCCGTTGACAGGCGAGACGCCTGTCCTACGTCCGTTTCCCCAACTCCGTTGACAGGCGAGACGCCTGTCCTACTTCCGTTTCCCCCACGTCGGCGAGGGCGGTTCCTTCGTGAGCCGGTCGAGCGGCTTCTCCTTCAGCAGCCGCATCGCCTCCTGGACCGCGCGTTCCAGTTGGGGGTCGCCGCCGGCGATCACTTCCTTGGGCGTGTTCTCGACGTCGATGTCCGGTCCCACGCCCTCGTTCTCGACGGCCCACTTGCCGTCGCGCGTGAAGAAGCCGCCCCGCGGCGCGATCATCGAGCCGCCATCCACGAACCCCGGCGTGTCCGCCGTGTGCACGAGGCCGCCCCACGTCCGCTTGCCGACCAGCGGCCCGACCTTCCGCCGCTTGAACATGTACGGCATCAAGTCGCCGCCCGAGCCGGCCATCTCGTTGATGATCATCACCTTCGGGCCCCAGATCCCGGCGGAGGGACTGGTGAACGGCGTCCGCTCGCCCGCGACGTTGTTGAAGTAGCCGTCGAAGTCGCGCTGCAGGACCTCGATGATGTAGTCGGCCGCCGACCCGCCGCCATTGAACCGTTCGTCCACGACGACGCCCTTCTTGTCCTGCTGCGCGAAGTAGTAGCGGTTGAAGCTGGTGTAACCGGGCTGCCCGGTGTTGGGAAGGTAGACGTAGCCCAGCTGCCCGTTGGAGAGCTTGTCCACCAGGCGGCGGTTCGCCTCCACCCACGCGCGCGTGCGCAGCCCCTGCTCGCTGGCCACCGGGACCACCGTCACCTGGCGCGCGCCCTCGAGCACCGGCTTGCTGTTGACCGCCAGCACCGTCTGACGGTTCGCCGTGCCGTCGAGCAGGCGGTGAATGTTGTCGGGCGCCCTGAGCTCGACGCCGTTGATCCTGAGCACGTAATCGCCCACCGACACGTCCACCCCCGGTGCGGACAGCGGCGCGCGGAGGTCCGGGTTCCAGTTTTCGTTGTCGTAAATGCGCGCGATCTTGTAGCGCCCGTTGTCGATGATGAAGTCTGCCCCGAGCAGGCCGCCCGGCGAGGGCGGCACCTCCGGCATGTCGCCGCCGCGCACGTACGAGTGCCCGATGGCCACCTCGGCGCCCATCATGTCGAGCAGGTAATTGAGGTCGGCGCGGTGGTTGACGTACGGCAGGAACGCGCCATACATCGTCTTCATCTTCGGCCAGTCGGAGCCGTGCATGTTCGGCACGTAGAGATAGTCGCGCTGGTTGCGCCAGCCTTCGTCGAAGATCTGCCGGAACTCCGCCTTCGGCTCGAGGTACATCCTGAGCGTCGCCGCGAGGCGGCCCTGCCCGGCCTGCGGCGCCGCCTTGTCGGCATCCACCAGGAACAGGCTGGGGCCGCCGCCCGCGCCCCCGCGTCCCGCGCCGCCCGGTGCCGCGCCGCCAGCGCCCGCCGCGCGGTACAGCAGTTTCTTGCCGTCGGCGCTCACCGAGTACTCGGCGACGCCGGTCACGAATGGCGCCGCCTTGCGGTCGCTGAGTCGATAGCGGTGCAGCGTGCTGCCGCCCGGCTCACCCGGCCGCGCTGGGCCGGCCGGCGCCTCGAGGTAGAAGACCGTGCCGTTGGCGCCAGCCTTCAGGAACGAATAGGGCCGCTCGGGCACGCCCTGCACGGAGAGGATCCGCTTGGGGAGTCCGTCGAAATCGATCTGCACGGTGATCGGCTTCTTCGGCGCGCGATCGGGCTTCTCGCCCTGCGCAGCGTCGGCCTTGCCAGTCTCCGGAGCCCCGCCCGCCGGCTCGCCACCACGCCCGCCTCGCGGCGGGGTGGCCGGCTTCTGGCTGTCGGGGATCGGCTGGTCGGGGTTCTCGCGATCCGGCGCGGCGCCGATGCCCTTGTCCTCATCGCTCTCCGGCAGCAGCGGGCTCGGCTCGCTCTTCTTGAGCACGGCGAGATAGAGGCCGAAGGTCTCCGTCCGGTCGTACGACGTCATGTCGAGCCACTGCGACGCGAGCCCCAGGTCGGTGGACGCGAGAAACCAGAGGTACTTGCCGCTGGCGTCCCACGCCGGGAACCAGGCGTCGGACAAGCCGTCGGTCACCTGCTTGGTCTCGCCGGTCTCGACGTGGCTGACGAAGATGGCGCGGTAGAGGGTATTGAGGTGGCTCGCATAGGCCACCCACTTCGAGTCCGGGCTCCAAACCGGGTTCACCGTCCGCCTGGGCACCATCCACGGGTCGTTGCCGACCACCTTCGCCATGCCGCTCTCGACGTCGACGACCCACACCTGGAGGTTGGTGTCGGTGAAGAGGATCTTCTTCGAATCGGGCGACCAGGAGGGCGTGTAGTAGTGGGTGGGCTTCGGGCCGACCGCGATCTCGCGCGGTGGCTTGAGCGCATCCTGTTCGGCAATCACCAGCTTGTACTCGCCGGACTTGTCGCTGAACCACGAGACGGACTTGCCGTCAGGCGACCACGCCGGGTCGCGCTCGGCGGACGCGCTCGAGTTGGTCAGGTTGCGGACGTCGCCCTTCTCGGCAGGAATCGTGAAGATCTCGCCGCGCGCCTCGACCACCACGCGCTTGCCCGTCGCGGACAGCGCGATGTTCGTCATCCGGCTGGTCACGTCCTCCCACCGAGGCATCATCCAGGGGAAGTCACCCGCCGCGGTGATGGGCACGACGTGCTCCCGGCCCGTCTTCGGATCGAGTTCGTGGATCTCGCCCGCCTGCTCGAACACCACGGCGCCCGCGCCGCTGTCCAGCGTCTTGACGTCGAAATCGGTGAACCTCGTCACCTGCGCGAGCTTCTTCGCGCCCGTCTCGTACGACCAGACGTTCGCGACGCCGTCGCGATCCGAGATGAAGTAGACGGTGTCGCCCACCCACGCGGGGTCCATGTCCTTCGAATCGGTCCACGGTGGCGTCACCAGGTCGTAGGTCTTCAGATCGACGATCCAGATCGGCCGGTTCTGACCGCCCTTGTAGTTGCGGCGCTCCTCGTCCCAGGAGTTGTTCATCCGGTAGGCGATGCGCCCGCCGTCGGCGGACAGCTTCCCCTGGTACCCGCGGGGGAGCGGCAGCGGCTCCTCGACGCCGCCCTCGATCGGCACCGTCCAGAAGCGGGGCGCGCCGCTCGGCGCCCAGGTGGCGCGGCCCGACGTGAAGAGGATGCGCTTGCCGTCCGGCGCCCAGCCCTGCACGGCGTCGGCGCCCGGGTGCCACGTGAGCCGTTTCGGCTCGCCGCCCGTCGCCGCCACCACGTACACGTCGGCATTCCCCGCGTACTCCCCGCTGAAGGCGATCCAGCGGCCGTCCGGCGAGAAGTGCGGGTTGGAGGTCTGGCCCTGGAAGCTCGTGAGCCGCCGCGCCAGGCCTCCCGACCGCTCGACCACCCAGATGTTGTTCGCGTAGGCAAACGCGATGTGCGTGGCGCTCACGCTCGGCGACCGCAGCATCTTCGTTCGATCGGGCGGCGCCTGCTGGGCCGCGATCGCGGCAGCGACGAGCGGAACGGCGAGCCAGGCGAGAGCGCGGCCGGAAACGGGAGTCGTGCGCGTGGACATGGCACTGCCTTTCAGGAGGGGACAGGGTTTTCCGTTGACCCGTCCCGCCGGGTCATTGCCCTGCGGCCGGCGTCACGGCGGCAGCCTTCGGCGCGTTCTTGACGTACTTGTCGAGCCAGGCCGCCCAGCGCGCCCACAGGTCGAGCAGCGTCTCCTTCGACGCCGGGCCGTGATCCTCCAACGGGTAGAGGTAGAGCGCGGTCGTCTTGCCCAGCCCGTTCAGCGCGTGGAAGAGCCGCATCGAGTTGGTCGGGTCGGTGCCGACGTTCTGGTCGCCAAGCCCGTGATACATGAGCAGCGCGCCGGTCAGGTTGTTGGCATAGAGGAACGGCGACATGCCGAGGTACACGTTCGGCGCCTCCCACAGGTCGCGCCGCTCGCTCTGGAACGCCATCGGCGTGAGCGTCCGGTTGTACGCGCCGTCGCCCGCGATGCCCGCCTTGAAGAACGGCGTGTGCACCATCGCATTCACCGTGGTGAACGCGCCGTAGCTGTGGCCGCCGATCGCGAGGCGCGTGCGATCGATGATGCCTTCGCCGTCGAGCTCGTCGATCACGGCCGCCAGGCTGTTGCGCAGGTCGTTCACGTAGTTGTTGTTCTGCTGCCCGTCCGGCCCGACGATCGGGAGGGCGCCGGGCGTGTCGATGACCACCGCGTAGCCCAGCCGCACGAAGAACTGCATCGAGCGGGTGCCGAAGGTCGGGAACGCGTTCTTGTTGAACGCGCGATCCGGGCGATCGATGGCCGTCTGGTCCGTGTACTCGCGCGGGTAGAACCAGAAGAGCGCCGGCAGCCGGGTGCCCTTCTGGTAGTCCGGGCGGCAGCATCACGTAGATCGGGAACCGGAAGCCGTCAGCCCGCTCCACCATGACGCGGCGCTTCTCGGCACCGGTCAGGTCGGGGAAGAGGTCCTTGTTCTCCGTCAACTGCTTCCGGGTGCTGCCGTCCACCGCGAAGAACTGCGGCACCTGCGTGGGCGACTGGCGCTCCACCACGAAGCGGCTCGACTCGGGATCGATGACGAGACTCACCGTCTCGTAGAGCTCCTTGTTGTCGCTCTCGTAGAGCCGCTTCTTCTCGCCGGTCTTGATGGCGACCCTGTCGATGAACGTCTTCGGGCCGACCAGGTCGGGGTTCTTGTCGTTCAGCGTGCCCTGGTAGAAGACGCTCGTCTTGTCGGCCGACAGCATGACGAGGCCGCCGCCGGGACCAGAGCAGCCGCCGCGCCCGCCGCCGGCCGCCGCCGCCCCTGCCCCTCCGCGGCCGCCGCCACCGCCGCGAAGCGCGACGATCGCGCCCGGGTTCGCCGCCGGGTCGTCGGTCCGGAACTTGGCGAGCGTGTAGCGCTGCGACGGCTCGCTCAGGTAGACGGCCAGCTCGGTCGTTTCCTGCCCGCTGGTCTCCCGGAAGAACAGGACCTGCATGTCGGGCGAGAACCGGTGGTTCGACATGCGCGTGGCGTTCTCGTAGACGACTTTCAGCGTCTTCTCATCGAAGGGCGGGAGCCACTGGTACAGGCGGTCCTTGCGCTGCGCTGCGCCTCGGCCTCGGCCGCCGGTGGCCTGGTCGCCGCCACGCTGCCCTCCCCGCCCGCCGGTCCCGCCGCTCACCGCCGGCCCGCGCGCCGGCGCCCGGCGCGATGTCGGCCACGGGCGGAAGTTCCTGCTCCAGGAAGGTCAAGCCCTGCCCATCTTCCCGCCACGCGATCTCGCGGCGCCCCTGCTGCGCCGCGCCGCCCCCGCCCGGGCCCGCCGCGGGATCAGGCGGCTGCGTATCGTCCTGCGCGCCGAGGTTGAGCGCACGGTCCGTCACCTTCGCGAGCACCTTTCCCTCGAGATCCCACACTTCCTCGACCGACCCGAAGTTGCTCGCGGGAACGATGTACGAGAACGGCTTGGTCATTCGCGTCACCCGGACGTACTTCCCGTCCGGCGAGACGTCGAGCGCCCGAATCATCGCCGGCTGGCCGATCTTCTTCAGCCCGGGATCGCCCCGCTCTTCACGGGCCGCGCCTTTCCGTCCTTGGCCGTCGCGGCCTGGACGTCCACCAGCGCCAGCTGCCCGGTCGCGTGCCACTCGAGCAGCGCGAACTCGTGCGGCGTGGACATCAGGCTCGGGAAGGTGCGGAGGCGGTTCTTCTCCTGCTCGTCGTGGACCTTCACCTGCGGCCCCATGGGGGCGATTGGCGCAACCGGCGGCAGCGGCCCGGTTGTCGGGCACCAGCACGGTCGCGATCTGCTTGCCGTCGTTCGTGAAGTCGAACGTGCGTCACCAGCGTGGCGAGCACCGGCCGCGGCGTCACCTGGCGTGGCGTGTTCGTCGCCAGATCGGTGACCCAGATGTGCGTCGCTGTCCGGCGTGTGGACGAAATACGCGACGGCCCTGCCGTCGGGTGACCAGGTCGGCGTTGGACACCCGCGCGTTGGGCGGCACGGCTACGGTCTTCTTCGTCCCGTCCGCCGCCGAGATCGACCTGGATGCCCACGCCGTTGCTGATGGTGAGCGATCGAGCGCGGTTCGCCTTGAAGTCGACGAACACGCCGCCAAGCTCGTGGAATGGCTTCGAGAAGACGGTCATCGGCACCGGGCCATCGCCCACCTGTGACAGGAACCACTTCTTGTCGGGGCTCGGATTGGCGAGCGACACCACCTGGTGCCGCGGCGCCAGCACCGCCTCGGCGAGCTCCGCCGGCGGGGTGACGTAGCCTTCCTTCTTGATGATCTCGTCGGCCCACGAGGCCGGCGCCTTGACCGCGGCGGCCGGCGCGACCGGGGCGGCGGCGGGTTGGGCCTGCGCGAAGAGCGGGAGGGGAACGAGGAGGAACGCGAGGAGCACTGCCTGCCGCGTGAACGAACGAGCCATGAAGCCTCCAGGTGAACTGAAAGAGGAGTATGCAGCAGGCAGTAGGCGGTAGGCAGTTGAGACACGCCCCAAGGAGTCACACTGCGTACTGCCTACTGAATACCGCCTGCTGACACGGGACTGAAGTCCCTTGCTACTTCGATAGAATCGTCGCGATGTCGTTCTCGAGCGTGGTCACTGCCTTTTCGGTGACGCGGCCGATCTCACGGCCGTCGCGGAAGAACACGAACGTCGGCACGCGCGTGATCGCGTGCTGCTCGGTCAGCCCCTCCGCGTCCTTCTTCGTCCGGTCCACCGCCACCATCGTCACGCGTTCCAGCGGGAAGCGGGCGAGATCGGCGATCTTGAGAAAGCGCGGGACCTCGCGCTTGCTGTCCGGACACCAGGTCGCCACGATGGCGACGACGGTGACCTGTGCACCCCGCTCGGCGATCGTCTTGATCGCCGACGCGTCCGGGACATAGTCCTGGGCGCGCAGTGCCTTCCAGGTGACATAGCCTTCGAGGTCTGCCCGCGTGACATGGCCCACGAGCGGCGCGGGCGCCGGAGGTCGCGGGGCAGCGGGGGCGGCCCCGGATGCGGGAACGGCTGCCGGCGCGGTCGTTGCTGGCGCGGCCGGCGTCGGAGAAACAGCCGCCGGCGCGGCCTTCGCGGGCGCCGCGGCCGGCTTGGCAAGCTCGGCTGGCTTCTTGGCGGCGCAGGCCGGCAGCCACGCGAGCGAGAGAGCCACGATCGCGAACGACGCCAGGCCTCGAAGCGCGGAGGATGCCCGCCAGTCGCTTACGACGGGATGAGTGCGCATCGACGTCTTCCTTTCCGGGGTGCGAAGGGGGCAAAATACCGCGCCATGCTACGAACGCCGCTCGTCGAAGGCAAGGTGTTTTCGTTTTTCCTCTCCGCGGCCCTCCTGATGACAATCTCGATCGCGGCCCAGATCCCGATGGAGCGGGTGCGGATAGGCTTTAGGCTTTAGGCTTTAGGCTTTGGGCTTTGGGCTTTAGGCTTTAGGCTTTGGGCTCTGGGCCTTTCACGGCTCTTGGGTGAACTCTGCGCTTTTCCTAAAGCCTGGAGCCTAGAGCCGAGAGCCTTGATAAGATATTCGTGCGGCTTCCTCCGTAGAGCTTTCTGCCCCGTTGGACTAGCCCCCCAACCCAAGGAGTGTCGATGACCAGGCACGAACATCTCGCCACTGGGTCAACCAGGTGGCGGCCCTCTGTCAGCCCGACCAGGTTTACTGGTGCGACGGCTCGGCGGAGGAATACCAGCGCATGCTGCGCCTGATGATCCAGGCGGGCACGGCGATGCCGCTCGATCCCGTCCGCCCGAACAGCATCTACGTCCGGTCGGACCCGGCCGACGTGGCCCGCGTCGAGGACCGCACGTTCATCTGCTCGCGCCGCAAGGACGACGCGGGGCCGACGAACAACTGGGCCGACCCGGACGAGATGAAGGGCACGCTGACCCGCCTCTTCACCGGGTCGATGAAGGGCCGCACCCTCTACGTGATCCCGTACAGCATGGGCCCCATCGGGTCCCCAATCGCCAAGATCGGGATCGAGCTGACCGACTCGCCGTACGTCGTCGCGAACATGCACATCATGACGCGCGTCGGCTCGAGGGTGCTGGACGTGCTGGGCGCGACCGGTGAGTTCGTGAAGGGGCTGCACTCGGTTGGCGCGCCGATCGAGGGCACCAGCGCCGACTCCCCCTGGCCGTGCAACGCGGACAACAAGTACATCTGCCACTTCCCCGAGACGCGCGAGATCTGGTCGTTCGGGTCGGGCTACGGCGGCAACGCGCTGCTCGGGAAGAAGTGCCACGCGCTGCGGATCGCGTCGGTGCAGGCGCGCGACGAGGGCTGGCTTGCCGAGCACATGCTCATCCTCAAGCTGACGAGCCCCGAGGGCGACGTTCGTTACATCACGGGCGCGTTCCCCTCGGCGTGCGGCAAGACCAACCTCGCCATGCTCGTGCCGACGGTGCCGGGGTGGAAGGTCGAGACGATCGGCGACGACATCGCGTGGATGAAGTTCGGCCCCGACGGCCGGCTCTACGCGATCAATCCCGAAGCCGGCTTCTTCGGCGTCGCCCCCGGCACCAGCATGAAGTCGAACCCGAACGCGCTGCTGTCGCTGACCGGGAATTCGATCTTCACCAACTGCGCGATCACGCCCGAGGGCGACGTGTGGTGGGAGCAGATGACCGCCAAGGAGCCCCCGGCCCTGATGGACTGGCTGCGGCGACCCTGGCAGCCGGGCTGCGGCCGGAAGGCGTCACACCCGAACGCCCGCTTCACGGCGCCCGCGCGGCAGTGCCCGGTGATCGCCCCCGAGTGGGAAGATCCGAAGGGTGTGCCGATCTCGGCGATGCTCTTCGGCGGCCGGCGCGCCAGCGTGGTGCCACTCGTGACCGAGGCGTTCAACTGGCAGCACGGGACGTTCCTCGGCTCGATCATGGGGAGCGAGACGACGGCGGCAGCGGCGGGCAAGGTCGGTCAGCTGCGCCGTGATCCGTTCGCCATGCTGCCGTTCTGCGGCTACCACATGGGCGACTACTTTGCGCACTGGCTGAAGATCGGGGCCACGCACGACGAGTCGCGGCTGCCGAAGCTCTATTACGTCAACTGGTTCCGCCAGGACGAGGCCGGCCATTTCATCTGGCCGGGCTACGGCGAGAACAGCCGCGTGCTGAAGTGGGTCTTCGAGCGGGTGAGCGGAAAGGGCCAGGCGGTGGATACGGCGATCGGGAGGGTGCCCGGGACGGGCGCGCTCGACCTCGACGGCCTTGACATTCCGAAGGCCGACCTCGACCTCTTGTTGAAGGTTGATGTCGAGGGCTGGCTGGCCGAGCTCCCGCTCATCAAGAAGTACTACGAGCAGTTCGGCGATCGCCTCCCCGCCGGGCTGTACGACGAGTACGCCGAACTCGAGAAGCGCCTGGCAGCCGCGGTGGTGTAACGCGCGGCGACGGTCAGGAAGGGCTTTCACGACACATTGGGGCGCTGCGCGGGCAGCGCCCCTTTCTTGTGTCCGCTGCAGCACTGGCTTCGACCCGTGCCCGCTGGCACGAATGCTGCTATCTAGGAGGGCGTTGGCGGTCGTCAGCGCGGGAGATGCCCGGGGATGGAAGGCCAGCTTTCACCTCGCGACCGTCGGCTCCCATCACCACCTCTGCACATTTGTCGCTCGGCGAGTGGGGTTTCGGTCCCCTCGCCGAGTCCAGTCTAAGTCCTTGAGGGAAGAAATTCACGTTGCCGTACTTGTCCATCGAAGGACTCAAGGCTCGAGGCTAAAAGGCTCGACCGTTCAACTGTCCACCGCCCTACGTACCCAGCACCTCGGGTTTCCTACAGTTATCCAACCGGTCGCCGTGCGCTCACCTCAGCCATGTCGTCTCAGCTCAGGCGGCACACGCCTGACCCGTCCGCTTTCGATTTCCGTTAGCTGGAGTTTCTCCGTTCTAACGTTCTACGTTCTAACGTTCTCCGTTCTCCGTTCTCCGTTCTACGTTCTCCGTTCTCAGTTCGTAGTCTTCTCCTTGAGCCCCCTGTAATCCGTCTTGCCGGTGCCGAGCACCGGGATCGAGTCGACGGTGATCACGCGGCGCACGTAGTGCAGCGGGCTCAGGCCCGCGTCGCGCAGCCACTCGTTGACCTGGTCGCGCCTGGCGGGACGGCAGCTGAAGAGGACGATTTCCGGGTTTTCGCCCGCGCCGACCGATTCGATTGCGAAGACGGGTCCCTCGTCCGAATCGCCGGCGAGGTGTGGCGCGAGCACCGCCTCGATCGCAGGCAGCGAGATCATCTCGCCACCCAGCTTGACGAACCGCTTCAGCCGGCCCTCGAAGAAGATCACGCCGCCCTCGTCCTGGCGGACCAGGTCGCCGGTGCGGTACCAGCGCCGCCCCTCGAACTCGACGAAGGGCGACTCGCCCGAGTAATTGAGGTAGCCGTTGAAGATGCTCGGGCCGCGCACGAGCAGCATGCCGCTGGCGCCGACCGGCACGCGGCGCGGCGCCTCGACGCCGACGATCACGCCTTCAACCGACGGCAGCAGCGAGCCGATGCTGCCCGGCACCTGGCGCTCCGGGCGGTTGGCCGACACGACAGGCGAGCACTCGGTGATGCCGTAGCCTTCGAGGATCACGGCTTGCGGGCAGCGGTCGCGGAGCGCCTGGTACACATGGTCGGGGCACTTCTCGGCCCCCGTCACGGCGAGGCGCAGCGAGGCGAGCTGCTCGCCGCGCGCCGCGCGCACGATGCCATGGAGGAACGTGGGGGTACCGACGAGGACCGTCACGTCGTACGCCTCGATGAGGCGGGCGAGCACGGCGGCTTCAGTCGGGTTCGGGTGATACACGGTTCTCAGGCCCGAGCACAACGGCAGAATCGTCGTGATGGTGATGCCGAACGAGTGGAACGGCGGCAGCATGCCGATGAGAACCGCCGGCTCCTCGATGCGCACGATGCGCAGCGTGTCGCGGATGTTGGTCAGGATGTTGGCGTGCGTGAGCGGCACCGCCTTCGGGAGGCTCTCCGAACCGCTCGTGAACAGGACGACCGCTTCGGGCGGGGGAATGGCGCGCCGCAGCGGGCTCCAGTCGACGTAACTGCGGACGAGGGCCAGGAGCTTGCTCGGCAGCGTCATCCGGGCGCGGAGATCCTCCGCGAAGAGGAAGCGATCGGACAAGGGGGCCAGGTCGACGCCCATCGCCGCCAGCTTGGTGAGCATCACCTTCGCCGTGATCACTCGCTCCACGCCGAGCAGGTCCAGGGTGTGCACCAGGTTGCGCGAACCGGTCGTCCAGTTCACCATCACGGGCGTCTTCCCGGCAAATAGGGCCGCGAGGTAGAAGAGCCCCGCGCCGACGGATGCGGGCAGCATGATGCCGATGTAGCGGCCCGGGAGTTCGCGCAGGATGGGCGCAATCAGCAGCAGGCCGGTGATCAGCTCGCGGTAGGTCTTCTCGCCGCTCGGCTGGTCGGCCAGCACCAGGCGGCCCGGCTTCGTGGCCGCCGCGTTCAGGAAGACCTCGGTGATCGTCTGGCCGGGCGCCACTTCCACGCGGCCGCGCCGCGACTCACCCTCGGCCAACCATGCGCCGCTCGCCCGCCGGACGTCCGCCTCGAGCGCCGAGATGCCGCGGCCCGACGCGGCCAGCATGACGTCGGCGACGGTGACGAGGCTCTCCGGCGTTCCCACGGAGAAGCCGAATTCCTTCTCCAGCCACAGTACCAGTTCGGCGGCAGCCAGGCTGTCGAGCCCGAGATCGTGGGCCAGCCGGTCGCCGACGCGGATCTCCGTCTTCCCGGTCAGCCGCTCCAGTTCCTCGTGGACGATCTGCCGCGTCGCCTCGGGAACCTCCGTCACGTCTCCCTGTATGCGGCGCGCGGACGGCTCCGGCATCTCGCGGGTGCCGCCCTTCTCCCAGATCGAGTAGGGCACGTACGTGTTGTGCGGCGCGCGCTGGTTGTAGAACTCCTCGAGATAGCGGTTGATCGTCATGCGATCCGCCTGCCTCGGGAAGTCCTCCGGTTCCACGAGCTCGATCAGGACGTGGCGCCTCGGCGCGAAGACGAGGCCGCTGGCGAGGAGGCCTTTGACGCCGTGCCAGAGCGTCGGCCCAAAGCGCGGCAGCTCGCCGGTGAAGGCGCGGCTGAAGCTGCTGCCCCACAGCCCGGTCTGTCGCACGAGGACGAGGCGGGCGCCTGGCGCCGCCTTGGCGAGGATGTCGGTACCGCTCGCGGCGCGCAGTTCCTCGAGTCGCCCGTGCCGCAGTCGTCCCGCCGGGTAGAAGAGCAGGTTCTCCCCGCCCCGAAGCGCGCCGACGGTGCTGTCGAGCGCGGCTCGGGTGGAGTCGACGGCGGCCAGGCCCTGCCGCTCCATGTTGGGCAGCGCTCGCGCGCCGAACAGCCGCGCGACGAACCGGACGAGCGGGTGGGAGATCTGGTACTCGTCGGCCACCGAGCCCGGATGGAACCAGGGGTCGAGCACGACGGTGAGGATGATCGGGTCTATCAGCGCCAGATGGCTCGGCAGGAACAGGATGCCGGCCGGGCCACGGCGCCTGATCTCCCGCAGGCCGCGCACCTCGATCCGGTAGCGCAGCGACAGCAGGAGGCGGCCGATCAGCGCCAGCACCGTGCGGGCGAGGTTCCGGATCGCCTCGAACATGCTCCTCCCAAATCACCCGCGGGTGAAGGCGGGTGTCGCACCACGTTCACAACGCAATGAAGCAGGCGAAGGGCGAAGATTACGTCGCCGAGCGGGAATGGTCAACGGCGGCCGGGGCGGCGGGAATCCCGATGCCCAACCAGAGCAACCCTCCCGCGACGGAGAGAACCGCGGCCACGTGCAGCGCGTGGTCCCATCCGATCCGTGATGCGAGCAACGGGGTGATCGCCGGGGAGACCAGGCCGCCCAGGTTGCAGCCCATGTTCATGATGCCGCCTGCCCGCCCGGTCTGCCCTCCCGACAACCGCGTCATGGTCGCCCAGAACGGGCCCTCCACGCACATCACCAGGCCGGTCGCGCCGGCGAGCGAGAGGGCCGCGACCCACGGATTGACGGTGCCGGCACCAATCGCGATGAACACGCCCGCGCCCACCAGGCCGGCCATCGGCACGATGCGGAGGCGCCACGGGGACGCGCCGCGCCGCGCGAGCCTGTCCGACACCAGCCCGCCGAGCGGGACGGAGACGATCGTGAGGACCCACGGCAGGCTGCCGAGGAAGGCGCCGCGCAGCAGGTCGAAGTGCCGCTCCTGCACCAGGTAGAGATAGAACCAGAAGACGAAGATGTAGCCGACGTACCCCTGGAGGGTGTAGCTGGCGGTGAGGAGGATGAAAGGCAGTCGGGCCGGGCTGAAGCCCTGCCCCACCCCAGGTCCGTTGCCGCCAGGGCTCGAGCCCTGCTCAACCGGTGGTTCCTTGGGCCGAGCGGCATCGAAGGCCGCCGTGCGTTTCGCGGCGACGAACGACCAGGCCAGCGCCGCGACGAGGGCCGGGAACGCCGACAAGAGCAGCGCGCCGCGCCAGCCGACGCGCAGCATCGCCCATGTGAGCACGGGAGGCGCGATCGCCGAGCCGAGCCCGACGGCGGCGATGACGAGGCCGTTCGCGCGGCCATGCGCCGACCGATCCATCCAGCGCGAGATCCCTTGCGCCGCCGCTGTAAAGGTCGGCGCCTCCGCGACGCCGAGGAGCAGGCGCCCCGCGATCAGGATCGCGAGCGGCCCGACGCCGGCTGGCCACAGCCAGGAGACGCCCGCCGAGGATTGGAGGACCGTTGCGGCCGCCCACCAGCAGGCTGCCGCGATCAGCACGCGGCGCGCGCCCCACCGGTCCGCAAGCTTCCCGGCCGGCACCTGCGCGAGCGCGTAGGTCAACAGGAACGCGCTGAAGACGGGGCCCATCTGCACCTGCGTCAGGCCGAACTCGCGCATCACGAGCACGCCGGCCACCGACAGGTTGACGCGGCACAAGTAGCTCGCCGTCGCCGTCGCCGACAGCAGCGCGACCAGCCACCAGCCGCGTGTGCCCGTTTCCCTCACGCGCGGTCCAGCCTCTTGTGCATGAGGATCTCGGACGCCCCGTCGAGCAGGTAATCGGGGAACTCGCCCACGCGGCGGTAGCCCTGCCGCTCGTAGAACGCCCGGGCGCGCGTGTTGAAGGAGGAGACGCACAGAAAGAAGTGGCGCGCGGATGGGCGGAAGTGCCGTTCGCACGCCGACAGGAGGAAGGCGCCCACACCGCGCCCGCGCGCATCGGCGGACACCGCGAACGACGCGAGGTACGGCGAGCCGGCGACGCCGCGGGCATGCAGGAGCGCGAAGGCCTGCGGCTCCGCGCCGTCGCGCGCGACGAGCATCTCGTAGCCCGGCAGGTGGCACGCTGCCCAGCACTGATCGAGCCCGCGTCCCAGCGTCAGCCAGGGCTCGGAAGACGCCATGAGCCGGGCCGCCCACTCGCGCTCGGCTTCCGTGGCGTCTCCGACGGACAGTTCGATCGGGACGAGTCCCATCCCTGGCACTGGTTGCGTTTCGGGCGCGACAGGCCGGCCGCCTGTCCTATTCCGGTTTCTGCCGCGGACGCCGCGCGGACCTCGCCTTCGCGGCAGGCGCAGCGGCCTTCGTCTTCCGGGCGGCGCCGGCGGTCTTGCGCGATCCGGTCGATGTGCGGCGCCCGCGCGGCCGCTTCCGAGCGGCCGGCTCTTCGACGTCCACGACCGGCGGCTCGATCGCCTCGCCGTCGACGGCCGCCGGTGCGGCGGCTTCCGCCACAGCCTCGGCGCCGGGTGCACCCGGCGCCTCCTGCGTCTCGGCCACGTCCTCCATGACGCCCACCGGCTCGGCGACCACGGGAGCCTGCGGCTCCTCGCTCGGCACGCTCGCCGCAACGCCCTCGACGAGCGCCGTGGCAGCGCCCGCTCGCTGCAGCAGGTTCCCCGGGAAGACGCGCAGCACGCCCTGCCGATCGCGCTCGAGGCGCAGCAGGCCCTCGCGCTGCCCTCCGCGCAGCAGGTCGAGGATGCCGCCGAACCCGTAGCGCCGCTCGTCGAAGCCGGCCTCCGCGGCCCGCATCAACTGCTTCACGTTGCGCACGTACATCGGCCAGCGCAGCGGGCCGGGCGCGTTCTCCAGCACCCGCTTCATCATGCCGATCGCCTCGGACTGCTGCGCCGCGAGCGCCTCGCCTGCAGCCAGCGAGGCGCCGGAGGGTGGCGCCGCGGCGGGCTCCGCAGCCACGCGCGGGCTCTCCTCCGCAACCGGGGCCGGCGGCGGAGCGGCAGGCGTGCTCGCCGCCGGTGTTTCGGACTCCTCGAGGTCAGTGTCCTTGATCTCGACCAGCAGGTTGCGGCCCGCCTGGTTGAGGCGAAGGAGGCCAGCCTGCGCCAGCTTCTCCGCGAAGTCGCGGAAGGATCCGGCGCCGTAGCTCTTCTCCGAAAAGGTCGAGTCGAGCTGCAGGAGGGTGCTCTTCAGGAGGCCGAGTTGCGGCGTGACCTCGCGCTCCGACAGCACCTTCAAGGCGCGCCGGACGAGCGGGAAGGCCTGCGAGATCGACGAGGCGCCGGAAGGCTGCTGTGCCTGGCCCTGCCGCCCGCGCTCGTGCTGGCGCCGGCTCTGGCCCACGTTGACGAGGTTCTCGTAGGCGATGAACTCGTGGCAATTGCGCTGGAGGATGATGCTCGTGAAGGCGCGCCCTCCGACGACGAGGACGGTCTTGTCGTACTGCTTCAGCTTCTCGACCAGGCTGAGGAAGTCGCTGTCGCCGCCGACGATCACGTACGCGTTGATGTGATCGTGCGTGAGCGCCATCTCGAGCGCGTCGAGCGCCAGGTTGATGTCCGCGCCGTTCTTGTCGCCGCCCGGCGTCAGGTTGCGCTGGACCATCTTGATCGCGTGCTGCGTCAGGAGCCGGCTGTAGTCGCCCGCGCGGGTCCAGTCGCCGTAGGCAATCTTGGTCACCACCTCGCCGCGTTCCTTGATCGCCTCGAGGATGGTGCCGATGTCGAAGGCCACGCCGAGGGTGGTCTTGACGCCGATCTCGATGTTGTCGAAATCGACGAATACTGCAATCTTCAATCGTTCTTCCATCACGCTGTCGTCCTCATGCCGACGCGGCGAGGCGGGGCGTCGGGCCGACGGGCGGCGCGGCAGGCCGGGAGTGTCGGCTCCCGCCCGCCCCGTTGCGCATGCGCACGCCCGTTCGGCCGGCGGCGGCCTGGCCTGACGGCTGTGTCCGTGCTCCTATCCGGGGTCACAGGCGAGAATCGTGACGACGGAAACGGGGGTCACCATTCACGCCTGTGACCCCGGACAGGGGCGGTCATTGTGGGTGGCGCCCGGCGCGCCCTTCGCGTCGGGATCAGGAGTGGGCTCCCGCGCGCAACCCGGCCGGGGCGAATCGGCGGCGCGCCCGCGGCGCGCCGGCGGCGGGTACGCAGGCCGGGCGTCTCTCTTCCCTCATCGTGGCGAATCGTTGCGGCGACACCTACTCCTGGCCGTCCTCGTCGGCGGACGGCTCCGGGGTCGTCGCCAAATCGTCGAGCTCGACGGCATCCTCTTCACCGTCGTCCACGTCGAAGACGCGGCCGGTGTTGCGCTCGCGGATCGGCCCGCGGGGCCGCGCCTCGGCCTTCGTCGGCCGGCGCGCGGGGCCCTTTGCCCGGCGCGGCGGCGCGGGCGGGCCGAAATCCCGGCGCGGACGCTCGCCGCCGGCCGCCGGTGCCCCCGGCGATCCCATCGGCCCGGCATCGGGACGATACGACATCGGGGGGCGTGGCCCAGCCGGGCGGTCTTCCCGCGCGCGCGCCTCGCTGATCGCGAGGTTGCGTCCCTTGAAGGGCTGCGCGTTGAAGCGGCGAATCACCTCCTCGGCGACGGGGCGCTCGAGAAACTCGACGAACGCGAAGCCGCGAGGCCTTCCCGTTTCCCGGTCGAGCGGCAACACCACCTCGGAGGGAGGGGCAACCGCGCCCAGGTGGGCCCGGAGCTCCGCGTCAGTGGTGTCGTAAGGCAGGTTTCCGATGAACAAACGGACTGGCAATCGTTCCTCTCGTGATCAACCCGACGTGTGAAGGGAGCGCCGCGCGTGCGGCGCACAAACGTCTCCCGGTGGAGGCCGGACGGCCAGCGCGGGCGGACCAATCCGGCAGTCATCTTCGCAGAATAGGCCCATCCGGTTCAAGCAACTCGTAACGGCGGCGACCGACGGGGTCTGCGCGGCGGCCGCACTTGCGCGGCCGCCAGGCCAGCCGCCCGCCGATCCTGGCGAAACGAGGAATAATATTGACAGTTATTACTGACACTATTACAGTGATGTGGTGAACGCCGCGTCACCACAGCTCGACCGCTACCGCGCCGCCGAGTTCTCTCTCGAGGAGCTGGCCGCCGCCGCCGGCCGGCTGCTCCGGCGTCTGGACCTGCGTCCCGGCGATGGCCGTGTGGCTGGAACGCCGGACGAGCGATCGATCCGGTTCTACCAGACGGCCGGGCTCGTCGATCGACCGGCGCGCTACGACGGGCGCCGAGCCGTGTACGGCTTCCGCCACCTCGTGCAGCTCCTCGCCGTGAAGCGGCTCCAGCAGGAAGGGCATCCGCTCGCGCTCATCCAGCGCGCGCTGGCCGGACGAGGGACCGAGGAGCTCGAGGGCGCGCTGGAACAGCCGCGGACCCGCACGCAGACGCGACCGCCGGCCCGCGACGCGGAGGCGCGGCCGCCCGTCCGCTCGCTCGTGGCTGTCGAGCTCGAGCCCGGCGTGATGCTGACGATCGACCCGGCCCGGATCGACGACCCAGCCGCGATGGCCGCCCGAGTGGCCGAGGCGCTCGCGCGAGTGCACGCTGCAACCGGAAGGCTCATCTCGAAGGAGGAGGGGGAATGACCTTCGGGAGTAAAATATCCTCCAGCTCCACTCATGCCCAGTTTCCCCCGCTTGCTGCTGGCGTCGTGCGTCGCGTGCGTGTCCCTCGCACCCTGCGCGGCCGCGCCGGCCGTGCCCGACCCCGGCATGCTGGCCACGCCCGGCCGGCTATCCGACCTCGCGGCGGCGGTCGGGATCGATCGGCCCCTTCCGCGCGCCCGCGTTCTTCTCGAGATCATCCGCGCGGTCTACGCTCGCCCGGCGGATCCGGCACGGCCAGATCCCGCGTCGCTACCATCCCGGCTCGCGCACTACCTGGCCGGCGTCCGCCAGCTGCAGGCGAGCGCGCGCGCGGCGGGATCGTCCGGCTCCACACCGGGGCTGTCCGACACGGCGCCGCAGCCAATCCCGGCCGACGCGTGGCGCGCGATTCTCGGGCGGAATGTTCCCGATGAAGGCTTGTGCGGCGCCATTCTCGGCGATCGCCGCGCCGCCCTCCTGTATTACGGGCTCGCCTCGCTGGACGAACCCACGCGATTGGCGCTCGCCGGGCAGCGGGCCCTGCTGACACGCATCTACGCCGAGCACGCGGGCAGCTTCGCGACGCTGGCCCGGTCGCTGCGGATCGAGAACGGACGCCTCGTCACCCCCGGTGGCGCGGCGGCGGCCGCGATGTGGGCGCGACTGGTCGGCGAATCGCCGTCCCGCCCGCCGCAGTTCATCGAGCACCTGTTCCGGCGAGACGATTCGCGGCTCGCGTACTTCTACGACACCCTCGCGCATCTCGACCCGGCGGGCCTCGCGTTCGCGACGTCCGCGGCGGAGGCTGACGCCGGCGCGCGCTTCGACCGCTTCGCGCGCCTCTACCGGGCCTTCGAGCCGACGTTGAGGACGTGGCAACCGGAGTTGCGCCCCTTCTACCGCATCACGGGAGACGCAGCCGATCTGCTACTCCGCCTGCGCGTGACACCCGACGGGCGGCTTGCCTCGCCCGCGTCGCGCGGGCTCTGGGAAGCCGCCTTCGAGGCGGCGGACCTCTCGGCGCCGGCCGTGCGCGGCGCGCTTGGTCCTTACGGGGCCGATCCGATCCCGGTAGACCGGCTGGTCGAGCTCGTCTGCGTGCCGGAGATCAACATTCGGTTCGACCGGGTGCGCGCAGTCCTGTTTGCGCAGCACGCCTTTGCGGGCGCCACTCCCGCCGACGCGCCTGATGTCCTGGCCGCGGTACGCGGCGCGCCGCGCTTCTGGTCCCTCGTGGTGACGCTCGACCGCATGGCCATCACGCAGCCGGCGCTGTACGCGGCCGCCGTGCGCCACGCCGCGGCGCTGAACGCGATCGAGGATCAGTCCCGGCGGGCGGTCGCCACCTCTCAGTTCCAGGGGGCGCTGGCGCTGCTGGAGCGGGCGCGTTTCGCGCGCACGCTCGACGTCGGCTCTGCCTCACGCCTCGCCTCGCAGCTGATGGCGCTGCCGCTGACCGACGGCCGCTACCACGGCGGCGTGGCGCAGTGGCTCGACGCCCACGTTCTGCCCGCGCTGGCGGCGATTACCGGCGCCGGCGGCGACGCGCTCCTCGCCGCCATGGCCGGCCGGCGCGCGACCCCGCCCGTGGCGCCCGCCTTCGTCTGGGAAGAGGTGACGTATCGCGTGGACGTGGCGGCCGGCGAGTTCGCGCGGCTCTCGACGATCGCCCGCGCGCAGCTGCCTCAGCCCACGGAAGTCGTCCTGTCGTTCTCGCGCGTGGCGCGACACGCGGCGGCCGTTCCGCAGCCGCAGGATCTTGCGTTGCTCCTCCCCGGGCTGCTGAAGGTGAGCGGCGAGTTCCACGCGCCTCAGGCGATCGGACTGGGAAGCGGCCCACCCCTCGCGCTGCCCGGCGACGTGGTGAAGTCGGTGCTGTCCGCTGCCCGTGCGGCGGCGCGGCCCGGGCCTCACGACACCCCGCCCAACGTGCGGCTGATTGCGCAGCCGCTGCTCGACGAAGCGGACGCGCTCCTTGCGGAGGCGCTGGCGGCGTTGGCGTACATCCCCGCGCTGGGCGAACCCGATGGGCCGTCCCTGTTCGTCGGCCACGTATCAGCCCAGCACGACCTGCTGCTCGGGCGGACGAACACCGCCGACACGCAGGCGCGCGGCCCGTGGCAGCTGCCCGAGGAAGTGAGCAATGCCGGACAGCCGTGGCACATCCGCGGCTCGCTGCTCGGCATGGACCTGGCCTTGGCACGCCTCGCGCTCCGCCGCCTCGGCACCGACCGTCTTCCTCCGCCGCCGAGCATTGCGACAAACGATGCGCGCGCCCTCGCGGAGGCGGTCGCTCTCTGCAACCCCTTCACGCTGTCGGATGCCGGACGCGATCGGATCGTTGCGGCCGTCTCCCGGGGGCGCGAGCGCCTCGCCCAACTCTCGGCAAGACCGGATGCGCCAACCGCGCTCGCCGAGCTCGGCCGCGTGACCGGCGCGGGCGAGTGGCGGATCGAAGCGGTGGCTTGGAGCGCGCGTCATGCGCCCGAGGAGGTGCCGCAGTTCTTCCCGCTCTCGGATCTGCTCCGGGTCGGCAGCACAGGCAGCCAGGATGCCTCCGAGCTCGACGCGTGGGGCGCGTCCGGGCCCGCGTGGAACGGCCTGGCGTTCTCGCAGTTTCCGCCGGCCGGTGCCTGGGAAACGTACGCGGGCCGGCCGGGCACCGCGATGCTCGCCGCCCGCCTTCCCGATCCGGCGATCCGGGTCGCCGAGGTGCTCGCCGACCGGCACCTGCCGGCAACGCTGGCGCGCGGAATCCTCGCGACCGCGATGCAGGACTTCCTGGACGACGTGCGCCTGGCTCACCCGGACGACTGGCTATCGGCCGCGATGCAGATCGCCACGCTACCTGGCGAACGGTTCGACGACTACGTGGCCGCGCTCACGTGGAACGGACCGCTGATTGCCGCGCCTCGGGGCCTGGGCCATGAACGCTGACCCCTGCCGTCGCCCCCGCCTTCGAACCGCCGCGCTGGTGCTCGCGCTCTGCGCCGCGGGGCGCCCTGGCCTGGCGCGGCAGTCAGCCACGCCCGCTGCGCCGTCGGCGCAGGTGCCGGCGGCCGCTCCCCGCCTGATCGTGGATTCGCCCGCCGACAACACGCCGATCAGCGGGCCCAGCGTCATGTCGGCGCACGTGCTCCCCGCTTCGCAGCCGGTAGAGCGCATGACGTTCCTGCTCGATGGCCGCCCCGTCTGCGTGCTGGAGCAGCCGCCATTTCAATGCGAGTGGGACGTGGGACCCGGTGTCAGGGAACACCAGATTCGCGTGGTCGCGCAGCTGCCAGGTCAGCCCGCGCTTCGCCGGACGATCCGGACCAGCAGCGCCGAGTACGTGGAGACTGCCGACGTCGAGGCCGTCCAGGTGACGGTGACGGTGACCGACTCCTCGGGCCGCTTCGTCAGGAACCTGCCGAGGAACGCTTTCCGGGTGTTCGAGAACGGCGTCGAGCAAGGCATCGGCCACTTCATGGCGTCGAACATCCCCCTGGAACTCGTCGTCGCGGTCGACAGCAGCGGCAGCATGGCGGGTGCGATGCCGCAGGCCAAGCAGGCGGTCAAGAAGTTCCTCACCGCGCTCCGGCGCCAGGACCGGGTCACGCTGCTGGCATTCAACGATCAGGTACTACACGATTGCGCGGCCGACAGCGGACCTCGCCTTCCGGCTCAAAGCCGTGGACCGCCTGGCCGCGTGGGGAGGAACGTCCCTCTACCAGGTCATCATCGGCGCGCTCGAGCTGCAGGGCCGACAGACCGGACGCCGCGCGGTCGTCATGTTCACGGACGGCGAAGATCGCAACAGTCTCGTCCCCATGGCAGCCGCCGAGCGACGCCTGGAAACGAGCGACTCGCTCCTGTACCTCGTCGGGCTGGGCCAGGGCGTGAAGGTGCCGGCCTTGCGACAGATCCTCGAGAAGTTCGCCCGGCTGAGCGGCGGTCGGACATTCTTCGCGGACGCCGCGGAGCAACTGGACGAGCCGTTCTCGCACATCGTCGATGAGCTGTCCAATCAGTACCTTCTCGGCTACCAGCCGAAGAACGACAAGAAGGACGGCACCTGGCGCGCGATCAGCGTCAAACTGAACAACCCCGAGTACCTCGTGAGAGCGAAAGAGGGCTACCGCGCCCGTAGCGCTGGAGACGCTCAATGACCCCGCGCCGGATTCGAGTTCTTCTCGCCGTGGCCTCCACCGTCTGCCTGGCCGTCATCCTCCAGGGACGCGTGCCGGGCGCGGACGAGCGGCGCCCGCAGCAGGCCACTGCCGGAACACAGCAGTCGGGCGTGCAACAGGGCCCGCCACCTGCAACGGCGGCGCCGGCGCCAGGCGCCGTGGGGCAGATCTTCCGCACCCAAACCGAATTGGTGCGGGTGGACGTGAACGTCGTGGACCGGGACGGGCGGCCGCAGAGCGGCTTGTCGGCAGCCGACTTCCAGGTCACGGTCGATGGACGGCCGCGGCGCCTGGTCAGCGCGGATTTCGTCGATCTGCAACCGGTCGTGAAACGGGAGGCAGCGGGCGGAGGTACAGGCGATCAGCCGATGACGGT
Organism: uncultured Acidobacteriota bacterium; assembly: GCA_963724775.1. Taxonomy (GTDB): domain Bacteria; phylum Acidobacteriota; class Vicinamibacteria; order Vicinamibacterales; family Fen-181; genus CAVRWB01. Next base: position 396,863 of record CAVRWB010000001.1, read on the forward strand.
CACCTGGAGCAGCAATGAAGGAGTCTCCGCTGCGGGCCGGCTGTACGCGCTCGTCGTAGACCAGGCCAACATCCAGCCGGGAGGCGTCCGCGCGGCCGGCGAGGCAGCCAGGAGGTTCGTCTCGAGGCTCACGCCGACCGACCGCGTTGCACTCTTCACGATTCCCAGCGGCGTCGCCGTGGACTTCAGCACGGACCACGCGCGCGTCCTCAATGCGCTGCTCGGTGTGAGCGGTTCGGCGCAGCGCCTCGAAGGCGTTTGGGCGAACATCAGCGTCACCGAGGCGATCTCGCTGCAGAACACCGGGGCAGAGGTGTGCTCATCAGCCCTCCGAATGACCGAAGAGCCGTTGAACAGCATCCTGGTGCGCAACCGTTGCTTCTACGACGAGGTGGCCCTCAGGGAGAACTGCTGCCGGCAGGTGATGGCGGAGGCCGGCCGCGTCGCCAACGGCGTCCAGCTCGCCACCAGGGAATCGCTGATGGCGCTCGAAACGCTGCTGAACCGGCTGGCAGGCATCGAGGGGCCGAAGACAATCATCCTCCTCACGCAGCGGCTCGTCACCGGCGGTGTCGGGCGGTTGGAGTTCAGTACCGACTTGAAGCGGCTCGGGCTGGCCGCAGCCAATGCCCACATCGCGTTGTACGTGCTCCACCTGTCCCGGGCGTTCGTCGACGCGGTGGACGCCGAGTCGGGCGTGCGAACGGAAACGGGGTTCGCTGACGAGGCGGTCGCGCGGGAGGGGCTCGAGACACTCGCCGGCTACGCGCGCGGTGCGCTCATGCGCGTCGTCGCCGGCGCCGACTTCGCCTTCGACCGGATCGTGCGGGAGACCTCCGCCTACTATCTCCTGGGCTTCGAGCCGCTCGCCGAGGAGCGCGACGGCAAACCGCACCAGATCCGCGTGCGCGTGCAGAGGCGCGGCACGGAAGTGCGCGCGCGCACGGAGTTCGTCATCGCTCCGACCGCACACCTCGATCCGCGCCAGCGGCTCCTCGCGGTGCTGCGGACGCCCGGGGCGACCAAGCTCCTGCAGATGCGCGTTGCGACGCGCGTCCTGCCAGGAGGCCGATCGGACATGCTGCAGATCGTGCTCGCGGCGGACATCGGCCGTGAGGCGTCCTCGCAGAACGTCATGGTGGGGTATGTCGTGACGGACGAGGCGGGGCGCAACGTGACCGGCGGCGGAGAAACGCGACTGCTGGAGCCGGGCGAGGGAGTGTGGGGCGACCTCTCTCTGCGCTACGCCGGAATCATCGACCTGCCGCCCGGGCGCTACCGCCTGAAAGTCGCGGCGGTGGATGAAAGCGGGACCGGTGGAAGCGTCGAGCACCAGTTCGAGGCTCGGCTGACAGAGGCCGGCCCGCTGGTCATCGGCGACCTCATCCTCGCATCCGCGACGGCCGGCAAATTGGCCGCGGGCATCGCCGTGGACGACACGGTGGCCGGCGGCCGGGCCCGGGCGTACGTGCAGATGCGGCCGAGACAGGATGTCAAGGGCAACCTGGAAGTGACGGCAGAAGTCGCTGACACGCCGACGGGCCGCGCGCTGCTGACCACCGCTCTGCCGGTGGGTCCGACGAAGGAGGGCCTGATCATCGCCGACGGCCCGATGGACCTGCGCCTGCTTCCGCCAGGCAACTACTATGGCCGGGTGGCGGTCACGCTGGACGGGCGGCGGCTGGCCAGCCGGGCGACACCGCTCCGCCTGGTCTCCGCGGTGTCAGGCTCGGAGGCGGCCGGCGCCGACACGACTGGCTCTCACGCAGCGGGCGCCGGAACGCCGCCCCCGTCTGCGGCCGCGTCCGCGTCACCCGGAGCCAGGCTCGCCATCGGCGCCGACCGCCTGCTCGTCCGGTCCTTCGACCGCCGCGACGTGCTGCGCCCGGACGTCGCCGCGTACTTCGTGGACCGCCTGGCGACGGCCTCGCCCGGCGCGGTGGCCAGCGTGGCGGAGGCCAGGCAGGCGGCACGCACCGCCAACTTCTCAGCACTCGCAGAACGGCTGCCCGAGGTGAACGAAGCATCGCTCGATGGCGCGTTTCTTCGCGGCCTCGAGCGCTACGCGGCGGGCGACCCCGAGGCGGCCGCCAAGGAGTTCCGGGCGGCGGTGGCGCTGAACTCGGAGTTCCTGCCGGCCATCTTCTACCTCGGGGCCTGTTACGCCTCCGGCGGCAAGGACCGGGAGGCCGTGGGAGCGTGGCAGGCCGCGCTCATCAGCGAGACCGATGCGCGCATCGTGTACGAAGTCCTGGTGGACGCGCTGCTGCGGCTCAACGAGGTGCCGAAGGCCCGGGAGATCCTGGAGGAAGCGCGCGGGCGGTGGCAGGGCGAGGACGCCCTCGTGCCCCGCGCGGCGGCCGTGGCCGCTGCCGGCCGCGACGCCAGGGCCGCGCTTGGCCTCCTCGAGCCATACCTCGGAGCGAATCCAGCTGACACCGACGCGCTGTTTCTCGCACTGCGCCTGCTGTACCAGGCCAGCGCCGACGGCAAACCTCTGGTCAGCCGACAGGACGATGGAGAGAAGCTGGTGAAGTACGCGAAGCAGTACCGAGGCCGCCAACGGTCCGGAGCGCGCCATCGTGCAACGGTGGCTGGCGTTCGTGCAGTCGCGCCAGTAGGCGTGCGTCAACTGGCAGAACTCAGCGGGGCGAGGCGCGGCGGCGCGCTGCCGCGCGCGCAAGCGCCTGGCCGGTCCACGAACCAGGCATCTCCGCGAGTCTGGTGGGCGGGCCCGCCGCCACGACTCGACCGCCCCCTGCGCCGCCTTCCGGTCCCAGGTCGATGACGTGGTCGGCAGCCGCGATGACGTCGAGATTGTGCTCGACAATCAACAGGCTGTGACCGGCCTCGATCAGACGGTCGAACACCTGCAGCAGGCGATCGACATCGGCGGCGTGCAGCCCGGTCGTCGGCTCGTCGAACAGGTAGAGGGATGAGCCCGGCGAGGGCGTGCCGAGGTCCGCTGCCAGCGCCAGGCGCTGCCGCTCGCCGCCAGAGAGTGTGTCTGCAGGCTGCCCCACGCGCAGGTACCCGAGCCCGATCTCCTCGAGAAGGCCGAGAGCCGGGGCAATCGAGTCGTCGTGTGCGAAGAAGGTTCGGGCCTCGGCGACGCCCATCTCGAGCACGTCCGCGATCGACCGGCCGTCGATCCGGCACTCCAGCGCCTCGAGTCCGTAGCGGCTGCCGCCGCACACCTCGCACTGCACCCACACGTCGGGAAGGAAGTCCATGCTGACGCGAACGCGGCCGACGCCTTCGCATGCCTCGCAGCGCCCCCCTTTCACGTGCATGGAGAAGTGTCGTGCGGTCAGTCCACGCGTGCGGGCGCCCTGCGTCGCGGCGAACGCCGCGCGAATGCCGTCCCAGGCTCCGGCCACCGAGGCGGGCGTGCTCGACGGCGACGCGGGAAGCGAATCGCGCGTCGCCACGATCACTCGAGCGAAGGGCTCTCGAGCCGATAATCGCAAACCTGGAGGTTTGCGCGACATCTGCGCCATCCGCACACCTGGAGGTTTGCGCCACATCTCCGCGCTCCAGCTTTGCCTTCAGTGCGGGCGCGATCACGTCGAACACCAGCGTCGACTTGCCACTGCCCGACACGCCCGTGATGGCAACCATCCCGCCGGCCGGGACGTCCACGGACAGATCCCGGATGTTGTGGCACGTGGCGCCGACGATACTGATCCCCGGCCGGAGCGGCCGTGGTGGCCGTTTCGCGCGAATCGGCCACGCTCCAGATACCAGGGGGCCCGCGGGTTCGATGGCGAGGGCCAGCGCGCGCCCGGTTGGGACCGCCGGGTTCGCGGCGATCTCCGCCGGCGTACCGCTCGCGACGAGACGGCCGCCCAGCGAACCGGCGCCAGGGCCCAGTTCGATGACGTGGTCGGCGGCGCGGACGACGTCCAGGTCGTGTTCGACGACGACGACAGTGTTACCCGCGTCGCGCAGGCCGGCAACCAGGCGGAGCAGCCGTTCGGTGTCGCGAGGGTGCAGGCCGGCCGTCGGCTCGTCGAGCACGTAGGTGATGCCGGTCAGGCCGGTGCTCACTTCGTTGGCGAGGCGCACGCGCTGCGCCTCGCCGGCCGAGAGTGTGGAGGCCGGCCGGTCGAGCGACAGGTAGTCAAGCCCGCCATCGCGCAGTTTCTCGAGCCTCGTCACGACGTCGCGCCGGAGGTCTGCGCCAAGCGCCGCGGCGCGGGGCGACACCTCCCATGCCGTGAAGAACTCGAGGCTCTCCGCGACGGTGAGTCGCTGGAGCGCGGCGATGTCGAGACCGCCCACTCGCACCGCCAGCCGCTCCGGCTTCAGCCGCGATCCGTGGCAGGCCGGACAGGCCACGCGGCGCATCAGGGGCTGCAGCGCCTCGCCCCGGCGGTCGGCATGCTTCCGGACGTACTCCTGGCCGACGTAGCCAACCAGGCCAATCCACTTGGAAACGAAGCGGTGGGTCCCTTCGCGCGCGCCCCGCCGGTAGCGCCACTCGACATCGAACTCCCGCTCGCCGGCGCCGCGCATCGCCACGTCACGCGCGCGGGCGTCGAGGGCAGACCAGGCGACGCCGAAGTCGATGCCCAGCGCGCTGCCGGCGGCGCGGAGGATCGCGATGTGCTGCCCATCCCGCTCGCCATAGAAGCGGCCGGTGCGGTGGCCGTCCATCGCGCCGTCGGTCAGCGGCCGGTCCGGGTGTGTCACGAGACGGTCGGGATCGCACTGGGCCACCTCGCCCAGGCCTTTGCATGCGGAGCACGCGCCCTGCTCGGCATTCGGAGAGAACATCGTGGACGTCATGGGGAGCGCCGGCCGCCACCCGCACGACGGGCAGGCGCTGCCGTCGGCGCTGGTAGACGACCCGCAGACTGTGCAGGGAAACTCTCCGGCGCGAGAGAACAGCAGCCGGTAGAAGTCGGCGATCTCCGTCATCGTGCCAACGGTCGATCGAGGATTCCGGGACGCCGCACGCTGCCGAACGGCAACAGCAGGCGTGAGGCCGGCCACCGAATCGAACTCCGCGTCGCCCAGCTTCTCGAGGAACCGCCTGGCGTAGGGGGAGAAGCTCTCGGTGAAGCGGTTGCGTGCCTCGGCATAGAGCGTCTCGAATGCGAGCGAGGACTTTCCGCTCCCGGAGACACCGGTGACGACGGTGAAGCGCCCGCCGGGGATCGCGACCTCCGGGATCTGGAGGTTGTGCGTCGTCACGCCTGTGAACCGGATGTCGCTGGACGCGTAGCTGGAGCTTCGCGGCACGCTTGCGGCAGTACCGGTGTGGGGCAAAGCTCCAGCTTTGCCATTCAGCGCAGCCCCGGTCAGCGACTCCTCGCACGCCGCGACCTCCTCCGGCGTGCCGGCCGCGACCACGCGCCCGCCGTGGCGGCCGCTCCCGGGTCCCAGGTCGATCACGCGGTCGGCGGCGCGGATGAGATCCAACTGGTGCTCGATCGTCACGACCGTGTGGCCTTGCTCCACGAGCCGTGTGAGCGCCCGCAGCAACACGACGACATCGGCGGCGTGGAGACCGGTGGTCGGCTCGTCGAGCACGTAGAGCGTGTGGCCGCGGCCCGGGCGGCTCAATTCGGCGGCCAGCTTCACGCGCTGCGCCTCTCCACCCGAGAGGGTCGTGGACGGCTGCCCCAGGCGCAGGTACCCGAGCCCGAGTTCGCGGAGCACGGCGAGGATCCGTGTGGCGCGCGGCGCGTCGGACAGGAGTGCGGCCCCCCGGTCGATCGTCGTCTCGAGCACGTCGTGGATGTTGAGTCCCTTGTAGCGAATCTCGAGCGTCTCGTCGTTGAACCGCCGGCCGCCGCACGCCTCGCAGACGACGTCCACCTGCCCGAGGAAGTGCATCCCCACGTGCTGCACGCCGGCGCCCTGGCACGCGTCGCAACGCCCACCGGGCAGGTTGAACGAGAACCGGGCCTTGCCGAAGCCGCTGGCCGCCGCCTCCGGCACGGCGGCGAACCGGTCGCGGATGACGTCCGAGAGGCCGGTATAGGTCGCGGGGTTCGACCGCGGCGTCCGGCCGATGGGAGATTGATCGATGTGAATGACTTTGCCGATCGCCGGCAGCCGCGCCGCCTGCGCGGTCGCGGAGGGTTGCGCCCGCAACTCGACGCGCCCCGCATTCACCCGCTCGACGAGCTCCTCGACGAGGCTGGACTTCCCTGCGCCCGACACGCCGGTGACGACATTCAGGCCGCCGAGCAGGAATTCGACGTCGACCTCGCGCAGGTTGTGGCGGTTCGCGCCAGCGAGCTGCAGCAAGCCGAGGCCCGGTCTCGCCCGGCGAGGCGCGGACACGCGTTCGGCGCCCGACAGGAACGCCCTCGTGCGGCTGATGGTCGCAAAGCTGGAGCTTTGCGCCACACCGTCCGGGGTCTGCGCCACTCCTTTCAGCGAGGCGTGGGGCAAAGCTCCAGCTTTGCCATCCAGGAACTCGTCCACCGGCCCGCTGAACAGCAGTTCGCCGCCTTGCTCCCCCGCCCCCGGCCCGATGTCGACCAGCCAGTCCGCCTCGCGCATCGTCTGCTCGTCGTGTTCGACGACGAGCACGGTGTTGCCGCGATCGCGGAGGGCGCGCAGGACGTCGAGCAGGCGCTCCTGCTCGGCGGGGTGCAAACCCACCGACGGCTCGTCGAGCACGTAGAGCACGCCGCGAAGCTCCGAGCCGACCTGCGACGCGAGCCGCAGGCGCTGCGCCTCACCGCCCGAGAGGGTCGTCGACACGCGGTCGAGCGCAAGGTGACCGAGTCCGAGCCGGCCGAGGAGGTCGGCGCGCTGCAGGATCGCCTGCCGAATGGGGAGCCCAACGGGTGCCTCGGCGGCCGCGAAGACGACGGCCTCGAACTCCGCCAGCAGTTGGTCGATCTCCAGCGACGCATAGGCGCCGATGTGCCGGCCGCGGAAGGCGACTGCCAGCGCCTCCGGCCGCAAACGCGTGCCGCCGCACCCGCGGCACGGCAGGGTGCGCACGAAGCGGAGGATGTTGCGGTTCCGCCTCCGCTTCAGGATCTGCTCCATCACCGGGAGGATCCCTTTGTAGATGCCTTCCTCGCGCGGCTTGGCCGTGATCCCGCTCCAGCGCAGCCGGGACGACAGGGGGTGCTTGCCGTACGGGACGCGCAACCGGTCAGACCCATACAGGACGACGTGGCGCTGCTCGTCGGTCAGGTCCTGCCAGGGCGTCTCGACGTCGAACCCATGCGCCCGACACACCTGGTCGAGCACGTCGATCGTCACTTGCGAGTAGATGACGTAGCCGGTCGGCGTCGTGATGACGAGTGCGCCATCACGGATCGACCTGCGCGGATCGGACACCAGGAGGTTGGGATCGAGGCGGTCCTCCACGCCAAGGCCCTGGCACGACGGGCAGGCGCCAAACGGCGAGTTGAACGAGAAGAGGCGGCGCTGCAGGTCGGTACCCGGCGGCGCCACGCCCAGGCGCGCGAACAGCAGCCGCAGGTCGTCGTACAGCCCGGTCAGCGTCCCGACGGTGCTGCGCGGGTTGCGCAGCGTCGTGCGCTGGTCCACCGTGATGGCGGGCGACAGGCCGGTGATGCTCGCAACCGCCGGACGACCGACGCGCCCGAGGAACTGCCGCGCGTAGGACGAAAAGGTGTCGAAGTAGCGGCGCTGCGCTTCGCGGCCGATGGTGTCGAAGACGAGCGACGACTTGCCGGAGCCGGACACGCCCGTCACGACGACGAGCGCGCCGCGCGGCAGCTCGACGTCGATCCCCTTGAGGTTGTGCTCCGCGGCGCCGCGGACGGCAATGGTCTTCACGCCGGTATTGTACTGTCGGCCCACGAGGCGAACGGAGAAGTTAGAAGTGAGAACGTAGAAGTGAGAACGTAGAACGAAGAAAGAAGAAGATCGAGAGGCGAGGTCATCCAGTGCTTCTCCGTTCTGCGTTCTCACTTCTCCGTTCTCAGTCTCCGTTCTCAGTTCTCAGTTCTCCGTAACCTCCCCGCCCCGTTCCGGTAGTAGGCTATGGAACGCCTATGCCACTCGATTGGGAACGTCGCGTCTCGAACTGGTCGGCTGCCGGCGTCATCGACGTGGAGACCGCCGACCGCATCCGGCAGTACGAGCTGGCGCAAGCGGCCTCGACGCGGACGCGGTGGGCCGTCTGGCTGGCGCTGCTGTTTGGCGCGGTCCTGCTCGGCGCCGGCGTGCTCCTGCTCGTCTCCGCCAGCTGGGACGACCTCTCGCCGGCCGCGCGCCTCGCGCTGGTCGCGGCAATGGTCGCCTGCTTCCACCTGGCAGCGGGGCTCGTCGCTCCCCGGTCCCGACCGATCGCGACGGCCCTGCACCTGGTCGGCACGACTGCGCTCGGCCCGGGCATCTTCATCGCCGGCGCGATCCTCAACCTCGATCAACACTGGCCGTCCGGGGTCATGTTGTGGGCGCTCGGCGCACTCGTCGCGTGGCTGCTCCGCCGCGACACGCCGCATGCGGCGGCGGTCGCGCTGCTCGTCCCCGCGTGGCTGCTGTGCGAGTGGGCGGCGGTCGGCGAAGCGCGCGACCTTCGCTTCTCGGTCGTCGGCCAGGCCGGCGCGTTCCTGCTCGCGCTCGCCTACATGACCGCGGCGCTGACCGGCCCGGCACAGGCATTCCGCCGGGTCCTCGTGTGGCTCGGCGCGCTCGCCTTCCTGCCTGCGGCCATCACGCTCGGCCTGCAGGCGGGCATCCGAGTCTCGCCGCCGGCATGGGTGACGGCGCTGCCGCAACTGCCGCCGGTGTCTCCCGTCCAGAACACCGTGGCCTGGACGCTGACCCTCGCGCTGCCGCTGGGTGCCGCCGTGCTCCTGCGCAAGCGCGGAGCCTGGGTGAACGCGGCCGCCACCGCCTGGGTGGTGGTGCTGGCCGTCCTCCCCACCGGCGGCACCCGCATGGCGCTCTACGCCTGGATGGCCGCCGGCGCCGTCGCACTCGGCGCGTGGGGCGTGCGCGAGATGAGCAGCGAGCGGATCAACCTCGCGACCGCCTGCTTCGCGCTCGTCGTCGTGTTCTTCTACTTCGACAACGTCATGGGCAAGGTGGGACGGTCCGCGAGCCTGATCGGCCTCGGCGTGCTCTTCCTCGCGGGAGGCTACGGCCTCGAGCGTGTCCGCAGGCGCATGCTGACGCGAGCGGCGGGAGGACAGCGATGAAGCGGCCAATTGTCTCGGCTCTGATCATCGGTCTCGCGCAGGCCGCCCTTGTCGTCAGCCTCGCCGCCCAAGCGGCGTGGGACCGCGCGAACCTGCCCCGTGCCTGGGTGCTCGCGCGCCCGGTGACCTCGACGCCGGCAGTGCACGGGCGCTACATCAGGCTGCAGGTCGTCCCGCTGGTGGACCCCGGACTCGGACCGATACGCGACTCAATCAACGAGCGCATCATCATCCGGCCGACGGCCGTCCGGCTTGAGGCGCGCGACGGACGGCTGCTCGCGCACAAGACACCGGTGAGCGGCGTCCACCTGGTCTTCCGGGACAACCGGAAGGAGGGAGAGGTCGTGCTCGGACCGGCGATCGACTGCTACCTGCCGCCCGCCGATGGCGACCCATCCCGGTTCCTGAAACAAGAGCCGCTGTGGCTCGAGGTGAGCGTCCCGGCGCAGGGACCGCCGCGGCCACTGCGGCTGGGAACCATGAAGGAGGGGCGGGTCGTGCCGATCACAGGGAGGGGCCACTCCCGAATTGACGATTGACGAATGGCGATTGGCGATTGATGATCGGTTTCCATGCGCATTCCCACCCGCACTCGCCGGCTCCCGTTTGCACCACTCGTGGTCGTCCTCTTCCTGTGCGTTCTGCCCGCGCTCGATGCGGCGCGGCAGGCGCAGGCGCCGGCCGACGTCATCGCCAAGGTCAAGGCGCAGGTCGCGCCGGACACCAGGCTGGCCGTCTTCGACGTAAAAGCGGAACCGAAGGACGGCACGCTGGAGGTGAGCGGCGAGGTGGACCAGCCGGCGGCGCGGGAGGCGGTGATCGCGGCCTTGCGGGCGGCCGGGCAGGCGGCCATTACGGACAGGATCGTGGTGCTGCCCGACACTGCGCTCGGCGCCAAACACTACGGCGTCGTCACGGTCAGCGTGGCCGTCCAAAAGACCAAGCCTTCGATGGCCTCCGAGCTGGGAAACCAGTTGGTGATGGGCATGCCCGTCAAGGTCCTCAAGCGCGAAAGCGGCTGGTACAACGCGCAGTCGCTCGACGACCGGTACCTTGGCTGGATGGAACCCGAACACGTCGCGCTCATGACCAAGGAGGAGCTCGACGCGTTCCGGGCCTCGCGCCGCTTCGTCGTCACGACCATCTTCACGGTGATCAGGGAGCAGGCGGCGGACGATGGGCAGGCGGTCAGCGACGCGGTGATGGGCAACGTGGTGCGGCTGACCGGGCAGTCGAACGGCTGGGCCGCGGTGCAGCTGCCGGACGGCAGGCAGGGCTACGTCCCGTCAACCGCGGGGATGGAATACGAGGCCTGGAGGGCGTCGCGGCGGCTGACACCAGAGGCGATCGAGAAGACCGCGCGCCTGTTCGTCGGCGTCCCCTACCTGTGGGGCGGCACGTCGGCCAAGGGTTTCGATTGCTCCGGCTTCACCAAGACGGTGTTCCGCGCCAACGGGTTCGAGCTGCAGCGCGACACCGACCAGCAGGCGAACCAGGGCGAGGCGGTCCCGACCGAGAACGACTTCGCGCAACTGCGCAAGGGCGACCTGCTGTTCTTCGGCCCGCGCGCCGGGGTCACGCGAATCACGCACGTCGGGATCTACCTCGGCGACAAGCGCTTCATCCACTGCGCCGGCAAGGTGAAGTTCAACAGCTTCGACCCGGCGTCGCCCATCTACAGCGAGAGCCTGCTGGGGCGGTTGGTCAAGGTACGGCGGATGGGCCGGACGGATTGACGATTGGCGATTGGCGATTGGCGACTGGCGATTGCGGCCTCGAATCCTCTTTCGCGCCCTAAGCCCTGAGCCTTGAGCCCTAGGCCTTCGTCGGCACCTGGCGCGCGTCGGGCGACCAGACCTCGCCGCGCTCGATCGAGTGGCCCGTCGCGAGGCCGGCGACGAACCAGACGAGGACGACCGCGCCGACGGCGAAGATCGTGTCGCCGATGACGCGCAACCAGCGCAGCGTCTGCATCACGCCGGTCTGCATGAAGTCCGAGCTGCGGGCGTACCAGTAGCCGTCGTTCACCGACGCCCACGTCTGCATCAGCCCGACCGGCAGCAGGCTGATGGTCACCATGGCGAACAGCCCGATGTTGATCGCCCAGAAGGCGAAGGCCAGCGGCTTTTCGCGCCACGTCTCGGCCGGCTTCAGCGCGCGCAGCGAGAAGAGCATCAGCCCGATGCCCAGCATGCCGTAGACGCCGAAGAGCGCGGCGTGGCCGTGCACCGGCGTCGTGTTCAGCCCCTGCATGTAATACAGCGCGATCGGCGGATTGATCATGAACCCGAACAACCCGGCGCCCACCATGTTCCAGAACGCCACCGACACGAAGAAGTAGATCGGCCAGCGGTACTTCCGGACCCACGACGTCGCGCGCGACAGCTGGATGTTGTGCCAAGCCTCGTATCCCACGAAGAGCAGCGGAACCACCTCCAGCGCACTGAAGACCGAACCGAGCGCCAGCACGACGGTCGGCGTCCCAGAGAAGTACAGGTGGTGGAGGGTGCCGATGATCCCGCCAGAGAGGAAGATGGTGGACGAGAGCACGCTCGCCTCGCCGGCCGTTCGCAGGCTCACCAGCTTGAGACGGGCGAACAGGAACGCGATGACCACCGTCGCAAAGACCTCGAAGAAGCCCTCGACCCAGAGGTGCACGACCCACCACCGCCAGGTACTCGGCGAGGGCGAGGTTCGTGTGGCGGCCGTACCCGAGCGCGGCGCCATAGAAGCCGGCGATGGCCAGCGACGAGATGAAGAACAGCGTGAGGATCGTCCGCTGCTCGTCGTTGCGCCGAAGGGCGGGCAGGATGGCGCGGCCCATCAGGAACAGCCACAGGAACAGGCCGATCAGCAGCGCGATCTGGAAGGCGCGCCCGAGGTCGATGTATTCGTAGCCGCTGTGCCCGAAGTAGAACCAGAGCGCGCCGCTCGAGAGGTACTGCTTGACGCTCAGCCACTCGCCGGCCAGGGAGCCGAGCACCACGACGAGCAGGGCGCCGAACAGGACGTTCACGCCGAGGCGCTGAAACCGCGGTTCCACGCCGCTCACCGCGGGACCGATGTACAGGCCGGCTGCCAGCCAGGCGGTCGCGATCCAGAAGATGCCGATCTGCAGGTGCCATGTCCGCGCAACGGTGTACGGCAGGTACTTGGCCAGCGGGATGCCGTAGAAGGCGTTGCCCTCCACGCCGTAGTGCGCGGCCACCACGCCGAGGAGAATCTGCAGCAGGAAGAGCGCGGCGACGGTCCAGAAGTACTTGACGGTCGCGCGCTGCGACGGCGTGACCTGGTAGCCGAGAAGCGGGTCGCCCGTCGGGATGGCGCCTTCGGGCTCCGGCTCCCGCCGCATCGCATAATGCCAGACCATCGCGCCGATGCCGGCGAGGAGCAGGATGATGCTGACGCCGGTCCACACCACCGCTTCGCCGCTCGGCACGTTGCCGACCAGCGGCTCGTGCGGCCAGTTGCTCGTGTAGGTCACGTGGTCGTCGGGACGCTCGGTGGACGCCGCCCACGACGTCCAGAAGAAGAAGGCCGCCAGCTGGCGCTGCTTCTGCGCATCGGTGAGGGCGCCGGCGGGAATCGCGTACTCGGCGCGACCCCCGCCGAAGACGTCCGCGTAGTACGCGGCGTTGGCGTCGAACGCCCGGGCGCGCGCCGGCTCGATCTCGATGACGCCGGTGGACGGGTCATACCGGTTGCGGCGGGTCTCGTCCCTCAGCCGGCGCTGCAGCCGCGCCTGCTGCTCGGACGGCAGCGAGGCATAGGAAGCGCCAAGTTCGCGCGCCCAGTCGTCGAGCGTGAACACGGCTTCCCGGTGCAGCCAGTCCGCCGTCCAGTCCGGCGCGACGTAGCTGCCATGACCCCAGATGGATCCGACCTCCATCCCGCCCATCGACTGCCAGACGTTCTGGCCCGCCTCGATGTCGGCTCGCGACATCACCACCCGCCCGTCGGATGAACGGACCTCCGACGGAATGGGCGGCGCCTCCTGATAGATGCGCACCCCCACCCAACCGAGCACAAGGAACGACAGCACGATCACCGCGGTGAACGCCGCCCAGAGCTTACGCATGATGGACGCACCTCGACCGGGCCATCCGGCAACGCCGGATGGCACACCTACGTGGAGCAATTCAGAAGGAACGAAAGCAAGACGAAGGCCCTGGTGGGATGTGGGTCAGTCCCGCTGTGCGAGGGCGCGCTCGAGATCGAGCGCCTTCGGGAAGAGCACGTTGTTCTCGAGGTGCACGTGCCGGTGAAGGTCGCCCTCGAATTCTTCCAGCTCCTTGTAGGCCACTCGGTACGTGGTGCAGGCATCGTCCGGAGGCGTGAAGTCGCGGCTCAGCTCGCGGATGGCCGCAAGCAGGTCGCCGGCCGCCTGGTGTTCCATCTCCATCATGCGGATGGGGTTTGCGATGGTCCCGAACGGGGCGGCGGGGGGCGGCTGCCCGGCGCGGGACGCTTCCGCGAGGCGGACGATGTACGGGAAGAGCATGCGCTCCTCCTTCGCCATGTGCTGAGCCATGTCATCGGCAACAGCCGCGAAGTGCGTGGCGATCTGCACCGTTTCCGGGTGCCGCTCGCCGTGAACCGTTGCCACCTTCTGCGTGTGGGCCCCGATCGTCTCGACGGCGCGGCGGACGTACGCGTGATGGTTGGCTACGATGTAGTGAGCGAGGAAGTCGAGCTCCCAGGTGTTGAACCGCGGCACGTCGCCGGGAGTGGCCGTGACTGCGGCCAGCTCGGCCGCCACGGAGTGCTCGTCCACCCCTTTCTCGCGGCACGCCTCGCCCAGCGGGCGGTTACCGCCGCAGCAGAAGTCGATCCGGTGCCGCTGGAACACGGACGCCGCGCGGAAGTCTTCGGCCACGATGTCGCGGATGGTTGTCGTATTCGTATCAATCATTGGGGGTTTCCTCAAAAGCTGTCGGCTGCCTGCTGCCAGCCATTCATCATTCCCGCCCACGCCACACGATCTTCCCGTCCTCGATCGCCAGGACGCCCTTGTGCTCCATCGCCTTGATGGAGCGCACGACGGTCTCGACGCGCAGGCCAGTCATATCGGCGAGCTGCTGGCGCGTGAAGGGCACCCGGTACGACGCGGCCATGCCCTCGCTCTTCCGGAAGTACTCGATCAGGGTTCCCAGTCGGTGCTCGGCTTCCTCGACTGCGATCTCGGCCAGCATCATCGACTTGTACATGAGCCGGCCGCTGAGGACTTTCGTCAGCGCCAGGTGGATGTCGGGATGCTCGGCGAGCAGCCGGAGAAACCCGTCCCGCCCGCACTTCCAGACCGTGCTCGCGTCCACCGCCACGGCCGCCGCCGGGTAGGGCATGTCGTTGAAGAACGGCGGCTCGCCGAAGCTCTGCCCCTCGGTGAACAGGCCCTGCACGAACTCGCGGCCCTGCTCGTTGTAGCTCACCATCTTCACCTTGCCCGCCCGCACCTGGTAGAAGCTGTTCGCCGTGGTTCCCTGGTCGAAGACCGTCTCGCCCCGGGCGAGCTCGACGACGCGGGCGCCGTAGCGCTGGAACAGGGCATCGGGAATCATCTGGCCTGACATGAGTCTAGGCTCCTTCCGACGGGGTGTTTATGACCTGGGTCACGCACGACACATCTTGGCGTTTCAAGATTTGCCCCGTTGGCACAGAATACGCCCGGAGGGAACATGCTCATCCGTCGCGTCGTTGCGTGCCTCTCGCATGCCAGAACCGCCATCGTCCTGGCCGCTTTCCTCGCGGCCGGCGTCGCCGCCCAGCAGCCGGCCGGGACTCCGGCAAGTCCCGAGGCGCGCGCCCCATCGCACGGTAAAGCCGTCCCGCGCCTGCTGATTCGCAACGCGATGGTCATCTACGGCAACGCGAAGCCCGCCTTCGGGCCGACCGACGTCCTCGTGCAGGACGGCCGGATTGCCCGGGTCGGGCCGGCATCGCCCAAGGACCCTCCGCCCGATGCCGTCATCGACGCAACCGGGAAGTACGTCATGCCCGGCCTCGTCAACGCGCACATGCACCTGCAGGACGAACGGGGAGGCGCGGCGCAGCCGTTCCAGTACGAGGCCAATCTCCTGCTCGCCTGCGGCGTGACGACGGTCCGCGACGTGGGGTCCGACATCGAGAAGGCCAAGAAATGGCGGGCCGACAGCGCCTCGCACGCACTCGTCGCGCCGCGAATCCTCATCTACACGCCCGCGTGGCGGGGACGGTCGGGAGCAGCCGAGACCGCGCAGACCGCCCGAGAGGGCGTGCGATGGGCCAAGGCCAGCGGTGCGGACGGGATCAAGATCTTCGGCATCGACCGCGACCTGCTCGAGGCGGTGCTGGACGAGGCCCACGCGCAGGGCCTGCGCAGCGCGACGCATATCGCGGTGGAGGAAACGACGGCCCGCGATTTCGCGGAACTGGGCGTCACCTCCATCGAGCACTTCTACGGCATCGCCGACGCGGCGCTCGACGGCATCCAGGACTTTCCGCCCAGCCACAACGCCAACAACGAGGTGCACCGCTTCGGCCGCGCCGGCGAGTTGTACATCCAGAAGAACCTCAGCCGCGAGAAGCTCTCGGCCGTGCTCGATCTCATGATCCGGAACAAGGTGGCCTGGGTGCCGACCCTGTCAATCTACGAGGCGAGCCGCGACGTGCTGCGAGCCCGCAGCCTGCCGTGGTATCGCGACTACCTGCACCCGACCATGGAGGAGTACTGGAAGCCGGACTTCGCACACCACGGCTCGTACTTCCTCGGGTGGACCAGCACGCAGGAGACGCGGTGGAAGCAAAGCTACCGCGTGTGGATGGACGCGCTGCGGGAGTTCGGGACCAAGGGCGGCCTCATTGCGACCGGGGATGACGCCGGTTTCATCTATTCGCTCTACGGCTTTGGCCTGCTCCGGGAGCTCGAACTGATGGAGGAGGCCGGGTTCCACCCGCTGGAGGTCATCCGGAACGCGACCGACAACGGTGCGAAGCTCCTTGGTCTCGGCGACCGGCTGGGGCGCGTGCGGGCGGGCTACGTGGCAGACCTGCTCGTGGTCAACGGCAACCCTCTCGACAATCTCCACCTCCTCAACCCGTACGGCGAGGAGATCCTGACGCTCAACGGCCGGCCGGTCTCGAACTACGACTCGCTCGATCCCGGCGACCCCGGGCTGAAGGTCGCGCGGGGCGGTGGGATCGAGTGGACCATCAAGGACGGCATCCCGTACCACGTGCCCGTGCTGATGAACGAGGTAAAGGAGATGGTTCGGGCGGCTCGGGCACAACGGGCGACAGACAGAACGAAGTAGGAGCGCGAACGGAGAAGTGAGAACTGAGAACTGTGAATGGGCCACGCAGGCCACTCGGCTTCTTCGTTCTCCGTTCTCCGTTCTCCGTTCTCAGTTCCGTAAGTCCGTCAGCGTCCTGTCTTCGCCGTGGCGCTGACGCGTCCGACGGCGTTCTTGACCGGCTTCAAGGTCCGCAGGTAGGCGTAGATCGCCTTCAGGTCGCTTTCCGGGAGGTTCTGGAGCATCGCGATCGGCATCGGCGGCAGGAGCACCTCCCCCTTCGGGTTGATGCCGGTGCGGATCGTTTTCCGGAACTCTTCGTAACTCCACTTGCCGATGCCCGTCTCCATGTCGGGCGTGAGGTTGCGCGCGAGCGAGACGCCCCAGGGTCCACGCCAGGACGTCAGGAGCATGTTGGTGGACACACCGCCCGTCACGTCGGGCGCGAGCGGCGCGTTCTCGGGATGCCCGGACATCGGCCGGCTCATGTCCGGCGCGCCATTCTGCAGCTTCGGCGTGTGGCAGTCGTGGCAGCCGCCCAGCATCGCGAGCTGCGCGCCGCGGGCGGCCGTCCCGGTGGGGGCCGCGGCCTCCGGCTTGGCCGGCGGGTACGGGCTGGCACCCTGCCGGGCGACTAACGGAACGGTCGCGAGGGCCGCGACCGCAAGGGTACCGAGGATCACGAGGGGGCTCCTGGTCATGCGTCCAATTCCTCCTGCGCGTGAGTGTCGTCGAAGCCGACGCGGCCGCGCCGCTCGCGTCCGCGAACAGTGCGAACGACGGCCACGATCGGGCGGAACCCGGGCCGCGCTCCAAGAACCGGGCCAGCCGCCGCCGTGTCGGTTTGTGGGTGAACCCAACCAAGTGTGTTGGACGGAGGCGCAATGAGTGAAGTTCCGGGCGCCGATTCGCTGCCGGTCGGCAAGCTTCCCGCGCCAGACCTGGAAGAGCTGCTCGCGCGCATCCTTCCGCGGGATCCGCGCCTTGTCGTTGGCCCACGCGCCGGCGAGGATGCGGCGGTCATCGCGATCGACGGGAGGCGGCTCATCGTCGCCACCGATCCAATCACGTTCGCGACCGATCGCATCGGCTGGTACGCCGTCCACGTCAACGCCAATGACATCGCGGTGATGGGCGGACGCCCGTCCTGGTTCCTGGCGGCGCTGCTCATGCCGGAGGGCTGCAGCCGGGCGGCGATCCGCGGCGTGATGGATGATATCCACGAGACGTGTGCCGGTCTCGGCATTGCGGTCGCTGGCGGCCACACGGAGATCACCGCCGCCCTCACCCGTCCGATTGTCGTGGGCCAGATGATTGGCGAAGCGACCGCCGAGACGCTCGTGACGAAGGCGGGTCTGCGGCCGGGCGACGCGATCGTGCTCACGCACGGTGCCGCCATCGAAGGGACTGCGCTGCTCGCGCGCGAACTGGGAGGGGCGCTCGAACCGGCGATGGGCACCGAGCGGCTCGAGCGCGCGCGGCGGCTGTTGTTCGAGCCCGGAATCAGCGTTCTGGCCGCCGCCCGCCTGGCCACCGACACCTGCCGCGTTCACGCGATGCACGATCCTACCGAAGGAGGCGTGTTGGCTGGACTGCACGAGCTGGCTTCGGCTGGGGGACTGGGCTTGCGCGCACGGGCGGATTCGATCCCGGTCCTCGACGAGACCCGCCTGGTCTGCGACGTGCTCGGGGCCGATCCGCTTTTCCTCATTGCGTCGGGCGCGTTGCTCGTCGCCGTCGCAGCGGAAGAGGCGTCGAAGTTGACTCAGGCTTTCGCCGGGGCGGGCGTTCTCGCAACGGTGGTCGCTGAAGTGCGGCCCGCACGCGACGGCATCCAGGTTCAGCGCAACGGGCAGTGGGCGCCGCTCGTGCCGCCGGCGAGGGACGAGGTGGCGAGGATCATGGGGGGCCCCGGGCCTGAAGGCCCGGGTCGACGGCGGACCTGAAGCCGCAGCTGGGGACGGAGCCGCGACTACTGCACCGCCACCACGTGCTGTTCGCCGGCGCGAAGGACCACGTCCACGTACGACAGCACCTTGCCGTCCTCGCCGCGCCCACGTGGTAGCCGTCCGCGCCTTTCCGTCCACCACCAACCGAGGATGGGCGCCGGCAAACGACGCCCGCCACGTGATGGTCCCGCCTGCCTCGCTCCTCATCGTCGATCGCCTCGTGCCGTCGTGGCGAATGGCCAGGATGGCGTCGAACACGGGGACGCCTGACAACTCGGCCCACGGGGTGTCGCGGGCCAGGTGCGAGCGGGTGATGATCGTGCGCGTGCGCGCGTCCGGCTCCAGCCCCACCAGGCCCGTGCCGAAGGCACCCACCAGCGCGAACGATACTTCGGGGTACTCGCGTCGCTTCTTCGACGCCGCCGACAGCGCCAGAACCGCGCGGTATGCCGCCTCGTCCGCCCCGAGGCGGTAGAACACCTCGGGCAGGTGCGACTCCAGTTCGATACCGTCTGGCGGCGCCGCGATCAAGCGGGCGAGGTGCGCATCGCGGCGCGCGCCGGGCGCGAGGAAGCCGAAGTAGAGCGGGTGCACGATCGAGTCTTCGCCGCGGGTGAACAGGAGGGTTCGCTGCGGCGTGACGGCAGCGGCGTAGGCGTTCTTCGCCGCGTCGAACCACGACGATTCGAAGCGGCGCTGGAGATCATCGGCCGCGGCCCGGTACGATGCGGCTCCCGCGCGATCGCCGACCAGCGCGCGCATCGCCGCGTACGACCGGCTGGCGCGGGCCTGGGCCGCCATCAGGTCGGCTCCCACCGCCGTTTCGTCGATTGGCCCTTCATCGTAGCTGCCGATGCCCCGCGTGCCGTCTGCGGGCCGGTGGTCCGGCACGCCGTCGCCATCCCTGTCCCAGGCCTTGATGTACTCGTGCAGCGTGAGGCGATGAAAGGCGGCAAACTCGGGGCCCTCGACGTACTCGCGGTCGCCGGTCCACTGGAACTGGCGCCAGCAGGCATCCAGCACGTCGAAGTTGGACGGGAGGTTGTACCAGAAGTCCCTGTCGTTCTTGTAGTCGACCGGCGCCGGCCGGTTGTACTTGTCGATCTCCCAATGCGTGCAGTAATCGCGCGACGCGGCGATGTTGGACGCGAACGCCCGCAGCATGTTCCGGTTGAACGCCGCCAGGCCGAGCAGTTGCGCGCCGGTCGCCTGGTGCGAGACGTCGCGCATGCAGAACGCGAACCGCGACGGCAGCGACGCCTCGTACCAGTCGCCGGCCGCATCTCCGGTCACCGCCGCCGGGAAGACGTAATCGAGCGCCTGCCCCTTCGCCCACGTGAATGCGTTCACGAGCGCCGCGTCCGGGCTGGACAGGGCGAGCCGGCTCGCGACGGCCGACTGGGGACGGAAGCCGCCCGGCGGACGAAGCGCCAGCGGGAAGCGCGCATTGCGATCGCACGTCAACCGGCCCTCGGCCAGGCCGAGTCGTGCAATCTGCAGCGACGATCGGTGCTGCCCCGGCATGGTGTGCCGCTCGGGGCCTGCAGGGTGTGTGAAGTACACGAGGTAGGCCTCGTCGCCCTGCACCAGCACCTCGCCATGGCGGGCGATATCCGAGTCGTCCGGCCGCGTCCCTGGCGTCCCCAGGATCGTCCCCTCCTGCTCCTGCCAGTGATCGAGATCCGTCGATCGCAGCACCGCCATGCCCTTCCACCGATCGACGAGCAGCCAGTAGGCGCCCCGCCACCAGAACACGGCTGGCCCCTCCCCGGGCCCCTTGACGACGGCGCCTCGCGGCGTCCAGTCCTTCAGGTCCTCGCTGTCAGCCGCGTGGATGGCCGACTCGTCGGCCTCGTCCTTGAACCACATCCGCCAGCCGCCGCTTGGCTTGGGGTAGACGAACGCGTCAATCACGTGCGAGCCGAGATTGACCACTGACTCGAACTTCCACTCGACCAGGTCGCGGCTGGTGTAGTAAACAATGTGCCGCTCGCCGGACCAGTCGGAGGGGACGCCGCGCACGTAGGCAAGGAACAGGTGATACGTGCGGCCGTGCTCGAACACCGCCGGCGCCCAGAAGGTATTGCGCCCGGCCTCGAACTCCAATCCGCGCGCGGTGCCGCGATACGCCCACGTCACCCCGCCGTCTTTCGACGAGGCGATGCCGATGTCGGTGCCGTGGCACCAGGCCACGCCGTGCTGCGCGTCGGGCGCCGTTGCGCGACGGTTGGTATAGAACACCCACCACGCGCGTTCGGCGTCGTTCCACACGAGCGACGGGTCGGCGGCGCCATCGAACACCGGGTCGCGGTACAGTGGTGCGGGCGCAAGCCGTCCAGCGTCCGCCGGCGCCTGGACCGCCGGGGCGTCAACTGGCGGCGTGGAACGGCTGGGAGCCGCGCCGAAGACGGCGGCAAGCAGCGCGAATGCGAAGAGATGACGCATATGGCCTCCGGGCGAGGCATACTGTAGCTCGATCGGTTGCCGGAAGACGTTTACCGTTCAGCGTTCAGCGTCTTGCGTTCAGCGTCGAGCGTTCCTTCGGCGTATGCTGATCGAGACCGTCGCTCGCTCGACGCTCGACGCTTGACGCTCGACATGACGCTCGACATAACGCTCGACGCTCGACGCATAACGCTCGACGCTCGACGCATAACGCCCCCTGCAGGTGACCCCTTGGCAGATTCGCGTCCCGCACCCTTGTCGTTCAGGACGGCGCCGCGCGCCGCTCGGGACGAGGCATTCGACGAGAGCGTGTTCGACCAGGCTCCACGCCGCGATGCGCCGCTCGAGGACGAATCGGAAGGCGAGGAGGCCCCTCCGGCGCGCGAGGGCCTGCCCTCGTCCTACCGAATGCGCCACGACCCGCACTACGTGGAGCAGATCGCCACCCGTTCGCGTCCCGCCATTCCCGCCTCGGTGTTCAGCGACCTGACGGAACACCTCGGCGCTATCGGCGCATGCCTGCACCTGTTCGGCGACCGCGACCGGCCGCTTCGCGAGCGCGTCGCCACGGAACTCGTGCACGCCGAGGTCCAGCGCGCCGCCTGGCTGTCGCAGGCGCTGGCTGTCCTCGCGGGCGAGCCGCCGGTCGTGACCAACGCCGTAGACGTCGGGGCTCTCGTGCAGCGACTGCTCTCGGGCTTCGCACCGGAGCGCGCGCTGGCGGGCGTGGAGTTCGACTACGAATGCGAGCGGGGGCCGCACGTCGTGGCCGGCGACGAACAGCTCCTCGGCATCGCGCTCGCCGGCCTTGTATCCGCGGTGCAGGCGCTCGTCGAGCGCGTGCATGGGGCCAGGGTGCGGGTGCAGGTATCCGGCTCGCGCGACGCGGTGCGCGTGCGAGTCGGCCAGGAACTCGCCTCGCTGCCGCCGGCATGCCGCAGCCGCTTCTTCGACATGGGGTGGCCCGAGCGGCCGGGGGGGGTGAGCGTGGGGGCCCGCCTCGCGGCGGCGCGCCGCGTCGCGGAACTGCACGGCGGGAAGGTGCAGCTCTCGACCTCGGAGCGCGGCTGCGCGCTGACGCTCACGGTGCGGAGAGCGTCGACCGTTTAGCGTTGAGCGTTAAGCGTCGACGCTTGACGCTCAACGCTTGACGCTCAACGCTCAACGCTCAACGCTCAACGCTCGACGCTCAACGCTCGACGCTCAACGCCTACCTCAACAACCCGTTGATGTCCTTCACCGCCTTCGTGTCGAATTTTGCCTTCCGGTCGTAGGTCAACAACCCGTTGATCTCCTGCTCGACGTCGGTCAGCTGCGTGTAGCAGATCCCGCCGATGGCCGGGATCTTGGCAATCGCGCCGTAAAGCCCGCGGAGCCGTTCGAGCGCCGCCTCCGGCGTCTTCTCCACGCCGGAATAGCCCCACGCCTGCTGCGGCACCTGGTGGCCCGGCGGGATGAACGCGATGCCGCCGAACTCCGACAGGTAGAGCGGCGTCCCGTTGTACGCATAGCCGGGCGCGAGCGCCGGCTCGCTGATGTCGGGCACGCGCGATCCGGGTTTGGTCGTCAGGTCCTTGTACTTCTCGTACAGCTGATCGCCCGTCCTCGCGTAGTCGTGGAACGCGAACAGGTCCGTCTGGTCCGTGTGCTCCCATCCTTCGTTGTCGATGACCAGCCGCGTGTCGTCGAGCGAGTGCGTCAGCCAGTAGTTCGCCTTGAGGTGGGCCTGCTGCTTCACGTCGGCCAGGTTCGGCACGCCCCAGCTCTCGTTGATCGGCGCCCAGATGATCACCGACGGATGGTTGACGTCCCGCTCGACCGCTTCGATCCATTCGCGCGTGAAGCGCGCCGCGTAGACGTTGTCGAACTGGTACGCGTTCGCCATCTCGCCCGAGACGAGCAGCCCCATCTTGTCGGCCCAGTAGAGATAGCGGGGATCCTCCACCTTCTGGTGCTTGCGCGCCCCGTTGAAACCCATCTCCTTGGTCATCTTGATGTCGTACTGAATCGCTTCGTCCGACGGCGGCGTCAGCTCGCTCTCCGGCCAGTACCCCTGGTCGAGGATCATCTTGAGGTAGGTCTGGCTTCCGTTGATGGCGACGCGGTCGCCGCGGACACCGATCGAACGGTAGCCGAAATACGAGCTGACGCGGTCTATCGTCTTCCCCCCGGCCTTCAACTCGAGCGTCACGTCGTACAAGTTCGGCGAGCCAGGCGACCAGAGCCGCGGTTCGTTCACGACCACCGCGGCGGCAACGCGGTCTGTCGACGACTTGGCGCTGCCGGTGCCCATCACCTGGTCCTTCCATCGCACGCTCGCGACGAACTCGAGATCCGGGCGGGGCCTCGCCAGGCGGGCGGTGAACCGGACGGTGCCGTCGGGCGACGGGTTGATGCGCACGCTCTCGATATAGCTCTCCCCCGCCGCCTCCAGCCACACGGTCTGCCAGATGCCGCTCGTCCGCGTGTAGAAGATGCTGCGCGATTCCACTTCCCAGTACCTGCTTGCCGCGCGGAATCGATCGATCGGTCGGGGGATCCTCCGCCCGAACGGTGATGACGTTCTCGCCGGGCTTGAGCAGCGGCGTCACGTCGAACGAGAAAGGCACGTTGCCCCCCTCGTGCGAACCGGCGCCGTGTCCGTTGACCCACACGTGCGCCCGGTAGTCGACGGCGCCGAAGTTCAGGAGAATCCGCTTCCCCTTCCAGTCGGCGGGGATCGTCACCGTCTTCCGGTACCAAATCCACGGGTGAAAGGTGCGATCGCCAATCCCGGACGCGCGGCTCTCGAAGCAGAACGGCACCGTGATCGTCCGCCCGAACGTGCGGCTTCCCCCGGCCCATCCCTGGTCCAGCCCGGCGTTCGCGTCGTCGAACTCGAACTCCCACGCTCCGTTGAGGTTCAGCCATGCGTCGCGCTGGAACTGCGGCCGGGGATACTCGGCGCGCGGTACCGCCTGTTGCGCCGGCACTGAAAGGCTCAGGACGGCAAGGGACAAGAGAACGAGGAAGAGACGTTTCACGTCGCGGCTCCTGGAGTGGTCAATCGCACGGTCGAGGCGTCACCAAGTCGATGAACCGCCCCACCCAAAACCCGGCCGCCAATTATAGTGCGCCCGCGGACTGGCGCCCGGCCGTTCAGGTCCGGTAGAATCGTGCCCGTCTTTTCCCGCGGTCCGCGCCTCGGTCCGCCGTTGCCGGGCGAAGGCGGACGGTCTGCTTTCGTCCTCCACCTGAATTCGTAGATACCGACATCACCGTGTTTGCACTCCTTCTGTTGCTGCAACTGCACCAAGCATCCCCGGCCGCGGCCGAACCGGCGAGCGCCGCCGTGGACGGCCGCGGCGCGCCGACGGTCAGCATTCCGCGGATCGAGGAGACGATCCAGGTGGACGGCCGCCTCGACGAGCCCGCGTGGGCTCAGGCCGCGCGCCTGGTCGGCTTCTCCCAATACCAGCCCGTCGACAGCCGGCCGGCGGAGGAGCAGACCGAGGTGCTCGTCTGGTACTCGCCGGGCGCGCTGCATTTCGGCATCATCGCGCACGACCGCGAGCCGGGCGCGATCCGGGCGACCGTCGCCGACCGCGACAACCTGTCGCGCGACGACACCGTCACGGTCTATCTCGACACGTTCAACGACAAGCGCCGGGCGTTCTTCTTCACCGTCAACCCGCTCGGGATGCAGGAGGACGGCGTGCGCAGCGAGGGCGCGTTCAATGCCGGCACGATGTTCGGCGGGATGACGGACAAGAACCCGGACTACCAATGGGACTCGAAGGGCCGGGTCACCGACGACGGGTTCGTCGTCGAGATCCGGATCCCCTTCAAGAGCCTGAGATACTCGGGCAGCGCCCCGCAGCGATGGGGGATCAACGTCGAGCGGAAGGTGCAGCGGACGGGCTACCTGGACACGTGGACCGACGTGAAGCGCGCCAATTCGAGCTACCTGGCCCAGGCGGGTGGCATCGACGGCCTGCACGACATGAAGCGCGGCGTCGTCACGGAGATTCAGCCGTTCGTGACCGCGGCAAGCGACGGCGCGCTCCGCGCGGACGGCACGTTCGGGCGCGGTTCGGCGGACGTGAACCCGGGCGTCAACCTCCGCTTCGGGATGACGAACGCGTCGGTGGACGCGACCGTGAACCCGGACTTCAGCCAGGTGGAGTCCGACGCGGGGCAGGTGACCGCGAACCAGCGATTCGCGCTGTTCTACGCCGAGAAGCGGCCGTTCTTCCTCGAGGGCATCGAGCTCTTCTCGACGCCCAACCAGCTCGTGTACACCCGGCAAATCGTCAGCCCGATCGCCGGCGGCAAAGTCACCGGCAAGTTCGGCAGGCTGAACGTCGCCGCGCTGTCGGCCAAGGAAAAGGACAGCGCGGGCTCCGCGCTGTTCAACATCGCACGCCTGCGCACGGACCTCGGCGCCAACTCGACGATGGGCATCACCTACACGGACCGGACGGCCGAGCGCGAGTACAACCGGGTGCTCGCCGCCGACTCGCGGATCGTGTTCAAGAAGCTGTATTACGTGCAGGGGCAGGTGGGACGGTCGTGGACCGGCGTGCACGCCCCGGGAATCCCGGTCGCGGGCATCCCGCCCGCGGATGTGAGCACCGCCGCCCCGGTCTGGCTGGCCGAGTTCGACCGCACCGGGCGCGCCTGGGGGTTCAACTACAAGCTGAGCGGCTTTGGCGAGACCTTCGAGACGCAATCGGGCTACGTGCCCCGCAACGACATCGTGGACTTGCACGCGTCGAACCGCCTGTCGTGGTACGGCAAGCGCGGTGCGGCGATCGAGCAGTTCACGACGTTCTTCGGCCCGGCGATGATCTGGCGGTACGGCGACTTCGGCCACGCGGGGCCCATCGAGGGCAACCAGAGCGTCAACCTGATGTTCAACCTGCGCGGCGGCTGGAGCGTGCGCACCCAGGTCGAACGCGACTTCGTGCGCTTCGACCCGGACGAGTACCAGGGTTACTCCGTCGTGGAGTCGGGCTCGCTGACGCCCTTCGAGGTGCCCGGCGAGCTGACGGGGCTTTGGGTAGGGAGCGTCACGTTGACGACGCCGACCTATCGGACGTTCAACGCCTCGCTGAACGCCAAGCGAGCGGACGTCGCGATCTTCGCCGAGGCGTCAGAAGGCGACGAGCGCGGCCTGACGGCCACGCTGGGACTGCGGCCGACGGCTTCCATCCGGGCGGAGGCGAGCACCGTCTACTCCCGCATCACCCGGGCGCGGGACGGCAGCGAGTTTGCCCGGACCATCATCCCGAGGCTGAAGGTGGAGTACCAGCCGAATCGGGCGCTCTTCTTCAGGGTGGTGGGTGAATACCGGTCGCAGCGCCAGGACGCGCTGTACGACCCGTGGACGGGCGAGAACCGGCTTGTGGTCCGCGGCGTCCCTGCACGCACGATGCAGAGCGACGGCCTGCGCCTCGACCTGCTCCTGTCGTTACGAGCCGACACCCGGCACCGTGGCGTTCTTCGGCTACGGCAGCTCCCTGGCAACCGTCCGGCCGCTCAGCCTTTACGACCTCCAGCGACAGAGCGACGGGTTCTTCATCAAGCTCGCGTACCTGTTCCGACGGTAAGGGTACACCTCTAGGGCTTCGGGGCCGACGGCGGCGTGAGCACCGAGAGCGCCCACAGCGGTTCCCGGCCGCGGTTCTCGATCGTCGCGCTGACGCCGCGAGGAATGACGACGAGCGCGCCGGTCTCAATGGTCTGCTGGCGGCCCTTGCTCGACACCAGGGCCGAGCCGTTGATCACGTAGATGACCTCGTCCGCGTCGGCGTGCGAGCGATCGCGCAGTGCGTCGCGCACCTGCAGCAGGGCGGACGTCTGCAGCGTCGTCCGCGCGACGGTGCCCTCCTTCCGCGGTTCGCCGCGTTCCAGCTTGTTCTTCGCCAGCCAATCGACCACCGAGAAGATCGCGACCGTGGCGTTCGGGTCGGCTGGCGGCAGCGGCGCGCCGGCGGCCGGGGCTGGCTTGGCGGCCGGGGCCGGCTCGGGCGGCTTGGGCGGCGCAGGCGCGCGCGTCAGCGACACCTCGACCTCTTCCGGCGTGCCGCGCAGCGTCACTTCCTTCTCGAAGGGGATGAAGCGCTCCGCCTCGAAGCGGAGACGGTACTGCCCGGCGCGCAAGCCCTGGAACGTGACCGACCCTTCGCGGCTGGTCGTCCCCTCGCGGGGGATCGGGCCTTCGGCGTTCACCTGCACGCCCGAAAGCGGCGCGCCGGTCGGGTCCGTCACGAAGACGGTCATCGTCAGGCGCGTCGGGCTCGACGCGCGGGGCTTCGGCTTCGGCGTCGCCGGCGGCTGAGTCGCCGGCGGCTGAGCGGCCGGCGGTTGTGCGGCCGGGGGCTGCGCGGGTGGCGCCTGGGCAGCGGGAGGCTTCTGAGGCTGCGCCGCCTGGCCCTGGCCGGCGACGCTCCCCGCGAGGGCGAGTACCGAGGGCAAGCACGAGAAGGCCAATCGTCTTCATCAAGCTACTCCAGTATGCCGATACGACCTATTCTAGCCCTTCGCCCGTCGCTCCTGCAGTAGTCGAGCGCCTCCTTTGCCTGCGTTGGTCGAGTAGCCGCGGGCCTCCGTGGCGGCGTCCGGCTGCCTGCGGCAGGCCGGGAGCCTGCCCTACCGCGGTGGCAGTTCGTCTCGTAAAGATGACAAAACCGTGGCGACGGCCGGGCCTGGCCGCCACCTGCCGGCGAGCCCCGCGTGAAACCCTTGCAAAACAAAGAGGTTCCGTGCCCTGACGCCGTGGAACCGGACTTGCTCACCTTGTTGGCGAACGTCCTCGGAGGTGTCCTCATGAAACCGATCTCCCGTCATCGAGTCGTGGCGCTCGTAGTCGCGGCTGGTGTTCTCCTGGGGGCGCAAGCCTTCGCGGACCCGCCGGACCGGGTCGCCCGGCTCAATTACCTCAAGGGTTCCGTGTCGTTCCGCCCGGCCTCGCTCGATGACTGGGCGCCCGCCACCCTGAACTACCCCCTGACGGCCGGCGATCACCTCTGGACGGAAGAGAGTTCGTGGGCCGAGATGCACGTGGGATCGACCGCTATCCGCCTCGCTCCGAGCACGGCGTTCGCGTTTCTCAACCTCGACGACCGCACCACGCAGATCCGCTTGTCGGAGGGCGCCGCCGACGTGCGGGTGAGAAACCTCGACGGCAGCGAGCAGTTCGAAATCGACACGCCATCGGCGGCCATCGTCCTCACCCGGCCGGGCATCTATCGCGTGGACGTCCTGCCGGACGGCGGGGGCTCCACGCGGGTAACGGTTCGCTACGGAATGGCCTCCGTCACCGCGGACGGCCCGGACTTCGTCGTGCGCGACGGCGAAACGGCGGCCATCTATGGGACCGACGAGGTCAGTCACGAGATCTTCCGCGCGGCTGCGCCCGACAACTGGGAGAACTGGTGCCGTGCGCGTGACGAGCGCGAGGACCGCTCGTCGTCGGTCCGGTATGTCTCCTACGAGATGACTGGGTACGAGGACCTCGACGACAACGGCACGTGGACCAACGTCCCCGAGTACGGTTGGGGATGGCAGCCGCGCGTCGCATACGGATGGGCGCCTTACCACTACGGCCATTGGCGGTGGGTCACGCCCTGGGGTTGGACGTGGGTAGATGATGCCGCGTGGGGCTTTGCCCCGTTCCACTACGGCCGCTGGGCCTGCATGCGAGGCAGTTGGTACTGGTTCCCCGGCAGCTACGTTGTCCGCCCGGTGTACGCGCCGGCGCTCGTCGCGTTCATCGGCGGGGACAACTGGGGACTGTCGATCGGGTTCGGCCACAGCCATGTGGGCTGGTTCCCGCTCGCGCCGGGCGAGATGTGGATGCCGCACTATCACGCGAGCCATTCCTACGTCCACCGCCTGAACGTCACCAACGTGCGGGCGGCGAACATCAACGTCAACAACTACGACCCTTCGCGCGGAACGTACGTGAACCGGGCGATCGCCGGCGCGGTGACGGCCGTGCCGCGTGATGCGTTCGTCGGCGGCCGGGCCGTTGCGCGCGATGCGCTGGCTGTGGACTCGCGCGCGGTGATGCGCGCGCCGGTCGTCGGCGGCTCCGCGGCGATTGCCCCGAGAGTCGAGAGCGTGACCGGGCGGCGCGCCGGCTACGTCGCGCGGCCGCCGTCCACCGCGCTCGATCGCACGGTCCTTGCCCGGTCGGAACCGGCGGCCGCCCCAGTGCCCTTCGCCGCGCAGGAACGGGCGATCCAGGCGAATGGCGGCCGGCCGTTGGACGAGGCGGCGATGGCACGGCTGCGAAGCGAATCCGGCAACCGCGACTTCGCGACGCCGGTGCGCGTGGCTGGAACGCGTGCAGGAGGATTCCGGGGGCAGCCGGCACGCGCGGATGCGGCGCGCGGCGACCAGCCAGGGGCCGCTCCCGCCAGCCCGGGGACTGTCTCTGGGTCGGGCGCGGCCGGTCTCGGCAGCGCCACGCGGCGGCCGGGAGAACGGCCGGTGGACGGAGGCCGTCCGGGCAACGCGCAGCCGCAGGGCGGCAACGCGCGGCCGGAGGCGAGCGATCGGCCATCGTGGGCCAGGCCGAGGGCGGGCGGTGACGCCACCCCCGCGAATCCCCGGTATGGCGGCGAGCAGCAGGCTCCGGGCGTGCGCGGGCGGCCGGCCGACACGATGGACCGGCCGGCGGCCGGCGCGGCCGGCCTGCCGGGGGGCGGCGGCGAGGCGAGGCCGCGTTGGGGCGACCAGGGGAACCGGCCTCCTGAGAGCAGCACACCGTCTCGGAGCGACCGGCCGACGTTCGGGCGATCCGGCAGCGACGCGACACGCCCGCCCAGCGCCGAGGGGGCGCGCCCGTCGGGCGATTGTCCCACCGGCGGCGATTGTCCCGCGGGCAGTGATCGTCCCGCGGGCGAGAGTGCTCGCCCGTCGGGTGACGGTTCGCGGCCGGCAGGAGCCAGGCCGCGCAGCGGCGGCGACGCCGCGCCCGCACCCGCGGCTCCATCGTCCAAGCCCGCGCCGGCCGCGACACCGCGCTCGGGCGGCCGTGGCGGCGAGACGACCTTCTTCGAGTCTTCCACGCGGCCCGAGGTGAATGCGCCGAGGGCTTACGGATACAGTGCCGAGCGCCCGACGCCGCGGCCGATGCCCGAGTCGCGGCCGGCGCCCGGGTACCAACCGGCAGTTCCGCCGCCGCCCCCGTCGCAGCCGCCTTCACAGCCTCGTGGCGAGCCGCGGCCGTTCAGCGGGGCGGCGGAACGGCGCGGCGGCGAGCGCGCGCCCTCTGCGGCGCCACCGCCGCCACCGCCGCAAGCACCGCCGCCCCAGGCGCAGCCGCAGCAGGCGCAGCCGCAGCAGCAGCCGCAATCGAGCGGCCAAGCCTCGCCGCGCGGCGGCGCGCGCAATCACGGCCGCGGCGGCCAGTAGCCGCTTGAACCAGCCAACGGAGCCTCTTTTTTCCGTTTTTCGGTTTCCGTTTTCCGTTGACCGGCCGGCCTTCCTGGATCGCGCCACCCTTCGTCGTGTACGATTCCCGCGATGGATCGCGTGCGCGTCTTCGCTCCTGCCAGCGTCAGCAACCTCGGGCCCGGGTTCGATGTGCTTGGCCTTGCGCTCTCGCGGCCCGGCGACATCGTCGAAGCCGAGTGGTCCGAGTCGCCCGGCGTGCAGATTGCCGCCGTGACGGGCGATGGGGGTTTGCTCAGCGCCGACCCCGCGCTGAACGTCGCGGGCGTCGCTGCCGCGTCGGTGCTGGCGCAGCTGAGCGGCGAGGTCAGGTGTGGGGCCCGACGAGTCAGCGGCCCCGGGGTCGTGCTTCGCGTGCACAAGCAGATGCCACTGGCGAGCGGCCTGGGGAGTTCCGCCGCGAGCAGTGTCGGCGGCGCGCTCGCCGTCAACGAGTTGTTTGGCGCTCCACTTTCCCGCCGCAATCTCCTGGTCCACGCCCTGGCGGGCGAGCGCGCGGCCGCTGGTTCGACTCACGCGGACAACGCGGCGCCCAGCCTCCTCGGCGGCATCGTCCTTGTCCGCGGCTACGATCCGCTCGAAGTCCTCGAGCTCCCCGTGCCCCCGTCGCTCCGCGTGGTCGTCGTTCATCCGCACTTCCGCGTGGAGACGTCCAAGGCGCGCGCGCTGCTCCGCGGCTTCGGCTTTCCGATCGAGCAAGCGGTCGCCAACCTGGGAAACCTCGGCGCATTTGTCGCCGCGCTCTACAGGAACGACCTCGAGCTGCTCGGGCGCTGCATCGAGGACCGGCTCGTGGAGCCGCTGCGCATTCCACTGATTCCAGGGTTCCGCGAGGTGAGGCAGGCCGCGCGCAGTGCCGGCGCGCTGGGCTGTTCGATCTCGGGATCTGGCCCATCGATCTTCGCTCTCGCGGACAACGACGTCGCGGCGGCGAGGGCAGCGGACGCGATGAGCGCCGCCCTGATGGACGCCGCCGGCCTCGAGAGCGACCGCTTCGTCGGCGCGGTCAACACCGAGGGCGCAAGGCGGGTGGCGTGATGCGCCTGATCAGCACGCGGGGCGACTCCGAGCCTGTGACATTCCGGGAGGCCCTGCTGCAGGGGCTTGCGCCGGATGGCGGCCTGTTCCTGCCGGATCGCCTCGAGCCGCTCGCGGCCGAGGTCATCGAATCGTGGCGCGGTCTGCCCATCGGCCATCTCGCCGCGCGGATGCTGTCACACCTGGTCGGGGACGAGTTCCCGCCCGACGATCTCGAACGGCTTGCCCGTGACGCCTTCGACTTCCCGGCGCCCGCGGTGCCCGTCGGCGAGCGCCGCTTCGTCCTGGAGTTGTTCCACGGCCCCACGCTCGCGTTCAAGGACTTCGGGGCACGCTTCCTGGCCAGAGCCTTCGGGTACCTGTTGGAGCAGCGAGGAGACCACGCGACGGTCCTCGTCGCCACCTCCGGCGACACGGGGAGCGCGGTCGCGCAGGGCTTCGTCGGCGTTCCGCGCGTCAACGTCGTCGTGCTCTACCCGGCCGGGAAGGTGTCGCGCTTCCAGGAAGCGCAGATGGCCACGCTTGGCGGGAACATCCACGCGCTGCGGGTCCCGGGGAGTTTCGACGACTGCCAGCGCCTGGTCAAAGCGGCGTTTCTCGACGGCAGCCTCGCGGGGCTTCGCCTGTCGTCGGCCAATTCGATCAATATCGGGAGGCTGCTTCCGCAAGCGGTGTATTACGTCGCGAGCTGGCTGCAGGTGGCGGGCGGCGGGGAGCGCGTGGTCTTCGCGGTGCCGAGCGGGAACCTGGGGAACCTCACCGCCGGCGTCATCGCGCAGCGCCTGGGCCTCCGGGTCGCGCGGTTCGTGGCCGCGTCGAATGTCAACGACGTCCTGCCCGAGTTTCTGCGGACCGGCGTCTACCGGGCGCGCCCGTCGATTGCGACGCTCTCGAACGCGATGGACGTCGGCGATCCGAGCAACTTCGTCCGGCTGATCGCGCTGCACGGCGGCTCGATCGAGGCGCTGCGCGAGAACATCGAGGGGGTCGTGATCACCGAGGAGGAGACGCGGGCGACTATCCGCGACGTGTACCGGCGCACCGGCTACCTCCTCGACCCGCATACGGCGGTCGGCTACGCAGCGGCTGTTCGTGTCGCGCCGGACGTGGATGGCTTCCCCGGCCGGAGCGCCAACGAAGCGAGCCCTGCCCAGATAGTCCTCGCCACCGCCCATCCCGCGAAGTTCGGCGACGCGATTCGCGAGCAGCTTGGCTTCGAGCCCGAATTGCCCGACGCCTACCGCGACTGGGCCTCACGCCCGATACTTGCGCACACGATGGCGGACGTCAGCTACGAGTCCTTCCGGGCCTGGCTGCGCAGTGAAGCAGGCCTGAAGGCCTGCTCCTTCCGATGATACTCGGCAGAACTGCCGCTATCGGTCCCACTGCCGGTGATCTGCGGAAGGCACAGGGCTTCAGCCCTGTGCATGAGGATGGCCCACTTACTGTCCGTACACGACCTTCCCGCCCATGATAGTGGCCGTCACTTTCAGCTCGCGGAGCTTCTCCGGCGCGACCTTGAAGGGGTCGCCGGACAGGATGACCAGATCCGCGAGCTTGCCGGCGGTGATCGTCCCCTTCTCGCTTTCCTGGAACTCGGCGTAGGCGGCGCCGCGGGTGTACGCCTCGATCGCCTCCGCCACCGTCACCTTCTGCGCAGGCACCCAGCCGCCGGGGTGCTTGCCGTCGAGCGTGGCACGAGTGACGGCGGCATACAGCGTCTGCAGCGGGTCGAGCGGCGCGACCGGCCAGTCGGTGCCGAACGCCACCCGCACGTGATGGTCGAGGAACGACCGGAAGGCGTATGTCGTCCTCGCACGCTCGGCGCCAATCCGCTTCTCGGCCCACTTCCCGTCGTCGATCGCGTGGTAGGGCTGCACCGCGGCGATGACGCCGAGCCGGGCGTACCGCTCGAAGTCCTTTGGCGCTACGTGCTGCGAATGCTCGATCCGCGGCCGGCGGTCGCGCGGCCCGTTCACCTTCTCGACGTCGGCGAACAGGTCGAGCACCATCGAGATCGCCTGGTCGCCGATCGCGTGCACGCACAACTGCTCGCCGGCCTTGTCGATGGCCGTCAGGCGGGACCGCATCCCCTCCAGCGGCTGCATCTCGTCGGCAAGCAGGCCACGGCTCTTCGGATCGTCGCTGTACGGCTCGAAGAAGAGCGCCGTGGTGGAACCGAGGGACCCGTCGGCGAACGTCTTCGCGCCAGAAACCGTCAGGAGGGCCAGTGGCTTGGCCTTCGCCGTTCCCGAGGCGATCTGGCGGGCGAGCCGGAGCGCCGGGGGCACCGCTCGAATCCGTGCCGTCAATTCTCCGCGGGCGGCGAGCGTCGCATACAGGTTCACGTCTGCCGAGTCGGGCCCCATGTCCTGGACGCTGGTCACACCGAGCGACGCCATGTGCGCCAGCGCGCGCCGCAGCGTCCGATCCCGGCGCTCGAGCGTCGGCGCTGGCATCACCCGGTAGACAGCCCCCATGGCGGCGTCTTTCAGGATGCCCGTCGGGTTTCCTGCCGCGTCCCTGACAATCAGGCCCCCGGGCGGGTCCGGGGTGCTCGCCGTGATGCCGGCGAGGCGGAGCGCGACAGCGTTGGCGAGCGCCATGTGTTCGTCGTACCGGTTGACGAATACCGGTGTCTCGGGCGTCAGGCGGTCCACCAGCTCACGGGTCGGCAGGGAGGGCGCTGTCCACCGCTGCTCGTCCCAATCGCCGCCGGTGATCCACTCGCCGCGAGGCGTCATCCTGGCGCGCTCGCCAATTCGCCGCGCGAACTCCTCGGGCGAGGCCGCGTCGCGAAGGTCCACGCTGTCGAGTTGCGCGCCTCCCGTCATGAGGTGAATGTGCGAGTCGTTGAAGCCGGGCATGACGAACCGGCCCTTCGCATCGACGACCGTCGTTCCCGGCCCGCGGAGCGACTCGATCTCGGCGGACGACCCGACCGCCACGATACGATCGCCGCGCGACGCGATCGCCTCGGCTTCCGGCCGCGAGGCATCGACGGTCCAGACGCGGGCGTTGAGCACGACGAGGTCCGCGGCCGGCGGCCGCGCTCCGCCGCCGTATGCGGAGACGCCTGCCGCCGCGCCAATCACCGCGAAGGTGCGTGCCATGGTCATTACCCTTCGATCGCTGGTCATAATCTCTCGATCCTCGAGTCTCGGCTGCCGCGGATTATAATCCCGCGCAAGGAGAGCCCATGAAACGTCTCGCGCGCGCCGGTGTCCTGCTGGTCCTCGCCCTGTCCATCGCGAGTGCTGCCGTCGGCCAGGTGGTGCGGGCCCGCGACGGCATGGTGGTGTCGCAAAACGCCATCGCATCAACCGTCGGTGCGGACGTCCTCCGGGCCGGCGGCACGGCGGTGGATGCCGCGGTGGCGACGGCCTTCGCCCTGGCCGTGACGCACCCGACGGCAGGCAACATCGGCGGGGGCGGTTTCCTCCTCTTCCGGCAGGCCTCAGGCGAGGCGGACGCGTACGACTTCCGCGAGATGGCTCCGGCCAAGTCGACGCCGACGATGTTCCTCCAAGACGGCAAATACAGTCAGAGCCTCCACCACGACAGTTACCTGTCCGTTGGGGTGCCCGGCACGGTCGCCGGTCTCCACATGGCGTGGAAGGAGCACGGCAAGCTGCCGTGGAAGCGCGTGGTCGAGCCGGCCGTGATGCTCGCCCGTGACGGCTTCGTGGTGACAGACGGCCTCGCCCGGTCGCTTCGGTCGATCCTGCCGTCGATGAAGAACTACCCCGCGTCCACCGCCCAGTTCTCGAAGAACGGGGTGCCGTACGCAGCCGGCGACGTCTTGAAGCAGCCGGATCTCGCGCGGACGCTGCAGGCCATCGCCGACCGCGGACCGGCCGGGTTCTACGAGGGGGAGGTGGCCGCTCTCCTCGAGAAGGACATGGCGACGCACGGCGGCCTGATCACCCGCGAGGATCTCGCGGCGTACGTCCCGAAGAAACGCGTGCCCATCAAGGGAACCTATCGGGGCTACGAGGTCATGTCGATGCCGCCGATCAGCTCGGGCGGGGTGGGCCTGATCGAGCAGCTCAACATCCTCGAGGGGTACGATTTGAAGGCGGCCGGTTTCCGGTCGGCAGCCAGCGTCCATCTCATGACGGAGGCAATGCGCCGGGCGTATGCCGACCGCGCCCGTTACCTGGGCGATCCGGACTTCAACCCACAGATGCCCGTCGCGCGGCTCGTCTCGAAGGAGTATGCGGCCGAACTGCGCCGTACGATCTCTGGAGCGCGGGCGTCGAAATCGTCGCCGGCCAGCTTCGAGTGGCCGGTCGAGAGCGACGAGACGACTCACCTGTCCGTCGTCGATGCCGATCGGAACGCGGTCTCGCTCACCTACACGCTCGAGGCCGGTTATGGTTCCGGTATCATCGCCCCGGGAACGGGTTTCCTGCTGAACAACGAGATGGGCGACTTCAACGCCGGCCCCGGCTTGACGACGGCCGAAGGACTGATCGGGACGGATCCCAACCTGGCCGCCCCGCGCAAGCGAATGCTCTCCAGCATGACGCCCACGATCGTGTCGAAGGACGGCGCGCTGTTCATGGTGACCGGCAGCCCAGGCGGGCGGACCATCATCAACACGGTCCTCCACACGGTCGTCAACGCGATCGACTACGCCATGGGCGCCCAGGCCACGGTGGACGCGCCGCGCTTCCATCACCAGTGGCTGCCGGACAAGATCGTGTACGAGCGATGGGGGCTGTCGCCGGACACCGTGAAGCTGCTCAACGGGATGGGCCACGCCCTCCAGGAGACCTCGTCGCAGGGCATCGCGGAGGTCGTCATCGTGAACGCGAAAGAGAACCTGCTGGAAGGGGCGGCCGACCGCCGCGCGCCGGACGGCGGGGCGGTGGGGGTGACTCGACAGAAACAGTAGGCAGTAGGCAGTAGCGAGCAGTAGGCAGTAGGGCTCCAGACTCGCTGCCTGCTGCCTACTGCCTACTACTGCTTTCTTCAGTCCTCCGATAGCCACGCAACGCGGGGGTTGCCGCCGCAATCCAGCCGGTAGCGAGGAGCGAGCCAACCCCGCCCGTCACGACCGACACCACCGCGCCGAACCAGTTGGCCATCAGCCCGGCCTCCAACTCGCCGAGTTGCGGCCCGCCCATGAAGAAGACCATGTTGACGCCGGTCATCCGGCCGCGCAGATGGTCCGGTGTTTCCAACTGCCGCACGATGTTCCGAAACACCATTCCCACCGTGTCCGCGGCACCGGTCACCGCCAGGCAGGCGAACGTCAGCCAGAAGCTCGTCGACACACCGAATACCACCGTCGCTGCGCCGTAGATGGCCACGGCCCACAGCAGCGTCAGGCCCCTGCGCTCGATGTCGTTGACGAGCCGCACCATCGCGACGCTCGCGATGAGCGCCCCGGCGGCAGGCGCCGCATACAGCCACCCGTAGCCGCGTGCGCCGACGTGCAGGATGTCCTGCGCAAAGATCGGCAGCAGCGCCGTAGCCGACGAGAAGAAGGTCGCGAAGAAATCGAGGAGCATCGTCGAGCGGATCATCGGCGAGCTGAACACGAACCGCAGCCCCTCGCCCGCCGCGCGCAGGCTGATCTCGCTGCTCCCGGGCTCGGCCGCGCCGCGCACGCCGCGCATGAGCAGCAGGCCGACGATGACCGCCCCGAACGAGAGCGCGTTCACGAGATACGCCCAGCCGATGCCCAGCGTGGCAATGGTCAGTCCGGCCAGCGACGGTCCCGTCACCGACGCGGCCTGGAAGACGATCGTGTTCAGGCTCAACGCGTTCGGCAGGTGCTCCCTCGGGACCAGGTTGGGCACGAGCGCCTGCCGCGCCGGGGCATCGAAGGCCCCGGCTGCCGACGTGAGCGCGGACAGGAGGTAGATCGGCCAGGCCACGGAGAGGCCCCGAAACGTCAGCCAGGCGAGGAGGCCGGCGAGGAGCGCCATCAGCGACTGCGTCACCAGCATCAGCCGGCGCCGGTCGAGCACGTCCGCCACCACTCCGCTCACCATCGAGAAGACGACGATGGGGACGACGCGGACCAGGCCCACGAGGCCGAGGGCCAGGCCCTTGTGCTCCGGCGCGACGAGCAGCGACACGTGCCAGAGGATGGCGGCCGTCTGCATCATCGTGCCGGTGACCGAGACGAGCTGGCCGGTCCACAACAGTCGGAAGTTGCGATGGCGGAGGGCGACGAGTGAGGTCACAGCGTGAGGACGATGTCAATCGCTCTCATGGTCGTGCGTGAGAGCCACGATTGCCGCTTTCGCACGGCCGTTGCGAATCTGGAGGCGGGCGACGCTCGGGAGAAAATGGAAGCGGCGGGGCCCGGCCGCGCCGGGGTTCACGACGAGACGGCCGCCGGCCTCGACGATCAGCGCCCTGTGCGTGTGGCCGAAGACAATGACGTCCGCGTCGTAACGGGCGAGCAGCTTCTCGGGCGTCGGGCTGCCCAGCTCGTTGCCGTGGCTGACGTGAATCGTGACGCCGCCGATCGTCTCCGCGAAATGGGCACAGAGCGCCGGATCGCCTGGTGGATCCGTGTTGCCGAAGACCGCCTGGACGGGAGCTATCTTCGACAGCACGCTCAGAACTTCCCTGCCGCCGACGTCGCCCGCGTGGAAGATGAGGTCCACGCCGTCGAGCGCCTCGAAGCACTCGGGGCGCACGAGGCCGTGTGTGTCGGAGACGAGGCCGATGACGCGCGCGCGAGACATGGATCGGCCGATCGTAGCACGCACGCAGCGCGTTTACCGCGTGGGCGGCGCGGCCGGCCGCGACATCATCTCGATGTCCACGGTGATCGCCACCTCGTCGCTGACGACGACGCCGCCCGAATCCAACGCGCGGTTCCAGACGACGCCGAAGTCCTTGCGGTTGATGGTGGCCGTGGCCGAGGCGCCTACCCGCGAGTTGCCGCCCATGTCCTTGATCACGGGTGTCGGGCCGGTGACCTCGAAGGTGACCGGGCGGGTTACACCGCGCATCGTCAGGTCGCCGGTCATCCGCAGCTTGCCTTCGCCTGCCTGCTCGATGCGGCGCGACTTGAACGTGAGCGTCGGGTACTTCGTGACGTCGAAGAAGTCGGCGCTGCGGAGGTGGTCGTCTCGCTTCGGCTCGCGGGTATCGACGGAGGCGGCGTCGATCACGATGTCCACGGACGCCGTGCCGAAGTTCTTGCCGTCCCAATCCACGGTGCCGGACAGCTTGTCGAACTGGCCGCGCACGGTCGAGACCATCATGTGCTTGACTGCGAACTGTGCGGCCGAGTGGGCGGCGTCGATCTGCCAGGCGGAGGCCTGGGCGAAGAGAGGGCTGGCGAGCAAGGCAAAGGCCGCCACGAACTGCGCGGTTCTCCGGATCATCGGTGTCGCTCCTGGTTAGCGTCGCTCTGATTCCCGGACACCAGAATACGTGTTATAACGCGCATTGTCAAGAGGTTCGCTTCCCGTGCACTCTTGCACCGCACCCTTGCACCCTTGCACACACCCTTGCACCGCCGTGCGTCAGTGCCCCAGGACCCGGTGCGGGATGTACGGTTCCTCGAGCCGGGCGCGCTCCGCGTCCGTCAACACGATCGTCAGCGCCTCGACCGCCTCGTCCAGGTGTTCGAGCTTGCTCGCGCCGATGATGGGAGCGGTGACGCCGGGCTGCGCGAGGATCCACGCGAGCGCGACCTGCGCCGGCCGCACGCCCCGATCGCGCGCCACCTCGCCGACGCGGTCGGCGACGGCGAAGTCCGCGTCCGAGTAGTAGAGTTTCTGCCCGTAGTCGTCGTGTTTCGCGCGCCTGGTCTCTCCCCAGTCTTCGCGGCGGCGGTTGCCGGCGAGGAACCCGCGCGCCATCGGGCTCCAGGGGATGACCCCGATCCCTTCCTCACGGCAGAGGGGCAGCATCTCCCGCTCTTCCTCCCGGTAGATCAGGTTGTAGTGGTTCTGCATCGAGACAAAGCGGGTCCAGCCGTGACGGTCCGCGAGGTACAGCGCCCTGGCGAACTGCCACGCGTACATGCTCGACGCCCCGATGTACCGCGCCTTGCCCGACTTGACGATGTCGTGCAGCGCCTCGAGCGTCTCCTCGATCGGCGTGTGCCGATCGTAGCGATGGATCTGGTAGAGATCCACGTAATCGACGCCGAGCCGGCGAAGCGACGCATCGATGGCATCGAGCAGGTGCTTGCGCGACAGTCCCCGGTCGTTCGGGCCGTCGCCCATGGGGAAGAAGGCCTTCGTCGCGATCACCAGCTGGTCGCGCTTGCCGAAGTCGCGCAGGGCCCGGCCCACCACCTCTTCGCTCACGCCGAGCGAGTACATGTCGGCCGTGTCGAAGAAGGTGATCCCCAACTCGAGGGCGTGCTTGATGAAGGGCCGGCTCTCGTCTTCGGCGAGCACCCAGGGGCGCCACGCCGGGGTGCCGTAGGTCATCGTGCCCAGGCAGAGACGGGAGACTTTGAGGCCAGTTGTGCCGAGATTCACGTACTGCATCGAGGAAATTATAGATGTACGTTCATCAGAACGTAGAACGTAGAAGGTAGAACGTAGAAGGTAGGAAGGCAGGACGTAGAACGTAGAGGGTTGAAGGTAGAAGGCAGAACGTAGAAGGTAGAAGGTAGAGAGGTAGAACGGAGAAGGTAGAACCTCGCGCTGAGCCTCCAGCCTCTCCGTTCTACGTTCTCCGTTCTACGTTCTACGTTCTCAGGTCTCCGTTCCTCCCGGAACGTACGCGACGCAGTCAATCTCGACCCGCAGCCCCGGGTGCGGCAGGGCGGAGACCGCCACGGTCGTGCGAGCCGGCCGGTGCTCGCCGAAGGCTCGCGCGTAGACGGCGTTCATCGCGCCGAACTCGGCCATGTCCACCAGGAACACGCCGCAGCGCAGGACGTGCTGAAGGTCGGTCCCTGCGGCCTCGAGAATGGCGCGCATGTTCCTGAATACCTGCTCGGTCTGGCTCGCAACGTCCGGCCCGGACAGCTGCCCCGTCGCCGGATCGACCGCGCCCTGCCCCGACACGAACACCAGGCGCTCGAAGCCCATTCCGGGTGAATAGGGCCCGACGGGCTTTGGCAGTCCTTCCGCGACGACGGGTCGATGGCGATCCATGCCCTGCCTAGAACCGGAAGCCCAGCGACAGATTGAGAATGTTGGCGTCGAAGTTGTACACGCCGTTGTTCTCGGCCGTCGTCGGCACCGCCTTGCCGCCGTCGCCGCTCCGGCCGGCGCGCTCAGGCTGGTGCAGGTACATGTAGGCAATGTCGAAACGCACCTTCTGCGACAGCTGCGATCCGAGCCCCACTGTGTACTCCTGCCGCGACCCCTCCGGGAGGTTGGGCGTGACCGTCTGGTCGGGCGCCGCCGGACCGTGGCCGTCGAATCCGAACCGCAGGACGCTGTTCTTCGACATCGCCACTTCCGCGCCGAGGCGAATGCCACTCGTGTTCCCGTACGACTCAACGACGTCCTTCTTCAGGTAGTCGCCGTTGATCGGCAGCACGTCGAACATCGACCACCGCGTGAACTGGTAGTCCACAAGGAGTCGAAGCTTCGCCGATGCCTGGATGGCCACGCCCGCCACGACCTGGTCGGGCAATGGGATCTGGCTGGTCGCGTTCTGGTCACTTGGCGGCTTGCCGGCGTGGCGAACTGCGGGGCGACCAGGGCATCGAGCGGCGTCCCCGCTGGGGCGACACACCGGAATGATGATCGGAGGGAGCGGCACCTTGACCCGTCGGGCTTCACCGCAGGAATCTGCGTGGTCGTCGATCTGCCGTTGCGCACGTCCACCGTCTGGCCCGTCATCCATCGGAAGCCGAACGACACCTTGTCGCTGGCCTTCGCGAGCAGCCCGACGTGGAAGCCGGCGCTGTAGTTGTGGCCCTTCAGCTCAGGTCCGCGAAGTCCGTGCCCTGCTTCACCGTGCCGCAGACGCCGCCGGGAAGACGAGGTCAAGCCCGAACGTTTGGCAGCTTCGTGCAGCGGCTGCGGGTAGAGATCGACGCGCTGCTTCAACTCGACGTTCAGGTACGTGATGTCCACGCCCACGCCAACCGACACCTTGTCGTTCAGCTTGAACGCGACCGTGGGCTGCACGTAGACGACCCTGCACCAGGCTCTTGTAGCCGAGGAAGCGACCCTGCGAGGTCATCGGCCAGTCGGTCGTCAGGCCGTAGGGGGCGAACACGCCGAGGCCGAACGCCACCTTCTTCCCGAACGGCGTGGAGAAGTAGATGTTCGGGGCCGGATACCATTTCTTGTTCAGCGTCGACACCGCCTTGGTCGTCGTGTCCGTGAAATCGCCGTACGGACCGATCAGCGCGCCGCCGAGACTCAACTGCGTGGAATCGAACGACAACCCGGCGGGGTTGAAGTACACGCCCGACGCGTCGGCGCACGGAGCGGCCACGCCGGCGCCGCCGCGTCCCGTCATGCAGGCGCTCTGCTCGTACACGCCAAAACCCTGCGCCCACGCGGGGCCGCTGCCCGCCAGCACGCCCGCCACAACCAGCACCACCAGGAACGGTGAGAATCGGTGCATAAGCCTGCTTTTCTCCACTTTCGGGGGCTTTCCAGTCATGTCGCACGCGACGCGGCCGGCGGAAAGGCAATCGAGGAACGAGAAGGCTAGCATAGATGAGCTGCGAGACAAAATGCCGCGCGGCAGGCGAGCGGCCTGGACGCGGTCCGGTGCATAATGTCCGGTCAACCGCCCGGACGCTCGAGGAATCCCCGCATGAACAGAACCGTCGTCTGCCTGGCCCTCGCGGCCGCCATCTCCCTGGGGGCCGCCGGCTGTCGCCCCTCCGCGCCCGCAGCGGCGAACGGCGCCGCCAAACGGCTGCTCATTGGCGTCATCCCGAAGGGAACCGCGCAGGAGTACTGGAAGGGTGTCCACGCAGGCGCCCTTCGGGCGTCGAAGGAACTGGGGGTCGACATCCTCTGGGAAGGCCCGCTGCGCGAGGACGATCGCGAGGAGCAGATCAAGGTCGTCGACACAGTCGTGTCGCGCGGCGTCGCCGGCGTCCTGCTGGCCCCCCTCGACAACCGCGCGCTCGTCACGCCGGTTCGCAACGCCATCCGCGCCGGTATCCCGGTCGTCATCTTCGACTCGCAGCTCGACACCGACGAGTACATCAGCCTGATCGAGACCGACAACTACAAGGGCGGCCGGATGGCTGGCGAGCACCTGGCGAAGCTCCTCGGTGAAAAGGGCCCGGTCATGATGCTCCGGCTCCAGGTAGGGTCGGCGAGCACGACGCAGCGGGAACAGGGATTCCTCGACGCGATCGCGGCCCACAAGGGCATCACGGTCGTCAGCTCGAACCAGTACGGCAGCACGGTGTCCGACGTCGCCTACCGCGCCGCCGAGAACCTGGTTGCCGCTCAGCGGGTCGCACAGGGCGCCGTGGCGGGCATCTTCACCCCGAACGAGACGACCACGTTCGCCATGCTCCGGGCGCTGCAGAATGCCGGGCTGGCCGGAAGGGTGCGCTTTGTCGGCTTCGACAGCTCCGACAAAGTGCTCCAGGGGCTGCGTGACGGCCAACTCGACGCGCTCGTCCTGCAGAACCCCGTGGCGATGGGCTACGAGGGCGTAAAGACAATCGTGCGGCACCTCAAGGGAGAGCAGGTCCCGAAGAACATCGACACCGGCGTCGCGCTCGTCACCAAGGACAACCTCGACACACCCGAGCTGCAGGAACGGCTGCACCCCGGGAGAGCGCCGGAGTTGAAGTAGCGCGAGGCTTGATGAAGCCGGTGCAATGAGCCATGGCTGTCAGCCGGTTGTCGATGCGCGGCGTGGGAAAATCGTTCGGGCCGACGCGCGCCCTGGCGGGCGTGGACCTGGACGTCGCGCCCGGCGAAGTGCACGCGCTGGTCGGCGAGAACGGCGCAGGCAAGAGCACGCTGATGAAGGTGCTCTCGGGAGCCGTGCAGCCGGACGCCGGCGAGGTCCTCCTCGATGGGACCCGATACGCCCCCGCCACTCCGGTCGACGCTGCCCACGGGGGCGTCGCCATGGTGTACCAGGAACTGTCGCTCGTCCCGCACCTCGGCGCGACCGACAACATCGTCCTGGGGCGCGAGGCCGCACGCTACGGCCTCCTGGATCGCGCCGGGTCGCGGCGGATCGCCCGCGAAGCGATGTCGGCGCTCGGCCACGACGACATCGACCTCGACCAACCCGTTCGCGACCTGCCGGTCGCCATCCAGCAGGTCGTCGAGATCGCGCGGGCGATGTCGCAGTCCAACGCGCGCGTCCTCATCCTGGACGAGCCCACGAGCAGCCTGACCGCAGACGATGTGGAACGGCTGTTTGCCATCATCCGGCGCGTGCGGGAGCGCGGGCTGTCCGTCATCTACATCTCGCACGTGCTGGAAGAGGTGCTGCGAATCGCCGACCGCTACACGGTGCTGCGTGACGGGGCCACTGTCGGCGGCGGCCCGACGGCGGGCGCGTCTTCCGCGGCCATCGTGTCCCTGATGGCCGGCCGCGACATCAGCCAGGTCTTCCCGCGGTCCCGGCGGACGCCGGGTCCGGTCCGCCTCGGCGTGCGGGAACTGGAGGGCCGGCCGCTGCCCCGCTCGGCGACCCTCGAGTTGCGGGCAGGCGAGGTGCTGGGCATCGCTGGGCTGATTGGCGCCGGCCGAACCGAACTGCTGCGCGCCGTGTTCGGCCTCGCTGCCGTGCGCAGCGGCGAGGTGCGCGTGGCCGCGTACGGCGGCGCCGGCTCGCCCTGGCAGCGCCTCTCGCAGGGCGTCGGCCTTCTCAGCGAAGACCGGAAGGGCGAAGGCCTCGCGGTGAACATGTCGGTCGCGGACAACCTCACGCTGTCGCGACTGTCCGGCCTCGGCCCCGCCCGCCTCATCTTCCGATCGCGCCAGGACGCGGCAGCCAACGAGTGGATCGAGCGTCTCGGCATCCGCACGCCGGGGCCCCGGCAGGCGGCCTGGCAGCTGTCTGGCGGGAACCAGCAGAAGGTCGCGCTGGCCCGCCTCCTGTATCACGACGCGCAGGTGTTGCTCCTCGACGAACCGACCCGCGGCATCGACGTCGCGAGCAAGGCGCAGATCTACGAGCTGATCGATCGCATGGCGCTGCAGGGCAAGGCCGTCCTGATGGTCAGCAGCTGGGTGCCGGAACTGCTCGGCGTGTGCGACCGCGTGGCAGTGATGACGCGGGGAGTGCTTGGCGCGGCGCGGCCGGTGGCCGACCTGACCGAACACGCGGTGCTGCTCGAAGCGATGGGACAGGCATGACGAACTCGACGACCACGACGATGGGAGCAGAGCGCCATCCGCCGGGCGCGTGGCGGGGCCGCGCGCGAAGCTGGTTGACACAGCACGGCTGGGTGGGCCCGCTTGTCGCGCTCGTCGTGTTGTACGCCGT
Source organism: uncultured Acidobacteriota bacterium (assembly GCA_963724775.1). Lineage (GTDB taxonomy): Bacteria > Acidobacteriota > Vicinamibacteria > Vicinamibacterales > Fen-181 > CAVRWB01. Next base: position 441,533 of record CAVRWB010000001.1, read on the forward strand.
CTTTGCGGCGTGGCAGGGCGAGACGTTCGCCACGGCGGGCACGTTGAAGACCATGCTCCGCCAGACGACGGTCGTCGGACTGTGCGCGCTGGGCATGACGCTCGTCATCGTGTTGGGCGGCATCGATCTCTCGATCGGCTCCACGGTGGCGCTCGTCACAATCGTCATCGCCTGGCTGCTGCAGGCCGGCTGGGCGCCGCTGGCCGCCGCGCTGGCGGGCATCGCCGTCGCCGGGCTCTGCGGCCTGGGGAACGGGATCCTCATCACCGGCCTGCGGGTGACGCCGTTCATCGTCACGCTCGGCGCGATGGGCATCATCCGCGGCCTCGCAAAGGGAATGGCGCACGAGCAGAAGATCGACGCGCCGCTCACCTGGCTCAACGACCTCGTCGCCGAACTGCCCCGCGGTCTCTCGTGGCTCGTGCTGCCGCCGGGCGTGTGGCTGACGGTGGTCGTCTCGCTCGCGGCGGCGGTGCTCCTCGGTTACACCCGCTTCGGCCGGCACGTCATCGCGATCGGATCGAACGAGCAGGCGGCGCGGTTGTGCGGGGTGCGCGTGGAGCGGACGAAGGTGGCAGTGTACGCCATCGAGGCGCTGCTGGCGGGCGTCGCGGGGGTGATGCAGTTCTCGCGGCTCACGGTCGGCGATCCGACCGTGGCCAACGGCCTCGAGCTCGACGTCATCGCCGCGGTTGTCATCGGGGGCGGGTCGCTTTCCGGGGGCGAGGGGTCGATCGTGGGTTCGCTGATTGGCGCGATGCTGATGACGGAGATCAAGACGGGCTGCACGCACGCCGGCCTGCCCATGTGGGTCCAGGAGATCATCACCGGCGGCATCATCGTCGTCGCCGTCGCGCTGGATCGGCTGCGACACCGGCGCACCGGACGCTGAGTCGGGCACGGGAGGCCCGCGGCTGCGGTCTGATCAGTGGGATAGGGTCCCGCCTGTCGGCATTCGTTTTTCCGTCTTCCGTTCTGCGTTCTGCGTTCTCACTTCTCGCTTCTCACTTCTCACTTCTCAGTTATCGGGCCGTGTACCCCGGCCCCTTCAACGGCCGCCCCGGCCGCTCGGCCGTGATGCGCCCCTGCGCAACGACCGCCTTGCCATTCACGAACACGTACTCGATCCCCACCGCGTAGTGCTTCGGATCCTCGAACGTGGACGTGTCCTTGATTCGGGCAGGGTCGAACACGGTGAGATCCGCCGCCATGCCGGGCCGCAGGATGCCGCGGTCGTTCAGGTGCACACGCGCCGCCGGCTGGGACGTCATCTTCCGGACGGCCTCCTCGAGGCGGAGGACTTTCTCGTCTCGCACGTACTTGCCCAGAATGCGGGGGAACGTCCCCCACGCGCGCGGATGGGACTTCGACTCCGACAGCGGGCCGTCCTCGGCCTGCGCGCCCGAATCGGTGTCCACGCTGACGAGCGGGCTCTGAAGCGCCAGCCGCACGTCGTCCTCGCTCATGATCGCCGTGATGACGGCGGTGTTCGCCCGGTCGGCGATCACCAGGTCCATGACCGCATCGCGCGGGTCCTTGCCCATCTCGCGGCCGATGTCCGCCAGCGTCTTCCCCTCGTACTTCCGCAGCGCCGGGTCGAGCACCGACGAGATCATGATGCCTTCTCCCCCGCCCGAGCCGTACCACTGGTTCTCCCAGCCCGCCGCGTTCGGGTCGTCCATCTCCTTCTTGATGCGCTCGCGCTGGGCCGCGTCCTTCAGCCGGGCCAGCATGCGGTCCACGCCCCCCTCGCGGGCCCACAGCGGCAGGCACGCGTCGAGGCCGTTGGACGCGCGGGTGTACGGGTACTGGTTCGCGGTGACGTCGAGGCCTCGCGCGCGCGCGGCCTGGATCCGGCCCAGGACCTCGCCCATCTTGCCGAAATTCGCCCGGTACGCCGTCTTCAGGTGCCAGATCTCCGCCGGGATGCGTGCCCGTTCGGCCACCGCGAATACTTCGTCCAGCGACTCGAAGATGCGGCCGGACTCGGATCGCTGGTGGGTGAGGTAGACACCGCCATAACGGGCGGCCACGCTGGCGAGCGCGACCAGTTCGTCGGTGCTGGCAAACCGGTCGGGCATGTATTGAAGGGACGAACTGACGCCCAGCGCGCCATCCTCCATCGCCTGCGCCACCAGTTTCTGCATCTGATCGATCTCGGCCGGCGTCGCCGGCCGGTCGTCCTTGCCAACCACGTAGGTCCGAAGGCCGCCCGCTCCGACGAACGTCGCGATGTTGATCGCCGGGTGCGTGCGTTCCTCGAGCCGCTTGAAGTACTCGGCCAGCGTGCGCCAGTCCGCCGCGACGTTGAAGTGCTTCAGCGTCGGTGTCATGTCGTCGAGCAGCCGTTCGTTCAGCGGCGCAATCGACGACCCCTCGCCTGTCACCTCCGTAGTGACGCCCTGCATGATCTTGCTCGCCGCCCGGTTGTCCACCAGGACGTTGAACTCCGATTGACCGAGCATGTCGATGAACCCCGGCGACACGACGAGGCCCGACGCGTCGATGCGGGTCCGGGCGGACGCCCGCGAAAGATCGCCGATGGCTGCAATCCGGTCTCCGAGCACACCGACGTCCCCGACGTACCAGGGGGCCCCAGTGCCATCGACGACGCGGCCGCGGGCGATCACCAGGTCATAGGCTGCCGGCGCCGCCTGTGCGGCGCCGCGGGCGGAGGCGACGATCGAGAGGGGCGCCGTGGCAAGGGCGAGGCCCGCCAGGAGGAGCAGCAGTCTGGTGCGCATGCGCAAATGCTAGCCCGAATCGATGATCGAGGTTCGGAATAATCAGCCAGTCGCGTGTCGGGCGACGCTTCTGCTTCGCCCTGCTGGAGTTCGGGCGCGGGCTAGCGGGGCGGCCCGGTGGTGGGTCTGGATGCCGGCTGGCGGACGGCGGTCAAGGCCAGGGGGTCCGCTTCTTCAATGTAGCGGGCGAGGCGGCCCTGGGACAACCGATCGAAGTCCGGGAGCGTCTCGCCGAATGCGCGTGCGAAGTTGGCGGCGCGGTCGGCCGAGGACGCGCCGCGCGAGAAGTAGCCGAGCACGCTTTCAATGCCGTGGCGGCGAACCAGCTCGTCGGTCGCGAGGAACGCCACGCGGTAGACGGGATACGACGGGCGGGCGCGCTCGATCGCGGTCATCCAGTCGCTCGCCGATGAGAGCTGCGCGAGCCGGGGCAGCCTGCCGGACCTGGATGCGGGACGCAGCGACACGATGGCCGCGTCGCGTTCGAACGAGAGGCTGCGGGAGCCGAGCGCCTCGAGGACCTTGAAGGACACCCATTCCGCGAATCCCTCGCGCAGCCACTGTTCCGACCCCGCCCGGCGGCCTCCCGACAGCTGGTATTCCACGATGTGCGTCAGTTCGTGGGCGAGCAGGCGGACGCGATCCGGCCAGGGCATCCGCTCCATCGCCTCGTGGTTGATGCGGATCCGGTCGGAACTGCTGATGCCGTCCAGCGCCGCGGCCACGCGCGCGGCGTGCTCGGCGTCGTCGCCGGCGCGCACCAGGTCGAGCCGCAGCGCCTCGCGATCCGGGAAGATGAAGACCGACGCGGAGAGCGTCGGAAAGTGGAGGTCGTTCTCGATAACCCCGAGCGCGGCACCCAGCGCCAGGTCGTAACTGCGTATTTCGGCGAGGCGCACGCGCGGCAGTGGACGAAGGGTGTCGAGAACGATGACCCGCGTGGACGCCAGGCTGGGTGTGGCCTGCGGGTGGGGGCGCGCACAAGCGGCCGTGGTAGCTGCGGCAAGAACGACGAGCAGGCAGACTCGGGAGAGGACCCGCTCGAGGGGCATGCCGGGCGCCGAAGGCCGAATGGTGTCAACCATGGCATCACCGCGGGTCGCCGTTTTCTGGAGTCGCCCGGTCCACTGTGCGCTCGAGGCCCTGGGTTGTCAAGCGCGCGTAGCCGCCGGTGCGCGTAGGATGCTGGGCTCAGGTGTAGGGCGAAGCTTCGGCTTCGCCTCTTCACCGCGCTGTCACCGGGCTGTCAACGGGCGCGTCACCGGGCGCGTCACCGGGCGCCACCACCGAGCGGCCGGGCTGGGGGCCGGCCGCTGTGATACGCTTGCCCGGTTTTCTGCCGCCCGCGGAGCCGTGCATGACCGTTTCACCCTGGGCATCCGGCGTATGCGAGGGGCTGCATCAGGCCGGCTGCCGCCACGTCGTCTACGTGCCCGACAACCCGCTCTCGCAGATTCTCGCGACCCTCGAAGTGCACTACCCGCACATTCGGACGACGCTCGCCACGCGCGAGGAAGAGGCGGTCGGCATTGCGGCTGGGCTCTGCCTTGGCGGCGAACGCGTCGCGCTGATGATGCAGTCCAGCGGCGTCGGCAACGCGGTCAACGGCCTGGCGTCGCTCCTCGTGGCGTACCAAATCCCGGCCCTGCTCATCATCAGCATGCGCGGTGATCCTGGGGAGTGGAACTGGGCACAGGTGCCCATGGGGCGGGCGGTGGCTCCCATCCTGGACGCGCTCGGGATTCAGCACCTGTCCGTCGACCGTGCGGACGCGGCTCAGGAGGCGATTCGCGCATGCGCCGCGCTGGCGTTCGGCACGCGGCTTCCCGCGGCGGTGCTGTTGCCCCGGCGCCTGACGGTCCCGGTCTGACGGCGTCGATCACGCTTCCCGAAACGAACGGCCAAGATGGACAGAGCTGAGGCAATGCGGAGGGTGCGGGTGGCGCTGACCGACGAGCCGGTCATCGTCAGCCTCGGTCACCCAGCGTACGACCTGTTCGCCGCCGGCGACCGCGCGCTCAACTTCTACACGTGGGGAAGCATGGGCCTCACCTCGTCCATCGCACTCGGGCTCGCACTGGCCAGGCCGGACCGGCGCGTGATCGCCATCGATGGCGACGGTTCGCTTCTGATGAACCTCGGAAGCCTGGCGACGATCGGCGCGATTGGTCCGGCAAACCTCGTCGTCCTCGTGATGGACAACGGGTCCTACGCGACGACCGGCGGCCAGGCGACCTTCACCGTGAAGACGGCCGACCTCGAGGCAACCGGACGGGCGCTGGGGATCCAGAACGCGCGGACGGTGACCGATCCCGGCGCGCTGGACCTTGTCATGGATGAGGCGAGGCGGGCGGCGGGCCCCTGGCTGGTCGTGGTCAAGGTGAGCGAGTCGGCGCCCACCGCCAAGCCGCCGCTCGATTGCGGCTACATCAGGCAGCGGTTCATGGCGGCGCTGGGCAGAGAGAACAGAGAACGTAGAACGTAGAACGAAGAACGGAGGAAAGGAGAACGAAGAGAACGGGGAACTTCTTTCCAAGTTCTCGGTTCTCCGTTCTCACTTCTCAGTTCGGAACGAGCCTAGCGCCGACTCCCGACGACGGCGCGCAAAGCCCGCAGCCGCAGGTCCAACTCCTCTGATGTCATCGTCGCGTACTTCGCCGGCAGCAGCCGCCGGCTGGACGACTCGAACACGGCCAGCAGCTCCATGTACTCGAGCAGCTCCTGGTCGCGGCTGGGGAAATAGTCGGCTGCGGCACGGATGAAGTGCGCCGCGGTGACCGGCGCCTCGCCCCCCGCCTCCCGCGCCGCATCGTCGTTCGCCATCAACAGCACCGCCTCGACGTCCGCGTTGCTGTAGCCCACCAACTTCTGGGAGAAGTCGGCGCGGATGGCGGCGAAGTCCACGTCCGTGCGGATGCGGTTCTTACGCGCCGCGGCCCTGGCAACGTTCTCCACCTCTTCCGCCGTCTGCGAATACAGGAACGGGATCTTGCGATCGAGGCGGCCGGCCCGCTTCAGGTCCACATCGAGCTTGTCCGGCCGGTTCGTCATCACCAGGAACAGGATGCGCCCCCGGTTCGACGTGTCCGACATGAACTCCTTGATGCGCGCGATGACGCGCGACGAGGTGCCGCCGTCCCCTTCCCCGTCGGTGTTGCCGAACGCCCGGTCGCCCTCGTCGATGATCACGACCACCTGGCCGATCGCCTTGATGACCGTGAGAATCTTCTCGAGGTTCCCCTCGGTGGCCCCCACCCACTTCGACCGGAAGTTCTTCAGCTTGATCGTCGTCAGGCCGCACTCCCTCGCGAACGCCTCGGCCACGAACGTCTTCCCGGTGCCCATCGGCCCGGTGAAGAGAATCCCCATCGGCACGCGGCTCGTCCGGCCGTCGCGGATGTTCTCGGCGATGGCGAGCAGGTCCTTCTTCACTTCGTCCATCCCGCCGACCACCTCGAACCCGTGATCCGGCTCGACGAACTCCACCAGGCCGAAACACTCGCGCTCGAGGATCTCGCGCTTGCGCCGGGCGATCAGGCGATCCGCTTCCCTGCGCGCCCGCTCGTTCGCATCGATCGCCGCCGATGCCGGGTCCGGCGCGCCGGGCGCGAGCAGCTTCCGAATCTCCTCCCGTTCGAGGCCCGTCGTGAGCGCGGCGAGCTTGTGCGCCCGAACGGCGACGTCCGCGCCGCTTCCCAGGATGCCCGCGATGAAGGCCTCGCGCTCCGCGGCCTCGTCCTCGGCGGCCGGGGGCGGCCTCAGGATCGAGGCAATCTGAACGGCTTTCAGACCGGCCGTGATCTCCGCGTAGCGGTCCACGTCCTTGTCCGTCAGGCGGGGATCGGCCAGCCGCGCGGCTGACCGCCGCGCATCGAGGTCCGGCATCGGGATCTCGAGGACACCGACCTTGGGGTTCGAGACGATCTTCGGCGAAATCTCGGCGAGGTTCTCCGTGACGAGCAGCACCAGGTCGTCGTCCCGGTCGATCTCCGGCATGAACGACCAGCGCTGGAACGTAATCACGGCGGCGCGGTCCGCGTCCGCCTGAAACGCGGGGTCGCCCGCCGGCGCGATGGCTTCCGCGTACTCGAGGATGACCGCCACCTTCGACGCGCCGATCAGGACGCGTTCGAGGGCCGCCAGCGCTTTGGGCTTCTCCGACGCCAGGAGCGCCTCGTCCACGCCAGTGAGCCCCGCCGCACGGCGCGCAAACCTGATCCCGGTGGCCAGGTTGTACACCGCGATCGTCTGCCGGGAGTCCTTCAGCAGGACGTCGGTCAGGAAGTCGGTGAGCGACAGGGACCGGGAGCCGTGCAACACGGCATCGAACACGTTGCCGTGCAGCACGAACATGCAGGCTTCGCCGCGCAGGTAGCGTCGGCGCAGGTCCTCGGCCCAGGGTGGAAGGAGACGGGGGGGTTGGTCAGGCATGGAAGTCAGAACCTAGAAGTGAGAACGTAGAACTGAGAACGTAGAACTGAGAAAGAACCAAGAACTGGGAACCAGGAACTGAGAACGGAATGCAGGGAACTGGAACGCGGGAGGCGGTGCTCGCCTCGGTATTCAACGTTCTAACTTCAACGTTCTAAGCTCTCAGTTCCGGCCCGCGGTTCGAGCGGCCGATCAGGCCGTTGCGCCGAGCGTGTTGAGAATCGCGTCCGTCTCGACGGCCGTCTGCCGGATCGACTCCACGCCGTCCAACAGTTCGTTCAGCTGCCCCGACAGCTCCTGCGGCGACTGCATCGTGACGATCTGGTCCGCGATCAGCTGAAACGAGTTCTCGATCAGGTCCAGCTGGCCGCGGGCGACCTCGAGGTAGCGCTGGATCTCCTTCATCTTCTCCTGGCGCTTCAGGATGATCGCCAGGTTCTTGCGCGCGAGATCGACCGGCGTCCCGCCCTCCTTGCCCTGCTTGATGTCACGCTCCAGCCTCGCGCGGTCCTCGTCCAGGCCGCCCAAGTCCACGGACTGCAGGTAGGCGTCGTACCGCGCCGACGTGACGGCCATCTCGACGAAGGCCTCGACCAGCTTCTCGGTCTTCTTCAACTCGTTGCGCAGCAGGTCGCCGGTCAGCGACGGGTTCTGGGCGGCCAGGCGCTGGATGTCGGCCTGGCGCGCGACCAGGTCGTCCACGCGTCCGCGATCGGCGGGGCCCAGCAGTTGCAGCCGCGCGAGGCGTTCCTGCAGGCGCGCGTCGCGTTTCATCCGCTCGAAGCGGGGGTCCCAGACGAGCCGGCGCAGAAGGCTGTTATCGTGATTCACCAGCCAGATGGCCTCGAGCCCCAGCCCGGCCAGCGCGATGAACGGGTTGAACGTCAGCACCGCGGCGGCCAGCGAGCCGCCGACGAGCGCCAGGTTGTAGGGGTTGGCAAAGGCGAACCGGAAGTAGGGCGGCTTGTCGGGCAGCGCCGGCGGGGACGCAACCGCTCCTTCGGGCGCGGCCGACGCAGGCCCAGGCGCCGGTCGCGCGGCTCGCGTCGTCCCGGGGATCGGCGGCGGCGTGGTTCGGCCACCGGCCGGAGTGCGAATCGCGGGCGTCCCCCTGGGCCTGTCGGGCGTCACCATGGACGTCAATTCTACGCGGGCTGGGCCGCGGGCGCGTAGAGCATCTCGAGAAGCCGCTTCTCCACGGCGCGGAATTCCGACGACGACTTGAGCGCGATATCGCGGTTCTCGAAGAACGGCACGTCAACCCGGTGAAGGATGCGCGCCGGCCGCGGCGAGAGGACGTACACCGTGTCCGCGAGGTAGACCGCCTCGGACACGTCGTGGGTGACGAACAGGATCGTGTTGTCCTCGGTCCTCGACACGTCGAGCAGCAAGCCCTGCATCTCCCAGCGAGTGTAGGGATCGAGGGCACCGAACGGTTCGTCCATCAGGACGACGCGCGGCTTGTTGATGAGGGTGCGAGCGATGGCCACCCGCTGCTTCATGCCGCCCGACAGGTCCTTCGGGTAGTGGTCCGCGAACTCGTGCAGGCCGACCGCCTTCAAGTACTTGTGCGACCGCTCGCGCCGCTCGTCCTTCGGCACGCCCTGGAGTCTGCAGGCCGTACTCGACGTTCTCGCGGACAGTCAGCCAGCCGAACGACGTGTAGGCCTGGAAGACCATGCCGCGGTCCCGGCCCACGGTGGTGACCTTCTCGCCGTCGACGAGGATCTCGCCTTTCGTCGGGCGCAGCAACCCCGCGACCGCCTTGAGGATGGTGGACTTGCCGCAGCCGGACGGGCCGAGGAACACGACGATCTCGCCGATGCCCGGCTTGTCCTTGATGTCGAGCGACACGTCGCGGACGGCTTCGGTCTCGCGGCCGCCCTGGCCCACGTAGGTGATGCCGAGGTCCGAGATGCGCAGCTTGGGCAGGGCGTCTCGGTCATGCCGCCTTCTCCCTCCAGCGGAAAAGCACGGCCGAGCACGCGCGGATGAAGCCGTCGGTCAGCAAGCCGATGCCCCCGATCACCAGCAGGCCGGCGAACGACCACGACGCCTTCTGGTGCGTGCGCGCCAGTTCCACCATGTAGCCGAGGCCGTGCTCCGGGTTGACGGCCTCCGCGAGGATGACGTACGTCCAGGAGATCGCGTTCATGACGCGGAACGAGTCGAAGATCTCCGGGAGCGCCGCGGGCAGCAGGACGCTCCTCACCGCCTGCCACCGGCTGGCGCCGAGCGTCAGCGCGGTCTGCACCAGTTCCTCCGGCACCGCGCGGATGGCCGAGACCACGACGGGCAGCAGGTAGACGAAGACGCCGAGGAACAGGAAGGCGATCTTCTGCGACTCGTAGATGCCGAACCAGAGGATGAGGAGCGGGATGAACGCCGAGATCGGCATGTACCGAAGCGGCGCCATGATCGGCTCGAAGATCCGGTTGATCGGCTCGAAGGCGCCCATCAACACGCCGAGTGGCAGCGCGAGCGCAGACGCGAGCGCGAAAGCCGATGAGGATGCGGCGGGTGGACACCCAGACCGCCGTGCCGAGGTCGTACTGCAGGAACAGCTGCAGCGTGCCCCGGACGACCTCGGTCGGCGACGGCAGGAAGTCCGCGGGCGCCAGCCTGCCGTAGGAGATGATGCACCAGGCCGCGAGCACCACGGTCGGCGCGACGAAACCCAGCGCCAGGGCCACCGTCCGAGGCAAAGGCGAGCGAAGCGCAAAGAGATCGGCATTTGGCGTCGTCACTGCGCGGCCAAGACCACCTTGATGTCCGTGCGCCGGTTCAACTGGCGCCCGGTCTCCGTCGTGTTCGGCGCCACCGGGTTCGCCGCGCCGTGGCCAATCGTCTGGAAGCGGGCCGGCTGGATGTTCGGGAAGTTCTTCAGCACGTAGTTCTTCACCGCGAGCGCCCGCCGCTCCGAGAGCGTCATGTTCCCGGTCGGCGACCCGGTCGAATCGGTGTTGCCCTCCACCCGGAGGTACGTGTTGCCGAACGACGTCATCGTCTCGCCGAGCGCGTCGAGGACGATGTACGAGCCCTGCATGATCTCCTCGGAGCCGGGCGTGAAGTGGATCTGGATCTGCTTGTTGATGATCGCGCGGTCCTGCGAGCTGACCGGCCGCGCGGCCAGCCTGGGCTCCTCGACCTTCTGCCCGGGGTAGGCCGCGGCGAGCGCCGAGATGAACCGCGTGTCCGCCCAATCCCGGCTGGACACCGGCCGCGTCACGAGCCCCTTCTTGCGCCAGATGATGAACGCCGTGTCGAAGAGCGTTTCGTAGTGCGGCTTGCCCCCGGTGAGGCCGTAGAACTGCGCGTTGTCCGCGTAGGGCGTCAGCTTGAGGCCTGAGAGCATGCCGGACACCGTGTCCGAGTCGAGCTTGAGCGCCTTGCCGACCAGCGCGTAGGCGTTCGCGGGATCCCGCTTGATCATCTCGATCCCCTCGAACCAGCCCTGCACGAAGTCGCGCACGGTGCCGGGCGCCTGGTCGATCAACTGCTGCCGCGCCACGAGCGTGTCGGCGATGATGTTCGTCGCGGCCGTCGTGGATACCAGGATGTGCGCATCGTCGCCGCGCGCGGTGACGGCAGCGGACAGGTCCGGCTCCCACGTCACCGCGGCGTCCACCTGGCGCGCCTTGAACATGGCGGCGGCCGCGGGCGCGTCGGTCGTCGTCAGGATGTTCTTCTCGACCGCCGCGCGGTCCTCGGGCGACAGCCCGGACTGCGACAGCAGGTAGAGCAGCAGGAAGTGCGACGGCGTGAACAGCGTGCAGGCGATCTTCTTGCCCTTGAGCTCCTCGATCGAGTTGATGCTGGCGAGCGAGACGATCCCGTCGCCGCCGCGCGACCAGTCCTGCATGAGGATCGACTTGGCCTTCTGGCCGTTCTCCTCGAGGATGGACGCCTCGCGCGCCCAGTTGTCGACGGTGTTCCACATGATGTCGACGTCGCCCTTGCGGAACGCCGCGAGCTTCGCCGCCGGGTCTTCGAGCAGCACGAACTTCACGTCGAGGCCGAACCGCTTCTTGTAGTTCGACGCCGCGCCCGGCTCCATCCCGCCATTGAACACGATGCCCGGCGCATGCCCCGCCCACGTGTTGATGCCCACGACGAGCGTCCGCCCAAGCTTGCCGCCCGCCGACAGGCTCGCCGCCGTCACGCCGGTCGATCCCTGGTTGCGGTCCGGGTCTGGCCGGCGCGTTCTTGAGCGCGTCGAAATCGCCCGAGGCGACGGTGTCGGTCGCCGCCGGCGCGGCCGCCTTGTCGCCGACCGCCCACTGCTTCACGTCCGCGCCCTTGTAGTGCCAGAAGGCATAGCCAAGGACGCCCAGGATGACGACGGTGATGAAGAGCTTCGCGAATGGCGTCAGTTTCATGAGTGGCTTCCTGGAACCCACGGGGCTGATGCCCCGCGCTGCGGCCCTCCGCTGTCTGCTGCACGCGGCATGCTGCCTGCTAGAGCGACTTCGTCCCCTGGGCGGCCTGCGCCGCCGCGCGCTTGGCCTTCAGCTCCGCGAGCTGCTGCTTGGCCTGCACCTCGCCGACCTGCGAGCGCACCGCCGCGAGCTTCGAATCCAGCGACGACTCGGACAGCTCCTTCCCGAGGTTGGCCTGCGCGATGGTGTTCTTGATGTGCTCGCGGACGTCGTCGAGCGCCTTGACCTCGGCGTCCACCGACAGCCCGTCCAGCTGCTCCTGGATCTTGATGCGCGCCTGGGCCGACTGCATCTTGGCGAGCATCGAGTCGCGCTCGGGCTTCAGCTTGCGGATCTCGCCCTGCACCGACATCAGGGACGACTTCGCGGAGTCCGCGTCCTTCTGCGCGGTATCCAGCTCCGCCTTCAGCTCGCCGATGTCCGCCGTCAGCTGGTTCTTCTTCTGCAGGAGGATCACGCGCGACGTCGTCCTGGTTGGTGTCGAGCGCGACGCCCAGTTCCGCCTCGGTCTGCGCCAGCTCCGCGCTGGCCTGCTGGTAGCGCTCGCTGGTGTCCTCGCGCCGCCGGATGATCGCCGCGGTCGCGGCCTTCAGCCTGGAGTACTTCTCGACCAGCGAGTTGATCGCGTTCTCGTACGCGATCTCGGGGTGCTGTTTCTCGACGTCGGCGATCCAGAGCGAGAGGAACCCCTTCCACAGGTTCCCGATGCGCGCGAAGAAGCCCACGTTTGCCACGGCTGGTCCTTTCGTGAAATCGCGCCGCTCGGCGCCGATCACTGAATGTTACGAGCGAATCGGTCCGGAGGTTTCTGCTTGCGACCGGATCGTCACCCCGGCTGCGCCGACGGGTCGTGGAGGCGCGGCGACGCCTGGACGACGCGCGCCACGGCCTCCTGGCCGAAGAACTCCAGCACCTTCTGGACGTCGAGCTTCCGGGTGTTGCAGGCGGCCGCGATGCCCTGCTGCTGCTGCACCTGCTGCTCCATCCGCGCCCGCAGTTTCTGCACCTCTTCCTCGAACTGCGCGATGCGGCTCGTCGCCTCCTGCAGCAGCTGCTGCGTGTCGCCGGCGTTCTTGCGGATATAGCCCTCGAGCGCCTGGATCTCGGCGACGCCCGCCTCGATGATGTTCTCGATCGGCACGCCGAACGCCTTCAGCGACGCCTCGACGATCTGCTTCTTGACCGGCAGCGGCGTCTCGGCTGGCAGGCTGGCGAGCAGCTGCTGAGCCTTCGCCACGCGCTCACGCTCCGACCCGTCGATGCCTGCCGCGCTGAACACGTCGTCGAACGCCACTTGGCCGTCGGCGGCCGGCGCGGGCGGTTCCTTCTGGAAGATGTCGGGGGTCGGAGCCGAGGCGGCGGCGGCGATCAGTTCTGCGTCAGCGTCGGCGGTCGTGCCAGGGGCCGCGGGAGCTGACTCGGGCGCCTCGTCCTGCACGATGAACCAGCCGAGCACCGTCGAGCCCCAGGTTTTCTTCTCGCTCACGGGTGCCTCATTTCGACGCTCGCACAGGCGAGGCGCTCAAGAGAACGGGCAGCAGGGGCAATCGCGCGAATGATAGCATGCGCGTGCGGCGGCTTCAGCCCTGCCTGAGGAGCGTCAAAAGGTCTCCCGGTCGTCGAGGACCATGTCGGCCTTGAACCACCACTTGGGCTGGTAGCTGACGAAGACCGGCACCTCGGTCAGCGGGCCGTCGAGGCCGAGCACGAGCGTGAAGGACTCGACCCACGTGTCGCCGCGCTCGCGCACTTCGAAATCGGTCTCGACGAGCTTTGGATAGACGCGACCGCCGTAGGTCTGCTTCGTCCTCATCGCGGCGCCGGTGCGCGTGAGGTCGTACTGGTAGCCGTAGTACGCGTAGGGCATGCTCTTGCGCGCGGGCGCGCGCCCCGTCGAACGCGCCTGCTCGACGGTATCGTGCACGAGATCCGCGAGGGCCGTGAGAAAGCCCGACCGGCCGCCCGACGGGACCGCGACCTTCTTGACGTGCGGGGGGCCAGGGAACCGAATGAGGGTGTCGAGCAGGGTGTCGAGATCGCGGTAAGAGTAGTCCTTGGCCACGCGGGTCAGCGTCACGGTGGCCACCGATTCGGAGTCGAGCGTCTTGCCCTGGATCATCTTCCAGAAGAAGCCCTGCTCCCCCTTCGCCAGCGTGTCGGCCTGGGCCGCCTGCAAGGTGTCCTCGTCGCTCTTCTTGATGACGCCGAGGACGTCCGACTGGCCGCCGCGCGATTCCTCGAGGATGAAACCCCACCGGTTGATACCGCGCGGGGCGCGCTTCGGATCCGAGCCAATCAACAGGTCGTAGCCGCGGTCGTCCCCGTCGCCCTGCCGCCACCGCACCCGCGCCCCGCCGACGTTGTCCTTCCCGATCCAGAACAGGAGCGGGCGGATCTTCGCCGACATGCGGTAGCGGTGCTCTTTCACCACCGGGAGGACGCCGTCAGCAAGCTTGACGGGGAGGGCGGCGTCAGCCACGGCGCGTCGCACGGCCGGTTCCTTGGCAGACGACTGGGGGTCCCAGGCGGCCCGTGTGGCGGGAGCCAGGAGGGCCAACGCCGCGGCGGCGCAGCCGATGGCGGCGACGCCCTCGAGGCGGGCTGCGCGATGACTGGACATGATCCGATTATACGATTCTACGTTCTTAGTTCTCCGTTCTCCGATCTCCGATCGTGCGTTGTCAGATCGTGCGTCGTGGCGAAGCAGAAGCTTCGCCCTGCGCCTTCGACCCGTTCAGTGCGCGATCCCCGGGCACGCGAACGCGCGGCAGAACTCCTTGACCTCGCCCGCGATCTTGTCGAGTTCAGCTTCGTTGGCCGCGTTGTCGGCGACGCGGCTGAACCAGCCCGCGATCTTCGACATCTCCGGTTCCTTCATCCCGCGCGACGTCACCGACGGCGTGCCGAGGCGCAGGCCGCTCGGGTCGAACGGCTTGCGGGGGTCGCCGGGCACCGTGTTGTAGTTGCACTCCAGGCCGGCGCGGTCGAGCGCCTTCGCGTAGGCCTTCCCCGTCATGCCGCGAGGTGTGACGTCCATCAGGATCAGGTGGTTGTCCGTCCCGCCGGACACCAGCTTGAAGCCGTGGCTGGCCAGGCAGTCGGCGAGCGCCCGGGCATTCTTCACGATTTGGTGGGCGTAGGCCTTGAAGGCCTCGGTTGACGCTTCCTTGAGCGCGACGGCGATGCCGGCCGTCGTGTGGTTGTGCGGCCCGCCCTGCAGGCCAGGGAAGACGGCCTTGTCAATCGCCTTGGCCATCTCCTCCTTGCACAGGAGCATCGCCCCGCGCGGCCCCCGCAGGGACTTGTGCGTCGTCGTCGACACGACGTGCGCGTGCGGGACGGGCGTGGGATGGGCGCCGCCGGCCACCAGGCCCGCGATGTGCGCCATGTCTACCAGCAGGTGCGCCCCGGCTTCGTCGGCGATCGCCCGCATCTTCGCGAAGTCGATCACCCGCGGATAGGCCGTCGCGCCGGCGATCATCAACTTCGGGCCGCTCCTTGAGCGCCAGTTCCCGCACCTGGTCGTAGTCGATGAGCCCCGTCTCGATGTTGACGCCGTACTGCACGCTCCGGAAGAACGCGCCGGTGATCGACACGTTCCAGCCGTGGGTCAGGTGGCCGCCGTGCGGGAGCGCCATCCCCATGACGGTGTCGCCGGGCTTGAGCAGCGCGAAGTAGACGGCCAGGTTGGCGGGCGATCCCGAGTAGGGCTGGACGTTGGCGTGGTCGGCGCTGAACAGCGCCTTGGCGCGCGCGATGGCCAGCTGCTCGAGCGGGTCCACGCACTGCTGGCCCTCGTAGTAGCGCTTGCCGGCGTATCCCTCCGAGTACTTGTTGGTGAAGATGCTGCCGGTGGCCTCCAGCACCGCGCGGGAGGCGTAGTTCTCCGAGGGGATCAGCCGGACCTTCTCGAACTCGCGCGTCTCCTCGTCGGCGACGAGCTTGGCGACTTCGGGATCGGTCTCGGCCAGATGCGGATCGAACATGAGGACTCCAGGTCAGTGGGAACTGACGCCAGCCAGTCGGCACCGACGCTCGTCAGTCCGAATTGTGGTTGCCAGTCGGAATCAAGGGGTCAGCCGGGACAACGCCCCATCATCTTCCGCCGGTCGGCACGCGGTCAAGTTCCGCGGCGGCCGACTGACGCACGGCTTCGACTGACGTGATGTCCCGACCGACGCGACACGCCGACTGGCGAAGATCACCGACTGACAAGACCTGCACCGACCCGATCCCTACCCCGCCGGGGCGCGCTGCTTCTCCGCCGCGTTGAACAGCCCGTCGAACCAGGACTCGAACCGCGCGTCGAGGACGTCGAGGCCCGCCGTCCGGATGGGAATGACTACGGGCGCCGCCGCGGTCCCGTCGACCGGCGCCGTCGCCAGCGGCGAGCGGCGACGCGTCCCAGATCGACTCGCCGTCCTGGCTGCCGACGACGACGTCGCGGTAGATCGGCGCAACGCGGCGGATCTCCTCGAACACCTGCGCGGTGCCGTCTGGTACTTCATCTTGAAGCGGAGGCCCATCAGCGCGGCGAGCTGCGCGATCAGCCTCCCAGCTCTCGTAGCCGGCGCGCGGCGGGATCGCCCGGCGCACCCGCTGCACGCGCCGCTCGGAGTTGGTGAAGGTGCCGGACGTCTCCGCCGTGCTGCTCAGCGGCAGAACGACGTGCGCCGCCGCCGCGGTCCTGGTGAGGAAGACGTCGGCCACGACCAGGAAGTCGACCGCCAGCAGGCCCTCGCGAATCGGCGCCGGCAGGTCGTCGCTGCCGAGCGGGTCCTCGCCGAGAACCACCGCCACCTTGATCTTCTTGTCGGCCAGCAGCCGCGGCGATGTCGACGTGCGCGCGGGTCCATGTCGCGCAGCGAGGCGCACCACTCCTTCTCCAGCGCCTCGATCGCCTCCTCGTCTGTCGTCTCCCGGTAGCCCGGGAACCAGCCGCGGGGTCGCCCCCATGTCGAGCAGACCCTGCGCGTTGGCCTTCTCGTGCAGCGGCAGCAGCGAGCAGCCGAGCGCCGACGCCGCCGCCGCGAGGAACCGCGCGTCGCCCGCATGCCGCGGGCCCCGGTAGTCGCGGTTGAAGACGAGCACCTTGAGGATGCTCGACGCCAGCAGTCTGCGCCGCCTCGAGCACGCCGGCGTACTCGACGCCCGTCCGCTCCTCGACCTGCTTCGGGCGTGAGGGTCGCCGCGACGGCGCCGACGCAGGTCCGGCCGGGAGGCCGCATCCTGGCCCGCCCGCCGCAGCACCTCCGCCACGATGGCCTGAACGACCACCATCTGGGCATCCGGACGACACTGCAGGAAGATGCTCGGCGAGCGCGGCGGTCCGGTTCTCGTCCGGACCGACGTAGACGAGCCGGCCGCCGTTGCGGATGGCCCGCTTGGCGATGAGGTCCGCCACGAAGTGCTCCTCGTCGAGGTTCGAGTCAGGCGACGAGGATCGCCTGCGCCTCGGCCAGGTCGCGCGTAGGTGGCCGTGGCGACGACGTCCGGCGCGAGGAGGTCCGCGGTTGACGAGGTGGCTGAACGACGTGACGTTGTGCGTCTGGAGGCCGATGCGCGCGAACTTCTGCGCGAGGTAGATCTCCTCGTTGGTCAGCCGCGGCGAGACGAACACCGCCATCTCGGCGCCGGCGAGTACCGGCGCGACGAGCTCCTTCAGCCGCAGCGCGGCGTAGCCGATCGCCTCGTCGACCGGCGCCTCCTGCAGCTCGCGCCCCGGCCGGACACGCGCCCGTCAGCAGGCGGTCGTGCGGCGTGCACGTAGTTGAACCCGAACCGTCCCTTCTTGCAGTGGTTGCCGAACGTGACCGCGTTCTCCTCGCTGCGCGACGACCTTCACCAGCGTGTCGCCGAACGTGTCGTAGTTGAATGCCGGCAGCCGACGCCGCAGTAGTGGCAGACCGTCGGCGTGACTCGGTCATCCACGGGCCCGGGCTTCGCCAGAGGCAGCCGCTGCGAGATGGCGCCCGTCGGGCAGGTGCCGATGCACAGCCCGCACGACACGCAGTCGGTGTCGAGCAGCGAGTCGCCGAGCGCGGGCGCGACCACCGTGCTGAACCCGCGGTTGATGAAGCCGTAGGCCGACACGCCGACCACGTCGCTGCACATCCGCACGCAGCGGCCGCACAGGATGCACTTGTTCGTGATCGAGCTCGATCAGCGGGTGCGACAGGTCGCGTTCGTGCTGCCGCGCCTCGCCGAGGAACTTCTTCACCTCGACGCCGTACTCGGTCGCGTACTTCCGGAGGTCGCAGTCGAACAGCGCGACGCAGCCGCACTCCAGGCACCGCGTCGTCTCCTCGGCGCAGGTCCTCCGCCGAGTAGCCCAGCTCGACCTCGGCGAAGCCCTCGAACGCGCTCGTCGACCGGGATCATCGGCATGCACGCGCCGGGCCTTGGGTTCCTGGCGACCGCAGGTCCTTGATGCGTGACCTTCGAGAAGGCGTCCTTGCGGCTGAGGAACTCCTCGGGCTCGGGCCGCGCCCGGCCCTCCCGGATGTAGGTGTCGATGGCGTAGGCCGCCTTGCGCCCCGCCGCGATCGCCTCGATCGCGGTGGCCGCGCCGGTCACGACGTCGCCGCCCGAGAACACGCCGTCGACCGTCGTCTCGAACGTCTTCTCGTTCACCTGCACGGTCTGCCACCGCGTCAGGTTGAGCGTCTCGCCCATGCGGCAGGAAGTGCGGCACCTTGCCGTCGAGCAGGTCCTGGACGGTCGTGCTCTGGCCGATCGCCGAGATCACGAAGTCGCACGGCACGCTGGAACTCGGAGCCGCGGACCGGCTTCGGGCTGCGGCGGCCGGAGGCGTCGGGCTCGCCGAGCTCCATCCGCAGGCACTCGACGCCCGGTCAGCGCGGCCGTCGGCGCCGGTCGATCACCTTCGTCGGCGCGACGAGGAACTCCATCTTGACGCCTTCCTCGATGGCGTCGTGGATCTCCGCGTCGTTGGCCGGCATCTCGGTCCGGGTCCGCCGGTAGAGCAGCTTCACTTCCTTCACGCCGAGGCGCAGCGCGGTGCGCGCGCAGTCGATGGCGGTGTTGCCGCCGCCGACCACCGCGACCGTGCCGTGGATGTCGATCTTCTTGCGCAGGCCGAAGTTCTTGAGGAACTCGATGCCCGAGAGGACGCCCGCCGCGTCCTCGTTCTGGACGCGCATCAGCGAGCTGCGCCACGCGCCGATGCCGAGGAAGATCGCGTCGAAACCCTGCTCCTTCAGGCCGGCGACGGTGAAGTCGCTGCCGAGGGCGGTGTTGGTCTTGAGCTTCGACGCCGAGGCCGAGGATCTGGTCGATCTCGAGGTCGAGGACGTCCTTGGGCAGGCGGTACTCGGGGATGCCGTAGCGCAGCATGCCGCCCGGCCTCGGGCTGGGCCTCGAAGATCTCGACGTCGTAGCCCCTTGATGGCCAGGTAGTAGGCCGCCGAGAGCCCGGCCGGGCCCGCCCCGACGACGGCGACCTTCCGCCCGTTGGCCGGCGCGACCTGTCGGCCGCCAGACGTCGGCGCTGCCGAGGTCGAGGTCGCTGATGTAGCGCTTGATGTAGTCGATGCCGACCGCCTCGTCGAGCAGCGTGCGGCGGCAGCCCTTCACCTCGCAGGGCCGCGTGCAGACGCGCCCGCACACCGACGGCAGCGGGTTGGTGTCCTTGATGAGCGCGATGGCGTCCTGGTACTTGCCGATCGCGGCGAGCGCGATGTAGCCCTGGATGTCGACGCCCGCCGGGCACGCGAGCTGGCACGGCCCGACGCAGTCGGCGTAGTGGTCCGAGAGCAGCAGCTCGAGCGCCGCCTTGCGCGACTGGCGCACCTCGCGCGTTGTTGGTCTCGACGACCATGCCGTTGGTCACCTTGGTCGAGCAGGCGGGCACGAGCGTCCGCGCGCCCTTCACCTTCACCACGCACACGAAGCAGGACGCGAACGGCTCGAGCTGCTCGTCGTGGCACAGCGTCGGGATCGTGTCGATGCCGTGCTGCCGGGCGACCTGCAGGATCGTCTGGCTGCCGTCGGCCATCACCCGCTTGCCGTCGATTTCGAGCTTCACAAGCGCCATATGAATGCCTCTTCTAGGATCAGGATTCGGGATCGGTCAGGTCCGCTGAATCCTGATCCCGATCCGATCAGTCCTTCGCGATCGCCCCAAGGTTGCAGGCCTTGTAGCACTCGCCGCAGACGGTGCACAGCGCCTGGTCGATGACGTGGATCTTCTTGCGCTCGCCCGTGATCGCGCCGACCGAGCAGGCCTTCAGGCACAGCATGCAGCCGCTGCAGTCGTCGGTGATCGTGTAGGTGAGCAGCTTCTGGCAGTGGTGCGCCGGGCACTTCTTGTTGGTGATGTGCGCCTCGTACTCCGACCGGAAGTACTTCAGCGTCGTCAGCACCGGGTTCGGCGCCGTCTGGCCGAGGCCGCAGAGCGAGGAGTTCTTCACGCGCGGCCGCCAGGTCCTCGAGCAGCTCGATGTCGCCGTCCTGCCCCTGGCCCTCGGTGATGCGCGTGAGCACCTCGAGCATCCGCTTGGTGCCGATGCGGCAGAACGTGCACTTGCCGCACGACTCGCGCTGCGTGAACTCGAGGAAGAACCGGGCGACGTCCACCATGCACGTGGTCTCGTCCATGACGACGAGGCCGCCCGAGCCCATGATGGCGCCGGTCTTGTTGATCGACTCGTAGTCGATCACGGTGTCCTGCAGCTCGGCCGGGATGCAGCCGCCCGACGGCCCGCCCATCTGCACGGCCTTGAACTTCCGGTCGTCCCGGATGCCGCCGCAGATGTCGTAGACGATCTCGCGGATGGAGATCCCCATCGGCACCTCGACCAGGCCGCCGTGGCGGATCTTGCCGGCCATCGCGAACACCTTCGTGCCCTTGCTGTTCGCCGTGCCGAGCGAGTTGAACGCCTTGGCGCCGTTCATCACGATCCACGGCACGTTGGCGAACGTCTCGACGTTGTTGATCGAGGTCGGGCTTCTCCCACAGGCCCTTGGTGGCCGGGAACGGCGGGCGCACGCGCGGCATGCCGCGCTTGCCCTCGATCGACATCGATCAGCGCGGTTTCCTCGCCGCACACGAAGGCGCCCGGCGCCTTCCTTCAGCTTGATGTGGAAGCGAGTGCGTGCTGCCGAGGATGCCGTCGCCGAGGAAGCCGCGCTCGCTGCGCCTGCGCGATGGCGATGTTCAGCCGCTCGATCGCCTTCGGGTACTCGGCGCGCACGTAGATGTAGCCGTGGTCGGCGCCGATCGCGTAGCCGGCGATGATCATCCCCTCGATGACCGAGTGCGGGTCGCTCTCGAGCACCGAGCGGTCCATGAACGCGCCCGGGTCGCCCTCGTCCGCGTTGCAGATGATGTACTTCGTGCGTGCCCGGCGCCAGGCGCGTGAAGCGCCACTTCATCCCGGTCAGGAAGCCCGGCGCCGCCGCGGCCGCGCAGCCCCGACTCGATCATCGCGTTGATCAGGCCGTCGGGGTCCTTCGCCTCGAGGACCTTCTGCAGCGCGAGGTAGCCGCCCGACCTTGATGTACTCGTCGATCGACTCGGGGTCGATGTTGCCGCAGTTGCGCAGCACGATCCGGTGCTGGCGCGAGAGGTAGGCGTGGTCGGTGCCCTTGCCGCCGCTCGGTCCAGACCAGCCAGTCGGCGACCGGCTGCCCCTGCCCGACGTGCTCCGTCGAGCAGCCGGTCGACCTTGTCGGGGCTGATGTGCCCGTAGAGGTAGCGCTCGCCGTCGCCGTTGCTGATCTCGACCAGCGGCTCCTGGTAGCACATGCCCACGCAGCCGGTGCGCGTCAGTTCGGGCGCGTCGGGCAGCGCCGCGAGCTTCGCCTCGAGCGCCTTGTAGGTGTCCTCGGCGCCGGCCGCAATCCCGCACGTGGACAGGCCAACGGTGACCCGCGTCATGACCGCTCCCCCTTCTGGAACTTCTTCACGACCTTCACCGCGGCCGACGGGCTGAGGTTGCCGAAGGTCGCGTTGGTCGATCATCATCGCCGGCGCCAGCGAGCAGCAGCCGAGGCACGACACGGTCTCGATGCGTGAACAGCCGGTCGGGCGTCGTCTCGCCGTTCGGGATGCCGAGGTGCTTCTCGACCGCCTGGCTCAGCTCGACCGCGCCGCTGACGTGGCACGCCGTGCCGTGGCAGACGCGCAGCAGGTACTTGCCGACCGGCTTCAGCCGGAACTGCGCGTAGAAGGTGGCGACGCCGTAGATGTGCGCGAGCGGAATGCCCGACTCCCGGTGGATCTCCTCGAGCCGCTCGCGCCGCAGGTAGCCGTCCTCGGCCTGCGCCTGCTGGAGCAGCGGGATCAGCCGCCCCTCCTCGCCGACGAAGTGCTGGTTCTTGAAGTTGTACCGCCGGTGGGTCTGCATAAGGGCTCCCGAAGTCGTCGGCCATCAGTCGTGCGGGAATCTTGAACATCCGGTTCAGGAGGTCGGTCATCTCGTCGACGTCGCCGTAGCCGCCGAGCGCGTGCCCGCGGCATCCCCGGCGCGCCGCAGACCTCCATCGACTCGCCGCTCGGCCAGGTTCAGCGAGGCGAGCGGCGCGCCGCACAGCTTGCACGGCGGTCTCCACCATCAGGCTGCGCTCGCACGACGGGCACGCGAAGGTCGACGACGTCGCCGTCGGCGATGGCCAGGTCGGTCTGCACCGTCGTAGTCGCCGAACAGCGCGCTCAGGCGAACCTCCCCGTCCTGGTGCGTCGGTCCGGCGACGTGCGCGCCGAGGACCACCTGCTCGCCGCTGCGTGAGCGGGCGCCTGGCAGTTGGGACAGCAGACCTCGAGCAGAAGCAACGGATTGCTCGGATGACGATAGCGTCGGTCACAGCGTGCGGGTGCCCTACCAATCGGGAAGCCGGTTAGAACCGGCAGGTTATAGAGATGCTAGCAGGACCGCGGCTCTGAGGGGCACGTGGAGTCTACCAACAACGGCCGGCCAGCGACAAGCTATGCTGTAGCGATTGCTTAAGTGACCGCGTTCACCGCCCGGCGCCACGCCGCCTCTACCGTTCCTTCTTAGCCGTTCGCACGTCTTCTTCAGCGACTCCGAGGCGCTTGAGGCCCGCCTCCCGAGCTTGCCCTCGGCCGTCAGCCGCTGATAGTCGGCCAGATCGCGCGCCGCCTGGTCGATGAGCGACTGTACGGCAGGCGACACGGGCGCGCGGCGCCGGCGACGTCCCCGGCGCGCCCTCCGCCCGCCGCCGGCGCTGGCGACGCGACGCGGCCGCGGCCGCCACCGCGGTCGCCCGCGCCGAAGAGGCTGGTCATCGCCGCCTCGAACGTCGGGCCGTAGCCGAGCCGATCCTGCAGCGCGAGCACGACGAGCCGCAGCTCCGGCATCGGGCTGCGCTCCGCCTGCAGGTAGATCGGCTCGGCGTAGAGCAGCGCGCGCCCGACCGGGATGACGATCAGGCTGCCGCGCCGGACGTGCGATCCCTGCTGGTTCCAGAGCGACAGCTGCGCCGACAGCTGCGGCGTTCTGATCGATCCGCGCCTCGATCTGCAGCGGGCCGTCGACGAGCCGCGTCTTCGGGAAGTCGTAGACGAGCGCCGTTGCCGTAGTGCGGCGCCGTCGCTGCGGCCGGCGATCCAGCCGATCAGGTTGTTGCGGTTCGCCGGCGTGAACGGCAGGATCTCGACGAACTCCGGTGCGCCTCTCGCCGGGCAGCTTCATCAGCACGAAGTTCGGCTCGATCGGCCGCGTCGCCTGCTCGCGGCTCTCGCTCAGCGTCACCTCGCTCGCCACGCTCCACAGGTCCTCGCGGTTGTAGAACACCTCGGGATCGCGTCATGTGGTACAGGCCGTAGACGGCCGCCTGCAGCTTGAGCAGCAGCTCCGGATAGCGCACGTGCGCGCGCAGGTCGGCCGGCATCGCGGCGGCGTCCTTGAAGAGCGACGGGAAACACGCCGCGATAGGCGGCGATGATCGGATCGGTCGCGTCGAAGACGTAGAACGTCGACGGTGCCGTCGTAGGCGTCGACGACCACCTTGACGCTGTTGCGCAGGTAGTTGACCTGCGTCGTCGCCCGAGCCGGTAGTGCCGCGCGTACGGGATACGTGTCCGACGTGGTGAACGCGTCCATCATCCAGGACAGCCGGCCGTCGTCGCCGACGACGATGTAGGGATCGGGGTCGAAGGTGAGGAACGGCGCGAGCGTCGCCGACGCGCTCGCGGATGTTGCGGCGCATCAGCAGCCGGCTGTCGGCGGTGACGTCGTCGCTGAACGGCAGCTTCGCGAGGTCGCCGCGGTCGAGCGCGATCAGCAGCCGCCGGAGCGAACGCCGCCGAGGACGATGCCGCCCGTGCCCTCGTACGACGGTGAGGCTGTTGGTCTCGCCCTGCGGGTAGTTGAACTCCTTCTGGCGCGTCTTCACGTAGACGTCGGTGTTCGTCAGCTCGCCGAAGTAGATCTCCGGCCGCGTCACCTTGAGCTCCGGCGACCGTGCTCTGCACCGGCATGTTCGCTGAGCAGGAGCTGCGGCAGGCCTTCCGGCGTGAACCCGTTGACCGGGTTCATCGTGACGCCGTAGCCGTGGGTGTAGATCAGCTTCTCGTTGATCCAGTTGCGGCTGCTCTCGGGCAGCTTTCGACGTTCAGCTCGCGCGCGGCGAGCATCATCTGCCGCAGCTCGCCGTCGATCTTGTAGCGATCGATGTCGATGTCGGGGAAGTCGTAGTAGGTGCGGATTTCCTGGATCTGCCGCAGCGTGTCCTGCAGCGCGCGCCAGTCCCACAGCCGGATGTTCTCGAGCGTCGCCTGGTTGTTCGCCGAGATCGACCGCCTCGACGCCCGGTGTCGGCCGGGAACGGCCGCTGCGCGATCCGGTCGAGGCCGAACGCCTGCCGCGTGAACTCGATGTTGTGCGCGATGTACGGCCGCTCGCGCACCAGCTCGTTCGGCTTGACGATGAAGCCGCTGACGTACCACGACACCAGGGTGAGGCCGACGTACACGACGAACGGCGGGCGCAAGCGCGGCCACGACGCCGATCACGCGGCGCGGGCCGAGGCCGTTGTAGAGGGCGATTGCCGCGCCGGCGAGCAGCGAGAGGGCCACGAACAGCAGCCCCGGGATGATGACGTGGGCGTCGGTGTAGCCGACGCCCGAGAAGATGGTGTGATCCTCGAACAGCCGATCGAAGCGCGACAGGTACACGCGCCAGGCGAGCACGACGAACAGGAACGCCAGGCTGAACGAGACGCCCCGCGGCATGCGGCCGCCGCGCGTCCCGCAGCACCAACCGCTCACCGCTCGCCCCGCCGACGACCACGGCGATCACGGACGCGAGCAGCATCACCACGGCCAGCGTCGTGAGCCACGTGGCCAGCAGGTCCCAGACGGGCAGCGTGAACAGGTAGAAAGGAATGGACCGTCCGAAGATCGGGTCGAGCGTGGCGTTGACGCCGGCGGCTGCCGGGGCGTGCAGGTAGAGTGCGAACGTCGCCCACTGGTCCATCATCGCGGAACCGGCCGCGAGGCTCACGAAGAACGCCACCACCCAGGAGGCGATGGTGATGACCGGCTGGAGGGAGAACGTGACCTCCTGACCGTTGAGGTACAGGAGTCGGCCCGCTGCGCCGACGGGACGAAGCAGGCGGAACGCAGCGAACAGGAGGACGAAGGTGACGGCGGTGAACGCCCAGAAGGTCCCGGACTTCAGCCCCAGGGTCTTCCAGAAGACGTCACCGTAGCCGAGCGAGTCGAACCAGAGCGCCTCGACATACCACGAGATCAACGTCCCGGCGCCGAAGAACAGCACGACGACGGCGGCGAGCAGGGCCAGGCGGCCGGTCAGGCCGCGCCGGCCGGGCGGTCGCGGCGGCCGCTGGGGCTCTCGCGCATCGGAACCGGGAAAACGCATGCGTTCCCTCTCAATGAGATGACGGTCGAGCCAATCATACCCGACCGCCGCTCGCAGCTCCGTTTCCGCTCTCCGTTTTCCGTTGTCCGTTGTCCGTTGACGCGAAGCGTCAGCACCCTTCCTTCTTCTTCACCGCCGCCTTCGGCTTCGAGCCGGCGGCCGGCATCTGGATGACGGGCGCGGCGGGTCGCGGCGCGGCAGCGACGGCCGGAACTGCGGGCGGGACCGCCCCAGCCGGGTTCGCAGCGGCAGCCACGCGGGGCGCGCCGCCGAAGAAGGCCGCCACCGCAGCCCGTCTTTCATTGTCGTGCCGCTGGTCGCCCGTGGCGGGTTCGGTGAGCACCGGGTAGAGAACCTGGTCCTTCCATTCGGCGAGGCCGCCACGGAGCACGTACACGCCGCGGTACCCCTTCGCCTTCAACAGGAGCCACGCCTGCGCGGCGTGGACGCCATCATCCCCGTACAGCAGCAGGCGCTCGTTGGCCGGCAGGTCCGCGGACGCGAGGGAGGCGATGGGCATGTTCTCGGCGCCCGGCAGGTGGTAGGCATTGAACGCCGCCTCGCCGCGAAGGTCGATGACGCGGAAACTCGCCTGCCCCTTCACGAGGTCGTCTGCCAGCGCCTGCACGGTGACGTGGTCCGCCTCGCGCTGCACCATGAGGGCGAGCTCTTGCGGGCGGACAGTAACAGTCCCCTGCCGGGTCGGCTTCGCGCCGATGGCCACGGCGCCGAGGACGAAGGCCAGCAAGCGCGAGACGTTGATTGGTTGTCAGTTTCGAGAGCCGCTGGAGCATATGAGTCCTGTCAGAAGCTCGGGCAGGGACGCCCGGAACTACTCAGCCGTCTGTTGTCCGCTGTCTGCGGTCCGCTGCCCGCTGCCGGCTGCCAGCTTCCTCTCCACCCACCCGGCCCCGGCGAAGCCGCCGATCGCCATCAGCACAACGGCGAACACCACCAGGCCGTAGGGCAGGTTGAAGTACTGAGGGATCGTCACCTGCCCCATCGCGGTGGACGAGTGGAACGGTTTCAGCAGCGGGTACGCTTCCGCGAAGGCCAGCGTCCCGGCATAGAGGCCCAGGCCGTAGAAGAGGCCATCGAAGCGCCCGGTCGCCGTCGCGACAAGTGCCGTGCCCGGACAGTAGCCGCCAATGACGAAGCCGACGCCGAGCACCAGCCCGCCGAGCGCCTGCGGAGCCAGGTAGGTGGGCACGAGATAGACGAGCGAGAGGTCCAGGAAACCAACCCACGACAGGTACGTCACGCCGAGCATCGCGGTGACGATGGCGGTGAACATCACTTTGAAGACCGCCATGTCGTTCAGGTAGAACTGCGACACGAGCTTGCGCGCGCTGCCGAACCCGGCGCGCTCGAGCGCGAAGCCAAAACCGATGCCGACCACGAAGGCGAAGACGAGGCTCACCTCGGTCGTGAACAGGCCGTACTTGAAAAGGGGGGCCATCATCGCCATTCCCTCCTCACGAGATGCGCCACCGCGTAGGCGCCGGCGAAAACCATCATCATGAACGCCCAGCTCCCCAGATTGAGGAGCGAGCCGCCCGTCAGCGCCTGCCCGCTCGTGCACCCGCGGCCGAGGCCGGCGCCAACCGCCATCACCATGCCGCCGACGAACGCGAGCAGCAGGCGAACGCCCCGCGATACGCGCGGCCCCTTCTCGACGAGGAACATGGCCCGCCGGGCGAGCAGGCCCGACAGCAGCGCCCCGACGAAGACGCCCATGCCTTCGAACACCAGCCATTCCTTGAAGGGGTTCGACCCGTTCGCGACGTATCCGGCCAGCCAGTCGTTCCGCTCGACGTGCGCCGGCGCGACGAGGTTCACGAGGCCGGCGACCACGGCGCTGACGCCGCCCGAAGCCCCGAGGCCGCGGCCCATGATGACGAAGCTCGCCAGCAGCACCAGGCCAAGGCCGATCCCGGCAAGGTACGGATTCGAGTAAGGCGCGGGCCCGGCCGCCGGGACCGGGGCCGGATCGAGTGTGGCGGTGGATGACATTCTTGACCTTCGTCGTTTAGCGTCAACCGTTCAGCGTCGACCGTCGAGCGTTCACGGTTCGTCACTCGGCAATCGGCAGGTTTCCAGCCCGCTAGGCTAGCCCAGCCCCTATGTCTTCGGCCAGTGACTGTACCTGACCTGCGAGCAGGATGACGAACCGCAGAGCGAGCCCGCCTGCGAGCACGAAGATGGGCGCGAGGACCGTGTGCCGGATTCGGCGCACGGCGGCGAGCGACTGGATGATGAGGGGCAGGATGATGCCGATCCCCACGACGAGCACCCAGAAGACAGCCGTGAACGGGCCGCCGAGGACCAACCGAGCGGCAGCGGCATGCGCCTGCGACGCGCTGAGGAGCGCCACGAGGAACAGGATGATGACCGTGATTTCCACCGCCAGCAACAGATTGTCGGCGCTCGCCAGCAGCCGGGATTCCTCGTGGTCCGCGGCCAGGGCATGCCCGAGGGCGGCGGCAGACGACAGCCCCGACACGAGGAAGAGCGGGCCGAGCAGCGCACTGCTCCAGAAAGGACGCGCGCCGAGCGAACTGAGCAGGATCCCCGTATAGATCCCCAGCGCTATCCCGAGGCCGATGTTGGCAAGCGCGACCCCCTGCAACCCGAGCGGCCGAGATCGCAGGAGAGCCGTGGCACGATCGAGGCCCGGGATCAGATCTTGGACGAGCGCGGGCGGATGCGCGATCCAGGCGGCGGCGAGCGCCGGATAGACGAGGACCAGAATCCACGCGCCCCACGACATCGGCGATCCAAGCTGCATCGTCACGTACAGCCGCCAGACGTACCGCTTGTGCTCGAGGTCCAAGAAGAGCGCGAGCATCCCGAGGCTGAGCAGACTCAGTCCCAACAGCGGGAGCAGCCGCGTGATTGACTCCCGCCGGGGCGCGCCGCGGCGCAGCAGCAGCGAGCCGACGATGATCATCATGCCGGCGACGAGCCCGCCGAGGAACAGATACACCGGGATCTCCCAGCCCCAGACGGAGAGGATGGGGTCGATCAGCTCGTTGTGACGGGTGAGGACAAGTTCGCGCATCCCGATTCCTGATTCCTAGTCCAAATAGAAAATCCGCGGCTCCGTCCCCGCCGCCGGGTTGAGCGCGTGCGACCGGCGCGACGCGATCAGGCGGCTCACCTCGCTGTTCGGGTCGTCGAGATCGCCAAACGCCATGCAGTGCGTGGGGCAGACGGACACGCACGCCGGGTCGAGCCCTTCCTGCACGCGGTGCAGGCAGAACGTGCACTTGTCGGCGTAGCCGTCCGGGTGGACGAACCGCGCGTCGTAGGGGCACGACGCGAGGCAGGCCTTGCAGCCGATGCACGTGTTCGGCGTCACGAGCACCACCTGGCCCAGTGGCTCGACATGGCTCGCGCCGGTCGGGCAGCAGGTGACACAAGGCGGCCGGTCGCAGTGGTTGCACCGCTCCGACCGGATCTCCATCCGCAGGGTGGGGAAAACGCCGCTCGTGTCGTAAGCGATCCAGTCCCGGTTGAACCCCTCCGGCACGCCGTTCTCCGTCTTGCACGCGACGACGCAATCCATGCAGCCGACGCACGTCCGAGTGTCGATGACCATCCCGTAGCGCGCCATGGCCTACGCCTCCGCCTCGACACTGACGAAGTTGACGTTCATCCCGGTGCCGCCCATCAACGGGTCCACCTGGTAGCGGGTGACCAGCTGCGCGTCGCTTGCACCCTTTCCGAGCGCCCGGGTCAGCATCTTCGACGTGTGCCCGAAGCCGTGCACCATGTACACGCAATCCGGGCGGATCCGCTCTGTCGCCTTCAGCCGGATCCGATCGCTCAGCACGCCGTCCTGGTTGCGCAGCCGCACGTAACTGCCGTTGGTCAAGCCAAGCCTGGCCGCAGCGCCGGCGTTCACCCACACTTCGTTTTCGGCCATCATGTCGTGGAGGATCGGGTTCGATTGCGTCCGGCTGAACGAGTGCACGGGCGCGCGACCGAACAGGAGGCGGAATGCGCCGTCGGGCGCCGGCGCCGGCCGCCTGTACTTCGGCACCGGGTCGAACCCCGCGTCGCGCAGCTTCACCGAGTAGAACTCGATCTTGCCCGAATCGGTGGGAAACTGGGGCTCGACGCCCTCCTCGAAGAAGACCGGCTTCTTCGCACCGCGGACGATCCCTCTCTGCTTCAACTCGGCGAGCGTCAGTCCCGCCTTCGACAGCCGCGTGTCGAGGTACTCCTCGATTGTCTTCCACGGGTAGTAACCGCCCAGGCCCAGGCGCCCGGCCAGCTCGCGGGCGATCCACCAGTTCGGTTTCTGGTCGTGCGGAGCGTGTAGGACGGGCTGCCGAAGCGCCACGAACGGATCGCGGAACAGCTCGACGTTCAAGTCGTCGTACCGCTCGAGGTATGTCGTCTCAGGCAGCACGACGTCGGCCCAGCCTGCCATCTCGCTCGGGATGACATCGACCACGACCAGCAGGTCGAGCGCCTTGATGGCGCGGATCGTCTCCTCCTGGTTGGGCATGGCATGGAGGAGGTTGGTCGCGTAGACCATCCACCCCTTGATCGGATACGGCTGCCCCGTGATGGTGGCCTCGCGAATGCCGGTGGTGATCGCCTCGGTCGCAAACGGGTACCGGCCGCCAGGGTTGTCCACCTTGCCTCGCGCCGGCGTCGGGTAGGCGGGGTACGGGTAGCCGGGCACGTCCATCTGCGCCGGCGTCCAGAATCCGCCCTTCCTCCCCCAGCTGCCCATGAGCGCGTTCAACAGCGCCAGCCCGCGACTCCTCTGTGTATCGTCGCCGTACCATGTTGCGTGCCGCCCGGGATGGACGAGCGTCGCCGGCCGGTAGCGCGCCATCTCGCGGGCCGTTTCACGAATCAGGCCCGGGTCGATGCCGGTCTCCGGGTAGGCCCACTCGGGCGTGTACGCGACGAGCTCCGCCTTGAACGCGTCGAAGCCGAAGCCGTGCGCCTCGACGTACTCCTTGTCGTAGAGCCCCTCGGCCACGATGACGTGCATCCAGGCGAGGATGAGGGCGAGATCCGTTCCCGGCTTGATCGGAAGGTAGTACTTGGCCTTGCTCGCCGCGATCGAGAAGCGCGGATCGACGACGATGACCGAGGCGCCGGCGCCCACCGCCTCGGCGAACTCCTGCGCCTGCGTGTTGTGCATGTTCTCGCCGAGGTGCGAGCCGATCAGCACCAGGCAGCGCGCGTTGCGTATGTCGGTCCGTTCGGGCGACCCGACCTCTTCGCCGAAGGTCAGCGCGAAGCCGACGTCGCGCGGCCCGCGGCACTGCGCAAACGAGGGGGCGGCCATGTTCGGCGTGCCGAACGCCTTGAGCGTGTGCTTGAGGAAGGTGCCGCCGATGCCGTGTGAGAAGAGCGCGAGCGCCTCCGGGCCGTGGGCCGCCTTGATCTGCTGCATCTTCTCCGCGACGCGGTTCAACGCGGCGTCCCAGCTCACCTGGGTCCACTCTTCCTGCCCCCGCTTCTGCCGGCGGATGAGCGGGTACTTCAGCCTGTCCGGATCGAAGTGGGCGCCGACGCCACCGGTCCCGCGCGGGCACAACCGGCCGCGGCTGAGCGGATCCTCGGGGTTGCCCTCGATCTTCCACAGTTGGCCGTCGCGGAGGTAGGCGATCGCCCCGCACTTCCAGAAGCAGATGTCGCAATAGGTGGGCACCTTGCGGACGCCGGTCTCGGTGGACGACGTGTCGGCGGCGCTCACCCGCCGCGCGAGGCCGCCGATGGCGCCCCCCGTTGCGGCGACGCCGGCGGTGGCGCTGGTGATTTGCAGGAAACGACGCCGGGAAACGGTGATCATACGAAACCTGTCTCGTCGGATGAGGTGCTTGTGAAGGCTGGCACAAGCGCTGACGTGGGAGGCCAGCTGCGAACCAGGGATTCAAAAGCCGGGCGGTTGGTTACAGCCGGTCAACCACCGGCAGCGCGAACTGCCGGATGGCGGCCGCCACGCCCCCCTCGTCGTTGGTGCGCGTGAGAGGCCATCCCAGCTGTTTCAACGCGTCCACCGCGTTGCCCATCACCACCGGAACGCCCGCCGCCTGTAGCATGTCGAGGTCGTTGAGGTTGTCGCCGACCGCCATGATCGCGGCCCGCTCGATACCGCGGGCCTCGGCCCATTCCTGGAGCGCCGCCCCTTTCGTGCAGCCGGCGCAGTTCACGTCCACGAGCGAGAAGTCCCTCGACTCGTACTCGGTGATGGCCACCGACATCCGCGAGGCGAACGGCAGGGCGCGCAGCATCTCGACGAGCGAGCGCATCTGGAGGAAGCGCCCGGAGAACATGACCTGGATCGGGTCCTCGGTGAGCGCGTCCTCGAGCGGGCTCACCTCCTGGATGTAGTCGCGGTTGCGGTCGAAGTAGTCGCGGCGGTGCGGGTCGTCGGTGTCCAGCCCCTCGTGCACGACCTGCGCGGCGCGGGGCCGGTCGAAGACGAGGGCCGCCGCGCCGCGATAGGCGCGCGTGGCCTCGAGCACCTCGCGCGCGACTCCTTTCGGCAGCAGGCGACGGCTCAATGTCCGCCCGTCGCGCGCCTTCACGACGGCGCCCCCGCTGACGATGAGCGTGAGCGGCGAGTCGATCTGGTCGATGACCGGCTTCGCGAAATCGAACCGGCGCCCCGTGATGAGGGCCACCTCGATTCCTCGCCCAGTCGCGTCGCGGATAGCGGCGCGATTCACCTCCGGCACCTGCCAGCGGCTGTCGAGCAGCGTACCGTCGATGTCGAGGGCGATGAGCCGGATTCTCATCTCGCGGCCTATTTCATTCCGGCCGCGAACCGGGTCCATGGCTGCGTCTTCATGTCCTGCAGCAGGCCGCGGGCCCAGTCGTATTCCGGGTGCGCCGTGAGGAAGTCGTCGGCCTTGAAGTCCGGCGCGCACGGATGGCCCATCGCTGCCCAGAGCTGCATCGACCCTGCCATCGTCGCGTCCGCCACCTTGGCCTGCACGGTGCCGCCCGGATAGTAAGGGGGCCAGTCCCATTCGGGGATGCCTCGCGGCGAGCTGTCCACCACGCCGCAGAGCGTTCGCTCGTTCGGGCCGTCCTTCTTCTCGATGACGTCGTACTTGTCGGACTCGAGCGCCTTGGCGAGCTGCACGTCGATCTGCCCCTTGTGCTCCGCCATCAGCTGCTCCCAGCGGGCGCGCCGGGCGTTGGGCGAGCTGTCCTTCTTCTTCGGATCGAATGTCGTCTCGGCCTTGATCAGCTTCTCACCGACCGGGAAGTTGGCGCCCGTGAAGTAGCCGTCCCTGGTGCGTTCCAGGCTGTGCTCCTTGAGGCCCAGCTCGAACCTGGCGATCTCGCCGGTCTTGTTGTCCGCGATCAGCCAGTCGTTCGCGTACGCGCCGTTGTTCCCGTCGAGCATGATCTGCACGTAGTCGTCGATGGAGCTGCTGTACTGCATTGCCTTGCGCGCGCGGACGAACTCGGGCCTCCCGTTCG
The DNA here is from genome assembly GCA_963724775.1 of uncultured Acidobacteriota bacterium. GTDB lineage: Bacteria > Acidobacteriota > Vicinamibacteria > Vicinamibacterales > Fen-181 > CAVRWB01. Next base: position 474,476 of record CAVRWB010000001.1, read on the forward strand.
GGTCGAACCCCTGGAACCCGGTAATCGTCGTCTCGGTGATCATGATGCCGTTCGAATTGACCCCGAAGTCGTCGTCGCTCACGATGACGCCTGGCAGGCCGTCCATCAGGATGCGATGTCCCTTCTCGGGCGTCAGGTCGAAGATGATGTTCCAGCGCGAGCCGGTGATGTAGTTCGTCCAGTTGTTGTGCCCGATGACCGGCTTGCCGTCCTTGGTGTAACGGCCGGTCGCCACGAACGCACTGCAGTTGCCCGGCGCCTTGGTCGTCGGCGGTTTGTTCTGCTGCTTGTCCAGCCAGGGCACGTAATACTCGGCGAGTTCCTCGATCGCGTTGATCCCCATCACGTCCCATCGATCCACCGCCACGCCCCTCGCGTGGAGGCCGGCGACGATGCCGTCGATCTCCTGCTGATACTCGGCGTCCATCTTGGGCCAGAGCATCTTTTCGCAGGTCTCGCGGTAGAAGGCCCAATCGCGCTTGGTCTGGTGCGTCGTGAACGCCTTGAAGACGCGGAGCAGCTCGGCGGTTTCCGTTGCCAGCAGGTAGCCGTGCTGGAAGCCGAGCGTGGCCGGCGGTCCCTGGAGGTGGACGAACACCCAACCGTTGCGCTCGAGGCGGTAGGCACCCTGCAGGCGGGCGTCGGCCGCCGGTGTGGCCTGGACGGGTGGCGCCGCGGCCGGTTCCGGCTTCGAACAGGCGGAGCCCCACCAGGCAAGAACCAGGAGGCTCCAGGTGATCGCACGTGTATTCATCGCGCTCCTCCGAGGCGTGGCGCGAAGCTCCAGCTTCGCGTGAACGCTGGCGGATTATATACCCCGACCCGTCGTAGAATCGTCGCGTGGCGCCCACCGTCCGCCGGATCCTGCACGTCGACATGGACGCGTTCTACGCGTCAATCGAGCAGCGGGACGACCCCTCGCTTCGCGGTCGCCCGCTCGTCGTCGGGCGTGCCGCGTCGGAGCGCGGCGTCGTGGCCGCCGCCAGCTACGAGGCGCGGAAGTTCGGCGTGCACTCCGCCATGTCGATGGCGCACGCCGTGCGGTTGTGCCCCGGTCTCGTCATGGTGCCACCCGACTTCAAGCGGTACCGGTTGGTGTCTTCCGCCATCTTCGACATCTACCGCGGCGTCACGCCGCTCGTCGAGCCGCTGTCCCTCGACGAGGCCTACCTCGATGTCACGGAGAACGCCTGGGGCGAACCGCTCGCGATGAACGTCGCGCGCCGGATCAAGGACCGGATACGCGAGGAGATCAGGCTGACCGCCTCCGCCGGGGTGGCGCCCAACAAGTTCCTCGCGAAGATCGCGTCAGGGTGGAAGAAGCCCGACGGCCTCACGGTGGTTGCACCCGAACGGGTGGAGTCGTTTCTGCGCGATCTGCCGGTCGAGGCGCTCTGGGGCGTCGGGCCGGTCACCGCGAAGAAGCTGCGCGCGATCGGTGTCGAAAAGGTGACGGACCTGCGCGAGGCGGATCACGCCGCCGTGCACCTGGCCGTCGGCAACCTGGCCGACTGGCTGGCGGACCTCGCGCTGGGTCATGACGATCGGCCAGTCGTCCCGGAACGCGAGACGAAGTCGTCGGGCACCGAGAACACCTACACGCGAGATCTGACCGATATCGGCCGGATCCGCGAGGAGATCGCCGAGATGGCGCGCCAGGGCGCACAGTGGCTCGAGCGAGAGTCGCTGTATGCGCGGACGGTGACCGTGAAGGTGCGCTACCCCGACTTCACGACCGTGACGCGCAGCCACTCGGCGTGGCCGGCAACACGCCGCGCCGACGACATCGTGGGCCGCGCGCTGGACCTGCTGGACAGGACAGATGCCGGTACGCGGCCGGTGCGCCTGCTCGGCGTCACGGTCCACAACCTGCTCGAGTCACCCGGAGAGGACCCGCGGCCCCGCCGCGCGGTCCGGCCGCTGCCGCTGTTCGACGGGCTGACGGAGGAGCAGTAGTAGGGTTGAAACCCTGCTCCTTCTGATGATCCTCGGCAGCCGTGTGCTACCGCTGCAGACCGCGTGCGACAGCCGCCGCCCGGTCCTCCTTCCAGATCCATGACAACGAGGCGGCCATCTGGTCGAAGAGCGCGTCCTTTGCTCCCTTGAAGCTGTGATTCTTCGCTTGAATCGCGTACAGCCGGTGCAGTTCGGAGTCCGGACCGAACAGCTCGCGCGCCTCGCTGGCAGGCAGGTAGCCGTCATTGGTCGATTGGATCACGGCGACCGGCAGCGACTCCAAGCGCTCGAGGGAGCCGTAGTTGTCGAAGTCCACGAGTTCGCGCTTGGGCGTATCGCCGCGCGGCTGGCCTCGCGGCACCCGGTAGTGGCGCACGTACTCCTCCTCGCGGATCAGCGCCACCGCCAAGACCCCCGCGAGCTCCTCCCGCACGTCCGCCTCGGTTGCCGCCACGACCGAAAGCCCGGACCCTCGCGAGAAGCCGACGAGAATCGTCCGGGTGTCTTCCGGTAAGGACAGCGCGTGCTTCGCGAACGCAATCAGCCGGCGGTAATCGCCGCCGAGCCGCTCGGGGGTTGTCGTCCCCGATACGAACCCGAGATGGGTGATGTACCCCAGCGCGCTGAAGCCGGCAACCGGGTACCCCCAGCGACTCATGTGGCGGTAATTGTGTCGGGAGTTGCCGCGCCACCCGCCGTCCCCAGTCGCATAGAGAAGGAGGGGCGCACCGGCGAGTGGGTGCGGCGGCCTCGCGAAGTGGATTTCGAGCGGGTGGTCGTAGAAGGTAATCCAGCGCGAGAACTCGATCGGGTCGGCCGCAGGCACCGGCAAGCCGGGTGGGACCTGCCGCACGCACCCGCCAGCAAGCAGTGCAGCCGCGAGCCAGCCGAACAGGGCAACCCGACCCATCGTTCGATTCTAACGCCCTACCGCCCGCCGATGACTGTCGCGCGAATCACTTCGATCCTCGCCCTCGGCGTCTCGCCATCGACCGGCGTCGCTTCAATGGCCTGCACGACCGGAAGACCGTCCACCACCTGCCCGAAGGCCGAGTACTTGCCGTCGAGTGCCGGTGCCGGCGCCGTCGAGATGAAGAAAGAGGTCGAGGCGCTCGCAGGATCGTCGCCGTGCGCCATCGAGAGGGTGCCCAACACGTGCGTCACATCCTTGAACTCGGGCTGCAGCGTTCGCACGACCGCCTGCTGCGGCTCGTCGAGCGCGTCGCGCCGGAAGTTCATGGAGCCGCCCTGGATGACGAAGCCCCGGACGACTCGATGGAACGCCGTGCCGTCGTAGACGCCCGCCGCAGTGAGCCGGAGGAAGTTCCTGACGTGTTCGGGCGCCTTGTCCGGGCGGAACCCCAGCGTGATGCGGCCGGCCGTCGTGTCCAGCACCACGCGATACGCGGCCAGCTGTTCGGGCGTCTCCGTGGTGAACGAGGGCGGCGGCGCGGGCTTGTCGCGGAGCGTGACCGACGTGATCTCAACCCGCTCCGTCAGCTTGCCCTTCTCGTCCACCGCCGCCTCGGAAATGCGGCTCACCGTCGCCATGCCCTCCACGACGCGCGCGAACACCGTGTACTGCCCGTCGAGCGCCGGCTGGTCGACCACGCAGATGAAGAACTGCGCGCCCCCGCTGTCGGGGCGCCCCGGCAGAATCACCGACGACACCGCACCCTTGGCGTGCTTGCCGGCGCCGGCCTCGGCGCGGAGCACCCCAAGGCCGCCCGTCCCGTAGAGGTCGCGCTTCGCGGGGTCTCTCGACAGCGGGTCGCCGCCCTGGATGATCCCGTATTTCACCGCTCGGTGAAACGTCGTGCCCGTGTACGCGCCTTCGCTGGCCAACTTCATGAAGTAGGCGACGTGATTCGGCGCTCCCTCGGGCAGGAGATCGATCACGATGCGGCCGGCCGTCGTGTCGATGACCGCCTGCTTCCCCTGCATCGCGGACACCGGCTGGGTGGCCGCGAATGGCGCGGGAGCGGGCGGGGCCTGCGGCTTGGCACCCTGGAACGAGACGAACGCGGCCAGGAGCAGGATGACGTTCACGGCGATCCTCCGTTGGCCCGTAGGATAACAGCGCGGCGCCGCCGCGACGGCCACGCCGCGACCCGCGCAGCCATGGTACCCCGATTGCTGGGACTCAGCCCAAGCTGCACCACGATCCGCGCCTCCCCCTCCGGCTGTGCCGCACCTGCCGATTCGGGATGCGCCAAGGAGACCCATGGAAGGAATCCTCCGCGCCTGGGGTACGATCCTGACCGGCCGTCGGCCGTGCCTCTCGATAGAAGTGACCCGCGAGTGCCCGCTGTCCTGCCCCGGCTGCTACGCTTACGGAAAGGAACACCTCGGCGAGCGCGTCACGCTGCGGGACCTCAGCGACTACAAGCAAGAGGAGCTGGTTGACCGGATCCTCGCGCTCGTGCGCGCCGAACGGCCGCTGCACGTGTCGCTCGTCGGCGGCGAGCCGCTCGTGCGCTTCCGCGAGATGTCGACGGTGTTACCCGAGCTGTCGCGGATGGGCATCTGGACGCAGCTGGTGACGAGCGCCGTGAGGCCGATCCCCCGTGAATGGGCCACGCTTCGACGCGTCAAGATAGTCGTGTCGATCGACGGCCTCCAGCCCGAGCATGACGCACGCCGCAAACCGGCGACCTACGACCGCATCCTCAAGCACATCGAGGGGCAGCAGGCGACGGTGCATTGGACGGTGACGCGGCAGCAAATGAGGCGGGAGGGGTACCTCGAGGAATTCGTGCGCTACTGGTCCGGGGTGGCATCCGTGCGACAAATCTGGGTCAGCCTTTACACTCCGCAAGTCGGGGAGCTGTCGGTGGAACGGCTGTCCCAGGCGGACCGGCAGCGCGCGGTCGACGAGTTCATTTCCCTCAGGCGCCGGTACCCGAAGCTCGACGTGGCCGACTCCGCGCTGAAGGTTTTCCTCTCGCCGCCAGCCAACCCGTCCGAGTGCATTTTCGCGCAGGTGACACAGTGCGTGTCTGCGGACCTGCGGCACCCGATCACCCCCTGCCAGTTCGGAGGCACGCCGGACTGCAGCAATTGCGGTTGCATGGCGTCAGCAGCCCTGACGGCGGTGGGCCGGCACCGTCTCCCGGCAGGCGTGCCGGTGCGCGCGCTGTTCAGACTGTCGCAGCGTGCGGGTGAGACGGTGCGGCGTGTCCGCGAGTCGATGGGGTGAGGCTTATTTCTTGCCGCCAACGGCCGACGCCACCTGCTTGGCCTGCTTCAGATGATCCTCGAGCGTCGGCAGCACCTGGCCGGCCCACGCCTTGACGTTTCAGCGGGTGGGCTTGCCGCTCGAGCCAGGGGTCGGCCGCTCGGCCGCGACACGATCGAAGAAGTCGGAGAGTTCCTTGTACACGCCGGCGCGCGGCTCCACCTGGTCGCCCAGTTCGAGCGCCTGGTCTGCCGACGGGCGATAGCGGGGCCATGCCGGTGCGTTGTCGCCGTTCGGATCGCCGGTCGCGGCAAACCGGACCCAATAGCCGATCATGAGCAGCGAGAGTTCGCGATCGGCGTCGCCTGCCTCGTCGCGCGCCCGGCCCATGTCGAACAGGTACGGCACCTCGCTCCCATGCGAGGCCGGGCGGAACGCACCTGCCGCCAGGCGGGGCCGCGTGAACCAGTACAGGTATGCGCGCGCGCCCAGGTCGGCCATGACCTTCGCGGTGCGGCGAGCCGGCGCGATGAAGCCGGCCCCGCCAATGACGCGCGCCGCTGCGGCGCGGGCATCGGCGTCCTTCGCAACCGGGTAGCGTGCCAGGACCTCGTCGGCGCGATCGCGGAAGGTCGCGCGCACGAACCGGCGATACGAGTCGAGTGTCCAGGGCTGCAGTGACGCGGCGAAGTACGCGCCCTCATCGGCGTTCGCACCCACGAGCACTGCCACTTTCGACTGGCGGCCCTGGTCGAACAGCGCCGACGGCCGATCCGGCAGCAGCCAGCGATCGATGACGGGACCGAAGCGAAGCCCCTCCCCGAAGAAGTTTGGCGCCGGCCGCGACGCAGAGAGGATCTCGTCCGTGGTTCGCGCCCGAAGCGCGGCGACAACATCGTCCTCGTGGTCGCACCCGAGCCGGCGGGCGATCAGTTCGCCCACCTCCTCCATCGACTCCTCGCCGGCAGGCGCGTCATTGAGGTACCGCGTGATGCCCACGCGCGGGATGCTGAGCGCCGATCCACTTTGCAGGATTGCCGCCTGGAACAAACCGCGCGCGAGCGGGGACACCATCAGGCACGTGATGCTCACTGCCCCGGCTGCCTGGCCGAACGCCGTCACGCGCTCAGGGTTCCCGTTGAACGCGCGGATGTTGGCCTTGACCCACTGCAGAACGGCAACCTGGTCGAGGAGCCCGTAGTTGCCGGACGAGTCGTGGCCCGACTCGCGCGTGAGCAGTGGGTGCGCCAGGAAGCCGAAGGGCCCGAGCCGGTAGTTGAAGGTGACCACGACGGCTCCTCGCCGGGCGAGCGCTTCCCCGTCGTAGCTTTGGGATGACGCGGTGCCGTGCGTGAAACCGCCGCCGTGAAACCAGACGAGCACGGGCAGGCGGCGGGACGTCGAGCGCGCGGGCGCCCAGATATTGAGGTAGAGGCAGTCCTCGCTCGTGCGCCCGGCCCGATCCGGACCGACCCGCTCGGCCTGGGCCTGCGGGCACGCGCTTCCGAACTGGTCCGCCTTGCGGATGTCGGTCCACGCGGCCGGAGGCTGCGGGGCCCTCCAGCGAAGGCTGCCAACCGGGGCGGCGGCGTAGGGAATGCCGCGAAACAGCGCGACCGCACCGTCGGGCGAGAGGGTTCCGGCAACGAGGCCTGCGGAGGTCCGGACCGGCTTGGACAGGCGGGCTTTGCGCGCCAGGACGACAGCGGATCTGGCCTCGACTGGCGGGCAGGCGAGGACCGCGACGAACAGGGCAGCGGCAACGACGACAGGGCGGAAGAAAGGCACCAGAGGGGACATTATACGATTTCACGATTTGGCGATTTCACGATTTGGCGAGTTGGCGAGTTGGCGATCGGCGAGTTGGCGAGTTGGCGATCTATCCTCTGAATCGCCGGGCTGTACGCCGATTGGCAGAATGCAGTTATGGTAGAGCCATGAAGGGTCACGCCGACGCGTTGATCGCGTCGTACCGCGAGGCGTCAGTGCGCCACAGGGACGCCCAGGAGCAGGAACGCCGCCGCGCGCGTCTGGTTGCCTACGGGCGCATCGTCTCGTTCACCGCAGCCGCCGCGTGTGCCGCCCTCGCCTGGCCGCGCGGCGCGCTGTGGCTCGGCGCAGCCGGCGCGGGCCTCGCCGTCGCGTTCTTCGCGCTCGTCTACGTCCACAGCCGGATCGACGCGCGCGAGCGCTGGCACGATGTTCTGGCGCGGCTCAACGACGAGGCGGCTGCCCGCGTCGCGCGCCAGTGGGATCGGCTCCCGCGCGCGCCCGTCGCGGCCCCTGATCCGTCGCATCCCTACGCGGAAGATCTCGACCTGTTCGGCCGTGCGTCCCTGTTCCAGTTGCTCGGGTCGGCCGGCAGCGAGTCCGGCCGCCGAACGCTGCGCTCGTGGCTGCTGGCGCCCGCCGGCCCCGCGACGGTCGTCGCCCGCCAGGAAGCGGTCCGCGAGTTCGCAGGGCTCGACAGCTTCAGGGAGGAATTCTCCGCGCTCGGTCGCCTGGTCGATCCGGCCGCGCAGGATCTCGACGCGTTCATTACCTGGGCGGCCTCCCCGGGATGGATGCACGCGACCCGGTGGCTCGTCCCCGCCTCCACGGCGATTCGCGCCGCAATGCTCGTCCTGCTGATCCTGCAGGTTGCGGGCGTGATCGACCCCATCCTGTGGATCTACCCGCTCGTTGCGGCCGTCCTGCTCAACGCGTTCTACGGGCGCCGCGTTCACGAGACCTATTCGAGGGTGTTCTCCAGGCAGCCGCTCTTCCAGCAGCACGCCGCGATGTTCGCGAGGCTGGCGGCACGCCCGTTCACGTCGCCGCGCCTGGTCGAACTCCAGCAGCGGCTGTCGAGCTCGGGGCTGACCGCCGCCCGCGACATGGACGCGCTCGAACGGCTCAAGCGTCTGAGCGACCTGCGCTACCAGGCGCTGTTCCACTTTCCCATCAACACGTTCACGCTGTGGGATTTCTACGTCATTCAATCGCTGGAGCGCTGGCAGCGGCGTTGCGGGCCGCACCTGCGCGAGTGGTTCGAGATCCTCGGCGAGGCCGACGCGCTCTCGGCCGTCGCGTCCCTGGCGCACGACAACCCGACGTGGGCATTCCCGTCAATCGACCCCGAGGCCGACCGCGTCACGGCGTCCGGTCTGGGGCATCCGCTGCTTCCAGAGGACCAACGCGTCGTGAACGACGTGGAGGTGGGCCCGCCGGGAACGCTGCTCCTCGTCACCGGCTCCAACATGTCCGGCAAGAGCACGCTGCTGCGGTCGATCGGCGTGAACCTGGTCCTCGCGCAAGCGGGCGCGCCCGTCTGCGCGGCCGCGCTCTCGCTGCCGCCGCTGCAGGTCGCCACGAGCATGCGCGTTCAGGACTCCCTCGAAGCTGGCGTGTCGTACTTCATGGCGGCGCTTCAGCGGCTGAAGCTCGTGGTCGACGCCGCGCGACAGAGCCCGGCCGGCCCTCCCCGCCTGCTCTACCTGCTCGATGAAGTGCTGCAAGGCACGAATTCCGCGGAGCGCCAGGTGGCGGTCCGCCGGATTCTCGCGCACCTGCTCGCCCTTCCGGTCCTGGGCGCCGTCACGACGCATGATCTCGAACTCGCGGTGAGCCCCGAATTGCGGCACGCCAGCCGATCGGTCCACTTCAGTGAGGGCGTCGACGCGCACGGGGAGGACGTGCGACTGTCATTCGACTACACGCTGCGCCCCGGAGTCGCCACTTCGCGGAACGCGCTCAAGCTGCTGCACCTGGTCGGGTTGGATTGATCTCGGCCCGCCGGGAATCCGTCAAGGACGGCGCCGTTCCGCCGGCATCCACGGCGCGCGCGGTTCCGACCCAATGAAATACGTGCGTTTTCGCGCACGACTCGGCTGGCATCCCACTTGCGTCCCGAAGGTGATTCGTCGTGGTTCGCTGTCGGCGATCCGGCTACCTGCGGATGGGGGCCCGCAGCGGTTGGACACAGACGGCGAACCCGACGTTCCCTCCCGCCACCCTCCGCGTCATTTCTCAGGCAACCCTCCGCGTCATTCCTCGGGGCCGACCCGTGCCAGCAGCCGCTTGCCGAAGAACACCAGCAACACGATCGCGATCGCGAGCAGGATCAGGTTTGCCGCGCGCATGGTTCGCACGAGCGCCGGCAAGTGCTGCCCGAACGTGTAGCTGACCGACGCGACGACCGTGACCCATGTGGCGGCGCCCAGCGCGTTGAAAATCGCGAAGCGCGACCAGTGCATGCGCAGGGCGCCGGCAAGGGGCCCGGCAAAGACGCGCAGGCCGACGATGAACCTGGCGAAGTAGATGGTGGCCGGGCCGTAGCGGGCGAACAGCCGCTCTCCTCGCTCCAGGGCTCCTGGCCGCAGGCGAAGGGTCCGGTGGTATCGCTCGAGCAGCCGCCGCCCACCCCATCTCCCGAGCGCGTAGCCGAGATTGTCCCCTGCCGTTGCTGCGATGGTCGCGACCAGGATAATGTCGCGGAGGCGAAGCGTCCCGTGCGTCTGGGCGAGGACGCTCGCCGCGATCAGGATTGTCTCGCCCGGAACCGGGATCCCGGCGTTCTCGAGGAGGAGCGCGGCGGCGATCGTCCAGTAGCCGTAATGCTGGAAGTAACCGGTGAATTGGTCGAGGAAGCCGTTCACCGGCGCCCCCGCACTCGCCGATCGGCCGCCTCCTTCAACCGCCCGAGCACGTCCGCGTGACCGAACGTCTCGGCTACGATCATGCTGAGCCTAATCCGGCCTTCCATGGGCCAGTTCAGTGCAAGGGTTGTACTCGGGCTGCGAGCGCCGCGATGTGCGCGGGGGTGGTGCCGCAGCAGCCGCCGACAAGCCGGGCGCCGGCAGCGACGACGTCGGCCATCCCGTCGGCGAACGCTTCAGGGGTGAGGCGATAGACGGCGCGCCCATCGACGAGTTCCGGGCTCCCGGCGTTCGCCTGGATGACGATCGGCAGGCCCGCAACCGACTTGAACGCGGCCACGATCTCCGCAAAATCCGGCGCGGTCATGCGCGTGCCGCAATTGGCGCCCACCGCGTCAACCCCTTCTGATGCCGCCGTCCGCGCCGCCTGTTCCGGGGACACGCCCATCATGGTGCGAATGGCGCCGTTTGGCAGGCGGTCGAAGGCGAGCGAGGCGATCACGAATGGCGCGCCGGCAGCCCTCGCCCCGCGGATCGCGGCCGTGACTTCCTCGATCGCGCTCATCGTCTCGATCACGATGCCGTCGGCTCCCCCCTCCAGCAGGGCGCGCGCCTGTCGGCTGAACTCCAACTCGAGCTCACCGGCGTCGACCTCCCCGAGGGGCTTGAGGAACCCGCCGAACGGGCCGATATCGCCGAGGACGGCAACCGCATCGCCTGCGGCGTGCCGGGCGATCGCCGCCGCGGCGCGGTTCACGGCCTCCACCTGGGCATCGAGGCCGTACCGGCCGAGCACCCAGCGGTTTGCGCCAAACGTGTTGGTGATGATCGCCTGGCTCCCCGCCGCGATGTACGCCGCGTGGATCGCCTGCAGGCGATCGGCATGGTCGAGCGCCCACCGCTCGCCGCACTCGCCGATCGCCAGGCCCGCCCGCTGCAGTTCCGTCCCCATGGCTCCGTCGCAGACGATGACACGCGAAGAAAAGCTGAGTGGGTTCACGACTGACTCCTATGGGAACGACAGCAGGTCCATGAACGTGGGCTGGTAGTCAGGACAGGTGGCGAGTTCGATGCTCTCGGCGTGCTCGGCCAGCGAGCGGGCGCGTAACCGAACGTCGCGGTCCAGCAGCGCGAGCCGGGCACCGACGCCGGCGGCGTTCCCGACGAGGTGGATCCGCTCCGGATCGATGCCGGGCACCAGTCCGATTCGGCGCGCGCTCGACTTCCGGACGTAGTTGCCAAACGCGCCGGCCACGAGCACCTCGTCGAGCGCGAGGACGTCGAAACCGAGATGGCGGCACGCAAGGGTCGCCGCGGTCATGATCGAGCCCTTCGCCAGCTGGACTTCGCGGATGTCGCGTGCCGTCAGGTGGATGCCGGTGGCGGCCCCGCACGCGCCGGGCGCGACAAGCGCAAACGCCTGCTGGCCGTCCACTTCGACGATGCGCTCGCGGAGCGCGGCCGGGACGTCCGTTGCGACTTCACCCTGCTTGCGCAGGTAGCCGCTTGGCGACACGAGGCCGGCCCGCAGCATCTCGGCGACGAGGTCGATCAGGCCGGAACCGCAGATCCCCGTGGCCGGTCCGCCGCCGATCACGTTCGTGGACACGCGCCCGTCGTCGCCGAACGTGACGACATCCACCGCCCCGGCGGCGGCCCGCATGCCGTGACGGATCGACACCCCCTCGAACGCGGGGCCCGCGGCGGCGGAGGTGGCGACGAGGCGGCCATCCGACGCGACGATGACCTCCGAGTTGGTACCCAGGTCGACGAGAAGCCTGCGGCCAGGGCGCCGGTCCATCTCGCACGCGACGGCCGCCGCGACGGCATCCCCGCCGACGTGACTCGCGACCTGCGGAAACACCCATACGCTCGCGTTGGGGTGGATGGGGAGTCCGACGTCGGCGGCCCGACACGACAGCTCGCGAGTCCAGACACCAAGGTACGGCGCGATGCCAAGCGAACCGATTGGGACCGCGGCCCATGCGTGGAGCATCGTGGGGTTCCCGGCGATGGCGGCGGTCACGACGGCGTCGGCGGACAGTCCGGCCGCCGGGAGCAGCTCTTCGACGAGCGCGGTGAGGCCGCCGCGGACGGCGGCTGCCAGGCGAACGGCGCCCTCGCCGTCCTCCAGCACGTGCTGAATGCGGGCAATGATGTCCGCACCGAAGGCGACCTGCGGGTTGAGGTGCGAGCCGGACGCCATCACGGCCCCGGTGTCGAGCGCCACGAGGGCGGCGGCCAGCGAGGTGGTGCCGATGTCGACGGCCAGTCCGTAGAGAGCCTGCCGCGCACCGGGCCGCGCGCTCAACAGTTCATCGCCCTCGAATGCGGCGAACACGTGGGACGCCGCTGCGGCGCGAGCCAACTCCGCCAACGCGCGGGGCGACGCCCGCAGCCGCCCGCTCACGCGGCCGGTCGCGAGCGCCAGGCGATCGAGCGCGGCATGCGAGATTTCGGTGCGGATCCGACTCGAAGCGGCGACGAGATCCACGACAGGCCGTTCCAGGGCCTCGCGCGGCAGCGCCTCGCCGAAAGACTTGCCAGCCAGCGAGCGAGAGATGACCGGCACTTCGATCGTGGACGGACCGCTCAGCATGAGCTGGCAGGCCAGGCGCCAGCCCGCCCGAAGCTCGGCCGTGGTGAAGTGGTCGAGATCCGAGGAGGACGGGCGCGCGTCGCCTTGCACGACGCGCACGCGGCAGTCGCCGCAGATGCCCTGCGACCCGCATGGCTGCTCGACCAGGATTCCCGCGCCGGCGGCCGCAAGATAGAACGCGACCGGACCCGCAGCGGTGAAGCGGCGACCGTCGGGGACAAACACCACGTCGAAAGAGGCGTCCGGCACTTCAGCCGCTTGTATCACCCGCAGGAGCGGGAGTCAACGGAGAGTCGACGAAGTCCACGGAGTCGACGGAGTCACGGAGTCCACGGAGTCCACGGAGTCGACGGAGTCGACGGAGTCAACGGAGTCAACGGAGTCGACGGAGTCAACGGAGTCAACGGAGTCAACGGAGTCAACGGAGTCGACAGAGTCGACACAGTCGGCGCAGTCAACGGAGTCAGCAAGGTCGCCGGTCGGCGGGAACGCCGCAGACGTCGGCAACTCCTCGACTCATCGACTGCCTCGCCTTCATCGACTGCCTCGCCTTCATCGACCGCCTCGCTCATCGACGCCTCGCTCATCGACCGCCTCGACTCATCGACCGCCCCGACTCATCGACCGCCCCGACTCATCGACCGCCCCGACTCATCGACTGCCCCGACTCATCGACTGCCCGGACTCATCGACCTCGTCGACCTCGTCGACTCCGTAGACTTCGTCGACTTCGGACTACGTCGACTCCGTCGACCTCGTCGACTCCGTCGACTTCATAAGACTCCGTAGTAGAATCCGCCGAGGAGGCTGCGGATGGGGAAACGTACATTGAGCCGTCGGGAGTTCGTGAAAGTCGGCGCCGCCGGTGCGGCAGGCGCGGCTATCGCCATGTCGGGGCCGGCAGCCGCGGCCACCGGGATGCCGGCACGACCGCTGGGCAAGACCGGGCACAAGGTGAAGATCTTCAGCCTCGGCGGGCAGGCCACGATCGAAAAGGCGGGCACGCGCGACGAGTCGATTGCCATCATCAACCGCGCCATCGATCTCGGCGTCAACTACATCGACACGGCAGCGGCGTACGGCCGGCCTCGTGTCGAGGGCAAGGAACGTTGGGAGCTGGACGGCTGGAGCCAGACCTATATTGGCGAAGTCATGGCGACCCGCCGCAAAGAGGTCTTCCTGGCGAGCAAGACCGACGACCGGACCCGTGACGGGTCGATGCGCCTGCTCGAGCAGAGCCTGCGGCTCCTCAAGACCGACCACCTGGACCTGTGGCAGCTGCACAACATCCAGCGCGAGGAGCAGCTCGATCAGATCTTCGGCAAGGACGGCGCGATCGAGGCGCTTCAGAAGGCGCGCGACCAGAAGATGGTTCGCTTCCTCGGGATCACCGGCCACTTCGACCCCCAGGTCCTCATGAAGGGGGTCGAGCGGTTCGACTTCGACACGATCCTGATGGCCCTCAACCCCGCCGACAAGCACCACCTGCCGTTCGTGCCGAGCATCCTCGCGCTCGCGAACAAGAAGGGAATGGGCATCATCGGCATGAAGATCCCGGCGCGCGGCCGGATCTTCCGGCCCGACGGCATCAACGGCATCAAGGGCCCGCTGACCTACGTGCTGTCACTCCCCGTCAGCACCGTGATCATCGGCTGCGACAACGTGAAGCAGCTCGAGGAGAACGTGCAGGTCGCCACCGCCTTCAAGGCGCTTCCCAAGGAGGAGATGGCGAGGCTGGAGGCGGCGACGGCGACATACGTCAGCGATGCGTCCTTCTTCAAGAAGGACGCGGCGACCCAATCGAAGCCCGGTGACGGTTCGACGGGCGGCCACGAGGACGACCAGAACACGGAGTAGCCAGGCACGGGGCTGAAGCCCTGTGGCAAACTTCCTGGGCAGCCGGCAGAGACAGTTCTGCCGAGCCTCATCGGACCGAGCAGGCCTTCAGGCCTGCTCGAAGACCACATGCACGAGCTCTCCATCGCCCAGTCGATCGCCGATTCCGCGCGTGAGCACGCGGCGCAGCACGGCTCGCGGCGCGTGCTTCGCGTCGGCGTGCGGGTGGGAGAGATTTCGGGCGTCAACGCCGACTCGCTCGAATTCTGCTTCGGAATGACGGTCAAGGACACGGAACTCGACGGCGCGACGCTGGACCTGGAGCGCGTCGGCGTGCGGTATCGCTGCGACGCGTGCGCCGAGGAGTTTGCGGCGGAGAATTTCACGGTCGCGTGCCCCGCCTGTGCCTCAGGCGACACGCGACTGGTGGCGGGCGACGAACTCGCCCTGTCGTACCTGGAACTGGAGTAGGGGTCGTGACTGAACGGGTGGAAGTGCGGCAGAACGTCCTCAAGGAGAACGACCGGATCGCGGGGGAACTGCGCGACGAGTTGGCGAGCCGGCGGATCCTCTGCCTCAACCTGATCTCGTCGCCGGGGGCGGGCAAGACCAGCATCCTCGAGGACACGCTGAAGGCGATGGGGACGCGGGGGCGGAGCGTGGCCGTGCTGACTGGCGACATCCAGACGGAACGCGACGCCGAGCGGCTTCGGCGCTATGGCTTCCCGGCGCTCCAAATCACCACCGGCGGCACCTGCCACCTGGACGCCAGCATGATTCGTCGCGCGCTCGCCGACGTGAGCCTCGACGGCCTCGACGTCCTCTTCATCGAGAACGTCGGCAACCTCGTCTGCCCGGCCTCCTACGACCTGGGCGAGGACACCAAGGTGGTCGTGCTGAGCGTCGCGGAAGGCGACGACAAGCCGCTGAAGTACCCGGGCATCTTCCGGCGCGCCCGGCTGATGCTCCTCCACAAGATCGATCTGCTGCCCTACACGCGCTTCGACAGGGACGCGGCCAAGGCCGACGCCCGCCGAGTCAATCCCGAGATCGAGGTGCTGGAGACGAGCTGCGCAGGCGAGCCCGGTCTGCAACAGTGGCTGGACTGGATCGAGGAACGCGTGGCGGAAAAGAAAGAACGGGGAGTAGTAGGCAGTAGGCAGTAGGCAGTAGGCAGTAGGCAGTAGGCAGCCATACGGGAACGTCCCGCTCAACTGCTTACTGCCTACCGCCTACTGCATACTTTCTTGCGGGCCGACCGGCCCGCGAGATTAGAACCCTCAACCACCGCCGCTGCTGCCGCAGCCGGCATTCGACCGGCCCCAGCCGCCGGCGCTTGCGCCGATCCCCACCCGCGACACCCGCTTCTCGAGCTCGTCGCTCTTGCACTTCGGGCAGACGGCCTTGCGGGCCCCCATGATCAGCGCCTCGAACTGGTGACCGCACTTGAGGCACTCGTACTCGAACAAAGGCATAAGTCCGTTACTCCACTCCCAGCCCAATGATTCACTTTACCGGCCGCTGGTTACAGCCGCCGCAGTGGTGAACCGGGGCTCGATGTCGACAGGGATGCCCTGCAGGCGATCGAGCACCTTCTGCACCTCGGGCCGGACCACCGCCAGCCGCGCGGCCATCTCCTTCGCCTTGGCGTAGTTGCCCTCGGCTTCGAGCGTCATCAACTCGCTCGTCAGGCCTGTGACACCTTCCTTGATCTTCGCGGCGCTGACCGTGAACGTGCCGTCCTGGTCCACGACGAACGCGCCGTTGTCGAGGAGCCAGTTCAGCTGGATCGCGATGCCGCGGCCGTGAGCCTCCGTCACACCGAACCGGATCGAGCGGAACGCCGAGGCGAGGAACGTGTCGTACATCGTCTGCTGCAGCGCCTTGTCGAGTACACCGCGCATCGACGAGCAGCTGAAGGGCGAACAGCCCCGAGATGTCGGCCTTGGCTTCCTCGAACGAGCTGTACAGTCTCCTTGAGCTCCGCGCGCACCGTCGTGTCGCGGCCGCCGACCTTGATCTGGTGCGGCCCGAGGCCGTGCATCAGCTCGTGCATGACGGTGTGCGTGAAGAACGCGTCGAAGGAGAGGTTCTTCCGGTGCATCGGCCGCCAGGACCTCGCCCGGCAATCGGCACCAGCACGAGCTTGAACTTCGCCTCCTGGATGTTGCGCAGCATCACGCGCTTCGCGCCCTTCTCGCGGACGACGCGCTCGTCGTTCGGCAGGTTGTACGCGGCCGTCTGGACGCCGCGGTTGCCGTCGCCGGCCGCGAGAACCACGTTGACGACGCGGATCGGCGCCAGCCCGCCCAGCTTCGGGTTACGGTACTTCGGGTCGATCGGCAGGCTGATCTTCGATCTCCTGCAGGTGCGACCCGAGCTTCGCGAGCTTCGCCGTCTCGGCATCGTCGCGAAGGGCGATGAACGCCTCGAACCCCGCCTTCGCGTTGAACCACTCGTCCTCGTATACCTCGTACGGCCCGATGGTCGGCTCGATGCTGGCGTCGAGTTCCATCCACGCGACGTCGCTGTCGTAGTAGTCGTTGCTGATGAACGCGTCGGCACGCTTCTCGAGGAACACCTTCAGGGTTGGCTGCGTCGTGAGCGCCGCCGCTTCGCGGAGAAGACCGGCCGCGTAGGCCAGTTCGCCCTGGTACTCCTGGCTGTAGGGCACGGCGACGAAGCCCGCCTTCCCGGGCGACCGCCTGATCGTGGTGAAGAAGCCGGTCGCCGCCGCGCGCTGCGCCTCGGGCAGCGTTTTCAGCCAGGCTTCCACGTCGGCCTTCTTCGAGCCGGCGGGATAGAAGTTCGCCCCCTCGGGCTTCGGCGGTGTCCCGGCGATGAACGCCTTGTTGTGATCGAGGCGGTCCCATGGCCCCTTGTTGATCATGAAGTAGTGCAGCCTGGCCTGGCCCAGCCCGGACTTGTCGGTGAGCAGGTCGAAGAGCATCGCTTCGTTGCCGCCCCACACCTGCCGGAGGAACAGCGCATCCATCACCCAGCCGGCGCGCACCATCATCGCGAGCGCCTGCTTCTCGCTGGCCGGGAGCGCGGAGACATCCGCGCCAATCTCCACGGGCGCGTACTGCTTCGCGGCCGCCTCCAGCCTGGCGTGTTCGGGCACGACGACCTCCTGGCCGGGCCTCGCCTGCGGCTGCGACGACGGGCCTGGCGCCGGTGCCTGTGCGGTGCAGCCGGCAACTGACAGAACTGCGAGGACAACAAGGACGGTGTATCGCATGGAAGTGCCTCAGCCGTGTCAGGCGCCCATTCTACCCGCCTTCGCCCAGGGCGGCCGCGACCTTCGCGAGGTCCTCCACGAACCGCGCGATCTCGCGGTGACGCGTGTCGGCGTCGGGCGCCCGCAGCAGCGAGGACGGGTGGACGGTGGCCATGACGAGGGAGGCGAGCGGCGACGGAACGAAGCGTCCCCGCTCGACCGAGACCTTGAACCCGCGCCCGAGGAGCGCCTGGGCGGCGGTCGCCCCAAGGCAGACGATCGCGCGCGGTCGGACCGCCGCCACTTCGGCCTCCAGCCACGGGCGGCATGCATTGATCTCCGCCGTGTTCGGCTTGGCATGGATGCGGCGCTTGCCGCGCGGCTCCCACTTGAAGTGCTTGACGACGTTGGTGACGTAGACGGCGGCGCGGTCGATCCCCGCCTCCACCAGCGCCCGATCGAGCAACTGCCCGGCCGGGCCGACAAACGGCAACCCCGCCTGGTCCTCGCGGTCGCCCGGCTGCTCGCCGACGAGCATGATCGCGGCGCGGCGCCGGCCGGCGCCGAAGACCGTCTGCGTCCCTCGCTGCCACAGGTCGCACGCCTGGCACCCGGCGGCCCGCGCACGCAACTCGTCCAGCGTCGCCCCCTCGGGAATCAGCTCTGCCGCCGACCTGTCCTTCTGCTTCTTGCCCACTCCACGTGGTCTCGCACCATGGGATCGCTGCGGGAAGGTGAAGCAAGACCACCGCCGTTGACCTCAATCTCGTCCTCGCCCAGAGCGTCGGCTGCCGCGGAATCCCCGCTGTTGCCCATCGCGACCGCAATGTTGCGGCGGAGTCCCGCCAGCTTGGGCCTCGTCATGGGCGTGCCGGCGACGAGCGCAGCGAGATCAGCGTCGGACCGCCGCCAGAGGTCGGCGAGGCGGGGACCGTCGAGCCCCGATCTCGGCAGCCACTCTGACGCCGATGCGACCGGCGAGTTGAGGTTGTAGGGGCAGACGTCCTGGCAGATGTCACAGCCGTAGATGTGCGTCCCCACGCCCGCCCTCGCCGCTGCCGGCATGGGCCCTTTCAGCTCGATTGTCAGGTAGGAGATGCACCGGGTCGCGTCGAGGACGTGAGGTTCGACCAGGGCCCCCGTGGGACACGCGTCCAGGCACAAGGCACACGTCCCGCACTGGTCGAGCCCCGGGGCGTCGGGTTCGAGCGGCAGGCTGCAGATGATCTCGGCGAGGAAGAGCCAGGATCCGACGTCCGGGTTGATGAGGCACGTGTTCTTCCCGATCCACCCCAGCCCCGCGTACTGCGCGTATACGCGCTCCTGCACCGGGCCTGTGTCCACGTAGGGCCGGGCCTCAAACGGCTCGCTGTGCGCCTCATGCATCCAGGCGAGTAACTCGTCGAGGCGACGCGACAGGACGTCGTGGTAGTCGTCGCCCCACGCATAACGCGACACGAGCCCTTCACCTGGCTCGCGGCGTTCCACCGAGTACGGCCGGTCCGTGTTGTAGAGGGTACCCGTGACGATGACCGATTGGGCGGACGGCAGGACGCGGCGCACATCCTGCCGGCGATCCGCGGTACGCGGCAAATAGCCCATGTTCCCGGCGTAGCCGCGCGCCAGCCACTCCCCCAGAAACTGCAGTTCGGGGAATCCCGCCGCGGGCGCGATCCCGCAGAGATCGAATCCCAGCCCGCGCGCCCGTTCCTTCACGCGATTCGAAGACAGCACGAAGCCAACCACGTGCATCCCGCAAAAGTGCAAGGTGCAAAAGTGCAAGGGTGCCCTGGCACCTCCGCGTCAGTTACGGTTTCACCAACTGCCTGAGGACGTAAGGCAGGATGCCGCCTGCCTTGAACGCCGCGAGTTCTTCCGGCGTGTCGATCCGGACGATCGCCGTGAACTCGATCGCCTGGCCGCCGGTGCGCGCAGTGACGCTCAGTTCCGCCATCGGCGCCAGGCCCGACGCGATGCCTCGAATCTCGCAGGTCTCGCGGCCCGACAGCCCGAGTCCGCCCGCGCTGACGCCAGGCTTGAACTGCAGCGGCAGCACACCCATGTTCACCAGGTTGCTCCGATGGATCCGCTCGAAGCTCTCCGCGATCACGGCCCGGACGCCCAGCAGCGCGGTCCCCTTGGCTGCCCAGTCGCGGGACGAGCCCGAACCGTACTCCTTGCCGGCGATCACGATCAACGGCACACCCTCCTGCTTGTACTGCATGGCGGCGTCGTAGATCGCCATCTGCGTCCCATCGGGCAGGTGAAGCGTCCACCCGCCTTCGGTTCCCGGCGCGAGCTGGTTGCGCAGGCGGATGTTGGCGAACGTCCCGCGCATCATCACTTCGTGGTTCCCGCGACGCGCGCCGTACCAGTTGAAGTCCTTTGGCTGAACGCCGTGGGCAACCAGGTACTGACCCGCCGGGCTGTCGGCCGGGATCGATCCGGCCGGCGAGATGTGGTCCGTCGTGACGCTGTCTCCAAGGACCGCCAGCACGCGGGCGCCGACCAGGTCGCGGAGCGTCCCGTCCGCCATCGACAGCCCCTCGAAGAACGGGGGATTGCGGATGTAGGTCGATGCCTCGTCCCACGAAAACCGATCCCCCGCCGGAACGTGGAGCGCCTGCCACAACGCCTCGCCGCTGAAGACGTCCGCGTAGGCGCTGCGGAAGCTCTCGGCCTTGACCGACGAGAGCATCGCCGCCTGGATCTCGGCTTCCGACGGCCAGATGTCGCGCAGGAAGACGTCGCGTCCGGCCGGGTCCTGCCCGATCGGCTCGGTCGTCAGGTCGATCTTCATCGTCCCCGCGAGCGCGTACGCGACCACGAGCGGAGGCGACGCCAGGTAGTTCGCGCGTACCTGCGACTGGATGCGGCCCTCGAAGTTGCGGTTGCCGCTCAGGACGGCGGCGACCACGAGATCGCGCTCCTTGACGGTCGACGAGACGTCCGGCGGAAGCGGCCCGCTGTTGCCGATGCAGGTCGCGCAACCGTAGCCCACCAGGTTGAAGCCGAGGCGGTCGAGCGGCTCCGTCAGGCCCGCGTTCGCCAGGTACGCAGTGACGGCCTTCGACCCGGGCGCCAGGCTGGTCTTCACCCAGGGCTTCACGCGCAGACCCCGTTCGATCGCCTTCTTCGCGAGGAGCCCGGCGCCGATCATGACGCTCGGGTTGGACGTGTTGGTGCAGCTCGTGATGGACGCGATCACGACCGCGCCGTGATCCAGATCCATCGTCGCGACAGGCGCGGCCGCCGCGGCGGGCTGTGAGGCGACCTTCCGCTCGGCCAACGTCTTGGTCAGCGCCTGTTCGAAGGAGGCTCTCGCCTGCTTCAGCGACACGCGGTCCTGCGGGCGCCGCGGGCCCGAAATGCACGGCTCCACCGCGGACAGATCCAGTTCCAGCCGTTCCGCGTACTCGGCCTCCGGCGCATGAGCGGTCCGGAACAACCCCTGGGCTTTCGCGTACGCCTCGACGAGGCGGACACGCCGCTCGTCGCGGCCGGTGAGGCGCAGGTAGTCGAGCGTCATGTCGTCGATCGGGAACACGGCGATCGTGGCGCCGTACTCGGGGCACATGTTGCTGAGCGTCGCGCGATCCGCAATCGGCAGCCCCTCCAGTCCTGGACCGTAGAACTCCACGAACTTGCCGACCACGCCGTGCTTGCGCAGCCGCTCGGTGATGGTGAGCACCAGGTCGGTGGCGGTCGCCCCTTCGGGCAGGCGCCCGGTCAGCCTGAAGCCGAGCACGTCTGGAATGAGCATCGAGATCGGCTGCCCGAGCATGCACGCTTCGGCCTCGATCCCGCCGACGCCCCAGCCCACGACACCCAGCCCGTTGACCATCGTGGTGTGGGAGTCGGTACCGACGAGCGTGTCGGGATAGGCGGTCACTCGGCCGCTCTTGTCGTCGCTGAATACCACCCGCGCCAGGTACTCGAGGTTCACCTGGTGCACGATCCCGGTATCCGGCGGTACGACGCGGAAGTTGCTGAAGGCCTGCTGCCCCCAGCGCAGGAAGACGTAGCGCTCCTGGTTCCGCTGGAACTCGAGGTCGGCGTTCAGGCGGAAGGCATCCGCGCGGCCGAAGTAGTCCACCTGGAACGAGTGATCGATGACCAGTTCCACGGGCTGGAGCGGGTTGACCCGCGCGGGGTCGCCGCCGAGCTTGACGACCGCGTCGCGCATCGCCGCGAGGTCCACAACCGCTGGCACGCCGGTGAAGTCCTGCAGCAGGACTCGCGCAGGAGTGAAGGCGATCTCCTTGCGGACGCCCGCGCCAGCATCCCACGTGGCCAGCGCGCGCACGTCGTCGCTTTTCACGTAGCGGCCGTCTTCGTGGCGCAGCAGGTTCTCCAGGAGGATCTTCAGCGCGTACGGCAGCCGCTTTACCTTGGGAAAGCCGGCCCGCTCGAGCGCGGGCAGACTCCAGACGTGAACGGGCGACCCATCGACGAGGATGTCCGCTTCGGCCGAGAACGAGTTGTGGTTGGTCATCTTGTTCCGATTCTACCTCCACGTGAAGCCGACGCCGAACTTCACCTCGGGGCTGTCGATGAAGCCGATCTTCAGCTCGCCGAATAGGCCGCGGCGGTGCGACACGCCCACCAGGATGTTGAAGCCCGGTTCCGTGTCGGTGTGCGAGTTGCCGTTCCCGTTGTCGCCGTGGTGATAGAAGTTGATCGCGGGGCCGCCGCCCGCGTAGATGCTGACTGAATGGCCGCGCAGCGGAAACCAGTAGACGAACTCGAAGTTCCCGGCGAGGGTCGTTACGTTGTCGCCGACGCCCACCTCGACGTTCGGGCGGAAGCTGACATCGCCCGCAATGCGGCCGGTGTCGTAGTGCCCGCCGAAATAGAACTGGTCCGGGCTGCCGCTCACGCCGGCTCGAAGCCCGACCCCGCCCGCTTGCGCGAAGACGGGCACCGCCAGCAGCAGGCAAACGAGAACGGCCGCCAGCACGATGACTGGTCGAATCGAAGAATCAAATCGCATGTGAAATGCTGAGGCAAGCCGCGGGCCAAGACCGCTGCCTCGCAGCCGGCTCAGCATTTCACACAGGAACAAGCGGCCAGCCGAGCTGGCGCGCCCTTCGCGTGTAGCGCCACACGACACACGAACCTACCCAGGTAACGACTACGGCAACTACTTGGGTAACGACTTTGGCGGGCGAATCACGATTCTAGCGCTGGTTCCCGGGAGACACGGGGGAAGCCAACCGGCGGTAGTTGAGGTAATCGGTGATCCGGTAGAGACCGAGGCGGCGAAACAGCAGCACGCGGGCGGACGCGCGGATCTCCAATCGAGCCGGCACCCAGGCGTCGCCCTCCACCTTCCGGCGTTCCCAAAAGACGGACGTCCCCTTGTAGATGCGAGCGAACATTCCGAGTCCGTAATTCACATCGTCGGTGGACCGCGCTTCGACGCGCACGACCTGAAGGTCCTGCTCGTCGACCCAGGCTCTCCCCTCGAACTTCTGCGCGATGGATGCCGTCCGGCCCGATGCCGTCAGCCCGGGACGCGGCGTGAAGCTGATGACCAACGCAGGGCGGCCGGCGAGGATTTCGTGTCCAGCGATCCGGAAATCGAAAAGCCTGAACACTTCATCCACCAGCGCCTGCCGCTCGCGCCGTTCGTCGGCCTCGCGGCGGAGCCGCTTGTCGCGGTCGCCCGCGCTCTCGGCACGGTCCGCCTGCCGGCGGCGGTCGCTCTCAGCCAATTCGGCCGCGGGAACGGGGACACCGTCGCGCGCGATCAGCCGCTTGAAGGGCGGGCTTCCGCCGGCCGCCGGGTACATCTCGGTACTCGCGCGTCGTCTTGGACGTGGGATGGCCGTCGCCATCGAGGCGGACCTCGGTTTCGCGTTGAATGCACACGTAACCGGACTGGAGATCCGCGTCCAGCGGCATCCGGCGGCGGATTTCGGCGAAGAGCGAGGCGGCGTCGGGCGTCGTCCCGTCCTTCGGCGGTGACGGGCTCTGCGCGCAGAGCGGCAGCGACGCCATGACGACGGCGAGGGCGACCGCGCGGCGGAGCCAGCCCGACTGGTGCATGTTCGAATCCCTCTTGGCTCAGTGCAACAGCCGCGCCGTCTTCGCAGACCGCTATACTGGGCGGCAAGTTGAGGGAGGCGCTCATGGACCCGTCACCCTGGATGAACATGTTTCACCTCGATCCCGGCACGGGCGTGATCGAGAAAGTGGCCCGGCCGATCCTCGTGTACCTGTTCCTCGTGGCCGGGCTGCGCCTGGCCGGGAAGCGCGAGCTGGCGCAACTGAACCCCTTCGACCTCGTGGTGCTGCTCACGCTGTCGAACACCGTGCAGAACGCGATCATCGGCAACGACAACTCGGTCACGGGCGGCGTGATCGGGGCCACGACGCTGCTGGTCGTGAATTACCTGGTTGTCCGGTTCCTTTACAGGCACCAACGGCTCGACCGGGTGGTGGAGGGCGACGCCGACTACCTGGTGCGCGACGGGCGCATTCTCGACGACCGCCTCGCGAAGGAGGTCATCACACGGGAGGCGCTCGAAGTGGCGGCCCGCCGGCAGGGCATTGCCTCCCTCGACGACGTCGAGGAGGCCGTCATCGAGCCGGGGGGCGCACTCGCGTTCAAGGCGCGGAAGCCGGCCCGGGAGGACGAGCGCCATCGCGAGCTGATGGATCGCATTGACGCGCTGTCCGCACGACTCGTGGCAATCGACGCGAAGATCAGCCGCTGAACCCACGGCGACTGCTTGGAGGCATCATGCGTGGCGTTCGACTGGCGGCGTGGCTCATGGCGGGGGCGGCGGTGGCAGGAGGCGGGCAGGGGCAGCCGGCCGCGCGTCCGCGTGCCCGGGACCTCGGGGTGGTGGTTGGCGTCTTCCCGCCCGGGCCGCTGAATGCGATCACGGACGTCGCGGGCGTTCGCGTCGGTCACGTCACGCTCGTCGAGGGCGATGCCGTCCGCACGGGCGTCACGGCGATCGTGCCGCATGGCGGCAACGTGTTCCAGGAGAAGGTGGCGGGCGCCGTCTTCGTCGGCAACGCCTTCGGCAAGCTGGCCGGCACCACCCAGGTGGAGGAACTGGGCACGATCGAAACCCCCATCGTGCTCACCAACACGCTGGGCGTCGCCGCGGCCATGAATGGCGTCGTCGCCTACACGCTCGCAGAGGAAGGCAACGCGCGGGTGCAATCGGTCAACGCGGTGGTGGGCGAGACCAACGACGGAGGCTTGAATGACATCCGCGGCCAGCACGTGACGCGGGAACACGTGCTCGCGGCCATCAAGGCAGCGGCCGGCGGCCCCGTGGAAGAAGGCAGCATCGGGGCGGGAGCCGGCACGCGGTGCTTCGGCTGGAAGGGGGGCATCGGCACGGCGTCGCGGATCTTGCCCCCCCGCTACGGCGGCTACACGCTGGGCGTGCTGGTCCAGACGAACTTCGGGGGCGAGCTGATGGTGGCGGGCGCCCCGGTGGGCCGGGAACTGGGACGCACCCCGTTTTCAGGGTCCGCCGGTCCGGCGGCCGACACGGATGGCTCGTGCATGATCGTGGTGGCCACCGACGCCCCCGTGGACGCGCGCGACCTGAAGCGGATTGCCGCGCGGGCCGTCTTCGCGCTCGCGCGAACCGGTTCGTCCTACAGCAACGGCAGCGGCGACTATGCCGTCGCGTTCTCGACGGCGCAGGCACTCCGGGTCCGCTTCGGCGAATCGACGCCGACGCCGCGCACCATCCTGCCGCCCGACGGCGTGTCACCGCTCTTCCAGGCCGTCCTCGAGGCCACCGAGGAAGCCGTCTACAACTCGCTCTTCAAGGCGACCACCGTGACGTCGCGATTCGGGACGGCGGAGGCGATACCGATCGACAGGGTGCGACAGGTGCTGGAGAGATACGGAAGGACCGACCGGCGGTGACCCTGTCGTTTTCAATTCTCCGTTTTCAATTCTCCGTTGACGGGCGTCATTCGACAAACGGCTTGTTGATCAGCGGTTCCACCGCGAGGATCTGCGGACCGCTCTCGGTGCAGATCGCGTAGGTGGAGGGGTACATGGCCACGCCGGCGTACTCGCCCTTCGCGTTCAGCACGTAGAAGTTGAGCTGGAAGTTGGGGTCGCCGTCCTTCGTGAGGAGCCGCTTCTCGACGGTGTTCGCCCGCACGCGCCTGAGGGCCTCGAGCGCGGCGTCCTTCGGGTGCATGCCGCGCCGCATGTTCTCGACCACCAGGAACGAGCACAGGTTGTAGAGGTTTGCCTCGCCGCGCCCGGTCGAACCCGCCGCACCCACCTCGTTGTCCACGTAGAGCCCGGCGCCCAGGATGGGCGAATCGCCAGTGCGGCCGGGGATCTTGAACGCCATCCCGCTGGTCGTCGTCACGCCGCAGATCTCTCCCTTCGCGTTCAGGCCGTTGCAGTTGATCGTGCCGTAGTAGTGCCGGGTATCGAGGCCATGCTCGCGCATGATCTGCAGGCTGATCTTCTTCACCGCGATCTCGCGGTCCTCGGGACGAAGGTAGTGGAGCGAATCCGTCTGGCGCTTCCACTTCAGCCAGGCCTCGCGCGACCGCGGCGTGTTGAGGTCGTCCAGGATCTCGAAGCCGAGTGTCCGGGCGAACTCGCGGGCGCCGAGACCCACGATCAGGTGATGGTCGGTCTGGTCCATCACGGCCCGGGCGATGACCGACGGCGTCTTCACACCCTCGATTTCCGCGACGCCGCCGGCGCGCCGCTTCGGCCCGTGCATGCAGCACGAGTCGAGCTGGACCACACCCTCCGCGTTGGGCAGGCCGCCGAAGCCGACGCTGCTGTCCGCCGGGTCGAGCTCGACAATGTTGACGCCGGCGATCACCGCGTCGAGGACGTCGGCGCCGGAGGCGATCATCGAGAAGGCCTTCTCGATGCACGTCTGCTGGCCGCCATTCTTGACGCTGTGGCCGTTGGCGGACGACACCACCAGCGGCTTGAGGTTCTTGGGCGTCATCATCGTCGGCGCCTGGCCGAACGCCGCGGCGGGCGACGCGGCGGCGACCGCGGCGGCCGTCGTGGCCCGCACGAACTCGCGCCGGTTGATCTCGGTCATGGCTGATCTCCTCGTAGTGGTCCCAGGCCTCCCTGCCCGCGTCAGGCGGCTCAGTTTACGACAGCCGCGACTCGAGCGGGCGCACTTTCTCGAACGGAATGGCCAGCCCGCGATATCGAGGCGCCCGATCGCCGCGCGTGCGAAGGCCGGCCAGCATTGACGCCTGTCCCGACGGGCAGATAGGATGCGGTCAAGACATGGAACGTTACCCCGAACTCCCGCCCCTGCCGGCACGGATCCGTCGACTCGAGGAACTCGCTTGCGACCTCTGGTGGAGCTGGCACTACCGCGCCCGCGATGTTTTCCGGCGCCTGGACTATCCGCTCTGGCGCCTGACCGACCATAACCCCGTGCGGATGCTGCGGCTGATGCCGCGCGAGCGGCTCGCTGCCGCCGCGGACGACCCTTCCTTCCGCGCGTTGTACGACAGCGTGATCCACGGGCTCGACCTTGCGAGGACCGCGCACGACACCTGGTGGGCCAACCGCTTCGGGCCGCTGGCCAATGGCGGGCAGATCGCCTACTTCTCGGCCGAATTCGCGCTGCACCAGTCGCTGCCGATCTACGCCGGGGGCCTGGGTGTCCTTGCGGGCGACGTGTGTAAGGAAGCGAGCGACCTCGGGATCCCGCTGGTCGGCGTCGGGTTCATGTACCCGCAAGGCTACTTCCACCAGCACCTCACGGCCGAAGGCTGGCAGCAGGAGGAGTACGAGCGGCTGAACTGGCTCGACGCGCCCATCGAGCCGGCCGTTCGGCCGGACGGCACGCCGTGCGTCGTGGCGGTGCCGCTCGGCGATCGCACGGTGCTGGCGGCCGTCTGGGTCATCCGGGCCGGCCGTGTCCGCCTGTACCTGCTCGACACGGACCTGCCCGAGAACGCGCCATGGGATCGCGAACTGTCGGCGCGCCTCTACGGCGGCAACCAGGAAACGCGCATCCAGCAGGAGATCGTCCTCGGTCTCGGCGGCGTTCGCGCGCTCCACGCCTTGAACGTCAAGCCGACCGTCTGGCACCTCAACGAGGGCCACGCGGCGTTCGTCGTGCTGCAGCGCATCCGCGAGGCCGTCGAGGAGGGGTTCGACTTCGAGCAGGCCGTTCGCGAAGTCCGCCGGACGACCGTCTTCACCACGCACACGCCGGTGCCCGCAGGGCACGACGCCTTCCCCTTCCACCTCGTCGAGACCTACCTCGCCGGCGCGTGGGGCAGCCTGGGCGAGCTGCGCGACAAGTTCCTCGCGCTCGGCGCGTACGACAACGGGAACGGCAACGGAACGCTCTTCAACATGACCGCGCTCGCCGTCCGGTCGGCGGACGCGGTGAACGCGGTCAGCCAGCTGCACCGCGACGTCACCCGCCGCATGTTCGCGCCGATCTGGCCGGGCACGCCCGCCGGCCAGGAGCCGGTGCGCGACGTGACCAACGGGGTGCACGTCCCGACCTGGGTGGCGCCCGAGTTGTCGAAGCTGTTCGAAACGTATATCGCGCCCGACTGGCGCGACCGGCACGACGACCCGGAGTTGTGGGACGCGATCCACACGATCCCGGACGAGGAACTGTGGGAGGCGCGCGAGCTGCTGCGAGGCTACCTGTTCGCGTTCATCCGCGAGCGCGCGCGGCAGCGATGGACCGATCGCCAGGCGGGCCCCGGCCAGGTCGTGGCGGCGGGCACGCTGCTCAACCCCGACGCGCTCACCATCGGCTTTGCGCGCCGGTTCACCGCCTACAAGCGCCCGGAGCTGTTGTTCTCCAACCCCGACCGACTGGCCGCGATCCTGTCGGTCATGCGCGAGCCGGTGCAGATCGTCTTCGCGGGCAAGTCGCACCCCGCGGACGATGCGGGGAAGCACCACCTGCAGCGGATCTACAAGCGCGCGATGGACAACGGCTTTGGCGGCCGCGTCGCCTTCATCGACGACTACGACCTGCACGTCGCGCACTTCCTCGTGCAGGGATGCGACGTGTGGCTGAACACGCCGCGCAAGCCGCTGGAGGCGAGCGGGACGAGCGGGATGAAGGCCGCGGTGAACGGCGTGCCGCACCTGAGCATCGGCGACGGCTGGTGGGCGGAGGGGTACAGCGGCGTCGAACGGGTGGTTGATCGACGCGCCGCCCAAGGACGATCCGGGCGAACAGGACGCCGCGGACGCCGACGCGCTGTACCGCCTGCTCGAGGAGCAGGTTGTGCCGACCTTCTACGACCGCGACAAGAACGGGGTCCCGCGGGCATGGCTTCGCATCGTGAAGGAGTCGATCCGCACGGTGATGCCGCGCTTCAGCGCGCGCCGCATGATGAAGGAGTACGTCGAGGCGATGTACGCGCCCGTGTTCGTCCGGGAATGATAGAATCGTTCGGATGCCACGGAAGTCGGTCGCCAAGACACGGTGCGCGCTCTGCGGCGCGAAGGAGGTCTCCGAGCCGCGCGGCGAGGAGCGCTACTGCCGCGACTGCTGGGACAAGAAGATCGCGGTCGAGGAAATCGTCGCCCGCGAGTTCGCCCTCAAGCGCTACATCCGCGCGCACAGCGCGGAGAAGTACCTGATCTACCACTCGACCATCAAGCGCCCCTGCGGCCAGTTGATCGTCATCGACGACGGCTACGACCTGTTCCTAACCATCAGCGCTCTACCCCAATTTCTCCTGGGACGAGCCGGCCTACCACCTCGACGGCGACCCGGAGGGCCGGACGTTCGCCGAAATCCTCGTGGACGTGGTGGCCACCGAGGTGATCGAGCCGTGGGGCGGGGGCAAGTGGCACCTGGAAATCTTCCGCTCCATCTCGGCCGATCCGGAGGACTGGAACGGCGAGATGTAACGCACTATAATCCCTCTGGTTCGACCGGCCGACCCACGGCTGGCCATCTACGCCCCCTGGAGGAGTTGTCATGTTCCGCCCTAATCGCGCTCTCCTGGCGCTAGCTCTCGTCGCAACCATCTTTGCCGGCGCGTCGTTCGCGTTCGCGCAGCAGGCGCCGGCCGCCCAGGCCAGCACCACCAAGTGGGTGGACACGCTCCGGGGCGACGCCGACATCCAGTACATCCTCGGCAAGCCGACGGTCCGCAAGGACGGCATCATCGAGACCAAGTTCGAGGTCAAGAACATGTCGCTCAAGGCGATCGCGCGCCTCACGATCGAAGAGTTCTGGTACGACAAGACCGGCAACCCGGTCACCGGGGACAAGAAGTTCCTCAAGAAGCCGCTGATGCCCGGCGAGGTTGCGGTGATCGTTCTCGAGACGCCGAAGCAGCCGAACATGGACCGCAACAGCTACAAGTTCTCGCACGGCAACGGCGCAGTGCCGAAGCCGAAGAAGGTGACGAAGTTCTAGGCGCGCGGCTGGATCGGAACGCTGAAAAAAGGGGCCGCGGACGATGTCCGAGGCCCCTTTTTGTTTTGGCGTTCTCCGCTTTCCGTTCTTCGTTTACTGCGTCACGCGTATCAGCACTTCCCGGTTCACTGTCGGCGCCTTGCCGAGCGTCGAGCGCGCCTCCACCTTCAGTACGTACAAACCCGGCGCCAGGCCCTTGAGCGGCACCTTGGCGGTGTAGCCGTAGCCGCCCCGGGCGCCCTGCAACTCGCTGCTCGCCCGCTCGTCGGCGATGCGGAACACTTCCCGCCCGTCGTCGGAGCGGATCGTCGTGGCGATCGCGACCTTGTGCGGCGTGGACGCCTGGTTGTCGTACACCTCGGCGGTGAGCCCCAGTTCTTCGTCCGCGTTGAACTCGCGGGCGACGGTTGGCGGCCCGGGCAGCGCGCGGCGGAGATCGTCATCCGTCGCGAGGCCGACGACCGGGCCGACGCTGGCAAGCGTCGACGTGAGGACGATGCCGCTCATCGTGAGGGGGCCCGCGTTGAAGTCGGGCACCTCGAGGTCGTAGTAGACCGAGCCGGCGAGCTGGCTGCCCCCGTCGACCGCCGACACGCGCAACTGGTACTTGCCCGGCGGCACATCCACCCTCGACACCACGCGCACGCCGCGCCGCGCGACAATCGCGCGGGACTCCGGCCGTAGCGGCATGTCGACCTTCTGCCGGAGCGCGTTCTTGATCTTGCCGTCGCGGTCCACCGCGACAATCGACAACTCCAGGCTGCCCTCGAAGCGCCCATCGCGTTCCGTGAACTTGAGGCCGGCTCCGTCCGCGTGCAGGACGACCGCGACCGAGGCGTTCGGCGCCTTCCCCTTGAACGGCGCGGCGGACACCGTCATGTGGAGGCCCGACAGCGGGAGCGGGCTGTCCATCGCCTCGCGCAGGAGCGGCGACGGCTTGTCCTTGCCCGCCGGTGCGGCGGCGGGCGCCGCCGGCTTGCCGGTCGGCGCGACGTAGCCCTTCCGGGCGCGGACCTGGATCCCCGGCCGAGCGACGCGCACCTCGATCTTCCGGAACCGCCCATCGCGGCGGTCGTTCGCCGGGTAGTAGCCGAGGAGATAGTAGTTGCTGTTCTCGTCGCGCATCCGGTTGAACGCGGTCGTGTAGTCGTTGCTGTTGATCGCCGCGAAGCCGCCCGTCTCGTCCGAGAGGACGCGCAGGCTGTCGTGCTGCATCCGCAGTTCGTCCTGCATCCCGTTGATGCCCAGACGGTAGGACGGGTCCGCGCCGGAGTCCACGCCCGTCAGCTCCATCGTGTCGCCCGCGGCGTCCACCAGGCCGCGAGGATCGACGCTGTAGACGCTCACGTTCGCGCGCGTGGCCGCCGCGATGGCTTCCCGCGTGGCGTCGCGCACGTCGCCGGCGTACTGGTGGGTGAAGACGTCGAGGACGTCGTAGTCGATCCCCTCGCTGAAGAAGACGAGCGCTTTCCGGCGGCCGCGCACGCCCGACATGAACTCGGACAGCTGCTTGATCGACGACAGCGAGTTCCTGGCAAAGTACGCGCGCTCGTGCTCCTCGATGTCCTTGGGCGCCGAATCGACGCCCGTGGGGCTGCTGCGCATCCGGTTGTAGTCGTCGACGCGGTTCAGCGTGGACGACCGCAGGCCGCGGCCCATGAAGTTGTCGATCGCTGCCGACAGCAGCCGCTTGTTGCCCGTGAACTCCTGCGCCGCGTACGTCGTGCCGCCCGTCGTGACCACCGCCGCCACGTCGTTCGCGCCCATCTGCTGAACGAGCCGCTTGGCGGACGCCCGCACGCGCGGCGTGAGCTGGGCGCTGATGTGCAGGTCGTCGAGGACGATCAGGTAGATGCGCCCGTCGAACGGCTTGGCATTCGTCTGGACGTCCGGGTCGATCGGCTTGGTCGCAAACAGGGGTGCGTCGGCGTACTCGACAGGAACGTTGACGAGGCCGAAGTTGACGATCGATTGAGGCTTGCCGTCTTCGAGCAACTGGAAGTCGCCCGGCTGCAGGTTGCCCACGAAGTGTCCCTGCTGGTCGGTGACGACGGCGTCCACCTCGACGTAATTCACCTCGACCTTGAACGTGAGCGGAGGGAACTGGCGATCCGGCTGGCTGGCAGCCGGGGCGGTCTGCGCGGCAGGCGCCTGCTGGGCTCGCAAGGCCGCCGCCCAGATGCCGGCGGCCACGAACGACACGACGACGAGGGCCAGGGGCCCGCTGGGGACACTCAGCTTTCGCATACGGACAAACCCGGAACGTGTAGTGGCAGGCGCTAATGCGATTATGCCAAATTTGGCGGCGCGGGGATGAGGCAGACTGCCGGGGGCCGAGCGGCGTCAAACTATAGGAGCGGTCGTGCTTTGTCAATCGGCGACGGGTATACTCTTGGGTCGGGGCTGATGCTCGATCGCCGCGCCGCGGGCGGCCCGCGGTTTGCGCTTTACGGCCAGGGAACCAGGCCGCCGGACCTGAACGCCTGCCCGGCACGCGCCGGGCCCTGCGGGTTTCTCGGAGGATTCGATGTCAAGCCGCAAGATCACCCTTTTCTACGCGTTGCTGATCGCCGTTGCCTCGCTCGCGGTCGGCATGGTGCTGGCCTCCCGCCTGGATTTGTCCCCGCAGTCGTCCGCCCAGACAATGGCCGCGCCGGCGATGAACAGCGCGCCGCTCTCGGGTCCCATCGACGCCACGACCTTCCGAAACATCGCGAAGAACGCCACGCCCTTCGTGGTGAACATTCGCACCCGCGCCAAGCGGAAGGCGCAGGACATGAGCGACTTCTTCGGCGGCGACGACCCGTTCCGCCAGTTCTTCGGGCTGCCGCAGGGCCCCGGCGGACGGGGCAACCAGCGTCCGCGCGACCAGGTGGTGGAGGCGGCGGGCACCGGCTTCATCATCAACGCGAAGGAAGGGCTGATCGTCACCAACAACCACGTGGTGGAAGGGGCGACGGATATCTTCGTGGCGTTCGGCGAGAACCAGCTGGATCAGGAGGAATACCACGCGAAGCTGGTCGGGCGCGACCAGTTGAGCGACAGCGCCCTCATCCAGCTCGTCGAGAAGCCCGCAAAGCCGCTGCTCGAGGCCAAGTTCGGCGACTCCAGCCAGATGCAGCCGGGCGACTGGGTCATGGCGATCGGAAACCCGTTCGGGCTGGCGCACACCGTCACTGTCGGCGTCATCAGCGCAACGAAGCGGCCGTTCACCGTCGCGGAACAGCGGTCGCAGGACGTCCTCCAGACCGATGCGGCCATCAACCCCGGGAACTCGGGCGGCCCGCTGCTCAACGTCCGAGGCGAGGTGATCGGCATCAACACGGCGATCCTCGCGAACAGCCGGTCGGAGGGCAACATCGGGATTGGCTTCGCCATCCCGGCCAACCTCGTGATCGATTTGCTGCCGCAGCTGCGGACGGGCAAGGTCATTCGCGGGCGCATTGGGGTCAGCGTGCAGGACGTGCCTCGCGAGAACGTTACGGACCTCGGGCTGAAGCAGCGCATGGGCGCGCTCGTCGCAACCGTCACCAAGGACAGCCCGGCCGGTAAGGCGGGTATCGAACCGGGCGACGTGATCACCGAGGTGAACGGGAAGCCGGTGGCGACGCGCGACGAGCTGATCCGGATCATCACCAGCACGAAGCCTGGCACGACGGTTCCTGTGAAGATCGTCCGCGAGAAGAAGGAGCGGACGGTCAACGTCACCGTCGAGGAGCTCGACCTCGAGGCCGAGAGCGGCGCCGCACAGGGCGAGCCGGGTTCCGAGCAAGATGCGAGCAGTGGGTTCGGCCTCACGCTCGGCAACCTCACCCCGTCGATCTCGCGGTCGCTCCGGCTGCCGCCGGGGACGGCCGGCGCGGTCATCATGGACGTCGATCCGGGCAGCGCGGCCGAAGGCGCCGGCCTCACCCAGGGCGACATCATCATGAAGGTGAACGGGGCCGCCGTGACCAGCGCGGCCGAGGCCAGCGGGCTGCTGCAGAAGGTGCCGTCGGGCGGCCGGGCGATGCTGCTCGTGTGGAAGAGCCGACAGAGCCAGCAGCTGTTCCTGACGCTGAAGAAGGAATAGTGAATAGCCGTCAGCAGTCGGCTGGCAGCTGGCAGTGAGTCACGAAGGGCAGGGGCGCGAACGCTCCTGCCCTTTTCGCTTGAGCGCACCGTCCTGCTGCCTGCTGCGGCTGCCTGCTGCGAGCCGCCAGCTCCCCATGCCCTCCCCACTCCTCCCCCTCATCGTCGATCGCGTCCGGGCGCACGGCCCGATCACCGTGGCCGAGTTCGTCGAGACGGCGCTGTATCACCCGCAGCACGGCTACTACACGAGCGCGCGGCAGCGCTCGGGCCGCAGCGGGGATTTCTACACGAGCGTGGACCTCGGGCCGCTCTTCGGCGAACTCCTCGCAGTGCAACTGTTCGAGATGTGGCGGCTGCTCGGGGCGCCGCCGCAGGTGGACCTCGTGGAGGCGGCGGCCGGCAACGGGCGCCTGTCGCGTGACATTTTCGAGGCCGCCGGCGCAATCGACCGGGCCTTCCTCGCCGCCCTGCGGTTGCGGCTCGTCGAGCGGAGCCCGCAGGCCCGCGCCGCCCAGGCAGTCGTCCTGGGCCCGCACGCCGGCCGCCTCGCCTCCTCGAGCGGCGACATCCCGACGCGTGTCAACGGCTTCATCATCGCGAATGAACTCCTGGACGCCCTGCCTCCGCACGTGGTGGTGATGCGGGACGAGGGACTGCGCGAGTTGTTCGTCGCCGAAGCGCGCGGCCGGCTGGTGACCCTCGAAGGGCCGCCGTCTTCTCCGCGGATCGAGGAGTACCTGGCGAAGGTCGGCGCAAGGCTCGAGGCCGGCTTCGTCGCCGAGGTCAACCTCGCGGCCGTGGATTGGGTCGGCGCGGCGGCGCGCGCGCTCGACCGCGGCTTCCTGCTGCTGATCGACTACGGCCACGTGGCGGCCCAGCTCTACTCCGCCGCGCATGCTGGCGGCACGCTGATGTCGCTTCGCTCGCACGCCAGCGAGGCGCGCGACGAGGGACGCGGGTGGCTGAACGAGCCGGGCGAGCGCGACCTCACGTCGCACGTGGATCTGACGGGGGTGCGCCTGGCGGCCGAAGATGCCGGCCTCACGACGCTCGGCCTCGTCGATCAGACGTACTTCCTGCTCGGCCTCGGCCTCGAGGAGTGGCTGGCCCGGCCGGCGAGCGACCCGGCCTCGGAGCTTCGGCGGCGCCTGGCGATGAAGACGCTGATGCTGCCGGGCGGCATGGGAAGCACTCACAAGGTGATGATCTTCGGCCGCGGCGTCGGCGCGCCGGGGCTGCGCGGTACCCGGCTGGGCGGCCGGCTCACCTGAACGCCGCCGTGCGGCACGATGGCGGGACGCTATATGATCGCCGCCAAGGCGTGATGATCGCCACCAAGGCCTGGCCCCACCCCGGCCATTGACGAGGAGACACATGGAGAACACGCTCGAGCGCGAAGTGAAGCTCCGGTTCGCGGACGCGGGCGCAGCCCGGGAAGCGATCCTGCGCTGC
Source organism: uncultured Acidobacteriota bacterium (assembly GCA_963724775.1). Lineage (GTDB taxonomy): Bacteria > Acidobacteriota > Vicinamibacteria > Vicinamibacterales > Fen-181 > CAVRWB01. Next base: position 509,820 of record CAVRWB010000001.1, read on the forward strand.
GGGGCGACGCCCCTGCGCGGCCGCCGCCTCCAGGAGGACTGCCTCCTCGACACGGCCGACGAACTCCTGCGCTTGCGCCGATCCGTTCTTCGGGTCCGCATGGAGATCGGCCGGAGCCTGGTGACCTACAAGGGGCCCGTGCAGCCGTCTCCCATGAAGCTTCGGGAAGAGCGCGAAACCGTCGTCGGCGACGGGGAGACCATGACCTACATCCTCGAGCGACTCGGCTTCCGGCCGTGGTTCCGCTACCAGAAGTACCGGGAGGAGTTCGGCTGCGAGAGCGCAACGATCGCGCTGGACGAGACGCCCATTGGCACCTTCGTCGAGGTGGAGGGCAGCGAAGCGGCCATCACCACCGTGGCAGCCGGCCTCGGCCTGGGCCCTGAAGACTTCCTGATCGACTCCTACCGCGCCTTGTACGTCCAACACTGCGAGGCGAAGGGCATGCCGGTGGGGGACATGGTTTTTGACGAGTAGGCGGGCACGAACTGAGAACGTAGAACTGAGAACATAGAACCGAGAACTGGCAACGGCGCGAATCTCGCGTTCGGTTCCACCCCCTGCGCTCCAGGTTGTTCTGCGTTCCAGTTCTTTCGTTCCAAGTTCTACGTTCCAAGTTCTACGTTCCAAGTTCTACGTTCTACGTTCTAAGTTCTGCGTTCTACGTTCCTGTTATGTCCCTCCCCGCCCTGCTCCTGACCGCCGGCTTCGGCACGCGGCTGCGGCCTTTGTCCGACGTCCGGGCGAAGCCCGCGATGCCCGTTGCCGGCGAACCGCTGGTCCGCCGGATCCTCCGCTGGCTGGCGGCGGCCGGTGTCACGCGAACGGTGCTGAACCTCCACCACCTGCCCGACACGATCACCGCGATGGTGGGCGACGGGGCCGACCTTGGCCTGTCGGTCCGCTATTCGTGGGAGAACCCGGTTCTCGGCTCGGCCGGCGGGCCCCGACGCGCGCTGCCCCTGCTCGACGCGGACCGTTTCCTGATCGTCAACGGGGACACCTTGACGGACCTGGATCTCGACGGCCTCGTCGTCGAGCACGAACGTTCGGGTGCGCTCGTGACGATGACCGTCATACCGAATCCGGATCCAGAGCGCTACGGCGGGGTCCTGGTGGACGATGCGGGTGCGGTGACGGGGTTCGTGCGGCGCGGAACGCCCGGCCCTTCCTGGCATTTCGTGGGACTCCAGGCGGCGTGTGCGACGGCATTCGCGAGGCTGTCCCCGGACGAGCCGTCCGAGAGCGTGTCCTGGCTGTATCCGGCGTTGATGCGCGAGCGTCCCGGCAGCATCCGCGCGTTCCGCACCCAGGGCACGTTCTACGACATCGGCACGCCCGCGGATTACCTGGCCACGTCGCTGGCATTGGCAGCGGCCGAAGGGACCGCGAATCGACTCGCCGGCGCGGACTGCCGGGTGTCGCGCACCGCGCGCGTCGTTCGGTCGGTCTTGTGGGATCGCGTGACTGTGGGCGATGATGCGGAACTGACCCATTGCGTCGTCGCCGACGATGTCGTCATTCCGGCCGGGGCGCGGTTCGAGGGCTGCGCGATCGTGCGTGCGCCTGGCCCCGAGCCGCAGGCCGGGCAGGAGATTGACGGCGACCTGCTGCTGTCGCGGATGCCGGGCGCGCGCCGGCGCTGAGAGGAGTGACCGAGCCATGACGCTCAACTCGCACCCGGCCCCGGTGCCCGTACCCGACGCCGTGTCCGCGTATCTCGCCCGGACCGGGCTGGCGCAGCGGTCGGCCCGCGTCGTGCCCCTCACCGGCGATGCCTCTGACCGCCGCTACTTCCGCGTGATCGAAGCGACCGGCGGGACATCCGTCCTGGCGCTCTACGGCGGCCCCTTCGAGTACGAGAAGCTGACGTTCGTGAACGTCGCGCGGCTGCTCCAGCAGGTACCGCTCCCGGTCCCGGCGATCTTCGACCACGCGGGCGATCTCGGCCTGCTGCGGCTGCAGGACCTGGGTGACGTGACGCTCCAGTCGCACCTCGGGGCGGTGCCGGCGCGCGAGCATGCCGCCGTCTACCGCCAGGCGGTCGGGTTCATCGAGGTGCTCCAGCGCCGCGGCGCCGAGCTGGAGGCGGCCGACTACGTCCCGTACTCCATGGCGTTCGACGTCGAGAAGTTGACGTGGGAACTCGAGTTCTTTCTCAAGCACTTCTTCGAGGGCTACCGCGGCATCGTGCTGCCCCCCGCCACGCGCGAGGCGTTCCGCGAGGAGTGGAAGTCGATTGTCGAGGAACTGAGCGGCGAGCCCCGGGTCCTCTGCCATCGCGATTACCACAGCCGCAACCTGATGCCTCACCAGGGCGAGCTGTACATCATCGACTTCCAGGACGCGCGGATGGGGCCGGACACCTATGACCTGGTGTCGCTGCTGCGCGACTCCTACGTGGACTTCACCGAAGAGGTGGTGGACGACCTCATCGCCTTCTTCCTGGCGCTACGCGGCCGGCACGGCGAGAACGGAGACGACGGTGTCTCACGCGCGTACGAGGCCGACTTCCGGCGGCGCTTCGACGTGATGTCGCTGCAGCGCAACCTCAAGGCGCTCGGCACCTTCGGCTACCAGACGACCACGCGCCAGAACCCCGTCTACATCCAGTACATGCCCCGCACGCTCAACCACGTCCGGAGGAACCTGGGCCGCTACCCGCGCTTCGGCCGGCTGCGGGATCTCCTCGCCACCTTCGTCGACGAGTTGCGATAGGGATAGAATCAAAGGTTCGATAACCGGTACAAGGAGCGCGCGCCGTGCACTTCGGCATCTCCACACACCTCTACCACGAGCAGCCGCTCGGCCTGGCGCAACTCCAGGAAGTGGCCGAGTTCGGCTTCCGCGAGGTGGAACTCTTCGCGACGATCGGACACGTCGACTATCACGACGAACGCGCGCTCGACCAGCTGGCCACGTGGCTGGACCAGGCCGGCCTGCGCCTGCATTCAGTGCACGCGCCGATCGTCGAGCGCGTGGTCAACGGCCAGTGGGGACCGGCGCTCTCGACGGCTGCCGCCGCCGAGCAGACCCGCGCGCAAGCCGTGCGCGAGGCGCGCGCCGCCGCGGCGATCGCGAAGAGGATTCCGTACTCCTTCCTGGTCACGCACCTCGGGATCCCCGACGCCTTCCAGCCAACGGCCGACGACAACAGCATCGCCGCCGCCCGTCGAAGCGTCGAAGAGATCGGCGAGGTGGCGTCGCAGCTCGGCGTCAAGCTCGCCATCGAGTTGATCCCGAACAAGATCTCGGCAGCCGAGCGGCTTGTCGCAGTTGCTGGAAGAGGACCTCGACCTGCCCGGCCCCGGGGCCGGCATCTGCCTGGACATGGGGCACGCCTTCCTGATGGGCGACCTCGTGGACGCGATGGAAATCGTGTCGGGGCATCTCGTCACGACCCACGTGCACGACAACCGCGGAACAGCCGACGATCACCTCGCCCCGTTCGAAGGGCGGATCGACTGGCCGACCGCGCTCATGTCGCTGCAGAAGGTCGGGTACGAAGGCGTGATCATGTTCGAGCTGGCGAATACGGGCCGGCCGCGCGACGTCCTCGTCAGGGCGGTGGAGGCGAGAACTCGCTTCGAGGAGATCCTCGTAGAATTCTGACGCAGCCGAACGGAGAAGTGAGAAGTGAGAAGTGTCCTTGCCAGCCCCAAGCCCCTGGTTCCTCGCCCCTGCCAAGTATGAAGATTGGTTTCGTTTCCCTCGGCTGCCCGAAGAACCTGGTCGACTCCGAAGTGATGCTCGGCCTCGCCCGCGAGGCCGGGCATACGCTCACCCACGACGCCTCCGATGCCGAGGTCCTCGTGGTCAATACCTGCGCCTTCATCGACAGCGCCAAGCAGGAATCGATCAACGCCATCCTGGAAATGGCCCAGCACAAGACGACCGGCCGCTGTCAGCGGCTCGTCGTCACCGGGTGCCTGGCGGAGCGCTACCGGGACGAGTTGCGCAAGGAACTCCCCGAGGTCGACGCGATCCTGGGGACGGGCGAGGTGCCGGGCATTGTCCGGGCCATCGACGGCGGCACGTCCTCCGCCCTCCCGCTCACGCTTCACCGAAAACACCAGGGCCTGCTCGAGCGGCCAAGCTACATCTACGACGACCACACGCCGCGGACCCTCACGACCCCGCGCCACTTCGCGTACGTGAAGATTGCCGAGGGCTGCAACTACAAGTGCGCGTTCTGCATCATCCCCAAGCTTCGCGGCGCCTACCGGAGTCGCCCGGCCGAATCGATCGTCCGAGAGGCGCGCGCGCTCGCCGCCGGCGGGGTTCGCGAGCTGCTGCTCGTCTCGCAGGACACGACTTACTACGGCATCGACCGTGACGAGCGGGGCGCGCTCCCCCGTCTCATCCGCGAGCTGAACCGGATAGACGGCCTGCACTGGATCCGCCTGCTCTACCTTTACCCCACCACGGTGACGGCCGACACGCTGACGGCGATGGCCGAATGCGATAAAGTGTGTAAGTACGTGGACTTGCCGCTGCAGCACGCCTCCGATGCGGTGCTGCGCCGGATGCGCCGGCCCGGCACCCGGGCGAGCTACGAGCGGCTCATCGACACGATCCGCCGGATCGTTCCCGGCGTCACGCTTCGCACCACCTTCATCGTCGGATTCCCGGGAGAAACCGACGGTGAGTTCGAGGAGTTGTGTGGCTTCGTCGAACGCCGGGGCTTCGACCACGTGGGCGTCTTCACGTACTCGCACGAAGAAGGCACCGCGGCCGGGCGGCTCGAAGACGACGTGCCGGCGCGCGTCAAGGAACGACGACGGCGGCGGTTGATGGGCATTCAGCGGCGACGCGTCGAGTCGGCCAACCGGGCGAAGATCGGCCAGCACGTCCGGATTCTCGTGGACGGGCCGAGCCCGGAGCACGAGCTCGTCCTTCGGGGCCGGCTCGAGGGCCAGGCGCCCGAAATCGACTCGGTCGTGTACCTGTCCGACATCGACCCGACCAGGTGCCAGCCCGGCGACCTGGTGGACGCGAAAGTGGTCGAGGCGCGGGGCTACGACCTGGTTGCGCGTCCGTTGCTCACGTAGGACCGGCGTGATACACTAAACTGCTTCGGGTGCGAGGCTAGAGGCAACTGAAGTGGGCCGGTGCCCACTTTTTGTGTTTCTGGGAGCGATCGTGGATCTCGAACGGATCCGGTCGATGGCCGAACGAGCGGCCCGCTCGCACGGGCTGGAGATATTCGACGTGCAGTACCGCCGCGAGGCGGTGGGCTGGGTGCTCCGGGTGATGATCGATCGCCCCGGTGCCGCCGACACCCAGGCGAAGCCGGGTGATCCGGTCGATTCGGTCGGCGTGGACGACTGCCGCGTCGTGAGCCAGGACCTTGGCGCCCTGCTGGACGTCGAGGATCCGGTGGAGCGCGCGTACACCTTGGAGGTGTCGTCGCCGGGACTCGACCGGCCGCTGCGCGGCGTGGCGGACTACGAGCGGTTTCGCGGGCGCCTCGCCCAGGTGGTGACGCTCGAAGCCGTCGAAGGCCAGAAGCATTTTCGGGGCCGCATCCGCGGCCTCGAGGCGGACCAGCTGGTGTTGGTCGAAGGCAAGCGGGAGCACCGGGTGCCCGTGTCGCTGATCAGCCGCGCCCGGCTCGACGTGGAGTTCTGAGACCGCAGCACCGTCAGGAGTCGCGGCCGTCCCCGGCCGCGTCGGCGTCAGAAGAGTCAGAAGAGCTGACCTCTCGGTCAGAAGAGACGTGAGTAGTCGCGGCCGTCTCTGGCCGCGTCGGCGTCAGAAGAGATATGAGCAATCCACTGCAGCAGACGATTGAAGCGCTCGCGAAGGAAAAGGGCATCGAGCCCGACGTGATCATCTCGGCGATCGAGGAGGCCGTGAAGACGGCGTCGCGCAAGTACTACAAGACCACCGAGGATCTTCACGCGCGCTTCAACCTCGAGACCGGCCAGGTCGAGCTGTTCGCCCTGAAGCAGATCGTCGACGAGGTCACGAACCCGGCCACCGAGGTGTCGCTCAGCGAGGCGCAGCAGCTCTACGGGGAAGAGGCGGAAGTCGGGATGGAGATCGAGTTCCCGAAATCCACCGAGGTCCTGGGCCGCATCGCCGCCCAGACCGCCAAGCAGGTGATCTTCCAGAAGGTGCGCGAGGCGGAGCGCGAGAACATCTTCGCCGAGTACAGCAACCGGATCGGCGACGTCGTCAACGGCACCGTCAAGCGCTTCGAGAACGGCGACATCATCATGGAAGTCGGCCGGATCGAGGCGGTGCTGCCCCGTAAGGAGCAGTCGCGCGCCGAGAGCTACGCGCCGGCCGACCGCGTGCGCTGCGTCATCAAGAACGTCAACCGGAGCGCGAAGGGGCCGCAGATCGTCCTGTCGCGCACCGACGCCGCCCTGCTCGTGAAACTGTTCGAGCAGGAGGTGCCCGAGATCTACGACGCGACCGTCGTCATCAAGGGCGCGGTGCGGGAGGCGGGCGACCGCGCGAAGGTGGCCGTCTACTCCCGCGAGCGCGACGTGGATCCTGTCGGCGCCTGCGTCGGCATGAAGGGCACGCGCGTCCAGTCCATCATCCGCGAGCTGCGCGGCGAGAAGATCGACATCGTCGAGTGGTCCGACGACCCGGTGTCGTTCGTGACCAACGCGCTCAGCCCGGCCAAGGTGCAGCGCGTGTCGATCGTCGACGACCACGAGCGGGTCATGGAAGTGATCGTCGAGGACAAGCAGCTGTCGCTGGCGATCGGCAAGAAGGGCCAGAACGTCCGCCTCGCGGCCAAGCTGACCGGCTGGCGCATCGACATCAAGAGCGAGGAAGAGAAGCGCCGCGAGGTCGAGGCGCAGCTCGAGAAGCTCGAGATGCCGGGCGACGAGGGCGAGATGGGCGAGGGCGAACTGGTGCTCATCCTGCCCGACATCCACGACGAGATCGTGGAGGCCCTGCGCCAGGCGGGCTACCAGACGGCGGCGATGGTGGCGGGCGCCACCATCGAGGACTTGATGACAATCCCCGGGATCGACGAAGGGACCGCCGAGAGCGTGCTCCAGTCCGCGCAGGTCCAGGCCGAAGCAGAGGCGCAGGCGCAGGCCGAGGCGGACGCGCAGTACCAAGCGGAACTGGATGCGCAGGCGGCCGCCGATGCCTCCGAGGAGGCCGAAGTCGGTGAGCAGGCCGAGGCCGGCGAGCAGGTCGAAACCGGCGAGCAGGTCGAGGCCGGCGAACCGGTCGAGGCCGGCGAACCGGTCGAGGCCGGCGAACCGGTCGAGGCCGGCGAAGACGCGCAGGCCGTCGCCCAGGCGACCGAGGCGCCCGCCGAGGCGGGCGAGGCGTCGCCGGACGCGCAGTCGGCACCGGGGGACACGGAAACGCACGGCAGGTAATGGAATGAGCGGCCGGCACCCGTGCCCGGCTGCGAGCGTCAAAGGACTTCGAGGTAACCGTTGGCCACTGTTCGGATTTACAAAGTCGCTGAACTGCTCGGCACCACCAGCCAGGAAGTCATGGCCCTCCTCAAGAGGGACCACGGCATCGAGGTGAAGACCGCATCGAGCAGCATCGAGGAAGTCGTCGCTCGGTCCTTCGTCGAGCGGATGGCCCGGCAGCGGGGCATCGCCCTGCCCGGCGGCGACATGTTCGCCGAAACGCCGAGCCACGGCCACAGTCACGGCGCCGCTCACAAGGGCGCGCTCAAGAAGCCCGGCCTCGCCAAGAAGCTGGAGCCGCCGAAGCCGGCGGCGCCCTCTCTGCCGCCGCCGCGCCTCGTGAAGACGATCAGGCCGAGGGCCGAAGGGGCACCCGGCGCGTTGGCCGAGGCCGACATGGCCCAGCCCGAGTCGCTTCCGCAGGAGCCGGAGACGGCTCCCGCGTTGGAGGAGACCCCGCCGCCCGTCGAAGCGGTCGCGGTCTCCCCCGTGGAGGCGCCCGCGGTCGAGGAGCCCGAAGCGCCGGTCGAAGCCCCAGCGGCGCAGGCTCCCCCGCTCGAGGCCGAGGCGTCCGAGCCTACACCGGCGCCCGTGCTGCCGGTTCCGTCGGTCGCGCCAGCACAGGAACCCCCTGTCGCCGCCGCTCCGGAGGCCCCCGCAACGCCGGAGGCTCCGCCGGCCGCCGTCACGCCGCCCGTGCCGCACGCCGCGCCTTCGCCGGCGGCGGTGTCGCCGACACCCGCGGCGCAGCCTCTCGCCGCCGCGCCGCACGCGCCGGCCACGCCGCACGCGCCGGCCGCCTCGCATGCACCGGCCGCCGCCGTGCCGCATGCGCCGACCGCGCCGCACGCACCGGCCGCCGCTCATCCACCGTCTGCTGTTCGGCCGACGGCAGCGGCGCTTCACGGGCCCGCACAGGGCCGTCCCGCAGCCGCGCATCCGCCCGGCCAGCCAGGCGCGTTGCGTCCGGCCCGGCCGGCTGTGACGCCGCCGACGCCGCGGCCCGTGATGCCGACGCCCACCGGCCGCGTCGTGCCCTCGTCGCTCCGGCTGCGGGTGGAAGAAACGCCGCCGCCCCCGACGCCGCGCCTCGAACCGCGCACTGTCGTTCCGCCGCGTCCTCTCGCGCGGCCCGCGGCCCCGGGCCAGCCGCCGCGTCCGGGCACGCCCGCGCGGCCGGCAATCCCGGATAGCGCGCGTCCGCCCGCGATGCGCGCGACGGGCAACCTGGCGCGACCCGCCATGCCGGCCCGGCCGGCCACGGGCGGACCTCGTCCGCTGCCGTCGCAGCCGGTGCGGCCGTCGGCACCCCCTGTCCCCGGGCGACCGATGCCGCCGCGGCCGGGCATGCCGTCCCGGCCGATGGGTCAGCGGCCGCCGGCCGGCCGCACCAGTCACGGCGGTCCGCGCCGCGACACGCCCCGCGTGCCGATGATGTCCACGCCGGCCGCGCCTCCGCCGGTCACGCGGACCATCACGCTGGCCGAGGGCCTGACCGTCAAGGACCTGGCCGACAAGCTGGACGTGCGCACCAAGGACGTCCTCAAGAAGCTCCTGGACAAGCGGATCATGATGACGCTGAACACGACGCTCGACGTCGAGACGGCGACGATGATCGCGCGGGAGTTCGGGGCCGAGATCAAGGTCCGCAGCTTCGAGGAGGAACTCCTCGAGGTCGAGACCGAAGTCAGCCGGCCGGAGGACCTCGTCACGCGGGCGCCCGTGGTCACGGTCATGGGCCACGTCGACCACGGCAAGACGACGCTGCTCGACGGCATCCGCGAAACGCGCGTGGCGGAGCGGGAGGCCGGCGGCATCACGCAGCACATCGGCGCCTATCACGTGCAGGTGAGCAACAGCCGGAGCGTGGTCTTCCTGGACACGCCGGGTCACGAGGCGTTCACCATGATGCGCGCGCGCGGCGCGCGCGTGACGGACATCGTCGTCCTGGTCGTCGCTGCCGACGACGGCGTCATGCCGCAGACCAGGGAGGCGATCGATCACGCGAAGGCCGCCGGGGTGCCGATCATCGTCGCGGTAAACAAGATCGACAAACCGGACGCCAACCCCGAGCGCGTCAAGCGCGAGCTGTCCGATCTCGGGCTGATGCCGGAAGAGTGGGGCGGCCAGACGGTGCTGGTGGAGGTGTCGGCCAAGAAGCGCCAGAACCTCGACCTGCTGCTCGAGATGATCCTCCTCGTCACGGATATCGGGGAACTGAAGGCCAACCCGAAGCGCGCCGCCGTCGGCACGGTGCTCGAGGCCGAACTGGACAAGGGCCGCGGCCCCGTCGCCACGATCCTCGTGCAGGACGGCACGCTGCACATCGGGGACACCGTCATCGCGGGCCCGATCCTCGGCAAGGTCCGCGCGCTCATCGACGACCGCGGCCGCCACGTGAAGCTCGCGGGCCCGTCCACGCCGGTGGAGGTGCTGGGCCTCGCGGCGCTGCCGCAGCCGGGCGATTCGTTCCAGGCGATCAACGACGCCGCCAAGGCCCGCCAGGTGGCGCTCTTCAGGCAGTCGCAGATCAAGGAAAAGCAGCAGGGCGCGAAGTCGCGCCTCACCCTCGAGTCGCTTCAGCAGCACATCGCGGAGGGCGACGTCAAGGAGCTGCCGATCATCATCAAGGCCGACGTGCAGGGTTCGGCCGAGGTGCTCGCCGACACCCTCACCAAGCTGTCGGACGAGAAGGTCAAGCTGCGGATCATCCACGCCGGCGTTGGCGCGATCAACGAGTCGGACGTGCTGCTCGCCTCCGCCTCCAACGCGATCATCATCGGCTTCAGCGTGCGGCCGGACCGGAACGCGATCGAAGTGGCCGAGCGCGAGAAGGTGGACCTCCGCCTCCACTCAATCATCTACAACGTCATCGACGAGATGAAGAAGGCGATGACGGGGCTGCTCGAGCCGACCTTCAAGGAAGTGCGGCTGGGTTCCGCCGACGTCCGCGAGGTGTTCAAGGTCCCGCGCATCGGCGCGATCGCCGGCTGCATGGTCACCGACGGCACCATCAAGCGGAGCGGCGAGGCACAGGCGCGCCTGCTGCGTGACCACGTCGTCGTGTTCGAGGGCAAGATCGCGTCGCTGCGCCGCTTCAAGGACGACGTCAGCGAGGTGAAGGCTGGCTTCGAGTGCGGCATCGGCCTCGAGCACTACAACGACATCAAGGTGGGCGACACGATCGAGGTGTTCACCGTCGAGCGGGTTGCCGCCACGGCGACGGCGTAGTAGGTCAAGCAGGGCTGAAGCCCTGCTCCTTCCGAAGGTCCTCGGCAGCACCGTGACCGATGGCCGACGTTCATCGGAAGGAACGGGCCTTCAGGCCTGTTCAGCAGCATGACCATCGCGCTCCTGTCCGTCGAGCTCTTCCTGCCCGGGGCACGATCCCTGAAGGACAAGCGGATGGTGCTCCGCCGGGTGAAGGACCGGCTGGGCAAGTTCAACGTCGCGGTGGCCGAGGTGGAACACCACGACCTCTGGCAGCGCGCTGGCCTTGGAATCGTCGCCATTGGGACCTCGCAGGCGCACGCCGAGCAGCAACTCTCGGCCGTGGCCGACGAGATCGAACGGATCGAGCCCGGGGCGATGACGAGAACGGAGATCGAGTTCCTGACCTGAGCGTTCAGCGTTGACGGCTGACGCCTGACGCTCGACGCTCGACGCTCGACCTGAACCGACGCCATATGCCCCAGGGCCACAGACCGGATCGCGTGGGCGACCAGATTCGCCAGCAGGTCACCATCCTGCTGCAACGCGCCGTGCACGACCCCGGAATCGGGTTTGTCACGGTGACCCGCGTGCAGGTCACGCCCGACCTCCAGCTGGCCCGCGTCTTCTACACGGCTCTCGGCACCGACGCCCAGCGTCGGGAGACGGCGCGCGCGCTGCAACCGCGCCCTCCCGTTCCTCCGCCGCCAGGTCGGCGAAAGCCTCCAGCTCCGCCGCGTTCCGGTGCTGCAGTTCGTCTTCGACAAGTCGATTCAGAACCAGGAGCGGGTCGAGCAGCTGCTGCGCGAGATTCACGAGGCGGACGCGGCGAGCGCGGCCAATACGACAGACGAGACGCCTGTCCCACCGAACCATGACGCTGACCGAAACGACCAGGACTGACCACGACCTGCCCGATCGCATCTGCAAGGAGCTGCTCGCGCGGCAGCGGTTCCTGATCACCTCGCACCTGAAGCCCGACGGCGACTCGATCGGCTCGCAGCTCGCCATGGCCTATGCGCTGCGCGCCCTCGGCAAGGAGGTGCGCATCGTCAACCGCGACCAGGCCGCACCCGGCCTCCTCGCGTTTCCCGGCGTGGCGGACATCGAGATTGCGCCCGGCGTCGAGGGTGACTACGACGCGCTGATCGTGATGGAGTGCGGAGACCTCGCGCGCACGGGCGTCGAGGGGCTCGAGCGCTATTTCACCATCAACATCGATCACCACCCGGGCAACGCGATGTTCGGGGCAATCAACTGGTTCGACTCCACGGCCGCGGCCTGCGGCGAGATGGTGTTCGAGATCATCGAGCGGCTCGGCGTGCCGCTGTCGCGCGAGATTGCCGTTCACATCTACGTGGCGATCCTGACCGATACCGGGTCGTTCCACTACTCCAGCATCTCGCCCCGCACCTTCGACATCTGCCGGGAATGCCTCGAGGCGGGTGTGGACCCGGTGTTCGTCGCGCGCAGCGTGTTCGACAGCAACAACATCGGCCGCCTTCGGCTGTTCGGGGCCGTGCTCGGCTCGGTGGAACTGGAGGCAAAGGGCCGGCTGGCGGTCATTTACCTCGACCGCGCCATGGCGCGCGCGGCTGGCGGGACGTACGACGATACCGAGGGCCTGATCAACCTTCCGCTCACCGTGAAGGAGATCCAGGCGGTGGTCTTCTTCAAGGAGTGGGAGCCGAACGAGTACCGCGTCAGCATGCGGTCGAAGGGCACGATCGACGTGGGCGACGTCGCGAAGCGCTTTGGCGGCGGGGGCCACAAGAACGCGTCCGGCTGCACCGTGACCGGCTCGCTGCCCGAGGCGCGGCAGCAGATCCTCCCGCTCGTCGTGGACGCCATCGACCACGGGACCGGGGGCAACGGCAACGGCCAGGCGTCGAGCGCCGATTCGTCGGCGGACATGACCGGCCTGGCCTGATGACGACCACCCCCCTTCGTGCGGGCGTCCCCCCGCCGGCGGGATCCTCATCATCGACAAGCCCGAAGGCCCGACCTCGCACGACGTCGTCGCCCGCGCGCGGCGGAGCCTCGGCGTCCGCCAGATCGGCCACACCGGCACGCTCGACCCGATGGCCACCGGCGTCCTGGCGCTCGTCGTCGGGCGCGCCACGCGCCTGGCCCAGTTCCTGTCGGGCCACGAGAAGAAGTACGTGGCGCGTATCCGGCTCGGGATGTCAACCGACTCCTGGGACCGCACCGGGGCAATCGTGAGCCAGCTGGAGCCGGGCGTGCCGCTTCCCGGTTGGGACGACGTCGCGACGGTCCTGTGCGGCTGCCTCGGCGAGCAGGAGCAGGTGCCGCCCGCCTTCTCCGCAAAGAAACTCGGGGGCGTTCCCGCGTACGAACTGGCGCGTCGGGGGCGCGCGGTCGAGATGACGGCGGCGCGGGTCACGCTTCACCACGCCGCGGTGGAGGCCTTTTCGGCGCCGTTTGTCGATGTGCGCCTGACGTGTTCAGCCGGGTTCTACGTGAGGGCGTTGGCCGATGCCCTCGGGAAGCGCCTGGGGTGCGGGGCCTGCCTGGACGCCCTCTGCCGGACCGCCAGCGGCCCTTTCACGCTGGAACGTGCGATCCCGCTGGCGCGACTCGAAGAGGCGCCGGACGGGGCCGTCGGGCGGCTGGTGCCGCCCGAGCAGGCGCTGCCAGGCATGCCCACTGTCGTCCTCACGGGGGACGGGGTCAGGCGGGCCCTGCACGGGAACGAGGTCGGACCAGGAGACTGGATAGAGCAAGTGCCGAGTGTCGAGCGCCGAGTGCCGAGTGCCCGGTCTCGGCACCCGGAACTCGGAACACGGAACCGGTTTTGTGAAACTCCTGGCACCCGACGGCCGACTCCTGGCCATCGCCCGGCCTTCCAGCGAGCCGGGAGTTTTGCATCCAGCCGTCGGTCCTGGGGTAAGATCCTCAATCTGTTGAACTAAGGACAAATCGTGACGTACGGCGGCTTGGTGCGGTCTTTCTCCGTTCCTGGGCCGGCCGTGGAGGTGATGAACCGTGGCACTGACGAAAGAGCGGAAGACCGACCTGATCGACTCCTACAAGACGCACGAGAGCGACACCGGGTCGCCCGAAGTCCAGGTGGCCATTCTCAGCGAGCGGATCACGTACCTGACCGAGCACTTCAAGGTGCACGCGAAGGACCACCACTCGCGCCGCGGGCTTCTGCAGCTGGTCGGCCAGCGGCGTCGCCTGCTGGATTACCTGAAGCACAAGGACACCGACCGTTACGCGGAGTTGATCCGACGGCTCGGGATCCGCAAGTAGCGCCCGACTTCCAGGCGGCCGCGCCCGGGCTCGCGCCCGGCGCGGCAGGCCGGGGCGCGTTCCCTCACGTGCCGACTCACCGCAGACCGACCCTCCACGCCTTCCGAGCGACGGATCGCCGCCGCCGCGGAGGTGTCCCAGCCGGGGTCGTTGCCACGAGTTCCGATTCACCCCGGACCGAGCGGTCCCAGTATCGAGGCAAGCACCATGTACAAGCGTGAACTTTCCATCGGCCAGAACGTCCTGTCGATCGAGACGGGCAAGTTGGCCAAGCAGGCCAACGGATCGGTCATCGTCCGTTACGGCGACACGGTCGTTCTCGTGACCGCCTGCTACGCCTCCGCGGAGCGCGTGGGCATCGACTTCCTGCCCCTCACCGTGGACTACCGTGAATACACCTACGCATCGGGGCGCATTCCCGGCGGCTTCTTCAAGCGCGAGGGCAAGCCCGCCGAGAAGGAAGTGCTGACGAGCCGCGTCATCGATCGCCCGCTGCGCCCGCTGTTCCCGTCCGGCTGGCACCACGAGACGCAGATCATCGCGCTGGTCCTGTCGGCCGACAGCGAGAACGACTCGGACGTCCTCGCGATCACCGGCGCGTCGGCCGCGCTCGCGCTCTCGGAGATCCCGTTCGAGAAGACGATCGCGGGCGTCCGCGTAGCCCTCGTGGACGAAGGCTACCTGGTGAACCCGACGTACGAGCAGCGCCGGCGTGCGAAGCTGGACCTGGTCGTTGCAGGGAGTCGCGACGGCGTCGTCATGGTGGAGGCCGGCGCGAAAGTCGTCACCGAGGAGCAGGTCATCGAGGCTCTCGAGGTGGCGCACACCGCCATCAAGCAGATCGTCGAGATGATCGACCGAATGGCGCAGGAAGCCGGCAAGAAGAAGCTGCCAGCGCCTCAGAGGGATATCAGCCACGACTTCTACCGCGAGGTCGAGGAGAAGGTCCTGCTGCCGCTCAGCCAGGCGATGCAGATCGAGGACAAACTGGAGAACTACGAGGCGGTGGACCAGATCCTCGAGGACCTCGTCGCGGCGCTGCCCGAAGAGGAAGTGCAGCGCCGGAGCGAGGCGAAGGCGATCTTCAAGGAACTGAAGGAGAAGGTCCTGCGCGACTCGATCCTGCAGAAGGGCACGCGCCTCGACGGCCGGAAGTTCGACCAGGTCCGCCCGATCTGGATCGAGGTCGGCGTCCTCCCGCGCACGCACGGCTCCGCCGTCTTCACGCGGGGCGAGACGCAGGCGCTCGTCACGGCGACGCTCGGCACCGCCGAGGACCAGCAGAAGATCGAGATGATCGGCGGCGAGTCGTACAAGCGCTTCATGCTCCACTACAACTTCCCGCCCTTCTCGGTCGGCGAGGTCGCGTTCCTGCGAGGCCCCGGCCGCCGCGAGGTGGGCCACGGCGCGCTGGCCGAGCGCTCGCTCGCGCCGATGATCCCGGCGGAGGAGAAGTTCCCGTACACGGTCCGCGTCGTGTCGGACATCCTCGAGTCCAACGGCTCTTCGTCGATGGCGACGGTGTGTGGCGGCTCGCTCGCGCTCATGGACGCCGGCGTCCCGCTGGTCGCGCCCGTCGCGGGTGTCGCGATGGGGCTGGTGATGGACGAAACGACTGGCAAGTACGCGGTCCTCACGGACATCGCCGGCGCCGAGGACCACTACGGCGACATGGACTTCAAGGTCGCCGGAACGGCCGACGGAATCACGGCGCTGCAGATGGACATCAAGGTGAGCGGCGTGACGTCGGAGATCATGCGGACGGCGCTCGAGCAGGCACGCCAGGGACGACTGCACATCCTCGACAAGATGCAGGCCACGCTGCAGGCGCCGCGCAACAACATCAGCGCCTACGCGCCGCGCATCGTCACCATCCAGATCCCCGTCGACAAGATCCGCGACGTCATCGGGCCGGGCGGCAAGGTGATCCGCGGCATCATCGAGAAGACCGGCGTGAAGATTGACGTCGAGGACGATGGCCGCGTGAACGTCGCGTCGGCTGACGAGGAATCGGCGCAGCGCGCGATCACGATCATCCAGGAACTGACCGCAACACCGGAGCTGAACAAGACCTACCTGGGCAAGGTGCAGCGGATCACCGATTTCGGCGCGTTCGTCGAGATCATGCCCGGTGTCGACGGTCTGCTGCACGTCTCGGAGATCGCCCGCCACCGCGTCAAGGACGTGCGCGACGAGCTCAAGGAGGGCGAGCAGCTCATGGTCAAGGTCATCAACATCGACCCGAGCGGCAAGGTCCGGTTGAGCCGCAAGGCGCTGCTGGAGGGGGCCGACGAGGCGGCACCGGCCGGGGGCGAAGCGCAGCCGTCACACGCGGGCGGCGGCGGGCACGACCGGGGCGATCGCGGCGGACATGGACCGCGTCGTGGCGGCCACGAGCGCAAGCACTAGTTGCGCAGAGTCGCGGCCAAAAGGGCGGCGCGCGTGGCTGCCCTTGCACAACGCGGGCGGGCCGAAGCCGCTCTCAGGCGACGGCCGTGTCACAATAGCGGGGGCGAGAGTGCCCCGGCCGTCAGCCGGGCAGCCTCGTCCAAAGACCAAGGGGGCAACATGGAACGGGTTCCTCGTCTCGTCCGCACCGCGTCGCTGGCGTTCCTTCTGACAGCGCTGCTGGTCGCCGCGGGCGGGTGGGCCCGCTCCAGCCTCGCGGCCTCCGGCCATGACTCTCCGTTCGTTGCGGCCGCCCAGGAACAGGTGAGGCCGCCTCAGGACATCAAGGTTACCGCCCGCAAGTATTCCTTCACGCCCGCCCGCATCGAGGTTCAGGAAAACGACGTCGTGAAGGTCACGATGGAGGCGGCCGACATTCCACACAGCTTCACGATCGACGACGACAACTACCGCATCGCCAAGCGCGCGACACCCGGTCACCCGGTCGTCTTCGAGTTCCGCGCCGACAAGGTCGGCACCTTCCCCTTCTACTGCAACCTGACGACGGACCCGAACTGCAAGGGCATGCGGGGAGAGCTGGTCGTTCGGCCCCGAAAGTAGGAATCAGGATTCAGGAATCAGGATTCAGGGTTCAAGGCCGCTCCGGCTCCTGAATCCTGGCGCTTGACGCCTGGATCCTGCGTTCCCATTCCCGGACAGCCTCTATGCGTTCCGCAAACGGCGGGTGCGTGTAGAACAGCCACCTCACCAGTCGCGACGGCCGCTCCTCCGCGAAGTTCTGAGCGCCCAGCCGCTGCATCGCGCTCGCGAACGCGTCGGCGTTGCCGGTCGTTTCCCAGGCGAACCGATCCGCGGCCCGCTCCGCGCGTCGTGAGAAGGCATTGACGGCGGGGACGAGCATCAGCGAGAGCAGGCCCGCCGAGAGCAGCAGCACCGGGATCCCGGTGACATCGGCGACGTCCCTCCAACCGAGACGGGGAGCCATCAGCCACAACACCCGGCTCGCGAGGAAGAACCCCACCAGCGACACGGCGCACTCCAGCGCGACCGCCTTCCAGATGTCGTGGTGCGCGTGGTGCCCCAGTTCGTGGGCGAGGATCACCTCGATCTCATCGTCCGCGTGCGTGGCGAGCAGCGTGTCGGACACCAGGATTCGTCGCGTCTTGCCCAACCCCGTCAGGGCAGCGTTGCCCTTCTTGGTGCGGTCGCTTACAAGCCATTCGTGGACGCCGGTGACGGGGAGACCGGCGCGACGCGCCATGCCCGCAAGCCGCTCCCCAAGGTCAGCCCGCTCGAGGGGCCTGATCTTGAAGAACAGCGGCAGGACGATGACCGGCGCCAGGCGAGCCATGACGACGATGAACAGGGCGAAGCCCACGGCGGCGGCCAGCCACCACCCGTGTGGCCACCGGCGGATCGCCATGTAGAGCAAGGCGAACCCGGCCAGCGACAGCGCCATTCCGAGGACGCCGGCCTTCACCTGGTCGACCGTCCACGACCGCAGGCTCTCGGTGGACAGCCCGTAGCGGCGTTCGACGAGAAACCCACGGTAGAAGACAATCGGCAGGCTCCCAGCCTCGTGGAGCAGGCCGAAGATCGAGACGTAGATGAGTACGACCGCGGTCGCGGCGAGGGACGCCGGAAGATGGAGACGGGACACTGCGCCGGTGGCGAGGGACGCCAGCCAGGCGGACGCAGGCGTGAATGCGAAAGAAAAGAGAAACGCGGCGCTCCAGCCGACCGAGAGGAACGCCGCGCGGCGTTTGAGGGTGTGGTAGCGGGCCGACTTGTCCTGGTTCACCCCGGCCCGCCTCCGGCTACTTCGCGGCGGATGACCCGGCACGAACCGTGATGCCCCCGTTCGTCGTGTCGAGGGCGATCCGCGGCCCGCCGCCGTTCACCCGGCCCTCGACGCGGTTCCGGCTCGTCTCGCCATCGACGGTCAAGCCGTTGACATTCACGCCGCCATGCACACACGTGGCCTTCAGTTCAGCCCGCACGTTCTCCGGCACCGTCAGCTGAACGCCGCCGTTGGTCGTCTCCGCCTTGATCCCGCCGGCTGCCAGCGCGTCCATCTCGAGATCCACGCCGCCGTTCGTGGTGCTCGCTTCAACGGCGCCCGAGAGATCCCGGCCGCGGACGCCGCCGTTGGTCGTCTCCGCCCAGACGCTGCCGCGGAGGCCGTCGACCCTGACGGTGCCGTTCGTGTTGCGCAGCCGAACCGAAAGGCCGGCGGGCACCTTGACGTGATAGCGAACCTCGCCGCGACGACCGAACCCGGTGCTTGACGGCACGACGGTTTCCAGCCGTACCTGGTCGGGCGTAACAGTCTCCTTGATCTGCACCTGTTTGAGGAGTTCCTTCGCGGCCTCGTCCGTGTTGCCGCGCGCAATGCGCTCGGCTCTCACCTCGATCTGCTGGCCGTCGGTGGCCAGCACCTCGATGACGCCGTCCAGGTTGACGAGTTCCAGGCGTCCATTGGGGGTGATCGGGTACGTTCGCGTCCACTCGTCCTGCGCCTTGGCGTTCGCGTTCATGCTCGACACGACGACGTCGCAGGCAGTCAGGCTGAGGGCGGCAGCGGCCACCACGGCCAGCCGCAATCCGAGGATGAGGCACCGCTTCGCGTGCATGGATAAACGTCCTCCTGCAAGAGATATACGCGAACGGCCGGGCGGAGGTTCGGGCTGGGTCGACGGCACCCCTACGGGAGAATTGGCGATTGGCGATTGGCGATTGGCGATTGGCGATGCGATTTTGGCCTAATTGAGCTTCACGGAGATGAGCTTCGACACCCCAGGCTCCTCCATCGTCACGCCGTACAGCCGGTCGGCGATCTCCATCGTCTTTCGGCTGTGCGTGATGATGATGAACTGAGTCTGCTGCTGCATCTGCTTGAGGATCTCGACAAACCGCCCGATGTTGGCATCGTCCAGCGGGGCGTCGATTTCGTCCAGGACGCAGAATGGGCTGGGCTTGTAGCGGAAGATGCCGAACATCAGGGCGATCGCCGTCAGCGCCTTCTCGCCGCCCGAGAGCAACTGGACACTCTGGAGACGCTTCCCCGGGGGCTGCGCGACGATCTCGATCCCGCTCTCGAGGACGTCGGTCTCGTCGAGCAGGGTGAGGCCCGCCCGGCCGCCATTGAACAGCACGGCGAAGGTTTCCTGGAAGTTCTGGTTGATGATCGCGAACGCCTCGCGGAAACGCTCCTTGCTGGTCTCGTCGATCCGCTTGATCGCCTCGCCCGTGGCGCTGATGGAGTCCCGGAGGTCCTTGCGCTGCACCGTCAGGAACGAGTGGCGGTGCTCGAGCTCGTCGAACTGCTCGATCGCCATCATGTTGACCGGGCCGAGCTTGTCGATCTTGGCCTTGAGCTCGGCAATGGCGTCCTCCGGTGTCGCCGGGGCCGCCTTGGCCGCCGCTTCCGCGGCCGCCATGAGCGGGGGCAGCGGTGCCGCTTCCACCACGGCGATCGCCGCCGCAGTGGGTTGGGCCTCGCCTTCCTCGTCGCCTGCCTCGTCCTCGGGCTCCTCCGTCATGGCGACGCCGGGGGCCGGCTGGCCATCCCGTTCCGCCTGCTCGACCTCGGCCAGCACCTCGTCGAGCGAGGCTTGCACCGCTTCGACGCAGGTGGCGGCGAGGTGTGCCAGGTCGCTTTCCGCGGTCGCGCGTGCGACGTCCAGTTCACCGAGAATGGTCCGGACCTCGTCGACTTCGCGGCGCGCTTCGCGGATGGCCGCTTCCTGGCCATCGGCGGCGTGGTGAAGACCCGCGAGCACCTCGTCGGCCTGCCGGACCTCCGCGCGCGCGGCTTCGAGCTCGCGGCCGTCGGTATCGAGCTGCAGCCGCCCGTCCTCGATCGCCTGCCGAAGCTGCCGGCGCCGCTCCTGGTTGACGCGCGCCTCGTCCTGGCGCGCGGCCACACGCGCCTCGAGGTCGGCCAGCGCCTCTTCCTGCCGGGCCACCTCGCCGAGCAGCGCGGTCGCCCGCTCGACGAGCGCGGCGTGCGCCGCCCGGGCGTCGGCCGCCCGGCGGCCGATGATCTCGACGGCCTCCCGTGCATCCTGCAGCTGGCGCTGTGCGACCGCAAAGCGTTCGTCGGCCGCCTGCCGATCTCCTTCCCGCCGGGCCGCCGCCTCGCGCGCCTCCGCCTCACGCGCCTCGAGCGTGCGGCGCTGCTCGTCCGGCCTTCGCACTTTCGGTCGCAAGGACCTCGCCCTTGCGCTCCAGCCGATCCAGGTTCTCGCCGGTCTTCGCCAGGAGCGCCTCGAAGGCGACGATCGCCTTCTCGTTGCGATGCGCGTCGGCCGTCAGTTCCGCGATCGCCGTCGAGAGGCGCTGGATCGTCTCTTCGACCTGCAACGTCTCGCTCCGCGAGCCGCCCCAGGTGCTCCCGAATGCCGACGGCTCGCTCGCGCAAGTCCTTGATCTCGCGCTTGGTCGAGAGAATGCCGCGCGACTCCTCGCGGCCGCCGCCGGAGACGAGGTGACCCGCGCGGAAGACGTCGCCGGCCAGCGTGACCACCGGGACGTCGCTGTGCGGGGCGGCCGCCGCCGCGCGCTCGAACGACGAGGCGAGCCAGGCGTGGCCGATCGCCCGCTGCATCGCACTCGCGGCCGGTCCCACGATGCGCATCACCGAGGTGAGCGGCGTCAGGCCTTCGGCGGGCGCGTCCGCGATCCCATCGAGCGGCCTCGCGGCCACGCCGGTGACCAGGAATCCGCAGCGGCCGGCATTGTGCTCGCGCACCAGCGCGAGGCCGCGCTCCGCGTTGGCATGATCCGGGACGACGACGTGCTGCAGCAGGTCGCCGAGGTAGGCCTCGACGGCCGGCTCGTACCCGGGCTCGACCTCGAGGTAGTCGGCGACCGAGCCCGCCTTCTCCAGGCCCGTCGCCTCGTTGAGAATGAAGCGGGCGGCCTCACCGGTACTGAGCCCGTCCCTGCTCGATCTCCTCGAGCGACTTCAGGCGGGCCTCGACGCTCGCCAGTTCCTGCTCGCGCGCCCGCGTGTCCTGGCGCCGCTGCTCGTGCGCGTCGCGCGCCTCGGCCAGTTCCGCCTGCCTGGCCTCGCCGTCCGCACGCGTCCGCTCCAGCGCCGTCTGGGCCTCGGCCAGCTGCGCACGCGCGCCCGCCTCTTCCTCGTGCAGCCGCGCCGACTCGCGATCGACGTCGGCCTGCTCGCCCTCCAGGCGCGCGAGCTCGTCGGCGACGCGCTGCTGCGCGGCGATGGCACTCTCGACGGCGTGCTGCAGGGTGGTGATGGCGCTGATCGCCGCGTACACCTCCTGGCGCCGCTCCTCCACCTCGTGCTCGAGCGACTCCAGGCCCCGGTACGCGCCGGCGTACGCCTGGTTCTCCGCGGCCATGACGGCCGCGGCGTCCTCGCGCTCGACGGCCGCCCGCGCGGCCGCGTCGCGGCGCTCCTCGAGCGCCTGGCGAGCCGGCTCGCGCCGCCCGTCGAGCGCGCTCACCTCGTCGGCGATCTCGGCGCTGCGCTGCTCGAGGCCTTCGAGCTGCTGCTGGTTGAACGTGATCTGGTTCTGCCGGCGGTCGATCTCCATCTCGCGCGCGTGCGCGGCCTCGCGGAGCGAGCCGGCCCGGGCTTCCGCCTGCGCCAGCTCGATGCGCGTGCGCGCCAGGTCCTCGTCGGCGGCCGCGAGGCGCGCGGCGGCCGCGGTCTCCTCCGCACGCCTGCCGGCGAGGGCGGCGCGCGCCGCTTCGATCGCTTCGGCCAGCACGCGGTACTTCCGCGCGAAGAGCACTTTTTCCCAGCGCCGCAGCTCGTCACGCAGGCGCTTGTAGCGCCGGGCCTTCGCCGCCTGCCTCTTGAGCGCGGCGCGCTGCTTCTCGACCTCGAAGATGATGTCGTCGATGCGCGTGAGGTTCTGCTGCGCGGCTTCGAGCTTCAGTTCGGCCGCGCGCCGGCGCGCCTTGTACTTGGTGACCCCGGCGGCTTCCTCGATCAACTGGCGCCGGTCGGTTGGGCGCGAGCTGAGGATCTGCCCGATCTTGCCCTGCTCGATGATCGCGTAGGCCTTCGCCCCCAACCCCGTGTCCATCAGCAGTTCGTGGACGTCCCTGAGGCGGACCTGCTCGCCGTTGATCAGGTACTCGCTCTCACCGGACCGGTACAGGCGTCGGGTCACCTCCACGTCGCGCACGATTGGCGGCTCGATGTCGTCGGGCTCGGCCGGCTCCCCCGCCGGCTTGGCGACGGCGGCCAGGCTCGTGACCCCGGAGAGCATGAGGCGCACTTCGGCGGCGCCCGTCGGCTTGCGGGCCTCGCTGCCATTGAAGATCACGTCCTGCATCTGGTCGCCGCGCAGGCTCTTTGCACTCTGCTCGCCGAGCACCCAGACAATCGCGTCCGCGACGTTGCTCTTGCCGCACCCGTTCGGGCCCACGATGGCCGTTACGCCCCGGTCGAATGCCAGCTCGGAGCGGTCGGAAAAGGACTTGAACCCGGAGATCTGGAGCTTCTGCAGACGCATCAACGACCCCTGTCACCGCCAGACACAAACAGCCGCGCGAGACGGGTCCAGGACCTGCCTGCTCGAGCGGCTGGGAACATGTCCCGTTTAGCGAGTGGTGTGTGCCGAGTGCCAGGATCCGGGTCGACATGCCGGCACTGAAAGGCCATGTCTCATGCTCGGCCCTCGGCACCCGCAACTCGGCACTTTGATTGTGGGTCAGTCTAACAAGTGCAAGCTCTTGTGGCAAGCGACCGAAAGGACACCACGAATTGCGGCTTTAGGCTCTGGGCTCTAGGCTCTAAGCCGAAAGCCAAGAGCCCAAAGCCGAGAGCCATCAGAGTCCCTAGTTCCCGCCCGGCGACGCCTTGGCCCGGCGGAGCTGAGCGAGTTGCGCCGCTTCCGGGAACAGCTGCAGGGCGAACTGCGCCTGGGGATCCCGGACGAAGAGGTTCTTGCGCGCCTCCGAGACGCCGAACAGGGCCAGGTCGATGCTGTAGTGGATCATCGCCTTCATGAACTCCGCGTCCTTCGTGAAGGCGGCGTCGTCGATCTTGACCTTCTGCGCCTTCAGGTATCCCCTGAAGTCCTCGAGCGTCGCGTCGTCCACGACGAAGCCCTTGATGACCCGCTTCTGGTCGGGGCGCGGCGCGATGCGCGTGTCGCCCTCGGCCGCGTACTTCTCGGCGTAGTTGTCGAAGAGTTGCCGCGCGTAGAGCGTCCGCCCGAACCGCGTCGGGTTGAAGCCTTCGATGGGGCCATCGAGCCGCTTGTCCGGTTCGATGCCGCCGCCGCTGTATACCTTCCGCCCGGCGTCGGTGTAGCGCAGGTCGTTGGGGCCGTGCGGCTTGTTGGGCGTCTGGTCGCGAATCGTGTACGTGAGGTACTCGTCGAACGTCCCGTCCCACGGCCGCTGGATCAGGCGCTTGCTCGGCGTGTAGTAGCGGGCCGTGGTCAGCGCCAGGCCGGCGTTGTCGGAGATCCGGTAGACCGACTGCACCAGCGCCTTGCCGAACGTCGTCTCGCCGACGATCAGCGCGCGGTCGTGGTCCTGCAGCGCACCGCTCACGATCTCCGACGCGCTCGCGCTGCTGCGGTTCACCAGGACGATGATCGGGATCTCGGTGTACTCGGTGCGCTCGGTTGCCAGGTAGTCCTGGTCGGAATTCGGCACGCGGCCGCGCGTGTACACAATCAGGGCGCCCTGCGGGAGGAACTTGTTGGAGACCTTGATCGCCTGGTCGAGTGGACCGCCCGGGTTCCCCCGCAAGTCGAGGATCAGGCGCTTCATCCCACGGCCCGACAGGTCGCGCAGCGATACGGACAGGTCGCGGTCGGTGTTCTCTGCAAAATCCTGGAGCCGCACGTAGCCGGTCTGGCCGTCCACCATGAACTGCGCCGGAATCGAGGGGATGTTGATCTCGTCGCGCGGAACGTCGACTTCGATCAATTGCTCGTACCCCGAGCGCTTCAGGGAGACGTGCACCGTCGTGCCCTTGGGGCCGCGCAGCTTCTTCACCGCCTGGTCGCTCGTCCAGCCTTTCGCGTCCTCGCCGGCGATCTTCGCGATGACGTCGCCGCGGCGGATCCCCTTCTTGTAGGCGGGCGATCCCTCGAAGAGGGACACGACGGTGATGTCGCCGTCCACGACGACAATCGAGATGCCGAGACCGTAGTAATGCCCCTCCTGCCGCTCGCGCATGCTCTTGTAGACGGCCGGATCCATGAAGGTCGAGTGCGGATCCAGCGTTTGGAGCATTCCGTCGATCGACCGGTAGACCAGGCGCGCGGAATCGACCTTGTCGACGTAGTTCGCTTCCACCGCGTTGAGCGCGGAGGTGTAGACCCGGAAATCGGAAACACGCTCATCGGTGGCGAAAGCGCTACGGCCGAAGAAGCCGCCGACCAGCGCCGACACGACGATCGCGAACGCGGCAATCGAAAACGCCCCATACTTGCGCATGGAATCGATGCTAACAGATAACTTCCTGTGCTGCAAAGAGTTCGGGCCGCCTGGAGACGGCCCGGCGCTTGACCCTCGATCGAGGCCACTCCTATAATGCCGGGAGAGGTTCCCGCATCACAGCGAAGCGAGTCCTTGTGCCAACAAGCGGACGCTGCGCCGCCAGACGCGGGCGTCTCCCCCGCGCGGGCGCCGCTGCCTGAACCGTTTCCCGGGACTGAGGACTGAGAGAGGTCGCGCCATGTTTGGTTCTATCGGCATGCCCGAGCTGATCATCATCTTCGTGATCGCGCTGATCATCTTCGGGCCTCGCAAGCTGCCGGAGCTCGGCAAATCGTTGGGCAAGAGCATCGCCGAGTTCAAGCGCGCCTCGAACGAGCTGCGCAATACCCTCGAGGAAGAAATCCGCGTCGACGAGCAGCGGCAGAAAACTACTTCGGCCCCGCTTCCCGCCGCCACTGCTACCACGCCGCTTTCTGCCGTGCCCAATGACACCGTCGCGGCCGACCCGGTTCCGAGCGTCGAACCGGTCGTGACCCCAGGGACCGGCGCCGCCCCCGAAACCGGTGTCGCCCACGAAACCGGCGCCGCCCACGAAGCTCGGCAGGGCTGATGGCACTCGTTCCCTTCCGCGGCCGGACCCAGTCGGCGCAAGCCGCCGAGGACGACCCCTGGGCAGAGCCGGACGACGACGCGGCCGGCGCGAAGATGACGTTCCTGGAGCACCTCGACGAGCTCCGGAAGCGAATCATCATCGCCGTGTCCGCCGTCGCGGTCGGCTGCCTCATCGCGTTCGCGTTCGTCGATCGCATCTACCACTTCGTGATGGACCCGCTGTACGCGCTGCTGCCGAAGGGCAGCGCCCTCGTGTACAACGAGCCGACCGAAGCGTTCATCCTCTACCTGTGGATGGCGCTGCTGGCGGGGATCTTCATCGCGATGCCGGTGGTGCTCTGGCAGGTGTGGCTGTTCATCGCGCCCGGGCTCTACGCGAAGGAGAAGAAGCTCGCGATCCCGTTCATCGTCCTGGCGACGGTGGGCTTCCTCGGCGGCGCGGCGTTCACGCACTACCTGCTCTTCCCGTGGATGTGGCGGTTCTTCGCCAGCTTCGCGAACGACAAGCTGACGTTCCTCCCGCGCATCGATCCGGTCTTCAGCCTCTACGTGAAGATGCTGCTCGGCATGGGGCTCGTCTTCCAGATGCCGGCCGTCGTCTACTCGCTCGCGCGCATGGGGATCGTCACGGGCCGCTTCCTCGTGCGGAACTTCAAGTACGCCATCCTGATCATCTTCATCGCCGCGGCCGTCATCACGCCGAGCGGCGACATGCTCACGCAGACGCTGTTCGCGGCGCCGATGATCGGCCTCTACCTGATTAGCATCGTCATCGCCTTCATCTTCGGGAAGAAGAGGAAGCGCGGAGCTGCCGATGCGGACCCCGCATAGGCCAACCCGGGATCTCCCCTCATTCGAACCGTAGGGCAGGCCTCGTGCCTGCCGGCGTGCGGGCAGAGGTCAGTCGTAGATGCGGCGCAAAGCTCCAGGTTTGCGGTCCGCTCATTTGCGGTAAGCTACCCTCCGTGGTCATCAAGCGGTCAAGCGCCCAGGAAGTAGCCGGCTTGCTGCGCGACTTGCAGGCAGGCGACGAAGTCGCGCGCCAGGCGGCCGCGGCCCGGCTGTCGGTCATCGGTACCCGCGCGGTGGAGGGCTTGCTGCGCGTCCTGGAATCCGGGCCCTCACCGGCCGTCCGCATTGCGGCGCTCGGTGCCCTCGAGGCAACGGGCGACCCGAGGGCCATCGAACCCGCGCTCGCCGCGCTGACGGGTGAAGACGCCGCGCTCGCGATGCCCGCGGCCGCCGTCCTCCGGGCTGCCCTCGACTCGACTCGCGGCGACGCCGTCCTCGACCGGCTCACTGCCGTTGCCCTCGATTCCGCCCGCCCGGATCACGCCCGCCTTGCCGCGCTCTCGGCACTGCAGGCTCTGCCCCAGCGCGTGACGGCTCCCGTGTGGCGCAAGCTGAAGGACGACCCGAGCGCCGCGATTCGCGGGGCGGTCGGCCCGACAGGCCCCGACGCGGAGATCGCGCCGCCCGCCGCGCTCCAGGCCGCCTCGGAGGGAACGCTGCCCGACGATCCGGAAACTCTGCGCCGTTGGATCACGGCCGGCGCCGCGGAGGTCTCGCTCCCCATCCTGCATCGCCTGGTCGAATCGGTGAGGAAGCGAGAGGCGGCGGCGGCGAGTGACCCGGCGCAGCGGATTGCGTGGATGACGGCCCGGGCGGCCGCGCACCTGGCGCTCGCAGATCGGGGAAGCCGCGTCGCGCTGTACGACTTGCGGGAGACGATTGAAAGCGGCGCGCCGGCGCCGGTGGAAATGTTGCGCGCCCTCGAAGCGATTGGGGATCGGTCGTGCCTGGAGGCGATCGCCGCGGCGTTCGCGCGGCTGTCGGCCCACGACGCACCTGGCTCCCGCCCGCCATCTGAATCCGCGTGGTGGCGGCAGCACCTCGCAACGGCCTTTCGCGCGATCGCCGCGCGGGAGAAGCTCACCGAGCGCCAGGCGGTCGTGCGCCAGATCCGCGCTCGCTGGCCCGACGCGGCGATCGACCTGATCGGTCCGCCGCGATAGAGACGTTCAAGGCAGCAGACGAACGACGGGAGATTCACCGCAGAGGCGCGGAGAGCGCAGAGAAACACCTGGACAGGGCGACGTGCCTGCTTCGCCGCCCAACGCTCGTTCGAACCATCAAGACAATCTCCGCGTCCTCTGCGTCTCGGCGTTGAACGTCGGGATATCGGATCTGGTGCCAAGCTCCTTGCCTTACGACTTGGACGCCAAGTTCAAATCCGCCCTCTAGTACGCTTTGGCGAAGCGCGCGCGGGCGATGCTCGGCTTGCCGCAGCGGACGCACTCGCCGCCGGCGCTGTCCTCGAGCGGCAGGTTCCGGATGGTCGCCTGCGTCTCGGTCTTGATTTGCGCCTCGCACTCAGCGCTGCCGCACCACCCCGCCACGACGAACCCGGGCCGGCCTTCCAGCACCTGCTTGAACTCGTCGAAGGTCGACACCTCGGTCGTGTGCTCCTCGCGGAAGGCCAACGCCCGGGCGAAGAGATTCTGCTGGATGGTGTCCAGCAGTTCCACGATGCGGGCCGTCAGACCTTCGCGCGGCGTCGGCAGCTTCTCGCGTGTGTCGCGGCGCGCGAGCATCACCTGCCCCTTCTCGATGTCCTTCGGGCCGATCTCCAGCCGCAGCGGCACGCCGCGCATTTCCCACTCCGAGAACTTCCAGCCCGGCGTGTAGGCATCGCGGTCGTCGAGCATCACGCGGACGCCGTGCGCGATCAAGTCGTCGGCAATCGCCTTCGCGTGCGGCAGCACGGTCTCCCGCCAGTTGCCGCGGGGGATGGGCACGATCACTACCTGGTAGGGCGCGATGCGCGGCGGGAAGATCAGCCCGCTCTCGTCGCCGTGCGTCATCACGAGCGCGCCGATGAGGCGCGTGGTAATGCCCCACGACGTCCCCCAGATGTACTGCAGCGACTTGTCCCTCGCCTGGAACTGGATACCGAATGCCTTCGCGAAGTTCTGTCCCAGGTTGTGAGACGTGCCACCCTGCAGCGCGCGCCCGTCGCCCATGAGCGCTTCGATCGAGTACGTCTTCGAGGCGCCAGCGAACTTCTCCGTGTCGCTCTTGACGCCCGCAAGGACGGGGATGGCCAGTTCGGTCTCGACGAACTCCTGGTAGAGGCTCAGGATCTTGAGGGTCTCTTCCTGCGCCTCGGCCTCCGTCTCGTGCGCGGTGTGCCCTTCCTGCCAGAGGAACTCGGTCGTCCGGAGGAACAGGCGCGTCACCTTCTCCCAGCGGACGATGTTCGCCCACTGGTTGATCAGGACCGGCAGGTCGCGCCAGGACTGGATCCACTTGGCGTACATCGTCCCGATGATCGCCTCGGATGTCGGCCGCACGACGAGCGGCTCCTCCAGTTCCTCGTCGCCTCCCTTGGTCACCCACGCGACCTGCGGCGCAAACCCCTCGACGTGATCCGCCTCTTTGGTCAGCAGGCTCTTCGGGATGAACAGCGGGAAGTAGGCGTTCACGTGCCCGGTCGCCTTGATGCGGCGGTCGAGGCCCTGCTGGATCAACTCCCAGATGGCGTAGCCATACGGGCGGATGACCATGCATCCCTTGACCGGGGAGTAGTCCGCCAGTTCGGCCTTCCGGACCACGTCGGTGTACCACCGCGAGAAGTCCTCGGAGCGAGGCGTGATTTCCGTGACGAAGCCCTCGTTGCCCTCACCGCTCTTTGCCATCGTCGTTCCCCGGGGTTGGGCGCGCTGCCCGCACGCCTGGTTTGGCCGCCGAACGCCCGAAGGCGCCCAATTCGGCACGCCGTCAAACCATCCAGTGTATCCTACAACGACAGGATGGACGAGCCGGTTGCTCCATGATACCCGCGACGATTGAGGTTCTCACCACGGCCGGACGGTACCCTGTCCTCATCGGCGAGGGCATCGCCCGCGGCTTGCGGCGCCTCCTCGACGAACGCGGCCTGGGGGCGCGCCGGTTCGTCGTCTCGAACCCCCTCGTCTGGCGGCTTCACGGCGAGACCGTGCAGCGCGCCCTCCCCGGCGCCGTCGCGATTCTCGTGCCGGACGGCGAACGCCACAAGAACCTCGCCACGGTCACCCGCATCTACGACTCGCTCGTTCGGGCGGAAGCCGATCGCCACTCCGTGGTCATCGCGTTCGGGGGCGGCGTCATCGGCGACATGGCGGGTTTCGCTGCCGCCACCTTCCTGCGCGGCCTGCCGCTCGTGCAGGTGCCGACCACCTTGCTCGCGCAGGTGGATGCGTCGGTCGGCGGCAAGGTCGGGGTAAACCTCGCCGCGGGCAAGAACCTGGTCGGCGCGTTCTACCCACCAGCGATCGTCGTCTCCGACTGCGCAGTCCTCTCCACGCTGCCCAGGCGCGAGTACCGCGCGGGCCTCTACGAGGTCATCAAGTACGGCTTCGCTTGCAGCGCGGAGCTGTTCGGCCGGCTGCAGCGCCTCGTGCCGCAGCTCACCGACGGGCGTCCGGACGTGATCGGCCCGGTCATCGCGGATTGCTGCGCGATCAAGGCGGCGATCGTTTCGGCCGACGAACGGGAGTCGGGGCCGCGCCGGGTGCTCAACTTCGGCCATACCGCGGGGCATGCGATCGAGGCGGTCACCGGCTACCGGCGCTTCCGCCACGGCGAGGCGGTGGGCTGGGGAATGCTGGTGGCAGCGGAGGTGGCCGCCGCGCGCGGCTTGCTCCGGCCGGAAGACCAGGCGGCCCTCCGCGGACTGATCATGCAACTCGGCCCGCTACCCCCGGTCGCGGATCTTCCCCTCCCCGATCTGCTCGACTCGATCAGGCGGGACAAGAAGGTCGCCGACGGCCGCCTGCACTTCGTCCTGCCGACCGGCATCGGGACGACCGCGATCGTGGACGACGTCAGCGCGAGGGAATTGACGGCGGCGCTGAAGAAGATTGGCAGCCGGTAGCTGTCGCAGCCACGCTCACGGCTGCGCGGACGTCAGTTCGTGTTCCTTGACCTTTGCCAGCAGGGCGCGGTAGGGAATCCCCAGGATCTCGGACGCGCGTCCGAGGTCGCCGCCCGCCTCGCTCATCGCCTGCCTGATCTTCCGGCACTCGACTTCCGCGACCACACGGCGTGCGGCATCGGTCAGCGTGCCCGTCAAGTCGATCCGATCCCAGGGATCCGAAAGCGCGACGACAGCGTCCGGCGCCTCGAGATTCAGGTGCCGGCGGTGGATCGTCTCGTCGTCGGAGAGAATCACGGCTCGCTCGATGCAGTTCTGCAGCTCGCGGACGTTTCCCGGCCACGCATGACCGAGCAGCGCCTCGCGGGCGCTGTCCGAGAGCGACATGACCGGCTTCTTCAGTTCCCGGCAGAAGCGCGTGACGAAGTGCCGTGCGAGCAGCAGGACATCCTCCCGCCGTTCCCGCAGCGGTGGGATGACGATCGGAAAGACCGAGAGCCGGAAAAAGAGGTCCTCCCTGAATCGACGCGCCGCGACAGCCGCGCGCAGGTTGCGGTTCGTCGCCGACACGACGCGCACGTCCACCCGGATCGTGGACGTCCCCCCTACCCGCTCGAACTCGCGCTCCTCGACGGCCCGCAGGACTTTCGCTTGAAGCGGAAGCGACAGGTCGCCGATCTCGTCCAGGAAGATCGTGCCGCGGTGCGCCACCTCGAGCTTCCCCAGCTTGCGCGCCAACGCCCCCGTAAACGAGCCCTTCTCATGGCCGAACAGCTCGGTTTCGAGGAGTGCCTCTGGGATGGCGGCGCAGTTGATCGCCACGAAGGGCCCGTCCTTGCGCGCGCTCAACGCGTGCAGCGCCCGCGCGAACAGCTCCTTGCCGGTCCCGCTTTCTCCCTCGAGCAGCACGGTGGTCTCGCCGGCCGCCGCGCGCTGCAGCGCGAGCGACACCTGCCTGAGCGCCGGGGCGTCGCCGACGATCTCCGGCAGGCTCCGATGGGTGGCCAGTTCCTCCTTGAGGAGGAGATACTCCGCGACGAGGTTGCGCCGGGCGAGCGCGCGCTCGACGAGCAGCAGGAGGTGATCCGGGTCGACCGGCTTCGCGAGGAAATCGAGCGCGCCCTGCTTCATCGCCAGGACGGCATCCTGGATGCTGCCGTAGGCGGTCATCACGATGACGGGCAACTCGGGGTCGTGGTCCTTCGCCGCCCGGATCACGCCAAACCCGTCGCCTTTCGGGAGGCGGAGGTCGGACAGCACGAGGCCGGGAGCGGATAGGAGGAGTTGTTGCTCGGCCGCCGGCTGGTCGGCCGCTTCGACAACGGTGTGGCCATGCGACTCGAGGGCGCGGCGAAGCATGGTCCGGAGCGAATCCCGATCCTCTACGATGAGCACGGGGGCCCCGGGGGCGGGCGGGCGAAGCGGCAGCCTCGCCCCACCCTTGCCGCTGTCTGCGCTCAACGGAGCCAGCCCGCCGGAACGCCCGCCTTGCGGGCATCATCCTGGATCTTGACGATGTTCGCCTTGCCGTCCGTGATGTCCTTCTTCAGGCGCTCCATCTCCTCGAGCGCTTTCGTGCGCTGCGTCCAGAGCACCGCACGCTGCGCGGGGTCGTCGCGCGAGTAGAAGTCATTCGTGAGCGAGTTGATCCGCGTCTGCAGCGCTTCGAGATACGACTCGTCGCGCTCGAGTTTCGTACGGGCCGCCGACATCAGGCCCTTCCAGTACGCTTCGTCCTTCGGCTGCTCCTGAGCGGCAGCTTTCGGCGCTGCCCCGGTTGCCGGGTCGCCCGGGGCAGGCACCGGGGGCGGCGCTCCTGGATTAGCCGCAGGCTGGCCTTCTGTTGCGCCGGTCGCAGGGGTCGGCGCCGACGCCGGCGCCGGCGCCGGCGTGGGATACGTCTTCAAGTCGTCGTTGGTGTAGACCTTCGACGGCGCCTTGGCGGCCTTCCGGCGCTCCTCTTCCTTCTTGGCCACGTCGGCGAGCGACTGCGCTCGCGCCAGGGTCCCCCCGAGCAGAAAGACCGCAACGAGACTCCACGCGATGGGTGCTGGTTTCATGTTGTTCCCCGCCGTCGGCTTGACCCGACACTCACTCGGTACTCGTATCGGCCCGACGCCCCTCGGCCTTCAGGGCAGCCTGATTTCCCTCCACGACAGGATGCGGAGTCCCGCCGGGGAGGCCCCGGCCGCGAACCCGTCCGGGTCGCCGTAGACCTGCACGCGGTCGCCCGTGGCCACAATGACATGGCGATCCGCGACCACCGGGGCACTCGCCCGCCCGAGCCGCAGCCTCGACACCACGGCCGTGTCGCCCGCGTCCCTGCGGTTGTCGCCATTCGCGTCGTAGGCGACGCCACCGGAGACGGTAAGCGCGTAGAGGCTCGACTCGGGAGGACCGCAGCCTCCGCGACCGGTCGCGACCGTGGTGAAGAAGACGACCGCCCCGCCCACGACGGGGGCGCCGACCAGGCCTTCACTCACGCCGTCAGCGGCCATGGTCCTGAGGAGCCGCTCGAAGCGAACGGTCACCCCCGAGGCCGATTCGGCAACGCCCAGCAGGCGGTAGCCCGCCGCCGGTCCCCTGGGCAGCTGGTCACTGCCCGTCCCGAAGAAAAGGTACGACTGTCCGGCGCTGCCCGCAAGCCTGGCGATACTGCCGAAGATCGGCTGGTCCCCGCCTGCCGAGAACAAGAGCCGTGGCGCGCCCGCAAACCCGGCGGACGGCGTCGCAGACAGGTCGAAGCGCCACAGGCGTCCGTCCAGGTCCCCGGCGTACACCGACACGATTGTCCCGGCGTCATCCTGTTCCGCGACGGGATCCGACTGGACCGCGTTCTTCAACCGGGAACAGCCCCCGGACGGGCAGACGTCCTGATCCTCGGCGACGCCGTCGCTTCCCACGTCCCGGCTGTCCAGGAGGGTGCCGGTGGAGAGTTCGATCATGTACACGCGGGTGCCGGCTGTGGTTCCTGCGCGTTGCGGCGCTTCCTCACGGGTGTGTGGAAACGGGCCCGAGCCGACGACCGCGACAAACGACGCGGCGGCTCCTCCTGCCCGGCCGACGGCTGGCGTGGACCAGGTCTCGCCCACGCTCTTCTCTGCATTCGTGGACGATCCAGACAAGTCTCCCGACGGCGCAAGAGCGGGGTCGAAGTGCTCGTACCGCGGAAAGCTCCATACGAACGGAACCCGGCGGGGGTCTCCGAACCAGCCGACCAGGGCAGGCACGGGGTCGGCGTCGGCAGGGATGCTCGCAGCGATGCCGTCCAGGGTGACGTCGAAGGCCTGGTAGAACGTCCCCCCGGGGCCTTCACCGAAGACCAGGTAGGTCCGCCAGGCACCTGACACCTTGACGTCCGCCAGCCGGGGGCTGCCCTCGACGAAGTAGGGAAAGGCGTCGAGAGGCATACCCTCGGGCAGGCGCCGGAGCTTTGGCAGCAGGTTGAACGGCACGACCGCCCACACCTCGATACCTGTGCGCGCGTCGAACGCATGCATCATCCCGTCGTCTGCGCCGGCGAAGACGAGGCTGCGCCGGTTTCGGTGGGTATCAACGAACTCGAGGTAGGCTGGGTCTGCGAAGCGGGCCGATGGGGGTTCGAGCAGTGCCGGCGTCGAGTTGAGGCTGGGACCGAGCGGGAGTGCGCGCACGGCGTCGATGAGCGCTGCCGCGTCGGATACGCCGAGGAACGGTGCGAGCGCCGCGGCATTGGCCGATCGGAACGCGACGAGACCCGTGCCGGGCAGAACGGTGTACACGTTGCGTTGATCGACGGGCGGCGCATGGGCGGTCCACAGGCGCGTGCCATCCGACGAGAAGCGGTAGCCGGTCACCCGGGTGGAGTCAGCGACGGGCCGGTACACGCGAAACGCCGACAGGCGTCCACGAAATCCGGGAAGGTCGAAGCCAGCCGTGAGAAGAACATTCGAAGGCTGAGGCACAGCCTGTCCCGCCGGTCCGAGGACGCGCGTGGACGGCAGGAGGTTGCCGCCCGCATCCACAGCATTCACGAGGTTCACGGTGCCCACCACCGGGCCGACGGTTGGAAAGTAGGACGGCGGCCCGTACGGCTGGTCGGCTGATGGAGGGAGGTTGAAATCCGAGAATGCCGCAAACGCGTGCTGCACGGCGTCGTGGAGCGCACGGACGATCTCCGGGACCGGATCGGACGCCGGCACCCGCTCCAATGTCTCCGGCCGAATCTCCACGTACTGCCCGCCGCTGCGGGCGGCCACCTCCCGCAGCTGCTCCGCCTCTCCTGGGGCGGGAGCGATCGCCACGACGTAGACAGGGACACGCCGCCCCCCCAGCGCGAGGAACGAGGCGGCCTTGTCGCCAAGCGCAGAAGGGCCGAGCGACGGATCTCCACCAGAGGCGATCAGCACCACCACCGTGTTCCGACACGTATCGTCCGCGGTGATCAGCCTCGCTGTTTCGGTCCGCACATCATCGAGCAGCAGCCCCAAAGGGGCATCGACCGTCGCCGGGCCATCCCAGCCCGCGGGCAGCAGTGCCCCCGTCGTCCCCGGGCGCCTCGCGAGCAACCGGCGCAGTTCCGCGTTGCCCGTGGACGAATCTGCAGGAACGAGCACCGTGCCTCCCGGCACCCCCGCGCCAGCGCCGCTCACGATCGGCAAACCGGCGCGCCATTGACCCGGGACGTCCGTGTCCGTCGGCTGCACGGAATCGGGTGAGTCGGTCAGAATCGCCGGCCAGGAGTCGATGTCCAGGTGTGGCGCCGCCTGGCGAGACCCCAGCAGACCGAAACGAACGGATTGCCCGTTCCCGTCGATCACCCGGGCGACGGCGGTTCGCACCCGCCCCAACCGCGTCCGGCCATCGAGCTGATCGAACCCGGGCGCCAAGTCGCCGACGGCCTCGACGCGGCGGCACACAGCGCGCGGCGCCCCATCCGGCGCCTGCCAAATCAAGCCGGCGTAACGGCGCCGGTAGGCGCGCGCCGCGTTGGAATCATCCACGCCGAGCGACGCCTCGAAGGGCTCGCGCGTGCGTTCGTAGACGATCGGGTCGAGATAGGCCTCGAGGCCGTCGCGCTGCATGCGGCTCGAG
The DNA here is from genome assembly GCA_963724775.1 of uncultured Acidobacteriota bacterium. Classification (GTDB taxonomy): domain Bacteria; phylum Acidobacteriota; class Vicinamibacteria; order Vicinamibacterales; family Fen-181; genus CAVRWB01. The sequence continues at coordinate 545,157 of CAVRWB010000001.1, forward strand.
AGGTCAAGCGCCAACACGACGTTCGGTTGAGTGACCTTGAGCGGAAGCAGCAGGTCCAACTGGCCACTTGCGGGCCGCGCGTTAAGCGCGAGCGCGGCAGCGGCGAACAAAAAGGGCCATCTGCAGATCATCGCCGGGTGAATCCTCCTTCCATGGTCATTTCCGAACGCGAGAGCGCACTGCCCGGCACCTGCACGGCGTTCGCCGCAGACCTTCCGCCGGTGCTTCCCTGTCCGCGCTGCCCCGCGTATCCAGCGGCCTCCGCGCCAGCAACGCCGCGGGCCACCATCACCTCGATCGCCCGGTGCGCGGCGTCCGGCCCGAATGCCTCGGCACGCACCTGCACCACGCCGGCCCCGGCGCTCGTGCCGGCGCGGCCGTCGCGAAGCGGATCGCCGTCCGCCTCCGCAGGATCGTCCGCGACGAGCACGACCACGTATTCGGCCGGTGGCAGAAGGCCGCCGTCGGGCATCAGCCCGGCGAGCGGACCGTAGGCAAAGAGCCGCCAACGCGGATTGTTCGGTCCCCATGGCCGCTCCGTCGTCACCGCGTTCATCTGCGAGTCCGTACACCCCGCAACGGCCCCGCAGTTGGCGAGTGCCACCACCTGCTCGAGATTGACGCGGATGCCACCGGGCAGCTCGCGGGTGCCGCCGGGCGACCCGTCCGTGAAACCGGAACGCACTCGGCCGTCCAAGACGGCGTCCCACTCCGGTGCCTTCAACAGGTCCGGGAGCGCCCGCTCCAGCCCCGCCTCTGCCGCATACAGCGCAGTGTTGGCGCGCCTCTCGTTCCCCGCCGCGAGCGTTTGCGACATCGCGAGCAGCACGAGAGCGAGCCCCATCGCCGACAGCAGGACCATGGCGCCCAGCACCATCACGAGGGCGACACCGTTGCGCGACCTCATGGCAAAGCTGGAGCTTTGCCCCACACCTCTTCGCACGGCAAAGCTGGAGCTTTGCGCCACACCCTGTCCAGCGGCAAAGCTGGAGCTTTGCCCCACACCTCTTCGCCTTGCAAAGCTGGGGCCTCGCGCCGACACCTCGCACGGCAAGCAGGGCTTTCATCGCGATCCTCCCGGCGCGCGGAGGACGACGTCGAACACGATGCGTTCGTCCGGAACGAGTCGGCCGCCTCCCGGCGAGTGGCCAGGCCGCGAAAACAGTCGCGGGTCGCTGCCGCGCATCGCATCCAGCCACGCTTCCACGCGGAGCGTCACGCGTACCCTGCGAACGCGGAGCAGGTCCGCGTCGAACCGGTTGACGGCTTCGGCATCGGGACACCAGGGGCCGTCCGTGAGGCTGTCCGGCGCCAGGTGCTGAAGCGACGACGCGGCTGCCCCAAGCTCCGGCATCCGCGGAGCGCGAGGCGCGCCGGCGGCGGAAACGACGCAGTTCTCCCCCGCTCCCCAGCTGTCGCGCTCGTCGTCTTCGCCGACCGGCGGCGGCGTAGGGCCGTAGGTCATCGCCTCGCCGAGTGCCCCTGCCTGCACGCGAAGGCGCGGCGGCTGAGGGTCGCCGTAGTACTCGACCGCAAGCTCCACGAGGTGGTCGACAAACGGCAAGTCCGACGCGTTCCCGTCGTAGCGCGCGAGTTGCGGTCCGTCGCTGCCGGCTGAAGGGCGGATGTAGTACGTCGAGACGTCGATGGGGACCAGGCGCGCACCGGCTGCATAGCGACGCCCGGTGGCGGGGCCGCGGGCCGCGAGCGTGACGAGGTTCCCGACGGCCGCCGAGACGCCGTAGTAGTCCGCCTGTCCGCTTTGGTCGAGCAGCAGGACGCCCATCCCTGGCTCCAGGCCGCACGACGGGTGACCAAGTGGGCACCCGGGTGGGGTGTTCACCGTGACGATGCCGACGCTGCCCTGGAAGTCCGCGGCGATGGTCGTGGCCGCCGCCCCGGGCGAGGAGGACACGACGGTGATGAGATCGTGCCGGAACGTGCCCGGCGGGTCCGCGAGGCGGAGGCCGATGCGGTACGGCAAGACCGGCGGCACCAACAGGCCGAGGGGCAGGCCGCCGGACGGCGCGGCCGGTCCGCTGCCCGCCTCCAGGAGTTCCTGCCGCAAGGACTGCGCGGCGGTGCGCACGCGGTCCTGCACGTCGTTGGCAGCGGGCTCCCTCGCAAAGCCGGCATGAGTGGGCAAGGTGACCGCGAGCAGGCTGCCCGCGAGGATCAGCACGATCGCGGTGGCCGCCAGGACCTCGAGCAGGGCGAATCCAGCTGCCTGGGCCTTCATCGGCTCCTCCGCGACCGCACGGTGGTGAGCACGACGGCCGGGTCGCGGCCCGCGCCCGGTGGCCGCGATCTCGCGGCCGCGGTGAGAACAACGACGACGCGCAGCACCAGGGTGTCGAGCGGGCTGTCGGCGAGCGGCTCGATCGACCAGCGCCGCGTGTACACGGCGGCGCCCGGCGGCGCGGCCCCGTTCCCCACCCAGTTGCCCTGGTCGTCCAGGTAATCCGCGTAGCCGGGCACGTCCGATGTCAAGGTCCCGCCCGGTGAGGGGCGAAGACCGTTGCCGCCCGCGCTTTCCGGCCAGGTGCTCAGATCGGTGGACAGGTCGGCCTCGTCTTCGCCGCCTTCGCCGAACGCCCACGACAGCCCGCGCAGCTGCTCCATCTTCTGCGCCGCCGCGATCGACATGCGGGTCGCGCAGCGCGCCTCGCGGTTGGATCGCGCCGCGATGCCGAACAGCCCCGCGAGCGAGACGATCACGCCCGTCAACAGCGCCAGGGCCACCAGCACTTCCAACAGCGCGACGCCCGCTCTCCGCATCATCACGCTCTCCGGTGGTCGTGGGTGCAAGGCACGGACCGGCGGCCGGCTTGGCGTTGGCGACGCTTTTCGGCGTTGATCCGCAGGCAGGGAGCGGGTCGGGGTGTTGACGTGGCAGGGACTGCCACGCGCCGAAGCGAGCGGGATCGCAGGAATGTCAGCGCCGGACGGCGAGCGGCAGCACCACCTGGAACGACGCGCCGCCGGATGGCGCACTCGCGATCGAGATGCGGCCGTTGTGCGTCACGATGATCTTCTGAACGAGCGCGAGCCCCAGGCCAATGCCCTGCGGCTTGGTGGTGAAGAAGGGGCGGAAGACACGCTCGCGCATGGCGGGGTCGATGCCCGGGCCGTTGTCGCTGACGGCCACCCGCATCACGCCCTGCCCGGCGTCCACGTGCGATTCGATCGCGATCTTCGGAACGATGGACGCCGCGGCGCACGCTTCCACGGCATTGCGCAGCAGGTTCACGAACGCCTGGCGCAGCAGCACTTCGTCGCCGTCGACCAGGGCGAACTCCCCGGGCACCGTCAACGACCCGCCGCCGCGCCTCGATGTCCGGCCGAATCTCGTCCACGGCGCTCGCGACGATCTGGCCGAACTCGGTCGGCGCCAGCGTGAGCTGCGCCGGCCGGGCGAAGTTGAGGAAGTTGTTCACCACGCGCCCGAGCGCCATCGGTCTCGTCGCGGATCGCCTGGACGTACGGCGCGTACTCCGGCGGGACCTGCCCGGGATCGATCAACCGCGCGTACCCGTGGATCGTCGCGAGTCCGTTTCGGAACTCGTGGGCGAGGCCGGCGGTGAGCTCGCCGAGGCGGGCCAGGCTCTCCTTGAGCCGCACCTGCTCCTCGAGTTCGACGACCGCGGTGAGATCCGAGAAGAGGCAGATGGCGCCCAGCCCGTTGCCTCGGTCATCGGTCAGCGGTGAGACGGTCACGCCGAAGTGCAGGTCGCCGGCGTCGGGCCGGCGAATGGTGATCGAGCGCCGGACGACCGCCTTGCCGGAGTCGAGACACTCCTCCACCGCCTGCGCGATGCCCGGCGTTTCGGCCAGCAGCGTTCGCAGGCGGGTGTTCGGCGCGAGGGCGGGAAGGCGCAGCAGCCGGCGGCCGGCCGGGTTGAGCATCTTCACCTCGCCGTCGAGGCCGACGACGAGGAGGCCGGACGCGAGGCTCGACACGATCTCGTCGCTGAGCCGCTCGGAGCTGGCCGCGCGCGCGGCCATCGCCCGCTCCTGGTCGCGCAGCTTCCGGATCGCATCCTCCAGGGCGGCGGACACGAACGCTCGCTCGCTGTCGGACTCGCGGCCCCGCTGTCGCATGTCGCGAGCGGCGCCGACGAAGCGCAGCACCGCGAACGCCAGCACCCCGACGAGCGCGGCCACGAGCGCGGTCAGGCCGACGAGCAGGTACGCGGACTGGGAAGTGGGCATGGACGGCGTCTAGCGTTGACCGTTCACCGTCAAGCGTCAAGCGTTTACCGTTAAGCGTCTACCGTTGAGCGTCCCGTCCAACGCTCAACGGTCGAACGGTTCGACGCGTCGACGCTCTCAATAAAACCCCAGATACCACGCCACGACCGCGTCGCCGAAGACGCTGGCCAGCAGCGCGCCCAGCGCGAGGAACGTGCCGAGCGGGAGCTTCGACTGCCAGTCGGCGCGGCGAGCCGCCATCAGCGCCAGCGCGACGAACGAGCCGGTGAACGACGCGAACACCAGCGTCAGCAGCATCAGCTTCCAGCCGAGGAACGCGCCGATCATCGCGAGCATCTTCACGTCGCCGAAGCCCAGCCCTTCCCTCCCGCGGAGCCACTGGTACGACGCGGCGATCAGCCAGAGCGAGCCGCCGCCTGCTATCGCCCCAATCAGCGCCGCGCGCCAGCCGGGCTCGAGGAAGACGCTGAGGACCAGGCCCACGACGATGCCGGGCACGGTGATCTCGTTCGGCAGGATCTGGTGCTGCAGATCGATGACGAACAGGACGATCATCGCGCAGCCGAAGAGCGTCCTCACGGCAAACAGAGGGGTCGGGCCGAAGTGCGCGACCATCGCGACGAACATCGCGCCGGTCGCGATCTCGACGGCAGGATACATCACGCTGATCCGCTCGCCGCACGTGCGGCAGCGGCCGCGAAGCAGCGCCCAGCTCAGAACGGGGATGTTCTCGTACCACGCCAGCGCGCGGCCGCAGGTCGTGCAGCGCGAGGCCGGCCAGACGATCGACTGATCGCGCGGCAGCCGGTAGATGCAGACGTTGAGGAAGCTGCCGATGACGAGGCCGAAGAGGCCGGCGAGAGCAAGGAGCATCGGGATCTCAGCGGGTCGCGGGCATGCTTTGCTGCCCGGTTGGCAGCGGGAAGAGCGGCGAGCCCGGGCCGAGCGAGACGACGCCCGTGCTCGGATCGACCGCGTAGGGCGTGCCGGCGGGATCGACCGGCACCCAGCGAAGGTATCCGGCCCGGACGAGTACGTCGCAGCGATCCCGGGAAGGTGCCCGTGCGCGAGGCATAGAGCCGCACGACTGCCTGCAGCTGGTCGATCTGGTCGAGCGCGTCGAGCTGCTGGAGCCGCTAGCGCGGCGTTGTTACCGAAGCCAGTCGTTGTCGGCCGCCCGCCAGCAGCGACTGCCACAACAGCCGCGAACTGGCACGGTCGCCGCCCTGGGCCAGCGTCACCGCCGCCAGCGACTTCAGCCACCACGGCGCGCCCCGGATCTCCGACGCCTTCTGGAACCACTCCGGCCGCCGCCCGGTAGTCGCCGACCCACCAGTAGTAGACGAAGCCGATGTCCTGCAGGTAGTGCCAGTTGGCCGGGCTGGGCGCGGAAGCCCTTCTCGAGCAGCGCGACCGCCAGGTCCGGGCGGCCGGCGCCGCCGGGATAGCTTCTCGGCCAGGAAGATCGCGCCGAACCGGTACGCGAGCTTGAAGCGGGGATCGAGCGTCGTCGTGATGTCGAGCAGCGGGTAGAGCAGGCTGTAGTCCTTGGCGCCGCTCTGCCGCCAGCCTGCGTGCCGCCGTAGTACTGCAGCGCCCGGATCCAGTAGACGTCGGCGAGCACCGCGCGAGTACGACAGCGCCATGCGCCTGACCGCCTCCGCGGAGCGGACGTAGAGCACGGCGCGCGACGGGGCCGGCTCGCCGTAGAACCGGTCGCGCAGGACCTCGAGGCCGACGGCGCCGCCAAGCAGCGCCACGAGCAGGACGGCGAGGGCCGCCGATGATGCGCGGCCGCGCGGCGTCACTTCAGGTCCCGCCTGCTGAAGATGGCGCAGGCGGCCACGAGCAGGACCGTGGCGTAGAGGAGCCCGTACGCCAGCGTCAACGGCGACGTAGCCGGCGGCGACCGGTTCGCCCGTGCACGACCTGGGCCTTGATGTCGAACGGCGCGAGGTTCGGCAGCAGGTAGTAGAGCGATCGGGCCACCCAGGCAACGGCCTTCGACGGCACGATGGCCTCGAAGTTCTTGAGGTCCGCGTTGAAGTGGCCGATCACGTAGAGGCCGAAGGTGAGCGCCGCGGACACCATCGGGCTGGCGAAGGTCGAGAAGAACAGCGCGAGCGCCGTCACGAGCGCCAGCTGCGCGAAGATCAGGAGGAGGGCCAGCGAGCAGCGCGCGGATCGGCGGCCGGCGCCTCCGCCGCGCGCTTGCATCGCCTCCGGCAGCACCCAGTCCATGTAGGCGAGCAGCGCGTAGAGGACGCCGGCCATCACCGCGACGTTGACGAGCAGCGTCAGCAGCAGGCCCAGGTATTTCCCGAGAACCAGCTGGTACCGGCGCACCGGCTTCGACAGCAGGCTGTAGACGCTGCGCCGCTCGACTTCCTTCCACACGAGGCCGATGCCGACGAACACCGCGATGAACAGGCCGAACAGCGAGGTGGCCGCGAGGCCGAGGTCCTTGATGATCTTCAGGTCCTGGCCCGCGGTCAGCTGGCCGATGAGGAACGAGGCGGCGACCAGCAGCACCGCGAACAGCAGCAGGTTGTAGAACACCTTGTCGCGGACCGACTCGCGGAAGACGCTGAGGGCGACGGCAGTGAGGATCATACCGGCGCGCTCGTTTCCGTGCTGCGACACTTCCCGCATGAACACGTCCTCGAGCGTCTCGCGCACCGGGTTCACCGACAGGACCTCGGCACCGAGCGTCGCGAGCCGCGCGACGAGCGCGTCGGGGCGCTCGCTCGCCGGGCATTCGAGCGAGAAGCGCGCGTCGGCAATCCGCTGAACCTTCGTGGCGAGGCCGGCCAATCTCGGCCAGCGACCGCGTCCGGCACCCGGTCCACCACGACTTCCCAGCCCTTGACGTCGAACGCCACCATCTCGCTCAGCTTCCCCGTCGAGAGCAGGCGCCCGCCGGCGAGGATCGCCACGCGGCTGCAGATCGCCTCGGCGTCCGCGAGGATGTGCGAGCTGAAGAAGACCGTCGTCCCGCGGTCGCGGAGCGAGAGGATCAGGCTGCGGACCATGCGGCGGCCAATCGGATCGAGCCCGGACATCGGCTCGTCGAGGAACACGACCTCCGGCTCGTTCAGCAGGGCCTGCGCAAGGCCGACGCGCTGCAGCATGCCCTTCGAATAGCGGCGAAGCGGCATCCGGCGCTCGCCGCCCAGGCCCACCTGGTCGAGGAGGGCGGCCGCTCGGCGCGCGCGCTCCGCCGCCGGGAGCCCGAACAGCCTGCCGAAGTAGAGGAGGAGTTCCTCCGCGGTGAGGTGGTCGTAGAAGTACGGGTTTTCAGGGAGATAGCCGATTCGGCCGCGCACCGAGACGTCGCCGGCGGGCCGCCCGAGGATGGCCGCGCGGCCCGAGGTCGGAAACACCAGCTGCATCAGCAGCTTCAGCGTCGTGGTCTTCCCGGCGCCATTCGGCCCCAGGAAGCCGAAGATCTCGCCGGCCTCGACCCCGAGCGTCAGGCAGTCGAGCGCCCGGTACGGGCGCTTGCGCCAGAAGCCCAGCGCGTAGTCCTTCGTCAGCTTCTCGGTTTCAATCGCTAGCACTGTTGGCAGGGATCGGGGGCGTTTACCGTTAACCGTTTAGCGTTGAGCGTCGACCGTTGAGCGTTGAGCGTTCAGCGTTGACCGTTGAGCGTCGAGCGTTCAGCGTTGGAGCGTCGAGCGTCAAGCGTTGACGGTCGTCCTCCGTTTTCCGTTCTTCGTTCCTACTTCTACGTTCTCAGTTCTCACTTCTCCGTTCGTCTACTTGATCTTGCCGGCCTTCTTCAGCTCGTACGCGATCGCCTGGTCCATGTCCTGCGGGGCGAGGCCGCCGTCCACCTTCCGCCCGTTGATGAAGAAGGTGGGCGTCACCTTGACGCCGAGGAGCTTGCCCAGGCCGACGTCGGTCTTGACCGACTCGAGCACATGCTGGTACTGGGCGTCGAAATCCTGCACGCCGCCGATCGTCTGGGCGTACTCTCGCACGCTCATCGGCGTCAGCATCGCCTGGTGGGTGTAGAAGTACTCCTCGAGCGCCTCGCCCTTCCCCTTCTGCCTGGCCAGGCGCACGGCCACCGCGGCATCGCAGGCGGCGAGGTGGACCACCCGCGGCACGTTCGGGTTGCATTCCGGCTGCAGCGGGTAGTCCTTGGTGACGAATCTCACGGCGCCCGGAAACTGCCCCTGGTACTTCGAGATGATGGGGCGGTCGCTCAGGTACGACTGCCCGCACGAAGGGCACTGGTAGTCGGAGAACTTCACGATGAGGACCGCCGCGCCATCCGACGGCACCGGCACCGTCAGCTGCGGGAGGCTCGTCCAATAGCGCTCGAACTCGCTCTGCTGGGCCGCGGATGGGGCCTGCGCGGCCTGCTGGCCGCCGCCGCCTTCCTTGGGGAAGAAGGCCACCGCGGACGCGGCGCCGACGAAGAACAGCACCAGCGCGACGAGCGCGGCGGGACGGGCCACGAGCGCACGCAGGTCGGCAAAGAAACGACGGGGCAGTGTGGTCATGGGTGTGGAAGTCGCAATCCCCGAAACGATGAACAGGCCGATCACCGCGGCGTACGTGGTGAGGCACATCAGGCAGACGGCCTTCAGCACGAACAGCGCGGCGTAGCCGAGATAGAGAATCACCGCGAGGCCGATCGTCGAGAGCACGAAGAGATAGGCCGGGAAGCCGTCCTTGAACGACGCCGGGCCGGTTCGCTCGAGCGCGGCGCAGACGAGGACGAAACCGAACCACAACACGCCGAACAGCGCGACCGGGATCCCGCGGAAACTGCCATACCGCGAGAGGTACGCCTGGGTGCAGCTCACGGTCTGGTTGACGTCGCAGAAACTCGTGTAGCTGGGGTTCGCGAGCAGCTGGTAGTGGACGTAGAGCGAGGTGAGCGACGCGGCGAGGCCCACAAGCGTGAAGATCCACACGAGACGACGGGCAAGTGGCGACATCGGCAATCGGCCCCGGCGCCATTATACGAGGGAAACGAAGACCGCGCAGTGTTCGGCCCAGGTACAGGCGAAGGGGCGCCCGCTGGGCGCCCCTTTCGACTACAGCTCCGAGCTGGGACTACTGAATCGGCGCGCCGTTGCCTGGCACCTGGCGACGCCGGCATCGCTGCGCAGGTGGCACCCGCGGGGTCAGCCCAGATCGTTCCCGTGCGTTCGTCCCGAAGGAGCGCGTGCCGGTGGAGAGGCTCGCGGGATCCGCCCAAGCCACGTAGCCGAGATTGGGCGCGGCAGCGTTGCAGGCGGGCGTGCCCGTCGCAGCGGCGCCGCCGGCGCCAACGTCACGTTGTAGCCGCTCTTCAGGACGCCGGTTACGGCGAGGTCTGCGCTGATGAAGCCCGACCCGTCCGGGTCAGTCGTCGGCGGCGTGGCCAAATTCTCAAGAGTTCCAGCGTAGCCGCCCTGCGCGCAGCTCGAAGAGAAGGTGGACTGGGCGCTGTTGATGGCGCGCAGCGAACCGATGGCCGACGCCTCGTTGCCGGACATGCGGGCGCGCATCAGGCCCGGGATGGCGATGGCGGCGATGATGCCGATGATCGCGACAACAATCAGCAGCTCGATCAGGGTAAAGCCAGCATTCTTCTTCATCGTGAACTCCTCGAATGAGTGCGGCTGCCGGAGCGGCCGGCGTCGTATTGGGCTTTGGCCTGCCGCGTTCCGGCCATCGCCTACTCCGTGTGCTGGCCACCAGATGAGCAACCGCGGTGCCAACACGACCGCAACTCGCCGCATCGCGCTAAGTATCTCTGGAACTGAATGTTAGAGCCTTGATTACGCCCGGCCTTGCTCGTTCGATTCTCCCGGCCTTGACAATTAGTGTCAAGCTCGGGTGACGGGAAGTGTCAGGGCGGCGAGGAAGCCCAGAGCCCCGTGAAGGTACTGACGATTGACGATTGGCGATTGGCGATTGCCGATTGACGACTGGGGGGCCGGCCGTCCCAGTCGTCATTCGCCAGTCGTCACTCGTCATTCGTCATTCGTGGCCCTGGCGCCTGGTCCCTACTTCAGGCTGTACTTCTTCGCGTAGTACCGGAACGACCGGAAGCTCATGCCGAGGATTTCTGCCGCGCGGGACTGGACGCCCCCCGCGCGGCGCAGGGCGGCGGCCAGGTAGGCGCGCTCGATGTCCTGCACGTGCTCCTCGAGGCTGAAGCCGGATTCCGGCAGGTCGAAGGGCTGCGGGAGGCCCGGCCTGGTTTGCAGGCCGCGCACGACCGGGGAGAGGCTGTCGGGGAGGATGACGGGGGTGGTCTCGAGGGCCAGCGCGCGCTCGATGACGTTCTCCAGCTCGCGGATGTTGCCCGGCCAGTGGTAGCACTCGAGAAAGCGCAATGGCCTCGCCCGAGATCCCACTGACTTTCTTGCCCATCTGCTGCCGGAAGCGGTTCAGGAAGTGCTCGGCGAGCAGCGGGATGTCCTCGCGCCGGTCGCGCAGCGGCGGGAGGTGGATCGGGATGACGTTGATCCGGTAGAACAGGTCCTCGCGAAACTTCTGCTCGGCCACCATCTGGCCAAGATCCCGGTTGGTGGCCGCGATGATGCGAATGTCCGTCTCGACCTCATCCAGGCCGCCGAGCCGCCGGAAGCGCCGCTCCTGAATCACGCGCAGCAGCTTGACCTGCACCATCGGCGTCATCTCGGCGATCTCGTCGAGGAACACCGTTCCCCGGTCGCCGACCTCGAGCAGCCCCTTCTTGTTCGTGGCCGCGCCGGTGAACGCGCCCCGCGTGTGGCCGAACAGCTCGGACTCGAGCAGGTTCTCGGGCAGGGCGCCGCAATTGAGGGCGACGAACGGCCGCTCCCGCCTGCGGCGAGTTGAAGTGGATGGCTCGCGCCACCAGCTCCTTGCCGGTTCCCGATTCGCCCGTCACGAGCACGGTGCTGTTGGTCGACGCCACGGTCTCGATCAACTTGAAGATCTCGAGCATCCCCTGGCTGCGGCCGATGATGTTCGAAAAGGTGTGCGAGGTGCCGAGCGTCCGCTTGAGGAGGACGTTCTCCTGCTGCAGCTCGCGCCGCTCGCGCCGGATCTGCCGCTGCTCGAGCGCCTTGCGCACGACCTCGACGACTTCCGCGGGAAACTCCGGCCCGCCCTTCTCGACGTAGTTCGAGGCGCCGAGACGCAGGGCCTCGACCGAGGTCTCCTTCGACGCATAGGCGGTGATCATCACGCCGAGAATGTCCGGATCGAGCTCCTTGGCCCGCCGCAGGACGTCGACGCCGCTCATGTCCGGCATCCGGATGTCGGAGACCAGCAGGTCGATGCCGCCCTTCTCCAGCGCGGCGACGGCCTCGCGCCCGTTCTCGGCGAGCAGCACCTCGTAGCCCTCTCGCCGGAGTCGATAGGACAGAAGCTGGCGGATCGACGGCTCGTCGTCGACGAGGAGGAGTCGGGGCGTCGGGACGCGAGGAGATTGGTCATCTGGTTGGTGCGTCAGTGGGCAGTGGACAGTGAGGCAGCAGAGTCAGCTTTCACGCTGGCTCCGGCCTCATTGATCCGCTGGTGCGAGCGAATTGTACAGACCGTTGACAAGTCTGACCAACTTCGGCAGACTAGCGCCATCAGCTGGTTCGAGTTGCTCCGGTGTCAGATAGGCCAACCTGCCGGCGAGCAGCAATTGTGTTTCCAGTTCACGAAGCGAGCCGTGAGCAGATCGAAAGGTGGTGCATGAAGCTCCGCGCGACTCCGGCGTCCTTGGCCTTCCGCCATGTTCGAAGGAACGGAGACAGCCGCGTCCCGCATGTGGCTTGCGAGGCCGTATCGCTCTCTCGCCGCGGGAACGACTCGGTCAGCCGGTAGACGAGCTCCGCGAGGTCCATCGCGCGTTGCCAGGCCAGCAGGTCCCGGTAATTGAGAACCGCGGTCATAGTCACCTCCGCTCATAGGCCAGCAGACCCGCGACGCCTCTCTGGTGCCGCGACAGGCGAGACGCCTGTCCTACTGCACTGCTCACTGCCGACTCACTGCTCACTGCTCACCGCCCACTGCTCACTGCTCACTTGCCGTGGCCAGCCTGACACAGAACTTCGTCCCCTTCCCCACCGACGAGGTGACCTGGATCTCGCCGCCGTAGTCCGAGACGATTCGGTGGACGATCGCCAGGCCGAGGCCGCTGCCGCGGGCGAAGGTGCCGTGGAACGGCTGGAAGATTCCGTCCAGCTCGTCGGCCGGGATGCCGACGCCTTCGTCCTCGACCTCCAGCACCAGCACGGGCGACGGAGCGCTCCCGTCCGGCGCCGGGGCGCTGCGTTCGGCGTACGCCGCGAGGCGCAGGCGGCCGCCTGTCGGCATCGCGCGCAAGCCATTGGTCGCGAGGTTCCAGAGGATCTGCCGGACTTGTCCCTCGTCCGCCTCGTACCACAACGGGTCGGCGGGCGTCTCCACATCTATCTGGTGCTCGGGTTTCACGTCGGCGCTGTTGCGCAGCATGAGGGCGGTGTCGCTCACGGTCTTGGCGAGGTCCAGGCGGGACACGCCGCTGCGCTGCGGCCGCGCGTACGCGAGAAACCCGCGGATGGTCTCGTTCAACCGTGTCGATTCTCGCAGGACGATGTCCATCAACTGCGCCTGCTCGTGGTCGAGGGTGAGCTCGTCGCGCAGCACCTGCATCGACCCGGCCATCGACGCGAGCGGGTTCCGGATCTCGTGCGCGATTCCGGCCGCCATCTCACCCACCGCCGCGAGGCGCTGCTTGATCCGCGAGTCGCGCTCGAGGCGCTTCATCTCGGTGACGTCCTGGAACGTGAGGAGGAAGCCGGCCTTGCCCCCGGGCCGGAGGAGGTGTGCCACCGCGAGCCCCAGCTCGATCCGGCGGCCGTCGCCGGTGTGGTAGACGAAATCGGCCCGGCGGCTTCGCTGGCCGCCGAGGTCGGTCTCCAGCGCCCGGGTCATGTAGTCGGGGAGCTGGAGGACGTCCGCGACATTACGGTCGATCACGGACGCCGACGGGAGGCCGATGATCTGCTCGGCCGCGCTGTTGAACGACAGGATCCGCCCGCTCACGTCCGTCGTCAGCAGCCCGCTGGTCAGGCTGTCGATGATGTCCTGGTTGAACGCCTGGAGGTCTTCGATCTCCTTGGATGCGCGGGCCAGGCTGGCTCCCGCCAGGCGAAGGCTCTCGGCCAGCGAGCCGGCCAGCGCCGCCACCGCCAGGAAGGCGAAGATGTTGATGCCGACCGTGTACTGCGCCACCCGCGCGGGCGGAAGGACGACCGCGGCCTGGCCGAGCCCGCCGGCCAGGACGGAGAGATTCGCCTCGTATTGGAGGACGACCAGCGCGCCGTAGATCGCCGACGCCAGCCCCCCCATGATCACGCTCCCCCGGCGGCCCTGCACCGTGCTCGCGCCGATGATGGGGAGGACGTAGAGCAGCGCGAAGTAGCTGGTGACGCCTCCCGTCACGGCGATGAAGCCCGAGACGATGATGACGTCCGACACCAGGTGGGCGTCCACGAGCCAGCGGTGGCGGTCGGCCCACCGCACCGTGAGTGCGTTCACGACGGTCAGCGCGTAGGACAGGCCGATGAGGAAGTAGAACGGGCGCAGCGGCACGGCGCCAGGCGAGTTCAACTGGACGATCACGCTGGCGCCGAGCAGCAGGGTGCTGATGATGGCCCGGATGGCGATGAGCCAGACGAGCCGGCGTCGGCGCTCGGAGGGTGGCATCAGGCTGGCGCTGACAGTAGGCAGTAGGCAGTAGGCAGTAGGCAGAGAGCGGCAGCATTCGCGCCGCGCTCGAGTCGGGCCTTGTCGAGACTGAACTGCATACTGCCTACCGCCTACCGCCTACTGGCGGTTAGGTGAGCTTCGAGATCAGGCTGAAGATCGGCAGGTACATCGCGATGACGATGCCGCCGACGATGCCGCCGAGGACGGCGATCATCACCGGCTCGAGCAGCGTCAGGAGGCCGGCGACGGCGGTGTCCACCTCCTCCTCGTAGAAGTCCGCGATCTTCGCGAGCATCGTGTCCAGCGCGCCGGTCGCCTCGCCGACGCCGATCATCTGCGTCACCATCGGCGGGAACACCTTCGTCTCCTTCAGCGGCGCCGACACCGTCTCGCCGCGCTCGATGCTCTTGCGCGTCGCCATGATCGCATCCTCGACGATGGCGTTGCCCGCCGTCTTGGCGGTGATCTCCAGGCCGTCGAGGATCGGGACACCCGAGCTGATGAGCGTCGACAGCGTGCGGCAGAACCGCGCGACGGCGATCTTGCGGAGGATCAGCCCGAGGATCGGCAGCCGGAGGAGCATCCGGTCGATCGTGTGGCGCCCGTTGTTCGTCGCGTAGTACTGCCGGATGGCGAAGATCGATCGCGACGATGCCCACGACGATGAACGGCATGAACCGGACGACCGCGTTGCTCAGCCAGATCACGACCCGGGTCGGCAGGGGCAGCTCGGCGCCGAGGCCGGCGAACAGGCCGGCAAAGGTCGGGATGACCTTCCACAGGATGATCGTGACGATGATGGCGGCAATCGCGATGACGGCGACCGGGTAGATCATCGCCGACTTGACCTGCCCCTTGAGCTTGACGTTCTTCTCGATGTAGACGGCGAGCCGCTTGAGAATGGTGTCGAGGATGCCGCCGGCCTCGCCGGCCGCGATCATGTTCGTGAAGAGCGGGTCGAAGGTCTTCGGGTGCTTCTTCATGGCGTCGGCCAGCGAAGACCCGGACTCGACGTCCGACCGGGTGTCGAGGATCACCTTCGCGAAGTGCTTGTCCTCCTCCTGCCCGCCGAGGATGTCGAGGCACTGCACAAGAGGCAGGCCGGCGTCGATCATGACGGAGAACTGCCGCGTGAAGACGGCGAGGTTCTTCGAGTTGACCCGCTTGCCCTTCAACGGCTTCGCCGCCGCGTCGGCTTTCGCCTTGGCGGGACTGATGCGGGTCACCATGATCTGCTCGCGCCGCAGCGCCGCGGTCGCCGCCTCCAGCGACTCGGCAACCCGCTCGCCGCTCACCGTCTCGCCGCCGCGCGTCCGTCCCGTGTAAGCGAAGCTAGCCATGGACGTGCCCCCTCATTCGGAATGTCGAATGCGGCATGTGCAATGGCGCATGTCGCCGGGACCGGCCGTCCGCACTCGGACGTCCGCCATCCTCACTCGGCATGCACCATGTGCACCATTCGCACCACTTCCACATTCCCGTCCCTACCGTCTTCCCGGCATCGACCCCACTCCGCGGCCCAGGCCCGCCCCGGGCACCACGCCGACGCCGCGGTTGATCATCTCGGTCAGCTCCTCGCGGTGCGACGAGCCGTTCAGCGCCGTTTCCATCGTGATCTGCCGGCCCATGTAGAGCGTCGCCAGCGCCTGGTTCAGCGTCTGCATCCCGAGCTTCTCCTGCCCGGACTGCATGCTCGAATAGATCTGGTGGATCTTGTCCTCGCGAATCAGGTTGCGGATCGCCGCGGTGGGCACCAGGATCTCCAGCGCGACGACGCGGCCCGCCGGCCGCGCGCGGAAGCAGCGACTGGCAGACGATGCCCTCGAGCACGAGCGACAGCTGCGTCCGGATCTGCCCCTGCTGGTGCGCCGGGAAGATGTCGATGATGCGGTTGATCGTCTGCGCCGCCGAGTTGGTGTGCAGCGTGGCGAAGGTGAGATGGCCGGTCTCGGCGATCCGCAGCGCGGCCTCCACCGTCTCGAGGTCGCGCATCTCGCCGATCAGGACGATGTCCGGGTCTTCGCGCAGGGCGGCGCGGAGCGCGGGCCCGAAGCTCTGCGTGTCGCTGTGCACCTCGCGCTGGTTGACGAGGCAGTTCTTGTGCTGGTGGATGTACTCGATCGGGTCCTCGATCGTCAGGATGTGCTCCTGGCGCTCGGAGTTGATCTTGTCCAGCATCGCCGCCAGCGTCGTCGACTTGCCGCTGCCGGTCGGCCCGGTCACGAGGACGAGGCCCCGCGGCTTCTCGGCCAGCTTGGAGATGACGGGCGGCAGCCCCAGCTCCTGGAAGCCGCGGATCCGCTCGGGGATCAGGCGGTAGACGGCCGCCACCGCGCCTCGCTGGCTGAAGACGTTGCAGCGGAAGCGGGCGATCCCGCGGATGCCAAACGAGAAGTCCAGTTCCATGGACTCCTCGAAGCGCTTCTTCTGGGCGTCGGTGAGGACGCTGTACACCAACTGCTTGGTCTCGGCCGCGTTGAGATCGGGCAGAGGCAGCCGCTGCAGCTTGCCGTGCACGCGCACCTGCGGCGGCGTGTTGGTGGTGATGTGCAGGTCCGACCCGTCCATCTCGCAGGTCTTCTTGAGCAGTTCCGGCAGTGTCGCCATAAAGCCCTACCCTAGCCCTTAGCCCTAGTTCACCGTCTCCCGCACCACTTCCTCGATCGTCGTGAGGCCCGCCTTGATCTTGCGGATGCCGCTCTGGCGAAGGGTGATCATCCCGCGCTCGATCGCCTTGCGCCGCAGTTCGAGGCCGGAGGCGCCGACGAGGACCAGTTCCTTGACCTCCTCGCCCACCTCCATGACCTCGTACAGGCCGACGCGGCCCTTGTACCCCGTGAGGTTGCAGACCGAACAGCCCGCGCCCTTGACTGGCACGACGGACGCGGCGTCCTCGGGGCTGAAGCCGATCTTCGCCAGCGCCGGCGCCGGCAGCGCGGCCGGCTCCGCGCAGTTCTTGCAGACGCGCCGCACGAGGCGCTGCGCGCAAATCAGGTTGACGGAGCTGGCGACCAGGAACGGCTCGATGCCCATGTTCATCAGCCGGTTGATCGTGCTCGGCGCGTCGTTGGTGTGGAGCGTCGAGAGCACCAGGTGGCCGGTGAGCGCCGCCTTGATCGCGATCTCCGCCGTCTCGAAGTCGCGGATCTCGCCGACCAGGATGATGTTCGGGTCCTGGCGGAGGAACGAGCGCAGCGCCGCGGCGAAGTTCAGGCCGATCCCCTCGCGGATCTGCACCTGGTTGATCCCCTGGAGGTTGAACTCGACCGGGTCCTCCGCGGTCATGATGTTCGTTTCCGAGGTATTGAGCTTCGAGATCGAGGAGTAGAGCGTGTTGGTCTTGCCGCTGCCGGTCGGCCCGGTGACCAGGACCATCCCCCACGGCCGCGCAGATCGCCTCCTCGAAGCGCTCGAGCGACTCGCTCTCGAACCCGAGCTTCGTCATGTCGAGCATCAGCTTGTCGCGGTCGAGGAGCCGGAGCACGATCTTCTCGCCGAACAGCGTGGGCAGGCACGAGACGCGGAAGTCGATCTCCTTGTTGCGGCCGCCATCGCTGAAGCGGATCTTGATGCGGCCGTCCTGCGGCAGGCGCTTCTCGGCGATGTCGAGCTTCGCCATGATCTTGACGCGCGAGACGATCGGATCGCGGAACTTCAGCGGCGGCGCCATGATGTTGTAGAGGACGCCGTCGATGCGGTACCGGACGCGCATCTCCTTCTCGTACGGCTCGATGTGGATGTCGCTCGCCCCCTTCTGGATGGCGGACATCAGCATCACGTTCACGAGGCGGATGACGGGCGCCTCTTCGCCCTGCTTGGCGAGCAGGTCGACGCTGATCTCCTCGAGCTCCTCGAGGACCTGGACCTCGGAGGCGTCCACCTGCGGCAGGTCCTGCAGCGCGGCGGCAGCGAAATCGAGCGCGCTCGGCTGAGTTGCCGTTGCCGTTCGACCCGTTCCCCCTCCCGTTCAGGTTGTAGTAGCTTCTGGATCGCCTCCATCACCGCCGACTCGGAGGCCACAACGGGCTCGACGTTGTACCCCGTCATGAACTTCAGGTCGTCCATGGCGAAGACGTTCGTCGGGTCCGTCATCGCGATCGTCAGCGTGGCGCCGGCGCGCGAGAGAGGCAGGATCTGGTACTTCTGTGCGGTCTCGGCGGGTACCAGCTTGATGACGCCGTGGTCGATGTCGAAGTCGGCGAGGTTGATGGACGGCACGCCGTACTGACGGCTGAGGAGCGCGGTGATCTCCTCGTCCTTCACGAACCCCAGCTTGACGAGGTTGAGTCCCAGCTTGCCCCCGTTGGCCTTCTGATAGTTCAAGGCCTCCTGGAGCTGCTCTGGCGTGATCCGCTTCTCCTTGAGAAGGAGCTCACCAATCCGAACGGGCATGATCGATTCGTCCGAAACGCGTTGCCAATCAGAATCCAACCCTGACGCCAGCGCCCCAGCCCCGGTCCGCATCCTGGCCGCCGCCCGCGGCGTAGGCTTCGATGAGGACGCCCCGCTTCACCGCGACACTCACCCCGCCAGCCCCCACCGGCCGCGCCGGCCCAATGGTGTTGGCGCGCACGCCGCCCCGCAGGCCGAGGCGCCGGCCCGCCAGCCATCGCTCCACTCCCGCGGCGATCATCCGGCGGTCGCCGGCCGCCGCAGGCGTCCGCGTCAGGTCAGCATCCACCGCGACAATCCAACCGTCCTCGGCTGCGTGGACCGCCGCGTCGGTACCCGGGGTCAGCGCGACGCCGACCCGCGCCTGCCGGTGCAACTGCAGCACGCCGCCGGCCCCCGTCTCGAACTCCGGCGCCAGGAGGTTCCGTATCGTCACGCCCGCCCGGAACGACCCGGCATTCACCATCACGCCGATGTCGGCATCGAACGCATGGCCAACAAGTCCCGGGAGGCTGGCCGCCTGCTCCAGTAGTGCGTCCGCACCAAGATCGGCAGGCTGTTCGCCGGTCCCGGCCCGTCCCCGCACGTATTTCAGCGTGCCCCCCACGGTCAGGCCCCGCCACACCGACTGGACCAACGTGACGCCGAACTGGCGAGTGTCGAGCATCGACACTCCTGCTCCACGCGGTCTGAGATCTTGTCGGCCGCCCGGCACAGTCGCTGTAGGGGGAACGGGGCCCACGACGTCGCTTCCCCGCAACCTGTTGTAACTGAAGCCCAAGGCCGGCATCGCCAGACAGAAGGACGTGGCGGCGGTTTCCGAGGCCGGCCAGGCGGCGTCCGCTTCCCCGGCCAGCGCGCGCTGGCTGCCGTACGCGAGGCAGGCGTCCACCGTCGCTCCCGTCGCCAGCCCCGCCGGGTTCCAATACGTGGCCGTCGCGTCGTCCGCCACCGCGACGAACGCGCCGCCCATTCCGAGCGCCCGCTGCCCGGTGGCTTCGAATACCTGCGCGTCGCACGGGTGCGGCGAGGCCGCGAGGAAGAACCCGGCGAACACAAGGAGAAGACCAGCGGAACGGGCCCCGGAGGCCTGAACGGAGGAAAAGCGAAAGGGGGTCGGCACGAGGCGCTCCTCGCAAGACGGTTTGCTGGTCGGAATCGCATCCGGATGAACGACTTGGGGTGCTATCAAGGAAACAACTCCCGGCTCAGCGACGTATATCTACAGGAAGGGGTAGAATTGAGCGTTTGCCCCCCAAGAGGCAGCGCACACCATGACAGACAGCACAGCCGTTCAGCCCAGTCCGATCAAGCCGCTGGGGCTCGCCGCCCGTTTCTTTGGCATCCTGACATCCCCTCGCGACACCTACACGGCGATCGCCGCCGCTCCCCGCTGGATCGGCATGGCGTTGCTCGTGGTCCTCGTCACGATGGCGTGCCAGATGTGGTTCCAGTCGACCGACGTCGGCCGACAGGCCACCCTCGACGAGTCGGTCCGCCGCGTGGAGTCGTTTGGCGTGAAGGTGAGCGACCAGATGTACGAGGGGATGCGCAAGGGCATCATGGAACCCTCGACGGTGAGCCGCGTCATCTCGATCGTCTCGATGCTGGCGATCCCGCCGATCATCTGGGCCGTCATCGCGGGCATCCTGTTCCTCGTGTTCGGCGTCTTCACCGGCGGGAGCGCGACGTTCAAACAGGTTTACACGGTAGTCGTCCACTCGGGCGTGGTCGGCGCGGTCGGCACCGTGTTCGTCACGCCGCTCAACTACCTCCGCCAGACGCTGTCGAGCGCGACCAACATGGGGGTCTTCCTCCCATTCTTGCCCGAGGGCAGCTTCTTCGCGCGCCTCGCCGGCATGGTGGATCTGTTCATCATCTGGTGGCTGGCGATCCTGTCGATCGGCATCGCCGTCACCTACAAGAAGAAGACCGGCGGCGTGGCGATGGTCATTTTCGGCGTGTACGCCGTCATCGCCCTCGGGTTCGCGGCCTTCATGGCCGCTCGGAGCTAGCTTCATGACGCGCAAGAAAGTTCTCATCGCCCTGGGTGTCGTCGTCCTCCTCGGCGCCATGGTCTGGGCCAATTTCGCTTTCAAGAAGGACACCGGGACGACGGTGACGGTGGAGGCCATCAAGCAGCGCGACCTCGAGTCGATCGTCTCGGCCTCCGGGAAGATCCGCGCGCGGCGGACCGTCAACATCACCTCGGAAGTGTCCGGCAAGGTGGTGCAGCTGGCGGTTGACGAGGGCCAGCGCGTCAAGGCGGGCCAGTTCCTGCTGCAAGTGGACCCCCGTAACGTGCGCAGCCGGCTGCAGGTCAGCGAGGCGACGCTCGAGCAGATGAAGATCGCGTTGCAGCAGTCGCGCACCCAGCTCGAAAACGCGAAGGTGAACCTCAAGCAGGCCCAGGACGAGCTGACGCGGCAGAAGGCGCTCGAGAAGAGCGCGCTGACGACCAAGCAGGCGCTCGAGCAGGCCGAGAACCTCGTGTCGATTCGACAGGGCGAGGTGCGCAACGCCGAGCAGGCGGTCAACAATGCCGACCAGGCGATCAGGCGCCAGACGGC
The DNA here is from genome assembly GCA_963724775.1 of uncultured Acidobacteriota bacterium. GTDB lineage: Bacteria > Acidobacteriota > Vicinamibacteria > Vicinamibacterales > Fen-181 > CAVRWB01. The sequence goes on from CAVRWB010000001.1 coordinate 566,009, forward strand.
CGACCTCGACTCCGCCAGGCACGACCTCAGCCGGGTCACGATCGAGTCGCCCATCGACGGCATCATCACCAAGCGTAACGTCGAGGAGGGCGAGACGGCCATGGCCGGGTTCACGAACAACCCGAGCGTGGTCCTGCTCATCGTCGCCGACATGTCGATTATCGAGGCGGAGATCGAGGTGGACGAGACCGACATCCCGAACGTGCAGCTCGGCCAGAAGGTCCAGGTCTCGATCGACGCGCTGCCGGACCGGAAATTCCCGGCCAAGGTCACCGAGATCGGGAACAGCCCCATCGGCACCGGGACGACGAGCGCGACGGGCGTCACGGCGACCAACTTCAAGGTCGTCGTCACGCTCGACAATCAGATCCCGGAGGTCCGCCCCGGCTTCACCTGCACAGCGGACATCACGACGGCCACGCGCAAGAACGTGCCCGCGGTGCCCATCCAGGCGATGACCATCCGCGAGGTGGTCCTCGACGCGAACGGCAGCATCGTGAGGCAGCCGAAGAAGGACGACAAGGGACGGCGTCCCTCGTCGGTCGGCGCGGTGGAAGCGGCCGAGCTGAAGCCGGGCCAGACCAAGAAGGAAGTGGAAGGCGTCTTTCTCGTCACCAAGGAGAACAAGGCGCAGTTCGTCACGGTGAAGAGCGGCGTCGCCGGCGACAAGTACTTCGAGGTCCTGACCGGCCTCAAGGCGGGCGACCGCGTCATCACCGGCCCGTTCGACTCGGTCCGCGCGCTCGCGGACGACGCGCTCGTGAAGGTGGACGAAGGCGGGAAGACCGCCCCGGTGAAGAAATAGGCTCAGGGCTTACGGCTCAGGGCTCGAGGGCTTAAAGGCCTAGGACGTTGATTCCAGCCTCGAGCCTTACGCCTTAACTGAGCCTTGAGCCTTGAGCCTTGAGCCTTAAGCCTTGACCCCTAAGCCTTCCGTATGACCCAGTTCCTCGAAGCCATCCAGATCGCGCTCGGCGCCATCTGGGGGAGCAAGCTCCGTTCGTTCCTGACGGTCCTCGGCAACATTGTCGCGGTGACCTCGGTGATCGCGGTGTGGTCGCTCGTCAAGGGGATGGACACCTCCGTGTCCAACGCCATCCTGTCCGAGTTCAGCGCGGATTCGTTCAGCGTCGATCGCCGCGGCATCATCACCAACGAGGACGAGTGGGAGGCGACGCGGAACAACCCGATCGTCACCATGAAGGACGCGGAGGCGATCCGCCGGCTCACGACGTCGGTCAGCAGCATCATGGCGACGTCGTACGGCAACCGGTCCATGCGCTACCGCGAGCACCTGATGGAGAACGTGAGCCTCCGCGGCGTGACGCGGGAATACATGAACTTCGCGAACTACACGCTCGAAAGGGGCCGGCTGATCAGCCCGCCGGAGATCGACCGGAAGATCCCGGTGGTACTCCTCGGGTGGGGGGTCGCGGATCGCCTCTTCAAGGAGGTCGACCCGATCGACAAGGAAGTGAGCATCGGGGGCATTCACTTCCGCGTCGTGGGCGTCGCGGAGAAGAAGGGCTCGTTCTTCGGCGACAACCAGGACGAGTACGCGATCGTGCCGATCGGCGCGCTGCGCCACTTCTTCGGCGGGCGGCAGTCGCTCCAGCTCACCGTCAAGCCGACGATGCCGTCGCTCACGAAGGTGGCGATGGAGGAAACGCGCGTCGCGATGCGGGTCCACCGCGGGCTGAAGCCGAAGCAGAAGGACAACTTCGGGCTCTTCAGCTCGGAGACCTTCCTGAACATGTACGAGAACATCACGAAGAACATCTTCGCGGTGCTCATCGGCGTCGTGGCGCTGTCGCTCGTGGTGGGCGGCATCGTCATCATGAACATCATGCTGATGGTGGTCACCGAGCGGACGCAGGAGATCGGCCTGCGCAAGGCGCTCGGCGCCCGCCGCATCCACATCGTCTTCCAGATCCTCGTCGAGTCGGTCACGCTGTCCATCACGGGTGGCATCACCGGCACCGGCCTCGGGTTCCTCGCCGCGTTCATCGTCTCCAAGACGACGCCGCTGCCGATGGCGATCTACCCGTCGTCGGTGGCGCTCGGGATCGGGATCACGGCGGTCGTGGGCCTGTTCTTCGGCGTCTACCCGGCCATGCGGGCCGCGTCGCTCGACCCGATCGAAGCCCTTCGGAAGGAATAGCCCGTGCAGGTCCGCCTCGCGCTCTGGCTCGACACGATGTTGATGGCGCTCGGCACGATCCGCGTCAACAAGATGCGGTCCGCGCTGACCGTCCTCGGCATCGTCATCGGGATCATGTCGATCGTCGGGATGACGGCGATCCTCAACGGCTTCAGCGACTCGTTCGAGTCGATGATCAACTCGATCGGCCCGAACACCGTCTTCGTGCAGCGGTTCGGGCTGGCGAGCTTCGGTTCGGGCAAGGACTTCAAGGAGCTGTTGAAGCGGCCGAACATCTCGGTCGGGGACGCCCAGACGCTCGAGCAGGAGGGAACGACGCTGCAACTGGTCGACCTGCAGCTCGGGGGCGGCGGCGGCCGCGGGGTGCAGGAGCGCGTGTTCTACAAGAGCCAGCGGAGCAAGCGGATCGCGGTGATCGGGACCGGCGACAAGTACCTCCGCATCAACTTCCTCGGCATCCAGTTCGGACGCTTCTACAACGAGAACGAGGTTCAGCACCGGCGCAATGTCGTCGTCCTCGGGCAGGGGCCCTACTCGGCGCTGTTCAAGACCGAGGACCCGATCGGAAAACTCGTTCGGGTCGGGAAGGAACAGTTCACGGTCATCGGCGTGATCGAGAAGCGGCCGGGGCTCGGCGGCCTGAACACCGGGCAGGACGACTTCGCCGCGATGCCCGCCACCACGTACCAGAAGGTCTTCGGCATCGACGCGCGCCGGCCCAAGAAATCGGACTTCCTGGCGGCGTCGATCATCTGCCTGCCGAAGGACGGCGTCCCGCGCGAGGAGGCGATCAAGGAAATCCGCACGATCATGCGGATCCGCCACGGACTGAAGCTGAACCAGGAAGACGACTTCGACATCGGCACCCAGGACCTGTTCAAGAAGGTCTTCGACCAGGTGACGAGGTACATCTACCTGGGGCTCGTGGTCATTTCGTCGATCGCGTTGATGGTCGGCGGCATCGGCGTCATGGCGATCATGACGATCTCGGTAACCGAACGGACCCGGGAGATAGGCGTCCGCAAGGCGCTCGGCGCCCGCCGCCGGGAGATCCTGTGGCAGTTCCTGCTCGAGGCCGTGGTGCTCACGAGCGTCGGAGGCCTCCTCGGCATCCTGGTCGGCATCGGCATCGGCTACACGGTGACGGCCCTGACAGGACTCCCCGCCTCGCTCAACTGGAAGCCGTTCGCGATCGGGATTGGCTTCTCGTCCGCCGTCGGGATCGTCTTCGGCATGGTGCCGGCCATGCGGGCCTCGCGGCTGGATCCCATCGAAGCGCTGAGGTACGAGTAAGAGCCAGCCAAATTGACGATTGATGATTGTCGAGTGCCGAGTGGCGAGTGGTTATGCCAGTCGTCATTCGGCAGTCGTCATTCGCCAGTCGTCACTCGCCAATCGTCATTCCCAGGTCTTCAATTCTTCGCGTTCCCTAGCCCCTAGCCCCCAGCCCCTAGCCCCTGCTAGAATTGGCGTTTGTGTCCTCAGCTGGGCACGCCTTTCTTTCACGACATTCCCCGGGCGCCAGGATGGATTCCGTTTTCTCGGAGGATTCTCGTCTATGAAGGTCTACGACACCGCCAGCATCCGGAACGTCGCCCTCGTCGGCCACTCGGGCGCCGGGAAGACCCAGCTTGCATCGGCCATCCTGTTCGATGCCGGCATGGTCAACCGCCTCGGCAAGGTGGACGAGGGGACGACCGTTACCGACTTCGACGAGGAAGAGGTCGCCCGCAAGCACACCCTCTCGGCGAGCGTCGCGCACGCGGAGTGGAACAAGCACAAGATCAACCTGGTGGACACGCCGGGGTTCGGCAACTTCCTGAGCGACTCGCTCGCGGCGATGCGCGTGGCCGACGCGGCCCTCGTCGTCGTTGACGCCGTCTCGGGCGTCGAGGTGCAGACCGAGAAGGTGTGGGAAGCGGCAGCCGAGTACGAGCTGCCCCGGCTCGTGGTCCTCAATCGCGTCGACCGTGAGCGGGCGAGCCTGCTCGCGCAGCCTGGAGTCGCTGCAGGCGTCCTTCGGCCGGACGGTCATCCCCGTGCAGCTCCCGATCGGCGAGGAGAAGGCGTTCCGCGGCGTCGTCGACCTGGTCTGCATGAAGGCGTACATCTTCCAGACCGACGGCAGCGGCAAGTTCAAGGAAGACGCCATCCCTGCGGACATGCAGTCGCGAGGCCCAGGCGGCCCGCGAGGCGCTCGTCGAGATGGTGGCCGAGGCCGACGACAAGCTGATGGAGAAGTTCTTCGAGGAGGGCACGCTGTCCCAGGACGAACTGGTCAGCGGCCTGAAGTCCGGCGTGGCCGTCCGGCAAGGTCTTCCCGCTCTTCTGCACGTCCTCGGGCCTGAACATCGGCGTCCAGCCGCTCCTCGACGCGATCCTCGCCTACGTCCCCTCGCCGGCCGAGCACGCCTTCAAGGCGGTCAAGGGCGGCGAGGAGGTCGAGCGTCCAGGCCGCGGAGGGCGGGCCGTACGCCGCCTTCGTCTGGAAGACCGTCGCCGACCCGTTCGCCGGCCGCATCACGCATGTTCCGCGTCATGACCGGTGCCCTCAAGGCCGACTCGACGGTCTACAACCTGACCCGGGAGGCGCCCGAGCGCCTCGGCCACCTCGTGCTGCTGCAGGGCAAGGCGCAGACGGAGGTGCCCGAGATCAAGGCGGGTGACATTGGCGCGGTGGCGAAGCTGAAGGAGACCGTCACCAACGACACGCTCGCCGACAAGGGCGCCGCCGAGTTCGCCCCGATGAAGTTCCCGGAGCCGGTCCTGTCCTACGCCGTCGAGCCGAAGAGCCGCGGCGACGAAGAGAAGATCAGCGGCGTCGCTCCAGCGCCTGCAGGAAGAGGACCCGACAATCCGTTCGAGCCGCGACCCGCAGACCAAGGAACTGCTGCTCTCCGGCCAGGGCCAGCTGCACATCGAGGTGACGGTCGCCAAGATGAAGCGGCGGTTCGGCGTCGAGGTGAACCTCAAGCCGCCGAAGATCCCGTACCGGGAGACGATCACCGTCGGCGACCGACGCGCACGGGCGGCACAAGAAGCAGACCGGCGGCCACGGCCAGTTCGGTGACTGCAGCATCCGCATGGAACCGCTGCCGCGCGGCGCCGACTTCGAGTTCGTGGACGACATCTTCGGCGGCGCCATCCCGCAGACGTTCCGGCCGGCCGTCGAGAAGGGCATCCAGGAAACGCGCCTCCGCGGCTACCTGGCCGGCTACCCGGTGGTCGACTTCCGCGTGACGCTCGTGGACGGCAAGTACCACGACGTGGACTCGAACGAGCTGTCGTTCAAGATGGCCGGCCGCCTGGCCTTCAAGGACGGCATGACCCGCGCGAAGCCCACGATCCTCGAACCGATCATGAATGTCGAGGTCTACGCGCCGTCCGACTTCGCCGGCGACCTGATGGGCGACCTGAACGGCCGCCGCGGTCGCATCTCCGGCATGGACACCCGCGGCGGCATGACGGTGATCAAGGCGCAGGTGCCGATGGGCGAGATGCTGACCTACGAGCAGCAGCTCACGTCGGCGACCGGCGGGCGCGGCTCTTACCACATGGAGTACTCGCACTACGAAGAGGTGCCGAGCCACATCCAGTCGAAGATCATCGCCGCATACAGGGCCGAGAAGGGCGAGGCGGCGGAAGAAGAGGAGTAGCTGGTTAGTAGGCAGTATGCGGTAGGCAGTATGCAGTTGCGCTGCTTGTGACCGCACGTACTGCGCTACTGCCTACGTACGGAGATTCCAAGGGCCGCGTGGGACACCCCGCGCGGCCCGTTTTCTTTTGGGCTACAATCGCGCCCGGAGGTCCGGATGCCTTATCCCCGTCCCGGCGATACCCACCCCGGCCCGCAGCCGCAACCGCAAGCCACTGCCCCGACGCCGGCGTGGACCACGACGCGCGTTGTTGGCCGCCCGCAGACCCGGGTTGACGCCTACGCCCGCGTGAGCGGGTCCGCGACCTACACACTCGATGTCAGCCTGCCGCGCATGCTTCACGCGGCGATCCTCCGGTGCCCCCACGCGCACGCCGTCGTGAAGAAGGTGGACCTGGCTCGCGCGCTGACCATGCCCGGCGTCGTCGCGGTGTTGAGCGGCGACGACAAGGACGCGGCGCTGCCGTGGTACGACGAAGCCGACAAGGGCGCGCAGAGCCGCCTGTTCGACCCGCATTGCCGCTATGCCGGCGAGGAGGTGGCCGCCGTGGCCGCCGAAACGCCGTACCAGGCGGCGGACGCCCTCCGGCAGGTGGCCGTCGAGTACGACGTCAAGCCGTTTGTCGTGGACATGGACGAGGCGTTGAAGAAGGAGGCGCCGGCCGTTCACGAAGGGGCTCCAAACCTCATCCGCGATCCGACCCGCTACGAGCGCGGCGACGTCGCGAAGGGTTTCGCCGAGGCCGACGTCGTCGTCGAGCAGACGTACCGGACGAACGTCGAGATCCACTCGCCCATGGAGGTCCACGGATCGGTCGCGCAGTGGGAAGGACCGCTCCTCACCGTGTGGGACACCACCCAGGGAGTCTACGACGTCCAGCGCGCGCTCTGCGGCGTGCTGAAGCTGCCCCTGAGCGGCGTTCGCGTCATCAGCCACTACATGGGCGGCGGCTTCGGCAGCAAGCTGCAGCTCAGCAAGCACACGGTCATTGCCGCCCTGCTCGCAAGGAAGACGGGGCGGCCCGTGAAGCTCGTGCTCCCGCGCGAGGATTCCTTCCTGTGCGTCGGCAACCGGCCGGCGAACACGATGACGCTCAAGGCCGGCGCGAGGAAGGACGGCACGATCACGGCGCTCGAGATGAGCAGCCGCGGCGTCGTGGGGGCGTACGCGAGCTGGGCGGACAACACCTATCTCGTTACCGAGTTGTACCGCTGCGCCAACGTCCGGACCGAGGATCGGTCGGTCTACATCAACGCGGGGCCCGAGCGTGCCTTCCGCGCGCCCGGCTTCCCGCAGTGCGCGTGGGCGCTGGAGCAGGTGATCGACGAGCTCGCCGCGAGACTGGGCGTCGATCCCGTCGAGTTGCGCGTGAAGAACATCCCGGAAGCCAGCCAGCAGCGGAAGAACATGCCGTACACCTCGAACGGCCTGCCGCAGTGCCTTGCGGAAGGGGCGCGGGCGTTCGGGTGGACGGAGGCGCGCAAGCGGCCGAAGGTGGCGGGCCACGTTTCGAAGGGCGTGGGCGTCGCCGCGTGCCAGTGGGGTTACGAGGGAGCGCCGATCGCCACGGTCATTGCCAAGCTGTTCTCCGACGGCAGCGTGAGCCTCACGTTCGGCGCCGCGGACATCGGGACGGGCACCAAGACGGTGATGGCCATGGTGGCGTCCGAGGAGCTTGGCGTCTCCCTCGATCGCATCCGGATCGAGCACGCGGACTCCGGGACGGCGCCGTACGCGGTCGGCTCAGGCGGCAGCCAGACGGTCCTGGTCAACACCCCCGCCGCGCGCGAGGCGGCCCTCGCGCTCAAGCGGCAGGTCACGGCGATGGCAGCCGCGCAGCTTGGGGTCCCGGAAGCGGACATCGTGCTGGCGGACGGCGCGGTGTCGAGCGCCAGGGAGCCCGGCAAGAAGGTCGAACTCTCGGGGCTCAAGCAGTTGCAGCAACAGCAGGTCCTCGTCGGCGTCGGCACGCGCCACCCGCATCCCGCCGGGAAGATTCCGCTGCCCTTCGCGGCGCATTTCGCCGAGGTGGAAGTGAACCGGGCCACGGGCGAGGTGCGCGTGGTGCGGCTGCTCGGCGCGCACGACAGCGGCCGGGTGATGAACCGCCTGACCTACCAGAACCAGGTGTTCGGCGGCATGACGATGGGGGTCGGGTTCGGGCTGACCGAGGAGCGGGTGATCGACCGTCAGACGGGGCGAGTCCTCACCGCCAACCTGCACGACTACAAGGTGCCCACGGCGATGGACGTCCCGGCGGACATGACCTGCCTGCCGATCGATCCGCACGACACGGAGTGCAACACGGTTGGCGCGAAGGGGCTGGGCGAGCCGGCCACGATCCCGACGGCCGCCGCGATTGCGAACGCGATCTACGACGCCGTCGGGGTCCGCGTGACGGAGTCGCCGGTGACGCCCGGCAGGTTGATCACGCTGCTGCAGCCGCACCCGTAGGGCGGGTCTTCAGACCCGCCGTCGGCGCGGCGCCTTGAGGCGCCGTGGCCGGTACAGACGAAAGGCCGCGGAGGGTTACCCCGCGGCCGAAGCGGCAGCCGTTGCTCGGCAAGCGTCCGCGCCGGCCGAGCCTGAAGGCCCGGCCATCCGGCGGACCTGAAGGTCCGCCCGCTACTTGGCGCCCTTGCCCGGCGCCCGGCGGGCGCCGCCGGAGCCCTTGCGGGCGGCCGCGCGGGCCTGGCTCTTGGTTTCGACGGCCGCGGCCTCGCCCTCGGCCTCTTCGGCCGCGCGCTTGCCGCGCAGGCGGTCGGCGGCGGCCCGCAGGCGGCCGCTCACGCCCTTGGCCTGGGGCTTCTCGCCTTCCTTGCCTTCCTTGGCGGCCTTCGCCTTCGGGTCGTACTCGCTGCCCGACCAGCTCGACCCGCGCGATCTCGGCGGCGTCACCCTGCCGGTAGCCGATCCGGAGCAGCCGCGTGTAGCCGCCGGGCCGGCTCGCGAAGCGCGGGGCGATCTCGGTGAACAGCTTGCCGACGACGTCGCGGTCCGGGATGTCCCGCAACACCTCGCGCCGCGCGGTGAGCGCCCGGGTGGGCGTGCTGCCGTCGGCGATGCCGCGCTTGGCGAGCGTGATCAGGCGCTCGACGAAAGGGCGCAGCTCCTTCGCCTTCGGCACGGTGGTCTCGATGTGCTCGTGCTGGAGAAGCGCGTGCGCCTGGTTGCGCAGCATGGCGATGCGGTGCTCGGTGACTCGTCCGAGCTTGCGGAAGGCGACTCGGTGACGCATTGGTGATCCTCGATCCTCGAACGAACATTTGCCGAATTTTGCGATCTGACGATTGGCGACTTGGCTGACTGGTGGTCCCAGTCGGTCGAAATCGGAAAATCGAAAAATCGAAAAATCGAGAAATCCCGTTCCCGTCTATTCCGTCTGTCCCTGCGGCGCCGGCTGGTCGAGCCGCATGCCCAGGCTGAGGCCCATGGTCTGCAGGATTTCCTTGATCTCGTTCAGCGACTTGCGGCCGAAGTTCTTCGTCTTCAGCATCTCGGCTTCGGTCTTCTGCACGAGCTCGCGGATCGTCCGGATGTTCGCGTTCTTCAGGCAGTTGTACGAGCGGACCGACAGCTCGAGTTCCTCGACGCTCTTGTCGAGGTTCTCGTTCGACACCGCGCCGTGCGGCTGCTCGGCCAGCGCCTCGGCCGGCTGGTCGGCCGCCTCCTCGAGGTTGATGAAGATGTTCAGGTGCTCGCGCACGAGCTTCGCGGCGTTCGACACCGCGTCGCGGGGCGTGATCGGCGCCGTTCGTCCAGACATCGACGCGTCAGCTTCTCGTAGTCGGTCGTCTGGCCGAGGCGGGCGGCCTCCACCAGGTAGTTCACCTTCTTGACCGGCGAGTGGACCGAGTCGATCGGGATCCAGCCGATGCCGAGGTCGTCGTCGAAGTTGCGGTCGGCGGCGACGTAGCCGCGGCCGCGCTTCAGGCGCATCTCCATCTCGAGCTTGCCGTGCTCGGACAACCGTCGCGATGTGGGCCTCCGGCTCGAGGATCTCGACGTCCCCGTCGGCCACGATGTCCTTCGCCTTCACCTCGCCCGGCTTCTCCACCTTCACGTACAGCGTCTTCGTCGTGGTCGGCGTGCAGCTTCAGGGGAATCTGCTTCAGGTTCAGGATGATGTCGGTCGCGTCCTCGACGACGCCCGGGAATGGGCGAGAACTCGTGGAGCACCCCGTCGATCCGGACGGCGGTGATGGCCGCGCCCTCGATCGAGGAGAGGAGCACGCGCCGCATCGCGTTCCCGATGGTCGTGCCGAACCCGCGCTCGAATGGCTGGGCGTAGAAGCGGCCAAACCGATCAGTCAACGTCTCGCGTTCGAACTCCAGCCGCTTGGGCCGCTGGAAACCTTTCCACAGCATCGACTCAGTCCTTTCTTGCACCTAATCGACGACGTCGAAGTGCGCGGACCTGGGCGGTCCGCGCCGATAGCGGGCCTGAAGGCCCGCTCTACTTCGAGTAGAGCTCGACGATCAGCTGCTCCTGGATCGGCAGGTTGATCATGCGCGCGCGTCGGCAGGGACACCACGCGGCCCTCGAACCTCTCCGCGGTGAGCTGCAGCCACTCGGGAACGCCGCGGCCCTTGACCTCTTCCATCGCGTGCTGGATCGTCACGTTCTTCTGGCTGCGGCCCCGCACGCGCGACGATGTCGCCGGCCTTGACCAGGAAGGACGGGATGTCCACCTTCTTGCCGTTCACGGCGAAGTGGCCGTGCCGCACCAGTCTCGCGCGCCTGCGCCCGCGAGGTCGCGAGGCCCAGCCGGTAGATCGACGTTGTCGAGCCGGCGCTCGAGCAGCTGGAGGAGCACCTCGCCGGTGATCCCGCGCTGCCGCTCGGCCGACTCGAAGTAGAGGCGGAACTGGTCTTCGAGCACGCCGTAGATCCGCTTCACGCGCTGCTTCTCGCGCAGCTGCAGGCCGTAGCCCGCGAGCTTGGCGGCGCGCCGCTTGCCGTGCTGGCCCGGGGGGAAGTTGCGCTTCTCGATCGCGCACTTCTCCGTGTAGCAGCGCTCGCCCTTCAAAAAGAGCTTCATGCCTTCACGCCGGCACAGGCGACACACCGGACCGCTGTATCTGGCCATTCTCTGGTTCCTCGTAGGATTCGGGATTCAGGATTCGGGATTCAGGGAACGTCCCTGACCCCGTCGATCCGCCTCCTGACTCCTGACTTCCACTTCGCTCGGGTCACCCCGAGCTGGTCGAGGGGTGAATCCTGCTCTCCCTACACCCTGCGCCGCTTGGGCGGACGGCAGCCGTTGTGCGGGATCGGGGTGACGTCGCGGATGGACTTCACCTCGAGGCCGACGGTCTGCAGCGCGCGGATCGCCGACTCGCGCCCGGCGCCCGGGCCCTTCACGCGCACCTCGACCGACCGCATGCCGAACGTCTTGGCGGCGTTGGCGGCGGCGATCGCGGCCTGCGTGGCGGCGAACGGCGTCCCCTTGCGCGAGCCCTTGAACCCGATGCCCCCGGCCGACGACCACGACACGACGTTCCCCTCGGTGTCCGTCAGCGTGATCACCGTGTTGTTGAACGATGCCTGGACGTGGGCAATGCCGTGGTGGACGATGCGCTTCTCACCACGCTTCTTGAACGTCTTCTTGGCAGGACGGCCAGCCGGCTTCTTTTCCTGTCCTGCACCCTCGGTCGCGTCGCTCTTGGCCATGCGTTACACCGTCTTCTTTTTCGCCACCGCACCCCGCCGCGGGCCCTTGCGCGTGCGCGCGTTGGTCGCGTCCGCTGGCCGCGGGCCGGAAGGCCGCGCCGATGGCGCACGCCCCGGTAGCAGCCGATATCCATCAGCCGCTTGATGTTCATCGAGATTTCCTTGCGCAGGTCGCCCTCGACCCCGCCCTGGTCCTCGATGACCCGGGTGATCTTGCGCACGTCGTCCTCCGACAGATCCTTCACCCGGATGTCCGGGCTGACCCCCGCGTCCTTCAGGATGATGTTCGACCGCGTGCGGCCGATCCCGAAGATGTAGGTCAGGCCGATCTCGACTCGCTTGGTCCGGGGAAGGTCGACCCCTGCGATACGTGCCATAGCTTGTTCCTTGTAGTAGGCAGTGGCGGTGGCAGTCGTGCGGCTCCACTGCCCACTCCACTCAACTGCCACTGTCAACTACCCCTGCCGCTGCTTGTGCTTCTGGTTCGAGCAGATCACCCGCACCACGCCGCGGCGGCGGACGATCTTGCACTTGTCACAGATGCGCTTCACCGACGCTCTGACTTTCATGTCAATCCTTATCGTGGGCGGTGGGCAGTGGGCGCTTGGCAGCGTGTCACCCGTGATCCGCTGCACACCGCTCACTGCACACAGTCCACTACGCCGTTCTACTTGTACCGGTACGTGATCCGCCCGCGCGACAGATCGTAGGGCGACAACTCGATCAGCACCCGGTCGCCCGTCAGGATGCGAATGAAGTTCTTCCGCATCTTGCCGGAAACGTGCGCGAGCACCTGGTGTCGGTTCTCGAGCTCGACCTTGAACATCGCGTTCGGGAAGCGACTCGAGCACCACGCCCGTCACTTCAATCGTGTCGTCTTTCGCCACCGGTTCTCCAGCCCCGGAGGGGTCGTAAAACCTGAAGCCGCCAACACAGTCTCGAACCGTTCGTCCTCGCGCGCGCGTCAACACCAGCGGCCCGTCGGCCGTCAGCGCCACCGTGTGCTCGAAGTGAGCCGACAGGCTCCCATCCCGCGTCACCGCGGTCCAGCCGTCGTCGAGCACCTTGACGGCCGGCCTTCCCGAGCGTTGACCATCGGCTCGATCGCCAGCACCATGCCTTCCGCCAGCCGGGGGCCCCGTCCGGGCGGCCCGTAGTTGGCCACCTGGGGCTCCTCGTGCATCGCCGTCCCGATGCCGTGGCCGACGAACTCGCGCACCACCGAGAACCCGTGCGCCTCGACGTGCTTCTGAACGGCGTGGCCGATGTCCGACACGCGGCCGCCGACCTTCATCTGGGCGATCGCGCGGTAGAGCGCTTCCTGGGTGACCCGCAGCAGCTCCGCCGCCTGGTCCGGCACCGCGCCCACGGCGAAGGTGATCGCCGAGTCGCCGACGAATCCGTCCAGCACCGCGCCGACGTCCACCGAGACGATGTCGCCCGTCGTTCAGCGCCCGGCGCTCGGAGGGAATCCCGTGGATCACCTCGTCATTGATCGAGATGCACAACGTCGCCGGATAGCCGTGGTACCCCTTGAACGCCGGCGTCCCGCCGCCCGCCACGATCGTCGCCTCGGCCTTCGCGTCGAGCTCGGCCGTCGTCACGCCGGGCCGCACGAGGCCGCGGAGTTCCGTCAGCACCTGAGCGACCAGCGCGCTCGCCGCGCGCATCCGGTCGACTTCCGCGGGGGACTTGCAGACGATCACGCGCTCAGCCCCTGACCACGCGCGCCGCCCGCGACGCGTCCTCGATGGCCGCGGCCAAATCCACCGCCACGTGCTGCGGGCGCCTGCGCGCCGTCCACGCTGCGGAACGTCGGCCGGGCCTGGTAATAGTCCAGCAGCGGGCGCGTGTCGCGGGCGTAGACGCGAAGCCGCTCCCGGATCACGTCCTCGCGGTCGTCCGCGCGCTGCACCAGCGTTCCGCCGCACTTCGCGCACGCGGTCGCGCTCGGCTCCCCGGGTGCCCCTCGACCCGGCTCGGGACGCCCCTGGGCTTGTCGAATGGCTGCCGGCACCTCGGCATTCGATCCGCAGACCGAGCACACCCGCCGCGACGTCAGTCGCCGCACCAGCTCTTCGTCCGATGCCGCGATGTCCACGACGATGAGCGGGTCGCGGCCGGCCATGATGCCGTCGAGCGCCTCGGCCTGCGCCACCGTCCGCGGAAACCCGTCCAGCACGAAGCCCGATTGGGCGTCCCGGCGCGCCAGCCTCTCGCGCACGACGCCGATGATGATGTCGTCGCCGACCAGGCCGCCGCGCTCCATCACCGCCTTCGCCTGCCTGCCCAACTCCGTCCCGGCCGCGACCGCCTCGCGGAGCATGTCGCCGGTCGAGACGTGCGGGATCGCGCGGGCCGCGGCGAACTTCTTCGCCTGCGTGCCCTTTCCCGCTCCAGGGGGGCCGAGGAAGACCAGGTTTAGTGCCATAACGACGATACGCAGGACCTAGAGCGTAGCAACGTTAGCACTCAGAACGTGCCACGAACTGGCCCCGCTATCCCCGTCGTCCCGCGAATCCGGGTCTTCTTCATGAAGCCGTCGTAGTGCCGCATGATCAACTGCGATTCGATCTGCTGCACCGTGTCCATCGCGACGCCGACGACGATCAGCAGCGAGGTGCCGCCGAAGTAGAACTGCACGTTCATGCCCTCGGTGATGAACTTGGGCAGGACCGCGTCCAGCCTCTCGCCCACGAACGGGATCGGCGCCACCTTGAACCCCGTGATCAGGAACTCGGGGATGATCGCCACGAGCGCCAGGTAGATCGCGCCCGCCAGCGTGATGCGCGTCAGGATCGAGTCGATGTACTCCGCCGTCCGCTTGCCCGGCCTGATCCCCGGGATGAACCCGCCGTACTTCCGCATGTTCTCCGCGACGTCATCCGGGTTGAAGATGATCGCCGTGTAGAAGTAGGCGAAGAAGATGATCCCGATGATGTAGAACACGTTGTACAGCGGGTAGCCGTAGCTCAGCTGCCGCGTGAACCCCTCCACCCACCCGCCAGGGGTGCTCTTGAACATGTTCGCGATCGTCGCCGGGAACGCCAGGATCGACGAGGCGAAGATGACCGGGATGACGCCGCCGGTGTTCACCTTGAGGGGGATGTGCGTGCTCGACCCGCCGTACATGCGCCGGCCCACCACGCGTTTGGCGTATTGGACCATCACCCGCCGGTGGCCGCGTTCGACGTAGATGATCGCCGCGACGACGACGACCATGAAGACGATCAGCAGGAGGACCCGGATCAGGCCCATCTGCCCGGTCCGCATCTGATCGAAGGTCGACAGGATGGCGCGCGGCAGACCGACGACAATCCCCGCGAAGATGATGAGGGACATGCCGTTGCCGATCCCGCGCTCGGTGATCTGCTCGCCGAGCCACATGATGAACGTGGTACCCGTTGTCAGGGTCAGCACGGTCATCAGCCGGAATCCCCAGCCGGGCGCGTAGACCAGCGGCAGGCCGCCGGGCACGTTGGTCGACCGCTCGAGGTAGAGCGCGATGCCCAGGGACTGGATGACGCTGAGCAGGATCGTCCCGTACCGGGTGTACTGGGTGATCTTGCGGCGCCCAAGTTCCCCTTCCTTCGACAGCCGCTCGAGGTACGGCCAGACGACGGTCAGCAGCTGGAGGATGATCGACGCGCTGATGTAGGGCATGATGCCCAGCGCGAAGATCGTGACCTTCGACAGGTTGCCGCCGGAGAACATGTCGTACAGGCCGAACATCGTGTTCTTCTGGGCTTCCGCGAGGAGCGCCAGGGCCTGCGTGTTCACGCCAGGTGTCGGGAGGTGGTTGCCAACCCGGTACACGGCCAGAAGCCCGAGCGTGAAGAGCACGCGCTTCCGGAGGTCCGGGACGGCGAAGATGTTTCTCAGGCTTTCAACCATGGGAACCTGCACACGGCTCAAGGCTCAGGGCTTGAGGCTTGAGGAGGATCCCCAAGCCGCAAGTCCTAAGCCCTGAGCCATAAGCCCTAAGCCTCTTTGCCCGTGTCTGCGGCGATCGCCTCGGCCGTACCGCCGGCGGCGGCGATCTTCTCCGCGGCCTTGCCGCTGAACTTGTGCGCACGAACGGTCAGTGCCTTCGCGATGTCGCCGCGGCCGAGGACCTTGACCAACTGCTTGCCGGCCTTGAGGAGGCCCCGCTCGCGCAGCAGCTCCGGCGTCACCGTCGTGCCCGCGTCGAACTTCTCGGCCAGCGCGTCGAGGTTTACCACCGCGTATTCGACGCGAAACAGGTTGAAGAACCCGCGCTTCGGCACGCGGCGGTGGAGCGGCATCTGCCCGCCCTCGAACCCCCGCTTGTGCTTGAAGCCCGAACGCGACTTGGCGCCCTTTTCGCCACGGCCGGCCGTGACGCCGTTGCCGGAGCCCTGCCCGCGCCCGACGCGCTTCTTCGAGTGCTTGGCGCCCTTCGGGGGCTTGAGATTGCTGAGATCCATATGGGTGCTCACGCTGTCATTTCTCGATTTCGCGATTTCTCGATTTTCCGATTCGGCGCCCACCGGTGGCCGAAATCGCAAAATCGTCAAATCGGGAAATGGTGAAAATACCCCTGCTATTCGGCTACCGACACCAGATGCCGCACCTTGAGGAGCGCGCCGCGCACCTCGGGCGTGTCGGGCAGCGTCACCGAGTGGCGGATGCGGCGGAGCCCGAGACTCCGGACGATCTCGCCCTGCTTCCTGTTGAAGCCAATGGTGCTGCGCACCTGGGTCACCTTCAGGGCCTTGCGGCCGGTCGTGTTCTCTGCCATGGCGATCTCTTGACTCGCTGCCACACCTGTGTCTACGCCCCGGCCGGCTGCGGCGGCGGCTCGGTCGCCGGGGCAGCCGGCGCCGCGGCGGGCTTGCCCGACATCTCTTCAAGGGTCTTGCCGCGCAAGCGGGCGACGGCCACCGGGTCCTTCAGCGTGACCAGGCCGGTGAAGGTCGCGCGCACGACGTTGTGCGCGTTGTCCGACCCGAGCGACTTGGTGAGGATGTTGGTAATGCCGCAGGACTCGACCACCGCGCGGACCGCGCCGCCGGCGATGATCCCGGTGCCGTCCGGCGCCGGCTTCAGCAGGACGCTCCCGGCCCCGTAGCGGCCGACGATTTCGTGCGGGATCGTCGTCCCGATGATCGGCACGCGAATCAGGTTCTTCTTCGCGGCCTCGATGCCCTTCTTGATCGCCGACGGGACCTCGCGCGCCTTTCCGACGCCGAACCCGACGACGCCGTGGCCGTCGCCAACCACTACGAGGGCGCTGAAGCTCAAGTTCTTACCGCCCTTCACGACCTTCGTGACGCGGTTGATGGACACCACCGTGTCCTTCAAG
Source organism: uncultured Acidobacteriota bacterium (assembly GCA_963724775.1). Classification (GTDB taxonomy): domain Bacteria; phylum Acidobacteriota; class Vicinamibacteria; order Vicinamibacterales; family Fen-181; genus CAVRWB01. Next base: position 582,826 of record CAVRWB010000001.1, read on the forward strand.
TCGAGCTGCGCCGGGTCGATCCTCTCGCGTGTTCGAATCATAATCTTGAACCAACTTAGTAGGCGGTAGGCAGTAGGCCGTAGGCAGTTGCGCTTGTTACGCCGCCAAACCGCATACTGCCTACTGCATACTGCCTACTGCGTTAGAACTCCAGCCCCGCCTTGCGGGCGGCCTCGGCCACCGCGCGCACCCGGCCGTGATAGAGGAAGCCGTTGCGGTCGAAGACGACCTGCTTGAGCCCCTTGGCCATCAGCCGCTCCGCGATCGTCTGGCCGATCAGCTCCGCGCCGGCCCTGTTGCCGCCGCGCGTCTTCGGGTCCATCTTCGACTTGACCGCGGGCTCGACGGTGGCGGCCGACGCCAGCGTCTGGCCGGTCGTGTCGTCCACCGCCTGGACGTAGATGTGCGCCACGCTGCGGAACACGGTAAGGCGCGGCCGCTCGGCCGTGCCGGTAATCCGCTTGCGCAGCCGCAGCTTGATGCGATCGCGACGGTCTTCCTTGGTCCGAATCTTCATAACGCCTGTCCTGTGTCTTCACGGGGCGCATCCGGCCCCGAGGTCTTCACGGAGGCTTTGGGCTCCGGGCTTTGGGCTCTGGGCAAAGCCAAGAGCCAAGAGCCAAGAGCCGAGAGCCTAGAGCCAATCTCCTACGCCCCCGTCTTCCCGACCTTCTTCTTGAGCACCTCGCCCGTGTAGCGGACGCCCTTCTGCTTGTACGGGTCGGGCTTGCGCAGGCGGCGGATGTCGGCGGCCACCTGGCCGACGAGCTGGCGGTCGATGCCGGTCACCGTCACGTGTGTCTGCTTCTCGACGGCGATGTCGATCCCCTGCGGGATGTCGAACACGATCGGGTGCGAGTAGCCGAGCGCGAACACCACCTGGCGGCCCTTCACCTCGGCGCGGTAGCCGATGCCTACGATATCCAGCTCGCGCTTGAAGCCCTCGGTCACGCCCTGAACGGCGTTTGCCACCAGGCTGCGGCCCAGGCCGTGGAACTTCCCGAGCTCGCGGTCCTCGCGCAGCGGCGTGGCAACAATCTGGCCGTCCTGGACGCTGAACGTGATGCCCGGCGGGAAGGCCTGCCGCAGCTTGCCCTTCGGCCCCTGGACCTCGACCGCGTCGGCGGTGACGTTGATCGTCACGCCCTTGGGGATGGGAATCGGTTTCTTTCCAATACGGGACATGGCAGTTTCTTCTAGTGTGCAGTGTGTAGTGTGCAGTGTGCAGGCCGGGCAGCGCTCGCTGCCCACCGCCCACCGTCCACTGCCCACTTCACGAATCAGTTCCTACCAAACGTTGCAGAGCACCTCGCCGCCGACGCCCGCCTTGGTCGCGGCGCGGCCCGTCATCAGCCCCCGCGAGGTCGTCAGGATGCTGATGCCGAGGCCCGCGAGCACCGGCGGCACCTCGTCGTGCCCGAAGTAGACGCGCCGCCCCGGCCGGCTGATGCGCTCGATCCCGGAGATCACGCGCTCGCCCCGCGGCCCGTACTTCAGGAAGATGCGGATGAACTTCTGCGGGGTGCGGGCGCCTTCCGGGGTCTCCTCGATCATCTTGAAGCCCTGGATGTAGCCCTCATCCTGCAGGATGCGCGCAATCTCGACCTTCAGCTTCGACGCCGGGATCTCCACGCGCGTGCGCTTGGCCGACACGGCATTGCGGATGCGCGTGAGCATGTCAGCAATCGGATCAGTCATAACTCGTGAACCTTGTCGTGCCCGGGTGGTTCCGCTCACGACAGCCTGGGGTCCGGTCCCGGGCGCCGGCCGCTTCCGGCCGCCGCCTGCCCCGCTCGCCGGGCTGCCAAACATCGGCTCATGGCTTACGGCTCAGGGCTTGGGGCCGATCTCCCCTTGAGCCTTGAGCCTTGAGCCCTGAGCCTTCCTTCCCTACCAGCTGCTCTTGATCACCCCGGTGATGTCCCCCTCCAGCGCCAGCTTGCGGAAGCACAGGCGGCAGAGGTTGAACTTCCGGATGTAGCCACGCGGCCGTCCGCACAGCCGGCAGCGGTTCCGGTGGCGGATGTCGTACTTCAGCGTCTTCAGTTCCTTGACTCGCTTCGCGGTGGTCGCCATGCTTGGATCCTTGCCGGCTTAGGGCTTAGGGCTTACGGCTTATGGCTAGCCGGCTTCGGGCGCCTTGAGCCCCAAGCCTTAAGCCTTAAGCCTCTACGATGTCCTGAACGGCATGCCGAGGAGCTGCAGCAGCCGCCGCGCCTCCTCGTCGGTCTTGGCCGTCGTCACGACCGACACGTTCATGCCGCGGGCCTTGTCGACCTTCATGTAGTCGATCTCGGGGAACAGCAGCTGATCGCGCAGGCCGAGCGTGTAGTTGCCGCGCCCGTCGAACCCCTTGGGCGACACGCCCTTGAAGTCGCGCACGCGCGGCAGCGCGATGTTCATCAGGCGGTCGAGGAACTCGTACATCCGCTCGCCCCGCAGCGTCACCATCGTCCCGACGGGCATGCCCGCGCGGACCTTGAACGCCGCGATCGACTTCTTGGCCCGGGTGGTTACCGCGCGCTGGCCGGTGATGCGGCCGATCTCGTCGGCGCCGGCGTCGATCAGCTTGACGTTCTGCGTCGCCTCGCCCAGGCCCATGTTCACCACGACCTTCTCGACCTTCGGGATGGCCATGACGTTCGTGTAGCCGAACTCCTTCTTGAGGCCGGGCACGACTTCCTTGAGGTAGCGATCCTTCAACCGGCTCATTTGTCCACCACTCCCTCGCACTTCCGGCAGATGCGCACTTTGCGGCCGTCACCGAGCACGCGGTGCCCGATGCGAGTCGGCTTGCCGCACTCGGGGCACACCACCTGCACGTTGGAAGCGTGGAGCGGCGCCTCGCGCTTCGCGATGCCGCCCTTGACGTTCTTCCCGGGGTTCGGCTTGGTGTGCCGGCTGATGAAGTTCACCCCCTCGACGACGAGGCGGTTGGTCGCGGGGACGACCTTCAGGACACGGCCCTTCTTGCCGCGGTCCTTGCCGGCCGTCACGACGACGTTGTCGTTCTTACGAATGGGCGTTTCAAGACGTGACATATTCAGATTCCGCCAGGGGCTGGGGACTGGGGGCTGGGGGCTCGGGGCCGTGCCGTGCCGCCCTAGCCCCTGAGCTCCCAGCCCGCTAGCCCGCTGGACATCCTACAGCACTTCCGGCGCGAGCGAGATGATCTTCATGAACTTCCGCTCGCGGAGCTCGCGCGCGACCGGGCCGAACACGCGGGTGCCGATCGGCTCGTTCTGGTCGTTGATCAGGACCGCGGCGTTCCGGTCGAACCGGATGTAGCTGCCGTCCTTCCGGCGCTGCTCCTTGGCCGTCCGCACGATCACCGCCTTCACCACGGTGCCCTTCTTCACGTTCGAGTCGGGCGTGGCTTCCTTCACCGACGCGGTGACGATGTCCCCCAGGCGGGCGTAGCGCCCGGTGGAACCGCCGATCGGGTTGATGACCGCGATCTTGCGGGCCCCGGAGTTGTCGGCCACGTCGAGGATCGAGCGCATCTGGATCATGACGCACCTCCGGTCGGCTCGGTCGTGGCCGCCACCTGCGCCTCGGCCTCGCGGGCCTTCAGGTCCACGGCGCGGCGGACGATGCGCACGACGACCCAGCGCTTGCGCCGGCTCATCGGGCGGCCTTCGACGATCTCGACCAGGTCGCCGACCTTGGCCTCGTTCCCCTCGTTGTGCGCGAGGAACGTGGACGTGCGGCGCTGGATCTTGCCGTAGAGCGCATGCCGGACCTGGCGCTCCACCGCGACGACGACGCTCTTGTCCATCTTGTCGCTGGTGACGACGCCCTGAACGGTCGATTTGTCAGCCATGGTGCTAACTCCTGCCCGCCGCGGCGGTCTTCTCGCGGAGCACGGTCTTCACGCGCGCGAGGTCCCGGCGGATCTCGCGCAGCTTCAGCGGCATGTCGAGGTGCCCCATCGCCTTCTGGATCCGCAGCCGGAACAGCTGGTCGTTCAGGTCGCGCTCGCGGCCCTTCAGGTCTTCCTCGTTCAGTTCGCGCAGATCGTGTGCGCTCGTCATGACACGGTCTCCTCGGCGAAGCGCGTGGCGAACTTCGTCTTGATGGGCAGCTTCGCGGACGCGAGGCGCATCGCCTGGCGGGCTTCCTGCTCGGTGACGCCCTCCATCTCGAACAGCACCTTCCCCGGCCGGACGACGGCGACCCACTCTTCCGGCGCGCCCTTGCCCTTGCCCATACGCGTTTCCTGCGGCTTCTTGGTGACCGGCTTGTCCGGGAACACGCGCACCCAGATCTTGCCGCCGCGCTTGATGAAGCGCGTCATGGCGACGCGCGCCGCCTCGATCTGGCGGGCCGTCATCCAGCAGGGTTCGAGCGCCTTGAGGCCGTAGTCCCCGAAGGAGACGTCGGACCCGCGCCAGGCCTTGCCCGCCATGCGACCGCGCTGCTGCTTGCGGTACTTGACTTTCTTCGGCATCAACATAGGGATCGCCTTCTTACGCTGACGGCTTAAGGCTTAGGGCTTACGGCTCAGGGCCCCGTCTGGCCGAGGGCCAGACAATGCCGTGAGCCTTGCGCCCTGAGCCTATCTCCGATCGTCCCGCGGCCGCCGGTCGCGCGGCATCTCGCGGCGGTACTCTTCCTCGCGGCCGACGCGCGGCTCGAGGCGCTCGCCCTTGTACAGCCAGGTCTTCACGCCGATCTGGCCGTAGGTGGTGTTCGCCTCGGCGAAGCCGTAGTCGAGGTCCGCGCGGAGCGTCTGCAGCGGCAGCTGGCCGTGCAGGTACCACTCGGAGCGCGCGATCTCGGCGCCGTTCAACCGGCCGGAGACGCGCACCTTGATCCCGCGGGCCCCGAAGCGCAGCGCCGACTCGACCGCCTTGCGCATCGCACGGCGGAAGGCCACGCGCTTTTCGAGCTGCATCGCGACCGACTCGGCGATCAGCTGCGCATCCAGCTCGGGCTTCTGGATTTCCTGGATGTTGATGAACACCTCGCGGCTGGTCCGGCGCTTGACCTCTTCCTTCAGCTTGTCGACCTCCGCGCCCTTGCGGCCGATGATGATGCCGGGCCGCGAGGTGTAGATGTCGATCTTCAGCTTGTTGGCCGCGCGCTCGATCTCGATGCGCGAGACGCCCGCGTGCTGGAAGCGCCGCTTGAGTTCGCTCCTGAGCGCCAGGTCCTCATGCAGCAGCTTCGCGTAGTCGCGGTCGGAATACCACCGCGACCGCCACGTCTTGTTGAAGCCGAGCCGGAATCCGTACGGGTGAACCTTCTGACCCACGAGACGCTCCTCGCTTCTAGTTTTCCGGGCGGACCTGAAGGCCCGCCCCCACGGCGCCCCTCGACTACGCTCGGGACGCCCTACTTCGCCGCCGCCTGCGCCGCGGGCCTGCGCGCCGGTTTGGCCGCCGGCTTGCCCTGCGGCCGCCGCCGCGGGGCGGGCGCGCCCGAACCGATCGCCTGCGCGCGCTCGGCCACGCACACGGTGAGGTGCGCGGTGCGCTTCACGACGCGGAAGGCCCGGCCCATCGGGGCAGGGCGGATGCGCTTCATCGTCGGGCCCTGGTCCGCGTAACACGCCGAGACGTAGAGGCGGTCGACGTCGCCGCCGAAACCGTCCTTCTGCTGCGCGTTGGCAATCGCCGAGCGCAGCACCTTGCTGACGTCGCGCGCCACGCGCTTGCGCGAGAACTGCAGCAGGGCCAGCGCCTTGTTCACATCGCAGCCGCGGATGAGGTCCAGGACGAGGCCCGCCTTCTGGGCGGAGGTCCGGATGTACTTGGCCGTCGCCTGTGCCTCGATCATGCCGCACCCCCGGCCGGCTTGGGCGCCGCCGCCGCGGCCGGCGCGCTGCTCGCCGCCTTCTCGCTCTTGGTCGTGTGCCCCTTGAAGGTGCGCGTCGGGGAGAACTCGCCGAGCTTGTGCCCGACCATGTTCTCGGTCACGTACACCGGGACGAACTTCTTGCCGTTGTGCACCGCCAGCGTGTGCCCGACGAACTCCGGGATCACGGTGGACCGGCGCGACCAGGTCTTGATGACCTTCTTGTCGGCGCCGCGGTTCATCGCCTCGATCTTCTCGAGGAGCGGCGTGTCGACGAAGGGGCCTTTTTTCAGGGATCTGCTCATAGTTCAATCCGTGTAGTAGGCAGTATGCGGTAGGCGGTATGCAGTTCAGGAAGAACTGCCTACTGCCTACTGCCTGCTGCATGACCTGCTACTTGGGCCGCCGTTGCACGATGAACTGGTCGGTCGCCTTCCGGTTCCGCGTCTTGTAGCCCTTGGTGGGCATGCCCCACGGCGATACCGGGTGCCGGCCGCCGGAGGTCTTGCCCTCGCCGCCGCCCAGCGGGTGGTCGACCGGGTTCATCGCGACGCCGCGGACGTGCGGCCGCTTGCCGAGCCAGCGGCTCCGCCCGGCCTTGCCGTGCGACACGTTCTCGTGGTCGAGATTGCCGACCTGCCCGATGGTCGCCAGGCACTCCACGTTGATCTTCCGGAGCTCGCCGGACGGCATCTTCACCGTGGCGTAGTCGCCTTCCTTGGCGATCAACTGGACGGCCGACCCGGCGCCCCGCGCCACCTGCCCGCCCTTGCCCGGCCTCAGCTCCACGTTGTGGATCATGGTTCCGAGCGGGATGTTCTTGAGGGGCAGCGCGTTGCCCGGCAGGATGTCCACGTTGTCGCCCGCCACGATGCTGTCGCCCACCTTGAGGCCGTTCGGCTGCAGGATGTAGCGCTTGTCGCCGTCCGCGTACTGGACGAGGGCGATGCGAGCGGACCGGTTCGGGTCGTACTCGACGGTGATGATCTTCCCGGGGATGTCGCGCTTGTCCCGTTTGAAGTCGATCACGCGGTACATCCGCTTGTGGCCGCCGCCGCGCCACCAGCTGGTGAGCTCGCCGCGGTTGTTGCGGCCGCCCGACTTGTGCAGCGGCTCGGTGAGCGGCTTGTACGGCTGGCTCGTGGTGATCTCGTCGAACACCTGGACTGTCTGGAACCGCCGTCCCGCCGACGTGGGTTTGTATGTGCGAATGGGCATGGCTCTAAACCCTTCAAGTAAGCAGTAGATGGTCGGCGGTGGGCAGTTGTGTCAAACTGCCTACTGCCTTCTGCATACTGCCAACTACTCTCTTACGCCCCTTCCAGGAACTCGGGCATCTTCTCGCCGTCCCGCAGCCGGACGTAGGCTTTCTTCCAGTCCGACCGGCGCCCGGCGAACCGTCCCTGGCGCTTCACCTTGCCGTGCACGAGCGAGGTGCGGATGCTCTCGACCTTCGCGCCGAGCAGCTTCTCGATCGCCTGCCTGACCTCGATCTTCGTGGCCTGCGAGGCGACATGGAACACGATCGTCCGGCCGTCCTCGCGCAGGATGGTGGTCTTCTCGGTGATGAGCGGCCGTCGGATGACCTCTGTCAGCTTCATGGCTCGTTACCCCAGCACTTCCTGCAGCCGCTCGAGGGCCGCGGCCGTCATCACCACGCGCCCGCCGTCCGCGATGTCGCGCGCCGTGACGCGGCCCGCTTCCACCATGCGCACGCTCTCCAGGTTGCGCACCGCGAGGGCCAGCTTTTCATCGGCCTTCACGTCGACCAGCAGCGCCTTGCCGCTGGCGCCGAGGCGCTTCAGCATCTCGATGGCCGCCTTCGTCTTGTTGGTCTCGGCCGCGAGGGCCTCGACCACGACGAGCGCGCCTACGGCCAGCTTGCCCGCGATCGCCGCGCGCAGCGCCCCGCGCTCCACCTTCTTCGGCACGCGGTAGTCGTAGCTGCGCGGCTGCGGCCCGAACACGGTGCCGCCCTTGCGCCACAGCGGGTTCCGCGCTTCGCCGACGCGCGCGCGACCGGTGCCCTTCTGGCGCCACGGCTTCTTGCCCGTGCCGCTCACCAGCCCCCGGGTCTTGGTCATGTGCGTGCCGCGCCGCTCGGCGGCATTCGCGTGCACGACCGACTCCCAGACCAGGTGCCCGGCGATGCGGCCGCCGAACAGCTCGTCGCTCAGCTCGAGCGTTCCGACCTTCTCGTTCTGGTTGTTGACGACATCTACATTCATGGCTGTGCGCCTTCTCAAGGCTCAGGGCGTAGGGCTTAGGGCTTAAGGACGCCTTCGTTCGTCCCTTGAGCCTTGAGCCTTGAGCCTTGAACCTATTTCTTCGCCTTGGCGCCGCCCTTGGGCGCGCCCTTGGTCGGCTTCTCCGCCTGGGGCTGCGGCTCGGGCTTGCGCGCCACCGCCTTGCGGATGATCAGGTACCCGCCATCCGCGCCCGGCACCGCCCCCTTCAACATCAGGAGGTTGTTCTCGGCGTCGATCCGCTCGACGCGCAGGTTGCGGGTCGTCACGCGCTCGGCGCCCATGTGCCCGGCAGCTCGCATGCCCTTGACCACGCGCGAAGGGTAGGACGAGGCGCCGATCGACCCGGGCGCGCGGTGGAACATCGAGCCGTGCGTCGCCGCGCCTCCGCGGAAATTGTGGCGCTTCATCACGCCCTGGAACCCGTGGCCGCGGCTCGTGCCGATCACGTCCACGCGATCGCCGGCGACAAACACCGTCGCGACGAGGACCTGGTCGCCGGCCTTGAGCGCGTCGCCGCCCGCCGCGAGCTTGACTTCGCGCCGAATGCGCGTGGGCGGGACGCCGGCCTTCTTGTAGTGCCCGGCCAGCGGCTTCCCGACCTTCGCGGGCTTCTCCTCGACGAGGCCCAGCTGCACCGCCTCGTAGCCGTCGCCCTGCGCGTTCTTCGCCTGGACGACGACGCACGGGCCGGCCTGGATGACGGTCACGGGCTGCACGCTGCCGTCCTTGCCGAACAGCTGCGTCATCCCGACCTTCTTGCCGATGATTCCAGTCACCATATTCGGATCTCGTCAGGCTTCAGGAGTCAGGATTCAGGGCTCAGGGCTGCCGGCGCGAATCCCGAGCCCTGAATCCCTGAGTCCTTGGGCCGTAAGCCGTCGTCCTACTTCCGGCTGTCCTTGCCGAACGCCTTGATCTCGACGTCCACCCCGGCGGGAAGGTCGAGCTTCATCAGCGCATCAACGGTCTGCGAGGTCGGCTCGAAGATGTCGATCAGGCGCTTGTGCGTCCGGATCTCGAACTGCTCGCGCGATTTCTTGTCGACGTGCGGCGACCGAAGCACCGTCCACTTGTTCTTCTCGGTGGGCAGCGGGATCGGCCCCGCGAGGCGTGCGCCGGTGCTCTTCGCGGTGTTCACGATCTCGGCCGTCGACTGGTCGAGCACGCGGGAGTCGTACGCCTTGAGCCGGATGCGGATCTTGTCGCCAAACTGTGTAGACATAACTCGCTTCGCTCGCTCTGCAGGTAGGCAGTAGGCGGTAGGCAGTATGCAGTTGCCTGCACCGCTGCCTACTGCCTACTGCATACTGCCTACTACTCGAGGATTTCCGTCACCGTGCCCGCGCCCACCGTCCGGCCGCCCTCGCGGATCGCGAACTTCGACCCCTTCTCGATGGCCACCGGCGTGATCAGCTCCGCCGTGATCGACGTGTTGTCCCCGGGCATGATCATCTCCACGCCCTCGGCCAGGTGCATCGACCCGGTCACGTCCGTCGTCCGCAGGTAGAACTGCGGCCGGTACCCGTTGAAGAACGGCGTGTGCCGCCCGCCCTCGTCCTTCGACAGCACGTAGACTTCCGCCTTGAACTTCGTGTGCGGCGTGATCGACCCGCCCTTGGCCAGCACCTGCCCGCGCTCCACGTCGTCCTTTTCCAGTCCGCGCAGCAGCACGCCGATGTTGTCCCCGGCCACCCCCGCGTCGAGCAGCTTCCGGAACATCTCGACGCCCGTCACCACCTTCTTCATCGTCGGCCGGAAGCCGATGATCTCGACTTCCTCGCCCACCTTCACCTGCCCGCGCTCCACGCGCCCCGTGACCACCGTCCCGCGGCCCGAGATCGAGAACACGTCCTCGATCGGCATCAGGAACGGCTTGTCCACCTCGCGCTGCGGCATCGGCACGTAGCTGTCCAGCGCCTCCAGCAGGTTCTCGATCCCCTTCACCCCGTCCGCATCCCCCTCGAGCGCCTTCAGCGCCGACACCCGCACCACCGGCAGGTCGTCCCCCGGGAACCCATACGACGAGAGCAGCTCCCGCACCTCGAGCTCCACCAGGTCCAGCAGCTCCGGGTCGTCCACCGCGTCCACCTTGTTCAGCGCCACCACCACGCACGGCACGTTCACCTGCCGCGCCAGCAGCACGTGCTCCCGCGTCTGCGGCATCGGCCCGTCCACCGCCGACACGACCAGGATCGCGCCGTCCATCTGCGCCGCCCCCGTGATCATGTTCTTGATGTAGTCCGCGTGCCCCGGGCAGTCCACGTGCGCGTAGTGCCGGTTCGCCGAGCTGTACTCCACATGGCTCGTCGCGATCGTCAGGATCTTCGTCGCATCGCGCCGGCCCTGCGACTCGGACGCCTTCGCCACCTCGTCATACGACACGTACTTCGCCCACCCCTTGTCCGCCGCCACCTTCGTCAGCGCCGCGGTCAGCGTCGTCTTGCCGTGGTCGATGTGCCCGATCGTCCCAACGTTCACGTGCGGTTTCGAGCGGTCAAATTTTTCTTTCGCCATTGAAGTACGTCTCCGCTTATCTGCCCTGGATGCGAGCGACGACCTCTTCGCTCACGTTCTGGGGCGCCTGCTCGTATCGTTCGAAGTGCATGCGTGTAGGTGGCGCGGCCCTGGGTGCGCGACCGGAGGTCGGTCGCGTAGCCGAACATCTCGGAGAGCGGCACCCGGGCGTTGACAATCTGCGTGCCGCCGCGCGCTTCCATCGAGACGATCCGGCCGCGGCGCCCGCTGATGTCGCCCATGATGTCGCCCATGTACTCCTCGGGCACCACCACCTCGACCTTCATGACGGGCTCGAGGAGCACCGGGTTGGCGCGCTTTGCCGCGTCCTTGAACGCCATCGAGCCGGCGATCTTGAACGCCATCTCGTTGGAGTCCACCTCGTGGTACGACCCGTCGTAGAGCGCGACGCTGACGTCGTCCACCGGGTAGCCGGCGAGGACGCCCGTGGACAGCGCTTCCTTGATGCCTTCTTCGATCGGCTTGATGTACTCGCGCGGGATGGAGCCGCCGACGATCTCGTTCTTGAACTCGAAGCCCTCGCCGGGCTTGCGCGGCCTCAGGTGGATCTTCGCGTGGCCGTACTGGCCGCGTCCGCCCGTCTGCCGCACGTAGCGCCCCTCGCCGTCGGCCGGCGGCGGTGAGCGTCTCCTTGTAGGCGACCTGCGGGCGGCCGACGCTCGCCTCGACGCTGAACTCGCGCTTCAGGCGGTCGACGATGATCTCGAGGTGCAGCTCGCCCATGCCGCGAGATGACCACCTGGCCCGTCTCCGCGTCCGACTGCCACGCGGAAGGTCGGGATCCTCGGCCTGCAGCTTGCCGAGCCCCTGGCCCAGCTTCTCCTGGTCGGCCTTGGTGCGCGGCTCGATCGCGAGGTGAATGACCGGCTCGGGGAAGACCATCGACTCGAGCACGACCGGCTTCTTCTCGTCGCAGATCGTGTCGCCGGTCGTCACGCTCCGGAGGCCCACGGCGGCGGCGATGTCGCCGGCGTAGACTTCCTTGATCTCCTCGCGCTTGTTCGCGTGCATCTTGAGGAGGCGGCCGACGCGCTCGGTCTTGCCCTTGGTCGCGTTGTAGACCATCGAGCCGGAGTTCATCACGCCCGAGTAGACGCGGATGAACGCGAGCTGCCCGACGAACGGGTCGGTCATGATCTTGAACGCCAGCGCGGAGAACGGCGCGGTGTCCGACGCCTCGCGCTCCACCTGCGTTTCGTCCGCCTTGCGGGGGTCGATGCCGATGACCGGCGGGATGTCGAGCGGGGAGGGGAGGTAGTCGACGACGGCGTCGAGCAGCGGCTGGACGCCCTTGTTCTTGAAGGCCGAGCCGCAGATGACGGGGACGAACGGGGCGCTTCTCGTGGCGGACGGACCTGATCGCGCGCTTGCGCAGCGCGTTCTTGAGGTCCGCCTCGCTGATCTCCTCGCCGCCGACGTACTTCTCGAGCAGCTTGTCGTCCGCCTCGCTCGCCTTCTCGATCAGGATCTCGCGGTAGTGCTTGGCGTCCTCGAGCTGGTCGGCCGGGATCTCGTCCTCCACGTACTCGGCGCCCAGCGTCTCGTCCTTGTAGCGGATGGCCCGCATGCCGACGAGGTCGATGACGCCCGCGAACTTGTCCTCGGCGCCGATCGGCAGCTGGATGGCGACCGGGTTCGCGCCCAGCTTGCGCGCGATCTGCGCCAGCGTCTCGGCGAAGTTCGCGCCGACCCGGTCCATCTTGTTGACGAAGCAGATCCGCGGGACGCGGTACTTGTCGGCCTGGCGCCACACCGTCTCGGACTGCGGCTCGACGCCCGACACCGCGTCGAACACGGCGACCGCGCCGTCCAGGACGCGCAGCGAGCGCTCGACCTCGGCGGTGAAGTCCACGTGGCCGGGCGTGTCGATGATGTTGATCCGGTTGTCGCGCCAGAAGCAGGTGGTGGCGGCGGAGGTGATGGTGATCCCCCGCTCCTGCTCCTGCTCCATCCAGTCCATGACAGCCGTGCCCTCGTGGACCTCACCAATCTTGTACGTGATCCCGGTGTAGAACAGGATCCGTTCCGTGGTGGTGGTCTTCCCGGCATCGATGTGGGCCATGATGCCGATATTCCGGGTCCGATCGAGAGGGACTGAACGAGGCATTACTCTTCTTACGCTGTCAGTTCTGTCGGCTGTCGGGTTACCGACTGTCGATGGCAGCCGCGGCCGCTGGATGCAGTCGCAGCCGCCAGCCGCGAAGCCGTGTCTGATCTACCAGCGATAGTGGGCGAACGCCTTGTTGGCTTCGGCCATCCGGTGCGTGTCTTCGCGCTTCTTGACGGCGCCGCCGCGCAGGTTGGCCGCGTCCATGAACTCGTTGGCGAGCTTCTCCTGCATCGTCTTGCCGTCGCCGCGCGATCGCGCGTAGCCGACCAGCCAGCGGATGCTGAGGGACAGCCGGCGGTTCGGTGCGACCTCGATCGGCACCTGGTAGTTGGAGCCGCCGACGCGCCGCGACTTGACCTCGAGGCTCGGCTTGACGTTGTCCACGGCCTTCTTGAAGACCTTGAGCGGATCGTCGCCGGTGCGCTCGCGGATGATGTCGAAGCTCTTGTAGAGGATCTGCTCCGCCGTGCTGCGCTTGCCCTGGCTCATCACGGTGTTGACGAACTTCGTCACCAGCGTGCTGCTGTACACCGGGTCAGGGAGCACTTCCCGCTTGGCAATCACTCGTCTGCGTGGCATATCAGTGACTCTTGCTAGTAGGCAGTAGACGGTAGGCAGTAGGCAGTTGAGCCAGCGCAAGCACGCTGCTTACTGCCTACTGCATACTGCCTACTACCGTAGTTGCCCCTACGCCTTCGGCCGCTTGGCGCCGTACTTCGACCGCCCCTGCTTCCGGCCCTGGACGCCCACCGCGTCCAGCGTGCCACGCACCACGTGGTAGCGGACGCCCGGGAGGTCCTTGACGCGGCCCCCGCGGATCAGCACCAGCGAGTGCTCCTGCAGGTTGTGCCCGACGCCCGGGATGTAGGTGGTGACCTCGATCCCGTTGGTCAGCCGGACGCGCGCGACCTTGCGCAGCGCCGAGTTCGGCTTCTTCGGCGTCTGGGTGAACACCCGCACGCAGACCCCGCGCTTCTGCGGGTTGTCCTGCAGCGCGGGACTCTTGGTCTTGACCGCGATTTCCGCGCGGCCCTTGCGTACCAGTTGGCTGATAGTCGGCACGATCTCTCCGTCCCCGGGAAAACCCCGCCGCTGCTCGCGGCGCGCAGGCGGAATCGCCCGCGGTTCCCCCAACGAGAACGGCCGTCCGCCCTCGCGTCGCTGCGCGAGCGACGGCGAGACTGGCCTTGCGTTGTCCCGGGCCTAGAAGCTGGCTGCCGGCTAGCAGCCGGCGCTTGGCACCCGGGACGGTTACCCTATAGAAATGTGTTGTCGCCGCAGGCTTGCGACCGCCAGCAGGGACGGCCGGAATACCTCGAAAGGAAGAAAGCTTGTCGAGCGCTCTCTTCGTGCGGTCCGTACGCTAGATAGGGTTTCCTAGCGCCGGAGAACCTGACGAATATAGCACGGGGCCACGGGCGTTGCAAGAGCCTCGCCCGAACGCATCTTAAGGCAGAGCTAATTTTACCAGAACGTGGAGGGTTGGACACCCCACTCCAGGTGGACTCCAGGCAGGAAGGGTTCGAGCCTGAGGGTGGCGGCTATGGCTGTCGGAGGGCGGACAACCGCTCTCGCGCGGCCCTCGCGCTTGGGTGATCCGGCGGCAGCAGCTTGACGGTCTTCTCGTACATCGCGGCGGCCTCGCGCGGGCGCCCGGCTGCGTCGAACTGCCGTCCACTCTTGAATGCATCCTGCCCCTTCGCGCGCAGCGACGCCAGCAGATCCAACGCATCAGGGTTGCCCGCGTCGACGCGGAGAATCGACTCCAGGCCGGCCAGTGCCGAAGTGTAATCCCCCTTCTTCACGGCCGAGCGTGCCCGTTCCAGCACCTGCTCAGCGTTCTGTTCCCGGGTCTTCGGCTCCGCACCGACCTTGCTCGCAGCAGCCGCGTCCTTCCTGGCACTCGCGGTGTCAGCGGGTCTGTTCCCGGCGATGGGGCCAGCCGCAGCCGCCGGCACGGGCGCGATGACCGCGGCGGCCGGCTGGATTGAGGCTTCCGAAGAGACCTGCGACAGCGGCGTCTCCGTGGGCGGTCCGCCCAGCACCGCCTGCGGCTCGGCCGGAGACTGCCCCCCCGCTACAGGGGACGCGACGGACGAGGGCCACCAGAATACGCCCGCGGCAAAGCCGGTCAGGATCAGGCAGAGGCACGCGGCGGCCAGGGTAGCGACGCGCTTGCCCAGATTCGGCCTCTTTACGTTGACGTGGCCGCGCGGGAGCGCGTTCGCGGGCCGGCACGGGCGAGATGTCGGGCGTCATTGAAGACGGCGCAGGCGCTGCCGCCGGAAGCGTGGAGGAAGCGGGCGGCGGCGGTGCGACGGCAGGCCTGGCGGACACTGGCGCTGGCAGCGGCTCGGGCTGCGCGGCGGGCAGCACCATCGCTGGCGCTGCCGCTCGGTCCGGCTTTTCCTCGGGGCTCACCACCAGCCGGTAAGTGCCGAGGAGCATGGCGGTTCCCGGCGCGACGTTCGCCTGCTGCACGCGTCGTCCCGCGACCCACGTGCCGTTCTGACTGTTGAGGTCGGCGATGGTGAACTGGCCCTTCTCGACCCGAAGCTCCGCGTGAAAGCGAGATACCGCCTTGGAGGCGTCCGACAGCACGATGTCGTTCTGGTCGCTCCGCCCGATGCGCAGCGTCCCCTCAGGCAGCTCCACTTCGCGGTCCAGCGCCTTGCCGTTGTAGATCGCCAGCTTCGCCACGACACACCTCCGGACAGACGTTTCGCTGCCCGTCTTATCGGCTCGCGGACCGCTGGCGATTATCTGGCGCCCTCGACGTGAGGAAAAGGGCGTGAGGCTAGGCGCACGTCTTGATCAGAACGGCGGTGATATTGTCGTGCCCACCGGCCGCAATGGCCTCTTGCACCAGGGCCTGCCCCATCTGCTCGAGGCGACCGCCCGCCAGCAGGATACGGGCGAGCGTGGCGTCGTCGGCCATGCCGTGAAGACCGTCGCTGCAGATGAGGAAGAGGGTTCCGGGAGAAAGCGTGAGCTCGCCGACTTGGATCTCCACCTGGTCGCGCGCGCCGATGACGTTGGTGAGGACGTGGCGCATCGGATGGTGAGCCAGGTCGCTCTTGGTGAGCGTGGGCTCGCTGGAGAGGATCGTCGCGACCCAGGAATCGTCCTGAGTGATCTGGACGAGGTTGTTGCCCCGCAATTCGTAGAGGCGGCTGTCGCCGACGTGAGCGAACGACAGGCGATTGCCGGAGATGAGCGCGGCCGTCACCGTCGTGCCCATGCCCGCGTAGTCGTCGCGGCTTTCAGACGTGCGGTAAACGCGCCGGTTGGCGAGGAAGACGGCGGTGCGCAGGCGGTTTCCGCCGAGCGACATCAGCGGGTCGACACCGTACGGCCACGAGAAATCGCCGTCCTCCGAGGAGCGCGAAATGAAGGCTTCGATCGCCTCGACCGCCAGCCGAGAGGCCACCTCACCGGCGGAATGGCCGCCCATCCCGTCGGCGACGACGTACAGCTGCAACTGCTCGTCACAGATGTAGCTGTCCTCGTTCGACTTTCGCACGAGGCCTGCATCGGAGATCGCAAACGCTTCGACCATGAGCGCTACCGTGAGGCGAGGCCGTCTTTTGTTCGGAGTCTACTACAAAGCCTGTGACGAGGTACCGGCATTCTCCGCCCGGCCGGACCCTGCACGATCCAGTCGAGCGCGCAGGTCGGAGTCCCAGACGAGAGGTGCCGGCCTCCGCCCTTGCCGGAGCATTTGGCTGGTGAGCAAGCGGCGTGCCGGGCCCAGCCGTTAGCGTGGGCGCGCAAGGCGCCTGCCTGCGGCGGCCATCCGCATCGGTTCCTTCACAAGCCGCGAGCGCCAGAGCAGGTTATGCGGGGTGACAGTGGCGCCCACGAACTCGACGACCTCTGTCTGGTACCCGACCGACTCGAGGCGCAGCGTGCGCTCCGCATCGACCATCGCCTGGATGAAGCGGCGCTTCACGGGAGCGTGAGGCGGGATCCCGAGACGCGCCGCTTCTTCCTCGGCGCGCGCGGTGGCGGCCACGGCCCGGCTGGTACAGCACGGGACGAGCAGCAGGCTGCGGGCTCCGGAAGCAATGGCGCGATCGATGATGATGTCGGCGGCCGGGCCGCAGGCATGCAGTGCCACGACGATGGAGGGCCGGTCCGGCCAGGCTGCGGGATCAGCCACATCTGCGGCGAGACACGTGACATCGACAAGCGTTTGCAGCCGGACGAGGGCCCGGAGGCTCGCGGCCACACGCGCCTCGTCCCGCTCGATCGTGATCACGCGGGCGGCGCGGCCCGCGGGCTCGAGGACGAGCTTTGCGGCGAGCAAACCCAGGTACGACTTCCCGGCAGCGGCGTCCACGATCACGAGCGGCGTGCGTCTCGACACGCGAGCCGCGGCGCGGGCGACCTCGTCGAGCATGGCCGCCACCTGGCGGGCCTTGCGGCGGTCCTCGGCCCTGAGGCTCGCCCCGTCGGCTGCCACGTAGAGCGAGTCGAGCCAGCGTTCGACGTCTGCAACGAGCATCGAGACCTCACGCGAAGCTGGAGCTTCGCGCCACACCTAACTGTGCATCCTCACTCAACCGACCACCGTTCACTCGAGCCGGAGCGGGCCCAGGAAGAGATGCACCGGTTTTCGTAAATCGTATGCGAACAGGAGGACACCCCTGATCCGGCGAAGGTCCATGCGCCGGCGGTCAGGCGCGTTGCGAACCTCCTCGATCGGGATCCGCACGCGGTTGACACCGGGGACAACCGTGAGTCGGCGGTTGAAGCGGTCTCGATAGCGCTGGTCGTGCGCCGCGTCGTGGACGCGAATCGCCATCGGCAGCGGCGCGTCGAGCTCCGAGATGATGGTGATCGTGAGGTAGTCGCGGCCGGTCCAATCGGGGTACGGCTCCTCGAACACGACGCCGGAATAGAGGTTGGGACGAAGATCGAGGCGCGCGAATCGGCGTCGCTCGGGCGTCCCTTCCGGCGGGTCCAGTGCGCCAGGTGTGAGGCGGTTGCCCTCGAGGTCGATGAACGACGCCTCCCACCACGAGCCGTCGAGCGCGAAGAGGGTCGGGTACGCGTGGTTGCGCGCAACGTATCGGGCCGAGGTCAGGAGCAGCGTCCACCCGGCGGCGACCAGGAGGACCAGGGCCGCGACGGCGGCCATCGCGCGCCAGCGGGCAGGCCTGAACGATTGGCCCAGCCGCCTTGGAGCGGCCCATGCCAGGAGCAGGAACGCGCTGGCGCCGGCCGTATCGCGCAGCAAGTCTGCGATCGAGGGGTCGCCCCGTGCCTGCAGCGTCTGCAGCACCTCGGTGGCGGCGCCCAGGATGACCGTGATCGCGAAGGCGGCCAGGAACCTGCTGGCCCGCGGAGCAGAAGCTCCTGGGACAGCAGGAGCTCCCCGGGCCGGGGTGCCGGCGGTTCCTGCGAGCCAGCCGTGGACGGCGAGAGCGATCACGCCGAAGAGCGCCGTGTGGCCCGCGTCGAAGAACGCACTCCAGAAGCGGGAGAACTCTGGCGCGTCGCCGAAGAAGAGGAACAGCAGCAGCGCGAGGATGAGAGCCAGGCGCCCGGCGGGGAACTTCATCGCCGGACCGACCGCATGGCCGACCGGATGCGCCAGAGGTCCCACGCCGCCCGGAGGCCATGCCGCAGCTTGACCTTCGAGCCCGGGACGTCACGCCAGGCCTGCAAGGGCAGTTCGTACAGCCTCGACTCGGCGTCCGACAGTCCGGTCGCGCTGATGTACCGCGCGAGGATCTCGACGTCGAACGCCCACGCCGATCGGAACGGGCTCTGGAAGGCGGCCGCAACCGCCTCGCTCGCCCGGAAGATCTTGGCGCCGCACTGCGTGTCGTACACGCGAATCCCGAGAGCCAACGACGCCGCCGTCGCAAACACGCGGCCGGCATAGTGACGGAACAGCCGCCGCTGCACGTCTCGGCCGAGGAGCTGGACGCGCGCGCCCATGACGATGTCCACCTGGGGCCGCCGCCCGAAGATCGCCATGAAGCGCGCCACGGCCTCGAGCGGCGTCGACAGGTCTGCGTCCCAGTAGCCGACAAACGCCGCGCCCGCGTCGAGGCCGGCCACGAGACCCTGCCGGACCGCCTCGGCCTTCCCCCTGTTGCCGGGGAGGTCCAGGACCTGGACGCACGGGCCGGCCGCGTCCGCCAGCTCTCGCAGGACGTTCGCCGTGTTGTCCGTGCTGCCATCGTTGACGAACAGGACGACGGTTCCGGGCCTGGAGCGGACGAACGCAAGGAACGCGTCGCGCGGCAGCCTGCCCGCCTCGTTGTAACAGGGCACGACGAGTCGGAGGCGCGGCGGCGGCGGGCGGAGCCGACACTGGGAAGGCGGCGTTCAGTATTTCGCGGTTCTGGTTGGCGAGCAGGAGTGTCGCCGCCAGGAACACCGCTCCCAGCAGGCGGCGGCCCGGCCCCGTGCTGGCGTCACGCAGCACCTTCCCGCCGC
The DNA here is from genome assembly GCA_963724775.1 of uncultured Acidobacteriota bacterium. Taxonomy (GTDB): domain Bacteria; phylum Acidobacteriota; class Vicinamibacteria; order Vicinamibacterales; family Fen-181; genus CAVRWB01. The sequence continues at coordinate 601,972 of CAVRWB010000001.1, forward strand.
CCACCCAATGACGGAGGCAGCAAACAGGCTGAACGCGAGCGTAAATCTGCTCGGCGGCCGCAGGCCGGCGAAGATCGGCAACCCTTTGAGCAACTGGGCCGGAGCGTAGCGCCCTATCTCACCCAGCATGAGAAGGAAGAGGGCCAGCGTCGTCACGACGAGCGATACACCGAGAGCGTTGGCTCGATCCCAGGGACGTTCGATGAGCACCCACGTACAGCTGCCAGCGACCAGCAGCAGCCCGAATGCACCGAGGTGGTTGCGTACTCATGCCAGCCATACGTCTGGCCTGGGAGCTTTGTAGCCAGTGACGCGAACGGATCGATCAGAGTCCGGGTCAGTAATGCAGCAGACATGGGCGCCTGCACGAACGGATTCCGGGCATCCAAGAAGAAGGGGTCGCGAAGCAGCGCCATGACTGGTAGGAGCTTCGGCGCCGAGAAGAGCATCGCGAAGGCGGCAAGGAGAAAGAGGACGAGGAGCGGGCGCCAAGATCGCCCTGTGAGAGAAAGGGCCACCGCAAGCGTGCCGAAACCAACGGCGGAAAGCGCCGTTACGTACACCCCGCCATTGAGAAGGCCGAGCGCCATCATTGCCGCAGCGCCGAATATCGGCCGGAACGCGCCGGTTTCCACGGCCCTCAAGAAGAAGAACAGTTGGATTGGGAGGTAGAAGTATGGAAGAAAGCTGGCGTGACCGACGGCCAGGTGCAGGGCAATGCCACCGCCGAACGTAAACAGAGACCCTACGAACAGGGTGACCGGCGGAAAGTTGAGGCGGAAGACCCGAGTGCCGAGCAAATGCATCCCCGCAAGCCCCACGAGGTAATGCGCCAGGATGCTGACCTTGACCGCGACCGGCAAAGAGAAGAGGGGGGCAAACAGGTAGACCGGATTCAGCAGCGCGAGCTGCGGATTCTGCCAGAGGACGTTACCGCCGCACAACCACGGGTTCCAAAAAGGCAGCTGGCCATACGCAAAGACGCTCTTGAGCACGACCGCTTGCTGGTGAAAGAAGTAATCCCAATCCGCAATGCCCAGGCTCGTGGGATGCATCAGCAACGGGTAGCAGAAGTACAGTGCCAGCGCCGCATACGCGGTCGGCCAGCCCAACAGAGCGCGTGTCTTCGAGGTTGCAGGGGCGTGGTCACCGGCATACCTCCTCGCGCGGACGCTTCCCCGCCACGGCGAACGCTGTCAACCCAAACGCCCGATTGAGCCGCCAAACCCGACCTCTGCCAGGCATATCGTGCGCAAGAAACGTGTTCAGCCACTGGTGTGGCGGCGAAAGTCGCTCGCCGGGCCATCGCGTCCGACGGAGGCGCTGCACGAGCCGCCTCGCGGCGGCGGCCGGAAACACCAGCCCGAAGAAGTAGAAGGGCTGGGTCGGCTCGAGGCCGGCAGGCGAGCATCACGGACAGGAACTGGAGAAGCGTATAGCGCCGGCGGTGTTCGAGGAAGTCGTCGTGACCACTCCAGAGCCACGAGCAGGCAGGCACCGAGACGACGAAGCGCGCGCCTGCGATGGGGCGATCACGTATTGCCGCAGCAGCGCGCCGTCGTCGTCCACGTGCTCGAGCACGTCCATCAGAGGACCAGGTCCACGCGTCCGCGCTCGGCTGCTCCGGCAGAACTCCAGACGCTTTCCCCGACTGATCCTCGGACCGATCCCCGTCGTAGGCCGGATCCACGCAGGTGGCTGCTTCCGCCGCGCCAGCACGCAGCAAGGCCCGCGCAAAGAAGCCCGATGCCGGCGCCCACATCGAGGATCCGTGCCGGAGGCCGGCATCGTCGAGGCAGCCGAAGCAAGGGCCGCCGACTTGGCCGCGTAGTACCAGTGTGTGTCCTGCTCGCTGCCCAGCAGATGAAGTTCCTTGAGATCCACGTTATTCCTGACCCTCCTGTTTAGGCCCTCGCCGGCCGTCACCGCTTGAAACGTGACCCGCCCGCTCCGGTCGATCGTCGCCTCGTACGTGGCCGCGGGGGAGATGCGGCCGCCAAGCACCTCGTAGAGGAAGGTCGGCTGTGTCGAAGGAGGCAGCGGGAAGCTCACCTTGACGTCACGGACGACATCAGCCCGCCGCCGGGTCTCTCGTGATCCGCGAACGAGGGCGCCGTACTCCGGCAGACGGTGAATCGACAACGCCTCCGCGGCCCTGCTTGGCTGCCCTATCACGATGACAGCGGCGAATAGCGCGGCGGCAACTCTTGCGACGGGCCGCCAAGCCGTTGCCGCCAGGCCGAGTGCGAGGGCAGCGCCAGGCGCAAGGACCAAGAACCAGTAGGTGTCGAAGCCATGTCGCCAAAACGAGAAGCCGGCAACTGCCGCAAAGAGGGGAAGCGCCGTCACCGCGGCAAGGACGGGTTCCCTGCGGAGACGGTAGAGAGCGATGCCGCAGGAAAACGTCAGGAGCGCGCCGGGCCAGGCGATGTTCAGTGGCCGAAAGAGGATGATGCCGAGCGACGAAGTGGCCGCACGGAATGCTTCAACCGGACGCAGCGACGTAGGATGGGCGGCGGTATAGAAGAGGCTGTCAAGAACGGCTCGCGGACTCATCGTTGCTGTTGGCTGCCGCAGCCTTTCCAATAGGTAGGGCATCTGCAGCACGAACAGGTACGCCCCCAAGGGTCAACGTGCAGACGGCGGCCGACCTCCATCCGCCCATGAGGAACTCGCGGACGACAAGGCCGGCGCCCAGGCAACAGGCGAAGAAGATCGCAGACGAGTGAGCCTGGACCGCAAGCCAGGCAAGGATGACGCAAGCGACATCGAGCGACCAGCCGTCCTCACCGCGCCGCCACAACGCGCAAGCGATCGAGGATTTCACAAACGCCACGGCCAAGGGTGGGTTCCAGATTGTCGCACTCAGCGACATGTCGAACGGAGACGTCGCGGCCAGCAGTGTCACGGCGAGGGCGAAGACGAAGCTCCGGAAGCGCCGCCAAACTGCGAGGAGAATGAACGCGTCAGCCGCTGACTGAATGAGCGATAGCCCAATGCCACCGGCATGGGGGAGATAGCCGGTCATCGGGCCCACCGCCTTGCCGATGAGCCAGACCACCCAGCAGAACACTGGCCCAAGCGTCGTGCCGCCCACAGAGGTGGGGCCACCTCCCAGAGGCAGGTCGGACCATGGCCCCATCGCCATCCGCCAGTAGAGAATCTGGTCGCCAAGAAGGCAGAACGACTGGCTGATGCCGCGGGTTCGCACGTAAACGAGGTACGCGAACACGAGTGTTGCGACACCGAGTCGAAAGCGGAACTGGTGACTGAGGCGAGCGGCGGTCTTCTGCACGAGGAGAGGAAGGGTACACGCTCGCCGAAACAGAGTCAAAAACGCAGCCCGCCTTTGTCAAAGCCGCGCCTCGATCAGAGCGATGGGGCGGCGCAGGCAATGCCGCGCCAGCCGGACGGCGCTGCCGGCGTGGTCGGCGTACCCGTCGGCGCCAATGGAGCGGGCGAAGGCCTCGGTGACCGGCGCCCCGCCAACCATCACGCGAACCCGGCCACGCACGCCTGCCGCCTCCAGCGCCTCGATCGTATCCCTCATCGAGAGCATGGTCGTGCTGAGGAGTGCGGACAGCGCGACCAGCCTGACGTCCCGCTCGCGGACCTCTTCGACGAACCGTCCCGGCGCAACGTCCGCCCCCAGGTCGATCACTTCGAAGCCGCCGCCCTCCAGCATCGCGGCCACCAGGTTCTTGCCGATGTCGTGCAGGTCGCCCTTGACCGTTCCGATCACGACCGTCGCGGTCGGCTTCGCGCCCGAGCGCGCGAGCAGCGGCCGAAGCGGCTCGAACGCCGCCTTCATCGCGCGCGCCGCGACGAGGAGGTCCGGCACGAAGTAGTCGCCGCACTCGAAGCGCTCCCCGACCGTCGCCATCGCGGGGACCAGGGCCTCCGCCAGGATCGCCCCCGGCTCGACTCCCGCGGCGAGCGCCTCATCCGCGAGGCGCCGCGCCGCCTTCACATCGCACGCAATGACAGCATCCTTGAGCGCGTTCAGGTGATGCACACGTCCCTCTCGATCTCCTCGAGTGTCCGCCCCTTGGTCTCGGGTACGCGCCGAAGCACGAACACGAACCCCGCGAAACAGACCGCCGCATAGAGCCAGAAGGTTCCCGCGATCCCGATCGCGGCCTGCAGCAGGGGGAAGGCGAACGTCAGGATGAAGCAGGCCACCCACAGCGCGGACACCGCCACCGACACGGCGGCGCCACGGATCCGGTTGGGGAAGATCTCGGCGATGAGGACCCAGGTCACCGGCGCGAGTGACAGCGCGTAGCACCCGAGCGAGCACAACGTCAGGACCAGCACGAGGGCGCCCCGAAGGTGAAGCGCATAGGCGGAGCCGAGCAGCAGGTGCGAGACGCCGATGCCGGCGCACCCGGCGAGCATCAGCTTGCGGCGGCCGAGCCGATCGACCGTGCCGATGGCCACGAGCGTGAACACCAGGTTGATCGCACCGGTGATCACGATGTTGAACATGACGTCGCTGATCCCGTAGCCGGCCGTCCGGTAGATCTCCTCCGCGTAGTTGAAGATCGAATTGATCCCGCTCCACTGCTGCAGCACCGCCAGCGTGATCCCGACGAGGAGGATCCGTGACACGTTCGGTCGAAGGAGTTCCTGCCAGCCCGACCCCTCGGCGCGCTCCACCGCCAGCGAGGCCTCGACGTCCTGGATCGCCGACCGGGCGTACTCATCGCCGCCGATGCGCGTGAGCACCCGCCGCGCCCGCTCGCGATCGCCCGTCGTCAGCAGCCACCGGGGACTCTCGGGTACCAGCAGGCTCCCGGCGAAGAACAGGAGCGACGGCACGGTCACCGCGTAGAACATCCAGCGCCAGCCTTCGGCCACGTTCCATGCCTGTCGCTGGGCTTCCGGAGTGTCGAGCAGCGGGAGTTTTACGGCGATCAGCCAATTCACGATCTGGGCCGCGAGGATGCCGATGACGATCGTCAATTGATTCACGGCGACCAGGCGGCCCCGCTGGTGGGCCGGCGCGATCTCGGCGATGTAGGTGGGCGACAGGTTGGATGCCATGCCGATCGCCACGCCGCCGAGCATGCGCCAAACGACAAACGCGGTGAAGGTCGGCGCCGCGCCGGTGAGCAGCGACGACGCGCCGAACAGCAGGGCGGACGCGGACAGCAGGCGCTTGCGGCCGAGCCGGTCGCTCAAGGCGCCGGTGACCAGCGACCCGGCCAGGCAGCCGACGAGGGCGCACGAGTTCGCCCATCCGACCTGCGCCTGCGTGGTGAGGCCGAAATGCTGTTCGAGGAACGGCTTCGCGCCGCCGATCACCACCCAGTCGTAGCCGAACAGCAGCCCGCCCATGGCGGCCACGATCGAGTAGAAGAAGGGTATCGAGACCAGCACCCGCGCTCCGTTTCCCCGGCGACCTGTGTTCCCCGGCTACTTCCTGTACTCCCGCACGACGTCGAACATGGCAAGCACGTTGTCGATCGGCGTCTTCGCCTGGACGTTGTGGATCGCGCAGAACACGAAGCCGCCGCCCGGCGCGAAGGTCTCGATGCGCTGTCGCACCTCGTCGCGCACTTCGCCCGGGCTGCCGAACGGCAGCGTGCGCTGCGTGTCCACCCCGCCGCCCCAGAACACCAGCCGATCGCCGAAGCGCCGCTTCAGATCCCCGGCGTCCATCCCGCGCGCCGAGCACTGGACGGGATTGAGGATGTCGAACTCCGCCTCGATGATGGCGTCGAGCAGCGGCTCGATGCCGCCGCAGCAGTGCATGAACGTCTTCCACGGCGTGTGCCGGTGGATCCAGCCGTTCACCCTCTTCTGGTAGGGAAGATACAGCCGGCGATACGCAGCAGGGCTGCAAAAGGGCCCGTTCTGGGTGCCGAAGTCCGTGCCGTTGGTCTGGATGACCGCCGCGCGGTCGCCGATGGCGGCGTGCAGCCGCTCCAGGTTCTCGATCGCGACGTCGGCCTGGCGATCGAACACCGCCTGCACGTACTCCGGGCGGGTGACGGTGCTGACGTACCACTCCTCGATGTCGCGGATGCCCTTGGGGCTGCGCAGCGAGACGGCCGGCACGAGCGCGATGTCGCCGAAGGTCAGTCCGCCGAACGTGCAGAAGAGCGCCTTGTCGGTGGCGGCGAACAGGCGGGCTGCCTCGCGCTCGTAGTGCTCCATCTCGCGGTCGCAGACCGGCTGGTACTCCTCGGTGTTGTCGATCGGGTCGAGGCGCGCGTCGTCGATCGGCTCCTGGCGGACGATGGCGTCGAAGAAATGGCCGCCGGCCGGCATCCGGCCACTCGGCGTGACACTGCGATCGCCCTCGGGCCACTGCAGCAGGTCCCCGTTCGCCTCGTACTGGGTGTTGAACGCGGCGGGGACCAAGACCGGCGTTCCATCGGCCAGCGTCCACTCCTTGAGCGGCTCCTGCCCGAAGCCGAACATCGTCCCGGTTCCGCTCAGGCAGACGGTATCCACGCCCAGGGCGTCGCCAAGATCGGTGGCGATCTCCCCCAGCATCTGGTAGACCTCGACAACCTTGACCGGCGTGCCCGGCGAATCCAGCCCGAGGGCCTGCCGCAGCCCGTACACGATGCTCACGTGCATGCCGGTCTGGAACCCGCCGCCGAAGTCGACTGGCAGCCGATCGGGCTCCTCGTGCGCGCAGGCGGCGGCAATCCGCTCTCGGGGTGTCATGGCGTGGGTATCCTATCAGTCGGAACGGCCGGCTGTAACATCGAACGGCTTGCGCCGTACATAGGAAGAGCGCGGGGCCGTTCCCCGTTGCGAGGAGACGACCGTTGGCCACCACGTTCTCCGAGTTGTACCAGGCGCACGCCGGCGACGTTCGCCGTTTTGCGCTCTTCCTGTCAGGCGATCCTGCCCTCGCCGATGACATCACATCGGAGACGTTCGTCCGGCTGTGGCATGCGCGGCAGCGGCTCGATCTCGCAACGGTCAAGGCGTACGTGCTGACAATCGCGCGGAACCTCTTCCTCGACCATCACCGGCGGGCGTCACGGTTGGGCGTGCTCGGGGAGCATGTCGACCAACGCCCGGACCCCGAGGAGCAGGCGGGGGCGCGCGCCGAACTGCGCGCGGTGCTGTCGGCCCTGCAAACGCTGCCCGACGCGGACCGTGCCGCGGTCCTGCTCCGCGCGGACGAACAACTGTCGTACGAGGAGATTGCGGCCATGCTCGGCATCTCTCCTGGCGCGGCCCGGGTGAAGGTGCACCGGGCGCGATTGAAACTCGCGGAAGCCCGGCTGGCTGGCGGCCGGGTGCGGAAAGGGGAACGACCGTGACCGTGACGCGCGATGTCGTCAAGGACCTGCTCACCGTCTACCTGGCTGGCGAGGCCAGCACCGACACTCGTGTCCTCGTCGAGGAGTATCTGGTCGGAGACCCGGCCCTGGCACGCGAGGTCGAGGCGGCGCGCGCAGCCGACTTCCAGCTCGCGGCCCCGCTGGCCGCCGACCCGACCGCGGAGAAGATCGCCCTCGACCGAACACGTCAACTGTTGAAGCACCGCACGTCGACCCTCGTCGTCGCGGTCCTGTTCACCGTCCTCCCGCTGTCGTTCACGTTCGACGCGACGGGCGTCAGGTTTCTTCTGATTCGCGATGCGCCGACGGTCGGTCTCGCCTGGTGGGCCACGGCCGCAGCCATGTGGGCATGCCACCTGTGGATCCGCAGTCGTCTGCGCGTGTCAGGCCTTTGAGCAGAACCCGGCGGTCGTCCCGCGTGGTGCGACGCCCGGACAGGCGATGCTTTCAGGCGTGCGCGTGGCCGGCGATGGCTGGCTCGAACGCCGATGCGCTTCAGACGACGCGCGCTTCGACTCTGCTGGCTGGCCCGGGCGGGCTCAGAACTGGAGCAAGCATGTCACCGTCTAACCGGTCATGCTCTCGCGGGCCCTGGGACTTCGTGTGCTCGGCGCGTTCTTCCTGCTCTTCCACGCGGGGGAGTCCGGGGCCCAGCGGACGCCGGTGGCCGAGAGGACGCTGCCGCCACCGATGACCTTCAAGGTGGGCCGCGCGACAGCGGCGATTAAGATCGACGGCGCGCTGGACGAGGACGCGTGGAAGAACGCCGTCGACGTGCCCGTGGCGTGGGAGTGGTCGCCGGGCGACAACATCCCCGCGCCGGTCCGGACGCAGTGCCTCGTCACCTACGACGATCGCAACCTCTACGTGGCGTTCCGCGCGCTCGATCCGCGGCCGGGCGAGATTCGCGCGCACCTGATGGACCGCGACGACACCGACACGCTGATCCAGGACGACCACGTCGGCCTGATGATCGACACGTTCAACGACGAGCGTCGCGCGTTTCAGTTCCGCATCAACCCGCTCGGCGTGCAGGCCGACGCGATCTTCAGCGAGCAGGACGGGGTCGAGGACTTTTCCTGGGACATGATCTGGGCCTCGGCGGCCCGCATCACCGACGAGGGCTACGTCGTCGAAATCGCGCTGCCACTGAAGCAGCTGCGGTTCCCGGCCCGGGCTGCCGTGCAGACCTGGGGCTTCGAGGCCTTCCGATCGTGGCCCCGCAACGTCCGCCATCGGCTCTCGTCGCAGCCGCGCGACCGCGACAAGGGCTGCCTCCTGTGCCAGGAGAACAAGGTCACGGGCTTCGAGGGGCTCGCCCAGGGCCGCAACGTGGAACTCGATCCGACGGCGACGTTCAGCCGCACCGACGAGCGGGCGGCGGCGACGGACGCCGGGCTCGCGAGAGGTAAGGCGCAGGGCGATGTGGGCGTGACGGGACGGTGGAGCGTCACGCCGAACCTGACCCTGAACGGAACCGTGAACCCGGACTTCTCACAGGTCGAGGCGGACGTCGCGCAGCTGGATGTCAATCAGCGCTTCGCCCTGTTCTACCCGGAGAAGCGGCCGTTCTTCCTGGAGGGAATCGACTTCTTCACCACGCCAGTCCAGGCGGTCTTCACGCGCACCGTCGCAGACCCGACATTCGGCGCAAAACTCACGGGGAAACAGGGCGCAAACGCTGTCGGCGTCTTCGTCACACAGGATCGCCTCAACAACCTGCTCTTTCCAGCGAACCAGGGTTCGGAGACCACCACCGCGGATGGCGAGGTGACGTCGCTCGTGGGGCGGTACCGCCGCGACGTCGGGCCTGGTTCCACGGTCGGGCTGCTCTACGCCGGGCGCGAGGGCAGTGACTATCACAACCGCCAGGCGGGCGTCGACCTGTTCTGGCGCGTGAACCCATCCAACTCCATCCGTGCCCAGCACATCCAGGCGAATACGCGGTACCCCTCGACCGTGTCGACCGACTTCAACCAGCCGACCGGCGATTTTGCTGGAAGCGCCACGTACGTGGAGTTCATGCACCAGACACGTTCCTGGATGGCATTTGCCGCCTACGAAGGCTACAGCCCCGGGTTTCGAAGCGACACGGGATTCGTCCCCCGTGTCGACTATCACAACCTGCTGGCCGACGGCCTGCACCGCTGGTGGCGGGGGGCCGGGTCGTGGTTCAACACGATCGACCTCGGGGCCAGGGCATGGCGAACGACGGATTGGAACTGGACGCTGACCGACCAGATCGTGGCGGGGTTCGTGAGCTACACGGGCCCGTTCCAGACCCAGGCGGAGTTCAACTTCCCATCCGACATCGTCGTGTACAAGGGCGTGCGGTACCAGGACCTGGCGGCCGAACTTCCAGGCCGGGATCAAGCCGAACGGCGATACGAATGTCCAGGTGTATGGCCGTTTCGGCGGCGGCGTGGACTTCGCCAACGGCAGGGCGGCTACGAGCGTGGTCCAGGTCATGCCCGCGTTCGAGTACCGCCCGATCAGGCGCGTCAACCTGGGTTTCAGCCACTCGTTCGAGGATTTGTCGGTCAGCGGCGGCCGGTTGTACCGCGCGAACCTGAGCCAGCTCAAACTCGTGTACCACATCAATGTCCGCACCTTCGTGCGGGCCATCCTGCAGTTCACCGACATCGTGCGCGCACCGGAACTCTATACCTCCCCGATCGACGCTCACACGCGCCGGCTGTTCTCGCAGTACCTGTTCTCCTACAAGCTCAACCCCCAGACGGTGCTCTTCGTCGGCTACTCGGACAACTCCGTCGGCGACCAGGCGAACCAGCTGCAGCGCCAGAACCGGACCTTCTTCACCAAGGTCGGCTACGCCTGGATCATGTAGGAGACAGAGTCGACGGAGTCAACGGAGTCGACGGAGTCCAACCAAGTCGGTTACATTCTCGTCGGATCAGGCGCCAAAGCCGTCGGCGCCGCCAGGGACAGGCAGCCGCGATCGGCGATTCGCGGCCGGAATCACCGCAGCTCATCAGGGCACGTGGATTGCTCCCGATTCCTTGATGACGCCGTGCTCGTCCGGCGCCCGGATCCGCGCCCTGCTCTCGCTTGCCTTCGCCGGCGCCCTTGCCGCGGCAACCCTTGCGGCGCCGCAGCCGGGCGGCGTTCTCCCTGGCCCGCTTCCTCTCTTCCCCGCCGATAATTGGTGGAACACCGAGGTCACCACCGCGCCGGTCGACGCACGCTCGGCGACTTTCGTGTCGTTCATCAACAACGGCGGCAGCCGGCGCCTGCATCCCGACTTCGGCGGCGACGTTGCCCCGGGCAGCATCGACACGTACGGCTTCCCGTACGTCGTGGTTGACGGCACCCAGCCAAAGGTCAGCGTGTCGTTCCTGTATGGGAGTGAAAGCGACGGCGTCGACCACGCAACCGGCCGGAGTTACGCGTTCTATCCGATTCCGATGGAGGCGGCCACCCAGACGCATTGGATCGAAGGCGGGGCGCCGGCCAACGTCGACCTTCGCAGCCAGGCCGATCGCCACCTGATCATCGTCGACCGCGACAACCGGCATCTGTACGAGTTGTACAACGTCTTCTTCGACGGCGCGTCCTGGCACGCAGGCTCCGGCGCCTTCTTCGACCTGACGAGAAACGACCGCCGGCCAGACGGCTGGACATCCGCCGACGCCGCGGGCCTGGCGATTCTCCCGGGACTCGTGCGGTACGACGAGGTGTTCGGCGCGGGCGAGATCAACCATGCTTTTCGCGTCACGGTTCGCGCGACCAACGGGCACGTCTACCCGGCGTCTCACTCTGCTGGCTCCAACTCGCAGGCATTGCCGATGGGAGCCCGGCTTCGGCTCAAGCCCGGCGTCGATCTCTCCCGCTTCCCGGCGGAGGCACAGAAGATCTTCCGCGCAATGAAGCGATACGGCCTGATCGTGGCGGACAATGGCTCGGACATGTATGTCAGCGGCACGTACGATGCCCGCTGGAACAACGGAATCCTCAACCCCGCATTCGCCGGCCTCACCGCCAACGACTTCGAGATCGTGCAACTCGGCTGGCAACCGCCCGCCCCTCCTCCCTCCAAGCCGCGCAACGTCCGGATCGTCGAGATTCGCTAACCTCCACTTCGCACGGCCCCGACATTCGCGAACGGAAAGCCCGAGTCAGCGCCGCGCTCACTCGCTCTTCAGCACCTCTGCCGGCTGAATGGCAGCGATTCGCAGGGCTGGAACGATGTCGGCGGCGAACGCGATGGCGAGGAGCAGCAAGCCCGCCGCCGTATAGGTCGCCGCGTCGATCGGCCGGACGCCGAAGAGATAGCGCTCGAGCAGGCGCGCACATGCCGTGGCACCGCCGGCTCCGGCAACCACACCGCCGGCTAACCAACGCAGGTGCTGCACGGTCACGAGCCCGACGACGGCTGCCGGGCGGGCACCAAGGGCAAGCCGCACGGCGATCTCGTGGCTGCGGCGGGACACCGCGTGTGCCACGACGCCGTAGATCCCGAACGCGGCGAGCATCAACGCGATTGCCGCGAAGATCCCGACCATCGCGAAGACGAACCGCGACGGCGCAGTCCCTTTCATGATCCACTCGTCCATCGTCAGCACGTCGGTGAGGGGCAAGTCCGGATCGAGTCGCGCGAGTTCGGCCCGCGCGCCCCGCACGAGCGAGCGCGGCGGCAGCCCTTCTACAGGTCGAACGACCAGCGTCAGGGAGTCCACGGGACGCTGCCCGTAAGGCATGAGAACCTCCGGGCGCGGAGGCACGTCGAGCCCGAGTTGCCTGACGTTGCCGACGAGGCCGACGACTTCCACGCGCTGCGGGGCGTTCACGAGCACCATGCCGGCGTCGGTGTGCTGCGCCACGACGCGGGAGACGACGATTGCCCGGCCAATCGGCTCCCCGTTCATGTACTGGCGCGCGAACGCCCCGTTCACGACTGCGACCGCCGGACTGCCTGCCCGGTCGCCCGCCGCCAGCGCGCGGCCTCGAAGCACAGGAATGCCCATCGCCCGGAAGTAGTCCGCGCTGACGGATTGAAACTCGGCCTCGCCCTCGCGCGCCGGCGGTCCTTCGATTCGGAATCCGTTCGTGGAGTACTCCCCCGTCAGCGGCGGCGACGACACAACGGCGACGGAATCGACGCCCGAGAGCGCGCGCAGCCGGTCCACTGCGCGCGCGACGTACGCCGCCCGGCTCGCATCGTCCGGGTACTGTTTCTCCGGCAGCGACACGGTCATCGTCTGAAGGCCATGCGTCCGGAAGCCAGGGTCGACGCTCAGGAGTCGGTACAGGCTGTTCAGCATCAGCCCCGCGCCCGTGAGAAGCACGAACGAGAGTGCCACTTCAACGGCGACGAGGACCGAGGCAGACCGCGAGGTCCTGCCGTGCGCCGCCGTGCTGCCGACGGGACGCGTCGCCTTGAGCGCCGGGGCGATGCCGAACGCGATCGCGGAGAGCAGGCACAGCGCTCCGGTGAAGGCGAGAACGGTCCCATCGAGACGTACGCCGTTGTCCTGTACCCGCGAGAAGAACGGAGTCCATTCGGGTGCCATCGCGGCAAGCAGCGGCAGCGTCACGTAAGCGAGGCCGAGGCCCAGCGCGCCACCTGCGAACGCCGTGAGCATCGACTCGGTGAGCAGCTGCCGAACGAGTCGCGCGCGGCTCGCGCCGAGCGCGACGCGAATAGACAGCTCACGTCCGCGGCCGGCTCCGCGCGCAAGCAGGAGGTTGGCGACGTTCGCGCACGCAATGAGCAGGAGGAAGGCTGCCGCTCCCCCGAGCAGCAGCGCGATCGTGCCCGCACCCTGGACGACGTACCGGTGCAGAGGGTCAACCTTGATGCCCTGGCGCGCGTCGAGCTCGGGATTCGCTTCGACGATGCGCCGGCCGATCGCGTCCATCTCGGCCTGCGCCTGCGCCGCCATCACGCCAGGGCGGAGTCGCCCCACGACACGCAAGAACCAGCTCGTGCGGTACGGGACGGCCTCCATCGGCACGAAGACGTCCGGCTCGCTCTGAAGCCGCGGCTGAAAGTGAAAACCGCGCGGGATGACGCCGAGGATCGTGTGTTCCTCCCCGTCGAGGCGGAGCAACCGGCCGATGGCCGCCTGCTCTCCGCCGAAGCGCGCCGCCGCGAGGCGCTGCGTAATCACCGCAACGCGCGGACCGTCTGTGGAAGAGATCGTGCGGCCCGCCTCAGGGCGGACCCCGAGGACCTCTAGCAGCCCGGGCGTACATTCGATGCCGAACACGTGTTCCGCCCCCGGGGCACCCGACACGTTGAAGCCCGCGCCGTGAAAGGCCGCCAGGCGCTGGAAAGTCCGTGACTGGCGCCGCCATTCATCGAAGTCCGGGTAGGACGAGTGATGTCCTCGCCCCGACTTCCCTTCGACGGTCCACAGCATGAAGAGGCGGTCCGGCTCGGGGTACGACAGCGGGTGCAGCACGACGGCATCGATCAAGCTGCAGATCGCGGAGTTTGCCCCGATGCCGAGCGCGAGCGTCAGTACGGCAATCGCCGTGAATCCCCGATTCGCGCGCATGAGGCGCAGGGCGAATCGCAGATCGGCCAATCCGGCGTCCAACCATCTGATGAGCATGGACCTTCCGTCAGGAAGCGGCGTTCGGACGACACTAACGGGAATAGACGGAAGCGTCAAACCGACGGTTGGGATTCGTTGGCGCGGCCGTCGGGCGGTCACCGAGCCGAGGACCAGCCCTCCGCGCCCGCCCTCTGTAGCAGCCGGCCTGGCAGCTATACTGCGAGTATGACGACCTACAAGACGCGCGTAGACATCCTCGCGTCGCCAGACCGCGTGTGGTCGATCATGAGCGACATCGAGCGCTGGCACGAGTGGACGCCAACTGTTCGCAGCATCAGGCGTCGCGACGCCGGTCCACTGCGCGTCGGGTCGCGCGCCGTCGTCCGCCAGCCGCGCCTTCCCCCGGCCCTGTGGAGAGTCACGGGCCTCCAGCCAGGCCGCTCATTCACGTGGGTGTCGCGCGGACCCGGGTTCCTGGTCACTGCGCACCACTCGGTGGAGCCGAGCGGCGCTGGCAGCCAGGCCACGCTCTCGCTGGAGTTCACCGGCTGGCTCGGGCCGCTGTTCGCCCGGCTGACGAAGGGGATCAACGAGCGCTACCTCGCTCTGGAAGCGGCGGGCCTGAAGCGGCGGAGCGAGGAACACGAGAGGCTTACGGCTTAGTCCTTCGATGCGCAAATACGGCAACGTATTGCGCCCTCAGGACTAAGTGCTGAGCGAGCATGAGCGGCCACGTGCAGCGAAACGACTCGTGGCCGTACTTGCGAGTCGAAGCACTTAGGGCTCGAGGCTTAGGGCTCAGGGCTTAGGGCTCAGTGGTCAGGCCAGGGGAGAGACGCCATGATGACATCCAAGCGACGCTGGTTGAGCCTGTTTGTGTGCCTGCTCGCGCTGTCCGCGGCGCCGTGGCTCACCGTCGCCGGGCAGGAGACACGCGCAAAGGACGGCGCAGTGATGGAGTCGCTCCTCGCGGAGGTGAGGGGCCTGAGGGCCGCCATGGAGCAGTTGGCCTCGGCCGGCCCTCGCGTGCAGCTCGCGATGGGTCGGCTTCAACTGCAAGACCAGCGGCTCAACGCGGCGCGGCGGCGGCTCGAGGACGTGCGCGACATGATTGTCACCGCCGAACGGGAAGCCGGCGAAGGCCGGGACCGGCTGGCCATGATGGAGGATGCTGCGCCGCGGGCGGCCGATGCGTCCGAGCGCGACTCGTTGAGCGCCCAGGTGAAGTTGACGAAGGCCATGCTCGCCCAGAAGGCCGCCGACGTCCAGCGGCTCAGGGAGCAGGAGGCGGAGCTCACGGGCGTCGTGGGGACGGAAGAAGCGCGGTGGACCGAGATCAGCCAGCGAATCGACGAGCTCGAACGCGCGCTGACACCGAGGCGATGACCACGCGCGACCGGTGCTGTAGCAGCTACTCAGATGACCGCACTGCTCCTCGTGTTCGCGCTGCTCGCTGGCCAGGGCGGTCGGCGAGATGCTGCCGCTCGCGAGCGTCGCCACACGCGACGTCGTCTATGACCTGGGGCGAGCGCCGCCGCTCCCGCGCGCGGGGCCTGCGTCGCCGTCGATCAACTGCCGTGCGACGCGTTCCAGGCCGGGAGCGCACGCGATGCAGTTGCCGCCATAGATCGTGGTCTCGCCCGCCATGCTGAAGAAGCGCGCTTCCGCTTCCTGCAGGATGACGCAGAGCGGCGCGAGATCCCACGGCTGCGCCGTCGGCTCGATCCAGAGGTCAACGCTGCCGGACGCGAGGAGCATGGCATCCAGGCAGCCGCCAAAGGACCGCACCGCGCCGAACTGCGACACCCATTCGAGCGCTCGAGCTCCCCACGATTGCCGGCCGAAGACGTTGACACCGTTCAGGCACACGATTGCGCTCGCCGGCGAGTCGACCTGGGAGGCGCGTATCGGGCGATCGTCACAATACGCGCCACCGCCCTTCACGGCGTGATACAGCCGGCCGAGAGCCGGAAAATACGCCACTCCCGCGGCGATGCTTCCCTCCTCTTCCAGCCCGACGAGGACGGCCCAATGCGGCACGCCGCGCAGGAAGTCGCGGGTACCGTCGATCGGGTCGATGATCCACCGCCTCCCCGACGGACCGCCAAACGCCGTCCCCTCCTCACCGAGAAAGCCGTCTCGAGGAAAGGCCGCGGAGATCTCCGCCACGAGGAGGCGCTCGGATTCCTTGTCTGCGATCGTCACGGGCGACAGGTCCGGCTTCGCCTCCGGGCGGACCCCGGCGCGCTGATGACGGAGCGCCAGTTCGCCGGCGCGTCGAGCAGCGGCACGCGCCACCTCGAGTTCCCTTTGCCACTTCATTGGCCGTATTCTAATCCCGGCAGCTGACGGCGCTGTGCCGGCTGGCTCCTGGAGACAATGAACCTCAGGCCGGTACAAACGAAGAGGGCGGACCTGGAGAGATCCACCCTCAAAGGAACGCGGGACTGAAGTCCCGTGCGACGACTGTCAGCGGGCACCGACTGACTCGGTGCCCCACTGACTCGGTGCTCCGACTGACCGTGGTCTCCGACTAGTCTCTGATGTCCCCCCGCGGCCCGATCGCTTCCTCGGGCTCCACGAAGTACTCCATCTCGCGCTCGAGCTCCAGCTCCTCCTCGGTCGGCGGCGGCGGAGGCGGCGGCTCGTCCGCGGGGATGCGGACGGAGCGGTAGGCCTCGAACCCGGTGCCCGCCGGGATGAGCCGGCCCATCGTGACGTTCTCCTTCAGGCCGCGGAGGTAGTCCACCTTGCCCGAGATCGACGCCTCGGTGAGCACGCGCGTCGTCTCCTGGAACGACGCGGCGGAGATGAACGAGTCGGTCGACAGCGACGCCTTGGTGATCCCGAGGAGAATTGGCCGGCCCTCGGCCGGGCGCCCGCCGGCCGCGAGCACGCGCTCGTTCTCCTCGAGGAAGCGGAACCTGTCCACGACCTCGTCGATCAGGAACTCGGTGTCGCCGACTTCCTTCTCGACCTTCACCCACCGCATCATCTGCCGCGCGATGACCTCGATGTGCTTGTCGTTGATGTTCACGCCCTGGAGCCGGTAGACCTCCTGGATCTCGTTGACCAGGTAGGCCTGCAGTTCCTTCTCGCCGAGGACGCTGAGGATGTCGTGCGGGTTGCGCGGCCCGTCCATGAGCGGGTCGCCCGCCCGGACGTGCTCGCCTTCCTGCACGTTGACGTGCACGCCGCGCGGCACCGAGTACTCGCGGTCTTCCGCGCCCGGCTCGTCCGGCGTGATGACGATCTTGCGCAGGCCCTTCACCGTCGGCCCGTACTTCACGATCCCGTCGATCTCGCTGATGACCGCCGGGTCGCGCGGCTTCCGCGCCTCGAACAGCTCGACGACGCGCGGCAGGCCGCCGGTGATGTCCTTGGTCTTCGTGGTCTCGCGCGGGATCTTCGCGAGCACCTGGCCGGCTTCCACCACCTCGCCGTCGCTGATCATCATGTGGGCGCGCGACGGCATGTGGTACTTGCGGAGCACCGTCTTGCCGTCCGCCTTCCGGATCTCGACCGCCGGCTGCTTCTTCTCGTCCGGCGAGTCCACGATGATGTAGCGCGAGAGGCCCGTGACTTCGTCCGTGTCCTCGTGAACCGTGACGCCCTCGATGATGTCCTTGAAGCGGACGAGACCGCCCTCTTCAGTGAGGATCGACGAGGTGTACGGATCCCACTCGACCAGGACCTGGCCCTGCTCGACGTGCTGCCCGTCCTTGACGTTCAGGCGCGCGCCGTAGACCGCCGGGTAGCGCTCGCGGTCGCGGCCCTTCGCGTCCTGCACCACCAGCGAGCCGGTCCGGTTCATGACGACCAGCTTGCCTTCCTTCCGGTTCTCGACGGTCTGCAGCCCCTGGAAGCGCACCGTCCCGGAGTTCTTGGCCTCCTGCGTGGACTGCTCGGTGATCCGCGACGCCGTGCCGCCGATGTGGAACGTCCGCATCGTCAGCTGCGTGCCCGGCTCGCCGATCGACTGCGCGGCAATGACGCCGACCGCCTGGCCGAGCTCGACGAGCTTGCCCGACGCGAGGTCGCGGCCGTAGCACCGCTTGCACACGCCGCGGCGCGACGGCGCACGTCAGCACCGACCGGATCTTGACCTTCTCGACGCCCGCGTCCTGCACCTTGGACGCCAGTTCCTCGGTGATCTCCTCGTTCGCGTCGACGATCACCTCGGCCGTCACCGGGTCCGACGATCTTCTCGAGCGACACGCGGCCGACGATGCGGTCGCGCAGTGGCTCGATGATCTCGCCGCTCTCGACGATCGCCCTCGCCTCGATGCCGTCGAGCGTCCCGCAGTCGGCTTCCGAGATGATCACGTCCTGCGCGACGTCCACGAGGCGGCGCGTCAGGTAGCCCGAGTCTGCGGTCTTCAGCGCCGTGTCGGCCAGCCCCTTGCGGGCGCCGTGCGTGGAGATGAAGTACTGCAGCACGGTGAGGCCTTCACGGAAGTTCGACGTGATCGGCGTCTCGATGATCTCGCCCGACGGCTTCGCCATCAGGCCGCGCATGCCCGCCAGCTGGCGGATCTGCTGCTTCGATCCCGCGGGCGCCGGAGTCGGCCATGATGTAGACAGCGTTGAAGCTCCGGCCCTCGCTGTCCATCTCGCCCATCTCGGTGAACATCTCGTCGGCGATCTTCTCGGTGACGTCCGACCAGATGGCGATGACCTTGTTGTAGCGCTCGCCGTTGGTGATCGCGCCCTCGAGGTACTGCTGCTCGACCTTGATGACCTCCTCGCGCGCCTCGTCCACCAGCTTCGGCTTCTCGCTGGGGATGACAAGGTCGTCGATCCCGATCGACAGCCCCGAGCGCGTCGCGTAGAGGAAGCCGAGGTTCTTCAGGCTGTCGAGCATCTCGACGGTCATCTGGTGGCCGAAGTCGAGGTAGCAGCGGTTGACGAGCTGCCTGCAGCCCCTTCTTCTTCAGCAGCCCGTTGACGAACGGGACGCGGTGCGGCGTCTTCGGCAGCGCGTCGTTGAAGATGACGCGGCCGACGGTCGTGTTGATGATGCTGGCTCTGCGACCTCCTGCACCTCGGCGTGCAGCACGTCCTGGTCGTCGCGCGGCAGCGACGCCAGGTCCATGAGCGGCCCGCTGTAGCGCAGGCGGATCGGCGTGAGCGTCTCCACCTCGCCCGACTGCAGCGCCAGCAGCACGTCGTCGATGTTGCTGAACGCGCGTCCCTCGCCCTTGGCGTTCGGCCTCGCCTTGGTGAGGTAATAGCAGCCGAGCACGATGTCCTGCGACGGGATCGCGATCGGCGCGCCGTTGGCCGGCGAGAGGATGTTGTTCGACGACATCATCAGCACCGACGGCCTCGATCTGCGACTCGGGCGACAGCGGGATGTGGACCGCCATCTGGTCGCCGTCGAAGTCGGCGTTGAACGCCGTGCAGACGAGCGGGTGGATGCGGATCGCCTTGCCTTCCACCAGCACCGGCTCGAACGCCTGGATGCCGAGGCGGTGCAGCGTGGGCGCGCGGTTGAGGAGCACCGGGTGCTCCTTGATGACCTCCTCGAGCACGTCCCAGACCTCGGGGCTGGCCTTCTCGACCATCTCCTTCGCCTGCTTGATGGTGGCGACGAGGCCGCGCTGCTCGAGCTTGTTGTAGATGAACGGCTTGAACAGCTCGAGCGCCATCTTCTTGGGCAGCCCGCACTGGTTCAGCTTCAGCTCGGGGCCGACGACGATGACCGAGCGGCCCGAGTAGTCGACGCGCTTGCCGAGCAGGTTCTGGCGGAAGCGGCCCTGCTTGCCCTTGAGCGTGTCGGACAGCGACTTGAGCGGCCGGTTGTTGGCGCCGCGCAGCACGCGGCCGCGACGGCCGTTGTCGAACAGCGCGTCCACCGCCTCCTGGAGGATCCGCTTCTCGTTGCGGATGATCACGTCGGGCGCCTTGAGCTCGATCAGCTTCTTCAGGCGGTTGTTCCGGTTGATCACGCGGCGGTACAGGTCGTTGAGGTCCGACGTCGCGAACCGGCCGCCGTCGAGCGGGACGAGCGGCCGCAGCTCCGGCGGGATGACCGGGATGACGTCGAGGATCATCCACTCCGGCTGGTTGTTCGACTTGCGGAACGAGTCGACGACGCGAAGCCGCTTGGCGTACTTCAGCTGCTTCTGCTGCGAGGTCTCCTTGCGCATCTTCTCGCGCAGCTCGACCGGCCATCTCCTCGACGTCGACGCGGCTTGCAGCAGCTCCTTGATCGCCTCGGCGCCCATCTGCGCCCGGAAGGCCGCCGCGCCGTAGTCCTCGCGCGCCTTGCGGTACTGCTCCTCGGTGAGCAGCTGGTTCTGCTTGAGGTCGGTGCCGCCCGGCTCGACGACGACGTACGCCTCGAAGTAGAGGATCCGCTCGAGATCGCGGAGCGAGATGTCCAGGAGGTGGCCGATGCGGCTCGGCAGCCCCTTGAAGAACCAGACGTGGCTGACGGGCGTCGCGAGCGTGATGTGCCCGAGGCGCTCGCGGCGCACCTTCGCCTGCGTGACCTCGACGCCGCACTTGTCGCACACGACGCCGCGGTGCTTCATGCGCTTGTACTTGCCGCACAAGCACTCCCAGTCGGTGATCGGCCCGAAGATCTTCGCGCAGAACAGGCCGTCCCGCTCCGGCTTGAACGTCCGGTAGTTGATCGTCTCCGGCTTGGTCACCTCGCCGTGCGACCAGCCGAGGATCCGCTCGGGTGACGCCAGGCTGATGCGGATGGCGTCGAACTCCGCCATCAGCGCGCCCTTCTCGTGGAAGCTTGGTTTCATGGGTTTATATCTTTCCTACGCCACTTCCTGCGGCACCGGCGCCGGCGTGCCAGCGGCCGGCGGCTGCGGCCGCTTCTTCAGCGCGATCAGCTCCACGTCGAGGCAGAGCGACTGCAGCTCGCGGATCAGGACGTTGAACGACTCGGGCAGCCCCGGCGTGAACGAGGCGTCGCCCTTGACGATCGCCTCGTAGATCTTGGCGCGCCCGGTCACGTCGTCCGACTTCGCCGTGAGCAGCTCCTGGAGGATGTGCGCCGCGCCGTAGGCCTCGAGCGCCCAGACCTCCATCTCGCCGAACCGCTGGCCGCCGAACTGCGCCTTGCCGCCCAGCGGCTGCTGGGTGATCAGCGAGTACGGCCCGATCGACCGGGCGTGGATCTTGTCGTCGACCAGGTGCGACAGCTTGAGCATGTAGATGTAGCCCACCGTCACGTCCTGCTCGAACGCGTCGCCGGTCATGCCGTCGTAGAGCCGCGTCTTGCCGCTCTTGGGATGGTCCGCCTTCTCCAGCCACGCCTTGATCTCCTGCTCGATCGCGCCGTCGAAGACCGGCGTCGCGAAGTAGAGACCGAGGGCGTGAGCCGCCCAGCCGAGGTGCGTCTCGAGGATCTGGCCGACGTTCATGCGCGACGGAACGCCGAGCGGGTTGAGCACGATCTCGACCGGCGTGCCGTCCGGCAGGTACGGCATGTCCTCCTCGGCGAGGATGCGCGCGATGACGCCCTTGTTGCCGTGGCGGCCGGCCATCTTGTCGCCGACCGACAGCTTGCGCTTCATCGCGACGTAGGTCTTGACCAGCTTGATGACGCCGGGCGGCAGCTCGTCGCCCCGGCGGATCTTCTCCTTCTTCTCCTCGAACAGCTGCTTGATGACCTCGACCTGGCGCTCGGTGCGCTCCTCGAGGTCGCGGATGTCGTCCTGCAGCCGCGGGATCGTCGCTCGCGACCTTCACCCGGACCATGTCGCGTCGTAGGGAGGCGCCTGCAGCACCTCGGGCGTCAGCTCGGTCCCCTTGCGGAGGAGCTTCTCGCGGCCGTATTCGTCGTACAGGTCGGCGCGGAGCGACTGGCCCTGCAGCATCTGGACCATCCGCTTCTTCACCTCGTCGTGAAGGATGCGGACCTCGTCCTGCAGGTTCTTCTCCATCATGTCGAGCTCGTCCTGCTCGATCGCCTTGGCGCGGTCGTCCTTCTCGATGCCCTTGCGCGAGAAGATCTTCACGCCGACGACGATGCCGTCCACGCCAGGCGGACAGACGAGCGACGCGTCGCGGACGTCGCCGGCCTTCTCGCCGAAGATGGCGCGCAGGAGCTTCTCCTCGGGGGTCAGCTGGGTCTCGCCCTTCGGCGTGACCTTGCCGACGAGGATGTCGCCCGACTTCACGTAGGCGCCGATGCGGATGATCCCGCTGTCGTCGAGGTCCTTCAGCGCGCTCTCCGGCACGTTCGGGATGTCGCGCGTGATCTCCTCGGGGCCGAGCTTCGTGTCCCGCGCCTCGATCTCGAACTCCTCGATGTGGATGGACGTGTAGTAGTCGTCCTTCACCATCCGCTCGGAGACGAGGATCGCGTCCTCGAAGTTGTAGCCGCGCCAGGGCATGAACGCGACCAGCACGTTCCGGCCGAGCGCCAGCTCGCCCTGCTCGGTGCAGGGGCCGTCGGCCAGCACCTGGCCCTTGGCGACCTTCTGCCCGACCCGGACGATCGGCTTCTGGCTGATGCAGGTGTTCTGGTTCGAGCGCTTGAACTTCGTCAGGTTGTAGATGTCGGCGCCCATCTCCTTCTGGACGTCGCCGTCATCGCCGTGCACGCGGACGACCACGCGCTGGCTGTCCACGTAGTCCACGCTCCCGGAGCGGCGCGCCACGACCACGGCGCCCGAATCGCGCGCCGTGATGTACTCCATGCCCGTCCCCACGAGGGGCGCGCGGGCGCGGAGCAGCGGCACCGCCTGGCGCTGCATGTTCGATCCCATCAGCGCGCGGTTCGCGTCGTCGTGCTCGAGGAACGGGATGAGTGACGCCGCCACCGAGACGAGCTGCTTGGGCGACACGTCGATGAACTGCACGGTGTCGCGCGGCGCGAGGATGAAGTCGCCTTCCTTCCGCGCGTTGACGCGGTCGTGCTTCAGGCGCCCGTCCTCCTCGAGCTGGACGTTCGCCTGGGCGATCGACGTACTGGTCCTCCTCCCACGCGGAGAGGTAGAAGGAGTACGGCTCGTACTCCGCCAGCTTGCGCCGCTTGGCCTTGGACTGGTTGTTCTCCTCGACGGCGTCGCCCAGCTCGACGATCTCGCCCGCCTTGAACTTCGTCCCGCCAGCCGCGCTGATCAGCACGTAGTCGGTCACCTTGCCGTCCTTCACCTTGCGGTAGGGCGACTCGATGAAGCCGAACTCGTTGATCCGCGAGTAGCACGACAGCGACGAGATGAGGCCGATGTTCGGGCCTTCCGGCGTCTCAATCGGGCAGATGCGGCCGTAGTGCGTCGGGTGCACGTCGCGCACCTCGAAGCCGGCGCGCTCGCGCGAGAGCCCGCCGGGCCCGAGGGCCGAGAGGCGCCGCTTGTGCGTCACCTCCGACAGCGGGTTGGTCTGGTCCATGAACTGCGACAGCTGCGACGACCCGAAGAACTCGCGAATCGCGGCCATGACCGGCTTCGCGTTGATCAGGTCGTGCGGCATGGCGGTCGCCATTTCCTGGTAGACCGACATCTTCTCCTTGATCGCGCGCTCCATCCGGACCAGCCCGATGCGGAACTGGTTCTCGAGGAGCTCGCCGACGGATCGGACGCGGCGGTTGCCCAGGTGGTCGATGTCGTCCACGGCCGCGGGGTTCCGGCGCAGCTTGAGCAGGAACTTGATGACCTCGTAGAAGTCCTGCGGGTGCAGGATCTTCTCGTCGAGCGGCGTGTTCAGCCCCAGCTTGGTGTTCAGCTTCAGGCGGCCGACCCGCGAGAAGTCGTACTTCTGCGGGTTGAAGAACATGTTCTCGAAGAGCGACCGCGAGCTGTCCTCGGTCGGCGGGTCGCCGGGCCGCAGGCGGCGGTAGATCTCGACGAGCGCCTGGACGTGGTTCTGGATCGTGTCCTTGCGCAGCGTCTGCGAGATGATCGAGCCGATCTCGTCGCGGTCCGGGAAGAAGATGTCGACGCGCTCGATCCCCTTCTCCTGGAGGATCGAGATCTGCCGCGCGCGCCAGTTCCTCGTTCGCCTGGACCAGCACCTCGCCGGTCTGCGTGTCGATGACGTCCTGCGCCGCGAAGGCGCCCTCGAGCTCCTGGTCGTCGATGCGCACGGCCTCGACGCTCGCCTTGCGGAGCGCGCCGACGGCCGAGTTGGTGATCTTCTTCCCCTTGGCGACGACGATCTCGGTGCCCGGGACGCGGATGTCCTCGCCGGCGCGCAGGCCCACGAGGCTCTCGTTCACGGTCCAGTAGACCTGGTCGCGGAGGTACAGGCGGTCGACCGTGTAGAACGTGCGGATGATCTCCTCGGTGCTCTGCAGGCCGAGGGCGCGCAGGAACACCGTCGCCGGGAACTTCCGCTTGCGGTCGATGCGGACGTAGAGGAGGTTCTTCGCGTCGAACTCGAACTCGACCCACGACCCGCGGTACGGGATGATCTGCGCGATGTAGAGGGTCTTGTCCTCGGAGTGGAAGAACGCGCCCGGCGAGCGGTGCAGCTGCGACACGATGACGCGCTCGGTCCCGTTGATGATGAACGTGCCGTTCTCGGTCATCAGCGGGATGTCGCCGAAGTAGACCTCCTGCTCCTTGATGTCGCGGATGGTCTTGACCCCGGTCTCGGTGTCCTTGTTCCAGACCACGAGCCGGATGGTCACCTTCAGCGGCACGGCGTACGTCATGCCGCGCTCCTGGCACTCGTCGACGTCGTACTTCAGCTTGAGGCCGACCGTCTGGCCGCAGATGTCGCAGACGTCCCCGCGCGCCTCGTTCGCCTTGCCGCAGCGCGGGCAGAGGACGTCCTTGTCGCCGTAGGGATCGGCGACCAGCGTGGCGCCGCAGTTCGCGCACGGCTTGCGCAAGTGGTGCAGGCCCACGAGCTTGCCGCACTTGCACTCCCAGTTGCCGATCGAGTACTCGATGAACTCGAGCGACGAGTTCTCCCGGAAGTCGGAGATCGGGAAAACCGACTTGAACACGGACTGCAGGCCCGCGTCCTCGCGCTCGGAGGGCAGGCGGTTCATCTGCAGGAAGCGCTCGTACGAGTTCTTCTGGATCTCGATCAGGTTCGGGATCGGGACCGTCGTCCTGATCTTCGAGAAGTCGATGCGCTCTCGGTAAACGTTCTTGGGAAGGCTGTACATCCTGTGAAGGTCCCAACTACAGCGCCCCGCCGGAGGGGGCGCGACGGATTGCCTGCCTCAGCCCGCGTGGTTGCGACCTGAGGTGTAGGGGCGACGCATGCGTCGCCCCTACGCATGCCGAGCGGGCGGGTCGGAAACGCGATAGTAGGGGCGACGCCTGCAGGCGTCGCCCCTGCGGCAGAACAGCTACTGGATCTGGACCTTGGCGCCGACCTCTTCGAACTTCTTGCGAATCGCCTCGGCCTCGTCCTTCGGCACGCCTTCCTTGATCGGCTTCGGCGCGGCCTCGACGAGGTCCTTGGCTTCCTTGAGGCCCAGGCTGGTAACTTCGCGGACGACCTTGATCACGTTGATCTTCTTGTCGCCCACTTCGGTGAGGATCACGTTGAACTCGGTCTTCTCTTCCACCGGAGCCGCGGTCGCCGCGCCCGGGGCGCCCGGCGCCTGCATCATGGGCATCGCCGAGGCCGCCGACACGCCGAGTTCCGTCTCGAGCGCCTTCACGAGCTGCGACAGCTCGAGCACGCTGATCCCCTTGATGTAATCGACCACCTGCTGCTGGTTCAGTTCCGCCATCTCAATTCTCCTGCTGATAAATACCGCATTGGCGGACCGTGGCGGTCCGCCCTACGGGAGTAGGGCGGGTGCGAACCCGCCAACGTGTTAAGACTCGCTCTTCTTCTTTTCCGCCTGGGACAGCACGTTCAGCAGCGCCTGCGGCGCCGCGTTGAGCACGGTGACCAGCCTGACCATCGGCGCGTTCAGCAGGTAGAGGAGCTTCGCGTACAGCTCCGGCTTGCCCGGCAGACTCGCCAGCTCGTTCACCTCGGCCGGCCTGGACCGGCCGGCCCTGCACCACCGCCGCCTTGATGGTCAGCATGGGCGCGGTCTTGGCGAACGTGGTCAGCGTCTTGGCCAGCGCCACCGGGTCGGTCCCCGTGTAAGCGATGGCCGTCGTGCCCTGGAAGAACTCGCTCAGCGTTCTCGAATCGAGTGCCCTTGAGCGCACGCCTCGCCAGCGTGTTCTTGACGACGCGGTACTGCCCCTTGGCGGCGCGAACCTGCCGCCGCAGCTCGGTGACCTGGGGCACGTTGAGGCCCTTGTAGTCGAGCAGGATCGCGCTGTCGACGCCCTTGAGGGCGCCTGCCAGCCGCTCCAGCTCGGTCGTTTTTTCCGTCTTCGTCAACGCCATGAGTGCATCCTTCCTGTCGGCTGCCCGCCGCTACTTCCTGACCGCCGTTTCGACGCTGGCGGTGTCGATCCGGATCGCCGGGCCCATCGTCGTCGACAGGGTGAGGCTCTTCAGGTACTTGCCCTTGGCTGCCGCGGGCTTCGCCTTCACGATGGCCTCGACCAGCGCGTACGCGTTCTGCAGCAGGTTCTGCGACGGGAACGACGACTTCCCGACCGGGGCGTGGACGATGCCGGTCTTGTCGACGCGGAACTCGACCTTGCCGGCCTTGATCTCGCGGATCGCCTTGCCGATGTCGAAGGTGACCGTGCCGGTCTTCGGGTTGGGCATCAGGCCGCGCGGGCCGAGGACCTTCCCGAGGCGCCCGACCGACTTCATCATGTCCGGGGTGGCGACGACCGCCTCGAAGTCCATGAAGCCGTGCTGGATCTTCTCGACGATCTCCTCGCCCGCGACGATGTCGGCGCCCGCCTCCTGGGCTTCCTTCTGCTTCTCGCCCGCGGCGATGGCCAGCACCTTCTTGGTCTTGCCGAGGCCGTGCGGCAGGACGACCGTGCCGCGCACCATCTGGTCGGCGTGCTTCGGATCGACGCCGAGGCGGAAGGCGAGTTCGACGGTCTCGTCGAACTTCGCGAACTTGACTTTCTGCGCCAGCGGCACGCCCTCGTCGAGGGTGTACTGCCGCTCGCCCACCGTGGCCTTGGCCGCGGTGAACTTCTTACCGGTTCTGCTCATCGGTCCTCCTGTGGTCTGCGAACCCGGACGGCCCGGGCCCTCCCACGCTCTACGAACGGATTGACGAATGGCGAGTTGCAGGCTCGAGGACGATTGAGCCGACATTCGCCCAGATCCGCACATCGTCAATCCGGCAATCGTCGATGCCCTACTGAATCACGTCCAGCCCCATCGACCGCGCGGTGCCGGCGACGGTCTTGACCGCCGCGTCGAGGCTCTCGCAGTTCAGGTCGACGAGCTTCATCTTCGCGATGTCCTCGACCTGCTTGGCGGTGACGGTGCCCACCTTGGTCTTGTTCGGCTCGCCCGACCCCTTGGCGATGTTCGCCGCGCGCTTCAAGCAGCACGGCCGCCGGCGGCGTCTTGGTGATGAAGGTGTAGCTGCGGTCGGCGTACACGGTCACGACGACGGGGATGATCAGCCCCTCGTCCTTGGCGGTCTTCGCGTTGAAGTTCTTGCAGAAGTCCATGATGTTCAGCCCGTGAGGGCCGAGCGCCGTGCCGACCGGCGGGGCGGGCGTCGCCTTGCCCGCCGCGATCTGCAACTTCACCACCGCCTGGATTTTCTTCGCCATAATTCCTGTCTCGAGTAGCTGGCGGCTGGCAGCTGGCGGCTGGCAGCTTCGACCGGCTGCCCGCTGCATGCTGCCTGCTGCCCGCTAGACCTTTTCCACCTGCGTGAAATCGAGCTCGACCGGGGTGGCCCGGCCGAAGATCGTGACCATCACCTTGAGCGTGTTCCGGTCGGCATTGACGTCGTCGATGACGCCCTCGAAGCTCGTGAAGGGCCCCTCGTTGATCCGCACGCGCTCGCCCTTCTCGAACGAGTACTTCGGCTTCGGCTTCTCGGCCGCGGTCGACACCTGCAGGAGGATCTGATCGACCTCCTCGCGGGTCAGCGGCGTCGGGCGCGCCCCGGCGCCGACAAAGCCGGTCACCTTGGGCGTGTTCTTGACGACATGCCAGGCGTTGTCCGACATGTACATCTCGACGAGGATGTAGCCTGGGAAGAAGCGCTTGGGCGTCTCGACCTTCCGCCCGCCGCGCATCTCCACCACCACCTCGGTCGGGATGAGAATCTCGCCAATCTCGTCCTGCAGTCCGTACGCCTGGACCCGCTGCCGGAGCGATTCAGAGACCTTCTTCTCGAAGCCCGAATACGTGTGGACGATGTACCACTGCTTCGGCCGGTCGTCGGTCATGCCGCACCAAAGCGTTTGAAGATCCACTGGAACAGGCTGTTGAGCCCGAAGTCCCAGAGAAACAGGTACAGCCCGAAAAACGCCGACGTGAGGATCACCACGAGGGTGGTGGCGTAGACTTCCTTGCGGGAAGGCCACGTCACGCGCTTCAACTCGTTGCGCACCTCGGTGAGGAAGGTCGTGAGATTGCCCCACCAGCCGCCCACGCCGCTCCCGGCTTCCTTGACGTTGTCGATGATTGCCACGGCCCCTGCCTTGCTTCGCCGAGAATTGGACTCAGGCTCAGGGCTCAGGACTCAGGCGAACAGCGTGCCGCGTCGTCCCGAGTCCCGAATCCCGACGCCCGACTCCTCGATGTGGCAGGCCAGGAGGGGATCGAACCCCCAACCCCCGGTTTTGGAGACCGGTGCTCTTCCAGTTGAGCTACTGGCCTGTATCGTCCTTTGCAGGGGCTAGGAACTGGGGGCTAGGGGCTAGAACGCTCTGCCGATTCGGCCGCATTCCCTAGCCCCTAGCCCCTAGCCCCTAGCCCCTAGCAACTACTTCGTCTCCCGATGCGCCGTGTGCGTGCGGCAGAACGGGCAGAACTTCTTGAGCTCGAGACGCTCGGTCGTCTTCTTCTTGTTCTTCGTCGTGTTGTAGTTCCGGCGCTTGCACTCGTTGCAGGCCAGAATGATGATGTCTCGCATGAGTGCTCGCTTTGCTCGCTCGCGAGGGGCTAGGAGCTGGGGACTAGGGGCTAGCCGGCACTGCCAATCAGCGAGCGCCTGTCTCTGCCCTGAGCCCCTAGCCCCTAGTCCCTATTCGAGAATTTCCGTCACCGTGCCCGCGCCCACCGTCCGGCCGCCCTCGCGGATCGCGAACTTCGACCCCTTCTCGATGGCCACCGGCGTGATCAGCTCCGCCGTGATCGACGTGTTGTCCCCGGGCATGATCATCTCCACGCCCTCGGCCAGGTGCATCGACCCGGTCACGTCCGTCGTCCGCAGGTAGAACTGCGGCCGGTACCCGTTGAAGAACGGCGTGTGCCGCCCGCCCTCGTCCTTCGACAGCACGTAGACTTCCGCCTTGAACTTCGTGTGCGGCGTGATCGACCCGCCCTTGGCCAGCACCTGCCCGCGCTCCACGTCGTCTTTTTCCAGCCCGCGCAGCAGCACGCCGATGTTGTCCCCGGCCACCCCCGCGTCGAGCAGCTTCCGGAACATCTCGACGCCCGTCACCACCTTCTTCATCGTCGGCCGGAAGCCGATGATCTCGACTTCCTCGCCCACCTTCACCTGCCCGCGCTCCACGCGCCCCGTGACCACCGTCCCGCGCCCCGAGATCGAGAACACGTCCTCGATCGGCATCAGGAACGGCTTGTCCACCTCGCGCTGCGGCATCGGCACGTAGCTGTCCAGCGCCTCCAGCAGGTTCATCGATCCCCTTCACCCCGTCCGCATCCCCCTCGAGCGCCTTCAGCGCCGACACCCGCACCACCGGCAGGTCGTCCCCCGGGAACCCATACGACGAGAGCAGCTCCCGCACCTCGAGCTCCACCAGGTCCAGCAGCTCCGGGTCGTCCACCGCGTCCACCTTGTTCAGCGCCAC
Organism: uncultured Acidobacteriota bacterium; assembly: GCA_963724775.1. GTDB lineage: Bacteria > Acidobacteriota > Vicinamibacteria > Vicinamibacterales > Fen-181 > CAVRWB01. The sequence continues at coordinate 631,612 of CAVRWB010000001.1, forward strand.
CACCACGCACGGCACGTTCACCTGCCGCGCCAGCAGCACGTGCTCCCGCGTCTGCGGCATCGGCCCGTCCACCGCCGACACCACCAGGATCGCGCCGTCCATCTGCGCCGCCCCCGTGATCATGTTCTTGATGTAGTCCGCGTGCCCCGGGCAGTCCACGTGCGCGTAGTGCCGGTTCGCCGAGCTGTACTCCACATGGCTCGTCGCAATCGTCAGGATCTTCGTCGCATCGCGCCGGCCCTGCGACTCGGACGCCTTCGCCACCTCGTCATACGACACGTACTTCGCCCACCCCTTGTCCGCCGCCACCTTGGTCAGCGCCGCCGTCAGCGTCGTCTTGCCGTGGTCGATGTGCCCGATCGTCCCAACGTTCACGTGCGGTTTCGAGCGGTCAAATTTTTCTTTCGCCATGCGCTTGATCCTCGCGCCCGCCCGCCTTCGCGGACACCGCACTCGCGGCGGCCGCTCGGCGAAGCGAGACTGAACTGGAGCCGATGACCAGGATCGAACTGGTGACCTCGTCCTTACCAAGGACGCGCTCTGCCTACTGAGCTACATCGGCAACGGGACTCTCGGGCAACCCGCTGCTCACGATCGCACCGCTAGACTCGGCGCCATCCGTAGCTCGCTTCCACGGACCGCCCGCCTTCGCAACGCTCGCTCGCGCATGCGCTGCTCGGTGAGCATCCTCCGCTGCTTCGAGCGAAGGCTGGAGCGGGAGACGGGGATCGAACCCGCGACCAACAGCTTGGAAGGCTGTGACTCTACCACTGAGTTACTCCCGCTCACGGGCCTTCCGCCGCTATGCGACGGGCGGCGGTCGTCGCCGCCCGAACCTACTGGTGTTATGAGTGCCTGTCTCGACCCTGCGACCGTCCGACTTGGCCCTGCGGGCTACGTCGGACAACCTTTCGCATCGAACACGGTGAGAGAGGTTGGCTCGCCAACCGAAGCTCACACTGCCGCCCGCCTTCGCCCTGCGGGCTACGGCGGCATCTGGCTTGCCAGCCGTAGCTCGCGAGCCAGGTCGAGGTCCGCCTTCGCGGCGCGCCATCACGCCGCCGCTACGGCGGACAGCCTTCGCGTGTCACGCGAGCGAAGGCTGGTGGCGAGGGGAGGATTCGAACCTCCGAAGGCACTGGGCCGACAGATTTACAGTCTGTTGCATTTGACCGCTCTGCAACCTCGCCAAACCGCTTGCCAGTTTCGTCTCGGCGGGCCCTCGCCGCGGGGCGGCCCACCGCTCGCAGCCGACACCGCTTCCCGGCGCCAAGTCGATGGAGCTGGCGAAGGGATTTGAACCCCCGACCGGCTGATTACAAATCAGCTGCTCTACCGGACTGAGCTACGCCAGCCAGACGAAAGGACTTAATGTAGCACAAGCTATGCCAAGCCGCAACCCCCTCGACGGCTTCGAAAATCCGCCAAGACTCCAGCAAATCCGGCTAAAGCCGCATTTCACCGGGGGTTGTGGGCGCAACGCCCCGTCGTCACGCCCGCTGTCGAACCGCTTCGAACAGCACGATGCCCGTCGCCACGCTGACGTTCAGGCTGTCCACATGCCCCTTCATCGGGATCGAAGCCAGGACGTCGCACCGTTCGCGGACCAGGCGGCGGAGCCCGCTTCCTTCGGCGCCCACGACGAGCGCTGTCGGAAGGCGCAGATCCAACCCACTATATCGCTGATTGGCCTCGCCCGCGAGCCCCACCGTCCAGACACCCGCTTCCTTCAGTTCCTCGAGCGCCCGCGCAATGTTCACGACCGTCGCGATCTTGGCGTGCGCGATCGCGCCCGCCGACGCGCGCGCGGCCGCCCCGTCGATCGACGCGGAGCGACGCGCCTGGCGCACGACTCCGTCCACGCCGGCAGCATCGGCGACCCGGAGGATCGCCCCGAAGTTGTGGGGATCCTCGACACCGTCGAGCACCACGACGAGCGGCACGCCCCTGGCTTGGGCAATGAGGTCCGCGACCGCGTAGTCCGTGAGTTCGTCAACGTCGGCGACCACGCCCTGGTGAACGCCGCCGCGCGCCGCGTGCTCCAACTCGCGCGTGTCGACGTGCTCCACGGGCACCCGCGCCTGCCCGGCCAGCTGCAGCACCTCCTGCACGCGCCGGTCCTGCCGCTGCGCGACGCGCACGCGCCTCGCGCGCCCGGCGCGCAGCGCCTCGAGAACGGGGTTGAGGCCGTAGATGATCATGCACAGTAGGCAGTAGGCAGTAGGCAGTAGGCAGCGGCAGGCTGGGCTGTCAGTTGGCAGTCGTCAGTCCCAACTGCCTACTGCCTACTGCCTACTGCCTACTGGAGTCTCTGTCTCAGCGCCTCCGCAAACGCCGCCGCGCGCTCCCGGCAGCCCGGCACCGGCGCGATGCCGCAGGTCCCCGGCAGCGTCGCGCCCCTGTCGATGGCCGGGACCGCGACGTCCAGTTCCGGGCCGCCCGCCTCACCGGTCAGCGCCACGCGGATAGGGTGAAAGAGGCCCTTGGCTTTCTGCCCCGTCTGCTGCTTCACGGCATTGACGACCGCGCGAAAGCGCTCGCGGTCCACCAAGCGGGGCGCCGCGGACAGCTCGCGCGCCAGGCAGTCGATCACGTCGCGGGCGCCCGTCGTGCGCCAGGACCTCCGCCACGTCCGCTGCCCCCGCCGCGCTGACCGGATCGAACCGGAACAGGAAGGCGAGCCGCGCCGGTACCTGCTCCAGGCGATCCACCGAGCCGGTCGCCATCGGCACAACCGACGTGAGGTAGTCGACGCCGGCGAGATCCGGGTCCGTGACAAAGCCCGCCTTTTGCAAGTACGGAACGGCGAGGCGCGCGAGATGGGACGGATCGGCTATCCGAAGGTAATGGCGATCCACCCACGCCAGCTTCTCCTCGTCGAAGACGCCCGCGCTGTGCCCCACCGCCTCGATCGAAAAGCGCCGCGCCAGTTCGTCGGCCGGCAGGAGTTCCTCGTCGCCGCCGGGCGACCACCCGATGAGCGCAAGGTAGTTGACCAGTGCCTCGGGCAGGTAACCCTTGCCCCTGAACTCGGCGACGGACGTCGCGCCGTGACGCTTCGACAGCGGGGTGTGATCCGGCCCCATCACGAGCGCGAGGTGCGCGAAGCGGGGCGGCGTGAAACCAAGAGCCTCGTACACGAGCAGCTGCCGCGGCGTGTTCGAGATGTGGTCCTCGCCCCGCACCACGTGCGTCACGTCCATCAGCGCATCGTCGACCACCACCGCGAAGTTGTAAGCGGGGTTGCCGTCGGAGCGCACGAGAACCGGGTCGCCGATGACGCTGGTGTGGAAGGCAACCGGTCCGCGGACCTGGTCCTGGAACACGATCTCGCGGTCGGCCGGCACCCTGAACCGGACGGCAGCCGGCTCTCCCCGCTCGAACCGGGACCGGGCATCGGCCGGCGGAATCGCGCGGCAAGTGCCTGAGTACTTGGTGGGCTGCCCTGACGCCTTCGCGGCCTGCCGCTCGGCGGCCAGGCGCTCCTCGGAGCAGAAGCAATAGTAAGCCCGACCGCTCGAGAGGAGTTCCTCCGCGTAGGCACGGTACAAGTGCAGCCGCTCGGACTGCCGGTATGGGCCGTGCGGGCCGCCAACGTCCGGTCCCTCGTCCCACTGGAGTCCCAGCCACCGCAGGTCCTGGAGGATCGCCTCCTCGGACTCACGGGTGGATCGCACGACGTCGGTGTCCTCGATGCGCAGGATGAACGCCCCGCCCGAACCTCGCGCCATCAGCCAGTTGAACAGCGCGGTCCGCGCGTTGCCGACGTGCAGATGGCCGGTCGGACTGGGTGCAAAGCGGACTCGCATAATTCAGTGGACGGTTGGCAGTGGACAGTGAACTGCGTGTCAGCGTGATCCGCTGCACACTGCGCACTGTCCACTGCTCACTTCACGCACTCCTGTAGCAGCACGACCGCATGCACGGCGATCGCTTCCCCGCGGCCCGTCGCGTCGACGCCTTCGTTGGTTTTCGCCTTGACGCTCACGGCGCCCGGCGGGAGGCACAGGGCGCGGCTCAGGCGCTCCACGATGGCCGTTCGGTGCGCGCCCAGCCTTGGCCGCTCCGCGATGACCGTCGCATCGACGTTGGCGATCGCCCACCCGCGGTCCTGCGCCATCGCGACCACCTGCGCGAGCAGGTCGATGCTCGACGCCCCTTCCCATCGCGCGTCAGTGTCGGGAAAGTGCTGGCCGATGTCGCCGAGTGCAGCGGCGCCGAGGATGGCGTCGGTGATCGCGTGCGACAGAACATCGGCGTCCGAGTGTCCTGCAAGCCCGCGATCGAACGGGACCGTCACCCCGCCGAGGATGAGCGGCCGGCCCTCGACCAACCGATGGAGGTCGTAACCCGATCCGATGCGGATTGCGACGCCGCCGGCATGTTCCGTCTCAACGCCTTGTTCCGCCTTCAACAGCGCCTCCGCGAAGACGAGGTCCTCCGGGGTCGTCACCTTCATCGTGCGCGGGCTCCCCTCGACAAGCCTGACCGGATGCCCTGCCTGTTCCGCGAGCGCCGCTTCGTCGGTCGCTTCGACGCCTCGCCGGCCGAGCGCCACGGCCTGCTGCAGCACGTCGCGCCGAAAGGCTTGCGGCGTCTGCGCCAGGTAGATCGACTCGCGCGCCAGCGTGCGCTGGATCAACGGGGGGCGGGTTGGGTCACCCTCGTTGCGCGGCGCCCATTTGATCGTGTCTCTTGCGGGCACCGCCACGATCGCAGCGCCCGTGTCCGCAGCGGCGTCGATGGCCGCCTCAATGATCGCCGTCGCCACGAACGGCCTCGCCGCATCGTGGACGAGGATGACCTCACTCTCAGTCGCCACCGCGTCGAACCCGTTGGCCACCGAGTCCTGCCGCCGGTCGCCGCCCGCGACGAGCCGGACCCGCTGCCGCCGCAAGTAATCGGGCGGCGCATCGATCCACTCGGGCGGCACGACGACCACCACCTCGGTCACCCGCGGGCAGCCGAGGAACGCTTCGACGCTCCATTGAAGCATCGGACGCCCACCCAACTCGAGCGCCTGCTTCGGCACGGCGGCGCCCAGGCGTCGTCCACGTCCACCGGCCGCGATGATGGCGGATACATACATAGAAGGCCGCGCCACAGGGCGCAACCTCCAATTATACGATGAATCGGGCGGTTTCGCGGCCGCCGGCGAACTCGAGAATCCGCCGGGACGTGAGCTCGAGCGCCCTCCCCCGAACGAACGCCTCCAACTGCCTGGGCGCGTAAATCACGGCGAGGGCGACGGTCGTGGCAGGGGTCACCATGGTCCGGAGAGAGTCGGAGGACGGGTTACCGAATGGAGCCAGCTGGTCAGCCAGCGTGAGCCGACCCTCGACGTGAACGACGTCCTTCCGAATGCCGGCATACTCTTCGCCGGTATTTCCGAACCGCAATTCAACGTCCCCGACCACCTGGGCGAGGTCGTAGACCCCGTACGGCAGCTGCAGTTCGAGGGAGCACCAGTTGCACACGTCGACAAGGACATTGACCCTGGGCAGGGTCTCGCCCTTGACGACACGGCGGAGAAGCGCCTCCGAAGACGGCCGACGCTTCGTCGGATCGAGGCCGACGGCGCGATACATCGCCCGCACCGCGTCCCGTGCCGTCGGCGGCGCCAGGCGCACCCTCTGTTCGGCTTCGGCAAGCGGCTGGTCGAGACGCGGCTCATGCTCGACCACCGCCAAGCCCTCAAAGACCAGCGCGGCCGGCCGAACGATGTCGCGGAGGGAGTCGGCGAGACGGAAACGCATAACGTCGCCAGCGGTTCGCCGCAGAAGGCTGAAGCCGCCGGCCGACTGCAGATGGCTGCAGATCGTGGTCAGCCTCCGCTTCTGCCGTCTGTTCTCTACCGTCTGTCTTCTGCCGGCTCCGCTTCGCCGACGTCGGCCACCACGACCGCCCTCACCTGTGCCGCGAGGGCCTTCGCCCCCTCGACGGTCGCTTCGACCCCCGCGGTCGACACCGGTTCGTGGACGGTCAGGCGCACGTGGCCCGGGCACGTCATGAGCCGGCCCTTCAGCATCACGTGCCGGCTGCCGCTCACCGAGATGGGGACGAGGGGCAGCCCCGCCTGTATGGCCAGCAGAAAGCTGCCGCCCTTGAACCGGCCGACCGCGCCATCCCGGCTGCGCGTCCCTTCCGGGAACACGATCAACGACAGTCCCTTCGACACCAGCCCCTTCCAGCGCTTCAGGACGCCCATCGGATCGGGGCGCTTGCGGTCGACCAGCAGGTGGCCCGTCCGACTCAAGTGCCAGCCGAGGAACGGGAATTTGCCGAGCGACGCCTTGGCGATGATCCGCAGCTGCCACGGCAGGTGCCAGAAGATGATCGGGATGTCGTAGATGCTCTGGTGATTGGATACGAAGATGTACGTCGTGCCTGGCGTGAGGCGCTCGAGGCCGCGCGCCTCGACGTCCACGCCGGTCGTGGCGAGGATGAGCCAGGACCAGACGCGCGCGCACCCGTGGGCGAAGAACCCGGTGCGATCGACGAGGCTGGACGCAATCGAGATGGTGCCCAGGACGATCGTGTACAAGCCGATCGCCGGGATCAGGTAGAAAACGGTGCGCCACCAGTGGAAGGGCGGGATGCTCACGGACGTTAGAACTGAGAACGTAGAACTGAGAACGTAGAACGGGGGACAACGAATGTCACCATCTCGACCTCGGCGCTGCGTCGCTTTCTCTTCCCTTTCTCACTTCTTAGTTCTCACTTCGCTGTTCTCAGTTCGGAACCGCTAGGCTTGGGGAGCCGGTCTGGGGCGGCGGTCGTCCTTGTCCGCGCCGGTGGCGGCCGTGGCAACGGCCGGGGCCTGGGCGACAGGTGCGGACTGCACCTGCCCGGATGCCTGGGCCGCCGGCGGTGCCCCCGCACTGCCCGACACCGGCTGGCCGTGCGCGGTCGGCGGCGGCGGGATCGACTCGATGTACCGGCCGAAGATCATCTTGCCGGCGGTCGTCTGCAGCACGCTCGTCACGACCACGTCGATCGTCTTGCTGATCATCTTCCGCGCGTTGTCGACGACGACCATCGTCCCGTCGTCCAAGTACGCGACGCCCTGGTTGTATTCCTTGCCTTCCTTGAGGATGAAGACCTTCATGATCTCGCCGGGGAGGACCACCGGCTTCAGCGAATTGGCCAGCTGATTGATGTTGAGCACCTCGACGCCGCGCAACTGCGCCACCTTGTTCAGGTTGAAGTCGTTGGTCACGATCTTCCCCTGCAGCGTCCGGGCGAGCTCGATCAGCTTGAGGTCCACCTCGCGGACCTCGGGGAAGTCCACGTCGGAGATGACGACCTCGACGCCCGACATCTTCTGAATCTTCTGCAGGATGTCGAGCCCGCGACGGCCGCGGTTTCGCTTGAGGGCATCTGCCGAGTCCGCGACGAGCTGCAGTTCCTTGAGCACGAACTGCGGAATGACCAGGGCGCCGTCGATGAAGCCGGTCTCGCAGATGTCCGCAATCCGGCCGTCGATGATGACGCTGGTGTCCAGCACCTTGTAGCGACGCTGGGGCCCGGCCGCCCGGAAGAGGCCGACCAGGCGCGCCGGCTCCAGCCACTCTCCCTTGCGGGCGCCCATCACCGTGCCGATGTAGGGCAAGACCAGCAGGACGACGCTCCGGAGGAAGGCGACCGCGTTGTTGCTGGTGTCCGTCCACGCCAGCGCCGCCTCAATCGTCTTGGCGATGACGAGGCCGATGACGCCGCCGAGCAGGGCGCCGAGCACGCTCGTGACCTTCGCCTCGCGGAGGCGGATCTCGAACAGGATGATGAGGGCGGAGAGCATGACGCCGAACGCCACGTTGGCGGCAATGACCGCCGGGCCGGCCAACGGAAGGCCGGTGAGCGGCTGCAGCAGGCCGGCCGTGAAGCCAATGGCGGCGACGAAGAGTGCGCGCGCGAGTATGAACCAAGTCATCGGGGGACTCCCGTGAACCGCGAGCCGCGTAAAAAGATGAGGGCCGGGCTGCCGTGCGACGGCAGCGCGGCCTCATCCTGTCATTCGAACAACACGTCGAGCATGTCGCCCACGCGCTCGACCGGCACCAGCTCGCAGGGATCGCCGGCCGGCAGGTCGCGCGGGTCGATGTTGCCTTTAGGAAGGATACAGCGAGTGAACCCCATCTGTGCAGCTTCTCTCACTCGCCGGGCTGCCTGGGTGACGCCCCGGACTTCGCCCGCCAGGCCGACCTCGCCGAACACCGCCGTTTGCGACCGGACCGGACGGTTGCGAACGCTGGACGCGACGGCGGCCACGACCGCCAGGTCGGCGGCGGGTTCGTCGATGGTCATGCCACCCGCCACGTTGACGAACACATCGTCTCCGATGAGCGCGAGACCGGCGCGCTTTTCGAGGACGGCGAGGAGGAGCGACAAGCGGTTCTGGTCGATGCCGATCGCCATCCGCTTGGCGTTCCCGTAGAGGCTCGAGCTGACCAGTGCCTGGACCTCGACGAGGATCGGGCGCGAACCTTCGATGCAGCAGGTCACGGACGAGCCGGGCAGCGCGGCCGGGCGCTCGGCCAGAAACAACTGCGACGGGTTGGGAACCGGCCTGAGGCCGGATCCGGTCATCTCGAAGACGCCGAGCTCCGACACCTCGCCAAACCGGTTCTTCACGGCGCGCACGATCCGATGCACGTGGTGGTGCTCCCCCTCGAAATACAGCACCGTGTCCACGATGTGCTCCAGCGACTTCGGGCCGGCGAGGCTGCCCTCCTTCGTCACGTGGCCGACAAGGAACGTCGGGATGTTCTGCCCCTTCGCGGTGAACAGCAGCTGGGTCGCGCATTCCCGCACCTGGCCGATGCTTCCCGGCGCCGACTGGAGCTTCAGCGAGAAGACGGTCTGGATCGAGTCCACGACGAGCAGGGCGGGCTTCAGCCGGCCCGCCTCCTCGAGGACGCGCTCGAGGCATGTCTCGGCGAGCAGGTAAAGGGGAGCGCGGCCCACGCCCAGCCGCTCGCCCCGCGATTTCACCTGGTGTTCGGATTCCTCCCCGGAGCTGTACAAGACGGGGCCAACCGTGCGGGCAAACGAAGCGGCGGCCTGCAGCAGGAGCGTGGACTTGCCGATGCCAGGCTCGCCGCCCAGGAGCACGAGCGACCCCGGAACAATCCCGCCGCCCAGAACCCTGTCGAATTCCTCGATGCCGCTCCCCAACCGCGGCGTATCGGCGAGCTGAATGTCCTCGTAGAGGCGCGCGCCGACGGCAGGCCCAAGCGCGTAGCGCGGCGTCCCGGCGATGGCCGCTGCCGGCGCGACCTCGACAACCCGTTCCTCGACCAGCGAGTTCCACGCCCCACAGTCGGCACACCGGCCCATCCACTTGGGCGACTGGGCACCGCACTCCTGGCAGACGAAGAGCGTCTTCGGGCCTTTCATGACAGGGCCATCATATCTGCCCTAGCCCGAAGCCCCTAGTCCCTAGTCCCTAGTCGTACACCCGCTCGATGCGCGAGCCCAGCCGGCAGAGAATCTCATAGGGAATCGTGCCGACTGCCTCGGCCATGTCCGCCGCCTCGATCCGCTCCCCGCCCTGCTCGCCCAGGAACACCACCTCGGCACCGGGATCGACGCGGATGCCCGTCGCGTCGATTGCCAGCATGTCCATCGACACGGCGCCGACGATGAGCGCGCGCAGCCCGCCGACCAGGACGTAGCCGCGGCCTGACAGCCGGGTATCGAGGCCGTCCGCATAGCCCGCGGGAATCGTGGCGATGGTCCGGGGCCCGTCGGCCGTGTAGCGGGCGCCGTAGCCGACGCTTTCGCCCGGGCGAATGTTCTTCACCGCGACGACACGGCTCTTCAGGGAGAGAACGGGCCGGAGGTCGAGCGCGCGATTGTCCTTCCCGCGTGGGAGCACCCCGTACAGCAGGATCCCCGGCCGCACGAGATCGAACCACGTGCGCTCGTCCCGCAGCAGCGCCGCGCTGTTCGCCGCGTGGCGCTCCGGGACAATCACGCCGAGCCGCGCAATACGCGCGAGCACGTCATCGAAGCAGCGTCGCTGCTCGTCGAAGAGCGGATGCGCATGGTCGTCGGCGGTTGCGAAGTGGGTGTAGACACCGGCGAGTTCGAGATGCGGGCTGGCGAACAGTTCCGGCAGGGTCCGGTCCAGGTTGTCGTGCCTGAACCCGAGGCGATTCATGCCCGTGTCGATCTTGAGGTGGTAGCGAAGCCGCTGGCCTCTGGCGCCGGCCGCGGCCTGCAAGGCGCGCCCGGCCGCCGGCGTGGAGCAGGTGGGCGTGAGGCCGTACTCGAACAGGCCCGCCAGGTCGCTCACGCTCAGGGCGCCGAACACCAGGACTTCGGCGCGGATCCCCGCCTCCCGCAGCGCGATGCCCTCTTCGATGTCGGCGCACGCCAGCATCCGGGCTCCCGCCGCCTCGAGGGCCCGCGCGACGTGCCGCGCGCCGTGTCCGTATGCGTTCGCCTTGACCACGCCGATGACGCGCGGCGGCCGGCGTCCCGGCGCGGCTCGAGAGGCGACGAACGCTTCGATGGCTCGGAAATTGTGCTGGAGGGCGCCCAGGTCGACGTGCGCGACGGTGCTGCGGATCACGGAAGCGATCTTAGCAATTTCGCGATATTGCGAAAACGGCGATTTCGGGATTTAGCGATTTCTCCCTTGGCGACTGGAACTTCACGTGGATTCGGTTTCGGCCGGCTCGAAAAATCGGCAAATCGCCAAATCCTCTAACCCACCCTGGGATCGTAGTTCTCGAACTTCGTGCGCTCCTTGATGAACGCGAGCTTCACGGTGTCGGTGGGGCCGTTGCGCTGCTTGGCGATGATGATCTCGGCGACGTTCTGGTTCTCGGTCTCCTTGTCGTACGCGTCTTCGCGGTAGATGAGGAGGACGACGTCAGCGTCCTGTTCGAGGGCGCCCGACTCGCGCAGGTCCGACAGCTGCGGCCGGTGGTCTGAACGCGACTCCGGAGCGCGACTCAGCTGCGAGAGCACCATGATCGGGACGCTCAACTCCTTCGCCAGCCCCTTCAGGGCGCGCGAGATCGCGCCCAGCTCCTGCGTTCGGTTGTCGAAGCGCCCGCGCCCCTGCATCAGCTGGATGTAGTCGACCACCAGCAGATCCAGGCCGTGTTCCGCGGCCAGCCGGCGGCATTTGGCCCGCATCTCGAGCACGCCGATCCCCGGCGAGTCGTCGATGAAGATCTTGGCGTGACCGAGCGTGCCGAGCGCCGAGGTGAGGCGCCCCCAGTCGTCGCTTCGCAGGTAGCCTGTGCGGAGTCGGTGGCCGTCGATCTGGGCCTCGCTGGAGAGCATGCGGAGGAACAGCTGCTCCTTCGACATTTCCAGGCTGAATACGCCGCACGTCTTGCCGCCCTTGGTCCCCGCGTACTGCGCGACGTTCAGCGCGAGGCTGGTCTTTCCCATCGAGGGGCGCGCCGCGAGGATGATCAGGTCGCCGGGCTGCAGCCCCGAGGTGAGCTGATCGAGCTCGACGAAGCCGGTGGAGACACCGGTGATCATCTGCTTGCGCTCGACCGCGATCTCGATCGCCTTCATGCCCTCCTGCGCGATGTCGTAGAGGGACGTGAAGCCGGTCCGCAGCCGGCCCTCGGCAATCGAGAAGATCGCGTGCTCGGCCCGGTCCAGGATGTCGCCCGAGTCCTGCTCGGCCTCGTACGCGTCGAGGACGATCCGGTTCCCGGCGCTGATCAGGCGGCGAAGCACCGCCTTGTCCTTGACGATCGTCGCGTAGTACTCGACGTTGGTCGCGCGCGGCACGCCGTCGACGAGCGACGAGATGTACGCGGGCCCGCCCACGGTGTCCAACTCGCCGGACCGAACCAGCTCCTCCTTCAGCGTGACGAAGTCGATTGCGCTCTGGCGCTCGCCGAGGGCGATGATCTTCTCGAAGATGCGCCGGTGGGCGTCGCGGTAGAAATCCTCCGGCCGGACGATTTCCACGGCGAGGTTGTACGCCTCGTTCTGGATCAGGATGGCGCCCAGGACGGATCGCTCCGCCTCCAGGTTGTGAGGAAGGGGACGTTCGACGACAGTAGTGGTGTCAGCCACGGATAGGCCAGGATTCTGGAATCGGGATTCGGGATTCAGGGTTGTGCGCGCCGGACGCCGACAGGCGGATCAGTTTACCCGAACGCGGTGCCACAGGCGGATTGAAATCAGCCACGACGCGAGGACGTAGTAGGCGGGGAACGCGAGCGACGCGACCACCAGCGATAGGGGCGCGGCGTTCCACTGCCACAGGATGACGAGGAGCGATGCGACCCACGCGGCGCCGAAGACCACGATGAAGACGGTACCCGCGCCGCCCTTCTTCGAGGGGTAGAGATAGCGCGTCGGAACGAAGGTCAGCATCGCGAAGAACAGGACGACGCCGAGCGGCCAGGCGGCCGGCAGACGCAGCAGGTACAGATAGAGAACGATGACGTTCCAGTACGAGGGAAACCCGAGGAAGTAATCGTCCTCGGTCTTCGCGTGCACCTGGCAGAAGCCATATGCGCTGGCGACGAGGGGCGCGGCCAGCCACCATCCGGACCAGGGACCGAGCAGGCCCGCGCGCCAGGCGAGAAGCAGCGGGAGACAGGTGTAGGTGAGAAAATCGATCAGGTCGTCGAGCCGACGCCCGTCGAAGCCCGGTGTCACCTTCTTCACGTTGACGCGCCGCGCGAACCAGCCGTCGGTCGCATCCACGAACGTGGCGGCGATCATGAGCAGGAACGCGAACTGGAAGGACTGGTCGCCGCCGGTGACGATCGAAGCGGCGATGCCCGCCGCACACACGAGCCCCAGGGCGGTGTACGCATGCGCCGACCAGGCGAGGAGAACGGCAGGAGACATCGGGATTTCGTTGATTTTGCGATTTTGCGATTTCTACGTCGCGACCGTCTCGACAGGCGGCGCTCGCACTTCGGTGCTCCAAAATCGGTAAATCGAAGAATCGTCAAATGGCCAGATTACCAATCTCCGCCGCTTCGACGTTCCTCAATGCCCTCGGTGGATCCCAGCGTGCCGTCAACCGCGAGACGACGGGCAGCACCACGAGGCCGGCGGCCGCCGCCAGCGTCTTGTAAGGAAACAGCAGTGCGCCGTTCGTCGAGTCGTACCACGAGGCCGCGGGGCCAGGCAGGATCGCCGAGAACCACTCGGTGTAAGGCAGCACGGGCGGAAGGCCGAACAGCGGCTCACCGCCGCCGAGCCTGAGCACGAGCGACACGCGAGAAGGCGGCGACCGAACCCAAGCGGTTCGCGCGCCTGTCGAACAGCGCCGCGATCAACTGCGGCACCAGCAGCACGAAGATCAGGTCGCTGGTGAAGAACCAGAGCGCCTGCACGCTCTGCACCTCGAGCGCCATCACGGTGGCGCCAGCGCCGAGCGCGACCACCGTCATTCGAATCAGCCGCGACAGCTGGCGCGGGGAGAGATCGGGCTTGATCAGGCGATAGCAGCAGTTCCAGGCGAACATCGACGCGGCCGACAGGATCGAGGCGCTGAAACTCGATGTGACGGCGCCGATGATCGCCCCGAGGCCGAGCAGCGCGATCCACGCGGGCGTGATGTGCTGGTAGATCATCGGCAGCGCCCGCGCCGGCTGCGCGCGGAGCTGCGCCAGGAGGTCCGGCGGCCAGTGATAGGCCACCGCGGCCACGCCGAGCAGCAGCGGCGGCACGGTGAATGCCATCGTCAGCAGTCCGGCCAGGATCGAGTGCCACTGCGCCTTGGCTGGCGACTGGCACGAGAGCACCCGCTGGAAGTAGCAGTTCCACGGAACGCCGCCCAGCACCAGCATCGCGCTGACGTCCCACCAGCTCACGACGGCCGGCAGCGTCCACCCGCCCACACCTGCCGTGGTCGGCACGAGCGCGATTCCCGCGGGGCGCGCCGCCGCAAACGCGGTCCACGCTGCCTCCAGGCCGCCGGCGACGCGGAACACGATCGGCAGCGCCACGACGAGGCCGAGCGCGACGAGCCCCAGCTGAAACGCGTCGGTGTACGCGACCGACCACATCCCGCCCAGCATCGTGTAGACGACGACGATGACCGCGGACAGGAGAATCGCGGTCGTGAGCTCCATGCCCAGCATCACGCCGAAGGTGGACCCGACGGCGACTAGCAGCTCCGCGCTCCAGAACAGTTCGCCGAGGAGCGCGGGGACCATGAGGACGGCGGCCCACCGCTTGCCGAAGCGCGACTCGAACGGGTCGACGAGCGTCGTGAACTCGAGGGCGCGCATCCGGCGCGCGAAGAACAGGCCGCCCAGCACGAGGCTGAGACCGAAGCACAACCCGCCCTGCACGCCCGACGCGATCCCCGAACGGAAGGTCCCTTCAACGGTACCCAGGAGGTATCCGCCGTCCACCCACGTCGCCGTCATGGTGAGGATCGCGAGCCATAGCGGCATGGCGCGACCGGCCACGAGGAGCTCGCTCGAGGCCCCGCCCCTGGCCCGCCGGGAGGCAGCGATGCCAACCCAGAGGAACACGGCGTACAGGCAGAGGACGGCGAGCAGGGCCATCGGCGGCGTATCCTAGACTGTCAACGGAGAACGGAAAACGGAAAACGGAAAAAAGGGCGGCGCATCGGCGCCGCCCCATCGTTTCCAATTCTCCGTTTTCAGTTTTCCGTTCTACTGACGCGGAGGCGGGAGGTTCGTCGCCGGGCTGCCGGCGCAGGCGGCGCCGCCGCCGCGCCGCCCAGCGGCACGACCCGGACCTTGACGAGCGCGGTGACCTCGCGGTGGATCTTCACCGGCACCTCGAACTGGCCCAACTGCTTGAGCGGATCGTGCAGCGTGACCTTGCGCTTGTCCACCGGGAAGCCCTTGGCCTCCAGTGCGTCGGCGACGTCGGCCGACGTGACCGACCCGTACAGCGTCTCGTTCTCGCCCACGCGGCGCTCGAACGCCAGGTCCAGCGCCGTCATCCGGGCGGCCACGGACTCGGCCGCCTGCTTCTCCTCCGCCTCGCGCACGTCGGCCACCTTGCGCTCGCGGTCGATGCGCTTCCGGTTCTCGTCGGTCACCAGCAACGCGAGCTTGCGCGGCAAGAGGAAGTTGCGGGCGTAGCCGTCGGCGACCTTCACGACGTCGCCGCGGCGGCCGAGATTGTCGATGTGTTCACGAAGAATGACTTCCATGGTCGGTCCCCTCTCAGTCCGACACGTAGGGCACGAGGGCGAGCTGACGGGCCCGCTTGATGGCCGTCTGCAGCGCGCGCTGGTGCGGCGCGCACACGCCCGAGATCCGGCGCGGCAGGATCTTGCCGCGGTCCGGCACGAACGGCATCAGCATCCGCACGTCCTTGTAGTCGATGTAGTCGATCTTCTCCGAGCAGAACTTGCACACCTTCCGCCGCCGGAAGAGCGAGCGCCGCTGCCCGGGCCCCTTGTCCGCGTCCTTGCCGCGCGCGCCGCCGCGCGAGCCGCCGCGACCGCCGCCGCCACCACCGCCACGTCGTTCGTCCGCCATCACAGCACCTCCGAGTCTTCAGCGCGGTCGTCGCCGCTGACCAAGGTCTCGCCCGCGGCCGCCGCTGCGGCCTGGCGCAAGCTCACTCTCCGCCGCGACCGCGCCCGCGCGGCGGCCCGCAACTCCTCGTCCACGCGGACGACGAGGTAGCGCAGGACGCGCTCGCTGACTCGCAGGCGCCGCTCGAGCTCCTTCATCAGCTCGCCGGAGCCGTTCATCACCTCGAGGACGTACACGCCTTCCTTGTGCGGGCCGATCTCGTAGGCCATCTTGCGGCGGCCCCAGTTCTCGGTCTTCACGAGTTCCCCGCCGATGCGCGCGATGATGGTCTCGACCTGCGCGTGCAGGTCGGTGACCTCCTGCTCGCTCGCGTCGGGCGAGACGATGTAGATCAATTCGTACTGTCTTGGAGTGCTCATGACTCTCCTTCTGGACGTTGCGGGCGCCCGGGATGCCAGCGCGCCCTCACGGCGAACCGCCCGGTTCGCCACACGGCCACCACCCTTCGACTTCGCTCAGGGGGGTGGCAAGGAGCCGATCAATTGTGAGTTGACTGGCTGGCTTTCTCTGCGATTCTCCCGGCTCTGGGCTCGGGCTCGGGCTCTCGGCGCTCGCGGCTCTCACGGACCTAGGCCAGAGCCTTCGAGAGCCGTTCTCCGACTCGTCTTCCCCCGGTCCGTTGAACCGGTTCATCACCGCTTCGATCCCGTCGGCGACAAACAACTCGCTGGCGTCCGCCGCGCGCCCGATCGCGGCATCGATCACCGGCCGCTCGTCGGCATCGAACCCGGCGAGCACGTGGTCCGCCAGGTCGCGCCGCGGGTCGCCGCGCCCGACGCCGACGCGCAGCCGCGCAAACTCCTGGCGTGCCGAACTGCCCGATGATCGACCGGAACCCCTTGTGCCCGCCGTCCGATCCCCTGGGCCGCGCCCGCAACCTGCCCGAGCGGCAGGCTCACATCGTCGGCGACCACGAGGAGGTCGGCGCACGTCGACGCGGAAATACCGGGCCACCTCGGATACCGCCACGCCGCTGAGGTTCATGAACGTCAGCGGCTTCACGCAGCAGCGTCCCGCCGGAGCCCAGCGTGCGCAGGCGCGCCATCACGGCCTCGCCCGGCGCCCCCTCGAAGATCGCCCCATGCCGCTCCGCGAGGAGATCGTCGACCACCGCGAACCCGACGTTGTGCCGGGTGTCGCGATAACGGCGGCCGGGGTTGCCGAGGCCCACGATCAGCTTCATAGCAGCTGGCGGCTGGCAGCCGGCGGCTGGCAGCAAGTCGCCGGCAGCCACGCTGCCTGCCGCCTGCTGCCTGCTGCCTGCTATTTCTTGGCCTTGCCCTTGCCCTCGGCCTCGGTTTCCTCTTCCTTCTCGGCCTTGCCCTTCTTGATGACCTCGGGCTCGGCCGTCGTCGCAGCCGCCTCGACCTCGGCCACCGGCTCGGCCTCCGCCTTCGGGGCCACGACGTGGACGATCATGATGTCGGTCTCGGAGACCGGCTTCCACTTCATGCTCTCGGTGATGTCGCGCAGGCGGAAGCGCCTGGTTCAGCATCAGGCCGGACACGTCCACCTCGATGTTCTCGGGGATGTCGGCCGGCAGGCACTCGACCTCGATCTCGCGGTGGACGAAGTCGAGGAGTCCGCCCTGCTGCTTGACGCCCGGCGCTTCGCCGCGCAGGACGATCGGCACCGTGACCGTCAGCATCTTGTCCATCGCCACGCGGTAGAAGTCCGCGTGCAGCAGGTGGTGCGTGACGGGGTCGAGCTGGTAGTCCTTCACCATGACGCGCCAGCGAGTCGTCGCCGAGCTTCAGCGTGATGAGGGTGTTCGCGCCCGGACTCCGAGTGCAGGATGCGCGACAGCTCCTTGGGCGACACCGCGATCGGCGTGGCCTGCGGCTTGCCGGCCTCGTCCTTCGTGCCGCCGTAGAGCACTGACGGGACGTGGCCTTCCCGCCGCATGCGTCCCGCCTCGTTCTTGCCAAACCTGTCCCGCTTGACCGCTTCGAGTACCTGCTTCCATATCTGAGCTCAATCCTTGTGCGGCGCCCGACCGCGGGCCAGGCGGCCCGTTCGGCGGCGAACTTCCTTCGACGGCGCCCGCGAGGCGGGCGACGCCGAGGGATTAGACGAACAACGACGACACCGAACTCTCTTCGTGAATGCTGCGAATGGCCTGCGCCAGCAACCGCGCGACCGACAGCACCACGATCTTCTCCGAGCGAGCCCGATCGCCCGTCACGGGGATGGTGTTGGTCACGATCATCTTCTCGATGGGCGACTGCTCGATGCGCGACAGCGCCGGCCCTGACAGCACGCCATGCACGGCCGACGCGAGCACCCGCTTGGCGCCCGCGTTGCTGAGCGCGATTGCGGCCTTCTGCATCGTGCCCGCGGTGTCGACGATATCGTCCTGCAGGATGCAGGTCCGACCCTCGACGTCGCCGATCACGTTCATCACCTCGGCCGCCCCCGTCTCCGCTGACCGCCGCTTGTCGACCACCGCCAGGCCCGCGCCCAGGCGCTTCGCATACGCCCGCGCGCGTTCCGCGCCGCCGGCGTCCGGCGCCACGATCGTCACGTTCGGGACCCGCTGCCGCGCCAGGTGATCGATGATGACCGGCGCCGCGAACAGGTGGTCCACCGGGATGTCGAAGAAGCCCTGGATCTGCGCCTTGTGCAGGTCCATCGTCAGCACCCGGTTCGTCCCCGCGGCCCCCAGGAGGTTCGCGACGAGCTTCGCCGAGATCGGCACCCGCGGCTTGTCCTTGCGATCCTGCCGCGCGTAGCCGTAATACGGGATCACCGCGGTGATCCGCGCGGCCGACGAGCGGCGGAACGCGTCGATCATGATCAGCAGCTCGACGAGGTGCTGGTCGACCGGCGTGCAGGTCGGCTGGACGATGAAGACATCCGTCCCCCGGATGTTCTCGTCGATCTGAAACGAGACCTCGGTGTCCGGGAAGCGGGTCAAGCGGGCCTGCCCGAGGGGAATCCCCAGGTGGCTGGCAATCTCGCGCGCCAGCTCCGGGTGCGCGCTGCCAGTAAAGACCTTGAGTTCGGCGAACGCCACCCTCATGCCCTTACCCTCGACGCTGTCATCGACCGATCCCTTTCCGGGGGCCTAACGAGAATGCAGAACGTGGAATGCCGAGTGTCGAATGACGGAATCGACCGCCTGTCATTCAGCGCCCGCACTCAACACTCACCATTCCACATTCGACATTCCGTACGGTGATGGCTGGGGCGGAAGGATTCGAACCTTCGATCCGGGAGCCAAAGTCCCGTGCCTTACCACTTGGCCACGCCCCATCCCGAACCGAGGCCTGTGGCCGGCTGCCAACCGCGGCCAGGCGGGCGCATCACGCAGCCGGGTGGCACACTTACGGCGTGCCCCGGCGACCGCGGCGCAAACCGTTAGTCTATACGATTACGGCCAGTGGGCTCAAGGCCGAGGCCGGGTCGACTCCCGGCCGGCCGTCGCGGTGAGCAGCGTCTCCCACCCGGCCGACCGGAGTCCCGCCGCCGCCGCCGCCCCGCGGCCCGGCAGGAACAAGCCGAACACCGTGGAGCCGCTGCCTGTCATGGCGGCCGCTTCCGCTCCCGCAGCCTCGAGCGCCCGGCACGCCTCGGATATCTGAGGGTGCCGGCGGCAGACGGGTTCCTGGAGTGCGTTGACGATGGTCAGCGAGTCAATGCCGGGCAGGGGCAAGGTACTCGGCCCGCCGGCTGTAGCCGGCTCGGTTCGGAAGGCCGCGTCCTGGTCGAACCACCTGAACGCGTCCGGCGTCGATACGCCGAACGGGGGAAACACCAGCACGACGTCCCGGGACGGCATGTCGGGCAGTCGCTCGAATCTCGTCGCCCCGGCCGACGCCGAGCGCCGTTCCACCGTGCAGAAAGAACGGGACGTCCGCGCCCAACTGCCGCGCGAGCCCTTCCAGGCGGATGTCATCCAGGCCCGCGCGCCAGATGGCATTGAACGCAACCAGCGCCGCTGCGCCGTCCGAACTTCCTCCACCGAGACCGCCCTGTGCCGGAATCCGCTTCGTCAGGCGCACGCGAACACCAGAGGGCTCGCCGGAACGTCCGGCAGCCGCCCAGGCGAGATCCGCCGCCTTCCATACCAGGTTGCGGCGGTCGGCCGGCACGCCGGGCGCGTCACACGAGAGCGACAGCGGACCATCGCGCACCTCGAACGCCAGATCGTCGCTCAGGGCAAGGGACTGGAACACGGTTCGCAGGAGATGGTACCCGTCGGCCCGAACGCCGACCACTTGCAGAGAGAGGTTGATCTTCGCGTGGGCCTGGACGACAGTGGCCGATTTTCCGGATTTTCCGATTTCGCGATTTCGCGATTTCTCCGTCATGCGTCAGTGCCCTGCCGATGGCGGCCCGTCCCATCGCGCCAGCCGACAAATCGCCAAATGGCCAAATGGCCAAATCGACAAATGGCCAAAATGGCTATCGTCTCTCCCCCAACGGCCCGGATTGCTTGAGGTCTGCAAGGGTAATCGGGACGGCCTTCGCCGGGATCGTCACGGTGAAGGCCCTGGCCGCAATCGGCGCGTTCACCTCAACCTGGGACAGCGACAGTCGCAAGTCAGCCCCGGGACCGCCGTTGGCGGCCGCGCGAAGACGGACCGTTTGCGGCAGCCGGTCGCCCGCGAACTGGTACTCCACGGTTACCAGCGGGCGCAAGCCGGCGCGGATGCGCCATTGGCCACCCTCCTGCCGAAGGAACGCCGACGCCGCGCCCTCGAGGTCGATGCGCGCCCAGCCGTCCGCGAAGCGGGTGCCGGCGGTGGGAGTGGGGTCGGGCGTCACGCAGCCCGACAAGATCGCCTGCAGGACGTCGGGCCGCAACGAAACCCCGACGAGCGCCTCGAGCACGACCTCGGGCGGTTGATCCGCAAGCACCTCGCTGGCGCGCGGCATCAACAGCGTCGCCCGCCCGGCGTCGGCGACGAGGATGAACGCGGGAGGGCCGATGGGCGCCACGCCCTCCAGGCGGATTCGGCCCGGCTGCTCGAACCCGGCGATCACGCGCCCGCGGATCTTTCCCCGGCCCACGGTGCCCGACACGGCGGCTTCCGCCGTGAGCGTCCGCACGCTGCGGCACGCGGCGCTCGCCGCGTCGAATGCCTGTTTGAAATCGGGAAACGGCTCGCCAGGGCCGTCGGGCAGGCGCAGG
The DNA here is from genome assembly GCA_963724775.1 of uncultured Acidobacteriota bacterium. Taxonomy (GTDB): domain Bacteria; phylum Acidobacteriota; class Vicinamibacteria; order Vicinamibacterales; family Fen-181; genus CAVRWB01. Next base: position 652,276 of record CAVRWB010000001.1, read on the forward strand.
GCATGCGCAGCGCACGCCGAGCCCAGAAGGCACGCGGCGATCGCGGCAAACGCGAGTCTCACTGTTTTGCGGCCTTCTCGCCGGCAGACCGGATCTTCCGCTCGATGTCGTCGCGGTTGACCTGCTCGCCATCGCCGTCGAGCGCTTTGCGCCAGGCCGATATCGCGTCCCCGTAGCGACCGAGGCGAAACAGGAGGTCGCCGAAGTGCTCCTGCACCGCCGAGTCGCGCACCCGTTGGTCTGCGGCCTTCCGCAGAGGGTCCTCCGCAAGCTCCAGCCGGTTCGCCTTGAAATACGCCCAACCCAGGCTATCGAGATAGGCCCCGTTGAACGGGTCCACGGCGAGGGCGCGCTTGATCAAGGCAATCGACTCGTCGAGTCGCTCGCCGCGGTTGGCCAGCATGTAACCGAGGTAGTTGAGAGCCGGCGCGTAGAGGGGGTCGTCGGCCAGCACTCGCCGAAACGCTCGCTCCGCCTCGGCGAAGCGCGTGGCGCGTTCGAGCACCGACCCCAGTTGGAACGTGACGGTCGCGTCCGACGGAAACTTCCGCGCTGCCTCATCGAGCGTGCGCGCCGCCGCGTCGTACGCGCTGGTGACTGCGTACATCTCCGAGAGGGCGAGGTAATTGGTCACCTCGTCGGGCTGCGCCGCGAGGGCCTGCTCGAGCAGCCGCACGGCCTCGTCTGCCCGCCCGGCGCCGCGCAGGGCATCGGCGCGAAGCCGCGTCACGCGCACGTCGTTCGGGTGCGTGGCCAGCCACGCCTGCGACCGTTCGAGCGCCTCGGGAAAGCGCTTCGCGGCGACGAGCACACCAATCTCGTACACCCCGATACTCGCGTTGCCGGGGTTCAGCGCGCGCGCCCGCTCGAAGGTCGAGAGCGCGCGGTCGAACGACCCGATCTCCTGGTAAGCCGAGGCCAGCATCAGGACGGCCGCAGACAGGCGCGCGTCGCCGCCACTGGCGCCCTTCGACCGCTCCACCACCGGCTCGAGCGTCTCGACGACGCGGCGGTATTGCTGCTTCTGGTCGTACACCTGCGCGAGGGCGTAGGGCGCTGACGCACCGTTCGGTGCGAGCGCCGCGAGCTGGCGCGCGGTCGTCTCCGCCTCGTCCAGCTTGCCCGCGCCACGCTGCGCCTGTGACAGCAGGTAGAGCACCTGCGTGTCGGTTGGAGTCAGCTTCCGCGCCTCCTCCAGCACCGCCGCAGCCCGCCCTGCCTCGGCGGCCCCCCCCTGGGAGAGGAGCACCACGGCAAGACGTGCCCTGAGGTCGACATTGCGCGGGTTGCGCGCGACTGCGCGCTCGTATGCACCCGCCGCGTCCTTCCACCGCTGCTGGTTTTCGTAGAGCTCGCCGAGGGAGGCGTAGAACTCCGGATGCGCCGTGACCGAGAGCTCGAGCAAGCGGGCGGCTTCGTCCGCGCGGCCGGCATTGACGTAGGCCTGCGCGAGCAGGGCGGTCGGCTCGCCGCGATCCGCCTCCTCGTCAGAGAGCCGGCGGAGCGTGGCGATGGCCTGCTCGTTGTCCCCCGTTCTCAGGTAGAGACGGCCAAGCATCATCTCGACGCCGGGATCGGTCGATATCGATTGCCGCCTGGCCGTCTCGAGGTGCCGTGCGGCGGTCTTCGCCGCCTGCAGCGACTCGGGATTGTCCGCCGCCGACTCATCGTCGAGCTTCGCGAGGCCCGCGTAGATGATCCCCAGGACGCGGTTCGCCTCCGCGTTCTGACCATCCAGCTTGAGCGCGGCTTCGGCCCACTCCATCGCGTCCCGCGCGCGGTTCTGCCGGGCGTAGAGTCCAGCCAGTTCCGCCCGGATCTCGGCGGATCGCGGGTCGAGAGCCGCCGCCTGCTGGTAGGCCTTCACGGCCGCGTCGACGTCGCCTTCGGATTCGAAGTGTCGGCCGCTGATGAAGTAGTAGGTACGCGCCCCCATCCGCCGCGGCGGCGCCCCCGAGCGCCTTGGCGGCCGGCCGGTCCTGCGTCACGGTTGCGGCGGGCGCCACGGCCGCGGCCAGCGACATGCCGAGAAGCGCGCAGCCGGCGAGGCCATGAAGGAGCATCGGTTCGATTGTTCCATAAAAGACCAGTGCATGATAGGGGCCGCTCCCGCCGTTTTGGTATAGTTCCGGGGATCATCCTGGAGGTGAAGGTGCCCGTCGATCCCGAGTTGCTCGAAATCCTCGTCTGCCCCGCCTGCCACGTGCCCGTGAAGCCCGTCCGCGACGGCGCCGGGCTCAAGTGCGAGCAGTGCAAGAGGGTCTACCCGGTGACGGAGGACAACGTGCCCGTCATGTTGATCGAGGAAGCGGCGGTTGAGGAGTGAGGTTGACGTCGCCAGTGGCCGGCGCCACGCCCACGCCGCACCCGTGAACATCCTGCTCATCCGCCTGCGCCTGATCGGCGACGTCGTCTTCACGACGCCCATCATTCGGGCGCTTCGGCGGAAGTTCCCGCACGCCCGTCTCTCGTACGTGGTGGAGCCGCACGCCTGGCCCGTGGTCGCCGGCAATCCGTGCCTCGACGAGGTGGTCGTGGCGCCGCCCCCCGGCAGCTCGCGCCGGCTGCGCGATGACGCCGCGCTCGTTCGCCGGCTGCGGGCGTCCCGCTACGACCTCGCGATCGACCTGCACGGCGGTCCGCGCAGCGCGCTCCTGACGTGGTTGACTGGGGCGCCGAGGCGGATCGGCTACGAGATACCCGGCCGTTCGTGGATGTACACTGAACGCGTGCCGCGGTCACGCACGCTGCAGCCTCGGCACTCGGTCGTGAACCAGTGGGACCTGCTGGCGCCCCTGGGCGTCGGCGCAGCGGACCCGGAACACGACCCGACCGAGATGCCGGTCTCGGCGGAGGCCGAAGCGTCGGTCCGAGATCGGTTGGAGGCTTGCGGGATCGATCCCGTCGCGCACCGCCTGATCGTGGTGCACGTGAGCGCCGGCAACCCGTTCCGGCGCTGGCCCGCGGAGGCGTTCGTCGACCTCCTGACGCGCGTGGCTTCCGCCGATGCGCGACGGCGGATTGTCGTCGTCTCGGGGCCATCGGAACGAGACGCGGCGCGGGCAATCGGCGCGCGCGCACGGGCGGCGACGAGCGACGGCGCCGCGATCATCGACGAGGTCGAGGTGGACCTTCGGGAACTGCGCGCGATGCTCGAACGTGCCGCGCTGTTCATCGGCGGCGACAGCGGGCCGCTTCACGTCGCCGGGACGTCAGGCGTGCCGATTGTCGGACTGTACGGCCCCACCCTGTCGGTGAGGTCGGCGCCGTGGCGCCCGGCGCGGTTCGTGACAGAATCCGTCGAACTGGAACTGCCCTGCCGCCCGTGCCACCAGCGGACGTGCGCCCCGGGCGACTTCCGCTGCCTCGCGTGGATCACGCCCGAACGAGTGGCCGAGGCAGCCGAGCGCGCGTTGCGGCGAGCGGGAGCATAGTAGGCGCGGCCTCTGTGCCCGCGGAGCGGGGCCTCCAGGCCTGCAGGGGCGGGAATGACAGCAACTATGACAAGCCACGCACAGGCGGCTACGCCGGAACACTGGCTCGACCGCGCGGCGCTCCTCGGGCTGCTCGGCTTCGTCAGCGTGCTCCAGTTCTCGATCGCGGCCGCGGAGGTCGTGCTGGCGCTGACGGTTGTGGTGTGGGGCGCCTCGCTGATCGTCCGTCGCGAGCGGCCCGAAGTGCCCGCCTGGTTCCTCCCTCTCGCCGTCTACGCCCTCATTACGCTGCTCTCCACGGCGTTCTCGCTCGACCCCAGGGAGAGCGTGGGCGCGGCCAAACAGATCGTGCTTTACCTCGTCGTCCCGCTGGTCTTCAGCGCGGCGAAGGGCAAGCGCGCGAACACGGTGATGCAGGCGATCCTGACGGTGGGCGCGATTAGCGCCATCGTCGGCGTCGCGGAGTACAGCATCTTCGGCTTCGACAACCTGAACAACCGGCCGCGCGGGACGCTCGGCCACTACATGACCTACTCGGGCCTGCTGATGATGGTCATGTGCTCGGCGGCCGCGCGCCTGCTGTTCGAACGCCTCGACAGGATCTGGACGGCGCTCATCATGCCGGCGCTGATCGTCGCGGTGGTCCTCACCTTCTCGCGCAACGCGTGGGTGGGCGGCTGCGTCGGCATCGGCGTGCTGCTCATGCTCAAGGACTTCCGCCTCCTCGCGCTCGCGCCGGTGGCCGCCGGCCTCTTCTTCGCGCTCGCCCCGGGATCCATCGTCACCCGCTTCTACTCGACCTTCGACCTGCGCGACCCGACGGTGCGCGATCGCGTGGCGATGTACCAGGCGGGCATCGAGATCGTGAAGGACCACCCCCTGTTGGGCACCGGCCCGAACATGGTGCAGAAGGTCTACCCGGCGTACCGTCGATCGACCGCGGTGGAACCCGCGCCGCCGCACCTGCACGACGTGCCCTTGCAGATCGCCGCGGAACGGGGCGCCCCGGCGCTCATCGCCTGGCTCTGGTTCCTCGTCACGGTGACCATGGGGCTGCTGCAGAAGCTCCGCGCGGATCGGCCTCGATACCTGGCGGCCGCGGGGATCGGGGCGGTGGCGTCGATGATCGCCGCCGGCTTCTTCGAGTACAACTTCGGCGACTCGGAGTTCCTGATGCTGCTGCTCGTGCTGCTCACGCTGCCGTGGGCGGCGACTCGCGTTCCCTGGAAGGCGAAGCCCGAGCTGCGCGCGACACCCGCCCAGACACAAGCGACCGGCACATGATGACGACCTCAACGACACCCGACCGCCTCCGCCGTTCGATCGAGCGGTTCCGCTATACCTCGGTCCTCATCATCGGCGACGTGATGCTCGACCAGTTTGTCGTGGGCCGCGTCAACCGCATTTCCCCCGAGGCGCCCGTGCCGGTGGTGGAGTTCGAGTACGACGAGTACCGGGTTGGCGGCGCTTCCAACGTGGCTCACAACGTGCGAGCGCTGGGGGGCGACGTGGAACTGGTTGGGCTCACCGGCACGGACGCGGCCGGCCAGCGTCTGCGGCGCCTGCTCGGCGAGCACGGCATCGGCACCTCCGGCCTCGTCGGCGACCCGTCACGGCGAACCACGACGAAACTCCGGATTGTCACGAACCGCAACCAGCAGGTGGCGAGGATCGACTACGAGACGGACCGGGAGGCGACCGGCGCGACGGAGGAGGCGCTCGCCGTGCAGGCCGAGTCGCTCGCGCAAAAGGCCAGCGTGATCGTGGTGTCCGACTACCTCAAGGGGGGCGTGACGAAAGCGCTCATGGAGCGAGTGGTGACGGCCGGGCGCGCCCGCGGCATCCCCGTGCTCGTCGACCCGAAGATTCCCCACATCGATTACTACGCCGGAACGACCATCGTCACGCCGAACCACCACGAGGCGGAGATCGCGACGCACATGCGCGTGCGGACGCACGAGGATGCGGTGGCTGCCGCGCGCGCCTTTCGGCAGCACGCGGGTTGTGAGCGGGTGCTCATCACACGCGGCGAGCACGGGATGTGCCTGTTGGACGGGGAGACGGCCGAGCACTTCCCGGCCGTCGCGCGCGAGGTGTCGGACGTTACCGGGGCGGGCGACACGGTGATCGCCACCCTCGCGCTCGGCCTCGCGGCGGGTGCCGACGTGCGGGACGCGTGCAATCTTGCCAACCACGCGGCGGGCATCTCGGTGGCCAAGTTCGGCCCGGCGACGGTCAGCCCCCAGGAACTCACGCACGCCATCGACGGCGCGGCGTGAATCGGCTTTAGGCTCGGCCCTTAGCCCTTCGATGCGCAAATACGGCAACGTGTTGCGCCCTCAGGACTAAGTGCTGAGCGAGCACGAGCGGCCACGTGCAGCGAAACGATTCGTGGCCGTACTTGCGAGTCGAAGCACTTAGCCCAGAGCCCGAAGCCGAGCGGCTCTAGGCTCTAGGCTTTAGGCTTTCGGCTCTTAGCCCAGAGCCCAGAGCCTAAAGCCAAGAGCCGTTTCAGTGTCGGAAGTGCCGCCGGCCCGTGAACACCATCGCGAGGCCGTGCTCGTCGGCCGCGGCAATCACTTCCGCGTCCCGCACCGATCCTCCGGGCTGAACGACGGCTGTGGCGCCGGCCTCCGCCACGGCGTCGAGGCCGTCGCGGAACGGGAAGAATGCGTCCGATGCGGCCACCGACCCGGCGAGCAGCGGACCGGACACCGGTAGCGCGCGGTCCGCACGTTCCGCCGCCTTCAACATCGCGACCTTGACGGCGTCCACGCGGCTCATCTGCCCGGCGCCCACGGCCAGCGTCCGGTCCTCCGCGGTGAAGATCACCGCGTTCGACTTGACGTGCGCGCAGACGCGCCACGCGAAGCGCAGCGCCTGCCACTCGCGCTCGGTCGGCTGCCGCCGGGTCACGACGCCAAGCCCGCTCGCGCCGCCTTCGCCCGCCGACGTCCCGGCCGGCGGCCACGCCCGCGTCGCCTCCACCACCCGGTCGCGCTCCTGGACCAGCACGCCGCCGAGGATCGACCGCAGGTCGAAGCGCCCGAACGCGTCGGAGGACAGCAGCAGGGCGAGGTCGGCGATCACGACCCGCATGTTCTTCTTGCCGGCCAGGATCGCGGCCGCTTCCTCGCTCACGCCTGGCGCGACGACCGCCTCGATGAACGTGGCGACCACGCTCGCGCGCCGTCTCGGCGTCGAGGTCGCCGGTTCAAGCCGACGATGCCGCCGAACGCCGCGAGCGGATCGGCCTCGCGCGCCCGCACGTAGGCCGTCTGCCAACGTCGCGCCCGTCGCCGCGCCGCACGGGTTGGTGTGCTTGATGACGACAGCGGCCGGCTCGACGAACTCGGCGGCGATGCGCGCCGCGGAATCGAGGTCGAGCAGGTTGGTGAACGACAGTTCCTTCCCCTGCGTCACCCTGAGGCCAACGGCGTCGTGGCCGCCGCGGTACCACGCCGCCGGCTGGTGCGGGTTCTCGCCGTAGCGAAGGTCGCGCACCTTGTGCAGGCGGAGGAACACCTGCGGCGGAAGCCCGGCTGCATCCACCGTCCGCCGGAACGTTCCCTCTTCGACACCGACCTTGTCCAGTTCGAGGGCGATGGCGGCGTCGTAGTCTGCGGTGTGAGCGAAGGCGCGGCGAGCGAGGTCGAAAGGCGAAACTCGTGCGAGGCCCCGCCCGGACGGTCCAGTTCCTCGAGCACCTGCGGATAGTCGGCCGGGGAGACGACCACCAGGACGTCGCGGAAGTTCTTGGCCGCGGCACGGACCAGGCTCGGGCCGCCGATGTCGATCTCCTCGACCAGCGCTCGAAGGGCGTCGAGGCCTCGGCCGCCGCCTTCTGAAACGGGTACAGGTTGACGACCACGAGGTCGATCGGGCGAATGCCGTGAGCCGCGATCGCCTCGAGGTCGTCCGGCCGGCCGCGGCGGGCCAGGATGCCGCCGTGGATGGCGGGGTGGAGCGTCTTCACCCGGCCGTCCATCATCTCCGGGAAGCCGGTCACCTCGGATACTGCCTCGACCGGCAGCCCGGCGTCGGCAAGAGCCCGGGCCGTGCCGCCGGTCGATACCAGTTCGAAGCCCCGGCCGGACAACTGCCTCGCAAAGTCCACCAGGCCCGTCTTGTCCGAAACACTGAGCAGGGCTCGGGGCATGGACAACCTCCTGGACAGGGCGATTTCAGGCCGTTTTTCCATTATTGGACCGAGCTCGTCGGCTTGACACTCATCTACGCCACCGCTATCATGCCGAGTGGCGCCGGCATCGCTCGGGCCCCGGCGTCAGGCCGCGACGGTGCGGCTTTTTTTGTTGCCCCCATTTGTCCGAGTGGGATGGGGGTAGGTACGTCGAGCGGCGGCGACAGTCGCCGCACCACTGCAAGGCAGGGAAAGAATGCGCATTACAGGCAAGGTCAAGTGGTTCAACAACGCCAAGGGTTACGGGTTCATCGAGCGCGACGGCGGCAGCGACGTGTTCGTCCACTACTCGGCGATCCAGGGTAATGGCGGCTTCCGCTCGCTCGAGGAAGGCCAGGCCGTCGAGTTCGAGATCGTTGACGGCCCCAAGGGCCCGCAGGCCGGCAACGTCACAAAGGTGTAGCACCGCACCCTGGGCGCCTGGCCTCTGCCGGGCGCCCGTTACCTGCCCCTGCCCCTCCCCTTCTTCCCCGCTCCCCGTTCGACCTTCTCAGTTCGACCCTTCTCAGTTCTACGTTCTCAGTTCTACGTTCGTACGTTCTCAGTTCTACGTTCCGTTTTCCGTTCTTCCCTTATTCCCCGCCCTCGCCCTTCCCGCTCTTCATCCCGCGCGCGGTGAATGCCACCTTGTTGTCCTTCACCGATACCCGGAAGGCCACCTCGCCGCTGCCGGCTTCGCGCAGCTTGCTCACCTGCGTCTTGATCATCTGGGCGAAGCGGTGGAAGGGGAACGGCTCCTCGTTCCCGGTCGCGCGGCGCGCCTCGACCAGCGAATCGTAGAGCGCCAGGACTTTCTCACGCTCGTGGGCGGGGTCGGCCACGGTCGCCACGCACAGCACCCGGTCCGCGGGCGCGGCCGGCGCCGGCGGGGCGGAGGGAGGCTCTTCGACGCGCGGCGGCCGTGAAAAGGGCCCGGGCCGTCCTTCCTCTCGCGCGCGCTGGGCGCGGTCCCAGAGGTCGGTGAACTTCGAAAACCGTGCTTGGAGGGTCGTCAGGCGGAAGCGGTCTGCGTAGCTCTGAATGTAGGCGCGATCGTAGCGGCGGAAGAGTTTGTCGACGCGGGCGCGCGTCTCGATCGGGGGGCGCGGAAGGATGCCGGAGAAGTACATGTTGTACTCCGTCTCCAGCTTCCTCAGGTTCGCCTCGAGCTGGCGAAGGTCCCGTTCGAGATCGCTCTGTTCGGCCACGGTGTCCCCAGTCGCCCGTTCCCAGGCAACGCCTAGCGCAGCAGCAGGAACCAGAACAACGGCAGCCAGAGCTCGCGCGCGTACGGCACAGGCCGATCGTCCACGAGCACCTCGGCGGCGTCGAGGCCGCCGACGATCGTCCACAGGTCGCGAAGCGCGACCACGTCCGACGGGAAGAACCGGGCCCGATGGCGAAATCGCTCGCCCGAACCGGTCTCCAGGTACTCGGCCGATCGCCTCGCGAGCGCGACCGCGGCCGCATACGCGTCGCCCTCGAACGCCGGGAAGACGACCGTCACCGAGAACCGGTTGGACGCCGGCCCGAAGAGTTCGGCCCTGAGGTCCGGGTCGAGCGCGGCGATTTCGGCGTCGGTCGGCTCTTCCGGCACGTCCACATACGGCCAGAAACGTTCGCGAGGCCGATAGCGAGACTCGTCACCGGCCGTCCCGTCCGGCTTGTCGGCGGGCGGCTGCGAGGATGACATCTGCTTCATTGGCAAGGGATTCGGCCGAACCGGCGCGTGCAAACGGTCCGCCTTCGCGCGGTTCCCTCGGACTCGCCGTAGCCTTGGCGAAGGACGCACGGGCACTCCGCCGCGCACGCCGCGGCGAAACCACCGGAGATGGTATCCTGAGTCCGCCGCGACCGGCAAGTGACGCACATGCCCGACTACCGCGTGATCCCCTCCATCGAGCAGCTCCGGCAGCGCGAGGCGATCCGCCGCCTCGAACACGACTACGGCCGGGAGGCGATCGTCGCCGCCCTGCGGGAGGCGGCAGCAGGATTGAGGGCCGCGCTGTCGGGCGGCGGAAACCCGCTGATCGCCGACCCCGAGTCGGCCGGCCTGTTCATCGAGCGGGTCGCCCTCGAGCAGCTCGCCGGCGCCTGGCGTCCTTCGCTGCGTCCCGTGGTCAACGCCACCGGCGTCGTCATCCACACGAATCTCGGACGGTCCCCCCTGGCGCAGGCCGCGCTCGGACGGATTGCGGGCCTCGGGACCGGCTACTCCAACCTGGAATTCGACCTGGCGGCCGGCCGGCGGGGCGCACGCGACGTGCATGCCGAGGCGCTCCTTTGCCGATTGCTCGACGTGGAAGCGGCCCTCGTCGTGAACAACAACGCCGCCGCCACGCTGCTTCTCCTCGCTGCGCTCGCTGCGGGCCGCGAGGTGATCGTGTCGCGCGGCGAGCTGGTCGAAATCGGCGGCGGCTTTCGCGTGCCTGACGTCATGGCGCAATCGGGCGCCCGGCTGCGCGAAGTGGGGACGACGAACAAGACTCGTGCCGGTGATTACGCGGCCGCCATCACGGACGAGACCGCGCTGCTGCTCCGCGTTCACCGCTCCAACTTCCGCATCGAGGGCTTTACCGAGCAGCCGTCGCTCGAGGAGTTGGTTGCGCTGGGACGCGAGCGCAGGGTGTCAGTGGCCGAAGACCTCGGCAGCGGCTACGTGGGCTTGCCCGGGGACGCCGAAGGGTGTGCCCGGCTGGACACCCTGCTCGAGGGGGAACCGAAGGTTCAGTCAACGGTCGCCGCTGGCGTCGACGTTTGCTGCTTCAGCGGCGACAAGCTCCTTGGCGGCCCTCAAGCCGGCATCATCGTCGGGCGCCGCGAGCTACTCGACCGGATTCGGCGCCATCCCTTGATGCGCGCCGTGCGCGTGGACAAGGTCACCTACGCGGCACTCGAGGCCACGCTCGGCGAGTACGTCGCGGGCCGCGCGGCCACAACCGTGCCCATCATGCGGATGATTCTCGCGAGCGCCGATGAGGTCGGCGAACGATGCGGGCGCGTGAAGGCGGCGGCTGGCAGCGCCGGCGACGAGACGCTGCGCGCCGAGATCGTCGATGGCGCGTCGACCATTGGCGGCGGCACGACGCCGGGCCTCGAGATTCCCACGCGGCTGCTGGCCATCTGCGGCTCACGCTCGCCCGACGCCATCGAAGCGCAGCTGCGGCGGAACGATCCGCCGATCATCGGCAGGATCGAGAACGACCGCGTGCTGCTGGACTTGAGGACGGTCTTACCCGAGCAGGATCAGATAGTCGCGAATGCCTTGATCCGAGTCGCAGGTGAGCAGGGCTGAAGCCCTGTGCAGGGGCGACAAGACTGAAGCCGGCGGCTCTAAAAGATCGTCGCAATCGATCGTGCGGCAAGGTCCAGGACCTGCGTCGGCAGGACACCCAGGTAGAAGATGGCGATGACCGACAGCGCCAGGGCGACGACCGCCGCGCCCGCGGGACGCGCCGGCTCGGGGACGCCCTCGGCCGGCTCCGCCATGTACATCATCACGACCACGCGCAGGTAGAAGAAGATCGACACCACGCTCGTCAGGACGCCGACGATCGCCAGCCCGTAGTACCCCGAGCGAACGGCCGCGCTGAAGACGTACCACTTCGCCACGAACCCCGCCGTCGGCGGGAGCCCGCCGAGCGACAGCAAGAACACCGTCATGGCCGCTGCCAGCACCGGGTGGCGATTGCGACAGCCCGGCGTAGCTCGCCAGGTCGTCGTTGGCGTGATCGCGCGTGCCGAGCAGCGCAATGACCGCAAAGGCGGCGAGATTCGTCACGCCGTACGACAGGAGGTAGAAGAGGATGGCGCTCTTCCCTACATCGTTGGCCGCGACGATCGCCATCAGGATGTAGCCGGCGTGCGCGATGCTCGAGTAGGCGAGCATTCGCTTCAGGTTGGTCTGTGCCACCGCGACGACGGTGCCGACGACCATCGTGGCCGCGGCGATGGCCCACAGCGCGGGAGCCCACGTGGCACGAAGGGGCTCCATGGCCGAGAGAAAGACCCGCGCGAACGCCGCGAACGCCGCCGCCTTGACGGCCGTCGACATGAAGCCCGAGACGATCGTCGGGGCGCCCTGGTAGGCGTCCGGCGTCCACATGTGGAAGGGCACCGCGGACACCTTGAAGGCGAACCCGACGAGCAGGAGCCCGAGCGCGACGAGCGCCAGCGGAGAGTCCCGCACGGCGCCGGAGGCCAGTGCGCTCCCCAGCCGGTCCAGCCGCGTGCTGCCGCTCACGCCGTACGCGAAGGCGATCCCATAGAGAAAGAACGCGCTCGAGAACGCGCCGAGGAGGAAGTACTTGAAGGCCGCCTCGGCGCCCGCGCTGCTGTCGCGCCTCAAGGCGGTCAGGACGTACACCGCGAGTGACAGGACCTCGAGCGCCAGGAAGATCACCAGGAGATCCGTCGCCATCGCCATGAGCATCATGCCGGCGATGGCGAAGAGCGTGAGGGCGTAGTACTCGCCTGCCGGCAGGCCGTCGCGCTCGACGAGCTGCGGCGAGTACAGCAGCGTCAGGAAGCCGACGCCCACCAGGACGAGCGAGATGAAGAGCCCGAAGTTGTCGGCGAGGACGACGCCGAAGCTGACCGCGTGGCGATTCCAGAGCAGCGCCGACGTGATGGCCGCTCCGGCAAGGCCGACGAAGCCGAGGCCGCTGATGGGCATCCGTTCACCCGGCTGGCGGAGCGCCTCGGCGAGCATGGCGGCGATGCCCGCGGCGGTCACGCACAGGATCGGGATGATGGCGGCGAGCGAGGACGATGACATGGATTATGTCCTTGGGGTCACATCTTGAACCATTGCCTGTTTCAACGCTCTGACCCCGACGGGGTCAAAGCGTTGAAGATACTGATGGTTCAAGCTGTGACCCCACGTTTGTCAGTTGGCCGGTACCTTCCACGCGATCCCGCTGCTGACGCCGCCGGCCGGCGCCGGGTTGGCGGCCACCGTCTGGCGGCTCACGCGCTGGAGCAGCCGCTCGACCGTCGGCTCCATCGGCTTGAGGAAGATCCCCGGCGCCAGTCCCATCACCAGGGCCATCACGACGGTCGGCACGATCACCCAGCGCTCGCGCACCGTGAGGTCGGGCAGCGACGCGTTCTCTTCGTTCGACACCGGCCCATAGTTGACGCGCTGGAACATCCAGAGCATGTAAACGGCGGAAAGGATGACGCCGAGTGCCGCGAACGAGGCGAACCGAGGGTTCCAGCGGAACGTCCCGAGCAGGATCAGGAACTCGCCGACAAAGCCGTTCAGGCCGGGAAGGCCGATCGACGACAGCGTGATCAGGAGGAAGACCGCGACGAGCCTGGGCATCACCTTCTTCAAACCGCCGAACTCGGAGATGAGCCGGGTGTGCCGCCGGTCCGACAGCATGCCGACGATCAGGAACAGCGCGCCGGTGCTGACGCCGTGGTTCAGCATCTGGTAGACCGACCCCTGGATGCCCTGCATGTTCAGGGCGGTGATCCCGAGCACGACGAAGCCGAGGTGGCTGACGCTCGAATACGCCACCAGCTTCTTCATGTCCGGCTGGACCATCGCGACCAGCGCCCCGTAGATGATGCCGATGACGGCGAGCAGCGCGAGGTACGGCGCGAAGAAGAGCGCCGCCTGCGGAAACAGCGGGAAGGCGAAGCGCAGCAACCCGTAGGTCCCCATCTTCAGGAGGACACCGGCCAGGATGACCGAGCCGGCCGTCGGCGCCTCCACGTGCGCGTCCGGCAGCCATGTGTGAAACGGAAACAGCGGAACCTTGATCGCGAACGCCAGCGCAAAGGCCAGGAAGAACCAGAACTCCAGCTGCGGCGCGATCCGGATCTCGTGCAGCTTCATCAGGTCGAAGGTGTAGGAGCCGGTGGCGGCGTTGTGCGCCCATGCGAGGCCGATGATCGCGATGAGCATCAGGACGCTGCCGGCGGCCGTGTAGAGGATGAACTTCACGGCCGCGTAGATGCGCCGGTCGTACCCCCAGATCCCGATCAGGAAGTACATCGGGATCAGCATCGCGTCCCAGAAAACGTAGAAGAGGAAGAGGTCCAGCGAGACGAAGACGCCGAGCATCGCGCACTCGAGCGCGAGCACGAACGCCGAGAACTCCTTCACCTTCTTGTGCACCGAGCCCCACGACGACAGGAGCGCGAGCGGGGTGAGAAAGCCGGTCAGGACGATCAGGAACAGGCTGATGCCGTCCACGCCGATCGAGGTACTGGATGCCGAACGCCGGGATCCAGGCGTGGCGCTCCACCTGCTGGAAGTCCGCCTGCGAGGGGTCGAACCGAGCCCAGAGCAGCAGCGTGGCGGCAAACACGAGCAGCGACACGCCGAGCGAGGCCCAGCGGACGAAGGCGTCCCGGCGGCCGTCGCGGTTCTCCACGAGCAGCAGGAACAGGGCGCCGGCGAGCGGCAGGAAGACGATGGTTGTCAGCACCGGAAGCGCTTTCGATTTTGGCGATTCGTCGATTTCACGATTTTGCGATTTCCCGGTCTCACGGCCACAAAGCGTACGCGAGCACCAGCAGCACGCCGACGAACAGCGACGCGGCGTAGGCCCGGATCGAGCCCGTTTGCAGCTGGCGGAGGACCCCGCTCGCGCCGCCGACCGACACTGCCGCCCCGTTGACGGCGCCGTCGATGATCCCCTGGTCCACGCCCTTCCACAGCACCTGGTCGGAAATCACTTTCACCGGCTGCACGATGCTCGTGTCGTACAGCTCGTCCACGTAGTACTTGTTCAGGAGGAGGCCGTACAGGCTCCGGAAGCGGTCGGCCGCGGCGTCGGCCAGATCACGGCGCTTCAGCCAGAACAGCGCCGCAAGACCTATCCCGACGAAGGCCGCCGCGGTGGCCGTCCCCATCAATGCCCACTCGGTGGACGCTCCGTGCGCCGCTTGGGCGGCGACCCCTTCGGCATCGACCGCACCCTCCACGTGGCCCGCCCCGGCGTCGGGCGGCGCTTCCGCGGCGCGGGCTTCGCTCGCCGCCACCGTGAAGCTCGGCTCCAGGAACGCCTCGATGCGATTGCTGCCACCCAGGATCGTTGGCACCCCGACGTAACCGGCGAAGACGGCGCCTACGGCCAGCACGATCAGCGCAATCGCCATGCTGGGAGGTGCGTCGTGGAGGTGCCCGCTGTGCGCTCCCCCGCCGCCGTGCGCAGTCGCCTGGGCACCGTCTCCAACCGCTTCCCACCGGCGCTCGCCGAAAAAGGCGAGGAATACCAGGCGGAACATGTAGCACGCGGTCAGCAGCGACGCGACGCTGCCGGTCAGCCACAGCCAGGGGTGGCCGTTGGCGAACGCGCGATACAGCAGTTCGTCCTTGCTGAAGAACCCCGCGAGCAGCGGCACGCCGGAGATGGCGAGCGTGCCCACGAGGAACGTCCAGTACGTGATGGGCAGTTCCCGCCGCAGGCCGCCCATGCGCCGCAGGTCCTGCTCGCCCGACAGCGCGTGAATGACCGCGCCGGAGCCGAGGAAGAGCAGCGCCTTGAAGAAGGCGTGCGTGTAGAGGTGGAAGATACCGGCGGCGTAGGCCCCGACGCCCATCGCCAGGAACATGAGCCCCAGCTGCGAGACGGTGGAATACGCCAGCACGCGCTTGATGTCGTTCTGGACGAGGCCGATCGTCGCGGCCATCAGCGCGGTCGCCGCCCCGATGATCCCGACGATCTCCAGCACGCCCGGCGCGTGGCTGAAGAGCACGGCGTTGCGCCCAATCATGTAGACGCCCGCGGTGACCATCGTCGCGGCGTGGATGAGCGCCGACACCGGCGTCGGGCCCTCCATCGCGTCCGGCAGCCAGACATACAGCGGGATCTGCGCAGACTTGCCAGTGGCGCCAACGAAGAGCAGCAGCGCGGCGATGGACACCGTGCCGAAGGCGGTTTCGGGCGCCAGCGAGGACACGGCGCCGGCCAGGTGCCGGAAGTCGAGCGTCCCGAAGCGCGAGAACAGCAGCAGCACGCCGAGCAGGAAGCCGAAGTCGCCAACCCGGTTGACGATGAACGCCTTCTTGCCGGCATCGGATGCCGACTGCTTCTGGTACCAGAAGCCGATCAGCAGGTACGAGCACAAGCCGACACCCTCCCAGCCGACGAACATCACCAGGAAGTTCGGCGCCAGGACGAGCACCAGCATGAAGGCAGCAAACAGGTTGAGGTACGAGAAGTAGCGGGCGTACTCGCTGTCGCGTCTCCTCGTGCATGTAGCCCGTGGAATACAGGTGAATCAGCGCGCCGATCCCCGTGACGACGAGGATCATCACCATCGAGAGCGGGTCGAGGCGCAGGGCGAAGTTCACCTGGAGATCGCCCGACGGGATCCAGTTGTAGAGCACCTGGTCGATGACGCGCGCGCCCGGAGCGAGTTGCAGGAGCGACCACGACGCCACCGCGGCGACCGCGAACGACAGGAACATGGCCCCGACCGCGAGGCCGCCCGAGGCGGCCTTCGACAGCCGCGTGCCGGCGAGGGCGTTCACCAGGAAGCCGAGGAGCGGAAGGAGCGGGATGAAGA
Source organism: uncultured Acidobacteriota bacterium (assembly GCA_963724775.1). Taxonomy (GTDB): domain Bacteria; phylum Acidobacteriota; class Vicinamibacteria; order Vicinamibacterales; family Fen-181; genus CAVRWB01. Next base: position 668,416 of record CAVRWB010000001.1, read on the forward strand.
GGAGCATCGGTCTATTCTTGATTTCTCTATCTTTCGATTTCTCGATTCTTCCGCCCGCCGTCAAATCGCCAAATCGTCAAATCGCATGAATTCACCATTTGAGGCTCGTGAACGAATCTGGATCCAGCGATTCCTTCAGCCGGAAGAGCGCGATCACAATCGCCAGACCGACGGCCGCCTCCGCGGCGGCGACGGTCACGACGAAGAAGACGATGATCTGGCCGTCCACCGAGCCGAGCTGCCGGCCGAAGGCGACCAGCGTCAGGTTGGCGGCGTTCAGCATGACCTCGATGGACAGCAGCACCGTGATCATGTTGCGCCGCAGGAAGACGCCCGCCGTCCCGATGGAGAACAGGATGGCCGAGAGGACGAGGTAGTGATTCAGAGTGGCATACGGCATGGTCTGCACTGCCACTGCCTGCCACTACACGTGTCTCTTCGCCAGCACCACCGCCCCCACCATCGCGACGATGATCAGGAGCGAGGTGACCTCGAACGCGAGGGCGTAGTCGCTGTACAGGACCCGGCCAATTTCCCGCACGGAGCTCAAGGCGGCGATGCCGTCCGGGCTCACGGCGTCCACTGGCTGGACGTACCCGGTACGACCGCCAGAGTGCCCACGACAGTTCGAGGACGAACGCGACCGCCAGTGCGATGCCGGCGCGCCTTGGACCTGTCACGAATTCGGCCATCCGCGGCGGGGCCTTCCTTCGGGCGCGTTCAACAGCATCACGACGAACAGGAACAGCACCAGGATGGCGCCCGCGTAGATGACGATCTGGATGACTGCGAGGAACGGCGCCTCGAGCAGCACGTAGAGGCCCGCCAGGGCAAGGAACGACGCGATCAGCAGCATGACGCTGTAGATCGGGTTCCGCTGCCCGATGACGAGTGCCGAGGCGACGATCGCGACGGCGGCGAAAGCGTAGAACAGCGAGCTCAGAGCCCAAAGTAGATCACCCCCGCGGCCGTCAGCAGCGAGGTTCACCACGGCCACCGGCAGCAGGATCTTCCACCCAAACTGCATCAGCTGGTCGTAGCGATACCGCGGCAGCGTCCACCGCATCCAGATGTAGAAGAAGAGCAGCGCCGAGATCTTGACCAGGAACCAGATCCACCCGAGCCACTCGGGCAGGAACGGCCCGTGCCACCCGCCGAGGAACAGGTCCGTTGCCACCGCCGAGACGGTGACCATGTTGATGTACTCGGCCAGGAAGAACATGGCGAACGCCATGCTGGAGTACTCGGTGTGGTAACCGGCCACCAACTCCTGCTCGGCCTCGGGGAAGTCGAACGGTGCGCGGTTGGTCTCGGCCACGCCGGCCGTCATGTAGACCAGGAAGCCGACGGCCTGCGGGAAGACGAACCACCGGGGCGGGAGGGAATCCCGAACAGATGCCAGGAGCCGCGCTGGGCGTCCACGATCTCCGTCAGCGAGAGCGAATTGGCGATGACCAGGACCGACGCGAGCGCCAGGCCATACGACAGCTCGTAGCTGATCATCTGCGACGCCGAGCGCAGCGCGCCGAGCAGCGAGTACTTGCTGTTCGAGCTCCAGCCGGCGAGGACGATGCCGTAGACGCTCATCGACGTGATGGCGAACACCACCAGCACGGCGACGTTGACGTCGGCCACCTGCAGCTTGACCGGCTCGGGCAGCAGGCCGAAGAAGGTCGTCGGGTGCGCCGAACGGAACGACGGCGAACGCGGCGAACGCCGCCGTCGCGGAGATGATCGGCGCCAGCACGAAGAGGATCGCGTCCGCCCCGCCCGGCCGCAGCTCCTCCTTGAACATCAGCTTGATGACGTCGGCGAACGGCTGCAGCAGGCCCGCCGGGCCGACCCGGTTCGGGCCCTCGCGCTGCTGGATGAGCGCCGCCACCTTGCGCTCCGCGTACACCATCGCCGCCGATGACAGCAGCAGCAGCGTGAAGACGACGAGCACGAGGCCGAGTTGGACGATCACGATGGCAGAAGGCATCGGTTCTTACGCAGTAGCACGGCTTACGGCTTACGGCATGGCTCACGGTCTGCGGCATCGACGCTCCCGCCGTTGAACAATCGACTGAGCCTTGAGCCCGACCCTCGGCGCCATGACCCGCCACTCCGCCGGGCAGGTGCATCGGCCCTCGCGCACGTGCGCCTCGTACTCGTGGCGGAAGTGCTGAATGGTGCTGAGGACCGGCGCCACCGCGGCGTCGCCGAACGGGCAGAGCGTCTTGCCGCCGATGTTGCTCGGCGACGTTCAACAGCAGGTCGATGTCCTTCATCGCCCCCTCGCCCGTCTCGATGCGGTGCAGGATCTTCAGCAGCCAGTCGGTGCCCTCGCGGCACGGCGTGCACTTCCCGCACGACTCGTGCTTGTAGAAGTGAAGCAGGTTCTCCGCGAGCCACACCATGCACGTCGTATCGTCCATCACGATGATGGCCGCCGACCCGAGCATCGAGCCGGCCTTCACGAGGCCGTCGAAACTCGCCTGCGCGTCCAGTCTGGTCGGGAAGGATCACCGGCGTGGACGAACCGCCCGGGATGATGGCCTTGAGCTGGCGGCCGCCGCGGATCCCGCCCGCGAACCCGTAGATCAGCTCGCGCAGCGTCACGTTCATCGACGTCTCGTAGACGCCCGGCTTCTCGACGTGGCCGCTGATGCAATACAGCTTCGGCCCACCGTTCTTCTCGGGGCCGAGGCCGGCGAACCACTCCGGCCCTTTGGTGATGATGAGCGGGACGTTGCAGAGCGTTTCGACGTTGTTGATTGCCGTCGGGCAGCCGTACAGCCCGACGACCGCGGGGAACGGCGGCCGCAGGCGCGGCTGCGCCCGCTTGCCCTCGAGCGACTCGAGCAGCGCGCTCTCCTCGCCCGCCTCGTAGGCGCCGGCGCCGCGGTGGACGTAGATCTCGCAGTCGAACCCGCTGCCGAAGATGTTCTTCCCGATGTAGCCCTGCGCGCGCGCCGCCTCGATCTCGTCCTCGAGGATCCGCTGCACGTGGTAGAACTCGCCGCGGATGTAGATGTAGGCCGCCTTCGCGCCGATGGCGTAGCACCCGATCAGGCACCCCTCGAACAGCAGGTGCGGGTTGCGCTCCATCAGCACGTGGTCCTTGAAGGTCCCCGGCTCGCTCTCGTCCGCGTTGCAGCACAGGTACTTCGGCTTCGGCGAATCCTTCGGCACGAACTGCCACTTCATGCCGGTCGGGAACCCGGCACCGCCGCGGCCCCGCAGCCCGGACGCCTTGACCGCGTCGATCACCTGCGCGGGAGCCATGCCGATCGTCTTGCGCAGCGCCTGGTAGCCGCCGCGGCGGACGTAGGACTCGAGCGTGTGCCCGTTCGGCTCGCGGACGTGGGAGATCAGGTACTGGATCCATGAATTTGGCAATTTAACGATTTCGCGATTTCACGATTTCGGAGATTCCGGCCAGGGCCGCCCCCTCCGTGGGGCGTCAGGCTGAAATCGACAAATCGCCAAATCGGCAGATCGAAAACTGACTCTATTCCTTCTTCAGATGGCACCCCGTCAGGGCTGCCTCGCCCTTTGCCTTCAGCCCCTCGAGCAGCCCGACGACTTCGTCGGGTGACTGGCACTCCTGCCAGTGCTCGTTGTTGACCATCACGACGGGCGCCCGGTCGCAGGCTCCGAGGCACTCCATCTCCTGGAGCGTGAAGGTGCCGGACGCGTCGGTCTCGCCGTCCTTGATCCCGAGATGCTGCTCGATCGCCGCCACCACCCGCTCGGCGCCGCGAAGCGCGCACGACAGCGTGCGGCACACCTGCACGACGTACTTGCCCACCGGCTTGCGGAAGAACATCACGTAGTACGTGACGACGTCGTCGACTTCGGCGGGCGTGCAGCCGATGACATCCGCGACGTGGCGGATCGCGCTGGCCGTCACGTACCCCTGCTGCTCCTGCACGATGTACAGGGCCGGGATGACCGCGGACCGCCGGTGCTCGGGCGGATAGTGCGCGGCAATCTGCTCGAGGCGCTCGCGGTTGGCCGGCGTGAAGGCGAACGGCTCGCCTTCGTCGCCGCAACTGGCGACGCGACGCGTGCGCCGACTCGTAGCTGCATCTCGAGGGTGGAATGTCACCTGTCCACGTCCCCCAACACGACGTCGATCGAGCCGATGACGGCGATCACGTCGGCAATCAGGCCGCCGACGATCATCTTCGGCAGCGCCTGGCAGGACATCAGCGACGGCGAGCGCATCTTGACGCGCCACGGCCGGTTGCCGCCGTCCGACACCACGTAGCAGCCGTGCTCGCCGCGCGGGCCCTCGACGGGCACGTACGCCTCGCCTGCCGGCACGGTGAACCCCTGCGAGTGGATCAGGAAGTGCTGGATGAGCGCTTCCATCTCCGTGTAGACCTGGTCCTTGGGCGGCGGGACGACGCGGGGGTCGCCACAGTGCCAGTCGCCCGTCTTCGGGATGCGGTCGAGCGCCTGGCGGCAGAGGCGAAGCGTCTGGCGCATCTCCTCGGTCCGCACGAGGTACCGGTCGTACACGTCGCCCCTGGTTCCGACCGGCACGTCGAAATCGAACGTCTCGTAGCCGGAATACGGAAACGCCTTCCGGACGTCGTACGCGACACCGGCCGCCCGGCCGATCGGCCCCATCAGCCCGTAGCCAAGCGCGTCCTCGTAGGTGACGATGCCGACGTCACGGGTGCGCTTCAGGAAGATCTGGTTGTGCGTGAGAAGGTCTTCGTACTCCTGCCAGCTTGGCCGGCATCCGGTCCAGGATCTCGTTGACAGCCTCGTGGAACCCGGAGGGCAGATCCTCGCGGAGGCCGCCTACGCGGATGTAGCTCGGGAACATCCGGAAGCCGGCGATCAGCTCGTTGACGTTCAGCAGCAACTCCCGCTCGCGGAAGCAGTAGAGCATCACCGTGACCGCGCCGACCTCCATCGCGTGCGTCGCGAGCCAGACGAGGTGGCTGTTGAGGCGCTGCAGTTCGGCCAGCAGAACCCGGATGTTCTTCACCCGCTCCGGCATCTCGAGACCGAGGAGCTTCTCCACCGAGAGCGCGAAACTGAAGCTGTTCGACTGGGCGCTGAGGTAGTCCATCCGCTCGACGAGCGGGATGACCTGCTGCCACTTCTTCTCCTCGGAAGTCTTCTCGATGCCAGTGTGCAGGTAGCCGACCGTGGAGTCGGCGGACACGACGTTCTCGCCATCCAGCTTGAGGATGATCCTGAGCACTCCGTGCGTGCTCGGGTGCTGCGGCCCCATGTTGACGGTGAGGGTTTCGGTCTTCAGTTCAGGCATTCCGCACCACTGCGTTCACCGTTCACCGTTCGGCGTCGACCGTCGTCTTCGCGCTCAACGCTCGACGCTCGACGCTCGACGCTCGACGCTCAACGCTCGACGCTCGACGATTCCGTCAGCTCTCTCTCCACCAAATCGCAGACGACGTGCAGGATGGTGATGTGCACTTCCTGCACGCGCGCGGTGGAAGTCGAGGGGACGTTGAGGTGGACGTCGGCCGCGCGGCCCACCGCTCCCCCATCCCGCCCCGTCAGGGCGATCGTCGTCATCCCGCGCGAACGGGCGGCAACCATCGCGGCCAGCACGTTCCGCGACCCGCCGCTCGTCGAGATGCCCATCAGCACGCCGCCGGGGCGGCCGTGCGCGGCGACCTGTCGCGCAAACACCTGCTCGTACCAGTAATCGTTGCCGATCGCCGTCAGGATGCTGGTGTCCGTCGTCAACGCCAGCGCCGGCCAGGCCTGGCGCTCGCGCTCGAAGCGGCCGACGAGCTCCGCCGCAAAATGCTGCGCGTCCGCCGCGCTGCCGCCGTTGCCGCACGCGAGCACCGTCGCGCCCGCGCGGAGCGCACCGGCCACGGCATCCGCCGCGCGAATCACGGCATCGGGTATCGCGCGGCGCACCCGGTCGTGGAGCGCGACCGTCTCGGCGAATGTGGCGTCCACGAGGCGGGCGCGATCGTCCGGCGTCATCGGCGGGTCAGCTCTTCTTCGGCGGCGGCGTCCCCGCGCGCACGCGCCGGTCAGCGACGATCCGCGCCTCGAACTCCTGCTCGGTCACTTGGAGCGGCTCGTAGACCTTCGGCTTCATCTTGATCTGGACCGGGTAGTCCTTGCGGAGCGGGTGGCCCTCCCAGTCATCGGGCATCATCAGCCGCCGCAGGTCCGGGTGTCCCTCGAACACGACGCCGAACAGGTCCCAGACCTCGCGCTCGAGCCAGTTGGCCGAGGGCCAGACCTCGCTGACCGTCGATACGTGCGGATCGTTCTTCGACAACTTCACCTTGAGGCGCAGCAGGTGCAGGTGGCGGGGCGAGAGCAGGTGGTAGACGACGACGAAACGAGGCTCCGCAGGCCACCAGTCGACCGCCGTCACCTCGGTCAGGACCTGGAAGAGCAGGCCCGGCTCGTCGCGCAGGACGCGCGCGGTCTCCACGAGACGGTCGCGGGGAACGACGACGGTGGGACGGTCCCCGGTGGGATCGGCTTCAAGCGCCACCCCGGGGAGCGCCTCCTGCAGCGCGGTGATGATCGAAGCAGCGTCCACGATAGTGCTACCCCGCCTTGGCAACGAGCTTGGACTCGTTGATCTTCTTCTGCAGCTGGATGATGCCGTAGATCAGCGATTCGGGGCGCGGCGGGCACCCGGGCACGTAGACGTCCACCGGCACGATCTGGTCCACGCCCTGGACAATCGCGTAGTTGTCGAACACGCCGCCGACCGAGGCGCAGGCGCCCATGGAGATGACCCACTTCGGCTCCGGCATCTGGTCGTAGATGCGGCGCAGGGCGGGCGCCATCTTGCGGGACAGGCGGCCGGCCACGATCATCAGGTCGGACTGCCGGGGCGACCCGCGGAACACCTCGGCGCCGAAGCGGGCGATGTCGTACCGCGACGCGCTCATGGACATCATCTCGATGGCGCAGCAGGCGAGGCCGAAGGTGACGGGCCAGATGGACGACTTGCGCGCCCAGTTCACCATCTTCTCGACGGTCGTGGTGAGAACGGGGATCTCGAGTTCAAAAGGCATGGCGAATCAGTAACTTCAACAATTTCGAGAGCTTTCGATTTCGCTGCGCACCGCCGCGTGTCGTCGTCAAATCGCAAAATCGATAAACCGTGAAATCGCCCTAACCCTAGGGCTTGTCCCAGTTCAGCGCGCCCTTCTTCCAGACGTAGGTGTAGCCGGCCAGCAGGACCAGGAAGAACACGACCATCTGCACGAAACCGACCCACCTGAGATCGCGAAGCGCCATGGCCCAGGGGTAGAGGAACGCCACCTCGATGTCGAACAACAGGAAGATCATCGCCACCAGGTAGAACTTAACCGGGTGGCGCTCGCGGGCGTCGGCGACACGGCGGCATTCCGCACTCGTAGGGAGCCAGCTTCTCGGGCGACGGCTTGCGCGGGCCGAGGATGCCCGAGAGGAAAATCGACCCCGCGCCGAAGGCGGCGCCGAGGATCATCAACAGGAAAATGGAAAGCCAGCCCTGCATGTGAACAGTTTCTCAAAGACGGCAAAGGGGCCGTCAACAGGGTGCAAATTGCCAGGTACGGAAACTCGACAATCGTATCGGACGAGCGGGACCAAGTCAACGAGAGCCAGCTTCAAGACGCGTGCCGGCTTACAATTGGACGCATGCCGCGTCTCGCGTGGTTCACCCCGCTGCCGCCCGTCCGTTCGGGCATCGCCGCCTACAGCGCGGAGCTGCTGCCGCTGCTTGCCACGCGGTACGACATCGACGTGTTCGCCGAGCCCGGTCGGACAGGCGTCCGGCGTGTCGCTGAGCCCGGTCGGACAGGCGTCTCGCCTGTCGCTGACGGCTGGGATCTCGGTAGGACAGGCGTCCCGCCGGTCGCTCGACTGGGATCTCGGTCGGACAGGCGTCCGTAGCCCGGCCGAAGCCGGCGGGATGCCGGGCGAAGGCGGGGCGCCTGTCGGGGTGCGAATCTTCGGCGCTCACGACTTCGCCTGGAAGCACGACCGCTCGCGCTACGACCTCGTCGTCTATCAGCTCGGCAACGCCGCGTGCCACGACTTCATGTGGCCCCACCTCGCCCGTTACCCGGGACTCGTCGTCTTGCACGACGGCCAGGTGCATCACGCGCGTTCACGAGCGCTTCTGTCACGGGGGCGCGAGGAACACTACCGGGCCGAGTTCCGCTATAACCACCCCGACGCTCCGGAACATCTCCCGGACCTGGTCATTTCGACGCTCGGCGGATCGGTCTATTACCTCTACCCGATGCTGCGCTGGGTGGTGCGAACGGCCCGCCTCGTCGCGGTCCACAGTGAAGGGCTGGCGTCGGAGATTCGCGAGACCTACCCGGGCGTGGAGGTGAGGAGACTGCGGATGGGGGTGCCGGACCCGGTGTCGCCCGCCGCGACAGGCGCGGCTGCCGTACTCAGGCGGCGCCACCAGATCTCACAGGGGGCGACGCTGTTCGCCGCGTTCGGGCTGGTGACCCCCGAGAAGCGGATCTCGGCGGTGCTTCACGGGTTGGCTCGCACGGTCGCCGAGGGGCTCGATGCGTGCCTCCTGCTCGTCGGCGGCACGGCGCCTTACTACGACGCGGCTGCGGAGGCGCAAGCGTTGGGAGTGAGCGATCGCGTGCGGATTACCGGCTACGTGCCCGACGGAGATCTCGCCGCCTACCTCTTGGCCGCGGATGTCTGCCTGTGCCTTCGCTGGCCCACCAGCCGGGAGACCTCCGCGATGTGGGTCCGCGCCATCGCCGCGGGCCGGCCGACCGTCATCACGGATCTCGCGCACACGGCCGACATCCCGTCGCTCGATCCGCGCACGTGGAACAGACCGATGGAGCAGGGCCGTCCCGTGGCGCGGAGCCTCAGCCATGGTCCCGTGTCGGTCGCGATCGACCTCCTGGACGAGGACGAATCGCTGCGGCTCGCGATGACGAGGCTGGCCAATGACTCGGGGCTGAGGGAGGAACTTGGGAGGAACGCGCGCGAGTTCTGGCAGGCGCACCACACGATGGGGTGCGCGGTCGAGGACTATGAGGCGGTGATCGGACGGGCGCTGGCCCGCCCGGTTCCGCGCGTGAGAGATCTGCCGGCGCACCTGCTGGACGAAGCGCAAGGCCTTGCGCGCACCATCCTCTCGGAGTTTGGCATGGACCCCGACCCGTTCCGCTGAGCGCCTGGGCTGCCTGACCTCAGTCGGCAGGCTCCACGAGGCGGCCGCGCGGCCGCGCGCTGATCGAGAGCGACACGAATCCAACCGCAAGCGACCGGGTTTCGAGATACCGGCCATCCACCGAGTGCGGCGGCACGATGTCGGGAAACGCGAGGGAAACGGTCTGGGTCGTCACCCAGTCGCCAATCCAGTCATTGTCCCGTAAGGGCAGACTGATCCACGCTCGTTCGCCAATCAGCGCCTCACCCCGGTGTCCGGCACCCCAATCGAGCCGGACACGCTGCCCCCGCATGCCGGGCACGAGGCACGGCTGCAGTTCGAGATTCAGGTAGGCCACTTCGTCTGGACGAACCCGACGCTGGTCGAGGGTCAGTTTCAGCGAGGCCGTTTCCCGCCCATTCCAACGGCCCCACTCCTCGCGCACGCTCAAGCCGTGGTGTTCCACGAACATGTAGTTGCGGCTGAAGGGGTAGTCGGTGTCGATCGCGAGGCTGGGCGGCTGCAGGAGCAGGCACCCGACGCCATCGATCGTCATGGTATCGGCATGGCCCGCCCCGACGCATTCGTAACCGAAGACGAACATCGGGCGTGCCGGCGAGACGCTGGCGAGCGAGAGTGGTTCCTCGTAGCCCAGCCTCGTCCCGGTGAAGTGCAGCCGCTTTCCGGGCAGGTAGTACAGGGACAGGAGCGCCAGGTGGTCCGTGATCTCCATCGAGAGATCTCGGAATCGCAGCGACGACAACGCCGCGAAGTTCCGGAGGGCGCCGGGGAAGCGGTGAAGGTTCGGGTCGGCGGCGGCGTGAACGGCGATGTTGCCGGCGACCAGAAGCACACCGATCGACACGACCGCCGGGGCGGAGGCGGCGACGCGTGACGTTCGGCTCGGCCGACGCTGGCGCCACCGAGTTTCGAGCAGTCGAACGAGTCCAGCCGCGAACACGAACGAGTACGGCATCGCCACGTAGGAGGCGAGCTTCCACTGCTGGTACGAGGGGCCCACCCTCGAGATGTAGGCAGCGTAGATGAGGAACCCGAGACCCGCGAGCGCGAAGAAGGTCCGGCGGTTTGCACCGGAACTGTTCCGCATCGGCCGCAGGAACGCGACGAACGCGAGGAAGACGATGAGCCAGAGCCCGCCAATCGCCCAGTATCTTGCCGCCGGCCCAGGCACGGAGACGCGGCCGAGGGCAACGGGCACGCCGGCGAGCGCCAGCGGCGAAATCACGTCCAACTCCCATCCGGCGATGCCAGGGCGGGAGAGGTCGAAGATCATCCGCAGGGCCCAGGCGGCCTGCAACGGGGCAATGGCCGCGACCGTCGCGAGCGAGGCAGCTGCCGCGATCATCCGCACGGCCGCGTCGCGGAGGATCGGGCGCCACGCCCGGGAGGTGCCGCGGCGCAGGGCGAGGGCTCGCAGCGCGATCGCCGCCACCTGGAACGGAAGGGACACGAGAAACAGGAACGGATAGATGAAGAACAGCAGGGCGTGGTGTGCGAACAACGAACAGGCGAGGGGCAGGGAGACGAGCGGCTGACCGGAACGCCGCGTCAAGGTGGTCAGGAGAAGATGCAACAGCACCGGCACCGTCAGCAGCGTCGAAAAGTAATACTCGCCCGCGATGTAGCGAAAGAAGGGGGCGCTGACGGCGGCCGCACCGACGATGCAGGTGCCCAGGGTGGATGTCCGGAAGACCGACCTGGCAGTCCTGGCGGCGATCAGCCCGGTCAGGGCGACCAGTGCGAATTGCGCCGGCATCATCGCGTTCATCGGCGAAAGGCCGAAGAAAGCGGAGAAACTGCCAAGGAGCGTGAACGCGCCGGGCGTCTGGAAGTAGGCGAAGTACTCCGTAGAGATGAGGGGGTACGAGACGGGGCCCAGGCGCAGGATATAGGCCGTGGCGTTCAGGTAGTACAGCAGGTCGATGTTCCCAAGCCAGGCGATCGGCAGGTACTCGCCGGTCACGGGAGGAAGGGTGTAGAGGTACGCGAGAAACGTACAACAGGGAGAAGAAACCCATCCACCAGAGTCCGCGGCGGGTCAGGAAGATTCCGCGAAGGGCGGAACGGGTGCGCGACAGGCGGACGGCCGCGAGTGCGACAGTCGCGACCAGGTAACCGCCAGCGAGGAACTTCAGGGGCACGCCGGCCCGGATCCCGAACCACCCCGTCAGCACCAGGCCGAGGGCGCCGAGAAACGCGGGAGTGGCGCCGGCTCCGAGTGTCGCGTCCCAGCGGCGTGGGGACAAAGCCCGGCCGGCCATGTGCAGCACGACGAAAAAGACGAGGCTGGCAGCCAGTCCGTGCGCGATCGAGAAGACGTGCAGGAGTGCGGTCACAAGCACGCGGTATCTTACACGCCTTTTCCGCAGCATCCTGGGGGCCGCGGGTGCGCCACGGCGGGGCCGCGCCTTGACCTCCCCCACCCGGGAGGATACGCTGAAACCGCAACGCGAGGCCTTCGTGAAGATTGTGTTGAATGGCGAACCGCACGAACTGCCGGGACCGGTGACCGTCGCCGGGCTTCTCGAGACGTTGAAGGTCGACTCGAGGCGCGTGGCCGTCGAGCACAACCTGAAGGTGCTCAAGCGCGCAACCTTCGCGGAGGTCCAGGTCCGCGAGGGAGACCAGGTGGAGGTCGTGAACTTCGTTGGCGGTGGCGCGATTACACTCCTGTAATCCCAAGACGTCTTCGCCACGAAATGATTCCCGAGGCGAATTTCCGGAGAGTGGAACAGATGTCCGATTCCTTGGTTCTCGCCGGGCGCGCGTTCTCGTCGCGCCTGTTCGTCGGCACCGGCAAGTACGCATCTTTCCAGCTGATGGTCAAAGCGATCGAAGCGTCGGGCGCCGAGGTGGTGACCGTCGCGGTACGGCGGGTGAACATCAGCGATCGGACCAAGGAATCACTGCTCGATTACCTGGATACCAAGAAGTACTTCCTGCTGCCGAATACGGCCGGCTGCTACACGGCTGCTGACGCGATCCGCACCGCGCAGTTGGGCCGGGAGGCCGGGCTGTCGAACTGGGTCAAGCTGGAGGTGATCGGCGACGAGCGTACGCTCTACCCCGACAACGAGGCCCTGGTGGCTGCGACGCGCGAACTCGTGGCTGATGGTTTCATCGTGCTTCCCTACACGAACGACGATGTGGTGGTCTGCCGGAAGCTGGAGGACGCGGGCGCTGCCGCTGTCATGCCGCTTGGCGCGCCGATCGGTTCCGGCCTCGGCATCCAGAATGTGAACAACATCCGGATTATCCGCGAGCAGGTGCACGTGCCGGTGATCGTGGACGCGGGCGTGGGCACCGCCTCCGACGCCGCGCTGGCCATGGAGCTGGGCGCGGACGGTGTCCTGATGAACACGGCGATCGCGGGCGCGCAGCAGCCGGTGGCGATGGCCGAAGCGATGAAGCTGGCGGTCCATGCCGGCCGCCTGGCCTATCTCGCGGGCCGGATTCCACGGAAGGCCTACGCCTCGGCGAGCAGCCCTGTCGAGGGGCTGGTCGGGAGATAGGAATCGCGTGTACAAGCCGACCGTCACCGAGGCCGACCTGGAACGGCTCAAGGACGAGCGCGACCGCGCCGACCGCCAGTACAACGACGCGCTGACCGCTCTGGACCAGGCGCTCACCCGACCCCGGACGCTGCCGGGCCCGGCCGCCCCGCCCGACACCTCGCAACTCGAACGCCTCAACCGCCTCTGGTCCGTGCTGCCCGCCGACCCGGTCCCGTTCAGCGGATGGCGCGGACGCCTCGGCGCCTTCGTCTGGCGGATGCTCGGCCCCGCGCTGCAGCGTCAGCAGGAGTTCAACGCGGCGCTGGTCGATCATGCCAACCGCAGCGCGGCGAGCGCGGCGGAGACGGCGGAGGCGATCGGAATGCTCTCGAGCGCGATCGGCGAGGAACTGCGCGCCCTCGCGCATTTGCAGTCGCGCCTGATTGCCTACCTGCAGCAGGTGACGCTCTACGTCGACACCAGGGACCGGCACGTGGTCGGCGAGGCCCGCTGGGAGATGGAACACCGCGCGGCGGGACTGGCGGCGGGCCTGGTCGCCGTGAGCGACGAGTTGATGAAACGGTGGGAGTCCGTGCTGACGCGCGAGAAGCGCTTCGAGGCACGGCTTGCCGAGACGCGCGCGGCCGTGGGGCGCGCCCAGCAGGTGGGGACAGCCGGCGCGATGCCGCCCGAATCCACGAGACCGCAACCGGCCTCAGTGGCACAGGCGCCTCGCCTGTCGGACCTTGACAAGGCGGCCCGCCTGTCGGATGCCGTGCCCATGGCGGCGCTCGCATCGACCGCCGAGCACTCGGCGATCTACGCCGGCTTCGAGGACGAGTTCCGCGGAACGCCGGAGGCGATCGGGGAGCGCCTGGCCGACTACCTCCCGCTCTTCGCCGGCGCGCGCGACGTCGTGGAACTCGGGTGCGGGCGCGGCGAGTTCCTGGCGCTTCTCCGCCATCACGGGATCCCCGCGCGCGGCGCCGACCTCAACTCGGAGATGGTCGCTCGCTGCCAGGCGCTGGGACTCGACGTGGTCGAAGCCGATGCCCTCGAATTCCTGGCAGCCGCGCCGGACGATTCCCTTGGCGGCCTGTTCGCCGCGCAGGTCGTCGAGCACCTGCAGCCGGATCGCCTGCTGCAACTGCTGGCACTCGCACGCCGGAAACTCCGCCCGGGCGCCCGCATCGTGCTCGAAACGGTGAACCCGGCCTGCTGGTATGCCTTCTTCTCCAGCTACATCCGGGACATCACGCACGAGCGCCCGATTCACCCCGAGACGCTGCGCTACCTGCTGACGGCGAGCGGTTTCGAGAACGCGGACATCCGCTACAGCTCGCCCTATCCCAAGGACTACAAGCTGCACCCCCTGCCGCAGACAATCAGGGCCGCCGGGCCAGCGTTCGCCGACGTGGTGGACGAGTTCAATGGCAACGTCGAGAAACTGAACGAACTGCTTTTCACGTATCTCGACTACGCGGCGATCGGCACTACACCCGCGTAGCACGAGGCTTTGGCGAAGTCTCGGCCGGCAGCACGGCGCTGGCTGCGCCCTTCGACACGCGGCAAAGCCCTACCTGGCCGGCCGATCGTAGGTCTTTTGTATTCGCAGGGCCTGTTCCATCCCGCGCGCGGCGGGGAACGTCCGGCTGACGCGCGTCTCGATGAAGAACGCTCGCCGCCCGGGCGTGGCCGGCACCCGCAGCCTGATCGGCGACTGGTCGCGCGCTTGCTCGTCCAGGACCTTGCGGCCGTCCAGCCAGATCTCCACGCCGACCGGCCGCAAGGCGATATCGGGATGCATGGGGACAGCGATGAACTCCAGAACGCCGGGCTCCGCCGGGAAGACGAAGACCGCTCGGCGCCCGGTCCACCAGAACGGCTGCCCATCGGCGTCGGTACCGCCCCGCCAGAATCCATAGCCGTAGCCGACACCGGCCCGCATCGCGCGCATCGGCGGGCGCATGTCGTGTGTCGCGGCGTACACCTGGCCGAGACCCGCACTCAGCACGGCGAGGGCGACGACCGCTGCGCCCAGCCAATGCGAGCGCGTGAACGCAGCGGGTGGGTCTGAAGGCTCGAGCCACTGAACTGCGAGGAACAGGAACGTCCACGCGGAGAACGCCACGACCGGCGCGAGCGTGGGTACGCCGAAGAGCGAGGCCACGGCCAGGCCGGCGAGGGCGCCGCGCACACCGCCCGCGGCCGGCCGGCGATCGGGCGCCGCACGGCGGCCGAGGAGACGAACCACGAACACAGTGAGGAGGCCGGCGAAGGCCGCACCCGCCAGACCGAATTCTGCCGCCTGCTGCCGCCACCAGTTCTGTGCGTTGTCCGGCGGCAGGAGCACGCCTGCCACACGCTGCGACGTAGTCAACCGACTGCCTGGAGAATGTGCCGATTCCCACGCCGGACAGCGGGTGCTCGCGAATCATCGCCATGGCCGCCCGGCCCCAGCCGTCGCGCACCCACAACGAACGGGCAAACGCGGCGACCCCAGGCAGGGTCGGTGCCGGAAGCGAGGTGGCAATCCGCTGCAGCGGTGTCGCTGTACGAAGAACGCCTGAGGCCGCGCCGGCGCCGAGAAGCGCCGCGAACAGACGCAACGCCGGCGGCCGCGGCCGCGAGCACTTTCCAGCGGGCGACCCGCTTGGCTCCAGCGATGCCAGCCGCGAGAAAGCCGGTGCCGACGAGGATCGCGGCAAACGCCGTGCGCGACCCGGATGCGAAGACCACCAGCCAGCCGGCGACCAGGATCGCCGCAGCGGCGGCATATCGCCACGCCTCTGGCGCGAGCTCCCCCGCTTTCAGCCGGGCGTGGGGCGCAGCTCCGGCTTCGCCCGGCGTGCGAACCTCCTCGGTTCCGACCGGTTTACCGCGGCCAGAAACGACGAGCCCCGCCAGCACCACCGGCCACGTGGCGGCGAGGATGCCGAGGGCATTGCTATCGAGCAGCGTGCCGGTCGCCCGCTTCAGCTCCGCCCACACGCCGTAGTTCAAGAACGTCGGGCTGACCCACGACTGGTACAGCGCGACCGCGCCAGCGAACGCGGCAGCCGCCGCCGGAGCCGCGATCAGCCGCCGAAGCAAGCGACGTCGAATCGCCCCCGGCGCCCGGATCGCCGGAACAGGCGGTCGAACCACGCGACGCCAGCCATCGAGCAAAGGGCCGCGGCCGCGACGCTGGTCGTCCATCGCGAAATCCGATCGGGCCAGACGCCGTTCGAGTAGGCCTCGGTCAGCAACGACGCCGAAGGCGTGAAATCAAGCTCCCGCAGGAACACGATGGGCCAGCAGACCGCGACGATGAGTGCCCAGGTGACGAGCAGCCAGCGCCAAGGCCGGGGCATGCTCCAGCCAGCCGATGGCCGCTCGGCGGCGAGGAACGCTGCCATCGGCACGAGCCATGTCGAATGCAGCAGCACGTCGGGCCACCCGAGGGCGAAGTGCATCAGCCCCGGGCCGACGAACGCGGCCGCCAGCAGCACGGCCTCCGTCAGCGCCGGAGCCATCCGCGCCCCGAGTGCGCCAACGAGCGCGGCCGCCGCAGCCCACCACGCGTGGCGAGGGTGTTCGACGCGGAGGCTCACCAGGTAAGCGCCGGCCGCGAGGAGGAGCGAGAGGAGGACAAAGGGACGGGATGATCGCGGCATCAAGATACCACCGCGCCGTTCGCTCGCATGGCCTTACGACTGCCCCGCTTTTCCTGTAGCCCGCGCCGATACAGATCCGCGAGGGCATCCAGCAGCGCCTCGCTGCGATACGGTGCAGCGGCCCTTCGTCCAGCCTCGCCAAAACGCCGACGCTCGGGTTCCGAGCGCGCCAGCCTCACCATGGCCGCGGCAAATCCCGATATGTCCCCTGCCGGCACGAGCAGGCCCGTCTCCTCGTGGACCACGACATCGGGCACTCCACCCACTGCGGTCGCAACGGTGGGCCGGCCCGCCGCCATCGCTTCGATCAAGGCCACTGGGGTGCCCTCGTTCCGGGAGCTGAGCGCGACGACGTCCAGCGCTTCGTAGATGGCCGTCAGCCCGCGCTGCCACCCCAGGAACGTTACACGACCCTCAATGCCGAGGTTCCGGGACAGCTGCTCCAACTTCCCTCGTTCTTGACCGTCGCCGGCCACCGCGAGGCGGATCCGCGGCTCCTCGGCCACGGCGTGCGCGGTCGCGCGCAACAGCGTCTGCAGGTCCTTGATCGGCACCAGCCGGCCGATGGCGCCGAAGACGATCGCGTCCGGAGGAAACCCGAGCCGTGTGCGGGCCGCCCCATCGGCGCCCTTCACCTGGAAGAAGGCGTCGAGATCGAGGCCTAACCGCACCATCCGAACGCGCCCGGCCGGGGCAATTCGGTAGCGTCCGACGATGTCGTCTCGCTGCGCGGGCGAGATCGTCACGATGCGGTCGGTCAGAAGGGCGAGCGCGCGCTCGGCAGTGCGGACGGCGAGGTTCCCCGCGGGCCCGAAGTAGCCGTTGAGCACGTGGCCGTGAAACGTGTGAACGACCAGGCATCGCTGCCGGCGGGGGCGGGTCGCGTTGAATGCCGCGGCTGCCAGGCGCCCGAGGGTTCCGGCCTTGGCCGTATGCGTGTGAACGATGTCCGGGCGCTCTGCAAACAGGTAGCGCAGCAGGCGCCAGAACGCTTGAAGATCGTTCGCCGGGCGGACGCGCCTGCCCAACTCCGGGATCTTGTTGCGCTCCAGGCCCCGGGCATCGAGGAGGTCCTCCATGCTCGCCTCGCCCTCGGCAACCAATCCATGGACGAGCCGGGTGTCGAAACCGAAGGCCCGAAGCCTGTCGTGGAGCAGAACGGCCTGATGCGCGGGACCGCCGACGTTGAGGCGCGCGATGACTCTCAGGAGTTTGAGGGGCGCCGGGGCTATCACTCGGGCACCTCGACTCCGGCTGGCGCCAAGCCGGCATCCCCGGCCAATCGTTTGACGTACCGGATCTTCCCTCCGGCCTCGGGCTCGATGCGGTCGACGAACACGAACCGGATCTGCATCCGGGTCCCGACGCGCTCAACGAGTCCCTCCCGGAGGACGTCGAGGTACGCCGGGTCCCACGCGGCCCGGTCGGCCACCAGGCGGACATCGATCGCGTCGCGCGACACCTGGTCCACTTGCGCCTGTTTCACGACGGGCGGGATCATCTTGAAGATGTCGATGAGGCCGACACCGACCATGCCTCGCTCCGGAGACACGATGTAGTCCTGCTCGCGGCCGGAGATCGCGCGCACGACCGGGTTGTGGTTCCCGCATCCGCACTCCTCGCGGGTGAGTTCCATCCGGTCGCCGATCCGGTACCTGACGAGCGGCGTGCCGTGCGTCGTGAAACTCGTCACCAGCACCGTCCCGTCGTCCGCCTGCTCGATGACCCCCGTTCGCAGGTCGTAGTGCAAGGATCCACGCTCGCACTCGACCACGAACGGCGCGCCTTCGGCCGAGGCGTACTGATTGCGGACCTCGCATCCGAACGCCTCTTGCATCAGGCGCCGCTGGTGGTCATACAGGTTCTCGGATGTCGAGAAGACGGCTGCCGGCCGGACGCGGCCCGTCCGCCGTGTCGCGAGCATGTGGGCGGCAACCGTCGCGATGGCCGAAGGAAAGCCGTCGATCATCGCTGGCTGGAATGCCTCGAGGTCATCGACATAGCGGTCGAGATACCGCTCGTGCAGGTGAAAGGACGAGTACGAGCCGCTGGCGGAGAACCAGATTGGTCCGGGCGATGGAGCGGGGCTCGGCGCCGGGGGGCACGACAATCCGGCCAGAAAACGTGGCCCGACGTGTCCACCTGCCCGCGCCGTGCGTCTCGCGCCACGCGTCGAGCGTCGCCATGCGCTCCTGGATGTCACGTGGTGCGAAGAGCACCTCGAGGGGCTTACCCGTCGTTCCCCCCGTGTGGACGACCACGCCGCGAGGGATCGCGCGAATCCTGGGCAGCGCCTCGCGAAACGTCTCTTTGTCTGTCTCCGGGACCTGCGCGAGGTCGGCGAGCGAGCGAACGTCCACGCCAGCAAGGCGCTCGCGGAAGAAGTCGCTATGGCGTGCCGCATGTTCGAGAAACTCGCGCAGGCGCCGAAGTTGGTAGGCCTCGAGCTGCTCTCGGCTCCAGGAGGCGCTCTCCTCCAAGAACCTGGTCCAGCGCCAGTACCGAGCGTCCACGGCGGAGCCAGAGGAGTTTTCCGCCGTAGGCGCTGATCATCACCGTCTGGAGCCAGTCGGGCGCCGATCTGTACAGGGCCTCGGATCGGGTCATGCCCCTTCCCTCGCCCGGTCGACGGTCTTCTCGAGGGAGGTTTGCCCCGCTCGCGCCAGATGCTCGAGCGTCGATGGCGGAACCGAACGCTCGAGGCGCGGCCATCCCCTGGGCGCCTGGAAATCAAAGTGCAACCCGGAACCGAGGCGTTCGGCCAGTTCGATGTCGAGGCGGATGCGCGCGTCGGCGATGGAACGCAGGGGCGTGATCCCGTAGCCGCTCCCGAAGATCGACCGCAATTGCGGTACGCCGTCGGGGTCGAACCCCATGAGGAGTGCCATCAGCCCGTCGACGGCTGCAGCATCTTCACCGTGGATGAAGATCCCCGCGCGTCGGGCAGTCGGACGTAGCGGGCCATCTCCCTCCCCCGCCACAATCCCGTCCACGAAGTGATAGAGCCGCCGCCGGGGCGCTTCGGTGAGCCGGCCGTCGCGACCGCCGAAGCGCGCGATCCGGTTGATGTCGACGACCATGCGCCAGATGGTATCGTTCCCCTCCCAACTGCCGCTCAGCAGGCCGTAGCGCGCGTTCCCGCCCTTGCGGCGCCGCAACAGGCCCTGCAGCATCTCGGCGCTGCGTCTCAGCGTGCGCCACACGGGGAGCGGCACCCGCTCCTGCAACCGGCTCTTGCTGCGCGCGACGAAGCGATTGTAGGTCGACCGAGGAAACTCGTCGCCCTCCGGCGGCGGACCCACGCGGAAGTGCGGCAGGTAGTCCTTGCTCGTGTTCATGCCGACGACGTTCTTCAGCGCGCCGCTGATGCCCGCCTTCTGGTGGGTCTTCATCTTCGCGACGTTGAGAACGACGTCCGCGTCGAGGATCGTGTTGGAGAACCGATAGCGGTGCCGGCCGGGCTGGTGATTCTCGCTGGTGAAGACGGCGCTGTAATCGCCGACCGCCAGCCGCGAGCCGGCGATGCCCTCGAGCGCGCTGTCTGCTCCGAGGTCGAAGATCGTGCCGCCCTCAGGGTCGCCTGGCAGCGCGACCCGCTCTCGTATGAACGCGCTCTCGTCGTCGATTCGCGCCCACTCGGAACGCAAGTCCACGATCGAGACGCCAAAGCCGGGGCGCTTGTCGAACAGTTCCGCGACCTGCGTCAGTCCTGACTGCGTCAGGATCCGCCCGAAGTCCGCGCCCTGGATTGGGGCATCGCAAATCACCACTCTCCCCGCACCACCGAGCGCGATGTAAACGTCCTCGAGGAGGCAGCGGAGAACCGCGGCGTGCGTGCGAACCTCGCCGACGCCCGCGCGGTCGTGCATGACGAGGTTGGGCTTGATGACGACCTTCTGGCCCGGCGCAACGATCGCTCCGAGGGGATTGAAGCGTGGCGTGCCGAGCCCTTCGGGATCGAGACACCCGAGCGACGAGCGAATCAGGCCGAAGGCCGTGTTGGACGGGCTGGCCGGTGTGCCGCTTGCCACTTCCGGGTAGGGCCGGTCGGGATGGAAGGGCGCCTGGCCGTACGTCGCCGACGAGGAGCGAACGGCAACGGCACTTGGCAGAGCTTCAGGCAAGGTGAACCCTCCCGTTCGAAGGCGTCGGCGGCGAGTCCGAGCGAGTCGACGCGGCCGGCGCGGCGAGCGCGAGGGGGAGCATCCAGAGAGGCACGGTCACCATCAGTCGCAGACGCCACATCGTGCCGAAGTTGGTCACCACGTAGGCCATGGACAGGAGCGTCAGGCCAGCCGCGGCCACGGTGAAGACCAGATACGGAAACTGCAGTGTCCTTGGCCTTCGGAACAAGACAATGGCGAGCCATACCAACGAGAAGTCGATGAAGAGCGTGTCGATGTCGGCAATCAACAGCAGCCTCGTCCCGCCCGACAGCCCGACCACGCCAAGGCTCTTCAGCACGGTCATCGGAACCAAGAGGACGAGGACGCCGGTCAGCGTCGCGCGAGCCCGTTCGAGGGCTGACTTCCCGGTTCCGGAGCCAAAGTTGGTCGCGCCGCCAGAGCGGATGAACGCTTCACGCCCCTGGTCAAGTGCGGCAGCCCACGCACCTTCATCCACGCCTGGCGTTGCCACACTGGCGGTGATACCTATCGGCCTGAGCATCGGACCCAGGTAGATGCTTGAGTAGGGACCAAGACCGGCTGCCCAAGATGAAAACGCGAGGGCGAGGATCACTATCGCTTTCCCAATACCGGGCAGGACTTGAGTCTGCTGGGCTTTAAGGCCGGCGGCAGCCAGGGCGGCCGCAAGCCCAACGAGGAGAAAAACCGGGTAGTATGGCCGGATACTGGCCATCAGGTACATGGAAAGGACGGCAGCGGATCCCAGGAACCAGTCGGCCGGCCGCGTTTCTGACAATCGCGCAAAGGCCGTCCGAGTGAGGACGGGGACGGCGACGCATACGACCACGATGAGCAGGGCAAAGAAAGCGTCCTTCAGGGGCTGCGACCCGAAGAGAACCAATGCAGGCGACCACGTGAAGCCGAAGATGGCAGCCGCCGCGATGCGGGGCCGATCGGTGGGTATCGCAAACAGGATCAGCCGGCAGATGAGGACGTAGACGCCGAGATTCAACAAGATCGCGGCTGACGGGCTGAAACCGACGAAGGCCATCCACCAGGCGAGAACGGCAACGAATGCCGGAGACGGGACGTCGGACGGCATGGCCATGATGCCGGTGCGGCTGGCATCGACCGCAGCCCGGAAGTACATTGCGGCGTCCGGAGCCAGCGCCCAGAAACCACCGCCCAGCTGGAGGGAACGCAGAAAAGGCAACTGGAAATAGGAAACCACGAACAGCACGACCCCCAGCAAGGCACGGGCGGCAATCCCGGCGGCGACGACGCGGCTCAGGGCCGGAGAAACTCGCGCGATAGCACGGAAGATCGCCACCAACACCCAGCCGATACCGACCGCTGCCGCCGTCCGGCCGCCGAGCGCGAGCAACGTCAGCGCGTCCACCCCGCTCATGCGACGCCTCGCGAGAACCGCGGCGAACGCCGCAGCGGCAACAGCGGGACATTGAGGATCGCGGCCGACAGCACCCGCGAGACGAGGAACGCCCACGCCGCCCCGCGCACGCCGCCCGACCATCCTCCGACGCCGACAATCGTGAGAGCTGCGGCCGTCGACACGGCACTCAACCGGAAGTAACGCTCGTCCTGTCTCGCTGCGTGGTAGAAGACGCCCGCAAAAATGCTCAGCGTCTCGAGAGGAGCGCAGATCACGACCACCGCCACGGTGAACGCGGCGTCGACATTCGGTTGCCCGATGAAGAGGGCTGTCGCGCGCCCAGCGACGAGGACGAAGGCGACTGCGACAGCGGCACTCAGCGTGATCGCGGTGTACCAGTCGCGCGAGGCGGCGTGGAATGCTTCTCTAGGCCGATCGCGCCCGGGCGATCAACCGCGGCCCTGAACGCGGGGACGCTCACAGCGACGCCGAGCAGAGAGTACCGCGGCTTGCAGGTTGAGGCCGACCGAGAGGTAACCCGCGCCCACAACGCCCACGGCTGCACCCGCGAGCGGGATCAGCAGACGGGCGTTGGCAGCGGACACGAGGCCGACCATCATGAGGTGCCGTGTGCTGGCCCACTCACTCCTCAATGCAGGCCACTCGAAAGCCGCGCGGGGCCATCCGACGACGCGCCACGTGAGCGCGGTTTCTGCCGCCTTCCCCGCGTGCAGTCCGGCAACGACCGCCCAGACGCCGAGCCCTGGTGCCACCCGCCAGACCGCGAGCGAGATCGCGACGCCGACGACAAGACCGAGCCAAGGCCCCGCGGCGAGCAGAAAGAACCGACCCGCCGCGAACGCGCTCGCGTACGACGTGTTGTTGAGAAACAGCCATAGCGCCGAGGCCAGCGCGGCAAACCCGGCTGCCAGGTACGGGGGCGGTACGAGGATGGCCAGGCCGACCGCGGCTACCGCCGCGCCTCCAGCAAACGTCAGGAGCCGAAGCCCGTTGAATGCTTCGAGGCGATTCCGGACGGGTTGATTGTCTTCTCCGGCGTTCAGTTGAAGTCGGGAGACGTGACGCTGGCTCGCGAAGTCGCTCAGTTCCGCCACACTCTGCGCGAGGCTGAACGCGATGGCGAACCGACCCAGTCCGGCAGCGCCCGACATCCTGCCGCACAGCGCAAGCATCGCGACAGGAAGCAGGCCGGTCGCCCCCTTGCCCGCCAGCACCGTCGCACGCTGGTACCAACGGCGATAGCCGGGGCCGGTCATGGTCGGCGTTCCTCGCTGCCGGGGCCCGCAGGCGGTCTCCGGGCGAGAACGAACATCTGCCCCGCCAGGGGGCGCCAGGGCAGCCGAAGGTAGAGGGGAAGGAGAAAGCTCAAACCACCGAGACGGCTCTTGACGGTGAGGGGCAAAAAGCGCGGCACAACCGTCACGAGTTCGAAGCCGCGCGAACAGAGCCAGTCGGACAGGGAAACGTCCGTGAAGATGGTCCGATGCGTGTAGTCGTCGAAATAGCGTCCGGGCGCGAGCCTGAAGTTCGGCTGCACCAGGCCCAGGAATCCGCCCGGGCGCAGCACCTTGTGGATTCCAGCGGCCAGCCGATTGAGCGCGGGCCATTCAAAGTGCTCGAGGAAGTTGCTCGCAAACACGAAATCGAAGCTGCCAGGTTCTGCCGAGTCGAGGAAGGCCAATGCGTCCTGTTGGCGTGCCTCCACCCCCTGCCCGGCGAACCGCGGAAGGTCTGCTCCTACGTCGACCGCCACGCGTCGAGCCGCGGACAGGTTGTTGATGAAGTAGCAGTAGCCCGCACCCAGCTCCAGCACGGCCGCATCGGGTGGAACGAACCTGGATAGATAACGAGTCAAGTAGCTCCACGTCCGTTCACGCCTGGGATCGTGCGGAAGCCGGCTGGCGAAGTACCCCTGGCCATCGAACTCAAGCTCTTTCATGGCGAGCCTGGACTTCGTCCGCATCGAGTAGGAACGGTCGGGAGGCAAACCGCCTCTCGGTGATCAGGCGGATCATCCGAAGCCCAAGGAAGAAGGCCTTCACCGGGTCTCCGGTCACCGCCGAGACACCAACGCGAGGCAGGTAGTTGACGGGAACCTGGATGACGCGGCAGCGGGTTCTGAGCGAGAGGGTCATCATCTCCGGTCCGAAGGCGCTCCCGCCGATACGGAACGCCGGCAGCATTCGCGTGGCCACGCGCTGGCGAACGAGCCGCATCGTGCATCCCACGTCGGTGAGTGAGGTAGCGTTGTATAGAAACTCGAGGTATTTTGCCACCGCCCAGTTGCCCCACCGAAGGAAAAGGCCCATGTTCGCACCTCTCCAAATCAACTGCTGGGAGGTCCGGCTTCCGTACACAACGTGGAAGTCTTCGGCATACGCGAGGAGCTTGTACACATCTCCCGCTAGAAAAGTACCGTCCGGCTCGCACACGATCAGATACTCGCCCTGCGCCTCGGCGAGTCCCCGCTGGATCGCGAACCCGTAGCCCTGTTTGCGCTCGATGAGCTCCCTGGCGGTCGTTCGTGCCACTTCCTCCGAGGTGCCATCCGCGGCGTTGTTGTTGATGACGAGAATTTCGTCCACCACGCCGGTCGCCTCGAAGTCCTCGATGACCTGCCGAATCGAGTCCCTCTCGTTGTACGTCGGCAGTATCACGCTGACCGTATGTCCCTGCCACATGCTTCACCCCTGGGATCTCGCCGAAGGTGCGCTGGCAACGTCGCTCTCCCGCTCTCCGATTCCGCTCTTGACGGCACCGGCGAGCAGGTACACCGATCCGAACAGAAACACCGCGTGCAACGGCAAGATCGTCTTGTATCCGTAGGTCCACGGCGCGGCGAGGACCATTGCGGCGACATGGGACACCGCGAACGCGACGACGACGAGAGTCAGTCGGCGTGGGATCTTACCCAGGAGGACGGCGGCTGCGAAGAGACACGTGAGGAGTAGAAGGTCCCAGTGCGCCCCCACCGCGGCCGGGCCCGCCTGCGTCCAACCCAGCGTGAACGCGACCTTCCGCCACTCAATGTCCGCCACCATCGCCGGCTGCGTCAGGATGATGTCGACGGCCTTCGTGATCGCCTCGGGCAGCCCGCTCACGGAGCTCACGGGATTTGGACGATCCCACGGATAAAGAAAATAGGGAATCTGTATCCAGGAGTTCACCAGGAGTACCAGCTTCCTGGTCATGATCCAGTTCCTGAGCGCGAAGGGCGAAAGACCTAACAGGACCCCGACCAGGAACAGTCCTGCACTCCGAAACGACCGCTTTCGCCAGCGCTCGTCCGAGAGCACGACGACCGCGACCGGGAAGAGCCCCAGGTACGTGAGAAACGATGGCCGCGCGGCGGCCGCCCAGGCCGCCGAGACTCCCGCCAGCACCCACCACCGACGTTCGCCGCACTCCAAGGCAGTGACCGAGGCAAGCAGTGCCACGAACACCAGGCTGACGAAGGCGTTGTCCGAGAAGGCCGTGTAGGTGTACGGCATCAAATGCCGGACGATGAACCAGCCCATCGCGAGTCCGGCGCAGACTGCCGCCCAGGTCGGGAGGCGCCGCCATCCTAGGTGCCAGCAAAGCAGCAGGATGGCGCACACCGACAGGATATTCAGGAAGACGACGCTGGAGAACTGCTCGCCGAACACTACGTGGGCGAGCGCCAGCCCGTAGGAGTAGAGGGGGTAGTGGTAGTAGGCGGCGCCGTGACCCACCTCAGCACCATTAGGCATCAGGAGGCCATGAAACAGGACGTTCCGCGCGTAGCCCTCATATGCGAGGGGGTCGTCACCCGAGAAGAGATTCATCGCCGCAGTGCCAAGCGGGACCACTTTCAGGCGAAGCGTACGCCAGAAGAAGGACACTGAATCCGCAACCGACGGTCGCCGCGGCAGCGAAACCGGGGCGCGCTCGTGTGACAAGGGTACACAGCGGCAGGTATGACCAAATCGCCGCCCAGGCCGTCACGACGAAGCCGAGCACGACGGCGGCATCGGATATCCCCTGCCATGGCGCAGCACGACTCACTCGGGTGGCGTCACCCCGCACACGGCTGATGCCGAGTTCGCGGTCCGCGTCGAAGAGGGCGAATCCGAACGTCGCGTCGTGCTGCGCGGGCTTCGTATAGGTCACGAGTACCTGGTGGACACCACGGCCCAACTCAACCAATTGGCTAGGTCCCCGAACCGTATCAAGGTCGAAGGCGGCGACAACGCGCCCATCGACCGCGGCCGTACCAAGCCCGCGACCGGCAAACTGGAACCGGACGCTCGCAGCTGTCGGCAGGGACGTGTAGCCAGTCCACTCCACGCGTAGCGGGTATTCGAACTGCCGTTCCAACGGGGAAAAGTTCGCGTTGTACCGTGCGGGATTGTTCAGGAAGTGCAGGCCGAACGTCGCACGCTCGAAGAAGATGCGACGGTCGACCCGGAACGGCGTGGTGAAGGGGCCATCCTTGAACTCAACCCTGGTCGACCCGTCCATGAAATAGACGCCGCGCCATCCAAGTGCAGGGGCAGCACCAGCTAAGGCCCACTTCGCGAGGATGAGGGCCGCGAGCAATAGGTGCAGCCGAGAAGAGACTTTACGTTGGGGAGCGACGAGGCCGGCGACGACTGCGAGCGAAATGGCACCCGCCAAGAGTATCCACGAGAGGCCGGACGGCGGAATCCCAGGCACGCGCGCACCGGCGGCGCCGGGCCCGATCACGAGCAGGACGAGGAGAATCGCCGCAGTCGACACGCGTCGGCCCATTATCGAGCTTGCTCCTCCACCTGTTCGGCGTCCGTCGAGAAGCCAGCACTCGGTAGTTCCTCGAGGCTGCAACGGAACCGAAAGAGGCGGACATCGAGGCGGCCGCAGGCCTCCCGAATCCCTGCCACGATATGTGGATCGAGCCCGTCAGCGGAGAGGATCAGGGCGTCCGGCCGGTCGGCCGTCAGCGCACTTTCCAGGTACGAGAAGCCGCCAACGATAGGCACGCCGCGAACTGTCCGTCCGCGCTTGCCCGCGTCGTCGTCGAGGAACCCCACTACCCGGACGTCGTAGCGGGAGTTCTGCGCCAGCTCGCGAACGAGCATGTTGCCGGCATCGCCCGCCCCGTATGCGAGGGCTCGAAGACGACGTCCGTTCCCGTCTCCAGATGCTGGCGATCTCCGGAAGAAGCCGGGACGCAATCCGCGAGGCGATCAGAAGGCCGGTGAGCAGCACCGCGTAGATCAGGAAGACGCCGCGCGACAGGTTCTCGAAGCGGTACAGATAGACGAGCACCAGGCTCGATGACGCAGCGCCAAAGATGACTCCCCGGACGAGCGGGACGAGGTCTGTCGCGCCGAAGTACCGCCAGATGACCCCATAGGCTCCCGACAGGCGGAGACTGACGACCTGGCAGGCGATCACGATCGGCAGCGAGCGCAGAAACGTGGGGAAGAAGATCGGGAAGTGCACGGTGTCGAATCGAATGCGGTACGAGGTGTAGTACGCCCCTGCCACCAACAGCACGTCGAAGAGCAACTCGAAGACGTGCTGCCGCAGGAGGAACTCCGTGAGCGGCCCGACTCGGCCCGTCGAGCACGACCGAGTAATCGCCTGCCGCCATACGCGCGGACCCGGAGCAGCGCGACGGCGAGCAGCACGAGGCCGAGCCCCAGCGCGACGACGAAGATCTCGGACGCGGCGCTGCCGTCAACGAAGCCCCACTGCGGCGACACCGGCCAGCCCGGCCAGGACATACAGAAACAGGACGGCGTTGACCTCCGAGAACCCCATCGCGACCAGCCGGTGCGCGGTGTGGTCAGTGCCCCCCTGCGAAGCCGGGCGGCCTGACAGCTTCCGTGCGACGGTGACGAGCGTCGTGTCGAAGATCGGCACGGCGAGGACGAGGACCGGAAGCAGCACCACCGCAAACGGCAGGTTCGGCTGCCCCTCCCCCGCTGCCGTCAGGCCGCCGAGCAGGAAGCCGACGAACAGGCTGCCGCAGTCGCCGAGAAAGATCGACGCCGGCCGGAAGTTGTAGAAGAGAAAGCCGATGAGCGCACCGCACAGGCTGGCGGCGAGCATCGCCGCCGGGCCGGGTCCGGCGGCGTTCATCGCACCCAGGATGGCGATCGTGCCGGCGGCGATTGCCCCGACGCCCGCACACGCCCCATCCATGTTGTCGACGAGGTTGAACGCGTTGGTCGTCCCAATCAGCCAGAAGATGGTGAGTACCGAGTCAACCGTGAGCGAACCGGTCCAGCCGAGGCGAACTCCGCCCCACACGGCCGCGGACGCCACGACAATCTGCAATGTCAGCTTCGTCGCCGGCCGCAGCCGGACGACATCGTCGATCAGCCCGACGACGAACATCGCCAGCGCTGCTCCGCCTACGGCCGCCACCGCGGGCAAACCAGGAAGCAAAGCAACAGCGGCCACCGTCGTCGCGACACACACCGCGATCCCGCCAAGGAGAGCCGTCGGACGCCGGTGCCAGCGGTCCCCCGTTGGCCGAGCGATGAAGCCGTACCGGCGCGCCAGGGCCCTGACAAGGGGCGTGGCGAGAAGAGAAACGGTGAGCGCGACCAGCAGCAGGCGGATCAGGAACATCGTGCAGCGAATCACTAGCCGACGGGCAAGGCGGACGCCCCGCCCGCCCGTAGTCGGTCAATGTCGGCGTCGACCATCATCTCGACGAGGCCCCGGAAATCGACCGACGGCTCCCAGCCGAGGACGCGCCTGGCCTTCGAGGCGTCACCAATGAGATGGTCGACCTCCGCGGGGCGCAGGAACTGCGGGTCCATCCGGACGTGCTTCTGCCAGTCGAGCCCGACACGCCCGAACGCAATCTCCACGAGGTCGCGGACCGAGTGCGCCACGCCGGTTGCGACGACGTAGTCGTCAGGCTGGTCCTGCTGCAGCATCAACCACATCGCCCGGACGTAATCGCCGGCAAATCCCCAGTCGCGGCACGCGTCCAGGTTGCCCAAGCGCAAGCGTGTCGGCCAAGCCGAGCTTGATGCGCGCGACGCCGTCGCTGACCTTGCGGGTGACGAACTCGAGTCCGCGGCGCGGCGACTCGTGATTGAACAGGAGGCCCGAGCAGGCAAACAGCCCGTAGCTCTCTCGGTAGTTCACGGTGATGTAGTGACCGAAGACCTTCGAGACGCCGTACGGACTCCGAGGGTAGAAGGGGGTGAGCTCGGTCTGCGGCACCTCCCTCACCTTTCCGAACATCTCACTCGACGAGGCCTGGTAGATCCGAATGCCGGGATCGACTTGCCGCACGGCGTCGAGCACCCGGGTCACGCCCTGCGCGTTGAACTCGCAGGTGAGCATCGGCTGCTCCCAGCTCGCGGGCACGAACGACATCGCGGCGAGGTTGTAGAGCTCGTGTGGCCGGACGGCTTCGATGATGCGGATGAGTGACAGCTGGTCCAGGAGGTCCGCGACCCGAATCGTGATCCGATCGAGCAGGTGTGCGACGCGCCAGAGGTTGGGCACGCTCGTCCGCCGGACCATTCCGGTGACTTCGTAACCATTCTCGAGAAGCAGTTCTGCCAGGTAGGAGCCGTCCTGGCCGGTGATGCCGGTGATGAGTGACTCGCTTGGCCATATGCTGGTGATCGAGGTCCCGAGACGCTCGAATTCTATGGTGCTGGCAAGGACCGGTCAAGGAAAGGAGAGGCCGCTCGGCTGCGGTGAGCCCGCCGAGCGCAGCCCTACAGTGCGTGTCGCGCGGCCAGGTAGCGGGTAATCGCGTTCTCCCACCTTGGCATTGACACGCCGACTGCCCCGAGCTTCGCATTGGAAAGGGCGCAATACGTGGGCCGCTCAGCACGCAACCTGACTTCCGCGACGGGAACGGCGAGGAGGCGAGGTTCGAGCGCCAACTGACGGCCGACCTCCACCGCGAGCTCGTACCAAGTGCACGATCCGGAATTGACGCAATGGTACAGACCGACCGGCAAGTTCGCTTCGAGGAGATGCTGCGTGGCGCGACTGACATCCACCGTATAGCTCGGAGAAACCGTACGGTCCACGAAGACCCGCGCCTCCTCTCCGGCGACGATGGCATCGATGATTCGGTCGACGCTCGTCCTCCGGGCCCCCGGCGTGCCAGGCAGCCCGCCAAAGAGGCTCTCTACGCGCAGCACGTAGTGACGCGGCGTTTCCTGCGCGAACCACTCACCGATGAGTTTCGAGCACGCGTAGGTGCTGCGAGGGTTCGGGGCGTCCTCCTCGGTATACGGTGCGGACGCACGGCCGTCGAACACGAAGTCGGTGCTGTAGTGCACCAGCACGCACCCCACGCCCGTCGCCGCCTTCGCCAGCGAACGGACCGCGAACGCATTGACGGCAAGCGCTTCGACCGGCTGATCCTCGGCACCGTCCACGTCGGTGAACGCAGAGCAGTTGACGATGGCATCCGGGCGAACATCGGCGACCCGCGCGACGCACCGCGCGCTCGTCCCGCACGTCCAGATCGTCCACGCTTGTCGCCACGATCTCGTGCCGGGCGGATAGCAGCTGCACCATGGCGACACCGAGTTGCCCGGTGCCGCCGGTGACCAGGATCTTCATGCGGTCCCTGCCTCGGTCGGTCACGCCGCCTTCGAGGCGACGAACTCCCGCATCTTCCCGTCGTCGAACACGCCTTCCCAGCGCGCGACCACTGCCGTGGCGATACAGTTGCCCATCACGTTCACTGCCGTTCGGCCCATGTCCATGATCTGATCGATGGCGAGCAGGATCGCCGCGCCCTCGAGCGGCAGCTTGAACTGGGTCAGGGTTGCGGTCAGCACGACCAGGGCGGCACGCGGCACACCCGCGACGCCCTTGCTCGTGAGCATGAGCGTGAGCATCATGAAGATCTGCTGCCCGATCGTCATCGGGACACCGAACAGCTGGGCGACGAAGACGCTCGCGAGCGAGAGGTAGAGCGTCGTCCCGTCGAGGTTGAAGCTGTAGCCGGTCGGCAGCACCAGCCCGACGATGTTCTTGGGGCAGCCGAATCGCTCCATCACCTCCAGCGCCTTCGGCAGGGCCGCCTCGCTGCTGGCCGTCGTGAACGCGATGAGGAATGGCTCGCGGACCGCCTTCAGGAACGTGAAGAACGGCACGCGAATGATCAGCGAGACGCCGCCGAGGACGATGAGCGCAAAGACCAGCAGCCCGCCGTACATCAGCAGCACGAGCTTGCTGAGCGTCGAACAGGATGCCGAGCCCCATCTTTCCCACCGTCGCGGCGATGGCCGCCATCACCCCCAGGGGCGCGAAGAGCATCACGTAGCCGGTGAACTTGAACATCGCCTGCGCGGTGCTCTCGAGGACGTCGATGATCGGCTGCCCTTTCTTCCCAATCGCCGCCACCGCGATTCCGAAGAAGATCGAGAACACGACGAGCTGCAGGATCTCCCCTTCCGCCATCGCCTGCACGACCGACGTCGGGAAGAGATGCGTGAGCAGTTCCCACCCGGCGAGCGGCTTGTGGCTGGCGATCTCCGCGATGCTCTGAGACGCCTGGACCTGGACTCCCACACCCGGCTGGAAGACGTTCACGAGGCCCAGCCCGAGAAAGAGCGCGATGGTCGTGGCGATCTCGAAGTAGATGACCGCCTTCAAGCCGATTCGCCCCATCGCCTTGAGGTCGCCGGTCCCGGCGATCCCGATCACCAGCGTGGAGAACAGCAGCGGCGCGATGATCATCTTGATCATCCGCAGGAATGTGTCGGCGATCGGCTTGATGCTCTCGGCGCCGCCGACGACGTGGACGCCGTTGACGTCCGACGAGGGCCAGAGGTAGCCAATCACGACGCCGGCGACGCAGCCCGATGAAGATCTGCGTCGTGGTGCTCGGCACCCAGCGGGGCCGGGTCGATGAAGGGGCCGGAAGGTCCGCGGTTTTCACAGCCATGATGATGTCAACGGGTTCAGCGGAGCGCTTGCACGAGGCTCTCCACGACGTAGCGCTGCTGCGCCTCGGTCAACTCGCCGTAGATCGGCAACGCGAGGGTTTCCGCCGCCGCCTGCTCCGCGTGCGGAAACTGGCCAATTCGGTAGCCGAGATCGGCAAAGCACTTCTGGAGGTGGAACGGAAGCGGGTAGTAGATTTCGGTGCCGACGTGCGCCGCGTCCATGGCGGCCTTGACTCGGTCCCGGTCCGGCACGCGGACGACGAACTGGTTGTAGATGTGGTAGCAGCCGGCGGGTTCGACAGGCAGCTGAACGCGCCGGTCCTGGTCGAGCTCCGCGAACATCGTTCGGTACCGGTCCGCATTCCGTCGCCGCGCCTCCGTCCACGAGGCGAGGTGCCGGCTCTTCACGCGCAAGACCGCGGCCTGCAATGCGTCGAGGCGGAAGTTCGCGCCGACGAAGTGGTGGTAGTACTTTGGCTCCATGCCATGATTCC
Source organism: uncultured Acidobacteriota bacterium (assembly GCA_963724775.1). Lineage (GTDB taxonomy): Bacteria > Acidobacteriota > Vicinamibacteria > Vicinamibacterales > Fen-181 > CAVRWB01. The sequence goes on from CAVRWB010000001.1 coordinate 700,639, forward strand.
GGATGAGCCTGACGCGGTGCGCGAGTGCCGGATCGTTGGTCGTAACCAGGCCGCCATCGCCGAACGCCCCGAGGTTCTTGCTCGGGAAGAACGAGAAGCAGCCCGAGCGTGCCGAGCCCGCCAGCCGGTCGATCCTTGTCGCGCGCGCCGATGGCCTGCGCCGCGTCTTCGACCACGGCGACGCGTGCGCGGTTGGCCACGGCGAGGATCGCGTCCATGTCCGCGGTGCAGCCGTACAGGTGCACGGGCATGATCGCCTTGGTCCTGGGCGTCAGCGCGGATTCGATCGCCGCCGGGTCGATGTTGTAGGTGACCGGGTCGATGTCGACCAGGACGGGCGTCGCGCCGAGACGTGCGATGCATCCTGCCGTGGCGAAGAACGAGTAGGTGGTCGTGACGACCTCGTCGCCCGGGCCGATGCCAAGCGCCATCATCGCGGCCAGCAGGGCGTCCGTGCCGGACGACACCCCGACGGCCTCCCGCACCTGCAGCATCTCGGCGAGTTCCCGCTCGAGGCTGTCGACCTCGGGACCGCCAATGAACCGCTGGCTGTCGCAGACCCGGGTGATGGTGGCGAGGATTTCTTCTCGAATGGGTTGGTACTGGGCCTGGAGATCCAGCAGGGGCACACTTGTGATTACAGACGACATCGGTTCTCGACTCCGAAAGAGGGGTTCGCAGAGGAGAGGGGCACCCACATGCTACACGGTGCGACCACTCGTTGGCCAGCCGGGCCGGGTCAGGGGGCCCTTTTTCACCTCGAGTCAGCGGGGCTGGAACGTCGCGACCATCCCGCCGAACACCAGCCTGGCGCTCGCCGCCGCACCCGCCACCTTTTTCGCGTTGACGTAGAAGTGTAGGTCCCGGCGGCCGGGACGTCGTAGGCCCACTGGATCGTGTCCCAGGCATCGGACTGGGCGGTCGGCTGGCTGCGCGTCCAGCAGGAACAGGCTGCTCGACGCGCCGAAGGTCGTGCTGATCGTCGTGCAGTCGGAAGCCGCTGAGACTGAGGCCCCACCACACCTCGTTCGCTGGTCCGTTCGCGTGCGCGAGGTGCGCCATCACTTTCGCGGTCACCAGCAGCTGGCCCGGCCCGGGTGCGGTAATCGGTGATCGACGTGTAGTTCGCGCAATTGTTGGATTCGGGAAGCGTAAGCCCAGGCGATCCGAAGGGCGTCGGAGCTCGTCGTGGAGAAGGTCCGCAGCGTTCCCAGCGCCGCCGGCCTCATGAAATAGCCCATCACGTCGATGAGCACGTGGGTGCCGTACGAGTCGGCAACGACGGTGAGATCGAATGTGCAGGTGGCGCCGCCGGGATCGCAGATGGGAAGGATGAGGCCGTTGGCGATCGTGTCGCTCGCCCCGTAGTTGATGACCGAGGCGTTGCCGGAACCGCCGTAGGGATACGCGCGCAGCCAGCCAGGGCCGCTCGTTCCGGTCACGGTGAGGTTCACGGCAACCGAGGTGGCACCAAGGGGAATGCCGCATGGGGAGCCCCCTTGCGACCCGAAATGCGTGGCGTCGGTTCCAGCCACGTAGAAGCTGCGGAACGTGCCGCTGCCCAGCGGGTTGGACACGTTCCTGGTGTCCGCCACCCGGCACGGCGCGACCTTCGTGTAGACGAGATCCCGACCGCTGTCTCCCAGGTCCGGGGCCACCGCGTCCGCCTGCACGAGGCTGGCCGGCGTGCTCACGTCGGCGGCCGACCCGATGAGGGCGCTGAGATCGAGGGCGTCACCCTGGACGGCCAGGTCCCTGAGCCGGTCGAGCGGCAGGCGCGCGAGCCGCTCGACCCAGTCGCGAACGAAGCGCTCGTCGAGGGGCCCCCGCGCGATGGACTGCTCCTTCTTCCGAACAATCTCCCGGGCGAGCGCCGCCCTCTCCGCGACGATGTCTTGAGCGGCGACCGGGGCCTCGTTCACGAGCGCGACAGAGCGACTCCTGTGGAGCGTCTCGACTCGCGATTGCGCCCGCCCATCAGCCGCCGCAGTCGTCAGGAGGGCCGACATCAGGAGACCGACTGACAGTGCTCTCATCACGAATCTCCGCCAGGAATGCGCTCGTTCGCATGGAGAGGGGTGCGGCCCTCGCTCGGACCCGTCCCGAGAGTCAGCGCCGCCACGGCGGCAGCCGAGGCCCTGGGCGGATGGCGAGGACGGCAAGACCGATCACGACGAGCAGAAGAGAGCCCGGTTCGGGCACCGGGACGCTTCCCGCGTCGGGGACAAGCAGCGGGGACAGGAACTGGCTCGATCGGGCTGTGGTGATCTGCGCGGCGCTCAACTGACTGGCCATGTCACCGCGCGGATAAACGTCGTCGATGCTGCCGGGGACGGTCCGGAGGCTTCCGCTCGCCATGAGATCGAGGGGGATTCCGGTGTGCTCCAGTCCCAGGTTGTGACCGAGTTCGTGGGCGATGGTGTCGATGCGGTTCACGTCGAAGACGCCGTCGGCAATCGCGACCCCATTGCCGTCGACGTACCCGCAGCCGTAGGCGCCAAACACGCCGCCGCAATCGAGGATCTGGTCCACGAACCACACGTTGATGACGAGCGGATCGCCGTTCTGCCCGTGCCCGGCAGCTGTGAGCGCGTCGAAACTGGTGGCGAGGAGCGAGGTGGAATTGAGCGTCGTCCACCCGAGGAAATCGAACCAGATGTCGGCCTGCGCCCAGATCTTGTTGTCGATCGCCTGGAACAGCTCCTGGCCGGCGTTTGCACAAAAGGAGCCGCTGTCGTCGCAGACCTGGATCGGCTGGATGGTGAGCGCGAGAGTGGAGGCGTCCGATGGGGCGGCGGCCGCAAGCGCGGACGCGAAGGTCAGCGCGAGTAGGAACCTGCCGGACGTCCGTCCGGGGAACCTGGGATGCTTGAGCACGCCGGCACTCTAGTGGGGACGCGGAACGGAGTCAAGCGGAAGGGAGGGCCGGCAGCTCTTTCGGAAGCTGGAGTCGGCACGACCCGCGCTCCATGTTCTCCTGCGCAGGATGAGTCGCTTCCCGCGATACCCCTTGCCTCACTGCGTGTGCGGCTTGGCGACGCTAGCGCCACGCTCCCCGCCGGCACAGGCAGAGGTTCACTTCACACCCACGGGGTGGTAGCCCACATCGGGAACGATGCCGATTCGCGTTTGGGCGAGTGTCAGCGCCCCCTCCATCAGCCAGACCCACACTTCACCCTTCGTGGAATGGTGCCAGAGAATGTCTGCCCTGCCATCCCGGTTGTAGTCGGTGGAAGCCACGATGTATTACTCGTTATCGGGAACGGTGCCCACCTGGCGTTCCGATTGCATCACCGGCCCGTCCATGGTCCAGAGCCAGACCTCGCCGCGTGTCCAGTGATGCCAGAGCAGGTCGGCCCGGCCATCGCCGGAGTAGTCGGCAACCCCGGCGATCCGGTACCCGGTGTCCGGCACCCTCCCAACGAACGCAGCATCTTACGCTTTCGTACGCTTTTCTCTTGACGGGCGGCTCGGCTCAGGAGCACCTTCCTGTCGCCGATGAGTGCGCTTGCGGACGCAGGTCTCGGGTGGACGGTCCGCCGGCACCGGGCTAATGTTCGTCAAGACCTTTCGCACCCGTCAAAGGAGTGCGCCAATGGGATCAGGTTGCGTCGCGAATCGCGTGGTGGCTGGGCGTGCTCGCCAGCGCCGCGGTGATGCCCAGGCGCCAGCATCCATCCGTCACTGCGCCGGAAAGGACCTCGTCATCGTGACGGTCACCGAATCGACGACGACAAACAACGTGTCTGGTAAGTTCGCCTCACGTTGAACGTCATCCACCATCATGGCCGGAATAGGCACTCACGATTGGCACGTTGGCGGCCCCGACGGATCGGATTCAAAACTGTGTCACCAAGACGATTGACAGCAATGGCGCGCTCGCACGCGGTCCAGTTCCTAACGAAGGCGGTATCCTCCTGCTCGCGGCAGGCATGCTGTTCCGCGAACTCTTCCTGCCGGCCGCCGGTCTCGACGGGTCGTGCATGCTCGCCCAGCAGAACGGGCTCCTGAAGGGAACCGATTTCGGCCACTACCTGATCAACACGTACGGCCCGCTCAGCTTCTTGCTTTCCGGCGTCTTTCATCCGAAGACCTACTACCTCTCCATCCTCTTTCAGGTGCTCGCCATCCTGATCGCCCTCTGGCCGACCGTGTACCTTCGCTGGGGCCCACGATTCGTCCTGACATTGCTTCTCTGCCTGGTGTGCAATCGGCTCCACTACCCCACCGATCCGATCGTCTTTGCGGCACTATTCGGTGCTTTTGTGCTTGCCGTCCTCGACAAGCGCCTGGCGGCACTCGTCAGTGCCGCAGTCATTGGCGTGTTCACTCTCTCCAAATGGTCGCTCTTTTTCGTCGCGCTCCCGCTGTTTGCGCTCGCGGACATCCGCACCGTGGTGACGAGGCGGGCAGTACCGCTGCAAACGGCCACTCTCCTCACGGCGATCGTGCTGGTCTTCGTCGCCGCCGGCCAGCCGATTGGCAGCCTGGCGCTCTTCGCTCGCAACGGCTACGAGATCGCAAGCTACTTTGCGCTGGCCGTCACCTCGCCCCGGGTGCTGCCCCTGGAAGCGCAACTGGCGTTCGTCGCGTTTGCGATTGGCCTGGCGCTGATGCAGCTCTTGCATGCGCGCGCGGCATCCAGAGAGGACGACACGGCAGCCCGGGAAACGGCGGTGAGGCTGCTGGTGCTCGGCCTTGGATGGCTGTGGGTCTTCGTCGCCCTCTACCACGCCTCGTACGTGCGCCCGGACGGCGGCCACTTCTACATCGGCTGGAATGCTCTTCTGGTGATCTTGCCGGTGGCGCTCTTCGTCGCTGCATCGTTGCGGCACGGGCAGGCCACGCTGCGGCGCCGCGACGTGTCTGTGGTCATCGCTGCTTGCGCTGTGTTTGTCGTCGTGGTCGACTACCCGCCGTTGTGGCGCGACGCACACGTCCGAGACCTGCCTTCACTCGTCTACTCGGGAGTTTCATGGAAGGTCCGCACGGCCCGCTGCCTGGTGACCTGGGCCGACCCCAACAAACTGCGCACTTTCAAGAGGGACCGAGTGAGGGCCCTTCAGCACATCGCGCTGCGCGACATGCAGATCGGACGCGAAACGATCGATGTGTATCCATTCGATCTCGCCCCGGTGATCGCCGCAGATCTCGCCTACCAGCCGCGGCCGACCATGCAGGCGCAGGTCGCCTACTCTCCATACCTGCAGCGCCTGGATCTCGAACACTGGCGTGGTCCCAACGCCCCGGTTCATGTCCTCTTCCTGCTCGGCGACATCGACGGTCGGATGCCGACCCTGGCTTTGGGACCTTCCGTCGTGGAACTGCTGTCGCGCTACGACCCGGTCGATCGCGTCGAGGCAGCGCTCCACCTGCGCCGGCGCGACACTCCGCGGCCCGTCGTGCGCCACGCGTCGACGTCGGCGACGTTTGCCTTCGCTCAATGGGTTTCCATACCTCGGACGCCGGGCGGTCTGACACTCGCCCGTATCCGGCTGCCCGAAACGATGGCCGGGCGGGTGCTGAACTTCGTAAGCCCGGCGTATCTGATGTTGGACGTGAAATTCGCGAAGGGAGTCGTGCGATCCTACCGATTCGTCCCGTCGATGGCGGAACTCGGCTTTGCCATCTCGCCCGAACTGGAAAGCCTCCTCGGAACATTCGAACGTCCCGCCCGGCTGGAGACGGACCTGGTCAGCGGCCTGCAGCGATCAGAGCCGGCCGAGGAGTTCCAGATCCGCGAGGTGGGGTCTCTAGGCCGTTACGCGTTCGACCGAGGCGCCGTCGAGTTCTCCTTCGTGACGTTCCAGTGAAACGAGATGGTGGACAGATCTCGTGCCGAGCCTGAGCGGTCCCAGACGAGGATCTTCAAGCGGTCGCCGCGGCGATGGCGCAAGACAAAGCGATGGCCCGACAGAGGGATTGAGGCCAAAGAGGGAGGGGCCCGGGGCCCCCTCCCTTCAGGTGCCAACAGACTCAGAAGACCTTGGGTGTGTCCGCGCACCTCGAATAGGCGGTGACCGGCTGTGTCGCAGCCGTGTTGTTGACCATGAAGAACTCCCAGGCCGTGCCGGCGGTGTTCTGATGGCTCTCACTCATCAGCACCTGGATCCCATTGTGGTCGACCTCGCCGCCAATCAGCGACGTTCCGGCCGGGCAGGCGGCTCCGGTTACGAACGCACCGCCGTTTGCCACGATGTTGACGGGCGTCCCTGCCATGCGCGTCACGGTCGCGGCGGGAGCAGTCGCTTCCTTGTAGTACCCCACAACGTCGATGATTACGTGCGCCGCCGCACCGTCCGCCGAAACCGTGATGTCTTCGGAACACCCGTCGCACCCCGTGAGGTTCATCGCGTTCGCGATGGCATAAGGCGCGGCACCGTAGTTGATGATGCTCGCCACGGGCGGGGGGGTGGTGTAACCCCAAGCCGTCAGCCAGCCGTTACCGCCGGAGCCGACGACGGTGATATTCACCGCCCAGCCGAAGTAGCTCCAGCCTGGCAGGCCCGCGCAGGGCGTGCCCGTCACCCCCTGGCCCTTGGTGAAGGCATTGCTCGTCAGGTCGAAGGACCGCGAGGTTCCTGCGGGGATCATGCCGGTGCGTGCACCGGTGCCACGCGTGTCCAGAACGCGGCACGGCGAAATCGGCATGTAGACGAGCGAATCGGTGTAGCTGCCCAAATCCGCCGCCACTGCTGGAGAATCAGACGCAACTTTCTGCTGCGGCGCGGACAACACGTTGATGTACTTCCCCGCGCCCTCGCGACCGGTCAGGATCCTCTTCATCGTCTGGAAGTCGCCCACTAGAGAAGCACCGTACAGCTGCCATGTCGGGGCCTTCAACGCAACCGCCCGCAGTTCACCCCAGACATCGTAGACCCTTGCATCGACGTAGGGTGTCCACCCGGTCACGAATTCGTCCACGAAGGCGGCGCGATCCTGCGTCGATCCTCGCCAACTGGGCCTGGATTGCGGCGGACCGGTCGAGCGTCAGCGGGGGGGTGCCCTGCTGGGCCGTGGCGCCGCTTGCGGCGAGCGCTATGAGTGCGGCGACGCCGAATCCTGTCAACCACAACCGGGCTGTCCTCATTAGAACCTCCTTGGACCGAATCAGAGAATGAAATGCGGGAGCGTCCAGGGTGGGGGAGCCTCGGACGTTTGCACCTTAGGCGCCGACTGACCTGGCAACGCGGGTGTCGGACAAGGCAGTACCATTCAGAGCAAGGGTCGCACCACAGCGGCGGGTGCCAAAAGCCGCCATTCTGTGAACGCATGTAGACAAAGTCTCCCGAACGGGAGACTTTGCTTGGCGATTTCGATGACTTTTGGCTGTCGGAAGATGGAATCAACGACTGAGCCGGTAGAGGTCCGCGGCGGTGGCCAGCAGCGGCACATCGCCCGAGGCACCGCTTCCGTACTGCGTGACGGCGTAAGTGTTGTAGTTTCCAGCCGAGAGGCGGACGAACCAGTACCCGATAGCCGGACGCCAGACGCCGAGGTCCGCCTTCCCGTCGCCATCGTAGTCCGCTGGCACGGGGATGTCGCCCTCGCTGCCGACGCCGTATTGGATCTGGAGCCGGGTCGAGTAACTGTAGTTGTCGAGGGACTTGAGGATCCACCACGTCCCGCTTTGCGGCCGCCACACGGCGATGTCGGTTTTGCCGTCGCCGTCGTAGTCGCCAGGCACCGGAGCGTCCTGGGAGCCGGGATTGCCCCACTGGATCCGCAGCGCGGTTGCTGCGTTCAACGAATCGCTCGATTTCAGGATCCACCAAGTGCCGGTCGACTGCCGCCACACCGCCACGTCCGCCCGCTGGTCGCCGTCGAAGTCGCCCACCACGGGAATGTCACCGGCCGCGGCGCTGCCCCACTGCAGCAGCACGCGGGACGCATAGCTGTATGAGTTCGACGACTTCAGGATCCACCATTCTCCGGTGCCTGGCCGCCACAGCGCGATGTCGGTCCGCCCGTCTCCGTCATAGTCAGCCGGCACGGGCATGTCGTCCGAACCCGGGTTCCCCCACAGAACGGTGAAGCTGAGCTTCGTGCTCGACGGCACGATCCACCAAGTTCCGGTGGACGGGCGGTAGACGGCGTAGTCTGCCTTCCCGTCGGCGTCGTAGTCGGCGGAAACCGGGATGTCGCCCGGTTGTCCGTAGCGCACGCCGCCTACACCGAGCGATGTACCATTCGCCCGCCGAACGGCGAAACACCGTCGGGTGGGAGCGACCATCGCCAGCGTAGTCGCCAGGCACGCCCTTCGCCGTCCCGCGCGGCAACGGCATCGTCGTCGTCACCTCGTCCGAGTACGGGCTCACCAACCCGTCGGTCGTCGTCGCCTGCACCGCGAAGTAGTAAGTCTGCCCCGGCGTGAGGTTGCTCACCACGTAGGACAGGCCGGTGCCCGCCGCCGCGCTGTTCGGGTAGACCAGGTGCTGAGTCCCCCAATGAACCACGTATCGCACGTTCGGTTCAGGGTTCTGATCCCACGCGACGGTCACGGAAGCAGCGTTCGCCTGCGCGGCGACAATCAGCAGCAGGGCAACGAGGAGTGCGAGGCGACGGTTCGTTCTGGCCATAGTGGCGTCCATACACTGGGGCATAAGACACCACGACCAATCGCAAGCTCGATGCCCGGCCGAGCTGGCACGAACAAAGAACGAATCAGGCGCTTTTCCGGCTGAAACGAGGGTGGGACGACCTGGCAGCGACCGCTCGACAATTACGGAATCGTAACCGGGATCCGGTTCCTGTTAAACGGTCGTGAGGGAAAAAGTCACCGCTGCCTTTCCTTCACCGCCGCGCGGGTCTCGCGGTCGGTCTCCCGCTTCTTGATCGTCTCGCGGCGGTCGTACTCCTTCTTGCCCTTGGCGAGCGCGATCGCCACCTTGACGCGGCCGTCCTTGAAGTAGAGACGGAGCGGGACGATAGTCATCCCGCGCTCGGTCGTTTTGCCGATCAGCTTGCGGATTTCCTGCTTGTGCAGCAGCAGCTTGCGCCGGCGCAGCGGCTCGTGCTCGGCGTAGCCGCGGTGGCTGTAAGGGCTGATGTGGACGTTCTGGAGGAAGATTTCCCCGCCCTCGACGCGCGCGAAACTGTCGCGGAGGTTCACCCGGCCCTCGCGGATCGCCTTGACCTCAGTGCCGAGCAGTGCCACCCCGGCCTCGAACGTCTCCAGGATGTGATAGTCGTGGAAGGCCTTCCGGTTGTCGGCGACGATCTTCTCAGCCTTCTGGCGGTCGGTCTTCTCCGGCATCAAGCCATTCTACGATTTCGCGCCGTCGCGACCGGGGAGTTTTGCGGAACCGCCCGCCAACTGCGCCGCCAGGAGCACGGCCTCGATCATGCTCCCGGGGTCGGCGACGCCCTTGCCGGCGATGTCGAACGCGGTGCCATGGTCCACGGAAGTGCGGATGATCGGCAGGCCGAGCGTCACGTTGACCGCCTGGCCGAAGGCGACCAGCTTGATCGGCACGAGACCCTGGTCGTGATAGCAGGCGATGACCGCGTCGAACTCGCCCCGCATCGCGCGCACGAAGAGGGTGTCGGCCGGGAACGGCCCGCGCACCTCGATCCCCGTGCGGCGGCACGCATCGACGGCCGGCCCGATCACCGCATCATCCTCGAAGCCGATGACGCCGTGCTCGCCCGCGTGCGGGTTGAGGCCGGCCACCGCGAGACGCGGCGACGGGAAGCCGAAGCGCGGCAGCTCGGCGGCCGACAGCCGGATCAACTCCTCGAGCCACTCTCGCGTCAGCAGCCCCGACACCTGCGAGAGCGCCACGTGGACCGTCGCGAGGATCACGCGCAGCGGCCGCGAGTAGAACATCATCGCCACGCGGGGAGCGCCCGTGAGGGCCGCAAGCAGATCCGTGTGGCCGCGCCACGACAGTCCCGCAAGGGCAAACGCCTCCTTGTTCAACGGCGCCGTCGCGATGGCCGCCACACGCCCCGCCTGCGCATCCTCCACGGCCTGCACGAGCGCCTCGTAGGCGGCACGGCCGGCATCCGCCGAGAGTTCGCCCGGCCGGAAACGCGAAAGCTCGCGGGGCCCGTAGGGCACGGGCTCGCACACCGCGCGGACGCGCGGATCCACCATCGCCTTCGCGACGATCTCCGGCCCGACACCGGCCGGGTCGCCGAGAGTCAGGGCGATGCGGGGAAGGGCCATCGGAACTGGAACGTAGAACGTAGAACGTAGAACGTAGAACGTAGAAGTTAGAAGCCGGAAGAGAGAACGAGCAACTGAGGAGAAGGAAGCGCGGAACGCGTGGAACCGATTCTAACTTCTACGTTCTCACTTCTCAGTTCTCAGTTCTGAACGTCTATTCCGTCACCGCCTCGTCGCGCACGTCCGTGCGCTTCGGCAGCTTGCTCTCGGGCAACTCGTAGCGCAGGCAGCACTTCAGGCGGCCGCACAGGCCGGACAGCTTGGACGGGTTGAGGCTCAGGTCCTGCTGCTTCGCCATCTTGATCGAGACCGGTTCGAAGGACTGCAGCCACGCGGCGCAACACAGCTGCCGGCCACACGACCCGTAACCGTCCACCATGCGCGCCTCGTCGCGCACGCCTATCTGGCGCATCTCGATGCGGCTCCGGAACTCGGTCGCCAGCTCTCGCACGAGCTCGCGAAAGTCGATCCGACCCTCCGCGGTGAAGTAGAAGATGAGCCGCGATCCGTCGTAGAGCTGCTCGACGCGGGTCAGCTTCATCGCGAGGCCGCGCTCGCGGATCTTGAGGAGGCCCACGCGGTAGGCGTCGCGCTCGCGCTGCTGCTGCCGACGCCGGATGGTCAGATCCTCGTCGGTCGCCACACGAAGCACCCGCTGCGACGCGCCGGCCGCCCCGAACAGCTCGCCGTGCACCGCGCACGCCACGTGACCGAGGGCGATGCCGGCCTCCGTCTCGACGACCAAGGGGACGCCGGGGCGAAGCGAAGACGCGGAGATGGAGTCCGGCACGGAGAAGACGGACGGTCTTCCCGTGCAGCACACCTTCACGCGCACGACGGTCGCGTCGGAAACGGTCATCGGGTGTCTAGAGCCTTACCGCCAGCCAGTCGGCCACCACCTTCGGGTTCGCATTGCGGGCGAGCGCGGACGCCGCGCGGTCGGCGATGCCGAACGCCCGAAGAGCGCGCGCGCCGCCGAGGCGCGCCGCCAGGTCCTCGAGGTCGCCCCCCAGGTCCGCATTCGCCAGGTCCTCGTTGGGCCCGCCGTTGGCGATGAGCGCCATGTCGCGCAGCAGCGACGCCAGCAGCTGAAGCCGCGTCCCCAACTCCTCGCGCTCGCGCGCCGAAGTCGATTTCCCGGCAATCAGCAGACCCGCCGCGCCCAGGCTGTCGCGCGCCGAACGCGACTGGGCGACCAGCCGCAGGGCGCCGAGCGCCGCTTCCCGCGCCTCGTGGAACCCGTCCGACGCTGCCTCGAGCGCGCGCCCCGGACTGCCGTCCGCGACAGCCGCCGCCGCATGAGCCTCGGGCTCATCGGTACTCGTGCCGCTCCACCAGCAGCCGCGCGACATCCGCCGCCGCCAGCCGTCCAAACCGCAGTCGCGAGCACCGGGAGCGCACCGTGGCCAGCAGCGTTTCCGGGCGCGACGACGTGAGGATGAAGGCGGAGGACGCGGGTGGCTCCTCCAGGCTCTTCAAGAGGGCGTCCTGCGCGTCGGTGGTCAGCCGATCCGCCTCGTCCACCACGACAACGCGGCGCCGCCCTTCGAACGGGCGATACCCCGCCGCTGCAACCACTTCACGTATCGGCTCGATCTTGATCGCGCCGTTGTCCCCGGGCTGGAGCACGACGACGTCCGGGTGCGTGCCCCGCGCAATCCGGCGGCAGGCCGAGCACGTGCCGCAGGCGTCGTACGGAAGAGCGGGAGCTTTGCCCCACACCTCGGCCTCCACCTTCGGCGAGACGCAGTTCAACGCCTGCGCGACGGCCACGGCCGCGAGCCGCTTGCCCACCCCCTCGGGGCCGGTGAACAGCAGGCTGGGCGGCAGCGAACCGCGTGCGATGGACCGGGAGAGCAGGCCCAGGGGACGTGCGTGGCCGACGACCTCGGAAAAGGGCATGACCGAACCGGGGGAATCGTATCACGAGCGGATTGGCGAGTGACGATTGGCGAGTGGCGAGTGACGAATCGGTCAAACACCCAGCCGGACAGGTGGTTACGGACGAAGCGGCGGCGCGGGGAATGAGGATGCCGAACTCGCCGACAACAACCCCTCTCACGAGCGGATTGGCGAGTGACGACTGGCGAATGGCGAGTGACGAATCGGTCAACACCCAGCCGGACAGGCGGTTACGGCCGACGCGGTGCCGCGGCCAACACCGATTCGGCAATCGCCGAATCGACATTCGTCAATCGTCAGTAGCCTGGCTCTTCCTTGTTCTTGTCCTCCTCCCCCTTCTCCTTCTTCCCCTTGAAAATGCCGAACACCTTGCCCCAGAAGCCCTTCTTCTTGGGCGGCTCGGCGGCCTTCGGCTGCTCCGCACCCTGTGCCGCGTCCACCTTCGGCCCGGCCTCCGGCGCCGAAGCCGTAGGCGCCGACGCAGGGGGTGCCGCCTGCCCCGACGAGGGGCTGCCGCCGAAGAGACCCACGATACGATCGAAGATCGACCGGTCGCGGTGCAGCGGGCACTCGTCGGTTGGCTCGGTGCCGCGCACGAAGTACTCGGTGTAGACCATCGACCGCGGCTCGAACTCACCCTGCTTGTTCAGCGTGTTGACGTTCGCACAGCCCGGCGTCGCGAGCTTCCCCGACAGCCGGCACACCTGCAGCGAGACGACACCGGCCGGCGGCGTGTACCAGTCGGGCTTGTCACCGCGCGTCGCCTCCACCATGAACCGGGTCCACAGCGGAACCGCGAGGTCGCCCGCAAACCCGTTCCGAAGGATCGTCTGCGGCTGGTCGAACCCGATCCAGACGCCGGCCACCAGGTGCGGCGTGTAGCCGATGAACCAGGTGTCGTCGAAGCCGTTCGTCGTGCCGGTCTTGCCGGCCGCGGGCAGCGTGAAGCCCATCGACCGCGCCTTGTACGCGGTGCCCGCATTGACGACGTCCGCGAGCATCTGCGTCATCAGGAACGCCGTGGTCTCGCTGATCACACGCGTCGCAGGCGGCTCGGCCTGGTAGAGGAGCTTCCCGGAGCGGTCTTCCACCCGGCGGACGAACACCGGCGGGTGCAAGGTGCCGCCATTGGCGAACGGCGCGTACGCGGCCGTGAGCGTCGTCAGCGTCACCTCGCCGGAACCGAGCGCAAGCGACGGCACGCTGGGAACAGTCATGCCGACGCTGTGCGCGTAATCGACCGCGCGCTGGATGCCAATCTCCTGGAGCAGCCGGACCGCGGCGCGGTTGCTGGAGGTCCGCAGCGCGGTTCGGAGCGTGATCGGGCTGCCGTCCGAATGCTCATCGTCGGGCGACCAGTCCCCTTCGGCGGTCACGACGGGATCGTCCAGGTGGTCGAGCAGCGTCGCCGGGGTATACCCTGTCTCGAGCGCGGCGGCGTAGACGAACGGCTTGAACGCGGAACCCGGCTGCCGGCGCGCCTGCACCGCGCGGTTGAACGTGCTCTCGGAAAAGTTGCGCCCGCCGACCATGGCGCGAACCCAGCCCGTCGTCGGATCGATGGCCACGACAGCCGCCTGCAGCGAGTCGTCCGCCCCGTCGGATGCCGGCTTCCCCTTCTTCCGCTGAGCAGCGCGCTTCGCCTCGATCTCCTCGAGCGTCTTCGCCACGGCCGCCTCGGCGTTTCGTTGCAGGACCGGATCGAGCGTCGTGTAGACGCGCAGGCCCTCCTGGTAGACGCGGTCGTACCCGAATCGCCCGATCAGTTCCCGCCGAACCTGCTCTTTGAAGTGCTGCCCCCACGCCTCGTCGCGCTGCAGCCCATCGTGGAGCGCCAGCGGCTCGGCGCGCGCCTGGTCGTACTCCTGGCGCGAGATCGCTTTGCTCTCCACCATCCGCTGCAGCACGACGTTGCGGCGAGCGACCGCTCGCTGCGGGTTGACGGTCGGCGCGTAAGCCGAAGGCGACTTGACCAGGCCGGCGAGGAGCGCGGCCTCGCCGATCGTCAGTTGCGCGGCCGGCTTGCCGAAATAGCCCCGTGACGCGGCCTCGGCCCCGTAAAGGCCATCCCCGAAATAGACCTTGTTCAGATACAGCTCGAGGATCTCCCGCTTCGTGAACATGCGCTCGATCCGCCCCGCGAGCACGACCTCGCGCAGCTTCCGCCTGATCGTCTTGTCCGTCGTCAGGAATGTCTGCCGCGCCAGCTGCTGCGTGATGGTGCTCGCCCCCTGGACCGCGCGGCCCTCGCGCAGGTTGCGGAGGGTGGCGCCAAACACCCGCATCGGATCGATGCCCCCGTGCTCGAAGAAGCGCTGGTCCTCGATCGACAGCAGCGCCTTCACGAGGCGGGGCGACACGGCGCCCAAGGGCACCTCGATCCGCTCCTCCTTGCTGAGCGTAAACGCGTGCCGGCCGGCGGCGTCGAACAGCGTCGTCGACTGCGCCATCCGCCCCATGTGCTTCAGCTGCTCGCGCCCGGGCAAGCCGGTGAAGATGTCCTCGGCGAAGCGCGCCGCGGCGACCGTGCTTACGATCAACGCCGCGAGAAGGATGATGGCCGCGGCCAAGCGCTGCCCGGCGGTGCTCGCGCGCGAGCGCTTTTCCTCGTTCGAGGAGGGGCCGCAAGTTGAATCTGACAAAAGACATAAGGGTTCCGGGTGCAAGGAACTGCAACTCGTGGGCCATCGAACGCTCGACGATTCACACGACTCGTTTACTGGCACCCCCATTGCAGTGGGGCGAGGCAGGGCATTCAGAAGTCACGTGAACGTGCGGCCGCGGCGGGGGAACCTGAGCGCCGGACGATCACTCTGGGGGAGAGTCCGGTGACCACGATTACCATGACGCGGGTTCTGGCAGTGTCGGGAGGGACGCTGGCGCTCGTCGGTTGTCTGCTCTTCGGCTCGTCGGGCCGGGTGCCGGGAGGCGCCCTCCACGCACTGGCGCAAGCGGGCATTGCCGGTGACTACGTGGATGGAGGCGTGCGGATTGTGCCGCCCTCCGCAACCCCATCGTCCGCCGACGACCACCTCAGCGACGAACCGGGTGGGCCCTCGAAGACCGACTTCGAGGGGGACGAGGTGAGCCCCGCGCTGGCTACGTACGGGATTGATCGCGACGGCAACCTCTTCGAGGTGCACTCGCCTCACACCGAGGTGCCGCGGCTGCCGGGTCCGACGCTTTAGGAATGGTGAGTGTGGAATAGTGAATGTGGAATGCCCGAGAGCGGTGTTCCGCATTCGACGCTTGGCATCCAAACCTCAGATTCCATTCCACATTCCACATTCCTCATTCCTCATTCCTCATTCCACCTCCCTCCCCGACTGTCCGTTCCCCCTACACCTCGTCGTGAACGTTACTCAGCCGTCTCTGCCGCATCAAAACCCGTATTCCAATCCGACGAGCGGCGTCGCGCGGTCGGCCAGGCCTCCCGAACCAAGGTGAAAACGCACGTTGAAGATCCCGAGGAGGCGCTGAGCGAGGTTGACCTTGAACCCCGCAGCGCCGGACATGATCGAGTAGGAGGCGGTGATGAACGAAATATCGGAGAACTGTTCGCCATGTGCGGTCGTCAAGACGCCGGACTCGAGGCGCGGCGAGCTGTAGACGCGCTGTCCGAGAAAATCGAGTGCGAGCGTCAGCCGGGGGTGCACGCCCAGGTCCAATCCCAGGGCATACAGGAGTTGGCCCGGCAGCCTCGCCTTGCGGCCCGTCTGAACGTTGCCCGCGAGCACGCTCTCGCCGTTCCACTGGTAGCCAACGTTCGCATGCGGCGACAGCCGGCCGACCGAGGCCGAGAAGGCCATGAACGGCTTGACACCGAATGCGCCCGACCCGAGGAGATTGCGCTCGTCGCCGCTCGGGAAGCGCGTGTCCACTCCAACCGCGAGGCCGCGCTGTGCCTCCCTCAGCACGGTCGCTTTCAACCGCAGGATCAGGTCGCCCAATCCGGTAGCGCTGCCTGAAGCGTCGAAGAGACGCTGGGTGCCATACGTGCCGGGAGCTTCCGGGTCGCGGAAGAAGTGGACCGCGGGCGAGTCGGCCGTGCCGATCCGCTGGATCGTGGCGAACGACCGAACGGACAGCTTCGTGCTCACGACCGGCACCGCCAGCGAGACGTCCAGCCGATTCGTGATGCCGTACGAGGCGACGGCGGTCATCTGCGCGACCGATGCCTCCACCGTGTTCACCGTCGTCACGACGTCGGACCGCCCCCCACCCAGTTGGGCGTCGTCGTGGGTGAAGACCGCAGGCAAGTTCGCCAGGTCGGCCCCTTCCAGCGTGTCGAACGAGAAGAACTGAGAGCTGAAGCCGAAGGAAAACCTGCCGCGGCCGATGGTCTCCGCGCGATCCGTCAGGATCGGACCGAAGCTCTGCGTTGAACGAACGAAGGTACCCGTGTCCGCGTCGAAGGCGTACGTGAACCCTGACGCCGGCGACGGCAGTGGCAACGCGGTCAACTGGCTCGCCAGGGCGATGTTGATCTGCGTGAAGTTGGATTGAAACGCGCTGTTGAAGTGCGCCGAATGCGTGGAGCCGTCCGGCAGCACCGCTTCGCTGTCCACCCTGAGCCCGCTCGGGCCAAACACCGATTCGAAGATCGACGCGAGTTCCCCGGACTGCGCCTCTGCCCGGGCGGGCAGGAGGACCGTGGCTGTGAGGATCACCATCACCATCGCGCGGGTCATGCTGGCCTCCGTGAAGACGTGGGCGAACCAGGAGGGCCCGCCCCGACAGTCATGCGCGTGCAGGTTCAACGGGGCGCATCGTGGCGGACGCCGTCGATCACCCAGGATTTGTCGTGCCGGCGCAGGTTGAACGTGCTCGTCGTTCGGCTTTCGAGGTGGTGGCCGTCCTGTGTCACGAGCACGTAGCGGCGGCGGCACGTCACGGTCGCGGTCCCGTTGGCGGCTTCCACCGACGGGGCCCCAAGGTCCACGGCGATCGAGCTGGCGTGATCGAACTCGTCTCGCAGCGCGCGCTCCTGCGCACCCGAGAGAGTGGGCCAGATGCGCTTGAGGGCCAGAAGATTGCGGGACTCGAGCGCCTCCACGTATTTCGTGAGGACCTCGCGGATGGCAGATTGCTCGGAGGCCGCCGAGGCGTCAGGAGAGACGCTGGGCGCCGGCAGCGGATCGGGAGGCGCCACCGGGCGCGAGGCGGCTGGAGGCGGTGCGGCAGCCTCGGCGGCCGGGCGCTTGACCTCTGGCTCGGGCGGCCGCGGATCCGGCACGCTTACGCGCGCCTGCTCCGCCCGCCGTGCCTGCTCTTCACGCCGTGCCTGCTCCTCCCGCCGTGCCTGCTCCGCCCGCGCCTCGATCTCCGCCCGCTGGAAGAGACCGCTGGCTTCGTGGGTCTTGACAATGGCTTGCCCGTATTGCCGCCGCTTGAACAAATCGGCCGCCGCGGCCTGGCTTTCCGAGGCGGAACGGTACGTCGACGCCGCCAGTTCCCTCGCGTTCGCGCTTTCGGCACTCGCCAACGCCGTGTGCAGAGAAGCCCTCGCGGCTTCGGCCTCCGCGCGGCCCGGCGACGGGGGTGCGACACCACTTCCGGGTACGGTGCGCGTCGGGATCCGTTCCTCTGGCTGATCGCCTCCGCCGGTGCCCCGCGCCTGCGCCACCGGTTCACCGCCCGGTAATCCCGGTTGGCTCTCCCGGCGCGAATCGGGCGGCGCCGCCGCAGGCGGGCGGGCCGCAACCGGCGGCTGCGCGGTGCCGCCATCCGCCGCCTGCCGGTGCCACCCGAACCGCGTCGCGGCCGCAACGGCTCCCGCCAACAGCAGAAGGACAACCAGCAGCGGGGCCCACTGCCGCAACCGCGACGGTGGCGGTGCCGCCGCGTCGCTTACCGGCGCCCCCGAGCCCGCAGCCGCCGCGGGGATCGGAGTGACGCGTGGTGGGACAACGCCGGCATCGGAGGCAGGCCGCGAAGGCGACGATCCACTCCCCGGCGAGAGTCCGCGGGCGCCGCTCGGCACCTCGCGAGTCACGTCGAGAATGCCCGCCGAGCCGGGGTCTGAGTTCCGGATGAGCGCCCGGCTCTCGGCGAGATCGATCAGGAGTTCGCCGAGGTTCTGGTATCGATCCTCGCGCGCCTTGGCCATGGCGCGAGAGACGAGGGCGTTGAGCGCTGACGGGATGCCCGGGTCGATCGCGCTGACGGGCTCCGGCTCGTCTCGCAGGATCTTGTTGAGGAGCGATGCGACCGAGTCGGCCTCGAAGGGACTGCGCCCGGAGAGCAACTCGTAGAAGATCACGCCCACGGCGAAGACGTCGGTGCGCTGATCGATCTTCTCGCCGGCGATCTGCTCCGGCGCCATGTAGTTGAGCGTGCCTATCAGCGTCTTGCTGTGTGTGAGTTCGGATGCCGGCAGGCGCGCCAGGCCGAAGTCCAGCACCTTCACTTCGCCGCTGTCGGTGATGAAGATGTTGGCCGGCTTGACGTCCCGGTGCGTGACGCCCTTCGAGTGCGCGTACGCAAGCCCCTCGCACACATGGTTCATCACTTCGAGCTTTCGGGCCAGGCTCATGCGTTCGAAGCTCTGCATCCGGACGCGGAGGTTGCGGCCCTCGAGATACTCCATCGCGAAGTACGGGTGCCCGTCGTCCTCGCCGAGATCGTAGATGGTGACAATGTTCCGGTGGGAGAGCTGACCGGCGGCCCGCGCCTCCGAGAAGAAGCGCTGACGGAGTTCGGGTGAGGCATCCAGGCGGGCAGCGATGAGCTTGACCGCAACAGTCCGCCGTATCAGCGGATCGAACGCTTTGTAGACGACCCCCATGCCGCCCTCGCCGAGGGTCTCGATCAGCTGATAGCGGCCAACGCTGAGCATGCCAGGCGCTCGCCAGGATGGAGAAAAGCGAGTAAGCATGCAAGCGACCTGCCGTGGCCGGCCGATGGCTGTCGCGGTCACCGTCGCGCAGCGTTCGCAGGTGATCGAGGCGTGGACGCCCCCGCGCGCGCACGTAGCTCGCCGCGAGGGCGTCCGCGACCACGAGGACGGCGACCGACGTTGATACACGGCGAATCGCATGTGTTCGCGCTCACGACGACGACGCGCTGGCCGGCAAACGTCGGCGGCCGAGAACGGCCGACGGCGGGACGATCCGCTCGCCCATGATCTGGAAAAGCGGAGATCCTGCGCAGCAGAGTGGAGATGGCGCGCTCCTGGTTCCGGCCACACCATAGAGGACCAGCGGCCCCGACGCCTGTCATGGACGAAAACGCCGAGGATTTACCCGCCTCTGCTACACTGCTACGGCAGGCCTCGGCGCCTGCCCCACCGCCGCGAGACCGGTGGAGCAAGGCTTCAGCCCTGCTCGTCGATAAGGCGATGACCCGATTAACACCGTGCTGGCGGCCCGCCGCCCTTGCCGCCGGCCTTCCGCTGCTGATCCTGACGGCCGCGGCGTGCTCGTCGCCCGAGGGCCCGACTCCGCCACCCGTGGGGCCGACCATCACCTGCCCGGCCGACATCTCCGCCGTCTCGAACGACGGTAGCTCGGTACCCGTGACCTACACGGTGCCGACGGCGGTAGGCGGGTCCACCCCGGTCAACGTCGTCTGCGCGCCGCCGTCCGGTTCGTCGTTTCAACCGGGCAGCACTGCCGTCACGTGCACGGCCACCGACGCCTCGAGCCGGACCGCAACCTGCGGCTTTTCGGTGAAGGTGAGCGTTCCGGCGAGGCTGAAACTGACGAAGTTCATGGCGTTCGGCGACAGCCTGACCGAGGGCAAGCAGTCGAGCGTTGGCCCGCTCTTCAAGCTGGCCAACTTCCCCGGATCGTACCCGGACGTCTTGTACTCGCTGCTCGTGGCGCGGTACACCGCGCAGGCGCCGACGATGTCGCGGCAGGGACTTGGCGGGGAAACGACCTCCGCGGGAGTCGTTCGCCTGCAGGGGCTGCTCACGACTCAGCGTCCGGAAGTGCTGCTGTTGATGGAGGGGGCGAACGATCTCTCGGGAGGCGACTCCACGATGATTGCTCCCGCGTCGCGCAACATGGATCAGATGGTGGTCAACGCCAAGGGAGCCGGCGCCACCGTGTTCCTCGCGACGCTCCCGCCTCAACGACCCGGCGGCGTACGCGCGGGCGGCGCCGGGCTCGTCGGAACGTACAACAGCCAGATGAAGTCCATCGCGGCGCTGCGCGCCGCTACGCTCGTCGACACGAACGCGGCGCTGTCCGCGGACGTCGCGTCCTACGTGGGCCCGGATGGCCTGCACCTGACGACCGCCGGCTACCAGAAGATGGCGGATACCTTCCTGTCGGCCATCCAGGCGACACTCGAAATCCCCGGCAGCACGCCGTCAGCGACCGCGTCATCGCCGCTCGGCACGCGGATCCTGGACGAACCAGCATTCAGCACCCAGCACTCCGCCCACGTCGGCTCCCGGCACTCAGGCCTCGGCACCCGGCGCTATCTCTTCAGGCCAAGGACGGCGGCGCCAACGAGACCGATGACCCCGGCCGCCCGCCAGCCACCGGCGGTGCGTATCCGGGGCTGAACGAAGCGGCGCGGGCGCCGAAATCGCCGCGCGCGCCATGGTCCCCGGCACCGGCGCGTACAAGTTGTCGCAAGATCGGGGCTCACCGCGCCGTCGTACTGTTGCGCGTCGTATCCCATCTTCGCCAGGTAATGGTCCGCGTAGCCCGCGGCCACTTTTTCCGATGATCGCCTTCACGGTCGGCAAGCCCACGTGATATCGCGCCGGCGGTGTTGGCCGCGTAGTAGATGGCCTCGGCAGCCACCTCCGGTCTGTAGAGGGGCGGCACGGGCTGCGGCTGCGGGCAGGGCGATTTGACCCACGAGAACTGGGGCGTGTTCAGCCGGCATCTGCAGCATCGTCAAAGCGGGTCAGAGGGAGGCTTAGTGTTCATCTCGCGAGGAATCACCATCGCCCGATGCTGTAACTGCGGTTCATGAGTGTCAAGCGGCCCAGCTTGGGCGCTGACCGCGCGTGTCCGGGTTCTGCGTTCCGTGGGTGGTAGAATCCGTGCTCCTTGCCCTGACAACGGAGGACATCAGTGCAACTCGCTCCCCTGAGGGGAATGCTGACGCCGAAGGCGGCGCAGATCATGTTGAAAACGCTGCTCCTGGTGTTTGCCTGCGGTCTGCTGTTTCGTGAACTGGGTCTGGCCGACAGCGGCTTGGACTCGTCGTGCATGCTCGCACAGCAAGACGGCCTCCTCAAGGGTACCGACTTCGGCCGGTATCTGATCAACACATACGGTCCGTTGAGTTTTCTGATCTCTGGGCTCTTTCATCCCCGGACCTACTGCCTCTCGATCGTCTTCCAGGTCCTGACGACCCTCATCGCGCTGTGGCCGGCGGTTCATTTGCGATGGGGCTCGTGCTTCGTCCTCGGTACTGATGCTCTGCCTCGCCTGCAACCGGCTGGTCTACCTCCCTGACCCGTTCGTGTTTGCCGCGGTCTTCAGCACGTTCATGCTAGGCGTCCTCGACAGGCGGCTGCCGGGCGTCATCGGCGCGTTCATCATCGGCGTCTTGGCGCTCGCAAAATGGTCCGTACTATTCGTTGCGCTGCCTCTCCTTGTGCTCGCCGATGTCCGCGCGGTCGTCACGAAGCGGTCGTGGCCGCTTCAGACCCTGGCGCTTCTCGCCGCGGTCGTGGCGGGCTTCTCCGTCGCGGGCCAGCCGCTCGCGAGCCTTCCCCGGTACCTCAGAAACGGGTACGAGATCTCGGCCTTCTTCTCTGTTGCGGTGAACTCGCCTCGGACGGTCTTGCCTCTCGGAGGGCAACTCGCCTTCGTCGCTTGTTCGGGGGCTTTGGCTGCAGTCCTGTTCGCCGACGCGCGGGCAGGCTGGGTATCGCGCCTTCAGCGCGGGTACATGTGGCTGACCCCGCTGCTTCTCGGCGTGGGCTGGCTCTGGGTCTTCCTGGCGTTGTACCACGCGTCGTACGTCCGAGCGGACGGAGGCCATTTCTACATCGGCTGGAATGCCCTGCTGGTGAGCCTGCCAATCACGCTGCTTGTTGCGGGATCCTCTCGTGGCGGCGGGGATGCCGGCCTGCGGCGGCGCGAAGTCGCTCTTGCGGTTGCGGCGTGTGCCCTGTTCGTGCTTGTCGCCGAATATCCGCCATTGTGGCGTGACCCACGTCCTACGCAACTGTCCTCGCGCCTTTCCGTTCTGGCGGCGGCGAAGGTTCGATCGGTCGGATCCTTGCTTGGCTGGGCGGACCCGGCCAAGGTGCGGCGCTTCAAGAGAGAGCGAGTGGCAGCCCTCCAGGCCATCGCTGTGCGGGACCTGCGGATCGGCAGCGAGACGGTGGACGCCTATCCCTTCGACCTCGGCCCTATCATTGCCGCGGGCCTCGCGTATCAGCCGCGGCCAACCATGCAGGCGCAGGTCGCTTATTCCCCATACCTTCAGCGACTGGACCTCGAACATTGGCGGGGTCCCAACGCGCCGGTTCACCTGCTGTTTCTGCTCGGCGACATCGACGGTCGCCTGCCGACGCTGGCCCTAGGGCCCTCGGTCGTGGAGCTGCTTTCACGCTACGATCCCGTTGACCGGGCGAACGGAGTGCTCCATCTTCGCCGCCGCGGTGCGCCCCGGAGGGCAGTCGAGCGCCCACTGACGTCGACCTCGGTGTCTGTGGGAGGGCGGGCGGTGTCGGTCCCCCATGTGGAGGGCACCCTGACTCTCGCGCGGATTCATCTCTCCCAGACCGTCAGCGGCAGGCTGCTGAACTTCGTGAGGCCGCCGTTCCTGATGATCGACGTCAAGCTGGCGAACGGAGTCGTGGGGCGGTATCGCTTCGTTCCGTCCATGGCTGAACTCGGCTTTGCGGTCTCTCCAGAACTCGAGAGCCTTTTCGGCAGCTTCTACGAAGCTCCCCGCGCCGAAACGGATCTCGTCGACGGCATCAAGCGGTGCGCTCCCGTCGAGGAGTTCCAAATCCGCACAGTGGGATTCCCCGGCCCATATGCCTTCCGCGTCGGGACGGTGGAGTTTTCCGCCGTCCAATTCCAGTGAGACAGCGGGAGTTCGGTTATCACGGGCGGTTCTTCTTCGAAACGGAGTACGCCGAGGGCGCCGTGGGGCAACCTTGCAGGCTCGGTCTGCATGCGCAGCCAGAATCGGAACCACACCCTGGTCACCCGCGTAACGGACGGATGCCCAATGTCCGTTACCGGCGACGCAGACGCCACACGTCTTCCCCGACACCCCTTCGCACTCGCTCGACCGCATCGGCTCGAAGGGCGTCGCGATCGAGCGTCGTGTATTACTTCGGCGAGGAGGTGGACATCTATGAGCACGGCAAGGTGGTGGGCCACGAGGGCGCGTGGCTGCACGGGCAAAACGGGGCCCGGTTCGGCCTGATGATGCCGGGCAAGCCGGCCATCGGCCTGCGGTACTACCAGGAAATGGCGCCGAACGTGGCCATGGATCGGGCGGCGGTCGTCAGCGTCACGGCCTCTCTCGAGACCCCGGCCGGCGCCTTCGATCGCTGCCTGAAGACGCTAGAGACGACACCGATCGAACCCGGGGCGAGAGAGTTCAAGGTGTACGCGCCCGGCGTCGGGCTCGTGCAGGACGGCTCGCTCCTCCTGGTCGGACGGACGGCGGGGCGCTGATCGAC
Organism: uncultured Acidobacteriota bacterium; assembly: GCA_963724775.1. Classification (GTDB taxonomy): domain Bacteria; phylum Acidobacteriota; class Vicinamibacteria; order Vicinamibacterales; family Fen-181; genus CAVRWB01. The sequence continues at coordinate 724,329 of CAVRWB010000001.1, forward strand.
GCGTGCCGGTACACGGCGGACATGTCGCGCAGGGATGAATGGAACGAAGGACAGGCTGATATGAAGAGAACGCAACTCGTGATCGCATCCATTGCCGTGTCGGGCCTGGCGCTCGCCGCGTGGCAGGTGACGGCCAGGGCAGCGGACGCCCCTTACAAGCAGTCGAAGGTGATTCAGATCGGGGGCGAGGGCGGCTGGGACTACCTGTCGGTCGATTCCGGCGCGCGACGCCTCTACGTGTCGCACGCCACCAAGGTGGTGGTCATCGATCTCGACAAGGAGACGGTGGTCGGCGAGGTGGCTCCGACGCCGGGCGTGCACGGCCTCGCGGTCGCTCCGGACCTCGGGAAAGGGTTCGTGAGCGACGGCCAGGAGTCGAAGGCCGCGATCGTCGACCTGAAGACGCTGCAGATCGCCTCCAAGGTCGATACGGGGCCGAACCCGGACTGCATCCTGTACGAGCCGCAGCACAAGGAGGTCTACACCTTCAACGGCCGCGGCAAGTCGGCGACGGTCTTCGACGCGACCACCGGAACCGTCAAGTCGACGATCCCGCTGCCTGGCAAACCGGAGTTCGCCGTCGTGGACGTCAAGGCGGGGCGGATCTACAACAATATCGAGGATACGAGCCAGGTAGTCGTCATCGACACCGCCACCCACAAGGTGGTCGAGACGTGGCCGATTGCCCCGGGCGAGGAAGCATCGGGGATGGCGATCGACCTCGCCAACCATCGCCTGTTCATCGGCTGCAGCAACAACATGATGGTCATGATGGACAGCACCAACGGGAAGATCCTGTCGACGCTGCCCATCGGGGCGGGGGTGGATGCAAACGGCTTCGACCCGGGCACGGGCCTCGCCTTCGCATCGAGCAGCGACGGCACGCTGACGGTGGCGAAGGTGGACGGCGGCAAGCTGGCGCTCGTGCAGAAGCTCGCCACGCCGCCGCGATCGCGCACGATGACCCTCGACCCGAAGACGCACAAGCTGTACATTGCCGCCGCCGACTACCAGCCCGGCGCGCCCGGCGCCGACGGAAAACCGGGCCGTCCGCAGATGGCGCCTGGGTCGTTCAGGGTCGTGGTGTACGAGAAGGTCGGATAGTCCCCAGGTGACGCCCATCGAAAGGACGCTGGCGGTGCACACGAAGATGATCGGGGCGGCCATCGCGCTGTCGCTCGCCGCGGCGGCCGCGGCGCCGGCGCAGGATGTGCCCCTTACCTTCCAGGCTGCCTTCGAGCTGGCGGCGGCGCGCAATCTCGGCCTCGAGGCGGCGCGCCGCCAGAAGGCGATCCGCGAGGCGCAGATCAGGATTGCGAAGCAGTACCAGAACCCCGACGTCGCCTTCGAGGCGAGCCGCGACGTGCCGCACGAAGTCCTCACGTTCAACATCCCGGTCGAGATCGGCGGGAGGCGTGGGCGCCGCATCGAGCTGGCCCAGACAGAGGCGGCGCAGGCCGACCTCGACGTTCGCATCGAGATGCGCACGCTCCGCCGCAACCTGCGGCAGTCGTTCTACGGCCTGCTCGCGGCCGACGAACGCGTTCGGCTGGCGGAAGAGATCGTGGCGCTCGTCGAGCGCCTGCGCCAGGTGACGCAGGCCCGCTTCGAGGAGGGGGCCGCGCCGCGGCTCGACGTGCTCGCGGCGGAACTCGGCGTGGCTCGGGCAACGGCCGATCTCGATCTCGCGCGATCGACGCGCGCCGCGGCGCAGGCCGATCTCAATGCCGTGCTCAACCAGCCGGCGGGCCAGGCCGTGTCGGTGACCGGGAACCTCGGGGACGCCGGCGCCGTTCCGAACGTCGCCGGCGCGACGTCCCTGGCGGTCGCGTCCAACACCGACCTCCTCGCCGCCGAACAGGAAGCTGCCGTCGAGGTGCGGCGCGTGAGCCTCCTGAAGGCCGAGCGCGTCCCGACGCCAACCTTCTCGATCGGCGGCGTGTTCGACGCGCCGGGCGAGTTCCAGGCGGGCCTTGCGGGCGGCGTCAGCCTCGCGATCCCGCTCTTCAACCGGAACGGCGGCGAGATCGCGGAGGCGAACGCCACGCTGTCGCAGATCCACGCGCGCCGCGACGCGATCCGCCGGACCGTCGAGAACGGCGTCTTTTCCGCCGTCGCCCGCATCGAGGCGCTCGGCCGCCAGCTGGATTCGTACCGGAAGACGGTCGTCCCGGCGGCGACGGAACTGGCCACCCTCGCCGAGGAAAGCTACAAGCTCGGGCGCAACACGGTCCTCGCGCTCATCGAGGCGCAGCGCGCGCTGCGCGATGTGCGGCGCGAGTACCTGCAGGCGCTCGTGGACTATCAGTCGGCGGTCGCGGACCTGGAGGAGGTCATCGGTGCTGCGATTCAATAAGAAGGCTCAAGGCTCAGGGCTCAAGGCTCAGGGCCGCGCGCAGCTGCCGGTGACGGCCGTGGCGCTCGCACTGGCTCTCTCGGCCGCGGCCGCCGGCTGTGGCCGCCAGGCGGGAACCGAGGAGGGCGAGGCGGAGGCGGTCCCGACGATCACGGCCGACGTGGGCAGGGTGACGCGCCAGGACCTGGTCGAGGGGCTCACCGTGCGCGGCGCCATTGCCGCCGTCCCGAACGAGGACGTCCGCATCAGCAGCCTCGTTCCAGGCCGCGTGATCTCGATGAAGGCCGCCGAGGGCGATTCGGTTGCGGCCGGCCAGGTGGTAGCGGAGCTCGATCCGCGCCCGCTCGAGGATCAACTCCGTCAGGCGACAGCCGCCGCGGCCCAGGCGAAGGCCGGCCTCGAGAACGCGAAACTCAACCTCGAACGGACGCAGCGCCTGTTCGAGCGCGGCATCGCGGCCGGCAAGGAAGTCGAGGACGCGCGCAACCAGGAAGCGGCGGCGCAGGCGGCTGTGGACCAGGCCGCGGCGGCACTCGACACCGCGCAGCGGCAGGTGACGCGGACCAAGGTGACGTCGCCAATCTCCGGGCAGGTCGTGAAGCGTCTCGTGAACGTTGGCGAGCAGGTGGACGGCACCGCCTCGCAGCCGCTCCTCCAGGTGGCGAACCTGGATCGGGTGGAGCTCGCCGCCAACGTGCCGGCCGATCGCCTGCCGGCCGTGCGCGTCGGCCAGAGGGCGGAGATCGGGATCGAAGGCACCGATCAACGGCTGACCGGCGAGGTGGTCGCGATCGCACCCGCGGTCGACCCGGCCACCAACGCCGCCACGGCGCGCATCCGCGTGGCGAACCCAGGGAGGCGGCTGAAGGTCGGGATGTTCGCTCAGGCGCGCGTGGCGATCGGCGAACGCAAGGGCGCGCTCACCGTGCCGCCGGCCGCGCTGGCCAAGAACGAGGCCGGCGAGTCGGCTGTCTACGTCGTCACCAACGGGGTCGCGCAGCGCACGCCCGTGACCGTCGGGCTCGAGACGCCCGAGGCGGTCGAACTGGTGTCGGGCGTCAGCGAGGGGCAGGCGGTCCTGACCTCCGCCGTCCACGGCCTGGGCGAGAAGGCGAAGCTGGGGAAGACGTCATGAACGTCGCCGGCTTTGCGTCCAGGAACGCGAGGGCGATCCTCCTCGCGGTTGTCCTGCTCACGGCGGCGGGCTTCTATTCGATGGGCAGCCTGCCGAGCAGCATCTATCCCGAGGTCGAGTTCCCCCGCATCGTGATTGTCGCCAAGTCGGGCGACCTCTCGCCGCGCCTGATGCAGCTGGCGGTGACGCGACCGCTGGAGGAGGCCGCCCGCGCCGTTCTCGGCGTCCGCCGCGTCCGCTCGAAAACGATCCGCGGCGCCACCGAGATCTCGGTGCTGTTCAACGCCGATGCCGACATGCGCTACGGCCTGCAGTTGATGCAGGGCAAGGTGGACGAGGTGAAGGCCTCGCTGCCCGATCGCACCGAGCTCCAGGTCGAGCGGATGACACCCTCGCTGTTCCCGATCTTCATGATCAACCTCACCGGCGGCGTGCCGGCCAGGGACCTGCGCGACCTCGCGGAGTTCGACGTGCGGCCGCTGCTGAGCCGCGTGCCCGGCGTCTCGAACGTGGAGGTCCTCGCGAGCGAGGAGCGCGAGATCTCGGTGCTGGTCGATCCCCAGCGCCTGACCGCCGCGAAGCTGACGATCGACCAGGTAGCCGACGCGCTCAAGGCGACCAACCAGGTCAACTCGGTCGGCCGCCTGCCCAAGGACTACCGTCAGTACCTGGTCCTCGCGACAGCGGAGCTGACCAACCTCGACCAGGTGCGCGACGTGGTGGTCGCGTTCAAGGAACAGACACCGATCTACGTGCGCGACCTCGCCGAGGTCCGCGAGGGGGTGCTGGACAAGACGACGCTCGTGAGCGGCGACGGCAAGCCGGCGGCGCTCGTGAGCGTCTCGAGGCAGATCCGCGGCAACATCATCGACGTCGTGGACGGCGCGCGCGCCGCCATCGAGAGTCACACCTCGTCGCTGCCGCCGATGGTTCACTGGAAGGTCGTCTACGACCTGGCGGAATTCGTGAAGTCGGCGGTCGCGAACGTGCGCGACGCGATCCTCATCGGCGGGTTCCTGGCCGTCCTCGTCCTGATCTTCTTCCTCCGCGACTGGCGGGTCACCTTCATCGCGGCCACCTCACTCCCGCTCACGCTCATCGGCACCTTCTGGGTCCTGCACCTGACCGGGGGGACCGTCAATCTCATGTCGCTCGGTGGCCTGGCCATCGCCATCGGACTGGTCATCGACGACGCGATCGTCATCGTCGAGAACATCCACCGGCACCGCGCGGCCGGCGAGACGGTGGCGGTCGCCGCGGAGCGCGGGACACAAGAGCTCATCGCGGCCGTCACCGGCTCGACGCTGACCACGGTGGTCGTCTTCGTTCCGCTGGGCCTGCTCCAGGGCGTCGTCGGGCAGTTCTTCTCCGCGCTGTCGCTCACGCTGGCCGCCGCCGTGCTCCTGTCGCTCGTCTACGCGCTGTTGTTCATCCCGAACGCGTCGGCGCGCTTCCTGCGCGACCGCCGCGAGCACTCCGCGCACCTCGACTGGCTCTCCATCCGCTACCAGGCGGTGCTTCGGCGCGCGCTGCGCCGGCCGGTCCTCGTGGTGCTCGTCACCCTCCTCTTTGCGGGCGTCGGCGTCGTGTGCTTCCTCAACCTCGAGACCGGGTTCCTGCCCGAGATGGACGAAGGAGGCTTCGTCCTCGACTACTGGACGCCGGCCGGCACATCGCTGCCGGAGACCGACCGGATGGTCGGTCGTATCGAGAAGGTCCTCAACGCGACCCCCGAGGTCGCCGGATTCGCGCGGCGCACCGGGGCTGAGTTGGGCCTGTTCGCCACCGCCCAGAACACCGGCGACATCGTCGTCCGGCTGAAGCCCCGGTCCCAGCGGGCCCGCAGTTCCGAGGAGGTCATCGAGGATCTCCGCGGCACCTTCGAAAAGGAGCTCGCGGGCACGACCGTGGAGTTCGTGCAGTTGTTGCAGGACATGCTCGGCGACCTGGAAGGGAACCCCGAGCCGATCGAGGTGAAGATCTTCGGCGACGACCTGCCGACGCTCGCACGGCTGGCGGAACAGGTGGCGCAGCGGATGAAGCAGATCGACGGCGTGGTGGACGTCGTCGCGCCCCAGCGCGGGAACCCCGAGCTGGACCTGCGCATCGACCCCACGCGCGCGGCCAAGGCGGGCTTCACCGTGGACCAGGTGTCCGGGCAGCTCGCGACGGGCCTGCTCGGCAACGTTGCGACCGCGTTCCGGCGAGGCGACCGGCTCGTGGACGTCCGGGTGCGGTTCCCCGATCGCTACCGTTTCGACTACGACTGGGTGCGCGACTTCCCGCTCACGAACTCGGCCGGTGTCATCGTGCCGCTGTCGGCCACCGCGGCGCTGTCGACCGTCGAGGGCGAACAGGAACTCCACCGGGAGGACTTGAAGCAGATGGTCCCCGTGACCGCTCGCCTGGAGGGGCGCGGCCTGGGCAGCGCGGTTGCCGACCTGCGCGCCATGATGGCAGCCAATCCGCCGCCGCTCGGCTACTCCTGGCAGGTGGGCGGGCTCTACGAGAGCCAGCAGGCGTCGTTCAAGTCGCTCCTGATCGTCATGGCGCTGGCCATCCTGCTCGTGTTCGGCGTGCTCGTGGCGCAGTTCAAGCGCTTCACGTCCTCGCTGGTGATCCTGTCGGCGGCGCCACTCTCGCTCGTGGGCGCGTTCGGGCTGCTGCTGATCACGAGGACTCCGCTGAATGTCTCCTCGTTCATGGGCCTCATCCTGCTCGTCGGTCTCATCGTGAAGAACGGGATCATCCTCGTGGACTACGCGGACATCATTTCCGAGAGGGAACCGAACCGGATGGAGGCGCTGGCGCAGGCGGGGGCGGTGCGACTTCGTCCGATCCTGATGACCACGCTGTGCACGTTGTTCGGGCTGCTGCCGCTCGCGCTCGGCATTGGCGCCGGCGCGGAGATGCAGAAACCGCTGGCGATCGCCGTCATCGGCGGCCTGTCCGTTTCGACCGTGATCACGCTGGTCTTCGTGCCGGTACTGCTGGCGATGATTCACGATCGGGGCGTACGGGACATCAGTTGAGCGTCGACCGTCGGGCGTTCAGCGCACGCGAGTGCAGAACGACGGAGGTGTGACGCTCGACGCATGGCGCTCGACGCTCGGTCTATAATCCCCGCGGGTGCGTGTTATCGGCGCCCGTTCAGCCACCCTGCCACGGAGGACTTCCATGCGTGCCTGCCTGTCCGCGATGGTGCTGGCGCTGTGTGTCGGCGTGCTGACGGCCGCCGATCGTCCCGCCCCTCAATTGCCCGCGGAGACCGCGGCCAAGAAGGAGGCGCGGCTGCAGTGGTGGACCGACGCCCGCTTCGGCATGTTCATCCACTGGGGCCTGTACGCTCAGCCCGCGCGCCACGAGTGGGTGAAGAAGAACGAGCGGATGACCGACGCCGACTACCAGAAGTACTTCGACGCCTTCAACCCCGATCTCTACGAGCCGCGCGAGTGGGCACGACAGGCCCGTCAGGCGGGGATGAAGTACGCCGTCATCACGTCGAAGCACCACGAGGGCTTCTGCCTGTTCGACTCGAAGTTCACCGACTACAAGGCGACGAACACGCCGGCGAAGCGCGATCTCCTCAAGCAATGGGTGGACGCGTTCCGGGCCGAGGGGCTCAAGGTGGGGTTCTACTACTCGCTGCTCGACTGGCACCACCCCTCCTACACCATCGATCGCAACCACCCGCAGAGCGCGACCACCGACGAGGAGTACGACCGGCTGAACAAGGGCCGCGACATGGCAGTGTACCGCCAATACCTCAAGGACCAGGTCCGCGAGCTGCTCACCAACTACGGCACGATTGACGTGATCTGGCTCGACTTCTCGTTCACCTCGGCCAAGCACGGCAAGGGCCGCGACGACTGGGACTCGGTGGGCCTGCTGAAGATGGTGCGCGAGCTGCAGCCGCAGATCATCGTGAACGACCGGCTCGACCTGATGGACGTTCCCGGGGGATGGGACTTCCGCACGCCCGAGCAGTTCAAGCCGCGCGAGTGGGTGACGATGAACGGCGTGCGCGTGCCGTGGGAGACCTGCCAGACGTTCTCCGGATCGTGGGGGTACTACCGCGACGAGACGAGCTGGAAGAGCCCCGCGCAGCTGATCGAGCTGCTCGTCGACTCGGTGAGCAAGGGCGGCAACCTGCTGATGAACGTCGGCCCGACCGCCCGCGGCACCTTCGACCAGCGCGCCCTCGACCGGCTGCAGGCGTTCGGCCGCTGGATGAAGGTGAACTCGCCGTCGATCTACGGGTGCACGCAGGCGCCGGCCGGCTTCAAGGCCCCGGCCAACACGCTCCTCACGTTCAACCCGAAGACCAACAAGCTGTACGTGCACCTGCTCGCGTGGCCTATGGGTGAAATGGTGCTCGAAGGGTACGGGGACAAGGTGAAGTACGCGCAGCTGCTTCACGACGCGTCGGAGGTCCGCATGAGCACGCGGAAGGACACGACGTGGATCGCCGAAGACGGCCGCGCGGGCGACCTGGTGCTGCGGCTCCCGGTGTTGAAGCCCGACACGGAAATCCCGGTCATCGAGCTGCAGCTGAAGTAGAGGTCGCGACCGTCGTCAATTGGACACCCGGCGGCGCGTGTAGGACAATTGGCCGACTCGCCCCCGCGCCCTCCCCAAGGAACCCGGCATGGCCATTCGACTCGATACCCTCGGTACGGCTGTCCTGCGCACGGAGTACGCGGTGCGCGGTCCCATCGTCGCGCGCGCGCAGGAACTGGAGCGCGAGGGGCGCGAGATCATCTACTGCAACATCGGCAACCCGCAGGCGCTCGAGCAGAAGCCGCTCACCTACCTGCGCCAGGTGCTCGCCCTCTGCCAGTATCCCAACCTGATGGAGCTCGCCCCGGCCGCCTTTCCCGATGATGTGATCGCCACGGCTCGCGCGGTACTCAAGGGCACCCGCCATGGCCTCGGCGCGTATTCCGACAGCAAGGGCGTGCGGTTCATCCGGGAGGCGGTGGCAGCCTTCATTCGCGAGCGCGACGGCATCGCCACCGATCCGGAGGCGATTTACCTGACGGACGGCGCCTCGAAGGGCGTGCAGACAGCGCTCCGGATCCTCATCAGCAGCCCGCGGGACGCGATCATGATCCCGATCCCGCAGTACCCCCTCTACAGCGCAACGATCACGCTCTACGAGGGCCGGCAGGTCGGTTACTACCTGGACGAGGGGCGCGACTGGAAGCTGAGCCGGCAGAGGCTGGAGGAGAGTTACCAGGCCGCGAGGCGCGACGGCATCAAGGTCAAGGCCATCTGCGTCCTCAACCCGGGGAACCCGACCGGGTCCGTGCTGGACTGCGCGAACATTGCGATGATCATCGACTTCGCCAAGGAGCACGACCTGGCGATCCTGGCCGACGAGGTCTACCAGGAGAACGTGTACCTCCGCGGCGATCATTTCTTCTCGTTCGCCCGGGTGATGAACGAAAAGCAGGAGCGGGACGTCAGCCTCTTCAGCTTCCACTCCTGCTCGAAGGGGTTCCTCGGCGAGTGCGGTCAGCGCGGCGGCTACATGGAGCTCCGCAACATCCCGGAGGACGTCGTCGCGCAGGTGACCAAGCTGCAGTCGATCGCGCTCTGCGCAAACCTCACGGGGCAGGTGGCGACCTACTGCATGGTCCACCCGCCGAAACCGGGCGAACCGTCATACGCCCGCTACGCCGAGGAACGCGATGCGATCCTGGGCGAACTCCGAGCGCGCGCCCAACTGCTCGCGGAGGGCCTCAACAGGATTCCCGGCATCCACTGCAACGTCGTGTCGGGAGCGATGTACGCCTTCCCGAAGATCACGCTGCCTCCGGGAAAGACCGACGTGCAGTACCTGCATGGACCTGTTGGAGCAGACGGGCATCTGCGTGGTGCCCGGTTCCGGCTTCGGTCAGCTCCCCGGCACGGCTCACTTCCGAACCACGATCCTGCCGCCGACCGAGAAGCTCAGGGTCGTGGTGGAGCGGCTGGCCGAGTTCCAGGCAGGCGTACGGCGTTTAGCGTTCAGCGTCTAGCGTTCAGCGTTGAGATTGGCCTCCCACGCTGCGCGACGCTGGGCGGCCCGTGAGCGCTCAACGCTCGACGGTCGACGCTCGACGCCGTGGATCCTCCCGCCCCTTTCTGTCGTCTTAAGGGGAGTCCTTCCCAACGACAGGAGCACCCGTGTCGATCCGACCCGTCAAGCGAATGGTCCAGGCAGTTCCCGCCCTCGAGGGCGCCGGCGTCAGGCTTCGCCGTGCCTTCGGCTTCGGCGATCCCGGCGAGTTCGACCCCTTTCTCCTGCTCGACGACCTGAGGAACGAGCGGCCCGAGGACTACCTCGCCGGCTTCCCCTGGCATCCGCACCGCGGGATCGAGACGATCACCTACGTCCTGGCCGGCACCGTCGAGCACGGCGACAGCCTCGGCAACAGCGGCAAGCTCGGTGCGGGCGACGTCCAGTGGATGACCGCCGGCAGCGGGATCCTCCACCAGGAAATGCCGAAGGGCGACGACACCGGACGGATGCACGGCTTCCAGCTCTGGGCCAACCTGCCTTCGTCGCTCAAGATGACGCGGCCGCGATACCAGGACGTCCCATCGAGCGCGGTGCCGGAGGTCGTGGACGACGACGGCACGAAGGTGCGCGTCGTCTGCGGGACGTTCTGGGGAAAGACCGGGCCGGTCGAAGGGGTGGCGGCGGATCCGCGCTATCTCGACGTCAGCGTGCCTCCCAACCAGCGCAAGCGGCTCGCGGTGGAAACCTCGCGCCGTGCCTTCGCATACGTCTTCGCCGGCTCTGGCACCTTCCGCGATGCGTCCGGGCCGCAGGCGGTGCTCACCGAGCCGGTGGACGGAGGGGGCACGGGACCGACCCGGTACGAGGCCGGCAATCGCTCGCTCGTCCTGTTCGACACCGGGGACGAAGTGGTGGTGCAGGCCGGAGAGGAGGGCATCCGCTTCCTCCTCGTGTCCGGCAAGCCGATCGAGGAGCCGGTCGCGTGGTATGGACCAATCGTGATGAACACCGAAGCCGAACTGCGGCAGGCGTTCCGCGAGTTGGAGAACCGGACGTTCATCAAGGAGCGCTGAGCGCCCTGCGCCTCTATTCGCTCCTCCCACGGAACCGCAACAAGGTGACGTGCGTTCTCTCCGGTAGAGCCGGCCCCCGGCCACGGAGCGAAGCATGTCATCCGTCCTCGACGATTTTCGATTCGGCTGCCGGGCACTCCTTCGCTCGCCGGGGTTCACGGTTACTGCCGTGCTCGTCCTCGGCGTGGCCATTGGGCTGAACTGCGCGGTCTTCTCTGTCGTGAACGCGCTGCTGTTGAAGCCGCTCGGTTCGCGCGGCGAGGAACTTTCCGGCCTCTACCTTCGCGACCGGCTGCCCCCCGGCGAAGCGGCGCCGCCGGGAGACGCCGGCGTTGCGACCTGGGCCTACCGTCACTTCACCTACAGCGAGTACGACACGCTGCGCCGTCATCCGGGCGTCCTCTCCTCGATCCTCGCCCATCAGCAGACCTCGGTTGGCGTGACCGAGGGGGGCACGTCGCGGCGCGCTTTTGCCGGTCTCGTTTCGGCCAACTACTTCGCAACGCTTGGAGTACGCCCCGCGCTCGGGCGCGACTTCCGCCTCGATGAGGAACGCGGCGGTGAGGTGGCGATCGTCAGCGACAGCTACTGGCGGTCGCTTGGCGAACGGCGCCGTCTCGGCGCGACGGTGAAGATCAACGGGCGCGACATCGTGATTGTCGGCGTCGCACCCGCCGGTTTCAGCGGCGCAACTGCCCTGTTCACTCCTGAGATTTGGTTGCCCCTCGGCGCCTGCACGATCACCGGGCCAACCGCGGCGAACGCCGTCGGAGACTGCCTGGCGTCGCGCGACCGGCCTCGGCTCGCGCTGGTCGGACGGTTGCCGAAGGCGGTGCGGCGCGAGGCCGCAACAGCGGCACTTGCCGGCGTGGCTGCCGAACTGGGACACGCCGACGCCCGCTATCGAGCCGCGCCGGAGATCACGGTCGGGTCGCTTTCCAGGCTTTCGATCGGAGCCGGCCCGTCCGGTGATTCGGAGGTGGCGCTCGTCATGCTCTTCCTGGCCGGTGTCGCCGGTTGCGTACTGCTCATCGCCGGGGTCAACCTCGCCAACATGCTCTTTGCGCGGGGCACGGCGCGACGCCGCGAGCTGGCGGTCAGGACGGCGCTTGGCAGCGGCCGCTGGCGGATCCTCCGGCTGCTCGCCATCGAGTCCGCGCTGCTGGCTTGCGGCGGCGCGGCCGTCGGCCTGGCGCTGTCGGTGGCCGCGACACGGCTGATCGCCTCGACGGTTGCCGGCTCGCTGCCGTTTGTCCTCGTGTTCGACGCGACACCTGACCGGCGTCTGTTGGCGGCAACGCTCGCCTTCTCGCTGCTCGGCGGCCTTGCGTGCGGCCTGGCCCCGGCCATCGGGTTTGCCCGGCACGACAACCTCGCCCACTTGAAGGGCCACGCCGGCCATGGGAAGGACGGCGCGCGGGGAATGTCCGTCCGCAACGCCCTGGTGGTCGTCCAACTCGCCGTCTCGCTGGCCCTGCTCACGGCCGCCGCGCTCTTCGTGCGCGGGTCCTTCTCGGCCGTCTCAGTCGATGCGGGATTCCGGCCCGAGGGCCAGGTCGTGGCGACCGTGTCGCCAGAGCTATCGGGCTACGGCGAAGCAGCGGGGCGGCAGGCGTACGCGCAAGTCCTCTCCGGCCTTCGAAGACAGCCGGGGATTTCGTCGGCCAGTCTTGCCTCGGCCGTTCCTTTCGGAATGGACTCGGAGGCGGCGTCCGTGCGGGACGCAGCGAACCCGCGGCCGGACGCGTCCCGTGTCGCGCTGGTCTCGACCGTCGGCGCGGAGTACTTTCGCACGCTCGGCATCGCGGTGCTGCTCGGCCGCGAGTTCGCCGCCAGCGAGGAAGACGCGGCTTCCGCATCGCGGTCCGTTATCGTGGACCGCGGCCTCGCCTCCAGCCTGTGGCCGGGGGCCGATCCCCTCGGCCAGCGCCTGCAGCTCGAGGACGGCGATTCGACGTGGTCCGACCCGGTGCACGTCGTCGGGGTGGTAAGTTCGGTGCGCCAGGCGCCCTTCGACAAGGAGCCGCCGGTACACGTCTATCTGCCATGGGGCGGCAAGTATCGGGCACAGGCGTACCTGCACGTCCGGCTGAGCGCGGCCTCGACCGACGAGGCGGCAGTGCGTGCAATGCGTGGCACCATCCGCACAAGCGACCCATCGCTCGCCATTCTCTCCGTGGACACGATGCGCGGACACCAGGCTGGCAGCCTCTACGTGTGGATTGCGAGGGCGAGCGCCGGCCTCTTTTCTTCCTTCGGCCTCGCGGCGCTGCTGCTGGCGATGCTTGGCGTCTACGGCGTCAAGACCTACCTGGTGTCTCAGCGCCGGAAAGAGATCGCCATCCGCATGGCGCTCGGTGCGAGCCGCGGCGAGGTCCTGCGGATGATCCTGGGCGACGGTCTGACTATCACCGCGATTGGGCTGGCGTGTGGCGTGTTGCTGTCTTTGATGGTCGCTCAGGCGCTCGCTTCGTGGGTCGCGGGAACGGGCGGGTTTCCGTGGCTGCCGTTCGCTGCCGCGGGCGCGATGCTCGCGTCAGCGGCCCTCCTCGCCTGTTGGCTCCCGGTCAGGCGCGCGACCGCAGGCAGCCTCTGGAGTGCCCTGAGGGCGGAGTAGCAACGGCGCCCAATCGAAGCAACGCTTCAACCCTGCTCGGCGAAGCGGTAGCCGAGGCCGTGCACCGTGAGGATGTACTGCGGGTGACGGGGATTGGGCTCGATCTTCTGGCGCAGCCAGGCGACGTGTACGTCCACGGTGCGCGTCGACGGCATCGCGTGGTAACCCCACACGTCGTTGAGCAGTTGCTCGCGCGCGAGCGTCTCGCCGCGGTGCTCCACCAGGTACTTGAGCAGCAGGAATTCCCGCGCTGACAGGTCCAGGACCTCCCCCGTCCGCGTGACCTCCGCCTTGCGCGTGTCGATGACCACGTCGCCGAACCGGAGCTCGGTCGCCCGTGCGGCGGCGGCGCCGCGCGCCGCAGCTGCACCTCGACGCGCGCGAGCAGTTCCATCATGTCGAACGGCTTGGTCAGGTAGTCGTCGGCCCCGAGCTTGAGTCCGAGCACCTTGTCGATCACCTGGCCCCGCGCCGTGAGCATGATGATGGGCGTACCGATTCCCCGCTGCCGCAAGTCGCGACAGACGTCGAACCCGCCGCGGCCGGGTAGCATGACGTCGAGCAGGATCAGGTCCCAGCCCTCGTCTATCGCGCGCGAAAGACCGGATGGGCCGTCCGATGCCGCGCCCACCTCGTATCCCTCGCTGGCAAGGCGATCGGTCAGCGTCAGCACGAGTCCCGGCTCGTCCTCGACGAGCAGGATCCGTTTCGCAGTCCCGCCAGGCCCGAGCCTCATGCCTGTGGCTCCGCCTCCGAGGCCGGCAGACGCATGATGAAGGCGGTCCCTCGTCCCGGCGCGGACTCCACGGTGACCGACCCGCCGTGGGCCTCGACCACGCGCCTGACGAGGCTCAGGCCCAACCCGTTGCCGTGCACCTGCTCGTCGATCGCCCGCCGCCCACGGTAGAACGGCTCGAAGACGTGCCCGATGTCCGCGGTGTCGATGCCCCGGCCCCGGTCGCTCACCGTGAGGAGAACTTCCTTCCGCCGGCGCGCGGTCGCTTTTTCCACTTTCAAGCCGATCCACCTGCCATCCGCCCCGTGCTTGAGCGCGTTCCCTATCAGGTTGTGCAGGGCGCGACGCAGCGCGGCCTGGTCACCGGCAACCACCGGTGGGTCCGCCGGATCCGCCGTCACGTCCAGCGCCACTCCTGCCTCGTCGCAGAGTGGCTGACAGGATCGCGTGACGTCGCGAGCGAGCTCCGCGATGTTCACGGACTGGCGCGCCGCGAGGGGCTTGTCGCCGGTAATCCGCGCGTACTCGAGGACCTGCTCGACCATCTCCGTCAGCCGGCGGCCCTCGTCCTCGATCAACTCGCCGTAGCGTCGTGCGCGCCCGAGGTCCGAGACGACGCCAGCGGACAGGTTCTGCGCGGCGGAGCGGATCACGGCCAGCGGGGTCCGCAACTCGTGTGAGATCGTGGCGACGAAGTCCATCTGCTGTGCGGCCAGGCGGCTGGCGCGGCGTCCGTTGACGACGACCATCACGACACCGACAGCCAGGATGCCAAGGATCCCGAAACTGAGCCAGACGTTGCGACGCCTGGCACGAGCCACGGCGACGTCGAGCGAACCCGACGCGTGGGCGAGCACGAGGCGCCAGCCGGGCCGGACCATCCGGATCTGTGCGCCGACGACGCTCCCAGGCGCGTGGGCCTTGACGTCCGACTCGCGATGCTCGACGACGACTGCCATCCGCTCACCAAGCTGCGAGTACACGCCACGTTGGCCGATTGCGGCGGGCCGCTCCTGAGCATGGCATTCTGCGAACCGGCCGGAAGCAGCTCGCGGACGAAGTCGAGGCGCAGGCTGAAGAAGGGCGTCACGAGGTCCGCACGCGCGGGATCGACGGCCGCGCCGGGCGGAAAGCCGCGCGAAAAGACCGGCGTGCCGGCGGCGGAGAGAATCGCCACGCGGTAGCTGTCCGCGGCCTGTCCCGGAAAGTGCCGCGCGACGAGGGCGGGCAGCATGGTTCGGTTCAAATACTCGCCGTCGAGATCCGCCACGACGTAGGTGCCCGGCCACTGCATCGAGAGCGACTTGCCGTCGGCGTCCGCGGTCGCCGCCTGGCGCGAGACCGGGTACCAGCAGGGCTGGGACGTCCGGTGCGATGGGCATGACCGCAATGGCCATGAACCGCGCGGTGTTGACCGGCCCCGGTGCCGGAAGCGGAGGGCCGGCGGTCAGCTGGTCGCGCACCGGCTGCAGGTGTTGCGGCCAGTCGCCGGTTGGCGCGCCGAATGTTCGCGTCGCCGCGTCGTACCGGCGCAGCGTCTTCGTCGCGCCCGACGCGTCGGCAAGGTAGATGGCCCGCATCACATGCGGGAAGCGGGCGTTGGCCCGCCATTGCTCGACGCCGGCGGCGAACGCCGACCAGTCCCCGGCGTCCAGCGCTTCCCGCCGCATCTGCAGGGCCAGGTAGACGCGGCTGATCTCGGCGTCGAAGTCGTCGGCGAACTCCCGGGCTCGCTGATCCAGCGAGCGGCGGAGCTGCTCCCGCTCGGCCTCCGACACCTGTCCAAGCCACCGGTACTGAAGGGTGGCAAGCAGGGCCACCAGGCCGACGAGCAGAACCGCGGCGATCACGCCGAACGTCAAGCGACGGGGCCGCATGGGCGCGAGTGTACCACGCGGCTTTGCGGCGCCGGGCCTCGCGGGTCGGCCCGACCGCAGCTTTTACGTTCTTAACAATCTCTTTGCCTCGGCTTAACCATTCGCCACGGCCAACGCGCGATCATCGACCGTCCAAGTGTCTGACATGGTCGAACGGAGGTTGATGGCATGAACCGAATCGTCGCGAAGACCGCCTTGCTCCTGCTCGGTGCTACCGGGCTCGCGTCGGCGCAGCAGAAGGACGGCAACCAGGTGATGGCAGACGTGAGGGCGGCCCTCGGCGGCGAAAAGCTCGCTGCCGTCCGAACGCTCGCCGCGTCGGGCAGGACACTGCGTACCGGCCCGAACGGCAACACGATGGAGAACGAGTTCGAACTGGCGCTCGAGCTGCCGGACAAGTACCGCCTCCGCACGGCGCTCATGGCAATGGGCAACATGAGCATCTACCGGAACAGCGGCTTCAACGGCGAACAGGTCATCGAGGAGATCGATCGTCCGCCGAATCTGTCCGGAGGCAACGTCGTGATCCGGATTGGCGGCCCGGGCGGCGCCGTCGATCCTGCCAAGATGACGCCCGAGCAGAAGGCGGAGGCTGACCGGCAGCGCCTCGCATCCAACAAGCGCGACTTCACAAGGCTCGTCCTCGGAATGTTCGGCGCGTCCCTGGCGGCAGCGCCGCTCGAGTTCGTGTTCGCCGGCCAGGCCGAGGCGCCGGACGGCAAGGCGGATGTTCTCGACGTGCGCGGGACCGACGGCTTCGCGGTCCGGCTCTTCGTCGATGCGGCAACGCACCTTCCCTTGATGGTCACATGGACGGACAAGGAACCGCTGATTCTCCAGGCCGGCCCTGGTGGGACGGCGGTGACGGCCGGGGGCGGCGGCGCGATGTTCCAGAGCGCGGGCGGCGGGCCGATCGCGGCGGCGGGCGGCCACGGCGCGGCCACCGGGTCAGCGCCCAGCACGAATGACGCCGGAGGAACTGCGAGAAGATGGAGAAGGACCTCGAGGCCCGGCGCGCGGAGGCCGAAGCGAAGCGGCGGACAGTCGAGTACCGGATCTACTACAGCGACTACCAGGTGGTTGGCGGCGTGAAGCTGCCGCACCGCGTCCAGCGCTCCATCGACGGGAAGACCACCGAGGAGATGCTGTTCGAATCCTACAAGGTCAACGCCAGGATCGACCAGGGCACGTTCAAGCCGTCGAAGTAGAGGAGCCACCGTGTTCAGCTGCCGGTTGCCTGTACTGATGTTCGTGTGCCTGCTCGCAGCTATGCCCAGGGCAGCGCTCGCCAACGCGGAAGCTTCGCCCCACACCTGCATGGCAGAGGACCAGACGCCGCGCGGCCGCATCGGCGTCACCGTGGTCGACCAGACCGGCGCAGTCATCGGGCGCGCATCGGTTGCCACCGAGCGCGACGAGACTGGCGCCGTGCTTCCGTTCGCCGCCAGCGCCACGACCAACCAGGTCGGGGTCGCCGTCCTCGACGCCCTGCCGGACGGGCGTTACACGGTGACGGCTCGCTACCCGGGCTTCGAGGAGGCGGTCCTGCGCGATGTGAGCGTCCGCGGCCGCGAGACGCGCCTCCGCCTGACGTTGCGCATCGCCAGGCTGGACGAGGCGGTGACCGTGACGCGCGACCGCCAGACATCCTCGCTCGATCCACGCGGGAGCGCATTCAGTTCGGTGCTCACCCGCGAGCAAATCGACTCGCTGCCCGACGACCCCGACGAGATGGAGGCGACGCTCAAGGCTCTCGCCCGCCTGGGCGCGGTGATCCGGGTGGACGGCTTCACGGGCGGCCGGCTGCCGCCGAAGTCGCAAATCCGTTCGATCCGTCTGCCGCGGATGGACATGTTCGCCGCGCAGAACCACGGCGGGATGGCTGGTGTCGTCTTCATCGACATCATGACGATGCCCGGAAACGGTCCGATGCGGGGCAACGTCGACTTCAACTTCCTCGATGACGCGCTCAACGCCCGGAACGCGTTCACGCCCGAGAAGGGCGACGAGCAGGTGCGCCTGTGGGCCTACGGGCTCTCCGGGACGATCAGGCCCAACAAGACGGCCTTTTCGATCAATGGCGGCGTCGGTTCCCAGTACACCTCAGCCAACCTGTTCGCCGTCCTTCCCGACGGCTCGGTGGTGGCGGACTCGGCACGACAGCCGAGGGACAGCTACAACCTGACCGTCCGCTTCGATCACGCCTTCAACAAGGATCACGCCCTGCGCGCGAGCTACGATCGCGAGGCGGCCACGAATCGCAACCTGGGCGTTGGCGGCTACAACCTGGTGAGCCGCGCCTACCGGGGACAATCGTCCGGCAACATCGTGCGACTGTCTGAGAACGGACCGCTCGGTCGCCGGATGTTCACCGACACGCGTGTGCAGGTGAAGTGGACGAGCATGGACGTCCAGTCCGCCATCGAGGCGCCCACCGTGCAGGTCGCGGATGCGTTCACGACGGGCGGAGCGCAGCGCCGCGGGGGGCAGCAGGCCACCGAGGTGGAACTCGCGAGCGACCTCGACTACGTGCGAGGCGCGCACTCGTGGCGCACGGGCCTGCTCCTCGAAGGCGGCCGCTACCGCGCGGACGACACGACGAACTACCTTGGCACGTACACGTTCGCAAGCCTCGCGGACTTCTCGGCCGGTCGCCCGACGACCTATGCACGCCGGTTCGGCGACCCGACGGTCAGCTACTCGATGTGGCAGGCGGCCGCCTACCTCCAGGACGACTGGAGAATCACGCGCGGCCTGCTGCTCTCGCCCGGCGTGCGCTATGGCGTCCAGGGACATGTAAGCGACGGGTGGAACGTCTCCCCGCGGATGTCGGCGGCGTGGTCGCCCCTCCGCAATGGCAGCCTGACGCTCCGGGCGAGCTACGGGTATTTCTACGACTGGATTGCCGCGGATCTCTACAAGCAGTCGCTGCTCGTCGACGGCTACAAGCAGCGGGAGACGAATCTGCAGTTTCCCGACTATCCAAACCCGGGCATCGACGGCGTCGCGTCGCCATCGAACCGCTACCTCTGGCCCAGCGGCCTGGTGCTGCCGAACGCGCACCGGATCGCCGTTGGTGTCGAGCGCGTCCTCTCGCAGAACAGCCGGGTGAACGCCAGCTACAACCGCGGGTGGGGTCGCAACCTGCTCCGCGGGCGGAATCTCAATGCCCCGGTCGATGGGGCCCGGCCCGACCCGGCGTTTGCCAACGTCGTCGAGCTCGAATCCGATGCGGCATCTCGATCGCAGAGCGCGAATGTCGCGTTCAGCCTCGTGCGAATGGACCTCCGCCGCCTTTTTCTCATGCTCAATTACAGCTGGAGCCGGACAGAGGCGAACACGGTCGGCGGATACGCGCTGGCGGCCACCGGCGACGACCTCGGGCCGGAGTGGGGGCCGGCCATGGGCGACGTTCCGCACCGCGCAGGCGCATCCCTCAACCTCTCCCCGTTGAAGAACGTGTCGATGGGCCTGAACGTGCGCGCCCAGGCGGGCCTGCCGTACAACGTGACGACGGGCCGCGACGACAACCATGACGGGGTCTTCAACGATCGGCCGGCCGGCGTGTCGCGGAACTCGGCGCGCGGCGCCGCGCAGTGGGACATCGGGGGCCGCGTGGCGTACGCGTGGGGCTTTGGGACGCCTCGGCCGGCCGGGGGCGGCGGAGGCGGCCCCGTCGTGATCCACGCAGGCAGTGGCGGCGGCCTTGCGCCCGGCTTTGGTGGGGGCGCGGCGGACAAGCGGTACCGGCTCGAGTTCTACGTCTCGGGGCAGAACCTTCTGAACCGGGTGAACTTCACGGCGTACAGCTTCGTCCTGACTTCCCCGCTTTATGGACTTCCGGTTGCGGCGGCGAACCCGAGGAAGATCCAGGTGGGCATGAGATTTGGGTTCTGACGATTGTCATTTTGGCGATTTAGCGATTTGACGATTTGACGATTTGGCCTCGCGTGCGACGCTGATAGGCGTGCGTGATGCGAAATCGCAAAATCGAGAGAATCGAGAAATCTGGAAGATTCAACGCCGGGTCAGCCTGATCTCCACCGACGTGCTGATGAGGCCGGGCTGCGCGGCCAGCGGTGTCGTGACCGCGCGGCCGTCGGCGAGCGTGACGGTGGCCTTGCCGGGGCCGGAGGCCCACTTCAGCCCCGGATCGATCGGGTGCAGCTTGCCTGTCCACACCCGGCGCTCGGTTGCGCCGTGGCGCCCGTCGAGCAGCCCGCCCACCGTCGCATCGAGCAGCTGCCGCCTTCCCGCCGGAGAGCTGGTCCCATCTGGCTGCTCGATCAACTCCTCGAGGTTGTGGAGCGCGTCGTAACCCGCGATGAGGTAGATGCTCCCCTCCGCCGACTCGTCCTCAACTGGCAACCACCCGGTTTCCACCGGCGCGAAGTACACAGTCCCCGCCTGGACGCGGCTGGCGCCCCGCGCCACGTCCGTTGGAAACAGGACGTCGGTCTCGCCGCGCGCGTTCCGCGAGACGACATAGGCGTAGCCGTCGGCGCTGGTCGCAAACGCCAGGCGCAGGCGGTCGCCGGCCGATACGCTCGTTTCCGTTCCGATCGGGAACTCCACCAGCCGGCCGGACTCCAGGCGCTGCCCGACACCCGCCCAGTACAGCGCGAACGGCGGGATGGGAGCCAGCAGCCGCGGGCGCGACCACTCTTCGATCAAGCGCGGCACCTCCTGCAGCGCCACCCCGGCGAGCAGGATGACGCCCGCGATCCAGAAGAGGCGCGTCGATCGCCGCATGATTCGCCGCTCGTCCACGGTCCCATCGCTCGACAGCCGGTGCGCCACGAGCGCGATCGACTCCGCGCCGCGCGACTCATCGAACGTCACCACCTGGCTTCGGCGGAGAGCGAAGAGATCGGCAAGGGCCGCCTCCTCCGGGCCGCGGGCGTCGCCGGGCAGGCGAACCTGCACGACGTTGCGCCGATGCGCCACCGCGTGCGCCACCTCGCGGCGCACGGGATCGTCTTCGAGAGGAAGCGACTCGAGGGTTTCGGGTGGCAGCACGGCGACGAAATCGGCTGTCTGTTCGATCAACCCGAGCCTGCGCGGAGCGTTGTCCCCGGCGGCGGCTCGTCCTTCCGCAAAGACGCGGAAGCCCCGTCGCCTCAGGCCGGTAGCAATGCTGTCCGCCAGCGCCGCCCCCGCGGGTTCCCCGTAGCAGATGAAGACGTCGTAGTGGGATCTGGACATCGGCTCGCGGCGCCCGGTGGAAGCTGATTGTACACGCCTTGCGCAGACCGGGGTTCGAGGTTGATCCGTACGGCAACCGTCGCCCGACGGCCCGCCCCGGCGACCGCGCCAGCCCCGCTTCGCGGTCTCTCATGTAGGAGGCGGCGGCGAGTTGCGGTATCGTGGGCGCCCGGAGGTCTTGATGCGGATCGCCTGGGTGCTCTCTTTCGCCGGCCTCGTCTTTCTCGCCGGATGCGCCGGCCCTGGCAGCAGCGGCCAGAGTACCGGCAGCCAACCCGCCGCCGACAGAAAGGCGTCCGGGGAGCCGGCGATGGAGACGCGCTGGCTTCGCGGCTTGTGGGCGAGCGACATTCAGAAGGCGCTCCCGCAGCAGAACGTGGCATGCCAGGGGCCGAAGAAGGAAGGACAGACCAACGCCTGGGGCTGCGAGTGGGGAACCGTCCTCGTTCACTACAAGGTCGTCTTCTACGGGTCGGCCCCCGGCAAGATCGAGTACGTGAACGCGTCGGTGAGCCAGTCGGATCAACCGAAGGACTCGCGGGTGCTCCCGCTCTTCACCGCGCTGGCCGGCCTCCGTTTCAACGGGGCCGACCCGGCCAAGGCGCGCGAATGGGTCGAAGAGAGCGTCGCACGTGGCGGGCAAACCGTCTTCGGCCCGGCCAAGTTCAAGCTGTCGGGGGATGTGACCCGCCGGACCCTGGAGATCAAGGCCAGCGGGTCGGAGTGGTAGGAGAGCACAGAAGTGAGAACGTAGAAGTGAGAACGTAGAACTGAGAACGTAGAACGTAGAACTGAGAACACAACCACACGTTCTCAGGTCCCAGGTCCTCCGTTCTACCTTCTACCTTCTACCTTCCACGCTCTCCGTTCTCAGTTCTCGGTTCCAGCTACGCCAACCCCGCCTTCTTCATCACGCGCGCGACGTCGTATTTCTCCGACCGCGGCGTGCGGGTGACCATCTTCTGCGCATCGGCGTCGTTCGGGAACCGCTCCTTGACCGGATCCCACGCCAGCTTGCGCCCCAGCTTCATCGCGATCCAGCCGACGGCGCACGCCTGCAGGCTCTTGCGCAGCCTGGTCCACCGGCGCGATCGGGTCCTGGCGCTTCGCCACGGCCTCGAGCCAGTTCAAGTAGTGGTCGCTGCTCGCCGGCCAGCGCTTGTCGCCCGGCTTGTACGGAGCAGTGAGGATTGCCGGATCGCTTGCATCGAGCGCCTTCTGCTTCGGGCTCTTCGCGTCCTGCGCGTTCGGGTCGCTGCTCGTCACCTGCTCGGCGCCCCGCGCGCAGAACACCCACCCGTCGGTTCCCTCCCAGCGAATGCCGTTCGGAAACGCCTGGTCCATGATCAGCACGGTGCCGTCCGGATACACCATCTCGATGTGGTAGGTCTGGTGCACCGTCCAGACGTCGTCTTTCATGAACGCGGCGTGTCCCTCGACCGACGTCGGCCCGCCGAGCTCCTGGCCGATGCCCCACTGCGCGATGTCGATGTGATGCGCGCCCCAGTTGGTGATCATCCCGAGGCCGAAGTCCTCGGTGGTGATCCAGCCAGGCCGGCCGTAGCCCGTCTTCGGGTTGTAGGCAGTCTGCGGGTGGACGCGATCCTCCATGTACGGCTGCTGTGGCGCGGGACCGAGCCACGTCTCGTAGTCGAAGGTCGCCGGCACGGCCTCTGCCGCCGGAACCTTGCCCTTCGGCTTGTCCTCGCCGATGCCCACGCGGATCGTCTTGACCTTGCCGATGCGCCCGTTGCGCACCGCCTCGCTCGCAACCCGGAACGTGTTCCAGGGCTTCGACGAACGCTGCTGGCTGCCCACCTGGAGGATCCGCTTCTTCGCGCGAACCGCGGTTCGCAGGGCAATCGAGCCGCCGATGTCGTAGGTCAGCGGCTTCTGAACGTGCACGTCCTTGCCTGCCAGGATCGCATCGACCGCGAGCAGCGCGTGCCAGTGGTCCGGCGGCGTCACGATGACAGCGTCGATGTCGGCCCGCGCCAGCACTTCGTGGTAGTCGCGGTACGTCTTCACGTCCACCGCGCTCTCGCCCTTCGCCTTGTAGAAACCCTCGACCTCCGCCCGCGCCGCTTCGAGCCGCTTCGAGTCGAGGTCGCAGACCGCCACGATCCGGCAGAGGTCGTGCTTGATCGTGCCGTGAAGGTCCTCCATCCCCATCCGGCCGCAGCCGATCTGCGCAACGGTGATCTTCCGGCTGGGGGGTGTCGCCTGGGCGCCGAACAAGTACGTGCGCGGAATGAGGATGGCACCGGCCGATCCGGCAATGGTCGTCTTGATGAATCGCCGGCGCGACGTCGCCCCGGAGGAATCGGATGATCTCTTCATGACAGCTCCCTGATCTTGATGCTTCGGAACGAGACGAGATTCCCGTGGTCCTGCAGGAGGATATGGCCCTTGGGCGCCTCGCCAAAGCGGCCCCAGACGGTGTACTTGCTGTGGTCCACCAGCGCGCGCCACATCTGCGTCCCGCGCTCGTACTCGACGGTCTTGAAGCCGTTGAGCCAGTGCTCGACGTGCTGGCCCTTCACCACGATCCGCGCGTGGTTCCACTCGCCCACGCCGTTGAAGCGCACGCCCTGCGGCGGGATCATGTCGTAGAGCCCGGCGAGCTTGCGGTTGCCGTTCACGCCCGCTTTCGCGTCCGGGTGCACGACGTCGTCGAGAACCTGGTACTCGCAGCCGATCGACGACCCCGCCCCCTTGTTGAGCGTCGTGTCGACGAAGTACTTGATGCCGCTGTTGGCGCCCGTCGTGATCTTGAAATCGACGAGCAACTCGAAGTCCTGGTACTGGTTCACCGTGACGATGTCCCCGCCGGCGGCCGCCTCCCGGCCCTCCCCGGCCAGCACCGACAGGGCGCCGTCCTTGATCTGCCAGCCAGACGCGGGGAAGGTCTCCAGCTTCGCGCCCCGCCACCCGGCCGTCGTCTTGCCGTCCCAGAGCAGCTTCCAGCCGTCCTTGGCCTCGCGGGCCGAAATCGTATTGGGAACGTAGTTGTACTGCGGGCCGCTGGCGTGATCGGGCGTCCGCGACCGCTCCAGGTTGGAGGTGAGAATGCGGATGTTCCGGAAGCGGATCGTCTGGCCGACCTTCGACTCGTCCTTCCCGATCGAGTGCACCTGGAGGGCGATGATGCCGCGGGCCGTCTGGTCGTCGAGAACGTTGGCCGCCTCGACGCCGTTCAGCCACGTGCGAATCGACGTGCCGATCATCTCGACCCGGAACGTGTTCCACTCGCCCTTCCGGATCGCCTTCTGAGCCGCCGTCTGCCCGGCCAGCGTGTGGAGCCAGCCTTGCCGGGCCTCGTCGTAGATGCCGCCCGTCCAGGCGCGATCGGACGGGTCGATCTCCACCTGGTAGCCGTTCACGCGGCCGTTCTGGACGGCCGGGTCGCTGATGCCCCGCACCATGACGCCGCTGTTCATCTCCGAGTCGATCTTCGCCTCGAACTCCAGGATGAAGTCGCCGAAGGCTTCCTTCGTGCAGAGAAAGCTGTTCGGCGAGCCAAGAACCGTGCGCCCGACGATGGCACCGCCCTCCACCGTGAAGGGCGCGGTCCCGTTGCAGGGCGTCCAGCCGTCGAGCGTCGTCCCGTTGAAGAGCGGCCGCCAGCTGTCCTGGGCGGCGGCGGGCCGCGCGGCCCCGGACGAAATGAGGAGGGCGGCGGCAGCAGCCCACGCGCGAATCGTGTACGTGCTCATGGCCCGGAATTATTGATCAGGAGGCGACCAGAGGGGGGCCTGTTTCGCAACGCGTAACCTGATTACCGGCCTCGTCACCCGGCGCTTGCCGAATCCCTCCGATTCCCCGCCCGCCTCGCTGCCGGCCGCGGCACGGGCGTTGCGCACCTTGGGGTGCCAGCGCTCATTGGGCCGAGTTGGCCTGAAGGAGAAGCGAATGTACACTCGGGGTCTCGCGACCGCGGCCGCGCTGACGGCGATCTTGCTCATCGGCTGCGGCGGCAATAGCACCACAGCCCCGTCGCCGACGCCGGGGACGGGCAGTGGCGGAGGCAATACCTCGGCAGACGTCACGATCACCATCACGGGGATGAACGGCGGGCAGTCCTACTCGCCGAACCCCGCGACGGTGAGGGTGGGCCAGACCGTGGCGTGGAAGAACGCCGACTCGGTGACCCATACCGCGACGGCAAACGGAGGCGCGTTCAACACCGGGAACATCGCAGCGGGCGCCACGAGCAACCCGATCGCGATGACGACGGCGGGCAGTTTCGCCTATCTATGCACGATCCACCCGAGCATGGTCGGCAGCCTCACCGTGACGCCGTAGACCACCCAGGGCGCGCGCGGCGGGGCACCTGCCAGCTTCGGGGCAGAAGCCCCGACCAAACGGACGCAAAAGAATGCACATTGCCGCCGTCGCACGCGCCTTCCCGCCGCACTACTACGATCAGGACACGTTGATAGCAGCGTTCCGCGTCCTCTGGGGCCAGCGCCACTTCAACGTGGACCGCGTCGAGCAGCTTCATCGCCACGTGCTCGTGGGGGGGCGGCATCTGGCCCTCCCGATGGCCGACTACCAAGGCCTGACCACCTGGGGCCAGGCCAACGACGCGTGGATCCGCGTCGCGCTCGACGTGGGCGAACAGGCCATCCGCCGTTCGCTCGACGAGGCCGGCTTTTCCACCGACCAGGTGGACGCCCTGTTCTTCGTCACGGTCACCGGCATCTCCACGCCGTCGCTCGACGCGCGGCTGATGAACCGCTTGCACCTCCCGGCCCGCGTTCGGCGGACGCCGATATTCGGGCTCGGATGCGTGGCCGGCGCCGCAGGACTCTCGCGGGCCGCGGACTACGTGCTCGCGCACCCTTCTCACGTGGCGGTGCTGCTGTCGGTCGAGCTGTGCTCCCTCACGCTCCAGCGGGAGGACCTCTCCGTTCCGAACCTGATCGCCTCCGGCCTTTTCGGCGACGGAGCGGCAGCCGCGGTCATCGTCGGAAAGGAACGGCAGTCTGATGGACCGCGTATCGTGGCGACCCGCTCGGTCTTCTACCCGGACTCTGAAGACGTCATGGGGTGGAATATCTCGGAGTCCGGCTTTCGCATCGTCCTCTCCCCCGACGTGCCGACGGTTGTCCTCGAACACCTGGCGGCGGACGTCGACGCGTTCCTGGCGGACCAGCGGCTCGCCCGAGGCGACATCGCGGCGTGGATCTCTCACCCGGGCGGTCCGAAGGTCCTGGAGGCGATGCAGCAGGCGTTGTCCCTGTCAGCCGAGGCGCTGGAGGCCAGCTGGCGAAGCCTGCGCGAGGTTGGCAACCTCTCATCGACGTCTGTCCTCCTCGTCCTCGAGGAGGTCATGAAGACCCGGCGGCCGACACCGGGCGAGTACGGCCTGCTGCTGGCTATGGGCCCGGGCTTCTGCTCGGAGCTGGTGCTGCTGCAGTTCTAAATGAGAGGCCGCGATTCGGGATAGAGAACGGCCCCGCGGCAGGCCGGCGCGACCCGCGCCGTCCGAGACACAGAGACACAGAGAGTCGCACTGCGGCCGCCTCTGTGCCTCAGTGCCTCTCGGCCATCAACCTCGGCGGTACGCGCCGCGATTGGATCCGCCGCGGCTCACAAATCACGGTCTTTCATTTAGCGCGGGCACGGAGGCCCGCGATCACTGGAGTCACAGGATCTGATCAGCTCGGCTTGGTACACTGTCTTCGTCGCGGCGATCGCGCTGGAGCGCATGGCCGAGACGATCGTGTCGTCACGCAACGTGCGGCGCGCGTTCGCGCGCGGGGGCATCGAGGCCGGCGCCAGCCACTACCCCGCGATGGTTGCGCTTCACGCCGCCTTCCTCGCGTCGTCGGTGACCGAAGTATGGCTGCTCCGCCGGCCGTGGATTCCGTCGCTCGGCGTTGCGATGATCGGCATCGTCGCGGCGGCGATGGCCCTGCGCTATTGGGTCATCTCGGTTCTCGACGGGCGATGGACGACGCGAGTCGTCTACGTTCCTGGCGACCCGCTCGTCGTGTCTGGGCCGTTCCGGTGGTTCCGGCATCCGAATTACGCGGCCGTCGTCGCGGAGATCGCGGCGATCCCGCTCGTGCACAGCGCCTGGCTGACGGCGGTCGTCTTCACGCTGGCCAATGCGTCGCTTCTCCGCCGGCGTATCCGTGTCGAAGAGGAGCTGCTCGGTCGGGTCGCAGGGCGGCCCGAGGAAGGAGAGCATGAACGAGGGTGATGACGATCTGGCGGCGCTGGCGGAGATCGCCCGAGCAAAGCTCAACTGGCACGGGTCATTGGCAAGGAACATGCCTCTCGTCGAAGCGCTGGCGCTCGACTCCCTGAAGCGCCTGACGCTCGTCGTGGAGGTCGAGGACCGTTTCCGAATCTGCCTGGACGAGGGGGACGAGGCGGCGATCGAGACCGTCGGGGACCTGCTGGATACCATCAGGAGGAAGCGTGCAGAGCCGGGCGCCGACGCTCGTTGACAGCCTGCTTCGCGCATCGGGCATTGCGGGCGAGGGGCTACGCGTCCTGGACCGGCGCGGCGGCGAGACGTGGCTGCCCTGGAGCGACATCTGCCTGCGCGCGCAGCGCGTCGCCGGCGCCCTCCACGCGCTTGGAATCGCAAGCGGTGAGCGGGTCGCGCTCGTCTATCCCAGCACACCGGGATTCTTCGACGCCTTTTTCGGCGTGCTCCTCGCCGGTGCCGTGCCCGTCCCGCTGTACCCGCCCGTTCGACTGGGCCGCCTCGACGAGTTCGACGGAAGAACCGCGCGGATGATCGCCCTCTCCGGCGCTCGCCTGGTCCTCGCGGATCGAAGCGTCCGCCGACTGCTCGGCGAGGCGGTCCGCCGCGGTCAACCCGCGCTCGGCTGCCGCACCCTGGACGAACTCGAGCCCCGCGAGCCCGGCACCTGGCCGCCCGTACGCGTCGCGCCAGGCGACCTTGGCCTGGTGCAATTCTCCTCCGGCACCACGCGCGAGCCGAAAGCCGTTGCGCTCAGCCACCGCGCGCTCGTCGCGCAGGCGACGATGCTGAACGCGTTCTGGCCGGAGAGCGACGGCATCGCCCACAGCGGCGTGAGCTGGCTGCCGCTCTACCACGACATGGGGTTGATCGGCGCGGTCCTCACCGCGCTCGTTCGGCCCGGCACGCTGACCGTCATCCCTCCCGAGGCGTTCATTGCCAGGCCTGCCGTCTGGCTGCAGGCAATCTCCCGCTACCGGGCGACGATCTCACCCGCTCCCAACTTCGCCTACAACCTGTGCGTCCAGCGCATTCGCGACGATGAAATGGAGGGCGTGGATCTGTCGTCCTGGCGCGTCGCACTCAACGGGGCCGAGCAGGCGGTACCTGACGTCATGCGAGCGTTCGCGGCCCGTTTCGCGCGCTGGGGCTTCGAACCCAACGCCCTGACGCCGGTGTACGGACTGTCCGAGGCGGCGCTCGCCGTCACCTTTGCCGACCTCGGACGTCCGTTCGTGTCGCGGCGTTTCGACCGCGAGCTGCTGGCCGACGCGGGCCTCGCGCGCGAGTCATCGGACGGCCGCGAGATCGCGTCCGTTGGGCGACCGCTCCCCGCCGTCGAGCTCCGCGTGATCGGGCAGGACGGAGAGCAACTGCCGGAAGGCGCCGTCGGCGTGATCGAGTGTCGGGGCCCGTCGGTCATGGAAGGCTATCTCGGTCAGCCGCAGGCGACCGCCGACGTGCTGCGAGACGGCTGGCTGAACACCGGCGACCTGGGCTTCCTCTGGAAGGGCGAGCTCTTCGTCACCGGCCGCGCCAAGGATCTCCTGCTGCTCCGGGGGCGCAACTACGCGCCCGAGGAAGTGGAACAGGCCGCCGAGAACGTCGCCGGCGTTCGGCCAGGCTGCGTGGCCGCGGTCACATGGCTCCCCGAAGGCGCCGACACGGAGCGACTGCTCGTGCTCGCCGAAGCGCGGCGCGATTTCCCGGCTGCAGGCTACGACGCGCTCGCGGGCCCGGTCTCGGATGCGGTGCTCGCGTCGCTGGGTCTGATCGCCGACACCGTGCTGATCCTCTCTCCGGGAACGTTGCCGCGGACCTCATCCGGGAAGTTGCGGCGGCAGGAAGCGCTGCGGCTGTTCCTGTCTGGTGCCCTCACTCCCCCCGACCGCGTCACCCCGTTGGCCGTTGCGGCGGCCGTCGCCCGTTCCTCGATGGCCTTCCTCCGCGCCCGGTGGGCCCGTTAATCCGGAGTTCACGACCTCTCCCTCTCCCGTTTACTCGAGGCGTAAGCCGCTTTCGCACTCCGAAAATCGGCCACGACCGCGTGCCCAAGGACATGCGCCAGGCAAGGCCTGACACGTGTTCTGCCGCTGGCATTGCGCTTGAAGTGACTTGCTGATCGGCCCCCCTCGGTGCAGCCGGCCGGCGGAAGCCGCCGACCAACTTCTCCGCCGCTGGCGTGTAGATCGTATAGACGCCATGACACTCTTCGCGTGGTTTTCGAGCCTCCGGGTCCGCCTGCTCCTCTTGATCGCGCTCGCGGTGCTGCCAGGCCTCGTGGTCACCCTCTCCACCGCCGAGCGCTGGCGCCAGCATGAAACGGCCGATGCGCGCGACGACGCGCTGCGGCTCGCCCGCCACGCCGCGACGCTTCACGCTCGGATGATCGACGATTCCAAGGGAGCCCTGTTCGCGCTCGCTCAGCTGGCGGCGAGCTTCCGCGGCGACGACGAGCAGTTTGGCAAGCTCCTGAACGCCTGCCTGCGGGAACATCGCAGCTACGAGAGCCTGGCCGTCGTGCGGGAGGACGGCAGCGTGACGGTGCAGGCCGGTCCCTCACAGTCCGCCTGGCTCGCCGCCGAACGGCCGTACCTCAAGCGGGCGATGGACACCGGAACATTCTCAGTGGGCGACTACGAGGTGGACCGGAAGGCGGCGCGCGCGTCGCTCACGTTTGCCTACCCGATTGCGGTCGCCCAGGGGCAGGCGCGGCGGGTCCTCGCGGCGACGGTGGGCATCGCCTGGCTCGGGGAACTCGCGACCAAGGCGCTCCTGCCTCGCGACACCACGGTCACGGTCTTCGACGACCGCGGGACCGTGTACATCCGTCAACCGGACCCGGGCGACTGGGTGCATCCCAATGCCGTCCCCCGGGCCGTGCTTCACGCGCTGGTGGCCGCCAACGGCGAACGCACTGGCGAGGTGACCACCTCGGACGGCGTCTCGCGCCAGTACGCCTTCGAGCCCCTGTTGAGCGCGTCGCAGGGCGGCCGTCTCTACGTGATGGTCGGCATCCCGACGGCGGTCGCCACCGCCGGTGCGGACCAGATCCTCCTGCGGAACCTCTCGGCACTGGCTCTCGCCATCATCATCGCCGGCGCGGTCGGCTGGGTCGGCAGCGACCTGTTCATCCTTCGGCAGACGCGGGCGCTCGTCGCCGCCACCGCACGGGTAACCGCCGGCGATCTCGGCGCCCGAACGGGAATCCCTCGCGGCCCCGGCGAGCTGCACCAGCTTGCGCAAGCCTTCGACCAGATGGCCTCGGCGCTCCAGGCGCGCGCGGCGAAGATCCTCAGCCAGCACCAGGCGCTCAACCGGCAGGCACGCCGCTTCAGGGCGCTGATTGAACGGAGCTCCGACGGGATCTTCCTGAGCGACCAACGGGGCGTCGTGCGCTACGTGAGCCCGTCCACCACGCGGATCCTCGGCTACGCCCCGGGGGAACTGCTCGGCGGTGACGGCTTCAACCTGGTCCACGCCGATGATCGGGACTTCGCGTACGCGCGCTTCATTTCGATGCTCGCGCGGCCGGGCGAGCACCTCACGAGCACCGTCCGCATGCGGCACCAGGACGGGCGGTGGCTGTGGATCGAGGCCACGCTCACCAACCTCCTTGGCGAGCCCTCGGTAGAAGCGGTCGTGACGAACTACCGGGACGTAACCGAGAGCCGGAAGGCGGCCGACTCCCTGATGCGGGCGCAGGAGGACTTGGAGCGTCGCGTCGAGCAGCGCACCGCGGAGTTGTCGCGGTCGAACGAGTCGCTTCACGCGGAGATTGCCGAGCGGCGACGGACGGAGGACGTCCTGAAGAAGTTCTCACGCGCCATCGAGCAGACCGATGACAGCGTGTTCATCACCAACCGCGACGGCATGATCGAGTACGTCAATTCGGCATTCGAGCGCCTCACCGGCTACGGGCAGACCGACGCGGTGGGCGCGACGCCGCGCCTCTTTTCCTCCGGCCAGCATGACGGCGCCTTCTACCGAACGATGTGGCAAACGCTGCTCGATGGACGCGTGTTCCGGGCGGTCTTCCTGAACAAGGCCAGGGACGGCCGGCTTTACTACGAGGATCAAACGGTCACCCCGATCCAGGACGAGTCGGGGCGGATCACGCACTTCGTGTCCACCGGCCGGGACATCACGCAGCGCAAGCGAAGCGAGGAGGCGCTGCGGCGCCTCAACGATCGGCTGGAGCACGAGGCGACACGCATCGCGGCTGCCCTGCACGACGAGGCGTCGCAGTTCCTGACGGCGGCGCACATCACGCTGGCCGACGTCTCGCGCGAACTGCCGCCAGGGGCACGCGAGCGCCTCGGAAGCGTCCGTCGCAATCTCGACCAGGTCGAAGAGCAGTTGCGGCGCCTCGCCCACGAACTCCGGCCCCGGATCCTCGACGACCTCGGCATGGTCGATGCGCTTCGGTTCCTGGCCGAGGGCGTGAGCCGCCGGAACGGCATCCTGGTCACTGTGTCGGCGTCGCTCCAGCGGCGCTGCCCGCCTGCTGTCGAAACGGCGGTCTACCGGATGGTGCAGGAGGCGCTGACCAACCTGTCCAAGCACGCGGGCGCCAGCCAGGGAGAAGTGCTGCTGCGGGAGGACGGGAACAGTCTCTTCTGCTCGGTGCGCGACAACGGCCAGGGCTTCGACGTGTCCGCGACCCTCGCACGTCGCGGCGATGCGTCGCTTGGCCTGATCGGGATCCAGGACCGCCTGGAAGCCGTGGGCGGCCTGTTCGAGATCATCTCGACGCCTGGCGTTGGAACGGAACTCAAGGCACGGATTCCATTGGAGAGTTGACATGGGCTTGCGAGTCCTGTTGGGCGACGACCATCAGATCGTGCGGCAGGGGTTCCGCGCGATCCTCGAGTCGGAGGGCTTCAACGTCGTCGCGGAGGCCGTGAACGGCCACGAGGCGGTACGCCTGGCGCGCCAGGAGCGGCCGGACGTCGCGGTGCTCGACCTCGTGATGCCGTTCCTCAACGGCGTCGACGCCGGGCGGGAAATCCTCGGCAGCTGCCCCGGGACGCGCGTCATCCTGCTCACGATGCACACCGAGGAGCACATCATCGTCGGCGCGCTGCGCGCGGGTATCCGGGGCTACGTGGTGAAGACGCAGGCGGTCGAGGATCTCGTGCAGGCGATCCGCGAGGTCTCGCAGGGCAACGTGTACCTGAGTCCGGGCGTCTCGCGCGTGTTCGTGGATGGCTACCTTTCGGGGGCCGAGCGCCCGGAGGACCCTCTGGCGCCGCGCGAGCGGCAGGTGCTGCAACTCGTCGCGGAGGGCAAGACGTCGAAGGAGATTGCGGCGCTGCTCGACCTGACGCCGAAGACCGCCGAGTCTTACCGCAGCCGCATCATGGAAAAACTGGACATCCACGACACGGCCGGCCTGGTCCGCTACGCGATCCGCCACGGACTCATTCAGGCGTAGGGGGTTCCGAACCTAGAACGTAGAATGGAGAACCTAGAACGTGGAACGTGCCCCTCATCCGTTTTCAGTTCTCATTTGATCCCGCCCTTCTACGTTCTACGTTCTACGTTCTACGTTCTCCACTTCCACCTTCTCGCTCCAGCCATCCGGCTCTCCGATTCGAGCAGGAAGGTTCCCGATGCGGCAATCCGCTCGCCGGCCGCCAGCCCCTTCACGATCTCCACCTGGTCGCCGAGCCGCGAGCCGACTCGCACCTCGCGGGGCTCGAAGCTCCCTGGCCGCGATCGAGGAACACCACCTGGCGGAGGCCGGAGTCCGCAACCGCATCGGCGGGCACGGCGACGATGCCAGGGAACGCGACCGAGAGGTCGACATCCACGAACATGTCGGGACGAAGGACGAAGTCGGCGTTGTCGACCTCGAGCCTGACCTTCAGCGTCCGCGTGGCGGAGTCGAACTGAGGGACCGCGTCGCTCACCCGGGCCGCGAATGTCCGCTGGCGGTCCGGCAGCGACACCTTCACGGCCATACCCGGCTGGAATCGCTCCGCGTCCATCCCGAAGACGTCCGCCAGCACCCAGACCCGCCGGATGTCCGCGATGCGGTACCATTCCGTGCCCCGGCTGAACTTCTGCCCCGCCGAGATGTTCCTCGCGACGACGACACCGTCGGCCGGGGCCTCGATGTCGATTGCTTTCGGCACGAGGTGCGTCCGCTCCATGTCTTCGATCTGGCGGCGGCTCATCCCGAGATCTTCGAGTTTCTCCGTCCGCTGCTGGAAGTTGGAACTGGTCGCGCCGATCTGCGCCTGGGCGGGCCCCTCCCCGCCGCTCTGCTTCAGGCGGTCCATCGCGTTGAGGGCGACGACATACGCCTGGATCGACGGAATCGACTCGGGCGACGAGAAGGTCGCCAGCGTTTGCCCCTTCTTCACCTGGCTGCCCGTCGTCACCGGCGACACGTCGCGCACGAACCCGTCGATCCCGGCGTTCACCACGAAGAGGCGCGTCTCGTCCGCGGCCACGCGGCCGACGACGCGAACCTGGTGCGTCGGCGACGAGCGCTCCACCTCAATCACCCGGACGCCGGCCAACTGGCGGGTCCGTGAGTCGACGTCGAGCGCGGCTCTGGGCATCGACTCGGCGGCCCCGGCCTTGGCGCCTGTCGGTGCCGGCGCCGCGGCCACGAGCGCCATGCCGCAGGCAGGACAATCCCCGGGATGGTCCGATCGGATGTCCGGGTGCATCGGGCACACGTAGGCCCGCGCGGCATTCGCCGGTCCCGCCGCCTCGGCGCGGCTGCGCTGGTTGTACCAGGCGCCCGTCACGAAAGACCCGGCGATCAGGAGAGAGAGGAGGAGAAGGCGAATTGTGTGGGGCATGAGGTCGCTCTTCGAGCTTCGTCGTTCGGCCAGGTTTCGAATACGGCATTGACGATCGACGATGGCGATTGACGAATGGGGACCGCCCCCGGGGGCAATCGCCAATCGAAAATCGCCAATCGTCATTCGCCAATCGTCATTCGCCAATCGGCCAATCGCCAATCGCCAATCGCCAATCGCCAGTAATCCGTCTAAACGATCTCCCACCCGAACATCATGTTGTGGTCTTCGTGCGCAAGGTTGTGGCAGTGCGCCACGTACTTGCCCCTGAAGGTCCGGAACCGCCGGAAGAACGTGACCGACTCGCCAGGATCGAGCGCAACGACGTCTTCCTTGCCGGTGTCCTCGGGGTGCCGCGCATCGGGCGCAGGCACGCCGTTGCGCGAGATGACGTGGTGCTCCTCCTCGTGCATGTGCATCGGGTGGACCCAGCCGCCGCCGCCGTTGATCACCGTCCACAACTCGGCGCTGCCCTGGAGGGGCCGGGCCAGCGGCGCCAGCGGATCGAACGGCAGCCCGTTGATGACCCACTGCTGCTCGAAGCCGAAGGTGCCGCTGCGCGACAGCGTGAACTGCCGCTGCTTCAGCCCTT
This sequence comes from uncultured Acidobacteriota bacterium, assembly GCA_963724775.1. Lineage (GTDB taxonomy): Bacteria > Acidobacteriota > Vicinamibacteria > Vicinamibacterales > Fen-181 > CAVRWB01. Next base: position 758,968 of record CAVRWB010000001.1, read on the forward strand.
TCAGGTTGTTCGGCATGAGGGGCATGTCGCGCAGCTTCTGGTTCAGCTTCGGCATGATGCTGTTGTCCACGTCGCCGGCGCTCATGTCTTCGATGACGATCTTCAGCATCGGCACGCGGAAGTCCGGGTCGAACTCCGGGTTGGCGATGTTCCCCGGCAGCGGCACGCCCGTCTCGTCCTCGAGCAGCGGCCCGGTCCACTTCCGGCCGTTCGTCATCTGCTTGACGTTGACCAGGTAGATGACGTCGCCGGCCGTGGTCGGCGTGCCGTCCATGTAGCGGCTGAAATCGACGACAAACTCCCGGCGCTTGGCCGGCCAGATTTCGAACGAGTCGCGGTCGATCGGGAACGGCAGCAGGCCGCCCTCCGACGCAATCTGCCTGAACTTCATGCACTGCTGGCCGTCGGGCAATTGATACTGGCCCTGCAACTGGACGCCCGTCCGCCCGGTGTCCTTCGCCGCGACGGGGCCGCCCGTGGACGCCATCAGCTTGAGCTCGTAGATGCGCGCGATCGACGCGCCGAGGAAGCGCAGCCGGTACTTCCGGCGCTTCACCTTCAGGACGGGATAGGCCGTGCCGTTGATGGTGAAGATGTCACCGACGAACCCGTGGTTCGGGTAGTGCCGGAAGAACGTCTTCCCCCACCACTCCGGGTGCAGTTCTCCGCAGCCGACGTGCGCGTCGCTGTGCTGGGTGATGCCATCATCCAGGGCGCAGTCGTACAGGGCCATCGGGATGTCGAACTTCACGTCGAACGACCCATCCCCGTTGTTCGACCTGATGCCCGGCAGGCGCAAGCCCTTGGTTTCGTCGCCCGGGTCGAGAAGGGGATCGTAGTGCGGCATCAGCCCCACCATCCCCTTATAGACGTTCGCGCCGGTATGGTGCATGTAGTGGTCGTGGAACCAGAGGAACGACTGCTTCTCGTTGTTGTCGTTGCCGGCCGGGTAGAGCAGGTAGAGGTTGTCGCACCACTGGCCGGGGAGATAGCCCTCCTGCCCGAGCATGTTCTCGAGGTAGTTGGGGTTGCCGTCGCTCTCGGGCGCCGTATGGCCGTTGTGCAGATGCGTGAGGAAGCCCCACGTTGGCGCGCCGAAGTCGCAACGATCGAGGTTGGCGTCGTTGACGTGCAACTGGTTTCGGAACCGGATCAGCACCGGCTTTCCATACTCGGCGTTGATCATCGGCCCAGGGAACGTGCCGTTGAAGCCGTAGATCGTGCTCTCCGGAAGGTCCCTTTCCACGCCGGGCGCATAGACGTTGAACGCCGCGTCGTATGACTGAATCGGCAGACCGTTGACGTCGATCGGGAGCACTTTGGACGACGTGAACGAGTGTCCGCTCACCTGCAGCTTGATCTCGTACACCAGCGGGTTCGCCGCGAGCCCGGGAAGCTGGTTCGGCCAGATCTGATGTTTCTTACCCGTCGAGTCCTGGTTGCCCGGCCCCGGGGCGCCGCCGGCCCACTTGGCCGGGTCCGTGTAAACCGACTGCGGCGTCGGCCGGAGCGCCTTGGGAATGGGGAGCTCGTCCTTGAACGGCGTGAGGATCAGCGGGCTGACGGGAAACACTTCCGCGTTCACACCGCAAGCCGCCTGCGGCAGCGGGAGCGGCGCCGCGGCCATTGGCGCCGCCCGGAGCGCCCGGGCGCCAAGCACGACTCCGGCACTACCCAGCCGGAACAGTTCCCGCCTGCTCAACCTGTAGAAGTCCAGTCTGTCCATCGTCGTTCTCCTGCGGCCGGCACGGCCGCCGCTCTTTCGCGGGCTCGGAGGCCCGCGGCTACGTGCGGGCGAAGGCCCGCGTCTCGTTCGTGGGCGGGCGAAGGCCCGCGCCTACTTGAACGGGTTCAAGTTCAGGAACCGTTGCAGCGGGGTCTGCGAGCCGGTGGAACCGACCGCGGGAATCTCGCGCATCGCATCGATGCCGGCCGGGTTGTCTCCCTCGGCGATCAGCAGTTGCGGGTGATCGAATGGCGCGCGCTGGTAGCGAACACGTTCGTCGGTCAACGCCAGCAGGAAGGCGACGAGGTCTTCCTGCTGCTGCGGGGTCAGACCGAGCGGCCGCATGAGCGGCGACAGTGTCGGGTTGTGGAAATCGCCGCCGCCGTCGTACAGCTCGATCGCCTGCCGCAGCGTGGCCTTCCCCCCGTTGTGGAAGTACGGCCCGGTCAGTTCCACGTTGCGGAGAGACGACGTCTTGAAGCTGCCGGCCACGTCGCTGCCCTCGTTCGCGAGGAGCGGGCCGGTGAGGAGCGGCCACCCCGTGTCGGGATTGAGCACCTCTCCCGCAAACGGCGAAGTGGCGGGCGCCGCCGGCGGGCTCGTCGAACAGCCCAGGCCGCCACCCGGGACCTTGACGACCCCCGCGGCGGGAAGGGCCTGGAACAGCTTCGTCCAGGAGAGGGAATTGCCGAAGGGGTCGGTCCCGTCGACGCCCGGGTTCTCGGCCGTCGGCCGGACGCCGATGTTGTACCAGCCCGCGTCGTAGACGTTGACCCGCGCAGGAATGCTGGTGGTGTCGGGAATCACCGTGTACGTCGCCCCGTCGTAGAAGAGGCTCGTCGTGCCGGCGGGCACCGGCGGCGCGTCCATGAACATGCGCTCGATCCGCAGGTCGAAGCCGGCGTTTTTCAGGACCGTGTCGCCGGGCTCGAGGCCCGCGCCCGCCAGGTTCTGAACCGACGCACTCGTCGTCTCCGCCCCGACGTGACAGAGGTTGCAGCCGACCCCGCTTCCCGCAGGGGGGGCGTCTGGAAGACCCCGTTGACGGGCGGCGCCACCGGCTTCTCGAAAAGGTCCAGGCCGTTGAGCAGCCGCGCGCGGGTGAACCCCGGATAATCGTCCTGCAGTCTGGCGACCACGGCATCCAGCAGCGCCGGGTTGTCGCTGAGGAGGTTGCCGGATGCGTCGAAGGTGCGGGTGGCGACGTACTGATCGATGGGCGTGTCGTCCGATACCAGCGTTGCCTCGTACAGCATGATCGCCAGGCCCCAGAACAACGAGAAGTTGGCCTGGCTCAAGCTCGCGCTCTGGCCGTTGATGCTCACGGACTTCTTCGTGTTCCACCACTTCTGCTGGAACGCGGTCTGCACGAGGGTCTGGTACGTGACCTTGAGGCCTTTGCCCGTGGTCGTGTCCGCCACGCTGCCGAGCACGCTGTCTCTCGCATCGACCTTCTGCAGGCCGAGTGGCTTGAGGCCATAAAGCTTCTTCGCGACGTCCAGGAACGTGCGGCCGTCCGCGGACATCTCGACGGTGTTGAGGACCGGGCCGACGGCCTGCGAGGCGAGGCTCGCGTTGAAGATGTGAACGTCGATCGGCACGAGATTGCCTTTCACGTCGATCTGCCACACCCGCGCCGTGGTATCCCGGTTACCGAACGGGTTCACCCCGTTGAACTCGGCCTGCGCGCGGCCGTTGAAGAAGTTGCGGTGGTTGAACACGGCGTTGATCGCCGGCGGGGTGTTCACGCCCGTCACCTGACGGACGTTGACTCCGCCCACGTTGAAGACCGGGTCGGCGACAGCGGTCGTCTGCTCGCCGCTGCTCTTCGACAGGCCCTTGAAGAGCGCCTTGCGCACGCCCTGCGATCCCGCGGAGTTGTCGAAGACGAACGGGAAGTCGAAGCCGTTCAGGTCGAAGGCGTAGTTGGCGATGTACCCGTTCCACGATCCGTCTGCCGAGGGATTGAGCTGGTTCTTCAGCCGCGCGTCGGTTCCTGCGTGGAAGTGGCACGTCGCGCAGGCCGTCCTGGCATCACTGCCCGCCTGCATGTCCCAGAAGAGCGCCTTCCCCAGCTGAATCGCCGCCGGAAGGTTGGCGACGTAGTCGGCCAGGTCGCCGCGCAGTGTCGCCTTGCCCGTCACCGGGTCTTTCGGCAGAACCGGGTTCGGTGCCGCCTTCAGCGAAGACAGTGGCACGAACGGAAGGACCCCGGCCGGTGCGACAACGGCCGTGAATGCCGTGGAGCACCTGATCGTCTGACCCTGGGCGTGCAGGGTCGCCGTCTTCAACGCCCACCCGACGGCGCCGGCGGTGACGAGCATCGCGACGGCCACCGACCCATTTGCGCGCCTCAGCTTCTTCGTCATGGGAGTCGCTCCTCAGCAACTCGACGCCGAGTCCTGGTTCCGGAGTCCGGCTGCCGGGGGACGCGGCGGCCAGGCCGTGGCTGTGAATGTAGGCCGGTGGGACCGACCCGGGCAGTCGGTGAATCCCGGTATGGAGGGGGGAATTATTCCGGTCACGACCGCCTCCCGGGCGCCGGGAATGGCGCGAGGTTCGGCAGGAAGAGGTCGACGACGGCCCGGGAGGCGCGAGGACTGAGGAACAAGGCGCCGCGGTGGACGTCGTGGATCGCCCTGACCAGGTCGTGGCTCACGTCCGACTTCACGACGTAGCCGCAGATCCCGGCGCGGATGGCGGCCACAATCTGGTGCTCGGCCCAGGAGCCGGTCAGCAGCACGAAGGCCGCATCGGGGCACACCTCCCGAATCTCCTCGGCCGCTTGCACGCCATTGAGCGGCGGCATGGCGAAGTCCAGGACGGCGACGTCAGGCAGCACGACGCGGGCGAGGTCCACCGCCTCCCGACCGTCCGAGGCCTCCGCCACGACCTCGAGCCCTTCCCCTTCGAGCAGGCGGCGAACGGTGCCGCGCAGTTCCGCGTTGTCGTCGCCGAGTAGGATCCGGAGTGGCATCAGTCCCTTTCCCTGGGCCTCGTGAGCAGCGTCAGCTGCCAGGGACAAGGCTACAGGGCCGCGTGCGGACGGCCGAGTCGGGGAAACCCGGTCTCAGGATGCGGATTTTCCCGGGGGCCGGGGACGGGATTTGGTAGGCTGGAAAGACTGAAAAGGAGGATTGATGGCGACATTCAGCCGGCAGGCGGACGCGACCTGGGAAGGCACGTTGAAGGAAGGCGCGGGTTCCGTGCAGGCAGCAACGGGCGCATTCACGCTTCCCGTCACGTTCCCGTCTCGCGTGGAGGACCCACACGGCCGCACCAGCCCCGAGGAACTGATCGCCGCGGCGCACGCCGCCTGTTACGCGATGGCCCTCACCGCGGCCATGGGCCGCAAGAACGTAAGCGCCCGCCGTCTGCACGTCCAAGCCGTCGTGAGCGCCGAGTTCGCGAACGGCATCAAGATCCAGGCCTCGCACCTGACGGTCAGTGCCGAAGGCCTTCAAGGGATGGAGGCATCGGCGTTCCCCGAGCTGGCGCGCGAAGCGGAAGGCGGCTGCCCCGTGTCGAATGCGCTGCGCGCGGCGCTGAAGATCGACGTGGAGGCAAGCGCCACGGCGTGACCGGCAGTAGGCAGTTGGCAGTAGGCAGTAGACATAGGCAGTAGGCAGCAGGCATAGGCGTGCCAACCGCATACTGCCTGCTGGCTTGTCTTCGTTCTTCGTTCTCCGTTCTCCGTTCTTCGTTCTCAAGTTCTCAGTTCCCAGTTCCCAGTTCCTCCTTCCCCCCTCTCCTGCTAGACTCCCGCCCACCAGAGAACAGCTCTCGAGAGAAGCTCGTTCCACTTCTTCCCTCAACGAGGTGAGCATGAACGCGAGACGTTCGTTCGCGGCCGTCGTCGGCGCCTGCCTGGCCGTCGGCCTCGCCGCCACCGCGGCACGCCCGGCTGCGCAGTCTCAGGCCCCCGCCAGCGAGACAGCGAAGCCGCAGCTTCGGCCGACACCTGAACTCATGCTGAAGCGGCTGCAGTGGCGCAACGTCGGCCCGACCGCCCAGGCCGGCCGAATCCCGGTGTTCGTCGGGCTGCCGGGCGATCAGGAGACGATGTATGTCGCGGGCGCGGTGGGCGGCATCTTCAAGACGACCAACGGCGGCGTGACGTGGACGCCGATCTTCGACGACCAGGGTGTCGCGTCGATCGGCGCGATGGCGATCGCTCCCTCGGACCCGAGCGTGATCTACGCCGGCACGGGAGAAGGCAATCCCCGCAACGACGCGTCGATCGGCGACGGCATCTACAAGTCGGTCGACGCCGGCGGCCACTGGACGCGTCTCGGCCTGCAGGACACGGAGAAGTTCGCGCGGGTGGTGATCGACCCGCGCAACGCGGACGTCGTCTACGCGTGCGCGCTCGGCCGGGAGTGGGGGCCGAACGCGGACCGCGGCCTCTACAAGACGACTCGACGGCGGGAAGAGCTGGAACAAGATCCTCTACAAGAACGACCTGACTGGCTGCTCCGACGTGGACATCGATCCCACGAACGCCAACATCGTCTACGCCGGCATGTGGACCTTCAGGCGGTGGGCGTGGTACACCGAGTCGGGCGGCGGCGAGACGGCCGTCTACAAGTCGTCGGACGGCGGCACCACCTGGGCGCGCCTCTCCGGCCCCGATGCCGGCCGCGGCCTCCCGAAGGGCCTGATGGACCGCATCGGCGTCTCCGTCTCGCGGAGCAACCCGAACATCGTCTACGTCGTGAGCGAGACGAAGGACGAGGGCGAGCTTTGGCGCACCGAGGACGCCGGCGCGACCTGGCGAATGGTCAGCCGCGATCCGAACATCAACTTCCGCCCGTTCTACTACGCGGACATCCGCGTGGACCCGCAGCACCCCAACACGGTCTACGCCCTGGCGGGCGGACTCTACAAGTCAGAGGACGGCGGCCGCACGTTCGCGCGCATCGGCAACACGACGCACGGCGACCACCAGGCCATGTGGATCGACCCGAGCAACTCCAACCGCATCCTGAGCGGAGACGACGGCGGGTTCCAGATTTCGAGGGACGCGGGAAAGACGTTCGACATCCTCAACAACATCCCGTTCACGCAGTTCTACAACGTCGCCTACGACCTGCAGACGCCCTATCACCTGTGCGGCGGGCTCCAGGACAACGGCACCTGGTGCGGCCCGAGCCAGTCGCCCGGCCAGCCGGGCACGCCGAAGAGCGAGTGGCAGAACGTGGGCGGCGGCGACGGGTTCTTCGCGGTGCCCGACCTCAAACAGCCGCACCTCGTCTACAACAACCTGCAGGGCGGCGTGATCAGCCTGACCGATCGCCGGACGGGGGCGTCGTGGGGCGTCAACCCCTACCCGGGCGGAATCGGATCGAGCGGGCAGTGGATGGCGCCGCAGAAGTACCGCTTCAACTGGAACGCGCCGATCGTCCTCGCGCCCCAGGACCCGGAGACCGTCTACTACGGCGGCAACGTGCTGTTCAAGACGCAAAACCACGGGCAGTCGTGGGAGGTGATCAGCCCCGACCTGACGACGAACGACAAGTCCAAGCAGCAGTCATCGGGCGGGAAGATCGTGACCGACAACACCGCGGCGGAGTTCCACTGCACCATCATCTCGATCGGCCCGTCGCCGCTCGATCCGAACGTCATCTGGGTGGGCACCGACGACGGGAACGTGCAGGTGACGCGCGACGGCGGGAAGACGTGGACCAACACGGTGAAGGGAATGACCGGCTTGGCGCCCAACGCGTGGGTCAACAAGGTCGAGGCCGGCCACTTCGACGCCGGCACCGCGTACGTGTCGGCCAGCCACTGGCAGGACGGCGATTACGCGCCCTACTTCTACAAGACGGCCGACTTCGGCAGGACCTGGACGAAGATCACCGGCGGGCTGCCTGCGCGCGGCTGGTCGCACGTCATCCGCGAGGACCCGAAGGTGAGCGGGCTGCTGTACGCGGGAACGGAGTTCGGCGTCTACGCGTCGTGGGACGGCGGCGCGAAGTGGGTTTCCATCCGCAACAACATGCCGCCGGTCGCCGTGCGGGACATCGCGGTGCACCCGCGCGACAACGATGTGATCGTCGCCACGCACGGCCGCGGCATCTACATCCTGGACGACGCGGCGCCGCTCCAGCAGATCGGCAGGGCGGCCGACAGCGAGGCGTATCTCTTCCCCGATCCGCCCGGCGATCCGGTGGGCGGGCGGCGCCGGGATGTTCCGGTCGAACGAGCGCGACTGGCTGGCGCCGAACCCGCCGGCCGGCGCGTGGATCAACGTGTACCTCAAGTCGGCGTCGAAGGAGCCCGATCGTCGATCACCATCGCCGACAAGGCGGGCAAGCCGGTGCGGACGCTGCGCAGCCGCGCCGAGGCGGGCGTGAACCGTATCGTCTGGAACCTGCGCTACGACCTGCCGGGCGGGCGGCCCGAGGCCCCGCTGCCCGGCATGGAGGACGTGCCGGCGGCGGTGCGCGAGCGCTTCGGCGGCGGCAGCCAGGGCCCGGCGGTGAATCCGGGCGAGTACACCGTCAAGGTGAAGGCGGGCGCAACCGAGCTGACCGGCGCCGTCACGGTCAGCCTCGATCCCGGAGTCCCGCCGCCCGCCGCGGCGGACCTCGACGCGCAACTCCAAGCGTCGTTCGCGGCGGCGGCGCTGGTCGCACGGGTCAACACGATCATCGAGCGCGTCGATTCCATGGTCGCGCAGCTGGCCGCGCTCGATGGCCAGGCGGCACGCCAGACGCCGGCGCCCGCGTATCGAGCGCAGGTGACGCAGGCGCTGTCGAAGCTGAAGGCGTTCAAGGACGACGAGCTGGCACGGCCCATCCCGGGCCTCGGCTATCGTCAGTACCCGAGGCTGCGCGAGGACGTGCAGTCGATGGCCGGGTACCTGAACCGCGGCTTCCGCGCGCCGAACGACGGCGAGCGCACGCGCATCAAGGACCTGACGGACCAGGTGGCGCAGGCGGAGGCGAAACTGGAAGCGTTGATCGGCAGCGACATCGGTCCGATCAACGAGGCGTTGAAGTCTGTGCCGCGAATCAGCACGAAATAAGCGCGGACCTCGGGAGTCTTTCCGTGGCCCAGGATCGGGAGCCAGAAAAGACTCCCGAGGTCCCTCCGTCTGCTACTTCTCGAACTTCAGCCGCGTGGCGGTGACCATCCCGTTGCTCGCGGCCATGCCCTTGACCTCGAGCATCGTCGAGTTGGCCTTCACGTCGCCGCACGATCCGTTCTTGAACTCCGTGGCCGACGTGCTCTTCACGCCGCGGCCCGCCACCGTCAAGTCGAGCTGCGGGCACCCACCTGACACCGACGAGACGAGGCCGGTGAATTCCACCTCGTTCTCCGGCGGCTCGGGCTCGGCGACGTCGTCTTCCACCTGCACGCGCGCGGCCATCACGCTCCCGTCCGCCTGCACGGTGCCTTTCACCTCCACGATGTCCTTGGAACCGAGGGCGGAGCATGCCGCCTTCAAGAACGACGTCGCCGTGCTCGTCTTCACCGTCTTTCCGTTGATCGAAAGCGTGAGGTCCGGGCACCGGCCGGCGATCGACAGGACGGGACCGGTGAATTCCGTCTCGTTCTCACCGGCCGGATCAGGCTGGCGGTCGCTGCCGTGGTCGTCCACCTGCACTTCCTGCGCCTTCAGTACGTTGTCCTCCATCGTCCCGACCACGTGAACCTCCATCTCCACCTGGAGGTCCTTGAACTCGACCTGTCCGGAACTCGAGCTGAGGGCGGCAGCGGCCGGCACGACCACCGTCGTGGAGGCGACGACGAGGGACCGGGCCGCGGCGTTGATCGATGAGATCTTGCCGCTGACTTCGGCCCGGTTCGACGAGGGCCCCGGCGCAGAGGCCGCGGAGGTCGTGGACGAGGGGGACACGGGCGAGGGTGACGTGGAGTTCCCGCACGCAGCCGTGATGACCAGCGCCGCCAGGACCAACGCCGCCGCGGTTGTCGTTTCAAGTGATCGCATCATACGTCTCTGCCTTCCGTCAGAAATGAAGCGCGCCGCCTCTCCATCGCATGGGGAATCGTTCGTCAAAGTAGGGACGGTGCCGGCGGCGGCAAATATAGCCAGCGGGACTTACGGACACCGCTTACGCCCAGCGTAAACGCTGACGAAACGCGAAACGGGCGTTACGAAACGCGTGCTGTCGCCGGCACGGGTGGGGCACGCCGCCGCTGGCCGCTCAAAACACTAAGGAATTCCAGAGATCGCGGCGCGGCTCGCGAGCCTCGACTGGCAGCCGTTGTGCGAAAACCCTCGCCGCACACACCCACCGTCCAACACCGTTGGACACAGACGAGGGAGAAGACCGATGAGTCGCATCTACCTGCCGGAGGATGCGTCCAAGGCGCGCGTGAGAGCGGCCGAAGACGCGCGGCGGAATCGAGCCGAGATCGTCAAGGCGCACTCCTGGGGACAGGTCTCGCGCCGCGATCTGGTGAAGTGGGGGCTGTTCACGACGGCGGGCCTGCTGGCGCCGATCGGCGGCCTCAACCCGTTCGTCGGGAGCGCGCGCGCCGATGGCGGGTCGAGCATCCCGACGGGCGCGCCGCGCAGCCCGCTGTTCGGCGCCACGGCGTTCTCGCAGCCGATGGCGCGCTTCGACGTGCTGCCGCGGCTACGACGTCGCGGTCATGAACCCGGCGCCGCACGGCGATGTCGAACCAGACGCTCGCAGCCGGTGCCGGCCGAACTCGGCGGCGGCATCGGGGCCCGATCGAAGGGCGGCCGCCGGGCAACATCTGGGCGCACCAGCGCTTCGACGAGTTCCCGCCGGAGGTCGCGTGCGAGGCGATGCAGGCGGGCGCGACGACGAACACGCGTACAACCCCGGCGTGCCGTCGAGCCTGAACTCGGGCATCGTCGCGAGCCAGTCGATCCCGCTGCGCTTCCACCCGAACATGCCGATCCAGGACACCAACTCGGTGTGGACCTTCAACGGGACGATGCCGCCGAAGCTGGTGCAGGGCCGCTACGGCGAGCCGATCATGTTCCGGCACCACAACGGGCTGCCCGCCGACGTGACGCAGAACAACGGCTTCGGCCGCCACACGATCTCGACGCACGAGCACAACGGCCACCACGGCGCGGAGAACGACGGCTTCACCGGGCGCGTACTTCTTCCCGGGCCAGTTCTACGACTACCACTGGCCGATCGTGCTCGCGGGCCACTACACGATCAACACCGGGGCGACCGACCCGAGGGCCAGCACGCCCGACGGCAGCGGCGGGCTCAACGACATCCCGGGCGACTGGCACGAGACGATGAGCACCCACTGGTTCCACGACCACATGTTCAGCTTCACGTCGCAGAACGTCTACAAGGGCAACGCCGCGATGTTCAACATCTACAGCGGCCTCGATCGCGGCAACGAGGCGATCGACGACGGCGTCAACCTGCGGCTGCCGAGCGGCACGGCGAAGCGACTGGGGCAACCTCGACTACGACGTGAACCTGATGCTGGCCGACAAGGCGTTCGACCAGACCGGGCAGCTGTACTTCGACATCTTCAACTTCGACGGCTTCCTGGGCGACGTGATGACCGTGAACCTCGCCTACAAGCCGTACTTCGAGGTGGAGCGCCGCAAGTACCGCTTCCGCATCCTGAACGCCAGCGTGTCGCGCTTCTTCAAGGTCGCCCTCGCCGACGCGTCGGGCAACGCGCAGCCGATCGATCCAGATCGCCAACGACGGCAACCTGCTTCCCGGCGCCCGTCCCGCTGCTGTCGACTGGACGAGCAGGGGATCGCCGAGCGCTACGACATCGTCATCGACTTCTCGAAGTACCCGATCGGCGACCAAGCTGCACCTGGTGAACCTGTGCGAGCACCAGGACGGCAAGAAGCCGGCGAAGGACCTGTCGATGGGCGACGCCCTGTCCGGGAAGTCGGCGGACCCGTGCGTCGGGCGGTTCCTGGAGTTCCGCATCGTGCGCAACCCGGCGCAGCCGGACCAGAGCCACGTGCCGAGCGTGCTGATCCCGAACCCGGACCTGTCGAAGATCCCGGTCGCGCGCGTCCGCAACTTCGTGTTCGGCGGACGGCGCTTCGCAGCCGGACAACGACCCGATCGCGGCGTTCATCGGCCCGTGGGGCATCGGGATCGACGGCGGGAGCGAAGCTGGCCGCCGACTACAACCGCGTCTCGGCCGCGCCGAAATACGGCACGCGCGAGGTGTGGAACCTGATCAACGGCGGCGGCGGCTGGGACCACCCGATCCACATCCACTTCGAGGAGGGGCAGATCCTGGCCCGCAACGGCAGCGCGAGCAACGTGCCCGCCGTGGGAGCGGGGCCGCAAGGACGTCTACCGGCTGCGGCCCGAGCGGCAGCGTCACGGTCACGATGCAGTTCCGCGACTGGGGCGGCATGTTCATGGAGCACTGCCACAACACGGTGCACGAGGACAACGCGATGCTCGTGCGCTGGGAGATCAGACCAGGACGGGGACACGGCGCTGCCGCCGCTGCCGACGCCGTGCCCGACGCCGCAGGGCGTCGTCTGCGAGAACCCTGTCGGCCTGCCGGCGAAGGCTGAGGGCCGCGCTGCCGACACGCGACCCGGCGGGCCGCCCTCGGGCGGCGCCTCGCCGGTTTCGTTCGATGCGCCGTTTCGCTCAGAAGGAGCAGACCCATGCGATCGAAGAACCGGCCCGCGTCACCCGCTCGTCGCCGCGGCTGCGGCGGCGGCGCGCTCGCGGGCCTCGCCGTCCACGCGAGTCGGCCGCCCAGAACTCGCGCTGGGGCGCGGACTACTTCCCGAACGTCACGCTCACGACCCAGGACGGCAGACGGTGCGCTTCTACGACGACCTCCTCAAGGGCAAGATCGTCGCCATCGACCTGATCTACACCACCTGCAAGTACGCGTGCCCGCTCGAGACCGCGCGTCTCGCGCAGGTGCAGACGCTGCTCGGCGACCGCATGGGCCGCGACGTGTTCTTCTACTCGATCACGATCGATCCCGATCACGACACGCCGCCGGTCCTCAAGGAGTACGCCGAGAAGTTCCACGCCGGCCCGGGCTGGCTGTTTCTCACCGGCAAGGCCGCCGACATCGAGCTGATCAGCCGGAAGCTGGGGATCTACTCGGAGCCGAACCCGGCGAACAAGGACGGCCACACGCCGAGCCTGGTCGTCGGCAACGAGGCGACCGGCCAGTGGATGCGCAACTCCGCGCTCGACAACCCGCGCTTCCTCGCCCGCACGATCGGCGACTGGATGAGCAGCTGGAAGACCGCCAAGCCGGGAACGAGCTACGCCGAGGCGACGCCGCTGACCATCGACCCCGGGCAGTACGCGTTCACCGCGCATTGCGCGCCGTGCCACACGCATCGGCCAGGGCCAGAAGGTCGGCCCCGATCTGGCGGGCGTGACCAGGACGCGCGATCGCGCGTGGCTCGCGCGCTTCATCATCGCGCCCGCCAAGATGCTGGCGGAGGGCGACCCGACGGCCGTCGGCGCTGTTCGACAAGTACAAGCCGCTGCAGATGCCGAACCTGGATCTGACCGCGGCGGACGCGAAGGCGATCATCGACTACATGGACGCGCAGAGCGCGGCTCTGCCCCAACCGGCGTCAGCACCCGCCGCCGATCCCGTTCGGACCCCGCAGCGAAGGGTGTCACGGCGGTCGATCTGCGCCCGATGATTTCGCCCTACCTCACCATCCAGCAGGCGCTCAGCGCCGACAGGATGGATGGAGTTGGCGATGGTGCGCGCGCCATCGCGGCGAAGATCCAGAGCGTCAACTCGCCAGCCGAGTTCGTCCTGGCGCCCGCCATCGCCCTGGAGCGGGCGGCTGACATCGCGTCGGCCCGCGTGGCGTTCGGCAAGTTGAGCCACGCGCTGCTGGCGCTCGCCCGCGACTCCAGGACGCCGCTCGGCGACGGCGTCACGATCGCCTACTGCCCGATGGCGCGGAAGTACTGGCTGCAGAACGGCGACGCGATCAGGAACCCGTACTACGGGAAGGACATGCTCGAGTGCGGGAGGATCGTCGAGGGGATACCGGAGGAACTGAGATAGCGTCAGTCGGAGTGACGCGTCAGTCGGAGTCAGGCGTCGAGTCGGGGTCGCTCGTCAGTCGGAGTCGCGCTTCAGTCCGACTAACAGCCCTCGTCTCTCCGACTGACAGCCCTCGTCTCTCCGACTGACAGCCCTCGTCCCTCCGACTGACACCTTCGTCACTCCGACTGACAGCCCTCGTCTCTCCGAATGACCCTCCCCTCCGCCTGACAGCATCGTCCTCCGACTGACGAACCCGTCCTCCGACTCTCTTATCGCAGGAACCCCTTGACCGGCGCCAGCCCCTTGGCCGAGCGGCCGAGCGCGCCGACCGCGGGCAGCGTCAGGTACTGGTCCTGCGCCTTGCCGTCGCCGCGGTCCACCACGAGTGTTGTCGCCCACGTGCCCGTTGGTGACCCGCAGCGATGGGTGGTCGAACGGCGCCGACTCGTTGGCGACGCGCGGATCGGTCAGCGTCTTGAGGAACGCCACCAGCGCGGCCTGGTCGGCGGCATCAGGCCGAGGGGGTCGATGTCGGGGTCGGCGTTCGTCGGGTTGTCCCCGAACCCGCTGGTGTCGCCGAGAAGGTCCCTGCCGGTCGCCGCCCCGGTTGTAGAACTCGACCACCTGTTCCAGCGTCGCGCGGCTCCCGTTGTGGAAATAGGGCCCCGTCAGCTCGATGTTGCGCAGCGTCGGCACCTTGAACGCGCCGTCGGCCGCGTCGCGGAACGTGCTCCAAATCCATCCAGGCTCCACGAAGCTCGAGCACGTGACGATGAACGGATCGGGCGCGACGACGAACTGGTTGCACAGGTAGCTGCAATTCAGATACTGCCCGGACGCCTCGAGCACGTTCTTCGCCTCGCCGACGAACGAGAGCGGGTTGCCGAACGGGTCCTGCGCGCCGATGCCGAGGTCGCGGGTCGGCGTCACGCCGATGTTGTAGAAGCCGCTGTCGTAGAGCGCGATGTCGAGGTCGCCCATCGTCATTCGCTCGACGTTGCCGCCGATGGCGAACATCGCCTGCTGGTGGGTGGCCGCGTGCGAGAACTCGGGCCCGTCGTGGCAGCTGCTGCAGTGCCCGACGGTGCGGCCCTCTTCGCGTCGATCCCGTCGCCCTCGAAGATGGCCAGGCCGCGAAGCTCGGGTCCGTCAGGCCGCACGGCTCCGACGCTGGCTGGAATCCGTTAGTGAACGCAGGCCGACAGGTCGATCGGCTGGGAGGTGGCCTTCGCCTGCGCGATGGCGTTCTGCACCATCGGATTGTCGACGAAGGCGTCCCACCGCGTGTGGTCCGGGATCAGCGTCTTCTCGTACTCCTGGATGGCGAGGCCGAAGAAGAGCGAGAAGTTCGCCTCCATCTGCGTGAAGGTGGTCGTCGTCGGGTTGGCCGGATCGAGCACGACCAGTCGTTCGAGTTCCAGAAGGCGGGCTGGAACGCCGCCTTCACGAGGGCGGCGTAGGTGCCGTTCAGCCCGTAGCCACGAGGAGCGGTAGGTCCCAGCACGCTGTCGGTCGCGTCCACGACCTGGCTCGCCAGCGGCCGCATGTTGAGGACCTTGTGACCGATCTGCGCGAAGTTGCGGCCGCCGCACGACATCTCGAAGTCGCTTCCTGGAGGCCCGACCGCCTGCGACGCCAGCGACGAGTTGGAAGGTCCACGCGCACCAAGGTCAGCTTGCCGTTCTTGTCGGCCTTCCACACGCCGGCCGTCGCGTCGCGGCGGCCGAAGGGGTTCGCGCCGTTGAACCGGTTGTTGGCGCGGCCGTCCCAGAAGTTGCGGAAGTTGAACGCGGCGCCGATCGCCGTGGGCGTGTTGCGCGGCTCGACCCGGCGCGTCTGGATGCTCGCGACCATGAAGTTCGGGTCCTCGACCGGCGTGCAGCTGTCGAGGGGCTTCCGCAGCGTGCTCGAGATGAACTCGGTCGCGAACACGCCCTGCGAGGACACGACGTCCGGGCTGTCGAAGAGGACGTCCGAGTTGCGGTCGAGCGGGTTCGACAGCCGATGGAACGGGAAGTCGGCCATCGTCAGGGTGTAGTTGGCCCCCCGGGGTTGCCGGTCGGCGTCGGTGACGACGTTGACCTGCCCCGCCGGCACCCCGCGCAGGTCAGGGTCGAGCGCGTTCTTGATCCGGTTGTCGGCGCCGGCGTGGAAGTGGCAGCTCGCGCAGGCGATGCCGTCGCTGCCGATCGCCTGCTCCCAGAACAGCGCCTTGCCCAGCGCGACCGCGCCGGCTCGCTGGCGATGTAGGTGGACAACGCGTCGCCGCCGGTGCCGTTGTCCTGCGGTTGCGGCACATGCAGGCCTCGCATCGACCCCAGGGCGCCGCTCACCAGGCTGGGCGGAAAGCCGAGCTCGAACTGCCTGGTGCTGCTCTGCGCCTGGACGCGCGCCCCTGGCTGCGTCAACACCGAAACGAGGCATACGCCAAACACGAACGCCGTGATGGTGAGGCCGTGCGGGGGCCACGCAGCCGCTCAGCCGAGCCAGGAACTCCGCCTCCGCGCGATGCGCTACGGCGAGACCTCCGCCGTAGCCTTGGCGAAGGCGGGGCCGTTGCTCTTCATGGCTCGCTAACTCCTTTTGCCCGATCGGACTTACTCGACTTGCCGGGGAGGGCGGGCACGGAGGCCCGCCCCACTGCTGTGCTGTCGGGCTACCTCGCTATCGTCAGCGCCGAGGCGCTCCCACCGAAACTCGAGGTCACCGTCACCCTACCGGGATCCTGGTAACCGATCACCGTGATGCTCGGAACCCCGCCGACCAGGAACCAGGCGGTGCTGGTGATGGTCTTGCTGCGAGTTCCAGTCGAAGAACGAGAGCGTCAGCGTCGGCGACCGATGGCCCGCCGGTCTTGGAATCGACGACGATGGGGCCGTTGGTCGTCGCGGACACGTCGAGGCGCGACTTGATGAGGCGGTAGCGCGCCGCCGTGATCGTCACCGTGTCGGCCGGCGGGTTGAGCGTCACGCCGGTGTTGGCCGTCGCGCTGCCGGCGGAGTTGGTGGCAGTCACCTGGAACCCCAGCGACAG
This sequence comes from uncultured Acidobacteriota bacterium, assembly GCA_963724775.1. GTDB lineage: Bacteria > Acidobacteriota > Vicinamibacteria > Vicinamibacterales > Fen-181 > CAVRWB01. The sequence goes on from CAVRWB010000001.1 coordinate 775,724, forward strand.
CGGTGCCGCGCCAATCGCCAGCACCGGCGACTGGAAGGACGCCGTCGCCGTGTTCGCGCCCACGAGGGACATCTGCGGCGACCCGGACACCTGTTTCCACTGGTAGGTCACGCCGGCCGTTACGGGAGACGCGCTCAGCGTCACGGTGGACCCGGAAGGCGCCGGGTTCGGCGACGCGGTGGCCGTCACCGAGGGCAGCCCGGCCGGGTTGACAATCACCGAGACGAACGCGTTCACCGTGCCGGCCGCGTTGCTCACGGCCACGTTGAACGTGAGCGTCGTCTGTGCCGTCACTGCCGGGGCGACGAACGTCACCACGCCAGGCGTAGCCGTCTGTGTGAAGGTCACCGGGGCGGGGTGCCGTTCGGAGTACCGGACTCTGTCCACACGAAGCTGAGGGCCGACGGCGTGTTCGGGTCGATGCTGCCGCTCGCATCGAGCGTCACGGTCGCGCCCGAGTTCACGGTGGTCGGCGTGGCCATCGCACTGGCGGTCGGCAGTTGAATGGCGCCAGTCGATCCGCAGATGGTGGCCGCCGGCGCCGGCGAGCCGGGCCACGGCGACAGCTGGCCCACGACGCCGGAGGAGCTGGCCGCGGCACGGCCCCGTAGTAGGGCCCGGAGCCGTTCGCGAGGAACGGGAAGTCGCCGAAGTTCATGGGGACGGCGGGTTCCCGCCGCCGAGGTTCTCCGGGAAGATGAACTCGAAGATCGGCGCGTTGTACTGGCCGGTGTCGAGGCCCGTCCCGTTCGGCGGCAGGTTTGCCGTCATGAGCCGGCGGCCGTCGCTCATCGACCGCGCGCAGGTTGCGCGACGGCGGCAGGAAGATGCCGCCGGTCGGCCGGAAGCGCCAGCGGCCTCCGCCCGCGCCGACCGGGCGGGCCCTGGTCGACCGCGACGCCGAGTCACCCACAGCCGGTCCGTCTCGACGCCCGTGCATGGGTCGACGTCCATCGCGTAGATGTCGATCGAGGCCTGGCCGCCGCAGAACGAGCGTCGGGTCGGTGGTGAACCCTTCGACGCGGGTGCGCAGCGTGGCCTCTTGGGGAAAGATCGGCGTGTTCAAGCCGCCCGTCCCCATCAGCATCACGTCGATCGCCACATAGACGGGCGTGAACCCGGCCAGGTGAAGAACCCGAGGCTCGCAATGATCGTGTGCGCCGAGATGTACGTGTCTCGGGCCTCGGGGGTCGACGGGCTGTTGGCGTTGAGTGGATATGGCGCGGTGGTTGGCCCTGCGCGCCCGCGCGCGGGTCCGCCACGAGCGTGCCCGCGTAGATGATGTAGTCGCCCATCTCGAACGGGGCCGGCAGCCGCGGGTCTGGCGGTTGGCCGGCAACCGACGGCGCGTCCGGGTAGGTATACGTCGTCACGAACGCGCCGCTGGTGTCCTTGGGGCGGTTGCGTTGCGGGCAGTACGGGTCGTCAGCCGGCCCTCGGGTCGGTGCGCGGGAGGCACATCGGGTAGCCGGTCTCGGCCTTACGGTCGGGTTGTCCTCGTCGATCGTGAAGCGCTTGTCCGGCGAATCGCCCTTGCTGAACTTCGCCAGCGGGTCGTTGATGCGCACGCGCGCGCCGGAGTTCGCGTCGCCCGGCGTGCCGCCGACCCGCATCTCACCCTTCGCGTAGTCGATGTAGTTGATGAAGCCCTGCCGGTGTTGAGCGACTGCTTGCGAGAAAGATGAGGCCGGCGATGTAGCGGTCGCCGGAAGCGTCGACCACCCGGTTGCCCTGCACGTGCACCTCGTAGGTGGTCAGCGGCGTCGGCGAATCGGTCAGCGCGAGGCCGACTGTCCGTTGCCTTCAGGCCGTAGGGCGGCGGCGCGAGCGCGAACACTTCCTGCCAGGTGAGGGCGAAGGCCGGCATCTGGAGGATCGTGTTGCGCGGCACGATGACCACGTGCCCGTTGACCGTCATCGTCCCGCCCGAGAAGACGTCGGACGGGGAGTCGAGCGTCGCTTTCTGGATGAAGCCGACGATGTCGAATGGCGAGACGGCCTGGACGGGGGGCGCGGCCTGCCCGTGGATGCGAACGCGGCGACGGCCAGGGTCGCCGCGGCGATCGCGGCAAAACGAGCGCCGGGGGGCACGTGGAACGCGGGGTAGGCGCGCGGTGACAACATGCGCTGGTCTCCTTCCAGGGGTGTGCCGGCGCCAAGGGGAGCACGTTCGCTGCCGAACTCCGAAAAATGGTAAGCGGGTGCTGCGGGCAGGCGGTAACTGCCTGAGAGAGTGTGAATTGAGGACGCTTAAAACGTACACGGGGAAGGCGTGCCGCTGTCCGGGGCGACGGTTCGCGAAAACAGACTTACGTCCCGCGGACCGGGCACACACCCCGTGAAGGAGAAGACGAGCGGCACGCCTGGCGGAGGGCCCGCCTGCATCTATGTAGGGTGGATGGCGAGCGCCGAGGAAATATAGGCTGCTGGCGGTAGCCGTGGTAGCGCCACCTCGCCGCCCTTCGACGTTGCTCAGGGGGGCGTGGTGAGCCTGTCGAACCACGAGGCGGCCAGACGCCGGGGCGAGCGGGTTCAGCGAGCGCTGTCTACCCCCGGTGGGACCAGTGCCGCCCGAATCTCACGGCACAGGCGTGACGGGAAGACGGGAAGCGCGGGGAGGAGGGAGGAAGAGCGCCGAGGCGACGCGCCCCCGAACAGCAGCCGGTGCTCCCCTCGCTGGCGGAGCCGAAAAGAGAACGTCACTTCCTGGGCGCTGTGTATGTCACGGTCGGAGCGGCCACGAAGTTCTTCCGACCTGACTGCGCCGTGTTCGTCCGCAGCGTGACGTAGACCGTCGCGCCGTTCGTGGGAAGGCACTCCGAGCGTCGGACTGGTGGGTGAGGGGACGTTGCACGCCGGTCCGATCGTGAAGGATCTTGGCCCACGACGAGGGCGTTGTAGATGTTCGCCGCGCCGAGCGGGCTCTCTATCGTGAGGAAGTAGTCGGCGTTGGCATTGCACCACGTGAACGTCACCGCGCCAGCCGGAAGCGCCGACCCGGGTGCCGGGCTGGTGATTTGCGCCACGGGGCCTGAGCAGGCGCCGGGGCCGGCGTGGCGCTGGCACCGCGTCGGCGGCGGCGGTGGTGTAGGCGCGGGCGTCGGCGCAGGCGTCGGTGCGGGCGCGGTGTTGGCGCCGGCGCGGGCGTTGGCGCGGCGCGGGCGTCGGCGCGGCGCGGGTGTTGGCGTCGGCGCGGGTGTCGGCGTCGGCGGGGTGTCGGCGTCGGCGCGGGCGCGGCGCAGGCGAGGGGGCCGGCGCTGGCGCGGCGCTGGCGACGGCGTCGGTGCAGGACTCGGTGAAGACACCGCCGTCGTTGACGTGGACGACGGGGCCGTCGGCGATGTGGACCCGCTACCGCCGCAAGCCGATAGCGTGACCATCACTGCGGCGATCGACAGGGTGCGGAAGAACGGGTGCGGATCATGATTTTATCTCCTCCATCCGACGTTTCAGCAACATCGGGTACCGGCAAACCAGATGTGCGATTCGCGCGAAAATGGCTTCGCGAAGTTGGCGCATTCAGCGACAGCCGCTCTTCCCTGCTGCGCCCGGCCGTGTGCCGCGCGTCGTGCGACGCATACGTCATGCGAAACCGCCTGACATCGAGCGAAAGCCCTGACGCATTGCGCCATCTCTGTTGCTTGGCGGCCCGACGGCGGCGGCCCAATGCGTTACCGAGGCGGAGCGAAGAACGAGTGTGAGCGAGGGTTGGTTCACTGGTGAAAGGGGGAAGAAGGAGGACGGCCGGAGGGCAGCAACACGGCCCTCCGGCCATAGAACAAATCGAAGCGAATCTACTGGCGGATCTTGGTCAGCCCGAAGAGCCCGCTGGTCGCCAGGCGATGTTCGACTTGATGTCGAGCGGCTTCGCCGAGGGAGCACGGGGTCGCATAGCTGGCTGCATCCGCTGCGACGGAGTTGCACGCCGGACGGGGCGCGCCGACCAGGTCGAGGAGATAGAGGCCTCCGCCGTTGTTCGTGAACACGTTGCCCAAGCCCCCGGCCGCCGGGTCGGGATTGTAGGTCGTTCCCGAAGCCGTGACGTACGGCTGCAGGGTCTGGTCGCGTGCGGGCCGATGACGAATGCCTGACGTTGATGCTCAGCCGCAACTTCCCGGTCCGGTACTCCGCCAGGGTAATCGCCATCGAGATCGGACGGCGGGTTGACCGTCACCGAGGTGAAATCCGGCGCCGAGGACAGGCCGGCGGAGTTGGTCGCCACCACGGTGAAGATGAACGTCACGGCCGGCTGGCCGAGCGGGAGCGTCGGGAGGAAGGTGGCCGTCGCGCCGCTCGGCGGGACTGGGTCACCGCGCAGGGGCGAAGGACTCGCATCGCGCCCCCCGCGGTCTGCGTCACCGTGAAGGTGAGCGGCAGACCGCCGGGATCAGCCGGTGCCGGTCAGCGTCACCCGAGTCCCCGACGACACCGTCAGAGGGGCGCCCTGGTTCACGCAGGTTGATCCACCGCGAATCGTGACGCCGACGGGAGCGCTCGCAGAGCCCGCGCCATTCGAAACCGTGAGCGTGAAGTTCAGCGTCGTGTTCGCGGCCACGACGGGCGCCGTGAACTGGTCGCCGAGGCGGGTTCGCCGACAGTGACACCTGCGGGACGTCCGTCGGGGCTGGGTCCAGGCGAACACCAACGGGGCCGTCCCGTGGCGACGGCGCCCAGCGTCACGGGCGTGCCGGCCGGAGATCACCGAGCGGGAGGGCTCCGGCGCTGACCGCGCTTGGCGCCGCAACGCACCCGGCACATGCCGAAGACAACGGCGCGACGTTGCCGGGCCAGGGATTGAGCTGCCAAGGCAAGGGGTCGGAGGGATGCGTGCCCGAGGACTGTAGCCGCCGCAGGCCAGGAACGGATGGCGTTGAAGTTGTTCTCGACGATCGGGGTGCCGGGGACGTTCTCCGGGAAGATGTACTCGAGGATCGGCGCGTGGTACTGGCCGCGAAGATCCCGTTGGCAGACGTGAGGGCGCCAGGGTTGGCCGGTCCTGGGACTGCAGCCCCTCGATCACGGCCCGCATCTCGCGCGTCGGCGGCAGGAACGTCCGGCCGCGTTCATGACGCACTGCTTGTCGGGCTTCGTGGGAACGGTGCCGAAGGCGCGCACGGCGGCCGGAAGCGCCAGCGGCCCTTCACCGCGCCGTTGGGCGGGCCGGGATCGACGCCGATGGTGCCCCAGTCGCGGTCGGTCGTGGTGCCCGTGGGGTTGAGGTCGATGCCGTAGAGGTGGATTCCGGACTGAGCGCTCGGGTCGGTGGTCATGCCCTCGAACCGGGTCCGGATCGCGGCTTCGCCGGCGCCGAGGACCGTCAGGCCGCCGGTGCCGATGAGCGCACGTCGGTCGAGACGTAGGCCGGGTTGGTCCCGGGCCACGTGTAGATGGCGACGTTGTTGACGATCGTGTGGGCGGAGATGTAGGTAGCCGCGCTCCGCCCCGGGCCAGGGGCCGGCAGTGGACCGCCGCCGGTGCACGCCGGGCAGTCGGTGACCAGCGTTCCCGCGTAGGTGACGTAGTCGCCGACCTCCATGGGCGCCTGCTTGGTCGCGTCCGGGAACCCGGGCACCCGGGGAACGCCACGGGTGCGGTTGTCGTGGTGAACTGCGGCGCATACTGGATCGTTCCGCGCCGTCGCTTGAATCGGCCGGTTGCCCTCGGGCACAGAGCGTCGGTGACACGCCCAGGGCCGCAGGCGCCGTGCGCGGGAAGCACATCGGGAAGCCGGTGCCGGCCGTGATCGTCGGGTTGTCCGGGTCCACGGTGAAGCGCTCGTCGGGACTGGTCGTCGGCCGACCGTAGCGGCCGACCGGGTCGTTGAGCCGCACCCGGGCGCCCGTGGTGTTGCTCCCGATGACGCCGCCGACCCGCATCTCGCCAGGGCGTAGTCGATGAAGTTGATGAACCCGGCCCCGGAGTTCAGCCCCTGCTGGGAGATGTAGATGAGGCCGGCGATGTACAGGTCCGCCACCCGGTTGCCGACCACGTGCACCTCGTAGGTCGTCAGCGGCGCCGGGACGTCGGCCATCGCCATGCCGGTCGACACGCCGGTGTAGGGCGCCGGCGCCTGCGCGAAGAGCTCCTGCTAGGTCAGCGCGTTGGCCGGGAGGATCACGATGGTCTCCGCCGGCACGGTCACGACGTGGCCGTTGACCTCATGTGCCGCCCTGCTGGGCACCGAGCCGGCGCCGTCCAGGGTCGCCGCCTGGAGGAAGCCGGTGATGTCGAACTGTGAGCTGGCTGGTACCGGCAACTGCGCGCCGCAATGCTCGCCGAGGCGACGAGGATGACGGCGAGCAGGACGAGGCCGATCGTCCACGCCCGGAGGCGGTTCGGTGTTGTGGTGAAGAAGGATGTGACGCGCGGGGTGCGGCCGAGTGTGGCGCGGCGGGCGAAGCGGAAACGAACGCGTCACGTCATCTTAAACTCTCCTTCAGGGGGTGTGGCCGCCAGCCTGGAGCAGAAAGCTTGCGCCGGCCGGCCGCGGACCGCCGAAGGCGCGACCTTGCGGCAGAAGATTCTGGAGAATCGGGAGATGCGAGGCTGTTCGCGAGTCGGGACGGAGAGGCGTGCCGCGAGTTGGGGATACGGAGCGCGAAACAAGTTTTACGTCTCGCGTTCCGGCACACACCCCTGAAGGAGAAGGCTCACGGCACGCGGCAGGAACGCCCTGCCTCCCTCATTATGGGCCTGATGAGGGTAGAAAAAGTATCAGAAAAGGCGCGGCCGGGTTCGGCCGCGGCCCGGAGGCGCGCTAGCTCCGGCGGGCCGATCAGAAGTCCTCCTTGAGCAGGTGCCCAGCACCTGGTAGGCGTCGATGCGCGCCTCACCAAGGGAGCTGGGCACCTCCGGGCCGTGCTCGAGCATTCTCGGCGCGGTGCTTCGGTCGCACGGGGCAGATACTGCTGCATCAGCGCCACGCTGCCGACACGAGCGCGGTCGAGAACGACGTCCCCCAGACCGCGGCGTAGTGGTTGCCGGGGTACGGGATGATGAGCGCTTCCCCCGGCGCGCTCATGTCGACCGCGCCGTAGTTCGAGAAGGCGCTGCGATGGTCCGTCATGCTGGTGGACGCGACCACAATCACGCCCTTCCACGACGCCGGATAGGTCGCGATCTGGCTGCCATTGTTGCCCACCGCCGCGACCATCAGCACCGGCTTGCTCTGGCGTACCCAATGGCGTCGAGCAGCGCCTGCGACGGCGCCGTCAGCGTGAAGCTCATGTTCATGACCGTCGCGCCATTGTCCGCCGCGTAGTAGATCGCGCTCACCAGATCCGACAACTGCGCCCTGCCATCGGCCTTCAATGCCTCAGGGGCATGATCGGCGAAGTCGGCGCGACCAGGTGGACCAGGCCCGCCACCATCGTGCCGTGCCCGAAGGCCGCCGGAGTTGCGCGGACTCGAGAATCGCCGCGGTGGACTGCTCAAGATCGCCGCGGTGGACTGGTTGAGGAGGGCCACGCTGTCCGGCGACGAGGCGCCCAACTGTTCGAGGATCGCAGCAGTGGACTGCGCGATCTCCGCGAAGTCGTGGGTGCCACCGACCTCGTTGACGAAATCGTACCGGCAAGGGACTGCGCAGCGCTGGGTGGCCCGGTCGACGCCGTGTCGATGACCGCCACGGGCCGCCCCAGGTCGCCAGCCGCTGGGCTCGGACAGCCGAATGGGGCCGGCCGCCGACTGGCTGACGTAAGCGGCGACACCTGCGCCGTAGTACGGAACCGGCGCCTGGGCGAATGACTCGAGGATCGCCGCCGTCGATTGCGCCGGCCAGCTCGCGGACGCAGCCGGCGTCGCGGAGTGCTTCGGCCAGCGTGAGACTGCTGTCGATGTCGAAGCTGACCGTCAGCGCGTCAGCGAGGACCAGTCTGAGAGCCGAATCGTCTTCCGCCGACTGCGTGTTGGAGACAAGGCAGATCTCGTCGGTGCCCTGGTGGACCAGGCGGACGTCAACCAGGCCATAGCGCTGACACAGCGTTCGGCGTCGGCGGCCGACCGCGCCCGCAGGATGAACTGGCCCGCATCCGCGGCCGCGGCGGTGACCAGGAGGTCGCCGCGCGAGCCAGCCGCGTGTCGACGTTTCATGATAGTCTCCCGATCCAGCGCCGTGGACTGCCCCGGGTCGCACGGGAGATCGGACGAATGCGATGTGGTGTGCCGCCACGCCCCGGACCGGGCGACGCCGGTCCCTCGCTCGGTGCCTGCGTCCGTCCCATCGGCTCCGGCCGACCGCGTCCGCGGCTTCGAGCGGCCACTACCGCCCCGCCCGCGTGGGGCATCAGCGCGTTCAGCTCGATTTCGATTCGAGACTCGCCGTCTTCCACCGGGATGTGGAGCCGCATCTCGCCGGCCGGCTGGTATTCGAAGTGGAACTCGCCGTGCTCGTTGCTTGCCCCATCGGGACGCTCGCGGCCGGAGGTCAGGACCACCGGCCGCCTCGCGAGCGGTTCCCGCACCCCCGGCAAGGAGCTGGCCGACCAGGGCCACCCGCCGACCGCGGCGCTGCTCGAGCCGCACGTCCACGAACATCCCGCTCGCTTGGTCCAGCGCCTGCCGGCTGGCGCGCTCGTTCCCGCGCACGCCGGCGGGAAGCGGATCGGAAGCTGTCTTGCACCAACCGGGCCAGCAGGCACGGGAGCCGCGCACGCGCTCCGGCCGAAACTGCGTGAACACCGTGGCGCAGCGAACCGCGCGCGGCGGCGGTTCGAAGGCTTCATCGGCGGCGACGTGCGGGCCACCGCGGTCAGCCGCGCGAGCGACGCGCGGCACGTCGGCAGCCGTCCCGCAGGTGGGCCTCCATGGCGGCGCGGCGATCGCGTCGCCGAGCCCACGAAGGAGTCGACCCAGTCGGCCATGTCGTAGTGAATCATCGAGCCTCAGGTCCCGCTCAGCGGCAGTCGCACGAACGTCCCTCTAATAGGGATCCTCGCCCGGCCGCTGATATAGCGGGACCGCCGGGTCGCCCACCAGCACGAATGGCGCCCAGTAATACGGGTGGGCATACCTGCGCGCAATTCCCGCATCGCCGTCGTCATCGCCTGCCGCTTGTCGGCCCTGGCGCGCATCTGCCGGTAGAACGACCGCATGAAAGGGCCGTGCTGCGGTCGTGGACGTCCCAGAGCGTCACCAGCAGCGCCCGCGCGCCGGCGTAGAGCAGCCCGCGCACCAGCCCGACCTGCTCGTCGCCGCCGACCACCGCGCTCAGCCCGGTGCCGCACCCGCTCAGCGTGACGAGATCGGCCGAGAACCGCAGCTGGTAGAGATCCAGCAGGCTCACGTCGCCGGACCCAAGTTGGACCGCCGAGAACATCGGGTTGTGCTGCCGAAACAGGCCATGCGTCGCGACATGAACGTAGCGCGCGTGCTCGCCTTCGTCGCGCAGCCTGGCGTGTGTCGCGTCCGCGCCGAGGTAGACCGCGGGGTTCGGGAAGGGCGGCCGACGGCCTCGACTTCGTCGATGATGTGCGGGGCGCGGGGATCGGGAACGCCGAGCACCAGCGAACGCGGCTCTGACGTCGACTGCGCTGGACCGGCAAAGGTAGTACACGGTGGCGCTCGGCGCGTAGGACACCGAGACGTCGTCGGCAGGAACCGCTCGCCGTCGAACAGCGCGTGAAACGGCAGGTAGTGCAGGAAGCGCGTGCGGCACGATCACCAGGTGGCGCGTCGTCGACAGAAATGGCGATCGGGGCGACGAGCAGCGCGTGCAGTTCCTGGAGATGGTCCAGTCGACGCGAGCAGCGACGCCGCGAAGCGCGCCGCGTCCCCCTCGTGGAGGCGAACGTCGAGAACTGGAACTGGAGGAGGCGCAGCAGGTCGCGCACGCGTCCGGCCCCGCCAACGGCACGATGTCGAGCCGGTCGCGCGACAGCACGCAGCCAGCAGGCGGCCGCGCGCTTCGTCGTACTCGACGATGGCCGTGTCCGCCGGAATCGACGCGCGAATCGCATCGAGCCGCAGGGCCGCTGCCGCGGCCAGGACCCTGTGCTGCGCGTCGGCGCGGTCGAGGTCCGCGTCCGCGCGCGCGAGCGCGCCTCGCAGTCGCGCGCCCGCTCCCGCATGAACGCCAGGCCGCGCGCACCCGTGTCTCGGCCCGGCCCGCCCTCGTGCGACTCGATCTGCCGAGACCACGACGTGAATTCCTGGCGCAGGTCGGCGACTGCGCCGCGGCCGCCGCCGGAGTCGGCCAGCGGGCTGCCGTAGGCCATCAGGTCCGCGAGGCTGCGCGACTTCGCCTGCTCGATGTACCGGAACGCCACGCGCGCGCGCAAGATCCGCGGCTCGCGTCGAGGGCGAGCAAGACGAGGCTCTCGTAGACCGCCCGCTTGTCTTCGAGGAACGAGATCTTCAGCTGCTCGCCGGCGATCTGGCTGCGCAGCGTCTCGAGGCCGGCGTGCGCCTGGCGGAACGCGGCGTAGGCCGCCTCGGATGCCCAGCGCCTCGTGGATTTCGCCGAGGACGATGTAGCCCTGCGCCGCCAGCGCGGTCGCTTCGGCCCCTCCGCCCGGCCGATGGCGTGCTCCGCGTCTCGCGGGCGACGCCAGGCGGCCGGCCCGCCCGGCAGCCTCGCCTGCAACAGTTCGCACAGGGCCGCTTTGCCCGGGGCCGCTGCTCGCGGAAATAGGCGAGCGCCGCCGGCACAGCCGCCCGCGGCCGCGTCGTCGCCCTCTGGACAGCACGAGCGCCCGGTAGAGGTCGGTGATCGTCAGCCAGTGGCGGTTCCGCTCCTCGCTGAACACGGCCCGCGCCTCGGCGAACGCCGAGCGCCCGACCCGGCTCGCCCGAGCGCGCGGCTGCGGCGCCGTTGTTGACCAGGGCCTTGCCGAGTTCGTACCGCATGTGCAGCGCCCGGAACGCGCGGCCCGCGGGCGCGCGAGGTGCCCGCCTCCTCGTTCAGATTGAGCTCGAGGTACATCTCCGACTGATCGAGGTCGCAGAGCGCCCGGTGGTACGGTCGCCCGACCCGATCGCAGTACTCGCGGGCGGCGCGGTACAGCTCGATCGCCGCCGCGTAATCGCCGCGCAGGTAGTGGAGGTACGCGACGTTGTAGTCGGCCTCCGCCACAAGGGCGGCATGCCGTGCCGCTCGCACCACGCCCGCGCCTCGCTGTAGGCGGCGAGCGCCGCCGCTGAAGTCGTTGAGGCTGATCCAGCAGACGGCGATGTTCCGCAAGACGATCCCGACGTCGCTCGGCTCGCCCCTCGCGGCAAGCGCGGCGTGCGCGCGCCGGTAGCAGTCGAGCGCTTCGGCGAAGCGGTCCTGCCGGTAGAGGACGTTGCCGACGTTGGTGTCGAGCCGGCCAGGCGCAGGCGATCGCCGCGCTCGTCGAAGACGGCGCGGGCCTCCTCGGCAAACGCGGCCTGCTCGTAATCGCCAAGGTAGATGAGCGTCTGAATCGCGCCGCTGAGCGTGAGCGCGCGCTCGAGGCGTCGGCGGGGGAGACGAGCAGGTCGAGCGCGGCGCGGTAGCAGGCGAGCGCCCGGCGGTACTGGCCTCGCAGCGACAGCACGTGACCCGCCGCCCGCAGCGCCCGGCCGCGCTCGGTCGTGCCGTCGCGGCTCGCCAGCGAACGGGCCGCGCGGGCGAGCGGTCGGCCCGCGCAGGCCCACGCGCGCCAACCGCGAGCGCGTCCTCGTTGAGTTGCGCGATCAGGTCTCGGTCGTGCGCTGCGGCGCCCGCGCAGGAGGCGCGCCGCGCCCCGGCGTCCCTGGCGTCGCCAGCGAGCGCACGAGCGCGTCGCGGCTGCCTCGGACTGCGGCGCCGAATCGAAGGCGCGCGGCGCTCAAGCGCCGGCCGGACGGAAGCCATGGGACGTCATCACTTTCTTGAGCTTGTCGAGGCACCGGCCGCGGATGAAGCCAATCGAACCGGTCGCCAGGCCGAGGCTCGCCGCCACCTCCGCGTACGGCCGCGGCGGATCCTCGAAGAAGAGCATGCGGAGCATCTGCTGGCAGCGGTCGGGCAGCTGCGCCACGGCCTCGCGAAGTTCCTGCGCGCGCTCGATCGCCTCGCGCTCGCTGTCGGCGAGGGCCGCGGCCGCGCCGACGGCCGCGGCGTCCACGTCCGGGCGCTCGATCTCGTCGCGCCGCACGCTTCGCTTCCGCCATCGCAGCGCGGCGTGGGCCGTGACGGTGATCAGCCAGCCCCGCAAGCGCCCCCGCCTGGCGCAGCCTCGGCAGCTCCGAGAACAGCTCCAGGCAGACGGACTGGAAGATGTCGGCCGCATCGTCGGGCGTCGCGTGGTACCGGAGGGCGATCGAGTAGATCAGCCGCTTGTACTTGTCGACGAGCGCCTCCCACGCCCGCTCGTCGCCGTCGAGGCAGGCGCGCACCAGCCGGTCGTCCGGCCACGCGGGCGACGGGCGATCGGCCGCGGGAAGCAACAGGCGGCGGCGGCCGCGCCAGTCGTCATCGCGCGCCTCCGCGCGCCCGTCCCGCCAGAAGAGCTCGTCCACGTTCGAGAGCACGTAGTGGTCCAGCACCGCCGGCTTGAAGTTGCCGAGCCCCGCGCTCGCGCCCACCAGGATGTCGGGGCTCGCGAGGCAGATGATCGGCAGTTCCTCGGCGACGATCGCCTGGACCCGGTCGTACATGCGCTTCCGCTCGCGCGCGTCCAGCGCGACGACTGGCGGCGCATCAGACCGTCAATCTCCGCCTCCCACGCCGTCGCCGGCTCGTGCTGCGAGGGTTCCACAGGTGCGTCTGGGCCGCACGACAGCCACACGTTCATCTCGGCGGACGGGTCGGCATCGCCGCTGGCCAGGCCGAGCACGCAGGCATCGTAGTCGCGGGTGTCGAGCACGCGGTTGAGAAGCGCGCGGAACTCCAGCGAGACCACCGTTGCGCGGATGCCGATCTGCGCGAGGTCCTCCTGGATGATCGTCGCCATCTGCGTGCGCGGCTGGTTGCCGGCCGCCACGAGAATCGAGAACTCGACGGGCGTCCCGCGCGCGTCGCGCAGGCGTCCGTCGTCGCCCCACGAGAAGCGCGCGCCGCGCGAGCGGTCTGCCGGGCGCGGTCCGCCGAGCGCGGGGGCCGTGGCATCGCGTCGTTGATCCACTGCCGGTTGGCGGGCGTCACGTGTGTCCACAGCGGCGCCCCGCGGCCCCGATAGACGAGGCGGACGATCGCCTCGCGGTCGATGGCCAGCGAAACAGCCTGCCGGAACGCGCGCTCGCGGAACCACGCGCTGCCGGCGTGCGACCTGCGGCAGGTTCTTGCCGGTCAGATCGTTCTGATTGAAGAACAGGAAGTTGTATTCGAGCCCGGGGCCGAGATCGTAGAGGCGGTATCGCCCCTGCTGCTGCCCCGCGGCGAGCAGACTCGTAGTCGTCCGCGGTGAGGCGCGTGACGACGATCCGTCTCGGACGCGCGGAATCGAATCGCCTGGGCGTTCTCGTCCGGGCACCTGGACGAACGTCAGGCGATCGAGGTACGGCAGCGCCTGCCCTGCCGAATCCACCTTCCAGTAGTACGGGTTCCGCTCGACGACGACGCGCTCGCCCGGGACATACTGCGCCAGGCGGAAGGGCCCGAGACCGGCGATGGCGGACGCCGGCGTCGTGATGCCCCACGCCTTGGCGATCGTCCCCGCGGTGTAGGCCTCCTGCAGCAGATGACGGGGGAGCACCGCGACGCTGTCGAACAGCCGCGCGCCTGCCGCGTAGGCCTCCGGGAGGTCGACGGCAACGGTCCACGGGTCGATCTTGCGCACCGCGATCGGCTTCCCCGCCACCATCAACAGGTCGCGCTGAGGGGAATGGACCTGCTCGTCGAGGTACACGCCGAAGCTGAAGACGACGTCGTCGGCATCGCAGGGATGGCCGTCGGAGAAACGCAAGCCGCGCCGAAGTGCGATCGTGTAGTGGCGGCCGTCCGGCGTGACCGACCACGATCGCGCGAGTGCCGGCTGCGTGGCGAGCGTGCCGCGGTCGATGTGAATGAGATCGGCGTGCAGACGGCGGAGCACCTCGCGCGACGGCGCGTCGACTGCCATCACCGGATTCAGCGTCTTTGGCTCCGCTCGCTGCGCGATCACCAGCTGGCCGCCGCGAACGCCAACCGCGGCGGTCGTCTTCAGCGGCTCGAAGCCGGGGGTCGATCGCTCTGCCCGCACGCCGCCCGTGGCGGCCGACACGGCCATGAGAAGCGCCCACGCCTGCAACTGCCTGCGCAACATGTCAGCATGCCTCCGTGCGGCGTTCGACAACCAGCCGCCTGACCGCCGGCAGCGCCTCCAGGTCACGCGCGACCCGGTCGTACAGCGCGAACAAGGCGGCAATCGCAGCCAGGGGCGCCGCGAGCCACCAATGGGACATCACGATGCTTGGCGGCACCATACCGGCGGCAAGCGTGCCCCAGCTCGCGGCCGGTTCGCTGACGCCGAGGCCGAGGAACGAGAGCGTGATCTCCGCGAGGACTGATCGTGGCGCCAGGAGCGCCGCCTGGGTGACCACGACGCCGGTCGTCTGCGGCGCGACGTGGCGCCAGAGCAGGCGGAGGGGCGTCGCACCGCACGCGCGCGCCGACAGCACGTAGTCGCGGCCGCGTTCGGCGCGAACGACCGCGCGGACCAGGAGGGCCGGCCGTCCCCACGCGACCGCGCCGATGAGGGCGGCAGTGACCGCGAACGCATGCGTGGGATCCATGTCGAGGGGCAGCAGGCTGCGCGCCGCGAGCAGCAGGTACACCAACGGCAGCGACAAGCAGACGTTGGTCAGCCACGACAGGACGGCGTCGAGCGGTCCGCCGAAGAAACCTGACAAGGCGCCAATCGTCGCGCCAAGGCCAATGGCCAGCAGGGTGGCGAGCAGCCCGGCGAACAGCGACAGGCGGGCGCCTACGACGAGGCGCGAGAAGACGTCGCGGCCGTAGCGGTCCGTGCCAAGCAAGAAGAGGCGACCGGGCGCCTCCACGCCCACGAGGTGGCGCTCGGCGGGGATGAGGCCGGCCAGGCGGTAGCGCACACCGCGCGCGAGCAGGCGCACCGGGAAGGCCTGCCGCGGATCCTCGCGAGACGCCCCGCCTTCGAATCGCGCCGCGTACACGAACGGCGTCGCATGCCATCGTCCGCTCGTGTCTACGAGGTGGAGGCGCGTCGGCGGCGCGTACGCCAGCTCCCGCGCCTGTTCGCGCGGCGAGCCCGGAGCGATCGCTTCGCCAAGAAGGGCAACCAGGTGCAGCACGGCGAGCGCGACGAGTGCTCGCGGCACGTAAGGTACGGCGTTACTCATGGCCCACCGCCCTGGACAACCGGGTTCGCGGATCCGCCACCTTCGCCAGGATCTCGGTGAGGGTTGTACCAACCGCCAGCAGGACCATCGAGCAGAGCGCAATCCCCGCGACGACCGGCAAATCGCGCGATCGCGTCGCTTCGACGAGCAGCGGCCCGAGCCCCGGCCATCCCGTCACCACCTCCACGAACAGCGACGCGCTGAACAGCGCCGCCAGCGACAAGCCGGCCAGGGAGATCAGCGGCGAGGCCGCCGCACGCAGCGCCGACCTGAACAGAAGCCGGCGCTCCGGCACGCCGCGCGCCCGGCTGGCGGTGACGAAGGGAGCGGACAGGACCGCCGCCAGGCTGCTCCTCACGTGCCGGGCGATCGTGGGAACGAGGCCCAGGCACAAGACGACGGCCGGGATGAGGAGGTGGCGCGCGAGGTCCGCGCCGATCCCAACCCACGGTGTGGCAGCATCGAGCCGCGGCGACAGCATGCCGCCGGTTGGCAACCAGCCGCTGTAGGCGGCAAACAGCATCAAGCCGATCGCGAGCAAAGGTTCCGGCAGCGCCAGGACAACGGCCAGCACGCCCTGGCAGCAGCGGTCGACCACCGAGTCGCGCCGGGCAGCCATCAGCACGCCGAGCGGAAGGGCCACGATCCAGGCGACCGCGGTGGCGACCCCCCCGAGGAGCAGTGTGCGGACGGCGCGTGCGGCGACCAGCGGGGCCACCGGCGATGCGTATTCGACCGACACACCCAGGCCTCCGCGCGCGAGGTCGCGCACCCAGTGGCCGAAGCGCGCCAGAACCGGCTCGTCGAGCCCGTGGCGTGCGCGAACTGCGGCGATGGTCGACCGGGAGTAGCCCGGCTCGAGACGCAGCGCATCCTCGTACGTGCCCGGCGCCCACACTCCCGCCGCAAAGGTGAGCAGCGAAACGACCGTGACGAGCACCGCGAGGTGAGCGACGCGCTGCGCGAGAAACATGACCATGACGTGCGGCGTGCCAGCGCACGTCTCCTGCCAGCACCCGACAAGGCGGAGCGCCGAGCCCAACTCCTTCCACGCGAAGCACTTGACCATCCGGCTGAACGGCCGACCGCCGGCGCCGCGCGACCCAGGCCTCCGCAACGCGTAAATGGTTTACGGAAATCGGCAAACCAGCAGGGCCAATTTTTCGGCGCGCCCCGTGTCCCTTTGTCGATAGGGTGGGTGACCGGCCGATTCGCCGGTGGACCACCCCGGTCCACCGCGTATGAACATCGCTGTCGTGCGAAGCCCTTCACACGTGAAAGCTGGCGACTGCCGCGAGCCCATCCCGGAGGCGTCTCCACTGACGACGGCCGAGGTCGTGGCGGAAGCGCTTGCCGACGACGGCCACGCCGTGACGGTGTGCGAGGCCGACGCGCGGTTGATGCCCACGCTCGAACGCTTCATGCCGTTCACCGAGGAGGGCACGGTGACGGGGCTGGTGTTCAACCTCGCGCGGGCGGGCCACGGCGACGGCCCCGCCGGCTGCGTCCCGGCGTTGCTGGAGATGGCAGGACTTCCCTACACCGGGCCGGGTCCGCTTGGTCACGTGACCGCGTTCGACACGGTCCTGTGGCGGGCGCTCCTCGCGCAGGCCGGCGTCACCGTCGCGCCGTATGCCGTCCTGCGATGGCGCGGCGAGGACTGCCGTCGGCTGCAGTGCCCGCTCGACGTTTCGCCCCGCTACCGCCGGGCGGCCGCGGCCACCCGCACCGTCTGGTCGCGGCTCGACCTCGGAGCGGCGGTCGACGCCATCCTCGCGGACGGCGACCAGGAAGTGGTCGTGGCCGAGCATCTCAAGAGCGTGGAGTTCTCCTGCGCGCTCCTGGGGAATGGCGACGACCTCGAACTGCTGCCCATCCTCGAACGGCACGACGCGGCCCCCGGCGATCCGGGCCATGTGACGGGCCTGGCGTCGACGGCACTGGGATTGAGGATAGGGGCGACGGCGGCCACGGCGTTCAAGGCCGCCCACTGCCAGGACTACGCGCGCGTCATCGTCCGGCTCGATCGCCTGGGCGGACCGGTGGTGGTCGACGTGGACGCCCTGCCGCGCGTTGACCGCGATAGCAGCCTGACGTTCGCGGCTGTTGCCGGAGACTACGGTCACTCGGCTCTCGTGTCGCGGGTCCTTGACATCGCCCACCGCCGCGGCTTCGGCGTCGCCGCTCCGCGCTTCAACATCGGCGCGCGCGATCGTTCGCACCCGCCCTCGCTTCTGCGCCTCCTTGGTCCCACCGGCTGACGTCCGGCACGCCTCGTGCAGTTCGCACGCTCCCGAGTGGGTGACTCAAAAGCTCGACCATCCGTGTCTCGCAGGCGCCCGATCCACCGGCCGCCAACTCTCGGCACCTCTCGCGTGTAGTTACTAGGCGGAGGGGTCGCGAGAGTTGGAGGCGGCCCGGTGTCCCATTTCAGAACGTGTCGGGATCGGCACTCGCCGTGCCCCTCCTGACACCCAGTCCGCAGGCGGAGGCGACCGTCATGACGCAGCGCGGTAGGATCTTGGTCACCGATGACGAAGAGAAAATCGTTCGGCTGCTCGGGCGAGCGTTGAAGGAGGAAGGACACGAGGTCGTGGAGAGCACGTGTCCCCGGCAGTCGATGCACTTCCTGACCGAGAAGGCGTTCGACCTGTTCGTCGTGGACAACGTGATGCCCGAAGTGACGGGGGTCGAACTCGTCCGCGAACTCAATCGCATCACGACACCGGCCAGCCGTCCCGACGTCCTGCTGATGACCGGACACGCGTCGATCGAGGGCGCGGTCGAAGCCCTGAAGCTCGGGGTGGTCGACTACCTGCGCAAGCCGTTCGACGTCGATGACTTCCTGGCCGCTGCCGCCCGCGTGCTCGGCGCTCGGCAGGCGGCACGCGCCGGGCAGGCCGCGCCGCACAGGGCAGCCGAGGATCATGTCGAGGACGCGGGCGTCGTCGGCCAGAGCCGCGCCATTCAGGATCTGCTCGCCCAGGTTCGGATGGTCGCCGCGTCGAAAAGCACCGTCCTCATCACCGGCGAAACCGGGACCGGCAAAGAGCTCCTGGCCAGCGCGATCCACCGGTCACAGCGCCCGACGCGCGCGGGCGATCGTGAAGGTGAACTGCGCGGCGATCCCCGACAATCTCATGGAGTCGGAGTTGTTCGGCCACGTGCGAGGCGCCTTCACCGGCGCCGTGGGGCCGCGGCGCGGCAAGTTTGCGCTGGCCGACGGCGGCACGATCTTCCTCGACGAGATCGGCACGCTGAGCATGAGCCTGCAGCCGAAGATCCTGCGCGTGCTCCAGGAGCGCGAGTTCGAGCCGCTCGGCGCCGAGCGCACCGAGCACGTCGACGTCCGGATCGTCGCGGCGACCAACCGCGACCTGGGACGGATGGTGGCAGAGGGGCGGTTCCTCGAGGATCTCTACTACCGCCTCAACGTGATCCCGCTGCACGTCCCGCCATTGCGGGAGCGGCCCGCGGACATTCCGCTCCTGATCGAGCACTTCATCCGCAAGCACCAGCGGAATGTCGGCAAGCGCATCGTCGGCGGTTGGCCCGGAGGCGATGCAGGCGCTGCTGCAGTACCCGTGGCCGGGCAACGTGCGCGAACTCGAGAACACGATCGAGCGGGCGATCGTCCTGTCGTCGGGGCCGGTGATCAACCCGCAATGCCTCTCGGCCCTCCGCCAGAGCACGGCCGACACGGCTCCGCTGCCGTCGCTCACGCTCCGGAGCAACGTCGACTGGGTGGAACGCGAGACGGTTCGGCGGGCAATCGAGGCGACGCACGGCGTGAAGAAGGACGCCGCGGATTTGATCGGGATCAGCCAGCGCGCGCTGAGCTACTACATCACGAAGCACAGCCTCGAGTCCCAACGGCCCGACCCACCGCCGTCGCCGAACGGAGGAGACCCGTCCTGACGGGGCGACACGTGCTCACGGCTGGGGCTGACTTGGTTGACTTCTCTCCCCGGCTTCGCTGACTTTGGCGACTCTGTTGACTCCGACTCCGCTGGCTCAGTTGACTCTGTCGACTCGTTGACTCCGTGACTCCGTGACTCCGTGACTCCGTCGACTCCGTGACTCCGTGACTCCGTCTGACTTCCTAGAAAATATTCCAGAGGTACTGGTTCGTCACCTCGTGGTGGAACTGCACCTCGGACGTCTTGATGACCGAGCCCAGGGCCTTCGGGCAGCGGTCCGCCTGGATCTGCTTCACCTCGGCGAACTTCGAGTGGACGTCCTCGCCGAGCAGCTCCATGGCGAAGCGGCTCGACTTGAACAGCCGGATGGCGTCGTAGATGTTGTCCGGAAGGAAGCGGGTGCGCGAGCGCCGGATCTCGGCCGTCGGCCTCCTCCTGGCAGCGGCGCCTCGAGGCCGGTGCGCAGCAGCGCGTAGATCGCGAGGTACGGATTCGAGTCGGGCGCGATCGATCGCACCTCGATGCGCGCGGACTTCTCGTTGGCGAGCGGGATGCGGACCATCGCGCCGCGGTTGATCGCCGACGCCTTGATCTGGTTCGGCGCCTCGTAGTGCGGGTCGAGCCGGCGGTAGGCGTTCACGCTGGAGTTGAGGATCAGGCAGATGTCGTTCGCGTTGGCCAGCACGCGGTCGATGAAACTCCAGCCGATGGTCGGAGAGCTGGTCCTCGCCGTTCGGATCCCAGAACAGGTTGCACCCGCCGCGCGTGAGCGAGAGGTTGGTGTGCATGCCGCTGCCGTTGACGCCGGTCACGGGCTTCGGCAGGAACGACGCCGTCATGTCCATCTGCTGCGCGACCTGGCGGCAGATCAGCTTGTAGAGCTGCACCTGGTCGGCCGCCACGCACGCCTCGGTGTACGAGTAGTTCATCTCGAACTGCGACGGCGCAACTTCCGGGTGGTCCTTCTCGTTGGCGAAGCCGAGCGCGCGCTGCACTTCCGCCGACGCGTCGATGAAGCGCCGCAGGCGCGTCGCCCGGAAGCGAGTGGTAGTAGCCGCCGGTCGAGAGGAAGTCGAACTGGCTGGTCAGGTGATACTGCCGCTCCGCGTCCCGCCCCTTGAACAGGAAGCCCTCGATCTCGTTCGACGCGTGCGCGACCGTGCCGTCCCTCTCGAACAGCGCCCGCGTGAAACTCTTCAGCCGCGTCCGCATGTCGGCATGGTAAGGCGTGCCGTCGCGCTCCTCGACCAGCCCGAAGACCAGCACCTTGCCCGGACCGAAGATGTCGGCCGGCAGCCAGTAGAAGGCAGTCCAGTCGACCGCGAGGCGAAGGTCGGATTCGGCCTGCTGCGAGAAGCCGCGAATCGAGGACCCGTCGAAGGTGAGGTTGTCGGCCGACGCGAGCAGGAACTTCTTGTCGTAGTCCAGCATGTGGAAGCGGCCTTCGAGGTCCGTGAAGCAGACCGTGACCGCCTTGATGCGCTTCTCGTCCTTCAGGTACTTCTGCCGCTCCTCGCGGATCTGGTCGAGCGGGCACGCCGGACGAGCCGCTGCTGCTTGGCGGCCAGGTTCATTTCCTCGAGCTTGTCGTAAGGGATCTCCAGGAAGTCGCGGAGCGGCGTTCGGTCCATAGCCAACCTCTCTTGAAGCGTTCAATGACCACCAACAACATTTAAGTTTGCAATATTAACACCAGAGGTGCGCATATCAATAATTAACAGTGTGAAATTAACAATAAAGTGAATCCGGCCTGCTGCCAGGCAGCCCGCGACGGGAAGGCGAATGCCCAAGGTCCCCCGGGCGCGCCACACCAAGGGCTCACGCAGTCGGCGCTAGCTCAGGCAACAGCGGCCGGCGTGCAGCCAGCAGCCAGGCTCCGGGGCGTGTAGGTCGCGCCGCAGCCGCGAGAGCCGCGGGAACGGCGTGCGTTTCAAGGCCTCGCCCAGCGCCACGTTTGCCGCGTCGTCTCGAATGCCGATCGCCGAGTAGATCGCCAGGAACGAGACGACTCGTGCCGCGAAGGCGGGACCTTGCTTCGAGATGAGGATGACGGGCCCTTTGCCAATCGGCCCCATGGCCTCGAATGTCGCGGTGAGCGGCAGCACGAGGCGGCCGGCAGCGCCAAGGGCGTCGAGCCAGGCGTCGAGGGGGTGCGTCACGCCTGCGTTGATCAGCACTCCGTCCCAGGGACCGTCCGCCGCACCGGCGGAGAGCGTCCCGTCGCCCCGCTCCACGTTCACCCAGGGCCACTCCACCAGGTTCGCGCGTGCCGTGGCTGCCAGGTGCTCGTCAACCTCCACGGCCCTGACCCGTCCGCCGGCGCCAACGATGTCGGCGATGACCGCGGAGTAATAGCCGGCACCGCAGCCAACATGCAGCACGCGCGCGCCCGGCCGCAGTCCGAGTGCGTCGATCAGGAACGCGACGAGGCCCGGCTGGCCGTTGTACAGCTGCCGGCCCGCATCGAGCGCCACCGACACGTTGTGATAGACGTGCCGTGGGTCGGCATCCGGCGTCTGCCGAGGCGGCGTCCCCGCGTCCGACTCCGATCGGATCAACCAGGGCCCGGGGCCGAGGAAGCGTTCGCGAGGCACGCCTGCAAGCGCCTCGACGAGGCCTGGCGTGCGCAGATTGGCCACCGCTTCGATCTCCTCGGCGAAGAACCGCCGGCGCCGCGCGAGTTCGTCGGACATCGTCACCCCCTGCATCTTGTGGCGTTGCACGCCTCGCAGAATTTTGGCGATTTGGCGATTTGGCGATTCTACGATTTTGCCGGCGGGCTGTCGCGCTGCGATCGAGTCCAGTTCAACGCCGAGACACGGAGGCCGCCGAGAAAACGGCGAATGGTCAATTCTTCTATGCCGCCTCGTCTCTGCGGTGAAACGTGAAGGGCCTACACCCTTGCACTCCGTGCACCCTTGCACCCCGTGCTTTACAGCGGCAGCCCTAACGTGAGACAGAATGTGCGTGCACAACAAGCTCTGCGCTACCCTGCTCCTTGTCCTTGCGGCCTCGCTGGTCGTCGTGCCTTCCTCCGACGCCCGCGTGGTCCGCGTCGTCGTCGACTCCCGCCAGCTGATCGCCGGCGGCAAACCCCTGGGCGCCGCCGGGCCGTGCGAGCGAATCGCCGGCCGCGTGTTCTACGCGTTCGACCCGGCCAACGTCCAGGACCGGCAGATCGTCGACCTGGCGACGGCGCCGCGCAACGAACGCGGCGAGGTCGAGGCCTGGGGCGAGTTCGTCATGGTCCGGGCCACGGACCCGGCTCGAGCCAGCGGGCTGACGCTCGTCGACGTCACCAATCGCGGCAACCAGACGACCTTCGTGTTCAACCTCGGAGCCCGCCGCGACCAGCCCGGCGATTCTGCCGAGTACTACGGCGATGCCTTCCTGCTCGCGCGCGGCATCACCGTCGCGGCCATCGGCTGGCAGTTCGATGTCCCGGCGGATGCGGTCGCGTTGCACTTCTCGCCGCCGCCCTCGGGCGCGCCGGGCGCCATCACGGGCCCGGTTCGGAGCGACGTCACGGTCGACGCGGCCACGCGGACCATCTCGCTCGGCCACTCGGTGTCGACGTCGCACGCCGCCGCTTACCCGGTCGCGGATCCCGCAGATGAGGGCAACAGCCTCACCGTGCGGGACGACCCCATCGGGCCGCGCCGGGTGATTCCGCGCGCCGCGTGGCGGTTCGCCCGCGAAGAACCGGGCGGCGCCGTGGTGGACGACCCGCGGTCGGTGTACATGGCAGAGGGGTTTCTGCCCGGGAAGATCTACGAGGTCGTCTACCGCGCCAAGGACCCCGTCGTCGTCGGCGCGGGGCTGGCCGCCGTGCGCGACTTCGTGTCCTATCTCAAGTACGACCCCGCGAGCCTGGCCCCCACCCGTTACAGTATTGCGTATGGCGTCTCGCAGACGGGCCGTTTCCTGCGGCATTTTCTCTACCAGGGCTTCAATACCGACGAGCAGGGGCGAAAGGCATTCGACGGCGTGTTCTCGCACACCGCGGGCGCGGGCCGCGGCAGCTTCAACCACCGCTTCGCGCAGCCGTCGCGTGACGCGCAGCCCTACTCCACGTTCTTCTACCCCACCGACGTCTTCCCCTTCACGAGCGTCGAAGAAGCCGACCCGGAAAGCGGGGCTCGCGGTGCGCTGCTCGCCAACGCGGGCGCGGCCGCTCACCTCCCGAAGATCTTCTACGTGGACGGCGGCTACGAGGTACCTGGGGCCGCGCGGCATCGCTGACGCACACGACGGTCGACGGCCGCCGTGATGTCGGCTTCACGTCCGCCGAGCGCCGCTACGTCATCGCCTCGGCGCAGCATTCCAGCCCCGCCCCGTTCCCGCCGCCGGCCACGGCCCGCGACGCGGGGCAGCCTTCGTACCGCGGCAACGTCCTCGACCAACGCCTGGTGCTGCGCGCCCTCATGGCGGCGCTCTGTGACTGGGTCTCGAAAGGCGCCGAACCGCCGCCCTCGCGCTACCCCACGCTGCGGCGCGCGGAACTCGTGCCGCCGGCGGAGGTGCGCTTCCCCACGATCCCCGGCGTTGCCGTGGCGCGAATCCCCGCGCAGCCCTATCGCGCCGACTACGGGCCGCGCTGGCGGAACGGGATTGTCGACACCGAACCTCCTCGGCTCGGCGCCCCGTACACCGTTCTCGTGCCCAAGGTGGATGCGCTCGGAAACGACGCGGCGGGCATCCGCAGCATCGAGTTGCGCGTCCCGCTTGCGACCTATTTCCCCTGGCATCTTCGGACCGGCCGCGCCGCCGGGGTCGATCGGCTCATGAGCTTCACGGGCACGTTCACGCCTCTCCCGGGCACCGAGCGCGAGCGCATCGCCAGCGGCGACAGCCGTCCAAGCATCGAGCGGCTGTACGGCAGCCGCGACGCGTTCCTCGCCAAGGTGGACGCCGCGGCGAAGGCGATGGTGAGCGAGCGCGTGCTGCTTCCCGGCGACGCTGCGGCGGCGCGCGCGCGGATGGCGGAGACGTGGGACTGGATAGTGGGAATCGAGATAGGATTTTGGCGATTTATCGGCATTTTGGCGATTTATCGATTTTGCGATTTTCCGATTTGCCCGCCACGCGTGTTCCGCCGTGGCGCCGTGAGTCAGAAATCGTCGAATCGAAAAATCGTGAAATCGAAAAAGTCGTCAAATCGCTGAGAGGGTGCCCGATGGCCGATCTGTCCCGGGGAGGCCGACGTTCGTTCCTCAAGCAGGCGGCCACGATGGCCGGCGCGATCCCGGCCGTTGGACGGAGCCTGTCCCCGGGCGTTCAGCCGCCACCCTCCACCAGGGCGGCCACAAGCGTCTCGACCGCAATCCGGATGCGCCCGGCTGCCGGCGCACGGAGCGACACCTGGATCATCCGAGGGAGCGACGCGGGATTCCAGGAGCAGTGGGCCGCCACGGAACTGGCCCGGGGGCTCCGCGCCCTCGGCCTGGGGCGCGAACCGAACCACGCCGTCGCTCAGGCGGCCGATCCGCCAGCCGGGGCAACCGTGTTCACGCTGCTCGTCACACCCCGGGGCTTCGACCACCCCGAGGCCTGGGAAATCTCCCGGCGGGCCGGCACCACGGCCGGGCAGCGGGTGCAGCTGGCGGGCGCCACGCCCCGGGCCCTCCTGTACGCCGTCTTCGGATTCCTCGAGCGCCAGGGCGCGTTCTTCGGGCTCGATGGAGAGGTATACCCGCTCGAGCCTGCGACCGCGCTCGCACTCCCGTCCGCCGACCGCCCCTGGACCGAGCGGCCCCGCTTCGCCGTTCGCGGCCTCGTGCCGTGGCCCGACTTCCTCAACTGCATCACCGTGTTCAATCGCGAGGACTACCGAGCCTACCTCGAGGCGATGGTGCGCATGCGGTTCAATACGCTGGGCATCCACGTCTACTCCGGCCTCAACCAGTGGGCCGAGTCGTTTCTTTCGTTCGAGTACGCCGGCGCCGGTCACCTGGCGTTCACCGACACCACCGCCACCCACCGGTGGGGCTACCTGCCGCAGCGAACCTCGCGGTACGGCATGGGGTCGGCTGACTTCTACGACGACGAGGTGTTCGGGTCGGACGCGACGACCAAGGCACGGAGCGCGTGGGAAGCGCAGGAGCGTGCCCAGGCGCTCTGGCGCGAGGCATTCGGCTACGCGCAACGGCTCGGCCTCCAGGTGGGCGTCGGCTTCGAGCCGTACATGGTGCCCGACGAGATCTTCCGCGCGGTCCCGCCAGAGGCGCGCGGCGTGTCCGCCGACCCCAAGATCCCGGCGCCCCGCGTGGACCCTGAATCCGTCGCCGCTCGCGACATCCTCGAGGTGCGGCTCGGCAGCCTGCTCGAAGCCTACCCGGACGTGGATCACGTCTGGCTGTGGGAAGACGAGGGCATGAGCTGGGCGAGCCAGCAGACGCGCGTGCCGCTCCCGGTCACCGCGTTTCTCCAGGCGCACGACTTCCTGCGTCGGCACGCGCCGCGCAAGCGGCTGGTGGTGTCGGGATGGGGCGGCGTGTCGCGTCACTTCCCGGACTTCCATGCGCGCCTTCCCGGCGACGTCATCTTCTCCTCGCTTTCCGACAGCCTGGGATGGGACCCGGTCAGCGAAGAGTACGGGCGCCTCGAGGGCCGCGAGCGATGGCCGGTGCTCTGGATCGAAGACGATCCCGCGATGTGGCTGCCGCAGTCTCACGTGCATCGCTTCAAGGCCGACATCGACCGCGCCGAATCGCTCGGCTGCCAGGGCCTGCTCGGGATCCACTGGCGCCATCGCACGCTCGACGCGACGGCCGGTTTTCAATCGCGGGCCTCGTGGGACGCCAACCTGCGCCCCCCGGCGTTCTTCGAGGCGCTCGCGCGGTCCAGCGTGCGCGCGCCTCGCGCGGCCACTCTCGCCAAGGTGCTGGACGAGACCGACCGCGACCGTCGCATCCTGTGCACGGCGACCGGCGAGGTGAAGGACGGCCACGAGCAGACTCACGAATACTCGGGAGACTACGACGAAGCCTTCCAGGTACCTGGAACGGCTACGAACCGGGAGCGGACGTCAAGGCGAGTCAGGCGGAGGTGGCCGGTGCACTTCGCGCGCTGGCGGACGCCACGTCCAGCGCGGCCGAGCGCGAGCGGCTGAATTACCTCGCACGGCACGTTCAGTTCCTCGTGCCGTACGCCGAATCCTGGTCGCTCGCCTGGCGGCTGCACCAACTCCTGCGGACCGCGCTCGAGCAGAAGCGCAAGGGGGATGCTGCCGGCGCCCGGGCGCTGGTGGCGCGGGACGGCGTGCCTCTTTGGCTCGCCCTGGCACCGCTGGTCCGCGAGGCCATCCTCTCGTTCCAGGCGATCGTCGCGACGCGGCACGATCTCGGAACGCTCGCGTCGATGCACAACAAGTACGAACGCCTGGCACTCGTGCGCCTGCGCGCGTCGCTGAAGGAGTTCCTCGGCGAGCTGCCCCCGGAAGTGGAATCGCTCTACGCCCAGGTCACGCGACCGGGAAGCGGCGAGCCCCGGGTGTTCGTACCCACCCGGCCGACGCAGCTCGGTCGCGGCGAACGCGTCCGCATCCTGGCGGTGGTGCCGTGCGGAGACCAGGTGAAGCGAGTGTCTCTGATCACGCGGGCTGGCGACGGCGACCGGTGGGCCGCCGTGGCGATGTCGAAGCGCGGCCGGCGGACGTACGAGGGCGAGCTGGTTTCGATTGAGCGGGCCGGCCCGCTGCTCGACTACTGTGTTCGGGCCACCGTGGTGTCGGGCGGACAGGCGGTCACGTGCACGGCCCCCTGCGAGGCCCCGGCGCGGTACTACACCGTGAACCTCTTGACTCCGGAGGTCACTCGTTGACGTCAGGTGTGGCGCAAACCTCCAGGTCGGCGATGACCCGCGGCGGCGGAAGCCGGGCGTACGTTGCCCGGCTCGTGGCGGTGGCCGCTCTCGGCGGCCTGCTGTTCGGCTACGACACCGCGGTGATTTCCGGCGCGATCGGCTTCCTCCGGACGCGATTCGGCCTGGACGAGGTGATGACCGGGTGGGCGGCGTCCGCCGCGTTGCTCGGCTGCATGGCCGGCGCATCGGTCGCCGGCTTCATCAGCGATCGTGTGGGCCGACGGCGCGCGCTGTTCGCCTCGGGCATCCTCTTCACGGTGTCGGCGCTGGGCGCCGCCTCCTCGCCGTCGCTGGCGTGGCTGGTGGCCTGGCGCATGGTGTGCGGGGTGGGGATTGGCGTCGCGTCGATGCTCTCGCCTCTCTACATCGCGGAGGTCTCGCCGGCGCGCGTCCGCGGACGCATGGTGTCGGTCAACCAGTTCGCCATCATCTTGGGCATGGTCGTCGTCTACTACGTGAACGCCCTGGTCGCTGCAGCCGGCAGCGACGCGTGGAACGTGGCCACCGGGTGGCGATGGATGTTCGGTTCCGGCGCCATTCCCGCGCTGGTGTTCGTCGCGCTCCTGGTGACGGTGCCGGAAAGCCCGCGCTGGCTGGCCGGCCGCGGCGACACCACGGCGGCGCGCGCCGTCCTGGCGAGGGTAAGCGGCGCGCAGCGGGCCACGCTCGAACTCGCCGAGATCGAGGAGTCGCTCAGGCGCGAGGAAGGCAGCTTGCGGGAACTCCTGCGCCCCTTGCTGCGCAAGCCGCTGCTCGTGGGAATCGTCCTGGCCATCCTGCAGCAGGTCACGGGCATCAACGTCGTCCTCTACTACGCCCCCGAGATCTTCAAGAGTGCGGGCCTGGCTTCGACGCAGGCGATCAACGACACCGTCCTGGTCGGCCTGGTGAACCTCGCCTTCACCGTCGTGGCGATCTGGGTCGTAGACCGCGCCGGCCGCAGGCCGCTGCTGCTCCTGGCTTCGGCCGGCATGGGGACGTCGCTCACGCTCCTGGGTGTCGCGTTCCTGCGCCACGCGTTCGACGGCCCATGGGTACTTGGCCTGGTCCTGGCATTCGTGGCGTCGTTCGCACTGGCAATGGGCCCGGTCGTCTGGGTGGTGCTATCGGAGATCTTCCCGACGCGGGTTCGGGGACGCGCCATGTCGGTGGCCACTCTCTGCCTCTGGGCCGCCTGCTATCTCGTCTCGCAGACGTTCCCCGTTCTGCTGGCTCGCCTCGCCGGCGCCGTCTTCTTCGTTTACGCCGCCATGTGCGCCGCGGCGTTCGCGTTCATCTGGCTCGCCGTTCCGGAGACGAAGGGGCGCGCGCTCGAGGACATCGAGGCGCTGTGGGCGCCCGAGGTGAAGTCATGAACTCGTACGAACGCGTGAGGACGGCGCTCGAGCACCGCGAGGCGGACCGGGTGCCTTTCGACCTTGGCGGCACGGTCCTCACGGGCATGCACCGAATCGCCTACGCGAACCTGCGGCGGTACCTGGGGCTTCCCGACCGCCCCATCGAGATCATCGACGGCATCCAACAGCTCGCCCGCATCGACCTGGACGTGCTCGAACGGCTGGAGGTGGACGTCCGCGCCGTCGACCCGGAGCCGGCGGCGAACGCGCCACTGCGCCGCCCGATTGCCGCGCAGGACGGGATCAGCACCTTCACCGACGAGTGGGGGATCTCGTGGCGGACGCCGGAGGGCGGCGGGCTCTACTTCGACATGTGCCGCCACCCGCTCGCCGACGCCAGGACGGTACAGGATCTCGAGCGCTTCCCGTGGCCCGACCCGGAGGACCCCGCGCGGTTCGCCACGCTGAAGGCACGCGCCGACCGGTTCGTGAACGACGAGCAGAAGGCCTACGTGCTCGGCCGGAATGCCGCGGGTGTCTTCGAGGTCGCGTTGTGGGTTCGCGGGTTCGAGGGTTTCTTCACCGATCTCGTCGCGCGTCCGCGCTTCGCGGAAGCGCTCCTCGACATCATCACCGAATTGAAGATGAAGTACTGGGCCCGTGCGCTCGACGAAGTGGGACCCAACGTGCTCGTCGTGTCGGAAGCCGACGACATCGCGGGCCAGGACCGGCCGCTGCTGTCCCCCGCGATGTACCGGGCGTTCATCATGCCCCGCCACCAGCGGCTGTTCGACTTCATCCGCTGTCGGGCGCAGGCGCCGGTCCACATCTTCTATCACTCGTGCGGCGCGGTGAGCGACCTGGTCCCGCTCCTGATCGAGGAGGGCGTGGACGTCCTGAACCCCGTGCAGGTCGGCGCGCACGGCATGGACACCGCCGTCCTCAAGCGGCGCTTTGGCGATGCCGTGAGCTTCTGGGGAGGCGGCGTGGACACGCAGTACGTGCTTCCGCGCGGCACCAGAGAACAGGTTCGCGACGAGGTGCGGCGCCGCGTCGACGACCTGGCGCCGGGTGGCGGCTTCGTCTTCAACACCGTGCACAACGTCCAGGCCGATGTCCCGCCAGAGAACTACATGGCGATGTGGGACGCGCTGCGGGAATATGGCCTCTATAGGTGATGTCATGCCTGGCTCCTTTGGCCGTCGGCGCATGGCCCTGGGCGGCGGCTTCCTTGCACTGCTGCTTGCCACGCTCGCCGCCGCGCAACCCGCCACCCCCGTCTTCAACGTCCGCGATTACGGCGCGACAGGCCGTAAGGCCGACAACGCCCGGCAAGCGATCCAGCGCGCAGTCGAGGCCTGCGCGTCGTCGGGCGGAGGGACGGTCTACTTCCCGCCCGGCGACTACACGTCGGGAACGATTCGCTTGCGCAGCAGGGTGAGGCTGTACATCGAGGCTGGCGCCACCCTCTATTCGATCAAGGACAAGAACGAGTACGAGAAGGACCGCGAGGCGCTCATCTTCGCCGACGGCGCGGAACAGATCGCAGTGGAGGGCCGCGGTACCGTCGACGGCCAGGCGGAGTACCAGTGGCGGCCGGACGACATCGAGGACGACTTCATACGCCCGAACAAGGAGTTGATGCTGTCCCTCGGCAAGCCGATCACCCGGTCGTTCCCGAAGGCGAACCAGTACGGCAAGCTCGTCCTTCTCCTTCGCTGCAAGGACGTACGAATCTCGGGCCTGTCGTTCGTCAACTCGCCCTCGTGGACGATCCACCCATACGCGTGCGAGCGGATGGTCGTAGACGGGGTCTACATCCGGTCCAGTCTCCGGGACGGGGTCTGGGCCGACGGTATCGATCCCGACGGCTGCCGGGATCTCCGGATCGTCAACTCGACGATCGAGACCGGGGACGACGCCATCTGCTTCTACTCGATGAACTGGTACGGCCCCGCGCTGCCCTGCGAGCACATCACCGTCGCCAACTGCCGGCTGACCTCCGCGTCGAGCGCGATCAAGTTCTCCGACGGGAACATGAACGCCATCCGCAACGTGACCATCAGCAACTCGGTCATCGCCGGCGCCAATCGCGGGGTGGCGTTCATGAACTTCGACGGCGGCATCGTCAGCGACGTGGTGCTGTCGAACCTCGTCATCGAGACGGTGCGCCACGCCTGGTTCTGGTGGGGAGATGGAGACCCCATCCACTTCAACATCAAGCGACGGAGCGAGGTGCACAAGAGCGTCAAGCCGGGAACCGACGCCCCGGCCGGCAAGATCCGGCGCGTGCTCATCAGCCACGTAGTGGCGCGGGGACAGGGTTCCAGCATCATCAACGGCCACCCTGACAGCTGGCTCGAGGACATCGCACTCGAAGACGTCACGCTCTACCTGACGGCCGATCCCGCCGCGCCCTACGACAAGGCGGTGGACGCGCTCTCATTCAAGCAGGTCCGCAATCTCCGGCTGAGGGATGTGGAGGTGCGATGGGGCGAACCCGCGTCGCGGCGGTGGCAGAGCGCCCTGCGCCTCGAGCAAGTCGACGGCCTCACGCTCGACGGCTTTGCCGGCCGCCAGGCGGGAGCGGCCACGAGTCCGGGCGCGGCGATCGTGTTCGACCGGGTCGAGGACGTGGTCGTCCGCCACTCTGTCGCCGCACCTGGCACCGGCACGTTCCTCCGAATCCTGGGCCCGAGGCCCCGCCGGCTGGCCCTCCACGGCAACGACCTGTCGCGCGCGGCGACGCCAGTGGCCGCGTCCGGAAAGTAGCGGGGCGCCGCCTCGCCCGACGTGCGCTCCCGGCTGCACGGCCGCGGCCCTGGCCGTTGCCAACCCTGGACGTAGAAGGTAGAGTGTCCCCACTCGAACGGAGGCGACAATGCGCAGGTGCGTCCTGATAGTCATTCTTCTCGCGGTGTGCGCCTGGGCGGCTCCCGCCGCCGCGCAGGAGAAACCCTTCCTCGGCAAATGGGACATCACGGCGACGACGCCCAAGGGGAGCTACCCGCTTTGGCTGGAAGTGACGTCCGACGGCGGCCAGCTGGCTGGCATGTTCCAGGACCGCACCGGCAGCGTGCACAAGCTGCCGGAGATTGCGATCGAGGGATTGGAGCTGGTCTTCTCCGCCGGGCCGCCGAAGCCCGGCGCCTTCAAGCCGGTACACCGCGCGCGGGTCGAGGGCGGCAAGCTGGTGGGAACCCTGACGCTGGCCAACGACAAGGTGTCGTGGGTGGGCGTCCGGCCGCCGGTGTGGGGCCCGTACAAGGCCGGCGCGCCGCAGAAGCCTGGAACGCCCGTCTCGCTGTTCAACGGGAAAGACACGACCGGGTGGAAGGGCCAGTTTCCGGACAAGGACCTCGGCTTCGTCGTGACAGACGGAGTCCTGACAAACGAGAAGGCCGGCAACAACCTGGTCTCGGAACGCCAGTTCCGCGATTTCACGGTGGTCATGGAGTACAAGCTCGAGAAGGACAGCAACAGCGGCCTGTACCTGCGCGGGCGCTATGAGCTGCAGGTGCTCGACGATGCAGGGAAGGAACCGAACAAGACCAGCCACATGTCCGTCTACGGCCGCGTGGCGCCGGCGGTGAACGCCAGCAAGCCGGCCGGCGAGTGGCAGACGACAGAGGTGACGTTGATCGGCAACCGCGTCACGGTCGTGTTGAACGGGAAGACGGTGCACGACAACGTGGCCATCGAGGGCATCACGGGAGGAGCGCTCGACAGCCGCGAGGGCGACCCGGGACCCATCATGATCCAGGGCGACCACGCGAAGATCTGGATTCGCAAGCTCGTGGTGACGCCCATCCGGACCGGATCGTCGGGGAACTAGGCATTTTGAAACCACGCACTCAAACAACCGGAGAGATCGACATGGACGATCAGAAGACAGAACCGCTGTTCATCTCGCGCCGCACGTTGCTCGGCGGCATGGCCGCCGCCGCCGGAGTCATGATCGTCCCCCGACACGTCCTTGGCGGGCCGCGCTACCAGGCACCCAGCGACCGGGTGAACGTGGCGACGGTCGGTTACGCGCACGGCATGGGCACCAGCAACACGCGCGCGGCCGTCAAGCAAGCGAACATCGTCGCGCTGTGCGACGTGGACGAGAGCGAGGCCGCGCAGTTCCGGCTGCAGCAGACCAAGATTCTCGACGAGTGCCCGAAGGCAGTCCGCTACAAGGACTACCGGGTGATGCTCGAAAAGCAGAAGGACATCGACGCGGTGATCGTCGCCACGCCCGATCACAGCCACGCGGTGATCGCGATGGCCGCGATGCAGATGGGCAAGCACGTCTACGTCCAGAAGCCGCTGACGCACACGGTCTCCGAGGCGAGGGCGCTCACCGAGGCCGCGCGGAAGTACAAGATCGTGAGCCAGATGGGCAACCAGGGCCGCTCGGGCGAGGGCGTGCGCCTGATCCAGGAATGGCTCGAGGCCGACGCGATCGGGCCGGTGCACGAGGTGCACTGTTGGACCAACCGGCCGATCTGGCCCCAAGGAATGCTGCGCCCGGCCGTGGGCCTGCCAGTGCCCCAGGGCCTCGACTGGGATATCTGGATCGGGCCGGCGCCGATGCGCGACTTCCACACGGCCTACCACCCCTTCAGCTGGCGCTCGTGGATCGACTTCGGCTGCGGCGCGCTGGGCGACATGGCATGTCACGTCATGGACGCGTCCTACAGCACGCTCAAGCTCGGTTACCCCTCGAGCGTCGTCGGGACGATCGCGTACAACGTGGTCGGGGTGACTCGCGAGGACGGGACCGTCGGCAGCCGGCGGCTCGACTACAAGGACAGCTTCCCGCCCGCGACCGTGGTCCACTACACGTTCCCGGCGCGCGGCCCCATGCCCGAGGTCAAGCTGCACTGGTACGACGGCGGGTTGCTGCCCGAGCGTCCTGAGGAACTCGAAGAGGGCCGCCGCCTGCCGGAGAGCGGCACGATCTTCGTCGGCGAGAAAGGCAAGCTGATCTGCGAGACCTACTCGGAGAGCCCGCGCCTGATCCCGGAAACGAAGATGCAGGCGTTCCAGCGCCCGCCGAAGACCCTCCAGCGCGTCGACGGGCACGAGAAGAACTGGATCGACGCGATCACGGGCACGGCAAAGTGCACCTCGCCGTTCGACTATTCCGGCCCGTTCACCGAGACGGTGCTGCTCGGCAACGTCGCTTGCGCGCTACCCGGTCAGCGGCTGACGTATGACGGACCGAACATGAAGGTGACGAACAACGAGGACGCGAACCGGCTGATCCAGCACCATTACCGCGCGGGCTGGTCGCTGTAGGACGGCGGGAACCTCTCCGGCTCAGGGCTCAGGGCTCAAGGGTCAAGGGTCAGGGGTCAAGGGTCACCGGCTTCTTTTCCACCAGCAGGGCAGGCATTCAGGCCTGCCCTGCTGCCTACCTCACCGACAGGCGGGACGCCTGTCCTACGGCCTTGTCGCACCGACAGGCGGGACGCCTGTCCTACGGCCTACCGCAGGCACGCCCGCACTGCGATACGCCTCCTCGACGAGTTCCAGGTCGCGCCTCGCGCGAGCGAGCGTCATCCGTGGATCCCGCCGCTCCCGCCACGCGCCCAGAAAGTCCGCGAACATTGCCTTGTATCCCTGGATGTCGGACACGCCGGGAAAGTGGACCCGCCACCGGCTGCCCGACGTCGCGACAAACAGCCCGTTTGACTCGAACGCGATGCTCCCGTCCCGGCCGTAGATACGCGAGATGCGGAGACCCTTGAGCGGTGACGCGACTTCCCACGAGTAGGACAGCAGGCCGACCGGCCCTTCCTTGTACTCGAGAAGCAGCGCCATGCTCCGTTCGAGGCCGGAAGCCGCGCCGGCACGCCCGCCGGGGTGTGCGGCCTTGACGGCCGACACCTCGAATCCCAGGTTGCCCGCAAAGTCGACCCAGTGGATACCGCCTTCGTAGAGGGCCCCGCCTCCGACGAGTGCCGGGTCGTCGCGCCAGCCGGTTGGGCGCTGCCGCTTGACCGCGTTCAAGTGGATGAACAGCGGTTCGCCGATGGTCCCGGCGGCGAGGACCTGGCGAATCGTGGCGAGCAGCGGCTTGTAGTGGTAGTTCTCGGCGACCAGGACGAAGCGCGCCGCCCTGCTGGCGGCCCGCTCGACGGCGTCGAAGTCGGAGGAATGGAGCACCGGCGGCTTCTCGAGCAGGACGTCCTTGCCCGCCTCGAGGGCGGCGAGGGTCCACTCCAGGTGCGATGCGGGAGGCGTCACGACCGCGACGGCATCGACCTCGGGGCTGTCGATGGCGTGCCGGTACCCCTCGAACGCGTGCGCGCCGCGGTACTTCTCCTTCAGGCGGCGGGCCTTCTCGGGTGTGCGGCTGGCATACGAGCATTCGATGCCCGGCCGCAGCCCGCGCGCTGTCCGCGTGTGGGCTTCCGCCACGCGGCCGCAGCCGAGGAAGCACAGGCGCATCGGCCGCTCGGCAGTGTCGCTCATCGGGCATCCTCCTTCACGAGACGGTCCGCCGCCCGCAGGGCGTTTGCGGCGATCGTCAGCCCCGGGTTCACCGCCGCGGCGGTCGGCAGCGCACTGCCGTCGACCACCAGGAGATTGCTCAGCCCCCGGAACCGGCACTCGCGATCGAGCGGAGAGGCAGCTTCGTCCAGGCCCATTCTCACGGTCCCCAGCGCGTGAGAGAACGTCTTGATGTCGTGAGTGTAGAACGACCACGCGCCGGCGCACCGCAGGATCCGCTTGGCGCGCTTGACGAGCAAGGCGCGGCGTCGAAGGTCGCGGCGGCTGTACTCGTGCCTCACTCGCAGGCGCGGCATCCCGAACGCGTCCGTCTCGCCGGGTTCGAGCGCCACGCGATTGGCGGCGGACGGCTCGTCTTCCGCCATGACCAGTGCGCCAACGAGATGCTCCATGAAGCCGTGGAGCGGCACGCGCTCGAAGAACCGCGGCAGGTGTGCCTTCATCAACGCGGCCGGTGGAGTGGTGACCTGCTGGATGGTCCCGAGCCGGCGGTTGCGAAAGCGGGCGGCCGCCGCGTCGCCGAAGTAATAGTCGAAGACGATCAGTTGCTTGTGGAAGACCTTCTCGGGGTCCGGGCGAAAGTTGCAGAACCCGAAGACGATCGCGGAACAGTGGCGCGTGAGGTAGCGGCCGATGGCCGCGCCGCCAGGATGAAGACAGTCCAGCCCCGAGGCCAGGAGGATGTGCGGCGAGGCCAGGGCGCCGGCAGCCAGGATGACGTGGCGGGCCGGGTACTCGAACGGCTCGCCGCGTGTCTTGTCCCAGCCCGCCACGCCTCGGATTGCGCCGTCTGCTCGCACGAGCTTCGTGACGACCGACTCGGTCTTCAGCTCGAGGCCGCGACGAAGCAGCGGCGCGAGCACCGCGGCCTCCATGTCGTTCTTCGCCGCGACGCCGCAGGCGTAGGTGTCGCACGTCCGGCACCGGGTGCAGGCCCCTCGGCCGTTACTCCCGTCGTAATTTACGGCAAGGGGCAAGGGCACCGGGGTGGCGCCTGCAGCCCGGACCGCCGCGCTGAACCGCACGGACACGGGGAAGAGCGGCAGCGGCGCGTAGGGAAACGGCGCCGAACGAGGCGGCCTCGTCGGGTCCGTGGAGTCGTCGCCGGCGACACCCATCAGGCGTTCGGCCTGCACGTAGTACGGCTCCAGGTCGGCGTACCCGAAGGGCCACCGGGCATCGGCCACTTCGCCAATCTCGGGGTCCGGCATGAAGTCCGCCTCGCGGTACCGCACCGCGGCGGCCCCGTAGTAGACCGAGGGGCCGCCCAGGCAGAACACGGCGCCCATCGTGCCCTGGTAGCCGCCCGCCTCCACGCGGTACGCGCCCTCCTGCGAGTAGTGCTCCGTCAGTTCGAGCGTGGCCATGGGATCCGAACTGTGGGGCCCTCGCGACACCCGCGGGCCACGCTCGAGCAGCAGCACCCGCCAGCCGGCCTCGACGAGGCGGTGGGCCGCCATCGCCCCACCGATGCCGCTGCCGACGATGACCGCATCGTGCATACGCTACCTCCGGAGGTGCAGCCATCCTGGCGCGAGGTAGACCACCGTGAAGCGAACGATCCGGCCGAACGTGCCGACGACCAGGAACGCCGCGAGGGGCAGCCGCAGCGCACCCGCGAGAAGGCTGATTCCGTAGAACGGCGGAAACCCGGTGACCGAGCTCAAGGCCACGACCGCAAGCGAGTGGCGGCGGTACTTCTCGAACGTCCGCGCGGCCGCCTCTTGCCGTTCCCACCGAATGAACCGGAACTTGAGAACGCCTTTGCCGGCAAAGTAGAGGACGGTCTTGGCCAGCATCTGGCCTGCCACGGCAAGGCCGACCATCACCGGCGCGGGCGCCCGGCTCAGGGCGGCCACGGCCACCAGGTAGAGCTCGATGTTGATGACGAACGGCACGACACCGCTCAAGAACGCCATCAGGAACGTGGCCGCATACAGGGCGGGCATCGTGAGGTCGTGCAGCGCCGGAAGGTGCACGACTACAGTTTCTCTCGGCCTCCGGCGGGCAACCGCGAAAAAAGCAGTTCGGAGGCGCCAGAGCCGGCGTCGAAACACTTGGTCACCGGCGCTGCTGAGTCCCGGCCTCATCCGCGTTAGAATGATCGGTCCGTTCCCGGCCTGCCATCCTATGGCTCAACTCATCGCCGCCATCGTAGGGCTCCTCGCCGGAACTCACATCGCCACGTGGGGCATGTACAAGGACGCGCCGCACGAGGGCTTCAGGCGCTACCCGCGCAGCATCGTCGCCGGCGCGATCCTCGGCCCCCTCATCGTGACCATCGTCCCGCGGCCGTGGATGACGGTCGGTGGCCTGGTCTTGCTGTACGGGGTCACCTATATCTGCGAGCGGGGCGCCACCGAGTTCTACAAGACGTTCGTCCGCCACGAGGACCAGTCGAAGTACTTCATCCCGATGCAGTTCCACGTGTTCGGCCGCGTGGTGCCACCCGGCAGGTCTCGCGTGGCGGCAGCGGCCGGTTACTGCGCCGTGTTCGCGGTGGCCGGGGTCGGGTTGCAGGTCGCCGCGTCGCATGCCCTGCCGCTGCCCCGGTGGCTGGCGTTTGGGCTCGTCGGCTCCACGGTCGGCTGGTTGATTGCCTGCGCCGGCGCCTTCAAGGACGCGCCGATCGAGGGCTTCGAGTGGCTCAAGTTCTTTCGCAGCCCGGTCATCGCGGGGGTTTGGGCGGCGCTGGTCTCACCGTTCACCGGGAGCTACCTGCTCGCCGCACTCGCCGGCGCGGGCTACTCGGTGGCGACGATCGAGACATACAAGACCTTCTTCTTCCCGAACCGTCCGCGCGGAAAGTTTGCCGGCAAGCCCGTCGCATTTCCTCAATACCTCGCCACGCGCCAGCGCTTCGTGCCGCTCTACGCCGGCATCTGGCTCGTCATGATCGCCGCGCTCGTCCTCGCTCACGCCGGCCGCTGAGCCGGCGTTTGCCCCGCAGGACGTCCCCGCACGTGGCCGCGTGCTACCATCCGTCGCATGGAAGAACGCAGCATCTACGACAGCGAGCGCCTGGCAGCGGCCTACGCCGGCTCCCGGCCGCCGGTTCACCGCCACGTGGTCGCGGCGGCGAAGGCGCGTCTCGAGAAGCTCGGGATGCCGCGGGCCCGCCGTGCGCTCGACATCGGGTGCGGCGCGGGCCTGTCGACCGCCGCGCTGGAACCGCTCGCGGATCGGCTGGTGGGGCTGGAGCCGGTTGCGACGATGCTTCGCCATCATCGCGATGTGGCGCCGAGTGCGCGCTTTGTCGTCGGCCGCGCCGAGCGTCTGCCCTTCGCCACGAGCACGTTCGACCTCCTCGCGGCCGCCGGCGTTCTCAACTACGCCGACCCGGACCTGGCGCTGGCCGAGATCGCGCGCGTCCTCAGCGGGCGGGGCGTCCTGCTCGTCTACGACTTCTCGGGCGGCCGGCGCCTGGCCGGCGACTCGCGCCTCGACGAGTGGTTTGCCTCCTTCGAGCGGCGCTACCCGTATCCGCCTGGCTACGCCATGGACGTGAAGGGCCTCGAGTGGGAAGAGGCGGGATTGCGCCTCGAGGGCTACGACGAGATCGAGGTGGCCATCGGGATGACCGCGGAGAGCTACCTGTCATACGTGCTCGGCGAAACGAACGTCGAACTGGCCGTGTCGTACGGGGTGTCTGAGCGGTCGATTGCCTCGTGGTGTGCGAGCACGCTGTCGGAGATCTTCCCGGCGGGCGGGCGCGAGGTGTTGTTCGACGCGTACGTGGCGTACGTGAGACGCACGTGAGACGCGATCGACATGGCCCCGGTGCTTGCCGAGTTCCCCATCCGCACTGACGTCGATGCGCGAGTACCTCGAGAAGGCAGCCGGCGCGGACAGCCCTACACGGCTGCGCCGTACAACTGCTCAGCGCCGCGTCCTTGCTGGATGAGCGGGACGTAGGTCTCGAGCTCCGCGAGAGTCGCCGGGTCGGTCAGGTCGACGACCCTCTTCTTCTCCGCCGACATGTAGGCCGCCATCACCAGCCTGGTGATCTCCAGCCCGTAGTTCCACGACAGCATGGCGTCGCGGCCCTCGCTGAACGCGGCGAATGCCTCGATGTTCTCGTCGGTGTACCCGTACAGATCGGGCTCGTTGTACTGCACCGCGAGCAGGCCCCGCGACGCGGTGGACTTCTCCAGCGCGACTTCCGCGTCCTTGATGGCTTCGGCGGCCACGTCGCCGATGAAGATGGTGAGCGGCGAGACGAGCGTGTTCACCTCGAATGCGTAGCCCGGCCCCATGCCGTCCATGAACAGGCGCAGACCCTGTTTCTCGAACATCCACGAGTTCGTGAACTGCGCCTTCACGCGCTGGCCGGTCTCGGGGTTCTTGAACGTCACCATGCCGGTCGCGAAGTCCTCGGCCGGCGTCTTCGCGTAATCGACACCGCGATCCCTCAGCAGCTTCTCGCGCCAGCCGGGCTGCCCCCACTTGAGCAGCGCGATGTCCGCCGTTCACTTCCTGCGGCTGCAGGAACGTGAGCGGGCTTGCCGACCGGCGTCAGCGCGTACCAGCCGACCGCGATGCTGTGGCAACCCATGTCGCACAGCACGCCGCCGCCCTGGCGGCGTCGGGTCCCAGAACCAGCCCTCGTGCGGCCCACCGTGCTCCTCGGCCGAGCGCGACAGCGACAGCGGCCCCATCTGCCGCTGCACCGGCTCCAGCTGGACGAGCTGGGAGCGGATCGGCTTCATGAAGATCTGGTTCTCGAAGTACGCGGTGCGGAGGTTGACCGATGCGGCGAGATCGACGAGGCGCCGCGCCTCCTTCATGTTGCGCCCCAGCGGCTTCTCGCAGATCACGCCCTTCAGCGCGGCGCCGGCCTTCACCGCGTCGACGATCGCCTCGACGATCGCCACGCGCGCGAAGTTCGGCGCGTAGACGGCGATGACGTCCACCTGCTTCGCCATCTCGGCAATGCTCGGGTAGACGACGGTGTCGCCGGTGCCCCACGCCCGCGACTTCGCTGCGAGGTCCTCGCGCCGGTCGGCGCCGTGACGCCGGCGACCTTGATCCCGCGAAGTTGCCGGAGCGCCGCAAGGTGGAAGTTGGCCACGAACCCGGCGCCGACAAACCCGTGTCTCAGTGCGCTCATACGCCCGCCTCTCGGGGTCACATCTTGAAGTGATGGTCTCTTCAACGACCTGCCACCAGCGGGGTCACATGTTGAAAAAGCTGACGGTTCAAGATGTGACCCCAGCCGGTGACTTCGTCCTGGAGCCGACGTTGAGGAAGAGCGAGATCACGAACAGGGCCGCGGCCATCGCGAGGACGATCAGCAGGCTCTGCTGGACCGTCGCGCCCACGCTGAGGCTGCCGACGATCTTCGGCACGAAGGTCCCGCCCAGCAGGCCGACCGAGAACATGATGCCGAAGATGCTGCCGTACAGCCTCGGCTCGAACTTCGCGAACGTCACGCCGACGATGGTCGGGAAGATCGGCGCGAAGACGAGGCCCGGCGAGCATCACCGCCACGGTGGCCAGCGACGCGCACGAGGTCAGTGATCATCAGCAGGATGGCGCCGATCGCCACCAGCGACGCGCCCGGCGATGAGCTTCACGCCGATCGCCGTCAGGTTCTTGACCATCGAGGTCAGGAAGCGGCCGACCATCATCGCGACGCCGAACAGGCTCAGCACGAACCCAGCCTGCTGGACCGCCGACGCGTTGTTCGCGCCGCCCAGCAGTCTCGGTCATGTACGGCTTGCTCCAGGTGTTCATGCTCGACTCGAGCGAGATGTAGCAGAACAGCGCGAGGCGCGGCGACGAGCACCGCGCGGTTGCCGAGCACCTTGAACGCCATCGAGAACTGGTAGCCGGTGGACACCCGCGGGAACGCCGGTGCCGAGCGCGACCAGCAGCCGAAGACGAAGCAGGCCGGCCAGCAGGAACAAGGCCCCGGCTGCCAGTCCACGAGCAGCGAGAACAGCAGCGGCGTGACGACCAGGCCCAGGCCGAAGAAGGCGTTGCCGAAGTTGCTGGCGCGCGCCGGGATCCTTGCCGCCGAACAGCACGACCGGGATGAGCGTGTTGCCGACGGTGTTCAGGCACATCGCGCCCGACGCCCAGCAGGATGCACGCGAGGAACGCCGTCTGGAAGGTCGAGGCGCGCGCGATGAGGATCATGCTCAGTGCCAGCACCAGGAAGCCGGCGATGGCCAGCGGCTTGTAGCCCGAACTTGTCGACCAGCGGGCCGATGACGAGCTGCACGATCGTGCTCGTGAGGAACAGCGCGAAGCGTCAGGTTGCCGATCTTGGCGATGGTCAGCCGAGCGCGCCCTGGTACTCCACCGAGATCGCGCCAACGATGACGAAGCGATGGCGAGGCTGAAGACTGCCATGAGCGCGACGATCGACGTGTTCCGGGATGCCGTCGGTGCCATGAGACCTCCACAGGCTGCCAGCTGTCAGCTGACAGCTAGCCGGTAATCTTCTTCAACCCCGCCAGCGACTCGCGCGTGCAGTCCATCGCCGGCCGGTTGTCGGGATAGGTCTCCTGCTCGAGGACGACCCAATCGGTACCGCCGACCGACTGGCACGCGGCGTAGACGCCCGCCCAGTCCACCGAATCCTGGCCGAGGATGGCCTTCTTCCCGGTGTCCCCTTCCTTCACAGTCGGCTTGAAATGCGTCGTCCGCGTCCGCCCCGGGTACTTCTTGATGTACTCGACCGGGTCGAACCCGGCGGCCATCGTCCAGCCGCAGTCCTGCTGCAGGATGACTCCTTGCTGGTGCGCTCGGCGAACAGGTCCCAGTACGTCTTGCCCCCGTCCGTGTTCTTGAACTCGTTGACGTGATTGTGGTACCCGGTGGCCATCTTCAGCGGCTTGAGCGTCTCGGCGATCTTGTTGAAGGTGTCCGCCAGCGCCTTGCTCTTCTCCGGGTCCGTGAAGTCGGGGTTGCCGGGGACGATGAGGAACGGGCAGCCGATCGCCTGGTGGAACTCGATCGTCTGCTTCAGCGCGTCCCCCTCCAGCGCCGACAGCTGCACGTGGGTGCCTTCTGCCTTGAGGTGCAGGGCGTCGAGCCGCTTCTTGAGCTCTGTCCCCTTGCCGGCGTAGTTGTAGTACCCGGCGAACTCGACTCCTGCGAAGCCCATGGCCGCCACCTGCTCGAGGGCCTTGTCGAAGTCCTGCTTGCAGTCGCCGCGGACCGAGTAGAGCTGAACCGCGATGGGGATCTTCCGGCCCGAGGCCGCGTGGAGGCGGCTGGCCGCCGCCCAGGCGAGGGGCAGCCCGCCCGCGATGCCGAGGAACGACCGCCGCGTGAGGAAACTGCCGTTTTCCATGTTGTCCTCGTGGTTGTCTGCGACCTGCTGCCTGACACGCGAACGCTGCATTCTACCTTTGCCGCGCGCCTGAACCGGATCCAGCCTTCGGTTTTCCTGGATTTACCCGCCGGCTGCTGTAGAATCGCGCGCATTATAGGCACGGGAAGGACACATGAACAACAAGCCCAGATATGGCCGGCGAGAGTTCCTCCAGAAAGCGCCCCTGGCGGTGGCGGGAGCGGCCATGTTCCCGACCCTCGTGAAGGCGTCCGTCCTCGGCCGCGGCGGCGCTGTGCCGCCGAGCGACCGGATCGTCATGGCGGGCATCGGCTTCGGCATGCAGGGACCGTCCAACATGCGGTCGTTCCTGGGCAAGCCCGAAGTGCAGTGGGTCGCGGTCTGCGACCTGGACGACGTCCCGCTCAAGAAAGCGCAGGACGTCGTCAACACGAAATACGGGAACCAGGACTGCGCCACCTACAAGGACTTCCGCAAGCTGTTCGCGCGCGGTGACCTCGACGCGGTCTCGCTCGCGGTCCCCGACCAATGGCACGCGATCCTCGCCACCGAGGCCGTCCGCGCCGGGCTGGACGTTTACGGTGAGAAGCCGTTCACGCACAGCCTGCGCGAGGGGCGCGCGTTGTGCGACTCGATCAAGCGCTACGGCCGCGTCTGGCAGACCGGCAGCTGGCAGCGGTCCGAGGACAACTTCTACAGGGCCTGCGAACTGGTACGCAACGGCCGCATCGGCAAGATCCAGCGCGTGGAAGTGGGCCTCCCGTCGGGCCATTACGACTTCGCCGGCACCTTCGGCCAGGAGAAGATCGAGAGTCCGCCCGCCGGCTTCGACTACGAGACATGGCTCGGCCCCGCGCCCGCCTGGCCGTACTGCAAGGCGCGGGTGCACATGAACTGGCGCTGGAACATGGACTTCGGCGGCGGTCAGCTGATGGACTGGATCGGCCATCACCTCGACATCGCCCAGTGGGGCCTCGACACCGAGCTCACCGGGCCGGTGGAGTTCTCGGGCCGCGGCGAGTTCCCGAAGACGGGGATCTACAACAGCGCGACGCGCTACTGGGTAGACGCAGTCTACGCGGACGGCACGCCGATGGTGATCGCGGGTG
The DNA here is from genome assembly GCA_963724775.1 of uncultured Acidobacteriota bacterium. Taxonomy (GTDB): domain Bacteria; phylum Acidobacteriota; class Vicinamibacteria; order Vicinamibacterales; family Fen-181; genus CAVRWB01. Next base: position 819,003 of record CAVRWB010000001.1, read on the forward strand.
GCTACCCGGAGATCCAGAGCGGCACGAAGTGGATCGGCGAGCACGGTTGGGTGTGGGTGGATCGGGGCGGTTTCGAGAGCCAGCCGGCGCACCTCGTGAACGAGGTCATCGGGCCGAACGAAACCAAGCTCTATCACAGCCGGGATCACTGGCAGAACTTCCTGGATTGCGTGCGCAGCCGGGCGCTGACGATTGCGCCGGCGGAGGTGGCTCACCGGTCGGCGAGCGTCGGCCACCTGGGCGTGATCGCGATTGAAACCGGTCGGAAGATCAAGTGGGATCCGGCCACGGAAACCATACTCGGCGACCCTGGCGCGGAGCGGCTCCTCTCGCGCGCCTACAGGAAGCCGTACCAGCTGCCGGCGTAACGGAGGTCATGCACATGCGACATCATCACGTGACCCCGGCATGCTGGATGACGTTGGCGCTGGCGCTCGCCGTCGCGGCGACCGCCTTTGCCGGCCCGCAAGCGGCGCCACCGCCGAAGGCCGCGAAGGCCGCTACCGCCGCGAGCACGCCGGCCGCGGCATCCGGTCTCGATCCGATCCTGAAAGAGCTCTCGACCTGGAACAGCGGCATCGAGTCGGCCGCGGTGTGGAAGCTTCGGGACTACGTCTACGCCAGGAAGGACGACGCGGCGGGCCGAGCCGAATGCGAAGCAAAGCTGCTGGCGTTCCTGAAGACACCAGCCACGCCGATTGCCAAGATGACCGCCTCGCGGCACCTCCGGATCATTGCGGGCGACACCGCGGTGCCGGCGCTCCAGGCGATGCTGGCCGACGAGCGCGGGTCCGACATGGCGTTGTACGTGCTGGAGAAGATCCCGGGTGCGGCGGCTGACAAGGCCCTGCTCCAGGCGCTCGGCATGCTGGCCGGCCCGACGAAGATCTCGATCATCGCGGCGCTCGGCGAGCGGCGGACGTCCGGGGCCGTCCCCACCCTCGCACCGCTCCTGAAGACGCCCGCGTTCGCCGTTGCGGCGGCGACCGCGCTGGGTTCTATCGGCAGCGACGCGGCCAGCCAGGCGCTCACCCCGGCGCTTGCCTCCGCGACCGGCGAGTTGAAGGCGGCGGTAGCGGCCGCGATGATGCAGTGCGCGGAGCGGGCGCTCGCGTCGAAGAACGACGCCGGCGCGCTGAAGATCTACGAAGCGATCCTTGCCGACGCGGCCTTGCCCGCCTCCACACACCGCGCCTCCGCGCTGGGCCGGATCTCGGCGGCCGGGGATGGCGCGCAGGCGGCATTGCTCGCGTTCCTGGGCGGCTCCGACGCCGGGCTGCAACAGGCAGCCGCGATGAAGATCAAGGAGGTCGTCCGCCCCGACGGCATCGCCCAGGTCTGCGCGCTCGTGCCGCGCCTGCCCGAAACCGCGAAGGTGCAGGTGCTGGCCGCGCTGAGCACGTACCCGAAGGAGCGGGTGCTCCCGACCGTGCTCGACGCCGCGAAGAGCGATTCCGCGACCGTCCGGCTGGCGGCGATGAAGGCGCTCGAAACGGTGGGCGACGAATCCGCAGTGACCTCCCTCCTGGAAGCGGCGGTGAAGGCCAAGGGGCCGGAGCAGGCGGCGGCCCGCGCGGCAGTCGGCCTGTTGAAGGGGCGAGCGGTCGACGAGAGGCTCCTCGCGATGCTGTCCCAGAACCCGCCGGAGGAGCTGCACGGGGAACTGCTGCTCGCCGTCGCCGACCGCCGCGTCTACATCGCGAAGCCTGCCGTCACGGCCGCGCTCGCGGCGCCGTCGTCGCGCGTGCGGACGCAGGGACTGCGGTCGCTGCGGTCGATCGGCACGCCGTCGGACATCCCGGCGGTCCTCGACATCGTGGTGAAGAGCGACGACGAGGCGGAGCGGGGCGAGGCGGAAGCCACGGTTGGCGCGCTCGCACAGAAGATCGTCAACGCCGACAACCGCTCCGGCATGGTGAGGATGCGGCTCAACACGGAGAAGAACGCCGCCGCAAGGGTGCGCCTCATCGGCGTGCTGCCGTTGATCGGCGACGCCAGCGCGCTGCCCGTGGTGCGAGCGGCGCTCGCCGACAGCGATGCCGAGGTCTACGACGCGGCGGTCCGCGCGCTCGCGGCATGGCCGACCTCTGCGGCCAGAGACGACGTGTTCCGGCTGGCGCGGGACTCCAGGAACGAGACGCACCGGCTGCTGGCAATCCGAGCTCTCGTGCGGACCATTACGATCGACAAGCACCGCGAGCCGGCCGCGGCGGTGGCGGACCTTCGGTCGGCCGCCGGGTTCTCGTGGCGGCCCGAGGAGCAGAAGCTCGTCCTGGGCGCGCTCGCGCAGTTCCCCTGCCGTGACGCGCTCGACCTCGCGAACGGCTTCCTGCGGGAGGCCTCGGTGAAGACCGAGGCGGAGGCAGCGATCGTGAAAATCAACGAGAAATTGAAGTAATCTAGTAGGACAGGCGTCTCGCCTGTCGCAGGGCGTCTCGCCTGTCGCAGGCGTCCGCCTGTCATCTGAACAACGTGAGGAGCGCGGTGAAGAAGAACTTATTCGTCTTTGCGTGCCTGTTCGGTCTCGCCCTCGCGCCGCTCGCGGCGCAGGCGCAGGCGCCGGACAAGGAAGAGCTCAAGCTGAAGCTGCCGAAGCCGATGTTCATCGGGACGCCGACGAACATCAAGAGCGCCAACCTCGAGGCGATCACCGGCAAGCCGCGCGGGCCGTTCTACGTGCCGAAGGGCACCAAGCTGTTGTCACTCAAGCGGCCGGTCAGGGCCAGCGACATGCAGCCGGTCATCGGCGAGCTGACCATGGTGACCGACGGCGAGAAAGAAGGCGGTGACGGGTACTTCATCGAGCTGGGGCCCGGCAAGCAGTGGGTGCAGATCGACCTCGGCTCGTCGAACCCGCTGTACGCCATCCTCGTGTGGCACTACCACAGCCAGGCGCGCGTCTACCGTGACGTCGTCGTGCAGGTGTCGGACGACAAGGACTTCCTCAAGGGCGTGACGACGGTCTTCAATAACGACCACGACAACTCGTCGGGCCTCGGCGTCGGAAAGGACAAGGAGTACATCGAGGTGGCCGAGGGCCGGCTGATCGACCCGAAGGGCGCCAAGGGCCGGTATGTCCGCCTCAACTCCAACGGCAACACGACCAACGACTTGAACCACTATGTCGAAGTAGAGGTGTACGGGACTGCCACATCGGCTAAATGAACAAGGCGGTCTTCGCGATCCTGATCGCGCTCGCGCTGGTGACAGGCCTGGCGTTCCGCCTCGCACGGCTGAACGCCCGGCCCATGCACCATGACGAGGCGAACCAGGCGGTCAAGTTCGGCGCCCTCCTCGAATCCGGCGACTACCGGTACGACGCCTCCGACCACCACGGTCCCACCCTCTACTACCTGACGCTTCCCTCCGCCTGGCTGCGCGGGCAGACGACGCTCGCCGCGCTGGACGAAACGACCGTGCGCCTCGTCCCCGTCGCCTTCGGCATGGCGCTCCTCCTGCTGATGCTGCCCCTGGCGCGCGGACTTGGGCGTCCGGCGATCGTCGCAGCGGTCGCGTTCGGGGCCGTCTCGCCCGCGCTCACCTACTACAGCCGCTTCTACATCCAGGAGATGGCGTTTGCGTGCTTCTCGCTGGCGTTCCTGATCGCGGTTGGACGGTACCTCCAGCGGCCTTCGATGGGCACTGCCGCGTGGACCGGCGTCTTTGCCGGCCTTGCGATCGCAACGAAGGAGACCTGGCTCATCACGCTGCCAGCGGCGCTGATGGCGTGCGTGGCGGCTGGATGGCAAAGCTGGAGCTTTGCCCCACACTTGTCTGATGGTGCCGCAGGCCTCGCAGGACCCGTCGCCGCCCCCCCAGGACGTGGCGCAAAGCTCCAGCTTTGCGGCCAAATCTCGGCCGCCCTCTTCGTGGCGCTGCTCCTCGCGTGCCTCTTCTACTCGTCCTTCTTCACCAATCCTTCGGGCATCGGCGACTGGATCCGCTCGTTCCCGATCTATGGGTCGCGCGGCCTGGCCGGCGGGCGCCACGACGAACCCTGGTTCTATTACCTGCAGTTGGTGGCATTCTGGCGTTCGGGCGGGCTCCTCTTCACGGAAGGCCTGATCCTCGTGCTCGCGGCCGTTGGGATGGCCGTTGCCGTCTTTCCGCGGCCCGGCCGACCGGGCAGCCAACCCGGCAGCTTCTGGCCACGCGCCGTCAGCCTCTACGCACTCACGACGGCGCTCGTCTTCTCGGCCATGCCGTACAAGACGCCGTGGAACCTCGTCCCGTTCTACGCCGCCCTCGTCATCATGGCCGGCTACGGTGCGGCGCGTCTGCTGGAACTGGCCGGTGGGCAGGCACAAGGCGTGACCCTCCGACGACGGATCGTGCAGGCTGCGTGTCTTGCAGCCCTCGGCGCGGGCACCTGGCACCTGGGCGTCGAAGCCTGGCGGGCCGACGTGCGCTATGCGGCCGACCCGCGCAACCCGTACGTGTACGCCCAGACGACGCCGGACTTCCTGCGCCTGTCTGCGCGGATCGAAGAGCTCGCCGCCGTCCACGCGGACGGGCGCAGCACGCTCGTGGAGGTTCTCGCGGGGCCCTACGAGCAGTGGCCGCTGCCGTGGTACCTGCGAAAGCTCACCCGTGTCGGCTACTGGAGCCGCGCGGCGGAGGCCGGTGCGCTCGACCAGGCTCCGATCCTGGTCGCATCCCAGGACAACGTGGCGCCGGTCGAAGCGGCGCTCGGGGATCGCTACGTATCGGCGTTCTACGGCCTCCGGCCCGGCGTGCTGCTCACGCTCTACGTTCAACGCGACCTGTGGAACCGCTTCCTGGACACGCGTCGCTGATGCGGTCGAACATCTACAAGGCCTACGTTGCCGCCTGCCTGAAGAACCTGCAGTTCTTCGGCGCGCTGGCGGTCCCCTACTTCATCGACTGGCTGAAGGTCGACTACACCCGGCTCTTCCTCCTCCAGGCCTGGTTCCTCTTTTGGGTCTTCACGCTGGAAATCCCCACCGGCATCGTCGCCGACAAGTTCGGGCGCCGGTTCTCGGTCGCGCTCGGCTGCCTGCTGTTCGGCGCCGACATGCTGTTCTACGGCCTCGACGCCGGCTACGCCCTGCTCTTCGTCGGCGAGTTCCTCGGCGCCGTCGGCATGACCTTGATGTCAGGAGCCGAGGAGGCGCTGCTGTACGACACGCTCGTCGCGCTGGGCGAGCAGGATCGCGCGCGTCACTACTTCTCGCGCGCCGGGGCCGCGGGGACGTTGGGCCTCGCGCTCGCCTTCACGGTGGGGCCGATCGTGGGCGGGAGGCGCGGACACCCCGAGTTGCTGCCCGTGCCATTCCTCATGACGGCGGGATCGGCGGTTCTGGCGGCGATCGCCTATGCCTCGATGAAGGAGCCCGAGAGGGCAAGGCCGACGGAAGGCTTTCTCCGGATGGGCGTGAAGGGCCTGCAGACGCTCTTGACGTACCGAGAACTTCGAGGGTACGTGCTCAACGCGGTCACCATCTCGTCGGTCACGTTCTTCGTCTTCTGGTTCTACCAGCCGGTGGTGCAGCGGGCAGGCGTGCCGCTGGTGTACGTGGGCGCGCTGGCCGCCGGCTTCAACCTGTTCGCGACCCTGCTGCTCGCCAACTCGTCGAGGCTCGAGCGGCTGTTTGGCGTCCGGCGATTGCTGCTTCTTACCGCCGTTGCGCCCGCCGTGCTGTTCGCCGTCCTCGCGTGGACGCGCTCGCTGTGGCTCGTCGTGCCGGCGCTGTTCCTGCTCGTCGCCTGCAAGTTGGTCCGGGTGCCGGTGCTGACCGACCTGATCAACCGTCACATCGCGAGCGAGAACCGCGCGACGGTCATCTCCTCGGTGTCGCTGCTGGAGCGCGCGATCACGTTCGTGCTCTACCCGATCATCGGCCGCATCGCCGACGTCAAGTTCGCCGGGATGCAGGTGCTCGAGCAGCCGGGCACGGGCCCGGGCCTGGACCTCGCCTTGTACGTGCTCGCCGTCCTGTGCGGAGGGTTTGCCCTGGCCACGCGGCTGAGCGACCGCCACCTGGAGGCTGAAAGGGTATCGGGAACCCTTTCCCTGGGCTGAGTTGGAGCCGGGGGAGAGACGTTCCCGATACCTTGGTCTAGTCCGCCGCGATCTTGACGACGACTTTCCTGACAGCCGCGGGCTCCCCGATGGCCATGCCCGGCATGTGCGCCTCGCCCGGCCAGAGCACCATGAACTCACCCTGCCGCAACTCGGAGAAGGCGCCGTCGCCTTGCGGCCGCTCCATGTCGCGCTCTTCGTCGTACGGCCCGGCCGCCATCCGGCCGGCCGGCGCGCAGCCGAACTGCTCGCAGCCGTAGACCACGTACTGCAGGTCGATGTAGCGCCGGTGGGCTTCCCACTTCCCGTCCCCGGCTGGCTTGGTCTGGTAGTCCTGGACGAGCGCGTACAACCGGCGGCCGTCGAGTTCGTAGGTTCCGGCAGCCATCGCGCCCAGATCGTCGCGCCTCAGGAATGCCAGCGCCGCCGCAAACGCGGGGCCGAGCGCCAGGTAGCGATCCGCACGGCTGATGTGATCGAAGATCATAGAGGTGCCACGTGCTGAGTGATAGGTGCTGTAGGCGACCAGCGCTTCCGCGTCCGTGCGGACGAGAGGCCCGAGCGTCAGCCGATCGGTGACAATCCGCGGCTCGCTCATCGCGGCCGGTACGGGTTGGTCGGCTTCGGGTCGGCTCCCGCTCCCGGCACGCGGGCCGCCCACAGCAAGCCTCGTTTGACGATCTCTTTTGCCTGAGGGACGTCGAAGTCGGCCGCCGAGTGGCCGAGGGTGGTGTTGAAGACGCGCCCCTTGCCGTACAGCTTCTTCCACACGACCGGCATCACCGCGCCTTCAATCCACGGCGCCGCCTTCGCCGCCGGCTCGCGGAAGGTCGTCGTCGCCAGCACTTCCGAGTTTGGATCCACGAGCATGTAGTACTGCTCGGAGTGCATCTTGAAGTCAGCAAGGCCCTTCGTGATCGGGTCCGCGTGGTTGGTGACGTTCACGTCGTAGTCGATGCCGCCGCCGGGATGCGCGGCCCACGACCCGCCGACCATGAACTCGTACTCCGGGTTCGCCCGGAACGAGTCCGCGAGCCCGCCATGCCAGCCGGCCAGGCCAGTGCCGCCGCGAACCGCGTCGAGCAGCCCCTTCTCCTGCTGCGGCGTGATCTGTCCCATCGTCCACGCCTGGACGATCAGCGCGAGGCCCTTCATCTTCGCGGCGTCGGCGTAGGCGTCGAGCGTGTTGGCGATCTCGACCTCGAAGCCCTGTTCCTTGAGCCACGGCGCGAAGAGGTCGACGCACTGCTTCGGCTGATGGCCCTCCCACCCGCCCCAGACGATGAGAACCCGGCCCTTCGAGGCAGTTTGCGCGGCCGCTGGGACGGTCCAGCAGGCGACGACGAAGAAGGTGAAGAGCAGGGCTGAAGCCCCGCTCCGTCCGAGGATCGACGGCAGCCTGAACGAGCAAAGTGGATGTGTCATGGCAGCCCTGAGCCCTAAGCCTTGAGTCTCGAGCCTTTACCGTGCCAGTTCCCTCACCCAGATGTTCCGGTACCGGACCGGGTGGCCGTGATCCTGGAGCGAGAGCGGCATCTTGTCCGCGTGCGCCTTGTAGGGCGGTCGCACCTTGTGGCCGGTCGGCCCGGTCAACTCCTCGTCGTCCTGCACGAGCACGCCGTTGTGGAAGACCGTCAGCCGCGCGGGCGACACCACTGCGCCCTTCTCGTCGAACCGCGGCGCGTGAAAGACGATGTCGTAGGTCTGCCACTCGCCCGGCTTGCGGCTTGCGTTCACGAGGGGCGGGTACTGTCCGTAGATCGCGGCGGCGGAACCATCCGCGTAGGTCTTGCTGGCGTAGGAGTCGAGCACCTGCACCTCGTAGGTGTCCATCAGGAACACGCCGCTGTTGCCTCGATCCTGGTCTGAGCCGACAGCGGGCGAGGGCGCCGCCCACTCGACGTGCAGCTGGCAGCTGCCAAAACCCTGCTTCGTGCGAATCGCGCCGGTCTTCTTCACCACTTCCATGTAACCGTCGCGCACCTGCCAGGCAGCCGGCGCGCCCTTTTCGTTCGTCCATCCGGACAGGTCCTTGCCGTCGAAGAGGACGACCGCGTCGGAAGGCACCGGGGCCGGCGGACCGGCGGGCCCTGGGTCGACAACCGGCGGCATGGGCCGTGCGGGGTCGTGGATGCCCCACTTCTCGAGGTCAGCCTTGCGGCTCGACTGCGCGAGTGCAGCCATGGCGAACAGCACGAGAGTGGTCGCGAGCATGCCGGTCATCATGATTCGTACTCTCACGGTTCCTCCGTTCGGTCGGCGGTCGCGGGCGGCGGGGGATATCTCCACCCGCTCGTCAGCGAAACATAGACCCCCGCAGAGACCGAGGCAACAGATTTCTCTCCATCGTCTCACCTGGCCTGCACCAGCGTGAATGGCGCGAACATGCCGTAGCCGACGGTCGAGTATGCGGCGGCGGGTGGCGGCCCGGGATTCGGCCCCTTCTGGAACATCGACGGCCAGGCGGTGCCCAGCGGCGGGTCTCCGTGATGCGGCCCAAGCGTGTTCTTCAGCGTGCCGATCACCACGACCTCGACCGAGTTGGCGCCCGGGCGCAGCCACCGCGACACGTCGAGCGACCAGGGCGCGGAGAAGATGACGCCCGCCTGTTGCCCGTTGACGCTGACCGTCGCGACACTGCCATACCAGCGGGTGAGGTGGACCTGGTAGGAACCGGTGAGCCTGGGGATCGCGAAGCGCTCCGTGTAGGAGACGCCCTCGCTGTAGAACGGGTGACCCTGGTCCTTCCACGCGCCGAGCGTCATCGAGCGGTCACTCGAGATCGCATGCCCGGCGCCCCCCGCCTGCAGCGCGAAGCTGCCGAGGAGGTAGGCCGGCTCGATCTCGTGCTGCATGGTGAACGGCGCGGCCTCCAGCCGGATTTCGTTCTCGCCCAGGCGCGCCGCCGTGGCGATGGGCATCCGGCCGAACGACCGGTCCAGCCACCAGCCGCCGTCGCCGCTCCGGGGCGTCGGCGAGGCACGCTCGGCTGTCACTTGGCCTGTCTTCAGATGGCCAGGCGTCGCGACTGTCACCGGGCGGCCGTTGCACGTGATGGTGTAGAGATCTGGCCGCTCGATGACCAGCGAGAGGTCGGCCGGGATCTTCTCCGTGATACGGAACCGGTACGTGGCGGTAACCCCGCTCCCGGCGGGGAACTTCTTCGCCGTCAACTCGTCGCGGAACTGCACCGCGCTGTCCCACGGGTTTCGCTCCACGCCGTTCTTCTGGAAGGCAAACTGCGAGGCCTGGTAGAAGTACGTCTTCTCGCGGGTCTCTCCGCCCGCGCGCACATCCACGTAGTCGAGGACGAGCACGTTCGGGCCAATGCGGCGAACCGACGGCGGGCCATCGGCTCCGACAACCGTGTACACCGTTGGCGCGGCCGTCCCTGGCCGGGAAACCGGCCCCGGCCGCATCCCTTTCGTGAATCGGAGCAGCAACGATCCCGCCTGCGGCAGATCGAAGCGAAGGCGGACGCCGCCTGGCACCACGTCGAACGGGTACGCTTTCACCTCACCGGTCGCCGGCTCCCATTCCTCGGCCGCAGCCGCCGCGACGTCGATCGTCCCCGAGGAGCGCGACGCGGCGCTGGTGTTGACCAGCAACAGGATCTGGTCCTCGCCGAGTCGCCGGCGATGGTGCAGCAGGATTCCGCCGTCGGCGGCCGTGCGGGTGATCGTGAACGCCTTGTCCTGCCGTGCGGCGAGAGCGCCGGCGAGATCTCCCGGCTTGACGGCAGTCCAACCCGCCCGCGCGGCCAGCGCCGGGCCGCGTGCGGACACGCCGCCGTCGACGCGCTCGGGTGGCGGTGCCGCCGACACGACGAGGCCTCCGCCTTCGAGGAACCGTTCGAGCAGCGCAACGGTTGGGCCGTTCAGGTTCTCGGTGAGCGGAGGCAACACCACCGTGGAGTACGCGCGGCGGCCGACACGGAATCGGCTTCCGTCCACCTTGCCGTGGCGCGCGATGACGTCCTCCGACCCGAGGTCGTATTCCACCTGCGCGCTTTCGAGGGACACGAGCAGCGCCTGGAAGCTCTTGCCGAGAGCCTCCAGTTCCGGCCCCGCCTTGCCGCTCGTGTTGTACATCCACGCGGTGGTCGTCGGCTCGAGCACGAGGACCTCGTTCACCTGCTCGCCGGCCGAAAGGGCGACGGAGAGCCGCGCGAAGTAGTCGGCCGAGGCGTGGTAGGCGCTCCACCACGGTTCGTGGTACGAGAACGACTGCGGGTGATCGCGCTTGCGGGCGCCGCGGAGCGAGACGTATGACAGGTGCTGGTCCAGGGTGTTGATCCCGAGCACGTACATCCAGTCGCCGATGCGCTTCATGTCCTCGAACCGGAGATCCCAGCCGCCGGCGCCGTAACCCTCGGCGAGCGTGCGCGCGCGTCCCAACTGGTTCGCCACGCTCGCCACTTCCTTCACCGCGCGGACGTTGCCGAACTGCGCGTGGGTATCCTCGGCGTACTGGTTCATGAGGATGTCGATCCCTGGCCGCTGCTGCCACGCGGACATCGCCATGTTGTCGGGGACGCTCTGGCAGTTGGGCCACTCGTGCTCCCAGTAATGCCCGGTGAACTCCAGGTTGTTGCGCTCGCAATACTCGTAATACGGCTTGCCCCACCGCTCGATGAACTGCTCGAGCAGCAGCTGGTAGTAGTTGTGGCGGGCGCGTTTCCAATCGCCTGTCGCCAGGGCGAGGGAAGGGAGGCTGCCTGACAGGCTGTAGCCCCAGCGCTGGCGAAATGCCTCGGGCAGGCCCTCCGTCCACGGGAGGCCGCCGGCCGGCCGAAGCTCGGGTTCGTCGGTGAACACCCCCGGCACGCGCTTGCCGAACTCCGCGCCGATTTCGCGCTTGTACGCGTCGAGCGTGATCGAAAGAAACTTCTCGGTGACACCCGGGCGCAGCAGGTCCACGTAGAACTTGCCCCCGTACCAGGGCCCCGGGCTCGCCTTCGCCACCGATGCGAGCAGGTACGGCCCCGCGGGCAGAGCGGAGCCCGCCCGGGCCTCGGCGCTGACATCGCGCGGCCCGGCGGGGTCGAGCGCGAACACCCCCAGCGCTTCGTCCGACCACTGTGGCGGCGCGGCGTGCTCTTTGAGGACGAGGCCGAGCCCGCGTGAGGCCGGCATCGCTTCGGGCACGAACCCACCCGCGAAACCCGACGGATACGAGTTCTCGTCGTAGATCCACACCTTCATGTCCAGGCGCTCCGCTTCCTTCAGGGCGACCTTCCAAAGGTGGAACCACTCGGGAGACAAGTAAGGTGTCATCAACCCGGGCCTCGGGTGGATGAAGACCTGCTTGACATGCTGCCCGGCGAGGTCGCGCAGCGTTGCCACGACCATCTCGTCGGTGAGGAGGTCGTTCCAGACCCAGAGCGGGGCGGAGCTGAATTCAGCAGGCGGTCTGGCGAAGGCCGCCTCGAGCCGGCCGGCGGCGTCTGGCGGCGTCGCGCGCTGCGCGATGACGAGCATCGACGCGGCAGCCCATGCGACGGCAAGACACAGGAAGGAGCGCTTCTTCATGACCGACCTCCGAAGGACGCTGGTGGTTCCGGCTTTCGGCGCAGACCTCATCGGGTGCGGACCGTAGTCTACTCCCGCCCGCGCGAGAACGATCTCGACCACCAAGAGCATCCAGATCGCCAAGAAAACGCTGCGATCGAGATTGGTACAACCACGAAGGGACGAAGGACACGGAGGCAGTCCCGCCGCCTGCGGCGGCGCCGAAGACCGCATGTCGTTGCTGTTCGACACGCGCGTGTTGCTCTTCGTGATCTTCGTGATCTTCGTGGTTTTGAGCGTGCGATCACTGCGAGCGATTCCACTGGCCGGTGGGCCGTGACTGTCCGTCGTGGTGATCTTGGTGATCCTGGTGGTTTAGATCGTGATGATCGACATAGGCCTGGGCGCCTGGTCGCGCGAGAATAGGCCGATGCACGATCACGAACGTCTGGAGGAGGTGGCGCGGGCGTTGGCGGGTGCCAACTCTGTGGCGGTCCTGACGGGAGCGGGGATCTCGGCAGAGAGCGGCGTGCCGACCTTCCGGGGGGCCGAGGGCCTATGGCACACGTTCCGGCCAGAGCAACTCGCGACGCCCGAGGCGTTCGCGCGCGACCCTGCGCTCGTATGGCAGTGGTATCGCTGGAGGCGGGAGCGGATGGCGGCGGTGAAGCCGAATGCCGGGCACGAGACGCTGGCGCGCCTCGAGGACCGTGTGCCGACGACCACAGTCATCACGCAGAACATCGACGGCCTGCACGCGCGGGCCGGCAGCCGGCGCCTCGTCGAACTGCATGGCAACGTCTGGCGAGACCGGTGCACGGAGAACCCGGCGCACATCTTCCAGCGCGAACAGTCCGACCCCGGCGGTGACACCGCCGCCACTCTCCCCCGCTGTCACTGCGGCGCATTACTCCGCCCCGATGTCGTGTGGTTCGGGGAAGCGCTCGATCCGCAGCATCTCCATGCCGCGCGCGAATCGGTGAAGAAAGCGCAGATGGTCCTCGTCGTCGGGACCTCTTCGGTCGTCTACCCAGCAGCCGCGCTGCCGGGCATTGCGCGCCGGGCGGGCGCGATGGTCGTCGAGATCAACCCCGAGGAGACCCCGCTGAGTACCGACGCGCACGTCGTGCTTCGCGGCCCCGCGGGCCTCATCCTGCCGGAACTCGAGCGGCTGGCATTCGGCTGAGGCACAATAGGACCGCTCGCAACAGGAGGTTGTGTGATGAACGAGAAGACCGTTGAGCGCCGTCAGTTCCTCTCGGCCTGCACCGCCGTTGGGGCCGCCCTCGCGGCCGGCGGCGTCGCCGCCGAGGCGCAGCAGGCCGCGGCCGCACAGCAGCCGGCGGCGTCGCCGCAGCCTCAGTCGCCCCGGCCGCGCCGCCGCTACCGGATCGACATCGAGATCGTCGAGTGCAAGGCGGGCCGGTGCGCACAGCACCAATTGGGCGACACCTTCGCCTACCCCGCGGACCGGGGCCGGATGTGCGCGTGGCTGCTGGACAGCATGAGCGGCGCCGTGCGGGTCCTCGAGTACGGCGGAACGATGCCGTGGCTCTACGAGGGGACGCCCTACAAGAAGGTCATCGATCCCGACGGCATCACGACCGAGTTCATCCGTTGCCCCGATCCCACGGCCTCCGGCGTGGTGGCGAAGATCACTCGCACCAAGGTGTAGCCTTGTTGGATTACCATTGCCTGGCCAGGGGGCCGCGGCCAGGCTGCCGGCGGCACTCATAAGCCACTCGCTCAGCTCATCCACGGGACTTGGACATGACCACAGACAAGAAGAAGACGCCCCTGTTCGACTGGCACAAGGCGCAAGGTGCCAACATCGTCGAGTTCGGCGACTACCTGATGCCCGTTTGGTACGGCAGCGCCCGCGACGAGCACCTGGCCGTCGTCACGCACGCCGGCCTCTTCGACACGAGTCACATGGCGGTCGTCAGGGTGCTCGGAAGTGGCGCCTTCGACTTGCTGCAGTGGTGTTTCACGCGGAACCTCCAGTGCTGCGTGGGCAAGGACAACGCGCCGATCACGCCCGGGAAGTGCGTGTACGGCGTCTTCCTCAACGAGCGGGGCGAGGCGATCGACGACAGCATCGTCTACAAGATCAAGGACGACGAGTACGTAGTGGTCGTCAACGCGGGCATGGGCGGCGTCGTGGCCCGCCACCTCGAGGCGAACGCGAGCGGGCGCGAGGTCCGCTGCATCGACCTGACGGACAACCTTGGCAAGATCGACATCCAGGGGCCGGCAGCCATCAAGACGATGCAGAAGGTGCTGCGGGCGCCAGAGGCGGTCTTCGACAAGCTGACGTATTTCTCCGCGAAGGGGCATTTCGATCCGCATTCAGCGTTCGCCAGCGACGCTCGCCTGCTCGACGGAACGCCGTTGCTCGTGTCCCGGTCGGGGTACACGGGCGAGGTCGGATTCGAGCTGTTCGTGGAGCGCGACCAGAACGTGAAGGTCTGGGAAACCCTGATCGAGGCCGGCCGCGAACTCGGCGTGATCGCGTGCGGCCTCGCCGCGCGCGACTCGCTGCGAACCGGCGCGGTGCTGCCGCTGTCGCACCAGGACATCGGTCCCTGGACCTACGCCAGGCACCCGTGGCCCTTCGCGCTGCCCTACAGCCAATCGGGCGCGTTCACGAAGACGTTCCTCGGGTCGGACGCCCTGGAAAAGGCCACCGACGCGCCCTACACGCTGACTTTCGTGGGCAACGACCTCCGCAAGGTGGATACGCATGATGCCGTGGTGTTCGATGCGAACGGCGCGGAGATCGGCAAGGTGCTGACGTGCGTGACCGACGTGGCGATCGGCCGCCATTGCGGGAAGATCTACAGCGTGGCCACGCCGGAGAAGCCGGAAGGACTGGCGATCAAGGGGCTGAGCTGCGGCTTCGTGAAGGTGGTACCGCACCTGGCGCCCGGGACGGTGATCGAGCTGCGCGACCGGCGTCGTTCGATCCAGGTGAACATCGAGACCGACGTCCGGCCGGACCGCACCGCGCGCAAGGCGTTGAAGAACTTCCTCTGACGAGACGAGTAGTGGGCAGTGAGCGGTGAGCTGCGGGCAGTGCCACCCCTCGGAGGCCGCGCGGGATCGACGAGGCTCAGCGACCTCTGCCATGCAGCGTACCGGGCTTGACGCGCCCGCACGGGCTCACCAAGCCAGGAGGAACCCTCCCGCGAGGAGAACGAGTGTCAGCACGACCACGACAACCGCCCAGGTCTGCCAGCCCAGCGTGACGAGATGGAGTCCGTGTGAAGTGGACATGATCGCCCCCGCTTCATTAGACTCCGGTCCCGCGTCCCGGGTTCTCTTTTCCAGTTCTTGGTTCTCACTTCCAGCCGATTGCCCCGATCTTGGCCAGCAGGTTCAGCCACTCGGCCACGACCTTGGTGTCAACCGGACCGAACTCCGCACTCACCGCGTCTCGAATCTCGCTGACCGTCCGCCTGCCGTCCGCGAAGTTCGCGATCTCGTACGCGACGTTCTCGGCGTCGGGCAACTGGTTGATGGCGAGCGTATCGGCTGCGGCGCCGGCCTTGTCGCGCACCCAGTCCACGGACGGCGTCAGCGGGCCTTTGACGGCCGGGCTCCTGGCCGGCACGCGGGTGTCCGCCACACCGGCCGGGGCGGGCGGCCCGGTGGGAAACATGCGCCGGAGATCGCCGAGGACCTCTTCCAGCATGCCGGCGCCCGGGGATCCGGCTGGCGCGAAGTCGAACTTGCGCAGTGACTCCAGCCGCCGCTCCTCCCGGCGGGTGCTCTCCGAGGCCGCGACGACCGCCTCGCGCGCGACGCCGGCCTTCGAGAAGGCCTGGAGCGACGCCCGCTGAACCGCGTCCCCCAGCCGCCGCATCGCTCCGCCGAGGACCAGGTACGGCAGCGCGGCGTCCATCGGACCCGCGGGCGCGGTCAGCGTTGCGAGGTAGTAGCCGCTGGCGGCGGCGATGAACGCCGACCGCTTGATCTTCGTGGGATCCACGTTGTCCACGACGTCCTTGTTGGTGTGGATGTAGATGTCGGGCCAGTCGCGGAGGTAGAATCGTCGGAACGCCGAAGCTGCTGTCCTGGTAGATCCAGTGGTCGCTGCCCGGCTCGTACTCCGAGAAATCGGCCCACAGCGCATCCTTGGGACCGTTCGGCTCGCGCACCGCTCGCGAGAAGTCGCCGCTCGCCGCGCCCAGGTACGCGCCGCCGATCACGTACCGGGCGAAGACCTCGGCGACGTCGTCGGTGAAAGAAGACGCCGACCACGGCGACCGCGTGACGTGCAGGACCGACTTCGTGACGGCCGGATTCCCTCCCACCATATCGAGGTGGATGGCGGCCTTCATCCCCGACGCGACCTCCGGGTACTTCGCCAGGTAAGCGATCGTGCCGGTCATCTCCGACGGCCACACGAAGCGAATCGTCCTGACCGGCGGCGGGATCCGCTTCTGGTCCACGAGCGTTCGGATCACCCGGCCGATCTCGAGGATGGCCGCACAGCCGCTGGCGTTGTCGTTGGCCGCCGGCTTCTGGTGGTCGAAGTGGCAGCTGTAGACGATTTCTCCGCGCGACGGATCGCTGCCGGGGATCGTCGCAATCACCGTCTCGTAAGGGATCGAGTCGTCGTTCTGGGCCCGGACGACCGCCCGCAGCACCAGCTTCTCGCCAGCGGCGAGCCGGCGCTGGAGGTCGCGCGCCTCGCGAACCGAGATCATCATCGCGAAGGTGTTGCCGCGGCCACGCGAGTCGAGGTGGCCCCACCGCACCAGGTCGATGTCGTCGCGCCACCAGCCGGTTCGCTGGTTGGAGTTGTAGCTCACGAGGCCGGCCGCGCCGCGCTCTTCGACGGCCAGGCGATGGGCGAGCCCTGGCTGGCCGTCGCACAACACCAGCCTGTCCTTCACGGTCTTTCCCTCGTAATCGCCCGGGTTGACGCCCGCGCCGACGTCCACCAACTCCGCGGTGACGTCCGCATTCTCGCTGTTGTCGGCCACGAGCATCGTCAGGTCGTCGAACGAACCGATCCGGCGCGGCCTGGGCGACACCTCGGCCAACCCGCCGCCCTCCACGCGCCAGCCTCGATTGCCGCGCATCGTGCCGAACCACGTCTTGCCGTCGCCGGGGAACGACTCGATGTGGACGCCGCTCAGCCCGTACGCGCGCGCACGAGTCACCAGCCATTCTGCCGCCTCGTGGTAGCCCGGCGACGCCGGCACGCGGTGAATCGCCGAGAGGTGTCCGACGTGGTCCCGCATCAACGTGCCTGACAACTCCTCGTCGAACGCGCGGAGCGCATCCGGCGCGAGCAGGAGTTCCGCCGGGTCGGCTGGAGGCCGCGGCTGCTGGCCCGCCACCGGGAACGAGAACAGCACGAACACGACGACGCCCGCGAGCATCGCGGCTCGCCGGCCGGGCAGAAGTTGTGGTGCCATGGTCGGGGAGTATACGTCACCAGCACTCGGGGCGCCGGACGAGCATCACAGCGCGGCGCGCTCCCTTCGCGCGGCGACGAGGATCGGCGCGTCCTGGTCGGCGTCCTTCATCCACTCGATGACGGCGTCATAGGCGGCCCGGCTGCCATCGACGTCGCCCGCCCCGCGAAGCGCCCGCGCAAGACCCAACTGCGCGAACGCCACCCAGGGGGACAGCGGCAGCACCTGTCGCAGGCCCAGGAGATCGCGAAACGCGGATGCCGCCTCGCTCGCCCGGCCCGCCGACCGGCTGACGGACGCGCGCACGCCGAGCGGCACCAATCCAAAGTGGCGCCCGCGCTCGAAGCGCGTCGTCGGTCCCAGTGCTTCGAGCGCCTGATCCGCCCGTCCCGCACGGGCTTCGAGGAGCGCCCGCACGACCGCCTGCCAGACGACGGTCGTCAGGGTCGCGGGCTCGGCGCGGCGAACGACCTCGTCGAGCAGTCGCGACGAGCGTCGCGGGTCACCGGTCAGCGCGAACGTGGCCGCGGCAGCAAGACGGGTCAGTGCCTGGCCGTCCAGCGCGAGCGCCGCCTCGGCGGCGACCCGCGCGGTGCGGGCGTCGCCCAGCAGTGCTTCCGCCTCGGCCTGCCGCAAGAGGATCCCCGCCCGCACTCCAGCCGTGGCCACCTTCGCAGCGGTCGCCGACGCATCGGCCCAGAACTGCCGCGCCTCCTTTAACCGCCCCTGCGAAGCGGCCGCCAGGGCCCGGGTCCTCGTCCATCACCATCGCCGCCGATGCGTCTCCGGTGGCCCATCGGACCTGCTCGACCATGGCCGCCTTGTCGCGCTCCGCGAACGCCATCTCGAAAGCCAGCCGGTGCCAGCTGAGGTCCCCTGCACCGTGGCGAGCGGCGTCGTTCAGTGCCTGCTTCGCGTCGGTGAGCCTGTTCGTGCCCCGGTACGCCGCGATCAGCATGCCGTTGGCGATCGAACTGGACGGCGCCAGGCGGGCCGCTTCGCGGGCGTCCGCGAGTGCCTCTTCGTATCGGCCCAGCGTGTTGGCATAGATGGAAGCGACATTCGTTGCGGGCACGGTGGAGCCGGGGTAGGTCCTGCTCCACAACCGGTACGATTCGATGGCCTTCTCGGGATCGGCCACGACGAAACGGTAATAGTGGCCGAGGATGTAGAAGCGCTCCGCCTCGCTCACGCGGTCGCGGAGCTCGTAGGCCGTTCGGAAGCAGATCTGAATCTCGTCGGTCTCACCCGATCGATCGTCGCCGAACATCTGCCCCGTGCTCTGGGCGGCCGCGCCCCGCCTTGCCCAGGCCAGCGCAAACTGCGGGTCGAGCTCCGTGGCGCGGCGGTAGTGCATGAGGGCCTCCGCGATGCGCGCGTGGTCGCGGGCGATGTCACCCAGGCTCAGCGCGTTCAACGCTTCAATCGACGGCGTCGTCGCTTCCACGATCGGCACGTCGTAGCGGCTGAGCGACTCGCGCGACTCTCCGAGCGTTCGACGCACTCGACCCGCCGCCGTTCCCAAGGCCCCCAGCACCTCGTCCTTGCTTTCGACCTCGAGGAGCTGCCGGCCGATTGACTCGCCGTTGGAACAGGCGACGGCCTCGAGGCCCACAACGTAGTGAGCACCCACACGGGCTATCGAGCCGGCCAGGAGCACCGCGGCGCCCTCGCGGCGGCAGAGCTCCAGCGCAAGGGGACCCGTGACGGGTTGTTCGTGGGGTCGCCCCATCCTCGCGAGGCCGGCACGTACCCGGGTCGGCGGCAGGATCCGCAGGAACGGGGCTTGACCGAGGTGAACGGCCAGCGCGAGACGCAGCGTGTGGTCGAACGCGGCATCACCCGTCGTGTTGATCACGTCCGCGAGCAGGACGGTGTCGCGCTGCGAGAGGACGGGCCCACGGTTCCAGCCCGTCGCGCTCCAGATCAGCACCAGCAGCGATGCCCCGGCCGTCCCCGACGCCAGCGTCGTCCACAGCCGGGCGCGCCAGAACCGCCGCCGCACCTGCGCCCCCGCCTCGACAGATCGCTCGACGGATTCTGCTTCGCCTTCGGCCTCGGGCCTCGCCGGTGACGCAGCGTCGATGACCGCCAACGACTTGGCGGGCGGCGCGGGCTTGATGATGGTCACCGGGGCCACCAGGCGATAGCCTCTCTTGGTGATCGTCTGCACAATCTTCGGGTCGCGGGCGTCGTCGCCCAATGCCTGCCGGATCTCGGCGATGCACCGCGTCATGCCTGACTCGGCCACGAACTGACCCTCCCACACGTTCGCCAGGATCTCGTCCTTTGACACGGTGCGACCGGCGTTTCGCGCCAGGAGGACAAGCAGGTTCGTCAGCTGGGGCCGGAGGTGACGGACCGTGCCGTCGCGTGACAGGCGGTCGAGGCTGGGCTCCAGGAGCCAGTCGCCCACACGAAAGTCGGTGGCCGACGAGATCTGCGCGGTGTCTTCGGACGTCATGACCTCCTCCTCCCCGGCGCCGTGCACCGATGCTCGGGGATCCATCGCTATGTTTTGACGGTCGGAGTCGGGCGCGGCTCCCTACCGCCGTCCTCGGAAGTTCCTACAACCAGTTGTACGACCCGAGGATGTAGTATTAGCCGGCGTATGAGCCCCGAGGCACCACCCCCCGCCGCCCGCTTCGCGTCGTTCACGGTCGGCGACTGGCTCGTCGAACCGAAAGCCTGCCATGCGTCACGCGGCGACGCGGTGGTGAAGCTGCGCCCGCAGCTGGTGGATCTGCTGATGTGCCTTGCGCGACGGGCCGGCGACATCGTGCTCAAGGACGAGATCCTGGCGGAGGTCTGGCCCGGGCAGTACATCGCCGACTCCGGGCTGTCGCGATGTATCGCGGAACTGCGCCAGATCCTGCACGACGATGCTCAGCAGCCCCTGATCATCGAGACGATTCCCAAGCGCGGTTACCGGCTGATCGCGCCTGTCGCGTGGCGGCCGGAGGTGCCGGCCGGGCCGTTGCCGGACCGGACGCCGACCCTCGCAGAAAGTCCTGACGGCGCAGCCACCACGCCGCTCGAGTCGGCGCCGGCCCCGGCCGGCGCCGAGCGGCGCGCGACGTGGCGGACGCCCGGCCGGCTGGCTGCCGCCCTGGCGGTCGTGGTCGGCGTGATTGCCGTCGTCATGATGACGCGGTCGCCGGCGAAGGTACTGACAGAGCAGGACACCGTGCTACTCGCGTTCGAGAACAAGACGAGCGACGTCGTGTTCGACGAGGCAGTCCCCCTGGCGATGGCGATCCAGCTGGAACAGTCGCCCTACCTTCGCCTGCTGTCGCCCGGCCGCATCCAGGAGACGCTGCGGATGATGCGGCGGCCCGCCGACACGCCGGTCACGCGGGCCGTTGGGATGGAGATCGGCGAGAGGGTTGGTGGCCACGCCGTGATCGTGGCCTCGATCGCGTCGCTCGGTCGCCAGTACATCATCGGCCTCGAGGCGGTGGAGTGCCGGACCGGCAGGGTGCTGGCGAGACGGCAGGCGACAACCGAGCGCAAGGAGCAGGTGCTCGGCGCCCTGCAGCGCGCGGCCAGCGAGATCCGGCTGGCGGTTGGAGAGTCGCCGGCTTCTCTGGCCACCCACAGTCTGCCGCTGGTCGAGGGGACCACGGCATCTCTCGAGGCGCTCAGAACCGTGCGTCGGGGCGACCTGGCCATTACCCAGGGGCAGATGGAACTGGCCTTGGCCCTGTACCGCGACGCAGTCGCCCTCGACGCCGATTTCGCCCTCGCGCACAGCCGCCTGGGCTCCGTCGCATTCGGGCGCGAGCGTCTCGCAGCCCTCGAGAAGGCGTACACGCTCAGGCAGCAGGTCACGTTTCCCGAGCGCCTGGAAATCGAGGCCGCGTATCACCGGCGCGTCACCGGTGAAGTGCAGCGGGTCGTGGACGCGCTGGAACTTCTCCGACAGTCTTATCCCCGGCGCGCGATGGCTCGCCGCGACCTGGCAGTCGAGTACATGAACTCCGGGCGGTACGACGCTGCGCTCACCGAGGCCAGTGAGGCCTTGCGGCTCGAACCAGACAGCGCGTTGAACCTGGCGGTGGTTTCCCGTGCGCACCTCTACCTGAACCAGATTGGCGAAGCCAGGCAGGCGAGCGAACGGTCCATCGCCCTCGGCAGTACAGGCCGCGGAGCCGCATGTTCTCCTGTTCTGGTGCGCGGTGGGCGCGAACGACACCACGCTGCTGGCCCGGGAGCGGGCGTGGGCGGCCGAGCACCCGGAGTCGGCACCGGACTGGCTCGAAGACCAGGCGGAGGAGTCGATGAACCGTGGTCGGCTCGAAGAGGCAATCGCCTTCATGAAGGAGTTCGAAGCCTGGGCCACCGCGAACAAAGTGGTGGACTGGCCGGTCCGGATTCGCTTCCGGATGGCTCGGGTACGAGGCGCTGTGCGGCTTGAAATCGCAGGCGATGCGCCGCGTCGAGGCCGAACTTCGGGAGAGCCTGGGACCAGTCGCGAAGATGGACGCCGTCCGCGTGATGGTCTCGGCGGGGCGGTTCGATGCGGCCGCACACCTGCTGGACGAGGATTGGATCGCGACGGGCAGCCAGGCGCGTCGCAGCCGGGTGCGACCCTTGCGCGCTCGTACCGCGCCGCCATCGCCGCCAGTCACGGGCAAACCGCGCAGGCGCTCGACCTGCTCGCGCCGCTTCGCCCGTTCGAGCTGGGCGTGGCGTACGGCTTTGTGCCTCTGTTCGAGCGAGCGCAGGCGCACTATCTAGCGGGCGACTGGCTCAACGCCCGGGCAGCCTTCGAGAAGATCCTGGGCCATCCGATGATTGACTCCGGCCGCAAGCTCCTGCCCCATGCTCAGCTCGGGTTGGCCCGGACGCTCGCGCACGCGGGCGATGCCGCGGGCAGCCGGCGCACGTACCGAGCAGTTCTTCGAACGGTGGAGCCACGCCGACCGCAATCTGCCCATCCTGCTGCAGGCCAGGCGCGAATACTCGGCGCTGCCGAAGTAGACGGACGCCGCTACACGGCCCGAGAGATCCCGAAAATCACCAGGCAGTCCGCGCCGGCGTGGAAGAGCGCGAATCCCCACAGACTGCCGGTCTTCTGCATCAGCCACCCCCAGACGAGCGCCAGGGGAAAGAGCACCAGCAGGAACACGGCGAGTTCCGATACGTACGTCACCTGCAGGTGCAGCAACGTGAACGCAGCGGCCGCCAGCAGGTTCGACCAGCCCTTCCCCAGGAATCGCTGGTACCGTTTGAGGAACAACCCCCGGAAGAGCAGTTCCTCTGCGAACCCGTTGGCGAGCACGAACGTGAGGATCCACGGCGCCAGGGAGATCAGCTTGCTCCACTCCGCCCGGCTGGCGGAGAAGAGGCACGAAGGCGAGCGCCGCGCAGACGACAAACCCGAGGAAGCCGACGCTCAGTCCCAGGCCGAGGCGTCCCCTGGTCAGATACATCGAGCGAAGGCTTGCACCGCTCGCCGCCATGAGCAGCAGGATCGTGACCACCCGCCACAGGCTCTCCGAGAGCTTGGAGAGCGCGATCGAGGCGGGACTGACGGGCACCATCGGGAGCGCCTCGAGCAGCTTGCCACCGAAGAGAGTGCTGAGCAGCACCGCCATGCCGCCAACGAAGAACGCATACAGCACCTGCCCGCACGGCTGGCCCGCCTCGCCCCTGCGCACGACGAGGGCGGCCACGAGAAAGATGGCGGTCGCGCAGGCCTGCATGTAGAGCAGTGGGCGCATCGGAAGCTGGTGCGACAGCGGGAGGATGGAAAAGACCATCGCCTCCAGCACGAAGCAGGCGGCGAAGAACAGGGCCTTGCCGACAGTGGGCAGCGTCCCAATCGTCGTGCCGGCCGGTGTTGCAACGTGGATGGTCACGGCTCGCCCTCCATTCAATACACCCGCTTCGGTTGCTTCGGTCTCGATTCCTCGATGATTGAAGCATCGACTCAGTAGATGCCGGTCTGGGTGGTGCCGTTCACCATCGGCGTCCAGTCCGCATCGCCGTCAGGATGGGCCATTGCGGCAGCGCGCTCGAGACTCGTTCCATGAAGCGGCATGGATCGGTGGACACGACCGACGGCGCAAAGCGCTTCGGCGTCAGGCCGGGCGGCGTCTCGCCAAGATAGGGTGCCATCGGCCGAACCTGGGTGACCCGCGGACACTGTCGCCAGGACGAGCAGCAGTCGGGATCCACGCGGAATCACGGTCGGGCCTCGAGGCAGACTTGCGGCCGGCTGAGTGGGCCAGCCGCAACGGGATCGGCAGCCCTCCGGCCGCCCGGCACCCGGTCGAACGGGACCGAGCTCCCTTGCGTCCATGGCCCGGGATCAGGAGCGTGCGGCTCCGGTGCAGGTGCGACTTGACCATGCCAATGGGAAGACCGGAGGGTCGTTGCAATGTCCTCGATGGTGTAATCCAGCCAGTAGCGCAGGTGGATGACGCTGCGCAGGGAATCCGGGAGGGCGTCCACGCATTCGTGCAGCGTGCGCGCACGTTCGGCGTCGGCCGCCGACGTGAACAATTCGTCCTTGCCCTCGGCGGTCAGCCTCCGCTCGAGGACCGTGAGGTCGAGGTGAGGGAGCCGCCACCGCGCGCGCCGGCGGCAATCGAGCGCCAGGTTCAGCGCGAGGCGGTGGAGCCAGGTCCGGATCCTGCACTCGCCGCGGAACCCCTGCAGTCGTTCAGCAGGCCGGATGAACGTCTCCTGAGCGACGTCCTCGGCGTCCGCTTCGAAGCCGGGGCCCAGGACCGAGAGGGCGACCCGGAACACGTAGAGCTGGTGAAGCCGGACGAGCTCCGCGAAGGCGGACGAGATCGCCCCGGTTCACCCAGGCGTCCAGGAGGGCCTCGTCCGGGTCCACGGCCTTCCCTGCGGGACCGAGCAGCGACGGTACCGGCGCAATTGTGTCGAACATCACGCTGAATTTGACGCCCGTGGCAAAGAAACGCCACTACAGCGGCCCTCGATTTGGACTCGAAAGAGCCGACACGGCGCCTCGACGTTCCTTCCTGGTGGTATTCGCGCCCCTGGGGACGCATCGCGGCTCGCGTGCAACCCGTGACGCCCCTCGCGACGTCTACGGAGTACCCGGGGCAACTCATCGCCAAAGCCAACCCGAGGGCGAGGGCATATGAACGAAGGTACGGCGATCGTGCTGATCATCCTGGGACCGATGGCGCTGCACGTCCTTGGACGCTTTCTTCGGAACCGCCAGCGGCTTCGCCTCCGGGAGATGGGTCACCAGGAACGGATGCTGGCGCTCGAGAAGGGTCTCCCGGTTCCGGACGACCTGGCCGGCGGAGATTACGAAGCCTGGCTGGGACGGGACGTCGACCGAGCGGCTACTGGAAGGAGGGTGGGACCGCCGCGTGACGCTGGCCGTTGGGCTGGTGATGCTGTTCGCGAGCATTGGCGCCCTGCTCTTCGCCTGGCTCATGCCGCCGATCTCGAACGACGCGGTCGGGTTGAAGATCGCGGGTGGACTCGGCATCATCCCGCTGATGGCGTCCTTCGGCATGCTCCTGTCTGCAGGGCTGACCGCGCCGCTGGGGAAATCGGCGATCATGCGTCACCGTGGCCGGGCATTGACGAACGGGACCAGGATGCGGCCGACCGCGCGCTGCGGGCCCTGTTTGCCAACGTCCCGCGCCGGAGCTCCCCCCGTTCTTCGCGCAGAGATGCGCGAACCGCGCGCGGCGCGCGATTCCAGCGAGCGCGCTCGGCGCGCGGCAGCGGCTCATCCTTCAGTGTGCTCCTGGGTGCTGACCCTGGCGGTGTCAGCAATCGTGCTGCTGCGGACAGGCTGCTCCGCGAAGGTGCCCTCACGCCGGCCGCCGGCGCAACGGCCGCGGTGACGCTGGCGACCGTCCTCGTTCCCATCCTGCTGCTGGCCGGCCTCCGCGGTGGACTTGTCGCCCTGATGCGGCGCGTGTTCGCGCTCGACTGACAGGTGCGCTTCTCGGAGTGTCTCCCCTCTTGCCGGCGGCTTGCGGGCGGCGGCCGACTATCCCTCCCGGGCTCCGCTGGGCAGGACGGCCAGCTTCCAGCCGCACAATCTAGGTCGAGAGTCGCCCTTCAGGGACACGTCGCTGCCTGCCTAGGTCAGTCCTCCGTGAACTCGTTCTCCCTCGCGCTTCTCTGTGCTCTCTTTCTGCACTCTCCTTCTCTGTGCTCTCTCTTTTAGAAGTCCGCGCTCTTGGGCGCGCGCGGGAACGGGATCACGTCGCGGATGTTCGCCATGCCGGTCACGTAGTTGATCGCGCGTTCGAAGCCAAGGCCGAAGCCCGCGTGCGGCACGGTGCCGTAGCGCCGGAGGTCGCGGTACCACCAGTAGGGCTTCTTGTCGAGGCCCATCTCGTCGATCCGGCGGTCGAGCACGTCCAGCCGCTCTTCGCGCTGGCTGCCGCCGATGATCTCGCCGATGCCCGGCGCCAGCACGTCCATCGCGGCCACCGTGCTCCCGTCGTCGTTCAGGCGCATGTAGAACGCCTTGATGTCCTTCGGGTAGTTCATCACGACCACCGGCCGGCCGATGAGCTCCTCGGTCAGGTACCGCTCGTGCTCGGACTGCAGGTCGATGCCCCACCGCACCGGGAACTCGAACGCCTTGCCCGACTTCTCGAGCGCCGCGATCGCCTCGGTGTAGGTCATCCGCTCGAAGCTCGCTTTCACGAACGCCTCGAGCGGGTGACTGCCGTCTTGTCGACGCGCTCGTCGAAGAACGCCATGTCGTCGGGCCGTTCGTCGAGCACCGCCCGGAAGATGTACTTGAGAAAGTCCTCGGCGAGATCCGTGTCGTCGTTCAGGTCGGCGAAGGCGATCTCGGGCTCGATCATCCAGAACTCGGCCAGGTGGCGGCTGGTGTTGGAGTTCTCCGCCCGGAACGTCGGGCCGAACGTGTAAACCGCGACAGCGCGAGGCAGTAGGTCTCGACGTTGAGCTGGCCCGACACGGTCAGGATAGGCCTGGCTTGCCCGAAGAAGTCCTGCGCGAAGTCGATCCCGCCCTCTCGGTCCGCGGCAGGTTGGCCAGGTCGAGCGTGGACACCGGAACATCTCCCCGCCCCTTGGCATCGCTGGCCGTGATGATCGGCGTGTGGACCCAGAAGAAGCCGCGCTCGTGGAAGAAGCGATGGACCGCCTGCGCCAGGTGTTGCGCACGCGCGCCACCGCCCCGAACGTGTTCGTCCGCGGCCGCAGGTGCGCGACCTCTCGCAGGTACTCGAACGTGTGCCGCTTCGGCGTGATCGGGTAGGTGTGCGGGTCTCCACCCAGCCGACCACGCGCACCGCGTCGCCTTGATCTCGAAAGCCTGCCCCTTGCCCTCCGACGCGGCGAGCGTGCCGTCGACCTCCACCGAGCAGCCCGCGGTCAGCTGCAGCACTCGTCTGGTAGTTGGGGAGGTGCTCGGGACACGACCTGGATCGGGTCGAAGCACGAGCCATCGTGCACGTGAAGGAACGACAGCCCCGCCTTGGAATCGCGGCGGGTGCGCACCCAGCCCTTGACGGTCACAGCCGTCCCGGGGGGAAGCGAACCGCGGAGAAGTTCAGCAACGGTGTGCCATGCCATGAAGCAGGTCCTGCCTTTCGCCGGCACGCCTACCGAACGACGGCCGTGGATATCCGCTCGTGATCACAAACAGGCCCTTCAGCTGCAGCACCCCGGCGGCAGGATGTGCTTCCAGCTTGGGCTGCGCGAGTGACTTGGCACAATGGGGGGGGGGGGGGGGGGGGGGGGGGGGGGGGGGGGGGGGGGGGGGGGGGGGGGGGGGGGGGGGGGGGGGGGGGGGGGGGGGGGGGGGGGGGGGGGGGGGGGGGGGGGGGGGGGGGGGGGGGGGGGGGGGGGGGGGGGGGGGGGGGGGGGGGGGGGGGGGGGGGGGGGGGGGGGGGGGGGGGGGGGGGGGGGGGGGGGGGGGGGGGGGGGGGGGGGGGGGGGGGGGGGGGGGGGGGGGGGGGGGGGGGGGGGGGGGGGGGGGGGGGGGGGGGGGGGGGGGGGGGGGGGGGGGGGGGGGGGGGGGGGGGGGGGGGGGGGGGGGGGGGGGGGGGGGGGGGGGGGGGGGGGGGAAAAAAAAAAAAAAAAAAAAAAAAAAAAAAAAAAAAAAAAAAAAAAAAAAAAAAAAAAAAAAAAAAAAAAAAAAAAAAAAAAAAAAAAAAAAAAAAAAAAAAAAAAAAAAAAAAAAAAAAAAAAAAAAAAAAAAAAAAAAAAAAAAAAAAAAAAAAAAAAAAAAAAAAAAAAAAAAAAAAAAAAAAAAAAAAAAAAAAAAAAAAAAAAAAAAAAAAAAAAAAAAAAAAAAAAAAAAAAAAAAAAAAAAAAAAAAAAAAAAAAAAAAAAAAAAAAAAAAAAAAAAAAAAAAAAAAAAAAAAAAAAAAAAAAAAAAAAAAAAAAAAAAAAAAAAAAAAAAAAAAAAAAAAAAAAAAAAAAAAAAAAAAAAAAAAAAAAAAAAAAAAGAGAGAAACGCAATCAACGAGTATTCGTCGAGGAGTGGTCGATCCAGGGCTGAAAATTACTTAATTGAATAATGGGTGTCCTAAATGGGGGGGGGGGGGGGGGGGGGGGGGGGGGGGGGGGGGGGGGGGGGGGGGGGGGGGGTTTTTTTAAAAAAAAGCTCAACTTCGCGTAAAATACATTCCCCCACCCGCACACACCACATGTTTTTTGGGGGGGGGGGGGGGGGGGGGGGGGGGGGGGGGGGGGGGGGGGGGGGGGGGGGGGGGGGGGGGTTTTTTTTTTTTTTTGGCTCCTGACTCCAATACCGACAAAACGCACCACACTCACAAGATCGCCGCCTAAGGTTCCGGGGCAAAAGGGGGGGGGGGGGGTGGAAATGCCGCCGAGCCGACGTTGACGTAGAAAAGAGAAAAGAAACCCAGGGATATCGACGCCCCATAATGAGGGGGGGGGGGGGGGGGGGGGGGGGGGGGGGGGGGGGGGGGGGGGGGGGGGGGGGGGGGGGGGGGGGGGGGGGGGGGGGGGGGAAGGAGATCGCAACGCCTGTTCCGAAAAAGGGGGCGAATGATTGAGTAATGCCGCAAAGGGCGGGGCAAAAATACTACGCTCCGCAGCGTCACGATTGAGGTCCACCCGAGAGGTCGAAACTCGCCACGCAATGAAAATGATAATAAGGATGGCGCAAAAATAAGGGGGGGGGGGGGGGGGGGGGGGGGGGGGGGGGGGGGGGGGGGGGGGGGGGGGGGGGGGGGGGGGGGGGGGGGGGGGGGGGGGGGGGGGGGGGGGGGGGGGGGGGGGGGGGGGGGGGGGGGGGGGGGGGGGGGGGGGGGGGGGGGGGGGGGGGGGGGGGGGGGGGGGGGGGGGGGGGGGGGGGGGGGGGGGGGAAAAACGGCCGCGGTTAAAAAAGGACGTAGAAGAGCAATGCCCCGGAATCAAAAAGGACGCACCCGAGGGGCTACTCGCTCAAAAAACGCAGCGTCGACGATAAATGAGGGAAAAAAGTCGGGAAAATCCACCACGGGTCAAAAGCTCGCCACGAACATGGAATGGCAAAAGGGCAAGGGGCCGAGCAGGCCG
>CAVRWB010000001.1:850000-999669 GCA_963724775.1 uncultured Acidobacteriota bacterium
TACCCGGCGGCCGCGCATTTTTTTTTGGGGGGGGGGGGGGGGGGGGGGGGGGGGGGGGGGGGGGGGGGGGGGGGGAAAAAAGGAAGACACGTTGGAGGACGTGGACGAGCAGCAGCAGCAGCACCGCGGCCATCAACCGCACCAGCGCCGGGCCAGATAGTCGCCGAAGAACACCTCGTGCATCGGCACCAGGAACAGGCCCCAGCCCTTGTTCTCCGGGTACGCCTGCTCGAGCTGCCGCGCAAGCACCGAGGCCTCCGCTTGGGCGACTTCGCATGCTCACGGCGGCACGAAGGCGCCCGAAGAGGCTGTAGTAGTTGTTCCCCGCCCACGGTGCCTCAGTCGCCCTGGCGTATGGGCCTCCAGAGGTCGACTTCCGAAGCGCAAGGTGACGCCGCAGCATCACGTTGACCACCTCGCAGCTCGCTCGCTTCCGGCGTGAGCGTCTGTCCGACGGCGTCGGCACGGCCGGCAAGCCGCCGCTGCCAGAGCCCGTGGCTCAGGATGACCACGTTGGCCGCCGAGGAAACCTCCTCGGCCGCGACGAAGCCGCGCCCCGAGGGCCGGGCGGATGCCGAGGGTGGCGAAGTAGTTGGCGGACACGTCGGTGAAGCGGAGCGGCCCTCCAGCATCGCCGCACCGAGAAGAGCGTCCGGAAGTAGAGTTGGCCGCCCACGGATTTGAACCTTGAACTGACGTCGGTAGTCGAAGTAGTCGAGGGCCGGATGTGGAGTTGCGCGGATAGGCTTGATGCCGCCCGAATACTACTCAGACCAACTGTTCCGGGCGATTGGGAATGCAGCGGCCGCAGCACCACGCCGTTGAGCGCGCTGAACATCGTGCTCACCGCCGCGATGCCGACGGCGAGGACGGCCGCCGTGCACGTCCCGAATGCCAGCCGCCTCGCCAACGCCCTGAGAGCCACCGACAGCTCGCCCATCGGGCCGATGTCCATCACTCACCTCGTGCTGTTGGCGTCGACATCTTGAAACGTGCAAAATGCGCACTGGGTCCGAAGACGTGACCCCATCGAGGGCCGTCAGAACATGACGCGGACGCCGAGTCGCATGCTCCGCTGGCGAGTGAAGCTCACGCCTTTCTTGAGGAAGTCCGGGTTGGTCGCCATCTCCTTCGTGACCGAGCCCGCCGGTGTCAGGTTGTTGCCGGTCGTGGCGATGCCGCCGTCGCCGTATCAAATGGCTTCCGGAGCGCCAGGGCTCCCGCCGTCCGGGATCAGGTTGTAGCGCTGGTCGGACTGCCGGATGGCCTGCCGGTTCAAGCACGTTGAAGATGTCCAGGACCGGCTCGATATTCATCGATTTCCCGAGCTTCATCGGGTAAGCCACGTGAAGGTCGGCCTCGAAGTCCTCACGGACTGCGTCCCAGCGAGCCGCGCGGCACCAGGTAGTACTCCCAGTTGTTGTAGCCGATCGAGTAACCGTAGGCGCTGAAGCGGGAAGCCCGACGCGATGTGCACCCCGCCGCCAAAGCTGAGACCCTTCATCGCGCCTCTCTGCAACTCGTAGCTGCCGTCGAACTTGAGCGTGTGCGTATGGTTGTTGGATAGCCGGCCGCCCGCGTTCACGAGGAGTCCGCGTAATCGTATGCGGAGTTGATGTTTGGATTGAGCTGGCCGGTGGACACCTGGAGCGTGCCGTCGTAGTTGCCTTCGAGCCTCGACCACACGTAACTCGCCATCACCTGCCATCCGTCGTGGTAGCGCTTGCGGGCGGTCAGTTCGACGCTGTCGTACACCCGCCTGACCTTCGGCGACGGCGCGATGTGCACCAAGTCGTAGAACGACATCTCTGCGCCGATGCCCCGGCCGGGGTTCGCGATGAAGTAGATGCCTTCGGAGGGAATCAGGAAGTCCTCGATGATGTTCCCGAGCTTGCGGTGACCGGACCCCACGCCGACGGTGAGGTTCGACGCGACTTCTCTCTCGACGCCCAGCAGCGTCTCGTCGATGTACTGCCCGGTTAGCGCCGGGTCAACCGGCGTGGTCGAGCCTCCGAGAATGGTCGAGCGCGGGAGGCGTGGGTCCTCGACCGAAGCGAGGTCCGCCTGGTTGGGGCTGAAATTGTATGCAAACGTATACAGCTCGCCGCCAAACGCGCGGACGCCCATGTCCATCGGGATCGATTCGTAGAACCGCCCCCAGTTCCCGGAAGATCTTGGTCTTGCCATCGCCGGCCGCGTCGAACACACCACCCAGGCGCGGCGCCCAGTTCTTGTCGAGATTCAGGGCCTACGCCCCCTCACGGTCCAACATGCTCTGTCTTTCCCAGCGCACGCCGAGGTTCAGCGACAGCCTGCCGAGTTTCATGTTGTCTTGCGCGTAAAACGAGTAGCTCTTGCTGGCCGGCCTCGTGTTGAGCGGCAGCGCGATCTTCCAGGTCGCCGGATCGCTCCTGCTGTGACCCGGCGCGTTCTCGTCGATGAAGTAGCGGTGACGGACGTACAGCACCAGTTCGCCGTCCACCGTCCGCTGCAGCAGATAGATGCGCTGCCCGGCGCCCCCCTGGTACCGGTCGAGGTTGGAGCCGATGTCCTCGTAGTCGAAGCCCACCTTGATCTCGTTGGCCGGGAGGATCTTGGAGAAGTCGGCCTTGTACACGTCGCGCGTGAAGTTGAGGTCGTCCCAGATGCTGAATCCTCCCGTGAACACGGCGGGCGAGACGCGCTGGTTCTGCGTCGACGCGATGTCGCGGCCCGGTCCGCCGATGATGTCCTTCTCGGTGTGGCGGGCATACTGGGCGCGAAGAAAGCTCGTCGGGCTCAGCACGCCGTCGTACCGGAGGACCATGTCGTTGCCGCCGAACTGCTCGGTGCCGTCCCACGTACTCGGCGGCCCGGAGATGACCCACTGTGAAGTGAGCGCGCCGTTCGTCTTCGCAGGGTCCCCGAACTCGGAGAAGACCAGCGTGTGGTTGTTCGCCAGCTTGTATGTGAACTTCGCAGAGTACAGCTGCGTGTTGGTGGTCGTGGGCACGCTGGTGCCAAGCGCCGGAGTGCCCGGCGCGTCCTGCGTCAGGTCGCGGATCATCTTCGTATCCGTCCTGCGCTGCTGGCCGTTGTACACGCCGAAGAACCACAGGCGGTCTTTCACCACGTACCCGCCGAGGCTGACGCCCGCGTCCCACAGGTGCGCCACGTTGGGTACCGTGGTCGTCCACTCCGGCCGCTTGCTCTCAGTCGCGTTGTCCGCCTGCAAGCTCCCGCCCTCCGCAAACCCGAACAACGACCCGTGGAACATGTTGCTGCCGGACTTCGTGACGACGTTGATGACGCCGCCGGTCATGCGGCCGTACTCGGCCGGCAACCCGCCTGTCTTGACCTCGACCTCTTCGACGAAGTCCTGGTTCAGCGTCTTGCCCCGATCGCCCAGGTAGACGCCGGTCGTGTTCAGGCCCTCGATGATGTATGAATTCTCCGCGCCCGTCGACCCGGCGAAGGTCGTGCCCGAGTCGTCGGTGGACACGCCGGGCGCGAACTGCGCGACCGCGTAGAAGTCGCGGCGCGACGGGAGCTTCGTGA
This sequence comes from uncultured Acidobacteriota bacterium, assembly GCA_963724775.1. GTDB lineage: Bacteria > Acidobacteriota > Vicinamibacteria > Vicinamibacterales > Fen-181 > CAVRWB01. The sequence goes on from CAVRWB010000001.1 coordinate 853,538, forward strand.
AGAAGTCGGCGTTCGCGTTCAACCCGGTGCTCGCGGACCTGATGTCGATGACCGGCGTCGTCCCCTCCACCGTGACGTTCTCGGCCAGGTCGCCGACCGACATCGAGAGGTTGACTGCCACCGTGCGGTCGATGCCGACCGCGACATCCGCCTGCTCGGTGGTCTTGAAACCCGTCAATTCGGCCTTGACGACGTACTTCCCCGGCGGCAGCGTCGGAAAGCGATAGTCGCCCGAGCCGTCGGTCACCGTCGACCGCACGCCCTGGAGCGCCGGGCTCGACACGGTGACGGTCACGCCCGGCATGGCGCCGCCGCTCGAGTCCACAATCCTCCCCGCGATTCGGCCGGTCGTTTGGGCCCACGCGGTCGGCGTGCAGGCGAGGACTGACACGAGCACGAGAAACACGAGTGCAGAGCCCCTCATCCGCCACATCTTTCACCTCCCTGGTGATTGCGCCGATGAGACCATCCGTATTGATAGACGCAGAGGCGGGCCCCTCAGGCGTTCGGTTCGTCCTACGAAAGCCCTCTGTTTGTGGATCCGAGTCCCTACCGAGCTCTCGGCCGGGCGCCCGCCGCTCCGTCGTCTGGAACGCGGGGATTTCGAAGGTGTTTGTGGTGGCGCGGGCGGCCGAGTCGGCCTACGCTGCAATCGCATGCTCAGGAACAAGCGGGCGTCATACGTCGCTGCCGCGGTCGTCGTCCTGGCAACGCTGTTCGGCTGGCGCTTCCTTCGCCCGCCGCGGCCTCCCGGCGACCGCCCGCAGGCGTCCGAACCAACGGCGCCGATCGAACAGGTGGCCAGACGCGTAAGCGCCGGGCAGCCGGTGATCTTCCTCGGCCTCGATGGCGTCGACTGGGATCTGCTCGATCCGCTCGTGGCGGACGGGACGATGCCGAACCTGGCGGCAGTGCTTCCGCGAAGCGCCAGCGGCAACCTGGAAACGCTGCACCCGCCGCTCTCCCCCCTGGTGTGGACGACGATGATGACCGGCGTGGATCCGGTGAGGCACGGCATCCTCGACTTCCTGCACCTGCGTCCCGACACCGGCGACAGGGAACCCATCACCAGCACGGAGCGCCGCGTGCCGGCCCTGTGGAACATGGCGACGTGGGCGGGCAAGCGCGTCGCCGTGTTTGGCTTGTGGGCGACCTATCCCGCCGAGCCGGTAAACGGGTTGTTGGTGTCGGACAGGATGTTCACGTTCCTGTACGGCGAGGACGCTCCGCCGCCGGGCGCGGTGTTTCCGCCCGATCGCGAGCAATGGGCGCGCGAGATTGCCGATCGGGCGGGCGCCACGATCGATTTCGAACGCGTCAAGCAGTTCCTTCCGACGCTCACGCGGGCGGAGTACGAGCAGGCGACCGTGGACTCGAATCCCTACAGTCACCCGGTGGCGGCGCTGCGGCGCATCCTGCTGGAGACGCGCATCTACGCCGACCTCTCATTCGACTGGATTCGCGGCGAGCACCCTGACCTCGCCGTCGTGTACTTCCAGGGCACGGATTCGATCGGCCACGTGTTCGCGCCCTTCGTACCGCCGAGGCAACCCGAGGTGTCGGCCGAGGACTACGCGCGGTACAAGGACGTGCCGCGGCAGTACTTTCACCTGATCGACGAGTTGATCGGAGACTATCGGAAGGTGGCGGAAGCCACCCACGCGGCCCTGGTGATCGCGTCCGATCACGGCCTCGCGTGGGGTGAAGGTCGCCCGACGAACCTCTCGAGTTTCGCCAACGCGACGGCGGCGAAGTGGCATCGCCCCCAGGGAATCTATCTCGTGTGGAACGGCGGTGCGGCGCAGGCGGCGTCCGCGTCGGTTCGGGGCCAGGCGAGCGTCATGCAGACGTGTCCCACGATCGCCGCGCTGCTGGGCCTTCCCCGCGCAGCGGGCACCGCGGACGCGCCATTCGGCGGTGTGAGGTTCGCGCCGGGCGAGGCCATCGACTATTCCCGCTTCTTCGCGGTTCCCGGCCTGCCCACCCCCGCCACGCGCAACGCGCGATCCGACCAGGACCGGCTGAACCAGCTGCGGGCGCTCGGCTACATCGGATCCGCCGAGCCGGACCGGGTGACGCCTCGCGGGTCGGGACGCGACCGGACGCGGACCGCCGGGTCGTACAACAACGAGGGGCTGGTGCTGAAGAACCAGGAGCGGACAGAGGAGGCGATCGTCGCGTTCGGCAACGCGCTCGAGATCGATCCCAAGCTGGCGTCCGCGCTGTGGAACCTGAGCGACGTGCTGTTCGCCGCCAAGCGCGATCTCGATCGGTCCGACGAACTACTCCTGCGGGCGCTCGATGCCGGTTTGCCCGAGGCAACCCGGTACCTTGTCGGGCGCGCGATTGGCTACCAGCGAGCCGGCCAGGTCGATCGCAGCCTTCGGCTGCTCGAGCCCGCCACGCGCATCCACCCGGACGTGCCCGATTTCTGGCTCTTCGCCGGGCGGTATCGCGTCGAGGTCGGGCAATGCGACGTGGCCGTCCAGCAGTTCAACCGCGCCGTGCAACTGCAGCCGCAGAACCCGGCGGCCCACAGCGCTCGTGCGCTTGCGCGCGCCTGCGCCGGGGATCGCGCCGGCGCGCGCGCCGACCTGCAGCGGTCCCTGTCGCTCGACCCGTCCCAGCCCGGATTGCGCGAGATGCTGCGCAATCTCGATCGCAGGCGGGCGCCGTAGCTGACTTGCTGTTTTCTTTCACCGCCGGTCCGCCGCGACGCGGAACCCGCGGCGGTGAATCTCGTCGGTACGGCCCTCGAAGGGCGGCGTGCAGGAAGAACGCGGGAAGATCCCAACCGCCGCCGCGGAGCGTGTGATAGCCGGAATCGCCTCCTTCCCATGCACTCCCGTCTGTCGGCGCTCCCGTGTAGTCGGCATGCCACGTGTCCTGCGTCCACTCGGGGACGTTGCCGAACATATCGTGGAGTCCGAACGCGTTCGGCTGTTTCAGTCCAACCGGGTGCGTGGTGCCGCCCGAGTTCTCCTTGATCCAGGCAACCGCCTCCCCCGGACCGTACGGGTCCTTGGCAGTCCGCGCGAGGCACGCGTACTCCCACTCGGCCTCGCTCGGCAGGCGGTAGCGCCAGCCCGGCTCGCGCGCGGATAGCTTCTCTGCGAACGCCTGCGCATCGTCCCAGGTGACCATCTCGACCGGAGCGTTGGGACCGGCCTCCCTGAAGTGGGACGGGTTGGTGCCCATCACCACCTGCCACTGCGCCTGGGTGACCTCGGTGACGCCCATCCAGAAGGACCGGACGGAGACGCGGTGAACCGGCGCCTCACCGGGCCCCACGCTGGATCCCATGTCGAAGCTGCCGGCGGGGATCTCGGCGAGCCACATGCCGATCTTGTTGCGAACCTGCGTCGCCTGGGGGTGACGGGTGGTGGGCGTGCCCTGCGACCCGCCCGGAACGTCGGAGAGCACGATCAGGGCCAAGGGGATGAGCCAGGAGATCCGTCCGATCATGCGCAGCCTCCCTCAGGAGCTTGCAGAGCCTCGCGCGCCGTGCCTTCCCCGGAACTTTGACGTAGCTGCGGGCCCCGGGGTTGCGCCTTGCGCGCATTGTCGGGCCAGGAACTACCCCACGCTTACTTGGCAACGGGCCGTACTCACGGCGGGCATGGAGCAGCACCGGCAGGTCGGGGTCGGCCTCTCGCGACCGCGTGTCCTCCAGCCGCCTGGTGGCCGTCGTGTCGGCGCTGCAGCGAGAGTAAGCGTGCGGTGCAGGTGGGGCGCGGGTCACGACGCCCGACCCGTAGTGAGGAGGATGGCAGAACGCGCCGGGAGGAATGACGCCCGGCTCAGAAGCGTCAACTCCCTTCGCAGCCATGACCCGCGCAACACGTCCAACCTAGGACGCATGGACTCGGAAGTCCTTACGGATTCCTGCGGTTCCTCCGCAGATTCCGCCCGTTGTCGTCCGGGCCCTGCGCCGGCCAGTACGAGGCGGCGGGGGCGCTCGGACGAGGCGACTGCAGCTCGATGCGCATCCGCATGCTCGCCTCCACGGCGCCGTCTGTCTCGAAACGGCCCGCTCTCATCTCCCAGCCGATGCGGCGGAACAGCGCGCTGAAGCTGACGAGGTCGCGCGCGCCGGGACTGCGGGCCACCTCAACGGCGTGCTGCAGCTCGTGGGCCAACAACACCAGCCGATCGTTCCACGAGAGGTTCCAACGATCGAGCCGCACCACCAGGTAGCGTTTGCCGCCGCCGGAGGACAGAAAGCGCAGCGACGCGTTCGGCTCGCCGGACTCCGACTTGAATACCTCGGTGAGGTAGACCACCACGTCGGATGCGTCGATGACGTCGACCTCCGATCTCACGAGCGGAGATCGTCTCAGGGCGTCGTCGAGGAGCGCGGCCGTCTGGCGCGAAAGGGGGCGCACGCCGGCGTTGGGGGAGGGTTCGAATGGTGCGGCCGCGAGTTGCGCGGACGCGACAACCAACAGCAGCGCCGAGGCGAGCAGGCTGCGCATGTGGGGCGCCTCCAGGGATGGCGGCAGTGGATCTGCCGCCTTCACCCCAAGAGACGCCGGCGCCAGCGACGAGTTGTTACGTCAGTCTTCTATCTCGACCCGCGCGGTCTGCGACTTTTCCTCGCGGTTCCCGGGCGTTCTGTTGAAGGCTGAACGGCGGACCCAACCGTGTACTGTTTGACGTCCAATCCGTAGAAGCCTTCAATGTGCTGCAGCCGATGGTATGCGCGTTTCTTCCTCGATGCCCTCTTCGACCGCCGAAGATCGACGCGGTGCGGAGGTCGCACAAGGACCTGTTCCTGCTGCTGCCCGGGATGCCGGGCCGTCTACTGGGGGTCACACCTTGAAATGTGAATTCTGCGATGACGCGAGATGCGACCCCATGACGCGGCGGAAGTTCCTGCGGGCCGGCGCCAAGGGAATGGCCGCCGCCGGGCTCGCGTCCTCCTGCTCCACGGCTGAGGCTCCGCGTGAATCTGGAACCGCCCGGCTGCCCTCGAGCGTACGCACCCTCGGCCGCACTGGCATCAGCCTTCCCGTCGTGGGCCTCGGCTCCGCCTACGACACAAGCCTTCTTCATCGCGCCCTCGAGGAAGGCCTCAAATACGTCCACACCTCGAGTTCGTACGCCGAGCGCAACCACGAGCGGCTGCTCCGCCGCCGCCGGCTGCCGCCGCGCTCGCCCGAATTGGCGCCACGCGCGTGACGGTGGCGGAGGGCAAGCCAATCCCCGTGTTCCCCGGGTTCGTCGTGAGCGAGGAGATCGCAGGCAACGGCGCGTACGAGGAAGCTCTCGTCGTGGACACCCGCGCCGGCTCGGTCGTCATCGTCGGCTGCGCGCACCCGGGCATCGTCGCGATGCTCAAGCGAATCGCGGAGACGACCAGGCGCCCGGTCCACATGGTGGTTGGCGGCTTCCACCTCCTGCAGACGCCACCGGACGACGTGAGGAAGATCATCGCGGAGTTCAAGACGCTGGGCGTCGCCTGGGTGGGGCCGACACACTGCACGGGCGACGAAGCCAAGCGGCTGTTCCGCGAAGCGTACGGCGATCACTTCGTCGCCGGCGGGGTCGGAACCGTCGTGGACCTGCCCAAAGCGAGGTAGGGCGTCGGGTTCCTGACGCGCCCGTAGATCCCCTCGGTCAGCAGTCGTCCCTTGTCGCGTGTGGACAGCTCAGGGACCAGAGACCGACGCTGGTCGCCACCGACACGAGCATCAACACGGCAACCGCGTAGCGCGCCAGGTTCAGGGTCGGCCACCCCACGCCAACACCGCTACTTCCCTGTGATATTCGGAATATTACGCGAGCGCAGCATCTCGTTGAACTCCGCGAGGTCCTTGTCGATCAGGACGTTGAACTCCGCGACGTGACCGGCCAGCCGCTCGCCCAGGAGCTTCTGCACTTCCACCTGCTGGTCGGTCGGCGCGAAGTCGGCGGCCGAAATCCCGTTCGCCAGGTACCCGAAGCGGGAAATCAGCTTGGCTGCGTAGCGGGTGCCGTCCTGTCCCCCCGTGAAGCGCAGGTCGATCAACCGCATCTCCAGGTCGACGCATTTCTGGGCGAAGTCTGCGGCGGCCTTCCGCACGGTCGCGTCGGTGACGACGCGCCCAAGCGCGTCGAGCTGGCTGCGTACCAGTTCCAGCCGGTTCACGACATCCACGGCGGTGTTGAGGTCACGCCGCAGGCCGGTCAACATCCGCGTCTGCGCCTGGATGTCGGCCTCGCTGCCGCCGGTATTCGGGTCCTTCCGCACCACGAGCAGCTGCGACTGCTCTCGTCCTCCCGCCGACAGCGTCACCGTGTAGGTGCCCGGCGGCACCAGGACGCTGATCGTCGCGCCGCCGCCGGCCGGCGGCCGCCAGCCGGCGGGCCCCAGCCGAACCTGCGGCGCCGGAAGGAGCGGGGTCGTTCGCATCCGCAGTTCCGAAGACGGCTCGTCGCGCAGGTCCCAGTAGATGCGGTTGAACCCAGCGCGGCCCGGGCCGGCGAGCGTGCGAACGATCGCGCCCGCCTGGTCCTGGATGGTCACCTTCACCGGCGCAGAGGTTGGAGCCTTCAGGAAGTAGTTGATCGCGGCGCCGTACGGCGGATTGTCACCGACCGTCGGGTCGCTGTAGGGCGTGGACGGAGGCGTGATGAAGCGGAAGCGATACGCGGCCCGCGGTGGGAAGAGGTGCGCGTCCGACGCGAGCACTTCCGGCGTCGCCTGCTGCAGCGGGGCCAGGTCGTCGAGAATCCAGAAACCGCGGCCGTAGGTCGAGATGACAAGGTCGTTGAAGTGCTCCTGCACGGTGATCCACGACACCGGCGCGTGCGGCAGGTTGTTCTGCAGCGGCTGCCACGCCTCGCCTTCGTCGAACGACACGTAGATCCCGTTCTCGGTGCCGACGTACAGGAGGCCGCGCCGAACCGGGTCCTCGCAGATCGTCCGCGCGTAGCTCAGCATGCTCTTCGGAATGCCGCTCGCGATGGCCTTGAACGTGCGGCCGTAGTCCGCCGTCTTGTAGACGAACGGGTCGCGGTTGTTGACCTGGTGGAAGTCCACGGTCACGTAAGCGGCCCCCGCGTCGTACCGCGAGGCGACAATGCTGCGGAACGATCCCCAGGGCGGGAGGTTCGGGAGGTTCTTCGTGACGTTCGTCCAGGTCTTCCCGCCGTCGCGCGTCAGGTGCAGCAGGCCGTCGTTGGTGCCCGCCCAGATCACGCCCGCCGCGCGAGGCGACTCCGCCAGCCCGTAGACGACGCCCGCGTACTCGACCCCGATGTTGTCGCCCGTGAGGCCGCCCGAGCTGCCCATCCGGCTCCGGTCATTCAACGTGAGGTCGGGACTGATCACCTCCCACGACTGCCCGCCGTTGGTCGTCCGGTGCACGTGCTGGCTGCCGGTGTAGATCGTGTTGTGATCGTGCGGCGAGATCAGCAGCGGCGCGTCCCACACGAACCGGTATTTCAGGCCCTCGGCAGGGCCGTTCGACTGATCCGGCCACACTTCGACGTTCCGGAACTGGCGCCGCTTCTCGTCGAAGCGAACGACGATGCCGCCGACCATGCCCGAGCCGGAGGCGCTGGACCAGATGATGTTCGGATCGGTGGGATCGGGCGTCGCGAAGCCGCTCTCTCCGCCGCCGACCGCGTGCCACATGGCGCGCGGGATGATGCCGCTGGCCAGGCGGCTGTTGCTGGGGCCCCGGTACGTGGGCTCGTCCTGCTTGTTGCCGAGAACGTTGTACGGAACCTCGTTGTCCACCGTCACGTGGTACATCTGGGCATTGGTCAGCCGCTGCCGAAGCCACGTGCGCCCGCGGTTGATCGAGATCGACAATCCCTGGTCGTGCGCCACGATCATGCGGTCCGCGTTCGTCGGGTCGATCCAGATGTCGTGGTGATCGCCGCCGGGCGCCTCGTCGCGCGGCACGAGCGTCAGCGTCTGGCCGCCGTCGATCGTGCGGGCGAACGACGCCGTGAGGAAGTACGCCTCGTTCTCGTTGTCCGGGGCAACCGCCATCCGTGAGTAGTAGTGAGGGCGCCCCATCGCCAGGTGGTCGTAGCTCACCACGCGCCAACTCTCGCCGCCGTCGTCACTGCGGAACACCTGGCCCGCGTCCGTCTCCTTTCCGTCCCACGGCGCGCCGTCGCCGGTCTCGATGAGGGCGTAGACGCGATCGGGGTTGGAAGGCGAGATCGCCACGGCGACCTTGCCGACCGGCCGCGTGGGCAGGCCTCGCCCCGTCAGCTTCTTCCATGTGACGCCGCCGTCGCGGGACGTGTACAGCCCGCTGCCCGGGCCGCCGCTGGTCCGGCCCCACGTGTGAATCTCGAGCTGCCACATCCCGGCGAAGAGGATGCGCGGATTCCTGGGGTCCATCGCGAGGTCCGAGCAGCCCGTGTTCTCGTCGACGAACAGCGTCTTCGTCCAGGTCTTGCCGCCGTCCGCGGTGCGGTAGACCCCGCGCTCCGGCTGCGGCCCGTAGGCGTGGCCGAGTGCGCAGGCGAGCACGACGTCCGGGTTCTTCGGGTCGATGACGAGGCGCGGAATGCGGCCGGTCTGCTCGAGGCCCATCAGCTTCCACGTCTTGCCGGCGTCGGTGGACGTGTAGATGCCCTGCCCCAGGGAGATGTGGCTGCGAATCTTGCCTTCGCCCGTGCCTGCCCACACGACGTTGGGATCGGAGGCGGCGACGCCCAGCGCGCCGATCGATGCCACCGGTTGGTCGTCGAAGATCGCCTGCCAGGTCACGCCAGCGTCGGTTGTCTTGTAGATGCCCCCCGACGCCGCTCCCACGTAGTAGGTGGACGGGTCGCCCGCGATGCCGGCGGCCGCCGAGAAGCGGTTGCCCTCGGGCCCGATGTATCGCCATCGAAGCGGGCTGTAGGTGTCGGGGACGGGGCGCGCCGCCTGCTGCGCGTGCCCCGACGGCATGAAGAGCAACGCCGGAACGACCAACACGATCGCGAGCCGGGCGAGGAAACGGGCTGGCTTTTTCATGCAGGTTCTCCAGGTCGTGTGAGAATCCTACATGCGGTCACCTCTCGAAATGCAGTCTATTTCAAGATTTTACCCACCGGGACACGATCGTTCGATTCTGGTCGTTGAGGATGGAACGGCCCTGTGGCGTGTAGAGGTAGTCGAGGCGCGTGCGGTAGAAGTCCGCGATCTTCCCCCGGACCATCTTCATCGTCGAGTTGAGCATGTGGTTCTGCTCGGTGAACGGCTCGCCCAGGAGGGCAATCGCGGACGGCAGCCATCGCGACGGGAAGGCGCCGGCGAACTCGCCGCCGTCGCGGTACTTGGCCACCTCGCCCTCGAGGAGTCTCAGGACGGCCTCCTGGCCCCCGGGCGTCTTGACGCTCACGCCTTGCGCCTCCGCCCACCGGAGCACGGCGTCCCGCGCGGGCACGATCAACCCGGCCGTGTACGGGGACTGATTGTTGTAGAGCATCACCTGCTCGATGTACGGCGAGTGCTCCGCCAGCGCCTCTTCGATCAGCTCCGGGCTGTACTTCTCGCCATCGTCGGCAATCAGCAGGCTCTTCACGCGCCCGAGGACGTAGAGGAAGCCGTCCGCATCGAAGTAACCGAGGTCGCCCGTGTACAACCACCCGCCGCGAAGCGCGTCCGCCGTTGCCGATTCGTTCTTCCAGTACCCGGCCATGACGTTCTCGCCGCGGACGACGATCTCGCCGCGCGCGCCGCTGGGCAGCGCGTTCCCGCCGGAATCACAAATCCGCACGTTGACGTCGGGAAGGACGCGCCCGGACGATCCAAGCTTGTGTCGCGCGAGCGTGTTGGCGGAGATGACAGGTGCGGCCTCCGTGAGGCCGTAGCCCTGCAGCATCGGGATCCCGATCGCATAGAAGAAGCGTTGCAGTTCGAGATCCAACAGGGCGCCGCCACCCACGAAGAACCGCAGGCGGCCTCCGAAGTTCTCGCGGATCCTGCGAAAGAGGATGCGGTCGTAGATCGCGAGCAGCGGCCGCTTGAACGCCTGGAGCCCGGCGCCTCGGTTCCAGCCCTCGCCGTTGTATGCGTACGCCGAATGAAGCGCCCGGGCGAAGAGCGCCTCCGCTCTTCGGCCCTTCTCTCGAACGCCTTTCTCGATGTTCTTGCGAAAGCTCTTCGCGATCGCCGGAACGCTGAGGAATATGGTCGGCCGCGTTTCCCGGATGTTCACGGGGATGTTCTTCAGCGTCTCCAGCGGCGTGCGCCCGGCCTGGACCGACGCGAGCGCGGCGCCGCTGCTCATCATCATGTAGATGCCGCAGGTGTGGCCGAACGCGTGGTCCCACGGCAGGACGTTGAGCAGCACCCAGTCGGGCTTCGGCTCGATCGTCGCCACCCCCTGCTCGACGTTCGCCGTGTAGTTGCGGTGCGTGAGGACGATGCCCTTGGGGTCCGCCGTCGTGCCAGAGGTGTAGCAGATGTTCGCGGCGTCGCACTCGGCCACCAACCGCCACGCCGCGTCGAACGCCGCCCGGCCGGCCGCAAGGCACGCGTCACCGCGGGCGAACACCGCCTCGGCCGGCAGTTCGTCCGGGCCTTCCGCGGGAACGCTCGCAGCGCCGTCGATCGCGTCGAGAACGACGGTCACCTGCAAGTCCGGCAGATCGTTCCTGATCCGCCGGATCTTGCCCACGTGGCCCTGCGAGACGATGGCCATCTTGCAGCCGGCGTGCATCAGCCGGAACTTCAGGTCCGCGAGTTCGTCGATCTTCACCGAGATGGGAACGTTGACCGCCCCGCAGTAGAGGATGCCCAGCTCCGCGATCACCCAGTCGTTGCGGCCCTCGGCAATCAGCGCGACCCGGTCGCCCTTCTGAAGGCCGAGGCCCGCAAGGCCGGCCGCAAAGCGGTGCACCTTCGCCCTCGCCTGCACGTACGTCGTCCCCTCGTACCGGCCCCCGCGCTTCTCCAGCAGGAACACCCGGTTCGCGTGGCGTTCGACGCTCGTTTCGAAGAGACGGGGCAGCGTCCTGGCGTCGGGCACGTCGGGCACGGTTTGCCTCAGCCTCTACTTCACGTAGTAGCCGCGGCGGGCGACGACGTCGCCCTTCGCTTCGACGAGTTTCACCTGGAGCTTGTGCCAGCCCGGCACGACCTTCTCGGGCCGGTAGGTGAGGACGTAGCGCGTTCTCGCGTCGTCGAGCACGAGTTCGAAGACCTCGTTCAGGCGCAGCCTGTTGCTGCTGCGAAAGACGCGGCCGCCAGTGCCGTCGGCGAGAGACCGGAGGAAGCCAAGCTGGAACTGCATCTGCGGCGGCCGGAAGCCCACGCCGCCAATGCCGCCTCCCATCGTCGCCCCCATGCTGGGCGCGCTCTCCTCCTCCGCGAGCACGCCGTACGCGATGACGTCGGACCGCTCGGCCGCCTCGATGGCCTGCTTCTGGGTCGTGGTGCTGGCGTTGTCGTGCTGGTCGGTGAGGACGACGACGACGGCCCGGTTGTCGTTCCGCTCGCGAAGACCGACGGTCTTCAGTGTCGCATCGAAGAGGGCGGTCTGCCCCCCGGCCTTGATGTCGCTGACGGCGCGGCGAAACGCGTCGAAGTCGGCGGTGAGCGGCTGCTTCACCTCGACGTCGCGCGCGAAGGTGACGAGCGCGACCTTGTCCCGCGGCGTGAGGCCGTTGACGAACGCGTTCGCCGCGTCCTCGAGCGCCTGCAGCTTGGCCCCCGCGATGCTGCCGCTGACGTCGAACACCAGGTAGGACTCGAGCGGCACTTCCTCAACCGACACCCTGTCGATCTTCTGCTTGACGCCGTTGTCGAAGACCTCGAAGTTGGACGCCTTCAGGCCGCCGATGTGCTCGCCGCCCCTTGACACCGACACGTCGACGTTGACGACGTCGACGCCGCTTCGAAAGGTCGGCTGCTGCTGTGCGACGATCGCGGCCGGGAGGAGGAGCAGGACGGCGGGGAGGCACCGGTACCAAGGGCTCATGTCGCACTGTCGCATTCGGCCGACGGCGCTGTCAACAGGCGATGGGGCGTGTGGCGACGACTTTGTCAGAACACGAAGGTCCGTCTTGCCGCCGGAGCCCGGCGAGTGGACGCCTGGCCGGTCTTGCCGGGAGTGTCCATGCCGCGGGCCGGCAGGTCCCACGGCTGCATGGGCCGCTCCCCGAGCGACAGCTCGATCGTCTGTGCCTTGCCTTCCCGGACCACAGTCAACTTGAGCGCCGTCCCGACCCTGAACTCCGACATGATCGCGGCCAGCTTCTCCGGCGCGTCGAGTTTGCCGCCGTTGACCGCGATGATGATGTCGCCGCCAAGCAGCACCGGCTCGCCGTCAACGGTGATTTCGAACATCCCGCCCTGGATGCCCTTCTGCTCGGCCGGGCTCCCAGGCTCGATCGCCTCCACCAGGAACCCGTCGGCGAGGGGCAACCGCAGCAGCGCCTTGAGCTGGGACGGGACGAACTGGCCCTGCACGCCCAGCCAGGCCCGCACGACGCGGCCCTTCTCGACGAGTTGTGGAGCGATGTCACGAACCACGTTGATCGGCACCGCGAAGCCGATGCCTTGCGAGTCCGGCAGGATAGCGGTCGTCACGCCGACCACCAGGCCGCACGGATCGACCAGCGGGCCGCCGGAGTTGCCCGGGTTGATGGCCGCATCCGTCTGGATGAGCGGTTCGGTGAGCGACCAGCCCGATCCCGGCAGCATGCGGTTGATCGCCGAGACGATGCCGCGCGTCAGGGTCTGATCCAGCCCGAGCGGATTGCCAATCGCGTACACCTCCTCGCCGACGAGGAGGTTCGACGAGTCGCCGAGTTTCGCCACCGGCAGCACCCCCTTGGTCGGCGTCGGGATTCGCACCAGCGCGATATCGAAGGTGGGGTCAGCCCCGATCAGCTTTCCGGGAAGCGCAGTGCCGTCGTCGAGCATCACGGTAATGACCTGGCGGCCGAACACCACGTGCGAATTCGAGAGGATCAGGCCCGAGGGATCGATGATCACGCCCGTCCCCATCACCCTGTCGATCCGGTGCTCGGCGTCGTAAGGGTTGATCGAGATGGCACTGATCGAGACGACCGTCCGGGAGACCTGCTGGTAGAGCGCCGGGAGTGAACTCGGGCATTCCGCGGGTGCCGGCTGGCCGGCACGCTGCGGGGCGCCGGCCGCGCCGGCGACCGCGCTCGCGAATATGGCGGCGGTGAACGCGCCGAGGCGGCAAGCCCGGCCGGGACGGGTGTCGAAGGGGTGCATCGTAATTCCTCGCGGGACGTGGGCGCTGGCACCCCGCATTGTACGAGGTGTGGGAGCCAACGGCTCAGCTCGCGGCGTGACTTTTCGAAGACAGGCGACGCGCTTTGCGCGCCACGACGACGGCGAAAGGCGCGCGCCTCCACGGGACATCGGTACTGAACCCGGCAGCCTGGAGCATCTCGATCTCGGCGGCCAGCGCGAAGTACCGGTCCTCGGCAGCCCACGCGGCCAGATACGCATCGCTCTTCGCGGCCGAATATGACGCGCGCAGGTGCCGCACCCACTCCTGCCGCTCAGCCGAGGCCAGGCGCCGGTCGGACGAAGGACAGCAGTCGCCACTGACAAGGACACCGCCGGGTGACAGCGCTCCGAAGCACCGCCGGTAGAAGCCGCGCTTGCCCCGAGCTGTCCGCAGGTGATGGAGGGCCAGCGTGGCCACGATCACGTCGCAGCGCGGCAGGGCGAACGCGCTGAAGTCGGCGTGAATCAACTCGAGGGCCCGCAAGCCGCCCAGGCGCCGACGGCAGGCCGCGAGCATCCCGGCGTCCATGTCGATGCCGACCACGCGCCGCGGTTGCAGGCGGCGGGCGACGCGTCGGCGAGGGCGCCAGTGCCGATACCCAGGTCGAGGACGCACGGGCGGCGGTGGCGAGACGCGGTCGCAGCGGCGTCGGCGACGGCCGAGAGAATCTCCTCGTAGTGGGGAATGAAGGTGCGGACGCGCCGGTCGTAGTCGGCGAGACGGATGCCGAGGTGGGAGGCAACGGACATGGCTGTTCTTGGGGTCACATCTTGAACCATCGCGTTTTTCAACGCTCTGACCCCGCGGGGTCAGAGCGTTGAGAAAACGGTCATTTCAAGATGCGACTCCAGGCGGTTACGCGACGGTGATGCTCTTGTCCAGGTAGACATCCTGGATGGTGTTCAGGAGCTTGATGCCTTCGGCCATCGGGCGCTGGAAGGCCTTGCGGCCGGAGATCAGGCCCATGCCGCCGGCGCGCTTGTTGATGACGGCGGTGACGACCGCGTCGCCGAAGTCGTTCTTGCCCGAGGCGCCGCCCGAGTTGATCAGCCCCGCGCGCCCCATGTAACAGTTGATCACCTGGTAGCGCGTCAGGTCGATCGGGTGGTCGCTCGTCAACTGCGTGTAGATCCGCTCGTCGAGCTTGCCGTAGCTCGAGCCGCCCGTGTTGAGGGCCTTGTAGCCGCCGTTGTTCTCGGGCAGCTTCTGCTTGATGATGTCCGCCTGGATCGTCACGCCCAGGTGGTTGGCCTGCCCCGTGAGGTCCGCGCTCACGTGGTAGTCCTTGTCGGTCTTGAACTTCGGATTGCGCAGGTAGCACCAGAGGACGGTTGCGAGTCCCATCTCGTGCGCCAGCGCGAACGCCTGCGCCACTTCGACGATCTGCCGGCCGGCCTCGTCCGAGCCGAAGTAGATGGTTGCGCCCACGGCCGCGGCGCCCATGTCCGCCGCCTGCTCCACCTCGCCGAACATGATCTGATCGAACTTGTTCGGGTAGGTCAGCAGCTCGTTGTGGTTGATCTTCACGATGAACGGGATCTTGTGGGCGTACTTCCGGGCCACCGAGCCGAGCACGCCGAAGGTCGAGGCGACGGCGTTGCAGCCGCCCTCGAGGGCCAGCTTCACGATGTTCTCGCCGTCGAAGTAGATCGGGTTCTTCGCAAAGCTCGCCCCGCCCGAGTGTTCGATGCCCTGGTCCACCGGGAGGATCGACAGGAAGCCGGTGCCCGCCAGCCGCCCATGGTCGTAGAGGCGCTGGAGATTGCCGAGCACGCGGTTGTTGCGATCGGACAGCGCCCACACGCGGTCGATGAAGTCGGGACCCGGCAGGTGGAGCAGGTCCTTCGACACGGTCTTGCACTCGTGCTCGAGCAGGTAGCCGGCTTTGTCGCCAAGCAGATCCATGAGTTCCTTGGTCACGACCGTTTCTCCTTGTAAGACAGAATCCGGCAGATGTGGCCGGGGGCGCGGAGGTTGACCTCACAG
Organism: uncultured Acidobacteriota bacterium; assembly: GCA_963724775.1. Taxonomy (GTDB): domain Bacteria; phylum Acidobacteriota; class Vicinamibacteria; order Vicinamibacterales; family Fen-181; genus CAVRWB01. The sequence goes on from CAVRWB010000001.1 coordinate 868,729, forward strand.
TCTGGCACGTCGGGACGGGCCACATCAAGATCGGGGCTGGTCCGCGTACAATCAGCCAGCCGTGAACCGCAGTGCCTCCAACGACCGTGCGCCTTTCGCCGGGCTCCCAGGCGTAGCGCGAAGCTCGGCCTTCGCCTCGGCAAAGGGCGTCCTCCTCCGCTGGTTCGTCGCCCTGGTCGCGGTCGTCGCGGTGTCGAGCTTCGCCGCCATTCACCTCACCCGGCCGGAATTGACGCCGATTACCTCCGACGGTTTCGACTACTACGCCTACCTGCCCGACTGGTTCCTGTTCCACGAGACGACGCTGCAGGCGGTTGCGGACGACTGCTGCGGCGGCCGGTACCCGGACTGGACGGCGATGACCCGGTCGCCACGGACCGGCCGTTGGCTCAACCCCCATCCGATCGGCGTCGCCGTCCTGACCGCGCCGTTCTTCGGCCTCGCGCACGGCCTCACCCTCTGGTCGGGCCTGCCGCCGGATGGCTTCTCGCTCTACTACCAGTGCGCCGCCGCGCTCGCCGGCCTGTCCTTCATGCTGGGCGGCCTCGCGATTCTGCGGACCTTGCTCCGCACGCACGTGACCGATGGCGTCGCCCTCGCGACGCTCGCGGCGCTGACCTTCGGCACCAATCTCTTTCACTATGGCGTGTTCGACGCCACCTACAGCCACGCCTTCTCGTTCGGCCTCGTCTGCGCGCTCATGGCACTGGCGGAGAGCTGGTGGGAGCGCCCCCGTCCCTGGCGGACAGTGGGGCTGGGCCTTGTCGCGGGCCTCCTGGTCCTCGTGCGTCACCCGAACGCCCTGCTCCTTGTCGTCGTGCCCCTCGTGGGATTGACGTGGAAGGAGGGGGCCCGGCAATGGCTCGCCCGCGCGTACGAACGACGCTGGCAGGTCGCAGCGGCGCTTGCCATCGCCGCCTTCGTCGTGGCGCCGCAGGTTGCGCTGTACCGGGCCGCCGCCGGCAGCTGGCTCGCCAACCCGTACGGGGCAGCCGGCGGATCATTCGCGTTCCTGTCCTCCCCGCGGATTGCGGGCGTTCTCTTCAGCGTCCAGAAGGGCTTGTTCTTCTGGTCGCCAGTCCTGCTGTTGGCGCTGCCCGCGATCGCGTACTCCGGGCGCGGCGCAAACCTCGAGGGTGGTCGCGTTTCGTGGGCTGCCAACTGGCGAGCGGCAGCGGTCGTCGTCCTGGCGGTACAGACCTACCTGCTCGCCAGCTGGCACGACTGGCAGCTCGGAGGCAGCTACGGCCACCGCGGCTACACCGATCTCCTCGCGCTGTTCGCCCCGTTTCTCGCGGCCACTTTCAGCTGGGCAGCCGCGAGGCGCGGTTGGCGGCGCTGGACGGTCGTCGTGGCCGCGGCGCTCGCCGTTGGGCTCTCGGTGCTGATGATGGTTCAGTACTGGAGGGGCGCCGTGCCGATTGCCGACACCACGTGGGCGCAGTACAAAGAGCTGTTCCTGAAATGGTGACGAAACGACGCCTGGCTCGAACGCTCGCGTGGGTCGCCGCCGTCGCGGCACTCATCACCGCGCTGGCGTATCTTCGCGATCCGCCGTGGCTCGGACGGGTCACTTCCGGCTTCAGCACCTGGCGGGAGGACGAATCCGGGGTGCGGTTTCGCTGGACCACGAGAGGTCGCGCCAGCCTGTACGTCCCCGCCGACGCCGCGCGCATCACGATTCCTCTGCGATTGGGCATCGCCCGGCCTGACGGCGCGCCGGTCGAAGCCTCGGTCGGCATCGACGGCCGCGTCTTCTCCACCGTGGTGCTGGACGACCCGCTCCGCTGGGTGCCGGTGACCTTCTCGCTCCCCCACGCGCGCTTCTCGCGGCGCGCCGTTCGCGTCGAGATCCTCGTCAAGCGACTCCTGCGCCGCGACAATCTCGGCATCCAGGTCGGTGAACCCGCGTTCCGCTAGCGCACGTTCTCCCTTCTCTGTTCTCCCTTCTCTGTTCTCCCTTCTACGTTCTCCCTTCTACGTTCTCCCTTCCACATTCTCCGTTCCTAGGTACACTCATCCCATGCCCTCGCCGCCCCCTCCGTATCCCTTCGTGGATCTCTCCCTCGCCCGCCGGCTGGAACGCACCGAATCGAACGCCAACGTGCGCTCAATCGAGGCGCGCGCGCGGCTGTGGCCGGAGACCGGCGCCGCGTGGATCGCGGTCGGCGGCGCCCGCGCGATGTTCGACGGCCCGGCGTCACCGCTGACGCAGACCTTTGGCCTCGGCCTCTTCGACGAGATCCGGCCGGCGGACCTCGACGCAATCGAAACGTTCTTCGCCGAACGCGGCGCGCCTGCCCTTCACGAAGTGAGTCCCTTGGCTGAGTCCGGTCTGTTCTCCCTGTTCGCGGAACGCGGCTACCGGCCGTTCGAGTTCACGAGCGTCATGTTCCGCCCGGTGGACGTGGGGCAAAGCTCCAGCTTTGCCAGCCGCGCGAACCTGGAGGTTCGTGCTACACCTGTCGCCGGGGACGCCCAGATCCTAGCGCGCGTCGCCAACCCAGACGAAGAAGACAGGTGGGCGCAAACGGCAGCCGCAGGGTGGGGCGAGTTTGTCGAGGTGGCGGATTTCATGCGCGACATCGGCCGACTGTCGATGGCCACGCGCGACACGACCTGCTTCGTTGCCGAACTGAACGGTGAGGCGATCGCCACAGGGGTATTGAGCATCCACGACGGCGTCGCGCTCTTCGCCGGCGCGAGCACCATTCCGGGCCGGCGCGGGATGGGAGCGCAACGCGCGCTGCTCGATGCTCGGCTGCGCTTCGCCGCCGACCAGGGTTGCGACCTCGCGATGATGTGCGCCGCGCCCGGCAGCGCCTCCCAGCGCAACGCCGAGCGCCAGGCCTTCCGCATCGCTTACACGCGGATCAAGTTTCGGCGGTCGCAGGCGTAGGGCGAACTGTCGGCGGTCGCAGGCATAGGGCGAACTGTCGGCGGTCGCAGGCGTAGGGCGAACTTTCTTGTTCGCCTCTGTCAGGCGAAGCAGAAGCTTCGCCCTACACCTGCGCAACGCGCCGGCACGAGAGGCCCGCGGCTACTTGGGCGGGGTGATCTTCTCCTCGGTCTTCACCTGGAAGCGCCGGAAGTTCGAGTAGGTCGCGTGGCCCTCGATGACCGAGCGCTGGACGATCCCCCAACGGCCGCCCGAGCTGCCAGAGTCTGGCAGGGAATAGGTTTCTTTCATCTCGGCCGGCACCCACAGGCCGAGCGCCGGGTCGCGGCGATAGCGCACGACGATCTCCGCTCGCGCGTCGTCGTGCCGGCCCTCCATCCGCGTTTCCACGATCGCCCCGGTGATCGCGTCGACAAGGAACCAGCCAGACACCGGCTGATCGCCGCCGCTCCCATCTCCAACGATCGTCGGCCGCGCGGACTCGTCGTAGCGGATGCGCAAGGCCTCCACGCCATCGGCCTCGACGCGGCCGTCCAGCCGGTACTCGAACCGCCCCCGGTTCATCGGCCGCAGGAAGCACACCGGCAGCAGCGGGACATTGACCGTGCGCCCGACGATGCCGATGTTGTAGCGGGCGCCCTCGTCCCTGATGGCCGCCATCCGGGCAAGCGCCTCGGGCGTCCCCTCGAGAAACAGGCGGCGCAGCCGCTCCTCGCGGTCGCGGACCGGGCGGCCGTCTACCTCGAACACGTCGCGAAACGACACCCACTCCTCGTCGGGAGTCGGGCGCACGAGGAGCAGGTCCGAGCGCAGGCGCAGGCCGCCCTTCGGCGCCGACTGCCTGTAATCCTCTTCGGCGACGAGCATCGAGTACTGCCGCTCGTATGCGTCGGCGTAGGCGAAGAGGCGGGCGAGCGCGAGGTCGAGCTCCGGATCGCGCTTCCGCGGCGGCGCTGACACGGCATCCGCAGGAGGGACGGCGGATGAACCGGTTGCCGAAGGCGCCGGGCGGGGAGCCGCCGCCAGCACCCGGTCGGCGGTGTCGTCGAGGGGCACCAGCCAGGCTGACGATCGAACCGCCACACCCTTCCTCGCCGTGTCGACCCGGACGGGGCGCCGGGGAGAGCGCGCCGGCGAGGCGGCCGCTTCGACACCGAGCACGTAACACGCCGAGAGCTCGCGAACCGCCCGCTCGATGACGCGCTCAGGGGTTTTGCCGAGAGGAGAGAATGCCCCGCCCGTGGCAGCGGCAAGCCGCTCGAGCGGCCCTGTGGCGAGGCTGCCGGCTTCGGCGGGCGCGCCCCGGAGTCCGAACGCATAGACCGTCGCGCGCGCGTCGGCTGCGACGGCTGCGGCGTCTTCCATGGACTTGGCCGCCTCGAACGGCAGGCCCGCGGAAAACAGGGCAACGACTTTGCGGCCGGGCAGCGAGCGCAGCGTGTCGAAGATCGCACGAAGCGAACTGGCACTGTTGCTGCCGGTCCGGGGAACGGCCTCGGCGGCCGCATCGACGCCAACCGGCCGGTCCGGGTCCAGGCCCGTCATGCGGTCGGGCTCGGCGGAGACCGGCGCCGGGGGGGCCGCAGCCAAGCCGTCGGTGGCGATGGCGCGCCGGCCGGCGACCTGCGAGAGCGCCACGCGCGTCTCCGCGCGCTCGGCCGTCACGGCCACTCTCACGTCGGACGCCAGCGGAAGCCTGACCACGGCGACGCGGTCGTCGAGGGCAAGCCGGTCGAGGAACAACCCGGCCGCCTGCACGACCGCCCGCTCCTCGCCCCGGGCAATCGACGCCTCATCGATCAGCACGAAGACGTTGCGCTCGGCCTCGGCACCAAATGCCACTTCGTCGCCTGCGGCCGCCCGCCGCGTGAGCGCGTCGCTCATCGCACCCGTCCCGCGGCTGACGCGGTGGACCCACAGGACCGGCCGGCTGGTGCCATCCACCGTGACGACGAAGTCGGCCGGACGGAGATCCTCAACGAACCGGCCGTCGCGGTCGAGCGCCAGGACGTCGAGGACGACGGGCGTTCCTCGGGGGGCGGCCGCTGGGTTCTGAGCGTACGCGCGGCCGGCCGCGAGAACGGCCAGGAGAAAGAGAGCGCGGGTCGGATGACGCAGGTTGCCCGGCACGGCGCAATCCTATCAGGAGATGATGCCGCGGGCGATGAGCAGCAGGGTGATCGACCCGACGGCCAGCCACAAGACGATCCCCTGCACCAGCGGACGCGCGCCGATCCGGCGAAGCGCGTCGCGGCTGATCCCGCTGCCGATCAGGAACAACGTGAGTACCAGGCTGCGCCTGGCCGACGCGGCGACCCAGGCACCCGGACCGGCGAGAACGGGGACGAACGTGACGAGGGCTGCGGCGGCGAGGAACCCGAGAACGAACCACGGCCGGCGCGCCTTCGGCCGTCCGGCAGGGTCGCCGCGGTGTGACCGCCTCGCGTCAATGGCGCCGATCACCAGCGTGACGGGCACAATCCACAGCGCCCGCGCCAGCTTCGTCGTCGTCGCCACCAGCTCTGCCTGCTGGCCGTAGGCCGCGGCGGCGGCGACCACCGAACTGGTGTCGTGAATGGCGAGCGCTGACCATAAGCCGAAGGCATGCTGCGGAAGAGCGAGAGCATGGCCGACGGCCGGGAAGATCAGCAAGGCGGCCGCGTTCAGGACGAAGACCGTGGCCAGGGCGACCGAGGTGGACTCACTGCGAGCGCGGATCACCGGCGCGGCGGCAGCGATCGCGCTGCCGCCGCAAATGGCGGTGCCGACCGCGATGAGCGCGGCCGTGTCGTCGGCCACGCCCATCCGGCGCCCGATCCACAGCCCGAGCGCGAGCGCCCCCGCAATGCCGACGAGGGTGTAGGCGAAACCCGCCAGCCCGACCCTGGCCACCTGCACCAGGTTCATCCCCGCGCCAAGCCCCACGACCGACAGCGCGAGCAGGTGCGGTGTGAGCGCGCGCGTCCTCGCCGCGTGCGGATTGCCGAACGCCAGCGCGAGCCCGATGCCCGAAAGCAGGGCGGCCCAGCCGGGAACGGCCGGGTGCAGGCTCGCCAGCGCGAGGACCGGGATGAGAACGCCCATTGAGACGGAGATTCGCCAGGCGGCGGGCAGGTTACGGCGGTTGTCGCTCACGCGTAGCGCGCGGGGTCCGCGAAGATCGCGTTGTACATGGAAGCGCCGCGAAGTTCGTAGCCCTTGGACACAAGGAACGTCGCAATGGGTCCGGCGGGCAGGCTTTCGGCAATGATCGCCGCGGGCCGGTGCCGCCGGAAGTCCAGCGTGCGGAGGATCGCGAGGTCCCAGCCTTCGACGTCGATCGAGAGAAGGTCCGGAGCGGCGCCGAGATGCTCCGCGATCAAGCGGTTCACCTCGACCAGGGGCATCTTGATCACCTTCTCGACGACGGCCTCGCCCGCCTGCCGGCGCCTCACCGCGACGTCATCGGCCGAGAAAGTGTTGAGCGCCGGGTTGCCGCGCATGACGTAGTAGTCGGCTTCCGTCGCCGCGGCCACGCCAACACCCGCCTGGACGATCACGTCGTGAGGGCGAAGCGCGTGCAGTCGGGCCTGGTGAACGGGGTTGGGTTCGACGAGCACGCCGTGCCCGCCGTTCCAGTGCAGGAGGTAGGTATTGTTCGACTCGACCGGGTCGGCCGCGCCGATGTCGAGGTACGTCGGCCTGGCGATCTTCATCGCGTCGTGGAGCAGGTGGTAGAGGACGATGTCCTCGCCTTGCTGGGAGAACGACAGGCGTGCGTACTGAGGGAGAGTGGGGGCGGCGGCTTGCGGCGAGGGGGGCGGGCTTTCCCCCGGCGACCCCATGAGCGTCGATGCCACGCCCGCGAGAGCCGTCCCCGACGCCCCCGCGAGCGCTCCCCCGATGAAACTGCGACGGTCCATGGAACTCCTGCCAAAAACAAAAGTAGGCAGTATGCAGTAGGCAGTATGCGGTTCCATCAATATCGAACCTCAACTGTCCTACGGCACGGGGCTGGAACTCCGTGCCACAACTCCCGCCTACTGCCTACTGCCTACTAACGGTCCCGTTGCCCCGCCCTACTTCCCCGTCAGGTCCTTGATCCGGATGTTGCGGAACTTCACCACCGAGTCGTGGCTGAGGAAGCCGATGTACCCCGAGGCGCGCTGCAGGCCCGGGTGGTCCTTGTGGTCCAGCGTGCCGTTCTTGCTCGCCTCCGCGATGTCGCCGTCCACGGTGACCATGCCGTTCACCGTGATCTTGATCCGCGATCCCTTGATCCAGATCTCCTCGGCGTTCCACTCGCCCACCGGCTTCAGCGACCCGCGCTTGGCTGGGATGACCCCGTAGACCGAGCCGTGGTACTGGTAGGGCTGCAGCGTGGCGTAGATGGGCGCCGTGTCGTCCAGGACCTGAATCTCCATGCCGACGTAGGCGGCGTCGCCGGAGTTCGGCGCGCGGATGCCGACGCCGCTGTTCGCGCCCGGCGTGAGCTGGAACTCGAAGCGGAACTGGAAGTCGCTGTATTCCTTCGCCGTGTAGATGTTCGACCGGTCGGCCGCCTTCGGGTCGAAGACGATCGCGCCGTCCTCGGCCCGGTAGCCGGTGCGGTTCCCGATCCACCCCTCGAGGTCCCGGCCGTTGAAGAGCGGCACGAAGCCCTGCGCTTTCTCCTCTTCGCCGAGGCCCTGCACGGCCGCCGCGCCAATCTCCCGGACGTAGATGTCGCGGAAGGCCAGGTCGGTGCCGTGCGCCTGCAGCTCGATCGCGCCGCGCGGGAAGATCGGCAGGTTGCGATCCCAGTAGTTCTCGAGCGTGACGTTGTCCACGACCTTCGTGCCGTTGAGGAACACCGTCACCTTGTCGCCAACCATCCGGATGCGGAAGGTGTTCCACTCGCCCACCGGGTTGTCGGCAAACACGAGCGGCTTGCTGGGGTTCTTCTGGTTGTTGTACAGGCCGCCGGACCCGACCTGCGCCCCGACGTCTGTGCGCGCCGGGTCCCAGATCTGCACTTGCGGCGTGCCGCGCAGGTAGATGCCGCTGTCGCCGTCCTTGGTGATGCGCCAGTCGACCAGCATCTCGAAGTCGCCGTAGTCCTTCACCGTGCAGAGGTTGTCCCCCTTGCCGTTGAAGACGATCATCCCGTCGCGCACGCTCCAGTTGTTGCGCGACTTCGCGTCCGCCTCAGCCTGCTTGGCCGATAGCTCCTGCGGCGACAGTTTCGCCCGCACGATCGGATTCTCGATCAGGCCCTTCCACCCGGCGAGGTCCTTCCCGTTGAAGATCGGGATGAACCCGTCGTCCTGCGGCATGGTCTTCATGTAGGTGCGGAGGTTCTCCTTGTCGTAGTCGCTCTCCGCGCCCGTCAGGACCTGCAGCACCTTGTTGAGCGCGTCGCGGACGACAGCCCCGCTCAAGCCGTCCTTGGCGCCCGGGTTCGGCAGCGCAATCCGCATCACTGCGCCGGCCGCGTCGTTGGCCAGCTCCGGATCGTCGAGGAACGACGAGACGACGAGAAAGCTCTGGAAGGTCTTTGCCCGCTCGAACGCCCGCAGCAGCGTGCGCTTGTCGCGCACCCCGGTCGCCAGCGGCACGACCTTCCGGAGCTGCAGCACCTTCTGCTCGTCGGGCAGCGACGAAGACGACACTTGCCGAACGAACCCGGAGAACGCGAGATCGCGGTACGCGGCGTCGCCGCTGGCGGCGATGCCGAACAGCCGATCGGCGGCCTCGGGCCCGCGCCACTGCACGAGGCCGCGGAACGCCGCCGCCTTGAGCGCGCTGTTCGAGCCGTTGAACTGCTCGACCAGCGCCGCCAGTGCCGGCTTCCCGCCGACCTGCGGCAGCACGTCGATGAACCGTTCAGGGTGCGCCGCCGTCTTCATCGCCTCGAGGACGGGCGTCGCGCGGGCGTCTTCCGGCGTCACCTGGCTCGCCGCCGCGACGACGGCTCGCTGGACGTCCGCAACCCCCGTGCTGTCGCCCGTGCCGCCGCCGGTCTTCTGGACGTCCGGCCCTCGATCCAGCAGCGACAGGAGCGCGGGCAGGTCGTTGGGCCCGACGACGCCGGCGAGCGCCTTGAACGCGGCCGCGCGGATCTCGGGGTTGGCATCGGCGGTCAGCGGGATGATCCGAGGCGCGAACCGCTTCCCGCTCTTGTCGCCAATCAGCCCGATGGCCGCGGCGCGCGCGGCGGGCTGGAGGGTGTCGAGCGAGGCGGCGATCGGGTCGAGGCCCTTCTCGTCGATCACCCACCCGAGGATGCCGGCCACGCGGCCGGCGGCTGTCGGGCGGTGCCGTTTTGAGCAGGGCGATGAGGTCCGGTGCGGCCTTGGCGTGCTGCATGTGCGCGAGGGATTCGGCGGCCGCCAGCACCACCTCCGGCTCCGGCGCGGCGAGCGAGGCCCGGATGAACGGCAGCGAGGCTGGATCCGCCTGCCTGCCGAGCATGGCGAGGATTTCGGCCCGGCGCTCGGCGTCCACCGACTTCGCCTTGGCCACCCACTGCTGCACCGCCGCCGGCCCGCGCATCCGCTCCGCCTTGAAGAGCGCGGCGTTGCGATACTTGCGGTCGGCGTGATCGACGGCCTTCAGCAGGTCCGGCAGCGCGGCCGCGCCGCGCGCGTCGGCCAGGACGGCGAGCGCCGCCGCCCGGGTGGCGAGGCGCTCCGGGTCGTCGGTCTTCTGCATGACCAGCCGGCAGACCTTCTCGGCGGTCGCCAGCGACTGCTTCTGGGCAAGGCGCTTCGCGTACTCGAGCAGCGCGCCCACGGCGTTGCCCGGCTCGTACTTGTAGTCGGCCGCCTGCGCGGCGCCGGTGAGCGCGGCATAGGATGCCGGGCTCGCGATGCGGGCCAGCGACGCGAGCGCAGCCCTGCGCATCATCGGGTCGGGATCCTTCGCGAACGGCAGCAGCGCCGCGTTGGCCTCGACCGCGTTCAGCTCGCCGAGCGCCTTCACGATCGTGATCGTCGCGGGCCCCTTCGCCTTCGGCAGCGCGCCGGCGAGCGCCGCGCGAGCCGGCAAACCCTTGACCGTGAGCATCAGCTGTGTCGCCGGCTCGACGAGATCGGCGTCGGCAAGCAGCGGCGTCGCCGCCTTCACCGCCGCGTCCCGGCCGACAAGGCGAAGCTGCCGGAGGACGAAGGTCCTGACTTCGACGTCGGTCGCCGCGCCGAGGGCGGCGACGAACGCCCGCTCCGCGAGCGCACGCTTCGGCTCGGCCGACTTGCTGGCATACGCGGCCACGGCGTTGAGCGCGAACCGGACGGCCGTGTCGTTGCCGGCGCCGGCCGGTACCAGCTGTTTCGCGAACTCGGCGAGCCCGGCTTCGCCCAGGCCGAGGATTCTGATCGGCGAGCTTGTCGCGGTCGGCGGACCCGTTCGCTGGGAACTGCGCCAGGATGTCGGCCACCTTCGTCGAGAGGAGTCGGACATCGGCCGGGGCGACGGAGCCCGGCTTGAGCGGGGCGGCAGGCGCCTGGGCGGCGGCGGCCGACGCCGCTGCCAGCCCACAGAGCAGCAGGATGGAAAGGATCGCAACGCGAGCGTGTTTCGCGGGATGAATGTGCATGGTCGTCCTCACCGCTCGGGCTAGATGACCCACGGGGCGCGCAGCGGCTGCTCGACCAGGCGGTTGGCCGCCTCGTCGTCCTTGCAGCGCTGCGCGACCGGGTCGTAATGAAGGGTGCGCCCGAGGCGCACGGCGATGACACCGAGGTTGACGATCGTCGATGAGCGGTGCCCGTTCGATTCGTTGAGCGCAAACTTCTTCCTGGAGCGGACGGCGTCCGAGAAGGTCCCGATCTGCGGCTCGGGGTCCGGCATCGCGGCGATGATCTGCTGGAGGTTCGGGATGTCCGATCGGAACCCGCGGAAGATCTTGCCCTTCGGCCCGGAGATGTAGGCCGCCTCGGTGTCCTTGTTCTCGCCGTCCAGCACGATCTTGCAGCCATCGGCGTACGTGTACTCGATGCGGCGCCACGAGCCGGCCGCGTCGTAGTGCTGCTGCGGGCAGTCCACGTCCACGCGGATCGGGCTGGTGTCGTCCTTGCCGAGCAGGTACTGCACCGGGTCGAGGTAGTGCTGCCCCATGTCGCCCAGGCCGCCGCCGTCGTAGTCCCAGTAGCCGCGGAACTTGGCGTGCACGCGCTCCGGGTTGTAGGGCTTATAGGGCGCGGGGCCGAGCCACATCTCGTAGTCGAGTTCCTGCGGCACCGGCTGCGGCTTCAGGTCGGTGCGACCGCTCCAGTAGAACTTCCAGTCGTACCCGGTCACGCCGCTGACCGTGAAGGTGAGCGGCCAGCCGAGCACGCCGCTCTGGATCACCTTCTTCAACGGCTTCACGTCGGTTCCCAGGCCGTAGAACGTGTCCTTGAAGCGGAACCAGGTGTTCAGGCGGAAGATCCGCCCGTGCCGGTTCACTTCCTCGACGACGCGCATGCCTTCGGCGATGGTGCGGGTCATCGGCTTTTCGCACCAGATGTCCTTGCCGGCACGGGCGGCTTCCACCGTGATCAGCGCGTGCCAGTGCGGCGGCGTGGCGATGTGAACGATGTCCACGTCCTGGCGCTGCAGCACCTCGCGGTAATCGCTGTAGCCCTTGACGTCCTTGCCAACCATCGCAAGCACTTCCTCGAGGTGCTTGCGATCGACGTCGCACACGGCCAGGAGCCGGGTGCCTTCATAGGGAATGTGGCCGCGCCCCATCCCGCCGACGCCGATGATCGCCTTGGTGAGCTGGTCGCTGGGCGCCGTGTAGCCGGTCCCGCCGAGGACGTGCCGCGGCACGATCATGAACCCCGCCGTCGCGACCGCGGCCCGCTTCAAGAACTGCCGTCGATTAGTGCTGTGCATGAACTCCTCCGGATCCTGGAGACTATATCTCAGACGGCGGAGTCGACGAAGTCGACGGAGTCCACGACGTCCACGGAGTCAATGGAATCGACGGAATCGACAGAGTCGACGGAGTCGACAAAGTCGAGGAGAATGGTTCACGAATGGAGGAAAGCCGATGTCCGCCCTTCGCCCGACCGCGTGTCGCCTGCTCGCCGTGGCTGCCCAGTTCCTCGCGTGTGCGAGCCTCGCCGGCGCCCAGGCGCCGACCCTGTTCGTCGTCAACAAAGCTGAAAATACTCTGGCGGCGCTCGACCCGGGCAGCGGCGAGGTGCGGTCCCGTGTGCCGACCGGCGACGGGCCGCACGAAGTGGCGCTGTCGGCCGACGGCCGGACGGCGTATGTCACCAACTATGGCGCCCAGTCACCCGGCAGCAGCCTGTCGGTGATCGACGTCATGGCGGGCAAGGAGATCCGCCGCGTCGACCTCGGCGCCCTGCGAAGGCCCCACGGCGTCATCGTCCGCGGCTCGGCTGTCTACTTCACCGTGGAGGCCAACCGGGCGCTGGGTCGCTACGACGCGTCGACCGGCGCCATCGACTGGATCATGGGAACGGGCGAGGCGGGCACCCACATGGTGGTGGCATCGCCGGACGGCAACACGCTGTTCACGTCGAACATCGGCTCCGACAGCGTGACGTCGTTCACGCGGGCGGCCGACGCCCCGGCCTGGAACGTCACGCGCATCCCGGTTGGCAAGGGACCCGAGGGGATCGACCTGTCGCCGGACGGGAAGGCTGTGTGGACCGCGCATTCCCGTGACGGCGGCGTGTCGGTGATCGACGCGTCAACGGGAAAGGTCGCCTTCACCTTCGACATCGGGACGAAGCGATCCAACCGGCTCCATTTCACGCTCGACGGCCGACTCGTCCTCGTCTCCGATCTCGACGCGGGCGAGGTCGTCGTCATCGACGCGGCGACGCGGAAGATCGTGAAGCGGCTGGCGGTGGGCCGCGCGCCGTCCGGGATCCTCATGGTGCCCGACGGCTCGCGCGCGTACGTGGCGCTGACCGGCGAGAACGCCCTGGTGGTGATCGATCTGAAGACCCTCCAGCCCGCCGGCCGCATCCCGACCGGCAGCGGCCCGGACGGGATGGCGTGGAGACGGTGACGGAACTGAGAACGGAGAAGTGAGAAGTTAGAACGTAGAATTCTGCCTCTCCGTTCTACGTTCGCAATTCTCCGTTCTTCGTTCTCCGTTCTTCGTTTCTTCGTTCTCCGTTCTCCGTTCTCCGTTCTCAGTTCTACGTTCTACGTTCTCAGTTCTCCGTCCCTAGATCCCCGGATACCACTTCCTCGCGTTCTCGAAGTAGATCTTCCGCAGCACGCTGGCGGGCAGGGCGAGGCCCTTGGACTTGAAGCCCTCCCGCGCCCTCGGCACGTCGACGGCCTCGTCGGTCGCCAGCCATTTCGCCTCCGAGAGATACATCGTCGCCAGACGGGCGAGCGCCTTCTCCGTGCTCGCCGCGGCTCCGTCTCCACCGCCGAAATCGGCATCTGTCCCGTAGAGCAGTCGATCCTGGTAGCGGATCACGAAGGCGCGCACCTTCTCTCGCGGTTGGATCTGAAGGTGGACCATGCGCGCGGCGAGGTCCACCGCGAAGTTCGGGTAGCGGTCGAGCCGCTTGGCCAGCTCGTCGACGTCGTACTCGAGGCTGCCCAGGTGGCAGCCGACGACCTTCAGTCGCGGGTGGCGCTCCAGCATGGCGTCGCGCGCGGCCACCTGCCGCTCGTAGCCCGGCACCTCGGGATGCAGGTAGCCGTGATACTGCGGGTTCTTGGCGAAGTAGTTCCGGTCGCTGTCCGTCGTCATCTTGTCGAGCGGCAGCCAGCAGTTGCGGGGCTCGCCGAGATGCGCCACCAGCGGCTGTCCCTGTGCCGCCATCGACTCGAGCAGCGGGTCGAAGCGGGGATCGTCGATCATCACGTAGCGGCCGTCCTGGTCTTTGAGGACCATGCCGATGTCTTTCCAGACCTTCGTCGCGACCGCGCCGCGCTTGAAGCCGTCCGCGATCGTCGCGGCAGCCGTCTTGTCCCAGTCGGGGATGGCCCAATTGGAGACGTCGAACGACGTCGCCCACGCAATCCGGGCGGGGTACGCCCGGTGAAGCTCCTCCGCCCTCGCGATCTGCGCCTTGAGGCGCGGCCAGTTCATTCCGCCAACGCAGATGTCGAGCCACCGGAGGTTGTGCTTCTCGAGGAACGCCGCGAACGCCTCGCGCTGCGCGGGGTTTACCGCCTGCACGTGCGCGTGCGCGTCGATCTTCGGCATCGCCATCACCTGGTCGACGGTCATCCGCTGCGGCGCGGCGGCCTGGCGGCCGCTCGCATGAACCAGGACGATCGGGAGCACGATGGACAGGGCGATGAGGCCGAGGGCGGGACGGAGCGACGGGACGAACCGGAGACGGTGCAGCATCGGGACCTCCCAGTGGCGTGCCGGCCGCGCGTCACGCCACTGGACGCGCCCGGTGCCGGACGTATTGTAGGTTCAGAAGCCGATCGACAGGACCATCCCCTGGCGGGCGGGGGAAAGGCGAGGCGAGAATCCGACCCTCGCATGACCCACGGGACGCTGATACATCACCGTCCGTCGGCCGGGCACGAGCGCGTCGATCCCGACCCCGATGCCGGCGCCCGCTCCGCCGTAGAACGCGGCTGCCAGCACGACGAACCCTCCACAGCCGTCGCACCCACCGCTCGACGCCAGCGCGAGGAGAAAGAGACCCGCGCCGACGCTTGCGCCGATCAGCGCCCCGTTGCTGAGGGTATCCGGCTCTCGCCGCGTGATCGTCGCCGTGTCGGCCTGCGCGAAGTCGCGAAGGGCCTCTCCGACGGCCAGCGCGAGAGTCTCCGGCTTCAGGCCCGCAATGTTGCCCGTGACCTTGTGCCCGGTGACATCGGTGACCGTGACGCGATCCCCGATCCGCACCCACCGCGTCAGCTCATCGAATGACGTCGCCGGCGCCTGCGCCAGGGCCACGGATGGGAACGCCAGGCTGGACAGCACCGCCAGCTGTGCGAGCCAATGTCCTCGACCGTTCATGCTCACCCCCGCTGATATTCAGAAGCAGGGGCGAACCGAGGTTACCCGCAACCGGCTCTTCAGCCACTCTCAAGCCCGGCCCAGTTCCTCGCGCAGCCGCTTCAGCAGCTTGAGCGACGCCGCAATCCCGTCGCGCTCCGCCAGGCGGTCGCCCTCGTACTCGATCCCGATCCATGAGTGGTAGCCGGCGTCGAGGACGATGCGAAGAAGGCGGCGGTAGTCCTTGGTGGTCTCGTCGCCCTTCTCGTCGAAGTCGTTCGTCTTGGCACTGACGCCCTTGGCGTAGGCCATCATCTCGGTCACGCCCTTGTAGCGGTCGTACTCGTAGAAATTGCCGAAGTCGGGCAGCGTACCGCAGCGCGGGTGGTTCACGCGCTTCATCACGCCGGTGAGCCAGTCACCGTGCGACGACAGCCCGCCGTGGTTCTCGACGATGACGTTGATGGCGTGGGTGTCCGCGAACTCGCAGAGACGGCGCAGCCCGTCGGCCGCAAGCGCCATCTGCTCTTCCGGCGTGCCCTGCGATGCCGCGTTGACGCGAATCGTCGCGCAGCCGAGCGTCTTCGCGGCCGTCACCCAGCGGTAATGGTTCTCGACCGCCTGCTTCCGCTTGGCGGCGTCGGCGTCTCCCAGGTTGCCTTCGCCGTCCACCATGATCAGGTGCTGGTAAACGCCCTGGTCCTTGGCTCGCTTGTTCAGCTCGGCCAGGTAGCCGGCGTCGCTGGCCTTGTCCTTGAAGAACTGGTTCACGTACTCGATGGCGTCGATGTCGAAGACGGTTCGGGCCACCTTCGCGAAATCGAGGTTGTCGAGCGTCTTCTTCTGTAGCTCGCGGTGGAGGGACCATTCCGCCAGCGAGATCTTGAAGGGCGGCGCGGAGGCTTTCGCCTGCGCGAACAGGCGTTCCGGCTGGACAGCGGCCAGCGACGCAGCTGCCGCAATGAAGGCACGGCGCGAGAGCGGGATTGGCATCAGATCGTCCTCCGTGTGTCATGACGAGGAATCAGGATTCAGGAATAAGGATTCAGGATTCAGTTTGACGGCGGCTCTCCTCAATCCTGGAACGGCCACGGGCCGTCGGCGGCCGCCCAGTCGAACGCCATCCGCTTGCCGCCGACACGCCAGCGGCTCGGGCACGTGGTCTCCAGCCAGTCCAACGGTTCCGCGATCGCCTGCGTCGTGGCCGATTCGGCGAACGCCGCCCGCACTGCGCCCTTGATGTCGCCGTTCATCGCCGCGAGTTCGGGCGAGACGAACAGCGGCATACCACTGCCGGCGAGGAGGCGCAGCCATTGCTGGCCCTTGTCCCACGGATGCTGGTCGGTGATGGGCGCGATGTCGGGGTCCGCCGCGTAGAACGTGCCGTGGTGCGCGCCGCGGAAGGCCAGTGTGTTCACGCCCATCCGGCGTGTCCGGTCCCACGCGCGCCCGCTCACGTCGTCTCCGATTCGGCTGATCTCGAACAGGCCAGCCGAAAGATGACTGAACGTGTTGCAGCCGATGAGGATGGCGTCGCCCGCCGCGTCGCGCAGCGTGCGGTAGAACTGAAGCACGATCTCCGCGGTCGTCCGGGTGCGGTCGGCAAAGTGCCAGTCGTCTCGGGTGAGGGTGGCACCCATGTCGAAGCCCCACCGGCCCGTGATGTCGAAGCTGCTGTAGTCGTGCTTGATGAGTCGGTATCCCCAGGCGCGCAGCCGGCGCGTGTCCTCCGCCACGATCCCCAGGACGTCGGCCAGGCTGGGATCCAGGAAACGGGCGTCGCGAGGCAGGCGGAGCGCTGCCGGTCGCGATGCCGCGGCCAGCAGCGGACGGAACCAGATGCCGGGTTGCGCGCCGGCGTCCCGGAGCCGCCGGGCGAACGTCTCCATGTCGCCGAAGCGAGCGTTGCCCCGGTTCCACATGCCCTTTTCCACGCCGTCCGGCGACCAGCCATCGTCCACCACGCTCCACGGCCGGTGATCGCCGCCGGGCGCGAGCGACGCGATGAGAGCGGTCGTCTGCAGCAGAACGTCCGGATGGCTGTCGCCGTAGGAGTAGTACCAGTCGTTGGTCCCGAGGACCGGCATCTTGGGCAGGAGAGGAGCCGTGCAGAGGCGCCGGCAGAATTCGCGCGTGGCGACAAACGGCGACTCCCCTGCGGCACCCGGCCGCGCACGGACCTCGCACACATTCAACTCGCGTTCACCCAACTGCACCGCCCCGCCGCCGTTTCGCACGTCCGCCCACAACGTGAGACCGGAGTGATCCGCGTTCCAGAAACAGAAGGCCCGGGGACCCGTCGCGACCCCGTACCCCGAAGTGCGCGTGCCATCCCACGCCATGACATACCAGGGCATCGGGCGATTCGGCACTTCCCCGCGCCACTCCAGGTCGCCGTAGGAACGCTCCCAGTGATCGCCGAGGAACGACCGGACCGAAGACAAGTCGCCGCGCCACCGAAGGCGCAGGCGTGACACACCGAGCTTGGGCGCGGACAGCGCGACGTGCACTCCGCCCGTCTCGGGCGTCGTCCGCACGACGAGGCCTGGCGCCTGCCAGACGCCGGAGGCGGCGCCCTGGAGATTGACTGCACCGTCTTCGGTGAAGACCGTAACCAGGTCGGGCGGGCGCATCAGGTCTACCGTCAAGCGGGGGACGTTCCGCGCTTGCTGATTCCGGACCAAGCCGGGTTCGGGCTCACCGGAGACCCCCAGCGCGGACGAGGCGGCGACGAGACGGGTGCAGAACGTGCGACGGTTCATGGGGAAGAGCCTATCCCATTTCGCCGGGCCTCCGGTGCTACCATGCCGTGAGGGCGCATCCAGGAAGGAGCGGACGATGGACCAGCGTGCGTTGGGAGCACACGGCCCGCGCGTGAGCGCGGTCGGGCTCGGCTGCATGGGGATGTCCGACATGTACGGGTCGGCCGACGAGCAGGAGAGCATCGCGACGATTCACAGTGCGCTCGACGCCGGGATCACACTGCTGGACACCGGCGACTACTACGGGATGGGGCGCAACGAGCTGTTGATCCGCCGCGCGCTCGAGGGCCGGCCGCGCGACCGCGTCGTGCTCAGTGTGAAGTTCGGCGCGCTGCGCGACCCGGCCGGCGCGTGGGTCGGGGTCGACACGCGGCCTGCGGCGGTGCGGACGTTCCTGGCCTATACGCTGCGGCGGCTGGCCACTGATTACATCGACATCTACCGGCCTGGCCGGCTCGATCCGGCGGTACCGATCGAAGACACCGTCGGCGCAATCGCCGACATGATCAAGGCCGGTTACGTCCGGCACGTCGGCCTGTCCGAGGTCGGCGCCGACACGCTGCGCCGGGCACACAAGGTTCACCCGGTCGCGGACCTGCAGATCGAGTACTCGCTGATGTCGCGCGGGATCGAGGACGCCATCCTGCCGGCGGCCCGCGAACTGGGGGTGGGAATCACCGCGTACGGCGTGCTGTCTCGCGGACTGCTGAGCGGCCACTGGTCCGCGGAGCGCCGGCCAACCTCCGGGGACCTTCGCCAGCACTTGCCGCGCTTCACGGGCGAGAACCTCGACCGCAACCTGGCGCTCGTCGAAGCGCTGCGCGGAGTCGCGGCCGGCAAGGACAAGAGCGTCGCGCAACTCGCCATCGCCTGGGTGCTCTCCCGCGGCCGCGACATCGTCCCGCTGGTCGGCGCCCGGCGGCGCGACCGCCTGGCGGAAGCGCTTGGCGCGTTGGACGTTCGCCTGGACGCCGACGACCTCGCGCGGCTCGAAGCCGCCGTTCCGCGCGACGCAACCGCAGGCACCCGGTATGACCCCAACCAGATGCGCGCCCTGGACAGCGAGCGGCGGTCATGACCCAAGGAGGGCCGGCTCAGAACCCATGCCGCCAGGCAGCCGCCACCTCCCGGGGGTACTACCGGCATCGACCGGGAAGGTCTCACGGGCGGGCAGGCGTCAGCGCCAGGCGCCGAGCAGCCGCCGGACGACGATCAGCTCTCCCAGGTGGTAGGCATTGTGATCGGCGACGAGCAGCGCCTCGCGCAAGATCGTCTGACCATCGCCCCATGGAATGCGGGAGTAGAGGTCGGTGGCCGGGTCCCGCACCAGGTCCTCCATGGCTTTCAAATCCTGTCGGAACGCGGCCAGGCTCTTCCGCCATGCCGCCTCGCTTGGGGGCGCGGCGCGTGGCGGCCAGTAGCCGGCAGGCCAGTCGGGCGACACGTGGCCCCGGTCCCGGCTGAACTCGAGGATGTCGCTCTGCGCCAGGCGCAGGTGCTCGATCACCTGCCAGGGTGAGTACGGCAGGCCCCTCGGCGCCTTGCCGCGAGCGTCCGCCGGGATGCCCCGGGTCGCCTCGTCGAAGCCGATGTGCGCGCCGCCGCCACTCAAGAGGTAAACCAGGTGATCACGCAGTGCGGCATCGTGTGGGTCGCTGGCTGCACGCTTCGCCATCTACACCTCCGTCGGCCGGTTCCTGCATCGTTCCTGCCGCCTTGCGCCAGCTCCACATTGCCGGCCTTTCGGGCCCGATGCGAGCAAGAGTTCACCGCGTCCCACTGTCGTTTGTCCACGATATGAAACCACGAAGGCAGCGAAGGACACGAAGGCAGCCCCGCCGCCTGCGGTCTTCGGCGCCGCGAAGCGGCGCACGCGAGAGGGCGAAAGCGCCAGGCGAGAAAGGCCGATGTTCGGATGCCCTCTCTCGCCTGGCGCTTTCGCGCTCTCGCGGCCGGCCCGGCCACCAGAGGATCTTGCCGGTGGCCGGTCGGCGAAGACCGCACCACCTGCCCTTGCTCGAACTCATGCTAGAAACATGACGGCTGTCTTTCTTCGTGTTCTTTGTGAACTTCGTGGTCCAGATGTCGGTCCTCGACAGTCGTGACTGTCCCTCTTGGTGCTCTTGGTGATCTTGGTGGTCAAGATCGTGGGCGGGCGATAGCAGCGGGACTGTCAAGCGCCGCCGCCCGAGCCGAAGCGCAGGTGGTATCGTGTGGCGAGGAGGATCGGCGATGTTCAAGAGCAACGCGGTCCGAAGCTGCGTGGAACTGCACGAGATCGAGATGCAGCGGTTCTTCGAGGTGTGGCAGGCGTTCCGCGCGACGGGGATCGGCCTGCCCGGCACGACGGACCCGAACTACGCGTCGGCGGATCACCTCGGTGGTCACGTCATGCGCGCCGCGCGCAACTACCTCACGTGGATTGGCGAGAACGTCGGGCGCCCGGTGAACGACATCGACCTGGACAACGACACGGTGAGCGTGGCCGGCAAGGGGCGCGCGTTTCTCGACGAGGTGCTCGCGGCGTGGCGGCGTCATCTCGCCCTGCTCGAGGACGCCGAGCTCGCGCCCGCCATCTTCAAGTCGCGCTGGGGCGAGGACTACAACATCGAGCAGATGCTCGAGCACGCGATCGTCCACCCGATGCGCCATCGCATCCAGTTGGAGCGCCTGATGGCCGGCGCGTCGGCGCGGTAGCGTCGACCGGGCCCCGCGGCAGCGCCTGGCCGGCTAGTCGAACAACTTGTCGAACTCGTCGACGGCGACGGCCGGCGAGGTGGTGAAGGCGACACCGGTCAGCTTCGCCAGCGCCACCGACGCCTTCATCGCCTCCTCGGTACCGGGGAAGTCCACGATGACCATGAGGTCCGTGCGGCCGAGGAGCGCGTAGGCCGCCTTCACCTGCCCGCCGCACTTCTCCAGCAGCGCCGTGGCCTCGCCGGTGCGGGCAGCGCTCGCGCCCCGCATCCCGTCGTGCGAGTACCGGCCGAACATGATGTAGGTCCCCATGGCCGCGCCTCGATCTTCAAGATTTCTCGATTTTTCGATTTTTCGGTTTTCGATGGCGGATGTGCCACTCAGGGCTTCGCCTACTGCAGTCCTGCAACCCTCATGATGAAGCCGCGCGTTTCCGCGCCGAGGTCCACTTCCCCCTGGCGATAGCGTTCCGCGAAGCCCGGGCCCGCGTTGTACGCCACGAGGGAGAGGTCCACGGACCCGAACTGCTGCAGCAGCAGCGCGAGGTAGCGGACCGCGCCGTCGATGTTCTCTTCGGGCTTCCAGGGGTCCACGCCCAGTTCGTCCGCGGTGGTCGGCATCAACTGCATCAACCCGATGGCGCCGGACGGCGAGACGGCCTCGGGATCGCCGCGCGACTCGGAGGCGATGATGGCGAAGACCAGGTGCGGGTCGACCTCGTGGCGCTTTGCCGCGCGGAGCACCGCGCGGCGGAACGGGAAGTTGGCAGACATGACGGCGGCGACGGCATCCTCGTACGCCGCGATGCGGCGACGCACGGGTGGGGGAATTCGAAGCGACGTCCTCGTGAACGCTGGTTCGTGGCGCTCGACGGACGCGGCCCGGTGTGAGGTGGGAACCAACGAGGCCGGCGATGCCGGAGGGTCTTGCGAGATTCGGACATCCTGAGTCCGCTCGAGGCCGCGGGCCCTCTCGAGGAACCAGATGCCCCCGGCCACCAAACCAACAATGGCGAGACATGTGGCGGTTGCCGTGACGACCGCGACGAGGCGACGCCACGATTCGCGCTGACCGCTCAAATAGCCCCCTCCTTGAAAGTGCTCGTCGATGGGCGGCCGTTCTGCAAGACGAACGCCAGACTCAGCGGTAATCGCCGCACGGGAGGGGGCCGCGGGCGCTAAGAGAAAGAGCGCACGGATGTTAGCTGCCGTGGAGGGTGGGCCCGCCGCGCGGGGTTGCGGGTGCCGGCAAGACCGGCTGTGCAGTGGGAACGCCTACGAGTTGTAGTGATCCCTTACAAGAGCACGACCCGCAGCGTGAAGGTGTCCGAATCCCATTCGAGGTCCAGTGTGCCTGCGGGAGGGATGCCCAGGTATGCGGCCGGGCGCGTGGACGCCATCGCCAGCGCGTCGTCGAGCGAGACACCGGCAAAGCGCACCATGTTTCCGATCGCGCGGTCCATCGAGAGCGCGGATCCGGCGAGGTTCGACTGGCCCGGGGCGGCGACGCGCCCCTGCTCGTCGAGCCTGACCCGCAGCTCTCCGAGCTGGTACTCGCCGGGAGGCTGGCCCGCAGCCGCGATGGCATCGGTCACGAGGACGACGCGCTCGGCTGTCTTCGCACGGACCATCGCCTTGACGGTCGCGGGGGGCAGGTGGTGCCCGTCCACGATGAGCGAGGCGACGAGATCGTCGGCGGCCAACTGCTCCCAGAGGAAGTTCGGATGCCGCGGCAGAACCTGCGCGCACCCGTTGCCGAGGTGAGTGGACAGCGTGGCGCCGGCACGCACCGCGTCGCGAATCTGCTCGGGCGTCGCCGCCGTGTGACCGATCGCGACGCGGATGCCGCTCGACCGCAGGTACTCGGCCAGCGCCATCGCGCCGGACACCTCTGGCGCCAGCGTCACGAGGCGGATGCGTCCGCCCGCCGCATCCTGCCGCCGCTTGAAATCCTCGATCGACGCGGGCGCCGTGTCTTCGCGCCGGTGCGCGCCGCGCGGCCCGTCCTCGGGTGAGATATACGGGCCCTCCATGTGGATCCCGGCGATCGCCCTGGCGTTGGCGTCCAGCAGCGTCTTCGCACAGCGTGCGAATCTCGCGAACGGCGCGGAGATCAACGTCGGCAGGGCCTGCGTGACGCCATGCGCTCTCATCACGTCGAGGGCGTGATGCACCTGGCCGGGCGTCGTGGACGGGTCGTTGAAGTCGACACCTGCGAAGCCGTTGACCTGGAGGTCCAGGAATCCCGGGTGGGTGAACCGGCGGCGAGGGGCCGGGGCCTGCGACGCGCCCGGAGACGCGCCAGACGACGCAGTCGAGAAGGCAGCCATCATCGGAACGGCAAGGAAATGACGGCGTGGGATGCGAGGTGTGGTGTGGGCGATCATGATGCGACTCAGATTCTGTTGATGATCTCGCCGCTCGCGCGCGTATTCCGGACGAGCGCGACCACGAACAGCGCCGCGACGAGCGGCACCACGCTCGCCGCGACGAGAACCGGCGCGAACGAGTACTTGTCGGCGACGAGGCCGGTCAGGTACGTCGCCGCGATCGTGCCGATGCCCGCGCCCGTCCCGCTCATGCCGCTCACGGAGGCAACGGAGTGCGTCGGGTAGATGTCTGCGGGCAGGTTGAGGACCATCGTGGACAGCGCGGCGTACGAGAGGGTCGAGATCGCGAAGCACGCCGTCAGCCACCAGAGATTCGTGAGCACCACACCTGCCGCGATGAAGGTCATGCCGAGCGCGCAGACAACGATGACCGTCTTGCGGGCGGCGCCCACGCGCCAGCCTCGCTTGATCAGCGCGCTCGACACGCCGCCAGCCAGGAAGTTGCCGGCGTCGGCCGCGAGAAACGGCACCCAGAAGGCGAACAGGCTGTCCTCGAGGCGGAAGCCTCGCGAGACCAGGTAGATGGCGAACCAGTCGGTGATGAAGAACCAGACGGGGTCGGTGAGCGTCTTGGCGAGAATGACGCCCCACGTCTGCGGCAGGCGCAGGAGCATGCGGGCGGGCAGGCGCGGCGACTCGCGTTCGGTCGCGCCCTGCCGGTCCGCGCGATCCGCGAGGATATAGGCGCGCTCCTCCTCGGACAAGCGGGGATGCGTTTCGGGAGGATGGTAGAACCAGCGGAACAGGAGCAGCCAGCCGATGCCGAGAGCGCCGGTGATGATGAACGCCGGGCGCCAGCTGCCGAAGACATGGAAGATCCAGAGAACGATCAGCGGCGCGAGCGCACCGCCGATCGACGATCCGCTGTCGAAGAGCGCGACGGCCCACCCGCTTTCGCGCCGCGGGAACCACTCCGACACGCCCTTGGTCGCACCCGGCCAGTTTGCCGACTCACCCGCGCCGAGCAGGAAGCGGAAGAAGCAGAACGACCGGAGGCCGGACGCCAGGGACGTCAGCATCGCCGCGAACGAGTAGAAGCCGACACCGAGCGTCAGGCCCTTGCGAGTGCCCACGCGATCCAGCAGTTGCCCTGACCCCGTCTGGCCGACGGCATACGCCACGCGGAACGAGATGACGACGAGCGCGAAGTCCGCGTTGGTCCACGTGAACTGCGTCTTGAGATACGGCGCGAGGACGGAGAGCGTCTGCCGGTCGATGTAGTTGATGACGGTCGAGAGGAAGAAGAGGCCCCCGATGTACCACCGGAGGCCGCGGATCGGGCTCTTGGGGACGAGTGAACGACCGGGCTGGCGCCCCGAGACGAGGGACATGCGGGTGACGGTAGCAGGACCAACGGCGATCCGCAACGGCCGCGTGGCGCTCCGCGGCGCGGACGAGCGTATCATCAACCCGTATGCGCAACATACGGGTCGCCTCGGTCCAGCTCGAACACGCCGCGGGCAACAAGGCCGCGAACCTGGGGAAGGTCCGGCAGTTCGTTCGGCAGGCGGCCGGAGAGCACGTGGAGATCGTCGCGTTCCCCGAGTGCTGCATCACGGGCTACTGGTTCTTGAGGAATCTCGCGCGCGCCGAGTTGCTGGCGCTCGCCGAGCCGGTTCCCGAAGGACCCTCCACCCGCGCGCTCCTCGACCTGTCGCGCATTCACGCGATGACCATCGGCGCCGGGCTGATCGAGATCGATGGCGAGGGCGTGCTGCACAACAGCTACGTGGTGGCGATGCCCGACGGGAACTGGCGGCGGCACCGGAAGATCCATGCGTTCGAGAGCGACCACATCGTCCCCGGGTCCGAGTTCACCGTCTTCGACACGCCGCACGGCTGCCGCGTGGGCGTGCTGATCTGCTACGACTGCAACATCAACGAGAACGTCCGGATCAACGCGCTGAGGGGCGCCGAGATTCTCCTCGCGCCGCACCAGACCGGCGGGTGCGCCTCGAAGAACCCTCACCAGATGGGTGTCATCGACCGCGGCGCCTGGGAAGCGCGGCATACCAACCCGCAGACGATCGAGGCGGAGCTCAGAGGGGACAAGGGGCGGGCGTGGCTGATGCGCTGGCTCCCGTCGCGCGCGCACGACAACGGGATGTTCGTCGTGTTCAGCAACGGCGTCGGCATCGACGACGATGAAGTGCGGACGGGCAACGCGATGATCCTCGACCCGTACGGCCGCATCCTCGCGGAGACGTGGAAGGCGGATGACGCGATCGTCATGGCGGACCTGGATGCGTCGCTGCTGGAACACTCGACGGGCAGCCGGTGGATCGCCACCCGGCGCCCGGAACTCTACGGCCCGTTGACGGTGCCGACCGGGAAGGAACGCGACACGCGGTCGGTGCGGTTCGATGAGATCGGGGGATGAGAAGATAGTCGACGGAGTCAACGGAGTCGACGGAGTCTAGCCAGTCGACGGAGTCCCGCCAGTCGACGCGATCGACACGCCTACCTGTTCTCCCAACACCCACCGCACTTTTGTCACACCGCCGCAACGGAATCGTCACGTGCGGCTCGTCGTACGAGTGAATCGACGCGCGGCCGTGAACCCGTCATCCAGGAGACCGTCATGCTTCAACCGCGGTGGCAATCCCGTCTGGACCAATCACGCTTCCATGGCACCCTGACCGCAGGCAGGCACACGTGGGAGGTGTACTTCGTCGAGGTGTCGCGCGTCGAGCGTGACTGGATGGTGGAATGCGTCGTGGTTGGGCCGCGCGTGACTCACGTCACGATACGGTGCCGATCCGGAGATCAGCCACAACGAGACGGCGCGCCGGGTCATGTCGGCCCTCCGCGACTGGCTCGCGTCTGGCGGCTCCGGCGACGCCGCGTACCTCGAGCTGACCGACACCCTGGAGAAGGTGAGCTGAACGGAGGGCGGCGACGTACTGCGAGCTGCAAGTGGAGAGGCCGGCGTGGCTGGCCGGCCTCTCAGGTCGAGCCATCAGTGCAGCGGCCGGCCGGGTGCGCCCGCAGCGACCTTGACCAGCGCCCGCCCGGGCCACGCCGGCCCCGGCACGAACGCCACCATCAATCCGAGGTTGGTGACGAAGAGGTTCTGCTGCTCGCCAGCCCCCGTGCCGAAGGCCAGGCTGGCCGGCGTGTCGAACGGAGCCGACGGCACCGGACCCGGCGATCCAAGAACGGCAATGCTCTCCTGCGTGCCGTCCACCGCATTGATCCGGACAACCGCGTTCCGCGTGAGAACGGTCACGTACACGTTGCCGTAGACGTCGACGGCGAGCCCATCGGGCATGATCGGAAAGGGAGAGTGGGCCAGCGGTGATTCCTCCACTTCTTCGAGCCTCTTCGACAGGTCCACGGGCCCGGCGCTGCCGTCCTGTGTCACCGCGATCTTCAGGACAAGCCCCTTGTCGGTGTTGGTGACGTACAGGTCGCCGTGGAAGTAGCCGATCCCGTTCGCGCCCACCGGGCTCGGGGGCTTGCCCAGGATGCCAACGCCCGTCAGCAGCGTGTCCCGAACCCAGAGTTCCGCCTCGCCCCCTCCCGCCGGGATCCGCCAGATCCCGCCCGGACCGTAGGCGGCAGGCGAACCCGAAAACGACTCGGTGACGTAGAGGTTGCCGCGGTCGTCGAAGGCGAGCCCGTTCGGGAAGACGATCTGGTCGGAGCCTGGCAGGAGCTCAACGTTGCCTTTCGGATCCACCCGGTAGACTCCCTGGTCGGGGCCGGTCGCCATTGCGGCATACAGGTCGCCGTTGGATTTGACAGCGAGCCCGTAGATCACCGCCTCGCCGATGTCCGCTACGAACTTCGTCATGCCGTCGAGGGTGTATTTCCAGATGACGCCCCTGGTTCCCTGCCGCACGCTCACGTACACATCGCCACGCTTGTTCACGGCAACGCCGGACGGGGTGTCGGCGATCGGGATGAAGGCCGGGAACGGCGCGCGCGCGGCGGCCGGCGGACCGGTCAACACCGTGAGCGCCAGCAATGCAACGCAGATGAGGACAGTGCATCCGCCGCGAACGAGTCGCCGAACGCCGATCGCTGTCATAGGCTCCTCCTGCTGTGTTCGACTGCGGGCTTCATCGCGTGTCAAGGACCTTGCGCGGGTGCGATGCCGGACGGAGGGCCGAGCGGATATTGCGGACGCGTGGGGCCGATCTTCAGATCCGCCGAGGGCGGGGCGGGCTTCAGCTCCGCCCTGCGGGTAAGTATTCACACTGTGCAATTGAGATGCTAACAGGCAGGGGCCCCAGATAGCCGGCTACCGGGGTGCCGCCGCTGAAAGAGCGCCACCTGGGCAGACTTCGGCCGGCAATCGGCTGAAATTAGTCAACCGTGCCGCGGCCGGTTAATCGATCCGATCGATATCGCCCAGATCAGGGGACGGGGAGACGGCGGCCGGAGCGGCGGCCGTCCGCGGGCCGCGAACCCGGCGAGGGCCCTTCGGCCATGCGCAGATCGGGATGATCGCCTTCACGAGCGGGCGCAGGATGTAGGTCACCCCCCGGAACGACCCGTCCTCACCCTGTTCGGCGGCGACGGCCACGACTTCCTCGTCGTCACGGGCGAGAAGCCCGAACGTCGTGAAGTAGGGTAACGCCCGGACCGCGATCTCGTCGCGAGTGTAGGTATTGGCCTGGTCCACCCTGGGGTCCCGCCAGACGACCGCGACCAGTCGATCCCTCATCGCACACCCTCGCTTCCTCGTGCGGTGACGAGTCTCCCACAAAGTCGCGGCGCGGACCAGTCCGAACTCAGCTGGCGACGGAGTGTCAGGCGTTTCGCCGCTGATCGGCGTACCGCAGGGCAGCGGCCAGGTCGCGGCGCAGTTCCTCGGCGTTGCGGCGAGGCCCGTATCCTGGTGTGTCGCGCTGGATGCGCCAGCCCTCCTTCAGAGGGCCGGCATCGACGGTATCGAAGCCAAACTGATCGAGCAGGCGGGTCACCGTCGCCTTCGCGTCCGCGTCGTCGCCGGCAATCACCAGGGCGCGGCGGTTCGGCGTCCCTGCCGGCGTTCCGTCCGAGGTCAACTGCGCGGCGTAGATGTGATTGAACGCCTTGACGACCTTCGACTCGGGCAGGTGCTGCTGCAGCAGCTCGGAGGTGGTGGTCGATTCGTTGTCCAGCTCGGGGATCTGGCCGTCCCGCTGCGGGTAGTAGTTGTTGGTGTCGATGACGGTCTTGCCCCGCAACGGCTCGACCGGCACGCTCCTGTAGCTCTTGAGCGGGATGGTCACGACGACGATCTCCCCCGCCTTCGCGGCCTCCGCCGGCGTGGCCGCGCAGGCCCTGGGCCCGAGCTCCGCGACGAGCGAGGACAAGGATCCCGGTCCCCGCGAGTTGCTGACGACGACGTCGTAGCCGTTCGCCACGGCGAGGCGCGCCACCTGGCTTCCGATGTGGCCGGCACCGATGAGACCGATTGTCGGCATGCGAATCCTCCCCGAGGCCAGATTCGCCGGAGGCCGCCGCGGCTGTCAAGCGGACCCCGGTTCTCGCGGCTCGCGCACGAGCGCCCCGGCACGACGCGGGCGCGTGTACCGGAGCCCGACGGCCGACGTTCGCGGATGCGCGATCTCAGCACTTGAACACGAGCGACAGCAGCACCGAGGCATCGTTCGATTCGCTGCCGGCTGGCGGCGCCGTCTTGTAGGTGTCCACATCAATAAAGGGCGTTGCCCGCGCCCTCGACTCGTGGTTCACTTACGCGGAACACGGGAGCCCGCCGGGAGCGCAGCCCCTCGCCCGCCGAGGCGCGGCATCCCCATGGACGGTAACATCGGAACAGGGAACGGCATCATGTCCTCTGACAGGCCGAAGAGAAACAGGCGGCAGTTCTTGTCCCAGACGTCGTTCGCGCTGGCATCCGTTGGCGCCGCCGGGTGGCGCGGGCCGTGGACGGCGGAGTGGCAGTCGCCAGGCGCACCGCCGAAAGGCAAGGCCGTCATCCAGCGAACGCTGGGTCGCACCGGCCTGAGGCTGCCGGTCGTCAGCATGGGGGTAATGAACGCCAACAACCCGGAATTGCTGAAACAGGCGTACGAGTCGGGCGTCCGGCTCTTCGACACGGCGCTGGGGTATCAGCAGGGACGAAACGAGCGGATGATCGGCGACGTCGTCTCGCAGCTCGGCGTCCGCGAGAAGGTCATCATCCAGACGAAGATTCCGTTCCCTCGCGTGCCTGCCGGCGAGATCAAGGCCAAGTTCGTCGCCGACTTCGCCGGCTGTCTCGAGCGCCTCCAGACCAAGTACGTGGACATCCTGCTGATTCATCAGCCGTCGGTCGAGCAGATGAACCACCCCGAGGCGGTCGCGGCGCTGAAGGAGCTCAAGCAGCAGAAGACGGCGCGCTTCATCGGCGTGTCCACGCACGCCGGCCAGGCGGGCGTGCTGAAGAGCGCGGCCGACACCGGGACCTACGACGTCGTCCTCGCCGGGTTCAACGTGACGAACGCCGGGGACGCGGACGTCCTGGCGTCGATCAAGGCTGCCGCGGACAAGGGCGTGGGCGTAATTGCCATGAAGACCCAGACCGGCGGCCGGGCCAAGACGCTGGGTGCGTTGAACCAGACGGCCATGCTGAAGTGGGTGCTTCGCCACACCGAGATCGCAACAGCGGTTCCCGGGTTCACCAACTCCGACCAGCTCGCCGAGAGCTTCTCCGTCGCCTCGGGTCTGGACTACACGACCGAGGAGAAGAGCTGGCTGGCCGACAAGAACGTCCAACTCGCGCTCGACTTCTGCAAGCAGTGCGGCACCTGCCTGCCGACCTGCCCGAGAGGCGTGGACATCCCGACGCTGATGCGGACGCACATGTACGCGGCAAGCTACGCCAACTTCGAGCAGGCGCGAGCAACGTTCGAGGAGATCCCCGCGCGGGTGAGCCTGGCGAACTGCGCGGAGTGCGGGCCGTGTTCCGCGCGCTGTGCCAACAACGTGCGGATCGCTGAGAGGGTGGCGGACTTGAAGATGATGTATGTCTAGAGGCTAGAGTGCTAGGGGCTACGACGAAAAGGTGGGGGCACTCACGTTGACCGTTGACCGTCGACCGTCGAGCGTTCAACGGTTGACGGTTAACGCTTAACGGTTGACGACGGATTGGCGATTGGCGATTGGCGGGCTACTTGAGGTTCCGGACCACGTCCGCAATCTGCTTCTTGCCGGCGTCTTCGGTCACTGTCCCGAGCGCGACGACGATGTGCTTTCCCGCTCGAACGGCTGACAGGTTGCCGTAGAAGCTGTCGTTGCCGGCAAAGCCCCCATCCCCCGGCGAGGCGACGGCCCTTACACCCTTCCCGCCCTTCGTCACGAACTCGCGGTAACGCCCCAACGCACTCCGGGCTGCCGCCTCGCTTTCCAGGCCGACCACGATGAGCTTCGATTGTTTCGCGCCCGCCTTGTACAGCGCCTGGAAGCCATTGGTGAAGTAGCTCTGCGCCAGGACATCCTTCGGGATGAAGAGCGTCGTGTGCGGCAGCTGATTCTCTTTCGGGAAGTACGACACCTCGCGCGGCTCGGCGCCAGGCGTCGTCACCTTGCCCGCCACCGATTGTGCGAGCTTCAGCAGTTCCTGCTTGATGGGATCCTTCTCTTCGAAGGCCGTCATCTTCACGTAGTAGGGTCCGGTCCAGAAGTTCAGCGACGTGCCGCCGGAGTATCCCTCGTTTCCGACCTGCAGGAATTGGTACTCCGGGTTCCGCTCCTCGGAGTACTTGCCGTAGGCGTTGAGCGGGTCCTTCATCTGGTAGAGCTCGATCACTGCCTGGTACCCGGTTCCCGCCTGCGAGTACTCAGCCGTCACGACCTCCTGGACGCCGTAGGTGACGAACCCGTCGGCCGCGCCATCGATCAGTTCCCACAGGTTCTCGGCGTTGAACGATCGCGGCGGCCGGGACGACGTCCATCCCGCCACCTCGCTGTTTGCGGGAAGCAGCGCGAGCAACTGCGGCGATCCGCTGGGTGCGGCGGCCGGCGTGGCCGCGGGCGGTTCCTTCTTCGCCTCGGTCGGTTTGGCCGCGCACGCAGAGAGGCCGGCGGCACTCAGAACGACGGCAATCAGGAGGACGCTCTTCATGGAGCAGACATCTTACACCGGGCCGCAGGACGAGGGTTGAGGCCGTTAGGACAGGGCTTCAGGGCGGCCAGCGCGAAGCCTGCACAGCGGGCAGCGTGGGGCTGGGCTTACCGCTTGGGTGCGGCTTGCGCCAGCAACTCCTTGAACATCGCGTCGAAGTTCTCGAAGGGCAGCGCGCCGGCCACGCGAACACCTTCCAGCCCCTGGGCCTGGGTGCGGCCGACGATGAAGGTCGGTGTTCCCTCGACGCCGGCCGCCTGGCCGTCTGCGAGGTCCCGCTGCAGCGCCTCCCTCGTAGCCGTGCTGTCGAGGCAGGTGCCGAAGGCTTTCATGTCCATCTTGGCGGCGCCCGCAGCAGCGTTGATCAGATCCGGCGACAGCCTGGCGGAGTTGGCGAGGAGGGTCGCGCGGAAATCCCAGAAGTGATCCTGTTCCCCGGCGCACCGGGACGCGCGGGCCGCGAGGGCCGCGTGAGCGTGCATATCGAGGGGAAAGTCGCGCGTGACGAACCGCAGCAGCCCCTTGTCGATGTACTCGGTCTTGATGCGCTCGAAGATCGCGTCGTGAAACCGCTTGCAGAACGGGCACTGCAGGTCGGTGAACTCGACCATCGTCAACGGGGCATCCGGACGGCCCATCGCCTGGCCCGATACGGTGGGCAGCGTCACCGAAGGAGGAGGCCCAGGTACGGCGGCAGGCCGGCTGCCGGGCGGCGGCGTGACCCGCTCGAGCGCCTGGCGGATGGCGCGGAGCTCCTTCAACATCTCATCGGCCTGCTTCGCGGTGATCCCCTGCGCCATCGCCGGGCTCGCACTCAGCGCGGCGGCCACTACCGCCAGCACGACTCTCACGACCATCGAACGCATCACACCTCCGTGCCGGCCGGCCGGGCTATCAGTCGTTGTTGCGGCTGTGATCATAGCATTCGGCACGCGACGCCATCATCGTCGAGACAGGTCGAGCAGGACGATATCGGAATGCTCCTGGACGCGTTCCAGGACAACCTCACGACCGTCTGGCGAGACGTCGAAGTTCCTCACGTTGAAGTCCGGGGGCAGGTTCGTGAGCTGACGCTCGGCGCCACTCTCGAGGTCGATCAGCCAGAGGTTCTTGTGCTGCATCTCCCCTCGAAGCACGACCAGCGTCCCTCGTCCGGGCAGGAAGCGAAGAGGCCTGGCACCGCGAGTCAGCGCGACACTCGGCAGCGGGTATGACCCCCCTTCGGGGCGGACGGCCTGGAGCCGGAACGTGGTGCCGATATCAGGCCCCGAGTAGACGACGAATCGCCCGTCCGGTGACCACACGGGGTCGACCGAGCAGTCGCGCAGCAACCGAACCACCGAGCGGCCGTCGACCGCCACCGCGACGAGCCGAGGGACCCCCGCATCGCTCGCTGCGCATGTAATCGACCGGCCGTCGGGCGCCCACGCCGGGGAGCCCCGAACATCCAGCGATTCGGCGACCACGCGAGCGTGCGTGCCGTCGCCGTTCATGACGCGCAACTGCATCTTCCCGCTCTCGTCGGTCGAAAACGCCACGCGTCCGTCGGGCGCGATGGCAGGACTGCCGATGACGCGCACCCCGGGCGCGCTCCACAACTGGGTCGATCTTCCGTCTGCGAGCTTCCAGATCGCGTCGCCTGCCCCGATCGACGAGACGTAGAGCAGGTAGCCCGGACCGAGCCGCGGGGAGAAGGCGCCACCGGTGGTCAGGGAGATGCGGCGGGCGGCTGATGCATCGACGGGCGCGTCGCCGATCGACAGGCGCCAGAGCGTCTGTTTCTCGTTGGCGAGTGTCGCCACCAGCCGGCGGCCGTCGGCGCTCGCCGCAAGCGACGTGAACCGGTCGATGCCCGAAGTCAGGCGGTGGACGATATCCCGCTCAACATCCAGGCAGTGAAGCCAGGTATGGACCTCCCCGGTGCCGAGCTGGGTCATCCATACATCCGTCTGGCCTTCGCGATCGGAAAGAAACGCCACCAGCCGCCCGTCGCGCGACAGGGCCGCCGCGCGCTCGGCCCCGTCGAAGTCCGTGAGCAACTGGAAGTGCACGCCCGCGATGGGGCTCGCCCAGAAGTAG
This sequence comes from uncultured Acidobacteriota bacterium, assembly GCA_963724775.1. Classification (GTDB taxonomy): domain Bacteria; phylum Acidobacteriota; class Vicinamibacteria; order Vicinamibacterales; family Fen-181; genus CAVRWB01. The sequence continues at coordinate 901,516 of CAVRWB010000001.1, forward strand.
TCGGCTCGGTGCAGGAGCCAGGCCGTGATGCCGAGAGTGCCGAGAACCGCGACCGCGGGCAGCGCCCACAGCAAGACCGAACGACGCCGTCGTGTCGAGGGCATCGGCGGGGCGGCGACGGGCGAGGTGTCCTGAATGCCGGGAATGAGGTCAGGCCGCGACGACGGGGCCTCGTCTGCCGGCGGCTGTCCTGCGGCTTCACCGCCAAGGCGCAGGGTCCGCTGCCGGAACCACGCATCCAGATCCGTTCGGAAGGCATAGACGGAACTGGACTTGTCGTGAACGAGAAGGTAGAAGGTAGAAGGTAGAACGCGGAGGGTAGAACAAGAAACATGGAAGCGGCTATGGACACCCGGCAAGTGCGGCGACGCGATGTGCTGACGTTGGGTGCGCTCGCTCCGGTGGCAGGGGCCGTGTCCCTGTCGCAGGCAGGCGCGGGAGGGCGTTCGGCAACACCGGCCGGCCGACGGGCGGAGCTGTACGCACTGCTCGGAGACTTGCCGGACCGGGCGCGCCCGGTGTCCGGGCGCAAGACGGCGGAGGCCGAGCACGACGGCTACATTCTCGAGACCTGGGTGCTGGATCTCAATGGCATCGAGCCGGTGCCGGCCTATGTCGCCCGCCCGCGTGCCGCGACGGGCCGGCTTCCAGCCGTGCTCTTCAACCATTCGCACGGCGGCGGCTACACGATCGGCAAGAAGGAGTTCATAGAGGGCCGCAGCTACCTGCAGCCGAAGCCGTATGCGAAGGAGTTGACCGATCTCGGCTTTGTCGCGCTGGCGATCGACCACTGGATCTTCGGCGAGCGCAGCCACACGTCCGAGCTGGACATGTTCAAGCTGATGCTCTGGAGAGGCCAGGTCCTGTGGGGCATGATGGTCTACGACAGCCTTCGCGCCTTGGATGTGCTGCTGCAGCGGCCCGACGTGGATCCGCAGCGCGTGGGGACGCTGGGCATGTCGATGGGCAGCACGATGGCCTGGTGGCTGGCGGCGCTCGACGAACGCGTCAAGGTGACGGTCGACATCAACTGTCTCACGGACTTCGACAGCCTCGTCGCGGCGAAGGGGCTCGGTCATCACGGCGTGTACTACTACGTGCCTGCCCTCCTGAAGCACTTCACCACATCGCAGATCAACGCCCTCATCGCGCCGCGGCCGCACCTCGGGCTGATCGGCCTGCGCGACGCGCTCACCCCGCTCGATGGCGTGGATCGGATCGACCGCGAGCTCTCCGCCGAATACGCGCGGCAGGGTCATCTCGAACGATGGAAGCTGCTGCGCTACGACGTGGCTCACCAGGAGACGCCCGAGGGGCGCGAAGCGATTGTTGGCTTCCTGAAGCAGTGGCTGTGAGGCGCGAGGGACACTTGGGCACGGTGATTGCGTGGTCCGACATCGAGCCGGCACGTCGCTGCCGATCGTTCAAGGGAGCACCACGAATGGCCAAGTATGGGAAGAAGGCGTCCGAAAAGGTCGAAAAGGTGATGCACGAGCGCAAGAAGGGAACGCTGAAGAGCGGAGGCTCGGGCAAGACGGTCACCAGCCGGAAACAGGCGATCGCCATCGGCCTCTCGGAGGCGCGGGCCGCCGGCGGCAAGGTCCCGGCCAAGAAGACGTCGGCGCGGAAGGCAACGAAGAAGAGGTAAGGGCGGACCTGGGCTCGTAGAGTCCGGCTCGGCGAGGGCGTCGGATCCAATGGTGAGCAGCCGGCAGCCGACCAAGACCACCGTCGGCGATCACCGGCAGTCCACCGATAGGCCCGCCACTTGTCCCCAGTTCGCCGGAATCCCAAGCGCGACAAGCGGTGACCTACACCCTTGCTTTGTTGACTCCGTCGACTTTGTTGACTTTGGCAAACTCGTCGACTCCCCGACTCCGTAACTCCGTTGACTCCGTCGACTCCGTCGACTCCGTTGACTCCGTCGACTCCGTTGACTCCGTCGACTTCCTTGACTCCGTTCGGATGGCAGGGATCGTGATGTGAATGCGGGCATGAGCGACGAGGTGGATGACAACCGCACGGAGGGACCGGAAGGGTATTTCGTCCAAGGCCCGGCGCCTTCTCATGTCGCACGCGATCGACGCTGGCAGCGTGGCGGCCGGCGCGAGGCGGACGCTGATCTCATGCGTGCGCGGAAACGGCTGATCTGGGCCTACGCGTCGTGTGGCGCGATCTTCGCTGTCGGGGTTCTCATGATAGTGGCCGCGTGGTGGGAGTAGCCACCCGGCCAGGAGCCGTGGACCTGCCGCGGCGAAGCAGAAGCTTCGCCCCTACGCCCCCGCGAGTCGATGGCGAAGCAGAAGCTCCGCCCTACGCCCCCGCGGGCCGTCCTGGTTTACGCCGCCGCGAGCGGCGCCCGCCGCGTTCGCCGGGCGAAGAGGCCGTGCAGGAGCCGGTCGAACCCGGCGAAGCGGCCGCTGCCCGTCAGGAAGATGACGACGAGCGCGCCGAGCTCGACGAGGTTCTTGTTCACGAGCAGGTAGCTGCCCTCGCTGGGGAGCGAGTAGAAGTAGCCGACAAACGGCGGCGTGGCGAAATAGAACATCAGGAGGAACCCGATCCCGCCGACGCTGGCGAGCCGCGTGAACAGCCCGAGGATCAGCAGCAGGCCGACGATCGTCAGCCCCCACATCGTCATCAGGTCGGCATTGGCGAGCAGGTTCGGTTGGCTGGCCAGCCACTTGAACAGGCCGGCGAACGGGCCGCGCGCCTGTTTCAGGTAGCCCGCCGCCGTGAACGAGGGCGACGTCAGCTTCGCGATGCCCTCGTAAAGGAAGTGCCAGCCGACCAACACCCGCAGCGCCGTGATCGCGACCATCGCCGAGCGGGAGAGCTTCCCGTCTTCCATGTCCATGCTCCGCTAGATTTTGAAGTCCTCGGGCTTGAACGACAGCCGCGAGTTCGCCTCGATCGCCTCGTTCACCTTCAGCACCGCGACCGCGCTCTCGTAGGCGATGTCGGGCGGGCAATTCAGCTTCGCCGTGCCGCGCACGCTGTCGAAGAAGTTCTGCAGGTGCGGCTGGTGATACGGATCCTTCAGGACGACAGGCACGTGGTGCTCGTCCGGCGCGACCGACTCGCGCACGTCCGCCACCGCCCCGGAATCCTCCTTTGACTTCACCTCCTGGACCTTGGGGAGCGTGATGTAGCCCTTCTGCACCCAGGTGTCCCACGCGGGGGCGTTTGGATCGCGATAGAGCTTTCCGCCGTAGTTCAGCTCCGACTCGGAGATGACCAGCGTGCCCTGGTCGCCCATGAAGTTCTCGAAGTAGCCCTGGCTGCCGTTGGTCGTCTGCGTCTGGTAATACGCCTTCGCCGGTCCGAGCGGGGTGTCGTAGTCGTAGACCACCATGACGGTGTCGTACCACTCGTGAGTCTTTGGGTCGTAGTAGAGGAGCGCCCCGCTGGCCGTCACCGCCGAGGGGTTCGCGCCCAGGTACCAGCTGTAGACGTCGATCTGGTGCGAACCGAGGTCCACGATGGGCCCGCCGCCGAGGCCCTTGTACCAGCGCCAGTTGCGGAACTGGTGCATGTTCTTGAAGCCGAACTGCTTGAGCCGCGGCTCCGGGATCGCGTATCGATCCGGGGCGCCGAGATCCGGTGTGACCGCGCGGTTCCACTGCCCGTTGACCGTGACGATGCGGCCGAGCAGCTTCGCCTCGCCGAGGAGCTTCTCGTAGCAGTGCAGGTAGCGGGGATTGGAACGGCGCTGGTGGCCGATCTGCAGGTGCTTGCCGGTCTCGCGGGCGGCCGCGACCATCTTCCGCGCGCCCTCGAGGGTGTTCGACATCTCCTTCTCGCAGTACACGTGCTTGCCGGCCTGGAGGCAGTCGACCGCGTGCTGCGAGTGCCAGAAGTCGGGCGTCGCGACGACGACCGCGTCCAGCTCCTTCTCCTTGTCGAGCATCTCCCGGTAATCGGTGTACGCGTTGGGCTCGTGCTTGAACCGCTTCAGGCTGTTCACGACCCGCTTCTGGTTGTACTCCTCCCAGATGTCGCACACGGCGCGAAACCGCAGGCCCGGGATGCGGAGCATCGCGTCGGTCAGCACCTGGCCCTGCGCGCCTGCGCCGAGGAGGGCCACGTTGATCGGCTGCAGGCTGCCGGCGGCGACCGGCTTGGCGGCGGCGTCCTCCTGCTTTGCCTGCTCGTACTGGTGCTGCTTCGACCACGCGTAGCCGAACAGGCCGAGCGCGGGAACGGTGGACAGCCCCTTCAGCACGTCACGCCGGTCCAGCTTCCTGGGCCCATCGCCTCCAGGCAGCGGCTTCTCCTTGCCCTTTTCGTCCTCGCCAGCCATGGCTGTCTCCTGCTTTCATGCAGCCGCACATCATCGCGTCCGCGCGTGGAAGTATACATTCGCCGCATTGCGAAGTGCCACAACGCGGGTGCTGTCTCGGGTTGACCTCCGGACCGATCTAGTCTGCAGAACGGCCGAAGTGAAGAAGCGGGGAGGCCGCGGGCGGACGGATGGGGGGCGGGAGAATCCAGGCCTGAAGCCCTGGGCTGCGGTCGCACAGCGCCGCGATCTCCTCGAGGCTCAATAGCATGAACGCAGTTGTGAGCGCGTCTGCGACCGCGGCAGCCGCAAGACGCGGCGCCTCCCCCGCCGACGCGCCGGCCCTGGCCGCTTCGGGACGGGGCAGCGCGGCCCAGGCCGCGAGCCGACCGCGCACCGGTTCCCCCGTGAGCGGGTCGACGATGTGATCGCGCTTGCGCACGCCGGACGCCGCCAACGCGGTCTGCCGCACCGACAGGCGGGCGAGCACACGGGAGGGCTCACCCGGATCGCTCAACGTGAGCGGCCAGCCGTCGCCGTTCGCGGGCGGCTCCAACGCGAGGAGAGAACTGAATCCACCGTGGACGAGCGCCTGCGCGAGGCCCCATTCCTCGAGCAGTTCCGCCATCAGATCGATCGCGTAGCCCTTGCCGATGGCGCCAAGGTCCACCCGCACTCCCCCGGTGGTCGCACGCACGACGAACTCGTCGGCATCGAGCTCGAGCGACGCCAGCCCCGTGCCGATGGAGGCATCGAAGGCGCCGCCGGTCAGGTCGAACACGTGCCGCGCGATGACGAGGCATTCGAGGGTGGAGGGACTGACCCGCGTGCTCTCGCCCGCGTTCAGCTGGTTGACGCGTCCGATGTCGCTGTTCGGCAGGAAGCGGCTCAACTCGCGCTCGAGTCGATCCGTCAGATCGAACGCCGCCTGCGCCGCCTGCGCCGCGTAACGTGCGTCGGGGTGCAGCGCGTGCACCTCGAAGATCGTCGCCATCGCCTGGTGCGAGAAGCGCCGCACGTCGCCTGGCGCGCCCGGCTTCTCGATCCCCAGCGAGCCGTCCGCTTCGGTCCTCCCGCGGTCCATCGCGTCATGATACGCCGACGCCCTGGCCGGACGAGGGCTCTCGTGCCCGGTTGCGGCGCTGCCAGGGCCCAGCCGGTGATAGCATCTGCCCACGAGTGGTTTGGAAGCACCTGGAGGATCCGATGAACGTCACGGGGACCGCGGTGGCTGCCTGCCTGGTCGCCGTCGTGCTGGCCGCGCCTCCAGCGGGCGTGTTCGCGCAACAGGGGACGGCATGCCAGGCGCTGAAAGCCTGGACGACCGCCGAGGACCACCAGGACATGCTGGACCAGCTCGGCATCAAGGCGCTGCGCCCGGGGCCGAGCGGCAACGAGAAGGCGCCCAATCACGCCAACTACGACGAGGCGCTCGCCAACCCGTTCCCGAACCTGCCCGACGTCCTCACGCTCAAGAGCGGGACGAAGGTGACGACGACCGGCGTGGTGGCAGCACGCGTCGGCCGGAGATCGTCGAGGACTTCGAGCGTGAAGTGGTCGGCCGAATCCCGCAGAGCGTGCCCAAGGTGACCTGGACGGTCGCCGAGCGCGCGGCCGGCACGATCGGCGGAATCCCGGTGGCCGGCCGGCAGGTGGTTGGCCACGTGGACAACTCCGCCTGCCCGGCGATCGTCGTGGAGATCCAGTTGACGCTCGTCACCCCGGCCGACGTCAAGGGGCCGGTGCCGGTGATGATCATGTTTCGCGGCGGCACCCTCGGGCAGGCTCTCGGCACGGCGCCGCCTCCCGCCGGCCGCGCCGGGTTCAGTCCGCCGCCCGGTGCGCTCGGCACCGACCCGCCCGCCACCGAGCAGCTCATCGCCGGCGGCTGGGGCTTCGCGTTCCTGAACCCGGCGAGCATCCAGGCCGACAACGGCGCGGGGCTGACGACGCGGCATCATCGGCCTGGTCAACAAGGGCCAGCCGCGGAAGCCGGACGACTGGGGCGTCGCTGCGCGCCTGGGCGTGGGGCGCGGCGCGCGCGCTCGACTATCTCGAGACCGACGCGGCGGTGGACGCCAGGCACGTCGGCATCGACGGCGTGTCGCGCTACGGCAAGGCCGCGCTGGTAACGATGGCGTTCGAGCCGCGCTTCGCGGTGGTGCTCGTCGGATCGTCCGGCGAGGGCGGCGCGAAGCTGCACCGGCGCAATTTCGGCGAGGCGGTCGAGAACCTGACGGGCTCGGGCGAGTATCACTGGATGGCCGGCAACTTCCTGAAGTACGGCGCCGTCGGAGGCGGCCTTCGGCAGCAGGAACGCCGGCGACCTGCCGGTGGACGCGCACGAGCTGATCGCGCTGTGCGCGCCGCGCCCGACCTTCATCAGCTACGGCGTGCCGGAGAAGGGCGACGCGAAGTGGCTCGACCAGCAGGGGAGCTACATGGCCACGGTGGCGGCGGGCCGCGTGTTCCGGCTGCTCGGCGCGAAGGACCTCGGACGTCGCGACGACTACAAGACCGAGAAGATGCCGGCGCGTGAACGTGGGCCTGCTGGATGGCCAGCTGGCATGGCGCCAGCACGACGGCGGACACACCGATGGGCCGAACTGGAAGTACTTCATCCCGTGGGCGGACAGGCTCCTGGGGCACACGCGGCCAGCCAGGACCGTGGCCCGCCGACCGACCCGCGCCCCGCTCGGATCCGAACTCGCTGGTGGCCCACGCGCAGCTCGTGGAGAAGGCCAAGACCGGCGGCATCGACGTCTACTTCGCCGGCGACTCGATCACCAGGCGCTGGGGCGCGACGGACTACCCCGAGCTGCTCGCCCACTGGACGAAGAACTTCTTCGGTTGGAACGCGGCCAACTTCGGCTGGGGCGCCGACCGCACCGAGAACATCCTGTGGCGGTTGGAGCACGGCGAGCTGGACGGCGTCAACCCGAAGGTGATCGTCGTGCTGGCCGGCACCAACAACGTTGGCGCCGAGCCTGGCGGCGACGCGAAGGTCGCCGACATCACGCGCGGGCTGGAGGCGATCGTCGCGACGTGCCGTCGGAAGGCCCCGGCCGCGACCATCGTCCTCACGGCCATCTTCCCGCGCAACGACAACATCGCGGTCCTGCCGGAGATCACGCGGATCAACGAGAACATCGCGAAGCTGGCCGACGGCCGTTCGGTGCGCGTCCTCGACGTGAACGACAGGCTGGCCGACAAGGACGGCCGGCTGATCGAGGGCATGATGCACGACAGGCTCCACCCGACGGTGCAGGGCTACCAGGTGTGGGCCGACGGGTTGAAGCCGATCTTCACGGAACTGCTCGGCCCGCCGGCGGCGACGGATCACGCCCCGCCGCCGACCGGCGATCCGGGCGCGGTCAAGTCGAAAGTCGAACGACGATAGTCGGAGGGCCAGCCCTTCAACGGCCTTCGGAGTCGTCTGAATCCCGGGGTGGCGCGTGGCGAAGTGTCTCTAAGAGGATGTGCAAGGGCCCCAGGAGGAGGAGAAACAGCGCGACCAACACGAGAGCGACGGTGCGCCCTGCGCGCCCGGCGAGAGTCATAGGTCGCCATCTGCGAAACCGAGCGGCAATCCGGGGCAGGAATGCCACGAGGCCGAAGAAGCCGATTCCTGCGAGCAGCACCAAGAAGACGATCATCGCCTCCTTCCGGCCGGTTGCTGATGGACGATGCGGCCGTCCTTGATGACGTAGCGGATGCGGCGCGTGGCGCGGATGTCATCGAGCGGGTTCGCGTCGAGCAGCAGCATGTCCGCGGCCTTCCCGGCCTCGAGCGTCCCGCGCGTGCCGTCCACGCCCATGGCCCGCGCCGCCCCGCTGGTGGCGGCGACCAGCGCCTGCATTGGCGTCAGCCCCGCGCCAGTGACCATCGTCGCGAGCTCCTCGTGGAGAGTCGGGAGGGCCCCGGCGCCCGGGTCGATCATGCTGTCCGTCCCCGCGGCAATCGTCACACCCAGTTCTTGGGCGCGCCTGGTCACCGCGTTGCCCCACGCCGTGCGCGCCGCGGCCAGGTTGTCCTTGGCCGGTCCGCTCGCGAAGATCCACAGCGTCGGGTTGAGCGCCACGCCGCGTTCCTTCATCGATCGAAGCAGCGCCTCGATCGCCGGGCTGGCAGGCGGTACGCCGGCGAAGTCGCCCTGGGCCCGCTTCTGATACTCCGCGCTCGGCGGGCTGCCCTCCCACACCAGGTAGGCAGCATGCGCGAGCATGTCCACGCCCGCCGCGACGAGAATCGCTCGGCTTGGCGGGGAACACCGTGCCGTGAGCGACCAGGCGCATGTGCTGCTGCTTCGCCTCGGCCGCGACGCGGCGCACGGTGACGGCGTCGAGCGCCGCGTACAACTTGATGCCCGTCGCCCCCGATCCTCTGGCGGCCGCGACGACGCGGACCATGTCGGTCTCGGGAGTGATCTCCTGGTTCCACGGGGCGCTCCCCGGCTTGAAGCCGAGCGAGGCGCCGACGACGCGGGGATCGGAGAAGAAGGCGGGGCCGGCCATCAGCGCCAGGTAGTAGATGCCAGGCGACTCGATCTCGCCGGCCATCGCGGCTCGCGAGAGGTCGCTGGTATTTCGCGCATCGCCGGCGACGTCGTAGACCGTGGTGACGCCGCCTCGCAGCGCCTGGCGCAGCTGGCCGGTCGCCTCGGGCCATGGCGCAGGCGACAGGTGAACGTGGGCGTCGATCAAGCCCGGAATGGCGGTGAGACCGCGGCCGCTCAGCGTGAGATCGGCATCCGGCGTCGTCCCCGCGGCCGCCATGATGCTCTCGATTCGGCCGTCGCGGATGAAGACGCTCATCCCTGGCCGCGGTGCCGAGCCGGTGCCGTCGATCAGCGTGACGTCGCGAACGAGCAGCGACGCGGAGCGCCCGGGAGCTGCCGGCTGCTGGGCGGCCGGGCCAACGACGGCAATGGCGATGCCCGCGAGGACGAGCCACTTCTTCATGCCCGCCATCTTAGCGGAGATGTAGAATCCGCGTGACTGGCCCTGGTGGGTACGTGACGACGACGGATCGGCTACCTTCACGCGGACGAGGGAGGGGATCGACATGACGCAGGTGACTCGCAGAGAGTTCGTCAAGACCGCCACCGCAACGACGGTCCTCATTGGCACGTCGAGGACGGGCTGGGCCGGCGCCAACGACCGCGTCCGGGTCGCGCAGATGGGCCTCAACGGGCGCGGCCAGTCCCACCTGACGGGGTACGGGGCGCTCGAGAACGTCGAGGTGGCCGTCCTGTGCGATCCCGACTCGCGCCTGTTCGCGCCGAGAACCAAGACGTTCTTCACCGACAAGGGGAAGCCTGTCCCGAAGGTCGAGCAGGACATCCGCAGGATCCTCGACGACAAGAACATCGACGCCATCTCGATCGCGACACCGAACCACTGGCACTCGCTGGCCACCATCTGGGCGTGCCAGGCCGGCAAGGACGTGTACGTCGAGAAGCCGATGACCCACAACATCTTCGAAGGCCAGAAGGTCGTCGAAGCCGCCAGGAAGTACAAGCGCATCGTCCAGCACGGCACCCAGCTCCGGAGCAACCCCGGGTTCCAGGAGGGCATCAAGCTTCTTCACGACGGGGCCATCGGCAAGGTGTACATGGCCCGCTGCGTCTGCTACAAGTGGCGCCCGGACATCGGCAAGGGCCAGCCCGGCCAGCCGCCCAAGGAACTGGACTGGAACGTCTGGCAGGGCCCCGCGCAGGAAGAGCCGTTCATCGTCAACGCCAAGAGCGAGGGCCTGTTCGTCCACTACAACTGGCACTGGCACTGGGCCTATGGCAACGGCGACATCGGCAACCAGGGCGTGCATCAGCTCGACGCCGCCCGCTGGGGACTCGGCGTCGGCCTGCCGTACCGCGTGACGTCGATGGGTGGCCTGCTGCTCTGGGACGACGCCAAGCAGATCTTCGACGTGTCGTCGACCGCCTTCATGTTCAAGGGCAAGGACGGGAAGGACAAGATGATGACGCTCGAAGTGCGGCCCTGGTGCACGAACGACGAAGCGGGCGGCACCTCGTTCGGCGTCATCTTCTACGGGGAGAAGGGCTACATGACCTTGCCGAACTACGAAGGCTACAGGATCTTCGAAGGCCGGGAGGCCAAGCTCGTCGCACAGAAGGAAGACGGCAAGGACCTGAACCACTACCGGAACTTCATCGACTGCGTGCGCACCCGGGATGCCGCCGCGATCACGGCGCCCCCGATTGAAGGGCACTGGTCGTCGGCCCTCTCGCACTATGCCCTGACCGGCGCACGCGTCAACCGCGTGCTCGAGATCGATCCGGACACGGAACTGGTGAAGAACGACGACGAAGCGAACAAGTTGCTGACCCGCGAGTACCGGGCGCCGTTCACCGTCCCGAAGGCCGTCTGACGGCAGCCAGGCCGCACCGCACCCCCTCCGAATCGACGTCTCTCCTGTAGCAGCCCGCTTGACATCATTACTGTGTATAACATAGTATATGCCACACACTATGTCTCGCATCCCTTTGAACCCGGCTCCCGACACCGACGAGGTCTTCGAGAACCTGCGGCTCGAGCTGCGGCGTGGCTTGCTGGTGCTCGCCGTCCTGTCCCAGCTGCGTGACGAGCGATACGGCTACACCTTGCGGGCCACGCTCGCCGAGGCGGGTATCGCGCTGGAGGAGGGCACCTTGTATCCGCTGTTGCGGCGGCTCGAGGACCAGGGCCTGCTCCTCAGCGAGTGGCGCGAGGAGGACAACCGCAGGAAGCGCTTCTACCGGCTCTCGCCGGCGGGACGGGCGATCCTGAAGCAGCTCACCGCCGAATGGCAGAGGATCAACGCGTCGCTGACGCGAATCCTGTAGGAGTTCTTCCATGCCACTACTGGAACGCTACCTCGACGCCGTCGGTCGCCACCTTCCTCCAGAGAAGGAGGCGGACATCCTCGCGGAACTGCGGGACGACATCCAGGCCCGCCTCGATGAGTGCGCCTCGAAACTCGGTCGCGGCCTCACCGAGTCCGAGGAGGCCGAGGTGCTGAGGCCCTACGGCCGGCCGATCCTGATGGCGTCCCGGTATGCGAAGCAACGCCAGCTGGTCGGCCCGGAGTGGTACCCCTTCTACTGGACGACGCTCAAGATCGCCCTCGCGGTCGCGCTCATCGCACACGTCGCCGTGCTCGTGCTGCTCGCGGTCGCCGGCAAGCCGACGGGCGCCGTCGCGGACAGGCTCTTCGCGTTCCCGACCAGCACCGCGGTGACGGTCTTCGCGTGGGTCACTCTGGTCTTCGCCGTGATCGAGCGGGCATCGTGGCGGACGCGGTTCAGGGAGAACTGGAATCCCCGCGCGCTCCCTCGTGCGGGGACGCGGGGCAAGAGGCCGACCCGCATCGGGGTTGCCGTTGAACTGGTGGTGGACGCCGTGTTCGTTACGTGGTGGACGGCCGTCCATCGATCGACGGGCCTGATGCAGTTGCCGCCGGTGATGGAACTGGCACCTGCGTGGTCGAGCTTCTACCTGCCTGTGCTGCTCGTGGTGCTGGCGTCGATGGCCGTGAAGTCGGTGGTGCTCGTGCGGCCCGACTGGACCGTCTTCCGGTTGACCGGCTCGCTGCTCGTCACGGCTGGTTCAATGGCGGTTGCCGCGCTCGTGCTGCGGGCGGGGCCGCTGATCCTGCCCGGTCAGCCCGGCCTCGAAGCGCAGCACCTTTCGGGGCTTGTCGACTCGGTCCTCAGATGGTCGATCGCCGTTGCCGTCGTCATCGCGGTGTTAACGACCGCCTTCGACATCTGGCGCTGGGTTCGCGTCCGGCGGCGGGATTGAAACGCCTGGAGCCGCCCCGACAGGGTGCGACGTTCGAAGCCCTTCCACGCGCGGCCCGGGAACGCCCGGTCGCGCGTATCCCCTGGACATGTCGTCCAGCACGAGCACCCAGTCGTGGCCTTCCGCAGGCCGACCCGGCGGTGTGAACCACCTGGTCCCCCTGTTAGGAAGATCCCGATGGACCGGGCGCTCCCGTCCCGTGGGCTGTACCACCAGGCGCGAACCGAGGCGCCGGAGATGGTGCCGAGGCGAAGCTCGAACGGCCTGCCCGTGTAGGAGTAGACCATCACCTGGATGACGTTGAACCCCTTTGCCCGGCGATCGTCCAGGTATCGGAGCGTCGCGGCGCGGTCCAGCCGGCTGAAGAGCAGCCAGCCGGTGTCGCCCAGCCAGAAGAAGGGAGACCCGTCGGCACGCTGGAGGAAACGGTGGTTGGCCGACACCGTGAGCCGCTGGACGGACTGCGCGTTCCCGCTCGGCGCGATCACCGTGGCCAGGCTCAAGGCGAGAAAGGCATGACGGACGTGCATGGGGCGCGCCGCGCTCCTACGGTTTCAGGATGTCGTTCCAGCCCTTCCTGTACTCGGGCCTCTTGATGAACGGGGCTGCTTCCGGAGCGTTCCGGGCGCGCAGGTTCTCGAAGTCCCACTCGATCTTCTTGCCGGTCCGGTAGGCCACGTTGCCGAGGTGGTTCGCCTCGGTGGTCCAACCTGAGTACCTGGAAATTGGAGCCGGGCACCGGCCCGAGGCCCTTGGCGTGATTCACCCACTCGACCCAGTGGCCGGGCGAGCGCGGCAGCGTCTCTGGCGGGGCCTGGAAATCCTTGAACTTCTCCTCGGGCAGCAGCTTCCCGTTCCCCAGCAGCATCCCGTTGTCGCCGATGAACACCTGCGAGCGGCGGCCCCACTCGGGCACCCAGCCTGGTGGTTTGCTGTCGCCCTGATGCCAGACGAGCTTCACTGGCGGCGCGCCTGAGGGGGATGCCGGGAATTCATAGACCGCCATCATCGTCGCCGGGGCCAGTTCCTTGTGGGCGACGGGAACATTCGACGACGTCGCCTCAATCGTCAGCGGCTGCCTGATGTCCAACACCGTGTACGGCACGTCGTTGTCGTGGCTGCCGAGATCGCTCATGGTACCGTTGCCGAAATCCCACCAACGATACCAGCGGGGGCCGGGGAAGTACGTCGCGTGGTACGGCCGCGCCGGGGCGGGCCCGAGCCACAGATCGAAGTGAAGCGTCGGCGGGATCGGCATCTCCTCCTTGAACCGGTCGACGATCTGGATGCCGTTGTAGAAGCCGTGGGGCTGGTCGAACTTCTCCGCTGACGCCGCATCCTGGAGACCCCACGCCCGGTCTGCCCACACGTGGACTTCGCGCACCGGGCCGATGACGCCCGTCTTGAGGATCTCCTTGATCCTGCGGCGGGCGGGCGAGGCGTGCCCCTGGTTGCCCATCTGCGTGGACAGCTTCGGGAACTTCGCCGCGGTTTCCCGAATCAGCCGCGCCTCCCAGATGTTGTACGTGAGCGGCTTCTCGCAGTAGACGTGCTTCCCGTGCGTCAGCGCGAGGTAGGTGGCGAACGCGTGCGTGTGCTCTGCAGTGGAGACCACGACGGCGTCGAAGGCGCTCGGGGCGTCGAACACGCGCCGCAGGTCGGTGAATTTCCTGGCCTTCGGGAAACGCTGCGCGGCGGAGTCGAGCGCGACCTGGTCTACGTCGCACAGGACGACGACGTTTTCGTCCGGGTGCGGCGCCAGGGGAGCCGCTCCGGCGCCTCCGCTGCCCCCGCGGCCAGCCGCGCCCGGCGCGTCGCCACCGCCCTGTATCATCGTCAGCTCGCGGATGTTGTCGAGGCCGCGGCCGCCGCCGCCGATGAACGCGATGTCCAGCTTGTCGTTCAGATTCCGGCCCCGGAGCAGGGCTGGCGCGCCTGCCACCACTCCGGCCGCGGCCAAAGCCCCTCCGACGAACTCACGTCTCGTCATTCGACCGTGGCGCGTCTTCCTGGGTGCCTTCTTCATGGCTCTGCTCCTTCGGAGCGGCGGGCATTGAACAGACTCGACTCGACTGGCCGGGCGTGGCGGGAGTGTGTGACGGCGTGGATTGTAGGCCCGCGTCTCCCCGGCCTGTCAAGACATCCCCGGTCGTTCGTCCGGCAACGACGGGCGTGGCTTCCCCGCCAGGCAAGATGGTAGGATTGGCTGGCGTCGCGTCCTGCCCCTGCGGAGGTCGCAATTGCTCATCCGCCTCGCTCATTACGTGATGATGGCGCTGGTCGTCGCTCTGAGCGCCGGGTCGGTCGTGGCGCCGGTCGCCCGCCTCCCGGTTCGCGCCACCTTCACCGCTGGCTCACTCGAGCACACGTGGACGCTGGCCGATCTCAATCCGCAATTGCCCGCCGACTGGACGCCGTACGACTTCCTGGTGCTCGAATACAGGGCCTCGTCGTCACAGCGGTTCGATCTCGGCATCGAAATGACGCGGGGGCGAGTCGCGAAGCGCATCGGCCCGTTCGCCGGCGTCTGGGTTCGCGCCGCGATTCCACTCGCGTTCTACCGCCACCCGGCAGGCAGCGCAGGCGATCTCGCCGCGACATACAACCAGCCGCGCGGGTCCTATTGGATCAACATTCACAGTGACGCCGTCGGCCCGACCACCGGCATTCGCGCGCTGACGGTGTCGATGCCGAATCCCGTGGGCTCGCCCACGCTGGAGGTTCGGTCGGTGTCCCTGTCGAAGACCGATCCCGGTGATGCCGTGCTCGAAGGCAAGCCGCTGATCGATGAATTCGGCCAATACGTCCACGCCGCGTGGCCGGGGAAGGCGCGTTCACTCGAGGATCTCACGAAGGCGTGGGCCGCCGAAGACGCAGGGCTCGCTCGCCTCCCCGGCGATCGGTGCGAGTACGGGGGCTTCGCGCAGACTCGTGCGAAGGCGACAGGCTACTTTCGTGTCGAGCGCGTCGACGGGCGGTGGTGGTTCGTTGATCCGGACGGCCACCTGTTCCTCTCGACCGGCGTGAACGGCGTCGGCACGGCGTCGGGCACGCGGGTGCAGGGACGCGAGGATCTCTTCGCCGCGCTGCCGCCCGCACAGCTGGGACCGGCCGCCCGCGGAGCGTCGTTCTACACGTGGAACCTGCAGCGGCGCTACGGCGACGACTGGCGGCCGAAATGGGCCGAGGCGGCGGCCCGACGCCTCGCCGCGTGGGGCTTCAATTCGATTCACTACTGGGGGCCCCGTGGCGGACAGGCCGGAGCGGAAGAGCCGCGCGTGCCGTACGCCCAGATGCTGCGGTGGCAGCTGGGCCCCACGATCATGGGGATGCCCGACGTGTATGCGGGGGATTTCGCCCGCCGCGTCGACGAAGCCGCAGCCAGCCAGCTCGATGCACGCAGCCGCGATCCGTGGATGCTCGGCTACTTCATCGGCAACGAGCCGTCCTGGCCTGGACGCGAAGCGCAGTTCGTCGATCTACTCCTCGCCGCTCCCCCCAGCAACATGCAGGCACGCGCGAAGGCGCATCTTGCCGACGGCGACACTCCCGAACGCCGCAAGTCGTTCGTCCTCGCCGCTTTCGGCCGTTACCTGGACGTGGTGAACGCGGCGGTGCGCAGGCACGCGCCCAATCACCTGAACCTCGGTATCCGGTTCGGCGGCGATCCGCACGGCGAGGTGCTCGAGGCGGCGCGGGGCTTCGATGTGTTCAGCCTCAACATCTACCGCGACGCGCCGCCGCGCGCGACGCTCGATCGCGTGTACGAGGCGATACGACGCCCGATGCTGATCGGCGAGTTCCACATCGGGGTGCCGGAACGCGGGCTCGCCCCGGGCCTCGTGCAGGCAATGAACCAGGAGGAACGCGGCATCGCGTATCGGTACTACGTGGAACAAGGCATGGCGCACCCGGCGATGATCGGCGCGCACTGGTTCCAGTGGGTCGATCAGCCCGCGACCGGCCGCAACGACGGCGAGAACTACAACATCGGGTTCGTGGACGTCACCGACCAGCCATACACCGAGCTGGTGACGGCCGCCAAGGCGACGCACGCGCGCCTGCTCGGCGTCCACGGCGGAAAAATCCCACCGTACGACAGGCACCCCAGGGCCTCCGCACACGCCACCGGTAGTCAATGAGCCAGGCCCGGGGAGGGCGTGGCACTCGACTCGCTCAGTCGAGGTACTTGACGAACACGACCTCGTTGCGCTTCTCGTTGTAGACCAGCTCGTCGACGAGCGTGCGCGTGATCGCGAGGCCGAGGCCCCCCGGGCGCAGCCCCTTCTCCTCGCGCACCAGCGCGTGCTGCAGCGGGTTGTCGTCGGGATTGTTGATGGCGGCATGCGACAGGCGGGCGACATCGAACCCCTCGCCAGGGTCGGCGATCCGGTAGAGCAGCATGCGCCGCGTCCGAATGCACGAGATCCGCACCTGGCGCCGGGGATCGAGCTTCCCGCCCCACTCGATGCCGTTGAAGAGCAGTTCGTGGAACGCCTGCCCGACCGATTCGCGCACGTTCTCCGGCAGGTCGGCCTCCAGCGTCATCATGAAGCCCTGGATCCGGTTCGCCACGCTGAGGGAGCATGGCGCCAGGAGCTCCACCCATTCGGGGCGCGCCGAGACGACCTCGATCGGCAAGGCGGCCGCGGCCGGCTTCGCCAGGACGTCGTCGATCACCTCGACGATCGCGGCAGGCGCAAACGGCTTGGTGACGTAGCCATCCACCTGGCCGCCGATCGCTTTCAGCAGCGTCTCGGGGGTGTCATCCGCGGTGATGACCACCACGCGCGGCGGCGACGGGAGGTCCCGGACCCGCGCCAGCACTTCCAGCCCCCCCATCCCAGGCAGGCCCAGGTCGAGCAGCATCAGGTCCGGCGACATGCTGGCCAGGGCGGTCAGCGCATCGGGTCCGTCACTCGCCTGGAGGACGCTGTGCCCGGACTCCTCCAGGAGAGTACTGAGCGCATGGCGAAGCGCCCGATCGTCGTCGACAAGCAGGATCCGGCGCTTCGAAGTGTTCGAGCTCATGATCACCTCCCCGTGGGGACACGGGTCACGGGACCGATCGATTCGAAACCGGCGGGGATTGAGGTAGTGTACTACTCATCCCGCCACGAGGAGGTGTCGTCGATGGCCGCGCCGCTCGAAGACCCCGCACCAAGTCGCGCCGGTGTGCAGCAGCTGCACCTCGTCTACGAAACGGCCCGCGCGCTCGCCGAATCGGCAACGTTGGCCGAGGCCGGCCCCCGAATGCTCGAGGCGATTTGCCGGGCCCTCGGATGGGAGCACGGCGCGCTGTGGAGCGTGGACCAGGCGGCGAAGGTCCTGCGCTGCGTTGCCACGTGGCATCTGTCTACCCTGCCCGTCGACGACTTCGCCAGACTCAGCCGCGACACCCAGTTCGCTCCTGGCATCGGCCTGCCCGGGCGCGTGTGGGCGACGCGGCAGGCGGCCTGGATCCCGGATGTCGCCCGCGACTCGAACTTCCCCCGTGCGCCGCTGGCCGACCGGTCGGGACTCCATGGCGCTCTCGGCTTCCCCCTCCTTCGCGAGGGCGAGGTCCTGGGCGTCATGGAGTTCTTCAGCCAGGAGATCCGCCAGCCCGACGAGGGCCTGCTCGCGACACTGACCACGGTAGGGAGCCAGGTCGGCCTGTTCGTCGATCGGAAGCGCGCCGAAGAGGAGATGGACCGCTTCTTCACCCTGTCGCTGGACCTCTTCTGCATCGCGAACTTCGAGGGCTACTTCCTTCGCTTGAATCCCGCCTGGGAACGGGTGCTCGGCTTTCGGCGCGAGGAACTCCTCGCGAGGCCCTGGCTGGATTTCGTCCACCCCGACGATCTCGAGGCCACGCGTGGCGCAGGATCCTCGCTGATTGCAGAGGTGGAGGTGATCGCCTTCGAAAACCGGTATCGCTGTGCGGATGGCTCGTACAAGTGGCTTCAGTGGGCGTCGGCTCCCGTCAAGTCCCAGGGCCTGATCTACGCGGTCGCGCGCGACATCAGCGAGAACAAGCGGGCCGAGCACGAGTTGAGGCAGTACGCGCGCGAAATGGCAGAGGCCAAGCGCGAGCAGGAGGAGAACGCGGAGCGGCTCGCCCAGCTGGTGAAGGAGCTGGAGATCGCAAAACAACGGGCCGAAGAGGCGACCGTCGCGAAGGGCGAGTTCCTCGCCAACATGAGCCACGAGATCCGCACGCCCATGAACGCCATCATCGGCATGACCGACCTGGCCCTTCGCACGAAGCTCAACGCCGAACAGCGCGACTACCTGCGCACGGTGAAGGAGGCGGGCGAGGCCCTCCTGGCCCTGGTCAACGACATCCTCGATTTCTCGAAGATCGAAGCGCGCAAGCTGTCGCTCGATCGCATCGCCGTTCGATCTCCGGGATGCCGTCGAGGACGCGGTGAGGCTGCTCGCCCCTCGCGCGGACGAGAAGGGCCTCGAGCTCGGCTGCCACATCCTCCCCGACGTGCCGCGAACCGTCATCGGCGACCCCGGGCGGCTCCGCCAGGTCCTCGTCAACCTCGTCGGCAACGCCATCAAGTTCACCGACCACGGCGAGGTGATCGTCGACGTTGCCCTGGACCGGCTCGAAGGCGATGTCGCCGTCTTGACGTTCACCGTGTCCGACACCGGCATCGGCATTCCCGCCGAGAAACAGTGGCAGATCTTCGGCCCGTTCGTCCAGGCCGACGCCTCGACGACGCGACGATACGGCGGCACCGGCCTCGGCCTCGCAATCTCCTCGCAACTGGTGGAGTTGATGGGCGGACGGATCTGGATCGAGAGCGAGGTGGGACGCGGCAGCCGGTTCCACTTCGTCGCCCGCCTCGGGGTACAGCCTGGACCGCCCGAATCGCCGCAGCCGATTCAGTCCGCGGGCCTCGAGGGTCTCCGCGTGCTGGTCGTCGACGACAACGCGACCAACCGGCGCATCCTCGAGGAGATGTTGAGAAGCTGGCGGATGAAGCCCGCGACGGCCGAAGGTGCCGCGACCGCCCTGTCTCTCCTCCGGTCCGCCAACGAGAAAGGCGAGCCCTTCCGTCTCGTGCTGACCGATGCCCTCATGCCCGGCGTCGATGGCTTCATGCTGGCGCGCGAGATCAAGGGCGACGAACGGCTTTCCGGCGCGACGCTCATCATGCTGACGTCTGCGGGCCTCGCCGATGCGCGTCGGCGTGCCCGCCAGGCAGGCTTCGCGGCTTTCCTGAGCAAGCCGGTCAAGCAGTCGGACCTGCTCGACGCCATCGTCACCTCGATGGGCGCGCCCGCCGGCGGGAAGCGCCGGCCCAGGCGCCGTTCCCCGCGTCGAGCGCTCGAGCAGCCGCGGGGCGTTCACATCCTCGTCGCCGAAGACAACCCGATCAATCAGAAGCTCGTGGTCACCCTGCTCGAGGAGCAGGGACACCGCGTAGTTGTGGCAACTGACGGAAGGCAGGCGCTGGCGCAGGCGGCCGAGCATTCGTTCGACCTGATCCTCATGGACGTCCAGATGCCCGAGCTGAGCGGCCTGGAAGCCGCCACGGCCATTCGCGCACGCGAGCGAGCCACGGGGGCGCACGTCCCGATCGTGGCCATGACGGCGCACGCGATGACGGGCGATCGAGAACGGTGCCTGGCGGCCGGCATGGACGGGTACGTCGCGAAGCCGCTGCGGCCGGCCGAGCTGTTTGCCGCCATCGAGTCGCTGTTGGCGCCGCCGGGAGCCGAGCGCCATGCCCGCTCTTCCGCACGGCCTGACCAACCGCGAGCGTCGCAAACCCTGGACGCCGGCACCCTCCTCGCCGGCTTTGGCGGCAACCGCAGGTTGCTTGGCGAAGTGATCGACCTGTTCCTCGCCGACACGCCGCGAATCCTGGATGAGGCGCGAGCCGCGCTGGTGCGGGCCGATGCGGCGGCGCTGGCCGAGTCCGCGCACGCGCTCAAGGGGTCGATCGGCCTGTTCCTCCAGGCGGGCGCGTACGACGCGGCGCGACGCCTGGAAACGGACGCGCGCGCCGGCAAGCTGGCCGGCATCGACATGACCCTCGCCGAACTGGACGAAGAGGCCAGGCGGCTGTCGGGCGACCTGCGCGCCTTGAGCAACTCGCTGCACGAGCCGTAGGGGAATGGCGAGTGAGGCGAGTGGCGAATGACGATTGACGCGTGGACAGAACGGCAGAGATGTCCTTTCCCCTCAGTCATTTCCACTTGACACTCGTCCGCGCGGAGGCAGAAAGTACGGCCCTCCCCACACGAAGTCGGCTGGCGCCGTCGCCGCAGCCCGTGCCCCCACGGTCGTTGTCTCATCGTCGCCCCCGATACGCTCCTGGAGATAGTTATGTCCTCGCCGTGCAGCATCCGCCGCGCCGCCTTTGCCGGCTGCGTCCTGGCCGTCGCGCTCTGCCTGATCCAGTCGCCAGTTGCCAGCCAGTCGCCGACACCGGCGTGGACGGCCATCGATCTCGGCACGCTGGGCGGCGACACGACGACCGCGCCTGGCACTGGGGCTGCTGGCCGGTTCGTCGCCGGCACCAGCGTCACGGTCACCGGGGCCCGCCACGCGTTCCGATGGAGCATGCAGGACGGCATTCGCGATCTCGGCACGTTGGGCGGACTCGAGAGCGAAGCGATGTTCGTCACGCCGGGCGGGCTCGTGGTGGGCCGCGCCCAGGTCTCCTCCGGGCAGTACCACGCTTTCATCTCCGACGGCACCACCCTGACCGACCTTGGCACGCTCGGCGGGACGGAGAGCGTCGCGTACGGCGCCAACGACGCTGGCGTTGTCGTGGGAGCGTCCAGGACGGCCGGCGACGTGAAGACGGCGGCCTTCATCTACCGCGACGGGAGCCTGACCACGCCCACGTTGTGGCGTGTCGAAGACGAGTCGGGGTCCCTGCCCGCGACCGAATGGACGGGCGAGTGGAACGAGGACAGCGCCGCGCTCGCGGTCAACGATGCCGGCCACGTAGTCGGTTCCGTGAACACTCCTGCAGGTGAGCGCCGGATCTTCTTCTACGTCGATGGGGTTGCAACCGTCCGGGCGGTTCCCTCCGCATCGGAGGCGCATTCGGACGTTGCGACCGCCATCAGCGACGGCGACGACGTCGCCGCCTACACGACGAACGTCGGCGTCCCGGCGTATGCAACGGCCTGGAACGGCCCGGGACTCGGCGGCCGCTTCACCTATCCGCGGGCGATCGACACGAGCGGTCAGATGGTTGGCGAGTCGGACACGAGCGAAGGTGTGAGGCACGCGGTCGTCTGGCGGCGGAACGCCGTGACAGACCTGAACACATTGATCGCGCCCGGCTCAGGCTGGGTGCTCCAGTCGGCGACCGGCATCGACATCTCCGGCAACGTCGTGGGCTACGGCACCTTGCACGGCGACGTCAGGGCGTTCCGGCTCGCTCCGCCCAACGACGCCACGGCCATCGCCGCTTCTGACACCGGAACACAGTCGCCGCGCCGCCTCGACCTGACGCTGGCCGATGGCCAAGACGCGGCGCTGCCGACGACATCGTCCGGCGCGGCCACGTACAACGTTCGGATCGTCACGGATGCGTCACCTGACCTGACCGACCTCGGTAGTTTCATCGCCAGCACGACGAGCCAGTGGCCCACCGACCGCGACAAGGTCTGGGCGCTCTTCTACTGGACTCACATGCTCAAGCGGCAGACTCCGCCGATGGTGCTCCACGGGTACGAGGTGACGGACCCCATCCGAAACTTCAACGACTTCGGCTTCACGATGTGCAGCACGATCAGCGGGATCAACCAGGCGCTGTACGAGGCGCTGGGGCTGCGCCATCAGTTCTGGGACATCTGCAACCACACGGTGTCGGCAGTCGAGTACGACGCGATGTTCCACATGGTGGACAGCTCCATGTCCAACCTGGTCACTCGCGATGACGGGGCGACGCTGGCCTCCGTCGAGGAGATCGCCGCGAACTCGGCGAGGCTGGCGACGCTTCACAGTCTCTATTCGACCAGCCCGAACGGCTTCCTGACCGGGACCGACGCCGCCCGTAACCTGGCTCCTTACGTCGCGCCGGACGGCGGGATCATCCCGGGCTACAGCGGCGTGTTCTGCGCAGATGGACTGAAGCGGCGCGACTACTACTACAACTGGAACGCCGGCCACCGATACGTCCTCAACCTTCGAGAGAACGAATCGTACACGCGCTATTACCATCGCCTCGGCGACACGCCCGAGTACTGGGTGGGAAGCGAAACGATTGGGAACGCCGATCCCGCGAACCGGTGGCAGATCGATGCCTCCAACCGGTTCGGCTTGCGCGGTAACGGATCGTGGAGCTTCGCGCCCTCGCTCAGCGCCAACGGGTACGCGCGCGCCGTCTACAGCCAAACCAACATGACGGCGAACACCGCGGGCGGTATCCGCCCGCTGGTGGCCGGCCGCGTCGGCGAGGTCATCTACAAGGTGGACGCCGCAAACACGATGGCCTCGCAGCAGATTCGCGCCGTCTTCTCCCGCACCGACGCTCAAGCCTCGGCTGCATTGTCCATCAGCCTGAATCACGGGCAGACCTGGCGGGAGGTCTCCCGGCTGGGGACGGCAACGGGCAGCGGGATACCTCTGAACGCGAACCTGCGCGACGAGGTCTCGGGACAGACCGAGGCCCTGGTGCGGGTGCAGATGACGACGGCCTCGACCGCCTCGGACGCACTGGTGCTGCAAAGCCTCCGGATCGACAGCATCACGCAGTTGAACGCGAAGGCGCTGCCAAAGCTCAACATCGGCAAGAACCGCATTCACATCGGCGCCGGCGACCAGAGCGGAACCATGTCGCTTTGGCCGGACCTGCGCGGTGACCTGTGGAGACAGGACGCGTACGCCTCCGACAATGTCGGCTCGCAAGCCGTCACCCTTCCCAGTCCGTGGGAAGGCGCCGTCTTCCCCGCCGACGTGAGCCGCGAAGCGTCGCTGACCTACCGCATGGAAGCCCCTGCCAACCTGACCAGGCTGGTCTACGGGGGCCGGCTCCACAACCGGGGCTCGGGCGCGCACATCGAATACTGGCACTCGTTCGATGGCGGCCAGACGTGGATCCTGTCGTACCGGCTCACGGACACCTCCATGCCATGGGACGTGATCCACTACGAGACGGTGACCGACGTCCCGCCGGGAACTCGGAGCGTGCTCTTCAAGTACACGATGCACTCCGACGGCTTGGCCGCCGGCAATCCGAGCATCTTCTCGCTCCGAATGGAGGCCCAATACCAACCGGCGATCACCGGCGCGCGGCCCGTCGAGGTCACCCTCGGCTGGAACGAGATTCGGGCCGACCGTTCGCGCGTCGCCCGCAGCCACAAGCAGCGGGTCACGGCGTTCCCGTTCGAGTACGACATCGACGTGGGCGGGGTGGACCACCCGGTCATGGAGTCGCTGCGGGTGAACCTCGACGGCTCGGGCGACTCGACGCCGCTCGGCTATAGCGATGGCCTGGACGTAGGAGGCGAGAAGTTCCAGCACCGGTGGCGCACGGACGGGAGCAACCTGGCCGCGGGTCGCAGCTACACCATCTCGCGCGCGCCGTCTGGCTTCCAGTCCTCGGCGGGCGCGAGCAACACCACGATCCTCACCGACGGCGTCGTCGGGGCGCCGCAGACCGGCGGGACCAGTTACTACTGGGGTCAGTGCTGGAGCGCGTCGAGCCCACTGACTCTCACCGTCGATCTGGGGCAGACCCGTGCAGTCGGCGCGGCGCGCGCGCACCTGTTTGGCTACCCCGGCTGGGATGCGCTGACCGGCGAAGTGCAGGACCGCGTCCAGCTGCTCACGTCGGCCGACGGCGTGACCTACGTCAGCCGAGGCACGTTCGACACCTGGGTGCGGAGGAAGGACGTACCGATCAACTACATGCTGATGGACGATGAGCGCGCGACCGGGTGGAACTTCGAGCTGCTGCTGCCCTCGCAGGTTCAAGCGAGATACGTGAGGTACCAGATCGACTCGCCCCGCATCCTGTGCGCCAGCGAGCTGCAGGTGTTTGACACGGTGGATCTCTCACCCTTCGACGTGCACATCGCGCTGCCGCAGGCCGCACAAGGCCCGGCGCCCGCCGTCGCGCTCACCGCTCCCGCGGATGGCGCGACCATCAGCGGCACCACGCCGGTGTCGGCGTCGGCCACGGGGGACACCTTCTCGCGCGTCACGTTCTACGCGTCGGGCGCGGCGATCGGCAGCGATACCAGCTCGCCGTACAGTTTCGACTGGGATACGACCGCCGTGTCGAATGGAACGTACACGCTGACGGCGCAGGCGACCACGGTCTCCGGCCAGGTGGTCATCAGCCCGTCACGCAGCGTGACGGTGTCGAACACCGGAACGGCCCTGCCGCGCGCGGGCTGGGTTGCCACCGCCTCGAACAACTCGAGTGCGGCGCCGAACGCCATCGATGGCGACGCGCGCAGCCGCTGGGACACCGCCGCCGCGCAGGCGAATGGCCAATGGTTTCAGCTCGACATGCTCGCCCCGAGAACGTTCAACCGGGTCGTCCTCGATTCCAGCGGCAGCCCGGGGGATTACCCGCGCGGCTACCGCATCGCGGTCTCGGACACCGGCTCCGCCTGGGTGGACGTGGCCTCGGGAACGGGAAGCTCCGCGATCGTTGACGTGTCCCTCGCCAGCCAGACGCGCCGGTACGTGCGCATCACCCAAACGGGAAGCTCCGGATCCTGGTGGTCGATTCACGAGATCCAGCTCCATTCGGCGGGCGGAGTGACGCCAACGGTTCCGACGCCGTACCTCGGCACGCCGGTGAGCCTGCCGGGCACCATCGAAGCGGAGAACTTCGACAACGGCGGCAGCGGCGTCGCGTACTCCGACAGCAGCGCGGCCAACCAGGGGGGCGCCTACCGGCCCACCGAAGCAGTGGACATCGAGGGCAGCCCCGGCAACTACGACGTCGGGTGGATCGACACGGGCGAATGGCTGGTCTACAGCGTGAACGTCACCGCGGCGGGCACATACCGGGCGCGGCTGCGCGTCGCCTCGCCGCTGGCGGCCGGTACCGGCCAGGTGTCGCTGACGTTCGGAGGAGTCACGTCGCCGACGGTCGTGGGCGTCCCCAACACCGGCTCGTGGTCCGCCTACCAGGACATCAGCGTCGGCGGCCTGTCGCTGTCGGCCGGCACGCAGCTCCTGCGGGTCAACGCCGTGCACTCGGGTTGGAACCTGGACAGGATCGTCATCGAGCGGGAGTCCGGGACGCCGACGCCGTACCTCGGCACGCCGGTGAGCCTGCCAGGCACCATCGAAGCGGAGAACTTCGACAACGGCGGCAGCGGCGTCGCGTACTCCGACAGCAGCGCGGCCAACCAGGGGGGCGCCTACCGGCCCACCGAAGCGGTGGACATCGAGGGCAGCCCCGGCAACTACGACGTCGGGTGGATCGACACGGGCGAATGGCTGGTCTACAGCGTGAACGTCACCGCGGCGGGCACATACCGGGCGCGGCTGCGCGTCGCCTCACCGCTGGCCGCCGGTACCGGACAGGTCTCCCTGACGGTCGGCGGCATCACGTCCACGGTCGTGGGCGTCCCCAACACCGGCTCGTGGTCCGCCTACCAGGACATCAGCGTCGGCGGCCTGTCGCTGTCGGCCGGCCCGCAGCTCCTGCGGGTCAGCGCGGTCCATTCGGGCTGGAACCTGGACAGGATCGTCATCGAGCCAGAGACGACCACCACCTTCCCCGTCATCGAGGCGGAGTCGTACCAGTCGATGAGCGGCATCGTGAATTCCGGAACGTACATCGGTTACGTGGACGGCGGCGATTGGGCCCGCTACGCGAGTGTCAACTTCGGCTCCGGCGTCGGCTCGG
The DNA here is from genome assembly GCA_963724775.1 of uncultured Acidobacteriota bacterium. Lineage (GTDB taxonomy): Bacteria > Acidobacteriota > Vicinamibacteria > Vicinamibacterales > Fen-181 > CAVRWB01. The sequence continues at coordinate 927,432 of CAVRWB010000001.1, forward strand.
TACAGAATCCGCCTCGCGGTCGCCCCCGCGTATGCCGGAAAGCAGATCCAGCTTCGCCTGGACAGCGTGACCGGCCCGCTCATCGGCACGCACACGGTGCAGTCCACGGGTGGCTGGTCCATCTACCAGGCCCAGACGACCTCCATCACGGGAGCCACCGGGGTCCACGACTTGTACCTGGTGTTCGCCGGTAGCGACGGCGTTGGCAACATCGACTGGTTCCAGTTCGGATCGTAGGCGCCGGCGTCGCCGACCGTCAGCATCTGTTTGACGACAATCAATCGGGCGAACCTCCTCGCGCTCGCGGGGGATGGTGCTACCATTCGCTCGACTATGCCATCTCTCGTCAATCTCATCTCGCCCGAGGTTTCCCGTCGCTCGTTTCTGAAAGCCTCCGCCCTGCTCGCTGGGAGCGCCCCGCTCGGAGCGGGAGTGATCAACGCCCAACCAGCCGGGGGGAAGGCGCCGCTCATGGCCTACGTGGGCACCTTCAGCTCTCCGCTGCGCGACGTGCTGCCGACCCAGGTGGATCTGCCGCCTGGAAACGGTCGTGGCATTCACGTGTACCGCGTGGACCGGGCGACCGGGGCGATGACGCCGAGCGGGGTGTACGAGCTGGGAACCAGCCCCAGCTGCCTGGCCGTGAATGCCGCCGGCACTCGCCTGTATTCATCCAACGAGACGGATCGGGCGGGCGACGGCAAGGAAGGCACGGTCAGCGCCTTCGCGGTCAACCGGGCCGACGGGCAGTTGACCCTGCTCAACACCGTGCGCTCCGGCGGCGCGGGACCCACCTATGTGAGCGTTCATCCGTCCGGAAGGTTCCTGCTGGTGGCCAACTACTTCGGCGGCTCCGTGGCGGTGCTGCCGATCCTGGCGGACGGCAGCCTCGGGCCCGCCGCGGACGTCAAGCAGGACGCCGGCACCGTGGGACCAAGAAAGGCGACTGACGCCCCGCCGGGGAGCTTCGCCATCAGCGGACACGATCGAACGCACGCGCACATGATCCAGGCCGATGCCTCGGGGCGTTTCGTGTTGCACGTGGACCTGGGACTGGACCGGATCTTCGTCTGGAGGTTCGACGAGCGCAGCGGGGTGCTGACGGCCAACGATCCCCCCGCGGTGGCGCTGCCGCCGGGCGATGGACCGCGACATTTCGCCTTCCACCCCAATCGGCGCTGGTGCTACTCGATCCAGGAGGAAGCCTCGACCATCGTCTTGTTCGATTACGATGCGGCCAAAGGGGCCCTCGCCTCGCGACAGACCGTTTCCAGCCTGCCGCCCGGTTTCGCCGGCACCAACTTCTGCTCGGAGATCCTGGTTTCGTCGGACGGCCGGTTCGTCTATGCCGGCAACCGCTTGCACGACAGCATCGCGATCTTCTCGGTCGGCAGCAACGGGGACCTGGCGTTCCTCGGCGACGAATGGTCACGCGGCGACTATCCCAGGAGCTTCACGTTCGACCCGACCGGCCAGTTCCTGCATTGCTGCAACCAGCGAGGCGACAACATCGCGGTGTTCCGCGTGGATCGCCAGACCGGCCGGCTGACCTTTACCGGGCACTACGTCCCCGTCGGCAATCCCTCGAGCATCGTGTTCGTCGATCTCGCCAAGGCGGGTACATAGCTCAGGCGAGGTCTCGCGGAGGGCAATCGCGGACGTGACCGCCAATCGCGGAAGCCCGCGGTCGGCCGTCACGCCCTGTGTGCGAATCGGACTGCGACGAGGGTGCTCGCCGACCCGACTACGCCGGCTGCACGTTCTCGGCGCGCGGGCCCTTCGGACCCTGGCCGCGCTCGAAACTCACCGCCTGGCCTTCGCGCATGCTGTCGAAGGGCGTGCTGGTGCAGGCGGACTGGTGGAAGAAATACTCGGTGCCGTCCTCGGCCAGTACGAAGCCGAAACCCTTGTCGCTCACCATACGCTTGATCGTGCCGTTCATTGCCATCGTCTTATCTCACTTCCTGTTGAACCGACAACCGCCGAGGCACCGCACGGTGCCATGTGGATGTTCACATACGGATTGCGGTCGCAATCAGTCTTGTGCAGAGACAAGTCGCGTCCGTCAGTCTGATAGCTTTGAAGCAGACAGGAGCGGCAAACCCCGAGGCGTGCCGTAGCGGTGGGACTCAAAGCGGAACGATACAGGATAACACGGGTTGGGCCCGCTGGCGCACCCAGGCTGGATAGGCAGCGCTCGACAGACGGTCACGATCGTGTGCCCGAGGGCAGCCTGGCGGCAGACACGTTGCGGGGCCGGAGGATCGGAAACCGGCGCCGGTGCTCGCCGGTGACGCGGCTGAAGGCGCAGGCGAAGTCGGGGATTCGGTCCGGATCGTCGTTCCCCGGCTGCCAGACGATCGCCATCGGGCAGATCTCGCAAGATCGCCGGTATCGGCACGTGCCGCAGCGGTCGTAGGACGAGTGCTTCGCCGGCCGGTTGTGGAACAGGCCCGTCGCGGCGAGTTGCGCGGTCGATGCGCGGACGTCGTGCGGCAGGTGCCGGTCCCCCACCACGCCCTGGCGCAGGCCGGCGACTTGGCGTCCGAGAGCCGTGTCGGGAAACCGCTGATACGACTTGGCCAGCAGCGCACAGCCCGAGACCCGGCCGTCCACATCCACCGTGAGCGTCCGCGGGTCCGCGGCGCCGCACATCACCGCGGACGGTTCCTGCCGCCGCCGATCGGACGCCGCCTTCCTGAGAAACTGCACCGGGACGCGCCCGGACTGCCGCAGTGAACGCCGGCACGCGCGGGCGATCCTCGCTGCCTGCTCGTCCAGCCGCGCCAGGTCGTTCAACTGCCACTCGTCCTGATGTCCCTGGACTGGCGTCAGGACGATGTCGCGCACACCCTTCGACAACACGTACTCGATCGAGTCGGCTAGAAACGGCACCGTGCGCGGGAGAACCGTCACGTTGACACTGAGCATTCGCCGAAACCACGCACCGTGCTCTTGGCGAAGACGGTCGAGCAGCGCATCGAGAGCCCCGAAGGTATCCCGGCCGCGGAGGCGTTGCGCGGCCGGGATCCCATCGAAGCTCACCTGCACGCTGAACCGGTGCTTCACGAGGAACGCCATGTCGCGGGGCCCGAGCAGCGTGCCATTGGTGAGCAAGTGAAACTGCACGCGCGGCCCGCGGCCGCGCCGCGCCTCGACAAGTCGCACCGCTCGGCGAATCAGCGACAGCGCGAGGACGGGCTCACCGCCGGAGAACAGGAGGTCCACGGCGGGAGCTGAGGAAGCGAGGAGGAGTTGGAGCGCCCGGCGCAGCACGGGCCACGGCATCAGCTCGGGCCGCTTCGCGTTCTGATAGCAGTAGGCGCAGCGCAGGTTGCAGTCCGCGGCGACGATGACTGTCAGCGAACGGACTGGCGACACGTCAGGCATGCGGGCACACCTCCGGATCCCGCGGGCTTGGGGGCCGGCCGGCGCACGTCACGACCAGCGCGTCAGGCTTACTTCTTCGAGCCCTTCTTCGCGGCCTTTGCCGCGCCGGTCTTCTTCGCGGAGCCTGTCGTGGAAACGGTCACCCGCCCGCAGGACTCCTTCGTCTGGCCTACAACGGTGGTCACGATGACACCCGAGTCCAGGTGTGTCTCGATCCACGCGCACGATGCTTTGGTTTGTCCCGCCGTCCGACACGATTCCTTCGTTTGTCCTGCCGGCATCGCTACCTCCTCCTTCGTCCTTCGATGCGCAAATACGGCAACGTATTGCGCCCTCAGGACTACGTGCTGAGCGAGCACGAGCGGCCACGTGCAGCGAGACGATTCGTGGCCGTACTTGCGAGTCGAAGCACTTCGTTTCACCGGATCGACTGGACCATCCACAGATCGCCGCTCCACACCGGCTTGGCGAACACGACCAGACGGCCGTCGAAGCTGACGTTGAACGAGTCGACGGCGGAAGGATCGCCGATGATCACGGGCGGCCTCAGCGCGGTGACGGCGAGGGTGACCGGATCGACCATCCTCAGCGCGAGCGGCCCGGCGCGCCATGTACCGTTCACGATCACCCCGCCCCCGGCCGGATCCCACCGCAGCCACCTCGCGGCGGCGCCCGTTGTGATCTGTCGCGGGGGCCCTCCGCCGTCCGAGGCCACGACGAAAGCCTCCGGTTCACCGGCGGCGCGACCCACGTAGGCAAGCTGCCTCCCGTCCGGCGACCAGGCTGGGCACTCCTGGACTCCGGCCTCGCGCGTGACCTGGCGGGCTGTGCCCGCTACGTGGCCATCTTTCACCGGCACGACCCAGACGTGCACCCCGCCGTTCCGTGTGGACGCAAACGCCACGGAGTCTCCGTTCGGCGACCAGACAGGGTACAGGTCGTCCGCCGGATCGTCGGTAATCCTCACCGGCTCTCCGCCCCCGGCCGGGATCGTCCAGATGTCGCGGTTGGCGTCGAGCACTCGCTGGTACACCACCCAGCGGCCATCGGGCGAGAAACTCGGCTGAGACACCGCGCCTGGCTGGTCGGACAGTCGGTAGGGTGTACCGCTCGTCCGCCCTTCCGAGAGCGGCTGTATCCACAGCTCCGTCCCGGGACGCCGTCCCGCAGACCGCGCGTACACGAGCAGTCGTCCGTCTCGAGACACGGCCGGGCTCGACTCCTCGCGCGTCGAGCCGGTCTTTTCTTCCCGGCCCGACCGGAGGTCGTGAATGACGATGTCGGAATCCTCCTCGAAATTCGAAAAAGCCAGGCGGGCGCCGTCCCGTGACAACGTGGGATGACGTTCCGCCCCGGCCCCCTTGGTGAGCCGCGCGGGCGCTCCGCCGTCGGCGCTGACTTGGTACAACGCCCAGGCTCCTCCGCGCAGCGAGCTGAAGTAGATCGAGCGGCCATCGGCGGACCAGACGGGCTCGATGTCCACCTGACGGTCCTCGATCAGCCGCCGGCCGGCTCCTCCGGACGACGGGACGACCCACAAGGAGCGGTAGGACGAATAGCAGATCAACTGCCCCCGGGGCGACCACGCGGGATTCTCCTCGGATTCGCGAATGCGATCCGGGGCGGCGATCAGCGTCTTCGCGCGCGAGACATCGGACAATGGCGCCACCATGACGCGTCCTGTCCCGCTCGAATCCGGCCGCACGAACGCAATCTGCCGCCCGTCGGGCGAGATCGCCGGGTCTCGAGCATCGGCGACAAGCAGCACGGAGCCGCCGCCCAGAGGCGGCGCCTTCCAGACACCCCATCCCCCTCCGCGGTCCGACGTGAACACGACGGCCGTGTTGTCGGGAAACCAGGCCGGCTTCTCGTCGGTCGCCTCGCTGTTACTGATGTTGACGGCATTGCCGCCGGCGGAGGGCATGACCCAGACGTCCGCGTTTCCGGATTCGTTGGACGTGTATGCGAGCAGGGTGCCGTCCGGCGACAACGCCGGCTGGGTTTCCCAGCCCGGAGCCGCGGTGACTTGACTGGGGGCGGAAAACTGGGACGCTCCGCCTCTAGCCGACGCCGCCTGTCCGGCCGGCGGTGACGCCGGCCGTCGCGAACTCCAGAAGACCGCGGCCACTATCACCGCGACGAGCAGCAGGACAGCGGCCAGGAGGCCGGGGTTGCGAGAAACTCGCTGCCCGCGGTTCGCCGCGCCCTCGAGCGGCAACGGCGCCAGTCGCAGCAACTCGTCGCGCAGCGCCGTCACACTCTGGTAACGGTGCTCGGGCTCCTTCTCCAGGCACCGGTTCACGACCGCCGACAGTTCCGGCGGCATCCCGGTGTTCTGCGCGGACACCGGAACCGGCGTGTCCTTGATGATCGAGGCGACCAGCGCCGTCTGAGTCACCCCCGAAAACGGTCGCCCTCCGGTGCTCATCTCGTAGAGCACCGTGCCGAGTGAGAAGATGTCCGAGCGGTGGTCGACGGGAAGGCCCTGCACTTGCTCCGGCGACATGTAGCCGACGCTCCCGATGATCTCGCCCGGGCCCGTCGACGTCGTCATCCCCCTCCGCTCGACCGCCGCCTCCGCCACCTTGACAATCCCGAAATCCAGGATCTTCACCCGGCCGTCCGAGGTGATGAAGAGGTTCTCGGGCTTGAGGTCGCGGTGCACGATCCCTCTCGCGTGGGCGGCCGCCACGCCGGAGAGGACCTGGGCCGCCAGCGAGACGACCTCCTGCAACGACAACGGCCCGCCTTCCAGGCGTCGTCGCAGCGTCTGCCCGTCGAGCAACTCGGTCACGATGCACGGCCTGCCGTCGACCACGGCCAGGTCATGGACGTTCAGGATGTTCGGGTGGTTCAACGCCGCCGCGGCTTGCGCCTCTCTCTGGAACCTGCGCAGCGCTCTTGGCTCCTCCGCGAGCCATTCCGGCAGGAACTTGATGGCGACCTCGCGGCTGAGCCGTGAGTCGTGGGCGCGAAACACCTCACCCATGCCCCCGGAGCCGATCTTCTCGAGGAGCGTGTAACGCGCAGTCTCGGGGGGAACCGGGAGGTCGTCGCGGTCGGTCGAGGACGAAGGCGCATCCGTGCGCGGCGGCCCGCTGCCGCGCTGCCGCGCGTCGCGCGTGGCGGCCTCCGCCGACGCATAGACCACGCGGCGGCGGTAGGGGACCGGCGGGGCCGCCGCCTGGGTCGGGCTGGCGTCGACCGGAGCGATGAACCGGTAGCCCCGCCCCGTCACGGTCTCGACGAACTTCGGACGCTCGGCCGCGTCACCCAGCGTGTCGCGGAGGCGCTTGACGACGGCATTCAAGCCGCGGTCGACATCGACGGCCGTTCCGCTTGGCCAGAGGCGCTCGCGCAGCTGGTCGCGCGTGACGATCTGCCCGGGGTGTTCGACGAGCAGAGCAAGCACCCGGAGCGGCTGCTCGTCGAGGTGCAGGGGAGTCCCGGCGTTGGACAGTTGTCCCGCTCGCAGATCGAGTTCGAAGTCGCCGAAGCGAATGACCGGGGATGGACCGGTCCGGGACTCGGGCATGGCGCTCCGTCGGACCACGGCGCGGTGTTCCAGCTGCGTCGGCGGCATTCTAGCGCGAAACCGGCGCGATGCGACGCCGCGTCACGAGGCTGAAGCGCCCTGTGCTACCTTCCCCCCTTCCTACCCTTCGCGCAGCGCCTCGAGGGGCGAGACGGCCGAGGCCCGCCGCGCGGGTCCAAGGCACGCCAGCCCTGCAACGCAGGCCAGGAGCGCCAGCCCCAGCGCGAAGGTACCGGGGTCCGTCGGACGAATCTCGAACAGGAGTCCCCTCAGTGCGCCCGACACCGCCACCGCGCCGATGAAGCCGACGCCTAGCCCGGCAACGACAGGTGCCATCGCCTCGGTGAACATCATGCCGATCAGTTCGTTCCGGTCGGCGCCGAGCGCCATCCTGATGCCGATCTCGTGGGTCCGCTGGCTCACATGAAACGCAACCACGCCGACGACGCCGGCGCACGTCACGGTGAGCGCCAGCAGGGCGAACAGGCCGATCAGGACCGCCGTCAGGCGCCGCGACGCGAGCGAATCGTCTCGGACCTGCTCGAGCGACCGGATGTGGACAACCGGCTGGCGAACGTCGAGCGCGCGAACAGCCTGCCGGACCGTGGCCGCGAGCGCGAGCGGGTCGCCGGCGGTGCGGAGCAGGAGCGTCGCGCCGAGCCCGGGCGCCTGGTACAGCGGCAGGTAGACCTCGTCGCTCGGGCCCCTGTCGAGGCCGTACTGGCGCACGTCGCCCACGACGCCGACCACCGTGATCCATGTCTCGCCGCCATCGACGGAGATGCGGCGGGAAACCGCGTCGTCGCCGCCGAACCGGTGGCGCACCAGCGATTCGTTGACGATCGCCACGAGCGGCGCGGCGTCCGCATCCCTGTCCGAGAAGAAGCGGCCGCTGACGAGCGGGATGCCCACCGTGTTGAAGGACTGCGGCGTGGCCGTCCTGAAGTCGGCGAGGGGATGCGCCTGCCCCTTGCCGGCGGGTCGACCCTCCACGGTCAGCGCCTGGCTGTAGGGTGCGGACTGGTTGAGCGGGAACGTGAGCGACAGCGCCGCGCTCAGCACCCCGGGGGTGTGTTCGGCGCCCTCGAGGATTCGGCGGTAGAAGGCGCTCCTCTTCTCCCCGTCGTTGTACTTCGACCAGTCGAGATCCACCCGCATGGACAGGACGTGGTCCACCTTGAACCCTGGATCGACCTGCTCGATCCTGATCAGGCTCCGCGCCAGCAGGCCGGCGCCCACCAACAGCACGAACGCGATGGCCACCTGGGCCGCCACCAGGACGCGCCGGACGCCGATTCCGCCGCCCGCCGCGACACTGCTCCCGTCCTTCAGGGCCGGCACGAGCGGATCGCGGCGCGCGAGCCCGGCAACGAGGGCGACGGTGACGCCGGTTCCCGCCGAGAGGGCCACGGCAAACAGCAGGACACGCCCGTCGAGCGCGATCTCGGACGCGCGTGGCGAGAACCGCTCGGCGTACGACACCAGCAGGTCCCGGACCCATGCGGCAAGCGCCACGCCGAGGGCTCCCCCGCCAAGGGACAGCAGGAGACTCTCGACCGTCAACTGGGCGAGGAGGCGGCGGCGGCTGGCCCCGAGGGCCGCCCGCACGGCCAGCTCGCGCGCCCGCGCCCGAAGCCGCGCGAGCATCAGCGTTGCGATGTTGGCGCACACCAGCAGCAGGACGAAGAGCGTGGCGCCGAGCAGGACCAGGAACGGCGTGCGAGCCTGCCCCGCCATCAGGCCGGCCGCCGACACCGCCACGGCCGTGAACCCCGCCTCCGGGTACGCGGCCGGGTACGCCTTGGTGAACCCGCGGGCCAGCGTGGCCAGTTCCGCCGTGGCCTGCGCGACCGATGCGCCCGGGCGCAATCGTCCGATCGCCCCAACCATCCGCATGTCGCGTTGCGCCAGCATGGCGGGCGCGGAGCGGAACGGGCAGGCGGATGCCGGCATGAAGACTTCGTTCGCGTCCGGCCAGGGCGGGAGCGGCGGCAGCACGCCGACGATCGTGTGGACGCGATCGTTCATCTCTACCGTGGTACCGATGACGTTCCGGTCGGCCGCGAAGACCCGCAGCCAGAACCCGTAGGACAGCAGCAGGACCGGCGGCGAACCCGGCTGGTCGTCGGCCGCGCTGAAGAGCCGTCCGATCACGGGGCGGACGCCGACAACGCGGAAGTAGTCCGCCGACACGACGCCGGTCTGCACGCGCTGCGCCTCACCCTGGCCGAACAGGTTGAAGTACATCGAGTGATACTCGGCGACGCCATCGAGCACGCGACTCTGGCGCCGATAGTCGGCCACCTCCTGCACCGAGGCGCCAATGTCCTCGGACCCGCTGGCCGGCAGCAACTGGTGGATGACCACCAGGCGGTCGCCAGCGCCGAAGGGCAGGGAGCGCAGCAGCACGCCGTCCACCATGCTGAACACCGCGGTATTCGCCCCGACGCCCAGGCCGATCGTGATCACGACCGCCGCCGTGAACCCGGGCGTCCGCCGAAGGCTCCGCAAGCCGTAGATCACATCCCGCCGGATTGCCCCGAGCGCCGCCGTTCCCCAGGGATCGCGATGCCACATGCTGGCCTCCGCTACGAATACGTAGGGCGAAGCTTCTGCGTCGCGCCGGACCGCGTAGGGCGAAGCTTCCGCTTCGCCGAGTCATGGTGGTTCGCCCGCGGCGACGCGCTACAAGAGGCGTGCCTCTTGGTCCCGGCGAAGCAGAAGCTTCGCCCTACAAGGTCGACGGCCGATAACTGGCCGAGTCGACGCGCACTCGCATGCGGCAATGGTCGAGGCAGGCGTTCGATCCGGGGACCGCAGTTGTCCGGGGGCGGACAGCCTTCGCGTGCCGGGCCGGCTTGCCAAGCCGCCGGTGCGCCCTTGAGTTCGCGCGGGCACCTGTGAATACTGAGCCATGCGTTTCGCGCATCGGCTCACCGTGCTCGTTCCTGCCGCGATCATCGTCTTCGCCCAGTTCGCCGCCGCCCAGCCAGCGAAGGTCATCCTGGTCGCCGATCGAGGGAGAGGACGTACGCGATGGTGATCGTGGAGTCCTACCCGTTGGCGGTGCTGATGTGTGTCGTCACGATGTTGTGCTGGGGCTCGTGGGCGAACACGCAGAAGCTCGCCACGAGGGAGTGGCGCTTCCAGTTAGTAGGGGAAGGATTCAACCATGAAGCGGACGGCGCCAGGCGCTGTCGGGCCCGGTGCCGAGAGGACTTGTGATGTGCCAGCGGAGCGTGTGCGGACAATGCGGAAAGCCCACGTGGGTCGGGTGCGGGCGACACATCGAGCAGGTCCTGCACGACGTCCCGCCGACCCAGCGCTGTCAGTGCCCGCGCCCGAAATCCTGGCTCGCCCGGTTGCTCGGACTCTGAGTCGTGCCCATGAGCGGCGTCCGGCGCAACGAAGGGCCTCCACCACCACTCGCGCCTGGCGCTCGGTCACCGCTTCACGTCGTCGGGACGCGTAGGGCGACGCTTCTGCTTCGCCGGAAGCGTCTGCTTCGCGTCGGCGCCCTCGGGCTTGCTGGCTCGAGGCATCGATCAATTGCAGCCCGAGGCCGGGCACCGAGCGGCGATGAAGCCGTGTTCCTCTCCAACGGCGTCGATAAAGCCGCCGACGATCAACCCCGCGTCGTTGATGACGAGAGTGCCGCCGCTACCGATGCTGCCTGGAAAGTCGACTGTGGTGTAGACGCCGTCACGCAGCAGGAACCCGTGGAGAGAATCGACCGTGCTGCCGTACACGCCCGTGACGTCGCCGCGCTCGTTGACGCCGCGCAGGCCGGTCGGGTTGCCCGGGAAATCGACGGTCACGAAGCCGGAGGCGTCGGTCCACAGGTACCCGTGAACGAACTCGTTAGAGTCGCTGTAATCACCCGCGACGAGATCCCGAGCGCTGGCGGTCCAGGCGTCGGTCGTCCGAAAGGCGGCATCGTCAAGGATCGTGAAAGTCCCATCGTGGCGCCAGAGCCAGCCAAGTTCCTTGGCGTTGGGATCGTTGGAGTCGAAACATCGGCCGACGATGTCGCCGATGTCGTTGATTCCGTGGGCCACGGTCATGAGCGCCGGGAGCGTCGTCGCGACGCACGGCGCCGGCAGATCTAAGCTGTAGTAGACGCCCTCTGACGTCCGCAGATAGGCGTGATTGCCTGCCCCATCGACCCACCGTCCGACGATGTCTCCGCGGGCGTTGATCCCGACCGCGTTGGTGAAAACGGCGCCGGGGAAATCCGGTGCTTTCCATCGTGGGACAGCGACGGATCGGAGGTACGACCCCGAGGGCTCGATCGACCCGACTGTCGTGCCACGCCGGTCGAACCAGGCCAGGCGAGTCACGCCGACCGGCCTGTAAGCGAGAACCCCGGTGCTCGACGTTGAAAACACGGAGAAGTCCGTCCCCATGGAATAGCGCACGCGCTCCGCGATGGGCACGGGACTACCGCGCGGCCGGAAGGCCGAGACGTCGAATGGCTGCGCGAGCACCGTGCCGCCTCGGTGCCACAGCAAGTATCCGGGCTCCACGTAGCGAGTGTCGAACGATTCGACGGTCATCGTCCGGATTCGCGCGGGAGAATCAAGCGACGCCAGGCACAGCACGTTGCTGTTTCCATCGGCGACGAACAGGAAATGACGGCCGTCGGGCAGGAAATGGGGGACGAAGTGCGCAACTTCCTCTCTTGCGCCATCCAGCGTCGTCGCGGGCGTCACCGGACCACCCTGGGCCGAGACCTTGAAAATACTGCCGACCGTGCCGTGGGCGCCCCTGAAGAATAGAAGGGTCCCGTCGGTACTCCACGCTCCTGGAACAGCAGCAGCGTCGGACGAGAGCACGACGAGGCGCCTGCCCTCGATGTCTACTGTCTTGAGCTTGCCGGCCGCGACGAATGCGATGGACCGTCCGTCAGGCGACCAGAAGGGCGCAGACGCGTCCTCGGTGCCGGCAAGGGCGCGGGCCGTGGTGGAATCGAGCGGCCGAATCCAGAGGAATGGCGGGCCGCCGGGAGTCGATGCCACGAACGCCAGGTGGCGTCCATCGGGAGACACTGCCATCAGGTAAGTGCCCGTGCTCAGCGCACCGTTCTCGGGGGCCGCCACCGTAAATAGGACCGGGTGGTCAGATACCGCCCGACGTCGCGACCACTCCTGTAGGCAACGAGCACACCGAGCCCAATGCTGACGGCAGCGAACAAGCGGCGACGACCCAACCCGCGGGCCGTGCAGGCGCGACCGTCTGCCATCGGCCGGTTCGATGTCCGAGGAAGTTGCCGTGGCGCCTATCCATTCCAGCTCGAGCATCACATCGCGCGCGCTTTGCCAACGCTTCTCTGGTTCCTTGGAGAGGCAACGCTGGACGACGTGATCGAACGCGCGCGGCACCCCGGCAAGCGGCCGCACGGTGGACGCCGGTGGAGGCTCGAACGTGAGAATGGCCGCCATTTGGCTGGCTGGGCTGTCGCCCTTGAACGCTTTCTCGCCCGTCGCCATCTCGTACAGCACGGCACCCAGCGCGAACAGATCGGCGCGATGATCGGTCTCGCGCCCTTCGACCTGTTCCGGTGCCATGTACTGCACGGTTCCCAGGATCGCGCCTTCAGCCGTCAAACTGGTCGTCTCGCCGGGGAGGCCTTGCGCGAACGACAGCGCCTCGCGGGCGCGCAACTGCGCCAGCCCGAAGTCCAGGAGCTTGGCCCCGGTAGGCGTGATCGCGATGTTTGCCGGCTTCACGTCCCGGTGCACGATACGCCGCCGATGCGCCTGATCGAGCGCATCGGCAAGTTCCATCCCGTAGCGGAGGACCAGGTCGAGCGGCATCGGCCCCCGGTCGAGGCGGGCTTCGAGGGTCTCTCCCTCCAGGTGCTCGAATACCAGGAAGTCAATGCCATCCTGCTGTCCGACATCGTAGAGCGCGCAGATGTGCGGGTGAGAAAACGTGGCGATCGTCCGAGCCTCGCGCTCGAAGCGTTCGCGCCGGACGGGGTCGTCGGCGAACGGCGCGGGCAGGATCTTGATCGCGACCGTGCGGTCCAGCCGCGTGTCCCGCGCGCGATACACCTCGCCCATGCCCCCGGACGCCAGCACCGCGAGAATCTCGTACGGGCCGAACCGTTGACCGGCTGAGATCGCCATAACTAGAAGACGAGCTTCAGGCCCAGCTGCACAACCCGCGCGCCGGCAGTCGTGGGTGTGCCGAACGCAGCGAGCCCGGTGTCCCATCAACAGCGGCTTGCCGGCTCCCTCCGTGGGAGGCGGACAACTCGGCGGTACGCCGGAAGGATCTAAAGAACCGCAGATCGTGTTCGGGTAGGCGGGGATCAGTTGGGCCTAGGCGTCCCGAAGGTGAATACTCGCGGCTGCACGCTGAGCCGTTCAGGAAATGCGCGCGAGCGGCCATGACCGAAGGCCGTTAGCGCATAGAACAGGCCGTAGCCCGACTCGGGCGACAAGCTGCGGTCTGGCCGGGGACCAGGCCAGGCCGAGTCGTGGGGCCAGGTTCCGCGTGTCGATCGGCCGGAAACTGGTGTCCAATCCTGCCGCAGCCAGTTCTTGTGAGGCATTTCTCACCGGCGGCTTTCCCATGACCTGCAGGTCGTAGCGGAGGCCGACGCTCAGCATGAGCGTCGGCATGACGCGCCATTCATCCTGGATGAAGGCGGCGTACTCGTCCGTGTCCGGGTGAGTGGTCACTCCAGGCATGCCGAAGCCGGAGAAGGCCTGGAGAAAGGACTCTCCGGGTCCGGGGCGGGCGCCCGCCAGGCTCTCGCCGAAGCTCGCGAGGCTTAGAAACCGGTACCGGCCGGCGAAGTTCTGCGCGTTGGAATACGTCACGTGCGTCAGCAGGACGTCGACGCCGGCTTTGAACCCATGGCGGCCGCGCAGCCAGGAGAGGGTGTCGGACCATTGCACGCGGTCGTTTCGAAACTCCTGGAGGGCCCCTGGACGCCGGCCGACGGTCAGCACAGGCCGCCCTGCTCGAAGACGTCCGCCATGGGGCTGGCCGCGACGGACGGAATGCCCGTCGGAGAGCACGTAGCCAAACCGAGCCACGTTGACCATCGAACCCGGAGAAGGTCGAAGTGAGCGACGCGGCCACGATATCGAACGATCCCCCGACGGGCAGCGCATTCTCGCGGGATTGCTGCGGGAGCCCGGAGAAGGCGCTCTCGCCCCCTTGGCGGACCCAGCGGACGCTGAACGGCGTGCGCGGGCGTCGCCCGCCAATCGAGTTTCGCCAGCCAATCGTCCTGCCGGAAGGGGAAGGTCCAGGAACCGCTCGCGCCACCAGGTAGTCGAGTGCCCGCTGTTGCGACACGGCGGTGGAGGCGTCGGGAGAAAAGGCTGAAGCCGGGTGGGAGATTCAGAGAGACGCCGTTTGCAATGTCGCTCCGCACGCCGTCGTAACCAAGAACGAACGACAGCCTCGTCCGAATGATGGGCCCGCCCAGGACGCCGCCGAACTGGTGGAAGTGAAACGGATCCTTGGGGAGCCCGAATCTCTCGTTGACCACGCTATTGGCGTTCAAGCGATTGGTCACGGTAGAACTCGTACACCGTGCCGGCAAACTGGTCGGCTCCCGATTTGGTCATCGACGTTGACGACGCCGCCGCCAGCCCGGCCGAGCTCGGCCGAATACGCGTTCGAGTTCACCTGGAACTCCTGCACCGTTTCCAGGCCCAGGTGGTAGCCCGATTGCCCGACCGTGACCGGGAAGCCCTCCCCGCCGATCGACTGGCCCCAGTAGTCGTCGTCGGAGCTCATTCCGTCCACCAGCAGGGAATTCATCGCCCGCTGACCGCCAAAGCTCAGCCCGCCGCGAACGTCCATCGTGACGGCGGGAAGCAGCAGCGCGAAGCTCGTGAAGTCGCGGCCATTGACCGGCAGGCCGGCGATCGAGCCCGAGTCTACCGTCGCGCTCACCTGGCTGCGAGACGTCTCGACGAGGGGAGTCTCACCGCGTACCGTGAGGTCCACGGCTTGCGTGGCCAGGCGGAAGACCAGGGACAGCGTGATACGCCCCCCGACGCGGAGTGCAAGGTGTTCGAACACGAGCGTGGCGAATCCGGCGTGCTCGGCCCGGACCAGGTAGGTTCCCACAGGAAGAACGGGGAACTGGAACCGACCCGTCTCGTTCGTCAGCGTCATGTAGCTGGCGCCAGTTTCCAGTTGCCGGGCCGAGATCTGCACACCCTGGATCACTGCGCCCAACGGATCCGAGGCCAGACCGTCGATTGACCCTTGATTCCCGGTCTGTGGCGTGCCAGGCGATGGAAACGCCAGCATCGACAGAAGAAGCAGGGTCGCCCGGCCGACCCCGCTGATCCTCAGCGGAAGTCGCGAGGCAACTCCGCACAGCTGGTGAGCTGGATAGGGGTAAGCAGCGGCCGCTTTCGCGACCTCTTCCAAGAAGGCGCGGCAACGAGATTTCGGCGCCATCAGAGCACCTATCGCCGCCTGGCGGGGCACGCGCTCGCCGTATGCGCGCGGTGCGGAACGTTAGCCGATGACGGCCCGGCGCGATGGAAGTAACGGCTCGGTTTGCGCCTGGGTGTCGCACGCAATTACGGTGCCGGCTTCCCGCGGCGGGCGCGGCGTACAAAAAACACGGGGCAGACGAGTCTGCCCCGTGTACGTGGAGGAAGGGACCGACGGAGACCTAGAAGCGAATCCCGAACGAGCACTCGAACGAGCGTGAATTCTGGTAATCAGTTGGCTGCGTAGGCTGACCGAAGTCCGGGCCGTACCTGTAATTGACGTCCCGCACCGCAGCCGCCGTGAACGGGTTGAACGTTGTGAACGAGGACGCCGGGTAGGAGCCCGGCGAGGCGGCCGAGTTGACAGTGGTGTCCACCGCCATGACGGCCTGGCTGTTGAACATGTTGTAGACGAGGCCCCGGAAGAACAGCTCCAGCGAGCCGTGGAGCTTTCGCGTCCACACGAGCGACAGGTCAGTGGCATACATCGTGTCGGTCCTGAGCGACCCGCGGCCATCCACGTAGTAGGTGACGGTCGCCGGCGCCGACAGGTAGCCGGGGTTCGTCACGTACGCCTGGTCGTTCACGGAGAACCCGATGTCGTACGGCGTGCCCGTGTTGATCCGCTGGAAGGCTCCGACCGTGAAGCTGCCGGCCGACGGGCTCACGGGCAGCAGCCAGTTGGCGTAGACGCGCACCTTGTGGCGCTGATCGTTCATCATGTAGCCGGTCGGCCAGTTCCACGCCTCTTGCTTGTACTCGGGGAAGGTATTGATGCTCGCCATGACCGGGCCGCTGCCGACGTTCTCGCCGTCGTTGTTGCCCTTCGAGTACGACAGGGTGTAGTTGCCGCCGAAGGTGATCCGGCCCGTCGCCCGGTAGTTGGCCGCCGCCGTCACGCCGTCGTACCACCGCTGCGCGTCTGGCGTGTTGTGGATGCTCTCGGCGTCATATTTCCGCCCGGTCGGGTCGGTGACCTTGCCTGTCGTCGTGTCGATGTAGCTGCCGTACATGTCCTGGTACCGGCGATGGACGTAGTCGACCCGAACCGTGCCGCGCCCACCCAGTTCTCGCGCCAGGCCAAACGTGATCTCGTTGGAGCTCGGGGCGACCGTCTGGTCGGTGCTCACGTGCGTCGTGACGCCGGGGATCGACGGGGAGCTGCGGTAGGTCGTGTTGTTGATGCCGCCGATCGAGTCGAACCAGGTGAACATCTGCGGGAGGATGTCGGCCGCGCTCAGGCAGTTCGGGGGCGTGCAGGTCATGTTGAACGTCGGGCCCTTGTAGTTCCACGAATACGAGGCCGTCCGTCCACCCTTGGACCCCGAGTCGACCACCGCGCCATTGACGCCCATGACGTAGCGCGCGAACCCGGCGTTGGCGATCCACTTGCCGTCGCCCTTGAGGTCATAGGTCACGCCCAGCCTCGGGCTCCACTGCTGATCCGCCAGCACCGGCACGCCGCCCTGGTCCTTCGAGCGGTTCAGGTCGAAGCGGAAGCCGGCGTTGAACGTGAGCTTGTTGTTCAGGCGCCACTGGTCGTTGATGAAGCCCGAGTAGGTCCTGATGTCGCTGCCCTTGCTGGGCTCCACGAGCGGCGTGTACTGGATGTAGCTGCTGTTGCCCGCGGTATCGACGACCGGGTACAGGGTCTTGTCGGCGGTGTCCCCGATGTAGGCCTTGGTCACGTAGACGCGGTACCCGCTCCCACCCTGGTAATTATCGACCTTGCGCGATTCCTTGAAGTTGTCGAACCCGAACACGAAGGAGTGCGACCCGGTCTTGCTGGTGGAGAGGAAGTAGCCGAACTTGACGAACCAGTCCCAGTTGTTGCGTTCCTCGTGCCACCCGGTGCCGCAGACCGCGCAGAAGGTCGGCGAGTTGAAGCGCGCGCTGCCGCGCGATCGGTCGAACATCAAGGTGCCCTTGACGAGGTCGGTGAACTGCGAGCCGGTGTCCACGGTCACCATCGTCTTTCTCGAAAACTGGCCCTCGAGGAAGAGCTTCGGCGAGAGCACGCTGGCGTAGTTCAGGGCGAGCAGCCCATCGGTGGTGCCGTTGTTGTACAGGCTGGCCAGGTCCATCGGGCTGTTCGACGAGTTGTTCGTCGTCCAGATCTTCCTGGTCGTGTACGACCCCTTGAACGTGTTCTGCGGGTTGATGGTCCAGGTGCCCTTGCCCTCGTACCGCTTGTCGCTCTGCGCCCACGGGTAGTTCAGCAGGGTGTAGTTCAGCGTCCGCTGCTGCTGGTTGTTCTGGTACTTCCCGTCGGTGAAGAACCAGAGCTTGTCGCGCATGATCGGGCCGCCGAAGGTGCCCTCGTACGCGGGGACGACCTGGTCCAACTTCTGGTCGTTCATCGGGCGGAGCGCCCGCCAGGCGTCGTTGGTCAGCGTGTCGCGGAACGACCCGCTGAACTTGTTGCCGCCCGACTTGGTGACCATGTTCACGATGCCGCCGTTGAACCGGCCGTACTCGGCGGAGATGTTGCCCGTCGAGACCTTCGTTTCCTGGATCGCGTCCTCGACGAACAGCAGGCGCGCCTGGCCCCGCAGGTTCTCGTTCACGTTCACGCCGTTGACCAGGTACAGGGTCTCGTAGGACAGCGCGCCGGCGACGACGATGGCGCTGCTCGGGCCGTTGCTGTTGACGCCGGGAGCGAGCAGCACCGCGTCGTTCAGGGCCCGGCCGACCGGGAGGTCGTCGATCTTCTTCGCGGTGTACGTGGCCGCGATCGTCCCGGTCTTGAGGACTTCCGTGGAGCTCGAGGCGGTGACCGTCACCGATTCCTGGACGCTGGCCAGGGCGAGCTTGATCGCCATCGGTTGCGTCTCCGCCATCGCAACCCCGATGGGCAGCTTCTGCGTCGCGAAGCTCTCGAGCTCCACCGTCACGATGTACTGGCCGGGCGGCAGGAACGGGATCAGGAAGTCGCCGTTGGCCGACGTCACGACGCTCCGGGTGCCCTGCAGCGCGGGCGACGAGACCGTGACGGTGACGCCCGGGAGCGCCAGGCCATCGGGATCGGTGACCACGCCGCGGATGACGCCGGTGGGGTTCCCCTGTGCCGCGGCACCCGCGGCGATCGACAAGACCGTCAGGATGGCGAAGAGTACTTTCACACGCATAACTGTTCCTCTCGCATGATCAATCGATAGGCGCTCACGCGTCTCGTGGCATGCACGCCTGCCCTGCGAATGTCGCCCAGGATTCCCATCGAAGCTGGAGCTCTCGGAGACACCGCGGGCGCACCGGGCCCGAGTGACGGCCGGAGTGTAGACAAAAGCCCCGCTCCGAGTTGTCGCAAGTTGTCGCAGCGTCCCGCGGCCGGTTCCGGGCTAGACCGTCGACGCCGGGAGGGCGAGCAGTGCGCGGACACGCTCGAGGAGATCGTCGAGGTCGAACGGCATCGACAGCAGTTCGGAAACGCCGCTCAACGCTACCGGTTCGCCCCCGCCGCTGTCGGCTCGCGGCGCCGCCACCGCCGGCCGTCGGCCCTGCGTGCTGAGCATGAGAACCGGCGTCGAGGGCTCCTGGTGGAGCGACGACATCAGAGACGACGCGCTGGTGCCGGAAGCCGCGTCATCGATCACGACGAGATCCGGGGCGAACGTGCGAACGGCCTCGATGGCGTCGACCCGATCGCCCACCGCGAGCACGTCGAAGCCGTCGAACGCAAAATTGTCGCAGAGCACCCTGGACAGCGCCGGGTCTCCTTCGACGACCAGGATCCGCTTTGGCATCTGGAACTCCACCCGGGCCGCGCACGCGAACCGAGCTGCGCCGACCGGCGCCCAGGACGTAGGACAGGCGTCTCGCCTGTCGGTGCGCCAGGCCGTAGGACAGGCGTCTCGCTTGTCGGTGTGCCAGGCGATGCGAACTCTGGCCGAATCGCCCACCGGGCGCCAGTATACGGGCCCGCGCAGAGATCGCTTGTCGCAGCTTGTCGCAGGTGCGCGCGGCCTCTCACGCGGCCGGCTGGCGCGTGAGGCAATACCCGTCGCCGTGCACGGTCTGGATGAAGCGTGGCCGCCGGTGATCCGGTTCGATCTTCTTCCGAAGGCGCGCGATCGCGTGATCCACGGACCGGGTCTCGGGCGTGTCGGGGTATCCCCAGATCGCCTTCAGCAGCTCGGCCCGTTGCACCACCCGGGGACGCTCCGCGAGGTAGCGCAGCAGGGCGAACTCGCGGTGCGTCAGGCGAAGGTCGACCCCTCGCCTGGTGGCGCGCATCGAGGGAAAGTCGATAATCGCTTCACCGAGCACGAGCCGGTCAGCCGACCCGCCGGACCGCCGCAGGACGGCCCGGACTCGTGCCAGGAGCTCCTCGAGGTCGAATGGCTTGGTGACGTAATCGTCCGCGCCCAGGTCGAGCCCTCTCAACTTGTCCGCCTTCTGTGCCCGCGCGGTCAACATCACGACGGGCGTCTGGCCCCCGTTGCGGAGCACGCCGACCAGCTCGAAGCCGTCGCGACCCGGCAGCATCACGTCGAGCACGACGAGGTCGGGCACGAAGGCGCGAGCCGCGGCGATGGCGAGGTTGCCGTCGGCCACGCACTCGACGTCGAACCCGTCGTAAGCGAAGTTGTCGCGGAGGACGCGAGCCAGCGCGACGTCGTCTTCAACGATCAGGATACGTTTCTTCATCGTCCTGCTCTGCCGCGGGGAGCGCCATCTCCACCGTGGTCCCCTCGCCGGGCCGGCTCTCGATCGTCAGCCGGCCGCCGTGGTCGGCGGCAATCCGGCTGGCGATGGCCAGCCCCAATCCCGTCCCGGCGGACTGCGCGCGCCGGCCACGGAAGAACTTGCGCGTGACCCGCTCGATCTCGTCCGGCGGGATGCCCACGCCCTTGTCGGCCACCATCAGCACCACGAAAGACCGAGGCGCACCGGGGGCGGCGCGCCCCGTCACGGACAACCACCGCGCCGTGCCGGAGTAGCGGATGGCGTTGTCCACCACGTTGTCGAGCGCGAGCCGAATCGCGGTCCGGTCCGCACGCACCGGCGGCAGGTGCTCGGGAATGTCGAGACACACCTCGAATCCCCCTTCCGCGAGGGGACCGCGGAACCCCTGGAGCACCTGCTCGACGAGCGGGCCGACGGCCAGCGGCTCGAAGGTATAGACCTCGGTCACGTCGGTGACGCGCGAGTAGGCCAGGAGGTTCTCCACGAGCCTCGTCAGCCGCTTCGATTCCTGGACGATGATGTGCGCGTAGTCGCGAAGCGCGTCTCCGTCGATGATCCGCCCGCGCACGATGGTGTCGCCGATGGCGCGGATCGTCGCGATCGGCGTCTTGAGGTCATGCGTGACCGTCGCGACGAAGTCCGACCGCATTTCGGCGACGCGTGCGCTCGCTCGGGCCGCCCGCGCCGTCAGGATCAAGCCGAGGACGAGCGTGGCTGCTGAGACCGCCGCGATCGCGAGTGTCCAGGCGGCGCGGGTCGACGTCGCGGCCACTTCCGGCTGCGGGTCCACGAGCACCGCCCACGGCCCGCGGCGGACGGACGCCTGCGGATCGGCGCTGGCGAGCAACGGATCGAAGAACATGACCGGAAACGACCCCCGAAGCGTCGTCGCGGTGACCGCGACCGGCCTCGGCCCTGTGATGGACTGCCCGCGTTCGTCGACGATGGCGAACGGCATGCCGCCGACGATCGAGGCCAATTGGCCGGCTACGGCCGGGAAGTAGTGACGGCGCACCCACTCCAGGTTCACGGTGAAGCCGACGATGCCGTCCAGCCGCTCGCAGTAGGCATCACGGTAATAGAGGCGCGCGACGACCTGGTACGGGGCACCGCCAATGGACAGGTCGAAGATCGAGAACGCGCGCCCCCGCCTGACGTCGCGCTCGAGCGACTCGCGCAGCGCCCGCTCGACGCCGACCTCGCCGCCGCCCACCAGCACGGGAAAGCGGCTCTGGCCGTCGTCCTCGGCAATCCAGGCGGGGCGCCGGTCCGCGCGGTTCAGGAACGAGAGCCGGCCGGCCGCCGCCGCGCTGCGCCACGCGAAGAACGACTCCGGATACGGGTAGCGGGCAAACGCGCTCGCCACCTGGCCCCGCACGTCATCGAGGGGATCGCGGACGAGCTCCGCCCAGAGGGCAGGCAGGACTCCCTGCTGTACGCCCCTCATGTCGCGGCTGAGCGCCGTCACCACCGTGGCGACGGTTTCCCTCGCGCGTCGCTCGGCCAGTTGACGTTCGCTCTTCCGCGACTCTTGCACGGCGCGAACCCCGAACCAGATCAGGATGACGACGGAAATGCAGATCCCGGCGGTCAGGACTCCGGGAAGGATGGCCATCGCGCTCGCGTGCCGCGCGGCCTTCATCGCGACAATTCCTGTCCGCGGTAGTACCGCGCCGCCCCCTCGTGAAGGGGAATCGGGGTGGCGGGGGCCTGCTCGACGTCCATCAGTTCGAACGACAGCTCCAGGGGCGAGAGCGACGGGAGGATCTCGATCAGGGCCCTGGTCAGGTCGTGAACGAGGTCTTCTTCGAGATCGGCGCGACAGATCAGCAGGCAGTCCACGCCGACGGTGTGGATGGCCGAGCGATGGCCCGGGTAGGTCGCGGCTGGAATGACCGCCAGCCTGAAGAACGGGTAGTCGCGGTGGAGCTTCGTCGCCGGAGCGCCGTCGAGCTCGATCAGCCGCGCTCCGCGTTCGATCGATCGGGTCACGGCGTCGAGAGGGTCGCTGCCGGTCACGAGGTGCGCGTCGAGCGTGCCGTCGTCGAGGCGTGCAGGCACGTCGTCGTATCGAACGGGGACCACGCGCACGTCACCCAGGTCGAGCCCGAACGCGTTGAGCACGACCCTGGCGGTGGAGACACTTCCTCGACCGACGCCCAGGCCCAGCCGCCTCCCTCGAAGATCCTGCACGCGCGCGATCGGGGACCCCGCCCGAACCAGGACGTGGACGGCCATCATGTTGAGCTTCGCGACCCCGCGCAGCCGGCGGAAAGGCGCGTCGTATCCTTCCCCGCCGACAAACGCGAGGTACGCGACGTTCGCGTGCGCCAGGCCCACGTCCGCCTCGTTCCCCTGGATCGCCTCGATGTTGCTCGCGCTTCCCTCGCTCTCCCGCACGTCGAACTCGATGGTCGGGAGCACGCGCCGGTATTCCCGGGCGAGCGCCTGGCCGAGACGGTAGAAGCCCGCACCCGGTGTGCCGGTGGTCAGGCGGACGCGCCGCGGCTTCGGCGGGGCCGGGGGGGCCTGGCACGCTGCCAGGCTGGCGGCGACGAGAATGCCCGCCGCAACCAGCCGACCGCGATAGAACGCCGAACACGCGCGCACGCCACCTCCCGGGTCGGACGAGCCTACCTCCGACCGCCCTTCGAGTCCAGCCGCGCAGACTCCTCCGGCCTACTTCCAGTCCTTCTCCTGCAGCACCGTGATCGCGCCCAGCTTCTTCGCCGCCAGTTCCCTGTTGAGCGTCGTCAGCTGCCGCGCGGTCAGATCGTTGAACTCCTTCACCACGTCGTCCAGCTCGCGCGCCAGCGCGGCGGCGCGGGCCGTCTGCTCGTCCGTCGGCCGGCCGTCGTAGCCGTTGACGTCGCCGTACAGGCCGCCGAGGAATTCGCGCAGCCGCTCCTCGCCGGTGATCATGCCGCCTTCCTTCGTCGCGACGATCTTCTTGCGCAGGGCGTCGGCCGCGTCGGCGAGCGTGCTGAGCCGTTGGCGGAGCGCATCGCTCGCGCTGAGCTTCGAGGCACGCGCCGTCGCCGCGTCGCGCACTCCCACGATGGCATCGACCGCCCAGCTCATATGGTTCAGCAGTCCGCCGAGGCGCTGGACGAGCGCGAACTGCGCGCGCCGGTCTTCCACGGTGTACGGCGCCCGCGGGTCGAGCGCGACGGTGATCTTCGTCGTGTAGACCTGGTCCCCCTTGGTCAGCCGGACGGTGTAGTCGCCGGGCAGCACGCGCGGTCCGACGGCCGCGCCGAACAGCGCGCTCGCCGCCGGCGGCACGCGCGGCCCCTTCAACCGCATCGACCACGCGTCGCGGTTCACTCCCCGGTGCTTGCTGCCGGCCACGGTGTCCACCACCTCACCCTTCTCGTCGAGGATCTCGATCTTCAGGTCGCCGAAGATGTGGCGGCTCCGCTGGTAGTAGGGGATGAACGCGTCCGTCGGCCGGCTGGGGCCGGTGTAGGAGTTGTCGCCCTCGGCCCATCCGCCGAATCCCTGGAGAAACTGCAACGCCGTGGGAACCGGCAGGAATCCGGCCGCCTGTTCCATGACCTGCGACGTGAGCGCGCGCCAGGGCGAGATGTCGTCGATGATCCAGATTCCGCGGCCGTGCGTGGCCAGCACCAGGTCGGAGGTGCGAGGATGGACGACGAGGTCGCGTACGGCGACGGCCGGGAAGCCCGTTCCGCGGTATTGCGCCCATCGCGTTCCGCCGTCGATGCTGACCCACAAGCCAAACTCCGTCCCGACGAAGAGCAGGTTCGGCTTCACCGGGTCTTCCTTGACGACGTGCGCGTAACCCCTCACGCCCGCCGCCTGCACGGGCAGGGCCTGCCACGTCCGGCCGAAGTCCGCGGTCCTGTACACGTACGGCTTCATGTCGCCGTCCATGTGGCGATCGAAGGCCGCGTACGCCACGGCCTCGTCGGAAGGGCTGGCCTCCACCCAGGAGACGATCGGCGCCTTGCCGACCCCCTGCACGTTCGCCGTGACGTTGATCCACGACTTCGCGCCGTCGCGCGTCACCTGCAGGTTGCCGTCGTCGGTCCCCACCCAGATCGTTCGCGGGTTCTTCGGCGACTCGCTGATCGCATAGACCGTCGTATTCATCTCCGCGGCGGAATTGTCGACGGTCACCCCGCCCGACTCTTCCTGCTTCTGCTTCTCGGGATCGTTGGTCGTGAGATCCGGCGAGATGCGCTCCCACGATTGGCCGCGATCGCGCGAGCGGTAGAGGAACTGCGAGCCCAGGTAGAGCGTGTTCTTGTCGGTCGGGCTGACCTGGATCGGCGTGTTCCAGTTGAAGCGCAGTTTCTTCTCTCCGTAACGCGCATACGGCTTGATGGCGCGCGTCTGGTGCGACTGGCGATCCACGCGGCCGATCTCGCCTCCCTGCGACTCGGCGTAGACGTAACCGGGATCCGAGGGATCGGCCCACATCCAGAACCCGTCGCCGCCATACATGTTCTCCCAACGGGCGTTGCTGACGCCGCCCGGGTACGAGGAGTCGCCTACCCAGGAGCTGTTGTCCTGGAGGCCACCGTAGACCCGGTACGGATCCGCCTGGTCGACGCTCACGTGATAGAACTGCGAGATGGGCAGGTTCTTCATGTGCTCCCAGCGGCTGCCGCCGTCCAGGCTTCGCCACAGCCCGCCATCGTCACCGGTGAAGATGATGTCCGGGTTGTTCGGGTCGATCCACACGTCGTGGAAGTCGCCGTGGGCCGAGTTGCCGACGGAGCTGAAGCTCCTCCCCCCGTTCACGCTGAGGAGCAGCGGCCCGTCCACCTTGAACACCCGCTCCGCGTCCTTCGGATCGACGACGAGGTGCGCGAAGTAGAAAGGACGCCAGACCATGTACTGGCTCGCATCCAGCCTGTTCCAGCTCGACCCGCCATCGTCCGACCGATAGAGGGCGCTCTTCGCCGATTCGATCATCGCGTAGATGGTCTGCGGCTTCGAGGGCGCCACGGCCAACGCGATGCGTCCATACGGTTTGTCGGGCAGCCCTTTCGCGTTCGCCGCCAACAGCTCGGACCAGTGGTCGCCGCCGTCCGTGGATTTGAACAGGCCGCTGCCCGGACCGCCCGATCGGAACGTCCATGCCTGCCGCCTGAAATCCCACATGGCGGCATAGAGGGTCGCTGGGGCCTGCGTGCTGCCGGCGATCATCGCGCAGCCTGTGGCGGCGTTGGCGCCCGCCAGCACCTTGTTCCAGGTCTTGCCGCCATCCTTCGTCTTGTACACGCCGCCTGCGCTGCTGTCGTCCCACAAGTGCCCGGTCGCGCAGGCGAGCACGCTGTTGCCGTCGCGCGGATCGACGATGATGCGGGAAATGCGCTCGGTATCCTTCAACCCGACGTTCGTCCAGTTCTCGCCGCCGTCGGTGGACTTGTAGATGCCGTCGCCCACCGACACGCTGTTGCGCACCCAGGTTTCGCCAGTGCCCACCCAGACGGTCTTCGAGTTGCCCGGGTCGATCGCGATCGCGCCGATCGACTGGACGTCCTCGTGATCGAAGACCGGCGTGAACGTTGAGCCGCCGTTCAGCGACTTCCAGACGCCTCCGCTCGCGGCGCCGACGAAGACGGTGATCCGGCCCTTCTCCTCCGCGGCCGTCACCGCCGAGACGCGGCCGCTCATCGCCGCCGAACCGATGTTGCGAGCGGTCAAGCCCGAAATCGTCGCCGCGTCGAAGCGGACCGGGCGCGACGGCGCGGGCGGAGGCGCCGGGGACGCGGCGGCGCCGGCGGCAGTCGGAGCCGGTGGTTGCGTGGCCGCACGAGGCACGCGGGAAGCCGCTTTGGCTTCAGCCGGGCCGCGGGCCTCGCCGCGCGCAAGCGTCGCGGGCGAAGCCTGCGTGCCCGCGACCGGCCCGGTCGGCATCTTGAACTCGGTATCCGGAATGTCGACGTTGGCCTCGATCTTCTCGAACGTGATCGAGCTGCGCGCGTTCGGGTTCCGCTTGGGGCCGGAGCGGATCGAGAACGGGAAGTAGACGCCGTTCACGAGGTTGTACGATCCCAGTTCCGTCACGCTCTCGCGGACGGACCCGCGGATGAACTGCTGCCTCTCGACCTGGATCTCCAGCCACGTGTCGGGGTCGAGGTCGTAGTAGAAGACGTCGCCGTTCTTCAGCGTGACCTTCAGCCGCACCGCCTCGTCGCCGTCCA
The DNA here is from genome assembly GCA_963724775.1 of uncultured Acidobacteriota bacterium. GTDB lineage: Bacteria > Acidobacteriota > Vicinamibacteria > Vicinamibacterales > Fen-181 > CAVRWB01. The sequence goes on from CAVRWB010000001.1 coordinate 953,696, forward strand.
CGGTCGTGGTTCCCAGGGATTCGATGCGGTTGCCCTTCGCCTGGTAGTCGACGAGCGGGCCGTAGAAGTCGGCCTGCTCCACCAGGTCCCGCAGGTCGTCCTCGCCCAGCCGCTCCGGATCGCGCCGGCCTTCGAACGGCGAGATCTGCCAGCCCGTCGTGCCGTCGTAAGCCTGGATCTGCGTCATGTTCTGGATGGTGAACGAGAGCCGCACCAGATCGGGCGTCTTCGCTTCCTGGGCCACGGTGGCCGTGAAGCCGCCCTGCTGCAACCGGCCCGTCATGCGCAGGGTCTTGATGGCCTTGATCTTCTCGATGCCGCCCTTGGCCTGTGTGTTCCGGGCCACCAGTTCCTCGGCCGTCTGGGCGCTGGCCAGCGCGGCGACGCCGAGGACGCAGGGAAGGAGGATGGCAGACAGGTGACGCATGGCAGTGTTCCTCGTGGATGGCGCGTCCAGTTACCGGCCGCACGCGCCTGGGTTGAGCCGCGTCCGTGGCGCCTGGTCTCAGTCGGATGCCGAATCCGTCACTTTCCGGGTAGAAACCTACTGTCCGCTTCCCTCGGCTGGGGTGTCAAGAGGCGGGTAGCCGAGACGCAGCACCCGCCAGCGGGATGCCGAGATCGATGGCAGACGTACCGGGACCACCGTGCAGTTCGACGGCAGGATCGTGGGACCTTGAACGGCCGGTACCAGCTCAGGCTATGGAACCGGACCCGTGTGATGCGAGGCGTCCGATCACCACCTGGAAATGGCGCCAACGGTCGTTTCACCGATTGCCGGCGGCTGTCCCCTCGGTGCAGGCGTCGAGCGCACGCTCGACGTCCGCGATGATGTCGTCGGGCTCCTCGATCCCCACCGACAGGCGCACCAGGTTGTCGCCGATGCCGAGACGCTGACGTTCCTCGGCGCTGAGGGCGCGATGGGACGAGATCGCCGGGTAGAGGAGCTGGCTGTAGATGTCACCGACCGTCGTGCCGGTGCAGCACAACTGCAGTGCGTCCATGAAGGCGAACACCTCGCGTCGGCCCGCTCCGCGGAGCGCGAACGAGACGACCGCGCCCGCGAGGCTGTCGCGGAGAAGGCGCGAGGCGACGCTGGCGTCCGGGTGCGACGGCAGCCCGGGGTAGTGCACGCATTCGATCGCGCGATGCGTCACCAGGCGTTCGGCGATGGTCCGCGCACTGCGGCACTGCCACGGCATCCGGAGCGCGAGTGTCTTCACGCCGCGAAGCGTCAGATACGCTTCGAACGGGCCCAGGAGGCCTCCCACGAGCTTCGACACCTGGCGGAGCCGCGGCAGCGGCTCGCGGCTGGCGCAGACCACGATGCCACCGGTGGCGTCGCCGTGGCCGTTCAGGTACTTGGTCGTGCTGTGGACGACGAAGTCGGCGCCGAGTTCCAGCGGCGCGACGAGGCGCGGCGAGGCGAATGTCGCATCGACGATCGCGACCGCGCCCGCCCTGTGGGCGATCGCGATGATGGCGGGCAGGTCGGCGACGCGAAGCAGCGGGTTCGAGATCGTTTCGACGAATACCGCGCGGGGGCGGGCGGACGCGACGGCGTCGGCGAACGCTTGGAGGTCGGTCGCGGGGGCGTAGCGCGTCTCGACGCCGAGCGGCGCCATCACGTCGCGGAACAGCGCGTGGGTGGCGCCGTAGATGTCCTGGCTGGACACGACCCGGTCGCCGCTCGCGACGCCGGCCGTGAGCAGCGCGGCGTGGACCGCGGCCATGCCGGACGCGAACGCGATCGCGCCGGCGCCTCGCTCGAGGCGCGTGATGGTCTCCTCGAGCGCCTCCAGGGTCGGGTTGCCGTGCCGCGTATAGCAGTAGCCCGGTCGCGTGCCCTCGAACACCTCGTCGAGCACCGCGGCCGAGGGCGCCTCGAAGGCCACCGAGCTGTAGATCGGCGTGGTCACGGGCTTCGTGTCGAACGCGGGGAGGCGCTCGCCCGCGTGAACGGCCAGCGAGGAGAAGCCCAGGCAGTCCGGGGTCGGGAGCGGTCGCGGGGTGAAGGACGGCATTTCTGGAGCCTCCGCAGGTGAAATGGCCGCGGCGATTGGGTGAGTGGGCGAGCGCCAACTATAGCATGCGTCCTCGCCCGCGAACTGCGCCGTTCACCCGTGGACGCGGCCGCTCGCGCCGGGCGATGCCGCCGCGCGTCGCCGGCCATTGGCCGGGGAGGCTGGCGTTCAGCGACGCAACCGGCTCGCCGTCAGAAGAGCCGACCGATGCCGACGTAGTACCGCCATGCCCCATGGAAGTCCGCGCTCGCGCCGAGCAGGGTCGGACCGAAGAGCGTGTCGGCGATGACGCCCACGCTGACGTTGGTCCGCAGCTTCGCCGTGCCGATGTCATCGAACGCGGAACCGTTCTCCAGCCAGCCGCCGAGGAAGACCAGTCCGCCGAGGAAATCCGGCAGCCGCGCGATCCCGCGTAAGTACCCGGCCGTGAGGACGCCGTAGTGATCACCCCGAAGCTCGCCTTCGCTGTAGGCGCCGAGCCGCAGCGGGGCACCAAGCTGGAACTGCTCGTTCGCGAGCGGGCGTCCCGAGGACGTGCCGGCGCCGCCGGACACGAAGAGGCGATTGCGTCGCCCGGGCGACCAGAAGCTCGATCCGCGGAACTCGGCCTGCGTGACATCCCTGTTCGAGCGGTCGGTAGAGAACTCCGGTGACGGCTCGGGCGAGTCGAAGACGTGCTGAAGCGTGGCGGTCGCCCGAGTGCCGCCCTTGGGGATGACGGGATTGTCCTGGCCGTCATAGCGCCACGCCACGCGGCCGCGCGTCTCGCTCCCGTGCAGCTCGGGCAGATCCGGACTGCCGGTCTCGACGCTGGTGTCGAGGTGCCCGATCGACATGCCGGCCCGCACGTCGCCGTCCCGCCCGACGTTCACGCCAACGTCGAATCCGACAAGGGCCCGGTCTTCGCGGTAACGCGCGACGATGACGTCGTCGCTCACGAAGTTCAGGGTATGCCGTCGGGCGCCCGCGCGCGCGGTCACGAACAGCGCGCTGCTCCCCAGCGGCCGATACAGCTCGGCGGCCGCGCTCGGCTCGACGCCCACGGCGGCATCGAGCCGCAACTCGGAGCCGGAGCCCGCGACGTCGAACGCGATGTAGCGGGCCGCAAACTGGAAGGCGAAGTCGTCGGTCGTCGTGTTCTGGAGACTGACGCCGAGCATCAGGAACGGCGGGGCATAGTCCTTCGAGCGCGCTTCGACCCGGAGCCCGGGCCGGCCGTCGATCTCGGCGAGCTGCCACTGCACGGTCTCGTATCGATCGAGTCCGGCGAACGTCTCGAGATCCGCCTCGAGGCCCTCGACCTCGAGCGGCCGTCCCACGCGGCGGGCGAGCACCGCCTCGATGCGCGCCCGGTCGGACGGGGCGGCACCGACAACGGACACGAACTGCGGCGTCGGCCACGCGCTCTTTCGCCTCGCCCGTCGCTGCTCCTGGTACGCGCGCCACTGGGCCTCGTCGACGGCCAGCGGCAGGAGCACGTCCTTCATCGCGTCCGCCGCCCGGTATCCTGCCTCGGCGAGCTCGGCGCTGCGGCGCCAGTCGAGGCTGCCGAAACCGGCGAGCGGCGGGGTGATCACGATATCCGCCGCCTTCATCGCCGTCCGAGTGTTGGCCTCCATCATCACGTCGACCGTCTGGCCCATCAACGCGAGGAACGAGCGGTTTGCGATGCGCGTGTCTCTGACGAACCCGACGTTGACCGCGATCACCGTGTCGGCACCCATCGCGCGAACCACGTCCGCGGGGACGTTGTTCATCGCACCGCCGTCCACGAGCACCCGGTGGTCGCGCTCGACGGGCGGGAAGATCCCGGGCAGCGACATCGTGGCGCGCAGCGCCGACGCGAGCGATCCGTTGTCGAGGACGACCGGTTCCGCGGTGACGAGATCAACGGCGACCGCGCGGAACGGCGTCGGCAGGTCGTCGAAGCTGGAGAGGGTTCCGTACGGACCGACGACCCGCGACACCAGGAAGTCCACCTGCTGGCCGTTGTTGAGCGCGGGCGGCAGCACGATGCCGTGCCTGGCGCCCAACTCGATGCGCGACGGGTAGGCGCGCGCGTCCTCCTTGCGGCGGATGTTCTTGTAGCGGAAGGGCGAGAAGCCGAACATCTCGTCCCAGTCCGTCCGGCCGATCAGCTCGGCCAGTTCGCCGGCGGACAGGCCGGAAGCGAAGGCGCCGCCGATGAGGCCGCCCATGCTGGTGCCGGCCACGAGGTCGATCGGGATCCGGTGATCTTCGAACCACCGGATGATCCCGACGTGGGCGAGACCTCGCGCGCTGCCTCCACCGAAGGCGACCCCGATCCTCGGGCGGGGCGCCGGCATGACCGCCCGATCGGGAGGGACCGCGTCGGCCGCCGACACGGCGAGGCAGCCCAGGGCGAGCAGGATCGCTACGCGTTTCATTCTGTTCCCAGGCGTTCTCCACGCCGGCCAGGCCTGGAGAACGGATTCTCTTTAGCATATCCGTTCTCCGTTACAGGTTGTCGCCCTCGGTGGAACTGCGTTGCCCGACCTCCGCGGCGCCGCCCCATCGCCAGTTCAGGATGCGCGGATCGTCCTCGCCGTAGCGCGTGATGTACTGCCGGTGGTCCTCCAGCGCGTCCCGGATCGCCTGCTTCGCGTACACGCGCTCGAACAGCCAGCGCCGGCACGCGGTCGACCACGGCGCCGACCAGGCTGAACCGATCGATGCCGTTCAGCACGCACATGTCGAACGGCGTCGTGGTGGTGCCTTCCTCCCGATAGCCCCGCACGTGGAAGTTGTGGTGGTTCGTCCGCTTGTAGGTCAGGCGATGGATGAGCCACGGGTAGCCGTGGAACGCAAACACGACCGGGCGGTCCTTGGTGAAGAGCGCATCGAAGTCCTCGTCGGAGAGGCCGGACGGATGCTCGCGCGGCGGCTGGAGGGACATCAGGTCGACGATGTTGACGACCCGGATCTTGAGAATCCGGTACGTAGCGGCGCAGTTGCTCCACCGCGGCCAGCGTCTCGAGCGTGGGGACGTCGCCGCAGCAGGCCATCACGACGTCCGGTTCACCGCCGCGATCGTTGCTGGCCCAATCCCAGATGCCGAGGCCCGCGTTGCAGTGCTTGGTAGCCTGATCCATCGTCAGCCACTGCGGCGCGGGCTGCTTGCCGGCGACGACGACGTTCACAAGGTTGCGGCTGCGGAGGCAGCGGTCGGTGACGTGCAGCAGGCAGTTCGCGTCGGGCGGCAGGTAGACTCTGATGATCTCTGCCTTCTTGTTGACGACGTGGTCGATGAAGCCCGGGTCCTGGTGGCTGAAGCCGTTGTGATCCTGGCGCCAGACATGACTGGACAGCAGGTAGTTGAGCGAGGCGATCGGGCGCCGCCAGCCGATGTGCTGACAGACCTTGAGCCACTTGGCGTGCTGGTTGAACATCGAATCGACGATGTGGATGAACGCCTCGTAGCAGTTGAAGAAACCGTGGCGCCCCGTGAGAAGGTATCCCTCGAGCCAGCCCTCGCACTGGTGCTCGGAGAGCATCTCCATCACCCGGCCGTCGGACGCGAGATGATCGTCGGTCGGCCGGATCTCGCCCACGAACACGCGATTCGTGACGGTAAAGAGGTCCTGCCAGCGGTTCGACGCGTTCTCGTCGGGGCTGAAGACACGGAAGTTGCGCGAAGCGAGGTTCTGCTTCATCACCTCCGCGAGGTACTTGCCCTGGACGCGGGTCGCTTCCGCGGTGGATGCGCCAGGGGTGGGAACATCGACGGCGAAGCGGCGGAACGCGGGCAGTTTCAGGTCGCGAAGCAGCTGGCCCCCGTTGGCGTGCGGGTTCGCCCCCATGCGCCGGTCTCCCGTTGGCGCCAGCGCGGCGAGCTCCGGACGGAAGCGGCCGGCCGCGTCGAACAGCTCCTCGGGGTGATAGCTCTCGAGCCAGCCTTCGAGCACCTTGACGTGCCCGGCCTTCCGCATGTCGCCCATCGGCACCTGGTGCGACCGCCAGTAGTCCTCGCACAGCTTGCCGTCGATCGTTTTCGGACACGTCCAGCCCTTGGGCGATCGCAGGACGATCATGGGCCACCGCGGCCGACGCTGCTGCCCGTCGCCCGGGCCCGTCCGCTGAATCGCGCGGATCCTCTCCATCACGGTGTCGAGAACGGCCGCCATCCGCTGGTGCATCCGGGCCGGCTCGCGTCCCTCCACGTAGTGCGGCTCGTAGCCGTACCCGCGCAGCAGCTGATCGAGCTCGTCGTGCGGGATGCGCGCGAGCACCGTCGGATTGGCGATCTTGTAGCCGTTGAGGTGCAGGATCGGCAGAACGGCGCCGTCGCGGACCGGGTCGAGGAACTTGTTCGAGTGCCAGCTCGTGGCGAGCGCGCCCGTTTCGGCTTCGCCGTCCCCGATGACGCAGGCCGCGATCAGATCGGGGTTGTCGAAGACGGCGCCGAAGGCGTGCGACAACGCGTAGCCCAACTCGCCGCCTTCGTGGATGGACCCTGGCGTCTCGGGTGCGACGTGGCTAGGAATGCCGCCGGGGAATGAGAACTGCACGAAGAGGCGTTTCATGCCCTCTTCGTCCTGGGAGATCTCGGGGTAGACCTCGCTGTAGGTACCTTCGAGGTACACGTTCGCCACGAGCGCGGGGCCGCCGTGCCCGGGTCCGGTGATGTAGATCACGTTGAGGTCGCGGGCCGTGATCACGCGATTCAGGTGCACGTAGATGAAGTTCAATCCCGGCGTCGTGCCCCAATGGCCGAGCAGCCGCGGCTTCACGTGCTCGATGCGAAGCGGTTCGCGGAGCAGCGGGTTGTCGAGCAGGTAGATCTGCCCGACCGACAGGTAGTTCGCCGCCCGCCAGTACGCGTGGAGGCGAGCCAGCTCGAGCCGGCCGAGAGGCGGTGCCATTTGCTGCGCACGGCCGGCGGACTTCCGTTGGGGAGACCGGGGGTCAGTCTTCGTCATGGCGAACTCTCTCGTTCCAGCGCGCCGGGCGCCAGTCAGCACTCCCCTCCTAGTATGGCCGCTCTCTTTCAGCGCTCAACCTGCGCCGGACGGGAAGACCCCGAGATCGGCATCTGAGCCGTGAGGCCGGCGGGGAGGGGTTGGTCGCTTGCTCCCTCCGCGGCCGCGCACGATAATGCGGGAAACACCCTTGAAGGAGGCGGATTCGGGTCGGTGCATGCCGTCCGTCTCGGAAGCCCGAGGTCGGGCGGCGAAGGCCTGCGGCTAAACCGCTGGAGGCCCTGAACCTCACGCCCACTGGAGGAACAGTGAAGAGGCTGCACTTCGCCACCGTCATCGATACAACCCCGGCAGTCGTCTGGGACGCCATGCTTGCCCCGCACACCTACCGGCAGTGGACCGCCGAGTTCGCGCCGGGGTCGTACTTCGAGGGCTCGTGGGCGCAGGGGGAGCGCGTCCGGTTCCTTGGGCCGGGCGGCGACGGCATGACCGCGATCATCGCAGAGAATCGCCCCGGCGAGTTCCTGTCGATCAAGCACCTGGGGATCATCAAGGACGCGAAAGAGGACACGACGAGCGACGCGGCTCGCCAATGGGCGCCGGCGTTCGAGAACTACACGCTCTCGGACGAGGGCTCGTCGACGCGGCTCGAGATCGACCTCGACGTAACGCCGGACTTCGAGGAATACATGCAAAGGACCTGGCCGAGGGCGCTCGCCGCGCTGAAGGCCATCTGCGAGACAGGGCCGGCGCGCGCCATCGCGCAGGCGATACGCGTCGAGGTCGAACGGGCGGCCTCGGTCTTTCGTGCCTGGCGCGAAGACGATGTGACGTCCGACCGCGGCCCGGGCAAGTGGACCCGCAAGCAAATCCTCGGGCATCTCATCGACTCGGCGTCGAACAACCATCAACGGTTCGTCCGCGCGCAGGGCTCCAGCCAGTACGCCGGTCCAGGATACGACCAGCAGCTGTGGGTCCGTTTGCACTCGTACGCCGAACGCGATTGGCTCGAGCTCGTCGAACTGTGGGCGCTGCTCAATCGCCACCTGGCCGTCGTCGCCGAGTCCGTTTCCGCCGCGGCGCTTGCCACGCCGTGCGTCATCGGAGACAACCAGCCTGTGACGCTCGAGTTCGTGATGCGCGATTACCTCACCCACATGAAGCACCACTTGGAACAGATAGAGCAGGCTTCGGGATGATGCAGGAAGATCGGAATGCCGGCTGAAGCCCGCGATGCGCGAGAGGGGTGGTGCGGCCTTACCGGAGCGCCGATCCGGGCGTCACCCGGCTCTTCAACTCCTCAAACCAGTTCTGCACGATCGTGATCTGGCTGGGCGCGGGCTTCCAGCCGGTCGACTGGATCATCACGAAGCGCTGCCCGTCACCGGCGACGTCGTAGCTGAAACTCCCCCGGGCGACGTCGGAGACCTCGAGAATGAGTCTTGGCTTCCCGGCATCCAACCGGGCGCCGCTCCCGATCGAAACTGACATCACGCGCGTCTTGCCGCGCATGAAATTCGACCACATCCATGAAAGCTCGCGAACCACTCGCACTACGTCGAGACGCTGGAGCGCCGCGGCTATCGGTTCATTGCGGCGGTCGAGGACATCGGACCGGGCGGCCAGGCGGCGCGTCCATCCGCGCCGCTGCTTTCTCACCGTCTCGTCTGGGGCGACTGCAGCATCCCGCTCCATGAAGGCTCGCACATGATCGGCAGGGAGCCGAGGACGGCGATTTGCATCGAATCCTCCACCGTCTCCCGCCGTCACGCGTCGATCGTCGTCGCCCGGAACTCGGTAACCATCCTCGATCACGGCAGCACGAACGGCACCCTCGTCAACGGGCAGCGCATCGAGCGGGCCACACCGCTCGCTGACGGCGACGAGATCTGCATCGGTCCGGCTCGCCTGACCTTCCGTTCCGATTCGAGTTGCGCGACCACCATGCCCGACCGTCCCGGCTCGAAGACCGGTTCGCTCACCGGCTCCTGAAGCGCGCCCGCCCCATTCCCTGCCACCGAGGGCCGGGCGTGACTGAGAAGGTCGGCTCGAAACCCCCGCCGGTACAGCAGCTTGGGCGGCCAGGAACATTCCGGTTCCCGTCCATTTCTCCGCCTGGCCGGAACAGGCAACGTGGAACTCGTCACGCAGTCCAAGGAGGAAACCGTGACGAGCCCGCACCTTGCGTCGCTTGCCGTGTGCCTGCTGCTCGGCGGAGCCAAGGCTGTCGCCGCCGGCCAATCGGGAGGAATGCACGCGCCGTCCACCTCGCATCCACCCGGCTGTGGAGTTCAGTACGAGCCGGGCAGGGAGCTGATGCCGGTGGACGACGCGCGCATCCAATCGCTGTTCGCAAACCTGCTCGCCCGGGCGGGGATTACGCAGCCCGTCCTGCTGTGCGCCGACGTCCCCCTGGAGCAGAGGAACTTCGCCGAGACCGTGCGTCGATACGACGGTCAAGTGGTCGTGGCGATCAGCCGCGCCCTTTCCGCGTTCGATGACGAAGAGATTTCAGGCATGCTCGCGCACGAACTGGGACACCTGCTGGCGGGCGCTGTCGGGCGCAGTCGTCCGCCGTCGGTCGAAGGCTACCTGCGCGAAGAGCACGAGGCAGATGCGCAGGCGGCGAGGCTCGTGGGCCGGGAAGCCGTGTGCGCTGCGGTCAGGCGTGCGTTCCAAACCAGCGTCGTGCTCGGTTTCGCCTCGGAGAACGACCTCAGGCGATACATGGACATCCGCCTGACGTGGATCGTGACCAGTGATCGGGGAATCGCGAGCCGGAACGGTGCGGGTCATCCTGGCGAGGATCCCGTCAGGGCCGCACGATCGAAATGCCAAAGATGATCCGACCGGCGCACGGCTACCGCCAGGAGACCTGGACGACAACCGCGCGGGCATTCCGTGCCAGCACCGGCGACAGGTTCACCTGCGTCTTGCCGGCGCATTCTCCTTTGTTGTTCACGCGCACGACGGTCCGCCCGACGATGTAACCCAGCGTCGCACCGCCCAGCACGTCGCTCAGGTAGTGCGCGTTCTGCTGGAGCCGCGACAGCCCGACCGCCGCCGCGACGCCGTACGCCGGTATGCCGATCTTCCAGCCGTAGTGGCGGTCTGCCACCGCGGCCAGGGCAAACGCGTTCGAGGCGTGACCCGACGGGAAGGACTTGTCGTCCTGCCCGTTCGGCCGCGTGCGCCCGACCAGCTCCTTCACGAGTTCGGTGTACCCCAGGTTGACGAAGTAGGCTTCCAACCAGTCGTAGCTCGCGGCGCGAAAACGGGTCTCGTTTGCGAACCGGCCCCCGATGAAGAGAGCCGCGACCACGGCGCCCGTCCAGCGCGGCCTTCCCCCGGTCGCGAGACCGGTTCCCAGCGTACTGTCGGGATCGTCGAGCGCCCTGGCGATCGGCTGATCGTACAGCGCTGCGAAGCCGGTGGCGTAGCTGCCGACGATGACCGGATTCACGTTCGCACGGTTGAAGACACCAACGGTCGCCCGCAAGAGGTTCGCCGGCAGGCGCACGACCGTTCGGCACCCGTCGTCGCGGACCGGCGCCTGTTCCTGTGGTGGCACAGGGTTCGTCAGGACCGCGCCAGGAGCACCCTGTGCGAACGCGGCACCGGATGCGCATGGCACTGCCAGGAGGGCAAGGACCAAGGCCCGCGGCGGCAGGTTGCTCATCGTGTGGCTTACGCTTCAACGCTCTCGGCCCGGCTGGCGGCCGAAAGGCGGCGGTTACCGCGCACCACGAGCACCGCGACGGCGAGCCACGCCATCACCACCAGGACGTTCAGCGCCGCGAACCCGCGGACACCGAGCGCCAGCCAGGTGGTGCCGACGAAGATCGCGACGGCGGCGGCCAGGTCGCCGAGGCGGACGAAGAAGGTGTCCACGGCCTGCTTGGCCTTGTACTTCTCCTCGCGAGAGGTCGGGAGCCAAATCAGGCCCTTCGCCGTGTTCATGATCGAGTAGTCGGTCGCGTTTTCGGCGGTCTTGGCCCACCGCACGAGGGCGAGCGTCGCGCCCACCGTGATGAGCGCGTAGGCGCCGAGCGCGATGACGGGGAGCGCGAACAGCACGCCCGCGACGCCGAAGTGCTTGACGAGCCGCGGCGCGACGAACACCTGCAGGAGGACCGCGGTGACGTTCACCCAGAAGAAGTAGCCGCTCATGTACTGGCCGATGTAGGCGCTGGCATTGAACCTCGGATCGGCCTGCAGGGCAGCCACGGCGTGCTGGCTCACGAGCGAGCGCAGGAGGTACTCGCCCGTCTGGTTGACGTAGTTCAGCAGGATGGCCAGCACCGCAATGAGGCCGACGTACCGGCTGGTGAAGACCAGCGAGAAGGCGCCTTTCCCGCCGATCCGCGCCCTCGATGGGGCGGCGTGGCCCGCGCCGGGGCGGCTGCGGCTGGTGAGAAAGTAGAGCCCAATGGTCGCCAGCAGCAGCGCCGCGCCGATGTACAGCATGGCGTGAATCGGAACGTCGGTCTTGAACATCCTGTTGGCAACCCAGGCGCCCAGAGGGGCGCCCGCCGTCATGCCGACCGCGATGATCGGGAACAGGCGGTCGCCCTCGTCCTTCGTGTAGATGTCGTTCGCGTACGACCAGAACTGCGCGACGATCGACATGTTGAACAGGCCCACCCAGATGTAGAAGACCACCCCGAGGTGGCGGACTCCGGCCTGCAGCGCCAGCGCGAACATCACGATGTTCGCCGCGAAGAAGGCCGTGACCCCGGAGACCAGCCGCATGCGGTTCGCGCGCGAGGCGAACCAGCTGTACGCCGGCACGAAGGCCATGAGCACGAGGGCCTGTCCAGCGGCGCCGTACGCCGACAGCTCCGCCGGCCCCTTGACGCCGAGTCGCTGCAGCCAGCCCGGTACGGTGTCGGCGAGGATGAGCGGCTCGCGAACCGTCTTGATGACGTAGTAACAGAGGAGGATGAGGAAGATGTTCAGCAGCATCACCGCCGCGCGCGCGCCTTCACCGGGGTGCACGTCGGAGAACAGGCCGAGCAGGCGATCGAGGGGGCCCGGCGCCGGAGAGGAATCAGCAGGTGGTGTCATCGGCCTCCTGGTGGCGAACGCCCGACGCTGGACGCTCGACGCTCAACGCTCGACGCTCAACGCTCAACGTCCTTCAGAACGGGTAGCCGAACCCGAAGTAGAACCGCGTCCCTTCCTTGCTGTATGCGACGAGGGCGTTGACCACCGTCGGTACGCCCGCCGGCTGCAGCAGCACTCCCCCTCCGAGTGACGAGTGCCAGACCTTCGAGCTCTCCCCTTGCAGCCACACGCGGCCCACGTCACCGAACGCGAGGAAACCCAGGCGGATCGGGATGATGCGGTTGTCAATCGTCGCGGCCCAGGTCTGCAGGGAGGCGTTGCCGTACAGCGACGCGTCGCCTGCAAACCGGTGGCTGTTGTAGCCGCGGTTGTTCGAGCCGCCGATGTACGCCGCGTCGAACCAGGGGTACTCGCCCCACAGCTTGCGGCCGCCCACGCGCAGCGCCACGTGGCTCCGGTTCCCGCCCAGGTAGCCGGTGACGAATCCGTCCATGCCGCCGTACTCCGAGGGCGCATCCCACGCCCCGGGCACGACGAACCCCGCCGTTTCGAACCGGACGCCGCTCACGCGGTGTTCCGCACCGAACGACGCCGACGGATTCGTGACGTCCGGGTTCACCACGAAGAAGGGCTTCTCCCGCGAGTCGAAGGTCAGCCCCGCGCGAACGGCGAACTGCCCGAAGTCGCCCACGCCGAGCGGCGCCTGCGAGCCGACAATCGTCGCCTGGTCGGTCGGCGTCCGCGAGTACCCGTACCTCCGGCCCCGCGTACGCCTCCCAGCGGCGCCCCACCTCGTAGCGCAGCGCCGGAGAGATGAAGACGACGTTCTCGCGGGTCTTGTAGACGTTCCGGTCCTTCACTTGCGGGCTGTCGTTGCCGGGCCCGAAGTAGTTGTAGCTCTTGAGACCCGAGGCGTAGGCCTGGAGCGTGTACCCCAGGCCCGTGCCCGGCCGGCGGAAGATCCCGGTGTAGTCCACCTGCCCGGCCATCTTCCCGGTCGCGATCGCGCCCTGGATCGTCTGCTCGCTCTTGTTCGGCAGCGTCCTGAAGCCCCAGGAGGTCCGGCTGACGCCGTAGCCGAGGTACACCAGGACGTCAGGCGCGTAGCCGAACGACGGCACGCCCACGTTCCAGTGCCCCCAGCTGCGCGGCTCGATCCACGGCGCGTCCTTCACCGGCGCGGGGTTCTGCCAGGGATCGTTGCGCACGCTGGTGCCGGGGCCCCGGTTGACCTCGATGCTCCCGGCGTCGCGCCAGACGTCCGTGCCTCCGCTCCTGGAGTCGTCCACCACGTCCCGCCCGCCGCCCGCGATCACGCGAACCAGGATCGGCCCGCCCGCTTCACCGCTCCGCTCCACGCGGTCGTCGCCGCCGTGGAGGAAGATTCGCACCTCCTCGGTCTCGGAGGCGACGAAGCGGCGTCGGAAGTACGGCTGCGCGCCGCCGCCGGCAAGAGCAATCGACACCTCGACGGAGTCGTCAGCGGCGCGCGCCACGGTCACGAGTTCCGCGCGGTCGGTGGCGTGGACGTCCACGTTGCGGGCGTGGTACCGGTAGACCCGGGCGAGATACTGGACGAGGCCCGGGAGGCGACCGCGCAGCGACGACAACGTGCGGGCCCCGTCGATGGCGTACCACTCGGGCGGCATCCGGCGCAGCGCCCGTTCCAACGCCTCGTCGGTCAGGCGCGACTGGACGTCACGCGACACCTCCGCGAAATCCTCCGCCGTCAGGTCCGACAACACCCAGCGGTCCATCTCGGCGCCGTGGTTGAGCGCTCCGTCGAGCCGCCCGGGGTATTTCTCCGAGAACACCAGGAACTGCGGAGCCTGCCGGCGTATCATGCTCATCGCCAGGCCGTCACGGTGGACGAACACGAAGTCGGCGTCCTCCGGCAGCGGCTGCCAGGCTTCCCTGCCCGGCCCCTTCATCCATCGCCACTGGCCACGGTGCCTGTCGAAGTTGTCCACCAGCAGCTCGATCACGCGCGATCGAAGGTACGCCCGGCTGTCCAGGCGATTCTCCGGCCCTTCCATCCACTTCTTCCACATCGCGGTGGACGGGATGATCTCGGTCGCACCCATGAAGCCCGGAGACCCTGGACCAACCGCCAGCGGGTACTCCTCGATGGTGCCGACCTGGTTTGCGAACGTCTTCCGGAATTCGCCGAGCGCTTCGTCGTCTGGCATCACGACGAGCCGGGGCCAGGTGTGCGGAACACCCACCGCTTCGGCCAGCTCGCAGAAGACGACGGAGGCGGCCGGATGCGTCGCCGAGGTCATGTCCCGAACGATGTACCCTGGGACACCTGCTCGCAGAACTTCGGGCAGCATCCGCTCGGGCTCCTTGTGCAGCGAACGGAACGTGTAAGCGCGGCCGTCGGCACCCTTCAGTGCAAGGCCAAGGCTCTGCGCTTGCCCGACCTGCCGCACAGGAGTCAGCCCTCCACCCTCGGTGCGCAGGTCGAGAACCTCCACCCGAATCGGTGTCGTCCAGAGGTCGCGGTAGCCATTGCCGAGTAGCTTCCGCTTCGCGTCACCCCCGGCGAACTCCTCGCCAACGGTGACAACCCGCGTCTCGCGGGCCTCAACAGACGGAGGCCTGCCGTCCTGCGCCCGCACGACTCCGAGGGCCAGTGTCGCGATGACCACGCTCGCGCTGACAGTCCTCCCCCGCATCGTTGCTCTCTCGGCAGTATTGAGTTCGATTCCTTAGTGTACACGCCCCGTGCGGTGTCGCCCACCCTTCGCGCTGATTTTGAAACCGCCGTTCATCCCCTCGCCTCCTCGCCGTCAACCTCCATCGCCTCGCCACCTCTTCTTTGGACGTCGGCATGCGGATCTCCCTGGGGCCGAGGGAAGGACGCCGGTTGAATCGTGACTGCGCCTGTGCTAATAACGTCACATCCTGGAAAATCTGGGCGCGCGACGCGCGTGCGCCCGCCGAGCCCATAACGCCTCCCGTCAGGCCGGGAGGCACGCGACGAGCGCCGCCGGCGCATGTCACTCGTCCGAGCGCTTCCCCGATGCAGATTTCTCCTCCAACCGGCCCGACGGTTCGAATCGCGATGATTGGCGCCGCGGCCGTTCTCGGGCAGTTCGTGGGCGGCAAGGCCGCCCGCGACGCGCTCTTCCTGGCCCGCTTCGACATCACGGCCCTGCCATCGATGGTGATGGCGGCGTCGGTGTTTTCGATCGCGTGCGCGTTCCTCATGTCCCGGGTGCTCAGGCGCGTGCCGCCGACGCGGCTTCTGCCAGCGGCCTTCGGCGGGAGCGCCGTCCTGTTCCTGCTGGAATGGGTTCTCAGCGCCGCTCATCCGCGCGCCGGTGCGGTCGTGTTCTACCTGCACATGCTGGGGCTCGCGCCGGTGCTCGTGTCAGGGTTCTGGACGCTGTTGAGCGAGCGTTTCGATCCGAGGACGGCGAAGCGCCGGCTCGGCCACATTGGCGCCGCTGCAACCTTCGGAGGCCTTGCGGGCAGCCTGATCGCGGACCGCGCCGCCGTGTGGGGCGGCGCGAGCGCGATGCTCCCGATCGTGGCCGTCATGAACGGCGGTTGCGCGTGGGCCGTCTGGCGGCTGGCCTCGATTCCGCAGGGCGGACGAGAGTCGCGTGGCGCGGCCTCGATCGACCACGGCGCAGCGCCGGCACCGCCGGGTCTCGCGGTCGTCGCCCGCAGCCCGCACCTCCGGAACCTGGCCGCGCTCGTGCTGCTCGCCACGCTGGGCGCCGGGCTGCTGGACTACGTGTTCAAGGCGAGGGCCGTGGCCGAGATCGGGCGGGGCGAGACCTTGCTGCGCTTCTTCGCGCTGTACTACGGCGCCCAGAACGTGCTCACCTTCATGGCCCAGGTCACGCTGAGCCGGCCGTTCCTCGAGAAGCTGGGGCTCGGCCCGGCGGTGGGGTTGCCGTCGCTCGCGGTGATTGCGGGCGGTCTCGGCGCCCTCGTCGTCCCAGGCCTGCCATCCGTCGTGGTTGCGAGGGGGACGGAGAACATCGGCCGCGCGTCACTGTTCCGATCGGCGTACGAGCTGCTCTACACGCCGGTGTCAGCGGCCGACAAGCGGGCGGCAAAACCGATCATCGACGTGGCGTTCGACCGGACAGGCGACCTCGCCGGCGCGGTGATCACCCGGCTCGTGCTCGCTTCGACGCGGGTGGGCCAGCACGCGATCATCCTCCTCGCGGCGGTCGCCACGTCCGTCGCGGCGCTCGTCATCACCCGCCGCGTGACGCGCGGGTACATCCAGTCGCTCGAGCGCAGCCTGCTCGACCAGGCCGTCCGCCTCGAAGTGTCGGAGGTCGAGGATTTGACCACGCGCCTGACGGTGTTGCGCACCCGGGCGCGAGTACCCGGTCTCGGCGCGAGCGCGCGGCAGGAGCTTCGGAGCGGGGAGCCGACGGCGGCGGCACCGGCACCTGCCGCTCCCCGCGAGTCGAGCGAGCCCCAGGACCCCCTCGTCCAGCGCATCCTGGCGCTGCGATCGAAAGACCGCGACCGCGTCCTGAAGGCCCTGCGCGAGGGGCACGGCCCGGACCAGGCGCTGGTGTCCCACGTGATTCCGCTGCTCGCGTGGGACGTGGTCGCACCCGACGCGATTCTAGCCCTGCAGAAAATCGGCGACGGGGCAGTCGGGCAGCTCGTGGACTCCATGCTGGACCCGCGCCAGGACTTCGCCATCCGCCGACGGCTCGCCCGCGTGCTATGGGCCAGCACGTGTCAGCGCGCGGTGGACGGCCTGCTGCTCGCCCTCGACGACCGGTTCGAAGTGCGCTTCCAGTGCGGCCGCTCGCTCGTGGCCATCGCCGACCGAAGCGCTAGCGTCCGGATCGACCGGGATCGCATCTGCGAGGTCGTTCTCCGGGAGGTGAGCGTGGGCCGGCCGGTGTGGGAGAGCCACCGTCTGCTCGACGCGCTCGAGGGCGGCGACGACCACTACTTCGTCGATCGCTTCATCGGGGAACGGGCGGGTCAGAGCATGGCGCACGTGTTCACGCTGCTCTCGCTGGTGCTGCATCGCGAACCGCTGCAGGTGGCCTTCCGCGGGCTGTACGTGGACGACGCGCTGCTTCGCGGAACCGCGCTCGAGTACCTCGAGTGTGTGCTGCCCCCGGAAATCCGGTCGCGGCTCTGGCCCTTCCTCGAGGACTCGAGGCCCGGCGGCCGGTCCACCCGAAGCCGCGACGAGATCATCGCCGATCTGCTCAGATCCAATGAGTCGATCGTGCTGCGCCTGGCCGAACTGGAGCACCGCGGCGGCCGGGCCCGAGACGCGAACGTGTCGAGCGTTTCTCAGCCGGCGAGCCGGGTGAAAGGCGGCGACGGGAGATGAAGGAGCCGGACGCGCATCAGAAGCCCCGGCGCATGGAGCCGGCCCTGACCCCCTGGAGCAGCGGGACGCAGGCCACGGGCGGCGAAGTGCCGGAAAGCGTGCTCCAGGTCATTACGCGCCGCCTGTCCATCATGTGCGTGGTGGCGGCGTCGCTGTGGGCCATCTCGCTGTTAATCAACAACTGGTTCCCGCCGGGATTCGGGGGCGTGCCCGCCTTCGCGTTCCCCTGGCCCGGGAACCTGCTGGGCGCGCTGGGCATCGCGATGGCCGCCGGGATGTGGCTCTATCTCCGCTTCGCGCGCGCCGGGGAAGCGACGCTGGACGTGGGCCTCGTCTTCCTGGTCGCCAACGCCCTGGCGATCGGCCTCATCAACGAGTGGGGGGTGCGCGGTGTCCGCGTGCGCGCGGTGTCGTGGGTCGCGTTCGTGATCCTCGTCTACACGATGAACGCCCCCAGCACCCCCCGTAAAACGTTGTTCGCGTCCCTGGTCGCCGCCTCCATGGACCCGCTCGGCGCGCTCGTCGCTCACCTGCGCGGCGTGCCCGTCCCGCCCGCGGTGGAAATCCTGGTCCAGTACTGGCCCAACTACGCGGCGGCCTTGCTCGCCGTGGTGCCCGCCCAGGTCCTCGAGCGGATGAGCCGTCACGTGCGACGGGCACGAGAGGCAGGCAGTTACGAACTGGTCGAGGCGCTGGGCAGCGGCGGGATGGGCGAGGTCTGGCGGGCCGAACACCGGCTGCTCGCACGCCCGGCGGCCGTCAAGCTCATCCGCCCACAGGTGCTCGGCGCCGCGAGGGACATGGACGTGAAGGTGATCACGCGCCGCTTCATGCGGGAAGCGCAGGCCACCGCGGTGCTCTCGTCCCCGCACACGGTCGAGCTGTACGACTTCGGCGTCACCGACGAGGGGTCGCTCTACTACGTGATGGAGCTGCTGATCGGCCGCGACCTGGAGTCCTTCGTCCGGGAGTTCGGACCGCTGCCGGTGACTCGCGCCGTGCACCTCCTCCGGCAGGTGTGCCACTCCCTGGCCGAAGCTCACAGCCGCAGCCTCGTGCACCGCGACATCAAGCCGGCCAACATCTACGTGTGCCGGATGGGCCTCGACTACGACTTCATCAAGGTGCTCGACTTCGGTCTGGTCAAGTTCGGGGAAGGCCGGTCGATCGCTCGGACGTTCGCGACGGGCGACTTCGTCACCTCCGGCACACCGGGCTACATGGCACCCGAGGTCATCCTCGGCACACGGGAGACCGACCGGCGCGCGGACGTGTACGCCCTCGGTTGCGTCGCCTACTGGATGGTCACCGGCCAGCTGGTGTTCGAGGCCGACACGGCGATGAAGATGTTCGACGAGCACCTGCATGCGACGCCGGTCCCGCCCTCCAGGCGCACGGAGCTCGCAATCCCGCCCGACGTGGAGGCGGTGATCCTGCGGTGCCTGGACAAGGACCCGGAGAAGCGGCCGCGGGACGCCGCGGAGCTCTTCGAGTTGTGGTGCGGTTGCGGGTGCGGGTGCGCGCCGGAGCGGCCGTGGACCAACGAGGCCGCGCGCCAGTGGTGGGAATTGCACCTGCCCGAGTTGAGCCGCCCGCTCACTCTGGCCCTGCCCGCCGCGCCGGCCGTGTCGTCGGCGGCGTTGAAAGGGACCACCCCGCCTGGCACCCGACTCGAGGCAGACGTCTCGCACGACAGGAGCCGCGACGTCGACCTGGGCTCCGCCGCCTCGTCCGCCGGCACGTCGCCTCGCGGCCCACAAAGACCAATGGTATGAGGATGGGCGCATCGATTACGCCCGCCGCCCTCTTACGACCCACCGCCGAAGGTCTGGGCGAGGTTCCCCCACACGACCGTCTCCGGAGTGACCCCAGATCCGTCGATTATCAGGGAAGAGTTGCCCCAGACCACCGTGTTGCTCCAGACACTCGGGTTGTCCCAGACGGCATTGCCCCAGACGACGGTGTTTCCCAGGACGACCGCGTTGCCCCAGACGACGGTGTTACCCCAGACGACCGTGTTGCCCCAGACGACCGTGTTGCCCCAGACGACCGTCGTCCCCCAGACCACCGTGGTTCCCCAGACAACGGTTTGCGACCACAATGGCTGGTTGAACTCGATCAGGTTGCCCCACACCACGGTGTTGCCCCACACGACGGTCTGTGCCCACGGGAGCGTTTCGTCGCCGATCGTCGTCGAGTCCGGCAAGCTGCCGGAGAGCCAGCGATGTCCTTGGGCCGCGGCTGGATCGATGGCCTCGGCGAGCGCAACGGCGCCCGCTCCGTTGAGCGCCCCGGTGCCCTGCGTCAGGTAGTCGCACCCCGGAATAGGCAGCGCCGAGTACCTGCAGGATCGCCTTGACGGTGTTCGGGGTGAGCACCGCGTGATGGTGTGCCTCGTGATTCGCCTGCAGCATGAGGGCGACGACGCCGGTCGTCACGGCGGCCGCCATGCTGGTGCCGCTCAGGCGCAGGTACTGCGTCGTCAAAGGGCTCAGTGACACCCGTCGCTCCGGGTGGTCGAGGTAGAGAGCGCTGTGGCGGGCGGCGGGAGCGATCAGACCCTGGCCGGGCGCCACGATGTCCGGCTTGGCGAACCCGTTGTACCACGTCGGCCCGCGTGAGCTGTAAGACGCGATGGTGTCGTCGCTGCGGGTCGTCGTTCGGTGCGCGTCGAAGGCCCCCACCGTGATCGCCGACGGCGCATTGCCCGGCGAGGTGACGCCGGCGTAGCCCATGTTGCCGGTGGTTGGGTTCTGGCCGTAGTTGCCGGCGGAAGTGACCACCACGATTCCCGCGCGAACGGCCTGCTCCACGGCGAGCACCAGCGGGTCGTCCTCGGCCGGCTCATAGATCGGGTGCCCGAGCGACAGGTTGATGATGTCGATGTTGAGCCGGTCCTTGTTCTCGATCGCGAACTCGAGGGCGTCCAGCACCGCGCTCGTATAGCCCGCGCCGTCGCTGTCGAGCACCTTCAGGTTGATCAGGCGCACATCCGACGCGAGCCCCTCATACAGCTTCTTGTCACGCAGCACACGCTTGCCGTGCCCGTCCTCGGTGATGACCTTCACGCGGGAGCCGTTGCCCGTTCCGGCGATCAGCCCGGCGACGTGCGTTCCGTGGCCGTAGTCATCGAACGGACGGCCGTGCAGGCCACCGTCCGTGAAGTCCCAGAACCTGTCGGCGCGTCCGGCGTCGATGTCACCGCCCTTTTCGATTCCGGAGTCGATGACCGCGATGCCGATGTCCCGGCCCGTGTATCGCCCGCCGTCGATTCCCAAGGTCTCGGCCACGGCGTTTTGTGGCAGCACATTCCCAGCCACCACGTCGTCGGCTACGCCGTCGCTGGTGACGAGGGCGTCGGTCGAGAGCCCTACGACGCTCGGGTCATCGGCGAGCCGCTCGACATCCTCGGCATCGAGCTCGGTGCTCACCGCGTTGATAGCTGGGTGATGCCCCCTCACTCTCTTCCCGCGGTTGCGCAACGCCTCGGCGACGCCGTCGCTCATGCCGGAGCGGGTGCGGACGATCACGCGCAGCGTCCTGGCCTTGTCCTTGAGTGACTCTCGCAGCGCCTTGTCGATCTTCGCCTTGTGCGGTTGGGGTGCAAACGCGTGGTTTGCGGCTGGCTGCAAGAGCACCACGGCGAGCGCGGTCAGCGCGCCCAGTGCGAGACGAGTCCACCGATCGAATCGGGGAACCGTCGTCTCTGTCGTGTCACTGTCGGCGCAGCGGTGGTTCATGATCGGTCTCCGTCAAGGCCGTAACCGGGAACGAGAGAGAACTGTCGGTCAGCTGTTGAGCAAGCCCCATTCCGTTCGGCTGGCCTGGGAGACGGCAACGTCAATTCATTGATTCCGTGTGTGTTGCGGCATATCGCCGCTCTGACCCGATCCTCGTCGGAGCCGCCGCGTGTGCCGTCCCGGGACAATCGCAGTCTCGGAGTGGAGCACGTTCGAATACTGGCGATAAAACCTGCCTGAGACGCCGCGTGGCCATGTTCCATCGCGGTACACGCCTCGCGGCATCCCAAAGCGATGGCGGGCATCCGCCGATAAGCGCATTGATAGGCAGGATTTCCGCGAAGAGGATGATGCGACCCTGGCTCTCACACCGCGCGCTGGCCATCTACATCGCGTGCATCGTGCTGGCGGGCACCGCTGCGACGGTTCGTTCGGTGCATGCCCTCATGCTCGAGCCCGTCGGGCTGCAGTGGTACCTGCTTCTGGGCCTGGCGCTGGTCAGCGACATCGCGTTGCTGAAGATTCCCGGCACCCCGGCGAACTTCTCCGTGTCGGACACGTTCACGATCACTGCCGCGATGATTTACGGGCCGGCGGCCGGGACCGTCGTCGTGGCGCTCGATGCCCTGTTCATTACCTACCGGCTGTCCCGGACGACGGGGCTGCCGGCGCACCGCGCGATCTTCAATGCGTCGGCGCCGCCGCTCGCCATGTGGCTCAGCGCGCAGGTCCTGGTGCTGCTTCCACGCGGCGTGCCGCTTGCGGACGGCTCGCTGCACCTGCTGCGCCTGATCGTCCTGCTCGCCCTTTTCGCGGCCAGCTACTTCGTGCTGAACACGGGCATGATTGCCGCCGCCGTAGGGCTGCAGGACCGGTGCTCGCCACTGAAGGTGTGGCGCGCGCATTTCTTCGGTCTCTGGCTGACCTACTTCGGTGGCGGTGCCACAGCAGGACTGGTCTTCCTGCTCCTCTACACGACCACGTCGAATCTCGCACTGCTCGGCGTCCTGTTGCCGCTTCCGCTCGTGCTCTACGTGGCGTTCAGGCACTCGATCGGGCGCCTCGACGATCAGCTCCGCCACCTGGCCGATCTGAATTCCCTGTATCTCTCGACCATCGAGGCGCTCGCCCAGGCGATCGACGCGAAGGACCATTTCACGCACGGCCACATTCGCCGCGTCCAGATGTACGCCGGCCGGCTGGCGCGTGAGCTCGGCATGCGGGACCAGGAGTGCAAGGCGATTGACGCCGCCGCGCTGTTGCACGACATGGGCAAGATCGGCGTTCCCGAGCACATCCTGAACAAGCCGGGCAAGCTGACGAATGCCGAGTACGAGAAGGTGAAGGTGCACGCCGCGCTGGGCGCGGACATTCTCTCGTCGATCAAGTTCCCGTACCCCGTGGTGCCGATCGTTCGACATCACCACGAGCGGTGGGACGGCCGCGGCTACCCGGACGGCCTTGCGGCGACCGACATCCCCCTCGGCGCCAGGCTCCTGGCCGTCGTCGACTGCTACGATGCCCTCACGACGAACCGGCCGTACCGGCCCGCGCTCTCGGACGACGAGGCCGCCGAAGTCTTGCGAGGCGAGCGGGGCAAAAGCTACGACCCCCTCGTGGTGGATGCGTTCCTGACCGTCTTCCGGGAGGTGGCCGTTCACGAGGGAGTGCCAGTGCTGCCCGAGGGCACCATGGACGCGATCGCCCGGACCTTTCACTCCACGCCGGCAGTCGCGGATCTCCAGCCGGCTGCGGCGCACGACGAGCTCGCGCCTGTCTTCCTCCAGGCGGGGGCGGCGCTGGCCGCGGCCGGCAATCCGGACGAGGTCGGCCGCGCGGTCTGGGACTGTGTCAGGATCTCGATGCCTGCCTCGTCGTGCGTCCTGTACCTCACCGACGCAGCGGGCGAGGCACTCTGCGCCGTCTTCGCTGCCGGCGAGCATGCGGACACACTTTCGCGCATCACCGTGCCGCTCGGACACGGATTGAGCGGGTGGGTAGCTACGAATCGCTGCACCATGGTCAACGCCGACGCGCTGCTCGACTTCGCCGGCCTGGCGGTGGCGCTCGACCCGCCCCTTCACACCTCGCTGAGCAGCCCAATCGCGTCCGACGCCTCGACGCTGGGAACGCTGACGCTGTATTCGAGCGCGACGTCGGCCTTCAGCGATCGGCACGGCCGCCTGCTCGAGGCGCTCGCCGCACGGGCCGCGCTCGCGCTTGGGCGACTGCATTCCAGGGCCGCCTGACGCACGCGACCACCAACTGGACAGCAAAATCGACGATCCGCGCGCCGAGGCCGGGTCACGGATGTCGTTGGGCGCGCGGTCGTGCGCGTGAACGGTCAGCCGCTGGCTGACAGGAGCGCCTTGCTGCCCTTCCGCCGCAGGCGTAGCTGCCTTCGATCTGAGAGAAACCGAAAAACGCCGCGATCCCCTGGCAGTAGAGGGTGAGCGGCGAGCTTCTGAACATCCCTACCGAGCCCGTTCCCACACGAGCACGGTCGTCGCGTTCTCCCCGGCCACCCGCATCGGAGGGGTGGTGAGCGTGAGCCGGTAACCTTCGATCCGAATGCGCCGAACCTGGTCTCTCCCCACCCAGTTCGGAAACAGCGCACCCAGGACGTGATGCGTGACCACCCCGCGCAACGGATCGAGCGAGTAGGTGCCGTGGTCCGCGACGTAGCCGCTAACGGCTGCGCGCAGCTCGGCGTCGCTGCCGCGCGTCAAATCGCCGGACTCGAACGGACGCCTGTTCGGATCCATCAACTGCACGGACATGTGACCGGAGGCGTCGTAGACCAGCTGGCCCACGGGCGCGGAGCCCAGCGGGCGGTGGATCTCGCCAGAGGCGGTGCGCGACTCGAACGACACCAGGCGCCACGTGCCGACCAGCGGCGGCGCCGCCAGGCTGCTCGAGACGCCGGTGGCGGCCACCCACCGCAACTCGTCTGCCACGTCGGATGCCGACTGCCAACGTGCGTCAGGATCCTTCTGGAGACACTTGCTGACAAGGCGCTCGATGGGCCTTGGCGTGAAGGGCTGCACTTCCGACAGTGGCGAAGGTTCGCAGGCGAGGATCGCCGCGATGACGCTGTCCCGGCCCGTTCCTCCAAAGGGGGGCAGGCCGGTCAGCATCTGGTACCAGCATCGCCCCGAACGAGAAGATGCCGCTCCTCGCGTCGTCCTCCCGGCCTTCCAGTTGCTCGGGAGCCTTGTACCGGAGGGTGCCCGGGTCCGCCTTCAACCCGGCGGGACCGAACCCGATCAGTTTGGCCTGAGGCGAGCCTGGCCGCACCCCGCCCGTTTCCGTCAACATCACGTTGCCGGGCCTCAAGTCGTGATGGAGCACGCCTTGCCGGTGGGCGGCCGCAAGGGCATCGGCAATCTCCGTCGCCACGTCCATCGCGTCGCAGAGCGGCAGTGGTCCGTGCGCCAGCCGTTCCGCGAGTGTCTGCCCCGCGAGGTGCTCCATCACGAGGAACGAAACGGCCTGACCCGGTCCGCCGGGCGAGTGCTCGCCGACGTCGTAGAGCCTGCAGATGTGAGGGTGATCGAGGGCGGCTAGCGTCCGCGCCTCGCGCTCAAAGCGGGCGCGGCGTTCGGGATCGCCGCTGACGTCAGGCGGGAGGACTTTGATGGCGACGGTGCGGTCGAGGCGAGTGTCGCGGGCCTTGTACACCTTCGCCCCTTCCACCGGCACCGATGGCCGACTGAATCTCGTACGGCCCGAGGCGCGTTCCCGCCGCAAGCGACATGGGAACCTCCGGGCGATGGTGGGTGGAGAGCGGCGACGGAGCGATTGTAGCACTGGCGGCGAGGGCGGAGCGGCGCCCGGGTCTTTCGCCCCTACCGCGCCGGCGGCACCTTCGCCTTGAGCTCCTCAAACCAGTTCTGCACGAGGACAATGCTTGTCAGCTTCGGCGCCACGACCCCCTGCCCTCGACGAACAGAAAGCGCCGGCCGTGGAAACGTCGAAGCTTCTAGCAGGGCTTGTCGTCAAGTACGTGCCGTCGAAGAGCGCCGCGCGCGGTCCCATCGCGAACGTCGGCCGCGTCGTCACGGGCACGCTCATCATCTTCAGCGGCGAGGCCGCGCCGGTCTGGGACGTCGAGACGGCGTAGAAAAGCTCACGGGCGTCAGCGCGCCAGGTCGGAAACGTCCCGCCGCCGGCCGACACCTGCAGTCTCGCACCCGGGCGGCCGTACGGCTCGACATACACCTCCCACTGGCCCGACCGCTTCGACGCATACGCGAGCCACTCGCCGTCCGGCGAGGGCTGCGCGCCGCTGACCTCGAACACATCATCAACGACCTTCCCCGGCGGGCGCTGCCTCCCCGGCTCGACCGCCCACAGCGCAATCGCGGTCGCGCCCGCCCCGCCGACTTCATAGTAGAGAAGCGCCTTCCCATCGGACGACCAGCAAGCCGGCACCAGGTTCGTAGGCGCCGTGGCCAGGCGCTCGGCGGCACCGCTGCTGTCGGCAGGCTTCCAGAAGATACAATCCGGCCCAGCGACGGCCCCGCGGTAGGTGACGCGCCGGCCGTCCGGCGTCCACACCGGGTGCTGTTCCGTCCCTCGGTCGTGAGGGGTGAAAGCATGTCCCGATCGATGTCGTACACCCAGACGCTCATGTTCGGGCCGAGCGTGCCCACCGCGATCTGCCGGCCGTCGGGTGAGATGCGAGCCTGGATGATCCCGGTGGGCCCCCCGGGCGGCGGTCCGCGCGGCTCAGGGCCACGGGATCGCTTTATCCGGTTCACCTGCGCAAGGTCTGACAACTGAATGCCAGAGACGAGCAGGGCCGCCACACCGGCGGCCCTGCTGGATTGAAATGAGCCCTCATTCGGCCACTCGGCGTCTGCAGGAAGTGATGCCGTCCAGCAACGCGAGCCGGCGCCACAATCACTCCGGTCTTCTGGTCATCAGGAAGCCATGAGGTCCGGCCGCGTTGTCGTAGAAGTAGCCGACGATGTCCCCAACCGCATTCACGCCAAAAGCGCGCGTAAGCCTGGCGTTGGGGAGATCGACGTCAACTTGGACGAATTCCCCCTGACTCATCAAGAAGCTGTGGGTTGTCTTCGTCGCCGCGTCTACGAACACACCGACGATGTCTCCAGTCGCGCTGATGCTCCGAGCGCGGGTGAACGTGGAGCCCGGGTAGGTGAACCAGCTCGTGACACCGTTGTGGATGACGTAACTCCAATCGAAGCCCGTCGCAGTGGGGCCTCCGTAGCCGGTGATATCGCCACCCGAATTGATGGCAGTGTGCATCGTACCCGACGTCGCCTGGACAATGGCGTCGGCGTCTGAATGCCACACGAACCCGTGCATCTCGGTCGCATTCACGCTCGGGCTGTGGACGCACCCCACGATTGCACCCTTCAGGTTGATTCCGAGCGGCATGGTACTCGGTTGGCCCGGCACGTCGACCGGATAGAAGTCACCGTCGCGCAACAGGAATCCATGTGTGTCTCCGTTGCCCAGACCATACTGGCCGACGATATCTCCATTGGCCGAGATCCCGTAGGCCTCGGTCCACGCCGCGCCGGGGTAGTCGAAGGAGCTGAAGCTGCCGCCTCGCAGCACAAAGGCGTGTTCCTGACCGCTGTTGAAATAGGCGCCCACGATGGCGCCGGCCGGGTTGATGCCAAAGGCGAACGTCGCCGTCGCGCCTGGAAAGTCAATTGACACGAACCGTGCAGGACCAGCCACGGCAGTCGAGGCGAGCGCACAGAGCGACAACACCGCGAGCAAACCTCCGCGCCTAGCGGAATTGGTCATACTGTCTCCTTGAAATGTTGCGGAGAAGCAAATGTCGACGGCTGAAAGAGGGCCTACGCGGGGAGACGGTTGGGTGGGACACCCGCAACGTGATGACACCGGTTGGCGGGCATACCCGAGGAGGTCTTCATTTCCGTCCAGGGGAAACCGAGTGGTCTTGTTTCTTGGCTGTCCCTCCTCTCCTCCGAACTGGGTCCGTGGCGCGGGACCAAGACGGGCTGCGGGATGATCAGCGGTGAGCGACGCGGATACGAGTCTTGGCCGTGACCGGTTTCAGAAGGTCCTGCATGAAGCGACAGTCCACGCACACACGCAGCTTGTCGCCCCATGATTCCTGCCGCTGCCCGTCGCACATCGTCCCCGTCAGAAACCAACAGAGATGCCCTTGGCGGGTCACATAAGCGATGCAGTTCTCGCGCACACTGGGCGAGCACCCCTTCCGCTCCCAACAACGGAACCGGGACAAGCCGGCGCCGTGACGATGCGCCATCAGCAGCAACAGCAGCATGCGCTCGACTAACCGTGACGGCTGCCGCCAGCCCTGTTCGTAGCTCTGAATCGCCCGGCTGCTGATGCCCACCAGAGCGGCAAGTTGGGACTGGCTGAGCCCCATCTCCAACCTAATCTCGCGCACGCCCACGTTCACCAACGGCAACACGGTGCACCTCGGCTGTTTGCGGTGAGAGGTATATCACGGAGTGATACAGCACGTCAATAACCCGCATCCGCACGCCGCGCTTCTGTGCGACTACTGGTCTTGCGGGCATCACCGTGCGCGCACGACCCCAAGAGGTGTAGGTGGCGTGGGCTTCGCCAGCGATCGGAGTGCCTCACGGGGGTGCCGGGGCCCGCCTGTGCGGAAAGCCCCACCGGCGCGCGCGCAGGAGGGGTCGATCATCGTCGTCATCGGCAGCGACGCGCTCCTGCTTCCCAACCAGTTGCACCGCATCGCGGCCCGGGCCACGCACGGCATGGCGCGGGTGGGGGGCATGTCAGGCACGACGTCGGGCGACATCTTCCTGGCGTTCACCACGGCGCGGCCGGCCGGTGAGGAACAGCCCACGCACGTGGCGACCTACATCGAGAGCCTGGCGCTCAACCCGCTGTTCGAGGGGACCGTGCTCGCGACAGAAGAGGCAATCGTGAACGCGCTGTTCGCTGCCAAGACGATGACCGGGATCGATGACAGGACGGTGGCGGCCATCCCGATTGACAGGATGATGGAGATACTTCGCAAGTACGGGCGGTCGGCGGAGCGTTGATTGACGACGTTCTCGGGCACTCGCAGATTGCCGTGGGGGTTTGACATCCACTCGCACCTCCATCCCCGGCCTCGACAGGAAGCCGCGCCGGCTGACCCCGAGTTTCCGCGTGCGCCCGTATACAGGAGACAATCAGGAGGCCGGGTGGGGCTCACGAAGGATCGGAGGTATCCCCCGGTCCCCGGCGATGCGCGCGAGCCGGGAAGCACCTGCAGCACACCCCCCTACTCATCCCTCGCGCGGCTTACACGAATCGATGGAGAAGTACGACCGAAGCCGCCCCGCTTGCAAAGCGCGTTGTGAGAGAGCCACGGCCTACTGGCAGAGCTGCCGGGAAGAAACAGGCCTCTGGCCTCGAGCCCAAAGCCCAGAGCCTAGAGCCTTTGTTTCAGAGGGAATGGCGGGGTCGACGGGACTCGAACCCGCGACCTCCGGCGTGACAGGCCGGCGTTCTAACCAACTGAACTACGACCCCGCGTCTGGAATGCGATTGCCGGGCGACGGCAACCTGCGACCGGCGTGCCTCGACGTCTGTCCACGTCGCGGCCCCGATCGCGCCCCGCACGACCCTGGTGGGCGGTGCAGGGTTCGAACCTGCGACAGCCGGCGTGTAAAGCCGGTGCTCTACCACTGAGCTAACCGCCCCAGCCGCCAGCAGAGCATCCGATTATAGCAGCAGCCACGTTTTCAAGCGCGAGCAGAATCATCACGCCCGCCAGAGCCCGATGACCGCCCGGTGCTCGCGGTTGCGGATCGCGCGCGCCAGGCTGAACGCCGCGCGCCGTCGCTCGCGCGGCCCGCCCGGTAGTCCTCGTACTCGCGCGCCGAACTTGGCGCGCAGGCCGGCTTCCTCGCTGCGAATCGCCGCCACGTAGCGTCACGCCGAGATACGCCGCCGCCAGGACCGCCACCGCCAGGCTGTGCGCAGGCGACCGCGATGCCGGCGGCGATCAGCGACGACCCGAGGTAGAGCGGGTGGCCCGTGAAGCGGTACGGGCCCGACTTGGTGACCTCGCGGCCCTTCTCGAGGTGGCCGGCGGCCCAGATGCGCAGCGCCTCGCCGAGCGCGGCGATCGGGAAGCCGAGCGCGAGCGAGCGCCACGTAGGGCGCGGCCAGCCAGAGCGCGGCGGCGCTCGGCGGCAAACCCCAGGGGAACGCGGATGCGTGCGAGGCGCACGGCCAGGTCAGGCGTGCGCGCGTCTGGCGATGGCAAGGCGTCGCTCGATGGCTCCAAGCACGTCCTCGATGGTGATGTCGTCGATGCAGGGGCGGCTGGCGGCGGCAGCGCCTCTCATAGTGACACACGCAGTCGGCAAAACGCGAGAGGCTGACGTCGTCCGGCGACCACGGGCCGTTGCGCCCCGGGTCCGTCGGCCCGAACAGGGCGACGACCGGCGTGCCGACGGCCGCCGCCAGGTGCAGGGGCCCGGTGTCGCCGGAAATGGCGAGGACGCGCGCCGCGAGCGATCGCCAGCAGGTCGCCGATGCCGGTCGGCGGCGCGACGACCGCTGCCCCGCTCGATGCGGCCGCCACGGCCCGCGCCAGCGACTCTTCTCCCGGGCCCCACGACACGATCGCGCGGCAGCCCGTGCCGCTCGGCGAGCGCGGCGGCGACCGCGCCGAACCGATCGGCCGGCCAGCGCTTGTTCGGCCACGCGGCGCCGGGGTTGATGAGCGCGTAACCGGGCGCCCCGCCATCGAGCGCGAGCAGCGGACGGATGGCCTCGAACGCCGGCGAGAACGGGACGTCGATCGGGAATCGCGGCGTGGCGGGGATCTCGACCGCGAGCGCCGGAAGCGCCGCCAGGTTTTTCGAGACGACGTGCGTGCCCGCCTGCGGGATCACGGTCTCGGTGTAGAACGCGCGCGCCTGCCGCTCTCGCAGGTGGGCGTCGTCGAACCCAATCACGCGGCTCGCGCCCGTCGCCCGAGCGAGGACCGCCGATTTGATCAGGCCCTGGAGATCCAGGGCCACGTCGTACTGCTGCTGTCGCAGCCAGCGAACGGCGGAGAGGATGCCCAGGCGCCCGGCGAACTGGCGATCACCCGGGTGGCCGGGGCGGTCCCTTCGAAGCGGACCCGACGGCGAGATGACGATGCGGCGATCGACGATCGGCACGAGATCGAGGATGGCCGAGTGGCGCGCGTCCACCAGCCAGTCGAGGCGCGCGTCGGGATACCGGTCGCGGAGCGCCGCCGCGACGGGCAGCGCGTGCACGATGTCGCCGAGCGAGCCGAGGCGGACGAGGAGGACCTTCAATTTGGCGTATTTGGCGATTTGGCGATTTTACGATTTGGCGATCTTCGCGAGCAGGTCGGTGGTCGAATGATCCTTCGCGTCGCCGACGATCGCGACCCGGCCGCCGTAGGCGCGGACCGTCTCGCGCTCCGGCACCGAATCAGTGGTGTAGTCGGTGCCCTTGCAGTGGACGTCCGGCTTCAGCAGTTCTAGGAGGCGAGCGACGGTCGCATCCGGGAACACGACAACGTAGTCCACCACGCGGAGGGCGGCCACCAGTTCGGCGCGGTCGGCCGCGGGCAGGACCGGGCGGCCCGCCCCCTTCAACCGCTCGACGGCCGCGTCGTCGTTGACCGCGACGATCAGCCGATCCGCCTCGCGCGCGGCGCCCTCGAGGTAGCGGACGTGGCCGACGTGCAGCACGTCGAAGCAGCCGTTGGCGAAGGCGACGCTCCGCCCGGCCGCGCGGTCCGCGGCCACCGCCGCCACGAGTTCGGGTTCTGTGAGGATCAAACCCACGTTTCCGTTTCTGTTGGCTGTTTCTCAGTTCTAACTTCGACGTTCTCAGTTCTCAGTTCCCTCCGTCCTGATCGCGTCGCGCAGTTCCTGCGCCGACACGGTCGCCGTTCCCCGCTTCATCACGACGATCCCGCCGGCATAGTTCGCCAGCCTCGCGGCCTCGTAGAACGACGCGCCGGCTGCGAGGGCGAGCGCCATCGTCGCCATGACGGTGTCGCCGGCGCCGGTGACGTCCGCGATTTCGTCCGTGCCGTAAATCGGGATGTGCCGCGTCCGCGCCGACGGCTCGAAGAGCGCCATGCCGCGGCTGCCGCGCGTGACGAGCACCGCCTGCATCCTCGACCGCCGCAGCAGCGACCGCCCCGCCCGCTCCAGCGCCTGGGCGTCGTCGTTGATCTTCACGCCGAGCAGCTGTTCGACCTCGGGCTCGTTGGGCGTGCAGGCGGTCAGGCCACGGTAGGCGCCCAGGTTGTAGCGCGAGTCCACGAGAACGGGAGCGAGAGGCGGGAGCGTCCCGCCGACTCGTGGCGCGCGCGTCCGGCCGGCCTGCTGGACGGCGTTGCCGACCGCGGTTGCCAGCTCCGGCGTCACGAGGCCATAGCCGTAATCCGACAGGACCACCGCGTCCGCCTCGCCCGCCCCCGCGAGGACGGCCGATCGCACGGCGTCGATCGTCTTCGGGTCCGGAGACCCCGACGGCTCGCGATCGATCCGGACGATCTGCTGCTTCGCCGAGTGGATGCCCCCGGCGAGCACGCGGGTCTTGCTCGGCGTCCGGTAGCCGGCCGGCTTCACGAGGCCGCGGGTATTGACCTGGCGGGGAAAACTGCCGGCCAGCGCACGGCCGGCCTCGTCGCGACCCACCAGGCCGAAGAGATCCACCCGCCCGCCCAGCGCCGCCACGTTGTTCGCGGCGTTGCCGGCGCCGCCCGGCACGACGCGCGTCGCATCGTAGCGCAGGATCAGGACGGGCGCCTCTCGCGAGACCCGCGAGATCTGGCCGCTCAGGAACTCGTCGGCCACGATGTCGCCCACGACGGCCACACGGCAGCGGGTGAACGCGTCGACGAGAGCGAGAAGGCGTCCCGGCAGATGGCGGGTGCCGGACGAGGGCGCAATCGAACGGGAGGTTGGCATGTGTCGTACTCGTGGAGCAGGTCACCCCTGCTCTTCGGGCGTCCGCCGCAAGTCGCCGATGATCCACCCCACCGCGCTGGCGAGGTTGTCGGTCACCGCGTCAGCGGCCGCGGCGCCTTCCGTGCGGAGCTCGTGCCCCGACGCGTAGCCGGTGGTGACGATGACGGACTTCGCACCCGCGGCCTTGCCCAGTTCGACGTCTCCCCAGCGGTCGCCAACGACGTACGAACGCGCGAGGTCGAGGCCGAGATCGGCCGCAGCCTGCCGCAGCATCCCGGTGCCCGGCTTGCGGCACTCGCACGCCTGCCGGTAGGCGTCCAGCGTCGCGCGCGGATGGTGCGGGCAGTAGTAGAAGGCGTCCACGCGGGCGCGCCCTGTCGCTGATGCGCTTTTCAATCTCGCGGTGCGTCTCGCGGACGAACGTCTCGTCGTAGTACCCGTGCGCAACGCCCGCCTGGTTGGTCACCACGACGACGGCGATGCCGGCATCGTTCATCGCCCGGATCGCATCGATGGTCCAAGGAAAGAACGTCAGGCGATCGAGCCGGTTGAGGTATCCCACCTCCTCGATGATGGTCCCGTCGCGATCGAGAAAGACGGCAGGTCGCATGTCGGTTGGGGCTCTTCCGTTCTACCTTCTACCTTCTAACTTCTACGTTCTACGTTCTCACTTCTCACTTCGACGTTCTCACTTCCCTGCACCCGTGATCTGCCGTTCCACTGCGGCCGCCACCATCGAGGCGTCTACCCCGCGCATGCAGCGGTGGTCGATCGGGCACTCTCGGAGCATGCAGGGCCGGCACCAGGCGGGCGAGGTGAGTATCTCATGGGGGGGACGCCCGGCACCTCGGACGGCAGCGGCGCGGTGCCGCGCTCGTCGGTGGAGCCGAAGACCGCCGTAACAGGGACGCCGGCGGCCGCGGCGACGTGCATGGCGCCCGAGTCGTTGGAGACGACGCTGCGGCAGCGGGCCATGAGGGCGACGAGCAGCGGGAGATCCGTCTGCCCGGCGAGGTCCGCCGCTGCCGGTTTGTCGGCGGCACTTGCTTCGTTCTTACGATTCTGTAATTTTCGGGAGACGATCCGGGAAATGACTCCCGAGGCCTGCTTGTCTGCGCGGGCGCCGAAGACGAGGCAGGTCGCGCCGAGGCGCTCGTGGAGGTCGACGGCGAGCGCGGCGAAGCGCTCGGGCGGCCACTGCTTGGCCCTGCCGTATGCGGCGCCGGGGGCCAGGCCCACGAGGAGAGCGCCGTCCGCGATGCCGAGCCTGGAGAGCAGCTGTGCGGCGCGCTCCTGCGCCTCGGCGGAAGCAGTGATCTTCGGTAGGACAGGCGTCCCGCCTGTCGCCGGCGTCCCGCCTGTCGCCCGCGTCTCGCCTGTCGGAGTCGGCGGCTCCCGTAGGACAGGCGTCTCGCCTGTCAACAGAGCCTTGACGAGGTGCAGGTAGGTACTCCCCCTGGTGGTGCTCGGCGCGCGGCGGCATACGCCGTCGTGACATCTGGCGAGAGCCGGACTCCTCCGGTACACCGGCTCCGCGCAGCCGCGGCACGGCACGCGTGAGGAGCCGCGTGCGGAGGTCGGCCGCGTAACCCCAGCGCTCGGGGATGCCGGCGCGGTGCGCCGTCCACGCACTCCGGAAGGAATTCGGCAGCAGGATGGCAAGATCCGCGCGGGCGGTACGCAGCGCCGCGGCGTCCTCCGCCCAGCTGATCGCCCCGATGATCCCGCCTCGGCTGTCCAGGCGCACGACCTCGTCCACGCCTGGGACCATCGTGAACAGCGGCACCGTGGACGACCGCCCGGCCACGACGAGCGCCGCCTCGGGATGCGCCGCGCGGATCGCCGCGATCGCGGGCAGCGCCATCACGGCGTCACCCAGCCAGTTGGGCGCGACCACGACGATTCGCTTCGCATTCACGGTGGGCACTCGAGAAGATGTCCGCAGACGGTGTCAATGTCAATGTGGCATGTGGCATCTGGCATGTGGCATTCAACATTCCACATTTCACATTCCACATTCCACATTCCTAGGGCTGTTGCTCCTGCTCGGCGTCCGGGCTCGCCGCCGGGAACATGCCCTTCACGTCGGCCCCGTTCGCGGCGTCCCGCCAGCGGCGATGCATCCAGAGCCACAGGTCGGGATAGCGGCGCACGTACATCTCCAGCACGTCGGTGCACCGCTGCGTGAACTCGCGCAGTGCCTCGGGCGATTCGCTCGCGGGCGGCGACACCGCGTGCTCGTAGATCATCCGGTAGCGGCCGGGGCCCGTCGGAATGGCGAAGACCGGCAGCACCTGCGCTCCCGTGCGCGCCGTCAGGGCCGCAAGCGCGGTCGTCGTCGCGGCGGGCCGGTTGAAGAAATCCACGCGGATGGCGTCCGGTCCGTGAATGTGCTGATCGATGAGGATCGCCACGCCCTGGCCCGCCTCGAGCGTCCGCAGCGTTCGGCGAATCCCGCCGCGTCGGTAGATCACCTTGTTCCCGGTTCTCTCGCGGACGCGCTCCAGCATGTCGTTCAGGTACGGGTTGTCGAGCGCGCGCGCCATCACGCCGATCGGCTCGAAGTGCAGCGCGTGCACCAGCCCGTTCACCTCCCAACACCCGAAGTGGCCCGTCAGCAGGAAGACCCCGCGGCCCGACGCGTAAGCCTGCCGCGCGCGGTCCGCCCCCTCGAACTCGACGCGCTCGAGCATCAGGTCCGGCGTGAGGCGGCTGAATTTCAGCAGCTCGAACAGCATCGCGCCGAAGTGCTGGAACACGCCCCGCGCGATCCGCCGGCAGTCCGCCTCGGAACGCGCGGGAAACGCGCGCGCCAGGTTCTGCACCGCCACGCGCCTGTGCGCGGCGTCGAACGCGTAGAAGAGGAGGCCGAGCGCCCGCCCCGCGAGGTGGACGACAATCCAGGGCAGCCACCCGATCACCCAGGCGACGCTCGCGACGAGGCCGTATTCCAGGCGGTGGCGCAGCGACGGCCGGCCGTTGTCGGCGCTCACGACGGCCGCCCCAGGCTTTC
This sequence comes from uncultured Acidobacteriota bacterium, assembly GCA_963724775.1. Lineage (GTDB taxonomy): Bacteria > Acidobacteriota > Vicinamibacteria > Vicinamibacterales > Fen-181 > CAVRWB01. The sequence goes on from CAVRWB010000001.1 coordinate 988,755, forward strand.
CTGCAGCCAGGCGCGGAACTCGTGCGCCGGCTCGATGACCACGCGCATCGGCACCCACGCGACGGGCAGCGCGAACGGCTGCAGCGGCAACATTCTCACCAGGTCCTTCTCCGTCGTCAGCACCATGACGGCGCGCGCGCGAGCGGCCGTGTCCGCCATTCGCGCCATGTCCTCAGGCGTGAACGGATGGTGGTCCGGGAAACTCACCTCACCCGCCACCGTCCAGCCCTCCGCTTCGACCGAGCGGAAGAACCGCTCGGGCCTCGCGATTCCGGCAACGGCCAGCACACGCGTGCCGGGGGCGGGCGCCACGGGCCGATTCGGCGGGTCGACCAGCCGCGGGCGCTCGAACACTTTCCGCAGGCGAAAGACGCGCGGCGCGTGCAGCGCGGCGGCAATCCGGCTCCCCGCGCTCTCGTCACCCTCGTCCGCCACGACGATGGCATCGGCGGCGCGTGCCGCGTCGAGCGGCTCGCGCAGGCGCCCCGCTGGCACCGTGACTGGCCGGTCGATCTCCTCGCCGCCCACGAGGACGAGGTCGAGGTCCCGCATCAACCGGAAGTGCTGAAAGCCGTCGTCGAGCACGTGAACGGTCGCGCCGAAGCGCCGCTCGGCCAGGCAGCCGGCCAAGTGGCGGTCCGCGCACACGAGGACGGGAACGCCGGGCAACGCCCGCGCGAGCATCAGCGGTTCGTCACCGGCGCGATCGACATCTTCGATCACCCGCGCCCCGTCGCTGACGACGGTCACGCCCTCCTGGGGCCGGCGCCGGGCGTAGCCGCGCGTCAGGATGGCCGGGCGCTCGCCCGCATCCTGCAGCAGCCGCGCGAGGTGCGCGACGGTGGGCGTCTTGCCGCTCCCGCCGACGGCGATGTTCCCAACACTGATGACCGGGCAGCTGAGGCGGCGGCGGGCCTCCGGGTGCCGCGCGTACCACTTGCGCCTCGCCCGCGCCACGCTCGCATACAGTCCGCTCGCCAGGTTCATCACAGAAGGCTCAGGGCTCAGGGCTCGAGGCTCAGGGCTCGTCTTAATCCAAGCACGACGCCGGTCATTACTTCACTACTCTGAACGCGCGACCCTTCGCCAGGCCGGCGGGCGGCAGCAGGTCCGCGATGACGGCCAGCGTCCGCTCCCGGGCGCCGTGGTTGGCATCCATGATCGCTCGCGCGGCATTTCCCAGCCGGGCGCGCCTCGCGGGGTCCGCGAACAGCGCCCGCAACTCGTCCTCGAGATGCCGTTCGTCTTCCACCTGCACCGCCGCGTGCGCATCGAGGAACGTCGACGGCGATCTCGCGGAAGTTCTGCATGTGCGGCCCGAACAGGATCGGCTTGCCGAACACGGCCGGCTCGAGGATGTTGTGCCCGCCGGTCGGCACGAGGCTGCCGCCGACGAAGACGACCGTCGCCATGCGGTAGAGGTGCGCCAGCTCGCCGATGGTGTCGAGGACGACGACGTCTGCCGCCGGGTCCTGCGTCGATCGTCCAGCTGCGCTTCGGCGCACCGTCCGGAACCCCTCTTCCCGGGCCACGCGCTCCACCTCGTCGAACCGCTCCGGGTGCCGCGGGGCGATCACGAGCAGCGGGCGATCGCACGCGTGGCCCGCGCGCGCTCGAACGCCCGCAGGACGAACAGCTCCTCGCCCCTCATCGTGGATCCGGCCACGAACACGAGCCGCGACTCGCGCGCACGCGGAAATAGCGGAGCACCCGCGGGCCGCCCCGCTCCTGCACGCCGGCCGGCGCCTGGACGGCGTCGAACTTCAGGTTGCCGGTGACGATGACGCGGGCGGGATCGGCGCCGAGGTCGAGGATGCGATCCGCCGACTCCTGCGACTGCATGCAGAAGCGGTCGATGTCGTCCAGCACGCGGCGGAAGAAGCGCGCGCACCAGCCGGTAGCGCGGGTACGAACGATTGGAGATCCGGCCGTTGACCATCACCGTCCTCACCCCCGCGCTCGCGGCATGCGCGCAGCAGGTTCGGCCAGATCTCGGTCTCCATCACGACGAACAGGCGCGGCTTGACCAGGCGGAGCGTGCGGCGGACGATGAAGCCGAAGTCGATCGGGAAAGTAGAAGTCGCGTCGGCCTCGGTGATCTGCCTCGCGGCCACCTGCTGCCCCGCCATCGTCGTCGTCGAGACGAAGAGGCGCAGGCCCGGGTAGCGCCGCCTTCAGTTCGCCGGCGAGCGCGCGCGCCGTGAGCGTCTCCCCCACCGACACGGCGTGGATCCAGATCGACTCGTCGCCGTCCACGTTGAACGACACGGGGAGGTAGCCGAGCCGCTGCCGCAGGTTGGTGATGTACTTCCGGTACCGCAGCGCCTGGTAGGCGAAGTACGGCGCAAGGGCCGCAAAGAGGACGAGGCTGAGGCACGTGTACAGGAGATACATCGGGCCGAACGGGCTTGGCTGGTTGGCGAGGGCGCTCGAGCAGGCCTGGCTCGAAAACGGCGCAGTATAGCCCGCGGTTTGACCCCCCCGCAAGCCGTTCATTAGAATGGGAAGGTTTTACGCGGCATTCACGCCAGGTCCTGGCACCGTCTTCCCGCTGGAGGATTATCGATGGCCATCAAGGTCGGCATCAACGGCTTCGGCCGCATCGGCCGGAACATCATGCGCGCGGCGCTCGGCAACCACGACATCGATTTCGTGGCGGTCAACGACATCACCAACGCCGAAACGCTCGCGCACCTGCTGAAGTACGACTCGGTGCTCGGCAACCTCCAGGCCGAAGGTCGAGGCCACGCGAGGGCGCCATCAGCGTGGACGGCGACGAGTTCAAGGTGCTGTCGGTGAAGGACCCGGCCGAGCTGCCCTGGAAGGACGCTCGGCGTCGACGTCGTGTTCGAGTCGCACCGGCAAGTTCACCAAGCGCGACGACGCGGCGAAGCACCTGGCCGCCGGGGCGAAGAAGGTGATCATCACCGCGCCGGCCAAGGGCCCGGACGTCGTCGCTCGTCCTCGGCGTCAACGACGAGATCTACGACCCGGCGAAGCACCACATCATCTCGAACGCGTCGTGCACGACCAACTGCCTGGCGCCGGTCGCCAAGGTCCTGCACGAGCAGTTCGGCATCGTGAAGGGCTGGATGACGACCATCCACTCCTACACCAACGACCAGAACCTGCTCGACCTGCCGCACAAGGACCTGCGCCGCGCCCGCGCGGCGGCGCTGTCGATGATCCCGACGACGACCGGCGCGGCCTCGGCGCTCGGCGAGGTGCATCCCCGCGCTGAAGGGCAAGCTGGACGGCTTCGCGATGCGCGTGCCGACGCCGAACGTCTCGGTGGTGGACCTCGTCGGTCCTCCTCGAGAAGAAGACGACGGCGGAGGAGGTCAACGCGGCGTTCAAGGCCGCGGCCGACGGCCCGCTGAAGGGCATCCTCGAGTACGTCGACCGACGCCGCTGGTGTCGATCGACTTCCGCGGCAACCCGCACTCGTCGATGCTCGACGCGGCCTACACCAAGGTGATGGACGGCGACTTCGTGAAGGTCCTCTCCTGGTACGACAACGAGTGGGGCTACTCGTGCCGCTGCGTGGACCTGCTGCGGCTCATCGAGAAGAAGGGGCTCTAGGCTCAGGCTTCGGGCTCAGGCGCTTGTAGGCGGACCTTCAGGTCCGGTAACGGGCTTCAACCCTCTCCGTCCTCAATTCTCTTCTACGTCCTGCGTTGGAGGTGTCCGTGGCCAAGCTCTCCATCAAGGATCTCGATCTGTCGCGGCAAGCGCGTGTTCATGCGCGTGGACTTCAACGTCCCGCATCAAGAACGGCGTGATCGGCGACGACACGCGCATCCGCGCGTCGCTGCCGACCATCCAGTACGCGCTCGACCAGGGCGCCGACGGTCATCCTCGCCTCGCACCTCGGGCCGGCCGAAGGGCAAGGTGAACCTCGAGTACACCATGCAGCCGGTGGCCGCGCGGCTGGCGGAGCTGCTCGGCCGCCCGGTCGAGTTCGCCGACGACTGCGTCGGCCCGGCCGCGCAGGCGGCGGTGGACCGCGCGGCGGCGGGCGGCAAGGTCGTCGCTGCTCGAGAACCTGCGCTTCCACCCGGAGGAAGAGAAGAACGACCCGGCGTTCGCCGCGGCAGCTGGCGGCGCTCGGCCGACGCGTACGTGAACGACGCGTTCGGCGTCGAGCCACCGCGCGCACGCGTCGGTCGAGGCGATCACGCAAGCTGCTGCCGCAGCCGGCCGCCGGCCTGCTGATGGAGAAGGAGCTCCAGTACCTCGGCCACGCGCTCGGCAACGCCCGAGCGGCCGTTCGTCGCGATCCTCGGCGGCGCGAAGGTGTCGGACAAGATCGAGGTGATCGAGAACCTGCTCGGCAAGGTGGACGCGCTGGTCATCGGCGGCGCGATGGCCTACACGTTCTTCAAGTCGCGCGGCGTGCCGGTCGGCAAGTCGCTCGTCGAGGACGACAAGCTCGAGGCGGCGCGGTCGATCACGGCCGCACGCCAAGCGAGCGCGGCGTCCGGCTGGCGCTGCCGGTCGACCACGTCGTCGCCGACGAAGCTGGAAGCCGGGCGCCGCGCACGAGGTGCTCGCGGTGGACGATCGCGGCGATCGGCGACCGGATGGGCGTGGACATCGGGCCGAGACGACGGTCGCGCTCTACCGGGCGCTGGTCGGCGGACGCGAAGACGGTGGTCTGGAACGGGCCGATGGGCGTCTTCGAGATCGACGCCGTTCGACGCCGGCACCAACGCGGTCGCGCAGGCGGTGGCGACGGTGAAGGGCACGACGATCATCGGCGGCGGCGACTCGGTGTCGGCGGTCACCAAGGCGGGCGTGGCCGACCAGATCACGCACATCTCCACCGGCGGCGGCGCGTCGCTCGAGTTCCTCGGCGGCCGGACGCTGCCGGGGGTGGCGGCGCTCGCGGACAAGTAGGCACAGGCGTCATCGGCCTGGTCGGCTGGCGCGGACGTCAGGCGTCGGCCACGCTGTCACTGCCGTTGCTGCAGCCTGTTCCGCTGTCATCCGTTCACTCTGCGGAGCACTCCATGCGGACTCCGTTCGTCGCCGCGCAACTGGAAGATGTACAAGACCGTCGCGCGAGGCGGTCGCCTTCGTCAACGAGTTCGCGCGCGCTCGTCAAGGACGATCGGCGACGTCGAGATCGTCGTGGCGCCGCCGTTCACGGCGCTGCACGCCGCCGCCGAGGCGGCGCGCGGCACGCACGTCGGCATCGCCGGCGCAGGACCTCTACTGGGAGCGCGAGGGCGCGTTCACCGGCGAGGTCAGCGCCGGCGATGCTGAAGGAGGCGGGCGCGCGAGCTACGTCATCATCGGCCACTCCGAGCGGCGCACGCAAGTTCGGCGAGACCGACGAGCACGTGAACCGGAAGGTGAAGGCGGCGCTCGCGGCCGGCCTGATGCCCGATCGTCTGCGTCGGCGAAACGCTCGACGAGCGCGAGCGCGAACAGACGCTGGCGGTGCTCGACCGGCAGCTGCAGCACGGTCTCGACGGGCATGACCGCCGACGCAGGTCGGCCGGCGCTGGCGGTCGCCTACGAGCCGGTCTGGGCGATCGGCACCGGGCGGAACGCGACGGCCGCCCAGGCGCAGGAGGCGCACGCGCACATCCGCAGGCGGCTGCGGCGAGTGGTTCGGCGCCGAGGCGGCCGACGCGCTGCCGCATGATCTACGGCGGCAGCGTCAAGCCGGCGAACACGCGCGAGCTGGTCGCGCCAGCCGGACGTGGACGGCGCGCTGGTGGGCGGCGCGAGCCTCGACGTCCGCGGGCTTCGCCGAAATCGTGGCAGCCAGCCGGCCCGGCAGGCTATAATGTGAGGTTTCGGCTTGGGCTCGGCTCGGCGCGGCGGGTCCGACGTGTCGGGCGCCGGCCTTCAGCAGTCGGTGGCGCCGTGCGCGCGGACCTTCAGGTCCGCGCTGGCAGTCGGTTCAGGTCGACGTTCCATGTTCCTTCACTATCTGTCGACGTTCGTCTACGTGGTCGTCTGCCTGGTGCTGCTGATGGTGATCCTGCTGCAGCAGGGCAAGGGCGGCGACATCGCCAGCGCGTTCGGCGGCAGCAGCAGCCAGACGGCGTTCGGCGCGCGCGCGGGCGCGACGCTGCTCACCCGCATCACGACGGTCGCGGCGGTGCTGTTCATGATGGGGCCGATTGCGCTCGGCGATCGATCTGGCAGCGCGGCGGCGGCTCGTCGGTCGTCAGCGGCAAGGCGCCCATCAGCGCGCCCGCCAGGCCGGCGCCCGCGCCGGCGAAGAAGTAGACAGTCGTAGTCGACGGCCGGGCGGTTGTCCGGAATCGGCCCGGTCTGATACGATCGTCGGTCGCTGCGTTTCTCCCTCCATCGCGGAAGTGGCGGAACTGGCAGACGCACCAGCTTGAGGGGCTGGCGCCCGCAAGGGCGTGGGGGTTCGAATCCCCCCTTCCGCACCAACACAAGTCATTCTAGATGAAGGACTTACGGCTCGGTGGCTCACCGAGCCGTTGGTGTCTCTGGCAGGTGTTGGTGTCAAGTCAGGGTCGTTTCGCCCAATGATTTCGGGGCGGGAAGCGGGGGTCGCCAGCCGGGTCCGCGCCTCGGACAGCAAGTCGTCCCTTTGTATCAGAGGCGAACCCGGTCTGCAGCGTCCTCGGCAGATGCTCTCGAACTCCACCACGACGCGTTCTCTCGCAGCCCCCGCGCACTGCGGCGCTCCGATTTCCTCCGCTTGCCGTTCGATTGATGGTAGGCTCAGCCCTTCCCGAGACAACTCTAACTCGCCGCCGGCACACAGCCAGAGAGGCAACCATGCAGTCACGAAGAGGGCAGGTGTATCTTCTCGCGGTCGTCGCGCTCGGGTTGGTCGTCGTGCTCGCAGGCACGACGCTCGCTCAGTCCAGTGATCCACGTTTGGGCACCTGGAAACTGAACCTGGCAAAATCAACACTCGCCGCTGGCACGGCACCCAAGAGTGTCACCTTCACAATCGCGGCGGCGGGCGCGGGCGTCAAGGTGACGGTTGAGACGGTGGCTGCCGACGGCACGACGACGCATTGGGGCTACACGGCGGACTACGACGGGAAGGGACAATCCCGATCACCGGCAATCCGAGCGCGCGATACCGTCGCTGCCACGCGTATCGATGCCAATACGGTGAAAGGCGTCTACAAGAAGGATGGGAAAGTCACGTCACGCAGACCTCTGTCGTGTCTAGCGATGGGAAGACGATTACCATCACAAGCACAGGCACGAATGCCAAGGGACAGCCCGTCAACGTCTGTGGCGGTCTACGACAAGCAGTAGGCAACTCGCGGGAGTCTCGTCAGCGGGGTGTGACGAACTCGTCACGCCACTACGTCACGCCCCGTCAGCGTCGCGTCAAACCGCGCCGGTCCGGGTACGGCGACCCAGTTCGTCGTGGCGCCCACTCCTGGCACTCTAACATGACCCTTGCCTGCGGCGCTCGCCTCGGCCCGTACGAGATCGTCGCCCTCATCGGCGCCGGCGGCATGGGCGAGGTCTACCGCGCCCGCGACACGAAGCTCGATCGCGACGTCGCGCTGAAGGTCCTGCCCGACGCGGTCGCGAGCGATCCCGAGCGCCTCGCGCGCTTCAAGCGCGAGGCGCACGTGCTCGCGTCGCTCAACCATCCCAACATCGCGCACCTGTACGGATTCGAGGACAGGGCCGCCGACGTCGTTCCTCGTGATGGAACTGGTCGAGGGGCCGACGCTCGCCGACGCTGCATCGCGCGGCGCCGGCCGGTCTGCCGCTCGACGAGGCGCTGCCCATCGCCCGGCAGATCGCCGACGCGCTCGAAGCGGCGCACGAGCAGGGCATCGTCCATCGCGATCTGAAGCCGGCGAACGTCAAGGTCCGCGACGACGGCGTCGTCAAGGTGCTGGACTTCGGGCTGGCGAAGGCGCTCGACCCGGCGGCGTCGTCGAGCGCGGAGGCCGACGAACTCGCCGACGCATGACCGGCGCGCGCGACGCAGACTCGGGCATGATTCTCGGCACCGCGGCCTACATGGCGCCGGAGCAGGCGAAGGGGAAGGCGGTCGACAAGCGCGCGGACATCTGGGCGTTCGGCGTGGTGCTCTACGAGATGCTGACCGGCGAGCGCGCGTTCGAGGGCGAGGACGTCTCGGACACGCTCGCCGCGGTGCTGCGCAGGACGATCCGCTGGTCGGCGCTGCCGGCGACGACGCCCGCCGCGGCTCGCGCGGCTGCATCGGCCGCTGCCTCGAGCGCGATCCGAAGCAGCGCCTGCGCGACATCGGCGAAGCGCGCATCGAGCTGGCGCGCCTCGAGGCGGGTCACGTCGATTTCATGGAGGCGCCTGCGGCGACGTCTGCCGGGCCGGCCGCCGTCGCCGTTCCAGGCTGGAAGGGCGCGCTGCCCTGGGCCCTCGCAGGCGTCACAACGGCGGCGCTGGTCGCTCTCGGCAGCGTCACGTACCTCGGTCGTGGGTCCAACAGCCGCTACCGACGGTCACGCGGTCGATCATCAGCGTCGGACCAGCCGAACAGCTCCAAGCGGCCGGCGTGAGCGAAGGGCGCCCCAGTCGCACGGCGTTGGCCCTGTCGGCGGACGGGCGATCGCTGGTATTCAGCGCCGTCAGCGGCAACCAGCGGCAGTTGTACATGCGCGCGCTCGATCGCCTCGAGGCGGTGTCGATGCTCGGCACGGAAGGCGCGGACAGCCCCTTCTTCTCGCCTGACGGGAAGTGGATTGGTTTCTGGGCGAACGGGGCGTTGAGGAAGATCGCGCTCAGCGGCGGACCGGCGACTGCGATCTGTGACACCGCCGCGATAACCGGTGCAAGCTGGGGTCCCGACGACACGATTGTCTATGCTCAACTGGCCGGCGGTTTGTGGCTGGTCCCGTCAGGCGGCGGCACGTCGCGGCCGCTGACGACGCTCGACGTGAAGGCGGGGGAATACAGCCATCGGCTGCCGCAGTTCCTGCCGGACGGCAAGGCGGTGATCTTCACCACTATCAGTACTACTTCCCCGATTGGAGAGACGCTCGACTGTCGATCGTGTCCGTCGCGAGCGGCGACCGGAAGGATCTCGGCCAAGGAACTGACGCCCGGTACGCCTCGAGCGGCCATCTGGTCTTCGTGCGCTCCGGCACGCTGGTCGCCGTGCCGTTTGATCCGGCGAAGCGGGCGGTTACTGGCGATTCGCTCACCGTACTGGCTGATGTGATGCAGGCCGCCAACATGCCCAGCGCCGGCTATGAGACGGGCGCCGGCCAGTTCAGCCTCTCCGCATCCGGGTCGCTGGCATACGTGCCGGGTGGCATCTTCCCGGAGGGCGAGGGCACGATCGTATCGGTCGATCGGCGGCGGGGAACGGCGCAGACGCTGTCCGTGCCCTTGCACCCATACTTCGCGCCGCGGCTGAACCCGCGGGATCCGTCGCAACTGGTCGTCTGGACCCAAGGCGTCGATCGCAACGTCTGGACGCTCGACGTTGCCAGTGGCACGCTGACGCACCTGACCACCTCCGGCAGGACCTCAAAGGCGATCTGGACGCCCGATGGCAAGCGGATCGCCTTTGCCGGCTCATGGGCAGGCGCGGACAACCTGTTCTGGATGCCGGCTGGCGGCGGCACAGCCGAACCGCTGACGACGGGCGGAGTTGTTGTCCCCTAGTTCATGGTCGCCAGATGGAAAGACGCTGGCGTTCGTCAGATACCAGGCGGAGACAGGCGCCGACGTGATGGCGCTGTCCCTGGATGGAGACCGACGGCCCGCGCCGATTCTCGCGACACGGTCCAACGAAGGGTATCCGGAATTCTCCGTGGACGGCAGGTGCCTGGCCTATGTGTCGGACGACTCTGATACCAACGAAGTTTATGTGCAGCCCTATCCGGGTCCCGGTCCTCGAAAACGGATCTCGAACGGGGGCGGCTCCGCGCCGGCATGGTCTCGAGACGGCCGCGAGTTGTTCTACTGGGTGTCTACCGGTGCGGGCGAGCGCATGATGGCGGTGCTGATTACGACGACGCCGTCGTGCACGGCTGGAGTGCCGCAGAAGCTGTTCGAGGGGCGGTACGGGACGCAAGCCCTCGTGCGCGGTTACGACGTGACCCCAGACGGACAGCGATTCTACTTCGCGCAGTACAAGGAGCGGCCGCCGGTCCGTGCCACGCAGATGATTCTCGTGCAGAACTGGCTGGAAGAGCTGAAGACGAAGGTGCCGGGCAGGGTGGCGAAGTAGGCAGACTGTCAGTATCTTTTCGCAGCGACCAGAGTTCTGCCGACGTCGGTCTTCGAGGGTGGATCTCTACCGAACTTGGCTCCGGGGAGCGTGTGCGGATATGTGCGAAAGAAGTCGTCGCGGGCGCGCGCATCTGATCACGTCTGATCAGGATCCGTCAGCACAGATCACGCCTGCCTACGTGCGCGTACCTCTTTCCCCAGCTTGAGGGGCTGGCGCCCGAAAGGGCGTGGGGGTTCGAATCCCCCCTTCCGCACCAGGTCCTCAAAGGTCAGGAAACTAACGACTTAGGCTGGCTCCGTCGGGTGGGCATATCACTCGTTTGGGTCGGTCGAACCGTGGCCGTGTGCAACGTTTGTGCAACGGCCGAAGGCTTCTCCTCTGCTGCCTTCTTCCTCCTCCTGGCCGCCTTCTTCTTCGCGGCCTCGGCTTCCGTCGCCTGCTCCTCCCGCGCTGCCTCGAAGCGCTCCATCGCCCAGTGCAGGCCGCGCCTCGTGCTGTTCAGATAGCGCGTCGTGGTCGTGAGGTTCGCGTGCCCGAGGAACTGGCTGACGTAGAGCGTCGGCACGCCGAACTCCTCGAAACGCGATGCCGCCTCGTGACGAAGGTCGGCCAGGTGGAAGTCGTCGAGGCCCGCCTTCGCGCGAACCCTCTCCCACTCCTGCGGACGCTCGTCGACTGCCGGCCGACCTCGTCGCCGAAGACGTAGGCGTCGGCCTTGAA
>CAVRWB010000002.1:0-684447 GCA_963724775.1 uncultured Acidobacteriota bacterium
AATCAACCTGTCAGGCCGCAAGGCCGAGCGATGAGCAGCGGCGACAACGGGCCCGTGGGCGCCGAAGTTAGTGTTGCGGTGATGGCGCTTGAGCCGACTCCCTGCCACGAATTATGCTGCGCACCACCCACACCAGCTGATCCAGATCGAACGGCTTCGGGAGCAGACCCAGCCCCAGCTGTTTGGCTCGTTCGGCTGCATCGTGAACAGCGGTCACGAGGATGGTTGGGATTGCCGAGAGACGCGAGTCGCGCAACTGCGCCAGCCGGAACTGTTCCCCATCCATCACGGGCATCATCAGGTCGAGAAGGACCACGCTGGGTTCTTCGCGGGCCAGCCGTTCCAGCCCTTCCTTGCCATTGCTGGCGGTGATCACGGGAATGCCCTTGTGTTTCAGGCAACTCGCCAGAAGCTCTCGCGTCTCCCGGTCATCCTCAACTACCAAGACGGGCTGCATGTTCGAGGGAGTCGCAAAGACCGGGCCATGTCGGGGGCACGCCCGGACATGGCGGCCAACGCAACGGGCCGTCACTTCACCTCCACCGTGACGGTCATCATGACCGCGACGGCCTTGCCGCCTTCCCGCGCCGGTTCAAACTTCCACTGCTTCACTGCAGCCTCGACGGCGGCGTCCACGTCAGGGCGAACACGGCGCAGGATGCGGACCGACTCCGGGTTGCCCCGCTCGTCAATCAAGACTTCCACGATGCTCACGCCGGTGATGCGCGCGGCGCCAGGAATGACCGGCTCAATGCGGACGATCACCCGTGGTCGCGTTCCGCTTGGGGAAAGGGCGTAGTAGACCGAACCCGCTGGGCGCGTGGGGCTGGGCGGCGGCGGTGGGGATGGGGCGGCAACGGGAGATGAGGCCGGAGGAACTGGCACAGCCGGAGACTTCTCCGCACGACGAAGTGGAACTTGAAACAGGAGCGCTATCACTCCCGCCAGCGCGACCGCCGGCCCCACGTGCGTCCGGTGTTGCACGGTTGTTTAGACACTGCTTGGTGGAACTCGGCTCTGCGGCCTGCAACTCGGACCGATGCCGGCACCGACAAGAACAGCTCGTGAACGCGCTCCGGCACCTCTTGGTGCTTGGGCAAACCCAGCAACACCCTCCGCGACTCGATCAACCCTTGCCACTCATGCTGCCTCGCGGCTGCCCATGCGAATGCGAGCGAACCCCGGAGGTGTAGACTTCACACGACGCGCGATGCTGAGTCGATTCCTCGTCGTCATGCTCGCTCTGTGTGCGCCGAGCGTTTCCGCCGCCGACCAGGATGCCGCCACGATTGTCGGCATTGTCCGCGACTGCCGGAACGCTGCGCTTCCGGGTGTGACTGTCACCGTCGTGACTGCGGGCGATGCGAAGGCCGTCAGCGCGGCGGATGGCCGCTACACGCTGTCAGCGTTGCCCGTTGGCTCGCACACCGTCCGGGCCGTCCTGGCCGGTTTCGGCTCGCGTGAGGAACGTGTCGATCTGCGTCCGGGTTCGGCCGCGACCATTGATTTCGTGCTGTGTCCGCTGCCTGTCCGCTTCCTCAGCTTTGTCGGCCCGCCGAAGCTGTCGGAGCTGTTCGCCCTCGCCACGGTGGTGGCCCACGTCCGCGTGACGGCCAGTGAACCGAGTGAAGGTGCGTGCCGTGGCGAGGCGCGTGTGACCGCCACGGTGCTGGAGTCACTGAAATCTCCGAGGCCATCGATCATCGGTGGACGCATCGCGTTCTGGCAGGAGCAATGGTTCGACGAACCGACTCCGTATCCAGCCGGGGCAGAGTTGATCGTCTTCCTGCACGACCAGCACGGCAGACTGTGGCGCTCGCACGGGCCGTCCGCCGCCTTCTTTGTGGAGAACGGCACGGTGAAGGCGTCGAAGTTCCTCGCCTACCGGAACTATGCGGGAATGCCCGTCGAGAACTTGCTGCGAGAGCTTCGGGCGATACAGTCCAAATCGTGATCACGGTTCTCTGTCGAGCGTCCTCGCGGTGGTTGTATACTCAGCGGCGGTCAGGCTGCTCACGCCGGTCGGTAACTCGGATCTGGTGGGTGAGAGCAAATGTCCAGACATCTCGTCTGCGCGCGTCCTCCTGACTTCCGCCCTCTTCCTCGGTTGTCGCAGTGACGCTCCCCGAGTGAACTCGCCCACAGCCCCAACGCCCTCGTCAGGCACCGTGTTGCGACAGGGTAGGTTGACGATCCAGCAGACGGGTGGAGCGGACTTGGATTCGGGTGCCGCGAACCCCTCGATGTCCTCGGCAGACATCTGGTTCCAGGCGGTGAAACCCGACGAGCGTTACGTCACTCCGATCAACGGCGCACGCTTGGTCGTGATGCCGTCCACGGCCGCCCCCGGATTCGAGGGGTGCCGCAACGCGGCGGTCGTTGCGTCGAGCATCCCGATCACGGCTCTCACGTCTGGGGCGTATCTATGCGGCTCGACCAAGCAGGCGCACGTCGTGGAGATCCGCGTGGATGAAGTGCCGGCCCCTTACGTGGCCGGGTCCGCGTCCCCGACGTTGATCCTGACGTTCACGACATTCAACTGATGGCGCGAGTCATGATGGCGCGAGCACCTGCTCGCCCCGGCTGGCATCTACCCGAATCGCGGCTAACCGGCTTCGGTCAGTAGGGCGTTGCCCCGGGCAGTTGGCAGCGGCCGTGAAACACAGCGCTGCTAACGGTTGTGTTGATTGTACGGCTGGTGATCGGCTTCAGGCTGCAGGTGTCGAGCAAGCCAACCGGGGAGTGGATCCACCCGGTGCGATTGGTCCCGGTCGGCGCCCTCGTCGCCGACCTCGTGATCGCTCCACTCCTGTCCAACCTCTTGACGCGAGCGGTTGACGGCCGTTTCGTGACGGCGCCCGTCCTGTGGCGATCGAGCATGGCAGGCGCCGACCTCACGACGTTCTTCATGCCGAATCCGAACAACCCCTGCCGATGCGTGTCGAACACGAATACACGCGCGGCGGGGCGTTGGCCTATCTGGCCGCCCTCGATGTGCATCGGGCCAAGGTCTTCGGTCGGTGCGAGGCGACGACCGGCATCGTCCCGTTCGACCGACTGGTCGCCCAGGTGATGACGCAAGCCCCGTACGCGACGGCGCGTCGCGTGTTCTGGATCGCGGACAACGGCTCCTCACATCGCGGCGCCGCCTCCATCGAGCGGCTACGAACAGCCTTTCCAAACGTCACCCTGGTTCACGGCCCGGTTCATGCCAGCTGGCTCAACCAGATCGAAATCTACTTCTCGATTGTGCAACGCAAAGTCTTAACGCCGAACGATTTCGAGTCGCTCGCGGAGGTCGAGGATCGCCTCTTGGCGTTCCAGCAGTATACGAAGCCATCGCCACACCCTTTCAGTGGCGATTCACCAGAGACGACCTCGACGGGCTGCTTCATCGCCTCGATGCGCCGGCGGCCCTGCGGCCCGCGGCGTAGAAGAATACGTTGCCGAACTTATGAACCAGAAGTCCTAAGGGGGAACAGCAGCGATCCGGAGAATCAGGTCTTGACCGGATGGACGGAAAGTGGGTGCCGGCCTAAACTTGAATGGAGACAGGCGGGATACGCATTCGGGCGCCTGCCTACCTCGACGTCGCCACCTTTGCGTCTCCTTTCCCATGGCCGACCCGCCGGGCGGCGGGTCGGCGTCTTTTCACCAGTGGCCGATCACGGCGGGACCCAAATCGTCGGCGAACTGAGGCCAGCACCTGAACACTACGATTCCCGAGCGGCGTGCGCCGGCCTCGGCTTCACGCTTGATGTCGAGCAGATACCGGGGTAAGCGAACGATGTCAGCTGCATCCGCGAGCAGGACGCCGAACAGGCGAGCGGAGGTCCACGGATAGCGTGCTCGCTCGCGGACGACGAGCCGCGCACCGCGCGCCGCAGGGTAGAGCGCCCATGTCGAACTGTGATCGCCGACACTGTCCCACCAGATCATCCACCGACCGGACTCGACGTCTTTGGTCCGCATGTGGTCAGCCAGGCCGGTCTCTCGTCTCACCATGTTCGGAGCGTGCCTGAGCAGGAGCGGCCACACCTCTGCGGCCGGCGCCGCGATGCTGATCGCCCGGGTGGCGTCCAGAATCCGGCGCCTCAACGGAAATCGTCGCCCGGCATGCGCTGGGCCACCTCAATCTCTGTAGCACCCCAGCGAAGCTGCCACGGCCGGACGAACACGATGTAGAGAAGGACGACGGCGACGAAGGAGGCCGATAGGAGCCTCGTCATCCGCCAGAATGCTTCCCTGGTCATATTCGTTCTTCCTCTTGATGCTGGCGGAATGACGCTGACCATGACGGTCCTTCGCCGGCGCCGCCACCGGTATCCGGTGGAAACTGGATCTTGCCGCCAGCGCATTGGCGTGGATCGTCCGCTGAAAATCAGCGATTCGCACGACACCGAGGTGGGGACGGAACTGCGACGATCGACGCATGCACGGAATCGCCAATCGCCCGACGACTGGAATATCGTTCCGACGAGACTCCGGGAGGTGGCCCTCGCGCGGATGTTCGCGGCGTACGAGGAGCGAATCCGGGGACCGGCGGTCTGGACGGCCATCGGCGCTGTATTGGCAAGGGTTCGCGGCGACTGGCAAGCTCAGGTCCGATCGAACCAGAAATACTGCCGAGACCGGATGGGCTCCAGCGGGAAATCATCTACAGTCGGATCAGCAACGTCGCTCGCGACAACCAGAGCGCGACCGGGACG
Organism: uncultured Acidobacteriota bacterium; assembly: GCA_963724775.1. Classification (GTDB taxonomy): domain Bacteria; phylum Acidobacteriota; class Vicinamibacteria; order Vicinamibacterales; family Fen-181; genus CAVRWB01. Next base: position 4,710 of record CAVRWB010000002.1, read on the forward strand.
TGATTCGTTCACTGAGGTGCCGACATGAGCGATTTACACCAGAGCGGGCCCGTCACCGCGTTGCCACGGCTCGTCGCCCGGAGCGTGGAGGATTTGGAGGCGGAGATTATCGCGCTGACGCCGAAGTTCCCGGTCTCCCTTGTGATCCCGATGCTCCCGGCTGAGATGGACCGCCCCGCATCGGCGGCATCCTGTCGGAGTTGTGCGGCGTCCGCTACCTCCACTCGGTGGTCGTCTCGCTCAACAAGGCGAACCTGGACGACTACGAGCGCGCGGTGGATTGCCTTCCAGTACCAGGGCAACCTGGTCATCGTCTGGAACGAATCGCCGGCCGTCCAGCGGTTCTTCGACGGCCTCACCCGGGCCGGACTCTCAGTCGGGTCGCCGGGGAAGGGGCGCGCGTGTTGGCTGGCCATGGGCTATCTTCTCGCGGAGGAGAACGTCGACTACATGGCCTTCCTCGATGCGGACATCGTCAACTTCAACCGCGAGATGCTGGCGCGGCTCGTGCTGCCCGCGCTCGACCCTATCGTCGACTTCGACTTCGTCAAGGCGTCCTGCGCGTTTCTCGAACCGGCTGCACGGGCGGGTCACCCGGCTCTTCCTGTGACTTCTCGCGGCATTTACGCGCCTGACTGGGGATGACCCGTACATTCGATACTTGTCGTCCTTCCGCTACGCGCTGTCCGGCGAATTCACGGTCCAGCGCGACCTGGCGTCGAGGATGCGGCTGCCGTCCGATTGGGGTCTCGAGATCGTCTCCCTGTTTGAAGCCTTGCGTCATCGGGCGCCAGTGCGTGTCTGCCAGGTGGAGATCGCGGATCGCTACGAACACAAGCACCAGATCTGTCCGGTGACGATCCGACGCGCGGGCTGAACCGAATGGCGTGCGACGTCGGCACCCACCTCCTTCGGACGTTGGCTCGCAGGAGTCGTCCTCTCCGCCGGCCTGCTGGAGAGTCTCCTCGCCGCCTACCAACGCGAGGCCGAGGATGCCATCGCCGATAGCTACGCCGTCGCCGCCCTGAACGGCCTGAGATACGACAGGCACCAGGAGGAGTTAAACCTCCAGACGTTTTCGGGCGCCCTCCGGAGCGACCGCGGAGTTCCACCGCGACCCTCTTGGCCCTCCGCTCATTCCAAACTGGGCGCGCGTCTGGGCCGGACTCAACGAAGCCGGACCGCAATTGTTGGCCGCCGTCGCGCAAGGATCCGAAGGTCCGTTGTCGCCTCACCAATGGGGAAGTGGCTCCTGGTCGCTGGCTGGCGGCCCTGTTTGAGCACGTTTGGCGAGCCAGTCGTGCACCATGTCTCGGCTGCCCAGGCCGATCGCCAGGGCTGCGGCCAACGTGACCCCCCCGAAGAGGATGGCGAACGCCGTAAGGACTGTCGCCTGGCCGATGCCGAGGTGCTCGAGGACAACGGACGCGCGCCCAAGGCACTTCCTGCTCCAACTGCACGCTCGACGGGCCTCGAACGATAATAGGGACGTCCACTGACCGCAGGAGAGGTGCGTCGTTCAAGGCGTCGCCCAATCCGACGGTCGTCGTGGGACCGAAGGCTTTGCGATACAGGCGTCGGAGGAAGGCGGCCGCCCGGCCCTTGTCAGCGTCGCCGATGGCGTGGTCGAACCGTCCGCCGCTCAGGACGCGGACACCGGCATCCTGCAGGGTTAGCAGCAGTCGGGAGCGCGCCGCCGGGTCCGGGTCGACGATGCGAAACGGCTCGTCGTAATGCCGCTGTTTCGCAAGGCTTGCCGCACGTGGCGAAAGCCCGCAGGCCGCCGCGACCTCCTCGATTGACATCGCGCTGAACGCCTCGACGCGAACCCCGGCGACCTCGGCGGCACGGAGCAGCCATGCGGCCACCTCATCGTACGGCCGGCCGAACACGACGACGTCTTCGCCGGCGCATTGCGGCGAGCGCCCGGGATCTCGAACCGGAAATACCCGTCCGGGACGTGCACGGCCGCCCCATTCTCGGAGATGAATGGGTGGTGGGTGGTGGAGTTCCCGAGATGCAGCCGCAGCTCTTCGAGTTCTGCGCGGGTTTTGCTCGAGCAGAGGACGAGAGGCACACCGTGACGCTCAACTGGGCGACAGCATCGCCGGTGGCCCGGGCAGAGTAAGTGAGGGAGTCTATCAAGCAGCCGTCTACGTCGCTGACAATCACCAGTGCGAGGTCGAAGTGTTGAGTTCCTTCGGCGGCCATACCGTGAGTCTAAGCGGAACGGGCGGCGCAAGGTATCCGGTAGAGACTTGATTCTCCGGTCCACCCCTGCCTGGCGGGCAAGCCCTCAGAAATGTTAGTCGAGCTGTGCAAACAGCAGATTTGGCAGGCCATGGAACTCGCCCTCGGTCCCGCTCGCGGGGAGCTGCGCGCCAACAGAGACATCGATGTTGGCGGCAGCGCTATATCGCAGTATCGGGTTGAAGAACGTGCTGGCCCCGGCGGGATCGACGACCAGGTAGCTCTCGGCCTTCACCAGCGGCGTCAACGTGCAACGCGCTCCCACTGACAGGAAGTGCCGCTGAAGGGTGAATAGTTCAGCCGTGGGCACAAGGCTGGTTGGGGCGCACGTCGCAATCGATCCGCATGGCGGCTGCCCTGGTTGTCGAGAGTCCTCGCCGACCACGTAGAGCCTGGGCCAGGCGTAGTCGGCCCCGACGGCAAGGCGGAACGCATCGTTGAGTGGAACATTGCTGGCCCGCCACGTGTATGTCATCTCGGCACGGATCCCCACGCCGCCCCACTGGCCCGCCACGTCGGCGCCCCCCACCCAGTCCTTTCTAAACCGTCCTCCGAAGGTCGCGATGTCCCAACCGGCCAGGGTACGGCCCACGCGAAACGCCGACGTCGAGCGATTCCATGTGTCTTGAGGGGCGTAGACCGCCGTTGCCCGCCACGCGGCGTCCACGGGCGCCCACTCAACCTGTACCGCATCGACACCCTGCCGCACGTCGCCCTCGACCTGAAGTGGGTCGATCGGATTGAACACGTCTGCCGGGCTCCAGAACCGCGCGGTGCCCCAGGCAATCCGCTGACGTCCCAGTGTCACCGTCGTCGAAGCGGTGCGGAAGATAGCCGAGCCGCGGTAGAGGGAAAAGTCCGAGTAGACGTGGGCGTCGTCAACAGCGACGTGCAGGAGATCCAGCCAGGTCGCGTCCTGGCGATGTCGCATGTCGGCGAAGTCCGGCAAACCGATGCGATTGCCGACGTGTGTCTCGCTGTCCACGACCACCTCGTACAAGAAGCCGAGTCCACGACCGCCGGCCATTCGCAATCGCAGTCGGCTGAGGTTGTCCGCGTAGCTGGCATCGGAGTAGAGCAATCGCGAGGCGGTGAAGAGGTTACGGAACGACCCGGACACATCGTGCGACCAGGGGGTTGGGACGGGGGAGCCGGGGGCGTCTCCTGAACGACGACGAGAAATAGCCACGCCAGAAAGACTGGGAAGACATTCATGGGATAACGCGGCCGGCGGCACCGGCCGGGCGCTGCTGGTCCCGTTAAATGTCTACCGTCGCGAAGGCGGAATGACACGCCGTGCCCGATGCATCACTATCGGGTTGTGTGTCGAGAACAGAAAGGTTACGCCCCTCTCGCGGTTCAGGCGTTGCATAACGTCCAGCAGGTGCTCCGCGTTTCCGGAATCCAGGTTAGCGGTGGGCTCATCGGCCAGGACGATTTCCGGGCTCGGTGAGAATCGCACGCGCCACCGCCACGCGTTGCTGCTGGTCGCCGCTCAATTCGCTCGGCCACTTCAGGTCGACCCCGTCCGGGCCGACCAGTGAAAGCAAGTCCTTCGCTCGGCGCCGCCTCTCGGTGATTACCATGCGGCGGAGCGCGGCGACGAACTGCAGGTTCTCGAGAATGGTGAGCACCGGGAAGAGGTTGAACGCCTGGAAGACGAAGCCGACGTGGACCAGCCGAAAGTCGGCCAGAGCGCCGGCGGACATCGCGGGTGATGTCGGCGTCGCCGACCCGGAATCCAGCAGCCGTGGGGCAATTGAGGCCGCCCACCGGGTTGAGGAGGGTCGTCTTGCCCGAACCGGACGGACCGGCGAGGGCTGCAAATGCCCCGCGAGCCAGTGTGAGGGACACGTCGTCGGCGGCCCGCACGCTGACATGGTTCGCATACATGCGGCTGACGTGCTCGAGCGTCAACAGGGGAGCCGGGGGATCAGACATGACGGATCGCCTCCACGGGCCGCAGCCGGGCGGCGTGAACGGCGGGGTAGAGCGACACGAGGACGACCAGCAGGAAGACGGCAAGAATCAAGAGTACGACGTTGGCCACGGTGAGCTTGCTATACAGAGTGGTCGTCGTGATGCCGATTGAGGCGGCTCCTTCGGCAAACGGCAACAGGTTAATGCCGGCCTCGGCGAAGTAGAGCGTCGACAGGCTACCGAGCGTGCCACCGACGCCGATGCCCACGAGGGCAGGACGACCGACTTCGAGCACGACGAGCACGACAACCTGCCGAGGGCGCGTCCCGAGGGCCATCATCACGCCGAACTCGCGGACGCGTTCGAATACCGACATCAGAATCGTGTTGAGAATGCCCACTGCGATCACGAATGAAGAGGATGGCCACGATGATGTAGAAGAATGCATCGTCGAGAACGATGAACTGTTCGAGGTAGGGTTCCACCTCGCTCCAGGTGAGCACTTCGTAAGTGCCGTCGGGCGACCCGTTGAGCACCGCGTGGAGCGACTGGTTGGCCGTCGGAACAGCATCGGACGAATCCAGGAGTACGACAGCCTCGGTAACGCGGTCGCCCAGCGAGAACAGTTCCTGGACATCCTTCAGGAGGATGTACGCGACGCCGCGGTCCAGGTCGGGCGCGCCGGATCGAAAGATGCCGGTCAGGCGGAAAAGCTGCGCTCCCATCGAGCCGTCGGCGGCTTGCACGCGAAGGACCGCCTTGTAACCGAGCTTGGCGCCGGAGCGTTGCGGCGAGGCGCTGACCGACAAGCAACGGCCGCACCACGTTGGTGTCGAGGTCCGCTCCTTCGCCGACAGCCCGGCAAATGGTCGTGACGATCTGCTCCCGCCTGGGATCGATGCCGATGATGGCAATGCCTGCAGAATTATCCGACGTGCTGGCGAGCCCGTCGCCCAGAACACGCAGGGAGCTACCTCGAAGATGCGGCAAGTAATGGATCACCCGGTCGACACGACGGGGATCGGTCAGTGTCCGGATTCAGGCCGGGGTCGTCGTGATACCCCTTGCGGTGGACCTCGATATGACCGATGTTCGCACGGACGGAGTTGTCGACCATCTGCTGTGGAAGCCGTCCCCGATACCTCGCATCAGGATGTTGAACGCGAGGCTCAGGGCGATCGCGCTGACGGTCAGGACCGACCTGCGTCGATTGCGCCAGACGTTGCGCCACGCCATCGTCACGAAGAGCATGTCAGCCTCAATACACGCGCTTCAGGTTTTGCTGCGTAAACACCGGTCCATGATGGGTTGGTCGAAGGTGATCGAATGGAAGATGAGAACGGACTGGTGCCCCTGCTTGGCGATCGAGGTCATCGTCCAGCGCATGGGATACTGCCGATCACCCGCCTGACGGATGTCCTCGAACGCGAGTGCCTTGCTGAGCGCTCCACGTTCGTCGTCGTACTCCTCCTTTCGCGGGAGGGCATCAGACGTGCGGACCCAGACGACGAGCCGGCCCCACACGACCGGCGCACCCGGCTTGGGCGTGGCGAGGAGCTTGTAGCAGTCATCGCCGCCCACCTGCTGCTCGCCCCCGAGTTGATGGGTGTAGTCGGTCACCAGGCTGCTTTCCTTGACCAGGTCGTCGTTGCTGAAGTCGCTGCCCATCCAGGGCTCGAGCATCAGCGACGGCGGCACCTTGATGACCCGTTCGACCTGCGGCAGGTAGTTCCACATGTCGTTGCCGAGTCGCAGGGTGGCCGTTCCAGCCTCCTTCGCCGGCGCGGTGATCCGGATGAAGGTCCGCCCGGGGTTCTCGTACCGCGTCTCCATTTCGAGCGTGCGTTCCCAATCTGGCGTGTGGACCGTCATGGACAGGCGAGCTTGCTGCGTCCGTCCGCGCAGGGCTTGGTCAGTGCGCCGCGCCAGGGCGAGCGCGTCCGGGGGGGGACCGGTGCGCTGCTTCCGGCGCCGCCACGAGGCCAGAGGCCACCAGAAGGAGGCAAACCGGGAACGATGGCTTCATGGTGATCAGGTCACGCGCGCCCGGGCGCTCTACGACACGGGCGGACTGGGGCGCCTCATCGCTCTCGCTCGAGTCGGGTCAGCACCGTGGCGATGGCTGGGTCGCTGACAGTGCACGTGGCGCTCGGTGGGCCCACAGCCGCTCGGCGAGGCGGACGTTCTCGTCTGTTGCCTCTCCGAATGATGGCGGGCGTCGAGACGAGGCAAGCACCTGCCGCGCGCGTTCAACCTCGGCGCTCGGGTCCCCGGCACTCACGGGCAGACACGCCTCCGCCCCCGTCAACGCGCCTTTCAGCAGTTCGACGCTTCGCTGATAGCGCTCGGCCGAACGCAGGCCTCGTGCCGTCGGGTCGAGTGCCAGCACGCGTTCGCAGAGTGCGGCCTTCTCGCGGACGATCTGGTTCGTGGGGTCGAGACGCGCCGCCTGTTCGAACGCCGTGCGTGCACCGCGATAGTTGTCGCGTGCCAGCTCCGCGTCGCCGAGTCCGGTGGAGGCCGCCACGTCCGTCGGCGACGCACTGAGGACCTCGCGGAACACGTCGGCGGCCGGGCCAGCCAATCCCGCCGCCAACAGTCCCCGCCCTATTCGATTGAGCGTTGCGGGATCGGTGGTTTCACCCGTCACTGGAGGAGTTCAGCGACTGCCTGCCGATGGTCTCCGCCCTTCTCGAGCAGATCGACGAGCTCGAACGCCGCGTCGAGACGTTGGGCTTTGGCGTCTGGCGGCCAAGTGCCAGTGAGCGCCTTGCGATACCAGGCGCGCGCGGCCGTTCGGTCGCCCTCCGTCCTGGACAGGCGGGCCATCGCCAGGTTTGCCGGTCCGTTGTTCGGGTCCGACCTCAGAACCTCGGCGAGATAGATCTTCGCCTTCCGCGCCGCGGTCCGCCCGGGCCAGCGCCAGCCCCAGCGCGAGTCTATAGTCATCGCTGTGGGTAAGAGAGAGCGCCGCCCTGAACTGCTCGACCGCCTCCGCGACCCGGCCCTCGCGCGCGAGCTCGTTGCCGGAGTCGTAGAACGCGGCCGCCTTCTCAATCCGCGCCGAGTAGTAGTGATGGGCCAGGAATCCGCCGAGGAGGAAGAGCCCGAGCACGCCAGCGATCACGACGGTCAGCAGACCCCTCGCAGAGGTCGCCTCCTTGCGGTGCGCCTCGACGGCCGCCTCGGCATCTTCGGTTTCCCCATAGGCCCGCGGCATGTCGGCGAGCGCCACGACACCGAGCAGTTCATGAACATCGGCACGGCTCACCACGGGCAGGACGTCGAGGCCCGCCCGGCCCATCCGCTGGAGCACGACATCCACCGGCTGATCGAGATGAACGTGCGGGAAGGTGTCCGCCGTGACCGGTTCAGCGGGGACCCGCAGAAGCTCGCGCAGGGTATAGCCGCTCCGCCCGGAGAGAGCGGCCTGGTGCAGCTGCTCCTGGGTGACCATCCCGAGGAAACGCCCGCCATCGAGAACGGGCCAGGCACGCGGTCCAAGGTGGCCGGGGTCAGCGCTGCCGTCCGCCAGGAGGTCGGCCACGATCTCGTCAGCCGTCGCGACGTCCGCGGGAGGACGCATGGCCTGTTCGACGGTCAACGCGCTGATGTGTCCGCGCGGTGGCGGCAGTTGAATGCGGTCCTGGTGGAGCAGGGCCTCGTACACCGGCACCGGTTGGAGGCGTTGCGAGATGAAGTAGCTGAGAAGATTCGCGATCATCACCGGGACGATGATCGAGTAGTCCCGGGTGATCTCGAAGATCATGATGACCGAGGTCATCGGTGCCCGCACGATGCCGGCAAACGCGGCGCCCATGCCGACCAGGGCATACGCGCCCGGACTCCCGGTGATGTCCGGCAGCCCGCGCGTGTGCCAGGCTGCCGACCGCCCCTCCGAGCATCGCCCCGATGAACAGGCTGGGACCGAAGATCCCTCCCGCATTGCCCGACGCATAGCAGGTGGCCGTGGCCACCATCTTCAGCGCGAGCAACAACGCCATCACGCCCAGCACCATCTTCCCGTTGAGGGCCTCGCCGACGTGCGCGTACCCGACGCCGAGGACATCGGGGACGAACCACCCGAGGACGCCAACCGCCAGCCCGCCGACGACCGGCTGCCACCACAGCGTGGACCTCGGCAACGCAGAGGAACCCGCGCCGCAGTCCCAAGAGCAGCTTCACGAACGCGACTGACACCAGACCGCCCGCGATGCCGAGGACCGCGTAAACCGGGAGTTCCACCGGGTGCACGAGTTGGTACGCGGGGACGTGGAAGAGGGGTTCGTCGCCGAGGACAAGGTGCAGGACGGCCCAGGATGTGGCCGAGCTGATGACGATGGATCCGAGGACGGGCGCGTGCAGGTCACCGAGGATCTCCTCCAAGGTGAAGAGCACGGCGGCGATCGGCGTGTTGAACGCGGCGGCCAGCGCGGCGGCCGTGCCGATGGGGACCAGCGCCTGGACGCGGCGGGGACCGAGCCCCAGCCGGCGGCCGAGGACGGACGCAATGCCCGCGCCCACCTGGACGGTCGGTCCTTCCCGCCCCAGCGCGATCCCGCTGGCGAGGGAGAGCGCGGAGCACCCGAACTTCCCGAGAACGGTGCGGAGGCGAATGTAGCCCTGGTGCAGGAAGAGCGCGGTCTTGGTCTGCGGAATACCGCTGCCGCGGGCGTTGGGGAAGTACCGGGCGAGCAGCCAGCCGCTCAAGAGGGCGCCGACCGTCGGGACGGCGAGGCGATGCCACGCGGGCACCTGCGCGGGGTAGAGCCTGCGCGCCGAGCCGCTCGGTGATCACGATGAAGGCGACGACGACGAGCCCGACGACCGCGCCGATGAGGAGCGTCAGGACCAGCAGGAGCTTGTCTTCGTGCCGCTGGAGGCGGTCGGCCTCCGCCCAGCCTCGAAGCCGCGCTGCCCACCTCGGTCGGGGAACGCCCTGCTGCAACTCCATACGCGTCGTGCGCTCGGCTCTCTCGCCTCGGTGTCCGCGTCGCGCGGGGGAACCTTCAGTGTACCACCCGTATGGTTTGACCTCAAGTAGTTGGACCTCAAATTATCTGACAAAAGACGAGCTCGTCTTCGCTCGGGAATCGCTCGATCAGTTGAACGGCGACCATCCCCTAGGCGATGCCTTCTTCGACTACAACAGCGACACGCTGCGATCCGACCCGCATTCCAGCCTCGCGAAGGATGCGACGCGGCTGGGTCGTTGGAAGACGACCAAGATCACGATGTCGGGCATTGCGACGTGCGGGGGACGGCAGAGTACAATCTGGCCCTGGGCTTGCGTCGCGCCGATGCGGTCAAGGCTACTTGGAGTCCCTCGGCATCGCGGGGGACCGCATCGAGACGGTGAGCTACGGCAAGGAGCGGCCCTTCTTACCGACGAGGGCGTGAGTTGCTGGACACAGGAATCGACGCGGACACTTCGTGATTACGGCAACGTAGCGGAGGAACGCGTTCCGCTGGGCGGCCGCCGCTCGGCCCACTCACGGAGGATGCAAAGGTGTCACGCAAGCGGGGTGGTCGGGAGGAGGCTGCCGCCGTATGTGGCGACGGCCTGGTGCTCGGGGATGTCCTCGAGTTCATGAGTCTGATCTGGGGCATCAGTCACGGACTCCAGGCAACTTCCAAGAGGATGGAAGCCGAACTGGGGATCACCGGGCCTCAGCGCCTGGTTGTGCGGATCCTCGGGCGTTGTCCTGGAGCATCTGCCGGGCAACTCGCGGCGATCCTCCAACTGCACCCGAGCACCCTGACGGGGATCCTCCGTCGTCTGGAGGACCGAGGGGTCATTGCGCGCAGCCGTGGCGAGCGTGATCGTCGTGAAGCCCACCTGCGCTTGACGGCGGACGGCCGAGCGATCGATCGCCGCCATGCCGGCACGGTGGAGGCAGCCGTCCACCGCGTGCTGTCCGACCTCGAACGTAAGAAGATAGAAACTGCAGCCGAGGTTCTCCGCGCATTGGAGGGTGCCCTGACCGGCGGCGGACCGAAAGGCAGGCGTCCGCCGAGGAGCCCCCGCTGACGGGCGTTCCGGAGCTGGCCGCCCACGAAGTCGTCCGACACGGCCGGAGCACTCAGTGCCGTCGATCAACCTACCTTCGTGCGGACGGCGATGGCTGGCAAGCGTCCTGGCGACGGGGCTCTTCATCGGCGTGGCGACGGCGATCTTCGTCGTCTCCGAGTCCTCCCTCGACGTACAGCCCGCCTCCGCCGCCGCTTTTGAGCGGGAGTGCGATGAGATCCGGCACCGCTTTGGCGACTCGCAGCCCTACGTCACCATCGAGTTGCGGGGCGAGCGACGGGTGGCCGCCGTCCGAGGCGATCTCGAGCCGCGTCATCCGGAGTCCATTCGGACTCTACACGGGGTCGCCTGGAGCCCGAAGATGGCACACAGGCTGCGCGCCTCAACGCCCTACTGGGTCTTTCAGGTCACGCGCTGGAAGGCGAACGCGTTGACGCGGATCGTCCGACCCTTCGATCAGCAACTCGGACTGGACGTCGAACTTCCGGACCTTGCGCCGTTTGGGCGAGGCCTGGTGCTCGACGAGCGGTACCCAGACGGGCGCCGGATTCTCATGTGGACGGACTAGAGTGACTAGAGGACAGCTAGGATCGGGTTCGTCCTCCAAAGTCGAACCAGCCGGGGAGGAAGAGGCACAGGTACGCCCACCACCGGCGTGGGGCTGGCGCCGACGGTCGGCGTTAACCCTGCAGGGTCTCTTCCGGGCGTTTCGCCCTCGTCCCACGCAACGCGGAGGTCACAGGTTCAGAGGTTGCGGCTCGCCTGTTATCTGTCCGCCTCCTCCAGCGACTGGCCGTGGGCCAGGTTCGTGGCGTAGGTTTCCCGCGCCGCCCTGCGCGACGGAGTGCCGATACTCGTTCCGCGAGACGAGTTCCACGTTGTCATTCTCGCGGATGTGCCCCCCGCGCACGACGCTCGCGTTCAGCGCGAGCCTTCCGCCGAACCGGTCGAGGATCGCTCCGCAGCACTTCGAGATTCTGTTCGAGCGTGTCCGGATCGAAGGTGGTCATGACGCAGCGGCCCCGCAGGCTCTCCAGGGCAACCACCACGTCCCCGATGCGGAGATAGCGCCCCGCCCAGGTGCGCTCGTCCAGCCCGGCGACACCACCAATGACCAGGTTGGGTCTCAGGCGGCGACCGTCGTAGCCGAAGGCGGTGATTGCTCCGTCCGTGGCGACGAGAAGCGGCAGCACGTCGAACCGATGGGCGCTGTCGTCACGGACCAGGTGTGCGCCGGGACCGACGATGGCGTGCACCTCGGAGGTGATCCGCCTGCTCGTCCACGGCTGACCATCCACCAGCGGCTCTCCAACGGCATCGAGGACCGCGCGATGTGCGAGCAGTCGTGGATGTGTTCGCGCGGTGATCACTCGACCGTGGGCGTTCTCGACGTGCACGACGCGATCGCCCTCGACTCCCAACGGCCCAAGCGTCGCCTCGCCGAGGCGTTCCCCTCCCATCGACTTCACCGGGTACCGCCAGATCTCGGCTAGATACACGGAAAGCCCCTTCCTCAGGCGGTTCGACGCGCTGCACGCGGCGCGGCGAGCCGTTCCTCGTAGAAGCGATGGATGTTCTCCGCGATCACGTCCAGGCAGTCCTCCACGGCGAAATGCCCCGACTCGAGCCGATGCAACTCCGCTCTCGGCAGATCGCGCAGGTACGCCTCTCCACCGGCAGGCGTGAAGAAGATGTCCCGCTGTCCCCAGAAGATCAGCGTGTTCGGCTGCCGCGTCCGCAGGAACTGCTGCCAGGCCGGGTAGAGTGCGACGTTCGTGCGGTAGTCGTAGAACAGATCGAGCTGGACGCGACGGGCGTTCGGCCGTTCCATGAAGCGGAAGTCCATCTGCCAGTTGTCGGGGCTGATGCGCTCCGGCTCCGCGTGGCCGTGCTGGTACACCAGCTTGATCCCCTCGAGGTCGAGGAACGGCAGCAGGGGGGCCTCGGTCTCGGGCCCACGGTTCTTCCAGAGCGCATACCGGATGCCGTCCCACGCCGCGGTGAACCCCTCTTCGTACGCATTCGTGTTCTGAAGGATCAGCCACTCCATCCAATCGGGTCGCCGGCCGAGAATGCGGAACCCGATGGGGCCGCCGTAGTCCTGCATGAAGAAGCCGGCGCGCGTGAACCCGGTCTTCACGAGCAGCCCTTCGATGGACGCGGAAAGCCGATCGAAGGTGTAACGGAACGAGCTCGGGTCCGGCATGTCGCTGTTGCCGAAACCGGGATAGTCGGGTGACAGCACGTGAAAGCGATCGGCCAGCGCCGGGATGAGATTGCGGAACTGGTGCGACGAGGCGGGGAATCCACCAAGGAGCACGAGCTTGGGGGCACCGGGGACACCAGCCTCCCGGTAGAACACCGACAGGCCGTCGATGAGCGCGGTCTTGTGCAGAGTCATGGGTTCGCTCCTTCAGCTTGAATGGGCCCGGTCGTCGGGGCGGTTCCCGTCGCCAGGCGCGGACGTGGATGACGCTTCAAGAGGGCGTCCATCACGCTTGGACAGGACCAAGTGCTTGTGAAGACGAGAGATGAGGCCACGGATGGGACAGGCGCCGCCTCGTGAGATTCCACGGATTCGTGCGAGCGGCCGGCGTCGAGTCGTGCTATTCAAAGACATGGACCTCTCGCGCATCATCCTGGCGATGGCCGAGGCGGAGGGGCCGACATCGGTCCTGGGGCAGGTCGTCGCGCCGCTTCTGGAGCACGAGGAAGTCATGCTCGCCCGGGTCTGGTTCCTGGACGATCGCGACTGTCCCGTCTGCTCGCGGTCTCGCGAGGCCGCAGCGCCTGGGGCGCTGCATCTCCGCGCCAGCGGCGCGCGCCCGACCGACGTACCGCCGAGGGCCGGCGTTGACGGCGACTGTCACCTGATCCACCGAGACGGCGCATCTCACATCGCGGCCATCGCCGCGAGCGGTGAGCCACTGCTGTCTTCCTCGATCGAGCCTCTCGAAGACTGGGGTGTCGAGCCCACCTGGCCTGCAGCACGCGATATCCAAGGCGTGCTGGGGTACCCGCTGCGCTTTCGCGGCCGCGTCGTGGGGGTCCTCGCCTGCTTCCTGCGAACGCGCCCTCACGAGGGCATGATGGCGTGGCTGCCGACCTTCGCGGCGCACGCCGCGGTGGCGATTGGGAATTGCCGTGCGCTTCAAGAGATCAAGCGACTGCACGAACAGTTGGAGCTGGAGCGGGACTACCTCCGCGAGGAGGCGGGGCAGGTTGTCCCCGTTGACGGCATCGTGGGGGAGAGCGAGGCCCTGAATCGACTCCTCCGCCAGGTGGACCTGGTGGCGCCGACCGAGGCCAACGTTCTCATCCAGGGTGAATCGGGGACGGGAAAGGAGCTGATTGCACGCGCCATCCACCAGCGCAGCCCGCGATCGGGTCGGCCATTGGTCAAGGTCAACTGCGCGTCGATTCCGAAAGAACTGTTCGAGAGCGAGTTCTTCGGTCACGCGCGCGGCGCATTCACTGGAGCCGTGCGCGATCGCATCGGGCGCTTTCAGCTGGCTGACCGCGGCACGATCTTCCTGGACGAAGTCGGAGAGATTCCCCTCGATCTGCAGACCAAGCTGCTCCGAGTCCTGCAGGAAGGGGACTTCGAGCGAGTCGGCGAGGACGCCACCCGCCACGTCAACGTCCGCGTGGTCGCCGCCACGAATCGAGACCTCCGTGCAGAGGTCGACGCGGGCGCGTTTCGCCTCGATCTGTTCTATCGCCTGAGCGTGTTTCCGATCCACGTGCCGCCGTTGCGGGAGCGCCGGCAGGATCTCGCGCCGTTGGCGACGCGGTTCGTCCGGACCGCCAGCGAGCGTCTCCACCGCGACGTGCCCAAGGTGCCGCAACGGGAGATGGCGAAGCTTCTCGCCTACGACTGGCCAGGGAATATACGGGAACTGCAGCACGTCGTGGAGCGAGCGGTCATCCTGGCCCCGCCTGGAGGCGCGGTGCAGTTCGACGTGGCGTCGCCTGCCGGGCGCACCGACCCGCAGGAACCGGATCGCCGATACCGGACCGAGAAGGAATGGCGCCGGCTGGAGCGCGAGAACCTGTTGGAGGCGCTCAAGGCGGCTGGCGGGAAGGTGTCGGGGGCGGGCGGTGCCGCCTCGTTGCTGGGTATGAATCCGAACACCCTGACGTCACGTCTACGCGCGCTGGGCCTGAAGAGAACGTTCGGGGAATAGGTACCACGTCCGCCCGCCTCTCTCGAGGTCAGCCACCGTCTCCTGCCACCACCGGGAATATTCCGCGCGGCTGCGGACATCTGCACTCATGACAGGGCGATGAACGCTCTTCAACGGAAACAACACGAGAGGTAAAACGATGAAGAAGATATCGGTGTTCAGCGCGATGGTGCTCCTGCTGGGAGCCGCCTCGGCGGCCCGGGCCGCCGAGGACAGGACGCTGATCGTGACCAGCTCGAATACGCCGGCGAACCAGCTGTTGGTGTACGACACGACAGGCGCCCTGGTCCAGTCTGTCTCGACCCAGGGCCAGGGCGGTGTGGGCGACAACGCCGGCGGCATCGCCACGCAGAACGGGGCCGTCGCCGTCGTGAACTTCGGTTCCCAGTCGGTGTCCATCTTCGACCGCAGCGACAGCGGTTTTGCGGTTCGCGAACTGGTGTCAACCGTTTCGCCGCCGGTGAGCGTCGCCTTCGGCAAAGATCACCTGTACATTCTCGGGACCACGACGGTGGAGTCCCACCGGGTCCAGGGTTCAACCGTCGATGCCAACACAGATGGCGTCACCGGGCTGTCGCGTGCCGACGGGAGTGCCGCGCAAGTCGGGGTGGTGGGCGATCAGCTCGTGATCAGCGAAAAGAGCGGAGCCATCGAAGTCGCAGGCTTGCGCGAAGGGGCCGTCGCTGGCCCTGCGGTAGAGGTCGAAATCCCTGCCGGCAGCGATACGCCGTTCGGTTTGGTCACCAGGGGCGCCAACGGCTACGTCACGATCGCCCACTCCGACGAGATCAGCCTGATCAAGAACGGCCAGCTGGTTGCGCTCGCCGCGACTGGCAGCGGCTTCCCGACCGGGCCGGGTCAGCAGGCCCCTTGCTGGATCACGCTCGTGGGACCGTATCTGTTCACGAGCAATTCACCGAGTCACACGATCTCTCGGCTGGTCGCGACCGGTAGCAGCATCATCCTCGATGTCCCGATTGCGGCTAGCACGACCGGCGCACCCATCGACATCGCTGCCGACGGCGACCTGCTCGCCGTCGTCGAAGTCAACGGCCAGGGTCAGTCGCATCTGACGCAGTTCACCATCGCCGACGATGGCAGCCTCGGGCAGGCCGCAACGACCGCAATCGCAAGCGCGGCCAACGGCGTCGCGATCGTCTCCCAGAAGTAGATTCGCCGAACGACGGCCGGCCGGGCGGCCCGCCGTCCGGACGGCCGACCGACGAGAGGAAGGAGGGACTGACATGGTAAAGGTTGCCCTGTGGGTTCGACTGGAGGCCAAGCCGGGACGAGAGGCGGATGTTGACGCCTTTCTCCGCGCGGGCCTCCCTCTGGTTCAAGCCGAGCCGGCCACAACGGCGTGGTTTGGCGTCCGACTCGGCCCGTCGACCTTCGCGATCTTCGACGCGTTTCCCGACGAGGCTGGCCGGAATGCCCATCTGTCAGGGCGTGTTGCGGCGGCTCTGATGGAGAAGGCAGCCGAACTGCTCGCGCAGCCGCCGGCGATCGAAAAGGTGGATGTGCTGGCGGCCAAGCTTCCTGCGTAGATCCGAGGCCGACGACCTGGTGGCGGAACATGGAATGCCGTGATGTGCGTGAATTGGCCGATTCGCTTCTGGACCGGGAGCGAGGGACGGAAACGAATCACGCGATCCTGCGCCACCTGAACGCGTGTCCGGTGTGCCGCGCCGATGTCGCCGGACGGCGCGCCTTGCGCGAGGGTGTGCGCCGCGCTTTCGAGAACGCGCGCGAACTCGGCCCGACGCCTGAATTCACGACGCGGTTGCAGACGACGCTCGAGAGAGTCGCCCGTGTCGCACCTCTCGCGAGATCGTGTTCTGCGCGGGGGACGTTGCACAGGCCGACCTGGTGGAGCTCGCGGATGCCGTTGCCGGGCCGCTCTCTCGCGAGCTTGCCGGGACGCAGGTGACGCGCCGATTCAGCGGAGGATGAACCGTCCATGCGGATAGGAACAACGCTGCGAGTGGCGCGCGGGACCGATCACCTCGATGAAGTCCTGCGCTTCTATGCGGACGGGGTAGGCCTGGAGCGGCTCGGATCATTCGAGGATCACGACGGGTTCGACGGGGTGATGTTGGGCGTGGCAGGCGCCACGTATCATCTCGAGTTCACGCGGAAGCGCGGTCACCTTGCGGGTGGTCGTGTGCCGAATCACGACAACCTGCTCGTCTTCTACCTCCCCGGTGCGCGGGAATGGCAGGAGGCCGTCGACCGCATGGTCGCGGCGGGCTATCAACCTGTCCAATCGGTGAACCCTTACTGGGACCGCGCCGGCCGTACGTTCCAAGACCCAGACGGCTATCGCGTCGTGTTCCAGAACGCCAACTGGGGGGCGTGAGACGCTGCAACACAGGAGGTGTTGTCGATGCCAGATCGCCATGAGGGCGCGTTGGAAGTGTCGAGTCGGCTCGCTGTCGCGCAGTGGGCTCCGATTGCGCTGCGCCTGATCGTTGGATACGGCTTCATGGCGCACGGGTTCGCGAAGCTGTCCAAGGGGCCCGACGCATTCGCCGCGATCCTGCACGCGATGGGTGTACCAGCGCCCCATGCCATGGCGTGGTTGACGATCCTGGTCGAACTGCTCGGCGGCTTGGCAGTGATGCTGGGGGCCTTTGTCTGGCTCGTCAGCGTACCGATGGCGGCGGTCCTCATCGTGGCCATGCTCACCGTGCATCTACCCTACGGGTTCAGCTCGATCAAGCTCATCGCCGTTACAGCTGCCGGCGCGCAGTTCGGTCCGCCGGGCTACGAGCTGGACCTGCTGTACCTAGCCTGCCTGGTGGCCCTCGCCTTGGGCGGCCCTGGGCCACTTGCGATTGACAGCATCATCGGACGCGGCGACGGACAGTCGCGATGGTTACGAATCCCGACGAACAGGCGGACCTGGGCACAGTAAATGCACCGCTGCAATGGCTCCCACGGCCCCGAGGTCACCGGCCGACCGGAGCCTCTCGCCACACGAGCTTGCCGGTTCGGCACACTCTGAGGTTGCGTGATGAGCGCAGCGACCAACCCGGTCAATACGTTCGCGTTGGACCCGACAGCGGCGGAAGGCGAACGCAGCAGCGCCGACACGCAGCAGGATCCGCTGCGGGACCCTGAAGAGTTCATGAGGCGCATGATCGAGAGCAGTGAGGACTGCATCAACGTCCTCGACCTCGACGGCCGCCTGCTCTGGATGAACGCCGGGGGGATGCGAAAGCTGGAGATCCTGGATTTCGCGCGGCTGCGCGGTTCGATGTGGTCCGAGTCGTGGCCGCCCGACTTCCAAGAGACCGTCCGCGACGCGGTGAACGCCGCGGCCCAGGGTCGAGCCGCACGGTTCGTCGGGCACTGCCCCGGCACAGAGGGCACGCCGAAATGGTGGGATGTCGCCCTCAACGCCATCTTGGACAAAGGGGGCCGGCCCGAGCGGCTTCTCGCCATCTCACGCGACATCACCCATACGAAGGAGACGGAGGACCTTTTACGCGCCGTGACGGAGGGAACGGCGTCGGTGGCGGGCACCGCCTTCTTCTCGTCGTTCGTCCGCCACCTGGCCCTGGCCCTGCACGTTCGGCGCGCAGTGGTGGCGGAGTGTCTTCCGGGAAACCGCGCGCGATCGCGCGCCGTGTTCCTCGACAACGAGTATGCGCCGAACTACGAGTACGACCTGGCAGGCACCCCGTGTATGAAGGTCGTGACGGGCCAAACCTGTCTCTACTCGCACGACGTGCAGAAGTACTTTCCGGAGAACAAGGTGTTCGCCAGGCTGGGAGCCGAGAGCTACCTTGGCGTGCCGCTGTTCGACTCGGCCCGGAAGGTCATCGGCCACATGGTGATGATCGACGACAAGCCGATGAGCGAGGATCCCCTGTGGCTCTCGGTGCTCCAGACGTTCGCTGCGAGGGCTGGCGTCGAACTCGAGCGGGAGCAGGCGGACCAGAAACTGCGCGCGGCGCTCGCCGAGGTCGAGGCGCTCAAGAATCGCCTGGAAGCCGAAAACGTGTATCTCCAGGAAGAGATCCGGGGGGAGCACCGCTTCGATGACATCGTCGGCAACAGCCCTGTCCTGCTCGAGGCGCTGCGCAAGGTGGAGCTCGTTGCCGCCACCGACTCGACGGTCCTCATCGAGGGTGAGACGGGATGCGGCAAGGAACTGTTCGCGAGGGCGGTGCACAGCCGCAGCAGGCGAAGCGCCCGCCCCCTCGTAAAGGTCAACTGCGGGGCCATTGCGCCGGGCCTCGTCGAGAGCGAGCTGTTTGGGCACGTCAAGGGGGCGTTCACGGGCGCGGTCGAGAAGCGCGTGGGGCGCTTCGAGCTCGCCAATGGCGGCACCATCTTCCTCGACGAGATCAGCGAGCTGCCACTCGAGGCGCAGGTGAAGCTGCTGCGCGTCCTGCAGGAGCAGGAATTCGAGCCGGTGGGGAGCAGCCGAACGCTCCGCGTCGATGTCCGGGTGATTGCCGCCACGAATCGGGACCTCGCTCACGCGGTGCGCGAGGGGAAATTCAGGCCCGATCTCTTGTACCGTCTGAACGTGTTTCCGATCGCCGTTCCACCACTGCGCGATCGCGCCTCGGACATCGCGCTGCTGGCGGCCTTCTTCACGGCGAGCCTCGCTCGCAAGCTGGGTAAGCCGATCAAGGGATTCAACGCGCGCTGCATGGAGCGCCTGATGCGGTACGCCTGGCCCGGCAACGTCCGGGAACTGCAGAACGTCGTGGAGCGCGCGGCGATCCTGTCGCCGGGACCGGTACTCGAGCTCGAAGGAATACTGCTCGCCGGCGAGGCCCCGGCCGGAGGTGACCCAACGGGTCTCCCGATCGCGCCAGCGCCTCCTGCTCGCGATCACGACAGGCTCGAAGAAGTTGAACGGTCTCACATCCTCTCGGTGTTGAAGACGACCGGAGGCGTCGTGGGCGGGACCAGGGGAGCGGCGGCAATCCTCGGGCTGCGTCCGAATACTCTGAGAAGCCGGATGAAGAAGCTGGGCATCTCATCACGTCTGCGCGAAGCCGTCGGTACCGACCGCCGGAGCGCCTGAGTACTTCGACTCGCAATTCCCGCCACGACCGGCTGCCAGTTTGCGTGGCCGGCCCTTCACGCACAGGCCTTCCATTCCAACCAAGCCGGGTATTCCCGAAGGGCTCCAGCAGTCGTTGCCTCGAGGCGCGACGCTCTCGGCGTCGCGCGCGCACTCTCACCCGTGACGCATCGTGCGGCGTGACGCATCGTGCGGTATCTCAGACCGACGACACGACATTTCGGAGTCCCAGTGGGGCCCGGAGATCGACCTGGCGGGCATAAGCCCTTGTTTCACCATGCGATAGGCCGCTGCGCCCGGTCAGGAGAGACGCGGTACTTCGATTGCCCCACGAAGAATGCGAAGCGGGTCGCTCCGATGCAATCGGATGTCGACCAAGTAAGGGCCACACGCATGTCCTCGATGCTGGCCGCGGGGCCGAAGGCAACCGGTTCACTCTGATGCTCCGAATCTCTCACGAGTCAACGACAGAAGCGCAGGTGACGGTCCGGCTGGAAGGCGAGATCAACGGCCGATGGGTCGACGAACTGCGCAGGGAGTGTGACCGCGCGTGGGGTGGCGGCGAGCAGCACGGGAGGCGGCTCGTTCTCGACCTTGCGAACGTCTCGTCGATCGATGCGGCGGGCCTGGCGCTGTTTCGCCAGCTGACCGTCCGACGTCTGGTCGTCACGAACTGCTCCGCCTACCTGGCAGAGCTCCTCAAGGACGTGACCAATGTCGAGAGATAGCGGCGACGGCCGCCGCACACGCAGGCCCGCGATCCTCAGGGCGCTGGCGACCCGGCGGTTGTGCGGCATTCTCAATGGAATCGACTTCCGATGATAGTCCCCCTCGAGTCTGATAGCCGCTTCTCGCCCACGGAGGATGTCTTCAGGGCGGACGGGTCAGCGCCAGCCGCCGACGACAACGTGTGGGCCGCCTTTGAGGCGGAGGCGTTGCCGCACGTCGATCGGCTGTTTCGCCTGGCGATGTGGCTCGAACAGAATCGGTCCGAGGCCGAAGACCTGGTGCAGGAGACGATGCTGCGGGCACTTCAGGCATTTCAACGCTTCCAGCCCGGCACGAACTGTCGTGCCTGGCTGGCGACGATTCTTCAGCATGTGCGCAGCAACCGGCGGCGCGCGCGCGGTCGGTGGCACATGGTCGGCGATCCGGACGACCGCATGATCGCCGAGACGATCCCTTTCGTGGCGCCGGTGCCACAGCAACTGACCGATGAGGACGTCCTCGCGGCGCTGAGGCGGATTCCGGTTCCGTTTCAAGAGGTGATCGTCCTCTGCGACGTGGAAGAGTTCACCTACCGGGAGATTGCCGACGCGCTGCAGATCCCGGTTGGGACCGTGATGTCACGCCTCCATCGTGGTCGTGCGCACCTTCGGTCCGAATTGGAGGCTTCAACTGCAGCGACCCGTCGATTGTCGCGAACGCGTGCGCGCTGACCGAGAACCTCGGCGCCGCGCGAACCCACCGAGCCCGCGTTTGCACGGGCCCGTGTTGGACGAGGAGCAGAAGGCGACATGAAGAACAAGAGCCCCTACTGGATTGTCACAGGACTGATGGCGGCGTTCATGCTCTTGGCCAGCATTCCCGACGTCTTGCAGGTCCCTCAGGCAAGCGCCATCTTCGGGCACCTGGGCTATCCAGGCTATTTGCTACGATTCCTGGGTACCGCCAAGATCCTCGGCGTGATCACCGTCCTCGTGCCGGGCTTTCGACGGCTCAAGGAATGGGCTTACGCCGGCTTGACCTTTGACCTGGTGGGTGCCCTGTACCTCGCACGTATCGGTTGCCGATCCACCGAGCGCTTGGATGTTCCCGGTGATCGGGCTGCTCCTGGTCGGTGGCTCGTACCTCTTCCATCGAAAGGCGCCGTCGATGGACCTGGCCTTACGACCCGCGGCAGCCCGCTGATTCCAGGGTCGCCAGGAGGGCGCGCCTATCGGCATCGGCGCGACACCATGGACCAGCAGCCCGACTCCTACCGGATTCGCCTCGCCCGCCCAGATGAGATTCCGCGCCTCCGAGAGATCGAAGATGAGGCCGGCACGATCTTCTCGGGCCTCGGCCTCATCGACGAGGCGCTCGACGTGGTGTTCCCCGTGGACGACCTGGTCCGCCTCGTTGGTATGGGGCAGGTCTGGGTGGGGTGTCCAGAGAACGACCTGCCGGTGGGCATGGTGATCGCCTCGGTTCGGGAGGAGGCCGCGTACGTCGAGGAGATGGACGTCCTGCCAAGCCATGGCCGGCGAGGGCTCGGGGCTCGCCTGCTCGCCTGTGTCTGCGCGTGGGCGCGGGCGGAGGGTCACGCGGCGGTCACGCTCTCGACCTTCCGCGACGTGCCGTGGAACGGGCCGTTCTACAGGAAGCACGGATTCAGAGACCTGCAGCCCGCCGAGTGGACGCCAGGCATGCGGGCGATCCGCGCGAAGGAGGCGCGGCACGGTCTGCGTGTCGAGGCGCGGGTGTTCATGCGTCGGGAGCTTGGCGGGGTGGAAAATCACATCATGACCAAGAGCACACCTTCCTCAGAGGAATTGCAGTTCCTGGAAGACAGGTTGTACGAATTCAATCGCGCTCAAACAGGACAAGATGACGGTCAGTTGTTTGCGTTCTTTGTTCGTAACGACCAACAAGAGATCGTGGCAGGGTTGTCCGGTTGGACTTGGGCCAAGGCTTGTGAGATTCGAATGCTCTGGGTTCACCCCGCCTGGCGTGGGCAAGGCTATGGGCGGAGCCTATTGGAATCCGCCGAACAGGAAGCCCGAGGGCGTGGGTGTAAAGTGATCTTGATTAGCAGTTACAGTTTCCAGGCCCCTGCGTTTTATCAAAAGGGTGGGTATGAGCTTGCCTGGCAATTGAACGACTTTCCGCCCGGACAGCAGAATTGTTATCTCGTTAAGCGGTTCACAGAAGCCGAGTAGGCCCCCGACATGGGTGTGGCTTTCCCACCTACCTGAGCAAGCTGCCGCGCTTCGAGAAGAAGCTGCTGGGGATGGGGAGGATGCGTCAAGGTGAACCATGATGCAACGGAAGGAGAATACGGAAGGAGAATACGCCGATGGCAGCCACTGTCGAACGAAGGGCGGCCTTCGAGGACGCCTCCGCAAGCCTCGCCCTCATCCGCCTCACGATCGGTGCGATGTTCCTGTGGGTGTTCATCGAGAACTACGGCAAGGGGCTGTACACCCCGGCCGGCTATGCCGGGTTGATCACCTACTACATCCAGCACGGTCACGCCCCGGCACTCTGGAAGAGCGTCATGGCATTCATGGCGAGCCACGCCGCCCTTGCCGCACCGCTGCAGGGGTTGACCGAGCTGTCGTTCGGCCTGCTGCTGGTGCTCGGCATCGCGTCGCGAGCGGTGGCGCTCGGCGTCGCCGGCTTCCTGGGGTCGCTGTGGATCTCAGAGTTGGGTACGGCCTGGATTTGGGAGCTGCTGATGCCTACCATGGCGGCGCTGGCGTTGGCTGTCGGGACGCCCGGCCGACGGTGGGGACTCGATGCCATCCTGGCGCGGAAATTCCCCGGAATCCCGATCTGGTAGGGTGTCATCCGCCCCGGCTCGCCGCTTCGACCTGGTTTGACAGCAGGGTACTGTTGCTCCACAATCGGGATTGGGACCCTTCTTTTCAACTGACCGGTGCCGCGCTGGCGGCCGCGGGTTTTTCCCTGCGGCGCGACGCGTAGCGTAGCCGTGTCGCGCGATGCCGCCGGGGGGGCGCCAGCCCGCCCGCGTCCAAGAAGGAGCGAGACATGGACGTGTCGAGCGCCGTCGACCGGGCCCGCCAGATCGCCGCCACCGTTCTCTCGCCATCCGCTGCCGACAACGACAAGCAAGGACGATTCTCCACCGACGCCGTTTGCAGCCTCGGCGAGAACGGCCTGCTCGGCCTCGTGCTGCCCGCCAGCTGCGGCGGTGCCGGCCTGGGTGCGCGCGCGTTTGCGGATGTCACCGCCACGCTGGCCGAGGCGGATCCCTCCGTGGCCATGGTGTTCATGATGCACACACTGGCCGCCGCCGTGGTCGCCTCGGCGCCCGAGACTCCCGCGCTCCGGCGCGTGCTCGAGGAGATGGCGAACGGCTCGCACCTGTCCACGCTCGCGTTCAGCGAGGCCGGTTCGCGCAGCCACTTCTGGGCACCGGTCTCGAGGGCCGAAAGCCTCAACGGGTCGGGCGTCCGCATCACGGCACGCAAGTCGTTTGTCACCAGCGCGGGACACGCCCACAGCTTTGTCGTCTCGACGCTCGCGCCCACGGCGGCCGGTCCGACCGACTCGACGCTCTACCTGGTGCCTTCCGCCTCGGCAGGAGTGGAGGTGTCGGGCAGCTGGGACGGGATGGGACTGCGAGGCAACGCCTCCGCTCCCGTGTCGCTCCAGGGTTGTCGCGTGATGCCAGACATGCAGTTGACGGCGGCGGGGGCCGGGTTTGCGGCGATGCTCGAGATCGTGCTTCCTCTCTTCAATCTCGGCTCGTCGGCCGTTTCGCTCGGCATCTGTCGCGCGACGGTCGCCTCGACGACGGCTCATCTCAAGTCCGCCCGGTTCGAACATCTGGGCGCATCCCTCGGCGAGAGCCTTCCCAATCTCCGCGCGCAGCTGGCGACCATGCAGGTGGAGACCGACGGCCTCGCGGCGCGAATCGCCGACACGGTTGCCCACCTGGAGCAGCCGGGCCCGTTGACGGTTCTTCGCGTGCTCGAAGCCAAGGCCGCGGCAGGGGAGACGGCCATTGCCGTCACCTCGCTCGGCATGCGGACGTGCGGCGGGGCGGCCTTTGCCGGGCATACGGGCATCGATCGCTATTTCCGCGATGCGCACGCGTGTGCCGTCATGGCACCCACCACTGATGTCCTGCGCGAGTTCATCGGCCGCGCACTCCTGGGCATGCCGCTGTTCTGAGCGTGGCGCCGGAGTGCAATCCGGGCTGCCGCGTTGTCTCGAGATGGAGGCGTTCTGTGACTGTCCCCACGCTCTGGCTCGGCGCCGTGGCGTACGACCCCAAGGTCGTCACCATCTGGGAGGGCATGCGGAGGTACTTCCACGACGAGGCCGGGCTGCCGCTCGAAATCGTCCTGTTCCAGAGCTACGAAGCCCAGGTGCGCGCGTTGCTGGCAGATCCCGGTGAGGTCGCGCCGCGCATCGACATCGCCTGGAACACCAACCTCGCCTACGTCCAGGCGACGCGGTGGAGCGGCGAGGCGTGCCGGCCGCTGGCGATGCGGGACGCCGACCTGGAGTGGCGCTCCATCGTGATTGCGCCCGCGGGCGGCCCTGTCGCCGAGTTGAAGGATCTCCGCGGCCGACGACTCGGGCTTGGCAGCCGGGACAGCGGCCATGCCGCCATCCTGCCAGTGCACTTCCTGGAGCAGGCGGGCCTCGTCGAGCACACCGACTACGTTTCCGTCCGCTTCGACAACGACGTGGGCAAACACGGTGACACCGGCACCAGCGAGGTGGACGTGCTGAAGGCCGTGCTCGACGGGGGCGTTGACGCGGGCGCAGTCGGGAGCCCGTTCTGGGCCTCGGTGCAGGAACAGCGGCTGGTGCCCGCCGGCGCCCTGCGCGCCGTGTGGACGTCTCCCGCCTACTCGCACTGCATGTTCACGGCGCGCGTGGGGCTCGACGAGAGCGTGGCGGACCGGTTTGCCCGTGCCCTGTTTGCGATGGAGTTCGACAACCCGCGCCATCGGCCGGTGCTCGAGATGGAAGGGTTGAAAAGGTGGGTGCCGCCGGTCACCGATGGCTATCGGTCACTGCGCGAGGCGTGCGAACGCCAGGGGTTCTACGCACGCGAAGAGGTGGCCTGAGCCCGCCCATCTGGCTCACGCACAGTGGTAGACGCTGGCGAGCCTGGTGGCATGTTCCTGTTCCTTCTCGAAGGCACGCCGCACGGCGTCCACCGCGCGGGCCAGCGGGAAGATGTCTCGCGTGACGATCAGGTCCTCATCGTCGGCGCCGATCGGGTGGTAGTAGACGCCGTCGGCGGTGATCGTGAGTTCGGGCACCAGGTCGGCGCGCGAGAGAGCCAGGCCCTGCTCGGCGAAGCCGCGCAGGGCGATGCGCCTGATGACGCGATCGCGGGACGCCACCTGCAGCCGATCGAGGAACTCGGCAAAGCGGCGCTCTTCCTCGTCGGTGGAGACCGTGGCGGCGAATCGGACGCGGAATCCCTCGGCGCGCGCCACCTCGATGCCCGCGCGCGCGGCGGCCCACGCGCCGGCGCCGCGGTGACTGTCGTGGAGCGTCGCGTCGGGGCTATCAAGGCTGACCTGCAACGTCACGCGGTCGCGCGGCAAGGCCCGCAAGGCCGCGACGCGCTTGCCCCGGAACAGCATCGCGTTGGTCAGCACGGTGGTCGGCGCGGTGCCGGCGCACGCCACGACGATGTCGGCGATGTCGGGGAGCAGGAACGGCTCGCCGCCCGTGATGAAGAACTCCTGCACATGGAGCCCGGCGGCTTCTGCGGCGATGCGGCGCACGCGGTCGAGGCCGATTCCTCGTCGCGGCGTCGTGGGCGAGGAGCGGATGCAGCAGTAGTCGCAGCGCAGGTTGCAGTCGAAGTTCGTGTACAGCCAGACGCGGGCGCCCAGCGGCAGCGACCCCTGCTCTTCGTGAGCGGCGGCGCCGTGTCGGATGACCCAGCGGGTCGCCGGCCCGTCCGCGGTCGCACCGACCAGGGCGTGCCCGGTCATCCGGCACCACGCTTCGAGATCGGCGCGCAGTGCGGCGTCTCCGGTGAGGGCGACGAGGTCGCCGGGACGCGTGGCGCGGATCGCGGCGATCAGTTCGAGGAGCAGGCCGGTCGCAAAGGTACGGGTGCTCGCGACCTCGATTCGGGCCGGCAAGGGTGACGTCATGTTGGGGTGGCTGCTGCCAAATGACATTGTACGCGCGTGACTGCAGATGCGGGTAAGCGTCGTCATTCCAACGCTGAACGAGGGGGCCTCGATTGGCTGGGTCCTCGACGACCTGCCCGCCGGACTCGTTTCAGAGGTGATCGTCGTGGATGGCGGTTCGGTCGACGGCACGCCGTCGATCGCCGAGCGACTGGGGGCCAGGGTGGTGCGAGAGCCGCGCCGCGGGTACGGGCGAGCCTGTCTGACCGGGCTGGCGCACGCGGCCGACCCGGAGGTCGTGGTATTCCTCGACGGGGACTACAGCGATCGCCCGGCCGAGCTGCCGGGCCTGCTCGAGCCGATCGTACGGGGGCAGGCAGACGTGGTGCTGGGTTCGCGGCTCGGTGAACTGCGCCAGCCGGGGGCCATGCCGTGGCACGCGGTGTTTGGGAACCGGCTGGCAGCCGCGCTGGTGAACCGGCTCTACGGCCTGTCGCTGACAGACCTGGGGCCGTTCCGCGCCGCACGGTCCGAAGTACTCGCGCAACTCGATCTCGCCGAAGCCACGTACGGGTGGGCTGTCGAAATGATCGTCAAGGCCGCGCGTCTGGGGTTCCGTGTGGCCGAAGTGCCGGTGAGCTACTACCCGCGCATCGGGCGTTCGAAGATCAGCGGCACCGTCAGGGGCACGATTGGTGCCGCCTTCGGCATCTTCAACACGATCTTCCGGCATCGGCCGCGACGCCGCGGGCCGGCGCGCGCACCCGTCGCGTCTACGTCGAGCGAGGCTGGTGAGCGTGACTGATCGACTGCGGACGAGGGGCGCGGCATGCGGTCCGTATTGAGCGTCATGGCGAAGGCGCCGCGCGCGGGGCACGTCAAGACGCGGTTGACGCCGCGTTATGACGCCGCGTCGGTGGCGGCACTCTACGAATGCCTTCTCGAGGACACGCTCGCCCGTGCCCGGGCGGTGGCAGGCATCCGCGTGGTGGTGGTGTGCCCCCCGGAAGACATGGAGCCCCTCACGGCGCTTCTGCCGGGCATCCCCGTGGCCGCGCAGCAGGGCCCCGACCTTTCAGCCGGGCTCCGCTGGGTGTTCACACACTTTCCCGCGCGAGGCTACGATCGCGTGGTCGCACTCGACAGCGACAGCCCGCATCTTCCCTCGGGCGCCATCGAGTCCGCGTTCGCGTCGCTGAGCTCCCACGACATGGTGATCGGTCCGACCACCGACGGCGGCTACTACCTGGTCGGCGCCAGGGCGGCACACCCGGACCTGTTTCGGCCCGACAGTCTTGGCACCGGCGCCGCGCTCGATGCCCTGCAGGACAGCGCCCGGCAACTCGGCCTCGCGACGGCGTTGCTGGAGGAGTGCTACGACATCGACGTGCCGGGAGATGTCGAGCGGTTGCACGCCGATCTCCGCATGTCGCCCGAGCGCGCTCCCCGGACCGCCCGCCTGCTGCGTGAGTGGCGGACGACGCCGACCTTGTCCATCCCGTGATCGACGAATCCCGCGCGCTCGCCGCCCGCGTCACGACCAACGACCGTCGGGCGCTCCACGTCCTCGGCGCATGCGGCATCACCATCCTGGCGGCGTTCCTGGCGTTGCGACGCTGCGGGCCGTGCGACGGCGACTGGGTGTTCCTTGCGCTGCTGGGCACCGCCGCTGTTGCATACGCGATCGCCATGGTGGCGTTGGCCCGCCTGGTGTCCCCCTCGCGCGCCGTCCTCTTCTCGTGCCTCATCCTTGCCGCCGGCTGGCGACTCCCGCTGATGCTCTCGTCCACAGGGCTGCAGAGCGACATCTACAGGTATCTCTGGGACGGTCGGTTGCAGCACCTTGGCTACAGTCCGTACGCGGTGGTTCCCGCGGACCCGGCGTTCGACCGCCTGCACACGCCCGTGACGCGTCTCCTGAACAACCCGTCGGTTGCCAGCCCGTATCCGCCCGCCGCGCAACTGTTCTTTCGCCTCGTCACGTCAGCGGGGGAGTCGGTCGGCGTCATGAAAGGCGCGGTCGTTCTCTGCGACGCCGTGACATTCGCGCTGGTCTGGTTCTGGCTTGCGGCGACAGGACATGACCCGAAATGGACGCTCGCCTACGCGTGGAATCCGCTGGTCACCCTCGAGGGCGCGCGGGATGGACACGTTGATCTCCTCGGTGTCGCGTGCCTGATGATTTCCGTGCTCGCCCTGTCACGGCGCCGAACGCTGCTGGCCAGCATCGCCTTCGTCGTCGCGGTGGAAGTGAAGTTCCTGCCCGTCGTGCTCATGCCCCTGTATTGGAAACGGGTCCGCGTTCGGGATGCGCTCGCCGCCGGGGCCGTCGGCCTGGCCCTCTACCTGCCGTTCGGTTTGAGCGGCGGCATCCCGACGGGTTCGGTCTCCGAGGTGGTCCACCGGTTTCGCTTCAACAACCCGTTGTTCGAGCTGCTCGAGCGTCCCTGGGGGCCATGGCTCCCGGCGATGCTCTCAGTCCTCCTGGGCCTGCTCGTTGCCGTGTGGGCGCGATGGCGGCTCGCTGTCGCGTGCCCCGCCGCGTGGGCGTGGCCGATGGCTGCCGCGCTGCTCCTTTCCCCGATGATCTATCCGTGGTACCTCGTCTGGCTGAGCCCGTTCCTCTTCGTGCCCGCGACCCTGCCCCTGCTCCTCTGGACGCTCGCGATCCTCTCGACGTACCGCGTCTGGTTCATCGCGGCCGGCGGCGCGCGGTGGGCTGTACCCGCCTGGAGCCTGGTGCTGCAGTCTGGCGCGATGGCGTTGGCCGCAGCCTGGCTGCACTGGATCCGCGCACCTCGCCGGGCGCGTCACACCGGCTGATCCGTGTTGACGGCCGGGAAATGTTCTTGGAACGATTCCTGTATCCCGAAGATTCTGACTGTCATCCAACCCAGCATTCGCTCAAGTCGCTGAGAGGCGAAGACCATGACAACGGCGAGCCGTGTCACGATGATCCGTCTTCTGGCTTTCGGGATTCTGGTCCTTGCGACAACCACCTGGGCACAGAAGCGTCCGCCAATCGCCGAACAGGTCGCCAAGACCTATGGTCTCGATTCCTTTGGGCAGATCGAGGGGATCCGCTATACCTTCAACGCGGAATTCCCCGGGGTCAGGCTCTCTCACACGTGGGAATGGGAACCCAAGACCGGCCGGGTCTCCTACGAGGGGAAAGATAAGGAGGGCAAGCCGGTGAAGGTCACCTACCTGCGCTCTCAGCTCAGCAGCCAGCCTGACAACGTGAAGAACGAAATCGATCCGGCCTTCATCAACGATCAGTATTGGCTGCTCTTCCCCTTGCATGTTGCTTGGGACAGCGGCGCTGACGTGGAAGATGCGGGCATGCACAAACTGCCGCTGGGGAAGGGTTCCGCCAAGCGGATCGTCGTGAAATATCCCCCGGATGGCGGCTACACGCCCGGCGACACTTGGGAACTCTATGTCGGCCCTGACAACCGGGTTCAGGAGTTCATCTACCACCGCGGCGGACCCAAGAAGCCGAGTATCGTCGTCGCGACATGGGCGGGCTACAAAAAGGCGGGCCCTCTCCAGATCTCAACGGACCACCGCGGAACGGCAGACGGCAAGCCGCTGCGGATCTTCTTTTCAGACGTGTCCGTCAAGCTGACGGGGACAGACGCCTGGATGAACGCGCAATAACAAAACCTGCATGCCCGAGTGGTCGGGCCAGGAGCTGGGCCGACCGGATCGGTTCGAGGTGAGAGCGTGCCAGGGCATCCGGAACATCCCGAGCCGGCCCATCCCCCTGGACATCTCGCACGTCCCCGGGGTGTGCACCAAGAACACCAGCACCGCCCGATGCCCACGCCGGGCGGTGCGGCGCCTCCTCACGGTGTGCACGGGCCGGACGACGCGCATGATGCCGTCGGTCACGACAAGCACGCCGGTCATTCCGTCGAGATGTTCCGCCAGAAGTTCTGGGGCACGTTCCTGCTGTCGATCCCCACGATCATCTGGGCGCCGATGGTGCAGCACTGGTTGGGCTACGACGCCCCAGGCGGACGTGCGGCGTCTCGGTGGATTCCCGCGGTATTCGGGACGATCGTCTTCACCTACGGCGGCTGGGTGTTCGTCCGGGGCGCCGTCGGCGAGATGCGCGTTCGGCTGCCGGGGATGATGACGCTGATCTCGCTGGCGATCACCGTCGCCTTCGCGTTCAGTCTCGCGGTGACGTTCGGCTTCCCAGGCGCGGATCTGTGGTGGGAGCTGGCGACGCTGGTCACCATCATGGTGCTCGGCCATTGGATCGAGATGCGCTCGATCTCCCAGGCGCAGGGCGCGTTGACGGAGCTTGCGAAGCTCCTCCCGGACAGCGCCGTGCGCCTCGTCGGCGATCGCACCGAGACCGTGGCGGTCTCCGATCTGCGGGACGGAGATCTCATCCTGGTTCGCCCCGGTGCCGCGCTTCCCGCGGATGGCATCGTCCGAGAAGGTTCGGGCGACGTGAACGAATCGATGATCACCGGCGAGTCGCGACCGGTTCGAAAGGACCCGGGCGGGAAGGTGATCGCGGGCACGGTCAACGGTTCGGGGTCGCTGCGCGTCGAAGTCACCGGCACCGGGGAGAAGACGGCCCTCGCCGGCATCATGCGGCTCGTCGCACAGGCCCAGACCTCCCGCTCACGCGCGCAGGCGCTCGCCGATCGCGCGGCCTTCTTTCTCACCCTGGTGGCGATCATCGCCGCTGGGGTGACGCTCGTGACCTGGTCCCTCGCGGGAAAGGACGCATCGTTCGTGATCGAGCGCGTCGTAACCGTCCTCGTGATTGCCTGCCCACACGCGCTCGGTCTCGCCGTCCCTCTCGTCGTTGCGATCTCGACAGCCCTGGGGGCTCACAGCGGGCTCCTGGTGCGCGACCGCCGCGGCCTCGAGGAGGCGCGCAATGTCACGGCCGTGTTCTTCGACAAGACCGGCACCCTGACGCGCGGCGAGTTCCGGGTCGTGGAAATCACGACGGGCGGAGGCGTGAGGCAGGAGGACGCGCTCGCGCTCGCCGCGGCGGTCGAGCGCGACTCGGAACACTCGATCGCCCAGGGCATCGTCAAGAGCGCAGAAGAACGAGGGCTCGCGATTCCCGCGGCGGAGAGTTTTCAAGCCATTCCTGGACGAGGGGTGCAGGCGATTGTCAAGGGACGGCGGCTCCTGCTGGGAGGGCCGGCACTCCTGCGCCAACTCGACGCCCACCTCGACACGCCGCTCCAGTCCGCGATCGACCGTGCGGCGGGACGCGGCCAGTCCGCCATCACGATGGTCGAAGGGACCACGGTGCTCGCGGTGTTCGCCGTCGCCGACGCGGTTCGGGAAGAGTCACGCGAAGCGGTTCAGCGTCTTCACCAGCAGCATGTCGAAGTCATCATGATGACGGGCGACGCGTGGGCGGTCGCCAAGGCGGTTGCGACCGAGCTCGGCATCGACACCGTGTTCGCCGAAGTGCTGCCGGAGCAGAAGGCATCGCGGGTCAAAGAGGCGCAGCAGCAGGGCAAGCGCGTCGCGATGGTCGGCGACGGGGTGAACGATGCGCCAGCGCTCGTCACGGCGGACGTGGGCATCGCCATCGGAGCGGGCACCGACGTGGCGGTCGAGGCCGGCGACGTCGTGCTGGTACGAAGCGACCCGCGAGACGTGCCCCGCATCATCGCCCTGAGCAAGGCGACGTACCGCAAGATGATCCAGAACCTGTGGTGGGCGGCCGGCTACAACATCGTCGCGATTCCGCTTGCAGCGGGCGTATTGGCGCCGTGGGGCATCGTGATGCCCGCCGCCATGGGAGCCGTGCTCATGTCGCTCAGCACCATCATCGTTGCGATCAACGCCCAACTCCTTCGCCGCGCCCGGCTGTGACACGACGTCTGCCGGGCCGGATGAGCTGGCACCCTGCTGGGGCAATCTCGTGATCTCGACCACAACGCACGCGCTGGTCGGCCGACCTCCATTGAAAGCGCCGTCCACGCGCTGTAAGGTGGGATCGGGCTCGCCGAAGAACGCTGATCCGGTTGGAGCAGAACGGTAGGCCCAAGGAGACGAACCCATGGGTCAGTGAGAAGGCGGCGGATGACGGCCGGTGCTGGAGGCCGCCGCCCTTGGTGTTCCCGTCGACGCGTCGGAAAAGGAGCGGACGATGACGCAGAAGTGGACGGCGGAGTTCATCGGCACATTCTGGTTGGTTCTCGGCGGTTGCGGAAGCGCGGTCCTCGCGGCGGCCTTTCCGGCAGTCGGCATCGGACTCCTCGGCGTGTCGCTGGCGTTCGGCCTCACGGTCCTGACGATGGCCTTCGCTATCGGGCACATCTCCGGTTGCCACTTGAACCCTGCGGTGTCGATCGGCCTCTGGGCCGGCGGGCGCTTCCCGGCAAAGGACGTGATCCCGTACATCGTCGCGCAGGTGCTCGGGGGACTGGTCGCCGGTGGCGTCCTGTTCGTCATCGCCTCCGGCAAAGCCGGGTTCGATGTCACGGCCGGCTTCGCCAGCAACGGCTACGGCGCCCACTCGCCGGGTGGCTACACTCTCCTGGCGGCGCTCGTTACCGAGTTCGTGATGACGCTGATGTTCCTCGTCGTCATCCTGGGCTCCACAGACAAGCGAGCCCCGCAGGGGCTGGCGCCAATCGCCATTGGCCTGGCGCTGACACTCATTCACCTCATCAGCATTCCCGTCACGAACACATCGGTGAATCCAGCACGAAGCACGGGCGTTGCAGTGTTCGTCGGCGGTTGGGCCCTCTCACAATTGTGGCTCTTCTGGGTGGCGCCCATCGTCGGTGCGCTCGCGGGCGGGGCGCTGTACAAGGGCCTGTTCGACGCCGCGCCGGCAGGAACCGAGAAGAGGTAGTCATTCAGGGGGAGGGTCGTGTGAATCGCCCGTTGCGATCGGTCGGGAGGGTGTTGCTGAGCGGCGTGCTCATCGTCGTCCCGATTACTCCGATACGTGGCCATCCTGCTCCTGCTGAAGGGCATGGCCTCGGTCGCCGGCGTGGTCAAGCCTATCGCCTCCCTGTTGCCAGGCTCGTGGCCTGCCGAGACGCTCCTGTCCCTCCTGTTCGTGCTCGCGATCTGTTTCCTGCTCGGCCTCGCCGCCCGCACCGGTCTGGGGCGCACGATACGCGAGCGGGTGGAGCGAACCCTCTTCGAACGCATCCCCGGCTACGCGCTCGTCCGGAGCCTCACTCAGCAGGTGGCGGGACAGAGCGCCGACAGCGTGTGGAAGCCAGCGTTGGTCCTGTTCGACGAAGGCCTGGTCCTGGCCTTCATCATCGAGGAGTGCGACACCGACCGCTACACGATATTCGTTCCCTCCATCCCGACGCCGCTGGCCGGTGCCGTGTATGTCCTCGACCGAAGGCGGGTCTTTCCGGTGGACGTTCCCTTCACCGACGCCCTCAGGGTCGTCTCGCGCTGGGGTTCGGGCGCGAAGAACCTCGTCGCGGCGATGGAGAAATCGGCCGCGCCATGATGTCCTCGGGCTCGATGGCCCCGGAAGCGGGGGAGCTGGACCACGTGGATGGGGGCTTCCATCTGCGTGGTCGCGACGCTACCAAACGCCGGCTCCGACTTCGACGATGAGCCTCGTGCGCGGGTTGTTCACCCCGAACAGGCTGTAGCCGAGACGCACGCCGGCGAACTGGTAGCCCAGGCCCAAGATCCTCGCCTTGCCGGACAGCCCGAATCGGAACTTGATGCCCAGCTCGCTCGCGAAACCCCACTTGTCCTGTTCGGTCACCAGGTCGGACGAGTCAGGCTCCAGTTCCTTCACCCGCTGACGCGCCGCGCCGAGAGCCGCATATGGACTGAAAAACCGTGCAGCCGAGGTCGTCACCAGTCCTTGGATAGACCGCCCCCGATTGGCCGTGATGTTGAACTTCGGCACGAGGTAGCCCTTGCCGACGCCGAAGCCGGCCAGGCTCAGGGAGAAGCCGGATCCGTTCTCGTACCGGTAGGCGATGCTCGGCAGAAGTCGATTGGTGCCGGTCAGCCTTTCTGCCGCTGTCCTGGCCAGCTGTGACTGGTATTGCCCGGGCGGGTACGTCGACCCGAACTTGTTTGTCTTGATCATGCGGAGAAGCCGTGTGCCCTCGTCGGCCTGGCACGAGGCGAGGGTGTTGGCACGACGCAACTCGTACCGGTTGAGCAGGCCGCGGTCGGACGACTGTGGCGCCTGCGATGGGACCGGGCACGCGTCGGGCGAGGCCGGCGGAAACGCGCGTGTATCGGGTCGCCTGATCTTCGTCATCGTCGAGGAGTACCCGCTCGAGAGCAGGTAACCTGACCCCATGACGTCCCTCACCCCCCAGGCGTCATTCTGCCGCCGGTTGACATCGTAGCCGGGAGTGTAGAGGCCGTCGGCGTTGCGGTCCGGCGAACTGGCGTGTTTGCCCTCCTCCACCAGCACCGTGAGCGGAAGCCGAGTGTCCGGTCCGAGGTGCAGTTCGTTCTGGTACCAGGCCACGCCGTGGGCGAAACCGACAACCGCCTCGATGCGGATTTCGTGACAGCCGCCAGTGTCGCCGAGCCGCACATCGAGGTCGACGACCTCCATGTCGTGGGTGTGGCTGCCGACACCAATGTCTTTCCGATAGTAGAAGAAGTACCGGATCGTCAGCGCCTCGACCTTCTCGAAGAACCTCGCATCGTCTTCCGGTGGCAGCGTCACCCGCTCGCTGCCGCGCAGCACGATGGCGTGCGCCTGGTAGTACACGGCGCCAGTCGGTGCAGGGCGATCGCAGGGCAGGCTATTGGGGAGAGGGCCATCGCCGCTGATCAGCAGAGGCTCATCGGGCGAGAACCAGAGGATCGGCGCCGCCAATGCCGCGATCTCCTGCAAACCCGGGGCATGGTCTCCGCGCCACAGGAGGGTGCCCTGCGTGCCAGCGCCCGGTTGCGCGCACGCGCAGGCTGCCTTGGCAGCCGCCGGCGCCGCCGACTGCGCCAGGGCGGATGCAGGAACCGAAAGCAGCGCGAGCAAGGCGATTGCGGCCCGTCGCCGGCCGGCGGAATGCGCTGCGCAGTAGAGGGAGGCGAGGATGATGATCATTGGGCGCCTTGACCCGGGACGCCGCTGAGCATACTCGCGCCTTAAGGGGTGAGGGACCTGTCACAAGCGACAGGGCGGATGCGCAAAAAATGTCGCATGCCCTGTCACCGTCGGGCCGGAGTCGGCTGGCCGCGGTAGCTGACCAGCAGCCGCGCGTGGCGCGCTGGAGCGCATAACAGGGCCATAACCCGCTTTCACGATGGCGACGGCGGAGCGTGCACCTGGCGGTCACGCGCGCTGTCTGTGTGTGGGGGGCGCCGAGACGACGCCCGCAAGAGGAGGATGCATGTCGACGCCGAAGCACATCACCATCGCGAAGGCGTGGGCGCCAGGACGGCGCCCATTCGTCACGACCGTGTCAAGGTGAACTGCCCGTTGCTCATCGCACCGCCACAGGCCTGGTTCATCATCCCGCCGGACATCATTCCCGACATGCTGCCCGAGTAGGTGCCGGTCATCGTGCGGCCGTCGTCGGACATCGTCGCATGGCCGTCCATGCCCATCGAGCACGATGACATCATTCCATTGAAGCCGCCGTTCGGGATCGACATGTGGAACGTCACGGTGGATCCACTGATGGTGCCCTGCATTGAACCGTTCCCCATCATGTTCCTGCCGGTGTCGCTGAAGCTCATCGTTCCGGTCATGCCGGTGCCGTTCTGTGTGACGGTCCAGGTCATCTTCTCCTGACCGGTGCTATCCGCCGAGGTGCCGGTCCACATGCCCGTCATGCCGCTCACCGTGGTGGACGGAACAGAAGACGGCGACGCCGGCGAAGACGAAGAGCCGCCGCACCCTGAAGTGAACAGGACAACGATCAGGGCGAAGCCCAGGTATCTCATCTTGATCTCCGGCCGAGCAGAGACTCGGGAATTGGATGGATTCAGACCCAATTCTACATCCTGGACGTCAGACCCGCCTTCCCATAGATAATCTTCTGGTGTATCCTCGGCTCATGCCACGACGAGGAACGCCCTCTCTCGACGCCGATTTGCTCCAGGGAACGCTCGATCTGCTGATCCTCCAGACCCTCGTGCTTGGTGCGGCGCACGGCCACACGATCGCGCATCTGATCGAGCATCGATCGGACGACCTGCTCCAGGTTCAGCACGGATCGCTGTACCCCGCGTTGCACCGCCTCGAAGACCGCGGATGGGTGGCGTCGTTCTGGGGGACCTCCGAGAACAACCGCAAGGCGCGCTACTACCGGCTCACGCCGGCCGGTCGCAAACAGCTCGACCGCCGGACGAGCCGGTGGGGGCAGCTGGTTTCGGCCGTCAACCGCGTCCTGCGGCCGGTGGAGGAGTGAGCCATGGGCTGGCGGCGTTTCCAGCGGCGCGGATGGTGGGACGACGAGCGTGCCCGCGAGCTGGAGGCGCACCTCCAGATCGAGGCCGATGAGAACGTCGCCCGGGGGATGTCAGCCGATGAGGCGCGCGCGGCCGCCAGGCGCAAGCTGGGAAGCCCGGCGCACATCCGCGAGGAGATCTACCAGATGAACACCGTCGCCTGGCTGGACACGTTCGTGCGCGACCTCCGGTACGCCGTCCGACTCCTGCGGCGGTCGCCGGGCTTTGCACTCGTCGCCGTCCTCTCCCTCGCGCTTGGCGTCGGCGCGAACACGGCGATCTTTCAACTGATCGACGCTGTGCGCCTTCGCAGGCTGCCCGTCGATCACCCCGAGCAACTCGTCGAGGTGAAGATCGTCGATGCCACCAGCCGAACCGGCTCCTTCCGCGGACGCCGGCCGTCGCTCACGAATCCCCTGTGGGAGGGCATCCTGGGCAAGCAGCAGGCGTTCTCGGGGATGGCGGCGTGGGGTGCGACCACCTTCGATCTCTCGACGGGAGGAGAAGCGCGCGAGGCGCACGGGCTCTGGGTCAGCGGCAGTTTCTTTCCGACGCTTGGCGTCGCGCCGTTCGTCGGCCGCCTCTTCACGCGCGCCGACGACGTCCGGGGATGTGGCGCGGTAGGCGTGGTGATCAGTCATGCGTTCTGGCAGCGCGAATTCGGCGCCAGCCTCTCGGCGATCGGGCGCACGCTGTCGCTCGACGGCCAGCCGCTCGCGATCCTCGGCGTCACGCCGCCGCAGTTCTTCGGCGTGGACGTCGGACGCAGCTTCGACGTGGCGGTCCCGATCTGTTCCGAGCCGCTGATGCGACCCCGCTCGGCCCTGGATCAGCCCGACACGTGGTGGCTGGCCGCCGTCGGGCGCCTGAAGCCCGGCTGGACGCCGCAACGCGCCGGCTCCCACCTCGAGGCGATCTCCGCCGGTCTGTTCCAGGCCACGCTGCCGCCCCGCTATTCCCCGGAGGATGCCCGTCGTTACCGGCAGCTCCATCTCGGCGCCTTGCCGGCATCCACCGGAGTTTCGAACCTGCGGCAGGTCTATGCCGCACCGCTCTGGGTGCTCTTCGCGACGACCGGGCTGGTGCTGCTCATCGCATGCACGAACCTCGCGAACCTTCTGCTGGCGCGGGCAACGGTGCGCGAGCGCGAGCTCGCCGTCCGTCTGGCCATCGGCGCCTCGCGGTCGCGGATCGTCCGCCAGCTCCTGACCGAGAGCGCCCTGATCGCGGCGGCTGGCGGCGCGGCGGGCGTCTTCCTCGCGCGGTGGCTCTCGCAGCTTCTCGTGGCGTTCCTCACGACTGGCGCCAACCGCCTGTTTCTCGACCTGACGATCGATTGGCGGGTATTGGCGTTCACCATCGCCCTGGCGGTGACGACCGTCATGATCTTCGGGCTTGCGCCCGCGCTCCGCGCGACCGGCACGCGACCAGCGGAAGCGATGCGGGGCGTCAGGGCCTCAACCGACACGCGCGGGCGCCTCGGTCTCCGGCGCTCGCTGATCGTGGCGCAGATCGCCTTCTCTCTGGTGCTGGTCGTTGGCGCGCTGCTCTTCGCGCGCACGTGGCGAAACCTCGCCACCCTCGACGCCGGCTTCGACCCTGCCGGCGTGCTCTCCGTACAGCTCGACCTGACACGAGCCGGCATTCCGGATGGAAGCCGGCGCGCTCTCTACGAGGAAATCTGCAACCGCGTGGCCGCGCTGCCGGGCGTCGAACGGGCGGCACAGGCCTGGATGATTCCGATCAGCGGTGGCGGGTGGAACGAGCGCGTGATCGTCAACGGAGTGGCGCAGCCAGGCGCCGCGAACTTCAACCGCGTCAGCCCGGGCTATTTCAAGGTGATGCGGACACGTCTCATTGCCGGGCGCGATTTCGACGGGCGCGACGCCGCAGGGGCGGCGCCGGCCGCCGTCGTGACCGAGATGTTCGTGAAGAAGTACCTCGGCGGTGGACCGTTTCTCGATCGCACGTTCCAGGTCGAGACCGCGCCGGGCGAGGCGAGGCCCCTCTATCGTGTCGTGGGTGTCGTCCAGGACAGCAAGTACTTCGACCTCCGCGACGCGTTCGACCCGCTCGTGTACCTGGCGTCCGCCCAGGACCGCGAATTGCCGCCGTACCTCACGCTGGCAGTACGCGTGAGCGGCGACCTGCGGCTCGCGACGAAAGCCATCACCGCGACGATCGGCAGCGTCAGCCCGTCGATCGTCGTCGACTTCAAGACGATGGACACGCTGGTCAAGGAGTCCCTCGTGGCCGAGCGGCTCATGGCCACGCTCTCGGCCTCTTTCGGCGGCCTCGCCGCGCTGATTGCGGCGATCGGCCTGTACGGGGTGATGTCGTACATGGTCGCGCGGCGCCGCGCCGAGATCGGGATCCGCATCGCCCTCGGTGCCGGTCGCCCGCAGGTTGTCCGGATGGTGCTGCAGGAGGCCGGTGCGCTGCTCCTCGCCGGGCTTGCCATTGGGACGGTCCTCGCGGTCCTTGCCGGGCGCGCCGCGGTGACGTTGCTCTTCGACCTGAAGCCCTGGGACCCGCTGACGCTGGCGGCGGCGACGGCCGGCCTCAGCCTGGTGGCCGCAGCGGCAAGCTGGCTGCCGGCGCGCCACGCCGCAAGCGTCCAGCCGACCGTTGCGTTGCGGTCCGAGTAGGCCGAGAGGATGGTTCG
Source organism: uncultured Acidobacteriota bacterium (assembly GCA_963724775.1). Taxonomy (GTDB): domain Bacteria; phylum Acidobacteriota; class Vicinamibacteria; order Vicinamibacterales; family Fen-181; genus CAVRWB01. The sequence goes on from CAVRWB010000002.1 coordinate 44,047, forward strand.
ACCCGGTCGTACCGCTCCGCACGGATGAGTCGGTGGGGCGCGCGAGTGGCGCCTGTGTAATGGTGGGGTTTGAACCCGCCGCGGGAACCGAATGCTACAATCGATCGCGTGGGGCACCTCAGGCAGGGCATTGTGATCGCGTTGCTTGCGCTAGCCATGTCCGGGGTCTCGACCGTGGCCGGCAGCGAGGCTTGCTCCGACAGCGAGCCGGGCGGCTGCAGTCACGGTGTGTGCCCGCCCACCTGCTCGACGTGCGGCTGCTGCGCCCAGGCTGTCGACCTCGTGACTCCCGTCCCACCCCTCCGGTCGGCCGACCTCGTTGTCGCCGACATCATCGTCCCGGCGCCGCAGCCCTCCGATGCCGCGGCTCGGAAGATTCTGCACGTTCCCAGGACAGTACTCGCCTAGCGCCTCGATTCCGGCACAACTTCTCGACGACCCAGTGCTGACGGATCCGACCGAGGACCTGCTATGCGTGTCGACTCCCTTTCTGTCGCGGTTTGCATTGCCGTCTGCGTCCAGGCTGGAGCGGCGTCCGCTCAGCCGCGCCGACTGGCACTATCGGACGTCCTTGCCCGGGCACGCGAGCAGACACCGGAAATCGCGAGCGCCCGCCTGGCCGTGGAGGAGGCGCGCGCCCGACTCGCCGGCGCTTCATTGCGCTTTCAGCAGAATCCGGAAGTGGACACGAGAATCGGAAACCGTCAGACCGGCCTCGGTCGTTTCACCGACTTCGAAATCGGCCTCGCGCAGCCCTTCGAGCCTGGCGGCAGGCGCGATGCTCGGATATCGGGCGCGAACGCCGCCATCGCTCAACGCATCGCGGATGTCACCGAGACCACTCGGGTGGTCCTGCGTGCCGCCGCCGCGGCGTACTACCGATTGGTTCACGCGAAGGAGCGCATCAACCTTCTCGTCGCGACCGAGGGCCTTGCGTCGCGCGTGTACGGGGCCGCGGAGCGCCGGTTCAAAGCCGGCGACATCGCCCTCTTGGACCTCAACGTGGCCCGGGCTTCACTTGCCCGCGTGCGGGCCGACCTCCAGGCGGCGGAGGCGACGCGAACAATCGCGCTGAGCGAGTTGAAGCAGCTGCTCAACATCGATGACGAGCTTGACGTCGCAGGAACGTTGGCTGCGCCCGGCGACGTGGACCTCGCGGTACTGCAGCAGGCTGCCTCGCAGCGCCCGGAGCTGCGCGCCCTCGAAGCCGGCGTCCAGGAAGCGGAAGCGGACATCCGTCTTGGCGGCACCTTCTCGAAGCCGAATTTGGGACTCGGCATCACGTATTCGAGAGAGTCGGGGGACCACATCGTGCTGGGCGGTCTGAAGCTGACTCTGCCGGTCTTCGCGCATGGGCAGGAATTGACCGCCGCCGGCACGGCCAGGGCGCTGCGCCTGCGTTCCGAGTTGGCGGCCGCCCGCACGCGGATCCGCCTGGAGGTCCAGTCCTCATTCGCTGCGTATGGCCAACGACTGGCGGCAGTCCGCGTTCTGGAAAACGAGGCGATTCCCGGTCTCGAGGAGAACGAAGCGCTTTCCACCCGCAGCTTCGAAGTCGGACAGATAGGCCTGCCTGACCTGTTGCTCATCCGGCGCGAGATCTTCGAGACGCGCACCCAGTATCTCGACACGCTTCTGGAGGCTGCCCTCGCGCGCGTCGAACTCGATGCCAGCGCGGCGCTACTGAGATGAAGACCATGAGACTGCTCCTGTGCGTAGCCTGCGCCGCTCTGCTCGCCTGCCGTGGAGGCGGAAACGAGACACGGCGGCCCGGCGATCATCCAAAACCGCCCGAGGCGGAAGGCGGCGCTCGGCCTGACGGGCACACGGTGAAGATCGACCCGGCCATGCGGCGCGATTTGCGGATCACGACGGCCGCGGTCGAGAGACGGCCAGGTGGGGAGCAGGTTTCTCTGCTTGGAGAACTCAGCGTCGATCAGGCGGCGTACGCCGAAGTCGGCGTTCCAGCGGCCGCCCGCGTCACGAGGTTGATGGTGGGCGCCGGCGACACGGTCCACCAGGGGCAGCCGCTCGCCGAGCTCACCAGCATGGAGCTGGGCAAGGCACGCGCGGACTACCTGTCAGCGGCTGCCCGGGTGAAGCTCGCCGAGGCCGCTCTCGAGCGCAAGCGGGGCCTGGCGGCGGAGAAGATCCTCCCGATCCGCGAAGTCCAGGAAGCTGAGTCACAGGCGGCGGATGCAAGCGCGGCGATGCGCTCCGCGCGTGCGGCCATCGCGGCGTTCGGGGCCGAACCGCCGGCAGTGGACCGGGACGGCAGCAACTTCTCGACGTTCGTGCTGCGCGCCCCCGTGCACGGGACGGTGATTGAACGGGCTGCGGTGGTTGGCCAGATGCTGGAGCCTGCCGCATCACCATTTCGAATCGGTGACCTCTCGACCCTCTGGTTGACCGTTCACGCCTTCGAGCGCGATGCCGTGCGGATCGAACAGGGCGCCGCGGCGCGGCTCGTGTTCCCGGCGCTTCCTGGACGGGACTTTCAGGGCACCGTCGCACTGGTGGGCCGGCAAGTGGAGAGGGAGTCGCGAACGGTCCCGGTTCGCATCGACGTCCGGAATCCTGGGAACCTCCTGCGTCCCGGTATGTCGGCGACTGCCACTGTCCCGATCGGCGCGTCCGGCGAGCCGATCCTCACCGTGCCGGTTGCAGCCGTGCAGCGCCTCCGCGGCGCCTGGTGCGTGTTCCTGCCACGGGACGGTAGCACCTTCGAGATCCGGCCCATCGGACGTGGCCGTGACCTCGGTGGGAACGTGGAAGTGCTGTCCGGCGTTCAGGCTGGCGAGACGATCGTGGTCGATGGCGCCTTCCTGCTGAAGGCGCACGCGGAGAGGGGGGAGGGAGGCCACGATGAGCACTGATTCCTCGCTGATCGGCAGGGTGATTCGCACGTCGTTTCGGGCTCCACTTCTCACCGCACTGCTCGTCGGGGCGGGCGCGGCGATCGGCGCCTTCTGGCTACAGGACCTTCGGCGCGACGTCTTCCCGGACCTGTCCGCACCGGTCTTCAACGTCATCGCCCAGAACGCGGCGATGGGACCGGAAGAACTCGAGACGGCCATTGCCATCCCACTCGAGGCGGCACTGGCTGGCCTGCCCGACGTGCGTCGTGTCCGCTCCAACTCGCAGCTCGGAGTGACCCAGGTCACGATCGAGTTCGATCCCAGCGCGGACTACTACCGGGCCCGGCAGTTCGTCGCCGAGCGAGTCGCCCAGGTCACCGGCACGCTGCCTCAGGGCACGGACCCGCCGCTCATTTCGAGCCTCACGGGCCGGCTGAACGAGATCTTCGAATTCACCCTCGAGGCTAGTGCAGGCGCAGCGGACTTGATGACGTTGCGCGATCTTGCGGAGTTCGACATCAACAACCGCCTGCTCGCCGTCCCTGGCGTGGCCGCCGTGGAACGCCTGGGAGGATATCTGCGGCAGTTTCAGGTCCAATTGGACCCGGAACGGATGTCCGCCAGGCGCGTCAGCCTCGATGATCTGATGCACGCCGTTCAGGAATCGAATCTCAATGCGTCGGGGGGCATCGTGGCGCAAGGGGCCATCGAGTGGACGGTGCGTGCGTTGGGCCGGGCCAGGACGATCGACGACCTGCGCGGGACGGTTGTGACGGTGCGGGGAGACGTGCCCGTGCTGTTGGGCGATGTCGCCGAGATCCGCGAGGCACCGGCCGTGCGGCGCGGCATCGCGCACCGGCTGGAAGGGGAAGTGGTCAGCGCCCGAGTGATCAAGCAGTTCGGCGCGGACACGGTACAGGTGGCCGCGGGCATCCGCCGCGCGATCGACGATCTCCGTCATTCCCTGCCGAAGGGCGTTCAGTTGCGGATTGTGTACGACCAATCCCAACTCGTGACGTCAGCGCTGGGAGGCGTCGGCCGCGCCGTGATGGTGGGTGGCGTCCTTGTGATCGCGGTGATTCTCCTGTTACTCGGGAACGTCCGCGCAGCGCTGGTCGTGACGCTCACCATCCCGCTCTCGGTGGCGCTGGCAGGCCTTCTCCTGAGGCCGCTCGGCGTCGGGCTGAATACCATGACGCTGGGCGGCCTGGCGATCGCCGTTGGGCTCCTGGTGGACGCGTCGATCATCATGGTCGAAAACATCCTGCACCGCATCGGTGCGCCGGCCTCCCGCCAGGAACAGCGGGAACGCGCCCTCTTGGCTGCGATGGAGGTGGCCCCCCCGATCGGGTTCGCCACCCTCATTGTCATCGTGGTGTTTCTCCCGTTGTTCGGCATGACGGGCATCGAGGGCCGGATGTATCAGCCGCTGGCGGCTGCGGTGATGGCGGCCGTCGGCGCCGCGCTCGTCCTGGCGCTCACGCTGGTGCCGATTGCGGCGTCTCTGACTCTCCGGTCCTCACGATCCGGGAAAGACCATGACGTGGCCCTCCTCCGGATGGTGAAGCGGTGGTACGCCCCGGCCCTCGACCGCTGCCTGCGTCACCCGGGTTGGGTCGCCCTCGCGACGGTGATCGTCGCGGTGCCTTCGCTGTCCCTCGGATTCCGAGTCGGTAGCGATTTCATGCCGCAGCTGGACGAAGGAGCGTTCCTGCTTCAGACCCTCCTCCCGCCCGAAGCCACCCTTGATGAAGTGGATCGCCTGAATCACCGCGTGGAGGACGTCCTGCGGGGGGTCCCGGAGGTCGACGATGTGGTCCGGCGGACCGGGCGGGCGGAACGCACCGAGGATCCGATGCCGCACACGCTCTCCGACGTCCTCGTCGTGTTGAAGCCTGATCGAGCCCGCGACCTCGCAGCCATCGAGGCGGACATGCGGGAGCGCCTCGGGGGCGTTCCCGGCGTGGCCGTTCTGTTCACGACGCCCCTTGGCATGCGCATAGACGAGGGGCTGGGCGGGACGCCGGCCGATCTGTCGGTCAAGATCTTCGGCCCGGATCTTGGACAGCTCTCGCAGTTCGCCGCCCAGGCGGAGCAGCTCGTCAAGGGCATCAAGGGCATCGCCGATCTCCGCACGGAGCCGTTGGCCGGCCTCCCGCAGTTGCAGGTCGCCGTCAATCGCGAGGCGTCGGCTCGCGTCGGCCTCGCGCCGGGTGACGTGATTCGGGCCGTACGGATAGGCCTGGTGGGCGAGGGGGACTCGCAGGTCTGGGTCGGCCAGCGTCGTTTCGACCTTGTGGTGCGGCTCCGCGACGATCGGCGCGACACCTTTCAGGCGATTCGCACGCTCTTGATCGATGGCCACGATGGTACCCGCATACCACTCGGACAGGTGGCGGACATCACCCAGCAGTTTGGTCCGGCGGCGATCCGACGGGAGGCCGGCACTCGGCGGATCGCCGTCGAAGCGTCAGTGAGCGGGCGAGACCTCGGGAGCACAGCGGACGACGTCCGTCGAGTCCTCGGCGAACGGCTCAAGCTGCCGTCAGGGTACTTCTTCGACCTCGGCGGCCGCGTGGAGAGCCAGGCACGCGCGTCGCGCTCGCTCACGCTGGCGACAGGCGCCGCCCTGTTCGGTGTGTTCGTCCTCCTGCTCGTCGCACTCGGCTCGGTCGTAGAGGCGGGCCTGATCCTCGCAACGGTTCCGGTCGCCTTCATCGGCGGGATCCTCGCCCTGCTTCTTGCCGGGGAGACGTGGAACGTGTCGTCCCTGGTTGGCTTGATCGGCCTGTTTGGGATCGCCGTCCAGAACAGCCTGGTCCTCGTGACGCAGACCCGCGGTTTGCGGGCCGACGGTCACACGCTGATGGAGGCCGTGCGCGAGGCGAGTATCGGCCGCGTGCGCCCGAAGTTGATGACCGCCGGCACAGCGACACTCGGCCTGCTTCCCCTGCTGGCGTTTCGTCTCCACGGCACCGAGATTGAACGCCCACTCGCCGTGGTCATGATCGGTGGCCTCGTGACATCCACGTTGTTCACCCTGCTGGTCCTGCCGACCTTCTACCTGCAGGTGCATGGATGGCTGGAGCGCCGCAGGCGCGCGCAGTCCGAAGAAGCCTGATGTGCCTGGACCATCAACCTGAAACGGGTTGGGCTGCGTCCGCGCGTCGCGCGGCCCAGGCGTCTCTCCATTCCTCCAGCCAGCTGTAGAGAATGGGAAGCACCAACAATGTCAGGCAGGTCGAGGTGACGAGGCCGCCGATCACGACCACGGCCAGCGGCTTCTGCACCTCTGACCCGGGACCGGTGGCAAACACCATGGGAACCAGGCTGAGGATCGCGATGCTCGCCGTCATCAGCACGGGGCGAAGCCGGGTCTCACAGCCCACCCGCACGGCTTCCGCCGCGCTCGCCCCTGCATCCCGCAGGTCCGATATGTAGGAAATCAGCACCAGCCCATTGAGGACGGCAACGCCGAACAGCACGATGAAGCCCACCGACGCGGGCACCGAAAGATAGAGCCCGGACAGAAAGAGGCCAATGACGCCGCCGACCATCGCGAACGGCAGGTTGAAGAGGACGAGGCCCGCGAGCCACACCGAGTCGAATGTGAACAGCAGGAGAATGAAGATCAACCCCACCACGACCGGCGTGATGATCATGAGACGCTGCATGGCCTGCTGCTGGTTTTCGAACTGCCCGCCCCAACTGAAGTAGTAACCCGGAGGCAAGTCCACGGTCTTGGCAATCCGCGCCTGTGCCTCCTTGACGAAGCTGCCAATGTCCCGGCCTACCACGTTCAGCTCGATCCCGATGCGCCGCTGCCCGTTGTCGCGGCTGATCTGGGTGGGTCCTTCCACGACCTTCAGGTCGGCAAGCTGGTCGAGCGCGACCCTGAAGCCTCCCGGCACATCGACCAGCAGCGTTCCCAGGGCCTCCACCGACTGTCGGCGCTCGTCGGGGAATCGCAGCGCGATGTCGAACGCGCGGTTCTGCTGGTAGAGGCGCGACAGAGGCTTCCCCCCGATCGCCAGCTCGATGACCCGAAGCACGTCGCCGGTGTTCACGCCGTACCGGGCAACCTTGTCGCGATCGACCGTGACGGTCAGGTACGGCTGCCCGGCGACGCGTTCCACCACCAGGTCGGCGGCGCCTGGGATCTGGCCGAGGACTGCCGCCATGTCCGCGGCCTTCCGCCGCAGGATGTCGGTGTCGTCCCCAAACAGCTTCACGATCACCTGCGCCCGTGTGCCGGCGACCAGTTCGTCGATTCGGCACTGGATCGGCTGGCTGAAGCTGAAGACCATGCCCGGGATGTCAGCGAGCGAATCGCGCATCTTCTCGATGAGCTCGTCCCGCGTCCGGGCGGTCGTCCATTGATCGCGCGGCTTCAGCGCTCCCACGAACCCCGTCTTGTCCACGCCGCGGGCCTCGATCGCCACGCCGGTCTGCCCGGTCCGGGAGACGACGGTCACCAGCTCGGGAAACTGCTTCTTCAACCGGGTTTCCACCTCGCCGGCCGTCTTCATCGCCTCTTCGAGCGAGATGCCGGGGATGAGCTGCACGTCCATGTCGAACGCGCCCTCGTCCATGATCGGGAGGAACTCGGTACCCAACCGGGGGACCAGCATCAAGGCGGCGACGACGGCCGCGGTGGCGCCGCCCACGATGAGGAAGCGTCGTCGCAAGGCGAAGCCGAGAAGCGGGAGGTAGATTCGCTTGGCGAAGACGAACACCGGGCTTTCACGGTGAACGGTCTTCAGAGCCACCAGGCACACCGTCGGGATGACGAAGATGGACAGGAGCAGCGACGACAGGAGAGCCAGTGCGACGGTGTACGCGAGCGGGGAGAACATCTTGCCCTCCATGCCCTGGAGTGTCGCGATGGGCACGAAGGTCAAGGCGATGATCAATTCGCCGAAGATGCTCGGTTTCCGCACCTCCACGGCTGCCTGCAGCACGGTCGTCAGTTTCTGCCGATGGTCGGGGTTCGATGCGAGGTGGCGTTGCACGTTCTCGACCTGGATGATGGTGGCGTCGATGACCATTCCGATCGAGATAGCCAGGCCGCCCAGCGACATCAGGTTCGCGTTGAGGCCGGCGTACCGCATCGTGATGAACGTCAGCAGCGCCGAGAGCGGCAGCGCGAAGATGACGACCAGCGCTCCGCGAACGCTCCACAGGAACACCGCCAGGACGACGAGCACCAGGATCGATCCTTCGGCCAGGGCCTCGAGCACCGTGGCGGTGCTCTTTTCGACAATCTCCGACCGCTCGTAGAAGGGCACGATTCGCACCCCGTCGGGCAGGACGTGGCTCGCGTTGATCTCGCGGACCTTCGCCTCGACGTTGTTCACGACCTCGCGACTGTTCTCGCCCCGCAGCATCATGACGATGCCACCGACCACCTCTCGGTGGCCGTCCTTCTGCGAGGCGCCCTGCCGAATCGCGTGGCCGACGCGGACGTCGCCGATGTCGCGGATCGAGACGGGCGTCCCCTTTTCAGCCTTCAGCACGATCTTGCGGATGTCGTCTTCGGAGCGGATCAGGCCGACGCCGCGAATGATGTATTGCTCGGCCCCTTCGGATACGACATTGCCGCCCACGTTCGAGTTGTTGTTCCGAACGGCGGCCGCGACGGCATCGACTGAGAGGTCGTACTTCAGCAACCGGGCTGGATCGACGAGGACGTGGTACTGCTGGAGGTATCCGCCAAACGAGTTGATCTCCGTGACGCCCTGGACACCCTTGAGCAGCGGCGCGACCAGCCAGTCCTGCGTGGTCCGCAGTCTGGTCAACATCGCCACCTGCTCGGTCTCGGTGACCGCCCGGTCGGTCTCGAGCGTGTACTGGTAGATTTCCCCCATCGCCGTCGCGATGGGTCCCAACTCGGTTTCGACGCCCTCTGGCAGTGTCCGCTCGACTTCCGATACCCGCTCGTGGACCTGCTGCCGCGCGAAGTAGATGTCCACGCCATCCTTGAACACGAGCGTGACCACCGAGAGCCCGTACTTCGTCACCGACCGCATCATGACAAGGCCGGGCAGACCTCGCATCGAGTTCTCGATCGGGTAGGTGACGAACTGCTCGATCTCGAGCGGCGACATGCCCCCTGCCGAGCTCACCACCTCGACCTGGATGTTCGTCACGTCCGGGAAGGCGTCGATTGGGATCGTCCGAACGGCGTACGTTCCGAGGCCGAGGATCACCAGGACCGCCAACCCGACGACCAGGCGGTTCCGGAGCGAGAATGCCATCAACCGTTCCAGCATGAGAGATACCTTTCACGCGACCGCGACGGACGGACGCGACTATTCGCCGGCCAGGGTTGATTTCAGCAGTTCTGCCTTGAGGTTGAAGGCGCCGGACACGGCGACCATCTCCGATCCTTCGAGGCCGCGCAAGACCGCGCGCCGTGCACCGATGCGGTTGCCCAGTTCCACCGGTCGCGCGACGAATCGATCGGCCGCGTCGCGGACGAAGACGATCGATTCACCTCCGACGGTCTGGATCGCCTCCTGCGGGACCGTGAGGACGTCACTCGTGCTGAGTGCGTTGGGCAATTCCCCCTGGATGTACATGTTCGGCTTCAGCATCCGGCCGTCGTTGCGCACGACGACCCGGATCTTGACGGTCCGCGTCTTCTCGTCCACGACATCGCCGACGTGATCGACTCGACCCTCCCACACGCGGTCGGGGTAGATGCTCGTGGTGATCCGGACCTGTCCGCCGCGCGCGACGTGCGGCAGGTCGGTCTCCCTGGCGTCCAGCAGTGCCCACAACGTCGAAAGGTCCGCGAGCGTCAGGAGCGTCTTCTGTGGCTCGATGTGCTGTCCGTTCACCACGTCACGCTCGACGACGTGGCCGGCCATCGGACTGGTCAGTTGGAGCTTCGGTTCCGCAAGGTCGTCCATGGCAGCGGATCCCTTGTTCGGCTGCCGCGCGCGGCGGAGAAGTTCTTCGACGGCCGCCTGGTCCAGGCCGTAGGAATGGAGATTCGACTCCGTGATGGCGAACTCGCTCGAGGTGTTCTCGAACTCGGTGCGGCGCCGCAGATGTTCCTTCTGGTCGATAGCCTCCTGTTTGAGGAGGATGTCCGCCCGTTCGAACTCGCGGCGGGCAAGCTCGAGTCGGGACGCGGCCTGCAGATAGGCGGTCTTGGCCTGAGCAAAGGCCATCGCGTGGATCGTCACGAGGACCTGGCCCTTTCGAACTTCGTCTCCCACCTGGGCGCCCACAAAGACCACCTGGCCGTCGAGAAGCGAGGAGATCTGAGCCGTACGTTGGGGGTCCAGCGAGAGGACGCCCGGGATCGCGATGCCTGCGGAAATGCTGGCGCGCGTGGCCTGTGCGACCTCGATGCCCCACTTCTTCTGGAGTTCAGCTCCTGCTCGCACGGCGTTGCGAGTCTCGGGGGCAGCGGACGACGCTGTCTCCTTGGATTCCGATTTCGGTGTCTCGGCACCCGTTGCCTTGCAGCCGGCGCAGGCGACCACGCCAAGCAGCGCGAGGCCAATCCACTGGGTCTTCATGGCCGATCCTTTCCCTGGGCCGGCGCGGGTGTCCCCACAGCCGCCTCATACTGAAACAAGCTGACGCGGTAGTCGAAGCGCGCACGGTTCTGCGTCCGCAACGCTTCTCGCAGCGCGCGCTGCGCGTCGAGGTAGTCGATGAGGGTGGCCGCGCCGCTGCGGTAGGACGCCAGGACGATATCGCGCGCTTCGCGCGCGCTCTTCAAGTACTCGCCCTCCACGTAGTTCACGCGTCGGCGCGCCACATCCGCGGCGTTCAGCGCCTGCTGGACTTCGAGCGTGACCCGGGCCTCGACAGCGGCCAGGCGTGCCGTCGCCTGCTGCTGCTCGGCGCCCGCTCGCGCCACGCCTCCTTGATTGCTATTGAACAGCTGCATCGGCATGGCGAAGGTCACCACCAGGCCGTTGGCGCCGAAGTCCCGCTGGAGCCCGGCACCGACCGAGAACACGGGGTTCCGCAAAGCCCGCTGCAGGCGGAATCCCGCGTCTGCCCATTGCTGATCGCGACGGGCCGCGGTGAGATCCGGTCGGCTGGCAAGCGCCAGGGTGATGGCGGATCCCGCGATCTCCTGGGCCGGCGCTGCCGTCGCTCCGGGATACGGCGTCGGCAGCAGGTCCTCGACGGTATCGAACGGCTGGTCGAGCGGCGGGACATTGAGCAGGGCGAGCAACGAGCTGCGCGAGTTTCTCAGGGCGAGTTCAGCGGCAAAGGCATCGTCGGCGAAACGGAAACGCTCGACCTGGAGCCGGCGCAGTTCCACGCCCGACAGTTCGCCCTGCTCGTACCGCGCGCGGTTCAGCGCGAGGACCTTGTCAATCTCCTCGAGCGTCGTGCGCGCCACCTCGTCGTCGGCCTTCGCGAGGACGACGCTCATGTACGCGCGACGGACGTCGAAGCGGAGCTGGCGGAGCGTGTCCCGAACGGATGCCTGCGAGGCGGCCACGCCGTAGCTGGCCTGCTCGGCCCGCAAGCCCCGACGGCCGCCGGGTTCGAACGTCTGTTGGACTTCGAACTTCATCTCCTGGTTGTCGAAGAACGGCGGGTGCGGCTGAGAGAAGGACAGTCCCTCCGAGCTGAAGAAGAAGTTCGGATTCAGCCGCCTGCTGGCGGTGGTTACATCCGCCTGCGACGCGACCACCCCTTGTTGCGCGACCACGATCAGCGGGTTGCGCGCTTCCGCGATCCGAAGCGCGTCGTCGAGCGAGAGTCTGGCGGGCAGGGCGGGTTCCTGGGCGCACAGGACTCCACCCAACGCCACGCCAAGGACGGCGATGCAGACACTTCTCATAAGGGTCCGACGGTCCGGGGGCGTAGTTGGTATTGCTGGTGCGAGAGCGCGGTGGCTAGGCGGCGAGCCTGGGAGGCTGGTCGGGCGGGTGGCGGTCGCCGTGCGGAACGCGCGACGGGAGCGACGCGACGGCGTCGCCGGTTTGATCGAGCACGATGGTGCGCGCGGCGGCCACGGCTCCGACCGACAGCCCGTGGCAGAAGCAGTGATCCGGGGTGCAGCAGGATCCCACCGGCGTCTCATCCATGGCGGTGCGCACAGTAATTGGCCCGCCACCCAGTGGTGCCGAACCGGACGCAAAAAGGCCATGCGCTCCGAAATCGAGGCCGATCCAGAGCAGGAAGGCGACCGTCAGGATGCGAAGCGGGAAGGAATGCCGCGACGGGATCATGAATAACGCCGGAACTGTAGCATGGATCTGCATGCAGACCAACAAGCCGGGAGGGGACCGAGCGGTGCCGGGGTGCGACCTATTTCCCGAACCGCAGGCGCATGCCGACGAAGAACTCGCGCGTCGCGCCCGGCTGGTACGAGTTGCCGTCGGGATCGGGCTCGGTGAACGCGATGTACTGCGTGCCGAAGAGGTTCCGCGCCGCGGCGGTGATCTCCGCCGCGTACGATCCGGCAGACCACCGGTATGCGACACGCGGGTTGACGAGCGCGTAGGCATCCGTGGACGCCTCGTTGCTGGGGTCGATGTACCAGCCGCTCACGGTGTCGAGCCCGAGCCCGGCCACCCAGTGTCTCCCCACGCGGTACTCGGCGTCGCACCCGAGCTGGTGCCGCGGTGAGTTGGGCATTACCGCGTCGGTGAAGGTGCCGAAGAGTGACTGGACGTTGACGTACTTGAAGTCGGAGAAGGTATAGGCGGCGCGAAGGCTCAGGTCCGCGGTGGCCAGCCAGTCGACGCCGGTCTCGAGGCCGTAGCGGCGGCTGTCCCCGGCGTTGCGGTAGAAGGTCTCGAGCGGACGCCCCGGTACCCGGTAGCGCCCGAAGTCGTTTTCCGTGGTCATGTGGAAGACGGCCACATCGTACGACAAGCGGTTCCGCAGTGTGCCGCGCACGCCGACCTCCTGGCCGAAGGACGTCGCCGGCACCAGGCCCTCGTTGAAGCCGCCCAGATGCGCGGGGTTGTTCGCCAGTTCTTCGGTCGACGGCGGCAAGAAGCCTTGCCCCATGCTCGCGTAGAAGCCCAGATCCGGCTTCGGGTTCCACGACGCGCCCAACCTGGCCGTCGCCTTGTCGAACGTCGCGTTCCCCGACAGGTCCACGCCGCCCGGTTGCAGGTGGTCCTGCAGCGCGTTGGAGACGTGATCCACGCGGGCGTCGAGCATGAGGCCAAACTGCTTGTTCAGTTCCATGCGATCCAGCGCGTAGAAACCGGCGCTCGTCTGGGTGATGGTCTGATCAGCCAGCAGCGCCGCGCCCTCCTCGGCGTTGCCCAGGTTCGGGTGGCGGTCATCGTCGATCCACTGAAGATCGACGTCGGCGCCGGCGCTCACGTGGTGCTTCACCGTCCCGGTGGCGAAGCCCAGGTTGTACTGCGCGATCGCCCCCGGCGAGTCGTAGGCCCGGTGCTGCACGGACGACGGGACCGACTCCACCCAGCCGGTCCGCCGGTAGTAGGTGCTGAACGACAGGTCCTGGTTGTCAGCCAGCGCCACGTGGCCGGTGACACCGAACGTGGCGCGCTTGGTGTGCTGATACTCGTTGAAGGTCAGTGCGTCGGGGTTCGGCTGGGTGGGGTCCTCCGCGACCTGTGCGGCGTTGAGTCCCTCCGGGTTCTCGTTGAAATAGTCGGTTCCGGCGCCGATGAACGTCAGCGTCGTCTTCCCGCTCTTCCACCGCGCCTTGCCGTAGATGTTCGTGGCGTCGAACGCGGTGTGCACGCGGTAGCCGTCGCCGGCATTGCGGGACACCGACATCCGGTAGTTGACGTTCCCCTGCGTGCCGCCCGCCTCGCCGTAGCCCTTCATGAAACCGTGCGACCCGCCGTCGATTGAGACGTCCCCGGCCAACGGGTCGCTGCCGCCGTCACGCGTCTCGATGGTCAGCACGCCGCCCGCCGACCCGCCCCCGTACAGCGCGGACGCCGGCCCGCGCATCACCTCGATCCGCTGGACGCCATTCCAGTCGACGTCGAACAGGTCGGGCGCAAATCCCGACGGATCGTTGAGAGGCAGGCCGTCCAGCAGGACCTTGATGCCCCGGATCCCGCGCTCGGTCAACAGCCCCTGTCCGCGGATGGAGAGGTGGACGCGCTCCTGGTTGGCCTGGTTGTCCACCTTCACGCCGGGCACCAGGCGGAGCGCCTCCTCCGCGGCGATGCCACGCGGCATCGACGCGAGCACTTCGTTCCCGACCACGGCGGTAGCCGCCGGGTGGTCCTTCAGCGGGATGTCCTGGCGTGCCGCTGTGACGACGACCTCGAAGTTGACCGGCGGCACTTCTTCCTGGGGCGGCTGGCTCGCCGCCGGCGGCTTCAGTCGATCCTGGCCGGTCTGAGGCGATTGTGCGCCGGGCGCCTGGGTGGACGGTGCGCTGGCCGGCTGCGTGCCAGCAGCCTGTTGGGTCTGAGCAGCGGCCACGTGGAGGGAGAGGGCAGAGACGATGAAGACGATCAACGAGACGTGCGAGATGAACCGCGGGCGGCCGCCGATCGTCAAGCCGCGCAAGCCATTAGGGAAGAACATACTGGCCCTGTTGCCGGGGACGTTGAAGGGTAGACGCGAACCCCGGCGGCGACACCGGTTCGCACGGTCACGGCGGGATGCTAGACCTGAAGATCGACTACTACCAGCCGTCGTAGTTGGAACCGCGTCGAGGGGGTGGTCCTAAGTGCTTCGACTCGCAAGTACAGTCACGAATCATCTCGCTGCACGTGGCCGCTCGTGCTCGCTCGCACTTCGGCTACGCTCAGGGAGCCCCGAGCACCGTCGAGGGGCTCAGCACTCAGTCCTGAGGGCGCAACAGCGTTTACGTGTTTGCGCATCGAAGGACTAAGGGGTCCTACGGGAGGAGTCGGACGAGGGTTTCCGTCGCCTGGTGCACCGCAAGCCAGGTGTGATCGAGCGTGAGCGCAGCGATCCCCAGCACGACGACGATGGCAACGAAGGGCCACGCAGACCGGCCTTCGGATGCGACGGCGGAACTGGTGACAGATCCCAAGAGCCGTTCGACGCGCGCGGCCAGCAGCGTCTCCTCGTGCAGGCCGCTGACGCGAGCCAAGGCCCCTCGAGCGAGGGGGGGCGGCGCCAGCCGCGCGACTTTCACGAGGGCCGAGGCCAGGGCCACCGCTCGTCGCTCGCTGCCCTCCGCGGCTCGTGAATCCGCGGCGAATTCCATTGCTGCCTGCCAGTGGTTCGTGAGGCGCCTTCCCAGGCGTGACGCCGCGAGTGCATCGGGCAACCACGCGACCAGCAGGCGTTTCAGGTTGTCGCGAGAGCGATCGTGCGCCGCTTCGTGCGCCAGGCTGACCTCGAGTTCCTCCGGTGTGAGCGTCGTCGTCACCTCGCGCCCGACGAAGAGCGCCGGTCGGAAGATCCCGACGAGCGCCATGACGGGCGAGCTGGTGGGCACGCGGAAGACGGGGATTCCAAGAGCGGGACGAGTCTGGCACTCAGACGCCGCCGACCGCCAGCCTCGCACGATCAACATCGTCGTCCGCGTGTCCTGAACCGCGCGGCGGACCGTGGCCGCGAGGAGCGTGGCGCCGGCGGCTGCCAGGATCATGAGTGAGTACCCCGCCGACTCCTCGGCACCGGCCGGCTCGTGCCGCCAGTGTGCCGGCAGGAACCACGCGACGGTGAAGACGAGCGACACAGCACCGGGCAGGAGTTTCAGCGCCAGGAAGAGACGTGCGGCGCGCCGCGCATCGTCCACGGTGTACTCGGCCACCCTCCCCGCGAGGATCAACGCCAGGGCCGACGCGACGAGATTGGTCGCCGCGAACCACGCGAGCGTCAGGAGGAGGCCGAACAGCGCGTCGCTCACACGTCCTCCGTCCTCTCCAGGCGGCGGCGCTTGGCCTTCACCAGTCGCTCCAGTTCGTCGAGCAGGTCGCGATCCCGATCGCCGACGACCTCAACGAAGTTGGAGAGGAGCGGATGGGGCGTGTGGACGTGACCGGAGAGCAGGCCGGACATGATCTCGGTTGCGAGGAGTTCCTCCAATTCCTCCCTGCTCCTGACCGCGGTGTAAACAAACGCGCGGGACGTCTTCGTCCGGGTGAGCAGGCCCTTTCGGTACAGCCGGTCGAGGGTGGTCATCACCGTGGTGTACGCGGTTGGCCGTGCCAGTTCGGCGTGCACGTCTCGTACGCTGGCGGGGCCGTTCCGCCACACGATGTCAATCACCTGCTGTTCGAGGCTTCCGAGCGCCGAGCGGATCAACTCCTTCGGCGCCTTGAACCCCCAGAAGACAAACCGCCCCTTGGGCATGGGACGAGGGTAGCGGCTGCCCTGGCCGGCTGTCAACGAGGCGGCCAACACGAGGCGGCCAACACGAGGCCGCCAAGACGAGGCGCGGCCAGCAACAAGGCCAGGGCCACGCCAGGCGAGGAGCAGGCACAGTGGAGGTTCGGGTCTCATCTACGACCGCTGGTAGTAGCTGGCGGCCTCGGCTAGATTCGCCACTGGGCACCGACTCACACTTCCGTCCGATTGGCGCGACCGCTCGAAACGGTCGCCTCGCCGGAGGTATTCACAATGGCCTGGGTGGCGACCTTCCTGCTTCGTTGCGGACCTTTCGTGCTTCTCCTGCTCACGCTCGCCCAGTCCGCGCAGGCGCAGGCCGGCGCGTCGCAGGGCGCGGGGACGCCGCAACAACAACAGGCTCCCGTTCCCACCTTCCAGTCCCAGGTGGAAGTCGTTGCCACCCGCCTGCCGGAGGCGCCGCACGATGTGCCGGCGTCGATCGAGGTCATCGGTAGCGACCAACTGCGTGCGCTGGGGGCCAGGAACCTCCGGGAGGCCCTTTCCCTGGCCGCGGGTGTCGAGGTCGCGCCCGGCGGCGATGCGGGGCCAGCCGGCTCGGTCCCCGAGTTCTGGGGCCTGCGGGAGTTCGACGCCTTCCTCCTGGTGGTCGACGGCATCCCGTGGGGCGGTGCGTTCAACCCGGCGCTGACGTCGCTCAGCCTGCGCGACGTGGAGCGCATCGAGATCCTGCGCGGGTCGGCCCCCGTCACGTATGGCGCGACGTCGTTCGTGGGCGCGATCAACGTGGTCCACAAGAACGCGGGTGTCCTTGGCGGGAACGCGGTGGCCCGGTTCGGTTCGTATTCGAGCGGTGGCGCGGCCGTGGACGCGTCGCTGCCGGCCCTTGGCTCCTGGAAGTCACGCGTGTCGGTCGACTTCGACCGACAGCGGTTCAAGGACGACCGGACCTCGTTCACCCGCGGTCACGCGAACTACCGGGCCGGGCTCGGAGAGAACGCCCGGACCTGGGTGACGACCGATCTCAACTGGCTTCAACAGGACCCGGCGAGCCCGCATCCACGCGAGGGGCCAGCGCTCTCGACGAGCGTGCCCATCGACGCGAACTACAATCCGGCGGATGCGTTTCTGAACGAGACGCGCGTCACCGCCGCGTTTGGCACCGAGCGTCCGGTCGGAGGAACCGCGCAGTGGAGCCTCACCGCTTCGTACTCCCATGCCGGCCAACGTCAGTTTCGCGGATTCCTGACGGACACCGCGGACACCTCCGACAATGCCACCGGGTTGCGAGAGAACATCGACATCAACGACATCTACGCCGACACGCACGTGACCTGGCCCGAACGGTCGCACGTCCGCGTCGTCGTGGGTGGCGATTTCCTCTTCGGCAACGGGGAGGGGCGTGGCGCGACCTTCACCTACACGGTTCCTCTGAGTGCCACGACTGGGACGACGGTGGACGAGCCGACGGACTTGAACCTCGATACGGGAGCGCGGCGCTACTTCTACGGCGCGTACGCACTGGCCGAGTACGCACCGACCGCACGCCTGGACCTGTCCGGCGGGCTGAGGCTGAACCTCGTACGCGAGCGGCACGGGGAGGGCGAGTCAGTCAATCACACCCGGCCCGGCGGGAGTCTCGGCGCGATGTTCGGCGTCTGGGAGCAGGGCGCGGACCACGTCCGTCTCTTCGCCAACTACCGGAACACCTTCAAGCCGGCGGCGTTCGACTTCAGCCTGGCGGAGAACGAAGGGGTCCTCGAGCCGGAAACCGCGCAGAGCTTCGAGGGCGGTGTGAAGATCCGCACTGCGAACGGCCGCGCCGACGTGGAGGCGTCGGCCTTCCGCATGAACTTCCAGAACCTGGTCACCTCGACCGTCGTGAACGGCCTCCCCGCGCTCATCAACGCCGGCGAGACCCGCTTCCAGGGATTCGAGGTCGCGTCGGTCATCCGCGCCCGCCGCGACGTCTTCGGCCGCGTGACGTACAGCTTTCACGACGGCAGGTTCGTGGACTTCGTGCAGACGTTCGATGGCGTACCGCAGCAGCTTGGCGGCAACCGGTTCGAGATGTCCGCACGGCATCTCTTCACGGTTGGCCTCATCGTCGCGCCCGATCGCGGGGTGATGGGATCGGTCGTCGTCAAGTACACCGGGGACCGGTATCTGAACATGCGCAACACCGCGCTCGCCGAACCGTTCACGACGCTGGACGCGGGAGTAGGGTATCGGCTGGCGCGGTGGGAGATTCGCGTGGACGGCCGCAACCTCACCGACCGCCGTGACGCCGTCTCCGAGAGCGAGTTGGGTGACGCGCAATACTACTTGATGACGGCTCGCCGGGCGGACGTGACAGTTGGCGTCCGGTTCTGACGGACCGCGTGCGGTACCAGCGGCGTCTGCTGCCGCCGTCCCCCTTACCACCGCCGTCGCCGAAGTGCGCTGCCGCGCGCCCCGGGGCGCGCTGATCGCGTCACCGAACTCCGCCACCTAAAGATCCCTGCCACCGCTCGAGCGTCGGGGCCTTACAATCCCGGAATATGAAAACAGTGGGGCTGGTTGGGGGCATGAGTTGGGAGTCGACGGTGCCGTACTACCGGACCATCAACCGAGTAGTGGGCGAGCGGCTCGGAGGGCTCCATTCGGCCAAGATCGCTGTCTACAGCGTTGACTTCCACGAGATCGAGCAACTCCAGCACGCAGGCCGATGGACCGACGCCGGCTCGATCCTCGTGGAGGCTGCTCGCGCGGTGCAGCGCGCCGGAGCGGATTTCCTGGTTCTCTGCACGAATACCATGCACAAGGTGGCCCCGCAGCTCGAAGCGGCTGTCGATCTCCCGTTGCTGCACATTGGCGACGCCACGGCGACCCGGGTGAAGGCGGCAGGGCTGAGGCGCATCGGCTTGCTCGGCACCCGGTTCACGATGGAGGAGGACTTCTACCGTGGTCGGCTCGAGAGCCGCCATGGCCTCGAAATCGTGGTGCCCGTCGCACAACAGCGGGCGAGTGTCCATCGCATCATTTACGATGAGCTGTGCCACGGCCGGGTATTGGACGAGTCGCGATGGCTGTACCAACAGTGTGTGTCCGATCTGATCCAGCAAGGAGCCGAGGGCGTGATTCTCGGCTGCACCGAGATTGGACTGCTGCTACGGCCGCAGGATGCCGACGTGCCGTTGTTCGACACCGCCGAGATCCATGCGGAGGAGGCGGCTCGGTACGCCCTTGCGGCGTAGGGTGCGGCGCCCGACCTAACGAGCGGCCGAACCGGCTTTCGGCCAAGGCGGCTGCCGCTGCGAAAGGGTTGAGTGAAGTTCTCCAGGACGACGGAATACGCGCTTCGCGTGATGGCTGCCCTGGCGCGCACGCCGCGGCAGCCGCACTCCTCGTTCGTCCTGCACCGGGAACTCAGGATCCCGCAGAAGTACCTCCAGCGGTTGCTGACGACCCTCACCAAGCGCGCGCTGATCCGCAGCGTCAGGGGCCGGAACGGGGGATTCGTGCTCGCCCTTCCCGCGCGGCGGATTGCGCTGGCCGACATTATCGACGCCGTCGAAGGATTCGACCGCCAGCCTCAGTGCCTTTTCGGCTTCGCCGAGTGCCGGCTCGACCAGCCATGCGCGATGCACGAACGGTGGGCGCGCCATCAACGCGCCGTGGTCCGCACCTTGACGAGCGCCACCCTCGCCGACGTCGTCTCCTCCCCGCCGCGCTGATTCATTCGTTCATCCTCGCCATGAACCGTCGCGCGGCCATTCCACCCCGACCGCCTCTCGCCAAACGGCTGAGGTTGGTCTAATATGCCCCCTGTCGGTAGCAATTATTCACCGGAGGCACGTATGAAAGTCGATTCGAACATGGTGCTGTGGGGTCAGACCCTGGCATACACGGCGTACGCCCTCGCGATGATCGCGGTGGTGGGCTGGTTTGCGCACCGCGTCACGCGCGACGGCGGGGGACGCGCCGTGACATCCGTCATCTTCTACTCGTTCGCCGGCTTCCTGGTGGTGTGCGGCGTGTCGCTGCACATCATCACCTACAACACCATCCCGTGGGCGCCCCTCGACCTGAAGCGAGCGACCATCGCGCCTGACCGCACGTTCGCGATCAGCGTGGCGCATCACCGCTTCACGCTGCCGGCGCCGACGCTGCGCGCGGCTTGTGGCGAGAAGGTCCTGTTCAACGTGACGTCGGAGGATCTGACGTACGGCTTCGGCCTGTTCCGGCAGGACAACTCGATGCTGTTCCAGATGCAGGTGCTGCCCGGCCACGTGAACGACATCCTCTGGGTCTTCGATCGCCCGGGCACCTATACCATCCGCTCGACCGAGTACTCCGGCCCGGCCGGCATCGGGATGATCGAGCGGAACGCGGTGGAGATCACGTGCGCGGACGCGGCGGCCAACTGAACGGACTTTCCAGCGAGGCACAGATCATGAGCATGCTCGAGACGCTGGTTGCTGGCGAACGGGGTCTGTTCAAGCCGGCCACCCTCACCCCGATACAGAAGATGGCCCTGCGGTTCGTCGTCGTCGGGCTCGTCTACTACGGATTTGCCGTCATCGAAGGGATGCTGATGCGGGCGTTCCAGGTGACGCCGCTTCCCTTCGTCAGCCACGAACAGTACTTCGCCATCCTGACGGCCCACCCGCTCGTCGGCATCTTCGGATCCACGTATTCGATCGTCTGCGGCGCCTTCCTCTTCCTCGTGCCGTACCTGATGAAGAAGCCCCTGTGGAGCGTCCGCCTCGGCAACTGGACGTGCGCCTTGATTGGCGGCGGCACGTTCGTCTTCTGGGTGGCTGGGTTCCTGACGCACTACGCGCCGCTCTATACGCTCTACTGGCCGCTCCCCGCGGATTTCGCGCAGTTCAGCGTCGTGGGCGGGACCGTGTTCATCCTCGGCATCGCCCTCGTGATGCTCGGCACGGCGTTCTTCGTCGTCAACGTGTACATGACGATTGGCTACACGCCTGCGGGATGGGACCAGCAGCCGACTGGCGCACTCATCGCCTCGGCGCTCGGGCTGTCGGGCCTGCGCAACCTCGTGACCGGGCGGAAGGCCGAGCACCTGGTGTCCCTGCCCGTCGCGGCGATCGCCCGGGGGACCGTGGACACCGCGCTCAACGCGGGCGTCATCCTCTTCACGGGCGTGCTGATCCTCGTCTACATGGTGGCGGAGCTGCTTGGCGTCAGCCTGAAGCAGACGGCTGTGGACGCACTCCTCTACAAGAACTGGTTCTGGTGGGGGCTCGACCTCGTCGCCGACGGGCTCGTCCTGATCTTCGTGGCTGGCACGTGGTACCTGCTGGCGACGCTCATCACCGGCAAGAAGCTCTACATGGAGAACGTGGCGCGGGCCGCCTTGTTCGTCGAGCTGGTGGTGTCGTGGACCGTCTGGTCGCATCACCTGTTGTCCGACCAGGCGCAGCCTGGCATCCTCAAGGTGGCGTCGGGCGAGATGGTCACCGCCTTCGAGCTGATCACGCAGGGACTGGCCTTCTTCATCACTCTCGTGACCCTGTGGAGCGCGCGGCCGCTCAAGATGACCCTCCCGCTTCGGTTCCTGCTTGGCGGCTTGCTCGGATTTGCCCTCGCGGTGCCAGCCGGGATCATGCAGGCCGACATCGGGCTCAACCGGATCCTCCACAACACGCAGTGGGTCGTCGGCCCGCACGTGCACGTCGCGGTGCTCGTCGGCCTGACGATGACGCTCTATTCGGCCATCTACCTGCTGTTCCCGATCCTCACGAATGGCGCCGTGTTGTACAGCGAGAAGCTCGCCCGCTTCCACTTCTGGGCGCAGTTGGTGGGTGGGATCGGGATGGGCGCGTTCATGGGGATGGCGGGCCTGCAGGGGATGTTGCGCCGGACCATCTATAGCAGCGGCGAGTTCATGCCGTATATGGTCCTCGCCGGGCTCTCGGGGCTGCTCCTGCTCCTGGGGTTCCTCGCGTTCTTCTACAACATCGTCATGAGCCTTGGCCTGAAGGGAGTCGTGGGCATCTTCCTGCCCGCGACGTCGGACACCAGGGAGCTGGTGCCGGCCGCGAACTAGAAACCTACCTGTGCCTTCGGCGCCCTCTCCCGCGGCAGGGGAGGGGCGCCGAAAGGTGGGTCATCACCGCTGCGCGGGCGTCAGGTGCGGCGGCCCACCGTGAAGAAGAGACCACCTTCCCGGCCGAGTGTGCGAATCCAACCCAGTTGCGCCAGCCAGCCCTCGGGCCGCCAGTTGTCCGCCGCCGGTGAGAGCAGGTCCCCGGATTCATCCCCCAGCATGGCGCTTGGATATGCGCGGAGGTAGGCCACGCCATTCTCGGCGAACCATCCCTGCACTTCTGCCAGCGTGTGACTGTGTTCTTCAGGGTGCTGATACTGATCGTGAAGCCACGCGTCGCGCCGCGCCGGCTCGTTCCACCGAGCCCGCAGGACCTGGTCGAACGGCACCAGCCGATAACGTGAGACCCGGGCGGCCACACGCCGAAGGCGCGACGGGATGCGTGCAAACGCGTTGTACACGCCGAGCACGATCAGCCCGCGCGGTCGTGCCAGCCGCGCCAGGCGGGCGAACGACGCGCGCGGATCGGGCGTGTGGTGCAGGACGCCCGACGAGTAGACGACGTCGAACGCGCCCGGCTTCAACCCGGGCCGATGAAGATCGGTCTCGACGAACTGCACCCGGTCGAGCCCGAAGCGCCTGGCGGCCCCGGCACCGAGCAGGAGCGAGGCCCGCGTGAGGTCGGCGCCGATGACCAGGCGATCGGCGCGCGCCAGGTACAGGCACATCTGGCCGGTCCCGCAGCCCACCTCGACGACGTGCGCGCCGCTGGGGATGGCCCGATCGAGCAGGCGCGCGAACTCGCTCCGGTCGGCACGCGCGCGAAGCATGTGCAGGCTGTCATGCGGCGGATAGCCGGGGAAGGGGGCCCGCTCGTAGAACCGACGCACCGCCTCGGTGCGGGCGTCGCCCGAGATCCGGAGGTTGGGAATCCCGTCTGTCACATCGAAGCGCGCGGCGCACCCGTGACACGACCAATCCGTCCGGAGCGCTCCCGCGCAGGCCGGACAGGCCAGCAGGTCCCGGAAGGCGTCCATGGCGTCAGAAGATCGCGTAGATGAACGGCGCGAGCGCCTCGACGGTCGTCGCCAGGATGAGCACCAGCCCCAGCAGGCAGAGAAAGACCGCCAGCGGTATGAGCCACCGCTTCCCCGAGTCGCTGCGCCACAACCCGCGCACGAGATCCGAGATCGACCCGCCCGCGCTCCCGAGCATGATCAAGCGACGCCTCATGCCGCTTCGCTTCGTGATCACGCGCATTCCTCCTCTAGCCGTGTCGCCGGGTCCGCGGCGCGCTTCATGACGAGCGTCGAGCCCGCGACCAGCGTGTCGATGCCGCAGCGACGGAACGTCGAATAGCCTTCGAGCACACGGTTGACGATCGGTTCCCCGGCCACGTTGAACGAGGTGTTGAGCAGCACGGGGATTCCGGTGCGGCGCCCGTACGCCTCCAACAGTCCGTGCAGCCGCGGCGCCATCTCGCGCTCCAGCACCTGGACGCGGGCCGAGCCGTCCACGTGCGTGACGGCGGCGAGGCGCTGTCGCCACTCCGACCGGACGGGGAACACGCCGGACATGAAGCGAGCGAGCCGCCGACCGCCTGTCGGCAGTTCGAAATAGCGGTCCGCCGCCTCGATGGGCACTACCGGGGCGAACGGCCGGAACTCCTCGCGGTTCTTGATGTCCCGATTGAGGCGGTCGCGCATCTCGCGCGCGTGCGGGGCGGCCAGGATGCTGCGGTGGCCGAGTGCGCGCGGCCCGAATTCCGAGGCGCCTTCCATCCAGCCGACGACGCGCCCGGCAGCGAGTTCGTCCGCGATTCGCTCGACGAGCGCCGCCTCCTCGAGTTCTTCGACGGCCTGATCGTCCTCGCGCGCCGCCCGCGCGAGTTCCTTCGCGTCCACTGTCGGGCCCCAGAACGGGTGATCGGGCACGTCGCGGTCCGGGTTCTTGAAGTAGAGCCGGTCTGCGTAGAGGGCCGCACCCAGCGCGCAGCCGGCATCGCCCGGAGCCGGCGGAACGAACACGCGTTCGAACCCGCTTTCGGCGAGAAGCCGCGCATTCGCGAGGCCGTTCAGCGCGACTCCGCCCCCGAAACACAGATCCCGCAGCCCCGTCTCTCGTTGGAGCGCGCGCGCGATGTCCACGAGCGTGTCCTCGAGCACACGCTGGACGCTGGCCGCGCAGTCGGCGAAGCGTCGGCCCTCCTCGGTCCCGAGATCGATCGGATCGTACGGCTGGCGCGCCGGCCCAAACAGCTCGACGAACCTGGACGAATAGGACCGGCTCGCAGTCGTCTGGTACTCGAAGTACTCCGGGGAGAGAACGAAGGCGCCATCCGGAGTCCGGCGGATGAGCCTGCGGACCTGTTCGGTGAGGGTCGGTCGCCCGTAGGCAGCGAGTCCCATCACCTTGTACTCGTCCTCGTTCACCGCGAAGCCGAGATAGGCGGTGAAGGTCGAGTACAGCATGCCCAGGGAATGCGGGAATCGGACCTCGCGCAGGAGTGTCAGATCCGTGCGGCCGCCCGGGTTCCGTTCCCCACGGCCGACCGTGAGCGTCGCCCATTCGCCGACGCCGTCCGCCGTCAGGATCGCGGCGCGCCGCGTTGGCGACGTGAAGAAGGCCGCCGCCGCGTGTGACTGATGGTGCCCGGTGAACAGGATCTTCCGGCTCGGAATGCCCAGGTGAGACGCGATGATGCCGCGCACCCAGACCTTCTCACCGAGTGAGTTCTTCATGGCCTGCGGAAAGGAACGCCAGGAGCGGGGAAAGGCGCGGAGCGCACAGGTCAGGATCCGCTCGAACTTGAGCATGCTCCGCTCGTAGAACACGACGGCGTCGAGATCCGAAGGGTCCATCGCGGCATGGTCCAGGCACCACTCGATCGCCCCGATGGGAAAGGACGCGTCGTTCTTGCGCCGCGACAGACGCTCCTCCTGAACAGCGCAGACCGGCACGCCGTCGACGACGAGCGCGGCCGCAGAGTCGTGGTAGTGAGCGGAGATTCCCAGGATCTTCATGTCAGTAGTGGCTCTGCGGCGCTTCGATCTGGTCGCCAGGGATCGGGATCCAACCAAGCGGCTCCCGCCGGGCGGCGCGCTTGGCCATCCAGGCGAAGGGCGGAAGGAGGAGAAAGTACACGACCGTGAGGATCGCCGCGCCCAGGAGGCCGGCGATCGCCGCGGCCAGGCGCAGATAGCGCTTCCACATGCGACTCGCGCGTGCCCGCCACACCTGTCGTCGGTATGTCCGTGGCGAAACGCGGGTGAGCTGCGTGTAGGTGTAGTTCATGTGGAAGACTTCATCCCGCAGGATCTGTTCGAAGATCGCCCGCGTCGGCGGATCGTCGTCCACAACGTCCCGGTAGATGGCGAAACGGCCGGCGGCCGCCTTCTCCGCGACGTGGAGGAAGGCGAGCAGGCGATGGTCGGGCTCGTTCTCGACGCGCAGGTCATCGAGGCCATGACCGCCGGGCAGGGGAGTGCCATTGAACAACGTGTCGAGGCGGGTCGGGTGCGTGTGGAGGAGAGCGGCGCCGCGTTGACGGAACAGGTCCCCGTGGCGCAACTCGTCGATCGCGTGTTCCAGGTAGAGCCGACGCAGGAGCGGATCCGGTGTCACCTCGGCGGCCCGCAAGATGTCCCGTCCGCCATCGGTCTCCACTTCCGCGAACAACAGCAGCTTGCGGACGCGGCGGTCGAAGTCCCCCCAGACCCACCGGTGAACCGGCCGAAGCATCCGGTCGACACTCGCGGTACGGGTATCAGGGGGCATGTGACTCAGGTTAGCATAGCCTCGGGGGCCGCCGAATCTGTCCGTCTCTCCAATCCCGCAGCCGCGCACCGCTGGCCGTCGGCGTACGCACACCATTGTCGAGGTGGTCGTCGCGACGACGGGCAGCGCGCTCCTTCTGGGGGCCGTCGCTGCGAACCAACGCTGGCTCGACCGTCACTTCCTGCCGTCATTCCTCCTGTCGCGCGAGTCGTGCGTGGCGATCGAAACGTCGATCCGAGTCGCGGTGGGCGCGCTCGGTGTCTGGCTGGCGATCGTCGCACGACCGCGTGTCGGGCGGTTCGTCGCTCGAGCGCCCGAGCGGGTCCTGCACATCACGGTCGCCACGCTGCTGGCGCTCGGCGCGAGCGAGGCGGTGCTTCGTCGCGTGCATCTGCAGCCGACCGAGTGGCAATCGCCCCAGGAAGAGCCGCGTCGCCGTCCCGACCTGCGGCTCGGGTGGACGTTCGTGCCATCGCATACGGGCCATCGCAGGGTCGGAGGGCGCATGATCGAATACGCGTTCGACGCGGCAGGCTATCGCGTCCGGCGCGTGGACGAGCCAGTGGACCCGGGGCGACCGACGGTCGTGTTTACCGGCGAGTCGGTGATCGTCGGACAAGGCCTGACGTGGGAGGAGAGCGTCCCTGCGCAGGTCGGCGGGATGATGGACCTGCAGACCGCGAACCTCGCCGTTCACGGCTTCGGGACCGACCAGGCGTACCTCAGACTGGCGACCCAGTTGCCGCGGTTTCCCCGACCGGTCGCGGTGGTTGCCCTCTTCTGGGTACAGGCCTTCGCCCGCAACCTCGACCGCGATCGGCCTCACCTTGGGCCCGGGCTCGAGTGGCAGCCGCCGGTCCGGCAATCGCGCCTGATATGGCTTGCGCGGCTGCTCCTCCCGTACCACGGCGAGGACGCGATCGAAGAGGGGATTGCGGTGACCCGCGAAGTCCTCCGCGCCACCGTGGCCCTCGCGCGCGCTCGCGGCGCGATGCCCCTCATCGTCGAGCCGCGGTTCGGCCAGGAAGGGGAAGCCGCGACGAGGCTACGGCGCCGGATTGTCGACGCGGACTTGCCCTACCTCTTGGTCGACATCGACCCCGCATGGCGCCTCCCGTGGGACCGCCATCCGGATGCTCGTGCCGCCCATACCATCGCGGCCGCCATCACCGACCGCCTGCGGCAACAGCCCTGAGACACGCTGCAGTCGGCGGGCGCCTGTGCCGCCGGGCTACCCGGGGGAACGACAGGGTACCGCCGTCAGTAACGAAAGGCGTACTGGAGCTTCACGAGCAACTGGTTCGAGTCTTTGACCCACCCGACCGGCGCGCCCAAGTCCCTGACGTTGTGGTTGTAGATCACGAAGAGATCGCCCACCGGCCGGAACGTCCAGCGGAGCCGGCTGTTCGTTCCAATAGATCCGCTGGCCGTGTCGTACTGGACGAAGCTGCTGATATCGAGATTCGGCGAGACGTTGAACTTCACCTTCGTGCCCACCAACGTCGCGGTGAAGTTCCCTTCCTTCAGCCGTCCTTCGTCATGTTCTCCTGAGAAGCTCAGCGTCAACAGAGCGGCCGGGTTCCATGCGAGCGTCAGTTGGTACGTATCGAGATCGCCGTCGTAGAACGAGCCGAACCGCCACGTCGCCTGGCCGCTCAGCCGGCGCTTGACGGCCGTACCCGCCTCGAGGCGGTAGCGCGTCCAGTGATAGGGGCCCGGCGGGATCACGACACCAGCGGCAATCTCGAATGGCTCGGGCACGTTGTCGCCGGCCGGTGCCCAGTTGAACTCCACGCGGTCACCGCTCTCGAAGCGCCAGTTCACTGGTGCCGTGAACACGCTGTAGCTTTCCCATTGCCCGTGCAGGTCCGTGACGGCCGACACCTGGAACTCGTTGAACATCTGGCGGATGTTCCAAAAATGGGGGCGTGGGTCGAACTCGCCTTCGAGGTCGTAGCTGTAGACGCCGGGGCGCGGCACGAAGCCGAGCGAGGGCTGGTAGCCGTCGCCGACGCGACGCGCGCTGAACGACACGTTCCAGAGGTCGTTCGGGTAGCCCACCTTGAACCCGGTGGCCGTCTTGTCCCCGCGGAGGTCCGAGCGTTCCATGACCGATCCCCAGATCCCGACGAGGAAGTTCTTGTCACCGCTGAACCTGGATGTCTGGTACGTGAAATCGGCGCCCGTGAGCCAGGATCCCGTCAGGCCCGTGGGATCGCCGAAGGTGGCGATCATGCCGACGCTCGATTCCCTGAACACGTTCTGTTTGACCCGGACGACTCCCATCGTCGCCGCCGGCGCCACGCCATCCTCCGTGCCGGTACGCGCGACGAGCGCGCCGACGTTGGTACTGCCGACCCGACCGTTCACCTTTCCCGCCGCCAGGATCGGGACCGGCTGACCGTCCACGAGGCCGATGGTACGGCTGAAGAACGGGACGACATCGGTTCCGAGCCCTGGCCCGAACTGGAAGATGTCCGCGCCCTCCAAGAAGAACGTGCGTTTCTCCGGATAATACAACTCGAAGCGGGTGAGATTGGTCTGCCGGGTGTCCACCTCCGTCTCCGCGAAGTCGGTGTTGATGGACGCGGACGCCAGGAGGTTGGCTCCGAGACGCTGCGTCACGTCCAGGCTTCCGTGGGTGTCGTTTTCGAACGCGGCGTTGGGCAGCGGCACGCCGCCTCCGACTACGACCGCGGGGCGCACCGACAGACCGACGCCGAGGTCGAATTCCGGCAGGTTGGTGAGCAGTCCCGCCCGGCTCACCTGCGTGATCTTGAAGTCGCGCTGAGGGCTCGCCCAACGCTCAGTTTCCTGGAGCCGCTGGATTCGACGCTGGATGTTGAAGTGCCAGGTGGTCGCGCCCCTCTTGAAACTGAGCGTCTGGATCGGAATACGAATCTCCGCGGTCCACCCGTTGTCGGTGCGCCTCGTCGCGGCTTCCCAGATGCCGTCCCAGTTGCTGTTCGTGTCGCCGCTCTCGGGGTTGATGAGGGCATCGTACCGGGCGCCAAGCGGATTGACCCAGAACACGTAGCCGGACCGGCCGTCGAGAAAGGGATCCAGCACGATCTCGATGTGATCCTCGGAACTCATCTCGCCGTCACGCTGCTTCGTGTAGCTGACGATGCCGCGAGGATTCGGGTCATCGCACTCCACGCCGAAGACGATGCCGCGCGCATTCGCCAGGACGCGGACGCGCGTTCGTCCAGTTGGTCTGCCGCCCTGGACCGGTTCGATCATCGTCAGGTCTTGGATGGCCTCGGCCTGCGCCCACGCCTGTTCGTCGAGGATCCCGTCAATGCGGAGATCCGAGCTGAGTGGGGCGGTCTTCAGGGCAAGAGGTTCGCCGGCATTTCGAGACACCGCTTTGACCGCCAGGCCGACGGATGGTGCAGGTCCCGCTGGAGAGACTTGAGCGTGCGCCGAGGCCGCCATCACGAATAACAGGGTGAGGCAACACGCAAGACGTAGACGGCCACGTTCATCCACCGGCCGGACCTCCGGAACGCGAGCGACGCGGACAACGAGGCCCGAGCGAGGCTCTGGCCAATGTGGGGCACGACATTATGCCGCAGCGCCCTCGCCATGAGTGATCCCAGCAAGCGTGGCCGGCTGCGCCGCCTCCGAGCGCTCACATCCCATAGTAGAATGGCCGCGCCGATCAGGCGGACCGGCTGCGCCTCGCTCCGCGGCGCAGCCGATCCCAGCCCCGCGATGCGGCTCCCCGCTGACCGGTATCAACGCGTCCCCGCTGTCGAACGGAGAACACGATGACGTTGCCCGATGCCGGTAGATGGAAACCCCGCGCGGCCGCGTGGACAGCGCTGGTCGTCGGCACCGCGTGCTGGCTCGCCGGCACCGCGGCCGTGGCGCAGCAGAAGCCACTCAAACCGCAGGCGCAGGCGCAGCAGAGCGCGCTGCGGCTCAACGATCGCGAGTACTTCGACGCGCGCGGCCTCAACGTCCTCGTCTTCACCAATCAGTACAACGGCATGTTCTTCGACGAGAAGACCGCCGGCGTCGAGATCATCCTGAACGGCGTCCGGCTGGCTACCGGCGGCGCGGTCCGCCTGTCGCCCACGCCGGAGCAGTGGGACCAGATCCCGAAGGTGGTCGACCGGAAGGTGGACAAGGCCGCGAAGACCATCACCTGCGTGCTGCGGTACGAGGCCTTCGACTTCGATTCCAGGCTGGTCGTGACGCCCGACGCCGCGGGCTTCCGCGTCGCGGTCTATCTCGACAAGCCAGTGCCCGAGAAGCTCGAGGGCCGGGCGGGACTCAACCTCGAGTTCCTGCCGTCGAAGTACTTCGAACGGACGTACCTTGCGGACGGCAACCCCGGAATCTTCCCGCGCTATCCCATCGGCCCGACGGAAACCAAGCCCGGCGACACGAAGATCCGCCAGTTCGAGGGCTACTCGACGTTCGACGATCGGGGCCGGAACGAGTACGTGGAGGCCCACCCGGTGGCGGCCGGCAAGACGCTCGTCCTCGCTCCAGAGGACCCCGAGCGGCGCGTCACGATCCAGTCCCTCTCCGGTGAGCTCCAGTTGCTGGACGGGCGCAACCTCGCCCAGAACGGCTGGTTCATCGTGCGCTCGCTGCTGCAAGTCGAAGGCGACCGGGAAAGTGGCGGAATGGGTGGTCCGCCCGAACGTCATCCCGAACTGGACGCGGGCCCCGGTCATCGGCTTCTCGCAGGTCGGCTATCACCCCGCGCAGAAGAAAGTGGCGGTCATCGAGCTCGACGCGAACGACACGCCCCTCCCGACCGCGTCCCTCTTCGAGGTGACGCCCGACGGCACGCCCGTCCAGCGGCTGGCGTCGAAGGTTCAGCCATGGGGCTCGTACCTCCGGTACAAGTACGTCACGGCGGATTTCAGTGCCGTGAACCGCCCCGGCCTGTACTACATCCAGTACCGGCAGGCAAAGAACGGAGACGTTCCCGATTGGCCCGAACGTCTACGACACCATCTGGCACGCGACGGCGGACGTCTGGTTCCCGGTCCAGATGGACCACATGATGGTCAACGAGGCCTACCGCGTGTGGCACGGCCTGCCACACATGGACGACGCGCTGCAGGCTCCAGTGAACTTCCAGCACTTCGACGGCTACCGGATGGGGACGTCGACCGAGACGAAGTACAAGCCCCTCGAGCGCATCCCGGGGCTCGCCGTGGGCGGTTGGTTCGACGCCGGCGACTTCGATATCCAGGACGGTTCCCATGCCGGCACGATCACGGCCTTCGTGGACACCTGGGAAGCGTTCAAGCCGTTGCGCGACCAGACGTTCATCGATCAGGCGAATCACTTCGTCGACCTTCACCGCCCGGACGGCAAGCCGGACGTCCTGCAGCAGATCGAGCACGGGGCCCTGCAGATGGCTGCTCAGTACCAGGGCTCTCGGTCGCGCCGTCCGTGGGGTGGTCGACTCGCACCTTCACCGGTACCATCATCTCGGCGACGCGTCGACGCAGACCGACAACCTGATCTTCGACCCCTCGCTGAAGCCGTACCAGGTGGAGGGGAACCGGAGCGGCACGCCCGATGACCGGTGGGTCTTCACCGAACGGACGCCCTCGACGAACTACGCCGGCATCGGGTCCCTGGCGGCGGCCAGCCGGGCGCTTCGGGGCTTCAACGACACGCTGGCGGACGAATGCCTCGCGCTGGCGAAGAAGGCGTACACGGAGGAGCGCCAGGTGGCGGCGACCACGCCCCCGAGGGGCGTCGAGGCCGCGTTCGGCCAGGGCGCCGAGATGACGGCGGTCCTGCAGCTGCTGATCACCACGAAGGAGCAGCCATACCTCGATCGGTTCAACGAGTTGATCTGGCCGTCCCTCGATCGCCCGGGCGGCCGGAGCCTGCTGGCTGCCGTGAGGGCGCTCCCGTATCTGGGGGCTGGCGCCACCGAGAGACTTCGTCCGTACGTCCTGAAGTACAAGGCCGAGATGGATGGCCAGCTCAAGGCGAATCCCTACGGGGTGCCGATTGCCACCGGCGGCTGGGCCGGCAGCGGCGGGGTGGTGGGCTGGGCGACCACCAACTACTACCTCCACAAGGCCTACCCGGATCTGATCGACAAGGAGTCGGTGTACCGCGGCCTGGCCTTCCTCTTTGGAACGCACCCGGCGTCGAACACGTCGCTCGTGGCGACGGTCGGGACCCGGTCGAAGAGGCTCGCGTACGGCACCAACCGGGCCGACTTCACCTTCATCCCGGGCGTCATCGTTCCCGGCGTCCTGATCCTGAAGCCAGACTACCCGGAGAACATGGACGACTGGCCGTTCCTGTGGGGCGAGAACGAGGGCACGATCGGCGGCGCATCGCAGTACATCTTCCTGGCGAATGCGGCGCAGGAACTGCTGAAGAAGTAGATCGCGCGGCCGCGGTGCGAGGGGCGGCGGCATCCCGCTGCCCCCCGCGCGCGGCTGCGGAACGTGTCAGCCGCGGAAGTAGAGGTACGCGCCCAGGATCGCCGCCAGAACCACTGCCGATCCCAGCGCGTCGCGCCAATCCCAGCTCTTGCGGGTCTCGGCGTTGTGCGCGTCACTGACGGTGCCATACGTCAGACCGCCAATTCGCGCGTACTCGGGTTCTCGCGTTGCCAGGCTGACGCCGATCGCGACGAGCGCCGAGATAATCGTGATCAGCACGCTGAAGTACTGGAAGTAGGTCTTGTTGATCACCCAGAGGAACGTCCCCTCGGTGTAGCCGTTCTCGAAGCCAGCCAGTTGCAGCGATACGGGCGTGTCGACGGCCATGCGGAACAGTCCGATGGCGAAACCGACAGTCATCGCCCAGAGGCAGCCCTGCCAGTTCATGCGCTTCCAGAAGACCCCGAGGAAGAAGACGACGAACACGGGCGGCGCGAGGTAGCCCTGGACGGCCTGCAGGTAGTTGTAGAGGCCGTGCGACCCCTGGATCACGGGCAGCCACGCCAGCGAGATCAAGACCATCACGACAGTCGCCATGCGGCCAATCCGGACCATCCGCTCCTGAGACGCTCCGGGGTTGATCTTCGCGTAGAGATCGACGGTGAACAGCGTCGAGCACGCGTTGAAGACGCCCGCCAATGAGCCCATGAGCGCGGAGAGCAGCCCGGCGACAACCAGGCCGCGAAGCCCGGCCGGCAGGAGGTGCTCGACCATGAGCGGGAACGCGGCCTGTGCCACGGACCGGTCGGTGGCAAGGTTCTCGAGGCCGGGAACCTTGCCGCTCTTGGACAGCGCGTAGGCCACCAGGCCGGGGATGATGAAGAGGTACACAGGGAACAGCTTCAAGAACGCGGCGAAGATGCTTCCGCGCCGGGCCTGGGTCTGGTTGGGCGCGCCCAGGGCGCGCTGCACGATGTACTGGTCCGTGCACCAGTACCACAGACCGATGATCGGCGCGCAGAACAGCATGCCCAGCCACGGGAAGTAGTCGTTGAAGTACCACGCCATCCGCGTCACCTGGCCGGTGGCGTCCTTTTCGAGGACTGGCGCCCACGTGCCCTGCACGCCGGCCGGGATCAGCGGCTTCCACAGGTTGAACATGTCGGATCCCACAATCCGCCGCAACTCGCCCCATCCTCCCAGCTGATAGAGGCCGTAGAAGGTGAGCGCCGCGGAGCCGGTGATCAGCACCAGCACCTGGACCGCGTCGTTGTACGCGACGGCGCGCATGCCGCCCAGCGCCGTGTAGAGGCCGGTGAGGACGATCACGAGGACCGAGCCGATCCAGAAGCTGCCGATCTCGGTGGCCCCGATTGTCAGGTGCAGCTCCGGCAGGAGCGTGGAGAAGACGACGCCACCGGCGAAGATGCCGACGGCGATCTTCGAGATCACGAACGTGATGAGTGACACGATCGACAGCACGTAGCGCGAGGCGGGCGAAAAGCGGCGCTCGAGGAACTCTGGCATCGTGAAGACCTGCGAGCGCATGTAGAAGGGCACGAACACCCAGGCCAGCACCAGCAGGCACCACGCGTGCAGCTCGTAGTGGGCCATCGCCACGCCGTCCGCCGCGCCCGAGCCCGCCAGGCCGACCACGTGCTCGGACCCGATGTTGGACGCGAAGATGGACGCCCCGATGATCCACCAGCTCAAGTTGCGCCCCGCCAGGAAGTAGTCGGTCGTCGTCTTCTTGCTCCTCGCCACCACCCACCAGGCGACGGAGGTCAGCACCGTGAAGTAAAGGCCGATCATCAGCCAGTCGAGACCGGTGAGGGTGGAGGTGGCGCGAGCCGCAGTGTTCATGGCGCTCCCTGAGATGCCGGCAGGTTTGACGGGCACGCTGACGCGGACCGGAGTGTATTCGCTCCGATAAACGGCTGTCAACGAAGCGGGTATGACGCCGCGCACATGGCGTCGATGGTCAATTACGCGCTCACATTCAGAGGAAGAGTGCGCGCCAACCCGCCCCTATCCTTCATGACCACAGCTCATTTCAGCGTGAGGATCGCGACCGACTTCGCCGGGAGCTTCACCTCCAGGGTGTTGCCCTTGATCGACGCCCCTTCGAACGTGGCCGGCTTCACCGCGTCGGGTGCCGCGAAGGTGTTGTGCGCGTTCACCGCCGGCGCGGTCAGCACGCGGCCCGACACCAACTTCGGCGCGATGCCGGCGAGTGTCACGGACACCGTGACGGCCTGTGCCGGGCTCGTGTTCACGAGCGACAGGTGCACGGCCGACCTGTCCGCTGCCCTCGTCGCCGACGCGCTGACCATCGGGATCTTCTGCTGTCCGAACACGTAGTCGGGCGACGCCAGTTCGACCGGCAGGTAGGTCCCGCCCTGGTGCACCTTGAACATCTCGAACACCCAGTAGGTTGGCGTCCGCAGCATCTTCTCCTTGTCGGTGAGGATCATCGCCTGCAGCACGTTGATCGTCTGCGCGATGTTGGCCATCACGACCCGGTCGGCGTGCTTGTGGAAGAAGTGGAAATTGAGCGCGGCGACCAGGGCGTCCCGAAGGGTGTTCTGCTGGTAGAGAAAGCCCGGCTCGGTGCCGGGTTCAGGGTCGTACCAGGTGCCCCATTCGTCCACGGCCAGGCCGATCCGTTTCTCGGGATCGGTCTTGTCCATGATGGCCGCGTGCTTTGTGAGGAGCTCGTCCATGACCAGCGTGCGGCTGAGGGTCGAGAACCACTGGTCCTCGCCGAAGGCCGTGGACGATCCCTTCTTGCCCCAGTTGCCCGTCGGCAGCGTGTAGTAGTGCAGCGACAGGCCGTTCATCCGCCGGCCGACGCGCTCCATCATGACCTCGGTCCAGGCGTAGTTGGTGGGCTCTGCGCCGCTCCCGATGCGGAAGAGCGGCTTGGTCCGGTCGTAGTCCTTGATGAAGGTGTTGTACTTCCGGTACTCGTCCGCGTAGTACTCGGCCCGCATGTTGCCGCCGCAGCCCCACGGCTCGTTGCCGACGCCGAAGTACGGGACGCGCCACGCCTTGTCTCGGCCGTTCTGCCGCCGAAGGTTGGCCATCGGCGAGATGGCGTCGGAGGTGAGGTACTCGACCCACTCCATCATTTCCTGGGCCGTGCCGCTGCCGACGTTGCCGGTGATGTAGGCCTTGGTTCCGAGCTGATCGACCAGGTCCATGAACTCGTGGGTGCCGAAGCTGTTGTCCTCGACGACGCCGCCCCAGTGAGTGTTGATCATCGACGGGCGCTTCTCGCGCGGCCCGATGCCGTCCTTCCAGTGGTATTCGTCGGCGAAGCAGCCGCCCGGCCAGCGCAGCACGGGAATGTCCAGCTGCCTCAGCGCGGCCACGACGTCGTTGCGGATGCCGCGCGTATTGGGGATGGAGGAGTTGGGCCCGACCCAGATGCCCTCGTAGATCCCTCTTCCGAGGTGCTCGGCAAAGTGGCCGTAGATGTTGCGGTTGACGACCGGGCCAGGCGTGTCGGCGTGCAGTGTGGCGCTGGCTGTCGCTGCGGCAGGGGGCGCGGGCGCCTGCGAGTGGCCGCGAGGCGACGCGACGAGCGCCGCGATGACCGTGACGAACACGATTTGGGCCGAGGCTGTGGTCTTCATAGGTGAACAAAGATGGTTGATGCGGGTTGTGAACCCAGTGAGGTCAACGGAGGGCGGAGCCCTCCCATGTGGGCTGGCTCCCGCTCGCGGTCCGTGTTGCGGCGAGTGTATGCGCTTGGCAACCACACCGTCAAAGGCCTGCGAGGAGATCGGCGGGAATGGCAGCAGCAGTTCGTGTGTTACCCAATAAGGATGGCCGAACTCGATAGGTACGGGAGGTACCGCCATGGTGGCAGAGACCAGCGCTGTGCGTGAGTTCAGTGAAGACGAGCTCCGCGAGATCGGACGCCGATGGGTTGCTCGGCTGCAGGGCCAGGCCGACCGGCTTGCGCGTTGTTGAGGCGCAAGGGCGCGCTCGGGTGTCCAGGCGGCAAGGCACAACGTACCAGAATGCAGCCCTGGCGGCGCCTTCATCGGGCAGATCCTCACGGCCGCCGTGGCTGCGGCCCGATGAGTGGCTCGGCCCATCGCGTGATCGTCTCGGCGACCTGTGCTTCTGCGCCGGTGTACATATGATCGGCGTCCGGGATCATCACGGTTGTCACGCGGCTGGGCCCGCTCGACTGCCGGGCGATCGAGGATTTCATCAACTCCAGGTCGGCCTCGGTCCCGACATCGCCTCTGCTGCCGAAGAAGGCGAGCAGCGGACAACGTGATGCGTGCGATGCCGGCGTTCCGTGTCTGCACGCCGAAAAAGTCCTTGTACTCCGGAGGAGCGTTCGCGTTGTCGAGGAACGTCCCCGCGCTGATGTAGGAGGGGTAACCCCGATTGGGGATGCGCACGAGATCGTCCGGATTCCCCGCGGCCACCATTCGGGTGGCATCCGCGAGCTGTTGCGGGTCCGTCGGCTGGGTGTCTGCGCCAACCGCTCCAGAGGCCAGGACCACGCCGACCACTCGCGGATCCTGCTTGTCTGCCTGGTACCTCTTGACCGCGGACCAGCCCGCGCTGTGCCCGACCAATACCACCTGCTCGAAGCCCTGCTGCTCAGCGAAATCAATCCAGGCGGCGAGGTCCCTCACTTCCTCGCTGGCGATGCCCCAGTAGCCTCCACCCCGAATCCGCTTGCCATACCGGTACCCGGCCACGTTGCCGAGGTCGTGCATGCGCGTGTTCCCGATGATGGCGGTATAACCGCGCGCCGCAAGCGCGCGACCGATCATCACGTAGGTCGGGGAATAGAAGTTCGTTCCCCACCCGTGGATCCAGATGACGGCGATCGGCCGTGCAGATGTTTTCGACGCCGTGAACATCGCACCGCCGTTCACGATGTCGTCCGCCGAGCGGACGTAGACGAGCTCTTCGGGGAACTTCCCTTCCGTCACGGTCACGGTCCGCGGTCCGTAGCGCACCCACAACGCCAGGGCCGTCACCACCACGACCAGGGCAGCCGCGGCTGCGACCACGAGCGACCGTCGCGAGAGAATCCGGGGTCCCATTGCCGACCTCCAGGCTGCGAACAGGCCAAACCGGTCCAATGATCCTTTACGGCCCGCAACCCGGCGCGGTTACGCTTCCGTTGACGCCGGCGCCACTTCAGTGTAGTCGCTCAGCTTTTGGACCGCCGCGAAGGCCCCGCCGGAGTCAACACGGTGCTACTCGCGGTAGAATCCTCCGCACCCCGCAACCCGGTCCAAGAGATGTCCGAACCTTACAGCCGGCCCAGGCGACTCTTCCTCCGGCGCGCCCTCGCGGTCGGCGCCAGTCTGCCGATCGTCGGCCCGCTGGTGGCCATGCTGCGACGGGTGCGGGCGCAGCAGACATTTCCGGCCATCGCGATCCCGGTCGACGTCACCAGCGGCCTGTCCATCGTCGAAACGGCTGTGGTCTACCGCGGTCCCGATGGATCGGTCCGCGCGTACTCGGCCCGCTGCAGCCACCTCGGGTGCCGCATCGACCGCGTCCTCGGCGACGAGGCGGTGTGCCCGTGTCACGGCTCCCGCTTCCGGGCGGATGGAACCGCCGCTGCCGGCCCCGCGTCGCGGCCGCTGTCGCGCCTGCGAGTCGAGGCCGACCCGGCGTCGGGCGGGTGGATCGCGCATGCGTCCTGAGTGGCAGACGCCTGCCCGCAGCGTCACGTCTCGCTGGGGAACCCTCGGCGATCTCGCGACCGCGGCTTTTGTCGTCGCGGCGGCGTCGGGCGTTGTTGTGGCGGTGCCTTACGACCCCACCGACGCGTACGGCTCCATCGCGGCGATCCTCCTCGCGAACCCCGCCGGGTCTTTCTTCCGAAACGCACACTACTGGTCCGGCCAGATCTGCCTCGTGCTGACCCTGTTCCACGTGTGGGACCACCTCAACGCGAGGACGGAGGGGAGCGTGGGCATCGGCGCCTGGCTGCGGCTGGCGGTGACCCTGCCCGTGCTCGCCTTCATCATGCTGTCGGGCTTCATGCTCCGCGGCGACCCCGAAGGCCGACAGGCCCTCCGGATCCTGACCGAGGCGATCGCGCAGGTGCCGGTCGCCGGTCCCCTGCTGACGACGTTCGTCTTCGGGGCGGCCGAGCGGCTCGACCTTGTGTACCTGCAGCACGCGGCGACGGCGACGATCATCGTCTGGCTCTTTGTCGTCGAGCATGCCCGCAGGGTCTGGCCGCGTGTACCGGCGTTCCTCGCGGTGAGCGCGCTGACGGCCGCGCTGTCGTTGGTCCTGACGCCCGGCCTGCACGACGGCCTGGATCCCGTCATCAAGGGGCCATGGTACTTCCTCGGCCTCCAGGAACTCCTGCACTGGACGCCGTGGCCGCGGCTCGTCCTGCTGGCGGGCGCCGCGAGTGTTGGGGCCCTGTTCGCGGTGCGCGTGGTCCCGGCCGGAGCGTCAACCGCCATCAAGGGCACGCTGCTCGCGCTGACCGTCGCATACGCCGGCCTCTGCGGGGTGGGCGGGTTCTTGCGCGGCGAAAACTGGAGCTGGGACCCCGGCTGGCCGGCCACGGTGCGGAATCGGGTGGGTGTTCGCAAGTACCCCGGATTCCCCGATGGTGCTCCCCGCGCCGCTTCCCGTGGTGATGTCTCGCCCTGAAGGGTGCCTGGTCTGCCACCGAGGGGTCACGGGCCTGGGCAACTCGCACCGGCCCGAAGCGGTGGGGTGCGCGTCGTGCCATGGCGGGGACGTCTTCACGCTGAACAAGGGCCGCGCACACGCCGGCATCGAGGTCATCGCCGGCAACCTGGCGACCGCGGGGCGGCGCTGTGGCCAGTCGTCCTGCCACCCGTCCATCGTCACCAGGGTGGAGCGGTCGGTCATGACGACCATGAGTGGAGTCGTCGCCGTGGACCGCGCGGTCTTCGGGGAGCCCGGCTCCGAGCCGGCGGACGTGCGGCGCCTCGGCCGAACGCCGGCCGACACCCACTTACGGCAGCTGTGTGCGTCGTGTCACGTGGGGCGCAAGAAGGTGGCACTCGGTCCGAACGGCGAGGATGCACGTGGCGGCGGCTGCAATGCATGCCACCTGGTATACAGCCCGGATGCGGCGGCAGCCCTCGCACGGTACGAGGCAGAGAAGATGCGGGGCAACCCGAAGGCCCTCACGGTTCATCCCGCGGTTTCGCTGGACATCGACAACATGCAGTGCTTCGGCTGCCACAGCCGCTCGGGTCGCATTTCGACCAACTACGAGGGCTGGCACGAACTGCAAGAGCCGCCCGATGGAGCGGCCAATCCTTCCCGGCCGTCGCCATCACGCTTCCGGACTCTGAAGGACGAACGGGTGTTCGAGCGGGCCATGCCGGACATCCACCAGGTCCGCGGCCTCGACTGCATCGACTGCCACACCTCGAGCGAGGTGATGGGAAACGGCGTCGCCCACGCGCGGAAGAGCGGGCAATTGCGGGTGGTGTGCGAGGACTGTCACGTTGCGCCGGCGACGACGATGCCGACCGTGCCGGCGTCCCGGCTCGACCCGGAGTCGCGGAAGATTCTCGGCGTGCGCAACTGGCCGGCCCCGGCCGCCACGGAATACGGGCTTTCTCTGACGGGCGAGATTCTCGTCAATGTCGTGAAGGCACCGAACGGCGTGCCGTCGCTCGTTCGGAAGCGCACGGGCGAGCGTCGCGAGTTGAAGGCCGCCGCGGCCGTGTGCGTCGAAGGGCGTGGCCATGCCCGCCTGTCCTGCGGCAGCTGCCACACGTCGTGGGCGCCTCGCTGTCCCACGTGCCACACCGCCTTCGACAAGGACGCGGACGCGTACGATTGGCTCGACGACACCTACGTGCGAGGTGGGTGGAAGGAGAAGGCGGGCGCCTTCGCGGCCAGCCTGCCGACGCTGGGTGTCCGGCGTGT
Organism: uncultured Acidobacteriota bacterium; assembly: GCA_963724775.1. Classification (GTDB taxonomy): domain Bacteria; phylum Acidobacteriota; class Vicinamibacteria; order Vicinamibacterales; family Fen-181; genus CAVRWB01. Next base: position 84,294 of record CAVRWB010000002.1, read on the forward strand.
GAAGCCCACGGTTGGACGAGGAGAACGAGAGGTGGTGGAGACGTTCGCGCCTGGGATGGTGCTGACGATCGAGGGCCCGACAGCGGGAGGGCAACAGCCCGCCGGGCAATTTCGCAGGCTCTATGCCCGCGTGGAGCCCCACACCACGCGGCGCGAGGCACGCGCGTGCGAGTCGTGCCACAACGACCCGGTGGCGCTGGGTTACGGGCGGGGCGACCTGCGATACGACGTGATCGGAAACGTGGGCCGGTGGCGGTTCAAGCCCGCGATGCCTGCGCTTCCGCAGGATGGCCTCGCGGCGGACGCCTGGGTGGCCTTCCTGGGAGAGCGCCGTGGCATGGTGTCAACGCGGGATGATGTGAGGCCCTTCACGGCCGAGGAGCAGCGTCGGATTCTGCGCGTCGGCGCCTGCCTGACGTGTCACGCCGGCAACTCGCGGGTGCTGCGCGATTCAGTACGGGACTTCGAGGCGCTGGTGACTCGGAGGAGCCGCCGGTGCGTGCTGCCGGTCTGGTAGAAGCCCTGCGGTCGGGAAGCGAACCGAGAATGTGCGACTCGCCGAGTGGGGCAGCCCGGCCGCCGGAGAAAGGACCAGGCCGAAAGGCCGTCTCATTTGCCCGGGGGGCCGCCGGGGTCCCGGAGCACGCTCAAGTACTGCTTGTAGGCGAGCCGCGCGCGAACGAGGTCGGAGTGCTCCAGTTTCAGCGTTTGGGCGATGCGGCTGATCTCGTTGTCCTCGAGCACGGTAATCGATTGGTCCGCGGCGGAGACGGCGTACAGGCAGTCGAGCAGGCCGAGCTTCTGCTCGCGCGTCGCCATCTGGTCGAACTCGCGCGCCACGAGAAAGTCCTCCGTGCCGCCGAAGAGCAGGTTCTGGCTCTTGGCGATCTGCACCACGAGCACCGCCTGTTCCTCCGGCAGGTGACCGCGCTCCGCGACGATGCGCTCCATGACGCCGGTCTCGTCCGCGCTCACATCCCGGTCCGCGCACGCCACGCGCCCAAGAAGGTAGGCGAACGCCGCGAGGTAGCGTGCTCGGCCGGGCTCGATGCGGTCGAGGGCATCGGCAATGCGCCGAACCGCGCCGGCATCGCCGCGCGACGCATCCGGACGCTCCGAGAACCCCAGCCACTTCAGAATGGACATGGACGGTGTTCCGCGTTCATCATTCGATATTCACGACAACCTGGTGGTCAAGCGGGGCGGTAAGGTCGTGGCCGCCGTCGATCGGTTCATCGCGGACGGCAGCGGGCGCTTCACCTTCGACTACTCGGCGTGGGCCCCCACGGGCAGCGTGAAGCTCGACCTCGTCGGCAAGGCCCGGACGATCTCCTGCGTCATCCCCGCCGCCGTCCTCCGGCAGTTCCGATAAGCGCTCGCGCGGATTATTCGCGGCTGCCGGCCGCCCACGCGGTGCCCTGGACGATCAACTTCTTCACCTCCGGCGTCGCGAGCGCTTTGACGTCATGGCCGAACGTGTGGTGGAACACACGGCCTTTGCCGTAGTCCAACGTGAAAGCCAGCGGCTCGGTCTTCTTGCTCCACTCCGACTCGGCCTGTACCAGCACGTGGATCGGGACGTCGCCCTGCAGCTTTGAATAGAGCTCATCGTCCTGGGTGAAGTCCCCGACACCGCTCGTGATCGGGCTGGCCTTGTCGACGACAACGGCCTTGAAGACGCCGCGCGGCCCGTGTCCAGACGTGCCCATGACCCAGATCCTGCCGCAGAGCGCCTTGAACTCGGGCCATTCCTTGAACGAGGCGCTCGAGAGGTGGGTGACGACGAGGCCCTTGCCGCTCTTGACGAAGGTTGACAGGTTCTCCTTCCCCTTGTCGGACAAAGTCGGAGTCCTCGCGTTGTACGTCATGAGATAGATCACGTCGACGGTCCTGATGTTGGCATCGTTGACCAGGACTTCGGGGCTGCCCACCACGTCCACGTCGAAACGACCCGAGTCCTTGAGGATGTCCCGGGTCGCGCTCGCGCACGTCAGCCAGTCGTGTGCTGGCGAGACGTCATCGCCGGTAATGAGGAGGACCTTGGCCCGGTTGTCCGCCGCCTGCACGACGACGACAGTCGCGAGGACTGCCAGGCTGAGGAGGACTCGGAGAGGTGAGCGCATAAGCCATTCCTGTTGATGGTGTGAGTTTCAGCGGCTTCGACCGGTTGACGATAGGCGCATCGAGCGTGCGGGGTCAACAGGAGCGCCTGTGGCGGGACGGCGCCTGGCACGCTGGTGCGAGGCGGCACGGCCGCCTGATAAGGAAGAGCTGCCGCTCGACCGGCCGCACCTTGCGCCTGCCATTCGAGCGCTAGAATCATACATATGCCTCCATCGGTCATGGATCGCGCGGTCCTGCACCTCGCCGCGATCGTCGCGTCGTCGGACGACGCGATCGTCAGCAAGGACCTCGACGGGGTGATTCAGTCATGGAATCGCGCCGCGGAGCGGATGTTCGGATACGACGCCTCGGAGGTGGTCGGCCGCTCGATCAGGGTGATCATCCCGTTGGAACGATGGCCCGAAGAGGACATGGTGCTCGGTCGCATCCGCCGAGGTGAGCCGGTTGAGCACTTCGAGACGATTCGGATGCGGAAGGACGGGACGCTCTTCCCGGTCTCGTTGACGGTCTCGCCGATCCGGACCGCGGACGGCGTGATCATCGGGGCCTCGAAGATCGCTCGCGACATCTCGGAACGCGTCCAGGCGGAGGCAGCCCTGCGAGAGGCGGAGGCCGGCCACGCGGACCTGCGGCGACGCCTCCTGGCCTTGATGGCGGCCTCCGGGAACCTGCTGCAATCCCCTCGGCCATCCGACGTCGTCGCGCCCACCTTCGCCCTCGCGAGGAACCTGGTGACGGCCGACGCCCATGCCATGTGGCGTCATGACTCGAGAACCGGGTCCTGGTCCGTGCTCGCGCTCGAAGGCATTTCACGGGCGTTCGCGGGTGCGGTTCTGTCGTTGCCGGGGGCGGCCCTCCCCACCGAGCCGCTGGTCGTGCAGGATGTCGACGCCGCGCCATTACTGGAGCGCCGGCGCGAGGCCTACGCGTCGGAAGGCATCCGATCGCTCCTCGCCGTTCCTCTGGCGATGGGAGAGCAGGGGAACGGCACGCTCGTCTTCTACTACCGGAAGCCGCACACGTTCACGGAGGCCGAGGTCCAGACGGCGCAGGCGCTCGGGAACCTGGCGGCCGTGGCCATCACGACCGCCACGCTGCACGACGAGTTGAGACGCAACCACGAGGACGCCGACCGGGCGCGCCTGCGGGCGGAGTTCCTTGCGCATATCAGCGCGGTCCTCGGCCAGGCGCTGGATTACGAGGGAACGCTCCGGAGGGTGGCCCGGCTCGCCGTGCCGGAGCTGGCGGACTGGTGCGCGGTCGACGTGGTCGATGCGCGCGGACGAATCAGGCGGCTGGCGGTCGAGCACGTCGATCCCTCCAAGGTGGAGCAGGCGCGGAGTTTCAGCGAGCGCTTTCCACCCGATCGCGATGCGCCTCGAGGCGTCTACGAGGTCATTCGCAGCGGCCAGCCCTGGATGTTGTCGGAGATTACGGACGACCTCGTCGTAGCCAATGCGCGAGGCCCCGAGCACCTGGCGGCGATCCGCGAGCTTGGCATCGTCGCGTTGATGGTCGTGCCGTTGATCGCGCGCGGACGCATTCTCGGCGCCCTCACGTTCGCGAGCACCGACCCCGGGCGGCGGTACGCGCAGGCCGATCTCCAATTCGTCCAGGATGTCGCCTTCCGCGCGGCGCTGGCGATGGACAACGCGCTGGCGTACGACGAGGCGAATCGGGCGAACCGGGCGAAGGACCAGTTCGTGGCGACCCTTTCGCACGAGTTGAGGACGCCGCTGAACGCGATTCTCGGGTGGGCCCAGATGCTGCTGCGGCCCGACCTTCCGGCCGACCAGCGTCAGCGGGCGGCGGAGGTCATCGTTCGAAGCGCGAAGGCGCAGAACCAGCTGCTCTCCGACATCTTCGACATGGCGGCCATCGTCCAGGGCAAGCTGCGACTGTCGATGCGGCCGGTCGAGCTGAGGACGATCCTCGAGTCGGTCCGCGACGTCGCGGCGCCGGCGGCGAGCGCCAAGAGGATCTCGATGGCCCTCGCGCTCCCGCCGGACCGCGTCCTCGTGCACGGAGATGCCGACCGCCTGCAGCAGGTGTTCTCGAACCTCTTGTACAACGCGGTGAAGTTCACGCCGGAGGATGGCCGCGTGGACGTTTGCCTCGAGGTCCGCGACCGCCACGCGGACGTGTCCATTTCGGACACCGGCATCGGGATCTCCCCGGACATTCTCCCTTACGTCTTCGACCGCTTTCGCCAGGGTGACGCCGCGACAGCACCGGAACTCCGGGGTCTTGGCCTGGGTCTCGCCATCGTGAAGCAGTTGGTGGATGGGCACGGTGGAACGGTGACCGCCAGCAGCCCCGGCGATGGGCAGGGGAGCACCTTCGTCGTGCGGTTGCCGCTCGCGCAACCATAGGCGGCGGGGTGGTGTTCTCGCGGCAGTAAAATCCGCGGCACGTGACGCCACCCCCAGTTGCCGGAGGATGACATGAGGTTCTCGCGCAGAGAGGTCGTGATGATGGTGCCCGCCCTGGTCGCGACGGAGGCCATCCAGGGACAGCCTGGCTCGACGCTGCCCGGGAAGGTGTATCACTCGACCCAGATTCCCTACACTGGCGACGACAAGAAGAAGGGGCGTCGCTTCTTCGAGGGCGCCGAGCACTCGGGGTTCAACCTGGAAGCCCACGAAACGGTGCTGGGCCCCGGGACCGAGACGCACCCGCCGCACTCCCACCCGCACGAGGAGATCATCATCGTCATGGAAGGGACGGTGCAGGTATCCGTCGACGGTCGGTCGGAGACCGCGGAAGCCGGCTCGGTCATTTATTACGAACCCAACCGCCCGCACAGCCTGCGCAACGCCGGCACCGGCTCCTGCCGCTATTACGTGATCGAGTTGAGGGGCAAGAACGCCTGAGGCTTGACAGCGTTCTCGCAAACCTGGCGGTTGGCGCCACGCCTTCAACGCCGGACGTAGATGCTGAGGTTCGGTCCAGGGCGTTCGATCGCGTGAAAGCCGCCGAGCGGCAGGTAGAACTCATCCTGGCGGTCGTAGGTATTGCCGTGCGCGTGTGGGTCGAACGCGTGGATCACGTTGACGACCTGGTAGCCGGCCAGCCACTGCCGGATGTGATCCGGTAACGGGGCTGGCCCATCGATCGGGGAGGCCTGCACGACGACCGCGTCGGGTCGAGGACCGTCGCCTCCCGGTTCGACCGTCACGTACCGCTCCGCCCGTCCCGTGTCGTCGGCGGGGAAGAAGACGCGGCCGCCGAGCGGACCGACCTGCGCCACCACCGCCCCGTTCGGGAATCGCCCTTCGAGCCAGCGCGCCGCCAGGAGCCGGCTGTCCACGGTGGCCAGCAGGCGGTCGAACTGCACCACCGACCAGGCGGATGGCGCGACGACGCCGAGGGCCAACGCGCAGGTGAGGGCCGGCGCCCAACCGGGCCTCCTGCACATCCCGGCCGCCCATCCAGCTGCCACCGTGACTCCGTAACCAGCGGTCAGGCACAGGAACGGCACCACCGGCAGGATGTAGCGCGCGAAGACGGTGAAGCCGCTGCCGATCGCCAGGTAGTACGCGACCGGAAAGATCGCCACCAGCACCGCCTTCCGCGGCTGCTGGCACGCCAGGAGGGCGAGGCCGGCCAGCGCGACGGCCAGCAACGGCAGGCCCAGGCCGTATCGGAGCGAGGACGTGAGGTGGACCACCCACCCGCGGCCGACCATCGCGCCGTGGCCGGCCGCAAGGTGGCCTGACTCGTATGCGACGGCCCGGACGAATTCCCTGTAGTCCAGGACAGAGTAGGGGGACGCCGCGAGGAAGGCGGCGATCATGACGGCGCCGAACAGCACGAGCTTCCACGACCGTGTGAGAACCGGGCCCAGCCGGGGAGACCGGCCGCTGACGAGCGCCCACACCGCGGGCAGTGCGATGAGGGCCGCGTTGTATTTCGTCGAGGTCGCGAGCCCGGCGGTGACGCCCGCCGCTACGAGGTCCCCCATCGAGCCCGACTCTGCGAGGCGGACCGCGAAGAGAAACGCCGTCACCACGAGAAACGTGGCCGCGACGTCCGTGACGCCGAAATGCGAGTCGCGGACGTGAAGAAAGGCGAGGGCCAGGAAGAACGCGGAGACGAGGCCCGTTGGTCGAGTGAACAGGCGGGCCGCTGCCCGGTGCAGAACCCAGACGCTGGCGATGCCTGCAGCCGCGCTGATCAACCGGGCGGTCATGTTGAGCCCGGATGCCCCCGCAACCCGCAGGAAGTCGTCCTTCGACTCGAACCATCCCGCCGCGCGGCCGACCTGGAAGCGGGCGGCGAGACCCGCCGCGACGACCAGCATGAAGAGGGCGGGGTAGTTGAAGAAGTGCGGGTTGAAGTCGCCTCGGAAGAACCTCGAGGCCACGCTCGTGATGGCGTCCTCGTCCGGCCGGCAGAGCGGATGGGGGAGGCCGAACCCGATGCCCCACAGGCGGACGAGGGCCGCGGTGGAGAGGATCCCGAGCAGGAGGCCATGGCGGCGCGCCGCAGTGAGAAGGGGCTTCACGCGTCCTGTTCATCCCGGGCGCCGCGCTGGTGGCGGAGGGCGGCGGCGCGAGGCGGGAATTCTACCCGCAGTCCGGCGGCCCCGTCGAGCACCCACAGTCGCGTGGCGGTCGCGCGGCCCCGGCCACCAGCCCGCCCAGCGCTCCTGCCGCCCAGCCGACGCCAGCCAGGGCGCCCACGGCTCCGACGTGCGATTGAACACTGAGGTCCGCCTCCGGCAGTGCGTGTAGACTGGAACCAGGGCTCAACCCACAACCGCGTGCGAGGTTGTTCAGCGGCTACTGTCAGCGCAGGTGCCCATGACTCGACCCGCGTTTCTGTTTCTCTTCGTTTGCGTCCCCGCGGCTGCCTTCAGCCACCCACAAACACCGGGCCCCGCGGCCCAGCCTCAAGCGCTGACGCTCGACCAGGCCATTCAGTACGCGACAGACCACTACCCGTCGATCCGGGCCGTCCTCGAGCAGGCGACTGCCTCGGCGGCCGGCGTGGATGTGGCGCGATCCGCCTACCTGCCTCGCCTCGACGCGATGTGGCAGTCGAATCGCGCGACCGTCAACAACGTCTTCGGGCAGGTGCTGCCGCAGGGCGTGCTTCCCGCCCTCTCCGGCCCGGTGCTGCCCGTCGCGTCGAGTCAAAGCGTCTGGAGCAGCGCGACCGGCGCGCTGCTGTCCTGGGAGCCTCTCGACTTCGGGCTTCGGCACGCCGCAGTGGCCAGCGCCGAAGCCGCCCTGGCGCAGGCCCGCGCCACTCAGAGCCTGACCCGCGTCGACGTGCAACGGTCGGCCGCCGACGCGTTTCTCGCCGTGGTCGCGGCGCAGCGCGCGGTCGTGGGGGCGGAAGCGGACCTCGAACGGCGGACGCTCCTGCTCAATTCCGTGCAGGTCCTCGTCGACAATCAGCTCCGCCCCGGCGTCGATGCCTCGCGTGCGGAGGCCGAACGCGCGGCCGCGCAGATCCGGGTCATTCAGGCCCGCCAGGTCCTGACGACGACGCGGGCGTTCTTGAGCCGGGCGATCGGGATGCCGGCGGACAGTGTGACCATTGTCGGCGACCCGTTGCTGGCGCGTCTCGCGCCCGCCGACATGCCGCCGGCCGCGGCCGGCGCGCACCCGCTTGCCCAGGTGCGCCAGGCGGCGGTGGAGCAGGCGCGCGCTCAGGAATCGGTGCTTGCACGGACTGATCTTCCGCGCATCTTCGTCCAATCGAGTGTGTTCGCGCGCGGCAGCGGCGCCAACGCGAATGGCATGCTCGACGGAGGCGCGGGTGGCCTCGGGCTCGATCGCGCGAACTGGGCGGCTGGCGTGCAGGTCGTGTTTCCCAACCTGTTCGATTTCGCCAGCCTCGGTGCCCGCAAGGCCGCGGCCGCCGCGTCCGAGCGAGCGAGCGTCGCACTGTACGACGAGGCGCTGCTGACGATCACCAGCGAGCAGCGGGCGGCGGCCGCGTTGCTCCAGGCGACGCGGGCGATCGCCGACCGCACGCCAGTGCAGCTCGCCGCGGCGCGCCTGACCGAGACGCGGGCGCGCGCTCGCTACGACGCGGGGCTCGCGTCCATCGTCGAGGTCGCCGACGCGCAAAGCCTGCTCGCGCAAGCGGAGGTGCAAGACCAGCTCGCCCGCGTCGACACCTGGCGCGCACTGCTCGCGGCGGCAGCCGCGACGGGGGATCTCGGGTCGTTTGTCGAATTGGTGCGCCAGCCGTAGGGAGTTGCTGCCATGTGGATGCTTCGCGCCGCCCTCCGCCGCCCGGTCGCGGTCGTGGTCGCGGTCATCGCGGTGGCATTGACCGCGATCTTCGCCGTCAGCCGGATGCGGATCGACATCTTCCCGGACCTGGATCTGCCGGTCATCTACGTCGCGCAGCCGTACGGCGGCATGAGCCCCGCGCAAATGGAGGGGTACCTCGTGTACTACTACGAGTACCACTTCCTCTACATCAACGGCATCGAGAGCGTCGAGTCGAAGTCCATCCAGAGCACCGGCCTGCTCAAACTGACCTTTCACCCCGGCACCGACATGGCGGAGGCGATGGCGCAGGTGGTCGGCTACGCGAACCGGGCACGCGCCTTCATGCCGCCGGGCACGGTCGCCCCGTTCATCATGCGGTTCGATGCCGGCACCGTGCCGGTCGGGTATCTGGTCTTCTCGAGCAGAAGCCGGAGCCTCGGAGAGATCCAGGACTTGGCCTTGAACCGTGTGCGCCCGCAGTTCGCAACGCTCGACGGCCTGACCTCGCCTCCGCCGTTTGGCGGCAGCCAGCGCACCATTGTCATCCGCGTCGATCCCGACCGCCTGCGTTCCTACGGCATGGCGCCCGAGGAGGTGATCCGGGCCGTCAGCGCGGGCAACGTGATCGTGCCGTCGGGCAGCGTGAACGTCGGCGACGAGACGCGCCTGTCGCCCGTGAATTCCGTCGTCTCCAGGATCGGCGAGCTCCTCGAATTGCCGATCCGGACGGGCGCGGGACCCACGGTCTTCGTGCGGGATGTGGGATCGGTGAGCGACAGCACCGACGTCCCGACCGCGTACGCGCTCGTGAACGGCCGGCGAGCCGTCTACATACCCGTCACCAAGCGGCCGAGCGCGTCGACGCTGGCTGTGGTGAACGAGGTGAAGGCGAACCTCGGCAGGTTCCAGGCCCTCGTTCCCGACGACATCAAGGTCAGCTACGAGCTGGACCAGTCGGGGAACGTGTCGGGTGCGCTCCAGTCGGTACTGCGCGAGGCGATGCTCGGCGCGCTCCTCACCGGCCTGATGGTGCTCCTCTTCCTGCGAGACTGGCGCAGCTCGCTGATCGTCATCGTGACGATCCCCTTCGCCCTGCTCGTGGCCGTCGTCGCCCTGTGGAGCGCCGGCCAGACGGTCAACATCATGACTCTCGGTGGACTGGCGCTCGCCGTCGGCATCCTCGTCGACGAGGGGACGGTGGCGATCGAGAACATCCACACCCACCTGTCGCGCGGCGCCCCGGTCGCCCGGGCGGTCCTCGACGCCGGCGGCGAGGTCCTCGTGCCTCGGCTGCTCGCGATGCTGTCGGTGGTGGCGGTGTTCGTCCCGTCGTTTTTCATGACCGGCGTGTCGCACGCGCTCTTCGTGCCGTTGTCGCTCGCGGTCGGGTTCTCGATGATCGCGTCGTTCGTGCTGTCGGGCTCGCTCGTCCCGGTGCTGGCCGTGTGGCTGCTCGGGGGGCGCCGCCACCCGCCGGGGGGCGACGCGCCCGTGGCCGACTGGCTGGGACGATTCCGGAGTCGGCTCGTGCGCGCACTCCAGCGCCTGGCGCCGGCGCGCGGCCTTGTCGTCGCGGTCTACGTCGTCGTGACGGTGGCGATTGTCATCGGCGTCGGCCTGTGGCTCGGGCGCGAGATCTTCCCGGCCGGGGATGCCCGTCAGTTCCAACTCCGCTTCCAGGCGGCGGCCGGCACGAAGTTCGAGTCGACCGAACGACTCGCCCAGGAGGTGCTCGACGAGATCTCGCGAGCGGCGGGTCCCGGCAACGTCGGCGTGACGCTGGGCTACGTGGGCGTCCAGCCGTCGTCCTACCCGATCAACACGATCTTCCTGTGGACGGGCGGGTCGCACGAGGGCGTCCTGCAGGTGGCGCTCGCCGCGGGCGCCAGGCGTCGGCTGGGCGACCTGCAGGAGGACCTGCGGCGCCGGTTCGCGGCCCGCTTTCCGGGAGCCCGGTTCTCGTTCGAACCGGGCGACATCGTCGGCCGGATCATGAACTTCGGCGCGCCCACGCCTGTCCAGGTCGCCGTCACCGGCCCCGACTTCGCGGCCACGCGCGCCTTCGCGGGCAAGCTGCGGCAGCAGCTGTCGCAACTGGCCTCGCTGCGCGACCTGCGCATCGAGCAGGCACTCGACTACCCGGCGGTCAACGTCAGCATCGACCGGCAGCTCGCCGGGCAGCTGGGTGTCACCGTGGGCCAGATCGGTCAGTCGTTCGCCGCCGCCACCTCGTCGAGCCGCTTCGTGGCGCCGAACTACTGGGCCGACCCGCGCACCGGCGTCGCCTTCCAGGTGCAGGTCGAGGTGCCGCAGCCGCGCATGACGAGCCTCGACGACCTGCGCGTCGTCCCGGTCACCGCGGGCGGGGGCGTCCACCCGCTGCTCGGCGCCGTCGCCCGCATCGAGAACGCGACAGTCGTGGGCGAATACGACCGGCTCAACGGTCAGCGCATGGTCACGCTGTCGGCCAACATGGTCGGCGAAGACCTGGGCCGCGTGGCGAGGGGCGTGGACGAGGCGATCGGCCGCGCGGGCACGCCGCCCCGCGGGGCGACCGTGATGGTGCGGGGGCAGATCGCGCCGATGCGGGAGACGCTCAGGAACATCGCCGCGGGACTGGTGGTGGCGGTCGTGGTGATCTTCCTCCTGCTGGCGGCCAGCTTCCAGTCGCTCCGACTGGCGTTCGTCATCGTCTCCACGGTGCCGGCCGTCCTGGCCGGCGTGGTGCTCATGCTCGCCGCCACCCGCACCACGATCAACGTGCAGTCGTTCATGGGCGCGATCATGGCGATCGGTATCGCCGTTGCGAACGCGATCCTGCTCGTGACCTTCGCCGAGCAAACGCGGCGACGTGGCGGATCCGATCTGCCGCCCGCCATTCACGCCGCCGGCGCGCGGATGCGCCCCGTTCTCATGACGAGCGCCGCCATGATCGCGGGCATGATCCCCATGGCGCTCGCTCTCGGCGAGGGCGCGGAGGCCACCGCGCCGCTCGGCCGCGCGGTCATCGGCGGGCTGGCGGCGGCGATGGCGGCGACGCTGGTCGTGCTCCCGTCGATCTATTCGATCGTGCAGCAGTCCGCAAGCCTCGTCTCGGCATCGCTGGACCCCGATGATCCAGACAGCCCTCACCACGTGCAAGGACACGCATGAGCGCACCTTTCTCTTCGCGGATCGCGCTGCCCGGGGCTCTGTGCGCCGGGCTGTTGCTCGGGCTGAACGGCTGCGGAGCCGCCGGTACCGCCCCCGCCGGTCGGGGCGCCCAGCCGGGCGCCCCGACGATCGACGTCGTGCGCGTCATCGAGCAGCCGGTCAACGTCATGCTGTCCATGCCCGGCCAGTTGGAACCCTACGAGTCGGTCGCCATGTACCCGAAGGTGACGGGCTTCGTCAAGACGATCCGGGTGGACCGCGGTTCGCGCGTCCGGGCTGGAGAAGTCCTCGCGGAGCTGGAGGCGCCGGAATTTGCGGCCCAGCGCGCCGAGGCGCAGTCCAAGCTGCAGGCCGCCGAAGCACAGCTCGCGGTGGCACGGTCGAAAGCCGACGCCGACGTGAGCACCTACGACCACCTCCGAGCCGCATCCAGGACGCCAGGCGTCATCGCTGGCAACGATCTGGTACTCGCGCAGAAAGGGGTCGAGGCCGACCAGGGACAGGTTGCCGCGGCGCTGCAGACCGTGGAGGCCGCCAGGCAGGCCGTGCGGTCGGTCGCCGACCTGGAGGGGTACCTGCGGGTCAGCGCACCGTTCGAGGGCGTCGTGACCGAGCGCAACGTTCATCCGGGCGCACTCGTCGGGCCCAATAGCGGCGCCGGCGCGTCGATGCCCATGCTGCGCCTGGTCCAGGACGGTCGGTTGCGGCTCGTGGTGGGGGTGCCAGAAGCGTATGTCGCGGGCATCAAAGAAGGGGGCACCGTGACGTTCACGGTGGCGGCGTACCCCGGTCGCACGTTCACGGGCGCGATTGCCCGCATCGCGCACGCTGTCGATGTCAAGACACGGACGATGGCGGTCGAGCTCGACGTGGCCAACACGGACAGGCAGCTGGCGCCGGGCACGTTCTGTCAGATCCAGTGGCGAATCCAGCGGCCGGGGCCTTCGTTGTTCGTGCCGAACGGCAGCATCGCGAGCACCACCGATCGAGCCTTCGTCGTCCGGATCCGCAACCGAACGAGCGAGTGGGTCGACGTGAAGGCCGGACTCGCGGCGGGAACGCTGACCGAGGTGTTCGGGGACCTGCGCCCGGGGGACATGGTCGCCGCTCGCGGCACGGACGAGATCCGCGCCGGGATCGAGGTACAACCGCGGGAGGTGAGGTGAGCCGACCAACGCCTTACCGCGTCGACGCACCTCGCGCGAGGAGTTCCTCGATCACGCTCTCGAAACCCCTGATCGTTTCCTCAGACCGCAGGATCCGTGGTCGGAGCACGATGCGGCCCTCGTGTTCGACGAGCACATCGTCGGCGCGCCGGCGTGGCGACCTGGATTCCATGGCGCCGATCTGCTGGTAGACTAGCGCGATTGACTGACGGTGAACACTGCGAATCCGTTCGCTGAGGACCGGGGCCAGCGGAGTCGCGGGTTGACGGGTGCATGGCTGTTTACGGACAGGGCTAAGAACTGGGGACTGGGGGCTAGACGTGGTCGTTGAGCCGGCCGCATACCTAGGCCCAGCCCCTGGTCCCCAATCCCTGATTCTGGAGCGACAACGGAGCTGTGGATGAAGCGACGCCGCGCGGGCATCGTGGTCCAGGCGGGTGGTGTGGTCATGAGGTGCGAAGGCCGTCGGTGGCGCGTCCTCGTGGTCCGATCGAGTGATGGTCTTCGCTGGCTGTTCCCGAAGGGACACGTGAAACGGGGCGAGAGCCTGGGGCACGCCGCGATCAGGGAGGTTCGTGAAGAGGCGGGGGTCGTGGGCGTGGAGCGGGCCTTCGTCGGGCGAGCGCGATTCAGCCAGGCGGGGCGGCGGATCGAGGTGTACTACTACCTTCTGGAGCACCGCGGTGAAGTGGCGGCGGCCGAAGAGCGGGACATCCACTGGTGCACGCGCGCCGAGGCACGGCGGCTGCTGTCGTTCGAGCAGCTGACCCACGTGCTGGACAGCGCCTGGTCGGCGTCTGCCGTCTGCTTCCGCAGACCTCCGCCGGGAAAGGGGATTCGATGAATCGCAGGGAGTTCCTGAAGCAGGCGTCGCTGGCGGCCGTCGGGACGTCGGCCGCGATCGCGCTGCCGGCGAACAAGCGGCTCGCGTTCGGCGGCATCCAGATCGAATGCAGCACGTACGGCGGCAACCTCTCGCGGATGGCCGACTTCACCGTGCGCCGGGGGAAGGAACTGGGCGACGCGCCGTTCTTCCGCTTCCTCAAGAATTACCCGCACGCGTTCGCGCCCACGCTGCTCGCGACCGCCGTGCCGGGCCCGCCCGTGGAGCGCCAGGCGTACGATGCGCTCAAGTCGGAGTTCCTGGGCCGCATCCGGGAACTGCTGCCGCTCGATGGCCTCTACCTGGCCATGCACGGCGCGATGTACGTCGAGAACATGCTGGATGCCGAGGGCGACTGGATCGCCGCCGTGCGAGGAGTCGTCGGCGACGGTTGCCTCATCACCGCCAGCTACGACCTGCACGGCAACATCAGCCGGCGCGTGGTCGACAACCTCGACATGCTGTCCGCGTTTCGCACGGCGCCACACATCGATCGCGAGGAGACGGCCAAGCGTGCGTGCGGCATGCTCATCGATTGCCTCGACCGGGGGATTCGCCCGACGTTGGTGTGGGCGCCGATCCCGGTGCTCATGCCCGGCGAGCGGAGCAGCACGCTGTACGACCCGGCCAAGCGCCTGTGGGGGCAGCTGCCGGCGATGAACGCCCGCGAAGGCGTGATGGACGTGTCCCTGCTCGTGGGCTACGTCTGGGCCGACGAGCCACGCGCAACGGCCAGTGCGGTCCTGACCGGGACGCGCGCCGAGGCGCTCCACGAGGGCGCGCGGGCGCTGGCGCAGCAGGTACCTGGGACGCGAGGCGGGAGTTCTCGTTCGGCGTGCCCACCGGCACGATGGCCGAGTGCATCACGCGGGCGCAGGCGCTCTCCAGCCGGCCGGTGGTCATCTCGGACTCGGGCGACAACCCGACGGCGGGGGGAGCTGGCGACCGGGCGGATGCGCTCGGCGAGCTGCTGCGGATGAAGGTCCGCGACGTCGTCTTCGCGGGGATTGCCGACCGGCCCGCAACGGAGGCGTGCTACGCGGCGGGCGTTGGCCGGACGGCCGCGCTGAAGATCGGCGGGACGATCGATCCGCAGCACAGCAAGCCGGTCGAGACCTCCGGGAAGGTCGTGTTCCTGGCGGCGGCGGACCAGCCGGCAGAGCGCCAGGCGGTCGTGGACCTCTCCGGCGTGACGCTCGTCCTGACCGCGCGCCGGCGGCCGTTCCACGAGATCAAGGACTTCACCTCGCTCGGCCTCGACCCGAAGGCGTTCCGGATCGTGGTGGTCAAGGCCGGCTACCTGGTGCCCGAGATCGCCGCCATCGCCAACCCGAACCTGATGGCGCTCACAGACGGAGCCGTCAACCAGGATATCGAGCACCTGTCCAGCAGGCACCGCGTGCCCAGCTACCCCTTCGTGAAGGACTTGACCTGGTCGCCCACAACGATCGTCGGCGCGCGCGCCAAGCGCTGAGCGGCGGTCCTGATCTCGCGCTCGCTCAACGGCGGGCGAGCGTGGCCGGTTCAGCCGGGCGCGTCCACATCTCCCGGTAGACGAGGCGCGCGGTTGTGATCGCGGCCTCCGTTTCCCAGCTGTCCGGGGCCGACCGGTAGCCGATTCGCCCGAACAGCGCCCGCATGCCGCCGTCGTCCTGCACGTCGGGCGCGGCGGCGATCTCGATCACGTGCTGGAGCTCGTGACCGAGGCGGGCGATGAGATCGTCCCGACATGCCATCGGGTTCACGGTGACGAGGACGAACCGGGTCCCGGCAGACGAGGCGATCAGCCGGGTCGAGCCGCTCCGGCCCTGGCGCTCGAACTGCAGCCGCACGTAGACCAGCAGGTCGCTCGCCTCGATGCGTTGCGCGAGGCTCCGGATCGTGGGCGACCGCTTGATGGCATCCGCCGTCAGGCGGGTCGAAGACAGATCGAGGAACCGCAACCTTGGCTGCTCCATCAGCGGCGGTTGGCTCCACGCGGCGGATGTGCAGAGGAACATCGGGATCAGCCAGTGGAACGGGTGTCGCGACATGGGGGCCTCCACTGGCGAAGCAGAAGCTTCGCCCTACACCTGACGCGGCGCTGCAGCGGAAGCGTTGCAGGCCGGTGGTTCTGATCCTGGAGACGAGCGCGCGCGGGCGCGCGGCGAGGAAATGTGACCAGGTGCGGGAACTCGTGGACGAGGGGAGCGGCCGCGAGGGCCAGCCGCGGGCGCGGGCTGGCCGGCCCTCAGATGCCGTGGCCGAGCAGCTCTTCGAGTCTTTCGCGGTACCCCCGGCTGAGCGTCAGCCGGGCGCCCGACCGGAGGATGACCAGGAACTCGCCATTGAAGAGGGGCTGCAGTTCCTTGATGCGGTCGATGTTCACGATTGTCGAACGGTGGATCCTGACGAAGAGGCTCGGGTCGAGATCCGACTCCATGGCCGCCATCGTCTGGCGGATCATGTGCCCCTCGCCGTTGACGTGGAGCTTCAGGTAGTTGCCCGCCGCCTCGATCCAGTCGATGTCGCGCGTCGGCAGGAAGAACACGCGGCCGTTGCCCTTGATGACGATCCGCGACCGGCGCGTCCCGCGCTCGGCCTGGCGATCGGATGCGAGCGCGAGCACCTCGCGTGCCCGACGGTCGGACTCGACCTGCGCGAGCTCATCGCGCGCCCGGGCGATCGCCCGGCGGAAGCGGTCGCGGTCGAACGGCTTCAGCAGGTAGTCGAGGGCATGCACGTCGAAGGCGCGCAGCGCGTGCGCGTCGTAGGCGGTCACGAAGATGACCATGGGCAGGCGGCGGCCTTCGAGGCGATCGACCACCCCGAAGCCGTCGCCGGCCGGCATCTGGACGTCGAGGAAGACGAGATGAGGCGAGAGGCGGCGGATGGCGTCGATCGCGGATTCGCCGTCCTGGCACTCGGCGACGACTTCGACGTCGGGCTCTTCCTGCAGGAGCGTGACGATCCGTTCGCGGGCCAGCGGTTCGTCGTCGGCGACGAGCGTCCTGATCGTCATAGCGCCGTCTCCATCGCCGCCGCCTGCGGCAGCGCGGTCTCGAGGTGCCAGGGGAGCACGATCCGGACCGACAGGCCCCGGGTCCCGGGGCGCACGAACTCGAATCGATGGTGCGGCCCATAGAGATGTCGAAGCCGCGCGCGCGTGTTCGACAGGCCGATCCCCTTCTGCAACGCCTCCAGTGCGTCCTCGCTGAGCCCCGCGCCGTCATCCCGAATCTCCATCCAGAGCGACTGCGCGTCGCGCCGGGCGTGGATGATCACGACGCCCGGCCGGCTCATCGGCGCGATCCCGTGCTCGATCGCATTCTCGACGAGCGGCTGTAGGAGGAAGCTGGGCACGCGGGCGTCCAGCGTTTCCGCTTCGATGTCGTATGTCACGGTTAGACGGTTTCCGAACCGAATGCGTTCAATATCGAGGTATCTCTGCAGCAGGTCCAGCTCGTCCTTCAGCGAGATTTCCTGCGAGCGCAAGTTGAGCGACGCACGCAGCAGGTCGGCAAGCAGCGCGATCATCCGGTCGGCCGCGTCCACGTCGCGGCGCATCAGCGCCGAGATGCCGTTCAAGGTATTGAAGAGAAAGTGCGGGTGCAGCTGGTGCTGGAGCGCCTGCAGTCGCGACTGGAGCAGGCTGGCCTCGAGGCGGGCGGCGTGCACCTGGCGCTCCAGCGCCGCGCGCCGGTAGTCCACGGCGTGGACGGCGCCGACGATCGCGCAGTAGGTCATCATCTCCCAGTCCACCTGCGTCAGGTAGGTGTCGCGCACCGTCATCCAGAACGTCCAGCCCTCGCGCGCGTAGCCGCCCCACACGCGCGCACCGACCGACAGCGCGATGTGCGCGAAGCAGGCGGCGAGCAGCGCGGGCACGTGCACGGCCAGCGCGCGCCGCCACGTCAGGCGGTCGAACCGGAACCGCCGCGCGAGGTGGATGATGGCGGGCGCCAGCAGCGCCCACGCGAACCAGTAGGTGGTGTTGAGGTACACCGCCAGTGCGAGGACGTTGCTCTTCGCGCGGCTCATCGCGAAGCTGTAGGACAGCGCGCTCGACAGGATGCTGAGGCCGGTTGCGACACCGAGGACGACGAGGGTCTGGGGGCGCAGGATCCTCATGATGGCAGGATCGGCGAGCGCGCGACCCACGTCAAGCGCCGCCGTGGCGATCCGTTCCGGTGAATCGGGATCCACGCCTTTGAATCGCGCGGTGCGATCCGCGGCACCACCCAGCGCGCCACGCCTGCCGCGGCGATCTCCGTCCGTGCCCGGCGGTACCGCCCGGGCCTCCACTCGTACCTCCGAGCCTGCCACTCGTAACAACGTCCTTTCGCGCGGGTGACGAGAGGGGCACACCTGAAGATGCGGGGGCATGAGCGGCCCCGGCGTTGCTCCGTTGTCCGTGGCAAGGAGATGCGCGCGCCAGCGCTTCGGCCGACACCCTGCGGCGTGCGCCCCCAGCGCGGAGGGTCACGATGAACGTGTTACGAGTGACGATGGCGCTGATCTGCCTCGTGCTCGCGGGCCTGGTGCCCGCGGCCGACGCGCAGGTGCAGCGCGGGTCCATTTTCGGGACCATCACGGACAACCAGGGGGCGGTGCTCCCTGGCGCCACCGTGCAGCTGACATCCGACCGGATGGCGTCGCGCGAGGCGACCACCGGCACGCGCGGCGAGTTCCGCTTTGCGGATCTCGATCCGGGCAATTACACCCTGAAGGTCACCCTCGGCGGCTTCACGCCCTACGTGCGCGAGAACGTCGCCGTCGGCGTCGGCACCAACGTGGAACTGCCCGTGCAGATGCTCCTCGCCGGCGTCTCCGAGGAGGTCCGCGTGACGGCCGAAGCGCCGCTGCTCGACACCAGGAGCCAGGGCAACGTCGCGAACTTCGACAACAAGGTCCTGAACGAGATTCCCACGGCTCGGGACCCCTGGGTGCTGATGCAGTTCGTGCCCGGCGTCCAGGTGGACCGCGTCAACGTCGGCGGGTCGGAGAGCGGGCAGCAGTCGGTGATGTCGGCCCGCGGCGACGACGGCTCGAACACCATGTGGAACGTGGACGGGGTGACGATCACTGATCCGGCGGCGATCGGGTCGAGCCCCACGTATTACGACTACAGCACCTTCGACGAGGTGCAGTTCACCACCGGCGGCCTCGATCCGCGGCAGCAGACCGGGGGCCTGGGCATCAACTTCGTGACCAAGCGGGGCACGAACGATTTCCACGGCCAGGCGCGCCTCTACTTCACCAACGATTCGCTCCAGGGCACCAACGTCCCGTCGGAGCTTGCGGCGCAGGGCTTCCGCGGCAACGGCATCAACCAGATCGCCGAGTACGGTGCCGACGTGGGCGGGCCAATCATCCGCGACCGCCTGTGGTTCTGGGGCGCCTGGGCGAAGAACGACATCCAGCAGGTCGCCATCACGGGGCGGCCGGACAACACGACGCTGAAGAACACGTCGGCGAAAGTGAACGCGGAACTGACGCGCGCCGACCAGTTCAACTTCTTCTACTACCGCGGGGAGAAGGTGAAGCTGGGCCGGAACGCGGGCGTGACGCGGCCGCCCGAGACGACCTGGAACCAGACGGGTCCGACCAGCATCTACAAGTTCGAGGACAACCACATGTTCTCGCCCGGACTGATGCTGTCCGGGCGGTTCGCCTACGTCAGCGGCGGCTTCTCGTTCGAGCCGCAGGGCGGCACGGCGGCGCAGGCATGGGAGGACTTCGGGAGCGGTCGCGTCTGGCACGGCAGCTATTACCAGTACGTGACGGACCGGCCGCAGTATCAGACCAACGTGGATGGCAGCTGGTTCAAGGGCGACCACGAGGTGCGCTTCGGGTTCCAGTACCCGGCGGACGCCCGTGAGCTCCCTCACGCGGTGGCCGGGGAACCAGGCGTACTCGGTCACGAACCTGGAGTCGCTCGGCGTTCCCGCCGGCGTGGGTTGGGCCGAGCTCACCCGCGCCGCCAACTTCAAGCTGACGATGCGGACCTTCAGCTTCTACGGTGGTGACGTCATTTCCTTGAAGCGGTGGACGCTGAACCTCGGCGCGCGGTTCGACCGGCAGCAGGGCGAGAACCTCGCCTCATCGTCGCCAGCCAACGAGCTTGCGCCGACCATCGTGCCCGGGCTGGATTTCGCCGGCCGGGCCCCGCAGTTCACGTGGAACGACATCTCGCCACGCGTGGGGGCGACCTTCAAGCTGGCCGAGCGCACCATCGTCAAGGCGTCATACGCGCGGTTCGCGGAACAACTGCGCTCCAACTACGTGGCGTTCGACAACCCGATGCAGCTCGCCAACATCGAGTACTACTTCCTCGATGCCAACGGCGACCAGATTCCGCAGGCCTCCGAGCTGCTGACGGCAACCGGGTCGTCGTATGGCATCGACCCGGACAACCCGTCCGCGGCCTTCAGCCCGAACCGCGTCGATCCGAAGCTCAAGGCGCCAATCACGCATTCGGTTGTCGCCGGGATCGAGCACGAGCTGAAGCGGAACCTGGCTGTGGGCGTCAGCGGCGGATGGGGCTACGTGACGCGGACGATCTGGGTCCCGTACGAGAATCTGACCCGCGCGGACTTCGTCCAGGTCAGCACCGTCTCCGCACCCGGCTCGAGTTCGTCGACCCCAGTGTATGGCCTCGCTCCGGGCGTCTCACTGCCGCCCGGCCGAGCGGTCGTCCTCACGAACCGCGAGGGCTACCACCAGCGCAATTGGAACGTGGACTTCACCGCCACCAAGCGCCTCGCCGACCGGTGGATGGTACGGGGCGGCCTCACGCTCCAGAACAACCAGGAGTTCTTCGACGACCCGTCCAAGGCGCTCCAGGATCCGACGCCACGGGCCGTCACCACGGAGTCGCCGCTCTTCGTCCCCGCCAGCGCCGCGTTCAACGGCGGCGTGGCGGTCAATTCGATCGGCGGCGGCGCGGGCGCCCGCGGCGATGTCTTCATGCAGGCGAAATGGAGCTACAACGCGATGGCGCTCTACCAGCTGCCGTGGGGCATCTCCGTGGCCGGAACGGTCTACGGCCGCCAGGGATACCCGCGGTTCGAGTACGTCAGCGTCAACCGGGGGGCGCTGGGCACGTCCACGCAGGTGTTGCTCAACCCTGAGGTCGACGCGAGCCGATACAAGAGCGTGAACCTGGTCGATCTGCGGGCGCAAAAGGCGTTCACGTTTGGACGCGTCAATGCGACGCTCGATTTCGATCTCTTCAACGCGCTGAACGAGAACGTCGTGCTGCAGGCCAACCGGCAGTCCGACTCGTCGAGCTTCGGCCAGGCGCGCGAGATCGTCGCGCCGCGGGTGGCGCGCCTGGGTGTCCGGTTCATGTTCTGACGTGCAAAGGGGACGCGTCGGAGTGGGGCCGCCCCGCTGGGCGGCCCTTCGCTCGTACGAAGAAGACGAACGACACCACCAAGAGCCAAGAACGGACCGTCCCGCTCGCACCTGATCTGTTGAACCACAAAGATCACGAAGGACGCGAAGAAGAGACGACGGGGGGAAGAGCAAGGACGTGCGGTCTTCGGCGCCGTCACCGGCGCGAGTGCGAGGGTGGGGACACAGACGCGAAAGCGTTCTGTGAAGAACCGCTCTCGCGTCTAAGCGGGACTGCGCTTCTGAACTTCGTGTTCATCGTGGTCAATACCGTGGACGAGCGATCGTGGCGGGAGGAGAGTCAGTGTTTCGCCGTGAGCCAGGCGCGGACCTTCTGCAGGTCCTGCGCGTACAGGGCCGGGGGCGCGGTGGAGGCGAACTGCTCCAGGTACCGGCGGGCGCCGCCAAAGTCGCCGGCGTTGAGCAGGGCGACGCCAAGGTTGTACAGCGCGTCGTACTGCCGGGGATCGAGTGCGACGACGCGTCGCCAGGAGGCGACGGCCGCGTCCCGCCGGCCGTCGCGCAACTCCACGACGCCAAGGCCGTTCAGGGCGACCGGGCGGGCCCCGTCCAGCGAGAGGGCGCGGCTGAAGGCATCGCGCGCGGCCGGCAGGTTCCCGTCGCCCAGCATCAGCGTTCCGAGGTTTTCGAGCGCCGCGGCGTTGGTGGGATGTTCGGCGATCACGCGCCTCAGCACCGCGACGGCGTCGCTGCGCAGACCGCTCCCCGCGAGCGCAATCGCCAGGCCGTTCCAGGCATCGAGGTCGCCGGGGTCTGTCGTGGTGGCCTCGCGCAGCAGCCGCACCGCTTCTGCCGGCTCGCCCGCCTCTGCGAGGTAGATGCCCAACTGCGCTCTCACCTCGGTCGTGCCCGCGCCTGCCCGCACTGCCCGGCGCAACGTCTGAATCGCCCGCGCAGCGTCCCCTCCTTCCCACCAGCTGAAGGCCAGGTGGAGGTAGGGGGTGGCCATGCCCGGCCGCTGTTGCGCGACCGCTTCGAACGTGGCGCGTGACTGCTCCACGCCGCCTTGCTGGTACTGTTCCACGCCGCGTTGGACCGCCTGGTCGAGCGCGATGAGCCGCTTGGGGTCGTCGGCCTCCGTCCAGCGGCCGGGCTCACCGGTCTGCCCCCCCGACACGTAGCCGAGCGATGCCAGGCGGCGCCTCGTTTCGGCCGTTTCGGCGTGAGGTGCGTCCGGATTCGCCGAGGCGCCACCCTGCGCCTCGAGATGCAGGAGCAGCGCGTCGAGCGTGGCGGCGCGCCCGGCAGCGCGGGGAAGCAGGTTCTTCGTTTCGCGCGGATCCGCCTCCAGGTCGTACAGTTCCGGGATGGGCAGCCGAATGTACTTCTCGCTTCCGAGCAGCACGCCCGTGAGCGGTGCCCAGCCGCGATTCAGCGAGGCGGTGAGGGCCTCGAAATACGACGGGAGGGGCGTGCCGCGGTCGGCGACCGCGTCGAGCAGGGAACGGCCCGGAAGCCGTGCGTCCGCCGGGGCTCCCAGGCTGTCCAGCACCGTCGGCACGATGTCGATGTGCCGCGCAGTGATCGCAGAAGAGAGGCTGCGCGTGCGCCGGGCAGCGTCGGTCGCGCTGACGATCAGCGGAACGTGCAGCGTGTCCTCGTACGCGAAGAGCCCGTGCGTCGATTCCCCGTGTCCACCGAGTGCCTCTCCGTGGTCGGCGGTCAGAATGACAAGGACCGGTCGCCCCCGCCGCCGGACGGCCTCGAGCAGGGGCTCGAGCGCGCGATCGACCGACGCCACCTCTCCCGCGTAAGGGTCGGACGCGTACTGGCGATCGAATGGTGGCGGCGGCGCGTAAGGCGCGTGCGGGTCGTAGAGGTGAACCCACGCGAACCACGGGCCTCGCTGTTCGCCGATCCACCGGGTTGCTGCCGCCGCAACCGTCGCCGCCGGCCGTTCGGGCATCGTCAACTCGCTGGCGCGCGCCGAGGGGTACCGGTCGTCGTAGACGTCGAAGCCGGCATCGAGGCCGAAGCGCGCATCCAGCGGAAACGCGCCGACGAAGGCACCCGTCGCGTAGCCCCGCGCGCGCAAGCGGGCGGCGAGCGTCGCCACGCCCGGGCGCAGCCGGTAGCCGGAGTTGTCGCGGATCCCGTGAGCGAACGGATACAACCCCGTGAGAATGGAGGCATGCGACGGCAGCGTGACCACGCTGTGCGCGTGTGCCGCGTCGAAGCGGATGCCGTCCGCGGCGAGCCGATCGATGTTCGGGGTGGCGGCGGGGCCGCCGTACACGCCGAGGGCGTCCGCACGCAGCGTGTCGATCGTGATGAGGAGCACATCGCGATCCGAGCGCGGAACAACCGGGGCCGCGCGGGTGGCCTGCCACGCAAGGGCGGCGCAGATGAGAATGAGGATCGCGGCGACCGGGAGGTTGGCGCCACGCGTGTCGTCGCCGCGCCTGTGACCGCCGCGTGCGCCACGCTTGCGGCGGCGAGTCACCGCGGCCCCCGTTGTGACAGGCGCTCGAGGCCCTTGTCGCCCGGGAACGCGCGGAGGCCGCGGGCAGCCATCGCGGAGGCGGCCGGGTCGTCTCCCACGACGGCCAGCGTCCGTGCCGCGAGGACATACGACTCGGCCGTTGGAGTCGCGGTGACAATCTCCGCTAGTGCCTGGTCTGCGTCTGACCGGCGTCCCTGGGCGGCAAAGAGCAGCGCCAGGGAGGCGCGGGCGCGACTGTTCTCGGGGAACGCCGCCAGCTCGCGGCGAAACGCCGCTTCCGCCTCCGGATAGCGCCCCGCGTGCGCGAGCGCGTCTCCGAGCGTGAAGTGCAGGTCGCGCAGCGCCAGACGCCGGGGTTCGAGGCGCGCCGCGGCCTGTTCGAGCAGCGGGATCGCCTGATCGAAGCGCCGCGCCTGGTAGAGGATCACGCCCTGGATGTAGGCGGGCAGCGGCAGGTTGGGATCCGCTCGCTCTGCTTCGCGCGCTTCGGTGAGCGCCTCCTCCTGGCGTCCCCGCGCGAGCGCGATGCGAGCGAGTACCTCGTGCGCGCCGGCCGCGTTGCGCGTCAGCGCCAGGCGGGCATGCGACTCGGCGCGGTCCAGGAGGCCGGCGCGCAGTTGCGCGCCCGCCAACGCAAGGACGGTTTCGGTCGCAGAGAGGTTGAGGGCGAGCGCACGCTCCAGAGCGGCGATTCCTTCCGCGTAGCGTCCCGCTCGCAGTTCCGTGTGTCCCAGCTGCGTCCAGACGTCCACCATCTCGGGGTGGTGCGCGACGACCTCCCGGAACGCGGCAGATGCGTCGGCGAAACGGCGCTCGCCGACCAGCCGGATCCCGTCGCGGTATTGCTCGAGCCACCGGATCTCCCGCTTGGGATCGACCAGCGTCGCCCCGCTCACGGCGGTCGTGCCGCCCTGGCCCACGTACCCCAGTGCCTGCAGCCGCTCGCGCTCCTCGGTGCTGACGGGCGACGGTGTCGCGATTGCCTCGCGCCCGGCCGCGCGCAGCGCGTGGTCCATGGCCGCGGCGGCGCCGGACCGTGATGCCGCCACGTTGCGGCGTTCCCGGGGATCGTCCCGCAGGTCGTAGAGTTCCGGCGTGGGCGCCTGGATGTAGCGAAACCGCGTGTCGGTCAGCGAGTAGAGCTCGCTCCAGCCGAAGTGGTAGCGCGCGTACAACGCCTCCGCGTAGATGCTGCGTTCGGGCAGCGATCGCGCGCTGCCGTCGAGCAGGCCGCGCAGCGAGCGGCCCTCCAGCCCGTGCGGCGCCGGAAGCCCGGCCAGGTCCAGCAGCGTCGGGACGAGGTCGATGTGCTGCACCGGCGTCGTCACGCGCGAGCCTGATCCGCGGGACCCGGGAAGCTTGACGATCAGCGGAACGTGAACGGCTTCGTCATAGAGGAACACCCCGTGTTCCTCCTCGCCATGGTCGCCCAGGCCCTCGCCGTGATCAGAGAGCAGGACAACAAGCGCCCGGTCGTACCAGCCGCGCGCTCGCAGCCGGTCGAGCAGCCGGCCGACAACCGCGTCCGCGTAGGCGACGGCACCGTCGTAGCCGTGCATGCCTGAGAAGGGCGGCGGCACGTGCCACGGCCGGTGCGGCTCGTAGAGGTGGACGAACAGGAAGAAGCGGCCGTCGCGCTGGCCGTCCAGCCAGGCATCCGCGGCGGCGACCGTGTCGGTGCCGTCCCGCCGGAGGCTGCCCATGGATGCCTCGATTGCGGGCGGGAACGAGGCGTCGTAGCGGTCGAACTCCCGCCCGATCCCGGTTTGCGGCCGCAGCACGTACGCCGAGACGAATGCTGCCGTCCGGTAGCCGCCGCGCTTCAGCATGCCGGGGAGAGTGGCTTCCCCGGGCGGCAGCACGAACCCCACGTTGTCACGCACGCCGTGTTGGTACGGCAGGCGCCCCGTCAGGATCGAGGCGTGGGCCGGCAGCGTCTGGGGCGCATGGGAGTACGCGCGCTCGAACAGCACGCCATCGGCCGCCAGCCGATCCATCGCGGGTGTCGTGGATCGGCGGTAGCCGTAGGCCGACAGCCGATCGGCGCGCAGCGTGTCGACCGAGACGATGACGATGGGGCCGTCGAGCGGGCGGGTGCTGTGACCGGCGCCGGGCGCAAGCCGCGCGAAGGCGATGGCCAGGCCGCCGGCTGCCGCGGCGAAGACGGCCGCGCGGACGAACCATCCTCGCGGGAAGCGAAACCGAGTCGTTCGCGCGGGACCGCGGCCGGGGCGGGTCCGCGTCCTGGGGGGCATAGTCCTCCGCCGTGACGTTGATCCCACGATCGACCGGATCGCAGGGTGCAGCAACGGAGCGGGGACGAGCCGCCCGCCCGCCGTGACGAGGGGCCGCCCGGGCGGGACGGGGAACGCGGCGCCGGTCTCCGGTCAGCGTGCCCGCCGGGCTCGAAGCTCGGGCAGACGTCGAGTTGCGGACGCGGGCTCGACTGCGTACGATCGCGCGATGCACGTGATGATCGACCTGTCCGTGGTCCCCATCGGCGTCGGCGTGTCGCTGTCCGAGTACGTGGCGGCGTGCGAGCGGGTGATCCGTGAAGCGGGCCTGAAGGCGACGCTGCACGCCTTCGGCACGAACATCGAGGGCGAGTGGGATGACGTGATGGCGGCCGTCAAGCGGTGCCACGAGGTGGTGCACGCCATGGGGGCGCCGCGCGTGCACAGCAGCATGAGGGTGGGGACGCGGACGGACCGCCCGCAGTCGCTCGACGACAAGGTGAGGAGCGTCCAGCAGAAGCTCGGGTGATCGTCAGGAGGCGCGCGCCAGGCCGTGTGGTATCGTCAGCCCGACAGGCGCCGCCCCGGGGCCAGGCAGCGGCGGCGCGGCGGACGAGGCCTGCGCACGGTGGAACTCGCGATGCCCGACGTGAAGCGGTTGGGGGTCTTGACGGGAGGGGGCGACGCGCCCGGCCTGAACGCCGTGATTCGCGCGGTGGTGAAGTCGGCGGTCAACGCAGGGCCTCGAGTGTCGTCGGCCTCGAGGACAGCTTCGACGGGCTGATCGAGCCGAATCGCTCGCGAACGTGCTGACGCCGAAGGACGTCACCGGGATCCTGCGCATCGGCGGGACCATCCTCGGCACCAGCAACCGCGGCGACCCGTTCGCCTACCCGGTGGCCACCGCCGGAGGGACAGTGGACTATTCCGCCCGCGTCGTCGAGATGTTCCACAAGCTGGCGCTCGACGCGCTGGTGGTGATCGGCGGCGACGGCACGCTCGCGATCGCGCAGAAGTTCTTCCGGCGCGGCATTCCGCTCGTCGGCGTGCCGAAGACGATCGACAACGACATCGTCGGGACGACGAGCACGTTCGGGTTCGACACGCGCCGTGGCGTTCGCGACCGACGCGATCGATCGGCTGCACACGACGGCCGAGGCGCACCACCGGGTGATCGTCGTGGAGGTCATGGGGCGCTATGCCGGCTGGATCGCGCTGCACGCCGGGGTCGGCGGCGGAGCGGACGTCATCCTGATCCCCGAGATCCCGTTCGACATCGAGAAGGTCGCCGCCAAGATCCGGGAGCGCGATCGCTGGGGCGCCCGCTTCAGTATCGTCGTCGTCGCCGAGGGCGCCAGGCCGATCGGCGGCTCGGTGAGCGTCACGCACGCGGCGAAAGCCGGGTGCGTCGAGCGCCTCGGCGGCGTCGGCGCCCACGTGGGCGCCGAGCTCGAAGGGCTGACGGGGAAGGAAACCCGCGTCGTCGTCCTCGGCCACCTGCAGCGCGGCGGCGCGCCGACGCCCGCCGATCGCGTCCTCGCGACGCGGTTCGGCGCGCAAGGCGGTTGAACTGGTGATCAACGGCCAGTTCGGGATGATGGTGGCGAGCCGGCCGCCGGACATCGTGCCGGTGCCATTCCAGGACGTGGTGGGGAAGATGAAGACCGTCGCGCCGGACAGTGACCTGATGACGAGCGCGCGAGCGCTGGGAGTCTCGTTCGGAGACTGAGGCGGCAGGATTCAGGATTCGGGATTCAGGATTCAGGAAGGCGGGCCGTCAGCTGACCTGATTCCTGAATCCTGACTCCTGATTCCCTGGCCCATTACCGCGTGAGCAGTTCCCCGTCCTTCTTCTTCTGCAGCTCGTCGATCTGCTTGATGTGCTGGTCGGTGATCTTCTGGATCTCGTCGAGGCCGCGCTTCTCGTCGTCCTCCGACACCTTCTTGTCCTTCGGCCAGCTTCTTCAGCCGGTCGTTGGCGTCGCGCCGGACGACGCGGACGGCGTTGCGCGCTTCCTCGGCCATCTTGTGGACGTGGCGCGACAGCTCCTTGCGGCGCTCGTCGGTCAGCGCCGGCACGGGGATGCGGACGACCTTGCCGTCGTTGTTCGGGTTCAGGCCGAGGTCCGAGGCGCGGATCGCCTTCTCGATGGCGCCCATCAGCGAGGGGTCGAACGGCTGGGCGACGATCATGCGTCGGCTCGGGGACCGACAGCGAGGCCACCTGGTTGATCGGCATGCTGGTGCCGTAGGCGTCGACGTGGACGGGGTCGAGGATCCCGGTCGACGCGCGCCCGGTGCGCACGCCCGCCAGTTCGTGCCGCAGGTGCTCGATGGCGCCGGTCATCCGCTTCTTGACTTCCGCGTTCAGGCTCTTGAGATCGTTTACGTCCATGTGTCAGCTCCGCACAGGAGGAGGGCGAGGCCCGCGTCACTCGGCCGTGACGAGCGAGCCGATCCGCTCGCCGAGCACCGCGCGCTTCAGGTGTCCCGGCGTGCGCAGGTTGAAGACGATGATGGGCATCCGGTTGTCCATGCACAGCGAGATCGCGGTGGCGTCCATCACCTGCAGACCGCGTTCGAGGACGCCCAGGTACGAGATCGTCGTCGAAGCGCGTCGGCCTCCGGGTGCCTTCACCGGGTCGGCGGTGTAGATGCCGTCCACCTTGGTGGCCTTCATGATCACGTCGGCCTTGATCTCCATCGCGCGCAGCGCCGCCGCCGTGTCGGTCGTGAAATAGGGGTTGCCGGTGCCGGCCGCGAAGATGACCACGCGGCCCTTCTCGAGGTGGCGCACGGCGCGACGCCGGATGAAGGGCTCGGCGATCGCCCGCATCTCGATGGCCGTCAGCGTCCGCGTGGTCACGCCTTCGTGCTCCAGCGCGTCCTGCAGCGCCAGGCGCGTTGATGCACGGTGGCGAGCATGCCCATGTAGTCGGCCGTGGCGCGGTCCATGCCGCGCGCGCTCGCCGCGACACCCCGGAAGATGTTCCCGCCGCCGATGACGAGCGCGACCTCGACGCCCAGGGCGTGGACCTCGGCGACGTCCTTCGCAATGCGCGACGCGACCGCGGGGTCGATGCCGAACGTCTGCTCGCCCATCAGCGCTTCGCCGGAGAGTTTGAGGAGGACGCGACGGTAGGGAGGCGCGCCGGAAGGGGAGTCCATATGTCCCGCGATTATAGCTCGGAGACGCAGACGGACGCGTGAACTGAGAAGTTAGAAGTCAGAACTGAGAACACGAAAGGCCAGCCGCAAAACAAGAACTGGGAACGACCCCACCTGCAGGCAGGACCTGTTCCCAGTTCTCACTTCCCGGTTCGACGTTCTCACTTCGGACGCGCGAAGCGCGCTACTCGACCGACTCACCGAGCTTGAAGCGCGCGAAGCGTCCCACGGTGATGTTCTCGCCCGTCTTGGCCACCGCGGCCGCCACCATCTGCGAGACCTTCACGGAGCCGTCGCGCACCGAGGGCTGATCGAGCAGGCAGATGCGCTCGTAGTAGCTGTCCAGCTTGCCCTCGATGATCTTCTCGATGACGTTCGCCGGCTTGCCCGACTCGGCGAACTGCGCGCGGAAGATTTCCTTCTCCTTCTCGAGCGCGTCGGCCGGGGACCTGGTCGCGGCTGACGAACTTGGGGTCCGCGGCCGCCACCTGCATCGCCAGTTCCTTGACGAGCGTCTTGAAGTCCTCGGTCTTGGCCACGAAGTCCGACTCGCAATTCACCTCCACCAGCACGCCCAGCTTGGCGAAGCCGAACGCGCCGGTGCCCTCGGCGACCGGCATGTGCACGTAGGTGCCCACCGCGCCCGCCTTGGTGGCGCGGCCGGACCGCTTGGCGGCCTGCGCGAGCCCGCGCTTGCGGAGGACGTGATCGCCTCTTCCTGGTTGCCGTTGGCCTCGGTGAGGGCTGCCTTGCACTCCATCATCCCGGCGCCGGTCTTCTCGCGCAGCGCCTTCACCTGTTCCGCCGTGATTGCCATTGCCATGGTCGTTCTCCGTGTACGTAAAAAAGCCGGCCGGAAAGAACCCTGGCCGGCGAAAGACAGCGAAGGTCGCGGGCTCGGAGGTATCGGAACCTTGCTCCCACCGAGAAAAGGTTCCCGATACCCTCTGTTCCCGATACCCTGTCGAATCTAGGCCGACGCGGCGGGCGTCGGTGCGTGCTCCGGCCGCGGGCGCCGCGTCGAGCGGGCGCCGCGCTGCGCATCGGCCGCGTCCTCGGCGTCGCCGGCTGCCTCGGCGTGGCCCGCCTGGCGCAGGCCGCGCCCGGTCACGATGGCATCGGCGAGCCGGGACGAGAACAGGCGGATGGCGCGCAGCGCGTCATCGTTGCCCGGGATGACGAAGTCCACCTCGTCGGGGTCGCTGTTCGTGTCGACCACGCCGATGACGGGGATCTTCAGCTTCCGCGCCTCGTCGACGGCGATCTTCTCCTTGTGGGTGTCCACGATGAAGACCGCGTCGGGCAGCTTGGTCATCAGGCGGATGCCGTCGAGGTTCTTCTGGAGCTTCTTCTTCTCCTTCTCGATCTTCGCGATCTCCTTCTTCGACAGCGTCTCGTAGCGCCCGTCGGTGGCCATCGCCTCCAGCTCCTTCAAGCCGGCCGAGACTCCGCTGGATCGTCGTGAAGTTGGTCAGCAGGCCGCCAAGCCACCGCTGGTTCACGAAGTACATCCCCGCGCGCTGCGCCTCCTCGGCAATCGCGTCCTGCGCCTGGCGCTTGGTGCCGACGAACAGGACCGTGCCGCCATCCGACGCGATGCGCGTGACGAACTCCTCGGCATCGCGGAACAGCTTTGCGGTCTTGCCGAGGTCGATGATGTAGATGCCGTTCCGTTCCCCGAAGATGAACTGCTTCATTTTCGGGTTCCAGCGTTTGGTCTGGTGGCCGAAGTGAACCCCCGCCTCCAGCAATTCCTTCATGGCGATCCCGGCCAAGCTTCCTCCAGTGAGAATAAAGAACCGGTTAACGTTTGCTGAACTGGAAGCGCTTGCGCGCGCCAGCCATGCCGTACTTCTTGCGCTCCTTCGCCCGCGCGTCGCGCGTGAGGAGCCCTTCCTTCTTCAGCCGGCCGCGCAGTTCCGCGTTGTACTCGATCAACGCGCGCGCGATGCCCAGGCGGATGGCCCCCGCCTGCCCGGCGACGCCGCCCCCGGCCACGGTGGCCAGGATGTCGAACTTGTCGGCCGTCTCGGTGAGCAGCAGCGGCTGGCGCACCTGCACCCGCAGCGCCTCGGTGGGGAAGTAGTTGTCAAATTCCCGGCGGTTGATGGTGATGCCGCCCTTGCCGGGCCGGAGGAACACGCGGGCTGCCGAGGTCTTTCGCCGCCCGGTCCCGTAATACTGGATGACTGCCAAGTTAAGCCACCTTGAACTGGGTTGGTTTCTGTGCGGCATGCGGGTGATCCGCGCCGCGGTAGACCTTGAGCTTCCGGTACATCGCGT
Organism: uncultured Acidobacteriota bacterium; assembly: GCA_963724775.1. GTDB lineage: Bacteria > Acidobacteriota > Vicinamibacteria > Vicinamibacterales > Fen-181 > CAVRWB01. Next base: position 115,379 of record CAVRWB010000002.1, read on the forward strand.
CGCCGAGCTTGGTCTTCGGCAGCATGCCCCGGATCGCCTCTTCGACCAGCCGCACGGGGTTCTTCTGGCGAACGTCCTTCGCCCGCTCCTCGCGGAGGCCACCCTCGTAGCCGCTGTGATACCGATACAGCTTCTGCTCGTCCTTCCGGCCCGTCAGCTTGACCTGCGCGGCGTTGATCACGATCACGTGGTCGCCGGTATCCAGAAAGGGAGTGTAGGTCGGCTTGTGCTTTCCCTGCAGCAGCTTCGCCGCGACGGTGGCGATCCGCCCGAGAACCATGTCCCCGGCGTCAATCACGTGCCACTGCCGCGCGATGTCCTTGGAACTTGCCGTAAACGTGCGCATTGAGCGTTCCCTGTCGGTGTCTTTGAAACGAGCGCAAACCCAAATGATAACCACCTTGTCTGTTCCTGTCAACGGTTCGGCAGGCAAGAGGGTCCGTGGTCGTTGACGCTCGCCGTGCATAGGGGTGCCGGGTGCGGACGGCCCGGTGCGCCTTCGATTGATGCCGCCCCTGCACCTTTTCTACACCTCGTGTACTCTGCACTCATGCACCCCGTTCCGTAATTGCACACTTCGTCGCCCTCCAAGCCCGTCCATGCCCTGTGGTTTCCCGTAACCCATGCCGATAACAGGGATGCGAGCCAGTTGAGTGCCAATGACAGTTTCGTAATCGGCCGGTCAAAGCTGTGCGATTGGGCCCTCAGGGCAGACGGCGACGGGCAGAGGGCGGGGCGCGAAACGCCGTAAAGCACAGTATTTCAAGCAGCAAACGCCCTGGCACTTCGATTGCGCAAGACTCGGCCGTTTCCGGCCAGCCCATCTTGGGCCCGGACGGGAAAAGAGAGGACGGGGAGGCGGGACGCGGGGCGTGACCGAAATTGACACACCCCAGCTGTTCTGTTAGCGTGCAGCCGCCCCGCCAGCAGTTCTTCGGATTCGCAGAAGAGGACACTCGCGTGTTTGGCAAACCCAAGCCAGTCGTTGGCCTCGACATCGGGTCCAGCGCGGTCAAGGCCGTCGAGCTGCGACCCTCAGGCCGCTCCTACAAGGTCGTCGCCTTCGGGAGCGAGCCGGTGCCGTCCGACACCATCGTCGACGGCGCCATCATCGACGCCGGCGCGGTCGCCGAAGCCATCCGGCGCCTGCTCGACAGCCGCAAGATCAAGACCCGCGAGGTGGTCGCCTCCCTGTCCGGCAACTCCGTCATCGTCAAGAAGATCAACCTTCCGGTGATGACCGAGGCGGAGCTGGCCGAGTCGATCTACTGGGAGGCGGAGCAGTACATTCCCTTCGACATCCAGGACGTCAACCTGGACTACCAGATTCTCACCCCCGCGGCCGCGGCCGAGAATCGGGGAGGGATGGAAGTCCTGCTGGTGGCCGCCAAGAAGGAGAAGATCAGCCGACTACACCGAGGTGATCCGCCAGGCGGGCCGCCAGCCGGTGGTCGTCGACGTCGACGCGTTCGCCGTGCAGAACGCCTACGAGGCAAACTACGACCCCGACCCGGGAGCCGTCGTCGTCCTGCTGAATGCCGGGGCCAGCGCGATCAACATCAACATCGTCAGCGGCGAGCAGTCGCTCTTCACGCGCGACATCTCGATGGGCGGCAACGCTTACACCGAGGCCGTGCAGAAGGAGTTGAACCTGCCGTTCGACGAGCGCCGAGCGGTTGAAGAAGGGTGACGCCCTGTCGGGCGCGCGGCCGGCGGACGTGCATCCCATCCTCCGGGCCGTCACCGAGAACCTGCTCCTCGAAATCCAGAAGACCTTCGACTTCTTCAAGGCCACCGCGGCGTCCGAGCGGATCGACCGGATCCTGGTCAGCGGCGGCACCTCGCGGGTGGAAGGGTTCGGCGAAATGCTGGCCGACCGCTTCGGGACGCCGGTCGAGCGGTTCGACCCGTTCCGCAAGGTCCAGATCGACGCGCGAAAATTCGGGATCGAGCACCTCGCCGAGGTGGCCCCGGTGTCCACCGTGGCCGTGGGGTTGGCGCTCAGACGGGCGGGCGACCGATGATTCGAATCAACCTTCTTGCCGTTGAACGCGATCGCGGGAAGCGGCGGCCGCTGAGCGGCATCCAGGCGACGCAGCAGAAGATCACCGTCGCGTGCAGCCTGATCCTGGTCCTCACCGGGCTCGGCGTCGGCTGGTGGTACTGGACGCTGGGGAAGCAGACGCGCCGGATCGAGGAGGATATCGCCACCGGCCAGCGCGAGGCAGCACGCCTCCAGACGCTGATCCTCCAGGTCAAGCAGTTCGAGACGCGGAAAGCGCAGCTCCAGGAGCGCGTGGCCCTCATCGAGGATCTGCGCAAGGGCCAGACCGGGCCCGGTGCACCTGCTCGACGAGATCAGCCGCAGCCTGCCGGACCTGCTGTGGCTGAGCGAGATCAAGCAGACGGGCAAAGAGCTGGTGATCAGCGGCCGGTGCACGGCGCTGCCCGCGCTGTCGGACTTTGTCGGCAACCTCGAAGCTCGGTGGCTACTTCAACAAACCGGTCGAGATCATCGAGTCGCAGGTGGACCAGGGACAGCGGGCGCCGGGCGGCGTGGACGTGATCCGCTTCTCGGTGAAGGCGACGATCGCGACACCGAAGTCGTAGTCCTTCGGCACATGAGCCAGGCAACGTGCTCGTGCGCTCAGGACTTAGCGGGGGGCAAGACGTGGCTGTGACACTGACCAAGCTGCCGTGGTACGGACAGATCGGGGCGTTCCTGGCCCTGTCGGTCGCCGGCGTCGCCGCGTTCTTCTACCTGTACGCGTCGCCCATGCAGGACGAGATGGCGCAGCGCCAGAAGAAGCTCGAGGCGCTGCAGGCGGACATCCGCAAGAGCCAGGCGATCGCGCTGCGGCTGCCGCAGTTCCGCGCCGAGGTCGGCGAGCTGGAGACGCGGCTGGAGACGCTGAAGAACGTGCTGCCGGAAGAAAAGGACGTGGGCGACCTGTTGCGGCGGCTGCACACGCTCGCGCTGCAGTCGAACCTGCAGATTCGGATCTTCAAGCCGGCGCCGGCGCCCATCACCAAGCAGTTGCACGCGGAGGTGCCGATCAACCTCGAGATCGACGGCGCCTACCACAACCTCGGCCTGTTCTTCGACCGGGTCAGCAAGTTCCCGCGCATCATCCACATCGGGAACATCGCGATCAAAGGGAAGGACAAGCAGGAGCCGAACTCCACGATCACCGCGGACTTCGTGGCGACGACCTTCGTGCTCCTCGAGAACAAGCCCGCGCCGCCCGACGGGCCCCCGGGCAAGCCGGCCGGGCGGACCCCGGCCGCGAAGCCGGCGGCGGGAGGTGTGCGGTGACCAGGAATTCCATGAAGGCCTCGCACATCGTGCTGGCCGCGGTGGTGGTGGTCGGCGGCGCGGCGGTGGCCGCCCGGGCGCAGGCAGCCCGCCCGGCCACCCGCCCGTCCGCTCCCGCGGCCGTCCCCGCCCCGCCCCCGACGACCGACGCATACAGCTACCGGCCAGAGGGCCGGCGGGACCCGTTCGTGAGCCTCGTGGGCCGGGGCTCCGACCGGAAGGACGGCCAGCCGCGGCTCGAAGGGCTGCGCGGCATCTTCGCGAGCGATCTGATTCTCAAGGGCATCCTGGAAAGCCGTGGCGCGTATCTCGCGATCGTGCAGGGGCCCGACGCGAAGCGGCCGTACATCGCGCACACGAACGATCGGTTGGCGGACGGCGTCATCAGGGCCATCACCGCGGACAGCCTGCTGATCCTCCAGGAAGTGAACGACCCGTTGTCGCTTACCAAGCAGCGGGAAATCCGCAAGACGTTGCGGGTGGTCGAAGAGGTCAAGTAGATGCGGCACAACAGGACGCTCTCATCTAGCGTGGAACGGGGACGCGCGCGCGCGCGGGCCGGGTTTGGGCCGGCCAGGTGGGCGGCGCTTGCGATCCTGATGGCGGCCAGCGTGGTGGCCGGCGGCGCGGCGGCCGGGGACGCGGCGGCGCCACGGGCTCGCTTGAGCACGGTCACGGCTACGACCGGGGCGCTGGGCACGTCGGTGTTGATAGAGGCCTCCGAGCCCGTGGCCTACGCGACCACCCGTCCCGACCCGCTGACGGTCCTCGTGGACCTGCGGAACGCGACGACGGCCGGCGCGGTCAACCACCTGGCATCGGCGCCCATCGGGGGCGTGGCCGCGGTGACGCTGGAAGACGCGCGCGCCTCGGACGGCGTGCCGGTCGCCCGCGTGCGGCTGCTCCTCACGGCGCCCGGGGTGCCCGAGGTGCGCAGCGAGCGGAACACCATCCAGGTGAATGTCGCCCCGGAGGCGGCCCGTGCCCTGGCATCGCAGCCGGCAGCGGCGACGCCGCCGGGCGCGGCCGAGCCGGACCCGCAGGGCGCCGTCCGCATCGAGGCCATCAGCACATCGGCAGCCGGGCCCGTGGAAGTGACATTGAAGGGGAGCGGCCCGCTGGCTCCGACCTCGAGCGAGTTGACGCGGGAGAAGCCGTACCGCCTCGTGCTGGATTTCAATGGCGTGACGACCGCGGTTGCCGCCGCCACCCCCATCAACAAGGGGCCAATCCAGCGGATTCGCGTCGCTACCCACAGCGCCAAGCCGCTCGTCACGCGCGTCGTGTTCGACCTGGCCGGCCCGGTCACGTTCCGGCTCGAACCCGCCGGCAACGACCTGAAGGTCGTGCTCGGCGACGCCGGCGGTGAAACGGTCGCCCTGCCCGCCGCGAAGGCGCCGGCACCCAAGGCGGCCCCCCCGGTGGCGAAGGCTTCCGCGACCAAGGCTCCCGCGCCGGCGGCGCCCGCTGCCGCTCCGAAACCGCGCGCCGCGCGGCCGCCTGCGACCAAGCCTGCGCAGGCCGCCGCCGAGAAGCCCGCGGCCGAGAAGCCCGCAGAGAAGGCGATCGAGAGCCCCGCGCCCCCGCCGCCCCCGAAGCCGGCGCCCGCCGCCACGCCGGCGATGCCGCCAGTCCAGCTGCCCCCGGGGATGCAGGGCGCGTCGATTGGCCAGCCGACGGCCGGCCGTCAGTACAGCGGGCACCCGATCAGCCTGGACTTCCAGGGAGCGGACCTCCGGTCGGTCCTGCGCATCTTCTCCGTGGACACCGGTCTGAACATCGTGATCGACCCGGCGGTGCAGGGCACCGTGGACGTCGCCCTGCGCGATGTGCCCTGGGACCAGGCGCTCGACATCATTCTCCGGGCCAACAAGCTTGGCTGGGTGGCCGACGGGACGATCGTCCGGGTGGCGCCGCTCACCGTCCTCGCCGAGGAAGAAGCCCAGCGCCGCAAGCTGCTCGAGGAGCAGGCGCTGTCGGGCGAGCTGAAGGTCATCACCCACACGCTCAGCTACGCGAAGGCCGAGGACGTCAAGGCGCTGCTCACGAGCGCGCTCACCAAGCGCGGCGACGTCCAGGTGGACAACCGGACGAACACCCTCATCATCAGCGATTTGCCGAACGGCATCGAGACGTCCCGCACGCTGCTGGCCTCGCTCGACCGGCCGCAGCCCCAGGTGGAGATCGAGGCGCGCATCGTCCAGACGACCCGCGAGTTCGCGCGGGCGATCGGCGTGCAGTGGGGGATCCTGGGGCGCATGTCGCCGGAGCTCGGCAACACGACCGGCCTCGCCTTCCCGAGCAGCGTCCAGGGTGGCGGCCGCACCGGTGGCGTGCAAGGGTCGGGCACCGCGGTGACGCCGACCGCCGTGGACCTCGCGGCGAGGGCGCCGACCAGCGCCATCGGCATCGCGCTCGGCAGCGTCAACGGCGCGTTCAACCTCGACGTCGCGCTGACCGCCCTCGAGAAGACGGGCAAGGGCCGGATCCTCTCCACGCCGCGCGTTTCGACGCAGAACAACGTCGAGGCGGAGGTGATGCAGGGCACGCAGATTCCGATCCAGACCATCGCGAACAACACGGTCACGGTCACCTTCAAGGACGCGGCGCTCACGCTCAAGGTCACCCCGCAGATCACCGCGTCGAACACGGTGGTGATGAACATCACGCTGGAGAACGGGTCACCCAACTACGCGCGGGCCGCGGGGCCCAACCAGATCCCGCCGATCGACACGCAGCGGGCGAGGACGACGGTGCTCGTGAAGGACGGCGACACGACGGTCATCGGCGGCATCTACGTGAGCGAGGAACAGGCCGCCACCGACGCGACGCCCGGCCTCTCCCGGATCCCGCTGCTCGGCTGGCTCTTCAAGCGTGATGCGGTGAACGATTCGAGCCGCGAGCTGCTCATCTTCATCACGCCTCGCATCCTCAAGATGTAGCCCGGCACCGACAGCACCAGCACGAGTAAACGAGGGACTGCGATGAATTACAGGGGATATCGTCAAGCGGTGAGAGCGGCGCTGGTCGCCGTGGCGCTGGTGGCGTCAGCGGCGTGCAGCGAGACGGTGCGCCAGGGCAAGTCGCCCGGCTACCTCGTCATCGATCGCCTCCAGGCCGCGGCCGGGACGTCGACCACCATGAAGGACGTCCTCGAGTCGGACGTCCAGACGAAGGGGTCGATCTACGAGGACATGGCCTCGGTCGCGGTGCACCTGGCCTTGAAAGACATCGGGACGACGCTGAGTCCGACCGAGCCGACCGCCAACAACCTGGTCACGCTCGAGCGCTACCACGTGAACTACGTGCGCAGCGACGGCCGCAGCACGCAGGGCGTCGACGTGCCCTACGCCTTCGACGGCGGCTTGACCGGGACAGTCGGCGCGTCGTCGGTCTCGCTGGGCTTCATCCTTGTCCGGGCGCAGGCGAAGGCCGAGGCGCCGCTCATGGCGCTGCGCAACATGGGAGGCTCGCTGCTGATCTCGACGATCGCCGAGGTGACCTTCTACGGCCACGACCAGACGGGCAATGCCGTCACCGCGACCGCGAAAATCTCCGTGAACTTCGCCGACTGGGCCGACGCGCAGTAAGCGAACCAGTGATTCGGGGACAGCATATGGCCAGAGCACTTCGAACGTTCGTTCTCCTGGCGGCCGCGGCCGCCGCGGTCACCGCCTGCAGCACGAAGACCACGTCGGCGCCGCCGCTGTCGGGTCCGTCGGAACTGAGCCTCTCGCTGACGCTCCAGGCGTCACCCGACATCCTGACGCAGGACGGGGCGTCTCAGTCGAGGCTCACGGTGTTCGCCCGGGATGGCAACGGTCAGCCGGCCAGGAACGTCTCCTGCCGTGTGGAGATCCTCGCCAGCGGGAAGACCGCCGACTTCGGCGTGCTGTCGCAGCACAACATCACCACCGGCAGCGATGGCCAGGCGGTTGTCGTGTACACCGCGCCGCCGGCGTCGATCGCGTCGACGGACACCGTCATCAGCCTGGCGGTGACACCCGTCGGCACGGACTTCGCGAACTCGGTGCCACGGACGGTGGACATCCGCCTGGTCCCGTCCGGCATCATCACGCCGCCCGGCGAGGTGCTGACACCGGTCATCATGATCACGCCCACGTCGCCGAAGGCGCTCCAGGATGCGTTTGTCGACGGCTCCGTCTCAACGGCCGCGGCCGGCCGGACGATCGTCCGCTACGTCTGGGACTTTGGTGACGGGACCGTGAAGGAAGGGATGCGTTCGTACCACGACTGGGGCGTGGCGCGCAATTACCTGCTGAAGCTGACGGTGACCGACGACGCCGGGGGCTCCGCGACGGCGATGCTCATAGTGACAGTCACCCCGTAGGCGGGCACTGAACAGGACGAACCGTGGCAGACACCTCCCGCATCGAGGAACTCCGGCGCCGGGTGCAGCGCGACCCGGCGTCGATCGCCTTCGCCCAGCTGGCCGAAGAGTACCGGCGTGCCGGGCGGTACCACGAGGCGATCGAGACGTGCGAGAACGGCCTCGCGCACCACCCGGGGTATCTCTCGGCGCGGGTGACCCTCGGCCGCTCCTACCTCGAGACCGACGCCCTGGATGCCGCCCAGCAGGAGCTGAAACAGGTGCTGCGGGCGGCGCCGGAAAACCTGGCCGCCCTCCGCGGCCTGGCCGAGATCCACCACCGGCGGGGCGAACTGCAGGAAGCGCTCGCCCACTACCGGACCGCGCTCGAATTCGCCCACAACGATCCCGAGCTGCAGCACCTCGTCGAGCAGATCGCCAAGGAACTCGAGCCGAAGACGTCGGCGCCGATCGTCGTGGACGGCCTCTCGTTCCAGGAGGTCAAGGACGCCTTCCTGAACCTGTCGATGCCAGACGTCGCGCAGGCCGGCGACACCGACGGCGGCGTGGCGGTGCTCGACCTGGAGGTGGTCGCGGTCGACGCCTTGCCGGTCGCCGCCAGCGAGGAAGCATTCCCCTGGCCCGAAGAGGCCGCCGCCATCGTTCAACTCCCGGACGACGTTCCGGCAACCGGCGGCATTCCGGCAACCGGGGCGCCTCGAGTCGAAGACGCCGGGGCAGCACTCGACCTGACTCCGCCACTCGACCCCGAGCCGGCACTCGACCCCGAGCCAGCACTCGACTCCGAGCCAGCACTCGACTCCGAGCCAGCACCCGACCCCGATGAAGCACCCGAGGCGCCCGCCGAGGAGCCGCTTCACCTGGCGACCGAGCCGCCCGTGGAGGCGGCCGCCGATCCCGACGTGGAAACCGGGCCCGATGCGGCTTCCGCGAACGAGGACAACGGCAGCCGGCCGCAGGTCGATGCGCTCGAGCGCTGGCTCGAGACCATCATCTCGGAACGACAGCGCCGGGCCTGATCGATCCCGCCTCGCGTATAATCCCGCGCACCAGGCTTTGGGCTCCAGGCACCCGGCGCCGGTCGGCTCTCGGCCGAGAGCGTAGAGCCTGAAGCCCTCAGCCGAGATCCCAGAGCCCAAAAGAGCCCAGAGCCCAGAGCCTTCTTCCATGCTCCTCGCCCCGTCGGTCCTGCTCGGCGCGCGCCAGGCTCGCCTTCGCGAGGCAGTCGCGTCGGCCGGCTGCGACGCGCTGGTTGTCACGCGCCTGCCAAACATCTTCTACTTGACGAACTTTGCGGGAAGCGCCGGACTTCTCGTGCTCACCGCCTCGAACGTCTTCCTCGTCCTCGATTTCCGCTACCTCACCGACGCCAACGAACTGCTGGCGTCGGCGTGGGCGTCGCCCGGCACCGAAGTCGTCGCGGTCAACGGGAGCTACGACGAGACACTCGCCCGGTTGCTGAAGTCCGTTGGGCCGCGCAGCGCCGGCTTCGAGTCGGAGGACCTGTCGGTGGCGAGGCACGCGTGGCTGCGCGCGCGCGTACCGGCGGCCATCGTGCTGGAACCGACCACGGGGCTGGTGGAGAACCTGAGGCGGACCAAGGACGCACACGAGATCGCCGTGCTGCGGCGGGCCGCTCGCGCGCTCTCCGCGCTGGTACCCGGGATCATCGAGCAGGTGGCGCCAGGCCGCCGTGAGCGGGACGTCGCGGCGGCAATCGAGGCAGCCATGAGAAGCTCGGCCTTTTCCAGGCCGGCTTTTGATACCATTGTCGGATCCGGCCCGAACGGCGCGAGGCCTCACGCAACGGCCGGCGATCGGGTGATGGCCCGGGGCGACCTCGTCGTGCTGGATTTCGGCGGCGTGATGGACGGGTACTGCGTGGACATGACGCGCACCGTGGCGGTCGGGCAGGCGAACGCCGAATCCCGGCGCGTGTTCGACGCGGTGCGGCGCGCGCAGCAGGCGGCCATCGAGGCGGTCCGTCCAGGCGTGCCGGCGTGCGACATCGACCGCGCGGCGCGCGTGGTCCTGGAGGCCGCCGGCCTGGGCGAGGCGTTCGGCCATGGCACCGGCCACGGCTTGGGGATCGAAGTGCACGAAGAGCCGCGCATCACCCGCGCCCGGCCGGGCGCGGAGGGTGCGGCCGGGGGGGCCGCGTCGGGCTCGGCCCCGGTGCAGGCGGGGATGGTCTTCACGATCGAGCCCGGCGCCTATCTCCCCGGATGGGGCGGCGTCAGGATCGAGGACGACGTGCTGGTGACCCCGGAGGGGTGCGAGGTGCTGACGCAGGCGCCGCGCGAGTTGGTGGAGCGCTGACGATGATCAAGTTGGACGAGCTGAAGCAGATCCTGGAACTGGTGCGCGAGCACGAGTTGACCGAGCTCGAACTGGAAGGCGACGGCCTCAAGGTGCGGATCAAGAAGGACAGCCAGGTGGTCGTCCAGCACGCGGCCGCTGTCCCCGCGGCTGCGGCGGCCGCCGGCGCCCTTCCGGGCCCCGCCCCGATGCCAGCCGCCGCCCCCGGGACGGCGGACACCGAGATCGAGGTCGATACCGAGCTGGCCGTGGTGAAGTCGCCGATCGTCGGCACCTTCTACCGGGCGCCCGAGCCGAGCGCGCCCGCGTTCGTCCAGGTGGGCGACGTCGTCCGGAAGGGCCAGACGCTGTGCATCATCGAGGCGATGAAGATGATGAACAACATCGACTCGGAGTACGAAGGCACCGTGGTGAAGGTCTACGTCGAGAACGGCCAGCCGGTGCAGTTCGGCGAGCGGCTGTTCGCCATCAAGGCCAGGTAGCCACCGATGTTCAAGAAGATCCTCATTGCCAACCGCGGTGAAATCGCCCTGCGCGTCATTCATGCCTGTCGGGAGATGGGCATCAAGACCGTCGCCGTCTACTCGGAGGCGGATGAGAACTCGCTCCACGTGCGGTTTGCGGACGAGGACGTGTGCATCGGGCCGCCACGCCCGGGCAGCAGCTACCTCAACGTCCCCGCGGTGATCAGCGCCGCGGAGATCACCGGCGCCGATGCGATCCATCCCGGCTACGGCTTCCTCTCCGAGAGCGCGTACCTCGCCGAGGTGTGCGAGGCATGCCACATCAAGTTCATCGGCCCCGATCCGCGCGTCATCCGCCTGATGGGCGACAAGGCGCGGGCGCGGCGCGTGATGCGGAAGGCGGGCGTGCCGGTGCTGCCCGGCAGCGAGGGGATCATCGAGAGCGACGAGAAGGCGCTCAAGATCGCCAAGGAGATCGGCTACCCGGTGCTCGTCAAGGCGACCGCCGGCGGCGGCGGGCGCGGCATGCGCGTCGCGGCGAACGCGGGCGAGCTGACGCAGGCATTCAGGACGGCGCAGCGCGAGGCCGAGGCGGCGTTTGCCGTGAAGGACGTGTACCTCGAGAAGTACCTCGAGTCGCCGCGGCACATCGAGTTCCAGATCCTCGGCGACCACCACGGCGCCGTCGTTCACCTCGGCGAGCGTGAGTGCTCGATCCAGCGGCGTCACCAGAAGCTGATCGAAGAGTCGCCGTCGCCCGCGCTGACCGAGAAGCTCCGGCGGAAGATGGGCGGTATCGTCGTGGACGCAGCCCGCGCCGTCCAGTACACGAACGCCGGCACCTTCGAGTTCCTCCTCGACGCCAACGGGAAGTTCTATTTCATGGAGGCGAACACCCGCCTGCAGGTGGAGCACGGCGTCACGGAGCTGGTGACGGGCGTGGACATCGTGAAGGAACAGATCCGGGTTGCGGCGGGGGAGCGGCTGTCCTTCAAGCAGAGCGAGATCACGTTTTCGGGGCACGCGATCGAATGCCGCATCAACGCCGAGGATCCGGACACCTTCGCGCCGTCGCCCGGCACGATCCACGTCTTCGCGCTTCCCGGCGGGCCCGGCGTCCGGGTGGACACGGCCGCGCACTCGGAGTGCACCATCTCGCCCTACTACGACTCGATGATCGCCAAAATCATGACGTACGGCCGCGACCGCCAGGAAGCGATCGCGCGCATGCGCCGGACGCTCGAGATGACGGTCATCGAGGGCATCAAGACGAACGTGCCGCTGCAGCTGAAGATCGTCAACGATGCGGACTTCCAGGCGGGCCGCATGAGCACCTCCTTCATGAACCGCTTCATGCCCCAGGCGCCGGGCGAGAAGAAGCTGGCGGAAGCGGTGTAACGGCTGGCGCCTGTCAACGGAGAACTGAAAACGGAGAATTGAAACACCAGATGCCCGTCGCGCAAGCGCCACGCATGGGCCGCGAAGCGGCCTTTTTCCGTTTTCCGTTTTCCGTTAGTCCCGTGTCACTCTTCTTTCCGCGCCTCTACGCCATCGTCGACGCCGACGTTGCCGCCCGGCACGGGTGGAGCGTCCCGGACCTGGCTCGGGCCTGCCTCCGCGGCGGGGCCCGGCTGCTGCAGGTCCGCGCCAAGCAGGCTGGGAGCGCCGCCTTCCTGGCGATGAGCGAGGACGTCGTGGCGGACGCGCGGGCGCACGGCGCGCTGGTCGTCGTCAACGACCGCGCCGACGTGGCGGCGATGGCGGGCGCGGACGGCGTACACGTGGGGCAGGAAGACCTGCGCGTGGCGGACGTGCGCCGCACCTTTCCCGGCCTCCCGCTCGTCGGCGTCTCCACCCACACCACCGCGCAAGTCGATGCAGCTGCCGGCCAGGCGGCCGCGTACGTCGCCGTGGGGCCCGTCTACGGCACCCGTACGAAGGACACCGGCTACGAGGCCGTCGGACTCGACCTCGTCCGCTACGCGCGGGCTGTCCTGGGAGAAGCCCCGCCGATTGTCGCCATCGGCGGCATCACGCTCGACCGGGCACGCGAGGTGCTGGCGGCCGGCGCCTCGTCGGTGGCAGTCATCTCCGACCTGTTCGCCACCGGCGACCCGGAAGCTCGCGTCCGCGCCTACGTGGAGCGCCTCCAATGAAGCGCCCGATCAGCGAGCGAGTCTATAATTCACGCTCTATGGCCGACGACCAGCAGCAACTGCGGACACGCCAACTCCGCCTCGCCGTCACGCTGCTGGCCCTCGTGCTCGCTGTCGGTACGGCCGGATACGTGCTGATCGAGGGGTGGAACGCGTGGGACGCGTTCTACATGACGGTGATCAGCATCACGACCGCGGGCTACGAAGAAGTGCACCACCTGTCCCGCGCGGGGCAGGTGTTCACCTCGCTCCTCCTCATCGGCGGCGTCGGGGCGGCTTTCTACGCCTTCACACTGGTCGCCGCCGAGATCATCGACAGCCGCCTGCACCCCCGCTCCGAGGAGCGCCACCGCAGCCATATGATTGACGAACTCAAAGACCACTTCATCGTCTGCGGCGGCGGTCGAATCGGCATGATCGTCGCGGACGAGTTCTCGCGCCAGCACGTGCCGTTTGTCGTCATCGACCGCGACCCCGAGGCGGTGCACGACATGCTCGTGAAGCGCTACCTCGCCGTGCAGGCCGACGCGAGCCGCGAGGACATGCTGACCAAGCTCCGGATCGACAGGGCGCGCGGCCTGATCGCCGCGCTTGGCAGCGACGCGGAGAACGTCTACACGATCCTTTCGGCCCGGGGGCTGCGCCCGAACCTGCTCGTGATCGCGCGCGCCGACTCCGAGGACGCCGAGCGCAAGCTGCTCAAGGCGGGCGCGACGCGCGTCATCTCGCCCTACCAGATTGGCGCGACCCAAATCGCACAGACCGCGCTGCGGCCGGCCGTCGTCGACTTCGTCCAGCTGGCGACCAGCTCCGAGAACCTCGAGCTGGCAATGGAGCAGGTCAGCATCGCCGCCTCGTCGCTCCTGGTCGATCGTTCGATCGTCGACGCCAACCTCCGCCAGCGCTTTGGCGTGATCGTGGTCGGGATCCGCCGGCTCGATGGCCGCATGGAGTTCAATCCCCCGCCGGACGCCGTCATGCGCGCCGGCGATCAACTCGTCGTGCTCGGCCCGCCCGAGCTGCTCAAGGGCCTGGAGATCGCCGCCCAGTGAGCGGAAGGCGTTCTTAGCCCTGAGGAGGTCCATGTCCGCCCGTGTCCTGGATGGCACCGCGACGGCGCGCGAGATCCGCGCGGAACTGCAGCCCCGTGTCGCGGCGTTTACCGCCGCGCGCGGACGGCCGCCCGGGCTCGGTATTGTGCTCGTCGGCGACGACCCGGGGTCGGACATCTACGTTCGCAACAAGCTGAAGTCGGCGGGGGAGACGGGACTGCGGGCGGACCTCGAACGGCTGCCGGCCAGCGCCACGCTTGCCTCGCTCCTGGCGACCGTGGCGCGCCTCAACGCCAGCCCGGCTCACGACGGCATTCTCGTCCAGTCGCCGCTTCCGTCGGCCATGGGGCCGACGGCGGAGCAGCAGGTCTTCGACGCGGTCGACCCGGCCAAGGACGTGGACGGCTTCCATCCGGAGAACGTCGGGCGGCTGGTGCAGGGCCGGCCCACGCTGGTGCCCTGCACGCCGCTCGGGATCATCGAACTGCTCGAGCGCTCCGGCGTGGCGATCGCCGGCTCCCGCGCCGTCGTCATCGGCCGCAGCGATATCGTGGGCAAGCCGATTGCGCTCCTGCTGCTCCACCGGCACGCCACGGTCACCATCTGCCACTCACGCACGCGCGACCTCGCCGCCATAGCGGCCACCGCGGACATCCTGGTAGCGGCGATCGGCCGCACGGCCTTCGTCACGCGGGAGTTCGTCAGGCCGGGTGCGACCGTTGTCGACGTGGGCATCAACCGGGTGACCGAGCGAGACGTGGCGGCGGCCATCTTCGGCCCGGCGTCCGGGCGGGTCGCAGACCTCGAGCGCCGTGGTTCGATCGTCGTCGGCGACGTGCACCCGGGCGTGGCGGACGTGGCCGGCGCGATCACGCCGGTGCCGGGCGGCGTCGGTCCGCTGACGATCGCGATGCTGCTCAAGAACACATTGACAGCCGCGGAGCTCGGTGGAACGTGAACGCACCGGAGAAGCAGTCGCAGCCGCGCAGCGGAACGGGAGTATCGCAAATCGCAAAATCGGAAGATCCCGAAAATCGCTGAAACGTCCACATGCTCCTCGTAGCCCTTACAGGCGGCATCGCAACCGGGAAGAGCTACGTGCGCGCGCGCATCGAGGCGCGCGGGGTGCCGACCATCGACTCCGACGCGGTCGTGCACGAACTGCTCGGGGCCGGCACACCGGTTGCCGCCGCCATCGCGCTGAGGTTTGGAGACGCCTTCCTTGGCCCCGACGGTGGCGTCGACCGCCCGTTGCTGTCGCGGCTCGTGTTTGCGGATCCTGCCGCCCGCGCCGACCTGGAGGCCATTGTTCATCCCCGCGTCTATGAGCGGATCTTCGCGTGGGCCGGGTCGCGCCGGGCGGCCGGCGCCGCCTGGGTGCTGGCTGACATCCCGCTCCTGTTCGAGACCGGCCATCAGGATGCGTTCGACCGGGTCATCGTCGCCGCGTGTGCGCCGGAGCTTCAGCTGCAGCGGCTGATGCGCCGCGACAACCTGGCCGAGTCCGAGGCGCGGGCCCGGCTGGCCGCCCAGTGGCCGATCGCCGACAAGCAGGCGCGGGCGACCGACGTGGTGGACACGAGCGGGACCTTCGCGGAGACCGACCGCCGGGTGGATGCCCTCTGTGCCGTGATTGACGGTCGCGCGCGGTTCTCGGCGCCGCGGTGAATCCCGGCCACGGCTGCGCTTTTCGGCCTATAATGGCGCGCCGCCCCTTCGCCGGGCGCAGTCGCCGCCCGGGACAACCGACTTTTCAGCTCTGGTTCGGAGGCGCATCACATGGCAGGTTTGTTCATCAAGAAGGACCTGGATAAGCTGATCGCTGACGCGAATGATCCGCTCGCCGGCGAGGCGGTTCACGGCGCGCACGCTGGCGGTCAGCTCAAGCGGACGCTCACGGCGTTCAATCTCACGATGCTCGGCATCGGCGCCATCATCGGCGCCGGCATCTTCTCGCTCACTGGCACCGCGTCAGCCAACTACGCCGGCCCGGGGATCGTGTACAGCTTCATGATCGGCGGCGTGCTGTGCGCGCTGGCGGGCGTGTGCTACGCCGAGATGGCGTCGATGATCCCGGTGGCCGGATCGGCGTATGCCTACAGCTACGCGACGATGGGCGAGTTCATCGCCTGGATCATCGGCTGGGACCTGATCCTCGAGTATGCGTTCGGCGCGGTGACGGTCAGCACCTCGTGGTCGGGCTACTTCCTCAGCCTGATGCACAAGACGCTGGGAATCCCCGTCTCGGACACGATGCTCCGGTTCACGAAAGGGCCCTGGGAGCAGGTCGTGCTCAACGACGGCGTCACCAAGGCATTCGGGCTCTGGAACATTCCCGCGTCGTTCATCGGCCTGGTCGTGGCGGCGATTCTCTACCGGGGGATGAAAGAGAGCGCCTTCGTCAACAACTTGATCGTGGTCGTCAAGGTCACGATCGTGCTGGTGTTCATCGGTCTCGGCATCAGCCTGATCTCCACCGACAACCTGTTCGTGAACCACGCGGCGACGGGCATCTTCGCGCTGGTTCCCGCGAAGGAGTTGATCACGCTGAACGGGAACCAGGTGAACGCCTACGGGTGGGGGCTCAACGGCGTCCTCACGGGGGCCGGCGTGGTCTTCTTCGCCTACATCGGATTCGACGCCGTCTCGACGACGGCGCAGGAAGCGAAGAATCCCAAGCGTGACCTGCCGATCGGCATCCTGGGGTCGCTCGTCATCTGCACGATCCTCTACATCCTGGTCGCCATCACGCTGACCGGCGTCGTGAACTTCAAGGAACTGGGCGTGCCGGATCCCATCGCGGTCGGCATCGACCGGATCGTCGTGCTGCGCGGCTGGTCCCCGGTTGCGCAGACGGTGTTCACGTTCTTCATCAAGCTGGGAGCGCTCTCCGGGCTCACCTCCGTCATCCTCGTCATGATGATGGGGCAGACCCGCATCTTCTACGCGATCAGCAAGGACGGCCTGCTGCCGTGGTTCGGCGCGGTCCACAAGGAACACGGCACCCCGTACATCGCCACGATGCTGACGGGCTGCTTCGTGGCGTTCTGCGGCGGCGTCATGCCGATGAGCCTGGTGGGCGAGCTGGTGTCCATCGGGACGCTCCTCGCCTTCGTGCTGGTCTGCGTCGGCGTGCCGCTGCTCCGGGTCGCCAACCCGACCATCGAGCGGCCGTTCAAGGTCCCCGGCGGCAATGCGGGCGCCTGGATCGTTGGCATCCTGGGCGCGCTCTCGTGTCTCTACGTCATGTGGGGGTTGCCGAAGGACACGTGGCTCCGGCTGATCCTCTGGCTGGAGGCCGGGTTGATGATCTACGGCGGGTTCGGCTGGCGGCACAGCCGGCTCGCGAACCCACGCGAGACGCCGGCACGCGCCAGCTTCCACAGGCCGATCATGGCGGTCGCCATCCTGGCGTTCGTGCCGACGATCATCTTCGCGTGGCGGGTGTTCGGGACGGGACAGTAACGGTTCGAACGGGGAACTCTGAATCGAACGTAGAACGTAGAACGCAGAACGGAAAACGTGAACGGAGAAGAGAACATAGAAGTCTCATGGCGAGTTCCGGGTGCCGAGTTGTTCGCAGGGCCCAGAACTTGGACCTCGGCACTGCTTGAACCCTTCTCCTTCTTCGTTCTCACGTTCTCCGTTCGACGTCGGATTCCCTACGTTCTCCGCTTCCTCCGCATCCTTGGCCGGCGCGATCCGATCCTCGACAAAGGTGTTCCACTCGTGGCAGTGCGGGCACTGCCAGAGCAGCTCGGTGCTGCGATAGCGGCAGCGGATGCAGACGTGCGGGTCGAGGTAGAACACCGCTTCGGCTGCGAGCTCCACGTAGCGGTCGACGAGCGACGTGTCGAGATTCAGCTGCCGCAGCGTCCGCCAGATGGCCTGGTGGATGGTGACCGCATGCGGGTTGTTGGCGAGGGCTTCGAAGAGCAGCGTCGAGCGCGTCGGCGGGATCGCCGTGCGCCGCCAGGTGCCGGGCCAGCGCGAGCCGCGCGCGCCAATCCTGGTGGTTGTGCGCGATCAGGTGGCGGCAGAGTCGGGGGAACGCTCGGACGGCCCGGAACGCCCGTCGAAGACCGACTCGAGCCGGTCGAACACGAGATACGCACGGTCCGGGGCGACGTCGAGCAGCTTCTCCCAGGTCGTCGGCCGCCTCGGACGCACGCCCCTGGTAGAACTGCACGTCGCCCAGGTGCAGGTAGGCCGGGACGGTTCCGTGCGTCGAGATCGATCGCGGCGGCGAAGCGCGCGGCCGCGGTCTTGTAGTCCATCCGCTTGAGCGCCTCGAGGCCCAGCTCGTTTTCCAGGAATCGCCAGGATCTGGTTGTTGCGGACGTCGGCGCCGGGGGAGGGCAGCTTGGCGAGTCGCTGCCGGACCTCGTACGCCTCCTGCCACTGGTGCTGCTCCTCGTGGAGCTTCTCGAGGTTCACCAGCGCGTACTCGTTCTCGGGATCGAGGCGCAGCACTTCGTTGAACGCTTCGAGCGCCCGGTCCACGAAGCCGCCGCGCTTGTAGTCGAGCCCGAGGCAGAGCAGCGACGTAGGCATGCTCGAGGCGGCTGAGCTTCGGGCGCTGGAGCAGGCCCTGGTGGACGTGGATCGCGCGGCCGACCTGGCCCTTCTCGCGATAGAGGTTGCCGAGGATCAAGTCGATTTCGAGCGCGTCGCCATCCACCGTCGCGGCCTTGCGTCAGCTCCTCGATCGCCAGGTCGATCTGGTTGGACACGAGGAAGTTCAGGCCGAGCATGTAGTGCGGCGTCTGGCGGGCCTTGCGCCGGTCGAACCACCGTGCCGTCGCGCAGCTTGTAGCGCTCCCAGGCCTTGCCGATCGTGAGGCCGGCCAGCAGCGCGATCAGCGCCGCGAGCAGCGGCGCGTACTCACCCATGGGGCTCTTCCTCCGCCAGGTATTCGCGCAGGAGCGGCTCCCACAGGCCCTGGGCGCGAAGCACGAGCTCGACGAGTTCCCGCGCGGCGCCGCGGCCGCCCTTGAACGAGCTGACCCAGTCCACGCGCGACCGCACCTCGGCCACCGCGTCGGCCGGCGCGGCCGACAGGCCCGCGCGCGCCAGGACCGGCAGGTCGAGGAGGTCGTCGCCCATGAAGCGCCACCTGGCCCGTCTTCGAGGTGCTCGTCTCGCAGCAAGTGGTCGGTAGGCGTCGAGCTTGTCTCGCCGGCTGCTGCCGCACGATGCGGATGCCGAGCTGCGCCGCCCGTCGCCGAGGTCGCGGGCGAATGGCGCGCCGACAGGAGGCCGGTCGACCAGCCCGGCGCGCTGCGCCCACACGAGCCCGGTGCCGTCGCGGATGCTGAACTGCTTCGACTCCGATGCCGTCGCCGTGCAGGAGGATCCGGCCGTCCGTGAGGACGCCGTCCACGTCGAAGAGCAGCAGGCGGATGCGCGAGGCCTTCTGCCCGAGGGTGGCTGGATCACAGGGCACGGTACTCGGGTCTCCTTGCGATCAGAACATCTCGGTGCGCCACAGGTCGTGCAGGTGGACGACGCCTTCGACACGGCGGTCGGCGTCCACGACGACGAGCGACGTGATCTTGCGCTGTTCCATGAGGTTCAGCGCCTCGACGGCGAGCATGGCGCGGTCGATCGTCACCGGGTCGCGCGTCATCACCGTCGGCGGCGGTCACGCTCGAGGACGTCGCGGCGTCGATCCATGTGGCGCCGCAGGTCGCCGTCGGTGATGATGCCCGCCAGGCGGCCATCTGCCGTCGACGACGCACGTCATGCCGAGCCCCTTGCGCGACATCTCGTAGATGACATCCCGCATCGCGGTGTCGAGGCCGACGACCGGGCAGTTCGTCGCCCGCGTGCATCAACTGCTCGACCCGCATCAGCCGCTTGCCGAGCTTGCCGCCGGGGTGCAGGTGCGCGAAGTCCTCCTGGCGGAACCCTTTCCGGACGAGCAGCGTCATCGCCAGCGCGTCGCCGAGCGCCAGCGCCGCGGTCGTGCTCGCCGTCGGCACCAGGTTCAGCGGGCACGCCTCCTCGTTCACGCCGGCAGTCGAGCGCGACGTCGGCGGCCTGCGCCAGCGTCGAGCGCGGCGAACCCGGTGATGGCGATCAGCTTCGCGCCGACGCGCCTGATCGTCTCGAGCAGGCGGAGCAGTTCCTCGGTTTCGCCGCTGTACGACAGCGCGACGACGCACGTCGTCCGCCTGGATGCACGCCGAGGTCGCCGTGGATGGCCTCGGCGGGGTGGAGGAAGAACGCCGGCGTGCCGGTGCTGGACGAGCGTCGCGGCGATCTTCCGGCAGATGATGCCCGACTTGCCCATGCCGGTCAGGATGACGCGGCCGCGGCAGTCGAGCAGCAGGTCGGACCGCCGCGCTCGAACGCGCTCGTCGAGGCGGTCGACGAGGCCGAGGATGGCCTCGGCCTCGATCCGGAGGACCTTGCGCGCCAGCTCGAGGTCCGACATGGCGTCAGTGGTGACCACGTTCGTCCCGCTCCTTCACGATGGCGTCGATCGCGAGCAGGCGCCCGAGCAGCGGGTCGAGGGCGTCGAGCCGCAGCGCGTTCTGCGCGTCGCTCTTGGCCCGCGACGGATCCTCGTGCACCTCGAGGAACACGCCGTCCACGCCGGCCGCGACGCCGGCCGAGGCGAGCGGCTCGATGTACTGCGGCGAGGCCGGCCGTGACGCCGTCGCCGCCGCCCGGCAGCTGCAGGCTGTGCGTGACGTCGAAGACGACCGGGTAGCCGAGCGCGCGCAGCATCGGGAAGGCCGCGCATGTCGACGACGAGGTTGTTGTAGCCGAACGACGTGCCCGCGCTCGGTCACGAGCACGCGCGTGTTGCCCGGCGGCGGTGACCTTCGCAATCGCGTGGCGCATGTCGGCGGGCGCGAGGAACTGGCCCTTCTTGATGTTCACGGCGCGCCCGGTGCGGGCCGCGGCGACGAGCAGGTCGGTCTGCCGGCAGAGGAACGCGGGGATCTGCAGGACGTCGGCGACCGTCGGCGGCGGCGGCGGCCTGCGCCGGCTCGTGGATGTCGGTCAGGATCGGGACGCCGAGCTCGGCCTTGATCCGCGCCAGGATGCGCAGGCCCTCGTCGAGGCCGGGTCCGCGGAACGAGTGCGATCGAGGTGCGGTTCGCCTTGTCGTAGGACGCCTTGAAGATGAACGGCACGCCGCGCGCGCGCCGCGATGTCGCGGATGCGCCGCGGCGAGTCCGAGCGCGTGCGCCTCGCTCTCGATGACGCAGGGGCCGGCGATGAGGACGAGCGGGTGCCCGGCGCCGGCGCGAATGGGGCCAATCTCGACCGTCTGCACGGGGGACATTATACAGGCAGGGTCGTAGGCAGCATGCAGAAGGCAGTATGCAGTTGGGTTGGACTCAGTTCCGAAACTGCCTACTGCCTACCGCCTACTGCCTACTCACGTTCTACGCCGTCGTCCCCGCCTCCGCGCGCAACCCCAGCCGCGCCTGCCGGTGGCGGTGGCTGGCCTCGACGAAGCTGGCGAACAGCGGGTGCGGCTGCAGCGGCTTCGACTTGAACTCGGGGTGGAACTGCACCGCGATGTACCACGGGTGGTCGGGCAGCTCGGCAATCTCGACGAACTTGCCGTCCGGCGACTTGCCGGAGATCGCGCAGGCCGCTGGCCGTCAGGACCGTCTTCGTACAGGCAGTTGAACTCGTAGCGGTGGCGGTGCCGCTCGCTGATGCGCGTGGCGCCGTAGATCCGGTGCGCCAGCGAACCGGGCGCCAGCTCGCAGGGGTACTGGCCGAGGCGCATCGTGCCGCCGAGATCGTCCACGCCGAGCAGGTCGCGCAGCTTGTAGATCACCTTGTGCGGCGTGTCCTCGTTGCACTCGGTCGAGTCGGCGTCGGCGAGCCCGCACACGTTGCGCGCGTACTCGACGGTCGCCCACTGGAAGCCGTAGCAGATGCCGAAGTACGGGATCTTCCGCGTGCGCGCGACCTCCGCGGCCTTCATCATGCCGCGCGTGCCGCGGTCGCCGAAGCCGCCGGGCACGAGGATGCCGTCCGCCCGTCGAGCAGCGCGCGCGCCGTCGGGCTCCTCGAGCGCCTCGGCCTCGACCCACCGGATGTTGACCTTGAGGCCGTGCGGGAAGCCGCCGTGGTAGAGCGCCTCGTTGAGGCTCTTGTACGAGTCCTCGTAGTCGACGTACTTGCCGACGACGTGGATCGTGATCTCGTCGGACGGGTGCTTGATGCGGTCGACCAGGTGCTGCCACTTCTCCATGTGCCGCTGCGGTCTGGGGCAGGTGCAGGTACTTCAGGACGATCGTGTCGAGGCCCTCGGCGGCGAGCACCAGCGGCACTTCGTAGATCGTCGCGACGTCCTTCGCGGTGATGACCGCCTCCTCGTCGACGTCGCAGAACAGCGCGATCTTCCGCTTGATGTCCTGCGGCAGGAACCGGTCGGTCCGGCAGAGGAGGATGTCGGGCTGGATGCCGATCGATCGCAGGTCGCGGACGCTGTGCTGCGTCGGCTTCGTCTTCAGCTCGCCGGCGGTGCCGATGAACGGGCACGAGCGTGAGGTGGATGTAGAGCGTGTTGTCGCGGCCGACGTCCTGCCGGAACTGCCGGATCGCCTCGAGGAACGGCAGGCTCTCGATGTCGCCGACCGTGCCGCCGATTTCGACGAGCACGATGTCCACGTCGGTCGCAGCCGCGCGGATGGCAGTCCTTGATCTCGTTGGTGATGTGCGGGATGACCTGGACCGTGCGGCCGAGGTAGTCGCCGCGCCGCTCCTTCTGGATGACCGACAGGTAGATCTTGCCGGTCGTCCAGTTGTGAGTTCCGCGTGGTGACGGTGCTCGTGAACCGCTCGTAGTGGCCGAGGTCCAGGTCGGTCTCGGCGCCGTCGTCGGTGACGTAGACCTCGCCGTGCTGGAACGGGCTCATCGTGCCCGGGTCGACGTTGATGTAGGGGTCGAACTTCTGCAGCGTGACCCGGTAGCCGTGGCCCTCGAGCAGCGCGCCGATCGACGCGGCGGCCAGGCCCTTGCCGAGCGACGACACCACGCCGCCCGTCACGAAGATGAACTTGACCGGTCGGCCGTCTCTGTTCTGCATGGTCCTCGTCAGCGGGCGCCGGCCGCCACGAGGCGGCGCACCCGGTCGAGATCGGCCTGGGTGTCGACCCCGACCGAGTCGTGCGACGTTTCCACCGCCTTGATGCGGAAGCCGTGCTCCAGCGCGCGCAGCTGCTCGAGCGACTCCGCCTGTTCGAGCGGCGTCGGCGCGAGCCGGGCGAACTCGAGCAGGAACTCGCGGCGGTAGACGTACAGGCCGATGTGTTTTCGCGCGCGCCCCGCATCCAGCCCGCGGTCAGCGCGCCGGGAGAACGGGATGGGCGCGCGCGAGAAGTACAGGGCGAAGCCCTGGCAGTCCACTGACGACCTTGACCACATTCGGGATTGGGCAGATCGGCGGGATCGAGCGCGCCGCAGAGCGTGCCCATCGGGATCGACCGGTCGGCCGCGAGCGGGGCGACCGCCTCGGCGATCATCTCGGGCGCCAGCAGCGGCTCGTCGCCCTGCACGTTGACGACGAGGTCGCAGTCGAGCGACGCGGCGACCTCCGCCAGCGCGGTCGGTGCCGCTGGCGATGGTCGGCCCGCGTCATCCAGGCCCGGCCGCCGAATGCTTCCACCGCGGCGCGCACGCGCTCGTCGTCGGTGGCCACGATGACGGCGTCGACCGCGGGAGACGCGGACACGCGGCGGTACACGTGCTCGATCATCGGACGGCCGCCGATCTCCGCGAGCGCTTTGCCGGGGAGACGGGACGACTGGTATCGCGCGGGGATGATGGCGACGTGCCGTGCTTCAGCGAGCGTGTCGGTGTGCCTGCGGTCCCGGTGAGGGTGCACGGCGAATCATAGCACACCCCGGCGTGCTACCATCTAGCCGGGATGACGCGGCCTCAAGGCGTGTTCGTCGTGCTCGCGTGCCTGCTGGCCGCCGCGTGGGCGGCCCGCCGCGCCGGCCCCGCGCTGTCGGCCGACCCCGCTCAGGCGCGCCCCGCCGCGGCGGCCATCGCCTCCACCCCGACCGACGGGATTCTGGAGCAGGCCGCGCGCCTTCGAGCTCGACTGGCCTCACCGCCGCCTTTCAAGCCGCCCTCTCGCAACCCCTTCCGCTTCTCCGAGCCCCCTGCGACGCGTCCATTCCCGGTCCCGAAAACCAGGCCGGCGCTGACGACCGCCCTCGTGGAGCGGCCCGAACGCCCCGAGATGAAACTCGTCGGGATCGCCGAGGAAGCAGGGCGCGACGGCGTCACGAGGCGGACGGCCATCATCAGCGCGATGGGCAGCTGATCTTCGTCAAGGAAGGGGAGCGCGTGCTCGGCCGCTATGAGGTAGTCAGGATTACGGCCGACGCGGCGCAACTGAAGGGCCCGGACGGCGAGACGTTCACGATCGCTTTACGATAGAACGGAGAATGCAGCACGCAGAACGTGGAACCCGGCCATCGAACGGCCAGTCCTCCTTCTCAGTTCTACGTTCTACCGTTCTACGTTCTACGTTCTACCTCTCTACGTTCTACTTTCCACCTTCTTAGTTCTCGGTTCCTTCAGACTCCCGCGCCAATGGTCCGCGGCGGCGCCTCCGGGATGCCTTCGCGCCGCTTCGCGCCCGCGGGGACCTTGGCCTGTGCGGCCGGGCACGGCTGCTTCCAGAGGTGGAGGTAGCTCAGGACCAGTTCGCGCTTCATCAACTGGATGGCCTTGGCCGGGTCGACGCCCTTGGGGCAGACGCGGGAGCACTCGCCCGCGAAGTGGCAGCGCCAGGGGCCGCGCTCGCCGGCAAGCACCTGCCGCCGTTCCTCGAAGCCCCCGTCGCGGCTGTCGGCATTGTAGCGGTGCGCCTGCGCGAGCGGCATCGGCCCCGAGTAGACCGGGTCGGTCGCGTAGGTGGGGCAGGCGGCCATGCAGCAGCCGCACTTGATGCAGTAGGAGAACTGCAGGTACTCCTCGAGCTGGTGGGCCGACTGCCAGAACTCGCCGGTCGGCTGCTGCTGCTCGGCGAGCGTCGTCGCGGATGATGTGCGGCTTCGCGGCGGCGTGCGCGTCGAACATCGGGACGAGGTCGGGCACCAGGTCGCGGATCGTGTTGAAGTTCGGCAGCGGGGCCAGGGTGACGAGGGTCGTGCCCAGCTCCGACACCTGCGTGTTGCACGCGAGCCGCGGCTTGCCGTTGATGAACATGCCGCAGGATCCGCAGACGCCCATCCGGCACGACGACCGCCACGCCAGCGTCGGCGACAGCGTTTCCTTGATGGACCTCAACCCCTCCAGCACGGTCATGCCGGGCGGGTACGGCACGCGGTAGTCCTCCCAGCGGGGCGACGTGTCGGTCGCGGCGTCGAACCGGCGGATCCGGAAGATCACCTCGGACGGGAGAGTGGTGTCAGGCATGGTCTCGTTCCTCTCGAGATGCTATGCCGCCGCGCGCGCCGCCTGGAACGCCGTCCAGGCCGCCCACGTGCCGACCGCGAACAGGACGAGGCCGGCGGTCACGAGCAGCCCGCTCACCGCCTTCTTCGTCGCGTCGCCCGGGTTCAGTTCGAACACGATGTTCCGCAGGCCGTAGAAGCCGTGGAACAGCGCGGCGCCGAGCAGGACGACGTAGTTGACCAGGAAGAATGCGCTCTTCGCCCGCGCCACCACGTTGGCCCAGGCGATCGGCTCGGCCGGGTCGGTGTTGAAGACCCGCACGATCTCCTCCAGGTGCATGACGGTCATGTGCAGGCCGAGGAACACCAGGATGACGGCGCCAGCCGCCAGGTGCCACGTCCACAATCGTTGATCGCGCACGGAAACCTCCGAAGGAAGGCTCAGGGCTCAGGGCGCTCGAGGCTCGCGGCCTCGAGAGGTTCCAGAGCCGAGAGCCGGTCTCTACTCCAGAAACCCGATCCCGCCGATCAGGGCGAGGACCGCCGCGAGGACCATCGCCCCGATGGCGAGCGGCCGCTGCACGTCCACCGACGTCCGGTACGGATAGACCGGCTCGATCGGCCGGCCGATGCCGATGCCGAGTTCCACCAGGAACAGGCGGATGCCGTTAATCGCGTGGAACGCGAACGCGGCGAAGACGAGGAACTCGCCCGATCTTGAAGACGCCGCCGCTGACCGCGCCCATCGCACTCTCCCAGGACTCCTTCCCGAAGGCGCGCGACGAGGTGACGCAGGATGTGCAGCACGAAGTACGTCAGCAGGCCCAGCCCGGTCACGCGGTGGAGGGTGTAGAGGTAGCGCTCGATGCCCCAGCGGCCGCCAACGAGCCAGCCTGTGACGCCCAGGCGGTTGGGTTGTCCCTTGTTCTCGAGCATAGTGGCCTCGGTTTCGTTCAGCGTTTAGCGTTCAGCGTTTAGCGTTTCAGATCTCGCGTTGGCGTCTGGTCTTGCCGGATGCCTGACGGTCGACGCTCGACGGTCAACGCTCAACGTCCCTAATACTTCCGCTCGACCGGCTTCCACGTGTCGAGCGTCACGTCCTTGTGCTCCAGCCGCGGCGCGCCGCCCGTGTACCACGCGAGCGTGTGCGCGAGCCACTGGTCGTCGTTTCGCGTCTGGAAGTCGCGCCGCGCGTGCGCGCCCCGCGACTCCTCGCGGGCGAGCGCACCGACGATCGTCACTTCCGCGAGGTCGAGCAGGTTCTCCAGTTCGAGCGCGTGGAACAGGTTCGAGTTGTACAGCGCGCCCTTGTCCTGCACGGGCGCGTGCTTGGAGCGCTCGCGGACCTCGCGCACGATGCCGAGGCCACGGCACAGTTCCTCGCGCGTCCGGAAGACGCCGACGTCGCGGTCCATCATCGTGCGAAGCTCGCGCTTCAGCGCGTAGATGTTCTCGCTTCCCTCGCGCGACAGGATGCCGTCGATGTGGTCCTGCCGCTCGCGCACGAGGCCTTCCGGCACGGGCGCCGGCTGGTCGAGGGCCGACAGCGCCTGCGCGATCTCCGCGCCAGTGATGCCGCCCCACACCAGGCATTCGCCCGTGGAGTTGGACCCGAGCCGGTTGGCGCCGTGGAGCGACACGGCCGCCGCTTCGCCAGCCGCCCAGACGCCCGGGATGCGCGTGAGGCCATCGATGTCCGTCTCGATGCCGCCCATCGAGTAGTGCGCGACCGGCCGGATCGGGATCGGCTTCTCGATCGGATCGAGGCCGATGAACTTGATGCACACCTCGCGAATGAGCGGCAGCCGCGAGTTGATCCGGTCGGCGCCGAGGTGCGTCAGGTCCAGGTGGATGCAGGGCAGGCCGTCCGGGCCCGGGATGCCGCGCCCGGCTTCGAGCTCGGTCTGCTCGGCGCGCGACACCATGTCGCGCGGCGCCAGTTCCATCTTGCTCGACGCGTAGCGCTCCATGAAGCGCTCGCCGCTGGCGTTCTTCAGGTAGCCGCCCTCGCCGCGGCACGCCTCGGTCATGAGGATGCCGTTGGGCACGAGGCCCGTCGGATGGAACTGCAGGAACTCCATGTCCTCGAGCGGCAGGCCGGCCCGATACGCCATCGCCATGCCGTCGCCGGTGACCGTCTCGGAGTAAGTCGTGAAGCCGTAGAGCGTCCCGCCGCCGCCGGTCGCGACGAGCAGCGCCTTGCCGCGCAGCACCACCCGCTCGCCGCTCGGCGCGTGAATCCCGAGCAGGCCGCCGAAGCGCCCCTCGGACACGAGCAGGTCGGTGACGAAGAACTCGTCGTAGCGCGTGAAGGTCTTGTAGCGCAGCAGCTGGTCGTACAGCGTCTGCATCTCGAAGAAGCCGGTCTTGTCCGCCGCGAGCGTCGCGCGCGGGAAGGAGTGGCCGCCGAACGGGCGCTGCGCGATGCGGCCGTGCTCGTCCCGCGTCCAGGGAATGCCCCAGTGATCGAGGCGCAGGATCTCGTCGGGGATCGCGCGGACGAAGCGGTGCACGACGTCCTGGTCTGCGAGGAAGTCCGACCCCTTGACGGTGTCCCACGCGTGCAGGTCGAGCGAGTCGCCTTCCTCGGTCCGGAGCACGGCGGCCGTTCCGCCCTCCGCGCACACGGAGTGGGCGCGCATCAACTGCACTTTCGACACGATGCCGACGTTGACGCGGCCCTGGAGCCGCGACGAGATCTCGACAGCGGCACGCAGCCCGGCGAGGCCTGCACCGAGAATGAGGACATCGTGGGTGAGGCTCTGGGCCATCGGGACCTCCATGGGCGTGGGGCAGTCGGGTCAAGCAGGGGGCGCGCGGATTCTAACGGAGAGGGCGCGGAGAAGGCAAGGGAGAGGCACAGAGACATACGGATCAAGAGACACGGAGACACAGAGAAGAGAGGAGAAGAGGAGGACGGTCGCGACGAAACTGATGCCGATCTTCCGGCAAAGCGGCGGGTCTGCGGCGGCGATGCCCTGTCGTGGTGCAAACCGGAGAAAGCCTTGGCAGGGCTGCGCGGAGCGGCGCTGCGCGGGCGATTTTCAACAGACTTTTCCACAGAAACTGTGGAAAGCTCGCTGCCGGTTCACCGTCAACTTCTGGGTCTGGGCCGAGGCTCGAGGAGGGCCAAAACGGACGAACGACGATTCACCGCAGAGGCGCAGAGAACGCCGAGGTCCAACGAGATGATGTGCAGTGAGCAGTGGCTCGGCGGTTAATCGTCGACGCTCGACGCTCGACGCTTAACGCTCAACGCCGCCTACTTTCCGCCGCGCCACATGGCGCGGACGAACTCGCGCCTCAGCCGCGCGATGTTCGCGATGGAGATCTCCTTCGGGCACACCGCTTCGCACTCGCCTTCGTTCGAGCAGCTGCCGAAGCCTTCGGCGTCCATCTGCGTCGACCATCGCCGACGACGCGCCGCGTCGCGCTCCGGCTGGCCCTGCGGCAGCAGCGCGAGGTGCGAGATCTTGGCGCCGACGAAGAGCACGCGCCGACGCGTTCTTGCACGCCGCGACGCAGGCGCCGCAGCCGATGCAGGCGGCCGAGTCCATCGCCGCCTCGGCGACGTCGCGCGGGATCGGCGATGCTGTTGGCGTCCGGCGCGCCGCCGGCGTTGATCGAGACGTAGCCGCCGGCCGCGATGATGCGGTCGAACGCGCTGCGATCGACGACCAGGTCCTTGACGACCGGGAACGCCTTGGCGCGCCACGGCTCGATGGTGATCGTGTCGCCGTCCTTGAAGCGGCGCATGTGCAGCTGGCAGACCGTCGTCGCCGCGGTCCGGGCCGTGCGGGACGCCGTTGACCACCAGGCCGCACATGCCGCAGATGCCTTCGCGGCAGTCCGAGTCGAACGCGATCGGCGTCCTCGCCCTTCTTGATCAGCCCCTCGTTGACGACGTCGAGCATCTCGAGGAACGACATGTCGGGCGAGACGTCGTCGGCGGCGTAGTCCA
Source organism: uncultured Acidobacteriota bacterium (assembly GCA_963724775.1). GTDB lineage: Bacteria > Acidobacteriota > Vicinamibacteria > Vicinamibacterales > Fen-181 > CAVRWB01. The sequence goes on from CAVRWB010000002.1 coordinate 144,387, forward strand.
CCAGCTGTGCCCGGGCTCGTCGGGCCGGCCTGTCGCCAGATCGCAGGTTCAGTTTCATGTCGCATCCGCCGTCTACTTGTAGCTCCGCTGCGTCGGGTTGACGTACTCGAACTCGAGCGGCTCCTCGTGGCGGACCGGGCGCCCGGCCGACGCCCGTGAACTCCCACGCCGCCACGTACGAGAAGTGCTCGTCGTCGCGCAGCGCCTCGCCTTCCGGCGTCTGGCTCTCCTCGCGGAAGTGGCCGCCGCACGACTCGCGGCGCTCGAGCGCGTCGAGCGCCAGCAGTTCGGCGAACTCGAGGTAGTCGGCGACGCGGCCGGCGTATTCGAGGCTCTGGTTCAGGTTGTCGCGCGTCGCCGGGCACCGAGACGTTGCTGCCAGAACTCGTCGCGCAGCTTCGGGAATTCGCGCGAGCGCGTCGCGCAGGCCCGCCTCGTTGCGCGCCATGCCGACGTCGTCCCACAGGAGCCGGCCGAGCTCGCGGTGGATCTCGCGCGGCGTCCGCGCGTGCCCTTGACCGACGAGCAGCCGCGTCGATGCGCGCCTGCACGCTGTCGTCGGCCTCGTCGAACGCGTCGTGGTCGGTCGTGACCTTCGGCAGCGGCGTCGCCGGCGAGGTAGTCGGCCGAGCGTGTACGGGATGACGAAGTAGCCGTCGGCCAGGCCCTGCATCAGCGCGCTGGCGCCGAGGCGGTTCGCGCCGTGGTCGGAGAAGTTCGCCTCGCCGAGCACGTAAGAGCCCGGCGACGTTGCTCATCAGGTTGTAGTCCACCCAGAGGCCGCCCATCGTGTAGTGGATGGCGGGGTAGATCCGCATCGGCACCTTGTACGGATCCTCGTCGGTGATCTTCTGGTACATCTCGAACAGGTTGCCGTACCGCTCCTTGATGACGTCGTGCCCGAGCCGCTCGATCGCGTCCGCGAAGTCGAGGTAGACCGCCAGCCCGCTCTCGCCGACGCCGCGGCCCTCGTCGCAGACCAGCTTGGCGTTGCGCGACGCGACGTCGCGCGGCACGAGGTTGCCGAAGCTCGGGTAGCGCCGCTCGAGGTAGTAGTCGCGCTCGCTCTCCGGGATCTGCTCGCGGCGGCCGCTTGTCGCCCTTCTGCTTCGGCACCCAGACGCGGCCGTCGTTGCGCAGGCTCTCGCTCATCAGCGTGAGCTTCGACTGGTGGTCGCCGCTGACCGGGATGCAGGTCGGGTGGATCTGCGTGAAGCACGGGTTGGCGAAGAGCGCGCCGCGCTTGTGCGCGCGCCACGCCGCCGTGACGTTCGAGTTCACCGCGTTGGTCGACAGGTAGTACGCCGTGCCGTAGCCGCCGGTGGCGAGGACCACCGCGTGCGCCGGCGTAGCGCTCGATCTCGCCGGTGATCAGGTTGCGGACGATGATGCCGCGCGCCTGGCCGTCGACGACGACGAGGTCGAGCATCTCGCGGCGCGGCGAAGAGCTTGCACCGTGCCCGCGTGCACCTGCCGCATCAGCGACTGGTAGGCGCCGAGCAGCAGCTGCTGGCCGGTCTGGCCGCGCGCGTAGAACGTGCGCGACACCTGCGCGCCGCCGAACGACCGGTTGTCGAGCAGGCCGCCGTACTCGCGCGCGAACGGCACGCCCTGCGCGACGCACTGGTCGATGATGTTCACGCTCAGCTGCGCCAGCCGGTAGACGTTGGCCTCGCGCGCGCGGTAGTCGCCGCCCTTGACCGTGTCGTAGAACAGCCGCTAGACGCTGTCGCCGTCGTTCTGGTAGTTCTTGGCGGCGTTGATGCCGCCCTGCGCGGCGATGCTGTGCGCGCGCCGCGGGCTGTCCTGGATGCAGAAGTTCAGGACGTTGTAGCCCAGCTCGCCGAGCGACGCCGCCGCCGACGCGCCGGCCAGGCCGGTGCCGACGACGATGACCGTGTACTTGCGCTTGTTGGCCGGGTTGACCAGCTTCGATCTCGAACTGGTGGCGGTCCCACTTGTCGGCGATCGGGCCGCCGGGACGTGCGCGTCGAGCTTCGACGACGCCGCGGTGTGCCGCGTCACTGGGTCATGCCTGCCTCCGACGAAGAACACCCAGAGCGGGATGAAGACGAAGCCGCCGGCGATGACGACGGCGAGGACCTTGCCGGTCAGCAGCACGCGCGGCGTGCACCGCGGCTGGTCGACGCCGAGCGACTCGAACGCGCTCGACGAAGCCGTGCCACAGGTGGAAGCCGACCAACACCATGCAGACCACGTAGAAGACGCACGTAGAGCGGGTGGCTGAAGAACCTCGATGACGAGCCGGTACAGGTCGCGCTGCCCGGCCACCTCGCCGGTGGGGCCGTACTTGAACGTTCCAGACGTGCAGGACGACGAAGACCGCGTGAGCGCGCCCGTGAAGATCATCGTGGTCGACGCGAGCGACTTGCGGCTCGGCGTCCGGCCCAGCGTTTCTGATAGTAGCCGTCGGGCCGCGCCTGCCGGTTGCGCCACCACATCGCCACCGTCTTCCAGACGTGGAGCACGAAGATGGCGGCCAGGCCGATCTCGACCGGGATGATCAGCGGGTTCGAGATCAGCAGGTGGGCATACCCGTTGAACGTGTCCGGCCCGAGGAACAGCAGCGAGTTGCCGACCAGGTGCACGACCAGGTACAAGAACAACGCCAGCCCCGTGAGCGCGATGAGCAGCTTCTCGCCGACTGAGGAAGAGAGCGGGTTCCAGCGCGGAATCATCGGGTTGGCTCCAGGTCACGCGGCGCGCGCCTGCACGCCGCGGCTGCGCGGGGTCCGGAGGAGGGCCGGCGCGCACAGTAGTTTGACGCACTTGCGCCTTGGTCTGGATTGTAGTGTCACCCGCGCCGCGCTCGCAAGGTCCGGCCGGGATGGGCTGTCACCGGGCGGCCAAATTCGTTTGACGGGCCGAGGGCGGCGTGACTAGCATGACAGACGAGATTGCCTCGCAACGCATCTCTGCACACCAGGAACGAGGCCTGTGAAAATCCACGAGTATCAAGCCAAGGCGATCCTCGCGCGGTACGGCGTGCCGGTGCCGCGCGGCGAAGTGGCGCATCACGCCGTCGGACGTCGCGCGACATCGCCCGGCGTCTCGGCGGCACGGTCGTCGTCAAGGCGCAGATCCACGCGGGCGGGCGCGGCAAGGGCGGCGGCGTCAAGCTTGCCAAGTCCGCCGACGAGGCCGAGCAGATGCGCCAAGCAGATGATCGGGATGCGGCTCGTCACGCACCAGACCGGGCCCGAAGGCCGGATCGTCAAGCGCATGCTGGTCGAAGAGGGCCTGGAGATCGACGCGCGAGCTCTACCTGGGCCTCGTGCATCGACCGCGCCGCGGAACGCCCGGTGATGATGGTGAGCCCGGCCGGCGGCATGGAGATCGAGAAGGTGGCGGCCGAGACGCCCGACCGCATCTACAAGGAGCACGTCGACCCGGCGATCGGCCTCGTGCCGTTCCAGGCGCGGAAGCTCGGCGTTCGCCTCGGCCTCGACGGCGCGCACGGTGAACAAGGCCGTGAAGGTGATGACGCGCGATCTACAACGCGTTCCTCGGCACCGACGCGTCGCTGGTCGAGATCAACCCGCTCATCGTCACCGCGTGCGGGCGACCTGCTCGCGCTCGACGCGAAGATGAACTTCGACGACAACGCCCTCTTCCGCCACCCGGACATCACGCGAGCTGCGCGACCTCGACGAGGAGGACCCGCTCGAGATCGAGGCGTCGAAGTTCTCGCTCAACTACATCCGCCTCGACGGCGACGATCGGCTGCATGGTCAACGGCGCCGGCCTCGCGATGGCGACGATGGACATCATCAAGCTGGCGGGCGGCGAGCCGGCCAACTTTCTCGACGTCGGCGGCGGCGCCAACGCGGAGCAGATCAAGAACGCCGTTCAGGATCCTGATGTCCGACACGAACGTGCGGGCGGTCTTCATCAACATCTTCGGCGGCATCCTGCGGTGCGACATCCTGGCCGAGGGCGTGATCGCCGCGGTGAAGGAACTCGGCGTGCCGGCTGCCGATCGTCATCCGGATGGAGGGCACCAACGTCGAGGAAGGGAAGCGCATGCTGCGCGAGAGCGGCCTGAACTTCACGACGGCCGACGCGATGGACCAGGCCGCGCGCGAAGTCGTGAAGCTGGCGCAATAAGGGCACAGGACGACGGGCGGGACGCCTGTCCTACGACCGGGAACCATGACATGGCCGTACTCATCGACAAATCGACTCGCCTCGTCGTCCAGGGCCTCACCGGCCGCGAAGGCACGTTCCACGCGAAGCCGCGGCCGCCTACGGCACGAACATCGTCGGCGGGATGACGCCCGGCAAGGGCGGCACGACGCACGAGGGCTGGCCGATCTTCAACACGGTGGCGCGACGCGGTGCGCGGAGACCGGCGCCAACGCCTCGCGTGATCTTCGTGCCGCCGGCCGCCGCCGCCGACGCGATCATGGAGGCGGCCGACGCCGGCGTCGCGCTCGTCGTCTGCATCACCGAGGGCATCCCGACGCTCGACATGATGCGGGCCATCACCTTCATGAAAGGGAAGCGCACGCGGCTCATCGGGCCCAACTGCCCGGGCCTGATCTCGCCCGGGAAGGCGAAGGCCGGCATCATCCCCGGGCACATCTGCCAGGAAGGGCGTGTCGGCATCGTCTCGCAGCAGCGGCACGCTGACCTACGAGGCGATTCAGCAGACTGACGCAGCTCGGGCTACGGTCAGACGACGTGCATCGGGATCGGAGGAGATCCGATCATCGGGACGACGTTCGTCGATGCGCTCCGCCTCTTCAACGCCGACCCGGAGACCGAAGCCGTCGTGATGATCGGCGAGATCGGCGGCACGGCGGAAGAGGAAGCGGCGCGCCTTCATCAAGGCCGAGTTCAAGAAGCCGGTGGTGAGCTTCATCGCCGGGCAGACGGCGCCGCCCGGCCGCCGCATGGGCCATGCCGGCGCGATCATCGCCGGCGGCAAGGGGACCGCCGCGGAGAAGATGGCAGCCCTGGCCGCCGCCGGCGTCACGGTGGTCAAGAGCCCCGCCGACATGGGGAAAGCGGTCCAGGAAGTGCTCAAGTAAGTAGGCAGCAAGCAGTAGGCAGTAAGCAGTTCTTTGGCCGCGCGTCTCCGCGCGGCCTTCAACTGTCAACTGCCCACTGCCGACTGTTCCTCCACCTCATGCGTGCTCCCGCGCGCGTGTTATACTTTTTCCATTCAAACAATGTGATTTCCGACGCCGCTAGCCGCGTGGCCGGCCAGGCTCCGAACCGGGGAAAGGCGAATGACACCTCCAGAGCTCGCTGTGCAGGAAGCGGTGGCCGGGACAACGGTGTCCCGGGTCGTCAACGATTTCAGTATCCAGGTGGCAACAGTCAACGGCTCGGGCAGCCAGACCGCCAACCTCGTGCTGCTCCGCTCCATCTTCCAGATGGGCGTGCCGGTCTCCGGCAAGAACCTGTTTCCCTCGAACATCGCCGGCCTGCCCACCTGGTTCACCATCCGGGCGAGCAAGCACGGCTACATCGGGCGGAAGAAGGAGATCGACATCCTCGTCGCGATGAATCCCGAGACGGCGCGCGAGGACGTGATGGGCCTGGACCCGGGGGCGGTGGTCATCTACGACGAACCCCTCAAGCTCAACGCCCTGCGCAGCGACCTCGTCTTCTACGCGGCGCCGTTCGACAAGCTGGTCGCACCCGTATGTCCCGACGCGAAGCTCCGCAAGCTCGTGCGGAACATGATCTACGACGGGATGCTGGCGCGGCTGCTGGGCATCGACCTGGAGGAGATGGACAGGGCGCTGGGGAAGCAACTGGCGAAGAAGGCCAAGGCGCTCGCCCTCAACCAGGCGGCGCTGCGTGCCGGCTTCGAGTTCGCCTCCGCGAGCCTCGAGAAGCGGGACCCGTTCGCAGTCGAGCGCATGGGGGAGACGGCCGGGCAGATCCTGATCGAGGGGAACGCCGCCGCGGCGATCGGTTGCATGATGGCCGGCGTCACGGTCGTCACGTGGTACCCGATCACGCCCTCGTCCAGCTTGTGCGAGACGCTGACGACCTACATGCGGAAGTTCCGCATGGACAAGGCAACCGGGAAGGCCACCTTCGCGATCGTCCAGGCCGAAGACGAGATTGAGCGCGCTCGGGATGGCGCTCGGCGCGGGCTGGGTGGGCGCGCGCTCGATGACCGCCACGGCGGGGCCGGGGATCTCGCTGATGGCGGAGTTCACCGGCCTCGGCTACTACGCCGAGGTGCCGGCGGTCATCTTCGACATCCAGCGCGTGGGGCCGTCAACCGGCCTTCCCACCCGCACGGCGCAAGGCGACATTCTCTCGACGGCCCTGCTGTCGCACGGCGACACGCGCCACCCGATGCTGCTGCCCTCATCGGTGACCGAGGTGTACGAGATGGCGATCCAGGCGTTCGACCTCGCCGAACGGCTGCAGACGCCGGTCTTCGTGATGAGCGACCTCGACCTCGGCATGAACACGTGGATGTCCGAGCCGTTCACGTACCCGGAGAAGCCGATTGACCGCGGCAAGGTGCTGACGACCGAGCAGCTGCAGGCGATGGGCGAGTGGGGCCGGTACAAGGACGTCGACGGGGACGGGATCCCCTACCGAACGATCCCGGGCGACGGCCTGCCCGCCTACTTCTGCCGGGGTTCGGGCCACAACGCGATGGGCCAGTACAGCGAGCGGCCGGCGGACTACGTCGGCAACCTCGACCGGCTGGGGCGCAAGTTCGATACGGCGCGATCGCTGGTCCCGCCGGCCGTGGTGGAGATCGAGGACAGCGCCCGCATCGGCATCATCGGCTACGGCACGAGTCATTGGGGCATCAGCGAAAGCCGCGACCAGCTCCGCGCGGAGGCGGGCCTCGAGACGTCGTACCTGCGGCTGCGCGCGTACCCCTTCGACGGCGCGCTTTCGGACTTCATCGCAAGGCACGACCGCGTCTACGTGGTCGAGCAGAACCGGGACGGTCAGATGCTCGGGCTGCTCAAGCTGCAACTCGATGCCGCGCTGCTGACCCGGTTGCGCAGCGTCGTGCACTACGACGGCCTGCCGCTCGACGCGCGCACCATCACCGACGGGATTCGCCGGCAGGAGGGAGCCTGACATGACCATTGCCACCAACCCGGCGCCCGGGAAGAAGGTGAACCGGATCGGCCTCGAGATGGCCGCGTACCGCGGCGGGAAGAGCACGCTCTGCGCGGGCTGCGGCCACAACGCGATTTCCGAGCGGATCGTCGAGGCCTTCTACGAGATGGGCGTCGAGAGCGAGCGCGTCATCAAGCTCTCCGGCATCGGCTGCTCGAGCAAGAGCCCGGCCTACTTCCTCGGCAATGCGCACGGCTTCAACTCGGTCCACGGGCGCATGCCGTCGGTGGCGACCGGCGCCATGCTGGCGAACAAGGACCTCCTGGCCATCGGCGTCAGCGGCGACGGCGACACGGGCGCGATCGGGATCGGGCAGTTCGTCCACCTGATGCGCCGCAACGTCCCGATGATCTACATCGTCGAGAACAACGGCTGCTACGGCTTGACCAAGGGCCAGCTGTCGCCGACGGCCGACCTGGGTTCCACGCTGAAGAACGGCGTGGTGAACGACCTTCCGCCGATCGATCTGTGCGCCCTGGCGATGGATCTCGGCGCCAGCTTCGTCGCGCGCTCGTTCTCCGGCGACAAGAAGCAGATGTTGTCGCTCCTGAAGGCGGCCGTCGCCCACCGTGGCACGGCGATGCTCGACATCATCTCCCCGTGCGTGACCTTCAACGACCATGAAGGATCGACGAAGAGCTATTCCTACGTGAAGGACCACGAGGAGCCGATCGAGGAGATCAGCTTCGTGCCGTTCTTCGAGGACATTACCGTCGACTACGAGCCGGGGACGGTGCAGGAAGTGGCGCTTCACGACGGGTCGAGAGTGTTCCTCAAGAAACTGGCCGGCGACTACGACGCGACCAACAAGCCGATGGCGCGAAAGGTCCTCCACGAGTCTGCCGCGCGCGGAGAGTTCGCGACCGGGTTGATCTACGTGGAGCCTGCCAAGCCGGACTTCCTGTCACAGCTGGGCGTCGTGGACGAGCCGCTGGCGTCGCTGGGGCAGGACAGGGTGCGGCCGGGGAGGGAAGCGCTCGCGGCGATCATGGAGGGGCTGCGGTAAACAAATAGAGAGAACTGAGAACGTAGAACTGAGAACGTAGAAGTGAGAACGTGGAACTGGGAACGTCGACGGCTGCGGCGACGCGGCTTGACGAGTTCTAACTTCTCAGTTCAACGTTCTCAGTTCCTGACTTCCCGTCAGCCCTGCGAGCCGTCAGTATTCGCCCCGATCACCACCTCGTCGGTCCCCATCGGTGCCTCCTGCCGGGCTGGTGTACAATCGATCGGATATGGAACAGACGTTTGCAATCATCAAACCGGACGCCGTCGGCCGGCAGCTGACCGGGCAGATCCTCGATCGCGTCGAAAAGGCCGGGTTCCGCATCCGCGCGATGCGCCTGGTCCGACTCACCAAGAAGGAAGCCGAGGGCTTCTACGCGGTACACCAGGGCAAGTCGTTCTTCGATGGGCTGACCGACTTCATGTCCTCCGGTCCGGCGGTCGTGATGGTGCTCGAGGCAACGGACGCGATCCGGAAGTGGCGCGACGTGATGGGTGCGACGGATCCCGCCAAGGCCGCCGCCGGCACGCTGAGGAAGGACTTCGGCACCGACATCGGCAGCAACGCGACCCACGGCTCGGACGCCCCGGACACGGCGGCGTACGAGATTGGCTATTTCTTTCGGGGGATGGAGTTGATTTAGGGGCTAGCTAGGGGCGGGGGCTAGGGTGTGACTGGTCATGGGTAGGCTGCTTGTCATCCTGGGCCTCGTGATTGCTGCCGTCGGCGCGGCGATGATGCTCGGCGTGCCGTTCGGGCGGTTGCCGGGCGACATCGTGGTGCGGCGCGGGGCGTTCACGTTCTACTTCCCGCTGGCGACCTCGGTGGTGCTCAGTGTCCTGCTCACGTTCCTCCTGATGCTGCTCCGACGATGATCCGCCCCTATCGAACGATCCGGCCTCGCATCCACCCGTCGGCCTTCATCGATCCCAGCGCGCAGGTCATTGGCGACGTCGAGATGGGCGAGGAGTCGAGCGCCTGGATGGACGTCGTCATCCGCGGCGACGTGAACTGGATTCGTTACCGGGAGCCATAGTGTGATTCCTGCGATTCGCGGCACGCGAGACATTCTTCCCGGTGAGGTCGAGCGCTGGACGTTCGTCGAGGAGAGGGCGCGCCGGGTGTTCGAGCAATACGGCTATGCGGAGATCCGGACGCCAATCATCGAGCGGGCGGAGCTGTTCGAAAAGGGGACCGGCGAGACGACCGACATCGTGCAGAAGGAGATGTACGCCTTCACGGACAAGGGCGGCGAGCGAATCACGCTGCGGCCGGAAGCGACGCCCAGCCTGGTTCGGGCTTACGTCGAGCACTCGCTCGAGCAGGCGATGGCGGTGCCGAAGATCTACACCATCGGGCCGATGTTCCGGTACGAGCGGCCGCAGAAAGGTCGGTACCGCCAGTTCCACCAGCTCGATGTCGAGGTGTTCGGCGTCAAGGACCCGTCGATCGACGCCGAGGTCATCGACTTGTCGTGGACACTCATCGGGGCCCTTGAAATCACCGGGGTGGAGCTCGCATTGAACTCGGTCGGCTGCCCCGCGTGCCGGCCCGCCTTCGCGGCGGCGCTCGTTGCCGCGCTCGGCGAGGACGTGGACAAGCTGTGCGCGGATTGCCAGCGGCGGGCGAAGACCAACCCGCTCAGGATCTTCGACTGCAAGGTGCCGGCGGACCAGGAGATCATCGACCGCCTGCCGCACACCGTGGACTACCTGTGCGAAGAGTGCCGGGCGCACTTCGATGCCGTGCGGCGCTACCTCGACGTGGACGGGATCCCGTACACGCTTTCCCACCGCCTCGTGCGCGGCCTCGACTACTACACGAAGACCACCTTCGAGGTGCTCGCGGGCCAGATTGGCGCCCAGAATGCGGTGCTCGGGGGGGGCCGCTACGACGGCCTCGTCAAGGACCTCGGCGGGCCCGATTGGGTGGGCATCGGCTTCGCAGCCGGCATCGAGCGCCTCGTGCTCGCGCTGCCCGAGACGCTCGCGCTGCCGTCCGCCCGGCCGGATGTGTTCGTCGCCGCGCTCGGCGACCCGGCGCGCGAGGCGGCCTTCGCGCTGCTGCGCGATCTGCGGCGCGCCGGCCTGAACGCCCAGCTGGAGTATGAAGGACGCTCGCTCAAGTCACAGATGAAGCGGGCGGACCGCCTGAAGGCGCCGCTGGTGCTGCTGCTGGGCGACGACGAGCTCGCGCGCGGCGAGGTGACGGTGAAGCACATGGCGACCTCGACGCAGGAGTCGATCGCGCGGGACGCGGTGGTCGAGTTCGCGCGGGCGCGCAAGCAGGCTTGAGGCCCCGGGGTGTTACGCAGACGAGGATCTTGGCATGGCTGAACAACTTGGCGACTGGACGCGGACACACACCTGCGGGGCGCTGCGCGCCACGGACATCGGCCAGGAAGTGACCATCCTTGGCTGGGTCCACCGTGTGCGCGACCTCGGGTCGCTGGTCTTTCTCGACCTCCGCGACCGCTACGGGCTGACGCAGGTCGTCGTGCAGGAGGGCCAGCCGTTCCTGCAGGCCGCCAAGCACGCGCGCGCGGAGTTCGTCGTCGGGGTGAGGGGCACCGTGCGGGCGCGCGGGGCCGACGCGGTCAACCCGAAGATGCCGACGGGCGACGTCGAGGTGGCCGCGGCCGATTTCCGCGTGCTGAACGAGGCGGCCGTGCCGCCGTTTCAGATCGCGGAAGCAGCGACGGCGGCCGAGGACCTGCGGCTGCGGTACCGGTACCTCGACCTGCGGCGCCCGCCGCTGCAGGCGAACCTGGGACTTCGCCACCGCGTCACGATGGCCGTCCGCCGGTACTTCGACTCGCAGGGGTTCTGGGAGATCGAAACGCCGGTGCTGGGCAAGTCCACGCCAGAGGGGGCTCGCGACTACCTCGTGCCCAGCCGTGTGCATCCCGGCGAGTTCTTTGCGCTTCCGCAGTCGCCGCAGCTGTTCAAGCAGCTGCTGATGATCGCGGGCACCGATCGCTACTTCCAGATCGTGAAGTGCTTCCGCGACGAGGATCTGCGCGCCGACCGCCAGCCGGAGTTCACGCAGATCGACGTGGAGATGTCCTTCGCGCGGCCGGAACTCGTGTTCGATCTGATCGAGCCGCTGATGCAGGAGGTCTTTCGCGTCATCGGCGTCGAGATCCCGGTGCCGTTCGCGCGGCTGCCGTACGCAGAGGCCATCGCCCGGTACGGGTCGGACAAGCCGGACCTCCGGTTCGGCCTGGAGATCCAGGATCTGTCCGCGGTGTTTGCCCCTTCGTCGTTCTCGCTCTTCCGCGACGCGGTCGAGAAGGGCGGCGTGGTGCGCGGATTCGTCGCGCCGGGCGCGGCCAAGTACAGCCGCAAGCAGCTCGATACCCTCACCGAGCAGGCGAAGGCTGCCGGCTTGTCCGGATTGGTGTGGGTGAAGCAGGGAGACGACGGTTTGAAGAGCCCGGCGCTGAAGTCGGCCGGCGAGGCGACGCTGCGCGAGGCGCTGGCGCAGGCCGGTGCGGCTGGAACAGACCTGCTCCTGCTTGCCGCGGGGCCCGCGGACGCCACCTCCAAAGGGCTCGGCCAGCTCCGCCTCTCGATCGCGAAGGACGAAGGCCTTCAGAAGCCGGACCACTTCGCATTCACCTGGGTCACCAGCTTTCCGATGTTCGAGTGGGATGCGGGCGAACAGCGGTTCACCGCCATGCACCACCCGTTCACCTCGCCGGTGCCGGAGGACCTCGACAAGCTGGAGAGCGACCCTGGCTCGATCCGCGCGCAGGCCTATGACCTCGTCATCAACGGGAGCGAGATCGGCGGGGGAAGTATCCGGATCCACGACGCGGCCGTCCAGGCCCGGGTTTTCCGGGCGATCAACCTCACCGAAGAGGAGGCGAAGCGCCGCTTCGGGTTCTTCCTCGAGGCACTGACCTACGGCACTCCGCCGCACGGCGGCATCGCGCTCGGGCTGGACCGGACGATCGCCATCCTCGCGGGCGAGTCGTCGATTCGCGAGGTGATCGCGTTCCCGAAGACGGCGGCCGCGGTCGACCTGATGACCCAGGCGCCTTCGAGCGTGGACGAACGCCAGCTGCGCGACCTGCACATCGCGGCGCGATAGAAGGTGTAGGGCGACGCTTCTGCTTCGCCGACCGACGTAGGCCGAAGCTTCTGCTTCGCCGCCGTCCGCCATCTGAGCGGGTCCCGCGGTCCGCGCCTTGCACCGCGACGTTGACGCGACTCGAGCGGCTGTGTTACGATACGCGGTCTAAGTCCATTCAACTGAAGGAGATACGCGCCGCCTGGCGGGCATCGATGAGAAAGATTGCAGTTCCCGAAGAGGGGATTGAAACGCTGTTTGGCTCCTACGACGAGAACCTCCGCTTCCTCGAGTCTCTCCTGAACGTCTCCATCCGGACGCAGGGCCAGGACCTGCTCGTGGAAGGGGACGCGGCGAACGCCGAGAAAATCGAGCGCATCGTGGCCGGGCTCTCCGCCCTGGTCCGCGACGGCTACCGCGTCAGGAACGGCGACGTCAAGACGGCCGCCCAGCTGGTCACCGAGCATCCCGACGTGGACCTGCGCGACTACTTCCTGAAGGAAGCGCCGGCGCGGGCCTCGGGCCGCCGGCAGGTGGCGCCCAAGAGCGTCAACCAGCGGAAGTACCTCGACGCCATCGACGAGAACGACATCGTCTTCGGCATCGGGCCGGCGGGAACCGGCAAGACCTACCTCGCGATGGCCCAGGCCGTCGGCTTCCTGCTGGCCAAGAAGGTCGCGCGGATCATCCTTGCGCGGCCGGCGGTGGAGGCGGGAGAGAAGCTCGGGTTCCTTCCGGGCGACCTTCAAGAAAAGGTGAACCCGTACCTGCGGCCGCTCTACGACGCGCTCTACGACATGCTGGACGTCGAGCGCGTCGAGCGACTGCTCGAGCGGGGCACGATCGAGATCGCGCCCATCGCGTTCATGCGCGGCCGGACGCTCAACGACTCGTTCGTGATCCTCGACGAAGCGCAGAACACCACGTCGGAACAGATGAAGATGTTCCTGACGCGCCTGGGCTTTGGTTCCAAAGCGGTGATCACCGGCGACATCACGCAGATCGATCTGCCCAACGGCCGGACCTCCGGCCTCATCGAGGCGATGAACGTCGTGTCGCAGATCGAGGGCATCGCGTTTGTCTACTTCGACGACCGGGACGTCGTCCGCCACAAGCTGGTGCAGCAGATCGTCAAGGCGTACGAGGCTTTCTCCAACGGCACCGGGTCGGTTCGGCGCATCTCCTGACGTCACTGCCATGCCTGACGGAGACCCCGCCCGTTCCCTCGTTGTCGTCATTACGGACGAGTCGCCGCGCGCCCTGCGGCTGCCCGGCCTCGCCGCGTGGCTGCAGTCCGTCGCGCCCGCGCGGGCCAGGGGCGTCGTGAGCCTTGCGCTGGTCAGCGATCGCGCCATCCGGCGGCTCAACCGCGACTTCGCGGGCAGGGATGCCGCGACCGACGTGCTGTCGTTTCCGGCGGCCGGCCCGCGCGTCGGGGTGCCGTTCCTGGGCGACATCGTCATCGCCACCGGCGTGGCGCGACGCCAGGCCCGTGAGGCGGGACACGCGCTCGCCGACGAGGTGAGGACGCTCGCGTTGCACGGCCTGCTTCACCTGCTCGGTTACGATCACCACGACGATGGCGGAACGATGGCACGGCTCGAGGGGCGCCTCCGCCGAAAGGGCGGCCTGCGCGAGGGCCTGATCGAGCGCGCGAGGCGGGGATGACCCCCCTGCTGGTGTTCCTGCTCGCGTGCCTGGCCGTCTTCCTTGGAACGGTGGAAGCGGCGTTCAGCTCTCTCATGCGCCTGTCGCTGCGCCTCGTGGCCGAGCGCAACGGCCGCGCCGCCATGCTGGGCCGGTACCTCGACGACCCGCTCCTGTTCTTCGTGCCGGTGCGCCTCCTGATCGGGTTGTGCTGGGTCCTGGTGGTCGTCCTGCTGGCGCGCGCCGTCGGGCTGGACAGCCCACAGCGCGCACTCACCGTGATTCTCAGCGCGGCGCTGCTGTTCATGGTGTGCCAGCAGCTGCTGCCGCTGCTGATCGTCCGTCGCGACCCGGAACGCGTCCTGGAGATTCTCCTGCCCGCCTTCGGCGCGTTCGCCCGCTTGGCGCAGCCGCTCACGGCGTTGTTCGTCCACCTCGCCGCCCCGCGGCGCGACCGTGGCATCGTCGTCGCCGCCGAGGCCGCCGAGGAACAGGACGAGGCGGCAGAGGCCTATTTCGAGGCGGGAGAGCAGGAGGGGCTGATCGAGCGCGACGAGCGGCGCCTGATCCAGTCGATTGTCGAGTTCGGGGACACGCTGGTGCGCGAAGTGATGACGCCCCGGCCCGACATCGTCGCCCTGCGGGCGGAGGCCACGCTGGGAGAACTGCGGGTGCTGCTTCGCGAGCAAACGTACTCGCGAATCCCGGTCTACAAGGAAAGCCTCGACAACGTCCTCGGGTTCGTGTTCGTCAAGGACCTGATCCAACTCACCGGGGCGGAGGACCGTGCGATCACCTCGATGATGCGGCCGGCGTACTTCGTGCCGGAGACCAAGAAGGTCTCCGACCTCCTGAAAGAGTTCCAGCGCCAGCAGGTGCAGATCGCGATCGTCGTGGACGAGTACGGGGGGACGGCGGGGCTCGTCACGCTGGAGGACCTGCTGGAAGAAATCGTCGGCGAGATCCGCGACGAGTACGACGAAGAGTCGGAGCCGATCACCGACGAAGGTAACGGCGTCTTCGTGTTCACCGGCAAGGTGAACATCGACGAGGTGGCCGAGCGTCTGGGCGTGGACATCGAGCCGCAGGGGTTCGAGACGGTGGGCGGCTTCGTCCTGTCTCACGTCGGCCGCGTGCCAACGGTCGGGGAGCGGTTCGACATCGACGGGCTTGCGATCGAGGTCCTCGAGGCCGAGCGCCGGCGGGTGAACAAGGTGCGCATGCGCAAGCGCGAAACGCAATCCTCGGACAGCGAACATTCGATCGGGACCACGACCCATGAGTGACATGCCGGCAGACCACGACCAGGCTGACATCCCGGCCGGACGATTCCGATCCGGCTTCGTGGCCATCGTCGGGAGGCCGAACGTCGGCAAGTCCACGCTGCTGAACCGCCTGGTGGGAACCAAGCTCGCCATCGTCTCGGACAAGCCGCAGACGACGCGCAACCGGATCGCGGGCGTGCGGAACGAGCCGGGCGGGCAGATTGTCTTCCTGGATACGCCCGGCATCCACCGGCCGACGCACCGCATGAACGTCCGGATGGTGGACGCCGCGTACGAGGGCATGCGCCAGGCCGACGTGATCGCGCTTGTCAGCGACGCGACAGACACGCGCGCCGGGAAGGGCGAGTACTTCGTCCTCCAACAGGTGCAACACGCCACTGCGCCCGTGGTGCTGATCATCAACAAGGTGGACCTGGTGTCGCGGCCGAAGGTCCTGCCGCTCATCGACTCGTGGAGCCGGCGCCACGCCTTTGCCGACATCGTCCCGGTGTCGGCCCTGACCGGCGAGAACGTCGACCGCCTCGAGCGGGTGCTGCTGGAGCGCCTGCCCGAAGGAGAGCCGCTCTACCCGACCGACTACCTGACGGACCAGCCGGAGCGCTTCTTCGTCGCGGAGACGGTGCGCGAAAAGGTGCTTGCGTTCACCCACGCCGAGATTCCATTCGCCAGCGCCGTCGTCGTCGACCAGTTCGAAGAGCCCGACGCGGCGGGGGTCATGCGCCTCTACTGCTCGATCCTCGTGGAGCGCGAGTCGCAGAAGCCGATTGTGATCGGGCACGCCGGTGAGATGATTAAACGGATCGGCACCGCCGCGCGCCAGGACCTCGAGCGGTTCTTCGAGGCGAGAGTCTTCCTCGACCTTCGCGTCAAGGTGCGCACCGAGTGGCGCGAGGACGAGCGTCTGCTCGACGAGTTGGGGCTGCCGGGCAGGACGGGACGGTAGATGGCATCGACGATTGCCGAGGCGTGAGCTGCTGAGCTCTTCGTGATAAAGTAGCGTGTTTGGCGCGCGGTTCAGAATGCCGCTATACAAGACCGATGCGCTCATCTTGCGGACCTACAAGCTCGGGGAAGCCGATCGGATCGTCGTCTTCCTCACGCGGGATCGGGGCAAGAAGCGCGGTGTGGCGAACGGCGCGCGGCGTGCGCGGTCGCCCTTCGCGGGGGCGCTCGAACCGCTGACGCGCGCCGGTGTCACGTACTACGAGCGGGAGCACCGCGACCTGGTGCGCCTCAGCTATGCGGAGCCGCAATGCTCGCCGTTGCTGGCCTCGCGGCCGGACGCGCTGAGCCACGTCGGGTACTTCGCCGAGTTGCTGGACGAGTGGGCCGCCGAGGGCGATCCGGACGAGCGGTTGTTCCGGCTCGGCACCGCGACGCTGGATGCGCTGGCAGCCGGGGTTCCCACCGGCCCCCTGGCCCGCTACTTCGAGTACTGGCTGCTGCGGCTCCAGGGGCTCTACCCGCCGCACCTGGCGTGCCATCGCTGCGGCACGGCGTTCGAGGGCGAGGATGCGGGAGCGTGGCTGGAGCCTCACGGTCACGTCTTCACGTGCCGCGCCTGCGCGGGCGGGTTCGACGCGGAGGCACCAGCGGGGATCCGCTTGTCCGGCGCCGCGCTCGCGTCCCTCGGCGCGTTCGGACGAATCCCGCCGGTGGATCTCGGCGCGCGCGTGCTGCCCGCCGGCGTGGATCACGAGCTCGAGTCGGTCCACCGGGCGCTGTTGCGCGTGCACCTCGAGAAGGACCTGCGGTCGGTCCGCGTGTTGCGCGACCTGCGACGGTAACGGCCCACCCGCGGCCCTTTTTGTGATTGAATTGACTGTCCGGCCGGCCTGTTGCCGGCCCGCTTGCCAGGCGACCGATTCCGTGTGACTTTTCAAGACCTGATCCTCAAGCTGTCGGAGTTCTGGGCCGCTCACGGCTGCCTCATTCATCAGCCCTACGACTTGGAGGTGGGCGCCGGCACCTCGCACCCCGAGACGTTCCTGCGGGTGCTCGGTCCGCGTCACTGGAACGTCGCCTACGTCCAGCCCTCCCGCCGCCCGGATGATGGCCGTTTCGGCGAGAATCCGAACCGCCTGTTCAAGCACCACCAGTTCCAGGTGATCCTCAAGCCCGCGCCGGACGAGGTGCAGCAGCTCTATCTCGAGAGCCTCGAGGCCTGCGGAATCGATCCGCGGCAGCACGACGTCCGGTTCGAGGAGGACAACTGGGAGTCGCCCACGCTCGGCGCGTGGGGCATCGGGTGGCAGGTGATGCTCGACGGCCAGGAAATCACGCAGTTCACCTACTTCCAGCAGGTGGGCGGAATCGACCTGTCGCCGGTGTCGGCCGAGATCACCTACGGCCTCGAGCGCATCGCCATGTTCCTCCAGAAGGTCGACAGCGTCTACGACCTGCATTGGGCGCCTGGCGTGACATACGGCGAGGTGCGCCTGAGCGACGAGGTGGAGCAGTCGAAGTACGCGTTCGGGCAGGTGGACATGCCGCACGACGAGTTCGTCGCGCTTCACCGCGAGCTGTTCGACCGCCACTTTGCGTTCGCGCAGACGCTGCTCCGGTCGGGGCTGGTGCTCCCGGCCTACGAGCAGTGCCTGAAATGCTCGCACCTGTTCAACGTGCTCGACTCGTCCGGTGGTGTCGGCGTGACCGAGCGCACGGCGTACATCCTCAAGGTGCGTCAGCTCGCGGTGGGCGTGGCGCAGAAGTACGCGGAGCGCCAGGTGGCGCCGGCGGGGGTGGCGGGAACGTAGGGCGTAGAACGTAGAACGTAGAACGTAGAACGTAGAGCGTAGAACACATTTCTTCAGTTCGGAATCGAATGGATCGCGAGCTGCTGATCGAAATCGGAACCGAGGAACTGCCGGCCTCGTGGCTGCCATCGCTCACCCGCCAGTTGGGCGAGCACGTGGCCGCCCGCCTCAAGGCGCTCCGCCTCCCGCCGGATGCGCCGAGCGAGACGTTCAGCACGCCGCGCCGGCTGACGGTGCGCGTCGCCCGCATCGCCGAACGACAGTCGGACCTCGAGGAGGTCGTCAACGGGCCGGCCGTCTCGGCGGCGTTCAAACCGGACGGCAGCCCGACGCCCGCGGCTGTTGGTTTCGCGCGAAAGAACGGCGTCGAGGTGAACGCGCTCGAGCGCGTGGAGACGGCGAAGGGCACCTACCTCGCGTTCCGTCGTCACGTCCGCGGCAAGGCCGCCGTCGACGTCCTCCCCGACGTGCTGACGGGCGTTCTCCGCGACATGGCGTTTCCCAAACAGATGCACTGGGATGCCTGGCTCGAGGACTCGCGCGGCGAACTTCTGTTCGGCCGGCCGATCCGGTGGATCCTGTTCTTGTACGGCGGCCGCGTCGTCCCTTTCACGATCCGCCGCAGCGAGGCCGCGCAGTCCGGGCTGGTGCAGGAAGTCCGGTCGGCCGCGGTGACCTACGGCCATCGCTTTCTCGCGACCAGCGGCCGCGCGGGGCGGGCCATCAAGGTTCGAAGCTTCGACGAGTACCGCGCGCAAGCTGATGGAGAGCTTCGTCATCCTCGATCGGGGCGAGCGGCACGACAAGATCGGCCGCGAGCTCGACGCCCACGCGCAGCGCCTGGGCGGTCGCGTGAGCACCGCCGCTGCGACGCAGTCCGGCCTCCTGCAGGAAGTGCCCGACCTGGTCGAGTACCCCGCGGTCGTTGCCGGGACGTTCACCCCGGATTTCCTGACGCTGCCCGACGAAGTGCTGACGACGACGATGATTCACCATCAGCATTTCTTCCCGGTGGCCAACGCCGCCGGCAAGCTGATGCCCGCCTTCCTGGCGGTGACGAACACGCAGCCGGACAACGCGCGCCTCATCTCGCGCAATCTCGAGCGAGTCCTGACGGCGCGGCTGCGGGACGCACGATTCTTCTTCGACGCCGACCGCGGGCACACGCTCGCGTCGCGCCTGCCCCGGCTGCGGACGCTGCTATACCACAAGAAGCTCGGAAGCTATCACGCGAAGGCGGCACGGTTGGAGCGCCTCGCCCGGTGGATGGCGGCAGAGGCGTATCGGGCGCCGGAGGCGGCCGAGGCCGCGGCAACCGCCGGGCGCCTCGCCAAGGTCGATCTCGATCACCGACATGGTTCGCGAGCTGACGGAGCTGCAGGGCACGATGGGCGGCATCTACGCCCGCGAAGAGGGTCTGCCCGAGCCGATCTGGCGCGCCATCTATCAGCAGTACCTGCCCGTCGGCGTCGAGGCGGACGCCGCTCCGTCACGCGGGGAGCTGGGTGCCGCGGCGATCTCCTGGGCGGCCCTTGCCGCCGCCGACAAGGTCGACACCCTCGTTGCGCTGTTCGCCGCTGGCGAGCGGCCGACCGGCACGCGCGATCCGTTCGGCCTGCGCCGCCAGGCGCACGGGCTCCTCAAGATCCTCGTGGACCTGCCCGAGCTGACCGGCCTCGGCACGCTGGTCGACCTCGGGCAGGT
The DNA here is from genome assembly GCA_963724775.1 of uncultured Acidobacteriota bacterium. Lineage (GTDB taxonomy): Bacteria > Acidobacteriota > Vicinamibacteria > Vicinamibacterales > Fen-181 > CAVRWB01. The sequence goes on from CAVRWB010000002.1 coordinate 163,994, forward strand.
GCGCGCCCAGGCGCGCCAGGGCCTGGCGGATCTCGCCGAGCCTGGCGTGACGCTCGTTCCGGAATCGGACGCGGAGCGCGCGGACCTGTCGACGTTCCTGGCCGAACGGCTCCGCTACCTGTTCCAGCAGCGCGGCTTCGCGTACGACGAGATCAACGCGGTTGCCGGAGCCCGTCGGGGCTTCGTGGACGTACCGCTCGACGCCCGGCTGCGCTTGGAGGCGCTCCACACGGTCCGGGTCTCGGCCGACTTCGAGGCGCTGGCCGTGGCCTTCAAGCGGGTGAAGAACCTGGCGAAGGAGCTGAAGGGTGAGCCGTCGCCCGTGCTCGACCGGCTGACCGAGCCGGCCGAGCGGGCGCTCGCCGGCGAGTTCGACTCGCGCGGAGCGGCCATCGGCGCCGCGGCGGCAAGGCGCGACTACGCCGAGGCGTTCCGGCTCGCGTCGGGCTTCCGCGCCGCCGTGGACCGGTTCTTCACCGAGGTCTTCGTGATGGTGGACGACGTGCCGCTTCGCGAGCAGCGGCTGACGCTCGTCTGGCGGCTGCACGAGCTCATGCTGGATCTGGCTGACATTTCCGAAATCGTTCCTCAAGCCGAACTGAACCGCTGATTGGCGGGTTCGGTTCTTTCGTTCCTCATACTGTGGAGTCATGACGCGATGGCCAAGAAGAAGGCAGTGAAGAAGCCGGCGGGGAAGGCCCCCGTGAAGAAGGCGGCGCCCGCCAAGGCGAAGGCCGCGGTGAAGAGCGTGAAGAAGGCCGCGCCGGCCAAGGCGCGTTCCACGAAGTACGTGTATTTCTTCGGCGGCGGCAAGGCTGACGGCGACCGCACGATGAAGGACCTGCTGGGCGGCAAGGGCTCCGGCCTCGCGGAGATGACCAACGCCGGCCTGCCGGTGCCCCCCGGCTTCACGATCACCACCGCGGCGTGCAACCTGTACTACGAGCTTGGGCGCAAGGTGCCGGCCGAGATCGAGACGGAGATGGAAGCCAATCTCCGGAAGCTCGAGAAGGTCGTCGGCCAGAAGTTCGGCTCGAATGACAACCCGCTGCTCGTCTCCGTCCGGTCCGGTGCGAAGTTCTCGATGCCGGGCATGATGGACACCATCCTCAACCTCGGGTTGAACGACGAGGCGGTCGAGGGCTTGAAGAAGCGCACCGGCAACGGCCGCTTCGCCTACGACAGCTACCGCCGGTTCATGCAGATGTTCGGCAACGTCGTGCTCGAGATCCCGAAGGAGGAGTTCGAGAAGGAGTTCGACGCGGTCAAGCACGAGCAGGGCGCGAAGGTCGACACGGACCTCGGGGAAGAGGCGCTCAAGGACGTGGTGAAGCGCTACAAGAAGGTCGTGAAGGAGAAGACCGGCAAGAACTTCCCGACCGACCCGATGGAGCAGCTGCGCGGCGCCCGCAATGCGGTGTTCCGCTCCTGGAACAACCCACGCGCCAAGTCCTACCGCGCGATCTACGAGATTCCCGATCACATCGGCACCGCGGTCAACGTGCAGCTGATGGTCTTCGGCAACAGCGGCGACCGCTCGGCGACCGGCGTCGGCTTCACCCGCAACCCGGCAACCGGCGCGAGGGAGTTCTACGGCGAGTTCCTGATCAACGCCCAGGGCGAGGACGTCGTGGCGGGGATCCGGACGCCGATGCCGATCACCGAGCTCGAGAAGGTGATGCCGCAGGCCTACAAGGAGCTGCGCGCGCACACCACGAAGCTCGAGAGGCACTACAAGGACGTGCAGGACTTCGAGTTCACGATCGAGAACGAGAAGCTCTACATGCTCCAGACGCGCAACGGCAAGCGCACGGGCTATGCCGCGGTGGTCATCGCGACCGACATGGTGGCGGAGAAGCTCCTCAAGCCGCGCGAGGGCGTGCTCCTCGTCGAGCCGTCGTCGCTCTCGCAGCTGCTCGCGCCGGTGTTCGACCCGAAGGAGTGGAAGGGCATCGCGGTCGCGACCAAGGGCCTGCCGGCCTCGCCGGGCGCCGCGTCCGGCCAGGTGGTCTTCACCGCCGACGAGGCCGTGCAGTGGACCGAGCAGGGCAAGAAGGTGGTCCTCGTCCGCAAGGAGACGGTACCGGACGACATTCACGGGATGTACGTGTCGCAGGGCGTCCTGACGGCCACCGGCGGCATGACGTCGCACGCGGCGGTCGTCGGCCGCCAGATGGGCAAGCCGGCCGTCGTCGGCGCCTCCGCGATCCGGGTGAACGAGGACGCCAAGCAGGTCACCATCGACGGCAAGACGCTGGGTGAGGGCGACTACATCTCGTTCGACGGGCTGTCCGGCGAGGTGAAGCTCGCGAAGGTGGCCACCAAGCCGAGCGAGATCCTCCAGGTCATCAACGGCACGATGAAGCCGACCGAGTCGGACATCTACCAGCGGTTCGCGAAGCTGCTGGAATGGGCCGACAAGGAGAAGACGCTCGGCATCCGCGCCAATGCGGACCTGCCCGACCAGGCGGAGATCGCCTACGCGTTCGGCGCGCGCGGCATCGGCCTGTGCCGCACCGAGCACATGTTCTTCGCCGACGACCGCCTGCCGATCGTGCGCCGCATGATCCTGGCCGACAACGAGGCGGACCGCCGGAAGGCCGTCAACGAGCTGCTCCCGATGCAGCGGGACGACTTCTACGGCGTCTTCAAGGGGATGCACGGCTGCGCGGTAACCGTGCGGACCATCGACCCGCCGCTGCACGAGTTCCTGCCGAAGCGCGAAGACCTCATGGTCGAGATCGCCCGGCTGGAAGCGACCAACGGCAACAAGAAGGAGCTCGAGGAGAAGCGCGACCTGCTCGCGCGCGTCGAGCAGTTGCACGAGTTCAACCCGATGCTCGGCCACCGCGGCTGCCGCCTGGGGATCACCTACCCGGAGATCACCGAGATGCAGTCGCGGGCGATCATGGAAGCCGCCTGCCAGCTGAACAAGGAAGGGCTGAAGGTCGTTCCGGAGATCATGATCCCGCTGGTCGGCCTCGTGAAGGAGTTCAAGGACCAGAAGGCAATCGTCGAGAAGGTCGCCCAGGACGTGATGAAGGAGCAGGGCATCAAGATCAAGTATCTCGTGGGGACGATGATCGAGGTGCCGCGCGGCGCGATCACGGCCGACGAGATCGCCGCCGAGGCGCAGTTCTTCTCGTTCGGCACCAACGACCTGACGCAGATGACCTTCGGCTTCTCGCGCGACGACGCGGGCAAGTTCCTGAAGATCTACCAGGAGAAGCGGATCCTCGACGCCGACCCGTTTGCGAGCATCGACACGGTGGGCGTGGGCAAGCTGGTGGCGATGGCGTGCGAGCTCGGACGGAGCACCCGCCCGGACCTCAAGCTGGGCGTCTGTGGCGAGCACGGCGGCGACCCGGCATCCATTCACTTCTTCCAGAAGGTCGGCTTGAACTACGTGAGCTGCTCGCCGTTCCGCGTGCCGGTCGCCCGGCTGGCGGCGGCGCAGGCGGCAATGTCGGTCAAGGTCGGGGACTAGCGACGGTCAGTCGGAGTCACGGCCCGGCAGTCGGCGATTCGCCGACAGTCGTGGATCCGTGGCAGTCGTCATCGCAGGGGCGTTAGCCCCGAGAGTGACAGGGCACGAGGGACAGTCAATCGTCTCTCGTGCCCTTTGTCTATGCACACGAAAACCGCAAAATCGTAAAATCGTACAATCGCGAAGTCGTTCAAATTCCCTATGGGCAAAATCCGCCGCCTCCCGTCCGACCTCGCCAACCAGATCGCCGCGGGCGAGGTGGTCGAGCGCCCGGCCTCCGTCGTCAAGGAACTCGTCGAGAACGCCATTGACGCCGGCGCGACGCGCGTCACGATCGTTTCGGAATTGGGCGGCAAGAAGCTGGTGCGCGTGGAGGACGACGGGGAAGGGATGGACCCGGAGGACGCGCAGCTCGCGCTCGACCGACACGCGACGAGCAAGATCGCGCGGGCCGAAGATCTCGAGGCAATCCTGACGCACGGCTTTCGCGGGGAAGCGCTGCCGAGCATCGCCTCGGTCTCGCACCTCACCCTCCGCACGCGGACGGCCGACGCGCCGGCGGGCACCGAGATCAAGGTGAACGGCGGCATCGTGTCTTCTGTTCGCGAAGTGGGCGCGCCGCCCGGCACGTCGATCGACGTGGCGGACCTCTTCTACAACCTGCCCGCGCGCCGGAAGTTCCTCAAGTCGGACGCGGCGGAATCGGCGCAGGTGTCGCGGATGGTGACCCAGCTCGCCCTGGCGTACCCGGGGGTGGGCTTCACGCTGGTAAGCGCGGGACGCACGGTCATCCAGGTCCCCCCCGTGAAGACGCTGCGCGAGCGCTTCTACCAGTTGTACGGGGAGCGGGACGACTTGGTGGAGGCCGGGAAGGAAGCGGCTGGAGTTCGCGTGTACGGCCTCGTGGCTGCGCTGGCGGAGCAGGGGCCGCGGCGAGGCCCGCAGAACATCTTCGTCAACCGCCGGATCGTCAAGGACAAGACGATCGCGCACGCGGTCATCGACGCTTACAGCATCGCCGGGGTCAAGGAACGCAGCCCCGAGGTCCACCTGTTCCTCGACATGTCGCCCGACATGGTCGACGTCAACGTGCACCCGACCAAGGCGGAGGTGCGGTTCCGCAACCAGTCCGCGGTTCACGAGGTCGTGCGTCGCGCGCTTGCGGCGGCCCTCGGCGAGGGCCCGGCGCCCGAACTGCAGCTGCGCGGGGAAGCGATCGTCTCCCCCCAGCCGACGACGATGTCGTTCCCCGGCCTGCTCGGCGGCATCTTTCCGAACCGGTGGCTGCCGGTCCCGGGCGTGCGCAGCGAACAGTCGCCAGCTGTAATTCAAGGGCAGGGTAGTGGCGAGGCATGCCTCGCCCCTGCGGGTCCCCAGGTAGGCACCCTGCGCCCCATGATGGCCCTGGGCCAGTTTCGCGACACCTTCATCATCGCGATAGACGACGAGTCGGTGTCGATCATCGATCAGCACGTGGCGCACGAGCGCGTGCTGTTCGAGCGCGTCATGCAGCGCCTGACCGAAGGCCGGCTGGAGAGCCAGTTGCTGCTCGAGCCGCTGATCGTCGAGTTGTCAGCGAGCGGATGCGAGGTGCTCCTGGGGCGCACGGCAGAACTGGAGCGTTTCGGGTTCGAGGTGGCGGCGTTCGGTGGGAACAGCGTGCGGGTGGCCGCGGTGCCAGCTCTTCTCACGCCGGGGGAGAGCGTGGCCGCGGTTCGCGCGCTGGCAGAGGATCTGGAAGGCCTGGACCGGGGCGCGCGCGTCGAGGAGGCGCTCAAGCGAATCGCGGCCCTGACCGCCTGTCACGCCGCCGTGAAGGCCAACATGCCGCTGACGCACGAGAAGATGGTGCACATCCTCGAAGAACTGCGCGCGACCGCGTATTCCACCGTGTGCCCGCACGGCCGGCCGGTGATGCTGCGCCTGACGCGGCGCGAGATCGAGAAGAACTTTCAGAGGATCTGAAAACGGGAAGACGCCCCGTGCCGCCTGCGACCGGTGCCATGTGCCACGTGCCCGGCGCGGAGCATTCGGCACCGCCGCAGTTCGCGGTGCGCCCGGAGAATCAGCCCTGGCTGTCGGCGGGCCTGAGCGTGCGCTGCTCCATGGCGAGGCGGGCGCGGTGGATCGAGCACCAGTCCTTGTGTTCCTCGACTGGCATGCCACACTCCACGCAGATGCGCACGCGCTTGACCGGTTCGTCCTTACCGCCGAAGAGCTTCTTCAACAGCGACATCGCCACCTCCGGATTCGTCCTGCCTTCAATTACGTCAGACGGTTCGGATTGGTTCCGGGTTGGCTGAAATTCCGTCCGTGGGAAGTTTTTTGCCTGCTGAGTTTGACACGTCGAAAATGAGCCTGTACAGTGACTTGCGCGTAAGTCATTAGCCGCCCGAGACTTACCTCATCCATACCAAGCGAAACGGTCGCCCCGGCCTGGCCGGGTGCGGCAAAGCTGTAAGCCCCTCGCTTCGAGGGGTGATTTGGCTGCCGAACTTGGGGAGCGCGCGGGCCAAGCGGCCCCCGCCCGTCCGAAGCCGGCGGACCCGGAGACGCCATGTCGGTCCGACGCAACCTGTTCGATCTCGCGGGGGCCATCCTCGCCGCCGTCCTCCTCTTTTCCCTTGGCAGCTACACCGCGCGGCGCGAGTCGCGCCTCGAGCTGGCGCAGCGCGACCAGTCCATCGCGGAGCTGCGCGAGGAAGTGGACGGGGTTTCCCGCAGCATCCGGAAAGAGCAGGAGCAGCGCGATCGCGCGGCGGCCACGGCCGGGCGGGTGGACCCGCGAGACGTCCCAGCCCTGGCGACCGGCGAGAGCCGCGCGGCGATGGTGGCGGAGATCAAGCGCGAGCTCCAGAGCGAGATGGGCCTGATGCCCGTCACGCTGCTGCGCGACCGGCGCCGCAGCTTCGTCGAGCTGTACGCCTACGATTCCGACGGCCACAGCAACTACGGTACGGCCGGTTACCTCGGCGGCGGCTACTTCATCACCGTCAAGCACGCCGTCGTTGCGCTGCCGGTGGACAATCACGAGGGCCGGAAGATCGTCAGCGTCAAGCTGGTCTACAACGGCAAGACCGTGCCCGCCACGCTCGTGGACGCCGGTCGGCCGACGTCGAGGTGGACCCGGGCGACTGGGCGGTCCTCCACGTGAAAGAGCACGTGGACTTGCCGCCGCTTCACGTCAACCTGGCCTTCTCGTACGAGTTCGCCGATCCCATCTTCCGCCTGGGCAACGACTACTCGAAGGGGATCATCCTGGGGACCGGCTATGTCGGCCAGCGGACCACGAACGGCCTCGTCACCTGCCTGACCGACGGCCACCCGGGCGTATCCGGCGGCGGCGTCCTCAACCAGACGGGCGAGCTGGTGGGGATTCCGATCGGCCGGATGCAGGGCGACTTCCGCTTCTCGTTCATCCTGCCGCTGCGCCGGGAGATGTTCCGGAAGGTGCCGGGCATGACGTTCACGCAGCCGGCCGTCGCGCAGGCCGCCGCGGAACGCGCGGAATAGACGGAACTGAGAACGTAGAACGGAGAACGTAGAACGGAGAACGACGGAGAGCGGAGAGCCTAGAACGGCACGGCGAACCTGGAACGCCGGCCGCTGCTCACTTCTCCGTTCTCACTTCTCAGTTCCGCTTTCTTCTCCCCGCCTCTTCTTCTTGATCGCGTCCCAGCCGTCCAGCCGTCGCTTGATCTCCTTCTCGAAGCCGCGCTCGGTCGGGCGGTAGAACTTGCGGCCCTGCAAGCGTTCGCGGCAGGCAGTCCATGTCCGCGACGGCGTCCGGCTCGTCGTGCGCGTACCGGTAGCCCTTCCCGTAATCCAGCTCCTTCATCAGCCTTCGTCGGCGCGTTGCGCAGGTGCAGCGGCACCGGTTCGCGCGACGTCGTGGTGCGCGTCCGTCGGCCGCCTGCTGGTAGGCGACGTAGACGGCGTTGCTCTTCGGCGCCGTCGCCAGGTAGATGGCCGCCTGGGCCAGCGCCGTGTTGCCCTCGGGCATGCCGATGAAGTGCACGGCGTCCTTCGCGGCGACCGCGACCGTCAGCGCCTGCGGGTCGGCGTTGCCGATGTCCTCGGAGGCGAACCGCACGAGGCGCCGGGCGATGTAGAGCGGGTCCTCGCCGGCCTCGACCATCCGCGCCAGCCAGTAGACCGCGGCGTCGGGGTCGCTGTTGCGCATCGACTTGTGCAGCGCGGAGATCAGGTTGTAGTGCTCCTCGCCCGACTTGTCGTAGAGCAGCGAGCGCGCGCTGCATCGCCTGCTCCACGCAGCGCGACGTCGACGTGCTGCCGGCCGTGTCCGGCGACGACGGGCGCCGCGGCGACGGTGAGCTCGAGCAGGTTGAGCGCCGATGCGCGCGTCGCCGTTCGCGTAGCCGCGCGATGCGCGGCCAGCGCTTCCGGGTCGACGTCGACGGCTCGCGCGCCGAGGCCGCGCTCCGCGTCGCGCAGCGCGCGATCGAGGATCGCGCGACGTCGCTCGGCGCGTCGAGCGGCTCGCAGGACGAACACCTTCGACCGCGACAGCAGCGCGGCGTTCACCTCGAACGACGGGTTCTCGGTCGTCGCGCCGATCAGGACGATGTCGCCGGCCTCGACGCGGGGCAGGAAGGCGTCCTGCTGCGCCTTGTTGAAGCGGTGGATCTCGTCGATGAAGAGGATCGTGCGGCGGCCGAGCGCGCGGCGCGCGCGCTCGGCTTCGGCCATCACGTCCTTGATCTCCTTGATGCCCGGCCAGCACGGCGCTGAAGGAGACGAAGTGCGCGCGCGTCACGTCGGCGATGAGGCGCGCGAGCGTCGTCTTGCCGGTGCCGGGCGGCCCCCAGAGGATGATCGACTGCAGCAGGTCGCGTTCGATCGCCTCGCGCAGCGGGCGCCCGGGCGCCAGCAGGTCGTCCTGGCCGACGAACTCGTCGAGGTCGCGGCCGCATGCGCTCGGCCAGCGGCGCCGCGAACGGCCGGCTGCGGCTCGTCGTCGCTGAACAGGTCCCGGGGCGTCACCGGCGTTCCTCCCCGCGCTGGCGCGCGGCCTCGTACACGAGCAGTGCCGCGGCCACTGCGACGTTCAGCGATTCGACGGGCGGCCGCATCGGGATCGAGAGGCACAGGTCCGCCGCCGCCACCGCCTCCGCGGGAAGCCCCGGCCCCTCGCCGCCGAGGACGAAGGCAACGGGGCCAGACAGGTCGGCCTCGAACAGCGAGGCGCCTCCGCGCGGTACTGTCGCGACGATGCGCGCGCCGGCCGCTCGTGCCGAGCCCACCGTGGTGCGCCAGTCGAGACCCACCGCGGTGGGCAGGCGGAGCAGCGATCCCATCGAGCCCCTGAGCGCCTTCCAGCCGAACGGGTCGGCGCTCGCACCGCAGAGGGCCAGGCCCGTCGCTCCGCCCGCTTCTGCCGCGCGTGCCATCGCCCCGACGTTGCCCGGATCCTGCAGATCCACCGCGACCAGCACGAGTTGGCGGCCGGCCGCGCGCAGCACCCCGACCAATGAGCAGTCGGGGCGACGGGCAATGGCGACGATCCCGGATGGGGACGATACAGGGCTCATCGCCTGGAGCACACCCTCCGACACTTCGACGACCTCGGCGCCATCCTGCTCGAGCGCGGCCGCCAGCGCCGCCCCCTCCGGCGCGCGGCGCGACGTTTCGTCGATGGCCGCGATCTCGACCGTGATGGCCGCGCGCCGTGCTTCCTGCACCAGGTGGATGCCGTCGAGCAGCATGCGCGGGTCGGCCGCTTCCCTGCGGCGGGCGAGCGCGCGGCATGCGGCGACGAGGGGATGGTGGCGGCTGGTGAGTCGCTTCATCTGGCGGCCCTCAGCATATCAGTCGGGCGGCTGCTGCTTCCACGAGGCGGCCGCGGCGGCGACCGGCATGGATCGACCGCTATGCTAAAATGGCGACAAATGCCCACAATGAGACGTGTGTGGGCGGCCGGCCATGCCGCCGGCGGCAGCCGGATGGCTGTCGTTGGCCGAACCTGAAGGTGACGGATCCGGATGTCGATCAAGGCGCAACTCATCAAGAAGTTCGAAGACGAGATCCAGGGGCTGGAGCGAGAGCTGCGCTCCGAGCTGCCGAAGGAGATCAAGCGCGCCCGCGAGCTTGGCGATCTCAGCGAGAACGCTGAATACCAGGCGGCCAAGGAGCGCCAGCGCCTCGTCGAAGCGCGGATCGGCATGCTGAAGAAGCGCGTCGGCGAAATCTCCCTCCTCAATCTCGACAAGCTGCCCACCGACAAGGTCGGCCTCGGGTCAGTCGTCCACCTCAACGAGGACGGCGGCGACGAGGTGGTGTACCGCCTGGTGATGCCCGAGGAGGCGGATGCTGCCAAGGGACTCATCTCGCCAAGCTCGCCCATCGGGCGCGCACTTCTGAACAAGGAGCCGGGCGACGAGGTGACGGTGCAGACGCCGACCGGCGTCCGCCGCTTCGAGATCACCAAGCTCGTGACGGTCCACGACGCGCTGCGGTAGGCGGTTCCGTTCGACAGACGGCAAAATCCGGTAGACTGTCCGGCTGTGACCGAGCAGCCCGTTTCTCCGCGCGAGACGTACTCCCCACAGCTTCGCACCGCGCTCGTCCTCACGGGGAGCGGCACGGCCGGGGCCTATCACGCCGGCGTGCTCCGTGCCCTGCAGGAAGCCGGGGTCAAGATCGACCTCGTGGCGGGCACCGGCATGGGCGTCGCGTCCGCGCTGTTCGCCTGCATCGACGGCACGGCCACGCTCTGGCAGCCAGATGGACTCTGGTCGGCACGCCAGGCGGCCGCGTTCTACCGGGTCCGCCCGGCCATCCGCGTCGCCGCCTGGGCGCTCGCCGCGGCGTGGTCTGTCGTGCTCCTGCCGTTCGCGGCGCTCCTCGCCGCGCTCGTGGTCTATCCGCTCGGGTTCGTCCTTCGCCTGGTCGGGGCTTCCTCGGGCAGCGCGATCGCGACCGGCTACCGGGGTTTGATGGACACCGTGTTCGACCCGTCCTTCCTGCCGTCGGTGCTGCCGCGCGCGCTCATGGTGTCCCTCACCGCGTTTGTCGGCGTCCTGGCGGTGATCGCGATCACCGTGCTGGTGGCGGGGCGCGGCCGCCGGCGGCGGGATGCGGCGCCCGTGTGGTGGCGGATTGCCGGAGCCCCGTTGACCGCCTCAGCGGCCGTTTCGGCAGTCGAGGGCGGTATCTGGCGGATCATCGGCGGGGCGGCGGGCGCGCGGCAGCCGAGGCCGGTGGAGTTGAGCCGCGCCTACGCGGAACTGCTGCGCGAGAACCTCGGGCAGCCGGGCTTCCGCGAATTGCTGGTCACCGTGCACGACCTCGACGTGCGCCGCGACTTCGTGTTCGCGCTCGTCGCCGAGCGCTACCGGCGTGACTTCTTCCGGGCCCGAACGGCGTCCGGCGGAGATCGGCGGCGGGCGGAGTGCTTCGACCTGGCGGGCGTCGCGCGGGATCACGTCGTGGACGTGCTGCGCGCGGCGCTCAGTTTCCCCGTGGCGACCGAGGTCCAGCTGATTGGCTTTCCCGCGGAGAGTTACTGGTGCGGTGAGGTCCACCGGGCGTGCGATCGCCCGGGAGCCGTTGAACGCCTGCTCGACGAGCTTCCGGCGGCGGGGATCGAGCAGGTCATTCTCGTCGCGCCGTTCGCAGAGGTGGAAGGCCCGCACGGTCTCGCGGTTCCACGCGGCGACTGGCGCGGCCGCGTGAGCGATTCGCTCGCCGGCATCGACGCAGCGGCCTTGCGTTCGGCAACGGCCGCGCCGCGCCCCTTCTCCAGCCTCTTCGTCGTGCGGCCAGCCTACAACCCGGTCGGCCCGCTGGACGTCGGAGGCTGCTACGACCAGCGGTCCGACCGCAAGGTGAGGCTGGTCGAAGTGGCGGACCGCGGCTACGAGGACGCCTACAGGCAATTCATCGACCCGGTCGTCGGCGCGAGCGGCGAGCGCCTCGAGGCGGCCGGTCCCAGGCGGGGGTGACATGACGGACCGCGCGAAAACCCGGGGGCTGGCGACCGAGCTGATTCATCGGGGCGAGGACGCGCCCGTCCGGGCGGAGCCGGTCAACGTCCCGATCTACCAGACGACCACGTTCCTGTTCCAGTCCGCCGAGGAGGTACGGCAGTACCAGGAAGGGAAGGCGGCGAAGTTCCTGTACTCGCGGTACGCCAACCCGACGGTGGTGGTGACCGAGCAGAAGCTGGCCGCGCTCGATCGCGCGGAGGCGGCGCTCGTCTTCGCGTCGGGGATGGCCGCGTCGTCCACGATCCTGTTTACCCTCCTGCGGCCCGGCGACGAGCTCGTGGCGAGCGCGGCCCTCTACGGCGGCACCTTTCACCTGATGCACGACGTCGTCGCGCATTTCGGCGTGTCGGTTCGCTTCGTCACCCTCGACGACCTCGCCGACCCGGCGCGCGCGATCAGCGATCGGACGCGCCTGTGCTGGATCGAGTCGCCGATCAACCCGACGCTGCGCTGCGTGGACGTCCGGAAGGTCGCGGCCGCCTGCCGCGCCCGTGGCGTCGTGTCGGTCCTCGACAACACCTTCGCCAGCCCGATCAACCAGCAGCCGCTCGCGCTCGGCGTGGACCTCGCGATGCAGAGCGCCACCAAGTACCTGAACGGCCACTAGCGACGTCACGGGCGGCGTGGTGTCCGGGACGCAAGCGCTGATGACCAGGATCGACCTGATGCGCCGCTACCTGGGCGGCGTCATGGATCCGCAGGCGGCCTTCGCGCTGGCGCGGGGCCTGAAGACGCTGCCCGTGCGGATCGAGCGGCACAACGCCGGCGGGCTGGCGATCGCGACGTTCCTCGAGGCCGACTCACGCGTGATCCGCGTGTTCTACCCGGGGCTGGCGTCTCACCCGGACCACGCGATCGCCCGCGCGCAGATGACGGGCTTCGGCGGCATGGTGTGCTTCGAGGTTCCTGGCGGCCTGGACGGCGCCTCGCGCGTGTTCGATCGCTTCCAGGTGATTCGCCGCGCGACGAGCCTGGGCGGCGTGGAGAGCCTGGTCAGCCTGCCCGTCGACACGTCGCATTACAAGTACAGCGACGAGGAACTGCAGCGCGCCGGCGTGACGACGGGGATGCTGCGGCTGTCGGTGGGGCTGGAGGACGAGGCCGATCTGATCGCGGACCTGGACCAGGCGCTCGGGTAGGCGAACTGAGAACTTGGAACGTAGAACGGAGAACGTAGAACGTAGAACGTAGAAGGAGAACCCACCACTCGGAACTCCTTCTCACTTCCGAGTTCTCCGTTCTCACTTCTGTGGCTCAGGCTCGGACCGCTTCCTTCTTCTTCTCCGGCGGCGTGTGCTCGCGCAGGAACTGGACGGCCAGCTCCAGGAGCTTGTCGCTGAAGTCCCGCCCCTCGAGAGCGCCGAACTTGGCGCGGAAGGCCGTCATGCGGCACGACGGCCTTGGCCATCGCGCGGTGGCCGCCGGCGCTGCCGATGTCGGCGAACCACTTGCGCACGAACTCGCCGGCGTTGCGCGAGTAGCCCAGGTTGCGGACCGACATCACCAGCGATGTCGTTCACGACGCCCGCCACGATCGTCCACTTCACGTCCTCGAGCTGCAGGAAGAAATCGGCGACGTAGGGGATGAAGTCCTCGCGCGGCGGTCTGCCCGAGGAAGGCGCAGAACACCTGCTCGTCGCGCCGTCCCGCCTCGGTCGCGCTGCATCACGTAGTCGAGCCGCTCGAAGCGTGATTTCCGCGCCTTCCATCTTGCGGATCAGCGTCGCGTCGGCGAGCGGGTAGAGGAAGGAGAACGCCTCGAGATCGACGCGGTTGGCCTGGCGGTTGAAGAACAGCGTGTCGGACTTGATCGCGTAGAGCATCGCGGTGGCGGTGCGCTCGGAGATGTTCACGTCCACCGCCCGCAGGTGCTCGGTGAGGATCGTGGACGTCGAGCCGTAGTCGGACGCGGATGTCCTTGAAGACCGCGCTGTAGCCGGGCTGCTCCGGGTGGTGATCGATGACCAGGTCCACGCGGTCGAGCAGTTCCGCCGAAGTAGTGCGGCTGCACGTCGACCATCGCGATGCGGTCGAACTCGCCGAGCGAGGCCGGCGTGATGGCCTCGACCTGGATGTCGAGCAGGTTGGCCATCCGCAGGTTCTCCGGCCGCGTGACGCCCTGCAGCGCGCCGATGAATCGCGGTCGCCTTGGTGCGGCGCAGGATGTTCCGCAGGGCCAGGCCGCTCGCCATCGCGTCCGGGTCCGGGTCGTTGTGCATCAGGATCAGCACGCGGTCGGCGTCCGCGAAGTACCGCTGGTACTGCTGCACCCGCGCGCGGGTCAGCGAACGGCTGAACTCGGTGACGAGCGGGCCGCCGACGAGCTCCGCCATCGACAGGTAGGCCACGTCGGGGAAGCTGGTCCTGATGTCGTCCTCCCGCCGCCCGTTCGCCGCCGCCCATGCCGATGCACGTACACCAGCGTGCCGCCCGCGTCGCGGACCGCGTCCAGGATCTTCCGCAGCCCCGGCCGGCCGTTGTCCTCGACGATGACGCAGGTGGTGGGGGTGAGGTCGGCCTTGAGGTAGGTGTCCGTGCGGTGAGGGTCGCCGACCGTCACGCTCAGGCCGGCGTCGTGCAGCCGGCGGGCGAGGGTGCGGCTTTCCACGAGGAACTCGACCTCGAAGCTGGGCTGGAGGGCGGTCTCCAGGAGCTTCACGGCCAGTTCGGTCTGGCAGAGGGCGAGACACCTCATTGGCCGGCCCGCGTTCGCGGAGAGAGTGGGTAACGGGAATCCATTCGCGCCAACCGTCTATTATACGTGCCATCGCGCACCGCGCCTAGCCCGATTGGTGGCGCCGCCTGTGCGGCCGGCGGCAACGGATATGATAGGGTGACGCGAGGGTACCACAGGAGCCAGGAGTCAGGGGTTGAAGAGAGCCGCCGCTTCCCTTTCCGCAATCGTGGCCGGACTCGTGCTCGGTTTCGGGGCGGCGACGCCGCCCGGCTCGATGCCCGCCCGCGCGCAGCAGCAGCAGCAGCCGCCGCCGCACCACCTTCCGGAGCGGCATCGACGTCGTCAGCTTCGGCGTGACGGCGTTCGACAAGAAGGGCAACTACCTGACCGACCTCCGCCCGGACGACGTCGAAGTCTACGAGGACGGCCAGAAGCAGACGCTCAAGTTCTTCATTCCCTGCGCGGCGCAGGGCGCCGACGGGGGCGTGGAGGCGCCGCTTCACCTGGGCGTGCTCTTCGACATCAGCGGCAGCATGGAGGAGGATCTCGCCTTCGCGCGCAGCGCCGCGATCAAGTTCCTGAACAGCCTGAGCGAAGCGCACGACTTCACGCTGGTGGACTTCGATACCGAGGTGCGCGTCGCGCGGTTCAGCCAGGCGGAATTCGCCCGATTGGTGGAGCGGATCCGAAGCCGAAAGGCGGAGGGCTACACGGCGCTCTACGACGCCATCGGCGTCTACCTCGACGGCGCGTCCATGCAGGACGGCCGGAAGATCCTCGTCCTCTACACCGACGGCGGCGACAACGCGAGCAACATCAATTTCAACGAACTGCTCGATCTGCTCAAGGCGTCCGACGTCACGGTCTATGCCATCGGCTTCCTCGAACACCAGTCGTCGTCGGTGAAGATGGACCAGCGTGGGCGGCTGCAGCGGATCGCCGAGCTGACCGGCGGCCAGGCCTTCTTCCCGATGTCGATGAAGGATTTGGACGGCGCGTACCAGAAGGTCGCCGCGGAGATTCGACTCGCAGTACACGCTCGGCTACCTCTCGACCAACACCAAGCAGGACGGCACCTGGCGGAAGGTCGAGATCAAGATCGTCCGGCCAGGCCTCAAAGACATCAAGCTCCGCACCCGCCAGGGTTACTTCGCGCCGTTGAAGGACGTCCCGCCGATCAAGAAATACAGAGCCATCCGTGACCGACCGCTTCCACCTCGTCTCCGACTTCGAGCTCCGCGGCGACCAGGCGCGCGCCATCGGCGAGCTGGTCGAGGGACTGGAGCGCGGCGACCCGCACCAGGTGCTGCTCGGCGTCACCGGGTCGGGCAAGACGTTCACCATGGCGCAGACGATCGGCCGGCTCGAACCGGCCGACGCTGGTGATGGTCCACAACAAGACGCTGGCCGCGCAGCTCTACCAGGAGTTCCGGCGCTTCTTCCCGACGAACGCCGTCGAGTACTTCGTCAGCTACTACGACTACTACCAGCCGGAAGCCTACGTGCCGGCCACCGACACCTACATCGAGAAGGAAGCGACGATCAACGACGAGATCGACCGCATGCGCCTGTCGGCCACGCGGTCGCTCTTCGAGCGCCGCGACGTCATCATCGTCGCCAGCGTGTCGTGCATCTACGGCCTCGGCTCGCCCGAGGCCTACTACGGCATGCTGCTGCCGCTCGAGCGCGGCCAGCGGATCGACCGCGAGCAGATCCTCCGCAAGCTGGTCGAGATCCAGTACGAGCGCAACGACCACGAGTTCGGCCGCGGCACCTTCCGCGTCCGCGGCGACATCGTCGAGGTCGTACCCGTCGTACGAAGAGCAGGCGCTGCGCATCGGGCTGTTCGGCGACGAGGTGGACGAGCTCGTCGTCGTTCGATCCGCTGACCGGCAAGACGCTCGCGGCGCCACGACAAGATCGCCGATCTACCCGAAGTCGCACTTCGTCACGCCGCGCGAGCGCACGCAGGCAGGCGGTCGAGACGATCAAGGCCGAGCTGGCCGAGCGGCGCGGCGCAGCTCGAGTCGCGAAGGCAAGCTGCTCGAGGCGCAGCGGCTGCACCAGCGGACGATGTTCGATCTCGAGATGATCCGCGAGATCGGCTACTGCCACGGCATCGAGAACTACGCGCGGCACCTGACCGGGCGCGCGCCGGGCGAGCCGCCGCCGACGCTGCTCGACTACCTGCCGCCCGACGCGCTGGTCATCGTGGACGAGAGCCACCAGACCGTGCCGCAGATCCGCGGGATGTACCACGGCGACCGCGTCGCGCAAGGAAGTGCTGGTCGCGTACGGCTTCCGCCTGCCGTCGGCGCTCGACAACCGGCCGCTCAACTTCGAGGAGTGGGAGGCGCGCGTCGCGCCAGGTGGTCTTCGTCTCGGCGACGCCGGGCCCCTACGAGCTGCGCCGAAGGCGCGGCGGCGTGGTCGTCGAGCAGATCATCCGGCCGACCGGGCCTGATCGATCCGCCGATCGAGGTCCGGCCGGTCAAGGGCCAGGTGGACGACCTGCTGCAGGAGATCCGCGACCGCGCGGCGCGCGGCGAGCGCGTGCTGGTGACGACGCTGACCAAGCGGATGGCCGAGGACCTGACGCAGTACTACCAGGAGCTGGGCGTCCAGGTCCGCTACCTGCACTCGGACATCGAGACGCTCGAGCGCGTCGAGATCCTGCGCGACCTGCGCCGCGGCGACGTTCGACGTGCTGGTCGGCATCAACCTGCTGCGCGAGGGGCTCGACCTGCCCGAAGTGTCGCTCGTGGCGATTCTCGACGCCGACAAGGAAGGCTTCCTGCGGTCGGCCGGCTCGCTGATCCAGACCTCGGGCCGCGCGGCGCGCAACGTCAACGGGCGGGTCATCATGTACGCCGACACGATGACCGATTCGATGCGAGCCGCCATCGGCGAGACCGATCGGCGGCGCGCGCTCCAGGAGGCGTACAACGCGCGAGCACGGCATCACGCCGGCATCGATCGTGCAAGCAGATCGACGACGTGATGTCGAGCGTGTACGAGCGCGACTACGTCGACGCGTGCCCGCAGCTGCGCGAGGCCGGCGAGCGTTCCGGACGCAGGCCGAGCTCGACGCGCACATCGCGCGGCCTCGAGCGCGAGATGCGGGCGGCGGCGGCCAACCTCGACTTCGAGAGGGCGGCCGCGCTCCGCGACGACATCAAGGCGCTGCGCAGCGCGCGAGCTGGGTCTGGCGGCCGGCCGGCGGAGCGGCTGACCGCGTGCCGATCCTGATCGACGAACTGGCTCAAGACGCGCGCTGCTCGAGGTGCAGGAGTACGTGCGCCTGCGTGGCGCGGCGATCCGCGCCGTCGTGTCAGCCGCCCGTTCTACTGCCACGACATCGTCGAGCAGTTCGACGCGATCGGCATCGGCTCGCTGACCGTCGTGCTGCTGACCGGGCTTCTTCACCGGCGCGGTGCTGGCGCTGCAGAGCGGGCATGACGCTCGATCAGTTCGGCGCGCGCCCGTTCGTCGGCCGCCTGGTCAGCGCGTCGATGATCAAGGAACTGGGCCCGGTGCTGACCGGCGCTGATGCTGACCGGGCGCGTCGGCTCCGGCATCGCCGCCGAGCTGGGGTCGATGGTGGTGACCGACCAGATCAACGCGCTGCGCGCGCTCGGCACCGACCCGATCCGCAAGCTGGTCGTGCCGCGCGTGCTCGCCGGCGTGCTGATGGCGCCGGTGCTGACGGTCATCTCCGACGCGTCGGCATCGTCGGCGGCTGGATCGATCGCGCGCATGCCAGCTGCAGGTCGCGTCGAGCGTGTACTGGTCGTCGATCATCGAGGGCCTCTACATGCAGGACGTCTGGATGGGGCTCATCAAGCCGTTCTTCCTCGGCTTCGTGATCGTGACCATCGGCTGCCACGTCGGCCTGCGGACCAGCGGCGGCACCCAGGGCGTCGGCCGGGCGACGACCAACGCGGTCGTCGCCGCGTCGGTCGCCGTGATCGCGGTCGACTTCTTCGTCACCCAGCTGCTGATGTTCTTGTTGTACTGATGAGTCCACGGGACTCAGTGCCGCTGCGAGTGACGATCAGAGAGCCGACGTGCCGCCGGACACGTCGCGCCGGAGGTCAGCCGGTCACGCCGAGGAGCGCGGACCGCGCCCGTCGTGGTGTTCGACCACGTGTCGCTGGCCTTCGACGACAAGGTCGTGCTGAAGGACGTCAGCTTCACGCTGCATCACGGGCCACACGAAGATCATCCTCGGCGCGAGCGGCGCGGGGAAGTCGACCATCCTGAAGATCATCGCTCGGCCTGCTGCGCCCGACGCCGGCGTCGTGTGGGTGAACGGCGAGCGGGTGGACCAGCTGAGCGAGGACGAGCTGATGCCGGTGCGCGTCGAGCTCGGCATGGTGTTCCAGGAGGGCGCGCTCTTCGACTCGCTGACGGTGCGCGAGAACGTCGGCTACAAGCTGTACGAGGAGACGCGACATGCCGCTCGACGAGGTGCGCGCGCGCGTCGAGGAGGTGCTCGGCTTCGTCGGCCTCAGCGAGCTTCATCGACCGGATGCCGTCCGAGCTCTCGGGCGGGCAGCGGCGGCGCGTGGCGATTGCCCGGGCGATGGCGGTCAAGCCGCGCCTGCTGCTGTACGACGAGCCGACGACCGGCCTCGACCCGATCACCGCGACGCACGGTGGACGACGAGATCATCAAGCTGCGCGATCTCGAGGGCGTCAGCTCGATCGTCGTGACGCACCAGCTGCGCGACGCGTTCTACATGGCGACGCACCAGGCGGTCCGGGAGGACGGCCGCGTGCGGATCGTGCCGGCCGACCCGGACAAGGCCGAGGAGGCGGAGTTCATGATGCTGCGCAACGGTCTCATTGTCTTCGAGGGGACCGCCGCGGAATTGCGGTCCTCCGCCGACGAGTACCTCCGGAACTTCCTCTCCTGACGCAGACACACCTATGCCACGCACGCGCTCCCTCGCGTGGTCCGAGCTGAAGATCGGCGTCCTGTCCGTGGTGGCCCTGGCGCTCGTCGCCTTCGTCATCTTCATGCTGAGCGGCACGGGCGGGTTCTTCTGGCAGCGATACTGGCTGAAGACGCGGTTCGACGACGTCGCCGGGCCTCAAGACCGGCGCCCCTGTCCGCGTTGCCGGCGTCGAAGTCGGCTCGGTCAAGGCGATCGAGTTCGTGGGCGATCGCGTGGAGGTCTCCTTCCAGCTGTCGAAGTCGATGCAGCCCCGCGTGACCACGCAGTCGGTCGCGTCGCTGGGCAGCCTCAGTCTTCTCGGCCAGGCCACCGTCGACATCACGCCCGCAGGCAGCGGCCAGCCGCTCACCGAGTGGGGCTACGTCAAGAGCGGGAAGGCGCCCGGGCAGCTGGCAGACGTCGCAACGTCGGCGAGCGAGGGCCTTCAGGAGGCGACCAAGCTGCTGCGTGAGATGCGCGAAGGCAAGGGCACCATCGGGCAGCTGTTCAGCGACGAGAAGGTGTACCGGGAAGTGGACCGCTTCCTGGCGACGGCAGGCAACGTGGCCGAGGCGCTGCAGCGCGGCCGGGGCACCGCCGGGAAGCTGGTGAACGACCCGGCCGTGTACGACGCGCTGCGGTCGTCGCTCGATACCTTGAACGGCATGCTGAAGAGCGTCAACGCGGGAGAGGGGAGCCTGGGCCGGCTGCTGAAGGACGACCGGTTGGCCAAGTCGTTTGCCGCGACGTCAGGGAACCTCGACGAGCTGACCGCAAAACTGAACCGCGGCGAAGGGAGTGCCGGAAAGCT
The DNA here is from genome assembly GCA_963724775.1 of uncultured Acidobacteriota bacterium. Taxonomy (GTDB): domain Bacteria; phylum Acidobacteriota; class Vicinamibacteria; order Vicinamibacterales; family Fen-181; genus CAVRWB01. Next base: position 183,918 of record CAVRWB010000002.1, read on the forward strand.
CTTGAACGATGCGGAGTTGTACAACCGGCTGTCGGCGACGGCCGGCCGGCTGGAGCAGCTCACGACCCGCCTGGGCGAGGGACAGGGAACGGCTGGACAGTTGCTGCAAGATCGGCAGTTATATGAGAACATGAATGGTGCCGCGAGCGAGCTCAGGAGCCTGATCGCGGAGATCAAGAAGAACCCCCGCAAGTATCTGAACGTCAAGGTCAGCGTGTTCTAATCCCATTCCTAATCTGGAGGAGGATCACAGCCATGAGTGACGATAGCAGCCAGGCTGGCAAGGTCTTCACGGCCTTCTTTCTCGGCGCGCTCACCGGCGCGGCCGTGGCCCTGCTCTTCGCGCCGGCAGCCGGCAAGGAGACGCGGGAATTCCTGACCGAGAAGGCTCGCGAGGGACGGGAGAAAGCATCAGAAGCGGCTCGGCAGACGCGAGAGGCCCTGGCCCGCCAGCGCGAGACGATCAGCTCGGCTATCGAGCGCGGCCGCGAAGCCTACCGGGAGGCTCGGGAGAAGGAGACGGCGTGAGCGGAACGGCCGAGGTGCTGCTGGGTGTCATCGCCGTGGCCACCGTCGTGATGGCCGTCATCCAGGTGGTGCTCATCGTCATGGCCGGCCGGCTGGGTCGGCAGGTGATGGAACTGAGCGACCGGATTGAAAAGGACATCCGTCCGCTGCTGGCGCACGCCAGCAGCGTCGCGGAGAACGCGGCGCGGGCGTCGGCGCTGGCGGTGGTCCAGGTGGAGCGGGCGGATCGCCTCTTCCAGGACCTATCCCGACGCGTAGACGACACGATGGCCATCGTCCAGGGCGCGCTCCTCGCGCCGGCCCGGGAGGGGCGCGCCCTGCTCGCGGCCGTGACGGCCGCCGTGGGCGCCTTCCGCGAATTGCGGCTCGCCGGGCGCTCCCGCAGCCAGGCGATGGACGAGGAAGAGTCTCTCTTCATCGGCTGAAAGCCGCCCTCCCGCCGTCGCCGCCTCGTCATTCGCGTTGACGCCGGAGGCGCATGGTGGTAGAACACACCCGCACGTGTTCCGCAACCTGCCCTTCTGAGATCGGGGGATTCTTATGACGTTCAGGGTCAGAAACTGGGTTCCCTCGCTGATGGCCTCTTGCCTGATCCTCGGAGCCCTCGCCGGCGTCGCCAACGCACAGGATTCCAAGACGCTCGCGCTGGCCAAGGAATTGACGCAGTTGTTGGATCAGGGGAAGCTCGATTCGATAGCCGCCAAGGACCCTTCCGCGCCCGACACCTTCGTCGCCGCCCTCTACTTCTCCGGCAGCCAGCTTCTGGTCGTGAGCGCCAAGTACCAGGTGCCGTCGCTGCTCGTCGACAAGATCGCCAAGAAGGATTACAAAGAGGTCTACACGGATCTCAATAGTGCCTACGTCGAAGGCTCCAAGTGCTTCGTGATGGACATCGGGGCCGACGGGATGAAGTCGAAGAAGGACGACACGCGGATCGACGCGTGCGACGTCGGAGCCAAGAGCTTCACCTTCGATGGCGACTGGAAGAAGCAGAAGTTCAATTCCGAGGACGAGTACCTGAAGGCCTTCACCGAGGCCGAGGGCCGCTACGCGAAGATGCTGTCGGTCCTGATTGCCCAGGCCAAGAAGTAGCCATTTTGCGCCGGCGAGGCAGGGCTTCACGCCCTGCCCCGACCAGGTGCCTCTTCCTCATCCTCCCGGCACCGCTAACCCTGTTTCAATCGGTCAGACCGATTCACCAGCTGTGGGGTAAAGCTCCGCTCTTGCCTTGGACGCGGCACTACGGATCGGCGATTGCCCACCAGCAGGCCTTGTTGGATGTCGGTGGTGAGGGGGATGGTGGGCACTACTGGATTCGAACCAGTGGCCTCCTGCGTGTGAAGCAGGCGATCTAACCGCTGATCTAAGTGCCCCGAGCCGCTGACCGAAGCCTCAGTGTAAACCAACTCGTCCCAGCGCGCCAACCCCGAATCGCTCACCCGAATCGCTTACCGTCGGTTGTCGGGCAGCCGCCGCGGCTGGGGTCCGTCGTACACCGAGTCCTTCGGATCGATCTGGCGCATGGGCGCCTGGCGCGACCGCTCCTCGTTCGCGTGGGCGATGAGCCCGGGCATGCGCGCGATGATGAACAGGGCGTTGCCAAGCTCGGGCTCGAACCCCATGTCCGCGCAGACCGCGGCGATGGCCCCATCGACGTTCAGCGGCAGCGGCCGGCCGCCCGCCTCCTGCCGCGCCGTGAGGACGCGCTCGATCGTGCGAATCATCCTGACGTGCTCGCCGTCCAGTTCCAACTCGTGCGCCATCTGCAGCAGTCGGGACGCGCGCGGGTCGCTGGTGTGGATGCGGTGGCCGAACCCCGGCGGCCTCGTGGCGTTCGCCTCGAACCCCTCCAGGATCCGCTCGGCGGCTTCCGGGTACGTGGAGCCCTGCCGCACGTGCGCCAGGCCCTGTTGGATGAAGCGCATGCAGCTCTCGATGTCGCCGCCGTGGTAGGTGCCGAAGCCGAGGACGCCCGCCGCGGCGCAGGCGCGAAGCGGGGCACCGGTGGTGGCGACGTTACGCACCGCGAGCGTCGAGGGTGGCGTCACCCCGTGGTCGATGGACGACACCAGCACCGCGCCGAACAGCTTGCCGATGGACCGCGACGGCAACTCGCCCCGGAGAATCAGGTAGGTCGCCTCGGCGAACGACAGGCGCCCCATCAACTCGTCCACCGGGTAGCCGCGGATCAGGATCTTGTTCGGCTCGATGCGCGTGATCGCCGTCCGCCAGCGCGGGTCCTCGTTGCGCGTCTGCTTGCGCCGCTCGCGCGGCGTCGTCGGGGAGGGACGGTCCTCGGGCTGACTGGGCATTCGCTCCTCCACGCGGTTGTCGCGGGACCGCGGCGCAGCCGTCGCGGGCTACAGGGTCCCGTAGAGCCGGTCGCCGAAATCGCCGAGGCCGGGCACGATGAACTTGCGTTCGTTGAGCCCCTCGTCGATGACCGGCGTGAAGATGCGCACGTCGGGAAAGCGGTGTTCGACGGTGGCGATGCCCTCCGGCGCCGCCACGATGCAGACGATGCGCACGTCGCGCGCGCCGGCGCGCTGCAGCACCTCGAGCGCGGCCACCGCGCTCCCGCCGGTCGCGAGCATCGGGTCGATCATCAACACGAAGCTGCGTTCGAGGCCGGCCGGGAACTTCGCGTAGTACTGAGATGCGACGGCGGTGAGCTCGTCCCGCTGGAGTCCGATGTGGCCCACGCGCGCGGCGGGCAGGAGTTCCAGCACGGCGTCCAGCATCCCGAGCCCAGCCCGCAACACCGGCACGACCACGACGTCCGCGGCAACCGATCGACCGGCCGCCATTCCCATCGGCGAGCGCACGGTCGCGGCCTGTGTCGGCACGTCGCGCAACGCCTCCGCGGCGAGCAGGACGCTGATCCGCGTGGCCATCCTCCGGAAGACGTCGGTCGGCGTGTCCTCGTTGCGAAGGACGAGCAGGGTGTCCTGGACGAGAGGGTGTTCGACGAGATGGACGGGCACGAGCAAACTATACACGATAGAAGGTAGAATCGGCCCCTATGACGTCTGCCGCGCGCCGCCCTGGGGCCCTCGCCGCCGCCCTCGCCATTGCCGTCGTGGTGGCGTGCGCCGCCGCCGTCCTCCTCGCTTCCGGGTCGCCCCAGGCCGCCGCCCGCCGGGTCTCGATCATCGTCACCAACGGGACCGTCGTCACGGTGGACCCGGCGCACCGGGTGTTGTCGCCGGGCGCGGTGGCGATCGACGGGTCGTCGATCGCGGCTGTCGGGTCGCCGGCGGAGATCGGCGCACGCTTCACGGCAGCGGAGACGATCGACGCCGCCGGCATGCTGGTCATGCCCGGGCTGGTGAACACGCACACCCACGCCCCGATGGTGATGTACCGCGGCCTCGCCGACGATCTGGCGCTGATGGACTGGCTTCAGCAGTACATCTTTCCTGCGGAGGCCAAGACCGTCTCGCCGGAGATGGTCCGCGTCGGCACTCGCCTGGCGGCGCTCGAGATGATCCAGTCTGGAACGACGACCTTCGCCGACATGTACTACTTCGAGGAAGAGGTCGGGAGGGCGGCCAGGGCGGCGGGCCTGCGGGGCGTCCTGGGCGAGACGATCATCGGGTTCCCGGTGGCGGACGCGAAGACGCCGGCCGAGTCGTTGAAGCGGACCGAGGCGTTCATCAAGGAGTTCGAGGGGGACGAATTGATCACGCCGGTCCCGGCGGCTCATTCGATGTACACGCTCGACGAACGCTCGCTGGTTGCCGCGCGGCAACTGGCCGACCGGTACCGCGTGCCGCTGATGATTCACCTCGCGGAAACCGAGGACGAGGTGGCCATCTCGCGCGAGAAGCACAAGCTGACGCCCGCGGCCTACCTCGAGTCCATCGGCTTCCTGGGCCCGAACGTCCTCGCGGCTCACTGCGTCTGGTTGAACGACGACGACACGGCCATCCTGAAGCGCCGCGGCGTGAAGGTGTCGCACAATCCCGAAAGCAACATGAAGCTCGCCAGCGGCACGGCGCCCGTGACGCGGTACCTGAAAGAGGGCCTGACGGTGTCACTCGGCACCGACGGGGCGGCGAGCAACAACGACCTCGACATGTTCGAGGCGATGCGCCAGGCCGCGTTCCTCCACAAACTGGCCACGCGCGACCCGCGCGCGATTCCCGCCGCGACGGCGGTCGACATGGCAACCATTGGTGGGGCGACGGCGCTCGGGCTGGACGCGAAGATCGGGTCCATCGAGGCGGGCAAGCGGGCGGATCTGATCGTCGTGTCGGTGAAGGGCGCGCGCCAGACGCCGATGTACAACCCGGTCTCGCACCTGGTCTACGTGGCCCGCGGCGACGACGTGCAGACCACCATCGTCAACGGCCGCGTGCTGATGCGCGACCGGCAGATGCGGACGCTGGACGAGGCGACCGTCCTCGCCGAGGCGCGGGCGCTGGCGGAAAAGGTCAGGGCGGCGGTCCCGTCTACGCGTTGAGCACGCCGATGTACGGCAGGTTCCGGTAGCGTTCGGCGTAATCGAGGCCGTACCCCACCACGAAGCGGTCCTCGATCGTGAAGCCCACGAACTCCACTTTCACGTCGATCTTCCGCCGCGACGGCTTGCTGAGCAGGCAGGCGGTGCGCAGCGTGCGCGGGCCGCGCGCGTGGAGGATTTCCTGCAGGTAGGCCAGGGTGAGGCCGGTGTCGACGATGTCCTCGACGATGATCACGTTGCGGCCCTGGAGGCCGGAGTCGAGGTCCTTGATCATCCGGACCTCGCCCGAGGATGTCGTGCCTTTCGCGTAGCTCGACACGGCCATGAAGTCGATCGTCACGTGGCGGTCCATGGCGCGGATCAGGTCGCCGAGGAAGAGGAAGGCCCCCTTCAGGATGCAGATTAGGTGCAGGTCCTGGTCGGCCGGATAGCAGCTGGAGATCTCGCCGGCCAGCTCCCGGATCCGGGCCTGGATTTCGTCGGTTGACAGCATCACCTGGGGTGTCGGCTCGGGCATCGGGCGTTGCGCTCCTGGGAGGCCGGTGGAACGCGCAGACTAGCACACTTGGCGGGCTGGGATGAAGCCCGCGCGTGGTATGCTCCATAGGCTGCGGGGGCCGTGTCCCGCGCGCCTTTCCACGTACAGGTGACCGTTCGGAGCATGACCCAGGCCTTGAGGATTGCGATCGGGGCGGACCACGGCGGGTTCGACCTGAAGCAGCAGTTGATCGAGCACCTCGTCGCGCGCGGCCATGCCGTGCGCGACTGCGGAACCGGCAGCAAGGAACCGGTCGACTACCCGCGCTTTGCGCTCGCCGTGGCGCGGCTGGTGGCCGGCGGCGCGTGCGAGTTCGGCATCGTGGTGGACGGGGCGGGCATCGGGTCGGCCATGACGGCCAACAAGGTGCCGGGAGTCCTGGCCGCCGCGTGCTACAACGAGACACTGGCGCGCAACAGCCGGGAGCACAACGACGCCAACGTGCTGACGCTCGGCGCGGGCCAGACGCCGCCCGACCAGGCGACAGCCATTGCGGACGTCTTCCTGTCCACCCGCTGCACGGCCGACCGGCACAAGGCGCGGGTGCAGATGATTCGCGACGTCGAGCGAGGAACCATGACCACGTCGCCGTCCGGCGGTCCGGACCTGTCGGCCGAGGACATCACGCGGATCGCGGAGCGCGTGCGGCAGCTGCTGGAGGGAGGGGGCGCGGGACGCGCCGCGGCAGCGATGCCACTCGAGCGGCTGGCCCTGCTCATCGACCACACCCTGCTGAAGCCGGAAGCGATGCCCGCGGACATCCAGCGCCTGTGCGACGAGGCGAAACGTCACCGCTTCTTCTCGGTCTGCGTGAACCCGAGCTACGTTCGGCAGGCCGCGTCGCTTCTGCGCGGCTCCCCGGTCAAGGTCTGCTGCGTCGTCGGCTTCCCGCTCGGCGCGCAGCCGCCCGAGACCAAGGCCCTCGAGGCTCGGCGCGCGATCCGCGAGGGCGCGCGCGAGATCGACATGGTCATCAACATCGGCGCGCTGAAGGCCCGCGAAGATGCCGTCGTCCTCAAGGACATCCGCGCGGTGGTCGAAGCGTGCCGGGACGGCCGCGCCATCTGCAAGGTCATCCTCGAAACCGCGCTGCTGAACGACGACGAGAAGATCCGCGGCTGCGAAATGAGCATGAAGGCCGGCGCGGCGTTCGTGAAGACGTCCACCGGGTTCGGTCCCGGCGGCGCGACCGCGGCCGACGTCGCGCTCATGAGCCGGACGGTGGCGGCGAAGAAGCTGGGCGTGAAGGCGGCCGGCGGCATCCGGAGCTACGCCGACGTGGTGACGATGGTGGAAGCCGGCGCGACCCGCGTCGGCAGCAGCAGCAGCGTGAAGATCATCGACGAGGCGCGCGCCCTCGGCGCCAAGTAGAACAGCATGGCCGAACTTCGTTGCTATACGTTCCTCGACAGCCTGCAGCCCCAGTACGCGTCCTTCCTCGCGAGCGTGGCGCAGGGCTTCCTGCCCACGCCCGGGCAGGCCTCGTTGTTCATCGAGATTGCGCCCGGCATGGACATCATGCGGGTCACCGACGTCGCCCTCAAGGCGACGGACGTGCGGCCGGGGATGCTGATCATCGAGCGGCTGTACGGGATGCTCGAGATCCATTCGGACTCGCAGGCTGACGTGCGGCAGGCGGGGCGCGCCATCCTCGACATGCTCGGCCTGAAGGAAGACGACCGCATCAAGCCGGAGCTCGTGTCCAGCCAGGTGATCCGGAACATCACCGACTACCACACGCAGCTGATCAACCGCTCGCGCCACGGAGACATGATCCTGCCGGGGCAGACGCTCTACGTGATGGAGGTGGCGCCGGCGGGTTACGCGGCGCTGGCCGCGAACGAGGCGGAGAAGGCCGCCCACGTCAACATCCTCGAGGTCCGCGCCTTCGGCAGCTTCGGCCGCGTGTACCTGGGCGGCGAAGAGCGCGACATCGACGTCGGCTATCGCGCGGCCGAGCAGGCGATCCAGGAAGTGACCGGTCGCAAGGGTAAGGTGTAACACGAGGCGGAACTGGAGTTCCGTGCTACGACACTGGAGCGAATCGTGATGACAGACGCACTTGGCATGATCGAAACGCGGTCCTTCCCGGCGGTGGTCGAGGCCGCGGACGCGGCGGTGAAGGCGGCGCGCGTGGAGCTGGTCTCCTACGAGAAGACCGGCGGCGGCTACGTGTCGGTGATCATTCGCGGCGACGTGGCCGCGGTGAAGGCGGCGTGCGACGCCGCGCAGGTGGCGGCGGCCCGCGTGGGGGAGGTCGTGGCCGTCCACATCATCGCCCGTCCGCACCTCAACGTCGACCAGGTCATGCCGCTCGGGCGCATCGCGGAAGCCAAGGCCGCGAAGAAGTAGGGAGTCGCGATGCTGCTCGCGAAAGTCGTCGGCACGGTGGTGGCGACGCGCAAGGAGCCGAGCCTCGACGGGCTGAAGCTGCTGCTCGTCCGCCCCGTCAACGAAGAGGGGCGCGAGACGGGCGCGCCGCTGGTGGCTGCCGACGCCGTGGGCGCCGGCCCGGAGGAGATTGTCCTGGTCGCCTCGGGCAGCTCCGCCCGCCAGACCCAGGTCACCGACAAGCGCCCCGTGGACGCCGTCGTGATGGCGATTGTCGACAGCTGGAGCATCGGCGACGAGGGGAAATACAAGAAGTGGAATGAGAACGTGGAACTGAGAACGTGGAACTGAGAACCTGGCACTCGGATCGGGGAGCGCGGTGCGAGTCCCCAAGCCTTGAGCCGTAAGCCCTAAGCCTTCCTTCTCATGTTCCCTGCCCGACCGAGACATCGACGCCATCGCCCGGCGTATCGTGGCGGACCTCGATCGCGCGGCACTCTCGCCGGCCGGGCGCGCAGCGCCCCAGCCGGAGGAGGCCGACCGCCGAAACCGGCCGCAGCCGGAGTTGGGCGCGGGCGTCTTCGCGACCATCGACGAGGCCGTTGCGGCCGCCAGGCAGGCCCAGGCGACGTTCGTCCGCCTGCCCCTGAAGACCCGCGGACGTGTCATCGCCTCCATCCGCGAGACGATGATCGCGCAGGCGGCGGCGCTGGCGAAGGCCGCGTTCGACGAGACGGGCCTCGGCCGCGTCGAGGACAAGGTCGTCAAGAACCTGCTGGTCACCGAGAGGACGCCGGGCCTCGAGGAGCTCTGGCCCCAGGCGGTCTCGGGGGACCACGGGCTGTCGTTGACCGAGCCGGCGCCATTCGGCGTCATCGGCGCCATCACGCCCGTCACCAACCCGACGTCGACGATCATCAGCAACGGCATCGGGATGCTGGCGGCGGGCAACGCCGTCGTCTTCAACGTCCACCCCAGCGCCCGGTCGTGCTCGATTCAGACCGTCGTCCTGATGAACCAGGCCATCCAGGCGGCGGGCGGGCCGCCGAATGTCGTCACGTGCCTGGCACACCCGACGATCGACACGGCGCAGGAGATGATGCGCCACCGCGGAGTCCGGCTGATCGTCGTGACCGGCGGCGGCGCGGTGGTGAAGGCCGCGATGGCGAGCGGCAAGCGGGCGATCTGCGCGGGGCCGGGAAACCCCCCGGTCGTCGTCGACGAGACGGCGCACATCGGCAAGGCGGGGCGCGACATCGTGTTGGGCGCCTCGACCGACAACAACATCATCTGCACCGACGAGAAAGAAGTGCTGGTGGTGTCGAGCGTGGCCGACGAGCTGATGCGGGCGATGGCGGCGAGCGGGGCAGTAGTCGTGAACGCCTCGCAGCTGCCGCAACTCGAGAAGGCCATCTTCACCGAGCAGCGTGGCCCGCGGCGTCCCGGCGTGATCAACCGGGACCTGGTTGGGAAGAACGCCGGCGTGATCCTCGGCCGGATCGGGATGAACGTCCCCGACTCGGTCCGGCTCGCGATCGTCGAGGTGGACGAGGCCCACCCGCTGCTGTGGACCGAGCAGATGATGCCCGTCATGCCCGTCTGCCGCGTCCCGAACGTCGATTACGCGATCGACCTCGCGGTGCAGGTGGAGGGCGGCAACCGGCACACCGCGGTCATGCACTCGACCAACATCGACAGCCTCAGCCGGATGGCGCGCGAGTGCGACTGCAGCATCTTCGTCAAGAACGGGCGGTCGCAGGCGGGGCTCGGCCTGGACGCCGAAGGCTACTGCTCGTTCACCATCGCGAGCCCCACGGGCGAGGGGCTGACCGGGCCGCGATCGTTCTCCCGGTGGCGGCGCTGCGTCATGGTCGATCATTTCAGGATTACGTGATGAAGAAAGTGCCTGCGCTCGCGGTCATCGAGTTCCGCGAGATTCCCCAGGGAATCCTCGCGACCGACGCGATGCTCAAGAGGGCGCCGATTGCCTTCGTGAAGTCGGGGACGATCACGCGCGGCCGCTTCCTCACCGTCATCGGGGGGAGCACGGCGGCAGTCGAGGAATCGCTCGCGGAGGGGCTCTACTGGGGCGGCGCGGCCGTGCTCGACCACCTGCTCCTCGCGGACGTCCACCCCCGCGTCTACGACGCGATCCTGGGCGAGCGCCGCCCGGGAGGCAGCGGCGCCCTGGCCGTCATCGAGACGGAGACGGTGGCGGCAAACGTGCGCGCCGCCGAGCAGGCACTCAAGGGGACCGACGTCGAACTGGTCGAGATCCGCCTCGCGGACACGGGGTTGTCGGGTAAGGGGATCAGCATCTACCGCGGCGAGCTGCACGACATCGAGGCGGCGGTGGCCATCGTGCTCGGGTACGTGCAGCAGTCGGGCGGCGAGGTTCGCCACAAGATCATCCCGTCGCCCCACGAGGCGCTCAACCGGCAGCTGGGCGCGGGCACCGAGTTCGCGTCGGCCGCGCTGCTCGAACTGGACGGGGAGGTGGCCTGATGCTCCTCGGGCGCGTGATCGGCACGGTTGTCCCCGCCGTGGTCTACTCGGGGCTCGAGGGCGTGCCGATGCTCGTCGTGCAGCCACTGGACCGGAAAGGTGATCCCGAGGGGCGCACGGTGGTGGCTGCCGACGCAACGCGGATGGCAGGCCCCGGCGAGCTCGTGTATTACGAGGGGGGCCGCGAAGCCGCCCTCGCGCTCGACCCCTGGTTCGTCCCGGTGGACCACGCCATCATCGGCATCGTCGACGAGCTGCACCGCGCGGGCGACGACAGCCAGGGCGCGGGCGGTGACGAGGAATCGCGATGATCGTCGGCACTGTCGCGGGCACCATTCATTCGACGATCAACCACGCCTTCTACGACGCGCGCCGCTTGCTGCTCGTCGAGCGGGAGGACGCGTCGGGGCAGCCGACCGGTGCCTACCTGATTGCCGTGGACACGGTGGATGCCGGCGTGGGGGAGCGCGTTCTCGTGCTGGACGAGGGAACGGGCGCGCGTCAAGTCCTCCAATCGATCGATGGCCCGGTTCGGTCGGTCATCGTCGGCATTGTCGACGAGGTTCACGTTCCTTAGCGGGGCTCCCTGAGCGTAGCCGAAGGGAGCGAGCACGACCGGCCACACGCGATGAGAACCAGCGTGGCGGTCATTGCGAGTCGAAGTACTTAGACTGCCGAGGCCGTTGGCTCCGGATCCCGGCAGGACCCCAACCTTGAGCCATGAGAGGAGAGCGCGTGGCCAACGAGTTGAGCAGGGAGCAGTTGCAGCGGTTGGCGAGGCTTGGCGCGAATGCGCGGCTCGAGGAACTCGACGCCGAGCGCCGCGCGATCCTGCGTGCGTTCCCGGGGCTCTCGGCGCAGGCCGCCCGACAGGGGAAAGCCAAGGCGGCCCCGTCGGCCGATGCGACCGGCGGCGCCGTGCCGGCGAAGAAGGCGGTTCGCCGCCGCAAGAAGATGTCCGCCGAACAGCGGAAGGCCGCGTCCGACCGCATGCGGAAGTTCTGGGCGGAACGCCGGAAGACCGCCGACGCGTAGGTCTGCCGCCAGCATGGACGTCCTGACTCGGGCGATCTCGTGGCTGAGCGATGCGGTGTGGGGGCCGTGGAACACCACGGTCGGCCAGGTGCCCGGGCCCTTGGTCATCCTGCTGCTGGTGGTCGGCCTCTTCCTCACGCTGCGCTTCCGGTTCGTGCAGGTCCGCCGGTTCCCGGAGGCCGTCCGCACCATCATTCCCAAACAGTCGGGCACTGCCGGCGTCCTGACGCCATTCCAGGCCTTCATGACCGCGCTGGCGGCCTCGATCGGGACCGGCAACATCGCCGGCGTGGCCACGGCCGTCGTGGCCGGCGGTCCGGGTGCCGTCTTCTGGATTTGGTGCTACGGGTTCTTCGCGACGGCCATCAAGTTCAGCGAGGCGGTGCTCGGCGTCACCTTCCGCCTGTCGCGCGGCGGAGCCGTCTCGTCCGGGCCGATGTACTACCTGCGCGATGGGCTGAAGTCGCCGCGGCTCGCATGGATCTACGCGCTGGTGGCCGGCGTCGCCGCGCTGACGACGACGCCGTTCACGCAGCCGAATTCGATCGCGGTGGCGTTCCAGGCCGAGTTCTCGATGAACCCCTGGCTCTCGGGCGTCATCATCGCGGTGCTCACCTGGCTGGTGATCATCGGCGGCGTGAAGTCCATCGGGCGGGCGGTCGAGAAGCTGTCGCCGCTGAAAGTCTTCCTGTACCTTGCGGGCGGGCTGTTCGTCATCGCCGTGAACGCAGGCCGGCTGCCGGACGTGTTCTCGGCCATCTTCCGAGAGGCGTTTTCGCTCAAGGCTGCGGCGGGCAGCGCCACCGGCATGGGTGTGATGGTGGCGATGCGCTACGGGCTGGCGCGCGGCGTGTACGCCAACGAGGCGGGGTATGGCACGGCGGCGGTGGCGTACGGCACGGCGCGAAGCGCGCAGCCGGTGCAGCAGGGTCTCAACGCGGTCATCGAGGTGGTGATCGTGTCGTTCGTCACCTCGTCGATCAGCGCGCTGACGATCCTCGTGACCGGGGCCTGGCGGTCGGGCCTCAACAGCACGGCGGCGGTGGCGCAAGCCTTCGACAGTGCCATCCCGCTCGCCGGCGGCTGGATCGTGGCCTTCTGCGCGTTCCTGTTCGGCTATACGACGCTGATCGGGTGGGCGTACTACGGCGAGCAGTTCTTCGAATACGTTCTCGGCGTGCGCGTCACGAAGCCTTACCGCTGGATCTACTGCATCCTCATCATCTTCGGCGCCGCCTCGAAGGTGGAGACCGTGTGGGCGTGGGGGGACCTGATGAACGGCCTGCAGGTGTTCCCGAACGTCATCGGCCTGGTCGGCCTGAGCGCGCTCGTCGCCACCGCCTCCCGCCGCAAACTGTGACACCCCTCGGGAGTCATTTCGTGGCAAGCACCCTCGAGGCTTACGGAAACGTAATTCCAAGCGGTTTGAGGGCTGAGTTTGGAACAGGGCCGAGGGAGACGATGAAGGAAGTGGAGCGGGCTACGGGGATCGAACCCGTCTAACTGGCTTGGGAAGCCAGAGCATTACCACTATGCTAAGCCCGCTCGAGCAGCGACTATTCTAGCCGAAACCGGTCAGGTCGTTCCAGCCCGCCGGACGTCCCCGGAGATTCCCGTGGGATTACAGATTCGTTAGTTTCGCACCGCTCTGCCACGAAAAGACTCCCGAGGCTTGTCACGAGCGGATGAAGGCGAGGACTTCGTCGCGCTTGGTCGCCATCAGCGCCGGGTTCTGCGCCTCGAGGTTCAGGCGAAGCAGCGGCTCGGTGTTCGACGGGCGGACGTTGAAGTGCCAGTCCGGGTACTCCACCGACACGCCGTCCAGCTGGTACACCTTCGCGTCCGCGTACTTCGCCGCGAGGCCGCTGACCTTCGCGTTGACCGCTTCCATCGAGCCGACCTTGGTATTGATCTCGCCCGAGATGAAGTACTGCGCGCGCAGCGGCTCGAGCAGTTCGGCCAGGGTCTGCCCCTTCCGCGACATGAGCTCGAGGATCAGCAGCGCCGGGATGAACCCGTTGTCCGCGTAGTAGAAATCGCGGAAGTAGTAGTGCCCGGTCACCTCGCCGCCGAAAATGGCGTTCTCCTCGCGCATCCGCTGCTTGATGAACGCGTGGCCCACGCGGTTCATCAGCGCCTGCCCCGCGTACCGCGCCACGGTGTCCTTCACCGCGTAGCTGGCGCGCAGGTCGTACAGCACCGTCGAACCTGGATGCTTGATGAGGAAGGCCTCCGCCAGCAGCGCCGTGATGAAGTCGCCGGGCACGAACTCGCCTCCGCCGTCGATGAAGAAGCAGCGGTCCGCGTCGCCGTCCCAGGCGATGCCGATGTCCGCCTTCTGGCGCACCACCTCCGCGACGATGTCGCGCCGGTTTTCCTCGATGAGCGGGTTCGCCTCGTGGGTGGGGAAGGTCCCGTCGATCGTGAAGCAGAGTTCGGTCGTCCGGCAAGGGAGCCGGGCGAACAGCTTCGGCGCCACCAGCCCACCGATCCCGCAGCCCGCGTCGAGCACGACGTTGAACGGCTTGATCACCGCCGGGTCGATGAATCCCATCACGGTCTCGACGTAAGGGGCCAGCATCTCGGCCGTCGTGACGGAGCCACGCTGCGCGGCCGGCGCGGGGATCGTGCCGTTGACCAGCATGTCCCGGATGTCGGAGATCCCCGCGTCGCCGCTGAGCGGGAACGCCGCCTCGCGCACGAGCTTCATGCCGTTGTACTGCTTCGGGTTGTGCGACGCCGTGATCTGCGCGCCGCCCTCGAAGCCGCCCGACGCGACCGCGTAGTACAGCATGTCGGTGCCGGCCAGGCCGTAGTTCACGACGTCGGCTCCCTGCATCGTCGCGCCGTCGATGAACGCGTCCGCCAAGGCCGGCGACGAGACGCGCATGTCGTGGCTGACGGCAATGCGTTTGGCGCCGAGGTAGGCGATGTACGCACGGCCGATGTCGCGGGCCATCGGCTCGTCGATCTCGTCCGGATACGTGCCGCGGATGTCGTACGCCTTGAAGATGGCCGAGTTCACGGGCTTGGAGGACATGGAGGGCTCCTGGATGCGCGACCTCTCGTTTACAGCTTGCTGTAATCCGTCACGAGCGACTTGTCGCCGAGCACGATCCCGCCGTCCAGGATCGAGTTGCGCCCGATATGGCAGTTGCGGCCGAGGATCGACTGCCGCACCACGGCGTCACGCCCGACCCGCGTGTTGGCCCACACGATTGACGCCTCGATCCGCGCCTCTTCTTCGATGTGGCACTGGCGCCCGATGACCGAGTAGGGCGCCACGCGGGCGCCGGCCTTGATCACCGCGCCCTCATCGATGAAGCACGGGCCCTCGACGATCGCGCCGTCCTCCACCCGAGCCTCGGGCGACACCAGCGCGAATCCCTGCGGCGTTCCCTCGAATGGAGGAGCCGTGAAGCGGTGATCCATGATGTCGCGGTGCACCTCGACGTACTTCTCGGGTGTGCCGATGTCGATCCAGTAGCCGTTGTACACGTAGGCCACGAACGTCTCGCCGCGGTCGACGAGCGACGGGAAGTAGCTGCGCTCGATCGACCAGGCGGTGTCCTTCGGGATCCGGTCGAACGTTTCGGGCTCGAGGACGTAGATGCCCGCGTTGATCGTGTTGCAGGTAATCTCCTCGGGCTTCGGCTTCTCGAGGAACCGCCGCACGTTGCCGTGGCCGTCGGTCTCCACCAGGCCGTAGGCGGCCGGGTTCTCGACCGGCGCGAGGACGATCGTCGCCTTCGCCTTGCGCTCGCGGTGGAGCCGCAGGACGGTGTCGAGATCCACCCGCGTCATGACGTCGCCGTTGAAGACCACCACGGTCTCGTCGATCGACTGCCCGGCGTACTTGACGGCCCCCGCCGTCCCCAGCGGCGCCGGTTCGACGACGTACGAGATCTTGACCCCGAGCCCCTCGCCGTGCCCGAAGACTTCCTCGATACGGCGCGGCTGATAGTTCAGGCTGAGGATGACCTCGTCGATTTCCGGGACCTTGCGCACCAGGTCGATCTGGTAGTGGAGGAACGGCCGCCCGAAGATGGGGACGATTGGCTTCGGCGTGTGAATGGTCAGCGGGCGCAGGCGCGTGCCCTTGCCCCCGGCGAGGAGAATCGCTTTCATAGCAGCCCCCGATCATACCCCAACTCGGGCTGCTCGCCTGGGCCGTTTTGGCGCAGGCGGGACGCGAGATACAATGAGCGGCGCCCACGGGCGCCTGGCCGACATGAATCTCCCCAACGCGCTGACGCTGTCCCGCATCTTCTTCGTGCCGCTCCTGGTGGTGGTGCTCCTCACCGCGCCCGCGACGTGGCACCGGATGTGGCCCAGCTACGATGAGCGCCTGGTGTTCGGCCTCCCGAAGGAATTCCTCGCGGCCGCCATCTTTGGCTTCGCGTCGCTGACCGACTGGCTCGACGGCTACGTGGCGCGGCGCCGGAAGCAGATCACGCCCCTCGGGCAGATGATGGACCCGCTGGCGGACAAACTCCTCACCTCGGCGGCGTTCATCTCGCTCGTGCAGATGGAGAAAGCCCCCGCCTGGATGGTGTCGGTCATCATCGGCCGGGAGATGGCGGTCACCGCCCTGCGGAGCATCGGCTACAACCGCGGCCAGAACATGCCGGCCTCGCGGCTGGGCAAGGTGAAGATGGTTTCGGAGGTTGTGGCGATTCTCGCGCTGATCCTCGGGCGGGAGCACCTCGGGCCGGTGCTCTACCTCGTGGGGCCGATCGCGCTGTGGGCGGCGGTGATCCTGGCGGTCGTCTCCGGCGTCGACTACTACCGCAAGTTCATGCGCGGGCCGAAGCCCGAGATGCGCATCGAAGGATGACCGTCAACGGACGCGGTTTCGATTCTCCGTTACTTCTCGCCCTTGACTTCCTTCTTGGCCTCGCCCTTGACCGGGACTTTTTCGCTCGGGGGATTCTGTAGCTCCGCCATCAGCTTCTTCCCCTTTTCCATGAACTCGCTCTTCTCGAACTCCTTGAAGAGCTTGTCCAGGTAGGGAATGGCCTGCGCCTGCAGCCGCATCTTGCCAAGCGCGTCCGCGAGGTAGTAGTAGACCGCATCGCGGCGCGTGAACTGGGGGTCCTCCTTGAGGAGGCTCTTGAAGCGGTCGATCGAGCCCGGGTACCAGCGTGTCCGCCAGTAGAACAGCCCCACCTCGTACTCGGACTGGCTCAGGCGGTCACGGCACTCGCGGAGCTTCTTGCGCCCCTCGTCGATGAGCGGGCTGTTCGGGAACCGCTCGACGAATGTCTCGAACTCCTTGATCGCGTCCTTGGTCTGCGACTGGTCGCGCTGCGGCCCCAGCATCTGCGCGTAGTGCGCCACGCCCAGCTTGAACTGCGCGTAGTCGTTGCGGCGGCCCGTCGGGTAGAACGTCAGGTACTCGCGGAACTCGTTGACCGCCAGGATCACGCTCTCCGTGGTGTTTTCGCCCAGGTAGGTGTCGCCCAGGCCAAGCTTGGCATCCGGGCGGTACGGACTCTGGGGATAGTTATCCACCAGCTGCCTGAAGTACTCCCGCGCCTTCATCCACTTCTTCCGGCCCAGGGACTCGGTCCCGCGATCGAAGAGGAACTTGTCCGGCTGGCCGGCGCCCGGCGGAACCTTGTTGCTCTTCGACGCGCAGGCGCCGACGAGCAGGACCAGAATCGACAGCGGCGGCGGCCGTGCGGCGCCAGGAGCGAACGTGCGAGTGTTTCATCATGTCTTCAGGCGCGATCGAGCATCGCGGTCAGCCAGTCGAACTCGGCGCGCAGACCTTCCTCGATCGTCACGGATGGCGCAAAGCCCAGGTCCGCGCGGGCGCGCGACGTGTCGGCGTAGGTGTCGCGCATATCACCCTGCTGCTTGGGCTCCCGCGTTACGTCCAGCGGCCGGCCAGCCACGCGCCCGATGATGTCGAGCGCCTGGTTGACCGACACGCGGGACCCGCCTCCGATATTGTACACGCGGCCCGGGACGCCGCAGGTGCCGGCGGCCGCCGTTGCCGCCACGGCGTCGGCGACGAACGTGAAGTCGCGCGTCTGCTCGCCATCGCCATAGAGGCCGATGGGCTCGCCCAGGATCGCGGCGCGCAGGAACTTGTGAAACGCCATGTCGGGCCGCTGCCGTGGGCCGTACACCGTGAAGTAGCGAAGCGACACGCACGGCACGCCGTGGTTGGCGTGGTAGAGATGGCACAGGTGCTCCGCCGCGAGTTTCGTCACGCCGTACGGCGACAGCGGGGCGGGCACGGCCGTTTCGCGCATCGGCAGCGGCGTGTCGTCGCCGTAAACCGAGGAGCTCGAGGCGTAGACGAGCCGCTCGATACCGGAGCCGACGCACGCCTCGAGAAGCACCTGGGTCGCCTCGATGTTGTTCACCGTGTAGACCTGGAAGTCCTTCCCCCAGCTCTTGCGGACGCCCGCCTGCGCGGCGAGGTGGAAGACGTGGGTCGTCTCGGCCAGCAGCGCGCGGAGGTCGGCCGCCTGGATCGTGGACTCGACAAACCGGAACGCCGGCCGGGTCCTGTTCGCCGCCACGTTGGCTTCCTTCGTCTCCCGGGCGTAGTAGTCGGTGAAGCAGTCGATGCCGGTGACGGCCGCACCCTCGTCCAGCAGCCGGCCGGCCAGCGTCGAGCCGATGAACCCGGCGGCCCCCGTGATCAGCGCCTTCATGAGAAGAGGCTCCTTACTTCCGGCGGCAGCCGCCGCGGGCGACCCCCGGGGTCCACACCCGCATGCACCGTGTACCCGGCCGCCAGCGGCGTCGACTCGCCGCGTCGTCTCAGTTCATAGTCGAAGCGCAGGCGAGCCGGCGAGAGCAGCCGCGCCGTCGTGAGGATCTCGATGTCGTCGTCGTACCGAGCCGGGCGCTCGGTACTCGCAGTGCGCCTCGATCACGGGGAGAATCGTGCCGGACGCCTCCAGCGCCTGGTAGGTCGAACCCGTGTCGCGGAACCACTCGCACCGCGCCACCTCGAACCAGACCAGGTAGTTGGCGTAGTACACGACCCCCATCTTGTCCGTCTCGGCGTACCGGACGCGGATGCGCGCGGTCGCGACGTGGGTGCTGAGGAGGTCTGCCGGCATGCTACGCACGTGCCGGCGGAGTGGCATCCCGGCGGCGGCCGGCCACGGCCTGCTGGGCCGCCTGTTTCAGGGCGCGGGCGGCCGCTTCGATATCCGCCGCGTGGAAGATCGCCGACCCGGCGACGAGGATCTCGGCTCCGGCCCGCACCACGCGGCCGACCGTCTCGAGGTCGATGCCGCCATCGATCTCGATCGGCGCGGAGTTGCCGGCCGCGTCGAGCAACGCGCGGATGCTTCTCACTTTAGACTCGCTGCGCGGCAAAAAGGCCTGCCCGCCGAACCCGGGGTTGACCGACATGACGAGCACGTGGTCGACATCCGCGGCGATCTCCTCCAGCATACCCACCGGCGTGGCGGGGTTGATCGCCACGCCTGCCCGCGCTCCGCACTCCTTGATGAACGCGATCGTCCGGTTGAGGTGCGGCAAGACTTCCACGTGCACCGAGATCATCGACGCGCCGGCCTCGACGAACGCGCCGACATACCGGTCCGGGTCGGTGATCATCAGGTGGACGTCCAGGGGCACGCGTGCCACGCGCTTGAGCGACCGCACGACCGGCGGGCCGACGGTGAGGTTCGGGACGAAATGCCCGTCCATCACGTCGACGTGGATCAAGTCCGCGCCGCCGCGCTCCGCGGCCGCGACGGCCTGTCCGAGCACGGAGAAGTCCGCGGCGAGAATCGACGGCGCAAGTCGGATGGTCACCGGCTCACCTCGAGCGAGATCGTGTCGGCTGGCGTCACCTGGAAGCCGCCCTGCGGCGACTGGCGGATGACGACCCCCGCCGGCACGCCTGGGTATGGGTTCTGCGCGACGACCGCCACGCGAAAACCGGCGGCGCGCAGCAGGTCGGCCGCGCGGTAGCCGTTGACGCCAATCAGGTCGGGCATCACGAACACGTTCGCCGCCTCGCCGCGATTGACGAGCAGCGACACGCTGGCGGCGCGGCTTTGCGCGGGGGGATCCTGGCCGACGATGGTGTCCGCCGCGAAGCCGCTCGATCGAATCTCCGACACGCGCGCCACCTCGAGGCCCTCCTCCTGCAGCCGGAGGCGCGCGGCGCGTTCGCTCTCTCCGACCAGCCTCGGCACCGGCGGCGCCTGGTTGCCGGTGCTCACCCAGACCTTCACGCTGCGTCCCCGTCGGGCCACTGTACCGGCGCCCGGTTCCTGCTGCGCGATCCGGCCCGCCGGGATCTTCGGGTCCGCCCGCCGCACCTCGTCCACCTTCAAGGCCAGGCCGAGATCCGCGAGCGTCGCCCCTGCGCCGGTGACGGGCTGACCGACGAGCACGGGTACGCGCACTTCGCGGGTCTTGAGCGCGACGCGCGCGGCCAGCACCGCAGAGACGACGTAGGTCGCGACCAGGGCGGTGATGAGGAGGAGGAGCTTGCCCGCAGTCCAGACGCGGGACGAGAGTGCCATGAGCACCGGGCATCGTACTACAACACGGACACGGGTGCACGGGGGGGAGTGCTGGATCACAGTGCGACGTGCCGGGTGCGCTGATGCCGCTTAGCGGCGCACCAACACCGCCGCGAAGAACGCCTCGAGCTCGTGCTGGAAGGGCCAGGTGCGCAGGTGGCCGGCCGGGTTGACCACCGGGGCCAGGAGCCGGCCGCGCGGAGCCCGGTCGACCGGGTTGGCGACGTGGAACTCGGGGTGGCGCTCGAGGAACGCCTCGACGCGGTCCTCGTTCTCTTCCGGCTCGCTGGAGCAGGTGGCGTAGACGAGGCGGCCGCCCGCCCGCACGGCCTCGGCCGCGCGGTCCAGCATCGCATCCTGCACCTCGACGAGGCGCGGCAGATCTTCGGCCGTGCGGCGCCACCGAATCTCGGGGTCGCGGCGGATCGTACCGAGGCCCGAGCACGGCGCGTCGAGCAGCACGCAATCGAAGACCGGGCCGAAGGGCAGCGGCTTCGCCGCGTCCAGGCGCACGAGGCGAACCCGTTCGGCGCCTGCCTGCCTGAGCGTGCGCTGCAACAGCCCGAGCCGGCGCGGACGCAAGTCGGCGGCGACCACCAGACCTCGGCCATCCATGTCGCCCGTCAGTCCCAGCGTCTTGCCGCCCGGCGCCGCGCAGGCGTCGAGGACGCGTTCTCCCGGCGTGGCGCCCGCCGCCAGCGCCACCAGTTGGGATGCCTCGTCTTGCACGACGAACAGGCCCTCCTCCGCGAGCCGGGTACGCAGCGGGTTGCCGTGCACGACGGTCAGGCCGTCCGGCGCGAACCGCGTCGGCTCAGTCTGCACGCCATTCTCGGAGAGTTGCTCCCGCAGCGCCGCGGCGGAGATGTTGAGCGTGTTGGCGCGAAGGGTGAGCGGCGCGGGCTGGTTGTCGAAGCGCGCCCACGCTTCCACGGCCTCGAAGCCGAACCGAGTCAGCCAGCGCTCAACGAGCCAGCGCGGATGCGACAACGTCACCGACAGGTAGTCGAGCGCGGCGGAGGCGGACGCGGCGGGTTCCGCCGGACGCCCCGGTAACGGCAGCCGCTCGCGCTCGCGGTCGATCCGGCGCAACACCGCGTTGACCAGCCCGGTCGCGCTCCGCTTCTTTCGCGTCTTCGTCAGCTCCACGGCATCGTTCACGACGGCCGATGCGGGGAGGCGATCGAGGTGGAGGAGCTGGCAGGCGCTGACGCGCAGGATGTCGAGGACCTCGGGGTCGAGGCGGGAGAGCGGGCGCTCCGAGAAGGCGGCGATCACCGCGTCCAGCGAGGCCAGCCAACGAAGCGTTCCGGCCGCGATGGCGGCCGCCAAGCCGCGGTCTCGATCGTCCTGCAGACGATCCCGCGACCGTGCGAGCGCGTCGGGCAGGTCCGCACGGCCGGCGAGGACGGCGCGCACCGCCTCGTACGCCGCTGCGCGAGCGGCCGCTACCGCGGCCATGTGCCGAACCGCCTGCCGGCCTTGACTTGCGCTCCGGCGGCGAACTCGCGCCCCGACACGGCCCGCCGTCCCTCGAGCTGCAGTTGTACCAGGCGGATCAGGCGTCCATCGCCCGCTGCGACGAGGAGCCCGTCGGCGTCGAGCGCGACGACGTCGCCCGGCACGGAGCCGGCAGGCGCCTCCCGGCCGTCCCTGGCGCTGCGCAGCACGATGACCCGCGCCTGGTCCAGGAAGGTGTACGCGTGGGGCCACGGCTGCAGGCCCCGAACCTGGTTGTGGATGGCGGCAGCCGGCGCCTGCCACGCGATCAGGCCTTCTTCCCTGGTGAGCCGAGGCGCATAGGTGACGCCCGCGCTCTCCTGCGGCGTGTCGCTCGCCGTCCCGGCGTCCATCGCCTGGATGACGCCGACGAGCAGATCGGCGCCCATCACGGCGAGATCGCGTTCGACCTCGACGCTCGTCTCGTCGGGCCCGATCGGGCGGGGCGGACCGCGAAGACGCCGCCGGCGTCCAGCTCGCGGACGACCCGCATGATCGAGACGCCGGTTTCGGCGTCGCCCATCATCACGGCGCGATGCACCGGTGACGCGCCGCGCCAGCGGGGCAGGAGGGACGCGTGCACGTTGACCAGGCCGAGGCGCGGGATGTCGAGCAGGCTCTGCGGCAGGATCTTCCCGTATGCGGCGACGACGCCGAGGTCGGGCGCCAGCCGGCGGATGTCGTCGAGGATGGCCTCGTCCTTGAGTCGCTCCGGCTGCAGCACCCGGAGGCCGCGCGATTCGGCGAACGCCTTGACAGGCGCGGCGCTCTCTTTGTGGCCCCGCCCGCGCGGCCGGTCCGGCTGGGTGACGACGGCGGCGATGTCGAACGGGTGGTCGAGCAGCCGCTGGAGCGACGGCAGCGCGAACTCCGGCGTGCCGAAGTAGACGAGGCGCAGGCGGCTCACGCGCGTCCTACCATTTCCCGGCCTTGATCTGTTTCCGAATGCGCCGGACGATCAGGTCTCGCTTGATGCCGCGCAGCCGGTCCACGAACACCTTGCCCTCGAGGTGATCCATCTCGTGCTGGAAGGCGCGTGCGAGCAGCTCCGTGCCCTCGTAAACCCGCTCCTGGCCCGACAGGTCGAGGCCTTTGACCGCCACGCGCTTGGGCCGCGCGACGGTCGCGTTGAACCCGGGCAGGCTGAGGCATCCTTCTTCCTCGAGCTGCATCCCCTCGCGTGCGAGGAACTCCGGGTTGATGAGGGTGATGAGGCCGTCGGGCGCCCGGCCGACCGAGAGGTCGATGACGAACAGGCGGAGCGGCACGCCGATCTGCGGGGCCGCGAGGCCGATGCCCGGCGCCGCGTACATCGTCTCGTACATGTCGCGCACGAGCGCGTCGAGGTCGGCCGTGACGTTCTCGACGAGCCGGGCCGGCTCGTGGAGGGTGTCGTCGCCGTAGCGCAGGATCGGGCGGATCATGCCTCGGGTCCGGGAGCGGCGGCGCCGGTGGCCGGGCCCGCCCAGCGGCCGCCGAAGCGCGCCGCCACGTCGCGGCGCCAGCCCGCATACTGCCGTTCGATGTCGGCGAGCGCGTCGCCGCCGAACTTCTCCAGGAAGGCATCGGCCAGGACCAGCGCCACGACCGCCTCCCCGATCACCGCCGCCGCAGGTACCGCGCAGGTGTCGCTTCGCTCGATCGCCGCGGCCGCGGGCTCGCCGGTGCGAAGATCCACCGATCGCAGCGGCGTCATCAACGTGGCGATCGGCTTCATGTACGCCGTCACCCGGATCTCTTCGCCGTTGCTCACGCCTCCCTCGACGCCGCCCGCGCGGTTGCTCGGCCGGGACAGGCCGGTCCACTTCTCCGTCCCGGCTTCCGCGCGCACGATCTCGTCATGCACATCGGAGCCGTTGGCAAAGGCGCCCGCGACACCCTGCCCGATCTCGACGGCCTTGACCGCCGGCACGGACATCAGCGCCTGCGCCAACCGCCCGTCAAGCCTGCGGTCCCATTGGGCGTAGCTCCCGAGGCCGGGCGGCACCCCGCGCGCCAGCACTTCGAAGGTGCCCCCAAGCGTGTCCCCCGCAGCCTTCGCCTGGTCGATCGCCGCGATCATCGCGCGCTCGGCCGCGGCGTCGGCGCACCGCACGGCCGACGCGTCGGCGTGACGGGCGAGCTCGAACGTCACAGCCGCCGGCGCCCCGAGGCGAGCCTGGCCGATGGCGGTGACGTGTGCCGCGAGGTCGACCCCGAAGTGCGAGAGGAGTTGGCGGGCGACGGCGCCGACCGCCACGCGCGCGGCGGTTTCGCGCGCGCTCGCCCGTTCGAGCACGTTGCGCAAATCATCGTGGCCGTACTTCACCGCGCCGGCGAGGTCCGCGTGACCGGGACGAGGTCGGGTGACCGGGGCGCGATGCGCGCCGGCAGCGTCGGCCGGCGCCACCGGGTCGATCGCCATCGTATGCTGCCAGTTCGCCCAGTCGCGATTGCGGATGACGAGCGCGATCGGGGTGCCGAGCGTCAGTCCTGCGCGGACGCCCGACAGCAGTTCCACTTCGTCGGTCTCGATGGCCATCCGCCGGCCGCGGCCGTAGCCGCCCTGGCGACGCCGCATCTCTCGACCGATCGCCTCGCGATCGATGGGAACGCCCGCCGGCATTCCCTCGAGAATGGCGACGAGGGCGGGGCCGTGCGATTCGCCGGCAGTCAGAAAGCGCAGCATCTCCGCCTCATTCTAGCCGAAGTTTCTGCAGACCCTCGCGGGCCCGCGTGCGATGCCCACGAGCTTTCCTAGGGAATTGGCGAGAGAAGGCGGCCGCTGGCCCGGGCGGCGTTCTTGCACAACGCACACGGCGTGGCGGCTGTCCTGTTCGCCGACCGGTTCTTTCTCGTCAACCGCGAGACGGCCATCGACCTGGCGTCGGGTGCCGAAGTCAGGCTGCGCTTTGTCACGCTCGACGCGGCGGGCGCGCTCCACGACTGGCTTCGGCGATGCGCCGCGCTCCTCTCGCTGCACGAGGAGGCGCTCGTGCCTCTCGTCGATTTCGGCCTGGCCGGCCGCGACCGGCATTTCGAGGCGCTCGGCTGCGCGGGGCGCTGCCGGCCGTGGACCTCGCACGACGCGTCCGCGGCGCGCACGCTGCTGCGTCTCGCCGGCGGTCTGCACGCCCGAGGGCTGTCGCTTGGCGTCACCGATTCGCTGGAACTCGTGGATCTCTCCGGCCGCATCGCCGTGGTGCCGTCCGCGTCGTTGGGACGGCCGCTTCTCGATCTCACCGACGAGGCGGCGAAAGCCGGGGTTCACGAGGAGAACGCCGCGCGCGAGATCGAGAGCCTGCGGCGCCGGCTGTCGGGCTGGGGAACCGCTCGACCGCCGGGCGCCAGGCACGGTGCAACCCCACTCCCGGCACCGGCTGCGATGCTGGAACTGCTTCGCCAGGTCGCGGAGGTTCTGGACGGCGGCGTGTCCGGCCGGCCCAGGACGGTCGAACTCGCCTCGCCGGAGGGCACGCACCCGACCGTGGTACTCAATGCCGTTGCCCGCGAATCGCGGCTGCGCGGGTACGTGCCCGTTCACGCCGCGCGCCTCGTGACGCTCGCGCCGGCGGCTGCGCGGGACCCGGCGCTCAAGGCCTTGCTGCACGGCCGCCACGTCCTGGTGCTGCACGACGGCCATCCGCCCTGCCGGGCGGCGGCCGCGCGCATGCTGCTGGCGTTCGGCCTGGACAGCGACCGGCCGCACGTGCTGCTCGGGATCCCCGACGGCGTTCCCCGTTGCGCGCACGATCACGATCCCCACGGCGCGATCGCCGCCATGGCGCTCGACCGGCGGGCGCGCGAGCAGCCGGCCGCCTACGGTCCCGGCGCATCGGCACCGGACATTCCGGTGGGCCTCCGATCTCCCTCGCGCGACGCCGGCGCCTACCGCTTCACGCCGGCGGACGCGGACCTCGCGCGGCCGCGCCTGCGCATCGCGCACGCGCTCGACGCCGCTGCGCGCGGACGCCACGCGACGGCGGCACGGGCACTTCGCGAGGCGTTCTCGATGCTTCAGCGACGCGGGGATGCGGCGGGTGCCGCGGAAAGCGCGCTTGCGCTCGGTCGCGTGCTGATGGCCCGCGGACAGGTGGGGGAGTCTGCGCGGGCGTTCGAAGATGCCCGCCGGCTGTTCGACGAGGGCCGTGTGGCATCGAGGTCGATTGTCGCGGCGGTGTACATCGGCCTGGCATGGACGGATGCCGGGCGTTGGCTCGAAGCGGAAGCGGCAACGCGCGCCGCCGCCATCGCCGCCACCGCCGCGGGCGAACATCAGGCCGGCCGCTTTGCGAGCCTGGCGCTTGCGCGCTGCCTGCTGTGGCAGGGACGGGTGCACGAGGCCACCGACGCGCTGCCGCCAGACGACACGGCAGCGGGCGGCGAAACCCGGCCATCGGTCGTCGCCGAAGCACCTGCGCGCGGCGCGTGGGTTGACGTCTCGTTCCCGTCGGGCCTGGACCTGGCCGTCTCGCGCGAGTGCCTGGCGGCGCGTGCTGCCGCGGCCGCCGGCGACGTCACCACGGCGGGCAAAGCCGCCGCTCGAGCCCGCGAGCGAGCGACGCTCGTCGGCCGCCCGCTCGAACGGGCTGCGGCCTGCACCGCGATGGCGACCGTGTACGCGCTGCTCGCCGACGCGGCTGCCGTAAAGGTGCAGGTGGAAGAGGGCCTCCGTGCGGCACGGCTCGCCCATGCGCCGCTGCGCGCCATCCGTCTGCGGGCCGCGCTCGCGTCGGGCCTGCTGCACGCTGGCAAGCCCGGCGAGGCCCGCCCGCTCGTGGCGCGGCTCGCCCGCCTGGATCTTGCCGCCCTTCCGGCCGTCGTGCGGCGCCCCGTCGAGCAGGTGCTGGGCTGGAAGCCGCCGGCCAGCGCGGTCTCGGCCCGGGTGGACCGCCCGCGCGAGGTGGCGGACACGGTGATCGAGCTGCTTGGGCTCTGTCAGTCGGTCAACGACGAAGAGGGGCTGGCCCGGAAGGCGGTGGCGATGCTGCGCGCCCGGCTCGGCGCGTCGGTTGCCGGCTGCTTCGGCCTCGTCGAGGCGCAGGTGCTGGCACCCATCGCGACCGATGGACGGGACCCGCCGCCCCTGGAGGTGGCCCAGCGCGCCGCGGAAACCGGGCTGGCCATCGGGCCCTCGTCCACGAGCACCCGTCTCGAGGCGGCGGTGCCGGTGCGGTTCGGCGGGCAGACGATTGGGGCGCTCGCCTGCCGGTGGGCGGCCGACCATTCGCCGGAGTGGCCGGCCTCCGGTGCCGTCCTCGGCGCGGCCGCCGCGGCACTGGCTCCATGCCTGCGGGCGGTGCTGGACCGCCGAGCGGCGCCGGTCCCCACGGAAGGGGCGCCCGAGCAGATGGTCGGCGTGAGCCAGGCCGTCGCTTCGCTGCGCGACGAAATCCAGCGCGCGGCGCGCGCGCCGTTCAACGTCGTGATCGAAGGAGAAAGCGGCACGGGCAAAGAGCTCGTCGCGCGGGCGATCCACCGCCTCGGCCCCCGCCGCCACCATCGCCTGTGCGCGATCAACTGCGCGGCCCTCACCGACGAACTGCTCGACGCGGAGCTGTTTGGCCACGCGCGCGGGGCGTTCACCGGCGCAGTCGCCGAGCGCAAGGGGCTCTTCGAGGAAGCGGACGGCGGCACGCTGGTGCTGGACGAAGTGAGCGAGCTCTCGCCCAGGGCCCAGGCCAAGCTGCTGCGCGCGATCCAGGAGGGCGAGGTGCGCCGCGTCGGCGAGAACCTGCCGCGCCTCGTCGACACGCGCATCGTGGCCGCCTCCAACCGGCCGCTGCGGGCAGCCGTCGAGGTCGGCACCTTCAGGAGGGACTTGCTCTACCGCCTCCAGGTGATCCGAATCGCGGTGCCCGCGCTGCGCGAGCGCGCGGACGACATTCCTCTGCTCGCCACTCATTTCTGGCAGCAGGCCACGTCGCGGCTGGGCAGCCGCGCGACGCTCGCTCCGGCCACCCTCGCCGCCCTCGCCCGGTACGACTGGCCCGGCAACGTGCGCGAGCTGCAAAACGTCATGGCGGCGCTGGCGGTCTCGGTGGGCCGGAGGGGGAGCGTAGGGCCGGAACAATTGCCCTCGATCATCGCGGGGGAAGCGGCCGCGGTGCGGGACGCGACGCTGGACGAGGCGCGGCGCCTGTTCGAGGCGCGGTTCGTCCGCGCGGCGCTGGCGCGCGCGGGCGGACAGCGGGCGCAAGCCGCGCGCGACCTGGGCGTCACCAGGCAGGGACTGGCAAAGTTGCTGACGCGGCTGAAGATCGCACCGGTCTGAAGCCCGTGCCTTCGTCGAGGCCCGCTCGGGCGACCGGCGCTCACTGTTGTCGGCTGAGCTGCCGCTGCAGGGCGAGGAGCTGTGCGTTCCGGGAATCGACCGCCAGGCCGCGCTTGACGGCGTCCGCCGCGCTGCCGAGGTCCTTCAGCCGTAGGTTCGCTTCGGCGAGCCGTACGTAGGCTTGTGGGCCGGCGGACGCATTCTCGACCGCGCGGGCGTACCAAGCCACCGCCGTCGCCGGTTCGTTGAGCCGCAGCGACAGGTCGCCGAGGTGGATCGCGCGATCTACGGGCGGGGTGCCGTCGCCCGTCAAGGCGGTATACCGGGCCAGCCCGTCCCGGGCGGTCGCGGTGTGCCCGTTACGCTCGGCTGCCTGCGACAGTTGCAGGAACGCCCCCGGCTCGACGGGAAACGTCATCGTGGCTTGCCGGAAACTGCGCTCCGCCGACGCGGGGTCCCCCGCGAGCATCTGCGCGCGCCCGAGCAGGAGGAGCGCTTCGCTCGTGGCCGGTCC
The DNA here is from genome assembly GCA_963724775.1 of uncultured Acidobacteriota bacterium. Lineage (GTDB taxonomy): Bacteria > Acidobacteriota > Vicinamibacteria > Vicinamibacterales > Fen-181 > CAVRWB01. The sequence continues at coordinate 212,097 of CAVRWB010000002.1, forward strand.
CCGTCGGACCACGGGGAGGAGGGCTTCGAGGGCCTTGTGGACGGCGACGCGGGTCGTGCTGCACATCGGCGACTTCGAGCCAGATGCGGCCGATCGCGGTGAAGAGATTGTTCGATTCCGGCCGGTCTGCGGCTGCGCGCCGAAGCGTGAGCACCGCGAGGTCGTGCTGGCCGCCGCGCGCGTACGCCAGGGCCACCGCGACGTGGCGCTCGACACGCGCGGGCTCGAATGCGGCGAGCGCCTCCAACTGGGTGGCCGCCTCCTTGTCCCGGCGCAGCGCCGTGCAGACATCGGCCAGTTCCTCGCGGGCGGCCGTCAATCCCGGATCCAGCCGGATGGCGGCCTCGAGCGCCGTCGCCGCCTCCGACGGCTGGTTCAGCCCGCGCAGGCAGAGCCCGCGAAGGTAGTGCGTCGCCGCAATCTCAGCGGGCTTGAGGCCCGCAGACGGATCATCGTTGCTGGCGGCGAGGGTCAAGGGCGCGAGCGCGGCCTGCGCCTGGCCGAGCCGGAAGCGGGCAAGGCCCAGCTTGTAGAGCACGCGCGGCGAGCGGTCGTCCAGCCGCACGAACGCTTCGTAGCTCTCCGCGGCGTTGGCGTAGCGTTCCAGGCTCGCGTTGATGTCGCCGAGGAGTTCGAGCGGCCGCGTGGCCGCAGGATCGAGCCGGGCAGCGGCCCGCAGGTCCCGAAGCGCCGCCCCCGCTTCGCCACGCCGGCGATACGTCTCGCCGCGCTTCAGATAGGCGATCATCGAATCGCTCTTGAGCGCGATCGCCCCGCTGAAGGCTTCAACCGCCGGGAACGTCTGGTCGGTGGCGAGCGCCTGGTCTCCTTCGGCCATCAGGCGCCGGAACTCCCGCTCGCGCACCACCCCCTGCCAGGCCGCGAAGGCGAGGAGGGCGGCCACCGAGACAAGGAGGGCGACGAGCGCGGTCCGCTTCATCGCGGCCTATGGTAGCAAAAACGGGAACTTTTGGGCCGATCAGGGGTCTAACTAGTTAACCGCCATACTTCGGCGGACGCTGTGTTCCTGACAGGCAAGTGGTGAAGCTGGTATAGTGAGAGGAGCTAGCCCAAGTGGCCGGGGAACTCACGGTGAAACGCGCGCCAGCCATAGGCTGGTCCGAGGTCGGAAGCCGGGAAGCGGCACTGATCGCCCGCTGTGCAGCGGGGGATGAGGAGGCCTGCGCCGAGCTGGTGTCCGAGCACCAGCGAATGGTCTTCCACCTCGCCTTGCACCTGCTCGGCGACCACGACGAAGCGCTGGACCTCTCACAGGAAGTCTTCCTCAACGTCTTCCGCACCATCGGCCGGTTCCGCGGCCAGTCAGCCCTTCGCACCTGGATCTACCGGATCGTGATCAACCAGGCCCGCAACCGCCAGCGGTGGTGGCGGCGCCGGCACCGGGCAGAACAGGTGTCGCTCGAGGAGCGAATCGAGAACCACGGCGAGCTTCCGCCGGCCAGCGATTTGGCGGAGCCCGACCGCATGTTCGGCCGCAAGGAACTGGCGATTCGCATTTGGGACGCCCTCGCGACCCTCCCGTTCGAACAGCGCACGGCCATTATCCTGCGCGAGATCGACGGGCTGAGCTACGAGGAAATTGCGTTCTCTCTCGGGGTGGCGGTCGGAACCGTGAAATCCAGGCTCACCCGGGCGCGCGAGGCGCTGCGGGCGCAGTTGAGAGAGGCGGGCAGATCATGAGGACGCGCACCTGTGGCGCCGTCCGTCGGCAGTTGTCGGCGTACCACGACGGAGAACTGGAAATCGGAGATCAGATCGCGCTCGAGTCGCACCTCCGAGAGTGCGGCGACTGCAGGAGCGAGGCGCGTGAGCTGCAGTCGGTGTCGGCAATGGTTCGCGTGGCGGCGCTCGCCGCCAACCGGAACGTGCCGGAACTCGGCGCCTTCGCATCGAACGTCGTCAGCCGGATGAAGGCGGAACGGGCGGAGTCGTTCGGCGGGCAGACGAGAGCCCTTTTCGACGATCTGCATCTCGTGTGGGCGGCCCTGGGAGCGACCGGCGCCACGGTCGCCTGCCTGGCCATCGTGTTCACGCTGTTCTACTTCGCAACCCACGAACGTCCTGATTCCGTCGGCGCGATCTACGCGATGCTCTCATCGCCCGCGGGGACGAACCAGAACCCGTTCTACCAGTTGAACCCTTCGCTGCAGCTGCCGAGCGCGATGGACGCGGGCGCGTTCCCGGAGGCGGTCTCCAAGGAGGGCGACGCGGTGTTCGCCCTCGCCGCGATGATCACGCGCGAGGGAGAGGTGCGGTACCTCAACCTGCTGCACGCGAGCGAGGGTGCCGGGCCGTCGATGTCCGCCCAGGAGCGCAAGGCGCTGCTGGACACGATTTCGAAGGCGCGGTTCGAGCCGGCGCGCCAGGGCAACAGCCCCGTCGCGGTGAACATGATCTGGCTCTACGCGCAGGTGAACGTGCGGGGGAAGATCCCGGCGGGGTCGAAGCTGCAGTCGCCGACCAAGGAGCTGATCAGCGCGCTGCCAGCCGGATCGTCGCGCGCGGTGTAACCGAAGCGAAGGGCACGGCTCCGGCTTTGCCAAGAGCAGGCTGGGGCAATGCTCCAACGTTCATAATGACGGCCGATGCCGCAGGGCACCGGCCGTTTTGCTGTACGACGGGCGGCCTTGACAGGCGGGACGCCTGTCCTACGCTCTGACGCTCAGACAGGCGAGACGCCTGTCCTACTGGCGGCCGCGGGCCGTCGCGACGTTGGTCATCGCGTCCATCGCCCGGATGACGACGCTGGCCGAGTCGCCCTCGAAGGAGAGCTCGAACTCCTCGCGCTTGGAGTCGCAGATGCCGTCCTTCGGATAGATCGAGCGCCACCGGTTGGCTTCGAGCGAGTAGTCCACGCGCTGCACGGCCGACTGATCGTCCTGGACCTCGAATGCCAGGACGGTCCGGTTGCCTTCTTTCTTCGCCGAGAGGATCCGGATGGTGGGCGGGGTGTTGTCGACGTCGAACGTCGTGCTCTCCGCCTCGCCCGTCAGGGCGGCGCCCGGCGGGTTCGAGGGCGCGTCGGTGGCCACCACGCGCAGCACGTACGTTCCGTTCGGGACCGACGTGGTGTCCCACACGAACAGCTGGTCCGTGAGCGCGCGCCGCAGTGTGCGCCACGTGGTCTCGTCTTCCCGGCGATACAGGATGTCGTACTGGAGCTTGTCGTCGTTCTCGTCCTCGGACTTCCACGAGAACCCCTGGAGCCCCTTCTGGTAGATCCGCCTGCCGAGCGGCGGGCCCGCCTGCGGTGACACGATCGCCGCGCCGCCGGCCGAAAGCGCCGCCGGAGACGGCTTGATGTCCGGCCATCCGTCCTCGAAGCCGGCGATCTCGGCCTCGCCGGTCGAGAACGGTTTCTGGAACACGACGCCGGGAGGGTAAACGGTGATCCCCGTCACCTTCGGCCGCAGGTTGCGCTGCAAGTACGCGGCGGTGACGGACGTGAGCACGGGCGTCGCCTGCTTTCCGCTCAGCGTGGCGCGCCACTGCAGGTAGCGGGCCTTGGGGCTCTGAACCTGCTGCCCGTCGGCGTTCCGGTAAGGATCGGACCACGGGCTCCACGTGTCGTCGGGCGTCTGGCTGTTGCCCGACCGCGTGCGGAGCTCCAGCAGCGTTCCGGTCGGCACGGTACCCCGCCAGCTGATGGCGCCCCAGGTGGCCACCGTTTGGGCGTCCTTCACCTCTGATTCGTAGCTGCCGCTTTCCGCGCGCCCGGCCGAGAGGCGGAACACCTTGCCAGGGTTCGCGGTGGCGTACATCGTCTCCCCGCCGGACAGCGGCAGGAAACATGTGACCTGCTGCGCGGCGGCGCGCCCAAGCAGCGTGACGCGCGGCGGGTCGCCGGCGACGCGGAACACCTTGCCCTTGCTGCCCGTGCCGACCAGCACGCCGCCCTCCCGGTCGAACGTGACGTCGTACGGGGTGTCTTCCGACGATTCCCAGATGGTGTCCCACACGCCGTCGGGCGTGATGCGGTACACCGCTCCCTTCGACGGGCGGCTCCCGATTCGCGGCGTCGCCGCCTTGCTGTCGCCCGACGAGGCTGCACCGACGTCGATGATCGAAATGGACGTGATCTCGGTGGAGACCGAGGGCACGGGAACGGACTTCGAGGGTTCGGGCGTCACGAGATCCGACGGCCGATCCTCCCCGCTTTTCTGGCCGCTTACCGCGGTCGCGTAGATGGCCCCGCTGGCGTCGACACGCAGCGAGTGGATCTCGCGGTACGACGACTCGAGGATCACGAACCCCTTGCCCTCGCGGTCGATGCGGAACACGCGCCCCGGCGACTCGGTCCCGGCGAGGAGGTTGCCGGCCTTGTCGACCGCCAGCGCGACGACGTTGGTCGAACGGGTCCTGTAAAACGGGGTGCCCTTGCCATCAGGGGTGATCTTGTAGATCACGCCCTTCTCGCCGGTGCCCGCGTACAGATTGCCGGCCGCATCTGCCGCGAGCGACCAGATGTACTTGTCCTCGGGCGAGAAGAAGGGGGCCGCCTGGCCCTTGGCGTCCACCTTGTAGACGCGCCCGTCCGGCGAGCCGGCCACATACAATCCGCCGTTCGGCGCCGGCGCGATCGCATGAATCTCGAGCTCGGTCGCGTCGTAGAAGACCGAGGCCTTGCCGCTGCGATCGATCCGGAAGACCTTGCCCTCGTTGCCGCTGCCCGCGAAGACCGCTCCGTCCGGACCGGGCACGAGCGTCCACAGGAACGGCGCCGCGCTGTCGTAGACCAGCGTGGTCGCGGGGCCGAGCGACAGCCGCCCGTCGTTGTCGATCGAGAGGTTGTCGACGTCACCTTTCAGGAAGTCCGCGCGCGACGACACCTGCCAGAAGACCGGCGTCGAGGCGGAACCCACGGCGACGACGGCGGCCGCGAGGGCCGCTGCCAGGAGGAATCGAGCGTGTCGGTGGAGCATGCGTGCGCGTCGGAGAAGGTCAGTTGGCCGATTCCACGGTGATCGTGAGGATGCGGGAGCCCGAGACGGCGTTGTCGGTCGTCACTTCCCACTCGCCGATGGTCGCGTTGCGGAGCGGCGAGAAGTTGCCGCCGTTGCGATCCGCTTCCATGACGGCCAGCACGGAGGGCGGCAGGGAGGACAGCTTCTCGCCGTTGACCACGCCTCCCGCGTCCTGGTTGAGCAGGCGAATGTACAGCCGGTTGTTCTTCCTGGCGCGGTTCAGCTCCCGAATCATCTGTTCGAGGCCGCGCGCCTGCGTGATCGTCCGCGCGTCCCGCTGCTCGATGCGGGCGAGGCTGGTGCCGTCGGACACCAGCAGCGACAAGGTGCCGCTGGCGTTGGCCGGGATGTCGATCGGGACGGTGCGCGTGATCTCGTCGCCGCGGTAGGTCCGCAGCAGCAGCTTCAGCGGCACGGTCGTGCCCGGCTTCACTTTCACCGCGTCGAGCCACACGCGTTCGAGCGTCGCCGTGCGCGGCTGCTCGCTGGTCGTGATCGCCAGGTCCACCCCTTCGAGCTGCACCGGCTCGATGTCGTTGCCCAGGAGGAACGTGAGGGGCGCGACGACGTACGCGGCGGCGCCGATCGTGGGCGACTCGCCCGTGAACACATCCTCGAACGCGACCTCGCCGTGCTTGCGCACGACGGCCTTGCCCTTCACCGCGAAGGTGGCCGCGCCATACTCGCGCTCGTAGGAGGTCAGCGTGTTCACGATCGACACGTAGGTGAGCAGCGGCGTGAACAGCTGGTCGTTGACCACCTGGAACTTGAAGGTCTTCTTGAGCCCGCGCTCGGTGTCGAGCGAGATGCTGACCGGGATGAGGTCGGGCCCTTTGCCGAGCGTACCCGCGATGGCGGTGGCGCGATCTTGCCGAAACGTCCCGATCGTCTCCGCCGTGGTGGCGATCTTCATCGAGGCCGACAGGCTGGGCAGGAGCGTGTAGACGAAGGCCCGCGTCATCGGGAACTGCGTCGGCCCGAGGTTGTAGAACGGGTGCCCGAATGCGTAGACCTGGTCGCCATCCACCTCGGTCACCGTGCCGGTCGCACCCATCGTCAGGTCGCCGGTGATCAGATTGATGCCGACCGCGTCGCCGGGTCGCAGCACCGGCCCCGCGCCCGGCGCCGGGCCGGCCTGGGCACCGGTGGCCGACTGCGGCGCCGTGCCGGGCATGGGGACGAATCCCGAGTCGCGGAACGCGGCCGACAGGCTGTCAGCGATGCCGCCGGAGAACCCGGAGAGCGCGAGCGGCGTCGCGATGGGCCGGAGCAAGGTGGCGACCTGGGCGGAGCCGGTCAGCCCCACGGACGCGACAATGTCCTCCGGGTGGTCGGCGAAGGGCCGCTGGAACCAGGCGAACGCCTGGCGAAGAGCGGCCGTCGCCGACTCCGGCGTGAGCGGGAGCTGCACGGCCGGTCGTGTGGGCACCGGCGCGCGGCGCGCCTGCGGCCCGGCGGATTCCACCATCTCGGTGATCGGCGTGATGCCGGCAATCGGCTCCTTGGAGAACTGGCCGAGCGAATAGGCGACGGCGCCGAGCAGCCGCCCGTCCACGTACACCGGGCTTCCGCTCATTCCCGCGATCACGCCCGTGTTGGCCAGCGGGCCGCCCTCGAGCCGCGCGAGGATCAGGTTCCGGCGGGGACCGACGACGTTACGCAGCACGCCAAGGATATGGACCTTGAATTCCTCGAGGCGGTCGCCCTCGAAAACCGTGCGGCCGACGCCGGTCATTCCGGGACGCACCTCGTCTACGGTCATGTAGTGCGGCGCGGCCGCGGGCCAGCTCACCACGAGCATGGCCAACAGGAGAACCAGAGCGAGACTCCGAACATTCATGGGAAGGGCTGGGCGTCCCGGGAAACGCGGCGAGGTTACGGGTCGGATCCAAGCCATTATAGAGGCACCAACTGCTTGCGGGTCAAGGAGAAAGCCCCGTGTCGTTGACGCACGGCGCGGTGTCTGGTAACGTAGGCCCTTAACCGGCAGAGCCTCGTGTCCCTTACCATGTTTGACGTCGTCCGCACGCCGATGGCCGTCCCGACTGGTGCCGCTTGCACCGCTCGTGCCGAGCTGTCGTTTGCGGCGGCCCGCGGTTGGTGGTGGTGCGGCCATCCCACTGAAGGGGCCTCGATGTCTTGAGCCGGCCTGCTCGTGACTGACTGAAAGCCTCTTCAGCCTTTGGTTGAAGGGGCTTTTTGCGTTTTATGACCCCATCGCTCCTGTGCGTGACCGTGGCCGCGGCGTCGATCGAGGAGGCCCGGCAACAGCGTGACGAGGCGGCACGCGTCGCCGACCTGGTCGAGGTGCGCCTGGACGCCCTGCGCGACCTGCGGTTGCGGGCGCGAGACGTGCCCGCGGTGCTTGAAGGGCGGCGCGGACCGGTCATCATCACCTGCCGCCCGCGCTGGGAGGGCGGGGGATTCGACGGCCCGGAGGATGTGCGGTTGGGCTTGCTCGAAGACGCCATCCGGCTGGGCGCCGAGTGGGTGGACGTTGAGTGGCGCGCGGATCATGCCCGCCTGGCTCATCTGCGGGGCGGGCGGGGGCTGGTCCTGTCCTCCCACGAATTCGAGGCGATGCCGAGGGATCTCGAGGAGCGGTACCGGGCGATGCGGGCGAGCGGAGCCGAGGTGGTGAAGCTCGCGGGACGCGCTCGGACGCTCGGCGACTGCCTGCCGCTGCTCGCCCTCGGCCGCGAGGCGGCGCGGCGGGGCGAGCGGGTCGCGCTCGTCGCGATGGGCACCGAGGGCGTGCCCACGCGCCTGCTTCCCGGCTGCTTCGGGTCGTGCTGGTCGTACGCCGGTGACGCGGTTGCCCCGGGCCAGCTGAACGCGCACCGGATGCTGGCGGAGTTCCGCTACCGCGATGTGGGCGCGGGCACCAGGATCTTCGGGCTCGTGGGAAGGCCGACCGGCCATTCGCTCTCGCCGGCCATGCACAACGCGGCGTTCGCCGAGTGCGGGGTAGACGCGGTCTACGTGCCGTTCGAAGCACGCGACGCGGCCGACTTCCTGGCGTTTGCAGACGCCCTCGGCGTCGAGGGCGCGAGCGTCACGGCACCCTTCAAGGTGGGGCTGCTCGACGCGGTGGCCGGGGCCGACGAGGCGAGCCGGGCGGCCGGCGCCGTGAACACGCTCGCGCGGCGTGGCGGCGTATGGCACGCGCGAAACACGGACGTCGCGGGCTTCCTGGCGCCGCTGGCCGGGTTCGGACTGCGGGGGCGTCACGCGGCGGTTCTCGGCAGCGGCGGGGCCGCGCGATCGGTTGTGGCCGGCCTTCGCGCGGCGGGAGCACGCGTGGTCGTGTACGGGCGCGACCTCCAGCGAGCCGACGCCGCGGCCAGTGCAGGCGAGGGCGGGCGCGCCGAGGCGCGGGTGGGCATTCCGCCCCGGGGGTCGTGGGAGTTGCTCGTGAACGCGACACCTGTCGGCACCTATCCCAACGTGGGAACTTCGCCCATCGTGGCAGCCGCGCTCTCAGGTGGGGGCGTGGTCTACGACCTCGTGTACAACCCGGTCCGGACGAGGCTCCTGCTCGACGCCGAGGCGGCCGGCTGCCGGACCATCGGCGGCCTCGAGATGCTGGTCGCGCAGGCGGCCTTGCAGTTCGAATGGTGGACCGGGATCAAGGCCCCGGTCGAACTGATGCGGGACGCGGCGCGCGCGCGGCTCGCCACGATGGCAGGTGCGTCATGAAGATCACGTCGTTCGCCGAGTTCACGGACCTCGCCCGCCAGGGCACCTTCGTGCCCGTCTGCAAGGAGATCATGGCGGACCTGCTCACGCCGGTCTCCGCCTTCCTCAAGATTGCCGGCCACTCGGACTACGCCTTCCTCCTGGAGAGCGTGGAGGGCGGCGAGCAGGTGGGGCGCTATTCGTTCCTGGGGAAGGACCCGTTCCTCATTCTGCGGGCCGATGCGGATGGCCAGGCGACGATTGAGCGCGCGGGCGTCACGACGCCGGCGGAGGAGCCGTTCATCGGCACCCTGCGCCGCCTGATGGCAGACTTCCGATCGCCGGTCGTGCCCGGACTCCCGCGGTTCACCGGCGGGGCGGTGGGCTTCCTCGCGTACGACGCGATTCCGTGGTTCGAGCCGGTCGCGCTGCAGCCGTCTGGCGAGAACAAGGACGCCGACCCGGCGGCGGGCTTCATGCTGTTCGACACCGTCCTCGCGTTCGATCACGTCCGGCACCGGATCCTGTTCATTTCGAACGCGCGGATCACGCCGGATGCCGACCTCGAGGCGCTCTACCAGTTCGCGTGCGCGAAGATCGGCTTCCTGGAGCGCGAGCTGCAGGCGGCCTTGTCCGAACCGCGGCCGTGCCAGCGGGGTCCCCTCGACGTCCGCTCGAACATGACGCGCGAGCAGTTCGAGTCGGCCGTGCGGACCGCCCGCGAGCACATCGCGGCGGGCGACATCTACCAGGTCGTCCTCTCGCAGCGCTTCGATCTCGAGCTCGATGTCGAACCGTTCACGGTCTACCGCGCGCTCCGGCACGTCAACCCGTCGCCCTACATGTTCTACGTCCGCATGGGCGGGCGGTCGATGATCGGCTCGTCGCCGGAGATGCTCGTCCGGGTGGAGGGCGACCGCGTCGAGACGCACCCGATCGCGGGCACGCGGCCGCGTGGGGCAAGCGAGGCGGAGGACGCGCGGCTGGCCGACGAGTTGAAGGCGAACGAGAAGGAGCGATCCGAGCACGTGATGCTCGTGGACCTGGGCCGCAACGACGTGGGGCGCGTGTGTGAGTACGGATCGGTCAAGGTGCCGCAGTTCATGGGCCTCGAGCGCTACTCCCACGTGATGCACCTCGTCTCCGTGGTGGAGGGCCGGCTGGCGGCGGAGTGCGATCGTCTCGACGCCCTGGTCGCGTGCTTCCCGGCCGGGACGGTGTCTGGCGCCCCGAAGATCCGGGCGATGGAGATCATCGCGGAGCTCGAGCCCGATCGCCGGGGGACGTACGCCGGGGCCGTCGGCTACCTCGACTTCGCCGGCAACCTCGATTTTTGCATCACCATTCGGACGATCGTCATGAGCGGACGGCGGGCGCGCGTGCAGGCGGGGGCGGGGATCGTCATCGATTCGGACCCATCGGCCGAGTTCCAGGAGACGTGCGACAAGGCCCAGGCGCTGATGCGCGCGCTGGAGCTCGCCGCCGACGGCCTGTAGGCATCGCACCAGGTACTTTGCACCGTGCACTTTGCACTTGCACCGTGCACCTTTGCACCTTTGCACGTCGCATTTCCGAGTATGTACGTCCTGGTCATCGACAACTACGACTCGTTCACCTACAACCTGGTGCAATACCTGGGCGAGCTCGGGGCGCGGGTGGACGGTGCGGCGCAACGATCGCGTCACCGTCGACGAGGTCGCGTCGGCTGGCGCCGACCGCGTCGTGCTGTCGCCGGGGCCCGGCAGGCCCGAGGAGGCCGGGATCACGCTGGACGTGATCCGCGGCCTCGGCCCGCGAGTGCCGATGCTTGGCGTCTGCCTCGGCCACCAGGCGATCGGGCAGGCGTTCGGAGGGCGCGTCATCCGCGCGCCGCGGCCGATGCACGGGAAGACGTCGACGATCGAACACGACGGCGGGGGCGTCTTCGCCGGCGTGGCGCCGCGCTTCCTGGCGGCGCGCTACCATTCGCTGATCGTGGACGAGGACGGACTGCCGCCGGAGTTGCTGGTCTCCGCCCGGTCGGTCGGACGACGGGTTGGTCATGGGCCTCCGGCACAGGGAATGGCCCCTGCAGGGAGTGCAGTTCCACCCCGAGTCGGTGCTGACCGGGCCCGGACGCCAGATCCTGCGGAACTTCCTGGGGGCGTAATGCTGCAGGCGTTGTTGCAGAAACTGACCCGGCGCGAGGACCTCGAGGCGGAGGAAGCCGCCGCCGCGATGAGCGAGATCATGGACGGCGGGGCTGCGGAGCCGGTCGTGGCCGCATTCCTGATGGGCCTCGCGATGAAGGGCGAGCGGCCCGTCGAGATCGTCGGCCTCGCGCGGATGATGAGGGAGCGCGCGGTGCCGCTGCCGGGCCGGCACGACGCCGCGGTCGACCTCTGCGGAACCGGCGGCGACCAGGCGGGCACCTTCAACATCTCGTCGCTGGCGGCGCTGGTCGTGGCGGGGTGCGGCGTGCCGGTCGCCAAGCACGGGAACCGCTCGGTCTCGAGCCGCTGCGGCAGCGCGGACGTGTTCGAGGCGCTCGGTGTGAAGGCGGTGGCGACGCCCGCGGTGGCCAGCCGGATGCTGGAGGACGCGGGGATGGCCTTCCTCTTCGCGCCCGTCTTCCACCCGTCGATGAAGCATGCGGCCGCCGTTCGCCGCGCGCTCGGTCTGAGGACGGCGTTCAACCTGCTCGGCCCGCTCACCAACCCGACGCGTCCCCGGCGGCAGATCGTCGGCGTCCCGCGCCCGGAACTGACCGAGTTGATCGCGCGGGCGCTGGTGCTGCTCGACAGCGAGCGCGCCTGGGTCGTCCACGGCGCGGACGGCCTCGATGAGATCTCGACGGTCGGGTACACGAAGGTGTCGGAGTGCCGGGAGGGCGCGGTCAACACGTTCTACGTCCATCCTTCGGACTACGGCCTTCGGCGTGCGCGCGTGGAGGACCTTCAGGGCGGCGATGTGGCCCGCAACGCGGATATCGCGCGCGCCGTGCTCTCCGGCGAGCCGGGGGCTCGCCGCGACGTGGTGCTGCTCAATGCGGCCGCCGCGCTGCTCGTGGCGGGGGCGGTGCCGACGGTCAGGGAAGGGCTCGCCGCCGCCGCCGCGGCCATCGATTCCGGCCGGGCCGCGGGCGTGCTCGCTCGCATGGCAGCCATTTCGACCGAGGCGGCCCGGGCATGACGCGGCCGACCACGGATTTGCTCGCCGCCATCGTCGCTTCCACGCGCCGCTCGCTCGCGTGGCGCCAGGCGCACGAGTCGCTGCCGGCGCTGGAGCGCCGGGCGGCCGATGCGCGGCCGCGCGGGGCGCTGTTTGTCGAGGCGCTGACGCGTGCGGATCGCCTGAACGTGATCGCCGAGTGCAAGCGCCGGTCGCCGAGCCGAGGCGTGCTGCGCGCCGACTACGACGCGCCGTCAATCGCGGGTGCGTACGAGGCGGCAGGCGCCGCGGCGATCTCGGTCCTCACCGAGCCGGCGTTCTTCGATGGCGCGCTGGACCACCTCGCCGCGGTCCGGCAGCGGGTCATGCTGCCGGTGCTGCGCAAGGACTTCATCGTGGACGAGTACCAGCTGCTCGAGGCCCGCGCCGCCGGCGCCGACGCAGTCCTCTTGATCGTCGCCGCCCTCGATGCGGCCGGCCTGTGCCGGCTGGCTGAGCACGCCGCGACGCTCGGTCTCGCCTCGCTCGTCGAAGTGCACGATGCGAGCGAACTGGCCATCGCGCTCGAGGCCAACGCGTCGGTCGTGGGTGTGAACAACCGGAACCTCCGCACGCTCGCCGTCGACCCCGGCGCGTCGCTGTCGCTGGCGGCGGCGATTCCGGACCACGTGGTGGCGGTGGCCGAGAGCGGTTTGAAGAGCCCTGCCGATCTGCGCACGCTGCGCGACGCCGGCTACGACGCGTTCCTGGTTGGCGAGCGGCTCGTGAGCGCCGAGCGCCCGGGGGACGCCCTGGCGGCCTTGCTCGAGGAGGGGGTCGCATGACACGCGTCAAGATCTGCGGCATTACCCGGGGCGAGGATGCCGAGCTGGCGACCACGCTGGGGGCGTCGGCTGTCGGGTTCGTGTTCTGGCCGCGGAGCCCGCGCTTCGTGGAGCCGTCGCGCGCGCGGGACATCGTGCGGGCGCTGCCGCCGTTCGTGACGCCGGTCGGCGTGTTCGTCGACCAGCCGGCGGGCCACGTGAAGGACGTGGCGGCGGTGGTCGGCCTTGGTGCGGTCCAACTCCACGGCAACGAGGACGTGGGCTTTTGCCGCGCGCTGGGCCGGCGGGTCATCAAGGCCTCGTCCGTGGAACAGGCCACCGCGCTGGCCGGCTACTGGCCGTTTGAAGTGACCCTGCTGCTCGACGCCGTGGACGCGGAGCGGCGGGGCGGTACGGGACAGACCGTGGACTGGTCGGGCGCGGCGGCACTCGCCGCACGACGCCGCGTCATCCTCGCAGGGGGTCTGCACCCGGAGAATGTCGGCGACGCGATCCGGCAGGTGCGGCCGTTCGCGGTGGACGTGTCGTCGGGAGTCGAATCGGCGCCTGGCGTGAAGGACGAGAGCCGCCTGCGTGCGTTCTTCGCCGCGGTGGCGGCGGCAGAAGGAGCAGCGAGTTGACGACCGAGTCGAGCGGGATGCGCGTGGTGCCGGCGTTCGGGCGCCGCGATCCGGACGTGCGGGGGTACTTCGGCCGCTTCGGCGGGCGGTTCGTCCCGGAAACCCTCGTCGCGCCGGTCGAGGCGCTCGAGGCCGCGTACCGCGACGCGAGGCAGGACGAGGCGTTCGTGGCGGAGTTCGAGCGGCTGCTGCGCGACTACGTCGGGCGGCCGACGCCGCTCAGCGAGGCGCGGCGCCTGCAGACGGGCGGCGCACGGATCTTCCTGAAGCGCGAGGACCTCACCCACACGGGTGCGCACAAGATCAACAACGCGATCGGGCAGGCGCTGCTCGCGGCGCGGATGGGGAAGCGCCGCGTGATTGCGGAGACCGGGGCCGGCCAGCACGGGGTGGCCACGGCGACCGCGTGCGCGCTCCTCGGCCTCGAGTGCGAGGTCTACATGGGCGCCGAGGACATGGCGCGCCAGGCGCCGAACGTGGCGCGCATGGAGCTGCTCGGCGCGCGCGTGCGACGGGTCGACGCCGGCGCGCGGACGCTGAAGGACGCGATCAACGAGGCGATGCGGGACTGGGTGAGCCGGGTCGACGACCACCTACTACCTGCTTGGGTCCGTGCTGGGGCCGCACCCGTACCCGCTCATGGTGCGCGAGTTCCAATCGGTGATCGGCCTCGAAGCGCGCGCGCAGGTCCTCGCGCAGGCCGGCCGTCTGCCGTCTGCCGTCGTGGCCTGCGTGGGCGGCGGCAGCAACGCGATGGGCATCTTCGACGCGTTCCTGGACGATGCGAGCGTGCGGCTGATCGGAGTCGAGGCGGGCGGTGCCGGCCTCACGCCCGGCCGGCACGCCGCCCGCTTTGCACTCGGCAGCGCGGGCGTGCTGCAAGGCACCCGGACATTCGTGCTGCAGGACGAGAATGGCAACATCGAGGGCACGCATTCGGTGTCCGCCGGGATGGACTACGCGGCGGTCGGCCCGGAACACGCCTGGCTGCGGGAGCTGGGGAGGACCGAGTACCCGCGTGGCGAGCGACGCCGAAGCGCTGCACGCGTTCTCCCAACTGGCTCGCCTCGAGGGGATCCTGCCCGCGCTGGAGTCGGCGCACGCCGTGGCGGCGGCGCTGCCGCTGGCCGGCGAACTCGGGCCCGAGGCCATCGTCGTGATCAACCTTTCCGGCCGAGGGGACAAGGATCTCGCAACGGTGATTGCCGAACGACGAACGTAGAACGGAGAAGGTAGAACGGAGAAGGTAGAAGCCCTCACCCGAACCCTGAGAACGGAAAACGGAAAGAGCAGGGTCATGTCGCGTTTGTCTTCCACGTTCGAACGATTGCGCGCGGAGCGTCGGGCAGGCCTCGTGACTTACGTCACCGCGGGTGACCCGGACCTCGAGACGTCGGCCGACATCCTGCGGGCGCTGGACGGCGCGGGCGCGGATGTCCTCGAAGTCGGCGTGCCCTTTTCCGACCCGGTTGCCGATGGGCCCGTCATTCAGCGGGCCGTCGAGCGGGCGCTCGCCGCGGGGGGCAGTCTGTCGGCAACGCTGGACCTCGTTGCCGGCCTCCGGACCCAGTTGCGCGCGCCTGTCGTGCTCTTCACCTATGCGAACCCGGTATTCCGGCTCGGCGTCGATCGCTTCGCCGCGCGGGCGGCGGCGGCTGGCGTGGACGGCGTGTTGCTGCTCGACCTGCCACTCGAGGAGGCCACGGACGTGCGCCGTGTCCTCGTTCGCGCCGGCCTCGACATGATCTTCCTGCTCAGTCCCACGACGAGCGACGCGCGGCTGGCGGAGGCGTCGAGGCTCGGAAGCGGGTTCCTTTACGCGATCTCGCGCCTCGGCGTCACCGGCGCGAGCGACGCGATCGCCGACAGCGCCGAGGCCCTCGTCCGGCGCATCAGGGTCCACAGCACCTTGCCCGTGGCGCTGGGCTTCGGCATCTCCCGCCCGGAGCACGTGCGGCAGGTGGCGCGGTGGGCGGACGCGGCGGTGGTGGGCAGCGGCCTTGTCCAGGTGATCGCGGACGCGGCAGGGAGCGAAGAGCTCATTCCACGGGTCACGGACTACATTCGATGGTTGACCGGGAAGACAGCCGTAGTTTAGGAAGAGAGACACGGAGACACGGAGATTCTCTGGCCGTTCCGCGCCTGCGCAGCCCTTCTCGCGCGCCTTTGGCGCGCAGCAGCAGGCGGCGCGCGCCGAAGCGAACACGCCGCTGTCGTGCGAACGGCGCGTTCGCTCGGCGCGGCCTGCCTGCTGCACGCGGTCGGCCGAGAGCCGACCGCGAAAGGGCTGCATCCGGCAACGTCTCTGTGCCTCTGTGCCTCTCTTCTCATACGGTTTGAAGGAGGGTCTCGTGGTTGTCGTGATGGAAGAGGGCGCCAGCGCCATCCAGGTGGAGCGTGTCGTCGCACAACTGGTGGACATGGGGTTCGAGGTCCACCGCTCCGCGAGCGTGTCTCGCACGATCCTTGGAGCCGTGGGAGGCCACGCGAATGCGGACCTCGCCTTGGTCCAGATGCTCGAGGGTGTCAAGGAGGTCGTGCGCGTCAGCGAGCCCTACAAGCTCGCCAGCCGCAGCTTCCGCCCGCAGGGCACGGTGGTGACGCTCGGCGACGTCCGCATCGGCGGCGACGAGGTCATCGTGATGGCCGGGCCGTGCTCGGTCGAGTCGGAGGAGCAGGTTCGCGCGGCAGCAGCCGCGGTCCGCCGGGCCGGGGCGAAGGTGCTGCGAGGCGGCGCCTTCAAACCGCGCAGCTCTCCCTACAGTTTTCAGGGGCTGGGCGAGGAAGGCCTGCGCCTGCTGCGATGGGCGGCCGACGAGCAGAACATGAAAGTCGTCTCGGAGGTGATGGACCTCTCGCAACTCGACCTCATGGATCGGTATGCGGACATCCTCCAGGTCGGCGCGCGCAACATGCAGAACTTCACCCTGCTGCGCGAGCTCGGAAAGAGGCGCAAGCCGGTGCTGCTCAAGCGGGGGATTTCGGCGACCATCGAGGAGTGGCTGCTGTCGGCCGAGTACCTGCTGGCCGGCGGCAACATGGACGTGATCCTCTGCGAGCGCGGTATCCGCACGTTCGAGAACTACACGCGCAACACCCTGGATATCTCCGCGATCCCCGTCGTGAAGACGCTGAGCCACCTCCCGATCATGGCGGACCCGAGCCACGGCACCGGTCGCCGCGACAAGGTCGCACCCATGGCGCGCGCGGCGGTGGCCGCGGGTGCCGACGGCTTGATCATCGAGGTCCACTGCGATCCGGACCGCGCGCTGAGCGACGGCGCCCAATCCCTCTTTCCTTCGCAATTCGACCGGCTGATGGCGGAGCTGCGCATCATCGCGCCGGCGATCGGCCGGAGCATCTGCGTCGAGCCGGTGGCCCGCCGAGGCTGGTCACGCTGACCATCCACCGCACACCGCACACTGCGCACTAGACACATCCACTGCTCACTGTCCACTGTTCACTGCCCGCTACAAGGTTCGACATGAGCGACCGGTTTCTTCCCATGGCTCCTCCCACGGCCGGCGCGACGCCGATCTTCGAGCGGATCGCTATCGTGGGCCTCGGCCTGATCGGCGGATCCATCGCCCAGGCCGCGCGCCAGCAGTGGCCCTCGGCGCTCGTCATCGGCGTCGACCGGAACGACGTGCTGGAGCAGGCTATCAGGCTCCACGCCATCGACGTCGCCGCCGAGGAGTTGATGATCGCGTCCGAGGCGGACCTGGTCATCCTCGCGGCTCCCGTCCGCGAGAACCTCCGGATGGTCGCCGCCTTGCCGGAGTGGGTACGCGGTGAAGCGGTGGTGACCGACGTCGGCGGCACGAAGCGGCCAATCGTGGAGGCCGCGCGCGATCTGCCTGCGCGGCTGGCGTTCGTCGGCGGCCATCCGCTCGCTGGCGCCGCCCGCAGCGGGATCGAGTTTGCCCGCCCGGACATGTTCCAGGGCCGTCCGTGGTTGTTCACGCCAGACGACGACCGGGCGGGTCGCGCACTCGAGCGCCTGTTGCCGTTTGTCGAAGGCCTGGGCGCGGTCCCGCGCGTGCTGCCGTCGCCGGCCGCCCACGATCGCCTCGTGGCGTTCCTCAGCCACCTGCCGCAGCTCGCCTCGAGCGCCCTCATGAGCGTGATCGGCGGCGAGGTGGGGGAGGACGGGCTCGCCCTTGCGGGCCGCGGCCTCGTCGACACCACGCGCCTGGCCTCGAGCCCCGCCTCTGCGTGGCGGGATGTGTGCGCGACCAACGCCGACGAGATCGGCGCGGCCCTCGATGCGCTGGTCGCGGTCCTTCAGCAGATCCGGCAAGACCTGGCGGGCGGCGGCGCGGTCGACGAGGTGTTCGAGTCGGCCGTCCGATGGCGCGAGCGCCTCAAGTCCTGACCGCCGTCGGCACTCCTTCGCACCGGCGCCGCAGGGAGGCCCGAGACTCCTGTCGTTCGTGCATCGAACCCCTTGCACCCGTGCACCCTGCACCCGTGCACCTTTGCACGTGTGCACCACCCGTCCGTTCTTGACATTCCCCAGCTGTTTCCGGCCTCATAGATTCAAGGGCGTCTTCGCTTATGAACAAAGTGCTCGCGGCCGCTGCAGACGCGGTGGGGATGATTCCGGACGGCGCCACCATCATGATGGGCGGCTTCGGTCTGTGCGGGATTCCCGAGAACCTGATCCGGGCCCTCCACGACCGCGGCACCCGCAACCTCACGATCATCAGCAACAACGCCGGCGTCGACAACTTCGGGATCGGCGCCCTGCTGCAGGCACGCCAGGTCCGGAAGATGATCTCGACCTACGTCGGGGAGAACCAGGAGTTCGAGCGCCAGTGCCTCTCGGGGGAGCTGGAACTCGAGCTCGTGCCCCAAGGCACGTTCGCGGAGCGGATCCGTGCGGGGGGTGCCGGCATCGGCGGCTTCTTCACCCCGACCGGCTTCGGCACCGTCGTCGCCGAGCGCAAAGAAACCCGGGTCATCGACGGTCGGTCCTATGTCCTCGAGATGCCGCTCAAGGCCGACTTCGCGTTCGTCAAAGCGTTCCGCGGCGACGTCCTCGGCAACCTCACCTACCGGCGCACCGCCCGGAACTTCAACCCGATGATGGCGACCGCGGCCCGCGTGACGATCGCGGAGGTGGAAGAGCTCGTCGAACCGGGCGTCCTCGACCCCAACGCCATCGTCACCCCCGGCATCTTCGTGACGCACATCCTGCGCGGCGAACGCTACGAGAAGCGGATCGAGCGCCGGACCGTGCGCGCTGCCGGCAGCAAGGAGCAGCGCCAGGCGTGGTGGACCGAATAGGAGGGCCGCCGTGGACAAGCGCGAACGGATCGTGTTGAGGGTGGCGCGGGAGCTCCGCGACGGCGATTACGTGAACCTCGGGATCGGCATGCCGACGCTTGTCGCCAACCACGTCCCGCGCGGGATCCACATCACGCTGCACTCCGAGAACGGGATGCTGGGCGTCGGGCCGTACCCACTGGACTCGCAGGTCGATCCAGACCTGATCAACGCGGGCAAGGAGACGATCTCAGAGCTGCCCGGCTGCTGCTACTTCAGCAGCGCCGATTCGTTCGCCATGGTGCGCGGCGGCCATATCGACCTCACCGTGCTCGGCGCGCTCGAGGTGGACGAAGAGGGCAACCTCGCGAACTGGATGATCCCCGGCAAGATGGTGAAAGGCATGGGGGGCGCCATGGACCTTGTCGCCGGCGCGAAGCGCGTGGTGGTGGCCATGGAGCACACCACCCGCGAGGGCGGCCCGAAGATCCTGAAGCGCTGCCGGCTGCCGCTCACCGGCGCGAAGGTCGTCGACATGATCATCACGGAGCTGGCCGTCATCAAGGTGACGCCATCCGGCCTGCTGCTGAGGGAAGTGGCCGACGGCACGACCGTGGACGAGGTGCGTCGGCTGACGGAGGCATCGTTGCAGGTGGAGGGAGAGCCGGGGAGCTTCTGATGGAGATGGAGTCGGTCGTCATCCTGAGCGCCTGCCGGACGCCCATCGGGGCATTTGGTGGAAGTCTGAAGGACCACAGCGCCGCCGATCTCGGCGCCACCGTCATCCGGGAGGCGATCAACCGCGCGGGAGTGGCGCCCGCCGACGTGGGCGATGTCATCCTCGGCTGCGTCCTCCAGGCCGGCAACGGAATGAACGTCGCGCGCCAGGCCGCGCTCCGTGCCGGTGTGCCTGCCGAGGCGCCGGCGGAGACCGTGAACCGCGTGTGTGGCTCCGGGCTCCAGGCGGTCGTGCACGCCGCCGAGGCGATCAAGGTCGGCTACACGGATATGGTCATCGCGGGCGGGACCGAGTCGATGACCAACGCGCCTTACCTGCTCAAGGGCGCCCGCTGGGGATACCGGACGGGCAACGCCGAGGTGACCGACTACCTCGTGGGCGAAGGCCTGACGTGCGCGATCTCCGGCTGTCACATGGGTAGCACCGCCGAGGAGATCGCGTCGCGCTACAGCGTGAGCCGCGCAGATCAGGACGCCTTCGCCGCGGAAAGCCAGCGGCGCGCCGAGGCAGCCATCACCTCCGGGCGCTTCCGGGACGAGATCGTGCCGGTCGAGGTGAAGCAGCGGAAGGGGACGCCGGCACCCTTCGAGAACGACGAGCACCCGCGCGGCGGTACGACAATCGAGAAGCTGGGCAGCCTCAAGCCGGCGTTCAAGAGCGGCGGCAGCGTCACCGCCGGCAATGCCTCGGGCATCAACGACGGCGCCTCGGCGCTCGTCGTCGCGTCCGAGAAGTGGGCGCGGGCGCATGGCAAGCAGCCGCTCGTGCGCGTCGTCTCGTACGCGTCGATGGGCGTGGCCCCGGCGATCATGGGCATGGGACCGGTTCCCGCCGTGCAGCGCGCCCTCGAGCGCGCGCGTCTCACCGTCGGGGACATCGATCTCGTCGAGTTGAACGAGGCGTTCGCCGCGCAATCGCTGGCCGTGATGCGGGAACTGAAGCTCGATCCCGGGAAGGTCAACGTGAACGGCGGGGCTATCGCGCTGGGGCACCCGATCGGCGCGAGCGGCGCGCGGGTCCTGACCACGCTCATCTACGAATTGCGGCGGCGGGGCGGCCGCTATGGGCTGGCCACGCTCTGCATCGGCGGCGGGATGGGCATCGCGATGATCGTGCAGCGGGTGACCGAGAGCGATATTTGAAGGAGCAGTCAACGGAGTCCACGAAGTCAACGGAGTCGACGGAGTCAACGGAGTCAACGGAGTCAGCGGAGCGACGGAGTCCACGGAGTCCACGGAGTCCACGAGGTCCACGGAGTCCACGAGGTCAACGGAGTTCACGAGGTCAACGGAGTCCACGAGGTCCACGGAGTCCACGAGGTCAACGGAGTCCACGAGGTCAACGGAGTCCACGAGGTCAACGGAGTCCACGAGGTCAACGGAGTCGAGGAAGTTGACGGAGTCGGCCAGGGAAGCCGTGCGGGTTCGCTCCCAGGTGCTCGAGGACGTCGCCGCCCACGCGCGCGACGAGGCGCCGCTCGAGTGCTGCGGCCTGTTGATTGGGGTGCCTGACCGGATCGATGCCGCCCTTCGCGCCCACAACCTGCTCGTCAGCCCGACCCGTTTCGAACTCGACCCCGTCGATCACTTCGACGCGATCCGCCGCGCCCGCGAGAGTGGCCTCGCCGTCGTTGGCGTCTACCATTCCCACCCGGCGTCGCCACCCGTTCCATCGCCGCGCGACGTGGCCGAAGCGAGCTATCCCGATTTCCTCTACCTGATCGCCGGTTTGCCGGGCGGCGAGGTGCGCGCCTACCGCATTGCCGGGGGGAACTTTCGTCCCGTCGCGCTCGTCCCGTTCTAGCGGGCCCGCGATCGGACCGGCGCGTGAGCCGGCGCGTGCGGTCGTGCCGGACGAGGACAGACACTGCCACTCACCGACGCGCAACTCGTGGAACGGGCGCTTGCGGGCGACCAGGACGCCTGCCGGGCGCTCGTCGCACGCCACGAGCGGCGCGTCTACAACCTCGCGGCCCGGATGCTGCGCGACCCGGCGCAGGCGCAGGACATCACCCAGGAGGCATTCATCCGGGCCTTCCGCCACCTGACTTCGTTCGACCCCGCCCACAAGTTCTCCAACTGGATTCTCCGCATCGCCCGCAACGCCACGATCGACGCGATCCGGCGGCGCGAGCCGGTCTGGGTGCCCTTGGACGACGGTGTGGAGGGGCGGCCGTCGCCCGCCGACACGATCGCGGCTCCGGCCGGCGACGATGGACCGCGGCGGCTGGAGCGGCAGGAAGCGGGCCGCGCGCTGGAGGCGGCTCTCGCCCTGCTCAGGCCCGAGTATCGCGAACTGATCGTCCTGCGTTACCACGAGGACCTGAGCTACGAAGAGATCACGGAGGTCACCGGCCTGCCGCTCGGGACGGTGAAGAGCTTTCTCCACCGGGCGCGGGCCGAGATGGCCGCGCACATGGTCAAGGCCGGCTGGAAGCGATAGCCGTCCTGCAACCCACCTGACGGCCCTTGCGTAGGACCTGGAGAGGACCGATGCCAAACGGACGCGACGACAACCTGCGGGCATGGCTCGAGGCCGAGGCGGCCGGCGAATCCGACAAGGCCGACGCGATGTTCGCGTCGGTTTTCGCCCTTCACGTGCCTGCACTCGCGCCGCAGGCGTCCGTCTGGGATCGTGTCGCCGCAGGACTGGAGGCAGCCTGGTTCCGATCGCCGTGGGCCCGTGCCGCCGCCGTTGTCCTCGTGGCGCTGGGCGGTCTGGCGGCTGCCGCCTTCGCCTCCACCTGGGTCTTCGACCTGCTTGGAGCTGCCGGCGCCTTCGGTCCCCGGATGCTGCGTGTCGCGATGACGACGTCCGGCCTGACGTTCGATTCTCTGGCGCACGCCTGGGGGGCCGCGGCCGCCATCGGTCGCGCGCTCGCCGTCGCCGCCGCGACGGGACCGGCGGCGGCCGCGATCGCCGCCAACCTGACGATCGCGCTGGCCGCCTCGCTGGGGCTCTCGCGGCTGCTGTCCCTCGAGAAGGAGTAGAGGCATCATGTGGAAACACGTCCTCATCGCTTTAGCGGCCTGCAGCATGCTGCTCTCGGGCATGGCCGCGGCGCAGCCCCCGTCCCGCCCACCAGCGGGGGGCGCCATGGGGTTGCCGACTGACGCCGAACTTCGCGTCAAACAGGCCATCCAGTCGGCCTTCCGCGTCCTGCCGGTGCAGAACGGGATCATCCTCGTTCCGCTCTCCCGGCGCGCCGGCGTGGACAACGTCGAACTGCGCGACGGCACCGTGGCGGTGAACGGCACCGTCGTCACGGGCGGCGAGCTCCGCCAGCGCCTCGGACGGGATGCGGACAGCATCCTCGAGCTGTCGTACCTCGACGCCAGCACCCAGCGGCGCCTGCTGCTGCCGGCCGAATCGTTGGTGCCTCCTTCGCGGGAGCCGCAGCCGCTGCCTGCGCCTGCCGAGCCCGGTGAGCCGGGACGACCCAAGCCTCGGACGGAAGAAACGCCTGCAGCGCCCGAGCCCGAAGACCACCGGGTGATCCGCCGGGTCAGCAACGGCCGGGTGAGAGTCGGCGGATCGATCACCGTGGAAGAGGACGAGGAAGTGAACGGCGCCGTCGTGGCGATCGGCGGGAACGTGGACATCAACGGGCGCGTCCACGAGGCGGTCGTCGCGGTGGGCGGGGCCGTTCGCCTGGGACCGAAGGCCGAAATCCTGGGCGACGTGACGACGGTCGGCGGCTCGGTCAGCCGCGACCCCAACGCCGTCGTGCGCGGGCAGGTGAACGAGGTCGAGTTTCCCAGCATCCGCTTGCGCCCGCTCCGCCCGTGGTCGTTTCACGTCGAACCGTGGTGGTATGGCACACACTGGCGGGGGGTTCGGCTCGCTGGGACGCTGATTCGCATGGGGCTCTTCACGCTGCTGGCGGCGCTGATCCTCCTGCTTCTCCCGCGCGGCGTCGAGCGAATCGACCGGGCCGTGCGGACAGAGCCGGTCAAAGCGGCGCTCATCGGCTTCTTCGCACAACTCATCTTCGTGCCGCTCCTCATCGTGACCGTGTTGTTCCTCGCGATCTCCATCATCGGGATCCCGCTGCTCGTCCTGGTCCCGTTCGCGGTGCTGGCGTTCTTCGTCGCGCTGCTGATGGGCTTCACGGGGACCGCCACGGCGGTCGCCCACGCCGCCCGCGACCGATTTGGGTGGGCCACACCCGGACCCTTCGCCTTACTTGTCGTAGGCCTGCTGCTCATCTGGGGGCTGACGATGGTCGGGCGGGTGCTGGCACTGCCGGGGGGGCCGATCGCGCTGGCCGCGGGGCTGGTCCTGCTGGTTGGCTTCGTCGTGGAGTACGCGGCCTGGACGGTGGGATTGGGCGCCGCCCTCCTCACGCGCTTCGGGAGCACCGGGCGCCTCTACGCCCAGACCGTGCCGCCGATTCCCCCGGATGTTCCGCCGGACGTTCCGCCGGTCGGGCCGGACGCGATTTAGGACAGTGGGGCAGGCCCCTGCCTGCCGCCGGCGCTGGGGCAAAGCAGGAGCTTTGCCCCACACCTGCGCGCGCGGAGGGCCCGCTGCTACCGAACACGGGCTCGGAGGCCCGCGGCTACTGGGGTGCTCCGGGCCGCAGCTCGATGTCCGCGGAGGCCTGCGCCACGACTTTCTCGCGCTTCTTCAGGCGGAATGTCGGGTGGTAGTTCTCCGCCATGTCGTAGATTGTGCACGGCGCTGAAGTGCCGCTGGAACTGGCTCTTGCCCGGTCTATACGGATCGCAATCCCGCGACCACTCCGACGTGGTCCCGTCGTCCCAATCCCATTGAACCGACGCGCAGTAGAACTCCTCGTAGTCGTCCGCGCCGTCGCGGATGTCGACGGCGAACTTGATCCGTGCGGGGACGAAGGCGATGACCGGCGCGACCGTGAGGACCAGCTCGGGCTTCTTGCGGTCCGCCTCCTTCTCCTGGCCTGCGCCGAGGCAGACGAATGCCGCCGCGACGCCAAGCGCAACGAGCGCACTCCGGGGAATAATGGTCATCAGCCCTTCGCCTGGTACGATTCTAGCTCGGTCGCTCCTCGATAGCTCGTCCGTCGAGTTGATGTTGGCCGCAGCGGAAGCTCGTCGGTATAATCGCCTTCTTGGCCATGAACACTCCGCTCTTGCCTGTACCGCTCGAGACGACCGGGGCCGACCCGGCCCTCGTCGCGGTCGACTGGCTCGTCGTGCCGCTGTTCGAGGGTGAGGACGGACATGCCCTCGAGGCACTCGCACCCGCGCTCGCCGCCGAAGCCGTCCGGGTCCTTGCCCCGGGCGATTTCCGTGGAAAGCGCTACGAATGGCTGTGCGCTGCGCCCCTCGGCGACGCCGTCGCTGCGAAGCGGATCGTCCTGGCGGGCGCAGGCCCGGCCGCCGAGTACTCGCTGGAGACCGCGCGGCGGCTCTGCGCCGCGTGCGTGATGAGCGGACGGGACCGGCAGGTGGGCCGGCTGGCGTTTGTTCACAGGCTCCCCGCGGACCGCGGCCCCGCGGACGGGGCGGTGGCGGAGTGGGTCCAGGCAGAAGGCGAAGGCCTGACCCTTGGAGAGTTCGACGTGTCGCGCTACAAGACGGGGGAAGGCGATCGCCGGCCGAACCCTTCGCTGCAGCTGCTGGCGCCGGGCCTCGACGACGCCGCGCTGGCCGGCGCGCGGGCGGCTGTCCATCGCGGCCGCATCGTTGCGCACTGCGCGAACCTCGCCCGCGAGTTGGTCAACGAGCCGGGCAACCTCCTACCGCCGCGCCTGCTCGCCGATCGCGCCCGCGAGATCACCGCCGGCACGCGCCTCTCGGTGAGCGTGCTGGACGAGAAGGCGGCCGGAACGCTCGGCATGGGCCTGATGCTCGGCGTGGCGCGAGGCAGCCACGAACCGCCGCGCCTGATTGTCGTCTCGCACGAACCTGCAGCGGCGTCGGCGTCTCCCGTGCTCGCGCTCGTGGGAAAGGGCGTCACGTTCGACACCGGGGGCATCTCCATCAAGTCGGCCGACGGCATGGAGCGGATGAAGGACGACATGGCGGGCGGTGCGGCCGTTCTCCTGGCCATGCGCGCCATCAGCCTGCTCGACGTGCCCCTGAAGGTGATCGCGGTGGTACCGGCGGTGGAGAACATGCCTGGTGGGAGCGCCATTCGGCCGGGGGACGTGCTGCGCGGGGCGAGCGGCCGGACGGTGGAAGTGCTCAACACGGATGCCGAGGGCCGTCTGATCCTCGGCGATGCCTTGTGGTACGCGCGGAAGCTGGGCGCCACCCACGTCGTCGACATCGCCACCCTCACCGGCGCCTGCATGGTGGCTCTCGGGAAGACCACGAGCGGGGTGTTCGGCCGGCCGGACGATTGGCGGGATCGCGTGTGCAGCGCTGCGAACCAGTGCGGCGAGCGGAGCTGGCCCCTGCCGGTGTTCGACGACTACGGCGAGTTGCTGAAGAGCGAGATTGCGGACACGAGCAACAGCGGCGGCCGCTACGCGGGGGCGATCACCGCGGCCCTGTTCATCGGCGAGTTCGCGGAAGGCCTGCCCTGGGCGCACCTCGACATTGCCGGCACCGCGTGGAACGACGAGTCGAAGCCCTACCTTCCCAAGGGACCCACGGGGGTTGGCGTGCGCACGCTGGTGAATCTGGCGGTGACGCTGTCCTCGACACGAGACGCACAAGCCTGAAGTCTTGTGCGTTCCGATGAACCTCGGTAGGCGTGTCCAGGCTGTGGGAAGGGCTTTAGCCCGGCTTAGCCCTCTGGATCCTGCTTCCGCCCAACCGTCGAGGGCGTGAAGCCGTAGGCGCTGCTCGGCGCGTGGGCCGGTTCGTCGGCGCTCGCGCGATGGCGCAGCCAGATGAAGAGGATTCCGAGGAGAGAACCCAGCAGGAACGAACCCACGAGCATCAATCCTGTAATGCCGAGCGATCCGAAGATGATGTCGATGACGCCGATGTCCTTCGGCGGCTCGCCAACCACCTTCACGATGATGGGCGTGACGGGTTGGAGTACCACGGCAAACATCCCACCTTATTGTACCACCGCTACTGTCGGGTCAGCGCCGGCGTCCCCTTGAGCGATTTCTGGTAGCCGCGGACGGCGTCGAACAGCGCCTCGGCGATCTTCTGGCGATACGCGCCGCTCTTCAGGAGGCGACCCTCCTGAGAGTGAGTGATGAAGGAAACCTCGACGAGGACGCTCGGCATCGAGGCGCCGATGAGCACGACAAACGGCGCCTGCTTCACGCCGTGGTTCCTTACGTCCTTGCCGCCGCCCAGGTGCGAGACCATTTCGCGCTGGACCAGCCCCGCCAGGTTCCGGGACTCGTCGAGCTTGTTGTTGAGGGCGATGGCCTTGACGATTTCCGTCAGGCTGCTCATCGTCAGCCCGGTCGAGGCATTTTCGCGTGCGGCCACCGCTTCAGCGTCCGGCGTGGACGCGAAGTTCAGGACGTAGCTCTCGACGCCGCGCGCCGCCCGGTTGCGGCTGGCGTTGGCGTGGATGGACAGGAAGAGATCTCCCTGCGCCCGGTTCGCGATCGCCGTGCGCTCTTCGAGCGGGATGTACTCGTCCTTCCGGCGCGTCAGCACCGCTTCGATTCCTGCGCCCGTCAACAGTTTCTCGAGCCGGAGCGCGACGTCGAGCACGATGGTCGCCTCGAACACGCCGGAGCCCTCCGCGCCCGGGTCGTGGCCTCCGTGACCGGGGTCGATTACGATGCGCGACGCACCGAGACCAAGCTGACGCGCCATCGAGAACCCGTTCGGTGGGGGCGCGGGCGGCTCGCTGGCGACCATCGGTTTCTCGGGCGCCGGCGTTGTCTTGTCCACCAGCGCGACGGCCGGGGCGACGGCCGCGGCGGCAGGCGCTGCGGCGAACACGTCGGGGCGGGGCAGGGGCGCCGGCATCTGGACCGCGGGCTGCCACGCTTCCGGGTAGCGCGGAGAGCGGAACTGACGGGTGACCTTCAGCGGCCGGGGAGCCGGCGGCTGATAGGACGCCACCAGCAACGGAGCGGGCGGCCTGGCAACCGGCGCGATCGTGCGCGTGGCGATTCGCAGCGGGCGGCCGGCGATCGTCCTCGCGGGCGGTTCCATCTTCGCGACGTCGGGCTTGGCGGCCTCGGGCTTCGCGACCCGGGCCTCGAGGGCGGGCTTCGGCGGCGCTTCGGGCTGGGCCGGCAGCTTCGTTTCGGGATCTGGCGCGGGCAGCCGAAGCTTCTCCTCCGCGATGCGCTCGCGCGGGACGGGGGGCAAGGCGGGACCACGCTCGCAGTCCACGACGATCCGGTACGGCCCGTACAGCGTGAAGGCCGAGTACCGCTTCACGCCTTCGATGTCGAGCACCACTCGAAGCACGCTGTTCGGGTGGCGGCCCACGCGGATGTGGCGCACGACGTCGCCCGGATAGTTGAGCGTGCCTTCGGGTACGCTCGGCGCGAGCCGGGCGGCCGCCAGATCGAACAGCACACGGGCAGGATTGTCGATGCGCTCCGTCCGGTAGCTCACCTCGGCGTCGAGTTCAATCGTCACGCGGACAATCTCGCCCATGACCGTCCGCCGAATGTCGCGGAGCACCACCAGGCCGGACTGCGGTGAGGCGGCCGTCCGCTGCGGTGCGGCCGCGTCCTCGTCGTCCCAGCGCTTCAACTCGTCTCGGGCCTTCGTAACGAGCGGGCTGGTCGGGTACTCCTTCAACAGCCAGTTGAGCAGGCGCAGCCCGGTGGTCTTGTCCTGCTCGTTGCCGAACCGCTCGTGAGCCTCGCGCGACAACGCCGCCGCTTCGAACAGCGCGTTGTCCGCGTAGCCGGTCGTGGGGTGCTGCCGCGCCACCGCTTCGAACGCCCAGGCGGCCGCGCGGTACTCTCTCAGCGACGGGGTGTCCCCCGCGCCGTGGCCCCCGCCCTCGTGGAGAGCCTTCGCGCGCGCTGACGCCGTCGCGTACATCTCCCGCGCGGTGGCCGCCGGAGAGGGCAGCGCCACCAGCAGGGCGAACGCGAAGAGTGCGCCGGCGCGAGTGATCCGTGTCACCGCAGTTGTGCGTCCACTTCGTCGAAGTAGCTCTTGTCCACCAGGACCTCGCGCGGCTTGCTCCCCGCCGCCGGCGACACGAGCCCCTCGGCCTCCATCATGTCGACGAGGCGTGCCGCGCGGCTGAAGCCGATCCGGAGGCGCCGCTGGAGATAGGAGATCGAGGCCTGCCCGGACCCGACGACGATGCGCGCGGCCTCGTCGTACAGGTCGTCCTTCTCGAACTCGATGCCGTCGGTGGCCTTTTCCTCCGCCGTGATCGTCTCGTCGAAGACCGGCTTCCCCTGTTTGCGCAGGAATGCGGCGAGCCGGGCGCTCTCCTGCTCGGAAATGTACGGTCCGTGCAGGCGGATCAGCCGCGACGAGGCGGGCGGCAGGTAGAGCATGTCGCCCTTGCCCAGCAGCTGCTCGGCACCGTTGCCGTCGAGGATCGTGCGCGAGTCGACCTTGGACATCAGCCGGAACGAGATGCGCGCGGGGAGGTTCGCCTTGATCAGGCCGGTGACGACGTCCACCGACGGCCGCTGCGTCGCGAGGATCAAGTGGATGCCGACCGCGCGTGCCATCTGCGCGAGGCGCGCGATCGACTCCTCGACGTCGCTGCTGGCGACCATCATCAGGTCGGCGAGCTCGTCGATGAGGATCAGGATGTAGGGGAGGATCTTGAACTCCTCGCCCTCCTCGGGCTCGCGCTTCTGCTCGATCGCCAGGCGGATGTTGCGGTTGTACTGGTCGATGTTGCGCACGCCCTCCGCCGCCAGGGTCTTGTAGCGCTCCTCCATCTCGTGCACCGCCCACGCCAGCGCGTTGGCCGCCTGCTTCGGATCCACGACGACCGGCGTCAGGAGATGAGGAATCTCCTCGTACATCCCGAGTTCGAGCCGCTTCGGATCGATCAGGATGAGGCGGACCTCCTCGGGCGTCGCTCGGTACAGCACGCTCGTCAGCATGCTGTTGATCGCCACCGACTTGCCGGTTCCCGTGGAGCCGGCCACGAGCAGGTGGGGCATGGTCGCCAGGTCGGCGACGTAGGGCTCCCCGTGAATCGACTTCCCGAGGACGATCGTCAGCTTGGATCCGGAGCGCCGGAACAGGTCCGACTCCAGCAGCTCGCGCAGCGAGATCGACTCCCGGTTGGTGTTCGGGATCTGGATGCCCACCGTGGACTTGCCCGGGATCCGTTCGATCAACACCGACTCGGCCTTCAGTGCGAGCGAAAGGTCTTCGGCCAGGCCGGTCACCTTCGCGTACTTCACCCCGGCGTCAGGCTTGAACTCGAAGGTCGTGACGACGGGCCCGGGGTGGATCTGGACGACCGAACCGGCCACGGAGAACTCGTGGCACTTCTCCTCGAGCAGGCGAGCGGCGTCCATCAGCTCGCGCTCGTCGATCTTGTGCTCGCTCTTCGGCGCGTCGAGCAGCGCCAGCGGCGGCAGGGTGAAGCCTTCCTTCTTCCGCTCGATCGGCATCTTCGGCTCGAACTCGGCGACCGCGGTCGGCCCGGCGGGCGCCGGCGGGGCCGCCTTCTTGAGCGGCACGGCGGGCGGGCGCGAGATTGCGGGCGTCGGGCGCTTCTCTGGCACCGGCGCGTCGCCCCCGTTGCGAGGAGGCGCGACGGGTATGGGCGCGGCGACAGCGGGCGCCTTCGGGGGGGCGGGCGCGCGCTCGGGCCGCTTGTCCTGCGACAGGGCCTTCACGTCGTCCGGGTTCTGCGCGGTGTGCTTGCGGATGACTTCCTGGCGCTGCTTCTCCTTCTGCTTGGCATCGCGCCAGTCCCGGACCCGTCCCAGGCCCCGGCTCCACGCCGCGATGACGGTGTGGAACACCGCAGAGAAGAGGCGCCCGAACGAGAACTGCGTGGCCAGGATGATGGCGAGCGCCAGCAGCGTCAGGATGACGATGATCGATCCGGCGCGGTTGAAGTACTCCGCCATCTCCGCGGAGAGGAACTCCCCGAGGTAACCGCCCGACCTGATCTGACGCCGCGACATGGTGATCGAGCCGAGGGACAGGTTCAGGAGCGAGCTCGAGCACCCGAAGAGCATCAGCAGGCCGACGGCCTTCGTGTAGGGTGCCTCCACGTGCCGGCACCAGAAGAGGTTCCAGCCGACCCCGCCACACAGGACGGGAATGAGGAACGACGCGAAGCCCAGGACCTGGAACGAGAGTTCCGCGAGGAACGCCCCCACCCGGCCGATGAAGTTCGAGGGGACGCCGGTCGCGCCGGCATGGAAGAACCACGCCGGATCCGATGGATCGTACGTGACGAGCGCAATGAGCCAGATCAGCGCCAGCGCAAACAGCGCGACGCCCAGGCACTCGGACAGCCGTCGGGAAAGGGTGGAACCTGCAGCCACTCGCTATATCTCCATGATCACCGGCAGTACCAGCGGCCGCCGGCCTGCACGCTTGCGGAAGAACCGCCGCAACTCGGAACGGATCTTCTCCTTGACGACGCCCGGGTCGGTGCGCTCCTCGGGGCTCGTCGCCGCCAGCGTTTCGGCGATCAGCCGCCCCGCCTCCCGCAGGAGGTCCTCGGCGTTCGGCTCCAGGACGAGCCCCCGCGTGATGACCTCGGGGACGCCCTCGATCCCGCCCGTCTGCTTGTTGATCGCGAGCACCGGCACGACCAGGCCGTCCTCGGCCAGGTGCCGCCGATCCCGGAGCACCTCGTCCCCCACTTCGCCGATGCCCGGCCCGTCGATGAGGACGCGCCCGGTGGCGACGCGCTCGACCACCCTGCCACCGCTCGCGTCGAAGCGCATCCGGTCGCCGTTCTCCACGAGCAGCACCTGCACAGGGTCGGGCGTCGCGGGGACGATCCGCTCGGCGAGCCGAGCATACCGCGAGCGCTGGCGATACTCCCCGTGAATCGGGACGAAGCACCGCGGCCGCACGAGCGACAGCATCAGCTTCAATTCCTCTTCGCTGCCGTGCCCCGACACGTGCACGCGCTTGGTGGCCGACGTGACGACGTCGGCGCCGCGCCGCGCGAGGTGGTTCGCGACGCGGCCGATCGCCTTCTCGTTGCCGGGGATCGAGCGGGCCGAGAACACCACGCGATCCTCCGGCCCGACCGCCACGTGCCGGTGCTTGTCCACGGCGATGCGCGAGAGCGCCGCGAGCGGTTCCCCCTGGCTGCCGGTCGTCACGCAGAGCACCTGCCGCGCGGGGTAGTTCCGCACGTCCGACTCGCGGATCTGCAAATTCGGCGGCAGCTGCAAATACCCAAGCTGCTGGGCGATCTGGGAGTGCTCGATCATCCCGCGGCCCACGAAGGCCAGCTTCCGGCCGAATTCCTGCGCGAGGTTCGCCAGGATCTGCATGCGGTAGATGCTCGTGGCGAACGCCGTCACGATCAGCTTCCCGCGGGTGCTGGCGAAGATCTCCTCGAACGCCTCGACGACCTCCGATTCGGAGCCGGTGAAGCCAGGCCGCTCGATGTTCGTGCTGTCGGCAAACAGCGCCAGTACACCCTGGGCTCCCAGCTCCGCGAAGCGGTGGAAGTCGAAGTGCTGGCCGTCGAGAGGCGTCTGGTCGATCTTGAAGTCGCCGGTGTGAACGATCGTCCCCGCGGGCGTCCGGATGGCGAGCGCAATCGCGTCCGGGATGCTGTGGGTGACCCGGAGGAACTCAATCTCGAGTTCGCCCACGCGCACAATCCCGCGCGGCTGGACGGGCGTCAAGCGGTCCCGCGCGTCGATCCCGTGTTCCTCGAGCTTCGCGGCAACGAAGGCCAGCGTGAGCGGCGTGCCGAGGATCGGCCCGTCCACGTGTCGGATGACGTGGGGGACGGCGCCGATGTGATCCTCGTGGCCGTGCGTCAGGACCAGCGCCGACGCCTTCCGCCCCCGGTGCTCCAGGTGCGAGAGGTCGGGAATCACCAGGTCGACGCCGAGCAGTTCCGGGTCCGGGAACATGACGCCCGCATCGACCAGGATGAAGGTGTCGCCGAACGACACCACCATCATGTTCATCCCGAATTCGCCCAGCCCGCCCAGCGGGACCACTTCCAGCGCCGGCTGCCGGTTCTCGGCCGCCTCTGCGAAGGTCATAGCGGTAGATCCCGGGAGCTAGAACACCGAACAGGCTGCGCAGCCCACAGCGGCGTCGAGGACTCGATGTGGCAACAGGAGTCCCAGCCTGCAGTCGGATCGCCTCCCGGCGCGTCGCCGCCCGGGAGAAGCGCCCACCCGGAAAGAAGGTGAGCCGTCGTCGCGTGACAGGGCTGCCGGCTGGCGCCGACCGAGCCCCGCGACCGAGGCCGCTGGGATGGCCGCGGACAGGAAAAGGCTGGCGAAACTATAGCACAGCTGAGAGTTACGCCGAAGCGAAAACATCCGACAGGCGGGCGAGTTCCGCGAGGGTGAGCGTCTCCGGGCGCCGCCGCCCATCCAGGCCCGTGGCCTCGATCGCCTCCCGCGACCCGACGCCCCGGGAGGCACCGAACGGCGTCAACGCGTTCGAGAGCATCTTGCGCCGCTGCATGAAGATCGCCCGGACCAGCGATTCGAACGTGTCGACGCGGGCCACGGGCACAACCGGCTCGCGGTAGCGCACGCGGACCACCGCGGAGTGCACCTTCGGCGCGGGACGAAAGGCGCCGGGGGGCAGGGTGAGCACGAGGTCGATGCCGGCACGCAGCTGCTGGCAGGCGCCGAGTACGCCCCAGTCCTTGGATCCGGGCCGGGCCGTGAGGCGCCGAGCCACTTCCAGCTGCAGCATGAGGGTGGCGTCCCGGAAGCGACGCCCCTCATCCGCCAGCTCCAGCAGGCGCGAGAGGATGGGGGTCGAGACGTTGTAGGGCAGGTTGCCCGCCACCCGCAAAGGGACGTAGGCGCCGAGGAGGGCGGCGACGTCCGCCTGGAGGAAGTCCGCGATGACGATCGTGGCGTGCGCCGGGACGCGGGCTGCGAGGGCAGGCGCCAGGTCGCGATCGATTTCCACCGCGACGAGCCGGCCGACGCGAGGCGCGAGAGCCAGCGTGAGCGCCCCGCGGCCGGGACCGATCTCGAGAAAGGTGTCGGTTGGCAAGGGGGCGATGGCGGCGATCACCTTGTCCACCCAGGCGGGTTCGAGGAAGTGCTGTCCGAAGCGCTTTCTCGGCCGCGTCATGGTCACGATCGATCCCCGGACGCGCCCCCGTCTTCCTCGTCGTCCTCATCCTCGTCTTCGGCCCCGGTTTCGCCAGTCCGGCCGCGCCAGTAGCGCTCCTCGATCTCCTCCAGTTCTTCTTCCGACAGCCCGAAGAAGTGCCCGACCTCGTGGATCAGCGTCTCGCCGACTTCCGTGACGATGTCGCCCTCCGTGTCGCAGGCATCTTCGATCGGGAACTGGTAGATGCTGATGCGGTCCGGGAGCGCGTTGCCATGACCCCAGTGCCGCTCGGGGAGCGGGGTGCCCTGGTAGAGGCCGAACAGCGTGTCGGGCGGCTCAATCTCCATTTCCGCCAGCAGGTCCGGCGAGGGTTCGTCCTCGACCACGATGGCGATGTTCTGGAGGTGCTTCCGGAAAGAGGCGGGGATGGTGTCCACCGCCTCGGCGACGAGCTGGCGGAACCGTTCGCGTGTCATCGCCGCTTGAGGGAGGGCTTCATCGGCGTAGGGCGAAGCTTCTGCTTCGCCGGTGTCTTCGCCGCACCGCGGGCGGTCGCTGTCTTTCGTTCGTCTTCGATCGCACCGCTCTGGTACGCGTCACACTTCGTCCGGACGCTGCAGCGATCGCACAGCGGCTTGGGGTTGCAGACGCGGCGGCCGTGAAGAATGAGCGTGTCGGAGACCAGGCGCCAGTCTTTGGGCGGGTAGAGGGCGCCCAGCTGCTGCTCGACGACTTCCGGATCGTCGGAGTGGGCGAGTCCGATGCGGTTGGAGACCCGCAAGACGTGCCGGTCCACCGGGAGTCCGGGAACCTCGAGCGCGTGGGCCAGGACGACATTGGCGGTCTTGCGCCCGACACCGGGCAGCCGCACCAGCGCCTGCAAGTCGGGCGGCACCGCGCCCCCGTGCGCGTCGACGAGCGCCTGCGACATGCCGATAATGGCGCGCGCTTTTTGCCTGAAGAACCCGGTGGGCTTGACGAGGGCTTCCACGTCCGGCGGAGCGGCGGCCGCCAAGGCATGCGCGTCCGGATAGCGGGCGAACAGCGCCGGCGTCACCCCGTTCACGCCAACGTCCGTCGTCTGGGCGGAGAGGATCGTGGCGACGAGCAGCTCGAAGGCGGTGCCGAAATTGAGTTCCGTATTCGCGTTCGGGTGCTGCCGCGCCAGCGAGCCGAGGACGCTGCGAGCCTGCGCGCGGGTCTTCATGTCAGTGGACGGGGCCCGCGCCCCACGCGCCGCCGCCTGTGTTCTGCTCAGACAGGATCCGCAGCCGTTCCTGCAGCGCGGAAATGAGGTTCGGCACCATCTGCAGGGGGATGGCGACGTTCACGCGGACCGGCGCCGGAACGACGTGCTCCGCCTCCGCCTGCTGCAGGTCCTTCTCCGTGAGCGGCAGGACCTCGCAGAAGGTGAGGGTCATGTCGAAGGGCGTGTGGGCGATCGCGCAGAAGTTGGCGTACACGCGCGGGTGCGCCTCGGGGTCCGCCGGCACGATGGAGAAGTTGATCTGTTTCGATTCGGCCATGGGGTACCACTATACCGGACGCTCGACGCCCAACGCTCAACGCATGACGTTCGACGCCGTCAGTACTTCCGCATGACGCCGACGACGACGCCTTGCACTTGCAGTTGTTCCGCGGGCACGATGAGCGGCTGCATCGTGGGGTTGGCCGGCTGCAGGCGGATGTGGCCGTTCTCGCGGTAGAACTTCTTGAGCGTCACGTCCGACCCGCCGAGCAGCGCGATCACCATCTCGCCGTTCTCCGCCGTCTTGCGGTCCTCGACGATGACGAAATCGCCATCGCGGATCTGCTCGTCGATCATCGATTCGCCGCGAACGCGAAGGACGTACGTGTCCTTCTTCCCGATCAGGTCCTCCGGCACGGAGATCGTCTCCGCCGTGGCCACCGCTTCGATCGGCGCGCCGGCAGCCACGAAGCCCAGCAGCGGCAGTTCGACCGCGCGGCCGCCAAGCTTGGTCTGCACGAGTTCGACCGATCGGCTGCGGTTCCACGCGCGCTTGATGAACCCCTTCTCCTGCAGGTTCGTCAGGTGCTTGTGCACCGTGGCGAGCGAAGACAGGCCGAAGCGGCGGCCCACTTCTTCGAGGCTCGGCGCGTAGCCGTGCTGCTGGATGAACTCGTTGAGATAGTCCAGGATCTCCCGCTGGCGCTTGGTGAGTGGCAACACAGGTCCTCCTCGGGCTGGGGCGGGAAACGAGACGGCATGCACACCGCCGGAGGAGAATGTATGCAAAGGAAAGGCGAAAGTCAAGACCTCGTCGTTTTCCCGCGCTAGGATCGATTCGCCATCGCTTTACTTTCGCGCCCCGGCAGCGGTCCAAGCCAGTAAGGGCGGTGGTGCAGGATCGATGAATGCGACGAGCGACACATGGCCCGGACGGATCGCGGACGAGTGGGCCGTGGCGGTGACGCCCGCCGATCGCGCGGATCCCGCTGCGGACGTCGAAAGCCTCGACGAGCCTTCGCTCGTGCGCGCGTGCGTGGAAGGCCGCGCCGGCGCCTTCGACGTGCTGGTCGCGAGGCACGGGCGCGCCGTCTACCGCCTGTGTTACCGCTTCCTGGGCAGCCACGAGGACGCGACGGATGCCGCGCAGGAGGTGTTCCTGCGCGCCTTTCGCGCGCTGCCGCGTTTCAAGGGCGAGTCGTCGGTCGCCACCTGGCTTTACCGGATCGGCGTGAACGTGTGCCTCAGTCGCCGCGCCATCAAGGAGCCGGCCACCGAGCCGCTGGACGACCGGGAGATCGCGGCGTCGCGCGAGCCGGACGCGGTCAGCCGGCTGCTGGCGGGCGAGCGCGCGGCCCGCGTCAGGGCAGCGATTGCCAGGCTGCCGGAACGGCAGCGCGCGACGCTCATCCTGCGCGCCTACCACGAGCTCTCGCACCAGGAGATCGCGGACATCCTGGGCAGCTCGGAGGGCGCGGTCAAAGCCAATTTCTTTCACGCCCTGCGCGGTCTCAGGAAGCTGCTGTCGGGAGAGCCCCAATGAACCATCTTTCGCGCGACGAACTGCTCGACGCGGTTGAAGGCGGCGACGGCCGCCGGGAACACCTCGAGTCGTGCGCGTGGTGCCGGCAGGAGGTCGAGGCGCTCGCCGGCGTGCTGAAGGATGTGGCCGCGACGGACATGCCCGAACCGTCCCCGCTGTTCTGGGAGCATTTCTCCGCCCGTGTCTCCGAGGCGGTGCGACACGAGCCCTCGGCGCCCGGGCTCCCACGGCGAGGCGCGCCGTGGCGCGCGGCAGCAAACCGACTGCGCCATGCGCGCTTGTCGCCAGGTTGGCGCCTGGCCGTTGCCGCGGTCGGCGTGCTCGCGATCGTCGCGGCGCTGGCGGTCCGGCTCGATCGCCCGGACTCGCCCGCCTCGGTGGCGTCGCGTGAACCAGCCACCTCGCCTGCGCCTTCTCAATGGGTTTCCGCCGACGAGACCGGCACGCCCGCCGACGAGGAGTCGTGGCTCGTGTTCTCGGCGCTGGCGACCGAGGCGGATCCGGCGGGCAGTTCCTTCTCCTCGCCGGCTCCCGGCGTCGCCGACGGGGCCGTGCTGGAGATGACCGACGAGGAACGGGGAGAGCTGGTGAGATTGCTGACGGCGGAACTGGCGCGGCCGCGCGCGCGGAGCCGGGGATGACGAAGAGGCCATCATGACGAAGCAGGTGCGACGCAGGGCGATCGTGTTCGGTCTTGCCGCGTTCCTGGCGTGGGGTGCCGACGCCAGGGCGCAGGATACGCCGGCGCCGCAGCCGCCGCCGGGCGGGCGCGCCGCGCGCGGCAGTCAGCGCCAGCCGGGGCTGCCGATGGGCGAGGTGGATCGACTGTTCGACAGCTACGTGGCGATGCAGGCGCAGGACGCGCTCAAGCTCACCGACGCGCAGTTCCCGCAGTTCCTCTCGCGGCTGAAGATGCTCCAGCAGACGCGCCGCCAGCATCTGGCCGCCCGGCGCGCAGTGGTCGCCGAACTCAACAACAACCTGAAGGCGACGGCGCCGGCCGAGAGCCCGCTCGCCGATTCGCTTCGCAGGCTGCGCGACATCGACGCGAGATACACCGACGACCTGCGCAAGGCGTACGAGGGTGTGGACCAGGTGCTGGACGTCACGCAGCAGGCGCGCTTCCGGGTCTTTGAGGAGTCGGTGGAACGGCGGAAGTTCGACCTGATGCTTCGGGCCCGCGGCCGGGCGCAGCAGCAGGGTGGGGTAGACCGCCGCCCCTAGCCGCAGCTGCCAGGACGTGGCGCGACCCTCCAGGTTCGCGGTCCGGAAGCTGGAGCTTCGCCGCACACTCGGGGGCTCCGACAGCCCGCCGCACGCCCGGCGCCCGGGAAGGCGCATGCTACACTCGACGCGAGGATCCGAGGTGCAAGCCGTGACCCGTGTCACCCGTCGGCTGGGCTGGATTGGCGTCTGCGTGGCGGCATTGGCCGGGCCGGCCGTCGCGGCGCGTCCGGCGCAGTCCGCTCCGCCGTCAGGCGGGGCCGCGCGCGATCTGGTGTCCAAGGCCGACGCCGTGCGACTGCGGGAGAAGGTCGCGACGATCGAGCAGCACGCGTCACTCGTTCCCCAACCCGGCGCCCGTGCGCCGCAGCCCGCCGGCCGCTCGACCGTTGTCAGCGAGCGCGAAGTGAACTCGTACCTCGCGTTCGAAGCCGGTCCGCAAATCCCGGTGGGCATCACCGGTCCGCGCATCGCGATCCTCGGCGACCGCCGCCTTGCGGCCACCGCGCTGGTGGACCTCGACGTCGTTCGCGCCCACCACAAGTCCAGCGGCTGGTTCGACCCGGTGAACCTGCTGTCCGGCCGGCTGCCGGTGGCCGTGTCGGGCCGCCTGCAGACCGCGGACGGCGTCGCGCGGTTCGACCTCGAATCGGCCAGCATCTCCAACGTACCCATCCCGAAGACCGTCCTGCAGGAACTCGTCAGCTATTACTCCCGCAGCCCGCAGAATCCCGGCGGCCTCAATCTCGACGACGCGTTCCAGCTCCCGGCGCGGATCCGGCAGATCGACGTCCGGCAGGGCGAGGCGATCGTGATCGCAGTAGGACCGTGGAGCCCTTTCTCGACACGCCGCTGCGCGCGCTCAAGGGGGTCGGTCCTCAACGCGAGCAGGCCCTGCGCAAGGCGGGGCTCGACACCGTGGAGGATCTCCTGCTTCGCCTGCCATTCCGCTACGAGGACCGCGCCCGGTTCCAGCCGGTTGCCGAGGTCAAGGAGGGGGAGCAGGCGACGCTGGCGGGAGAGCTGCTCAACTGCCGGCTGCGGTGGACGGGACGGCGGGGATTCAAGATCTTCGAGGCGGTCGTCCGCGACGAGTCGGGCTGCCTGCTCGCGGTGTGGCCCAACCAGCCGTATCGGCAGAACACGCTTCACGCCCACCAGCGCGTTGTCCTCCACGGCGCCGTCTCGCGCTACCGCGGCGTGCTGCAGCTGCAGAATCCCGACGTCGAGGTGGTGGACGACGAGGGCGCGGACACGGTCCACACCGGCCGCATCGTGCCGATCTACGAGAAGACCGGGCCGCTCACTCCGCGCATGCAGCGGGCCCTGGTCCACGACGTGCTGGAGCGCCTGCCGCCAGACGTCGACGATCTCGCTGCCCCGTGAGCTGATTCGACGTCTTGGCTTGCCCGACCGGCGGACGGCGCTCTGCGAGGCGCACCTGCCGCCGGCCGGGACGCCGCTCGACTCCTTGGCCGCGTTCCGCGCCCCGGCACAGCTCCGGCTGATCTTCGAGGAGTTCTTCCTGTTCCAGTTCGGTGTGCATCTGCGGAAGCAGGATGCCGGGCGGGAGGCGAAGCCGTTCGTGCCCGTCGTGGACGAACGCGTGCGTGCGGCGGCCCGGGCGCTGCTGCCGTTCGCGCTCACCGCCGGCCAGCGCGTCGCACTGAAGGAGATCGTCGAGAACATGCAGCAGCCGCGTCAGATGAACCGGCTGCTGCAGGGCGACGTGGGCGCGGGCAAGACGATCGTTGCGCTCGTCGCGGCGCTCGTCGCCATGGAGAACGGCCTCCAGGTTGCGCTGATGGCCCCTACCGAGATTCTCGCTGAGCAGCATTTCAAGACGGTGCTCGCGGCTCTTCCAGCGGACGCGGTTCCGCGCCGGGGCTGCTGACCGGTTCGATCCCGGCCGCCGCGCGGCGCGAACTGCTCGCCGACGCTGCCGGCGGCCGCGTGCACCTGCTGCTCGGCACGCACGCGCTCATCGAGGAGGACGTCCGCTTCCAGCGGCTCGGCCTCGCCATCGTCGACGAGCAGCACCGCTTCGGGGTCCTGCAGCGGGCCAGGCTCCGGGCGAAAGGGCTTCGCCCCGACATCCTCGTGATGACAGCGACGCCGATCCCGCGCACGCTGCAGCTCACGCTCTACGGCGGGCTCGATGTCTCGGTGATCCGCGGCCTGCCTCCCGGCCGAGTCCCGGTGAAGACAACCGTGCGGCCGGAAGCCCGCCGGCCGGAGATCCACGACTTCGTCCGGCGCGAACAGTCGACGCCGGCCGGCAGGCCTACGTGATCTACCCGCTCGTCGAGGCGTCGGAGAAGGTGGATTTGCGGGCCGCAACCGAGATGGCCGACCACCTGGCGGAAGACGTCTTCCCAGGCTATCGCCTCGGGCTGCTCCACGGCCGGCTGCCGCAGGAGGCCAAGGACTCGGTGATGCGCGCCTTCGCGGCGGGGGAGATCGACCTGCTGGTGGCGACGACCGTCGTCGAGGTGGGGATCGACGTGCCGAACGCGACGCGTGATGGTCGTCGAGCACGCGGAGCGCTTCGGCCTGTCGCAACTGCACCAATTGCGCGGGCGCGTCGGGCGGAGCGCCCACCAGTCCTACTGCATCCTGCTCTACCAGGCGCCGCTCTCCGACGAGGCTGATGCGCGCCTCAAGGCGATTGCGGCGTACCACCGACGGCTTCGCGATCGCGGAGAGAGGACCTGCGCTTGCGCGGGTCGGGAGACGTCGCCGGCACGCGCCAGGCCGGCATGCCCGCGCTGCGCGTCGCCGATCTCAACCGCGACCGCGCGATCATGGAGGAGGCGCTGCGCGAGGCGCAGCCCTGGGTGGAGCGCGAGGGGGAGGAGGCCGAGCGCCTCCGCGCCTTCGCCCGCGAGCGCTGGGACAGGCAGTTCGGGTTGGCGGAGGTCGGCTAGGAGATTCTGGCCATTTCACGATTTTGCGATTTCACGATTTCGCCGTCGCGCTCAACAACGGTTGAAGCGAATGCCGGCAGGCGGGACCCGGAGGCACTCGCGGACGATCGTAGAATCACAAAATCGCCAATTCGCCAAATCGCCAAAATCGACCACTCGCACGATGCGGATCATCTCGGGTTCCCTCAAGGGCCGACGTTTGAAGACCCCGGCGTGGGAGGGGCTGCGGCCGACGTCCGACCGCCTGCGCGAGACGCTGTTCAACATCCTCGCGCCGCGCGTGGCCGGCGCCCGCGTGCTCGACGGCTACGCGGGGACGGGCGCCGTCGGGCATCGAGGCGCATAGCCGCGGGGCGGCGGACGTCGTGTTCGTCGAGCGCGACGCGCGTGCGGCGGCGCTCATCGCCGAGAACCTGGCGCACTGCGGCGTCGCGAAGGGCTGTGCTATCATGCGCGCGGATCATCGGCCGGCTCCCGGAGCCGTTCGGCGCGCGACGTTTCGATCTCATCCTGCTCGATCCGCCGTACGCCGAGCCGGACCTCCAGGCCGTCCTGGCCCGCGCCGCCGGTTGGCTCGCGGTCGATGGCCTGCTGGTG
Organism: uncultured Acidobacteriota bacterium; assembly: GCA_963724775.1. Lineage (GTDB taxonomy): Bacteria > Acidobacteriota > Vicinamibacteria > Vicinamibacterales > Fen-181 > CAVRWB01. The sequence continues at coordinate 253,213 of CAVRWB010000002.1, forward strand.
CTCGAGCACGCTCGCCGTCGGGCGGCCCCCCTTGCCGCGGGAGACCTGACACGCACCCGGGTCGTGCAGTCCGGCGACAGCGCCCTGTCGTTCTACCAGCGGAGCGCGGCCGCGCCGGGGCCGATCGGCGGCCCGGCGGCCAGTTGATCATGAACCAGCCCGACACCTTCGCCGATCGCCCGTTCGCAGAGCGTGGCGATCTACCCCGGTTCCTTCGATCCGATGACCAACGGCCACGTGGACATCATCCTGCGCGGCGCCGCGGATCTTCGACCGCATCATCGTCGCGATCCTGCTACAACCGGGAGAAGACGCCGCTCTTCTCGGTGGAGGATCGCGTGCAGATGGCGCGCGAGGTCTTCGCGGGACGAGCCGAAGGTCGAGGTGGACACCTTCGACGGGCTGCTCGTCGACTTCGCCCGGCAGAAAGGGGCGCAGGTGATCGTGCGGGGCTTGCGCGCGATCTCCGACTTCGAATACGAGTTCCAGATGGCGCTGATGAACCGCCGGCTGGTGCCGGAACTCGAGACCGTCTTCATGATGCCGGCGGAGTCCTATACCTACATCAGTTCCCGGCTGATCCGGGAAGTCTTCGCCCTCGGCGGCCCGATCACCGGCCTGGTGCCCGACGTGGTCGAGTCGCGGATGCGCGAATGCTGCGGGGCCGGAGCTGGCGCACGGAGGAGTCGTCATGGGTGTGAGCCAGTTTGCCCGCGGCATATCGGAGTCGCCGACGATGGCGCTGAACGAGCAGGCGCGGGTGCTGCGCGAGCAGGGCGAGTCGATCGTGCACCTGGGGATCGGCGAGCCGCAGAACCGGGCGCCGCAGGCGGCGATCGACACGGCCGCCGAGGCGTTGGCGCGCCGGCCGCATCAAATACACGCCGGCGAGCGGGATGCCCTCCTTCAAGAAGGCGGTCATTCGGTACACCGAGCAGAACTACGGCCGGACGGTGGCGCCTCGCAACATCGTCGTCACGTCGGGCGCCAAGCAGGCGATCTTCAACGCGCTGTTCGCGATCCTCGACGCCGGCGACGAGGTGGTCCTCCTCGCGCCGTACTGGGTGAGCTACCCGGAGATGGTGAAGATGTGCCGCGCGGTGCCGGTCGTGGTCGGCCCGGAGCCTGGCAGCCTCACGCCGTCGCTCGAGGCCGATCGAGCGGGCGGTGACGCCCCGCACCCGCGCCATCATCGTGAACAGTCCGAACAACCCGTCCGGGATGGTGTTCTCGCGCGACCTCGTGGGCGCGCTCGTCGAGTTCTGCGAGGCGCGCGGCATCCATGCCATCATGGACGACATCTACCACAAGCTGGTGTTCGACGGCGTCGCCGCCCCGTCGTGCTACGACTTCACGGCGAAGAGCACCGACGAGAGCAGCGTCATCGTGATCAACGGCGTCGCCAAGACGTGGGGCATGACCGGCTTCCGCGTGGGTTGGGCCGTGGCGTCGAAGGACATCGCGACGGCGATGACGACCATCCAGTCGCAGACGACGTCGTGCACGTCGAACCTCGGGCAGCTTGCGGCGCAGGGGGCGATGCTCGGTCCGCAGGACGACGTGGAGACGCTGCGCGGCTGCATGCAGCACAACCGGGACCTGATCGTCGAGGGCCTGGCCCAGGTGCCTGGCATCAGCGTGATCAAGCCGCAGGGCACGTTCTACTGCCTGCCGGACTTCAGCGCGTGCCTTCGGCCCGGCATCGCCCGCGACTCCTTCGAGCTGTCGACGTTCCTGCTGGCCAAGGCGCGCGTCGTTACCGTGCCCGGGCGGGATTTCGGTCTCGAAGGGCACGTGCGTCTCAGCTATGCCGGGTCGGCGGCTGACGTCGTCGAAGGCATCAAGCGGATCCGCTGGGCGTTGGACGCGGCGGCGCCCAGGGAGATCGCGATCGGCGAGAAAGTGGTTGTTCGCGACTGGCTCTAGCCGGTGCAACGCGACATGCTCCCTCCTTCCTTCGTCTGTGACCTTCGCGACATCGTGGGTGCCGAGTACGTCCGGACCGACGAGGCATCACTCGCCACGTACGGCCAAGATGGCCTGAAGCGCGGCCAGCGGGCCGAGATCGTCGCCATCCCGGGCTCCACGAGCGAGGTGGCGGCCATCGCCGAGGCGTGCAGCGCGCAGCGGGTGCCGCTCGTCGTCCGCGGCGGGGGCACGGGCTACAGCGGCGGCTCCGTGCCTCTGCACGGGGGGGTCACCCTGTCGATGGAGCGCTTCAACCGGATCCTGGAGATCGACGAGGCGAACCTCCTGGCCGTCGTCGAGCCGAACGTCATCACGGGCGTGTTCCAGGCGGCGGTCGAGAAGGTGGGCCTCTTCTACCCGCCCGATCCTGCGAGCCTCAACGAGTCGGTGATCGGCGGCAACATCGCCGAGTGCGCCGGCGGGCCGCGGGCGTTCAAGTACGGCACCACGAAACGCTACGTCCTCGCGCTCGAGGCCGTCCTCCCTACTGGAGAGGTCATCCGCACCGGGTCGAAGGCCGTCAAGAACGTCGTCGGCTACGACCTCACGCAGCTCCTGGTCGGTTCCGAGGGGACGCTGGCCATCGTCACCCAGGCCGTGTTGCGCCTGGTGCCGAAGCCGCCGTGCCGCGTGACGCTGCGCGCCACGTTCGACGGGATCGAGTCCGCGGTCGAAGCGGTCAACGAACTGCTGCGCGCGCGGGTGGTGCCGGCAACGCTGGAACTGGTGGACGGCGAGTGCCTGGCCGCCGTCTCGCGCTACCTCGGGGCGGCCCTGGCGCCAGAGGGAACAGGGGCGCTGCTGCTCCTCGAAGTGGACGGGATGAAGGACGCGGTGGCGGCCGAGGCGCACCTCGTGGAGGAGGCCTGCCGGGCGGCCGGCGCCAGCGAAGTGCTGCGTGCGGCCAGCGACGCGGAGCGCGAGGAGTTGTGGAGGGTGCGCCGCGAGCTGTCGCCGGCACTCAAGACCATTTCGACGACGAAGTTCAACCACGACGTCGTCGTGCCGCGCGGGCGCGTTCCCGACCTGTTCGCACTCATCGCCGAGCTGCGGCGGGAATTCCGGCTCACCATCCCGTGCTTCGGCCACGCCGGTGACGGGAACATCCACGTCAACATCATGGTGAACGGCGCGGATGCCGACCAGGTCGCGCGGGCCCACGTGGCGGAGCGTCGGCTGTTCGAGGGCGTGGTGGCGCGGGAAGGCTCGATCAGCGGCGAGCACGGCATCGGCTACACGAAGGCCCCGTTCCTGCCAATCGAGCTGTCGCACGAGGCGATCGCGCTGATGAAGCGCGTCAAACAGGCGTTCGACCCCAAGGGGATACTGAACCCGGGCAAGATCTTCCCGGAGTGACGCCCGCCATTTGATCTCACCTGTTGGCTACCAGCACGGCCGTGTGCAGATCTCGCTCCGGGTCGGGCGAAATCAATGCGCCAATCTTGGCCGTCGCGGCATCGAAGTACGTCGTGGACTCCAGCCGTCTGAGCCTGCTCATCACAGCCGCGAGGCGGTCAGCACCCGGCTGCCGCGCCGCCGCTTGCAGCCTTCGCAACTCGCGCTCGGGAAGGACGCACAACACGCGATCCGGCGTATCGAGGAAGGCGACGAGATGCTCGTCGTTATCGAGGTCGTCCTGCTTCACGTGCGTGTAGAAGACGAGGTTGCGCACGAACACGCGGTAGGACGCCACGCGTTCCGCGGCGACGCGGTGGGCGAGCACGCGGCCGGCCATCTGTTCAACCGGGTCCAGATCGGGCAGCGCGAAGACGACGAAGCGCAGCACGAGAACGAAGACGACCGCGGCCGCCGCGACTGTCCCCGGTATCAGCCGCGAGCGGCGCGAGACCGCGAGGAGGACGACGGCCAGGCCGGCGGCGCCCAACGCCGCCGCGCCGGCCATGAGCCGGGCGGGAGGCTGGGTGATGAGCAGCGGCCGCGCGCGCAAAAGCAAGAGGCCGATGAGCGCCACCACCGTTCCCGACACCCCGGACATCCAGCAGAACAGCTTGGGCTGGGCGTCCGGCAGCATGGGTAGCGTCCCTCGATGTTGCTCGGGACGCCCCGAGCGCAAATCGGAGGGCGTCGTGATGGCGCGACGGATGGCGGCCGCGAGCAGGAGAGCGAGGGGCGCCAGCATCGGGAGGATGTAGCGCGGCTGTTTACCCACCGAGGCCGTGAAGAGCAGGAAGGGGGCAAGCAGCCAGCACCAGACGCGGACGTCGGGGCGGGGGGGCAGCTTCCGCTGCCGGAACGCGCGCGCGACCGGCGCGGCGACCAGCGCGAAGAAGGGCGACCACGGCAGCATGCCGCCGAGCACGATTGGCACGTAGAAGTAGATCGGCCGGTGTGCGTTGAATGCCGTCGTCGCGAATCGCTCGAGGTTGTCGCCGATGAAGAACCCGCGGAGATAGGCGGTGCCGTGCGCGGACGCCATCGCGACGTACCAGGGCGCGGCGATGAGCAGGAACAGCGCGGCCGCCAGCGCCAGGTCCGCCGTCTTCAGGCGGCGCCATGCGCGCTCGAGCACGAACGGCCCGACGAGCACCAGCGCCGGGATGACGAGCGCGAGGGGACCCTTCGTGAGGAAGCCGAGGGCCGCGCCGGTGGCCGCCAGCAGCCACCAGCGGCGCGCGCGGCGGTGACGCTCGAACAGGGCGACGCCGGCCGCCCAGATGGTCAGCGTGATGAAGAAGGCGAGCGGCAGGTCGGGCAGCGAGAGGCGCGCCGCGGAGACGCAGCCATAGCTGGTGGCCACGATGACGCCCGCCAGGAACCCGGTCGCCTCGTCGTACCAACGCCGGCCCGCTGCGAACGCGAGGAGGACGATGCCCAGGCCGGCTGCCGCGGACCCGAAGCGCGCCGCCGCCTCGGTGATGCCCGCCGCGACGTAGCTCGTGGCGACGATCCAGTAGAAGAGGATCGGCTTTTGGAAGCGGTTCTCGTAGTTGAAGTGCGGCGTCAGCCAGTCGCCCCCGGTCACCATCTCCCGGCCCGCCTCGGCGTAGAAGGCTTCGTCCGAGTCGCTGATGGCGGGGCGGCCGAGACCGGTGAAGAGCGTGAGGGTGGCGAGGATGACGAGCAGCGAAGCGGCGAAGCGCACGCCGGGATTGTAGCACTCGACCGTACGTCGAATCCGCCTTTAGCCGGATCGCACGGCGGCCGCTATACTGGTATCCATGCCTCGAGTCGTCGCCGTCATCGGAGCGTCCTCCGACCGCAGCAAGTTCGGGAACAAGGCCGTACGGGCCTTCCGTTCACCACGGCGACACCGTGATCCCGATCAACCCGCGGGAGCCCGAAGTCGAGGGTCTGAAGAGCTACCCCTCGGTGCTCGACGTTCCCGGGCCGATCGACATGGCCACCTTCTATGTTCCACCGCGGGTGGGTCTGTCCATCCTCGACGAGGTGGCGCAAGAAGGGGATCGGCGAGGTGTGGTTCAACCCGGGGGCCGACAGCCCGGAACTGGTCGAAAAGGCCCGCGCGCTCCGGATCACGCCCGTAAACGCGTGCAGCATCGTCGCGATCGGCGAATCGCCAGCGGCGTATCGGTAAGGTCTGCGCTCGCCCGACGTGGCCCGCGTCCGACCTTGGCCCGCGTTCTGCTTGACAAGCCGCCAGGGGTTTCCCTACACTGAAGTGTCTCAAGCCTCCTCCTGTCACCGGCGGCCCGCGGGGGGCCATTCCGCCCCGCTTTTCCAGAACATCTCAACCTTCCTGAGCTTCGAGTAGCCACACAGTCAGTCGATCGGAACCACACACACTATGCCAAGCAACAACAAGCGCCAATCCATGCCGGCGCGCGGGTCGAACGGCCAGACGGTGCCGACCGAGGCCCCGGCGGCCGAACCCCAGACCCCCAGCCAGGAGCCTGCCAAGGCGCAGCCACGGCGCCCGGGTGAAGGCCTCAACATCGGCGAGCTGAAGGACATGAGCATCCAGAAGCTCACCCAGATCGCCAAGGACCTGAACGTCGCCGGCGCCACCGGGATGCGCAAGCAGGAGCTGATCTTCCAGATCCTGAAAGCGCAGACCGAGCAGAGCGGGTACATCTTCTCGGAGGGCGTGCTCGAAGTGCTGCCCGACGGGTTCGGGTTCCTGCGCGCGCCGGACTACAACTACCTGCCGGGGCCGGACGACATCTACGTGTCGCCCTCCCAGATCCGCAAGTTCGATCTCCAGACCGGCGACACGGTGTCCGGCCAGATCCGGCCGCCGAAGGAAGGGGAGCGGTACTTCGCGCTGATCAAGGTGGAGGCGGTCAACTTCGAGCCGCCGGAGCAGGCGCGCGACAAGCTGTTCTTCGAGAACCTCACGCCGCTCTACCCGCAGGAGATGTGCAAGCTCGAGACGCAGCCCGACAACCTGTCCGGCCGCGTCATGGACCTGATGACGCCGATCGGCAAGGGGCAGCGCGGCCTGATCGTCGCGCCGCCGCGCACCGGCAAGACGATGCTGCTCCAGAGCATCGCGCAGTCGGTGGCCGTCAATCATCCCGAGGTCTACCTCATCGTCCTGCTGATCGACGAGCGGCCTGAAGAGGTCACGGACATGCAGCGGTCGGTCGACGGCGAGGTCATCTCGTCCACGTTCGACGAGCCGGCGCAGCGCCACGTCCAGGTCGCCGAGATGGTCATCGAGAAGGCCAAGCGCCTGGTCGAGCACAAGAAGGACGTGCTCATCCTGCTCGACTCGATCACGCGCCTCGCGCGCGCCTACAACACGGTCATTCCGCCGTCGGGCAAGGTGCTGTCGGGCGGTCTCGATTCGAACGCGCTCCAGAAGCCGAAGCGGTTCTTCGGCGCCGCGCGGAACATCGAGGAAGGCGGCTCGCTGACGATCATCGCCACGGCGCTCGTGGACACCGGGTCGAGGATGGACGACGTCATCTTCGAGGAGTTCAAGGGCACGGGCAACATGGAAATCCACCTCGACCGCAAGCTGGTGGACAAGCGCGTGTTCCCGGCGATCGACATCCAGAAGAGCGGCACGCGGAAGGAGGAGCTCCTCCTGCTTCGCGAAGACCTCAACCGCGTCTGGGTGCTCCGCAAGGTGCTCAACCCGCTGTCGCCCGTCGAGGCGATGGAACTGCTGCTCGACAAGATGTCGAAGACCAAGTCGAACGCGGAGTTCCTGGCGGCGATGCAGAAAATGGGGTAAGAGACTCCACGGCCGCACGAGCTCAGAGCCCGGGCGGCCGTCAGCCCTAAGCCTTGAAGCCCTCAGCCCTCCACCCTCAGCCCTGCTCAATCCCGGTGGGCGTCGGCTTGGACGCCTCCACGATCTCCCGCAGTTCCTCGCCCTCGATCACTTCCTTCTCCAGCAGCCGGCGGGCGACCTGCTCGAGCGTCTCGCGGCGCTCGGCCAGCACCGCCCGCGCGCGCTGGTGGGCGTCGGACACGATGCGGCGGACCTCCGCGTCGATCTCGCGCGCCGTCTCCTCGCCGTAGTTCGGCGCGCTCGTTGCCGAGCGGGATGTCGAGGAAGCGGTTGCGGCCGTGGGTGTCGAAGCTCACGGCGCCCATCGACTCGCTCATCCCGAACTCGGTCACCATGGCGCGGGCGATGTCGGTGGCGCGCTGGAGGTCGTTCTGCGCGCCGGTCGAAATCTCGTCCAGCGCGATCTCCTCGGCCGTGCGCCCGGCCGAGCAGCACCGCCAGCTGGCTGTGCAGGTCTCGCCGCGTCATGAGGTAGCGATCTTCGAGCGGCAGCTGCATGGTGTAGCCCAGCGCCCCGAAGCCCCGCTGCACGATGGAGATCTTGTGGACCGGGTCGAGGCCGGGCAGGACCGTGGCGACGATCGCGTGCCCCGACTCGTGGTAGGCGATGATCTCCCGCTCGCGGTCGCTCATCACCCGCTTCTTCTCGAGGCCGGCGATCGATGCGGTCGATCGCCTCGTCGAAGTCGCGCATCTCCACGCTGGGCTTGTTCTTGCGAGCGGCCAGCAGCGCGGCCTCGTTCACCAGGTTGGCCAGGTCGGCGCCGGCGAAGCCCGCGGTCCGGGCCGCCACCACCTTCAGTTCCACCTCGGGCGCGGTCTTCACGCCGCGCGCGTGGATGCGGAGGATCGCCTCGCGGCCGCGGACGTCCGGCTTGTCGACCAGGACTTGACGGTCGAACCGGCCCGGCCGGAGCAGCGCCGGATCGAGCACCTCCGGGCGGTTGGTGGCGCCCATGATGATGACGCCCTTGCGCGAGTCGAAGCCGTCCATCTCGGCCAGCAGCTGGTTCAGCGTCTGCTCGCGCTCCTCGTGGCTGCCGAGCGGGCTCTGCACCCGCGTCTTGCCCAGCGCATCGAGCTCGTCGATGAACACGATGCACGGCGCCTTCGCTTCGGCCTGCTGGAACAGGTCGCGGACGCGGGCCGCGCCGACGCCCACGAACATCTCGACGAACTCCGAACCGCTCAGGCTGAAGAACGGGACGTGCGCCTCGCCGGCCACCGCCCGGGCCAGCAGCGTCTTGCCGGTGCCCGGCGGTCCCACCAGCAGCACGCCCTTCGGAATCCGCCCGCCGAGTTGCGTGTACTTCTTCGGCGTCTTCAGGAACTCGACGATCTCCCTCAGCTCGTCCTCGGCTTCGTCCACGCCGGCGACGTCGGCGAAGGTCACCTTCACGTCGTCCTCGGCGTAGATCTTCCCGCGGCTGCGCGCGAACGACATCACGCCGCCCTCGGTGCCGCCCATCCGCCGGAAGAAGAAGCTCGAGAGGCCGATGATGAAGAGGAGCGGGATGACCCACCCGAGGAGTTCCGGAAGCCAGCGATTGGCCACCTCGCCCGTGTACTTCACCTTGTGCTGCTCGAGTTCCTCGACAAGCTTCGGGTCGTCCACGCGCGTCGTCACAAACGCCCGCGACCGCTCGTCCCGCGCTGCGCCCGGCTTGAGCTGTCCCCGCAGGGCCTGATCGCTGATCGTGACCTCCGCCACCTTGTCGTCGGCGACGAGCGCCTTGAACTCCGAGTAGGGGATCGACCGGCCGGACGGGACGAACAGGTAGGCCTGGACGATCGCAAGCAGCAGGAGGAAGCCGAGGATGTACCAGAAAGAAGACACCGGCCGCGGTCCGAGGGGCCGGCGCTCGCCGGGCCGGCCGCCTCGCGGCTGCGGGACGCGCGGTTTGAGGAATGGTGGCACGGGGACTCCAAACTCTGAACGCTCAACGCGTGATGCTCAACGCCTGTCGCTCGTTCTACACCTCTTCCTAGCCTACCGCATCACCGACGGCTGTGGCGCCTTCTCGAACGTCAGGCCGCCCGCCGCCGCGTCGACGAGCACCCCGTCGCCCTCCCGGAACTCGCCCTGCAGCACGCGGAGCGCCAGCGGATCGAGCAGCAGGCGCTGGATCGTCCGTTTGAGGGGCCGGGCGCCGTAAGTCGGGTCGTAGCCCTCGTCCACCAGGCGCTGGCGTGCCGCGTCGGTGAGGTCCACCTTGATCTTGCGGTCCTCCAGGCGCCGCATGAGGCCCTTCAGCTGGATGTCCACGATCTGCCTGAGGTGCTCCCGGCCCAGGGGGTGGAACACGATGACGTCGTCCACGCGGTTGAGGAACTCCGGCGGAAAGTGGGCGCGGAGCGCGTCGACGACCATCCGCCTCGTGCCTTCGTCCAGGTCGGTTGCCTCCCGGCGCGTTCGCTCGGCGATGAACTGGCTGCCCAGGTTGGACGTCATGATCACGACGCTGTTCTTGAAGTCCACCGTCCGGCCCTTGCCGTCCGTCAGCCGGCCGTCGTCGAGCAGCTGGAGGAGCGATGTTCAGTACCTCCGGATGCGCCTTCTCGATCTCATCGAAGAGGACGACGGCGTAGGGCCGCCGCCGCACCGCCTCGGTCAGCTGGCCCGCCTCCTCGTAGCCGACATAGCCGGGCGGGGCGCCGATGAGCCGCGAGACCGTGTGCTTCTCCTGGTACTCGGACATGTCGACCCGGATCATGGCCTGGTCCGAGTCGAACAGGAACTCGGCCAGCGCCCGACCGAGCTCGGTCTTGCCCACGCCCGTCGGCCCGAGGAAGATGAAGCTGCCGAGCGGCCGGTTGGGATCCTGGAGGCCGGCCCTCGCGCGTCGGATCGCGTTGGCCACCGCGAGGATCGCCTGGTCCTGGCCAACGACGCGCAGGTGGAGGCGTTCCTCCATGCGAAGGAGCTTCTGGATTTCGCCTTCCATGAGGCGGCTGACGGGGATGCCCGTCCATTTGCCGACCACTTCGGCGATGTCCTCCTCGTCCACCTCCTCCTTGAGCATGCGCTGATTCTGCTGGAGTTCCGCCAGGCGCGCTTCGGCCGCCTGGAGGGTCCGGTCGATTTCCGGGATGCGCCCGTACTGCAGCTCGGAGGCGCGGCCGTAGTCGCCGGCGCGCTGCGCACGCTCCGCCTCGTGTCGCAGCCGCTCCTGTTCTTCCTTCAGCCGCTGCGTCTCCTGGATGATCTCCTTTTCCTGCTGCCAGTGACTGGCCAGTCGCGTCCGTTCTTCCTTGAGATCCGCGAGGTCCTTCTCGAGGCGCGCAAGCCGCTCCCGCGACCCCTTGTCCTGCTCCTTCCGCAGCGCCTCCGCTTCGATCTCGAGCTGCACGATGCGCCGCTCGACCTCGTCGAGCTCCACCGGCCTCGAGTCGATTTCCATGCGCAGCTTGGACGCCGCTTCGTCGACCAGGTCGATCGCCTTGTCCGGCAGGAATCGGTCGGAGATGTAGCGATGCGAGAGGACGGCAGCCGCGACCAGCGCCGCGTCCTTCAATCGGACGCCGTGGTGAATCTCGTATCGCTCCCGCAGGCCGCGCAGGATGCTGATCGTGTCCTCCACTGACGGCTCGCCAACCATGACCGGCTGGAAGCGCCGCTCGAGGGCGGCGTCCTTCTCGATGTACTTGCGGTACTCGTCGATGGTCGTCGCGCCGATCGTATGCAACTCGCCGCGCGCCAGCATCGGCTTCAGCATGTTCGACGCGTCGATCGACCCTTCCGCGGCTCCCGCGCCGACGACCGTGTGCAGTTCGTCGATGAAGAGCACGACCTGGCCGGCCGCCTCCGTGATTTCCTTGAGGACCGCCTTCAGGCGCTCTTCGAACTCGCCCCGGTACTTCGCCCCGGCGACCAGCGCGCCGAGGTCGAGGGCGACGATCCGCTTGTTGCGCAGCCCTTCGGGGACATCGTCGCTCACGATACGCCGGGCCAGCCCCTCGACGATCGCGGTCTTGCCGACGCCCGGCTCGCCGATCAGGACGGGGTTGTTCTTGGTGCGGCGCGACAGGACCTGGATGACGCGCCGGATCTCCTCGTCTCGGCCGATGACCGGGTCGAGCTTGCCGCGGCGCGCCAGCTCGGTGAGGTCGCGGCCGTAGCGCTCGAGCGCCTGGTACTTGCCCTCCGGGTTCTGGTCCGTCACCCGCTGGCTCCCGCGAACCGAGGCGAGCGCCTCGAGGACGCGGTCGGCCGTCACGCCCGCCGCCTGAAGGATGCGGCCCGCCTCGTCGCGCGTCCCGCCCTCGGCGAGCGCGAGCAGCATGTGCTCGGTGCTGACGAATTCGTCCTTCATCCGCCCGGCCTGCGCCTGCGCCATGTCGAGGATGGCGGAGAGGCGTGGGGAAAGACCGGCTTCCGCGCCGCCGTAGACCTGGGACCGACGCGCGAGCCCGGCGCGCGCGTCCGCCGCGACGCGGGCCGGGTCCACGTTCATCTTGCGCAGCACCTCCGGCACGATGCCGTCGGCTTGCTCGGCCAGGGCGACGAGCAGGTGCTCGGGGTCGATCTGCGAATGGTTCAGCTGTTCGGCCAGCTCCTTGCCGGCGAGCAGCGCCTCACGGGCTTTTTCGGTGAGCTTGTTCAAGTTCATGGGGGTCTTCAGTTCGTTGACCGTCTAGCGTTTACCGTCGACCGTAGACCGTCAACGCTCAACGGTGAACGCTTGACGCTCAACGGTCAACGCTCTCCAGTTTCGCCAACTCCTCGTAGTGCTTCCGTTGCTCCTCGCTCAACTGCCGCGGCAAGGCCACGCTGACGGTCGCGTACAGGTCGCCTCGGTCGCTCGGCTTTCCCCACGGCTGGCATCCCGTGCCCCTTGAGACGAAACACCTGGCCGTTCTGAGTGGTGGGTGGGATCTTCAGGCGGAGGGGCCGCTCGCCCAGCGCGGGCACTTCTGCCTCACCGCCGAGGACCGCCGTCGTCACGGGGACGCTCACCTGCAAGTGTAGATCGCGGCCGCGCCGCTCGAAGCGCGGGTCAGGCCGCACGCGAATGCGCAGATAGAGGTCGCCGGCCCGGCCTCCGCCGCTCGCCTGTTCGCCTTCGCCGGGGACGCGCACGCGCGAGCCCTCGGCCACGCCGACCGGGATCCGGACGTCGACCGTGCGCGTGTGGCCCTCCTGCTTGATCTGCAGGCGCCGGGTCGCTCCCTTCATCGCCTCGTCGAGCGACAGCTCGATCTCCTCCTCGACATCGCGGCCCGGGCGGCTGCGCGCGGCTCGCGACGTGCGGCCCCGGCGCCCGGTCTCCGGAGGCTCCCCCCCGCCGAAAAACGCGTTGAAGAAGTCGGAGAACGGGTTTTCGCCGCCGAACAGGTCCCTCAGTTCCTCCTCGTTGATCGTCCGGTAGCCGCCGCCCGCGCCGCCTTGGCCGGGCGCCCAGCCGCCGCCGAACGGCGCCGCCTGGCCCGCCTGCTGCGCCTGTTCGTAGTAGCGCCAGTTCGCGCCCAGTTCGTCGTACTTCTTCCGCTTGTCCCGGTCGCCGAGGACCTCGTACGCCTCGTTGATCTCCTTGAAGCGCGACTCGGCTGCCTTGTCGCCAGGATTGACGTCCGGGTGGAACTTGCGGGCGAGCTTGCGGTACGCCTGCTTGATCTCCTTGTCCGTGGCCGTCTTGGCGACCCCCAGCGTCTGGTAGTAGTCCTTGAATTCCATGTCGGCTCACTGGCGTCAGTCGTTGTCGTCGAGGCTGGTCAGGCCGATGATGTCGCACAGCCGGTCGATCTCGCGGAGCAGCCGCCGCCGAGCGTCGCCGCGGCCGATGGCGTCCTCGCCGGTGGCATCCCGGAGTCGCTCGACCGCTTCGGCCACCGACAGCAGTCGCTGGACGCCGGCGAGGTTGATCCCGAGTTCATCCACGAGGTGCTTGATCAGCCGAAGCCGTTCGAGCTCGTCGCGCGAGTACACGCGCATGCTGCCCACGGTCCGCGTCGGCTGCACGAGGCCGAGCCGCTCGTACTTCCGCAACGTCTGCGGGTGCATGCCGAGCAGCCGTGCGGCCGTGCTGATGAAGTAGAACTCCGCCGTCACTCTCATGAAACCTGCTACACATCGAATATAGGTATTGATACGGATCGTGTCAAGGTGCCGCGGAGGTCCGTTACAATGGAGAGTTGAAGTGATGATCGAGCCGTCCGACTTTCTCACGATCCTTCTGCTCGTCCTCCTCGAGGGACTGCTCAGCGCCGACAACGCGATGGTCCTGGCCGTCCTCGTGCTCGGCCTTCCCAAGGACCGGCGCAAGAAGGCCCTCCGCTACGGCATCGTCGGGGCGTTCGCCTTCCGTTCGATTGCGCTCCTGTTCGGTCTGTATCTCATCGGCCTCGGCTTCGTCAAACTCGCCGGCGGTCTCTACCTCCTGTACCTGCCGTTTCGCCACTTCTTCGGGGAGCACGGCGAGGAGGGCGGCCGGTCCGTCGCCCCCGCGCGCCCGTGGCTCGGCCTGAGCGCGTTCTGGGCCACGGTCGTCAAGGTGGAGCTGACCGACATCGTGTTCGCCGTGGATTCGATTGTCGTGGCCGTCGCCATGTCGCAGAAGCCCTGGGTGGTGCTGTCGGGCGGCATCCTCGGCATCATTGCGATGCGGCTGGTGATCGGGCAGCTGCTGACGATCGTCGAGCGCTACCCGGTCCTCGTGGACGGCGCGTTCGTTATCATCGCGTGGGTCGGCTTCCGCCTGCTGGTGCAGTACCTGCACCAGATGGGCGTGCTCGGCTGGGAAGTGCCCGAGTGGCTGGGGTTCGGCCTCATCGTGGTGATCTTCGGTGCGGCGCTCTTGTGGGCGGTTCTGGACGAACGCCGGCAGCCGCGCAACAAGGTGGAGTAGTGCGGCGTTGGACTCGCATCTTCAGCCGAATTCGCTCCGGTGCCCGGCTCCAACCGTTCACCTGGCCGACGGCCGTTGGCCTTGGCCTTCTGGCGCTCCTTGCGGTGGCGGGCATCGTTGTCTTCGTCTGGGCGGCCAGGTACTCGGTCGCCATCTCCCGCCTCAAGACTGGCGTCGGCGACACGGTCTTCTACACCGCTGACGGCCGGCCCTGGTTCCGAATGGACGAGCAGCACGAGGATGTGCCGCTCGCCGGGATCTCTCCGTTTCTGCGGCAGGCAGTGGTGGCGGTCGAAGACCATCGCTTCTATCACCACTGGGGCATCGATCCGATCGGCGTCGGCCGCGCCATGTCGCGCAACCTGCGAGAGCGCGACCTCGTCGAGGGTGGCAGCACCCTCACGCAGCAGCTCGCCAGAACGCTGTTCCTCTCGAACACCCGCACCTGGGGCCGCAAGGCGAAGGAAGCGGCCCTCGCCCTGCTCCTCGAACAACAGCTGAAGAAGGATCGGATCCTCGAGCTGTATCTCAACCGCGTCTATCTCTCGGGCGGCGTTTACGGCGTTGAGCCGATGGCCAAGCGCCTCTTCGGCAAGCACGCCCGCGACCTGACGCTGGCCGAGGCCGCCATCGTGGCAGGTGTCATCCGTGCGCCCTCGGCGCTCTCGCCGTGGTCGAACCCGGACGGGGCAATCCGGCGCAGCCACGTCGTGCTGTCGCGGATGCGCGAGGAGAAGATGATCACGGCCGATCAAGAGCGGATGGCTGTGAGCGCGCGCCTCGCATTCAAGCCGTACGCGGCGCCAGCGGAGGCGCGTTCCGGCTACGCGCGCGAGTACCTGCGGCAGCAGTTCCGGAACGAGTTCGGCGGCGACCACCCGCCCGATTGGCAGGTGCGGACGACCGTCGTGCCGCAGCTCCAGGAGATGGCGGAGCGCGCGGTGGAGAACGGCCTTCGTCGTCTCGATGTCCCGAGCCTGGAGGCTGCGCTCGTGGCATTCGACCCGCGGACCGGCAACCTGCTGGCGATGGTGGGCGGGCACGACTTCCACGAGTCGGCCTACAACCGCGCGACGAGGGCGCGGCGACAGCCCGGTTCCGCGTTCAAGCCATTCGTCTACGCCGCCGCGCTCGAGCGCGGGTTTTCGCCAGTCTCCGTGCTGTCCGGCCTGGCGTCCATGCCGCCGCTCGGCCGGGACGAGTGGACACCGCGAAACGCGCACGACGAGGCCGCGGACCAGATGACGCTGCGGGAGGCGCTGCTCGAATCGAACAACCGCGCGGCGGTGGCGTTGGAGCAGAAGGTCGGGGGGCGGCCGGTGATTGCGCTGGCGAAAGACCTGGGAATGCCGGGTCAGCCGGATGTGCCGTCGCTCGCGCTCGGCACGGGCGTGGTGTCGTTGTTCGACCTCACGCTGGCCTATGCGGCGTTCCCCAATGGCGGCCTCCGGATGCGCCCGAGGAGCATCGTCTCGGTCGTGGACGCGCAGGGCGACACGGTCCTCGAGCACACGGTGGATTCGGAACGGGCCGTGTCGGCCGAAACGGCCTTTCAAGTGGTCTCGATGCTCGAGGACGTCGTGGCCCGCGGCACCGGTGCTGCCGCGCGACAATGGGGCGTCCGATTCCCGGTCGGCGGGAAGACCGGGACGACCGACGACTTCAAGGACGCCTGGTTCGTCGGATTCTCCACGGAGGTGGTGGCAGGCGTGTGGGTGGGCTTCGACCAACCGCAGACGATCGGGCACGACGGCTACGGCGCACGGCTGGCGCTGCCCATCTGGAGCGAGTTCATGCGGCGCTCGTCACGAATGCTCGCGCCGCCACGGCAGTTCGAGCCGCCCGCCACGCTCAAGACCGAGACGCTGTGCCGCGTCTCCTACCTGCGGCCGATGGAGCAGTGCCCGACGTATACGGAGTACTTCAAGGCGGGCGATCAGATCCCCTCGCGCTTGTGCCCACTCCATGGCGGGAGCGCGCGCCAGCGCGTCGAGCGGGCGGTCGGTGGCCTGCTGCAGTCGCTCGGACGAGCCATCAAGGGGATCTTCGGGCGTTGACCCCTGCACCCTTACACCCTTGCAGGCTTGCATCCTTGCAACCGTTGCACCGTTGCACTCCTGCACCTTTGCACCTTGCACTCTTGCACCCTCGTATCCCTTGCACCCTCCCGTACCGTGTATGCCCGTCTGACTGCTTGACTTTGCCACACCTCGACGGCATAGTGTTTTGGAAAGGCGCGGCGATTTGTCGACTTGATGGGCCGCGCGCCAGCCTGCAGGCTGGAGATCGACAAAACCATCTAAGTCCTTCGACGCACGAGCATGAAAACGTGCTCGTGCGCTCAGGACTTAGTGCTGAGCGAGCACGACCGGCCCACGAGGGTGGCCGTGATCGCGAGTCGAAGCACTAAGTCGCGGCCAGGGCTCGCGACACGGTCGCAGAGCCCTTTTGTTTTGCCGCCTGGCAGCTCTTGTCTCGGGCTGCCGGCATGAAGAGTGCGGCGAGAGTCCCGGCTCGACGACCCGCACGCCATACCGTCGTCCTGCTCCAGCCTCTGGAGCGAACGGTGGCCCAGCCGGCCAGGCGCCCCGCGCCTGGGCCCATGCGCGAGCGAGACGACCGCGATCTCGAAAGGGCAACGCATCAACAACGAGAAGGAAGAACCATGCAGAATCTGAGGCACACGCTCTCGTCCGAGTCGGTTTCCGAAGGGCACCCCGACAAGGTCTGCGACTACATCGCGGATTCGATCCTCGACGCGTACCTGGCCGCCGATCCTCGCAGCCGCGTGGCGTGCGAGGTGCTGTGCAAGGACGACAATGTCGTGCTGGCCGGCGAGATCACCTCCAGGGCCACCGTGGACATGGAGAAGATCGCGCGCGATGCGATCCGCGAGATCGGCTACATCTTCGACGGCGAGGCGTTCCACGCCGAACGCGTGAAGATCCACCAGTTCATCTCGAAGCAGTCGGACAACATCGCGCAGGGCGTGGACGAGGGGCGCGGCCTCGACAAGGAACAGGGCGCCGGCGACCAGGGCATGATGTTCGGCTACGCGACCAACGAGACCGCCGAGCTGATGCCGTTGCCGATCCTCCTGGCCCACCGCCTCACCCGCGGCCTGGCCGAGGATCGGCGCAGCGGCCAGTACCGGGTGGATCCGCCCCGACTCGAAGTCGCAGGTGTCGGTCGAGTACGACAACGGGGTGCCCGCCCGCGTCACCACGATCCTCGTCTCCACGCAGCACGACGAAAAGACGCCGCACGCCGAGATTGAGAGCTACGTGGCGACCTGCCTCGCGCCGCGCGTGCTCGACGGCTTCTTCACGCCCGAGGTCCAGGTCCTGGTCAACCCCACCGGCAGCTTCGCCATCGGTGGGCCGTCCGCGGACTGCGGCGTGACCGGCCGGAAGATCATCGTCGACACCTACGGCGGCGCGGCCCACCACGGCGGCGGCGCGTTCAGCGGCAAGGACCCGTCGAAGGTGGACCGGAGCGGCGCGTACTTCTGCCGCTTCGTGGCGCGGGAGATCGTGAAGGCCGGGATCGCGAAGCGGGCCGAGGTGCAGGTGGCCTACGCCATCGGCAAGGCGCAGCCGGTCTCGACCAAGGTGGAAACCTTCGGGACGGGCGACGAGCGCCAGGCGCGCGCGTTCGTCGACGAGCAGTTCGATTTCCGTCCGGCCGCCATCATCGAGCGCCTCCGCCTCCTGCAGCCGATCTACCGCCAGACGACCAACTACGGCCACTTCGGGAAGACGGGACTGCCCTGGGAAGCCTAGGAGAGGCTTGGGGTTCAGGGCGTAGGGCTCGAGGGTGAAAGGTCGCGGCCTCGAGCCTTGAGCCTTTAGCCCTGAGCCTTCTTCAGCGGCAGGTGCTCCTGTTCTTCGGCGTCCGGCCCGGGGTCCACCGGGCCGAAGCCGAAGCGCTCCGCGTAGATCGTGCGCGCGCGATCGAGCTCGTTGAACAGGCTGCGCGCCAGCTTCCCGGGCACGAGCACGCGCGCCCCGCTTCCGAATCCCATCAGCCAGCTGCGCAGCGCCTGGTCGTCGCACACCTCCAGCGTCATCACGATCGATCCGTCCGCGCAGGCGCGGATCTTCTGCGACTCGTGCCAGCGCCGCTCCCTCACGTAGGGAGCCACTGCCGGGGAGAACTCGATCTCCACGTGCGAGGGCTCGCCCACGTTGACGCCGAGCGAGTTCGAGAAGACGTGCTGCGCCGCGCCCTCCGGCGCGACGAAGCGATCGTCCAGCACCGCCAGCTTCTTGATCCGCTCGATGGCAAAGGTCCGTTGCGCCGCGTACGCCGGCACGTTGGCGATCATGTACAGCCCGCCCTGTGCGTAGACGAGGCGATACGGATCGACGGTGTACTCCTTGACCTTCCGGCTCTTGAAGGAGTTGTAGCTCATCTTCACGCGGCGCTGATCGATCGTGGCCTGGAGCAGGCGCGCGACGAGGGCTTGGGTCTCCCTGTCGCTCACCTTCACGTTCGGCTCGGTCTTCGCCCCGAGGAACGCGGGCAAGCGGTCGAAGAACTGGCGCATCTTCGGGCTGAGGGCGTCCTGCAGCTTGTCGAACGCCCGCTTCAGATCGCCGTGGAACGGCGTGCCCGCGAGGCACTCGATGAGCGTGCGGCTGAAGTAGAGCGCGGAGAGTTCCGCGAAGGTGAAGGTCTGGTGCAGGTCCGGCGTCACCCGGCGCGTGAGCTTCCAGCGGTGCGCGCCGGCGCCCTCCGTGCTTTCCAGCGGAAACCCCGCCTGTTCCAGCGCCGACAGGTCGCGCCGGATCGTCCGCGTCGTGACGTGGCGGTCGTCCGCGAGCTCCTGGATGGTTCGTCCGAATCGGGATGACTCGAGCGTTCTCAGGATCTCCCACTGCCGGATCATCTCTGCGCTGCGTGCCAAGAGCCACCTCCCCGGGCGGCAGTATAGAACCGAGAACGGAGAACTGAGAAGGTCGAACTGGGAAGCCGGCGATGTTGACACTCCTCGGAGCCGGGGGATAGAGTCCTTGCGCCATGAATTTCCGCACGATTATCGAGCCCTTTCGCATCAAGTCGGTCGAATCCGTCAAGTTCACGCGGCGCGAGGACCGCGAGGCCGCGCTGCGGGTCGCCGGGTACAACGTCTTCCGCCTGCGCGCCGAAGACGTCCTGATCGACCTGCTCACTGACTCCGGCACCGGCGCGATGTCGGCGGCGCAGTGGGGCGCGCTGATGCAGGGGGACGAGTCCTATGCCGGGAGCCGGTCGTTCTACCGGTTCGAGTCGGTCGTCAAGGACCTCACCGGCTTCACGCACATCATTCCCACCCACCAGGGCAGGGCAGCGGAGCGCATCCTCTTCCACTCGGTCCTCCAACCGGGCTGGGTCGTGCCGAACAACAACCACTTCGACACGACGCGCGCCAACATCGAGGTGGAGCGGTGCGAAGCCAGGGACCTCGTGATCGCCGAAGGGCGCGTTCCCGCGCTCGTGCACCCGTTCAAGGGGAACATCGACCTGGCGGCCCTCGAGCGGACGCTGGCCGAGGAGGGCGATCGCGTGCCGCTCGTGATGGTCACGGTGACGAACAACTCCGGCGGCGGCCAGCCGGTGTCGCTCGAGAACCTCCGCGGCGTCCGCAGCGCTCTGCGACAGGTACCGGAAGCCGTTCTTCCTGGACGCATGCCGATTCGCCGAGAACGCCTGGTTCATCAAGATCCGCGAGGAGGGACAGGCGGGCCGCACGCCGAAGGCGATTGCCCAGGAGATGTTCTCGCTCGCCGACGGCTGCACGATGTCAGCGAAGAAAGACGGGCTGGCGAACATCGGCGGCTTCCTGGCGCTCAATGACGACCGGTGGGCCGAGGCGGCGAGGAACCTGTTGATCCTGACGGAAGGATTCCCGACCTACGGCGGGCTGGCCGGCTACGACCTGGAGGCGATTGCGCGCGGGCTCGAGGAAGTCGTCGAGGAGCCGTACCTTCGCTACCGGATCCGGTCCACCGAATACCTCGGCGAGAAGCTGACCGCGGGCGGCGTTCCGTCGATCCGGCCGCCGGGTGGGCACGCCATCTACCTGGACGCCCGGGCGCTGCTGCCGCATGTTCCGCCGCTGCAGTACCCGGGCATCGCGCTCGTGAACGCGCTGTACGTGGAAGCCGGCATCCGGGGCGTCGAGATCGGCACGGTGATGTTCGGCCTGCACCCGGACGGGACGGAAACGCCGGCGGCGATGGACCTGGTTCGCCTGGCCATCCCGCGGCGGGTCTACACGCAGTCACACATCGATTACGTGGCCGAGGGCGTGCTCGAGGTGGCCCGCCTCAAGGACACGTTGCAGAGGGTACCGCCTGGCCTCCGCACCGAAGGTGCTCCGGCACTTCACGGCGCAGTTTGCACCCGTCCTTGGGGATTAGGCGTAGGGCGACTTTCTTGTTCGCCACGTGCGGCGAAGCAGAAGCTTCGCCCTACACCTGCAGGCACCTGGTGCCCCGCTGCACCCGTGCACCCGGCGTGCACTACCGTCGTCTGTCCCTGTTCTTCAGTTCGTCTCTCCGCAGCTTCGCCGCGTCTTCCTCCAAGTCCTCCAGCCGCTCGCGCTCCTCGCGCGCCGTGTCGCCCAGACTCGTCGTCTCGCCGGCGTGCTCGATGCCCAGCACGTCGCCCGGCTGCGCGCGCTCCAGCGGATCGACGATCGGCTCGTCGGTCTCCGTTCGATCGATGTCGATGTCGGCCGCGTCGGCCTCTCGATCGCGTGCGGTGACGCGCTCGCGCGGCGGCGTGGCCGCGGGCCGCGGGGACGTGTAGCGGTCTCTCTCGCCTGCGGTCGGCGGCACGGCGCGGTCCGTTTCGCGCGTCGTCATGCCGGGAGATGCGGCGGTGAACCAGGTGGATCGCCACCAGTCGGGTTGCGCGTAGTGGCTCCACTTGTCGTAATCGTACCGGTCCGCCGCCGCTCGCCCCTGCAGCTCGCTGGCGCAGCACGCGTTCAGCGTCCGCTCGTTGAACAGGCGCGCCTCGTCCTCGGACATCTCCTCGAACCGGTCCTCGTCATACTCGGGGAAATGCTCGATCACGGATCGGTCGAGGTCCGACCGGAGCGCATCGTGTCCCGGGCCGAGCCGGACGTGGCCGATCGGCACCAGGAAGCTCCGGCTCGAGAACCAGCCTCCGGAATCGACCACCACGTAATAGGGGCGGCCGGTGTCGCGATGGACGATGAAGCCCTCCACGTCGCCAAGCTTCTGGCCGGCGGTGTCGAGGACGTCCAGGTCGTCGAAGTCCAGGCGGTCGTCGTCGATGTCTGATGCGTCGAGGTAGAGCAGGCGCGAGGTCTCCCTGTTGTCGGTCATGAGGGCTCCATCCTTTCTGGCACTGGCGTTGAGTGTTGAGCGTTGAGTCTCGGGCGTCGAGCGAGCGGTAACGATGCGGGCGCCAAACGCCCGACGCGGTGCAAGCGGGGTGCCCACGCACGAGCGGCACCATTCCTGCAACCTCATCTCGCTCAACAGGGAGCTGGGGCGTTCTGCAAAGCGGGACGCAGACGAGGAGTTGATTGGTGCCCGAGGCGGCCATATCACGGCGCCTGCCGGTAGGCGCGGAGATCGCCGGCAGTCGCGGAGTTCATTTCCGCGTCTGGGCTCCGGACCACCAGCGAGTGGCCGTGGTCATCGACGAGCGCAACGGCGACGAGCGGCGCGCCACGGTGATGGAGCCGGCGGGCGAGGGGTACTTCGAGGCCCTGGTCGAAGAGGCGGCGGCCGGGACCCGGGTACCTGGATCCGGTTCGGTCAGGGGGAACGCCTTTTCCCGGATTTGGCGTCGCGGTTCCAGCCGGAGGGCCCTCACGGGCCTTCAGAGGTGGTCGACTCCTCGGCCTTCGGGTGGACGGACGCTGCCTGGTCGGGCGTGGCCATGGAGGGACAGGTCATTTACGAGATGCACGTGGGGACCTTCACGCCGGAGGGCACGTGGGCGGCGGCAGCGCGGCAGTTGCCCGAGTTGAAGGCGTGCGGCGTCACGGTTCTCGAGGTGATGCCCGTCGCCGAATTTCCGGGCCGGTTCGGCTGGGGTTACGACGGCGTCGCTTTGTTCGCGCCCACTCGCCTGTACGGCAAGCCGGACGATTTCCGTCGCTTCGTGGACGACGCGCACCGCGAAGGCCTGGCCGTCATTCTCGACGTGGTCTACAACCACGTGGGACCGGACGGCGCCTTCTTCACCGCCTATGCGAAAGCCTACTTCTCGACGCGCTACGAGAACGAGTGGGGCGATCCGATCAACTTCGACGGCGAGGGGGGCAAACCCGTCCGGGAGTTCTTCGTGTCGAACGCGGTCCACTGGATCGATGAGTACCACCTGGACGGCTTGCGCTTCGACGCCACGCAGACGATCTTCGACAGCTCGCCCGAGCACATCCTCTCGGAGATGGCTCGCCGCACGCGTGCAGCCGCATCGCCCAGGTCCATCATCCTGGTTGCCGAGAATGAAGCCCAGACGTGTCGGCTGGTGCGACCGGTGGAAGAAGGGGGATACGGTCTCGACGCCGTGTGGAATGACGACTATCACCACAGCGCGCTCGTCGCCCTGACGGGACACCGCGAAGCCTATTACACGGACTACCTCGGCCAGCCGCAGGAATTCGTCGCGGCCGCGAAGCATGGGTACCTCTACCAGGGGCAGCGGTACGCCTGGCAGCAGAAGAATCGCGGCACGCCGGCGTGGGGTCTCGCGCCCGCATCGTTTGTCAGCTACCTCGAGAACCACGACCAGGTGGCGAACTCGCTCCGCGGGATGCGGCTCCACCAGCTCACGAGCCCCGGGCGCTACCGCGCCCTGACGACGCTGACGCTGCTCGGGCCTGGCACGCCCATGCTGTTCCAGGGGCAGGAGTTCGCGTCGAGCAAGCCGTTCCTGTATTTCGCCGACCACGAGCCGGCGCTCGCGGCCGGGGTGCGCAAGGGGCGCTTCGAGTTCCTCGCGCAGTTTTCGAGCATCGGCAGCGACGCCGCGAAGGCCTGCCTGGCGGACCCGGCGGCGAAGGCCACCTTCGAGCGCTGCCGCCTGGACCTGGGGGAGCGCGAGGCGCACCGCGCAGCGTATGACATGGTCCGCGACCTGCTGCGCCTCCGACGCGACGACCCCGTGTTCCGCGCGCAGCGGCCGGGCGGTCTCGATGGCGCGGTGCTCGGGCCCGCCGCGTTCGTGCTGCGATACTTCGCCGCGGCCGGCCACGACGAGGACCGCCTGCTCCTCGTCAACCTCGGCGCCGATTTGCCGCTGTCCGCCGCACCGGAGCCCTTGCTCGCGCCACCCGCGGGCCGCCGCTGGTCGCTGGCGTGGTCCACCGACGACCCCCGGTACGGCGGCCAGGGTGCGGTGCCGGTCATCACGGACGAGGGGATCCGCCTTCCCGGCGAAGCCGCCGTCGTCCTCATCCCAACGCCATGACGCACATCCGCCGCCTTCAGGCGGGAACGGACACCGATCCCGTTCAGCACCTCGTCGATCGGGAGTGGCTGGTCACCAACGGCCTCGGCGGGTATGCCAGCGGCTCGATCGCCGGCGTCATCACGAGGCGGTATCACGGGCTGCTGACGGCGGCGCTTCCCGCGCCGCTCGGCCGGACCGTGATGCTGAGCCACCTTGCCGAGGAGCTGGTGTGGGCCGACGGCAGGCGATGCCGCCTGACGGGAACCGAGCACACCGCCGGGATCACCGAGTTTCACGCGGTGTCGGGTCTCAAGGAATTTCGCGTGGAGGACGGCCTGCCCGTGTGGCGCTACGAGTTCGCCGGGGTGGAGTTGGAGAAGCGCCTGCTCATGCCGCACCAGCAGAACACCGTCCACGTCAGCTACCGGGTGCTCGTGGCCCACCCGGACGTCCGGCTGGAGCTGCGGCCGTCGATGCACTTCCGCTGGCACGACGGGCCGGTCAACCAGCCGTTCGGCGACCCGTACTCCCTCACCGTCACCGAGAACCGGTACGAGATCAGCGCGCCGCAGCTGCCGGTCCTGCGCATGGTGATGCACGGGCCGAGCAGCGCGTTCGTCGTCCAGTCGACGCGAATCAACCAGGTCCTGTATCGTCTCGAGCAGATACGCGGGTACGAATCGACTGGCGACCTGTGGAGCCCGGGCTACTTCACGATCGCCCTTGCCGGGGAGCAGCCCGTCACCCTGATCGCGTCCACCGAGCCCTGGGACACGATGCTCGCGCTGGCGCCGGCCGAAGCCCAGGATGCGGAGCGGCAGCGTCGCGCTCGCCTCTTCACGTTGGCAGACGCGCGGGCGCGTGAGGGCTTCGGGGGGGAGCTGGTCCACGCGGCGGATCAGTTCATCGTCGAGCCGGCCGGGCGCGCGGAGGAAGCCGCGCGCGCGCATTCGGCAGGGGACGAGGTGCGGACGATCATCGCGGGGTATCACTGGTTCACCGACTGGGGGCGGGACACGATGATCAGCCTCGAAGGGCTGACGCTGACGACGGGGCGGCAGCACGAGGGCGGGAACATCCTGAGGACGTTTGCGCGCTATATGAGAGATGGGCTCATCCCGAATCTCTTCCCGGAGGGGCAGCGTGAGGGGCTCTACCACACGGCTGACGCGACGCTCTGGTTCTTCCACGCCATTGCCCGGTACCTGGAGGCGACCGGTGACCGCGAGACGCTTCGAATCCTCCTGCCCCGGCTGAGAGAGAGCGTGGATTGGCACCTGCGCGGCACGCGGTTCGGCATCCGCGTCGATCCCGGGGACGGACTGCTCACGCAGGGTGCCGAGGGCTATCAGCTGACGTGGATGGACGCGAAGGTGGACGATTGGGTGGTGACGCCGCGGCGCGGGAAGGCCGTCGAGATCAACGCGCTGTGGTACAACGCGCTGCGCTTGCTCGAAGGGTGGTTGAGAGAAGAAGTCGGGGAAGCCGCCGCGCGGCCGATCGCCGAACACGCCGAGCGGGCGCGCGCCTCGTTCAACGCGCGCTTCTGGTACGAGCAGGGCGGGTATCTCTACGACGTCGTGGACGGCCCGCAGGGCGACAACACGTGCTGCCGGCCCAACCAGCTGTTCGCCGTCTCCCTGCCGCACCCGGTGCTCGACCCGGCGCGGTGGGCCGCGGTGGTGGACGTCGCCGAGCGCTGCCTGCTGACGCCCGTCGGCCTCCGGTCGCTTGCGCCCGGCGAACCGGATTACAAGCCGCAGTACTACGGCGACCTGCGCGCACGCGACGCGGCATACCACCAGGGGACCGTGTGGGCGTGGTTGATCGGCCCCTTCATCGACGCCTGGCTCCGCGTCCACCCGGGTCAGGAAGCGCAGGCGCGCCGGTTCCTGGATGGCTTTGGGGTGGTTCTCGGCGAGGAGTGCATTGGCACGATCGCGGAGATTTTCGACGCGGAGACGCCGTTCACCCCGCGCGGCTGCGTGGCGCAGGCGTGGAGCGTCGCGGAGGTCCTGCGCTGCTGGGTGAAGACGGCGGCCACCCCCCTGGATGAACTTCACCGCGGAGGCGTGCGTATTGAGAGCTGAGGGACCTCACGCGCATGTCCGCCATCCCACGACTCGCCTGCACGATCGCCTGCCTCGCGGTCACCCAGCTGCTGTTCGCGCTGCCGTCGGAC
This sequence comes from uncultured Acidobacteriota bacterium, assembly GCA_963724775.1. Classification (GTDB taxonomy): domain Bacteria; phylum Acidobacteriota; class Vicinamibacteria; order Vicinamibacterales; family Fen-181; genus CAVRWB01. The sequence continues at coordinate 278,849 of CAVRWB010000002.1, forward strand.
GCACAGACCGAATCTGATGCCATGCCTCTGCTCGTGGTGCTGTCAGACACGGGGACCGTGCGCGGCGGGCTGGCCGTGTTCCGCCCGCATCCGCAGGGGCCGCGCATCGCGCGGGAGTTGCTGCGCGGGTTTCCCGCCCGCCTCGTCCGGCTCTACCGGATGGAGCAGACGTTCCTGCACAACACCGCTGGCGCGGCGGTCGAACCGGCGTACCTCGAATTCTCCGCGCGGCAAGGCGGCTTCCCCGGCTTCGGGTTCTGGCTCGGCGATCAGGCGCGGCCCGGCGTGGGATACGTCGATTTGTACCAGCAGCGCTCCGAGCGTGCCCGGTTCGGTGGCATCGATCAGATCTTTCCGCACGAACTCGCCCACGTCATCATGCGGCAACTGGCGGGGGAGTCGCCCCGCGGAGGCTCCACCCAGGGCCATGCAATCGGCGTTCGCACGGATCCCGTGACGGCGTTCGACGAAGGGTTCGCCGAGCACTTCCAGGTGATGGCGCTGGACGATCCGGACGCGGACCCGAGGACGCGCGCGTTGCTCAAAGACCCCTACTGGGCCGCGCGGGCGAGGCGCGATGCGGTCGCATACCGCGAGGCGATGGCCGCGCGATGGGCGCCAGGGTGCCGGGCGCGCGTGGGCTTCATGCTGTGGTTCAGCGATGCTGAGCAGGTCTGGCGCTATCACGCGGTGAAGGCAAATGCCTTTGGACGGCAGGTGTCGATCCCGGCGCGGCTGTTCAGGGGCGGCGACGTCTACGCGGCATACCTGATCGAGAACATCCTTCCGGGCGAGCCCTCTGATCCGCCGAAGACCGCCGCGCAGATGCTGGCCACCGAAGGCGTGGTGAGCACGCTGTTCTGGCGGTGGGCGACGAGCGACGCTCTGCGGAACCGGTACCGCGACGATTCGTTCTACGCGCCGTTCGGCGTCGCGCGCGGCGAGGTGACGCCGGACTTGAACGTCTACCTCAAGTTGTTCTCCGCGCTCCACGCGGCGAAGCCGCACTCGGCGCAGGCGGCGATCGTGGCGTATCGGCGCGCCTTTCCGGAGGATGCCGGAGATCTCGACGCCATCGTGCGCGAGGTGCTCCTCGGTCAGCCGCTCCCTGGTGCGCCGGAGATCTGGCTGGCCAACGACGCGTTCCGGGTTGGCACCCGGGTCTTCGATCAGTTTCGCGCGGCGCCGCAGGTGCACACGTTCGACCTGAATGCCGCCTCCCTGGTCGATCTCGCCTCGATTCCTGGCGTCACCATCGACCTCGCGCGCGAGATTCGCAGGCGCGCGCCCTATGCGAGCCTCTCCGATCTTCGGCACGTCGCGGGCGTGACCGATGATCTTCAGCGGCGGTTCGCCCGGATGGCGGACGGAACGAAGACGGCGGGGGCGGGCCGCGACGACAGTTCCAGCCTGTTCGCTCTCGCGTGGTCCTTCGGCCGGCGGGCGCTCGCCGTGTGGGCCGTCGCGGCCCTGGCGGGTGGCCTGCTCTTCAAGCGGGTGCGACGCTGCGGGTGGACGCGGGCGGCATTGAGTGGCCTCGCGGCGTCCTGCCTGACGCTGGCCGCGGCATGGGTGGTTGGCTCCTTGACGTGGACGCTCGGCGCGCCCCTCGTGCTGCTGGCCGTCCCGGGTCTCCTGCTGTCGCTCCGACGCCGCCCCCTCGGGCCGGCGCTGGCGACGACCGCACTCGCATGGGTCTCGGCCATCACCCCGGCACTCATCCTCGTCACGCCGCTGTTCTAAGCGCCAAGCGGAAGCTGTCGTGGCGCGAAGCTTCTGCTGTGGGGCGAAGCTCCTGCTGTGGGGCGAAGCTTCTGCTTCGCCTTGTCGTGGGAGCGACGCTTCTGCTTCGCCCGCTCCGGCGCTAGACTAGCGCCATGAACCTCAAAGCGGTGCCGGTCAGCATGCCCGACGACTGCAACGTCATCATCGGGCAAAGCCATTTCATCAAGACCGTCGAGGATCTCTACGAGGTCATCGTCACCTCCGTCCCGGCGGCGAAGTTCGGCGTCGCCTTCAACGAGGCATCCGGGCCGTGCCTAATCCGCTACGACGGCAACGACGAGGCCTTGCAGAGGGCGGCCGTGTCCACCGCGCAGGCCATCGGCGCCGGGCACACCTTCGTCCTTTTCCTGAGCAACGCGTTTCCGATCAACATCCTGAACCAGGTGAAGAACTGCCCCGAGGTGTGCCGCATCTTCTGCGCGACGGCCAACCCGGTGCAGGTGCTCGTCGCCGAGAGCGACCAGGGGCGCGGCGTCGCGGGCGTCATCGACGGTGGATCGCCGAAGGGTGTCGAAGAGGAATCGGACCGGCAGTGGCGGAGGGAGTTCCTGCGGAAGATCGGGTACAAGCGCTAGTATTCGGGATTAAGGATTCAGGATTCAGGATTCAGGGGCCGCCTGATTCCTGATTCCTGAATCCAGATTCCTTCGCGCGTCAGATGAGGATTTCCACCTTCCCCTTCGTCTTCAGCTTCTCGATGTAGGCGTTGGTCTTCTGCTGCATCTGTTCCTGCGTCAGGAACTGGCCCACCTGCGCCTTGACCTCTTCGAGCGGGACTGCCCGTCCCGGTCGGCGCTCCATGGCCTTGATGATGTGGAAGCCCGCGGGCGATTCGACGACCGCGCTGATCTGGCCGGGCTGCAGTGCGAACACCGCCATTTCGAACGTGGGTGGCAGGCCCTGTCCCTTGCCGACGAAGCCCATGTCGCCGCCGTTGACGGCGCTGGCGTCCTGGGAGTACTTCTTCGCGACCCCGGCGAAGTCGGCGCCCTTCTTCTTCAGTTCTGCCATCGCCTTGTCGATGTCGGCGCGTGCCTTCTTCTTGGTGGCCTCGTCGGCGTTCTCCGGGACGCGGATGAGGATGTGGGCCGCGTGAACGGCTTCAGGCTGCTGGAACTTGTCGGGGTTCTTCTGGTAGAACTCGCCGATTTCCTTGTCGCCAACGTTGACGCCCGGCTTCACGTCGGTCTCGACCAGCTTCATCGCCAGCAGCTGCTGGCGGATGTCGTTCTTCAGCCCGTCGGGCGTCATCTGGCGCTCCGCGAGCGCGGCGGTGAACGCCTGTTCGTTCGGGAACTGCTTGCGAATCTCGCCGATCTTGCCGTCGATCTCGGTGTCGGGCACCGCGATCTTGCGCGCCTGCGCTTCCTGCGAGAGGAGCTTGAACGCGACGAGCTGATCGAGGACCTGACGGTAGATTGCGTCACGCCGGTCGGGCGGCACCGGGCCGCCGGCCTGTGCTTCGAGCGCCTTCAGCGCGCGGTCGAACTCGGGGCGATTGATCGCGGTGCCGTTGACGCGGGCGAGCACGTCGGGCAGCTGCGCCGGCACGGGCTTCGGTGCGGCCGGCTGCGCGGCGGCAGCCGGTGCGGCGGGCGGCGCGGCCTGGCCTTTAGCGGCTTCGGCCGGGGACTTCTTGCAGCCGATGCAGGCAAGACCGATGGCGAGCGCGAGGACGGGAAGACGCAATTTCACGGTGACCTCTGAAGGAAGGAAGTGGAGCGAAACGCCCCGGGGCCGGGCGGGCAGGCCCGTCTCGGAGCCTGCCCCTCCGGCGCTGTCGGGCCCCTCGTGGGGCTACCAGCGCGGCTCGCGCCGGCCGCCGCCGCCGCCGCCGAATCCGCGACCGGCGCCGCCGCCGAATCCGCCGACGCGTTCAGGCTTCGGACGCGCCTCGTTCACGGTAAGGGGTCGGCCGCCGAGAGAGTACCTGATTGAACTGGTTCGCCGCCTTCTCGGCTTCCTCGTCCGTGGCCATTTCCACGAACGCAAAGCCGCGGGCGCGCCCCGTCGCCATGTCTCGCATCACGCGCACCGATTCGACCGAGCCCGCCTGGCTGAACAGCTCTTGCAGCTCCGCCTCGCCTATCTGGTAGGGCAGGTTCCCGACGTACAACTTCCGACCCATGATCGTGCTCCTTAGTTCTCGCTCCCGCGAGTGCCGGCCGCCGCATCATGCAGCGCCGGGCCTGTTGAAACGAACCTCCGGTAGATGCTCAACTCTGTCTGCTCAGGCTGTCACGTCTGCGAGGGAGCGAATGAACGGGCGGGTTCGATCGGCTCGTGGCGCGGAGAGGGCTGGCAGGGAGATGTGCACTCATTATCAGCGTAGCAGACGCGGGCGGAGCGCGCAAAGTGAAAACGCGCCGCTTCTGCAGTAAAGCCTGAGCTTTGGACACCTGGCGGGGCCGCGACGTCCGACAAGGCGAAGCAGAAGCTTCGCCCCACGACAGAAGGCGAAGTTGGGGCCGTGCCCTTCCACCAGTGTCCGAGCCGCAGGGTCAGCGGGCGGCGGAACCCGCCGGGCACTTCACCGCGGCGGCCACTCGGTCGGCGAGTGCGTCGGGGAGGCAGGGCTTCGTGATCAGGCCGTCGAAGCCGGCGCCGTGAAGCGCATCCGCGTCGGGCAGACTTTGCGCCGTGAGCGCGATCACCGGCACATCCCGCGTCACGGGGTCCGCTTTGAGCAGGCGCGTCGCCTCGCAGCCGTCGATGCCCGGCAGGCCGAGATCCATCAGAATGAGGTCCGGAACCGTTCGTTGCGCAATGGCAATGGCGTCGAGCCCGTCGGCGGCCTTCAGCACGTGGAACCCGGCCAGCGTCAAGTAGGCCGCGTACATGTCGCGGCAGTCCTCGTAGTCGTCCACGATCAGGACGAGGCTTCCCGCGGCGCGTCGTGCGGGCGGCGCGGGTACGGCCAGACTTGTAGCGGAAGACTGCATCTGATGCGCCTCAGCTGTTCGGAATCCTTTCAATCTTGTCCTCTCGAGCATCCTCCCAGCCCATCGGTAGCAAGACTCCTGCCGCGCTGCGCCTTGTGCATCGCGCGGGCGCCCGCGGCTTGACAAGGGCGCCAGCCGGGCGATACCGTCCGCCGGTCTTCGGAACGGACTTGAGACGTCAGAACGGGAACGTTGGTACTGAGAACAAGGAGCGAGCGTGCTCGAGCGCTTCTTCCGCCTGGCGAGCCGAGGGACGAGCGTGCGCACGGAGGTACTGGCCGGCGTCACCACGTTCCTGACGATGGCCTACATCATCTTCGTGCAGCCGGCGGTGCTGTCCACCGACCTGGTGGGGAAGCCGACGGGACTGGACTTCGGGGCCGCCCTCGTCGCGACCTGCCTTGGGTCGGCGTTCGCCTCCATTTTGATGGGGCTGGCGGCTGACTATCCGATCGCGCTCGCGCCGGGCATGGGGGAGAACTTCTTCTTCGTCACGGTCGTGATGGGCCTCGCGGCGGTGGGCGTCCCCGACCCCTGGCAGACGGCGCTCGGCATGGTCTTCCTGTCGGGCCTCGTGTTCCTGGCGCTCACGGTCCTGCGCGTCCGCGAGGCGGTGATCGACGCGATCAGCCCGAGCATGCGCAACGGGATTGCCGTGGGCATTGGCCTGTTCATCGCGTTCATCGGCCTCCGGAACGGCAGCATCATCGTCCCGAAGCCGGGGACGCTCCTCGGCTTGAACACGCAACTCGCCACTCCCGACGTGGCCGTGTTCGCGCTCGGGCTGCTGGTGTCGGCCGTCCTGATGGTGCGCGGCGCGCGGGGCGCGCTGCTCTGGGGGATCCTCGCGGCGGCGGGGCTGGCCTGGATGCTCGGGAAGATCCAGTTCGCGGGCGTGTTCGGGCTCCCGCACGTGGCGCAACGCGCCTGGCTCACCATGGACCTCCCGCGCGCGCTCCAGCCATCGCTCGTGCCGTTCATCATCGTCTTCCTGTTCATGGGCCTCTTCGACACGGTGGGGACGCTCGTCGGCGTGGCGGAGCAGGCGGGCCTGCTGGAGAACAACCGGCTGCCGCGCGCCAACCGGGCGCTGCTTGCCGACGCGACCGGGATCGCGGCGGGCGCGTGCCTCGGGACGAGCACCATCACCTGTTACATCGAGAGCGCCGCGGGAGTTTCGGCAGGCGGGCGGACCGGGCTGACGGCAATCGTGACGGGCCTGTTGTTCCTGCTGGCGCTCTTGTGTGGGCCGCTCGTCCGGATGGTGGGCGGCTACGCCCCGCTCACCGCGCCGGCACTCGTGTTGGTCGGCACGATGATGATCCAGAACGCGCGCAAGGTGGCATGGGACGATCCGTCCGAGGCCCTGCCCGTCTTCCTCACGATCGTCGGCATTCCGCTGTCGTACTCGATCGCCGACGGGCTGGCGCTGGGGTTCGTCAGCTACCCGGTGGTGAAGCTGCTGGGCGGCCGCGGCCGCGAGGTCGGCTGGCTGACGTACGTCATGGGGGGCCTCCTCGTGGCGTACCTGCTGTTCGTGCGGAACCACCTGTCGTGAAAATCGGGATGGGCCCGGCGAATTTTGCTAGGATGATAGGTCGCGTGCAGGGTGAGAGCCTTATGGAGACGACCGTTCGACGGATCGCGGGGGAGCTCGGGGTGGCGGACGAGCAAATCGAGGCGGTGTTGCGGCTGCTGGGAGAAGGGCACACCTCGCCGTTCCTCGCGCGGTACCGGAAGGAAGCCACCGGCGGCTTGAGCATCGCCCAGCTGCGGATCATCGAAGAGCGGCTCCAGCAGGTGAGGGAACTCGACGAACGGCGGTCGTTCATCCTGAAGGCCATCGCCGAGCAGGGCCGGCTCACGCCGGACTTGCAGACCGCCATCGCCACGGCCGATTCGCGCGCCCGCCTCGAGGATCTGTACCTCCCTTACAAGCAGAAGAAGCGCTCTCGCGCGAACCTGGCGCGCGAGTCGGGCCTCGAGCCGCTTGCCGACGCGCTCCTTGCCGACCACGACCTCGCGCCCGACCATGCCGCGGAGCCGTTCGTGAACGCCGAGAAGGGCGTGCCCGACCGCCTGGCCGCGCTCGACGGTGCGCGCTGGATCCTGCTCGAACGCTTCTCCGAGGCGCCGGATCTCCTGGATCGCATCCGGCATCACGTCGGCGATCACGCGACGCTGCAGTCGAGGGTGGTGGAGGGGCGGCAGGAGAAGGGCGCGAAGTTCGCGGAGTTCTTCTCGTTCATCGAGCCGGTCGCGGCGATCGCGCCCCACCGGATGCTGGCGCTGTTCCGCGGCCGGAAGGAAGGCATTCTTCGGCTGGTCCTCTCGCTGCCTGCGCCCGTTCAGCTGCCGGCGCCGCAGGCGCAGGCGCAGGCGCCAGCCCCGCCGCCACCCGCCGATGCCAACGAGGCGCCGGAGACCGCGCCGGGCGAGGGTGTCGAGGATGCGACTTCCGCGCCGTCCGCGGCATCCGTCGCTGCCCCGCGGCCCGATCCGGTGCGCGAGCCGCCGAGCGTGCCCGAGCAGATGATCGCCGAGCAGTTCGGCATCCTGCAGGAGGGCCGGCCGGCGGACGCCTGGCTGAACGACACGGTCCGCCGCGCCTGGAAGATGAAGGTCTTTCCCTACGTGCAGGTGGAGATCGAGGGCATGCTCCGGGAGCGCGCCGAGCGCGACGCGATCCACCAGTACGCCCGCAGCCTCAACGATCTGCTCATGGCGGCGCCGGCCGGCCCGCGCGTGGTGCTCGGCCTCGACCCGGGCCTCCGCACCGGCGTCAAGGCCGCGGTGGTCGACCAGGCGGGAACCGTGCTGGAGCACGCGACGCTGTACCCGCACCAGCCGAAGAACGAGTGGGACCAGGCGGTCGACGCGCTCGGCGGCCTGATCGAGCGGCACGGCGTCGAGCTGGTGGCGATCGGCAACGGCACCGGGTCGCGCGAGACCGACCGCCTGCTGTCGGACATCGCGCGGCGGCGGCCCGAGCTGCGCTTCAGCAAGGTCATCGTGTCGGAGGCGGGTGCCTCCGCGTACGCCTCGTCGCGCCTTGCGGCGCGGGAGCTCGCCGGCCTGGACGTGCCCGTTCGCGCGGCCGTGAGCATCGCCCGCCGGTTGCAGGATCCGCTCGCGGAGCTGGCCAAGGTCGAGCCGCGGACGATTGGCGTGGGGCAGTACCAGCACGACGTCAACCAGGCGCACCTCTCGCGTGCCCTCGGCGCCATCGTCGAGAACTGCGTCAACGAGGTCGGCGTCGACCTGAACACGGCAAGCTCGGCGCTGCTCGGCCGCGTGGCCGGCTTGAACCACCGGCTCTCGGACAATGTCGCCGCGGTGCGAACGACCGCGGGGCCGTTTCACACCCGTGAAGACCTGCGGAAGGTGCCGGGCATCAGCGACCGGATCTACGAGCAGGCGGCGGGGTTCATCCGCGTGACGGGTGGCGAGCAGTTGCTCGACGCCACGCGCATCCACCCGGAAGCCTATGGCGTAGTGGAGCGGATGGCCGGCCGCTGCCGGCTGCGGCGTCACCGAGCTGATCGGCAACGACGAGGTGCTGGGCGGGCTGGACCTCGAGCCGTTCGTGGACGATCGCGTTGGCCTCGCCGACGCTCGCCGACATCGTGTCGGAGCTGCGCATCCCGTCGTGCGATCCCCGGCCGCCCTTCCGGCTGGCCAGCTTCCAGGAGGGGATCGACGATCTCGCTGACCTCAAGCCGGGGATGGTCTTGGAAGGCGTGGTGACCAACGTCGCGAGCTTCGGCGCGTTCGTCGACGTCGGCGTGCACCAGGACGGCCTCGTGCACGTGTCGCGCCTCGCCGACCGGTTCGTGAAGGATCCGCACGAGGTCGTCCGCGCGGGCGACATCGTCAAGGTGAAGGTGCTCGAGGTGGACCTCGAGCGCAAGCGCGTGGCGCTCACCATGCGCTTCGAGAAGAAGCCGGCGCCGGGCGCCGCGCGCGCCGCCGCGCCGCGCCAGCCGCGAGAGGCGGGCGGGAAGTCCGCGGGGCGGAAGCGTCCGGCTGCCGCGCCGCCGCCGCAGAAGGCGCCGGCGGCCGACACCGCGATGGCGATGGCCTTTTCGCGCATCCTCAAACGCAGTTGATCCGCAGGGTCGCCCTCATCCTCGCCGCCGTCTGCGCGGCCGTCGTCCCGCTGCCCGCCTCGTGGGTCGACGCGTCGTACTCGCGCCGGGTCTATCTCTCTTTTCAGCGCGCGCTCACATCCGCCTCCAACCAGGTGCCGTTTGCGCTCTTCGACGCGCTCCTCGCCGTGGCGGCCGTCTGGGTGGTCGTGTCCCTTGCCGGCTTGCCCCGCCGCTGGCGCAAAGACGGCGGCGTGCGCGCCTGCGGGATGCTGCTGCTGCGTTGGGCCACCGCGGCCGCGGTCGTCTACCTCGTCTTCCTCGCCGCGTGGGGACTGAACTACCGGCGCGCGCCGCTGGCATCCCGACTCTCGTTCTCGCGCGACCGCGTGACGGAGGCCGCCACACGAGAACTGGGCAGGCGGGCGATTGCGCGAGCGAACGATCTGCGTGCGGCGGCGCCCGAGGGGCCGGCTTGGCCTGCGGTGGTGCCGCTACTGTCGCCCTCGTTCGATCGCGTGCAGCAGCAACTGGCGCCGGTCGTCCCTGCAATCCCCGGCCGGCCGAAGCGGACGCTGCTGAGCGGGTGGTTCGCGCGTTCGGGCGTGGACGGGATGACGGACCCGTTCTTCCTGGAGACACTCGTCAATTCGTCGATCCTCCCGATCGAGCGGCCGTTCGTGACCGCGCACGAATGGGCTCACCTCGCCGGGTACGCGGACGAGTCCGAGGCGAACTTCATCGGGTGGCTCGTCTGCCTCCAGGGACCGCCGGCCGCCGAGTACAGCGGGCAGCTGGCGCTGTTGTGGCAGGTCCTGCCCGCGCTCTCGCGCGAGGACCGGCAAGCGGCGGTGAAGACGTTGAGCCCCGGCGTGCGTGCGGACCTCGCGGCCATCGCCGATCGCCTCTCCAAGGCGACCCCGGTGCTCCGCGAGGCGAGCTGGCGCGTGTACGACAAGTATCTCAAGGCGAATCGCGTCGAGAAGGGCGTGCGCAGCTACGACGCGGCGCTCGAGCTGATGCTCGGCACCCGCTTCAGCGCTGGCTGGGTGCCCGAGACGAGGCGCTGACCGATGCAGGCGATCATCTTCGACATGGACGGCGTGCTGGTGGACTCGGAGCCGGTGCACTTCGAGGCGACGCGGCTGCTCATGCAGGAACACGGGATTGTCTACACCTCGGCGGACGAGGAGGCCTTCTTCGGCTGTACCGACCGCGAGATGTTCCGCGAGCTGCGGGCGCGCTACGGCCTGGCGGCGCACGAGCACGACCTCGCCGAGCAGTGGATCGAGCGCGTCGTTCGGCTGCTGCCCCAGCGGATCGTGCCGATGCCGGGCGTCCCGGAGGTCCTGGAGCGGTTGCGGGCCTCAGGGAGGCGACTGGCGCTCGCTTCTTCGTCTTCGCCCGCCATCATCCGGACGACGATCGAAGGTCTCGGGCTGGGCGGCATCTTCGAGGCGACGGTGTCTGGTCGCGACGTGGGGCTAGGCAAGCCGGCCCCGGACATCTTCCTCGAGACGGCGCGGCGGATGGGGCTCGAGCCGGCGGAATGTCTCGTCGTGGAGGACTCGCAGAACGGCCTCCGCGCGTCGGTTGCCGCCGGGATCGCGTGCGTGGTCATCCCGTGCGCGTCGACCGCGCATCAGGACTTTCACGGCGCGGCGGCCCACCTGGGGAGCTTGCTCGACCTCCCGGCCTGGGTGGACGGCAGGCGGTGATTCCGACGACAATCGAAGAGGAGGTGAGCGATGACGGCACGCAAGCTCGTCGCCCTGTCCGCCCGCAACCAGCTGAGAGGGACTGTCGAGGAGGTCCGGATCGAAGGCCTGCTGGCCGAGGTGCGGCTGCGCGTCGGCGATCAGAATCCTCACGTCGGTCATCACCCGAGATTCTGCGCTCGAACTCGGGCTCGAGCGCGGCGAGACGGCCATCGCGGTCATCAAGGCGACCGAGGTGATGATCGCGAAGGAAGAGCCCCGATAAGCGGCCCAGACGCCGGCTGCTTGCGCTGGCCGGCCGTTTGGGGCGATCATACATTCCAGTGCGGTACGTTCTCGCCTTCGCGCTCGTCCTGCACCTCACCGGCGCACCCGCCGCGTGGGCGCAGCCCTGCGCGATGAGCGCGGCGGACGGGGCGCACGCCTGCTGCCTGATGCAGCGCGGTGGGCAGCCCGTTCACCTCACCGGCTCGTGCGGCTGCCAGATGACGCCGGCGACGCCTGGCCCGGCGCCATCATCCGTTTCGACGACCCCGGACTCGGCCGGCGACCATGGCGTTCCCATCGCCGTCGCCGCTGCCGCGTCCGTGGCTCCGTTCTCGCGGGAACCCGGGAGCCTCGGACAAGGACCTCCCGACCCGGACCGTCACGCCTCGCCTTCCCACCTTGCCGGCAGCGGCTTCCGCTGCTGATTCTCCTCCACAGCCCACGGCCCCTGTAGCGCGGGTCTTGAGACCCGTGGTTCGGAAGGCTTACTGCGCGGAGCTGTCGCTCCGCGGCGCATGCGGTTCCTGCGTTCGAGGAGGATCGGTGACTCTCTCCATTCGTGGCTGTCTGGCGTACGTCGGCCGGGGCGCCTGCGGCGCATTCCTGATCGCGCTCCCTGGGTCAGCCGCCGCGCAGCAGCCGGCTCGCCCGCCCGCGCCCCGCGTCGAGGATCTCGTCGCGGAGGCCATGGCCAACGCGCCGTCCGTCGCCGCCAGGCGCGCCCGGCTGGCCGCCGCCCAGGCGGCCCTCCCCGCCGCGGCGGTTCTGGACGACCCGATGGTGGAGTTCGAGTATCGCGACGCCGGCTTTCCGAAGCAGACGTTCGGTTCGGACCCGATGACGATGGCGGGCGCGAGCGTGCGGCAGCCGCTCCTCTCGAAGGGGCGTCGCGACGCGCGCCGTGCCATCGCCGAGGCCGAGATCGGTCAGCGTCATGCGGAGGTGGACGCCGTCGCGTGCGACCTGACGGCGGCCATCCGCCAGCAGTACGCGCGCCTGTTCGTCGTTGACCGCGAGCGCGCCGTCCTGGCCGACGCGATCGAAGTCGCGCAGTTGCTCAGCACGACGGCGGCGTCCCGCTACGCGTCGGGAGCCTCGGATCAGGCGACGGTGCTCCGAGCGCAGCTCGAGCAGACGCGTCTCGGGGAGCGCGTCACCGATCTCGAGAGCGAGCGGCAGGTCCTCGTGGCGACCCTGAACCGGCTCGTGGGGCGAGAGCCGACCGAGGTGTTTGGCGAGATCCTCGGGCTTCCCGAGCCGCCGGCGCTGCCCACGTCGATGGGTGGTCTTCCCGACCGCGCCGCTGATCTCGCGCCGGAGGTGACGGTGCGGAAGACGGAGGCGAGCCTGGCGGGGCGGCGGGTCGAGGCGGCGCAGGCGGAGCTGAAGCCGGTGTGGACGGTGGGCGCCGGCTACTACTGGCAGGGCGGGTTCGATCGGGTCGTGACGTTCACGGTTGGCGTGGAGCTGCCCTTCCGCAAGAAGCAGAAGCAGCTGCCGCTGATCGAGGCGGCGCGCTACGAGGCGGAGGCGTCGCAGGCCGCGATCGCCGATGCGGCGGCAGAAGCGCGCGCAGAAGCGACGCGGCTCGTGGCCGAAATCCGCCGGGCCGAGGCGCAGATGACACGGTACCGTGACGGGCTGTTGCCGCAGTCGAGCGCGGCGCTCGACGCCACGCGCGCCAGCTACCTCGGCGGCCGCGGCGACTTCGCCTCGGTCGTGGACGAGTTCCGCCGGTGGACCGAGATCCGCGTGGAGCTCGCCAAGCTCGAGGCGGCGCGGTTCGCGGCGCGCGGCCAGCTCGACGTCCTCGTCAGCCCCGCGGACCACGGAGACTGGAGTCACGTGCACCGGGGCGGAGAGACGGGCACGGAGAACAGCAGGGAGACCACACGATGATTGCGCGCCTTCGTTCCATCATCGACCGCCGGCGGACCGCCTCGGTCGCACATGCGGCCGCGTTGTCCGCCGCCATCCTGGCGGGCGTGCTCGCGATTGACGGCTGCGTCGGGAAGCCGACGCCGGCGATCGTGGCGCAGGCCAAGGTGATCTACCACTGCCCGATGCACCCGGACTACACCTCCGACAAGCCGGGCGAGTGCCCGATCTGCGGCATGCGGCTGGTGCCGATGGAGAAGAACCAGCAGGCCCCCGCGGCGCCGAGCCAGGCGCCCGGCCAGGCCCCCGGGCGGCCGGCTGGCAGCGTGCCGAACGTCATGAACCTCGGCCCCGAGCGGACGCGCCTCGCGGGGATCCGCACGGTGGAGGTGGTGGAGGGCAGGCTGGCGCGAACGGTGCGCGCGGTGGGAACGGTGACCATCGACGAGACGCGGGTCCGGCAGGTCACCACGAAGGTCGGCGGGTTCGTCGAGCGGCTCTACGTCAACGCAACCGGGCAGATGGTGCGCGCGGGACAGCCGCTGTTCGACCTCTACTCGCCCGAACTCCTCGCGAGCCAGGACGAGTTCCTGCGCGCGCGTGAGAGCGCCGCTACGTTCCTGCAATCGTCGCTGCCCGAAGTGCAGAAGGGCGGGGCAGACCTGGCGGCCACCGCGAGGCGGCGCCTCGAGCTGTTCGACGTGCCGCCCGAGTTCATCGAGCGCCTGGAGCAGACGGGGAAGGCAGAACGCTCGGTCACGTTCAAGGCCCCGTTCGGCGGCTTCGTCACGGGAAAGAACGTGGTGGCCGGCCAGCGGATCGAGCCGGGCATGGAGTTGCTCACCGTGACCGACCTGTCGCGCGTCTGGGTGATGGCGCAGGTGTACGAAGCGGAAGCCGCCCTGGCGCAGCCAGGGCGGATGGCGACGGTCACCCTGCCGTACGACGCGGCCGCCAGGCTGTCCGGCCGAGTCGATTTCGTCTACCCGACACTCGAGGCGGAGAGCCGGACGTTGAAGGTCCGCCTGGATCTGTCGAATCTGCGCGGGACCCTGAAGCCGGGCATGTTCGTCAACGTGGAGCTTGCGGCTCCCGCCGAACAGGGCCTACTGGTGCCTGACAGCGCGGCCATGAACGCCGGGCCGCGCCAGGTGGTGTTCGTCGAGACGGCCCCGGGCGAATTCGCGAGCCGCGACGTCGTCGTCGGTGCGCGTCAGGATGGCCAGGCCCTGATCCGCTCCGGGGTGAAGGCCGGGGAGCGGGTCGCGGTGTCCGCCAACTTCCTGCTCGACTCCGAGTCGCGCCTGCGGGGCGCGGTGGGCAGCGAGCCACACCGGCACTGAGCGTCAACCGTTGAGCGTCATGCGTTGAGCGTGAACCGTTGCCTTGAGCGTGAAGCCTTAGGCCTTCTCTATGATTCGCCGTCATCATCGAGTTCTCCGCCCGCAACCGCGTGCTGGTGCTGCTGGTCAGCGCCGCGGCGGTGGCCTGCGCCATCTACGTCCTTCGCGAGATCCGGCTCGACGCCCTGCCGGACCTCTCGGACACGCAGGTCATCATCTACTCTCGCTGGGACCGGTCGCCGGACATCATCGAGGACCAGGTGACGTACCCGATCACCAGCGCGCTCCTCGGCGCGCCGAAGGTGAAGGCCGTCCGGGGCTACTCGGACTTCGGGTTCTCGTACGTCTACGTGATCTTCGAGGACGGGACCGACCTCTACTGGGCGCGGTCGCGCGTCATCGAATACCTTTCGAAGATCCAGCCTCGGCTGCCCGAAGGCGTCCAGACGGAACTCGGGCCGGACGCCACCGGCGTCGGGTGGGTGTTCCAGTACGCGCTCGTGGACCGCAGCGGCACCCACTCGCTCGACCAGTTGCGCTCCTACCAGGATTGGACCGTCCGGTACGCCGTGCAGTCGGTGCCCGGTGTCGCGGAGGTCGCGTCGATCGGCGGCTTCGTGCGGCAGTACCAGATCACCGTCGATCCCGCGCGCCTCGCGTCGCTCCAGCATCCCGCTCGACCAGGTGGTCGCCGCCATTCGTCAGAGCAACAACGAGGTCGGCGGCCGCCTGATGGAGTTCAGCGGCAGCGAGTACATGGTGCGCGGGCGCGGCTACGCGAAGCGCGCATCGGACTTCGAGCAGATCGTCGTCAAGCTGGCGCCGGGCGGAACCCCGGTGCTCCTGCGCGACGTCGCGCAGGTGGAGATCGGTCCCGAGATCCGGCGCGGCGTTTCGGACCTCGACGGCCTCGGCGACACGGTGGGCGGCATCGTCGTGATGCGCCACGGCGAGAATGCGTTGAACGTGATCAACCGCGTCAAGGACCGGCTGAAGGAGTTGAAGGCGTCGCTGCCGCCCGGCGTCGAGATCGTCACGACGTATGACCGATCGGGCCTCATCGAGCACGCCATCCAGACGCTGACGCAACGAGTTGACGATCGAGATGATCATCGTCTCGGCCGTGATCCTGATCTTCCTCTGGCACATTCCGTCGGCGATCGTGCCGATCGTTACGATCCCCGTGTCGGTGCTGCTGGCCTTCATCCCGATGTACTTCCTCGGCGTCACGCGTCAACATCATGTCGCTCGCCGGCATTGCCATCTCGATCGGCGTGCTGGTGGACGGCGCGATCGTCGAGGTGGAGAACGCGTACAACAAGCTGCACTTGTGGGACGCGGGCGGGCGAAAGGGCGACTTCCACGAGGTGCGGCTGGAGGCGTTGAAGGAGGTCGGGCCCTCGGTCTTCTTCTCGCTGCTGGTGATTGCCGTCGCGTTCATCCCGATCTTCGCGCTCGTGGACCAGGAAGGCCGGCTCTTCAAGCCGCTGGCCTACTCCAAGAACCTCGCCATGGCGATTGCGGCCGTGCTGGCGATCACGCTCGACCCGGCGATGCGGATGCTGTTCACGCGCATGGATCCGTTCACGCTTCCGCCCGCGGTGGCTGGCCACCGTTGCCACGACGCTCTTCGTCGGGAAGTACCAGGCAGAGGAACGCCACCCCATCAGCCGTGCCATTGCGTCAGTGTACGAGCCGGCCTGCCGACTCGTCCTGCGATTCCCGAAAACCGTCATCGCGCTCGCCGTCCTCGCGGTGGCTGCCAGCCTGCCGGCCTACTGGCGCCTGGGCTCCGAGTTCATGCCCCCGCTGAACGAGGGCGCCATCCTCTACATGCCGACGACCGTGCCCGGAATCTCCGTCGGCGAGGCCGAAGAGCTGTTGCGGACCCAGGACCAGGTGCTGCGTCGTTTCCCCGAGGTGGACCGCGTGATGGGGAAGGCGGGACGGGCCGAGACCTCCACCGACCCGGCGCCGTTCTCGATGATGGAAACCGTCGTCGTCCTCAAGCCGGAGAGCGAGTGGCGGCCGAAGGAGCGCTGGTACTCCTCGGGGCTGCCCGAGTGGATGAAGCCCGCCGTGCGGCCCCTCTGGCCGGACCGCATCTCGTGGGACGAGCTGATCGACGAGATGGACCGGGCGCTCCGGATCCCCGGCGCAGACCAACGCCTGGACGATGCCGATCAAGGCGCGGATCGACATGCTGTCCACCGGCGTCCGGACGCCGGTGGGGATCAAGATCTTCGGCAGCCGATCTCGCCGAGATCCAGCGGATCGGCGAGCACCTCGAGCACATCCTCCGGCCGATCGCCGGGCACCAGGAGCGTCTTCGCCGAGCGTGTGACCGGCGGGCATTTCGTCGACTTCACGCCGCGCCGCGACCAGCTGGCGCGCTACGGCCTGACCATCGCGCAGGTGCAGTCGGTGATCCTGAGCGCGATCGGCGGCGAGAACATCACGACGACGGTGGAAGGGCGCGAGCGCTACCCGGTGAACCTCCGCTACCCGCGCGAACTGCGAGACGACATCCCCGCGTTGCAGCGCGTGCTCGTGCCCACGCCGTCCGGGGCGCAGATCCCGCTCGTGCAGGTGGCCGACATCCAGCTCCTCGACGGCCCGTCCATGATCCGCGACGAGAATGGCTTCCTGGCAGGTTACGTGTTCGTCGACATCACCGGCCGCGACGTCGGCGGGTAGGTCGAGGAGGCCAAGCGTACGGTGGACTCGCAGCTGCAGACCCCCACCGGCTATGTGCTCCAGTGGAGCGGGCAGTACGAGAACATGGTCGCGGGTGAGGGAGCGGCTGAAGATCGTCGTGCCGATCACCATCGGGCTGATCTTCCTGCTGCTCTACGCCAACACGCAAGTCGGCCTTCAAGGCGGGGCTCGTGATGATCGCCGTCCCGTTCTCGGCGATCGGCGCGATCTGGCTCTTCTACCTGCTCGGCTACAACGTGTCGATCGCCGCGTGGGTCGGCATGATCGCGCTCCTCGGACTCGACGCGGAGACCGGCGTCTTCATGCTGCTGTTCCTCGACCTGTCGTACGAGCGAGTACCAGGAAGCGCGGAGAGCTCGCGCGGCCGGGCGGGCTCGACGAAGCCATCGTGCACGGCGCGGTGAAGCGCGCGAGGCCGAAGATGATGACGGTCGCCGCCGCCTTCATGGGCCTGCTGCCGATCATGTGGTCCACGTCGGCCGGCGCGGACGTGATGAAGCGGATCGCGGCGCCGATGATCGGCGGCCTGGTGACCTCGTTCCTGCTCGAGCTGCTCGTCTACCCGGCGGTGTTCAAGCTCTGGAAATCACGGAGCAGCGAGGTGGCGACAGTCACCGCGTTGAGCGGGTCGTCCCCGACGGCGGTCTCGTCGGACAGCACGAAGCCGGCATAGCCGCGAAGGGCGAGATCGAAGAGATGACAGACCTCGGATCGGGTGGGTTCGGGGTGACGGGCCAGGTGTTCGAGCACCTGGCCGGCCATCAGTACCGGGACGCCCAGGTCTCGGGGTAGCACGGAGGCGACGAATCGCGCGAGTCCGGCTGGTCCGAGCTGCGCGCCGAGGTCGCCGCGGCAGATCCAGACGGCGTCGACGCGCGCGGCGATCGCACGGAGAGCGGCCGTCGCCTCACGCCGCTCGACCTTCCCGATCACCCGGCAAGCGGGCGCCGCCCGGCGCACCCACTCGGCCTCACGCCCATCGTCCATGAACGAGAAGGCGAACGAGTCCACGCCGTACTGCCGCGAGATCTCGATCGCCTCCAGGTCGCGCGCCGTCAGGCGTTCGAGCGCAACGGGATGCTGGACGAGATTGACACCCTTTCGCGGAAGCAGCCGTCCCCCATCCAGCGCGGTGGCGTCCAGTCGGTCCGTCTCGCACACCTCTACGCGCAGATGCAGGCGGTCGTCATCCACGCTGATCGTATCGCCCTGCCGCGCGTGCGCGAAGAACTCGGGATGGGGCAGCAAGATGGCGTCGGCCGCATCGAGGGCAAACGTGATGCGCTCGCCGCGTGACAGAACCCGCGGGTCGAGGGGCCCCAGCCGCATCTTCGCGCCCTGCAGGTCGACGATGATCTCGGCGTCCGGCACCGCGCGGCGAAGCGGTCCGAGCGCGCCGGCCAGTTGCTCGGGACCCAGGTGCGAGGCGTTGAGGCGGAAGGCGGTGGCGCCCCCGCGGCGCAGCGCGTGCGCGAGAGTCCACGAAGCGGGTCCGAGCGTGGCAACGAGCGACGGCGGTTGCAGCGGCATGAAGAAAGAGCCCATCGTCCGACGTCCCCGCCAGCCGGCCCCCAACGGCTGACGGAAACCTCCGAGCGATGGGCCGTCGGTTCAAAGAGTCAGCAATGGCGGTGCCAAGGGTACATCTTGAAATATCGCGCTCTTCAACGCTCTGGCGCCGCCCTCCCCGCCGCGCGCCACGGAACTCCGGCACGGCGCCGGTTCTCCGCCGGCGGGACGCGGGCGGGGTAGAATCGTGCGGGAGGTGCCCATGTTCGACGTCGACGATCCCGTCGTGGTCTTCACCGGAACGATCTGGCAGGCGGAGCAACTGCGGGGCCTGCTCGAGAATGCGGGCATCGAGGCCTTCCTGCGCGACGAAGTCATGGGACGGATCGACGCTCCGGCGCTGGCGGCCGGCGCCATCGGCGCCGTCAAGCTGGTCGTCACGCGCGAGCACGTGCCCCAGGCCGAACAGGTGCTTCGGGATTTCGGCGGCGACAAGGGGATGCCAGAGACCGGCGCCAGCGCACCCGCCGAGAGCGCGCCTGTGCCCCCGTGGGTCTGCGTGCACTGCGGAGAGCAGGTGGAAGGCCAGTTCGACGTGTGCTGGAATTGCGGGGCCGCCAGAGGCGACTAGCCCGACCAGGCCTGGCAGAAACGAATCAGGGGCTCCAGGCTCCTGAGGTCTCGTCTCAGGGCCTGGAGCCTGGAAACGGCTTTACTGCCTCCCGTCAATGGCCAGCAACTCGACGTCGAAGACGAGCATGCCCTTCGGCTTCCCGTCCTGGCCCTGGTAGGCGAGCTTCTCGGGAATCCAGAATCTGCGGCTCTCGCCCGTCACCATCAACTGCAGCCCCTCGGTCCAGCCGGCGATCACGCGGTCGAGCGGGAACGACGCCGGCGTGCCGCGCAGGACAGAGCTGTCGAACAGCTTCCCGTCCGTCGTCCAGCCGCTGTAGTGCACCGTCACGTTGCTCGTCTTGGTCGGGTGCGTGGTGCCAGTCCCGGGCTTCAACACAACCGAGGCGAGGCCCGACTTGGTCTTCGCGGCCGCCGCCGGCGGCGCCGCGACGTCCGAGGGAGCCTGCGGCGCCTGCATGACGCCGATCAGCTCGACGTCGAAGACGAGCGGGCCGGCGGGCTTGTCCTTGGCGCCGTTGAACGCGAGCTTTTCGGGCATCCACATGCGGCGCTTTTCGCCGGCGACCATCAGCTGAAGGCCTTCGACGAGGCCCGCCACGGCGATGGTGCTGACGCGCGCCGTGTAGTTGGGCGGCGAGTTGAAGGACGAGCCGTCCTTCTTGTAGCCGACGAACGTGAACTTGACGGTATCGGTCGGCGTCGGGTGGACGCTTCCTGAACCGGTGGCCAGCACTTTGGTGGCGAGGCCGGAACTGCTCGCGACGGCGTCGGTCGGGGGAGTGACGTCAGGGGCGGCGGGGGCAGCTGTGGCTGCCGGTCCGGCCCCGGCAGGCTGCTGGGCGAATCCGTTCGACGGAACCAGCGCGACAGCGAGCAGGACGATGAAGAGGGCAACATGACGTACGGAAAGGTGAGAAGTCATAGCCGCTTATCCTCTCAGTTTCCGCGAGGCTGAGCAACCGGAAACAGGGGGAGAGTCTCGTCACACCTGGCGCAGGCGCTCGGCGGCGTGTCGAAGCGTCTCGTCCCGCTTCGCGAAGCAGAACCTCAGGACCGGCGGCGGCTCGCTGGCGTAGAGGAACGCCGAGGTCGGGATGGATGCGATGCCGTGCTGCTTGAGAAGCGTCAGGGCGAACTCGTCATCCCGCTCGCGAGTGATGGCCGAGTAGTCGAGGAGCTGGAAATAGGTGCCGCGGCAGGGCACGGGCGAGAAGCGCGAGCCACCGAGCAGGTCCAGGAACAGGTCGCGCTTGGCCTGGTAGAAGCGGCCCACTTCCTCGTAGTGGCTGGTGTCGCGGATGAACTCGGCGTATGCCAGCTGCGTGGGCGTGTGGGAAGCGAACGTGACGAACTGGTGGATGCGCTGAATCTCCGCAGACAGCGGGGCCGGCGCGCTGACGTAGCCGATCTTCCATCCGGTCGTGTGATACGTCTTGCCAAAAGAACTCACCACGCAGCTCCGCATCGCGAGGTCCGGCAGCCGACAGATCGACTCGTGGCGCAGGCCGTCGAAGACCACGTGCTCGTACACTTCGTCGCTGAGGACGACGACGTCGGTGCCATCGAGAAGCGCGGCCAGCTGCTCCGCGTCGTGCGCGTCGAACACCATGCCGCTCGGGTTGTGCGGCGTGTTGACGATCACCATCCGCGTCTTAAGCGTCAGCAGCCGCCTCACCTCCTGCCAGTCGGGCCGGTAGCCGGGACGGCGAAGCGTGGCGAAGACCGGCCGCCCGCCGCTCAGCCGCACGGCCGGGACGTACGAGTCGTAGCACGGTTCGAAGAGGAGCACCTCGTCTCCCGGGCGGACGAAGGCGGTGATCGCGCAGTAGATCGCCTCGGTGGCGCCTGACGTGATCGTGATCTCGGTAGCGGGATCGTAGCGGGCGCCGTACAGCGCCTCGATCTGCGAGGCGAGGGCCTGCCGGAGCGCGAGGACGCCCTGCGTGGGGGCGTACTGATTGTTGCCCTGTCGCATGTGGTCCCACACTTCGGCCACGAGCAACGGGTCGCAGTCGAAGTCCGGGAACCCCTGGGCCAGGTTGATCGCGCCGTGCTCGGCTGCGAGGCGCGTCATGACGCTGAAGATGGTCACGCCCACGTCGGGCAGCTTCGAGGCGACGCGCGGGGGAGCGGTGCTCATGGGATTCAGGGCATTCTACAACCGCTGAGCCGGGCTAAGGCGACAAGACGCTCGTGAACCCCGGCGCGAAGATGGTCGGGAAGGTCCACGAGGCGCTCTACGCATAGAGCCGGCGGCTGGCGGCTGGCAGCAGGCAGGCGGAGAGCAATCGGGCCCGGCGAGACAAGCACCTCGCCGGGCCCGTTCGTTTTTCCGTTCCGCGTTTCTCTCTAGTGATCGTTCCGCCGCTCGTGCTGCCCCTTCTTGTTGATGGGGGTGGCGTCGAGCGCCCACATGCCGCGGCCGTGCGTGGCGATGACGATGACGTTGTCGCGCGGGTGGATGACGAGATCGTGGACGTACGTCGCCGGCAGTCCGCCCCCCAGCACCTGCCACGTCGTCCCGCCATCGGTCGTCACATACACGCCCATGTCGGTTCCGACGTACAGGATGTTGCGGTTGACCGGATCCTCGCGAATCACGTTGACCGGGCCGACGGGGATGCCGGCCGCCAGGCTGGTCCACGTCTTTCCGTAGTCCGTCGACTTCCAGACCAACGGTGTGAAGTCGTCGTCGCGCTTGCCGTTCTGGGTGACGTACACGGTCCCGAGGTCCCAGGCGGAGGCCACGACCCGAGAGACCCAGCGTCGCGGCGCCAGGCCCGAGGTGATTTCGCTCCAGCCCTTGCCGCCATCGCGCGACGCGTGGAGCCGCCCGTCGTCGGTGCCCGCGTACAGCAGGCCGAACCGCAGCGGCGACTCCGAGATCGAGAAGAGAGTGTGGTAGGGGATGTCGCCCTTCTCCGTGGCCGTCCCGCGCGTCAAATCGGGGCTGATGACGTCCCAGCTGTCCCCACGGTCGCGCGAGAAGAGGAACGTACTGCATGCCGTGGTAGAGCGTGTGCGGGTTGTGCGGCGAGAGGATGGTCGGCGCCAGCCATTCCCCTCGGAAGGACGCCTCATCGGGATAGCGGGCGGGCAGCAGCTCCTTCGCCTGCCCGTCGCGCGGCTTGCCGAGGTCTGTCCTGGAGATCGTGCCGTAGAAGCCGGACGAGTACACGATGTTCGGGTTCTCGGGATCGATCGCATGGGTCGAGCCCTCGCCCCCTGGCGCCTCGTCGAAGTCGGTGGCGGGAATGCGGTCGCGGCCGCGCGACAGATCCACGACACCCCGGAAGCTGCCATGGTCCTGCGCCGAGCCGTAGACGCGGAATGGCGTCGCCATGTCGTACGCGACGTCGAAGAACTGCACGACCGGGAGCGTGAGGTCGGAAGCCTTCCACGTCTGGCCGCGATCGTAGGAAATCGCGAGCCCCTGGTCGAACACGTTGACGAGGTAGTTGGAGTTCGCGGGATCAATCCACAGCCCATGATGATCGCCGCCGGGCGTCCGGATGTTCCGGAACGTCTTGCCGCCATCCGTCGAGACGTTCAGTCCCAGCCCCATCGTGTACACGGTGTTCGGGTCGTTCGGGTCCACCCGGACCTGGCCGAACACCCAGCCGTAGGTGCCGGAGTGGCGCTCCATGAACCGTTTTTGTTCCGGCGTGAGCCCGCTCACCTGGGTCCAGCTGTCGCCCTTGTCGTCGGACCTGTACACAGTGGCGCCCTTGATGAAGCCGCTCGATGGCAGCCCATAGGGATCGGCCCGCTCCTCGGGCGTCGGCTCACGCGCGATCTCGTAGTTGTCGACGAGCGCATACACGACGTTGGGCTTCGTCAGGCAGACGTCGAGGCCGATGCGCCCCCGCTTGTTGGCCGCCGGCAGCCCGGTGTCAATCGACTTCCAGGTCCGGCCTCCGTCGGTCGTCTTCCGGATGCCGCTGCCCTTGTACTCAGGGAACGTGCGCGGGTCGTTCCACTTCAGGCGGGTGCGCTGCCACGTGGCGGCGTAGAGCGTCTCGGGGTCCGAGGGATCCATCACCAGGTCGATCGCGCCGGTCCCGTCGTCCACGAACAGCACCTTCTGCCACGTGGCCCCGCCGTCGGTCGTCTTGTAGATCCCGCGCTCGGCATTCGCAGTCCACTCATGGCCGGACGAGGCGACATACACGATGTCCGGGTTGGACGGGTGAATGACGATCCGGGGGATCGTGTAGGTGCCGGCGAGGCCCATGTGCTTCCACGTCCCGCCGCCGTCAACCGACTTGTAGACGCCGATACCCGCCTGGGAGCTGCGGAAGATGTTCGCCTCGCCAGTACCGACCCAGACAATGTCGGGGTTCGACGGCGCGATTGCCACGTCGCCGATGGTCGTCGCCGGCGCGTCCTGGAAGATCGGCCGCCAAGTGGTTGCTTCGTTCTCCGTCTTCCACAGCCCTCCGGAGGCTGTGGCGACGTAGAGCGTGTAGCTCTTCGCTTTCGGCGTCACAACCGCGATGTCCACGCAGCGACCGCTCACGTTCCGCGGGCCAAGGAACTGCCAGGTGACGGACTTGAACGGCGAAGCCTCCGCCAATGCGACGTGCTGTTCGTAGCCCTTCAACCGGAGCGCGGGGTCGGTCGCCGCGGAGGCGATCTTCGCTGGCGCAGCCTGCTGCGCCAGGGTGCGTCGAGTGGCGGGCGCGGCGACGAGAATCAGGAGGGCGACGCCGGCGATCGCGGCGCGGCCAGGAAGACGGTTGACCATCACGGCCTCCTCGCTGGGAACAACGGATGAGCCTGTGAATTCTACCATCGCGGTTCTCATCGTCGCGCCGTCGGCTGAGGCGTTTCCTGTAAAATCAAGTGTTCCCGCAGAGCCTCGACGAGATTGAGCAAGCGGTTCTCGAGCAGGGCCTGTGGGAAGGGGAGTTGCTCCACACGTGCCGGGACGGCCGCGTGGTCGTGGAGGAGAGCCGGCAGGTCGTGGTCCGCGACGACGACGGCCGCCCCCGCCTGGTCCTGGAGATCAACCGGGACATCACCGCGCGGCGACGCGCCGAGGACGAGCGCGAGCGGGCGCTGCGCGAGGCGCGCGAGGCCAACCGCCTGAAGGACGATTTCCTGTCGACGCTTTCGCATGAACTGAGAACGCCGCTCAACGCGATCCTCGGCTGGTCGCAGATCCTGCAACAATCGTCGCTGGATGCGGAGACGCAGCGCCGGGCGCTGCGCACAATCTCGCGCAATGCCGAGGCCCAGAGCCAGTTGATCGCCGATGTCCTCGACGTGTCGCGGATCGTGTCGGGCAGGATGAGGCTTTCGGTCCAGTCGGTCGACCTCGCCCGCCTCGCCGTGGAGGCCTGCGACTCGGTGAAGCCCGCGACCTGGTGCGAGAGGTGCTGTCGCGCCACGGCGCCGACGTGCGGACGGTCCAGACAGCCGGAGCCGCGCTGGAAGTGCTGCAGCAGCAGCCGTTCGACCTGCTGGTCGCCGACATCGGGATGCCCGGCAAGGACGGCTACGATCTCATCCGGCGGGTGCGGGCCCTGCCGCCCGACCGCGGCGGCGAGGTGGCGGCGCTCGCCGTCACGGCCTACGGGCGGCCGGAGGACCGCCTGCGTGCGCTGGCGGCGGGGTATCAGCGGCACCTCGCGAAGCCGGTCATGCCTGGAGAATTGGTGGTGGTCGCCGCCAGCCTGTTCCGCCGGCCACCCGGCCAGGCCCCGGGCGAACGGTCGTAGGTCAGTGCTCGTTCGACCCGCACCGCCCCCCGCATTGCTGGCGCACGACCTCCACGATCTCGGTGACGTCGAACGGCTTCCCGATGCAGGCGACAGCCTCGAGCCGTGCCGCGCGCTCGCCCGCGTCGTAGACAGCGGAGATGCAGACAACGGGAACGGAGGCCAGGGCCGGATCATCGAGTTGTGCCGAGCGGAACTGCTCGCCGTTCATCACCGGCATCATGAGATCGAGCAGGACGAGGCAGGGGCGGCGACGGCGCATCTTTTCGAGCCCTTCGGCGCCGTTCGCGGCCGTCGCGACGGAATAGCCCTCGAGCTGCAAGCAGGTGGCCAGCAGCTGGCGCGTTGCGCTATCGTCCTCGACCACCAGAACAGACTGCATCCTGTTCCTGCACGCAAGACGGGCGCCACGCGCCTGATTGTGATTGACTGTGGCTTGGAGGTCGCCGTGCTCGTCGCGCAGGCGTCGAGCCCAGGCTCATCGCAGGAGGTTTGAGGGGCGCGGGGAAGATGGTGGCCAGGCCCAGAATTGAACTGGGGACACCCCGGTTTTCAGCCGAGTGCTCTACCAGCTGAGCTACCTGGCCACTGCGGAACGCCGCACAGACAGAACCGGCATTATAACAAACCGCCCACAAGCACGACAACGGCTCGTCGAAATGGACTCGTCGAGATGGTGTTGGACAGGGCCGCGGCTACTCAGACCTCCAGCGCGTTCGTCCGACGACGACCCAGGCAATCAACCAGCCGAGGAGGGCGCCGCCGAGGAGATCCGTGGGGTAGTGCACGCCGAGGTAGGCGCGAGAGAGCGTGATGAGCGCGGCCAGCGTCCAGCAAACGGCGCGCGCGGCCGGCCACATGGCGGTGAGGGTGTACGCGCCGGCGACAGCCGTCGCGGCGTGGCCCGACGGGAACGAGCGGCCGGAGGGGTGTTCGTGGCCGACCGTCCGGAGGGCCGTGCTCGCAACGAAGGGGCGTGGGCGGGCAACGAGCGGCTTGAGCACCGCGTCCGGGATGATCCAGGCCAGCGTGACGGCGATGACCACCTGGCACGCAGCCATCGCGAGCCGGCGATGCACGCCGCCGCGGACCACGGCCGCCACCGCCCATACCGTGCCGCCGCGGCCGACATTGGTGAGGGCGAGCATCACCGAGTCGAGCCACGGCGTGCGGTGGGCCGCGAGCCAGGCGAGCACCGACAGCTCCATTACACCTGCGCTGTCTCCTCGCGCGTGAGACCGAGTTCCTTCCGCAGGCGATCTTCGATTGCCTGCGTGGTCTCGGGGTTGTCGCGAAGGAACTGCTTGGCGTTTTCGCGCCCCTGCCCAAGGCGCTCGCCGCTGTAGGCGAACCACGTGCCGCTCTTGTCGACGATCTTCCGGTCCACGGCGAGGTCCAGCAGGTCGCCCTCGCGCGAGATCCCCTCGCCGTAGAGGATGTCGAACTCGGCCTCGCGGAACGGCGGCGCAACCTTGTTCTTGACGACCTTCACGCGCGTCCGCCCGCCGATGATCACGTCGCCGTCCTTGATGCTCGCGATGCGCCGGATATCAATGCGAACCGAGGCGTAGAACTTCAGGGCGCGCCCGCCGGTCGTGGTTTCCGGGTTGCCGAACATCACGCCGATCTTCTCGCGCAACTGGTTGATGAACACCAGGCAGGTCTTCGACTTCGAGACAACGCCGGTGAGCTTCCGGAGGGCCTGCGACATGAGCCGCGCCTGCAGCCCCATCTGCGCCTCGCCCATCTCGCCCTCGATCTCCGCACGGGGCACGAGGGCCGCCACCGAGTCGACGACGACGACATCCACGCCGCCCGAGCGCACAAGCACTTCCACGATCTCCAGCGCCTGCTCGCCGTTGTCCGGTTGCGAGACGAGGAGGTTCTCGATGTCCACTCCGAGCTTCCTCGCGTAGGTGGCGTCCAGGGCGTGCTCCGCGTCCACGAAGGCTGCCATCCCGCCAAGCTTCTGCGCCTGGGCGATGACCTGGAGCGCGAGCGTGGTCTTGCCGGACGATTCGGGCCCGAAGATCTCGATGACGCGGCCGCGCGGCACGCCGCCAATGCCCAGCGCGAAGTCCAGGCTGATCGAGCCGGTCGGGATCGAGTCCACCGGGGCGATCGCCCCCTTGGTCCCGAGGCGCATGATCGAGCCCTTGCCAAACTGCTTCTCGATCTGGCTCACAGCCACGTCCAGGGCCTTGCTGCGTTCGTTGCGATCGTCGGCGGCCATCGGTCGGTCTCCTCTCAGGCTGAAAAAGGCCCAGGGTCAGGGCTTGGGGCTCGGGGCTCTTGTTGATGCCGTCACGCTGCAATCAGCATCCGGGCCGACCGTGACAAGGCAGGTCACACAGTGGGTGCATTCTAGAGGTGTGCCATATCGAAGTCAAGCGAAAGTCTGCTTTGAGAGTGTTCTAAATGGTTTCTCATGCAGTCACTTACATGGTTATCGACTTTCGCTGTCGCCAGTCAGTTCCTGGCAGGCTGGCAGTGGCTGCCGCCCGGCCGCAGATCGGGCTGGCAGGATCTGCCACGCGCGCGGGCGGCGCAGCCACCAGGCCCCGCCGGCCAGCGGTCCGAGCAACAGGACCTCGCGAGAGATAGCGACGACATCATGCCACGCGGCGCCGGGCCGCCAGGGTTCGCGCGAGATGCCCCAGAACACGTCAAGACCCGAGAGGTAATAGGCCGAACGGAACGGCCAGAGGGCAGTGATCCCGAGGGGCGGTGTCGCGTCCTGCGCCAGCCAGTCCAGCAGAATATGGGACCCGTAGGCGGCGGCCACGCCCGCCGCCAGAAGGAGACCGTGACGCATGCCAACAGCCAGGTGCCGGGTGCGACCTGGCACCTTTCCGGTTCGTCGTGCCGCGTGCCAGGCCCGCAGCCACGCGGCCGTCAGCACGCCGGCGGCGAGCGCCATGCTGATGCTGTGGGTGAACTGGCTGTGCCGGCCCAGGAGGAGGTCCAGATCGGCGGCCATCCCGACGGCGGCGAACGCCAGGGCGCGCCGCGCGACTCGCCGCCCGTGAGAGTCGGGCACGGAAGAGTCGCCGACGATCGGCGGTCCGGTCACCAGCCAGCCGGCCGCGAACCCTGCCAGGGCATGTCCGAGTGGGCTCGGCACCTCAGCTCCTCGCACCGCCCCGGCTCACGACCCGGATTGCCCTGACCACCTCGGCTCCAAGAAGGTCCTGCAGGCGCCGGAGGATCATCGGCTGCGAGTGGCGTAGTTCGCGGCGCCACGCCACGTCGGCCGCGCACACCTCGACGGTGCCATTGGCCGCCAGGCGCACGGAGCTGGCGCGTTCGATCGCCGGGCCGACAGCCGTTCGCCAGGCGAAGTCCAGCTTGCCCTGGGACATCTCGCCCTGGCGCAGCAGGCGGCGCACGGTGTCGGGAAGCGCGGTGGCGAGGGGTTGCATGGAGGAATGATACCGATATTTCCCGAGCAGGGCTAAAGTCGTGCTCCTTCCGATGATACTGAGCCGCCTGTCTCACCGCTGCCACAAGCTGCCGATGATTCTCGGAAGGCGCAGGGCTTCAACCCTGTGCCTCACGTGTCCGCTACAATGTTCGAAATGCGCCTGATCCTCGCCTCTGGCTCGCCGCGCCGGGCCGAACTGCTGTCCGCTGCCGGGTTCGACTTCGACGTGCGGCCCGTGCAAGTGGACGAGACGCCGCTGCCCGGCGAAAGCCCGTCGGCCTACGTGTTACGTGTCGCCGTCTTGAAGGCTCAGTCGTACCAGGGGCTGGCCGATGGCGAGGTCGTCGTGGCGGCCGACACGACGGTGGTGGTGGACGGGGCGATCCTGGGCAAGCCGGATGACGACGCGGACGCGCGGCGCATGCTTCGCCTGCTGAGCGGCCGCGAGCACGAGGTGCTCACCGGCGTGGCGCTGCGCGAGAACGGGCGCATCGTGAGCGCGGTCGAGGCTACGCGCGTGCACGTCCTGCCGCTGAGCGGAGCGGAGGTCGACTGGTACGTCGCGAGCGGCGAGCCGGCGGACAAGGCAGGCGCCTACGGTGTCCAGGGTCTGGCCGCCCGGTTCGTGGACCGGATCGACGGCTCGTACTCCAACGTGGTCGGCCTTCCCGTGTCCCGGGTCTTCCTGATGCTGAAGGCGTTGGCGGGCGAGGAGCCGAGCCTCGGCCCCACGGTTGAGCCATTCCCCGTTACTGATTGACCCATGCGGAGTTCGGCGATATTCTGGGTGGACGATCCCGCGAAGAAAACTATGAGCAAAGCCCTGAAGATTACGCTGACCGTGGTCGTGCTCGGCCTGGCCCTCACCGGCCTCCTCCGGGCGACCCTCCGGGAAGGCACCGAGTATTACAAGGAAGTCAACGAGGTCGCGACCAACCCGGACGCCTGGCAGAGCAAGCGGCTTCAACTGCACGGCTACGTCTTACGGGATTCCATCCTCCGCAAACGCGACTCGCTGGAGTACCGGTTCAAGGTCACCCACAAGGTCGGCGAAACGTCGCACGTCGTCGCCGCTCAGTACACCGGCATCGTCCCGGACACGTTCGGGGACGACGCGGAAGTGGTGCTGAAAGGGACGCTCGGGGCCGACGGTTTCAAGGTGGCTCCAAACGGCGTGATGGCGAAATGTCCGTCGAAATACGAGGCGCAGAAGAAAGCCGCGACACCCGGCGTCTGAGCGTCGGGGCATCTACCGTCAGCAGGTCAACCGAATTTCCGACATCTTCTCCCGGCCGCGTCCGGACGCACGGCGCGCTGCACCCGCGGCGCGCCCGCGCATGCGGGGCGCGGTCTGCGAGTGAATCATGGCCTCCCTAGGCACCTTTACGCTCCTGGCCGCCTTCGTCGTCTCCGCGTACGCCGCGGCCGCTGCCCTCGCGGGGGCACGGCGCGGGTCGCGCAGCCTGGTCGACAGCGCGATTGGCGCGTTCTACCTCGTCGCCGGGCTCATGACGGTTGGCACGGCCGTCATCATGCACGCGTTCGTCACCGACGACTACACGGTGAAGTACGTCCAGCACTACTCGGACAGCGTCCAGCCGTTCATCTACAAGCTCACCTCCTACTGGGGCGGGCTGGACGGTTCGATCATGTTCTGGGTCTTCCTGCTCGCGGTCTTCGGGTCGCTGGCCGTCTACGTGAACAGGGAACGGCACCGGGAGCTGATGCCGTACATCGTCGCCATCATCTCGATGGTGCAGATGTTCTTCCTGTTCCTGATGGTCATCCACAAGAACCCGTTCGAGACCTACCTCGTCACCGCGCCAACCGACGGACGCGGCCTCAACCCGCTCCTGCAGAACGCCTACATGGCGATCCACCCGCCGTCGCTCTACGTGGGCTTCGTCGGGATGACGATCCCGTACGCGTTCGGGATGGCGGCGCTCATCACCGGCCACCTGGACGACTCGTGGCTGCGTGCCGTCCGCCGCTGGACGATGGTCAGCTGGCTGTTCCTGTCCTTCGGCCTCACGCTCGGGATGATCTGGGCGTACGAAGTGCTGGGCTGGGGCGGCTACTGGGGATGGGACCCGGTCGAGAACGCCGGGCTGCTGCCGTGGCTGACCGCCACCGCCTTCCTGCACTCCGTCATGGTCCAGGAGCGCCGCGGGATGCTGCGCGTGTGGAACGTCACGCTCGTCGTGATCACGTTCTTCCTGACGATCTTCGGCACCTTCATGACGCAGGTCGGGGGTCGTGCAGTCGGTGCACGCGTTCGGCGAAGACAAGCAGTTGGCCTGGATGTTCACCGTCGTTCATGGCGGTCATCGTCACGGTCAGCTTCGGCTACATCATCTACCGGCTGCCGTTGCTGCGAGCCCGCCATGAGCTGGATTCGTGGGTGTCGCGCGAGGCCGCCTTCCTCGCCAACAACTGGGTGCTCCTCTTCGCCGCGATGTTCGTGCTGTTCGCGACGATGTTCCCCACGCTCAGCGAGGCGGTGACCGGCGAGCGGCTGACGGTCGGGCCACCGTTCTTCAACAAGTGGATGCTGCCGATCGGCCTCATCCTCCTGTTCCTGACCGGCGTCGGGTCCGCTGCTGGCCTGGCGCAAGTCCACGCTCGTGAACCTCCGCGAGCAGTTCCTGTGGTCCTCGCTCGCCGCGGTCGTCGTCCCCGTCGGGCTCGCCTTCGCCGGCGTCCCGTTCTGGCCCGCAGGCCTCAACTTCGCGCTGTGCGCCTTTGTCGGCGTCACGATCCTCCAGGAGTTCGTCCGCGGGGCGGGCGTCAGGAAGGGCGCGACGGGCACGGACTACCTCACCGCGATGGTCGGCCTCGTGGGGCGGTCGAAGCGCCGCTACGGCGGCTACATCGTCCACCTCGGCATCGTGCTCATGTTCTTCGGCTTCACCGGCGAGACGTTCAAGATCGACGAGCAGGTGATGCTCAAGCCGGGGCAGCAGGCGAAGATCGGCCACTACGTGCTGCGCAACGATGGCGTGAAGATCACCGACGACGGCCAGAAACAGATGATCACCGGGCACCTGGCGGTGCTTCGCGACGGCAAGGAGATCGACAAGGCGTACCCGGCCAAGTGGTTCTACCGGAAGCACGAGCAGGAGCCGGTCAGCCAGGTGGCCATCCGCCGCAGCGCGGCGGAGGATCTCTACATCGTCATGCCCGGCTTCGACCCGCAGGAGCAGACGGTCAGCCTGCAGGTCGTGATCAATCCGCTCGTGGACTGGATCTGGGTGGGCTTCGGCGTACTGGCGCTGGGGACGATGATCGCGCTCCTGCCCGAACAGGCGTTCAGCTTCGCCATGGCGAAGCTGCCCGCGCCGGCGGGCACGGCGATGCTGGTGCTCATGCTGGTCCTGCTCCGGGGGCCGACGGTTTTCGCGCAGCACGTCGAGGATCCCAAGTTCAAGCCGGTGGAGCCGAAGTCGGCGCTCGAGAAGGACCTGCACAAGTCCATCATCTGCATGTGCGGCACGTGCGGCCGCCAACTGGTCGGGGAGTGCACGTGCGGGTACGCCGCCGAGATGCGCGCCGAGATTTCGAACCTGGTGAAGATGGGGATGACCCGCGACCAGGTGATTCAGTACTACATCAACAAGTACGGCAGCCAGGAGCCGCTCGCCGAGCCGATCGACAAGGGGTTCAACCGCCTGGCGTGGCTGTTCCCCTACGTGCTCGGCGCGAGCGGCGCGCTCGTCATCGGCTTCGCGGCGATCAGGTGGTCGCGGCGGCCGAAGGTCGATGGCGGGCAGGCGAGTCCGGCTGAAGCCGGCCCCCAGGGGGACGCGCTGCCCAAGGAAGACACGGCGGATCCGCAGTTGGAGGCGCGTCTCGACGATGAGCTCAGAGACCTCGACTAAACGCCGGAAGGGACCGCGAACTCCAGGCGGACCTGTCACGCCGAAGTCGCGAAGCAGCGAAGGCGGTGCGACGGCCGTGAACCGGCTGAAGCCGGACGCCCCAGGAGACGCGCCCGTGGCGGCCGCCTCCGCCTTTCACCCCTGGCACTTGTTCGTCATCGCCACGCTGTTCGCTTCGTCGGCGGCCGCCTTGGCGGTGCGCGGCACGAGCCCGTCCAACGTGATCTTCGTGTGCCTCACCGTTCTCACGGCGGGTGTCGCGGCGTTCGCGGTCTACCGGACGCTGCTGCCGCTCGTGCAGCCGGAACGCATCGAGGTTCCGGAGATGCTCGGTGGCCGGACGCGCGCCGCGCTGGAGCGGGAGAAGACCCTCGTGCTGCGCGCGATCAAGGAACTGGAGTTCGACCGCGCGATGGGCAAGGTGTCGGAAGCGGATTGGCAGGAGATGACCGGCCGGCTGCGTGCGCGCGCCGTGCGCCTCATCCGGCAGTTGGACAGCGGCAGCGCCGTGTACCGTGACCTCATCGAGAAGGAACTCTCGGCGCGCGAAGCGTCGGCGGGCAGCCGCGCCGCCGCGAACCTCACGCGTCCGGCAGCCGGGAGCCTCGCGCTGCTCGCGCTGGTTGCCGGGAGCCTTCTCGCCGCCGCCCCTGCGAGCGCGCAGATGGGGGGCATGGGCGGGGGAGGCGGCATGCCCGACGCCAAGGCCATGTCGGGGATCGCGCGGCCGTCCGAGACGGTCCCAACCGGCAGCGTCTCGGTCCGGCTGGTTCGCGGTCAGATCTCCAACCTGGTGACCGGTTACCCCGTGGAGTTCTCGGTCGACGGCAAGCGGCAGACCGTCAAGACGGATGCGACGGGACACGCGGTGCTGGCCGGGCTGGGCGCCGGCGCCGCCGTGCAGGCGTTCGCGACGGTGGACGGCGAGCGGCTCCAGTCGCAGGAGTTCCAGGTGCCGGCCCAGGGCGGCGTCGTGCTGATGCTGGTCGCCAGCGACAAGACTGCACAGCAGCAGATGGCGAAAGACGCCGTGCCGGGCACCGTGGTGCTGGGCAGCCAGTCGCGGGCCATCGTTCAGTTCGAAGACGAAGTGCTGCAGGTCTTCTACCTGCTCGACATCGTGAACGCAAGCGCCGCTCCCGTGAAGACAGCGGCGCCGCTGGTCTTCGACATGCCGGCCGGCGCGCAGAACACGTCGGTCGTCGAAGGCTCGTCGCCCGCGGCAACGGCGAAGGGTCCGCGCGTGACCGTGAACGGTCCGTTTCCGCCCGGGTCGACCTCGGTGCAGGTTGCCTTTCAGCTGCCTCCGGGCGACACGGCGCACGTTCGGCTGTCGCTTCCCGCCGATTACCCTCAGCCGACGGTGATCGTCGAGAAGGCGGGGGCAATGGGGTTGTCGTCCCCGCAGCTGCCCAACGTGCGCGAGTCGACCGACGGGGGACGGCCCTTCGTGGCCGGCATGGGACCGGCGCTGAAGGCCGGCCAGGTCTTCGCGTTCGACGTCACGGGTATCCCGCACCACCCGACTTGGCCTCGAAACGTCGCCCTGGCGCTCGCGGTCCTGCTGCTCGGCGCCGGTGCGTGGGCGGCGATCGGCGGCGGCAGGCGGTCGGGCGAGGCGGCGGCGCGCCAGGTGCTGGAGGCGCGGCGCGAGGCGATCTTCGCGCAGCTGCTGCGAATCGAGGAGCAGCGGAAGCAAGGTGGCAGCGGCGAGGCAGACCTTGACGCGCGGCGCGCGGCGCTGGTGGCGGAACTCGAGAAGATCTACGGCGAACTGGATGCCGAGGCCCCGGGCGGCCGAACGGACCAGGGGTTCGCCGCGTGACCTTCGATTTCGACCGTGTGGCCGTCCGTGACGTGTCGCGTCACTATGGCCGCCGCCGGGCGCTCTCCCGCGTCTCGCTGGAATGCCGCGCGGGCGAGGTGCTCGGTCTTCTCGGACCGAACGGAGCGGGGAAGTCGACGCTGTTGTCGATCCTGGCGACGCTGCTCGCGCCCTCCAGCGGCGAGGTGCGATACGGCGAGCGGACGGGGCGCGAGGCTGGCGCCGTCCTTCGCTCGCGCCTGGGCTTCCTTTCGCACGACCTCCATCTCTACCCAGAACTGACCGCGCGGGAGAATCTCGAGTTCTTCGCGCGGCTGTACGGCCTCGACCGCGTGGGGGAGCGGGTGGAACGCGCGCTGGATCGCGCGGGCCTGTCCGACCGGGCGGCCGACATCGTCTCGGGCTTCTCGCGCGGCATGCGTCAGCGGCTCGCGCTCGAGCGGGCGCTGCTGCACGAGCCGCGGCTGTTGCTGCTCGACGAACCGTTCACCGGGCTGGACGACGCCTCCGTGGCCGCGCTGGTGTCGCGCCTGAAGGAGCTGCGCGCGAGCGGCCGCATCACCGTGGTGGTGACGCATGATCTCGACGTCGCGGACCGGCTGCTCGACCGAGTGGCCGTTCTCAAGGACGGCCGGCTGGTCGCCTTGGACGACGCGGCGGGCAGGATACGCGAGCACTACCGGTCGCACGTTGTCGAAGGATTCAGGAGTCAGGATTCAGGAATCAGTGACCAGAAACGGGCACTGAATCCTGAATCCCGAGTCCCGATTCCTTGAGATCTCCATCGATGATGTTTCTCCGCGTCGCCTGGCTCGTCATGCGAAAGGACCTGACGGTGGAGGTCCGGAGCCGCGAGATCCTCTACACGACGGTCTTCTTCGCGGCCGCGTGCGTGCTGGTGTTCTCGTTCGCACTGGTCAAGGAGGGGCGGCCGCTGGAAGACGCGGCGGCCGGCATTCTCTGGATTGCCATCGCGTTTTCGGGCACGCTCGCCCTTGGGCGGACCTTCGAGCGCGAGCGGCACGCCGAGACGCTGCGGGCGCTCATGCTCGCACCGGCGAGCCGGCCGGCCATCTACGTGGGGAAGCTGCTCGGGATCGTCCTGCTGTTGGCCATCGTCGAGGCGATCCTCGTGCCGCTCATCGCGCTGCTGTTCAACGCGCCGTTCGGCGCACGGCCTCTCCTGCTCCTGTCGCTGCTGGGCGGCGGGACCATCGGATTCGCGGCGGTAGGGACCCTGTTCGCGGCGATGCTCGTCCGCGCCAGGAGCCGCGACGTGATGCTGCCCATCCTGCTCTACCCGATCACCATTCCGGTCATCATCGCCGGGGTCCGCGGCACCGCCGCCCTGCTCGACCCGACGCCCGACGAGAGCGTGGCCCAGATGTGGATCGCGCTCCTCGCGTTCTTTGATATCGTGTT
Organism: uncultured Acidobacteriota bacterium; assembly: GCA_963724775.1. GTDB lineage: Bacteria > Acidobacteriota > Vicinamibacteria > Vicinamibacterales > Fen-181 > CAVRWB01. Next base: position 314,005 of record CAVRWB010000002.1, read on the forward strand.
CGTCACCCTGTCGCTGTGGACGTTCGAGCCGCTGATGACGGAGTGAGAAGGACGACATGAAACGCATCTACCCGCTCTTCGTGCTCGTGGCGATCGCGATGTTCGCGGTGGCGCCCTTCTGGTTGATGAGCGCTCCGGACATGAAGGTCCAGAACGCGACGCCGGGGGTGTTGCTGACACAAGATCTTCTTCTACCACGTCCCGTCAGCGATGGTGACGTTCCTGGCGGCCTTCGTCTGCGGCGTGGCCAGCGCGATGTACCTTTTCCGCGGCCAGGCCGCCGCAGACCGGCTGGCCGTCGCGGCCGCCGAACTGACCGTCGTCTTCGGGCTGATCGTCCTCGTGACCGGACCGCTGTGGGCACGGAAGGCGTGGGGCGTCTGGTGGCAGTGGGACGCCCGCCTCACGTCGACGCTCCTCATGTGGATGATCTTCGTCGCGTACCTGCTGGTCCGGCGATTCGGCGGGCCCGGTTCCGAGAAGCTGAGCGCGGCGATGGCCATCTTCGGCATGGCCAACGTGCCGTTCGTCTACGTCTCGGTGAATATCTGGCGCACCATGCACCCGACGACCTCGGTGGTGCCGACGCTCGACCCCGGCATGCGCGGGCCGTTCTGGTTCTGCGTGCTGGCATTCATCGTGATGGCCGCCCTGTTGCTCGCGGTGCGGGCGCGGTTGGAGCAGCGTCGGGCCGACGTCGAGCACCTGCACCTGCTGGCGGACGAGGACTAGGTCGAGGACGCACGTGAGAACGTAGAACGTAGAACGTAGAACTGAGAACGTAGAAGGTAGAACGAGAAGGGCGACCCGCCCGAGAGCCTGTCTATGACGAAAACCGCATATCGCCTCGGTGGCTTCTGGCTTGCGATCGTCGTCCTCGCCGTGGCTGTTCTCGCGGCAGCCGCTGCGCCCGCCGTGGCGCGGGCTGCCGCGCAGCCGCCGGCCGGCGCCCAGGGCGACTACGTCCCGTTGAAGGACCTGCCCCAGCAGGAGACGCTGCCCGCGGCGCCGCTGGTGATGGCGGCGTACGCCTTCGTCTGGGCCGTACTCCTGGTCTACGTCTGGTCCGTATGGCGGCGCCTGTTGAAGGTCGAACACGAAGTCAAGGACCTCTCCGCGCGACTTGCGGCGAAGCCGGGGGCGAAGGGCTGAAGCGCGAGAAATGACGATTGGCGAGTGACGATTGGCGAGTGGCGATCTTGTCCGTCCCAATCGTCAATCGGCAGTCGACAATGGTCATTCGTCAATACGAGGTCTTTCTATGGGCCAGATGGGAGCCGGGCATTTCATCTACATCCCGGCGGTCTTGTTCATCGGCATCGTCATCGGCTGGATCCTGGGCTCACGGGCCGCGCGTGACGCGTTCGCTATCGAGTTGAAACGCCGCGAGGAGCGCGAGGCCAGGAAGCACAGGCCGTAGCATGTGGCTGCCGTCGGTCGGCAGGCGGCACGAGGCTGCAGCGCGGTGCTACTCTCTCGCCGCCGCACGCCTCCTCCTCACCTTGGTGTTCCTCGCCAGCCTTGTCCTGCCCCTTTCGGCCGACAGCGCGCCTCCCGGCTCTTCCCCGACCCGCCTGCGCGTCGATGGCCGCGCCTTCCGTGCGGCCGGCGGCTCGCGGTTCTCCTGGCGCGGCCTCACCGCCTTCCGCCTTGTCGAACTGATAGCCCACGGTCAGCAGGCGCAGGCTGTATCGGTTCTCGACTGGGCCAAGGCGCACGGTGTCACGGTCGTCCGCGTACTGACGATGGCCGACGTTTTGTTCAAGCTGTCGCCCGACGAGGGGCGCTCGGCGTTGCCGCGGCTGCTGAAGCTGGCGATGAGCCGCGGACTTTACGTGGAGGCGGTGGCGCTTGCCGACACCGGCCGGATCCCGGTCGCCCTCGACGAGCAGGTCAAGGCCATCGGTGCGGTGTGCGCGGCGGCGCCGAACTGCCTCCTCGAACTCGCGAACGAGCCGTGGGCCCGGCACACCCAGAGTCGGGAGACGGGCGACCCCGCGAGGCTGCGCGCACTGCGCGCCGTTGTGCCGGCGGGGGTGCCGGTCAGCCTGGGTTCCGCGTCCGCGGACGATTCCGACGAATTGGCGGCGGGCGACTATGTCACGGTCCACATCGCGCGCGAGGACGGCGACCGGGGGTGGAGGCACGTGACGCGGATGCAGGTGGCCGAGGAGTTGAGCGCCCGGACGGGCAAGCCTGTCGTGGACGACGAGCCGATAGGCGCGGCGGAAGCGTCGCAGCCGGGCCGCCGGGATGCGGACCCAAACCGCTGGTTCGCGAAGGGTGTGCTCGCGCGAATGCTGGGAATCGGCGCGACGTTCCACTACGAAGGGGGGCTGCAGGGGCACGTGCCGCGCGGGCGCGAAGCCGCCTGCTTCGACGCGTGGCGCCGGGGCCTCGACTCGCTGCCGGCCGGCGTCGAGGACCGCACGGCGTTCGCACGGCCCGGCGCCGCCGACGCCGCCGTCCTCGCGTTCGATCGGAGCCGGGCCCTCGGCGTGTTCGTGGCCCAGGGGCTGCGCGAGGCCTGGGCAGTCGCGGTTGGCGCGACCGGAAACCCTGCAATCCGTTGGCGCGAGGGCTGGCGGCCCACCTCGACGCGGAACCACCCCGGCGTCATCATCGTCAAGGCCGCACGCTAGGGCGGGTCGTCGTCAGCGACGCGTAGGGCGAACGTTCTTGTTCGCCGGACGGCGAAGCAGAAGCTTCGCCCTACACTTGTGACTGTCTTATCGTCCGAGCGTGAGCCGTTGGCCGAGGATCTTGGGCAGGCCGGCCGCGATGATGCGTTCGGCTGCCTGCTGCACCGGATAGACGACGCGGGTGATCGTGATGGCGGGCGTGTCCGTGTCCAGCACGGCAAACGCGGCGCGCGGATCACCGTCGCGCGGCTGGCCGACCGATCCCGGATTCACGAGGTATCGCCACGACTGCTGGATGGAGACGGTTTGGCGGTCCTTCGAACCGTGGAATAGGAGGTCGAGCGTGCGGTCGGGCGTGAGTGACGCGGCCATCGGCAGGTGGGTGTGTCCAAACAGGCAGACGGGACGCGTGCTCGCCATGAGCGCCTCGACGACGTCGGCCTCGCCGAAGATGTAGGTGTCCTCGTCGATGGGCGAGCCGTGGCAGAGCAGTGTGAGCGGGTCGATGGCGAGTGGGCCGGCGGGCAGGCCGCGCAGGTATTCCCGGTTCTCATCGGTCAGCGCGTCGCGGGTCCAGGTCGCCGCACGCTGCGCCGTGGGGTTGAACCCCTCGGCGCTCTCCAGGCCCGCGGCCACCTTGTCATGATTCCCGCGAATGACCGCCATCGGATCGAGCGCGCGCACGCGCTCGATGACGCGATTGGGCTCCGCCCCGTAGCCCACGAGGTCCCCGAGTACCGCCACGCGATCGTATCCCTCGGTTTCGGCCGCCGCCAACACGGCTTCGAGGGCGTCGATGTTCGCGTGGATGTCGCTGAGGACGAGATAGCGCATGGGAGTCCGGGTTCCGAACTGAGAGAACGTAGAACTGAGAAGTTAGAGCCGAGAAGCTAGAGTCGAGAAGTGAGAACTGCGAAGGAGAAGGAGATGATTGTGGCTACCGGCCGGCACGGCCGGCGCAAGTTCTCCGTTCTCCGTTCTCACTTCTACCTTCGTCCGTCCTCCTAGTATCACCGCCGATCCCACCGTGCGTCCAGCCCGGACTGGTCTCCTCCACGATCCATCGCGTGCCGCGGTGAGGCTGCGGGGGCGCGTGGAGCAGAAGGGCCTCAGTAGCCGAGCCAATCCAGGATGCGTTCGACGAGTTCTTCGGTGGGGACCGAGGCGTCGAACCGCGCGTGGGCCTGCTGGTAGGCCGCGCGGCGCGAGAGGTACAGCGCCTCGAACTGGGAGCGGTCGGCGGCGAGCGGCCGGCTGCCATCGCGCGGCGCGCGCTCGAGCGCGACCTCGAACGGGACGTCCAGCCAGACGGCGGCGCCGTCCGACCGGATGAGAGCGCGGTTCTCGGGATCGACGAAGGTGCCGCCGCCGGTCGCGACGACCGTCTCGCGTTGGCTGGCAAGCTGGCGTACGATCTCACGCTCGGCTGCGCGGAAGTAGGACTCACCCTCGACGGCGAAGATGTCGGCCACGGCGCGCCGCTCGCGCGCCTCGATCCGCTCGTCCACGTCCTCGACGCGCCATCCCAGCCGGCGGCCGAGCGCCCGCGCCGTCGTCGACTTGCCCGCGCCCATGAACCCGATCAGGTAGATCTTGTCCGTCCTCATGCGGCGAGCGACGACAGCGCGTCGAAGAACCCCGGGTACGAGACGTCCACCGCCTCCGCGCCAATGATGAGGGACGGCCCGCGCGCGCCCAGCGCCGCCACCGCAAACGCCATCGCGAGGCGGTGATCGCCGGCGGCGTCCGCCTGGCCGCCTCTCAATCGCCTCGCTCCGGCCACGTGGAAGCCGTCGGGCAGTTCGTCGGCGTCGGCGCCCAGCGCGCGCAGGCCCGCAACCAGCGCGGCGATGCGGTCGCTCTCCTTGACTCGCAGCTCGGAGGCGCCGGTCACGGTGATCTCGCCGCCGTGCGTGGCGAGAGCGGCGAGCACCGGCAGTTCGTCGATCAACCCCGGTACCTCCGACGGCTCGATGACCAGCGGGCGGAGGCCGGCGTGGCGCACCCGGATGCGGCCGCACGGCTCGTCGTTCGCGCCGGATTGGACCTCTGCCACGACGTCGGCGCCGGCGCGGCGGAGGACGTCGAGCAGGGCGGCGCGCGTGGGATTGAGGCCGACCTCCTCCACCGTCACCTCGCCCCCCGGGACGGCCGCCGCGGCGGCCAGCCAGAACGCCGCGGACGAAGAGATCGCCCGGGACCGACGCGTCGGCGGGGGCCAGTTCCTGGCCGCCCTCGATCGCGACCGACAGGCCAGCCGCTTGCACCTGGACGCCGAAGCGGCCCAACGCGATCTCGGTGTGGTTGCGCGTGGCGTGCGCCTCGGTCACGCGCGTGATGCCGTCGGCGTGAAGGCCGGCGAGCAGGACCGCGCTCTTGACCTGGGCGCTCGGCACCTCGGTCGCGTGGTCGATCCCCTGCAAGCGGCCGCCACGGATGGTCAGCGGAAGGCGGCCGTCACGCGACTCGATCAGGGCGCCCATCCGCTGAAGGGGCGAGATGACGCGGCGCATGGGCCTGCGCTGCAGCGACTCGTCGCCGGTGATCCGGGCCGCGAAGGGGTGCGCGGCAAGCAGGCCGGCGAGCAGCCGGGTGGTCGTGCCCGAATTCCGGGCGTCGAGGGCGCCCGCCGGGGAACACAATCCCCGCGGCCCTCGTCCGATAAGGGTGAGCGCGGTGGCGTCGCCCTCGATCTCCACGCCCAGCGCCTCGAGGCACGCCCGGGTGGCCTGGCAATCGGCCCCGGGCGCGTAGTTGCGGACGACCGAGCGGCCGCGTGCGAGCGCCGCGAGGAGGGCGTAGCGGTGGGCGATCGACTTGTCGCCGGGGACCTGAAGGCGGCCGCCGAATCGGGTGGCGGGCCGGACCTCGATGGACGCTCGGGGGGCCATCGGCGCACTATAGCATCAGTGCCGCGGGACCGCCCGCTGGACCCTGTTCAGCCGCCTGTGTTACTTTGTGCGGACTGTCCCGCCGGCGGGACGGACCAACAGCCGATGCCCGAGACTGGCTACATCGTTCGCCTCGAGTTCCCGAGCCTGTTCGACATGATCGACCTGGTCCAGGCGGTCAGCGACCAGCTCGCCCGCCACCTCGGGCTCGACGAGGATGCGCAGCATTGGGTCGGCGTCGCCGTTCGCGAGTCGGTGATCAACGCGATCAAGCACGGGAACAAGGGCGACGCGTCGAAGATGGTCACCGTGGAATTCACCATGATCCCCGCGAACTCGCCGTGCGAGCTGGTGATCAAGGTCCGCGACCGCGGCGAAGGCTTCGACCCCGAGCAGCTTCCCGATCCCCTCGCTCCCGAGAACCTCCTCAAGGCCAGCGGCCGCGGCATCTTCTTCATGCGCAGCTTCATGGACGACGTGAAGATCGCGCGCGCCAACGGCGGCGGGATGGAAGTGCGCATGGTGAAGCGCTTCACGCCAGCGTCTGCCCCGGGCAACACCCGCGAACCCGCGTCCTGATTCGGACCCTCTCGTGATCGACCCCCTGTTCCTTGCGACCGCCGTTGAAGCCGTCGTCCGCGCGGGCGACATCCAGATGGCCCACCTCGGCACCGATCTCGCCATCCGCAAGAAAGGCAAGATCGACCTCGTCACCGACGTGGACATCGAGGTCGAGCGCATGTTCCGGGCGTTGGTCGCCGGGCGCTTTCCGGATCACCAGGTGGTGGCCGAGGAACTCGGGGGCCAGGAGGCGGCGCCGCGCCGCCACTGCTGGATCTTCGACCCACTCGACGGCACGACCAACTACGCGCACGGCCTCCCGATCTTCTGTTCGTCGCTGGCGCTCCAGATCGAGGGACGGATCGCCGTGGCCGCCGTCTACGACCCGGCCCGCCGCGAGCTGTTCACCGCGACCCGCGGCGGCGGCGCGTACCTGAATGGTGCGCCGCTGGCCGTCTCGTCGATCGATCGAGTGGTCGATGCGCTCCTGGTGACCGGGTTCGCCTACACCGTTCACGAAGCGGCAGAGGAGCTCGTCAGCCTGTTCGGCGCCTTCCTCGGCCGGGCGCAGGCCGTGCGTCGGCTGGGATCCGCCGCGCTCGATCTGTGCTACGTCGCGGCCGGCCGCTTCGATGCCTTCTGGGAGCAGCACCTGAAACCCTGGGACATGGCAGCTGGCGCCCTGATCGTCGAGGAGGCCGGCGGCCGCATGAGCGCGATGGACGGCGCGCCCTTCGACGTCTGGGGGCGCGAGATGCTCGCCTCGAACGGTGTCCTGCACGACACGCTTCTCGCCACGATCGCCGAGTGGCGGGCCACACGGACCGCGGGGCGGCGTTCGCCCGACGGGACGCAGTGACACCTGAGTAGGACACGCGCCGTCAGAAACACCGCAATTCGCGGCCGGAATTCGCGGCGCGGGCTGGCACTCTTCGTGCTCTTCCCGGCGCAGAGCCGCCCGGCCGAACCCGGGTGAGCGGCCATTCGAGGAGACGCCATCATGTTTCGGAAGACGATGCTGGCAGTTGTGCTGGCGGTGACCGCGATCGTCCTGATGCCCGGCGCCGCCGCCGCGCAGCAGTCGATCGCCATCAACTTCGGGGCCTTCACGCCGAGGAGCGTCGATGCGCGGGTAGCGGACGACGTGCTGGTGCAGGATCTCAACTACCACGCGTTCAACATCAGGGAGTTCGACAGCTTCACGTTCAGCGGCGAGTGGCTGGTGCCGATCGGCCAGGTGTTCGAGGCGGGCTTCGGAGTGGGGTACTACCAGGACAGCGTCCCGGCCGTCTACCTCGATTACGTCAACGCCAACGGCGCCGAGATCCCCCAGGAGTTCAAGCTGCGCATCGTGCCGATCACGGCGATGGCCCGCTTCCTCCCGCTCGGCCGCCGGTCGGCCGTTCAGCCGTACTTCGGCGCCGGCATCGGCATCCTGCCGTGGCGGTACTCGGAGACCGGCGAGTTCATCGACGCGAACGGCGACATTTTCCGGGACAGCTTCGTGGGGAGCGGCACGGCGGTCGGGCCGGTCGTGGCTGGCGGCGTGCGATTCGCGGCGTCCACGGGGTTCGCCTTCGGCGGCGAGATCCGTTACCAGTGGGGCGAAGGGTCGCTGGACCGCAACGAGTTCAACGGCTCGAAGATCGACCTCGGTGGGTTCACGTACCAGGCATCGGTGATCTTCCGGTTCTGACGCGGCGGAAGATCAAGTGAGAACGTAGAACGGAGAACGAGGAACTTCTATCGTCTCAGTTCTACCTTCTCACTTCTCAGTTCCGTCCTTTCGTAGAGCGCGACGCCGCCCCCCTCCGCGACCCGCCTGAAGCCCTCGGTGAAGGCGCGGTCGCCCCACGCGCGGCGGGCCAGCACGTCGCCGCCCTCCGCGAGTTCTTCCACCAGTATCCAATCGACATGGGATCGCGGGCGTGCGACGGTTGCCGTCCACAGGTCGCCGTTACCCTCGTGCACGAAGTCGCGGACGCGTAAACCGTCGCGTGACAGTTCCTGGACGTAGTGCGAGAGGGAGCCGAAGCTCGCGAGGATCTTGCCGTCGCCGCGCCGGTGCGCCACCAGGTACGCGGTGACGGTGCGGCGCGCCACGCTGTGCTGACGATCGAGTTGAGCCTCGAGCACCATGGGCGCCGTCGCCGAGAGCGGGCGGGTCCCGACGAGAACGAGCAGGACCAGGGCGGCGGCAGCCGCGGCTCGCAGGCGGCCGGGCAGGAGACCCACGCCGCACCCGGCGTAGACCGCGAGGGCCGGCACGAGGGGGACCATGTAGCGGAAGCGGAACGGATGGCCGCTGCAGAAGGCGTACCAGGGCAGCGCGGCGGTCGCCGCAAGCGCGAGCACCACCAACGCAGGCGCGTGGGCGCGCCTGGTCAGCCCGGTCAGCGCGGTCAGCAGCGCACCCGCGACCGCGAACAGGAGGACGCCGTAGCCGTTCAACTGGTGGCTGGCCCACCAGATCGATCCGAGCGCCTTGAACGGGCGTCCCATGTCGCCGTTGTCGGGGACGTAAAAGCCGCCGGTCACGAACCAGTGGCCGACCGTGAGCCGGCTCTGAAGCAGGAACAGCAGGCCTGCGGCGGCCGGGTAGGCCGCAACCCTCATCACCTCCGTCGCGGCGGAGGCGAAGGGCACCCCGCGGCGCCAGAACGCCAGGAGGGCCATGACGAGCGCGGCCGCCGTGAGCGGCCACGCCTCGTATCGGGTCCAACAGGCGGCCGCGATCACGAGCCCTGCCGCGTGCCCATGGCGCCGGTGTCCGGAACCCACCCACCGGGCCAGCAGCGCGATGCCCAGCGTCGTGAGCGCGAGGAGCAGCGGCTCGGTCATCGGCGTCGCCTGGAGGTAGAGCATGTCCGGGTTGAGCGCCACCGCCGTGACGCCGGCTGCCGCCGCGAGTCCCGACCCGGTGACCTGGATGACCAGGCGGGCGCACGCGTAGACCATCAGGCCAAAGCAGGCGACGGACATGCCGACCGCGAAGGCGCCCGTGCGATAGAAGACATCGAGTTGGACGGGAAGCAGGTTCAGCAGGTGGGGCAGCGGCAGCCAGACGGCACCGATCTGGCGCCAGCCCGGGGTCAGGCTGTCGATGACTCGGCGCGCGACGACCAGGTGCGCCTTGGCATCGTAGTGGCTCAGGGTGAGGCCGGCCTGGTGGTAGAACCAGGCGGCATAGCAGCCGGCCAGGATCGCCGCCAGGCCGAGAAGCCGCGCCGTGCGATCGTCCACGGCCGGGAGTCCCGGACTGTCCTCAGGTATAATGCACGGATCCGGCGTCTGGCGCGTGAGGTGGCTGATGTCGCAATCTCCCGGCGGCACGGCGCGACTTCGGTCGGGCCCCCTTCAACTCTAGCGTACATGAACCGAATCGTCTCATGGGCCCAAGGCTTCGCGCTGGCCGTCGGCGGCCCTGGCTTGTTCGTGATCGCGTTCATCGACGCGTCGTTTCTGTCGCTGCCGGAGATCAACGACATCCTGGTCGTCTGGATGGTCACCCGGCACAAGGAGCGCTTGCTGTACTACGCGTCGATGGCGACGCTCGGCTCCCTGGCCGGCTGCTTCGTACTCTACTGGCTGGCCTGGAAGGGCGGCGAGGCGGTCATGCGGCGCTGGTTCCACGAGCGCCACATCGAGAAGGGGATGGCGACCTTCCAGCGCCATGGCGTTCTCGCGCTGATGGTCCCGGCCATCCTGCCGCCGCCCGCGCCGTTCAAGATCTTCGTGCTGCTGGCCGGCGTCGCGCGGGTGCCGTGGCGCAAGTTCGCGCTTGCCATCGCCGTCGGGCGCGGCGTCCGGTACCTGGTGGAGGGGTGGCTCGCCGTGATGTACGGCGAAGAGGCCATTTCCTATGTCAGGGACCACGGGAAAGAGGCGGCCCTGGTGGCCGCGGTCGCGGTGCTCGTCGCCGGGGTCGCCTACATCTGGTGGCAGTCGCGTCGGGGTCCGTCGGGCGGTAAGGTATAATTCAGCGGCCAACAGGCATGATTCCCGAGCTTTCCATCGTCGTCCCCATCAAGAACGAGTCGGAGAACATTCCGCGGCTCTACCGCGAGCTGACCGACAGTCTCGAACGATTCGGCCGGCCCTACGAGATCCTGTGCATCGAGGACGGGAGCACCGACGACAGCTTCCGGCTCCTGTGCGACCTCCAGGCCCGCGACCCCCGCATTCGGGTGTTCCGGTTCCGCAGGAACTTCGGCCAGACGGCCGCCTTCGCCGCGGGCTTCCATCACGCACGCGGCCGCTACATCGTCACGACCGACGGCGACCTGCAAAACGACCCGGCCGACATCCCGGCGATGGTCGAGCGGCTCGAGCAGGGCTTCGACATCGTGTGCGGCTGGCGCAAGGATGCGCAAGGACCCGTTCCTCTCGCGGCGACTGCCCTCGATCCTCGCCAACCGGTTGATCTCCCTGGCCACCGGCGTCGCACTTCACGACTACGGCTGCTCCCTGAAGGTGTTTCGCGCCGAAGTGGTGAAGCCCCTGCGGCTCTACGGCGAGATGCACCGATTCCTCCCGGCCATCGCGAGCGAGATGGGCGTCAGGATCGACGAGGTCGTCGTCAACCATCGCGCCCGGGTGCACGGCCGGTCGAATTACGGCATCTCGCGGACCGTCCGCGTGGTCCTCGACCTGCTCACCGTGAAGTTCCTGCTCAGCTATTCCACGCGGCCGCTGCAGATCTTCGGGCTGATCGGCCTGGTGATGGGCGGCATCGGCGGCGTGGTGACGACGTACCTGGCGTTCCAGCGGCTGTTCGGATACGAGTCGATCGGCAACCGGCCGGCGCTGCTGTTCGGCATCCTGCTGATCTTCACCGGCGTGCAGCTGATCACCCTCGGCCTGCTTGCCGAACTCCAGGCGCGCACATATCACGAATCACAGGACAAGCCAATCTACGTCGTGCGGGAAGTGCGGGACATCGTCACCGGCCCCCTGAGCCTTAAGCCCTGAGCCTCGAGCCTTGAGCCCTAAGCCCTGAGCCTTAACCGTATCTATGATCGAACGACCAGTACTCACCAGGCTGCCGATTGCCGTGGCCTCGTCCGTCCTGATCCTGGCAGTCCTCTTCACGTCCGGTTGCGGCGGCGACGGATCGTCGCCGACCACCCCGAGTTCCAGCGCGCCTGTCGTGCGTTCCCTCACGCCGAGCACGGGCACGAGCTTTGGCGGGACCGAGGTGACGATCACCGGCGAGAAGTTCATCGCCGGGTCGACCGTGACCTTCGGCGGAGCGGCAGGGGTCAACATCGCGGTGGAGAACGGCAACACGATCCGAGCGACGACGCCGGCACACGCCAGTGGAGCGGTGGACGTCCAGGTGTCGGGCACGACCGGGACGAGCACGCTCGGCCAGGCCTTCACCTACGTCGCGCCGGGCGGAGCAAACGCGGCGCCGGTCGTCAAGTCGGTCACGGCGAAAGGGCGCAAGACGAACGAGCCGGCTGGCTTTGCCGACGTGGGGGAAACGATTGACGTGACGGCGATCGTCGAGGATGTGGAGACGCCGATCGACAAGCTCGCCTATCAATGGACGGCGACGGCTGGGGTCGTCACCGGGACCGGCCCGGTCGTGTCGTGGAGCGCTCCTGCGTCGTCCACGACGCCGACCGACGTGACCATCACGCTCACGGTGGTGGAGACCTACAAGGCGCCGGACGCGTCCGGGCTGCCCGTCGACAAGGAGAACAAGGTCACCGCGACGACGACCGTGTCGCTGCACAATTCGGCGAAAGAAGTCGGCGACATGGCACGCCAGTTTCTCGAGCTGTTCTCGAACTCCACCATTGCCGTGGACACGGTGATGCGCGACTTTGCGCCCGTCAGCATCTGCCCCGGCGCAGCCGCCGAGAAGGCGGACGTCACGAGGAACCGGACCGAGCGCTCGATCAAGGCCTACACCGTGGGCACGCCGGTGGTGACGATCAACTTCGGCGGCGCCTGTCCCTTCCGCGCCATTCCCGGCGACGCCTGCACGACGACTGACGTGTCCTGGAGTTCACAAGTGCTGGTGCACACGACGCCGATCGACTACTTCGGGTGGATCGAGGACACGAAGGGAAAAGACCAGGTGACCGGCGTCTACTCGAACAAGCGCTGGTACCTGTGCGCGAGCGACTACGACGCGCCGCCGCCGACCTATCACAAGTAGCGTTGACCGTTGAGCGTCGACCGTCAAGCGTCCACCGTTGACAGATGGTCAACGGTCAACGGTCAACGCTCCACGCTCAACGGTCGACGGTCAACGCTAAACGGTTAACGGTCGACGTCTCTAGAAGAGCGTGTAGATGAACGGCGCGGCGGCCGTTCCGCCGAGCAGCATCAGCGCGCCGAGCAGGAAGAAGACGAGCACGATCGGCAGCAGCCACCACTTCTTGTTGTGGGCCAGGAACTGCCAGAACTCCCCGACGATCGACGTCCGGCCGGCGCTGGCCGCTTGCTCGAAACTCTCCGCGGTCTTGCGGTCCATCGTGTGCCCCTGCCCTTGCTCGACTTCGTCGACTGCGAAGCTCAGAACTGCTTGAAGTACCGTTCCATGCCCTCGGCCTGCCGTCGCGGCACCCAGTAGGTGGCCGCCTTCCGATCGAACGACCGCCCGAGCGCGTCTCGGCCGGCCAGCCGGAAGACGAGGCCGAACGCCGTGAAAATCACATAGTAGACCAACGCCAAAAGCACCAGGCTCACCGTCCAGCCGATGGGGAAGGCGGCGACCATCCAGGCGACGTAGATCGGCCTCATCGCCCGCGGGGCCACCAGGCCGAGCGCGCAGCCCGCGACCGCCACGCCCCAGAACGCCGGCGCCCACGTGCCGCCCCGCCACGCGACGGCCGCGCCAAAGAGCCCAAAGCCGACGAGCCACAGGAGGGAGAAGATCCGCAGCTCGCGGTCGTCCGGGTTGAAGTTGATGTCCTTGAAGTTCATGTCAGCTCATTCAACGACAGGCGGGACGCCTGTCCTACTCCTCTGACGCTCCGACAGGCGGGACGCCTGTCCTACTGCCGTCGGGTCGTCAATCCAGCTTGAACGCCTTCAGGTACTCCTCCTGGTTGCTGAGCAGCCCCTGGGGCTGCTCCGGCTTCAGCAGGAGGTAGTGTTCCAGCACCAGCGCGTCCATCCCGGTGTTCAGGAAGCAGTTCAACGCATCCTCGGGCGAGCAGACGATTGGCTCGCCGCGCACGTTGAAGCTGGTGTTGATGATGACCGGGCAGCCGGTCGCCTCGTGAAAGGCGCTGATCAACTGGTGATAGGTCGTATGGCGCTGCCGCTCGACGGTCTGCACGCGCGCGGAGTAGTCCACGTGCGTGATGGCCGGCACCACCGACCGCTTGGCTTTCAGGAGGTCCATGCCCTTGAGGTCCGTTTGCCGCCGGTCGCCGTCCACGCGCTTGTCCGGCCGCACGTCCGCGACCAACAGCATGTACGGGCTCTCGACCTCCGGCGCCATCTCGAAGTACTCGCTCGCGTGCTCCTGCAGCACGGACGGCGCGAAGGGTCGGAACGACTCCCGGAACTTGATCTTCAGGTTCATCACCGACTGCATCTTGGTGCTGCGCGCGTCGCCGAGGATGCTCCGGCTGCCCAACGCCCGCGGCCCGAACTCCATCCGGCCCTGCAGCCGCCCGACCACCTTCTCCTCGCCGAGCAGTTCGACGACCCGCTGCCGCATCGTCTCGTCGTCGTAGTAGTGGTAGCAGGCGCCCAGGCGGTCCAGGACCGTCTTCACGTGTTCGTCGCTGAAGGCCGGGCCGAGCAGCGCGCCTTTCATGCTGTCGGCCGGCCGCGTCTGTCGCTCGTGGCCCATCAGCTGGTGCCACACGAACAGGGCCGCGCCGAGCGCGCCGCCCGCGTCGCCGGCGGCCGGCTGGATCCAGATCTCCTCGAACGGCCCCTCCCGCAGCAGGCGCCCGTTGGCCACGCAGTTCAGGGCCACGCCGCCGGCCAGGCACAGGTGCTTCATCCCCGTCTGCCGGTGGAGGTGTCGCGCCATGCGCAGCACGATCTCCTCGGTGACCACTTGGATGCTGGCCGCCAGGTCCATGTCGCGGTCGGTTACCGGCGATTCGGGCTGCCGCGGCGGCCCCCCGAACAGCTGGTGGAACCGGCCGCTCGTCATGGTCAGCCCCTGGCAGTAGTTGAAGTAGCTGAGGTCCATGCGGAACGAGCCGTCGTCCTTGAGATCGAGCAGCTTCTCGAAGATGACATCCGCGTATTTCGGCACGCCGTACGGCGCGAGCCCCATCAGCTTGTACTCGCCGGAGTTGACCTTGAAACCGGTGTAGTAGGTGAAGGCGGAGTAGAGCAGGCCCAGGGAGTGGGGGAAGCGGAGTTCGTGCGTGACGTCGATCCGGTGGCCGCGACCCACGCCGCACGTCGCCGTCGCCCACTCGCCCACGCCGTCGATCGTCAGGATGGCCGCTTCCTGGAACGGGGAGGGGAAAAAGGCGCTCGCCGCGTGCGACTCGTGGTGCTCCGGGAAGACGTAGCGGCCCTTGTACCGGCCGTTCAGCCCGCGGTCCATCACCCGCGGCAGGTGCAGTTTCTGCTTCAGCCAGACCGGCATCGCCTGCCGGAAACTCGCAAACCCCGCCGGCGCGAACGCCAGGTAGGTCTCGAGGAGCCGCTCGAACTTGGTCAGCGGCTTCTCGTAGAACGCCACGGCGTCCAGCTCGTCAGGCGTGACGCCAGCTTCGCGCAGGCAGTACTCGATGGCCCGTTGAGGGAAGCCCGGATCGTGCTTCACCCGCGTGAAGCGTTCTTCCTGCGCGGCCGCCACGATGTCCCCGTCGCGGACGATGGCCGCGGCGGCGTCGTGGTAGAAGCCGGATATACCGAGAACGACGGTGGGTTTGCTCATCGGAAACGTGGCTGAAGAAGTGCCCGGCGGCAGACACGGCCAAACGCAAATTATAGTCGAAGTGGCCCCACAACTGCTCGCCGGCCCGTCAGTTACGAGCAATCAGGCGGGCGAGCGCCTCGCCGATCGCCCGGTGGCCGCTGGCCTTCATGTGGTCGTCGAGCGAATAGAAGTCCGCCAGCGCGAGGATCGTCGTGGTGTCCAGCGTCTCGAGCTGTTTTACGAAGGCCGGGTACGTGCCCTCACGGGAGACGCGTGCGAGCGTGGCAATGAAGGGCCGGGGAGGGCTGAGGCGCTGGTTGATCTCGAACACGACCAGCCGAACGCCGTCCAGTGGCTTCTGACCGGCCCGGACGACGGCGTTCAGGAAGAGCCGCACTTCCTCGTCTGGCGTCGCGTCCACCATCCGCAAGTCGTCCGGCTCCGGTTCCTCCAGGTGCAGTACCTTCATGAGAAGGCGGAAGGCATACTTGCCCGGGTAGTAGCGGCGCTGCGCCGCGTAGTACTCGCCGATTGTCCGGTATTGCGCCTCGCCCATGATCGGCAGGTCACCCTTTCGCTGGAACGTCCTGTTCTCCGGCAGATCGTTGTCCGCGTACTGGATGACGAGGACCTTCAGGCGCGAGGTGTCCAGGCGGTCGAGCATCCGCATTTCACGGACGGTCGCGTAGGACGAGACAGCCGCGTCCAGGGTCTTCAGACCGGTGTGGCGCGCCAGCACCCTCACCAGCGACTGGTCCTGGTTCACGCCCCATCCCATGGCGTGCGAGTCGCCGAGGACGATCACCTCCGGTCCTTCGAGGTCGGCGTCCGTGTCGCGCAGGCCGGCCCGGTTGACGCGGTACTCGTTGTTGAACTCGACGTTGCCGAACGTGCACGCACCTGGCTTGAGCGTATAGGTCACGCGCGGGTCGTACCGAGCGCACGCCGGCTCGAACTGGATCAGCGACCGGTTGAAGTGGCGGTAGACCTGCTGGATGAGGAGGCGGAACGGGCCGGGCGACGCGGCCACCAGGCGGGGCGAGCGGAGCATGACCACGAAGGTCGTCTCGAGGATCAGGAGGACGACGACGACGTTGAAGAGGATGACGAGCAGGCCCTTCCAGACGGCCCGGGCGTTGAGCATGACCGGTGATGCTAGCACAGCCCGTACAGCAGCGGGGCGGGCCCGAAGGTCCGCCCCTGCCGCCGGGCGTGGAGGCCCGGCACTCCTCGCGGGCACGGAAGCCCGCCACTGCTGTGCCTAGTCCGGGATTCCCGGGCTGGCAATCGGATTTGGCGGCGGCGTCTCGGAGAACGACTGCCTGGTGGCGACACCCGCCCCGCCGAGGCTGAAGATGTCGTACGTGTGCCAGCCACCGTCAATCACGATGTTCATCTTGTCGTTCGAGATGGCGCCGGATGGGTTCCGCTGCCGGGCCGCCTGGAAACCTGCGAGTTGGAGGTGCCAAATCGTGCGAAGCAGCAGTTCCTCGGCCGCCGCAACCGCCTCCCCCTCCGAGCCGAAGACCGAGTGCAGATGCGGGAACTCGTTCCAGGTCGCGTCGATGACACGGCGCGCCTGGTCCAGCGTCAGCGGACCCGGGGGGACATGTCCACCGCCGCCGCCCGGCGTCGGCGTCGGGGTGGGGGGCGGGGGTGGCGCGAGCACGGTCTTGAACGATGCCGTGCCAGACCACGGCCCGGGCGTGTTCTTCGTCATCTCCCAAGCCCTGGCGCGCCAGAAATACCTCGTGTCGTACCCCAGGTCGAAGCCGAGGCCGCGGCGAGTGCTGCCAGCCTGCTCGGCCTGTTCGAAGATCGACACGATCTGGCCGAACCCCTGGTCCACCGCCACCTGGAACTCGTAGACGATCGCGCCAACCGGGCCGCTGCGACCGGCGTTGCCGATGACGAAGGTCGGGTTTCGGTCGCCAATGCGCGTGTCGTTGACGGGGGAGGACAGCGACGGCGGCTGCAGCACGATGGGGGTGTAGATCGAGAAGTACGTGCCCGACGTGTACGGGCCGGTGTTGGCGCCGTCCTGGGCCCGGACGCGCCAGTAATACGTCCGCTCCGCGGCCAGCGGTTCAGGCAGCTTGAACTCGGTCCGGCCGTTGCCGCCCGGCGCGATGTCCTCGCGCGAGAGGACCTTGTTCGAGAAGTCGGCGTCCAGCGCCACCTCGAAGAGGTAGGTCAAGGGCCGCTGACCGCTGGTGCTCGCGTTTTCGACCAGCAGCGTCACTGGCTGTGCGGCCGTTTCGATTTGTTTGCCGGCCTCCGGCTCGAGAAGCTTCGGCGCCGTGATCGCGACCCCCGGGATCGGGCCGGCGACCGACGGGCTCAGGGGGTTGGAACTCTTCTTCTGTTCGCAGCCACCGGCAGCAATGGCCGTGGCGAGCGCGGTCAGCAGCAGGAGGTTTCTCGACTTCATGGACTGCCTCGGTGGTTCGGGGGCGCAACGGCGCCTTCCGTCGCATAGGAACCGACGTCAGTCTGTATCGGCTGCAGACACGTCCGACGTTAGCACGGCCCGGGGCGTGACGATGCATCGACCGCGCGAGAATTCTACCAGCGTCCGGCCGTTACCTGCGCGCCGACATCCGCTCCGTCGGTTTCGCCTCGGTCAGGTACAAGAACAGCCCAGGCAAATTCCCTACCACGCCGAGCGCGAGGAACAGCACCGACATCGCGAACGCTTCGGCGCTCGAGACGCCCACCCGTAGGAACAACAGGAACGCGAGTTGGCTGGTGCCGATCCCATTAATGGTCACCGGCAGTAACATCACCAGCAGAATGAGCGGGATGAAGGCGAAATAGGCGCCGGCTGGGGCAGCCACGCCCAGGGCGAGGCCGAGAAACCAGGCCTGGACGATCCGGAGCACCTGCACGCCCAGCGACCCGGCGAGGACGTTCAGGAGCTCCCAATGGGACGTCGAGTAGCTCTGAACGGCGGCCAGGAGGGCGTCGCCGACTCGGCGGACGCGTGGCCAGGGGAGCCGACGCAGCAGTCCGCGCGCCAGGCCGGCCGTGGCGTCGTTGAAGACAATCAGCGCCGTCACTGCGCAGGCGGCGAGCGCGGCCAGGAGGGCGACCAGGACGACGGGTTGGGTGGCGAGGTCGCGCGCGAAGAACAGGCCGATGATGGCCATCAGGAGGATGGAGAGGACGCCAAGCATCCGGTCCATGAAGACGGAGGCGACAGCCGCGGCGGCCGGAACGTCCAGCCGGGCCAGGCTATAGGCGCGGACCGCCGCATCGCCGACGCCGGCGGGCAGAAAGGTCCCGACAAACGTGCTGACGAAGAAGATGCGCATGACCGGCCAGAGAGGCACGTGCGCGGCGGCGGAGAGCGGTCGAAGCAGGACGAGCCAGCGGTAGGCGTTGAGCGCGCGGTCGACGAGGACCAGCAGAACGGCCGCGCCAATCCACCGCCAGTCGGTGCCGCGCGTCGCCTCGAGGACCTGGGCGGGGTGGATGTGCCAGAGGATGGAGGTCGTCAGGCCGGCGGCAACGAGGAGCCGGGCGACGCGGCCAATCGCGCGCGGCTTCACTGCGCGGCGGAGACGGAAGCGAGGTGTCGGGACGGGTCGCGCTTGATCTGGTAGGCGCGCACCAGGAACTTCGCGTACGGGACGAACTGCTTCATCGCGCCGACGTTCACCTGGCACGGGCTGAGGCAGTTGTGGCAGATCGTCTCCTCGAAGGTGGCCCGGTGGGCGAGGTTCTCCGCGTCGAAATAGATCTGGCCGGCGTCCTTGTCCAGGACGTTGCCGATGGCCTTGGAGTTCTCGCAGTAGAACAGGGCGCCGTTGGGGTTGAGCAGCAGCCCCTGCGTCTGGAACGGGCAGGGCATCGTGCGCTGGTAGCCGTTGGCGATCATGTCGGCGTAGTGCAGGTACATGAACGCCTGGCCGCTCAGGACCGACTCCTCCTGGACGCGATCGAGGAAGAACTGGCGCATGAACTCCTCTTCGCTGCCCTTCGAAGCCGATCGCGTCCTTCGAGGTCGCTGTTGCCGAGCATGGCGTCGGTGAACCGGAGCATGTTGAACACGATGTCGAGCTTCTGCGCTCGCGCGCCCAGGCGAGGATGTTCCGGGCGTCCTCGCAGGTTGGTGGCGAAGATCGTCGCGGCGATGCCGAACTGGAAGTTCGGGTACCTCGGCCGCGAGCCTGCATCGCCTCGATCGTCTGCGAGGCCTTGTCGAAGCCGCGCTTCACCTGGCGCACCTGGTTGTGGATGTCGCCGATGCCGTCGAGCGACACGCGGATGCTGATGAGGAGCCCCTTCTCGGCGCAGAACTCGACGATGCGCGTCGAGCATCGGGATGGCGCGCTGGGGCGTCAGGCCGGTCGTGTTGATGCCGATCTTGCGCAGGCGCGGGAGGCGGCGGTGGAACATCTCGACCATCTCGGGCAGGTCGTTGCGCGTCGTCGGCTCGCCGCCCGAGATGTTGAGGTTCTCGACCGCGCCCCAGAACGGGTGCGCCATGGCCGGCTCGAGCTGCTCGAGCGTCATGTCCGACTTGCGGTCGCCGCGCTTCCAGTTGTTGCACATCGTGCAGCGGGCGTCGCAGACCCAGGTGCAGTTGTAGATGAGCACCGTCGGCCGGATGGGCTTGAACTGCGACACCACGCTGTTGGCCAGGTCCCGGGGGACACCGACTGCGGCCTTCCTGATGTAGGCGAGGGCAAAGGAGTTAGCGGTACGACCCATGTGCCTTCATGTTAGACCCCGGCGGTTGGGGGGTCAAACCCGTCCCTGAAAACGCGACGAGCCCCGGCAGGTGCTCCCGCCGGGGCCCAGGGGAAATCGTCAAGCGTCGACCGTCAAGCGTCGACCGTCAAGGCCGTCAAGCTGACCGTCAAGCGTTGACCGTGTGGCTTCCGACCCTACTGTGCCCAGCTCGGCCGCGGGTTGGACGACACCCAGAACTGCCGGACGACCATGCCCGGGTTCGTCTGCGGTCCGCTGCGCGGGCTGTAGGGGCATCCGATGTAGACATTGTGCGGACTGGGGTCGTAGACGCCGGAGTAGCCCTTGCCGAAGTTGTAGATGGTGCTGCCGTTGATCCCGCCCTCCTGGATCGTGAGGTTGAACGCCCCGCCCCACGTGGCCTTCCAGAAGTAAACGAGGTTTTCATGGAACGGCAGCTGGACGCGTTCGGCGCCGACCGTGTCGACCTGGTCGTCGGACGTGATGATGCGCCACGCGACCACGCCGTTCGACCGCTTCTCGATCGTGAAGCGCCGATCGTTCGTGGTCATGTCGGCGTCGCCCTCGCCCATGGCCAGGACCTTGTTCTTCACCTCGCCGCCCGACGTGTCGAGATTCGTCATCAGGGCGGACATTTCACCGGAGGTCAGGGGCTGCGACAGGGTGTAGACAATCCAGCTGTTGTTGGAATCGAGGCGCACGCCCTGGCCAGGCAGCCAGGTCACCGGGCCGATGACCGTGCCCACCGTCTTGCCGTCATCGAGCGGGTCGTAGATCTCGGTGCCCTTGATGTAGCCGCTCGGCTTGAGCATCGAGCGGAACGTCTCGGTGGTGGACCAGGGGCCGGACATGCCCTGCGACTCGGCGCGCACCTTCCAGCGGTAGAGGGTGTCCGGGTTGAACTGCGTCGCCATCTTGTAGCTGGTGGCGGTGCCGGTCTTCTCTTCGAGCAGCGTGCTGGCGGCGTCCATCAACTGCACTCGGTACGTGAACGTCTCCCCGGTGACGTACTTCGCGGTCGCTGCCTGGAAGGTCAGCGTGACCTGGGCCTCGGTGAGGCGCGCGCCGCCGACGGGCGACGTCAGTGCCGGCGCATTGACTTTCAACGCGACGCTGTCGCCGGTCGCACCGGTGCTGCTGGCGGCCGTCGACGTGCTCGGAGTCGTGGGGCTCGCCGGCTTCTGGTCACCGCCGCATGCCGCCGCGAGGGCGACCAGCGCGACCACCGGGATCCAGAGATAGACCTTTCGCTGCATGAACCTCTCCCACCTGAATACGGGTACAGAACTCGGCGCGGCAAGATGATAGCGCAATTCGGCGATCCATCCAATCGCCTGTACGCCCCCGTTTCGCTCCTGCCTCGCCAGCCTCGACGGGCAATGAAACTGTGCTAGCATGGCGCGTCGTGCGTCCGCCGCCCGGCGGGCCGGGTCTGTCTGAGTTTTCCTGGGAGACACGAGAACGTGATGATGATGAGGAATGTCCTTCTGCTCGCCTGCGGCCTTGCGCTGGCGATCGCTCCCGCGGCCTCGGCGCAGTCGCCGAACGAGCCCCCGCCGGTGTTCAGCGTCGTCGGGCGGCGGCTACCAGGCAGCCGACCGGACCATCACGACGTCCGGTACCTTCACGCTCTACGACGAGTCGGGATCGTTCACCGGCTCGCGGTCCGTGGGGCAGGGCGGCTTTTTCGAGGTGGGCGGCGGCTTCCACCTGTTCGGCCCGACGTCCATCGGCGTGCTGTACTCGCGCTACGTGAAGTCGTCCGACGTGCCCTTCACCGTCGTCGTACCGCATCCCCTGTACTTCAACCAGCCGCGGACGGTCACGATGAACGTGAAGGACCTGGGGCATACCGAGGACGTCGTCCACATCCAGTTCCTCTACCAGCTGCTCTCGTCGAGCCGCTACGACGCGTCGATCTCCGCCGGTCCGTCGATCTACGCGGTCTCCGAGGATTCGGTGAAGGAGGTCACGGCGACCGAGACGGGGCCGCCGTACACTGCCGTCAACCTCGATGCCACGTTCGAGTCGGCGTCCAAGACGACGGTCGGCTACCACGTCGGGTTCGACTTCAACTACTACCTGACCAACTCGATTGGCGCAGGGGCCTTCTTCCGGTACACCGGCGCGACCGCGAAGATGCCGTGGGGCGACATCAAGGCGGGCGGGCCGCAGGTCGGCGCCGTCGTTCGCTACAACTTCTAGCCGGGAATGACCGCGCGAAAGCTGAACGTGCTGCAGGTGTGCGACCACCTCGGGTGGGAGGGGTCGCGCATGCACGGCGTCAAGCGTCTCTTCGCGTGGATGATCCCGCGCTTCGACCCCGCGCGCTTCAACGTCTCGCTGGTCAGCCTTCGGCGAAAGGACCTGTCCGAGGAGACGCTGGACACCTTCGGGGTCGACATCACGTACCTCGAGCGATCGAAGTTCGATCCGCGCACGCTGCTCGACCTGCTGACGGTGATCGACCGGAAGCAGGTCGACATCCTCCACCTCCATGGCTACGGCGCGACGACCTTCGGCCGCGCCGCGGCGGCCATCCGCCGGGTCCCGGCCATCCTGCACGAGCACGCCAACCTGACCGACACGCCGTGGTTCCAGAAGGTGGCGGACGTCGTCCTCGAGCCGTTCACGGACCTCGCCATCGCGGTGTCGGAGAGCACCGCGGAGTTCGTCATCCACGCCCGCAAGGTGCCGGCCCGAAAGGTCAAGGTCGTTTATCTCGGTGCGCCGCTCGACGAGTTCAGCCGCGAACGAACCCGCGAGGAGATCGCCGAGGTGCGTCGGGAGATCGGAGCCTCGCCGGGCGACTTCCTCCTCGGCACCGTCACCCGGCTGCACGATTCGAAGGGAAACGAGTACCTGATCGAGGCGGCTCGCAAGGTGATGAACCAGCGCCCGCACGCGAAGTTCTACCTGGCGGGGGAGGGGCCGCTGCGCGACGCGCTGGAGGCGCACGCGCGGCAGCTGGGACTCGGCGACCGGTTCGTCTTCGTCGGTTTTGTGCGCGACGTTGCCCGCCTGCTCTCCGCGTTCGACGTGTCGGTGTTCCCGTCACTCTGGGAAGGCACGCCGCTGACGGTCTTCGAAACGCTGGCCGCCGGCAAGGCCATCGTGGCCACCGATGCCGACGGCCTGCTCGACGTGCTGGCCGACGGCCGCGACGCGCTGATCGTCCCGAAACGCGATGCCGATGCGCTGGCCGCTCGCATCATCCACCTGATCGACTCTCCCGAGGCGCGGGCGCGGCTTTCGGCGGCGGCCCGCCTTACCGCCGACAGCTACGACATCGGCGCATTCGTTCGCCGAATGGAGCGCCTGTACCTCATCCTGCACGAGGTGTCGCGCCGCACCCACCGCAAGGGCGTCCTCGAGGCGGACCTCTCGTTCCTGGACACCCGACGGCGGTAGACAGCCGACAGTCGACATCGACAGTCGACTGTGACTGACGACTCGGCGAAGCCGTGGCATACTAATCCCCCGTGCAAGAGACCGCTCAGCCTCGCGTGAACACGCCCGCGGCCGCACCCCAACCGTTCTGGCGCCGTACCGACACGATGATCGCGGCGATCATCCTCGCCGTCCTGTTGTCGGCGGCCCTGACGGTCGACACCCTCAAAGGCTACGGCCTGAAGGGCGACGAAGGAACGTACACCGCCGGGGCCTTGAGCCTCGCCTACGACGGCGACCTGACGTTCGAGCGCAAGGACCTCGAGCGCTACTGGACGTTCTTCGCGCAGGGCCCGGACGGGATCTTCCTCCAGAAAGCCTCGCGGCGAATGGCGGCTCACCGGCTCGTTCCCGTTCGTCCGGTTCATGACCTTCGCGAACCCGCCGGGCGACAAGCTCTACTTCGGCAAGGCGTTCATCTACGCCCTCTTCGCCGCTCCCTTCGTTCGCGCGTTCGGTACCAACGGCTTCCTCGTCTTCAACGTCCTGATGCTGGCGCTCGCGGCCTGGTGCGGCTACCTCTTCCTTCGCGCGCGATCGGCCTCGGCCCCCTTCGCGGGCGCCTTCACGCTGGCGTTCCTGGGTATCTCGATCGTCCCCGTATACGCGCTGTTCATGACGCCGGAGATCTTCAACCTGGCCGTGGTTTTCTACGCCTACTTCCTCTGGCTCTACAAGGAAGTGGCGCCGCAGCCGGCGCGCGATTCCCGGTGGACGCGGTTCCTGTTCGGTCCGGGCAGCGACATCCTGGCGGCAGTGCTCGTCGGCATGGCGACTTTCTCCAAGCTGCCCTACATCGCCCCGATCGGGCCGATCGTCGCGTGGCAACTGTGGAAGCGGCGCTTCGGCCGCGGCACGGCTGTCCTGCTCGTCTTCTTGCGTGGTCACTGCCGGCCTGGTCGCGACGAACGCCGCGATCTCCGGCGAGTGGAACTACCAGGGAGGCAACCGCAAGGTCTTCTACTACCCGAACATCGTGTTCACGACGCCGGAGATGACCTTCGACACGGTCGGGTACTCCAAGACGACCAACGAGATTCACGAGGCGGTGTTCGAGAAGCAGGCGCTCGGCGAGCGCTGCCGTGCTCACCGTCGTGTACTTCATGGTCGGCCGGCACTTCGGCCTCGTGCCGTTCTTCTTCCCGGGTGCGCTGGCGCTGCTCCTGTGGCTCGTGCGATGGCGTGAGATTCGCCCGTGGCAGGTGCTGGTCTTCGGTGCCGCCTTCGCTTCGGAGGCGGTCATCGTCGGGTGGATGCCGTATACGTGGTC
The DNA here is from genome assembly GCA_963724775.1 of uncultured Acidobacteriota bacterium. Taxonomy (GTDB): domain Bacteria; phylum Acidobacteriota; class Vicinamibacteria; order Vicinamibacterales; family Fen-181; genus CAVRWB01. The sequence goes on from CAVRWB010000002.1 coordinate 338,389, forward strand.
CGGCGGCGGCGGGCCGCCCGGAAACCGCTACTTCATGGGCGTCTACCCGGCGCTGTTCTTCCTGATGCCGCCGCTGCAGTCGTTGGTGGTACCCGATCCTCGCGTGGGCGGGAGGCGCGCTCTTCACGGCGCAGCTGGTGTTGAACCCGTATTTCACCAAGGGCTTCCCGTACCGCAGCCTCGACCACGGGGCGTTGCGCGCTGCTGCCGGTCGAACTGACGATGGTGAGGGACCTGCCCGTGATGCTCGACGTGTCGCGCGCGCCTGTGCCGTACCAGACCCCCGGCGACCCATCGGCGCCCGCGCTCGAACTCTACCTGCTCGACGAGAACGTCTACGCTCCCGAGCCGGCCGGCATCTGGGTGAAGGCCGGCAGGCGCACCGACGTGGTCGTCCGCACGCCCCGCCCGATGACGAGCATGAAGGTCACGCTGTCGTCGCCGATCCCCAATCACGTGACCGTGTCGTTCGACGGCCGTCGCACCGAGGTGGACCTCGAGCCCGGCTCGCCGGTGAACGTGACGATCCCCACCGGGCCGGGTGTCTACTCGGTCCGCGCCTACGACTACCTGCTGTCGGTGAAGGCCAGTGACGGCTTCGTGCCCTACATCACGGAGCCCGGCTCGAAGGACCGCCGCTACCTCGGCGTCATGATGCAGCTCAAGGCCACGACCAAATAGGAAGATTTTGTCGATTTATCGATTTATCGATTTGGCGATAGCCTTGAGCCCAAAGCCCTGAGCCCTAAGCCCTCTTGTGATGCGGATGGCGGCGCATGACGTAGCAGCCGGCGCCGGTCAGCGAGAAGAGCATGATCAGCGCCTGCGCGCCGAGCGAGAGCGCCATGGCGGAGCCGATGGGAAGGCCGATCCGGGTGAAGTAGAACGAGAAGGTGGCCTCGCGGACGCCGAAGCCGTTTACGGAAACCGGCAGCATCTGGACGACGAACGAGACCGGGACGATGACCGCGAGGTGCCAGGTGGCCACCGGGATGTTGAAGCTTCGGGCCACGGCCGCGTAGAACAGCACCATCACCGCCTGAACGAGCAGCGCGCCGGAAAATCCGCCCAGCAGCGCTGAGGGCTGGTCGCGGAACCGCTCGAGGGTCCCGGTGATCGTGCTGATCCGGTCGCCCACCCATTCGGGGTGGAAGACCGTGAGCGGCTGGAGCAAGCGCCCGACGCCTTCCGGAGCTATCACGGCCGGCGCCCCCACCACGGTGGCAATCAGGAATCCCGCCCAGAGCCAGGACGGCCACACCGGCAGCGTCGACGCCGGAGAGGTGGCGCCCGAGGCGACGCTTGCGCCGATCGCCGCCACCAGGACCACACCCATCAAGCCGATGGCCCGGTCGAACAGCACCACCGTCGTGGCGAGTGTCTTGGACCCCGCAGGCCCTGCTGTGTCCCGAATGCGGATCACGTCGCCGCCGATGTTGCTCGGCAGGAAGTTGTTGAAGAAGTTCGCCACCAGGTAGGACGCGAAGAGGGTCCGGGTGCGGACCGGCATCCGCTGGGCCTCGCACAGCAGCCCCCATCGCCACGCGGCGAGGGCGACCGCGACCGTGTAGAGCAACAGGCCCGTCACGAGCCACAGGCCGGACGCGTGGCGCACGTGCTCCCAGATACTGTTCACATCGGTGCGTGAGAAGAGCAGCACCAGCAATCCGAGGCTGACGACGAGCTTGGCGCCGCCGATGACGAGACGGCGCGCGCGGGAGGGGGTCGCCGGGGTGGCGTCCTGAACCATCAGCTATCTATCCATCAGAGAGGAGTAACCCACACAAAGCGCAGAGGTTACCACGGAGCGGGCGGGAAGTCCAACGGGAGGCAGGGTATGTAAGGCAGGGGTAGGGCGTGGCCGGGACTGGCCACAGGCCAGCGGAAAGCGAACGATCGGAAAACGGAAGAACGAGGAAGCGCGACCGGCTGTTTTTCAGTCACGCGTTTCAGTTTTCCGTGCGCGGCACGCGCGGTGCGGTCTGCCGCGTTACGTTGATCTTCCGGCGGTCAACCTCATATAATCGCGCAGTCTCGTTTCCCCGTCCCGGCTTCCTTCAGTCCCCCGTCCTGCAGGCGTCGGGCCCGACAGCCCATGCGCATATTGATGATTGCTCCGGAGCCGTTCTTCGAGCCCCGGGGGACGCCGTTCAGCGAATACCACCGGATTCGGGCACTGACCGGGCTCGGCCACACGGTCGACCTGGTGACGTACCCGTTCGGGCGGGACATGCCGATGCCTGGGCTCCGGGTCTTCCGGTGCCTGCGCCCGCCCTTCGTCAAGGGCGTCCGCATCGGGCCGTCGTGGGCCAAGGTGCCGCTGGATCTCGCCCTGGCGTTCACCGCGTTCCGGCGGGCGCTCGCCGGCGGGTACGACGCGGTCCACTCGCACGAGGAGGGCGCCGCGATCGGCCTGCTCCTCGCCTGGCTGCTCCGGCGTGCCGCACCTGTACGACATGCACTCCAGCCTGCCGCAGCAGCTGACGAATTTCTCGTTCAGCCGCTCGCGCGTGCTGCGCTGGCTCTTCGAACAGGTGGAGCGCCTCGTCGTCCGCCACTCCCGTGTCGTCATCGTCATCTGTCCGAATCTTGCGGACACGGTGAAGGAGATCGACCCGGCCGCCGAGCCGGTCCTGATCGAGAACGCGCCCGGGTCGGGCGACGCGCCCGTTGCCGGCCAGGGACGACGGATCCGTTCGGAGTTCGGCCTGGTGGACGCGACGCCGCTCGTCGTCTACACCGGTACCTTCGAGGCCTACCAGGGCCTCGACTTGCTGTTCGCCGCGGCCGCCGGCGTCGCCCGGCAGCGGCCGGACGTCCGCTTCCTCCTCGCCGGGGGACGGCCGGAACAGGTGGCTCAGGCGCGCGTGCAGGCCAGGAACGCGGGCGTCGATGCGGTGACGATCTTCGCCGGCGAGCGCCCGGCCGAGGAGATCCCCCTCTTTCTCGACGCCGCCGACGTGCTCGTGTCGCCGCGGAGCACCGGCACGAACACGCCGCTCAAGATCTACCAGTACCTGCGAGCCGGTCGGCCGATCGTGGCCACGCGCCTCCTGACGCACACCCAGGTGCTGAGCGACGAGGTGTCCGTGCTGACCGCGCCGACGCCGGACGGCCTGGCGGCCGGGATTCTCACCGCGCTCGCCGACCCGGCGGCCGCCAGGCAACTGGGCGAGCGCGCCCGGCTGCTCGCCGAAACGAAATACAGCTACGAGGCCTACCTGGCGCACACGCGCGAGGCGATCGACCGGCTCTCTGGCGCTGTCCAGGTGCCGGCAGCCGCCGGAGGCCTCACGTGAGCGGCCCGCCGGCGAAGCCGGCGCCGTCCCCCGATCATTACAGCTACACGCTCTACGCGGATCCCGCTCATGCGGGGCGCTTCGACCAGCTGCGGTTCAGCGGGCCGATTGGCACGCTTCTCGCCGAGACGCAGGAACGCGTGATCCTCGAGTTCCTTCCGAACGTCGCCGGCCGCACCGTCATCGACGTCGGCACCGGGACGGGGCGGGGCGCGATCGCGCTTGCCCGCCGGGGCGCGGACGTGACCGGCGTGGATGCGTCCACGCAGATGCTCGACATCGCGCGGGAGCGGGCGCGCGCGGAGGATCTCGCCATCGACTTCCGGGAGGGCGACGCGCACGACCTGGCGTTCCCTGACCGGTCCTTCGATGCGGCCGTCAGCCTCCGCGTCCTGATGCACACGCCCGACTGGCGCCGCTGCCTTGCCGAGATCTGCCGGGTGGCGCGCGATCGCGTCGTCTTCGACTACCCGGCGCTCGCCAGCGCCGCGGCGTTGCAGGCCGCGGGAAGACGGATGGCGGCCGCCATCGGGTCGCGAACCGAGGCCTACCGCGTGTTCCGCGCCGCCGCCATGCGAGCCGAACTGGCGAGACACGGCTTCCGCGTGACCGCCGAGCACCGGCAGTTCGTGCTGCCGATCGCCTTCCACAAGGCCATCGGGTCGCGCCTGTTCACCGAGGGCGTCGAGCGCGCGCTGAAAGCCGCCGGCCTGCTGCGACTGTTCGGCTCGCCGGTGACCGTGGTCGCGTTGCGGGAAGGGGGGCGGTAGCGCCGTGCGTCCTGGAACAGGCGAACGCGTGCTCGTCACCGGCGCCAGCGGCTTCACGGGCGGCCACCTCGCCCGGACGCTGGCCGCCCGCGGCTACCGGGTGCGGGCGATGGCGCGCGACCTCGAACGCGTGCGGGACTTGACGCCGGCGGGAGTCGAGCTGTGCGCGGCCGATCTCACGGACGCGGCATCGCTCGCCGCCGCGACCGCGGACGTGACCACCGTCTACCACATCGCCGCCATTTATCGGCAGGCCGGAATTCCGGCGTCGGAGTACCGCGCCGTGAACGTCGACGGCGTCGGCGCCCTCGTGCGCGCGTCGGCGGCGGCGGGCGTGCGGCGGATCGTCCACTGCAGCACTGTGGGAGTGCACGGCGACATCGAGCACCCGCCCGCCAACGAGGACGCCCCGCTGCGGCCGGGCGACATCTACCAGGAGACGAAGGTCGAAGGGGAGCGCGTCGCCCGGGAGGCGGCGGCCGGGCACGGCGTGGAACTCGTCATCGCCCGGCCGAGCGGCATCTACGGCCCTGGCGATCGCCGCCTGCTCAAGCTGTTCCGCGGCGTCGCCCGGCGCCGGTTCGTCATCCTCGGCAGCGGCCGGATCTACTACCATCTGACCTACATCGACGACCTGGTGGAAGGCTTTCGGCTGTGCGGCACGGTGCCAGAAGCGGCCGGCCGCACCTACATCCTGGCGGGCGGGGAGGTCGGCACGTTGAAAGAGCTCGTCGCCCTGATCGCGCGCGAGACCAACGTCAAGCCGCCCTGGCTGCGGCTGCCCGTCTGGCCGTTCTGGCTGGCCGGAGCCCTGTGCGAGGCCGTGTGCGTGCCGCTGCGCGTCGAGCCGCCGCTCTACCGCCGGCGCGTCGATTTCTTCACGAAGAGCCGCGCCTTCGATATCACCCGCGCGCGCCAGGAGCTCGGCTACGCGCCCAAGGTCGGCCTCCGCGAGGGCGTCCGGCGGTCGCTGGAGTGGTACCAGCTGAAGGGATGGATTTGACGAGACTATTGACGATTGATGATTGTCGATTGACGATTGCCGATTTGGGGCAGGGGGGCGACGCGTTGCGTCTTGTCAATCGTCACTCGCCATTCGTCACTCGCCATTCATCAATGCGCTCAGGAGCCCGTCATGCCTGAGATCCCTCGCATCCAGGACCAGTTATTCGAGCGCGGCGTGTCCGCTCGGCAGAAGTACGCGAGCCTGGTGGTCGGACGCCCGGGGCTTGGCGCGCTCCTGCGCTACGAGCTGACGCTGCTCGCGTCGCAGTCGGTCCCGGGCGCCCTGGGGCTCGCCCTTCGCAAGTGGTTGTACCGCGGCCTGCTCGGCGCCTGCGGCCGCAACGTGGTGTTCGGCCAGAACGTGGTGCTGCGGCACCCGCACAAGATCCGCATCGGCAGTGACGTGGTCATCGACGACAACTGCCTTCTGGACGCGAAGGGGGAGTCGAACGCGGGGATCACCATCGCGAGCGGCGTCTTCCTGGGCCGAAACAGCATTCTTTCGTGCAAGAACGGCGACATCGAGGTTGGCGAGGGCGCGAACATCGGCTTCAACTGCGAGGTCTTCTCCGGGAGCCGGGTGACGATCGGCGCGAACACGCTGTTTGCCGCGTACTGCTACGTGATCGGCGGCGGTCACAACTTCGAGGATCCGGTGCGCGCCATCGCAGACCAGGGCCGGCGGTCGGCGGGGGTGAGCGTAGGGCAGGGCGCATGGCTGGGTGCCGGCGCGAAGATCCTCGACGGCGTGGCGGTAGGAGCGGACGCCATCGTGGGCGCGGGCGCGGTCGTCTCGGTCGACGTGCCTGATCGCGGGGTGGCCATGGGCCGCCCGGCGCGCATCGTCGGCTCGCGCGACGAGATGTGATGGGAAGTCGACGAAGTCTACGGAGTCGACGGAGTCGACGGAGTCGACGCAGTCTACGCAGTCTACGCAGTCTACGAAGCCGATGTCCCGAATCGCGGTGATCACATCGGGCCTGCCGTTCGGCGAGGGCGGTCACCTCGTCATCGTGCGGTCGCTCGTCCAGGCGCTGCGGGAGGCGGGGCATCGCGCCGAGGCGGTGATCACGCCGCAGAATCGTTTTGGGCGACAGGGCGCAGCCTACCTTGCGACCTGGCTCGCGGACGTCGGCGTCGGCCAGGACGGCGCGCCAATCGACCAGGTGATCACATTCCGGTATCCCAGCTATGCCGTCCGGCACGACGCGCACGTCTGCTGGCTGAACCACCGGATGCGCGAGTACTACGACCTGTGGGATGAATTCCGTGCGACGCTCACGCCGGCCCAGGTCGCAAAGGAGCGGATCCGGCGGACGCTGATGCACGCGGCCGATGGCTGGTTGCTGACGCACAACGTCGACAAGCTCTTCGCGCAGTCGGCGACCATCGCGGCGAGGCTGGAACGTTTCGGCCGGATTCCAGCCGAGGTGTTGTACCCGCCGCCCCCACCGCGCGCGTACCGGTGCGATCGCTACGGCGACTATGTCTTCGCGGTCTCGCGCCTCACGCCGCTGAAGCGGTTGGACCTGCTCGTCCGGGCGCTTGCCCGTCCCGAGGCCGCCGGCGTCCGCGCCGTCATCGCGGGCGACGGGGACGCGCGCCCGCCGCTGCAGCAACTGGTGCGGGAACTCGGGCTCGAGGCGCGAGTGCAGCTGATCGGCGAGGTTGATGCGAATCAACTGGTCGATCACCTCGCCGACTGCCGGGCCGTGTGCTTCCCGGCGAAGGCCGAGGACTACGGCTTCGTCACGGTCGAGGCGTTCGCCGCGGGGAAGGCTGTCGTCACGTGCACCGACAGTGGCGGTCCAGCCGAGTTGGTTCACGATGGCGTCCACGGCTTCGTGACCGAGCCGACGGTGGAAGCGCTGGCGCGGGCGCTGGCGCGTCTGGCTGACGACGAGGCGCTGGCTTGCCGGATGGGGGCCGCAGGATTGCAGGCGTTGGCGTCGATGACGTGGCCGCGTGCGGTCGAGCGCCTCGTCATCGTGTAACCTGGAACCTGCATGCCGTACCGTTCTTCCCTCGAAACAAAGCTCGCGAAGAAGACCACCCAGGCCCTGTCCGATTTCCGGATGATCGAGGACGGCGATCGCGTTCTCGTCGGCCTCTCAGGCGGCAAGGACAGCTGGGCCCTCCTGCAGATGCTCGACGTGCTGCGGAAGCGGGCGAAGATGACGTTCTCGCTGGTCGCCGTCAACGTCGACTCCGGGTACCAGGGCTACGAGCACGACCTCATCAGGCGCACCTGCGAGGAACGCGGGTGGGAGTGCCGGATCGAGCACACCACGATCGGCGAGGTCATGGACGACCTGCTGGACGTCGGCGACACGCCCTGCTCGCTGTGCGGCCGCCTGCGGCGCGGTGTGCTTTACCGCCTGGCGACGGAAGTCGGGGCGACGAAGATCGCGCTCGGGCACCACGCGGACGACTGCATCGAGACGCTGCTCCTCAACCTGTTCTTCGAGGGGAACCTGAAATCGATGCCGGCGCGGCTCGTCTCCGACAACGGGGCCCACGTCGTCATCCGGCCCCTGGTGTACGTGCTGGAGTCGGAAGCGCGGGCCTACGCCAAGGAGTGCGAGCTGCCCATCGTCGGCTGCTGCTGCCCCGCGTGCGGCGACCTCAGCCTCCAGCGGCAGCGCGTGAAGCGTCTGCTGCTCGATCTCGAGCGGGAGCACCCGGGCGTGAAGAATTCGATGCTCGCGGCCATGCGCAACGTGTGCCCGACGCACCTGCTGGACGCGCGCCTGAACCCGCCGGCGGCGCTCCGCGCACGGGCGAAGTTCGACGAATCGGGGGCGCTGGTCCCTTTGAGCCCCAAGCCGTAGGAAGGCTCAGGGCTCGAGGCTCACGAATCGTAGGACAGGCGTCTCGCCTGTCACGGCGCTTCCAGGACGAGTGTGACAGGACCGTCGTTGACGAGTTCCACACGCATGTGCGCCTGGAAGACGCCTGTGGCCACGCGGATGCCGAGGCTCTCGGCCGCGCGCACGAACTCGCCGTAGAGTGCCCGGGCGTGCTCCGGCGGGGCTGCGGCGTCGAACGACGGCCGCCGCCCCTTGCGGCAGTCGCCGTACAACGTGAACTGGGACACCGCGAGGATGGCGCCGCCGACATCCGTGATTGATCGGTTCATCTTGCCCGCGTCGTCCTCGAAGACGCGCAGGCCCACCACCTTGCCCGCCAGGAACCGCGCCTGCTCCTGCGTGTCGCTGTGAGTCACGCCGAGCAGCACCAGCAGGCCTGGGCCGATCTCGCCGACGACAGCACCGTCGACGGTGACGCGAGCCGACGAGACACGCTGGACGACGAGGCGCACGCTACTTCTTGCCCTTCTTCTTCGGTTCCGGCTTCGGCGTGATCTTCTGGATTTCGATGATCCCGTTCTTCTCGAGAGTCTGAAGTCCTTCGATGACCGAGTCCAGGTCGACGTCCGGGGCGTCGGGCGACAGGAGGTACGCGAACTTCGTTTCCTCGCGGCCCACCACCAGGTTGCCGCACTCCGCGCGGACGGCGTTGTAGATGTCGAGCGCGGTGCGCTTGCTGTCGATGAAGTTCACGACCTCGCCCGCCGCCGAGCCGGGCAGGCGTCTCGGAGCGGCCGCGCCGGGCGTCCCGGGCTGTGCGCCGCCACGTCCTCCGCCTGCGCCCCCCCGCCCGCCGCCCGGGCCCTGTCCCGCCTGGCGCTTCTGAGCTTCTTCGGAGTAGACCTTGAACAGGCGGCGCGGGACCATCAGTGACGCCTCGCGCTCCTTGTCTGTGGAGGCGGCCGGCGCCGGCTTCACCTTGAGCGCCGCCGCGCGCTCGGCGTACGCCGCGTCGACCAGCCTGGAGTTTACGTCTCGCGCGGCCTCGAGCGTGACCGTGAGCCGCTTGACCGCGGCCGCCACCTCGGCTTCCTTGGCGAGCGTCAGCACGGAATCGACCGCGCCCTTGGCACGCCCGAAGGCGCCCGCCACCTTCGTCTGTGCCGCCTTTGCCTGGTCGGCCAGGCGCGCCGGGTCGTGTCCGAGCAATCGAAGCGCCTGCCTCGTCACCTCCGCCATCCACTTCTCGCCGTTCAGCGTCGCTTCCCAGGCGAGGTCCTGCGCCTGCGGTGCCCCGGCGCTGGCCAGGTAGGCGAAGGCCGATCCGGCGACGAACGCGACGCGCTTCAGCTCGGTCGGATCCACTTGTTCGATGCGGTCCCCGCTCGAGTGGTAGAAGTTGTCCGGCCAGTAGTTGAACTGCATCGCGGGAATGCCGCCATTGTTGAAGACGGAGTGATCGCTGCCGGAAGTGATGGCTGCGACCGGCGACAGCCGGTAGTTGAACTGGGCGTTGGCGCCCTGCGGCGACCGGATGTCCGTTTGATCGACGTACTGGAGAAGGTTCCCGACGAGGTCATTGAGGTAGCTGGGGCGCGAGTCGGGCGTCAGCTTCATCCGGAGGTAGGTGTCGGTCGTCTTCGTGTTCGCGCCCGTCATGTCGAAGTTGAGCGCGGCGAGCAGACGGTCCTGCAGCTCCGGATGCTGGAACATGAACGCCGTCGTGCCGGAGATCTCGGGCGCCCAGACGAATCGGATGGTCCGCCGCGGCTTGGGGCAGGTCGCCGTCGCGAATGAGTCGCGCGAGCGCGCGCCCGATTTCGAGCGTCGTGCCGACGCCGGTGCAGTTGTCGTTCGCTCCCGGTGTCGCGATCGTCTCGAACGCGTGCGCGACCATGATCAGCTCGCCCGCGTTGGGATCGCTGCCCGGTATCGAGGCCGAGACGACGTTCATCTTGCCCGGGTACGTGCGCGCGCGAACGTGCGCCCGGAGGACGACTTTCTGGCCGCGGTCGAGGAGGTCGCGCAGTTCGAGGATACTGGCGCAGCGAGAGCGCGAAACCGAAGCCGTCCTTGCCCGGCAGCGGCGCGACGCTCGACCAGCCGATTTGATCCAGGGTGTACCCGGCGCCGTTCGCGCTCACGCCGGCGCTGCCGGTGCCGAGCGCACCTGCGGCGCCGCGCACGTTGACGCCCGACGCAAACGCTCCACCTACAGACCCGCTGCCGAGGACGATCTTCCCCTTGACGTCCTTGCCGGCGTAATCGGCCTCGCGTCCCTGGCCGACCCAGACGACCTCCGCCTCGACGTCGGCGTTCCGGCTGCCCTGCGCGAGCGAGGTCGGGACGGTCGTGAGGCTCGCGATCTTCTTCTTCGTCGGCTGGATCATCCACAGGTCGCCTTCCTCTGCATCCCAGGTGTCGCGGGAAGGGAAGTAGTCCACCTGCACGTCTGCTCAAGCCAGCCTGCTTCGCCATGTCGCGGATGTAGGTCGTCTCGAAGAAGGCGTTCTGGTATTCGTCCGCCTGGCGGTCCCGGTTGGCGGCCAGCATCTGGACGTGCAGGTGCGCGCGTTCGCCGGAGACCTCGTTGAGCACGGCGTCCCGGACGGCCGGCGGCACCAGGCAGCGGTCGGCCTGCGCCTGGGCAACGACGCGCGACGCGAGCGGCCACGCGGCCGCGAGGACCAGCACGAACACGAACACGAGCGCGAAGCCGGCACGGAGGGTTGCGGATCGGGCCGCTGGCCCTTCGATGGCGTGACGAGGCGACATGACACTCCTTAACTTCCCGGGGCAGGATGCGATGGGGCAGGTGATCAGATACTTGATGCGGGCCTCGAAGGCAACGACTTTCTCGCGCTCGCGCCGCAACGCGCCCTTCGACAAGCTCAGGGCGTGGTGAGCCTGTCGAACCACGGCGCCGAAGACCGCGGCAGCGTGACACCTCTTGGTGTCCTTTGTGTGACCTTGGTGGTTTCGATCTTGGACAAGCGACAGCTTGACTCGGGGGTTCTCTGTTTTCGCTCTCGGTGACAGAATGGGGAGCCATGACGAAGCACACCAATCGCGCCGTCGTCCGCCGCTGCGTGACGGCGGCTGCCGGCCTTCTGGTCTTCCTCGCGTGGTCCGCGCTCGCCTCGGCGCAGCAGCGACCGCTGTTGACGCAGGACCCGGAGGCCATCGGCGCCGGACGCATCCTCTTCGAGGCAGGCTTCGATTATTCCAAGGACGTGATCTACCCGGCGTCTGGATTGACGGGCAACCTGTTTCGCGTGCCGTTGCTCGGCCTCAGTTTCGGAATCAGCTCGATCGCGGAAATCCAGATCACTGGCGGGCTGTACAACCGGCTGTCGATCACGACGCGCGAGGAGGCGCCCCTCTCGGGGATGCTCGATCTCGAGCCCGATGCCCTTTCCACCTCGGACGTCGAGGACATCGTGGTCGGCACCAAGGTGCGGCTGGCCCCTGAGACCGAATCCCGCCCGGCGGTCGGGTTCCGCTTCGCCACGCGCCTGCCGAACGCCGGCAACGAGAGCGGCCTGGGACTGGATACCACCGACTTCTACGCGTCGCTTCTGTTCGCCAAGACCGTGCGGCAGTTGCGGATGGTCGGGAACGTGGGGCTCGGCATCCTCGGCGACCCGACTCGCGGCGACCGCCAGAACGATGTCTTCACGTACGGGTTCTCGCTCGCGAGAGCGGTCACACACGAGGTCGACCTCGTGGGCGAGTTGAACGGGCGGGCGAACATGCGGTCCGGAGAGCCGCCGGTGGGCACGGAGAGCCGGAGCGTCATCCGCGGCGGGTTCCGCGTGACGAAGGGGGCCGGCCGGTTCGACGCGGGCGTCATCATCGGCCTCACCGATCTCGACCCCTCGTTCGGTATCACCGCCGGGTTCACATACGTGTTCAACGCCTTCACGGTGCAGTAGCACAGATGTGGGCCGGGCGGTAACGCCTCAACTCCGTGTCAGCGGCAGCGCCGTGTCGAGGGGCATTGCAGCTGGCGCGTAGAAGCGGGCGACACCCGCCACTTCCTCGGCAGCGCGCGCCGGGCTCCAGCCGCATTCGCGCGCCATCACTGCCGCGCAGCCTTCCACGACGGCCTGCCCCGGGTGCCCGGCGGCGCCGAGCGGCGTCCGGCGAGCGACGACGTCGGACAGCGTGAGCGCCATCTCCTCGCGAACGGCGTACGCCACCTGGGCCCGGATGACCATGGCGCCCGGCGCGACCGGCTGGGCGAGTTCCGGCTCTGTATGGGCGAGGCCGAGCACTCGCAGGCAGTCGCGCCCGTAGGTGAGCACCAACTGCTCGCGCGCCGCTTCGCCGGTGCCCGCGGGCGCCTCTCGCTCCGCGGCGGCCAGGAGTTGTTCCAGGTCCTCCGCCGCGCCCGGCAGCGGTCTCGTCGCGGTTCGCGACGCTTCCCACCGTCCGAGCTTTCGCATGGCCGCATTCACGGCCTGCTCGGCCACGCCGCGGCCCGTCGTGTACTTCACGCCGACCACCGAGAGCGCCCCGTCGATCCCTTCGGCCGCATGGTCGCGGATGCGGAAATGACCTTCGAGGGCCAGCTCGCCGCGCCGGCTCCGCGCGGCCGGGACGATGCCGCGGTGGACCAGCGTGACGTCGGACGCCTGGAGGCGCAGCGAGGGAAACGCTTCGTTCACCTGCTCGATGAACGAACCCAGTTCTTCGGCGGTGACCTCCGCCTGGTCGGGGCCGCACGTCGACTGCGAGTGCGACGTGCCCGCCACCGCACGGCCTTCCCACGGCACGACGAACAGCATCCGCCCGTCGTTTGTGGACGACGCGAGGGCAGGGCCGGACATCGGCCGCGACGTCACGAGGTTCATCGCCTTGAGCAGTGGGTACGGCTGCTGCACACCGAAGCTGGCCATCATTCGCCCCGCTCCGGCGCCCGCCGCGTTGAGCGTGAGCGTGGCGCGGATCTCGAAGTCGTCACCGGTCGCCATGTCTCTCGCGCGGATGCCTCGTACGGTGCGCCCTTCGAGAATCGACTCCCGCGCCTCGACGTAGTTGGCGAGGCAGGCGCCATGCTCGCTGGCCGCAAGGCCGAACGCCAGCGTGAGGCGGTCGGTGTTGCGGACCTGGTAGTCGTGCCACAGGGCGCCGCCGGTGAGGCCGCCTCGGCGCGCGTCGGGAAACAGGCGCAGGCACTCGTCGCGCGAGAGCGTGCGGCCCAGCGGGAGCCGCAGCCGCGGGATGACGCCTTCGTTGCGATCGAAACCGATCAGGCCGTCCACGGCGAACGCGATGCGCATCGCGAGGCGGCTGCGCGTGATCTTCCGGTACGTCGGCATCAGGAAGGGCAGCGGCGTGAGCAGGTGGGGCGCGAGCCGCGCCACCGTGCGCCGCTCCACGATCGACTCGCGCATGCGCCGCAGGTCGCCCGACTGGAGGTACCGGAGGCCGCCGTGCACCGTCTTCAGATGGTTGAAGGAGGCGGCGCCACCGAAATCGCCGCGCTCCACGAGCGCCACCGAGAGGCCGCGCTGGGCCGCGTCGTAGGCGGACGCGAGCCCGTGAATGCCGCCGCCGATGACGAGCAGGTCGAACCGGGTGCTGGCGAGCCGATTGAGGTCACGACGCATGGAGCTGGACTGCAGGTGGAAAAGCGGCGCTCTTTCGTATCCTGTCCACCATATCTTATAGTATCGGCCGTGACGACACTCGAAACCCGCGGCGGCAACGGCCTCGTCCGCGCCTACTGGAACCACCGGATCCACGATCTCGACGTCAGCCGCAACCCGCCGGGAAGCCCGGGGTTCTTTGCCGATCTCGACGAGTACCACTTCGACAAGCTGCATCACCTCCTCCGTCTCGTCGATTTCGACGCCCAGCGCGGGAAGAAGGTGCTCGACGTGGGCTGCGGCGCCGGCGTGGACCTGGTGCGTTTTGCCCGGGCGGGCGCCGCCGTGACGGGCGTGGACATCGCCCCGGCGGCCATCGATCTGGCGCGGCGCAACTTCGAGATCCAGCGGCTGGATGCGGAGTTGCTCGTGGCCGATGGCGAGTCCCTCCCGCTTCCAGACGGGCAGTACGACCTGGTGTTCGCCCACGGCGTGGTGCAGTACACGACGAACCCGCGCGCGCTCATTGACGAGTGCCGGCGGGTGCTCAAGGGGGACGGGCAGGCCATCTTCCAGGTCTACAACCGCATCTCCTGGCTGAACCTCCTCTCGAAGGTGATGAAGGTGGACCTCGAGCACGAGGACGCGCCCGTGCTTCGGAAGTACAGCGCGTCGGAGTTCAGGCACCTGCTCGACGGCTTCGGCAAGGTGCGGCTGGTGCCGGAGCGGTTCCCCGTCAAGTCGCGCCTGCACGGCGGATGGAAGGGCACCGCGTACAACACGTGCTTCGTCGGCGCGTTCAACGCGCTGCCGCGGCCGATCGTCCGCCGCTTCGGCTGGCATCTCTTGGCATTCTGCGAACGCTGAACATGCTACCCATCGTCAAAGCGCACGCGTACGGCAACGATTTCGTGTACATGGAGGAGTCGGCGGCGAAAGGCCGCGACGCCGCGGAGATGGCGCGTGCCATCTGCGCCCGCCACGAGGGCGTCGGTGCCGACGGCCTCATCCTCTACAAACGGACGCCCCGCGGGGCGGCGATGCGCCTGTTCAATGCTGACGGCAGCTACTCCGAGGTGTCGGGGAACGGCGTTCGCGGCCTGGGCGCCGTGCTGCTCGAGGTCCATGGCGTCGAGCCGCGCGACGACTACCCGGTGGTCATCGACACCGACGCCGGCGAGAAACGGCTCGCGTTCATCGAGCGGCGGGCGGGACGAATCGTCTTCCGCGCGGCCATGGGCCGGCCGACCGATGTGCGGGAGCAGACCATCGAGGTGCTGGGCGAGCCGCTGCGCGTGGCGACGCTGCGCGTCGGCAACCCTCAGTGCGTTCGGCTCGAGGAAACGCTCGACGATGCGCGGATGCGGCGGCTCGGGCCCGCGATCGAGCACCACGAGGCGTTCCCGGAGGGCACCAACGTCGAGTTTGCGCGGGTTGCCGCTCCAGGCCGGGTGGAGATCCTGATCTGGGAGCGCGGCGTGGGTCCAACCAAGGCGTCAGGCACGGGCGCGTGCGCCGCGGCCGTCGCGGCAGCGGCCTTTGGCGGCGCCGCGCGCGACGTCGAGGTCCACTCGCCCGGTGGCGTGCAGCGCGTCGAGTGGCGCGACGAGGGGCTCTTCCTCACCGGCTGGGCAGAGGTGATCCTGGCCGGCGAGTGGGCGGGCTGACAGGTCCCGACGGGTGTGGGGCGAAGCTCCAGCTTCGCCTCGAAGGACGAGGACCCGGGTGCGTACTTGCGGCAGTGCCGCGCGTGCAATTCCTGCCATCGCGCCCGGCCCCGGACCCTCCCGGCACGCCACGCCAGGGCGGTCGCTACTTCCGGCTTCCCACCGGTGGCTGCGGAGAAGTGGCCGGTTTTCCTTCCACAACCGCATTCAACCGGTCGGCCGCGCCTTCGGTCGCCTCGCGCGCCGCGGCGTAGTCGCCCGACGCGAGCGCCGTGCGCGCTTTTTGCAGCGAGACGTTGGCGACCACGATCGCGCGCCGCGTATCGGAGAGGGCGATCTGCTGCGCGCGCGGGAGCGCCGGCGTTGCTGCGGCGGCCGCGACCCTCTGCCGGGCCCCTTCGACCGCCGCCTCCAGGTTCCGGACGCGCTGCATTGCGTCCGCCCGCGCCGCCTCCTGCGCTGTTGCCGCGCGGGTCGCGGCGTCGTTTGCCGGGGTGGCGGCGCGATCCGGGCCAGGGCCGCATGCGGCCAGCCAGAGCCCCGCGGCTGCCGTGGCGCAAAGACGGGTGATGGGACCGCGCATCAAGTGAAGTATAAAGGAAGGCTGGGTGGTTCCGGCGTGAGGGCGCTGAGCCCCGACGACCGGCCGCGCGAGAAGCTCGGGCGGGTGGGCGCCACCGGGCTCGGCGACAACGAGCTGCTGGCGATCGTGATCGGTTCGGGCACGGCGGAGTTCGGCGCGCTCGCGCTCGCCAACCGCGTGCTCGCCGCCTTCGACGGGCTGCACGGCCTCCTGCGTGTCTCGCGCGAAGACCTTGTCGGCCTCAAAGGGCTCGGCCCCGCGCGAGCCGCGCAGGTGCTGGCGGCCATCGAGCTGGGGCGGCGAGTGATGATGCGCCGGCCTCACGACCGGGTGCAGCTGGTCAGCCCCCGCGACGCGGCAGGGTACCTCCTGCCCGCGTACGGGTCGCGGCCGGTGGAGCAGTTTGGCGTCGTGCTGCTGGACACCAAGCACCGCGTGATTCGGACGATGGTGCTGTCGGTCGGATCGCTGGACAGCACCGGGGTCGAGCCGCGCGATGTGTTCCGGCAGGCGATGCTGGCATGCGCGCCGGCCGTCATCCTGTTTCACAACCATCCCTCGGGCGATCCGGAGCCGAGCCGAGACGACATTGCCCTCACGATGCGGCTGGCGGCGGCGGGGGAGTTGATGGGCGTGGCGGTGATCGATCACGTTGTCCTCGGAGACGGTCGGTACTGCAGCCTGAAGGAATCGGGTCGTTCTGATGTCCAAGATCCTCTATTTCGACTGCTTCGCCGGGGCATCCGGCGACATGATCCTCGGCGCCCTCATCGATGCCGGGCTGCCGATGGAGGCCCTCGAGGCCGCGCTCGGGAGCCTGATGATCCCCGGCTATCGGATTGCCGCCGACCGCGTGCTCCGCTCCGGAATGTCGGCGACCAAGTTCCGTGTCCACGAGCCGGCTGCGGCCGGGGTCCCCGATCATGCCCACGACGACGTTCACGAGCACCGCGCTCACGCCCACGAGCATGCGCCTGACGGAGCACGGGCACGGCCACGAACACGCGGACGGCCACCCGCGCGGGCACCGGCGGGAACGCGCGGACGCGCACGCCCACCGCAGCCTGGAAGAAATCAACAACCTGATCAACGGCTCCGCCCTGTCGTCGGGCGGGCGGGCGCGGGCGATCGACCTGTTCCGGCGGCTCGCGGAAGCAGAGGCGGAGATCCACCAGATGCCGGTCGAGCGGGTGCACCTCCACGAAGTGGGTGCCCTCGACTCGATCATCGACATCGTCGGGGCCGTTTCGGGATGGAGTGGTTCGGTGCGGATCGCGTGCTCGCCTCGCCGCTCAACGTCGGCGGCGGCATGGTGAAGTCGGCCCACGGCGTCTTCCCCGTGCCGGCGCCGGCAACGGTGCGGCTGCTGGCCGGCGTGCCCGGTGTACTCGAGCGGCGTCCAGATGGAGACCGTCACGCCCACCGGCGCCCTGCTCGTCACCGGGTACGCCGCCGGCTACGGGCCGCTGCCGGCGATGCGCATCGACCGGGTGGGATATGGCGCCGGCGACCGCGAGGTGCCGGGGACGCCCAACGTCCTGCGGGTGATGGTGGGCGAGGACGAGGCGCCCGCGCCGGGCGAGCGGGTCGTCATGCTCGAGTGCGAGATCGACGACATGAACCCGCAGATCTTCGGCGTCGCTGATGGACCGGCTGTACGCGGCCGGCGCGCCCGAGGTCTTCTACACGCGCGTCCAGATGAAGAAGAACCGCCCGGGCACGCTGCTGACGCGTCGTGGCGCAGCCCGACGCTGCGGGAGCGTCTCTCGGCGATCGTCTTTCGGGAAACCACGACGATTGGGCTACGCTATCAGGAGCTGAATCGCGCCTGCCTGGAACGCGAGATTCGTGCTGGTCGAGACGCCCGTCGGCCCGGTGCGGTTCAAGATCGCCCGGCGTGGCGGCGAGGTGATGAACGCTTCGCCCGAGTTCGAGGACTGCGCCCGGCTGGCCGCCGAGCGGGGCCTGCCCGTGAAGGAAGTCCAGGCGCAGGCGATCCGCGCCTACTGGCAGGCGCGCAAGCCGTAAACCGCAGAACCGAAAACCGCATCCTCCTCCGTCCGTATGTCGCGCTTCTACATCACCACCGCCATCGACTACGTCAACAGCCGCCCGCACCTGGGGACGGCCTACGAGAAGATCACGGCCGACGTCATCGCCCGCTACAAGCGGCTGTGCGGCGTGCCGACGCACTTCCTGATGGGCAACGACGAGCACTCGCAGAACGTCTTCAAGCGGGCGCGCGAGCGGGGCCTCGACCCGCTGGCTTACTGCGACGAGATGGAGCAGGCGTTCCGCGACGTGTGGGCGCGCCTGGAAATTTCGTTCGACGACTTCATCCGGACCACCGAGCCGCGCCACCGGGTCGGCGTGCACGCGGATGGTCGCAGGCGCATCGCCGACCGGCGGCGACCTCTACGACGGCGTTCTACGAGGGCGCGTACTGCGTGTCGTGCGAGGCGTTCAAGCCCGAGAAGGACCTCGTGGACGGCCTGTGCCCGATCCATCGGACGAAGCCGGAGTGGATTCGCGAGAAGAACCACTTCTTCCGCCTGTCGAAGTACCGCGACCCGCTGCTCCGAGCACTTCGAGGAGCACCCGGAGTTCCTGCAGCCCGACGTGCGCCGCAACGAGATCCTGCGGCTGCTCGAGGGCGGGCTCGAGGACATCTCGATCAGCCGCGCCGGGCAGCTGTGGGGCATCCCGCTCCCGTTCGACCCGACGAGCGTCGTCTACGTCTGGTTCGACGCGCTGATCAACTACATCTCCGCGATCGGGCTACGGCACCGACGACGACGCGGTTCGAGAAGTGGTGGCCCGCCGACCTGCACGTCATCGGCAAGGACATCACCCGCTTCCACTGCGTCGATGTGGCCCGCCATGCTGATGAGCGCCGGCCTTCCGCTCCCGCGGCAGGTCTTCGGCCACGGCTTCGTCCACTTCAAGGGCCAGAAGATGAGCAAGTCGCTCGGGACCGTGCTCGACCCGCTGGACGCGGCGTCGAAGTTCGGCCCCGACCCGCTGCGGCTGTACCTCGTGAAGGAAATCCCATACGGCCAGGACGGCGACTTCTCGTGGGAGCGGTTCGAGGAGCGATACAACGTCGATCTCGCCAACAACCTGGGCAACCTGGTCAACCGCCTCGCGGTGATGATCGAGAGATACCGTGGCGGGAGGCTCCCGGCAGCGCCGGGGCAGCCGGGACGTCTTGCGTCCGTCGCCGGGCAGGTCGTCGGCCGCTACCGCGCCGCCATGGAGGCGTTTGCCTTGCACGAAGCGACGTTTGCCGTCTTCGACCTGGTGGACGCGGCTAACGAATACATCGCGGAGACCGAGCCGTGGACGCTGGCGCGGCAGGGTGAGCAGGAGCGCCTGACGCAGGTGCTGTCGGACGTCGTCGAGGCGGTCCGGATTGCCACCGTCCTGCTGCTGCCCGTCATGCCTGGCTCGAGCGAGGAGATCCTCCGCCGCATGGGGGAGACGCGGGCGGCCGGCAGCTTGCGCCTGGACGCCGATACTCAGTGGTCGGGCGCCGGCGATCGCGTCATCCACAAGGCCGACCCGCTCTGGCCGCGAATCGTCACGCCGGGAACCGGACAGGCAGCGCTTGCGGGCCACGCGCCAGCGGTCGCCGTGCGTTCGAAGGAGACGAGCATGACCGACGAGATAGGCAAGCAGATGCCACAGCTGCCGCCGCCGACCTTCGCGGCCGAGGGTTCCACACCGGCCGCCCCGCCCGCAGAGGGGCAGGCGCCGGTACCGGCCGTGGTTCCGCCGGCAGCGCCCGCCGCGGCACAGGCTCCGGCGCAGTCGGAGGCGGCGAAGATCGGCATCGAGGAGTTTGCGAAGATGGATCTCCGCGTCGCGAAGGTGCTCGCGGCGGAGAAGGTCAAGGGGTCGAAGAAGCTGATCAAGATGCAGATCGACGTCGGCAGCGAGCAGCGCACCATCGTCGCTGGCATTGCCGAGGCCTACGAGCCGGAGACGCTCGTCGGGCGGTCGATTGTCATCGTGGCGAACCTGAAGCCCGCGAAGCTGATGGGGATCGAGTCGAACGGGATGGTGCTCGCCGCGAGCCCGGAGGGCGGCCATCCCGCGGTGCTGGGTTTCCTCGAGACCCCGCCGCCCCCCGGAAGCCGGGTGAAATAGGAATCTGAGGCTCAAGGCTCAAGGGTCAAGGCTCGCTAAGACGACTCGCAACTACGGACACGTGCTCGCTCGAATGTCGAGCGCAATACGTTGCCGACTGCTCGAGCGCGTGATCGACAGTCACTGTCACCTCGCCGACCCTGCCTTTGCGTCCGATCTCGGCGAGGTGATCCAGCGTGCTCGCGAAGCGGGCGTCTCGGGCGGTCTGTGCGTGATCGCCCTGGGCAACGACGACGAGTCGCGGCAGGCCGACCGCGCGCGCGGCCTCTGGCCGGCCCTGCGCTTCGCCGTTGGTCTTCATCCCCACGAGGCCGCGGGCCTTTGCCGGCCGGGTGGAATTGCTGCCGGGCGCGATCGATGCCGCCTGGCGGCAGACACCCGGCGCCTGCGCCCTAGGGGAGATCGGTCTCGACTACCACTACGACCTGTCGCCCCGTGACGTCCAGCGCGACGTCTTCCGGATCCAGGTCAGCCATGCCCGGGTGCGGCGGCAGCCGGTCATCATCCACACCCGCGAGGCGGACGCCGACACGCTGGCGATCCTGCGCGAGGAAGGCGGAGCCGAGGCGGGCGGCGTGTTTCACTGCTTCTCCGGGTCGGCCGCGCTTGCGCGGGCCGCTCTCGAGCTGGGCTTCCACCTGTCGTTCTCCGGAATTGTCACGTTCCCAAAGGCGGAGGCGCTCCGCGAAATCGCCGGTTTCGTCCCCGACGACCGCCTGCTGGTCGAGACCGACTGCCCGTACCTGGCACCCGTGCCGCGCCGCGGCAAGCGGAACGAGCCGGCATGGGTGGTTCACACCGCCTCGGCGGTCGCGTCGGTGCGCGGCATCGACGTCGCCGAGGTGGATCGCCTCACCACGGCCAACTTCGAGCGCGTCTTTGGGCCTCCGCGCGTTGACACCCCAAGCGCAAGTATGGTCTGATCGACCGAATCCGGCACTTTACGCTGTGGAAAAATCTCCAGTCGCTCTTGCGCACATCTTCGAACCCGTTCGCCTCGATCTCGAGCAAGTCGAGCGCGAGTTCGCACGCCACGTCGACTCGCACGTCGCGGTCATCCCGGAGATCGCCCGGTACATCCAAGACAGCGGGGGCAAGCGGGTACGTCCCGCCGTCCTGCTGATGGCGGCGCGGCTCT
Organism: uncultured Acidobacteriota bacterium; assembly: GCA_963724775.1. Classification (GTDB taxonomy): domain Bacteria; phylum Acidobacteriota; class Vicinamibacteria; order Vicinamibacterales; family Fen-181; genus CAVRWB01. Next base: position 359,404 of record CAVRWB010000002.1, read on the forward strand.
GCGGTTTCCGGGGCGACCTGGCCATCCTGTTCGCGTCTGTCATCGAGTTCATCCACACAGCGACACTGGTCCACGACGACATCGTGGACGATGCGACGCTGCGGCGCGGACGGCAGGCGGTGCATTCCCGGTGGGGCAACGACGTCACGGTCCTCCTGGGGGACTACCTCTACATCAAGTCGATGGCGCTGGCGCTGCGGCACGACGTCCTGCCGATCATCCGTGTTCTCTGCGACATCACGCTCGGGATGATCGAAGGCGAGATCTACCAGCTCACGAAGAACGGCGACGTCGACATCACCGAGGACGAGCACTTCGAGATCATCCGGCGCAAGACGGCTTACCTCTTCGGCGGCTGCGCGCAGATTGGCGGCATGCTCGGCAATGCCACCGAGGCCCAGGCCGAGGCCCTGCGCGCGTACGGGCTGAACCTCGGCATGACGTTCCAGATCGTGGACGACGTGCTGGACCTGACCGGCCAGGAGGAAGTGATCGGCAAGCCGGTCGCCAGCGACCTGCGGGAGGGGAAGATGACCCTGCCGCTGATCTACGCGCTTCGTGCCGCCGGTCCCTCGTTCCGAGAGCGGATCGACGAGATTGTGCGAGAGCGGCAGGTGACGCCGGAGCACTGGGAGGATGTCCTCGCGATCCTCGGCGAGCACCGCGCGCTCGATTACGCGTTCCGGAAGGCCAGCGACTACGCCCGCTCCGCCCAGGACGCCTTGATCGCCGCCTTCCCGCCCAGCCCCGAGCGCGACGCCCTCGCCGCGCTGCCAGAATACGTGCTCTCGCGGGACAGGTAGGGCTGGGCGGACCGCCAGGCCCGCCGCACTCTTCGGCCTATGACTCCAGCCGACCGCATCGCCGACCTCCGGGCCCGCATCCACCATCACGAAGAACGCTATTACGTCTTCAACGACCCCGAGGTCTCGGACGCCGAGTTCGACGCGCTGATGAAGGAACTCGAGGCGCTCGAGGCGGAGTACCCGGATCTCGCGACGGAGGACTCGCCGACGCGTCGCGTCGGCGGCCGCCCCGTGGAGGGCTTCGACACCGTCCAACACCACGTCCCGATGCTCTCGTCTCGAGAACTCGTACAGCGAGGGGGAACTGGCGCGCGTTCGACGAGCGCGTGCGCCGGGGCCTCGCGGACCAGGGCCTGGCGGTGGACGCGGTCGCCTACGTCGCGGAGTTGAAGATCGACGGCCTGAGCATCTCGCTCACGTACGAGGACGGCCGCCTCGTGCGCGGCGTGACGCGCGGGGATGGCTTTCGCGGCGAGGACGTGACGTCGAACGTCCGCACCATCCGCGCGATCCCCCTCAAGCTGTCGCACGCACCGGCGGGCCAGCTCGAGATTCGCGGCGAGGTGTACCTGCCGCGCGCCGCGTTCGAGCGGACCAACCGGGAGCGCGAAGAGCGGGGCGACGCCGTCTTCGCGAACCCTCGGAACGCGGCCGCGGGCGCGATGCGCAACCTCGACCCCGGGCAGGTGGCGCGGCGCGGCCTGTCCGCCTTCGTCTACCAGCTGATCGGGCCGGCGGGCTCCGTTCCGGCCCTGCATTCCGCGACACTTGCCCGACTTCGGGAGTGGGGGTTGCCGGTCGAGCCCGATTGGCGGCGGTGCGAGGGGATCGCCCAGCTGCTGGCGTACTGCGACGAGTGGAAAGAGCGCCGCCGAACGCTGGCGTTCGATACCGATGGCGTGGTGATCAAGGTGGACGAGGTCGCCCTGCGCGATCGCCTGGGGGCCACCGCCAAGTTCCCGCGCTGGGCCATCGCTTTCAAGTTCCCGGCGGAGCAGGCGACGACGAAGCTGCTGAAGATCGAAGTGAACGTCGGCCGCACGGGAGCGGTGACGCCGTACGCCGTGCTCGAGCCGGTGCGATTGTCTGGCTCGACCATCCAGATGGCCACTCTTCACAACGAGCAGGACATCGCGCGCCGCGACATCCGACCCGGCGATTACGTCCTCATCGAAAAGGGCGGCGAGGTCATCCCCAAGGTCGTCAAGCCGGTCCTCTCGATGCGCGCATCCGATGTCGCGCCGTGGCAAATGCCGGCCACCTGCCCGTCCTGCGGCAGCACGCTGCACCGCCCCGAAGGCGAGGCCGTGTGGCGGTGCGTCAACACCGCCTGCCCGGCGCGCTTCCGCCGCAGCCTCGAGCATTTCGCGTCGCGCCGGGCCATGGACATCGAGGGCCTGGGCGAGGCGCTGGTGGACCAGGTAGTGGGCACCGGCCTCGTCGCGGACTTCGCCGACCTCTACCGTCTCGATGTGGAGCAGCTCGCGGCGCTCGATCGAATGGGGAAGAAGTCGGCCGCAGAACCTGGTGGACGAGATCGACGCGCAGCCGCCAGAACGAACCCTGGCGGCTGCTGTACGGCCTGGGCATTCGCTACGTGGGGGAGCGCGTCGCCCAGGTGCTGATGCAGGCCTTCGCGTCGATCGAGGCACTCGAGGACGCGCCGGCCGACGCAGCTCGAGCGGGTCAGCGAGATCGGGCCGGTCGTGGCGCAATCGGTCCGGGAGTACTTCGACGAGCCGCGGAACCGCGAGCTGGTGGCCCGGCTGCGGGCCGCGGGTGTACGCACCGAGGCGCCGCCTCAGCCGGCGAGGTCCGGGGCTGCGCAACTCGCCGGCAAGACGTTCGTGCTGACCGGCACCCTGGCGGGGATGTCGCGCGACGAAGCCGCGGCGGCGATCGAGGCGCTGGGCGGCAAGGTGACGACGTCGGTGAGCAAGAAGACGAGCTACCTCGTCGTCGGGGCCGAGCCGGGCAGCAAGCTCGAGAAGGCCCGCTCGCTCGGCGTGGAGATTCTCGACGAAGCTGCGCTCACGTCGCTCCTCGGACCGTGACGGGCCGGCGCAGGCCGTGCATATAATGGCTGCATGAACCGGCGCTTTGCCCTGGTGACGATCGCCCTGACCGGGACGATCGCGTTCTTCACGGGCTTCAACGTTGCCGGGTCGCTGCAGCCCCCTCCGACCGTTGCCGTCGTGTCAGCAGCGCGTGCAGGTGGGACGCCGACCGGCCGCCCGGCGGACCGCGTTCCGCCCGGCGTCGTCAACTTCGCAGACATCGCCGAGCGCGTGAACCCCGCGGTGGTGAACATCGACGCCACCTCGCGCGGCCACCGCCACCGCATGCCGCCGGGCCACCCGCCGCTGGATCCCTTCGACGATCCGTTCGACAACAGCAGCCCGCACGGCGACGGCCGCGACCTGCCGCGGCGCGGCGCGGGCAGCGGCTTCATCATCGACGCGGACGGCTACATCCTGACGAACAACCACGTCGTGGAGAAGGCCGAGCGGCTGACCGTGAAGCTCGCCGACGGCCGCACGCTCCGGGCGCGCGTCATCGGGCCGGATCCCGACACCGACATCGCGCTGATCAAGGTGGACGCGGCGCGCCAAGCTGCCCTCGGCGGTCCTCGGCGACTCCGTCCACGCTCCGCGTCGGCGACTGGGTGTGCGCGATCGGGAACCCGCTGGGGTACGAACACACGCTCACGGTGGGCGTCGTGAGCTTCCTCGGGCGAAAGCTGTTCGACCGGAGCCTGGACAACTACATCCAGACCGACGCGGCGATCAACTTCGGCAACAGCGGCGGCCCGCTGATCAACGCCCACGGCGAAGTGATCGGCATCAACGCCGCCATCAGCTCCCGCGCGAGCAATATCGGCTTCGCCGTTCCGGTCAACATCGCGGCGGGGAACCTGCCGCAGTTGAAGGCGAACGGCCGCGTCGTCCGCGGGTTACATGGGCGTCACGCCTGCGCGAGGTGGATCCCGATCTCCAGGAGTCGATGCGCATCGGCTCGAACGGGGCGCTCGTGGAGGACGTCGCCGACAACTCGCCGGCCGCGCGCGCCGGGCTGAGGCCCTACGACGTGATCGTCTCGCTCGACGGCCGAGCCGTCTCGAACAACGACGAGCTGATCGGGCGCGTGTCGGAGATGAAGCCCGGGACGGGCGCCCGCCTGCAGGTGGTGCGCGACGGCAGGCGCCAGGACGTGATCGTCAAGCTGTCCGAGCGGCCGGGAAAAGGCCCGAGTACGCGACCAGGCCAACGAGGGCGATGGCGAGGACCAGCCGGCGCCGACGCGCGGTGGTGAAACGGCAAACGGCATCGGCCTGAGCGTCCGCGACCTGGACGCCGACATCGTCAAGCGGCTCAACCTTCCCCGGACCCTGCGAGGAGCGGTCGTGTCGCAGGTGGAGCCGCTCAGCCCCGCCTACGATTCGGACATCGAGCGCGGGTTCGTCGTGCTCGAGGTCAACCGCCAGCCGGTGCGCTCCGCGGGCGATTACCGGCGGCTCACGTCGGGCGCCAAGCCCGGCAGCGTGCTGATGTTCTTCCTCTACGTGCCCGGCGGGCAGCACGCCTTGCGGACCGTGAGGGTCGAAGGGCAGTAGCTCGTCCATGTAGAATGAGAGGGATGAAAGCGCGCATCCTGGTGATCGACGACGAGGCGGCCATCCGCGATTCGCTGCGGATGATTCTCGAGTACGAGGGCTACGAGTTCGTGGGGGCCTCGTCCGGGCCCGAGGGCATCGCGCTGGTCGAGCGCGAAGCGCCGGACCTCGTCTTCCTCGACATCAAGATGCCGGGCATGGACGGACTCGAGGTGCTGAGCCGGCTCAAGATCGTCTCGGACGACGCTGCCCGTTGTCGTCATCTCCGGGCACGCGACGAAGGACACCGCCGTCGAGGCCGCCAAGCTCGGCGCGTTCGACTTCATCGAGAAGCCACTGAGCAGCGAGCGACGTGCTCGTCACGCGTGCGGAACGCCCTCGAGCAGAACCGCCTGCGCGACGAGAACGTCGAGCTGCGCAAGGCGCGTCGAGATCCGGCACGAGATGGTGGGCGAGCTCGGCCGGCGATCCGGCAGGTGATGGAGGCGGTGCGGCGCGCGGCGCCGACCAACGCCACCGTGCTGATCCAGGGCGAGAGCGGCGTGGGCAAGGAGCTGGTGGCGCGCGCCATCCACCGGAACAGCCTGCGAAGCCGCGAGCGGTTCGTGCAGGTGAACTGCGCGGCGATTCCCGAGGAACTGATCGAGTCGGAGCTGTTCGGCCACGAGAAGGGCTCGTTCACCGGCGCGACCGAGAAGCAGATCGGCAAGTTCGAGCAGGCCGACCGCGGCACGATCTTCCTGGACGAAGTCGGCGACATGAGCCTGAAGACGCAGGCGAAGGTCCTGCGCGTGCTGCAGGAGGGCGAGGTCGAGCGGGTCGGCTCGTCGCGCACCATCAAGGTGGACGTCCGGGTGATCGCGGCCACGAACAAGGACCTCGAGCGAGGAGATCGAGAGGGGCACGTTCCGCGAGGACCTGTTCTTCCGCCTGAGCGTGATCCCGATCTTCGTGCCGCCGCTGCGCGAGCGGCACGAGGACATCCCGGTGCTCGTGCGGCACTTCCTCGACGTGTTCGCGCGCGAGAACAACTTCCGGCCGCGGCGGATCACGCCCGCGGCGATGGACGCGCTGCAGCGGCACCGATGGAAGGGGCAACATCCGGGAGTTGCGCAACACGGTGGAGCGGCTGATCATCATGACGCCGGGCGAGACGATCGACGTGCGGCGACCTGCCCGAGTGCGTGCGGTCGGACGCGTCGCCGCGGCCGCGCCGTCGGCGGCGGCGCCGGCGAGCGCCAGCGCCGGCCCGGCGGCGCAGGCGTCGGCTGCGGCCGGCACGCTGCGCGAGTTCAAGGAGGCGTCCGAACGGGCTTCCTCGTGCAGAAGCTGCGCGAGAACGCCTGGAACATCTCGAGACGGCCGAGGTCATCGGCACGCCGCGCAGCAACCTGTACAAGAAGCTCGAGTTCTACAAGATCGCGCAGGAGACGGACGGGTAGCCTGACGGCAGACCCTCGACGCGCGCCGCTCGACGTTCTTTGACAACTTGTCGCAGGAAGCCAGGCGACCGCTGCTTCCCGGACGTCTCGTGGCGTACGCGCCGCGGGAAACGGCGGGGAGGAGAGGAAAGTCCGAACTCCGCAGGGCAGTGCGCCGGGTAACACCCGGTCAGGGCAACCTGAAGGAAAGTGGCACAGAAAACATACCGCTCTGAGCGAGCGCGAGCCGCAAGGCGAGCGCGAGTCGAAGAGTAAGGGTGAAAAGGTGCGGTAAGAGCGCACCGCGCCGGCTGGCAACAGCGGTGGCAGGCAAAACCCCGCACGGAGCAAGACCAAATAGGGAGGCGTTACCAGGACGGCCCGTCCGAAGCCTCCGGGTAGGTCGCTTGATCCCGCCAGCAATGGCGGGGCTAGAGGAATGGTCGTCCCGCGTCCGCGCCGCGTCAAGCGGCATGGGCGTCGGACAGAATTCGGCTTACGGCTTCCTGCGACGCTTTTCTTCCAGACGACTTCTTAGACTCCGTCGACTTCGACTTCTTAGACTCCGTTGACTGCTTCTATGCCAACCTACCTCGTAACCGGCGGCGCCGGCTTCATCGGTTCGCACCTCGCGGAGGAACTCGTGCGCCGCGGCGAACGGGTTCGCGTCGTGGACAGCCTGATCACCGGCAAGCGCAAGAACCTCGCGCACCTGCCCCAGGTCGAGTTCCTCGAGGGCGACCTGGCCGAGCTCGATGTCGCGCGCCGGGCGGTCGAGGGCGTGGACTACGTCCTGCACCAGGCGGCCATCCCGTCGGTGCCGCGCTCGGTCGAGCGATCCGATCACGTCGAACCGCGCGAACATCGACGCGACGCTCAACGTCCTGGTGGCCGCGCGGGACGCCGGCGTCAAGCGCGTGGTCTACGCCGGCTCCTCGTCGGCCTACGGCGACACGCCGACGCTGCCCAAGCGCGAGGACGATGCCGCACCAAGCCGCTCTCGCCCTACGCGCTGCAGAAGCTGGTCGGGCGAGCAGTACCTGCGAGATGTTCACGCGGCTGTACGGGCTCGACACCGTCACCATCCGCTACTTCAACGTCTTCGGACCGCGCCAGGATCCCTCGTCGCCCTACTCCGGGCGTCATCTCGCTCTTCATCAGCGCGCTCGCTCGAGGGCCGGCGGCCGACGATCTACGGCGACGGCGAGCAGACGCGCGACTTCACCTACGTGGCCAACGTCGTCGACGGCGTCCTGCGCGCCTGCCACGCGCCGGGCATCGCGGGCGAGATGATCAACGTCGCGACCGGCGGGCGTATCAGCCTGAACGAGCTGCTGGCCACCCTCGCGGACCTCGTGGGCACCCGTGCCGACGCGATCTACGCCGAGCCCCGCGCGGGCGACGTGCGCGACTCGCAGGCGGACATCAGCCGGGCAAAGCGCCTCACGGGCTACGAGCCGACCGTCGGCCTGCGCGACGGCCTCGAACGCACGCTCGCCTGGTACCGCAGCGAGCAGGCGCAACCGCAATAGCCCGCAACCCGCGTTAACCATCCGTGCCGGCCGGCAACACGCCTCCTGGGGCTGCCCGGCCTCGCCCGCGGCAACCCCCCAATCGCCTGCAGCTTACGGCGTCACTCCTGAAATGCCCGTCTGGCCGCCCGCTTGCCTCCCGGCCTCCTGAGCCCTGGCGCGGGGGACGGGGTGGCGCCCGGCCTCGGCGTTCATCGTGTCGCTCTCCGCTGCCAGGGCGACACAGCGCGGATCCACGCGCGCCTTTGGGAGGGAAGCCATGCATCGAGCAACTCTGGGCATCGCCACGGTTCTCACCATCCTGCTCGCCGGCCACGCCACGCTCGTCGCGCAGTCGGCGCCCGCGCCAGCCGCGGCCGCGAAGGCTCCCGCGGCAGTCGTCAACCTGAACACCGCCACCGTCGAGCAGCTCGACGGCCTGCCGGGCATCGGCCCCTCGATGGCCGCCCGGATCGTGGAGTATCGGACCAAGAACGGCGCGTTCAAGAAGGTGGAAGACCTGATGAACGTGCGCGGCATCGGGGAGAAGAACTTCCTCAAGCTCAAACCCCTGGTCACGGTTGGCGCGGCAAAGCCGGCCGCCTCTGGCCCCGTGCAGAGTGAAGGCCCCCTCCGCGGGCAGACGGCCAGGCCAGCCGGCTGCCCGCGGCGGTGAGAGGAGGTGGCGTAATGCCCTCTCGAGGCCACTCGCTCGTCGAGGCACTCGTCGCCATCACCGTCCTCTGCCTGGTCGCCGCCATCGCCGCGCCGTCGGTGCTCGCCGCCCGAGACGACGCGAGGGCGCGGAGCGCGGCGGATCACGTGGCATCGCTGCTGCACCTGGCAAGGTTGGAGGCGCTCAAACGGCACGTCAACGTGGCGCTCCGCTTCGAACGCGATGCCTCCGGCGTCCGCTACACGATGTACGCGGACGGGAACCGGAACGGCGTCCGGAGCGCGGACATCGATGAGGGTGTCGACCGGCGCATCCGGGATGCGGAACGCGTCGAGCAGCAATGCCCCGGGGTCCGGTTCGCCATCGACGACCACGCGACGTCCGTCGATGGCGAGCCGCCGTCCGACGCGGATGCCATCCAGCTTGGACTCAGCCGGATGGTGTCGTTCAGCCCTCTCGGCACCTCCTCCTCCGGCACCGTGTACCTGCTCGGCCGGGGCCATCGTCAATTCGCCGTGCGCGTCCTCGGACCAACAGGCCGGGTTCGCACGCTCGAGTACAACTTCTCGACGAGCGCCTGGCAACCACGATGAACACGCCGCGCCACGACCGCCGCGCGTGGGGGCGGTGGAATGGCGCGGATTGCGCATGGATCGTCGGCGCGCGGCTGCGTCACGGCTTCGATGTCCTGGTCATCGACCTGTGTCCAGAAGGCGCTCTGGTCGAGGGCACGGCTCGCTTGCTGCCTGGAGCGAGCGTCGAGCTCCACCTGGCCGCCGCAGAGTGGACATGGGCGGCGTGCGCCCGTGTCCTCCGCTGCTACGTGTCGGCCGTGATACCGGAGCGAGGCGTTCGCTACCGGGCGGCGCTCCAGTTCGACCGCCGGCTGCAGCCCCCGACTCGGTGATGGTCCACGACGGTGCACGGGTATCGACTACCCGTCGAAGGGAGGGCCGGTCAGTCTGCGGGAACTTCCTACCCAATGCGGACCCTCCAATTGCGAAAAACCGGGCGGAAGCCGCCAGAAAGGCAGCCCAACGGCTGGCACCAGGATTGGTAGCTTCCCGCGGTGGTGCGACCGGGGGCGTGCGGTCGCGTGCAGGCCGTACGTCGTCGCTCGCCGTTTGCCGCAGGTCGGAGTGCGGCTCTCGGAGGCAGGCATGAAGAGCGTCGAACCGGCGTCATCGTCCGTCGGCGCGAAAGGCCGTGGTGCGACCCGCGGGGCGGATCGGCGCGCCGGGATCGCCGCAATGCTCGCCGCCTTGGCTGCGCACATCCAGGCGGGCCGCGACCAGGCCGCGCTTCGGGCCGAATTCGAGGGGCGGCTTCGCCAGGCCCTGCGGCTGAAGGCCGTGCGGCTTCGCGAGGAATCCGCCGTCTACGGCGCGGCCGCCCCGCCGCCGGAACCGGCCGGGGAGCGCGTCTGCCTCGATGTGCCGACGCGGGCGGCTTGGCCGCGGGTGCGGCTCGAAGCAAGGAGCGGCGCCGGCAGCGGCCTGGACGCCTGGGGCTTCCAGGTGCTCGGCATGGCAGCCCACATCGCGGCGCTGCTCGTGGACCTGGACCGCCGCGGGCCGGCTGTCAGCCGGGCGGCCGTGGGTTTCGCCGGCGATCAGCCGCCGCCGCTCGTGGGCGGCAGCGAGGTGATGCGGCGGCTTCGCGAGCGGATCGGCCGGGTGGCGGCGACCGATTTCACGGTGCTCGTGGAGGGGGAGTCGGGAACAGGCAAGGAGCTGGTCGCCCGGCAGCTGCACGCCCTCAGCCGACGCCGGCAGGGACCCTTCATCGCGGTCAATTGCGCGGCGATCGTCGAGACGCTGCTCGAGGCGGAGCTGTTTGGCATCGAGGAGCGGACGGCAACCGGCGTCAGGGGGCGTCGCGGGAAATTCGAGCACGCGGACGGCGGCACGCTGTTCCTCGACGAGGTGGCGGACCTTGCGCCGGCGGCGCAGGCCAAGCTGCTGCGGGCCATCCAGGAGCTGAGCGTCGAGCGGGTGGGCGGACACACCGCCCGCCGCGTGGACACGCGGATCGTGGTGGCGACCAATCGCAGCCTTCGGGAACTGGTCGGACGCGGCGCCTTCCGCGAGGACTTGTATTACCGGTTGTCAGGCGTGGAGCTCCACGTGCCGCCACTCCGCACGCGCCGCGACGACGTCCCGCTGCTCGCCGCCCACTTCCTGGCGCGCTACGCCGCGGCGCGCCCCTTTGCGCTCGCCCCGGAAGCGGCGGAGGCGTTGAGCACCTACGACTGGCCCGGCAACGTGCGCGAGCTCGAACGGACGCTCGAGGGCGCGCTCACCGCCGCCCAGACGGAGGTCATCGGCCTGGCCGATCTCCCCGAACCGGTGCGTCGCGACTTCTCGGAGATCGTCCGCTCGTCGCTGTCGCGCGGCGACACCCTGCGCGCCTGGGCGTGCCGCTACGCGCACCTCGTGCTCGACAAGTGCGACGGCAACAAGCGGCGGGCGTGCGACCTGCTCGACATCAGCTACCACACGCTGCAGTCCTACCTCGCCGACGGCTGCTGGGAGCGGCCCGGGGCGGAGGACGACTTGGAGGCCGAGGAGTTGCGGGCCGGCGTGTCGTCCGCGATCGACGGGCCGGCGGACGCCGCGTGCCGCTCGTCACCGCTCGGCGCATAGGTAGCCGCGCACGCGCGTCGCGCGGCCGCACCGGAGCGGTTACCACTTCCGCCAGAACGGGGCGCGTTCGAGAAGGTTACCAAGCAGAGCGTCGCGCAGACCTCGATCGCGCGACGATAGAAGAGCACCACCTCGGCGAGGTGGCCCTGTCGAGGAGGCGGAACATCGGCTCCATGTCCCAGTTGGGCAGCTCGGTCAGGTCGCGATAGAACTCAGCGACCTCGCGCCACTGTCTGCTCTTGATGCCTCATGAGTCGCAACACGGAGGACTACGACCATCGTGCTCCTGATTGAGACAGGTGTGGGCCCGCGGGATTTCGTCTCGCCCGCCCAGCGAGTGACACGGCGACAATCTGGGCCAGGTAGGCGGCGGTCGTCAAGGCGACGAGGTATGCGCCAATCTGCCACCCTTCGGGCTCATCGGACTTCAGGACTCCGCTAGTCGCCTGAGGGACAATTCTCACACCTCAGCAGAAAAGTCACCCTTGAAGATGTCTTTCCGTCTGCTCTCGCACGAAACGCTGAACGAATCGTTGTGTCGGGGGTAGACACGAACTTGCAGGCCTACGGGTAGGACCTCGCGCCGTCAGCACGCCCGTGCATCGCTTTGACCAATACCAGTTTGTGATGCCCGGACGGGGGAAACCCCGATGCCGCTTACCGGCGGCCGCGGAGGACGGAAGCCTGCATGGTAGCTCGCCCTCGCCGAGCGCCCTCCTGCGGTCGCGGCCCACCGCCGTGCCGCCGCTCCATCCCCTGCAACGGTCCGAACCCTCTCTTGCCTTGGCATTCAGGCACTGGCATCCCGGAATCGTCCCTATCGACAAGGAGGCGCCATGGTGCGCGCGCTAATGTTCGCAGCCATCTCGGTCCTGCTGTTATCCTCCGGGGCTCCGCCGCCACAATTCTCCGCATGGTCCACGCCGGTGAAGATCCAAGGGAGTGTGAACACGGCAGGCGCGGAAACCTGCGTGGCTTTGTCGAAGAACGGCCTGACCCTGTACTTTGCTCGCTCGCTTGCCCAAATGACCGGCTACGACCTCTACGTTTCGCAGAGGCAGGCGACCGACGAGCCCTGGGGTGAGCCGGTCGCTCTCGCACAACTCAACACGAACGCGAACGAGTTCTGCCCCGCGCTCAGCCTCGACGAGCACCGCCTGTATTTCGCGAGCGCCCGAACGGGAGGTTGCGGGGACGGATTCACGGACATCTATGTCTCTCGGCGGCACGACCGGCGCGACAATCTCGGGTGGCAGCCACCGGAGAACATCGGCTGCGAGAACGGGGGGTACGCGAACAGCGCCCGCGGCAATCAGGCCCCGTCGTTCTTTGAGGACGAGGACGGCGAGGAAGTGATGTATTTCGCCAGCAACCGCGTGGCAGCCGGCGGCTACGACATCTACGAGAGCCGGATGCACGCCGACGAGACGTTCGGGCCGGCGACGCCGGTGACGGAGCTGAACGTCGATGGCTTCAACGAAATCGGCACCGCCGTCCGCCGCGACGGCCTCGAAGTCATCGTCGACTCGACGCGGCCCGGGGGACTCGGGGGCCGGGACCTGTGGTCCGCCACAAGGGAGACAACAACAGACCGGTGGTCGGCCTTGATTAACCTGGCGGGCATCAACAGTTCGACGGCCGACGGGGGGCGGCTCTCGATGTCGTTCGACGGCCGGCAGCTCTTCTTCGCGTCGGATCGCGGAACGCCCGGCTGGAACGATATCTACGTGACCACCCGGGAAAAGGCGAACGGCAGGAAGTAGTACGGATCGGCGACGGGACCGACGGCATGTGTCCCGTCGCCACTCCGACGTAGGCAACCGTTCCCATCACGGCGCCGGGTTCGGTGGACGGGCCCCCGCGATCGACGGGCCGGCGGACGCCGCGTGCCGCTCGTCACCGCTCGGCGCATAGGTAGCCGCGCACGCGTCGCGCGGCCACTCCGGAGCGGTTACCACTTCCGCCAGAACGGGGCGGTGATCCGCAGGAACTCGTCGTGCGTCATTCCGCCGTACTGCACGGAAGACGCCTTGCCGATGTTGAAGTCCTTGAAGAAGTCGATGGTCGGCGGCGTGCCGACGACCTCGACGTAGTATTGAAGCTTGAGCAGCGAGGACGCGCCGGAAGGCGCGGTGGGCGGCGTCTCGCGCAGCATCCGCCGGATGCGATTGAGCGAGACGCTCGAAGCGGCGGGCTCGCCGGCTGCAGGCGCCTTTGGTGTCGGCTGCACCTCCGCGCCGGGTGACTGCGGGCAGGCGCCGGACACTGCCGCGGGTGCCAGGGCGCACGCGGCGACAACGGCGATCACGGCGGGGAACCGCCAGTGTCTCAGCATGGCACCGATCGTATCCTCCTAGAGAAGTCTCGCCGGTCCCGCCGGGCGTTGCCGACTGCGGATCCCGCCGGCTGCCGGGCTTCGTTGCCTAGCGAAACTCCTCGGCTGGCTTTCCCCGAAAGTACTTCTTGTCCGGCCACCGCTCCGCCACGTACAAAACGATGGCGTGCGCGATGGCGTTGATGTCCTGGCGCGCGTTGTTGAAGACCGCGTCGTAGTAGCCCAGGTCGGACACCGACACGCCCAGGCAGTCCTCGATGAACTTCTCGCGCGTCCGGTCGCTCTCGCGCACGAGGCGATCCGCCTCCTTCTCCGAAAGCTCCATCCTTCGGACGACGGAGGCGACACGGTATGGAACGTCGGCATCGAGCCGGAAATGGAAGCAGTTCGGCAGCCGCTGCGTCAAAATGGCGCCGCCGCGTCCGACGATGATGGCGCGGCCGGCCTCGGCGACGGCGATGAGGTGCTTGACGATCCGGCGAAACACGGTGTCCTGCCCGACGTGGCCGGAGAAGAGGAAACCGATCGAATCGATGGCGCGCGACGGGCCGCCGAGTCCTTCGAGGAGCGTCATGGACAGGTGCTCGTCGTGACTGACGCGTTCGAGCAACGCCTTGTCGTAGATGTTCCACGTCTCGCCCGTCGCCGCGTCGAGCAACTCTTTCAGCCGCTCGGCAAGCGGAAAGCCCTCGCAGCCGAACCTCCGTGAGATCGTCACCGTGGGACGGCCGGCCTGTGGCTCGGTGCTTCCGCGCTTTTCGGCCAGCGAGAGGTAGGCGGAGAGGCGGCGCTCGACGCTCGGGACCAACTGGCCGTACAGTTCGTGGCATGGCCGGCCTCCTTGGTCAAAGGCGACAACAGGACTGTAGCACACGTCCGGCTGGCCGCGCCGGGAAGTGTGGACGAGCGGCACCGGGCGCGCGACGGCCGGGCCTGGTGGCGCCAAGTTGTTGCCCGCCTTGCCCTTCAGGGCACGGAACGGCCTCGGGCGCCGGCCCGCGGTGTCTTGACCCCGTGCGCGGACGCATAGTACTGTTACCGGTCTGTGGCTCTCGTCCGCCCCTTCCTGCTGGCCACCCGATGACCCCATCACCCGCCAAGCTGAGCCGCACGCCGCTGACCGAGTGGCACCGTGCGCACGGCGGCCGGCTCGTCGCGTTTGCCGGCTGGGAGATGCCGGTCGAATACGCGGGCGGCGTGGCGGGCGAGCACCTGGCGGTTCGCACGCGCGCGGGGCTGTTCGATGTGACCCACATGGGAGAGGTGGAAGTCGCCGGAAAGGACGCGCTCGCCGCGGTGCAGCGGATGACGAGCAACGACGCCGCCAAGCTGAAAGTCGGGCAGGCGCAGTATTCGGCGCTGACGACCGCGTCGGGCGCCTTCGTGGACGACCTGCTCGTCTACCGCCTCGCCAACGCGCACTTCCTCTTCGTCGTCAACGCCGCGAACACGTCGAAGGACGTCGCGTGGATCGCGACCGAGGCCAGACGGTTCGGCGATGTCGCGGTGCTGGACACCAGCGCGAGGTACGCGCTGATCGCCCTGCAGGGGCCGCTCGCCCGCGAGGTGCTGCAGTTGGTGACCGGGGCCGACCTCTCCGACGTGAAGTACTACTGGTTCACCTACGGAGAAGTGGCCGGAGTGCGGGCGACGATCTCGCGGACCGGGTACACCGGGGAGGACGGGTTCGAGATCTTCACGCCGCCGAACCAGGCGATGCGGGTCTGGGAGGCGCTCCTCGAGGCCGGCCGCGGCGCGGGGGTGGTGCCGGCGGGCCTCGCCGCGCGCGACACGCTGCGGCTCGAGGCCGCGATGCGCCTCTACGGAAACGACATCGACGAGACGACGACCGTGCTCGAAGCGGGCCTCGAGTGGATCGTCGGCTGGGAGAAGGGCGACTTCAACGGCCGCGACGCGCTGGCCGGCCAGCGGGCGCGCGGCCTGGAGCGCCGCCTCGTCGGGTTCGAGATGGTGGACCGGGCGATCGCACGCCACGGCTACGGCGTGCTGATCGACGGCCGCACGGCGGGCAGCGTCACCAGCGGGACGCAGACGCCCTTCCTGAAGAAGGCGATCGGCATGGCATACGTGCCGGCCGATCGCACGGAGCCGGGTTCCGAGTTCGAGGTCGACGTCCGTGGCCGCCGCGCGCGGGCGCGCGTGGTGCCGTTGCCATTCTACAAACGTCCGAAGGGGTGAGCGATGTATCCCGAAACCTACAAGTACACGACCGACCATGAGTGGATCGACCTGGGCAGCGGGCGCGTGGGCATCACCGACTACGCCCAGAAGCAGCTGGGGGACATCGTGTTCCTCGATCTCCCCGAGGTGGGGAAGGTCCTGAAGAAGGGCGATCAGCTGGGCACGGTCGAATCCGTGAAGGCCGTCTCCGAGGTCTTCGCGCCCGTTTCCGGCACGGTCGTCGAAGTGAACAAGGCGCTCGCGGAGAAGCCGGAGGGGATCAACCAGGACGCGCACGGCAGCTGGTTCGTCGTGCTCCAACCGGCCGACGCCGGCGAAGGCCAGGCGCTCCTCGACGCCACGCAGTACGCAGAGTTGACCAAGTGACACACCGCTATATTCCCAATACAGACGATGACGCGCGGCGGATGCTCGAGGCCATCGGGGTCTCGAGCGTCGACGCGCTGTTCGAGCAGGTGCCGGCCGGGATGCGGCTGCAGCGCGACCTCGATATCCCGCCGGCCATGTCCGAGCCTGACCTGATCGCCCACCTGGCGGCGCTGGCCGGGCAGGACGCCGACCCGTCCACGTACGCCGTCTTCCTCGGCGCGGGCGTCTACCGGCACTTCTCGCCGAGCCTGGTGGACCAGCTGCTGCTCCGGTCGGAGTTCTACACGGCCTACACGCCGTACCAGCCGGAGATCTCGCAGGGCACCCTCCAGGCCATCTTCGAGTTCCAGACGCTGGTCTCGCAGTTGATGGGGACCGACCTCGCCAACGCGTCGATGTATGACGGCAGCACCGCCATGGCCGAGGCCGCGATGATGGCCGCGCGCATGACCCGGCGCGACAGGATCGTCGTGGCGACAACGGTGCACCCGCACTACCGGGAGGTGCTGCATACCTACGCGCAGAACCTCGGGCTCACCGTCGAGGAGACCGGGTACCGGGCGGACGGGACGGCCGACGTGGATGCGATGGCGCGCGCGTCGAAGGACGCGGCAGCGCTGATCTTCCAGTACCCGAACTTCTTCGGCGTGATCGACGACCCGCGGCCGGTAGTGGACGCGGCGCGGGCCGCTGGCGCCCTGAGCGTGGCGGTTGTCGCCGAGCCGGTCTCCATGGGTCTGCTCGCGCCTCCCGGCGCGCTCGGCGTGGACGTCGTCGCGGCGGAGCTGCAGGCGTTCGGCGTGCCCGCGAGCTACGGCGGCCCGTACTGCGGCGTGATCGCGGCGTCCGAGAAGTGCATGCGGCAGATGCCCGGTCGATTCGTCGGCATGGCAAAGGACACCAAGGGCCGCCCAGGCTACGTTCTGACGCTGGCGACTCGCGAGCAGCACATCCGTCGCGAGAAGGCGACGTCGAACATCTGCACCAACTCCGGCCTGATGGCGCTTGCCGCGACGATCTTCATGTCGGCCTACGGCAAGGCGGGTCTGGCAGAGCTCGCGAAGCTGAACTTCGACAAGGCGCACTACGCGCAGACAGCCATCATCGAGGCCGGCGCGACGGCGCGGTTCTCCAGTCCCTTCTTCAACGAGTTCGTCGTCGGCGGGCTTGGCGACGCCGGGGCCGTGCAGCAGCGGCTGCTTGGCGACGGGCTGATTGCGGGGTACCCGCTCGGGCGGCATTATCCGGAGCTTGCCGACTCGCTCCTCGTCTGCGCCACCGAGTTGAACCGGGTCGAGGACATCGACCGGCTGGCGGCGGCCCTCGGAGGCAAGAGATGACCACGACAACGGACCATCGCGACCAGTTGATCTTCGAGGAGAGCAGGCCTGGGCGGCGCGCGTACTCGCTGCCCGGCGCAGGACGTGCCGGCGACCGCGGTCGAGGGAAACGTCCCGGCGGGGCTCGTGCGCGAGGAGGTGGCCGGGTTCCCGGAGTTGAGTGAGATCGGCGTCGTGCGCCATTTCACGCGCCTGTCCACCTGGAACTACGGCGTGGACAGCGGCATGTACCCGCTCGGGTCGTGCACGATGAAATACAACCCGAAGGTGAACGAGGCCGCGGCGCGGATGCCGGGCTTCGCGAACCAGCATCCCCTCGCGCCGGACGCCGTGTCGCAGGGCGTGCTCGCGGTGATGCACGCGCTGGCCGGCATGCTGGGCGAGATCACGGGGCTGCCTGCCGTCACGCTGCAGCCGGCAGCCGGCGCCCACGGCGAGCTGACCGGGATGATGATGATCCGCAAGCATCTCATCACTCGCGACGGCGGGCCGCGCAAGCTCGTCCTCATCCCCGACTCCGCCCACGGCACCAACCCATCGAGCGCGCATTTCTGCGGGTACGAGGTCAGGGAGCTGAAGTCCTGCGCGCGCGGGAACCTCTCGGTGTCGGCGCTCGCCGAGGCGATGACCGGCGAGGTCGCCGCCATGATGCTGACGAACCCGAACACCCTGGGGATGTTCGAAGATGAGATCTGCGAGGTGGCGCGGATCGTCCATGACAAGGGCGGCCTCGTCTACTGCGACGGCGCGAACATGAACGCGCTGATCGGCAAGGCCCGGCCGGGCGACTTCGGCGTGGACATCATGCACCTGAACCTGCACAAGACCTTCTCCACGCCGCATGGCGGGGGAGGGCCGGGTTCGGGGCCGGTGGTGGCCATCAAGGCGATGGAGCCCCACCTGCCGACGCCAGTGGTGGCGGCCACACGCGAGGGGATGCGTCTCGACTACGACCGGCCGCTGTCGATTGGGCGCGTGAAGGCGTTCCAGGGGAACTTCGGCATGGTCATCCGGGCCTACGCCTACATCCGGTCGCTGGGGCCGGAGGGGATTCGGGCGACGGCGGAGAACGCGGTCCTGAACGCCAACTACATCCGCGCCCGGCTGCGCGAGGCCTTCGAGGTCCCGTACGACCGGCCGAACATGCACGAGGTCATCTTCTCGGATCACAAGCAGAACGAGTTCGGCGTCACCACGCTGGACATCGCGAAGCGCCTGATCGACATGGGCTTCCACCCGCCCACGATCTACTTCCCGCTGATCGTCCACGGGGCGCTGATGGTGGAGCCGACCGAAAGCGAAACGTTGAGCGAGCTCGATCGGTTCGTCGAGGCGATGTTGCGGATTGCCGAGGAGGCGAAGGCCGACCCGGAGTCGCTGAAGCAGGCGCCGGTGAGCACGCGGCGCAGCCGGTTCGACGAGGCCGCGGCCGCGCGGAAGCCGGTGCTGCGGTGGAAGCCGGGGGTGACCGCCTGAAGGTGAACCGAGAACGTAGAACGAGGAACTGAGACGTAGAACGAAGAACTGAGAACGTAGAATACGACGACGAACGGAGAACGCGAAGGGGCAGACTGCCGCGGCAGCTGCCCCTTTTCTCACTTCTACGTTCTCACTTCTACGTTCTCACCACTTCTGTCACGGATGTAGCAGCGCCACCCTCCGCCTGAATGCCTCCAACAGCGTCTTGGTCACCGCCCCCGGGGCGCCGGTGCCGATCGTCCGGCTGCTGACGGTCACGATCGGGACGATTTCGCGCGTGGTGCTCGTCAGGAACATCTCGTCGGCGCCGAACAGGTCCGCGTCACCGAGCGTGCACTCGCGGACGGGGACACCCGCGGACTCGCCGATCTCGATCACGAACGCGCGGGTGATGCCGGCGAGCAGCCCCGCGTCGATCGGCGGCGTGATCGCGGCCCCGTCCTTCACGATGAAAAGGTTGGACTGCGAGCACTCCGAGATCTCGCCCCGGTAGTTGCGCATGATCGCCTCGAAGCCGCCGAGGCGGTAGGCCTCCTGGGACGCGAGCGCGTTGTTGAGCAGGTTGTTCGACTTGATGAGCGGGTTGATGGAGCCCGGATGATTGCGGACGATCGGGACGAGGACGACGTTGACGCCGCGCTCGTAGGCCTCCGCGGGCGGATCGGCCTGCGGCTTGATGATGATGACGAGCGTTGGCGCCGGGCACGAGTTCACCTCGTAGCTGATTGAGCCGACGCCGCGCGTCAGGAGGACGCGGATGTACATCTCCATCCCGGCGCCGGCCTCGCCCTGCGACCGGTAGAACGCGTCGGCCGTCTGCCGGATTCGATCGAGGACATCCGCGCTGGTGAACGGAACCTGCAGGTTGATCATGGCCGCCGAGCGTCGCATCCGGTCCATGTGCCGCTCGAACAGGAACGGCGCGCGCTTGTAGGTCCGCATCACCTCGTACACGCCCTCGCCATACAGGAAGCCGTGATCGAGGACGGGGATCACCGCCTCGTCCTGCCCGGTGATTCGCCCGTTCACGAAGATGGTTGCTGCCATTCAGCCCTCCGGGGCCCGGCCGGTCGCGCATGGCGCCGGTGAAGCTAGAGTTGGAATTGCCGACCCACATCGACCAGGTGGCGCGCGATCACGCGAAGCGGATCGACCAGTGGCACCGCGACCTCTCGGAGCGCTGCGTAGCACATCGACAGTTCGGTGCAGCCGACCACCACCACGTCGGCGCCGCGCTGCACGAGCCGCGTGCCCACCTTTACCAGGTCGGCGACGACATCCTGCGCGCGGCCGAGTTTGACAGCCAGAATGGCCCTCGCGACGCGGTCCTGATCGCCGGCATCAGGCAGGATCCACTCGGCCACGCCCCCCGCTCGCGCCCGCTGGTACACCCGCTCGTTGATGGTGCCGACCGTGGCGAGCAGGCCCACCCTGCGGCCGATCCCGTGTTCCGCGGCCAGCGCCTCGAGCCCGATGCCGATCATGTCGAGGATCGGGGCCTCGACGCCCTCCTGGATTTCCGCCAGCCTGGCGTGCGCGGTGTTGCACGGGATGACGATGTGCGTCACACCGGCGCGCGTCGAGCAACTGCGCCGATGCGCGGACCGCCGCGGCGTAGCGGCGTCCGCCGTCCTCGGCGAGCGACCGCATCCGCTCGGGGACGTGGGGGTTCGTGAAGCAGACGACCTCCAGGTGGTCCTGGTCGCGGGCCGCCGGCGTCGACTCGATGATCAGCTGCTGGAAGTACACGCCGGCCATCGGGCCCATGCCGCCCACCACGCCGATGCGGAACGGAACGCGGTCAATGGAGGGCGAGGGCTCGACACCTGGCGCAGGCGATTCGGACATCCGGACGACGGCTCCCTGAGGTCATGGAGGGGGACGCGATCGCAGCAGGGTACCTCCGGGCCTCGCGGATCGCAAGCGGCCGCGTCCCGGACGGTGAAGGGAAGCTGGCAATCCGCGCGCCCGTCGATTGACAAATTCCGAAGCGGAAGACGAAGATCAAAGCCTCGAGGTTGCCGGCTGCGCCCGCCGGCGTGGGACTCCTCCAAGAGCTCGTCGGCCCGGAACTGGTCATGAGACGGTTTGCCCTCTTCTTCCTCGCTGCCGGGTGCGTGTTCGGGACCGCGTGCGGGAAATCCTCGCCCACGGAGCCCGCGAAGACGGTGTCCAGCCTTTCGATGTCGCCGGCCACCGACTGGATCAAGATCAAGGGCGCGGAGAAGTTCAGCGTGACCGCGCAGTACACGTCCGGCGCGGCCGAGGCGATTACGCCCGCCTGGACCAGCGACAACACGTCCGTCGCAACGGTCGACGCGGCAGGGACCGCGACGGGGGTGGCCGCGGGGCAGGCGACGCTGACGGCCAGCTACCAGGGCAAGACCGCCACGCGCGGGCTGCGCGTGATCCCCGACTACGCCGGGCGGTGGGCGGGCAACTGGGGGGTCACGAGCTGCAGCGTGCAGGGCGATTTCGTGGCGAACTGGTGCGACCCCGTCCGCAACGGGAGCTTCCCGGCCACACTCGACATCCTGCAGGCAAAGGACGTCGTCAGCGCAACCTGGACGCTGCAGGAAGCCACCGGCACCGCGCAGGGCAACATCGCTGGAGACGGCAGGCTCTCTCTGACGGGGACGAGCCTCCAGAACGGCGTCACGATCGACATCACGGCCTGGCAGACCGTCACGACCGACAACCGGACGATGACGGGAACCTTCACCCTGACCTGGCGGACCACCGGCCGAAGCGGGTCGGCCCAGACCAACATCGAGTTGCGCAGCTTCACCAAGCAGTAACCGCGTATGAGAATCCTGACGGCTGCACAGATGCGGGAGGCCGATCGGTCGCACCATCGAGGAGATCGGCATGCCGTCGCTCGTCCTGATGGAGAACGCCGGCCGCCAGGTGGTGGCGGCCGATCGAGGCGGCGTTCGCCGGACCTCGACGAGCGCCAGGTGGCGGTGCTGTGCGGCCGCGGCAACAACGGCGGCGACGGCTTCGTCGTCGCGCGGACGCATGCGCCAGCGCGAGCGTCGACGTCTCGGTCTTCCTGCTCGGGCCGCGTCGCGCGACGTCCGCGGCGACGCCCGCGTGAACCTCGAGATCCTCGGCCGCCTCGGCCTGCCGGTCGTGGAGATCGCGGGCGAGCAGGCACTGGGAGCTGCACTCGTCGGAGGTTCGCGGCTGCACGCTGATCGTCGATGCGATGTTCGGGACCGGGCTTGAAGTCGGCGCTGTCGGGGCTCCTGGAGACCGTGGTGGCCGACGTCAACAGCATCGGGCATCCCGGTCGTCGTCGATCGACCTGCCGAGCGGCATGTCGGCCGACACGCACGGAGGTGATCGGCCCGTGCATCCAGGCGAGCGCTCACCGTCACGCTCGCCGCGCCGAAGCTGCCGCTCGTCCTGCCGCCCGCCGAGCGTGCTGGCGGGCGATCTCGTCGTCGCGGACATCGGGATCCCGGAAGAAGTCATCGAGGCGCCTCGACGGGCCGCGCGTGCGAGCTGCTCACGCGCGACGAGCGTGCGGACGCTCGTGCCGGCCCGGCGGCCGGACGCCCACAAGGGCGACTTCGGCCACGTGCTGGTCGTCGCCGGGTCGCGCGGGAAGACCGGCGCGGCGCACCTCGCGGCGGTCGGCGCGCTGCGGTCGGGCGCGGGCCTGGTCACCGTCGCCACGCCGGCAGGCGTGCCAGCCGGTCGTCGCGGCGCTTGGCGCCGGAGTACATGACCGAGGCGCTGCCGGAGACGGCCGAGGGCACGCTCGGCGCGGGCGCGCTCGAGCGCGATCGCTCGGCTGCGACGCGACGTGGTCGTCGGCGGGCCCGGGGCTCGGCAGCGGCGACGCCGTGACGGCAGGTTCGTGCGCGGCCTGCTCGAGCGCGACGGGCATGCCGCTCGTGCTCGACGCCGACGCCCTGAACGCGTTCGCCGGCGAGCCGGGCCTGCTCTTCGGCCCGCGAGGGGCAGCGAGGTCGTCATCACGCCGCATCCCGGCGAGATGGCGCGGCTGCTCGGCATGTCGACGGCCGAGGTCCAGGCGCACCGCCTCGAGATCAGCGCGCAACTTCGCCGTCGCACGCACGGCCTCTACGTCGTGCTGAAGGGCCACCGCACGCTCATCGCGACGCCCGACGGGAAAGTGTTCATCAACCCGACGGGCAACCCCGGCATGGCGACCGGCGGGACCGGCGACGTGCTGACCGGCATGATCGCGCGCGTGGCTGGCGCAGCTGCTCGACGCCGAGGCGGCCTGCCGCCTCGGCCGTCTACCTGCACGGCGCGGCGGGCGATCTCGCGGCCGACGACGAGGGGCGAGGTGTCGATGACGGCCGGCGACTTGGCGCTGCACATCGGCGACGCCATCATGGAGCTGACCGCGAGGCGTCGGGTCGTCGCCGAGCGATGAGCCCCAGCCGAACCGTCACGACGAGGTCCGAGGACGAGACCGCCGCCGTCGCCGCGCAGCTGGCCGCCTCGCTGGCACCAGGAAGCGTGGTGCTGCTGTTCGGCGACCTGGGAGCCGGCAAGACGGCGTTCGTCCGGGGGCTGGCGGCAGGCCTGGGCGTGGATCCCGCGGACGTGAGCAGCCCGACTTTCACGCTGATCCAGGAGTACCGGCACGCCGGGCGCGGGGCCACCGCGCTTTACCACGTCGATCTGTACCGGCTGGAAGGCGCGGAGATCGACGACCTGGGCCTCGACGAGCTGACGGCGGCCGGCGGCATCGCCGCGATCGAGTGGGCGGAGAAGCTGGCGCGCCCGGTCCGCGGGGCCGTGCGCGTCTACATGACCGAGGAGGGAGACGACGGGCGGAAGATCGAGATAGAGGTGAGAACTGAGACCTGAGAAGTTAGACTAGAATTAGAAGTTAGAACGGAGAGGTTTCCGTTCTCCGTTCTCCGTTCGATTACCGCTCGGCGTCCCCTATTCCGAGCGGTAGTTCGGCGCTTCCTTCGTGATGGCCACGTCGTGGACGTGGCTCTCGCGCATGCCGGCCGGCGTGATGCGGATCAGCCGCGCTTCGCGCTGCAGCTCCGCGAATCGTCGGCGCGCCGCAGTAGCCCATGCCGGCGCGCAGGCCGCCGACCAGCTGGTGGATCATCGCGGCGACGCTGCCCTTGTAGGCGACGCGCCCCTCGATGCCCTCGGGCACCAGCTTCTCGCCGCTCTCCTGCGGGCTGTCGAGATCGAACTCGTCCTGGAAGTAGCGGTCGCGGCTGCCGCGGCGCATCGCGCCGATCGACCCCATGCCGCGGTATTCCTTGAAGCTGCGGCCCTGGTAGAGGATCACTTCGCCCGGGCTCTCGTCGGTGCCGGCGAACAGGTTGCCGATCATCACGGCGCTGGCGCCGACGGCGATCGCCTTCGTGATGTCGCCCGAGAAGCGGATGCCGCCGTCGGCGATGACCGGCACGTCGTGCGGCGCGGCCGCGCGCGCGCAGTCCAGCACCGCGGTGATCATCGGCACGCCGATGCCGGCGATGACGCGCGTCGTGCAGATCGAACCGGCGCCGATGCCGACCTTCACCGCGTCCACGCCGCGCTCGATGAGCGCCTCGGTCGCCTCCGCCGTCGCGACGTTGCCGGCGACGAGGTCCACGTCCGGGAAGCGGCGCCGCAGCTCGCTTCACCATGTCGAGCACGCTTCTGCGAGTGGCCGTGCGCCGTGTCGACGACCAGCACGTCCACGTGCGCGGCCACCAGCGCCTCGGCGCGCTCCATCGTGTCCTTGCCGACGCCGACCGCCGCGCCGCACGCGCAGCCGGCCCAGCGCGTCCTTGCGACGCGTTCGGGTACTTGATCACCTTCTGGATGTCCTTGACGGTGATCAGGCCCTTCAGCCGGAAGTCGCGGTCGACGACCAGCAGCTTCTCGACCTTGTGCTGGTGCAGGATCTCGCGCGCCTGCGTCGAGCGTCGTGCCGACCGGCACGGTGATCAGCGTGCTCGCGCGTCATGACGTCGCGAGATCGGGCGGTCGACGTTGGTCTCGAAGCGCAGGTCGCGGTTGGTGAGGATGCCGACGAGCCGGCCTTCCTTGCTGCCGTCCTCGGTGATCGGCACGCCGGAGATCCGGTACTTCTTCATCAGGTCGAGCGCTTCGTAGATCCGGTTGGTGGGGGAGAGCGTGATCGGGTTGACGATCATGCCGCTCTCCGACCGCTTCACGCGATCGACTTCGGACGCCTGCTCCTCGATCGACAGGTTCTTGTGGATGACGCCGAGGCCGCCGTGCTGCGCCATCGCGATGGCCAGGCCGCGACTCGGTGACGGTGTCCATGGCGGCGCTGAGCGAGCGGCACGTTGAGGCGGATGTTGCGCGTCAGCCGCGTGGCGACGTCCACCTGCGGTCGGCAGCACCTGCGAGTGCCGCGGCACGAGCAGCACGTCGTCGAAGGTGAGGGCGGTGGCGAGGTCGGTCCCGAGCCTGCAGCATCGATGGCGTCGCGGTCTTCAGTTCCATGACGTCATCCTCGACCGGTCCACCGACCTGGACTCCGCCGCGCAGCGTCCTACTGCCGCGGCGCCGTGACACTTCTTGTACTTCTTGCCGCTGCCGCAGGGACACGGGTCGTTCCGGCCCACCTTCGGCTCGTCGCGCCGCACCGTCTTGATCGACGTCGTCGCCGCCGGTGCGCGGCCGGCGTTCGGGGCGCGCCCGGCGGACGCGGCCGCGCCTGGCGCCGACGCCGGCGAACGCGGCGCGCGTCGCCGGCCGCCGGGTCGTTCAGCGTCAGCGGCGCGCGCGGCGCGCGGACGGCGCCGGCCGCCGGCGCTGCGCCTCCTCGCGCGACGACCGGGCGCAGCCACCACAGGTAGCGGACCATCTCCTCGTCCACGCGGTCCTTCATGTCCTGGAACAGCGCGAAGCTCTCCTTCTTGTACTCGACGAGCGGATCGCGCTGGCCGTAGCCGCGCAGCCCGATGCCTTCCTTGAGGTGGTCGAGGCTGTAGAGGTGATCCTTCCACTGCGCGTCGACGATCTGCAGCATGATGTCGCGCTCGACGCGGCGCAGCAGGTCGCGCCGGACCAGCTCCTCCTTCTCGTCGTAGCGCTTCTCGACGCGCGTCCCAGAGCGCGTCGCGCATCTCGTCGATCGGCTTGCCGGCATCGAACCCGACGATCGCGTAATCGCCGCCGTCGAGCGCGAAGAGCCGCGTCAGCTCGCGCTGCAGCGCCTCGAGGTCCCACTCGCTCGGGTCGATGTCCTTGCTGCAGAAGCGTGTCGACGGTGGCGTCGAGCAGGTCCTCGGCGAGGTCCATCAGGTACTCGCGCGTGTCGACGGTCCTCGTCCTCGTCCTCGCGGATCCTGCCCGTCGAGAATCTCCCGGCGCAGCGCGTAGATGTTCTCGCGCTGCTTGTTCATCACGTCGTCGTACTCGAGCAGGTGCTTGCGGACGGAGAAGTTCTGCGCCTCCACCTGCTTCTGCGCGCGCTCGATGGCGCGCGTCACCATGCCGTGCTCGATCGGCACGCCTTCTTCCATCCCGAGCCGCTGCATCAGGCCCGAGATGCGGTCGGACCCGAAGATCCGCATCAGGTCGTCTTCGAGCGAGAGGTAGAAGCGCGACGACCCGGGTCGCCCTGGCGGCCGGCGCGGCCGCGCAGCTGGTTGTCGATGCGGCGCGCCTCGTGCCGCTCGGTGCCGACGATGTGCAGGCCGCCGAGCGCGCACCACCTCCTCGTGCTCGGCGTCGCGTCTGCTGTCTTGAAGTGCTCGAAGATGCGCTCCCAGTCCGCGCGCGGCCACCCGGTAGAAGCCGTCGAGGTGGAAGAAGTAGACGAACTCGCTCGTCGTCGACGAACCGCTCCTCGCCCTTGGGCAGCTTCTCGGCGAGTTCGTCGGCCAGGCACTGCTGGCGCGCCATGAACTCGGCGTTGCCGCCGAGCAGGATGTCGGTGCCGCGGCCGGCCATGTTGGTGGCGATGGTGACCGTGCCCTTGCGGCCCGGCCTGCGCGACGAATCTCGGCTTCCTGCGCGTGGTACTTGGCGTTCAGGACGACGTGCTTGACGCCGCGGCGGCTTGAGCATCGTCGAGAGCCGCTCCGACTTCTCGATCGAGACCGTGCCGACCAGGACCGGCCGGCCCTCCTTCTGCTTCTCCGTGACATCCGCGACGATCGCGTCGTACTTCTCGCCCTCGGTGCGGTAGATGGTGTCCGGCTCCTCGAGCCGCAGCAGCGGCCGGTTCGGCGGGATGACCATCACGTCGAGCTTGTAGATCTTGCCGAACTCTTCGGCCTCGGTGTCGGCCGTGCCGGTCATGCCGGACAGCTTCTTGTACTTGCGGAAGTAGTTCTGGAAGGTGATGGTGGCGAGCGTCTGGTTCTCGCGCTCGATCTTCACCTTCTCCTTGGCTTCCACCGCCTGGTGCAGGCCGTCGCTCCAGCGGCGCCCGGGCATCAGGCGGCCGGTGAACTCGTCGACGATGACGACCTGGCCGTCCTTGACCATGTAGTCGACGTCGAGGCTGGAACAGCGTGTGCGCGCGGAGCGCCCTGGTTGACGTGGTGGAGCAGCGGCATGTTGGCCGGGTCGTAGAGCCCGCCCGGCTGCAGCCGGCGCGCCGAGCAGCTTCTCGGCCTTGCGCCATGCCGCTCTCGGTCAGCGTCACGGTCTTGTGCTTCTCGTCGACGATGTAGTCGCCGGTCGCCTCGAGCGCCTCGCGCTCCTCGGCCTTCGTGTCGCCCCGCGTCACCGCGCCGGCCTTCAGCCTCGGGATGATGCGGTCGACCTCGTAGTAGAGCTCGGTCGACTCCTCGGCCGGGCCCGAGATGATGAGCGGCGTCCGCGCCTCGTCGATGAGGATGCTGTCCACCTCGTCGACGATCGCGAAGTGGTGCCCGCGCTGCACGTAGTGCGCGAGCTCGAACTTCATGTTGTCGCGGAGGTAGTCGAAGCCGAACTCGTTGTTCGTGCCGTAGGTGATGTCGCAGCCGTAGGCGACCTGCCGCTCGGCGTCGGTCAGCTCGTGCTGGATGACGCCGACGGTGAGGCCCGAGGAACCGGTAGATCCGGCCCATCCACTCCGAGTCGCGGCGGGCGAGGTAGTCGTTGACGGTGACGACGTGGACGCCCTTGCCTTCGAGCGCGTTCAGGTAGGCGGGCAGCGTGGCGACGAGCGTCTTGCCTTCGCCGGTCTTCATCTCGGCGATCCTGCCCTGGTGGAGGACGATGCCGCCGATCAGCTGCACGTCGAAGTGCCGCATGTTCAGCGCGCGCCGGCCGGCTTCGCGCACGACCGCGAAGGCCTCGGGCAGCAGGTCGTCGAGCGTCTCGCCCTTGGCGAGCCGCTCGCGGAACTCCGCGGTCTTCGCGCGCAGCTGGTCGTCGGTCAGCGCCTGGATTCGTCCGTCTCGAGCGCGTTGACCGCCACGACGAGCGGCGCAATGCGCTTGAGTTCGCGTTCGTTCTGGGTTCCGATGACTTTCGCGAGGAGAGTGCCAAGCATGTTTCAGGAGAGCGTCAAAAAGAGAGATGGAATATCCAGCGATTGTACGGGGAGCGCAACGGGGGCGTCAAGGAAACGGCCGGACAGGCACGCGAGAGGAACGGCGTTGGGTTGCCGGCGCTGACAGGCCCGGCCGTTAGGGCCGTCGAGTGTCCGTGAGAAGGGGCAGCGGGTCGGTCAGACGCCCGTTCACGAGCATCTCGTAGTGGAGGTGCGGGCCGGTCGCGCGGCCCGTCGCGCCGACGTAGCCGATGACCTGATTGCGCTCCACGGCCGTTCCCGGCTGAACGGCGCACTGGGACAGGTGGCCGTAGCGGGTAACGATCCCGAAGCCGTGGTCGATGATGACCATCTTGCCGTAGTCGCCATTCCACGCCGCAAACTCCACCGTCCCCGCTGCAGTGGCGTACACCGGGCGGCCCTGATCGGCCGAGATGTCGATGCCCGTATGGGTGGCCATGCCGCCGTTGATCGGGTCGACGCGCTGGCCAAACGACGCCGACAGCGGGCCGTACGCGGGCCAGATGGATGGTGTCGCCGCAATCAGGGCCGCGCGCTTGTCCACTTCGCCCTTGACGACCTGGAGGCGGTTGCCGAGACGCCCCAGCCACTCGCGCAGCAGGCCGAACGTATCGTCGGGGGACGCAAGCGTGGGGTAGAGGACCGAGCGGGCAATCGGGGAATCCGTCGCGCCTCCGCCCATCGCCCCGGCGCGAACCGCCGCCGGGAGCCGGGCGAGCGCCTTCGCGGAGGCCGGGTCGAGCTTCGCATCGGCGCTGAGTTGATCGACGAAGCCCTGAACGGCCACCACCTGGTCGGTCAGTCCCTTGGTGGCCGCACGGTAGCTGTTGTTCTCGACCTGGAGGGTGGCGGTCTGCACGCGCAGGGCCCTGATCTCGGCCACCGCGCTCCAGCGCGCGCCGAGGCCGATGAGCACCGGGAGACTGAAGAGAAGCGCCACGAGAGCCAGCGTCGGCTTGAGGCTGACGGTGAATCGGCGCACCACGCCCGTGGTCCTGTCGGCGATGACTACCGTATATCGTCGTGACACCAGGCTGGATCCCCCTG
Source organism: uncultured Acidobacteriota bacterium (assembly GCA_963724775.1). Classification (GTDB taxonomy): domain Bacteria; phylum Acidobacteriota; class Vicinamibacteria; order Vicinamibacterales; family Fen-181; genus CAVRWB01. The sequence goes on from CAVRWB010000002.1 coordinate 388,329, forward strand.
CACCAATCCTGCCGCGCGCGTTCGAGAATCAGCCGGTACCGAACGCGGGAACCGCTCAGCGGAGGCCGCGAATCTACCACACCGAGCCGGGCCTCCCAAGCGCCAAATTGCCGGGAGCGAACAGGGGGCGAAGCATTACACTCACGCTGAGGGGCCGAGATGGACGCCCGCGTTACGATTCGCTGTTACGCCGAGTTGAACGAATTCCTCGCGGAGCCCAGGCGCCAGAGGGGCTTCGAGGTCTGCACGATCGCCGGGCGATCGGTGAAGGACCTGCTCGAGAGCCTCGGCATCCCGCACACCGAGGTGGACCTGCTCGTCATCAACGGCGAGCCGGCGGGGTTCGAGACGGGCGTCGCGGACGGGGACCGCGTGGCCGCTTACCCGGTCTTCGAGGCCTTCGACGTCGGGGGCACGACGAAGGTGCGGCCAGAACCGCTGCGGGACACGCGGTTCGTGCTCGACGGACACCTCGGCCGGCTCGCGGCGCTGCTGCGGCTCGCCGGCTTCGACACGCGCTACCGAAACGACGCCCGCGACGAGGATCTGGCAGCGGTCTCACGCGACCAACGGCGGATCCTGCTCACTCGCGACCACGGGTTGCTGAAGCGGCGCGCCGTGACGCACGGCTACTTCGTTCGCGCCGTGGTCCCCGGCGAACAACTCGCGGAGATCGTCCGGCGGTTCCAGCTCGCGCGCGCCGCGCGGCCGTTCACGCGCTGCATGCGCTGCAATGAGCTGCTGGCGCCGGTGTCGAAGGACGCCGTCCTCGACCGAATCCCGCCACGCAGCCGGGCGCACTTCGATCGCTTCCTGCAGTGCACCGGATGCGGGCGCGTCTACTGGCAGGGATCGCACTATCAGCGGCTGCAGCTGATGCTGGATCGGGCCCTGACACAGGAGTGACACGACAGGCGGGACGCCTGTCCGACGGCGTTGACGGCACCGACAGGCGGGACGCCTGCTCGGTCGACCGATCGGCGGGACGCCTGTCCGACGGCGTTGACCGCACCGACAGGCGGGACGCCTGTCCTACGGCGTTGGCCGCACCGACCGGCGGGACGCCTGTCCTACGGCGTCGACCGCACCGACCGGCGGGACGCCTGTCCTACGCGTCGGTGCGGTACTGCAGCGCCTCTGCCATGTGATCCGCGCCCACCGTGTCGGCCTGCGCCAGGTCCGCAACCGTTCGGGCCACCTTCAGTACCCGATCGAAACCGCGCGCGCTGAGGCTCAACTGCCGCACCGCTTGCTCCAGCAGGCGGCGGGCAGCCCGTTCCAGCCGAGCATGGCGCCACGTTCCGCGTCCCTGCAGGTGCGCGTTGACGGCGACCCCCGTCTGTTCCCTGCGTGCTTCCTGCCGGGCTCTCGCGGCGAGTACGCGGCCGCGAATCGGCGCCGACCCTTCGCCTGGCGCATCGTCGCCGAGCGCCTCCGCGGGAAGGGCGGGCACGTGCACGACGAGGTCGAGCCGGTCGCGCAGCGGGCCGGAGAGCCGGCCGCGGTAGCGCTCCAGTTCCCCGGCGCCGCAGCGGCACACCTTCACCGGGTCGCCGAGGAAGCCGCACGGGCACGGGTTCATCGCGGCGACGAGCATGAAGCGGGCGGGGAAGGTGGACGTCCGGGCTGCGCGCGCCACCGTCACCTGCCCCTCTTCGAGCGGCTGGCGCAGCACCTCCAGCACCCGCCGATCGAACTCGAGCATCTCGTCGAGGAACAGCACGCCGTTATGCGCGAGGCTGATCTCGCCCGGACGGGGCGCCGAGCCGCCGCCGACGAGCGCAACGTCCGAGATGGTGTGGTGCGGCGCCCGAAAGGGCCGCTCAGCCAGCAGGCCGACGCCGGCCGGAAGGAGGCCGCAGACGGAGTGGATGGCCGTGCACTCCAGCGCTTCCTCGAAGCTGAGAGGAGGCAGGATGCCGGGCAGCCGGCGGGCCATCATCGTCTTACCGGCCCCCGGCGGCCCGACCAGCAGGATGTTGTGGCCGCCGGCCGCCGCCACCTCCAGCGCGCGCCGCGCGAGGACCTGGCCTCGCACGTCGGCGAAGTCCGGGCACGTGGCCGGTTGCCGTTGCCCCCGGACGACGGGTGGCGGGCGCACCGCGGCGAAGTCCGGGGCGTTGAGCGCGTCGACGGCCTCCATCAGGGAGTCCACAGCGACCACCGTCAGCGGCTCGACGACCGACGCCTCGCAGGCGTTGGCGGAGGGGAGCAGGATTGCGGCGACGCCCTCCCGCCGCGCAGCCACCGCCACCGGCAGGACACCGCGCGTCGGCTGAATCGCCCCGTCGAGCGACAGTTCGCCGAGCAGCACCACGTCGTCCACGTGGCGCCGCCCGACGACGCCGCTGGCGGCGAGGACGCCGAGGGCAATGGGCAGATCGAACGAGGAGCCTGCCTTGCGCACGTCGGCCGGGGCGAGGTTGATGGTGATGCGGTGCGGAGGGAACTCGAAACCTGAGTTGCGAATGGCGGCGCGCACCCGGTCGCGGCTCTCGCGCACGCTCGTGTCCGGCAGGCCGACCATCGTGAACGACGGCAGGCCGAACGTGACGTCCACCTCCACCCGCACGGCGCAGGCGTCGATGCCGAACACCGCCGCCGTCCGCAGCCTTGCCAGCACGGCACAGCTCGACTGCAAGAGCACGGCCGAGGAGCCGAGACGGGGAATGTCGGGGGAAATCGGAAGGACGGGGCTCGTTCGCGAAAAGGCGATGGCAGCTCCTGCAATCCCCTGTCAGTGGGAGCATTTCAGAAGCTGCCAGCTGCCAGCTTTTCCTACGGCCGGTTGGCGCGCATCGCGTACACCGTCAGGCGGGACCCGGGCGTGAGGCGGTCGCCCCGGAGGCGGTTCCACACCTTGAGGGACTGCACGGAGGTGCGGAAGAGGCGCGCCACAGACGACAGCGTGTCGCCCGGCTTCACCTGGTAAACGAGCTTCACCTTTTCCGGCTGCTGGGCGGTCGGACCGTCCTTCAGGCGTTCGGGGGAGACGGCGGCGCGCGATTCGGCCAATGGCGCAGGCCGATCGGTGCGGCCCGCGAGGAGCAGGGTCGGCTCGACGGGGATGATCAGCTTCTGCCCGGGGGAGACCACCACCTTCGCCGACAGGTAGTTGGCGTCGGCCAGGTCCGACCGGCTCACGCGCAGCTTGCGGGCGATGGTCGCGAGCGTGTCGCCCTTCTTCACTTGGTACCACTTCAACGGCGCGAGGTCCTCCGCGGTCATCTCATTGAGACGCTGTTCGACGGCCGGCGCGACGCCCCTCGGGACCTTGAGTTCGTAGTCCGGGTACTTCACCGGCGTCGTCCAGCGCCTCAGCTCCGGGTTCAGATCCTGGAGTTCGCGCACGGACACCGAGGCCCATTCGGCGATTCGCCGGAGGTCGACCGGCTTCGGTACGGTCACCTGTTCGTAGTCGAGCGGCGGCGCCCCGGCGATCTCGAAGCCATACTGCGCCGGGTTGCGCGCGATGACGATGGCGGCGAGAATCATCGGGACGTACTCGCGCGTCTCGCGCGGGAGGAGGCGGGGTTTCTCGCTGAGTGACCAGAAGTCATCCAGGCCGCTCCGGCGCAGCGCCCGCTGCACCAGCCCCGGGCCGCCGTTGTAGGACGCGAGCGCGAGGTGCCAGTCGCCGTCGAAGATGCCAGAGAGCGTCTGGAGGTACCTGGCCGCCGCCTTTGTCGCCTTCTCCGGGTCCGAGCGTTCGTCCACGTACCAGTTGCGCTTCAACCCGTGATCGAGGGCCGTGCCTGCCATGAATTGCCAGACGCCCTGCGCCTTCGCCCGCGACACCGCGTTCGGCCGGAAGGCACTTTCGATGAGCGGGACGTAGGCGAGGTCCAGGGGGAGCCCTTCAGCGCGGAACACGTTCTGGATCATCGGCAGGTAACGCGCGCCGCGCCGCAGGCCGTCGGTGATCCAGTCGCGGAGCCGGCCCTGGAAGAGCTCGATGTAATTGAGGACCCGGGCGTTGAGCGGGATCGGGACGTCGTGCGCGGTGTTCGCGAGGTCCGACGCGACCGTCTGCTGCAGCGCCGGAGATGGGCTGGTCGTCGCGAAGGTGGACAGCTCGAGCAGGGCGTCGATCGACGCCGGTTCGTACTTCGTCTCCGTGAACCCGTCGCCTTCCGAAAGGGCCGTCACCTCGTAGGCGGAAATCCGGTCCACGAGGCGATCGAAGTGCTCGCGCAGCCGCGCGTCATAGCGGGCGCCGTAAGGGGATTGGAGGAGAACGTCGATGGCCTGGTTGAAGGCCTGCCGCGCGCGATCGAGGTGGCCGACGGAGAGTTCCCGCTGCCCGGCTTCGAAGTGCGTCTGGGAGACCGCGATGAGCGCCGTAATCGGGTCGGTCGGGGGAGCCGGGGCAACGGCAGGTGCCGGGGTGGAGCGGACGGGTGCCGGCGGGGGAGCAACGGCCGGAGGCCTCGTCTGCAGCCGGGAACCGCACCCCGCGATGGCGAGCGCCACCGCCACGGGCAGGGCCGGCCGCACGAAACGTTGAAGCATTCAGACTCCCTGAGAGTCCCGGGTGCTGGTGTCCGGGACGAGAGCTTGGATGACGCGCGCGGTGGCGCGCCACGGTTTACCGTCGGGCGAGGTCGGACAAGAGCGACAGGGGCGACAGGGGCGTGTCGCAACCCGACATCCTGGGTGCTTCAGGCAGAACCATATCATGTGGCGCACGAGGCGGTCAACGGCTGGGCCACGCGGCAACCCGTTGCTAGCTCAGCGGTAAGGGCCGCCCTCGTCCCGCCCCCGTCCGTTTCCATTGCCCCGTTTCGCCGCCTGCGTTAACATGGCGCGTGACCCGCGGGCACCCGTCCGCCGTTTCGAACCCTGGATGCGACACCCTATGAAGACGCGTGTGCTTGCGTTGTGCCTGGTCCTTGCGATGGGTGCGGCCGGTGGCTGCCGGAAGGCCGCGAGCCCCGAGCCGCCGGTTGCCACGCCGGTCGTCGCGCTGAATCACTCCAAGGTTCCGCTCGGCAGCCCGCTCGAGGTGACCTACGAGTTCAAGGTGGCGCCGACCGCACGGTTCAGCCAGGACTACCGGGTCTTCGTGCACTTCAAGGATGCGGACGACGAGCTGATGTGGACCGACGACCACTACCCGCCGACACCGACCTCGCAGTGGAAGGCGGGGGAGACGGTGAAGTACTCGCGGCTGCTGTTCGTGCCGGTCTATCCGTATGTCGGCGACGCGTCCATCGAGCTGGGCCTGTACGGCAAGGATGGCAAGCGATTGCCGCTCCAGGGAACCGACAAGGGAGGCAATGCCTATCGCGTGGCCACGCTGCAAGTGGCGCCGCAGACCGAGAACGTCTACCTGACGTTCAAGGACGGGTGGCATCTTGCCGAGATGGCGCCGGACAATGCCACCAACGAGTGGCACTGGACCAAGAAAGACGCGACGATCTCGTTCAAGAACCCGAAGAAGAACATCGTGTTCTACCTCGACGTGGACGCCGCCTCGAAGTTGATGGCGGAGCCGCAGAACGTCACCGTTCGCGTCGGCGAGCAGGCGCTCGACACCTTCACCCTCGGTTCGAAGCCGGACGTCCGGCGGATTCCGATCGCCGCTTCTCAGCTTGGCGCCGACGAAAAAGTGGAACTGAAGATCAGCGTGGACAAGACATTCGTGCCCGCAGTCGTGACGGCGGGCGGGCAGCGCGACCAGCGGGAACTGGGCGTGCGCGTCTTCCACGCCTTCGTCGAACCGCAGTAGGTGGTCGCAAAGCTGGAGCGTTGCGCCACACGTGACGAGGGTTGCGCCACACATGACGAGCGTTGCGGCGCACATGACAGCGTTGTGCCACACATGACGAGCCTTGCGCCACACGTCGTCGCGCCGCGCATGTCACCGTCAGCGCGTGCCCTCTTCGTCGTGGCCAGCGTGCTGCTGGCTTCGCTCGTCTCTCCGGGCACCGGGCGGGCGGAGCTCGTGTTCCTCACGTCGGGCCGCACGTTGTCGGTGAAGTCGCATCGCGTGGATGGCGAGTCGATGGTGCTCACCCTGCGCGCGGGCGGCCAGATTACCTGCGAGGCGTCGCTCGTCGATCGGATCGAGCCCGACGAGGTACCGTACCCCGAGCCCGAACTCGCCTTGTCGGCGACTTTGGACCCGTCGCTCCCGTATTCCGAGATCATCGCCACCGCCGCGACGCGGGCGGGCGTGGATCCGCGGCTGGTGCACGCCGTCATCAGGGTCGAGTCCGCGTACCAGGCGCAGGCCCGGTCGCGAAAGGGCGCCATGGGCCTCATGCAGCTCATGCCCGATACCGCACGCCGGTACGCCCTGCGCGACCCGTACGACCCGGGCGCCAACATCGAGGCCGGGACGCGGCACCTGAAGTCGCTGATCGACCGCTTCGACCTGCCCCTGGCCCTGGCGGCATACAACGCCGGGGAGGCGGCCGTTCAGCGGTTCCGCGGCATTCCGCCGTATCCCGAGACCCAGAACTACGTCCGCCAGGTCATGCGGCTGGCCGGCGCAACCCGCTGAGCGCGCCCGGCTCCTGCTCTTCCGCCGCCCGCCCCGGTGTCCCGCGTCAAAAACTGCTATAATCACTGACCGGGTAGCGGCCGATAATCTCAGGACAGACAACGGGTTGCGATGGAATTCCGCTGTAGGCTCTCGACGCCGGGCGGCGAGATTATCGAAGGGCTCTACGTCGCCGACAGCGAGGCGCGGCTGCGCCACGAACTGGAGCAGAAGGGGCTGTGCGTCCTCGTCGCTGCAGCCGCGCCACGCGATTGGCGGCTGGGCGCCGCGCCTCCCCGCGCGTCGGCGTGTGCCCACGCGCGAGTTCCTGGTCTTCAACCAGGAACTGGCGACGCTGCTCAAGGCCGGCATGCCGCTCGTGCAGTCGCTCGACATCCTGCGCACGCGGCGTCGACGAACCCGCTCTTCAAGCGCGTGCTCGACGACGTCCACGAGCAGGTGCGGGCGGGCACGGCGCTGTCCGACGCGTTCGCCGCGCACGGCGACCTGTTTCCCGGCGTCTACACCGCGTCGCTGCTGGCCGGCGAGCAGAGCGGCAGCCTCGAGCGGTGCTGCGCCGCTACGTCGCGTACGTCGAAGGTCATCGCCGCCGTCAAGCGCAAGACGATGTCGGCGCTGATCTACCCGGCCGATGCTGATGGCGCTCGCGCTGGTCGGTCGTCACCATCATCGTGCTGAAGGTCGTGCCCGACGTTCTCGGACGTTCTACGCGCAGTTCGGCAGCGGAGCTGCCGCTCGTCACGCGCGTCATCGTCGGCGTCTCGGACGTTCGTGCGCGGCGCAACTGCTGCTGATCCTGGTCGCTGTCGCGATCGCGGTCGTCGTCTTCGACAGCTGGCTTCGCCAGCCCGGCCAGCGCGCGCGCTTCGACCGGCTCGATGCTCGGGCTGCCCGGCGATCGGCCCGACCGCGCGGAAGTTCGCGACGTCGCAGATGGCGCGCACGCTGGCGACGCTGCTCGGCGGCGGCATCCCGCTCGTCAACGCGCTCGACATCGCCGGCCGGTCGATCGGCAACCGGTACATGGCGCGCGAGCTGGACGACGGTCGGCGCAGCGGGTGCGCGAAGGCGAGTCGTTCGCCGGCGGCGCTGGCGGCCCGGGGCGTGTTCCCGGACGTCGCGGTGAAGATGGCCGAAGTCGGCGAGTCGACCGGCGCGCTGCAGGAGATGCTGAACAGCCTCGCCGACTTCTACGACGAGGAGATCGAGACCGAGCTCGGACCGGTTCGTCACGCTGGTCGAGCCGGTGCTGCTCGTCATCATGGGCATCGTCATCGCCGGCCTGCTGCTGGCGCTGTACATGCCGCTCTTCCAGCTGACTCGGTGCGTCGTGGAGCCGTCGAACGGACGGCGCAGCCCGAAGGACGCGCGTCGACCCATGGCCGCGTCGAACAGTCACGCCGATGCACGCCGACGCGCGCCGAGCTCGGCGCCGCCGACGGACGCGCCGCCGAGGACCGCGCAGGCGCGGCGCCTGGCCGAGCGCTACCGGCCTCGAGTTCGTCGACATGGACCAGTTCCAGGATCGACCAGGAGCTGTTCCGGTCGATCCCGGCCGACCTGATGCTGCGCTACGGCTTCGTGCCCGTACCGCCGCGACGGCAAGGCGCTCGTCATCGTCGTCTCCGACCCGACCGACCTGCCGATGATCGACGAGCTGGCGGTGCTGCTCGGCGACGCCGATCAAGGTCACGGTCGGCGCGCGGTCGGCGATCGAGTCGATCCTGAAGAAGAGCGAGAGCTCGCAGCGCGTGCTCGAGGAGGCGACCGAGGGCTTCCAGCTGCAGCTGCTGAAGGAAGAGGAGAACGGCGACGAGAGCCTGACCGTCGAGCGGCTGACGAGCGACATCAGCCCGGTCATCCGGCTGGTCGACTCGACGATCTACACCGCCATCCAGCGCCGCGCGAGCGACATCCACATCGAGACGCAGGACGACGCGGTCTACGTGAAGTACCGGATCGACGGCGTGCTGCAGCCGGCGATGCGGCCGATCGCCAAGCAGTTCCACAGCGTCGATCATCTCGCGCATCAAGGTGATGGCCGAGCTCGACATCGCCGAGAAGCGCGTGCCGCAGGACGGCCGCTTCAAGCTGCGCATGCCGGGCAAGACGCATCGACTTCCGCGTCTCGATCATGCCGAGCGTCCACGGCGAGGACGCGGTCATCCGCATCCTCGACAAGGAGTCGATCAGCGAGCAGTTCACCGAGCTGCGGCTCGACATCCTCGGCTTCCCGGAGGCCGAGCTGAAGCGCTTCCGCAAGTACATCGCCGAGCCGTACGGCATGGTGCTCGTCACCGGGCCCGACCGGCAGCGGCAAGACGACGACGCTCTACGCGGCGCTGTCGGAGATCAAGTCGATCGAGGACAAGATCATCACGATCGAGGATCCGGTCGAGTACCAGCTGCAGCGGCATCACGCAGATCCCGATCAACGAGAAGAAGGGGCTGACCTTCGCGCGCGGGCTGCGCTCGATCCTGCGCCACGACCCGGACAAGATCATGGTCGGCGAGATCCGCGACCCGGAGACCGCGCAGATCGCCATCCAGTCGGCGCTCACCGGCCACCTGGTGTTCACGACCGTCCACGCCAACAACGTCGCTCGACGTGCTCGGCCGCTTCCTCAACATGGGCGTCGAGCCGTACCAGTTCGTGTCGGCGCTCAACTGCGTGCTGGCGCAGCGGCTGGTGCGCATCATCTGCCACGCACTGCAAGCGGCCGGCGCCGGTGACGCCGGGCGCTGCTCGAGGAGTCGGCGCTCGATCCCGGCGCTCGAGCACTCGCAGGTGTTCTACGAGGGCGAACGGCTGCATCGAGTGCGGCGGCACCGGCTACAAGGGCCGCACGGCGATCTGCGAACTGCTGGACCTGACGCGACCGGATCCGTGAGATGATTCTCGGCGCGCCGGCCGACGTCGGAGATCAAGAAGGCGGCGCGCGACGAGGGCATGCGCTTCCTGCGCGAGTCGCGCCGTCGAGCGCGTGCTGCAGGGCGTGACGACGCTGCGGGAGATCAACAAGGTGACGTTCGTCGAATGACACCTCCAGCCTCTCTCTTCGCTACGCCCGCCCCGCCGGCGGCCGTCGAGATCGCGTCCGCGGTTCGTGTCGGCGATCACGACCACGCACCAGGCGGGCGTTCGCCGTCATCACCGCCCACGCCATCGAGCCGCTGCCGCCGGGCGCCGTGACCCCGTCGCTCAACGGCCCGAACGTCCAGAATCGCCGAGGCGGTGGCCGAGACGGTGAAGCGGGTGCTTCGACAAGTTGGGCGGGCGCCCGCGCCGCGTCGGCCCTGGTCGTCCCCGACAGCGTCGCCAAGGTGTCGCTGGTGCGGTTCGAGAAGGTGCCGCCGCGCGCGGAGGATCTCGATCAGCTGATTCGGTGGCAGGTGCGAAAGTCGGCGCCGTTCCGCATCGAGGACGCGCAGGTGACGTACTCGCCGGGCGCGGCGGCCCCTGACGGCGGCCGCGAGTTCGTCGTCGCCGTCGCCCGCGGCGACCTGGTGCGCGAGTACGAGGCGGCATGCGAGGCGGCCGGCGCGCACGCCGGCCTCGTCGACCTGGCCACCTTCAGCCTCGTCAACGCCGTGCTCGCGTCGGAGCCGCGCCTCGCCGGCGACTGGCTCCTCGTGCACCTGACGGCCGAGTACGGCACGATCGTCATCCTGCGGGGCGACGACGTGATCTTCTTCCGGAACCGGGCCGAGGGGAGCGACGAGACACTCGCCGACCTGGTGCACCAGACGGCGATGTACTACGAGGATCGGCTGGGCGGGACCGCCGGTTTCACGCGGGTGATGCTCGCGGGAAGCGGACCGCTCGAGGGGCGGGGCGTGGAACCGGTACGCCGCGAGATCGAGAGCCGGCTGGGGGTGCGGACCGAGAGCGTCGCGGTGGACCGCATTGCCCGCTTCACGGACCGCATCGCGGCGGAGCCCGCGCTGCTCAATACCGTTGCCCCGCTCGTGGGGCTGCTGGCGCGGGGGCGCGCCAGCGTGTAGGAACCGGCAGGACCATGCTGCGGACCAACCTCTCGACCAGGCCGTTCTACAACGAGCGCCCGGTCTTCCTGGCGCTCGCCGCGGTGGCGCTCCTCGTGGCGGCGCTGACGGTCTTCAACGTCGTCCGGGTCGCGCAGTTGACGCGTGCGGACCGCGCGCTGGGCGCGCGCGTGGGCGCGACCGAGCAGCAGGTGGTGAAGCTGCGCGAACAGGCCCGGCGCGCGCAGGCAGGCATCGACCGGAAACAGCTGGAGGCAGTGGTGGCGGCGGCGCGCGAGGCCAACGGCCTCATCGACGCGCGCACCTTCTCCTGGACCGACCTGTTGAACCGGCTGGAAACGACCCTCCCCGCTGAAGCCCGGATCGCGTCGATCCGCCCGCTCAGCAGCCGGGAGGATCGCCTGGACCTGCGCGTCGTCGTGCTCGCGCGGCGTCCGGAGGACGTGGACGCCTTCGTGGGGCTGCTCGAGAAGGACGCGGGGTTCCGGGACGTCGTGTCGGTGGCGGAGTCGACCAACGCGGACGGCCTCCTCGAGGTCGTGCTGCAGGGACAGTACCTGGCCAAGTAGGGCGGGCCTTTGGCCGCGCCCCGGGAGTGCGTGCGTGCTGCGACGCGTGCTGAAGGAGCAACGGCGCTACCTGGTGCCGCTGGCGGTCGTTCTCGCCGTGAACATCGCCGTGCTGGCCGCGGTCGTCTACCCGCTCGACGCGCGGGTGGCGGATGCGTCCTCGCGGGCGGCGGCGGCCGAGACGGCGCGCCGGCGCGCCCAGCAGGAGCTCGCAGCGGCGCAGGCCGTCGCCACGGGGAAGGTGCGAGCGGAGTCGGAGCTGAAGACGTTCTACGGGCAGGTGCTGCCCGTCAGCCTGAGCGCCGCCAACCGGGCGACCTACCTGCCAATCGCGCAGTCCGTCCGGAAGAACAACCTCCGGATGGCGCGGTGGGCCTCCCAGCCCGCGACGATCCGCGAGAGCGACCTGGAAAAGCTGGAGATCACGTTCACGGTCGAGGGCGGGTACGAGGACATCCGGCGCTTCATCTACGATGTCGAGACGGCCCCCGCGTTCGTCGTGATCGACTCGCTCGAGATCGAACAGGGGCGGGACGCGGGGAAGCCCGTGGTGTTGCAGCTCGGCCTGTCCACCTACTTCCGGGTGGGGGATCATGCCAGCTAGCCTCCCGCGACGCCAGGTCTTGATCCTCGGGGCGCTGCTGGCCGCGCTCGGGGCGACACTCGCGTACCAGGTACTACGGCAGGGCCTCGACGACCGCGGCGAGCGCCGCGGCCCGGCGCCCCGGGGCGGTCAAGGCGTCCGCGGACCGCGCGGCGCTCGAGCCGGTGCCGCCCGTAAAGCTCGCGGACTTGCAGGCGCCGCGACCGGAACCGGCCGCCGGGGGCCGCAACCTGTTCCGCGAGAAGCCGCCGCCGCCGCCGCCGCCGCCCCCGCGCGCGGCGGTGGTGACGCCGCCCCCTCCGGATCCAAACGCGCCGCCGCCGCCGCCCCCGCCGCCACCGCCGATCACGCTGAAGTTCATCGGCGTGGTGCAGGCCCGGGGAGGCACGGTCGCCGTGTTCAGCGACGGGCGCGACGTCTTCTTCGGCCGCGAGGGCGACGTCATCGAAGGCCGGTACAAGATTCTTCGGATCGGCGTCGAATCCGTGGAGATGTCGTACGTCGATGGCCGCGGCCGACAGCGGATCCCGCTGACCGGTTGAGTCGGGCAGCACCGACCCAGCCCGCACTTTGTCGATTGGAGGCCTCGCTTGAGAGCGAATCTCTTGAGAGCGATCGTCCTGGTGGTGGTCGCCGCCGCCTTGTCCGGCTGCGCCAGCGGCCGTCAGTCGTTCAGCAAGGCCGAAAAGGCCGCGCGGGCGGGCGACTGGGACCTCGCCGTGACCTATTTCACCGAGGCGCTGCAGGCATCGCCCCAATCGGCGGAATACAAGATCGCGCTGGAGCGTGCGCAGCTGGCCGCGTCGCGCCAGCACCTCGAAGCCGCGGTCACGCTGGAGGACAAGGGCGACCTCGACGGCGCCATCCGGGAGTACCGCCGCGCGAGCGACTACGACGCGGGCAACAACCGCGCGGCGACCAAGGCGATCCAGCTGCAGCAGGTGCTGCGCGACAAGATCGAGGCGTCGCGGCCCAAGCCGCCGATCGAGCAGATGAAGGAGCGCGCCCGGCAGGCGGCCGCCGAGCCGATCCTCAACCCCGCATCGCGCGAGCCGCTGCGCCTCAAGTTCGCGGCCAACACCAACATCAACGACATCCTGACATTCGTCGGCCAGGCGAGCGGCATCAACATCCTGTACGACCGCGACGTCCAGAACCGGCCGAGCCCGAACGCGATCGATCTCGACGGCGTCACCCTGGAGCAGGCGCTCAATATCGTCCTGACGACCAACGGACTCTTCTACAAGATCCTGAACGAGAAGACGATCCTGATCATCCCGGACAACCCGACCAAGCGGCAGCAGTACGAAGAGCAGGTCATCCGGACCTTCTACCTGTCGAATGCGGACGTCACCGAGATGCAGGGGCTGCTCAACGCCATCATGAGCGGCCCGGGCGTGACCAACCGGCCCTCGATCTCGCCCAGCAAGGCGGCCAACACCATTACCGTGCGCGGGAGCGCGGCGCTCGTCGCAATCGCCGAGCAGGTGATCGAGAACAACGACAAGCCGCGGGCCGAGATCGTCATCGACGTCGAGATCCTCGAGGTGAACCGGCAGCGCGCCAAGCAGTACGGCCTGCAACTGTCGCAGTACGCCATTGGCGGCGTCTTCTCGCCCGAGGGCTCGCCGACGACGAGCTCGAGCGGCGGGACGGGCGGGACGGCGGGCGCGGCCGCGACGACGACGACGACCGGGCAGTTCAACCTGAACACCATCACGCACGGCATCAACACCTCGGACTTCTACCTCGCCGTGCCGAGCTTCATTGTCCGGTTCCTCGAGTCCGACACGCAGACCAAGCTGATTGCGAAGCCGTCGCTGCGCGGCGCCGAGGGAGCGAAGCTCACCCTCAATCTCGGCGACGACATCCCCGTGCCGTCCACGACCTTCCTGCCGCTCGTGGCCGGGGGAGTCGCGACGAGCCCGTCGGTGTCGTTCAACTACCGGTCGGTCGGCGTCAACATCGAGGCGACGCCCCGCGTGACGCTCGACGGCGACATCATCCTCGACCTCATGGTCGAGAGCAGCACGAAGGGTGCCGACGTCAACGTCTCGGGGCAGAACCTGCCGACGTTCGGCTCGCGCAAGGTGACGACGCGGATGCGCCTGCGGGACGGCGAGTCGAACCTGCTGGCAGGCCTGCTGCGAGACGACGAGCGGAAGTCGCTGACCGGGTTTCCGGGCGCGATTCACGTCCCGATCCTGAAGCAGCTGTTCTCGTCCAACGACAACCAGATCACGCAGACCGACATCGTGATGCTGATGACGCCGCACATCATCCGGACCCAGGGGCTGACGGACAAGGACTTCCGGCCAATCTACATCGGCACCACGACGAACCCGGGCCTTGGCGGGCCGCCGCCGCTCATCTCGCCCGGCGGCGACACCAGCCCGAACGCGCCGGCGCTGCAGCCTGCGCCGGGGGGCGCCGGCCAGCCGGCAGGCACGCCCGTTGGCCGCCCGACGCCGCAGGGGCAGCCGACGATCCCGCCCGGATCTCCCGTGCCGGGAACAATCGTGCAGCCGCCGGCTCAGCCCGCGCCGCCGCCGGCCCGTTCCGGCGCCGGTCAACCCGCCGGTGACGCCCGCGCCAGTCGTGCCCGGGGCGGCGCCGCCGGCCGGAGCCCAGCCGCCTCCCGTTGCTGCGCCGGCGGGGGCGCAACCGCCGACAGCGGCGCCGCCGCCTGCAGGCGCGCAACCAGCCACCGGCCGCCGCGCCGCCGGCGGGTGCGCAAGCGCCCAGCGCCGGGGCGACGCCGACTGCGCCGCAGGCCCAGGTGGCCGTCACCCCCCCGGGCACGCAGTTCGCGGTTGGCGGTGGGCCGTACACCGTGCCGATTTCGATCTCGAACGTCAGCCGGCTCACGACCGTCAGCCTCACGCTCACCTTCAACCCGGCGGCCGTTCGGGTCCGTTCGGTCCAGGAGGGCAGCTTCATGAGGCAGGGCGGCTCGCAGGTCGCCTTCGCGCAGCAGGTCGACCCGGCGGCCGGCCGCATTGACATCACGCTCAGCCGGACGGGCGACACGGTCGGAGCGACCGGCGCAGGCGTCCTGGCGTCTTTGATCTTCGAGGCGTTGGCGCCGGGGTCCGCGACGTTCGCGCCGAGCGGCGTGGCCAGCGGCCCGGGCGGTTCGATCGCCCTGCAGTTCGTGCCGGCGACCGTGACGGTGAAGTAGGGCGGGGCTTCAGCCCCGCCGTGTGGGCGGGCCTTGAGGCCCGGCCGGGCAGGATGCAAGTGGACAGGACCCCTCGCTGGCTCACGCTTCGACGGCACGCGCGCCTCGCGCGCGGGGGCTCAGCCGGCTTCACGTTCGTCGAACTCGTCGTCGTGTGCGCGATCCTGCTGGTGCTGGCGTCGGCGGTGTTGCCGCTCGCGAAGGTCACGATCCAGCGCTCGCGCGAGGTGGAGCTGCACCGGGCGCTGCGCGAGATGCGCTTGGCGATCGACAAGTACAAGGATGCGGTCGACCGGGGGGAAATCGGCGGGAGCGACGTCCGCGCGGGCTCGGAAGGCTATCCACCCGACCTCGAGACGCTGGTGGAAGGCGTGTCGGTGATGAACGACGCATCCGGCCGCAAGCTCAAGTTCCTCCGCCGCGTCCCCATCGACCCGATGACCAAGACCTCGGAGTGGGGGATGCGCTCCTATTCGGACAAGCCCGATTCGACGAGCTGGGGCGGGCAGAACGTCTACGACGTTTTCACCAAGAGCGACGGGACGGCGCTCGACGGGACGAAGTACAAGGATTGGTAACGGGCAGTGGCATGCTGGTGACATTCTGCAACAAGCGGCGGCGTGGTGCGGGCGCGGGGGGCTTCACGCTCATCGAGCTGATGGTCGTGCTCGCGCTCATCGTCGTCCTGGCCGGGATGGGCGTCGTCCAGTACCGCAACTCCATCGTGCGCGCGAAGGAAGCCGTTTTGAGCGAAGATCTCTTCCGGATGCGCGACGCGATCGACCAGGTACTACGCGGACAAGGCGAAGTACCCGGCCAATCTCGACGCATTGGTGGGCGAGGGCTACCTCCGGGCCGTGCCCAAGGATCCCTTCACCAACACGACCGACAGCTGGCAGACGGTGCCGGCCGAGCCCGACCCGAACAACCCGACAGGGGAGATTGGGGTCTACAACGTGAAGAGTGGCTCGGAGGCGACCTCGATGGAAGGGACGAAATACAGCGAGTGGTAACGTCGACCGTCGGGCGTCGGAGCGTTGACGGTCAGCGGCGCCAGGTGTAGGGCGAACTTTCTTGTTCGCCGCACCGACAGACGAAGTCTCTGCTTCGCCAAGGCCGAACACGCGAGCCGTGAAAAACAAGGGCGGGACCGCGATGGTCCCGCCCTTCGGATTGCCGGACGCCGTCGACTGGTCTTCGACCCAGACGCTAAGGCGTGATCGACGACGCTGCGCGCTACCGAAGCCGGCGTCTGCGCCAATCGGAGCCGTGCCGCTCGAACCTGCACCGTGCAGACGCTCGCGCTGTGTGAAGCGCGGCGTGGGATACTGGTGTAGCGTGTGGGTTGTACTGGTTCGATCAAGCCGCTCGGGATGACCGACGATCGGTGGCCATCGCCGAAGTTCCACTTGTAGCTGAGCACAGTCGGTGCACCGGAGCGCCGCCGTCGGAATGGCAGTGATGGAGATCGGGCTGGCCACGCGGCCCGTTGCCGCCGTACATGTCAGCGTGAACGGCTGCGCCGGCGAGGACGGTGACTGGCACCGAAGCTTTGGCCGTTTGTCCGGAAGCGTCCGTGGCACTGACC
Source organism: uncultured Acidobacteriota bacterium (assembly GCA_963724775.1). Lineage (GTDB taxonomy): Bacteria > Acidobacteriota > Vicinamibacteria > Vicinamibacterales > Fen-181 > CAVRWB01. The sequence continues at coordinate 404,784 of CAVRWB010000002.1, forward strand.
GTGATGGTGTAGATCGTCAGTCGTCTTCGGAACGTGTGGGAGACGAGTCGTCGCGCCGTTCGGCTGACCCAGATCGAGGGTTCGGACTCGGTCACGTCCCGTCGACGAGTCCACGAAGGTCATCGTGGCGCTCGTGATGGGGGCTCCACCCCGGTTGTGCCGCCGCCAGGAGCAACAGTAATGTTGAACGACGCCGGGATTCCGACCGTGGGCGCTGTCGATGGTGCGGCGATCGTCACCGTCGGCGGCGGGATGACCGTGACCTTCGCCGTGCCCTTGATCTGGTTCGCGCCACTCGTCGCGGCAACGGCCGTCACTGTCGCCGTCTGGTAGGTGCTGAGCGTCGTCGACGCCTGACCGTTCTGGTCGGTCGTCGCGCTGGCGGGCGCGACCGTTAGCCGACGTCCGTCGAGAACGACACCAGCACACCGGGCAGGACATTGTTGTTCGCGTCGAACACGGTTGCCGTGATTGTCGACGTGCCGCCGGTGCCGGCGACGGTGCCCGGCGACGCGGTGACGTTGACGGACGCCGCGGCGGCCGCGCCGACGAGCAGCGTCACACCACTGCCTGCCGCGGGAGTCGTCGTGGCGCCGCCCAGTCCCGCCCGTTCCGCCGGCGCGTCGTCGTGCCGCCACTCGTCGAGGCCGCGCCGGAGTACGCGTTGATCACCGCGGTTCCCGACTGCGTGCCCGCGTGGAACGTCACCGTGCACTTGCCGTCCTGTGTCGAAGCCTCGCTCGGCTCGATGGTGCCGAGCGACGTCGTGAATGAGACGACCGTGCCGTTGTGCACGCTCACGCCGCCGCCCTGGATCACCGTGGCGGTGATCTGGGCGGTACCGCCAAGGGGCACGATCGGCGTGTTCGCGAACAGCCTGATCGTGGCATTGCTCGGGGCGGTCAGCGGCACCGAGTCGCAGGCTCCGAAGAGCGATGCGCCGGCCAACACCACGACAATGGTCGCCGCGCGAGCGCGGCAGACAAGGACACGTGGGACGCGCAGGTCTGATATCATATGTGGACTGCGACGCAAGCAGTTTAGCTTCATGGAATTGCGGAATCAAGGGCTGAGCGGCGCGCAGGGCTATGCGATGGCGGCCCTCCTGGTCATGATCGGCGTCATGGCCGTCATGATGACGGTTGCCATGCCCGCCTGGCGCCAGATGGTCCAGCGCGAAAAGGAAGAAGAACTGATCTTCCGCGGGCAGCAGTACGTCCGCGCCATCGGCCTGTTCCAGCGCAAGTACGCCGCCTCGTTCCCGCCCAACGTCGACACCCTCCTGAGCCAGCATTTTCTCCGGAAGAAGTACCGCGACCCGATGGTCGAGGACGGCGAGTTCCAGGTCCTGTACCAGATGTCGGTTCAACAGCCGGGACAAACAGGGCGGGGCGGCAGCCAAACGCCCGGCCGTGGCGGGCCCGGCACGACCGGCCAGGGTATTCCCGGAGGCCAGAGCGCGCAGCAGGGAAGCAGTTCGTTTGGGGGCGGCACCCTCGGTCCCCGGGGCGGCATGATCGGGGTGGCCAGCAAGAGCACCGACACGTCGATTCGGCTCTACAACGGCCGCAATCACTACAACGAGTGGCAGTTCATCTTCGCCCCGACGATGATGCCCGGGCAGGGCCAGGGCCGGCCCGGCATGCCAGGCATGGGCGGCCGTGGCGCAACTGCGCCCGGGATGGGACCCGGCGGGATGGGCGGCCGGGGCCGCGGCATGGGGCCGGGCGGGCCTGGGAGCACGCAGCCATTTCCGCCTGCGGGCGGGCGCGGTGGCCGGGGGCCTGGCTAGACGCGGGTCCGGGCGCGAGTCAGGCGACTCCTCTTCCCGTCACTGCGTCGTGAAACAGCCTTCTCAGGGATTGAATACCGTCTGAGCTGCCCGCCGCCGGGTAAACACGGTTGGTCAGCAGGACTGCGTAAGACGCGGCACCCGGGTCCACCCACAGGGAAGTCCCGGTGAAGCCGGTGTGGCCGAAGGCTTCGGGCGACATCCGCGTTCCGCAAGACGAGGTCGGCCGCATCCTGTCCCATCCCAGGGCGCGCGAGCTGCCCGGCACCAATGAAGGCGCGAGGAAGCGCCGGATCGTCGGGATCGTCGCGGGCGCGCGATCCGCCTTTCCCTGGGTCCCCGCCAGCATCGCAGCCGCGAACCGGCCGACCGCAGACACTGTTCCGAATAAACCGGTATGACCGGCCACGCCCTCGAGCGCCGCGCCGTTCCGGTCGTCCACCTCTCCCTGCAACAACCGTCCGCGCCACGCGTCGAACTGCGTGGGCGCGATGTTCGTGGACGCGTTCGGCGTGGCGCACGCGGCGGCGCTCACCGGGCCATAGCGCAGATAGCCCGAGGCGCGTGCGAGGCCAAGCTCGACGGCCATCTCGTCGAACTGGATATCGAGGGGCGCACGGCCGAGTTCGGCTACCAGGAAACCGAGCAGGATGAATCCCGGGTCGCTGTAGACCGAGCGGGTGCGCGGCGGATAGTCGAGCGGCGCGCGGCAGATGGCTGCCTCGATGGCAGCGCGCCCGACGTACTCCTCGTACAACGGGAGCACCGCTGGAAGACCCGACGCATGTTCGAGCAGATCGAAAACAGTCACCGCGGCGCGGTCGGGCGCGTTCCAGCCGGGCATGTACGTGTGGACTCGCTCGTCGAGGTGAAGCCGGCCGGCATCTACCAGCCGCATCGCCAGCGTCGTCGTGGCGATGACCTTCGTGAGCGATGCGAGATCGAAGACCGTTTCGACCGTCGCGGCGGGCGCGTCGTGCTCGTAGGTCAGCGTTCCGACCGCGTCCTGCCAGACGGGGCCCGCGACGGTTCCCACTTCTGCCACCGCGCACGGCGTGACGCGGGCGCGCACGGCCTCGAGGAGGATCTGCCTGGGGGCGCTAAGGGACACGAGGCAATGGTACTCGCCCGCCCCCCCAAGGCGAAGCGGAAGCTTCGCCCTACACCTGTCCTTGCGGCTACTTGGCGAAGGCGACGCGGCCGACCTGCGAGAGGTACTCGGACCCGCGAGGAGCGCTGATGAGGCTGTCGTACGAGAAGAGGATGATGCCGGCGGCGCCAAGGCGACGCGCGGTCTGGATGTTCTCGATCGTCTGGGACGTGGACAGCCGGTAGGCGCCGATGCCGGCCCAGAGCGGCCTCTGCCCGGCCGCCTCGCGCGCGCTGGCGATTTGCGAGGCGAACGTGGCGGCATCGGTCGCGTAGGCCATCGGGCACACGGCGTCCAGGAGATCGTCGCGAAGCCAGCGATCCCATTGCTGCAGCCGGCGGGCCGCCGCGTCCGCGGGATCGGGCAGGACGGCAGCGGAGACGATCGCGGCCGGGCGCCTGGCCTTCACGCTGTCGCGCACGCGGCTGACGAGCGCTGTCAGGCGGTCGCGACGGAACTCGCGCCATCGCTCGGGGAACGCATCGGTCCACGCCACGAGGTCGCCGCCCGTCGCCTGCTCGCGGCTGCGGCGATCGGCCGGCGCGAGCAGGCTCGTGACGTGCTCCCGGAACGCGACGAGCGCCTCGCGGCTGTAGTCGAAGTCCTCGTTCGGATAGCGAAGGTAATCGAGGTGCACGCCGTCCACTTCGTAGCGCGCCGCGAGATCCGCCACCACCGAGACGGTGGCGTTGGCGGCGGCAGCGGGAATGGGGGAGGTGTACAGCCCCTCGATTTCGCCCGTTTGCGACCGGACCCAACGCGCGAGCTTCTCGAGGTACAACTGGCTGGTGGGAGCGAGCAGCGCCATCTCGTGCGCCAGCGCGCGAGGCACCATCAGGAACTCGGGATGCCGGTAAACCACGTGAGAGCGAGCCGCGGGGAGATCGACCGCGCTCGAGACCAGGTTCACGTTGATCCACGCATGCACGCGGATGTTGCGCTCGTGCGCGAGCTTGAGCACTGCGGCGAGCGGGTCGAACGAGGCGGGCTGGCCCGAGAGCGCCGCGGCTCGAGGCTCGAGGCCGTCGTTGAAATAGGCGTCCCCGCGGCCGCGCACCTGCACCAGCAGCGTGTTGAACTGGCCGGCCTGCGCCTGGCGCACCATTTCCGCGACGGCAGCCGGCGACACGAGGGATGTCCGCGTCACCCACAGCGCGCGAATCTCGGACGGTTCCGCCGGCTTGCGGCCGCCGGCGGCCACGACCACGGACACAGCAGCCAGGACCACCCCGAGCGTGAGCGCGAGGCAGGCCGCGAGCCTGGGAATAGGAGAAGGATGGGCTGAGACGGGCATGAAAACGATAAAATGTATCAGCTGAGCTTCAGAATTGTCAAACACGGACGGACACGTGGTGGTCCTGTCAGCCGCCAGCGATATCGGGAAGGCGTTTCTATGGCACCCGGGACGGTTATCGGCCAGAGCGCCGGTTGGCAGCAGGTGGCGGGCGTCAGGCGAGACGCAAGTCAGCAGGGCGACAGGCGAGACGCCAAGTCAGCAAGGCGACAGGCGAGACGCCTGTCCTACGGGGCGCGTTTCTCCACGGCCTGGGCGAGGAGGTGGCGCAGGCGAGGTTCGACGTCTTCGCCGATCGCGTCGCGCACCAAGTCGTCGGCGTTGCGCAGCTTGGACAGCGCCTGCGGGTAGGGCAGCCCGGTCTTCTGCATGACGATCGCCGCCTTGACGTTCCAGTGCGCGCGCTCGCAGCAGCTTGTCGGCCGTCGTCGTAGTCGAGGCCGGTGACGATGGTGATGATCCGGCGGGCGCGGTCCTTGCAGCTTCTCGGATCCCGTCTGCACGTCCACCATCAGGTTGCCGTAGGTCTTGCCGATGCGGACCATCGCCGCGGTCGTCAGCATGTTGAGGACCATCTTGGTCGCGGTGCCCGGCCTTGAGCCGCGTCGAGCCGGCGATCACCTCCGGGCCCGACGGCCGGCGCGATCGTCAGGTCGACGAACGTCTGCAGCTCGGTGCCGGGGATCGCAGGTGACGAAGATGATCTTCGAGCCCGCCTTGCCGCGCGCGGGTCAGCGCGCCGCGCACGAACTGCGTCATGCCGCTCGCCGACACGCCGATGACGACGTCCTTCTTGGTCGGCCGCAGGCGGTGCGATCGAGCGCGCGCCTTCCTCGTAGTTGTCCTCGACGCCTTCCCGCGCGCGCGAGGATCGCGCGCTTGCCGCCGGCCATGATCGCCTGCACCAGATCGGGATCGGTGCCGAAGGTCGGCGGCATCTCCGCCGACTCGAGGACGCCGAGCCGGCCGCTCGTGCCGGCGCCGACGAAGACGATGCGGCCGCCCTTGCGCAGCGCCTGGCGTGATGATCTCGACGCCGACCGCGATGCGCTCCTTCTCCGCTGGCACGGCCGCGAGCATCTTGCGGTCTTCGTCGAGCATCAGCTCGACGATGTCGGCGGGGGAGAGCTTGTCGATGCCGAGCGTGGCGGGGTTGATGGCTTCGGTGGGGAGCGACTGCCACTTCGAGTGCAGGGGCATGGTGGAACCAAAACAGCAATACTAGACCTGCCCCAGGGGTGTGTCAAACTACGCGGATGCCGTCCACCGACCCGTCGGCGGCCATCGACGCCTACCTGGATCATCTGCGCGTCGAGCGGCGGCTGGCCGTCCACACCCTCGAGAGCTACGCCGCGATCTGGCGGCGCTGGCCGCGTTCGCCGACGGCGCGCGAGCTGCCGGTCGGAGCGGCTCGACGCGGCAGGACCTCGAGGCGTTCGTCCGCGCAGCTGATGTCCGCGGGCCTGTCGCCGCGCTCGGTCGCGCGGGCCGTCGCCGCGTCCGCGGCTTCTACCGCTTCCTGGTGCTCGACCGGCGCCTCGAGCACAGCCCCGCCGACGATCTGCAGCCGCCGCGCGCCTGGCCGGCGCTGCCGAAGTTCCTCGTCGATCGAGGAAGTCGACCGGCTGATCGCGCAGCCCGACGTCGCCGACGCCGCTCGGCCTGCGCGATCGCGCGATGATCGAGCTGCTGTACGCCACCGGCCTGCGCGTGTCGGAGCTCGTCGGCCTGCGCGCCGCCGACCTGCAACCTCGACGAGCAGGCTACCTGACGTGCGTCGGCAAGGGCACAAGGAGCGGCTGGTGCCGATCGGCGACGCAGGCGGTCGACGTGGGTGCGGCGCTACCTGCGCGACGGCCGGCCGGCGCTGCTCAAGGGACGCGCCGTCGCCGCGGCTGTTCGTCAACGCGCGCGGCGGCGCGCTGTCAGCCGCGTCGGCTTCTGGAAGATCCTGAAGGCGCTACGGCGCTGCAGGCCGGCGCTGCCGCGCGACGCTCAGCCCGCACGTGCTGCGCCACTCGTTCGCGACGCACCTGCTCGAGCGCGGCGCCGACCTGCGCGCGATCCAGATGATGCTCGGCCACGCCGACCTGTCGACGACGCAGATCTACACGCACGTGCTCGAGGCGCGGCTGCGGGCGGTCTACGATCGGTTCCACCCGCGGGCCTGATTCTGATAAACTTAGACACGTTTCGTCAGCACGTCGATTTTCTCTGCTTCAACGATCGAAGGAGCACGCGCATGAGCCGTAACGGCCGGCATCTGTTCACGTCGGAATCGGTCACCGAAGGGCACCCCGACAAGATCGCCGACCAGATCTCGGATGCCATCCTCGACGCCATCCTCGCCCAGGATCCGGTGGGCCGCGTCGCCTGCGAGACGCTCGTGACCACCGGCCTCGCGATCGATCGCCGGCGAGATCACCACGAGCTGCTACGTCGACTTCCACGAAGTCGTCCGCGAGACGATCAAGGAGATCGGCTACACCCGCGGCCAAGTACGGCTTCGACGCCGAGACCTGCGCGGTCCTCTCGTCGATTCACAGCAGTCGCCCGACATCGCGATGGGCGTCGACACCGGCGGCGCCGGCGACCAGGGCCTGATGTTCGGCTTCGCCTGCACCGAGACCGACGAGCTGATGCCGCTGCCGATCATGCTCGCGCACAAGCTCGTGCAAGGGCCTGTCGTGCGCGCGCCGCGACGGCGTGCTCGACTACCTCCGCCCCGACGGCAAGTCGCAGGTCACGGTCGAGTACGACGGCGACCAGCCCGGTCCGCGTCGACGCGGTCGTCGTCTCCAGCCAGCACAGCCCGCTCGTCACCAAGGAGACGATGCGCGAGGACATCATCGAGAAGATCATCAACCCGGTCGATCCCGCCGCGATGATGGACGAGAACACGAAGATCTACGTCAACCCGACCGGCCGCTTCGTCGTCGGCGGGCCGCACGGCGACGCCGGCGTCACCGGCCGCAAGATCATCGTCGACACCTACGGCGGCGCGGCGCCGCACGGCGGCGGCGCGTTCTCGGGCAAGGATCCGACGAAGGTCGATCGCTCGGCCTGCTACATGGCGCGCTACATCGCGAAGAACGTCGTCGCGGCCGGCCTCGCCGACCGCGCTGCTCGTGCAGCTCGCCTACGCGATCGGCGTCGCCGATCCGGTGTCGGTGATGGTCGACACCGACGGCACCGGCCGGATCCCGGACGAGAAGATCACCGAGCTCGTGCGCGCGCACTTCAAGCTGACGCCGCGCGGCATCATCGAAGAGCTCGACCTGCGCCGGCCGATCTACACGAAGACGGCGGCGTTCGGCCACTTCGGCCGCACCGAGCCCGAGTTCACCTGGGAGCGGACCGACAAGGCCGCCGCGCTGCGGAGCGATGCCGGCCTGAAATAGCGCGTGCCGCAGCTGCTCGAGCGACGATCGATGACCCGTTCACGAACGGCGATCGCAGGGACGGCGGCCCTCGGTGCCGCCGTTCTCGTGTTCGTCGGCGCCGTCCTCCCGCCGCGCGCCCGCCGCCTGCCGCCCGCCGACTGGACGCCGGCCGCCCCGACGGTCAGCGGCGTCTTTCACGTCCACACCAAGCGCTCCGACGGCACCGGGACGGTCGGACGAGATCGCCGCCGCGGCCGCGCGCGCGGGCCTCAAGTTCGTCATCTTCACCGATCACGGCGACGGCACGCGGCGGCCCGATCCGCCCGCCTACCGGTCGGGCGTGCTGTGCCTCGACGCCGTCGAGATCAGCACGACCGGCGGCCACTACGTCGCGCTCGGCATCGGCCAGCGCCCCGTATCCGCTCGGCGGCGAGCCGCGCGACGTCGTCGAGGACGTCACGCGCCTCGGCGGCTTCGGCATCGTCGCGCACCCGAACTCCGCCAAGGCCGGCTCTCGCCTGGCGCGACTGGAACGCGCCGTTCGACGGCCTCGAGTGGCTGAACGCCGACAGCGAGTGGCGAGACGAATCGACCGCGCGGTTGGGCGTCGCGCTTGTGACCTACGCCTTCCGGCCGACGGAAACGGTGGCGTCGCTCTTCCGCCGGCCCGCGACGATCGCGCGATGGGACAGCCTGCGGCGCGGCCGCCGGCCCGTCGGCCTCGCCGGGACCGACGCGCACGCCAGGGTCGGGTGGAAGAACCAGGGCGACCCGTACGAGGACCGGACGCTGCTGCGGCTGCCCTCCTACGAGTCTGCCTTCCGCGCGTTCTCGCTGCAGGCCGTCCTCGAAAGCCCGCTGTCAGGCCGGGCGGCAGACGACGCGGACGCCCTCGTCCGGGCCATCCGCGCGGGCCACGTCCACACGATCGTGGACGCGTACGCCGCGCCGGGCTCGTTCGAATTCACGGGGCGCACCGGGGGAGTCGCGCGGGTGACGGAGGGAGACGCGACGCCGCTCGTCGACGTGCTGGTGCTGCGCGTGCGCACCAACGCGCCCGCGGGAAGCCGCCTCGTGCTGTTTCGCGATGGCAAAGAGGTGCACCGCGTCCTTGCGCGCGAGCTCGTCTATGCAACCAACCGCGCTGGCGCCTACCGCGCCGAGGCCTGGCTGCCGGGCACCGGCGAACTGCCGATGCCCTGGGCGGTCAGCAACGCGATCACCGCCATCGACGCGCAGGCCTCGCCGGTTCCGGTGGCGGCCACTCCGGACGGCGAGGTTGTCGCGACGATCGACTCGGGGGCGGGCTGGAGCGTCGAGCGGGACCCGGCCTCGTCCGGCAACGCCACCGCCGGCCAACCGACGACCACGCTCGACTATGGCCTTGGACCGGCTCCGCACGGCTCGCAGTTCGTCGCGCTGGCGCACCCCGTGAAGCTGCCCGCCGCGGCCGCTGCCGTCGCGTTCAAGGGGGTCGCATCGGCGCCGATGCGCGTGTCGGTGCAGTTGCGCGTCCCGAAAGGGCGCGACGGAGAGCGATGGGAACGATCGGTCTACCTCGACGCCACGCCGCGCGAGGTCGTCGTCCCGCTGGCCGAGATGCGGCCGGCCGGCACGGTGTCACAGGCCGCGCCCGCGATCGCGGCCGTCGACAGCCTGTTGCTCGTCGTGGACCGGGTACACGCCCATCCCGGCGCAGCCGGGCGATTCGGCGTCTCGAACGTCCGCATCCTGGGCGCGAAGTAGGGCCACATCGAAAAATCGTCAAATCGACAAAATCGCCAAATCGTTCTCAGGGGGGTTGAGATGTCGGTGGAACTGGGCGCCATGACCGGTGAAGAGATCGTCGCCCTCACCAGGCAGCACACGCTGTTCGAGTGGTCGGCGCAGGCTGCCGTCGATCCAATCCCGGTGGCGCGCGCCGCAGGCATCTATTTCTGGACGCCCGAGGGAAAGCGCTTCATCGACTTCAACTCGCAGTTGATGTGCGTGAACGTCGGCCACGGGGAGCCGCGCGTGATCCGCGCGATCCAGCGGCAGGCCGAAACGCTTGCCTACGCCAACCCGTTCATGGCGACCGAGCCCCGCGCCAGGCTCGGCGCGCGGCTGGCGGCCATCGCGCCAGGCGACATCGACACCTTCTTCTTCACCAACGGGGGAGCCGAGGCGAACGAAAACGCCATCAAGCTCGCCCGCTTCGTCACCGGACGGCGGAAGATCCTGGCGCGCTACCGTTCCTATCATGGGGCAACCGCCGGCAGCATGACGCTCACGGGCGACCCGAGGCGGTGGGCCGCCGAACCCGGCATTCCCGGCGTGGTCCACGTCCTCGACCCGTATCACGGGATCGCGCGCGGCTGGGAGTCCGCGGAGTCGTCGCTCGCCATGCTCGAGGAGATCATCCAGCTCGAAGGGCCGCAGACGATCGCGGCCTTCATCCTCGAGCCGGTCACCGGCACCAACGGGATCCTGGTGCCGCCCGATGGATACCTCCCGGGCGTGCGCGAGCTGTGCACCCGCCACGGCATCCTGCTCATCGCCGACGAGGTGATGTCCGGGTTCGGGCGGACCGGCGAGTGGTTCGCGGTGAACCACTGGGACGTGGTGCCGGACTTGATGACGATGGCGAAGGGCCTCACGAGCGCATACGTGCCGCTCGGCGCCGTGGGCATGCGCCGTGGCATCGCCGACTACTTCAAGGACAAGGTGTTCTACGGCGGGCTGACCTACAACAGCCACCCGCTGGCGTGCGCCGCGGCGCTGGCGACGCTCGACGTCTACGAGGAGGACCGCCTCATCGAGAACGCGCGGCGGATGGGCGACGTGATGCGCGGCCTGCTCGCAGGCCTCGAGGCGCGGCACGCGTCGGTCGGTGCGACGCGGTCGATCGGTCTCTTCGGGATCGTGGAACTGGTGAGGAACCGGGCGAGGCGCGAGCCGATGGCGCCGTTCAACGGCACGTCGCCAGAGATGCGCGAGCTGTCGGCGTACTTCCGCGAGGCGGGGCTTTACACGTTCGTGCGATGGAACACCTTCTTCACCAACCCGCCGCTCTGCATCAGCGAGGCGCAGCTGCACGAGGCGTTCGCGATCATCGACCGCGGGCTGGAGATCACGGACAGGGCAGTCGAAGACTAGAAACGCCGAGGGTGCACGAGTGCAAGGTGCACCAGGGTCGGCCGCGTCACGTCCGGACCGTGAGCAGCAGGTACGCCGCGCCGCCGCCGAACAGGATGTTGGGTGCCCAGGCGGCAAGTACGGGGGAGAGCAGCCCCGCATCGCCCACGGCGCCGAACAGGTTGTTCGCCGTCCAATACACCATCGCCAGGACGATTCCCACCCCAATCCCGTAGAGCGCGCCCCTCCGCCCGGTGGTCACGGCGAACGGCACGGCAAGCAGGGTCATGATGATCGTGACGAAGGGGAACGAGACTTTCTGGTGCAGGTCCACCAGGAACGGGACGACGTTGAACCCCGCCGCCCGCATCTCGGCGATGTAGCGCCGGAGCCCGGCATACGTCATCCGGTCCGCCTCGGGCTGCTCGGTCCCGAAGTAATCCGGGGCTTCGAGGGTGACCGGCCGGCCATTGAAGGGAACGTACGCGCGCACCTGGCCGCTGCCGTCGATTTCCCGCATCCAGCCCTGCCGCGTAATCCAGCCCGCACCAGACCGTCCGGCCAAAAGCGAAGATTTATCGAAAGAGGCGGAGTCCACGTAACTGCGCCGGACGATGCTCCAGTTGCGCGCGTCGAACTCGTAGGTCGAGAGCTGCATCAGCTCCTTGCGCCGCGGTTCGAAGTACTCGTAGTGGTAGACCACGCCATTTCGGCCGACGACCCAGCGCCGGTTGAGGATGTCCAGGGTTCGAGCGGTTCCGGTACGGATGCGCTGGTTGAGCTGGTCTGCCTGCCGGTTGGCGTTGGCCAGCACCCGCTCCTCGAGGCCGAACAGGAGCGCGCTCGCCAGCGCGCCGAAGGCGAGGAGCGGCAACGCCACCCGGTAGAGGCTGATGCCGCACGCTCGCATGACGATCAACTCGCTGTTCCTGGTCAGCAGGCCGATCGTCACGAGCGTGGCGATCAAGAGCGCGATGGGAATGACGTAGTAGACGAATCGCGGCGTCGAGAACCAGAAGAACGCCAGCAACATCCCGAACGTGGCCCTGCCCTTGAACAGCTTGTCCGAGAGGTCGATGAAGCTGGAGATGTAGAAGATGCCCAGCAGGCTGATGAAGGTCAGCGCGACCATGCGCAAGTACATGCGCGAGACGTAGCGGTCGAGGATGAGCGGCCGCGGAACGTGAAGGCGGGGAAGTCGGACCACCAGGATGACGGGCGCCGCCGCTTTCGGGGCACGGGGTGCCGCCGTCGCGCCGGCCGGCTTACTGCGCCAGCGCTCGAACCACCCGGCTGGAATGGTCAAGCGGAACGACCGGCCACCGAGGCGGCTTCGCCCGATGACCACCGCGAGGCCGAAGAGCCCAAGGACGATGTTCGGGACCCAGGGGCCGATTTCGGGGCGCAGGCCTCCGCCCTTGACGAGCGAGTGCGAGGTGAACAACAGCACGTAATAGGCAAAGATGACGGCGATGCCGACGGTGAACGCCGCCAGCTTGCCCCCCCTCGAACTGCTCACGCCAAACCCCAGGCCGATGAGGGCGAATACAAGGCAGGCCACCGGGATCGAGAACTTCTGCTGGATGTACCAGATGGCGTTGTGGGGCGACCCGCCTTCCTTGCGAATGATGGCCGCCCGTTGCTGCAGTTCGGCGATGGTCATCTCGGGTTCGCCCTTGGCCGGCCCGGCGTCGGGAAAGACGCTGGCCGGGTCGAGGCTCATCACCATCCGGCCGAACCGGTTCGTCTCGTACTTCTCCTTGCCTGAAAGGTCGGTCGTCACGCTGTGGCGAATCCCGTCCTCCAGCATCATCTCGACGCTGCGCCGCTCCCGGTCCAACGCCATCCGGCCGTGACGCGCCATGTAGATGACGGGTTGGCCGGCCCGGCTGGTGTCTGCCACGAAGACGTCTGACCATCCGGGCGTGTCCGGCCGGACGTCCCTCACATAGAGCACCAGGTTCGGGAAGTCCTGGAAGAAGACGCGGGGCTTGATCTCGGTCTCGACCCGCTGCGCCACCAGCTTGTATTCGATCTCGCGAAACGATTGGTTGCCGGAGGGGACGGCGACGATCAGGACCCACTCGGTGAGAGCCCACGCGACCAGGGCCAGCGACAGCACCGGTCGCAGCATCCGGGTGAGGCTGACGCCGCAGGCCTGGATCGCCACCCATTCGCTGTCGCCCGAGAGGCGCCCGAACGCCACGAGCAGGCCCAGCAGAAAGGCCATCGGGATCGTCACCGCCAGCGCCTGTGGGACCAGCGTCAGCAACGCCCGAATGATGACGCTCCCGGGGGCGCCCTTGGCCAGCAACGGCTGAGCCAGCCGGGCCACCGGGTCCATCATGAGGATGAAGGTGAAGACCAGGAGCGCGAGGCCGAACGGCGGCAGGATTTCGCGAACGATGTACCGGTCGAGGATACGCAACATGCTGCAGCAGGAACGATAGCACAGGCGGCCTGGTGGGTGGGGCGACGGCGTCGCGCGCCGTACGAGGCGTCGCCGACCTGTGCCGATCCACGCCGGTGTCGGCCGGCCGACAATGTCGCGGTCATCCGACCGAAGGCGAGAAAACAACCGAGGCCCGGGCCATCTCGCCCCGGCTCCCGCATCCCTCCGGCTGAATTTCGCGAGGCTCAACGGTTGCACCTGGCGCACCGACAGGCGAGAGCCTGTCCTACGCGAGCACCGACCGAGGAGGGGCGATGGGCCCCGGGGGAGCCTTCCACAGCATCCGCAGAATTTCCACAGGCCTGTTTTCAACGGTAAATCTATTGTGTCTGATAATGTATGTTATGTTAACTAACACATGACGGGAGGCGCGTCGGAGCGCAAAATCTCGACTCGGCATGTCCTGGTGGAGGCTGGCGGCCCACTCGCCCTCTGCGACTCTCGATCCGCCGCCTGGCCCAGAGCCGGTGGTCTCTCGAGCCGCAGGCGTCGTGCAGTTAGCGTGGATGTCCGAGTGTTGACCCGGATGGCGTGGGCTTCTGAGCCCCGGCGTCGACGACGAGGAATGGCCCGAGGGCCCGTCCGGCTTCTCTAGTCAGCCTGCCGAAGCTCGCCGAGAATATGCTCCAGGGTCTCGATGATTTCGAGCTTCTCGACCGAGCCCTTGCGGAACTTGAGCTGGAACGAGAACGCCTTGGTTGGCGCCTTGTAGTGGAACGTAAATGGCTTGGGCCGGCCGATGCTTCGCGGTTTCGGCTGTCGCGAGACCTCCCGGCGAACGTCTTCGCGGGTGGCGTGCCCCCTGGAGGCAATCTTCTCCACCAAACTGAGCATTTTCTGCGTGTCTGATTGCCTAACTATCTCTAAAAGCAATGACTTAGATGAAATGTCGGCCAGCCGACAGACATTGCGGACTTCCTCCGGCATTTTCGCCAGAGAGAGCGATTCCGTGATGGCCGTCCTCGACTTCGCGAGGCGGTGGGCCAACTCCTCATGCGTGTAGTTGCAGCGCTGGGTCAGTGCCAGGAGGGCGTCCGCCTCTTCGAAGGGGGTGAGGTCCTTCCGTTGGAGGTTCTCGACGAGCGCAAGCTCGATGACCTCGGTATCCTCGGCGTCGCGGATCACCACGGGGAGTTCCTTCAGGCCGGCCTGCACCGCCGCCTGGTAGCGCCGCTCCCCCGCGATGATCTGGAACCGGTCGGCGCGCTGACGCACCAGGAGCGGTTCGAGAATCCCCTTCTCCGTAACGGAGGCGATCAGTTCCGACAGGTCGCCCATCATCTGCCGGGGCTGCGTGGGGTTGGGATCGATCTGCTCGATCGCCACCAGGCGGCCGATGGGCGCTCCGGCGGATGCCGTCAACGCCTCGACGTAGTGTTCGTCATGACGCATGCGAACGGTTTCCGGTAAGCCGCGCCTAGGCACGCTCAAGTACCTCCTCCGACAGCGTGTAGTACTCCGACGCGCCGCTCGATTCCGGCGCGAACGTGAAGATCGATTCCTTGTAGGCCGGGCTCTCTTCGAGCCTGACGCTCTTGGTAATCACCGTGTTGAACACCTTGGTGCCGAATACCTGCTGAATCTGGCCCCGGATGTCACGCGCCAGCGCCGTGCGCCGGTCGTGCATCGTGATGAGCACCCCCATGATCTCGAGGCCAGGGTTGGCACGCCCGCGCACCTTCTCCACGGTCTCGAGCAGGTCGTCGGTACCCTCGAGGGCGAAGTACGACGACTGGATGGGAATGACCAGGTGTGTCGCCGCGACCAGGGCGTTGACCGTCAGCAGGCCGAGCGCGGGCGGGCAGTCGATGACGACGATGTCGTGCGCTTTGCGCGCGGGCTCGATCCGATCCTTCAGGCGGTAATGGGCATCCACCTCCCCCACCAACTTCCCTTCCAGCTTGGCGAGGCCGATTCGCGACGGGGCCACCCACAGGTTCTGCACGGGGGTCGGCTGGAGGATATCGCCGATGCCACACGATTCATCCGCAAGCACGTCGTACAGGCTCCGGTTGATCCCCCTGATGTCGATATACGACATCGTCGAATTCGCCTGGGGGTCGAGATCGATCAGAAGCGTCTTGAAGCCGCGCAACGCCAGGGCCGCCCCCAGGTTGATCGCGGTCGTGGTCTTTCCGACGCCGCCCTTCTGGTTGGCAATCGCGAGGATCATGGATTGGCGCCAGTTGCCGATCGAGAAATACGGGAAGGCTCCGCTATTCTAGGAAGCGGCTGTCGGGCTGTCAATCAAAGGAGGAATCTGGCGAGAAATTGAGCGATGCGGCTGGCCGCCTACATCTTGTATTTTCCCAGCTCTTCCGGATCCAGGCTCTCCAGCCATTTCTGCAGCCGCTCCGTGTCTGCCTTGTCCGACGTGAAGTCCACCGTCTTGGCGTTGTCGATGACCGAATCCTCGACGAAGATCGGCGCCTGCGTTCGGAGAGCCAGCGCAATCGCGTCGCTCGGGCGGGCGTCGATGGCAACCGTCTCCGCCGGGGTCTCCACGTAGATGAGGGCGTAGAACGTGTTGTCCTTGAGGTCCGACACGACAATCTTCCGGACGGTGCCACTCAGATCCTGGATGACGTTGCGGAGCAAGTCGTGGGTCATCGGCCGCGGGGTCGCGATGTTCTCCATCTGCAGGGCGATGGCGTTCGCTTCGAAGATGCCCACCCAGATCGGCAGCACGCGCTGGCCGTCGCTATCGCGCAGGATGATGATGGGCATGTTGGTGATGGGGTCCACCATCAGCCCCTTGATCGTCATTTCGATCTGCATGGGTTCTCCACTGTCCCGCTCTCCCTAGAAACGTAGGCGCCCCGAGTGTAGCTGTCAAGGAACTGAAACCCAGAACTTCGAACGTAGAAGCGTAGAACGTAGAACTGAAGCCCCGTGCTACGGCCCGGCGCATGGTCAACTGAAGTGAGCGCCGGGATTAGCTTCTCAGTTCTAATTTCCAACTTCTCACTTCTAACTTCCCTGCGCCCTGCCCCACAAGCTGTTCGGCCCGGCCCGCTCGATGCGGACCTTTACCAGCTTCCCCAGCCACTCGGGTGCACCAGGGAGATTGACGACGGTGTTGCCCGAGGTGCGGCCGGCCAGTTCCTGTTCACGCCGGCGGCTGCGGGAGTCCACCAGGACCTCCACATCGGTTCCGACCGCCTGCCGGTGCAGCTCCCACTGGATCTCCCGCTGCAGCTCCTGCAGGGCGGTCAGACGCCTCCCCTTCTCCCCTTCCGGCACGTCGTCTTTGAGACGCTTGGCGGCCAGGGTGTTGGGCCGCTCCGAGTACTTGAAGGAGAACATCGAGTGGAAGCGCGACCGAGAGGTCAGCGAGAGCGTCTCCTCGAAGTCGGCTTCGGTCTCCCCGGGGAACCCGACGATCATATCGGTCGATAGCGCGATGCCCGGGATGGCTTCCCGAAGCCGGGCCACCAGGTCCAGGAACTCTTCGCGCGTGTGACGCCGCCGCATCGCCTGCAGCACACGGCTGGAGCCGGATTGAACCGGCAGGTGCAGGTGCTGGCATACCGACGGGAGGCTGCGGATGGCCTCGATCAGCTTGGGCGTGACGTGTCGCGGGTGCGGGCTCGCGAAGCGAATCCGCTTGACGCCGGGAATGGCATCCACCGCCGCGAGCAGGCCGGGGAAATCGCAGGCTGGGTCGTCCGGCGCCTGGTAATGGTTGACGATTTGCCCCAGGAGCTGGATTTCCTGCCGGCCGGTCGCCACTGCCTCCGACACCTCGGCGAGAATCTCCGCCTTCGACCGCATCCGCTCGTGCCCGCGAGTGTAGGGAACCACGCAGAAGCTGCAGAAATCGTTGCAGCCCTCGAGGATCGTCACGTAGGCCTTGACGGGATCGGATCTGCGCGTGAGGCCGAGCGGGAACGAGACGTCCTCATACGGATTCAAGTCGACCTGGTGGCGGCCCGTCGCGACGGCCTGCTCCACCAGCACCGGCAGCTGCCGCGCCGCCTGCGTGCCGACGATGACGTCCACGTGGGGGGCGCGGCGGAGGATGCCTTGGCCGTCCTGCTGCGCGACGCATCCCGCGACCGCGACAATCGGGCGCCCTGCCCGGCTCCCGTCGCCCCGCAACTCGCCCAGGCGTGAAAACAGCTTCTCGGCGGCGTGCTCCCGCACGCTGCAGGTGTTCAGGACCACCACGTCGGCATCCGCCTCGTCGTCTGTCGACTCGTAACCTGCCGCCTCCAGGAGCCCGGCCATGCGTTCCGAGTCGTGGAAGTTCATCTGGCAGCCGAACGTCTCGATCAGGTATTTTCTCGCCATCAGATTCAGGGGCCTTTCAAACCTCGAGCTCGCGACGTGGCCGCTCGCGCGACTTTCGCTTTCGCCTTTCGATCTTTATTTGCTTTCGCCCTGTCGCGCAGCCAGCATCTCCCTGGCGTTGCGGCGGGCCGCATCGGACACCTGGATGCCGCCGATCATGCGCGCCAGTTCCTCCTCGCGGTCGCCGGCCTTCAACCGTGCAACTCGCGTAGTGGTCCGACCACTTCGGATGTGCTTCTCAATGAGGTAATGCGACTCGCCATAAGCGGCGATCTGCGGGAGATGCGTGATGCAGAGGACCTGGAACTCGGCGCCGAGCGCGCGGAGCTTGCCTCCCACCGCGTCGGCCACCCGGCCGCCGATGCCCGCATCCACTTCGTCGAAGATCAGCGTCTTCCCGGGTTCGTCAATAGACGCTAAACTCTTTATTCCCAACATGATACGAGACATCTCGCCGCCCGAAACGATGCGGGCGAGCGGGCGGAGATCCTCGCCCGGGTTGGGAGACACGAAGAACTGGGCTTCGTCGGTCCCGCGGGCCGACCACCGGTCGGGCGGCAGCGCCGCACTGGCGAAACGGACTTCGAAGCGCGTGCGCGGCATGGCGAGGTCGGCCAGCTGACCGACCAGCGCCGACGCAAAGCGGGCTGCCGCCGTCCGGCGCGTCGCAGAGAGGCGACTGGCCACATCGAGGTACGCGGCCTCGGCGGCTTTCAGGCGCGCCTCCGCATCCGCAATCCGGTCGTCGAGGTGCTTCAACCCTTCGAACTCGTGCTGGAGCGCTTGGTGCGTGGCGATGACCTCGGCGAGCGTGGGACCATGCCGGCGCTTGAGGCGCTCGAGCACCGCCAGGCGATCCTCGACTTCCTGGAGACGCGCCGGCGACGCGTCGATGCTGGCTCCGTACCCGCGCAGGAAGGTGGCGAGGTCATCGAGCTGGGACTTGATGGCGTCGCGCGAATCCAGGTAGGAGACGAAACGGGGATCCAGGGCCGCCAGCTCCCCCACTCGCCGCCACACCTGCCCAAGGCCGGCCAAGACGGCCTCGTCGCGGTCATACAGGATGGCGTAGCTCTCCTCGCACAGCCGCCTGACCTTCTCGGCGCTGGCGAGCAGCGTTCGCAGTCCCTGCAGCTCCTCGTCCTCGCCCGGCGTCGCCTTCGCACGGTCGAGTTCGGCGAGTTGAAACTCGAGGAGATCCAGGCGCGACGCCCGCTGCCGCTCCGCTGCGCGGGTGTCCGTGAGCACCTGGCGCGCCGCCTGGAGCGTGTCGAACGCGGAGGCGGACGCCGCACGGTCCTTGCCGGCGCCGGCGAAGCGATCGAGCAGGTCGAGATGGGTTTCCGGATCGAGCAGGGCCTGGTGCTCGTGCTGGCCGTGAAGATCGACGAGGCGGGTGGAGAGGTCCCTCAGTGCGGAGGCGGTCGCGAGGGCCCCGTCGACGAACGCGCGGCTGCGCCCCTGCGCGGTGATTTCGCGGCGCAGCAGCAGTTCCTGGCCGGTCGCCTCGTCCTCGAAGACAGCCTGGAGCGTGGCGCAGTCGGCTCCCGTCCTGACGAGGTCGGGAGAGGCCCGCCCGCCCAAGAGCAACCCGACAGCCTCGACGAGGATCGACTTGCCGGCGCCGGTTTCGCCCGTCAGGACGTTGAGGCCCGCGCCGAACTCGATCTCGACCGATTCGATGACGGCCAGGTTTCTGATTTCGAGGAACCGGAGCATGCGTCGCTCCCACGTCGGAAGGCCGGCAAAAAACCGGGAAAGGCAATCATATCATACGTTTGACAGGCCTTTCCCTGCATGCTAGGCTAGGTCATCTGCGCTGTCCCAGCGGCGCGTCACGATGAAGCGGAGGCTCGTTTGCGCACGCTTGGAGACCTTGCCCTTGCGCTATACGTGCAGGGTGTGGCTGTCCCAGAGGGCGGGTTGGGCGGCAGCGTTGTCCAGATTATCGGACGCTCCAGCCTCGTCGCCAAGATTGTCCTGCTGCTCCTGATCGTCTTCTCGATCGCCTCCTGGGCCATCATCCTCTACAAGCTCTGGGCGTTCCGCCGGACTGCCCGTCAGTCGAGCGTGTTCCTGGATGTCTTCCGGAAGAGCAGCAAGTTCTCAGAGGTCCAAGCCGTCTGCCAGACGCTTGGCGCCAGCCCGCTGGTGGGGATTTTCCAGGCGGGCTATGCCGAGTTGAACAGCCAACTCCGGCAGCCGGCGCCCGCTGCGCCCGTTGCCGGGGCCCCGGCGCGCCCGACGCTCCGCAGCCTGCCGGCGCTCGACCGGGCCCTCATGCGCGCGGCCTCCATGGAAGTCAACCGGCTCGAGAGCCGCGTGACCTTTCTGGCCACCACCGCGAGCATCACGCCGTTCATCGGCCTGTTCGGCACGGTCTGGGGGATCATGGGCGCGTTCGAGAGTATCGGGGCGACCTCGTCCACGAACCTGGCGATCGTGGCGCCGGGCATCTCCGAGGCTCTCATCACGACCGCTGCGGGACTGTTCGCCGCCATCCCGGCCGTGTACCTCTACAACTACCTGGCACAGCACATAAAGGTGTTCGCGTCCCAGATGGACGATTTCTCGCTCGAGTTCCTCAACATCGCCGAGCGCAACTTCAGCTGACGAGGGGGACCGAGGCTCATGGAGGCGGAGGCTCGAACGACGCGGGGGTAGTAGTTTGAAGAGAGGCACAGAGACACGGAGGCGACCGGGACCGCCTTCAGGCGGTCGGCTTGGCCGACCGCCTTGGCGGCACGGGCGGCGCGCCGAGGGGTGGCTGTGGTCGCTCTGTCGTTTCTGTTCCGGCCGTCTCCGTGCCTCAGTGTCTCTCCGGACTCTTTTTCGCATAGCCAGCCGATGCCGAAAGTTGCGCCGATTGAAACGGGCAACGGTTCCGGGCGCTCCCGGGGCCGCCGCGTCGCCAGCTCCCTCAGCGAGATCAACGTCGTCCCCCTCGTGGATGTCATGCTGGTGCTGCTCATCATCTTCATGGTGACGGCGCCGATGCTCCAGCGCGGGCTCGACGTGAATCTGCCTGTCGCGCGGCGCGCGCAGGAACTGACGGAGGAGCGCCTGTTCGTCAGCGTGCCCCTTTCCTTCCGGAAGGACAACGCGGTGTTCGTCGGGAAGGACCGCGTCAGCTTGAACGTCCTGCAGGAGCGGATGCGGCAGGTCATGCAGGGCCGCACCGACAAGCAGGTATTTCTCCAGGTGGACGCCGGCCTCTCGTGGCAGGACGGCATGACGGTGATGGACCTGCTCAAGGCGGGCGGCGTCGAGAAGGTGGGGCTGTTGGCGAAGCTGCCGGAGGAACGGTAAGAGAAAAGGAACTGACGATTGATGACTGACGATTGACGAGTGCCGATTGCTCCACGAGCGCCTGTGCTTGCGTCAGATCGTCAATCGCAACTCGTCAATCGGCAATCGCCACTTCTCCCAAGGGAGTCGGGCCAATCCGTCATGGACGCAGTCACCGCCGCCCTGCTCGAGCGCCAGCGCGAGGAGCGTGGCCTCCGGCCGATGGTCGTGTGGTCGGCGGCGGTCCACGCCCTGCTGTTCGCGCTGCTGGTGATCGGCCAGGGCCGGCTGTTCGGGCGCACCGAGCCGCAGCCGCGCGAGGTGATGGTCATCAGCCTTGGCGGCGCGCCAGGGCCGAGGGCCGGCGGCACGAACCCCCTGGGCGGCCGGCCGGTGCAGCGCGAGGTGGAACAGCCGGTCGCGACGAGACCGGAACCGGTCCGGGCCCCCGCTGCCAAGACGCCCGAGATGACGGTACCGACGACAGCGCCGGCTGCGAAACCGAAGGCGCCGCCGCGCGAGAAGTTCGGCGAAGTGAAGACCGCGCCCGAGGGCGCGCGGGGGCGCACGCCGACGACTGGACCGAGGGAGCGGTTTGGCGATAGCGCCGCGGAGACCGGCGGATACGGGTTCGGATCGGGGCTGTCGACGGGCGGTGGCGGCACGGCGGGCCGGCTGGATGTCGGCAACTTCTGCTGCCCCGACTACCTCGAGACCATGATGACCCGCATCCAACGCAACTGGGAGTCCAGCCAGCAGGTGGCGGGACTGGTGACGATCAAGTTCACCATCCAGCGCAGCGGTATGATCACGACTGTCGAACTCGAGCGGAGCAGCGGCTTTCCGGGCCTCGACCTCACCGCGCAGCGCGCGTTGCTGAACACCCGGCAGCTGCCGGAGCTGCCCGCGGCCTATCCGAACCAGACACTGACCGTGCATCTGAACTTCGAATACACACGCTGATGCCCCGACGAATCTTCACCATCGCCGTTCTCCTGCTGGCCGGCTGCACTGCCTTCGCGCTGGCGACGTCACCTGGAGCTGCGGGCGGGAAGTTCACTGGCGTGGCGCAAAGCTCCAGCTTTGCGTCGAGGGCCCCGCAGCAACCGCCGCCGCCGCAGCCCCAGGCGCCGCAGCAGTCGCAGGACCTCCAGTTGACGATCAAGGGCGGCCCAGGGAGCCTGCCCCACCTCGCGGTGCCCGAGTTCATCGCGCTCTCGCCGGACGCGGAAACGGTTGCCGCCGCGAAGACGATCGCCGAGGTCCTGTGGGACGATCTCAACTTCGAGCGCGAGTACGACATGGTTCCGCGCGACACCTACTCGTCGATCCCCGCGGCACGATCCATGAGCGAGATCCCCTTCGACCGCTGGCGCGAGCTGGGCGTCGACGGACTCGTCGCGGGAACCGTGCAGAAGACGGGCGACACGCTCCGCGTCGAGGTGCGCTTGTTCCGGGTCGTCGGCCGGCAATCGGTCTTCGGCAAGGAATATACGGGGTCGGCGGCCAACCCGCGCGTCTACGCGCACACCATCGCGGACGAGATCTACCAGACGCAGTCGCAGCTGCGCGGCGTGGCCCGCACGAAACTCGCCTTCGCCACCGATCGCGACGGCGAGCGCGTCGGCGGGACGGTCGAGGAGCGCAACGTCAAGGAGATCTACATCTCCGACTATGACGGCGCGAACCAGCGGCGGGTGACGATCAACCGCAAGCTGAACATCACGCCGGCGTGGTCGCCCGACGGCCGATCGCTGGCCTACACCTCCTATCGACGGGGCTACCCGGACATCTTCATCTCGAACATCTACCAGACGACGGCGCCCGAGGAGCCGGCGCACGGCCAGGGCCAGAACTTCCTTCCGGCCTGGTCGCCTGACGGGACGCGGCTCGCGTTCATGTCCACGCGGGATGGGAACCCGGAGATTTACACGATGAACCGGGACGGCTCGGGGCTGCGGCGCCTGACGAGCAGCCCGGCGATCGACGTGACGCCCACCTGGGCGCCGTCCGGGACCCAGGTGGCCTTCGTGTCCGACCGGTCCGGCTCGCCGCAAATCTACGTCGTCGGCGTTGACGGGGTCGGCCTGCGGAAGATTACGAGCGAATCGTATTGCGACCGCCCGACGTGGTCGCCCGCGCCGTTCAACGAGATCGCGTATACGTCGCGGACCGGTGGCGGGATACACGACATCAAGGTGATCGACATGGCCACCCAGCAGGTGCGCCAGCTGACCTTCGGCGAGGGCAGCAACGAGAGCCCGGCGTTTGCGCCCAACGGGCGGCACATCGCGTTTTCGTCGACGCGCGCCGGCAAGCGCCAGATTTACACGATTGCGCGAACGGGCAAGGACCTGCGGCAGATTACCAAGCTGGGTAACAACGAGATGCCGGACTGGTCGAAGTAGGAGTTCCGAATTGAGAACGGAGAACGTAGAAGTGAGAAGTTGGAAGTTCCACGGTCCGGGTCCCGTGACCCGATGAGCAAGGTTAGTGTTCGGGTTGTAACGGGTTCCCGGTTCTAAGTTCTCGATTCTTCGTAGTTCTTCGTTCTCAGTTCTCTGTTCCGTGACGAGAGGAGATGACATGCGAACTCGATGGGGCGTGCTGGCGGTGCTGGTGGCGCTGGTAGTGATCGGGCTGGCCGCGTGCGGAAAGAAGGTCCCCCCTGTCGCGAGGCCGGTGCCCCCGCCGCCGCCCCCGACGACGGAGGCGCCGACCAAGCCGCCGGCCCCGCCCGAGCCCGTGAAGGAGCCGGCGCTCGTGCCGCCGACGCCGGTCAAGGACGACACGATGTCGTCGCGCTCGCTCGACGACTTGAACAAGGACTCACCGCTGAAGCCGGTGTACTTCGACTACGACAGCGCCGAGGTGTCGCCGGAGTCCCAGAAGGTGCTGGACGGCAACGCCGAGGTCCTCAAGAAGTACTCGACCTGGGTCGTCACGATCGAGGGGCATTGCGACGAGCGGGGAACGGCCGAGTACAACCTGGCGCTCGGCGAACGCCGCGCCGTCGCGGCGCGGACCTACCTGGTGTCGCTCGGCATCGCCGCCGACCGCATCAAGACTGTGAGCTACGGCAAGGAATTCCCCTTCGACCCGGGCCACGACGAGGCCGCATGGCAGAAGAACCGCCGCGACCACTTCGTCATCACGTCGAAGTAGGATAGTAGGACAGGCGTCCCGCCTGTCGGGGCGCCAAGGACGTAGGACAGGCGTCCCGCCTGTCGGGGCGGGACGTGGCCAGAGAACGCAAGCAAGAGGGCGATATGTCGCGAAACCTTCCGCGCCGAATCCTGATGGTCGTCGTGCTGCTCGCCGTGACGGCGGTGCCGCTGCCGGCGGCGAACAAGGAACACCAGCAGATGATGGCCGACATCCGCATGCTGCAGGAGCAGACGCAGATGCTGCAGGCCCAGCTGGCGGCGGTCACCGACGCGCTGCGCACGGTAGCGGCCAAGCTGGACGAGCAGGCCGGCGTGCAGCGGAAGGCGTTCGCCGATCAGAAGCTGCTGGCCGACACGATGTCGAACGATCTTCGCGTCGTGCGCGAGAAGATCGACGACAACAACGTCCGGATCAGTTCGATCGGGCAGGAGCTCGACGCGTTGCGGCTGTCGGTGGCCCAGGGCGCGCAGCCGGTGGCGCCGCCCACGGGCGCGGAGGGACAGCCGCCGGTTGGCGCGCCGATCCAGGGTGGACAACAACCTCCGCCCCCGGCGAACATCCCGAACCCTGGCGTCTCGCCCACCCGCCTCTACGACATGGCGTGGGCCGATTACGCCGGCGGGCAGTACGACCTCGCCATCCAGGGCTTCACGGACTTCATCAAGACGTTCCCGAAGCTCGATCAGGCCGGCGCAGCACAGTACTACATCGGCGAGACCTACTACGCGCAGGGCAAGTACCGCGATGCGGTGACCGCCTACGACCGGGTGATCGCGGACTACCCGAACAGCGCGAAGGTGCCGGACGCCTACTACAAGCGCGGCCTCGCGCTCAACGTGCTCGGGCAGACCGACCGCGCCCGCGAGAGCTGGGACTTCGCGGCGAAGAACTTCCCGAACGTCGACGCCGGTCGGCTCTCGAGGCAGAAGCTCGATCAGCTGCCGAAGAGGGACGAGGCACCGCAGGGAGACGAGGCACCAACACCCGAGCCGTGACAGGGATGGTCACAGTCATTTGTCGATTGGGCGATTTGGTGGTTTGTGGTTTTTTCGGTCCCGTCGTCTCGCTGACGATGGGAGAATCGTTATGGAAATCGTCCAGTCGTGAAATCGTGAAATCGCATGATTGACGGGGCGGGCGAAGAAAGGACTTCGACATGGGCAGCGTGAACAAGGTCATCCTCGTCGGGAACCTGGGCGCCGACGCGGAACTGCGCTACACGGCCGGCGGCATGGCCGTCGCGAACTTCCGCATCGCCACGACCGAGGTGTGGAAGGACAAGGACGGCCAGAAGCAGGAGCAGACCGAGTGGCACCGCATCAGCCTGTGGGGCAAGCCGGCCGAGGCGGTCTCGCAGTACCTGGTCAAGGGCAAGCAGGTCTACGTCGAGGGCCGGATCCAGACGCGCAAGTGGCAGGACAAGGAGGGCCAGGACCGCTACAGCACCGAGATCAAGGCCGACCGCGTGACGCTGCTCGGCAGCGGCGGCGGCGGAGGGGGCCGCAGCCAGATGGATCGTGAAGAGCACGCACACCAGGCTGCCCCGATGGGTGCCGACGTCCCGGACGCGGACGACGTGCCGTTTTAAGGTGTTGGCCAAGCACGCAGTAGGCAGTAAGCAGGAGGCAGTTGTCTCAACTGCCTCCTGCCTGCCGCATACTGCCTACTGACGGGATCCTGCTCGGTTCTTGCGCGCCTTCCCACTTTCACTGTCCACCCGTCATCGTTCATCTGCCTCTGGGCGCGCCGCAGATCTTCCCATTGCCCGCGACAAGTACTGCTCGATCTCCGACACCGTGGCGAGTCGCATGATCCGTGCGGCGAGCCGACGCGCGTCGCGGCAGCTGAGCCTCAGGATCACCCGGCGGACCACCGGGATCGCGGCGGGGCTCATGCTGAATTCCCGGAGCCCAAGACCGACGAGGACCGGGACCATCACCGGGTCGGATGCCATCTCGCCGCATAGCGACACGGGGATGCGGCGTCGCTCGGCAGCGCGGACAATGCCGCGGATGGTGCGCAGCAGCGCGGGGTGCACCGGTTCGTAGAGGCGCGAGATGCGCGCGTCGGTCCGGTCGACCGCCAGCGAGTACCTGGATCAGATCGTTGGTGCCGATG
The DNA here is from genome assembly GCA_963724775.1 of uncultured Acidobacteriota bacterium. Lineage (GTDB taxonomy): Bacteria > Acidobacteriota > Vicinamibacteria > Vicinamibacterales > Fen-181 > CAVRWB01. Next base: position 430,839 of record CAVRWB010000002.1, read on the forward strand.
CTGAAGAAGTCCGCTTCCCGGGCCAGGAGGTCGGCGGTCATCGCCGCCGACGGGACCTCGATCATCACGCCGATCGGCGGCAGCGTTCTCGGCGCCTCTCCCCGCGCCTCGAGCTCGGATGCCGCCTCGCGAAGCACCGCGCGAGCTTCGCGCAGTTCCTCGAGGCCGGAGACGAACGGAAAGATCACGCGCAGTTTGCCGTGGCAGGAGGCGCGGAGCAGCGCGCGCAGCTGGGTCTTGAACATCTCGCGCCGCTCGAGGCTGAGGCGGATCGCCCTCAAGCCGAGCGCGCCGCGCGTTCCCCCGTTGCTACGGCTCGGCGCGCTGTCGGCGCCGTTTCGCGGCCAGGGGGCCAGCTGCTCCTCGTCCGCATCGAAGGTCCTGACGGTGACGACGCCGGGCGCCATTCCCTCGGCGAGCGACCGGTAGGCGCGGTATTGCACCTCCTCGGTCAGCGTCTCCGAGGAGTTGGTGGCGAGGAGGAACTCCGATCGGTAGAGACCGATGCCTTCCGCGCCGTGGCCGCGCGCAACCGGCAGGTCCTCGGGCAGCTCGATGTTCGCCTGGAGCGCGATCCGCGTCCCGTCCGAGGTGGTGACGGGTGCCGGGCGGCGGCGGCGCACGCTCAACTGCGGCCGGGCGGGCGCGGAGGGCCGCCGCCGTGCCTCCTTCAGCATCGCGGAATCGGGGTCGACGAGGATCTCGCCGCGGTCGCCGTCGATGATGACCGTTGCGCCGGGCGCGACCCGCGTGCTTGCCTGCCCAAGCCCCACGACCGCCGGTACCTGCAGCGAGCGGGCGAGGATGGCCGTGTGGTGCGTCCGGCTGCCGATGTCGGAGGCGAATCCCAGGATCTTCCGCCAGTCCACCTGCGCGGCCATGGACGGCGTCAGCTCGTCAGCGATGAGCACCGAGGGCGCTTCGACGTCACGGAACAGGTCCGGTCCGCGTCCCCGCGTGCGATTGAGGTTCATCCGCAGGCGCCCGACGATGTCCGCGACGTCGCCCTTCCGTTCCCGCAGGTAGGCGTCGTCGATGCCATCGAAGATGCCGGACAGGTCCTCGTAGGCGCGCTGGATCGCCCACTCCGCGTTCACCCGCTGCTCCCGCACGAGCGAGAGCGCCCGGTCGAGCAGCATCGGGTCCTTCAGCATCAGGAGCTGCGCCTCGAAGAGGTAGCCCAGCTCCGCGCCCGCGCGCCGGGCGATCCGCGCCTTGATGTCGAGCAACTGGCGCCGGGAGCGGTCGCGTGCCTCCCGCAGGCGCGACAGCTCCTCCTCCACCTGCGCCTCGCCGATGGGAAAGCGCAGCACGAGCGGGTTCTGCATCAGCAGGACCGCGCGCCCGATGGCGACGCCGCTCGACACGCCGATGCCGGTCAGGCGGTGCACGGCTCCTCCCCAAAACCCGATTCGACCAACTGGCAGAGCGCGTCGAGCGCGTCCGCTTCGTCGGCGCCCTCCGCGGTGATGGTGATGATGGAGCCGCGGGCGGCTGCCAGGAGGAGGATGCCCATGATGCTCTTGCCGTCCATCACGCGCGCCCCGCGCGCCACGCGGATGTGCGACGCGAAGGCGCTCGCGGCGTGGACGAACCGTGCCGCGGCGCGCGCGTGCATCCCCAGCTGGTTCCGGACGGTCACCTGGCGAGAGACCATGGAAAGAGCACTCAATTTGGGCCATTTCACGATTGTGCGATTTGACGATTTGCGGACTCGCCGGTGAGGCGAGCTGAAGAATCGAAAAATCGAGAAATCGAGAAACCCCAAGAAATGACCTTACGTCGTCTCCGGTTTCCCTTCCGCCCTGAGCAGGTCCGACGCCACCCAGATCGCGTTCCGGCCATGCTCCCGCATCTCCCTCGCCACGGCCAGCAGGTTGGACGCCGTCTTCTGGACGCTGGCGAGCTTGATCAGCATCGGCAAGTTGATGCCGGTGATCACCTCCACCTTGTCTGGTTCGAGGAAGGTCATCCCCAGGTTGGCCGGCGTGCCGCCGAACATATCGGTGAGGATCAGCACGCCATCGGGCGCCTGCAGGCGTGCGATCGCCTGCTTGATCTCCTCCCGCGCGTCGTCCACGTCGTCGTGCCAGCCGATGGAGACGGCGGCGAACTGCGGCAGGTCGCCGACGATGGTCTCCGCCGCGTTGACCAGCTCGGTGGCCAACTGGCCGTGGGTGACGACGACGACTCCAATCATGGCAGCCTCACTCATTGCCGATTGCCGATTGACGAATGTCGATTGGCGATTCGCAACAGGACATCAGGCGCGACACGCTTCGTCAGTCGCCAGTCGCAGTCGTCAATCTCGTCGCAATCCCTACTCGCTACCCATCTCGATATCCCGGTGTCGCACCCTGAACCGGACGCCTTCGACGTCCGCCAGCGCCTTGCGCAGCGCTTCTGCGATCATCACGGAGCGGTGGCGGCCGCCCGTGCACCCGATCGCGATCGTGAGGTACGCACTTCCCTTCCGCCGTGTAGAGCGGCAGCGCGAAGCGGAGGAACTCGGTGAGCTTGGCGATGAAGCAGGCCGACTCCCGATGCTCCTCCATGAACTGGACGACCGGCCGGTCCTTGCCCGTGCGCGCGCGCAGTTCGGGAACGAAGTGCGGGTTCGGCAGGCAGCGGACATCGAACACGAGGTCCGCCTCGCCCGGGACGCCGTGCTTGAAGCCGAAGCTGAGGAACGTGATCAGCATCCGGCCGCGGGGGGCCCGCCCGCGCGAGAACGCCAGGAAGGTCTCCCGCAGTTCGTGGACGTTGAGGTCCGACGTGTCCACCGTTTCGTCGGCGAGCGCGCGGATCGGCGCCAGCAGAGCGCGTTCCTCGCGAATGCCGTCCACCACCGGCCGGTCCAGCGCCAGGGGGTGGGGCCGGCGCGTCTCGCTGAAGCGGCGGACGAGCGCGGCGTCGCTCGCCTCGAGGAAGATGAGGACCGGGCTGAGGCGCGGCATCGCGCGCAGGGCGCGCAGCACCTTTGGAAAGCGCGAGAGCAGCGAGCGCTCGCGGACGTCCACCACGATCGCCACCTTCGGCATCTCGGTGTCGGCCCGGATCGACAGCTCGGCGAGCGTGGGGATCAGCGTGATGGGGAGGTTGTCGACGCAGAAGTAGCCGAGATCCTCGAGCGCCCGGATCGCCTGGGACTTGCCGGCGCCCGACAGCCCGGTCAGCACGACGAAGGGGACGCCCTGGCGGCTGCGCGGGGCAGTCGCTGGAGCCTTGCGCGGTGGGCGCTTCCTCTCCGCCATCACCGTTCCCCTTCCGTCCCGTTGTCGCTGTCCTCGTCGGACTCCGCCGCGGTCGGGTCCTCGCCGCGCAGCTGGCGCTCCAGGCGGGCCGCGAGCTCCCGCGCCGCATGGTGCCCGCGCGAGCGCAGGAGCTGGTTGCGGGCGGCGACTTCCACGAGGATGGCGACGTTGCGGCCCGGCCCCACCGGCATCCGGAGGAGCGGGATCGGCAGGCCGAGGATCTCGTAGTGGAGGTCGTCGAGGCCGAGGCGCTCGTACGCGCGTCCCGGCTCCCAGCGTTCGAGCTGCACCACGAGCTCCACCCGCTTCGATGAGCGCGTGGACGCGACGCCGAACAGGTCGCGGATGTTGATCACGCCGAGCCCGCGGACCTCCATGTGGTGCCGCGTCAGGTCGGGGCAGGTCCCGATCAGCACGCTTTCGGCCCGCCGCCGAATCTCGACGGTGTCGTCGGCGACCAGCCGGTGGCCGCGCACCACGAGGTCGAGCGCGCACTCGCTCTTGCCGATGCCGCTCTCGCCGACGATCAGGACGCCGAGGCCCAGGATATCCATGAGCACGGCGTGCATGACGGTCCGCTCGGCGAGCGAATCCTCGAGCAGCGCGGTGAGCTTCGCAATCGCGATCGGCGTCGGGACCGGCGTCGTGATCAGCGGCACGCCCACGCGTTCGGCCTCGACGGTCAGCTCGGGCGGCGGCGCGAACCCGCCGGTGATCAGGACCGTCGGGATGTCGCGGGCGAGGGTTCGGCGCAGGGAATCGGCGCGCGCGAGAGAGTCGAGGCTCTCGAGGTAGCGAATCTCGCTCTCGCCGAAGATCAGGATGCGCCCGGGCTGCAGGTAGACGTCGAACCCCGCGAGCGCGAGGCCGGTCTTCTGGATGAAGGGACTGGTGATGCGGCGCTCGAGACCGGCGTCGCCGGCCAGCAGTTCGAGCGGGAGGCCGAGGGCCTCGGGCCGGCTGCGCAGCAGGGCCCCGACGCTCAGGCCGGCAGTGGCGATGGGCATGCGCTCACGGAATGTTGAATGTGGAATGTGGAATGGAGCATGCCACGTTCTCCATTCCGGCCGAAGGCCGGCTACCCTTCCGGTTCGATCAGGCCAAGCTGGCCGTCCTTCCGCCGGTAGACGACGTTGATCGAGTCGGTGGTGGCGTTCCGGAACACGAGGAACGTGTCGTCGCCGGCATCCACGCTGAGGGCCGCCTCCTCCACCGTCATCGGCTTGACCGGGTAGCGCGGCACGCGGCGCACGCGGCGCGGCTTCGGCGCCGGGGCGGCGGCGGGCTCGGCGACAGCCAGGACGCGCGCCGACGTCGCGCGGCGTTTTCGCTCCTGCCACTTGCCCTTCACCTTGTGCAGCTGCTGCGTGATCTTCTCGATCGCGTCGTTGATCGACGTTTCCCAGGAGTTGGTGTCGGCCAGGCCGTGGAGGAAGTGCTCGCCCCGCGTGTGCACCGTCACCTCGGACGTGTGGCGGTACTTCTCGAGCGAGAGGACCGCCTGGACGGACACGATCCCGCCCTTGAGGAGGCGATCCAGCTTGGCCAGCTTCTTCTCGACCTGCTTGCGCAGGTCCGGCGTGATCTCGACGTGGCGGCCGGTCAGTTCGAGTCGCATAGGCAGCCGGGAGTCAGTACAGCACCTTGCGCTGGTTGGACGTGGGGATCTTCAGCTCCTCGCGGTACTTCGCGATCGTCCGGCGCGCGAGCACGAGCCCTTCCTTCTGCAGCAGACTGACGATCTTCGAGTCGCTGAGCGGCTTGTGCGGGTCCTCGTTCTCGATGATCTTCCGGATCCGCTGCTTGATCGTGACCGACGACACGCTCTCGCCGTACGAGCTGCTGATGCCGCTGTGGAAGAAGAACTTCATCTCGAACACGCCCTGCGGCGTGTGCATGTACTTGTTCGTCACCACGCGGCTGACCGTCGACTCGTGCATGCCGATGTCGTTGGCGACGTCGCGCAGCACGAGCGGCCGGAGGTGCTCGATGCCGTGGTCGAGGAAGTCCCGCTGGAAGTTGACGATGCTCGTCGCGACCTTGTAGATCGTCTTCTGCCGCTGCTCGACCGACTTGATCAGCCACAGCGCCGAACGGAACTTGTCCTTCACGTACGCGCGCGTCTCGTCGCTGTTCTCCGTGCCCTTGTCGAGCAGGCGTCGGTAGGCCGGGCTGATGCGCAGCTGCGGCAGGCCTTCCTCGTTCAGCACGACGACGTACTGGTCTTCGACCTTCACCACGGTCACGTCCGGCGTCACGTACTGCGAAGCGGGACGGTTGTAGCGGCTGCCCGGCTTGGGGTCGAGGTGCTGGATGATCGCGATGTGCTGCTTGAGCTCTTCGAGGGAGAGCCCGAGCTTGCGCGAGAGTTCCGGAACCTGGTGGTTCTGCAGCAGGCGGAGGTGCTCGGTGACGATCTTCTCGGTCGGCGTCCCCTCGAGGCCGAGGTGCCGGATCTGCAGCCAGAGGCACTCCTGCAGATCGCGCGCGGCGACGCCGATAGGGTCGAACTTCTGCACGAGCGCGAGCGCCCGCGTCGACGTCCGCGACCTCCCAGTTCCCCATCGACGCGATCTCGTCCACCGAAGCGACGAGGTAGCCGTCGTCGTCCAGGTTCCCCACGATGGCCGTCCCGATCTCGCGCACCACGTCGTCGTCGCTCTGGATCGACAGCTGCCACAGCAGGTGGTCCGAGAGGGACGTCGACGTCGAGAGGGTGTTCTCGATCGGCGGGAGTTCCTTGATTTCCTGGGGGGCGCGCGGCCGGTAGCCGTCGTCGAGGTAGTCGCCGAAGAAGTACTCGTAGTCCTGGTCGTCCCACGAGTCGGTCTTCTGTTCCTTGGGCGGCTCTTCCGGTTTCTCCGGCACCGCCGCGCCGTCGGCCTGGATCTCCTCGGACGGCAGCTCCTCGAGGAGGGGGTTCTCGACCATCTCCTGCGTCAGCAGCTCGCCGAGCTCGAGCGTCGACATCGGCAGCAGCTTGATGGCCTGCTGCAGCGACGGCGTGAGGATCAGCTTCTGAACGAGCTTGGTGTGTAGTTTCTGCTGAATGGGCATGGCCTTAACGGTCCATCGCCGGATCCGGATCCATCTTAGTCCAACCTGAAGTCGGTCCCGAGGTAAATCCGCCGCACGTCGTCGTCGGTGGCCAGCTCGTCGGGCGTCCCGCTCTTGAAAATCACGCCGTCGTGGACGATGTACGCACGGTCGGTGATCCGAAGCGTCTCACGGACGTTGTGGTCCGTGATGAGTACCCCGATCCCGCGCTCCTTCAGGTGGAAGATGATCTTCTGAATGTCAGCCACGGCGATCGGATCGATGCCGGCGAATGGCTCGTCCAGCAGGATGAAGAGCGGGGACACGACGAGCGCCCGGGTAATCTCGACGCGACGCCGCTCGCCCCCGGACAGCGTGTAGGCCGGCGCGCCAGCCAGCGGCGTCAGGTTGAGCTCGGCCAGGAGCTGGCGGAGACGGTCCCGCCGGCCGGACCCGTCGAGGCCGAGCGTCTCGAGGATGGCGAGGATGTTCTGCTCGACCGTCAGCCCGCGGAAGATCGACGCCTCCTGGGGCAGGTACCCGATGCCCTTGCGGGCGCGGATGTACATCGGGTCACCGGTGACGTCCGTGCCGTCGAGCAGCACCCGGCCGGAGTCGGGCGCCGTGAGGCCGACGGTCATGTAGAAGGTCGTCGTCTTGCCGGCGCCATTCGGCCCGAGCAGGCCGACGACTTCGCCGGATGCGACCTCGAGACTGACGCCCCGCACCACCGTGCGGCCGCCGTACGATTTCGTCAGTTCGACGGTCCGGAGGGTGGCCATTCGATCGGGGTGCGAGGCGCGGAGCCGCACGCGCCTACGCCCTTGGTTTCGGTGCGTTTCTGCTCGTTGCCGTCGACGATGATCCTATCAGCCGATCTGAAGAAAGTCAAAGTTTTGCCAGTAGTTTCGCGGCATTCTTCTTCGATCTTCACCGCGGGCCCGGTCATCGTGTAGCGTTCGTCGGCGGACAGGTACGTGAGCCGCGCGCCCGTCGCCTTGCGGCCTTCGGGCGTCTTCAGGTTCACCCCGGTGTACGCCTCGAGCCGATCCACCTCGTTGCCGCTCTCCTTCAGATAGAGCTCGATCTTGTCGGCGGAGAGATCGCCCTGCGGGCCGTTCAAGTGCGCGTTGCCGGTGTAGGTCGCGCGGCGGATTTCGTCCGTGTAGACGAGATCCTTCGCGCTTGCCGTGGAGTGCACCTGGTCCTTGGTCTTCGTCTTGTCGTTCACCTGGACGAGCATCATGTTCGTGACGACATTGCCCGACGCCGAGAGATCGCCCTTCTCGTCGTCGAGGACGATGCGATCGCCTTTGATCGTCGTGTCGCCCTGCCAGAGCTGGGCGTGGCCGGTGTAGACGGCGTGCGAGGCGCCGCCGTCATAGTCCAGGCGGTCCGACGTCGCGGACACCGGCTGGTCCTGCTTGAGGATAGCCGGCAGCCGCGTCTGACCCGGCTGGGCCGGGCAGGGCGGAAGCCCTGCTGCCCCGCAGTTCCTGCCGGCGGCCGCAGGCTTCGCGCCCGCCGGCGGGGCCTTGCCCGCCGGCGCGGGCTTCTTCGGGCGCAGGTCGCTCTTCACGGCCTCCACCGCCACGATCTTCCGGCCCTCGAGGCCGATGTCGATCTTCCTGGCTTCGATCGTCGCCTCTTCGTCAACGACCTGCGGCGGGCGGCTGGTCTTGACGTCGTTGCCCGACAAGTTCAGCGTGCCCTTGGCCAGCACGTAGAGCGCGTCGCGGGCGACGGCGGCCATGTCACCTTCTTCGAAGCGCACGCCGCCTCCGAACCGCGCCGACTCGATCGACCCAAAGCCGCCCTGCATCGCCAGTTCCATGGTGGCGGAGCGCGCGACGCGCGGCGCGGCCGGCGCGGGCGGCGCTTCGCGGAACTCCACCTGCCCGGCACCGCCGCTGAAGACGGCGCCCGTCAGACCCTTCCCGGGCTCGCCGGAGCCCTGGAGGGTGGCCGATCGTATGACGCGCGCGGGCGTGCCGTTCTCGGCGGGCAGATCCAGCTGCACGCGGTCACGGGCGATCAGCCCGATGACGGTGGTCCCGTCCGGCCCGAGCGTGAGGTCGATGGCTTCGCCGGCGATGCGCCGGACCGTGGATGGCGTGTCGCCGGTCAGTTCGATGACGCCGCCGGCCGTCAGGACGGCGTGCTGCAGCGTCTGACCGTCGGGGCCGTAGGCGAGGTCGATGTCGCGCGCGGCCATGGTCTTCAGGCTGCCGGCGGACGTGCCCTCCCCGGCCACGCGCGAGGAGCCGCGCAAGGCGAAGAGCCGCACGTGCTTGCCGTCCTCGGTCAGGTACGCAACCGCGTCGTTGGTCGTCGTGGTCTGGCCTGCCCGGACGATCGTCACGCTCTTCTCGAAGTGCACGAACTTGTCGCGCCGGGCGAACGTGGCGACGTTCGACGCGATGTCCGTCGCGCCCTGGCCCTGCTCGTCGGCCGCGATATGGATGATCGCGCGCTCGAGGAGCGTCAGCACGTCTCCGCGCTGGTCGTACGTCATCCCGGTCGCGGAGCCGGACATGCGCCCCTGGCTGAAGGTCACCGGCCCGGGCGCGCGCACCATCGCCTCGCTCTTGGCGTAGGTCGCCCGCTCGGCGTGCACCACCAGGCCGTCGCTCGCCGCGAGTTCGACCGCGCCCTCGACCTCGATGTTCTCCTGGTTGTTGCCGACGCGCCCCTCGCGCGCCTTGACCGTGAAGTCGCGGTTCTCGCGCTGCGGCAGCTTCGCGTTGACGCCGGTCAGCTTGCTGCTGCCGTCGGAGTACGTGAGCAGCTGCTCGTAGTCCACGACGACATCCAGCTCGCTGCCCTTGCTGAGGACCAGTCGGCCCTTGGTGCCCTGGACGACGGCCTTGGCGTCGAGCTTCGCCTCGTTGGGAGGCGGCGCCGATCGTCGCGACGGGTGGCGCAGGGACACGGCCAGCATGATGGCGAACGCCACCACGAAGAGGCCCAGCCCGAACCGTAGCCACCGTTGCCAGGAAAGCATCCGGAAATGTCACCGTGGTGTTTCTGCCCGCGTGTGGCGCGAACCGCCAGGCTCGCGTGAGGCCACGCCGGGGGCGACAGGCGAGACGCCTGTCCTACGTCGTCGCGACCACCTCCGGCGCGCGCGCGTCGCACATCGTCAGCTCGACGCGCGTCTCGCCGTTGAACGTATTCTCGGTGAGCGAGAAGGCCAGGTCCAGCGCGCTCTTGTGTTCGATGAGGAACGGCTCGCGCTCGGCGGCCCGCCAGGCGATGACCCGGAAGATTCGGCCGTTCTGACGGACCGCCATTTTCAGGTGCCGTTCCTTGAGCCGGCGTGGGCCGTCCACGATCTCGACCGGGCCGGACCAGAACACCGGCCGCGGGTTGCCGAGGCCGAAAGGCTCCAGCGTGCGAATCTCCTCGACCAGCCTGCCCTTGATGTCGGCGAACGGCAGCGCGGCGTCGATGCGCAGGCGCGGGCGGAGGTCGTCGGGCGCGAGCAGGTCGTCCCCCCTCGCCTGCATGGCCGACCGGAACGCCTTCACCTGACCCGCCTCCACGGTGAGGCCGGCCGCGAGCTTGTGCCCGCCGAACCGCACCAGGTGGGCGCTGCAGGATTGCAGCGCGTCGAGCATGTCGAAGGCCGGGATGCTGCGGCACGAGCCGTGCCCGATGCCGTCCTCCACCGACACGACGACGACGGGCCGGTGGAAGGCATCGACGAGCTTCGACGCGACGATCCCGATGACGCCGCGGTGCCACCCTTCGCCGGAGACGACGAGGACCGAACGGGCGCCGATGTCCGGGTCGCTCTCGATGGTCTTGCGGGCGGCGGCGAGGATGTCCTGCTCCTGGTCCTGCCGGCGCTGGTTCTCCTCGTTGAGCTGGGCCGCGAGCGTCCGCGCCTCGTCGGCCATGGCGGGGTCGGCGGCCAGCAGCAGTCGGGCGGCGATGTCTGGCGTCGACATCCGGCCGGCCGCGTTCATTCGGGGCGCGAGCACGAAGCCGACGTGGTAGCTGTCGATCGTCTTGCCGCTCAAGCCGGCGGCGTCGAGCAGCGCCTGCAGCCCCACCTTGTGCGGGCCGCGCGAGAGCAGCCCGAGGCCGATCTTGGCGATGATCCGGTTCTCGCCCACGAGCGGCACGACGTCGGCGAGCGTGCCGATCGCGGCAATCTTGACGAATGCCGGCAGCCACTTCTCGTGGCCGGTGCGAGCGCAGAGGGCTTGGACGAGCTTGAGCGCCACGCCGACGCCGGCGAGATTCTTGTCCGGGTACGCGCAGCCCTTCTGCTTCGGGTTCACGACGGCCAGGGCCGGCGGAAGCTCGTCCTCCGGTTCGTGGTGGTCGGTGATGATCAGGTCCACGCCCAGCTCGCGCGCGCGGCGGGCGGCGTCCATGCCGCGAATGCCGCAGTCCACCGAGATGATCAGCCGCACGCCGTCCGCGTGGAGCCGTTCGATCGCCGGCACCTGCAGCCCGTACCCGTCGCGGAAGCGCTCGGGGAGGAAGTGCTCCACGCGGCCGCCGAGCGATTCGATGGCGCGGCGCAGGATCACGGTCGACGTGATGCCGTCCACGTCGTAATCGCCGTGGATCGCGATCCGTTCCTGGCCGGCGATGGCGGCGAGGATCCGTTCCACGGCAGGCGCCATGCCGGTGAGCGCAAGCGGATCGTGGAGCTGGTCGAGCGACGGGTGGAGGAAGCGATCCGCCGCCTCCGGGGTCGCTGACGCCGCGCAGGCACAGCAGCCGCGCGGTGGTGAGGCTGATGCCGAGCGCGGCCGACAGGGCCCCGGCCGTCCCGTCGTCGCACGTGAGGCGATCCCAGAGGAGCGGCGCCATCACGCCTCGACGAAGTCGATGCCGAGGCGTCCCATGTTGCGGAACTTGTCGTAGCGGCGCGCGACACGTTCGTCAGGGGTCATCGCCGGCGACCGACGACGAGCGCGTCGCTGATCGCGCCGTCGAGCAGCACCGCGGCGGCGTCGGGATTGTTGTGGGCGCCTCCGACCGGCTCGGAGCACGATCTGGTCCACGATGCCGAGGCGCAGCATGTCCGGCGCCGTGAGCTTGAGCGCGTCGGCCGCCTCCACCTTCCGCGCGGAGTCGCGCCACAGGATGGCGGCGCACCCTTCGGGCGGGATCACGCTGTAGATGGCGAACTCCTGGATGAGAACGCGATCGCCGATCGCGATGCCCAGCGCTCCCCCGCTGCCGCCCTCGCCGCAGACCGAGACGATCACCGGGACGGCGAGCACCGCCATCTCGCGGAGGTTGTAGGCGATGGCCTCGGCGACGCCCCGCTCCTCCGACTCGATGCCGGGGTAGGCCGCCGGCGTGTCGACGATGACGATGATCGGCCGGCCGAACTTCTCGGCCAGCTTCATCGCGCGGATGGCCTTGCGGTAGCCCTCGGGCTTGGCGTAGCCGAAGTTCCGGTAGATCTTCTGCTTGGTGTCGCCGCCGCCCTTCTGGTGCCCGACCACGAGGACCGGCGCCCCATGGTAGCGCGCCATCCCGGCGACAATCGCGTGATCGTCGGCGAACCGGCGGTCGCCGTGGATCTCGGTGAACTCGGTGAAGAGGCGGTGCACGTAGTCGAGCATGCAGGGCCGGTTGGGATGGCGGGCGAGCTGCACGCGCTGCCACGGGGACAGGTGCGCGTAGATCTCGGCGCGCATCGAATCGACCCGGCGCCGGAGCTGCGCGATTTCGCGGTCGCGCGGCTCGGTGGCCGGCAGCATCGACAGCGCCTCGATCTCCTTCAGCAGGATGCCCAGCGGCTCCTCGAACTCGAGCAGGTCGGTCGGTTTGCTCATAGCTTCTCAGCTCAACACAATCGTGCCCGCGCCGCACAGGCGCTCGACGTCCGCGACGAGCTGCGACGAAGGGCGGACGCGAATCGGGCCGCCCACATCGGCCTTGACGCGGAGGGGCTCGGCGCCGCCCCGCAACTCCAGTTCGAGGCACACCCGACGATCGCCCTTGTGGCGGCCGAGGAGCTCGGCGAGCGCCTCGATCGTCGCCCGCCCGTGCGGGGGCATCGCGATTCGGATGGTCACGATGCGGGCGGCGCGCTCGCGCACCGCCTCGATCGCCGACGATCTCGCTCGCCAGGAGCCGCATCGTCTCGTCGTCGCGCTCGAACTTGCCCTTCACCAGCACCATCATGTCGGTCTGGATGAGCGCCTGCGCCTTCGCGAACGTCTCCGGGAACGCGACCACCTCGATGGATGCCGTTCGGGTCGTCGAGCGGGAAGGCAGCCATCCGGTCGCCCTTGCGCGTCTTCAGCGAGCGCACCGGCCCCACGATGCCGCCCACCACGACCTCGAACGACACCGCGGCGGGCGCCTCCTCGTCTTCGGCGGGCTCGCTCATCGCCGCGCAGCTCGGCAAGCGTCTTCGCTCCGACGGCCTTGAGCTCGGATGCGTAGCGCTCGATCGGGTGTCCGCTCCAGTAGAGGCCGAGCGATTCCTTCTCGAACGCCAGCTGCTGCGCCTCGGTCCACGGCTCGGCGCTCGGCACATCGCCCTGACGCTCGACCGAGTCGCCGCCGGCCGGTTCGCCGAAGCCGCCGAACAGCTGCGCCTGGCCCTGGTCGCGGTCCCTGCGGCTCCGGTTGCCGTGGTCGAGCGCCCCCTCGACGGCCGCGAACAGCCGGGCGCGCAGCGCGGACAGAGGGCAGCGACTCCAGCGCGGCCGACCCCTGCGCGAGCGAGTCGAGCGCGCCCGCCTTGGCGAGGCTCTCGACGACGCGCCGGTTCACCTGGCGCGAGTCGAGCTGCTCGCACAGGTGGTAGAGCGACTTGATGCGCCCCTCCCGCCGCCGAACGTCGATGATCGCGAGGGCGGCCGACCTCGCCGACGTTCTTCACGGCACCGAGCCCGAAGCGGACGCCGTCCGGCGTCACCGTGAAAGCCAGCTCGCTGTTGTTGACGTCCGGCGCCAGCACCTTCACGCCCAGGTCGCGGCACTCGCCGAGGTACATCGCCAGCTTGGCGGTGTTCTGCGACTCGATCGTGAGCAGCGCCGCCATGAAGTGCGCCGGGTAGTTCGCCTTCAGGTAGCCCGTCTGGTAGGCGACCAGCGCGTAGGTCGTCGAGTGCGACTTGTTGAAGCCGTAGCCCGGCGAACGCCTCCATCAGGTCGAACAGTCGCCTTGGCCTTCTTCTCGGCGACGCCCCGCGCCTTCGCGCCCGTCGAGGAACTTCTGGCGCTGCGCCTGCATGACATCGACGTTCTTCTTCCCCATCGCCTTGCGCAGCAGGTCGGCCTCGCCCAGGCGTGAAGCCGGCCACCACGTTGGCGACCCGCATGACCTGCTCCTGGTAGGCGATGACCCCGTAGGTGTCGCGCAGGATCGGCTCGAGCTGCGGGAGATCGTACTTGACCTCGATCTTGCCGTGCTTGCGCCCGATGAAGTCGTCCACCATCCCGCCGCGCAGCGGCCCGGGCCGGTACAGCGCGTTCAGGGCGATGAGGTCCTCGAGCCGCTGCGGCTTCGCCTTCCGCAGGATCTCGCGCATGCCCGAGCTCTCGAACTGGAAGACGCCGAGCGTCTGGCCCTCGGAGAACAGCTGGTAGGTCTTCGCGTCGTCCAGCGGCAGCGTCGCCAGGTCGATCGTCTCGCCGGTCGTCCGCTTGATCTCGGCCACCGCGTCGTCGAGCAGCGTGAGCGTGCTCAGGCCGAGGAAGTCCATCTTCAGGAGACCGATCCGCTCGATCTCCTTCATGCTCCACTGCGTCGTGATTTCGTCGCGCGCGCCCTTGTAGAGCGGCGCGAACTCGGTGATCGGCCTTGGGCGCGATGACGACGCCGGCGGCGTGGACCGAGGCGTGCCGCGACATGCCCTCGAGCCGGCGCGCCACCTCGAGCAGCTCCTTGACCCGCGGGTCGTTCGACTCGAGGTCCTTCAGCGCGGGGTTCTCCGCCAGCGCCTTGTCGAGCGTCATGTCGAGCGCGGCGGGAATCTGCTTGGCGACCTTGTCCACGTCGGCGTACGGGATGTCGAGCGCGCGGCCGACGTCGCGGACGACGGCCTTGGCCTTCATCGTCCCGAACGTGATGATCTGCGCGACGTTCTCGCGGCCGTACTTCCGCGTGACGTACTCGATCACCTCGCCGCGGCGCCGCTCGCAGAAGTCGATGTCGATATCGGGCAGCGACACGCGCTCGGGGTTGAGGAAGCGCTCGAAGATCAGGTCGAAGTGCAGCGGGTCGACGTCGGTGATCTCCAGGCACCAGGCGACGACGCTGCCGGCCGCGGACCCGCGCCCGGGGCCGACCGGGATGGCCTGCTCCTTCGCGTAGCGGATGAAATCCCAGACGATCAGGAAGTACCCGGCGTACTTCATCTGCTTGATCATCCGGATCTCGTAGTTCACGCGCGTCGCGGTACTCTTCGATCGTGTGCCGCAGCTCGCCGGCCGACGAGCATGCGCTCGAGCCGCGGCAGCCGACGGCCGAAACCCTCCCACACCATCTTCTCGAAGTACTCGTCGAGGGTGTAGCCGGCGGGCACGTCGAAGTCCGGCAGGTGGTTGACCGTCTTCCCGAGGTCCACGTTGCACCGCTCGGCGATCCGGACGGTGTTCAGCAGCGCCTCCGGGTGGTCGCCGAACACCTGCCACCATCTCCTCGGGAGTCTTCAGGTAGAACTGGTCGCCGTGGTACCGCATCCGGCTCGCTTCGTTCACCGTCTTGCCGGTGCCGATGCAGAGCAGGATGTCGTGGGGCTTGGCGTCCGTCCGGTACAGATAGTGGACGTCGTTCGTGCACACGAGCGGCAGGTCTGCGGCCTTCGCCACGCGCAGGAGGCCCTCGTTCACCACCCGCTGGTCGTCGATACCCTGGTACTGCATCTCCAGGAAGAAGTTCCCGGGGCCCAGGATGTCGCGATACGTGGAGGCGGCCTCGATCGCCCGCTGCTCGTGCTCGGCGCGAAGGTGCATCGGCACCTCGCCCTTGAGGCAGCTGCTGAGGCCGATCAGCCCCGCCGAGTGCTGCGCCAGGAGCTCCTTGTCGATGCGCGGCCGGTAGTAGAAGCCCTCGACGTATGCCGCGGAGACGAGCTTGATCAGGTTCCGGTAGCCCACGTCGTTCTCGGCGAGCAGCACGAGATGGTTGTTGCTCTCGCTGATCGGGCCGCTCTTGGCGTGGCGGCTGACCGGGGCGACGTACGTCTCGCACCCGAGGATCGGCTTGATGCCCTTCTGGCGCGCCTTGTCGTGGAACACGACCGACGAGAACATGTTCCCGTGCTCGGTGACGGCGAGCGCCGGCACGCTCCGCTTGGCTGCCTGATCCAGCAGTTCGCCAATCCGGCAGGCGCCATCGAGCAGCGAGTACTCGGTGTGGAGGTGAAGATGGACGAACTCAGGCATCACAGACAATGGAACTTGGAACTTCTACCTTCTCACTTCTACGTTCTACGTTCTCACTTTACCTTCCCACTTCGGACGCGTGTCATTCCCACTCGATCGTGCTGGGCGGCTTCGAGCTGATGTCGTAGACGACGCGGTTGATGCCCTTGACCTCGTTCACGATGCGCGAGGAGATCGTCGCCAGCAGGTCGTGCGGCAGGCGGGCCCAGTCGGCCGTCATGCCGTCACGGCTTTCCACCGCCCGGACGGCGATGGTGTGCTCGTAGGTTCGCTCGTCGCCCATCACGCCGACGCTTTGCACGGGCAGGAGAACGGCGAAGCTCTGCCAGACACGCTCGTACCAGCCGTGCCGCTTGATTTCCTCACCCACCACCGCGTCCGCGCGGCGCAGCAGGTTCAACCGTTCGGGCGTCACCTCGCCGACCACGCGAACGGCGAGGCCAGGGCCGGGAAAGGGCTGGCGTCGCACCAACTCCTCGTCGAGGCCCAGCTGCCGCCCCACGGCTCGCACTTCGTCCTTGAAGAGCAGCCGCAGCGGTTCGACCAGTTGGAACCGCATCCGCTCCGGGAGGCCGCCGACGTTGTGGTGGCTCTTGATCGCGGCCGCGGGGCCCTGCGTGGACGCCGACTCGATCACATCCGGGTAAAGCGTGCCCTGGGCCAGGAAGTCGAAGCCGCCAAGCGCCGCCGCCCGCTCCTCGAAGACGTCGATGAACGTGGCTCCGATCCGCTTGCGCTTTTCCTCCGGGTCGAGGACGCCCGCCAGCCGCTCCAGGAACAGCGCCGAGGCGTCCACGAATTCGACGGGCAGGCGCAGTTTCTCGACGAAGCGCTGTCGCACCTGCTGCGCTTCGTCCATGCGCAGCACGCCATTATCGACGAAGATGCACGTCAGGCGGTCACCGATCGCGCGGTGAATGAGCACGGCCGCGACCGAGGAATCCACTCCACCGCTCAGGGCGCACGCGACGCGACACTCCCCCACCTGCTCGCGGATCCGCCCAACCGCCTCGTCGATGAACGATTCGATCGTCCAGTCGCCGGTGCAGCCGCACACGCCGTACGCGAAGTTGCGGAGAATCGCCACTCCTTCTTCGGTATGCGCCACCTCAGGGTGGAACAGCAGCGCGTAGAGGGAGCGCGCCGGCGCCGCCATCGCCGCCACCGGGGCGTTGGCGCTCGTGGCGAGCACGTCGAACCCCGGCGGGGCCGCCGCCACCATGTCACCGTGGCTCGCCCATACCTTGAGGTCCGGCGACAGCCCGCGCAGCAGCGCCGACCCGCCCGCCGCCGGGGTGAGCGTCACCACCGCCTGGCCGTACTCGCGTTGCACGGCGGGCGCAACCGTGCCCTGCAACGACGCCGTCATCAACTGCATGCCGTAGCAGATGCCAAGCACCGGCACGCCGGCGTCGAACAGGCCCGGATCGCAGCGTGGCGCGCCGGGCTGCGAGACGCTGCGAGGCCCGCCCGACAGGATGATGCCGGCCGGTCCGCGCGCCGCGATCGCCTCGATTGGCGTGTCGTGACGCAGGATCTCCGAGTAGACGGAGAGTTCGCGCAGCCGCCTGGCGATCAGCTGGGTGTACTGCGAGCCGAAGTCGAGGACGACGATGGCATGGTGCGGCACTGACGGTATTATAAGCGGCGTGCACCCGGCTCGGCAGATTCGCCTCGGCGCCTCGACGTTAATCCTGCTGGTGTTGGTCGCGTCGGGCGCGTGGGCTCAAGCCCCGCCGCGTCCCCGACGGCCAACGCCCTCCCCGAAGCACGAGAAGAACAAGGCGCCCGAACTGTCCGTGCGCCCCGAATGGACCCGCGACCTGCCCGCCTCGCCCGCCGGCGCGCCGGCCTACGACACCGCGAGAACGTACCTTCCGATCGCGTCGGGCGAAGTCGCCGCGGTATCGCTCCAGGACGGCAAGCTGGCCTGGAGCATTGCACTGCTGCCAGCAGGGCCGCTCGCCGCTGGCG
Source organism: uncultured Acidobacteriota bacterium (assembly GCA_963724775.1). Lineage (GTDB taxonomy): Bacteria > Acidobacteriota > Vicinamibacteria > Vicinamibacterales > Fen-181 > CAVRWB01. The sequence continues at coordinate 448,478 of CAVRWB010000002.1, forward strand.
ATGATCTCGTGTTCGTCCCAGTGGCTGGCGCCGTCGAAGCGCGCGACGCGGCGACAGGTGCGGCCCGCTGGCGCAGCGCGCTCGACGGCCGGCTCTCGGCCCCCCTCGTATGGCAGAACGGGTGGCTGCTGGCCGCGACGGACCGCGCGGGCGTGGTGATGCTCCGCGCGGCCACCGGCGAGCGGTTGTGGCAGCGCACACTCAGCGCTCCTGTCCGCGTGCGCGCGGCGCTCACCGGCGACCGGATCTACGTGGGCCTCGATGACGGGCAGGTGATCGCGCTCGCCCTCACGACCGGCGAACCGATCTGGGCCCGCCGGCTTGGCGGCCGTCCGACGACCCTCGCGCCGCTCGACGACCGCGTCTTCGCCGGCGCCGACGACAAGTTCCTGTACTGCCTCTCGGCCAAGAACGGCAAGCAGGACTGGCGGTGGCGCACCGGCGGCCCGATCATCGGCTTGCCCGTGTTCGACGAGGACAACGTCTACTTCGTCTCCCTGGACAACGTGCTGCGAGCGCTCGATCGCGGCAACGGGCACCAGGTCTGGCAGGCCGGCATGGCGTTCCGCCCGGCCGCAGGACCCTTCCTCGTGGGCCGGCTGCTGCTCGTGGCGGGGCTGATGGAGGTGCGGGCGTTCCGGGCGGCGGACGGCAGCGAGGCCGGCGGAACCGAGACGGGAGGCGTGATCGCGGCTGCGCCCCACTTCCTGCCGCCCGATGAAGAAGGCGCTCAGCCCTTCATCCTGTTGACGCGCGACGGCCAGGTCATCCGCATGGCACCCGCGGCCGCAATCCTCGACTCCAAACCCTTCCCCGCGAAGATGGTGTACCCGCTCTGGCCGGGGGACGGGGGCCCAGACGGGACTCCGAAGTGAGAACGGAGAACTGAGAACTGAGAAACAAGAACGGGAGCGTGTTCCGGTTTTCCGCTCCGTCCCTCAGAATTCTCACTTCTCACTTCTCAGTTCTTCGTTCTCCGTTCTTAGCTTCTCAAATTTCCACCGGCGCCCGGTTCGCCGCCAGTTCCTCCTTGACCACCTTGGCCAGTCGCTTCACGCCCTCGACGATCTTGTCCTTGGTCGGCAGCGAGAACGACAGGCGCATGATGTTCGCGCCCGACCCGTCCACGAAGAAGGCGCTGCCGGCGACGTAGATCACGCGCGACTCGATCGCGCGCGGCAGCATCGCGTCCGTGCTGCAGCGCGCCGGGAGCGAGGCCCACAGGAAGAAGCCGCCCCGCGGCGCCGGCCAGGTGATCTGTCCGCCCAGTTCCTGCTGCAGCGTCTGCTGCATGACGGTGCGCTTCTCCTGGTAGAACTGCCGCAGCATGGGCAGCCGGCCCGTGAGGATGCCGCGCCGGTAAGCCTGGTGGACGATGTGCTGGTCGAGCGACGGCGTGAGCAGGTCCTCCGTTTGTTTGATCAACTCGAGCTTGGAGACGATGGCCTCTGGCGCGACCAGCCACGCGACGCGAAACCCGGGCGCGAGCGTCTTCGAGAAGCTGCTCATGTAGATGACGCGGCCCTCGGTGTCGTCCGCCTTGATCGGCCGCGTGTCCTCGGCGGTCGCCGCGTCCTCGAAATACAGCGCGCCGTACGGGTCGTCCTCGACGATCAGCATGTCCGCGCGGGACGCCCACTCGACGAGCCGCTTGCGCTTCTCGCGCGAGAGGAGCAGGCCGGTCGGGTTCTGGAAGTTCGGCACCAGGTACAGGAAGCGCACCTTCCGTCCGGCCGTGCGCTGGCGGGCCAGGACCGACTCGAGATCGTCGAGGTCGATCCCATCGGCCTCCTGCTTGACGCCGACGAGCATCGCCTCGGTGTTCTTGAAGGCGCTGATTGCGCCGGTGTACGCCGGCAGCTCCACGAGCACGACGTCGCCGGGGTCCAGCATGCACCGGCCGACCAGGTCGATCCCCTGCTGGGAGCCGGTCGTGACGAGGACCTCCTCGCCATTCGACCTGATGCCGCGCGACTCGAGAATCTCGATCGCCGCGTCGATCAGCGGCTTCGCCCCCCGCGTGGGCCCGTACTGCAGAACCGACGCGTCGCGGCCGGAGAGCAGCTCGCCGCGTGATCTCCTGGAACTCCTGCCAGGCGAACGTCGCGGGGTCCGGGTAGCCCGGCGCGAACGAGATCATGTCGGGCACCCTCACCGCCATCACGCCCATCTTGCGGATGGCCGATCCCTGGGACTTGAGAGCGGCGTGCGAGAGGAACCGGTCGTAGTCAATCATGAGTGCGCTCACCGGGAAGCCGGGGCCGCGATGCTGCTCCGGTCGGCGCTGTACGACCGGTAGAGTGACAGGTAGGCAGCGAGCGCGGTGAGCCCGAGGTACTGGAACAGCAGACTGCGCAGCAACCAGGCCGCGAGTTGCAGCGGAAGGACGATGACGCCGGCCAGGGGCACGTAGGCGATGAGGTAGAACCCCCAGGTGGCCGCCACCGACAGGACGGTGGCCAGCACGAGCAGCAGGATCGTGACGCCGAAGACCCGGGTGACCTTCCAGAACTCGCCGCGCACGAATCGCAACACGTCCTTTGCCGCGCGGCCGACGCCCGAATCGCTCACGGCGACCACCACCTGCGCCAGCAGGTACAGCACGTTGACGATCGTAATCACGGTGATGAACACCGCGGCGGAAACGGCCACGACGGATCCCAGGAGCAAAGGCCGCGCCCCCGCGAGCCGATAGAGTCCCCACCCGATCAGGACCGCCACCCCGGCGGCGACCAAGTACAGCCCGCCCAGCAGCACGCCGAGTTTCAGATAGCGGCGGAACAGCCCGGCCGCCCCGCCAGTAAACCGCTCGATCGAGAACCGCATGGCCTGCCGGAACGCCGCGAGCCGCAGGGGCGGCCGTTCGACCTGTCCTGCGGCCCGATCGGCTTCGGCGAGCAGGGAGACCGTGCCCCCCTTGACGAGGAAGACGAGCGTGGCGCCGCCCGCGAGGACGAGGGCGAGCCCGCCGAGGTACGCCGCGAGCGCGAGGGGATGTTCGGCAAGCGTCGCGGCGACGCCGAAGAGGATCTCCCGCAGGTCGCCGGCCAGCATCTCGGATACGTCGCGGCCGAGCAGCAGCGTGACGAGGACAACGCCGCCGAGGATAGGCACGGCCAGCAGCAGCTTGAAGGTGGTCTCGGCGACCGACTGGATCGCCACCACCTGCCAGTTGGCGGCCGTCAGCAGGGCACCGCGCTTGAGTGCTGTACCGAGCCTTCCCGGGATGCGTCATGGGCGGGATTCCGGCGGCCGGGACGAGTGCGCTGTTCAACACGCGGTGGCGTTGTCCAGTCGATCGCTCACTATAGCACCGAACCGCGGTCTTTTCCGCCGTTCGGTCGTAGCGTATGCTGACCGCAGCAGACATGCGTTCGTACCTCCGTCGCCACCCTGTCCTTCGCATCCTCGCAGGCGGTCTTGCCTGTGGCCTGATCGTCGTCGCGGCGGGCTGGTGGCTGGAGTGGTCGCGCTTCGGCGCGTCGGACGTCGAGGCGCTGCGCAAGGTCGAGCGGGAGGTCCAGGGCCAGTTCGCGACGCTCGCCGCCGAGCTGAGCCGTGCGGCGCAGAGTGAAGCCTCGTTCGCGGCGACGGCACTGTCGGAGCCTCCCGACGACCGCCGCGTCCGGGAGTTGTTCTCGCGCGCCTCGTCGCTCGTGCAGTCCACCGCCGGCGGCGCCGCCGCGCTCACGGTCTACGCCAACCGGGGCGGGACGACCGCCCCGATCGCGTGGGCGGGCCGGCCGTCGGAACTGCCGCTCGAACGCATCAACGGGCCGGCCGCCCTGTTCATCGCGCCAGGGCCGCTCGGCTTTCGACTGGTCCGCATTCAGCCGGTGGTCGGCCCGGACGGAAGCCGCGTTGGGGCGGTCGCCGCCGAGCGCCTCTTCTCCACCCATACCGCGGTTGGCGACGCCGTCCGCGAGCGCTTCACCTTCGAGACCCCGCTCGCCGTCGTGTCGCTGCGCGCCCGCTACGAAGGGGCCGGCGAACGTTCCAGCCCGGACACGTTCATCGTCCGCGGGCCCGACAGCGATCCGCTCGTCGAGGCCACCGTCGCGCCCGGCGACCTCGAGGCGGCGCGCGCGGGGTTCCGCCGTGGCGTCCTGTCGCTCGTGGTGGCGGTCTTCGCGCTGACGGTGCTCGTGCTGTGCGGCCCTCTCCTGGACGGGCGGGCACTGGGACGCGGCGGGCGCAGTTACGCGGGCTACTCCCTCGCAGTTGCCGCCTGCCTGGTCCTCGCCCGCGCCCTCTTCTGGTTCGCCACACCACCCGGCCCCTGGCGAGTGGTCTCGAGCAGCCTCTATGCCTCGCCGGAACTCGGGCCGCTGTTTCGCCACCCGGCCGATTTCCTCCTTGACGGATTGGCCGCCCTGGCCTTGGTGGTTGTCTTCGCCGGCGCGTTCGAACGGCGGCGGCTGGCCGTGCGCGGGCGCCGGCGGGCCCCGTTCGACTCCCCTTGGCGTGCGTTGGCGTTTCTCGCCACCGAGGCAGCAGTCGGCGTCGTGCTGGCGTTCGGCGTTGCCGGGTACGAGTGGTTCCTCGGCAACACGTTCCGCCGGGCTGGCATCGATCTCCTCTACTTCTCGCCGCACCCGTGGGAGCCGGTGCGGACCGCGATGCAGTTCGGCCTCCTGGCCTTCCACGCCGCCTTTGCGTGGCTCGCGGTGCTGGGCCTTCGACTGGCGCTCGCCCGGTGGCGTTTCGGCGTTGGCGGAGCCCTCCCGCTGTTCGCCCTCCTCGTCTGTTGGGGCGTCCCGGCCGCTGTCGTATGGCCGTGGGCCGCCAGCGCGCAGGTGCACCTGCTCGAGGCCGCGATCCTCGCCTCCGCCCTGGTGGCCGCGGTCCTCCTCGCGCCCCGCGGCGTCGCGCGGCTGCGGCGCGCGTCGCAGGGCTTCCGCCTGATCGTCTTCTTCCTCGCGCTGCTTCGTTCCCGCGGCGCTCACGTACCCCTCGCTCGTCCGCTTCGAGGAGAGCGCCCGCCGTCGAACGATGGAAACGAGCTACGCGCCGGAAGTGCTGAACCAGCGGCAGAACCTGGTGCAGCGGCTGCTGGCGGCACAGCGGGAGATCGACCGCCGGGAATCGGAACTCGAGGCATTCGTCTCGGTGCCGACGCCGCCGCCGGGGAGCGGGCCCACTCCCGAGAGCGCGTTTCTCACGTGGCGGGACACGGCGCTCCAACGGTATCGCGTGTCCTCGGCCATCGAGCTGTACAACGCCGCCGGCGCGCTCGTGAGCCGGTTCGCCCTCAACCTCCCCGAGGAGACGTTGGGCCAGCGATGGCGCGAGGAGAGCTGTACCTGGCAGGGCCCGTTCGGGGAGATCAGCCCGTTCGGCGCCCAGGAGCGTCAGTTGCTCCACGCCGGCCGGAACATCTGCGGCCCGGCGGGCAACCTCGGCACGATCGTCATCCACGTCATCCTCGACGACAGCACGCTGTCGTTCATCTCCTCGCAGAACCCTTACTTCGAGCTGCTGCGCGGCGAGCGGGTGCACCCGCGCGAAGAGGCGCCGGGCCGCGAGATGGAGTTCGTGGTGTACGGCTGGAGCCGCACGCCCATCTACGTGTCGGGGACGAGCGCCTGGCCGATCGACGAGACGCTGTTCGATCGGATCTACCGCTCGCGGCAGCCGTTCTGGACGCGACTCAGCACCGACGGCGAGGAGTACGAGGTGTACCTGGAGAACGACCGGCGCGGCATCTACGCGCTGGGCTACCCGGTCATCCCGCCGATCGGTCACGCGATCAACCTGGCGGAATTGACTTCCCTCGTCGGGGTGATGTACTTCACGCTCCTGCTCGGCGGCGGGGCTGTTCAGGATGCTGGCCGCGAGGCGCGTCACCTCCGGGCGTGCGCTGTTGCGAGAGGTGCGCGAGAGCTTCTACCGGAAGCTCTTCCTCGCGTTCGTCGCCGCGTCTGTCATCCCGGTCGTCACGCTGGCGCTCGTCACCCGCGCCTACATTGCCGATCGGCTGCGCCACGACGTGGAATCCGCGGCGCACAAGACGACCGCCATCGCGCGTCAGCGTCATCGAGGAGTACAGCGTGCCGCTCGGCCCCTCGCACGCAATCGTCGCTCAACGACGACGCGATGATCGGGCTGAGCCGCATCATCGGCCAGGACGTCAACCTCTTCAGCGGCGCCGGAAGCTGACAGGCGACGAGCGAGCGGGACCTGTTCGCCTCGGGCTTGCTGCCCACGCGCACGCCCGCGGACGTCTATCGCGCCATCGCCCTCGACCGCCTGCCCACCGTCATCACCGAGGAACAGGTGGGCGGCTTCCGCTACATGGTGGCGGCCGCCCCGGTCCGCGCAGGCGGGCGCGATGCGATCCTCACCGTGCCGCTCACCCTCCGGCAGCAGGAGATCGAGCGCGAGATCGACGACCTCAACCGCCGCATCGTCCTCGCGGCGATGCTGTTCATCCTCGTCGGCGCGGCGTTCGGCTACCCGCTGGCGGAGCGGATCGCGGACCCGGTGAACCGCCTGATGCGTGCGACGCGCCGCATCGCACGGGGGGACTTCGATGCGCGCATCGCGACCACCGCATCCGACGAACTTCGCCGGCTGGTGGAAGCGTTCAACATGATGTCGCTCGGAGCTCCGCCGACAGCGCGAGGAACTGGAGCGCACGCACCGGCTCGAAGCGTGGGCGGAGATGGCGCGCCAGGTGGCCCACGAGATCAAGAACCCGCTCACGCCGATCCAGCTCAACGCCGAGCACCTCCGCCGGGTGCACGCCGATCGCGGCAAGCCACTCGAGCCCGTGCTGGAGAGCTGCGTGGACGCGATCCTCGTCGCAGGTCCGGCTGCTCCGTCAGATCGCGTCGGAGTTCTCCAGCTTCGCCTCGTCGCCCACCGCGCGCCTCGCGCCGACGAGCCTGGCCGACCTCGTCGAAGAGGTGATGCGGCCGTACGTCGCCGGCGCGAGCGGCGCCATCGATTTCGAGGTTGTCGCGGCCCCTGGGCTTCCCTCCCTGCTGATCGACCGGACGCTGGTGGGGCGGGCGCTGACCAATGTCATCGACAACGCGCTGCACGCGATGCCGGGAGGCGGCCGGCTGCGCGTGGAGGCGGCCCGCCGCGGACCCGATGCGGTCGAACTGTCGGTCGAGGATACGGGAATCGGGATGGACGACGAGGCGCTCGCGCGGCTCTTCGAACCCTACTTCTCCACCAAGGCCGTCGGCACCGGCCTCGGCCTGGCCATCGCGCGGCGGAACATCGAGCTCAACGGCGGGACGATCACGGTGGTCAGCGAGCGCGGCAACGGAACGCGGGTGACGATCCTTCTGCCCGCCAAGGAAGTGCGGACGGAGAACTTGGAAGTGAGAACGTAGAGGTGGGAACGTGGAAGGGAGAACATAGAAGGGAGAACGAGGTCTCGCTTCACAATTCCAACTTCTCAGTTCTCAGTTCGTGCCAGTTCGGAATCCGTCTTACCCTTCTCCTGATTCCGTCCTCCCCTTCGCCGCCAGCGCGTGATTCCCAGTTCGACGAACGCCGACACCAGGTACCCGTAGGCGATCGCGAGCAGCGCCCAGCGAGGGTGCGTGACGATGGCGAACAGGATCGCCGCCAGGAGCACGAGGACCTTGTACGGCCGCCGCGCGTGCAGGTCGATCGTCTTGAAGCTGCGGAACCGGAAGGTGCTGACCATCAGGAACGCCGGCACGAGCATCAGCGCCAGGACGGGCAACGCACTGCGATAATCGGTGAGGCCTTCCGGGAAGGCGTACACGGTCGCGGCGGGCACGGCGGCGGCGGCCGGGCTGGGCAGGCCGACGAAGAACCGCTTGTCCGTGCTCGACTGGATGTTGAACCGCGCCAGCCGGGTGGCGGCGCCCGTCACGAACACGAAGCCGGCGGCCCATCCGAGGCGGCCCAGCGGCTCGAGGCCCCAGGCGAAGATCATGATGGCCGGCGCCATGCCGAAGGAGATCACGTCGGCCAGCGAGTCGAACTCCAGGCCGAAGGCGCTGGTGGTGCCCGTCATCCGCGCGATGCGGCCGTCCAGCATGTCGAGGACGATGGCCAGCCCGACAAACGGGGCGGCCGTCGCGAACTCGCCGTGCATCGCGTAGACGACGCAGGCGTAGCCGCAGAACATGTTGGCGAGCGTGAACAGGCTGGGCAGCAGGTAGATGCCTCGCCGCAGCCGCCGGCGCTGCATCTGGCTCCGGCGCAGCGGGCAGCATGCGCGGGCGGCGTTCCCGCGGGAGATCCGCATCCATGATCACGACAGCCTCGCGATAATCGTCTCACCAGCTCGCACGCGCGCACCCTCGGCGACGAGGATCCGGGCGGACGGCGGGAGGAACAGGTCAATCCGGGAGCCGAACTTCATCACGCCGAACCGCTGGCCGGCTTCGACGCGGTCGCCCTGGCGGATTCGGCACACGACGCGGCGAACGAGGATGCCCGTGATCTGGCGGCAGACGATGGCGGTGCCGGCCCGGTCGATCCAGACTTCGTTGCGCTCGTTCTCGGTCGCCGCCTCGCCGCGATAGGCCGGCAGGTACTTGCCCGGGTGGTACTCGACCTTCGTGACCAGGCCGCCCACCGGCAGGCGGTTGACGTGCACGTCCAACGGCGAGAGGAAAATGCTCACCTGCCGCCAGTCGCCCGGCGGCGCCGCGCCCGGCTGCGTGGCGCCCGCCACGACCACGCGCCCATCGGCGGGCGAGACGACGGCGTCCGGTTCGGCCGGCACCTGCCGGTCCGGGTCGCGAAAGAACAGCGCGACGCCCGCCGTGAGGATGAGGAGCAGCGCACCCAGCGCGGGAGCGCCGAGGGCGAACAGGAAAATCGCGGGCGCGCCCGCGCCAGCGATGAACGGGTACCCGGCTGGGTCGATCTTCATGGAGAGCCAGAGAGGCGCGAGGGGCAGAAACCGCCGAAAAGCACGGGAGCCGGTCGGCTTGCGCCGCCGGCTCCCAGTTCTGAACCGCTGGCGGCCACGAGGCCGCCCTTACTGTCCGGTTTTTCCGGCTAGCCCCGCTGGAGGCTCGGCGAGCCCAGGTTCGGCGGCGTCGCGCGCTGCCGGTACGCGCGCACGATGGCTTCCATCTTGTCTTTCAACTGCAGCTTGCGCTTCTTGAGCGTAACTTCCTCGACCTGTTCGGGTCCGGAAAGATAATTCTTGGCGGTGAGCTCGTGCAGGCGCTCTTCGAGTTCGTGGTGCTTGCTGGCGAGTTGGCGGAACTCTTCGTCGGTTTCGAGCAGCAGGGGCTTCAAATCCTGTGAGTCTGCCGTCATTCTCCGCCTCCTTCTCCGTGGGTGGATATGATGAGAAGCGCGCGGCTGCACCCGCGTGTCATGGTTTTGGTGCGCTCACTGGGCGAGGGACGTACACGGGCCGAGGCCCGAATCTAAACGCAACGTAACACAGACCCCCCTTCGATTCAAGGTGCTCCTCCACTCTCGCCGGGCGGCGAGGGCGGCAAACGGTCGAGCCAGAGGATGAGCGCGTCCTCCACCGGGCTCGTGTAGTAGTTCCTCCGCGTGCCGCCAATCCGGAAGCCCATTCCCTCGTATAACTTGAGCGCCGCAGTGTTCGATCGGCGAACCTCCAGCGTCGCCCGGGTGGCGCCGTGGGCCGCTCCCGTCCGCAAAACCACGGTGAGCAGAATCCGGCCGGCACCCTGGCCCCGGCACTCTGGCCGAATGGCGATATTGTTGATGTGGACCTCGTCCAGCACCAGCCAAACGGTGCAGAATCCGGCCACCCGCCACTCGGGGGTCCTCAACACGTACGCATAAGAGACGCCGGCGTTCTGCATCTCCCACACGAACATCTGCCGCGACCACGGGTTGCTGAACGACGCGCGCTCGACCTCGAGCACCTCGTCCAGGTCGGCCTCCTCGAGCGAGTCCACGGACCAGCCCGCGGGCAGCGAGGCCCATGCAGGAGAACCAGCCTCGGCCGGCGGCCGCTTAGCCATGCCCGTGCCCGTCGGTCCTCGACCGGGAGTCGGCTGTGCTCGCGGCACTCGCGTCCGCCGCACGCTTGCGGTCCCGCGCCAGTTCGGCGTCGGGCCGGCGCACGTAGAGGGGGCGAATGGCGTGGGGAGGACCGGCGCGTCCCTCGGCGGCGGCGCGGGCTGCCAGGCGGGCAATCGCGGGAGCCAGCAGGGGAACGGCGGAGCCGATGACCACGCCGGGCCGGCGTGCTTCGACAACGGAGCGATACGCGAGCGCGCCATCTCCAACAATCAGCAGCGACCTTTCGCCACTCGCCTGGATCCGCTGGGACCATCCGTCGAGCACCACTCCGGGCTCGGCCGCGACCGCTGGCTCCAGGACTTCGAAGGTGCCCGCCCTGTAAAGCTCCGCGTACACCTCGCCGCGCTGCGCGTCCATCCACGCGCCCAGTAGGACAGGCGTCTCGCCTGTCGTCCCGGCGTCTCGCCTGTCGTCCCTGGCGTTCCGCCTGTCGTCCCCGGCGTCTCGCCTGTCGTCCCGGGGAAGCCCGGCTGTCGCCCGGGTTCTTCAGCGGAGTGCGCGAGCGCCTCCAGCGCCGACACCGCGACGACCGGCCGCTGGTTGGCGAAGGCGAGCCCTTGGATGGTGGCGATGCCGATCCGCAAGCCAGTGAACGAGCCAGGGCCTGCCGCGACGGCGAAAAGGTCGATGTCGGCCAGCACCGCATCGTGCCGGGCCAGGAGCGTGAGGATGTCGCCGGGCAGGCGCGTGGCGTGCGTGCGGTCGGCGTCGCCCGCGAACGCCTCGATCAGTTTCCCGTCGCGAGCCAGGGCGACGCTTCCCGCACGAGTCGTGGTATCCAACGCGAGAACGAGCATCGGGTGGGGACCATTCTAGCAGGCAGCCGGGCCGGCATTCTTGTAGACTGTTTTCCATCTATCTCATGCCGCCACCACCCGAACCCACGTCCGCCGCCGGAGCCCTCGGGCAGCCCACGCCAGCCATGCGGCAGTACCTCGAGGCCAAGCGTCAGTACCGGGACGCCATCGTCTTTTTCCGGATGGGCGACTTCTACGAGACCTTTTTCGAGGATGCGCTGGTCGCCTCGCGCGCGCTGGAGTTGACGCTGACCTCGCGCAGCAAGGACTCGTCGGGCGGTGCAATCCCGATGTGCGGCGTGCCCTATCACGCCGTGGATGGGTATCTCGCGCGCCTCGTGAAGAAGGGCTTCCGGGTGGCGATCTGCGAGCAGGTCGAGGACCCGCGGAAGGCAAAGGGGTTGGTGCGCCGAGAGGTCGTGCGGGTGGTGTCGCCGGGCACCTTCACCGACGCCGCGTATCTCGACGCCCGCGAGCCGGCGTTCCTGATGGCGCTCGCGCCCGCGTTTGCGCTGCCGCGCCGGTCCACACGACCATCCGGCCGCAGCGGAGCGGCCGCGGCGCTCCCGCAGCTGTCGGGCGACGCTGCGGTTTCGGCAAAGGCCGCCGGGGCGCCTGCCCGCGCCAACCCGGACGTTCCCGTTCAGCTCGAGGGAATCGGCGTCGCCCTCGTCGACCTGTCGACCGGCGAGTTCACGAGCGCCGAGTACCTCGGCGCGGTCGGCCTCCAGGCGCTGTCCGACGAGATGGGCGTCCTGCGCCCGCGCGAGATCGTCGTGCCGGCCGACCTCAGCCTCGCAGAACACCTCCCGGCGATCGCGGCGGGCGGCACGCCCGTGACGTCCGTCGAATCCTGGAGTTTCGAGGTCGAGGCGGCGCGCTCCTGCCTGATCGAGCAGTTCCGGACGCGCAGCCTGGACGCCTTCGGCCTCGAGCCGCACGCGCTTGCCATTCGCGCGGCCGGCGGGCTGGTCCGCTACCTGCGCGACACGCAGAAGGTGGACCTCGCGCACGTGCGCACCGCCTCCTTCAGGCAGGCGGCCGACTCGCTGGTGGTCGATCCCGTCACGCTGCGGCACCTCGAGGTGGTGGAGTCCAGCCAGGGCGGCCGGGGCGGGTCCCTCCTGGACGAGATCGACCGGACGGTCACCGCGATGGGCGGCCGGGCGCTGCGCGCCTGGCTCCTGCGGCCGCTCCTCGCGCTCGAACGCGTGAGGGATCGCCTCGACGCGGTGGAGGACTTCGCCTTCAAGACGACCGAGCGAGGGAAGTTCCGGGAGACGCTCAAGGCGGTGCAGGACCTCGAGCGGCTTGTTGCGCGGGCCGCGCTCGGATCGGCCGGTCCCCGGGATCTGGTCGCGCTCAAGGCAGTCGCTCGGCGCGGTGCCGCGGCTTCGGATGATCCTGCAGGAGCTCCAGGCGCCGCTCGTCCGGAGCCTCGCGTCGCGGAACTGGACGATCTCGCCGACCTGCGCGCGTCGATCGAGGCAGCGCTCGCCGACGACCCCCCGGCCCTGGCACGCGACGGCGGCTCCATCCGGGACGGCTTCGACACGGGCATCGACGAGCTGCGCATCGATCAGCCGCGGCGGCAGGCAGGTCATCGCGCAGATGGAGGAGCAGGAGCGCGCCCGGACCGGCATCCCGCTGAAGATCCGCTACAACCGGGTGTTCGGCTACTACATCGAGGTCACCAAGTCGAACCTGCACGGCGTGCCGCCGGACTACCACCGGAAGCAGACCATCGCCGGCGGCGAGCGCTACATCACGCCGGCGCTCAAGGAGTACGAGGAGAAGGTGCTCGGCGCCGACGAGCGGATCCTCGAGCGCGAGGTCGAGCTGTTCGAACGCCTGCGCCAGGACGTCGCCGGGCACGCTCCCCGGATCCAGGACACGGCGCGTGCGATCGCGTCGCTCGACGCCCTCTCGGCGCTCGCCGAGACGGCGACGATCAACAACTACACCAAGCCGCACGTCCACGACGGCGACGACCTGGTGATCGTGGACGGCCGCCACCCGGTGGTCGAGCGCCACGTGTCGGAGGCGTTCGTGCCGAACGACACGCACCTCAACTCGGCCACGCACCAGCTCGTGATCCTGACCGGGCCGAACATGGGCGGCAAGTCCACCTACCTCCGCCAGACGGCCATCGTCTGCCTCCTCGCGCAGGTCGGGTCGTTCGTGCCCGCGCGCGAGGCGAAGGTGGCGATCGTGGACCGGATCTTCGCGCGCGTCGGCGCGTCGGACAACATCGCGCGCGGGCAGTCGACCTTCATGGTGGAGATGCAGGAGACGGCGAACATCCTGCACGCCGCGACGTCGCGCAGCCTGGTGATCCTCGACGAGATCGGGCGGGGCACGGCCACCTTCGACGGCCTCAGCATCGCCTGGGCGGTGGCCGAACACCTGGCGACGAGCGCGCGCGCGAGGCCCAAGACGATCTTCGCGACGCATTACCACGAGCTGACGGATCTCGCCGACGGCATCGCGGGCGTCGTCAACTTCCACGTGGACGCGCGCGAGTGGCACGACGAGATCATCTTCCTGCGGAAGGTGGTGCCGGGGCGGTCGGACCGCAGCTACGGCATCCAGGTGGCAAGGCTGGCCGGGCTGCCGGGTCCCGTGGTGGACCGGGCGCGTGGAGATCCTTGGCGCCCTCGAGCACGACGAGCTGGCGCGCGGCGGGCGGCCGTCGATCAGCCGGACGCCGACCGAGCCGCAGCAGCAGCTGGGCCTCTTCCAATCGCCGTCGCCGGCCGGGGACCGCGTGGTCGAACGGCTGCTCGCCCTCGACCCGAACCGCATCACGCCGATCGAAGCGCTGTCGCTCCTCGCGGAATTGAAGAAGGACGCGCAGGAGTCATGAGGCGGGGCGGCGCCGTCTTCCTGCTGGCCCTGATCCTGGCTGCCGGCCTGCGGCCGGTTTCGGCCGCGTCGCGCGTCCTGCCGCGTCTCGCCTTCCACGTGCTCCGGACGCCGCACTTCCGTGTCTACTTCCACCAGGGCCTCGAGCGCCAGGCTCGGCTGCTCGGCGAGGTGGCCGAATCCGTCTGGGCCACGGTTCCCGCGCGGCTCGGACTGCCCGCGCCGGGGATGACACACGTCCTCCTCGTGGACCAGGACGATGCGTCGAACGGGTGGGCGACGCCGCTGCCCTACGACACCGTGATGGTGACGGCGGCGTGGCCCGCCCCTTCGGACATCATCGGCAACACGAGTGCCTGGCTGCGCCTGGTCTTCACGCACGAGTACACCCACGTCCTGCAGCTGCACCAGTCTCGCGGCTACGCGCGCGGTGTCAAGGCGGTGTTCGGCCGTGCGCCGCTCGCCTTCCCCAACCTGTTCCTGCCCGGCTGGTCCACCGAGGGCCTCGCCACTTTTGCCGAGAGCCGCTTCACCGGCCAGGGACGGCTGAGAGGCGGCGACTCGTTCACGATCGTCGCGGACCGCGTGCGCGAGGCGGGGCCGGAGCGCATGGACCAGGTGACCGGCGGCCAGGTGCGGTGGCCCGCGGGACTCGGGCCGTATCTCTACGGCGGCTTCTTCACCCAATACCTGGCGCAGCGGTTCGGAGAGGAGAAACTCGGAGAGCTCGGGCGACGTACCGCCGGGCGGATTCCCTACCTCGCATCCGCAGCTTACCGCCAGACGTACGGCAAAGGCCTCGGCGAGCTGTGGGCCGATTACCAGCGATCGCTGACCGAACCGGGCGACGTTCCAGCGGGTCAGGTGCCAGGTCAAGGTCCAGGTGAGGTGTGGGGCGAAGCTCCGGCGCCGCCCTTGGCACCCAGCAGTCCGGCCGCGCAGATCACCCCTCGGCGTCTCACGCGCGAGGGGTATTACGTCTCGACGCCCCGCTACGCGGGCGATGGCCGCATCGTCTACGGCCGGCAGAACCCAGACGACTTCCCCGCCGTCGCGGTGATTGACTTCGAGACCGCACCACCGAAAGCAGAGCCCCAGGCTCCCGCCTCCGCGCACGGCGCTTCGGTGAGACCTCGCCGAAGCCTTGGCGCAGGCGGGCCAGCCTGGCCCGCCGCCGGCCGCCGGCTCGCCATCCGATACGGCGGCGAGCAGGTGAGCCTCCGCGGGCGAATCGTGTTCTTCGACGCCGCCGACTACCAGGTGAACGTCGCCTGGCGCTCCGATTTGTATGCCGCCGATACGGAAACCGGGCGGGTCCAGCGGCTGACGCGCGACGCACGGCTGGTCGCGCCAGACGTGTCGCCAGACGGCCGCTCGCTCGCGTGCATCAGCATGGCGGGCGGCGGTCGGCGCCTGGTCGTGTACGGGATCGAGGGCACAGAAGTGGGCCGCCTGGCGCTGTCGGTTGCTCCAACGCCGCTCGACGAGGCGGATGCCGCTTACGGATCGCCGCGGTGGTCCCCGGACGGCATGCGCCTGGCCGTCGAACGGCGCCGAGCCGGCGGCCCTTCGGAGATCGTCGTCATCGACGTGGCATCGGGCCGGTCTACTGTCGTCGCCAGCAGCGCCGACGCGCGCAACGTCACACCCGCGTGGCTTCCCGACGGCCGGGCCCTGTTGTTCGCGTCGGACCGCGGCGGCCGCAGCTTCCAGCTCTATGCGGTCGGGATCGATTCGGGCGAGGCATCTCCCATTGCAGGGGTGTCGGGCGGCGCCATGTCGCCGGAGGTGTCGCCGGACGGCCGCCGCCTGGTGTACGTCGGCTACACTGCGGCCGGCTATGACCTGTTCGAGATGCCGGTCGCGGCCGTAGGACAGGCGTCCTGCCCGTCGGTGCGTCAGCTCGTAGGACAGGCGTCTCGCCTGTCGGTGATTCGAGGCGGGGTGCAAGCCGGGACAGCTGCGGCCGCTTCGCGGTCAGGGACGCCCGCCACTCCGGTCGAGGCGACACCTGCGACGACGACGCAGGCGGGGACGCCTGCCGCTACTCCCTATCGTCCCTTCTTGACGCTCTTGCCTCGCTCCTGGCAGCCGGCGGGGGATTTCGCCGGCAACCATCTCCGGCTCGGGCTCTCGACCGGCGGCGTGGACATCCTCGGCCGGCACGCCTTCGGCGTCACCGCCCTGTGGCGGGTGCAGGCCGGGTCGGAGGCGATGTACGGGCCGCACCGCGCGCGCCCGGACTGGAGCGCGTTCTACACCTACGACCGCTGGAGGCCGGGCTTCTTCGTCGCCGCCTCGGACGAGACGACCTTCCCGCCGCAATCGGTCGCCGGCGTGCGCCAGGCCGACGCGGAGTTGCGCGAGCGCCATGTTGCCTTCGGTGCCAGCGTGCCCTTCATCGGCGTGCGCCAGGCGCAGGTGCTGCAGGCGGCGTTCAATGTCGAGCGGAACGAGCTGCTCACCGTGCGCGGCGATCGCACCTTCCTTCGAAATGCCATCCAGACGGGATGGGCATTCCACAACGCCCACCTCTTCGGTTACTCGATTAGTCCCGAGCAGGGAGTGGCGGTGGGCGTCACCAGCGAGCAGGTCCGCGCCGCGCTCGGCGCCGACGGCAACGCCGATGCCTTCACGGCGGAGATTCGCGGCTACATCCGTCTAGGCGGTCGGCACGCGGTGCTCGCCACCCGCGGGGCGCTCGGCATCGCGAACGGCGACGCCGCCGTCGCCCGCGTTTTCTACCTGGGCGGCCCGCAGCCGGCCGGGGGGCTGATCGACTTCGGCAACGACGCTCTCAGCTTGCTCCGCGGGTTCGAGGACCAGGCGTTTGCGGCGAGCCATGTCGGCGCGCTGAACGTCGAGTACCGCTTCCCGCTCTGGCGCGTCGAACGGGGCAAGGGCAACTGGCCGCTGTTCCTGCGCACCCTCCACGGCGCCGTCTTCAGCGATGTTGGACAGGTGTGGGACCACCAGTTCTCCTGGGCCGACTACAAGGCATCGGTCGGCGCCGAGTTGTCGATCGACGCGGTCCTCGGCTTCGGCGCGCCAATCACGGTCGCGGCAGGCGTGGCGCAGCCGGTCGCGGGCGCGCAGGGACGCGGCGCCTCGGGTTACGTGCGGTTCGGACGGGCATTCTGACGAACGGAGAATGCGGAACGTCAAATGTAGAATCACGTCTACGTTCTCAGTTCTACCTTCTCCGTTCTACGTTCTCAGTTTTCCGCTCCTTTGCGAGGACTCCCCATGAAGCTCCCTGTCGTGTACGACCACCCGGCCCCCCTCGTGTTTGGTGGCCTGGAACACCAGCGTTCCTTCGAGGACTCACGCGCGGTTGTCCTCCCGGTGCCGCTGGAGAAGACCACGAGTTACGTCACCGGCACGCGCAATGGCCCGCGCGAGATCCTGCTGGCGTCCGGGCAGGTGGAGTTGTGGGACCAGGAAACAGGCACCGATGCGCACGGCCACGGCATCTTCACGCTGCCCGAGATGGACCTCTCGTACAACGACGTGCGCGTCGCGCTCGACGAGATTCGCCGGGTGGCCGGCGAGCTGTTCGCGCACGACAAGTTCCTCGTCGTACTCGGCGGCGAACACTCGGTGAGCATCCCGGTCGTGGAGGCCGTGTCGGCGAAGACCCCGGGCCTGTCGGTCCTGCAAATCGACGCCCACGCGGACATGCGCGAGTCGTACCAGGGCAGCCGCTTCAGCCACGCCTGCGCGATGCGACGGATCGTCGAGCACGCGCGACTGCGTGCAGGTGGCGATCCGCAGCCTCTCGAAGGAGGAATCGGCACGCCATCCCGTCGCTGAAGACGAGGGTCTTCTGGGATCACAACATGCGCCAGGACCCGCACTGGATCGACCAGGTCGTCTCCTCGTTGAGCGACCAGGTCTACATCACGATTGACGCCGATGGACTGGACCCCGCCATCATGCCCGCGGTCGGCACGCCAGAGCCCGGCGGCCTGTCATGGCACGAGACGACGGCGCTGTTGAAGGCGGTGATGACGCGGCGCCACGTGGTGGCGTGCGATCTCGTGGAGTTGTGCCCGCTGCCGGGGATGGTGGGGCCGAACTTCCTCTGCGCGAAGCTGATCTACAAGATGCTCACGTATCACTTCGCCGCGAGATAGCCGACGGCGAAGTGAGAACTGAGAGATGGAGAACGTGGAACGCCTCGCTTCTACGTTCACGCTTCTACGTTCTCAGTTCTACGTTCTCACTTCGACGTTCTCCGTTCCGTCCGTGCCTATCCCTTGATCCCGTCCAGCTCCCGCTTGGCGGCGGACGCGTATGGCGACTGCGGGAACTCGTCCACGATCCGCTTGAAGGTCTTCCTGGCGTCCGCGGTGCTGCCCTTCTCCTGGTACGCCCTGGCCAGCTGCATGAGCACGCCCTCGACCGGCAGCTTGGCGTCCTTTCCCGCTGCCAGCTCGGAGTACACGGCGATCGCCTTGTCGTACTGGCCCGTGGCGGCCTGCACGTCGGCGAGGCCCAGCTTGGCCATTTCCCCGTAGAGCGAGCTGCTGCCCACCCTGATCGACCACCTGCTGGTACTGCTTGACCGCGTCGGCGTGTCGGCCGAGGAGCGCGAGCATCGAGCCGGCGTGGTAGCGCGCGGTGATGCCGGCGGCCGACGAGGGGTACGCGTCGGCGGCGGCCAGGAACTTCTGCAAGGCCGCTTCGCGCTTCGCCTGCTCGCTCGGGTAGGCACCCGGCTGGGCGGGGGGCGGCGCGGCCTGCCCGGGCGCCGGCGCGGGCGTCACCTGGGCCTGCTCGATGGCCATCGCCTCGGCGAGGAGCGTGCGCGACTGGTTGTCCACCTGTCCGCGCCAGATCACGACGGCCGCGACAATGGCCACCAACGCGACCGCGGCCACGGCGGCGGCGATGATCGGCTTGCGGTAGATGTCGAAGGTCTCCCGGGCGCGGGCCACGGAGAGCGCGACCTCGTTTTCCTTCAGGCGATGGCGTTCGGTTCTTTTCATGCGAGCCTGGGCAACACTACGCGCCGGAAACGGGGGATGTCCGGCGTTGGAATGGAAGTACCGGTGCGGACCAGCCGGGCCGCGACAAACGGTGATTATAGCAAATCGACGAGCGCGGCGAGTCGCAGGACCGTGTTCCAGTTCCGGGCCGTCCCCCGCGTGCCCAGCGTCTTCTCAATCAGGCCGCCGGTCAGGCGCGACCGGCCGAAGCCGTCCGGGTAGGTCATGTAGAGGTGCCGGCCGGCGGCCACGATCCGTTCCCTGCCAACGATCGAGTTCCGAAGGGCCTGAACGGCCGCCTCGGCCGGCGTCGCCTTGAGGGCCATGACCGCCAGGTGCGAGGGGCCCTCGCCTGCCTCGCGCGGAAACGGGTTGGCAGTAACGAGTTCGCGCCATTCTCGGGCGGTTCGAACGAAGAAGTCGGTCTGGAGGCCGAGTCGGGCCGCGACTTCGCCTTCCAGCCGCCGCTCGGCCGCCGCTGGTTTCGCCGTCGTTTCGAAGACGAGGTTGCCCGACTGCAGGACCGAGCGAGGGTTGACGAAGCCGAGGTCGGACATGAAGACCCGGAGGTCGGCCATCGCGACCATGCGGTTCCCGCCGACGTTGATGCCGCGCACGAGGGCGATGCAGGTGGGCATGGGAAGTCAACGGAGTCGACGGAGTCTACGAAGTCGACGGAGTCTACGAGAGTCAACAGAGTCTACGATGTCGATAGAGTCTATCAAGGAGTCTTCGTTCGGGTCGCGCTGGCTCGTTCACGGAACGGCATCACCACCGCGATCTGCACCTCGAGCGGCTTGCCGTTCTGGTCGCGCGCGGGCTCGTAGCGGCGCTCGCGCAGCGCGGCCACCGCCAACTCCGTCAACCCGGGCGCGGGGCGAATGACTTTGATGTTGGAGACGCGGCCATCGGTGCCGATGGTGGCGGTCAACACCACCTTGGCGTCGTCGCCCGGTGGCACGCCCGCAGGCAGGATGGGATCCTCTCCAGAGACCAGCCGCGGCGCGCGGATGCTGCGGTCGGGCTCCGGGACCGCCATCCCAATGGGACGCGCGCGATCGGCGGCCGACAGGGGCGCTGACACGACCACGAAATAGAGGGCTCCGTTCGGCCCCGCGTGCCGTGCGAAGACGCTGCGCTGGCCGAGCGACACGGCCATCGGACGGTCGAAGACGACTCTTACCCCGGCGGTGAGCTTGACCGAGGTCCTGCGCCGAGATTCCCACGCCCATCCGTGCCGCGACGTAGCCACGCTCGTAATCAGAAGGCTCCCCGCCCTCCTTTGGCAATGCGGCTACGAAAGGCGGCTGCGTCCCCGGGACACGCCCTCCGCCCGTCAGCGTCAAGGTCAGTTCCCCAGTCGCCGGCCGAAGCACCATCTCCTTTCCCGTGGAGAGCCAGCCGGCGAAGGATGCAGCGGTTTCGATGCGGTCGAGCTGAAAGGTCTGCTTCAGGTTCCGCTGCAAGCTCGCGAGGTCCTCGCCCATCTGCGCCGACTGCTCGACGGTGAGCGGGCTCGTGCCCGCCAGGAACATGGTCATCGAACCGTCGCTCGACGGCGGGGGGCCGCCGGGGGCGGCGCCGGTCCTGGTGCCGACGAGGAGCGTCGCGACGGTGTAGACCGGATCGTTCTTGTCGGGTGCCGGCTGCGCAAGCGCGGCGCCGGTCGCCATCAACGCCACCGTCAGGATCGTGAGCACGCGCTCCGGCTTCATCTGGTCCCCCTTGCGCTGGCTTCGGTGAGAAACACCTGGACCGGCGTCTGCTCGTCCACCCAGACGACGACGATGTCCGAGTCGCCTGGCGACTGGATGGCCTCGACGGCCACCGGGCGGACCGGCGGCTCCGGCGGCAGACTGCGGGTCCACCACACGGCGCCAGTGACGAACGCGACAAGGGCGACGGCGAGCGTCGCCCACGCGGGTCTCAGGCGCACCGGGCGCGAGGTCGTTTCCGACTCCGCAAGCCGCGCGACCACCGTCTCCGCCTCGACATCGGTGGGTCTCGCCGCCCATGCCCGGAACGACTCGTCGAAACTGCCGCCGGTTGTCATCCTCGCTCCCCTGGCGCGCTGCCATTCCACAACGCCGCCGCCCGCGCCCGTGCGCGCCGCCGATGGGCCCGCACGCTCGATGCGCGAATGCCCAGCGCCCGCGCGATCTCGGAATCCGTCATGCCTTCGATTACGGTCAGGTGCAGCACCGCCCGCTGGCGTGCGGGAAGCTTCGACAGCACCTGCCAGACGGCGATGTCGCCCGCCTGATCGTCGCGCGCGGCCTCCGCGTCCGGGCTCTTGCCGTCGATCCACGTGTGGAACACCGAGGCGCGCAACCGGTTCCAGCGCGCCGCGCGAAGGGCCGATCGGTACACGATGCGCATCAGCCAGTTGTCGAACTTCGCCGCGTCTTCCAGTTGCCGCAGGTGCCGCCAGCCTGCCACGCAGGCGTCTTGTACGACGTCGTCGGCGGGGCCGTCGCCCACGATGGACCGTGCGAGGCGGACCAGGCGGGGCAATCGCAATCCGACCAGCCGGCCGAACGCTTCGCGGTCACCCTCTCGAGCCGCGGCGACATCGTCGGTGAGCGACATCACGATGGATAGAGTCTACGCGCGAGGAAAAGCGTGTACAGGGGAAAGACGCGAGCGGGTGGCGGGCGGATCGACGACGACGTGGCGGCCCCGAGGGGGAAGATGAGGGGGCACCGGCCCCCCCTCGAAATCATGGGCGGCGGGACGCAGCGGCGCTATTGAGACTGCCGGGATCGACCCACCACACGTGCTCGCATCCCTTGCAGAGGTGCTTCTCTTCCTCGACGAGTTCGTCGGTCAGCTCGGGCTGCCAGAAGTGGAACTCGTGACTCTTGCAGCGGGGGCAGGCACGATTACTGGTCATCCAACCCTCGAGCGGCTCGTCTCCCGACATGGTCTCAGGCATCGCACTCCTTGATGAACGTCATTCCGTCAAGCCGAATGGGCGGTCGCCGTAAACACGAAAGGCCGAGCCATAGGCCCGGCCGTGTTCTCGGAAAGGCTGTCTGTGCTGGCGTGAGGTCGCGCCCGCGAACAGACGTCAACTGCGCGTCAGTTCCGTCCGCCGCGGAAAATCGTGCTCCATGGTAACACTGTTGGGAGCTGGCAGCTACTGCCCCACCACCTTCCAACTCCCGTCCGCATCCACGGCTGCGCCGTGTGGGAGGGAGTAGAGCGCGGCGAGCATCCGCTTCTCCCGGTCGCTGAGATTCGTCGCGCTGCCCATGAGGCCCGCGTCCGTGTTCACGTAGATCCCCAGGGTGTGTCCCAACTCGTGGCGATACAGATACAAGCAGGACGCACTCAACGAGCCGTTCGAGCAGTAGGTGCCCCCTCCCGGCTCGTAGACGACCAACGCGGAGGTCGCGCTGTTGGCAGCGTTCGTGGCGTCCACGAGGCTGCGCCCCCCGCCCCACGGAGCAAGGCCATCCGTGCCGTAGCGCGCAAGGAGGCGAGGAAGCATGTCGGCATTGAGCAGCCGGTAGGTGATGACCGTCTGAGCTGCCCAGTAGTCCAACGCGCCGATCACGCGCTCCCGATCCGGGCCGTCTTGGATGAACACCGGCACGGGGAGTTCCCACCGGCAGATCCGATCCGTCTTCCGGTAGGATCCTCCGCCGGTCGCGTGCATGTTCCAGTCGATGATGTCTCGAGCCGCCTGGAGATCAGTCATCTTCCCCGATTGCACAACCGGGCCGCTGGGCGGGGTCGCGGGCGGAGACGTGGTGGACGGAGACGTTGGAGTCGAGCCGCCACACCCGGTGATCGCAGCGGCCAGCGCAAGGACGGCGATCTGGTGGCGCAGAATCGCTTGGCGGCAGGAGTGCTCCACGAGCGTAACCTCCGTGGCGCGGGCTGCGTTGACTACCGGCCGGCGGATGGAGCGGCAGTCCCTCGGCGTACCCACGCCACACCCCAGCCAAAGGCATACAGGCCGAACGCGCCAACAAACCAGGCAGCGGCGCTTGCGGCCGCAATTCGTGTCTGCTGAGCAGCGAGTTTCGTCGCTTGGTCTTTGGCTGCCTGCTCGGCCGCTACATCAGCGAGGTCGGCAAAGAAACCGGGCTGCGGTGGCATTCCAAGCAGGGGCTTCGCGACGTTGTTGGCCTGCGCGTCGTACACCCACCTCGTGCGGTTCCGATGCGCGTCGTACGCACGGGGGATGCGGTTCCCCTGGGCGTCCGAGTCTAGTGCGCGAGGTCCCCGGACCTGATTGAGGGGCACGCGAATGGGTGCGGGCGCCGCCGGCCAGGCCCCATAGCCGCCGGCCAGAACGACAGCCCCCCACAGCATGGAGAGAAAGACCCACAAGCGTTGCCAGCCATTCAGCCAATCGAGGCGTGGCCGCCAGCGCACCATCATGGCGCTCTCCTCCAGAGGTACCGGCGGACTCCAGAAGACACCGGGCAAATCTGCGGGTTCTTCAGACTAAGTTGTCTTTGTTATCAGCTAGAGGGTGGCGTCCGCGGCCGGACTTGAACCGGCGACCTTCCGCTTAGGAGGCGGATGCTCTATCCAACTGAGCTACGCGGACACTGGAGACATTATACGGCGGGTATCCCACGCGCCGCCGTCCTGGCGCCCCGACAGGCGAGACGCCGGTCCTACGACCTGGCGCCCCGACAGGCGAGACGCCTGTCCTACGTCCTGGCGCCCCGACAGGCGAGACGCCTGTCCTACGTCCTGGCGCCCCGACAGGCGAGACGCCTGTCCTACCGACATCGGCGCCATCAGTATTTGAGAACCGAGAAGACCTGCTCCCCTTCCAGCTTGGCCTTGCCGTTGAGGGCGACCAGCTCGATGAGGAACGCCAGGCCGTGCAGGTCGCCGCCCAGGCGCCTGGCGAGTCGCGCGGCCGCGCGTGCCGTGCCGCCGGTTGCCAGCACGTCGTCCACGATCAGGACCCGCTGCCCCTTCTCAATCGCGTCCTCGTGAATCTCGATGGCGTCTGTGCCGTACTCCAGCGAGAACGACTCCTTGATCGTCTTCGCCGGCAGCTTGCCCGGCTTCCGGATCGGGCAGAAGCCGGCACCGAGCCGATCGGCCACCGCCGCCGCGAGGATGAAGCCGCGGCTCTCGATGCCGACGACGAGCGAGATCCCCTGTCCCCGGTACGGGCTGGCGAGTGCGTCGATAGTGGTCTTGAAGCCCTCCGCGTCGCCGAGGAGCGTCGTGATGTCGTAGAAGAGGATGCCGGGCTTGGGGAAATCGGGAACCGTGCGGATCTGCGCCTTCAACGTGTCCATGAAATGTCCTTCGTCAATCCCGGCTCGAGAAACCGTGGAAGCGGCCAGTCGGTGCGAGGATGTCCGTTTCCACCGAGTCCACGCGCGCGGAGCCGGGGCCTCGCCTGACCGCCCGCTCGAAACGTTCCACCGCCTCGGCCTCGCCTTCCGCCAGCACTTCCACCCGGCCGTCCGGCAGGTTCTGCACCCAGCCGGTCACGCCCTCGCGCGACGCCGCCTCGATGGCGAACCACCGGAAGCCGACACGCTGCACGCGGCCGGAGATCGTGAACTTCCGCGCGACGATCATGGCGACACCACCAACAGGTGAACGGCGAATTATACACAGACGGGATTGAAATCCCCTGCGACGAAGCGTCGCGCCACCGCCCGGCACACGGCCAAAGCCTCGCGCTACGTCGATTCGTCATGACCCCAGCGAGACGGGCTGGAGGTGCGAACCGGCGAGCAACTTGTTGAACGCCGGGAGGTCGGCCCTCATCAGTCCGTCGAGCTTCGAGAGCTGTGCGTCGAGCTGCGCCGAGAGGTCCTTGAACACCGCGTAGCTCTGATCGGTCGGCCGCGCGTCGCCGCTCTCGACGACACCCATCAGGGCGGCGAGCTTGTTGTTCAGGCGAATCGGGTAGTTCAGCGGGTCCTGGCTGCTCTGGTTCCGGGTACTGGTAAATCTCCCCCTCGATTGCCGTCAACGTCGCCGCGAGCGCCGTCGCCGCCGGCTTCACCTTCGGGTTCTTCGCCTTTTCAGCTCGGTCGGCCACCTGCTCCTTGAGGCTGCGGATCTTGATCACCGCCTCGTTCGCCTGGCTCACGCGGTCCTTGATCTGCGCCGCCAGCTTGAACTGCTCCAGCAGGTCCGCATCGCTCACGGTGGTCAGCACCGGGTTCCGGACGATGCCGAACGGCTGCGTCTGCGCGTCGCCGCCGACCGTGAGCCGCACCTGGTATCGGCCGGGCGGCGCCTTCGGCCCGCGCGGGCTCGCGGCCCAGAGGATCATCTTGGGAAACGTCGTCGGTCCCGCGTAGCGCATGTCCCACACAAATCGGTTCGTGCCCTTTGACGTACCCACCTTCGGCTCCTGCGGCCGCAGGAAGCTCTCCTCATCGTCTGGCGGCACTGCGTCTGGCTTTTCCTTCGCCTTGTCCTTGTCCTGCGGCGCGGTTCCGATAAAGGTCCGAACCACTTTCCCCTCGGCGTCGAGAACGTCAATCGTCAACTTGTCCGCCGCCTGCGCCAGGTAGTAGTCGATGGCCACGCCGCGGCTGGCCGAGCGCGTGGCGTCGAGCGGCGCGAAGAGGTGAACCTTCGCGCCAGCGACCGCCGGCGTGAGCTGCCGAAGGACGCCGATGGTGTCGAGCACGTAGAACGACCGTCCGTGCGTGGCCAGCACGATGTCCGTCGACGTCACGGCAATGTCGTGAACCGGCGTCACCGGCAGGTTCAGCCGCATGGACTGCCAGCCCGCACCGCCATCGAAGGACACGTATACTCCCTGCTCGGTGCCGGCGTACAGGAGGCCGGGGCGCACCGGATCTTCGCGGATAGCCCTGGCGAAATCGCCGCCTGCCATCCCGCCCACGATCTTCTTCCACGTCTTCCCGAAATCGTCCGTCCGGTAGAAGTAAGGTGCGCGGTCGTCGCGTTGGTAGCGGTTGGCGGCGAGGAACGCGGTGCCCGGTTCGTGCGGAGACGCCTCGATGAGGCTGATGCGGGCGAACGGCGGCAGGTCGGCCGGCGTCACGTTCTGCCACGTCTTGCCTGCATCGCGCGTCACCTGCACGTACCCATCGTCGGTGCCGACCCAGATCGTTCCAGCCTCCTTCCGCGACGGCGCGATGGTGAAGATCGTCGCGTAGGTCTCGACGCCTGTCTGGTCGAGCGTGATCGGTCCGCCGGACGGTCCCATCGTCGACGGATCCGCGCGCGTGAGATCGGGGCTGATCTGCTCCCAGCTCTGGCCGTCATTGCGCGTCCGCCACACATGCTGGCTCCCGACGTACAGCGTGCCGGCTTCGATCGGCGAGA
This sequence comes from uncultured Acidobacteriota bacterium, assembly GCA_963724775.1. Taxonomy (GTDB): domain Bacteria; phylum Acidobacteriota; class Vicinamibacteria; order Vicinamibacterales; family Fen-181; genus CAVRWB01. The sequence continues at coordinate 474,441 of CAVRWB010000002.1, forward strand.
AGACAATCGGGAAGGTCCACTGCGACCGCTCGCGCATGTCGTTCGAGGAATGGCCCATCGGGTTGTCCGGCCACACGTCAACTGCCTGCGTCTGCCCGGTCCGGCGATCGTAGCGCGTGAGCAAACCGCCGTAGCTCCCGGCGTAGTAGATGTCCGGGTTGCGCGGGTCGGCGGCGATGTAGCCACTTTCCCCGCCGCCCACGGCGTAGAATTCGTCGCCGCTGCCGGCTACGGGTACGCACGCGGTGCTGTTGTCCTGCTGCGCCCCGCAGACGTGGTACGGGACGTGCGCGGTCGTGGCGACGTGGTACAGCTGTGCCGTCGGATAGCGCTGCCCCGTCCATGTGTCGCCGCCGTTGACCGAGACGTTGGCGCCGCCATCGTTGCCGTTGATCATCCGCTGCGGCTCGTTCGACGCGATCCAGAGGTCGTGGTTGTCGCCGTGCGGGACGCGGATCGCCTTCCAGGCCTTGCCGCCGTCCGTCGAGCGGTAGAGCCCGGTGTTCAGTACGTAGACCTGGTCCCGCTGCTTGGGGTCGGCGTAGATGCGGGTGTAGTAGAAGGCCCGCTGACGGAAGCGGCGCTCGTCGTTGACCTTCGCCCACGTCCCGCCCCCATCCTCTGACCTGAAGATCCCGCCGTCCTCGGCCTCGACGATCGCGAAGACGCGATTGGAATCAGCGCCGGATACGCGCGACACCGATCTTCCCGACGATCCCCTTCGGCATCCCCTGGTTGCGCGTCAGCTCCGTCCAGGTGTCGCCGCCGTCGACCGACTTGAAAAGGCCGCTGCCCGGTCCGCCGCTCGAGAGCGAGTGCGGGGTGCGGAACACCTCCCACAGGGCGGCGTAGAGCACCTTGGGGTTGTGCGGATCGAGGCAGAGATCGACTGCGCCCGACTTGGCATTCCGGAACAGGACCTTCTTCCAGGTCGCTCCCCCATCGGTCGAACGGAAGACGCCGCGGTCGTCGCTGGCGCCGTAGGGGTGGCCAAGGGCCGCTGCGTACACGACGTCAGGGTTCGACGGGTCGACTCGGATGCGGGCGATCGCCTGGGTGTCCGCCAGGCCGACGTGCCGCCACGTCTTGCCCGCATCCGTCGTCTTGTAGACACCGTCTCCCTGGATGATGTTGCCGCGCAGTTCGGTCTCCCCCATCCCGGCGTACACCACGTCAGGATTCGACTCCGACACGGCGAGCGCGCCAACAGACGAGGTCCCGAGCTGGTCGTCGCCGGCCGGCTTCCACGTGGTTCCCCCATCGGTCGTCTTCCACATACCGCCGCCGGTCGCGCCGAAGTAGTACTCGAAAGGCCGCGCGGCGCTTCCGCCCACGGCGGTCGAGCGGCCTCCTCGATTCGGCCCGATGTTCCGCCACTTGAGGCTCGCGAAGAAGTCCGGGCCGAACGGGACGCCGGGCGCTTGCGCGGCCAGCGGCACGACGGACGGCCCGTCGGCGGCCAACGCGAACAGGCACACGAGCGCCGGGACCGCGAGGCTGAGGAAACGCCGCATCGAATACCTCCTCCGGTACGTCAGGCGTGGAGAATTGCTTTGTTACGGTAATGCGGAAAGGGAAGGTCTATCAAGGGAAGGGTACGCAGAAACGCCCGTCGTCCGCTCCAGGCGCTTACCGGCCCCCATCGGTAAACGCCCGTTGCGAACGGCGGGGCTTGCCAGTGCCTTACGCAACCGGGGTGCCATGAGGCGAGCGTCAGCCCGCGCGAGAAACTGGCGCAGATTTGGTCCGGTAGCGCGCAGCGGACGCCGGGTGCTTCCGGGTTGTCGTCAGCGGCGGCGGCGCGGGTGCCGGAATTCCGCGATGCGGCACGCCGAGAATCGCGTACACCCGCAAAATCGCTCGACTCCTGCGGTTGCGCCACTGAGCGGCGGTTGGCACGGCGGTCGAATAGGAAGTCCAGAGGCCCGGGCTTCGAGCCCACTCGGCTGAGCCCCGCGTTACGGCCGTTTATGCTCTTCGGCCCCTGAGAGGAAGCGATGACGACGTCCGAGCAACTCCTGGTCCTGCTGGTCGACGACAGCGCCGAGGCGCGCGAGATGTACGCCGCGTACTTCACCGGTGTCGGCTGCGAGGCCGACCAGGCCAGCGACGGCTTCGCCGCGTTCGACAAGGCGATGAAGCGGCGACCCGATGCGATCGTGATGGACCTTCGGATGCCGAGGCTCGATGGGTGGGAAGCGGTACGGCTGCTGAAGAACCGCCCCCAGACGCGAGAGATCCCGATCGTCGCGCTCACCGGCGACGACGACGTCGAACACCTGAAGCTCGCCCGCAACGCGGGGTGTGACGCGGTCCTGCTCAAGCCGTGCCCGCCGGACCACGTCCACGCCGTGATCCTGAAGTTGCTGGCCAGCTCGGCAGAAGGCCGGGCGGTGGTCAAGCGGATGTAGGAGCCCCGAATTCCCGCTCGACGAAGGCCGCGATGTCATCGAGGCTCGCGTATCTGACCGTCGTACACGCCGCGGCGGTGTTTCCCGACAGCATCCTCGACACGGCGTTCCAGCGCCGGTCGTCGCAGAGGACGAACGCCCGCTGGCCGCTGTGCGGCGCCCGCCCGACGATGTAGCCCACCTCGAACCCGACGCCGTACGTCGAACCCGACGCCTCCGCGATGAGGGCGTCCGAGGCGTCCAGCCAGCCCAGGTCACGCTCGAACACTTCCCGATTGCCCAACGACGCTTCGGCCTCGTCCACGTTGTCTGCCAGCAGGTGGCTCGTGAGGACGTCGTGTCCGAGGGCGGTCAGCCTCTGGGCGATGAGACGGGCGGCCTCGAGCCCCGACCGGTCGCCGCGCACGGTGCACGCCAGGTAAATCCGCATGGTGGAAAACCTCCTCGGGAGTCATTTTGTGGCGCGGGCTGATTGGAGTTGCAGTTCTGTAATCAGCGGGCGGGATTTACCCGGGGAACAGGCCCAGGGCCACCAGGAGTGCCAGCCTCGCCTGTCGCAGTTGATCCTCCGCCACGGCCGCCGCCGTGTCCGCGTCTCTCGCGGCGCGCTGGGCGTCAATCACTTCGATGTTCGTCGACGCGCCTGCCTGGAACGACACGTTGACGATGTTGACCACCTCGAGGGCCTGCTGCGCGGCGGCACGGGCGCTCGCCAGGGCGGCCGTGGCGCGCCGGATGCTCTCCTCCGCCGTCCTCACCTCTGATTGCGCCTGCCGCTCGACACCTGTGCGAGCCGATTGCGCCTGCTCGAGCAGCGCCTGCCGCTCGGCACGCCGGCCGCGGCGATCTCCGGCATCGAAGATGGAGATGCTCGCGATGATCTGGGCCCGCCACGACCCGGCCGGCTGGAAGACGCTCTCGGGTCGGACCCATTGCGGCTGAAAAAGCCCGGTGACCGATGGCAGCCACTCCTTCCAGGTGTCGCTCAGGACGCGGTCTGCGGCCCGCTCGCGAGCTGCAGCCACCTGCACATCGGGCCTGACCAGGAAGAGCCTCGACACGGCCGCGCGCAGGTCCACCGGCGTCTCGAGGGTCGGCTCGTCGGCGGCGGTCGCCGGGCCATCCGCCGCTATCAGCACCCCCAGCGCCTCCTCGGCGCGCGACACATCCAGCGCCGCCTGCTCGATCAGCGCCTCGTCGCTGGATAAAGACTGCTCCGCCCGCAGTTCGTTGAGCCGGCTGCCGGCGCCGAGCTCACGCTGGCGCCGCGCCAGCTCGAAGTGGGCGCGAGCGACGTCCCGCGCTCGCACGTCGGCGTCCAGCACCCGCTTGCGCGCGATGATGGCCAGGTACGCCTGCGCCGTCGAGAGCGCGACCTGCCGGCGCATCTCCACGGCGCTCAACTGCGCCACCTGCACCTCGTCCTTCCCTTGCGCGCGAAGCGCCCACTGGACGGGGGCGAACAATAGCTGCGACACGGTCACCAAGGCGACGAGCTGATTCTGGGGCGTCGCGACGTTTCCGCCGAAGCTGCGGCCCGCGTTGAGCCACGTCGTCGCCACGCTCCCGCCCGCGTTCGGCAGCGCCGCCGATGTAACCTGCTGGAGCAGCGCCTGGGAGCGGAGAATGTCCGCGGCCGCCTGCTGGATGGAGGGGTTGCGGCTGGTCGCGCGATCGATCGCCTCGCGGAAGGTGACAAGGGAGGGGGCCAGGGGTGCCTGCGCCCGCGTGGAGGCGCAGATCAGCAGGACGATCGAGGCGATGGCAAAGCCGGCCCGCCTGGCGGCAACGCGCCTGGCGGCCACGCTGGAGCGTTGTCCCATACCTGAGAAGCGCCCGGCGGCGAAGCAGCCGCTTCGCCCTACACCTGACACCCTCCTACGCCTACTCATGGCGGTCCTCCGGCGTCCGGCGCGAGCCGACGCTGCGCACGATCACGTAGAGCACCGGGATGATCGCCAGGTTCAGGATCGTCGAGAGGAACATGCCGCCGGCCACCGACGTGCCGACCGAGTGCCTGGCGGCACGGCCAGCGCCGGTCGCGAACACGAGTGGCAGCACGCCGAGGATGAACGCGAACGACGTCATGAGGATCGGCCGCAGCCGGATCCGAGCGGCCTCCACTGCCGCATCGGCGATGCTCAGGCCGCGCCGCCGGAGCTGCTCGGCGAACTCGACGACCAGGATGCCGTTCTTGGCGGACAGCCCTATCAGCATGACGAGGCCGATCTGCGCGTAGACGTCGTTGATGAGGCCGCGCAGCCACTGCGCCGCAAGCGCGCCGAGCACCGCCAGCGGGACAGACAACAGGATGATGAACGGCAGCACCAGGCTTTCGTACTGTCCCGCGAGCGTCAGGTACACAAGCACCAGGCCGAGGCCGAAGATCAGAACGCCCTGGCCGCCGGACTGAATCTCCTCGAGCGACAGCCCCGACCACGCGTACGTCATGCCCTGCGGCAGCACCCGCCGCGCCAGGTCCTCCATCCCCGCGATCGCCTGGCCCGAGCTGAAACCGGGCGCGGAGCGCCCGTTGATCTCGGTGGATCGAAACAGGTTGTAGTGCGTGATCACCTGCGGCGCGGTCGCGTTCTCCACCTTGACGACGCTGTCCAGGCGGACCATGTGGCCCGACGGCGTGCGAATGTAATAGCGGCCGATGTCCTGCGGGCGGCTGCGGAAGCTGGCGTCCGCCTGCACGTACACGCGATACGACCGGTCGTTGAAGTCGAAGTCGTTCACGTAGACGCTGCCCATCAGCGTCTGCAGGGTGCCGGCCACATCCCCGAACTCCAGCCCCAGTCCCTGGAGCGCCTCGCGGTCAACCGTCACCGTCAGCTGCGGGTCGTTGGCCGTAAAGCTCGAAAAGAGGCCCGTGAGCCCGGGCGTCCGGTTTCCCTGCGCCACCAGGGCCTGCGTCGCCCTGGCCAGGTCGTCAACCTTCCCGCCTCCTTCGTCCAGCACCTCGAACTGGAAGCCGCCGAATCGCCCGATGCCCTGGATCGGCGGCGGGAGGAACGGCAGGACGACCGCGCCCGAGATGCCCATGAAGGGGCCGAACACCCGCTGGATGACCGCCATCGCCGAGTGCGCGTCGCCCGGGCGCTCGTCGAACGGTCGCAGCCGCGCGAACATCGTGCCACGGTTGGCGCCGCTCCCGAGGAAGCTGAAGCCGGTCACCGTGAAGATGCCGTTCACCTCGGGCTGCCGCCCCAGGATCGCCTCGGCCTGCTTCGCGACGTCGAGCGTGTAGGCGAGCGAGGCACCACTCGGTCCCTGGATCGTGATGAGGAAGCTGCCCGGATCCTCGTCGGGCACGAAGCCGGTCGGGATGTGGGTGGCCACCCACCACGTTCCCCACAGGCCGGCGAGGAACGCGACGACGACCGCGAACTTGAACGACCGCACGAGGCGGGTGACGACGAAGACGAAGACCCTGGTGCCCTCGTCGATGACCCAGTTGACCGGCACCCAGACCCGGCTCACTGGCCGCTCGCCCCGCAGCAGGAGGGCCGAGAGCGACGGCGTCAGCGTGAGCGCGTTGAACGCCGAGATCGCCACCGAGCAGGCGATCGTCAGCGCGAACTGCTGGTACAGCCGCCCGGTCGTTCCGGGAAACAGGGCGACCGGCACGAACACGGCGGCGAGCACGAGCGCGGTCGCGATGACGGGCCCCACCACTTCCTCCATCGCCGCGGTGGCGGACTCGCGCGGCCCGGTCCCATACTCGTGCAGATGGCGCTGCACGTTCTCCACGACGACGATCGCATCGTCCACCACGAGGCCCGTGGCGAGCGTGATGCCGAACAGCGTCAGGGTGTTGATCGAGAAGCCGAACAGCCGCACGAAGATGAACGTGCCGACGAGCGAGACGGGAATGGTGAGAGCGGGGATGACCGTCGCGCGCCAGTCCTGGAGGAACACGAACATCACGAGAACGACGAGGCCGATCGCCTCGAGGAGCGTGAAGAGCACCTCGCGAATCGACTCCGATACCACCGTCGTGTTGTCGAAGGCGACCTGGTACTTCATCCCCGGCGGAAACCGCGCAGACAGCCGCCGCAACTCGCTGGTCGCCTGCCCGTAGACGTCGAGCGCGTTCGCGGTTGGCAGCTGCGTGATGCCGAGGCCCACCGCCTCGCGGCCGTTGAAGCGCAGCTCGGAGCTGTACGACTCGGCCCCCAGTTCGGCACGTCCCACGTCTCTCAGCCGGACGAGCACGCCGCCATCCCCGCGTTTCAGGATGACGTTGTCGAACTCCGCCGGCTCCGACATGCGGCCGACCGCCCGGACGCTGATCTGGTAGCTCTGGCCGGCTCGCGCCGGAGGCTGCCCCACCTGCCCGGCCGCCACCTGCACGTTCTGGTCGCGCAGCGCGTTGACGACGTCGGCCGCCGTGAGCTTCCGCGCGGCCAGCCGGTCGGGATCCAGCCAGAGCCGCATCGAGTACTTCCGCTCGCCGAAGATGATCACGTCGCCGACGCCGTTGATGCGCTTGAGCGCATCCCGGACGTAGACGTCGAGGTAGTTGCTCAGGAACAGCGGGTTGTATTGGCCGTTCTCCGCATACACGGCAGCAGCGAACACGAACCCGCTCGACGCCTTGCTCACCGTGATGCCGATCGCCTTCACCTCGTTGGGCAGGCGGCCGGACGCCTGGTTGACGCGGTTCTGAACGTCCACCGAGGCGAGGTCCGGATCGCGCGACACGTCGAAGGTGGCGGTGATCGTGCTCGTCCCGTCGTTGCCGCTCGTCGAGGACATGTAGGTCATGCCCTGGACGCCGTTGATCGCCTGCTCCAGCGGCCGCGTGACCGCGGTCTCCACGACCGACGCGCTCGCCCCGGTGTAGACGCTGCTGACGATGATCTGCGGCGCGGCGAGCTGCGGGTACTGCGCGATGGGCAGCGTCGGCAGGCTGATGGCCCCGAGCAGGACGATCACGGCGGCGAAGACGGCCGAGAGGATGGGCCGGCGGATGAACAGGCTGGCGAACATGCTGCGGAGCCGCTACGCCGGTCGGATCGGCGCGCCGTTGGCGAGCTTCTGGACACCCGAGACGACGACGCGCTCGCTCGGCTGGAGGCCGCCCGTCACGACGACGTCGTTGCCCACGACCGCGCCCAGTGTGACGAGGCGCTGCTCGGCGACGAGGCCGCCGCGCACGTCCTTCGCGACGAAGACGAAGGGCTGGCCGTTGACGCGCACGATCGAGAGAATGGGTACGGTGAGCCCCTCGTTGGTACGCCAGACGATTCGCGCGCGTACAAACTGCGCGGCGCGCACGGCGCTGGAGGCCGCGAGCTGGCCCTTGACGAGGATCGACTGCGTCTGGTCGTCCACGCGCGGCGAGACGAAGAAGATCCGCGTGTCGGCCAGGGGCCGGCCCTGGCCATCCACGACGCGCATCGGCAGGCCCACCCGCAAGTCGTGCGCCCGCTCGAGCGGCACCTGCACGTCCACTTCCAGCTGCTGGTTGCGGTCGACGGAGGTCAGCGTCGTGTCGCTCGTGACGTGGAGGCCGACGCGGACCGGGATGTCGCCAACGACGCCGTCGCCCGGCGCCCGCACGTCGTAGTACCTGCAGCGTCACGCGCTCCTGCTGGAGGCGCGCCTGCTGGGCAGCCAGCTGCGACTGCGCCGAGTCGAACGTGGCCTGCGCCTCGTCGAGCTGCTGCTGGCTGATCGCCCCTGCGGCGAAGAGCGTCTTCGCGCGGTCCAGGTCCTGGCTCGCCAGCCTGGCTGCCGACTGCTGGGCGGCCAGCGCCGCATCCTGCGTGGAAACGGTCGCTTCCTGCCGGCGCGGATCGATTTGAACCAGACGCGCTCCCGCCGCGACGCGGTCGCCCGAGCGAACGAAGATGCGCGTGATCTCGCCGCTGACTTCCGGACGGATGATCGTCGAGGACAGCGACTGGACCGAGGCCGAGGTACTCGGACGCGTCCTCGATGGGCGCGGTGCGTGCGACCGACAGCTGGACGCCCGTCGGCGGCGGCGCAGCGGGCGCGGCGTTACCGCGCGATCCCCCGCAGGCAACGAGCGTCAGCAAGGGAACAAGGACGAAGTGGCACGCGACGAGATGGGAACCGCCGGGGCGGGAACCGGACGCCATCGCGTCCGTCGCACGGAGCGGCGTCCGGAGTCGACAGGTTCTATGGCATCCCACGTCCCATTATAGAGACGCGGCGCCGGCCGACGGCAAGCCCGGCAGCAGTGCGACTCACCGGCTCAGGAAGGTCGAGCTGGGATCAGTGCATTACGCTCTTCACCTGCGGCTCGGGCTCCCCTGCGACCTCGTCGACCAGCAGGATGACGCCACGGGTTTCGCCGCCGCCGCCCTTGAGCGGCGTGCAGGTGACGCGGCAATGAACCACGCGCCCCCTGCGGTTGGTGGCGTCCACGGTCTGCTCGACCACTGCCGCTCGACCACTTGCTGCTCGCCCGAGAGGCAGACGCGGATTGCCTGCCGAAGGAGCTCCACGGATTAGACACGCGGACGTCGTAGCAGCGCCCCGGATTCCCGATCGTCGGCCAGGACGTCTGCTCGACAGTGACGGGTCTCCGCTGCGTCAGGCACTCCTCCGCCAGCGCGCGGATGTCGATCGGCCAGACTGGCGTTTCGAGGCGGTGGATCGCCCGGCCGAGATCGGTGGGCTGTGTGCCGAGCAACTGCCTGGCCGGCTCGTTGACCGCAACGAGTGCGTAGGACGCGTCCAGGATCAGCAGCGGGTTCGACAGCGCGTCGATGGCCGAGGGATAGAGTTGCAGCGTGGCGACCGACGGGGTGAACACATAGTTCTGGTTGGCGTCCGACATGATCGCGAGGCGCTCGCGCCAGTTGTCTTTCACGACCTTCGCGAAGAGCCGGTGCCGGACGTCAACCGCGTTGTACAGTTGCGCGCCGCGCGTGAGCAGCATTCGGCCTTGCCCAGGAACAGCACGCCGAGGTCGGACAGCGCGAAGTGGAATCGCGCGAGGATTCGCGCCTGCGTCTCGGCGTTGAAGTACATCAACGTGTTTCGGCACGTGAGGATCGACACGTGGGAGATCGGGGCGTCCTGCACCAGGTCGTGCCGCCCGAAGATCACCGATCGCCGCAGCTCCCGGTTGAACGTGTAGTGCCCGTTGTCCTCCTCGAAGTATTTCGCAAGCAGACCCGGAGGCACGTTCTCCACCTGGCGAGGCGCGTAGACGGCCGCGCGCGCCTCGTTCAGAGCGTCTTCGTCTGCGTCGGTGGCGTAGATCTTCACCCGCTCGTGGAAGCCGTCCACGCCGAGCGCCTCCGCCAGCAGCATCGCCGTGGAGTACGCTTCCTCTCCAGACGCGCATCCCGCGCTCCACACACGGATCGTCTGTCCGTCGCGCCCGGCTGTCAGGATGCGCGGGATGACGATGTCGCGCAGCGCGTCCCACGCCGCCTCGTCGCGGAAGAAGGCGGTGACGTTGATCAGCAGGGTATTGAAGAGCGTCTGGAACTCGGTCGGATGCACCTCGAGAAAGTCGAGGTAGTCGGTGAAGCTGGCGAGCGACACCGCCTCGATGCGCTTCCGCATGCGCCGCATCAGGCTGGCGCGCTTGTAGGCCGAGAAGTCGAAGCCACGCGTCCGCTTCAGGAACTCCAGCAACTCGTCGAACTCGCGGTCCTGGTTCTCGCTCATTGACGGTCTCCCTGGATCAGCGTGACGAGGGCCGGCGCGATCTCATTCAGCGGGAGCACGAAATCCACCGCGCCGGTGCCGATGGCCGCGCCGGGCATACCGAAGAACGCCGCGGTCTCGCGATCCTGCGCGATGACCGTTCCGTTCATGCGCTTCACCGCTCGAACGCCCATGGCCCCATCCGTCCCGGTTCCGCTGAGCACGACGGCAATCGCACGCTCGCGGAAGCTGGCCGCAACCGATTCGAACAACAGGTCCACCGACGGCCTGACGAAATGTACCAGTTCTGTTCGCGTCAACTCCAGCACGCCGGCGTGGCCGACGAGCAGGTGCCGGTCTGGCGGCGCGGTGTAGACCACGCCGCGCGCGATACACTCCCCCGCCTCGGCATCCTTCACCTGGAGCGCGCATCGACGGTCGAGGATCTCGGCGAGCAGGCTGCGATGCCGCCGGTCCAGGTGCTGAACGACAACGACCGGCAAGGGAAGACCTTGCGGCAAGCGGGAGAGGATCGCGATGAGTGCAGGGAGCCCGCCGGCTGACGAGCCGAACGCGACAATGGCGAAAGGGGACGATCCCCCTGCCGCGCTGGCCGGCGGATGGATGCTCTCTTGCATCGTCTAGCCTGGGATCACTGCGATGAACATTACCACACGGGTGGCGGCTCGGAGACAACACCGCCGCGGTCAAACCGCTCATCAGGCCTCCGGAGGAGCCATGAGACCGCGGGCGCCCGCGCTTGGAGCCACGAGGGAAGCCGGACAGGAGAAACAGTTTGCGACCAGGGCGGATGCGCGTAGCATGCCAATAGAAGCCTTGCGTCGCGCGGTCGGCAAGTGACCGTCCATATTATGCAACCCGCCCCACGGGTTCTCATTGTCGACGACGACGCGGATACCCTCAGGCTCTACGAGTTTGCCCTCGAGCTGTTCGGCATGGACGTCGTCGCCGCCGGATCGGCCGCCGCGGGGCTGCGCGAAGTTGCGTCCCACGTTCCGAACATTGTCGTGACCGACCTGGCGATGCCCGGGATGGACGGCATCGACTTCTGCAAAGCGTTGAAGGCTCGGAAGGAAACGCGGGACATCCCGGTCCTCGCGGTATCCGGCCAGGCGCTCGAGTCGATGGAAGGCCGGGCCCGGGCAGCGGGCTGTAGCGAAGTACTGATGAAGCCGTGCGAGCCGGAGGCGCTCTACTCGACCATCTCCCGAGTACTCGACGACGCCAGGGAGACCACCGAACAGTCGCGAGTGCTGCGCGACGACGCCCGGCGAATCAGGAAGAGCGTCAGGTCGGACGCCGAGGCGCGGCGTCGGACCAGGGGCAGGAGGTGAGCCGATGCTGGGCCCACGCGGCGACCAATCGGGTTGCCCGGCGGCGGACGTGAGCGCCGACGCCCTGGCCGCGACGGCGTCTCCGCGCAGCGCCCTCCTGGTCGATCCCGACGCCGACACCCGCGACCTCTACGCCCTGGCACTGGCCCGCAATCAATGGACCGTAGCCGTTGCCGCCGACGGCGCGGAAGCGCTTGTGCGAGCTGTCGATCTTCACCCCGGTGTGATCGTCACCGAGCTGAGGATGCCGCGGATCGACGGTTACGAGTTGTGCCGCCGGCTGAAAGGCGAGAACGCCACCCGCGACATTCCGCTGGTCGTCGTCACCGCCTCCGCGTTCGCCGCGGACGTGGCGCGGGCGGCGGAGGCCGGTGGCGATGTCGTCGTCTGCAAACCCTGCCTCCCGGCCGACCTCGTCGAGCTCCTCGACGCCGTCCTGGCCCAGAGCCGGAGCTTGCGGGCCGCCAGCCAGGAAGTGCGCGCCCGCGCGGTGAACGCTCTCGCCCGCTCGCGCGCGGTCCTCGCCAGGTCAGACCGTCTCAAACGACCCAGGTAGCCGCGGCCTCCGTGCCCGGCGTTCGCCTGCGCGTCCGCCATTCGCCTCCGTGCCCGCGTCCAGCTTCCATCCCCCCGTCCCGCCTGGTGTAAGATACGGCCGCCTCTCTCCTGGCGGGCGGCGCCGAGGTCACACGCACATCATGGCGAGCGATACGCACTCCCTCGAGGCCCTCAAGATCGACAAGCGGGCCAAGGACCACGGCTCGATCCCCCGGGGTGTCTGGCTCGTGGCGCTGGTCGTCGCGTTCGCGTGCGCGATCGCGTGGTGGTGGACGCGCGGCGTGCGGGCGATCGAGGTGACGGTGGCCGCCGTGCAGGAAGAGCGTGCGGAGCCGGCGGGCGGCACGGTGCTGAACGCGTCAGGGTACGTGACGGCCCGGCGGCGGGCCACGGTGTCGTCGAAAATCACCGGGCGGGTGGTCGAGGTGCTGGTCGAAGAAGGCAAGCCGGTGCGCAAGGGGCAGGTGCTGGCCCGCCTCGATGCGACCACCGCCGAACGGTACCTCTCGCTGGCGGAGGCGGAACTGGCGGCCACGCGCCAGTCGGCGGCGGAAATCTCCGTCCGCCTGGAGCAGGCGCGGCTGACCCTCAAGCGCATGGAGCAGTTGCGCGCGGAGGGGATTGCGAACCAGGCGGACCTCGACGCCGCACGCAGCGAGGTGGATGCGCTCCTCGCGAGGCTCGCGCTCGGACGCGATCAGGTGCAGGTCTCCGAGCGGCAGGTGGCGGTCAGGCAGAACGACGTCGCGGACACCACGATCGTGGCGCCGTTCGACGGGGTCGCGATCTCGAGGGACGCGCAGCCCGGGGAGATGATCTCGCCGGTCTCCGCCGGCGGCGGGTTCACGCGCACGGGCATCTGCACGGTGGTGGACATGTCCTCCCTCGAGATCGAGGTGGACGTGAACGAAAGCTATATCCACCGCGTGGCGCCCGCGCAGCGGGTGGAGGCCGTGCTCGACGCATACCCCGAGTGGAAGATTCCCGGCAAGGTGATCACGATGGTACCGACGGCCGATCGCCAGAAGGCGACCGTCTTGGTGCGCATCGCGTTCGACCGGCTCGAACCGCGCATCCTGCCGGACATGGGTGTCAAGGTCGCGTTCTTCGGGCCCGAGGCCGCGGCGCCGGCGGCCGCGACGGCGGCTGCCCCGGTGTTGCGCGTGCCGAAATCCGCGCTGCGCACGCGACGCGGGCGCCAGCGTCGCGTTCGTCGTCGGCAGCGACAACCGCGTCGAGCGCCGCGCGGTTCGAGCCGGCGCGGTGCGCGACGACCAGGTCGTCGTGGAGTCGGGGCTGGCGGCCGGCGAGCGCGTCGTCGTCACGGCATCGGGCCCGTTGATCGCCAACGCCCGCGTGACCGTCAAATAGCAGGCCTCGGGAGTCTTTTCGTGGCATGACGATTCTGTAATACGGAATTGTAAGTGCACGAAAAGACTCCCGAGGCCCGTGACTTCGAGGACATCATGGACGCACTGGTTCGCACCTCTGACCTCCACAAGGAGTTTCGCCGCGGCGGCGAGCGCATCGACGTGCTCCAGGGCGTGAACCTCGAGATCGCGCCCGGCGACTTCCTCGCCCTGATGGGCCCCTCGGGGTCCGGCAAGACGACGCTCCTCAACCTGCTTGGCGGCCTGGACTCCCCGACGCGGGGCAGCATCTCGGTAGCCGGGCAACAGCTCGACGCGATGTCGTCGGGCCAGCTCGCCCGCTGGCGCGCGGCGCACGTCGGCTTCGTGTTCCAGCTGTACAACCTGCTGCCGATGCTCACCGCCGAGCGGAACGTCGAACTGCCGCTGCTGCTCACCCGCCTCTCGCGCGCCGAGCGCAAGCGGCACGTGGAGACCGCGCTGCGCGTCGTGGGTCTCTCGGATCGCGCCCGGCACTATCCCCGGCAACTGTCGGGCGGGCAGGAGCAGCGGGTCGGCATCGCGCGAGCCATCGTGATCGACCCGACGCTGCTTCTTTGCGACGAGCCGACCGGCGACCTGGATCGCAAGTCGGGCGACGAGATCCTCGATCTGTTGCAGGCGCTCAACCGCGAGAACGACAAGACGATCGTCATGGTGACGCACGACCCGCACGCGGCGGCCCGCGCCAAGCGCGTGTTGTATCTCGACAAGGGCGTGCTGACCCAGGGGGCCGTCGTATGAAGTTCCTGCCCCTCCTCGTTCGCAACCTGCTCCGCCGCAAGATCCGGACGGCGCTGACGCTGCTCGGCATCGTCGTCGCGTTCGTCCTCTTCGGCCTGCTGGCCGCCATCGAGGCGGCGTTCAGCATGGGCGTGGACCTCGCCGGCACCGATCGCCTCGTGATGATCCACAAGGTGTCGCTGATCCAGCTGCTGCCCGAGAGCTACCTCGAGCGGATCCGGGCGGTGCCGGGGGTCGTCGACGCCTGTCACCAGACGTGGTTTGGCGGCATCTACCAGGACCCGAAGAACTTCTTCATGCAGATCCCGGTCGATCCGGAGTGCCACCTGAAGATGTTCCCCGAGTTCAGGCTGCCGGAGGCGCAGAAGAAGGCGTGGCTGGCCGACCGCCAGGGCGCGATTGCCGGCCGGACGATCGCGACTCGCTATGGCTGGAAGGTCGGCGATCGCATTCCGCTCCAGGCCACGATCTGGCGGAAGAAGGACAACTCCACGAACTGGGAGTTCAACCTCGACGGCATCTACGACGGGGCCGAGACGGGCACGGACACCAGCCAGTTCTTCTTCCACTACAAGTACCTGGACGAGTCGCGCCTGTTCGGCGAGGGCAACGTGGGCTGGTACGTACGTCCGCATCGCCGACCCCGCGAAGGCGCCGGCGATCGCCGCGCGCCTCGACGCGCAGTTCGCCAACTCGCCGGCCGAAACCAAGACCACGACCGAAAAGGCGTTTGCCCAGGCCTTCGCGAAACAGGTCGGCGACATCGGTTTCATCGTCCGCAGCATCGGCGCCGCCGTCTTCTTCACGCTGCTGCTCGGCGTCGCCAACACCATGGCGCAGTCGGTGCGCGAGCGCACGAGCGAGCTCGCGGTGCTGAAGGCCCTTGGCTTCACCGACGGCCGCATCCTGACGCTCGTCCTGCTCGAGTCGTGCCTGGTCGCGGCGGCCGGCGGCGCCGCGGGCCTGGCCATCGCCTGGTGGGTGGCCTCTCTTGGCGATCCGACCGGCGGCCTGCTGCCCGGGTTCTTCATCCCGGGCCGCTCGATGGCCTTCGGCGTCGCCTTGTTCCTGGGGCTCGGCCTGGTGGCCGGGATCTTCCCGGCGATTCGCGGCATGCGCCTGCGGATCGTGGACGCTCTGCGGAGGGCGTGAGCCATGAGCCTTTCCAGCTTCCGCCAGATCGCCGCCGTGACGCTCATGAACCTCCGGACGCTCCCCGCCCGCGCCGCGCCGTCGGCCGTGGCGATTGTCGGCATGGCGGGCGTCGTCGGCGTGCTCATCGCGGTACTGTCGATGGCCGAGGGGTTTCGGGCGACGATGGCGAACACCGGCGCTCCCGACAGCGTCATCGTGATGCGCGCCGGCTCGGATGCCGAGATGACGAGCATCCTCATGCGCGAAGACGTCACGGTCATCGAGGACGCGCCGCAGATCGCACGAACCGCGGCCGGCAAGGCCGCCTCGGCGGAGCTCTTCGTCATCGTCGACCTGATCAAGAAGAGCAGCGGGACGAGCGCGCAGGCGCCCCTCCGCGGCGTCAGCGCCACCGCCTTCGACGTGCGCCGCGTGCGCATGCTGCACGGCCGGCGCTTCGAACCCGGGCGCAACGAGATCGTCGTCGGCCGCTCCGCCGCGCAGGAGTACAGCGGAATCGGGGTCGGGTCGCGGCTCAAGCTCGGTCAGAACGAATGGCACATCGTCGGCGTCTTCGACAGCGGCGGCACCGTTCCCGATTCCGAGTTGTGGTGCGACGCGGAGGTCCTCGCACCGCTCTATCGCCGGGGCAACAGCCGGCAGGCCGTCTATGCGCGGCTCACCTCCCCTGGCATCTTCGACGCCTTCAAGGACGGCCTCACGACCGACCCGCGGCTCAAGGTGAAGGTGATGCGCGAGCAGGAGTACTACGCGTCACAGTCGCGCGTGATCTACACGATCATCACGGTCCTGGGCTACGCGATCGCGGGCCTCATGGGTGTCGGCGCCGTCTTCGGGGCACTCAACACGATGTACTCGGCGGTGGCTGCCCGCACGCGTGAGATCGCGACATTGCGCGCGCTCGGCTTCCACGGCGGCGCCGTGGTCGTCTCCGTTCTCGCCGAGTCCATTCTCCTGGCCGTTGTTGGCGGAGCGTTGGGGGCTGGCGTCGCGTACGTCGGCTTCAACGGCTACGAAGCGGCGACGATGAACTGGCAGAGCATGAGCACGCTGGCGTTCGCGTTCCGCGTGACGCCCGCGCTGTTGTGGCAAGGGCTCTCCTGGTCGCTGGTGCTCGGGCTGCTCGGCGGGCTGCTCCCCGCCATCCGCGCTATACGGCTGCCGGTGGTCACGGCGCTTCGCGAGATGTAGATGGGCCGTCGGAAGCCCTCGTCGCACGAGGCTTCAGCCGGTTCGCGGGCCGTCGAAGGCGTGGGGCAAAGCTCCAGCTTTGCCGTCAGCGCTCCTGCCTTACCCTCGCGTCCAGTTCCGCCAGCGTGAACCGCACGCTGACGATGTACGGCTCCTTGCCGGCGTCCCAGTGCCCGTAGGTGGTCGTGACGAACGTGCCATCCGGCAGGACTTCGACGCCGGGATAGGCGCAGTCCCAATCGTCCTTGTTGTCCATCAACCGCACGCGGTACTGCCCTTCCCTGCCCGCAACCAGGTCGAGGGTGAACAGCATGTTGGGCTCCAGTCAGCCGGCCGCCCGAGCTGTGATAGCGTAATCCCAATCAGGTCAACTGGAGCCGACATGAAGCCGACCGATCGCGCGCGCGTCCTCTCGACGGTGCTGATCGCCCTCGTCCTGGCCGCCCTCTGGTCCCCGGCGCCGCCGCGGGCCCAGTCGGGGGCCGCCGCGCAGAAGCCGGCCGGAGCGGTGCCGCCGGCGAGCGCCACCCAGCAGCCGACAGGCCTGCCCAGCGAGATGCCGCCGAAGTTCCAGCCGGCCGAGTCCGGCTTCGACTACGCCAGGCGCGAGGTCATGATCCCGATGCGCGACGGCGTCCGCCTGCACACCGTCGTCCTCGTGCCGCGCGGCGCCAAGGGCGCGCCGATTCTCCTCACGCGCACGCCGTACAACGCGACCGTGTTGACCACGCACGCCCAGAGCCCGCACCTGGGGCCGAGCCTCTTCGGCTACGACAACGCGACGGAGGTCATCGTCGGGGGCGGCTACATCCGTGTCGTCCAGGACGTGCGCGGCAAGTACGGCTCCGAGGGCGATTACGTGATGAACCGGCCGCTCCACGGCCCACTGAACCCCACCTCCGTCGACCATGCGACCGACACCTACGACACGATCGACTGGCTCGTGAAGAACATCCCCGAGAGCAACGGCCGCGTCGGCATCATCGGCATCTCCTACGACGGGTTCCTCCCGTTGATGGCGCTCGTCAACCCGCACCCGGCGCTCAAGGTCTCCGTCCCGATGAACCCGATGGTGGACGGCTGGATGGGCGACGACTGGTTCCACAACGGCGCGTTCCGCCAGCAGATGATCCCCTATATCTACGACCAGCAGGCGTCGCGCGAGTCGGAAATCAAGTGGTGGAGCGGCTACTACGACGACTACGACCTCTACCTGCGCGCGGGGTCGGCTGGCGAGTTGGGTCGCCAGCACGGCATGGAGCAGCTGGGGTTCTGGCGCAAGCTGCTCGAGCACCCGTCGTACGACGCGTTCTGGCAGCAGCAGGCGATGGACACGATCCTCGGGTCGCAGCCGCTCGCGGTGCCCGTGATGCTGGTCCACAGCCTCTGGGACCAGGAGGACATCTACGGCGCGCCGGCGGTATACCGGGCGATCGAGCCGAAGGACGCGAACAACGACAAGGTGTTCCTGGTCATGGGACCGTGGTATCACGGCCAGGAGATCGGCGACGGCAGCGCGCTGGGTGCCATCCGCTTCAACGCGGACACCGGGTTGTACTTCCGGGAGCACATCCTGCGGCCGTTCCTGGATCAGTATCTGAGAGACGGCGCGCCGAAGGCCGATGTGGCGCCGGTCACGGCGTTCGAGACGGGCACCAACACGTGGCGCCGATTGACCGCCTGGCCGTCCGGCTGCACCAGCGGGTGCTCCGTGCAGGCGACTCCGTTGTACCTTTCGGCTGGCCTCGGGCTCGGTTACGCGGAGCCGAAGGCCGGAGACGCCGCCTTCGACGCCTACGTGTCCGACCCGTCGAAGCCGGTCCCCTATCGGCCGCGGCCGGTCGGGGTGTCGGGCGGGCCGGAATGGTCGCAGTGGCTCGTGAGCGACCAGCGAGAGGCGTCTGGGAGGCCGGACGTCCTTGCGTTCGTAACGGAACCGCTTACGCAGGCGGTGAAGATCAGCGGGCGCCCGGTTGCGAACCTCGTCGCGTCGACGAGCGGCAGCGACTCGGACTGGGTCGTGAAACTGATCGACGTCTACCCGGACGAAGTGGCCGGCCAGCCGGCGATGGGCGGATACCAGTTGATGGTGTCGGCGGACATCTTCCGCGGGCGCTACCGCGAGAGCCTCGAGACCCCGAAGGCGATCCCGTCCGGCCAGCCGCTGCTGTACCGGTGGCCGCTGCCGACCGCAAACCACGTGTTCCTGCCGGGCCACCGGATCATGGTGCAGGTGCAGTCCTCGTGGTTCCCGCTGTACGACCGCAACCCGCAGACGTTCGTCCCGAACATCTTCTGGGCGAAGCCGTCCGACTACCGGAAGACGGAACAGCGCATCTACCACGCGCCCGGCCAGACCAGCTTCGTGGAGCTGCCCCTGGTCCGGTAGGACAGGCGTCTCGCCTGTCGATTCCGTAGGACAGGCGTCCCGCCTGTCGATCCGCGACTACGGCGTCTCGGGACTGCCGAGCTGTACCTCGATGACCTTGCGGAAGCGCACCGGCGCGCCGTCCCTCGTTGCCGGCCGATACTGCCAGTGGCGGGCGGCAGCCAGGAGCCGCGAATCGTAGAGCGGGTGGACCGGGCTCCTCAAGCGCGCTTCTACGACCTGGCCCTTCTCGTCGATCAGCACCTCGATCACGCCCCTCGCGCGCGCCCGCCGCAGGAACTCGTTTTCCGCGCCCACGGATCGCCACTCCGGCAGTTGCTGTCGCACGATCACGGGAGGCCTCACCCGTGTGTCGCCTGACTCGTACACGCTATTGCCTCGTATGACGTCGGGCGAAAGACCGGCGGCCAGCGGCGGAAGCGGCGGCGCGCTCTCGGCCCTGCTCTTCTCGATCAGCGCGAGGAAGCCGTTGGCCAGGTCGCGAAGATCGGTGAGCGAGTCGCGAGCGGCGGGCGGCAGTTCGCGGTCATCAAGGAGGAGCAGCGCCTTGCGGAAGTGCACCTCGGCTTCGGGGTACGCCTTCTCGTCGTAGCTGGCCTTCCCCTGGCGGTACTCGGCCCGCACCAGCGTCGGCAGCATGACGGTTCGCGTCTGTTGAATGACGGAAAGGAACCGCGGCGGAAACTCGCGCGACGAGGCGCGGTAGTCGGGTCGCTTCTCGAACAACTTCTCGATGGCCGCCCGCGCCTCGTCGCCCCGATCGAGCGCCAGCAGGCACAGTGCCCGGTACTCCGTGACCCGTTCCGCAGCAGCAGCCGTCGATGCGGCGGCGCCGCCGTCGAGGCCGTCGAGCACGGCGAGCGCCTCGCCGTAGCGCGCGTCCTGGTACAGGGAGATCGCATCCTCCAGGCCGCCGGGCCAACCGAAACAGGGCACCGCGACCATGCCGAGGACGAGCAGAGCCCCGGCGATCCGCCCGCAACGGTCGTGACGTACGCGCGGCTGGTTCGCATTCATCTCCGCACCTCGCCGGTTTTCCTTGATCATTTCCGCATGTCCACGCTGACGCGGGCCGGTTCGTCGCCACGCACCACCAGCCGAACTGTCTTCTCGCCCAGCTCGGGATGCCGGAACACGATCGCGTGCGGGCCGATAGGCAGGTTCAGCGCCCCGAGGGGGGTCTCGCCGACGCGGCGCTCGTCAACCCAGACTTCCGCCCATGGCATGGCGTTCACCGCCACCCGTTGAGCAGGCATCTGGACCGTCAAGACCGTTGGCTTTCCCGGTGAGACGGAGACCGTGCGCGCCTCCTCGAAGCCGAGATCGTCGTTCTTGAGCGTCAAGGCGTGCGAGCCGGCTGTGAGCCCGACGCGCTGCATCGCGCTGGTGCCGAGCAGTTGCTCGCCCTCGAAGATCCGGAGTTCAACCGGTGCCCGCACGACGAGCGAGGCGTCAGCGGCGCGCGATGCGACCGGTGGCGGCGCCGACGTGGGGACGGCCGCCAGCGGCACGACGACGGAGACCGACTCGCCGGCGGCCAGGCGCACCCGTTGGCGAAGCTCGCCATGACGCGTCCGAATGAGCACCTCGTGGTTCCCGGCCGTCAGGCCGGTGACCGAGATGGGAGACAGACCACGCCGTGTGCCGTCGACGAGGACGGCCGCTCCGGCAGGTTGGGTCTCGACGCTGAGGCGGCCGGGGGACGCGGCGTAGTCGATGGTCGAGGACGCGTCCGCGACGCCCCGCGCGGCCAGACCGCTCTTGCCGGTAGTCTCGATGCCACTCTTGCCCGCCGTTCCAACGTCGCTCTCCGGCCGGGCTGAGGCAGCCGCAACGGGTGGCGCGGCCGTGCCCGGTCGCCACAGCACACCGCGCGCGAGGAAGACGGCCGTGCCGAGCGCGACAACACCGAGCATGGCGAGGCCAAGGTACCGTGTCGTCGACCAGCGGGTTAACGCGTCGCCCGCGCGGCCGAACGAGGGCCAGATGTGATCTCGCAGCCCGCCCGAGGAGCGGAGGGGGGCCGGTTTGGCGTGTCGAGCGGCTTCGGCCCTCAGCGGCGGCCTCTCGCGCCCGGCAGTCGTCGCCGGCTGTCCCAAAATAATGGATCCCGCGGGTGCGTCGATGGATCCGGCAGGTTCGCTACAGTTCGCGCTCTGGCCGCTGAGATCGAGGACCTGTGCCGCTTCGTCCGGGCCGGGTGGCCACTGTAACGCGTCATGTGCAATGTCCTCCCGTCCCTCTCCGTTCCTGGAGACCATTCTTCCTATCGCTCTTGACATCGATCCCTCACAGGCACGGCTGCCGAGTTGTGGATCACGTCACCTGAGTCGGGAAACGCAACTGGGCGGCGGGCCACGCTCGGACGGCGCCTTACGTCAGTACTGACCGACTCTAATCTTTCCCGCGTGAAACACCATGAGACGAGGGTCCTAATTTGCGCGTGACTTCCGGCCGCACCGCGGACAGGAAGGGCTGGGATCAAGGTCCCAGTGAGAGTTGACGAGAATGGTCGCCGCATGTTGATGGCCTCGACCGGTACGCCGAAAGCGTTGAGGTCATTGCGATTGCACAAGGCCGAACCTCTGTTTCAGCTCTGGCGGCGGCGTTCAGGAGACGAAGGAACCCATGAAGGCGGAAGACGTGCGGCTCGTTGTGGTGGCCAGTTATCCCGTGGTCTGTGCGGGTCTTCGGTGTTTGCTGGAGAAGTGCGAAGGATTACAGATCGTTGGCGAAGCCCTCTCCGTAGATGAGGCGGTCGCGATGGTCACCAGAGAACCTGTCGATCTCGTGATCGTCGATCCAGACGCCCCGGCCGTGACCATGGCGGCAGTCGGGGTCATCGGCAAGGCATGCGACAGCCGCATCCTGGTCTTCACGGACGCCACCGCGCCGGATCTGTGCGTGCGCGCGATGGAACTCGGCGCTTCGGGCGTCGTGACGAAGAGCCAGCCGGCAGAGCTCCTCGTGCGGGCGATCCGGAAGGTCCACGCGGGCGAGTTGTGGCTGGATCGGGCCAATACCGCCAGCGTGTTCGCGCGGGTATTGAGGCGAGGCCGCGATCCCGAAGCGGTGAAGATCGAGAGCCTCACGAAACGCGAGCGGGAGATCGTCGGCAAGGTGGCTGAAGGCCTCAGGAACAGCGCGATCGCCGAGCAGCTGTTCATCAGCGAGGCAACCGTGCGCAACCACGTCACCTCGATCCTCAGCAAGCTGGGTCTCGCCGACCGCTTCGAGCTGGCGGTCTACGCGTTCCGCCACGACCTGTTTACGTCGCCGGATGGCATCGCCGGGCAAGCCCGCTTCTATCACGTGGACCAGGAACCGAGGCGGGCGGAAGCCGCGGACAGAAGCCCGGTGATCCGCCGGGGCGTGCTGCCTGACCTGACCCCGGGCGAGTAGCGCGAACGCCCGAAGACGCGCGGGTAGGACTGCGGTCCTACCCGGCCACCCGCTTTAATCCCCCTCAAATTGAGATCGCCGTTGGATGGTGCGCGATCGCGCATCGTCCTAGACTGACCTCCCATGTCGCCACAGCACCCAATGCACGTCAATCGACATCCGTGGCTCCTCGTCGGGTTGCTGGCAGGCGCCCTCGTCCCGATGATGCGGGCGTCAGCGCAGTCCCATTCCCCGACGGGTGCGCCGCAGCCGGCGATTGACGCCGGCGTCCAGGCCGACAGGGCAGCCCTCTTCAACTTGTTCACGGGCGGTCGCTATCGCATCACGCCGGGGGACGTGATCGAGTTCGCGTTTCCCTACGTCCAGGAGTTCAATCAAACCGTCTCCGTGCAGCCGGACGGGTACATCTCCCTCCGCGGCATTCGCGACATCCCGGCTGCCGGTCGGACCGTGCCCCAGTTGAAAGCCGAGGTCATCGAAGCGTACCGAGGAGATCCTCCGGGACCCGGTGGTGACGCTGGTCCTCAAGGAATTCGAGAAGCCGTATTTCGTCGTTGGTGGCGAGGTCGCGCGTCCCGGCAAGTACGACTTGCGCGGCGCGACGACGGTGACCCAGGCTCTCGCCATCGCCGGGGGCAACGTCACCGGAGCGAAGCTTTCGGACGTGGTGTTGTTTCGTCGCTACGGGAACGACCTCGTGGATGTCAAGCGCGTGAACGTCAGCAAGATGTACGAAAAGCGGAACGTGAGCGAAGACCCGGTCCTCCGCGCCGGCGACACGCTCTTCATTCCGAAGAGCGGCTTTGCGAAGATCGCGCCGTATCTGCCGAAGCCGACCATCTCTTTCTACGTGAACCCGCTCTCCTGGTAGTCGCCCCATGACACCCCAGTCAGTCGAGTTGATCCCCCTCCCAGGTCACGTCCTGACTCGTCGTGACCTGGTTCGACCGGTCTTCCGTCATCGGCGTGCGGCGCTGGCCAGCTTTCTGACCCTCGCCGCCCTCGTCGCCATCGTCGCGTTTGCATGGCCTGACCGTTACAAGGCGGAGATGAAGATCCTCGTCAAACGGGATCGCGTGGAGCCGGTGAACGGCGTGGCGGGACAAGGCGACGGTGTGGTGACGGACAGCGACATCAACTCGGAAGTCGCCTTGCTCCAGAGCCGCGATCTCCTGGAACAGGTCGTCCTGGGCGCCGGTCTCGTGCCTGGCGCTCCCGCGCAGAGGGCCGACCAGCGGATGGTGGCCAAGAAAGCGGCCGCGCTGGCAACGTCGCTCGACGTGTCGGCCGTGCGCAAGAGCGCGATCATCGAGGTCGCCTACACGGCCCCGGACCCCCAGACGGCCGCGCACGTGTTGTCGACGCTCGGGGAGCTGTACCTGGAGAAGCATCTCGAGGTGTTCGGGTCGCCGGGCGCCTATCAGTTCTTCACACAGCAGGCGGACCGCCTGGGAGACGAACTGCGAAGCGCGCAAGGCAGGCTCGTCGCATTCGGCAAGGAAGCAGGCGTGGTGTCGGCGGCCTCCGAGAAGGCCGCCACGATCCAGAAGCTCGGCGAGTTCGAGGCGGGTCTCGAACAGGTCCGCGCGCAGATCGCCGACTCGAACCAGCGGCTCGTGGCCCTGCGCGAGGAGATGGCCGCGACCCCGGAACGCCAGGTGACGCAGCAGCGCACGGAGGAGAACCCTGCGCTCATGAGCCAGCTGACGTCGAGAGTCCTGGACCTCGAACTGCGGCGCACGGAGATGCTCCGCAAGTTCGCGCCGACGTATCCGCCGGCCGTGGAGCTCGAACAGCAGCTGGGTCAGGCGCGTGCCGCCCTCGCGCGGGCGCAACAGTCCCCCATGAAGAACGAGGCCACGGACCAGAACCCGACCCATCAGTGGTTGAGTAACGAGCTGGTTCGCGTGCAGGCGGAACGCCAGGCATTGGACGCGCGCGCGCGCGCCATTGCCACCACGATTCGCGAGTACGAGGTCCGCGCCCGAGTCCTCGACGAGCAGGATGCGAACCAGCAGGAACTGCTGCGCGCGGTGAAGTCGGCCGAGGACAGCTACCTTCTGTACCGCCGAAAGGCGGAAGAGGCGCGCATCTCCGAGGCGCTCGACCGGCGCCGTATCGCCAACGTCACGATTGCCGAGAACCCTGGCGTACCCCCCTCCTCCAGCGGTCATCGGGCGCTCCTTCTCCTGGCAGGCCTGGTGATCGCGCTGTGCCTCGCCTTGGCCGTCGCGTTCCTGCTCGAGTACCTGAATCCCCGCTTCCGCACACGCGCCGAGGTCGAACGGGTGCTCGAACTCCCGGTGCTCGCCACCCTTCCTGCGTCGCTGACGCGGTAACAACCATGTACGAACGCTACTTCGGCCTCAGCGAGTGCCCCTTCGAGGTGACGCCGAACCCGCGATACCTCGTCCTCACGCCGTCGCACGAGGAGGCGTTGAGCAGCTTGGAATACGGGATTTCGGCCCGTAAGAGCATCACGCTCCTCCTGGGAGAGGCGGGAACGGGCAAGACGACGCTGCTGCGCAAGGCGCTCACGCTGAAGCTGCGACCGGGTGATGCCTCGAACGAAGGGTGGGTGTATATCAACAACCCCACGCTCACTCGCTCGGAGTTCCTCGAAGTGCTCGCCCGTGGCTTTCGCCTTCGCCCGGAGGCGGCAGGCTCCAAGGCGGCCCTGCTCGGGGAGTTGCAGGACAGCCTTCGGGAGCGTCACGACCGCGGCCAGGTGAGTGCGCTCATCGTGGACGAAGCGCAGAGCCTGTCACATGAACTGCTCGAGGAGTTGCGCTTGCTCGCCAACGTCGAGTCGGACACGGTGAAGCTGCTGCCGCTCGTGTTGGCGGGCCAGCCAGAACTTGCCGACCGCCTGAACGACCGAGCCTTGCGGCAGCTCAAGCAACGCATTGTCCTGCGCTGCGAGCTGGCACCGCTGGCTGTCCGGGAGACCGCCTCTTACATCGCGGCACGGTTACGCATGGCAGGAGGGGATCCCGCCAGGATCTTCACCCGCGACGCGGTCCTGGCCGTGCACGAGGCCTCGGCGGGCATTCCGCGCACGATCAGCGTCATCTGCGACAACGCTCTCCTTGCCGGCTTTGCCGAGGGAGTTCGGCCGGTCGGCGGCGATCTGATCGAGGAGGTGTGCGGCGATCTGGATCTCGCGGCAAGCGGCGCCGGCCAATCCGCGCACCATGCCTGGCCGCGCCCCGCCATCCTGTCCCGGCTGTCCACAGCGCGGGAGTGGGGCGTTCGAAGCGGCATGCGCGCCCAAACCGAACAAGATCCGAGCGGTGTGCTGGCTGGCGGCGCGGTCGCCGGGCGAGGCGGACAATGACACGAGTGGCGAAGGCGCGCCGCAGGGCTGCGCTGCACATGACCAGCGACCAGTTCTTCGCAGACGGTTACGACCGCCAGAGAGCGCAGGGGCCGGCGGTGGAGTCCGGCGAGGATCCCTGGTCGCTGAACGAGGACGTCGCCGGCGGTTTACGCGAGGCGTGGGCGGGTGACGCGGGGAATCAGATCCCGCCGGAGGGCGACCAGGTGCCACCGCAGGCTCGTACGCAGCTCGTCGGACTCCTCCGCCGCCTGTTCCTCCCGGCCCCTGTTGGCGCCGGAGTGAAGTCGGTCCTGATGTGCGGCGCCGATGGCGCACCGGACCTGACATCGACGTGCCGGCAGGCAGCGGCCCTGTTGTCCACGCACACCTCCAGGACGGTCTGCCTCGTGGAGGCGGGCACCCCGGGCTCGATGGACCTCGCACCGGCCGATCCGGTCCGCGCTTCGGGACCGAGACCGCTGTTTCGGGTGGCGAAACCGGCGGGCAGCACCTTCTGGCGCGCCTCGGCCGGCGAGCTCTCGACGAGTCCGGCGTTCGAAGACCCGAGACGCTGGCTCGCGGATCTGGCCGCCCGGTTCGATTACGTCCTGGTGGATGGCCCGGGTACGGGTGGGGCCGACGAACCGAGCGCCCTCGCGCTCCTGGTCGATGGCGTCGTGCTCGTTGTCGATGAGAGTGGAACCAGGCGGGACGTCGCTCGCAGCGTGGCGGAGACGCTGCACGCCAGTGGCGCGCGGCTCCTGGGGGTCGCGCTCGTCAACTGGGAATACCCGATCCCGGCGAGCATTTACAGCCGGCTGTAAGAGTCACCCACGCACAGCGCCTGTAAGCCAGAGGGCGAAGCTATGTCAGATCGAACGCTGGCCCTGGGTTCCCTCGACCCGGCCTGCGAGCTGCCGAACGTCACGACGTCGCCAACTGAGCGCATCGGAAGCCAACCGCGTCCCGCGAGCTCCGTCCCGTCTCGCATCCCGGGTTGGCGATTCGTCGCGGCTCTCGACGTGTCGCTCGTGACGTCCGCGCTGATCGCCGTCCTGGTCGCCACCAATGGCGATCGGATGCCGCACGGGCTCGATGAATTCCTGTCGATGAGGGTGACCCTGAAGAACGTCATCCTGCTGGCTGTCTTTACGGCGAGCACCTTCGCCGTGTTCATCTTCGTCGGCCTGTACGATGCGCCGCGCCTGCGAAGCTGGGGCGACGAGATGCGGCGGGCGCTCGCGGGTGTGACCCTCGCGACCGCTGTTGCGGACATCGTCCCGTTGACCAGCACGAGCGGGGCGTTTGTCGCCTCCTCTCTGCTCCGCTTCTGGCTGGTCGCCGCCGCGAGCCTCGCGGTCGCTCGGTACGCTTCGTCCGCATGCGCCTGGCGGGCGCCGCGAGCGACGCCGCGTACTGATTGTCGGGACCGGCAGGCAGGCGTTGCGGATCCATCGAGAACTGTTCGCCGATCGGAGCGCGCAATACGAGTTGCTGGGATTCGTCGACACGGACCCGGCGGAAGGCAGCCCATTTGTCCGGCGGCGCACGCTCGGCTCGCTCGAGACGCTCGAGCAGATTCTCGTGCGAGACCAAGTCGACCAGGTCTACGTCGGGTTGCCGGTCAAGTCCCGGTACCCACATATCCAGGAGACCCTTCGGGTGTGCGAACGAGTCGGTGTGAAGGCGACCTATCACGCTGACATCTTCGACATGCACATCGCCCGACCCATTGTTCACGGCGCCGGATTGCCCCCGCTGGTCGAGATGCAGGTGGCGCCCGAAGGCTGGCGCCTGGCCGTCAAGCGGTTGCTGGACGTCGCGGGCGCGATGACAGCCCTGGTGGTCTTCTCTCCGGTCATGCTCGCCGCAGTGGCGGCCATCAAGGCAACGAGCCGCGGCCCCGCCTTCTACGTGCAGGAGCGGTACGGCTTGAACCGGCGCCGCTTCCGGATGTTCAAGCTGCGCACGATGGTGGCCGGCGCGGAACGCCTCCAGGCGGCGCTCGAGGCGCACAACGAAGCGGACGGGCCCGTTTTCAAGATCGCGCAAGATCCCCGCCTCACCCCGATCGGGCATTTCCTGCGCCGAACGTCGATCGACGAGCTGCCGCAACTCTGGAACGTCCTGCGCGGCGACATGTCGCTGGTCGGACCGCGCCCGCTCCCTTTGCGCGACGTGGCGCGCATCACGCGGCCAGCGGACATGCGGCGCTTCAGCGTCCGGCCGGGCCTCACCTGCCTGTGGCAGATCAGCGGCCGAAGCGGGATCGGTTTCGACGAATGGATCCGCCTCGACCTGCAGTACATCGACCGCTGGTCGCTGCAGCTCGATCTCGAGGTGCTCGCTGCGACCGTGCCGGCGGTGCTTCGGGGAACGGGGGCGGCCTGAAGGCGGCCTCAGCGGGCAAATTGCTCACGAACTTGTACGGAGGGGACGATGACAGTGGCGCGGGAATCTAGGAAGCGGGTCCTGGTGACAGGGGCGGGCGGATTCATCGGACACCACCTGGTCACCCAACTGAAACGGGAAGGGGCGTGGGTGCGCGGTGCCGACCTGAAATACCCCGAGTTCTGCCGTACCGACGCGGACGAGTTCGAGACCTGCGACTTGCGGCGCTGGCCGGAATGCCTCGAGGCCACGCGCGGGATAGACGAGGTGTATGCGCTCGCGGCGGACATGGGGGGAATGGGCTTCATCTCCTCCCATCACGCGGAGATCCTGCACAACAACCTCTTGATCAGTACGCACACGCTGGATGCCGCGCGGACCAACGGCGTCTCGCGCTACCTCTATACCTCGTCGGCGTGCGTGTATCCGGAATACCGGCAGATGCAAGCCGATGTCACGCCGCTGAAGGAGGAACACGCATATCCGGCGCAGCCGCAGGATGCGTACGGCTGGGAGAAACTCGTGACCGAGCGGCTCTGCCTCCACTACGGGGAAGAGTACGGGATGGAGACGCGGATCGTCCGCTTCCACAACATCTTCGGCCCGGTCGGGACGTGGGATGGCGGCCGCGAGAAGGCCCCGGCGGCGTTGTGCCGCAAGGTGGCGATCGCAAAGCTGACCGGCGCCGACGAGATCGACATCTGGGGCGACGGCGAGCAGACGCGCTCGTTCTGCTACATCGACGACTGCGTCGCCGGTATCCGCCGCTTGATGGACTCGGACTACCGGGAACCGCTCAATCTGGGGCAGGACCGGCTGATCAGCATCAACGAACTGGCTGACCTCGTCTTTGCCGCCGCGGGTGTCACGCTCGAGAAGCGTCACGTGCCGGGCCCGCAAGGCGTTCGCGGCCGCAACTCCGACAACACCCGTCTACGACAGGTTCTCGGCTGGGAGCCGGCGATCTCGCTCGAGCAGGGAATCGAACGCACCTATCGCTGGATCGAGGCACAAGTGGAGTGCACGATGCGACCGGCGGCGGAGGCGCGGCATGCTGTTGCGTGAAGACGGGTTGCACCCGCGTGTCGACGTGCTCGGCGTCGGCGTCAGCGCGGTCACGATGGACCAGGCGTTGGGGACGATCGACGACTGGATCACCACCGGCGCACAAGAGTACGTCTGCGTCACCGGCGTGCACGGCGTAATTGAAAGCCAGCGCGACGAGCGGTTGCGTCAGATTCACAATTCGGCGGGGCTCGTCACGCCGGACGGGATGCCGCTGGTCTGGTGGAGCCGCCGGAGCGGCTTCCCCGCCACGCAGCGCGTTTACGGCCCCGACCTGCTGCTGGCGTGTTGCGAGCGATCGCTGATGACCGGCTACCGTCACTATTTCTTCGGCGGACAGGAGGGAGTCGCCGACCTGCTCGCGCGTCGCATGCGGAGGCGGTTTCCCGGCCTGGCGATTGCGGGAACCTGTTCGCCGCCATTCCACCTTCCCTCCCCGCAGGATGACGACGAGATCGTTCGCCGCATCAATCAGAGCCAACCTGACATCGTCTGGGTGGGCTTGAGTACGCCGAAACAGGAGGTCTGGATGGCCGAGCACGTCGGACGCATCAATGCGGCCGTGCTCATCGGCGTCGGAGCGGCGTTCGATTTCCACGCCGGCCTCAAGCCCCAGGCGCCAGGCTGGATGCAGCGATCCGGCCTCGAATGGTTGTTCCGCCTGGGCTGCGAACCGCGCCGGTTGTGGCGCCGCTACCTCGTCAACAACCCGCTGTTCGTCTGGCTCGCCCTGGTTCAGGTCTGGCGCGCGACAGCCAACTCCCGCAGGCTGCCCGCCGACGCTTCGCGCGTCGCCGAACCCGACGCGTTCGAACGCAAGCAGAAGACGACACTCGCGTGAAGGGGATGCCGCGCCCGGGCTGACGCGGCAGCGCGTCAAGCAGTCTTGTGACCGGCGCTGGAACAGCAGCGAGGGTGATCATGAAGGTGCCGCCTCGATTCCGTCGGCTCTGCGTGGCAGTCGCGACTGCGCTCACGATGATGCTCGGCGTCGGCCTTCACGGGGCTGGTGGAGGCCAGGCGCCGACGGGCAGCACCGACCCGGTGCTGGTGGGCGCCGGCGACGTCGCGCCTGATTGCCTGAATGGAGTCAGCCTCGCGGACGCCGAGGCGACCGCGCAGTTGCTGGACGCGACGGCGGGCACCGTCTTCGTACTCGGGGACAACGCGTACCCCAACGGAACGTTGGCCTCGTTCAACGCCTGTTACGAGCCGACGTGGGGCCGGCACAAGGCGCGCACGTTTCCCGCGACCGGCAATCACGAATACAACACGCCGGGCGCCAGCGGGTACTTCGACTACTTCAACGGCGTCGGCGCGCAAACGGGCCAGGCGGGCGATCGCAGCACGGGCTACTACAGCTATAACCTCGGATCGTGGCACGTCGTCGTGCTGAACAGCGAGTGCGGACCGAACGGCCTTTGGAACGTGAACGGCTGCGCCGTCGGGTCGGCCCAGGAGCAGTGGCTGCGCGCGGACCTGGCGGCGAGCCCGACGAACAACATCATCGCGATGTTCCACAAACCGCGTTTCAGCTCCAGTTGGAGCGAAGCGGCGGTGCAGCCGCTGTGGCAGGCCCTGTACGACTACGGCGCGGACCTCGTCCTCAACGGTCACATCCACAACTACGAGCGCCTCGCGCCCGCGGGCCCGACAGGGGCGCGGGACGACACGTATGGCATCAGGCAGATGGTGGTGGGCACCGGTGGCGTCCCCCTGCTGGCGACCGCAGCCACGAAGCTGGCCATCACCGAGGTGGCGGACAGCAGTGCGCACGGCGTACTCAAGCTCACTCTGCACGCCTCCAGCTACGACTGGCAGTTCATGCCTGCCGCCGGCGCGACCTTCACCGACAGCGGAACGGGGGCGGTCCACGGCGCGCCGCCGAAGGGTCTCGTCGGGAACTGGCAAATGGAAGAAGGCGGGGGGGCGTCGCTGCTCGACTCGTCCGGCGCGCAGAACAACGCCGCGGTCACGGGCTCGCCCGGCTGGATCCCGGGACACGCCGGCCTCGCGTTGAGCCTCAACGGCACCACCGACTACGCGGTCGCGCCTGACCGGGCGACCCTGAATCCGAGCAAGCTGACGCTCGCGTTTTGGGTCAACCCTTCACGCGTCGCGACCCAGTACGTGCTCAAGAAGGCCGGTGCCTACGAGTTGTCGCTGTCCATCCAGGGCATCCCCTTCTTCCGCTTGAACGGAGACAACACCTACCGCCTGAATGCCGCCACGTCTCAGACGACCGGGGCGTGGATGCACCTGGCCGCCACCTACGATGGAGCCGTGATGCGCCTGTACGTCAATGGCGTCGAACAGGGGCAAGGACTCGCCGGCCCGGCCGCCATCGCCTCCTCGACTGCCGCCTTGGGCATCGGCGCGCAGGCCGACGGAACCAGTCCCCTGCAGGGGGGGCTGGACGACGTCCGCCTCTACAACACGGTCCTCACCGCGTCCGACATTCAGCTCCTCGCCACCAACGGTGCACCGCTGGTCAACGCCGGGCCGGACCAGTCGGTGACCCTGCCGTCCGCGGCGTCGCTCTCTGGCAGCGTGTCGGATGACGGGTTGCCGAATCCGCCGGGGGGTCTAACGACATCGTGGTCGGCACTGAGCGGACCAGGGGTAGTGACATTCGCGAACCCCTCGTCGGCGTCGACTACGGCGAGTTTCTCGACGGCCGGAACCTACGTGGTCCGGCTGGCGGCATCGGACGGCATGTTGGTCAGCACCGACACGCTCACGGTGACCGTGGCCGGCGTCGCCGGATCCAACAGGGCGCCGGTGGTTGATGCCGGGGCGGACCAGGCGGTGGTGGCACCCGACAGTGTCGCGCTGTCCGGGACGGTGACTGATGACGGCCTGCCGAATCCGCCGGCCGCGGTGACAGTGACCTGGAGCAAGGTGAGCGGGCCGGGGGCGGTGACGTTTGCCGACCCGGCGGCGCGGAGCACGACCGCGACGTTCACGCTGCCCGGCACCTACGTGCTGCAGCTGGCCGCCTCGGACGGGGCGCTGACGGGCAGCGACACGCTCACGGTGACGGCAACCGGCGTGGTGGGTGCCTGGAAGATGGACGAAGGCAGCGGCACCCAACTGCTGGACGCGTCGGGCCTGTCCAACACCGGCACGCTCAGCGGGAGCCCGACGTGGGTGCCGGGCCAGGCGGGCCTGGCGCTCCGCCTCAATGGCACCACCGATGCGGCCATGGTGCCGCACCAGGCGAGCCTCATGCCGACCCGGGCGTTGACACTCGCCGCCTGGGTGCGCACGAGCAAGAGCGCTCCGGCGACGCAGGCGGTGATCAACAAGGCCGTGGTCAACACCACCGACGGCTACGAGCTGACGCTGGCGCTGGGCGGCACGGTCTTCTTCCGGTTGAACCAGAGGACCAGCGGCGACACGTACCGCGCGACGGCCACTACCCCCTACCCGCTGAACGGCAGCGGCTGGCAGCACGTGGCCGGCACCTACGACGGCACGACGATGCGGCTCTACGTGAATGGCCAGCAGGAGGCGGCGCTGCCCGGTCCCGCGTCGATTGCGGGCAACACGCTGAGCGTCGGGATCGGCGCGCACAGCGACGGCACCCGGCTGTTCCAGGGCGACCTGGACGAGGCGCGCATCTACAATCGGGCCCTGTCCGCCAGCGAAATCCAGGCGCTCGCCGCCGGCGCGCCACCCAACTCGACCAACCAGCCGCCCGTCGCCAGCAGCGCCAGCGTGACGACGGCTGAGGACACCGCTGTCGGCATCACGCTCGCAGCAACCGATGCAAACGGCGACGCGACAACCTACAGGATCGCCTCGCAGCCGCAGCACGGGACGCTCACGGGGGCAGCCCCCACTGTGAGCTATAAGCCGGCCGCGAACTATAACGGGAGCGACAGCTTCACCTTCACCGCGAGCGATGCGACCAGCACGTCCAACACGGCAACCGTGAGCATCACGGTCACGCCGGTGAACGACGCACCTGTGGCCTCGAACAGCACCGTGGCGTCGGCAGGAGGCGCGACGGTGACCGGGCAGTTGGCGGCTGCTGACGCCGACGGCAACGCGCTGAGCTATACGCTGGTCTCGGCGCCGAAGAAAGGAACCGCCACCATCACGGCGTCCACCGGGCAGTTCACTTACACGCCCACCAAGGGCGGAAAAGGTACTGACAGTTTCACGTGGAGAGCCAGCGACGGGAAGCTTACCAGCAACACGGCGATTGTCACGGTGACGTTGAAATAGCGCATGACCCGTTCGTCACTCAAGGCCCAGGGAATCTCGGTGGCGCTGCTCGGCCCGGACGGCGCGGGCAAGTCCACGCTGGCCGACGGCATCGCTCGCTCGTGCGACGTGCCGGTCAAGTACGTCTACATGGGGTTGTGGCACCGCGCGCCGACGCGCCCCGTGCTGATGCGGCTGAAGGGCCTGGGCTTCGCACGCCGCGTGCTCACCTCGTGGTGGCGGTACACGATCGGCTGGTGGTACCGCGAGCGGGGATATGTCGTGGTGTTCGATCGCTACACCTTCGATGCCCAGCTTCCGGCCGGCCCTCGAGGCTGGGCACGCTCCCGCGCAGACTGGCTGCTCGCCCATGCCTGTCCCTGCCCCGACCTCGTATTCGTGCTCGACGCGCCTGGCGACGTCATGTTCGAGAGAAAGCGCGAGGCCGACCCCGAGTGGCTGGAAACGCAGCGCGCCTATCTCAGCGCCCTTGCTCGCCGCATCCCGAACGCGATCGCCATCGACGCCACGCGGGAGGCGGAATGCGTGCGACGCGAGGTGATGCAGCACATTTCGCAGCGGCTGTCGCACCGACAGGACAGGTCACGAAACAGGTGATGGGCATCCCGCGCGCCGGCCTCGTCGACACGTCCGCCCCGGCGGACTGCGCGATCACCGCCGTTCAGCACGTCCGCCGCTCGACGGCCCTTCTGGCGGGAAGACCGCTCGCCTACGCGTCGATCTTCTTGTCGGACGTCCTGCTGCTGCGGTTGTTCCCGCGGGCGGATTACGGCGCCTTCAGCTATGCGCTCGCGATCGTCGGTCTGGCGCAGGCGGTCACGACCTTCGAGATGTCGAATGCTCTCGGCCGCTGGGTACCGATATTCCGCCAGCGGGGACACCTCGGCGCCGTGCGTGGCAGCGTGGTCGTCGCCTTCGGGTTCGTCGCCGGCGTCGGGTCCCTCGCCGCGATCGTCGTGTCCACCCTCGCGTTCACCGGCGTTCCACTCATCGACGACCCCCTGGCGCTCCGGCTGCTCGTCGTTCTTGCCCTTCTGATCCCTGTTCAAGGTCTGGACGTCCTCGTCACCGGCCTCTTTGCGATCCTCGGGCAGACGCGCGCCATCCTGCTACAGACCACGTTCGTGAAGCCGGTCCTTCGGATCGCGCTTGTCGGCACCTGCCTGCTGTTCGGCACGACGATCCAGCTGTTCGCGTATGGGTACCTGGCGATTGCGGTCGCCGGCCTGTTGATCTACTTCTGGTCCCTGGGCCGAACGCTTCTCAAGCAAGAACTGTGGCCCCATTACCGGTCAGTGCCGGCCTCGTACCCGATTCGCGAGCTCCTGGGCTTCGCGGCACCGCTGGCGCTCACCGTGATCGTCTGGTCGATCATGGAGTCGTCGGACGCCATCCTCCTGGGCTACTTTCGCGGCGTCGATGCGGTGGCGGCGTTCCGGGGGGTGTTGCCCCTGGCCCAGCTCAACAAGGCCGTGACGATCAGCTTCGCGGCGATGTTCCTGCCCGCGGCCGCCGGTCTCTATGCTCGCGGTGACTCACGTGGGCTCTCCGACCTCTATTGGAAGACGGCCATCTGGATGGCGGCCCTGACGTTTCCGATCTTCGTGTGCACCTTCTGCTTCAGCCGGCCGCTGCTCGCCCTCGTGTCGGGTGAGCGGTATGTCGACTCGGCACCCGTGCTCACGCTCCTCTCCTTCGGCTACTTCGTCAACACGGCGCTCGGCTTCAACGGCCTGACGCTGAAGACGTTCAACAAGCTTCGCGTCACGGTTTCCATCGACGTGGCGGTGGCAGTACCTGAACGTGGCAGTCAACCTGGTGGCGATACCCCGCTGGGGTGCCACCGGCGCCGCGATTGGTACCTGCGGCACCATGGTCGTCCACAACCTCTTGAAGCAGTATGGTCTCTGGAAACACACGACCGTCTCGCCCTTCGAGCGAGCCTACCGGCCCGTTTACGCGGTGCTCTTCGGCGTGCCGCTACTGCTGACAGGCCTGCGCGCCACGTTTCCGGCAGCCGTCTGGGTGGCGGCGCCGCTCGCCGCCTTCATCACCATCGCCCTGTTGTGGACCGGCCGACGCGCCTTCGCCGTCAACCTGATGTTCCCGGAGCTGACCGAGTCCCGATGGTGGCGCGCCCTCCGGGCGAGGATTGCGACGGCATGACGTCGAGCGCCGCGTGGACCGGGGCCCGGCAGGCCATGCAGCGAATGGCGCCGTACCGTGTCGGCCGCCGCTTGCTGATGTATCGAGCCTTGGCGGAAGGTCGCCGGCGGGCACGCACCCTCCTCCCGGAGTTGGCCTCGCTCGCTGGCGCGGGGAGCCCATACGACTGGGCCATTCACTGGTGCGCGTGGACCGGCAAGAGGACGCTGACGATCACCACGAAGCGTCCGCCGATCGGCGCGCGCGTCGTGCTCGGCGTCGGTCCCGCGGACAAGCCGGCCGCCATTGTTCTCATGCTGCCCGAGACACTAAGGGAGATCCGCTGCCTCGAGCGCCAGCAGCACGATCTGTCCGCCGTTCAGCGCGCGGTGTCCGGGAGCCAGGTCGCGCGGCTGATCCCGCTTCCGGTGGCGCATGGCATCCACGGGGGCTGCCCGTTCTTCGCGGAGCAGGCCCTTCGCGGTCGAGCCGGGAACGTGCAGACCGAGAACTGGGTGTCCGTTGCTCTCCTGCAACGCGCGGCGGACGCGCTCAGCGCGCTGCATCGGCACACGGCCACGTCCATGGTCGTGGGCGACAAGATCCTGCGGCAGTGGGTCGACAGGCCCCTCGCCCGGATTCGTCGCGTCGCCGAAGAGACAAGTGGGCCGGGCGGGCATGCCGCTGGTCTCGACCTCGTGTGTAGAGAGGTAAGGGCGCGCCTGTGGAACCGGACGGTGAGAGCCGGCTGGGTCCACGGCGACTTCTGGCTCGGCAACGTGCTGATGGATCCGCAGTCGGGTGCGGTAACCGGCCTCATCGACTGGGACCGGGCGGGCGCTGCCGAACTTGGGACACTGGACCTGTTCCACTTCCTGGTGGTCCGGCGCATGTACACAGATGGCCACGAGTTCGGAGAGGTTGTCGCATCGTTGCTGTCAGGCGGCCAATGGCGCCCGGACGAGCGCGCCGTGCTGGACAACACGGACCTTCCCTTTCCCGCCACCGATGAACGGGATCGGCGAATGCTCTTATGGCTGCTCTGGATGCGGCGGATTGCCAGCGATCTCCGGACGCGGTCGTCCGTCGCGATGCCGAGCAGGGACTGGATCAGAAGGAACATCGACGTGGTGCTGCTCGCAGGGAGTGAAGTGGGCAGTGAGGCAGTGAGGCAGTGAGGACGGTCGTGCGCGCGGGACGGGCGTTCGGTCACGGCACGAT
Source organism: uncultured Acidobacteriota bacterium (assembly GCA_963724775.1). Classification (GTDB taxonomy): domain Bacteria; phylum Acidobacteriota; class Vicinamibacteria; order Vicinamibacterales; family Fen-181; genus CAVRWB01. The sequence continues at coordinate 511,067 of CAVRWB010000002.1, forward strand.
CAAGGGCCGCGCAACTTCGAAGAGCTCTCCGAGCGGCACCGGGTAGGGATGACGGATTTCGTAGGCGGGCACGCCAGTGAAGGCCTCCGAGAGCAGCGAGAGTTCCCGGTCGCGCGCGGTTTCGAGGTGGTCGTTTCTCCGGTGCGGGAACGCGAAGAGGAACTGGTCGTACGCTTCCAAGAAGTGACGGCGTTCGAACGCCAGCGACGCGATCATCCGCTCGGCCACCTCTCGCGGCGCAATCGGGACGGCCTCGGTCTGTCCTTCAGCCGAACTGCCGAACAACAGGACGTCGAGCCTCGCCGGCCCCTGCCACACATGTCCCGGAAAGACGCGTTCCGGGGCGGATGCGAGCGGCACGAGGGACATCTCCCCTCCGGACCTGGCCAGCGGCTCCAGGATGCTTCGGGGCCGGAGCAGCGACCGTATCGCCTTCGGCAGCCGCCGGTAGAGGCGTTGATACCACGCGACCAGTCGGGCGCGCCTGCGATGCCCACGCTCCAGGCGGTCCCAGTAGACGGGCAGATGATGCAGATGCCAGGCACCCATCATGACCGGGCCAGGAAGGCCGAAGAGCCTGGCGTCCCTGGAGACGATCGTCCAGTCGTCGGCCAGAAAATGCGCGCCGGCAGCCATGAACGGGAGGAGCAATTCCGACTTGCCCCCTTTTCGCCACGCGGCGACGGCCACTCCCTTGCCGCCATAGACGAACGCCGACGAGTGCAGCAGGACGTAGCCTTTCTGCAGGAGGCACAAGCCGATGATCGGCAGGAGCAGTGGCACCGCCTGCACGGCCTTCTCGCACACGATCTCGCACGGGCTGCCCAACCGGTCGAAGTCGATCCTGCTCTTGGCGCCGGCCCGGTCGAGCAGGTAGAAGCTGCTGGAGTCGAACGCGGCCTCGCTCAGGCCGAGGTACCTCAGGGGGCCATCGGTTTGGATTCTCTGGACGAAGCTGACGCTCACGTCGGGCGGGCTCCCCGCCATCCCTTGCGACGCTCCGAATCCTTCCACGACGGCATGCATGACCTGCTCGGGTGCGCCGGCCAACCTGATGGTCGCCAGGCCGTGAATGGCGTGGTCCTGCACGGTTTCCATCCCGTCTCCTCGGGTCTCGCCCGACGCCTGGGGTTTCGCGACGCGACGAGGCGCAGCCATAAGATGTGCAAGAGCACCTCCCATCGCCTGCCGCCTGGCTTCCGCCGGCCGCGACTTCGCCGGGCCTCCGTGACGCGCCGGATCAACGGCGATCCGCGGCGCGGCCACACGCCGGCGCCCATGGCTGTCTACGTCCTCCACAGCGGCAACCTCTACGGGACCGAGCGCATGGCCCTCGATACCCTCACCGGGCTTCGCGCCGAGTTCGATCCTGTGTTGGTCGCACCGCCAGGAGCCGCGTTGGAGGCGGCAGCTGCCCTTGGATTCAGAACCATCCCATTCTCTGGACAGCGCGGCATGACGCTCGTGCTGTTCCGGCTGCTGCGAGACGGCAGTGTGGCCGCACTGCTGACGACTAGTGTCGTGCAGTCGCTGATGGCCGCTGGCAGCGGCATGCTGCTCAACCGGCACTTCCGCCATCTCCATGTCGTGCACGCGGGGTCGCCCGACGATACCGGTTCCTATGGCCATAAGCGCCTGCTGAATCCACTCCCGCTGTCGATCGTGGCCGTCTCCAGATTCGTCAAGGAGAAGCTGCTGCAACATGGTGTCAGGGAAGACCGGATCTCGGTCATTCCCAACTTCCTTTCCGACGAACGGCTCGCGGCATTCGAGCGACGTCCCCCATTCGCGCAGTCCGGCGTGCGGCGAATCGCCGTGGTTTCCCGGCTCGACCCAATGAAGCGCGTGGATCTGCTCTGCGATGTCCTGGAAGCCGAGCCGTCTCTCGCGGATCTCGAGTTCCGAATCTACGGGACAGGAACGGCCCACGGCAGCTTGCGCCAGCGCATCGATGCCGCCGGCCTCAACGTTCGGCTCGCGGGCTTCACGCCGCATATCGAGGACGAACTGGCCCAGTCGGAGGCCCTGCTTCATTTGTGCCCAACCGAGCCGTTCGGCCTCGCGGTGCTCGAGGCCTTCGCTGCCGGATTGCCGGTCATCGTCCCGGATGCCGGCGGGGCGGCGGAGATCGTGGGCGCCGATGGCTGCGGGTTCCTGTTCCGCGCTGATGATCCCGCGGACCTCGCTCGCGTGCTGAGAACAGTTCGAGGCGCCGGGGCGGACGAGCTGAACCGGAAGGTGGACGGCGGGCGACAGCTGCTGCGCTGCGAATACAGGCAGCGCGTGGGAATCAGGCGGTACCTGCGCTTGCTGGTCCCCGGCCAGAACCCGCCGGTGTTTCGGCTCGCCTTCAAGGCAGTGGGGCTCGACAGCGACACGGACGAGCGGCGCATATCGCGCCAAAGCGAGGCGCCGGTGAACACCGCGCGAGAGGGCGTCATTTACGTGGCCACGGGGCGTAAGTGGATCGAGGAGGCGACGGCCTCGGTGGCGATGCTGAAACAGCACATGCCGGGCGTACAGGTCGTCCTGTTCTCGGACCGGGACGATGCCGGTGGAACGTTCGACGACGTAGTCGTCCTCGACCGCCAGGAGGGCGGGTACCGGGACAAGATCCTCTGTCTCCGGCGGTCGCCCTTCGAACGCACGATCTTCCTCGACACCGATACGCACGTCACAGCCGACCTGGGAGAGCTCTTTCGCCTGCTGGACCGTTTCGACGTCGCGATGGCGCAGGACGTGAACTCTGAACTTCAGCCCGTCAAGGACGTTCCAGCCTCTTTCCCCGAGTACAACACCGGCGTGATCGCGTATCGGCGCAGCGACGCGTTCAGCCGGTTGGTCGACCGTTGCCTCGAGATCTATGACGAGGGTATCGACCAGCGACCATATCTCTTCGATCAGCCTCCAATGCGCCGGGCGCTCTACGAGAGCAGTCTCCGCGTCGCCACCTTGCGCCCCGAATACAACTGCCAGATTCGCCAGATGGGCTGTATCAACGACAGCGTCAGGATCCTCCATGGCCGGAACACAGATCTGGGCGCCGCCGCCAGGAAGATCAACAGGGCGGTTGGAACCAGGGTGTTCTTCAACGGCATCGCCACCAGCGTGCGAGTCAAACGCCATCGGTTCTACTGGATGAAGTTGCAGACAGCGCTCTTCATGCTGCGTCGCCAGGGTCCGGCAGGCGTGTTCCGCGAATCGAAGCGCTTTCTTCTTGCGGAGAAGAACCGGCTGTCGTCGCTGAAGAGAGTCGCGGAAGGTTAGAGACGGGAGAGAAGCCGCGAAGATGGAGCAGCGACCCGAGTACGCAGGTGATGTGCCCGCGCCGGCAGCAAGAGGGTTGGCCTGGAGCGCTGTCGATCTCTGGCGGCTGTTCGGTGGAGCCGCCGCCAGGCACTCCAGGGCCATCGAGGCGCTTGGAGACCAGGCCCTCGTCAGCCTGACGAGTTTTCTGACTGGCGTCGTCGTCGCCCGGTCCTGTTCACGGGAAGAGTTCGGGCTGTACGCCCTGGGCGTCGTCGTCGCCGCTGGCGCTGTCGAGCTGCAGTCCAACCTGCTCTCGATACCCTACAGCGTTCAGCGGCAGCGGTTGGATCGCGAGGAGGCCAGGAGGTACGCCGGATCCAGCCTGATGCTGCAGGCGACCTTCTCCCTGCTGACGGCCGCGATACTCCGCGTTGCGGCGAGTGCGGGGCATCAGGTCACCCCAGGGCTCTCACACGTCCTCGCGGTGTTGAGCCTGACCGTCGCTTGCGTGCTGCTGAAGGAACACCTGCGGCGCCTCTGCTTCGCCTCGATGCATATGCGTCGTGCGGCCGTCCTGGACGGCTCGGTCGGCGCCGTTCAGGTGGGTGCGCTGCTCCTGTTCGCCGCCACCGGCCGGCTCTCGGCCACCACCGCGCTCGCGATCGCCGGTCTCTCCTCGGCGCTGGTTGCCGCTCCCTGGCTGTGGTGGCAGCGTCGCGAGTTCAGCCTGTCGACAGTCGGGATCGCGGGCACGGCCCGGCGGGTCTGGTCGCTCGGGCGATGGATGTCGGCCAGCGGTGTCGTGGCCGTTCTGACCAACCAGCTGTATCCCTGGTTGCTCGCGGGCCTGCACGGCACCGGGGCCACGGCCGTGTGGGCAGCCTCCGCCAGCATCACCGCGGTGGCCAACCCCGCCATCTTCGCGATGTGCAACTACCTGGCGCCGGCCGCTGCGCGGAGCTGCGTCGTGGGCGGCTCCCCCAGGTTGCGCCGGACGATCTTCAAGGTCTCGCTCCTTTATGCGTCGGCCGCGACGACGTTCTGCCTGCTGGTCATGGCGTTCGGCGCGCGGGCGGTGGGGCTGGTGTACGGAGCTGGTTACGGAAAGCACTGGACGGTCGTCTCCCTGCTGGCCCTGACGCTCATTCCCGCCGGCCTGTCCGGGATAGCCTCCCGCGGTCTCTTTGCGCTGGAGCGCCCGGACGCCGACTTCCTGGTCGGGTTGCTCTCGCTCGCCATCGCGCTTGGCTGCAGCCTCTGGCTGACCCGGCTCTTTGGCGTGACCGGGGCCGCCCTCTCCTTGCTCATTACCAGCACCGCGAACGCCGTCGGGCGCTACTGGCTCTTCCTCGGCCTGTCGGGCCGCGAGAAACGGCACGCCGCTCAACCGCGCGAGATTCCCGCATGAAATGGGATCAAGGTCTCATGACGTGGGATCCGCGACCACCTACAGTGATTCGACGTGCGAAGGTGGACCTGCCCTGGTGAGCCGACGTTGAAGGTCCTGGTCGTTCACAACCGCTACCAGGAGCCAGGGGGCGAAGACCTGGTCTTCGCCGACGAGGTGGCCCTGCTCAGGACACACGGACACGCCGTCGAAACCGTCGTGTTGGACAACAACGACGTGGCCGGCATGCCCAGGCTCGCCCTCGCCGGCAAGACCGTCTGGAACAGGGCCGTGTACCGCAGCCTTTCGGACACGATTCGGCGCTTCGAACCCGCCGTCGTTCACTTCCACAACACCTTCCCGCTCGTGTCGCCCGCCGGCTACTATGCCGCGCGGGACAATGGCGCCCGGGTCGTACAGACCCTCCACAACTACCGGTTGCTCTGCCCCGCCGCGAGCTTCCTCCGCAACAACAGACCCTGCGAAGACTGCCTGTCCACTCGCCTTCCGTGGCCAGGGGTCCTGCACCGCTGTTATCGCCACAACCTGGGCGCGAGTGTCACGACGGCGGCGATGCTGTCACTCCACCGGGTGAAGGGAACCTGGAGTGACGCCGTGGACGCCTACATCGCCTTGACCGAATTCTCGCGCCAGAAGTTCGTGCGGGGCGGTCTGCCGGCGGCAAAAGTGTTCGTCAAGCCGAACTTCGCCTGGCCCGACCCCGGGCCGGGTCCCGGCGGCGGAGGCTACCTCGTCTTCGCGGGCCGGCTGTCGGCCGAAAAGGGCGTCTCGGTGCTTCTCGACGCCTTCAGGGGCCCCTTGGCGGGTCGAGCGAGGCTGAAGGTCGTCGGCGACGGTCCCTTGCGGGAGACTGTCACCGCCGCGATCCAACCGGGCCGGATCGATTACCTGGGAAGGCAACCCGTGGCCCGGATCTACGACCTGCTCGCCTGCGCCGACGGCACGGTGTTTCCCTCGGTTCTCTACGAAACGTTCGGGCGGACGATCATCGAGTCTTACGCCAAGGGCACGCCGGTTGTCGCGTCCAGGCTCGGAGCCATGGCAGAACTCGTCAAGCCGGGAGAGACGGGGCTCCTGTGCGAGCCTGGTTCTCCCGACGACCTGGCCCGGGCCGTGGTCGAGCTCACCGAGAATCGAGCACGGCTCAGCGACATGCGTCGTCGCGCGCGCGGCGAGTTCCTGGCCCGCTACACGGCCGAGCGGAACTACGAGCTTCTGATGGACATCTACGGCCGCGCGCTGGCGGCAGGAGGCCGTCTCGATGAACGCGTCATCGCATAGACAACACGGCTCCGGGGGAGGATCGCGTGAATCGGACACTGACGTTCATCCTGCTCGCAACGCTGCTCTTCTTCGCATGCGGACACAGCCTGATGGCGCCACGAGAGTGGAACAGCGCCACGCGAACGAGCAACACGCGCGATGCGATGTCTGCGATAGAAGAAGGATCGGTTCAGCGGCGGGTCGCTCTCGTGGGCCTCGCCCTCTTAGGCGTCGCGTTGCGGCAAGGGAGGCGAAACGGGGCCAAGCCGGACGGCCTGCGCGGACCGATCGGTTGGCTCGTCCTCGCCTTCATCCTCTGGGCTGGCCTGAGCGTGTTCTGGTCGGAGGAGCCCGGCCTCACGGTGAGAAGGATCGTGGTCCTCTTGACGCTGGGAGTCGGCGCCGCAGGCGTATCGCGCGGCCTCTCGGTGGACGAGCTTGCGCGATTCGTCGTCGCGGCCACAACGGCCTACCTCCTCGTTGGCGTGGGCGTTGAAGTGGCCCTCGGTACGTTCACGCCACTCGCGGCGGACTACCGCTTTGCGGGCACGCTGCATCCCAATCACCAGGCGGTCAGCTGCGCCGTTCTCGTGCTCGCGATCATGCACCTCGTGCGCGCTGGCACACGACATCGTGCTGCCCTGCTCACCCTGGCCGCGACCGCGGTGATGTTGCTGCTGCTGGCGAAATCGCGAACCGCGATGGGAGCGGGAGTCGCCGCGGGCGCTGCGTACTGGGCTCTCATGGCATCCCGTCCGGCGAGGCTCGCGGCGCTTGGCGCTGCCGTTGTGGGAGCCTGCGTGCTTGTGGCGCTCGTCGCCGGCGGCATCGTCCGTGACCCGTCGCAGGCCCTGTCGCTGGGCAGGGATGACAGCGACGTCACGACGCTCACGGGCCGGATCTCGCTGTGGGAGCAGCTGGTCCCTTACGTGGCGAAGCGCCCCATCCAGGGATACGGATTCCAGAGCTTCTGGACGCCCGCGCGGGTGCAGGACTTCACCGCCGAAGATTTCTGGACGATCTCCGAATCGCACTCCACGTACGTGGAACAGCTCCTTGGGCTTGGGATGGTCGGTCTGGCGCTCTACGTGTCACTCCTCGGTGCGGCGCTGATTGTCGCAATCGGCCGGGCGATCCTCACCGGCGACGCCGATCACGCTTTCATTGCCGCCATCCTCGTCTTTGCCGCGTGTGAGGGCCTGACGGAGTCGGCGCTTCTCAGCCCCACCTTCGCGACATTCGTGACGATCGTCGCCGTGGTGTCGGTCGCTGGAGGCGGCCTCCGGGCGACGACGGCGCTCGTGCGCCCAACCCAGGCGGCCGTTCGTTACCGGCGACTGGCCAGATTGGGGCCGAGCACGGTGAGGGGATGATGCGCATGCAGGCCGAGACGTCCCGCGCAACCGAGCCGCCCGTTGTCCTGATCGCCGGGGACTTCCCCCCCGTCATCAGCGGCGTGGGAGACTACTCGGCGCGCCTGGCAGAGGCTTTGGGTCGCCACGGGCACCGGGTGACGGTGGTCACCTCGTGCCCGGAGCCGGGAGCCTCTGACGGCTGGCAGGCGCCGGGCGTCACCGTCAGGCGGGAGGCGCCGGGATGGCGCCTTCGCCACCTTCCTCATTGGCTGCGCCTGGCCCAACCTCTCGCGCCCGGAACCATCCTTCACCTTCAGGTCCTGGTGTCCCTCGTCACCGCCGGAACCTGGCCGTGAACCTGCTGCCCGGCCTTCTTCGCCTCGCACACCGTGGTTGCCCCGTGGCCGTGACCGTTCACGGCTTCCGCCTGCAGTCGTGGCAGTGGCGCATGCGCGCTCTGCCGATGCTGCTATCTGCGCGCGGCGTGCTCTTCGTGGACGCCCCCGATCGCGAGTTGATCGAGCGCTGGAGCCTCTTCAACCGACCGCTCATGCGGTGCGTGCCAATCGGTTCCAACATCCAACCGGTTCCCGTCGACGCAGGCTCCAGGGACTCGTGGCGCCGTTCCTTCGGCTTGGCGCAGGATGCTCCGGTCGCGGTCTTCTTCGGCGAGCTCCACGTCGAGAAGGGCATCCTGCAGTTGGCTGAGGCCGTCCGCCGGGTTCGGGCCGGAGGCACCCCGGTGCAGTTGCTGGTGGTGTGCGGCTCCAAGAGCAGCGTGTCGGTTGCCGACGTCATCGGCGAAGGTCTTCAAGCCGGCTGGACGCGCGTCCTGACGGACCTGCCGGCCGCCCAGGTGTCGAGGGCACTTCACGCCGCCGACGTCGCCGTCTTTCCTTTTCTCCACGGCGCGTCGAGCAATCGCGGCAGCCTGCTCGCCGCGCTCGCCCACGGCCTCCCGACGATCACCACGGACGGCGCCGCGACACCCCCCGATTTCGGCAGGCATTTCGGGGTTCGCCTCGTGCCTGCGGGGGACGTCACGGCCCTGGCCGCCTCCCTTCAGCAACTCCTGCAATCGAGTCAGCACGCGGCGGACCTCCGCAGCAAGGCGTTGGCCGCCAGCCGGCGGCTGTCCTGGGATCAGATAGCCAGCGACACGTCGCAGTTCTACCGTTCGCTGCTGGCCCGCCCGAGCCCGGCGACGATGTCACGCCGCGCCGGCGCCGAAGCGTAGGACGAGGAGGCCCGCCCTCCTCGTCCTGGCTGCTCGTCTACTTTCCCAGCGAAATCCTGTACGCCTGCGGCGTGGCCGACTGTGCTCCGCTGAGCACGAGCAGCGTGGAGTGCGTGGCAGGGTCGTAGTACGCGTCGAGGGCTGGTGCGCCGACGCCGTCGATCTGCACCCATGTCGCGTCGAACTGCTCGACCACGAAGGCCGTTCGGTAGTCGATGGCGTTGACCGCGGCGGCCGGTCGCGTCCACTGGAACTGCACGGTGCTCGCCCCGGAGCTCGCGGACAGGTGATAGAGGTTGTCGCCCGCGTTGACCTGCGGCACCCCTGCACCCGACACGAGCGTCGGCGGCCCATTCTGGAGATCGCGCGCGCGGCTCTTCCACAGGGGGAGGTAGTCGGCCGCCTTGAGGTTGCGACGGAACATCACGTGAAAGGTCTCGCGCCATGTCCCGAGCGACGTCGGCCAGTTGGACTGGACGCCGAACTGGCCGGAGGGTGTGGTCATGTAGAAATACGTCATCTGCGCGACGGCTTCATTGGTCGGAGCCCAGGAGATGTTGAACAGCGCGGTCTCGATGTAGGCGCCTACGCCACCAGCTGTGCTGATTCGCCTCGGGATCTGCTGAAACGGCGAAGCATAGATGTCACGGTCGCCGGCAACCACCACGATATCGGGGTCGTTCCCGTTGGCGTCGTCAATCAGGATTCCCGAGTACTGATCGTTGCGGCCGAAGTCGTAGATGACGGAGTTCTCGTTGACACTGGTCGAGATGGGCTTGCTGTACTCGTAGAAGTTCTCACCGATGTTCCCGCCCGGCGCGCCATCGGACCACGCGTGCAAGGACTCCCCGTCGTTGCGGTAGTTGCCGCCCCAGTTATAGGTACTGCCGTTGGTGAAGGTGTACGGGCTGACGCCGAAGGAGAACCTGTGCGCCAGGTAATTCCAATTGGCTGATTGCGTGACGGTCAACTGGGCGCTGACCGTGATGTCGCCCCACGGATAGACGGTGTAGGTGCGCACGATGTGCCACGCCTGGAACTGGAAGTCGAACGTCGCGATCAGGCGCCCCGCGCTTTCGCTGATCGAGTGGCCGTTCATGACGGCATGGCGACCCGACTCGTAGTCGGGCGCATTGAAGTTGCTCTGCGTGCCGCCTTGCGCCTCGGCCTCCCAGAAGTCCATGTTGTCGTAGCCGGACCCCCACGTTCCGTTCCGGAAGATCAGGTTGCGCGTGGGGGAGGTGGGCTTGTAATAGAGTTCGACAATCCCGCCGTCGCGGCCGCCGCCGCCCGACCCCGTGCCGACGAACCACCCCTGGTAATTGGCGGCGTTGTACGCGAACTTGAGGCGCAACACCGAGTTCTCCGCCGTGACGAAATGACCATCGTCATTGATCGTCCACTGCTTGCCCTGGACGGGCGTCTGGGATGTGGCGGTGACAGTGACATTGGTCGGCGTGGCAGGCGTCTGGCCCGTCGCGGAAGCAGGCAGAGCTGCCAACATCACGAGGAGCGGCGGTGCACACATACGTGGCGAGTGGAACATTCTGACTCCTCTATCTCCGGATGCACGCATGGTTCCCGGTCCCTGGTGCTACAGACCGGTCCCACGACGTCAAGGTGAATCTCAACGCGGGCGCTTCTTCTTGACGCTCACCGAAACGGTGGGCGATGTGCCGGTCAGCCCGACGTTATCGGTCGCGACCGCCGACAGGCTGTAGTTGCCGGCCCGCGCGCCCGTCCAACAGAAGGCGTAGGGTGCCGCAGACGAGCTCCCAAGGAGGGTCCCGTTGGCGTAGAAATCGACACGGGTGATTGTCCCGTCGCTGTCCGCGGCCGCAGCCGAGATGTCGATGGGCGCCCCCGCAAGGTAGCTGGTACCGGCTGCGGGGCCGCTCAGGCTGACGGTGGGAGGAACGTCGGATGGTGGCGGTGGTGGCGGCGGCGGCGGTGGTGGTGGTGGTGGTGGGACCTCGGCGCCGGCGCCCTGCGAGACGGTGACCGTCCGACCGGCGACGGAGAGGAGACCCGTTCGAGACGTCGTTGTCGGATTGGCGCCGGCGCTGAGGTTCACGCCGCCATTGCCGGACCCCGCCGACCCGCTCGTGATCATCACCCATCCGACATCACTGGTTGCCTGCCACGCGCAGCCGCTGGCGACGGAGACTGACAGGATCGCGCTCCCGCCGGAAGCGGGCACCGACACGGACGCCGGCGTCACCGCGGCATTGCAGCCGTCGAAGACAAAGGTGTTCGACAGGGCGCTCGCGGAGCTTCCTCCCGGCCCTTTTGCCGCAACACGCGCCTCGAGCTGGGAGCCGGACGCTAGGGGGCCGGCGAGCAGGTTCGAAAGGTTCGCGACGATGTAGCCATCCTGCTCCGGGCCCGGCTTGCCCAAGTCCAGCGTCAGCATCGGCTGCGCCGCGCCGACCTGGTAGATCTGCACCTGGTAACTCGCGACGACGGGCTGCCCCGAGGGCCCAATCGTGTTGTGATCGGCCGAAGGAAAGAAGTGGACGAGACGCGGGTTGGAAATCACCTGTGCGCCGGCCCCGGAGGCGACGAGCCACATGAGGAAGACGGGCGCGAGAAGGCCGGCGGCTGATCGAGTATGTATCGTACGCTTGCGAGGCATACTTCTCCCGTTCCCGGACGTGCCCGGGAAGACGTCGTAACGACATGAATCAGAGTGGGTCGCAGAGTCGAAGGCGCCCGCGGCGGTAGTCGCCGACGTGCGCCACGCCGAGCGGCGCGCGCACGGGCGGACGTACACCCTCGTCACTGCCACAGAGCCGCGCTGCTTGTGAAGAAAGAGACAACCGGGAGGACCGGCAGTCGTTGGGCTGGTAGCGAGATCCGTGCCTGTGGATCGATGCTCGGTTTCTGGAGCGGATCACGAAGCTGACGACGCGGAGGTTTGTACGATCCTTACATCATTGGCCGTCGGCCGTCCCGTTTTGTAATCAGCTCGACGGCAGCGGCGGAGGAAGCCGCATGACGACGCTCCTCCGCCGGCGCGGCTCGATTTGGAAGGAAACTCCTGCGTCGCAGAGGTTCCATCAGCGCGTCACTGCCCCCACGCTCGGCAATTGGAATCAGGATGCGCTGCGGCTCTGTCACCGGCCGGAACGGCCGCCGCGACTCTTGGAGGGCGACCTGGCGTCCGTAGCGCTCCACCACCCAGGGGCCGAGCGTGGACGTCACGAGGATCACGATGATCGTGGCGTTCAGCGCCGCGGTGTCGAACAACTTCACCTGGAAGCCAATCAGTGCGATCGCGAGGGTGGCTGCCGCCTGCGGCACCGACAGGCCGAACATCGTCAGCGTCTCCGGGATCGAGTAGCCGAAGCGGCCGCGCGTGAACCAGGCGGCCAGGAATTTGGCCGGGAGGACGGTCGCGATCATCCCCAGCATGACGATGACGGCGCGCGGCCCCGAGGCGAGCACGCGGACGTCCACGAGCATGCCGACCGAGAAGAGAAAGAACGGGGTGAAGAACGCGTCGGAGAAGAAGTTCAGGCGGTTCGTCAGCGGCTGTCCCTCGGGCAGGAGCGGGTTGAGCGCGAGGCCCGCCAGGAACGCGCCGATGATGGGCTCGACGCCCGCGATCTCTGCCAGCATCGCCGCGCCGAACAGCGCCGCGAGCACGAAGATGTACTCGCGGATTGGCTCGTCGCCATAGCGGCCAAGGAACCAGCGCCCGACCAGGGGCAGACCGCGCAGCACCACGAGCGCGAAGACGGCGAGCGATCCCGCCATGCGCAGCCAGAACCAGGCTGACAGCTCGCCTTTCGCTCCGGCGGCGACGGCGGCGAGCGTCAGCAGGGCGAGCAGGTCCGTGATGATCGTGGCGCCCACCGCCACCATCACCGCCTGGTTCTTCGCGATTCCCAGCCGGCTCGCTGCCGGGTACGCCAGCAGGGTATGCGACGAGAGCATCGCGCCGAGCAGCGTCGCCCCGGCGAGCGAGTAGCCGAGCAAGCGCCCGAGGAAGAACCCGAGCGCCAGCGGGAGCGCGAAGCCGAGCAGCCCGAACAAGCCGCTCCTCGCGCGGTGCCTGCTGAAGTCGTGCAGGTCGATCTCGATTGCCGCGATGAACATCAGGTAGAGGAGCCCAACGGTGCCAAGCAGGACAATCGTCTGGTCGCGCGCCATCCAGCCGAGCCCGTTCGGCCCCAGAGCGGCCCCCGCCGCAATGAACGCGACGGTTGTCGGCAGGCGGAGGCGCTCGAAGAGCAGGGGGGCCACCAGGAAGACGGCAACGGCGAGAGCAATCACGACGACAGGGTCGTGCAAGGGAAGCCTGAAGGCTTGCAGAGCCTCCGACATGGTTGTGCCTCCAATTCCGCGGAGTGACCGCAAGAGCCGTTCCTGTCGGAGACCGGGCAGGGCGAGCTGGGCACTTCAGCCAACGGCCGCGTGAGGCCGGCATCGCCGACCCCAGCCGGCCTACGCCTTTCCGCCAACTCGGATTCCAGCAGGGCGATCACCGCTGTGCGGCTGCCCCGCCATGCGTCCCACACGCTCTCGTTGAGGCTGCAATCGCGGCGCCGGCATGGTATGGTGGGTGCTCGGTTCGCCGCGGCGAGTTCAGCGGCGCAAAACAAAGGCGTTCAGCGACCCCGTCCCGAATCCGGGGCACGTCGAATCAGGTCGCGGCCGGGAGGTGCACGCATGGCACATACTGACGGGGGCAGCCGCTAAGCTGCCCGCACGGAAATGGCCGGTGGAAACGCCGGCCATTTCTCTGTACGGAGGCCTCAGAGAGCCTCAGAGAGACGCGACAGTCCTTCGGATCGCCATCCCCGCGTACGCTCCTGCGAACGCGAAGAGCAGGGCGAGGAGGGAACCATAGTTTCGCGTGACCGCGATGCCCACCAGCGGGATCCAGGCGCCGACGGCGAGCGCCAGCAGCCATGGCCGCCGCGGCGCGATTGCACCGAGCAGCGCGGCGGACGCGAGAATCGCCGCGGCCGTCACGCCGGTATCATCCCAGCCCGGGCTGCTGTCGACATACGTAATCACGCCTCCGAGCGCCAGACCGACGATCAGCGCCATCACCTCCACTCTCTTCATGACTTGGCCCTCTGCGCGGCATGATACGGCTTTGCAGTGCAAAGTGTCGAGCGCGAGGCGGGATCCCTCGGGCTGGTGCAGCCGGGACAGACGATGTAGCTTCCGAGGCCCGGGGGGCGGTGTCCAACCGAGAAGGACTGCGCGGCGTCCTACTCGATGAGGTGTTGCATGAGATCCATCCTTCCTGCGTGCCTCGGCGTTGCCATCAACTTCCTTGCCGTCCTCGGCGTCAGCGCTCAAGACCAGGCCGACTTCACCGGCACGTGGACGCGCCTCGATGTCTCACTCTCCCGCGATTCCTCCCACATCGAGCGGATCTCCCAGAAGGGCGAAGAGATCGCCGTGCATGTCGAGTCGAAGAGTTCGTTCGGCTCAGTGTCGGGCAGCTATTCAGGCGATCATACCTACACCATCGGCGGGCGGCTCGAATCGACGAGAGACCCGGACGGCCGCATCAGGTCGGTTGCCGTGAGCTGGGACGGCCCGAAGCTTGTCTTCCTCCGCACGACCACCGAAGGCGCGAACACCACGACCGAGCGCGAAGCGTGGTCCCTTTCCGATGGGGGTGACATGCTCTTCAAAGACCGCCGCACCACGGACTGGCGCGGGACGAGGGATGAGCGGATCGTCTTTCAGCGCAGTGAGGGCAAGCCCGGTGGGTTCCAAATCTATGGTGCCGCGTCGAAGTCGTGCCGGGCTTGGATGAGCGACCGCAGCGGGCCAGAAGCGGCCGTCAACCTCCAGTGGGTGCTGGGCTATGTGACGGCGTATGGCGTCGAACGGTCATTTCGGATCGCCAGCGGCGGGGACACGGCGGGCAAGCTGCGGCCGACGACCCCGGACGAGATCGGGCAGGTCATCGACAAGTACTGCGGGGACCGTCACCCAGACTCCGATGTTTGGCGGGCGGCAGACGATCTGATCCGGCAGCTTGGCGGCACACGCCCCGTGCCGACACCGCCGGTCCGAGAGTATCGGTAGGCCGCGTTTGCCCTTCGCGCGTCGCCACACGTGGCCGTACACGTAGCCACCCGCCGGCGGTCGCGAGGGGCTATCCTCACACTCACACTGCCGTACCCTGCCCGCAACCACCGTTAGGTAACCAACTCCCCCAAATCGATACGGAGCGACGGGGGACCAGCGACTGTGTACTCGGTTGGAAGCACCTGGTGACATTCACCGAGATGTGCCATCCAGCTCTCCACCGACTCGCAGTTCTCACCGCATAACCTGCACACGATCTTGACCTGAGGCATGCTCCTCCCCCTGACGCAGTGTCGCGCGCGCCAAAACGGCGTCGCCGTTCTCTTTTGAACACTCCGAGAGATACGTGAACCAACTCATCTGTGGGTGATGAATAGCGAGTGCCGCTCAGCGCCTGTTGCTGGCAGCGAGCCCACACCTTCGCGATTGCATAGAGTTCATTCTGGACATGGCGGTGCGGCGAGGCGAACTGCTGGCCATCCGTTGGGCGCAGGCGGACCTTGAACGCGGCTTCGTTCACCTCGCCGCCGACACCACCAAGACCGCGCGAGCGCGGACCCTGCGCGTGAAGGAGATTCTGAAGCGCCGGCACAACGGACCTGACGGCAAGAAGCTCGGTGCGGCGGCCTTTGTGTTCGGCAACGAGGTAGGGGAACGGATCCAGTCCGTGAAGACCGCCTGGAACGCCGCCTGCCGCCGGGCGGGCATCGTCGGCCTGCACCTTCACGACCTCCGGCGTGAAGCGGCGAGCCGGCTGCTTGAGGACGGCATGCCGCTGCAGCACGTCTCGATGTTCCTCGGGCACACGTCCGGCGCGCAGACCGCGACCTACTTGAGCGCCACCGAGTCACAGCTGACGGTCTCGTTGGCCGCCGTAGTGGCACGGCGCCAGCGACGACGAGCGTAGGTCGCGCCCGAACGGCGGCGCCCACCGGGGCGGTTGCCGGTGTTCCCTGCCGAGCCATCCCAGTCGGGACTATCTGGGCGGCTCGGTTAGAGAGCAGGCGCGGAGGAATGCATCGGTAAAACCCTGGCGCGCCTGAGGGACACTGAGCGCCAGCCGCGCGAGGCGCATCTTCACGTACGCCCGGTCCGCGCACAATGCTGGCGACAGCTTTGACATCGTCAGCGCCCCCGGGTCACCGAGATACAGAAGCGCGTCGAACTCGTCTTCCATTCGTAGCGTGCTCCAGCCGGGCGCCGGCGGTAGTTGAAAGAACGTCGCCAGTGGCTTCGCGCCAAGCGCCGTACCTCGAATCGTTGCGAGGCTCGGAACGGCCCAGGAGCTCGCATCGGGTTGCATCTCCACAAATGGGCGCATGGTCCAGAGGGCCGATGTGATGATGAACATTCGCTTTTCTGGCCGCGGCCCGTCCAGAAGTCTGAGGATCCGATCTTCAGCTACACCCCGGCCCTGCAATCCCCCATCCCCCCAGATCAACAACGCACGGTGACGCTTCGCCAACACCTCCTTCATCACGACGTTCGCCATGTGGGTTCCCTTTTGGAGTCCCCACTGGTGCACGTCCGCACGAGTGTGGACACGGCTCCAATCGATCGGCGCGTCGCCGAGCAGTACACGGAGTCGTCGCGACGGCAACCCGGCATTCACGGCCCGCACCGCGCGAAAGAACTGTTCATAGATCGGACGGTCCCATACGGATGTCGTGACGGTCGTGTCCTGCCATACATGCTTCAGTTCGCTTTCTGGAACATCCGCGCCGTTCACGAATCGATCCATCAGGGCCTGGTAACGGCCGCTACCAAACTCCACAACGATGTCGTCGACGGTTGCAGCGAAGCGCGGATCCCGAATGAGCGCGAGTCGGAAAGCGTGACCCTGCTCGTTGCCATGCGGCCCCTCACCCAACGCGACGATGAGGGTGAGTTCGAAACGCGTGAAGAATGGCCGCTATGGGTTCGACGGGTATCAGTGCGGGCCAGACGGTCCTGCCTCGGGCGCGATTGTTGGACGGTCGGCGTTCCCATCGACAATAGGCGCAAGCAGGAAGATGGCGATGATGACGACCACGGCCGTTGCGCGTACCGCGCGAATCGCGAGCTGTCGGTCGTTCATGGAGCCTCCGTCGCCGGCAGGGCCATTCGAAACCACACCCGGAAACCGCTCGCGTTGGCGGAACCAACGAACAGAAGGCGTCGCTCTTCTCCCATGTCCACACGGGAGACCAGCGACACACGGGCCGGCCCGTGCCCATACTCCTGGCCGATGACGACGAAGCGCGTCGGGACGTCGTTGACCGTGAGGTCGTAGTGGGCGCCGACGTGGTGGAGTTGGCCCTCAAAGAACGTGCCGGGGTGCGAGGCGCGACAGGCGGCGAAGTGGGGGCAGCGGAAGTGCTCGCCGTCGAGGACATGATGTCGGAAGTAGTCGTCGAGCGCCGCAACGCGGCCGGCAGTACGGGCGGGGTCGGAGATGACGCGCAGCGGCGTCACTCGCGCCCCGGTTCTCTTGCGCGTCGCGTTGGGATACGCTCTTGCCGCAGTGCCAAGGTGCATATGCCGGAAGATGCAGGTCCTTCGTCCTTAGCACTCGTTGCTGTCGCCGCATTGGTGCCAACCGGCGTTGCCGAGCAGGCGCGACGTGCCTTGGCGGCAAATTTGTCCCCGATTTGTCCCGGCGCCCACCGGCGAGCACTAGGTTCGGGGACAACGCGCAAACAGCTGTACAGCAAAAAGGCCCGCGTTTGCAGGCCTCGTCGCGTCATCTTGTTTGGTCGGGGCGAGTGGATTCGAACCACCGACCCCTCGGTCCCGAACCGAGTGCTCTACCAGGCTGAGCCACGCCCCGACCGCAGAAGAAAGATTCTACCCCAACCTTCGTTTCAGCGGAAGCCTTTTCGCGAGGTCGCGGACCAGAGAGACAGGCGGGACGCCTGTCCTACCGAAGCGATCCGCCACGCTGACAGACAGGACGCCCGTCCTACCGAAGCGATCCGCCACGGCGACAGGCGGGACGCCTGTCCTACCGAAGCGATCCGCCCGAGCGCTGCGGCGACAGGACAGGACGCCTGTCCTACCGAAGCGATCCGCCCACGGCGACAGGCGGGACGCCTGTCCTACCGAAGTGATCCGCCACGGCGACAGGCGGGACGCCTGTCCTACCGAAGTGATCCGCCCACGGCGACAGGCGGGACGCCTGTCCTACCGAAGCAGATCCTTCTCGAGCGAGAGGCTCTTCACGAACGCGAGCGCGGCGTGCGCGGTCAGGTCGGAGTGCAGCGGCGTCACCGAGACGTAGCCGGCCCTGATCGCCTCGTAGTCGGAGTCGCCGTTCGGGATCCAGTCGTCCTGCCCTTCGCCGATCCAGAAATAGGGACGGCCGCGCGGATCGTGGCGCTCGGTCACCGTGGTCGCGTGGTTCCGCTTGCCCTGCACGGTGAGGCGCACGCCCTTCGGTTGTCCGCGCGGCACGTTCACGTTGAGGAAGGTCCTCGGCGGCAGCCCCTGCGCCAACACGGCGGCCGCCACGTCGCGCGCCGACGCGGCGGCGTGCGTGAAGTCCCACTCGCCTGGCGCCTGCTGCAGCGACACGGCAATCGCCGGCACGCCCAGCAGCGCCCCTTCGAGCGCGCCCGATACCGTGCCGGAATACGTCACGTCGTCGCCGACGTTCAGGCCCTTGTTGATGCCGGATACGACGAGGTCCGGCAAGCCCTTCAGCACGGCCGCAACGGCGATGTTGACGCAATCGGTCGGAGTGCCGTCGACCGCATACGTCGATCCGGCCATGTGCTCGAGTCGAAGGGGATGATGCAGCGTGAGCGCATGGCCGATCGCGCTCGCTTCGCGCGTCGGCGCGAGGACCGTCACTTCCCCAAGCGTCGCCAGCGCATCCGCAAGCGCCCGGATGCCCGCGCTGCGCACACCGTCATCATTGGTGACCAGGATTCGCGTCATGAGATAGGACAGGAGGTCATGTGGGCGATTCGACGATTGTACGATCTTACGGTTTGTCTGTCCCGCAGCTCCGCGTGCCCTCGCCCGCTGAGGCAAATGCCAACAAGCCCAGCTGCTGAAGAAAGGCCAACCCAAGATCGAGACAAGCAGAATCCCTTTACCGGCGCGGCTCGCGGACGAGCACGAACAGGAGGACTGTGGCGAGCAGGGCAAGCGCCCCGCCGAGGGCGAACGCCGCGGCGGGGCTGACCATCTTCCAGACGATGCCGAAGGTGACGCTCGCGAGAAGCGCGCCGATGCCGAGCGCGGCGTTGTAGAGGCCGAACGCGCTGCCGCTCAAGGAGGGCGGCGTCAGATCGGCGATCAGCGCCTTTTCGGTTCCCTCGGACAGTCCGAAGTAGAGGCCGTAGACCAGGAACCAGCCGACGAGCGCCAGGACCGACTGGCTCCAGGCGAAGCCCGCGTAGACGACCGCGTAGACGAGCCAGCCGGCGCCAATGACGAGGCGCCTCCCCCACCGGTCGGATTTCACGCCGCCCCAGACCGACATGGCGGCCTTGACGACGTGCAGCGCGGCCCACAGCAGCGGGATCATGGCCGGCGCGACGCCCGCGTCGCTCAATCGCAGCAGCAGGAACGCATCCGCCGAGTTGCCGAGCGTGAAGACCAGCAACACCGCCAGGACCACGTAATACTGGCGTGGCAGAAGGCGCCACGACAATGGAGTCGGTTGGAGAGCGAGTGCACGCCGTGCACGCGCTGACGCGGGGCCTTCGGCGGGAATGCGGGTCAGCATCCACACCGCGGCCGCGCCGGGGACGATCGTGAGCGCGAAGAGCAGGCGGTAGTGTCCCGGGTCGAGCAGCAGGAAGAGCGTCGCGAGGAGCGGGCCGATGATCGCGCCCACGTGGTCCATTGCGCGATGGAAGCCGAAGATCTTCCCGCGCGTCGTCGGGGTCGCGCAGCCCGCGAGGATCGCGTCGCGAGGCGCCCCGCGCACGCCCTTCCCCACGCGGTCGAGAAAACGCACCGCGAGCAGCTGCGGCCACGACGCGACGAGCGCGATCAGCGGCCGGACCGCCGAGGAGAGGCCGTAGCCAGCGAGGACAATCGGCTTGCGAACCTGCCAGCGGTCCGACAGGCGGCCGGAGACGACCTTGAGAAGGCTGTTCGCCGCCTCGGCCACGCCCTCGATCACCCCCAGCGAAACGGCGCTCGCCCCGAGCACGCGGGTGAGGTAGATCGGCAGCAGCGGGTAGATGGCCTCGCTTGCCGTGTCGGTGAAGAGGCTGGCGAGGCCGAGGAGCCAGACCGGCCGAGGCAGGCCGAACGGCGCCCGGCCGTCAGGCGCGGACTGGCGCGGCTCGCTGTCGGGCGTCGTGGCCATGAAGGCGGTCAGTGTTGGACGCGGCGGCTGCGAGCGGCTATCGGCCGTTGAGATGCGCCCGACGCGTGGCGGGGCTGGCGACGTCGAGGCGTGGGTGCGACCGCGTCGGCCTCTGCTCTGCGCCTGGCCTGAGAGTCGTCATCAACCACTCGTCTCGGGACCGGCGGCCTTGGGAGCAGCAGCCATGCGCCAGGCGTCGTCTTCATTACGCCGAGCGCAAGCAGGTGGCCCACGAGGCCGATGACGGCCGCGACGACGAAGAACCACTGCCAGCCGAAGGCGACTGAGGCGACGAGGGCCGGAACGCCGGCAAGCAGGAGGTCCACGACGGGGGCGCCAACCTGCCTCGCGGTGCGCCAGGCGCCCGTGGATCGCGGCGGCGCGGCCGTTTCGTCGAGCACCAGGCGCGGCGCCGACTCGGCCGGCTCCGGCGAGTCTGGCGGTGGCACCGGGGCGAGAGCGGTGGCATCGTCGGGTTCCGGGTAGATGCGGAGGAAGCGCGTGAGGATCTCATCTGGCGAGAGGCCGACAGCCTGCGCGTAGCCGCGCACGAACGCGCGGCGGAAGATCCCGCCCGGCCAGCGAGACAGATCGCCGCGCTCGAGCCCCGCGAACAGCGAGGCGCTGATCTTCGTGGCCTCGGCCAGCTGATCCAGCGACAGGCCCCGACGCTCGCGCTCGCGCAGCAGCTCGAGGCCGAAGAGGGCGCCGTCCGTCATGGCTCGTCCTCGCGTCGGATCTCCGAGAGCCACCGTTGGCTGACCGTCCCGACTTCGTAGCCGGCGGCAGACCGGTGGCGCCACAGCCGACCCAGCGAGAGGGCGACACTCGTGGCGGCAAGCAGGATAAGAGCAGCGGCAGCGTACTTCAAGGAGAACACGGGCGGGCCCCAGTCAGTGCGTGCAACGGTCTGACGAGTATGGGGGCAGTCGGCTCGGCAAGCAAGCTGAGCCGCGAGGATTTTCGCCGGGATGTGGCATGCCGCTGGCACTGCGGGGCTCGGAGGCCTCCCATGTCGATTCGCTGCCTGGCCATTGGTGTTCTTGGCGCGCTGCTGTTGCCCATTGGCGTGCATGCACAGGTCTACAACGTGCCCACGCCCGCACCGTCCATCTCTGCGGCAAGCCGGGAGTGGTTCGTAGACCGCCAGCCCATCCTCTTCACCGGCGATGTGTACTACCCCGCCGGGCCGCGCTATCACTTCGATCCGAACGTGATGGTGCAGACGGGCGTCTACGACGGCATCCCACTCTATGCGGACACGTCCATCGGTGCCTACGAAGAAGTCCTGGTCCCCGTGGGCGGGGGCCTCGTCCAGCCCTACCAGCGACGGCGAACCGGCGAACTCGCGGGCACGACCGGGAGTCATGCCCCGGACTTCCCCGTTGACGTCGTGCCGTGGGAGACGGGGAGCGCCTCCGTGCTGCCGCCTCCCGCCGGACAGTATCGGCAGCCGCCGGCCGGCGAAGAACTGCCACCCCGCTACCTGTCGCCCGAGGAAGAAGAGGCGCGACTGCGCCTCTTGCAGCCTCCCGGGCGAATCCAGACGATCCTCGTGCCCGCAGACAATCGAGGCATCTGGATTCGGTACGAAGGCCAACGATGGAACGCCGCGGGAAAGGCGGTCGCGCACGACCCGAACCGGTTTTCGAAGATTGGCGAGTACTTCGGCTTCCCTGTTTTCTCCTCGCCCGGCACCGAGGAGATCTACATCCCGGCGTTCGACGGGATGCTGGCTGGGTACCAGAAGGAAAAGAGATGAGCGGCGGACCTGCAGGCCCGCTGCGTCGGCGGGTCTGAAGGCCCGCTCTGCCGCATAGGGTCTACTGCCCGCCCTCACGGCCTCACCCGCGCTATGCCTTGAGGAAGATCTTGCGGCGGTACATCCACGAGAGGATCGCGAACATCACCGCGAGGTGCGCGAGCGCGAAGAGGAGCGAGGCGTTGTTCGGCGAGGCGATCGGCGCGAACCATTGGTGATACACGGAGGCCTGAAGCGACACCGCCCCGCCGGCGGCGTCGTGCCAGTGGATCAGGGTCATCGACTTCGCGAGAAGACCCGAAAGCACGAAGAGCGCGATGGCGTTGGTGCCCAGGATGACGAATGGCGTCGCCCACCAGCGCCATCCCTTCACGTCGAGCGCCCAATAGCACGCCGCGAGCGACACCGCCGCCGCGCCGCCGGTGAACATCACGTAGGAACTGGTCCAGAGGTTCTTGTTCAACGGGAACGCGAGATCCCAGAGCAGGCCGAGGGCGATCGCCGCCACCCCCGCGGCCGCGAGGACCATCGCCTTGACCGGCCGCGGCTCGGCCGACCGCATCCAGAAGCCTGCGATGATCCCGAGGAGCGTCGTCGCAATCGCCGGGATGGTGCTCGCCAGCCCCTCCGGGTCCCACGCGCGCTGCTGCCACAGGTGCCGCTGCCCGAGCACCGCGCGGTCGATGAACGCGCCGAGGTTGCCCGCCGGCGACAGATCTCCCGGCGTATGACCGGGGAGTGGCATCCACACCATCGCCAGCCAATACCCGATCGTCAGCGCGCCCACCCAGCCGGCCAACCGCCACGCGTGACGGCGATCGTCGCCGGAGCCCCGCGGCGCCGACGCGCGCACAATCGCGGAGGCGGCCAGGTAGCACAGGCCGATGCGCACCAGGACGCCGGGCAGGCGCCAGTGGTCGAACCGGCTGAGGGGAAAGAACGGGAACAGCGACAGCAGCCACCCAAGTACGACGATCGTCGCCGCACGCCTGGCCACGACGGGCCAGCCGGCCGATGCCCGGCGCGACAACGTCATCGACACGCCGACCATGAAGAGGAAGAACGGAAAGATCAAGTCCGTGGGCGTCCAACCGTTCCACTCCGCGTGCAGCAGCGGCGCGTAGACGGTCCCCCAGTCGCCGGGATTGTTGACAATGACCATCGAGGCCATGGTGAGGCCGCGAAAGGCGTCGAGCGACAGCAACCGGGTGGCGGCGGGCACGGCGGCGGCCGGGCTGTGCGTCATGGCGCAGAGGGTAGCGTATCCTAGGGCGCATGCGCAAAGCCCGCTTCCATCAAGACCGCGTCCATCTCTGGATGACATCCGCCCTCTTCGTGGCGGTGGCCGCTCTCCTCGCCGCGCAGCAGGCGGCGACGGTTCTCGACGCGCCCCCGGTCGAGAAGGGCGACTTCCGGCCCGCGGACCTTGTGGAACTGGTTCGGCTTGACCCGACGATCCACCTCGACATCCGCTATGCCACTCCAAACAACCTGACCGGCCGACCGGTCTACCCGCAGGCACGCGCATTCATGCAGCGCCCCGCGGCCGAGGCGCTCGTCCGCGTGAGCCGTGCGCTGGCGAAAGAGGGATACGGCCTCGCCGTCTTCGACGCGTACCGCCCGTGGGCGATCACCAAAGTCTTCTGGGACGTGACGCCGGCCGACAAGAAGAAGTTCGTCGCGGATCCCGCCGTTGGATCCAAGCACAACCGCGGCTGCGCCGTAGACCTCACGCTCTACGATCTCGCGACCGGCCGCGAAGTGGAGATGCCGAGCGAGTTCGACGAGATGACGGATCGCTCGGCCGCCGACTTCGCGGGCGGGCCGGCGGACCGACGCGCCAGCCGAGACCTGCTCCGGCGCGCGATGGAAGCCGAGGGGTTTACGGTCTATCCCGACGAGTGGTGGCACTTCGACTACCACGACTGGGCGAAGTACCGGATCGCGAACGTCGGGTTTGAACAGATCAAGTAGGGGCTGAGTTTGCATTCCGGTGCCCGCGGGGCTAGAACTGGATCATGGCCACCTTGGCAGAAGCTCTCGACCGGCAGACGCGCGAGGGCGAGCTCTACGAGCGCGACAAGGGCGACTGGGTGCGCTGCGTTGCGTGCGGCCACCGCTGCCGCATCCCGCGTGGCGCGCAGGGCGTCTGCAAGGTGCGCTTCAACCGCGACGGCCGGCTGATGGTGCCGTGGGGCTACGTCAGCGGCGTGCAGTGCGATCCCATCGAGAAGAAGCCGTTCTTCCACGCGTTTCCGGGGTCGCTCGCCTACAGCTTCGGCATGCTGGGATGCGATCTTCACTGCGGGTACTGCCAGAACTGGGTCACATCCCAGGCATTGCGCGATCCCGCGGCCACGCTGGACTCCCGCCCGGCGTCTCCGGAGGCCATGGTCCAGAACGCCCTCCAGCTCGGCGCCCGCGTCATCGTCAGCACCTATAACGAGCCGCTGATCACGAGTGAATGGGCGGTCGAGGTGTTCCGTCACGCCAGGGCGGCGGGCCTGACGACCGGCTACGTCTCGAACGGCAACGGCACGCCCGAGGTGCTCGACTACATCAAGCCATGGGTGGACCTCTACAAGGTCGACCTGAAAGGATTCGACGACCGGCGCTACCGTCAGCTGGGCGGCCGGCTCCAGCCGATTCTCGACACCATCGGCGCTCTGCACCGTTCAGGCACCTGGGTGGAGATCGTCACGCTGCTGGTCCCTGGCTTCAACGACTCCGACGAGGAACTGCGCGACCTGACGGCGTTCGTCGCGGGCGTGTCGCCCTCGATCCCCTGGCACGTCACGGCCTACCACGAAGACTACCGGATGAGCGGTACCGGCAACACGACGGCCGCGATGCTGCGGCGAGCGATCGACATCGGCCGGGACGCTGGGCTTCAGTACGTGTACGCCGGCAACATGCCCGGCAGCGTCGGCGATCTCGAGACCACCAAGTGCGTGTCGTGCGGACTGGCGCTCATCGAACGCTACGGCTACCTGGTGCAGCAGTACCGGCTGCTCCCAGACGGGGCCTGCCCGTCGTGCCGCAAGCCGGTTCCCGGCCGCTGGAGCGCTTCGTTCGAAGGACAGGGCTGGGCGCGGACGATCGGCCGGCGACTCAGGATCGTCTGACGAACTCTGCCTACCGCCTACCGCCTACTGCCTACTGCCTACTTCAGATAGGATCGTGTACATGCCGCTCGTGGACCTCCTCGGCCGTCCGCTGCGCAGCCTGCGCGTGTCGGTCACCGACCGCTGCAACCTCCGCTGCCAGTACTGCATGCCCGAGGAGGAGTACGCCTGGCTGCCCCGACAGAACCTCCTGTCGTTCGAGGAGATCACGCGGCTCGTGGAAATCTTCGCCGGCCTGGGCGTGGACAAGATCCGGCTCACCGGCGGCGAGCCGCTGCTGCGGCGGCATCTCGCGGATCTCGTCCGCCAGCTCGCGGCGAGCAGCCGCCTCTCCGACCTGGCCCTCACCACCAACGGCGTCCTGCTCGCCGAGCAGGCCGAAGGCTTGAAAGCGGCCGGCCTGAAGCGGATCACCGTGAGCCTCGACACCCTCGACCCGGCCCGGTTCACGGCGCTCACCCGGCTCACCACCCACGGGCGCGTGATCGAGGGTATCGCCCAAGCGGCGCGGCTGTTCGGCACCCTCAAGATCGACACGGTGATGATGCGGGGCGTCAACGACAACGAGATGGAGGCGCTCCTCGACTACGCGCGCGCGCTGAACGCCGAGGTGCGCTTCATCGAGTACATGGACGTCGCCGGGGCGACGCAGTGGTCGCCGGAGCGCGTGATCTCGCGGGAGGAGATGCTGGCGCGGCTCGAGGCGCGGTACGGCCCGATCCAGGCGGTGGACGAAACGGCCTGGGCACCCGCCGACCGCTTCCGGCTGCCGGACGGCACCCTGTTCGGCATCATCGCATCGACCACGCACCCGTTCTGCGGCACGTGCGATCGCGCACGCCTCACGGCGGACGGTGTCTGGTTCAAGTGCCTCTACGCGGAAGACGGGATCGACCTCCGGAAGCCGCTGCGCGCGGGCGAATCCGCCGAGGGAATCTCGGCCCTCATCGCCGGCGCCTGGCGCAAACGCGCCGACCGCGGCGCCGAACTTCGCCTCGCCGAGCGCGAGCGCGGCGTCTTCGTCCCTGCCGACGAGCTGAAGAAACACCCTCACCTGGAGATGCACACCAAGGGCGGATAGGGACTGAGAGAACGTAGAACGACGAACGTAGAACGAAGAACGTAGAACGAAGAACGTAGAACGAAGAACGTCCGCGTTCTAACTTCTGCGTTCTGCCTTCTACGTTCTGCCTCTACGTTCTAACTTCTACGTTCTGAGGCGCGTCAGGCCGCCGTCTGGCCGTCGTGTCTTTCCCTTTTCCGTTGTTCGTTTTCCGTTGACCCGTTCGCGGCGTCCAGCCCCGTGATCAGGCGGACGCTTCGTTGGTACGTGAAGTACGCCCACGCCCACTGCAGGAGCACGCCCAGGCGGTTGCGGAAGCCGATCAGCTTCACGATGTGCAGCAACAACCAGGCGACCCACGCGATCCAGCCGGAAAGGCGCACCCGGCCGAAGTCGGCAATCGCCGCGGCGCGGCCGATGGTCGCCATGTTGCCGTAGTTGCGGTACCGGAACGCGCGCGCAGGCTTCCCGTTCGCGACGTCCAGGATGTTCCTGCCGGCCTGGGTTCCCTGCTGAATGGCCACCTGCGCGACGCCCGGCAGCAACTGGCCGTCCTGCTTGTACACGGCGAGATCGCCGATGACGAAGACCTCCGGGTGTCCCGGGATGCTGAGGTCGGGAAGGACCTCCACCCGCCCGACGCGATCGAGCGGCACGCCAAGGCTGCGCGCGACGGGCGAGGCCGCCACGCCCGCGGCCCAGAGCACGGTGCCCGCCCGCAGCGTCTCGCCCGCCACGTCCACCTCACCCTTGCGGATCGCCGTGACCGGCGTGCCCTTTCGAACCTCGACACCGAGCCTGGCGAGGGAACGCTCGGCCGCCGCCTGCAGGTCCGGTGGATACATCCCCAGTATGTGCGGGCCGCCCTCGAGGAGAATGATCCGGGCAGACCCCGGCTCGAAGGACCGGTACTCGTGGGCGAGCGTGTGCTGCGCGATCTCCGCCAGGGCACCGGCCAGTTCCACTCCCGTCGGCCCTGCCCCGACGATGAGGAAGGTGAGAAGGTTCTGGCGTTCGGCGGGGTCGTCCGACCGTTCCGCGCGCTCGAAGGCCAGCAGCATCCGCCGGCGCATCGCCAACGCATCGTCCAGCGTCTTCAGCCCCGGCGCCAGTTCCTCCCAGTCGTCGTGGCCGAAGTACGCAGTGCGACGAGCCGGTGGCGAGAATCAGGTAGTCGTACGACAGGCGGCCGCCCGCGTCGAGCACGACTTCCCGGCGCGACGTGTCGACGGCCTGCAGCGTGGCCAGCAGCACCTGGAGGTTCCGCTGCCTTCGCAGGATCCAGCGAATCGGCGACGCGATGTCGCCGGGCGACAGGCCGGCGGTGGCGACCTGGTAAAGGAGCGGCTGGAACAGGTGATAGTTGTGCCGGTCGAGCAGCGTCACCCGTACGCGGTCGCTGTCGAGCGCGCGAGCCGCGGCAAGGCCGCCAAAGCCTCCGCCGGCAATGAGGACGTGTGGCATCAGGGGCACCCTGGATTTACTGATACCACGCGCGGCCGTCATCTGGAACCGCGAAAAGCGCTCGAGATGGCACGGCTGGTGCGACGCTTGGGCTATGGAAGCAGCTGCGTGAGAGCGTGGCGGACGCGGGCAAGCTCCACCTGGAGGGCGTCCAGCAGAAGCGGCGCCTCGTCCATCCGACCCTCGCGGCCGGCGGCTTCGAGGGCCTGGGCCGCGGCCCAGGCGGCAGGCGCGCAGAAGTTCGAGACGGCTCCCTTGAGCGTGTGAGCCGAGCGGCGGACGCCATCCGCGTCCCCGTCGCTCAAGGCACGTGCCGTTTCCCCGAGCAGCCGGGCCTCGTCGTCCAGGTAGATTTCCGCCAACTCGCGGAGGAGATCCTCATCGCCCCCAATGCGCTCCAGCACGGCCGTGAGGTCGACGGCGGGTTCGTGTCCTTGCACTCGTGGCCCCGTCAGCGCGTGTCCTCGTGCAGCCCGTCCAGATCGGGCTTCACGTGCCGCTCGTAACAAGTGGGACAGATGGCGTGCGAAAAGCGGGCGTCGGTCCGCTCGGTGACGTACTGCTCGACCTGCTGCCAGTAGTTTCGGTCGTCGCGGATCTTCTTGCAGTAGGAGCAGATGGGCAACAGGCCCTGGAGCTGCTTGACGCGCGACAGGGCGTCCTCGAGGTCGTGGACGCGATCCGCCAGGCTGATCTGAAGCTGCACGACCCGCATCCCCACCTGCACCCGCGCGCGCAGTTCGGCCTCGTCGAACGGCTTGACGACGTAGTCGTCGGCGCCCGCCTGGAGGCCGGCCACGATGTCCTCCCGCGCCGCACGCGCCGTGAGGAGCATGATGTAGATCGGCACCTGCGTCTCGACGGCCCGCACCCGCTGGCACAGTTCCACGCCGTCGACGCCTGGCATCATCCAGTCCAGGATCGCCAGCTGCGGCGCCTCGGCGCCCGAGAGGCAGGCCCAGGCTTCGGTGCCGTCCGCCGCCACCACCACCTCGTAGCCCCACCGCTGCAGCGTCTGCTGCAGCAGCCGCCGCGAGACGGCCTCGTCCTCGGCGATCAGGATTCTCATCGGACGGTGATTATACGGCCGTCCGGGGCCGGTGCCGAATCTTCGCTTGACGGTTGCGGCACGCGCGACGATAGTAGCCGCGCCACTATGCGATCTTCCCAACCCAGCGTGCTCGTCGTGGACGGCGAAGCGGACGTCCGCGAATTGATCGCCGCCAGGCTCGTGGCGGACGGCTTTGACGTCGTGGCGTCCGCCGATCGCGAGGACGCGATGGCACAGTTGACCGCCTTCGCCTTCGACGCGCTGGTCCTCGATCCGCGCCTGCCGGGCGCCGGCGGCCTGGACATCCTCGAGTGTGCCCTCGCGCGCCACCCGGGGATCCTGCCCATCGTGACGGCAGGTGCCGGCCACGTGCCGGACGCCATGGCCGCGATCGATGGCCGCCCCGTCGACCTGCTGATCAAGCCGCTGCAAGTGGCGCAGCTTGGCCGCGTCCTCCAGGCGGAGTTCGAACGGCGGCGCCTGCGCGAGGAGAACGCGGAACTGCGAGCGCAGCTGCGCAGCCGCATCGGCTTCGACCCGATCGCCGGCCAGATCCCCGACGAGGGGATCAACTTCACGTCCGTCGTCTCGCAACTCGAACGCGAGTTGATCGTCCGATGCCTCGAAAAGACCGGCGGCAACAAGCGGCAGGCCGCCCGCCTGCTGCGTCTCAGCCGCACCACGTTGATCGACAAGGTCCACCGCCTGAATCGCAACGCACCCGCTGTCGGATCCTGACGTTCTCGTGGGCATTTTCCCTTGCTGTCCCCTCCTGCGTTAGAATCCCGGACCTGTCTGACACGCGCCTCTTGACGAGGAGTCCTGATGAAACGCTCGTTTTCCGCCCGTTGGGTGAACGCCGCGGTGCTCGTGCTCAGCGCGAGCGCCCTGCTGAGCGGCCAGTCGAAGTACGCCCGCGACCCGAAGCAGCCCGTTGACGAGGAGTACACGAAGAAGATCAAGGAGTACACGACGGCGCCGTTCTTCCTCTCGCCGCTCGTGGACTACCTGCCCGCCTCGAAGACCGTGCCGACGCCGAAGGCCGTGCTCGGCGACGTGGCGGGCGCGCCCGGCAAGCTGCCCTACTCGGCGCAGGTCCACGAGTACATGCGCATGCTGGAGAAGGCCAGCCCGCGCGTGAAGGTCCTCACCATCGGCAAGATCCGAGGAAGGCCGCGAGATGATCGCGGTGGCCATCGCCGACGCCCCGATCATCGCGAAGATGGACGAGAACCGCGCGCGACTGGCGAAGCTGGCCGACCCGCGCACGATCAAGATGGACGATGCCGAGGCGGATCGCCTGGTGGCAGCCTCCACGCCCATCTACTACATCACCGGCTCGCTTCACTCGCCCGAGACCGGCGCGCCGACCGCGCTGATGGAACTCGCCTACCGGCTCGCGGTGGACGAGGCGCCGTACATCAAGGCGATCCGCGTCGAACGTCATCACCCTGATCACGCCGGTCGTCGAAGTGGACGGCCGCGATCGCCAGGTGGACATCTACAACTGGCACCTCGCTCACCCGAAGGACAACTGGCCGCCGCTCGTCTACTGGGGCAAGTACGTCGCGCACGACAACAACCGCGATGCGATGGGCGCCACGCTCAACCTGACCGAAGACGGTCATCGACGTCTTCGTCGATCAGAAGATGCAGGTGCTGCACGACCTGCACGAGTCGGTGCCGTACCTCTACGACAACACCGTCGGCGACGGCCCTTACAACGCGTGGGTCGATCCCGATCCTCGCCGACGAGTGGCAGATGCTCGGCTGGAACAACATGTCCGAGATGACCAAGTTCGGCATGCCGGGCGTCTTCGCCCACGGCACGTTCGACACCTGGTCGCCCGGCTACCTGATGTTCATCGCGCGCGATGCACAACGGCATCAGCCGCCTCTACGAGACCTTCGGCAACGGCGGCGCGGACACGGTGGAGCGGACGCTCTCGCCGCGCGACTACGCGCGCACCTGGTACAAGCAGAACCCGCCGCTGCCCAAGGCCACGTGGTCGCAGCGCAACAACAACAACTACCAGCAGACGGGTCTGCTGACGGCCGCTGTCACTACTTCGCCGGGAACAACAAGCTGTTCCTCAAGAACTTCTACCTGAAGACCAAGCGCTCGATCCTCAAAGCCAAGACCGAAGGACCGGCGGCCTATGTCTTCTCCGCCGACGACCCGCGCCCCGGCGCCCAGGCGATCGCTGCTCAGGGTGCTGCAGACGCAGCGCTGCGAAATCTCCCGGGCCACCGCGCCGTTCACCGTGACGCTCCCGGCCAAGAAGAAGCCGGCGCGCCAGGGCGGCGACGAAGGCTCGAAGGACGCAGCCAAGCCCGCCGATCAGAAAGCCGAGAAGCCGGCGCCCGAAGCGCGGCAGTTCCCGGCCGGCAGCTACATCGTCCGGATGGACCAGCCCTACAGCCGCATCGCCGACGCGCTGCTCGACTACCAGTACCTGGAGCCCGAACGATCCGCAGAAGACGCCCTACGACGACACCGGGTGGACGTTCGGCGAGCTGTTCAACGTCCAGGTGACGCGCGTGCCGGACGTGAAGGTGCTCGACGCGGCGATGGAGCCCGTGAAGGGCCCGGTCCTGTCGCTGGGCGGGGTCAAGGGCAGCGGCGCGGCCTTCGTGGTCAACCACAACGCCGACCCGAGCCTGCTCGCGCTCCGCTACCGGCTGAAGGACGTGGCGTTCGAGGTGAGCCGAGGAGCCGTTCGAGGCGGCGGGGCGGAAGTTCAACCGCGGCTCGTTCATCATCAAGGGCGTCGGCCGCCGAACATCGAGAAGACGGCCGCCGAGCTCGGCCTGCAGGCCTACGGCGTCGATGCGGCGCCCACGGTGAAGACGCACGCGATCAAGGCGCCGCGCATCGCCTACGTCCACACCTGGATGGGCACCCAGGACGAGGGCTGGTGGCGGCTCGAGCTCGACAAGCTCCGGATCCCGTACGACTACATCAGCACGCAGACGGTGGCCAAGACGGCCGACCTGAACGCGAAGTACGACGTCATCCTCTTCCCGCCAGTGGGCCGCGGCGGCCAGCAGGTGATCGCGGGCATGCCGATGTGGGGCAACCCGCTGCCGTGGAAGAAGACCGACCTCACGCCGAATATCGGAGGCGAGGACTCGACCGACGACATGCGCCCGGGCCTGGGATGGACCGGCCTGTCGAACCTCGAGAACTTCGTCCACAACGGCGGGCTGCTCATCACCGCCGATGACACGTCGGATCTCGCCGTGACCTTCGGCCTGACGCAGGGCGTGTCGATCACGCGCAGCCAGCGGCTCAAGGCCCCGGGGACCGTGGTTCGGTCGAAGTTCGTGGATCTGCGCCAGCCCGATCGCCTACGGCTACGCCGAGAACCTGTCGATCTACATGTCGAACGGCCTCGTCTTCGGCGTCAGCAACTCGCTGGGCGGGCGGGGCGCGGGCCGCTTTGGAGCCGACAGCGGCGAGCGGCCCACGGGCCGCGGCACGGCGGACGATCCCGACATGCCGCAGGGCCGGGCCTTCGTGGAACCGCCCGGAGGAGCCGAAGGCGGAACCGTGGCAGGCGATGCCCGTCACCGACGAGCAGCTGCGCAACGGGATCAACATCATCCCCGTGAAGCAGCGGCCGCGCGTCATCCTGCGCTACGGCGACAACCGCGACCTGCTGGTCTCGGGCCTGCTCGAGGGCGGCACCGACATCGCGCAGCGCCCTGCCGTCGTCGACGTGCCGCACGACAAGGGGCACGTCGTGCTCTTCTCGAACAACCCCGTCTGGCGCGGCGAGACCCAGGGCAGCTACTTCCTGGTGTTCAACGCGATCCTGAACTTCGACAACCTGGACGCCGGGCGCAAGTACGACACGAAGTAGCAGACAGCCGGGGGCGGCGCCGGGCGCCGCCCTCTTTTCCGTCTTCCGTCCTTCGTTTTTCGTTGACGGTCGCTGCTGCGTCGCCTACTCGGCGCGCAGCAGCTCTAGCAGATCGATCCGCAGTACGCGCCTCGCCGCCAGGTACGACACTCCCACCGCGCACGCGCCCACGAGGAGCCCCACGACAGTGAAGGTCAGCGGGTCGTGCGGTGTCACGCCGTAGAGCAGTTGCGCCAGCGTGTGCGCAGCCGCGGCCGCCAACCCGATTCCGGCAATCACGCCGCCCGCCGTGACGATCGCGCCCTCGCGCAGGATCATGCGAAGCGTCTGTGCCGGCGACGACCCGAGGGCGCCGCGTATGGCCAACTCGCGGCGCCGCTCCGCCACGGCGCGCGTCATCGACGCCGACAGCCCGACGAGCGCAACGACCAGCGCCAGGATTCCAAAGCTGACGGCCGGCACCAGCCGGAGGCGCCTGTCGGCGATCGACGACAGGATCTCGTCGTCCAGGGTGCGCACGTCGGGCACCGGCAGCGATGGGTCCATTTCCCGCACCAGGCGCCGCACCGCCGTCGTCAGCCCGGCCGCCTCGCGCTCCGACTTCACCACGAGGTAGCCCACTCCTGCTGGCAGGTCCGGCCACAGCACGTACACCGACCCCGCAGATTTGGCGTCGAGGCCCGCGTACTTGATGTCGCCCACCACGCCCACGACCTGCGGCCGGCGCTTCGCGCCGCCGACCGCGCCTGGGAGCGGGAACACCAGCGGCCGGCCGACGACGTCCTGCCTGGGCGCGAGGTGCCGCGCCGCCGACTCGCTGAGGAGCGCCAGCGGCTCTGCCCCGTCGAGATCTGCCGGCGCGAACATGCGTCCCCGAACCAGGCGCGCGCCGAGCGCTTGCAGGTAGCCAGGCGTGACGGACATGAGCGTCATCACCTGGAATTCGTCGCGGCCGTCCGACACCACCCGGATGCCCATCGAGAGGGGGCCGATGCGAGGCGGCAGGCCGCTTCCGACGCCCGCCGTGCGAACGCCCGGCAGCGCTTGCACTCGCTCGGCCACGTCCCGGACGAAGCGCACCCGGCTGGTCGCCGTGAACGTCGTCGTGTCGCTCATCACGAGGCGCAGCGACATCGTGTTGGCCGGGTCGATGCCGTGCGCCTGGTCGAGCAGCCGGACGACGGTCCGCCCGACGAGGCCCGCACCGGCGAGGAGCACGATCGACAGCGCGATTTGGCCGGCGGTCAGGGCGGCCCGGAGGCGCCGCGCGGGTCGGGACGAGGTGACGGCGGCCCGCAGGGCGGTCGCAAAGTTGCTGCGTGCGGCCTGGAGCGCGGGCGCGGCCCCGCACACGAGCGCCACGACGAAGGCGACGATGGCGCTGGCGGCGAGCACGGGCAGGTCGATCGTCACCGCGTCGAGGCGCGGGAAGACCCCGGCGGCGACGCCGACGAAGACCCGGACGAGGCCGAAGCCCACCCAGACGCCGATGACGGAGGCTGCAACGGCGACGACCAGGCTTTCGGCAAACACGCCGCGAACCAGGTGCCACGGTCGGGCGCCGAGCGCCAGGCGGACGGAGACGTCATGGCCGCGGGCGAACGCGCGGCCGACGAAGAGGGATGCCACGTTTGCGCACGCCACGAGCAGCACCAGGAGGGCGGCCCCGGCGAGCGCGCCGAGCACCGGCCTCACCTGACCGGTCAGGACCTCGTCGAGCGGTGTGACGATCGCCCGCGCGCGGAATTTCTTCGCATTGCGATCGGCTGAGAGGTCAACCGGCTCAAGCTCATTGAGCACCCGGCTTGCATCCTCCGCGGCCTGGGCCAATGACACCGTTGGCCTGAGTCGCGCGATCAGCCGGAACGACCGCGCATCGGGACGATCGCCAAAGCCGATGGCCGTCCGCGTGGACGACGGCAGCCACGCGGTCACCTCCTCCAGCGGGAAGGCGAACGCTTCGGGCATCACGGCCGAGACGACGTACCCGCCCTGGCCGATGGTGACGGCCTGCCCTAGCGGGACACGGTCGCTGGCGAGTTGCTTGCCAAGCCGGCCCGAGATGACGACCCAACCCTCCGCGTTCGGCTCGGGAAGACTCCCGCGCATCGGCGCCGTGCCCAGCGCCTCGAAGAAATCACCCCGGAGCAGCCCGGCGCGGACGACGCGCGGTTCGCCCATGCCCCGCAGGGTGAACTCCCCGACGCTGTAGGCGCCGAGATGTTCGACCGTTCTGAGCCGGCGCTGCCAGTCGTCGACCTGTGCCGGCGGCACGCCAAAGTCGGTGCCCTCCGATCCGCGGAGCGTGATGACCACGATGCGCGAGACGTCGCGATACGGGAGGGGACGCACCAGGATGCCGTAGGTCACGGCGAGTACCGCCGTGTTGATACCGGTACCGAGTGCGAGCACGACCACGGCCGCAATCGTCGTCGATCGCGACGCGGACAACGACCGGATGGCGATCTTCAGGTCGAACCACAGGTCACGCATCGAGACCTCCGGGTGGCGCCCGGCAAGCCGGCGCCCACTGCCGGTATTTGACACCAACTCTCGCCCGTCGGGCGGTATAATCCCCGCGCACTGCCGCCCCGCACCAAGAGGTAGACCATGCGTGCGCGCCGCCTGGGCCTGCTCACGGCAATCCTGCTCGCCATCGTCTTCTCCCTGTTTGCAGTTCCCGGCCGTTCGGACGAGCGTTCCTCGTTCACCGTTGGCATCCTCCGTCGCGACGGCGTGGTCATCCCGTTTGCGACCTTCGACGGGAGCAAGTGGACCAACCGGTGGCCGGCGCAGCACGCGACGGAGGTGCCGATTGGCCTCGCCGACGTGCCCAAGGGCTGGTGGCCGGACAACCAGGTGCACAGCGACTGGACGGCCTGGCTGACGTCCGGCGTGAGTCAGCCAATCAAGGCCCGCGAGCCGGCGCTGGTGAACGTCCACTGCAGCCGCCGGGTAGGCGTGCGCACCGACTTCGTGGCGCTCGAGCCGCCCCCCCCGCCCGACTTCCAGCCGTACCCGAAGAGCGGATTGGCCGTCACCGGCCCGGCGCCGGTGAAGATCGAGCGCATCGAACTGATCTCGCCAGGCAGCGCGGACGCGAACGCGCTCGCCGACAAGGTGAAGGACAGTGTGGCCGCTGCGGAAACGAAGAAGGTGCGCGCGTGGGCCAACCGAACGCCGGCTGTCGAGAGTTGGACGCACCCCGTGGACGACAAGGGACGCGCCAAGACGCCGCTGGCGCTCGAGGTCGTTGCCCGGACGCCCGGGCTGACCGTCAATTCCACCGTCAGCTATTTCGAGGGCGTGAAGAAATACCCGGGCTTCATCCAGGTGCCTCCCACCTCGAAGCTGTCACCGTCAATCAATGGGTTGCCGCAGATGTGCGAGTACCTGACGTTTGCCGGGGGGTGGTTCCTGGCAGGCACCAGGGAGGCGACCGTCGCCGGAGCCGATTTGAGCAACTGCAACCGCGAAGACCTCGTCTACACGCTGCCCCTCGGCGCCATCCGGACGGGCGGCCGCCTCTTCTGGATCGTTCAGTCCTCGTCGTGGGATTTCGAGCGCTACGACGTGATCGAGATCGGGCAGGCGGGCGTCAAGTCCGCGCTCTCGGTGGGAGGCGGAACATGCCGATAAGAGAGTCGACGGAGTCGACGGAGTCAACGGAGTCGACGGAGTCAATAGAGTCGAAGGAGTCAACAGAGTCGAAGGAGTCAACAGAGTCGAAGGAGTCGAGTTCAGGACGTGGCGCAAACCTCCAGGTTTGCGTTCGGACGGCAAAGCTGGAGCGTTGCCCCGCACACATCCGCGTCATGTTCGCCCCGTTGACGGCTTTCCTCTTGGTGCTGATAGCGACGGCCGCGGCTGCTCAAGTGCCTCCTCCGCCGCCGCCCCCTCCGCCCGGTTCCGTTGCCGGCTCCATGCGGGACGCCGTGAAGACCTCGCGAAGGGACCGCGAGGCTGCGAGGCGCCGTGCTCTCGCCGGACGGACAGCCCATCAAGCGCGTCACCGTCGTGCTCTCGAGTGGGACTCCCGGCGAGCAGGCGCGTTCGGCCACCACCGATTCGGAAGGGCGCTTCACGTTCCAGTCGCTCGCGTCGGGCCGCTTCACGCTCACGGCGAGCAAGGTCGGCTACGTGACGACGGGCCTGGGCGCCCGGCGGCCCGGGGGACCATCGCGGCCGGTGGAGATCGCGGATGGCGCGACGCTCGACGGCGCCAATATCACGCTCGCGCGCGGCTGCGTGATTTCGGGCCGGCTCATCGACGAGTACGGCGATCCGGTGAGCGGAGCCACGGTGCGCGTGCTCAAGTACCGCTTCACCGCCGGCCGGCGGCAGCTCGCGCCGATCGGCGGGTGGAGCCAGCCGACCGACGACCTGGGGCAGTTCCGCAACTATGGCCTCGCGCCGGACGATTACTACGTGGCCGCGGTGCTGCGCCCGCAGTTCATGAACGGTGACGCGGCGCCCGCGTCCGGGTACGCGCCGACCTACTACCCGGGCACCGCCAACATGGCGGAGGCGGCGCGACTCTCGTGCCGCGCCGGCCAGGACGTCGCGAATGTCGACTTCGCCCTCAGCGTCGTGCCGACCGTGCAGGTGTCAGGCACCCTCCGCGATTCATCTGGAAAGACGCCATCGTCCGGCTACTTGATGCTGATGTCTGCCGACACCGGCTCCGGTGCCGGTATCACGAGTGGCGTGGGATCCGCGGCATCGTTGCAGCCCGACGGGAAGTTCACGATTGGAGAGGTGGTGCCCGGCGAGTACCTGCTCCGCGCGTCGGTGCAGGGTTCGTCGCCCGCAGAAACCGAAATCGCGGTCGTCCCCCTCACCGTCGCCCGCAACGTTACCGGGATGTCGATCACCACGGGAAAGATGGGGCTTGCATCTGGCCGCGTCGTCCCCGACACGGGCCTGTCGTTCAACATCCAGCCGACGCAGATCACCGTTACCCCGACACCCGTGGATCCTGCAATGGCCAGGGGCCTCGGCGCGGGCGGCATCGGCCGCGTGACGCCAGACGGCACGTTCGATTTCAGCGGGCTTCACGGTCCGTGGACCTTCCGCGCGGCCGCGCCCGGCTGGGCGCTCAAGGCGCTGCGCCTCAATGGCGCGGACGTGACCGACACGCCCGTGACGTTCCGGGCGAACGCCGATGTCAGCGGCCTGGAGGTCGTGCTCACCAACCGCTTGACGTCGCTGAGCGGCACGGTGACCGACGCCCAAGGCAAGACGGCCCACGACTACGTCCTTCTCCTGTTCGCGCAGGACTCCGCGAAGTGGCACTGGAACTCCCGGTACTTCGCGATGGGCCGGCCGGACCAGGAAGGTCGGTTCAAGCTGGCGACCGTCCCCCCGGGCTCATACTTCGTCGCCGCCGTTCGGGACGCCGACCCCGAAGAGTGGATGGACCCCGAGTCGCTCGGTGCGCTGAAACCGCGCGCCACCAAGATCACGCTCGCCGAGGGCGATGCGAAGGTCCTCGAACTTTCGCTCGTGGCCGAGGAGAAACGGTAGGCCGCCATGAGACTCCATCCTCCTGCCGCCGTGGTCGCGCTGTTCGTGTCCGTCCTCCTCGCAGGGGCGCAAACGCCGCCCCCTGCAGCCGCCCAGGGCCAGGCCCGCCCGGGCGCCACCACGCAGCTTCCCGGCGGATCGCGAGCGCCTGCGTCCACGCAAGTGCAGGGGACCGGGCGCATCACCGGCCGCGTCATCTCCACCGAGGGCCGGCCGCTCCGCGGCGCGCAAATCTACACGATGTCCGCAACGCTCCGCCGCAGTTCTTCGACGCGCACGGACGCCGATGGCCGCTTCGAAGTAAAGAACCTCTCGCCGGCCGAATTCACCGTCATGGCGTCTAAACCGGGCTATGTCGGCATGTACTACGGCGCCAAGCGAGGGGGCGGCGCGGCGGGCAAACCGGTACGCCTGGCCGACGGCCAGACAGTCGAGAAGATCGACTTCCAGCTGCCGAGGGCGTGCGCGATCACGGGCCGCGTGCTGGACGAGTATGGCGAACCGGCCGGCGAGGCTGGCATCGAGCCGATGAAGGCCGTCGTGATCGGCGGCCGGCGCAGGTTGATGACCATCGATTTCGGCAACCAGACGGACGACCTGGGGCAGTTCCGGGTGTTCGGCCTCGACCCGGGCGACTACTTCGTGCGGGCGACGCTCCGGGGTCCCTACGGCGCCGTCTCCGAAGACCGGTCTGCCTATCCGCCGACGTTCTATCCCGGCGTGACCGTGTTGGCCGATGCCCTGCGCGTGGCGTGCCGCGCCGGGCAGGAGACGCCCGGGGTCCAGATGGCGCTCTCGAAAGTCGCGACGGCATCGGTGTCCGGCACCGTTCTCGACTCCCAGGGCCGGCCGGGCGTGGCGAGCGTCATGCTGACGTCAACCGACGAAGTGGCGATGGGCAACATCACGTCCGCGATGGTGAGACCGGACGGCAGATTCACGCTCTCGAATGTCGTCGCCGGAAGCTACAAGCTCGTGGCGATGTCCATGGCGTCGTCCGCGCGCACGATGGCGTCGCGAGAAACGGCGTCGGCGGACCTTCACGTGGGAGGGCAGGATGTCGCCGGCCTCGTCCTTCAGCTCGCACCAGGCGCAACGGTCCGCGGCAAGGTCGTGGCCGACGGGGACACCGCGTTCGACTTCCCTCTGAGCCGCATTCGAATCGGCAGCGTGTCCGACCCCGACACCATCTTCGTCGGTTCCGGCTCGGGAACGGCGAAAGACGATGGGACGTTCGAAGTGGCAGGCCTCCTGGGGAACAAGCGCCTGCAGGTGTACGGCATGCCCGACACCTGGGCGGTGAAGGCCATCAGGAGCAAGGACGGCGACGCGATGGAACAGCCCACCACCTTCCTGTCGGGCGAGACCGTTGACGGGTTCGAGGTCGTGCTGACCAACCGGATTACGGTGATTCAGGGAACCGTGACCGATGATCGCAACCGGCCGGTGAAGGAGTACGCGGTCGGGATCTTCTCGGAGAACCCCGCGCACTGGGGGTGGTTCGGCACCTCCGGCCGGTCGAAAGTCGTTCGCGCGGACGAGAATGGCCGGTACGACGTGAAAGGCCTGCTGCCCGGCCGCTACCTCGTTGTCGCGATGAACGAGATCGACACCGACGAGTGGGTGGATTCGGAGTTCCTCGAGCGGCTGCTGCCGGTCGCCACGGCGGTCACGATCGCCGAGGGCGAGACCAAGACGCTGGAGCTGAAGCTCCTGGTGCAGTAAACAGAAAAAGACGAACACCTTATGCGAAGACTGGTTCCTGTCGCAGCCGCTCTCCTCATCGCCTCCGCCGCCTTTGGGCAGGAGATGCAGATCCGCCGGGGGACGCAGGGCACGCCCGGGGCGCCTCCAGGCCAGGCGATGCGTGATAACACCTCGAAGCCGAAGGAAGGCACGGGCGTCATTCGCGGCCGGGTGTTCGCCGCCGACGCGAATGGTCCGCTGCGGCGCGCGCGCGTGCGCCTGTCGTCGCCGGAGCTGCAAATCAACCGCACCGCGACGACCGACATGGAGGGGCGCTTCGAGTTCAAGAAGCTCCCGGCCGCCCGCTACAACCTCAACGCGAGCAAGGGTTCGTACGTTGCGCTCGACTACGGCCAGCGGCGCCCCTTCGAGCGCGGCCGGCCGGTGGACCTCGCCAACGGCCAGGTGCTCGAGCAGGTGGACTTCACGCTGCCGCGCGGTTGCGTCATCACCGGCCGCGTGGTGGACGACCTGGGCGATCCTGTCGCCGACGTCGGTGTGACCGCGATGCGTCAGCAGTACGTGGATGGCCGGCGCAAGCCCGTTCCCTTCGGCCGCAGCGCGATGACCAACGACGCGGGCATCTACCGCCTCTACGGCCTGCCGCCCGGGGACTACTACGTCGGCACGATGTTCTCGCCCGGCCAATCCGGGCCGATGGGTGCCGACAACGAGGAAGGGTTCGTCTACGCGCCGACGTACTACCCGGGGACGGCCAGCGTCACGGACGCGGCACGCCTCACGGTGAAGGTCGGCCAGGAACGCGGCGGCGTGGACTTCACGCTCATGTCGTCACGGACCGCATCGATCTCCGGAACGGCCTTCAACTCGCGCGGCCTGCCAGCCCTCGGCGCCAGCATCATGCTCGGGCAGACAATCACGAGCGGGGCCGGCGGGATGACGATGCGGATGATGTCCGCCTCCTCGGCGGGCTCCACCAGCGTCCAGGCCGACGGCTCGTTCAAGATCACCGGCGTCGCGCCGGGCGAGTACGACCTGACGCTCAGCGTTACCAACCCGGACACCGGCGACGAGGAAGCGGCAACCGCCAACGTCAGCATCAACGGCGTCGACGTGACCGGCGTCAGCCTCCTCATCGTCCCCGGCGCGCGGGCGACGGGGACCATCGTCGGAGACGGCGGCACCCCGCTCCCCTTCCCGCCTCGGGGCGTCCGCCTGTACGCCACCTCGCCGGCCGGAAACGTGGCGCCCTTCCGGATGCGGACCGCGGGCGGGGCGACGATTCGTGACGACTGGTCCTTCGAGATGAAGGGCCTGGACGGGCCGAAGATCTTCCGGCTGAGCGGGCTGCCGGCCGGCTGGATGGTGAAGTCGATCACACACGACGGCCGCGACTTGACCGACAGCTCGATGGACTTCCGCGGCACGGAGGACATCAGCGGCGTGGAGATCATCCTCACGAATCAGATCACGACCGTCAGCGGCAGCGTGTCGAACGACAAGGGCGAGCCGGTCAAGGAATTCAGCCTCGTCGTCTTCGCCGACGACCCGGCGAAGTGGACGAATCAATCGCGTTACATCGCGACGACGCGACCGGACCAGAACGGACAGTTCAAGATCGAGAAGCTCCCGGCTGGCAACTACCTGGCTATCGCGCTCGATTACCTCGAGGAAGGCGACTCGTCCGACCCCGAGTTCCTCGCTCGCGTGCGCGACAACGCCACGAAGTTCGGGCTCGCCGATGCCGAGAACAAGAGCCTGAACCTGAAGCTGGCAAAACTGGACCGGTGAGAGACGAAGCCCAATGACCATCCGAACCCTCGTCGTCCTCGCGTCCCTCGTCGCGGCCCCCGCGGTGGCCCAAACGGTTCCGGCGCCCGCGCGCGACCAGGCCAAGCTCAAGGAAGGGACGGGCACGATCCGCGGCCGCGTGTTCGGCGTGGATGCGAACACGCCGCTCCGGCGAGCCCGCGTCGCGCTTACGGCGCCTGAACTCCAGATTCAGAAGACATACACGACCGACGCCGAAGGACGCTTCGAGTTCAAGCGGCTCCCGGCATCCCGCTACAACCTGGCCGCGACCAAGCCCGGCTTCATCATGATGAGTTACGGGCAGCGCCGGCCGTTCGAACGCGGGCGTCCCGTGGAACTGGGGGACGGCCAGGTGCTCGAGCAGGTGAACTTCACGCTGCCGCGCGCGTCGGCGATTAGCGGGCGAGTGGTCGACGACCTGGGCGAGCCGATCGGCGAGGTCCAGGTGGCGGCGTTCCGGCTGCACTACTGGGAAGGCCGCAGGCGCCCCGTTCCGGTCGGCCGCGTCTCCACCACCAACGACACGGGCTACTACCGCCTGTATGGGCTGCCCCCGGGCGACTACTACGTCGGGACGACCATCTCGCCTGGCATGACGGCGGGCTTCGGCGGAGAGGCCGAGGACGGCTTTGTCTACGCCCCCACCTACTACCCTGCCACGCCGAGCCTGAACGAAGCCACGCGCGTGGCGCTCAAGCTCGCGCAGGAACGGCCGAACGTCGACATCACGCTCGTCTCCAGCCGGACCGCCTCGATCTCGGGCATGGCGTTCACCTCGCAGGGCCTGCCGGCCGCTGGCGGTTCCGTCGGCCTCGGCCAGCGCGTCACCGGCCCCTCGCAGAACTCCTGGTACGGCCGCGGCGGCACCAGCGTGCAGGCGGACGGGACGTTCAAGATCACGGGCGTGGCGCCGGGCGAGTACGAAGTGTCGCTCGACCTCACCAACCGCGAGACCAACGAACGCGAGAGCGTGAACACGACCGTCGTCGTCTCGGGTGCTGACGTGACGGGCGTCTCCCTGGCCATCGCGCCCTCATCCCGCATCAGCGGCACGCTGGCGACCGACAAAGGGCAGCCGGCCCCCTTCGCAGCCAGCGCGGTACGGGTCAACCTCCCGAACGCCGGGTACGTCCAGCGCAGCTACGCGTCCGCACCCGTTCGAGACGACTGGACCTTCCAGGTCAAGGGAGTCGACGGCCCGCGGTACTTTCGCGTGTCCGGCCTTCCGGCCGGCTGGGCGCTGAAGTCGGTGCTGCACGACGGTCGGGAGATTACCGACGAGCCGTTCGAGTTCAAGGGAAGCGAGGATGTGGGCGGGTTCCAGCTGGTTCTGAGCGACCAGTTCACGACGGTGTCAGGCGACGTGACCGACGATCGCGGGCGGGCGGTGAAGGACTACGCGCTCGTCGTCTTCGCGCAGGATTCGGGCCGGTGGACGGCCAATTCGCGCTTCGTCACCAACGCGAGGCCTGACCAGAACGGGAAGTTCAAGGTGGAGAAGCTGCCGTCCGGCGACTACCTGGCCGCGGCGCTCGAATACCTGGACGAGGGCGACGCGTCGGACCCCGAGTTCATGGAGGGCCTCCGCGGCAGCGCGACCAGGTTCTCGCTCACCGACGGGGAGACGAAGACGCTCAATCTGAAGTTGGTCAAGTCGGAGAGGTGACGGTGCAGTGGGCAGTGGGCAGTGGGCGGTGCAGTAGGACAGGCGTCTCGCCTGTCGCGGCGGCAGAGAGGCGTCGCGCGTGAGCAGTGGGCAGTGCAGTAGGACAGGCGTCTCGCCTGTCGCGGCGGCAGGAGAGGCGTCGCGCGTGAGCAGTGGGCAGTGACCAGTGGGCAGTGAACGGTGGCCGACAGCAGCGGGCAATGAAGGCGCGCGGGCGCGCTTTTTCCGTTGTGCGTCGTCAGTTTTCCGTTTTCGCCTCTGCGATGCCTTCCGCTTCCACGATCGCCCGGCGGACGGAGAGCCCCCGCATCAGCAGCAGGACCACGCCGAGCGCCGTCCAAAAGAGGATGCGCGCCTTCCTCACCAGCGGCAACGCCACCAGAGAGGCCTGCGGCAGGGCCAGCGGCCGCGCCAGCATCAGGTTGCCGGCCTCGTCCACGCCAAAGCGCATCGGGATGAACTTGAACAGCACGTTGATGACGCGCCCGACCGCCTCGAGGATCAGGGCTTTCATCAGCGTCACCGAGTCGGGCGCGATCAGGGCCAGGGTCACGAAGACTTCCGCGACGCCGGCCGCGTGGAACGCCGCCTCGTAAGCCGCGAGCGCCGCCAGGCGGTGGCGGTTTCGGCCGCTGAACGTGTTGACGCGCTCTTCGAAGCGGCGGACGCGAACCAACTGCGCATCCAACCAGCCCGATTCCAGGCCGTGCACGCGGAGCCAGGCGATCGTGCCGCTCAGAGGCTTCGCGCCCGCCCCGAGCACCAGCCACGCCGCGCCCACGATGACCAGCATGCCGGCGATGGCCGACAGGCTGGCGATCCGCAGCGGCGTGGCAACCGGGAACTGCAGCAGGAACGCCGCGGCCCCGAGGCCGATCATCAAGCCGACCGTGGCCGTGTAGAAGATGTTCTCGATGACGATGGCGGCGAGCGCCGACGAGAGGGGAATGCGTTCGCGAACGAAGACGGCCTTGGAGGGCTCGCTGACCAGGGTGGCGAGCGGCGTCAGGTTGCCGAGCGCCTCGCCCATGATGGTGGCCGCAAACGCGTCCCGGACAGGCAGACGCCGCTCGTCCTCCACGCACGCCATCCATGCGAGCGACCGGACCAGGAACCGCGCGCCCGAGAGCAGCAGGACAGCCAGGAACCCGGTTGGCCCGAGGCGGCGCAGGGCGGCGACAATCTCCGAGAGGCCCACCGTGCGCAGCGAGTAGGCGAACAGCACCACGCTTGCCAGCCCGACGACGAGGCTGAAGAGGGTGACGCGCGCACCGTGACGGCGGGCGAGGCCTCGGGAGAGAACCATCAGGGGGTTCATTCTACTGTGTCTGGATTAGAATGTGCGGTCGGCAGCGGGTTCGTGCGCCGGCTTCAGCGGGCTGCCCGCGGCCCGGTCAGGAACAACGTCCCCGGAGGAAGACCCATGATTCGCGCTCGATGCGGAGTGGCCATCGCGGTTGCAGCACTGCTTGTGGCGACGGCAGGCGTCGCGGGTGCAGACGTGAAGGCGCAGCAGAAGACCCAGGTCAAGTTCGAGGGCATGCTGGGCAAGATGATGAACCTCTTTGGCGGCAGCAAGGCCAAGGAGGGCACCGTTCAGACCGTGTCGGTCAAGGGCGACCGCAAGGCTACGATCACCGGGGACTCCGGCGAAATCGTCGACCTCGCGGAGGAGAAGATCTACGAGCTGAACCTGAAGGACAAGAGCTACAAGGTCGTCACCTTCGCCGACATGCGTAAGCAGATGGAAGAGGCGCGCGCCAAGGCCGAGGAAGAGGCGCGCAAGAGCGACGCGCGCGAGAAGAAGGACCCGAACCAGAAGGAGATGGAGGTCACCTTCGACCTGAAGGAGACCGGCCAGAAGAAGGACATCAACGGCTACTCGTGCCGGCAGGTCGTCATGACGGTCGCCGTG
This sequence comes from uncultured Acidobacteriota bacterium, assembly GCA_963724775.1. Taxonomy (GTDB): domain Bacteria; phylum Acidobacteriota; class Vicinamibacteria; order Vicinamibacterales; family Fen-181; genus CAVRWB01. Next base: position 555,901 of record CAVRWB010000002.1, read on the forward strand.
CACGAGAAGGGCAAGACCCTCGATCAGGCGGGCGGGATTCTCATGACCGCCGACAACTGGATGGCGCCCGCGATCGCGGCAATGAAGGAAGTCCAGGACTTCGACCTGCGCTACATGCGGAAGCTGGGGATGGAAGCCAGTGCCAGGGACCTGGCGCAGGCGATGGCCATGTACCCGGGCATGAAGGACGCGATGGCGAAGATGCAGAAGGAACAGGTCAGCATGAACGGCACGCCGGTGCAGACGATCATGACCGTGCAGACGGTCGTGACGCCCGAACAGGCGCAGGCGAAGAAGCGCGACGAGGAGAGCAAGCCGTCGGCTTCCCCCGGCGGGGCGCTTGGCGGGATGCTCGGTCGCTTCGGCAAGAAGAAGACCGACGACGCCAAGGCCAAGGATGCCGCGCCTGCCTCCTCGGCGCCGGCGGGCGACAACAAGTCCACGTTCATGACGTCCACGAGCGAGCTCGTCAGCGTCGCGACGGCGGTGGCTGCGAGCGACCTCCAGGTGCCGGCGGGGTTCAAGCAGAAATAGTCGTCCGGCTTCAGGCTTGAGGCTTTGGCAGACCCGGACAGTCGCGCCGTCCACCTGAGCGACTGTCCGGTTCTGGGATCGTCCGTTCGCCCCCGCACAACCGTTTCCCCCCAGGGCCTGCCACGATGCACCGAAACCTACGACTTTCGAGGGGTTTTCCCCACCCGGGCCAGGTGGCACGACTCTCGCCCCTCAGTGTGCGGGACGGAGGGCGCGGAGAGGCCCGCTTTCGAGGAAAATCGCACCAGGCGGCGACCCTTTCGTGATCGTTTTGGGGCTTCCTCCCGTCTAAGGCTAACGAGCATGGATATTCAACGACCCGCCAGCGTCGCCAGGAACAAGAAGATTCGACGGATCATCATCGGGGCCGTCGGCCTCGTCGTGATTGCCCTCATCACCGTCGGTTTGTCGCGCTTGAAGCCGGCCGCTCCGACCGTGGAGAAAGCCACGGTGTGGCCCGACTCGGTGAAGCGCGGCTCGATGGTCCGCCAGGTGCGGGGCCTCGGCACGCTCGTCCCCGAGGACATCCGCTGGATTCCGGCCGCCACCGAGGGGCGCGTCGAGCAGATCTTCGTGCACCCGGGCGCCGTGGTGAAGGCCGACACCGTCCTCCTCGAGCTCAGCAATCCCACGCAGACCCAGGCGCTCTTCGAGGCCGAGCAGCAGCTGAAGGCCGCCGAGGCGCAGCTGTCCAGCACGCGCGTGCGGGTCGAGAACGAGGTCCTCGCCCAGGAGGCGTCGGCGTCGAGCGTCGCGGCCGACTCGCGGCAGGCGCGCATGCAGGCCGAAGCGGACGCGCAGCTGGCCAAGGAAGGCCTCGTCTCCTCGCTCACGACCAAGCTGTCGCAGGTGAAGTCCGAGAACCTGGAGAACCGCAACGACATCGAGCAGCGGCGCCTCGGCCAGATGAAGGAGTCCGTGCGCACGCAGCTCGCGGTCCAGCAGGCGGAGGTGGATCGCCTCGCGCGCGCTCGTCACCCTGCGCCGGAGCCAGGTGACCTCGCTCAAGGTCACGCCGGGCCTGGCCGGCGTGCTGCAGCAGGTGCCCGTCGAGGTCGGCCAGCAGGTGGCGCCGGGAACCAATCTCGCCCGGGTGGCCGACCCCACCAAGCTGAAGGCGCAGCTCAAGATCGCGGAGACCCAGGCCAAGGACATCCTGATCGGGCAGGTGGCGTCGATCGACACGCGCAACGGCCTCATTGCCGGGCGCGTGTCGCGCATCGACCCGGCGGTGCAGAACGGCACGGTCACGGTCGACGTGGCCCTCGAGGGCGAGCTGCCCAAGGGCGCGCGGCCGGACCTCAGCGTGGACGGGACGATCGAGCTCGAGCGCCTCGAAAACGTCCTCTACGTCGGCCGGCCGGCCTACGGCCAGGAGCAGAGCGTCGTCAGCCTCTTCAGGCTGGACGCGGACGGCGTCAACGCGGCCCGCGTGAAAGTGAAGCTGGGGCGGACGTCGGTCAACACGGTGGAAATCCTGAGCGGCTTGAAGGAGGGCGACCAGGTGATCCTCTCCGACATGTCGCAGTTCGACGCCTTCGATCGCGTGCGGCTGAAATAGGACGCCGCACGTCATGTGGAATGTGGAATGTGGAATGAAACGCAGGATGTAGAATGAGCACCGTGCCGGTGCGCGGTTGGTCATCAGGCATCCATCATTCACGAGCCACCATTCCATATTCTGCGCGCAGCAGCCACCCCAGAATTCGGGAGGAACGATGAACGGCAACGCCACGAACGGGACGCTGATCAAGCTGGACGGCGTGACGAAGGTGTTCTACACCGACGAAGTCGAGACGCACGCGCTCGCCGGCATCCACATGGAGATCAAGAAGGGCGAGTACGTGTCGATCGCCGGCCCGTCGGGCTGCGGCAAGTCCACGCTCCTGTCGATCCTCGGGCTGCTCGACACGCCGACCGGCGGCACGTACACGCTGAACGGCCAACCCGGTGGCAAACCTGAACATGGCGGAGCGGGCGCGCATCCGCAACCGCGAGATCGGGTTCATCTTCCAGAGCTTCAACCTGATTGGCGATCTCACGGTGTTCGAGAACGTCGAGCTGCCGCTCACCTACCGCGGCATGAAGGCGGCCGAGCGGAAGACGCGATCGACCGAGGCGCTGGAAAAAGTCGGCATGGCGCACCGCGCGCAGCACCTCCCCAGCCAGCTGTCCGGCGGTCAGCAGCAGCGCGTCGCCGTGGCCCGCGCCCTGGTCGGGAGCCCGCTGATCCTGCTCGCCGACGAGCCCACCGGCAACCTCGACTCGCGCAACGGCGAGGCGGTCATGGACCTGCTCCGCGAGCTGCACCGCCAGGGCGCGACGATCTGCATGGTCACGCACGACCCGCGCTTCGCCCGGCACGCGGATCGCAGCATCCACCTCTTCGACGGCCAGGTGGTCGAGGAGAGCATGGAGACGACCTCCGCGTGAGCGCGCTCATCACGCTCCGCAACGTCGAGAAATTCTACCAGCACGGCGTGAGCCGCACCTACGTGCTGCGGCGGGTCAGCTGGACATCCGCGACGGCGAGTTCGTCTCGATCATGGGGCCGTCGGGCGCCGGCAAGTCGACGCTGCTGCACATCATCGGGATGCACGACAGCGCCTGGACGGGCGAGTACGACTTCCTCGACCAGCCGGTGCACGCCCTCAACCAGAAGGCGCGCTCCGAGCTGCACAAGCAGCACATCGGGTTCGTCTTCCAGAGCTATCACCTGCTCGACAACCTCACCGTCTACGAGAACCTCGAGATCCCGCTCTCCTACCGCAACGTCAAGAAGAGCGAGCGCGAGACGATCGTCTGCGACGTCCTCGATCGCTTCCAGATCGTCGGCAAGAAGGATCTCTACCCCAACCAGCTCTCGGGCGGCCAGCAGCAGCTGGTCGCCGTCGCGCGCGCCGTCGTCGCCAGCCCGAAGGTGATCCTCGCCGACGAGCCGACCGGCAACCTGCACACCGCGCAGGGCAAGGAGATCATGGAGCTGTTCAAGCGGCTGAACGCGGAGGGCACGACGATCGTGCAGGTGACGCACTCGGAGCTCAACGCGTCGTACGGGGACCGGGTGGTGCAGTTGAGGGATGGGTGGGTGGTGGACGAGACGAAGGAAGTGAGAACGTAGAAGGTGGAACGTAGAACGTAGAACGTAGAAGGTAGAAGGTAGAACGGCGTCAACGGAAGACGGAAAACTGAAAACGTAGAAGTTGGAACGTAGAAGGTAGAACTTAGAACGCCGTCGTATCGCGGTTCTTGCAATATCCGGGGTGGCAGGACCGCGCATTCTTTACAATCGTCGTGAGGATGGCGACCAGTTCGTCGGCTTCCGCCCTGAGAGGGCTCGTATCGGGCGGCAGCGGCACGATGGTCGCCTCCGCGACCCGGAGCCAGAACCAGCTTTCTCGCGCCTCTTTGAGCGCGATACAGTTCTTGGTGATGAAATCTGGCTTTGTCTGTCCGCCTCTAGCCTCCTGCAGATTGGCCCCCGTGGATGTTCCCGCCTTTGCCAGTTCGCGCCCAATGAGGAGCGCCGCGACGCCACCTCGTCGCATCAGCAGGTCACACAGTGTGACGACCCTGCAAGCAAACAGGAACGCCCGTTCCGTGATGTCCGTCGGCCGCCTCGCGCTCGTCATCTTGACCTCCCGTGCTCGATCTCATCCATAATTCGTTCCATCGGGCATTCGCTGTGGTCGGACGCGTCGCCGCGTTTGCGGTTCTCAGTTCCAAGTTCTCCGTTCTCCGTTCTCACTTCCGTCATGAAGTCACCAGATTCCGTCGTTCCGAGAGTCCTGATCGCCGATGACCAGCCCGATGTGCTCGAGGCCTTGCGGCTGCTGCTCAAGGCCGAGGGCTACGACCTTGGAGACGGCCACCTCGCCCGCGGGGATCATGGGGATCGTCGAGGCGCGCGAGCTGGACGTCGTGCTGATGGATCTGAACTACGCGCGCGACACGACCTCCGGGCGTGAAGGCCTGGATCTCCTCACGCGCATCCAATCGACCGACGCGACACTGCCGGTCGTCGTGATGACCGCGTGGGGCTCGGTGGACATCGCGGTCGAGGCGATGCGCCGGGGTGCCCGCGATTTCGTGCAGAAGCCGTGGGACAACGACCGCCTGATGACCATCGTCCGCACCCAGGTGGAGCTGGCGCGCGCGCTGCGCCGCGGCCAGCGGCTGGAAGCGGAGAACCGCGCGCTGCGCGAGCAGCCCATCACCAACCTGGTCGCCCAGGCGCCGACCATGCACCCGGTGCTGCAGATGATCGAGCGCGTCGGCCCGTCCGACGCGAACGTGCTCATCACCGGCGAGAACGGCGCCGGCAAGGGCGTCGTCGCACAGGCGCTGCACGGTGCGTCCTCGCGCGCGACACGGCCGATGGTGACGGTCAACGCGGGCGGCCTGTCAGAGGGCGTGTTCGAGAGCGAGTTGTTCGGGCACGTGAAGGGCGCGTTCACCGACGCCAAGACCGACCGCGTCGGGCGCTTCGAGCTGGCCGACGGCGGGACGTTGTTCCTCGACGAGATCGCGAACGTCGCCCCCGCCCAGCAGGTGAAGCTGCTTCGCGTGCTCGAGACGGGCGACTTCGAGCGGGTCGGATCGTCGCGCACGCGCAAGGTGAATGTGCGCGTCATCTCCGCGACCAACGCCGACCTGTTCGAGGAGGTCGGCGCGGGGCGCTTCCGCCAGGATCTGCTCTTCCGCCTGAACACGGTCGAAATCCGCATCCCGCCGCTGCGCGAGCGCCGCGAGGACATCCCCGTGCTCGCCTCGCAGTTCCTCCGCCAGCACGCGCAGCGCTATCGAAAACGGCTCACGGGCTTCGACGCGGCGGCGATGCAGGCGCTGGCCGAGCACAACTGGCCGGGCAACGTGCGCGAGTTGGACCACGCCGTCGAGCGGGGCGTCCTCATGTCGCAGGGCCCCGTGGTCCGCGGAAGCGACCTCAGCCTGAAGCCCGCCCGCGACGGCCCCTCCCGCCTGGAAGACATGAGCCTCGAGGAGGTGGAGGCCTTCCTGATCAAGAAGGCCATGGCGCGCTACGATGGGAATGTCAGCCACGCCGCCAGCGCCCTCGGCCTCAGCCGGAGTGCGCTCTACCGGCGGCTGCAGAGGTATGGACTGTAGCGGAGGTGAGAAGTGAGAACGGAGAAGTGAGAACGGAGAAAGTGCGCTCTGTTCTAGGTTCTCCGTTCTAAGTTCCCGTTCTAAGTTCTACGTTCTCAGTTCTGGTTCCGGCCAGTGTCCACCCACACCCGTCCATCGCGGTGGCAGCGCTTCCTGAGCCACGATCGGAAGGTGCTCCTGATGGCGCTCGCCGCGGGGCTGCCGGGCGTCGTGGTGTCCCTCTCGCTGCTCGCCGCCGGCAACTACTCCCCGAAGGTCCAGTGGACGCTCGGCGTCCTCGTCATCGGCGCCTGGTGGGGCTTCTCCGCTGCCCTGCGGACGCGTGTCGTCTACCCGCTGCAGACGCTCTCGAACCTCCTGGCCGGCCTGCGCGAAGGCGACGCGTCGGTGCGCGCCCGCCTTGCGACGACCGACGATGCCCTGGGGGAGGTGATGGCGGAGGCCAACACGCTCGCCGGCACGATGCGCGAGCAGCGCCTCGGCGCCCTCGAAGCCACCGCCCTCCTCCGGAAGGTGATGGAGGAGATCGACGTCGTCGTCTTCACCTTCGACGGCAGCCACCGGCTTCGCCTGGTCAACCGCGCGGGCGAGCGCCTGCTCGCGCAGCCGTCGGAACGGCTGATGAACAGCACCGCCGAGGAGCTTGGCCTCGACGGCTGCCTCGAGGAGACGACGCCGCGCGTGACCGACATGGCGTTTCCTGGCGGCGTCGGCAAGTGGGAGGTGCGGCACGGCACGTTCCGGCAGGGCGGACTCCCCCACCACCTGGTCGTGCTGACCGACGTGAGCCGCCCGCTGCGCGACGAGGAGCGGCAGGCCTGGCAGCGCCTGATGCGCGTGCTCGGACACGAGATCAACAACTCGCTCGCGCCCATCAAGTCGATCGCCGGCAGCCTCGCCTCGCTGATTCGGCGTCCCGCGCTCCCTGATGACTGGCGGGACGACACCGCCCGAGGGCTCGACGTCGTCGCTTCGCGCGCCGAAGCCCTCACGCGCTTCACCGCTTCCTACGCGCGGCTGGCGCGCCTGCCGCAGCCGCGCCTCGCGCCGGTCGAGATCGGCCCCCTCATCGCCCGCGTGGCCGGCCTCGAAACGCGGCTCGCCGTGTCCGTGCGCCCGGGCCCGGCCGTCATGGTCCAGGGCGACAGCGACCAGCTCGAACAGCTGCTGATCAACCTGGTGCGCAACGCCGCCGACGCGGCGCTCGAGACCTCCGGCGCCGCGGCGGCCGGATGGTCGCCGGTCGCCGGGCACGTCGAGATCTGGGTCGAGGACGAGGGGCACGGCCTGGCTCAGACCGGGAACCTGTTCGTCCCGTTCTTCACGACCAAGCCCGGAGGATCGGGCATCGGCCTGGTCCTGAGCCGGCAGATCGCGGAAGCGCATGGCGGCACGCTCACCCTCGAGAACCGCAAGGACCGCGAAGGCTGCCGGGCCACCTTGCGCCTGCCCCGCTCGACCGCCCGCGCCGCCGGCAATCCGGCACCCGCCTCTCCGAGGTCCGTCCGTGTCCCGTCCTAAGACATTCACACGCTGACGCTTAGCGGCCGTGGCACGCTTATCGCACGAGCCGGCCTCGCAATCCTCCTAGACAGCGCAGTTACGGCGTCGGTTCACTCGCGTTGAACTTCCGGCGTTTCGATGAGACTCGAGGCCCTTGGGCTCGGGGCTGAGGGCTGACGTATCGCCTCGAGCCTCGAGATTCCACGAGCACGGCCAGGCGTTTCGACATCCACCCGTTCACGGCAGCCGTCGGCATCCTATGAGGACAAGTCCTATGAGCGATCCGGAGAAGGAGAACTGGTTCCTCGATGAGCTGAAACGCCGGGGCGTTTCCCGCCGCGACTTCCTCGGGTTCTGCACCCTGATGGCCTCATCGCTCGCGCTGCCCAGAGGCGCGGCGGCGCAGATTGCGAAGGCCATCCAGAAGACCGAGAAGCCGATCCTGTTGTGGCTGGAGTTCCAGGACTGCTGCGGGAACACCGAGTCGTTCCTGCGGGCCAGCCGGCCGTCTGTGGCCGACATCGTCCTCGACACGCTGTCGGTGGACTACCACGAGACGATCATGGCCGCGGCGGGCACCCAGGCGCACCAGGCCCTCTTCGACACCATCAAGGCGAAGAAGGGGCAGTACCTGGCCGTCGTCGAGGGATCGATTCCCACCGGCGAGGGGGGCATCTACTGCACGGTGGGCGGACGCTCTGCCATCGACATCGCGCGCGAGGTGTGCGGCGGCGCGGCGGCCACCATCGCCATGGGGACGTGCGCCGCATTCGGCGGCCTCCCCGCGGCCGCGCCCAACCCTACGGGCGCGCTTGGCGTGGCCGACGCCGTGCCCGGGCTGAAGAACCTCGTCAACCTCTCCGCCTGCCCCGCCAACGCGGAGAACATGACGGCGCTCATCGTCCACTACCTCACGTTCAAGGCCTGGCCGCCGCTGGACCAGTACCAAGCGTCCCCTCTTCGCCTACGGCAAGCTGATTCACGACAACTGCGAGCGGCGGGCGCACTACGACGCGGGCCAGTACGTCGAGGCGTGGGGCGACGAAGGCCACCGCACCGGTTACTGCCTCTACAAGATGGGCTGCAAGGGACCGGTCACCTTCCAGAACTGCCCGCGCGTGCGCTGGAACGAGGGAACCAACTGGCCGATCGGCTGCGGCCACCCCTGCGTCGGCTGCGCCGAGGCGGACTTCTGGGACAAGATGACGCCGTTCTACCAGCATCTCCAGGGCCCGCCGGTCCTCGGGCCCGGCTACACGGTCGACCGCGTGGGCGTCGCCGCCACGATTGGCATCGGCGCCGCCTTCGCCACGCACGGCGTGATCTCCTTCATCAAGCGGTCGCGCGAGCACGCGGCTGCGGAGGCGGGTGACAGCGCCGCGGCGGGCGCGAAGCCGGGCGACGCGAAGAAAGGGGAGAATCTATGAGCCACATCGTCGTTGATCCCGTCACCAGGATCGAAGGTCACCTCAGGATCGAGGCCGAGGTGGACGGCGGAAAGGTGAAGGATGCCTGGTCCTCATCGACGATGTTCCGCGGGATCGAGCTGATCCTCAAGGGACGCGATCCCGCGCGACGCGTGGGTGTTCACGCAGCGCATCTGCGGCGTCTGCACGACGGTGCACGCCATCGCGTCGATCAGGGCGGTCGAGAACGCGATCGGCGCGGTCCCGCCGCCCAACGCGCGGCTCCTGCGCAACCTGATCATCGCGATGCAGGCGGTGCAGGACCACGTCGTCCACTTCTACCACCTGCACGCGCTCGACTGGGTGGACATCGTTTCCGCCCTGGCCGCCGACCCGGGGAAGACCTCGTCGCTGGCCGAGTCGATCTCCGACTGGCCCCTTTCGAGCGCCAAGTACTTCGCGGGCGTCCGCGATCGCCTGAAGGGCTTCGTCGAGCGCGGCCAGCTCGGGCCGTTCGCCAACGCGTACTGGGGCCACCCCGCCTACAAGCTGCCGCCCGAGGCCAACCTGATGGCGGTGGCGCACTACCTCGAGGCGCTGGAATGGCAGCGCGAGGTGATCAAGGTCCACGCGATCCTCGGGGGCAAGAACCCGCACCTCCAGAGCTTCCTGGTCGGCGGCATGGCGACGCCGGTGGACCCCGATCGGCAGGCGTCGCTGAACGCGGACACGATCGCGCAGGTCCGCGGCCTGATCGAGAAGGCCCACGACTTCGTCGCCCGCGTGTACATCCCCGACGTGCTCGCCGTGGCCTCCTTCTACAAGGACTGGGCGGGGTACGGGGGCGGCGTGGGCAACTTCCTCGTCTACGGCGAGTACCCCGAGGACGATGGCCCGAACCCGCCGCTGTTCCTGCCGGCGGGCGTGATCCGCGGCAAGGACCTGACGAAGGTCGAGCGGCTGGATCCGTCGCGGATCACCGAGAACGTGACGCACGCGTGGTACAAGTACGAGGGCGGTGACCAGGCCGCGCTGCACCCGTTCAAGGGCGAGACGAGGCCCAAGTACACCGGGCCGAAGCCGCCGTACAATCGGCTGGACACCGCCGGGAAGTACACCTGGCTCAAGTCGCCGCGCTATGACGGCCTGCCGATGGAAGTCGGGCCGCTGTCGCGCATGCTCGTCGCCTACGCGTCGGGTCATCCCCGCGTGAAGGAACTGGTCGGCGCTCGTGCTGACGAAGCTGAGCGTCGGCCCCGAGGCGCTCTTCTCGACGCTCGGCCGCGTCGCGGCGCGCGCCATCGAGACGCTCGTCCTCGCCGAGAAGCAGGGCGAGTGGCTCGACCAACTCGCGGCGAACATGGGGCGCCACGACTTGCGCATCCACGACAACTCGAAGTGGGACCCAAGCAGCTGGCCGACCGAGGCGTCGGGCGCCGGCTTCCACGAGGCGCCGCGTGGCGCGCTCGGCCACTGGGTGCGCATCCAGAACGGCGCAATCGCAAACTACCAGTGCATCGTGCCGAGCACGTGGAATGCCGGGCCGCGCGACGGCTCCGGCCAACGGGGCCCGTACGAGGCGGCGCTCATCGACACGCCGATCGCGGACGCGAACAAGCCGGTCGAGATCCTTCGGACCATCCACTCCTTCGACCCGTGCCTGGCCTGCGGCGTCCACGTCCTGGACGGCCGCAAGCGCGAGATCGCGCGAGTGAGGCTGCCATGATTGGCGACAAGGCGCTTGCGGAAACCGTGCGCGTCTACGTGTGGGAGTGGCCCGTCCGCGTGTGCCACTGGCTCATCGCGGGCTCGATCGCGGTCCTCTCGTTGACCGGGATCTACATCGCCAACCCCTCGCTCGTCACGACCGGCGTGGTGACGCAGCGTTCGTTGATGGGCCTGGTGAAGCTGATTCACTACTCCACGGCCATCGTCTTCGGCCTGTCGGTGGCCAGCCGCGTGTGGTGGATGTTCGTGGGCAACAACTACGCCCGCTGGGACAAGTTCATCCCCGCGCGGAAGAAGCGCTGGCTCGGCGTGGGCCCGACGCTCGGCTACTACCTGTTCCGCTTCCGCAAGCCGCCGGGCTTCGTGGGTCACAACCCGCTCGCCGGGATGACCTACGCGTTCGTCTTCGGGATCTACTTCATCATGATCGGCACGGGCCTCGGCATCTACTCGGTGAGCGCCCACGCCGGCTCGCCACTCCGGTGGTTCCAGTTCCTGGTGCCCATCTTCGGCGGGCTGTCGACGGCGAGGTGGCTGCACCACGGGTTCATGTGGATGCTGATCGGCTTTGCGGTGCACCACGTGTACAGCGCGGTGCTGATGTCGCAGGTGGAGGCGAACGCCACGGTCGAGTCGATCTTCTCGGGCTACAAGTTCGTGCCACGCGAGGACCTCGTCTACTCCGGCTACCGGTTCATCGACCGGAAGGACACGCATGCCGGGTAGCGAATCGCAGCTGCTCATCCTGGGGCTCGGCAACCTGCTGTGCACCGACGACGGGGTGGGCCCCGTGGCCGCGCAGGCGATCGCCGAGACGCGGGTCGTGCCCGAGGGGGTCCAGGTGCTCGACGGCGGCACGCTGGGCCTCGCGCTGCTGGCGTACATCGAGGACGCGGAGCGCGCCATCCTCGTGGACGCGATCGAGATCGACGCGCCGCCGGGGACGCTCGTGCGCCTGGAGGGAGACGACGTGGGGCCGGCGTGCGCCGCGCACCTCAGCGTGCACCAGGTGGGCGTATCCGACCTGATCGAGGCGGCGCGCTGGCGCGGCAAGATCCCGCCGAAACTCGTGCTGCTCGGCGTCGTCCCCGAGTCCACGGCACTCGGCGTGGAACTGTCGCCCCGCGTGCAGGCCGCGCTCCCCGCCCTGTTGAACGCGGTCTGCGACGAGGCCCGAGCGCTCGGCTTCCCTCTTCCGCCCAAGCGGCGTTCAGATGTGTCGCCTGACAACCTTTCTCTCGTTGGCGCTGTTCCTGGCAGCCTGCGGGCGTCCTGACCCGGGGCCGTCGGCCGACGCGCGCTTCTTCTCGCCGGCCGCGCGCGAACGCGGCCGGCAGGCCTTTGCCACCTACTGCGCGCTGTGCCACGGGGCGGCAGCGGACGGCCAGGGCGCGCGGCGCACGGCCTTCGCCCACCCGCCGCGCGATTTCACCGACCAGGCGTGGCGGCAGTCGGTGACCCCCGAGGCCGTGCTCGCGAAGATCCGCGACGGCGTGCCCGGGACCGCGATGCCCGCCTGGCGGTCGCTCGGGGACCAGACGCTTTCAGACCTGACGGCGTACGTGCTGTCGGTCAGCCGGTAGGGTCAGCAGGACGCAGGCCATTGCCGGGATTCCGGCAATGGCCTGTGTCCTGCTGAAAAACGCACCAATCCTCTGGCTCTTGCCGCTCGACTTCTGTAGAATTTGCACGCTGGCAGCGAGCTTGCTCTGCAGGCGGGTGGCGTCAACCAACGCGGGCGCGGAGGCCTGCAGCCACTGAAGCGGCCCGGTGCGCCCGCCAGCGTTCGCTCGATGTCACCCTCCCCCAGGGTTCATCCGCCAGTCATACCGATGCTTCAATCACTCATTCTCCCGCTCCTCGTGGCGGTTGCCGTCCAGGCCCCGTCGGCGCAGCCGAAGAACGAAGACGCCGAGCTCTGCCTCTCGTGCCACGCCGAGCGCCAGATGGCGGTCAGCCTGCCCAGCGGCGAGTCGCGCAGCCTCTTCGTCGACAAGCAGGTCTTCGCGCGTTCCGTCCACGGCGGCAAGCTCGGTTGCACCGACTGTCATACCGACATGACGGAGGTGCCGCACGCCTCCAAGCCGTTCCGGACCAAGCGCGAGTTCACGATCGCTTACTACGAGGCCTGCAAGCGCTGCCACTTCGCCAACTACAGCAAGACGCTGGACAGCGTCCACTTCGCCTCGATCGCCCGCGGCGACAAGATGGCGCCGACGTGCGTGGACTGCCACGGTGCCCACGACGTGACGCCGCCCAACCAGCCGCGATCACGAATCTCGCAGACCTGCGCCGCGTGCCACAGCGGCGTGTCGGCCACCTACGCGAAGAGCGTCCACGGCCGCGCCCTCATCGAGGAGGTGAACGCGGACGTGCCGACGTGCACCGACTGCCACCGCTCGCACGACATCGCCGGCCCGCACGCGCCCGGCTGGCGCATCAAGAGCCCCGAGCTCTGCGCCACCTGCCACGCCAGCGCGAAGATGATGCAGAAGTACAACCTCTCCACCAACGTCATGCAGACCTACCTGGCCGATTTCCACGGCATGACGGCGTCGCTGCAGAAGAACGAGCGGGGCGTGGAGGGCGGCCGGGTCGTGGCGCTGTGCATCGACTGCCACGGCGTGCACGACATCACGAAGACCAAGGGGCCGGGATCCGCGGTGATGAAGGCGAACCTCGTGAAGACGTGCGCGAAGTGCCACGAGGGCGCCGGGCCGAACTTCTCGGCCGCGTGGATGTCCCACTACGAGCCGACCCTCCAGAAGGCGCCGCTCGTCTACGCCGTCCGCATCGGCTACTACATCCTGATTCCGTTCATGATTGGCGGCCTGGTGCTCCAGATCCTCCTGCACCTCTGGCGCGTGGTGGTCAACCGATGAAGCAGCTACGTCACTCGTTTTTCCCGGCGGCAGCGCCTCGAGCACGTCTCGGGGTGATGTCCGCTCTTCCTCATCCTGTCGTTCACCGGGCTGCCGCAGAAGTTCTACGAGTCGGGCTGGGCGCAGGCCATCATCGTCGGCCTCGGCGGGATCGACCGCGTGCGCTGGATCCACCGCTTCGCCGGCATCGTCTTCACGCTGCTGACGGCGATCCACATGACCCTCGCCGTCGGCCTGGTGATGATCGGCCGGTCCGGGTTGTCACTGGTGCCGACCAAGCAGGACTTCCTCGACGCCATCACGACGCTCCGCTACTACCTGGGAGTGTCGGACGTGCAGGCGAAGTTCGACAAGTTCGACTACAAGCAGAAGTTCGAGTACTGGGGCCTGGTGCTGGGGGCGGTGATCGTGATCAGCACGGGGCTGGTGCTGCTGTATCCCATAGCCGTCACCCGGTTCCTGCCCGGCGAAATCATCCCCGCGGCGAAGCTGGCGCACGGGAACGAGGGGCTGATGGCCTTCCTCGTCGTCATCCTCTGGCACATCTACAACGCGCACCTCAACCCCGACGTCTTCCCGTTCGACACGACGATCTTCACCGGGAAGATCAGCGTCGAGCGGCTGCACCACGAACACTCGATCGAGTACGATCGCGTCAAGGAGATGGAGTAGCCGGAACACCGGCAATGCTGCGCGCCTTCGTCGCCCAGTCGATGCTCCACGCGCTGGTTGCGGGCCTCATGGTCGAGGCCCTGCTGCTGCGCATGGCGCGTGGAGAACGGCGCGTGGCGCCTGCGCTTCCGGCTCCTGGCGCTTGCCGAGCCGATCCTGGTCCTGCCCCTCTTCTTTCTCGTCGCCTGGCGCGGCGACGCGTCTTTCAGCGCCGGCGCCGCGCTGTTCGCCACCGAGCGCTGGAACCTGCTGCAAATCGGCGGCGTCCCCTTTGGCTCCATCGTTTTGCTGGGCGCCGCGGCTGCCGGGGCCGGCCTCTTCCTGCGCGACGCCGCGCCCCCGCTCCTCGACCTGCTCCGAACGGCGCCCGGTCGGGACTGGACGCCGGCGCCGGTACCCGCCGGCCTGATCGCCCTCGTCCAGTCCCACGCGCAGGCTCTGGGCATCGCGTCGCCGGACGTCCGCGTGCTGCGGCTTCGCACGCCGGTGTTGCTGTGCGAGCAGGCGTCCCGCCCGGCGCTGGTCGTCTCCACTGGCACGCTGGACCGGCTCGACCCGGACGCACTCGACGCGGGCGTCGCGCACGAGCTGGCGCACGCCGCGCACAGGGATCCCGCCTGGGGCTACGTGCTGATCGCCGCGAGGGCGCTGACCTTCTTCAATCCCGCCGCACAGTGGACGGCGCGCGCCGCGGTGGACGACATCGAGCGTCGGGCGGACCAGGTGGCGCTGCGCCTCACCGGGAACGCGGCAGGCCTCGCTGCCGCCATCCGCGCGCTCATGCTCGGCGAGTCCTATCCGCCGGCCGGGGTCTCCGAGCGATTCGAGCGCATGTTCTGGGGCAGCCGTGTTCTGAGCGTGGAGCGGCGCTGCACCCGGGTGCTGGCCGGCACACCGGCCGCAGGGCTCGACTTCGGAACGCTCCGTCTCGTGCTGGCTGCGGCCGGCATGACAGGACTGCTGTTCTTCGTAGTGTGAGAGTGCCTCGAGTCTCGAGCCCTGGGCCTTGAGCCCTTCATGCATGCCCTTCCCCGTCTCATCGGCGTGTGGCTCCTGGTGGTCGGCGCGGCTGCGGCCGGGCTGATGCTGCTCGATCACGTCCCCACGCTGTTGGCCAGCGCGCCGCGGGGCGCGCGCGTGTACGCCTCGATCGACGAGGCTGAGCGGGCGATCGGCGCGCGGATCTGGATGCCGGGTTACTATCCCGATGAACTGCGCTGGCCGCCGGACCGCGTCGAGGTCGCCGCGACCCGCCCGCCGACAGTGGTAGTGCGGGTGGGCGGGCGCGACGGGGATCGCGCCCGGCTGACCATCGTGCAGACCGTGGGCGGCGACGTGCCTCCCCCGCCGGGCCTCCTGGCGAAGGGACAGGCGATGGAGACGACGCCGATCTTCGTTGGCGATCGGGAGGCGACACTCGCGCGCGTCCTCATCGGGCCGAGCGAGACGCACGATCTGTGGTGGGCGCAGGACGGCCGGCGCATCACCCTTCGCTACTCGGGGCCGGTCGAGCGGCTGCTGCTCATCGCGGGGAGCCTGGAGCGGCGGGCACGGGAAACGGACGGTCGACGATGATCGGTGTCAACGGAAAACGGGAAACGGGCTTATGACTCCTCTGTCCGTTTCCAGCGCGTGGACGCGGCGCGGCATCCAGACGCGGGTCGTCCTGCTCGTCGGGATCGGCATCCTCTCGGCCATCTCGACGCTCGGGATCGCCAGCTGGGTGAGCCTCAACGGCCTCGTCGGCCGCCTCGCCGCCGAGCGGCAGTTGCTGGCGGGCAGCGTGGCCGAGCACCTGGACTACGTCGTGCAAGGCGACATGGAGATCCTGCAGGGCGTCTCGGCCGCTCCCCGCGTCGACACCAGGGATCGCGAAACGCTGCCCCAGCAGTCCGCGCTGCGAGAAGCCTATCTTCGCGCGCACGTCATCGAGCGGGTGTTCATCGTCGGGCGCAGCCGGTCGCTTGTCTCCGAGGAGCCCGAGGCGCGGCCGGCCATGCCGTCGGCGTCGCCCGGTGCCGAGGACGTCGCCCAGGCGTTCACCGCCGGCAGGCCCGTCGCCTCCGCGCAGCTCGCGCCCGGGGCCGCGCCACGGCTGTACCTCCTGGTCCCCATGCGGAACTGGCGGGGGCAAGTGGTGGCGCTGGCCGGCGGCGAGATCGATCCGGCCAGCTCGCGCTTCTCCTCCATCGTCGAGCGCATTCAGCTCGGCACCGGCGTGTCCGCGGACCTGGTCGACGGGAACGGCACGGTCATCGCGAGCACGCAGCCCGCTCGGCGGTTCGGGAAGACGGAGCACTGGAGCGAGCTGCGGTCGAAGCTGGCGGCGCGGGTGCCGGCGGTGCAGGTGGACAGCGACACCGGGACGAGCGCCGTGGCTGCCCTCGCGCCGTTGCGATCTGCGCCGTGGGCCGTTGTGATCAGGCAGGACGAGGCCGAGGCGTTCGCCCAGGTCCGTGCGCTTCGCCGCACGCTGCTCTGGCTGGCGCCCAGCCTCCTCGTCCTCGCGCTGGTGTTCGCGTGGGGCGCCGCGAGAAGCGTCCGCCGCCCACTCGCCATCCTCACCGCGTCGGCGGAGCGCATAGCGGGCGGCAACCTGGATGCCCCCATCCCCCGCCTCGCCGAGGACGAGGTGGGGCGGCTGGGACGATCGCTCGAGCGCATGCGCGTCGCGCTGAAGGGATCGCTCGAAACCGTCGAACGCGCGAACCAGGAACTCGAAGCTCGCGTCGAGGCCCGCACGCAGGAGCTGCGCCGGCTGTACAGCCAGCTGCAGGAGCGCGAGCAGTGGCGCGAAGAGCTGCTGCGGAAAGTCATCTCCGCGCAGGAAGACGAGCGCAAGCGCCTCGCGCGCGAGCTTCACGACGAGACCAGCCAGACGATGAGCGCGCTGGCGATGAAGATCGAGACCGCGCTGGCGGCGTGGCCCGGCGAGGCGTCCCGGGACCGCCTGGTCGAGGCACGGACGCTCACCGTCCGCACGCTGGAGGAACTCCACCGCCTGATCTTCGACCTGCGCCCGTCGGTCCTCGACGACCTCGGGCTGCTCTCCGCGATCAGGTGGTACGCGGAACGCCACCTCGCCGCACGCGGCATCTCCGTGCGGTGCGAGTTCAGCGGCATCGAGGCGCGGCTGAGCCCCGAGCTCGAGACCGCGCTGTTCCGGGTCTCGCAGGAGGCCATCACGAATATCGCGAAGCACTCGCGCGCCGAGACGGTCCTCATCCAGGTGCTGGAGCGAGACGACGGCATCTCGATCGAGATCGAGGATGATGGCGAGGGCTTCGATCCGTCGAGCCTGCCGCCGCCGGCCGCGCGGGAGCGGGGTCTCGGGCTGCTGGGCATGCGCGAGCGGGTTGAGCTGTTCGGCGGCACGATCGAAATCGACTCGGCACCCGGGCGGGGCACGCGCATCGCGGTGTCGGCGCCCATCCAAACGAGCGGCGAAGCGACCGCTTCGCCCCACGCCTGATGGCGGGAGGCAGTGCATGGCCAGGATCCGGGTGCTGATCGCGGACGACCACGCCATCGTCCGCGAAGGCGTGCGCGCGCTGCTGAAGCTGTCGGACGACATCGAGGTGGTCGGCGAAGCCGCGAACGGGCTGGAGGCGATCGAGGCCGCGCGGGCGCTCTCGCCTGACGTGATCCTGATGGACATCGCGATGCCCGGGCTGGGCGGCCTGGAGGCGACGCTCGAGATCCGCAAGGAGAATCCCGCGGCCAAGATCCTCGTCCTCACCCAATACGAGGACCGAGAGTACATCCGGCGCTTTCTCAAGGCGGGCGTCTCGGGCTACGTGCTGAAGAAGTCGGCGGGGTCGGACCTGACGGCGACCATCCGGGCGGTCAATCGCGGTGGGCTGGTGCTGGACCCGGAGGTCGCGCGCGAGGCGATGCGGGAGCAGTCGTCGGGCGCCGCGTCCGGCTCATCGGATCTCTACGAGACGCTGACAGACCGCGAGAAGCAGGTGCTGAAGCTGGTGGCCGAGGGCCGCAGCAACAAGGAAGTCGCCGAGCTGCTCGACATCAGCGTGAAGACGGCGATGTCGCACCGCGAGCACATCATGCAGAAGCTCGACCTGCACAGCCGCACCGAGCTCATCCGCTTCGCGCTGCAAAAGGGAGTCATTCGGGTGGACGGGTAGGCGGGCTCCTGGCTCCAGGCTTTTGGCTCTAGGCCTTCGGCTCTAGGAAGGAAGCGAATGGCTCCGGGCTTCCGTGTCGGGAAGCCCAGAGCCCAGAGCCCAAAGCCGAGAGCCGGTCAGCGTCAGTTCCCTAGTCGTGCAGGTCCGGCCGGCGCGGTTCGCAGGGCTGCGTGCCCTGCACCGAGGCGTCAATCGAGGCCGGGTCCACCTCGTCGCCGTTCTCGGCGTCCGCCATTCTCTTCTTCTTGCCGGCCAGGTAGGCCTCGCCGGGCCGCCACTCGGGCGCCATCGTGCCCGCCACGCCGGACACGCCGACGCGCGTCGCCGCATAGGCCTTCTTCCCGAGGAAGCTGAACAGCAGCGCGAACCCGATGAACGGGAGGAACATCGCATAGACGGCGCCCATGACCGGGGCCATCACGAGCAGCGCCAGGACAGGGACCTTGAGGTACTTGTCACCGGCGTCTCCGGGCAGCAGGCCGCCCTGCTTGGGGACCATCGTCATCTCCCACTT
Source organism: uncultured Acidobacteriota bacterium (assembly GCA_963724775.1). Taxonomy (GTDB): domain Bacteria; phylum Acidobacteriota; class Vicinamibacteria; order Vicinamibacterales; family Fen-181; genus CAVRWB01. Next base: position 574,412 of record CAVRWB010000002.1, read on the forward strand.
GCCCAGGTTCCAGTAGAAGCCGCTCTTCGCCGCCGTGCCGCCCATTCGCTTCGTCATGATGTCACCTCTGTATGAGTGCCAGGTCCGTGTTGCTTTCTGGATAAAATGTACGCCTTGGCGGGCGGCGCGACAATCGGACGTGCACCCGTTGGCGCGGGGAATGACACCCGAGGCGCCTCGGGAAAACACCCTAGGCGCTCCGGAAGAATTCCCGACCGGAGCGAACTGAGAACGTAGAACGTAGAACGGAGAAACCTGGAACGGGTGGCAGGATTCCGGCTTCATTCCCCTGTTCTGCGTTCTAAGTTCTTCGTTCTCAGTTCTTTCGGAGAAGCCTGCTATGCACCCCTGGCACGATGTCTACGTCGACGATCACCTGATCGACAAGGCGTTCCCCGTCGTCATCGAAGTGCCGATGGGCAGCAAGAACAAGTACGAACTGGACAAGGAAACCGGGCTCCTCCGGCTCGATCGCGTCCTGTACAGCGCGGTCCACTATCCCGCCAACTACGGCTTCATCCCGCGCACCTTCTGCGACGACATGGATCCGCTCGACGCGCTGGTGCTCGGCCAGGAGCCCGTGCATCCCCTGACCATCGTCCAGGCGCGCGCCATCGGCGTGATGCGGATGCGGGACGAGAAGGGGCTCGACGACAAGATCGTGGCGGTCAGCGTCAACGATCCCGCCGTGTCGGACTACACGGAGCACACACAGCTCCCCGGCCACCTGCTCCGCGAGATCAGGCGGTTCTTCGAGGACTACAAGGTGCTGGAGCACAAGCAGGTGGTCGTGGAGGACATGCTCGGGCCGGCCGAGGCGATCGGCTTCGTGCGCCAGTCGCTGGACCTGTACCGGCAGCTTCGCCGCGGCGAACTGCGCAAAGCGTGACACGAGTCGGGAACCTATTCGCTGGACGACAGAACCGACATTCAGTGTTGTCGCGTCGCACGTTGGTTCCCGAATCGTTTTGCGCGGGCGCGGGCCAGGTCGAACACCTCCTGGGCCTGGTCGCACCCGGCCCGCAGCGTGGACGTGACCGTGTCGAACAGCGCCTGCCGCATCCCCCGCGTCTCCGGGTCGCGCCGCAGCACGTTCCAGCACGCGAGGTTCAGCACCTCCAGCGCGCCGCACAGTTCGTCGGCACTGAAGCCCTCTTTCATGCGCTGCTCGGCGAGGTCGCGGCAGTAGCCCATGAACACGCCGCGGTCCTGGGTCCGGACCGCGTTCAGCAGGCTCCTGAGCGCCAGCCGGTGATGCCACTCGTGCCGCTCGACCGACAGGTCCTGGTAGCGCGGGAAACGCTCGCAGCCGGTCGGCCCGGTCAGCAGCTCGTGAAACCGCCGGAAGATCGCCTCCTGGTGCAGTTCGAGCAGCCAGTGAATCTTGAGGTGTAGCGGCACCTGCACGGCGTGCAGCCGGCCCTGGTTGCGCCCGGTCCACGCAAACGGGTCCACGCGCAGGTTCTCCACCAGGAACGGCATGCGGCGCAGGATCTCCATCCTGGTCCGGGGCGCCCAGTCGAGCCGCCGCCGGGTGCGGCTCGCGTCAACGGCCAGCACGCCCTCCTGGCCATCCCCCAGTGACAGGTCACGCGCGGGGCGGCCGGTCACGCGCGCCAGGCCGCGACGCACCGCCGCCGCAAGGCGGCATGCCGCGCGCGGCACGAAGATCGGCTTCGCCCGGGCACCGCGGAGGGCCACCGCGAAGGCGTCGAACAGCTCTTTCTCGGACACGGGCGCGTCCGGACTGGCGAGCAGCACCTCGCAGCGCTCGAGCTCGTCGCCGCGTGCGAGGACCTCCAGCAGGAACAGCACGAGATCGTTGATGTGGAGGTACGGAACGGCCGCCGTGCCGTCGCCGCAGAGTACGTTTCGCGTCCACCCGGGCGACTGCCACGCGTCCAGGCGCGCAAAGAGGGCGGGGTTCTCGCACCAGTCCGAGAAGAGCGCCGCCGCCCGCACGATCACCGGCTTCAGGCGGTCGGCGTACTCGAACAGCATCGCCTCGCCTTCGCCCCTGGTGACCGCCAGCACCTGCTTCCGGTGCGGGGCGCTCGCCTCGGTGACCTTCCCGCCCGGTCCCGACGGCCGGCACGCCGAGACGGCGCTGAGGTAGACGAAGTGGCGCGCGCGAGCACGGACTGCCAGGTCGAGCACGTTCCGGAGGCCGATGACGTTCGTCCGCCAAGTTTCGTCGACGCCTCCGGGCGGCGGCTGGTGGGCGGCGAGGTGGATGACCGCCCGGACGCCTCCTGCTTCCCCCAGGGACCGCGCCACCGGCTGGAGCTGTCGCTCGTCGCCGATATCGGCCTGCATCCACGAGAGATTGGGGTGCGGGGGGATGCCGGCGCGGCCCTCCGCGCGCCGCGCGACGGCGACCACCTGCCAGTCGCCCAGCAGGAGCGGGAGCAGGGAACGGCCGACAAAGCCCGAGGCGCCGGTGACGAGGAGGCCGGGCTGGGACATTCGTGCGGATTATCAACGGAAAATGGAAAACGGAGAACGGAAAAAGGCCTCGAGTCAGCGCGGCCCTTCTTCAGCCTTCCTTTTTCGGACTTCCGGGGGCTTCCCGTCAGCCGTGTCCGGTGCGGGTTTTTGCAACACTACTGTTCCGAATGGGCGGCAGGCGCTGTAGAATAGTCGGGTCGCCCCCCGGATTGCCGGTGGCCGGTCGTCATCCGGCACACTGTTCCGCCCGATCCAGCCTCCGCGTCGGACCTGCGTTTCCTTGCAGGCCGGGAGTTGTATGTCTCCGCAGGACCACGCCGAACGGCCGGGCCGCGACCAGGCAGCCGCTGCCTCGCCCGCGCCGCCGGTGCAGTGGCGGAAGCGCCTTGGCGTCAAGGCGTCCGCGGTCATCACCGTCGTCACGGCGGTCTGCGTCATGGCCTTCGTGGCCCTGAACCTTCGCGCGCAGCGGCAGTACCTCACCGCGGAAGTCGTCCGCGGTGCCGCGCACGTCAGCGACACCATCAAGGCCAGCACGTACCACTTCATGTTGAGCGACGAGCGGCTTGGCGCCTACCGCACGATGGACATGATCGGGCGGCTCCAAGGCATCGAGCAGGTGCGGATGCTCAACAAGGAGGGGCGGGTCACCTTCTCGACCGACCGGACGGAAGTGGGCCGGATGGTGGACAAGACCGCGGAGGCCTGCTACGCCTGCCACGCGGCGGGCCAGCCGCTCGTGCGGCTCAACGTCCCGTCGCGCAGCCGCGTCTACCAGCGGAACGGCCACCGCGTGCTCGGCCTGATCACGCCGATCTACAACGAGGCGAGCTGCGCTGCCGCGGCGTGCCACGAGCACCCGAGCGCGAAGCAGGTGCTCGGGGTCGTCGACGTGGCGATGTCGCTCGAGGACGAGGACCACTCGATCGCCGCCCTGGCGCAGCGCACCGTGCTCCTCGGCATTCTCGGCATCGTGCTCATCGCGCTGACGGTCGGCTTCTTCGTCAGCCGCTACGTGATTCGCCCCGTCGGCGAGATGGTGGTCGCGACCAAGCGGGTCGCGCGCGGGGATCTCGACCACCGGCTCCACGTCCGCCGAACCGACGAACTGGGCGAGTTGGGCGGCTCGTTCAACACGATGACCGCATCGCTCGGCAAGGCGCAGGCCGACCTGCAGCAACTCAACGAGCGCCTCGAGCAGCAGGTCGAGGATCGCACGTCGGCGCTGCGGGACGCGCAGGCCCAGTTGATCCAGTCCGAGAAGATGTCGTCGCTCGGCAAGCTCGCCGCCTCGGTGGCCCACGAGATCAACAACCCGCTCGCCGGGATCCTCACCTACGCCAAGCTCCTCATCCGCATCCACGAGGAAGGCGAGATGACGGAGAAGGTGCGCGAGACGTCGGTGCGCAACCTGAGGCTCGTTCAGCGCGAAACCGAGCGTTGCAGCGCGATCGTCCGCAACCTCCTCGACTTCGCGCGGCAGCGCCCGCCCAGCCTGAAGGAGATCGACGTGAGCACGGTGGTCGACGAGGCGCTCACGCTCCTCTCCCACCGGCTGATGATGCAGAACGTCGCGCTGCAGAAGCGGCTCCCCCCGATGCCGCTCGTGAGGGCGGACTTCGGCCAGATGCGCCAGGCGATCGTGAACATCGCGCTCAACGCCTGCGAGGCGATGATCCAGGGCGGGACGCTCGAGGTGACGGCCACGGCGCGCGACAAGACGGTTGAGATCGCGTTCCGCGACACGGGCCCCGGCATACCGCCCGAGCACCTCTCGCGCATCGTCGACCCGTTCTTCACCACCAAGGAAAAGGGCACGGGGCTCGGCCTCTCGGTGGTCTACGGGATCATCGAGCGCCACAACGGCAAGCTGGACATCAAGAGCCAGGTCGGCCAGGGCACGACGGTGACCATTCAGCTGCCGGTGTCGACCGGCGCGGCGCCGGCACTGCCAGCCGGCGCGCAGACGACGTGACATGCATGTAGACGTGTACCTGTGGTGGATCGGCGTCGGGGGGGCGGACGAGCCCCTGCTCTCGCGCCTGCACTCGGAGACCGAGCGCGTGTTCGAGGTGTCGGCGCGCGTGTGGCATGGGCACGAGCGGCCGATCGACTCGTTCGATCCGCGCCGCCAGCAGCACTCCTCCACCCGGATCCTGAAGTGGCTCCTCGAGACGCGGCCGCGCGCATGAGTCGAAGGTGGTCGGCATCACGGACGTCGACCTGTTCATTCCGATCCTCACGTTCGTCTACGGCGAGGCGCAGCTGGGCGGCACGGCGGCGGTCGTCTCCACGGCGCGCCTCGCGCCGGACGACGGGTTCCTCTCGGACCGGGAGCTGCTGCGCGCCCGGACGGTGAAGGAGACGATTCACGAACTCGGCCATACTTTCGGGCTGATCCACTGTCCCCGCCCGGAGTGCGTCATGAGCCGTTCGGTCAACCTGGTGCAGGTCGATGCCAAGAACGGCGGCCTCTGCCGCGACTGCCACATCCGGTACGGCGAGCTGAGACAGCGAGGACACCAACACCATGAGTAAAGAACGCACGCGCATCCTGATCGTGGACGACGAGGAGATCGTGCGCGAGTCGTTGTCGGCGTGGCTCGAGCAGGACGGGTACACGGTGCAGACGGCGCCGGACGGCGAGACCGGCCTGGACCGGATCGGCAAGGAGCGCTGGTCGATCCTGCTCGTCGACCTGAAGATGCCGGGCATCGACGGGCTCCAGGTGCTCGAGGAGGCGCGCAAGATCCAGCCCGAGGCGGCGGCCGTGATCATGACCGCCTACGCCACGGTGGACACCGCGGTGTCCGCCATGAAGATCGGCGCCTACGATTACCTGGTGAAGCCGTTCGACCCCGAGGAGCTGAGCCTGATGATCCAGAAGATCGTCACGCAGCAGGCCCTCCTGCGCGAGAACGTGCTCCTGCGCAAGGTGCTCAAACGCGAGTACCACTTCCGCGACCTGATCAGCAAGAGCCCGGCGATGCAGGCGGTCTTCGACCTGGCCCGCACGGCGGCGCGCAGCAACTCGACGATCCTCGTTCTCGGCGAGAGCGGCACCGGCAAGGAGCTGCTCGCGCGCGCGATCCACGCGGAGAGCCCCCGCAGCCAGGCGCCCTTCGTGGCGATGTCCTGCGCCGCGCTGACCGAGACCCTGCTCGAATCGGAGCTCTTCGGCCACGAGAAGGGCGCCTTCACCGGCGCGGCGGCGCGGCGCAAGGGCAAGTTCGAGAGCGCCCAGGGCGGCACGCTGTTCCTGGACGAGATCGGCGACATCAGCCCGAAGCTGCAGCTCGATCTCCTCCGCGTGCTCGAGGACCGCAAGTTCTTCCGCGTCGGCGGCAACGAGGCGGTCACCGTCGACGTGCGCATCGTGGCCGCCACGAACCGGGATCTTCCCAAGGCGGTGGCCGACGGATCGTTCCGGGAAGACCTCTTCTACCGCCTGAACGTGATCCCGGTCCACCTTCCGCCGCTGCGCGAGCGGCTCGAGGACATGCCGCTGCTCGTCGAGCACTTTCTCGAGCAGCTCGGCGCGGAGATGAACCGGCACGTCGACGAGGTCTCGAGCGAGGCGATGGCGACGCTCATGTCGCATCACTGGCCGGGCAACGTGCGGGAGCTGCGCAACGTGCTGGAGCGCGCGGTCGTCGTCGCCTCCGGCCGCGTCATCGAGGCGTCGGACCTCGGCATGCGCCGCGCGCCTGGCGACCCGGTCGAGGGCGGCGGGCTCGCGTCGCTCGACGACGTGGAGAAGCACCACATCAGCCACGTCCTCGCCGAGACGGGCGGCAACATCAGCCAGGCGGCCCGCACGCTCGGCATCGACCGCGCCACGCTCTACAACAAGATGCGCAAGTACCAGTTGCGCAAGGACGGCGAGCCGGAGCTGGAATCGGAGACGGAGCCGATGTAGATCCGAACTGAGAAGTGAGAACGGCGAAGCAGGAACTGAGAAACACCGACGGGGCGCGGCTGGTAGGACGGCGCGCCCCATTTTCTTTTTCGTTCTAAGTTCTCACTTCTCCGTTCTCCGTTCTCCGTTCGAATTCGCGACCTCCTGGCCTGTTGCATTTTTCAGCGCCCTGCCGCGTAATTCCACAAACCACTCGTTTCGCGCCTTTCTCCTGCAATTCCTTCTTGTTTCGCGTCGGGCTTCGCTTTTCAGCGAAAATCGAGCGTTGAATTCTTCAACAGCCGTCGACGCGTCCCGGCACCTCTCCGATCACGATGCTGCGCCGTAAGTGATTTGTTTCACAAGCACTTGCGGCGCGCTCGACTATCTGGCACTCGCCTTGCCAATAAGAAAGGCGAGAACTGAACCCGATGTCCTGCCCACACCTCAAAGAAGTCGTGATGTTGTTCTGCCGGGCGTACCCGGTCAAGAAGATGGTGCCTCTTGACCGGCTCGCTTCGGCCAACCCCTGTCTCGGCGGCGACTTCAGCGCGTGCCCGCTGTTCCGCGAGCTCTCCGAGAAGCTGAAGGCCTGCCCCGACCACGAGGCGTTCATTCCCCCGGCGGCGGAACCCCGGAAAGGAGTGCTCCGGTGATGCTCGCCCTTCCCTTGTCACTCGTGGCAATGGTCATCCTGGCGCTGTCGTCACGGGCCGCACGCGCCCGTTAACGCCGCGCACCCTTGGAGAATCACATGGATCTCAGTCGGAGAACGTTCATCAAGCTGGCGGGAGCGGCGGGGGCGGCCACGGTGGCTGCGCGTCCCGCCCGGGCGGAGGCCTCGGCGCTTCACCCGGTCAACACGCCTGCCGTCCTGGTGGACACGACCCGTTGCGCCGGCTGCCGCGGCTGCGAGGCCGCCTGCAGCGAGGCGAACGCCCTGGCCGCGCCCGCGATGGCTGGCCAGGACGCCGTGTTCGAGAAGCGCCCGCCACACGGACGTCGGCGTCTACACCGTCGTCAACCGCTTCCCCAACCCCGCGTCGCCGGGCGACGCGCGCTTCGTGAAGCGCCAGTGCATGCACTGCCTCGACCCCGCGTGTGCGTCGGCGTGCCTGGCCAAGGCGCTGGAGAAGACAGACGCCGGGCCGGTGGTCTATCACAAGGAGCGGTGCCTCGGCTGCCGCTACTGCATGGTGGCGTGCCAGTTCGACGTGCCGAAGTTCGAGTTCGACTCGCCCGCGCCGTACATCCACAAGTGCTCGTTCTGCGCCGAGCGCCAGGAGAAGGGGCTGCTGCCCGCGTGCGCCTCGGTGTGCCCGACCGGCGCGCTGCCGTTCGGCCACCGCGCGGACCTGCTCGAAGAGGCTCGCACTCGCATCTACCAGAACCCCGACAAGTACGTGCACCACGTCTATGGCGAGACCGAGGCGGGCGGCACCAACTGGCTCTACATCACCGACGTGCCGTTCGAGAAGCTCGGGTTCCGCACCGACCTGGGGCCCACGTCCCCGCCGGAGCTGACCCGCACCGCGCTGGCGGCCGTGCCGTTCGTGCTGACCCTCTGGCCTCCGCTTCTCATGGGCCTCTACACCTTCAGCAAGCGGCGTGAAGAGGCGTCGAAGAGCCCGGCGAAGGAGGCCCACCATGACTGACACGACCTTCGACCGCTTCGACACGCGGTCGTTCATCACGGACAAGATCTTCCTCGGGATGCCGTTGAAGGCGTACCTGCGCTCGCTCCTGACGCCCGGGAACGCCATCGTCGCCCTCATCCTGCTCGCCGGCGTGCCGGCCATCATCTACCGGTTCGCGTTCGGCATCGGCTACGTCAGCAACCTCACCCAGGCCAACCCCTGGGGCATCTGGATCGGGTTCGACGTCCTCTGCGGCGTCGCGCTCGCCGCAGGCGGCTTCACCATCGCCACCGCGGTCTACGTGTTCGGCCTCGACGAGTACCACCCGATCGTCCGGCCGGCCGTCCTGACCGGGTTCCTCGGCTACGCGTTCGTGGTCATCGGCCTGTGTGCCGACCTGGGACGGCCCTGGAAGCTGCCGGTGCCGATGGTCTACTCCTACGGCACCGGCTCGGTGATGTTCGAGGTCGGCTGGTGCGTGGCGCTCTATCTGACCGTCCTCGCGCTGGAGTTCAGCCCCGCGGTGCTCGAGTGGCTCGGCCTGAGCAAGGCTCCGCGCGTTCATGATGAAGATGACGCTGGGCCTGACCATCCTCGGCCTCTGCCTCTCGACGCTGCACCAGTCGTCGCTCGGCGCGCTCTTCCTGATGATGCCGCACCGGGTGCACCCCCTCTGGTACTCCGGCTACGTGCCGATCTTCTTCTTCGTCTCGGCCATCATCGCGGGCCTGAGCATGGTCATCGTCGAGAGCGGGCTCGCGCACCGCTTCTTCAGCAACCAAATCGACCACGAGCACAACGCCAAGGCCGACAAGCTCACGCTCGGCCTGGCGAAGGCGACGTCGGTCGTGCTGTTCGCCTATTTCTTCCTCAAGCTCCAGGGGCTGGTGGACAGCGGGCGCTCGGACCTGCTCCTCACCGGCTACGGGTACTGGTTCCTGTTCGAGATGTTCGGCTTCATCGCCGCGCCGTGCGCGCTCTTCGTGCTCGCCGTGCGCCGGCAGAACGCGACGCTCGCCCGCTGGGTCGCCGGCTGGACGGTGCTCGGCATCGTCGTCAACCGGCTGAACCTTTCTGTCATCACGTTCAACTGGAACGCCGCCGAACGCTACGTCCCGAGCGCGCTCGAGATCCTCATCTCGGTCACCATCGTCACCATCGGCGTGACGACGTACCGATGGATTGTCAACCGGATGCCGGTGCTGCACGAGGACCCGGCCTTTCCGCAGGCGCACTAGGGCCGGGGGATATCAACGATGGGTCACGACCTGATCACAATCTACTGGTTGAAGGCGGTCGAGTACGTCCTGGCCGTCTCCTACCTGCCGCTGTTCGTCCTGTTCTGGAAACTGGTGAACCCGAAGCAGCCGGCCCTCGCCCGCGTGCCGGCCTACTCGCCGGCCTGGGCGGACCAGCTGCGCGAGTTCTTCCAGATGCCCGCGTGGCTGTTCTTCCACCCGGGCCACACGTGGGCCCGCCTCGAGAGCGACGACACGGTGACGGTCGGGATCGACGCGTTCGCCCGGCAGCTCGTGGGCTCCGACGCGCGGTTCCAGTTGCCTGGCGTCGGCCAGACGGTGGCGCAGGGCGCCCCGGCCATGGCGCTGCTCGCTCACGGCAAGAGCGTGGCGATGCTGTCGCCGGTGGATGGCACCGTGGTGGCCGTCAACGAGACGGCCCTCGAATCGCCAGGGACGCTCCAGGGAGCGCCGTACACCGACGGCTGGTTGATGCGCGTCAAGAGCCCGAAGCTCGGGGCGAACCTGAAGAACCTGCTGTCGGGAGAACTCGCGCGCCGCTGGATGGACACGGCGTGCGAGCGCCTGGGGACGGAGCTGAGCGGCCGCGAGCTGGGCCAGGTGTACGCCGATGGCGGCGTGCTGGTCGACGGCATTGCGCCGAACGCGTCGCCCGAGCATTGGGACGACATCGCGCGGAGCTTCTTCCTGACGGACGAGGGAGGGCGCCATGCGTAGAGCCCTCCTCCTCGGTGCGGCGATGCTGCTGGCCGCGGGCCTCGCGGTCGCCCAGAACATGCCCAAGCTGCCGGCCGACCTCGCCCTGCCGCAGTCGGGCGACAGCCCGGGCAAGGTGACCTTCAGCCACCAGAACCACGTGGGGTTCCAGGCGAAGGCGGATTGCACGGCGTGCCACCCGAAACTCGCGCCGATTCTCAGGCAGAAGGACGCGGGCAAGCGCGAGGTGATCACGCACGACAAGATGCTGAAGGGGCAGGCGTGCGGCGCCTGCCACAACGGCAAGGCGGCGCACGGCTTCGACGATTGCAGCACGTGCCACAAATAGCGCTGTAGGGCGGGGCTTCGGCCCCGCCGACCGCGCGGGCCGTCAGGCCCGTGCAAAGAGGGTGAGATCATGAACGCCGTCATCGAGTTCTTCCAGGCCGCGGGCGTTTTCCTGCTGTTCCTCGCGGCACGTTTCGCGCTGCTGCTGGTCGTCCTGGCAGCGCTCGCCGTCGTGTTCCTCGCGGGCCTCGCCGTGTGGCGGGTCGCGGGCCGCATCCGGCGGCACAGCCTCGGCATGTCGCGGGTGGCCGGCCTGCTCTGGCGGGACGGCGTCTATTACGCGCCGGGTCACACGTGGCTGCAGTGGAAGGGCGAGACGACGGTCCGCGTCGGCCTCGACGACCTCGGTCAGCACGTGTTCGCGAAGATCACGGAGGTCGTCCTGCCCGAGCCCGGCCGGGTGCTGCGCGCTGGCGAGGCGGGAAGCGTCATCCGCGCCGGCAGGCGCCGCGCTCTCATTCCCTCTCCGGTTGAGGGCAAGGTGGTGGCGATCAACCGGCGCGTGATGAGGAACCCGTCGCTGCTGCACATGGATCCGTACGCGAACGGCTGGCTCTACGCGGTCGAGCCGACCGACGCCGGCTATACGCGCCTGCCCTACGGCGAGGCTGCGAGGAAGTGGTTCGGCGGCGAGGCGCAGCGGTTCTCGACGTTCATCGAGCACGAACTCGGCCTGGCCGCGGCCGACGGCGGCGAACTCGTCGCCCCCGGGCCGACGCTGTTGAGCGACGAGCAGTGGCAGTCGATGACCCGCAATTTCCTCCAGTCGCCCGACGCGTAGACGAACTCGTCCTGTCGTGGGGCGAAGCAGAAGCTTCGCCCCGCACCTCAGCTCTCAGTTCGCCCCTCGCCTCAGCCCCTCAGTTCGCTCTACGCTCCCGAGCACCTCCGTCCTCCGGCACGTCTCTTGAAGCTCCTCTGCAGGTCATCCCGACACTGCCGAGGTGCTCTGCGAAAGGACGTGCCGATGCGTATCGCTCTGGTTGCCTCACCGTTCATTCCCGTTCCTCCCGTGCGGTACGGCGGTACCGAACTCTTCGTGGCCGACCTGGCCGAAGGCCTCGTTCGGGCCGGACACGACGTCGTGGTGTATGCCAACGGCGAATCGCGCCCCCCAGGCGAGCTGCGCTGGCTGTACGAGCGGGCCGACTGGCCCGTCAGCAGCATGAGCGACGCTGGCATGAAGGACCTCGCCCACACGGCCTGGGCGTGCGAGGATGCCGCGCGCCACGCCGACGTCATCCACCTCAATTGCGGTCCCGGGGTCGTCTTCTCCCGCTTCGTCAAAGTGCCGTTCGTCGTCACGCTTCACCACCCAGCGGAGCCTGGGTTGTCGGCGCTCTACAGGCAGCATCCAGACCTGCAATACGTGGCGATCAGCCGGGCGCAGCAGGCGCGAGAATCGCTGACGCACATCACGACGGTCCACCACGGGATCGACCTCGCGCGCTACCAGTTCTCCAGTCGCAAGCAGGGTTATCTCGCCTTCCTCGGCCGAATGGCGCCAAGCAAGGCGCCCCACCTGGCCATCGAGGTCGCGCGGCGCGCGGGCCTGCCGTTGAAGATGGCGGGCGAAGTGCAGCCGATGTTTGCGGACTACTGGGAGTCGATGGTGAAGCCTCACGTGGACGGCCGGCGCGTCGAGTTCGTCGGCGAAGCCGACCTCGCCGTGAAGAACGAACTGCTCGGCAGCGCGGCGGCCTTTCTCTTCCCCATTCAATGGGACGAGCCCTTCGGTCTCGTCATGGTCGAGGCGATGGCGTGCGGCACGCCGGTGCTGGCCTTCGGGCGCGGTTCCGTCCCGGAGGTGGTGAGCAACGGCGAGAGCGGCTGGATCTGCGGCGACGCCGAGGAGATGGCGCGCCGCGCGCGAAACCCGGGCATCAGCGCGTCGGCGTGCCGCGCGCACGTGGCCGCCCGCTTCACCACCGCGCAGATGGCGAGCGGCTACGTCGAGGTCTACCGCCAGGCGATCGCGCGGGCATCCAGGGAGCGCCACCACCCGATGCCGGTGCCGGACCGGACACCGCCGGTCAGCACGCACGGCATGAACGACAGCCAGCGCGATGCGGGCCGCGTGCCACCCGCGACCGGTTGATTGCACGGTCTTCGCCGAAGCAAACGTTGCATGCAAACTCTCCCCACGGTCTTGCGGCCCGGGGCACCGGGCCGCGACGATGACAGTGGCGCCCGGCATACCGCCGGCCTGCCGAAGGCTCTTTGTTGTCCTCAGAGAGCCGTGGAACAGGGGGTCGTCATGGCCAAGCGCGCGCTGCTCGTGGGCATCAACGCCTATCCCAACCCGCGGAATGCGCTGAGAGGGTGCGTGAACGACGTCATGCAGATGCTCCGTCTGCTGGTCGATCACTTCGGCTTCGGCGCCGACAACACGGTGCGAACGCTAACCGACGCCCGCGCGACAACCGCGGCCATCACGGCGGGGCTTCGCTGGCTGGTCGCCGGGGCTCGCCCGGGAGACGTCCTCGTGTTCCACTACTCCGGCCACGGGTCGCAAGTGCCCGACCGCCACGGTGACGAAGGCGACGACGGACTCGACGAGATCATCTGCCCGTACGACCTCGACTGGGACGACCCGTTCACAGACGACGACCTGCACGCCATCGTGAAAGGAGTGCCCGCGGGCGCGAGCCTCGCCGTCGTGCTCGACTGCTGTCACTCGGGGACGGGCTTGCGTGAGCTGCGACCTGGCTCGGACACCGGCCAGGATGCGGTGCCCAAGTGCATCCGGCTGAGCGGGCGGCCCGCGGTTGAGAGCCGTGGCCGCGTTCGGCGGTTTGGCCGCCGCGCAGCCGAGGAGGGCGCCATCCTCCTCGCCGCCTGCCGCGACGGCCAGGTATCGGCCGACGCCTTCATCGACGGGGACTACCACGGCGCGCACACCTTCTACTTGTGCAAGGCCCTGCGTGCCGCCGCGTACGACATCACGTACGGCGACCTCGTGCGCCGTATTCGGGCGCTGCTCCGCGAAGAAGGATTCGAGCAGGACCCCCAGTTGGAGGGGGCATCCGGCGCTGCGCGGCTGCACGCCTTTTCCGACGCCGTCCACGCTGCCGCCCAGGCCCGCTTCTGAGCACGAATCGTGCAGCGGCCGGACCGTTGGACCGGGGTGCTCATCAGCATGGGAAACAAGTTCGAAGGGTTGGGGCGTCAGATTGAGCGCATCTCGCTCTGGGCGACCGACTGGTCGGGCCGGTCCGACGCTCTGCTCGCGGCTGTCGTCATCTCCGTGCTGTGGGCGGCCGCCGGGCCGTTCATGCACTTCTCCGATACCTGGCAGCTGCTCATCAACACCATCACGAGCGTCGTGACGTTCGTGATGGTGTTCCTCATCCAACGTGCGCAGAACAAGGCGTCGCTCGCCATTCAGCTGAAGTTGAACGAGGTGATCGCGGCGCTGCGAGGCGCGAGCAACCGGCTCATCGCCGTGGAAGAGTTGTCGGAGGATGAGCTCCGCGTCCTCCACGAGCGCTACCAGCAGCTGGCCGAGCTGACGCAGGCGGATTCACGGCGCAAGGCGGCCTACTCGGTTGAGACCGTCGAGCAGCAGGCCGCGGTAGCGGAGACGAAGCCGGCCGCCTCGAACGTCCGGGACTAGACCGGACTGGACCGGTCGCGAGACATCATCGGCAGGACAGGCGCCTGTCGCCGGCGGCCCGCGGCTACTGACGCGGCCGGTACAGCGCCGCCGCGGGAATCGGCGCCTTCGCGATCCCCGGGCCGGAGTAGGACACGACCAGGTCGAACCCGCCCGACTGCTCGAACATCGCGACCGTGATCGGGTGAAGGCCGGCCGCGAGGGCGACCGCGCCCGACACCTCGCGCGTGCCGTGCAGGCCGTCGTTGTCCGCCACCAGCGAAGGGCCAATCCACAGGCGGCTGCCGTCGTCCGACTGCACCGAGAACGTGTACACGCCGTCCTTCGGCACGCGCACGTAACCGCGGAACCGAAGAGCGAACTGCGTTTCGCGCGTCCGCGCCGACAGATCGAACCCCGCCTTCGTTCCCGTGGCGGCCGGTTTCGAGGCATCGAAGTCCGGCAGCGCCTTGAAGTCGCCCTCCACGCACTCGAACCGCAAGCCGGGCTCGACCTCGCCGGCGACGGCGGCCTGGCGCGGCGTGACCTTGCGGAACGTACGCGAGACCGGAGGGCTGACGGGCAGTCCATTGCGGAACGCCTGCGCGGTGAGCGCCGCGGTTGCGGTCAGGACCACCGGGCCTGCAACGACCGGCGACAGGTCGGTGGGCGGCTTGCTGTCGAGCGTGTAGTGGATCGTCACCGCCTCGCGGTCCACCGTCACCTTGACCACGAGCGCGTCGAGGAAGATCTCCGCCGGCGCTTCGATGGTCGGCGGGATGTTCACGTCCGGCCGCCCGGCGATATCCAACACCACGACGCTGTCAACGGGGTCTGGCGCTGCACGCGGGACCGACACGACGAGCCCATCGCCGTCCCTCGCCATCTCGAGCGGGCTTTCCTTCAGGTCCGACAGCAGGAATGCGCGCACGGGAAGGTTGAGCAGGCCGCCCACGACCAGCCTGCCGTCCGCCGGCCAGTCGAAGACGTGCAGGTAGAGGCGCGCGACACCGCCCGGCAGCCGCTTCTGGGTGCAGCGTCCCCACGCCAGCTTGGAAAACGGGCTCGCCTGCGTGCCCCGCACCGACTCGGCGTTGACGTCCATCCAGCGGCCTATCCCCTCCAGGCGCTCGACGCTCTCCGCCGGAAACCGCCCCTCGGCGGTCGGGCCGACGTTCAACAGGAAGTTCCCGCCCTTCGACGCGATGTCCACCAGCTTCTGCACGAGATCGGCGGCCGACTTGAAATCCTTGTCTGCCCGGTTGTATCCCCAGTTTCGGTTCATCGTCATGCAGGTTTCCCAGTCCACGCCCGGCGTGCCGGTGGCCGGAATCTCCTGCTCGGGCGTCCCGAAATCGCCCACCCGCTCGTTGCCCGGGACGCGCGCGAACGCACCCCCGCTCTTGCCCACCCGGTTGTTGACGATGATGTCCGGCTGGAGCGAGCGCACGTAGTTGTAGAGGTCGCGGCCGCTCTCGGGCGTCCACGTGGCTTCCCATTCGCCGTCGAACCACAGGACGTCGATCGGCCCGTAGTTGGTGAGCAGCTCCTTCAGCTGCGCCTTCATGAACGCCACGTAGCGCTCGAAGTGCGCGCCAGCCGCGGGCCGGTCCTTTTCCCACTCGCGCCGCGGGAGATAGTCGGGGTGGTGCCAGTCCATGATCGAGTAGTACCAGCCCACCCGAAGCCCTTCCCGCCGGCACGCGTCCGCCAGCTCACGCAGCAGGTCGCGCCGGAACGGCGTCGACGCGATGGTGAAATCGGTCTGCCTGGAGTCGAACAGCGCGAAGCCGTCGTGATGCTTGGTGGTGATGACGATGTATTTCATGCCGGCGCGCCTGGCCTGGCGGGCCCACTCGGCCGCGTCGAAAGCCGAGGGGTTGAAGCGCGCGCGAAACTGGTCGTAGATGCCGATCGGGATCTGCGCGTTGTTGCGAATCCACTCGCCGAAGTCCGTCCGGCCATTCCACTCGCCGGCAGGAACGGCGTACAACCCGAAGTGGATGAACATCCCGAACCGCGCGTCGCGCCACCACTCCATGCGCCGGTCCGGTCCCGGCCTCGGCGGAGCGGGCGCGGCAGGACGGGCGGGCGATTGTGCATGGGGCGCGATCAGCGCGCACGCAACACCGATCGCCAGCAGGAACGCCTGAAGACGACGAGACATCTGGGCGGGCATGGCCTCTCTTGGGGGGCGAGAAGGACTGCCGTCGTCCGTCAGAGCGGGGCGATCATGTCCACCGGCACGTGTCTCGCCAGCTCGGCGCCGATCAGGTAGATCAGCACCCACAGCAGCGCGATCACGGCAGCTGTGAGGACGACGTTGTAGAAGACGTGGTGCGACAGGTGAATCACCGCGGACATGCCGTTCCCTCCGCAGAGCATTCCCGATCGAGACAAGATTACCAGAATCGGCGGAGGCCGGCGCGCCGAGGCTACAATGGGCAGAGCATGCCTTCCGATACCCGGCTCGACTACCACGTAGGCGGCGCCAGCGTTTCGCTCCCGGACCTGAAGGACTATGCCATCGCGGATGCCGCGAGGCTGATGACCCCTGCCCTGCTCGTCTACCCCGAATGGGTGGACGCCAACCTCGCCGCGGTTCTTCGCCTCCTCGGCGGCGACGCCTCCCGTTGGCGCGCGCACGTCAAGAGCGCGAAGCTGACCTCGGTGATGGCACAACTCGTCGCGTCGGGCGTCACCCATCTCAAGTGCGCAACCACGCTCGAGCTGAAGGTGGCCTGCGACGCGGGCGCGCGCGACGTGCTGCTCGCCTACCCGATCGTCGGGCCGAAGGTGGAACGCGTCAAGGCGCTGGCGCGCGAGCACCCGGGCGTCGCGGTCTCGGCGCTCCTCGATGACGCCGCCACGCTCGACGCGTGGACGGGCGGCCCGGTCGGCCTGTTCGTGGACGTCAACCCGGGCATGGATCGAACGGGCATTCCGGATACAGCGACGGATGCGGTCATCCGGACCGCGCGCGCGATCGTCGCGGCGGGCATCCGCTTTGGCGGCGTGCACTACTACGACGGCCACGTCGTTGCGCAGAGCGGTGCGACCGCATGCGAGGCGGCACACCGCGGCTTCAATCGGCTCCTCGCGCTGGTGACCGAGATCGAGCGGGCGGGCATCGTCGTCCCGGAGATCATCACGGCCGGAACGCCGGGCTTCGCCTGCAGCCTGTCGTACGCCGGCTTCCGGTCGGCTGCGCCGGTCCACCGCGTCTCCCCCGGCACCATCGTCTATAACGACGCCACCACCGCCGGTCAGCTGCCGGCCTCCTGGGGGCTTCGGCCTGCGGCGATCGTCGCGGCGGCGGTCGTCAGCCACCCGGCCCCCGGGCGCGTGACGTGCGACGCGGGGCACAAGACCGTGTCCGCTGATGCCGGCGTGCCGACATGCGTCGTGCTCGGCCGGCCGGACCTCGAGCCGTTGAATCCAAGCGAAGAGCACTTGCCGATCTCGGTACCGCCCGGAGCGCCCGTCCCCGCCATCGGCGACATCCTCTACCTCGTCCCGCGCCACGTCTGCCCCACCGTCAACAACTTCGACCACGCAGTCCTCGTGCGGGGCGGACAGATCACCGGCGTCGAGCCAGTCGCCGCTCGCGGCCGCGAGGCCCCGCTGTAGAGCAGGCCTGGACGGATTGCCGTCCCGCCACTAACGCCTGTCCACGATTCAAACCACGAAGGACGCGAAGGCAGTCCCGCTGCGTGCGGTCTTCGGCGCCGTGGTTCGACCCTTCGGCAGGCTCAGGGTCGCCCCGAGCATAGTCGAGGGGCGACAGCGTTCACCACGGCGCGCCCGGCCCGGCCACCGGTGTATCTGCGGTGGCTGGCCGGCGAAGACCCCACCATCGACGACAGTCAAGCTGTTTACTGTCTTTTCGTGATCTTCGCGATCTTCGTGATCTGCGTGGTTCAGACCGTGAAGAGCGAAAGTGGACCTCGGTCAATTCGCCGCCTGCCCCGTGGATGTCGAGTTGCGTCCTCTTGCCAGCGCGAGGACCGCAGCGCGAAGGCGCGCGTGGTTGTCGAACAGCGGGACGAAGTCCGATTCGCGGCGCGCGCCCTTTGCGCGGATGACACGCGCGAGCGCAACCCGCTCCGCCTCGGGCCAACCGGCGACGCCCGGCAGCACCGCCACCAGCGGTGCCCACTGGAGCCAGGCGACCCGTTGGCCGCCCCTGAGGCGGCGCCAGTCTCCGGCGCGGAGGAGCGCCGCCGCTTCGTCTGCCAGCACTCTCGCGGCGACATCACGGTTCACTCCGAACCGTGCGGTCAGATGGTCCGTCACCGCCAGGCCCACCTTGTCGAAACGTTGCCAGCCGATTACGTCGTTCCGGCGCCGCGCGAGCGAGTAGAACAGCGGTTCGCGCACCAGCTTTTCGAGAATTGCTGGCGGAGTCCGGTACACGGGCGTGCGCGCGACGCGCCGCGCCTCGCGCCGCACGAGCGGCTGGATGCCCCGTGCCCAGGGCCGCAGACCGAGCTTGTAGTAAAACCACCACGCGCCTGACTGAAGGCCTTCGTCGTTGCCATCGCCCAGCTGGTACGGCGGGACCTCGAAGGTGTCGGAGTGGAACAGCGCCCGCGCGACGGCGAGGAACCGCGCGTAGACCCATGCGGCCTCGCCGCCACGGAAGGTCGCGAACACGTTGTAGGCAATCTCGGCCGAGGCGAACAGCCCGCTCGCCAGCGCGTAGCCAATCGGCACGCCGTTCTTGAGCGTCAGGAAGCCGTAGACGGATTCGAGGAGAAACCGCTTCTCTGGAATGACGCCGATGCAGGCGAACTGAAGGCCGCCCCCGCACTCGAACAGGCGAACGTCGCGAACGTCGGCCCATGCAAACGCATCGAGATCCCGCTCGCGGGTGACCATCGCCTCGTGGGCGAGATCGACGATACGCTGCGCGTCCCGCCCCTGCAGCGGCCGGATCGCGCCGGGCGGCCGGACGGCCTCCGCCGCGAGGTCCGGACGTCCGCGGGGCATCGGCTCGCGCTGGAAGACGACCGGCGACGAGGCGAACCGTGCAAGGGTGCGCGCGGGCGTGCCGCGGCCGCTCAACAGCCGCAGCGGAAGATCCAGGTCGTCGAAGAGCCTCACGCGCGTTTCCGCGGGTGCGGCCAGTGACGCTATGCGCTCGATGAAGAACGCGGCGTCGCTCGTCGCGCGGCCCGCGAGGCGCGCCGCCCACTCGGCCGGCGGCCGCGGCGCTTCGTCCAGGCCCGGCACCTCGGCGGGCAGCGCGAGCAGGAACAGCACCCGAAGGACGCGGTCCGCATCCGGCACCGAGTCCCATTCCACGGACAGGCGATCCGGCCAGTGCGCGGCCAACCACGTCGATGTCCAGGCGTTGAACGCATAGACGATGTCAGTGCCGGCGATGCCGGAGTTCAGCAACTCCCTGCGCCAGCGCAGGACGTCGGCCCGAGTGGCGAAGGCGTGGAGCTCGCGCTCCACGGCCGCCGACACCGCGCGGTTGTCGGGATAGGCACGGCAAAAGCAGAGGAGCTCGTGCAGGCGCCGCACCTGGACGGAGGATGTCATGTCCCGCGAGCGCAGGGCGCGCAGGATGCCAAGCCTGTCGCGCGCCGGGCCTGGACCGTGCTCGTCGCGAAGGGTCTCGAGCCGTTCGAGCAGGCCGTCGATCGCCACTCTCATGCATCCTCGCAGTCGTCGCAAACAAGCGCGCACCTGTCCGGCCAGGCGCAATCTCCGAAGCGGTGCCATATTCTACCCGCCGGGGGCTGGGGTAGAATCTTCAGCTCGATGAAGAAGCCCACGGTCAAGGCGGCGCGGAAGAAGACAAGAAGCTCGCGGGCCAGGCGGATCCTGCTCGTCACCCTCCAGGCGATCATCGCCTGCGTTCTGGCGTCGGTCGTGGCGACGCTGCTGCTCCGCTGGATTCCACCGTTCTTTTCCGCGCTGATGGTCGAGCGTCACGTCGGCGCCCTCTTCACCGGCACGCGGTACAACGCGCAGTACCGAGTGGGTCGGCTGGAAGAAGATCGCGCCGGCGGTGCCGCTCGCGGTGATCGCTTCGGAGGACCAGCGGTTTGCCGATCACCACGGTTTCGATCTGGATTCGATCCAGGACGCGGTGGAGGACCATGAGCGGGGCCGCCGGTTGCGGGGCGCGAGCACCATCTCCCAGCAGGTGGCCAAGAACGTCTTCCTGTGGCCGGGGCGCAGCTTCGTCCGCAAGGGACTCGAGGCCTACTTCACGGTGCTGATCGAAGCGCTGTGGCCAAAACGGCGGATCCTCGAGGTGTATCTGAACGTCGCGGAGTTCGGCGATGGCCTCTTCGGCGTCGAGGCCGCCAGCCAGCGGTACTTCAAGAAGCCCGCCTCGCGGCTCTCATTGGAGGAGGCGGCGGTCCTGGCCGCTGTTCTGCCCAACCCGCACCGCCTCCGTGCCGGCCGGCCCTCCGCGTACGTCGAAGAACGGCGCGACTGGATCCTCCGCCAGATGGACCAGCTCGGCGGCGTGGCGTACATGCAGAAATTCTGAATTCGCCTCCGGTAGGACAGGCGTCCCGCCTGTCTTGACGTCGCTGGGACAGGCGTCCAGCCGGTGAGCTGGGCGTCGAACTACTTGGGAATGACCAGCCTGGACGAGGTCTCGAACCTCTTGAAGTCCGAGTAGGCCGCCCGGCACGCGATCGTTGTCGCCGCAGCCGTGACTCGCTCTCCGCCGGCTTCGGCCAATTCCCCTCCATACCTCTCGTCCATCGTCACCGGAAGCAGGGTCTTCAGGCGCGCATCGATGGCGTAGGCCACGGTGACGCTGGCACGGCTCGGCACTTTCCCGATGAAGAAGGGAATCGCCATCCCGGTCTTGACGACCGCCCCGTCCGACGGTCGTACCCAGAGGTTGCCCGCCATCGGCAGGTCACGGCCCTCTGGCGTCCGGACGATGGTCGGCCGATGCTTCTCCTCGAAGCGGATCTTCCAGACGTCCTCGTCGGCGATCCGCTCTTCACCCTCCTTCCGGAACTTGAACCGATCGAGGTTCTCCGATCGCATGGCGAACAGGCACATCGTGGGCGTGTTCAGATTCCGCTGAACGGGCCCGAGGTTGTAGCGCGCGCTCTCGTCCGCGATGCGGCGGGCCTGCTCCAAGCCCGCCTGAGGCGATTCGACGAGCAACTTCCGCAGGCGGTCGGTCCGGTCCCCTACCTGCTTCCCATCGACCTCGAAGACGTCGCGATATACGAGCCAGTCCCCGCGGACGGGCACGAACGCGATCTCCGAGACCAGCTGCCGCTCGGCCGGCGGGTCGCTCTGCTGCTGGTCGTACCGCTCGACGCCGACGATGACGGACAGGCGGTCGCCGTAATGGTCCACGTAGCGGCCGATGCGCTCGATCACCTGGCCCAGCTTGGGCTGATCGACGGAGGCCTGCGCCAACAGCGCCGCGAGGATCACGAAGCCGGGAATGGCGAAGGCGTGCCGCTTCATGGCGTCGGGTACAGCAAAACGGCCCTGAGCCGGAAGCCCAGAGCCGTGAGCCGTCTTGTGTGTTGGTCGGGGCGACTGGATTCGAACCAGCGACCCCCTGAACCCCATTCAGGTGCGCTACCAAACTGCGCTACGCCCCGACCGGAACACTGATTGTAGCCGAAACGCCGGGCCGGCGAAACCCCGCCGGCCTCCGCCGGCTGCTCGTGACGGATCGTCTTCACGCGCGCGGCCGATGCGCGTCAGCCAGCACGCCGTTCACCAGGGCCACACGACGTTCATCGACGGACGACGGCCGCCGTGAACACCTCTTCCATGGCCAGGCCGCTGCGACAGCCCGGCAGCGCGTCGAGCTGCCGTCGGCTGTCGGTCCAGATTGGGTGCGAGACGCCCGCGAACGAGACCAGCCCCTCGTAGTCGCCGTACTGGTTTCCGTAGTTGATCCCCGGGCAGGGGAAGAGACCGTCGCAGTCGTGCTCGTTCGAACTCTCGCTCGACACGCGCACGTCGGGCGCCGACCACGACTGGCCGCCGTCGGCTGACTGCGCGAGGTAGGTGTCGGTCATGAAACGCGACCCGGTCGTGTCGTTGCGCGTGTCGGTGAACGACACATTGACCTCGCCGGTCACGGGGTCCTGCGACAGCCACTGGTTGAAGCGGTCGGCGCGGGGCGACACGGGGTCGGCGACCATCGCGCGGTTCGACCACGTCGCGCCCTCGTCGTCCGAGAATGAAGCGAAGATGTCGGTCGTGCCCGCCGGCGTCAGGTCCATCCACGAGCAGACAAGGCGGCCGCGGTGCTCACCGTTCGAGCGGTCGGCGTCGCACGAGGGATAGACCAGGGCCCCACGAAACGACTCGGCGGGAATGTCGAGGGCGAACGGAAGGGTCTTGGAGGCAATCGTCACAGGCTGGCCGAATGTCGCGCCGCCGTCGAACGAGCGGTTGAAGACGATCGCGTTTGCCTTGTAGTCGTTCCACGCCACGTAGAGCTCGCCGCCCGGACCGACGAACGGCATCGCGCCGATGGCCTTGCCCGGCCCCGACGGGTCGTCGGCGCGCGTGACGGTGAAGGACGCGCCATGGTCGGACGACCGCGCGACGCGGATCCCGCCGCCGTTCGAGCCCCCGGACGCGGCGTCCCACGCGATGTACACGTTGTCGCGGAACGGGCTGGCCGCGTTGGTGTCGGCCGTGATGATCGGCTTGTCGTTGAAGTGATTCGACCCGTTCTCGAAGGAGAACGTCGCCAGCGACGGATAGGTCCGGCCGCCGTCGGTCGACCGCGCCACCGCCAGTTCGGTGCCGTTGACGCCCAATCCGTTCCCGAAGAACACGACGATGAACCCGTAGAAGAGGTTGCCGCTCGTGTCGAAGGCGAGCGAGGGGTCGGAGCCGAACCGCGTGTCGTTGGTGCCCTTGAGCGGGGGCGGCAGCGGCACGTCCACGCCACCCCACGTCGCCCCCGCGTCGGCCGAGAAGTAGCCGCGCATCGGCAGTCGGAAGATCTCGTTGGAGCCGGCCGCGAGCGTCTGTGCGCGCGCGGGGTTCAGCGTGATGAACGTCTCGCTCTGCGGGCCGCACTCGTTGGACACGTCGACGTTGGGCCCCACCGAACTGACGGACGCGGTCGGCCCGGACGGGGCCGGCGGGTTCTTCAGCAGGTACTGGTACTTGTTCCACCAGGTCGGGTGGGACGGACTGTTGGACGTCTGCGCGGACGCGTATGGGACGCCCAACATCAGCGCGAGGAGCAAGGCCGACAGGGGGGCCAGAGACCGCATGCACGCCTCCTTTCGTCGAGTTGAGAGGATGTAGCGATTATAGCGGAGGGGCAGGTATCGTCGGCGAGCCGTGCCGCATGGCGCGGCTGAGGCGGGACCACGGATCCTTTCAGCCGATTGCGTGGCTTTCGCTCAACGCCGCGATCTCGACGCACCGGGGCCGAGATCAGCAAGGCGGCCGCGGCGGTTACGGCGCATCCGATGCGCGCCGGGGACGGCGTGGCGCGCGGCGCGTCTTGGGCAGGTTGGAATCTTCGGCCACGCCGCTGAGGAGCGGCAGTTCCGGCTCGGAGTCGTGCCCGGGCGCATCTCCAGCAGCGGCCGACTGAGGGACGGGCGGCCAGGGCCGCGGTGAGTCATCGGGCTGTTGCGCCGTGGCTTGCGTGTCTTCGACGGACGCCTTCCCCGCCGCCGCGTCCGACGCCGGCTCGTCAGGTGTCACCGCGGAAGCGCGAGCAGGTGGCGTCGACGACAACAGGTCGAGCAGCGACCGCAGTTCCTGCTTGATCCGAGCGACCTTGTCGCGAACCTCGCCCGCGACCGGCAGTTCGGGCAGCGGCTCGTCCTCGATTTTCGGCTCGCCCTCGAGCTTCCGTCGGGCACCCGACAGCGTCAGGCCCTCGGCGAAGAGCAGGTGCTTGATCCGCACCACCTGCTCCACGTCGGCGCGGCGGTACACGCGCGGGGCGCCCGGCTTCGGGACGATGCCGAGGCCGGGGAATTCCTTCTCCCACGACTTCAGGACGTAGGCCGGGATCTGCGCGAGTTCGCAGACCTCCGACGCCCTGAACGCAGGCCGATTGGGGATCTCGACAACCGGTTCCGGCACGATGGGCGAGTATAGCACGCAGGTTTGGGCGCACCGGGGCGCGGGTCTCGAGAGGGTCTCGAGAGCGAGGCCCGGCGATGTCAGGCGACAGGCGGGACGCCTGTCCTACCGATGTTCCTGCTTGTCGTCGTGCTTGTGGCGGCGGCAGCGGACCTGGAGGCGGATCGGGGTGCCGAGGAACCCGAACGATTCGCGCAGCTGGTTCACCAGGAACCGCTGGTAGGAGAAGTGAAACGTGGTCGCCACGTTCGTGAAGAACACGAACGAGGGCGGGGCGACACCGACCTGCGCCGCGTAGAGGATACGCACCGCCTTCCGTCCCGGGCTTGCCGGCGGATGGACCGAGGTCACGGCCTCGACGAAGCGGTTCAGCTCTCCGGTGCTCACCCGCTTGCGCCGCGCGGCCGCCACCTCGTCGATGGTTTCGAGCAGCCTCGGCGTCCGCTCGCCGGTTACGGCCGAGATGTGCAGGACCGGCGCGAACTCGAGGAACTTGAGGCGCCGCTGCAGCTCGTCGTCGAACTTCCGCCCGATGTCCGGGCCCGCGCCCTTCATCAGGTCCCACTTGTTGGCCGCAACGATGATGCCGCAGCCGGCCTTCTCCGCCGCGCCGGCAATCGCGCCGTCCTGCTCGGTGGGGCCTTCTGTGGAATCGAGCACGACAACGGCGACGTCCGCGTTTTCCACCGCACGCCGGGCGATGATGACGCTGATCGACTCGACCTGCCCGGACCGCGCGACCTTTCCAGGCCGCCGGATCCCCGCCGTGTCCACGATGCGAAACTGCCGGCGGCGCCACCGCATCAGGGTGTCGATGGCGTCGCGGGTGGTGCCCGGCACCTCGCTCACCAGGACGCGCTCCTCGCGCAGCAACCGGTTGACGAGCGAGGACTTGCCGACATTGGGCCGGCCGATGATCGCCACGTTCACCTCGTCCCGGGGTGGTTCGACGTGGTTGTCGGCCTCCGGCAGGCTGCCCGACTCCAGGACGTGCGCCGCCAGGGCGGCCGCCTTCGGGAGCCGCGCGACAATCTCGTCAAGCAAGTCGCCCACGCCCAGGCCATGCTCCGCCGCGATTTCGACCATCGGGTCGAAGCCCAGCTGGTAAATGTCGAGCGCTCCGTCCTTCGCGCGGCGATCGTCCATCTTGTTCACCGCGAGGATCACCGGCTTTCCCAGGATGCGCAGCACCTTGGCGATCTCGTCGTCGCCCGGCGTCTTTCCAAATCGCCCATCCACCATGAAGACAACCAGTTCCGCCTTCTCAATCGCACGCCGGCCGCCTTCGATGACCATGGCGTGCAGCGGATCCTCGCTGGCCCCGAACATGCCTCCAGTGTCTGTGAGGTCGAAGCCCACGCCGCGCCACACGACCGGCTGGGTAATGACGTCACGCGTCGTGCCGGGCACTGGCGTGACGATGGCGCGCCGTGACGAAGTGATCCTGTTGAACAGCGTGGACTTGCCGACATTCGGCCGGCCGACGAGCACGACGGTGGGTGAACGTTTGAGCACGATCCGCTTTCTGGTGCGTTCTGGCGCCGCCCGACCGGGCCCTTCCGCGGGCCGGCGCGAGCTTGACAGTGTAAGTGACTCTCTCTATGATACTTACGCGAGGGAGCGCTTCAGCATGATCAAGGTTGACATCGTCAACGAGGTCTCGAAAGCCGCCGACATCACGAAAGTGAAGGCCGAGCTGGCGGTGGACGCGGTCTTCGATGCGATGCGAGTGTCGATGCAGCGCGGCGATCGAATCGAATTGCGCGGGTTCGGCGTCTTCCAGGTGAAGCCGCGCAAACGAGGGATCGGCCGCAACCCCAGAACCGGCAAAGAGGTGCGAATCCCGCCCGGCCGGACCATCAGGTTCAAGCCCGGCAAGGACTTGCAGAACATCGGCTGAGTTGCTCTCTTGGCGCTACGACCCGACGACCCTTTCGCCCCCCGAAGGGAAGACGACCAGTCCTCGCTTCAGCCGCCTGAGCCGGACTTCCGACCCGGCGTGCCCCCTCCGTTCAGGTTCGACAGCGCCAGTGTAGCGCGGATTCCCCTGCCGGCGGAACGCGACCTGCCGCCAATTCCCGAGGGCTTCATCCCTCACGCTTACCCGCGCGACCGCATCTGGCTCCACCTCGGCCTCTTCGCGGCCACGTTGCTGACGGCGACCCTGGCCGGCGCGGAACACTGGGCCTCGTACATCAGCGACTTCGGTCAGCATCAAGTCGTCGTCAACGTGTGGCTGCTGGTCCAGGGCCTCTGGTACAGCCTGACGATCCTCGCCATCCTGGGCGCGCACGAGTTCGGTCACTACTTCGCCTGCCGCTACTACCACGTCAACGCGTCGCTGCCGTATTTCATCCCGGTTCCGCCGCCGCTCCTCACCGGCACCCTCGGCGCCTTCATCCGCATCCGGCAACCCATCAGGAGCAAGCGCGTCCTGTTCGACATTGGCATCGCCGGACCGCTCGCCGGCTTCGTCGTCGCGCTGCCCGCGCTGATCGTGGGAATCGCCATCTCCCACGTGACGCCGCTGCCCAAGGACTTCACCGGTCTCGAGTTGGGCGAACCACTGCTCTTCCAGATCGCGACGAGCGCCATCTGGGGCCACATCGGTGAGGGCTACTCGCTCAACCTCCACCCGATCGCGTTCGCCGCGTGGTTCGGCCTGCTGGCAACGGCACTCAACCTCTTCCCGATCGGGCAGCTCGACGGCGGGCACATCTCCTACACGGTGTTCGGCCGGCTCTCGACGCGAATCACCATGATCACGATCGGCATCGCGATCGTCCTCACCTTCGTCTCGCTCAGCTGGCTGGTGTGGACGGTGATGATGGTGGTGATGCTCTACTTCTTCGGCCCGCAGCATCCGCCGGTCATCGACGAACACATCCCGCTCGACCGTACGCGTCTCGTGCTCGCGGTCGTCGCGCTGATCGTGTTCGTGCTCAGCTTCACGCCTGCCCCGATTCAGCCGCTGGATCTGCTACAGAAGTAGGGTGGTTACAGCACGCTCATCGGGTCGACGTCGATGATGACCCGGCGGCGGAGGTCCGGCTGGGCGTCGAGGGCGTGGCGGATCGCGGCGCGGGCCGCAGTGCGGCTGATGGCCTTGACGAAGAACTGCGCGCGGTGCTCGCCGCGAAGCTTCACGAACGGTGCAGGTGCAGGTCCGAGCACGTGAAACGTCGGGCCTGAGGCCCGCTGGATCAGCTGCACGATCGTCGCCGCGTCGTTCATGGCCGCGGCGATGCTCGGCGCCCGGACGATGCCATTGGTGAGCGCCACCGACGGCGGGTAACGCATCGCGCGGCGGAACGCCAGTTCCTCTTCGAAGAACGCCGGGTAGTCCTGCCGGCACGCGTGCTGGATGCTGTAGTGGTCCGGGTAGAGCGTCTGAATGATCGCTTCGCCCCGCTCCTCACCGCGCCCCGCGCGGCCCACCACCTGGGTGAGCAGCTGAAACGTCCGCTCGGCCGCCCGGAAGTCGGCCAGGCCGAGGCCGACGTCCGCCGAGACCACTCCAACAAGGGTCACGCGCGGGAAGTCGTGCCCCTTCGCAATCATCTGCGTGCCCACGAGGACGTCGATCCCGCCGCGCCCGAAGGCGGCGAGCAGCGTGCCGGCGGCTCCGCGCCGCCGGATGGTGTCGCGGTCCAGCCGCGCGACGCGCGCGCCAGGGCATGCGGTGCGCACCTCCTGCTCCACGCGCTCGGTTCCGAACCCCGTCCGCTCCATGTACGGCGCGGCGCACTTCGGGCACGTCGACGGCACGGTCATCGAGTAATTGCAGTAGTGGCAGCGGCCGCGGTGCGTTCCCCGCGGGCCCGTATGAATCGTCAGCGAGACGCTGCAGTTCGGGCAGTCGATCGTCGCCGTGCACTGCCGGCAAAAGACCGTCGTCGCGTAGCCGCGGCGATTGAGCAGGACGAGCACCTGCTCGCGGCGGGCCAGCCGCGTCTGCATGGCCTCGGCGAGCGCCTGGCTCAAGACGACGTCGGGCCCCGACCTCGCGTACTCGTCGCGCATGTTGACGACGGTGACGGCGGCCAGCGGCCGATCGAGCACGCGCTTCTTCATGACGACGAGCTCGTAGCGGCCGCGCGACGCGTTGTGATAGCTCTCGAGCGATGGCGTGGCGGAGCCGAGCACCACCACCGCGCCCTCGCGCTGCGCCCGGACGACGGCCACGTCGCGTCCGTTGTAGCGGGGGCTCTCTTCCTGCTTGTACGAGCCGTCGTGCTCTTCGTCCACGATCACGAGGCCCAGCGACGCGAGCGGCGCGAAGACCGCCGAGCGGGTACCCACCACCACGTCCACATCCCCCCGGCGGATGCGCTGCCACTGGTCGTGCCGCTCGCCGTCCGAGAGCCCGCTGTGCTGAATCGCGAGCCGCTCGCCGAACTGCGACCGGAAGATCCCGGCCAGCGCCGGCGTCAGCCCGATTTCGGGCACGAGCACCAGGACGGACCGGCCGCCGTCGCGAACCCGCGCGGCCAGGCGCAGGTACACCTCGGTCTTGCCGCTCCCGGTGACGCCGTGGACGAGCGCGGTGCCGAAGCTGCCTCGCGCCGCCATCGTGCTCAATCGATCGAGCGCGTCCTGCTGTTCGGCGGTGAGCGCGTGATGGCCATGCCCCGCCGTCTCAGGCGGCGTCGTCGCCGTCGCTTGGGATTCGAACGGGTCGCGGTCCCGGCGCTCGGTCCGGAGGCTGGCCAGGCCCCGCGCCGCCAGTCGCTGAATCACATCGGCGGTGACGGAACGATCGCGAAGGGACGCGAGGTCGCCGCCCCCTGCCGGCATGCCAGCCAGCGCCGCGAGCGCATCGCGCTGCTTGGGGCCGAGCCCGGCCGCCGCGCTGACGCCCGATTGCAGCGCTTCGAGAGCCGACAGGCCTGCGGCAGTGATCGCGGCGATGCGGGCCGTCCTGAAGGCGGACGAGCGCCCGGTGAGCACGTCCTCGACCTCCACGAGCCCTTGGGCCTCGAGGGACCGGACCAGCGCCCGTACCGGCACTGTCCTCGCGCGGCGGTTGCCGCCCGCGTGCTCCAACTGGTACGCCAGGGACCGCACCGGCGCCCAGTTCCCGTCGGCCAGCAGCGACAGGAGCGACACTCGCAGCGTCGTTCTCGCGCCGCTCCCGACGGTTGTCGCCCGGCGCCGGCCCTCGTCGGTCGCCCGCGCCCGCAACTCGCTCTCCACCCAGGCAAACGGCGGCATCGCGGCGCTCATGGCGTCGCCGGGGCCGCAGCTGTAGTACTCGGCCACCCACGCGGCGAGGGAAACGACGGACGGCGGAAGGAACGGGACGGTGTCGAGGATGTCGATGAGGTCCTTGATGGCGACGGAGGGCCCCGCCGGCGCCTCGCCGGTTCCCGTGACAACGCCGGTCAGTCGCCTCGCGCCGAGCGGCACCAGGACGCGCGCGCCGCAGGGGGGGACATCGAGGCCCTCCGGCACCCGGTAGGTCAAGAGGTCCAGCCCGGGCACCGGGACAGCGACGGAGACGAGGCGGAGGGAGGTGGACTCAGGCAAGGCGTGAACACGATAACGGAAAACGAAAAACGGAAAACGGAAAAACACGACGAACGGCCGTAGCGGAGAGCTTCAGCCCAGCGCTTTTCGGTTCTCCGTTTTCAATTCTCCGTTTTCAGTATTCCGTTGGCCGGGCATGCGCTCGGGTCTCAATCCGTGTCCTGGAGGAGCGCGCGCGCTCTCTTCAAATCTTCCCAGGCTTCCCGCTTCTTGTCGGGACTGCGCAGCAGGTAGGCCGGGTGGAAGGTGGGAATCAACTTCGCGCCGCCGTAGAGATAGACGCGGCCGCGCATGCGCGAAATCGATTCCTGGCTGCGCAGCAGCGCCTGGGCCGCGAACGTGCCGAGCGCGACGATCACCTTCGGTTGGATCGATTCGACCTGCCGGAACAGGAAGGGCTCGCACGCGGCCACTTCGTCAGGATCCGGGTTGCGGTTCTCGGGCGGACGGCACTTGATCACGTTCGCGATGTAGACCGTCTCGCGCGTGTAGCCGATCGCCTCGATCATCTTGGTCAGCAACTGCCCCGCGCGGCCGACGAACGGGATGCCCTGGATGTCCTCGTCCCGGCCCGGCGCCTCGCCGATGAACATCAGGTCGGCCTTCGGGTTCCCGACGCCGAAGACGATCTGCCGGCGCCCGAGCGCGTGCAGCTTGCAGCGCGTGCAGTCGCCGAGATCGGCGCGGATGGAGGGGAGATCGGCTGGGTCGGCGACAGGCGAGACGCCTGTCCCACCGGTGTCGGCGACAGGCGAGACGCCTGTCCTACCGGTGTCGGCCTCGCGCGCGCGCCAGCCCGGATCGCGGCTCACGCCGTCGATGCCCATTTCGGTCAGGAACTTCAGGTGTTCGGCCAGCTGGGAACGAGGGTCCATTTCGGGGAAGTCAACGGAGTCAACGGAGTCAACGGAGTCTACGGAGTCAATCGAGTCGGCTGAAGCTTCGTGCTGCGAGCCAGCAGCGTTTCGACGCGGTCGAGGATGGCTTTCGCGATGGCGGCCTTGGACTGGAGGGGCACGTCCTGCTCGCCGTCCGGGCCGATCAGCGTCACCGCGTTGGTCTCGACGTCGAAGCCGGCGTCGGCGCGCGACACGTCGTTGGCGACAATCAGGTCCACCTGCTTGCGCGCGCGCTTCTCTTTCGCCCGCTTCACCACCTGTTCGGTTTCCGCCGCGAACCCGACGAGGACCGCCTCGAGGCGACCCTCGGCGCGCAGCCGGCCGAGTTCGGCGAGGATGTCGGGGGTGCGCGTGAGCGTCAGCGTCAGCTCGCCCCGATCCTTGCTGATCTTCTCAGGTGCGCGCTCGGGCATGTAATCCGCCACGGCGGCGGCCATGATGACGACGTCCGCTCGCGGAGCGCAGGAGACAATCGCATCCCGCATCTCGACGGCGCGCCGCACCCTGACCACCTCGACGCCAGGCGGCGCTTCCAGGCCGCCTGGCCCGGCAACGAGCGTCACGTTCGCACCGCGGGCGGCCGCTTCGGCCGCGATCGCGTATCCCATCCGCCCGCTCGATCGGTTCCCCAGGTAGCGAACCGGATCGATGTCCTCGTACGTCGGCCCCGCCGAGACCACCACGCGGCGCCCGGCGAGCGTCGGCGACGGCCGCAAGATGGCCTCCGCGGCGGCCACGATCTCCGGCGGTTCCGCCAGCCGCCCCTTCCCCGTCCACCCGCAGGCGAGGAACCCCTCGCCGGGATCGACGAACCGCACGCCGCGCGCCGCCAGCACCCGCAGGTTCTCCTGGACGGCCGGGTGCTCCCACATGTTCGTGTTCATCGCCGGCGCGACGAGTACGGGTGCCCGTGTCGCGAGGTACATCGACGTCAGGAAATCGTCCGCAATGCCGCCCGCCATCTTGCCGATGACGTTCGCGGTTGCGGGCGCCACCACGAGGAGGTCGATCGTCGTGGCCAGGGAGATGTGCTCGATGCTCGCGTTGGCTCCCGGCTCGAACTGCCCGGTGATCACCCGGTGCTGGGTGATGGCCTCGAAGGTGAGCGGCCCGACGAACTGCTGCGCAGACGCGGTCATCACGACGGTGACGTCGTGGCCGGCTTTCTGCAGCCCGCGCACCACTTCGACCGCCTTGTAGGCGCCAATCCCGCCGCAAACACCGAGGGCTAGTCGAGACATAGAGTGATTGTCCCGATTTCTCGATTTCGCGATTTGACGATTTGCGATTCGTCCCTCACGCATCTGCGGCGTCGAGGAAAATCGACAAATCGTCAAATCGACGAATCGCCCAATCAGGAGGCGAAGCTCCTGGCTATGGCCTCCACCTCTTCCTTCATCGCCTCCTGCCGCGCGCGTTCGGCGAGCACGATCGCTCGCAGGCGGTCCACGCAGCCGTCCACCTCGTCGTTGACGACGACGTAGTCGTAGTCAGCCGCCGCGTGGACCTCCCCGCGCGCGGTTGCCAGCCGGCGCTGGATCTGTTCCTCGGGATCGCGGCTCCTCCGCCGGAGGCGCTCCTCGAGGACGGCGTATGAAGGCGGCAGGAGGAAGATGCCAACCGAACTGATGCCCGCCGCCCGCACCTTGCGAGCCCCCTGGACGTCGATCACCAGCACCAGGTCCTCGCCGGCGCCCAGCCGGTGCTCGGTGTCCTCGACGCCTGTCCCGTAGAACCGGCCGAACACCTCGGCCCATTCCAGGAACGCGCCGGCGTCGCGCATCAGCACGAAGCGCTCGGCCGGGATGAAGTTGTAGTCGACGCCGTCCACCTCGCCGGGCCGGATCGGCCGCGACGTGTACGACCGCGACATCCCGAGCCCCGGCACCGCCCCAATCAACTGCCGCACGATGGTCGTCTTCCCCGTCCCCGAGGGAGCCGACACGATGAAGAGCCGTCCCCGGCGGCTACTCGACATTCTGTACCTGCTCCCGCATCTTCTCCAGTTCGGCCTTGGCGTTCACGATCAGCTCGGAGACGGCCAGCCCGTCGGCCTTCGACCCGATCGTGTTCACCTCGCGGTTCATCTCCTGCAGCAGGAAGTCCAGCTTGCGGCCGCAGGGCTCCTCGCTCGCGCCAAGCGCGGCCCAGTGTGCCAGGTGCGCGCGAAACCGGACGATCTCCTCGCTGATGTCCGAGCGCCCTGCCATCCGGACGATTTCCTGCGCGATGGCCGCCTGGTCCACTTCCATGTCGCGGCTCAACTCCTGCACGCGCTCGGCCAGCCTCGCCTCGAGCTGCCCTCGCCCTTCGACCGCGGCGGCCGCAACACGCTCGATCAGCACCGCGAGCAATTGCCGCCGCTCCTCGAGATCCGCCTCGAGGTGCCGGCCCTCCCGCACGCGCATCGTCGTCAACTCGGTGAGCGTCTCGTCCACGGCGGCCTCGACGCTGTTCGCCAGGCCTTCCGCCAGTGACGGATCGTCGGCCGGCCGCTCGCGGATGACGAGCGCCTGGGGCAGGCGGACCAGATCGCCGGGCGTCAGCGCCCCGGTCAGGAGGCCCTCCGCGCGCGCCGGCTCGAGCGCGGCGCTGAGCTTGCGGACGAACTCCTCGTTCAGCTGGACGTCTGGCGCAGGCGCCTGCCGCAGCTGCACCGAGACGCTCAACTCCACCCGGCCGCGCGCGAGCCGCTTCTGCAGCAGCGCGCGCAGCCTCGTTTCAAGAGCGGCGAGGCTCTGAGGCAGCCGCAGCTGAACGTCGAGGTAGCGGTGATTGACTGCGCGGATGGTGACGCCGATCGTCGCGCGCTCGTCCTCCCTCGTCTGCGAAGCGAACCCCGTCATCGAGATCATCATGGCAGCACCACCTGCTCCTCCTGTCCGCGCCGGCCGGCGGCGATCTGCATGGCATAGAGGCGCGCGTACGCGCCGCCCGGCTTGGCGAGGAGCTCCTCGTGCCGGCCGACCTCCGCGATTCGCCCGCGTTCCAGCACGACGATCGGCTCGCCCGCCGGATCGTCGACAGGCGATGGGCGATCACGATCGAGGTCCGGTTCGCCATCAGGTTGGCGAGCGCTTCCTGCACGAGCTGCTCCGATTCGGAGTCGAGCGACGAGGTCGCTTCGTCCAGGATCAGGATCGGGGAGTTCTTCAGGAGGGCGCGGGCGATGGCCAGGCGCTGGCGCTGCCCGCCCGACAGCCGCTGGCCCCGCTCGCCGATCACGGTATCGTAGCCCGCCGGCATCGCGGCGATGAAGTCGTGCGCGTGGGCCGCCCGCGCGGCCGCCTCCATCGCCTCGCGGCTGGCGCCGCTGCGAGCCATACGCGATGTTGTTGCCGATGGTGTCGTCGAACAGCACCGTCTCCTGCGTGACGATCCCGATCTGGTTCCGCAGCGACGCCAGCGTCAGGTCGCGGATGTCGATGCCGTCGATGGCAATGGAACCGGACGTCACGTCGTAGAACCGCAGCAGCAGGTTCACGAGCGTCGTCTTGCCCGCCCCGCTGCGCCCCACGATCGCCACCATGTCGCCCGCTCGCACCGACAGCGACAC
This sequence comes from uncultured Acidobacteriota bacterium, assembly GCA_963724775.1. Lineage (GTDB taxonomy): Bacteria > Acidobacteriota > Vicinamibacteria > Vicinamibacterales > Fen-181 > CAVRWB01. The sequence continues at coordinate 608,354 of CAVRWB010000002.1, forward strand.
GCCGCGCAGGATCTTGTGCGTCCGGTCGTCGTCGTAGTTGAAGACGACGTCGTTGAATTCGATGCTCTCGGCGAGCCCGGCCAGCGTCTTCGCGCCCGGGCGATCCTGCACCTCGGTGTGCGTGTCGAGCGTCTCGAAGATCCGCTCGGACGCGGCCATCGTCTGCTGCAGGTTGGCGTTCACGCGGCTCAGCTTCTTGGCGGGGCCGTACATCAGGAACAGCGCCGCGATGAACGACGTGAACTCGCCGGGCGTGAGCTGCGGCGGCGTGGAGCGATCTCGCGCACGCCGTACCACAGCGCCGCCGCCATGCCGAAGCCGCCCAGGAGTTCCATGACCGGCGGCAGCGCCGACAGCGCCGCCGTCACCTTCATGTTCGCTCGGATACAGCCGTTCGGCCGGCCCGCGCGAAGCGATCCGCCTCGTGCGCCTCGGTGCCGAACGCCTTGACGATGCGGTGTCCGGTGAACGCCTCGGCGCTCACGTGCGAGAGGTGCTCGAGCTCTTCCTGGCTGCGGCGCGTCGTCTTGCGAAGCCGTTGCCCGAGCCGAACGAGCGGGTAGATGACCAGCGGAGCGCCGGTCAGGAAGACGATCGCCAGCTTCGCGTCGTAGTAGAAGAGGAGAACGATGTAGCCGACCAGCGCGAGCGACTCGCGCAGCGAGGTCGCCGACCGTCTCCGACACCGCCTGCTGGATCTGGCCGACGTCGTTGGTGATCCGCGACATCAGCTGCCCGGACGAACGCCGCGCGAAGAACGCCGCCGACTGGTCCAGGATGTGGCGGTAGAGCGTGTTGCGCACGTCCATCACGACGCGCTGACCGACGTCCGCCATCAGGTAGGCCGAAAAGTAGCCGCCGATACCCTTCAGAAGGTTGGCGACGACGATCGCGGCGGCCACGTATCCCAGGTTGGTGCCGTTGGCGAGGACGTCGTCGAAGACGTTCTTGATGAGATACGCGAGTCCCGTCGTCCCTGCCGCGTACAGGAGCATCCACGCGAGCGCGGCCGCGAGCCGCGCGCGGTACGGGCGCGAGAAGCGGAAGAGCCGGGAGAGTGGGTTCAATCGCGGAACCGGTATTTGAGGAGCACCCAGAGCGCGACCAGGCCGTCGCGCCACGTGATCTTCTTCCCCTGCTCGTAGCCGCGGCCGTCGTAGGTGATCGGGATCTCGTACACGCGGTACCCGTGCTTGAAGATCTTCGCCGTCATCTCCGGCTCGATGCCGAAACCCTTCGACTGGAGCGCCATCCCCCGCACGACCTCGGTGCGCATCACCTTGTAGCAGGTCTCCATGTCGGTGAGCATCGTGTTGTAGAGAACGTTGGTGAGCAGCGTCACGATGCGGTTGCCGAGATAGTGGGAGAACATGAAGACCCGGTGCCGGCCGAGGAACCGCGAGCCGTAGACCACGTCCGCGCGCCCCTCGCAGATCAGCTGAACGAGTTCCGGGTACTCCTCCGGCGAGTACTCGAGGTCCGCGTCCTGGATGATCACCAGCTCGCCGGACACCTCTTCGAAGCCGCGGCGCAGCGCCGCGCCCTTCCCCTGGTTGCGTTCCTGCAGGATCAAACGGAAGCCGAGCTCGCGCTGCAACGCCGCCAGCTGTTCCCGCGTCCCGTCGGTCGACCCGTCGTCCACGACGATGAGATCGATGCGCATCGGAACAGCCAGGACGCGCCGGACGATCTCCTCGATTGTCTCCTGCTCGTTGAAGACAGGCATGACGACGGAGAGCAGCGGGTCCACGAGCGCGCCCCGCAACGCTGCCGACTTCACGTGCGGTCGAGGTAGCCCTGTGGGTGCGATTGTTGCCATCTCCAAGCCGTTTCGATAATGGTGGTCAGTTCACCGAAGCGCGGAGACCAACCGAGGTCCCTGCGAATGCGTTCGCTCGACGCGTAGAGGACGGCCGGGTCGCCGGCGCGGCGGGGCGACACCGCGTGGGGAACCGCGCGTCCGGTCACGCGCGCCACCGTCTCGATAACCTCGCGGACCGAGAACGGCCGGCCATTGCCGAGATTGTAAACCCCGGAGCGCGGCGCCCGCTCCAGCGCGTCGAGGGCGAGCAGGTGCGCCTGCGCCAGGTCGGTCACGTGGATGTAGTCGCGCAGGCACGTGCCGTCGGGCGTCGGGTAGTCGTCGCCGAACACCTGCAACGGCTCGCCGCCGTCCGCCGCGGCGAGCGCCAGCGGAATCAGGTGCCGCTCTGGCCGGTGGTCTTCGCCCAGCTGCCCGTCGGGATCGGCCCCCGCCGCGTTGAAATACCGCAGCGCGATCCAGTGAATGCCGTACGCGCGTTCGAAGTGCGGCAGCGCGCGTTCGACCGCCAGCTTCGTTTCGCCGTACGCGTTGATCGGCCGGGTGCGGGTGCCCCTCCGTGATGGGCACCTCGACCGGCTCGCCGAACACCGCCGCGGTGGACGAGAAGATGAACCGCCCGACCTTCTCCCTCGCCATCGCTCGAGCACCGTCAGCGCGCCCTCGACGTTGTTGCGGTAGTACCCGGCCGGGTCTTTGACCGACTCGCCGACCGCCGTCCAGGCGGCGAAGTGCATGACGGCCGTCACGCCGTGCTCGGCCATGACCCGGCGCAGCCGCTCCACGTCGTGCGTGTCGCCCACCACCAGCGGCGCGTCGAGGGCCGCCTCCCGGTGCCCTTCCGACAGGTCGTCGTAGACGACGACCCGGCGCCCCGCGCGCGCCAGCGCCCGGCCGCGTGGCTGCCGATGTAACCGGCGCCGCCGGTTACCAGCACCGCGCCAGCGTCAGCGCCCGATCGCGAAGTAGGTGAATCCATCCGCCTTCATCTGCTCCCGATTGTAGATGTTCCGGCCGTCGAAGACGACCGGCGTACGCATCAGCTTGCGCATCTTGCCGAAATCGGGCTCGCGAAACTCGTTCCACTCGGTCACGAGCGACGAGCGCGTCGGCGCCGACGAGCGCGTCGTAGCTCCGCGCGGCGAACGTCACCCGGCCCCCGAAGATCCGCTTCGCCGCCTTGGCCGCCTCGGGATCGTACGCGCTGCACTGCCGCCCCATCCGCGAGCAGCCGCTCGATGATGGCAATCGCCGGCGCCTCGCGCATGTCGTCGGTCTTCGGCTTGAACGCCAGCCCCCACACGGCCACCGTTCGCCCGCGCAGCGAGCCGAAGTGCTCGGCCATCTTGTCCACGACGTGCGTCTTCTGCGCGGAGTTGACGCGATCCACGGCGTCGAGAATCTGGAAGGCGTACCCGGCATCCGCCGAGAAGCGCATGAGGGCCTTGACGTCCTTCGGAAAGCAGCTGCCGCCGAAGCCGACGCCCGGGAAGAGGAACGCGGGCCCGATCCGCCTGTCCGCGCCCATCGCGCGGCGCACCTGCTCCACGTCCGCCCCGTACAGCTCGCAGACGCGCGCCACCTCGTTCATGAAGGAGATCTTGCGTCGCCAGCATCGCGTTCGCGGCGTACTTGCACATCTCCGCGCTCTGCGCAGTCCATCACCATGATGGGCGCGCCCGTTCGCGTGAACGGCGCGTACAGTTCGGTCATGAGCTGCGTCGCCCGGGGATCCTCGGCACCAATCACCACGCGGTCCGGCTTCATGAAGTCGTCCACCGCCGCGCCCTGCTTGAGGAACTCCGGGTTGCTCACCACGCTGAACGGGTGCGTCGTCTCCCGCCGGATGACCTCCCGCACCCGCTCCGCCGTGCCGACGGGCACGGTGCTCTTGTCCACGACGACCTTGTATCCGTTCATCGCGCGGCCGATGTCCCTGGCCACGTCGAGCACGTGCTGAAGGTCGGCCGACCCGTCCTCTCCCTGCGGCGTGCCGACGGCGACGAAGATGATCGAGGCGTGCCGGACGGCGCTGGCAACCTGGCTCGTGAAGCCGAGCCGTTTCTCGGCGCGGTTCCGCCGCACCAATTCCTCGAGGCCCGGCTCGAAGATCGGGATCCGGCCCCGCCGCAGGATGCGCAGTTTCGCCTCGTCGCGGTCAACGCACACGACCTCGTTGCCGTTCTCCGCGAAACAGGCGCCTGCCACCAGACCCACGTAGCCGGTGCCAATGACAGCGATCTTCATCCGTGCGGCGCCTCCGGCTCGCCCAAACCCACGGACGGTAACACATCAGCAAGAAGCAGTCAAGCTACTGAGAAGAAAGCACTTAGAGGATTCGGGATTCAGGATCCAGGATTCGGGGCCGGCTTCACGATTCCGGATGGTCCTTGCCAACCGGTCGGCGGCGCGATAGCGTGTCGGCCGTGCGCATTCTCATCGACTACCGGCCCGCCCTCAGGGAGCGCACCGGTGTCGGCGAATACGTGCACCAACTCGCTCGCGCGCTCGCAGGCCGGCCGGAAACCCCGGACGCCGTCGACCTGTTCTCCAGTTCCTGGAAGGACCGTCCCGACCAGGGTGCCCTGGCAGAACTGGGACCGGTCGGCCTCGTCGACCGTCGCCTTCCCGTCCGGCTCCTCAACGTCGCTTGGCACCGGTTCGAACGTCCGCCCATCGAGTGGTTGACCCGCCGGCGCTACGACGTCGTTCACTCCCCCCACCCGCTGTTGCTGCCTTCGCGCGACGCGGCGCAGGTGGTGACCATCCACGACCTCGACTTCCTCGACCACCCGGAACGGACCGCGGCAGAAATTCGCCGCGACTACGCCGCCCTCGCCGTGGCCCACGCGCGGCGCGCGGACGGCATCCTGGTACCCTCGGCGCACGTCGGCAGTCTCGTGCAATCGCGCCTCGGCGTGGCCGGCGACCGCGTGTCGGTCTGCCCGCACGGCGTTCCGCCCTGGCAGAACCCGGGGCGGGTCCTGCCAGGCAACCCCGCCGGCCGGTACCTGCTGTTCCTCGGCACCCTGGAGCCGCGCAAGAACATCCCGGGACTGCTGGACGCGTACGCTCGCCTGCTTGCCCGCCGCGACGACGTGCCGCCGCTGGTCCTGGCGGGCCGGGCAACGGTGGCGGCCGCCCCGTGGCTTCGCGCGCTCGCGGCTCCGCCGCTTGCCGGCCGGGTGGAGCACCGCGGGTACGTGGACGCCGCGGCCCGCGAGGATCTCCTCGCCGGCGCCCGCCTCCTGGTGCTCCCATCGTTCGACGAGGGCTTCGGCCTGCCGCTGCTCGAGGCGATGTCACTGGGGATTCCCGCTGTGGCCTCCAACCGGGGCGCGCTTCCCGAGGTGGCGGGCGGCGCGGTGGTGCTCGTGGACCCGGAGCAGCCGGAGGCAATTGCGCAGGCCCTCGAGGACATCCTGTACGATCCGGGCGTCGCCTGCCGGCTCGGCGAATTGGGCCGGGCGCGCGCCGCGCAGTTCACCTGGGACCGAGCAGCGCTCCTGACACGCGAGGCCTACGCCCGCGCGATCGAGCGTCGTCGACTCCGGCCGGTGTGAAGCGTCTCGTGTTTGGACAGGCGAAGCTGGAGCTTCGCCCTACACCTGGCTTCGTTGACCGATGAGAATTGCGATCGACGCGCGGGAACTGTGCGGCCGTCCGACCGGTGTCGGCCGGTACCTGGCTCACCTCCTGCAGGCCTGGGACCAGCTGCCGGAGGCGCGCGAGCACGAATTCGTGCTGTATGCGCCGGAAGAGGGCTGGGGAGAAGCCGCCGCCCCACAAGCGTGGGGTAAACGACGCATCCTCGGGGGCAGCGCCGGCACGCGCTGGGAGCAGATCACGCTGCCCCTCGCCTTGCGCCGCGACCGGCCAGATGTCCTCTTCAGCCCGGCGTACACTGCCCCGATCCTGACGTCCGTCCCGGTGGCGCTGACGATCCATGACCTGTCGTTCGCCGCGCACCCCGAGTGGTTCCCCCCACGGAGCGGCTTCCGGCGCCGCCTCCTTGCTCGCCTGGCCGCACGCCGCGCGCGCGTGGTCATTACCGATGCCGCCTTCTCGCGCAGCGAGCTGCGCCGGCTGCTGCAGGTGCCCCCCGAGAAGGTGCGCGTGATCCCGCTCGGGCTCACGGCCCCCAGAGCAGGGCTCAAGCCCTGCCAGGCCAGCTCGCGTCCTCTCGTCCTCTTCGTCGGGTCGATCTTCAATCGACGCCACCTTCCCGAGCTCATCCAGGCGTTCGCAATCGTTCACTCGCGCCACCCCGAGGTCCGCCTCGAGATCGTCGGCGACGACCGGACGTATCCGCCGCTGGACTTGCGCGCGACGGCCGAGCACGCCGGCGTCGAGAGCGCCGCGAGCATCCGCTCCTACGTGCCCGACGATGTCCTGGCCGACCTGTACGCGCAGGCGGGAGCGTTCGTGTTCCTGTCGGACTACGAAGGATTCGGCCTGACGCCCCTGGAGGCCTTGCGCGCCGGAGTTCCCGTGCTCGTCGGCGATACTCCGGTCGCACGCGAGGTCTACGGCGACGCTGCCGTTTTGGTCGAGACCAGCGACGTCCCGTCCATCGCGTCGCACCTGGAAGGGCTGCTGTTCGCGCCCGCGGTTCGCACCGCGCTGCTGGCGAAAGCCCCGGCAGTCCTCGGGCGCTACTCCTGGGAGCGGACGGCCCGCGAGACCCTCGCGGCTCTCGCCGAGGCTGCCCATGCCTGACCTGGCCATCATCATCGTCAGCTACAACGCGCGCGACGATCTCCAACGCGCGCTCGCGTCGCTCCACGCCTCGCCGCCTGGCGTCTCCTCGGAGATCGTCGTCGTCGACAACGAGTCGGCCGATGGCAGCGCCGCGATGGTTCGCGAGCAGTGGCCGGGCGTCCGGGTCATCGAGGCCGGCGGCAACCTCGGCTTTTCGCGGGCGAACAACCTCGGCATCCGGGCCACCCGATCGGCCTTCGTGCTGCTCTTGAACAGTGACACCATCGTTCCCGCCGGTGCGGTCGACGCTCTGGTTCGCGAACTCCAGTCGCACGAGGAGGCGGCGATCGTCGGCCCCCGCCTGGTCGGCGAGGACGGTCGCCTTGAGATCTCGTTCGGCCAGATGATCGGCCCGTTCAACGAGTTGCGACAGAAGGTGGTGGGTCGCCTCTACGATCGCGGCGTACCGGCCGTCAGGCGCCGGGTGGAGCGAATGGCGGCGAGCGCCCGCGAGGTGGACTGGGTCAGCGGCGCCTGCCTGCTCGTGCGCCGCGCAGACGCCGAAGCCGCTGGCCTTCTGGACGAGCGCTTCTTCCTCTACACCGAGGACGTGGACTTCTGCGCGTCCGTTCGTGCGCGTGGCCGGACGGTCCGCTATGCGCCGAGCGTGGAAATCGTGCACGCCCGCGGCCGATCGCGCCGGCACGACCCGCGTGCCGCGACCGCCGCGTACCGCCGCAGCCAGCTGGCCTTCTACGCCAAGCACCATCCGTTGTGGGCCCCGATTCTGCGCCTCTACCTATCGCTGCGCGGCGAGCGACCGATGGATCGGTGAGGGAGGTCTGCGATGACCGAGGATCTGGCTGGCGCCTGGACGTGCGGAACATGCGGCCGGCGGGTTCCGCCGGCGGTCGGCCAGTGCCGGTGCGGCGCGTCTCGTCCTCCCGCTGCAACGCCAGACCCGGAGCCCGTGACGACGGAGGCCAACCGGCTGCCGTACCTGGCCGCGATCGGAGTACTCGCCCTTCTCGTCGCGTTGTTCGCGTGGCGGCCGTGGGCGGCTGCGACCCACCCTGCGCCGGCTGCCGATTCCTCCGCGGCCCCCGCTCCCGCGGCTCCCCCGGACGCGGCGACGCCACCCCCGGCCGATGCGCCGTTCCAGGTGGAGTTGCCTGCCGACCTCCGGGCGCAGCTCGCGCCGGCACCGCCCCCGGCCCCGGCGGTCGCTCCTTCCGAAGGAGGAACGACGGAAGACATCGCCCAGCGCGTGATTCCCGCGGTCGTCCTGATCGAGTCCGAGACCGGCCGTGGCTCCGGGTTCTTCGCGGCTGGCGGACTGGTGCTAACCAATGCCCACGTCGTCGGCACCCGGGGCTACGTCAGCCTGAAGCTGTCAGACGGCCAGGCCATGACGGGACAGGTGGTCCGGAGCGCCCCGGCCATGGACCTTGCGGTCATCCGCCCCGAACGAGTCGCACCCGGCCAGGCAGTGCTGGCGCTTCGCGACCTCGGCGACGTGCGGGTGGGACAGGAGGTGCTGGCCGTCGGCAACCCGCTCGGCGTGCTGCAGAACACCGTCACGCGCGGGATTGTCAGCGCCATCCGCTCGGCGGGCGGCGTCACCCTGATCCAGACGGACGTCGCCGTGAATCCCGGGAACTCCGGCGGGCCGCTGGTGGATCGCCAGGGTTGGGTGATCGGGGTGACGACGTTGAAGGTCGGTGGCCAGGCGGAATCGTTGAGCTTCGCGGTGGCCGCGCCGCATGCGCGGGCCATGCTGGAGGGCCGCATGGACGCGGTGGCGCAGGCAAGCGGCACGCTCCAGGATCGGCTGCAGACCTCCTTCAACGGGAATGCGGCGTCTGCTAGCGACCCGCAGCACGACGCGGCCATGGCCGAACTCGAGCGCCGGCTGAAGGGCGCAACCGAGTTCGCCGACCGCATCGACAGCGGGTGGGCTGAGTACCGGGCGGCGTGCCTCCAGGGGGTCACCCTGAAGAAGCGGTACGACCGGGAGTGGTTCGCGCTCCTGGAGCGGACGCCTCCCAGCGCGGCGTCGATCGGCTGCGGCCCACTGGCCGAGGATCTCACCAATGCCGCGGGGAAGCTGCGCGTCTTCATGGCGGAGGCGTTGAACGCCGCCAGACGGGCCGGTATCCTGCCGGGCGAGCTGCGCGAAGCGTGCCGCCGGCACAGACTCGATTGGCAGTGGTAGAGCGGCTTTTCGGTATGATAGCGTCGTGCGAATTGCCATCGATGCCCGCAAGTACCGCGACTTCGGCATCGGCACGTACATCCGGAACCTCGTTCGCCAGCTTGCCCGGATCGATGGCACCACCGAGTACGTCCTGCTCTGCAAGGAGCAGGACCACGCGGAACTCTCCACGGTCGGGCCCAATTTCCGAGCCGTCGTCGAGACGGCGTTGCCCTACTCGGTCGCCGAGCAGGTGCGCATCCCGATGGCGATTCGGCGCGAGCACGCCGACCTCTTCCACGCCCCGCACTACGTCCTGCCGCCGCTCATCAACTGCCGTTCGGTGGTGACGATTCACGACACCATCCACCTGATGTTCCCGCAGTACCTGCCGGGGCGCCTCGCCTACGGGTACGCGAAGACCTCCCTGTGGCTGGCGACGCGGCGCTCCAACCGGATCCTCACCGTCTCGGAAACGTCGAAGTCCGACATCCTGCGCCGCTTCCGGGTGCCGGCGGACAAGATCACCGTTATCTACAACGCGATCGACGAGCGCCTCAGCGAGACGCCTCCGCGAGGAGGCGTTCGAGCGGGTGCGCATCCGCTACCAGCTTCGCGACCCGTTCGCCCTCTACGTCGGCAACATCAAGCCCCACAAGAACCTCGAGCGCCTGATCGATGCGTTCGACAGGCTGCGCCGGCAGGAGGGGTTCGACTCGCTCAAGCTGGTCATCATCGGCGACGAGATCTCGAAGTACCAGGGCCTGCGCCGGGCGGTGCACCAGCACAAACTGCACAAACACGTGCGCTTCTTCGGCTTCGTCCCGGTCGACACGCTGTCGGTGCTGTACCGGCTCGCGAGCGTCTTCGTGTTTCCATCGCTCTACGAAGGGTTCGGCCTGCCGCCGCTCGAGGCGATGGCGAGCGGCACGCCCGTTGTCACCTCGAACGTCTCGTCCCTCCCGGAGGTCGTCGGCGACGCGGCGATCCTCGTGGACCCCTACGACCCGGACTCGATTGCGGACGGGATGAAACAAGCCCTGGAAGACACCGACCTGCGGGCCACCCTCATCGAGCGCGGGTACGCACAGGTGCGCGAATACTCCTGGGAGCAGTCGGTCGCCCGCATCCGGGAGGTGTACGGAGAGGTCATGCAGGAACCCCAGCCGGTATGACGCCCACGACTCCAACTGGAAACGGAGCGCCAGGCTCCGCTTCTCCGCCCCGCGTCGCGCTGGTCCACGACTGGCTGACCGGCATGCGCGGCGGCGAAAAGGTGCTCGAGGTTCTCTGCGAGCTGTACCCGCGGGCCGACCTCTTCACGCTCGTCCACGTGCCCGGGAGCGTCTCCCCGACAATCGAGGCGCTCCACCCCAGGGCGTCTGTCCTGTCGCGGCTGCCCGGCGATCGCGCCGGCTACTACCGGCACTGCCTGCCGCTCTTCCCGGCCGTGGTCGAGCAGTTCGACCTCGACGGCTACGACCTGGTCATCAGCACGAGCCACTGCGCGGCGAAGTCGGTCATCCGGCGCCGGCGCGTGCCCGGCACCTCTGCTACTGCCACACCCCGATGCGGTACGTGTGGGACCAGCGCGACGCCTATTTCGGCCCGCGAGCGGCTCGGCTCGGTGCGTGCCGCGCTCCTGCGGCCGGTCCTGGCCCGGCTGGCCCGGTGGGACGCCGCCACGGCGCACCGCGTCGACCGCTATGTGGCGAATTCTCAACACGTTGCGCGCCGGATCGGCCGATACTATAATCGCCGAGCGACCGTGGTGTATCCGCCGGTCGACACCGAGTTCTATCGCCCCGACGGCCGGCCGCCGGGGAGGTCCGCCCTCGTGGTGTCTGCGCTCGTTCCCTACAAGCGCATCGAGGTGGCCATCGAGGCGTGCGGCATCGCCGGGCGTTCCGCTGCAGATCGTCGGCCAGGGCCCGGAGCTCGGACGGCTCGCGCGCGCTGGCTCGCCGGTCGGCGTGGAGTTCCTCGGTCCGCGGACCGACGAGGAGATCCGGGAGCTGTACCGCGCGCAGCGGCGTGGTCCTGCTCCCCGGCGAGGAAGACTTCGGGATCGTGCCGGTCGAGGCGCAGGCATGCGGCCGGCCGGTGGTGGCTCTCGGCCGCGGCGGCGCGCTCGAAACCGTCGTGGACGGCGTCACCGGCGTGCTGGTGACGGACGACGGCGCCGAGGCGTTTGCCGACGGCATTCGCCGGGCGCTGGACGCCGCGCTTCGAGCCGGACGCCATGCGGCGCGCACGCGGAGCGGTTCGGCCGGGCGCGGTTCGCCGCCCGAGATGGCCGCTGAAATCGACGACGTGCTGGCGAGCCCCGGCGGATGACGACTGATGGTCAAGCGATACAACCGGCTGCTCGTCGGCGTTCCACGTCGTGTCCGACGCGGTCCTCGGCGCTCTCGGCCTTCATCCTCGCCTACGTGCTCCGCTTTCAGACCGGCCTCGTCCCGGTCACCAAGGGGTACCCGCCGTTCGACGCAGTACCTCGACGCTCGCTGCCGTTCATCGCCGTCGCTCGTGCCGTTCGCCTTCTACCTCCAGGGCCTCTACCGCCTGCGGCGCGGCCGCTCGCGGGTGGACGACTTCTTCGCGGTGTTCGTCGGCAGCATCCTCGCCGTCGTGTTCGGCATGTTCGCCACGCTCTACTTCCAGACCTACTACGCGAGCGACGCGGTCAAGCATGCGCGGCGCCCTGCGAGGTGTCGCAGGTCGTCTGGGCGATCTTCCTCGTCCTGAACGTCATGCTCACGTTCGCGTCGCGCGAGCTGATGCGCGCAGGTGCTCGAGCGCCGCTGGCGCGCCGGCATCGGCCTCAAGCGCGTCCTGATCGCCGGCGCCGGCGAACTCGGACGCCTGGTGGCCGACCAGATCCTCGAGCACCGGGAGCTCGGGCTACCAGGTCGTCGGGTTCGTGGACGACCGCGCCGGCGGCGATCACCTGGGCTACCGCGGCCTGCCGCTGCTCGGCACGCTCGACGAAGCCGCGGAGATCGCGCAGCGCGAGCGGATCGACCAGCTCTACGTCGCGCTGCCGCTCGACGAGCACGGCGAAGGTGGTCGCAGCTCATCGACAGCGCGAGCCGCGAGTGCGTGGACATCAAGGTGGTGCCGGACCTGCTGCAGTTCATCGCGCTGCGCGCGCGGCTCGAGGACCTGGACGGCGTCCCGATCATCAACATCAACGACGTCCCGCTGCAGGGCTTCAACAGCGTCGTGAAGCGGGCGGTCGACATCGCGCTCTCGGCGGTCGGCGCTCGTCGTCCTGGCGCATCCCGCTGGCGATCGTCGCCCTGCTCGTCCGGCTGACGTCGCCGGGCCCGGTGTTCTACCGCCAGGAGCGCATGGGCCTGGACGGCGCGTCGTTCACGATCTACAAGTTCCGCTCGATGTTCCACGACGCCGAGCGCGAGACGGGCCCGGTCTGGGCGCGCGACGACGACCCGCGCTGCACGCCGATCGGCCGCTTCCTGCGCCGGTTCGACCTCGACGAGCTGCCGCAGATCTGGAACGTGCTGCAGGGGCGACATGTCGCTCGTCGGCCCGCGGCCCGAGCGGCCGTACTTCGTCGAGCAGTTCAAGCAGCAGTATCCCGCAGTACATGCTGCGCCACAAGGTGAGGGCCGGCATCACCGGCTGGGCGCAGGTCAACGGCTGGCGCGGCAACACGCTCGCTCGAGAAGCGGATCGAGTACGACCTGTACTACATCGAGAACTGGTCGCTGCGCCTCGACCTCAAGATCATGTGGCTCACCGCTCGTCAACGGCTTCTTCAAGCACGCCGTACTGAAGCATCCGAGATGAGCAAACCACGCGTCGTCATCACCGGTGCCGCCGGCTTCATCGGCTCGCACCTCGCCGAAACCCTGCTCGATCGCGGCTACTCGGTCGTCGGCATCGACAACCTGCTGACCGGCGACATCGCGAACATCGCGCACCTGGCGAACCGCGACTTCCTGTTCATCAAGCACGACGTCACCAACTACATCTACATCGACGGCCCGGTGGACTTCGTCCTGCACTGGGCCAGCCCGGCCAGCCCGATCGACTACCTCGAGCTGCCCATCCCGACGCTGAAGGTGGGCGCGCTCGGCACGCACAAGGCGCTGGGCCTCGCGAAGGCGAAGGGCGCGCGGTTCGTGCTGGCCTCGACCTCCGAGGTGTACGGCGATCCCGCTCGAGCATCCGCAGAAGGAGACCGTACTGGGGCAACGTGAACCCGATCGGGCCGCGCGGCGTGTACGACGAGGCGAAGCGGTTCGCCGAGGCGATGACCGTGGCCTACCACCGCTACCACGGCGTCGACACGAAGATCGTCCGGATCTTCAACACCTACGGCCCGCGGATGCGCGTCAACGACGGGCGCGCGGTGCCGACGTTCATCTCGCAGGCGCTGCGCAACGAGGACATCACGATCTTCGGCGACGGCAGCCAGACGCGCAGCTTCACCTACATCACCGACCTGGTGGACGGCATCATCCGCCTGATGATGTCCGAGGTGAACGACCCGGTGAACATCGGCAACCCGCACGAGATGACGATCGAGGAGATCGCGCGAACGATCATCCGGATGACCGGGTCGAAGAGCCAGCTCGTCTACCAGGCCGCTGCCCGACCGACGACCCGAAGGTCCGCCAGCCCGACATCACCCGCGCCCGCACGCTCCTCGGCTGGGAACCCAAGGTGCACCTCGAAGAAGGCCTCACCCGCACGATCGACTACTTCCGGAGGAAACTCCATGTGTGAACTCTGCGCGGGCGATCAGATTCACCGCAGAGGCGCAGAGGACGCAGAGGCTCTGTCGGGTTGATTTCGATGCTGACCCGCAGTGATTCGTGGGGTGAGCGGAGCTTTGCCTTCCCGCTTCGTTTGATCTTCTCTGCGATCTCGGCGTATCTGCGGTAAATCGTAGAGGTTCAGCCAGGCAATGTGCGGCCGCCGACGGTGGGACGGGGCGGAGGCTGGGGGGCCTGGGCGGGCTCGTTGATGATCCGGGAGGCGTGCCAGATGTAGTGGAAGCCGGAGATCAGCGTGATCCCGAGCGACGACCAGACGCCGACGTCCACCAGGACGGAGTCGTGCCCGAGGAAGTTGAACCACATCACCACGACGCAGGTGACCAGGTAGGTGGCCGTGGCGATCTTGCCCCACACCGATGGGCGGAACGTCCGGACGCCCATGACGATGTTGACGATCGCGACCGTGATGACGATCACGACATCGCGGGTGATGACGAGAATCGTCAGCCACAGCGGGATCCGGACGATGAGGTCGGTCTGCGGCACCGTCAGCACGACGAACGTCGTCACCAACAGCAGCTTGTCCGCCATCGGGTCGAGCCAGGCCCCCAGGCTCGTCTTCTGCCCGGCGCGGCGGGCAATCAACCCGTCGAGTGCATCGGTCACCCCGGCAAAGGCGAACACGACCAGCGCCCAGCCCGGGCGCCCGTAGGCGAGCAGGATCACGAACAGCGGGATGAGCAGCATCCGCAGCAGCGTGACCTGGTTCGCGACGGTCAATCTCATCGCATCAGCCCTTCGAGACGATCCACCACCTCGATCGCTTCGGCCCCAGACACGGCGCGCCCCGGCCTGAACATCCCATCCGCAAGCGGCATCACGCCGGAAGCCACCGCCGCCGCAGCGGCAGGATACCCCAGGTGGGTCGCAGGCAGATCGGCGATCCGCGGCCGGGCGGACAGCCACTCGCGCGCAAGCGCGGGCCGGCTGGCGCCCACCAGCGGCAGCACCCGCGACACGACCTGCGCCAGGTCGAGGCGTCGAACCAGGCCGCGCGGCTGGAAGGTGTGGTTCGGGAACGCGTCCATCACGCCGGCCTTCACCACCGCCAGGATCCAGGTCGCGGCCCAGTGGGACCGGACGTCGGTGAGCACGACCGCCTCGCGCGGCGGCGCGCTCGCCAGCAGCGGCACGAGGTGCACGCCGACGAGCGCGGCCACGTCCGCGCGCGTCACCTGGATCGCTGCGGGGATCGCCCGATATGCGTCCGGCAGCCGGGCGAGGTCCGCACCCGCGCGAACCTTGGCCAGCTTCGCCGCGGTTTCGTCGGACGCCTCGATCGCCTGCGCCCTGCCGTAGGCGTCGGCCGCGCCGGCGAAGTCGGCCTTCTCCTCGAGCACCTCTCCCAGCTGAATCCACGCGCGCGCATCCGACGCATCGACGGTGACGGCCTTCTTCAGGTGGCCGAGCGCCGCATCTACGTTGCCTTGCTTGCGCTCGACGGTCGCCAGCTCGCGGTAGAGGAACGCGCTGTCCGGCGATTTCACAATCGCCTGTTCGTACGCCTGCGCGGCCTGATCGTAGTGGCCCGCCTCGGCCGCCTGACGGGCACGCGCCAGGGCTTCCTGCTGCGTGCGCAGCGCGATGACGTCCAGGCGTCGCCTGACGTCCGTCAGCGAGGCATCCTCCGCCAGTGCCGCCTGGAAGGCCCTGACCGCTTCGTCCATCCGCCCGGAGCCCACCAGTGCGTCGCCGCGTCCCACCAGCGCCGCGACGTACCGTGGAGCGCGCTTGAGGACCCGCTCGAACCGGGCGATCGCGTCCGCGTAGTCTTCCTCAGCGAGGCTCGCGTACGCCAGGCCGGCCTCGGCCGGGTAGAAACCGGCGTTCGTCTTGAGCGCCGCTCCGAACTCGCGCCGGGCGCCCCTGGAATCCCCCGCCTGCAGGAACTGCCAGCCGCGCTGTTGCCGCAGCACGAGGTCGCGGGTCGCGAGGTCGGGAGGCGTCGCCGGGAACACGTACTCCGCGTGCCGAGGCGTGACGACGACCGGCGCCGGCGCCAGGGCAGGCGCGCACGCGGCGAGCAGCGCCGCGAGGCCGACCGCGAAGAGCACCTGCACCGAGAGGCGCCTACTCATCGGCGTCCTCCACCAATTCCTGCATCCGCACCCACACCCTTCGCGGGATGTCGGCCTCGAGCCTCACCTGCCCGTCGTGCTCGACGTGCTGGAACACCCGGCCGAAGCGATAGATCTGCGCCAGGCGCTCCCGGTCTGCCGCATCCGAGAGATCGAGTCCAAGCGCGACACGCTGGACGTCAAGTGACAGCCGCGCGGTGATCGCGTCGAGGAGTTCGCTCCGGCCCATCCCCGTCGTCGCGGAGACGCACAAGGCGTCGGACTGCCGCTCCAGGCGCTCCTGCTCGTTGCCGTCGATGAGGTCGCACTTGTTGTAGACCTCCATCAACGGGACCCGCGAAGCCCCGACCGCCTCCAGCGTGCGGCCCACCGCCGCCATCCTGTGCTCGCGCCCCGGCGCCGCGGCGTCGATCACGTGCAGCAGCAGGTCGGCCGACACGACTTCCTCGAGCGTGGCGCGGAATGCCGCCACCAGGGTGTGCGGCAGGCGGTCGATGAAGCCGACGGTGTCGGACACGAGGAGTTCCCGCCGGTCGCCAAGCTTGACGCGCCGCACGAGCGGGTCGAGCGTCACGAACAGGGCGTTCGAGGCGACGGCGGTCTCGCCTGCAAGAAGATTGAACAGCGTCGTCTTCCCCGCGTTGGTGTACCCGACCAGCGCCACGGTGGGGACCGACGCCTTGTGCCGGCGCTCGCGCAACTGCAGCCGGCGCTGGCGAACCTCCTCGATCTCGTGGCTGATGCTGCTGATCCGCTGGCGGATCTTCCGGCGGTCCACCTCCAGCTTCGTCTCGCCGGGTCCACGCGTGCCGATGCCGCCGCCGAGCCGCGACAGCCAGTCGCTCCCGCCCACCAGGCGAGGAAGGAGGTATTTCAACTGCGCCAGCTCCACCTGGAGCTTCCCTTCGCGCGTGCGCGCGCGCCTCGCGAAGATGTCGAGAATGAGCTGGGTGCGGTCCAGGACCTTCCGCTCGAGGCGCGACTCGATCTGGCGCAGTTGGCCGGGCGAAAGCTCGTTGTCGAAGATGACGAGGTCGATCCCGGTCTCCTCGCAGGCGGCTTCCAGGACCGCCAGCTTGCCGCTGCCGAGGAACGTGCTGGCATCCGGCCGTTCGCGCTCCTGCAGCATGCGCAGGCCCACGCTCGCGCCAGCGCTCGTCGTCAGGCCCGCCAACTCGTCGAGCGACCGCTCGGCGTCGAGGCGACGAATCGGCCCGGTGATGAGACCGACGAGAGCCGCGCGTTCGGAGGACGTGGTGCGGGTGCGAGAAACGCTCATGGACGGGTCAGGGCTTCGAGAACCAGGCGGAACGGGACGGCGCCGGCGCGCACGAGCCGTGGTGGATCGACGCGCGCATCGACGATCGTCGACGGAGGGCCGCCCGCCGTCGGCCCCGCGTCGATGACCAGGTCAACCTGCACCGCCAGATCCGCGGCGGCGTCACTGGCGATGCGCGACGGGTGTCCCCCCGACAGGTTCGCGCTGGTGGAGGTAATGGCAAACCCGACCGCCTCCGCTAGCTGGCGCGCCACGGGGTGGTCAGCCACCCGCACGGCCACGCTGCCATCCTTCCCTGCCACTCCGTTGGCGAGCCCCGGACGCGCATCGACGACGAGCGTCAGCGGGCCCGGCCAGAAGCGGTCGGCCAACAGCGAGAGCGGCCGGCGGGAAGGTGACCACCAGCTCGCTGGCCTGCTCGCGGCTGGCGACGATGAGCGGCAGCGCCTGTTCGTCCGCGCGGCCCTTCACTGCGAAGATCCGGTTCACGGCCGACGGCAGCCGCGGGTCCGCCGCAAGCCCGTAGAGCGTGTCGGTCGGGTAGATGACGATCCCGCCCGACGTGAGCACCTTGGCCGCGTGTGCGATGGCCCCGGGATCGGGGTCGGCCGCGCTCACTCTCAGCCATTCCACCGGTTCACTCTATCATTAGAACCGGATGCGGACATCCTGTCCGTCCTGGACGTAGATCGAGTCGATGAAGCGGATCAAGTGCGGCTGGGTCTGCATGACGAGCGAGCTGGTGCGGATGCCGTCGCCGAAGAAGCGAACGCCCTTCATCAACGGGCCATCGGTCACGCCTGTCGCCGCGAAGATGATCTTCTCTCCCGATGCCATGTCGCGGGCCCTGAAGACGCGCCGCACGTCGTCTATCCCCATCTCCCGGCAGCGCCGCTCGTCTTCCGGCTTGCGGATGACCAGGCGGCCGAGCACCTCGCCGTTGAGGCAGCGCATCGCAGCGGCGGTGATGACGCCCTCCGGCGCGCCGCCGATGCCCATGACCGCGTGCACGCCGCTGCCGACGACCGCGGCCGCAATCCCGGCGGACAAATCGCCGTCGGTGATCAGCCGGATGCGGGCGCCCGCCTTGCGAATGTCGTCGATCAGCCGTTCGTGTCGCGGACGGTCCATGACGACGATCACGAGGTCGTTCACCTCGCGATCCAGGCAACGCGCGATCGCCTTCAGGTTGTCGGCGACAGGCGCGTCGAGGTCCACCGCGTTCTTCGACTTCGGCCCGACGATCAACTTCTCCATGAAGAGGTCGGGGGCGTGCAGCAGCCCGCCCGGCCCGGACGCCGCCAGGACCGAGATGGCTCCGGGCATGCCGAGAGCGCAGAGGTTGGTGCCTTCAAGGGGATCGACGGCGATGTCGACTTTCGTGTAGCTGCCGCTCGCCGAGGCCAGGTGGGCCTGGCCGACACGCTCGCCGATGTAGAGCATCGGCGCCTGGTCGCGCTCCCCTTCGCCGATGACCACCGTGCCGTCGATCGGCAGCGCGTCCATGTCGCGCCGCATCGACTCGACCGCCACGCGATCGGACTCGGGCCGGTCGCCCTGCCCCATGGTGTGCGCACAGGCGATGCCGGCGCGCTCGACGACGCGCAGGAATTCGAGGGAGAGATCGGTGTCCATGGGTTCACGAACTGAGAACTGAGAACTTGGAAGTGAGAACGGAGAACACGCGCCCAAGCCTGGTGCGCGCTCTGCTTCTCACTTCTCCGTTCTCAGTTCTACGTTCTCAGTTCCTGCCTCGTATGCCGGCAGCTCGCACCGCGTTGGGCGATCGCTCCGGTAGCCGAGCAGGTAGTCAGCCTGCATCAGCTTGTGGATCTCGCGCGTCCCCTCGTAGATCACCGCGCCCTTGCAGTTCCGGTAGAAGCGGCCGACGGGATACTCGTCCGAGTAGCCGTTCGCACCGTGCACCTGCACCGCGTCCCCCGCGGCATGCTCCGAGGCGACGGTGGCAAACCACTTCGCGAGGCCCGTTTCGCGCGTGCTGCGGCGTCCCACGTTCTTCAGCCACCCGGCGCGCAGCCAGAGGAGGCGGGCCGCCTGGTAGTCCGACTCCATCTGCGCGATCATTTCCTTCACCAACTGGTGCTGGCCGATCTCCACGCCGAACGCCTTGCGATCGAGCGCGTACTTGACTGACGCGTCGCGGCAGGCGCGGATCAGGCCGGTGGCGCCGGCGGCGACGGTGAAGCGCCCCTGGTCGAGGGCGAACATCGCGATCTTGAATCCCTCTCCAGGCCGGCCAACGACATTCTCTTCGGGCACCTCGACCTCGTCCATCTTGAAGAAGCCGGTGTTGCCCGCCAGGATGCCCCACTTCTCCTTCAGCGTGCCGCTCGAGAACCCCTTGAACGCCCGTTCGACGATGAACGCCGTGATGCCCGAAGGGTCGCGCCGCTTCTTCTTCTCGAGGTCCGACCAGGCGAAGACGAGGAAGTTGTCCGCCACGTCCGCAAGCGAGATCCACATCTTCTCGCCCGAGAGGACGTAGCGGTCGCCGCGCTTCACGGCCACCGTCTGGATCCCGCGCGCGTCGCTGCCGGCCGACGGCTCGGTGAGGCCGAAGGTCGCGACGGCTCGACCCTGCGCTTGCGGGACCAGGTAGCGGCGCTTCTGGTCGTCGGTACCCCACGAGAGGAGCGTCAGGCTGTTCAAGCCGACGTGCACCGACAGGATGACGCGCAGCGACGTGTCGACGTACTCCAGTTCCTCGCTCGCGAGGCCGAGGCTGATGTAGTCGGTGCCCGACCCTCCGTGCTCGGAGGGGACCGAGAGGCCGAGCAGGCCCAGATCGGCCATCTGCGGGAGGATCTTCGGGTCGAACCGGTGCTCGCGATCCAATTCGCGGATGCGCGGCGCCACTTCCTGGGCCGCCCATTCGCGGACGGACTGTTCGAGCAGCCGGTGTTCCTCGGAGAGATCGAAGTTCATGCCGAGCATTGTACCGTCACGAGGGCGCCGCGGGCCACGCCCAGCTGTGCGCGGGCGCTCCCGCCGTTCACCGCCACCTCGATGTGGCCGGTGCTGCCAGCCAGCGCGCAGGCCGCTCCGGGCGGAACCTCGCTGTACGTGGAAACAAGCGGGATGGATGGTTCATCTGCGACCGACACCCTCGGGGTGACGCCGCCCCGTCCGCGCAACTGCTCCACCATCACGGCCGGGATGTTCGTCACGAGGTTGCCGAAGCGGTCGATGCGGACGACCGTGCCTTCGACCCGGTCGCCGCTCGCCGACGGCTGTGGCATCTCGAGGCGCGTCCACGCGTCGATGCGATCGCCAAGCGAATCGAGGGCAACGCCTGCCGCCAGCCAGGCAGCGGCGGGTGCAAAGCGGTCGCGGCCCTCGAAGGTGCGGCTGACCGAGGCGGCCGCGTACCTGCGGCCGGTTCAGCTCCACCACCCGCAGCGCCGCGGCGTTCGGCTCCGCTGCTGCCGCCCGACACGGCAGGTTCGCCTGGATCTCGTCGAGGAGGAGTGAGACCAGGCCGTTGTCCGGCGCGACGAAGCGGTAGCCGCCCGCTTCCGCCGCAATCGCCCGGCGCGGCGAGCCGACACCGGGATCGACCACGGCCAGGAAGATCGTTCCCGGCGGGAACGCGCGGTAGCAGGCGGCCAGTTCCAGCGCGCCGGCCGCGATGTCCTGCGGGGGGATTTGGTGCGTAATGTCAACGAGCGAGGCGTCCGGGCAGATGCCGAGGATGGCGCCCTTCATCGCCGCCACGTAGTGGTCGCGCAGGCCGAAGTCGGTCAGAAGGGCGATGACCGGAGGCATATCGGAATGTGGAATGTGGAATGGTGAATGCGGATGCACGGACAGAGCACCTGCCCGTCAGCCCACATTCCGCATTCCACATTCTACATGCCGTTTACGGCAGGTACGCGGGCTTGCGGAACAGGATTTCGCGCACGTTGGACTGCAGCAGGAACGAGTCCGACACGCGCAGCCGCTCGAACAGCCTGATGATGTCGCGGTTCTGGAGGACCGGCTGCCGCATGCGCGGCGACGAGTAGGCCTTGTGCCGGAGGTGGTTCTCGTCCACGACCACGAACTTGGTCAGGCGCGACTCCCGCGGGTGCGCCGTGCTGAAGAACCCGAAGAGCGCGCCGTTCAGGGCGAGCGCCCGGGTGAGGTGCGCCGCCACGACCTGCGACGCGGGCTTGTTGAGGAAGTCGAACAGGTCCCAGCAGAGAATGCCATCCACGCTGCCGTCCTTCTGCGGGAACCGCTTCTCGAGAAAGGCCGGGAGCTCGTCGAGCTTCTGCTCGCGGTGGAAACGGTCGAGGTCGGCGAAGATGTCTTCGACGAAGATCTTGCAGCCCAGCTGTTCGCCGAAGAAGGCGATGTTCGAGCCCACGACCGGGCCGAGATCCAGGAGCACCGGCGACTCCTGCGACCGAAGGCTGGCGATGAACTTCTTCAACGCCTTGGTCGGGACGACAGGGTCCCGGTCCAGGCCGGTGTCCGCCGGCTGGCTCTCGACGTCCGCCGGCCGGCGCGGGGCCAGGCGCGACAGAAAGCCCGACACTTTCCGTTCACCGGACAAGGGAATCCTCGCTGGATGGGCAGAACAGGCGCCCGGACACGTGTGGCGGCCAACTGACTTGTTGGCGGGGCCAGGCAGAAGCCTGGCCCCCACACCTCTCAGCGGGCGGCCGACGTGGAAAACAGGCTAGGCGCCGATCTTCGCGGGCGCGGCCGGAGCCGCGGGCGCGGGCTTGGCCTCCGCCTTGGGGGCGCCGGGCGCGGCGGGCTTGGTTTCGGCCTTCCGCTGCATGTCGACGCTGCCGCGGAAGTGCGCGCCCTCGGCAATGGCGACGCGCGGAGCGATGATGTCCCCGTCCACGGAGCCGTTGTCGCGGATGTCGACCTTCTCGCTCGCCATGATGTTCCCAGCGACCTCGCCGAGCACGATCACCGACTTCGCGAAGATTTCCGCCTTGATCTTCCCGTGTGGACCGATCGTCAGGACGTGATCCTTCAGCTCGATCCGGCCTTCAACGTGTCCCTCCACCGTGAGGTCCTCGCTGCCGTTCAATTCACCTTTGATGACGACCGATTTTCCAATATTCACAACGTCTCTCGCGTCCATGTGGCGTCTGCTTTCCGTTTCCGGCCCATGCGCCATCGTTGCACCGGGCGTCGCCGTCGGCGTCGCCGCAGCAGTTCCCGCCGCCTCGCGCCCGGCCGGCGGCCGAACGCTCTCGTCACGTTTCCACATTTGAACCTCCGACTTTCCCGGTCCTGCTGGACTAGCTACTCTCGTGGGGCGCCCGGCCGAAGGCCGATCGTGTGCTGATGGAGTAGAAGCCTCGCAAATATATCCAAGGCGTCCGGCGATGTCTAGTCCTTTTATTGCCGATGGTTAGCGCAAATGTTATTCTCGGCGGATATGGCAAATCGCGGCCCACAGACGCCGCCGGCGGCGCAGGCGGAGTGGGCCATGTCGGAAAATCGTCACCCGTGCCCTCGCGCATGTCAACCCCCATCTACCTCGATCACAACGCCACCACGCCGCCCGCGCCCGAGGTGATCGACGCCCTGGCCGGCGCCCTGTCGACGCAGATCGGCAATGCCTCGAGCATCCACGCCTTCGGGCAGCGCGCCAAGGCCGCGCTCGACGAGGCGCGCGTGGCGACGGCGGCGCTGGTCGGCGCGGAGCCAGGCGACATCGTGTTCACGGGAGGCGGGACCGAGTCCGACAACCTCGCGGTTCGCGGCGTCGTCGAGGCCCTGGAAGGAACCCCGAGGCGCCGGCTGATCGTCACCGCCGTCGAACACGAGGCGGTGATCAACACGGCCGGGGCGCTCGGGCGCCGCGGCGCCGCCGTGACGATCCTGCCGGTTGACGCCAACGGCCTGGTGTCTCCCGCCGCGCTCCGCGACGCGCTCGGCCCGGACGTCGCGCTCGTGTCGATCATGACCGCGAACAACGAGACGGGCGTCATCCAGCCGGTCGCCGAGCTGGCCGCCCTCGCGCGTGAGCATGGCGCCGTCGTGCACACCGACGCGGTCCAGGCGGTCGGCAAGATCCCGGTGGACGTGCGGGCGTTGGGCGTCGACCTTCTCTCGCTCACCGGCCACAAGTTCGGCGGGCCCAAAGGGGTGGGCGCCCTCTGGATTCGCAGGGGAACGAAGCTCGCCAGCGTGCTGACTGGCGGCCGCCAGGAGCGCAACCGCAGGGCCGGCACCGAGAACGTGCCGGCCATCGTCGGGCTCGGCGCTGCCGCACGGCTGGCGCGCACGCGCCTGGTCGAAGAGGGGGAGCGGGTGCGGGCGCTTCGAGACCGTCTCGAGAACGGAATTCTCCAGTTGGTCCCGGGAACGACCGTCAACGGCGCCGGAGCGCCGCGGGTGCCCAACACGACGAACATCAGCTTCGATCGGGTGGAAGCGGAGTCGCTGCTGATTGCTCTCGACCTGGAAGGGATCGCGGTCTCCACCGGGTCGGCCTGCTCGTCCGGCACGCTGGAACCGTCGCACGTCCTGCGCGCGATGGGCCTGCCCCCGCGCCGTGTGCAGGGTTCGCTCCGCTTCAGCCTCGGCGCCTCGACGACGGCCGAGGAGATCGAACGCGTGCTGGCGATCCTGCCGCGCGTGGTGGAACGGGTGCGACGCGTGGGCAGGAACTGAGAACGGAGAAACACGAACCACGTCCCTTCTCCCTTCTTAGTTCTCACGTTCTACGTTCTCAGTTCTACGTTCTCAGTTCTACGTTCTCAGTTCTGGCAGGTAACTATGTCCCGCATTGTCGTTGCCATGTCCGGCGGCGTGGACTCCTCCGTCGCTGCGCTGCTCCTTCGGGAGGCGGGCCACGAGGTGGTGGGCCTGTCGATGCAGCTGTACGACCAGCGCGACGGCGAGGTCACGTTCGGCTCCTGCTGCACGATCGACGATCTGCACGACGCCCGGCGCGTCGCCGCGTCCCTCGGCATCGCGCACTACATCGTGAACCTCGAGCGCCGCTTCGACGAAACCGTGGTCGCCAACTTCGTCAGCGAGTATCTCGCCGGGCGCACGCCCCTGCCCTGCGCGCACTGCAACACGGAGCTGAAGTTCGCGGAACTGGTCGATCGCGCAGAGGCGCTGGGCGCGTCGGCAGTCGCCACGGGTCATTACGCGCGGGTGGAGCGGCTGTCGTCTCCCACCGAACCATGCATCGGCGGCCGGTGGCGCCTGTTGCGGGGCCGCGATCCGCGGAAAGACCAGTCGTACTTCCTGTTCGGCCTGACGCAGGCACAGCTGGCGCGCGCCGTCTTCCCGCTGGCGGAGATGACCAAGGACGACGTGCGGGCGCTCGCGCGCGAGCGCGGCCTGCAGGTCGCGGACAAGGACGACAGCCAAGAGATCTGTTTCGTCCCCAACAACGACTACGCCGCGGTCGTGGAGCGCAAGGCGCCCGGCACGGCGAGGCCCGGCGACATCGTCAACCGGGAGGGCCGGGTGCTCGGGCACCATGCCGGCGTGCACCACTTCACGGTCGGCCAGCGCAAGGGCCTGCGCCTGTCGAGCCAGGCGCCGCTCTACGTGCTGGCCGTCGACGCGCCTTCGGCCCGTGTCACCGTGGGAACCAGGGGGGATC
The DNA here is from genome assembly GCA_963724775.1 of uncultured Acidobacteriota bacterium. Lineage (GTDB taxonomy): Bacteria > Acidobacteriota > Vicinamibacteria > Vicinamibacterales > Fen-181 > CAVRWB01. The sequence goes on from CAVRWB010000002.1 coordinate 632,830, forward strand.
TCGAGCGTGCCGTGCTCACCGCGTCCGGGGTGAATTGGATCGCCGGTCAGGCGCCGGAATCGGGCATCCGCGCGGGTGTCCAGATCCGCTATCGCCATCCTCCCGCGAGCGCGATCGTCATGCCGCTCGACGCCGGCCGCGTGCGCGTCGAGTTCGACGCGCCGCAGCCTGCCATCACGCCCGGGCAAGCCACCGTCTTCTACGATGGAGACGAAGTCCTTGGGGGAGGCTGGATCGACTCACGAACTGAGAACGTAGAACTGAGAACGTAGAACTGAGAACGTCGAACTGAGAAGGAACTCCGTGGTTCTACGTTCCACGTTCCACGTTCTACGTTCTATGCTCGCGAACTTCTACGCCCGCCCAGTTGCCGTCGCGGGCGTCTTGGCCGTGGTGCTCTCCTCCGGTATGGAATCCAGGTATCGTTCCGCGTCGATCGCCGCCATGCAGCCGGAGCCGGCCGCCGTGATGGCCTGGCGGTAGGTGTGGTCCTGGACGTCGCCGCACGCGAAGACGCCCGGGATGTTGGTCTTCGTCCCCGAGTGGGTGACCAGGTAGCCGTTGGCGTCCATCGTGAGCTGGTTGACGAAGAGGTTCGTGTTCGGCGTGTGGCCGATCGCCACGAACAGACCCTCGACGGCAAGTTCGCTCTTCTCGCCCGTCACGGTGTCGCGCAAGACGAGGCCGGTGACGTGCCCCTTGTCCGCGTCCTTCACGTTTTCCACCACGGCGTTCCACCGGAACTCGATCTTCGGGTTGGCGAACGCCTTGTCCTGCATGATCTTCGACGCGCGCAGCACGTTGCGCCGGTGGATCACGGTGACCTTCGACGCGAACTTCGTGAGAAAGATCGCCTCCTCGAGGGCCGAATCACCGCCGCCCACGACCGCGATGGGCTTGTTGCGGAAGAAGAACCCGTCGCAGGTCGCGCACGTGGAGACGCCGTGGCCCAGGAGGGAGCGCTCGGCCGGCAGGCCGATCATCCGTGCCGAGGCGCCCGTGGCGACGATCACCGCCCGGGCGTGGTACTCGGCTTCAGTCGTCCGGACGACGAACGGGCGCTGCCGGAGATCGACCGATACGACGTTCCCCTGCGTGATGTCGGCGCCGAACCGCTCCGCCTGACCGCGCATGGACCCCATCAACTCGGGCCCCATGATCCCGTCGGTGAAGCCCGGGAAGTTCTCCACCTCGGTCGTCAGCATCAGCTGACCGCCGGCCTCGAGGCCCTCGATGAGCAGCGGGCGGAGGTTCGCCCGCGCCGCGTAGATCGCGGCCGTCAGCCCCGCCGGGCCCGACCCGATGATGATCACGTTTCGATGTTCGCTCATGGGACCTTTTGACCGTTGACCGTTAGCCGTTGACCGTTAGCCGTTGACCGTTCACCGTCAAGCGTTCACCGTCAAACGTGTCCCGCACTTGATGTGCGCCTCAACGCCAGACGCTCGACGCTTGACGGTCGACGCGATCAAGACAAGTGCTTCTCCACCATCTTCCTGATCGTGTCCTTGTCCGCCGCGCCAACCAGCGCGTCCACGAGGTCGCCGCCCTTGAAGAGCATCAGCGTCGGGATGCCGTGAACGCCCAACTTGGTCGGTGTGCTCGGGTTCTCGTCCACATTCATCTTCGCGACCGTCAGCCGCCCATCGTATTCGCTCGCCAGCTGATCCACGGTCGGCGCGATGCGGCGGCACGGCATGCACCACTCCGCCCAGAAATCGACGAGGACCGGCGTCTGCGACTTGAGCACCGACTGCTCCCAGTTGGTGTCGGTGACCTGCTGAATCTTCTCGGATGCCATCGTGGCTGCCTTTCTGCGTTTCGGCCTCGCGGCCGTGGTTGTCGCCGGCTCACGAGGCCCGGCAAGCTCTCTCTACGTGGATTCAGCGAACAAGGTCGAGGTTTCAAGAGCCGTTGACCGTTCACCGTTGACCGTCGACCGTTTGGCTATCCGGCCGCTCAACGCTGGCTGCGCATGCTCCACGTCAACGCTCAACGGTCAACGCTCCGCAACGCTCAACGGTAAACGCTCAACGGTTAACGCTCAGTGGTTAACGCTCAACGGTTAACGCCCCTGATCGCCCTCTCGTATACTTTGACGTACTCCCGGGCCGAGGCGTCCCATGAATGGTCCTGCTTCATGCCCTGCAACTGCAGGGCTCGCCAGGCCTTCCGGTCGCGAAACGTCAGCACGGCCTTCTCGAGCGTGCGCTGCAGTGCGTCCGCCGAGTAGTCCTTGAACTTGAAGCCCGTGCCTTTCTGCGTCCGGGGGCCCCAATTGTCGATCGTATCATCGAGGCCGCCTACCGCCCGTACGACGGGAACAGTCCCGTAGCGCAGACTGTACATCTGGTTCAGCCCGCACGGCTCGAACCGCGAGGGCATCAGGAAGATGTCCGACCCGGCCTCGATGAGGTGCGCCAGCCGCTCGTCGAAACCGATTGTCGCCGCCACCCGGGTGGGATGCTCGGCCGCCATCTGCTGCCACATCTGCTCGTAGCGCGCTTCGCCGCTGCCCAGCACGACGTACGTCGCATCGAGGGCAAGCAGCCGCGAGGCGCCCAGCTCCGCGAGCAAATCGAACCCCTTTTGATCGACCATCCGCGAGACGATGCCCACGATCGGCCGGTCGAGGATTTCTGGAGTGACGGGCACGGCGCACGCCTCGAGCAGGGCCCGGCGCGACAGGTGCTTCGCCTTCAGGTTCGTCGCATCGTACCCGGCGGGCAGGAACCGGTCGGTGGACGGGTTCCAGTAATCCGTGTCGATGCCGTTCAGGATCCCGCACACCTGCTTCGCCCGCCGGCGGAGAATGCCGTCGAAGCCGAACCCGAACTCCTCCGCCTGGATCTCCCTCGCATACCGGGGACTGACGGTCGTCACCATGTCGCTGAAGTTGATGCCGCCCTTGAGAAAGCTGATCTTCCCCCAATACTCGAGACCGTCCACGTGGAACAGCTCCCAGCCAAGATCGAGCGCGGGCAGCCAGGCTGGAGGAAACAACCCCTGGTAGGCCAGGTTGTGGATGGTGAAAACGGACGCGACACCGCCGAGCACGGGGTGCGTCGCATACAGGGTCTTGAGATAGACCGGCGCGAGGCCCGCCTGCCAGTCGTGCGCGTGAACCAGGTGCGGCCTGTCCGCCGAGCGCGCGCCGAATTCGAGTGCGGCGCGAACCAGGAAGGCAAAGCGAACGGCGTTGTCCGGGTAGTCGTTGCTGCCGATCCCATAGAGCTCGGCGCGATCGTAGAGCTCCGGACAGTCGACCAGGACCGCGGTCACCCCCGGGTCCACCTCGTGCTCCACGAAGGCGGCCTCGAACGTCCGCCCGGCGATGACCAGCGGCAGCCGCTCCACGATGGTGCCCAACTCGTTGCCCCGGTACCGCGGGACGACCAGCATCACGCGGTGCCCGAGGCGGCCGAGCGCCCGCGGCAGGGCGCCGGCCACATCGCCGAGGCCGCCGGTCTTCGAAAACGGTACCGCCTCGGACGAGATCATCAGGATGTTGCGAGCGGGCACGGAAGACCTCCGGACGGACAGTCTAGGGGAATTTCTGGATTTTGGAATTTTACGATTTTGCGATTTTGCGATTTTGCGATTTGATCATTTTACGATTTTCCGGTCCCGCCCTATTCGGTCCTGAGTTCCTCGATGAGTGCCCTCATGTCGTCCGGCAGCGGCGCCGTGAACTCCACCTTCCGCCGCGTTTTCGGGTGCGTGAAGGCCAGGCGCGCGGCGTGCAGCGCCTGGCGCGAGAACTGAAGGCCGCCCGTCGCTCCAAACCCGTACAGCCGCTCGCCGACCAGGGGCGAACCTCGCAGCCCGGCCTGCACCCGGATCTGGTTCCGCTTCCCGGTGACCAGCGACACCTCGATGACGGCGGCCGCCTGGTGCTGCTCGAGCACCCGGTAATGGGCGATGGCGTCCTTGGCCCGCTCCTCGTGCATGTGCGCACGCTTCTGGACGAGCCGCTCCTTGTCCCACACGAGTCTGTCGTGCCACGTGCCCGCCGGCGGGTCCACGACGCCGTGCACGACCGCCAGGTAGACGCGTTCGGGCGTGCGGCGTTCGAACTGCGCCTTCAGGTCGTCCCGCGCGTCGGGGCTGAGGGCGAAGAGCACGAGGCCGCTGGTGTCGCGGTCGATCCGGTGGACGACATACGCCCGGGCTCGCGCCGCGCCGCGCACGTGATCCCCAATCAGGTCCAGCAAGGTCACTTCGCTGTGCGCGTCGCCCGGCAGCGGCTCGACCAGCCACCCGGCCGGCTTGTCCACGACGAGAATCGACTGGTCCTCGAAGACGACGTCCAGGGCGTGGCGGGTGGCGACCACCCGGCGCGACCGCGCCCGCGCGCTGCCCGGCCGGTCGGGCCAGAATCCGACCCGGTCCCCCGCGGCCAGCCGGCGCGCCGCATCCGAGTACACCAGTTCCTCGCCGTTGAGAAACACCTTGCCGCGCTCGATCGCCTCTCGCGCCTTGCCGCGCGAGCCGATCTCGGGGCGAGCCGCCAGAAAGGCATCGAGCCGCGCCCCTGCGTCCGGCGCCGCGATCGTCCACTCCGTCATGGGCGCCAGTAGTTTACCCGTACAGCAAAACGCCCCGGGAGCCACTTGGACTCCCGGGGCGGATTAGCCGTTGACGGTCAACCGTCAACCGTTAAGCGTCACGCGTGAGCGGACGACGCTCAACGGTCAACGGTCGACGGTCAACGAGTCCTAGAACGACCACCTGGCGCCGAACGTCAGCTGCCTTGCGGTCGACACCGATCAGGGGGTCGCCAAAGAACACGTCCACGCTTTCGCCTGCCTTGAGATCCAGGCCGTTGCCGGTGTAGTCGGCCGGCATCGTGAGCGCGCGGCTCGGGTACCGCGACTGACGGCCGGTCACGGTGACCTGGTTGAGCGCGTTCTGCAGGTCGAGGTAGACGCCAAACCGGTGGATCCCCGCGTTGAACACCTTTTCGAGCCGCAGATCCAGGTTCGACCCGCTGTCGTTCATGTGCGTCCCCGGTGCGTCCAGGTTGAGCGTGATCGCCGTCGGCCAGCCGCCCAGCGTGCTGCTGCCGGCGCCAAATCGCCTCACCGCCGGGTAGGGCCACCCTGACAGGTAGCGGAAGTACCCGTTGACCGACACCTCGATCTTCGGGATCTGGTAGCCCGCGAACACCTTCACCTCGTGGCGCCGGTCATACGTGGTCGGGCCGTCGGCGTTCACGAGGCTCGTGTTCGGCGTCTCGAACTGCCCCGACGAGATCCCCGCGTAGGTGCTGTTGGTAATCGTGCCGTTCGTCTTGGACAACACGTACGACACCTGCGCCTGCCACCGGTTGCGATACGCCTTCTGCAGGACGAGCATCAGGCCCTTGTACTTCCGGTAGGCATCCGCCGACGCGCTCGTGCCGTTGGTCAGGTTGTAGCTGACCGTGTCGGTGTTCCGGATGGTGAATTCCGGCACGTCGGTCGGGTTCGCCCACTTGTAGAGCGTCATCGGCGCGGTCGACACCGGCGAGGCGCCCGAACCCGTCCACGCCGGCGGCGTGTACGCGAACGGCGTCCATTGCCCGTTGGTCAGGTACGAGTTGATGAAGTTCTTCCACTCGCGCCAGATCCCGGTGGCCGTGAACTTGAACTGCCGGCTGATCTGCTGCTCCCATGCGATGTTGAACTCGTCCACGCGCGGGTGCTTCAGGTCGCTGCTCGTCGTGTACTTCTTCTCCACCGCGTAGTCGAACGCCAGCGAGCCATCCGAGTTGACGATGTAGTTGTTGGTCGCCGTGAGGCCGGACGTCGCGCGGCTCCACGAGCTGAACACCGCCCCCTCGTACATCTGCCCGTAGAAACCACGCAGCACCGAGAGGCCCCTGCCCGTCACGTCGAACGCCGCGCCGAGCCGCGGCCCGACCGCGAAGGTCGAGTACAGCTGCTTGCCGGTCGTCTTGTCGTCGCCGCTCACGTGATCGCCCCGGAGGCCGAGGTTGAGCGTCAGCCGGCCCATCTTCCAGGCATCCTGCGCGAAGTACGACTCGCGCTTGTTCTTGCCCTGGAGGTCGTACGCGTAACCGTATGCGATGTAGGGACCGCCGTAGTCGTAGTAGAAGACGCCGGTCGGCGCCGCCGCCGACGCACCGGAGTACACGAAGCGGTCGCGGATGTTGCTGCGCTCGATTTCGGCTCCGAACTTGAAATTGTGCGTGCCCGCCGCCTGCGCGTACTTCGACAGCGACACGTTCAACTGGTTGCGGGTGCGGTCGTACTGCGCCGTGTAGCCGGCGCCGCCCGAGTAGGCGCCCGTCTCACCGTCGTAGTGCGCCGGCGCCGGGCTGACGGGGTTCAGGTCGTAGTAGCCCCAGTAGCCGGTGAACTTCGCCTCGAACAGCGTCGAGGCGCCAAACGTCTTTCGGGTACTGCCCGTTGTAGATCCACTCGGGCGAGTCCTGGTCGATCGTCTGGCTGTTGTTCGTGACCGCGTACCCCGGGATCGAGCCCGTGCGGCCTTTCTGGTTGTACTGGTCGTACTGGACCGACGCGATGATGTTGTCGGTCGGCGTCGGCTGGAACGTGAACTTGCCGTTGAACCGCGGGCTGATCTCCGATCGGATCGCGCCCGAGACCTTCTGCTCGATCTGGTACCGCTGGATGCTCGCGAAGAAGAAGATCTTGTCCTTCTTCAGCGGCCCGCCCAACTGCACCGTGTAGTCGTTCATCTTGCGCACGACGTTCGGCACCGCCAGCGTCGGGTTCCCCGTGATGATGTCGCCCGTGACGTTGTTGCTCGACAGGCCGTCCGAGGTGTACCGGTACTCGGACAGGTGCGAGAAGCGGTTGCCGCCCGACTTGGTGATCGTGTTGACCACCGCGCCGGTGAACCCGCCGTACTCGGCCGGCTGGCCGAGGCTGCCCACCTGGACCTCGTCGATGATGTTGTAGTTGTAGAAGGTCCAGGCCGTGCCGCCCTCCGGGTCGCGCGTGTCGACGCCGTCGAGCATGAGCGCGTTGGCGCCGTCCGACGCGCCGCCGAACGCAGAGCCGTCGTTGACGCCCGGCGAGTACCTGCAGGATGTTCACCGCCGGGTTGTTGTGCGACAGCGGCATCGAGAACAGCAGGTCCTGCGACATGTTGGTGTCGGTCGCCGTCGTCGTCGTGTCGATCGTCACGGAGTTGGCGACGACGTCCACCGTCTCGCTCAGGCCGCCGACCGTCATCAGCAGCGGGACGTCCACCGTCCGGCCGACGCCGACGTCGAGCCCCTGCTGCTCCTTCGGGCGGAAGCCCTGGAGTTCCGCCTTCACCGCGTAGTCGCCCGGAGTGAGGCCGAGGAACCGAAACTCGCCCTTGGCGTCCGACACCTGCGTCTGGCTGCCCGTCTTGCCCGTCAGCGTGACCGTCACGCCCGGCAGCACGCCCCCCTGTTCGTCGGTCACCTTGCCGGTCAGCGTGCCGGTCAGCGTCTGTGCGCTGGCGGCGCCCGACAGGGCGACGAACGACACGAGGAGCGCAAGAATGAGTGCTCTCTTCATGCTTGGATCTCCTCGCTTACTGGTTGGCCCGTACGACCGAGTGAATCCGGTCGTGACTGGCTGAATACACGGCGAACCCGACTCCCGCCCCGACAACCGCCAGCACGACGATGCCGGCCGTCGACTTGAAGAACGACGGCGAGTTGAGCTGCGCCTTGCCGTCGGGCGTTGCCTGTCCCGCGCTGTCCGCGAGGCGGGCAGTGGCCGCAACCTTCTCCGCCGACGCGCGGATGCCCGGCTTTGCCACCTGCTGGCTAGTGTCCCCTGCCAGGCTGGGCAAGGGAATAGCGGCGATGACCAGGGCGAGCGCCAGAACCCGCCAGGCCAGCCGCCACGAACGAACTGGAGCTGTCACGCTGTATCCCTCCTTGACTCGGTTCCCCGAAAGGTGAGGTGCGAGGCGTGCCCTTCGCGATGGCGCGAACCCGATGGCACGCGCCGGGGTGCCCATCGAGACACCAAGCCGGCTTGCCACCCCTCCAAAACCTCTGCCATCTACCTGATCCGCTGGAACATGACGAAAGGCGCCATTTTCTGGTGGATGCAGGAATTGAACGGGCTCTGCGATCCAAAACCATGGATGTTCAGCCCAAATGCCTGAAGTAAAATGACCTCGGTACCCTCTATGACCACCCCGAAACCCAGGAATCGTCCCCCTCGGCCGGCGTCCCCCCGCCCGACGGAGAGCCTGCCTGCCGGCAGCCGCCCGCCTCGCCGCTGGCTCGTCTATTTGAGCCTCGCGCTCGCCGTGGCGCTCCTGTCAGCCGGGGCGAACTGGCTGCTTGGCCATCGGTCTTCGAAGAGCGCAAGCGGCGTGGACCTCGGCCGGGTCACCGGCGCGGTGCCTCCGCGCGCGATGAACGTCCTGGTCATCACGCTCGACACCACTCGCGCGGATCGCATCGGGAGCTACGGCGACCGGAACGCGGAGACGCCGACTCTCGACCGGCTGGCGCGGGAAGGCGTCCAGTTCGACCAGACCATGGCGTCGGCCCCGCTCACGCTTCCGGCCCATTCGAGCATCTTCACGAGCCGGTTCCCGCCGGAACACGGCGTGCGGGACAACGGCGGCTTCTTCCTGTCTCCGGACCAGCTGACGCTGGCCACCCTGCTGAAGCGCCAGGGTTTCCGGACCGGCGCCGTGGTCGGCGCATACGTCCTCGACGGAAAGTGGGGGCTCAACCAGGGCTTCGAGACCTACGTGGACGACTTCGACCTGTCCAAGCTGTCAGGCTTCGGAATCGGCGACGTCCAGCGGCCTGGCAACGAGGTCGTGGACCGGGCACTTCCCTGGCTCGAAAAGGTGAAGGGGCAGCGGTTCTTCGGGTGGCTGCACTTCTACGACCCTCACTCCCCCTACGAGCCGCCGGAGCCTTTCAAGACGCGCTTCGCCGAGCACCCGTACAGCGGCGAGATTGCGTTTGTCGACTCGCAGGTGGCCCGGATCGTCGACTTCCTCGAACGGAACGGCTTGATGGAGCGCACGATTCTCGCCGTGATGGGCGACCACGGCGAAGGGTTGAACCAGCACAAGGAAGGCAGCCACGGTTTCTTCATCTACGAGAGCACGACGCGGGTGCCGTTCATTATCCGGGCGCCCTTCGAGACGATGCGCGGACGGCGGATTGCCGACCCGGTGCGCTCCGTGGACCTGATGCCGACGCTGCTGGACCTGCTCGGCATCGCGCCGCCGAAATCGATCGCGGGCGCCTCGCTCGCGCCCCTGATGACCGGCGCCCGCAAGTCGCTCGACCTCGAGGGCTACGCGGAAGCGCTCTACCCGCTCCACCACTTCGGCTGGAGCGAGTTGCGGGCGTGGCGCGCCGGCCGGTACAAAGTCATCGATGCTCCACGGCCCGAACTGTACGACCTCGAGCGCGACCCGGACGAGACGGTGAATCTCTACGGCGAACGGCGATCCATGGCGGACGGGATGATCGCGCGGCTGCGGCAGCAGGAGAAAGAGGACGCGTCGGGCGCGTCCAAGCCGGCGCCCGAGGTCGACCCGGAAGCCCGCGCCCGCCTGGCGGCCCTTGGCTACGTCGGCTCGTTCGTCGCCACGGTGGCGGGGCCCGGGACCAACCGCGCGGATCCCAAGGACAAGATCGAGCTGTTCAACCTGATGACCGAGGCGCGCGAGGTCCCCCGCGACGAGACGGCGTTCGAGAAGATCGTGGCGATGTACCGGAGAGTGCTCGCCGACGATCCGAACGTCATCGACGCCTGGTTCAACCTCGGCAACGTGTACTACCGCTACCGGAAGTACCGATGACGCCATCAAGTACTTCCAGAAGGCCCTCGAGCTGAAACCCGATTACGACCTGCCGGTCATCAACATGGCAAATGCCTACCGCCGCCTCGGGCGGGACGAGGCGGCGCTGGCCGGGTACGAGCACTACCTCACGATCGACCCGAAGAACGCGAATGTGCGCTACCAGGTGGGCGAGATCTACATGGACCGCGGCGACATTGCGAGGGCCGAGCAGAACTTCCAGCAGGCCCTGGCGCTGGATCCCCGCGAAGCCTCTGCGAGGAACGCGATTGGCGTGATCGCGTTCAACCGCGGCGACCTCGGCACCGCGGAGCGCGAGGTGCGGGCCGCCCTCGGGATCAAGAAGGATGTGCGGCTCGCGCACTACAACCTCGCCCTGATTGCCGAGGAGCGGAACGACTGGGCAACGGCGGAGGCGGAGTACAAGAAGGAACTGGAGATCCACCCGAACGCCTACAAGGCGGCGTTCAACCTGGGCCGGCTCTACGAGCGGCTCGGGAATCCGGCAGCGCAGCTCGCGTCTCTGAAGCAAGCGGTCGACCTCAATCCCGACTTTGCCGAGGGTCGGCTGTTCCTGGCCAAGGCGTACCTCGATGCGGGCACCAACTTCCCGGAGGCGATCGCCCTGGCGACCAAGGCCGTCGCGCTCGGCCCCCGCAAGGACTTACTGCCGCTGGCCCACTTCGTCCTCGCCGACCTGTACAACCGCGTCGGGCGTACGCAGGATGCCGCCCGCGAGGTAAGCCAGGGCCGCGCCGCGGAGGCGTCGGCGAACCGCGGACGGTGAGACGGTTGACCGTCGACCGTCAACGGGTGACGGTTAGCGCGTGACTGGGTGTGGGGCAAAGCTCCGGCTTTGCCGTGCCGTCTTCTGCTTCCCCGGTCCGGCTGCTACAATCCTCCCGTGCCCGAACCACGCCAACGCCTGGGCCGCGCGGAGCTGCGCGAAGTCATCGAGTTGAAGCAGCTCAAAACGAGACAGCCCGAGCTCGCGGATGCCGTCGATCTCCAGGTCGCGCTCCTCGAGCTCCAGCGCCGCGTCCTCGGCCGCGTGCCGATGGCGTGGGTGGAAGTTGCCGCCGATTGGCTGAAGCGCGAGCACGCGCAGGGCCGGCCGCTGCTCCGCTTCGAGGACATCCCGCTCGACTGGACTGACTTCCGCCTGGTCTTCCGTCAGACGGCCGACGTGCTGCGGCGCTTCGAGGCGCTGGAAACCGACGACTACCACGCCATCCAGGCGATGTCGCGCGACGGCCACGCGCTCGAACCGCTGGTCGTCCACTGGTTCAACCAGGTCGCCGCGCCCGAGCGACTGAACGAGACGCCGCCGCCAGCAACGGGGGCCTCGGCGGAGGCGCTGGAGCAGGTCCTGACGCTGGCCATGCGGCCGTTCCTCGAACGGTGCGCGGACATCGTGCAGCAGCGCGCCGACTTCTCCACGTGGACGCACGCCCACTGTCCGTTGTGCGGAGGGGAGCCGGAGTTCGCGGTGCTCACGTCGGCCGGCGACCGCCTGCTCATCTGCGGCCGCTGCACGGGCCGCTGGCGCTTCGATGCGTCGGCCTGCCCGTTCTGCCAGAACGACGACCGGAGCCTGCTGCCCTCCTTCACCAGCCGCGACCGCCTCTATCGCCTCTACGCATGCGACGTCTGCCGCCGGTACATCAAGGCGTACGACGCCCGCGGCGGCGGCCGGCCGGTCATGCTCGCGCTGGACACGATTGCCACGCTGCCGCTGGACGCGGCGGCCATACAGAAGGGGTATCGGGGATAGACGATTTCAGCGATTTCTCGATTTTGCGATTTCACGATTTTGCCGTCCCGCCGCCGGTACGCAGAAACGCCGGCGCGGTGTAAACCGGGCCGGCGTCTGGACGTTCTCCAAATCGCAAAATCGCAAAATCGCTAAATTGCCAAAATCCTACCGGGGCTCCTGGTCCTTCTTCCCCAGCAGATCGACCGCCCGGCCCGACATCCAGCTGAACAGATTGCGGACCTCGTTGAAGCGCGCCGAGTTCGATCGGGCGCCGAGGACCACCACCGCCACCTGCTGGTTGACGCTCGGCAGCTTGAGGAGCGTCGCCAGGCAGTAACCCGACTGACCGATGAACCCGGTCTTCGCGCCGACCACGTTGTCCTCGAGATCGCTGCGCGTGAGCAGGCGGTTGGTGCTGTGGATCGTGATTGGACGCTTCCCCAGCGGGAGCGTGTACTCGGACTTCCGCATGATTTCCGAGATGCGCTCGTCGCTGGAGGCGTAGGCGATCAGCCGGGCCATGTCGTATGCCGACGAGACGTTGGCCGCATCCAGCCCGGAGGGGTCCGCGTAGCTCGTGCTCTGCAGGCCGAGTTCGCTCGCCTTCTCGTTCATGCGCGAGACGAAGCCGGCCGGCCCCCATGGCGAGATCCGGGCGATGGCGCGGGCCGCGGCGTTGTCCGACGAGATCAGCATGAGGTGGAGCAGATCGTGCACCGACACCTGGTAGTTCGGCCGGAGGTGCGTGGTCGACGCGGCGTACGTGTCGCTCCGCTCCACCGTGACCGTCTGCGACATGTCGGGCTCGCTCTCGACGAACACGACCGCGGTCATGACCTTGGTGATGCTGGCGATCGACCGCTTGTCCTGGGAGTTCTCCTCCCACAGGACCTGCTGCGTCTCGGGGTTGTAGATGATGGCGGCGGCCGCGTGAAGGTCCGGCACCAGGGCGCCGGTATCGTCCGTCTTGAAATGCGGAATCGGGGTCTCGCGCACGTACCGCAGGCGCGCCGTCACCCGGGCCTTGGCCAGCAGGGCGCGGCGGTTGCGAGCCACCTGCGTGGTGTACCGCGTGGCGCTCGACGACTTGCGGACGGTCGGCTTCTGGGGCTTGGGAGTGGTGATTCGATGGGTAGCCCGGCGGGAGGAAGCCGCCGATGCCGGCACAACCGAGCCGGCAAACAGGCCAATCGACAGGCAGACCGCGACCGCGGCAGCGGCGCAGGTGGGTCGGGCGCTCTTGGGTGTCATCAAAGACGTCAACCGGAGGGTAGGGCGAGACGACGGCATTGTAACAGACTCTTCCGCCTCTGCAATCCCCTTTTTTACCGTATCTCGGTCATTCGGTTGGACTTGTGCAGCCCACCCCGGCCAGGGTCCCCTCTGGCGCACCTCAGCAGATACAACAGCCGTGCCAGACGAGGTTTGTGCGGAAGTCAACGGAGTCAACGGAGTCGAAGAAGTCAACAAAGTCCGGGGGCGACGGAATTCCGACAGGCGGAGGCAAGGGTCCGGGCTCTAAACTCCGTCCAGGCCCAAAGCCCAAAGCCTAAAGCCCTTCTTCCGGGTCGGGCGGGATGTCGTCGCGCGTCTCGGCCTCTTTTTCGATGAACGCCAGGAGAGGGTCTTCTTCTTCGGGCGGGAGCGGATCGTCCACCATCTCGGCCACCCGCGACTCGTCCCAGCCCACCTGCACGTCGCCGCCCAGCGTGATCGTCGGCACGGTCGCCTGACCCGTCAGCCGGGCAAGTTCGGCGATCGCCCCGGCTTCACCCATCACGTCGATCTCGACAAACGCCACGCCCCGGCCGCGAAGAAACGCGCGCGCCGCCTCGCACTGCGCGCAATCGCGCCTGGCATACAGTCGGACAACGGCATCACGTGTGATCATCGGTCAATCTCTCACGCGGCTTGCACCCGGCCTGGTTCTTCATTCGCCATTCGTCGATCGCCATTCGCCAATTCCTAGTCCCTAGCCCCTAGCCCCTCGTCTCACCTCGCCAGCGCGACGATCAGCAGCAGGACCCGCTGGGTGCCCTTCCAGCTGTCCGTCGTGTCGAAGGTCTCCGACAGCGAGTGGCCGCCCGTGGACCGGCCGCCGCCGCCGACGGTGATGGCGGGGATGCCGAGGCTGATCGGGACGTTGGCATCGGTGGAACCTTCGCCGAGCGGCGCGGGCAGGCCGAGCGCCTGGTTCACGGCGATGGCCGTCCGCACGATGGGCGCCGAGTCGGGCGTGCGGCCCGCCGGCCGGTCGCCCACCAGGTCCTTCGCCACGGTGATCCGGCCGTTCGACCAGCGCGCGTTCTCGTCAGCCACGGCCTGGTCAACGGCGTGCTGGAAGCTCGCGTCGAGCGCCGCCAGGGCCGGTGCGTCCGACGACCGCATGTCGATTTCGAACCACGATTCGTACGCGATGGAATTCACCGACGTGCCGCCGCCGATGCGGCCCACGTTGAACGTCGCGCGAGGCGTCGCGGGCACCTTGAAGTCGGCGATCGCCGCGACGGCGCGCCCGAGGGCATGTATCGGGTTGACGAGCCCGAACGCACCAAAGCTGTGGCCGCCCGGCCCGCGGAACGTCACCCGGTAGCGGTGACTGCCGACCGCGACGTTGGTGATGCCGTGGTCGCTGCCGTCGATCGAGACAAACGCGTCCACCTGTCCCTTCAAGGTGTCGTTGAACAACTGCTTCATGCCGCGCAGGTCGCTCAAGCCCTCCTCTCCCACGTCGGCCACGAAGGTGATCGTCCCCGGCGTCCGTACCTGCCCCTCGTCGAGCGCCCGCGCCACGCCAAGCAGCACGCCCAGGCCCCGCCCGTCATCCCCGATGCCTGGCGCCTTGAGGGTGGTCCCCTGGCGCTTGACCGTCACATCCGTTCCCTCGGGGAACACCGTGTCGAGGTGCGCCGCCAGCACGATGTTCGGCCGCGGCGCGCCGCCCGGGCGCTCCCCGATGACGTTGCCCGCCTGGTCGATGCGCACGTTGCGCAGGCCGGCCTGCTCGAACTTGCGCCTCACCGCCACGCCGCGCGCCTGCTCGTGGAATCCGGGCGCCGGGATCTGTGTCAGCTCGATCTGCTCGTCGATCGCACGCGCCTCGCCGCGCCGGGCTGCCTCGAGCGCCGCCTTGACCGGCGCGGAATCGAGCAGCGCCGCTACGGCCGCGTCCCCGCTTCCGGCCGCCGCATCAGGTGCGGCGCGGAGCTTCTGCTTCGCCGCCGCGTCGAACCCCGCACCCTGGCACACCAACAGGACCATCACCGCCAATGCCGCCGAACGTCGCATGGAGCCTCCGGAGTTCTCGTCGTCCCAACCGCACGGTTTGGCGCACAAGAATACGAGATTGGTAGGCCACCTGATCCAACTTTTTGTCCGATCGATCCAACCCGGCACCGCCCGCGTGCCGCCCGTGCGCCTGGTCGCGGCGGGGCACGCCGGGCGATTCGCCTGAAGTCGGCCTGATCCGTCGGATTTGCGGTCGACGCCCGCGCGCGCCGGCGCGCCGCACGGGTCCTGGCGGTCTTCAATCAGTACGGCACGCGGGTTGCTAGCTCGACCATGCAGAGCCCCCGCGATTGGAGTCACATCATGAGCCTCGTGCGGCTCCTCGGTTTCACCACGCTCGATTGCGGCTGCGTCGTCGGACGCTACCTGGAACTGTCCGGTGGCCGCGAGGTGGTGTACATCGAGGAGAAGGGCGCCGGGTGCGGGATGCACGGGCATCGTCGCAACCACGCGATTCCCCGGGCGCGGATGCCGCGCGCGGCGAACCTCGCGGTTGTCGCCGTCGCCCGGGCCTCGTAGAATCCTGCCCGTGACCGAACGCCTCGACCCGTACGCGACGTTGCGCGCCGGCAGCGCGACGATCCGCTTTTTCCTGGGCGATTGCCTCGACTGGCTCCCGCGCCTCGCGGTCCACGGCGTCGACGCCGTTGTCACGTCTCCCCCGTACAATCTCGGCATCAAGTACAACCTGTACGAGGACGGCATGCCGCGCGACGAGTACCTCGCGTGGACGGGACGCTGGGTCGCGGCGGTCGCCTCGGCCCTCGGGCCGGACGGGTCGTTGTTCCTGAACGTCGGCGCGAAGCCGACGGACCCCTGGGTCGCGATGGACATTGCACAGGCTGTTCGTCCGCACCTGTGTCTGCAGAACACGCTTCACTGGGTGAAGTCGATCGTCATCGAGCGCGATGCCGCGGGCGCGGCGGCCGGCCTGGCGCGCGATCTCGGCGTCGGCCACTACAAGCCGATCAACAGCCCTCGCTTCGTGAACGACTGCCACGAGTTCATCTTTCACTTCACCCCGGCAGGCCGGACGCCGCTCGACAGGACGGCGATCGGCGTTCCGTACCAGGACCAGTCGAACATCACCCGATGGCAGTCGGCAGCCGGCGGCCTGCGGTGCCGGGGCAACGCCTGGTTTCTGCCTTACGAAACGATCAACAGCCGCGAGAAGGACCGGCCGCACCCCGCGACCTTTCCCGCGCGCCTGCCCGAGTACTGCCTGCGCCTCCACGGCGTGGATCGCCTTCGCCTCGTGGTCGATCCGTTCCTCGGCCTCGGCAATACCGCGCTCGCCTGCGCGTCGCTGGGCGTCGACTTCGCGGGCATCGAACTCGACCGGCATTACCTCGACGAGGCCGTGGACCGCGTGTCGCGCGCCATTGCCGATCGCCGATCGACACTGTTTTCGGACTTGTCGCGATAGGCCTCAGCCAGGCGCGCGACTCGGCACGAGGATCTCAAGGATCGGCAAAGGATCGGAGAATCATTGACTTGAGAGAAGCGTCCCTTTAGTCTAATTAGTTGTCCAACCTGCGCCCCGACGTTCCATCTTGAGTTTGATCTCAGAACGGCCAGCCATGCGGTTCGGGCCCGTGCCCCGCAGGGACGGGCAGGAGCGGCCTCGTGTGCGTTCGGGCGTCGCGTCGGGTGTCATAGCACGGGGCCTTAC
Source organism: uncultured Acidobacteriota bacterium (assembly GCA_963724775.1). GTDB lineage: Bacteria > Acidobacteriota > Vicinamibacteria > Vicinamibacterales > Fen-181 > CAVRWB01. The sequence continues at coordinate 649,338 of CAVRWB010000002.1, forward strand.
CCCGTGGGTCAGAGGGAGAACCTGGAGCAAATCGATGAGAACTCTTACTAGGTTTACGGTGTGCCTGGCGGCCCTGCTGCTCGCCGTCATGGCACAGTCCGCGTTTGCGCAGAGCATCACGAACGGGACGCTGTCCGGCGTCGTGATGGACGCCCAGAAGGGCGTGCTGCCCGGGGCGACGGTCACCGCGGTGCACGTCCCGACGGGCACGACCTACGAGGCGGTCACGCAGGCCGACGGGCGATTCACGATGCCCGCCGTCCGCGTGGGCGGCCCCTACACGGTGAAGGCCACGATGACTGGGTTCAGTCCCCAGGACCTCACCAACGTCATGGTCGGCCTCGGCGAGTCGCGCGACGTGAACTTCACGCTGGCGCTCGGAGCGGTCAACGAGACGGTGACAGTCACGGCGGTCTCGCCGATGATCGACACGACGCGCGCCGGGACGGCGGCGAACATCGCGCCGCAGACCATCGAGACTCTTCCGACGATTTCGCGCGGCATCAACGACTTTGCCCGCACGTCGCCGTTCTTCAACGTGTCGGTCGCGGCAGCCAACGATTCGGACGCCACGCTGAGCGTCGCCGGCCGCAACAACCGCTACAACAACATGCAGATCGACGGCGCCGTGAACAACGACGTGTTCGGCCTCGCAGCGTCCGGAACGCCCGGCGGGCAGACGGGCACGCAGCCGGTGAGCCTCGACGCCATCCAGGAAATCCAGCTGCTGGTCTCGCCGTACGACGTGCGCCAGGGCGGGTTCTCGGGTGGCGGCGATCAACGCCGTCACGCAAGAGCGGTTCGAACGGCCTGCACGGCGGCGCGTACTACTTCGGCCGCAACCAGAAGCTTCATCGGCGCCATCCCGGCCCTCAAGACCCCGGCCAATCCCGACCCCGCCGATATGAAGGTCGTCGACGTTCAAGGACAAGCAGATGGGCGTGACCCTCGGCGGCCCGATCGTGCAGAACAAGGCGTTCTTCTTCGGCAACTACGACCGCGCCCGCAAGGACACCCCGCTCGGCTTCTCGGCCGACGGCTCCACGGCACAGCAGTTCGGCAACCCGGCCCTCGCGCAGCAGGTCCGGGACATCGCCATGTCGAAGTACGCGTTACGACCCGGGCGGCCTGGGCGACTTCAGCAAGCCCAACTACAGTGACAAGGTGTTCGGCCGCGCCGACTTCAACCTGAGCCCGCGGCACCAGCTGATCGTGCGCTCGAACTACGTCGACGCCAGCGTGTCGACCGGCTCGCAGAGCATCAGCACCTACAACCTCCCGAGCCACTTCTACTACATGACCGACAAGATGCTGTCGTCGGTCGTGCAGTTGAACAGCTCGTTCGGCCGGGCGTTCAACGAGTTCCGCTTCACCTACTCGCGCGAGCGCAACAAGCGCGGCGGACAGCCAGGCACCCAGGACTTCCCCGAGGTGCGGGTGTACTCTGCCAACCTCACGCAGAGCGTCTACCTGGGCACCGAGTACTCGTCGCAGGCGAACGCGCTGAACCAGGACATCTTCCAACTGAGCGACGACGTCACGATCGTCAAGGGGCAGCACACCTTCACGTTCGGCACGCAGAACGAGTTCTACAAGTTCTGGAACCTGTTCATCCAGAACGCCATGGGGAGTTACACGTTCTCGAACATGGCCAACTACCAGGCGGCAGTCGCCCAAGGCTTCTACCACTACTACTCGAACACGAACGACCCGAACCAGGCGGCGTCGTTCGGCGTCCGCCAGTTCGGCTTCTACGCGCGGCGACAAGTGGCGCGTCGCGCAGAACTTCACGCTGACCTACGGCGCGCGCGTCGATCTCCCGCGGTTCCCCGACACGCCGCACACCAACCCGACGTCGGTCGCGAAGTTCGGCTACGCCACGGACGTCGTGCCGACGCCGACGATGTTCTCGCCGCGCGCCGGCTTCAACTGGGACCTGAGCGGCAGCGGCACGAAGCAGCGGCAGGTTCGCGGCGGCATCGGCCTGTTCGCCGGCCGCACCCCGTACGTCTGGCTGTCGAACCAGTACGGCAACACCGGCGTGGACTTCACCAACCTGACCGCGGCGTTCTCCACATCGACGCCGAACAAGTTCAGCATCCCGTTCAGCCCGGACCCGAACAACCAGGCGACGTCGATCCCGGGTTCCGTGGCCGCCACGCAGACGGTCAACATGATCGACCCGAACTACAAGTACCCGGAGATCGTCCGCGGCAACATCGCCCTGGATCACGACCTCGGGTTCTTCGGCCTGTTCGGCACCGCGGAGTTCCTGTTCACGCAGAACCTCAAGGACGTCACCTACAGCAACCTGAACTACATCCCGAGCAGCACGCTGCCCGATGGTCGGACGGTCTACAAGAAGCTCGATTCCACCGTCGCGGATGCGATGCTCCTGACCAACACCAACCAGGGCAGCTCGTACACGATCGTGTTCAAGGTCGACCGGCCGTTCAAGAACGGGTTCGCGGCGAGCGGCTCGTATCTCTACGGGCGCGCGAAGTCGGTCAACGACGGCACCTCCTCGGTTGCCCGCTCCAACTGGTCGAACACGCCGATCGGCCTGACGCAACAGCCGCTCCGCTCACCCGGTCGAACTACGACGTGGGCAGCCGCGTCAACCTCGCGCTCACGGTTCCGATCCCGATGGGCGCCTCGCTGCGTAGCAGCGTGTCGCTGTTCTACAACGGCCAGTACGGACGCCCGTACTCCATCGGCTTCAGCGGCGACGCCAACGGCGACGTGGCCTCGCAGGACCTGCTCTTCGTCCCGGCGACGGCCGACCAGGTCATCGTGAGCGGCGGCACGTGGGAGCAGCTCAACACGTTCCTGTCGAACGACCCCGCAGCGAGCCAGTACCGCGGCCAGATCATGCCGCGCAACGCGGCGCGGTCGCCCTGGAGCAACCAGCTCGACTTCCGCTATGCGTTGACCGTCCCGACCGGCGGGCGGACGAAGGCGGAAATCACGTTCGACGTGTTCAACCTGCTCAACCTCCTCAACAAGGATTGGGGTTGGATGTACACGGCCGGGTTCCCGGGCTTCGCCAGCCTGGTGCGCTACGGCGGCATCGACACGGCGACCGGCAAGATGAAGTACGACATCTCGACGATCACCTCGTCGACCTTCGCCGGCACCTTCTACCGCGACGACCTTCGTTCGCGGTGGCAGGCGCAGCTGGGCGCGCGGTTCCGGTTCTAGGGAAGGTTCGGGCGTAAGGCTCAGGGCTCAAGGCTCAGGGTTAGGGCCCGAGAACAGCCAAGCCGAGGGGCGGTCAGCTCGATGGAGTTGACCGCCCTTTTCTTTTCTGCACGTCCTTTTCCGTGTTCCGTTTTTCATCCTCCGTTTGGTCTGTCGTCTCTGCGTCCTCCGCGCCTCTGCGGTTAACTGCGTCTCCGTTTTCATTCTCCGTTTTTCAGATGACGGTACAATGCGGCGTCATGGCCGCTATGTCCCTGCGCCGCGCCGCCGCCCTGGCGCTTGCGTCCGCCACGCTGGCCACGGCGTGCGGCCGTCCGGCCGCCCCGCCTCCTCCGCCCCGCGCCCGGCCGAACATCCTCCTCGTCACGATCGACACGCTGCGCGCGGACCGCGTGGGCCGCGGCCTGACGCCCGTCCTTGACGGAATCGCGGCAGGCGGGGTGCGCTTCACGCACGCGCGGGCGACGGTGCCTCTCACGCTCCCCTCTCACGCGACGATCCTGAGCGGGCTGCTGCCCACCCGCCACGGCGTGCGCCTCAACGGCACCGGGCATTTCACCGGCCACCCGACGCTCGCGACGATTCTCAAGGCCCGCGGCTACCGGACGGCCGCGGCCGTCGGCGCCTTCGTGCTCAACCGCCAGTTTGGCCTCGGCGACGGCTTCGACGCGTACGACAATCGGGTCCAGCGCGATCCGAATGCGAGCACCGCACTCGAGGCCGAGCGGCCCGCCGCAGCGGTGACGGATGCGGCGCTCGCTGCCCTCCCGGCGGGCGCCGGCGCCCCGTGGTTCCTCTGGGTTCACTACTACGACCCGCACGCGCCCTACACGCCGCCTTCAGCTTGGTCTGCAGGTGTGGCGCAAAGCTCCAGCTTTGCGGGGGGAAGGTCGCCAGGTGTGGCGCAAAGCTCCAGCTTTGCGTCTGAGACCCCGGCCTATGACGGCGAGGTCGCCTACGTGGACTCCGAGTTGGGCCGCCTCCTCGCGGCCCTTCGCGCGCGCTCGACCGCCGACACGCTGGTGGTGGTGTGCGGCGACCATGGCGAGAGCCTGGGCGAGCACGGCGAGGGGACGCACGGGATGCTGCTCTACGACGGGGCGCTGCGAGTGCCGCTGATCGTTGCGGTGCTCGGGCATGGCGAAGCAGAAGCTTCGCCCTACGCCCACCGCACGTCGCCGGGCGTCAGGCAGGAGAACGTGTCGCTGGTGGACGTGGCGCCAACGATCCTGGCCTTCCTGGCCATACAACCCCCGGCGGCGATGGACGGCATCGACCTGCTCGGCCCCGTCAAGCCGGACCGGGAGCTGTACGCCGAAACCCAGTACCCGGCTGCCGCCGGCTGGAGCCCGTTGTCGGCGCTCGTCAGCGCGCCGTGGAAAGCGATAGCCGGCGGACGCACGCAGTTGTTCGACGTCGCATCGGACCCCGCCGAAACGACCGATGTCGCGCCCGCCCGTGCCGCCGTCGCATCCGGAATGGAGGCGCGCATCCGGACGTTGTCCGCCAGCGCGAAGGCCAGCACGGCCCCGCTCACCGGCGACGCCCGCGAACGGCTGCGCGCGCTCGGATACGTCGCGCCCTCTCCATCGATGGCGGCACCCGGCTCCGCACCGGACCCGGCCGATCGCATCGCCGAGTGGCGCGCGCTTCGAATCGGCGTCGGCGGACCTGGCTGGCGGCCGCCGTGCAGTTGCGCTCGCGCGCTTGAAGGATCTCGCCTCGCGAAACCCTGCCGCGCAGGTGTTCCACACGGCCTACGCCCGCGCGCTGGCGGAAAGTGGCCGGCACGACGAGGCGCTCCGGGCGTACCGCGCGGCCGTCGGCCGTTGGCCCGGCGACGCCGTGCTGCTTCACGACCTCGGCGTGGCGGCGCGCGACGCGGGCCAGGCTGACGAGGCGCTCCGCGCAGAACAGGCGGCCCTCACGGTGGACCCGGGCTACGCTGCGGCCGCCAACGGCGTGGGCCTGCTTCATGCGGACGCCGGCCGCGCGTCAGACGCCGTGAGGGCGTTCGAACGCGCCGTCGCTCTCGACAGCACCGACCCTTCCTTCTGGGTGAACCTCGGGAACGCTCATCGGAGCGCGGGCACCCTGGACGCCGCGCGCGACGCGTACCGCGCGGCCCTCGCGATCGACGCGGGCTGGCCCGACGCGGCGAACGGGCTGGGCGTTCTCGACGTCCAGGGCGGCCGTCCGGCAGATGCGATCGCCTGGTTCGAAAAAGCGCTCGCGCGGGCGCCGACGTTGGTCGAGGCCCAGTTGAATCTCGGGATTGCCTGCCAGGAAGCCGGCCAGACCGCGCGCGCGAAGGCGCAGTACCAGGCTGTCATGAACGCGCCGCCGCAGTTCGCGCGCGAGCGCGACGCCGCCCGCACACTGCTAAAGGGGCTGGAGCGATGAGAACAGCCGCCCGGATATCGAGCCGCAGACCGCAAAGCTGGAGCTTTGCGCCACCCCCGTCGATGCTGCCCGTGTCCCTGTTGCTCGCGGCCCTCGCCCTCGGTGCCTGCTCTCCCGCCACGCCACCGCCGACAGCGGCTGCCCGCCCGGCCAAGAACCTCGTTCTCATCACCATCGACACGCTGCGGGCCGATCACGTCGGCGCCTACGGCTACGGCCGCGCGCGGACACCCGCCATGGACCGGCTCGCGCGGGAAGGCGTCCAGTTCGACGAGGCTTTTGCGGCCGCGCCGATCACCCTCCCGTCGCACGCGACGATCCTCACCGGCCGGTACCCGCCGGGACACGGATCACGCCACAACCTGATGCCGATCGACGCGACCGTGCCGACACTCGCGGCGATGCTCCAGGCCCAGGGGTTCGCGACCGCCGCGTTCGTCGGCGCGTTCCCGCTGGACCGGCGCTTCGGCCTGGCGCGCGGCTTCGACATCTACAGCGACCGCATGCCGCGGGACGCCAGCGGCCGGCTGATGAACGAGCGCCCGGGGCGGGAGGTCATCGACGAGGCTCTCGCATGGGTGGAGCCGCATCGCGGCCGACGCTTCTTCCTCTGGGTTCACCTCTTCGAGCCCCACGCCCCCTACGGTGACCCCCGCCGGACGCCGGGCCGCGGCGTCGTCGAACGGTACGACGATGAAATTGCGACGGCCGACGAACAGGTAGGCCGGCTCCTGGCCCTCCTCGCCGCCGGCGCTCCCGACAACGCCATCGTCCTCGCCGGCGATCACGGCGAGGGCCTCGGCGAGCACGGCGAGCCGACGCACAGCCTCTTCGTCTACGACAGCACGTTGCGCGTGCCGCTCCTCGTTGCCGGCGCGGGGGTCCCCCACGGCGTGCGGGTTCGCGATCCCGTCTCCCTGGTCGACGTCGCCGTTACCGCGCTTCGACTGCTCGGCATTCCACGCGCCGACACCGACGGCGTGGACCTGACACCGGCCTTCGGAGGCGCGCGCCTCTCCGCGCGCGAACTGTACGCGGAGTCGTTCGCGCCCCTGTTCGACTTCGGCTGGAGCCCGTTGCGCGCCGTACGATCGAACCACTGGAAGTTCATCGCGGCCCCGCGGCCGGAGCTGTACGACCTGCAGCAGGACGCCGGCGAGGGCCGCAACCTGGTTTCGTCCGAGACGCGCCTGGCCAGTTCCCTCCGCGAGCGAGTGGAGCGCTACTCGCCCGCCGACCCGCGGCGCGATGGCCAGCCGACGGATGTCGAGGCGACCGCTCGTCTTCGCGCGCTGGGCTACGTCAGCGGCGGCGGCGGCGATGCCCCTGGTGCTTCTCGACCGGACCCCAAGGATCGACGAGAGGAGGCCGCGCGGTTCGCGCGGGTCACCTCCGGCGAGCTGTACGGCCAGGCGCTGCGCGATGCGCTGCAGGCGATCCTTCGAGACGATCCGCGCAACCCGCAGGCCAACCTGCGCCTTGGTTGGGCGCTGCTCGAGACGGACGATACCCGCGGGGCCGAACCGCACTTTGCCATGGCGGTAGCCGCTCGGATGCCATCGGCCGATCCGTACCTGGGCCTGGCGGCCTGCCAGGCGGCACGCGGGCGCGGTGGGCGCGGCGCTCGCCACCCTGGCGGCCGTCGGCCCCGCGGAACGCGACAACCCCGTGGTCCTCGCCAATGTCGGCGTACTCGAAGCGCAACTCGATCACCTGGACCGCGCGATGAACGCGTTGTCGCGCGCCGTGACGCTCGACCCGGATTTCAACGAGGCGCGCTTCAACCTGGCGCGCGTCTATGGACGCGCGGGCAGGCGGTCGCAGGCGGAGACGGAGGCCCGCGAACTGCTTGCGCGGTTGCCGCCCGACGCGCCGCAGCGCCCCGAGGTGGAGCGCCTGCTCAATGCCCTGCGTTAGTCCAATTTGTCAGCCACGCACATTACTCTGGATCCCGATCCAATCCAGTGGAGTACCTCCCCCAAGGCGCAGCGCCGTCTGTGGCAACACGCTGAGTTATTGGCGTGAAGCAGCTCACTCGCTCGCGGCACGCCTATTGCTCAGATAGTCTCAGTCCTTTCAGCCCGAACGGATCCACTTTTCAGCGCTAAACTCGCCGTCTTCACCCGGAGGTACCATGAGGAGATCTCTCGTGACCGTACTCCTGATTGCAGGAGTCCTGCTGGCCGCATCGCCGCTGCTGGCCCAGCAGACGACGGGGACGATCGCCGGCCGAGCACTTGACCAGCAGAAGATGGCCGTGCCGGGCGCAACGGTGACGGCGAAGAGCCCGCAGACCGGCTTCATGCGCACAGCGGTCACGGACACCGAGGGACTTTACCGGCTGAGCGCGCTGCCGGTGGGAAAATACGACGTGAGCCTCGAACTGGCGGGGTTCGCCACGGTGGAGAAGAAGGGCATCGACGTCAGCGTGTCGCAGACGCTGACGGTGGACTTCGAGCTGAGCGTAGCCAAGGTGGCCGAGACCGTCACGGTCACCGGCGAGTCGCCGCTGGTCGAAACCACGTCCTCCTCGGTCGGCGGGGTGGTGGATGTCAACCGCATCGAGAACCTGCCGCTCAACGGCCGGCAGTTCGCCAACCTGGCGATGACGGTGGCCGGCGTCGGGATGGGCTTCCACTCCGACCCGACCAAGAGCACGCAGTACTCGCCGCAGATCGCGGGCGGCAACGGCCGCAACGTGAACTACCAGATCGACGGCGGCGACAACAACGACGACACGGTCGGCGGCCTCCTGCAGCAGTACCCGCTCGAAGCCATCCAGGAATTCAACTTCATCACGCAGCGCTACAAGGCCGAGTACGGCCGCAGCAACGGCGGCGTGATGAACATCGTCACCAAGGGCGGCACCAACGATTTCGGGGGCAGCTGGTTCACCATGCTCCGCGACGACGCGATGAACGCGACGACGCAGACCGAGAAACTGAACGATGCGCCCAAGCAGAACTACCGGCGGTACCAGTACGGCGGCTCGTTCGGCGGCCCGATCGTGAAAAACAGGATGCACTTCTTCACGGCGGTCGAGCGCACGCAGCAGGACACGCAGCAGTCGGTGGATACCTTCGGGTTGTACCCGGATCTCGATGGCGTTTACACCACGCCGTACCGGGAAACCCTGCTCACGGGCAAGGTGACGACCAATGTCACGCCCAACCAGTACCTGTCTGTTCGCTACGGCCGCAACGACGAACTCGCAGCCCTACGGCGTTTCCGCTCAGTCGCCGCCGAACAACTGGGCCAGCAGCAACAACACGTTCAACTCCATCAACGTCAACCACAACTGGGTGCTGGGGGGATCGAAACTGAACGAGTTCATCTTCCAGTACGCGGACTTCCTCAACAAGATCAAGGAAAACAGCAATCTTCCCAATGAGAGCTACCCGAACGGCGTGGTCGTCGGGCAGACGACGAACGCGCCGCAGACGACGAACCAGCGGAAGCTCCAGTTCCGCGACGATTTCTCCTGGCACGCCATTGGGAAGGGCGGCCTCGGCCACGACTTCAAGACCGGCGTGAACTTCATCTACGAACCGCGCCTGTACGTCACATTCAACACCGGCACGGCGGCGTATGCCTATACGCACCTGGACAATACCCTCAACGGACCGATTTCAGCCGTGAGCAAGAACGGGGGCGACGCCGGGGCGGACATCCCCACCAGTCAGTTCGGCGTGTACTTCCAGGATGACTGGCGGGTGAACGACCGCTTCACGATGAACCTCGGGCTGCGGTACGACATCGCCACCGGCTTCGCGATCGACCAGTCGAAGAATCCGAACTGGGTCCTCCTGCAGTCAGCGGGCGCGGCGGGCAAGCTCAAGGGCCTGGCGGGCTTCGAGGACTTCGGGCTGTCGACGAAGGAGGACTCCAACAACATCCAGCCGCGCGTGGGCGTTGCCTATGACCTGAAGGGCAACGGCAAGGACGTGGTCCGTGGCGGCTGGGGCATCTACTACGACTTCGGGTACACCAACGCGAACATCCTGTTCGCTGCCATCAACGCCACCGGCATCGGGTCCGGCCAGGTGTTCTCGGTGAGCAACTCGAGCGGCATCAAGAAGGCCGACGGCACGTTCTTCAAGGTGAGCGATCCGATCGAGACCATCGCGAACCAGAACGAGATCACCGGCGGCCTCCCGATGAACTCTCACTCGGCCTCACCGCGGATTCGCCAGCCCTATGCCATGCAGACGTCGGTTGGCTGGTCGCACCAGTTGAGCGCGTCCACCGTCTTCGACATCGACTACGTCCACGTGGCTGGTCGCGACCTGGGCCTCCGCTGGGCGCTCAACACCCGCACCGGGTGCTCGACCTGCCCGCGTCGGCTGGCCGACATCGTTCCGGGCCTGAGTCCCGCCGCGATCACGCTCGACATCAGTGACGGCGAAAGCACGTTCGACGGCGTGAACTTCGGCGTGCGGCGCCGCATGCAGAACCACGTGCAGCTCAACGCCTGGTATGCGCTGTCGTACGCGAGCGGCCTGGGTGGGTTGGGCGTCGACGAGTTGACGTCGAACATGATTCAGAACGCGGCGGATCCGTTCGCCGACGTCCAGTATGGTCCGTCGCAGCGCACGGATGCACGGCACAAGGTGACGGTCAGCGCCGTCCTGGAAGCGCCGTGGGGGATCAACGTGTCTCCCATCTACCGTTACCGCTCGGCGCTCCCGATGGAAATCTGGAAGGGCTTCGATCAGAACGGCGACGGGGCGAACAACGACCTCTTCCCCGAGGGATTCGCCTACACGGGTCTCGATGCCAATGGGGACCCGACCTACAAGAGCCTCGGCGCGTGCTCGCACATCAACTGCGGGCGAGGGGCCGCCTTGTCACAGATGAACCTGCGCGTAGCGAAGGTCTTTCGTTTCGGCGGCGTGCACCTGGAGGCGATCGGCGAGATCTTCAACCTCTTCAACTCCATCAACCCGTCGTTCGGCTCCGGTTCCGTTACGGCCGGGCGCATGTATCTCGGCTCCAGCACGGCCACCAACCTCAAACCGAACCCCGACTTCATGCGGCCGTCGGAGTACGCCGGCGACTTCCAGAACCCCGAACAGCGCGTGGGACAGATCGGGTTCAGGATCACGTTCTGACGAGGCGGCTTAGGGCTTAGGGCTAGACACGCTCTAGCCCGGCCAGACACAGAAAAGGGCCGGCGAGATCGTTCGATCTGGCGCCCTTCGTCCTTTTCCGTTTTCCGTCTTCCGTTCGCCAAGCCCGCCTGTCCTACCCTACTGACAGGCTGGACGCCTGTCCTACTTCACCTTCGCCTTCGGCGGGCTCTTGATCGCGTAGCCCTTGCGCGCCCAGACGTCCATGCCGGGCTTGGCCACCTTCACCTCGATCTGCCGGTTCCGCTTGAACGGGTCCGGGTTGCTCGAGTAGTAGCCGAGCACGTAGTAGTCGCTCGTCTCGGCGTCGATCCGCTTCAGCGCCTTGTCGAAGTCGTTCTGGTTGACGACCGCGATGCCGCCCGTCTCCTCGGCGAGCACGCGCAGGCTGTCCTGCGACTTGCGCACGTAGTCCTGCCACTCCACCGGGTCCACCTGCTCGTCGAGGTCCGGGCCGCCCACCAGGCCGCGCGGGTCGATCGTGTAGATCGTCGCGTTGGCGCGGTTGGCCGTCCGCGTCAGGTCCGCGAGCTCGCGCACCAGGTCGGCGTCCGCGAACTGCTGGCCCTGCTTGTTCCAAATATCGTCCTCGGTTGCCGAACTGCTCTGGCCGTCGGAGTTATTCTGATTTGCCGTGGACGGGATCATGTCCGCGCGCGCCTTGGCCCGCGACTCGGAGAACGGGTTGAAGTCGTAGCCGTTGCTGACGTAGATGAGAGCCTTGCGCCGGTTGTGCACCTGCTCGAGGTTCTTGATCAGGTCGTACGCCGTGGAGAACGCGACGTGCGCTCGGTAGCGAACCTCGCTCGGCCCCTCGGACGTCTCGCCGCCGGTGAGGATGTCGTTCGGCTTCAGCCCCGCGCCCGAGATCTTCTTGATCGCCTCGTCCAGCCGCTTGATGTCGTAGGTCAGGTCGATCGCCAGCGACGAGGGCCCGGTCGAGACGATGCCGAACATGTCGCCTTCGTGGATCAGCTGCTTCCGGATCTTCTTGAACAGCTCGCGGATCCGTCCGGTGTTCCGGAAATCGAGGTGCAGGTCGTCCACGAACAGGATCATGATGCGCCCGGCCGCGTCGTTGGCCGGCCGAGGCGGCGGGAGGATGATGCCTTCCTGCTGAGCGGGCGGCGTCGCCGTCAAGGTGTTGTACGTCCGGCCGCCGTGGACGAGGACCATCGACACCAGCTTCTGGTGGACGCCGTCTTCGTAAACCTCGAACTCCTCGGGCTTCAGGTCCGAGACGAACTGTCCCTTGCCGTCCCGTACGATCACGTCGGTCGTGACGAGGTTGACGGCGGTACGGAAGGTGGGCTGCTGGGGAACGATGTCGATCTTCGGAGCCTGCTGCCCCTGGCCCTGCGCGGACAGCGCCACCGACGCGAGCGCCGCCGCGGCGGCCAGCGCGATGGCGAATCGCTTCGACTTCATGATCATGACCTCAAGTATAGCGTGGGCAGGCCCACCCGCTTTAGACGTGCCAGGCGGCGCGTTGGACGTGCCTTCGGCGGGCGAAAGATCGCGCGACCACCTGCGACAGGCGAGACGCCTACCCTTGACAGCGGGACGCCTGTCCTACTTCCGTTTCTGGCTGCGCGCCGGCTTGGCGGCCGCCGCCGACTTCTTCGGCCTCACTCGCGTCGCCGCCGTCGTCGTCTTGGCCACGCGACGGCTCAACGGTTTCCGCGCGGCAGCGCCGTTACCCGACGGGCGCCGCGGCGTGACCGTCCGGGCCGCGGGCGCTGGCGCTTCCCGGTGGGCGGAGGCACGCTTGCGCGGCGGCGCCTTGTGCACGGTGACCCAGCGGATCTGGTCGCCGATCGCGTGATAGCTGCAGATCTCGGCGAACGGCACGTGGTGCGCGTGGCAGAGCCGCAGCGCGGCTTCGACGGAGCCGGCCGGCACGTAGAGGTGGAACTCGGCCTTCGCCTGCGCCAGCCGCACCCATTCGGCCATGGCTTCGAGGTTGTTGACCGACTCGCCGGTCTCCACCTCGACGATGATTTCGGGACGCCGCCCGCCGGGAGCCGTGAGGATGAGGTCCGGGTAGAGGATCATCTCGCCCACCGCGATGGACGCGGCCTGCTCGGCACCCTGGTTGATCAAGACCGTGTACTTGCGCCGCCACCGGGACTGAAGCTCACGGATCACCCGGTCGTGCTCGAGCTGTTCGCGCACGGGGCGGACAAGGATGGGCGTCACACGGCCTCCTGGAATACAGCTGTTGCTGGAGGGGCTGGCGGACCAAATATGTGATTATACCATTGTTTGGAACGACTTCCAGAGGAAAGGACATGCCCCGCGGCGGCTTGTGCCATACTAGTGAGGTTTCCCCCGAAAGGACCGGGTGCCTCTGTTGAACGACCGATTCGTCCGCGCCTGCCGTCGCCAGCCGGTGGATGCCACCCCTGTCTGGTTCATGCGGCAGGCAGGCCGATACATGAGCGAATACCGGGCCCTGCGGGAGCGGCACTCGATGCTGGAACTCTGCCAGAACCCGGACCTGGCTACTGAAGTGACGCTGCAGCCGGTTGGCCGGTTCCCGCTCGACGCCGCCATCATCTTCTCGGACCTGCTCCTGCCCCTCGAGCACCTGGGCATTCCCTTCGATTTCGTCAAGGGCGAGGGGCCGCAGATCTCGAATCCCCTGAGGAGCGAAGCGGAGATCGACCGGCTCCGGTCGTTCGAGCCGAGAGAAGCCCTCGCGCCCGTGCTGCAGGCGATCCGGCAAGTCAAGGCGGAGCTGAACGACCTCGTCCCGCTGATTGGCTTCGTCGGCGCCCCCTTCACCTTGGCGTCGTACGCCATCGAGGGCGGCCACTCGAACCACTACGCGCATGCCAAGGCACTGATGTACGGCAACCCGCCGGCCTGGCATCGCCTCTGCGCGAGGTTTGCCGAGATGGCCGGCGAGTACCTGCTCGCCCAGGTCGAGGCCGGCGCAGACGTCGTGCAGGTCTTCGACTCGTGGGTGGGCGCGCTGAGCCCGGCCGACTACCGCGAGTTCGTCCTGCCGCATAGCCGGCGGATCTTCGACATCGTCCGGCCGGCCGGCGTGCCGACGATTCACTTCGGCACGGGGACCGCCACCCTCCTCGACGCCATGTCCGAGGCCGGGAGCGACGTCGTGGGCGCTGACTGGCGAATCCCCCTGGACCAGGCGTGGGAGCGGATTGGCGCCGAGCGGGCCATCCAGGGCAACCTCGACCCGACGCTGCTGCTTGGTCCGCGGGAACGGCTGCTGGACGGTGCCGCAGATGTCCTGCGACGGGCAGCTGGCCGCCCGGGCCACATCTTCAACCTCGGCCACGGTATCCTGCCCGGAACGCCGGTCGAGAACGTCGAGGCGCTCGCGGAGTTTGTGCATGCGTACCAGGGGCTGGGGGCTAGGGGGCTGGGGGCTGGGGGCTAGGGGCGGGCTAGGGGCGCAAGCAGGCCGAGAATTGGCGATTCACGACTGGCGAAGACCACAGGGCGAAATCGCCACTCGCCAATCAGCACTCGTCAGCACTTCGCACTGTGTATGTCTGTTGCGGTCTTGTTGATGGCGCATGGGACCCCCTCGTCCCTCGACCAGATGCCGGCCTACCTCGCACGGGTGCGCGGCGGCCGGCCGCCATCCGAGGAGCTGATCGCCGAGATCACCGGCAACTACGCGGCCATCGGCGGCCGCTCGCCCCTCACCGACATCACGCTTCAGCAGCGAAACGCGCTGCGAGATCGCCTTGGCCCGGCCTACAAGGTGCTGGTCGGGATGCGGAATTGGGACCCGCTGATCGCCGACGTCCTGCCCGCGCTCGCCGGCTCCGGTGTCTCCCGACTGGTCGGCATCCCGCTCGCGCCGCAGTTCTCCAGCCTGAGCGTGCAGAAGTACGTGGATGCCGCGGTCGCGGCGCTGCCGCCGGGCATTGCCTTCGCCTGCGTGCCCTCGTATCACGCCCACCCGCTGCTCCACCGGGCGTTTGCCGAACGGGTGTGCGAGGCGGGGCTGCCGGCGCCGGATGAGGAAGTGGTCTTCACGGCCCACGCGCTGCCCGAACGGGTGATTCGCGGGGGCGACCCGTACCGCGACCAGGTCGAGACGACCGCAACCGGCGTGGCAGCCGAGTTGCGGCTGGGCACCTGGCGCATGGCGTTCCAAAGCGCGGGCCGGACGCCGGAGCCGTGGATTGGCCCCGATATCTCCGAAATGATCAGAGAGCGGGCCGCGGCCGGCGTGCGCAAGCTGCTCGTCGTACCTGTGGGTTTCGTCTGCGACCACACGGAGATCCTCTTCGACATCGACGTGCAGGCTGCCGGCGTGGCGCAGGCCTGCGGCGTGGCGCTGCGCCGCAGCCCATCGCTGAACACCTCGCCCACGTTCATCGCGTTGCTTGAGGATTTGGTGGGGAAATGTTGACCGTTAACGGTGAGCGTTGAACCGTTGACGCAATCGTTGACCGTTCACCGTTGAGCGTTGACCGTTCAACGCTAGACGCTCAACGGTCGACGCCGAACGGCCGACGCGAAACGCTCTTCGAGGTCTGCTTGGGTCCAATCGACGTGGCCATCATCGGCGGCGGCATCGCCGGGCTGGCGACCGCCTACGAACTGCACGCCCGCGGCGTGGCCTTCCAGCTGTTCGAGCAGTCGGCACGCCTGGGCGGCGTGATCCAGTCGGAGCACGCGGACGGGTTCACGTTCGACGCGGGCCCGGACGCGCTGCTCATTCAAAAGCCCGCGGCCATCGCCCTGTGCCGCGAGCTGGGCCTTGGTGACCGCCTCTTCCCCACCACCGAACCCCGGCAGGCGTTCATCCTTCGGGCGGGCCACCTGCACCCGCTGCCAGAGAGCTCAGTGCTCGGCATCCCCCGCGACGTCTCGGCGCTTGCCGCGACGCGGTTGTTCTCGCTTCCCGGCAAGGCCCGGATGGCGGCCGAGCTGCTCATCCCCGCGCGGCGCAACGGCAGCGGCGACGAATCGATCGCGTCGTTCATCGGCCGGCGCTTCGGCCGCGAGGCGGTGACGTACCTGGCGGAGCCGCTGCTCGCGGGGATCCACGCCGGCGACGTCGACCGGCTGTCGATGCGCGCGCTCTTCCCGAGGTTCCTGCAGGCCGAGCAGAAGTACGGCAGCGTGCTCCGGGCCTTCCGCCAGCTGCGGCAGCCCAAGTCCTCCAACGGCGCGTTCATGTCGCTGCCCGATGGCCTCGGCGAGATTGTCGCGGCGTTGGAGCGGGTCCTGCCCAGGCACGCGATCTCGCTGAACGCTGGGGTCACAGCCGTAAGTCCTGGTGGGACTCACCCATCAGGATTCACAGCCGTGACCCCGTACGCGCTCGCGCTCGCCTCGGGCGAGTCTGTCGCGGCGAAGGCGGTCGTCGTCTCGACGCCCGCGTACGTCGCTGCCGACATCCTTCGGACGCTGGACCCCGGTCTCTCCGCGCTGTGCGCCCGGGTCCCGTACGCGTCGAGCGCGACAGTGACGTTCGGCTACGACCGTGGCCAGGTGCGCCACCCGCTGCTCGGCTCCGGCTTCGTCGTGCCTCGCGTGGAGGGCCTGACCATCATGGCCGGCACGTACGTGTCGTCGAAGTGGCGCGCGCGGGCGCCCGAAGGCCGGGTACTGCTTGCGCGCCTTCATCGGCGGCGCCCGTGACCCTCAGGCCATGCTGCGCGACGACGAGGATCTCTCGGGGGCGGCGGAATCGGATCTCGCCTCGCTTCTCCACATCACGGGGCGGCCGTCGATCGCGCGGTTGCACCGCTGGACGCGCGCCAACGCCCAGCACGAGGTGGGCCACCTGGACCTGGTGGCCGCGATGGAGCAGCGCCTGGCCGCGCGTCCCGGACTGTTCGTCACCGGCTCGGGCTTTCGCGGCGTCGGCGTGCCGGACTGCGTGGCGGACGGCAGGGCCACCGGGGGGCAGGTGGCGGAGTGGCTGAGGAGAAGTGAGAACTGAGAACGTAGAACTGAGAACGTAGAACTGAGAACGTAGAACTGAGAAACCGCAACCTGATCTCATTGCGACCATGACCAAGATGACTCGTTACGTCTTCATCCGCCGCGCGCTTGTTTTCCTTACCATGATTGTCGCGGCGACCGCGCTCCTCGCGGCGGTGCGCCAGGCGCCCGGCCGGCCCGCATCAGTGCCAGCCGCCGGTTCCGCGCGTCACACCCGAGCTCGACCGGCTCCTCAGGTCGATCAAGCAGGCCGACACCGGGATGCTCGCGGTGTCCGAGGAAGACGGGAAGTTCCTGCGCCTCATGGCCGCCACGACGCGCGCCAAGCGCGCCCTGGAGATCGGCGGCGCGAGCGGGTACAGCGCCATCTGGATTGGCCTGGGCCTGCGCGAGACCGGCGGACGGCTCGTGACGATCGAATACGATCCGGTCCGAGCGAAGGAGGCCGCCGACAACGTGCGCCGCGCGGGCCTCTCGGACATCGTGCAGGTGGTGCACGGCGACGCGTTCAAGGAAATCCCGAAGGTCGCCGGGCACCTTCGACCTGGTGTTCCTCGACGCCTGGAAGAAGGACTACAAGCGGTTCCTGGACATGGTGCTGCCGCGCATGGACCGGGGCGGGATCTTCCTCGCGCACAACGTGGTGAACAAGGGCAAGGAGATGCCCGACTTCCTCGAGGCCATCGAGCGCAGCCCGGCTCTCCTCACGGCCATCGTCACGCCGTCCGGCGAAGGCATCTCGATTTCGTACAAGAAATGAACATCCACATCATCGGCGTCCCAATGGACCTCGGTGCCGGCCACCGGGGCGTGGACATGGGCCCGTCCGCGCTGCGCATTGCCGGCATCGACGAGGCAATCGGCCGCCTCGGCTACGCCGTGACGGACAAGGGCAACATCGCCGCCCCGATCCCCGAAACACGCGGCAGCGGCGACCCGAGGAAGAAGTACATCGCGGAGATCGCCGCGGTGTGCGAGAGCCTGTTCGCGTCGGCCCTCGAGAGCCTCGAGGCAGGCGCGCTGCCCCTCGTCCTCGGCGGCGACCACAGCATCGGCGCGGGCAGCGTCGCGGCGGCGTCGGCCCGCGCGCGAAGCGTCGGCCGGCCGATCGGCCTGCTCTGGGTGGATGCGCACGGCGACATGAACACGCCCGAGACCAGCGGCAGCGGCAACGTCCACGGCATGCCGCTGGCGGCCATCCTGGGGCGCGAGCCGCGCGAGCTGGCGTGCATCGGCGGGTTCACCCCGAAGGTCCTGCCGGAGCGGACCGTGCTCATCGGGATTCGAAACCTGGACCACCGCGAGCGCGAGATGGTCCAGGCCTCCGGCGTCCGCGTCTTCACGATGAAGGATATCGACCGCATGGGGATCGCGGCCGTCGCCGAACAGGCGCTGGCGATCGCCGGCACGGGCGGCGCACATTTGCACGTGTCGTTCGATCTCGACGCCTGCGACCCGGCCGTGGCGCCTGGCGTAGGCACGCCGGTCAAGGGAGGCCTCGACTACCGCGAGGCGCACACGCTGATGGAGATGATCGCGGACTCGCGGCAGCTCGGGTCGCTCGACCTCGTCGAGGTCAACCCGATCCTCGACACGCAGAACGCAACGGCAATCCTGGGAACGGAACTGGCGCTCTCGGCGCTGGGACAGAAGATCCTCTGACGGTAGGCTGTATGCAGAAGGCAGTAGACAGTTCACCAAGCAGAACTGCCTACTGCCTAATGCCTACTGCCTATCTGCCTACTCTCTGTCCCTCGGCTACTTCTTAGCCGTCGGGTGCTTCATCGCGCCCGGGCCGCCCATGTGCCCGTCCATCATCCCCATCAGGTCGCCCATCGGCATCTCGCGCAGCTGCTTGCGCTGGTCGGCGTTCAGGATCCCTGAGAGCTTCTCGGCCATCGCCAGGTGCGCCTGCATCATCCGGCCCTGGATCGCGCCGATCTGCTGGAGTGTGGCGGTCGCGTTGCCCGTCGGGCCGTTGTCGGCGAAGACCTGGTCGCGCAGCTGCTCGTGCAGTTTCCGCATCTCCTCCATGTCCGCATGCTGCTGCGGCTGTGAATCGGCCATGAGCTTGTGCACCTGCTGCATCTGATCGTCGCTGAGGTTCAATTTGCCGAGTGCCGCCATCGGCCCGCCGCCCGACATCGAGCCCATGCCGTGCCCCGTCCCCTGGCCCTGCCCTTGGCCAGCGGTGGTCGTCGGGTGCTTGGTCCCGCCGCTCGTCGGCGCCTGCGCCCAGACCGTGACCGCCATCGCAACGACCGCCGCCGACAAGAACGCCATCCTGCCAACCGTCTTCATGGGAGCACTCCTTCTGGGTTAGGACCTCGGGAAAGTCTTCGAAGCTTTGCCGAGCTCTTTGCAGGTCTACACCGGATACGCACCCGGCGAGGAAGACCTCGGGAAAGTTTTCGGCTTCGCCGAGCTCTTCGCCGGTCTACACCGGATACGCACCCGAAAACATTCCCGAGGTCTGCTGTCTGCTGTCCGCTGTCCGCTAATCGTCTTCCTGGGTGATGGTCGTGAACGCGAGCGCGAGCAGCGCGTTCTGCTCCATCGTGTGCGCCTTGCCGGATCCCGTCGCCGGGCTGGCCGACGCCCGGCGTTTGACCGACACCACGCCGGGCCGCTTGAAGATCGCACGCAGGCGCGGCAGGACGTAGAACTGCGCGCCCATGTTCTTCGGCTCCTCCTGCACCCATACCAGTTCGCGCGCGTCCGGGTAGTGCGCGATGGCCTGCGTCAGCGGCGTCATCGGGAACGGGTAGAGCTGCTCGAGGCCGAGAATCGCTGTCGACCCATCGCCGCGCCGCTGCCGCTCCGCGCGCAGTTCGTGGAGGATCTTGCCGGTGGCGACCAGGATTCGGCGGACGCCGGCCGGAGCGTCCGCGTCGCCGAGCACCGTCTGGAAACGGCCGTGCGTCAGCTCCTCGACCGGCGATGCGGAGGACGGGTGCCGCAGCATGCTCTTCGGCGTGAACACGACGAGCGGCTTGCGCCAGGCGCGCACCGCCTGCCGGCGCAGCATGTGGAAGTACTGCGCGGCCGTGGACGGCTGGCAGACCTGCAGGTTGTCCTCTCCCGCCAGCTGGAGGAACCGCTCGATGCGCGCGCTCGAATGCTCCGGCCCCTGCCCTTCGTACCCATGCGGCAGCAGCAGCACCAGGCCCGACAGCAGGCCCCACTTGTCCTCGCCGGCGCTGAGGAACTGGTCGATGATCACCTGCGCGTTGTTGGCGAAGTCGCCGAACTGCGCCTCCCATAGCACGAGCGCTTCCGGGTAGTCGCGGCTGAACCCGTATTCGTAGGCAAGGACCGCGGCTTCCGACAGCGTCGAGTTGTAGATCTCGCACCGCGCCTGTCCGGCCGTCACGTGGTTGAGCGGGATGTACTTCTGTTCGGTCTCCACGTCCACGAGCACCGCGTGCCGCTGGTTGAACGTCCCGCGCTCGCTGTCCTGGCCCGAAAGGCGAATGGATACCCCCTGCGCCAGCAGCGTTCCGAAGGCCAGCGCCTCCGCCATGCCGTAATCCAGCCGCCGCTGGCCGGCCGCCATCTCCGCCCGCTGCTCGAGCAGTTTCTTGATCTTCGGGTGAATACCGAACCCGTCGGGCCACGACGTCAATCCCGCGGCGACCGCTGCGAGGTGGTCCTTCGCAACGCCCGTGTCCACCTCGAACGACGCGTTGTGGCAGCCGCCCTGGAAGCGCGACCAGTAGGCGGGCAGTTGCGCCAGCACGACGCGCTCGCCCATCTTCTTCGCGTCCTCTTGCGCCTGGCCGTACTCCGTCTTGACGCGAGCCGGCAGGTCGCCGGCGTCCACGCGCGCCGCTTCCGCGTACACCTTCCACAGGGGCGGGTGGTCCTTGATCGCCCGGTACATCCGCGGCTGCGTGATCGTCGGGTCGTCCACCTCGCTGTGGCCGTGTCGCCGGTAGCCGATCATGTCGATCACGACGTCGCCGCCGAAGTCGTAGCGAAATTCGGCGGCCAGTCGGGCGACGCGTGCGAGGGCCGGCAGGTCCTCGCCGTTGACGTGGAAGATGGGAATCGGCAGGCGGCGCGCGACATCGGTCGAGAATCCGGGCGAGTGGGTTTCGCGATCGGGCGTCGTGAAGCCGAGCTGGTTGTTCACGACGACGTGCAGCGCGCCGCCGACGGTGAAGCCCGGGAGATCCGCGAAGTTGAGCGCCTCCGCCGTGATGCCCTGGCCGGCGAAGGCGGCGTCGCCGTGCAGGATGATCGGCATGATTCGCCGGCGCGCCCCCTCGCCTTCGCGCACCTGCCGCGCGCGGGCGCGGCCGAGCGCCACCGGGTACACCGCCTCGAGGTGGCTCGGGTTCGACACCAGCTTCACGCGGACGTCGCGGCCGGCGCGCGTCCGGTAGCTGCCGGTCGCGCCCATGTGGTACTTCACGTCCCCGCTGCCGAGCACGCTCCTCGGGTCGGCGTCCTCGAAGCCGGCGTAGACGTCGGCCACCGGCCGCCCGACGATGTGGACCATGACGTTGAGACGGCCGCGGTGGCTCATGCCGATGAGCGCCTCGTCCAGGCCGCGCGCGGCGGCCTCCTCGATTACCTCGTCGAGCAGTGGAATCAGGCCTGTGACGCCCTCCAGCGAGAACCGCTTGGAGCCCGGGTAGCGGCCGTGGAGCACTTCCTCGAACAGGTCGGCCCGCACGAGCCGCTCGAGCACGCGGGCGGTGTCGACCTCCGGCGTCGGCTGTTCCATCCGCTCCTGCACCCACTGGCGCCGGGCCGGGTCGGGGATGTGCATGAACTCGACGCCGATTGGGCCGCAATACCAGGCGCGCGCGCGCGCCGCCGCCTCGCCCTGCGCGCCCAGCTCCGCATGGGCGACCGGCTGCACGAGGCCGAGCGGGTCGAGGCGCGCCTCGAGGTAGCCCCATCGCCGGAAGGCATCGAGCACCGTCTCGTCCGCAGCATCGGGCCTTCGGGCGCCATCGCGTTCCACCAGCCCCGCCTCCTGCTGTTGACGCATCGTCTCCCCTGGTGTGATGAGAAGGAACCCGAGAACAGTGTAAACCGGAAGGGGCCGGGCGAGCAGCCGGGGAGGGGAAGGACACTGACGAATGGGCGAATGAAGTGCGATTGGCGATTGGCGATTGACGATCGGCGAATGGCGGGGGCCGACCCGGGAGCCTGGAGCCCAGAGCCTAAAGCCTGACAGCGTGAATGTCTTGGTGAGCCGGGTGGGGATCGAACCCACGACCACCTGATTAAAAGTCAGGTGCTCTACCACTGAGCTACCGGCCCATCGACACGAAGCGCATATTTTATCACCGCTTGAGCCGGCCCCCTTCCCGCCGATATGATCGAGTGGTATTGCCCTCACGGCTCAAATCGCGTTTTGGGAGGCATCATGCGGACTCGTCAGCTCGCGTCAGCTGGGGCGTGCCTGGCCGTCGCGGCCGGCTGGATGGCCGTCGCGCTCGCGCAGAACACGCTCGCCAACCTCGGCGTCCAGGAAACGGGCGCGAAGCGGGACATCGTCTACGCGCTCATCAACGGCAACGTGAACGTCTACCCGGCGCGGCAGTCGTTCAAGGCTGCGGCCCCGGCCGCGCGGGCCGCGCTCGTCAAGGGCGCGTTCGACTGGGCCCGGGCCTACACCGTCTCGCCCGCCTTCAAGGCGGAGTACGAGAAGGAGCGGGCCGGCGCGGCACCGAGGCCGTTGAAAGCCAAGACCGTGGACGCGGAGCTTGCGCGGCTGAAAGCCGAGCAGCAGAAGGGGATCGACGAGGCGAAGAAGAACCTGCCGCAGATGCCCGCCAACATCAGGCCGCAGATGGAGGCGACCATCAAGCAGATGGAGACTGAAAACGCGAAGCGCGACGCCGACCCGAAGTACGCGTCGATGATGCGGCAGTCGCTCGAGATGCAGATCGCCGAGGACCAGAAGCAGTACGACGAGTCCGTCGCCCGCTACAATCAGCGGTATCCGGCCGACGCGAACGCGCTGATCGCGTCGCGCCTCCGGCAGTTCCTCGAGGTCAGCAAGGACGTGGATTTCGCCGCCGCGCTCACGCCGGCGCCGGGCAACAAACAGCGGTTCGCCAACCCGGCCTACGAGGCGAAGTCGTCCGAGTGGAAACTGTGCTATCGGGCCGGCAAGGACGCGACGGCCGCGGCGCGCGAGGCGGCCTCGGCCTGGCTGGCCTCCCTGGGCAAGTAGAGCACGAACAACACCTGCCAGTGCCGACTGCCTTGCACTCGCATTCGGCATTCGGCATCCGGCACTGCGGCACTCGGAATTACGGAGATCCCCCTGATGGCGACACGACGCATTGGCATCCTGACGGGCGGCGGCGACGTTCCCGGCCTTAACGTCGCAATCAAGGCGGTGGCCCTGCGCGCGCGCAACCACGACATCGAGGTCGTGGGCCTCCGGCGCGGCTGGCTCAGCCTTCTCAACATCAACCCCGACGATCCCGCGTCGCGCGAAACGTGGACCATGGCGCTGGCGCCCGACCGCGTGCGCACGTTCGATCGCACGGGCGGGACCATCCTGCACACGTCGCGCACGAACCCGAGCAACGTCAAGGCCGAGGACGTTCCCTCGTGGGTGCGCGCGGAAGACCGTGCCACGCGCCCGGACGGGCGCATCGACTGCACCCGGCACGTGCTGCGCGTCCTCGACTACCTGGGCATCGAGGCGCTCATCCCGATCGGCGGCGACGACACGCTGAGCTTTGCCAGCCGCCTCCACCAGGAGGACTACCGCGTCGTCGCCATCCCGAAGACGATGGACAACGACGTGTTCGGAACGGACTACTGCATCGGCTTTTCCACCGCTGTCACCCGCTCGGTCGATGCCATCACCAACTTCCGCACATCGGTCGGCTCCCACGAGCGCATCGGCGTCGTCGAACTGTTCGGCCGGAACTCGGGCGAGACGTCGCTCTACGCGGCGTACCTGTCCGACGTGGACCGCGCGGTCATCTCGGAGGTGCCGTTCGACCTGGAGAAGCTGGTCCGCCTGCTCGTGGAGGACCGCGGCCGCAACCCGTCCAACTACGCGCTGCTCACGATTTCCGAAGGGGCCCACCCGAAGGGCGGCGAGATCATCCAGTCCGGCGAAGAGGACGCATACGGGCACAAGAAGCTGGGAGGGATCGGCTACCTGGTGGCGCAGGAGATCCGCAAGCGGGCCGGCGTGAACATCATGTACGAGCAGCTGGCCTACATCATGCGGTCCGGCGCGCCGGATTCGCTCGACCGCATGGTGGCCGTGTCGTACGGGTCGCTCGCGCTCGATCAGGTCGCGATGGGCCACACGGGCCGGATGGTGGCGCTCCAGCAGGGCATCTACACGACGGTTCCGCTGGACATGGTGGTGGCGGGCAAGAAGCGCGTGGACGTCACGGCGCTCTACGACAAGGAGGACTACCGCCCGCGTGTCCGCGACATGCTCGGCAAGCCGATGTTCTTGTACCTAAAGCCGAGGGCTCGAAGAACTCAACGCCGAGGCGCGGAGGACGCAGAGAATCAGACGATCTGAATGATCCTCTTTGCGTGCTCGGCGTCTCGGCGTTGAACGTGGGTGGGGTCGAAGCGGGACACGTTCTACGTTCTATTCTACGTTCTACGTTCTCAGTTCCAACTTCTCCGTTCTCACTTGTCAGTACCGGCTTCTTCCCTTTCCAGTTTCCCGGCGGCCGGTAGTCACACACCCACACCTGGCCGCGCGACGGGCAGATCGCCTTCCCGCACCCCACTTGCTTCGACGCCTGCCAGACGACCTGCGTGTAGTGGCCGCAGTGCTTGCCCCACGCGCACTTGTTCTTCGAGTAGTTGTAGTCGCGCGCTTCCGACGCCCACGCGTCGACCACTTCCGTCGGGGAAATCGCGACGATGGCGTCGTGCGGTCCAGCCCCACGCAGCGCGCTGGCTCCAAACAGGTTCTCGCCGGTGTCCTTCGGCAGCTTTCCGTGGTCGAGACGGCAACCGTGGGCGGCCATGCGTTCGGCTCGCGACTGGGCGAGGGCGGCAAGCTCCGGCGACCAGCGGATCGGGTGGACGCCAACCCGCTGGCGCCAGCCGTTGTGCGCCCGAACGATCTCCTCCGTCTGTGCGGCGGTGAGGCTTGCCACCGGCATGCTCGCCGCCAACCCGGCGCAGGCACAGGCGGCCGCACCCGCCGCCGCCGTCACCATCCGCCACAGTCTCTCGTCCACATGCAGCTCCCACCCTCTTTTCGGCTCGGCTCTTCGGCCGCTGCACCGCGCACCGGTCCCATCCCGATTTTGCCGATTTTGCGATTTACCGATTTATCGAATTCTGCGATTTCACCGCACCACTGAGAACCGGGAGTTGTTGCAGGCCCGGCTGCGCACGCGCCTGCACTTTGCCCCGTGCGCCTTGCACCTTGCACCCCCGTGACCTGCACCTTGCACCTTGCACCTTACATCTTGCACCCCCGTGACGTGCACCCTTGCACCTTGCACTCGTGCACGGTTCCACTCGTCCACTCTTGCACCGGCATGCGCCCCCGTGTCATAACGTCTCCGTCGTTCGCCCCATCGAGGAGTCCCGATGACGTCATCGTCCCGTTTCGCCGCCGCAGCGGCCCTGTTCCTGGCGATCAGCGCCGCGGTGGCCCTGGCGCAGTCCGGCGTGGCGCTCGTGCAGATCGTCCCCACTGAGCTGAAGTTCTCGCTGATGCCGAACGGCACCTACCAGGCGGCGGTGGTCGGCGATTCGACGAAGCCCGGCGCCTATGCCATACGGGTCCGCATGCCTGTCGGCACGCGCGTGCTTCCCCA
Organism: uncultured Acidobacteriota bacterium; assembly: GCA_963724775.1. Lineage (GTDB taxonomy): Bacteria > Acidobacteriota > Vicinamibacteria > Vicinamibacterales > Fen-181 > CAVRWB01. The sequence goes on from CAVRWB010000002.1 coordinate 674,797, forward strand.
CTCCCACCCGGAGGATCGCATCGTCGTGGTGCTGGGCGGCACCGTTTACGTGGGCGTCGGCGAGAAACTCGACGAGCAGACCATGAAGGCGCTCCCGCCGGGCAGCGTCTACACGGAGCAGGCCGGCCGGCCGCACTTCAGCTGGGCGAAGGACGGCGGCGTCGTGCTCCACGTCACCGGCGTCGGCCCGACCGGCACGACGGACGTCCCTCGGTAGGACAGGCGTCTCGCCTGTCGTGGTTCGGTAGGACGGCGTCCCGCCTGTCGTGGTTCGCGTCCCGCCTGTCCCCGACTTCGCTGCGCTACACTTCCTCGATGGCAGATTCCGCCCTGCGCGCCACGGTAGACCCCGGCTGGGCAGCCGGCCCGGTCGGCTTCCGCTCGTCGTTTCTCGATTTCGACCGCGGCATCCACGTCGGGAACCTCGAGCCCCACGAGCGCATCACGCGGATCCTGAAGGCAGGCCTCGAGTCGCGCTTCCGGACGCCGTTCGTGACCGAGCGTTGGGGGCGCGGTGTGTACTGGCAGTGGATCGGCTATCTCGCGCGCGAGAACCGCGCGGCCAAGCCGATTTCGAGCGGGGTCAGTTTCGGCTGTTCGAAGTTCTTCATCTCGGTTGAAACCGGCGAGCGCCGATTCAAATGCGGCATGCAGGTGGAGCGAGGGTACCTCCGCGCGCCGGCGGGTTTCGCCGAGTGCCGGCTCCGGCCGGACTGGGACTGGCACCGGCTGCTCGCCGGGCTCGCTCCGCGCAAGCCGCTGATGCGCGAGTTCGCGCGGCTGGCCGACGAGGGCTTTCAGATTCACGCGGGCAGCTGGAGCGACCCGCACCTGTTCACCGGTCCCGGGCTCCCTCCACCCACTCGCATGCGGACGGCGCTCGAGAAAGCGGCTGGGAGACACTGGTGCGGCTTCCAGGTGTACTACGCGCTCGGCGAGGACGATGTCCGCGCGACCTCCGGCCAGGAACTCGTCGAGTCCATGTTCGCGGTGTTCGACGAGGTCGCGCCGGCGTTGAGCCTGTGCTCCCAGGTGCCCTTGCTTCGTGTTCCTTCACCATGAACGCGCGCGTCCGACAACTGGCTGAAACGCTCTGGCACTACCACCAGCTCCATCACGATCTCGTGCCGGCGGAGGCCATCCTCGTCCTCTGCAGCCACGACAAGGGTGTCGCCGAGCGAGGCGCGGAGCTGTTCCTCGATGGCTGGGCCTCCCTGCTCATCTTCTCCGGCGGGCTCGGCACCATCACCAGGCATTTGTGGAACGAGCCCGAGGCGGACCAGTTCGCCTGCATTGCGGCGGCGATGGGCGTGCCGCGCGACCGGATCCTCGTCGAGAACCAGTCGACGAACACCGGCGAGAACGTCGCGTTCACCCGGCGCCTGCTGGCCGCGCGCGGGCTGGACCCGCGGTCGTTCATCCTGGTGCAGAAGCCTTACATGGAGCGGCGCAGCTTCGCGACGTTCCAGAAGGTCTGGCCCGGCAAGCAGGTTGTCGTGACGTCCCCGCGCGTGTCGTTCGACGCGTACCTCGAGCGTTATTCCAACGAGACGCTGACCCCGGACGATGTCATCAGCATCATGGTGGGCGACCTGCAGCGGATCCAGGTCTACCCTGCCAGGGGGTTCCAAATCCCGCAGGACATTCCCGGAGACGTGTGGGAGGCGTTCCGCGAGCTCGTGGCGCTGGGCTACGATCGCCACTTGTGCGAGCCGGTGACGTTCCACGCCAGCCCGCCGCCGGAGCCTTGACTATGCATCCTCAACTCGAGGCGATCGTCACAGAGTTTCGAAACGGCAGCGAGCGGCTCCATCGCCTGGCGGATGTCGTCGCGCCCGAACGGTGGGCGCAGCGGCCGGGACCGGAGCGCTGGTCCGTCGCAGAATGCGTGGCGCACCTGAACCTCACGACAGGGGCGTTTCGGCCGCTGGTCCTGGACGCGCTCGAACGCGGCCGGCGGCTGCAGGAATCGAGCGCAGTCCCTTCCGCCGGGCGCCACAGCCGCGGGCTGCTTGGAGGTCTGCTCTGGAGAGTCCTGAGCCGGCCGGGCAAGTTCCGCACGAAGACGACGGCGGCCTTCGTCCCGCACCAGCCTGGTTCGGCCGCCGAGTTGGTTGCGGAGTTCGACCGCCTGCAGGACGAACAGATCGCGTGGGTGATGGCGGCGGACGGTCTACCGCTGGGCGCGGTGAAGCTGGCGAGCCCCTTCAACGCGCGCGTGCGCTACAACCTGTTCGCGACGCTGTCCATTCTCGCGCGCCATCAGCAGCGGCACTTGTGGCAGGCGGAGGAAGCCGCTCGCGCGGCGCCCGCATCGTCGCGGTGATCGTGCGGCAGGCTATAATCTGCTGTACCCGAATGACGATCGGTCCAGGCGCTCGCCTAGGTTCCTTCGAGGTTCTCGCCGCGCTCGGCGCCGGGGGCATGGGCGAGGTGTACCGGGCGCGGGACACCAGGCTGGGACGGGAGGTGGCCCTCAAGACGCTTCCGGCCGCCTTCACCGAGGACCCGGAGCGGGTCGCCCGGTTCCGGCGGGAGGCCCAGCTCCTCGCGGCGCTGAATCACCCACACATTGCGAGCATCTACGGCCTGGAAGAGGCGGACGGCCACCGCTTCCTCGTGCTCGAGCTGATCGAGGGCGAGACGCTGGCTGACCGCATCGCCCGCGGCCCGCTGCCGGTGGACGAGGCGCTCGCCATCGCACGCGAGATCGCCGAGGCGCTCGAAGCGGCGCACGAGAAAGGGATCGTGCACCGCGATCTCAAGCCGGCGAACGTCGCGCTGACCTCGGACGACACGGTCAAGGTGCTCGACTTCGGCCTGGCAAAGGCCTACGACGCTTCGGGCGTGAGCAGCGGGGATCCGGCAAACTCGCCGACAATGACCTCGCCGGTCGTTCTCACTGGGCTGAAGGCACTCCTCGGGACCGCCGCATACATGAGTCCCGAGCAGGCGAGGGGACGCGCCGCCGACAAGCGGAGCGATGTCTGGGCGTTCGGCTGCGTGCTCTACGAGATGCTGACCGGCCGGCGGGCTTTCGACGGCGACAACGTCGGCGACACGCTGGCCGACGTGCTCCGCGGCGCTCCCGCGTGGGCAGCCTTGCCCCCTGCGCTGCCGACGACAATCCGTGCCCTCCTGGAAGGGTGCCTCGAGAAGGCACCGCAGGACCGGATCAGCGACATCTCGACCGCCCTCTTCGTGTTGAAGCATCCCCAGCCTGTCTCGGCGCCATCCGCCCCGGGACGGCAGGCGCGCCGCCGGTGGTGGGCGCCCGCGGCGGTCGTGCTCGCGCTGGCGGCAATCGCGGCAGGCGCGGCCGCATTCGTCTGGAGCCGAAAGGCGGAACCGCGGCCGGTGACCCGGCTACTGCTTCACGCGCCCGAGGGACGCGAGCTGTCGATGGCGCGCGGGGCTGTCGCCGTTTCACCGGACGGTAGGCAGCTCGTCTACGCTGCCGGGGGCCGACTCTTCCTCCGGTCCCTGTCGGATTTCGAGTCGCGGCCGATCACGGGCGCGGACGGGGGGATCCATCCGGTGTTCTCGCCGGATGGCGGTTCGATCGTCTTTTGGTTCGACGATGAGTTGAAGCGAATCGCATCCGCAGGAGGCGTGCCCGTCACGGTGTGCCAGACGGCACCCGCTCCCTTTGGCATCAACTGGGGCGATGATGGGATCGTCTTCGTGCAGCCGAGCAGGAGCATCGTCCGGGTTTCGCCGAACGGCGGGAAGCCTGCGGTCCTCGTCAGTCTCAATCCCGCTGAGGGCCTGGCTCAGGCGGGGCAAGTGCTGCCTGACGGCGACTCGGTCCTGTTCACGCTCGCCCGCGCCGCTCTCCCGTCATCCAACTTCTGGGACAAGGCGGAGATCGTCGTCCAGTCGATCGCGACCGGCCACCGTAAGACCCTGATTGCCGGCGGCAGTGATGCCCGGTACGTTCCGACAGGCCACATCCTCTACACGGTCGAGGGAACGATCATGGCGGTGCCTTTCGACCTCGCGAAGCTTGCCGTGACCGGCGGGGCCGTGCCAGTGGTTGAGGGAGTGGGCCGGGCGGCCGCGGGTGCTGGCGGGCAGGCCCAGTTCGCAGTCTCTGCGTCGGGTACCCTGGCCTACGTGCCCGGGCCGGCACGGGCGGGGCGGGACGACCTGTTTCTCTTCAATCGCAAGGGCAACGCACAGGCCTTGAACCTTCCCCCCGGCATCTACTTGTTCCCGCGCGTCTCACCGGACGGAAAGTGGCTGGCGCTCGAAACGACCGACGGCAGGCAAGCGGCGGTCTCGCTCTACGAGCTGTCCGGCAAGAGCTCGGTGCGGCGACTGACCTTCGACGGCAACAACCGCCTTCCCATCTGGGCTCCCGACAGCCGCCACGTGGCATTTCAATCGGATCGCGACGGCGCCCCCGCCATCTTCTGGCAGCCGGTGGATGGCGGACCAGCCGAACGTCTCACCACGCCGGAGCCCGGCACCTCGCACGTGCCCGAGTCATGGTCGCCCCGGAGCGGTGTCTTCCTGTTCAGCGTGAACAAGGACTCGCGCGCGTCCCTCTGGACGTTCTCGGTTCGCGACCGGAAGGCCGCCCCGTTCGCGGACGTCGTGTCGGAGGTGTTCCCGACGGATGCCGTCTTCTCCCCGGACGGCCGGTGGGTGGCTTACCAGGCAGGACAGGCCGGCTCGGGGGAAGCCACGACGTATGTCCAGCCGTACCCGCCGACCGGGGCCAAGTTCCAGATCGGGCGCGGGGGGCGCCCCTCGTGGTCACCGGATGGCAAGGAGCTGTTCTACATCCCCGCTCCCAGCCAGTTCATGGCTGTCCCAGTGAGGACCGAACCGACCTTCGCGTTTGGCGCGCCGGTGGCTGTCACCCGGCGGTTCGGTCTTGCTCCTCCTGCGAGTCCGCGGCCGTATGAGATCCTGCGTGACGGTCGCATCCTGGCGGTCGCCACGGCGGGCCTGAGCGGAGGTCCTGGCGCAACGGAGATTCGAGTCGTCCTCAACTGGTTCGAGGAGCTAAAGGCGAAGGTGCGGCCAGCGCGGTAGGGAAGACACTTTCCTTCACGTGCGGGCGGGTCATTCACGTGCGGGGCAGGTCAGACGACCGCCGACTCGGCTTGCCGCGAGTTCCGGCCGGATGGTAGACTTGGAGGTTCTCTCCCGGACGTCCCCATCGTCCAGAGGCCCAGGACGTGGCCCTTTCAAGGCCAAAACACGGGTTCGAATCCCGTTGGGGACGCCACCATCTCGATCTCCCTCCAATCTTCCGGCAAGACGTTGAAAGCGAAGCAGGTTACGGCGGTTCCAAATTCTCCGTCCTCGGTGTAGGACAGACCTTCCGGGAACATCACTTCCTGAAGGCGCTGCCGGTGTTCCAGGGGCGACTCCACCCATAGGCGCTCAGCGTCCTGGAGCACCGCGTGGGCGAACTGGAGCAACGCCTCCACGTCGAGTTCCTCGGTCTTCGCGTCCTGCAGTTCGATGTCCGTCAGCGTCAGTCTCTCTTCCAGTTCTTCCATCTGTTCGCGGTATGTTTCCTCGTTGATGGCGGCACGATAGACGAAGGCATCGACGAGCCGGTTCTTCTTCTCCTTCAGGTCGTCGATGCGCCGCTCCAGAGTCGCTCGTGTCACTCCGGCCTCCCCTTGTTTCTGCTTCCAGGTATCGAGGACGATGCGCTGGAAGAGAACGAGATACTCCTGTTTCGGAGTAAGCCGGGCCATCAGGTCGAGAAAGCGACCCTCCAGCACCTCCTTTCTCACATTTACACCACAGTCTCGACTCGGGCAGTGGTAGGTACGGATACCGCGTCCCGTTCCGGCCCTTCGGACTTGACCCAGTGAGCGGCTTTCCGCACACTCCACAGCGGACGAAGTGTCGGAGAGGGAACTCGGGATTGCCGCGAAGGTAAGCCCTCGCAGACAGCTTTCGCCCTCCGAGCATCGCCTGCACTCGGAGGAAAACGTCCTCGGCGACGATTGGCTTGAAGATTCCCTGAGTTTCGACGTGCCAGTCCTCGACCACCATCTTCCCGGTGTAGAGCGGATTGCGAAGCAGGTTGTTGAAACTCTGGACGCTGAGCTTTGCCCCTTTCCTCGTCCGCAAGCCAGCACGGGTGACGTCCCGCAGCACCTCGTCGCGCCGCGTGCCACCAGCGACTGACGCGAAGGCGCTTGCGACAAGCGGTGCTGCAACAGGATCATGGCGCATCGCTGGCTGCAGATAGCCAAGGGGAGCCTGCCAAGGCCACTGCCCGTCCGCGAGCGCCGCCTTCATGCCTTCAGTAGTCCTATCGGCCCTCACGTTGTTGTCGAACTCGGCAAAGGAGGACAGCACTCCCTCCATCAGCTTCCCGGTCGACGAATCGTCAATCGGCTCCGTGACGGAACGGAGAGTCACCCTAGTCTTCGCCAAGAGCGCCCGAAGTGCATGGTGATGGTAGTTCAGACGGGCGAAGCGGTTGAGCGCATACACGACGACCGTGTGGACCTTGCCTTTGTTCTTTCGGCAGAACTCCAGCAGGTTCGTCAGTTCGGTTCTGTCGGCGGTCTTCGCCGATTCGCCTTTCTCGAGGAACACCTTTCCGACTTCCCAGTCGTTGCGACGACAGTACTCCCTGCACGCCTTCTCCTGCGTCGAGAGGCTGAGATTGTCGAGTTGCTCCTTCGTTGATACGCGACAGTAGATGACTGCCCACATGGCCCAGCCTCCCCCTGCTAGTCGTCGAGTTCTGGTGGTCCGAATTCCTCTGCCGGTTCATCCAGCAGCAATGGAAGGCGCTCGAACAGCTCGATTCCGCTCAGCGCAGCGGTGTAGAAGTAGTTGCTGAGCGCCTCTACTTCCGCGTCCGAGAAGTCGCAATGTGCCGGTAGAGCTTTCCGACACTGCTCAATTGTCAGGTGCCTCATTTGCGTCCCTGTTAGTGGTGGTGGCATGAGAAGGGGCAGAGCGTCGCGGTTGCCTCGAATTAGGACCGCGACAGAGGCTGAGTATACCCCTACTGTGTGTGCATGTCACCTATTATGTGGGGCACATGTTCTTTGTGTTATACTCCTCGCTCGGAGGACTGATGCCAGGAAAGCCAACATACGCGGATCTGGTGAGAGTCAAGCTGGAGTCGAGCGACAATCCTCGTAAGCGGCCAATGTCCATCCGCGAGTTGGCGGAAGCGACCGGCCATTCATACGAGCACTGCCGCAAGGTGCTGGTCGGCGAGCCAGTCGTCTCCCGCGACTTCAACGAGGAACTCTGTCGAGTGCTGGGGTTGGACGCTCGAACGATGTGGGAACGCGCACGGACGGAGAAGGCTATCCGTCGCTTCGGTGACAGGCTCGAGTTAAAGCAGTTGCTCGTTCAATCACCCATCAAGGAACTGGAACGGGACTGGAGCGATTTGACCGACGAGGACCGGCGGAGTGTTATGCGAATCGTGCGTTCCCTGGCAGAAATGAACAGACGCGAGACTCGACGCCTGCGAAGCGCCGCAGACCGCCACGCGGGGCCAACCGTTGTCGCCTGATGCCCCAAAGTGCGGACCTCGCACGACGGCACCGAAGGAAAGGGAGCAAGGGATTAAGTCGTTGACACAGAAGGCGTTAAGGCGACTGGGCTAACCCATATTCCTTTTTGAGCGATCCGGTTTGCGCGAAGAATCCGCAGCGTGCGGAGAGCTTGACTGGCGGCAGCGTCGGGCTTGTGGGGCTTCGTGCTATCCTTTGCTCGACCGCGCATAAAGGGAGGACCGAATGCGATTCTTGAAGTCCTGCCGGTTCTTGACGGTCGCCATTGTAGGTCTACTACTCACGAGTTGTGCCAGCCGGACGCCCGCCTCCCCCTCGCAAGCCGCTCCGTTCACCATCTCCGGCGTTGATGTCACGGCACCTTACCCATACGCCGACAGTTGTCCGGTCACGCTCAGCTTCCCCACCAGCGTTAAGGGCCAGGCGCGGCAGACGGGTGCCTACCAATTCACCTACCAACTGGAATGGAGCGACGGGTCAAAAGGGCAGCCGGTGACGGCAAAGGTCTATGTCACGGCATCTGAGGAAAAGAGCTTCAGCTTCGCCAACCAGCCCTACGACGTGACGTTCAGGACATCTGCAAGCGGATCAGTTCGGATGCGCGTGACCGACCCGAATGATGTCTCCTCGACGGAGGTTCCGCTCTCAGTGACGTGCGTTCCGAAGTAGAGCACATCTATGACCGCGCCAGGGACAGGCAGCAGACAAAAACGTCTGGCCAACGTCGTTGGTCCAACCGTCTGGCCGCAGTTGTGGCGGACTGCACAGTGTGCAATCGCCACGTCCTTACGGGTCCGCTCTTACGTCCAGACTGTTCCTGTAGAGATCCTGTTGTTCCAATGTGAAATGGGAGAGTGGAACGAGTCACCGATTCGGACCATTTCCTCGAGTTTTTCCGGTTCAGGCGGCAGTGAGCAGCGTTTTGCGTAGGGATTCCATCTGCCGCAACCAGCCAACGAGTTGTTTCCAACTCACCGTGCTTGGGGACGCCATTTTTTGTACACTGATTTCCGCCGCCGCTGCCGCCTGGAGGAGTTGCCAGGTGTCCCCACGCAGTAGCGGTCGCAGTGACCCCCTCGCTTCCACCCGCAGTCCCCTCACACCGTTGCGCGTTTCTTCGTAGAACCGATACCGAGCGCCCGAGTCGAGCAGCACCTTGACCAGTTGGCGTACGGCTGGCCCCTTGGCGTCGATGACTCCGCACCAGTCTTGGCGCAGCGCCTCCAGCTCCTGCAGGATCTCTTGGCGGTCCACGGCCGATGCGCCGGGGAGAGACTCCAGGAGGGCTAGTTCGCCTCGCACCCGTTGGCGCTCCACCTCCCTCGCCGCGATGGCCTCCGTGATGGTGACAACACCAACGCCCCCCGCCAGGGAGTCAGTCAGGCGGCCCAGCTCGACGTCAAGGGTTCGGAGACGTTCATGGAGGCCGTCGCGCCGGCCGTCCTGCGCGGCGCTCGCCGCCACGATTCGGTCGAGCGCGCGGTGGAGGGCGCCCTCTACCACCTCGGGGCTCAGGAAATCAACCGCCAGCATATCGAGCACGACCTGATCGGCAGTGCCCAACGGGAACCACTCGTCGGCGCGGCAGATCGTCTCGCCGCGCCGCCGGTGGTTGTTACACGTGTAGAAAAGTTCCCGTCCGTGGCGTTTCGTGGCGCGGCTCACCACCATCATCACCCCGCCGCACGTCGGACATTCGGCTAAGCCGGTCAGAAGGTACTTTGCCTCTGACCCACCCGCGCCCGCCGGCCTACCCCACAACCTTCCCTTCGTGCTCCGCAGATACGCGTCGCGCGAGGCGTCCAGCCGACCATGGGCGGCCAACCAGAGATCCTCGGTGACGACCCGCAGCGCGGGGGCCTGCACGGTAATCCACTCGTCCTTCGGCCGCCGCGTCTGCCGCTTCTTCCCGTTCCGCTGCCGCTTGCGGGTCTGGTTGTAGACGACCTCGCCCCGATACAGCAGGCGGAACAGCACCTCGTAGACCGACGACGGTGACCACGCCGACGGCCGCCCTTGCTGTGCTCGAGGACTCGGTGCGCCCTCGCTATTCAGCCGCTTGGCAATACCGGCCTTCCCCATCCCGTCTCGCGTCAGCTCAAAGATGCGTCGCACGACGGCTGCCTCGGGTTGT
>CAVRWB010000003.1:0-85255 GCA_963724775.1 uncultured Acidobacteriota bacterium
CGCCCACTGCTCGAGGGGGTCAAGCAGGCTCTCGGCTTCGTTCCCAACCTCTACGGCGTATTCGCCGAGTCACCTGCCGCGCTGCAAGGGGCGCTCGCCATCTGGGACGCGTTTTCCCATTCCAGCCTAACGAGCGTCGAGCAGCAGCTCGTGGTGCTCGCCGTTTCCGAGGCGAACGACTGCGAGTACTGCGTGGCGGCGCATTCGACCCTCGCCAAGCGCATGGCGAAGGTCGATGCAGCGCTGGTCGACGCGGCTCGACGCCGCGAGCCGCTCCCCGACGCGAAGCTCGACGCGCTCGTGACCTTCACGCGCAACACCGTGGAGCAGCGTGGTTTCGTGGCCGATGCCGATGTCGCTGCGTTCCTCGAGGCGGGCTACACGAAGGCCCAGGTCATCGAAGTACTTCTCGGCGTGGGCATGAAGACGTTCAACAACTACGTCGACCACATCGCTCACACGCCGCTCAACGACCAGTTCAAGGCCGAGGCATGGGAGCCCAAGCGGAAGGCGGCGTGAGAGGCGGGTACCACCATCGAATTCTGCTTGCGCTCCTGATACTGAGCTGGGCGATCAGCTGGCCGGTGATCAAGATCGGCGTCGCGACGGTGCCGCCGATCTGGTACGCATGCTTTCGCTATGCGATCGCAGCCTCCTGCCTCTTCGCGTTCATTGGCGTGCGGCGCAGCGTCGCTTTTCCGCCCCGAACGGACTGGCCGCTGGTCGCAGTTTCGGGAGTTTTTCAAATGGCTGCGTATTCCGCCTTGACCGCGCTTGCTTTGACGATCCTTCCGCCCGGCCGGGCTTCCGTGCTCGCCTTCTCAACCCCGATCTGGGTCGTCCCGCTCGCGGCCTGGCGCTTGCAAGAACGCGCGTCGCGCGCGGCTCTGTTCGGGGTAGGACTTGGACTGCTGGGCGTGCTGGTTATCGCCGCGCCGTCCATCCACGCGGAGCAAGCGGAACAAATCCTCGCGTACGCGATGCTCTTGGCCGCTGCCGCCGCCTGGGCAATCTCGATTGTCATCGTTCGCGCGCATCGATTCACAGCAAGCACGCTTGCACTCGCCCCGTGGCAAATGGCCTTCGCCGCGTGCCTTCTCCTTCCTCTTGCGATCCTTGTCGAGGGCGCGCCGCAGCCGATTGCAGTAAATGGCGCAGCATCGCTTGTCTATGTGGCTCTGATTGCGACCGCGTTCGCCTATTGGGCGGTCGTGGAAGTGGGTCGTCATATCCGGGCAAGCACCATGTCGATGGCTCTGTTGGCGACGCCCAGCCTGGGCATCTTGATCTCTGCGCTCACGCTTGGCGAGGCAGTCGGAGCATCGCTGGTTGCCGGTGTCGTCTTGATCGGCGCCGGCATTCGGCTTGCGACAAGAGCGTCCGACCAGTAGTCCAAGCGCAGCCTACTCTCAGGTCATCAACCCTGTTGGACACCAAGATGCCTGGCGAGCGCTAATACAAATGAAACGAAAGCCGAGCTCGATCGCGTGTAAGGAAGCGTCCTCATGCTGAGACGAATGGAAACCGCGATAAGTTGAGGGTTAGCTATGAACCGACGAATCAATGCGATCCTGGCAATTGCACTTCTGTCACCGACACTGAGCTGGGCAGCGTGCGACGTGAAGAGCGGACCGAAGACAACTGCACTGGTCGAGCTCTACACGTCGGAAGGCTGCTCGAGCTGCCCGCCGGCGGACAAGCGATTGAGCCAGTTCCCGTCGCGCGACTACAGCTTGGAGCAGGTCGTCCCGATCTCGCTTCACGTGGACTATTGGGATGACCTCGGTTGGAAGGAGCCTTTTGCTCAACCTCAGTTCTCGGAACGTCAGAGCTGGCTCGTTCACGCCAACGGGCACAAGACCTCGTTCACGCCGCATTTCTTTGTCTCGGGGACGGAAGTTCGCGACTGGCGCGGCGACCTCGGTGATCAGCTGAAGCGAATCACGGCCGAGCCGGCACGCGCGAGCATTAGCGTCCACGCTGAAGCCACCGGCCCTGGCGCAGTTTCCGTGGCAGCGTCCGCCGCCGCGCCTAAGCTCCGGCGACCCATTGGCTCTGTTTGTTGCGCTCACCGAAGACAAGCTGACGTCGAACGTTTCGGCAGGCGAGAACCGCGGCGTCACCTTGTCACACGATCACGTCGTGCGGAAATGGATCGGACCCATTGCATTGAATGCAGGTCAGGTCGATTTCAAGCAGGCAGTGACGACTGGCTCGGGTTGGAATCCCGCGCAACTGGGCGTTGCCGGTTTTGTCCAGAATCTGCGAACGGGCCAGGTGCTGCAAGCGGTCGGCGCATCACAACGGAAAGCTGGTCGGTGAGGCGCTCGGCTACTACTCGCACCCGGACGAGCGCGCCGGCAAGGTCTTCGTCTTCCCGCACATCTTCGCAGAGGTCATGGACCTCTACATGAAGCGGTGGGGCGTGTCTGAACGCGACCTGGCGCAGATCGCGGTCCAGGAGTACGCGAACGCGAAGTACAACTCGTGCGCGCAGATGCAGAAGGTGCAGATCACGATCGACCAGGCGATGGCCATCGAGGGCATCAACCGCTACGTGGTGGACGGCCTGCCGCTGAAGACCTACGACTGCTCGCAGATTACCGACGGGTACGCGGCGCTGGTTCTCGCGACCGGGGAGGGCCTCCGGCGGCTCGGTGTCGCCAAGGCCGACGCGGTCGAACTGGCGGGGTATGCGCAGGCGACCGACCCGCTGAAGAAGGAAGGGCGCGACGTGCTCCACCCGGCCGGTGCGCTGCGCGCGATGAACAAAGCGTACGCGATGGCGGGCCTCCGGCCGGCCGACGTGAACGTGGCCGAAGTCCACGACTGCTTCACCGTGATGGGCGCCATCGGCACCGAGGTCATCGGCAAGGCGTCGCCCGGCGAGGGGGCGCGTTACTGGGTGGAGGGCAAGGCCAGCCCGCAGGGCGAGTGCGGCATCAACACCTCGGGCGGGTTGATAGCGAAAGGACACCCGATCGGCGCCACCGGCGTGGCGATGATCGGCTGGGCGGCGCAGCAGCTCCTGGGCAAGGCGCCCGCCGAACTGCAAGTGCCGGACGCCCGGGCGGCGGCGACGTTCAACATCGGCGGTCCGATCTGCGCGTCGGTCTGCACGGTGCTCACCAAGGCCTAAATGAGAGGCCGCGATTCGGGATAGAGAACGGCCCAGCGGCAGGCCGGCGCGACCCGCGCCGTCCGAGACACGCCAACCCACCGAAGCCGCGCGCGGGTGCTCGACGCTGTCGACAAGGTCGTCGATCAGCGGGCCGGCCTCGACAGGTATCCGTCCTTCGCCACGACATCTGCAGCCCGGCCCTTCACGCCGACCTTGAGCCGGTGCCACCCGTCATCGCGGGGCACGCCGCTTGGAGTGTAGCCAATGAGGTAGCGCGATCGGAACTCGGCGAGCGTCTTCACGAACGACGCGCGCAGCGTCGCCGGCGACTCCGCTCGGAAGACCCGGCCTCCTGTGCCGGCGGCGAGCGCCTCGAGGAACCGCTCGTGAGACGGGCGCGCCGCCCCTTCGCCGACAAGCCCCACGACGACCGGGCACACGACGACGTCGGCCCGCCGGGCGGTCTCGATCACCTGCTTACCGGACAGCCAGCTGGCGTTGTCCTCGCCGTCGCTGAAGAGCACGACGAGCGCGCGCGCGTCAGCCGGAGTCGACAGCAGCGCGGTGAACACCGCATCGTTCATCGCCGTCGCGCCGCCCGGCTCGATCCCGACGAGCGCCAGACGGACGGCCTCGGTCTCCGCGGTGAACCCGGTGCGAACCGCGACGCGGCTGTCGAAGGTCACGAGCGCCACCTGCTCGCCGGCGCCGAGTTCGCCGAGCAGCGCCCGCACGCCGTCGACCAGCGGGCGAAACCGCCCGGCCTTGACGCTGTCGCTGCAGTCAAGCACGAGAGACACGTTGAAGCGGCGGTCGGCTTCGGCGGTCCGGACCGTCTGCGCGACGCCGTTGTCCACGACGTCGAAGTCGGAGGCCCGGAGGCCCTCGACCGGCTTTCCGCGGCTGGTCACGAGGGCGTCGATGCGCACCATGTCCACGCTTGCGCGGAACGTCGGTGACTGCCAGGCTCCGGTCGCCACGCCCAGACCGGCGACGATCGCCGCCACGAGTGCCGGCTGCGGGAGTCTCATTGGCGCACCGTCGTCCTGAGCGCGGTGAGCTCACGCCCGAACATCGTGGTCGGACGCGAAAGGAACTCGAACCAGGGGTCTGGGGCGGCGCCGCGCGACGAGGCCGCGAGCCCGCTCTGCAGCACCTCGCCCGCCTCGGCCGACTGCCCGGCGTTCTCGAGCACGTGCGCGAGTGCCAGGGGCGCGGAGAGCGCGTACGGACACAATCGGATGGCGGCGCGGTAGGCCTCGACGGCTGCCGCGCGCTGGCCCGCGCCCTCCAGAACCTCGCCGAGGAACAAGGAGGCGAGGTAGGAGAAACGCGAATCCTCGGCCTCGGCGCGCGCGCGCTCGAGGTGCGACACCGCGTCCGATGCCTGGTTCTGAAGGCCCAGGACGCGCCCCAGCCGCAGCCGCGTTCGCGTCGCGCTCGTGTCGGTGGCGAGCGCCGCGCGAAAGAGGTCGGTCGCGAGCGCCAGCCGTTCCGCCGACGGCTTCACGCGCTCGAAGCCCGCCTGCTGCTCGCGGTCGATGGCCATCGGATAATCGAGCGCGCTTCCCGCCGCCATCGCCCGCAGCCACAGGCCCTCGAGCGTGGCTCCCCGGTGCCGGCTCTTCAGCGCGTCGAGCGCCCGCCGCGAGATGCCGAAGTGAGTGTCGAACTGCGAGACGAGGCCGACGCCCGCTTCGGCGTGCAGCGCCACGGCGGCTTCGAGCTCACTCGACGAAGACAGGGGACGAATCTCGGACGCCAGTCGCGCCGGCGCCCACGAGATCAGGGCACGAACCGCCCTATCAGCGTCACCCGTTCGGTATTGGCCCACGAGCGATTCGTAGGCGGACCCCGCGGCCGGCCGCTCGGCGGCTCGGCGCACGGACGTCAACTCCGAGACGCCCGCGGGATCGGGCCGACGTGGCTCGGGACCAAGGGTCACGGCCAGGAGCGACTTCGCGGCGGCGTCGATGCCGCCGTCGGCCGTCATGACCGCCCCGCCCGTCTCGCTCGCCAGGCGCCGGCAGTCGTCGAGCGCGTCGGCGACCAGGCCGTTCGGGACCCGGACCACGGACACGGCGGCGTGCGTGGTCGACGCGGCCTGTCTCAGCCGCTCGAATTGCGCGGCCGGCCCGGTGTTGCCGAGTGCCGTCAGCCAGACGACGACGAGTCGCCCCGAATCGGTGCGTGGCCGCTCGAGCAGAACCGTCGTGCCCAGGACGAGCGGAGCGCCAACTCGGCTTCGCTCGGCCACCCTCATCGCGGCGTGCGTGACCCGCCACTTCTCGTCGCCCCCGATGCCGTAATTGCTTTCGATCTTCTGGAGCAGACGAATGTCCCCGTCGGCGATCGCCAGCGCGTCGGGCACCGACAGGGACAGCAGGGCCAGGTCCTGACGCGCTGGGCCCCGTAACGTCGCACCCGCCCACCCGGTGACCGCGTTCCCCGATTCGACCACCGACCGGAGCGAGGCGCTCGCAACCGGCCGATCGATAGTCGGCACGACGCGGCCGAGGAGACCGGGAACGGCCACGATCGCCACGAGGTCGTCTGGATCGAGGCCGTCGACGAACGCGCCGGCCAGCGCGCACGCATTGCGCGTGCCCTCCGGCCCGAGCGACTCCCAGTCGATGAGGATGACGTAGCTTGGCCGCGTCGGCGTGGCCTGGAGGGACGGTCGCTCGCGCACGTCGAGGGTAGGAGACTGGCTCGCGATCGACGCGACCAGCCCGCACGGGAGCAGCCATCGACGTCCGAGGTGCGGCATGCAGAGCGCTCCGGGCGGCGGCAGGGCAGCGGCACTCTATCGCCTCCCACACCGTGGGGTCAACAGGGGGAGCGCGCTTGCCCGCCCCCAGTTTCTGACCTGGTTACCTCGTCCAGCGCCCGTTGGGCGTGCGGACCGGGCCCGGGTGGAAGAACTTCTCGGGCGTCATCACGCCGTCCTTCTTGAACACCATCCCGTTCTTCATGACGAACTGGACGTTGCGTAACGCGTCGATGTCGGCGAGCGGATCGCCCGGCAGGGCGATCAGATCGGCATAGAACCCCGGCTTGATCGGGCCGCGGTCCTTGATGATGTCCGCAGCCTTGTAGCCGTTGGTGGTGATCGCCTTCACGACATCGGCCGGCGGGATCTTCGCCGCCTTCCACGTATCGAGGAAATTGAGCGTCAGCTCTCCTCGGGTGAGGTACTCGCCGGTCTTCTCGTTCTTCATCCGATCGTTCCAGTAGTCGAAGTCGGTCGAGAAGGTCAGCGGAACTTTCTTCTCCCACGCGTCGCGCAGGTTGTCCACCGCCCGCTTGAACGCCGGCTCGGTGCCGCGGTAGTTGGTGAGGGGCGTGTCTGTGCCGGCGAGGAAGATCCCCTTCTCCGCCATCTGGCGGTGGTGTTCGGGGGTGAGTGCGTTGCCGTGGGCGATGATGTAGATGCCGGCGTCGATCGCGCGCTGCGCCCCTTCGGGCGTCTGGACGTGGCCTTCCACCTTGCAGCCGCCGGCGGCCGCCTCGCGGATCGCCAGCTTGATGTCATCCACCGAGTAGCCCCAGGGCTTGCAGTCGATGCAGAGCTTGATCACCCGCGCGCCGAACAGCATGTTCTCGCGCACGGCCCGCTGGATCTCGTCGGGGCTGTTGGCGTCGATGTACTCGGGGTATTGGATGTTGTGGTACTTGTACATCTCGGGCGTCGGCCAGTACTGCCCGCCCGTGCTGCCGATCATCGGACCGGACGGGATGACGGTCGGCCCCGGCAGCCAGCCCTGCTCGATGGCCTGGCGCAGCGCGGTGTCGGCGTAGAGCGCGTTGTTCCCGACGTCCCGGACGACCGTGAAGCCGGAGTTCAGGAGCTGGATCATGTTCGACGCGCCCTGGATCGCCCGCAGCGGCGTCGATTCCATGACATAGGTCAGGTAGTAGTAGTTGTTCTCCGGCTGCTCTTTGTACGTGAGCGTTGTGTGCGTGTGCGCGTCAACCAGGCCGGGCATGACGGTCATCTTCGACAGGTCGATGACGGCCGCGCCGGCGGGGATGGCGAGGTTCGCCCCGACGGCCTTGATGCGCTCGCCCTCGACGATGATGACCTGGTTTGCCGCGGCCGTGCCGGTGTCGGGATCGATCAGGCGGCCGGCCTTGATGGCCGTGACCGGTTGCGGTTTGGCGGCAGGGGCGGGCGGCTGCGCGGCTGCGGTGCCTGCCGACATGATCGCCGCCACCAACGCTCCCTGCCATGCCACGCGTCGCATCATGGTTCCTCCTGTGAAACGCCTTCGCGGGTTCGCGGCGACTCTGACGCCGACGGGTGGCGAAGTCAAGCCGCGAGGATTTGAAATGCCCGCCGCCCCGGCCTATGATCGGCCTTCCTCTCGTCAGCAACAAGGAGCCAATGGTGAGCACGCACGCGTGGAACGTCGCGGTGGTCGGCGCGGCGGGGATGGTTGGCACGGAGATGATGCGGACGCTGGAGCAGCGGCGCTTCCCGGTGGGCGAGCTGCGGGCGCTCGACGTCGCGAGCGTCGCGGGCACCGAGCTGACCTTTGCCGGGCAGACCGTCCGGTGCGTGGAGGCCACCGAGGCGAACTTCACCGGGATCGACATCGCGATCTTCTCCGCCGGCGGCGAGGCAAGCCTGGATCTCGCCCCCAAGGCGGTCCGGCAGGGAGCCGTGGTCATCGACAACAGCTCGGCCTGGCGGATGGATCCCGCGTGCCCGCTCGTCGTGCCCGAGGTGAACCCGGAGGACCTGGCCTGGCACAGGGGGATCATCGCCAATCCGAACTGCTCGACGATCCAGATGGTCGTCGTCCTCAAGCCGCTCCACGACCGCGCACGCATCAGAAGGGTCGTCGTCTCGACCTACCAGGCGGCGGCCGGCGCCGGCAAGAACGGCGTCGACGAACTCCTCCGCCAGGCGCGGGAAATCGTCGAGACCGGCCGCTGCGGCGAGCCGCGCACCTTCCAGTACCAGCTCGCGTTCAACGTGATCCCCCAGATCGACGTCTTCCAGGAGGGCGGCTACACGAAGGAAGAATGGAAGATGGTGCACGAGACGGTGAAGATCATGGGCGACCCCGGGATCCGCGTCACTGCCACGACCGTGCGCGTTCCCGTGCTGATTGGCCACTCGGAGTCGGTGAACATCGAGACAGAGCGCAAGCTGACCGCCGCCGACGCTCGCGAGCTGCTGGCGCGTGCGCCTGGCGTCTGCGTGGTGGACGACCCTGCCACCCGGACCTACCCGATGCCCGCGCCGTCAGCGCACACCGACGAGGTCTTCGTGGGCCGCATCCGCGAAGACAACTCCCTGGAGAATGGGCTGAACCTCTGGATCGTCGCGGACAACGTGCGGAAGGGGGCCGCGCTCAACGCGGTGCAGATCGCCGAACGCCTCGTGGCCGACGGTCTCGTGAGGGTGTGATGGGCCGGATTCCGATCCTCGTCCAGAAATTCGGTGGCACGTCCCTCTCGACGCCGGAGCGGCGCGAGCAGGCCGTCGCGCACGTGGCGCGCGCCCGGGCGGAAGGCCAGCAGGTGGCGATCGTCGTATCGGCCATGGGCCGGAGAGGCGACCCCTACGCCACCGACACGCTCCTCGACCTCCTGCGCGGCGACGGCGGCCCGGTCGATCCCGCGGATTACGACTTCGATGTTCACCTGCGGCGAGGCGATTTCCGCCGCGGTCATGTCGCAGGCGTTGAAGCGGGCGGGAATCCCCGCGATCGCGCTGACGAGCGTCCAGGCGCGCATCTTCACCGACGGCCGGCACGTCGAGGCGGACATCGAGGAAGTGGAGACCAGCCGCCTGCACTCCCTCATGGCGGCCGACGTCGTCCCCGTCGTGACCGGCGGCCAGGGCGTGGCGCGGCGGACGCTCGACTTCACCACGCTGGGGCGGGGCGGCAGCGATACGTCGGGCGTCGCGCTTGGCGTGGCGCTGCACGCGCACCGCGTGGACATCTTCACCGACGTCGAAGGCGTCGCCGGCATCGACCCGAGGGTCGTCCCCGGCGCGGCCATCATGCAGCGCGTCAGCTACGCGTCGATGTACGCGCTGGCGCGGTTCGGCGCGAAGGTGGTGCACCCCCGGGCGCTGAAGGCGGGATGGGCCGGCGGCACGCCGATCGCGGTTCGCTCCACCTTCACGGACGCGCCCGGCACGCTGGTCTCGGACGTCGACGACGAACGGCCCCTGGTCGGCGTGGCGAGCCTGCCGGCGATGCACGTGCTCGTCCTCTCTGCCGGCTGCGCGGACGCCGCACGGCTCGACGAATGGGAGCGGCGCCGGCTGATCATGAGCGTGACCGACGCGCGCAGTGGCCAGTTGCTGGTGGGAGCGGCAGCCGACAAGCGGCCGGATCTGCTGCGCTCGATCGACGAGGCCGGACTCACGCCTCTTCGAAGCGAATCGACCTGCTGCTGGTTGACGCTGGTCGGCAATGGAGGCGCGGTCCGCGAAGAGGTCCCACGATGCCTGGGCCTGCTCGATCGCGACGAGATCGAGGTGTACGGCCACGAGGTGGCGGGCGGCCGCGCGACCTTCATCGTGCCCGATGCAGCGGGCGAGCGGGCGGCGCGGCTGATCTACGCGGATGCGTTCGGTGCGGTTGGCGGATCGTGACAGATGCCGCGAACCTGGAGGTTCGCGCCACGCCTTTCAACTCTTCCTGGACAGGTAGCGCGCCAGACCCAGCCAGCAGTGCTCGAACGGCACGGCCCGGGCGTACGCGGCAGCCGCATCCTCGCCCGCCCGATCCGCGACGCGCGCGTGAAGGGCGGCGCCGAAGCTCGCCATCCTGGCCGACTCGTCGAGCGAGCCGTCTGAACGGACTGCCACGGCGATCGCCAGCAACTCCCCCATCCACTGCCGGAACTCATCCAGGTGCGAGCCGGGGTCCGCGAAGCCGCCGAAGTGCGTGAGCAAGAGTTGAGCGGGCTTCCAGGCGAGGATTCGATCGAGGCTCGTGTCCCACGCCTCCACATCGATGTCGGGAGGCGGCGTGGGCGGCAGGACGATGGGCCAGGCGCCCACGCGAACACCGCCCGTGTCGCCAACCAGGGCGGTTCCCGTCTCCGGATCGAAGTAGCTGACGTGGTGCGACGCGTGGCCCGGCGTGTACGCCACGCGCAGATCCCGCCCCGCCGCCCGCACCGTCTCACCGCCCGACAGCACGTGCACGTTCGCGGCCGGCACCGGCGCCATCTCGCCCCACAGCCGCTCCATGTCGGCCCCGTACAACCGCGCGGCGCTGCTCATCAGCCGGGCGGGGTCGATCATGTGCGGCGCACCGCGCTCGTGGACGTACACCTGCACGCGCGGATGCTCGCGAACGATCGTCCCGGTGCCGCCCGCGTGATCGAGGTGAATGTGGGTGAGGAGGATCGTGTCGACGTCAGCCAGTCCGCGTCCCTTCCCGGCCAGCGCCGCCCGAAGCCCGGCCAGGCTCGTGCTTGGCCCAGGATCCACGAGCGCCACGCCGTCGCTCCCGCCCTCCAGCAGGCAGGAGGCGATGACCTGTCGATGGCCGAGGAAGTTGACGTCAAGGACGGTCAGCACGGGTACTCTTCACGGAATTTGAGCGAATTTGGCGATTTGGCGATTTCACGATTTTGCTCGTCAGTCCCCCGCCACCATCCCCGGTCCGCCGTGGTGCGCCGGCTTCTTCATGATGAAGACGAACGGGACGAGGATGATGAAGACGACGGCCACCATCTTGAAGCCGTCGATGAACGACAGCATGGCTGCCTGCTTCTGCACCATGCCGTAGAGAGCGGCGTACGCGCGCTCGGTGGCCGTGACGGCGTCGGCTCCCCTGGCGATGAAGGCTGACCGCAGGTTCTGGAACATGATCTGCGCGGCGGGCGAGTACGGATCGACGTGCTGCACCAGCACGCTCGAGTGCGTCTGGCGGTAGCCGCGAGAGCATCGTTTCGATCGTCGCGATGCCGACGCTGCCGCCGATGTTCCGCATCAGGTTGAACAGGCTGGTCGCCGCCCCCATGGACTCCGGGCGGATCCGGTCCACCGTGACGGTCGTGAGCGGAACGAACAGGAGCCCCAACCCGACACCCTGGATGAACTGCGGCCAGAAGAAGTCCCAGAAACCCGCGTTCAGGTTGAGCGTCCCCAGCCAGTACATCGTTGCCGCGTTGACGATGAACCCGAGCGCGACCAGGCGCCTGGGGTCGGTGCGTTCGATTGCCTGCCCGACGAGCGGCATCGCCACGACCGAGCCGAGACCTCGCGGCGCCATCACCCAACCGGCCTGCAGCGCCGGGTAGCCCATGCAGCGTCTGCAGCAGCACCGGCATCAGCACGAGGCTGGCGTACAGGCCGAATCCCATCGCCGTGATCAAGCCGACGCCCGTCGCGTAGGTGGCGTCCTTGAACAGGCGCAGGTCCACGACCGGGTGTCGGGTGGTGAGCGCGTGCACGACGAAACCGCACCAGGCCGACCGCCGCGACGATCATCAGGATGGTGATGAGACTCGAGGCGAACCAGTCCTCGCGCTGGCCCTGGTCGAGGCCGATCTGGAGCGCCGCGATGCCCGACGGCGAGCAGGCCGATCCCCCAGTAGTCGATCCCGGCGCCCCGCGCGGATGTAGTGCGGGTCGAAGATGTTGGCGCGCGTCATGAGGAACGCGACGGCGCCCACCGGCAGGTTGATGTAGAACACCCACCGCCAGGACCAGTTGTCGGTGAGCCAGCCGCCGAGCACGGGGCCGAGCACAGGCGCGACGACGACGCCGACGCCGAAGAACGCCATCGCCTTGCCGCGATCCCTCGGCGGGAACGCCTCCAGCATGATCGCCTGCGACAGCGGCTGCATCACGCCGCCGGTCATGCCCTGCACCACGCGCCACAGGATCAGGATCGGCAGCGACGTGGACAGCCCGCACATCACGGACGCGGCGGTGAACCCGGCCACCGAGATGAGCAGCAGGCGGCGGCGGCCGACGAAGTTCGCCAGCCACCCGGTGATCGGCAGGATGATCGCATTCGCGGCGAGGTACGACGTCAGCGCCCACGTCGACTCCTCGATGCTCGCCGACAGGCTGCCGGCGATGTGCGGCAGGGACACGTTGACCACCGTCGTGTCCAGCACCACCATGA
This sequence comes from uncultured Acidobacteriota bacterium, assembly GCA_963724775.1. GTDB lineage: Bacteria > Acidobacteriota > Vicinamibacteria > Vicinamibacterales > Fen-181 > CAVRWB01. The sequence goes on from CAVRWB010000003.1 coordinate 12,235, forward strand.
AGGTGCCGAACATGACGGAGATCGCGACGATCCACGGGTGCGTGGCCTGCCCCTCTGCCGGCGCCCGGCCTTCTTCAGCTACGGTCATGAATGCACGCGATCACTGCCGTATGTGAACCGTCGCGACGACGGACATGCCGGGCCGCAGGAGGTGTTCGGGATCCTGCCCCTGGTCGAGGACGATCTTGACCGGCACGCGCTGCACCACCTTCACGTAGTTGCCCGTGGCGTTCTCGGGCGGCAGCAGGCTGAAGCGGGCGCCGGTCGCGGCGGCGATGCTGTCCACCTTCCCGTTGTAGCTGCGGCCGTACGCGTCCACGTCGATGGTCGCCGCCTGGCCGACACGCATCCCCTTCAGTTGCGTCTCCTTGAAGTTGGCCGTCACCCAGATCGAGGCCGCCGGCGTGCGCGCGCCGTCCTCGAGCGGCACGAGGGCCAGCAGCGGCTGGCCGGGCTGGATGGTCTGGCCCGGCTCGACGCTGCGACGGCTCACCACGCCGCTGACCGGCGCCGCGATCGTCGTGTACTGCGATGTTGAGGTTCGCCATGTCGAGGGCCGCCTTGGCCTGCTTGACGCGCGCCTCCGCCGATTGCGCGCGCGCCTTGGTGACCGCCACCTGCTCCGGGCCGGTATGCGCCGATCGCAGTTCCGCCTGCGCCTGCGTCAGTGGCGCCCGACGCCTGTACTCGCCGGCTCTCGGCGACCGAGACCGCCTCGGTCGCCTCGCTGATCGCCGCGGTCGCCGACTCCACCGAGGCGTTGGCGGCCTCGGCAGCCGCGACGGCCGCGTCGTACTGCTGCTGCGACACCTCGTCCTTCGCGACGAGTTCCTTCATTCGCGCCAGGTCGCGGCTGGTTCGCATGGCGTTCGCCTTCGCTTCGCGAAGCCGCGCCTGCACGGACGCCAGCCTCGCGCGCGCCGCTTCGACGTCGCGGTTGGCCGCCTCCGCGCCCGCCTGCGCCCGCTCGACGTTGGCGCCCGCCGAACTCACCTGGCTTTGCGTCGTCGTCGACGGTGATCGGCACGCCCGCCTGTGCGGCGAGCAGGCCCGCTTGCGCGTCCGCGTAGTCCGCCTCTGCCCGCTGCAGCGCCACGCTGGTAGTCGCGCGGGATCGACCTCCACCAGCACGGTCGCCGGCCTTGACCGTACTGGTTGTCGTCCACCTTGACGCTCAGCACGGTCCCGCCAACGCGCGACGAGATCGGCACGATGTGCCCGTCCACCTGCGCGTCGTCGGTCGACTCGCGGCCGCTGTAATACCACCAGCCGAGCGCGACGGCGGCAACCAGGACCGCCGCCGCCCCGAGGACCAGGCGGCGGGTTCGCGGCCGCCGCAGAAACCCCTGCGGCGCTTCGCGATCCGCACTCGCCGCCGGCTCACCAACCCTCGTGGCTTCTGACATCGCGTTTCTTCGTCCTTCCCGCTATTTGCTCCCGAGCGATCGGCCCCGCTCCTCAGAGAGGCCGATGGCCCGAGCGAGGGAGATCTTGGCGAGGTTGTGCGCGTACAGGGCCGACAGGTAGTTTTCGGTGGCGGTGGCGAGCGCCTCCTGGGCCTGCACGACTTCGATATTGCTGGTGACGCCCGCGGCAAACCGGTCGTGTGCCTGGACCACCTGCTGGTTCGCGAGGTCGGCGGCGCTCTTCGCCACCGTCACCCGCTGCTCCGCCGCCTGGGCGTCGAGCAGCGCCGACCGCACGTCGAACTCCACGCGTGCTCGCAGGTCCTCGAGCTGGGCCTGCTGCTGGCGCAGCTGCGCATCCGCCTGCATCACGCGCCCCTTTACGCGGCCGCCCTGGAAGATCGGCACGTTGACGACCGCCGACACCGCGTACGTATTCAGCAGCGTGTCCCACGCATTCGAGGTCTTCCCGAAGTCGCCGTTGACCCGCAGCGTTGGCAGCGCGAGCCCGTACGCCGCCTGGCGGTTCGCCTCGGCCGCCTTCACCAGCGAGAGGGCCGCCTGGAGATCCTCGCGCGACTCATACGCCTGCTTGAGCAACGCCTCGAGCACCATGCCCTCGACGGGCACGAACGGCACCTTGTCGGTCAACTCCATCTGCTGGGCAAGCGGGATGCCGACGGCACGCTGCAGCGTGAGCTTGGCTTTCGCGAACTCGTTCTCGTAGAAGATGACTCGCTGCTGCTGCGACTGGAGCTGCACCTGCGCGCGCAGGACGTCGATGCCCGGAACGACGCCGGCCTGCTTCATGCTGGCCGCGCGATCGTAGAGGGCCTGGGCCGTCTTCATCTGCGCCTGCGCCGCCTCGATCCGGCTCGCGCCGATCGCCGCCTGCAGATACAGGCTCGCGGTCATGAAGGCGACCAGGTCGCGGGTGTCGTTGAAGGTATGACCGGCCGCCGTCGCGGCCTGGCTCCCGGCGCGGGCGCCCTGGATCGCCGACCAGTCGAACACGGACTGCGAGACGGTGAGGTGCAGCGCCGCCACGTTGAACGGGCCGACGATCGGCGACTGGCCGGCGGGGAGCGGAAAACCGAATTCCTCGAGGTTGAGCTGCTCGCGCGCCTGCGATATCCGCAGCACCGGCATTCGGCAGGAGGCCGCTGACCGCCTGCCACCGGGTGCCGGAGGCGGAGCGCTGCGATTGCTCGCCCAGGATGATCCCGAGGTTCTGCTTCAGCCCACGAGCGATCGCGTCACCGAGCGAAAGCGGCAGGGCGCCGGCTGTCACCGGCCCGGACGGGATTCCCCCCATCAGGATGCTCTGCCCGCCGGAGAGCGACACACCCGCCACCGGCAAGGGGGCGCCGCCTTCGCGCGGCACTTGTGGCTCCCCCTGCGCGCCGGCGACGGCCGGGCGAAGGATGACAGCGGCCAGGATCACCAGGAGGCCAGCAACGGATGGCCCGTGTCTCATCGCAGTGCGATTCCTTTCCAGACGAGGTCGAACGTGAACGCGATGTCGTCGTCGAGTTCCGCGGAGCTCCAGCCGCGCAGGCGCTGGGCGATTACGCCGCGGGTCAGGTCGAGCACCGCGAACGCGGTCGCCTCGGCGCGCAGGTGCCGGATCGCTCGCCGCCGCACGGCCTGCTGCAGCGCCTGCTCGAGCATGTGCACCTGCTCGAGGTACGATCTCCTCGATTTGCGCGTTGGAACTGGGTGTGGCGCGTGACCGAGCGGCCGAGCTCGGCGTAGTAGATGCGGAAGAAGTCCCGATGCTGCTCGAAGTAGCTGGAGCTTGGTGGCGATGACCGCCCGAACCTTCTGCTCGATCGTCTCGGCGCCGTCCAGTTGCCGTCGCGTCTCGTCGCGCAGCGTCAGCATGTCGTTCTTGAGCGCCGCCCAGTAGACGTCGCGCTTCGACCGGTAGTACAGGTAGATGGTCCCCTTCGCAACGCCAGCGGCGGACGCGATGTCCGAGATGGTCGCCTGGTCGTATCCTTTTTCCGCGAAGACGTGGTGGGCCGCCTGGAGGATCTCCGCCGTGCGGAACTCGGTGAGGACTTCTTTCCTGGTTCGTGGCATGCGCTCGCGACGACTGCTGCAACGCCCGGCCCATGGCAGGCGTGCTTGTAGGACGCCAGATGAGAATGACCCTTCGGTCAATATACCATACGCATCGGTCATCCTCGGGTCCGCCTTCGCCGGCCTCGACCCGCCCCGCCCTGGGCTTATACTAGGAAATACCCTCTACGCGACCCCGACACAGTCAGGCGGATGGACAGATGGCCGACGACCGGTCGAAGCGCACAACCGAGGTCATCGACAAGCCCGAGCAGGAAGTCGAACGGCCGGTGCTGTTTCGCGTGATCCTCCACAACGACGACTACACGACGATGGAGTTCGTCGTGGAAGTGCTGGAGAACGTCTTCCTGATGCACCCGGCGCAGGCCTACAGGGTCATGCTGCAAGTCCACAACCACGGCCGGGGCGTGTGCGGGGTCTACCCGCTCGAGATTGCCGAGACCAAGGTAGTCGTGGTACATCGACTCGCACGGGAGCGGGGCTTCCCGTTGATGGCCAGCGTCGAGGAAGCCTAGCGGATTGAAGGAAAGGACCAGCATGTTCAGCGGCGCCGTCGAAATGCTCCTTCACATCGCCTACCGGGAAGCCGTCTCCCGTCGGCACACGACGCTCACCCTCGAGCACCTGCTGTACGTGCTCACGCACGATCTGGAGGGCGAGCGGATCCTGGCCGCGTGCGGCGCCGACCTGCCCAGGCTGCGGCGAGAGCTCGACACGTTCCTGCAGAGTTCGGTCGAGCAGTACCCGCGCGGCATGGAGAAAGAACCCGAGCAGACCCGGGCGTTCCGGCGCGTCCTTCAAACGGCCGTGCTCCACGTGCAGAGCGCCGGCAAGCCGGAGGTCAACGCGGGCGACATCGTCGCCGCCATGCTGCAGCAGACAAACTCGTACGCCTGCCAGTTACTCGAGGCCCAGGGCGTGACGCGGCTCGACGTGCTGAACTATATCTCGCACGGCATCTCCAAGGTCCCGTTGCCGCAGCAGCCGGGCAGCGAGGAACCCCGCCGCAAGACGCCGGGAAACGGCGGCGGCGAGGCGCCAGCCGCATCCGGGCGCGATCCGCTCGCCACCTACGCCATGAACCTGACGGAGCGCGCGAGAACCGGCGTCCTCGACCCGCTGATCGGCCGCGGTCTCGAGTTGCAGCGGACGATGGAGATCCTCTGCCGGCGCCGGAAGAACAACCCGGTCTTCGTCGGCGACGCCGGCGTCGGCAAGACGGCGCTGGCCGAAGGGCTCGCTATCCGCCTGCTGGAAGACGACGTGCCGGAGATCCTCGCCGGCGCGGAGATCTTCAGCCTCGACACGGCGGCACTGCTGGCCGGCACCCGCTTCCGCGGGGACTTCGAGGAGCGCTTCAAGGCGGTGCTGACCGCCCTCAAGAACCGCCGCCTGCCGATCCTCTTCATCGACGAGATCCACGCGACGATTGGAGCCGGTGCCACGACAGGCGGCACGATGGACCTGGCGACGCTGATCAAGCCGGTGCTCACAGCGGGAGAGCTGCGGATCGTCGGATCGACGACGTTCGAGGAGTTCAAGCAGATCGAGAAGGACCGGGCCCTCGCTCGGCGGCTGCAGAAGGTCGTGGTCGAGGAGCCGACTGTCGAGGAGACCGTCAAGATCCTCAAGGGGCTGCGATCGCGGTACGAGGAACACCACCAGGTGGAGTACACGGACGAGTCGCTGGAGGTCGCAGCGAAGCTGGCCAAGCGCTTCCTGCGCGACTACCGGCTCCCGGACAGCGCGATCGACATCCTGGACGAAGCGGGCGCGATGTTGCGGCTGCAGGCGACCGGCGCCGGGCAGACGGTGACGGCGGAGGCGAGCGCGACCGCCGGAGGGGCGGCCACCGAAGCGTATGCCGCGGCCACGCGGGGCCGCGACTACTCGCCGCCCCCGAGGCGCATCGTCACGGTGGCGGAGATCGAGCGCATCGTGGGTCGCATGGCACGCATCCCGGACAAGCAGGCGTCGGGTTCCGAGAAGGAGCGGTTGCGAACGCTCGAGGAATCGCTGCGCCGGGTGGTCTTCGGCCAGGACGACGCGGTGCGCGTCGTGACGGGCGCGATCAAGCGGTCGCGCGCGGGGCTCTCGCAGCCGGATCGGCCGGCAGGGTGCTTCCTCTTCACCGGCCCGACCGGCGTCGGGAAGACGGAGCTGGCCAAGCAGCTGGCACTCCACCTCGGCAACGAGTTCCTCCGCTACGACATGAGCGAGTTCATGGAGAAGCACGCCGTGTCGCGCCTGATCGGGGCCCCGCCCGGGTACGTCGGCTTCGAGCAGGGCGGCCTCCTGGTGGACGCCGTCCGGACGCACCCGTACAGCGTCGTCCTGCTCGACGAGATCGAGAAGGCGCACCCGGACATCTTCAACATCCTCCTGCAGGTGATGGACCACGCGACGCTGACCGACAACAACGGGCGGCGGGCGGACTTCCGCCAGGTCGTGCTGATCATGACGTCCAACGCCGGCTCGCGGGAGATGAGCGTGGGTTCGATTGGCTTCGCGCCTTCGCTCGCGGCGGAACTGGGCCAGGCGCTCGACCTGCGCGGGCAGGCGACGAAGAGCCGCGCGAAGTCGGCGATCGAGCGCGTCTTCAGCCCGGAATTCCGCAACCGTCTCGACGCCATCGTGTCGTTCGCACCCCTCACCCTGCAGACGATGGAGACGATCGTCGAGAAGTTCGTCCTGCAGCTCGAATCGCAGCTGGCGGAGCGGAAGATCGCGATCGCGCTGGAGCCCGAGGCCCGCGCATGGCTCGCCGCGCGTGGCTACGACCCGGTATACGGCGCCCGGCCGCTGGCCAGGGTCGTCCAAAGCGAGGTGCGCGACCGACTGACGGACGAGATCCTGTTCGGGCGCCTGGAGCACGGCGGCACCGTGACCATCGGCCTGCAGCGCGACCAGCTCGTGTTTGCATTTACCGAAGCCGCGGTGGGTTAGGAAAACCGGTTGGATTGACGAATGGCGAATGACGAGCGAATGGCGAATGCGGTGCGGGACAGCTCGACCGGCCAATCGGCATTCGTCAATCGGCAATCAACAATCGTCACTACCGTCGCCCCAATATGGATTTGACAGACTCCCCCGACGGTCCCGTGAAGGTCGTCGACCGCCGGCGGTGGGCGCACGGCGAGTCGGCAACCGAGGATCTCTCGTCCCGGAAACCGAGCTATGTCGAAGACCTGGAGCGCCTGCTGGCCGAGAAGGACAAGGCGATCCAGGCGCACGCGGCCCGGTACCGCGAGAGCGCCGGCGAGTTCGACCAGGTGCGGGCGCGGCTCCGCCGCGACATGGACAAGGAGATCGAGCGCGCGCGGCGCGCGGTGTTGGCAGACTTTCTGGAAGTAGTCGACAACCTCGACCGGGCCCTCTCGGCGGCGCGCGACAGTTCGTCATCGGACGCGGCGCTCGTCAAGGGAGTCGAACTGGTGCGCGACCTGCTGCTGGCCAAGCTCGGGTCGTACGGCGTGAGGCCGATAGCCGCCGAGGGCCAGCCGTTCGATCCCCACGTCCACGAGGCGGTGTCGATCCTGCCGGTGGCGGAGCCGGAACAGGACGAGACGGTGGTGGGCATGGTGCGCGCCGGTTACATGGTCGGCGAGGACGTGCTGCGCCCGGCCGCCGTCGTCGTCGGGCGCGCGGGGTAACGCCAACCGTTACGCCAACTGCCCTCCCCCGTATCGGACGCGCGACTCCGCGTCGGCTTGGCCGCCGGCAGGCGTCCTTCGCTCACCCTTTGTTCTACGTTCTCACTTCGCACTTCTCAGTTCAGGCCAAGCCTCTGTCAGCGGCCTGCTAGATATCCGCCCGGCCGAGACGCCTGGCAGCGAGGGCGGCAGGCACGACGATCCAGAAGGCGATGGAGAGCGCGAGCCACAGCGCCGCGCCGCGCGGACCTCCCGTGAACCGCAGCAGCGCCAGCGAGGCCGCCCCGAACGCGGCCGTCCCCTGGATGCCAAGGAGCATGCCGGTCCGGACCGCGTCCACGGGGTTCAGGATGACGGCCGTCATCAGCAGCCGCGACGCGTGCCCCGATCGCAGCAGCGAGGCGACGCCAAGCGCGACGAGGTCGAACAACAGCACCGCGCAGAACCAGGCGACCAGCGCAACGGCCAGCGCGCGCGCTCGCCGGCCGGTGCTGCCCGCGGCAATCAGTGCCGCGATGCCGAGGAAGATTGCGGTGAGCACGATCGAACCGGCGGCCAGCAGGAGGAACGAGCCCAGACCCTCGCCACCGGCCTGCGAGAAGATGACGAGCCCCGCGCAGCCGAAACCGATCCCCTGCGCGGCGACGAGCGCCTCGAACAGGCCGAGCAGCTTGCCCGCCAGGATGGTGCGGCGCGAAACAGGCTGCGAGTAAAGCAATTCCGCCGCGCCGCGATCGGCGGCAAGGGCGAGGACCCCAATCAGCAACGCGGTCAGCGGGACGAGCAGCACGACCAGCTGCACGAGCGAGACGGCCGTCCGCGCGAAGTCCTGGACCCCGCTGCCACCCGAAAGGACGTAGCCCGAGAGCGCGACCGCGAGCGCCAGGGCGGCAAAGACCACGGCGAAGGTCTGCGTCCAGCGCGAGCGGATGGCCAGGCACAACTCCTCGCGTGCGCAGAGCAGCAGGGCCGTCATCGGTGCCGCTCCGCCGGGGACGCGCCCCGCGCATCGCCGGCCGCAGGCAGCGCCGCTCCTCCGCCCCGCCAGGCGGCGGCGATCACGATCTGACCGCCCGCGGCTGCCGGGTCGGCGTCCCTGGATGAGGCGTCGGCGTGCGCCAGGAGGTGCGAGTTCATGGGCGTCTCCAGCGTCACGACCCGGGTGAAGACGGCTGCGGACGCCGGCACCCACGCGCGAGTCCGGTGGTCCGCGACGTAGGCGAGAGCGTCATCGGGCAGCCGCGGAGCCTGCCGCAGGTACGCGTCAAGGCACCCGATGTCGTCGAAGAACAGCGGCTCCTCGCCGCGCGCGACGATCTGCGCGGCGAAACGGGCGTCGGACACGGCCATCCGGCAGAACCGGCACGACTCGCTGCGAGTGTCGAGAGGGGCCGGCGCCGGCGTCCCCCGCCCGCAGGCCACGGCCGCTGCAGCGGCTGCGAGCAACGCGGCTCGCAGGCGGGCGCTGATCATCGCCGTTCTCCCGTCAGTTCCTGGTAGAGCTGATCCAGCCGCGCTTCCTGGACCGTCAGGTCGCGGATCTCCGCCCCCGCGCTCCGTACGCGGTCCACGATGGAGGGTCGTCCCCGCGGAGGACCGGCGATGACCAACTCGTCGTCCTGCCAGGCGGCGTCGGGCACCGCGCGCGAGATCCGCTCCCGCAGTGCCGGGTCGGGTGCCGCGATCCGCAGCCGCAGGAGGCCCCTCGCGCTCAGTCGCTCTCGCAGATCCCCTGCGGGAAGCTCCGCGACGACCCTGCCCTGCACCAGCACGATGAACCGATCGGCCAGCCGCTCGGCATCGCCGAGCTGGTGAGATGTAAAGAGCAGCACCGAGTCCTCCAACCGTCGCTGCTCCACGAGCCGATAGAATGCCGCCAGGCCATCGGGGTCGAGGGCCGCGGTCGGCTCGTCGAGCAGGAGTACGGGAGCATCGGCGAGCATCGCAACCGCGAGCCCCAGCCGCTGGACCATGCCGCCTGAGTACGTGCCCACGCTGCGCCCGCTTGCGCCGTTCAGCGAGGCGAACCGCAGCACCTCGGTGGTCCGCTGGCGAGCGACGCCGCGGAGGCCGCGGTAGAACTCCACCACCTCCTGCCCCGTGAGGGCATCAGGAAACGAGACGCGCTGCGGCAGGTACGAGATCACCTCGCGGGCCCGGGGATCCGTGGCCGGCCGGCCCGGGTTGCCAAGCAGCACTTCCCCGCTGGTAGCCCGGATGAGGCCGGCGGCCGCCTTGAGCGCGGTGGTCTTGCCCGACCCGTTGGGCCCGAGCAGCGCCACCACCTCGCCGCGACGGGCGTCGAAGCTCACGTCCCTCAGCGCAGCCTCGCTGCCGTACACCTTCGTCAGGCGATGGTAGGCGATCATCGCGCGCGCCTCCCCGCCCGCCGCCGGCCCGTGACGAGCACGCCGGCGCCGAGCGCCAGCACGACGACGGAAGCCGCGATGCCGCGGATGTCGGCAGAAGCGAACCGGTCGCTTGCTGGCGGAACCGAATCGAGGCGGGGCGGCCGTGCCAGTGGTGCGGCGTCTTCCACCGCGACCGCCTCGAGCACGGGAAACGCCCGTTCGGCGGCGGACAGCGCCTGGGCGGCGAGGCTCTGCGACATGACGTCGGCGGCGGTCAGGTTGCCCCGCAGGTGATCGAACACGCTCGACAGCCGGTACGGCCGGTCCGAGCGCCCGTCTCCGTCGAGATCCGGTTCGTCATTGTCGGACCAGTAGTTACCCTCGAACGCGGTATCGGTCCGCTTGCCCACCAGCTGAAGCGGCGTCAGGTTCCCGACGAAGGAGTTCCCGTGGAACCGGTTCCCGGCGCACGAGGCGAAGAGGACCACGGCCACGTCGGACCCGGCGACGACGTTGCGGCGGAAGACGTTCCGGTTCGATCCCTCCAGGAAGATGCCGCGCGCGTTGTCTGCGACCAGGTTGTCCTCCGCGATCACGTCGTCGCACCCCTGGAACAGCAAGCCGACCGAGGCGAACCCCCGGTTGTGCAGGAAACGGTTCCGGCGGAACGTGATCCGGTGCGAGTACATGATGGCGGTTCCCGCCGCTCCATTCTCGAAGAGGTTGTCCTCGAACACGTTGTCGTCGGAGAACATGTAGTGCAAGCCGTAGCGGACGTCGCGCACGCGGTTCCCGGTGATGCGGCCCTGCGAGGACGACTGGATGTAGATGCCGTCGCGGGCCTGCTCGACGACGTTCCCGTCGAACAGGAACCCCTCGGTGTTCCAGACGTGGATGCCGGAGCCCTTTTCTCCCGGGTCCCGCCCGGGAATCCCGTCGACGCGGCACCGAATCACCCGGCCGCCGTGCGCCTCGCGGAGGTAGATCCCGAACAGCGAGCCACGAACGTGGCAGTCGCGCACTGTCACGCGCTGGCCGGCGACGTGCACGCCCGAGGAATCGCGCCCAAGATCCCCGCCGTTCCGCCCGTCGATGTCGAACCCTTCGATCGTCACGTCGTCGGCGCGCACGCGGACGACGCTGCCGGCGCCCGACCCGACGAGCAGTGGCCGGCCGTGCCCCAGCAGCCTGACCGGGCGATCGATCTCGATGTCGCCCGCATAGATGCCCGGCCCGACCTCGACCGTCGCGCCCGGCGGCGACGCGTCGATCCGTCGCTGGAGGGGCGAGGTCTGCGCAGAGGATGGCCGTGATTCGAGCGCTCCCGGTGACACGGCGTGCCCGCCGGCGGGTTCCTGGCCCGCCAGGGACACGACGGCCAGCAGCGCCATCGCGATCACGGGCGCACCAGGGCCTGGCCGGACACCGCGCCGCGGCGTGCCAGGAACAGCGTGAGCAGCAGCACGACCAGGACGAGGCCGAGCGCGTACGAGGCGAGCATGGGGTATGAATACACCTCGAAGTTGGCGAGCTGCTTGTAGCCGAAGATCGGCGGCATGAAGGGCGGGACTTTCACGGCGGCGCCAGGGGACAACGAATGACCGTAGTTGTACATCTTGTACGCGAAGGACCAGAGGGCGAACCCCGCAAAATAGGCGTAGAGCACGAACACGTCGATCAGGTCGGACATCCTGCCCTGGACAGCCGCCCTCAGGAACAGGAGACCCAGGCCGCCGATGACAAACGGCATCCACTTGAACTCGGTGAAGTCCTCGATCACCAGGTCCCTCATCCCGATGTAGTGGTTGAGGACGTTGATCTCCTTCACGTCCTGTCCGTGGTTCCCCCCCACCAGCGTGTAGCTGTAGATGTCCATCCGCAGCCCGTCCGGGTACTGCGGCGCGAACATCGTCAGGTTCCAGAGCGGAAAGAGGTACGTGGCGACCAGCAGGACCGTGGCCAACAGCAACAGGCCGCGCGACCGAAGGTCCAGCGGGATCGCCATGAACCGGTTCGTGCGTTCGATGAGAGCTTGCATTGGGGCTCCTGACGAGTCGCGGAGGCCGGACGCGAACCGGCCCCCGCCTATCCCCGATCCCCGATCCCTGATCCCCGATCCCCGATCCCTACTTCTTCTTGACGATCAGGTACCCCTGCATCTCCTGGTGGAGAGCCGAGCAGAAGTTGGTGCAGTAGTACGGGAACACCCCGGCCTTGTCGACCTTGAACGTCACCGTCTTGGTTTCCCCGGGGTCGACGACGATGTTGATGTTGTAGTCGAGCAGTCCCAGGCCGTGCAACTCGTCGGTGGTCTGCTCGATGTTGGTGATCGCCAGCGTGACCGTGTCGCCCTCGTTCACCTCGATCGACGTCGGCGTGATGGTCGAGCGGACCTCGACGATCTTCGCGATGACCTTGCCGCCCTGGCGCGTGACCCCGGCGTCCTTCACATCCCAGACCGCCAGCGGGTGCTTGTTCTCCTCCTTCGGGTACACCTCGACCGGGTGCACCTTGTCCGCCTTGATCATCTGCGCGTAGTGCGGTTCCGGCTCGGTGAACGCATCGTAGAGGAGCTTCATCTTCTCCTCGGTGATGTCGACGAGCTGCGACGATTCCGGCTGCGACGGGCCGACCGACAGGTGACGGCCGTGCGAGAGCTTGTTGAGGCCGACCAGGTACTTGCCATCAGGCGAGACCGTGTCGCCCTCGGCCGCCGTGAGGTGGCCGATCGAGTAGGACATCGGGACCTTGTCCACTACCTCCCAGCTCCCGAGCTTCCACTTGGCGATCGCGCTGTCGACGAACAGCGAGGTGTAGGCGTAGCCGTCCGGGCCGAACTGCGTGTGCAGCGGGCCGAGGCCGACCGGCACTTCGGCTTCCTTGATCGACTCGTACTTGAGAACGGGGATTCCGTCCTCGTCGCCGGTGAAGTCCTTGTTGCGAATCGCCGTCTGGATCTTCTCGAAGTTGAACGCGGTCGTCACTCCCTGGAGCTTGCCCGAGCCGATGACCCACTTGCCGTCGGGCGAGACGTCCACGCCGTGCGGCGACTTCCCGCACGGCAGCAGGTACACGATGCCGGGCACCTTCTTCGGGTCGAGGACCTTCACACCGCCGATCACGTCCCCTTTGCCCTCTGCGATCGCCTTCTCGGCCGCCTTCCAGTCGACGGCGGCGATGTAGTCCCGATCGCGCTGTGAGGCCGTCGTCTCGAGCTTCCCGGTCGCCCGCTCGGCGTTGTAGCAGGTCCAGAACATCCAGCCGTCGGATACCTTCTTGCCGGCGTCACCCAGGTCGTAGTCGAACGGCGGCATCAGGATCTCCCAGCCCATGGAGATCTGGCCCGTCTTCGGGTCGATCTTCATCGCGGCGACGACGCCCTTGTAGTCGGTGGCGTACTTGTCGATGCCGGCCACCGTGCCCTTCGGGATCGGGATCGAGAAGCGCGACGCCATCATCGAGTACTCGGTGTTCGGCGTGACGAACGCGGATCCATGGTTGCCCGAGACGTTCGGCACCGGGCCGAAGATCTGCTTCGTCTTGAAGTCGCGCAGCTCGATTCGCGCGACGCGGCCGTTCATGTCGTTGACGAACAGCCACCGGCCGTCGTAGTCGCCGCCAGTCTCCGAGAGCGCCGGGTGGTGGACGTCGCCCCAGCTCAGGCCGGCCAGCATGGCCTTCGTGTCGTCGTCGAACCCGTAGCCGGTCGCCGGGTACGGCGTGAACACCGGAATCGTGGAAAGATGACGCATCGACGGGACGCCGTAGACGTAGACCTGGCCCGAGTGCCCGCCCGAGGAGAACAGGTAGTACTCGTCGAGATCGCCGGGCGCCACGTAGGTCTTCTGCGCCGCGACGGCCATGTCCGACACCCCGGCTCCGGCCTTCTTCGCCTTCGGCGCGCTCGGCGCGCAGCGACCGGCGAGCATGCCCAGAGCAACCATGGCGGCCAGCGCCGCCACGTTCTTGACAGTTCCCTTCAGGTTCATCGCTGCTCCTCCACGCTTGTAAACGGCGGCCGAGGTGCTCGGCCAACTACCGGCTCGGGGGCCCGACTGGTTGTGATCCGGCCTTCTGACGTTGGTACTCGGCGAACGCCTCGCGCAGCTTCCCGATCGCCACCTGCTTCTCTGCCGGCGTGAGGACGATCTGGCGCGAGAGCACGACCGACATGGTCCCGGTTGGGTTCATGAAGAAGTCGTCCACCGTCCGGCCGAACCGCTTCTGCGTGTCCTCGACCGCGATGGACAGGTCGGGTCCGATCTGCGCCGGGCTCTTGACGCCCAGGGACGAGATCGAGTGGCAGACGAAGCACCCGGTCTTCACGAACCACGCGCCGGGCCCCGTCTTCATCCGTTCCTCGTCGGCCACCTCCTCAGGCGTCTGCGGATCGGTCCGCGGAACACCGGCCACGAGGTCGGCTGGCACGGGGGCCTTCCGCCACGAGAGGACCAGGATTGCAAGCGACTGCGCCTCCTTGCTCGTGAAGTTGAAATTCGGCATGACGGTGTCGGCGACCAGCGCGCGCGGGTCCTTCAAGTGGGCCACGTGCCAGGCGAAAGCGGTCTTCTGGCCCGAAAGCCGGCCGTAGTCGGTACTGCTCCGGAGCCTTGTCGCCGACAAACGTCAGGTCAGGGCCGATCGTCCCGCCGCGGCCGTTCACGGCGTGGCACGCGCGGCACCCCTTCTCGCGGACGATCCGTTTGGCCAGGTTGATCGCCTCCGCGCCCTTCGTCTCGCGGTCGTACCGGTGGCACACGTTGCAGTTCATCTGCATGAGCGCGTGCTTGTCGTCCACGAGCGAATAGGCCTCGCCGAGATCCTTGCCGAGCATCGGCTCCTCCCAGTGCTCCACCGGGCCGTGCGCCGGCTCGGCGTCCACCGCCCAGCCCTGCCCGCCGTGGCAGGAGGTGCAGCCGAATCGCTCGGGCGGATGCGTGCGCAGCGGTTCGACCGGGTGCGTGCGGTACGGCTCGTCGGCGTTCTCAAACCCCTTCCACGCCGTCGCCTGGTGGCACGTGACGCAACGGTCCGCGTGGCCGAGCGCCGGCACCCAGATCTGCTCGAGACCCGACGGGACCGTCCGGGCCTTGTCTGGCCCGAACTTGTCGGCCACCGCCTGCTTGAACGCGTACTGGTAGTAGCGCCATTCGTGCTCGCGGTCGTTGCGCGTGAACAGCACGGTCGAGACGACCAGCAGCAGGCCGACGACGGCCAGGACGGGACGATCCCGCCTGGGGTAGGGCGAGTTGGTGCGCTGTTCCATCTCAGAGCCTCGTCGGAATGTCCGGCCACGCCTGCCACGGCCAGTACAGGCGCCAGTACGGCCCGCGCATCAGCGTGCCGACCAGCGTGAGAACCAGGACCGCGGCGACAACCGCCAGGAACACCGCGTTCTGCGTCCGGCGCGACCGCGCGAACCAGACGCCGGCGGCGCCGGCCGGCGTGCGGTCGAGCCAGGGCCACACGGTGAGCAGCGCGAGGAGCGCACCCGGCAGCAGCACGCCGCCGAGGAACGCGCCGTTGATGGTGAAGGATCCGATCCGGAGCGTCGTGTCGGTCACGATCTCCTGCAGCCAGAGGAAGTACCACGGCGCCTTCGCCGGGTTGGGTGTGACGAGGGCGTTTGCCGGCTCCTCGAGCGGCGACCGCAGCAGGACGGCGCCGATGCTGACGACGGCGATGGTGGCCAGCGTGACGATGACGGCCCGCCGCGTGAGATCGGGCACCGCGTTGACCGTCGTGTCCGGGGCCTCGAGCGAGGTCGTCCTGATCGACGGCGCTGTGCCCCGTGCGACACCGAGGAGGGTATAGGTCTTCGTCGCGACCGGCGCCACCGCCGCGGGGCTGGCGGGTGGCGTCTCCCGGTCCGCGCGGGCCAGCCCGCCGTCCTTCCGGACGCGCCACATGTGGTAGGCGAACAGCGCACCCAGGCCGGCGGGCAGCACGATGACGTGGAGAACGTAGAAGCGGATCAGCGTGGGCTGGTCGATCGCCCGGCCGCCGATCAGCAGTTCACGGATCGCCGGCCCGACCCAGGGCACCGACGAGGCGATGTTCGTCCCGACGGTGACGGCCCAGAAGGCGAGCTGGTCCCAGGGCAGGAGGTAGCCTGTGAACGAGAGAAAGAGCGTCGCGAGCAGCATCGCTACGCCCATCACCCAGTTCCACTCGCGTCGCTGCCCCTGGCCGACGCCGTTCTTGTAGGCCCCGGCCAGGAAGACCCGCACCATGTGCAGGAACACCGCGGCGACCATGAGGTGCGCGGCCACGCGGTGGACCGAGCGGATCCACGAGCCGAAGGTGACGGCGTACTCGATGTCCTTGACCGAGGCGTACGCGCGTTCGACCGACGGCACGTAGAGGAACAGCAGCGGGCCGCCGGAGAGCACCAGCAGCACGAGCAGGGCGGCCGACACCGTGCCGAGCCAGAACGAGTAGTTCCAGTCGAGCGAGGCACGCGACACCTTGGCCGGGAACCAGTGGAGGATGAAGTTCGAGACAATCGCCTCGCCGGACTGGCGGTCGGACCGGGGCGAGAAGCTCCACAGCCGCCGGGCGTGGACGCCTGGCGCTTCGAGCTCTTTCGTGGAATCCGGCTTCAGCCGGATTCGGTCCCCGTCCTCGCGGGTGGTCGCTGGGACGTTCATGGGCGTTCCTCGCTGCAGCCCTCCGTGGGGGCTTGCTTACGGTGTCGTCAGCCGGAAGTCGTGTTCGACCTCGTTGGCCAGGTCCACCACCAGCTGGCCATCGTCGACGGCCAGCGACAGGTGGTACCAGGAGAGGGGACGCGGCGCGGGCCCGGCGACGTTGGTGCCGTCGCCGGTGTACCGCGACCCATGGCACGGGCAGAGGAATCGATGCGTCAGGCGCAGCGGCTTCCCGCTCACGGTGCGGGTCTCGGGGTTGGAGAGCGCCTCGGCGCGCACGGTGCAGCCGAGGTGTGTGCAGACGGCCGAGACCGCGTGGAAGGTCTTGCCCTCCCGGAACACGAACAGCCGCTGATCGGGAAGGAACTTCAGGCCGTCGGGGAAGTCGGCCGGAACCCCAAGCTTCACCGTGGTCGGAGCGTCGTACGACACGTTGGGCACGAGCGATCGCATCGACGCGGCGCCCTGGTAGGCGATCGCCACCACACCCGCGCCGGTGCCCAGTTTCAGGAGAAAATCGCGCCGGTTCTTTGGTTCGCTCATCGGTGCCGTGCCTCCATCGCCGGGCCGGCCCGCATCCGGCCGGCACACCGTCTCGGGCCTCAGGTCAGCTCGCCGTACCGTTCCGTGATCGTGAACTTCTCCATCGTCATCGCGTCGGTCGGACAGCGCGTGGCGCACAGGCCGCACCTGATGCACCGCTCGTCGTCCTTCACCATGGCGGAAAGCGGAAGACCGCCGGCCTCCGCCCGCTCGACGAGCGCGTGGCGGGCGTCCGGATCCAGGTCGAGGTGTTCGAACGGAACGATGGCCAGGCAGTACTCCGGGCATACATCCACGCAGCGGTTGCAGAGGACGCACTTCTCCGGGTCGTAGATCGTCTGGACGTGGCAGACGAGGCAGCGCGCGGCCTGCCGACGGGCATCGGCCTCGTCGTAGCCGGTCTCCACCTCCGCGATGCCGGTCCGCCGGCCGACGTCCAGCGTGGGCGGCGCCTCGCGGTCGAGTTCCTCGAACCCCGCCGCCATGCGGTAGATCGCGGTCGGGATCTTCTCGATGTCGAGGCGCGACGACACGCTCACGCCCGGGCCGGAAAGGAACCCGTGAATGGAACGGGCCGCCTGCTTGCCGTTGGCGACGGCGTCGATCAGGTTCCGCGGGCCGAACGCGACGTCGCCGCCGGCGAAGACCCCGGGGGCGGTCGTGGCGAGCGTGCGCGGATCGATCCGGATCGTGCCGGACGGAGACAGTTCCACGCCGTCCGAGGGCTGGAGGAACGACAGATCCGCTCGCTGCCCGACGGCCAGCACGCAGGCGTCAGCCTCGAGGGTCACGAGGTCGGTTTCGTCGTATTGAGGCGCAAACCGGCCCGACGCGTCGAACACGGCCGTCACCCCGCGCAGTTCCACGGCTTCCAGCCGCCCGCTGCCGATGAACCGCCTCGGCCCCTTGCGGGGAAGGAAGCGGACGCCCTCTCGCTGCGCTTCCGCGAACTCCTCGTGTCCCTGCGTGGTGCGGAGGACCGGCATCTCGTCGAAGCTCTCGAGCGAAACGATCGTCACCTCGCGGGCGCCCCCGCGGAGCGCCGCGCGCGCCGAGTCCAGCGCCTCCTTGGCGTGCGAGGCGGATTCGGCTTCGATCTCCTCCAACGCCTGCCCCGCTTCCTCTTGTCCGAGCCGGAGCGCCGTGCGGGCGGCGTCGAACGCCACGAAACCGCCGCCGATGACCACCACGCGGCGACCGAGATCCAGCCGGTATCCACGGTTCACGTTCAGGAGGTAGTCCACCGCCTTCACGACACCGTCGAGCTCGACGCCGGGCGCCTGCAGGTCGCGCCCTTTCGTGACGCCGATCGAAAGGAAGACCGCGTCGAACCCGTTCGCCCTCAGCTGGCCGAGGCCGAAGCCCGCGGTCAGCGGCGAGCCGAGCTGCAGGCGGACGCCGAGCGCGACGATCTTGTCGATCTCGGCGCGGATGAGGGACCGTGGCAGGCGGTACTCCGGGATGCCGAAGCGCATCATGCCGCCGGGCTCGTCGGCCGCCTCGAAGACGGTGACGTCGTAGCCGAGTAGCGCCAGGTCGTGCGCGGCCGAGAGACCGGCCGGGCCACCGCCGATGATCGCCACCCTGCCGCGCTTCGTGGCGCCGCTGCCCGCATCTCGCTGTGCATGGGACTCGACGGGGAGATGGCCGGGGTAGCGGTTGCCGTCGGTTACGAGCCCGCCGAGGAGCCGGTCCTGGCAGTCCGGGCGGGTGGACTCGACGCCGTAACGCTCGGTGACGAAGCGCTTGAGCGCGCGGATGGAAATGGGGGCGTCAATCGCGCCCCGGCGGCAAGCGTCCTCGCAGGGCGCCGCACACACCCGCCCACAGACCGACGCGAACGGATTGGGCGCGCGCGCGACGAGATAGGCATCCTCGTCGCGACCCTCGGCAATGAGTTGCACGTAGCGACCGGCGTCCGTGGCAACCGGGCAGCCGGCCTGGCACTTGACCTGGCCCTTCCAGTGCTCGAGGTCGGGCAGGCGCACGCGCACCGTCATAGTCCCTCCGGCCGTTGAACCGACCTTCCTCGCCCGAAACCGAAACGGTCGACGCGACGAACGAGCCCGAGCCCGCCGAAACTTGTGAAATTGAGCACAAGAAGGGTAACTCAGCGGCGACCCGAGTTCAACTCTGGCGCGACTCAGGTTCGAGTCGGCGCAATGGTATTGGGGATGGGTACGGTCAGTTTATGACCTGGGTCACAGAGACGGGCGGGACGAAGTGAGAACGAAGAAGTGAGAAGTGAGAAGTGAGAAGGAACGTAGAACTGCCGATCCGGTTCTCAGTTCTACGTTCTCAGTTCTCGGTTGCGTCTATGCTGGCTGAAGCGCCGCTTCCTGGCCGGCAGCAAGCGCCCTGACGTTGAGGTCGAACAGAGCCGCCTTCTTGCCCGACAGCTCCTTCTTCAACCCTTCCACCACCGCGTCGCGTCCGACGATCGGCACCCGGCCGATCAACGCACCGAGCGCGACGACGTTGGCGAGGCGGGGATTGCCCAGCTCGCCGGCGAGGCCGGTAATCTCCACGTACGACACGTCGATGTCGGTGACGGGTGTGCGGGATCTCGATGAGCGTCTTGTTGATCAGGACGAAGCCGCCCGGCTGCACCTTCGGCTCGAACTTCTCGAGCGACGGCCGGTTCATCGCCACGAGCACGTTGGGGTGGCTGACGACGGGCGAGCCGATGCGGCGATCGGACACGACCACGGAGCAGTTGGCCGTGCCGCCCCGCATCTCGGGACCGTACGACGGGATCCAGGAGACTTCCTTGCCTTCCAGCATCCCGGCCAGCGCAATCATCTTCCCGAGGAAGAGGATCCCCTGGCCGCCGAAGCCGGCCAGCGTGATTTCGTAGGTCATCACTTCACCTCCGCCGGCGTGTCGCGGAACACCCCGACCGGGAACTCCGGCATCAGGTGGCTCTCCATCCAGTCAATGGCTTCCGTTCGGATCGACGCCCCAGTTGGTCGGGCAGGTGCACAGCACCTCGATGAAAGTGAAGCCTTCGCCCTTGTTCTGCAGGTCCAGACCCTTCTTGATCGCCCGCTTGGTCCGCGTCAGGTTGGCGACGTTGTTGGTGGCCGTCCGCTCGATGTAGCGTGGCGCCTTCAGCGTGGCGAGCATCTCGCTGACGTGGATCGGGTGCCCCGCGAACTTCGGGTCGCGGCCGTACGGCGAGGTGGAGGTGGCCTGGCCGACGAGCGTGGTCGGCGCCATCTGGCCGCCGGTCATCCCGTAGATCGCGTTGTTGATGAAGACGACGGTGAAGTTCTCGCCCCGTGCCGCCGCGTGGATGATCTCCGCCGTCCCGGACGAGGCGAGGTCGCCGTCGCCCTGGTACGAGATGACAATCGAATCGGGATTCGCCCGCTTCAGCCCCGTCCCGACCGCCGGCGCGCGGCCGTGGGCCGCCTGCACATTGTCGGTGTTGAAATACCAATACGCGAACACCGAGCAGCCGACCGGCGAGATGACGATTGCGCGTTCCCGCAGGCCCAGCTCGTCGAGCGACTCGGCCACCATGCGGTGGACGATGCCGTGCCCGCAGCCGGGACAGTAGTGAAACGCCCGTTCGTTCAGCGACTTGGGCCGCTCGAAGACCTTCTGCAACTCCGCTACGTTCTGCATGTTCGCCTCACAGCTGCTTCTTGACCGCCGCCACGACTTCGGCGGGGGCCGGCACGTTGCCGCCGGAGCGGCCGTAGAAGTAGACGGGGCGCACGCCCTCGACCGAGAGCATCACGTCCTCCACCATCTGCCCCATGGACATCTCGCAGGCCAGGAAGAACTTCACGCGGTCGGCGAGCTTGCGCAGGACGGCCTTCGGGTACGGCCACAAGGTAATGGGGCGCACCATCCCGGCCTTGATTCCTTCCTGCCTCATCAGCTCGACCGCCGACCGCACGACGCGCGACACGATCCCGTAGGCCACCACCACCACGTCGGCGTCCTCGGTCTGATACTCCTCGTACCGGGTCTCGGTTCGCTCCACCTCGGCGTACTTCTCGTAGAGGTGGTGGATGTAGGCCTCCATCTCGTCGGCCTCGAGGTAGATCGAGGTGATCGTGTGGCCGTCGCGTCCCTTGGCGCCGGTGAGCGACCAGGAGGAGTGATCGAACCGGTTCGGGTAGCTCTCGGCCAGTTCGACCGGCTCCATCATCTGGCCCAGGTTGCCGTCGGCCGCGACCATGACCGGGTTGCGGTACTTGTCGGCGAGGTCGAAGGCCAGGACGGTGAGATCCGTCATCTCCTGCACCGACGCCGGCGCAAGCACGATCATCCGGTAGCTGCCATGGCCGCCGCCCTTGGTCGCCTGGAAGTAGTCGGCCTGCTCGGGGTTGATGTTCCCCAGTCCCGGCCCGCCGCGCATGATGCTGACAATCACCGCCGGCAGCTCAGCGCCCGCGAGGTAGGAGATCCCTTCCATCATCAGGCTGATGCCCGGCGAGGACGAGCTGGTGAGCGCCCGCCGCCCGGTGGACACCGCCCCGTACACCATGTTGATCGACGCCACCTCGGTCTCGGCCTGGATGTAGGCGCCGCCCGGAATCGTCGGCAACCGCCGCGACATGTACTCGCCGATCTCGTTCTGCGGAGTGATGGGATAGCCGAAATACAGGGTGGCCCCGGCGCGAATCGCCGCCTCGGAGAGGGCCTCGTTCCCCTTCATCAGGACTTTCATACTCGCTCCACGCGCGGCTGCTTGTAGATCTCGATGCAGATATCAGGGCAGATCAGACCGCACGCCTTGCACGCCGTGCACTTGCCGCCGGTGTACACCGCCGGGTAGAACCCCTTCACGTTCAGGTGCTTCCCCATCTCGATCACGTGGGTCGGGCAGACGCGGACGCACAGCCCGCACCCCTTGCACCTGTCCTCGTTGATCACGATCATGGACATCGCGTCCCCCTTTTGCCGGCCATCATGATACCTCCACGCTCCCACGGCTGCTTCATCTGCTTGCGGAGCACCATCACCGGCACGCCCGCCGCGTCGAAGGTGCCCGGCACGTAGAACTCCTCCATCACCGCGAGGCAGACCAGCGGGTAGCGCCCGACCTGCTTCACGCGCTCCAGGCCCTCGAGAATGACGTCGTTGGTCGTCTCGTTGATCAAATGCGGGTTGGCGATCATACCGGTAATCGGCAACCGCGAGCGGGTCTCGATCTGCGCCGCCATGTCGAGCGTCGCCTCGACCGACTGGTTGAACGGCCGGTACGGGTTGACGACCAGCCAGTGCTGGCACGTCTCGGCCGCGAAGCCGCGGTGCAGGTAGGCGGCGACGACTCCCCCGAGATCGCTCCCCCCGAGGTCGAAGACCACCGGGCCGTCCTTGCGATCGAAGCAGGCGAAGATCGCGGGCGACAAGGCCGGCAGGTCCGCGTTCTCCATCCCTTCGACGCTGGACAGCACCCGGATCCCCAGCTGCTCGAGCTCGTAGGCTTTCTGCCGGGAACGGAAGTACAGGTTCACGATGTCGAGATCGACGAGGGTGACCGGGTCCTGCCCCTCCTCGTGGAGGCGCAGCGCGAGGTTGATGGCCACCTCGGTCTTGCCCGTGCCGAACGCGCCGCTGATCACCGTCAGCCGGGCCCCGTCTGTCAGCGACACTCAACCACCCCTCTCCGGTTCTTCTCACAGGTGTAGGGCGAAGCTCCACAGGTGTAGGGCGAAGCTTCTGCTTCGCCTCCGGGAGCGTCTTCTCACAGGTGTAGGGCGAGGCGTCTGCTTCGCCTCCGGGAGCGGCGAACGAGAAAGTTCTCCGGGCCGCGAACAAGAAAGTTCGCCCTACACCGCCACCGATTCCTCCGACACTGCGGCCGCCAGCGCGATCGAGTTGAACTTCGTCTGGTCGGAGTCGGCGCGCGAGGTGAGGACGACCGGCGCGCTCGCGCCCAGGATGACGGCGGCCAGCTGGCACGTCGTCAGCATGCCGAGAGCCTTGTACAGGACGTTGCCCGCCTCGATGTCCGGCATCAGCAGGATATCGGCGCAGCCGGCGACGGGGCTGGTGATCCCCTTGTGACGTGCCGCCTCCAGCGAGAGCGCGTTGTCCAGGGCGAGAGGTCCGTCGATGACGCAGCCCCTGATCTGGCCGCGGTCGGCCATCTTCGCCAGCACCGCCGCATCGATCGTCGCCGGCATGTCGGTGCTGACCGTCTCGACGGCGGCGATGGCCGCGACCCGCGGCGTGGGGATGCCCAGGCGATGCGCGAACTCGACGGCGTTCTCGATGATCTGAACCTTCGTCGCCACATCGGGCGCGATGTTCATGGCGACGTCGGTCAAGAGGACCAGCCGGTCCGGATCGCGCGCCTCGAACACGGCGACATGACTGAGAAGCGCCCGCTTGCGCAGCCCCCACTCCTTGTTCAGGATCCCGCGCAGGAACGTGGACGTGGACACGAGGCCCTTCATCAGCATCTGGGCCCGGCCCGCGCGTACCGCCTGCACGGCCGCCTCGACGGCGTCCGCCTCGGTCTCGCACTCGATGAAGTCGGCGTCCAGGTGTTGAAGGCCGAGGCGGGTCACCAACTCCTGCACGACGCGGCGCCGGCCGGCCAGGAGCGGGCGCACCAGGCCGTGCCCGACCGCCCGGTCGAGCGACAGCAGGACGTCGTCGTCGTGCGGCCAGGCGACGGCGATCGTGCGCGGCGCGGCGCGGCGCGCCTGGTCGTGGAGTTCGCGAATCGCAGTCACCATCGTGGTCCTCGGCGGGCGCGCGGCGCCCGGGCATCCGTCCCTCGCGGGCACGGGCACACCGGTCGGCCGGTCGCGCGACACTGGCTCATGGAGATCGAGTCCTGAACGGCGAAGCGGCAGGGCTGGAAAGGGGGCGGAGAACCACCGTGCCCGCACGGGGCCGCTGACAACCGCCCTAGTGTCTCTCGCCCTGTTGACGTGTGTCAAGGCGCGGCGGGGCTGAGCTATGATGGCACTGCGCGATCGGCATTCGCCCGCCTGACGGGCGGGCGCGCTCGCGCGGAGGCTCACATCATGAATCGCGACGAAGTGCTCGATATCCTCCGTAAGGCGTACCAGATCGAGGTCGACGGCTACACTTTCTATTCCATGACCGCGGACCGGGCCGAGAAGCCCGCCGTGCAGGAGCTGTTCGGCAAGCTGGCCCAGGACGAATTGCAGCACCAGGCGTTCCTTCGCCAGGTGGCCAACCACTACGACGCGGAGGGCGTCGCCGCGTTCAACGTGGTGGGTAAGGCTCCCGAGTTGAAAGCGTTCGCGGAGAAAGTGTTCAGCGATCGCTTCCGCGATCAGGCGGAAGGCGCCGCCTTCGAGATGGCCGCCGTGTCGGTCGGGATGACCCTGGAGAAGAACGCGGTGGCCTACTTCACCGGAGCCGCACGGAACGCGACCGAGGCTGAGGTGCGCAAGTTCTACCAGTACCTCGCCGACTGGGAACACCAGCACCTCGACGCGCTGCAATCGCTGCTCGAGAGCGTCCGCGTGGACTTCTGGGACAAGGGCGGATTCGCGCCGTACTAAGGCGTTGACCGCTCACCGTCGAGCGTCGACCGTTGTCCGTCAACGACGCTCGACGCTGAACGGTTAACGGTTAACGCCGAACGATGACGTACAACTTCGATCCCGACCGGTGGTACGACGACCAGCGGCGGCTGCTCGAACGCCGGCGCGAAGAGGGAACGCTCGACGAGGCGGGGTTCGAGGCGGCCTCGACGGAGCTGGAACGGCGCTACGAGGCGATGCTCGCGCGCCTCGACGGGACGTACCAGCTTCTGCGGGACACCAGCGGACCGCGCGTCGACCGTTGACCGTCGCCGGTTAACGGTCGATTGTCGAGTCGACGGCTAACGCTCGACGGCTAACGCTCGACGGTTAATGGTCGACGGTCGACGGTTACCGATAGACGAAGAATCCCAGCGCCGCCGCCGAGATGATGACCCACACCGGGTTGACGCGCGTGAAGGTGAGCACGGCAAACGACACCAGCGCGATGAGCACGCCGTCCCAGTGCCCCGTGAGCGCGTGCATCCAGTCGCTGCGGGTGACACCGAACACCGACCGCGCCATGTCGTAGGCCGTCCAGATCAACAGGCCGATGACGACCGGACGGACGGCCGTGATCATCGCCGTCACCGCCCGGTTCTCCTTGATGCCGAAGAACGCGACCACCATCACGAGCATCAGAATGGTCGTCGGAAGCACCGTGCCCGCGGCCGCCACGATCGCGCCGGCCGTCCCGGCCAGCCGGTAGCCGACATAGGCGGACACTTGCGGCGCGATCGGCCCCGGCAGGGCGTTCCCGAGCGCCACGGCGTCGGCGAACTCCGACGCCGTGAGCCAGCCTGCCTCCGTCACCTCGCGCTGCATCAGGGCGAGCGAGGCGGGGCCGCCGCCCCACGAGAAGATGGCCACGCGCGTGAACAGCACGAAGATGTGCCACAGCAGCATCGGAGGAGCTCCGATTCACGAGAGGCTCTAGGCTTTAGGCTCTGGGCTTTGGGCTCCAGGCTTTGGGCTCGAGACTCGAGCCGCCGGGCAGTATAGCTCAGCGTGTACAAACGAAGCGGGCAGGAGGCCCCGCCTCGCTGCCCGCGTCTTCCAAGTTCTCAGTCCTACGTTCTACGTTCTACGTTCTCAGTTCTCCGTTCCACCCTACCGGCACGCTCCGCTGCCCACCACCTCGCTGCCGCTCAGGCCCGGGATGATGGCGGGCTTGCGCTGGCCGATCGAGACGTAATCGCGCTCGGTCGCGCCGATATACACCTGGCGGGGACGGTAGATTCGGCTCTGGCCCTCCCACACTTCCTTCCAGTTGGCGATCCACCCGGGCAGCCGGCCGATGGCGAACATCACCGTGAACATGTCCAGCGGGATGCCGATGGCCCGCATGATGATGCCCGAGTAGAAGTCGACGTTCGGGTAGAGCCGCTTCTCCTTGAAGTAGTCGTCGGCGAGCGCGGCTTCCTCGAGCGACCGGGCGAGGTCGAGCATCGGGTCGTGGATCTTCAGCTTGTTGAGGACCCGGTCCGCCGCCTGCTTGATGATCTTCGCGCGCGGGTCGTAGTTCTTGTAGACCCGGTGCCCAAACCCCATCAGCTTGATGTGCGACGTCTTGTCCTTCACCTTCGCCACGTAGTCCTTCACCGAGATGCCGCTGTCGTGGATGTACTGCAGCATCTCGATGACGGCGGTGTTGGCGCCGCCGTGCAGCGGCCCCCAGAGCGCGCAGACCCCTGCCGAGATGCTCGCGAACAGGTTGGCGCCGCTCGACGCCACCATCCGCACGGTGCTCGTCGAGCAGTTCTGCTCGTGGTCCGCATGCAGGACGAGGATCAATTGAAGCGCCTGCACGATGTCGGGATCCGGCTCGTAGTCCTTGTAACGGGATCGAGAACATCATGTGCAGGAAGTTCGAGCAGTAGTCGAGGTACGGCTTCGGGTAGACGATCGGCCGGCCGATGGACGTCCGGTACGACGCGGCCGCAATCGTGCGGATCTTGCTCAGCAAGCGCGCCGACGCATCCTGGAACGTCTCCGGGCTCTCCATCTTGATGATGTCGGGGTTGTAGGTTCCCGTGGCGTTGATCATCGCGGAGAGGATCGCCATCGGGTGGCCGCCCGAGGGGAACCCGTCGAAGTGACTTGTACAGCCCCTCGTGCAGCATCTCGTGCCGCGTGAGCATGTTGCTCCAGCACTGGAGCTGGTCGGCCGTCGGCAGCTCGCCGTAGATGAGCAGCCAGGCGGTCTCCGCGAAGGTGCTGTGCTCGGCCACCTGCTCGATCGGGATGCCGCGGTAGCGGAGAATGCCCCGTTCGCCGTCGATGAAGGTGATCGCCGACTGGCACGACCCCGTGTTGCTGTACCCGTCGTCGAGGGTGATCACGCCCGACTCGGCGCGGAGCTTGGAGATGTCGACCGCAACCTCGTTCTCGGTCCCCACAACCACGGGGAGGCTGTAGGACTTCCCTTTGACCTGCAGTGTGGCCGTCTCAGGCATAAACCTCTTCCTGTTGAGTAGATGTGGCTGGAGCCGCCGGGAACACCGTCATTCTAATGCATTTCACAGGCCGAACGACTTGCCCGCCATCGCCGAAATCGCCCGGCCGATGCTGATCGACGCGGTCGCCGCAGGAGACGGCGCATTGAGAACGTGAATCATCCGCTCGGCTTCCACGATCCGGAAATCGTCCAGCAGCTTGCCCGACGGGTCGAGGGCCTGCGCACGGACACCGGCGCCGCTCGGATGCACGTCTTCGTCGCGCAGCGACGGGATCAGACCCTGCAGCGCCCTCACGAATGCCTTCTTGCTGGCCGACCGGTACATCTCCTCCATGCCCATCCGCCAGTACTGACCGGCCATCCGCCAGAAGCCGGCATAGCCGAGCATCTCGAGGCTGTCCTTCGCCGAAAAACTGGTCCGCGTGTAGCCCTCGCGCCGAAATGCGAGCACGGCGTTCGGGCCGGCCTCGATGCCGCCGTGAATCATGCGCGTGAAGTGCACGCCGAGGAACGGGAACCGGGGGTCGGGCACCGGGTAGATCAGGTTGCGCACGAGCGACTGCCGTTCCTTGACGACCTCGTAATACTCGCCCCGGAACGGAATGATCTTGACCCCGGGGTCGACGCCGCACAGCTTGGCCACCCTGTCGGACTGCAGCCCGCCGCAGTTGATGAGCGCCCGGGCCTCCACCGCGCCGGCCGCCGTTTCGAGCGCCAGGCCGCCGCTCTGCCGCCGCACGGCGGTCACCCGCGCCCCCGTCCGGATCTCGCCGCCCGCTTCGCCGACCAGGCGCGCAAACGCGTTGGTGACCGCGGTGTAGTCCACGATCCCCGTCTCGTTGACGTGGAGCCCGGCAATCCCCGCGACCGCGGGCTCGTACTCCGTCAACTCGGCCGCCTCCAGCCGCCTGAGTCCCTGGAGACCGTTCGCGACGCCGCGGCGGTACAGCTCCTCGAGCGCGGGCATCTGGTCCGGCGCGGTGGCCACAACCAGCTTGCCGCACCGGTCGTGCGCAATGCCGTGCTCCTGGCAGAAGCGGTACATCGCCTCCCGCCCCTCGACGCAGTTGCGCGCCTTGAGCGACCCGGGCTTGTAGTAGAGGCCCGAGTGAATGACCCCGCTGTTGTTGCCCGTCTGGTGCGCAGCCAGCTTGGCCTCGGCCTCGAGGATGATCACGCTCGGCCGCCCGGGCCGGCACGCGATGGCCATCCCCGACGCCGTCCCCACGATGCCCCCTCCGATGATCGCGACGTCCCAGGTCCTGCTCATGTACGTCCTTCGCGTCGAACCCTCAGCGTTGACGGTCATCCATTGGTGCCCACGGCCCGGCGCCGCAGCCGCTCCGCCACGGTCACGGGCGGAGCCGCCCCGCAGTTCGCCGCGATCTTCTTCAGCGTCGCATGGACGTTCTCCGCGAGCGGGATGCCCGACTGCTCGTGCAGCCGCTCGCGAATGCGCTCCTTCTCGCCGTGCACGTAGATGGTCGGCCGATCGAGCGACTTTTTCGAGTCCTTCAGCATCGTGAACAGATCCGCCAGGCGGCCCCGGAATTCCTCGAGCGGCATGAACCGCACGATGTCGACGGCCAGGAAGAAGTGGCCGACACGCGGCGCCACCACTTCGCCGGGCCGCGGCTCGCGCTTCATGTTGTCGACGTCGGGGCCGAAAGCCGACCCGGAGAGCACGCCGCACAGGACGTCGACCATCAGGGCGAGACCGTAGCCCTTGTACCCGCTGAATTCCTCGCCGCGTCCGCCGAGCGGCAGGATGCCCCCGCCGATCCGGTTGATCAGATTGTGGAGGACGAGGCCGGCGTCGTGCGTGTCGTAGCCGTTGGCGTTCACCGCCCAGCCGAGCGGCATCTGCTTGCGGTTTCGGTCGTACACCTCGAGCTTCCCGCGCGGCACGACGCTCGTCGCCATGTCGAGGAGGAAATCGAGACCGTCGCGCCCGGGCGCGCCCACGGCGATCGGGTTCGTGCCGAGGATGGCGTCCGCGCCGAAGGTCGGCACGACGAGCGGCGCGGCGTTGGTCAGCGAGATGCCCAGCATGCCGGCGTCGATCGCCTTCTGCGCGTAGTAGCCCGCGATGCCGTAGTGGTTGCTGTTCCGCACCGTGACGAGGCCCAGGCCGTTCACCCGCGCCTTGCGGATGGCGAGGTCCATCGCCAGCTCGGACACCACCTGACCGACGCCGTTCTTTGCGTCGATGACGGCGATGGCGGGCACCGGCTCCTGCACGTCGAAGGCCACGCCGGGCACGATGTAGCCTTCCTCGAGGCCCTTCACGTACCGGCCCAGCCGGGCCACGCCGTGGCTGGCGATGCCGCGCAGGTCGGCCGACACGAGGACGCGCGCGGTCACAGCCGCATCCTGCGGCGAGAGGCCGTATCGTCCGAGGACCTCGGCAGTGAAGCCCTCGAGGTCAGCCCGCATCACCTTGGATTCGAGGGTGCAGCCCGCACAGTCCTCGCAGCGGACCTCATGCAGTTCTTCCGCTCCCTTCGCCTCGCAGACCGCCAGCTCGTTGCTGATTTGCGGGACGTGCTGCACCGGTTCGCGCATGGATGGAAGCCTCCCTCCCAATACTGTGGCACATTCGCCGTGGGTCGTGTAGAGGGACGACGACCGCGCGCCGCGGTCCGCCGGGATGGAGATCGGCCATAATGACTGGGCGAGCGCCCATGCCCGATCCCACCCGCTTCGCATTGCCCGCCCTCGTCGTCGGCGTCGCGGTGGTCGTCCTCGCACCCCTCCCGGCCCGTGCGCAGGACGCCCGGCCGGTCCAGCGCATCTCGTGCGGGGGCTATGACGTCGCCCCCAGCGGCTTCAGGTCGGCGAACGAGCCCAGCCGCCTGAGTATTCAGAAGGGCGGAAGGCTGCTGGTCTCCATCACGGACTGGCGGATCCTGTCGGCCGACTGCGCGGACATCACCGCCGACTCCATCCCGGAACTGGTTGTGCGGACCTTCAGCGGCGGCGCGCATTGCTGCGAGACGCTGCGCGTGTACGCCCTCGGCGACACCGCGCGGCTGCTCCTCCTCTACGAGGCGAACAACGCCATGGGCGTCGAAGTGCGGGACATCAACGGCGATGGCCGCCGCGAGCTGATCCTCGGCGACGACAGCTTCGCCTACTTCGACGACCTCTGCTACGCCTGCTCCCCGGCGCACCTGCCCCTCGTCGCGTGCTACACGGGGGTCCGCTTCGAGGACTGCACCCGCCAGTTTCCCGATCTCCTCCGCGTGCGGCGAGACGAGGGCCTGTCCCGGCTGAAGACCCTGACGGGCGAGGAGGTGCTCGCGCAGGCGAAGGGCGCCGCGCTGGGCGTGCTGGCGATGTCGGTCTTGCTGGGGGAAGAGGAACAGGGCCTCGAGGCGGTGCGCCAGGCGGCGCCGAGCGAGGCGGTGACAACCTGGCTGTCGAAGGCGCTGCCACGGGTGCGGGACTGGGCGGCCGGGCGGGCGAAGAAGCTGAAGATGTAGGGGCGACGCCTGCGTCGCCCCTACAACCCATCCCTTATTTCAACGCCTTCTGGGTCACGCGCACGCTGGTCGCCGTCGGCGTCGCGCCCTCCTCGTAGGTTACGATGACGCAATCGTTCGGCTTGAGGAACTCGGTGATGACCGTCGGCTTGCCCGCCTCCTTGAGTTCCTTCGTCTTGGTGCTCGCCCCGGTGCCGGTCACCTTCGTCTTGGGGCTGACGGCGAACTTCATTTCCTTCTCGCCGGCCTTGACGACGAGGGTGTCCGCGGTCACCGACACAATCGAGCCGGACACGCTGGAGCCGGCCGCGGGTTCCCTCTCCTCGGCTTCGCCGCCACCGGCCACCGGGCGGACCTCGGTCGCGATCTTCGCGCCGGCCACGTCCTTGTAGTGCACTTCGACGTGCTGGCCGACCTTGACGAAGTCAGCGAGCTTCGGGCCGGGCTTGCCCTTCTCTGCTGCGGCCTTGGCTGCCGTGCCAGCGCCCGTGGCGATCAACTGGGTGGCGGGTTCCACCTTGAACACGTGCTCGGCACCCTTCACGGTGACGGTGATCGTATCCGCGCCCATCGCGGTCACGGGACCGCGGACCCACTTGGTCTGAGCCAGGGCGGGCGCCGCCAGCAGTGCTGCCGCAAGAACCACGACCGTCAGCATCCACACACGCCTCATGAAGTCCTCCTTGTTGGCCGCCCGGGCACCCCGGACGACGCTATTTGAGATCACATCCACCCCAAGCGCAACCCGTTTTGCAGTATGACACCAAATGCGGCCGGCGTGCCGGCCGGAAATGACCGTCTGCCCTATTGCCTAATACGAGGGTGGCGCGCCGGGGTTCCCGTCGGCTGAAAACGGGCCGATTGTGAGAACATGAGGGCCCTATGGGCTTCTCGACGATCGACTACGGCGTCCTTCTCCTCTACCTGGTTGGCATCACCGTCTTCGGGACGTTGTTCCGCCGGTCGCACAAGACGGTCAAGGACTACTTTGTCGGGGCCAAGAACACCCACTGGCTGGTCATCAGCCTGTCGATCGTCGCCACCGAAACGAGCACGCTCACGCTGATCGGCGTTCCGGCGCTCGCCTACACACCGCACGGCGTCCCGGAACAAGGTGCGGCCTTCACGTACCTGCAAGTCGTCTTCGGGTACATCGTCGCGCGGGTGATCATCAGCTTCCTGCTGATCCCCTCGTACTTCCAGGGCGAGCTGCTGACCGCCTACGAGCTGCTCGCCCGCCGCTTCGGCGTCGAGACCAAGCACTTCGCGGCGTCGCTGTTCCTGGTCATGCGGGCGCTCGCGGAAGGCGTGCGGGTGTTCGCCGCCTCGCTCGTCCTCGCGACGGTCATCGGCGCGAGCCTGCCGAACCTGCCCTACCTGGGATTGCTGTCGATCGTCCTGGTGGGTGTCCTCACGCTGATCTACACCTTCGAGGGCGGGATCGCCGCCGTCATCTGGACGGACCTGATCCAGCTCGTGATCTACATCGGCGGATCGCTGCTGGCGGCGTGGACGCTCCTGCACATGATTCCGGGCGGCTGGGTGGCGGTGCAGGCGGAAGCGGCCGACAAGTTCCAGCTGTTCTCGTTCTCGCGCGATCTGACGCTGCCCTTCACGTTCTGGTCCGGCCTGATCGGCGGCACGTTCCTGACCATGGCGTCGCACGGCACGGACCAACTCCTCGTCCAGCGGCTGCTGACGTGCAAGAACCTGCGCGACGGCCAGAAGGCGCTCATCACCAGCGGCTTCGTGGTCCTGTTCCAGTTCGCGCTCTTCCTGCTCATCGGCGTGATGCTGTACGTGTTCTACCTGCACACGCCGCTGCCGGCCCTCGAGAGCAACGACCAGATCTTCCCGAAGTTCGTCGTCGACAACCTGCCGCACGGCATCTCGGGCCTGGTCATCGCGGCCATCTTCGCGGCCGCCATGTCGAACCTGAGCGGGTCGCTCAACTCCCTCGCGTCCACCACCGTGCTCGACTTCTACAAGCCGCTGCTCGGCCGCGGCCGGACCGACGAGCAGCTGCTGCGGCTGTCGCGCTGGTGCACGGCCGCCTGGGGCGTCGTCCTGATCCTCATCGCCTTCGTGGCAAGCGGCTGGGGCTCGGTGTTCACCACCGGCCTCACGATCGCGTCGCTGGTCTACGGGCCGATGCTCGGCGCCTTCCTGCTTGGTGTGCTGACCAGGCGCGCCAACCAGCCGGGCGTCATCACGGGGATCGCGGTGTCCCTCGCGTTCATGGTGGCGGTCAAGCAGTACCTCCCGGCTCGCGTGGACCTGGTACGTGCTGGCAGGCACGATGGTGTGCGTCCTCGTCGGGTACGCCGTGAGCCTGGCCGCGGCCTCGCGCACGCAGAAACGCGAAGCGCAGGTTCGGTAGAGGCAGCCATGTCCAGCCTCGTCAAGACCTTCCTGGTCCCGGGGTCCATCTCCTTCCTCGGGGCGGCGCTCGTCATCGGCGTGGGCCTGCTCTACGGGAGCGACCGCACGAGGCGCTGGGGCCGGGCCTGGCTGTCCGCGGTCCTGGTGGTCTACGGCTTCCTCGCGACCCCGCTCGGCGCCGACTTCGTTGCCGCCCCGCTCGTCCGCAGTTTCACGCCTATCACCCGCGCCGAGCAGGCGGCCGGCATCGACACGATGGTCGTGCTGAGCACCGGGGGCGAGGTCTACCGCGGGTACGGCCAGGAAGTGGCCGAGTTGGGCAAGCCCACGGCTTTCAATGCCCTCGAGGCGGCGAGAATCTACCGGCTCGTCTCCCCTTCCGCCGTCATCGCCTCCGGCGGGATCGTGGATCCCGAGGTGCGCCGCGCGCCGGAGGCCGACGTCCTCGCCGGCGGCCTGGTGCGCCTCGGCATCCCGCGCGACCGGATCATCCTCGAATCGCGTTCGCGGACCACGAGGGAACAGGCGGTGAACGTGGCCGGCATGCTGAAGACGCGCCGCGTGACGCGCTTCCTGCTCGTCACGACCGCCGACCACATGCCGCGGGCGAGGGCGACCTTCCGGGAACTTGGCCTCGACCCTGTCCCGTGTGTCTCGCGGTTCGCCATGGCCACTCACGCGAGCCTCTTGGAACGCTTGAGGCCGAGCATCAACGCGCTCCGGCAGAGCGACTGGGCCTGCTACGAGTACCTCGCCCGCGTCTACTACCGGTGGCAGGGATGGCTGTGACGGTTCGTTGACCGTCGAGCGTTCAGCGTTGACCGTTGACCGTTGACCGTTGAGCGTTGAGCGTCGAGCGTTCAGCCTTGAGCGTTGAGCCTTGAGCCTTGAGCCTCTGAGCCCTGAGCCTTGAGCCTTGAGCCCTGAGCCTTGAGCCTTGACCTGACGCCAGAACTCTGAACGCTCGACGGTGAACGCTCGACGTTATAGCATCGGCGCATGCACACCCGCACGCGCCGGCTCCTGCTTCTCCTCCCGCTACTGTTGTCGGCCGCCCCGCACGCGGCCGGCCAGTATCCCGACCCGGTTCCCGGCGATTTCGTCCTGCGCGATTTCCGCTTTGCCAGCGGCGAGACGCTCCCCGAGCTCCGGCTCCACTACATGACGATTGGCCAGCCGCGGCGCGATGCGGGCGGGGTCGTGCGCAACGCGGTGCTGATCCTGCACGGCACCGGCGGAACGGGCCGCCAGTTCCTCGCCAAGAGCTTCGCCGACGTCCTCTTCACCCCGGGCGGCCTGCTCGACGCGCGCACGCACTACATCATCCTCGCGGACGGCCTCGGCCACGGCCAGAGCAGCAGGCCGAGCGACGGCCTCCACGCCAGCTTCCCGCACTACACGTACGCCGACATGGTTGCCGCGCAGTATCGGCTCGTCACCGAGGGGCTGAACGTGAACCACCTCCGGCTGGTGATGGGCACCTCGATGGGCGGCATGCACACGTGGATGTGGGGCGAAGCCTACCCGCAGTTCATGGACGGCCTGGTGCCGCTCGCCAGCGTGCCCACCCAGATTGCCGGGCGCAACCGGATGTGGCGGAAGATGATCCTGGACAGCATTCGCGGCGACCCCGCCTGGAACGGCGGCGAGTACGTGAGACAGCCGCCGGGTCTCGAGGGTGCGATTCGCATCCTCGTGCTCATGGCGGGGAGCACGGTGCAGGCGCAGAAGGACGGGCCGGCGCGCGACGCCGCGGACAAGTTGCTGGCCGACCAGATGCGATCGCGATCGAACGGGGTCGACGCGAACGACATGCTCTACTACGTCGATGCCTCGCGCGAGTACGACCCGTCGCCGCAGCTCGAACGGATTACCGCGCCCCTGCTCGCGATCAACTCCGCCGACGACCTGATCAACCCGCCCGAGCTCGGACTCATGGAAAAGCTGATGCCGCGGGTCGCCAAGGGCAAGTACGTGCTGCTGCCGATTACCGGCGAGACCCGCGGCCACGGCACCCACACGTGGCCGGTCCTCTGGCAGCAGCACCTCAAGGCGTTCCTGGAGGGGTTGCCCGAATCCAAACGACCGTGAACTACCAGATTGTCCCGTACGCACGTGCGCATGGCCCGGGACTCCTCGCGGTCTTCAACCACTTCGTGGAGCACAGCTTCGCGGCCTATCCGCACAGGAAGGTCGGCGAAGAGTTCGCCAAGCGGTTCGAGAACTACTCGCTCGACTACCCGGTTCTCACGGTCCTCGCGGAGGACGGCCGGGTGATCGGCTTCGGCGCGGTGCATGCCTTTCACCCCGCGGATTCCTTCCGGCGCACGGCGGAGATCGGCTACTTCCTGCACCCGGAAGCTGTCGGCTGCGGCATCGGGACGGCGCTTCTCGCGCGGCTCATCGAGGGCGCGCGCGCGAAGGGCATCCGGACGCTCCTCGCCAGCATCTCGTCGCGCAACGAGCAAAGCCTGGCGTTTCACCGGCGGCGCGGCTTCGTCGAAGTCGGGCGGTTCCGTGCGGTTGGCGAGAAGTTCGGGGAAGACTTCGACGTGGTCTACATGCAGAAGGACATCTGAAGCGGAGGACAGGAGCAGGGGGAAAGCAGGGCTGAAGCCTGCTCTTTCCGATGCACCTGGGCTGCCTGTCACCGAGGCCGTCGATCGTCGGAAGGCACAGGGCTTCAGCCCTGTGCTACGCCCGCAGCTCCTGTTTCGCGGGCGGCCTTCTGCCAGGGCGGCAGCAGCTTGACGAGGACCGCGAGGATCACGAACGGCAGGACCAGCAGGAACACCGCCGGCAGCAGGCCCTCCCGCGTGGCGAAGGCCATCTTGTAGGTGGTGTAGCCAAGGAAGCTCTTCGAGAAGAGCTGCCCGCCGATGACGACGTTCCACCGCATGGCGAAGATCCCCATCATCGTCAGGCACCCCGCCACGATGTAGATGCGGAGGCGGAGACGCTGGGCCAGCCTGAAGAGTTGCGGCAGGGCGAGCAGCGCGAGCGGCAGCACGGTGCCGAGCAGGATCTGGATGACGATCTGCGAGAGGAACAGCCGCGTCTGCACCATGAAGTCGAGCGCGCGGAACGACTCGTCCGCCTCGTACGTGCGGTGGATGAGATCCAGCATCTCCAGGGCGAAGTCGATCACGAACGCGTAGAACAGGTAGCGGGCAATCGTGTCCACGCACGCCATGTCCACGCGGCCTTCGCGCCACCACGCCACGATCATGTAGACCAGCATGACCGCCGCGATCCCGGAGACGATCGCCGAGAAGAGGAAGACCACCGGCATCAGCGGCGTGGACCACCACGGGTTCGCCTTCACCGACCCGAAGATGAACCCCACGTAACCGTGGAGCATGAACGCCGAGGGGATGCCGATGACCGTGAGCGCCTTGCCGAGCCGGTCGTCGATGGCGAGCGATCGCGGGCTGATGTTGTCGGACCAGAGCGCCATCGCCCCGTAGACCAGGCGCATGATGCCGCGCGATTCGCGCCACATCAGGACGATCTCCCGCCGGTAGTCCAGCCAGATCTCCAGGACGAGGACGACCATCAGGTACCAGAGATAGACGAAGCCGAACATCGCCATCGCCGACTGCGTGTGCGGCGTGAGGTACATCTCGAGCGACCGCTCCGGGTGACCGAGGTGCAGCTGGAGCGGCAGCGGCGCGACGAGCAGGAACGCGAGCGCCGTCAACAGCGCGAGGCGGTAAGTGGGCTTCACCGCCTGCACGTTGAACACCCGCTCGAGCGACGCCAGGATGAAGGCGCCGGCGACGAGACCGGTGATGAACGGGTACAGGACGATGAGGATGCTCCACTGGAGCTCCACCTCGTTCGGATACATGTACCCCTGGACCGCTTGCAGGACCTCGTGCATGGCCACCCCGAATTTGAACGGCTCCAGGCGCGAGGCTCTAGACTCTCGGACAGGAGCCGTCCGAGAGTCGAAAGCCACGAGCCAAGAGCCTCATCTCACCGATCCATCCAGCCCGTTGTAGTACACCTTCGATCCGGTCGCCATCTGCGGCTTCAGCACCTGGATCTTGTGATCGCGCACGAACTCGTGAATCGGATCCTTGGGATCCTTGAGATCACCCAGCATCCGCGCGCCGGTCGGGCACGTCTCGCAGCAGGCGGTCGTCAGCCCCTTCGTGATCCGGTGGTAGCAGAGCGAGCACTTGTCCACCGTCTTGCGCTCGGGGTGGATGTACCGGCACCCGTACGGGCACGCCTGCACGCAGTAGCGGCAGCCGAGGCAGTAGGTCTGGTCGACGAGGACGACGCCATCCGGCGACTCGAACGTCGCGCCGACGGGGCACACCTGCACGCACGGCGAGTGCGCGCAGTGGTTGCACAGCTTCGGCACGAAGAAGCTCTTCTCGCCCTCGGCCGCCTTCTGGTCCTTGAAGCCGTGGTAGCCGCCGTCCGGCGACTCGACGGTCGGGTGCTCGATGTCCTCGCCGTGCACCGTGTAGCGCTCGACCCACGTGCGGAAGTACACCGGCTCGCGCGGCACGTCGTTCTCTTCCTTGCACGCGCGCACGCAGTTGCCGCAGCCGATGCACTTCTCGATGTCGATCGCCATCGCCCACCAGTGCTTCGCGGAGTCGTAGCCCGGCGCGGTGTCCGGGCGGCCCTCCACGATCGCCTCCCACGCGGCGCCCGCCGCGCCGTAGAGAATGAGCAGCTTGCCGCTCTTGAACAGGAAGTCGCGTCGATCGGGATTCATGGCCGGTCACTCCTCACGAGATCTTCGGCGCGTGCGCCTTGTGGCAGCTGGTGCACGGGCCCTCGTCGGCATGCTCGGCGACGACGACCTGCGGAAAGGCCTTCGGCCTCGAGGCGCTGGCCGAGTGGCAGCGGATGCAGACGGCGCGCGGGTCCGGCCTGGTCGGCTTGACCTCCGTTGGATTCGACGCGTGCCTGGCCGACGGGCCGTGACACGCCTCGCAGCCGATGCGCTCGTGGCGGCTGCCCTTGCGCGCCTCCACGACGTCGCCATGGCAGTCCTCGCACGCCGCGCGGCCGGCGTAGTGGACCGGATGTTTTGCCGGGTCGCGGTTGTCGTCGAGGGCGCCGGGTCTGTAGTGACCGTACCGCCCGAAGCCGGCCGGGACGAAGGCGTACTGGAGAACCAGGAAGGCGCCGATGCCCACGGCAAACAGCGATGCCATCCGGACAAGGTGCTCCTTGTCCTTGAACCACCCGCTCATCACGCGCTCCTTGCCCGAGCCCCGGGCGATGGCGATCGGGCGCGAACCCGCGTCCGCGCGATACCAGCCACGACGACGGGGCGACGTCTGCGAGACGGAACTGAACTGGCGAGAGAGAAATCCGCCGTGGCGTAAGCAAGCCCACTGCCACGGCCATTTCAGGCGAAATCCCCCGGTTTGCCTGCAGGTTGCGAGGACCGCGAGGCCAAGCCCCGCAAGCCCTCCACACCGCGCTGCCGGATTCCCGGCGGCGCTTGGGAATCCCCCCGCTCCGCCTTTCGACGATCCTCGCCCTACTGGCGCAATCGGCCGAACTCGTCGCCGACCACGTTGATGTTCAGCGCCGTGATGAAGATGCACAGGCCCGGGAAGAGCGCGAGCCAGGGCTCCGAGCTCATCGTGGTCTGCGCCTGGTAAAGCATGTTGCCCCAGCTCGGAGTCGGCGGCTGCACGCCGACCCCGAAGAAGCTCAGTGCGGATTCGAGCAGCATGCCGCGGGCGACCGCAAGCGTCATCGACACGGCGATTGACGGGGCGGCGGCCGGCAGCAGGTGGCGCCCAATGATGCGCAGCCCGCTGGCGCCCGCCGCGCGGGCGGCGAGCACGAATTCCCGGTCCCGGTGGGACAAGAACTCCGCCCTGACCAGGCGCGCCGTCTCCATCCACCCGGCCAGGCCGATGATGAGGATGAGGACGGCGACGGTGGGGTCGAGGACCGCGGACACGATCATGAGCAGCGGCAGCCGCGGAACCGAGAGCATCCCGTCGGTGACCCGCATCATGGCGGCGTCGACCGCGCCGCCGGCAAAGCCGCTGAGAGCGCCCGCACCAATGCCCACCGCCCCGGCGACGACGGCCGAAATCAGGCCGACCGCCAGCGTCACGCGCGCCCCGTAGACCACGCGAGCGAAAACGTCGCGCCCGAGTTCGTCGGTGCCGAACCAGTGCTGCCCGGACGGCGGCGCCCGGCGGTGGCCGAGGTCGAGCGCCTCCGGCGAGTACGGCGAGACCAGCGGCGCGCCCAGCGCCACCAGCATCGTGACCGCGAGGATGAGCCGCGCGAATGCGACCGCCACGCGCGGCCGGGCGCGCCTGACGCGTTCGGGGGCCGCCATCACGACTCCCTCACGCGGGGATCGAGCCACCCGTACACGACATCCGCCGCCAGGTTCAGCGCCGTCACGGCCACAGACGACAGCATCAGGAACGCCATCAGGACCGTGTAGTCGCGCCGGGCGAGCGCCTCCGTGAAAAGGCTGCCGACTCCGGGCCACGCGAACACGCTTTCGGTGACCACCGCACCCGACACCATGATGGCGGCATCGAGCATGACGATCGTGAGCATGGGGATCAGCGCGTTGCGGAACGCGTGGCGGAACCACACTGCCGTGCTGGACACGCCTTTCGCGCGCGCCAGCGCGACGTAGGGTTGACCCAGCACCGTGATCATCGAGGCCCGGAGGTAACGCGACCACCCCGCGGCGTGCACGAGCGCGAGTACGGCCGCCGGCAGCACGAGATGCTGCAGCCGGTCGGCCACCCCGCCATCCCCCACCGACGTGCGCCCAGACGAGGGGAGCCACCCGAGCATCACGGCAAACAGGAGCTGAACCAGGAGACCGAACCAGAAAACCGGCAGCGACACGCCGGCCAGCGCGAACGCCGAGGTGACGCGATCGAACCAACCCCGCCGCCGGACGGCGCCGATCACGCCGAGCGGCACCGCGAGGATGACACCGAGCGCCATCGAGCACGAGATCAACTCGAGCGTGGCGGGCACGCGCTCCAGGATCCGCTCGAGAACGGGCCGCCCATCCGCGAAGCTGTAGCCCCAGTCGCCGCGCACGAACGCCGCGAGCCAGGCGACGTACTGGTACCAAAGCGGCCGGTCGAGACCGAGGGCGTGCCGCAGCCGCTCGATGTCTTCCGGCCGTACGTTCGGGTTCGAAAGGTACAGCGTCAAGGGCCCGCCCGGGGCAGCGTGGATCAGCGCGAACGCGAGCGCGGACACGATCAGCAGGAGCGGGAGCGCCTGCCCGAGGCGTCGAAGCATGAGGCGGATCAACGGGATGCGATCTCCCACTCGTGGACGTTCCAGAAGATGCCGGTGTTGGTCGGGTTGCCCTTGAAGTGGCGCAGCGACGCGGGAACCGCGTCGAGCCGCGTGACGTTGTAGAGGGGAATCTCCGGCGCCAGGTCCGCGATCATCCGCTGCGCCTGCTGCAGGAGCCGGCGCCGCTCGGCCGTCTCGACGGTCCGGTCCGACGCATACAAGACGGCCGTCAAGGCATCGTCGCGCAGGAAATTGATGTTGCGGCCGGCGGGCGGCATCCGGTCGGCCGCAAAGAAGAGCGTCATCTCGGGGTCGGACGGCATCTGCCACCAGTGGAGCATCGCCTCGAAGCGCCCTTCGAACCACAGGGCGCTGATCGTCGTGCCGTCGTGCAGCTGAACGCGCGCATCGATGCCAACCTCGCGCCACTGCCGCTGCACCGCCTGCGCGACGTTTTCGCGGATCGCGAAGCCCGCCTGCGTGATCAGGGTGAAGGACAGCGGACGGCCGTCGCGCTCGCGGATGCCATCGCCGTTCGTGTCCCGCCATCCCGCCTCGTCCAGGAGCGCGTTCGCTGCCGCGGGATCGTGCGGGTACTTCCGGACGTCAGTCGTGAAGGCCCAGGACAGCGGCTGGATCGGCCCGTGGATGACCGGCGCGAGGCCGTCGAGAATCGTCCGGGCCAGCAGGTCGCGATCGAGAGCATGGGTCAGCGCGCGCCTCACCCTGACATCCGCGAAGGCCGGAACGTTCTTCTCGTTGAGGGTGATGTGCTCGTACGCGTTGCCCATCACCTTGTGAACCACGATGCCCGGCACCGACTGGACCTCGCGGAACTTGTCCCACGGCACCAGCGCGACGACGTGCACTTCCCCGCTCTTCAGCTGGTTGATCCGGGTGTTCGTGTTCGCCAGGAACTTGAAGAGCAGGCGCTGGATGCGCGGCAGCCCTCCGCCCCGCCAGTAGTTCGGGACGCGTTCGAGAAGGATGTGCTCCCCGGTCCGCCACTCGACCAGGCGGTAGGGTCCGGTGCCGAGCGGGTTCCGGTTGTAGTCGGTCGCCCGGTCGATGTCCCGCCCCTCGAGCACGTGCTTCGGCAGGCAGCCGCGGACGAACTGGATGGCGTACGGCGCGTACACCTCGCGGTAGTGCACCACCGCGGTCAACGCGTCCGGAGTGTCGACCGACGCGATCCGGTCGAACCCGTCGGTGCTCTCCGGCTTGTACGCCGGGTTTTTCAAGGCGTCGACCGTGAACTTGACGTCGGCCGACGTGAACGGGCGGCCGTCGTGCCAGGACACGTTGGCGCGCAGCTTCCACGTGACATCCATGCCGCCGCCCGGCCTGACGCGGACGCCGCCGTTCTCCACCGTCGGGAGCTCGGAGGCGAGCAGAGGGACGACGTTCATGTTCTCGTCGGTGGTGGTCAGCCCTTCGACGATGCAGGTCTGGATGTCTTCGAGGATGTGGGTGCTGAACCGGTTCAGCGTGTCGGGCTCCCGATCGTAGCCGATGACGAGGAGATCGTTGGAGGCCCCCGTCTGCGTGGCGCGGCGGGAACAGGCGGCGCCGGCCAGGGCCACGCACACGGCAAGCGCGGCCCGGAGGACGGGCCCCCAGGCGTGGCGCAAGGCCCCAGCCGCGTGGCGCCGGGTTTTGGCTGCGTGGCGCAAAGCTCCAGCTTGGCGGTAACGAACCATCAGGCGCTCCCCCGCGGCACGTTCGCCTCGTCCCGCATCAAGGCTGCCCTCATCTCGACCGGGATCGATCCGAGCTCGAGCAGGCGATCGTGGAACCGGCGGAGCGAGAAGGCGACTCCTTCGGCCAGCTGCCGCTCCGCCCGCAAGCGGTGGATCGCACGCGTCCCCAGCCAGTACATGATCGCGGCGCCTGGGAACATCGCGTTCTTGCAGGCCTCCGACCGCGCCGCGGATGGCGCCATTCCAACACGCTCCGCGTAGAACTGCTCGGCTTGCACCAGCGTCATCGTGCCCCGGTGGAGTTCGACGTCCACGATCGCCCGCGCCAGTTGCCGAAGCCTGCCGTGCGCCTCTGATGCCTCCTCGAGGGGAGACAGGGCGCCGCATTGCTCCATCATGTCGGTCGCGTAGCACGCCCAGCCCTCTGCCATCGTCCCGCCACAGAACATCCCGATGCGGCAGGCGCCGTCGACGGCGGCGACCTGGCCAATCCGTGAACGCGACCGCGCGGCGGCCGCGTTCTGGACATGGTGGCCGAGCCCGGCGTGATGCACGACGTAGTTCAGCTTGATCACGCTGCGGTTGGCCGCCCGGAGAACGCGTTTGCGCTCCTCGTCCGGCATCATCGCGTCGACGGGCGGCACGAGGCACTCGTGAACCGGCTGCGGATCGAACGGGGCCGGCGACCGGTAGAACAGGTAATAGAGCTTGGGAGCGGCCTCCCGCGTCCAGATCGGGATCGGGACGAACCGGATGACGGCGTCCGGCCAGCTGACGAGGTCGTGATCGAGGGCCACGCCGCGGCACGCGCGCCACGTCTCGTCGAACGTCGAGAGGTACTCGCCGGTCGCGGCGTGGTCCTCCGCGAGGCGCGCGGCGGCATCAGGCCAGCTGTCTGCGCCAGCGCGCCTCACGGCGTCCGCAACGAGGGCCGCCTGGCGGTCGAACGCATCCCTGGCCTCGGCCAGCAGCTCCGGCGCCGACTGGTTGCACCAGTGGCCGCGTCGCAGCAGCAGGTCGAAGAACTCCTCGCCGCACGCGGCCGCGCCCCCGGCGTCGCTCGCGCGCGCCTCGCGGCGCAGCCACTCCGCGAACCCCGCAAACGCCGCCCGTGCGCCTGCCGCCGCCCGCCGCACCGCGCGGATGTCGGGGTCCGCCGCGCACGTGCACATCGCGAGCATCGTCCGCACCGCGCGGAGCGGGTCCTCGACGCCGCCCGTATTGGCGGGCAACGCGCCGCCGGCCGCGTGGTGCGCCAGCCACAGTTCGATCCCGGCGCCAAGACAGTCCGAAGCGGCTTCACACTCGCGGAGCGCGCGTGCGATCCACTCGGCCGCAATCGGGGCCCCGCGCAACGTCCGGCGGGCCTGGTCGAGAAAAGCCGGGACGGCCGCGAGGCGGGCGACGAGCGGGGCCAGGCGGTCGCCGAACGATGCCGTTCCACGGGTCAGGACGGACAGGAAACCGAAGATCGCCTCGCCGGTGAAGAGCGACGGGTTGCCGCGCTGGAAGTGCCCCGACTCGATCTCGGCGATCTGGATCTCGAGGAACGCGTCCGCCAGGTGGAGATCGATCCACTCTGGCCGGCCGTGAACCGCGAGCCCCGCCTGCCTGCCGACCTCGCGCCTCAGGACCCGCATTTCGGCCACCGCCGCCTCGAGCCCCTCGGTCGACCAGTCGGGCAGCCTGGCGTCGTGCGCGTGAACGCCGGCGAAGGTCGCGTCCACGGGGCGAAGGCGGTAGTAGCTTTCGAAGAACGACGACAGCGGATCGGTCATCACGGTCGTCACCCTCGGGCCAGCGGCAAGGTCACCCAGCGCCGCTCGCGGCACGATAGCTCGACGGCGTTGATCGTCTCCTGCACCCAGGCGCCATCGCCGAAATCGCCCTCGTCGCCGCGCGAGGCGTCGAGGACCTCGTCGATGAAGCTCGACACCAGGTTCGCGTAGAAGAGCGTGCGCCAGCTCTCCGCGTCGGAGCCGCCCGGCGGGATAGAAGCGGGCCGGGATCGGCATGCGCTGGAATTCCACCGAGTCGGGCCGGGCGCCGTGGACCGTCTCGCAGCAGCCGAATTCCTCCACGAGCCGGCAGATGAGCGCGCCTTCGCTCCCGTAGATCCGCGCTTCGATGCCGGGGTAGTTGCCGACCGTCACGAAGCTCGTCTGGATGGAACACAGGGCGCCGTTGGCGAACTCGCCGAGGAAGATGTCGCCGTCGTCGATGTTCATCCGCATCATGCGCCCGGTCGCGCGCACCATCCGCTCGGGCACGAAGTTGCGCATCGTGCCGACCACCGAGGCGAGATCCGATCCGACGAACCAGTGGGCGAGGTCGATGATCGGCGCGCCGTAGCCCTCGAGCGACGACACCTGGATGACGCCGGGATCGGCGTCCGGGTCCACCTGGCGCAGGGGCGTGGAGGGCCGCAGCCACTGGGAGTTCTGCTCGTAGCCGTTGAAGATGAACGGGGTCCCGATGAACCCTTCATCGATGAGCGCCTTCACGTAGCGCATGCCGGGGCTGTAGCGGAACGTGAGGCCGACTTTCGTCTTGAGCGCTCTCTCCCGGGCGAGGTCGCGCGCGCGCAGCGTGTCGCGAAAGTCGTAGGCCACCGGCTTCTCGCAGAGCACGTGCTTGCCGGCTTCCAGCGCGGCCCACGTCAGCTCGAAGTGCGTCGCGCTCGGCGTGCAGACGTCGACGAGGTCGATGTCCGGTCGCTCGATCAGTTCCGCATGACGCGTCGTGCTGGCGCCAATTCCAAACTCCCGGGCGGCCGCCTCCGCGAGGCCGGGCACCGGATCGGCAATCGCGACGAGCTCGCACCGGGGGTCCCGGCAGAAACCGGGCAAGTGAGCCACCCGTGCCCACGCGCCCGCCCCTAGCACGCCAACGCGGACTTTCCGATCGGCCATTCTCTCGCTCCTTTCACTCGACGATCGCCCGCGTGTCCCCGGGCAGCATCAGGTCCCTGTGGGCGC
This sequence comes from uncultured Acidobacteriota bacterium, assembly GCA_963724775.1. Taxonomy (GTDB): domain Bacteria; phylum Acidobacteriota; class Vicinamibacteria; order Vicinamibacterales; family Fen-181; genus CAVRWB01. Next base: position 56,724 of record CAVRWB010000003.1, read on the forward strand.
GCCAGGGCGCGATCCCGTTGGTCAGCACTCGCTCGTGGAAGCGGCGCAGGTCGAATCGCTCCCCCTCCTGCCGCCGAACGTCGTCGCGCAGCTTGAGGAGCGCGAGCTTCCCCAGGAAATACCCGCCGTAGGTGGGATCGTAAGTGCCACGCTCGGCCTCCTGGCGAGCGGCCGGCGCCGGCAGGTGCGCGCGCTGCTCGAAGAGAGCAGCCGCCTGGTCAACCGTCCAACCGTCGGCGTGCAGGCGAATCCCGGCGATCAACCGGCAGATGCGAGTCAGCGCTTCGCTCAGCTGCGCCAGGCGATAGCGCGGATCGTCCGAGTGGAACCCCTCCTCGATGACCAGTTGCTCAGCGTAGTGCGCCCAGCCGTCCTGGCCCGAAGAGGGCTGGGGAAACGGGTTGAGGCCGATCCAGATCCGGCGGATCTTGCCGGGTGTTCGCCGCATGTAGACGCTGTGCGCGAAGTGACCCGGGTAGACCTCGTGCGCGGAGATGTCCGACAGCGTGGCGTAGTTGAACTTGCGCAGCCAGGCGTCCTGGCGGTCGGGCGGCCAGCCGGGGTGCGCGTCCGTCAGGTAGTAGTAGCTCTTCACCGGCGTCGGCTCGAGCGGCGGCGAGGAGTGCATCGACGCGAGGCCAAGGTCGAACGGCAGCGCGGGGGCGACGATGACACCTTCGCCCGGAGGCAGATCGAGCAGGCGCTTGGCGCGGCCGAAGGCCATCAGGTCATCGACCGCTCTGCGAGCGGCGGCGACCAAGCCACCGGGAGCCGGATGATCCGCGAGCACCGCCTCCCACGCGACACGGGCTTCCTGGCCGGCGGCCACGCGCGCCGCCTGCGCCTCGAACTCGCGGCCCGCCTTCTCCAACTCGCGCTCGCCGATCGCAAGCAGCCGTTGTGACGGGACGTCGATCAGTTCTTCGTGCCGGAAGCGGGCCTCGAGGTTCTCGCGGCCGATGGCAAAGCCGCCCGAGCCCTTCCTCTCATCGCGCTCGAGAGCGGTGGCATAGGCGGCGAGTTGCTCCTCGGCCGCGGCTGCGGCCGATCGCACGCGCCCCTGCAAGGCCGGGTCCCCGACGTCGCCGAAGGCCAGCGGCAGATCGTCGCGCAGGAGGCCGGCCGCCCCGCGGGCCATCGCTGCCGCGCGTGCCGCGAACACCGCGGGGGGATCGTTGACGTTGGAGCGAGCGGCCACGAGCAGGCGGGGCACGGCGCGCAACTTGGCGATGACTTGCTGCAGCCGCACGTCCGCCGGCGCCGACTCCATCACCATCAGGCCGTGCACGCCATCCGCGATGGCCCCGACGTACACCATCGGGTTGCGCTTCCAGGTGCGCACTCGCTCGTGATCCAGCAGCCACCCATCGATGACGCCCAGCACGATGTCCCGGTCGGCGCGCTCGTCCGCCTTCAAGTCCGACGGCCGCCAGGCGGCGAACCGGTCACGCCACGCGCGCAGGTCGCCGATCTCACGCTGAATGGCGGAGGCCGAGAAATCTTCGAGGGTGCCGTCGCCCTGGTGGAGACCGTTGCCGGCGGCGATCGACGGGTGTCGCCGCGCAAACCACTGGAGGTAGTCGTCCACGGCGCCCGCGAAACTGGCGGGAGCGGCAGCGCTCCACGCGCCGCAGACCACGAGGACGCCGAGGACACCGGCACATGCGCGCACGAATCGACGCATGGGCCGGGATGATACGCGGTACCGCCGCGCGGCGCAAAGCTCCAGCCGTGCTACCGACTCGGAGGCCTCCTCGCGGCGCAACGCCCCAGCGCGTGCCGCAGAGCTCCACCGTATGGCGCAGCTCCAGCGTGTGGCGCAAAGCCCCAGCGCGTGGCGCAAAAGCTCGGGACACGTGGCGCAAAGCTCGGGACACGTGGCGCAAAGCTCCAGCTTTGCGTATCATTCCCGGGCAACGTCCGATGCCCGTAGTCTCTCGACTCCATGCGAAAGGCGCGATCGATGAACCGTAGACTGCGTCTGCTCGTCCCCGGGGCCGTCCTCCTCCTTTGCCTGTTGTGGGTGGGCGTGCACGCCCAGGCCCCGAGCCAGCCGCGCCCGGCCGCCCAGCAGGGGCAGCAGCCGCAGCCGCGGCCTGGCCAGGAACCGGAACGCGTCGCCCAGCCGGTGCCTTCGCTGCCTCCGCCGATCAACCTCTCCGACGACCCGTTGCTTCGTCCGTTCCGCTTCCGATCCATTGGTCCGGCGAGCATGGGCGGCCGCATCGACGACTTCGCCGTCGTGAACGCCGACCCGTCCACCATCTACATCGGGTTCGCGACGGGCGGCGTCTGGAAGACGACCAACAGCGGCACCACCTGGACGCCGATCTTCGACACGTACTCGGTCTGCTCGATCGGCGCGATCGCCGTCGATCAGAAGAACCCGAACGTGCTGTGGGTCGGCACGGGCGAGGCGAACAACCGGCAGAGCTCCTCGTTCGGCGACGGCATCTACAAGTCGACCGACGGCGGCAAGACGTTCGCCAACCTGGGGCTCAAGGAGACTCAGAGCATCGCGCGGATCGTGATCGACCCGAAGGACTCGAACACCGTCTACGTGGCAGCCATCGGCCACCTGTTCGGCCCGAACCCCGAACGCGGCCTCTACAAGACGACCGACGGCGGCAAGGCGTGGACCCTGGTGAAAGCGATCGACGCGGACACCGGCTTCACGGACATCGCGATGGACCCCGCCGATTCGAAGACGCTCTACGCCTCGTCCTACCAGCGGCGGCGCGTGCCGTGGGGGTTCAACGGCGGCGGCCCGGGGAGCGGGATCTGGAAGACGACCGATGCCGGGAAGACGTGGACCAGGCTCGACGGCGGCGGACTGCCCACCGGGCTGCTCGGCCGCATCGGCCTGGCGGTGTCTGCGTCGAACCCGAAGGTGGTCTACGCCCAGATCGAGGTGGGCGCGAGCGCTGGCACGGGCGGCAACGTGACGCGCCGAAGGCAAGCCGCTCGACCCGGCGGCAGGGCGCGGCGGCGGGCGCGGCGGCCAGCAGGCGGCCAACCAACCCCCACCGCCGCCCGACCCGAAGAAGAGCGGCGTGTGGCGGTCCGACGACAAGGGCAAGACGTGGCGGGTGGTGGGCAACAACAACGACCGCCCGATGTACTACAGCCAGATCCGCGTCGATCCGTCCAACCCCGACATCGTCTACACGATGGGCGCGCCGTTCCACAAGTCCACCGACGGCGGCAAGACCTTCAAAGTCGTGGCGGGGATCGCGCACAGCGATCACCACGCGATGTGGATCAACCCGAAGAACCCGAAGCACCTCGTCCTCGGCAACGACGGCGGCCTCGACATCAGCTACGACCAGGGCGAGACCTGGGAGTTCGTGAACACGATGGCGGTCGGCCAGTTCTACGCGGTGAGCGCCGACATGCGGAAGCCGGTACTGGGTGTGCGGCGGCCTCCAGGACAACGGCTCCTGGTGCGGGCCGAGCGCGACGCGCAGCACGCTGGGGATTCTCAACAGCCAGTGGTTCCGCATCGGCGGCGGCGACGGGTTCTACACGCAACAGGATCCGACAGACTTCAACGTGATCTACGTCGAGTCGCAGGACGGCAACGTGCAGCGCCTCGACCTGCGGACCGGACGGCCGGTGAACATCCGGCCGCGGGCAGCCGCGCGCCCGGGCCAGGGCCGCGGCGGCGCGCCGACCGGGGAGATACAGCCTGGCGAGCAGGCGGCGGCCGCCCTGGCCGCGCAGACGGGATTCGGGCAGCCGCAGAACGCGAACATCGTGCCGGCGCCGCCCGCGGGCGAGCAGTTCCGGTTCTTCTGGAACACGCCCATCCTGCTCTCCCCGTACAACCCGCGGACCGTGTACATCGGCGCCAATCAGTTCTTCCGATCCTTCAACCGCGGCGACAGCTACCTGGGCTCGGCTGACCTCACGAAGAACATCAGCCGCTTCGAACGCCCCATCATGGGAGTGGCCGGCGATGGGCCGATGGCGTCCAAGCACGACGGAGCCGGCGCCTACAGCAGCATCGTCACCATCTCGGAATCGCCCGCCATGCCGGGCGTGATCTGGGCGGGCACCAACGACGGCAACCTCCAGCTGACCCGCGATGGCGGGGCCACCTGGAAGAACGTCGTGGACAACGTCCCCGGCGTGCCCAAGGAAGCGCACGTCTCGCGTGTCGAGGCCTCGCACTTCGACGGGGGCACGTGCTACGTCTCCTTCGACAATCACCGGCTGGACGACCTCAAGCCGTACCTCTACGTGACGCGGGACTACGGGGCCAGCTGGAAGTCGGTCGTCGGCAACCTGCCGCAGTGGGGCAACGTCAACGTCGTCCGCGAGGACGTCAAGAATGCCAACCTCCTGTTCGCCGGCACCGAGTTCGGCCTTTACGTCTCGCTCAACGGCGGAGGCGACTGGAAGCGCTTCATGAACGGGATGCCGATCGTCCGAATCGACGACATCCTGATTCACCCGCGCGACAACGACCTCATCGTCGGGACGCACGGCCGGAGCATTTACATCCTCGACGACATCACGCCGCTACAGCAGCTGAGCGACAAGGTGACGGCGGCCGACGCCTTCCTGTTCGACGTCCGCCCGGGCGTCGCCTGGGTCACCGACGTGACGCTCAGCCAGTCGGTTGGCGGCGCAAAAGCACTTCCGCGGAGAGAACCCGGCGCCGGGAACGGCTATCAGCTACTACCTGAAGGCGGCTCCGCAGGATGACGTGAAGATCGCGATCAGCGACTACGCGGGCCGCGTCGTCCGAACGCTGGACGGGACGAAGACCGTCGGACTGAACCGGGTGCAGTGGAACCTGCGCGGCACGGCGCCGCCGCGTCCCGCGGGCGCGGCCGGGTTTGGCGGAGGAGGCGGCGGCGGTTTCGGCGGCGCGGCGGCCGGTCCTGCTCTCGACCCCGGCGCTTACCTGGTGAAGCTCACCGCGGGTGGCAAGGACTACACGACAAAGGTCGTCGTGGAGGCCGACGAGTTCGGCAGGTAATCATCCGCGGATCGATGACGCGCTCGTCCGGCAAGTCTCATCGCGCCCATCATCGCGAGGCCGAGCGGCCGCGGTCGGGTGCGGCAGACAGCAGGACGACGACCGAACGAGGGCGCACCCGGTACGTGTCGCCGTCGACCGGAGGGGCGCATGCTTCGTCCTCGATGTCGTGCGGCGAGGCGAGCGCCGTGTCGACGATCCGCCGCCACGAGCGGGCAGCGTCCTGAATGGCGAACTCCAGTGACCTGGTTCCCCCGTTGATCATCACGTAAAGATCCTGGTCGTCCTGCGACGCCCCGCGCAGGCAGTAGGCGAGCTGCCTGGATGAGGGGCTCCAGTCGGCCGGCCCATTCACGCCGTACCACTGCACGTCCTCGCGCCAGAAGCGGCTGCGGCCGATTGACGGGTGGGCCTTGCGGAACGCGATCATCATCTTGAAGAAGCGGAAGATCTCCGCGTTGCGCCGGAGCAGGTCCCAGTCCAGCCAGGTCGTCTCGTTGTCCTGGTTGTAGGGGTTGTTGTTGCCCCGCTGGGTGTTCATGAACTCGTCGCCCGCGCAGATCATCGGCGTCCCGTTGGCCAGGAACAGGAGGCTGCAGAAGTTGCGCACCTGCCGGCGGCGGAGGCCGAGGACGCGGCCCGGCACGCCCTCGTCCCCTTCCCACCCGCAGTTCCAGCTCACGTTGTAGTCGTTCCCGTCCTTGTTGTCCTCGCCGTTCGCGTCGTTGTGCTTCCGGTTGTACGACACGAGATCGTAGAGGCAGAAGCCGTCGTGCGCGGTGACCAGGTTGACGCTCTGGAACGCGTGATAGGCGTCGAGCACGTTGTCCGGGAACAGGTCGCTGCTCCCGTACAGGCGCGTGGCCAGCTTCGCAACCGTGTCGCCGTCCGCACGGACGAAGGCGCGCACCTCGTCGCGGAAACGGTCGTTCCACTGGAGCCACTCGATGCCCGGGAACGCCCGGCCGAGCTGGTAGGCGTGGAGATCCCAGGCCTCGGCAATCAGCCGGACGTGTGCGAACTCCGGGTCTGCGGTGATCGCGGCGATCATCGGCGGGTCGTCCAGGTCGATGGACCCGTCCGCCCGGCGTGTGAAGATCGACGCCAGGTCGAAGCGGAAGCCGTCGACGCGCATCTCCCGCACCCAGTGCCGCATGCTGTCGGCCACCATCTTCCGCACGGCGATGTTCGACGTGTGCAACACGTTGCCGGTTCCCGTGTCGTTGCGGTACCTCGACCGGTCCTCGTCCCGCAGCAGGTAGTACGCGCGGTTGTCGATCCCCCGATAGCTGTACGTCGGGCCGATCTCGTCGCCTTCCACGGTGTGGTTGTACACGACGTCGAGAATGACCTCGATGCCCGACTCGTGGAGCGCGCGCACCATCTCGCGCATCTCGCGAATGGCGCCGACCGGCGTGCCGGCCGCCGCGTAGTCGCTGTGAGGCGCAAAGAAACTGAGGGGCATGTAGCCCCAGTAGTTGCGGTCCTGCGGGTCGCGCTGGAAGACCGGCAGCAGTTCGACGGCCGTGACGCCGAGTTCGCGCAGGTACGGGATCTTGTCGATCACGCCGGCGAAGGTGCCGCGCCGCTCGGGCACCACGCCGGAATTCTCGCGTCGCGTGAAGCCCCGCACGTGCATCTCGTAAATCACCGTGTCCCAGGCATGACGAGGGCGGCACTCGCCCGCCGCGGCGAACGACAGGCGACTCGCTTCGAGCACGCCCAGGGGCGCCTGGCCGTCGTTTGATCCCCGCCCTTTCGCGGCGTCCCGGTCGAACCCGGGCGGAAAGAAGACCGCGCGGGCGTACGGGTCGAGCAGGACCTTTTCGGGGAGGAAACGGCTGCCGGACATCGGGTCGTCCGGGCCATCCACCCGGTAGGCGTAGTACTTCGCGCCCGCCATCTCGTCGGCCGGGATGCGGCAGTGCCACACGCGCCCCGACTTGTTCTTCAGGTGGTGCAGGGGGATGGACCGAAGAGGCCGGGCGAACTGCTCCGCATCGTAGAGCAGGAGCGTGACAGCGGTCGCGTGCTTGGAGTAGAGGGCGAAATTCCAGCAGCGGACGTGTTCGAGCCAGGAGGCGCCGAGCGGCGACGGGGTGCCCTCGGTTTCCACCCAGTGGTCGGTTGGGCAGTTCAACGGGTTCATCGGCCCGTCATTCTACCTGCTCTGCCCTGGCCGCGTCCCGCGGCCGAGGCTCATCCCGGCCGTTTCCCGTTGCTCAGGATGCGGCCCAGCTCACGCGCGATGACATCGCGAATCCGGTCCTCGCCGACGAAACTCCGGACCAGCGCGGGGAGCTTGGACGTGAGAACGACGCGGTCCTCCATGACCTCCATGACCCCGCTGATCGTGGTGCTGAGGAAGCCCTTGCCGGCGGCGAAGGAGAAGTTCATCCGGTTGCCGTCCCACTCCTTCCACGCGTCCTTGATGGTGACGCCGCCCGGAGGCTGCCGGCGCATCAGGTCGTCGAGAAAGTGGTCGATCCGGGTGATCGCCTTTGCCTCGCCCAGGTCGTGTGGCTGTTCGATCTGCATGGTCTAATCTTCTCAGGTTCTGGGCACGTCTCAGCAAGGCGCGTTCCCGCCCCGCCATCATACTGCGGGCTTGCCGCTCGGCACGGGTTGTGCCACCTTTGGAAGGGGGTCACCCGATGCCACAGAATCCTCTCCGGCTGAAGAGCATCCACCACGTGGAGTTCTGGGTGGGTAACGCGCGGCAGGCGGCCTACTTCTACCGGCGCGGCTTTGGCTTCTCCGAAACGGCATACGCCGGCCTCGAGACCGGCCAGCGCGACCATACCTCGTACCTCCTGACCCAGGGAAAGATCCGCTTCCTGCTCACCACGCCGATGACGCCCGAGCAGCCGGCAAGCGAGCACCTGAAGTGCCACGGAGACGGCGTCCGCGACATCGCCTTCCACGTGGACGACGCGGACCGGGCGTTCGACGAGGCGGTGCGGCGCGGCGCGCAGCCCGCCATCGAGCCGCGGGAACTTCGCGACGAGCACGGGGCCGTCCGTCACGCGGCGATTCACACCTACGGCGACACGATCCATTCGTTCATTTCGTACCGCGACTATGACGGCCCGTTCTTGCCGGGCTTCGCAGCCCGGGACGTCCCCGGCCAGGAGATCGGCCTGCTGCGTGTGGATCACATCGTGGGAAACGTCGAGTTGGGGCGCATGAACGAGTGGGCGGAGTGGTACTCGAAGATCCTGGGGTTCGACCGCTTCATCAGCTTCGACGACAAGGACATTTCCACCGAGTTCAGCGCGCTCATGAGCGTCGTGATGTCCGACGACTCGCAGGCGATCAAGTTTCCGATCAACGAGCCGGCTCCCGGCCGGCGAAAGAGCCAGATTGACGAGTACCTCGAGTACTACCGCGGCCCCGGCGTGCAACACGTTGCGCTGCTCTCGCGCGACATCACCGAGACGGTCAGCCGCCTCCGCGACAACGGCGTCGGGTTCCTGCGGGTGCCGGATAGCTACTACGCGGCGCTGCCGCAGCGCGTCGGCGAGATAGCCGAGTCGATCGAGACGCTGGAGAAGCTGGCGATCCTCGTGGACCGTGACGAGGAGGGCTACCTCCTGCAGCTGTTCTCGCGCCCCGTCGAGGACCGGCCGACGCTCTTCTTCGAGATCATCGAGCGCAAGGGCAGCCGCGGTTTCGGGAAGGGGAATTTCCGGGCCCTGTTCGAGGCGATCGAGCGCGAGCAGGCGGCCCGCGGGAATCTGTGATGCCCATCTACAAGCAGCTTGGCCGCGTACCGCGCAAGCGTCACATCGCGTTCCGGGACGAGGGCGGACGGCTCCAGCCCGAGGAACTGATTGGAAACGAGGGATTCAGCGGGCTCGCGTCGCTGCTCTACCACTTGCACGCCCCGACGCAGGTGAAGGACGTGAAGCGGCTGCGCTGCCTGGAGTGGAAGCCGGAACCGGAACGCCTGCTGCGCCACCGGCATTTCCTCACGAAGAACGCGGAGACCGGACCCAGCCTGGTGTTCGACCGCGTGCCGCTCCTGTTCAACGCGGACGTGGCGCTGGCCATCGCGAATCCGCGCCGGAACGAAGAGGCGTTCTACCGCAACGCGCAGGGCGACGAGGTGACGTTCGTCGCCGAAGGGCAGGGCACGCTCGAGTCGGTCTTCGGCGCGATCCCGTTCCGCGCGGGCGACTACCTCGTGGTCCCGCGGGGAATCCTCCATCGGGTCCGCTTCGACGGCCCGGCGCGATGCCTCGTCATCGAGAGCCGCGGGATGCGTCAGGACGCCGAAGCGCTATCGCAACGAGCACGGGCAGTTGCTCGAGCACGCCCCCTACTCGGAACGGGACATTCGCACGCCGGAATGGGTGGAGCCGAAAGACGAGCGCGGCGACTTCCCCGTTGTCGTGAAGAAGGACAATCAGCTCGTCGAGATGGTGCTGGCGCGCCACCCGTTCGACGCCGTCGGGTGGGACGGCTACTACTACCCGTGGGCGTTCAACATCCATGATTTCGAGCCCAGGGTGGGGCGCGTCCACCTGCCGCCGCCGGTGCACCAGACCTTCGAGGGCGATGGGTTCGTCGTCTGCTCGTTCTGCCCCCGGCCCTACGATTTCGAGCCCGACGCGGTGCCCGCTCCGTACAACCACTCCAATGTGATGTCCGACGAGGTCATCTACTACGCGAGCTCGGAGTTCATGAGCCGCAAGGGGATCGAGTACGGGTCGGTCACGCTGCACCCGGACGGACTTCCCCACGGCCCGCATCCGGGCCGGGCGGAAGCGTCGATCGGGCAGAGCCGGACGGACGAACTCGCGGTGATGGTGGATACGTTCCGGTCGCTGGACGTGAGCCGCGACGCCCTCGGGCTCGAGGACGGCCACTACTACAGGTCCTGGCTCGATGACTGACGACTGGCGCGCGCCGCGCGGCCTGGCCGCGTTGATGACCGCGCTCATCGATTACGCCGGCCTCTTTCCGCCCGCGGGGCTGCCGATGGCCGATGCCGCCGCGGCCTATCGGCGCTATCGCGAGTCGCCCGGCGCGTGGATGCTCGGCCGGTTCGTGGTGCCGGTGTCCCGGCTCGACGAGTTGGAACGCGCGATGGCGGCGTTCAGTGCTGGGCGTCCCGGGCCGGCCGCTCCGTGGCGGCTCACGGCTCTTGCCTCGCTGCCGTCTCGATGATGTCGACCGCATCGCGGAGTTCAACGCCGATCACGGGACGCCAGGCGCATCCTGGCCGGCAGCAATCGATTCCATCGAAATGAAGGCGGCGTCCCCCGGCGAGATCGAGGCCGCCTGCGCCTCTGCTCCTGTCGGCTTCGAACTGTACTTCGAGGTGGCGGGTGAGGCGGGCATCGAGGAGATGTGCCGGGTGGCGGGCGCCGCGGGACAGGCCTTGAAGATTCGAACGGGCGGCACCACCGTCCAGGCCTTTCCTCCATCGGTCGTCGTCGCGCGGGTGCTCGGCGCGTGCGCGGCCGCTCGCGTGCCGTTCAAAGCGACGGCGGGCCTGCACCACCCGGTGCGCGCCGCACATCGCGTGACCTACGAGCGGGAGGCGCCGAGCGCGACGATGCACGGGTTTCTGAACGTGTTCGTGGCGGCCTCGCTGCTCTTGTCGGGGAAGGCGAACGCGGCGGTCGCGACGCAGGTGCTCGAGGACGAGATCCCCGGCAGCTTCCGGTTCGACGACGAGGGCCTGGCGTGGCGGGATCTGAAGATGAGCGTGGCCGAGATCGCTGCGGCGCGGCGCTTCGCCCGCAGCTTCGGCTCCTGCTCCTTCGAGGAGCCTGTGACAACCCTCGGGAGTCTTTTCGTGGCGAAGGGGTCTCTCAATGACAATTCCGTAATCTGACAGAATTGTAAGCGGCGAAGGCGTGTGCCACGAAAAGACTCCCGAGGGTTGTCACAGCATGGATGAGACGCATGATCCGGGGCGCGAGAGCTGGGTCGAGTCGGCCAACGACCCGGCCACCGACTTCCCCATCCAGAATCTTCCGTTCGGCGTGTTCACGCCGGCGCCCGGCGGCGCGGCGCGCGTCGCGACCGCGATCGGCGACTCGGCGCTCGACCTCGGCGCCTGCGCGGCCGCGGGCCTGCTCGCCGGCGTCCCCGACTCCGCGCTCGCCGCGTTGAAGACCGACTCGCTCAACGCGCTCATGGCGCGACCGCCGGCGGAGCGCCTTGCCCTGCGCCGCGCCATCGGCCGGGTGCTCGATGCGGGCGAGGGACGGAAGGCAGCGGCGAGTCATCTGTTCGATCGCCCCGGCGTGGACTGGCTCGTCCCCGCCCGCATCGGCGACTACACCGATTTCTACGCGTCCGTGTTCCACGCGACCAACGTCGGCAGCATGTTCCGGCCGGACAATCCCCTCCTCCCCAACTACAAGTTCGTGCCGATCGGGTACCACGGCCGCGCCTCCTCGATCGTCGCGAGCGGCACCCCGATCCGCCGGCCATGGGGACAGGCACGCGCGGAGGGGGCCGCGGCGCCGACCTTCGCGCCATCCGCGCGGCTGGATTACGAGCTGGAGGTCGGCCTCTTCGCGGGACCCGGCAACGCGCTCGGCACGCCGGTGCCGGTGGACGAGGCCGAGACGCACGCATTCGGGCTGTGCCTCGTGAACGACTGGTCGGCCCGCGACATCCAGACCTGGGAATACCAGCCGCTCGGCCCCTTCCTCGCGAAGAACTTCGCAACCACCCTCGCTCCCTGGGTGGTCACGCTCGACGCGCTCGCGCCCTTCCGCGCGCCAGCCTTCCCGAGACCTGACGGCGACCCGGCCCCCCTTCCTCACCTGTTCTCCACTCGCGACGCGGCGGCTGGAGGTTTCCACCTCTCGCTCGACGTGCTGTTGACGACCGAGCGCATGCGCGCCTCGGCATGCCCGCCGGTCAGGCTCTCGCGCAGCAACCTCTCGGTCATGTACTGGACGTTCGCCCAGTTGATCGCGCACCACACGAGCAACGGATGCAACCTGCAGCCCGGCGACCTGCTCGCCAGCGGCACCGTGTCCGGCCCCGAGGAAGAGTCACGCGGTTGCCTGCTGGAGCTGGCGTGGCGGGGCACGCGGCCCGTGCCCCTGCCAACCGGCGAGTCTCGCCGCTTCCTGGACGACGGCGACGAGGTGATCATGCGGGGCTGGTGCGAGCGCGACGGCTTCCGCCGCATCGGGCTGGGGGAATGCCGCGGCGTCGTCCTGCCGGCGGCCCGGCAGGGGGTGAGACCCGGCTGAGGCCTCGTGCTGCGACCCGCCGAAGCCTCGTGCTACGATCCCGGCCATGACGCGCGATGTGACGTTCGAAGTGTGCGTGGACTCTGGCGAGGCGGCCCTTGCCGCGCAGGAAGGCGGCGCCGACCGGGTCGAGCTGTGCAGCGACCTGCTCGAGGGCGGCCTGACGCCGACGCACGGCACGCTGAAGGTGGCGCGCCAGCGGCTGCACATCAAGATCATGGCGATGGTCCGCCCGCGCGGCGGCGATTTCTGCTATTCGGACGTCGAATTCGCCGTCATGCGCGAGGACCTCCTTGCCGCGAAGTCGCTCGGCGCAGACGGGATCGTCTTGGGTCTCCTCGAACCGGACGGCACGATCGACCGCGATCGCACGCGCGAACTCGTCCAGCTCGCCCGCCCGCTTCCCGTCACGTTTCACCGCGCATTCGACATGACCCGCGACCCGTTCGAGGCTCTCGACGTGCTGATCGACCTCGGCGTCGATCGCGTCCTGACGTCGGGCCAGGAGCCGAGCGTCGTCGAGGGCCTCTCCCTCATCGCAGAACTCGCGAAGCGGGCGGGCACCCGGATCATCGTCATGCCTGGCGGCGGAATCACGGCCCGCAACGTCGCGCGCGTCGTCGCCGAAGCCGGGGTGAAGGAAATCCACTTCGCCAGCCTGGAGCCGCGCGAGGGGCGGATGGAGTACCGCAACCCGCGTGTCTTCATGGGCGGGACACTCAGGCCGCCGGAGTATGCGCAGGACATCACGCGTCCCGAATCGGTCGCGTCGGTGATCGGCGCCGTCGTGCGCCGATAGCGAGGAGCACGCGTGACAAAGCGCAGCCGCTGCTCGCGGCGAAGCGGAAGCTTCGCCCTACCTCTCCTGGCCTTCGCCGCGCTTGCCACGCTTGCCGCCTCGTACCCGGAGGCCAGGCACATGACGGCCGCAGCCCCGACCGCGCGCGTCGGACTCTTCATCGAGCCTGGCTTCCCTTCACCCGACGTCGAGAGTCCGGACGCGCAGGCGCTCCTGCGCTCGCTCGACGGCCTGCAAGCGACCACTCTTCGGGCGGACACGCTTGCCGCGTGGCTGGAACAGGCGCGCCCCTCAGACATACTCGTGCTGCCTTACGGCTCGGCCTTCCCGCTCGATTCGTGGCCCGCGATCCTCGGTTTCCTCCAGAGGGGCGGCAACTGGGTGAACGTCGGCGGCGTGCCGTTCGCGACGCCCGTCGTTCGCGCGGGCGGCCGGTGGTCCGCCACGAACCAATCGACCGCCTACTTCAAGATCCTCGGCCTCACGCATGCCTTCGAGGTCGGAACCAGCGAGATCGTTACCTGGCAGCCCGGCGATCCCGCCGCCCCTTCGTCGCCGTTCGCCGGCGGCTTCACCGCGAGCGTCGTCTTTCCGCTCGACGTCCGCCTGTCGAACGTGAAGGACTTCGCGGACGAGGACGGATCGACCGGCCCCAGGGAAGGTCGCCTCGCCCCGCTGCTCGTTGGAGCCACCGCCGCCGGGACGCGGACGGCGGCGCCGTTCGTTCGTCTCGATCGCCTGCAGGGCACCTTCGCAGGCGGCGCCTGGCTGCTCGCGCCCCTGCGCGGCCGCGTGGCGCCCGCCGCGGTGCGGGCGCTCATCGAACAGGCCGCTCTCGGGGCCGTGGACTTCATCGCCCGCCCGGCGTTCGCCGGCTTCCGGCCCGGCGAATCACCCGCGATCGACCTGTCGCTGCATCGCCCCTCGTCCGCACGCCCGGCGAACACTGGTACGACCGCATGCCGCGTGGAGGTCCTCGAAGCCTCCGGCGCGCCGGTCGTCTCGGGACTGGTCGCCCTCGCTGGCGACGGCGACTGGCAGACCGGAAGGTTCGACGTCGCGCCGAAGGCGCTACTCGCCCGGGGCCTCTACAAGGTGCGCGCCACGCTCGAACTCGCGCCCGGGCTCAACGGCGCACCGCAGAAGGTCCGCTCGACGACGGGCTTCTGGATGTACGACGCGGCGATGCTCGAAGGCGGCGTGCCGCTCGGCACGCAGGCGGACCTGTTCACTCGAGGCGGCCAGCCGTTCCCCGTCGTCGGCACCACGTACATGGCGTCGGACGTTCACCGCAAGTTCCTGCTGGAGCCCAATCCCTATCTCTGGGACCGCGACTTCGGGGCGATGCGCGCGGCCGGCATCAACCTCGTGCGAACGGGCATCTGGACCGGCTGGAAGATCTACATGCCCGAGGTGGGCGCGCTGAACGAGCGCTTCCTGCGCGCGCTGGACGTCTTCCTGCTCACGGCTCGCAAGCACGACATCCCGGTGGTGTTCACCTTCTTCGCGTTCCTCCCCGAGACGTGGGGCGGCTCGAACCCGTACCTCGACCCGCGATCCGTTGGCGCCCAGTCCGCGTTCGCCGGCCTGATCGCGCAGCGCTACGCGAAGGCCAACGACATCGCGTGGGACCTGATCAACGAGCCGTCGTTCAGTTCCGCCAAGTACCTGTGGCAGACCCGGCCCAACTACGATGCGTACGAGGCGCAGGCGTGGCAGCACTGGCTGACGGGAACCAGGCATGCGGGCGACCGTGACGAGGCGCTGCGCGCGTGGGACGCGCCGCCGGGCGATTCGCTCTCGCTCCCTCCCGTCGAGTGGTTCGCGGATCGCCACCTGTTCGGCGTCAGCCATCCACGCGCGATCCTCGACTACCGCCTGTTCGCCCAGGATGCCTTCACCGGCTGGACCCGCGCGCTCACCGCCGCCATTCGCGCCAACGGCCACCGCGGCCAGTTGGTCACGGTGGGCCAGGACGAGGGCGGCCTCACCGAGCGTCCCGGCCCGCTGTTCTTCGGCGGCGCCGTGGACTTCACGTGCATGCACACGTGGTGGAACAACGACGACCAGGCGTGGGACAGCGTGCTGTCGAAGCGCCCCGGGCAGCCGCTGCTCGTCGAGGAGACCGGCCTCATGCGGTACGAGCGCATGGACGGCAGTTCCTGGCGCGACGAGCGCGAGGCGGCCTACCTCCTCGAGCGCAAGGTCGCGATTGCCTTCGGCAGCGGCAGCGCCGGCGTCGTCCAATGGATCTGGAACACCAACCCGTACATGCCCAGCGACAACGAGGCGGGCATCGGGTTCTTCCGCGCCGACGGCACCGCGAGGCCCGAACTCGGCGTCTTCGCCGACATCGCCCGCTTCGCGCAGGCCAACGCCGCGAGGTTCTCCGCGCGACGCCAAGAGGATGTCGTCCTCCTCGTGCCGCAGTCACACGTGCTGTCGGTCCGCGATCTCGGCACGGCCGCCACCCGCCGCGCGGTTCGCGCCCTCTACTACCACCTTCAGATTCCTGTCCGCGCCGTTGGCGAGCACCAGGTCAACGACACCCTCGGCACGCCCCGGCTCGTCATCGCGCCATCGCCCGCGGTGCTCACCGACGCCGCCTGGCGCGCGCTGCTTGGCGTCGCGGAGCGGGGCGCAACCGTGCTCGTGACTGGCCCCTTCGATCGCGATGAATACTGGCGGCCGACGGAGCGCGTGAAGAGCGTGGGGCTCGAGTCGGTGACGGCGCCGGTCGCCGGGACCGAACCGCTGACGGTCGGCGACCAGGTATTGTGGGCCGCCTACAGGGGCGAGAAGCTCGAACGCGTGGAGAAGGCCGTCGTGGCGGGGGTGCCGAGCGCCTCACTGCACTCGGTCCGCCGGGGAGAGGGCACCATCCTCTGGTGCCCGCTGCCTGTGGAGTTGGCGGAAGCGATGGAGCCGACGATTGCGGTCTACCGCGCGGCTGCCGCCCAGGCCGGAATCGCCGCTCCGGTCGTCGTGTCGCCGCCCGACCCCGGCGTCTTCGTCGGCGCGAGCCGCTTTGGTGACACGTTGCTCGTGGCTCTCGCGTCGGAAACGAGCGCCGACCGCCGCCTCGATGTCCGCCCCGCCGGGGCGGCCTCGAGCCTCAGCGTCACGCTTCCGGCGCAGCGCGCACTGCTCCTGCTCGTCGACGCGCGTACGGGGGCGATGATCTCGAGGACCGAGCCCCGCTGACTCACGTCAGTTCCGCGAAGGCCCGTTCGATCCGCTCCAACGCCTCCTGCAGCAGAGGCCTCCGGCAGCCGAAGTTGATCCGCTCGAAACCCGTACACTCCTCGCCGAACATCTGCCCGCTGTCGAAGTACACCCTTGCCGTCCGCAGGAAGAACTCGTCGAGCGACGCCTGGCCGAAGCCGAGGTCGCGGCAGTCGATGAGCGCCAGGTACGTGCCTTCCGGCCGGACGAACCGGAGCGACGGGATCCGGTCGCGGAAGAACGCGTCCGCGAAATCGACGTTCTTCTCCAGGTACGCGAGCAGCTGGTCGAGCCACTCGCCGCCGTGCAGGTAGGCCGCCTCCAGCGCGACGGTCCCAAACAGGCTGCCGATCCCCATGCCCGACGCGGTCAGCGCGGCGTTGTACCGCGCGAGCAGCGATCGGTTCCCCGCGACGACGAGCGACGTTGTCAGGCCGGCGATGTTGAACGTCTTGCTGGGCGCCAGGCACGTAATCGTCCGGTCAGCCAGTGCATCCGAAAGCGACGCAAACGGCACGTGCTGCCGGCCGCTGTAGACGAGGTCCATGTGGATCTCGTCGCTCAGCACGAGCAGGTCGTGGCGAAGGCAGATCTCGCCCAGCCGCTCCAACTCCTCCCTCGCCCACACGCGGCCGACCGGGTTGTGCGGGCTGCACAGGATCAGCAGCCGCGTCCGGGAATCGATCTTTCGCTCGAGGTCGTCCAGGTCCATGCGGAACCGGCCATCCTCGAACACCAGCGGGTTGCGCACCAATCGCCGGCCGTTGTTCTCGACCGCCGAGAAGAACGGGTAGTAGACCGGCGGCTGGACGACGACCTTGTCGCCCGGCTGCGTGAACGCGGTCACGCAGAGACTGAGGGCCGGCACCACGCCAGGGGACCGGCCCATCCAGGTGTGGTGCACGTCCCACCGGTGGCGATCGCGAAGCCATGCGACCGCCGAATTCCAGAACCCGCTAGACGTGGACGCATAGCCGTACGCCGGGTGCGCGGCTCGAGCCTGCACAGCCTCTACGACGGGCTGGGGCGCGGGAAAGTCCATGTCCGCCACCCACATCGGGATGACGTCGTGGAGTCCATACGTGCGGGGGCAGTAGTCCCACTTGAGCGAGAGCGTGCCCCGGCGGTCGAACGGCGCATCGAAGTCGTAGTGCATCTCTCTCGATCATCTCATCTCAGCCGGGCCACGTCCGGCGGGTGCTCCGTTCCCACTTCTCACTTCTCGTCGATCGTGATCAACGCCGCGTCGTAGTCTTCCGGCTTCTCGTATCCGAGCAGCGCGAGCAGCGTCGCTGCGACGTTGCTCAACCCGGGGCGCGGCACGCCCGCCAGCGCCCACCGATTGGCGCCCGAAAAGTCCTTGATGACGAAGGGCACCGGGTTGAGCGTGTGCGCGACCATCGGCTCGCGGCGGCCCTTCTTCTCGGTGAACATGCAGTCGGCGTTGCCGTGGTCTGCCGTGACCACGAGGATCCCGCGCGCGGCCTCGACGGCCGGCAGCAGCCGCTGGAGGCCGAGGTCCACGGTTTCGACCGCGATGCGGATGGCGGCGACGATCCCCGTGTGGCCGACCATGTCGCCGTTGGGGTAGTTCAGCCTCAGGAACTTGTAGCGCCCGGACCGAACGGCCGCGATCGTCCCGTCAGTGATGTCGGCTGCCTTCATCCACGGCCGCTGGTCGAACATCACGCGGTCCGACTCGATCTCGACGTACTGCTCCAGCCGCTCGTCGATGTACCCCGAGTTGTTCCCGTTCCAGAAGTACGTGACGTGCCCGAACTTCTGCGTCTCGGAAATCGCGAACGACGAGACGCCCGCGGCGCACAGGTACTGTGAAACGGTGCGGTCGATTGCGGGCGGCTCCACCAGGAAGTGCTTCGGGATCAGCGCGTCGCCGTCGTACTGCATCATCCCGGCGTAGAAGACGTCCGGGACGCGGACGCGGTCGAACTCCGTGAACGACGGTTCCTCGAATGCGCGCGAGATCTCGATGGCCCGGTCTCCGCGGAAGTTGAAGAACACCACCGCGTCCCCATCCTCGATCGTCCCGACCGGGCGGCCGCCCTCCGCGATGACGAAGCTGTCGAGGTACTGATCCGTGCTGGACGGAACCTCGCGATAGTAGGTCTCGACCGCTTCCCGCGCCGAGGGAAACGGCCGGCCGATTCCCAGCACGTGCGCCTTCCAGCCCCGCTCCACCACCGACCAGTCGGCGCCGTAGCGGTCCATCGTGGTCACCATCCGGCCGCCGCCCGACGCCACGCGGTAATCGCGCCCGCCCGCATTGAGCGCGACGAGGCGCTGCCCAAGCACGTCCAGGTAGGTGAGCGCGCTTCGCTCCCCCACGTCCCGGCCGTCGAGCAGCACGTGCACGCGCACGCGGCTGATCCCATCGGCCGCGCACCGGTCCAGGAGCGCGAAAAGCTGATTGATGTGGCTGTGGACGTTGCCGTCGGACAGGAGGCCGATGAAGTGTACCGTGCCGCCCGCGCGGCCCCGCTCGACGATGGAACGCCACGACGCGCCCTGGAACAAGGCGCCGGTGGCAAGCGCGTCATTGACGAGGCGCGCCCCCTGCGCGAAGACCCGGCCGGCGCCCAGCGCGTTGTGCCCGACCTCCGAATTGCCCATGTCCTCGTCGGACGGCAGCCCGACCGCAATCCCGTGCGCCTTCAGCTGCGTGCACAGCGGCTCACCGAGCAACCTGTCGAGGACCGGCGTATGGGCGAGGTACACGCCGTCCGACTCGTCGCGGGCGCCGAGCCCCACGCCATCCATGATGACGAGCACGACCGGGCCTGGGAATGGAGAGTAGCCGCGAAGCGGCTGAAGCTTCAGTGTAGTCACCCGGAAAGTCTACCGCGTAACGATATCGGCCGCGAGCCACCACCCGCGCGGCCCGCTCTTCCAGACCCGAAGGTAACCCGCCTTCACCGCGGCCCCTCCGGACGCAGGCGGCAGGTCGCACTCGCCCAGGGTGTACGCAATGTCGCGGCTGCTCGAGACGACGGCGTCGACTGTCCGCCACCCGATCGGCCTGGGTTGATCGGCCAGGAACGCGGCGATCGGCCCCTCGCCCACGACCGGCGCGGCGCCGTCGCGATGAACGCGCGACGAGGGGCCCGTGTACGCCGCATACGCCTTCGCGAATCCGGACTCCGTCACCGCCGCCGCCAGGTCCCGTTCGAGAGCGAGGAGTCGTTCCCTGGTATGGCTCTCGGACGCGAACGCACGGCCCGACACACCGACATCCACCGTCCGCGGGCGCAGCGGACCGGCGGACGGCGCCTCGGTGCCGATGTCCGCCGCAACCCGCCAGCCGTACGCGTCCTTCTTCCAGACGCTGAAGTACCACCCGGTCCGCATCACCTTCCCCGTCGCGACCTCCGTGAAGATCGAGGGGCCCGTCGTGTAACCCAGGTCGCCGGCGTCCGCGATGTCGGCGAACCAGGGTTCCCAGTCCACGCGCACGGGCGGCGGACCGGCCATCCGCGCGGCTGTCGCACGCAGCCGCTCCTTGCCGGCCGCGGGAGCAGGCTGAAACGTCATCACATCGTCGGCAAAGTAGGCCAGGAACGCCGGGACGTGGCCGATCTTCCCGCTGAGCGCCGAAAACGCACGCTCGGCCTGGACGAGCGAATCGACGAGGGCGGCCCGCTCCTGCCGCGCCTCCGGCCCCGCGACGAGGACAAGGCCCAGGGCCGCCGCAATCGCGGCAACCGCGGCCAGGCGAGAAGTTGATGTTGGCATGGTCGGTTTTCCCCGTGCAGTCTACTACCAACGATGACACACTGGCCCATGGCCTCCATTTCCGCGGCGCGCGCCGAGCCGGCTCTCGTGCGGGCCATCGGCGTTCGCACCCTCGCCGCGAGCATCGTCAACACCACCATCGGCGCCGGGATCTTCGTGCTGCCGGCAGCCGTCGCCGCGCAGATCGGCGCAGCCGCGCCGCTGGCCTATCTCGTGTGCGCCGCCACCATGGCGCTCATCGTCACCTGCTTTGCCATGGCGGGCAGCCGGGTGGCGGCAACCGGCGGCATCTATGCATACGCCGAAGCGGCGTTCGGGCCGTTCGTGGGATTCCTGATCGGCATCCTGCTGTGGCTGACGGCCGCGGCAGCGGGCACTGGCGTTGCGAGCGCGCTCGCCGGCTCGGTCGCCCAGTTCGTGCCCTTCGTGGGCAGCGGCCCCGCACGGGTGCTGTTCCTGGCCGCCGTCTATGCCGCCCTCGCGGCCGCCAACATCCGGGGCGTTCGAACGGGCGCGCGCGTCGTGGAGGCGACCACGCTCGCGAAACTCGCGCCGCTCTTCATCCTGGTGGCGGCGGGCGTCTTCTTCGTCACGCCCGCATTCCTCGCCTGGCCGGGCATGCCCTCGTCGGCCGCCCTGGGCAACACCGTGTTGCTTCTTATCTTCGCGTTCGCCGGGATCGAAGTGGCGCTCGTGCCAAGCGGCGAGGTGCGAGACCACGAGCGCACGATTCCGCGCGCCATCTTCATCGCGCTCGGCATCACGACCTTCGTATACATGACGGTGCAATTCGTCGCGCACGGCATCCTGGGAAGCGAACTGGGACGCCTGCCGGATGCCCCGCTCGCTGACGCCGCCGCCCGGGCGATCGGCCGGGCCGGGCGCGTGCTCGTGCTCGCCGGCGGCACGATCTCGATGTTCGGCTACGTCAGCGGCGACATGCTCGCCACCCCGCGGCTGCCCTTTGCGCTTGGGCGGGACGGCTTCCTGCCCGCCGTCTTCGGCCGGGTGCACCCGCGGTACCGCACGCCTGCCGTCGCCATTGCCGCCTACGCCGGGCTGATGTGGATCATCGCCAGCGCCGGCAGCTTCCGCCAGCTCGCCATCATCGCGAACGTTTCGGTGCTCACGCTGTACTTCGTCTGTTGCGCGGCCGCCTGGGAACTCGATCGCCGCGGCGTTCGATCGGCACGACCGCCTTTCCACATACCCGGGGCGCGCCTCGTACCGCTGCTCGCCTGCAGTGTCATCGCCTGGATCCTGGCGCACGCCACGGCGCGAGAGTTCGCTGTGGAGGCCGGCGTGCTCGTGGCCGCCTCCGCCGTGTACCTGATGAGACAGCGCCGCACGACCTGACACAGACCGCCCGTCCGTCCGATCCGCCGTGCGCACCGGCCAAGTCGTGGCCAAAACTGGACTGTTGCCTCCGATCAGCTTGCGAGCTTGGCCGGTTTCCGCGAAGATACTGCGAAGCGTCCGGTAGCGCACCAGCTTGCGCTGCTGCCCGCCCCGGCGAAAGGGCAGAGTCTGAATGGAACGGCACCTCAAGCGTTTGACGGCGTTGGTCTGCCTGTGGACGCCGGACGGCGTCCTCTCGTCGTGCAACGACGCCTACTGCGAGTTCCTTGGCGTAGCGAGAACCCAACTCATCGGCCAGCGCTGGATCGATCTCCTCCCCGGCAAGCATCGCGCCGGGGCCGCGGAGTTCATGCAGGACTTCCTGGCCAACCCGCGTCCGTACCGGCGCGAGCAGGCAGTCCGGCACGCGAGCGGGGAGTTGCGGTGGGTCGATTGGGTCAGCCAGCCGATTCACGACGCCAGCGGCAAGCTGCGGGAGGTGCTGTCGGAGGGCCGCGACGTGACGGAGCGGAAGCGCGCCGAGGAAGCCGCGCGCGAGAGCGAGCGCCGGTACCGGCGGCTCTTCGACGAGGCCATCGAGGGCATGGTCCTGACCGACGTCGGCACCGGGGCCGTCGAAGACTGCAACCACGCGTTCCTGCGGCTCACGGGGTACGAGCGCCAGGAAGTGCTCGGCAAGCCGCTTCCGCTCGGCGGCGACGATCCCACGTCCACGTTTCCCGCGCGGCTGAAGTCGTACAGGCGCGGCAACGGCCGGACCCTGCCGGCCCGCCTGGTGGCCAAAGGCGGCGGCGTGCGCGACGTGACGATCAAGGGCAGCGTCGTTCAGCTCGACGGCCGCGAGGTCGTCCACGCGTTCATCCACGACGTCACGCAGGAACGGCTGGCAGAGCGCTATCGCGACGCCACGCTCGTCCTGCTGCGCCTCCTCAACGAGCACGATCAGACACGCGAGTTGCTGCGCCAGCTCTCGGAGCTGTTGCGCGTGTGGACCGGCTGCGAGGCGATCGCCGTCCGGCTGCGGGAGGGTGAGGACTTCCCGTTCTTCGAAGCCCGCGGCTTCCCGCCAGATTTCGTGCAGACCGAACGGTCGCTGTGCCGGTACGACGCGACCGGCCGGCTTGCGCTGGACGCAGCGGGCAACCCCGTGCTCGACTGCCTCTGCGGCCGCGTGGTGTCCGGGACCCTGGACCCGGCGCTGGACTGCTTCAGCCCGCGCGGCAGCTTCTGGACCAATGCGCTGAGCGCGCTCCCGGCGCCACAGCAGCCGGAGCGAGGGCGTTGCCTGGTCGAAGGCTTCGAGTCGGTGGCGCTGATCCCGCTCCGCCAGGGTGACGAGGTCCTGGGGATGGTTCAGTTGAGCGACCGCGCACCGGGCCGCTTCAGCGACGCCTTGATCGAATTCCTCGAGAGCGCCGGCGAGCAGATCGCGATGGCACTCGTGCAGAAGGCGAAGCTGTCGTCGCTGGAGGGCGGCCTGCGACAGATAGCGGCGCTGCTCGCGGAGATCGGCGTCGGGTCGCCGGACTCGCGGCCGCCGCTCCCGCCCGCGCTTCGGGCGGCTCTCTCCAGCCTCTCGCGGAGGGAGACCGAGGTTCTCCGCCTGCTGCTCCAGAACCGCCGGCCGACGACGATCGCCAAGGAACTCTCGCGAAGCGTGCACACGGTGCGCAACCAGCTGAAGGCGATCTTCCGCAAGTTGAACGTCCACTCGCAGGAAGAACTCCTGAGCAGGCTGGGTTCCAACCCGGATCTCCTCGCCACCCGCACCCCGGAGTACACAAGACGCCCGCGCCGCCGGCCGGAGTAGGCTACTCAGTCATTTCCCTTCCGGTTTCTGTCCTGCCCGGCCTTCGCCAGCTTCGCGTCGGCCGCCACGCGCGGCGACAGGTGAAGCTGATAGGCGGCGCCCGGCTCCGTCACTCTCCATAGGTAATGAACCTCGCCGATCGTCTTGAACTGGAACGACGCCGCCGCATCATCGCTGGCCGGTCCCGCGTCCTCGAACACGACGAGCGCCTCTGCACGGCCGTCGCGGCTCACGATGGTCAACACGTGGTCGCCAAGATTGTTGTCGCGCGTCACCCGGTAGTCACCCGCCGGCATCACGCGTCCATCCACCATGAAGGCGAACGGCACGTGGGCCAGAACCGGATCCTGCGCGGACGCCCGGCGCGGGCCGGCCACGATCGCAAGGCCGGCCAAGAGCAGAACGATGGGGGCTTTTCTCATCTCGCACCTCGCTGTTCTTCGTCGTCTCTGAGTCGCCGTATCTATTGTCGTAGACGGCCGACGAGTGGCAGCGCGATGGCGGAGGGTTGAAAGAAGTGTGTCAGTGCGCGGCCGCCGCGCCGCGCGTGCGCTGCGTTGGCCGGCGCATGAACCACCGGCATCCTTCGGCGAACAGCAAGCAGCCGGCCAACCCTTGCCTTACCTCACGGCCGCCGCCGTGGCGACAACTCGAAGGACGAGGAGGTGGGCCGAGGTCACGGGAGAGGCATCGACCTCGATGCCGTCGGCCATCAGAATCCGCGCCGCTTGCAGTCGCGACCAGCCCTCCGTCGAGCGACTCGACCCGGTACGTCGCGTCGGGCATCAGGCCAACGGGTTGAACCTGCGTGCGTTGCGCGGCGGGGTCCGCCTGGAAGGCGAAGATGAGGGCATCACCGGACGGGGCGTTCACTTCCTCGACCGCGTCCCACTCGGGGGCGGAGGGGCCGTCAGCGGGAGGAGAAAGGGGGGCGCCGTGCGCCTGGGACTGGATGTCGCGCAGCGCCTTGTACGCCGCGATCTGCCGCCGAGCTTCGCCTTTCACCTCGTCGCTCGCCGCCGCGGGGCTGAAGCCCAGACCGAGGATGCCGGGCATCCGGCTCCTGAACATCAGTGGCACGTCCAGCACGCCATCGCTGGGGTTCGCATCACTGTCCAGCACGAAGGACAGGAGGTACGACGGCGGCATCACCGTTAGCAGCCCCTCGAGATTGTGGCGGACCAGCGGCGCGGGGGAGGTGCGATCGTCCATCCACCCGACGTCCGTGTATCGAAGCATCCCGAAGTCCATGCGGTGGCCGCCGCCGGAGCAGTTCTCGATCACGAGGTCCGGGTAACGGCTTCGCAGCGCGCCGAGGAGCGAGTAAAGCCCCTGCACGTGCTGGAAGTTCCCGTCCGTCGCATCGTGCCCGTGCCCCGCCCGGTTGCAGTTGATCCAGGAGTTGTTGTCCCACTTCAGGTAATCGGGGTGAACGGCATCGATCAGCTGCGTGAGCTTGTCGAGCACCCATGCGCGTGCCGCGGAGCTGGCCAGGCAGATCTGCGCGGACGTCGAATCGTCGATCGCGAGCGCCGGATCGTAGCGCCCGTCCTGCATGGCCAGGAAGGAGGCTTGCGCAAGCCCTGGGCTGCCAACCGTGGACAGCGCGACTCGCTCCGGCTCCACCCAGAGACCGAACTTCAGCCCGCGGTCGTGCGCGTGGCGGGCGAGCGCCGCAAGGCCGCCGGGAAAGCGGGCGGGATCCCACGTCCAACTCCCGAGCCCCGACGTGAAATCGAAGGCGTTCGCGCGGGCCGGCCCCGGATAATAGCCGGCATCCAGCACGAACAACTCCGCGCCAAGGTCCGCCGCCGCATCGATCTCGGACGTCATCGACGCCGCGTCGATCGCCGCGCCATGCGCGAACCATGTGTTCGACGTCACCCATGCGTTGAACGGCCGTCCCGCGCGCAGCCCCTCGTCCACGAACGTGCGCACGGCATGGTTGGCCTCGCTGATTGAACCGGCCGTCACGCCAAAGAAGCCGTGGGGGCCTTCTACCGAGGCCCCGGTCTCGACCTTCGTCGACATGGGCGGCAGGCCGAGCGAGACGGCCGCGCCGCCATCCACGCCGGTCATCGTCAGCCGCCACGCGCCGGACCACTCCAGGCCGCCGAGCAGTTGTTCCTGTCCGTTCTCGATCACGAAGTACGGCAGCGCCGACTCCGACGACCGCCCCTGCGCGCCGATCGAGAATGTCTGGCCGCCGGCGATCGCCTGCTGCTGCACGGTGAACGCATCCGCCCCGGACGCCATCAGCTCCGGGTGCAGGCCGGTCACCCAGGTGACCTGCCGGCCCGCCACCGTCATCTGCCATGCGGCCAGGTCGTCCAGGCGTTTCGACTGCGTGCCCCCGCTTGCCTCCACTGTCGTCCACGTTTCGACGACCGGCGCGGCCGGGAAGCACACGTAGTTGCGGGTGGCCCGCAGGCCGAGGCTCGAGGCCGTGAACGAGAGTGCCAGGGTGACGCTGGCGCTCGTCGACGTGGCGGACGCCGACGAGAAGACGAAGGGCGATCCTTTCGCGCCGAGCACCGAGGGGCTGCCGCTGACCACCACGCGCGTGTCGGGCGTCGGCGTGGCGACCCATTCGGTCGACGTCGCCCGGTTGACGATTGACTCGATGCGGAGTCCGGCTTGCGGGTGGATGTCGATCGTCACCGCGATCCCCTGGCTGCCGACGATCCACGTCCGGGCACTGTCCGATGCTTGGGACACGAAGGCGTCACTGCTGGAGGCCAGCGGGCGCGTTCCGGCGAACGCCGTGGCGGTCACCGCAAGCGTGACACCGGCGAGGATTCCGGCGCGAATCGTTCGGGAAGGAGCGCGCATGTCGTTGTTCCGCGATCGTGATCGACCTTCTTCACGATGGGCAGCGGAGCAACCAGGGTGCCCGCGCATGAGCGCACGCGTGACGCGAGAGGGGCAGGAGTGGGAAAGATCTGTGAAGCGGGCGAAGACGAATCGGGGTTACAATCCGACGAATGCGAGCCGTCATCCTGATCGTGGACGACGACCCGGCCACCCTTGCCGGCCTGGTGGCGCTCATCGAGGGCGCAGGTCATTCCGCGCTCGGGGCCTCGGATTACACCGAGGGCCGTCGTCTTCTCGCGCAGATCCCGGTGGACCTGGTGATCGTCGACGTCCGCTTGGGCGCGTACAACGGGCTCCAACTGGTCGTGTTCGCCCAGAGCGTCCCGTCTCCGCCGGCGGCGATCGTGACGAGCGGGTTCGAAGATCGCGTCCTCGAAGAGGAAGCGCGAATCCTCAACTCGCCGTTCCTCCTGAAGCCGATCGACCCCCCTCAACTCCTCCAGCTCATCGACGACCTCCTCGCGAAGCGCCAGCGCTGACGCCCTACCCCGCGCGCCCGTTGGCTTTCAGCCAGGCGCGCGCCTCGCGGTGCCATGGGCACACGCGATCCAGCTCGCGCCAGAATCGCTTGGAGTGATTGAGGTGCACGAGGTGCGTGAGCTCGTGCAGCAGCACGTAGTCCCTGACCGAGTCCGGCATCTGCACGAGGCGCCAGTTGAGCGAGATCCGGCCGGAGGGGGAGCACGAGCCCCATCGGGTCCGCTGCGAACGCACGCTGACGCCGCTCACCGTGCGGCCAAGGTCCGCGGCGAGTTCGAGCAGGCGCGCGGGCAGCACGGTCGAGGCGAGTTCACGAAGACGCGGATCGTCGTCTGCGCGGACCTCGCCGGTCCGCCGGAGAGCCACGCGGTACCGCTCGCGGTCGATCCAGGTCGCCTTGTCCTTGATGAACTGGTCGGCCTGCGCAAGCGAGCCGCCGCGCGGCACCGTCACCCGCAGGCTGCCATCGTCTTCGACCCTGATGATGTAGTGGCGCGCCCGCCGGTGCTTCACGTAGGTGACGGCCAGGGAGCGGCGGCCAAGCAGGATGGTGCGGCGGACTGGAGTGCCAGCTGGCTCGCGGCCCCGCGAGCCGAAGGGAAGGCCCAACTGCATCGTGGGCATGATACACGAGCTCGCGAGGCCCCGGCCCGCCTGTTCCTCGCCGGTGACCACCCCTCGCGCGAATGCGCGCTGCGCCGGAGGTTCATGACTCGGCTGTTCCCCGGCTGGCGCGTTGAGGACCGGCCGCGGCGGGCGCGCGAGCGTCAAAATGGTCAGGGGGGACGTATGGTTACCGGACTGATCCTGTCTGCAGTCCTCGCGGCCACGCCTCAGCTTGCACCTGCCGCGAGGTCACGCGGCCGCATTGCCCAACGAGAAGCCCAGCGCGCTGTTTTCCCGGCTGTTCGATCCGGCGGCGACCGGCGGCGCCGAGGTTCGGGCGGGCGAGATGCCGCCGCGCGACCTCCAGGGGCCGCGCGTTTTGCCGCCCGGCCGTCGAGCGCCCAATCCCCGCACGAAGATCGTGTGCGGCATGACGCTCCTGATCGTCGGGTCGGACAACGACCCCGACATGCCGAGGCCGGTGCCGAAGGAAGGCGTCACCTATACGATGCGACGCTATCCTCCGCCCGCGTGCGGGAAGGACAGCGCGAAAGAGAGGTGACGGCGACGGAGTCGACGGGGTCCACGGAGTCCAAGGAGTCCACGGAGTCGATGAGTCAAGGGAGTCAAGGGGTCAGCCGAAGGGTGATCGCGCGCCGGCCCTGAATTCCGGCGCGCGATCGTGTTGGCACACACCCTGTTTTTCGACTATAGGCATCACCTCCCATCGCGGACTGCCCGCTGTCCGCTGCCCGCTTCCGCTGCCCGCTGTCCGCGGCCTATATCGGACTCTCCCATTCGACACCCGTCGGCTTCGGGATCGGCGTTGGCAGCGGCGTGAGCACCGTGTCGCCGTGCTGGTCGATGTCCCAGCGGAGCAGCATGGCGTTGTCCTCGTGCACCGTGTTGTGACAGTGCTCCATGAACATGCCGCCGAAGTCGCGGAACTGGATCGAGATGCTGACGCTGCCGCCCGGACCCAGTCGGTAGACATCCTTGCGCCCCTGCTCCCATGGGGGCACCGGCGTGGCGCCGCCGTTGCGGCTCAGGATGATCCCCTCTTCGAAGTGAATGTGGACCGGGTGGTCCCATCCCCCGCCGTTGTTAATGAGGTTCCACACCTCGCGCGTTCCGTATTTGGGCGCCGCGCCGACGCGGTTGAAATCCGCCGCGAGCTTCGGGTTCACCTCGTTGTCGAGGCCAATGCCCCAGGGCCCGATGAAGGCGGCGATCGGGTCGCTGGCGAGAACGTCCACTGGCTGGACGGCGTCACGCCCGAAATAGAAGTTCCTGACCTTGGTCACCGGGATGCTCGAGAGGTCAGGATTCGGAATGAGGGTGCCTGGCACGCGGCTCATGTCCGGGGTCCTCGGGGAACGCGTCACCTGGAACTCCAGGAACCGGCCGACGCCCGGG
>CAVRWB010000004.1:0-327879 GCA_963724775.1 uncultured Acidobacteriota bacterium
CCCGGTGCAACGCCTCAGCGATGTACTTTGTGATCACGAGTGGACTGCGGAAACTCGACGCTGTTCGGCGGACTCCGTTCGCAGCGCCAGACGATAGCATACGACCGGAGGAGTCGAGGTGCCGACAATTGCCGAAGAGGCCTCGTTGCGGCAGGGCGAGAGACCCAGCCTGGAAGGGCGGCATGGGACAAGCCACGGTGATGTGACTTTACCGAATATCACAGTGTCGATATAATGTAATCGGTAAAGCGGCTTGCCATGATGCAGACGACAGGAGCGGCAGAAGCGGCGGTTGAGTCGTTGCGGTCGCAGCTGGACGAGGCGGCCCGTCCGCTCGCGCGGGCGCGTGTGCGGTGGCGGGTCCAGGTTCGCCGCCTGAAGGGTGGCGACTGGCTGGTGCGCCTTCCCCTTCGCGACCCGGACTTCTCGTTCGAGCCGCCCGGATGCGTGGAAGTCGGCAAGCGGCAGGTTCTTGCCGATCAGGACGCCGTCTCTCTCGTCCGCGTGACGTACGCCAACGGGCACCTCACCCTCAGGGTGGCGTCGCGGTTGGTCGGGATCGCCAGCCGCGAAGAGGCTGAGACCGAGCGCACGCTGGCGCGCGCGAGAGACCTGATGAGCGCTGAGCGCGACCCACTGAGGAGAGTCGTCGCCACGCGGGCCGTGCGCGGCGTCACCCGCGTCATCGCGGCCGCCCGGCCCGACACGATGGCCGAAGCGGCGTCCGAGAGCAGCGATGTGGGCGTGCTCGTGTGGGCCTTGAAGCAGCCGGAGGCCATCGAAACGTTGACCCTCGACGACCTCTTGGCGCCCGCGCGCCTGCAAGGGCTTCGCGAGCGGGAGCGGCTGCTGAAGGAAGGGGGCGGCACCCTTCGCGCCGACGAGGTCGCTCAGCAGCTTCAGCTGACCCGGCAAGCAGTCAACCGGCGAAGGCAGCTGGGCAAGCTGCTCGCGCTCGACGCCGGGCGGCATGGATTCCTGTATCCGGCATGGCAGTTCCGAGCGGAAGGAACGATCGAAGGCCTGGAACCGGTACTCCGCGGGATGGCCCACCTCGATCCCTGGATGAAGCAGGCCTTCATCCTCGGGGCGAGCAGCCGACTGCACGGGCGGCGGCCGTTCGACCTGCTGAAGGCTGGCGAGGTTGCTGCCGTTGTGGCAGCCGCCGAAGCGTTCGGCGACCATGGCGCCTCGTAAGCTCGCCGACGTTCCCGCACCTTCTCCGGCACTTCTTGAGCGAGGACTGCCGATCCGTCCGTTCTCGGGCTCGCTCTACCGCATTCACCGGCTGGATCGCGAACCGGAATTCTGGGGGCAAACGGGAGACAACCGGTTCGATGCACCCGGGCGCGAGTTCGGCGTCCTCTACGGCGCGGAGAACTTCGACGGCGCGTTCATCGAGACCTTCGGCGACGTCAACCCGCACATCGTATCTGTCAGTTCCCTCACCGCTCGCGGAATTGCCCGCGTCAGCACAAAGCGCCCGCTTCAGTTGGTCGACCTGGCTGGGCCGGGCCTTGCCCAGCTCGGTCTCGATGCGCGCATCTGCACCATCGACCACGCGCTCGCACAACAATGGTCGAAGGCAATCTGGGCGCACCCGATGGGGGTCGACGGCATCTGGTACATCGCCCGGCACGACAGCGAGCAGCGTTCCATTGCGCTCTTCGATCGCGCCGCGCCCGCGATAACGGTTCGCCGCAGCGGCGGACTCTTGGACCAGGCGAACGCCCTTCTCACCGCGAGCGCCATCGACACCTACGGCTTTGCGCTGCTCCCGTAGACGCGTCATCCACCGTCGACCGGCGTTACCTCCGCGCATCCCGCATCCCGAAGGTAAGTAACCAACCCCTCCCGCGTTTCGCCGGCATTCGGCGCTGCGCCCCGCGGCACGCCGCTTGCGCTATTGGATCGACGCGATGCGTCCGATACCAAGTTCTGGGAACGGAAGAGCTCACCGTTCGGATCCTGGCCGCTGGCTGGTAGGGCGGCCGCCTGTCTACGCGAGCATCCGGAGGGGAGGGCAACGTGGTCGAGGACGACGGCCGGCCGGCGCCGCCCCGAAGGTGTATCGCGCCCCGAAGCTCACGGTCTACGGCAGCGTCCGCGACTTGACGCGGGGCTACGGCATCGGCGCGCCGGACAACGGCGTCTCCCCGAGTCACTCGATGATCGGGCCCATGAAGTGCGGCAACGGCAACGGCAACGGCGGCAAGTCCTGCTAGGCCTCTTCCAACCTTCCGCTCCCCGACCCCTTGCCTGCCCTTGGCCCGTCTCCGACTCCCCCAGCGCCTCGGGGTATCCGGTTATACTGGCCGCGATGGACGCCAAGCCGTTGCTCGCAGAGGTGGGCCGGGCACTGCAGGAGGTTCGCCTCGAGGCTGTCCTGATCGGCAACGCGGCGGCTGCACTGCAGGGCGCGCCCGTCACCACCGTCGATTTCGACTTTCTCTTCCGGAAGTCGCCCCGGAACCTCGCGAAGCTCAAACGGTTCGCGACGAGCCTGCGCGCAACCGTTCTGCGCCCGTACTACCCCGCGTCAGACTTGTTCAGGGTTGTGCGCGACGAGGACGGTCTGCAGGTGGATTTCATGGGCACGGTGCACGGCATGCGGTCCTTCGAAGGCGTCCGGGCGCGGGCGTCGACGCTGACGATTCGAGGGGTTTCGGTCGTGGTTGCATCGGTGGCGGATATCACCAAGGACAAGCGCTCCGGTGGCGCCGCCCCCGCGACCTCGCGGTGCTCGACATTCTCGAGAAGGCCCATGAACAGTCGGAGTCGGCGAAACGCGAGCCTGAAGGCGCTCAAGGCGGAAAGTGATCGTGCCTTGCGCGACATGATTCGACGGTGGCAGGCCTTGCCACCCGAGCGGCGGACGAACTTCCTTCGCAAGCGGGTAGGTTTCCGCGCCAGCGTCGCCTGAGCGCGGCGTTCAGCCACTCAGGCGTAGGGCGAAGCTTCTGCTTCGCCTGGCCGAGGCGAACAGGTCACGCTTCCGCTGCCATCATCGCCTGACCTTCCCGCAGAGACAACCCCACCTGCCGCGTCAACTCGGTCCGACGACCGACTAAAGTCGCGCGGTCGACATTGACGAATTGCCGGCAGCTCGACACAGGCTTATCCTCCCAATTGTCGATCGCCAGTCGTCGATCCGTCGTCACCCTTAAGCGTTAAGCGTTAACCGTTCAACCGCTCACCTGACGCTCGACGCTCGACGCTCAACGGTCGACGCTCAACGGTCAACGTGTGCGCCCCCGCCCCCAGCCCCTAGCCCGCGAAATAAACTCCGCGCAGCCCTTGACAACTTCGCGGTGCGACTTCGACTTTCGTTCGGACCGGGCGGCAGAGCGGGTCGAGCGCCGACGACGATCGGCCGTGCGAGGCAATCGAGTCGTCGGAGAGCGCGCGGCGCGATTCGTGCGTCGATCGCGCGAGCACGACAGCCGCGGGACGCGTCGAAAATCGCCCTCCTATATTGAGGGCATGAACAGCGCTCCCACCCCCGTCGCGCAGTTGTCCGATCACGACCTGGTTGCGGAAGTCGGTCGCCTTGCACAGAGCGAGCGGGAGGCGACCGCCGCCCTTCTCGCTGCGCTTTCTGAACTCGACGCCCGCCGGCTCTACCTCGCCGAGGGATACGCGTCGCTGTTCGCGTACTGCACGCAGCGCCTGCACTACTCCGAGCACGCGGCCTACCATCGCATCGAGGCGGCGCGAGCGGCGCAGCGGTTTCCGTTGGTGCTGGAGCGGCTGCGCGATGGCGAGTTGACCCTGACCGCCGTCGGCCTGTTGCGCCCGCACCTCACCGAGGCGAACCATCGCGAAGTCCTCGACGCGGCGCGGCACCAAGGCAAGCGCGCGATCGAGGAAATCGTCGCGCGCCTGCATGCGCGACCCGACGTGCGCGCGGCGGTGCGCCGGCTCCCCGCGCCTCGGGCGTCCGCGGCGGAGCGAACGACGACGACGTCGGTGGGCCAGCCACTGGGTCTGGGACCGGCCAATCCCGGCGGCCAGCAGACGAGACTGGCTTCTGAGGAAACGGCGCAGGAGCTTCGCCCCGCACCTGTGCGTCCTCCAGTTGTTCGTCCGCTTGCGCCGGCTAGGTATCAGGTCCAGATGACGGTTTCCGCGGAGACGCACGCGAAGCTGCGGCGCGCGCAGGACCTGCTCCGCCACGTCGTTCCGAACGGCGATCCGGCTGCCGTCTTCGATCGGGCGTTGACCCTGCTCGTCGAGCATCTCGAGCGGACAAAATGCGCAGCGACGAAGAGGCGTCGCGAGCGAGAGGCGCGCCCGCCACGCCCAACACGGGGTCCAGTTCCAAACCCCAACGGGGAGGTTGTGGACCCACTGACGCTCGATCGTGAGACCGCACCGCGCCGGACGTCGCGGCCGGCCGGCGGCCGGCACCGCCGTCGATGCGAATCGTCGATCGCGGCACATTCCGGCTGCCGTCAAGCGGGCCGTGTGGGAAAGGGATGGCGGTCGATGCGCGTTCGTCGGGCCGGCAGGGCGATGTCCGGAGCGCGGGTTCCTGGAGTTTCATCACCGCGAACCGTTCGCATCGGGCGGCGAGACGACGGTGGCGAACGTGGCGCTCCTCTGCCGGCAGCACAACCAGTGGGAGGCGGAGCGGTTCTTCGGAGGACGGTCGCGCAGGCGTAGGGCGAAGCTTCTGCTTCGCCTGGCGTCGCGAAAATGCCGCGCGAGCGTAGGGCGAAGCTTCTGCTTCGCCTGGCGTCGGGAAAAGGCGACGCGCAACCGTCCCGCCGCACCTGGCCCTGTGGAAGCTGCCGGAGCTGTGGACGCAGAGAGCGCGCCCACAGCTCCTTGGAAAACCCAAGACAGGTTTTCCACAGCTACCACAGGGCGTCATCATCGGACATCGTCTGGAAGACACCCAGCAGGGCGCTTCAACTCGTTCGGGCACAGGTGTAGGGCGAAGCTTCTGCTTCGCCTGGCGTCGCGAAAATGCCGCGCAACCGTCCCGCCGCACCTGGCCCTGTGGAAGCTGCCGGAGCTGTGGACGCAGAGAGCGCGCCCACAGCTCCTTGGAAAACCAAGAACAGGTTTTCCACAGCTACCACAGGGCGTCATCATCGGACACCGTCTGGAAGACACCCCGCAAAGGCCCTTCAACTCGGTCCGGACCGAGTTGCGCGATCACACACGTCATGCCCCGCTTGCCGTCGCCCGGGCAGTTTCTGCTATCGTACCCAGCGAGGGCGCTTTCATGAGGCAATACACAGCGGTGGTTGAGCGCGATGCGGACACGGGCCTCTTCGTGGGATACGTTCCGGGCCTTCGTGGCGCGCACACCCAGGCAGACAGTCTTGATGAACTCAACGCCAATCTTCGGGAAGTGATCGCGATGCTTCTGGAGGACGGCGATCAGCCGCTGGAGGCGGAGTTTGTCGGGATCCAAACCGTCCGCATTGCCTAAGCACTTCGACTCGCAATTCCGGCCACGACCGCCTGCAAGCGTGCGTGGCCGGCCCTTCTCGCTCAGCACTTAGTCCTGAGGGCACAAATACGCTGCCGTATTTGTGCATCGAAGGACTAAGCCGTGGCCAAGCCGCCTGTCCTGAAGCCCCGGGAGGTGGTCGCGCTCCTCGAGCGACTTGGCTTCGCCGAGGTTCGGCAGCGCGGTTCGCACAAACAGTTCCGCCACGCGGATGGTCGCGTGACCACTGTCCCCTTCCATGTCGGCCGCGACATTTCTCCCACTCTGCTGCGTCAGATCGCGCGGGACATCGGGCTGTCGATCGAGGAATTGCTCGCTGGCGCCGGGCGCGATTGACCCTCGCATGGGCCGGAAGCTCGTCGACTGACGCGAATCTCCGACTGCCACGAGTCTCCGACTGAGTAGAATCTCCGACTGTGAGTTTCACCGATCTCATGTCGCGTGGGCAGCTCCGTCTCCGACTTCTCGGCCGTGCCTTCCGGCTCGTCTGGGAGAGCGCGCCAGGCTGGACGGCCGCGAGCCTCGCGCTTGTCGCCGCGCAGGGCCTGCTGCCGCTGGCGTCCCTCTACTTGATGAAGCTGCTGGTGGACGCGCTGGCCGCCGCGTTCCAGACGGGCATGGCCGCGCCCGCCGGGGCGGATGCTGGCGTGGCGGGCGTCGTGTCCGGCGCGGGCGGTGTCGCGGCCGGTATGGCCGCGAGCGCCGGGCCGGTCCTCGCGATCCTCGGCGTTGCCGCCGCGGTCGCCGTCCTCGAGGTCGTGTGCCGGTCGATCGCGGCGTTCGTCACCGAAGCGCAGACCGAGACGGTCACCGATCACCTGGCGGACATCATCCACGCCAAGTCCGCGGCGCTGGACCTCAGCTACTTCGAGGACCCGCACTACTACGACATGCTCCACCGGGCGCAGGAGGAGGCCGGCTGGCGCCCGACGTATCTCGTGAACAACATGCTGCAGGCGGCGCAGGCCAGCCTGTCGCTCGTTGCTCTCGCCAGCCTGCTGCTCTCGCTCAACTGGGCGGTCGCGCTCGTCCTCTTCCTCGCCTCCGTCCCGAGCGCGGCGCTGCGCCTGCGCTACGCCGGCCGCCTCTATCTCTGGCGACGCCGCCGGACCGCAGACGAGCGGCTGTCGTGGTACCTGCACGCGCTGCTCACGGACGGGCAGTACGCGAAGGAAGCGCGGATGCTGGATCTCGGCGGGATGCTGGCCGCCCGCTTCCGCACGCTGCGCGCGCGCCTGCGCGGCGAGCGGCTGGCCATCTCGCGCCAGCGCTCCACGGCCGACTCGGTCGCGCAGGGCGCGGCGACGCTCGCCATCTTCGGCACCTACGCCGTCCTCGCGGTCGGCACGGTGCGCCGCACGATCACCGTCGGCGGCTTCGTCCTCTACTACCAGGCGTTCCAGCGCGGCCAGGGCTGGCTGCGCGACGTCCTCAACAACCTCGCGAGCCTCTACGAAGGCAGCCTCTTCCTCGGGGACCTCTTCGACTTTCTCGACCTGCAGCCAACGGGCGGCAGGCAGCAGGCAGCGGGCAGCAGGCAGCAGCGCAGGCGGAGCGGCTTGGAAGCCGCGCTCGTCACGCCGACGCTCGCCGGGTCGGAGTCCGGCGAAGGCCGACAGCTGATGGCTGGCACCTGCCAGGCCCAGGGCCCAGAGCCCAGAGCCTTGAGCCTTCGCGGCCCGCCATCGTCTTCGACCACGTCAGCTACGTCTACCCGGGCG
Source organism: uncultured Acidobacteriota bacterium (assembly GCA_963724775.1). Lineage (GTDB taxonomy): Bacteria > Acidobacteriota > Vicinamibacteria > Vicinamibacterales > Fen-181 > CAVRWB01. The sequence goes on from CAVRWB010000004.1 coordinate 7,186, forward strand.
GAGCGCGCAAGGCGCTGGACGATGTGAGCCTCGTCATCCCCGCGGGGCAGCACGTGGCGCTCGTCGGCGAAAACGGCTCGGGCAAGAGCACCATCGTCAAGCTCCTGTGCCGGCTCTATCACCCCACCGACGGCCGGGTGCTGGTGGACGGCATGGACCTGCGCGAGTGGGACGCGCCCGCGCTGCGCCGCCGCATCGCGGTGATGTTCCAGGACTACGCGCGCTACCAGCTGACCGCGCGCGAGAACATCGGGTTCGGCGACCTCGAGGCGCTTGGAGCCGAGACGCTGGTGGCATCCGGCACTGGCACGACGCTCGCCGGCCGGGATGAAGCGCGCATCCGGGACGCCGCGAACCGAGCCGGAGCGGATTCCGTCGTCGAGGCACTGCCAAAGGGCTACGAGACGACGCTCGGACGCTGGTTCGAGGACGGCGTGGAGCTGAGCACCGGCGACTGGCAGCGCGTGGCGCTCGCACGCGCGTTCCTGCGCGAGGCGGCGATCGTCGTGCTGGACGAGCCCACCAGCTCTCTGGACGCGAAGGTGGAGCACGAGGTCTTCGGCCGCCTGCGCCAGCTCGCGCGCGACCGGACGGCGATCTTCATCAGCCACCGCATGTCCACGGCGCGCCTGGCCGACTGCATCTACGTGCTCGCCAACGGCAAGGTGGTGGAGCGCGGCACGCACGACGAGCTGGATGCGCAGGGCGGCACGTACTCCACGCTGTTCCGGCTGCAGGCGGAGAGCTATCGCTAGGGGCTAGGGGCTAGAGGAATGGCGAATGCCGAGTGGCGAATGCACCTCAATCGGCAATCGCCAGTCGTCAATCGTCAATCGTCAATACCGTGCAGGGGCTGGGGGCTAGGGGCGATCCCCAACGTGCTGACCGGTGGATAAGGCGTGTGGTAGCTGTGGAAAACCGTCGGCGGTTTTCCAAGGACCTTGTGGGCGCGTCCTTTGCGTCCACAGGTCCGGCAGCTTCCACACGCTGTGACTGCGTTTCGTTCATGCGCGTCAGCCACGGCTCCATACCAACGACGAGCTGAAGAAGCTGCGCGAGGAAGTGGCGGCGCTAAGGACGCCATCGAAGGGCGGCAAGGCCGCATGTCCGGAGAAGCGGCGCCATCGTTTACTCCTCTCCCCAGATGACGGCGAGGGGGATTTCGACCTCGGCAAATGGGGCGGCCCGCACGGTTTCGTGGCCGACGTGCGTGGCCAGGATGGACCAGCGCCCGGACTCGAGATGCAGGACTTCCAGCGTGCGAGCCGCGGGATCGATCAGCCAGGCGTATGGCACACCTTCCCGCGCGTACACTGCGAGCTTGCTGGCCCTGTCCAGCGCCGCGGTGGAGGGCGAGAGGATCTCGCAGACCCAGTCGGGGGCCAGCGTGGTGAAGGCACCCTCCGGTAGATCGGGCATCCTCGCGCGCAACCAGCCCGCCCAGTCTGGGACGAGGACGTCCGCCGCCAGGTGCAGTTCCGGCTCGTAGACAATCCACCAGCCGCCCGGGCCGCCGATTGCGCGGTGGAATGGGCCGAACAGCAGCGAACCGAGCGCCGAGCCGGCGAGGGCATGCCGGAAGGCCGGTCGCGCCGACGCGTGGAGCTCGCCCTGGACGATCTCCGCCACCATCCTCTCGGGCACCTTCAGGAGATCGTCGTAGGTCGCTGGCCGGTCGAACGGGGGCACACGCGGCACATCCTGCATTCTACCTCTCGGTTCCTGCAGAGGCGATGCCGCATAGCCGCCTGAGAACAGGCGCATTTCGGGATGGCGTGACCCAGATTCCTCGTTTCTGCCATGCGGGTCGTGCCGGACGGATGCCGTGTTGCGTGGGAGGCGACATGCGCGCCTCCCATGCCCGGCCCTGGTCTCGGCGCGAACCAGAATGTTCGCGTCCACGACGGCAGAGGTTCGCGCGACGGCGCGCTGGCGTCAGAAGCGATACCCCGCCAGCACCGAGATCGTCCGGTTGCGACTCTTCTCGGACGAGTCCTTCACGACGTTGACGAGGCCTTCGGTCCAGCGGACCTCCGCGGAGAACGCGCCGGCGTGCATGCCGCCGCCGGCCACGAAGCCCGCGTCCCACGACGAGATCAGGTCGGAGATGTCCGAGTCCGCATCGAGATCCACATCCTCGATCGTCATCCGGGCCCTTGCCTTGACGGCTGGCGCGATCCCGGCGAAGAGGTCCAGGCCGACGCGACCGGACGAGGACGGCGAGAAGCGGACCAGCAGCGGGAACTCGACGTAGTCCAGGTGCGTCCAGGCCTTGCCGCTTTCATCCCTGAACTCGGCGCCCTTCCTCGTGTAGAGCACCTCCGGCTGGAAGAACACGCCCTTCGCCACCGGGACCGAGGCGAAGCCGCCCACCGACCACGCGGTCAACCACTGCAAGCTGCCGGAGTCCTCGCCGGTGACCTCGCTCAGGGCGAGCCCGCCCTTCACGCCCACGCCGCCCTGCGCGCCAGCCACGGCCGGCACGCCCAGGCAGATGACGCCGATGACGACGACGCCGATGGCACGCGTCATACTTCCCTCCAGGCTCACGGTCCGTTCCTGCTGCTAGTTGCGAGGAAGAACCGCGAAGGGGCTCAGGCCTCGAGGCTCAGGCCTCGGGAGTCTTTTCGTGGCATTACAGAATTGAATTACATTTTCGTCTTGCCACGAAAAGACTCCCGAGGCCTGTCACAGACCTCGTGGTAACCTCGGCGCGACCTCGGAGGAGATGCCATGTCTTCCTACTCAGTGAGTCCTGCCGGAGAAGAATTCCCGCTGCCCGGTCCGGAAGATGACGCCCGCGAGCTGGAGCGCATCGAGCGGCTGGTCGCCCAGGCCAGGGGCGACGGCCGCGAAATCGTCGTGGTCATGGGCGTCGGCTTCGTCGGCGCGGTGATGGCCGCGATCGTCGCGGACTCGGTCCGGCCCGACGGCACGCCGGGCAAGTTCGTGATCGGCTGCCAGCGCCCGAGCACGCGCAGCTACTGGAAGATTCCGCTGCTCTCGCGCGGCGAGTCGCCGGTCAAGGCCGAGGACCCCGAGGTGGCGCCGATGATCCACCGGACGGTGGTGGAGAAGAAGACGCTCGCCGCCACGCACCACAGCGACTGCCTCCGCTTCGCGGACATCGTCGTCGTGGACGTCCAGTGCGACTACACCAAGCACGACCTGGGGAACATGCGCACGGGCAGCGCCGAGATGAGCGCGCTCGAGGCCACGATGCGCACGATCGGCAAGCGCATCCCGGCGTCCTGCCTGGTGCTGATCGAGACCACCGTCGCGCCCGGCACCACCGAGTTCGTCGCGTGGCCGATCCTCAAGCGCAGCTTCGCGGCGCGCGGCATCGCGACCGAGCCGTTGCTGGCGCACAGCTTCGAGCGCGTGATGCCCGGCCGCGAATACGTGCGCAGCATCCGCGACTTCTGGCGCGTCTGCTCCGGGTGCACCGCCGAGGCGAAGGCGCGCACCGTCGCGTTCCTCGGCGAGATCCTCAACACGCGCGACTTCCCGCTCACCGTGATGGACCGGCCGATCGAGTCCGAGACGACGAAGATCGTCGAGAACTCGTACCGCGCCACCATCCTCGCGTTCCTCAACGAGTGGAGCCTCTTCGCCGAGCGCAACGGCGTGGACCTGGTGAAGGTGATCCAGGCAATCAAGGTGCGGCCGACGCACGACAACATCATCTTCCCGGGCCCCGGCATCGGCGGCTACTGCCTGCCGAAAGACGGCGGCCTGGGCTACTGGGCCTACAAGCACATCCTCGGCTTCGAGGACCAGGACCGGCTGTTCAAGATCACGCCGACCGCCATCGACGTCAACGACACGCGGGCGCTGCACGTGGCGGAACTCGTGCGCGACGCGCTCCGCAACATGGGCCGCTACATTGCCGGCGCCAACGTGCTGGTGTGCGGCGCGAGCTACCGCGAGGACGTCGGCGACACGCGCTACAGCGGGTCGGAGCTGATTGTCCGCAAGCTCACCGAGATGGGCGCGGAGATGCGGGTTCACGATCCGTACGTCGATCACTGGTACGAACTCGAGAGCCAGGACACCTACCCGGCGCCCGGCCACTCGTGGGCCCGCTTCTTCCGCAACCAGGAAGGACTCACCGAGGTGCGCGTGCAGAAAGACATCGGCCAGGCCCTGGCCGGCGCCGAGGCGCTGATCCTCGCGGTGCGGCACGCGCCCTACCTGTCACTCGATCCGGACCAGGTCGTTCAGTGGGCCGGCGCGCCGCTCGCCGTCGTGGACTGCTTTGGCATCCTGTCCGACGACAGCATCCGCCGCTACTTCGAGCTGGGCTGCGAGGTGAAGGCGCTCGGGAGAGGACACATTCAGAGGATCAAAGAAGAAGTCAGAAGAAAGGTGACAGTCGGAGACATTGGTTAGTCGGAGATGCACATCAGTCGGAGATGCTCGTCAGTCGGAGATACACGTCAGTCGGAGATACGCGTCAGTCGAAGATACGCGTCAGTCGAAGATACGCGTCAGTCGAAGACGTTCCGACGGAAGACTAAGACTGAGAGAAGAACCTCGACTGACGGACGTCTCCGACTGACGGAAGTCCTCGACTGACGGACGTCTCCGACTGACGGAAATCTCCGACTGACGGAAGTCCCCGACTGACTGAAGTCTCCGACGACGTCTCCGACTGAACTATGTTTGCCATCTTCGTCGTGGTCGTCCTGGCGTGGGGCGCGTTTGCGTTCGGCGCCGTCTACGAGTGGGCGTACGTGCCGCTCCTGTGGGCGTGCGCGGCGGTGGGAGTGCTGGGGATGCTCGCGCCGTTACGCAGGGCGAGCAGGCCTGGGCCCGAACTGAGAAGTGAGAAGTTAGAACGTAGAAGTGAGAACGTCGAACGTAGAAGTGAGAAGCTGGGACGTAGACCGAATTGGCCGGTGGCGGGAGCGGTGGCCTTCCTTGCAGCGATGGTGGGCCTCCAGCTGATCCCGCTCGCGCCCGAGACGCTCGCGAAGATCAGTCCCGCCGCGGATCGGTTCCTCATCGACTACGACGTGTACTACGCGGCGGCACGCGCGGCCGCCGTGGCGGCCTACCGCCACCCGCTGTCCATCGATCCCGCCGGCACCTGGCTGGGCCTCGCGTGCATCGGCGCGTTCGGCCTGCTGATGGTTGGCGTCGCGCGCGGCCTCTCGCGCAGAAGCGTGCGGGCACTTGCTGCCGGCCTGGTGATCCTCGGCGCGCTCCTCGCGCTCGTGGGCATCATCCAGTCCGGTCTTGGCGCGCGCGACCGGCAGGCGACGCATCTCGTCTACGGCTTCTGGAAGCCGATCTGGGGCACCAGCCCGTTCGGGCCGTTCATCAACCGCAACCACTTCGCCGGCTGGATGCTGCTGGCGCTGCCCGTGGCGGTCGGCTATTTCTGCGCGCTCGTCGCGCGCGGGATGCGCGGCGTCAAGCCGACGTTGCGCGACCGCTTCCTGTGGTTCTCGACGCCGGACGCCAGCCGCGCGATTCTCGCCGGCCTCGCCGTCGCGGTGATGGGCCTGTCGCTCGTCCTCACGCTGTCGCGATCCGGCATCGGCGGCTTCCTGCTGGCCATCTCGATCGCCGCGTGGTTCGTGATGCGGCGGCAGGGCCGCGGATCGAAGCGCGCGGTGACGCTCGCCTACCTGGCGGTGCTGGTGCTGCTGTCCGTCGGCTGGGCGGGCCTCGATTCCGTCGTCCAGCGCTTTGCCCAGGTGCAGGGCAGCAGCGTTGGCGGCCGCGTGCCGATCTGGGGCGACACGATGAAGGTCGCGCGCGACTTCCCGCTCACTGGCACCGGCCTCAACACGCTCGGTACCTCGATGCTCCGCTACCAGGAGTTCGAGCCGTCCACGCGCACGCTGGAGGCGCACAACGATTACCTGCAGCTCGTCGCCGAAGGCGGCGCGCTCCTCGCCATCCCGGCCATCGCCGCGCTCTTCGTCCTGGCGCGCGAGATCCGGCGGCGCTTCCGCGAGGGCCGCGACGATCAGACGACGTACTGGCTGCGCGTCGGGGCGGCGACAGGCCTGGTGGCGATCGGCCTGCAGGAGATCGTCGAGTTCAGCCTGCAGATTCCGGGCATCGCGGCGCTGTTCGCGGTGGTGGCGGCGATTGCGATCCACGAGGAGGAGGCCCGGTAGCGGGCCGAGCGGGGGCCGTCGCCTTACCGCTGCGCGTCTCATCCGGCCCCTGGGCTCGTGTTACGATTTCGTGCCGGACAATCGCCAAAATTGCCGAATCGGCTCGTATCGGAGACAGCCCGTCGTGCACAAGTGCCCCAAGTGCGGATCGCCCCGCGTCCACCGTTCCCGCTCCCGGGGACTCGTCGAACAGCTCCGCAAGACCGTCTCGTCGAAGCGGCCTCACCGCTGCCACGCGTGCGGGTGGCGGGGCTGGGGCGTCGCAACCCAGGAGCCGGCCGAGCCCGAGGACATCCTGCGCGTGCGCGCGGCCCCGGACCTCCACGTCATCGACACCGTGATCTCGGGAGTCGTCGTCGGGCGCCGGTCCGAGTCGCGCGGCAGCCGGAAGAGCAAGTCCACCGGGAAACCCCGCAAGTCGAAGTAACGCCTGCTGCTTCAGCGGCCCGGCCATCCCCGCCCTGGCGGAGTCTATAATGTCGTCGAGGCGGCCCGGGTGGCGCCGCCGGACACAGGACCATGCCGATTTACGAGTTCGAGTGCCTGGATTGCCACAGGAAGACGACCGCGCTGGTGATGGTGCGCGCGCGCGTCAGCGAGGTGCGGTGCCGCAAGTGCGGGAGCGCCAACCTCGAAAAGCTGTTCTCCCGCTTCGCCACGCCCAAGTCCGAGGACTCGCGGCTCGAGTCGCTGGCCGACCCGTCGGCCATGGGCGGCATCGACGAGAACGACCCGCAGAGCGTCGCCCGGTTCATGAAGAAGATGGGCAAGGAGATGGGCGAGGACTTCGGCGAGGACATCGACCAGGCGATCGAGGAAGAGATGGCGGGGGGTGCCGACGGCGCGCCCGGCGGAGAGGACGCGGACAGCGGGCCGGGCGGCGGCTCGTCGAGCGACGCGGACTAGCTGCCCCTCAAACCAGAAACGAAGAACGGAAGAGGGGCACCTCTGCACCTTGCACCCTTGCACTCTTGCACTCTTGCACCCGTGTCCCTTGCACCTAGCGTCTAGATGTTGCGTATTGCCTTCGACCTAGACGGCACCCTCGCCGACCTCGACTCGGCGCTCGATCGCATTGCGGAGGAACTCTTCCCAGACGTGGCAGGCGGTCTTGCCACGCCGAATCCACAGCCGCCCGAATCTCCCGCCCCGGACCACGAGGCGAACGGCCTCACCCCCGAGGAAGAGCAGCTCGAGCCGCCGGAGGTTCGCGCGCTGACGCGCCGGCAGCAGATGCGGATCTGGGACACGGTCCGCGGCACGACGAACTTCTGGGAAACGCTCGACGAAACCGAGCCGGGCATCGTCGCGCGCATCGCGGCCATCGCCGACGAGCGGCGGTGGGAAGTCCTCTTCATCACGCAGCGCCCGGCGGCTGACGGCGACACCACGCAGCGCCAGAGCCAGCGCTGGCTCGCGCAGCACGGCTTCAACATGCCGAGCGTCTACGTGCTCGGCGCCGGCGCCTCCCGCGGCAAGGTTGCCACCGCGCTCACGTTGGACGTCGTCGTGGATGACCGATCCGAGAACTGCCTCGACGTGAAGCTCGATTCAGGCGCCCGCTCGTTCCTGGTCGCGCGGCGCGCTGGCAGCCAGGTCGCGGCGAATGCGAGGCGGCTTGGCATCGAGGTGGTGCAGACGGTGGGGGACTGCCTGGACATCCTGACGACGACCACGAAGGAGAAGGCGGGGTTGATCGGCCGGATCAGGAAGGCGTTTGCGCGCCCGGGGGAGGCCTGAAGGAGACCGGAGCCGCCCGGCCACCCGCTCCGGTTGCCGCGCCCCGAGCGGCAACCGCGATTGGGTGCGGGTCCTGTCCGGGCAGTCGCCACACTGTCGGCTTGTGGGCACCCGCGTCCCTCGGCTCCGCTCGGGACGCCCTGAGCGAAGTCGAAGGGCGTCGCGCGGATCGCGGCTCGCGACCGCTTCGCGTCTGGTCTCGCCGGTGACACCCGCTTGCGCCCTTCGGCCTTGCTCAGGGCGCCCCGAGCAACGTCGAGGGCGCGGGCTGCCCACCGCGCCGCCCCTCGGCGGGGTCCCCAACGCGGCAGCCGCGTTGGGGTGCCTTGGCGCCCGCCCGGCCACCCGCTCCGGTTGCCGCACGGAATCGCGGTCTCTCATATAGACGGGCGGACGCCGGGGCAAGTACACTTCAAAGGATCGGCCGGCGGAGGATGCGACCCCCACGCGGCGGCGGTGATCGAGGCGACGTGAGGCAACGAATGACGAGACCCTGGCGGTGGCTGGCGCTTGCGGCCGCGCTCTTTGTGACCGTGGGCGCGGGCGCCGCGACGGCGCAAACCATCATCGTGAGAAGTGCGCCGGCCGGGGCGGCGGTGGAAGTGCTCTTCGACGGATCGCGCCTGGTCACCGGCAAGGCGGACGCCGCGGGCGACGCCACGCTGCCCGTCACCCTCCAGTTGACCAAGGGCAACTGGGAGGTGGCCGCGCGCGTCTACGTGGACGTGTGCGGCACGCTCTTCCGGATCGGCCTCGTCGATCGCCTGTCGCTGTCCCCGACGCCCAGCGATGGCTGCGAGCGCAGGGACGTCCAGGGCCTCTTCGTTCTCAAGTCGGCCACCTCGCTTCTCGTGGATGTCGGCAGCAACCGCGCGTCGGTGTGGCTGCGGCAGGGACCGGTGCCGAAGGAGTGGATGGCGCAGCAGGGTGAAGGGCCGGAGCGGCCCGTTGGCCCGCGGCGGCTGGCGCCCAAGGGCTTCGTCGTCTTCGGCGGCGCCGCGTGGACGATCTTCCGCACGGGCACGTCGCCCAACTGCGGCAACGTCTCGGACTGCAAGCCCGAGAACTCGGTGCTCGGCTACACCGCCGGCGTGTCCCTCTGGCTTACGCGCTTCTTGGCGGTCGAAGGCAGCTACCTCAAGCCCAGCACGCTGTTTGTCACCGGCAGCGGCACGAACTACCGCTTCCAGTCGTCGCTCGAAACGCAGCTCATCAACGCGGTCGGCAAGGTCGGCCTGCCCATCGGCATCGTCCGCATCTACGGGATGGGCGGCATGAACTACCATCGCTCCCTGCGGACCACCTACCAGGTGAACGACCCCCACACGATCACGGTGGACGACGTGCCGACGACGATCCCGGGGAATTCGCAGACGTGGGCGATGGCCACCGAGGGCTTCGGCTGGTTGTTCGGCGGCGGCGGCGAGGTGTGGGCCGGGAAGCGGTTCGCGCTCTACGGCGAGTTCAGCTACAACCAGGTGAAGGGCAACGGCTTGAACAGTACGCCGGGGACGATCGACGACCGCCTCACGTACTTCGGCGGCGGCGCGCGTGTGAAGCTGGGAAAGTGAACCCGTAGGGCGAAGCTTCTGCTTCGCCGGGGGTCGTAGGGCGAAGCTTCTGCTTCGCCAAGTCGCTTCCGCTTCGCCGGGCTATTGTGCGATCGAAACCAGCTGCACTTCGAACAGCAGCGACGCTTCCGCCGGGATGGCGCTGACGCGCGCCCCGCCGTAGCCGAGCGACGGCGGGATTACGAGCCGCCGCACGCCGCCCTCCTTCATGCCCACCAGGCCCTGCTCCCACCCCTGGATGACGCTCCCCGTTCCAAGCGTGAAGACGAACGGCTCGCCCCCGATGGACGAGTCGAACTGCCCGCCCTTGAAGTCCGACTTCGACGGGTCGTACAGCCAGCCGGTGTAGTTCACCGTCATCACGCTGCCCACGACGGCCTCGGCGCCGGTGCCGACAACCAGGTCCACCTTGGTGAAGGCCGGCGTCACCGTGGGCGTCGTCGGCGCACTGATGCACCCTGTCACTGCGAGCACCATCCCCACCACCGCACCCGTCATCGCCAGCCGTCGCACGTGCACGAATCTCACGGAGCCTCCAGCGAGAAGAACAGGAAATCCTCCCGATTATCTCACCAAAAGGGGCCGGCTGACATGCATACCGCGGAGGGGCGCTGCCGCGAGCGGGGCAAAGCTTCGTCCATACGGTTCTCCTCCAGTTGCGCTGAATCATCAGGCGTGGGCGCGAACCTTTCGGTTCGCGCTGCGGGGAGCGAAGCTTCGCGCATGCGTCGGCGCCTGGCCATCCGAGGCGAACGCTGTCACGCCGCACCTGGCCCTGTGGAAGCTGCCGGAGCTGTGGACGCAGAGAGCGCGCCCACAGCTCCTTGGAAAACCCAAGAGCGGGTTTTCCACAGCTACCACAGGGCGTCATCATCGCCTCTCCTTCCGGAAGAAGGTTCGAGCCCGCGGCACGAGCTACGCAGGTGTCGGGCGAAGCTTCCGCTTCGCCTGGCCGAGGCGAACGCTGTCACGCCGCACCTGGCCCTGTGGAAGCTGCCGGAGCTGTGGACGCAGAGAGCGCGCCCACAGCTCCTTGGAAAACCCAAGAGCAGGTTTTCCACAGCTACCACAGGGCGTCATCATCGCCTCTCCTTCCGGAAGAAGGTTCGAGCCCGCGGCACGAGCTACGCAGGTGTCGGGCGAAGCTTCCGCTTCGCCTGGCCGAGGCGAACGCTGTCGCGCCGCACCTGGCCCTGTGGAAGCTGCCGGAGCTGTGGACGCAGAGAGCGCGCCCACAGCTCCTTGGAAAACCCAAGAGCGGGTTTTCCACAGCTACCACAGGGCGTCATCATCGGACACCGTCAGGCAGACACCGAGCTGGGCGCGTCAACTCGGTCCGGACCGACTAAAGTCGCGGGCAGGAGTGACGAGATACCGGCGGCTCAGACACAGGGGGATGGTCTACGCAACCGGATTCCGGCGGATCCCGGGATTAGCGCACCGTTCGGTAGTTGTGGAAGACGACGAGGGCGTAGGCGCCGTTGAGGGCGGCCATCAGCGCGACGGCCGCGACGCGGTTCTTCCGCCACAACCGCTCGCCGGCAAAGACGATCGCGGCAGAACTCGCGGCTTTGACGGCGACCAGTGCCGCGGGGTTGCCGGCGATGCCGCCGATGGCGGGGTTGGCTTCCGTCGCGCCGCGGTCGAGGGCGCGAACTGTCGTGGCAGCGTCGAGCGCCTGCAGGGCGCCAAACGAGACGTAGAGCGGCACCAGCGCGCGTGGGCGTCCTGTGGCGACGCCTGCCGCGCCGCGCGTGGCGGCGTTCGCCGCGCCAGCCGTGGCGTTCGGATCCAAGCTGACGTCCGACGGTGTGAGATCCGCATTCCCCGAGGGCAACCACGAGACATCCGGCGCGACCAGCGTCCGCGAAGTGAGCGGCGACGAAACATCCGACGCAACCAGGGCCCGCGACGCGAGCGGCGATGAGACATCGGCCGCAACCAGCGTCCGCGAGGCGAGGACCGATCGAGCGCCGCTCTCATCGGCCATCGCCGGGCTGGCGACGACGATTGCGAGGAGCAGCAGCGCGGGCAGGCGCCGGCCGGCACAGGCGGGGGGCATGCCTGTGCCATTACCAGCCGAGTGCCAGGACAGCGATCGAGCAGGATGCTAAGGAAATCGAGTGATCGGCGCGCCCGCGTGAGGCAAGGCCGCCGGGTCAAGGAAGAGCCAAGGTAAATAACGGGAAGAGCGGCAGGAGAAAAACGGAAGCCTGAAGCTCACTCCGGCTGCGTGAGCGCGCGAAGCTCGTCGGCGCTCTGCATCTGGTAGTCGTAGATCGCCGAGGACTGGAGCGACTCCATGAAGCGCCGGCCGAGCGCGCGGTGGGCGGGATGCTCGAGATACGCATGAAGGCCGGCGAGGTCGTCGAACTCGAGGACCGCGGCGTAATCGAGATCCGTCGTCATCAGCGCTTCGTATCCCGCGCCGTGCTTGATGCGGCGCCCCAGGCTGAACCGGCGGATCGAGGGGATGCGCCGCAGCGCATGCTCGAGCGCCTCGACCAGCTCGGTCCGCTCCGCCACCGTCAGCTCGGGGCGCGGCTTGAAGAGCACGACATGGAGCAACATAGTCGAAGATTCTCGTCAGTCGGAGATTCTCGTCAGTCGGAGTTACCGGCAAGTCGGAGTTACCGGCAAGTCGGAGTTACCGTCAGTCGAAGTCACGGGCAAGTCGGAGTCACCGGCAACCCGAAGTCACCTCAACCCGAAGTCACCGTCAAGTCGACGTCGCCTCTCCGACTGAGTTCATCCAACGACTGAGTCTATCCACGACTGAGTCAATCTCCGACTAAGTCCTCGATGCGCAAATACGGCAACGTGTTGCGCCCTCAGGACTAAGTGCTGAGCGAGCACGAGCGGCCACGTGCAGCGAAACGATTCGTGGCCGCACTTGCGAGTGAAGCACTCTTCTTCTTCAACCTCGGCATCCTCGTCTTGTGCGCGGGCGCGCGGCTGCCGCTGTCGGCCGGCGGGGTGCCCTGTTCGGGCGGCGCCGGCGGGATGCGGATGCTCTCCGGCGGCTCGGGCCGCGACGGGCGTTGCTCCTCGTAGGGCGCGGGCGTGCGCTCGGGGTCGCGCGGGCGTGTCGGCTCGGTCACCTCGGGACGCGGCGGGTTCGCCGGACCCTCCGGCTCGCGGTCCTCGCGGTTCCGGAAGTTCTCGCGCTTCGGCTTGCCGCCCTCGCCGCGGTCTTCCCAAGGCCGCTTCGGTCCGGCGCCTTGTGGTTTCGGCCCTCGGTCCTCCCACGGCCGCTTTGGCCCTGCGCCGGGTGGTTTCGGCCCTCGGTTCTCCCAAGGCCGTTTCGGCCCTGCTGAACCCGCCGGCTTGGGTCCGCGATTCTCCCAGGGCCGCTTCGGCCCTGCGCCGGGCTTGCCTGCCTCGCCGCCCCGGTTTTCCCACGGCCGCTGGCTACGGTCGCCCTCGGGCCTCGGGGGCCGGTTCTCCCACGGCCGTTTCGGCCCTGCGCCGGCGGTTCGGCCCGCGATTTTCCCACGGCCGCTTGTCAGGCGGGCCTGAAGGCCCGCCCTCACGGCGGGGCTCAAGCCCCGCCCTACTTCCGCGATTTCCCACGGCCGCTTGCCTGCCTCGCCATGGCCCGCGTGTGGCGGACGAGCGGAGGCGGGTCGATCGCCGGACGATTTCGGCCCACGGCTGTCCCACGGCCGCTGGCCACGGTCGCCTTCGGGCCTCGGGGGCCGGTTCTCCCAAGGCCGTTTCGGCCCTGCACCCGCCGGGTTCGGCCCGCGGTTCTCCCAAGGCCGTTTCGGCCCTGCACCCGCCGGGTTCGGCCCGCGGTTCTCCCAAGGCCGTTTCGGCCCTGCGCCCGCCGGCTTAGGCCCGCGGTTCTCCCAAGGCCGTTTCGGCCCTGCGCCCGCCGGCTTAGGCCCTCGGTTCTCCCAAGGCCGGTTCGGCCGGCACCCGCGGTTTAGGCCCGCGGTTCTCCCAAGGCCGGTTCGCGCCGGCGCCCGGCGGTTTCGGCCCTCGGTTCTCCCAGGGTCGTTTCGGGCCGGTGCCCGGCGGTTTGGGCCCGCGATTCTCCCACGGACGCTTGTCAGGCGGGCCTGAAGGCCCGCCCTCACGGCGGGGCTCGAGCCCCGCCCTGCTTCCGCGATTCTCCCACGGCCGCTTGCCTGCCTGCGGCGCGCCTCTGTCTGTCTGCTGATTCGCAAACCTGGAGGTTTGCGCCACGCCCGAGGCGCGCCCGGCCTCGCGAGCGAGATTGGCCGCCTTCTTCTCGCGGCGCTTGCGGGCCTGGAAGGTTTCCTTCTTGAACTTCTCGCGCGGGTCCTTGTGCTCTCCGCCCGGGCGCCAGTCCTTGCCGCGACGATCGGGAGGAGGGCCGTCGCCCGCGGGTTTGCCTGCCTCGCCGTGGCCGCCACGCGGCGCGTGCGGAGCGCCACCCTTGGCGGGCGGGACGCCTGTCCCACTGCCGGGATGTCGATCGCGGTCGCGGGGCGAGCGCGTCGAGGTGCGCGGCGGCGAGCCCGCCTCCTCTGGCGTGTCCCACACCTTTCCGCGCGCGAACCACTTCAGCACCGCGCCGGGGTTCTTCGACTGAAGCTGCTTGAGCGTCGGCAGCAGCGTTTCCCGGTCAGCCGCGCGGAAGGCGGTCGGCTGCCCGTCGAGGATGATCGTCCAGAAGGTATAGCGCGGAGGCATAGGAGTTACAGATTTTGGAATTTCGCGATTTTGCGATTTTGCGATTTTGCGATTCCCCTGATCCCTCGATTCCCGCGTGGCCGCCCGCACAGAAATCGGCAAATCGACAAATCGCGAAATGGCCGAAATGACTACTCGTCGACCACCACCCCGCCCTTGTCCGGCTCGTTCAGCCGTTTCAGCTTTTCGACGAGCGTGGTGCGCTTCAGGTTGAGCAGCTGCGCCGCGCGGCCCTTGTTGCCGCCCGTGCGTTCGAGCGACTGCAGAATCAACTGCCGCTCGATGCTCGACACGTAGTGCTGGAAGTCGATTCCTTCTTCCGGCAGCTCGAAGTCGCCCGAGCCGATCGCGTCACCGGCCTCCTGCACGTCGGCTGGCAGGTCCGCCTGCTCGATCTGCGGACGGCCGCCGCTCAGCGCGACGGCTCGCTCGAGCACGTTCTCGAGCTGTCGCACGTTGCCGGGCCATGCGTACGCCATCAGGGTGCGCATCGCCTGCTGCGACACGGTCATGATGGATCGTGCGGGCACGAGGTTGGAGCAGAAGCGTTCGAGGAAATGCTGGACCAGCAGCGGGATGTCGTCGCGGCGGTCCCGGAGCGCGGGCAGCCGCACGGGAATGACGTTGAGCCGGTAGAAGAGGTCCTCGCGGAAGCGTCCATCCGAGACCATCTTGCCGAGGTCGCTGTTGGTCGCCGCGATCACGCGGACGTCCACCTTGGTTGGCCGCGAGTCGCCCACCTTCTCGAACTCGCGCTCCTGCAGCGCGCGCAGCAGTTTCATCTGCAGCGCGTTGCTCATCGTGCCCACCTCGTCCAGGAACAGCGTGCCCTTGTGTGCCTGCTCGAAGCGGCCGGGCCGGTTGCCGACGGCGCCCGTGAACGCGCCGCGCACGTGGCCGAACAGCTCGGCCTCGAGCAGGGTCTCGGGGATCGCACTGCAGTTGAGCGCGACGAAGCGCTGCGCGCGCCGCGGGCTGTTGTGGTGGATCGCCCTCGCCACCAGCTCCTTCCCGGTGCCCGTCTCGCCCGTGACGAGGATGGTGCTGTTGGTCGGCGCGACGGTCTCGAGCAGGTGGAACATGTCCCGCATCGGCTGGCTGCGGCCGATGATCTCGTCGAAGCGGTAGCGCCGCTCGAGCTGCGATCGCAGGTAGGCGTTCTCGGACTTCAGCCGGCGCTGCTCCAGGGTCGTGGTGAGCACGTGCAGCAGCTCGTCGAACTGGAACGGCTTGGTGATGAAGTCGGCCGCGCCGCGCTTGATGGCGTCCACCGCGTCCTTCACCGTGCCAAAGCCGGTGACGACGATGCCGATGATGTCCGGGTAGCGGGCGAGGGCCTCGTCCAGGACCCGGCCGCCGTCGATGCCCGGCAGGCGCAGGTCGGTGACCACGATGTCGAAGGCGAAGTCGGCCAGGCGCTGCAGGGCCTCCTCGCCGTTGGCTGCCTGCGTCACCTCGAAGCCGCTGTCGCCGAGCCGCTCCGCCACGACGGTCCTCAGCGCGGCCTCGTCTTCCACGATCAGGAGATGTTTTGTGTTTTCAGGCATTTAGATGAGCGACGGTATTTTGACGCACGGGGGTGTAAAGTGCAAGGACAAGGGTGCAACACGGCGGTGCAAGGGTGCAAGGACGAGGTGCAAGGGTGCAAGGACGAGGTGCAAGACAGGTGCAAGGGTGCACAGGTGCAGCGATGCACGCGTGCACTCGTGCACAGTGCCCTGCACGCGATGCACTTTTGCACTCTTGCACTTGTGCACCGTCCGCACCCTGCACTGGCGGACATTGCCGAGTGACGATTGCCGAATGTCGATTGCACTCGTTGCACCCGTGCGACAGGCGGGACGCCTGTCCTACCCTTGCACCCTGCACCTCTTGCACCCTTGCACCTCTTGCACCTTCGTCTACAGTCCGTGCCGCGAGTCTCCGATAAATGTCTGAGACAGAGTGGCTCACGTGGAACCTTCGCAACGTATGAGCGTTTTGTTCAAGGAAGTCGTGGTAGCACCCATGCCCGCGTTGGACGACAGTGACGACCTTCGAGCCCTGTTCCACCGGCTGAACAACGAGCTCGGCATCATCCTGTCGCACGCGGAACTGCTGGAGGCCAAGAGCACGGACGACATCAGCCGGTCGCGCGCCGGCCAGGTGGTGACGAGCGTGCTCGATGCCATGGGAACGGCCCGGGCCATTCGCGCGAAGATCATCAACGGAAACGGCAACGGCGTGTAGCAGGATGGCGAAGCGGAAGCTTCGCCCTACGATTCCTCCCCTCCTCGCAGGACGGCAGTTTCTGCCCGCCGCCCGCACACCCCCGCTTTCTCTTTTAGCTCTGCCGTCACAAATTTGGCGCGCCGTTCATGGCGTCTCGTCAACGATTTGACGATCATGAGCCATTTCGGCACCCCCTCCGTTTTTGCCGCCCGCGCCATCGATCGCCACAACTAACGCAGCCGTAACGGCTTACGCGCCGCTGCACACTCTCGGGCCGCCGGACGTCCAAGGTGTTCCGTTGTGGCACTGCCGTTGCGAATGGATGGGGCTGTCGCGTGCAGATGAGCAGGCCTGAAAGCCCTGCTCGACAGCGACAAGACGTCAACCGGATCCGGCCACGGCCGGGTTCAGCACAAGCGGCAAGCGACCCCCGCGCGAGCCCGAGGAGATCCGATGCAGGCCCATCCGCTTCCCCCCAGCCAGAGCCGTCGCGTTGTTGCCGGGCTTCCGTTCGTCGAGGCCCTCGCCCGCCGGCTCGCGGCCTCGATGCCGCACTCGATTGACATCGGGGACCTGGTCCAGGATGGCGTCTTGGGTCTCATCGACGCGGCTCACCGCTTCGACGAGGACCGGGGAATCAAGTTCGAGACGTTCGCCGAGCGCCGCGTCCGCGGCGCGATGATCGACGCGCTGCGCCGCGAGGCGTGGCCGCGTGGCGTCCGCCGCCAGCGCCGGGAGCTGGAAGCGGCGCGCGAGTCGCTGCGCCGCGAGCTGGGGCACGAGCCCTCGCTCGCGGACCTCGCCGCCCGCGTGGGGTCCGACGAGAAGCGCCTGAACCGCACGATCCTGCGCATCAACACCATCGAGTCCACGTCGCCGCTCTCGGCCGGCGATCACGTGGACGAGACGTCGCTGCCTGCCGCCCTGGTCCCGTCCGAGCCCGATTCTCCCGACACCGCGTACGAGCGCACCGAAGTGAAGGACCGCGTCCGCGCCGCCATCGCGTCGCTGCCGCCGCGCGAGCGGAAGCTGATCGGCCTCTACTACTACGGCGAAGTGACGATGAAGCAGATCGGCACCGCGCTCGGGGTGAACGAGTCGCGCGTGTCGCAGCTGCACGCCCGCGCCATCCAGCGCCTCAAGCAGGCCATGGAGCCGTCGCGCGGCGAGCGCCAGACGGGCAAGCCGGCGGCGCATCCGCCTGTTCTCACGCACCTCGTGCCCTCGTCGGTGGGTCCGCGCCCGGTGCTGGCCTTCGAGCCGCGCCCGGCGATGCTGAAGGCCGTGTTGGAAGGGGAAGCGGCGAACCAGCCGGCGGCGGTGCTGCCCTACGCGAGAAGCTCGCGCACGGTGCGGAGCAAGTCGGCCAGCCTGAACGGCTTGGCCAGCCAGCGGCAGCCGCTCTCTTCGAGGAAGCGCTCGGCGTCGGTGCCGACCACGTCGCCGGTCACGAAGATGACGCGGCGCGCGAGCGACGGCATGGTCGCCGCGATGGCGCGGTAGAACTGGGTGCCGTCCAGGCGCGGCATCTTGAGATCGCACACCACCAGGTCGTAGGTGCTGGCGCGCACGAGCGCCAGCGCCTCCTCCCCGTCACCCGCCCGGTCCACCGCGAACCCCGCGTCAGCCAGCCCTTCGGACACCGCCGCCGCCAGCGCGGGCTCGTCTTCCACCACCAGCACGCGGGCGTTGCTCGGCATGTCCTTGGCAAACGCCTCGGCCGGCGGCTGCGGCGGGCGCACCACCTGCGCGTCGCCGGTCGGCAGTTCCACGAAGAACGACGCGCCGCCCTCCTGCGACGAGTGGATCCAGATCCGGCCGCCGTGCTCCTCGATGATCGCGTAGGCGACGGTGAGGCCGAGCCCGGTCCCCTTGCCTACTTCCTTCGTCGTGAAGAACGGGTCGAAGATCTTCGACTGCACGTCCTCGGGCACGCCCGGCCCATCGTCGTTCACCTCGAGAACGACGGTGTCGCTCTCCGCGTTGTGCCAGGTGCGGACGACGAGCGTGCCGCGGCCGTTGGCGGAGAGCATCGCCTGCTCGGCGTTGATGACGAGGTTCAGCAGGACCTGCTGGAGCTGGTGCGGATCGGCGAAGACCTGCGGCAGGCCGGCGGCGAGCGCGGGCAGCACGGTGATGTTCGTCACGCGCTGCTCGTACGCGCGCAGGGCGAGCGTCTCGCTGACGACGTGATTGAGGTCCACCATCGTGCGCGTGGTGTGGCGCTTGCGCGCGAAGGTGAGGAGGTTGCGCACGATGCGGGCCGCGCGCTCCGATTCGCCGAGGATGACGTCCAGGCCGCGCCGCGTCGCGTCGTCCACCTGGCGCTGCGAGAGGCGCTCGGACCACGTCAGGATCGTCGCGAGCGGGTTGTTCAACTCGTGGGCGATGCCGGAGATCGTCTGGCCGAGCGACGCCATCTTCTCGGCCTGCAGCAGCTGGTGATAGAGGTCGCGCGTCTGGTCGTCGAGCTTCTTCCGGTCGCTGACGTCGCGGACGAGCGCCTCGAGTCGGACGGCGCCGTTGGGATGCGACAGGCGGGACGCCTGTCCCACGTCCTCAGGGGTGGCGCGACGCTCGCCGCCATCAAGTGTGGCGCAAAGCTCCAGCTTTGCGGCACTTTCTGCATGCGCCGTGATCTCGATCCAGATCGGCGTCATGTCGACGCGCCGCACGCGGACGAGGAAATCCGTGATCGAGCCGTCGCGCGCGAGCAGGTCGAGAAGGTGCCGCCTCGCCAGGGGATCGACGAATCGCGCCTGCTCGAGCGGCTTGATGTCCGCTTCCGCCGCGTCGGCGGGGTAACCGAAGATCAGCTTCAACCTGGGATTTGCGGCCAGCGTCGCATCGCCGCCCGGGTGAAGGATGGCGACGAGGGCGCCGATCTGGGCGTGATCGAAGAGACGGGCGAGCGCCTGGACTCGAGTCTCGGCGGGAGGCAGCGCGCCCGGGCCGTGTGGCGGTGGCACGGGGAGATTATAAAGGAAGTGAGAACGGAGAACTTAGAACGTAGAACTGTAGAACGTAGAACGACGAGAACGTGCGCCTCCGTGCCCGCGCTGGTGAACCGCCTACTGCCTACTGCCTACCGCCTACTCCTCGTCTCTTCCTTGGGCCGAAGAAGAACAGCAGGACGCTCGCGATGAGCGCCAGACCAACCGTCGTCACCGTAACCTGGGCGGCATCCATATGTCGTCTGAACTGCCTACTGCCTACTGCCTACTGCCTACGCTCTGCGCAGCCTCAGGCTGTTTGCGAGCACCGACACGCTCGAGAACGACATCGCGGCGGCGGCGATCATCGGGCTGAGGAGCCAGCCCGTGAACGCGTAGAGCGCGCCGGCCGCGATCGGGATGCCGAGCACGTTGTAGAAGAATGCCCAGAACAGGTTCTGCTTGATGACGCTCAGCGTGCGGCGCGAGAGCCGGATCGCCTCGGCGACGCCGTCGAGATCGTTGCGCATCAGCGTGATGTCCGCGGCCTCCATCGCGACGTCCGTGCCGGATCCGACCGCGATGCCGACGTCCGCCTGCGCGAGCGCGGGCGCGTCGTTGATGCCGTCGCCCACCATCGCCACCACGCGGCCCGCCTGCTGAAGCGCCTTCACTTCCTCGGACTTCCGCTCCGGCAAGACGCCCGCGACGATGCGATCGATCTCTCCGGCAGGCGCCACCTGGCGCGCGATGGCCTCGGCGGTCGCCTGGTTGTCGCCGGTGATCATCACCACTTGCAGCCCCATCGCCTTCATGCGGCGGATGGCGGCGGCAGATTCCGGTCGGGGCGTGTCGGCGAGGCCGAGGATGCCCAGGATAAGGAGATTTTGGCCATTTAGCGATTTGGCGATTTGGCGATTTGGCGAACCGGCTGCCTGCTGCCAGCTGTCCGCTGTCCGCTGCTCCCCAGCCACCATCATGACCGTCCGGGCCGCGCGGGTCAGGCGGTCGATGTCGGCGGCAATCGCGCTCGTGTCCACGCCTTCCTGCTCCATCAGCCGGGCGTTGCCGATGACGAGGCGCTGACCGTTCACACGCGCGATGACGCCGTGGCCGGGAACCGCGTGGAAGTCGCGAGCCTCGACAAGGGCAAGGCCGCGCTCCCGGGCGGCGCGCACGATGGCGTGCCCGAGCGGGTGCTCGGAGGGGCGCTCGGCGGAAGCGGCCAGCGCGAGGAGTTGACTCTCGATCGCGGACACCTCCGAGGTGTGGCGCAAAGCTTCCACCTCCGCGCGAAGCGCTTCGGCGGACCCGCCGTAGCCAGGCGAAGGCGGGCCAGCTTTGCGGACGGGGATGATGTCGGTCACCTCCGGCCGGCCGGCCGTGATCGTCCCGGTCTTGTCGAGAACCACCGTGTCGATCTGGCCGGCGCGCTCGAGGACCTCGCCGCCGCGAATCAGGATCCCTTTTTCGGCGGCCTTGCCGGTGCCCACGAGGATCGCGGTCGGAGTCGCGAGGCCCATCGCGCACGGGCACGCGATGATCATCACCGCCACGAAGCTGAGGAGCGCCGGCGCGAACCGTTCGCCGGCCGGCATCAGGTCGAACCAGATGACGAACGTCAGGATCGCGAGGCTGATCACCGCCGGCGTGAAGTAGCCGGAGATGACGTCCGCCAGGCGCGCGATCGGCGCGCGGCTGGCCTGCGCCTCCTGCACGAGCCGGATGATGCGCTGGAGCGTGGTCTCGCGTCCCACGCGCGTGGCCGTGAACCGGAAGCTGCCGGTGGCGTTCACGCTCCCGCCGAACACCGGCAGCCCGGGCGCCTTGTCCACCGGCAGTGACTCGCCGGTGAGCATCGACTCGTCCACGGCGGACGTCCCGTCCACCACGTCGCCGTCCACCGCAATCCGCTCGCCGGGCCGGACGATGACGATGTCGCCGAGGTGCACCTCGGCCACGGGCACGTCCATCTCCGAGCCGTCGCGGACCACGCGGGCGGTGCGGGGCTGGAGGTTGATGAGCCGCTTGATCGCGTCCGACGTGCGGCCCCGGGCCCGCGATTCGAGCACGCGGCCGAGCAGCACGAGGGCGATGATCGCCGCCGCGACCTCGAAATAGACCTCCGTCCCGGCGCCCGCCATCCCGCCTGTCGCTCCGCCGGTGTGGCCGGCGTGCTCGACACCCGTGATGATGAGCTCGGGCGCGACCGTGACGAGGGTCGAATACGCGAACGCGACGCCGGTGCCGACGGCGATGAGGGTGTTCATGTCCGCGGCCCGGTGCCGCAGGCTCTTCCACGCGCCCCGGTAGAAGTGCGCCCCGGCGTAGCCGACAACGGGGAGGGCGAGGGCCAACTGGAGCCAGTTGACGCCGGCGAAGTGCACGTGCGCCATGGCGACGACCACGAGCGGCACCGTGAACGCGACGGCCACGATGAGCTTGCGGCGGAGGGTGAGGTACTCGTCGCGCTGGGCGCGGGCCTGGAGATTGTCGAGGCTAGGGGCTGCCTTCGACTCCGCGGCTGCGCCGCTTCGCTCAGGCCAGGGGGGCTGGGGGCTAGGGGCTAGGGAGGCCGGGCCGGCCGAGCTGGAGCTCGGCCCTACGCCTGTGTCACCCGCGGGCAACTCGATCACGTCGTAGCCGACGTCGCGGACGGCTTCCGCCAGGCCGGCAACAGAGACGATCGACGGGTCGAAGACGACCGTTGCCCGGCCGGTGGCGAAGTTGACGTTCGCCTTTTCGACGCCGGGGGTGTCGCCGAGCGTGTTCTCGATGGTCCGGGCGCACGCAGCGCACATCATCCCGGTCACCGGGAGCGAAACCGTCTCGGCCGCGCGGGCGGCGTCGTCCTGTGCGCGCGCTGACAAAGCAAACCCCCTTCCTGTAAGACTCGCGCGCCAGCCCCGCCGTTGCACGAAAAATACCCTAGCGTACCTGTCGCGCCCCGCCGATAACCCAAACAGGCGGCTTTGCCGCCACGCCATGCGATTCGGCCGCTACGAAATTCTCCTCACCGCCGGCCTCATCTTCGCGCTGTCCGTCGTCTTCTCGGCGCCGGCGATGCGGCTGCTCCAGGGCGTCCGCGCGTTCGAGGGCGACTATGGCGTCGGCCTCCTGCCGGGCCTTGCCCTCGCCGCGGCGTCGTTCGTCCTGTACCTACCA
This sequence comes from uncultured Acidobacteriota bacterium, assembly GCA_963724775.1. Taxonomy (GTDB): domain Bacteria; phylum Acidobacteriota; class Vicinamibacteria; order Vicinamibacterales; family Fen-181; genus CAVRWB01. The sequence continues at coordinate 29,602 of CAVRWB010000004.1, forward strand.
CGGCAAGCGGCGCCAGCTGCAAGTGGCCGCGACGACCGCCTCCCAGGAGGCGGCGCGCGCCCACGAACGGGCGCGCGAGCTCGAGCGCCTCATCACCTTGTGCCAGGCCCTCACGCAGTCGTTCGACCTTGACACCCTCCGCGACGTCGTCGAACTCTACCTCGGGGAACTGGCGGGAACCAACGATGTCTGGGTGGCGGTGGGGCGCCAGGACAGCTGGCAGCTGCTCGCCGGCCAACGGTTCATCCAGCGCGAGGGGCGGAGCGTGGCGGTTGGCGAGATCGCAGCTGGAGCCATCGCACAGGCCGGCCTCATCGCCCGCCCCGAGGGCATCGACCACGAAGGACAGGTCTGCTTCCCGCTCGTCGGAGCAGGCACGACGCTCGGCGTTCTCGGCCTGCCCGCTGATGTTCCGGGGCTGACGCCGCCCCGCCGCCTCGTCATCGGCGCCGCCGCGAGCGTGCTCGCCACCTCGCTTCGCGGCGTGCAACTGCAGGAGGAGGTGCGCGAGAACAGCCTGCGCGACGCGCTCACCGGGTGCGTCAACCGGGGGCACGGCAGGGAAGTGGTGTCTTCCGAGCTTCGGCGCGCCCGGCGCTCGCGCCTTCCGCTGTCGGCGATTCTCTTCGACGTGGACGGCCTGAAGCAGGTGAACGACCGCTACGGGCACCTGTGCGGCGACGCGGTGCTGGCCGAGATTGGCACCAGGATCCGGGGCATGATCCGCGGCAGCGACCTCAAGTGCCGCTACGGCGGCGACGAGTTCCTCGTGCTCCTTCTGGAAACGCCCATCGACGCGGGACGCCAGGTCGCAGAAAAGCTCCGGCGCGAGGTGGACGCGATGTCGGTCACGTGGAACGGCGACCCCGTCCAGGTGACGGGCAGCTTCGGGGTCGCCGAGGCGCATCGCGACGAGCTCGACGCCAGCGCCTTCATCGCCCGCGCCGAGGAGGCGCTCTACGCCGCCAAGCGCGACGGCCGCGACTGCGTCCGGATCGCGGAGGAGCACGAGCTAAGTGCAAGGGTGCAGAAGGTGCAAGAAGTGCAAAGTGCAAGAGCGCCGATGGCGCCGTGCAAGGTGCAAGAGCGCTGACGCGCCGGTGCAAGGCGGTGGTGCAAAGTGCAAAAGGTGCAACAGCTGCAAAGTGCACCGCATCCGTGCACCGTAGCACTCGGCACCCCTGTCCCCATGCACCCTGCACGAATCACCCCGTGCACTCCTTGCACCCTTGCACCCCGTGTCCTGCACCCCTGCACCCGGAAACGGGAACGGTATCGACGATTGACGAGCACCCGTGCACCGTGCACCCCTGCACCCTTGCACCTTGCACCCGGAAACGGGAACGGTATTGACGATTGACGAGTGACGATTGGCGAATGACGACTGGGGCGGCCACGCACCCTTTGCACCCGTGCGACAGGCGGGACGCCTGTCCTACCTTGCACCCGTGCACCGTGCACCCCTGCACCCGTGCACTCTTGCACCCGGAAACGGGAACGGTATCGACGATTGACGAGTGACGATTGGCGAATGACGACTGGGGCGGCCACGCACCCTTGCACCCGTGCGACAGGCGGGACGCCTTGCACCCCGTGACCATGCACTCTTGCACCCTGTAGAACTGCCTTCGTGTCCGTCCACGTCCGCGCGTATCTTGCCTGGGCCACCATCTGCATCGTCTGGGGCACCACGTACCTCGCCATCCGGGTCTCGCTGGAGACCCTGCCGCCGGGCCTTGGTGCGGGTCTTCGCTGGCTGATCGCCGGCACACTCCTGGCGGTCGGCCACCTGGCCACCCGGCGCCGGCTGCCGCCCGTCTCTGAATGGCCCGGCCTGGCCTTCATGGGTGTCCTCTTCATCGTCAGCGGCAACGGCCTCGTCGTGTGGGCCGAACAGTGGGTGCCGAGCGGCCTGACCGCCGTCCTGCTGGCCACCACCCCGTTCTGGATGGTCGGGTTGGAGTTGCTGCTGCCGCACGGCGAGCGTCCGACCGTCCGCGCGTGGGCGGGCCTGCTCGTCGGCTTTGGCGGAATCGTCCTGCTGGTGTGGCCCGAGATGACTGCCGGCGGCGCGTCGGGCGCCAACTTCCTGTTCGGCGTCCTGGCCGTCCAAGGCGCGTGCCTGACATGGTCGGCCGGGTCGGCATACTCGCGCTGGCGGCACCGCGAGCACTCGACGCTGGGCGGCGCGGCGATGCAGATGATCTTCGGCGGCCTCATCCTCACCGCCATCGGGACGTTCGCCGGCGAATGGCCCCGGCTGGCGTTCTCCGCCCGCTCGGCGTCGGCGTTCGGCTATCTCGTCGTCATCGGCTCCATCGTCGCGTATTCGTCCTATCTCTACACGCTCAAGCACCTCCCGGTCTCGACCATTTCGCTCTATTCCTACATCAACCCCATCATCGCGATGGTTCTCGGGACGCTCATCCTCTCGGAGCCGTTCGGCCTTCGGACGGGCGTCGCGTCGGCGATTGTCCTGGCCGGCGTGGCCCTGGTCCGATCGACACCAGAGCATTCGGTGACCGACGCAGGTAAAGTAGAGGCAGGAGAGCCATCATGACGTCCATCACGCGGCTGCCGCCTCTACGACAACTGACGCCCGACTCATCCGGCGTCGGCTTCTGCCTCTGCGTTCAGAAAGAGGTGCGGGCCGGCCGCAACGGCGAGTTCATCTCGCTGCTGCTTCAGGATGCCTCAGGCAAGCTGCAGGCGAAGGTGTTCGAGGACGTCGAGCGGCTGAAAACCGAGTTCGAAAGCGGCGAGTTCGTCAAGATCCGCGCGAGGGCCAACGTCTACAACGACCGGATGCAGCTCATCGTCGAGAACATCCGGCGCGTCCACGCCGACCAGGACCGGCAGGACGGCTTCCGCGAGGAGGAGTGCATCCTGTCCGCGCCGAGGCCTGCCGGCGACATGTGGGAGGAGTTGCGGGCGCGCGTGGGCCGCGTCGAAGACCCCTTCCTGCGTCAGCTGCTGGAACGGATCGTGTGCGCGAACGAGGAGAAGCTGCGGACGTGGCCCGCGGCGCAGACGCTTCACCACGCGTACCGCGCGGGATTCCTGGAACACATCGTGAAGATCGCCGAGGTGGGCGACTGGCTGGCGCGTTCGTACCGCGCGGACGCCGACCTCGTGTTTGCCGGCGCGGTCCTGCACGACATCGGGAAGCTGCAGGAACTCGACTACAGTTTCTCCGCGAGCTACTCGCGGGACGGCCGGCTGCTGGGCCACATCGCGCTCGGCACGATGCTGGTACGTGAGACGGCAGCGGCGATCGAGAACTTCCCGCCGCTGCTGCTCACGCACGTCGAACACCTGGTGCTCTCACACCACGGATGCCTCGAGTTCGGTTCGCCGGTCCTCCCGCAGACCGTCGAGGCTTTCATCCTGTCGTTCGCCGACGACCTGGACGCGAAGATCAACATGGTCCGGCACGCCATCCAGGACGATGGCGGCGACGGCGAGTTCACCGGCTACCACAGCCGCCTCGAGCGCGTGCTGTGGAAAGGCCCGAAGTAGACGCGGCCCTCCGTGGCCGCGCTACACGCGGCCCTCCGTGGCCGCGCTACACCACTCGTCGCCCGCTGACCAGTCGCACCAGGAACAGCACGATGGCGATGACCAGCAGGATGTAGATGAAGTTCCCCATCGTGTAGCCGCTGACCATTCCCAGCAGCCAGAGCACGATCAGGATGATCGCGATCGTTTCGAGCATGCTCCATTCCCCCTTGCGAAAGCGCCACTCGGGCGCCCCGGTTAGCGCGTTTTCTCGACCGGGCTCTCGCCACCGGGGCTGCAACAGGGATGCCACGGCTGCGGTCGGCGGCCGTCTCATCCGTGCCGGCCGGATCGCTGCAGCGGCGCTGGCGATGATCGCGATCTACAGCCAGGTCGCCGCCGCTGTCGCGCAGCTGCCAGGGGTGGACGCGCGAACGCCGGAAGGAACCTCGGCTCCACTACTGAGTAGGACAGGCGTCCCGCCTGTCGGGGCGTCCCGTAGGACAGGCGTCCCGCCTGTCGCAGGCGTCCCGCCTTCGCCGCTTCGCGGCTTCGGCGAGGCAGGCCCGCCTGTCGGGGTGTCCCGTAGGACAGGCGTCCCGCCTGTCGGTGCCGTCGACCAGGGCTCCTCCCCGGGAACGGCCAGCGTCGTGGCCGATGCGGCGACATTCGTGGCTGGCGCGGCAATCGGCTTCTGCGCGCACGAGGCGGGCCATCTCCTGTTCGACTACACGTTCGACGCGAACCCGGGCATCAAGAAAGTCTCGTTCGGCCCGCTGCCGTTCTTCGCCATCACGCACGACCCCATATCGCCGCGGCGGGAATTCACGGTCTCGTCGGCCGGATTCTGGGTGCAGGAGCTCGGCAATGAGATCCTGCTCTCCACGCGCCCGCAGCTGCGCAGCGAGCACCGGCCGATGGCGAAGGGCCTGCTGGCGTTCAACGTCCTGACCTCGGTGGCGTACGCCGGCGGGGCGATGGCGCACGCCGGTCCTCCCGAACGCGACACCCGGTCGATGGCCGTCTTTCTGGGGATCGACGAGGCGGCGGTCGGGGCGATCCTGCTCGCGCCGGCCGTCCTCGACACGGTGCGCTACTACCGCCCGAATGCGCGGTGGGCTACCTGGGCTTCGCGGGTGGTCAAGGTCGGGATGGTGGTGCTGGTGGTGAAGAAGGGAGCTGAGAACTGAGAACGGAGAACGGAGAACGGAGAACGGAGAACGTAGAACGTAGAATGCTGAAAACGGAAAAAGAGCGAAGCCTCTCAGGCAGGCAGGGCCCCTTTTTCAATTTTCCGTTTTCCGTTTTCAGTTGAGAGGTTCGGGTCCCGCGGCGCGGGCGCACCGAGCGCGAAGGTCATCGTCCCCTGGAGGACCACCTTGCCGTTGACGCGGGCGACGCCGCGGAGGGTTCCCATCTTGCTTCGCAGGCGCCGCACGGTCGCCTCCACGACGACCACGTCGCCGGGGCCGACGGGGCGCTTGTAGCGAACGCGCTCGATGCCGGCGAAGAAGATCAGCCGGCCCTTGTTCTCGGGCTTCGCCAGGATCATGATCGCGCCGATCTGCGCGATCGCCTCGGTCAGGATGGTGGGCGGCAGGACGGGTTCTCTCCCGGGAATCCGCGACAGGTGGGGCTCGTCGAACGACACGTTCTTGATGCCCACCACGCGCTTGTCCGGCTCGAATTCGACGATCCGGTCCACGAGCAGGAACGGGTAGCGGTGCGGGAGGATCCGCTCGATCGCGGCGTACTCGAAAGGCAGCTGCAGGTCCATCGTCCGGCAAGTATAATCCGGTTTTCGACCAGGCGTTCATGAGCGGGCAGCAGGCGGCAGCCGCGGCGAGCGGCAGCTGCAGGCGCTGGCTGCCAGCCCTCAATTCCGAGATTCCGTGACGTCATCATCATCATCCACGCCCGATCTATGCCCGCCGAATGGCCCGGCGTCCGACGACGCCGCGACGCCTCCGCGTCCCACCGATCAGCAGCTCCTGACCACGCTGTTCGACCTCGGCCGCCAGGTGACGGCCGTCCTCGACCTCGATGAGCTGCTGCAGCGCATCCCTCAGCTCATCAGGCGCCTCACGGACTTCCAGGCGTTCGCCGTCTACCTCATCGACGAGAAGCGCGGCGACCTGCAGATCGCCTATTCCGAGGGCTATACCGAGGAAGCCGTCAAACGCACCCGCCTGCAGATCGGCGACGGCCTCGTCGGCGCCGCCGTCGCCGAGGCCCGGCCGATCCTCGTGGACGACGTGCTCGTGGACCAGCGGTACGTCGAGATCGTGCCGGGGACCCGATCCGAGCTGGTCGTTCCGCTGAAGCGCAAGGGCAGGATCATCGGCGCGCTCAACCTGCTCAGCCAGTGCGTGGGGCAGTTCACCGAGCTGGACGAAGCCATGCTGCGCCAGTTCGCGGCGGCCGTCGCGGTGGCGATCGAGAACGCCCGCCTCTTCGAACGCGAGCGCGAGTACGGCGAGATGCTGGAGACGCTCGCCGAGATCGGGCGCGAAGTGTCGTCGATTCTCGATCTCGACCAGTTGCTCTCGCGCATCGCGCAGCTCGCGCGGCGGGTGATCGATTACCGCACGTTCGGCATCCTCCTCGTCAACGAGGCGTCGGGCGAGCTGGAGGCGAAGCTCGCCTTGAAGTACGGCGAGCAGACCGTGGTGCCGCCAATCGCGGTGGGGAAGGGCCTGGTCGGCTATGCCGCGCTGCACAAGGAAGCCGTCCTCGTGCCGGACGTGCAGCAGGACCCGCGCTACGTGAAGCTGGTGGAGGATGTTCGCTCCGAGCTGGTGGTCCCCCTCCTCGTGAAAGACCGATGCATCGGCGTCGTCGACCTGGAGAGCCCCGAGCTGGACGCATTCACCAAGAGCCACGTGGAGGTGATGACGCTGCTGGCCAGCCAGGCGGCGGTGGCCATCGAGAACGCGCGACTCTACGAGACGATCCGGGCGAACGAAGAGCGGCTGGAGAAGGAGCTGCGGTTCGCGCAGCGCGTGCAGGCGGCGCTGCTGCCCACCGAGCTGCCGAAGCGGATGAAGGGCGTGGACGTGGCCGCCCGCTTCGCGCCGGCGCGCGAGCTGGGGGGCGACCTGTACGACTACCTGTCGCCGGAAGCGAACAGCCTCATCGTCGCGGTGGGCGACGTGTCCGGCAAGGGCGTGCCGGCCGCGCTGTACAGCGCCTTCGCGGGCGAGCTGATTCGATCGCGGACGTTCCGCCGCCGCTACGCGCCGCAGGGATTCAGCCCGGCGACGGTGCTCTCGTCGGTGAACACGATCCTCCACCAGCGCCAGCTGGAGGAGTACTACTGCACGCTCGTCTACGCGCTGTTCGACCTGAAGCGGCGCTCCGTCACGCTCGCCAACTCGGGTTTGCCGTACCCGATTCGCTGCACCGGCGCCGAGTGCGGGCCGATCGAGCTCGCGGGCGTGCCGCTCGGGTCCTTCCCGGGGTCGTCGTACGACGAGGTGACGTTCGACCTCCTCCCCGGCGACCTGTTCGTCTTCTGCACGGACGGCATCAGCGAGGCGATGGACGCGAAGGGCTGCTTCTTCGGCTCCGCGCGCTTGATTGACACCGTCCGCATGGCCCGCGACCTCCCGTCGCGCGAGATCGTGGACGCGATCTTCGCCGCGGTCCACGCCTTCCGCGGCGACGAGCCGCCGAACGACGACATGACGGCCGTGGCGGTGAGGATAACCGGGTAGTGGCTTGTCAACGGAGAACTGAGAACGGAGACTGGAGAACGGTAGAACGGAGAAGCGCTGGATTGCCTCGCAATTCCTCTGCCTCTGGGTTGTTCTACGTTCTACGTTCTAACTTCTCACTTCTCCGTTCCGGCCGACGGCACATTCTTCAATCGGCAATCGGCAATCGGCAATCGGAAGGACAATTGGCTCGATGCGACCCGCTATGAGATTGACCTTCGCGCTCGTCCTGCTGTCCGTTATCGGCATGCCGCGCGTCGCGCCGGGGCAGCAGCCCCGCCCCGCCTCCCTCCTCCGGCAGCAGACCGCTGCCCGCCTGCAGGACGCCGCGCGCCGAGTGGACGGCGTCGTCGGCTACTCGATCGTGGACCTCACGAGCGGCGAGCGCTTCGAGTGGCAGCCGGATGTCGTCCTGCCGACGGCCTCGACGATCAAGCTCGCCATCCTCTACGAGCTGGCGCATGCCGTGGACGAAGGCCGTCTGAAGCTGGACGACACTCGCGCCCTGGACCGGAAGCGCGCCGTGCCTGGCGGCCTGCTGTACGAGATGGGGACGCCGGCGCTGTCGTTGCGCGACTACGCGGTCGCAATGGCCGTCCTCAGCGACAACACGGCGACCAACGTGCTCATCGAGCTGCTCGGGATGGAGGCGATCACCGCCCGGATGCGCGGGCTTGGCCTGAAGGACACGCGGCTTCGGCGCTACATGATCGACCTCGAGGCGGCGAAGCGCGGGAACGAGAACGTGTCCACGCCGGGCGACATCGCGCGCCTGCTGGAGACCTTTCACCGCGGGACGGGCCTCACGCCCGCCAGCCGCGACGAGGCGCTGACGATCCTCAAGAAGGAGAAGGTCCCGCTGAGCGCGCTGGCGAAGGGCCTGCCGGCAGGTATCGAAGTGGCGAACAAGCCGGGAGAACTGGAAGGCGTGCGCGTGGACGCCGGGATCGTCTATGCGAAGAACCGGCCGTACATCTTCTCCGCGATGACATCGTTCCTGCTGGAAGACGAAGCGGGCGACCGGGCAATCGAGGAGTTGTCGCGGGTGGCGTACGGCTACTTCAGCAGGATGGGGGCCGCAACGGAGTACGGGAGGCAGATAGGGAGGTGAGGATCGACGGCCGCCTGCAGGCTACCGCCCCTTGAAATCGACATCCTCTTCGCGGATGTGCAGGCCGAGCGATCGTCCGCCGACGACCGCCACGTCTTCCACCTTGCCGCGAACCCGCACGCGGGCGCCGCGCGGCGGCGTCCGGTGGTGCTGCGCCAGCACGGTCACTTCACCCGTCCCGTCGTCCACCTTGTACATCTGGAAAGGGGCGAGCGGGATTCCCCACGAACTCGTGACGACGCCTTCGACCGCGACCGCGCGATCGTAATACCGGCTCGGGTTGTACTTGAGCTCGGCGATGCTGGGATGCCGGACGGCCAGCGCGCACGCGCCCATGAAGAGCGCGAGCGCGACGGCCGTCCACCGGAGGAGATGGGTCATGTCCAACCTTGGGTACCGGGCCGCGCGAGACCGGAGCCTGCCTGCCTGAACGGGATGCGGCGATGCCAGCGCCTGCCTGTTACTTTCACACCCCGCCGGCCTCACGCGACCGCCAAGGTGAATATCAAAACGTGTGCCGCGAGCGACCGCACGGATTGCGGCCGGTTTTTGCGGATCAGTGCGTGAGCCGCAGAATCGCCGTCCTGACCAGGCGACGGCGAGAGAGGACAGCGGCCGATTTTCGCAATTTTGCGGTTTTGCGATTTGGCGATTTGCCGTCACGCTGCGATTGAGCCGAGGTTCACCGCCGAGGCGCAGAGCACGCCGAGAACGATACCCGAAATAAACGCCTCTGCGTCCTCGGCGCCTCTGCGGTGAACCGGCGTTGCGGTGTGGCGGGGGCAGCGAGCGGTCGGAGCATGGCCTGGGCCAAGTCGTGCGCGCGCAGCGGACGGGCAGGAGATGACGACGTAGGACAGGCGTCTCGCCTGTCGCGGAAGCAGGTTGGCAGTGGGCAGTGGACAGTGGGGCAGTGGGGCACATGGGCACTTGCACCTTGCACCCTTGCACCTTGCGGCAGTGGGCAGCGCAGTGGGCAGCGCAGTAGGACAGGCGTCTCGCCTGTCGCGGCGGCAGGTGGGCAGGCAAGCCGGCGGCTTGCCGTTGGTTCAACTGCCTACTGCCTACCGCCTACTGCCTACTGTTCTTCCCCGGCAACCAGCGTCGCGAGCTGCGCGGCGAGGATGCCGGCCATGGCCTGCTCGGCGTCGCTCGTTTCGGCGCCGTGGGGGATCTCCACCGCCATCACGCCCACGCAGCCGCTGGAGGAGAGGATCGGCGCGACGATCGCCCCGCTGGCGTCGCCATCCGATGCGCGCACCACCTCCATCAGGCCGGTGCGGAACGCCACCGACACCGGCGTGGCGCCGTCGCGCGGCAGCGCCTGCATCCTGCCGAGGGTGTGCGGCGTGTAGCCGTGGCTGAACGCCGGCCACAGCACGTCGCCGCCGGCGCCGCATATCCAGACCACGATGCCGCTGGCGTCCAGGAGGGCGGCGGCCCGGGCCAGCAAGCCCTGCAGCTCGCTCGTGTCGCGGACGCGCGCCAGGTCGGTGCAAAGCCGCGCGGCGGCCGACAGGTCCACGCGGAACGCGGGCGCTCCCGCAAAGCTGGAGCTTTGCGCCACGCCTGGCGACGGCACCCGGCGCGGTCCCGGCGCATCGAGGGACTCGAGCACCTCGTCGCGCGAACCTCCCGCAAAGCTGGAGCTTTGCGCCACGCCTGGCCCCGCCCCGCCCGCAAAGCTGGAGCTTTGCGCCACGCCTGGCCCCGCCCCGCCCGCAAAGCTGGAGCTTTGCGCCACGCCTGGCCCCGCCCCGCCCGCAAGGCTGGAGCTTTGCGCCACGCCTGCCCCCGCCCCTGCCGCAAAGCTGGAGCTTTGAGCCATGGCTGCGGTGGCCGCGTCGAGCTCGCTGGCGAGCGCCCGATCCGACTCGTCGTCCGGCGCGTGGCGGCGCTGCAGCGAGAGATCGAGGTCGCGGCCAAGGCCCACGTGCGCCGCGGGTGGTTGCGGCGCCGGCGCGAAGAGCATCGCATCCGATCCGGACGCGGACGCCTCCTCGGCGTCAACGTGATCCTCGCCCGAGCGACGCACTCTCGGAACGAGCAGCAGGAGCACGAGGAAGACGAACCCGGCCGCGCCCGCGATCGCGTAGACCTGCTGCTTTCTCGCCTCGGAGAGCGCCGCACCTGATTTCGATGCGCGCGCCCCCCGCAGGTTGGACAACGTCGCCGTGGCGGCCGACACCACCTGGGCGCTGTCCGTGAAGATGAGGGCCGAGGCCGTCAGCGTCTGCTCGTCGCGCAGGAGTTCCGCGATCCGCTTGTCGAACCGGCCCAGCGACGCGAGCGCCTCGCCGATTGTCGCCAGTTCCGACTCCACTTCCGGCGCGGGCGCCGCCGCGGCCAGCCGTTTCAGCTGCGTCTCCGCCTGCCGCCGCAACTGCGACACCTTCTCGATCCAGACGGCCGCGTCCTGGCCGGTTGCCAGGTAGCCGGCCTGCGCGGCACGCACTTCCGCCAGCGTCGCCTGCAGGCGCAGCACGTCCTCGGCGAACGCGCGTTCGGCGTTCCGCGCCGTCGCCGCGCGCTGCTCGAGCGTGAACACGAAATACCCCGCACCGCCGGCGGCCGCCACCGCCAGCAGCACGAGCAGAAGCCGGACCGAGGAGTGTTTCATGTGGTTTCAGTCCACGCAGTCTGCCAATTCCGACTACGTTGACTCCGTCGACTGCGTTGACTTCGTCGACGTCTTCTCAGGGGGCCGGTCCTTGAACAGCGTCTCCCACTTCCAGCGTTCCGAAGGGTTGGACGTTTGCAGCCAGGTCCGGGCGTTGACCGGGCGGGCAAACGCGATCCGCGTGAGATCCGCGTAGCCGGGCCGATCCGCCATGGCCGCGGCGATGTCCGATCGCACGTGGGCCGAACTGGTGTAGGACAGGCCCACGCCCAGCGACACGCCGACGTTCACCAGGATCTGCCAGTCCTCCATGGCGTCTCCCGGCGGCGCGATCGCCTGCGCGGCGGCCTGGACCCGCCCCTGCTCGTTCGTGTAGCACGCGTCCTTCTCGAGGTAGCTGGCGCCCGGCAGGACGAAATCCGCCGCCCGGGTCAGGTCGCTGGCGACGACGGCTTCCACGGCGAGCACCTTGATGCGGCCCGCCTGTCGTGCCTCGATGAGCCACGACACGTCGCCAATCGAGCCGGCCGGCCCCGGATCCAGGACGTAGACCGCCGCCACCTGGCCGGCGTCGATCTCGCTCCGCAGCGCCGAGAGATCCGCGCCGCCGTCGGCGGCTTCCGCCACCGCGAAGCCGAGGTCGCGCGCGCCGTTCACGTTGGGTGCGTCCACGCGCGGCACCGTGAATTTCGTCCGCTCCGGCTGCCGCTTGTCGCTCGTACGCCAGCTGATGCCGATCTTCTGCTCCGCGCCCTCACCCTGCACGCCGCGCGCGATCTGTCCCAGAAGGACCAGTTCCTCGATCGATGCGTGGGCCGAGGCGAGGAAGCGGATGGCCGCCCGGCCGATCTCGTTGGTGGCGCCGAGTGCCTCGCGCAACTTGACCAGCATGTCGTGCCAGGTGGCCGGCTGCTGCAGGCCGGTCGCATCCTTGATGAGCGGTTTCCGCAGCCGGTCGTCTCCTTCGGCGAAGTGGTAGTCGAAGCGGCCGATGTCGCAGATCCAGAAGTCGTTCACCTCGGGATTGAAGCGCGGCGTGATGCGCGCCAGCCTCGGCCCCTTGGCCCACTCCGGCTTCGCGCGCAGCCACACCGTCGTCGCGCAGCCCTTCGCGCACAGCGTGCAGATACTGTCCACGGCGGTGGGGTTGTCCCACGGACGCGACTTGAACCGGTAGTCCCGGGTCGTCAGTGCGCCGACCGGGCAGACGTCCATCAGGTTCCCGCTCAGGATCGAGTGGACGCCCTCTTCCTGGAACGTTTCGAGCTGGCTGCCGTAGCCGCGGTCCTGGACGGAGATCTGGGCGTCGCCGTCGATGTCGCGCATGAACCGGATGCAGCGGGTGCAGAGGATGCAGCGCTGCCGGTTGAGCATCAGCGTCGGGCCGAAATCCACGTCGCCCTTGACGCCCTCGCCGTCGAAGACCCTGCGCGGAAAGTCCATCCGGCTCGCGTCGCGCCCGAAGGTATAGGAGTAGTCCTGCAGCGGGCATTCGCCGCCCTTGTCGCACACCGGGCAATCGAGCGGGTGGTTGATGAGCAGGAACTCGAACACCGACGCGCGCGCCTCGACGACCTCGGGCGTGCTCGTCTGGACGACCATGCCGTCGGTGCACATCGTCGAGCAGGAGGTCTGCAGCTTCGGCATCTTCTCGACGCGGACGATGCAGACACGGCAGGAACCGTCGACGCCGAGCGCCGGGTGGTAGCAGTAGAAGGGGATCTGGATGCCGTTCTCGATCGCGGCCTGGAGGACGGTCTTGCCCTTCTCGACCGTAACCTCGCGGCCATCGATGGTCAGCGTGACGGTTTCCATAGCCCCTGATGATAGCGTAGGGAAGGCCTAAAGGGGATTTTGGCCATTTTACGATTTGGCGATTTGACGATTTGACGACGCCGGATGACGCATCGCTCGAAGATCTAACCGCAGAGGCGCGGAGGGCGCAGAGAAGCTCCTTGTTCTTTGCGGTTACCGCACGATGGCCACCGTCTCGTCGCGGTTGATGTCGGCGCGGCGGAGGGTGCCCGCAAGGGGCACGCGGACTTCCGTGACCCGCTCGCTGAGCTTGACCGTCACCCGGGCCGGCGGCTTGTCGAGGTAATCCAGCGTGACGATCACCGGCACGTCGAACGCGTCCCCCGCCTGCTCGAAGCGCAGGAGCGCCTCCTGGCCGCTTCCGTCGCCATCCACGCGCCACGTGAAGGCGACCTGCGGCAGTGCCTGCCCGTACACCCACTGGTCGAAGAAGCGTGCGAGCGGCACCTTGGCTTCCGCCTCCATCGCCCGTCGCAGGTCGTCCGATCCGGCCTTCTCGAATCGCCAGAACTCGTAGAAGCGCCGGATGCCCGCAAAGAACGCCTTGTCGCCGACGAGGGTGCGGAGCAGGTGCAGCACCGTCGCGCCCTTGTTGTAGACGATCGCGCGGAACAGGCGGCTGTCGCCCTTGATGTGGCCGATGCGGTAGCCGAGATACACCGGCCCCTCGTCCGACTCGTCCATGGTCCACCGGCGCATGCGGCGCATGACGTTGTCGAACACCGGCCGGCCGCGCGCCCGCTCGGCATAGAGCGCCGCGAAGTACTGCGCGAACCCCTCGCTCAGCCACTGCTCGTGGTAGTTCTTCCACCCGACCGCCTGGCCCCACCACTGGTGGGCGATCTCGTGCGCGATGAAGAACTCGGGGAAGTCCGGGAACGACGCGGGGTCGTCGCGGAACGAGAGCTTGGAGTTGACCGATTGCTGCGCGAGGACGGCGAGGTAGGGCGGGCTGTGGCCGCCGGGCACGCTGCGCTCGACCAGCGCCAGCGTCAGCGCCGGGTAAGGGCAGTCGCCGACGATGGACGAGTAGAAGCGGACGATGTCGGCGCCGGTCTTCGCCAGTTCCTTGCCGCGGCCGTCCAGCCGCGGGTTCGCCTTGGTCGCCACCTCCACATCGTCGTAATAGACGCCCGAGAGCCGCGCGGACTTCGTGGCTTCGAGCACGCTGCCGAGGCGGATCTTCTCCGTCCGCACGTCGCGAAGCCGCGTGACGAGAAACGCGAGGTAGCGGACCGGCTGCGTGGCGGCAAACGTGAACTGGCGCACGGCGGGCGTGCCCGCGCGGGCCGGGGCGACACGCGCCGAAGAGACCAGGTCGCCGCTGGCCGCGCAGCCGAACACCTCGGGCACCGTGAGGTGGAGTGTGGCGGTGGAGTAGGCCGGCGTGGGCGGCTGCGGGTACCAGTAGCTGCGGTTGGAGTAGAGGTAGCTCTCCTCGAGCGGGATGTCCGTCGTCTCCTCGCGGAGCTGCGGTTCCTGCGGCCACAGGCCCTCTCGATCGATCGGCTGCGCGTCGAGCGGCCCGCCGAACTCGATGGTCAGCATCATCGGGACGCCGGCGGTGACCGTCGAGGGCAGGTTGATCACGATCGAGTTCTGGTTGCGGACGCGGACGAAGAGCAGGCGGCCGAACACGTTCGAGTACACCGAGCGGACGGCGAGAGAGTCGGCCAGGCGCACCGTCAGCGAGTTCGTGCCGCCGCGCGCGCGCGTGACGAGCGCGAGCTGCGCTCGGCCGTCGATCGCGCGCCGGACCGGGTTGAAGGCGACGTCGATGTCGTAGTGCGAGACGCTGAACTCCGATTGGTCGTCTTCCGAGAAGAAGCGCCCGTAGCGCTCCAGGTGCGACTTGGAGGCGTAGAGCGCGATGTTGTGCCGGTTGCGTCGATCGAAGAGGGAGATGTCCTCGACTTCGCCGGTCGATCGCGCGTAGGTCAGCGCATCGAACCGGCGCGTGCGCACCTCCGCAAGGAGGTCGCCGGGGTTCGGCAGGAGCGACCAGGTGTCGGGGCTCAAGTCACCCAGATCGAGGCCGAAGGACTTCGCGGCGTCCTGGCGGAAGACGTCCTCGGCGCGCTTCATCTCGCGCGGGTCCACCGGCCGCTCGCTCAAGGCCGTGCGGTTGATGCGCTGATCCAGATCGAAGGGGTTCACGCGGACGAAGGCCACCTCGAAAGGAGAGGCCAGGGAGTCCGCGCCCGCGAAGAGGCGCACCTGCCCGCGCTCGACCTTCGGCGCGGGCGTGAACGTCATCTCGCCCTTTCCCATCAGCACCATCGCGGTGATGTTGCCGTCGGCCTCCGCCACGAACACGGAACCCGATTCGAGCGTGAGCTGCATGTCCTCGCCGGTGACGACGAGGTCGCGCGCAGTGAACTGCCGGGCGGTGTTGAGGGTCAGGCGGTAGAGGCCGGAGAGCGACGTGAGCGACAGCTGATCGGCGATGCCCCAGTCGTCAGCCGGCCCGCCGGGCGCGCCGGCGCGGCGCCGGACGTCGAGCCGCCAGGTGACGAGGCGCCCCCGCTGCCCCAGTTCGAAGAGGATCTCGACGAGCAGTTGGTAGCCGTCCCCCGGGAGCGTGCCTTCGAGCTCGGCGCGATCGCGCTCGCGAAGCACCACGCGCGTCGGGTGCGGCGGGATCGACTGCGCGGCAAACTGCGCCGCGTGCTGCCGATCGGCCGTCCGTGACAGCAGCTGAAGATAGCCGTCCTGGTTCCCGGCCCGAAGGATCTGCTCGAGCCTTCCGAGGAGGACAGCCACGCCGTCCTGGGACGCGGACGCCGTCGGCTGGCCGGCCGCGGGCCAAGCCAGCAGGAGTAGGCACACGAGCACCAACGTCCCGGTCTTCATCCAGTTCGATTAGACCCCAGAAAATTGAAGAGAGGCACAGAGGCACGGAGGCGGACCAGGATGCCCTTCAGGTCGGTCAGCCTCGGCGTCGACCGCGGCATGCGCGCACGGGCCGCCGCGCCGTGCGAACACGCCCGACTCGTTAGCCCTGGCGTGCTCGCGCGGCGCGGCAGCCCGTGCCGCAAGGCGGTCGCAAGGCGACCGCGCGAAGGGCTGGTTCGTCGCTCCGTCTTTTGGATTCCTCCGTGTCTCTGTGTCTCTCTTCAAAAAACCGTCCTCGGATCTGTTACACACTCTCCCGTTCGGGGGCCACCGTCACCGGCAACGCAGGGGGTACCGTGAGTCCCCGCTTCAGCACCAACAGCGTCAGGTCGTCCGCCAGGTACGTCTCCTGGGCGTGCACTTCGACGACCCGCAGGATGGTCTCGGCGAGCTGCCGAGGCGCGGCTGCCGCGTGGAGGTCCACCACGCGTTCCAGGCTCGCCTCCTCGAATTGCTCGCCCTTATGATTCTCCGCCTCGGTGACGCCGTCGCTGTACATCACCAGCGTGTCGCCCGGCTCCATCACGGTCTCGTGCGCCTCGTAGGTCGATCCCTCGAACATCCCGAGCGCGACGCCGCCGCCAATCAGCCGCTCGAAGGTGCCGCTGGCGCGCCGCAGCAGGGCCGGGGTATGGCCGGCGTTCACATAGATCAATTTGCCGGTTGCCGGATTAATGTATCCGACAAACAGCGTGATGAATCGCGAAGCCGGTGAGTGACGACAGATCTGGCCGTTCAGGCGCTCCGCCAACGCGGCCGGCTCCAGCCCCTCGTCGCTCAGCGTCCGGAACATCGCCAGGAGGAGGGCCATGAGCAGCGCGGCGGGGCTGCCCTTGCCGGCGACGTCGCCCAGCGTCACCACCACTCGGCCGTCCGGGCGGGTGAGGACGTCGTAAAAATCGCCGCCGACCGTGTTCGCCGGGCGGGTGAGGCCCCAGGCCTGATACCCGTTGGCGTCGTAGGCGACCTGCGGGAGCATCGCGTGCTGGATGTCGCGCGCGACCTCGAGGTCGTTCTTCAGGGTCAGCCGGTCCGCAACCTCCAGCAGAATCAGCAGGTTGAGGAGGACGAAGGCGGTGAGCAGGCTCACCGTTCCCGGCTCCCACTGCGGCGTGGGCAGGCCAACCTTGACGATGACGACGCCGAGGAAGATCGGAACGCCCAGGATGTCGAAGCCCCGGAAGAGCTTGAACATCCCGACGACGGCAAACAGCAGGGCCAGGCCGAAGAGCATGCGCCGGACGGGCGAGAGTTTGAGCGTGAAGGCCCAGAAGAACAGCCGGGCCCGGACCACGGCGCGCGTGTGCCATGGCAGCTTGCCCAGCGCCTCCTCGTCCATGCTCCGGGCGAAGAAACGGTAGGCTTCGCGGGTGTCGCGCGTGAACAGGCGCTGCACGTCCTCCCGAGTCAGCCCCTTGGTGTAGGCCTGGAGGAACTGCGCCGGTCGCGACGGGCGGCGAGGCTTGGACATGGGAAGGCTTAGGGCTCAGGGCTGCACGGCTCAGGCTCAGGACGCGACGGCCCGGCGCCACACGGTACAAAGGACGTTCGGCGTGACGCCCGTGTTCCGGGGAAATCATAAGCCCGGACCGGCCCAAAGCCCTACGCGCTTCGACTCGCAATCAGGACCACGCTGGTTCTCATCGCGTGTGGCCGGTCGTGCTCGCGTCAGCCCTAAGCCCTGAGCCCTGAGCCCTGAGCCTATGTTAGACTCCGGTCGCTTATGATCCTGGGCGTCGGCCTGGACCTGGTGGACGTGCCACGATTCGAGCGCGCGGCCACCCGCCACGGCGCGGGTTTCGTCGACCGGATCCTGACGCCCGAGGAGATCGCCGACTGCGCGGTGGCTCATCGTCCGTACGAGGAGCAGGCCGTCCGGTTTGCCGCACGCGAGGCGCTGCTGAAGGCGCTGGGCACGGGCCTCGTCGGCGGCATGTCGTGGCGCGACATCCGGGTGGTGCGCGGCGCGGCGCCCGGGGTGTTCAGCGTGGAGATCACCGGCGGCGTCCGCTGCACGGCCGACCAACTGGGCGTCCGCCGCGTGCACCTCGCGATGTGCACCACGCGAACGCTGGCCGCGGCCACGGTCATCGTCGAAGATTGAGGTGCCGTCGTAGCACGAGGCCGTAGCACCAGGCTTTAGCCGAGTTGTCGTCGTGTCAGCTTCTAACTTCTCAGTTCTACGTTCTCACTTCCGTTGTTGGCCGTCCTGCCTACCGAAGGAGCCTATCCCGTGAAAGAGATGATCCTGGACTACATCAAGAACGAGTACCTCGACGAGGACGAGGCCGACGAGGTGCAGCTCGACGAGAACACGCCGCTCATCTCGAGCGGGATCGTCGACAGCTTCAGCATGGTCAGCCTGAAGCGGTTCCTCGAGAAGAAGTACAACGTCTCCATCCCGGACGACCAGGCCACGCCCGAGGCGTTCAACACCGTGTCCAGCATCATCGACCTGGTACACCGGTTCAGAAAGGACGCGTAAGATGGCGTACCCGGCCAACGTCCAGGAGGCCTACCAGGCCGAGCTGCAGTCGATCCGCGACAAGGGGATCTACAAGGTCGAGCGCTACATCCACTCCCCGCAGGCGTCCGGTATCGATGTGGAGTTCCCGGCCGGTGCGCCGCTCAAGAGAGTCGTCAACCTCTGCGCCAACAACTACCTGGGGCTCTCCAGCCACCCCGAGGTCGTCGCCGCCGCGCACCGCGGCCTCGACGAGCGCGGCTACGGCATGTCGAGCGTCCGCTTCATCTGCGGCACGCAGGACATCCACCGGGAGCTGGAGAACAAGCTCACCGAGTTCCTCGGCACCGAGGACACGATCCTGTTCCCGAGCTGCATGGACGCCAACGGCGGCGTGTTCGAGGCGGTCCTGAGCGACCAGGACGTCATGATCGCCGACCGCCTGGTGCACGCGTCCATCGTGGACGGCATGCGCCTGTGCAAGGCGATGCAGGACACCTACAAGCACGCCGACATGAAGCACCTGGAGCAGAAGCTCCAGGAGCACCAGGACAAGCGCGGCCGGCTGATCATCACCGACGGCGTGTTCAGCATGGACGGCGACCTCGCGCCGCTCGACGAGATCGCCGCGCTGGCCGAGAAGTACAACGCGATGGTGTTCGTGGACGACAGCCACGCCAGCGGCTTCATGGGGAAGACCGGGCGCGGCACGCACGAGCATTTCGGCGTCGTCGGCAAGATCGACATCATCACCACGACGCTCGGCAAGGGGCTCGGGGGGGCGAGCGGCGGCTGCGTGTCGGGCCGCAAGGAGATCGTCGAGCTGTGCCGCCAGAAGGCGCGGCCGTATCTGTTCAGCAACGCCGTGCCGCCGCCGATCGCCTACGCGGCGATCAAGGTGCTCGAGATCCTCAGCGAGAGCACCGAGCGGCGCGACCGCCTCGAGGAGAACCAGAGGTTCTGGCGCAAGGGGCTGACCGAGGCGGGGTTCATCATCAAGGAAGGCGACAGCCCGATCGTCCCGATGATGCTGTTCAACGCGAAGTTGAGCCAGGACATCGCCCGCGACCTGTTCGCCGAGGGCGTCTACGTGATCGGCTTCTTCTTCCCGGTCGTCGCCGCCGGCCAGGCCCGCATCCGCACGCAGCTGTCGGCGGACCACGACATCCCGATGCTCGAGAAGGCGCTCGAGGCGTTCAAGCGCGTCGGCTCGAAGTACGGCATCCTCGGCCTCGACAAGAAGGGGATCATCGAGAAGTACGGCCTCTAGAACTGAGAACGGAGAACTGAGGAACGGAGAACGACGATCGAAAGAGCTGGGTTCTCCCAGTTCTTCGTTCTCAGTTCTACGTTCTCACGTTCTACGTTCTTCCCCGCGGAGTTCCTCATGCACTGCGCCTGCTGTCCTGCCCGCAGCCGCCGCGACTTCATCACCACCGCCGGCGTGGCGGCCGCCGGCCTCCTCGCCGCTCCGGACCTGCTTCGCGGCGCCGAGTCCCGGATCCGCATCCGCATCGTCTACGCCCTGCATGGCGAGCAGCAGGAGGGGCCGGACTGGCCGAACAAGGGGTTCGACTTCCGGCCCGTGATGGCGCGCATCAACGGCGAGCTGGCGCGCGCCTGCCCGGAGTTCGAGTTCCTGCCGACGCTGGCCACTGGTGAGGAAGACGCGAAGAAGATCGCGGACGCCGACCGCGCCGCGGGGATCGACGGCTACCTGGTCTACCAGATGAACTGCTGGAACCGGGTCGTCCAGACCCTTGCCGCGACCGGCAAGCCGGTGCTCTACGCCGACTTCCAGTTCGGAGGCAGCGGCGGGTTCCTTGTCTACACCGCGGCGCTGCTGCGCGCCAGCGCTCCCAACGTCGCGTTTGTCGCGTCCTCGCGCATCGACGATCTCGTCGCGGCGGTGAAGGGCTTCGCCCGCGCGAAGGCCGGCGGCGCGCCAGCCTTCGTCGAGGCGGCCACGCGCGCGCGCATCGCCCGGACGCCCGCCGCACAGGCGTGGAGTTCTCAGGCGTGGGGCAAAGCTTCCGCCTCCGCGCAAAGCGCTTCGGCGAGACCTCGCCGTAGCCTGGGCGAAGGCGGGCCAGCTTTGCCGACCGCCTCCTTCACGCCCCTCCCGATCGCCGACTGTCTCCGCCAGATGAAGGAGACGAAGATCCTTGCCGTGCGCGGTGCCGCGGAAGGACTGCCGGCGGAGAGAATGGGCATCCCGGTCGTCCACGTGCCGTTTGCCGAGGTGAACGACGCCTGGAAGGCGGCCGACCGCGACGAGTCGCGCGCGGTCGCGGCGCGCTGGCAGAAGTCGGCAGCGAAGGTGGAGGGCGTTTCGGTCGAGACGCTGGAGACGTCGGCCGCGATGTACCTCGGGATGAAGAGCCTGCTCGAGAAGCGCAGGGCGATGGCCATCACGATGGATTGCCTGGGCGGCTTCTATGGCGGGCACATCCACGCCTATCCCTGCCTTGGTTTCCATGAATTGAACAACGAGGCGCTCGTCGGCGCGTGCGAGTGCGACGTCCGGTCCACCGCGACGATGGTGGCGGGCACGCTGCTGACGAGGGGCCGTCCGGGCTACATCTCCGATCCCGTCATCGACACGTCCAAGCGCCAGATCATCTACGCGCACTGCGTCGCCGCCAACCGCCCCTTCGGGCCTCGCGGCGCGGCCAACGCGTTCGAGATCCTCACGCATTCGGAGGACCGGCAGGGCGCCTCCGTCCGCTCGCTCCTTCCCGTTGGCGAGATGACGACGACGCTGGAGTTCGAGCCGAACCGCAAAGAGGTCCTGTTCCACCGCGCCAGGACGGTGGCGAACGACCCCGACGACCGTGCCTGCCGCACGAAACTCTGTGCCGAGCCGGTGGGCGACATCGAGAAGCTGTTCACGATGTGGGACCAGTGGGGCTGGCACCGCGTCACCTTCTACGGCGACCTGAAGGAGCCGGTCTACGCGTTGGCGGACGCGCTGGGATACAAGGTGGTGGAAGAAGCCTAGGGAACTGAGAAGGCTAGAAGCGTAGAACGTAGAAGGCTAGAAGGTAGAACGTAGAACCGAATTGGAGACTCGTGCGACATCCTGGGCGACCGGATTGCCGATTGGCGATGTGAGCGATTGGCGATTGAAGCGCCGGCCTTCTTGACCCTCTCTTCTGCCATTCAGTACACTCGCGGTTCACCGCTCGAGCGCCCAAGCCTGGGACCTTACTTCCTAAAGCCTAGAGCCCAGAGCCAAGAGCCTCCGTAGTAGCCGCGGGCGTCCCGGCCCGCGTCAGCCGAAGGAGCCCTATGTCGAAGATCGCGATGAAGACGCCGCTCGTCGAGATGGACGGCGACGAGATGACCCGCGTGCTGTGGGTCTGGGTCAAGGACAAGCTGATTCACCCCTACGTGGACCTGAAGACCGAGTACTTCGATCTTGGCCTGGAGCATCGCGACAAGACCGACGACAAGGTGACCATCGATGCGGCGGAGGCGACGCGGCGCCTGGGTGTCGGCGTCAAGTGCGCGACAATCACGCCCAACGAGGAGCGCGTCAAGGAGTACACGCTCAAGAAGCAGTGGAAGAGCCCGAACGGCACCATCCGGGCCGCCCTGGACGGCACCACGTTCCGCAAGCCAATCCTCGTCACCAACGTCAAGCCGAGCGTCATCAGCTGGAAGAAACCGATCATCGTCGGCCGCCACTCCTACGGCGACGTGTACCAGAACGTCGAAATGGCGGTGAAGGGGGCCGGCAAGGCGGAGCTGGTCTTCACGGGTGAGGACGGGACCGAGCGGCGCCTCCTCGTGCACCAGTTCAAGGGCCCGGGCGTGCTGCAGGCGATGCACAACACCGAGACGTCGATCCGCAGCTTCGCGCGCTCCTGCTTCAACTACGCGCTCAGCGAGAAGGTGGACATGTGGTTCGCCACCAAGGACACCATCTCGAAGACCTACGACCAGACCTTCAAGCTGCTGTTCGAGGACGAGTTCGGAAAGGGCTACGCGGAGAAGTTCAAGGCGTCGGGCATCGAGTACTTCTACACGCTGATCGACGACGTCGTGGCCCGCGTCGTGAAGGGCGAGGGCGGCATGCTCTGGGCGTGCAAGAACTACGATGGCGACGTCATGTCGGACATGGTCGCCTCCGCGTTCGGCAGCCTGGCGATGATGACGTCGGTCCTCGTGTCGCCTGACGGCGCGCACAACTACGAGGCGGCGCACGGCACGGTGCAGAAGCACTACTACAAGCACCGGAAGGGCGAGAAGACGTCGAGCAACTCGATGGCGCTCATCTACGCCTGGACGGGCGCGCTGCGGAAGCGCGGCGAGCTGGACGGCCTGCCGGACCTGTCCGCGTTTGCCGACAGCCTCGAGAAGGCGTCGATCGACACGATCACGGACGGCGTCATGACCGGTGACCTCGCCCGCCTCGCCGAGCCGAAGGCCAGGCAGGTGGTCAACAGCGAGGAGTTCATCGACGCGATTGCGCAGCGACTGCGCGGGTGAGCGACCCGGGCCGCGGGGGGACGGCCGCGTGGGCGCGTCGGCTGCTGGCCGTTGCGTCGGCCGGCTACGCGGTCAGCGCCGTCCTGGTGCTGCTTCTGGGCGGCTACTCGCTGCGGTACGGGCCGATTCGCCTCTCCTCCTGGCGTTTTGCCCACGACGTCACGATTGCCGTTGGGGCGGGCCTGGCCGCGTGGTTCCTGCAGGGAGCCGCAGCCGTGCGGCGGCAGTGCGAGTGGCTCCTCGCGATGCTGGAACGCGGGGCGCCCTGGATCGCGGCGGCCGCCGCTGCCGCGACGCTCGCGATCGGACTGGTCGTGGGCTCCCCGTACGCGGGCGGCGCCGATTCCTCGGGTTACCTGGCGCAGGCCCGTCTCTGGCAGGCGGGAGCCCTTCACGTGGTCGTGCCGGAGGCGGCTGATGCGCCCTGGCCGAACCCCGAATGGACCTTCTCGCCCCTTGGGTTTCGTCCCGCCACGTATCCCGGGGCCATCGTCCCCCTCTATCCGCCGGGTCTGCCCCTCGCGATGGCCGCGGCGAGCTCCATCAGCCGAATGCCGGCCGCCGCGTCGGGCGTCGTCGCTCTGTTCGGCGCGGCCTGCGTCTGGCTCACCTTCCTGATCGGACGGCGTCTGCAGGATGCGACGACCGGCATGTGGGGCGCCGCGCTGCTGGCCGTCAACCCGGTGTTCCTCTTCCAGACCCTGCAACCGATGAGCGACGTGCCGGCGACCGCTTGGTGGCTGGCCGCGTCACTCGGCATTCTGACTGGCACCGCCCGGGCCGACATTCCTCGGCGGGATCGCGGTGTCCGCCGCGATCCTCACGCGCCCCAACTTGCTGCCATTGACCATCGTCGCGGGCGCCTGGAGCGCCTGGTGCGCGGATGAAGGCCACGGCCGCGTGAACTGGCGGCGCGCGGCGCTGTTCTGCGCCGGAGCCCTGCCCGGTCCGCTCTTCGTGGCATGGTTCAACCACACGCTGTATGGTTCCCCGCTCCAGTCGGGGTACGGAGATCTCGCGGATCTCTTTTCGCCGGCCCATCTCGCGGTCAACCTCGTGCGCTACCCCGCGTGGCTTTGGCAAACGCACACGGTGCTCGTCTTTGCGGGCCTCGTCGCGCCAGCGCTGCTGATCGCGCTCCGTCGGTCTCTCACCGGCGAGGCGCGCCGCGCCGGCTGGTACGCGTTCGTCATGAGCGCCGCGGTGTGCCTTCTGTACCTCACCTACCGGCCGTTCGACGACTGGACGTTCCTCCGCTTCCTGCTCCCCGCCATTGCTCTACTGACACTGCTCGGGATCTGGCTGATTCTCCGCCTGGCCGGGCGGCTGCACCCGTTGTTCCGGGTGGCGCTGGCGGTGCTTCTCGCGTGGTGCGCCGTCGATGTGGCTCGGCAGGCGAAGCCGCTGGGGGTGATGAACCTGCGCGCCAGCGAGCGCCGCTACGCCCAGGTGGCGGAATACGTACGCCGCGAGATGCCTGGCCGGCAGATCGCGATCGGCCTGCAGCATACGGGGAGCCTGCGGTACTACGCGGGCACGACGACGGTCCGCTGGGACTGGCTCGACCCGGAGTGGCTGGATCGAACAGTCGACGCCATCCATCGATCCGGCCGCGGGCCCTTCCTCCTCCTGGAGGAGTGGGAGGAACGGGAGGTGCGGGAGCGCTTCCGGGGGCAGGCGTGGAGCGCGCTCGACTGGCCACCGCGCGTGGAGTTCCACACGAGGCCACCCGTGCGCCTCTACGACCCGTACGATCGGGAGGCCTTCAGGCAGGGCCGCGCGGTGCCGACGCTGCACGTGGCGGCGAAGTGAGAGTCGGAGAGACCCGTCAGTCGGAGATACCCGAAAGTCGGAGTCGAGTCGGAGATACCTGTCAGTCGGGGACACCCGTAAGTCGGAGACGCATGCCGGTCGGAGAGACTCTCCGACTGGCGAGACTCTCCGACTGATCTCCGACTACAGAGATCTCCGACTGACTGAACCGACTAGTAATTCCTGTTGTAGATCGTCCTGACCTGTCTCGCGTCTACTGATGGGTCCAGCGATTTGTCGCGCGCGGCGTCCAGCCAGCGGGCATTCGGGCGGAGGCGCGCGACGCGGTGGATGTTCAGCAGGTGGTCGGTGGAGATGTTGTCGGTGCTCAGGTTGCCGGCGAACGTGCCGCAGGCGAGCGTGAGCGACGGCCGGAGGGTGTTGAAAGTGCCGCCGATGGCGCCCTGGGTCGACGGCGTGTTGACCAGGATCCGGCCGGCGTTCATCTTCGCGAAGTCCTCGACCACCCGCTCGTCGTTGGCGTAGACGCCCACCGTGTGCCCGACGCCGCCCCAGTGATTCAGGCCCTCGCAGGTGGCGATCGCCTGCGCGTAGCTCTCCACGCGATACAAGGCGAGGACGGGAGCGAGGATCTCGTACGACAGCGGGTGTTCTGCGCCAATGCCGTCGGGCTCGGCGACCAGCACCGACGTCTCCGCCGGCACCTTGAATCCCGCGAGCTTGGCCACCTTCACCGCGGCCTGCCCGACGACCTCGGCGCGCATGCGGCGCCGCTCGACGTCCACGCACACCGCGCCCAGCGCGCGCATCTGCGCCGGCGTGCAGAAGAACGCGCCCGCCTTCTCGAGCAGGGGGCGCAGCTGCCGCTCCACGTGCGGCTCGACGATGATCGCCTGCTCGCTGCCGCACACCGTGCTGTTGTCGAACGTCTTGGAGAAGATGATCGACCGGGCGGCCAGCGGGACGTCGGCGGAGCCGTGCACGTAGACGGGCACGTTGCCCGGGCCGACGCCGAGCGTGGGCGTGCCGGACTCCTGCGCGGTGCGCACGATGGACGACGTGCCGGTCGCGAGGATGAGCGCCAGCTTGGGGTGCCGCATCAGCCGCTCGACGTAGTCGCTCTGCGAGCGCGTGATCCACTGCACGGCGTCCTCGGGCGCGCCCGCGCGCACGGCGGCCTCCGCCAGGATCCGGGCGGTCTCCTTGATGCATTTCCGCGCGCCGCGGTGCGGGCTGAAGATCACCGGGTTGCGCGTCTTCAGGCAGATGAGCGTCTTGAAGATCGTCGTGGAGGTCGGGTTGGTGACCGGGATCGTGGCCAGGATCGGGCCCTTCGGGTGCGCCACCTCGCTGATGCCCCGCATCGCGTCGTGGCAGATCACTCCCACCGTCCGCCGCAGCCGGATGTCCTCGTAGACGAGCAGGCTGGCGTACGAGTTCTTGATCACCTTGTGCTCGTACACGCCCATCTGCGTCTCGTCGATCGCCACCCGCGCCAATTCGTGCCGTGCGTTCCACGCCGCCTCGAACACCGCCTCGACCACGCGGTCCACCTGCTCCTGGTCGAAGCGCCGGAACACCTGCGCGGCGTGCCAGGCGCGGTTCACGAGGTCGTCAACGTACTGGTCGATCGGATCCATGGGGTGAAGGCTCAGGGCTCTGGGCTCAGGGCTCAGGGCGAAGTGGCGAACTGGCTCAAGGCGAATGGCGAATGGCGATTGACGGACTGCGGCCCATCGTCATCGAACTCGTCACTCGTCAATCGCAATCTCCCCGTCAGGGCCGGGTAGAATCGGGGCACGCGACAGTAGCCATGATGCCCGCGAACCCCGTCAAATCGCGATCGAAATCGCCACTATGTCCTCTGACTCGTCCGGCCTCGAGCGGCTGAAGCAGCAGTACCCCGACAAGTTCCTGCCCGAGGAGACGGTGTTCGACCGGATCCGGCCGGGGGACCGGATCTTCATCGGGGCGGCGTGCGGCGAGCCGCAGCACCTGGTCCACGCGCTCACCGACTACGTCAAGGCGCACCCGAAGGCGTTCTTCGACGCCGAGATCATCCAGGTCTGGACGCTCGGCGTCGCGCCGTACACCGACGAGCGGCTCAAGTCCAACTTCCGCTACAACTCCTTCTTCGTCGGCGACAATACCCGGGCCGCGGTCAACGCCGGCCTCGCGGACTACACGCCCATCTTCCTCTCGCAGGTGCCGGACCTGTTCCACCGGCGCGTCATTGGCGTGGACGTCGCCCTCATCCAGACGTCCCTCCCGGACGCGCACGGCTACCTCAACCTCGGCGTCAGCGTGGACATCGTCAAGGCCGCGGTGCGGAGCGCGTCGCTGGTCATCGCGCAGGTCAACCACGAGATGCCGCGCATCCACGGTGACGGCTTCCTGCACGTCAGCGAGATCGACTTCCTCGTGGCCCACGACGAGCCGCTGCTGGAGTACCGGCACGACGGTGCCCGGACGAAATCGCGAGGCGGATCGGCCGCCACGTGGCGAGCATCGTCGAGGACGGCGACACGATCCAGGTGGGCTACGGGAGCGTGCCGAACGCGATTCTCTCGGCGCTCGGCAAGAAGAAGCATCTCGGCGTCCACACCGAGCTGCTCACCGACGGCATCGTGGAGCTGATCCGCGCGGGCGTCATCGACAACTCGCGGAAGACCGTCAACCGCGGCAAGACGGTGGCCAGCTTCTGCATGGGCAGCGCCGCCACCTACCAGTTCGTCGACGACAACCCGGCCATCGAGCTGAAGACCATCGACTACACGAACAGCCCGCTCGTCATCGCGCAGCACGAGAACATGTGCGCGATCAACAGCGTGCTGGAGATCGACCTCACCGGCCAGGCGAGCGCCGAGTCGATCGGCAACGTCTTCTACTCGCGGAATCGGCGGCCAGGCCGACTTCATGCGCGGCGCCATCCTCGCGCCGGGCGGCAAGTCGATCCTCGCCATCCAGTCCACCGCCCAGAGCGGGACGGTGTCGCGCATCGTCCCGGCCCTCAAGCAGGGCGCCGGCGCCACGCTCAACCGCGGCGACGTCCACTACGTCGTCACCGAATACGGCATCGCCCACATCCACGGCAAGAACGTGCGCGAGCGGGCGATGGACCTGATCTCCATCGCGCACCCGTCGTTCCGCCACTGGCTCGTCGAGGAGGCCCGCAAGCAGAACCTGATCTACGGCGACCAGGCCTTCGTTCCCGGCGAGCGCGGGCGAGTACCCGGAGCACCTCGAGACGCGGCGCGCGACGCGGAAGGGCCTGCCGCTGCTGCTGCGGCCCGTGCGCATCAGCGACGAGCCATTGCTGAAGGACTTCTTCTACTCGCTCTCCGACAAGACACTCTACCGCCGCTTCATGAACCCGCGGCTCGACATGCCGCACGAGCGGCTGCAGGAATACGTCGTCATCGACTACACGCGCGAGATGGTGATCCTGGCCTGCGTGGAGACCGGCACGCGCCAGGAGGTGGTGGGGCTGGCGGAGTACTACCTCGAGGAGGACGGCCTGACGGCCAACGTGGCGTTCGCGGTGCGGGACCAGTACCAGAACCGCGGCATCGGGACAGAACTGCTGGCGTACCTCACGCAGATCGCCCGCCGCCAGGGCCTGCGCGGCTTTACTGCCGAGGTCCTGCGCGAAAACGAGCCGATGCTGCGCGTCTTCGAGAAGATGAAGTTCCCGACGGAGACGGCGACCGCCGGTGATGCCTACAAGTTGAAGATCTCGTTGAAATAGGAATCAGGAATCAGGATTCAGGAATCAGGCCGCCCCTGAATCCCGAATCCTGGATCCTTCCTGCGTCCGCCCTGAATCCTGAATCCCGAATCCTGAATCCTTCCGTCGTCAGTCATTCTCCATCGTGCTGATGTCCCCGATCGGCTGGCCGAGTTCCTGGGCCTTCAGCACCCGCCTCAGGATCTTGCCGCTGCGCGTCTTCGGGATCTTGTCCACGAACGTGATTTCCTGCGGCATCGCCAGCGGCGACAGCTTGCGGCGGACGAAGTTCATGATGCTCAGCTCGAGGTCCTGGCTCGGCTCGTAGCCCGGGCGCAGCGCCACGAACACCTTCACCACCTCCATGTTCACCGGGTCCGGCTTGCCGATGGCCGCGGACTCGGCGACCGCCTCGTGCTCCAGCAGCGCGCTCTCGATCTCGAACGGCCCCACCAGGTGGCCGGCCGTGTTGATCACGTCGTCGTCGCGGCCGCAGAACCAGAAATAGCCTTCGGCGTCCAGGCTCGCCTCGTCGCCGCAGACGTACCAGCCGTTCAGGAACTTCTTCAGGTACGTCGCGGAGTTGTTCCAGTAGGTCCGCATCATGCTGGGCCACGGCGGGCGGACGGCAATGAGGCCGACGCGCCCGGGCTCGGTGATCGGCTCGCCGGTTCGCGAGTCGATGATCGCGGCCTCGAGGGCGGGGAAGGGACGGCCCATGCTCCCGGGCTTCACCGGCATGCCGGGCAGGTTGGTGATGACGATGGATCCGGTTTCCGTCTGCCAGAACGTGTCGTGGAAGTCGAGGCCGAACGCCTCGCGCCCCCAGCGGACCGCTTCCGGGTTCAACGGCTCGCCGACGCTCGCCATGTGGCGCAGGCTGGAGAGGTCGCGCTTGCGCACCGGGTCCAGGCCGTCCTTCATCAGCATGCGGATCGCGGTCGGCGCCGTGTACCAGACTGTCACGCGGTGTTTCTCGATCGTTTCGTACCACCGGCCGGCCGAGAAGCCGGCGTCGACGACCACCTGCGTCGCCCCCAGCGCCCACGGGCCGATGATGCCGTAGCTCGTCCCCGTCACCCAGCCCGGGTCCGCGGTGCACCAGTAGACGTCGTCGTCGCGGATGTCGAGGACGACCTTCGTCGTGAGGTACTGCGCGAAGATGCTGGAGTGGACGTGCAGCGCGCCCTTCGGCTTGCCGGTGGTGCCGCTCGTGTAGTGCAGCACCGACGGGCTCTCCGCGTACGTCTTGAAGATCGCGAACTCGTCGAGCCGGTGGTCCATCATCCGGAACGCCACTTCGCCCTCGCGCAGCGGCCGGCCGTCCTCGTCGTGATCGATGACGATGATCGTCTTGAGGGCGGGGAGGCGCTCCTTCGCGCGGCGAACCTTCCCGAGGTGCTTCTTCTGCGTGATGATCGCGACCGCGCCGCTGTCCTCCATCCGGGAGCACAGCGCGTCCTCGCCGAACGCCGAGAACAGCGGCTCGACGACGCCGCCGATCTTCAGGATGCTGATGAAGCCGATGTACAGCTCGGGCGAGCGTTCGAGGAAGAGGCAGACGCGATCGAGGTCGCGAAGCCCGAGGCCGCGAAGGAAGGCCGCCCACCCGTTGGTGAGCTCCTTCAGGTCGCGGTAGGTGAAGTGGCGGAATTCGCCCTCGTGGTTCTCGTGGATGAGGGCCAGCTTGTCGGCGCGCGGGCCTGCCGCGTGCCGATCGACGCACACGTCGGCGATGTTGATCGACGCGCCGTCGGTGTAGCCCAGCTCCTTCTTCGCGGTGTCCCAGGAGAGTTCGGAACGCAGACGCAGGTAATCGACGCCGCCGACGGCCACAGACGTCATACAGGAGTCCTCCGCGACCTGAACGGAATGGAGAATGCCGACAACCGGGATGCGGGCCAGAGGATAGCAGGACTGGGGGCTAGGGGCTAGGGGCTGGGGAGAACGGAGAACGTAGAACGGAGATGTTAGAACTGAGAATCAGTTCAGGCAGCACCTTTTCAGCGGATGGCGAGTGACGAATGGCGAGTGACGAATGGCGAGGCCGCAGAGGTTCTTGCTCGCCGTCTCGGCGGTGAATCCGCGGCGCCGGCCATCGGTGGGACTGCGGACCGCGGAATCGCCAGATCGCGAAATCGCCAGATCGACAAATCCGGACTGCTAGAATGGTCGGGTCACGGGCACCTGGCCCTTGCTCGGTTGACTCGGTTGACTCGGTTGACTCCTTCGACTCCGTCGACTCCTTGACTCCGTTGACTCTCTTCCATGCGCCCTGATCCCTTGCAGTTCCTTGCCGCCGAACTCGAGAGCCTTCGGGCCCAGGAGGCCCTTGGGACGATTCGCGTCCTCGATGGGCCGCAGCTTCCCAAGGCGTCCATCGACGGCCGCGTGGTGGTCAACCTCGCGTCGAACAACTACCTCGGCCTGACGACGCACCCGCGCCTGAGAGAGGCGGCGCTGGAGGCCACCCGCGAGTTCGGCGTGGGAGCGGGGTCGGTGCGGACGATTGCCGGCACGCTCGCCCTTCACGAAGAACTGGAGCGTCGCGTCGCCGAGTTCAAGCACACCGAAGCGGCGGTCGTCTTCCAGAGCGGGTTCGCCGCGAACGCGGGAACGGTGTCGGCGATCCTGACGAGGAACGACGCCGTGGTCTCCGACGAGCTGAACCACGCGAGCATCATCGACGGCTGCCGCCTCAGCCGCGCCACCATCCGCGTCTTTCCGCATCGGGATGTCGGCGCCGCGCGCGAGGTGCTCCACGACCTTCCGGCCACGCAGCGCAAGCTGCTGATCACGGACGGCGTCTTCAGCATGGACGGCGACCTCGGGCCGCTGCCCGCGCTCTGCGACCTCGCCGAGGAGTTCGGCGCCATCATGATGGTGGACGACGCGCACGCCAGCGGCGTGTTCGGGCGCAACGGGCGGGGCACGGTCGATCACTTCGGGATGCACGGCCGCGTGGACGTCCAGGTGGGCACGCTGTCGAAAGCCATCGGCACGCTCGGAGGCTACATCGCGGGACGGCGCCACCTCATCGAGTTCCTCCGCCAGCGCGCCCGGCCGTTCATGTTCTCCACCTCGCACCCGCCGGCCGTGGCCGCGGCGTCAATCGCCGCCATCGACGTCCTGCTGGAGGAGCCGCAGCTGATCGAACGCCTCTGGGAGAACACGCGCTTCTTCAAGGCGGGCCTGCAGGAGATGGGGTTCGATACCGGGATCAGCGAGAGCCCGATCACGCCGGTCATCGTCGGGGAGACGTCTACCGCGTCGCGGATGTCCGCCCGGCTCTTCGAGCAGGGCGTCTTCGCGCTCGGCATCGGGTTTCCGATCGTCCCGCGCGGCAAGGCCCGCCTGCGGACCATCGTGACGGCCACGCACACGCGCGAGGACCTTCAGTTCGCGCTGGACGCGTTCGGACGGGTCGGCCGGTCGCTTGGAATTATTTGAGAACGTAGGAATTAGAACGTAGAAGTGAGAAGTGAGAAGTGAGAACGTAGAAGGCCCTCTCGGCTTCCCCGTTCTAACTTCTCCGTTCTCCGTTCTAAGTTCTTCCTTCCTCCTACCGGAGTCCCAGCCACAGCAGGGCAGTCCAGGGCACCAGCGCGGCGCCGAGGTAGAAGAGGGTAAGGATGGCGAGCAGCCGGTGGGCGCCGAAGAGGTGCAACAGGATGCCGAGCGATCCCGCCATGAGCTTGACGCCGGCCAGCGCCGGGCCGGCCCCGACCGCCGACATGAGGGCGGCAAGGAGCGGGTTGCCCTCGGCCTGGGGCCCGAAGGCGGCCAACCCCACGTAGGTGAGGACGCCGTCACCCGCCTGGGCGCAGAGGAACGACAGGACCGCCACGTCCCCGAAAAGAGATTCCGTCGATCGGGAGAATAGCCAACGCGTAAGCACCCTTTGTCTGCCTCCGGAGCGACTTGTCTGGCTGAACCGTCGCTCTAACCCATTGCATAACAAGAGTTATGCCGTCCGCCTTCGCCCGCTGGATGCTGTCGGGCTTCGGCGGACAGGTCCGCCTTCGCCCGCTGGATGCTACGTCGGGCTTCGGCGAATCGGGAATCAGGAATCAGGAATCAGGAGTCAGTTCTTCAGCCGCCCTGAATCCTGGCTCCCGAATCCTGAATCCTGTGGCTTCAGCGCGGAACCTGGAACAGGCGGTCG
Source organism: uncultured Acidobacteriota bacterium (assembly GCA_963724775.1). Lineage (GTDB taxonomy): Bacteria > Acidobacteriota > Vicinamibacteria > Vicinamibacterales > Fen-181 > CAVRWB01. Next base: position 61,880 of record CAVRWB010000004.1, read on the forward strand.
GATCGGAAGGTGGCGAGCGGGAGGGCGCCGTGGGCCTCGAGCCAGTCGCTGAAGGCCTTGCCGACGCCTCCCTCGAACGCCCACTCGTGGACGACGAGGCAGGTGGCGCCGGAGTCGAGGATGGCTTGCCACGCGGGCTCCCCGGTGGCGAGCGGGTCGGCGATCAGGGCGATGTGCGCGCCGTAGCTGGGTGGCGCGCCGCCGCTGTAGCCGTTGACGATCGGGTGCCCGTGCCGGATGGTGAGGTAGACGGCCCGGACCTCGTTGTGAAGACCGCCGAACGGGAATTCGGCGACGACCGTGCCGGGCGGCAGCTTGCGGATGAAGGCGTAGACGGGTTGGAGTTCCGCGGCGGAAACGGTTCCCGGGCGACCGTCGTGACGAGCCCATTCGATCCGCCTCGTGCCCACCGGCATGGAGGCGGTTTCGAGCAGGAAGAGTAGCGCGACCAGGGGAAGGACGACGTAGGACGGCAGGCGGCCCAGCCTGCCAGCGCGGCCAGGGACGGCCGCGACTACTCTGATCTGCATCGCTGCCGCGCCGTAGCCGCCGAGGACCGCGAGGAAGAGCATGGCCAGCATGCCGTAGCGGGCCGGCACGCGGAGGCCGTTGAAGCCGGGCACGTTGCGGTAGAACCAACCGTACAGCGTGTCGGCGGCGATGCCGTGCTCCAGCGTGGTCACGAGCGGACCGAACGACATCCACACCGAGAAGAAGAAGAGCGCGGCGAAGAACACGCGCCCGGAGCGCAGCGCGAGGCGGGCGGCCGCGCGGGCGCGAGGCGAGACCGCGATGAGGATCGCGGCGCAGGCGGCGATGACGAAGAAGACGTGGCGGATGTCGGAGAGCCAGGGCCACGCCTCGCGGACGCGCCAGATCCGCCTGCCCGCGAACAGCTCGAACCGCGCGAATTCGATCGCCGCGACGCCGATGAGCGAGGCGCACGCGGCGAGCGCGAGGCGCCACCCGCGCGTGGGAGCGGCACCCACCGTTCGACGCCGCAGGGCGACCGCCAGGCAAAAGAGGCCCGCGAGCGCCATGACGACCGGCACGATGCCGGGGAAGAGGTGCCCTTCGGCCTTCGTGTACGTCGTGAAGCCGCCCCGGTACAACCACATCTCGTCGGTGCCGCACAGGTAGCTGAACGTGTCCGCCGAGAACCCGCGCAGCTCGTCCATCGGCCTGGGCAGGAATCCCCTCTGTCGCAGCGCCTGGTACTTCAGGAGGAACGGGAGGCAGGCGGCGGCAACCGCTGCCCCGGTCGTCGTCAGCGCCGCCCACATCCGCGCGTCGCGCCACCAGCCGCGCGTGCCGATCTCCCAGAGCACGCAGGCGGCCACGACCGGCGCGAAGAACATCATGAAGTAGCCGCACGACAGGTTCTGCGCGACCAGCGCCACCGCCGCGCCCGCCAGGGGCAAGGCCTGCCGCCGCGTCAACGCCGGATGACGGCTGGCCGGAAGGGCACCATCGCCTGGCGAGCGAGCCTCCTCGCGCGCCACGAAGAAGCGCCGCAGCCCGAAGAGCACGAACGGCATCCACTGCGACGACAGGACCTGGATGTGTCCGAGCTGAGCGAACCGGTAGGGCGTGAACGCGTAGAAGAGGCCGGCGACGAATGCGGCGCGGGCGTTCCCGGTGAGTTCCCGCACCAGCAGGAACGTGCCGAGCCCGGAGAGCACGAACGTCGAGAGGAACAGCAGGTTGTAGCAAAGAACGACGTCGCGCGTGACCAGCCAGATCGGCAGCGCCTGAACCGCCAGCGCAAACAGGTGCTCGGAATAGAGGAGCGCCAGCGGTTCCGGGTAGAAGATGCCGGCGTTCCAGTAACTGGCGAAAGCGTCGAGGTGTCCGCCGGCCAACGCCACGAAGTGATCGAGATTCCAGTCCAGCAGCCAGCAGGCAAACAGTGGATCGCCAAGGTCGTTCGGCAGTCGCGTTGTCAGCGTCGCGGCCACCGGCCAGGTCATCACGACGGCGAGCGCCAGGTAGGCAGCCGACGCGGTGAAGCCGTCGAGCCGCGCCAGGCGGCGCCATGGGCGCGTCGATCGTCGTTCGGTGGCGGGAGCGGCTGGAATCATGGCGAGGACGAGGGCGGCGCGGGGACGCGCTCGCCCTCCGCATCGTATAGAAAGACCGCCGGTCCTGGCCAGAGCCGGACAATCGGCGACCAGTCCAGATGGCCGAGCGGGCTGCGACCGGCAAAGCGGTCGCGGAACCGCCCGATTTCCCAGTCCTCCAGCAGGATGTACGGCCGGTAGCCGGCGCCGGCGAGATCCTTCACGGCGCGATCGAGCCAGTCGGGCGCGAGGATGTCGTAGCGCAGGGTGACGCGCGAGGCGTAGTAGCGGAGCGCGCCCGAGTGCTGCATGCAGATGATGGCCGCGTTGGGCGGCGTGAGGCGGCGCACGGCCGCGGCCACGCGCTCGTAGCGGCTCTCGACACGCTGAATGCCGAAGATGCCGCGGTCGATGGCGATGCGCCAGCCCGTGAAGGCCACCAGGAGGCAGGCAGCGATCTGAAGGCAAAGCTGCCCGCCTTCGCCAAGGCTTCGGCGAGGCCTCGCCGTAGCGCTTTGCGCGGAGGCGGGGAGCTTTGCCCCACGCAGTTTTGGGACCGCCCCTGTCACCCAGCGCAACCCCACCAGGCTCGAGACGATGAGCGCCGGGTAGGCGGGCAGCAGGAAACGCAGGTACCACCACTCCTCGAACCGGGCATAGAACGCGTAGAAGCCGAGGACGACCGCAACCGTGCCGCCGAGCACCACGCGGAGGGCGGCCGTCTCGCCTGCCCGCCCGCGCACCACGATCAACCCGAGCGGCGCGAGCGCGATGAGAATGGTCTGGGTCTCGAACAGCAGGCGCAGGTAGTGACGCAGCGTGCCGCCGGGATCGTGCAGCGTCAACAGTTCGGTGAAGCCGCCGTAGCCACTATGGAGCGGGCTGCCGTAAAGCGCGGCGTTGAAGGCCGCGTAGATGGCGACGCCGGTTGCGGCGGCGGAGGCGAAACGAACCGCACGCCTCAGGCGGAAGCGGAAAACCAAGCACGGAGAAACCAGGGTGAACGCGAGCGCGTGGCGTCGGCGGGCGTCAGCAGGATGGCGACGGTGAGTACCGCCGCCAGCGGTGCGAGGTTCGGCCGGATCAGGATCGCGGCGCAGGCGGCGAGGCCGGCCAGCCAGGGTCGTGGCGGCGCGCACAGCACGAGCACCGCGGCGGCGAGCCATGCGGTCGTCGCAGGGATGTCGCTCATCGGAAGCATGAGCTGGAACAGGAACGCCGGGCTCGAGGCAAGGAGGAGCGCGGAGAGCAACCCTCCCGCGTCGCCCAGCGCGCGGCGACCCAGGCGCCAGGTGAGCCAGACGCCGAGCGCGGCCATGAGCGGCACCACCAGGTACCGCGCGCCATGGGCGCCGGGCAGGCTGAACGCCGCCATCAGCAGCGGCAGGCCAGGCGGGTACGTGGGAACGAGCGTGTGCGGCGTCGTGCCCGGGCGGTACGCGAGCGGAGCGAAGACGGCATCTGCGTCCGGCCACGCGAAACGCGCGACCCACGGTTGATCGACGTGCAGGTTCCCGTGCAGCCAGAGGTCCGCCTGGCTCACGTACCCGTAGGCGTCCGAGCCGGCCGCCGTCCGGCTTCCGAAGCGAGCGCCAAGGATGAAGACGGCGAGGGCGAGCGCCAGGGCAAGCACCGAGGCAAAGCTGGAGCTGTGCCCCACACCTGTCCGGGCGAGGAGCGAGGCAAAGCTGGAGCTTTGCCCCACACCTGCCAGGTTGCTATCCGGCGAGCGCCCCTCCGAACTCGTTTCTCTCACGGCAGCCGGAATACCTTGTCCGCGTCGAACGTCGCCACGAGGCGCGCGCCCTGCGACTGGAGCCACGCGCTGATCCTTCCCCCGGCGCTGCGGCGGTTGTAGGCAGCCTCGTGTACTACGACAATCCGGGCGCCGGACCCGGTGAGCGCTTCCCAGGGCTGCTCCCACTCGCGCCCGTGGCCGATGCCCTGTCGCAGCTTCATGTAGCGCGGCGGGAAGATGCCGCTGTAGCCGTTCACGATCGGGTGCCCATGCTCGGTCGTGTAGTAGACGTACTGCACCTCGGTACGCGTCCTCGCCAAACGGGAACTCCAGCACCGGCTCGTTCCCCGGCAGTTCCCGGAGGTACCGATAGACGGCCGGCACGTTGGCGCCCTGCCGCACGGGCGCCGGCGCGCGCAGCGACTCGGTTCCCCCGGTGCCGTCGATCGGGATCGGCGCCGGCAGGCACTCGGACACGAACAGCACGACGATGGCCACGGTGATGAGGCCGCTGCGGCGAGACGCGCGGAGGAGGCGATCGAGCGCGAACGCCGCCAGGACGGCGAGCATCAGGGTCACGAGGAGGCCGAAGCGAGCCGGCACGCGCAGCCCGTCGAACCCCGGCACGTACCGGTAGAGCAGCAGGTACGGTCCGGCCGACATCTCTTTCAGGCCGGTCCGGATGATCGGGCCCAGCGACAGGCTCGCAGCGGCAAGCGCCGCCACGACCCAGAACCCCCATCCGGCCAGCAGCTCCCACGCGGCGCGCCGGACGCGGGGCGTCGCGGCGACGAACGCGGCGGCGGAGACGACGGCCAGCAGCACCGGCCGGCTGAAGTCCTTCAGGCGCAGCTCGAACGACCCGACCTCGATGATCCGGCTGCCGCCCGCGAGCAGGTAGACCACCAAGAGCAGCTGCGCCGCCGCCCAGGCCGCGGCGAGCGCCGACAGGACCCGCCGCCACCGGGGCAGAACGGGTCCGCGCGACCCGGCCCACGCGCCCCACACGGCGATGGCGCCGCCGGCGGTCGCCAGCACCAGCAGCACGAAGCCCGGGAAGAGCTGGCCTTCGGGAGCCGGGAAGACGTCGAACAGCCGGCCCCACCCGTGAAGCCACCGGGTGCCCGTCAGATACGCGAGGACATTCGCCGAGAAGGTGTCCACCTCGTCGAAGGTGCGGGCGCCGTATCCGAGCTGCCGGAGCGCGAGGTACGGCCGGAGGAACGGCCAGGTGGCCAGACCGACCGCGACGCCCGCGCCCGCGAGGCTGGCGAGCAGCTTCCAGTCACCCGCCAGCCGCCGCCGCAGCACTTCCCAGGCGACAAACGCCGCGGCAAACGGGGCGAAGAACAGCAGGAAATAGCCGCACGAGAGGTTCTGCACGGCCAAGGCCGCGGCGGCCCCGGCGAGCGCCTGCCACCGGCGGGTCTCGAAGAACCGGTGGAGGCCGTACAGCGACAGCGCCATCCACTGCGTGGACAGCACCTGCACGTGGGACAGTTGCGCCAGGCGGTACGGCGCGAAGGCAAACAGCAGGCCCGCGACGAAGGCCGCCCGCGCGTTGCCGGTCAGGCTTCGGGCCAGCAGGTAGACGCCCAGTCCCGACAGCACGAACGTGGAGAGGAACAGCAGGTTGTAGCAGAACACGATGTTCCGCGTGACCGCGTAGATCGGCAGGATCTCGAGCGCCTGGGGAACCAGGTGTTCCGAGTACGCGAGCGCCAGCGGCGATGGATAGAAGATGCCGGCGTTCCAGAAGCCGTGGAGCGCGCCGAGGTCGCCCGACAGCAGGCGGAGGAAGTGGTCCGCGTTCCAGTGCAGGATCCAGCAGTTCAGCAGCGGGTCGCCGAGGTCGGCCGGGATATTGCGGAAGATGCCGGGCAACAGGGGCCACATCAGCAGGAGCGTGGCGGCCAGGTACCAGCCGGCCGCCGCCCAGGCGGAGTCCACTGCGCCCGCTTTCGCCAATGCTCCGGCGAGGCGCGGCCGAGGCGGGGCCCCTCGATCCTGGACCGGATTTTCGTGCTTCACACTTCGTCCATTTGGGGCCGCGATGTCCGCTTGGCTGTCGCGCCAGACGATTTCAGGCCTGAAATCGGGCATTCCGGCTCCGCCGCGCGAACGGCATGTTAGCAGAGGATCCTGGCCCGCGCAGTCTTTACACCCATAACTCGTGATTTTCGCGCGAACCGTGCAACTTATTACACGACAGGAGCTCGCCCCGGGGTGTAGGCTTGGGAGGCCGATTCCGATAACTCTTTCACAAACAACTTGTTGCAGCTATGGCACCCGAGTTGCCATTGGGAGAGGTCGAGATGCGTTTTTGCCGGGTTCTTCTGGTCGTTACCCTGGTCCTCGGAGCGGTCGGCCTGGCCGACGCGCAGTCGCCCGCACCGGCTGTCGGGCCGACTTTCAAGAGCGGCGTGGACATGGTGACGGTCAGCGCGGTTGTTCGGGACAAAAAGGGTCGGGTGGTCACGAACCTCGGCCGCACGGACTTCCAGCTCTTCGACGGCGGCCGGCAGCGGCCAATCGCGGACTTCCGACCGGACGAGGCGCCTGTGAGCGTCGCGATCCTGTTCGACGCGAGCGGCAGCATGCAGGTGGCGTCGAAGATCGACGAGGCGCGGGCGGCGGCCAAGCAGGTGTTCTCGTGGCTGCAACCGGGCAAGGACGAGGTGGGCATCTTCTCGTTCGACAGCAGCCTGCACGAGCTGCAGGCCTTCAGCAAGCAGGAACCGAGCGAGCAGATGAACCGCTCGATCTCGGAGATCTCCCCGTTCGGCATGACTTCACTCCACGACGCGGTTGCGGCGACGGCCAGGCTGGTGGCGCGCCGCAACAATGTGCACCGCGCGGTGATCGTGCTGACGGACGGCGTGGACAACAACAGCCGGTTGTCGCCGCCGGAAGTGTCGGGTATCGCCAGTTCGATCGACGTCCCCGTTTACATCGTCGCTGTCGTGTCTCCCCTGGACCACCCGGGGCTGTCGTCAGCGGTCAGTTCCGACCGACCCCTGCCTGTCGGCGACCTCGCCGACCTGGCCCGTTGGACGGGCGGGGAATTATTCGTCAGCAGCACGCCGGCGCACACGAGCCTCGCGGCGCGCGAAATCGTCAACGAGCTTCGCCATCAGTACCTGATCGCGTTCGAGCCGACCGGCGCTTCCGGGTGGCACGCCCTCGAGCTGCGCACCCGCAAGTCGAATCTCGTCGTCCGGGCGCGCAGCGGGTACATGGCGGGACCCAGTCCGAAAGACTCAAGCAGTCAGTAAGCAGTTTTGGAGGAGGCAAGATCATGAGAACGTTCGTAGCGGCATTTTCGATTGCGGCCGTGGCGGCCATCGGCTCGACGGGCTGCGCGACCAAGGGCTACGTGAAGAATCGCGTAGGCGAGGTCAACGACAAGGTGGAGACCGTTTCCAAGTCTCTCGAGGAGACGCAGGAGCGGACGCGCAAGAACGAGGCGGCGATCGCGGACGCGAACCAGAAGATCGTCCAGGTCGACCAGAAGGCCGGCCAGGCGGGCCAGGCGGCGACCGAGGCGCGCTCGGCGGCGGACCAGGCGGCCAACAAGGCCGAGGCGGTGGAGAAGGCCAGCAAGCGGATCGTCTACGAGACGACGCTGAGCGAGGACCAGGGCAACTTCAAGTTCGCCAAGGCGAATCTTCCGGACGAGGCGAAGGCGCGGCTCGACGAGGTCGTCAAGCAGCTGAAGGAGAACCCGAACGGCGCGTTCATCGAGGTCGAGGGCTACACGGACAACCGCGGGTCCGCGACGTACAACCAGCAGCTGGGTCTCGAGCGCGCCGAGGCGGTCAAGCGGTACCTCTACGAGGAACACCAGATTCCGCTTCACCGCATCAGCGTGATCAGCTACGGCGCCGACAAGCCGATCGCGCCGAACAAGACCAAGGACGGCCGCGCGAAGAATCGCCGGGTGGTCGTCAAGGTGTTGGTCTAGGGCGTTCAGCGTTCGAGCGTCGAGCGTCGACCGAAGACAACTTAACGGTTGACGCTTAACGGTCAACGGTAAACGGTAACCCTTAAACGGTTCCGCGAACGGCAACCAACGCGCCTCGTGCTGATGGAGCGACCGCCGTTTCGCGGCCCAGAGGGCCGATCGGGGTATTAGGGCTCTAGGCTTTGGGCTCCAGGCTCTAGGACGGTATCGTCCTAACGCCGGAAGCCACGAGCCGACAGCCTCCCAGGATCGGCCCTTTGGCCTGTACGAAGGATTGGCGATTGTCGATTGACGATTTGCGAATGGCGATTGGGCCGTTTACGCGCGTCAATCGACAGTCGGCACTCGTCAATCATCAATCGTCAATACGTGTTAGTCTCTGCCCCATGGCCATCCGCACCGAGTTGACGCTTCGACTGCAGAACAGCCCCGGCAGCCTCGCCAGGGTCTGCCAGATCGTCGCGGACGAGCACATCGACATCACGGCGATGAACCTGGCCAGCCCGCTGATGCTGCGGCTCGTCGTGGACAACCCTGTCCACGCCGCCGAGACGCTGCGCGAGCACAACTACCATGTCGAGGAGCGCGAGGTCGTCTTCACGACGGCGGCGAACAACCCGGGCAGCCTGCTGCGACTGACCCGCCTGATTGCCGATGCGGGAATCAACGTGGAGTATCTCTACGCCACCACGCAGGAAAGCGCGGCCATGGCGAGCATCGTGGTGGGCGTGCCGGATGCGCGGCGGGCCTCGTCTGCGGCCGGACTCTGAAAACGCGCTGAGCGTCGACCGTCGAGCGTTCGACCTTCGAGCCCTCGCAAAATCGCGAAATCGCAAAAATCCGAGGTACAAATCAAAACGGCCCTCGAAGCTCCCGGTGTGGCGGGCGGGGCGCCCGCTGCGCCCCACCCCGCATCCATCACCTGGCGGTCTTCCGAGGACCGTTCATCTCAAACGCTCGTCGCTCGACGCTCGACGCTCAACGCTCAACGGTAAACGCTCGACGCCATCGCGCTACTTCTTCGGCTCTTCCTTCTTCTCGGTCTTCGGCGCGGCCTTCTCGGCCTGGAGCGTGACCTTGGTCGCGGTCATCTGGCCGCCCGCCTCGGTGTACGCAACCTTGACGCTCTTGCCGGCCACGAGCTCGCTGTCCGTGCCAGCCTTCGAACCCGCCATGATCTTCGTGTCGGCGTTCAGCGTGAAGTTCTCGTCACCCTTCTTCGTCGTCACGGTCAGGGTCTTGGTGGCGGCGTCGAACTTCGCGATCTTCCCGGTGGCCGTCGGGGTAGCGGCCTTTTTCTCCGCCTTCTTCTCGGTCGAGGTCGCAGCCTGCTCGGTCTTGGCCTTCTCGGCCTTGACGGTCTTCTCGGCGGCGGGCTTTGTCGCCTTTTCGGCGGCCGGGGCCTGGGCGAACGTCATCGAGCTGAACGCGACAATGGCAAACGCGGCGGTGAGAACGGTGAACATGCGACGCATCGGAAATCCTCCAGGGTTTTCATCTCATGGGCGCCGGGTCATTCCGAGCGCCCGCACCTTGCAAGGACCAAAGGCCGTACCAGGCTGTTCAGCGGGGCCACCGTGTTGTAAATTACTCGCTGGCGGGCACTTAGATGGAAGAGCCAACGGTCGAACCGACGTCCGGCACCGCGCAATCGCGCCCCACCGTGGCGAACTTGCTCGTGCCGCTGCGCGTCCGTCTCGCGCTTCTCGTCGCGCTGGTCGTCACCCTCGTCGTCACTTCTGCGACCTACCTCGAGCTGAGGACGTTCGAGACGAGCATCGGGAACGACCTCATCGAATCGGCGAAGTCCACCGCGCAGTCGGTGGCGGATGACCTCGAGCTGCGAACCGACCCGGTCAACGAGCGCGACGAAGTGGCCGACACGCTGCGCGAGTTTCTCGAGGCCGTCCCCTCGATCCGCGTGTTGTCGGTGGTGACGTTCGACGGCGACCAGGCACAGGTGCTGGCGAGCACCTCATCGGCCGAGCGCGCGGAGGCGATCGCGGTGGCCCGGCGCGCGATGGCTCGCAACGAGCCCGAGTTCGCGGGCGACAACGGGCTGCTGCGGATGGTGGGCGTGCCGGTCCGCCATGACGACCGGGTCATCGGCGGCGTCGTGGCCACGTACTCGATGGCGTCGGTGGAGGAGTTGCGTCGGCGGGGCCGCACGGTCGTGCTGTGGTTCGTGCCGGCCGCGGTCCTGCTGCTGACGGTCCTCGTGGACCTGGCGACGCGCAGGCTCATCCACAAGCCGCTGGCCGGGATCCGCCGGACGATGCAGCGGGTCCGGGGCGGCGAGCTGGACGCGCGGGCGCCGCTGCTGCGCAACGACGAGATCGGCGAGATGGCCGCCGGCCTCAACGAGATGCTCGCCGAGATGGAGAATTTCAACGTCGCGCTCCAGGACCGCGTGCGCGAGGCGACGGCGGAGTTGCGCGACAAGAACGTCGAGCTGCGCGGGAGCTACGAGCGCGTGATCACCTTGCGCGAGGCGCTGGCGCGGGCCGACCAGATGGCGGCCGTGGGCCACATGGCGGCAAGCGTCGCCCACCAGATCGGGACGCCGCTCAACCTCATTTCCGGGTACGTGCAGGTGATCCGGGAGGAAGAGGGCGCCTCGTCACGCGTGACGCGCCGGCTCGAGATCGTGCAGGAGCAGATCGCGAAGGTCACGTCGATCGTGCGCACGATGCTCGATCACGCGCGCCGGCCGACGCCGAAGGAGACGACCGACATCGTGCTGCTCGTTCAGCGCGTATGCGATGTCGCCCGCCCGAAGCTCGAGGCCGCCTCGGTGCGCCTGGAGTTGAGCATCGCGCCGGTGCCGCCGGTGATGGCGGACGGCGTGCAACTGGAGCTTGCGCTGCTGAACCTCGTGACCAACAGCCTGGACGCGATGCCGCGCGGCGGGGTGATGGCGATCACGGTGTCACGCACGGCGGAGGGCGGGGTGCTGATCCAGGTGGGCGACACGGGCGTCGGCATCCCGGCGGACCTCCTGCCGCGCGTCTTCGAGCCGTGGGTGACGACCAAGGATGCCGGGCGCGGCACGGGCCTCGGCTTGAGCATCACGCGCGACGTGGTCGAGGGCCATGGCGGAACGATCGCGGCGCGCAGCGAGGTGGGCGTGGGGTCGGTGTTCACGGTGCAGCTGCCCGGGGCGCCCCAGCCGGCGCCGACAGAAGAAACGACTTCGTCGACCGTCGATAGACTTCGTAGACTTCCCACAATGTCCCGAATCCTCATCGTCGACGACGACCGCGAAACCTGCCGGTTCATCACCGAGCTGCTCGAGGGCGAGGACCGCGAGATCGAGTCGGCCTTCGACCCGTCCACCGCGCTGCGCCTCGTTCACGCACACCCCTTCGACCTGGTGATCTCGGACATCAACCTCAACGCCGACAAGTCGGGCCTCGATATCCTGCGCGCGTTCCGCGACGCCAACGCGGTCGGGCAGGTGCTGCTCATCAGCGGGTTCGGCACGCTCGAGACGGCGATCGACGCCGTGCGCGCCGGGGCCTTCGACTACATCAGCAAGCCGTTCAACATCACCGAGGTGAAGGCCACCGTCGAACGCGCGCTCGCGCAGGCGGGGCCGCGCGGCGAGGAGGGCCCGTCGCCGCCGGCACGCGATACGCGGCCGCCGGGGCTCCTCGGGCGCACGGCGCCGATGCTCGCCGTCTACAAGCAGATCGCGCACGCGGCTGACGCCTCGGTGCCGGTGCTGATCGTCGGCGAGAGCGGCACCGGCAAGGAGCTCGTGGCGCGGGCGATTCATGCCCACGGCCGCCGCCGCGTGCGACCGTTCGTCCCGGTGAACTGCGGCGCCATCGCGGAGAGCCTGCTCGAGTCCGAGTTGTTCGGTCACACGCGAGGGTCGTTCACCGGTGCGGTGAGCGACACCAAGGGACTCTTCGAGCAGGCCAACGGCGGCACGGTGTTTCTCGACGAGATCGGCGAGACGTCCCCGGCGCTGCAGGTGAAACTGCTCCGCGTCCTCGAGGAAGGGGAGTTTCGGGCGGTCGGCGCGGCCCGGGCCACGCGCGTGGACGTGCGCGTGGTCGCGGCCACCAACGTGGAGCTCGAGAAGGAGGTCTCCGAGCAGCACTTCCGGCAGGACCTGTTCTACCGCTTGAGCGTGATCGTGATCCGCGTGCCGCCGCTGCGGGAACGCAGCGCCGACATCCCGCTCCTGGCCGCGCAGTTCCTCCAGAACGCGTGCGCCCGTGCCGGCCGCGTGGTCACTTTCACCCCGGCGGCCGTCGATGCGCTCTCGTCCTACGGCTGGCCCGGCAACGTGCGCGAGCTGGAAAACACCGTGGAGCGGCTGGTGCTCTTCAGCCGCGGTTCGGAAGTGGACGTGTCTGATCTGCCGCAGGCGTTCCACAGCGCCGCCACGGGGATCGCGGATCGCCTGTTCGCCGGCCTGCCCTCGCTCGACGAGGTGGAGCGGCGGTACCTGGTGCACGTTCTCGACGCCGTCGGCGGCAACCGCACGCGCGCGGCGGAGGTGATGGGCATCGATCGCCGGACGCTCTACCGGATGGCCGAACGCTTCGGAATCGACTTGAAGGAATAGGCGGCAACGGCCGAGGACACGTAGCACGACGCAAAACGGAAAGCTACGGCGAAAGCCTTCCTGGTCCGCTTGAACGGTTTTCACCGCCGAGACGCCGAGAACGCTCGCCTCACGATACTTCTGAAGAGCGAGGCAGAGTTCAACGTTTCGAGGAATTCCTCTGCGTTCTCCGCGCCTCTGCGGTAAAACTAACGCCACGATGTCGCTAACGAGCCGCCTCGCCGCTGTTGTCGCCGCCATCCTTCTGCTGGCTGGTTACGTGGGATTGACGCCTGCCGCTCAGCGCGCGGCCGAGGCCGCCCGGCGGCCGGGACCTCTCGAGACCGGCGCCACGCTGTTGCCCAATGGCTGGCGCATCGCGCCGGCGGGGCGCCACCTGGCGGTCGGCGACCTGCCGCTGGCCTTCACCCCCTCGCCGGACGGCCGTTTCCTCGTCGTGACGAACAATGGCTACGCGAAGCCCTCGCTCACGGTGGTGGACACGGCGAGCTTCACCGTGAAGAGCAGCTTCCCGCTCGAGTTCGCGTGGCTGGGACTGGCCTGGCATCCCGACGGCGTCCGCCTCTACTCCACGGGGCGCGACAGCGTCCAGGAGCTGGTCTTCTGGAACGGCGACCTGACCGCCACGCGCACGTTCGCGCTGCCAAAGTCCGCCACTTCCCTGGGCGGCGGCCTCGTCGTGAGCCGCGACGGCAAGACGCTCTTCGTCATCCGTGCTCTCGAGCAGGCGCTGGTGGCGATCGACCTGCGCACCGGAGCGATCACCAAGACGGTGGACCTCCCGGCAGAAGGCTACACCGTCGTCTCGTCGCCGGATGGCGCCCGCCTGTTCGTGTCGCTATGGGGAGGCGCGAAGGTCCTCGCGTTCGATGCCGCCACGCTGGCTCCTGCCGGTGAAGCGGTGGTGGGCGAGCACCCGAACGCGATGGCGCTGTCGGCGAACGACTCACGGCTCTTCGTCGCCTGCGCCAACACCAACACGGTCTGGGTAGTCGATGCCGTGACACTCGCGGCGCGGGAGCAAATCTCGGTCTCGCTCTACCCCAAGGCGCCGGCGGGGTCGACGCCCAACGCGGTCGCGGTCGCGCCCGACGGCCGGACGCTCCTCGTCGCCAACGCGGACAACAACGCGGTTGCCGTGGTGGACGTCTCGAAGCCTGGCGCCAGCCAGGTGTCGGGCTTCATTCCCGCCGGTTGGTACCCGACGGGCGTGGGGTTCGACCCGTTGGGAAAGCAGGTGTACGTCCTGAGCGGCAAGGGGCTGCAGTCGAAGGCCAACCCGTCGGGGCCGACGCCGCTCTCGGGCCGGAACGACCAGTACATCGCCGGCCTGTTGACGGGCGCGCTCTCCGCTCTGCCGTTCCCGGACGCCGAGATCCTCGCGGGCATGACCAAGCAGGTGTACTCGCTCACCCCCTACTCCGACGCGACGCGCCTGGCGCCGGCCGACGCGCCGATCGGCTCGGCCATTCCGCGGCAGGTGGGGAATTCCTCTCCCATCAAGCACGTCTTCTACATCATCAGGGAGAACCGCACCTACGACCAGGTGCTCGGCGACGTGAAGGCGGGGAACGGCGATCCCTCGCTGTGCCTCTTCGGTGAGGAGATCACGCCGAACGCCCACGCGATGACCAGCCAGTTCGCGCTCTTCGACAACTTCTACGTGGACGCGGAGGTGAGCTACGACGGCCACGCGTTCTCGACGGGCGCCTACGCGACCGACGCGGTGGAGAAGATCTGGCCGGCGAACTACGCCAGCCGGGGCGGCGCGTATCTCAGCGAGGGCGGCGGCGCGATGCGCAACCCCTACGGCAACCTCGCCGCGCCGGCGGATGGCTACATCTGGGACGCATGCCGCCGCGCGGGCCTGTCGGTCCGCAGCTACGGCGAGTTCGTCCTCCACGGCGACGATTTCCGCGACCGCACCTCGCCGCTCAAGGCCACGGTTCCCGGTCTCGACGGCCGGATCGACCCGGACTTCCCGCCGTTCGACATGGACATCACGGATGCGCGCCGCGCCGACCTCTGGCTGGCGGCCTTCCGGCAGTTCGAGACGAACCGGCAGTTGCCGCGCCTCACAGTGATGCGTCTGCCGCGCGACCACACCGCCGGAACCAGGGAGGGCTCGCACACGCCGCGGGCGATGGTGGCCGACAACGACGCCGCCCTCGGCCGCATCGTGGAGGCGATCTCGCGCAGCCGCTACTGGAAGGAGTCGGCGATCTTCGTCCTGGAGGACGATGCCCAGAACGGGCCGGACCACGTGGACGCGCACCGCTCCGTCCTGCTGGTGGCGAGCCCGTTCGTCAAGCGGGGCATCGTGGACAGCACGCTCTACACGACCTCCTCCGTCCTGCGCACGATCGAGCTGATTCTCGGCCTTCCGCCGATGAGCCAGGACCGATGCCGCCGCGACGCCGCTCTATCATGCGTTCGGCGGGACGCCCGTCCGCACGCCTTACAAGGCGCTGCCGGCACGCGTTCCGCTCGACGAGCGCAACGGGCCGAAGGCGCCGGGCGCCGCGGCGTCCGCGCGCATGGACTTCAGCGCGCCCGACCGCGCGCCGGACCTCGAGCTGAACGAGATCATCTGGAAGGCGATGCGGGGCGACCGCTCGCCGATGCCGCCGCCGCGCCGCGCGGCATTCGTGAGGGGGATCGACAGGGACGAGGAGTAGTAGGCAGTAGGCAGTAGGCAGTAGGACAGGCGTCCCGCCTGTCGGTGGTCAGCTGGTATCACAGGCCTCCCGCCCTGTGCCTTCCGAAGATCCTCGGCTGTGCAGCCTCAGAGACAGTGGGCCGAGAATCGTCGGAAGGAGCAGGCCTTCAGGCCTGCTTCAAGGAGGCACTCATGAATCGTTTGTTACGGGGAGCGCTGGCCGCGATCGTGATCGCGGTGCTGCTCGGCGCGACGCTTTGGGCCGTCACGGCGCCCAAGGTGCAGTTCACCGACACCAAGCTGAAGAACGGGCTGCGGGTCATCATCGCCGAGGACCATACGGCGCCGGTCTACTCCATCGCGCTGACCTACAACGTGGGGTCGCGCAACGAGCGGAAGGGACGCACCGGATTCGCGCACCTCTTCGAACACATGATGTTCAAGGGGTCGGAGAACGTCGGCAGCGGCGAGCACTTCATGCTCGTCTACAACAACGGCGGGAACATGAACGGGTCCACGAACAAGGACCGCACCAACTACTTCGAGGCGCTTCCCGCCAACCAGCTCGATCTCGGCCTCTTCCTCGAGGCGGACCGCATGCGCACCCTCGCGGCGGGCATCACCAAGGAAAACCTGAAGAACCAGATCGACACGGTGCAGGAAGAGCGGCGCCAGGGCGTCGACAACCAGGCCTACGGCAAGACCGACGAGGTGCTGGAGGACCTGGCGTACGAGAACTTCAACTACAAGCACTCGGTGATCGGGTCGATGGCGGACTTGAGCGCCGCCACGGTCGAGGACGTCCAGGCGTTCTTCCGGACCTACTACGCGCCGAACAACGCCGTCATGGCGATCGTCGGCGACGTGAAGGCGCAGGAGTGCCTCGCGAAGGTGCGGCAGTACTTCGAGTCCATCCCCTCGCAGACGCCGCCGCCCGAGCCGGACATGACCGAGCCGCCGCAGAAGCAGGAGAAGCGGCAGGTCCTGGACGATCGCCTCGCGCGGGCCGTCCGCTTCGACGCGGTCTACCACATCCCGAACGGGATCGACGCGGACTACGACGCGCTCGACGTCCTCGGCACGATCCTCTCCAGCGGCCGCGCGTCGCGCTTCTACGAGAACATCGTCCGGCAGAAGCAGCTGGCGACCTCGCTCTACGGCATGGCGCAGGAGTCGCGGGGTCCCGGGCTGTTCGCCATCCAGGGGCTGCTGGCGCCGGGCAAGGCCGTCGCGGACCTCGAGGCGGCTGTGTACGCCGAGATCGAGCGGATCAAGACCGGCGCGATCGAGGACTGGGAGATGGAGAAGGCGCGCAACATCGCGCGCAGCCAGATGGTGGGACGCCTGGGCAGCTCGCTCTACCGCGCGATGCTGCTGTCGCAGTACGCGGTCTACTACGGCGACCCGGGGCTCATCAACACGCGCGCCGACCGGACGATGAAGGTGACGGCGGCCGACGTGCAGCGCGTGGCGAAGCAGTACCTGGTTCCCGAGAACCGGACCGTGGTGATCACGAACCCGGCGGCCGCGGCGGCCGGCCAGAAGGGAGGCCTCTGATGTCCAAGCGACTCCTGGCTGTCGCACTGTTCGCCGCGCTGCCGCTGTCGGCGGTGTTCGCGCAGGCGCCCCCGCCCGCCCCGCAGTCGATGAAGGGCGTCATCATCAAGGGCAAGGCGCCCGTGTCGAACGAGATCCTCAAGGTGAAGCTGCCGCGGCCGCAGGAAGCCGCCCTGTCCAACGGCGCCCACCTGCTGGTGATTGAAGACCATCGCCTGCCGCAGGTCTCGATGCGCATCGAGATTTCCGGCGCGGGCGGCTACTTCGACCCGGAGGGCGCGCCCGGCACGGCGCAGCTCACCGCGACGCTGTTGCGCGAGGGCACGAAGACGAGGACCTCGCAGCAGATTTCCACGGAGCTGGAGAGGCTTGCCGCCAACGTCAGCGCCTCGGCGGGCATGGCGGGCGAGACCGTGCAGATCACGGGCGGCGGGCTGACCGAGAACTTCGACAAGGTGCTGGACCTGACGGCCGACCTCCTCCTCAACCCGACGTTCCCCGAGGAGGAGCTGGCGCGGTACAAGACGCGGACGAAGGCCGTGTTGGCGCAGTCGCGTGCCAACCCGGGCTTCCTCGCCCAGGAGATGTTCGCCCGCGCGGTGTTCGGCGCCCACCCGGGCGGCCGGGTGGCGTTCTCGGCGTCCGAGCTGGACAAGATCACGCGGGACGCGCTCGTGGCGTTCCACGCGGCGCGTTACGTGCCGGACTTCGCGGTGATTGGCGTCGCGGGCGACATCACGCTGGCCGAGGCCAAGGCGAAGCTCGAAGCGAAGCTGGCGGCCTGGAAGAAGAAGGGGAGCTCGCGGCCGGCGGTGACGGAATCCGGCGCAGATCGGGCCGGCCAAGGTGTACCTCGTCAACCGCGCCAACTCGGTACAGACGTTCCTCGCGGTCGGCACGCAGTCGATCACGCGGACCAGCCCGGACTACGACGTGCTGTCGCTGACCAACAACATCATCGGCGGCGGCCCGACCGGGCGCCTGTTCATCAACCTGCGCGAGGACAAAGGCTTCACGTACGGGGCGTACTCCAGCGTGGCGGCGCCGCGCTACCGCGGCTACTGGCTCGCTTCGACGAGCGTCCGGACCGAGGTGACGGAGCCGGCGCTCGGCGAGATGGTGAAGGAGATCGCGCGGCTGCGCGACGAGACCATCCCGGCCAAGGAGTTCCAGGACAAGAAGCGGTCGATGGTGGCGAGTTTCGCGCTGTCGCTGGAGTCACCCAC
Organism: uncultured Acidobacteriota bacterium; assembly: GCA_963724775.1. GTDB lineage: Bacteria > Acidobacteriota > Vicinamibacteria > Vicinamibacterales > Fen-181 > CAVRWB01. The sequence goes on from CAVRWB010000004.1 coordinate 79,663, forward strand.
CGCCATCCTGTCGAACTACATGACCAGCTGGCTCTACCAGCTGCCCGCGGACTACTGGGACAAGTACCCGGAGCGCGTGATGGCGATCACCGAGCAGCAGGTGCAGGCGGCCGCGAAGAAGTACTTCGACCCGTCGCGCCTCCAGATCGTCGCCGTTGGCGAGGGGAAGGTGATCGGCGACATCCTCAAGAAGTTCGGCACGGTGGATGTCTACGACACGGAAGGGAAGTTGGTGACGGGCGGTACGAACTGAGAACGTAGAACGTAGAACTGAGAACGTAGAACTGAGAAGTTCCAGATTCTCGGTTCTCACGTCCGGCGGAGCGACGCAGAGAGCGCAGAGAGCCATCAACGTGATGCCTCTGCGTTCTCGGCGTCTCGGCGGTTGAGATTCTGCCTGGTCAACGACATGGAGCTGAAGGACCGCGTCGTCCTCCTCACCGGCGGGAAGCGCATCGGTGCCACGGTTGCCCTGGACCTGGCGCGGCGCGGCGCCCACATCGCCCTCTCCTACAACCGCTCGCGTGACGAGGCTGTGGCGACATCCGAAGCCGTGCGCGCCCTGGGTCGCCGAAGCCTGGTCCGGCAGGCCGACCTGACGGCAGACGGCCAGTGCGAGGCGATGGTCGAGGAAATCGTCCGCGAGTTCGGCCGGCTGGACGTCCTCGTGAACATGGCGTCGATCTACGAGGCCATCCCGTTCGCCTCGCTCACCACCGCGCACCTGCGCCGATGCGTGGACGTCGAGGTGACGTGCGCCCTCGCGCTCGCGCTCGCGGCGGCGCCGCACATGCGATCACAGGGCGGCGGACGCATCGTCAACTTCTCCGACTGGCTGGCCGTCAGCGAGCGGCCTCGATACAAGGGCTACCTGCCGTACTACGTGGCCAAGAAGGCGGTGATGGGCCTCACCGAGGCGCTCGCGTTGGAACTGGCCGAAGACCGAATCCTCGTCAACGCCGTGGCTCCCGGGCCGATCCTTGCCCCCGACAGCCTGACGGCGGAGGAGTTCGAGGCGGTCGAGAAGGCCACGCCGCTCGGGCGGTGGGGCGGCGGCGAGGAGATCGCCAAGACCGTCGCGGCCCTGGTGGACAGCGACTTCATCACGGGAGAGACCATCCGCGTGGACGGAGGACGCCACATCCGCTAGCTCGACATTTCCGAACGTTGAAGTGAGAACGAGGAAGTGAGAACGTAGAAGACGTCGTCAGCAAGGGAATCGTTGGCGGGACGGTGTACTGTTTCTCCGTTCTCCGTTCTCCGTTCTCCGTTCTCCGTTCTTCGTTCGTTCCGTTTAGGTGAGGCAGCCCCCATGCCCCCCATCCGCCTCCCGTTCGCGGCAGCTGCGATCGTGTTGGGCCTGCTGTCGCCGGCCGCCCCGCAGCTTCGCTCCCTCGTCGTCGCCGACGGCTTGAACCAGCCGCTCGGCTTCGTGCAGGACCCGGTGGACCCGGCCGTGCAGTACGTGGTCGAGCAGGGCGGGCGCATTCGCGTGCTCGATGACGGGGTCCTCCGCGCCAACGACTTCCTCGATCTCTCCCAGGCCGTGGTGAGCGGCGGCGAGCAGGGCCTGCTTGGCCTGGCGTTCGCGCCCGACTACGCCGCGAGCGGCCGCTTCTACGTCAACTTCACCAACCGGTCGGGCGACACCGTCATTGCCCGCTTCAGGCGGTCGGCCGCCAATCGGCTGGTGGCCGACGCCGCGTCGCGGCTGGACCTCCAATGGTCCACCGGCGAGCGCGTCATCCGGCAGCCGTTTGCGAACCACAATGGCGGCCAGGTGGCCTTCGGGCCAGACCGCTTCCTCTACATCGGCATGGGCGACGGCGGGTCGGGCAACGATCCCGGGAATCGGGCCCAGGACGGCGCGACGCTGCTCGGGAAGATGCTGCGCATCGACGTATCCGTGCCGGATGGGGATTCAAAGGGCTTCCAGGTGCCGCCCGACAACCCCTACGTCGGGCGCCAGGCGATCGCCGCCCTGCCCGAGGTCTGGTCGTTCGGCCTGCGAAACCCCTGGCGCTTCAGCTTCGACGACCCGGCGCGCGGCGGCACGGGGGCGATCGTCATCGGCGATGTCGGGCAGAACGCATACGAGGAGATCGACTACGAGCCGCCGAACAAGGGGGGGCGCAACTACGGGTGGCGCATCAGGGAGGGATCGCACTTGAACGTCACCACCGCGCCTCCCGCCTTCTCGCCGCTCGCGGACCCGGTCTTCCAGTACCGACCACCGCGAGGGGATCTGCGTGATTGGGGGGTTCGTCTACCGCGGCTTCGCGCTCGGCTCCGCGTACCGCGGCCGGTACTTCTTCGCCGACCTCCTCGGCCGCGTCTGGTCGCTGCGTTTCTCGGTGGACCGCGCGACAGGCGAGGCGAGCGCGGAGGACCTCGTGGAGCACACCGCGGAACTCGGCGGCGTAGACGAACTCCGCACCATCAGCGCCTTCGGCATCGACGCCGACGGCGAGCTCTACATCGTCAACCAGTCTGGCGGGAGAATCCTCCGCATCACCTCCACCCTCGATCCCGAACGCCGGCAACAGCGCGAGCGCAACGGGAAGGACCGGGGGCGGTAGGAGGAGAACGGAGAACTGAGAACGTAGAACGTAGAAGGTAGAAAGAAGAACGGAGAAGGTAGAAGGTAGAACGTAGAACGAAGAGCGAATGATCCGTCAAACTGGATCCGTTATCAGACGCTCAACGCTCGACGCTCAACGGCAAACGAAATTCGTAATCGCTTGTTCCGGACCGGAACACGCGTCGGCCTACCCGCCCGCACGTCTCCACTCGGCCCTTCCCGCTAACCATCACGCACACAGCCACTTGGACGCCTGTTGAGTTACGGCCGCCGGATTGCGAGTAATCCGGCAGGCTGGCGCACCTTCCAGTCGAGGACGTGGCGCAAACCTCCAGTCGAGGACGTGGCGCAAACCTCCAGGTTTGCGAGGAGTGCATATGCGGGCGAGACAGGCAGGACGCGGCGGCTTTTCGCTGGTCGAGTTGATGGTCATCGTCGGCCTCCTGGCCATCGTGCTCGGGATCGCGATCCCGTCGATTGGCATGGGCGAGCGGGTGCGCGTGAACAACGCCGCCAGCGAGGTGCGGCAGGTCCTTCAGACCGCGCGCCTCCGGGCAGTTGCCGTCAACCGGCCGCTCCAGGTGCGCTTCAACTGCCCCGCCGCCAACCAGCTTCGGATCGTGGAGGCGGGCTTCCCAGAGGGAGACCGCTGCAACACGGACACCTACCCGTACCCGCCGGCGAAGGATGCCGCTTACCAGGTCCCCGCGCAGCCGCGGTACGACGGTCCGGTGCAGTTCGTCAACACGTTCATCAAGCTTTCGGCGGCCGACCCCAACCTGGTGCTGCAGTTCGGGCCGGACGGCCGCGTGACGCGCGTTGTCGGCGGCGTCGCCCAGCCCTTCGCGTCGGTTCCGGTGACGGTGAGCTCCAATGCCTACACGAAGACGATCAATGTCAACAACCTCGGCCGAGTCGTCACTGAGTAACGCATCGCGGCCTCGCGGTCGCGCGTTGCGTGGCCGGATGCAGGCGCCCGCCTCGGGCTTCTCGCTGATCGAGGTGATGGTCGCGCTGGGCATCCTTGCGTTCGCGTCCTTGAGCGTCGCGCAGCTGTTCGCCGTGGCGACCAAGGCCAACTTCGCGGCCAAGAGCCAGACGTCGACGACGATGCTCGCCATGGCGAAGATGGAGCAGCTGAAGTCGCTCACGTGGGGCTTCGACCAGAACTCGTCGAACCTCGGCCTGCCCGTCTCCGACTTGTCGACGGACCTCAGCTTCCCGATGCCGACCGGCGGAGGCCGCGGGCTGAACCCGTCGCCCGGGGCCACGCTGGACGCCGACACGCCCGGCTACGTGGATTACCTCGACGTCAACGGCGTGTGGGTGGGCAATACGGGCATGCCGCAGAACACGTTCTATATCCGGCGCTGGGCGATCACCCCGCTGCCAACCAACCCGAACAACACGCTGGTCTTCGAAGTCCACGTCACGACCGTCCGCCAGGCGGCCATGAACCAGGCCGGTCAGCCCCGGTGGGGACAGGACGCGCACCTGGTGTCCGTGAAGACGAGGAAAGCCCAATGAGCGCGCGAATGCGTACGGCAGATTGCGGAAGCCGGCCACACCCCGAACCAATTCGGGTATCGAGCGGCAATCGCGGTTTCACGCTGGTCGAGATGCTCATCTCGACGGCGATCATGCTCGGCGTCGTGGGCACGATCTTCACGGTCGTCGATCCTGGCCGCGGCATCTCCAAGACGCAGCCGGAAGTCGCGGACATGCAGGAACGGATGCGCATCGCCGCGGATTCGATCGAGAAGGACCTGCTGATGGCCGGCGCGGGCACGTACTCCGGCACGCTCGCCGGGGCGCTCGCCAACTTCTTCCCGCCCATCCTGCCGATGCGGATGGGATCGCTCAGCCCCGACCCGGAGATGTCGTACTTCAACAACCGCATCTCGATCGCCTACGTCCCCGACACGGCATCACAGACCGACGTCAGCAGCACCATGCCGAGCACGTCGGCGGAAGTGAAGGTCAAGGCCCAGCCCGGCTGTCCCGAGGTCATCCCGATGGACAACCTGTGCGGCTTCAAAGAAGGAATGCGGGTGCTGATCTTCGACGACACCGGGACCTACGACTTCTTCACCATCACGCAGGTGCAGACGACGGGAACCGAGGGCCACCTGCAGCACAACAACACGCTCAACGCCAGCAAGGACCTGTCAAAGGCCTACTCGGAGACCGAGCACGCGCGAATCGCCATGGTCGAGACCCACGTGTATTGGCAGAACCAGCCGGGCTCCAAGCTGCACCACTACGACGGCGCGATAGAGGATCTGCCGATCGTCGACAACTCAGTCCAGGTGCGCTTCACGTATTTCGGCGACCCGAACCCGCCGCTCGCGCCCCGGCCGGTCACCGGCACCGCCAACTGCATCATCAACGCCGCGGGGAACCCGATACTGCCCGTCCTGCCGTCCAACGGCAGCTCGCTCGTGGAGTTGACCGAGGGCATGCTGACCGACGGTCCGGCATGCGGCACCGCGCCCAACCGCTTCGACGCCGATCTGTATCGGGTGCGGAAGGTCCGCGTCGACTTGCGCATGCAGGCCGGCCTGCAGGAACTGCGGGGCACCAACCCGTCAGGTCAGACGCTGTTCGTCAACCCGGGAACCTCGAGCAGTGCGTACCAGCGGGTCCCGGACTACTCGATGTCGTTCGAGGTCGCTCCCCGGAACATGAACCTCGTCCGCTAGCGGAGAAGAAAACGTGCGCATACAAGCAGGCACCCGGCGGCCGAAGCCCGGGCTCCGCAACGAGAGCGGCATCGCGCTGGTGGTCGTCCTCCTGTCGACCATCCTGCTCACCGCGCTCGTGCTGTCGCTCGTCATGGTCACATCTGGCGAGACGATGCTGACGGCCAACTACCGCCACTCGCAGGAAACGCTGTACGGAGCGGACGCCGCGGTCGAGCGGGTCGTGCAGGACATCCTCACGGTCTCGCAGTGGAACCAGTTGATCAGCAACGGGGGCAACCTCCAGTCGAGCTTCACCGAGGGCCCGACCAACGTCACGCTGCCCGACGGCACCAGCATCGACGTGATGCGGGAGCGCGACAGCCTGCAGGCGCAGACCGACGCGGTGGCCGTCTGGGGGCAGAACAACCCGCGCTGGCAGCTGTACGCTTACGGCCCGCTGTCGGCCATCCTCCCTGACGGCGTGGACAGCCCGGTCTACGTCGCGGTGTACGTCGCGGACGACCCCTCCGAAAACGACAACAACCCCCTGATCGACGGCAACGGCGTGCTCACCCTTCATGCGATCGCGTGGGGTGCCGGCGGCAGCCGGAAGGTCATCGAGACGACGATCGCGCGGACCTCCTCGACGGAAATCGAGCGGGGCTACATCGCACAGCGCGGCCAGGAGGAATGGAACCAGCGCGCCCGCAAGGCCGCCGTCCAGACGCCGGGTGCCGCGCTCAGCGAGATGAAGATGGGAATCGGCAGCGGCAGCGGCCTGGTGGTTCAGTAGGCCCGGCACCGACAGAGGCATCACGTGAAGCCCACAACGACACGCACCAACGACACCGTCCGGCGGGGAAGCGCCCGAAGCGCCGCCGCCCTGCTCATCTGCCTGCTCGCCGCGCCTTTGGCGCAAGCGCAGCTGGACCCGCTGATCTCGCTCAAGCGGGTGCCGCCGCGCATCGTCATCGTGTTCGACACGTCGTTCGAGATGCTCTACGACGCCACGAACGGCGGCAACGTGTACTGCGACCCGGTCGTCTACACGCGGGCCGCGGACAACTCGATGGCGACCACGCTCGGCGTGCCCCCCAGCCAGGCGACGTACGGCCGGTCGTTCACTGGCCTGAAGGTGGAAGCGGACGGCACGTTCTCGGCGAGCGGCGTCTCGTGGTACGACCCCGCGGTGTCGCCCTGCGGTCGCACTCGACTGGAGGTGGCGCGCGCGGGCGTCGCGCTCGCGCTGACGCGCAGCGGCAACCCGCGGCTGCACTTCGGCCTCGTGCGGCTGCGTCAGAACACGCCCGCCTGGCGGCTCGCGCCGTCGAACCAGATCCCTTGCAGCAAGGTCCAGGTCCTCAACAGCAGCGGGCTGCCTCTCTGGGCGGACTACGACAAGGCGCCGTGCAACGTCGGGCCGGGCTGGGTCGCGTTCAACCCGGCGACCAACGGCGGAGCGAATGCGGCGGCCGCCGCGCCGCTCGGCGCCTACGCGCCCTCCGCGGCGAACACCGCAACCTCCCTGCTCGCCAACGTCTTCAACAAGCCGCTCCTGCAGAGCCCGTTGATTGCCACGGGCCGTCCGAGCGCGACGATGGAAGACCGGCCGCTGGCGCTGACGCTCGACGACGCGCGGAAAGAAGTGGAGCGGGCGATGGGTGCCGACACCGGCCTGGCCGCGGCCCGGAACACGGTCGTCGTGCTCATCGCGGGCGGGAAGGACTACTCGGGCGATCCGGCCTCCAAGGCGGCAACGTTCCTGTCGGTCACTGCCGGCGGCGCGACCAGGCGGGTCCCGATCTTCGTCGTCGGCGTCAATCCCAAGGAGGAAAGCCAGCTGCAGCTCATCGCGACGTCGAGCGGTGGGCTCTACTCGAGGGCGAACACGGCCGAGGGTGTGGAGCGCGTCATCAACCTGGCCCTCCAGGCGGGGTGCCAGCGCTCGGGCGAGTTCGATGCCGGCAAGGCGAGCGAGTATCCGCTGGTGAGCCCGGTCATCGGCACGGTGAACCTCGACAACGCGGAGTCGGCGAGCGGCGTGGCGCTCACGGAGAGCGTGATCAAGACCGTGCAGGGCAACGTGATTCCACAGCGCAACAACATCATGCTGACGGCGTCGTTCGCCCTGGGCCGGAACTCGCTGGCACCTGACAGCGAATCGTGGAATCCCGGCTTCGAGGGACGGCTGCGCGCGTTCCGCGTGTTCAAGCCAGTCGCCGACTCGTCAAAGCCGTCCGGCTACAACTTCACGAAAGACGGGACGCCTCTTTGGCCCGATCGCGACGGGCGCTCGTACCTGGCCGGCATGGCGCGGACGCACAGCGATCCCGCCTCCCGCAACATCTACACGCAGCTTCCGGGGAGTACCGTGCTGACTCCCTTTGACGTGGCCAACCTCCCGAGTTTCGCCGGCGCGCTCGCGCTGCCCGCAGGCAAGGCCGGTATGGCTCCCTGGCTCGTGACCCTGGTGCGGGGCCTTCCGCTCGGCGCGATCATCAGCTCCACGCCGGCCGTGATGGATCCGCCGTCGCTCGATCCGCCGCCGGACGACGACTACGGTCGCACCGACGTGGCGGATTCGTACGCGGGCAAGCACAAGGATCGCCGAAGCATCATCTTCGTGGGCGCCAACGACGGGATGCTCCACGCGATCGACGCGCGGACCGGCTACGAAGTGTGGGCCTTCATCCCGTACAACCTGCTGCCGAAGCTGCAGACGCTGTTCGACGGCCAGTCGCCGTACGAGTTCTCCTACTTCGTGGATCACTCGCCGAAGATCGCCGAGGTGAAGATGGGCGGCGTGTGGAAGTCCCTGCTCATCATCGGCGAGGGATGGGGCGGCACCTTCTACCAGGCCTTCGACGTGACCGAGGCCGGGATGGGAGGGCCTGCGCCGGATAGCGACGACCACAACGCCGTGATCGGGTCGTTCAACTCGCCCGATCGCATCGCGTTCCTGTGGTCCTTCCCCGACTACGCGCAGTTCGATCCCACCCTCGTGGCCAAGCGAGTGGTCGCGGCCGACACGACGTCGTTCGGCCGGGTCAAGTTCTTCGGCGATCTCCTGTCGTCGGCGAGCACGGCCGAGAAGAAGATGGGCTTCACCTGGTCCGACCCGGCCGTCGGCGCGCTCGACATGACGCGCTCCGTGAACGCGGCCATCGTCGGGTCGGGCTACTTCCCGCCGGAAGCGGACCAGAGCTCGTCGCCGGACGTCCTGCCGGCCCGGTCCGGTGTCGGGGGCGTCGGGCATACGTTCTACCTGATCAATCTCGCCACCGGAAAGCTGGTTGGAAACGCCGGCGGGTCGGGATGCACGGGCAGCGGCTGCCTCGACGTGGGTGATGCCGGTGGCAACCGCCCGAAGAACGGCTTGCAGGCCGACCCGACGGTCACGAGCGACTACGGCTCGTACGTCGCCAAGAAGGCCTACATGGGCGACCTGCAGGGCAACTACTACCGCTTCGACTTCAACTCGTCGGGCGCCATCACGAAGACCGTGCTCAAGTCCACGTCCCAGCCGATCTACGCCTCGTCGGCACTGATGTGGGTGGGCAGCGCGGCGCAGTACATCTTCTTCGCCACCGGCAGCGACATGCTGCCGTCATCGCCGGCGACCACTTTCGGCACCGGCACCTTCAAGCTCTACGGCATCCGGGACAGCGGCGGCACGGTGGCCGACGCCTTCACCGCGTTCGACCTGGCGACGGTCACCAACCTCACCCCGGAGAGCCCGGTCGTCAACGACGTCAAGAACAAGCCGGTCGGCATCCCGTCGGGCGAGCGGCCCTCCACGTCGCCGTCGGTCGCCGGAGAAATCGTCTTCTTCACGACGACGACCGAGGCGGCGACGGCGAGCGCCGAGCCGACCTACCAGCTGTACGCGATCACTTACAAGGGCACGAACGGCTACCCGCCGATAGACACGACTTCCAGCGGCGGCGGAGGGAACGGCGGCAACAAGGTGACGCTGGCGCCGATCAAGAGCGGGACCGGCCGCGCTACCGCGCCGTTCGTCGTGGACCAGCACCTCTACTTCGCCACCAGCAGCGGATCGAGCGCCAACGTCGAGGCGTTCGGCGATCCCAACGACTTCAACAACGGCGTGGGCCAGGTGGGTGTGCGAATCCTGTCCTGGCGCGAGATCAGGCGATGACCGAAGCGGTTCGTTGTGGTCGGTGCAACGTTCGGTACGACGGGCGCCGCGAGAAGTGCCCGAGGTGTGGCGCGCGGGAACCGGTCGCCATCGTGGCGCCCCGCCAGCGGTCGCAGGTGCGTGGCGGCCATTCCCGCCGCCTCGCCATCGCAGCCGCGATCGCCCTCGTGTCCATCGGCGCGCCGGCCGGTTGGCTCTGGGTGACGTCGGGAGCGAGCGCCTCCACCACCAAGGCGGCGCAGCCCTCGACGCCGGTGCCGCTGGTCCGCTTCCTGAAGGGCGACGACACCTCGTCGCTCAAGTTGGGGTGGCGCGTGCCGACGATCGTCCCCTTCGTGGACGCGCCGGCTGCAGGGCGTCGCGAATACGAGGGCGGCGACTACGATGCGGCGCTCGAGCACTTCAAGGCGCAGATCGGGTTCGAGCCCGCTCACGCGGAACCCTACAGCAACGCGGGCCAGGTGCTGGTGCGGCTGGGACGCACGTCGGAAGCGGTTCCGCTGCTGCAGAAAGCGGTCGAACTGGACCCTGCGCGCTGGGCCTATCGCTTCAATCTCGCGCGGGCCGAAGGGCTGATGGGGCAGTGGGACAAGGCGGCGCAGGACTACGCCGAGGCGTCGAAGCTGTTTCCGGGCGACTATGCCACCCTCTTCAACCTGGCCCAGTCGCTGCACCGGGCGGGGCGCGAAGAGGAAGCGGTTGCTCGATACCGCGAGGCGATCGGGCAAAAGCCCGAGGACTCGAGCTTCTACCTGGCGCTCGCCGCCAGCGAGGACAAGCTTGGTCACGGCGCGGAGGCAGCAACGGCCTACCGGCACTACCTGTCGATGGAGCCGTCCGCACGCCACGCGGAAGCGATTGCGGCGCGCGCGACGCAGCTGGAAGGGGCGTCAGCGGCGTCCAAGCCGTCAGCGGGAGGCGAACAGCCGCCCCAGTGAGTCCAGCGCGCCGGTCAGTTCCTGCCGATCGCGCGCGAAGCAGAAGCGCAGGTACCCCTCGCCGCCCGGGCCGAAGTCCGCGCCCGGGATGCACCCGATCCGCCCGCGGCCGATCAGGTACTCGGTGATCGCCCAGGACTCGGCACCGGCAAAGCTGCCCGCCTTCGCCGAGGCTTCGGCGGGGCCATGCCGTAGCGCTCCGCGCGGAGGCGGGGAGCTTTGCCCCACACCTGTCTGAGGCTGTTTCTCAGACGTGGCGCAAAGCTCCAGCTTTGCGTACTTCCGCCACTCGCGATCGAATCTCACGAACGCGTAGAACGCCCCCGCCGGCGGCGCGCCCGAGAAGATGCCGCCTCCACCAATCCCCGCGTAGAACAGATCGCGGCGCTCCCGCAGCTCCCGCCGGTACTCGGCGACCACATCCTGCGAGCCTTCCAGCGCGCCGATGCCCCCGTACTGCACCACCGACGAGACATTGCTGGACGTGAAGAAGAGGAGTTTCCGCACCCTGGCGCGCAGCGCCTCGTCCGCGATCGCCAGGTAGCCAAGGCGCAGACCGGTCATCGCGTAGGTCTTGCTGAACGTGTAGACCGGGACCGTGCGGGCGTACATGCCCTCGAGCGAGGCGATGCTCACGTGCTCGCCATCGAAGACCACGTCCTCGTACGCCTCGTCGGAGACGACGAGCAGGCTGCGGCGCCGGGCGATGTCGGCGATCGCCTCGAGGTCCTCGCGCTCGAGGACGCCGCCCGTCGGGTTGTGCGGCGAGTTGAGGTAGATGGCCCGTGTGCGGGGCGTGACGCGCGCCTCGACCTCCTCCGCGTCCAGGCGCCAGCCGCGGTCCTCGTGCAGCGGGCTCCGGACGGGCACGCCGTGCGCGGCGACGATGGTGCCGGCGGTTGGCGGCCACTGCGGGTCGGGGATGATCACCTCGTCGCCCGGCTCGAGCATCGCCTGGAAGAGCAGGTAGAGCGCATGGATCCCCCCGTTGGTGACCAACACCTCGTCCGGGGAACCGACCGCGATGCCGTTCTTCCCGCGCAGCTTGTCCGCGAGCAGTTCCTGGAGCCGCGGGACGCCGGCCGTTTGCAGGTAATGCGACCGGTTGTCCTCGATGGCCTTGACCATCGCGCGCTTGACGGTCTCCGGCGCGTCGAAGCTCACGTCCCCCTGGTCGAGCCGGAACGGGTTCTCGACGCCGTACATCATGTCGCGGATGCGGATGATGCCGGAGAAGGGGATGGAGTCTATGAAGTGCGACATGGACCACAGTATCGACGATTTGCGATTGGCGAATTCCGATTGACGAATGGAAGACCGACTGTGCGCGCGCGGAGCGTTCGCCATTCGCCAATCAGCAATCGTCAATCGTCAATGCCCTGGCTCACTGGCGGTACCCGAAGTACCCCGCCACCTGCTCCGCCACCCTTCCGATCGCCTCCTCGAGGCGCTCGCCGGATCCGAAGTGGTTGGCGGTGAAGATGCTGATGACGACGCGCGAGCCGGACGACTCGAGGACGCCCACGTCGTTGCCGATGTAGGGGAGGAAATCGCCGGTCTTGTGCGGTACGCGAAAGCCGCTGAGGTATCGCGGAATGCGGGTGCGGTAGATCTGGCCGCGCAGGATTTGCAGCATCAGGTCGGACGAGGCCTTGTCCACCAGCGTGCCGCGCTCCATCATCTCGAGCAACTGCCCGATCTCGCGCGGGGTGGAGAGGCCGTAGGGGTGCTTCGCCTCGCGGTGAAACTGCGCGGGGCTGGGTGCGGCGTTCAACGCGTCGAACCAGGCGCGCGCGGGAGCCGGCGCAACCGTCTGCTTGAGGCCGAGGGCCTGCATGCGCCGGTTGACCGCCTCGGGGCCGCCCACCATCCGGTACAACACGTCCGTCGCCGTGTTGTCCGAGACGATGACCATCAGCGTCAGCAGGTCCTTCACGGTGAAGGTGTCGCCGGGGTCGAGGCTGCGCAGCACCCCGGTGCCCGGGAGAATGTCTTCCTTCGTCAGCGTGTACTTGTCGGTCAGCGCGAACTTGCCGTCCTTGATCTGCTGGAAGGCCTCGGCCATCAGCGGGATCTTGATCACGCTCATCGTGTCCATCTGGCGGTCGGCGTTGATCGCGATTTCCTCGCCGGTTTCCAGCGACTTCACGTAGATGCCCCACGTGGCGTTGACGTTGTCGGTGACCCGCTCGATGCTGGCCCGCAGGCGGTCGATCGGCGCCGGTCGCGGCGGCGTCTGGGCGGAGGCGATGGTGGACCACGTGACGAGGACGGCAAGAAGAGGGATCGAGACAGGGTGAATCCGGCGCATGTCGTCCTCCAGCACGTAACGCAGAGCGCGTCCCGCGGCTCTTACGCTTTTGTAATTTTTTCCGGTCTTGCCAGAAAAAGACTCCCGAGGCCTAGCAGCCAAGGCGTTCCCTGATAGCCGCGAGCGTCGCGTGCGTGCGGCGCAGCGGCAGGTTGCTGATGTAGAAGCGCCGGGCGCCGGCGCGCACCATCGCCGCGATGGTGCGGGCGCACACCTCGTCCGGGGTCGCGCCATCCGCGAACTCGCGCGCCAGCCCGCTCTCGGGCACGGGGATGAAGTCGCGCAGCAGCGCGAGCGTGCGCGGGTTCGCGCTCCGGTAGTAGAAGACGCCGAATACGCCCGGCATCGCCAGGCCGCGGCGGTCCGCTTCCTCGATGAAGCGGGCGACGGGCGCCGGGTCGTGGTGCGACACGACCTGCGTCAGGTAGAAGCTGGCGTTGAAGTCGGCGTCCAAGAGGTACCCCACCTGCCGCGCGGCATCGCGGTGAGGGTTGGCCCAGCCGCCGAGAACGAGATCCGATCCCCGCTCCCGGATGGCCAGCCGCAACTGCCACGCGTGCTCCACCGACCGGGGCGCGCCGACGCTATGGTCGCCTCCAAGGACGACGAGCGACTCGAACCCGTGCTGGCGGGCGCGGTCGGCATATGACAGGCAGTAGTCGAGCGGGTGCTTGCTCGTGAGAAACGGCACGACGTGCTGGAGCGGCGTGTCGTCGCCCAGGTTCACGGTGAGGTGCCGGAGGTTGTCCTCCTCGGGGACGCCAACGGCGCTGTCGGTCAGGAAGACGAAGGTGTTGCGGGCGGCGAGCGAGCGGACCGCGTGATACGTGTCGATCCAGGCGTCCATGCCGTCGGCCGACGCGAGTTCGGCCCGAGGCGGGCGCAACTCGGCGGCCAGCAGCAGGTCGCCGGACCGCAGCGATTCCAGGAACAGGTTCACGAGGCCGAAGTATAACAGGCGGCCGCCGGGGGCCCGTGCCGGGCGGCCGCCAGGAGTTGGTAACCAGTTGTAGAATGTCGGACGTCATGCACGCCCAGATTGCGCTCGACGCGCTCCGCGCGCTCCCCTCAGTGTCGCTCGCGCATTACCCGACGCCCGTCGAGGAACTCGCCCGCTTTCGCGAGGCGCTCCACGCAGGCGCGGGACAAGGCTCCAGCCTTGCCATCCCCCGTCTTCTCGTCAAGCGAGACGACGCGATTGCATTCGGGTTCGGGGGGAACAAGGTCCGGAAGATCGAGATGGTGGCGGCGCGCGCCCAGGCAGACGGCGCCGATACGCTCATCACCACCGGCGGCGTGCAGTCGAACCACTGCCGGGTGACGGCCGCCGCGGCCGCGCGCCTCGGGATGCACTGCGTCATCGTGGCCAACGGGACGCCGCCCGCGCGGCTGAGCGGCAATGCGCTGCTCGACGCGCTCTACGGCGCAGAGGTGCGGTACGTGGCGACGCGCGAGGAGCGGGCGCCCGCGATGGAAGCGGCTGCGCAGGCGCTGCGAGCCGGCGGCCGGCACCCCCTCGTCATCCCGCTCGGCGCCTCCACGCCGCTCGGCGCGCTGGGCTTCGTGCGCGCGGTCGGCGAGCTTGCCGCACAGATGCCCGCGCCTCCCGACTACATCTTCCACTCGACGTCCTCGGGCGGCACCCAGGCGGGCCTCGTCGCGGGCTGCGCGCTGCACGGCCTGCCGACGCGCGTCATCGGCATCAGCGCCGACGAAACCGTGGCCGGCATCCAGGCGACCGTGCGCTCGATCATCGAGGGCATCGGGACGCTGCTCGGGGTGGACGGCCGCGCGCTCGCGTCCGCGCGGCCCATCGAGGCGGACGATCGCTTCATCGGCGAGGGATACGGCATCCCGACGCCCCTCTCGCGCGAGGTCCAGGCACTCCTCGCGCGCACGCAGGCGCTCGTCGTCGACCACACCTACACCGCCAAGGCGCTGGCCGGCCTCGTCGGCTGGATTCGCGAAGGCCGGTTCCGCCCGGAGGACACCGTCCTCTTCTGGCACACGGGCGGGCAGGTCGCGGTGTTTGCGGAGTGAAGAGTCCAACGCGGCATCTTGAATCGTCCCTGAGCCCTGAGTCCTGAGCCTTCTTTCCTATGCCATCATTGACGTTCCTCGGCGCCGCCCGCTCCGTGACCGGTTCCAAGTACCTGCTCGAGGTCAACGGCTCGCGCATCCTGGTCGATTGCGGCCTGTTCCAGGGCCTCAAGGAGCTTCGGCTCCGCAACTGGGCCCCGCTGCCGGTTCCGGCCGACAGCATCCAGGCCGTCGTCCTCACCCACGCGCACATCGATCATTCGGGCTACCTGCCGCGGCTGTTCGCCCAGGGGTTCCGCGGCCGCGTCTTCTGCACGCCGGGGACGGCGGACCTCTGCAAGATCGTCCTGCCCGACGCGGGGCGGCTGGCCGAGGAAGACGCGCGCGAGGCCAACCGGCACGGCTACACGAAGCACAGCCCCGCACTGCCGCTGTTCACCGAGGCCGACGCGTTCCGCGTCCTGCCAAACCTGCAGCCGGTCGGGTTCGACCGGCCCGTTCCGGTGACCGGCGACATCACGGTCCGCTTCGTCAACTCCGGCCACCTGCTCGGTTCGGCCTTCGCGGTGCTGTCGCTCCGCGTGGACGGCGGCCGCCAGGTGGTGTTCAGCGGCGACGTCGGACGCTACGACCGGCCGATCGTGCCAGACCCGCTCCCGGTCGAAGGAGCCGATACGCTGGTGGTCGAGTCGACGTACGGCGACCGTCGGCACGAGCCGGACGAGGATGGCGCCAAGCTGGCCGACATCGTCTGCCGGACGATCGAGCGGGGCGGCAAGGTGATCATCCCGGCGTTCGCCATTGGCCGCGTGGAAGAGGTGATCTACTGGCTGAAGAAGCTCGAGGAGAGCGGGAAGACTCCTTCCGTGCCGGTGTTCCTCGACAGCCCGATGGCGATGGAGGCGTTGAAGTACTACCAGCAGCGCGCCAACGAGCTCGACCCCGACATGCAGACGCCGCGCGGCCAGGTGTCGGCGTTCGTGACGCGCCGCTTCCAGGCGATCGCGACCCCGCAGCAGTCGGCGGACCTGGTCGGGTCCCGCATCCCGTCGATCGTCGTCTCGTCGAGCGGGATGGCGACGGGCGGGCGCGTGCTGAACCACATGAAGGCGGCGCTGCCCAATGCTCGGAACACGATCCTCTTCTCGGGCTACCAGGCGGAGGGGACGCGCGGGCGAAAACTGCTCGAGGGCGCGCGCGAGATCAAGATCCACGGCGAGATGGTGGCGGTGAACGCCGAGGTCGAGCAGTTGCACTCGATGTCCGCGCACGCCGACGCGGGCGAGCTGCTGCGGTGGCTGCGCGGCTTCCGCAAGGCGCCGGCGATGACGTACGTCGTGCACGGCGAGCCGGCAGCGGCAGAAGCGTTCGCCGCCTCGCTGAAGAGCGAGCTTGGCTGGAACGCGCACGTGGCCGAGTACCTCGAGGCGGTGGAGTTGAACTGACTGACGGGAATCTCCGACTGGACGAGAATGTCCGACTGACGAGGATCATCGACTGACATGAAACTCCGACTTTCTCTGATCTTCCTCCTCCTCCTCCTCGTGCTGTCCGCGGCGCCGGATGGCCAGCAGAAGGTCTTCACCGACGTCTTCCCGCCCGAGGAGTTTGCGGCGCGGCGAGCCGCGGTCATCGCGAAGATCGGCGACGGGGTCGCCATCCTCCAGGGGTCCGGCGAGCGCCCGGGCGAGCAGGCGTTTCGCCAGGGCAACCAGTTCTTCTACCTGACGGGCGTCGAGATGCCGCGCGCCCTGCTCATCATCGACGGGCGCGCCGGGCGATCGACGTTGTTCCTTCCGCCGCGCGACGAGCGCCGCGAGCGGATGTACGGCGAACTGCTGTTTCCCGGCGACGAGGCGGTGAAGGTGACCGGCATCGAGGCCGTCGTGCCGCGCGACCAGTTCGCGGCCGCGCTGCAGGCGCTCGGCCGGGAAGGCCGCGTGGTCTACACGCCGTTCAGGCCGGAAGTGTTGAGCAGCGCGTCGGCCAGCGACGTCGTCGCCCTCGCCGCGGCGAACGCCAATGACCCGTGGGACGGCCGCCCCTCGCGCGAAGCGGCGTTCGTACAGAAGCTCCTCTCCCTCGGGCAGCGGCTCGAGATCCGGAACCTCGACCCGATCCTGGACACGATGCGCTTCACCAAGAGCGCCCGAGAGATAGCGATCGTGCGGCAGGCGACGCGGATTGGCGGCGAGGCCATCGTCACGGTCATGAAGGAAGCCCGGCCGGGGATGCGCGAGTACGAGCTGCAGGCGATCGCCGACTATGTCTTCGGCAAGAACGGGGCGTACGGCGCGGCGTATTTCGGCCTCTTCGCGACGGGCGCCAACACCGTCTACTCGCACTATCACAAGGGCACGGCCACGCTGCAGGAGGGCGACTGGGTCCAGGTGGACTACGGCCCCGACTACAAGTACTACGTCTCGGACATCACCCGCGTCTTCCCGGCGAGCGGCCGGTTCACGCCGCGCCAGCGCGAGTTCTACGGCATCTACCTCCGGATGTACCGCGCGCTGCTTGCCGCCATGCGACCGCACGTCGCCCCGTCGGAGATCATCGCGGACGCCGTCGCCCGCATGGATGCTGCCATCGGGTCGTTCCAATTCACGGACTCGAAGATCAAGGACGCCGCCATCCGGTTCGCGGACGGCTACCGGAACCGCCGCCGCGCCACCAGCCTCGGCCACTCGATCGGAATGGAAGTGCACGACGTCGGGTCGCCGACGCCCACGCTCGAGCCGGGGCAGATCTTCACCATCGAGCCGGCGATGTCGATTCCCGACGAGAAGATGAGCATGCGGCTCGAAGACAGCCTGCTCGTGACCGAGACGGGCATCGAGAACCTGTCGGAGTTCGTCCCGATCGACATCGAGGCGGTGGAAAAGACGATGGCGCGGCCGGCCCCGCCGAAGCCCGTGCGGCGGTAGAGGCAATATCAGGCCGTCCGGCCGGATTTGATACCCTGAGGAGGTGGGCGACAACACTCCGGCGGCCGACTCCCGTAAGTATCTGCTCGAACGCGTCGAGGAGGCGGCCGTCGTCCAGCTGTACGCTGACGGCTTCGCGGCGCTGCCCCCTCGCGAGAAGATCCTCATCTGGCATCTCTACGAGGCGGCGCTGGCCGGGCGGGACATCTACTACGACCAGCGCTACGCGCACAGCCTCGAGATGCGCGAGGTGCTGGAGCAGATCATCAGGCACGCGGAAGGCATGGCTGGGGCGGCCGGCGGAGCAGGCGCCGGCATCGCAGAAAGTGCCGGCGACGCAGAAGGTGTCGGCGAAGCAGTAGCTGCCGAAGCAGAAGCTTCGGCCCACACCCTCGCCGCCGAAGCAGAAGCTGCCGAAGCAGAAGCTTCGGCCTACGCCCTGGACGCCATTCGCACCTACACGAAGCTCTTCTGGCTCAACAGCGGTCCCTACAACAACCTGACGGCGCGGAAGTTCGTGCCACGGTGCGCCCCGGAGGCGTTTGCCGAGGCGGCGAGGGCTGCGGCTCGCAACGGCGCGCGGTTTCCGCTGAGAGACGGCGAGACGATGGAGGAACTGCTCGACCGCCTCCGGCCGATCTTCTTCGACCCGTCGGTGGACCCGATCTGCACGAACAAGACGCCCGGCCCGGGACGCGACATCCTGCTCTCCAGCGCCAACAACCTCTACCAGGGCGTGAGCATGGAGGACCTCGCCGGCTTCGACGAGGCGCATCCGCTCAACTCCCGGCTGGCCAAGCGCGACGGGACCCTCGAGGAAGAGGTGTACCGGGTGGGCGGGCTGTACGGCGCGCACATCGAAGCGATCGTGGCGCACCTGGAGGCGGCGATACCTTACGCGACCGACGAGATGGCGCGTGCGATGACGGCGCTCATCCGGTTCTACCACTCCGGTGAAGACGAGGATCGTGCCGCGTACGACATCGCCTGGGTGCAGGACCGGGAATCGCCCGTGGACACCATCAACGGGTTCATCGAGGTGTACATGGACGCGCGCGGGGCGAAGGGCGCGTGGGAAGCGCTCGTGTACTACGTCAACCCCGAGAAGACCCAGGCTATCCGCACGATTGCCCGCGAGGCGCAGTGGTTCGAGGATCACATGCCGTGGGAGAGGCGCTGGCGAAAGCCCGGCGTGCAGGGCGTGACGGCGAACGCCATCGACGTCGTGGTGGAATCCGGCGACTGCGGCCCGGTGACACCGGTTGGCATCAACCTGCCCAACGACCAGCGCATTCGCGAACAGTACGGGAGCAAGTCGGTCTCGCTCTCCAACGTCCACGACGCCTACGAGCGCTCCACTCCGCCGGCGTTCAGGAGCGAGTTTTCCTGGACGCCGGACGAAGCGGCCCGCGCCGAGCGGTGGAGTGCGTTCGCCGGCGAGCTGACCACCAACATGCACGAGGTGATTGGCCACGGGTCGGGCCGGGTGGACGAGCGCCTCCACGGCAACCCGCAGGCGTTCCTGAAGGAGCAGTACTCGGCGCTCGAGGAATCACGCGCCGACCTGGTCGGCCTCTACTTCATCGCCGACGAGAAGCTGGTCGAGCTGGGATTGATACCGGTCGAGAGCCGCGGCGAGATCATCCTGGCCGAGTACGAGGGCTACGCCCGGAACGCGCTGGTGCAACTGCGCCGCGTGCGCGAGGGGTCGCAGATCGAAGAAGACCACATGCGCAACCGCCAGATGATCGTGCACTGGCTCATCGCCAACACGGCGGCGGTGGACGTTCGAAAAAGGGAAGGACGCACGTTTTACGTAATGACCGACGCCCAGGAATTCCGTGCCGGGGTCGGCGCGCTGCTCGCCGAGGTTCAGCGGATCAAGTCAACCGGCGACTACGACGCAGCCCGATCGCTGTTCGACACCTACGGGATCCACTTCGATCCGGCTCTGCGTGACGAGGTGGTCGCGCGCGTGGAGCACCTCGATCTGCCGTCCTACACCGGCTTCGTCATGCCGCGCCTGCGGCCAGTGTGCGACGACTCGGGTGAGATCGTCGACGTGGAGATCAGCTACCCCCTCGACCTCACCGCGCAGATGCTCGAGTACTCGACGCCACACCGTTTCGGAACCTCTGCTCTCGAAGCCCCTCGCCGCTGACGAATCCGTAATCGCCAGCGGTTTTGGCGCTATTCGCCCATGACCATGTATTCGGCGGCTGCCTGGCGGCTGTCGCCGTTCTTCTGCAAGACCCGCGCGGTGACCTCGTAGGTGCCCGCCGGCAGTTCCTTGAAAACGAACCACTGGAGCCTGGGCGCCTTGCTTCCTTCAAGCTGAACCGTGCTGCTCGTATAGAACACGCCCGAGTCGGCCACGAGTTCCAATTCCCGATTGTTCGCGTCCGGCTCGACCGTCACCACCACGCGAACCGTCGCTGGCGCCATCGAGACGTTGGGGGTGACCCGGACTCCAACCATTTCCTTCGCCGACGTCGCCGCGCTGGCGAGCACGCCGCAGGCGAAGATGACCAAGGCTGCTTTGAACGTCCTCACCGTGAACCCTCCATCAGCTCGCACTGCAAGCAGCAAACCAGCCGCGGCGCCTTCGCACGACGACCTCCGGCCGCCTCGCGGGACCCGCTCGAAAACCGCTGGCTCCGCAGCGCCGAGCCGGAGAGGCCATGTTCTTTTCACATCGGGTTCACGCGTGCGCCATGACGGGACGCGTCTATCCAAGTGAGGGGCAACCCGAAAGACCGGACCTGGAGGCTGTCATGGTAAGAACTGGCGCCACGATTGGCATCGCACTGACCGCCGTGGTCCTGGTGGCTGCATACGCTCGCGTGCACGGCCACACGGCGCCGCCGCACTTTCAGACCGCCCTCGCATCCACGGGCGACGTCGTGCGTCGCGTGGCCGCCACCGGTTCGCTCGAGGCGGTTGTCACGGCGGAGGTAGGCTCGCAGGTGTCGGGCACCATCAGCCAGCTGGGAGCCGACTTCAACAGCATCGTGCACAAGGGCCAGGTAATCGCGCGGCTCGACCCATCTCTCTTCGACACCGAGGTCGAGTCGGCCCGTTCGACACTCGGCAAAGCCACTGCCGATGCCCAGGGAGCCATGGTGGCCGTGGGGGACGCCGAAGTGAAGCTCAAACAAGCGACCGCGCTTCACGACAGGCAACTCATCCCGGACGCCGATTACGACGCGGCCAAGGTCGCCCTGGAGACGGCGAACGCCAACCTCCGGGCGGCCCGCGCGCAAGAGACGCAAGCCCGCGCCGCGCTCGACCAGGTGATCGTCAACCGGCAGCACACGATCATCACCGCGCCGATCGACGGGATCGTCATTTCCCGGAGCGTGGACGTCGGCCAGACCGTCGCGGCCAGCTTCCAGGCGCCGACGTTGTTCGTCATCGCCGGCGATCTCACCAAGATGCAGTTGAACGCGAGCATCGACGAATCCGACGTCGGCATGGTTCACGCCGGGCAGCACGTCACCTTCACGGTTGACGCCTATCCCCAGGACGAATTCGCGGGGCTCGTCAGGCAGGTCAGGATCCAACCGGTAATCACGCAGAACGTCGTCACCTACTCGACGGTGATCGACGTTGACAACACCGACTTGCGCCTGAAGCCCGGCATGACCGCGACACTGAACATCGAGGTGGCGCGCTCCCACGGCGTGCTCCGCGTGCCGGCCGCCGCGGTGCGCTACGTCCCCAGAAAGGACGCGTTCGCGGCGCTCGGCGAACCGGTTCCGTCCGCGCTGACGGAAGAGACAGCGCGCCGGCCGGGGACCGGTCCGGGCGCCCGCGGATTCGTCTGGATCTACGACGGCGGTCAGCTTCGACCAGAGCGAGTGACCCTCGGCCTTTCCGACGGCAGCTTCGTGGAGGTGCGAGGATCCAATCTTCGCGCGGAGATGCCGGTGGTGACCGGTGAGATCGCGACACCGAACAAGGCGATGGCAGCCACGCCGCTTTCGCCGACGCCGGCGTTCCGGCGCTAGCCTCGGAGAACGCAAACCCGGAGGTTTGCGCCACACCCGCCCGATCGGGCGACCACGTTCAGGTGTGGGGCGAAGCTCCAGCGTCGCCTACCGCCGTTGACACGCACCCCCCGGCGGCGCACGATTCCCGGAATGCGCCGCCCACCGGCTGTCCTCATCCTCGGCATCGCGCTCGCACTGCCGGCCGCGTCGCGCCTGGCGGCACAGCCGGCTTCGCCGTCCGCGGCGGACCGCGCCGCAATCCTGTCGGCCGAAGCCGCGCGGGCGCAGGCACCCGAACAGCTGCAGTTGCTGATCTCGGCCGCTCGCACGGGCCCGCCCGCCATTCAACGCATCGCCATCCGCGCGTTGGGCCGCCTCGAACGTCCGGCCCTCGTTCCGGAACTGTCCGTACTTCTCAATGCCGCCGATCCCGGGGCGAGGGCCGAGGCGGCCAATGCGCTGGCGCAGGCGGCAGGCCAGGACGCGGCAGCCTCGGCACCCGCCCGCGCGTCGCTCATCAATCGCCTCTCGCACGAGAACGACGCCGACGCCCGGGCCGCGATCTGCGAGGCGCTCGGCCGGCTCCCGGCCGGCGCGGCGGCCGAGGTCCAGCGCGTGGAACAACTCCTCGTTGACGAGACCGCGCGCGTCGCCCTTCGAAAGGGTGTGAGCGTCGGGCCCGCCTCCCCGGCGATCGGTCTTCGAATCGGGTGGGGCCGCTCGTCTCGCACGTCCACCCCGGCGGCCGTCGGCGCCCTGCGCGGCCTCGAGTCGCTGTTGCGCCTGCGAGGCAAGGCGTCGCCGCCGTCCGACGAGACGATGGCCCAGCTGCGCGAGCTGGTCCGCGTCGCGGTGACGCCGGCTCGCCGCCTGGCGATCCTGGCGCTCAACGCCGTGGCGGGTGCCGACCAGGCCACCATTGACGCCGCGCTCGCGGACGAGGACGTCGAGGTGCGGCGGCTGGCGGCCGCGGCAGGCGGCGCCTCCGCGAGCCAGCTGCAGCGGGCGATGCTGGATACGTCCGCGACGGTGCGCTACGAAGCGGTTCGCGCGTGGGGCCGCCGTTTCCAGGCGGCCGAAGGATGCCGCCCGATCGTCGCCGCGTCTCGCGATTCGAACCCGCACGTCGCCCTGCTCGCCCTGGATCTTCTCGGCAGCCCTTGCCAGGCTGGCGACCCCGCCGCCGGCGCGCTCCAGGAAGCCGTTGCCCAGTCGCCCGAGGCTGCACCGCGCTCACCCGGCCAGCCATCGACTCCGCGCACGCCGGGAAGAGCCTGCCCGGCCAACGCGCCCGTGCACTGCGCGGCGCACGCGATTGCCGCGCTCGCGCGCATCGCGCCCGATGCCGCGCGGCCGCTGCTGCCCCGCCTCCTCGAAGCCGAATCGTGGCTGGCCCGGGGCTACGCCGCACGCGCAGCATCGTCGCTCAACGACGTCGCCGCCCTCCGCCGCCTCGCTGGCGACCGGCACCCGAACGTCCGCGAGTCGGCCGTCGCTGCCCTGTCACGCCTTCAGAAGCACTCCGCCGACGAAGTCTACGTGCGAGCGCTGGAGACGGATGACGGGCAGCTCATCATGACGGCGGCTCGTGCCCTCGAAGGCGCGCCCGCGCGCGACGCGGCCGTGCCGGCCTTGCTCGCCGCCCTCGACCGCCTGACGAAAGCCGACAGCGATTCCTCGCGCGACCCTCGCCTGGCGCTCCTGGACCGCCTGCGCGAGCTGGGCTCTCGCGACTCGGCGCCGGCACTGGCGCCGCTCCTGCGCGACCCCAATCCTCGTGTCGCCGAGCGTGCGGCCCAGGTCCTGACCGACTGGACGGGACAACCCGCCGCCGCCGACCCGCAGCCTCGACCCCTGCCGCCCGTGCCCACGGACGAGGAGCTCGCGCGGCTCTCGCGATCGGTCGTGCGCGTGACGATGAAAGGCGGAGGCCAGTTCGAGGTCCGACTGCTGACGGACCTTGCGCCCCTGTCGTGCGCGGCGTTCGCCCGCCTCGCGGCGCGCGGCTACTACAACGGCCTGACGATTCACCGGGTCGTGCCGAACTTCCTCGTGCAGGGCGGGAGCCCGGGCGCCAACGAGTTCGCCGGCGCGAGCCGCTTCATGCGGGATGAGGTGGGGCGAGCCACGCAGGCCCGCGGAACGGTGGGCACATCGACGAGAGGCCGCGACACGGGCGACGCGCAGTTCTACGTCAATCTCACCGACAACCCTCGCCTCGACCACGACTACACGATCTTCGGAGAGGTGACCCGCGGCATCGAGACGGTTGACGCGATCCTCGAGGGCGACACCATAGAGCGCGCCGAAGTGGTGGCGAAGCCCTGAGCCGTAAGCCCTGAGCCCTAAGTACTTCGACTCGCAATTCCGGCCACGAATCGTTTCGCTGCACGTGGCCGCTCGTGCTCGCTCCCTTCGGCTACGCTCAGGGAGCCCCGAGCACCGTCGAGGGGCTCAGCACTTAGTCCTGACCCTTCGACAGGCTCAGGGTCATCCCGAGCAACGTCGAGGATAGGGCACAAATGCGCTGCCGTATTTGTGCATCGAAGGACTAAGCCTTCTTGAACGTCCCCTTGACCCGCGCGATCACCTTCTCGCACAGGTGCGTCGCCTCGAGCACGAAACTCTCGGTGTCCGTCACGCACCGCTCGCGGAAGGCCGCGTCTTTCACCGAACCGAGGTTGATCAGGACGTTGAGGACGGCCCCTTCCACGCCCGCCCGGGCCGCCAGCGCCGCGACGCCGGCGTCCGAGGCGGAGTTGACGTTGCCCTTGTGCGCGACGACGAGCGAAATCCTGAGCGCTTCGAGACACGACATCGCCGTCTGGAGCGGCACGCGGGTGGCGGCCTGGTAGCCCGCTTCGAGCGCCTCGTCGCGCGCCGCCTGCTGCTCGGGCGTGCCCTTCGCCATCCGCATGGCCGCCATGACGCCGTTGAAGGCCTCGGTGTCCTCGTCCACCGCGCGCGTCAGCTTGTCCTTGACCACCTGCGCCGTCTCGGCGATGTCCGACAGGTCCTGCCACTCCTTTTCGTAGCCCTTCTTGCCGACCGTGAGGTTCGCCACCATCGCCGACAAGCCGGCCGACAGGCTTCCCGCGAGCGCTGCGACGGAGCCGCCGCCGGGCGCCGGCGAGTCGGACGACACTTCGTCCAGGAAGCGATCGACCGGCATCGACACGAGCGGGCCGGGCCGCTTGAACTGGTACTCGATGATCTTCTTGTCGGGTTCGAAGGGGGCCAGCTGGTCGAGGCCGAGCGAACGGATGGCGATCTCCACCACCTCCCGTTCCGGCGCGCCGGCGGACTTGCCCTGTTTCCTGCAGGTAGAACCGGCCGGCCTCGAGCAGCGGCTGGAGCGGCATCAGGCCCACCAGCTCGGAGCCCGTGACGATGAGGCCCCGCTTCTCGGCTTCCTCCCTCACCGCCTCGAAGACGGCGTGGAGGGGCGTGATCCTGTAATTGATCAGGTTGATCGACACCTGCGCCTGGCGGTACTGGTCGATGTACCAGCCGATCGCGCGCACGGCCTTCAGCCGGCCCGGGGTCCGCACCTGCTGGCCCTGCTCGTCGACGACGATACTGCCCTGCTTGTCGCGTGCGAGGCGGCCGTTTTCGCGGATGTCGAGCGCGATCTCGTTCGCCAGCTTCCGGTCGCGGGTGTTCAGGTTGACGTTGTAGGCGATGAGGAACTCCCGCGCGCCGACGACCGGCGCGCCAAAGCGCGGGTCGAAGCGGGCGGGGCCGGCGTCGGGCGCCCAGACCGGGTCCTGCAGCTTGCGCTCGAGGCCTTCGTACTCGCCGGCGCGGATCGTGGCGAGACTGCGCCGCCCCTCGGAGGTGGCCGCGTACTCGTAGAAGTAGACGGGCACCTGCAGGTCGTCACCGATCCGGCGCCCGATTCCGCGCGCGATCTCGGCGCATTCCTCCATGCTGACGCCGGAAATCGGCACGATCGGGCACACATCCATGGCGCCGATGCGCGGGTGGGCGCCCGCGTGCTTCGACATGTCGATCAGCTCGTAGGCGCGCCGCGCGGCCTTCACGGCCGCGTCAGCCACCGCTTCCGGCGTGCCCACGAACGTGTAGACGGTGCGGTTGGTGTCGGCGCCGGGATCCACGTCGAGCAGTTTCACGTCGGCGACGCCCCTGATCGCGTCGGCGATCGCGTCGATGACCGACCGGTTCCGGCCCTCGGAGAAGTTCGGGACGCATTCCACGAGCCTGGGCATCGATCCTCCGAAAAGAGGCCAGACTACCACGAAATACCGCGTGCAGGGTGCACGGCTGCGCGCGGTGCAGGATGCACGTGGTGCCGGGTCGCAGCACGGGATTTCGGTCCCGTGTCAGGTGTAGGATGAGGCGCTTCGACTTGGAGGGTCCATGAGGAAAGAAGCGGCCTGGCAGGGTGTGAGCTTCGGAACGGCCCTCGCGATGGTGATCAGCTACACGAAGTGGCACTCGATCGGCTGGGCGATCGTCCACGGCATCCTGAGCTGGTTCTACGTCATCTACGCCTGGCTGGTGCGGTAGCTACAGCCTCGGCGCTCCGCAATCCCACGGAGATCATCATGAGAATCCGTCTGGCCGGCCTTCGGCCGCTGGTCGTGTTGATGCTGGCTGCCCCTTGCGCGGCGCAGTCGCTTCCCGTGAAATGGGAGGAGTTGACGTCGGCGGATTTCGTGAGGGCGCTTCAGGCCTCGAAAGGGACCTGCACGCTCCCATTTGGCGTCGTCGAGAAGCACGGGCCGTCCGGGCCGCTTGGGACCGATTTGATCAACGTCCGCTACGCCACCGCGCTTGCCGCGAAGCAGGAATACACGATCGTCTTCCCTGACTACTACTTCGGGCAGATCGCCGAGGCGCGGCACCAGCCTGGGACCCTGGCATACAGCACGCGGCTGCAGATGGACCTGCTCCAGGAGACGGTCGCGGAGATGGCCCGTAATGGCTGCGCGAAGATCGTCATCGTCAACGGCCACGGTGGGAACACCGCGCTGCTGCAGGACCTTTTCCCAGACGCAGCTCGACTCGCCACGGGACTACGTGGTCTACACCGTGAGCGGCCTGGGCGCTGCGACGTCCGAGGCGGCGAAGCCCTCCCGTCCTGGCGTGGACGGGCATGCCGGCGAGGACGAGGTTGCCGACATCATGGCCTCGCGGCCGGACCTGGCGCATCCCGAGCGCGCCGGTACCGAATCCGGCGCCGACCAGAAGCGGCTGGCGCTGCCGCAGGGTGTGTCAACGGCCATCTGGTGGTACGCGAGGTTCCCGAACCACTACGGCGGCGATGCGTCCGGGGCCACGGCCGCCCGTGGCCAGGCTTCGACGAAGGAAGCGGCCGAGCGCATTGCCAAGGCGATCGCGGCCATCAAGGCGGACGAGACCGCGCCCAGGCTGCAGAAGGAGTTCTTCGAGCGGTCGGTCCGCCCGGCCCGTTAGAACGCAAACCCGAGGCTCAAAGGAGGTCGCGTGCGCCAATTCTGTGCAGGCGGAGGTCTGGTGGTGCTGACCGTCGCCCTCGCTTCGGCGCCGGCCGGTGCGCAGGTGACGGTGAAAACGTCGGCCGGCCTGCTGCAGGGCTCCGCCATCGACAAGACGACGATTCGCACCTTCAAGGGAATCCCCTACGCGGCGCCGCCGGTCGGCGATCTGCGATGGCAGGCGCCGCGGCCCGCCGTGCCGTGGCAGGGCGTGCGCGCTGCGACCGCCTTCGGCCCCGCCTGCGCCCAGGCGCACATCTTCGGCGACATCAACTTCAAGGAGACGAGCGAGGACTGCCTCAGCCTGAACATCTGGACGCCAGCGAAGACTGGCGGCCGGGCGCCGGTGATGGTGTGGATTCACGGCGGCGGCTTCGCGGCAGGTGGGGGGTCCGAGCCGCGCCACGACGGCGAGGCCTTCGCGCGGCACGGTGTCGTGCTCGTCACGATCAACTACCGACTCGGCGATCCTCGGCTTCTTCGCGCACCCGGAGCTGACGCGCGAGTCGGGCCGCAACGCGTCGGGCAACTACGGGATGCTCGACCAGGTCGGCGCGCTGAAGTGGGTACACGACAACATCGCGGCGTTCGGCGGCGACCCGGGGAACGTGACGATCTTCGGCGAATCGGCCGGGTCGTTCGCCGTCAGCGCGCTCGTGGCGTCGCCGCTGCGCCAAGGGCCTCTTCCACAAGGCGATCGGCGAGAGCGGCGCGTTCTTCAGCGGTGCGACTCTCGCCGGCACGGACGCTCGCGGCGACGGAGGAGCAGGGGGTGAAGTTCGGGGCAACCGTCGGCGCCGACTCGCTGGCCGCACTACGGGCGAAGCCCGCGGCCGAACTGCTGGCTGCGTCATCCAAGATGCAGCCCGGCTTCGTGCCCAACCTCGATGGCTACTTCCTGGCCGAGGAGGTGCCGGCGATCTATGCCGCCGGGCGTCAGAAGCAGGGTGCCGCTGCTCGCCGGCTGGAACGCCGACGAGATACGGGCGGCGGTGACGTTGCGTTCCCGCAGAAACCGACGGCACAGACGTTTACCGCCGACGTGCGGAAGCGGTTCGCCGATTCGGCCGACGCGATCCTGAAGGTGTACCCGGCATCGACCGACGAGGAGGCGCTCGAGTCCGCCGCGGCGCTGGCGAGCGACCTGTTCATCAGCTACTCGACGTGGAAGTGGATCGAGATGCACCTGCAGACCGGGCAGTCGCCGGTCTACCGCTACTCGTTCGATCGGAAGATCCCGGTGGACCCTGACCTCCAGGAACGGATCCCTCGAAGGACATCGGCGCGCGGCACGCAGGCGAGATCGAGTACGTCTTCGGCACCCTCGACCTGTCTCTTCCGAAGGTGCCGTGGGAACCGGGGGACCGCAAGCTCTCGGAAGCGATGACGGCGTACTGGTCGAACTTCGCCCGTACCGGCGACCCGAACGGAAGTCGGGCTGCCGAAGTGGCCCCGCTACGACGCAGCCACGCGGCGAGTGCTGCACCTGGATGAGACGATTCGGGAGGATGGCGACACCACGCGTCCGCGCTACGAGGCGCTGGACGCGTGGGCCGCGAAGCAGAAAGCGGGGAAGTAAGGGGACGTCCGATTCCGACGACGACCGGCGCGATGCGGGCGATCGCTTCCATGCGATCGACGCCGGCGGGCGGCGGCGGCCCGATGACGAGGTGCCGCGCGCCGAACACCTCTCCTCGACGTGAACCTGAGCGCGATGCTCCGGGTCGAGATGAACCTCGACCAGGCGGCAGACGCCGCGCTGCTGATGCTGGAGCGGACCATCAACGGACGGATGACGGCGACGGAGATGCTCCGCCACAACGAGTTCGTGCTGACCAAGCTCTACCGTAGCGCGTAGCCGGAAGTGAAGGTGCGCTGAGCAGGCGGGTCTGGAGGGCGGAGCTCCTCGCGCAAGCCGGAAGGTGTGCGATCACACCCGCGTCGGCTGCGGCCTCGCGTTGGCGGCCCGATTCGGGTATCCTCTCCGCCGCGGGGTCGTTCGTCGGCCAGCCCCCCTGGAAGACTCTCGGCGCGCCTCCCTCCGGCGGAACTGATTCGAAATTCCCTGCACATTGCCGCATGGCGATCGTTAAGAAAGTGCGCAAGCTTGGCGGCCGGCCGTCGTTCGGGGCGGCGTCGCGCGAGACCTCCTCGCTGCGGCCCGTCTTCATCGACAAGGGCGCGCCCTGCCTGTTTGGGTGCCCCAACGGCACCGACGTGCGGGGCCTGTTGACGACGTTGGCGCTCGGCGAATCGCGGGGCCTGTCGGCGGAGCAGACCCTCGAGGCAGCGTTTCACTTGCTCGCCGATCGGAACCCGTTCCCGGCGACCGCAGGCCGGCTGTGCGTGCACCACTGCCAGGACGACTGCAACCGCTCGGGCCACGACGAGGCGGTGGCCGTGAACGAGGTTGAGCGCGCCGTGGGCGAAGCGGCGATTGCGATGGGGCTGCCGCTGCAGAGGCTCCTTCCCGCGGCCAGGCCGGAGCGCGTGGCGGTCCTCGGCGCCGGAGCTGCCGGCCTCTCGGCTGCCTATCAGCTGGCGCGCCTGGGATACGCCGTGGTCGTGTTCGATTCGCGCCCGCGCGCGGGCGGTGAGCTGCGCGCGGCGGAGGAGGCGGGGCGTCTTCAGGCGAAGATCCTCGACGCGGAGATCGCCCGGATCGAGGCGCTTGGCGTGCGGATCGCGTGCGGTTCGAGCGCCACGGGCGAGGGATTCGACCGCGTCATCCAGACGAAGACGGAAGCCACCGGCGACCCGTCTGCCAGCCTGGCGGCCGCGATCCACTTCGGCCGTCACGCCGCCCAACTCGTGGACGCCCAGCTGCGGGGCGTCGTTGTCGAGCGGCTGTCGGCGCCGCCCCGC
Source organism: uncultured Acidobacteriota bacterium (assembly GCA_963724775.1). GTDB lineage: Bacteria > Acidobacteriota > Vicinamibacteria > Vicinamibacterales > Fen-181 > CAVRWB01. The sequence continues at coordinate 109,640 of CAVRWB010000004.1, forward strand.
GTGACGCGCGAGCGGATCCGATTCGACCACTACGCGAAGGCCGCGCGCGTGCGGGCAGAGTCGGAACGAGCGCTCACCGCCAGCGAGGCGATCGCCGAGGCGCGGCGGTGCCTGGCGTGCGGCGGATGCCTGGAGTGCGACAACTGCTGGAAGTACTGCCCGGACCAGGCGGTCATCAAGCCGCTGGAGCGCGGCAAGCCGTACCGGTTCCGGCTGGAATTCTGCCAGGGCTGCAGCAAGTGCGCGGAAGAATGCCCGACCGGGTACATCGAGATGCGGTAAGCGTGGGGCAGGCGGTGGCGGAGTTGAGTGCCAGGCGCGGCGCCCACCTCCAGGTTTGCGCTCAGGCAAAGCTGGAGCTTTGCCCCACGCCTTTCAGGTAGCCAGACATTCTCAGCGTGGAAGCCGGAGACATCCATGTCCGACGAGGCGAAGCGACCGACACCGAAGCTCGACGAGCTTGAAACGGGCCCGTGGCCCAGTTTCGTGCGTGAACTGAAGCGGGCCGCCGAAACGAGCCCGATGGCCGAAGGGCTGATCGGTGTCGTGGAGCTGTCGTACAACGATCGCGTCGGCCACTGGAAGCATGGCGGCATCGTCGGCGTGCGCGGCTATGGCGCGGGCGTGATCGGCCGCTACTCCGATGTGCCGGAGAAGTTCCCCGAGGTCGCGCAGTTCCACACGATGCGCGTGAACCATCCGGCCGGATGGTTCTACACCACCGACGCGCTGCGGACGATCTGCGACATGTGGGAGAAGCACGGGTCGGGCCTGACGAACCTGCACGGCGCCACCGGCGACATCATCCTGCTCGGGACGCGCACGGACGGCATCGAGCCGGCCTTCGCGGAACTCACGGCGAACGGGTTCGACCTGGGCGGCTCCGGCTCGGTCGTGCGGACGCCGAGCTGCTGCGTCGGCCCGGCACGCTGCGAGTGGGCCTGCTTCGACACGCTGGATCTCACCTACGACCTGACGATGCACTTCCAGGACGAGATCCACCGGCCGTCGCTGCCCGTACAAGTTCAAGATCAAGGCGTCCGGGCTGCCCCAACGACTGCGTGGCGGCGATCGCCCGGGCGGACCTCAGCATCATCGGCACCTGGCGGGACGCGATCGAGATCGACCAGGAGGCGGTGCGCGGCGCTACGCCGACGGCGGGCTCGACATCGAACGCCGAGGTGTGCGGGAAGTGCCCGACGAGGTGCATGCGATGGGACGGCCGCGAGTTGACGATCGACAACGCGGCGTGCTCGCGGTGCATGCACTGCATCAACGTGATGCCGAAGGCGCTGCGGCCGGGCCGCGAGCGCGGTGCGTGCATCCTGATCGGCGGCAAGGCGCCGATCGTGTCCGGCGCGATGCTCTCGTCGGTGCTCGTCCCGTTCATGAAGATCGAGCCGCCGTACACCGAGTTGAAGGAACTGATCGCGAAGATCCTGGAACTGTGGGCGGAAGAGGGCAAGAACCGGGAGCGCGTCGGCGAGTTCATCCAGCGGGTCGGCCTCGGCAACTTCCTCGAGGCGATCGGCCTCGAGCCGCAGCCCGAGATGGTGAAGCACCCGCGCGAGAACCCCTACGTGTTCTACGAGGAGTACTTCGAGGAAGAGGCGAAGTAGGACAGGCGTCTCGCCAGTCGATGCCGACGGCCGGAGACGCCGAGGCTACTGGAACCAGTCTATGGCAGAAACCGTCGCGAAGCGCAAGACCGACATCGGCCCGCCGAACTACCGCGAGTTCCTGCCGCCGATCATGAAGGCGAACTACGGGAAGTGGAAGTACCACGACGATTCCGCGGCCGGGCGTGCTCGTGCACGTGGGGGAATCGGGCGACAGCCTCTACACGGTGCGCGCCGGCTCGCCGCGGCTCCTGAGCGTCCAGACGATCCGCGAGATCTGCGACCTGGCCGACCGGTATTGTGACGGCTACCTGCGCTTCACGAGCCGCCACAACATCGAGTTCCTGCTGACCGACCCGGCCAGGATCGATCCGCTCATCGCGGACCTCGCGGCCATGGGCTTTCCCGGTCGGCGGCACCGGCAACTCGATCTCGAACATCGTGCACACCCAGGGGTGGATCCACTGCCACTCCGCCGCGACGGACGCGTCCGGCATCGTCAAGGCGCTGATGGACGAGCTGATCGGGCACTTCACGGGGATGGACCTGCCGGGCAAGCTGCGCATCGCGCTCGCCTGCTGCGTGAACATGTGCGGCGCCGTGCACTGCTCCGACATCGCGATTCTCGGCATCCACCGGCGGCCGCCGAAGGTCGACCCGGAGCGGCGTCCCCAAGGTGTGCGAGATCCCGACCGTGGTGGCGTCCTGCCCGACCGCGGCCATCCGGCCCGTGCGCCGGGAAGGCAAGGACGGCGTGGAGGTGGCCGAAGAACTCTGCATGTACTGCGGCAACTGCTACACCGTTTGCCCGGCCATGCCGCTCAACGATCCGCTCAACGACGGCGTCTCGATCTGGGTGGGCGGCAAGGTGAGCAACGCCCGGTCCGAGCCGACCTTCTCGAAGCTGGCGATCCCGTTCCTGCCGAACAACCCGCCGCGCTGGCCGGAGGTCGTGCAGGCCGTGACGGAGCTGGTGGACGTCTGGGCCCGGCACGCCGAGCGCCACGAGCGGATGGGCGAGTGGATCGAGCGGATCGGCTGGCCGCGCTTCTTCCGCCTGACAGGCATCCCGTTCACCAAGCAGCACATCGACGACTTCCGCCACGCGGAGACGACGTTCAGGAGGTCGGTGCATCTGAAGGGAATCTGAGCGTCGACCGTCGACCGTCAAGCGTCGAGCGCTGGCGGCCAAACGCTGAACGCTCAACGCTGAACGGTCAACGCTGAACGGTCAACGCTGAACGGTCAACGCTTAACGCATCTGTGATTTGTATGTCCGAGACTCTCGCACTTTCCGACCTCACCGAAGCCATGTTCCGGATGATCAGCGATGCGGCTGGCGTGCGGAAGCTGAAGCCGACCGACGTCAGCAAGGCGATGATCGAGCACTTTGGCCCGGACCGCTGTTCGAAGGAACTGTGCAAGGAAGCCATCCGCGAACTGGTGGACTCGGGCCGGTGCATCTACACGTATTTCGGCGGGAGCTATATCGAACTGCCCCGGCCTGAGAACGAGAACTGAGAACGTAGAACGTAGAACGTAGAACAACTGAGAACGTAGAACTGAGAACAACTCGAGCGATGAGGAGCCTGGAGTGCCGACTGTCGAATTGAACGGAAAGAGCTACACGGTGGACGAGGACGGGTTCCTCGAGGACCCGACGATCTGGAGCGAGGATGTCGCGAAGGATCTCGCAACGACCGAGGGAATCAATGCGCTGAGCGAGGACCACTGGAAGCTCGTGCACTATCTGCGCAACTACTACCTGGAATTCGGCATCGCGCCGATGATCCGGAAGTTGTGCAAGGAGACCGGGTTCAGGCTGAACTACGTGTACGAGATGTTCCCGTCGGGACCCGCAAAGGGCGCCTGCAAGGTTGCGGGCCTGCCGAAGCCGACCGGTTGCGTGTAAGGCGAAGCTTCTGCTTCGCCACAGCGGCGAACAAGACGTCTCGTGCATGAAGGTTGGGATGGAGCAGGGGAGAAGCGCGATCGCGGCGGTCTTGCAGGCGCACCTCGAGGTGCTGGCCGGTGAGCTGCGCGGTGCCCGGCGGGACGATGGCCTGCGCCAGGCGCTGGACGAGGCGATGCGCCTCCAGGCCGTCCTGGCCGTGGACCTGGAGGCCGCGCTCGCGTGCCTGGACACGCTTCCCGTCGATGCCGCGCTCGTTGACGCCATCCGGCCAATCGCCCGCGAGCGCTTCATCCACCACCGCGAGCGGATCGTTGAGATTCGCGCGGGCGAGTTGAGCCGCGCGGGGTACGTGGCGCGGCGGGCCGCCCTGACGGCGAAGCAGAAGCTTCGCCCCACATCTGTCACGCCCGCCGAGGACGTGCGCTGATGTTGGCGGTGCTCCTGGTCGTCGTTCCGTACGCCGCGGCCGCCATCTTTCTCGCGGGCTTCACGTGGCGCGTGCTTCTCTGGGCCGCGACGCCCGTGCCCTTCCGGATTCCCACCACGGCCGGCCAGCAGAAGTCGCTGGCGTTCCTGCCGCACGCCCGCCTCGAAAATCCCGCGAGTGGTGCGGGCGTTGCCGCGCGCGTCGCGCTGGAGGCGCTGCTGTTCCGCTCGTTGTTCCGGAACACCAGCCACCGGCGTCATCCCGGGCTGCGCCTCTCGTTCCCGGAGAGCAAGGAGCTGTGGCTCGCGGCCATCGCCTTCCACGGCTCGCTGCTCATCGTCCTCGCCCGGCATCTGCGCCTCGTCGCCGAGCCGGTGCCGGTCGCGGTGAACGCGCTCGCCGCCCTCGACGGCTTCTTCCGGGTCGGGCTGCCCGGGTGGTACCTCACGGACGTCACGCTGCTGGCAGCTCTGGCGTGGCTTGTCCTGCGACGGCTGCGGAACCCGCTGCTCCGCTACCTCACGCAGCCGTCGGATTACGCCGCGCTGGCGGTGCTGCTCGCCGTCGCCGTCACGGGCATCGCGATGCGCTATTGGGAACGGCCGGATCTCGTCGCGATCAAGCAGTTCGCGCTGGGCCTCGCGACGCTCCACCCGGTTCCCGCGCCCTCGTCTGCCGGGGCCTGGTTCGCCGCGCACCTGCTCCTGGTGTCCGCGCTCTTCGCCGCGTTCCCGTTCACCAAGCTGATGCACGCAGCGGCTCCGTTTCTCAGCCCGACTCGAGCCATGGCCAACAGCAGCCGCCGCGTCAGGCATGTGAACCCGTGGAACGCGCCGGTGAGGGTCCACACGTACGCGGAGTGGGAAGAGGAGTTCAGGGAGAAGATTCGGGCGGCAGGCCTGCCACTGGATGGCACGGACGGAAGTAGTAGGCAGTAGGCAGTAGGCAGTCGGCAGGCAGTCGGCAGTCGGCAGTTGAAGAGGCGGAGACCGCATACCGCCTACCGCATACTGCCTACTTCAGCGAGCGCTGGGCAGAGGATGAACCAGTTACCACCGCGCGAGAAGCTGGCGGACGTGGACGAGCGTGTTCCACGCCGGGGGTGGCGCGATCCGCGCGTCGAGTTCCGCAAGGGAACCTACTCGCACGCCGGGGCGCCGAAGAACCTGAAGTACCTCGGTCTCGCCAACCCCAGGGCCTGGCAACCGCACGACCCGGACTGGCAGCTTCCAGCCGACTGGCAGCAGATCATCCTCGACGGGATGAAGGAGCGGCTCGGAAAATACCGGTCCTTCCGGCTCTTCATGGACAGCTGCGTGCGGTGCGGCGCGTGCGCCGACAAGTGCCACTTCTACCTTGGGTCCGGCGATCCGAAGAACACGCCTGTCCTGCGCGCGGAGCTCCTGCGCTCCGTCTACCGGCGCTACTTCACCAACGCCGGCCGGCTGCTCGGCGCCGCGGCCGGCGCGCGCGACCTGACCGAGGACGTGCTCAAGGAGTGGTTCTACTACTTCTACCAGTGCACGGAATGCCGCCGCTGCTCCGTCTTCTGCCCGCACGGCATCGACACCGCGGAGGTGACGATGATCGGCCGGGAGCTGCTGAACCTGGTGGGGTGCAACATCAACTGGGTGATCGAGCCGGCGGCGAACAGCGACCGGACAGGCAACCACCTCGGCATCCAGCCGCACGGCTTCAAGGACAGCATCGAGTTCGCGGTCGACGAGCTGGAGGAGCTGACCGGCATCCGGGTGGACGTGCCGATCAACCGGAAGGGCGCCGAAGTTCTCTTCGTGATGCCATCGGCGGACTACTTCGGCTCGCCGCACTACTTCACGCTGCTCGGCTACCTGATGATGCTGCACGAGGCGGGCGTCGACTACACGCTCAGCGCCTACGCCTCGGAAGGCGGCGACTTCGGCCTGTTCGCCTCGCACGACCTGGCCAAGCGACTGAACGCGAAGATCTACGCCGAGGCGAAGCGGCTGGGCGTGAAGTGGATCCTCGGCGGCGAGTGCGGCCACATGTGGCGCGTCGTGCACCAGTACATGGACACGATGAACGGGCCTGCGGATTTCCTCGAAGTGCCAGTATCGCCCGCAACCGGCACCCGCTTCGATCATGCCGCCTCGACGCGGATGCTCCACGTCTGCGAGTTCACCGCGGACCTGATCCATCACGGCCGCGTGGTGCTCGACCCGTCGAGGAACGACGCACTGGAACGTGACGTTCCACGACTCCTGCAACCCGGCCCGCGCCATGGGGCTCTACGAGGAGCCGCGGTACATCCTGCGGAACGTCGTGCGCCAGTTCCACGAGATGCCGGAGAACACGATCCGCGAGCAGACGTTCTGCTGCGGCAGCGGCGCGGGACTCGGCACCGACGAGAACTTCGAGATGCGGATGCGCGGGGGGTTCCCGCGGGCATCGGCGGTGCGATGGGCGCGCGAGCGCTACGGCACCAACCTCGTCGCCTGCGTCTGCGCGATTGACAAGGCCACGCTGCCGCCGCTGATGGAGTACTGGGTGCCCGGCGTCGAGGTCGCCGGCGTCCACGAGTTGCTCGGCAACGCTCTCGTCATGAAGGGCGAAAAGCCGCGGACGACGGACCTGCGCGGCCAGCCGATCGCTGGCGCCGAGGAGCCCGCCCGTGCGTGACCGGCACGTCGTCCTGGCGGGCCTCGCCCTGTTCCTCACGGCGGCCAGCTACCCCGCGTGGCGCGGGATCGCCTTGGGGACGCGCCCGGATGCGCCGCCGTTGGCCAAATCGCGCGTGCCGATCGCCTGTGTCGCTCCGCCGGATGAAATGCGCGCGTCGCACATGAAGCTTCTCGCCGAGTGGCGCGACCTGGTGGTGCGCCAGGGTGTGCGGCGCGTGACGATGCCCGACGCCAGGACGTGGAAGGTGAGCCTGTCGGGCACTTGCCTGGATTGTCACGAGAAGGCAAAGTTCTGCGATCGGTGCCACGAGTACGCAGCGGTGAAGCCGGATTGCTGGAGTTGTCACGTGGTTCCCGCTGGTGGTAGGACAGGCGTCCCGCCTGTCGCTGGTGGTAGGACAGGCGTCCCGCCTGTCGCCGACGGCAGGGGCGCAGCCCCTGCGGCTACTGTGTTCGGAGGCGGCCAGTGAGCGCCAGCCGACGCCTGTTCCTTCGCATGGCGGGAGCGTCCGCGCTGGCGGCGGCGGCCGGATCTGCCGGCTGCGCCGCGGGCGATTCGCGGCGCCGCTTCGCGATGGCCATCGACACGCGGACGTGCCTCGAGAAGGACGGCTGCCGGTCATGCGTTGACGCGTGTCACCGGGCGCACAACGTCCCGTCGATCGGCGACCGGCAGCACGAGGTGAAGTGGATCTGGAAGCAGCCGGCCGAGAAGGCGTTCGGCCAGGATGACGCTCGGGCCTTTCCGGCGGCATTGCGCGGTCGCGAGGTCCTCGTCTTCTGCAACCACTGCGACAACCCGCCGTGCGTGCGCGTCTGTCCCACGCAGGCGACGTGGAAGCGAGACGACGGCATCGTGGCGATCGACGAGCACCGGTGCATCGGCTGCCGCTACTGCGTCGCCGCGTGCCCGTACGGCTCGCGGAGCTTCAACTGGTCGGACCCGCGGCCGCACATCGCGCGCATCGACCCGTCATACCCCACGCGCACGGCGGGCGTGGTGGAGAAGTGCACGTTCTGCGAAGAGCGGCTGGCCGATGGCCGGCCGCCCGCGTGCGTCGAAGCCTGCCCGGAGGGCGCGATCGTCTTTGGTGACCTGCGCGATCCGTCGAGCGAGGTGAGCCGGGTGCTGGACGCGCGCTTTGCCATCCGCCGCAAGCCGGAGCTGGGCACCCGGCCGCACGTGCATTACGTGGTGGGGTAGCCGTGGCAGATCCCACGGCGGTGAGCGACGATGATTGAAAAGGCGCTGCGCGGCGGACGAGGCTACTGGACCTGGATGGCGGTCCTCTCGGCCGTCGTCTGCGCCGGCGCGCTGCTCTGGCGGACTCAGCTCGCATCCGGCCTCGGCATTACGGGGCTCGGGCGAGACGTCACCTGGGGCCTCTACATCGCGCAGTTCACGTTCTTCGTCGGCGTTGCCGCGTCGGCGGTGATGGTCGTGCTCCCGTACTACCTTCACGATCACCAGGCGTTCGCGCCGGTCGTCGTGCTCGGCGAGTTCCTGGCCATCGCGGCCCTCGTCATGTGCGGCCTGTTCATCTTCGTGGACATGGGCCAGCCGGCGAGGATCCTGAACGTCATCCTCTACCCCACGCCCGCGTCGATGATGTTCTGGGACATGGTCGCGCTCGGCGGCTACCTGCTGCTCAATGTCGTCATCACGCGGGCCACGCTCGAATCGGAGCGCAGCGACGCCCCTCCGCCCCGCTGGCTGCGGGCGGTCATCGTCGTCTCGATTCCCTGGGCGATCAGCATTCACACGGTAACTGCGTTCCTGTACAACGGCCTGCCGGGCCGGTCGTTCTGGCTCACGGCAGTGCTCGCGCCGCGCTTCCTGGCGTCGGCGTTTGCTGCCGGGCCCGCGCTGCTCATCCTCTGCTGCCTGGCCGCGCGCCGCCTGAGGGTGATGGACGTCGGCCGGGAGGCCATCGCGAAGGTCGGCGTCGTCGTCGCCTACGCGATGGTGTTGCACGTCTTCCTTCTGCTGCTCGAGTTGTTCACCGCCTTCTACAGCCAGGTGCCGGAGCACGTCTCGCACTTCCGCTATCTCTACGCTGGCATCGACGGCCATGCGGCGCTGGTGCCGTGGATGTGGGCGTCCACCGCACTCGCCGCCATCGCGCTGGCCTTGCTGCTGGTGCCGCGCTTCCGGCGGCGCGAACCGACGCTCGCGCTCGCCTGCGCGGCGGCGTTCGTCTCGCTCTGGATCGACAAGGGCTTCGGCCTCATCGTCGGCGGCTTCGTCCCGACGCCGCTCGGCGACGTCGTGGACTACGTGCCGACGCTGGCCGAGGCCGGCATCACGGCGGGCATCTGGTCCGTCGGCCTGATCCTCGTCACCGTCTTCTTCCGCCTCCGCTCGACAATCTCTTCGGGAGTCTTTTCTCCGGATGCCGCCGAAAAATTACAGATCTGAAATCGGCGGCCCGGACTTCCGGACGGATGCGCGCAACCAAGGGCCGCGACTCGTGGTGGCTGGCCTCTCGGGCGATTCCGGCAAGACGCTCGTGACGCTTGGCCTCCTGCTGGCGCTCCGCGAGCGCGGGACCGACGTGCGCGCGTTCAAGAAGGGACCCGACTACATCGACGCCGCCTGGCTGTCGTGGGCATCGGGCCATCCCGCCCGCAACCTGGACACCTGGCTCTCGGGATTCGCCGCGGCCCGCGACTCGTTCGCCAGGCATGCGATAGACGAGGGCGTCAACGTGATCGAGGGCAACCGCGGGCTGTTCGACGGCGTGGACGCGGAGGGCACGCACAGCACCGCGGAGTTGGCGAAGACGCTTCGGGCGCCGGTTGTGCTCGTGGTGGACGCGCGCAAGGCGACGAGGACGCTGGCCGCGCCGGTCCTCGGCTGCCGGTCGCTCGACCCGGACGTGGAGATTGCCGGAGTCGTGCTGAACCGCGTCTCGGGCGGCCGTCACGAATCGGTGGCGCGCGAGGCGATCGAGAACGCCTGCGGCGTCGAGGTGCTTGGCGCCATCCCGCCTTTCGAAGGCAACGAGCTGCCCGGCCGGCACCTGGGCCTCGTCACGCCGGAGGAGCACGGCGCGATCGACCGCGTGAAGGAACTGGCGCTCGAGGCCGCCGGGTGCATCGACCTGGACCGGATTGCGGAGATCGCGAGAGGTGCGTCGCAAAGCTGGAGCTTTGCGCCACGCCTGGAGTCGCCACGCCTGGAGTCGCCACGCGCGGAGTCGCAAAGCTGGAGCTTTGCGCCACGCCTGGAGCCGCCGCGCCTGGAGGTCGCCTATCTGCGCGATTCGGCCTTCAGCTTCTACTACCCGGAAAACCTCGAGGCGCTCGAGGCAGCGGGCGCGTCGCTCGTTCCCGTGTCGTCTCTCACCGCGGTCAGCCTGCCGCCAGGCATCCACGCGCTCTACATCGGCGGTGGATTCCCCGAAACGCACGCGGCGCGCATCGCCGCCAACCGTCCCCTTCTCGATTCGATTCGCCGCGCGGCAGACGACGGCTTGCCGATCTATGCCGAGTGCGGCGGGTTGATGCTGCTCGCCCGGGAACTGCTGCGCGACGGCGAACGCTTCGCGATGGCGGGCGCGTTGCCGGTCGACGTGGAGATGTGCCCGCGGCCACAGGGCCACGGCTATGCCAGGCTGGTGGTGGACACGGCCAACCCCTTCTTTCCGATTGGCGCCACCTTGAAAGGCCACGAGTTTCACTACTCGCGGATTGCCGGCGATGGGTCGACGGTCGTGCCGCTCCACGACCTCACCGCGTGCGCCGTGGCGCGCGGCACGGGATGCGGCTCGGGCCGTGATGCGATCGTCTCCAACAACGTGTGGGCGTCCTACGTCCACCTCCACGCCGCTTCAGCGCCCGATTGGGCGAGCGGGTTCGTCCGCGCGGCTGTCACATTTCGGGACAGGTAAGGAATCACATGTCGGTGTCTCGACGCTGGCCGCTCCCGATCTTCGTCGCGTTGCGCGGCGTGCGCGTCACCGTGGTTGGCGCAGGCACCGTGGCGGAGCGAAAGATCGCCGTCCTCCTCGACGCGGGCGCGCACGTGACGGTCGTGGCGCCGCAGGCGACGCCCGCCATCGACGCGTGGGCCGCGGATGGTCGCGTGTCGCTGAGGCGGCGCGCCTACCGAGCCGGCGATCTCCGCGGCGCGCGCCTCGCGTATGCGGCGACCTCGCTGTCGGATGTGAACAGGGCCGTCCGGGTGGAGGCCCGCGCGGAAGGCATCTGGCTCAACGCCGTGGACCAACCCGACGCCTGCGACTTCATCACGCCGGCGCTCGTCCGCCGCGGCAACCTGACCATCGCGATCTCGACCGACGGCCGGGCGCCAGGCTTCGCAAAGAGCCTGCGCGAGGACCTGGAGCGGCAGATCGGGCCGGAGTACGAGCGGAAGGTCGACGAGGCGGCGGAGGCCAGAGGTCGTGGGGACGGGGAGCCTGCGGCCGTGGAGGGAAAAGCGGGTGGGGAGGTTGGCGCCGCAGACGGCGAAGGGGAAGCTTCGCCCTACGCCCGTCGTGACATCGCCGGTTCTGTCGCGCTGGTCGGCGCAGGCCCGGGCGACCCCGAACTCCTGACGCTCAAGGGCCGCCGGCTGCTCGAATGCGCCGACACTGTCGTCTACGATGCACTCGTCAGCTCGCGCCTGCTCGAGTTCTGCGGGCCAGGTGCGGAACGGGTCTTTGTGGGGAAACGCGACAGCCATCACACGCTGCCGCAAGCCGAGATCAACGACTTGCTGGTCGCCCGGGCCCGGGCCGGCCTCCGCGTCGTGCGCCTCAAGGGCGGCGATCCGTTCATCTTCGGGCGCGGCGGCGAAGAGGCGGAGGCGCTCGCGCAGGCGGGGATCGCGTACGAGGTCGTTCCGGGCGTCAGCGCAGGGGTCGCGGTTCCGGCCTACGCCGGCATCCCGCTCACGCACCGGGAGTTCACGTCGGAACTCGTGTTCCTCACCGGCCACGAGTGCGTGACGAACCGGTGCCCGATCGACTGGTCGCGCTACGCGAAGACGTCGGCGTCGCTCGTGATCTTCATGGGCGTCCACAACCTGGCGAACATCGCAGGGCTGCTCCTCGAGCACGGCCGCGACCCGGAGTGCCCCGTTGCCGTGATTGAGAACGGGACCACCGACGCTCAGCGAACGGTGATCGCACCGCTCGTTTCCATCGCGGACGCGGCGCGCGCGGCGAGCATCCAGCCGCCCGCGCTGATCGTGGTGGGAGAGGTGGTCACGATGCGGGAACGGCTCGCCACACGGAAGGCGGAAGTGAGAACGTAGAAGTGAGAACGTAGAAGGTAGAACGTAGAACGGTAGAACGTAGAAGGTAGAACTAGTGGCACGAGCCCACTGGGGTTCCCAGTTCTCGGTTCTAACTTCCACGTTCTCAGTTCTCGGTTCAAACGATCTCCTCGTATTCCGCCGGATCCACCACCGCTTCGATGACGACCGGCCCCCGGCGGTCGAGGGCCTTCGCGACCGCCGCGCGGAACGACTCGAGTACCGCAAAACCCCGCACCGGCCGCCGGGCTCACCCGCCTGTTCCGAAGTAGCCCGGCCCCTGCCCAAGCCCTATGGTCGAATGACGATTGCTGATTGGCGATTGACGATTTCGGTCCTGCCTTTCCATTCGCCATTCGCCATTCGCCATTAGCATTGGTCATTCGTCATTCGTCATTCGTCATCGGCTCGGCACACCTCCCTTCGCTGGCGTACCAGACTGCGTCCTGCAATCGACTTGCACGACTTTGGCGCAAGATCCGGATAGACCGGGCCAGGACGGCGGCGGAGAATGAAGCCATGCACAGCGAGGAACAGTGGGAGCGCGTGCTTGCCCGGGACCCGGAGGCGGACGGCCGGTTCGTGTACGCGGTTCGCTCGACAGGCATCTATTGCCGGCCGACGTGCCCGAGCCGGCGGCCGCTGAGGCGGCACGTTCGCTTCTTTCCCGATGGCGCGAGCGCCGAGCGCGCCGGGTTCCGTCCCTGCCGGCGCTGCCATGGTGCCCCGGAGCGCGACTGGCCGGCGATCGTCCGCCGGGCGTGCGCGCTGCTGGCTGACGACACGGGCATGACGCTCGGGGATGCGGCGGCGCAGCTCGGCGTTGGCCCGTTCCAACTGCAGCGCCGGTTCAAGGCGGCGCTCGGCATCACGCCGCGCGACTTTGCCGCGGCTCGACGGGCGGGCCGGCTGAAGGAACTGCTGGCGCGCCGCGAGCCGGTGACCTCGGCGCTATACGAGGCCGGTTACGGCTCGAGCAGCCGGCTCTACGAAAAGGCCGACGAGGAACTCGGCATGACGCCGGCGACCTACCGCCGGGGAGGAGCATCGATGCACATCCACTACACGGTCGTTCCCTCGCCGCTGGGGCGGCTGCTCGTGGCCGCCACGGACCGCGGCGTCTGCAGCATCAAGCTTGGTGACGCCGCTGCCGGCCTCATCGAGGACCTGCGCCGCGAGTACCCCCGCGCGACGATCGAGAACGACCTCGGGAAGCTGTCGCCAGCCGTCACCACGCTTTGCGACTTCCTCTCGGGCGCGAGCGTGCGCGTGGACCTGCCGCTCGACGTCCAGGGCACGGTCTTCCAGCGGCGCGTCTGGAACTACCTGCGCCGGATTCCATTCGGACGCACGAAGTCCTACGGGGAGATCGCGCGGGCCATCGGCCAGCCGGGAGCCGCACGAGCGGTCGCGCAAGCGTGCGCGTCGAATCACACCGCGCTGGTCATCCCGTGCCACCGTGTCGTGCAAGGCAACGGCGCACCGGGCGGCTACCACTGGGGAGCGGCGCGCAAGGAGAAGCTGCTCGAGCTCGAGAGTAAGAAGAACGGAACCGAGAAACGAACTCCGAACGTAGAACATAGAACGTAGAACTGAGAAATGAGAAACTGAGAACTGAGGTGGGACTGATAGACCGCTCGGGTTGTCGCGGGCGAACCGCCCGCTGGCTTCTCGGTTCGACGTTCTAGAAGTTCTCGTTCTCCGTTCGACCTTCTCCGTTCCCGTTCGACGTTCTACGTTCTAACTTCTACGTTCTCCGTTCTCCGTTCTCCGTTCCCGTAGGAGGCCCCCATGGCAACCGTTCCCGCTGATGTCCGCGAGCAGCTCGTCGACCGGCGCGACCGCGTCCGATCGGTGATGAGCCAGGGGACCAACGTGCCCCAGCTCGAGAACCTGCTCCACGAAATCGACGAGGCGCTCGAACGGTTCGCGACCGGGACCTTCGGGCTCTGCGAGACGTGTGGCGACCCGATCGAGCCGGATCGCCTCGAGGTGGACCCGCTCATCCGCTTCTGCCTCGACCACCTGACACCGCACCAGGCCAGGGCGCTCGAGCAGGATCTCCAGCTCGCCTCGCGCGTGCAGCTCAACCTCCTGCCCCCGTCGAACCTCGCCTTCGACGGCTGGCAAACGGCGTATCACTACGAGCCGCTCGGCACCGTCAGCGGCGACTACGTGGACCTCGTTCGGCCGTCCGGAGGTCCCGGGGACTTCTTCTTCCTCTTCGGCGACATCGCCGGAAAGGGCGTCGCCGCGTCGATGCTCATGGCGCACCTGAACGCGAGTGTCAGGACGCTGATCGATCTCGGGTTCCCCATCGGCCAGGTCATGGAGCGGGCCAACCGCGTGTTCTGCGAGAGCACGATGGCCAATCACTACGCCACGCTGATTTGCGGCAAGCTGTCGGCCGGGGGCGCGCTCGAGATCTGCAACGCGGGCCACTGCCCGCCCATCCTCATCCACGACGGCGAGGTGACGACCCTCGAACCCACCAGCGTCCCGATCGGCCTGTTCTGCGTGAAGGAATTCCCGTCGCGTCAGATCGACCTGGCGCAAGGGGACGTGCTGCTGCTCTATACCGACGGCGTGTCGGAGGCGCTGGATCGCGAGGGCGGCGAGTACGGGACGGAGCGGCTGGCAGATCTCGTGCGGGCGCACCGGTCGGACACGGCCGAGGGCCTGGTGGCGGCCTGCATGCGCGATCTCGAACAGTTCCGAACCGGCACGGCCCGCACGGACGACGTCACGGTGATGGCGATTAGGAGGATCTGAGTAGGCTCAGGGCTCAAGGCTCAAGGCTTACATCGGATTCTCGGACTAGGCTCGCCCGAACCCGAACAACTCGTCGCCCTTTTCCGGGGCGCCCGTGACATGCCGTACGAGCAGCCGCGCGGCGAGCCACGCGCCCGCAGCGCCCGCGCGGTCGGCGCCGACCGCGAACAGGTGGCGCGGGTAGGCACGGTGCGGGCCGATGAACGGGATGCCGTCGAAGGTTTCGGACAGGGCCGCGTCCCAGCCCACGTCCGGCTGGACGCCGGAGATCGCGGGATAGACAAGCGACAGCTCGTACATCAGCTGCCCCGTTCGCTGGACGACCGCCCGCTCGCGGGCCCGCTCGGGCACCGGGGCGTGGTCACCGCCCGAGAAGATCACGCGGTGGTCTTCGGTCCACCGCAGCCGCCGGGCCGGCACGCCGGCGAGCCTCACCACCGAACGCCGCGCGCCCATCGCCTTCCTCAGCGCCGCCGGCAGCGGCGGCGTGACCACGTGGTGCATCATCATCGGACGGACGTGTCGGGCGAGCTTTGGAGCGAGCGAGGCGGGGGAGCCGGTCGCGAGGATGATCACCTGGGCGGTCGTCGTCACCGACCCGATCTGCAGGTCCACCGCGTCCGCCCGCCTGCGGACGCCGCGTACCGGCGACATCTCGAAGATCTCGCACCCGCGCGCCTCGGCCGCGCGCGCGAGGCCGACGCACGCGCGATAGGGGTCCAGCGTCAACGCGCCGGTCGTGAACAGGCCCGCTCCGCGGTCCGCTCCGATTTCCTTCCGCAGCCTCGCGCCCAGCCACGCCGCCTCGAGACCCGCGTCCTTGCGCGCCAGCGCATCGCGCTCGAGCGCCTTCTCGGCGTCGGCGCCAACGGCGATCGTCGCCGCCCGCTCGGGCGTCAGGCCGCAGCGTATCTTCAGCCGCTTGAGGACGGCGGCACAGTCGAGCGCCGACAGGCGGTAGGTGTCGCGCAGCAGGCGCGCGTCCCGGCGGCCCAGTGCCGCCTCGAGGTCCAGCCATGCCGGCCACGGCTCGAGCGAGAGGACCCCGTCGCCCGCGCCGGTGGCACCCCGGCCGACGCGGCCGGCCTCGAAGAGGGCCGTCGTGAACCCCGCGGCCGCGAAGGCGTAGGCGACGGCGCAGCCTGTCAGGCCGCC
Source organism: uncultured Acidobacteriota bacterium (assembly GCA_963724775.1). Classification (GTDB taxonomy): domain Bacteria; phylum Acidobacteriota; class Vicinamibacteria; order Vicinamibacterales; family Fen-181; genus CAVRWB01. The sequence goes on from CAVRWB010000004.1 coordinate 125,448, forward strand.
GCCGACAACGACGACGTCGAAGGCCATGCTGCCCGCCTCGGCGCGCGCCGAAGCTGAGCGCGCTCCGGCGTGGGGCCAGGCCGGCACGCGCGACTTCGGGTAGCTGGAGAGCCAGAACGACAGGCCGTAACGGGTCATTGGCGCCTCCGGGGTCGCGGCGAAGCAGAAGCTTCGCCCTGCATCTGTGCCGATCCGGGCTGATTCTACTGCCCCGATGGCCCCGCGCTATACTGACTTGTTACGAGCACAAGCCACGGCACGACCCGTCGCGCGAGCCCCGACCCGGCGGTTCGGCCGCCCGCGCAGCGGACCGAGGAGGCAACACCCATGCACCGCTTGGTACTCGCCCTTGCACTGTGCCTGCTTCTGGGGTCCCCAGCGTTCGGCCAGTCACAGGCCGTCAACGGCACGATCGAAGGCACCGTCGCGGATGTCTCGGGCGCCGTGCTGCCCGGCGTCACTGTCACGGTCACCAACACCGATACCGGCGCGTCCAGCGCGGTCGTCACCAACGAGAAGGGTGTCTACCGCGCCCTGCTGCTGCCGCTCGGCCGCTACAAGGTGTCGGCGGAACTGCAGGGGTTCAAGAAGTTCGAGCAGTCCGGCATCACCCTCTCGGCCGGCCAGACCGCCCTCGTCAACGTGACGCTGGGCGTCGGCGCCGTGAGCGAGACGGTGACCGTCACGGCCGAATCGCCGATCGCGGAGCCCGGCAAGATCGACCTCGGCCGAACGATCAGCGACACCGAGATCACGAACCTGCCGCTCGTCTCGCGCAACCCGTACAACTTCGCGTTCCTGCAGGCCAACGTCACCGGCTACGAGAACAACGAGTTCGGCGTGCCGCGCATCAACGCCAACGGCATCGCAGATGCGCACCAACTACCAGCTCGACGGCAACACCAACACCGAGAAGGACCGCGCCGGCCTGCGCCTGCTGCCGATCTCCGAGGTGCTGGTGCGCGAGGTGAAGGTCGTCACCAACGGCTTCGCGCCCGAGTTCGGCCAGACGACGGGCATGGTCTACAACGCCGATCACGCCGTCGGGCACCAACGACCTCCACGGGTCGGCGAGCTTCCGCTTCAAGCGCAACCCCTTGTCGGCGCGGCCGTTCTTCCTGGCGTCCACCGCCCGCAAGCCGGACACCGAGGCCAACGACGTCACGGCGACGCTCGGCGGGCCGATCAAGAAGGACAAGCTGCACTTCTTCGGCGCCTACGAGTACGTCGATCGCAGCCTGATCACCGGCGACCAGGTGATCACCGTCACGCCCGCGGACGCCGCAGACGCTCGGGATCACGCTGCCGGCCGACGGCGTCATCCCGGCGCACCAGAAGGTGAACTTCGGCTTCGGCAAGGTCGACTACCAGGTCGACGCCGCGCCAACCAGCTGTCGGTGCGCTACTTCTGCTTCAAGAACTACTCGCCGTCGAACATCGGCGGCGGCCTGACGACGACCGATCGCGCGACCGACTTCACCGACCGGATGGATTCGGCCTCGGCGCAGCTGGTGTCGACGATCGGCGCGACCATGCTGAACGAGCTGCGCGTGCAGTACGCGCGCCGCCACCAGTTCCGCACGCAGGGCATCTCGGTGGACGGCCCGGCCGTCACCGTCATCGGCGTGTCGCGCAGTTCGGCGGCGCGCGCATCGGCGACACGCAACTCGGTCGGCTTCGACTTCACCCAGGGCATCACGCAGGTCATCGACAACGTGAGCCTGGATTCGCGGGAAGCACACGCGTTCAAGGCGCGGCATCGACGCGCAGTTCATCGCCGACGACGCGCGTGCGCGGCGAGCTGCTTCTTCTACACCTTCCCGACCAACGCCGCCTACCTCGGCGGCGAAGAGCGGCGCGAACCCGTTCGGCTACACGACGCTCCAGCAGCTCGTCGGCGACCCGACCGTCGAACTACAACTCCAGCTTCTACGGGTTCTTCGTCCAGGACGACTGGCAGCTCACGTCGCGGATGAAGCTGCTCTACGGCCTGCGCTACGACCTGTTCGACGTGCCGTCGGCGCGGCCGTTCGCCGCCAACCCGTACTCGCAGACGTTCACGATCGACAAGAACAACTTCGGGCCGCGCGTCGGCGTTCTCGTGGGCGCTCGACGAGTCGTCGCGCGACCGTCGCTGCGCGCGTCGACGGGCCTGATGTACGAGCCGCCGCTCCTCGACTTCTACGACAACGCGATCCTGAACAACGGCGACCCGCGGTCCTACACCGTGTCGCTCTCGGGGACGAGCGCGGGCGCGCCGGCGTTCCCGGCCAGCCTCGCCAGCGCGCCGCCCGGCTTCGTGCTGCCGCGGCAGAGCATCAACGCCGTCGATCCGGACTTCAAGACGCAGTACGCCTGGCTGACCAACATCCAGATCGAGCGCGCGCTCGACCAGGACATCGCGGTCGCCGTCGGCTACGTCAACTCGATCGGGCGCAACCTGCCGGTGCTGATGGACATCAACCTCATCCCGACCGGGCAGACGCTGCCCGACGGCCGGCCGGTCTACTCGACGGCTGTGAGCGCCGCCACCCGCGTCGACCCGACATTCGACCACGTCAACATGTTCAAGTCGATTGGCGAGTCCAACTACAACGCCTTCACGGCCACGCTCACCAAGCGGATGACGCACGGCTGGCAGGCGCAGGCCACCTACACGCTCGCGCAGAGGCGACCGACAACGCGCCGCTCACCGGCACCTACGTCGTCGGCAGCAACGACGACCGCGTCTCCGATCCGTCGCAACCTCGACCGCGACAAGGGCGTGACGCCGTTCAACCAGACGCACACCTTCGCGTCTCAGCACCGTCCTCGCGCCGTCGGTCTCGGGCGGCGGCGCAGAGCGGCGCCATCCTGAACAACAACCAGGTCGGCATCATCGTCCAGGCCAACAGCGGCCTGCCGTTCAACATCCGGGCGAACCACCGACCTGAACAAGGACGGCGTGACCAACGATCGGCCGAACGGGATCGAGCGCAACACCGGGCGGCTCGGCAACGTGTTCTACATCGACCTGCGCTACTCGCGCTTCGTCCCGATGCGGCGGCGCGCGCAGGCTGGAGCTGTTCTTCGAGGCGAAGAACCTGTTCAACACGGAGAACATCTCCGGCGTCAACCGCGTGGTGGCGACGGACGCGCTCGGCAATCCGACGGCGCCTCTGCCGGACGCCTCCGCGACGTATGCGACGAGCGGCTACGATCAGCGGCTGATGCAGCTGGGGCTCAAGTTTACTTTCTAGGGATCAGGGATCAGGGAACAAGGATCGGCGACGCGACGTATGAAATCCAATCGACTCCTCCTGGCCGCGGTCGGGCTCGCCCTGGCCGCAGTCGGCATCTCCCTCACCGCCCAGACCAAGGGGCTTGCGCACGAAACCGGCGACGTCGGCCTGGGCCTGGCGCTCCGGCACCTCACCAACACCGGCATCTTCCTCTACACCGGTGCGCACCCGGACGACGAGAACAACGGGCTGCTCGTGATGCTCGAGCGGGGCCTGGGCTATAGGACCGCCGCTCTTCACGTGCACGCGGGGCGAGCGGCGGCCAGAACGAGATCGGCCCCGAGCTGTTCGAGTCGCTCGCCGTGCTGCGGACCGAGGAACTCGCCTCCGTGCACGCGCTACGACGGCAGCCGAGCAGTACTTCACGGCCGCGCGATCGACTTCGGCTTCTCGTTCAGCATCGAGGAGACGTTCGAGAAGTGGGGGCGCGGGGAGGTGACCGCCGACTACGTCCGCATCATGCGCATGGTGCGGCCGGATGTCATCGTCACCATGAGGCCGGACGGCGAGGGCGGTGGGCAGCACCACCAGGCCCAGGCGCGGATCACCGGCGAGGCGTTCAGGCTGGCGGCCGACCCGGCGAAGTTCCCCGAGCAGTTTGCGGACGGCCTTCGGCCGTGGCAGCCGCGCAAGCTCTATTACACGGAGCGCTTCGGCTTCCGTGGCGAGCCGGCGCCCACAGCCGGGGCGCCGCTGCTCGCGGTGAGCAACGACGTGTACGACCCGCTGCTCGGGCAGACCTACGTCGAGATTGGCGGCGAGGCGCGCAGCAACCACAAGTGCCAGGGGATGGGGCAGCTGCTCCCGTTGCCCGGGCCGCAGTCGATGCAGTACCGCCTCGGCGACAGCGCGCTGCCCGGCGGCGCCGCTGCCCCGGACCGCGGTCTCTTCGACGGCGTGGACACGACCATCCCGGGCCTCGCGCGCTTCCTGAAGGGCCAGGCGCCTGAAGCCTTGAGAGACGGCCTGGCCGCCATCGCCAGGGCCGGGGAAAACGCCCAGAAGGCGTTTGGCGGCCCGGGCGAAGCCGAAGCGGGCGGTGATGGCGACACTGCAGCTTGGCCCCGCGCATCCGCGGCCACGCGCAACACCACCGCCGCCGTCGTGCCGCCGCTCGCGGCCGGCCTTGCAGCCGTCCGATCCTTGCGCGGCCAGCTCGCCGCTCTCCTGCCGAAGGACGATCAGGCGCGCTTCGAGATCGACTTCAGGCTGGCCACCAAGGAGGACGAGTTCCAGAAGGCGCTGGTCTTCGCCGAGGGCATCCGGGTGGACGTGCTCGCGGACGATGGCCTCGTGTTCGGCGGGCAGCCGGTCAAGACGACGACGATCGTGGCGAACCGCGGAGGGGCAGGCGTCGGGGTGAAGCGAGTGTCGCTGGCCGGGTTCGACAAGGACTCCGGCTGCACGCCCGGCGAGATCAAGCCGGCTGGCGTCTATCGCTGCGAGTCGAACGTCAAGGTGCCGGGCGACGCGAGGCCCAGCACGCCGTACTGGCGCCCGCTACCCGACGCGGCGCGGTACGAGTTCGACAAGGACGTCCCCTTCGGCGCACCGTTCCGCCCGACACCATTTCGCGCCCGGCTCGATCTGACCATCGGAGGCGCGGACGTCACGATCGACACACCGGTCGAGTATCGGTACGAAGGCACGATCTTCACCGGCGAGAAGCGGATGGAACTTCTCGTCGTTCCGCGCTACTCCGTGTCGTTGACGCCGGATATCGCGATCATCCCATCCGTCGCGGTCAAGGCCGCGCCGGCGCGGCCCGCCGTCTCGAAGGGGGAGAGGTCGGCTCCCCCGGCTTCCGATCGCGAGCTGCGGGTGACGGTGATCAACGGCAACAAGGGCCCGTCGAAGGCGGAGGTCTCGCTGCAGGTGCCGGCCGGCTGGACCGTGCGGCCCGCCTCGACGGCGGTGCAGTTCGCGCGCGAAGACGAAGCGGACACGGTCCGGTTCACGGTGGTGCCGGCGGCGACGGCGACACCCGGTGAGTACAAGGTCCGCGCGAAGGTGCTGGCGGACGGCCAGTCGTTCGATCAGGGCTACCAGGTGATCGAGTACCCGCACATCCACCGCCGGCACCGTCTCCTTCCCGCCGAGACCGCGATCAAGGTGATCGACGTGAAGGTGGCGCCTGCGCTGAAGGTGGGCTACGTCATGGGCGTCGGCGACCAGGTGCCCCCGGCCATCGAGCAGCTTGGCGTGCAGCTGGACCTGCTCGATGCCGACGACCTGGCCTGGGGCGACCTGTCGCGATACGACGCGATCGTCACCGGCGTGCGGGCGTACGAACGCCGGGCGGATCTGCGGGCGAACAACCACCGCCTGATCGACTACGTCGAGGCCGGCGGCACGCTGCTCGTGCAGTACAACAAGTTCGAGTTCAACGAGGCGCAGTACGGGCCCTACCCGGCGAAGGTCAGCTCGAACCGCGTGACCGACGAGAACGCGCCGGTGACGGTGCTCGCGCCGACCGACCCGATCTTCGGCTTTCCGAATCGCATCGGCGATGCGGCCTGGAAGGGCTGGGTGCAGGAACGCGGCCTCTACTTCCTCGGCGACGACAAGGACCCGCGCTACGTGGACCTCGTGGAGACGCAGGACCCGTTCCCCTTCAACAAGGGCATCAAGAAGGGCGCGCTCGTCGAGGCGAAGGTGGGCAAGGGCCGCTGGATCTACGTCGGCCTGGGCTTGTGGCGTCAGCTCCCGGCGGGCACCGACGGCGCATACCAGCTGCTGGCGAACCTGATCAGCGCCGGCAAGGCGCCGGCACTGGTAAGTAAGCAGTAGGCAGTAGGCGGTAGGCAGTAGGCAGTTGCGCCCGGAGCCCACGGTCAGGCATAACTGCCTACTGCATACCGCCTACTGCATACTTCATGATCTCCCGTCCCATGGTCGATGTCATCGTCGTCGGCGCGGGCCCTGCCGGCGCGACGGCCGCCCGGTCGCTCGCGCGCTGCGGCCTGCGCGTGCAGTTGCTCGAGCGCGCCCGGTTCCCCCGCAACAAGCCGTGCGGCGGCGGGATCACCATGCGCGCGCTCGGCCGCTTCCCGTGGCTCGGCCCGGCGCTTCACCGCATCCCCACGCACGTCGTCTCGCGCCTCTACCTGGAAGGACCGTCCGGGCGGAGCGTGGTCCTCACCTCTGAAGCCCCGGCGGTGCTCCTGATCCGGCGCCTCGAGTTCGACGACCTGCTCGTGCGGCTCGCCGTCGAGAGCGGCGCGGAGTTGGTGGAGGGGGCGTGGGTGTCCCAGGTGACGGCGGACGAGGATGGCGCGGTTGCGACGACGAGGGACGGGCGGGACTTCCGCGGGCGATACCTGGTGGCGGCTGACGGCGTGAACGGCATCGTCACCCGACGTCTCGGGCTTCATCCCGGTTGGGACGGCGACTCGGTGGCGCTGGACATGATGGAGGAGGCGCCGGACGAGGCGCTGCGAGCCGTCGAGCCGGGCACCTTGTGGGTGGCGTATGGCCACGGCGGCACCGACGGCTACGGCTACATCTTTCCGAAGCGCGATCATGTCAACGTAGGCATCGGCTGCCTGCTGTCGTATTTCCGCGAGCGGATCGAGCTGGCACCCTACGAGATGCAGCAGCGGTTCGTCGGAGACCTCCGGCGCCGCGGCATGCTGCTGGGCGAGTCGAGCCGGTCCTTCTTCACCCCCTGCCACATCCCGGTGGGAGGCCCGATTGGCGAGACCGCGAGGGGGCGGGTGCTCGTGGCGGGCGACGCCGGCGGGTTCGTGAACGCCTACACCGCCGAAGGCATCTATTACGCGATGGTGTCGGGCGACCTGGCGGCGCGGGCGATCGCGGACGCCGAGGCGGAGGACGACCCGCATACGGGGCGCGACGCCGGGCATCGCTACGACAGCGCCTGGAGGCGGGAGATTGGCGGCGAACTGCGCGATTCCGTCCTGATCCAGAAATACCTGTTCCACGAGCCAGATCGCATCGAGGGCGTCATCAGCGGCGCGAACGTCTTCCCCGACGTCGCGCAGATGATCATCGCGTACGCAACGGGCACGCTCTCCTACCCCGCCGCCCGCCGCCGCCTCCTCTCGAAGTTCCCCCGCGTCGCCGTCCGCCTCGCCCGCATCGCGCTGGGCGGGTAGGAGGGATCACCGCCGAGACGCGGAGAACGCCGAGATCGAACATCAAGTAGCGCCTCTGCGGTTAACGCCGGCCATCTCGGAGCTGGCCTGCGGACCGCCTTTCTTTTCCGTTTTCCGTTCTCAATTTTCCGTTTTGTCTATAATGCTTCCGCCCCTTGAGTCCGGGCCTTTCGGCCTGCCGAGCTCCCTCACCACGACTTCAGGCTGCGACTGCAGGTATCCATTCTCATGATTGACGCGACGCCCGACGGCCGCATGGCCGATGCCGCTCCGACCTCCGACACGCACCCGCTGCCCGCCTGCCGCCTCGTCCGGCTCATCGGCAGGGCGCCCGAGGATTGGACCGTCGACGACCTGGTCGGCGTCGTCGGGAAGCTGGGCATCCGGCTGGTAAACCTCATGCACGTGGGCGGCGACGGCTGGCTGAAGACCCTCGACTTCGTGCCGCGCGACCTGACGCACCTCCGGGAGGTGCTGTCGTTCGGCGAGCGGGCCGACGGCTCGAGCCTCTTCGGCGCCTTCGGCGTCGCCGTCACCGCTTCCGACGTCGTCCTTCGCCCGCGCCTGTCCACCGCGTTCATCGATCCGTTCGCGTCCTACCCGACGCTCGTCGTCTTCTGCGCGCACTACGGCCGCGACGGCGCGCCGCTCCCCGAGTCGCCCGACACGATCGTCCGCAAGGCCTCGGCACACCTCCTCGAGCAGACAGGCATCGAGTTGCAGGCGCTGGGGGAAGTGGAGTTCTTCCTCGGCCGCCGGCCGGAAGAGACCGACATCTACGGGGCGACCGAGCGCGGCTACCATGCCAGCTCGCCGTTCGTCTTCGGCGAGCCGCTGCGGCGCCGGGCGATGGTGATGCTGGCCGAGATCGGGATCCCGGTGAAGTACGGCCACAGCGAGGTGGGCTACATCCCGGCAGACGAGGTGGACGAACGGATCTGGGAGCAGCACGAAATCGAGCTGGCGCTGCTGCCCATGCCGCAGGCCGCGGACGCCGTGCTCATCGCGCAGTGGCTGCTCCGCAACCTGGCGCACAAGGCCGGCTGGCGCTGCAGCTTCGATCCCATCCTCCGGCGCGGCCACGCGGGCAGCGGCCTCCACTTCCACCTCTCACCGGTGGTGGACGGCGTGCACCAGAAGCACAGCACGGCGGACGGGCAACTGGAGCCGTTCGGCAAGTGGCTGATCGCCGGGCTGGTTCGGCACGCCGAGGCGCTGATGGCGTACGGCAACCGCACGGCGAACTCGTTCGTTCGCCTCACGCAGGCCAAGGAGGCTCCGAGCACCGTGACGTGGGGGCGCTACAACCGGAAGGCGCTCATCCGCCTGCCGATCGTGGCGACCGACGAAGAAGGACGATCGGTGAGCGCGGAGACCGTGGAGTTCCGCCTGCCGGACGGCTCGGCGCACCCGCACCTGCTGCTCGCCGGCATCGCCCAGGCGATGGTCGCCGCCAAGGACTTCGACAACCTCGACGCCCTGCTGGAGAAGACCTGCTCGCAGACGCTCCAGGCTCCCTATGCGATCCCGGTCCCGCGCACCTTCCCGGAGGTGGCCGACGGCCTGCGCCAGCACCGGCTCTCGTTCGAGGCCGCCGGCGTCTTCCCGCGCCACGTCATCGACAGGACGATCGAGGCGCTGGGACAGTTGTAGACGGGACGGATTGGCGATTGGCGATTGTTGATTGGCGAATGACGAAGGCGAGGGCGACGCCAACCCAATCGTCATTCGAAAATCATCACTCGCCAATCGTCAATTCACTCTTCTCGATCCACCCACCGTACAGCTCGGGCCGCCGGTCCCTCAGGAACAGCCGCCGCGCGTGCGAGCGGGACACCTTTTCGAGCTCGAGGTCCGCGTAGAGAATCGTGTGCGCCTCGGAGCCGGCGCGAGCGATCACGCTGCCGTTCGGCGCGCACACGAACGACTCGCCGCCGAACGTCAGGCACTCCTCTTCACCGACGCGGTTGCAGAGCGCGGTGAAGTACCCGTTCTGGAACGCCGCCACCCGCATCTCCGCCTCGTAGAGGCCCTCGGGCCACTCGCCCACCGCTCCCGCCTGCGGCACGACGACGAGTTCCGCCCCTCCCACGGCCAGCGCGCGCATGTACTCGGGATAGTGACGGTCGTAGCAGATGGCCACGCCGACGCGCCCCGCCGCGGTCTGGTAGACGGGCGCGCCGGTGTCGCCGGGGACGTAGTAACCCTGTTCGTGGAAGCACTGATACTCGGTGATGTGAATCATCCGCGTCCGGCCGAGCAGCCGGCCGTCCGCGTCGATTACCGGGGAGGTGTCGAACGTGCGCTCGCCGTCCCGTTCGAACAGGTTGAGGACGACGACCACGCCGAGATCTCGCGCTTTCGCCTGGAAGGCCTCGGTGATGGGGCCGGGAATGGGCTCGGCGAGATCGCGGTACCCAGCGCCGGCCTGGCGCTGCGGGTAGAAACGCTCGAAAGCCAGCTCTGCGAAGCACGCGAGCTGCGCGCCCGCCGCCGCGGCCACGTCCAGCGCGCGCAACCCGCTCTCCACGTTCGCCTGCTTGTCGTTGGACGCCGACTTGCTGGATAAGTGCGATGCGCATAGACGGATCTAATCACTGGCTCTTCAGTTGATCGACAAGCCGATTTCAACGCGTAGGCGCCGAGGCGCAGAGACGATCGTTACGGATTGGCACATGGGCTAGCAGCCCCGTCGGTACGGCTCTCGGCCGTCTGTCGGCGGTCCGCCTTCAGAGATCACCCAGGCGCACACGCTTACCCCGATGGCCCCAGCCAGTGGAACCACCATCCCCAACCGCACCCCGGCCGCCTGCGAGATGTGGCCGACCGCCCACGGGAACGACATGTTGCCGAGCGCGCCGATCGAGAAGAGCAGCCCGAACACGGTGCCGGCGAACCGGTGGTAGCGGTCGCCGGCGATGGCGAGCACCGTTGGGTAGATCGCCGCGAAGGCGAGTGACGTGAGCCAGGCGCCGGCCGCGAGCAGCGGCAGCGACGACGCGGCGGCGAGGAGCACGATGCAGCCGGCCACGGAGGTGATGGCGCTGACCAGGACCAGGCGCGCCTTGCCCAGCCGCGCCTGCGCGCGGGCCGAAAGCAGCCGGCCGACGATGGCCATCACCCAGTAGCCGAGGAGGATGACCGTCGCGCTGAACGGAGACCAGCCGACCGAGCCGATGTAGGTGGAGGTCCAGCCGGTGACGGCCGACTCGTTGCCGCCCTGGAGGAACAGGACGAAGGCAAAGAGCAGGACGCCGGGGTAGCGCGCCGCCCGCAGCATCTCGATGAACGAGAACGACGCCCCTTCGTGCGGCGGCGGGAAACGCAGTGACGCGCAGATCGCCGTGGTGGAGGCGCTAACGGCCGCACAGGCGAGCATCGTGCCGGCGACCGAAAGGCGGTCGAAGCCAGCGGCCACCACGAGCGGGACGAACAGCGCGCCGACGCCGAAGAACACGCCGAGCAGGCTGAGCGCCCGGCCGCGCTGGTCCGGGAAGATGTCGGAGACCAGGGCGTTGGTGGCGATATTGAGCCAGGCGCCGCCCAGCCCGAGCAAAACCGCCGCGCCCGCTGCCGCGGCGAAACCCTGCGCCAGCGCGAAAGCGAGAAGCGCGACCGTCGTGAGCGCGGCGGCGCTCGTCAGCACGGGCTTCGCGCCGAACCGGTCGAGCACCGGGCCGGCCACCAGCGACGACAGCAGGAGTCCGAACGAGAGGATGCTGAAGAGGTCGCCCTGCTGCGCCAGGTTGATGTCCAGGCGCTGGCGCATCTCGGGGAGGCCGAAGAGCGTCCCGAGCAGCGCAATCACCATCCCGAAGGTGAACATCCCGACACAGGCGGCGGCAAACAGCCAACGGCGGTTGAGGTCTGGCGGCGAAATGATGGCGGCTGGTTCCATGCGTCCGGGGCGAACCCGAGGGTCGGATGTGGCGCGACGGGTGTGGCGCAAAGCTCCAGCTTTGCGGCTTGCAGCGCCAGGTTCGCCGCGCCAAAACCGCATGGTATCATCGTAAGGATCTCAGCCATGCACAGCGATCAGCCGCAGGCCTCCCCGCGTCATCCCATCGGCGTGCGAGTTCGCCCGGCCCGTTGTCGTGGAATCCGGCCGTAGCTGGATTGTCAGCCACTTCGGACGTCTTCTCCGGGCGTCCCAGCAGCAAGGGCTCCCATCATGCAGAGCGACGTCAAGCCGAACCCCGCAAAAGTCACCTACACGACGATGAGCGGCGACCAGATGGAGGGCCTGCACCGCGAGCTCGATGCGGCGATCGAGCGCGTGAAGCAGGACTTCGGGCAGGTTCACCCGATGCTCATTGGCGGCAAGTGGGTGAAGGGGCCGAGCGAGTTCGAGGACCGAAGCCCGATCGACACCCGAATCCTGATCGGCCGCTTCTACGACGCCACGCGGGAGCAGGCGCAGGAGGCGATCGCCGCCGCCGGCCGTGCGTTTCGGCCCTGGAGCCGCGTCCCGTGGGAGGAGCGCGTCAATGTCGTCCGGCGGATCGCGGACGACCTGCGAGAGCGGCGGGCCGACCTGGCAGCGCTCATCGGCTACGAGGCCGGCAAGAGCCGGCTCGAGTGCGTCGGCGAGGTCGAAGAGGCGATCGATTTCTTCGACTACTACTGCGACCGGATGGAGCAGACCGACGGCTTCCGCAACCTGATGGGCATGCCGGGGTCGCGCGAGGAAAGCTTGAGCGTGCTGAGGCCCTACGGCGTCTTCGGGATCATCGCGCCGTTCAACTTCCCGCTCGCCCTCGCCGCCGGGCCGACCGCCGCGGCGCTCCTCGCCGGCAACACCGTGGTCGTCAAGCCGGCCGAGGACACGCCGTTCTCGGACATTTGGTTCGCGGAGATCGTCGCCAGGCACGTCCCGCCGGGCGTGTTCAACCTCGTGACGGGGCCCGGCGCGTCGGTCGGCCAGGAGATCTCGCGCAACGAGGGCGTGGACGGCCTCGTCTTCACCGGCTCGATGGAAGTGGGCATGCTCCTGATCAAGGAGAACGGCGCCCGGCCGATCCCGCGGCCGCTGATCATCGAGATGGGCGGCAAGAACCCCGCCCTCGTCATGCCTTCAGCCGATCTGGACATGGCCTCGGACGGCGTGATGCGATCGGCCTTCGGCGCGACGGGGCAGAAGTGCTCGGCGTGCTCGCGCGTCTACGTCAACCGCGACGTGCGGAACCGGTTCGTGGAACTGCTCGTCGAGAAGACGAAGAGGATCAAGGTCGGCAACCCGCTCGAGCGCGACGTCTGGATGGGACCGCTGATCAACGAGCAGGCGCTGAAGAACTACGAGAACGCGATCGAGCGCGCGAAGAAGGACGGCGGCCGGATTCTCGTCGGCGGCCGGCGGATCACCGAGGAGCCGTTCAACCACGGCTACTTCGTCGAGCCGACGGTCATCGACGGCCTTCCGAAGGACCACCCCTTCTTCAAGCAGGAGCTGTTCGTTCCGATCATGGTCGTCGGCGACGTGCTGTCGCTGGACGAGGCGATCGACCACGCCAACAACGTCCAGTACGGCCTGACCGCCGGGATCTTCTCGCAGGACGATCGCGAGATCGAGGAGTTCTTCGACAGCATCCAGGCGGGCGTGGTCTACGCCAACCGGCGCGCGGGCGCGACGACGGGCGCGTGGCCCGGGCAGAACTCGTTCGGCGGCTGGAAGGCAAGCGGGTCCACGGGCAAGGGCACCGGCGGCCCGCACTACATGCAGCAGTTCTTCCGGGAACAGAGCCGGACGCGCGTCCGCCCGTAGGACGACGTTGGAGCGCGAGGCCGTAGCACGAGGCTTCAGCCGAGTGTCGGCGGTCAGGTGGAGCACGAGACTTCAGCCGAGTTGTCCGGAGATCGAATGACGACCATGACGACGACCGCTTCGCAGGGAACCGCCCGGGCGCTCTGGCGCGCGACGCTGGTAGGGACCGTCCTCCAGGTGGGGATGGTCGTGGGCGGCCACTACTTTCCCGTCCTCAAGAGCCTCTACGCGCCCGGCGGGATGATCATCTCCGGCCTCGCCGGCTGGCTGTTCGGCTACTTCTCGGGCGGCACGCGGGCGCTTGCCGCGGCCGGGGGAGTGTTCGCGGGCGCCGCCTGCGCCTTCCTGGGGATCCTGGAGTCGTTCTACCTCGGCGACGTCCCCGCCTCGCTGCTCCTGCTAGGAACCGCCAGCTCGGCCGTGACAGGCGCGATCGGGGGATATCTGGCGGGACGCAAGGGCTGAACTGAGAAGTTAGAACGTAGAACGTAGAACTGAGAAACAGCACCAGAACCCGGGTTGGCGCCCGGGCTTCTCAGTTCTACCTTCTCAGTTCTTCGTTCTCCTTTCCTCAGGTTCCGTCCGCCCCACTTGCCCGTCCGGCCCCTCCTGACAGATGATTATGGGTCGCCGGCTGGCTTCCTCCCCGGGGCCCGATCTGCCCGCGCGCCTGGCACTCATTTTCACGCTCAAGGAGCGTCGTCATGACGATCGCGCACGACTACAAGACCCGCACCTCGTATACCGAGAACGCGGCCCAGCAGAAAGCGGCCCACAAGACCCTGCTCGTCCACCAGTTCGAGCCGAGTCTGCCGGTCCGCGGCTACACCAACCGGACGCTCCACATCGACCTGACGACGTTGAAGGTGTCGGAGAAGACCGTGACTCAGGAGATGAAGGACATCTTCATCGGCGGTCGCGGCTTCGGCCTCTGGTACCTCTGGAACGCCATCAAGCCGACCACCAAGTGGAACGACCCGGAGAACGACATCATCATCAGCCCGGGTCCGCTGGCGGGCAACACGGCCTACGCGGGATCGGGCAAGTCGCTCGTCGTCACGCTGTCGCCGCTCACCGGCATCCCGATTGACAGCAACGTCGGCGGCTACTTCGGGCCGCTCATGAAGTTCTGCGGCTTCGACGCCCTGGAGATCCAGGGCAAGGCCGCGAAGGACATCGTCGTCGTCATCGACGGGCCGAAGAAGACGATTACGATCGAGGAGGCGCCCGAGGAGAACCCCGACAGCCACGTGGCCGCCGAGGTCTTCATGCACGAGTACGCCGACGACGCGAAGGACTTCGTCAACGTGTCGGTCGTCTCGGCGGGGCAGGGGGCCAATCACAGCCGGATCGGCTGCCTGAACTTCTCCTGGTTCGACCCGAAGCGGGGCGCGGCGCGGCTGAAGCAGGCGGGGCGCGGCGGCATCGGGATGGTCTTCCGCGACAAGAAGATCAAGGCGCTCGTCGTGCACGGCTTCAAGATGAAGGGCGACCTGAACCAGGCGGCGGACTTCCAGCGCACGACGAAGGTCGGGCGCGTGCTGGCGAAGGAGATCCACGACTTCGACGATCAGCAGTGCAAGATGCGGAAGATCGGCACGGCGCACCTGGTCGAGGTCATGGACGCCTACGACCTGCTGCCGGTCCACAACTTCCAGTACGGAAAGCACAAGGACATCGACAAGATCAAGTCCACCGTGTGGGAGGACCGGTTCACGCAGGGCATCTTCGACGGGTGCTGGTACGGCTGCCACATGGCCTGCGCCAAGGGCGCCGATTGCCACAAGGTGATGACCGGCCCCTACACGGGCCACATCGTCACCGTGGACGGGCCGGAGTACGAGACGTGCGCCGGCCTCGGGTCCAACTGCGGCATCTTCGAGCCCGACTGGATCCTCGAGTCGAACTTCTACTGCGACACGTACGGCATCGACACCATCTCGTTCGGGACCTGCTGCGCGTTCGCCATGGAGTGCTTCCAGCGCGGGATCCTCAACCTCGAGCGCACCGGGGGCCTCGATTTGACGTGGGGCAACGGCGCATCCCACGTCGAGCTGCTGCACCAGATGGCGCGCGGCGAGGGCTTCGGCCTCATCGTCGGGCAGGGCGTGAAGTACATGCAGGAGCTGTTCGCGGAGAAGGGCTGGGGCGACCTCCAGTTCATGCGCGACTTCGGCATGCAGGTGAAGGGGCTCGAGTACCTCGCAGTACCAGTCCAAGGAGTCGCTCGCGCAGCAGGGCGGCTACGCGCTCACCAACAAGGGGCCGCAGCACGACGAGGCCTGGTTGATCTTCATGGACATGGTGAACAACCAGATCCCGACCTTCGAGGACAAGGCCGAGGCGCTGCACTACTTCCCGCTCTTCCGCACCTGGTTCGGCCTGATGGGGCTGTGCAAGCTGCCCTGGAACGACATCGAACCCGAGGACAACGCCAGGCACGGGAAGAACGCCGCGAAGGTCCCGGAGCACGTCCACAACTACACCGAGCTGGTGGCGGGCATCACGGGCAAGGAGGTCACGATCGACGACCTCATCCACCAGTCGGAGGGCGTCTACAACTTCCAGCGCGTCTTCAACCTCCGCATGGGGATGGGCGGGCGCCAGAGCGACTGGCCGCCGTACCGCTCGATGGGCCCGCTGACCCGGGAAGAATACGAGTCGCGCGCGGAGCGCTACGACACGCAGCTCAAGGAACTCATCGGCATCGACCCGGAGGGGAAGAGCACGGAGGAGAAGATGGCGCTGCACCGCACGTGGCGCGAGGGCCGCTACAACCAGCTGTGCGACGCGGTCTACAAGCGCCGCGGCTGGACCAATAACGCCATCCCGACGCTCGAGACGCTGAAGAAGTTCAAGATCGATTTCCCGGAGGTGGTGGAGGTGGTCGGGCCGCATTTGACATAGGGCCCGCGGAGGATTCGGGATTCAGGATTCGGGCTTCAGGGCAGAACAGGAGGGTCACGAATCATGGCCACAACGATTACCGAGGTTGCCTCAGATCATGCGCTGGAGGTCGGGCGAATGCTCCACGGCCTCATTCGTAGTTTGAAGGTTGCCCGCGGCGGCTGAGACACCGGTCGAGGCCTGAATCCTGACTCCTGAATCCCGAATCCTTCATGATTATCGTCAACGGTCAGCAGATGGACTGGCGGCCCGGCATGACGGTCGCCGAGATCCTCGCGATCCGCAACTACATCTTCCGCATGCTCGTCATCCAGGTGAACGGCGAGCTGGTCAAGCGCGGCACGTACGACAAGGTCGTCGTCCCGGATGGCGCCAACGTCGAAGTCATCCATATGATCAGCGGGGGATGAGGGCCGCGGAAATTTGGGCGATTTTTCGATTTGTGCGATCTGCCGATTTCTCGATTTCGACGCTCCCTCCTCCCTCCTTGTGCCTGCTAGCCCCCAGCGCCCGAGCTCCTAGCCCCTACTCTGCGTCTCGGCGGTGAATCGTCAAGACCGCGAAATCGCCAAATCGCCAAATCGCGCAAATGATATCGTGGTGAATGACTCTGGCCGGTGCTGGTCCGCTCCGGCCTTCACCACCTTCTTCCCCAGGAGGATTCCATGTCAGCAGCCCCCCAGATGGCTCCGGAGATGCCCGGGCCCCGGCAGCAGTTCCTCGACGGGTTCGAGCGTGAGCACGCGACCACGGTGAAAGTGCTCCGCGCCTACCCGGCCGACAAGCTCGACCTGCGGCCTCACAAGATGTGCAAGACCGCCCGCGAGTTGGCCTGGATGTTCGTCATGGAGCAGTTCCTGGCCCACAAGGCCATGACGACGGGGCTGGACTGGTCCAGCCCCTCCAAGTGGCCCGACCCGCCCGCCACGATGGACGCCATCGTCGCGGAGCTCGAGAAAAGTCATCGGGCGGTGGCCGACACGGTTCGCGGGATGCGCGACGAAGACACGTCGGGAACCGTTCGCTTCTTCACCGCGCCCAAGACGATGGGCGACGTGCCGAAGATGCAGTTCCTGTGGATGCTGCTGTGCGACCAGATCCATCACCGCGGCCAGTTCTCGATCTACCTGAGGATGGCCGACGGCAAGGTGCCGTCGATCTACGGGCCGACGGCCGACGAGCCGTGGATGTAGCGAGGACCGTCGACCGTCAAGCGTCAAGCGTTGACGGTCACGTTGACGTCGACTTCACTTTGGGCGCCGGGCGTTTCGCTGAAACGCTCGACGCTCGACGCTCAACGCAAGACGCCGAGGAGACCGAAATGGCCGATGAGCTGGTGTTATGCGTTCCCCGCGCGGTGTTCGACGAGATGGGCGCGTTCCAGGGCGTCCAGGCGGACGTCGCGCGCTACTTCCCGCGCATCCTCGACCCGCAGCACACGCGCTTCATCCCGCGCTCGCAGGCTGAGCAGGATCCCTCCTGGAAGCAGCTCATCCCTTACGTGTTGATTCGAAAGGGCGACACGTACCTGCACTACGTCCGGGGCAAGGGGTCAGGGGAAAAGCGGCTGGTCGCCAAGGGATCCATCGGGATCGGCGGCCACATCAACCATCGCGACGAGAGCCTGTTCCAGGCGGGCCTGGACTTCTACGAGGAGGCGCTGCAGCGCGAGCTGCACGAGGAACTGCGGATGGACGGCCACTTCCGCACGCGGATCCTCGCGCTCCTCAACGACGACGAGACGCCGGTAGGCCGGGTCCACCTGGGCGTCGTCCACCTGTGCGAGCTGAGCGACGAGAACGTCTCGAAGGGCGAGGCGTGCATCACCGACCTGCGCTTCCTCTCGCTCCCGGAGCTCGTCGCCCGTCGCGACCAGATGGAGACGTGGTCGCAAATCTGCCTGGATTTCGTGGCCGAGCACGCCGGCGTGTTGTAGAGTACCCGCCGTCGTCGGCTCGGTGAAGCAGAAGCTTCGCCTATCCTGTCAGGCAAACGCCCCCGCTGGAGCCAGCCATGATCACCCTTGCCCGCGATCTCAGTCGTCGCGAGTTCGTCCGCGCGGCGTCCGCCGGTCTCGCACTGCTCCCCGCTCTTGGCGCGGACGGCCTCGCGCAGGCGCTCGGCGCGCGCCGCAGCCGGGTGTCCCTCGTCAAGACGACCGATCGGAAGGCGGGCGTCACCGCGGCGCTCAAGCTGCTCGATCTGAAGGGCGTCAAGGGGAAGAAGGTCGTCGTCAAGCCCAACTTCAATTCTGCGGACGACTCGCCGGGCTCCACGCACAACGACACCCTGGCGCAGCTGGTGACCGAGCTGCACACGGCGGGGGCGCGGAGCGTCACGCTGGGCGAATCGAGCGGGCCGCCGCAGACGCGCGGCGTGATGGAGAAGAAGGGCGTCTTCGACCTCGCGCGCGATCTGCGCTTCGACGTCGTGGACTACGAGCAGATCGCGGAGAAGGACTGGGTGTCGTTTCCTGCCGCTGGCTCTCACTGGGCTGACGGCTTCGCGCTCCCCCGCCTCGTCGTCGACTCCGAATACAACGTTTCGACCTGCTGCCTGAAGACGCACGGCTTCGGCGGCGTCTTCACGATGTCGCTCAAGCTGGCGGTGGGCCTGACGCCCAAGGGGATCCGGCGCGGCATGCACGCCTCGCCCGACATGCGCCGGATGATCGCGGAGCTGAACGCCCGCTACCGGCCCAGCCTGATCGTGCTCGACGGCGTGGCGGCGTTCACCGACGGCGGGCCGTCGCGCGGCGAGCTGAAGGCGGGCAACGTGATGATCGCCGGCGACGATCGGGTCGCGGTGGACGCGGTTGGCGTCGCAATGCTGAAATCGCTCGGCGCCAACCAGGCGATCACGGGCAGGAAGATCTTCGAGCAGGAGCAGATCGCCCGCGCGGTCGAACTCGGGCTCGGGGCGTCTGGCCCGGAGGCGATCGAGATCGTTACCGGCGACGCCGAGAGCAAGGCGGCGGCAGATGCCCTGCGAGCCATCCTGGCGCAAGGCTGATGACCTCGCGACCCGGGTCACCGAGTGGTGTCGCCTGACCGCTGGTCGCGCCGTGGACCTGCCGCCTCGAGCAGGTCGTACATGACCGCCCTGACAGGCATGCCCTCGACGATCGGGTCCTGGGAGAGCTGGCCGTAGCGGCTTCCAGGGAAACGCTTGCGGAAGACCTCCACTTCGAAGTCCTCCAGCACGGCGTAGGGCCGGTATCCCTTCGCCTCGAGATCCGCAATCGCCTTGTCGAGGAAGCCAGGCGCGAGCTCGTCGTAGCGCAGCGTGGGGCGGTGCGTGTAGTAGCGCAGGCTTCCGGAGTGCTGCATGGCCAGCAGCATGGCGTTCGGCGGCGTCCCGCTCGCAACTGCGCGGGCCACCTGCACGTACCGCTGCTCCCCTTCCTGCCAGTGAAACACCCCGAGGTTTACAGCGCTTCGCCACTGCACCACTGCCACGGCCACGCCGAGAGTCAGCACGAGCAGCGGCCGCCACCGAGCAGGAGCGGGTCGCGAGATCCAGGCGAGTGCCGCTGCGGTCGCCACGCTCATCATCGGCCACGCCGGCAAGAGAAAGCGGAGGAAGAACCGCTCGTCGAACGAGTAGTAGAACAGGTAGCACAGCCAGACGGCCGACGTCACACCAACGACCAGGACCTTCGGTGAGACGCCACCCGCGGCGTCGCGGCGGGGCACGAGGAGCAGGGCGCCTGGGGCCAGCATCCCGAGCGGAATCAGCAGCGCGAGCATGCCGTGCGTCTCTCGCAGCCAGCCAACGTACAACAACAGGTTCCGTGGCCCCCTCGACCACGCGTAGAGACTCCCCGCGCTCCCGTACCCGGATTCGAACAACCCGCCGTAGAGGTACTCGTGAACGGCGACGATCGCCATGACCCCCGGGAGCAGTCCGGCGACGAAGCGCCCGACATCGACCGCCGCCGGCCTGACCGTGAAACCGATCGACCGGGTGCGGCTCACGATCGCCAGCGCCAGCACACCCGCAAGGGGCGCGAGGTTCGGCCGAATCAGGATCGCCACGGCACCGGCGAGACCCGCGAACACCGGAGAGGCGCGCCTTGTGCCGAAGAGGAGAACCGCCGACAGCGTCCAGCACGTCATCGCCGCCACGTCGCTCATCGGAAACAGGACGTGCGTCAGGAAGACGGGGCTGGTGGCGAGGAGAGCGGAGGCGGCGAGGCCCTCTTCTTCGCTCAGAAGCGCGGTGCCCAGCCGGTAGGTCAACCAGACGCCGAGGGCGCCGAGAATCGGCACCACGACGAACGGGCCGCGGGCGCCGATGAGGACCTTCGCGAGCGCCATGAGCAGGGGCACGCCCGGCGCGTAGGTCGGAACGATGGTGTGAGGTTCGGTGCCGGGCCGATAGCCCAGCGGCGAGAACACCCAGTCGACGCGCGGCCAGTCGAACTGCGCGGCCCATCCTTGCCCGATGCGCAGGCTGCCGTGGAGCCACAAGTCCGCCTGGCTGACGTAGCCGGACGGATCCGCCCATGTCGCGGCGTAGGTTGCCCAACGAAGCGCGATGGCAAGCGTCGCGAAGGCCAGGACGACGGCGGCGGTTCGTCCGTGCCTCGCCAGCCAGTTCTCCCGGTCCCTCCACATGTCGCGCCCGTAGATCAGCAGGCAGAGCCCGACTGCGACGGCCGCGGCTGCGAGCACGCGCGCAGGGTCCTTGAATGTCAGGCGGACGAAGCCGACCCGGTAGTCCAGCCGCAACTCCAGGACCGTCCTCACGAACGCAAGGACGACCGCGCCCCAGGCGACCAGCAGCATCCCGACGCGAAGGCGGCGGCGCATTACCGTCCGGGTCCGCTGCCGGTCATCTGCGCGAGAACCGCCAGGGCAGCCGCGACACAGGCCGGCCATGGACTTTTCATGGCGGGGATGCTACTACAAGGTGCGTCAAGCGTTCAGCGTTGAGCGTCGAGCGTTCACAACGCCTGAAGTTCAACACCTTCTCCGTTTCCCGGGAGGCATGGTCATGTCGCGGAATCCCCTGCTTGCTGGCTTGCCCGTCGTCCTCCTCCTCGCCGCCGCGGCCAGCGCGCAGGCGCCGTCGCCGATCCTCGAGAGCCACGAGGGGGACGACTACACCCGGTACGAGCTGCTCGCGCCCGACAGCGCGCAGTTCCGGATCGTGTACGAGGTGACGGCGACGCGCGCGGGGTCGCGTTACTACTTCAACGTGATCCGCAAGGGCAGCGAGGCAACCGACGAGGCGGTCTACGACCAGGCAACCGGAAAGGCGCTGCCGTTCAAGGTCGTCACGGGCGCAGAGGCGAGGGCGGCCGGCCTGGCCTACGCCGAACTCGACACCAGCTATATCCAGGTGACGCTTCCGAGGCCCGTGCCCGAGGGCGGGGAGATCCGGCTCCGCATCGACAAGACCTACAAAGACGCCAAGTCCTACTACCGCCAGGGCGCTTCCATCGTCTTTTCGCGGAGCCTCGGCATTCGCCGCAACGCGGTGGTGCTGCCGGCCGGCTACGAGGTGACGACGTGCAACGTCCCCTCGCAGGTGCTGAGCGAGGCCGATGGCCGGCTGAAGATCAGCTTCTTCCACACCGGCGCCGGCGAAGCGCCGCTGATGCTGCAGGCACGCCCGCTGGCGAAGACCGCAGCGGTGCCGCGCCCGGCCTCACGCGGCCGGCGTCCGGCCGCATCGGAGCCTGCGCCAGCGTCCGCTCCCTCCCTCGAGTCGAGGCTGACCGAGCGAGCGCACCAGGACCGCGAGATCGTCTACTTCCTGCAGCAGCCCGACACGCACTCGTTCTCGCTCTACCACGACTACACGGAGTCGCGGCCCGGCACCGACAAGTACTTCAACGTGGTGCGCGCCGGCAGCCGTGCGTCGAATGCCTCGGCGCGCCTGCTCGACACGGGCGAGGCGCTGAAGGTGGAGACGGTCAAGGGGGCGGCGCTCGCCGCGGCGAAGATCGACGTCGGCGAGCCGGTGACGCCGGATACCGAGGTGGTCGTCATCCGGTTCCCGGCGGTCGAACGGGGGCAGTCGGTCCGGCTGCGGATCGCCGAGACATACACCGACGAGGGACGCTACTACATGGACGGCGACGAGTTGGTCTGGGACCGCGTCCTCGGCCGGGCACGCAACGCCGTCGTCCTGCCCGCCGGCTGGTACCTGACGGCGAGCTCCACTCCCACCGTCGTGACGATGACAGACGACGGGCGCGTTCGCCTCGAATACAACAACCCGCGGCCCGACGAACTGGCCGTCCTGCTGAAGGCCCGAAAGCGCTAGCCCCTGCGGCCGGTTTCGTTCTAGAATCCGGCCGTCTTCCGCCCGATTCCCCCCGAGCATCCCGTCCGGGTCGGAGGCCCGCGCTCCAGGACGATCCATGCTCGAGCAGGTCTTCGAAGCACTCCGCGAACCGGTCATTGTCTTCAGCCAGTCGGGACAGATCCTGAGGGCCAATCGGGCCGTGTTCGACCTTGTCGGGCTGGCGCCACGCCCGGTCGAGAACGCCGACTACCTGGCGGAGGTGAAGCAACTGCAGGTCCGCACCGTCGACGGCAAGCCCATGCCGGCCGAGGAGTTCCCATCTCGCCTGGTCATGGCCGGTGAGGCGAATGCGCAGACTCGGTTGATCCTCACCCGCCCGGATGGTCAGGAACGGATCGTCGAGGTCACCGCCAGCCGGGTTACCGTGCCCGGCGACGAACCGGTTGTCGTGATGGTGTTGCGCGACATGACCGCCGAATCGAGCGCGCAGGCCATGCTCGAACGGCTCATCCGTACACTGCGGGCGCACAGCCACACGGACTCCGCCGCCCTCAGGGCTTCGGACGAGTCGGAGTACCTGGCCGAGGTGTGCCGCATCATCATCGACGACTGCCGCTATCCGATGGCATGGGTGGGACTGGCCCAGCACGATGAGGGCCGCACGGTTCGACCGGTTGCGTATGCCGGGTTCGACCAGGGGTACGTCGACCAGCTGCGAGTCAGCTGGGGCGACAACGAATACGGGCGCGGTCCCACCGGAACCGCCATAAGGACCGGCGAGCCCTGCGAATGCCGCGACATGCTCACCGACCCGCGCACCGCGCCGTGGCGCAAGCAGGCGCTGGAGCGCGGCTACGCCTCCTCGGTCGCGCTGCCGATCAGGACCGGCACGGAGACGATCGGCGCCCTCACCATCTACTTCACGAAACCCGGCGGCCTCGCGCCGGATGAAATGGCGCTTCTTCGGGAACTGGCGCGCGACATCGGCGACGGCGTGCGAGTGCTGCGCTTGAGGTCCGCGGAGGTGGACGCGCGGAAGGCGCTCGCGCGGCAGGCCGAGGAACTGGCGCGCGCGGACCGGATCAAGGACGAGTTCCTCGCCACGCTCTCGCACGAACTGCGAACGCCGCTGAGCACGATCCTCGTCTGGGCGCACCTGCTGCTGAACGCCAAGCTGGACGCCGACGCCCACCGGCGCGCGGAAGAAGCCATCTTCCGCAACGCCGAGGTGCAGCGCGAGTTGATCAACGACATCCTCGACGTCTCGCGAATCGTGAGCGGGAAGCTGCACCTGGAGACCGCCGACGTGCGCCTTCGGGGCGTGCTGGAGGCCGCGCTCGACGTGATTCGGCCGGCGGCCGACGCCAAGCGGCTCGCCGTGGACGTCCAGGTCGAGGCCGACGCGACGGTGGCCGGGGATGCGGGGCGGTTGCAGCAGGCGCTCTGGAACGTCTTGTCCAACGCCGTGAAGTTCACGCCCGAGGGCGGGCGCCTCACGGTCCGTCTCGAGCGACCGGACGAGGACCATGTCTCGGTCCGAGTGTCGGACACCGGAATCGGTGTCGCCCCGGAGTTCCTGCCGCGGATCTTCGACCGCTTCACCCAGCAGGACTCGTCGGCCTCCCGCGAGCACGGCGGACTGGGCCTTGGCCTGGCGATTGTACGCCACCTCGTGGAGCTTCACGGCGGGACCGTCGCCGCCGAATCCGAGGGCGTGGGCCGCGGCACGACGTTCACGCTGACGATGCCCGTTCGCCGGGACGGCGAGCGTCAGCGGCCGGACGCGGAACCGGCGGGTGAGCACGAGGCCAACATCGCGTCTGGCGGCCAGGCACTCGCCGGCATCCGGATCCTCGCGGTCGATGATGACGCGGATGCCCGCGATCTGCTCCCGACAGTCCTGGGGTCCTTCGGCGCCGAGGTCGTCGTGGTGGAATCCGCCGAGTTGGCATTGGATCGCCTGCGCGTCGAGAGCTTCGACATGCTCCTCGCAGACATCGCCATGCCCGGCACCGACGGGTATGCCCTGATCGAGGCGGTGCGTCTCCTGCCCGGGAAGGCCGGTCGGGTCCCCGCCATTGCCCTCACCGCTTTCAGCAGGGAGGAGGAGCGGGCCCGCGCCCTGGCCGCCGGGTATCAGGCCCACCTCTCGAAGCCCGTCCTGCCCGACCAGCTGGCGGCGGCCATCGCCTGGTTCAGCAGCAGACGGCCAGATCAGGGAGAGACTCCCGCTAGAACCTGAACGCCACCCCGAACCGCGCGATCCTGGGCGCGAGGATCTGCGACGGCGACATCCACTGCTGGATGTTCACGATCGGCCCGTTGGGATCGCCGTTCTGCCGGACGTTCAGGCGACCGGTCAGGGACCGCATCTCCCACGTCGTGTTCGCGTTCGTCAGGTTGGAGATGTCGAGGTCGAGCTCCAGGCTGCGCACGCCGAACTTGAACGTCTTCGCCACCCGCAGATCGAAGGTCTGCAGCGACGGCAGCCGGTGGGCCGCCTGCGGCTCGATGTTGATCGTCGTGCTGCCGCCGCCGAACGACAGCGGCGCGCTGATCTGCCGGTTGATCGGCGGGCCGTTCTGGTACCGGTAGTTGGCGCCGAGGTAGATGTCGTAGTACGGCAGCAGGTAGCTGCCCGTGACCTTGAACTGCTGTGGGCGATCATTGAAGACTCGCCCCTCCGTGTTGAGGAACGCGTTCGGGCTGGTGCCCACGCTGAAATCGGTGAACGTCGTCTTGGACCACGTGTAGCCGGCCAGCATCTGCCAGCGCTGCGACATGCGCTTGGTGGCCGTGATCTCCAGCCCCTGGTACGTTTGCTTTGACGTCGGGTCGTTTGTGATCTCGGTGAAGCTGCCGGGCAGCGTGCGGTCGTAGTAGCTGTAGGTGCCGTCATCCGATGTGGACGGCAGGCCGTCGGGTCCAGGGTCGAAGCGGGTGACCGGCACCCAGGTGTCGAGCGGCGCGACGGTGTTGAGGTTCGCCGTCTGGTAGCGCTCGGACCTCCACGTGTAGACCGCGCTCAGCCTGAGGCTCGGCACGAGCTCGCGGTCGATCCCCCCGGTCACCTCGTTCGTGTAGGGGCGCTTGAGGTCCGGGTCGAACTTCGTCGTCAGGCCGCCCGCCGACACCGGCACGCCCGTCTCCTCGCCCGGCTGGTATACGAGGTCGCCGTTCTTGTCGTTCCAGGCGTACTGCTTGCTGACGCTGAAGTTGGGGTTGATCGCGTTAGCGAAGCCCGAGGCGATGATGTAGTAGTAGCGGCCGGCCGAGAACTTCAGCGCCGTTCTCCCGCCGTCCACGTCGTAGATCGCCGCGAGTCGCGGGCCGACCGTGTGCCAGAGCGGCACGTTGTGGACCGCGTCGAACTGGCGCTGGATGTCCGGGAACCATTTGCTCGGCGGGCTGCCCTGTGCCGGCAGGTACGATTCGACACGCTCCCAGCGCAGTCCGCCCGTCACCGTGAGCTTCTTGATCGCGTAGCTGTCCTGCAGGAAGAGCGCGGTCACGTCCACCGTGCCCTTCGACTGGACGGGCGTGTTGTAGAACGTCACCGCCGCCGACTGGTTCGTCGCGCTCCGGTAGGTGAGGCCCAGGTCGTCCCACCGGTGTACCTCGGTGCTGGTCGGCATGTGCGCGTGGTCAAAGCCGAACCGGATCTCGTGCCGGCCGCCGAGCGCGTGGTCGATGTACTTGTTGAACGTGGCGCTGGCCTGCAGACGCTTGCGGATGTAGATCTGCTCCGACAACTCGTTGCGCAGGAGGATTCCCGTTGTCAGGTCCGTCAGCGCCTGCTGGTTGCCGTTGTAGTACAGCGGGAAGAAGATCTTGTTGAAGCTGACGCGCGCGTCCATGAAGAAGTTGTTCGTGATGACCGAGTTCCACAAGCCCTGGTAGATGTCGAACACGTCGTCTTCGTTCGAGTTCGACTCGCTGGTGTAGAGCGCCGACGAGGCGAGGAACCGGTTCGGCTTCTTGTAGTACTGCCGCGCTGTAGAAGCCGGTCACGCGGTTCTTGCTGCTCACCTGCCACGTGAGGTTGACGAGGCCGGACGTCATGTTCGTGGAGTCGAGGACCGATTCCGAGAAGGCGGCCGGCACGTTGACGTGCACGCGCCAGTCGCGGAAGCTGGTGAAGAGCGCTGACCTTGTTCTTCACGACCGGCCCGCCGACGCTGCACGTTCAGGTCGGAGACCAAGTTCACCTTGTTGGTGTCCGGCTTGAACCCCTGGGCCCCGAGCGTCGCGTCCACGTTCCTGCGACTGCGTGGAGCTGCCCTCCCAGTAGTAAGCCGTCTTGCCGCTCCACTTGTCGCCGCCGGTCTTGGTCGATCATGTTCAGGAAGACGCCCGAACCGGCGGCACCGAGATGTCGTGCGCGCCCGTGGACACCTGCACTGTCCTCGAACGCGTCGTAAGTCGTAGTAGATAGCCCGAGTACGCCGATTGCGGCCGGGTCGCCGACGTTGATGCCGTTCAGGAACTGCGAGTTCTGGGCGTTGGTCGTCCCGCGGGCCGTTGAAGGCGCCCTGCAGCCCGCCCTGCGTGCCGCCGACGTCCGGCCGGCTCGATGATCAGGCTCGGCACCTTGTACTCCACCAGCGACCAGATGTCCCGGCCGCCAGGCGTGCTCTGAAGCAGCTGCTCGTTCAGTGTCACGCTGACGTTGGCGCTGGTCGTGTCGATCACGGGCGCCTCGCCGCTGACCGTGACGGTTTCAGCCATCTTCGCCACGGTCAGCGTGAGATCCACTGGCGTCGTCCCGCCGACGCTCACCACGATGTTCGGCCGCAGCATCGACTGGAACCCGGTAAGGTCCAGTTTCACACTGTAGGTGCCTGGTGCCAGGGACGGGAAGCGGTACACGCCTCCAGCGTCGGTCGTGGCGACCATCTGCCCCGTCACCAGGGCCGGGCTGCTGATGGTCACCGTGACGCCAGGCACGACCGCGCCTTGTTCGTCGATGACCTTCACCAGGATGCTGCCGGTCTGGACCTGCGCGGCGGCCAGGCCGGCGGAGAGGAGGGCGGCGACGACCAGGGTCCCAAGACGCGTGTTGCGCTTCATGGTGGCCTCCTGACGTTTCGCCGAACGAGCAGTTGTCGGTGGGAGCGTGTCCGGACGCCAAATCTAGCGCAGTCGAGGCCTCCTTTCAGAATCAGAGTGCGCGCGAATCCCGTCAGGTGCGCAGTAGCCGCGGCCTCCGTGGCCCGTCGGCGTCAGCGCAGGTGCTCGTCGAAGAACGCCTCAACGCGCGTCCACGCGTCGCGAAGCACGTGCTCCCGCGTGAAGTAGTGGAACTCGCCCGGATAGGTCATGAACTCGACCAGTTCGCCCTTGCCCTTCTTCAGCAGCTCATCGATGAGCCTGACCGAGTGGAGGTACGGCACGTTCACGTCCGCCGTGCCGTGCAGGACCAGCAGCGGGCGCACGAGGCGATCGACGTGCGACAGCGGCGAGGCCTGCGCGTAGACCCGGGGTTCTGTTCGGGCGTGCCGATCCGGCTCGCGGTCCAGCCGCCGTGATACGGATCCTCGTAGTACATCGCGTAGTCGGCGACGCCGGCCACGTCCACCGCCGCGCGGAACAGCGTCGGCATGCTCGGTCACGGCGAGCAGCGTGAAGAAGCCGCCATAGCTCAGGCCCCAGACCCCGATCCGATCGGTGTCCACGTAGGGCAGCGTCTTCAGGTAGTCGGCGCCATCCCGCGTCGCTGGGCGTCCTTGCCGCCGACGTCCATGTAGACGCCTTCGCCGCCACGCCGCGCCGTACCCGATGCTGCCGCGGTAGTCCGGCGCGATGACGACGTAGCCCTGCTGCAGCAGGTACTGGTGGAAGCTGTAGTACACGGCGTAATTCCGCTGCGACGTGCCAGCCGTCGTAGTTCTGGTTCACGCCGTCGCCGTGAATCCAGACGATCGCCGGGTGCTTCTTCGTGCGATCGAGGCCCTTCGGCACGAACAGCTACGCGGGCACCTGCTTGCCGTCAGGCCCGGGTAGCTGCACGAGTTCGAGGCTCGACAAGCGCCGGCCGATCGATGCCGGCGGGCATCGAATCGGTGAGCCGCACCGGCTTCGCGCCGGCGACCGTCGCGTCGACCACCCACAGGTCCGCGGAGTTCTGCGGGTCGGTGTGCTGGTAGACGAGCCTGCGTGCCGTCGGGCGACCAGGACGGCTGCGATGTCGGCGCCGCGGCCCGCTGGTGACCATCCGCAACTTGGCGGCCTGCGCGGATCGCTGCCGATCGTCGGCGATGCCGATGTGCCGCGAGCCGGGATTCGGGCCCTCGTTGGCGTCGAACGCGATGCGCGTGCCGTCAGGCGACCAGGTCGGGCGCCAGACTTCGAACTGGCCCTTCGTGACCTGCACTGGCGTCGCCGCCGGCCGCGGGCATCACATACAGGTGATCCCAGCCGTCGCGATCGCTGAGGAAGGCGATCCACTTGCCGTCCGGCGACGCCTGTGGCCCGCCCTGCGCCTCGCCGGTGATGCTCCAGAACGTGTCCTTCACATCCTCGTGCAGCAGTTTCGGCTCGCCGCCCAGCGTGTCGCCGACGTAAATCTCCCGCCGCTTGAACTCGACCGTTCGATCGGTGAGGAAGTGCGCGGCGTCGATCCAGCGATTGGCAGCGGCGCCTCGTCCGCCAAAGCCGCTGCCCTGTCCCGAGTTGTAGGACCGTGGCACGCCCCCCGTAACCGGAACGACGAACGACGGCGCGGGCGAGGCGGGCACGACCTCGGTGGTGGTGTAGATGATCTTGGCGCCGGAGTACACGGGCGCCTGGTCGTGGCGGATGGTCTGCGGCCCGGTGCCGGTCGAATAGGTCAGCGCCTCGCCGTCGCCCGTCCATGCCAGCGAGGCGATGGGCCCGTCCACTGTGGCGACGACACGGTCGCTGCCGTCCACGAGCGACCGCACGCGAGCCTCCGTCGGCGACGGGCCGACTTCGGCCTGCGCGTCGCGCTGGGTTCCTGGCGCTCCCCTGCCACCAGGGCCGCCGCCACCCGCGAGGTAGGCCACCCGGGCCCCGTCTTTCGCGACCACGACGTTCCTGCCCGGCGGCTTCGGCCACACGGCGCGCGGCACTTGGCTGCCGTCCGCGGGAACTTCGATGAGGTTTCCCATTCGCGAGAAGTAGACCGTGCGGCTGTCGGGACTCCAGAACACGCCCGTCACCCCGCCGCCGTCCGTTGTCAGCGCGCGCGGCGCGGCGGACCCGTCGGCAGGCACGACGTAGAGGTCGGCGAG
The DNA here is from genome assembly GCA_963724775.1 of uncultured Acidobacteriota bacterium. Lineage (GTDB taxonomy): Bacteria > Acidobacteriota > Vicinamibacteria > Vicinamibacterales > Fen-181 > CAVRWB01. Next base: position 155,026 of record CAVRWB010000004.1, read on the forward strand.
GCCGGTGCGTTCCCAGGTGAACGCAATCGACCGGCTGTCGCGGGACCAGACCGGATTGGAGGGATGCTTGATGTCTACCAGTTGGTCGATCGTCAGCCTTGCCGCGGGCCGTGGAGGCTGCGCGGCCGGTCGAGCGAGCGCCTTGGGCGTCGCGCGTTGGGCGCTGGCTGCCGCGACGGCCAAGCCTGCGGCACAGCAGGCGCCGAGGAAGCGGAGCGGCAGCCGCGCGTGTCCAACCATGCTCGTCCTCCCGGTTGTTCGATGATTGTATACTCCGCTCGTTCCAAACGGAGGCTTCCCATGACGTTCGGCGCGATGTTATCCCTCGGCGTTTGCCTCGTTCTCGTGCTGTCCGCCGCGACGATAGTCGCGCAGGGCCCCCGGCCTGACAGCATCCGGCCAAAGCCGGACGCCACGAAGAAAGTTGGCGGCCAGACGCCGGAAGCGAGGAAGACGGTCGGCGACATCCCGGCCGTTGCGCGCGAGCCGCTCGAGCACGCGGATCCCGCGCTCCTCGGGGGGCTGAAGTGGCGCGACATCGGCCCGTTCCGCGGCGGGCGGACCAAGGCGGTGGCCGGGGTAGCCAGCCAGCCCTACACCTTCTACATCGGCGTCTGCAACGGCGGCGTCTGGAAGACGACCGACGCCGGCCGCACCTGGAAGCCGATCTTCGACGACCAGCCAACCGGATCGATCGGCTGGGTCGCGGTCGCGCCGTCCGATCCCGAACATCATCTACGTCGGCAGCGGTGAAGGCCTGCCGCGCCCCGACCTCTCGACCGGCGACGGCATCTACAAGTCCACGGACGCCGGCAGGACGTGGACGCCACCTCGGCCTGCGCGACGGCCAGCAGATTCCGAAGATCGCCGTCGATCCCGCGAAACCCGAACCGCCTGTTCGTCGCGGTCGCTCGGCCATCCCTACGGCCCGAACGCGGAACGCGGCATCTTCCGCTCGACCGACGGCGGGCAAGACGTTCGAGAAGGTGCTCTACAAGGACGAGAACACGGGCGGCAAGGACGTCGACATCGATCCCGTCGAACCCGGACATCGTCTACGCGACGATGTGGGAGCAGCGCCAGGGGCCGTGGGAGAACGCCGCATGGGGCGGGACCGGCGGCGGCATCTTCAAGTCCACCGACGGCGGCACGACGTGGAAGCCGCTGACGAACGGACTGCCGGCACGGGCATCGTCGAGGCGGAGCTCGCCATCGCGCCCAGCCATCCCGGCGCCGGCTCTACGCGACGGTCGAGATCGCCGGCAACGGCGCGATCTACCGGTCCGACGATGGCGGCGAGACGTGGACGAGAGCGACGAGCGACCCGCGGCCGGCCGGGCGGATCGACGAGGCGGTGCCCGCACGTCCACCCGAAGGACCCGGACACGTTGATCATCACCGAACGTCGTGTCGTAGAAGTCCACCGACGGCGGCAAGACGTACGTCCCGTTCAAGGGCGCGCCCGGCGGCGACGACTACCAGAACCTCTGGTTCAACCCGAACGATCCGAACATCATCCTGCTCGTCGTCGGACCAGGGCGCGGTCGTCACGCTGAACGGCGGCCAGACGCTGGAGCTCCTGGTACAACCAGCCGACGGCGCAGCTCTACCACGTGATGACCGACAACGCCTTTCCGTACCGCGTCTGCGGCGGCCAGCAGGAGAGCGGATCGGCGTGCGTCGCGAGCCGCGGCAACGACGGGCAGATCACGTTCCGCGAATGGCACCCGGTCGGCGTCGAGGAGTACGGCTACGTGGCGCCCGATCCGCTCGATCCGGACGTCGTCTTCGGCGGCAAGGTGACGCGCTACGATCGGCGCACGGGGCAGGTGTCGAGCGTGGCGCCGGTTGCCGGCGGCCGCGGTGGGGCGGCTGCTCCCGGCGAGCCGAGCTACCGGACCGTGCGCACGCAGCCGGTGGTGTTCTCGACCGTCGACCCGCGCGCGCTGTTCTACGCCAACAACTACCTGTGGAAGACGGTCGACGGCGGCATCAGCTGGAAGCAGATCAGCCCGGACCTGACGCGGGCCAACTGGACGCCGCCGCCGAGCATCGGCAAGTACTCCGGCGAGCGCAGCGCGCAGCCGCGGCAGTTGGGCGTCATCTACACGATCGGCCCGTCGTACCTGGACGTCAATCGCATCTGGGTCGGCACCGACGACGGCGCTGATCACACGACCGCCGACGGCGGCCTGCACTGGACCGACGTCACGCCGCCGCAGGTCGCGCCGTTCTGGAAGGTCTTCATGATCGATCCGGGCCGCTTCGACGCGCTCACGGCGTATGCCGCGGTCAACACGCTGCGCCTCGACGACATGCGGCCGCACATCTTCCGCACGCACGACGGCGGCAAGACGTGGAAGGAGATCGTCAACGGCCTGCCCGACGGCGCGGTCGTCAACACCGTGCGCGAGGATCCGAAGCGCAAGGGGCTGCTGTTCGCCGGCACGGAGACGCAGGTCTACGTGTCGTTCGACGACGGCGATCACTGGCAGTCGCTGCGGCTGAACATGGCGCCGTCGTCGGTCCGCGATCTCGTCGTCAAGGACGACGACCTGGTGGCGGCGACGCACGGGCGCGGGCTTCTGGATCCTGGACGACATCACGCCGCTGCGACAGATTGGCCAGGCGACGGCCGCCGCGGACGCCGTCCTGTTCAAGCCGGCGACGGCGTGGCGCGTGCGCTGGAACACGAACACCGACACGCCGCTGCCGCCCGACGAGCCTGCCGCGCCGAACCCGCCGGAAGGCGCGATCGATCGACTACTACCTGAAGGGCCCGGCCGGCGGGGCCCGTCACGCTCGAGATCCTGCGCGAGGACGGGCGCGTGGTGCGGCGGTATTCGAGCGCCGACCCGGTCACGGCCTTGCCCGACCCGGCCACCAACGCGCCGCTGCCGCTGTATTGGTACCGCCCGCCGCAAGGCCTCTCTGCGGCAGCCGGGCATGCACCGGTTCACGTGGGACGTGCACTACCAGCCGCTGCCGGGCGGCGGGGGCGGCGGGCGAGGCGGGTTGCCGATCGCGGCGGTCGCCTACAACACGGTGCCGCCGCCGTCGACGCCGTGGGCGGCACCGGCCGTCTACACGGTGAAGCTGACCGTCGACGGCAAGAGCTACACGCAGCCGATCGTCGTGAAGGCGGACCCGCGCGTGAAGACGCCGGCCGCGGTGATGCAGCAGGTCTACTCGCTGAGCCAGGCGATGTACTTCGGTGCGGTTGACGCGCAGGCGGCCGCGGTGAGGCTCGGCTCGATCAGGAAGCAGGTGGCGGAATTGCGCGCGCAGGCGCAGGGAGCGGCCGCAGCGGCGCTTGCGGAGTTCGATCGCAAGGCCGAGACGCTCCAGGGAGCGGCACCTGCCGCGCCCGCGGGCCGGGGCGGGGAAGCGGCGGCGGAATCGGGAGGGCGAGGGGCCGCACCGTCCGCACAAGGCGCGTCCTCGACGCTCAACGCCGTCAGCAGCGCGCTCGCGCGGCTCATGTCGTCGCTGCAGGAGGCCGATGTTCAGCCGACCGCCGTTCAGTTGGCTGCCATTGCGAGGGCGCGAGACGCCGAGGCGCAGGTCATGACGCGGTGGAAGGCGCTGTCGGGTCCCGAGCTGACGGCGTTGAACGCGACGCTGAAAGCTGCCGGGCTGACCCAAATCCAATAGCGCCTGGATCAGAAGGCGTCGGCGTGCCAGTACGCGAGGTCCTGGTCGCGTAGAGGCGGGTCGATACGCCTGCTGCGGCCGATCGGCCGCAGCATCATCGTCAGCGCGGGGATCTCGCGCGCCAGGATGCGAACCTGGGGAGGCAGGAAGTTGGGCGGCAGCCACGCGCGGATGTGCGTGGGATAAAGGGGGCCTGATGTGGAGCCAGGCTCCTGCTTCGCCTGTGCCAGTACCGTCTGAAGCATCGCGCCCACCCGGGCGCCCAGCGGATCACGATCGCCGCACTCGGTGATCATCCAGAACTGACCCACCTCGAGCAGCACCACGTAGCCGGCTGCGCGGCCTCCTTCCTCCACGACGAAGAACTCGACGCGGCGCCTCGCCGGCGGCCCGCTCGCGGCCAGCAGCCGCTTCTTGACGATCGCGTGGGTGACGTAATCCACGTCCCGGACAACCGTGAACCTGAAGCCCTCCGCCTGCCGGACGTTCATCTCGGCGATGGCCGCCGCGTCGCGCGGCTCGCCCGACCGCATCGGAATCGCGGCGGGTCCCGCGAGCGGCGCAACAGCGAGCCGGACTTGGGCGATCGGTGCCGACTGAAAGCCGAGCGACCGGTAGTAGCTCGTGCCGATTTCGGAGAACAGCAGCGCGAGCTCGAAGCCCTCGCCCTCGGCCTGATCGAGCATCCGGCGAATGAGGTCGGCGGCGAAGCCCTGGCGCCTGAGCCGCTCCGGCGTGAAGACCGCACCGATCCCGAGGACTCTCACCTCCCGGCCGTCCAACCGGGCTTGCAGCTCGTATCGCTTCGCGGTGGAGAGCCATCGCCGGCCGTCGGTGAGCACGAGACGCTGGAGGTGTCGCGCGCCCCACGCGGTGCGGCGCTGTGCCTCGTTGTAGCGCGCGTAGCCGGCGCGATCGAGCCCTTCGCCCCACAGCGGATGGGTCTCGTCGAGGATCTCCTGGATCTGTGCCGGGGACGCGGGGGAGAGGAAGGGCACGGGAGAATCTTACGACCGGGATTGACGAATGACGATTTGACGAGTGGCGAATGACGAATGCCGGCAGGCGGCACAATCGTCCAATCGTCGCGATTGCCAATCATCACTCGTCGAATCGAAACGGAATTCTACGCCACCGTCACTCTCTCCGTCATCGCGAACCCTCGCCGCTTGCACTCGTCGACGATGGCCTTGCCGGGGAGGGACGACTCGACCGACACGGCACCGCGGCGGACCTGGCGGTTGACGGCGGCGATGAGGAGGATCGACGCGTGCCAGCCGGTCAGGCGCTGCATCGCGGTGAAGCCGGTCTTCTCGTCGTAGCGGTCGATCAGCTCGACGACCGCCTCTGCCGGGCGACCCTTCGTCGTGCCGGTGCACTTCACCCGCATGATGCAGATGTCCTTCACCTCGGGCCGGGTGATGCGCGGACCGAGGAGCGCGTGCAGCACGTCGCGCGGCACCACCTTCACCCCGTTCACGTCGATGGGCTCCAGGTCGAGGAGGCCGAGGTCCCGGAACGCCACCATCTGGGCGACGTGCCCCGGGTAGCGCAGCGTCTTGTTCTCGAGGCGCTGCAGCTTGCCCTCCAAGGTCCAGGGAGCGGTGGAAAGGCCGCCGGACGTGACGAACGCTTCGAGGCGTCCAATCGGCTCGGGGAAGTCGACCATCTCGACGTCGGCGAAGCAGGGCACGGGCGTCGCCTTGCCGTCGCGCACGAACGTCGCGCAGCCGTCGTACTCGTTGGTCAGGCCGCCGATGTGGAACGTCGAGGCGTAGTTCCAGGGCGCCTGCGGCTCCTGCGGCAACCCGCCGTCCCAGATCAGGACCTCGCGGGGCTGCTCCACCAGCTCCATCACGTACGTGCCGAGCGAGATGTTGAGGCCCGGCCCCATGCCGCAGTCGGGTACCACGGCGATGCCGGCCGCACGGGCGTCGGCGTCGAGCGCGAGCTGATCGCGCACCACGCCGGTGTTCCCGCCGAAGTCGGTGAGGTTCACCTTCTTTTCGATGGCCAGCTTGGTGATGGCGAGGTTGAAGACGTAGTGAACGGAGCTGATCGCGCCGATGGCGCCGTCCATGTGCGGCGCGATCGAGTCCAGGTTCGACGCGTCCGCCACGAAGCCCTTTGCGATGTTCCTGCCCAGCAGGCCGTTCAGCCGAGCGGCGCCGCCCTCGGCCACCTGCCTGTCGATGTCCAGCAGGCGGATCTCGGACGCGTCGCCGAACACCGCCAGATCGTACGCCGCGGCGAGCCCCTGCCGGCCCGCGCCGATGACGAGGTACACGTTGCTCACAAAACCCCCAACGGAAAACGAAGAATTGAAAACGGAAGAAGGAAGATCGCGAAGGCTGGGCTTGCCCCCGAGTCCAGGGGCGCGCCTGCGCCTCGAGCCTTAAGTCTCAAGCCGTCTTAGAGCCCGGACGTGCGGCAGCCGGTCTCGATGACCAGCGCGTGGAGCGAGAGGTAGGGAGGGAGGGATGACCGCATGGACAGACAGGGACGGTACCACGCCGGGTAGGGGGTGTCAAACGTGGAACGGAGAGCGTGGAACGGAGAACGTAGAACGGAGAACGTAGAACGGAGAACGTAGAAGTGGGAACCCAGAGGATGACCACGAAGGCGCGCGGTCACCTGGGTTCTAAGCTTCTCACTTCTCCGTTCTCCGTTCGTCGTTCGGTCCTATCGTCCCGCGTCCAAATGGTTCCAGTTCAGAGATCGCGTTGAACCCCAGGTTGAAGCTGCCGTGTGTCTGCCAGCGCCAGTAGGGGCGGTTGGCGAACATCACCACGTGGCCCTTGCCGAGCGGCGCGTCGACGACGAGCGCGCGTCCGGCCAGCGCCTGCTGGCCGAGGAGGCCGCCGCTCAGCAGCATGTCGTTCGGGTCCGTCGGGAACCGCAGGACGACGCGGGGCCGAGCCTCGTTCGCCGCCACGGCGCCGCCGCGGCCGCCGCCGCCCGCGAACGCGCTCTCACCGCCTGGCCCAGCGGCCGCCGCCTGCGGCGGAGGGCCGTCGAGCGTTGCCAGTGTTTGCGCGATCGCGTTGGGCGTCAGGTTCTGGCCGACGCCCGGGATGGCCGGCCCGCCCCGCCCGCCGCCGCCAGCCGGCGCCGCCGCCGCCGACGTTCAGCACCGGCCCCGAGCTGAAGTAGATGGGGAGCGCGTCAGCGTCGTAGCCGTAGGCGATCGGGCTCTTGCGGTCGGCAAAGACGCCCTTCATCACGACGCCTCGCGCGAACAGTCCCTGCGGTTCTTCAATCGTGATCCCCTGCACCACGTGGTAGTCGGGGAAGATCGTCGAGGTGGATCCCTCCGTGATCAGCAGGCCGCCTTCCTGGACGAACTTCATCAGGTTGACCAGGCCCTCGAAACCCATCCCGCCGCGGATGTCGTCCGAAGAGTCCTGGACACCCGAGGTTGGGCGTCAGCTCCGACTTCTTGTAGGGCACGGGGTCGGCCGTCATCGGGTAGCCGTTGACCTGCGACTGCGGCGTTCCGCCCACGTGCGGGAACACGATGACGTCGTACTTCTCGCGGAGGTTCGGCTCGCGCAGCTTGACGTCGCCGAAGTAGGTATACGGGATCTTCAGCTTGTCGAACGCCATCCGCACCCAGCCCTCGTTCTGGGTGTTCGTCCAGGAATGCACGTACCCGATGCGCGGCGTCACCAGTTCGTGGCGTCTTCACCGCCGGCGCGCTCGCCACGGCGACGGCCGCCAGGCCGAACTCCTTGATCGACGCCTCCAGCTTCGCCCGGTCGGCGCTCGGGATGATGAACGCGCCCGCCCCGAACTTCTGGCCGCCCGCCTCGAACGGCTCCTCGGCCGCCAGCATCTTCACGTCCTTGTTGGCGAAGCGGAACGGCGCGAGCGTCGTGTCGCCGTTGTGATCCACGATCACGACGTTCCCGCTGCCGGTGATGGCGCCAGGCGATGCGAACATCGGCCGCGAGGAGCGTCATCGGCTGGCCGAGGACGGCCTTGTCTTCGACCTTCTGCGCCTTCACGTTGCGCAGCAGCGGAAGCGACCAGCCGGTGTCGTCATACGGGTTCGGGTTGCCGGGCGCGAAGAACTGCGTGTCGAGGTACATCGCCACGAGGTTGCTGAACGGCTGGTCCATGCGCACGACGTAGTCGCCGGCCGCCACCTGGCGCCTTGCCCGCGGTGAACGCGGCGTTGGCGGTGTGGACCTCGACGCCCTGCAGCCGCAGGAGGTTGACGAGCGACGCCGCCTCGCCGCGCCGGCGCTGGCCTGCCGGGATGAGCCACGCGTATGGCGCCTCGTTCTTGCCCTTGTCGATCGCCCGCTTGTTCTTCAGGTAGTAGTTCTCGAGGAACATCTCCTTGTTCTTCGCCACGAACGACATCGCGAGCAGCAGCGCGCTCTGCTGGATGTTCACGTTGTTGCGCGGACCCCACTTGATCTGCGGCAGCGGCGGGTTGGGCCGGTACCACTCCCGGCTCGTCGAGTTCGCCGGCAGCCTGAGGTCCTGGTTGCGCGGGCCGTAGGTCTGCGTCTCGTAGAAGCGGCCGATCGAGTTGTGGGTGTTCGCGATGAAGAAGAGGTAGTTCGGCGTCCATCCGTCATAGAACCCGCCGGTCCACACGCCCGGCACTCCGCGCTTGGTCATCTCGGCGACTTCGTACTTCGAGAGCAGCCACCACTCGTCGGTCTGGACCGGATCGAGGGCCGTGTTGTAGGGGCCGGCGCCGGTGGAGGAGTAGAGATACGACGACCGACTCGTGCAGGTCGTGCAGGACGGTCGGGTGCCAGTCGAGGTACGTCTTGAGCACGTTCTCCGTCAGCTTGAGGCCGACGCCGAGGCCGTCGCGGTTGTTGTCGTGCGCGACGTACTGACCCCAGTAGACGAGCGGGACGGTCTTGCTGGTCTTCTTCTGGTAGTACCAGTTGTCCACCACCTTCTCGCGGCCGTCCACTTCGAGGACCGGCGTCAGCAGCACGATGACGTTGTTGCGGATGTTCTGGATGAACGGCGACTCTTCGACCGCGAGCCGGTAGGCCAGCTCCATCTCCATCTCGGCGCTGCCCGTTTCCCCGGAGTGCAGGTTCCCGGTCGCCCAGTAGATGGGCTTCCCGGCCGCAATCAGCTGCCGCGCCTGCGCCTCGGGCACCTTCCGGGGATCGGTCAGGTCCGCGAGGATCTTCTTGTACTTGCCAAGCGTCTTGATCGTCGCTTCGTCCGCGATCGCGACCACGATCATGTCGCGCCCTTCCTCGCTCTTGCCGATCGTGAACAGCGTCACGCGCTCGGAGGCCTTGTCGAGCGCCTCCATGTAGCGCTGGATGTCCTTGTAGTACGTCAGCTCGTCCGGGGTTCCGGGAATGCGCCCCAGGAACTTCAGCGGCGACGGCACCTTGTCGGATGCCGGCACGTGATCCACCAACTCGGTGATGACGCGCGGGTCCTGCGTGTATTCCTTGATCTTCGCGCCGTATTCGGCGTCGATCTTCTGCTCGGCCTTCGCCGCCTTCTGCGGGGCCGCGAGGGTGGGAGCCGACGTGAACGTCAGGGCAAGGGCAAAGACGAGGGTGCACGGCAACAGCGTGCGCATGAGGCGCCGTGGCATGACGAAAACCTCCAGTTGGGGAAGGAGCGGCCGTCGGACCCGCGCGTTATAGCACAGATCAGCGGACAGCTGACAGCGGACACGGACCGTGATAGCGGACGGCTGGCAACTCCGTTGCAGGGCTGGTTGCCATGTTCCGGCCCTTCAGGATCCCGATTAGCTGGTACGAGCTGGGTAAGCGGACTCTCAACGAGACGGTCGAGGACGATGTCAGCGGGCTGGCGGCGGAGCTGGCGTACTACTTCTTCCTGGCCCTCTTCCCCGCACTGCTGTTCCTGGTCGCCCTGGCGAGCTTCTTCCCGGTCCACGACCTCATGAACCAGGTTGTCGGCGCGCTGTCGCGATTCGCGCCCGGCGAGGTGTTGACGATCGTGAGGGACCAGGTGGCGAAGATCGCCGGCAGCAAGAACGGCGGGCTGCTGACCATCGGCTTCCTCGGCACCGTCTGGTCCACGTCCAGCGCGATGTCGGGAATCATCAGCACGATGAACAAGGCGTACGAGATCACCGACAGCCGGCCATGGTGGAAGGTCAGGCTGATCGCGATCGGCCTCACCTTTGCCGTCGGGATCTTCATCCTGGTGTCGTTCGCGCTCGTCCTCGTCGGCCCGACGCTCGCCGAGCCGATGGCCAACTGGCTGAGCCTGGGCCCCGCGTTTGCCTGGACTTGGCGGATCGTCCAGTGGCCGATCGTGTTCCTCCTCGTCGCTGCCGCCATGGGGATGATCTACTACTTCGGGCCGGACGCCGAGCAGAAGTGGGAGTGGATCACCCCGGGCTCGCTGCTCGCAACGGCGCTCTGGGTCCTGATCTCCCTCGGGTTCCGTGTCTACGTCACGGCCTTCGGCAACTTCAACGCCACCTACGGCGCCATCGGCGGCGTCATCGTCGCGATGCTGTGGATGTACATTTCCGGCCTGGCCATCCTCGTCGGCGCCGAGGCGAATGCGGAGATCGAGAACGCGTCGCCGTGGGGGAAGGACAAGGGCGAGAAGCGCCCGGGCGAGAAGCGCAAGCTCGGGCGGGCAGCGGCCGCCGCGTATGCCGCGACGCACTCGGACGGCCAGGAACGGCCGGCGGCGCCCGCGCTCGTGCCGCGTCCGCTCCACCCGGCACTCCCTCCCGCCGGCGTGCCGCGCCGCCGAGCCTCGGACCGCGTCCGCATCAGCGACTGGATCCTGGGCGGCACCGCGATCGCCGCCCAACTCGCCATCACGGCGCGATCGCTTCGCAAGAGGGTCAAGGGATAGCCGTATTCTGCAGATTTCGCGATTTGTCGATTTGTCGATTTCGCGTCAGGCCCAACAAAAGACCGCCAGAATCCCTCCACCCGAGAATTGCCACATTCGCCGAACCGCGTTTGACAATAAGGTCGCGTTCGCCCATATTCACCGCACGCAGCGTCAGTCCGGGTCACCCCACGACAACGATCTCAGCACTTGGCGATCTGTCGGGTCTGCTGCCAGCGCGCGGGCGGATGGATACGCGGCGGCCGGCCAAATCGTAAAATCGCAAAATCGCCGAATCGGAAAATCGCAAACCTGGAGTGTTTCCCATGCGACCCGTGTCCTTCACGCTGAACGGCAAGCCCGTGCGGCTGACGGTGGACGAGACCCGTCCGCTGCTCTGGGTGCTGCGCGACGACCTCGGCCTCACTGGAACCAAGTTCGGGTGCGGCGAGGCTGTCTGCGGCGCCTGCACCGTCGTCGTCAACAACGAAGCCGTCCGCTCGTGCACGACGGCGATCGGCGATGTCCAGGGGAAGAAGGTCGTGACGATCGAGGGGCTCGCCGGCGACAAGGCGCTCCACCCGATCCAGCAGGCCTTCGTCAAGCACGACGCCTTCCAGTGCGGCTACTGCACGCCGGGCATGATCATGGGGGCCTACGCGCTCCTGCTCAAGAACCCGAAGGCCACCCGCGCCGACATCGTGAAGGACCTCGACTCGCACCTGTGCCGGTGCGGCGCGCACGTCCGCATCGTGCAGGCCGTCGAGTCAGTGGCCACGCAGGCGAAAGGGGGCGCGCGATGAGCCGCGATCACGACGCGCATTCGACCAAGGCGGCCGGCGGGCAAGAAGGGTTCGCTTCGCCCGAGCCGCCCGACCAACGGGACAACGAACTGGTGGTGGACGGCCCGACGGCTTTCCCGGTGGACCGCCGCGACTTCGTCAAGCTGACGGCGACCGGCCTGCTGGTCCTGTTCGCGGTGGACCGCGCAGGCGCGATCCAGGAGACCGAGCGCGCGCAGACGACGCGCCAGGGCTACCCGACGGACCTGAACGCCTACGTGCACGTCGGCGCCGATGGCCGGGTCACCTGCTTCACGGGCAAGGTCGAAATGGGGCAGGGACCAATGACGTCCCTCCCGCAGCTCGTTGCCGAGGAACTGGACGTTCCCCTCGCCTCCGTGGACATCGTCCTTGGCGACACCGATCTTTGCCCCTGGGACATGGGCACCTTCGGGTCGCTCTCCATCCGGCAGTTCGGCCCAGTCTTCCGGCAGGCTGCCGCGGAAGCGCGCGGCGTGCTGCTGCAGATGGCGGCCGAGCGGCTGCAGGTGCCGGTGGACAAGCTCGTCGTGAAGGCGGGCGTCGTCAGCGACGCGTCGGATCCGAAGAAGAGCGTGTCCTACGGGCAGCTGACCGAGGGCAAGAAGATCGAGCGGAAGCTCGAGGGCAAACCGGCGCTCAAACCCGTGAAGTCCTACACGGTCGTCGGGACCTCCGCTGCGCGGCGCGACGCCGTCGAGAAGGTGACCGGAAAGGCGAAGTACGCGGGCGACATCGTGCCGGCGGCCGGTGCGCTCCACGCCCGCATCCTCCGGCCACCAGCCCACGGCGCCACGCTCGGCCAGGTGGACCCGTCGGCCGCGGAGAAGCTGCCCGGCGTGAAGGTGCTGCGGGACGGCGACATGGTGGCCGTCCTCCACGAGCACCGCGACGAGGCGGACAAGGCGCTCGCGCTCGTCAAGGCGGAGTGGACGCGGCACGATCCGCCAATCGACGAGACCAACCTGTTCGAACACCTGGTGAAGGATGCGCCGGCGCCACGCACCGTCAGCCAGGGGGGCAGCCTGCCTGACGGCGAGAAGGCGGCGACGGGCGGCGTGTTCGACCAGGCGTACTACGACAGCTACGTCGCGCACGCGCCAATGGAGCCGCACAGCGCCGTCGCGTCGGTCGAGAACGGCAAGGTGACCGTGTGGGTGGGGACGCAGACGCCGTTCCCGGTGAAGAACCAGTTGATGCAGGCGCTGCGGCTGCCGGCCGACAAGGTGCGCGTGATCACGCCGTACGTGGGCGGCGGCTTCGGTGGGAAGTCGGCATCGCGGCAGGCGGTGGAGGCCGCGCGGCTGGCCGTGCTCACAGGTAAACCCGTGCGCGTGGTCTTCAGCCGCGAGGAGGAGTTCTTCTACGACACGTTCCACCCGGCGGCCGTCATCAGGCTCCGGTCGGGTCTCGGTGCCGCGGGCAACATCGTCATGTGGGACTACGCGGCGTACGCGGCGGGCGAGCGCGGGGCGGAGCAGTTCTACGACGTCCCGAACCACAGGACCACCTCCGCCGCCGGATGGGGCGGAGGCAACCCCGCCGGCTACCACCCGTTTGCGGTCGGGCCCTGGCGGGGCCCGGGCGCGAACACCAACTGTTTCGCGCGCGAGTCGCAGATCGACGTGATGGCCGCGAAGGCGTGCATCGACCCGGTGGAGTTCCGGCTGAAGAACCTGAAGGACCCGCGGATGATCCGGGTGCTCAATGCCGCGGTCAAGCGGTTCGGGTGGGTGTCGAAGGCCGCACCCAGCGGCCGCGGCGTCGGTGTCGCGTGCGGAATCGACGCTGGCACCTACGTCACGCTGATCGCCGAGGTGGCGGTGGACAAGCCCACCGGCCGGGTGCAGGTGAAGCGGGTGGTGTGCGCGCAAGAGATGGGCGTGGTGGCAAACCCTGAGGGCGCGCTCCAGCAGATCGAGGGCTGCATCACGATGGGCCTCGGCTACACCCTCACGGAGGAAGTGCATTTCAAGGGTGGCCAGGTGCTCGACAAGAACTTCGATTCTTACGAGCTGCCGCGCTTCTCGTGGCTGCCTCGAATCGAGGCGGTCATCGTGGATGCGCCGGAGATCGCATCGCAGGGCGGCGGGGAACCGGCCATCGTGCCAATGGGAGCCGTGGTGGCCAACGCGATCTTCGACGCCGCCGGCGCCCGGCTATTCCGCATGCCGATGACGCCGGCGCGGATCAAGGCAGCGATAGCGAAGACGTAGCACGGCACTTGAGTGCCGGATAGTCGGCAGGGTGCAGTGGGCAGTAGGACAGGCGTCTCGCCTGTCGGTGCGTCAGCTCGTAAGTAGGACAGGCGTCTCGCCTGTCGGTGCGTCACTGTCCACTCACCACTGATTCCGCCATCCTCGCCCCCTGGAAGTCCTTCGGCGTCAGCCCCCCCTCGCTGTGGGTGGTATAGCTCAGCGTTACGCGCTTGTAGTTGATGGTGATGTCGGGGTGGTGGTCGGCCGCTTCGGCGCCGGGCACCAGGCGGCCGACGAAGGCGACCGCCTCTGGGAAGCCGGCGAAGGTGAACTGCTTCACGAGGGTCTCGCCCTCCAGGCGCCAACCCTCCAGGCTGCCCAGCCTGGCGACCGCCTCCTCGTGAGTGAGCTTGGTCGGCATAGCGGCTCCCGATTCAAATCCCGCGCCCGGACTACCGAACCGCTGCGTCGGCTGCGCGGCCCTCGTCCACCCGGAAGACGGAGGTCGTCTTCTTCAGCAGGCTGCAGGTGATGAAGATGGCTGCCGTGACGATGAAGAAGGCGGTCCAGGCGGGGTCGAAGACGAGGCGGCCGGTCGCGGCTGCCGAGCGGGCAACGTCCAGGACGAAGACCGACGAGCCGATGACCATCAGCCCGTGGAACTCGCGTCCGAGAACGCGCCGCCACACGAATGGCGTGGCGGATGGGACGTAGCCCGAGAACGATGGCAGGGCGGCTGGCACGCGGTCGGCCCAGGCGCGGAACTCATCGCCGAACTTCCCCTCGAGGAAGGCTTCCTCGCGGGCGCAGATGCGCTCGTGGTAGAGAATGCCGGCGAGGAGCACGAGCAGCGGAAGGTACCAGGCGCCGGTGAAGCAGGCGAGGCCGACCGCCGTCAGCGTATTGCCGAGGTAGAGCGGGTGGCGGACGACCGAATAGAGCCCGGTGGTCCGGAGCATCGAAGCCCGTGGGTTGGTGGTGCTTCTCTCCGACGTGCCGGTCGGCGCGGTGCCGATAGCCGCGACTCGTACGCCGAGACCGGCCAGCGCGAGGAGGACCGAGAACACCTGCCACGCGCGAAGGGCCGCCGTCACCTCCGCCGGCCCCTTCGCCTCGAACAGGGCGAGCAGGAACGCGGGGAGCAGCAGCAGCGGCAGCTGCCCGCGCCAGCGAAAAAGGACGTCGCCCGATCGAGTGAAATGGTCCAGGAGTTTCATGGTGGAGAGCGCCGCGAACGGTCAATTCTCGGCGACCGGGCGCCGAATTGCAACGCGGCCGCTGCCCGCGCGCCGGTTTCCGATTTCAAATCTGTAAGTCTGACAGGGCTCCGCCACGAAAAGACTCCCGAGGAGTTGACCCCTGCGGGCGACAGCCGGGCGGGGGCGGTGCACGGGACGGCTCGTGACACTCGCCTAAATCGGCGAGAATACGCGTGCCTGGCGGGGCACGGCAATTGCTCCGCTCGACATCAGTCAGGAGTTCTCCATGCTTTCCAGGCCACTTGCTCTCGGACTCGTCGCTGCCGCGTGCGTCGTCGCCGCGGGCGGCGGTGCGTATATCGCCACCCTGCAGCACGCCCGCCACGATTCGGCCCTTGCGGCGGCGGAGGACGGTCGCCCGGCGGCGCCCGCGGGGGGACTGGCCGTGCAGCCGCCTTCCGCCCCGCCGCAGGCAGCCGCGCCGCCCCCGGCCGTCTCCTCGCCGGACGACCCTCCGGCGGTGGGCAAGGCGCCACGAAAGGCGGTGGAGTCCGGCAGCGCGCCGGCGCGGCCGAGCATTGCCCGGCAGCCGCAGGCGAGCGCATCCTCGTCTCCCCAGTCCCAATCCGACCGCGGGGGCGTGCCGGCTCCGCAAATCCCGGCCCCGGTCGTGGAAGTTCCCCAGTCGGCCAGACCGGCCGCCGGTCCGCCGGCCTCCATGCCGGTGCCGGTTGATCCGCCGCGCGAGGAACCGCGCGCCGAGCCCCAGAAGGTCTGGGAGGAGCTGACCGTCCCAGCGGAATCGGTCATCGGCCTGCAACTGGAGTCGTCGCTGAACAGCGAAACGGCACGCGTGGAGGACCGGGTCGAAGCCCGGGTGACCCGCGACCTGCGCGTGGACGGCCGGATCGCGATTCCCGCCGGCACCCATGCAATCGGATCGGTCGTCCTCGTCGAGCGCGGCGGCAAGATCAAGGACCGCTCGCGGCTGGGGGTCCGGTTCAACACGCTCGTGCTGCCCGACACGTCGCGCCTTCCGGTGAGCACCGAGACGGTCTTCCGCGAGGGTGAAGCGCCGTCGAACAAGAGCTCCGCGAAGATCGGCGGCGCGGCCATCGGCGGCGCCATCATCGGGGCAATCCTGGGCGGCGGCAAGGGCGCGGCGATTGGCACCGGCATCGGCGCGGCGGGCGGCACCGCGGCGGCCATGGCGGGCGACCGCCAGGCGGTCGTGCTGCCCGTCGGCACGCCCCTGAGCGTCCGCGTGCAGGCGCCGCTGACGGTCACGATCGAGAAGTGAGGACTGTGGAATGTCGAGTACATTCCACATTCCGTTAGAATGCCTTCATGGTGCGTCGTGAAGAGGCCAGCCACTCGCGGCCGGTCTCCCGCTGTCCATCTCCAGCGGGTGCAAGTCCCGCCTCGGTAAGCCCCGGAGCGCCGAGTAGCAGACCCCAGGCACGTGATGAGAGTCGCGTGGCCCGAGCGGGGTGTCACAAGCCTCTACGGAGGAAGCCAGCACGCGGGCCGCAACATCAAGTGAAGCCTGCAGCCTCGACACATTTACAACCCGAGAGCCGAGCCGATCATGTCGCGGTGAAGGCCATGTCATCCGCGCCCCGGTCCGGGGGAGCACGTGCGGATGGTCTCGGCGGGGTAGGGGGCGCAGCACGCGTGCACGGAGAGGGACGGAACACGAGAGGCCCGTCTGCGCGGCCGGCGTCACGGCAACGCGGCTCGTATAAGCCGACGGCGAAATCGAGTCGTGCGCAGCGGGAGTCCGAGGGGGCCGTAGTACTGACGATCGCCGTGACGAATAACGCGGCAGGAGGGAAGGGCCCCTACTTTGGTCGCGCTCGCAACGGGGGTACGTGTAGGGGCATGGCCGGCAAGCCCGGTCCCACTCACCCCACGGCGCCGCTGCGCGCCGTTCTCGCACAACAACCCCAGCCCGAGCTATGGACGGGCGCCGAGTACCGGACCGGGTCGGGGCGTCGGTGGGGGGAGGACAACCACCATGCGTTCCGGGGCCACGACTCGCCAGGTATGCATGCCACGTCACGAAGACCATCGGTAAGCCGTGTGCCGGAAATCGGCACGCACGGTTTGAACGGGGGTCTTGCTCTCACCCAGCCGGCTGGTCCGGCTGGCTACGTGTAGGATCTACCAATGCGAAGGCTCACCTCTCTCTCCATCATCCTTGTCGTTTTCTCGCTGCTGACCCTCCTGCCGCTGGCGGCACGCGCGCAGCAGGCTCCTCCTCAGGCGCCGCCGCAGGCACCGGCACAGGCGGTACCCGCGCCGGCAGTACCCGCGCCGGCTAGCGAAATCCCCGGGGTTCGCAACTTCACCCGCGTGGACCCGACCTTCGCGTGCGGCGGTGCGCTCTCGTCGGACGCGATGACCAGCATCAAGCAGGCCGGGTTCAGGTCCATCGTCAACCTCCGCGCCGCCAACGAGGAAGGCGCCAACGTCGAGGCGGAGACGAAGTCCGCGCAGGACGCCGGCGTGAAGTACATCTGGCTGCCCTTCGTGACCGCGTCGCCCGACGCGTCGAAGGTGGATGACTTTCTCAAGGCCGTCGCGGACCCGGCCAACCAGCCCATGCTGCTCCACTGCACGAGCGGCGGGCGGGCGTCGATGTTCTGGGCGATCAAGCGCGTCCGGCTGGACGGATGGCCCGTGGACAAGGCCATGGGCGAGTTGCCGGACCTGTCGAAGAACGTCAGCGCACCCCTCAAGGCCTTCACTCTCGACTACCTCGAGCAGCACGGGAAGTGAGACGTGACCCGGACTGGTGACATGGATGCGGAGGCGTTCCGCCGCGAAGGCCATCGCCTCGTCGACTGGATCGCCTCGTACTTCGAGCACCCCGAGCACTACCCCGTCCTGTCGCGGGTGAAGCCCGGCGACGTGCGGGGGGCGCTCCCCGACCACGCGCCCGAAGAGGGCGAGGCGTTCGACGCGATCATGGCGGACTTCGAACGCGTGATCGTCCCGGGCATCACGCACTGGAACCACCCAGGGTTCTTCGCGTACTTCGCGATCACCGGCAGCGGGCCCGGCGTCCTCGGCGAGTTCCTGTCGGCGGCGCTCAACGCGCAAGGCATGCTGTGGCGAACGTCGCCATCGGTCACCGAGCTCGAGGAAGTGGTGCTCGGCTGGCTCCGGCAACTGCTCGGTCTTCCGGCGGCGTTCGAGGGGGTCATCTACGACACCGCGTCGGTGTCGAGCCTGCACGCCCTCGCCGCGGCACGCGAAGCGGCGGTGCCGGGCGTGCGCGCGCAGGGCATGCCGGGCAGGCCGGAGCTGCCGCGCTACCGCGTGTACTGCTCGGTGCAGGCGCACTCGTCCATCGACAAGGCCGTCATCCTCCTCGGCTTCGGCCACGACGCGCTGCGGAAGATCCCGTCGGACGCGGAGTTCCGGATGCGCGTGGACGCGCTGCGCGATGCCATCGCGGAAGACCGCGCCGCGGGCATCGTCCCGCTCGCCGTCGTCGCCACCGTCGGCACGACGTCCACGACCAGCGTCGATCCAGTGCCCGACATTGCCGAGGTCTGCGCGCGCGAAGGCGTATGGCTGCACGTGGACTGCGCCTATGCCGGCGTGGCGGCGATCATCCCCGAGTACCGGGGGATTCTCGAGGGCGTGGACCGCGCGGATTCGGTGGTCGTCAACCCGCACAAGTGGCTCTTCACACCGTTCGACCTGAGCGCGTTCTACTGCCGGCGGATGGACGTCCTGCGCCAGGCGTTCTCGCTCACACCCGAGTATCTCCGTACGACCGAGGCCGGCGCGGTCAGGAACCTGATGGACACCGGCGTGCAGCTCGGACGCCGATTCCGCGCGCTCAAGCTGTGGATGATCCTCCGCTACTTCGGCGCGGAAGGCCTGCGCGCGCGCCTGGCGGAGCACATTCGCCTCGCGCACCTCTTTGCGGACTGGGTGGACGCCGACGAGGACTTCGAGCGCCTCGCCCCCGTCCCGTTCAGCGTCGTCTGCTTCCGCGCCCGGCCTCAGCGTGCCGCTGACCTCGGTGGGACAGGCGTCCCGCCTGTCGCGGAGTCCGGTGGGACAGGCGTCTCGCCTGTCGCGGAGTGGACCGAATCCGATCTCGAATCCCTCAACCAGCGCCTGCTCGACGCGATGAACGCCACCGGGGAGGTGTTCCTCTCGCACACCAAGCTCGATGGCCGCTTCGTCCTCCGCCTCGCGGTCGGCAACCTGCGCACGGAGGAAAAGCACGTCAGACGGGCATGGGAGATAGCGAAGACGCAGCTCAGAAGGGTGCTGGGGGGACAGTGACGGGCACGGCGGGTGCAGGGGTGCACGGAGTGCACGGGGTGCAAGGGTGCAGGGGTGCAACGGGGTGCAAGGGTGCACGGGGTGCAACGGGGTGCAAGGGTGCAGGGGTGCACGGGGTGCAACGGGGTGCAAGGGTGCAGGGGTGCACGGGGTGCACGGGGTGCAGGGGTGCACGGGGTGCACGGGAGCGGGGGAGCAGAGCGCAAGATCTGTCAACGCCAGTTGACGGGCTCGGGCGATTCCTGGAGATAGCGCAGCAGGCCGGACACTGCTTTGAGAGCTTTGCCCCACAGGACGAGCAGGGGAGCGAGTTCCTTATCGTCGATGTGCCGGCGGTCGCAGGCGTCCCCCAAGTGGTTGCCCGTTTCGAGTAGCGACCCGCGCGAGATTTCGACGAACCGGGCGAACTCCCGGTGCGAGTGGCGGCCGAATCCCTCGGCGATGTTGGAAGGAACTCCCGACGAGGACTTGCGGATTCGTCTACAGAACTGCCAATCCCTCTTCACGCCGGGGCGGTCGGTCATACGGTATATCTCGAGCTTCAGCTGATTCGACAGTTGCCAGGCTACCAACTCCTTGAAGTGCCGCGCTCCCATGCGGCTCTTCTCTGCAGTATCGGTACCGCCGAGCTACCCCCTCGTCCCGCTTTGCGCCGCAACCCCTGCCTTGCACCACACGTTGTGCACCCTCGCACCCCGTGCACCCTTGCACCTGTCGTTGTGCACCCTTGCACCTGTCGTTGTGCACCCTTGCACCGTCGTTGTGCACCCTTGCACCTGTCGTTGTGCACCCTTGCACCCGTCGTTGTGCACCCCTGTCTACGTTCTCAGTTCTACGTTCTCCCTTCGGAACCGTTGACTCTCCGGCTCGCCTGATCGACGATTCCCTCGCATGATTCCGATCCTCAGCGAGGCACAGCTGCGCGCGGCCATCTCGCCGGCTGACGCCGTTGCCGTCATACGGCGCGCGTTCGTGGCGGACGGCCGGGGCGAGACGACGGTACCGCCGCCGATCAACCTCGCGGTGCCCGGCACGCGCGGGGAGTTCCACGTGAAGACGGCCCACGTTGCGGGTGTTCCGCACATCGCGGTCAAGATCGCCTCGGGCTTCTACGACAACCCGGTGCGCGGCCTGCCGACGGGGTCGGGCCTGATGGCCCTCTTCGACGCGGCGACGGGCATGCCGGTGGCGCTTCTTCTCGACAACGGCTACCTGACGGACGTGCGGACCGGGGCGGCGGGCGCCGTGGCTGCCGAGTGCCTCGCGCGCCACGACATCCGGACCGTCGGCGTCATCGGCGCCGGCGTGCAGGCGCGGCACCAGGTGACGTGCCTGCACGAGGTGAGGGCGTTCGAGCGCCTGGTTGCCTGGGCGCCGAGCCGAACCGAGGTTGATGCCTACTGCGCCGAGATGCGAGAGCGATTGGGCATCGACGCGTCGGCGGCTGCATCTGCCGAGGACGTCGTCCGCGTCGCGGACCTGGTCGTCACGACAACGCCGTCCACATCGCCGCTCGTCCTCGCCAGCTGGCTGCGGCCAGGCCTCCACATCACCGCCGTCGGGTCGGACGGTCCAGGCAAGCAGGAACTGGAGGCGGGCTGCCTCGCCAGCGCCGACCTGTTCGTCGTCGATCGCCTCGCGCAGTCCGCGCGCCTCGGCGAGTTGCAGCACGCGATCAGGGCCGGCTTGATGGCGGAGGCGGACGTCAGCGCAGAACTCGGCGCGATCGCCGCGGGCAAGGCGCCGGGGCGAACGTCGGACGAGCAGATCACCATCGCGGATCTCACCGGCGTAGGCTTCCAGGACACGGCGATCGCCAGCGCCGCCTACGCGCGGATCACACGGCAGGCACCATGAAAACAACTCGATTGCTCATCACGGCTCTCATCATGAGTCTTCTCGTTCTGCACGCGGCGGCCGGGCAGTGCGCGGAGCCCGGCAAGATCACGAAGGAGACGTTCACCTTCGGGGAACAGACCGTCACCTACTTCGTCTACGTGCCCAAGACGGTGACGGCGCAGGCGCCTGCGCCGCTGCTCCTTCTCCTCCACGGATCCGGCCGAGATGGGCGCGTGCTGCTTGACGAGTGGAAGAAGCTCGCCGACAAGGAAGGCATTGTCCTTGTCGGCCCCAACGCGCAGGACCCGCAGGTGTGGTACATCCCGACCGACGGTCCCGCCCCAATCTGCGGCCTGGTATCCGCGCTCCAGAAGACATTGCCCGTGGATCCGCGCAAGACCTACATCTTCGGCCACTCAGCCGGAGCGGTGTTCGGCCTCAACCTCGCCATGCTCGAATCGCAGTACTTCGCAGCCGTTGCCGTCCACGCCGGTGCCTGGCGTACGGCAGACGACCTGAAGGCCGCAGCCTACGCCGAGAGGAAGATCCCGATCGCGATCTTCGTCGGCGACCAGGACCGGTTCTTCCCGGTGCCGGCTGTCGAAGCGACGGCCGCCGCGCTGAAGGAACAGCAGGTTCCGGTTGACGTTGAGATCATCAAGGGTCACGACCACAACTACTACGTCATCTCGTCGCGCATCAATCAGTCGTCGTGGGCGTTCCTGAAGACGCGTCAGCTGGAATCCGACCCGAAGTACACGCAACACGCCTTTTCGCGATAGTCGGCCAGCGAAATCGTGAAATCGTCAAATCGCAGCTTCGCGCTTTCCGCGCCTCCGCGTTGAGCGTGGGTGCTTGGATCTGACATCTCACCGCCGAGACGCCGAGAACGCAGAGCTATCACGTTATGGCTCTCTGCGGCCTCTCAAAATCGGCAAATCGCAAAATCGTCAAAATCGCCCAGGGCCAGATTGCACGCAATCTGTCCCCTCGGCGCCGTCGGGCGCGCGATCTCCGCCCGACAATGTCCGTGCAGGAGGCTTCATGCTTGGCCTGCCGCGGACCGCCGCCCGGATCATCCTCTCCGTCGGTTTGCCTGCCGCGTCTTGCGCGGGGCACGCAAGTGCCGAGCCTGTCCCTGGCGCGATCGCGTGCGGCGAGCAATCGCCGGGCGCGGGGAGCCAGCAGGCCAGGACGACGGCCGTCGCCACGAGCGTCACGAGGGAATCGCTCGAAGCGCTGCCACTGCGCGGCAGTCTCGACGGGGCGATCGACACCATCCCCGGTGCACGGCCTGTTGCCGCGTGGACCCTGGACGGGGTCTTGTTGCCGGCGGACGAGGCCAGCGAATGGCCGGGCACGTCGAGCTGGCGGCACGTCGAGGCCATCACGGTTCAGAGAACGTCGGCCGATGCGTCGGTGCACGGCGGCGCAACGCGGCTCGGGCTCGTGACGCGGGCCGGCAGCAGCGCATTCAGCGGCAGTGCCACGCTCGACTACACCGGCCGCCGCCTGCAATGGAACAACGTGACGCCGCCGCTGCGCGCCCAGGGCGCGGGTTTCGGAAACCCGATTCGCCGCGAGGCCGAGGCGGATCTCGAGGCGGGCGGCCCGATCGTCCGGCGCCGTGCCTGGCTCTGGGGCGCCGTTGCGCGGACGTTCGAGGAGTCGGGAATCGTCGGGTTCTACACGGCCGCTTGTCTCGGCCCTGATGGTGCGCCGCAGCCTGACGCCGCGTACCGCCCGGAATGCATGCACCCGGACGTCACGACTGTCATCACGGCCAGCGCCCGGCTGCAGGTGCAATGGCAGCCGGCCAACCGCAGTTCGTTCGGCTGGAGCCGGACGGACAAGCGGAAACCGAATCGCGGCGCCTCGCCGTTCGACCGGCCGGAAGCCACCACCCGGCAATCCGGCCTCGGTGTCGCCCAGCCGGTCCGCGTCCAGCACGCATGGGCGATCTCCGACAGCTTTGCCCTCGACGCCGCGCTCACTGCCAGCGATGGGGGCTTGCTCCTCGACTTCCAGGAAGCGCCGCTCGCCGGCATCCAGGGCGCTTACGACCGCCACACGCTGGTCACCTCGAGATCCGCGACACAGTCGAGGCAGGTGCGGCAGGCACTTCACGCGACGGCCTCGCTGACAGCCCTGTCCCGCGACGTCCTTGGCGGCGCGCTGTCGACGCGCGTCGGTCTCGAGTGCGCCGGCACGTCGGACAGGCGCACGGACCGCACGGGCGGCGGGGCGGTCGCCGTTTTCGACAGCCGCAGCGGCCAGTCCGTTTCCTGGCAAGCGAGGATCTTCAGGGATGGATCGACCAGCCACGCCGAACGCGGCTGGTCGGCGTTTCTCAACGACTCGCTTCACCTTGGCCGCGTGACGATCGACGGCGGGATCCGCGTGGACCGTCAGGACGACGCGGCTCTCGAAGCCACCATTCCCGCCAACGCCGTTCTCCCCGACATGTTGCCTGCCGTCCGGTTTGCCGGGGCGGACTCTGGAGTCGCCTTCACGGACGTTTCGCCCTCCGCCGCCGTTGCCTGGGATGTTGGCGTCGAGGCTCGGACGGTCGTCAGGGCCGGCGCGGCGCGCCACCGCGCCACCGGCAACGACACCTCGACGCCATTGCAGCCGACCGGTCAGACCCGCCTCACCTATTGGTGGACCGACACCAATCGCGACGGGTTCGTGGCCCGCGACGAGATCGCGCTCGAGCGGGGATTCGCGGCCACGCCCAGCTCGAACTACGACCCGGCCAACCCCGCCTCCATCAAGACGCCGGCAACGGTGGACCGCGGGCTGAGGAACGTCATCACGGACGAACTGAGCGTCGGAGCCGAGCACCAACTGGCGCCGCACGTGTCGGTGCGCGCAAGTTACGTCGCTCGCAGGCTTGGCCAGATGAGGGCGACGTATCGTGTGAACGCCGATGGGACCCCGGTTTCGTCCGACACCTATTTTCCTGTGCAGTGGACCCCGTCCTCCTGTCTGCCTGTCGCCCGGTGTCCCGAGGTGACGTACTGGCAGCGCAGCACCGGCCTCCCACACACGACGAAGCTCCGAAACGATGGCCGCTACGCCTGGCGCCACGGCGTGGACCTCGTCGTCCACAAGCGCCTCTCGCAGGGGTGGATGTTCGACGCGGCGGTCGCCTGGAATCGCTCGTCCATGCACTTCCCGATGCCAACCCGCGACTACACGGACCCGACCAACATCGCGGCATGGGACGGCACCGGCTACTCGATGCCCGAGCCGAAGTGGGACGTGAGGCTGTCCGGGAGCGCCCGGCTTCCGTGGCAGTTCCGGACATCAGGCATCTTCCGCGCCCGGCAGGGCCTGCCGTACGACCGCGCGCTGTCGAGCCCGAACCGCGGCGCGCTGGGATCGGTCAACGTGTCGATCGCGCGCTATGGTTCCGAGCGCTACCCCGACGTCCGCTCGCTCGACTGGCGGCTCGAGTGGCACAGCGCCGCGCACGGCCTCCGCATCGTCCCGGCCGTGGACGTCTTCAACATCTTCAACTCGAGCACGGTCCTGGCGCGCAACCGGATCCAGAACAGCGCGACGGCCAACCGGGTGACCGAAGTGATCGCGCCCCGGCTGCTGCGACTGCACGTGACGGTCAGTTGGTGAATCTAACCGCCGAGAAAATCTAACGCGAGACGCCGAGAACGCAGAGGCTCAACGAGTCGCACGAGGTGCACGGCCAGGGCACGAGTTCATCGAGGGTGCGGTGTGGACTCGATCGCACGGTCGGTAGGACAGGCGTCCCGCCTGTCGCCTCGATCGCAGCGTGACGGCGTGACGGAAGGTCTTTTTTACCGCCGAGACGCCGAGAACGCAGAGGCTCAAATCCGATTGCCTCTCTGCGTGCTCTGCGCCTCTGCCCTTTCGACTTGGCTCAGGGCACCCCGAGTTTATCGAGGGGTGCGGTGAACGTGGACTCGATCGCGGCGTGAGGGCAAAATCGCGAAATCGAAGAATCGGCACGCTCAACGCTCGAACTTGAACGGTCGACGCTCAACGCTCAACGGTCAACGGCTGGTCAGTAGCCCGAGAGGACAGCGGCGGGGTCGCCGGACGCGCTCACCGTTCCACGGTCGAGCACGATCGCGCGGTCCGCGATCGTCCGGATCTCCGCGGCATCGTGGCTCACGTAGATCATCGGCACGCCAAGCTCGTCGCGGATTCGGCGGAGGCAGGGGACGATCCGACGCCGCAGTTCCAGGTCGACCGCGGCCAGCGGCTCGTCGAGGAGCAGGAGTCGCGGCGACGACATGAGGGCGCGCGCGAGCGCGACGCGCTGGCGTTCGCCGCCCGAGAGCGACGCGACCGGGCGATCGAGCAGCGACTCGATCTCGAGGATCTCGAGCACGCGATCCAGCGTGATGCCGTTGCCGCGATCCGCTCCGTAGAGGATGTTCTTCCGCACGTTCATGTGCGGGAAGAGCACGGAATCCTGGGGCACGTACCCGATGCGGCGGGAACGCGGCGCGAGGTCGATGTTCTGTTTCGACGAATAGAGGGTCCGGCCTTCCACTTCGATGCGGCCGCTTTCCGGCCTCCTCAGCCCCGCCACCGATTCCAGCACGGTGGTCTTGCCCGATCCCGACGCACCGAACAACGCGAGGACGAGCGTTTCGACGCGCTCGGCGATCGTCAGCCGGAAGTCGCCCTGGCGCAGCACGAAGTCGAGGGTGATGGTCACAGGCATCGACGGCTCACCCCCGCTCCTTTATCAGGAGGTTCGACACCCACACGCCGGCAAACGCGATCGCGACGGACGCGGCGAGGAGGACCATCGCGTGGGAGTCCTGGCCGGTCTCGAGGTAGCCGAAGATCGCGACGGCAAGCGTCCTCGTCCGGCCGGGCAGGCTGCCCGCGACGACGATGGTGGCGCCGAACTCGCCGAGGGCGCGCGAGAAGCCGAGGAGTGCGCCGGCCAGGACGTTGCGCGACGCCAGCGGCAGGCTGATGGTGAAGAACACGCGCGCGGGCCCGGCTCCGAGCGTCTCCGCCACCTGCTCGTACCGCCGCGTCACCTGCTCGAAGCCCGCGCGCGCGGTGCGCACGACGAGCGGGAACCCCATGATGGCCATCGCGAGCACGACAGCCTTCCACGTGAAGACGATGTCGATGCCGCCGCCGGCGAGGATCGCGCCGAACGGACCGCGGCGTCCGAGCAGGCGCAGGAGGATCAGGCCGGTTGCGACGGGCGGCAGCACCAGGGGCAGCGAGACGAGCGTCTCGAGGATCACCTTGCCGAAGAATCGTCCCCGTGCCAGCACCCAAGCCACGACGATCGCCGGCGGCAGCATCAGGAGCGTGGCCGCCAGCGCGACGCCGAGCGTGAATCGGCCGATCTCCCAGAGCGCGCGCCAGTCCACCGGTGCCTCTGCCTGCCGCGGGATCGCGGGCATCGCCCGCTCCCCGAACGCAGAGGGGCCGAGCCCTGGCCCTGCGTGCCCGGGAAGGAATCCGTATCTGCTGAAGACGGCGAGTGCAGCCGGTTCCTGGAGCGCGGCCACGAAGGCCTGCGCATCCTGGGGATGGGGCGCGCTTGCGACGACCGCCGCGGGGTACACGATGCGGGGAGAAGCGTCCGGCGGTACCTCGTAGGCAATCGTGGCGTGGCGCGCCATGCGGGCGTCGGTGGCGTAGACGACGGCGGCGTCCGCCTCGTTCGAATCGACGGCCGCGAGCGCGGCGCGCACGGATGTGCCAGGGACGATCTTCGGCAGCAGCGCCGCCCAGAGGCCCAGACGCTCGAAGTACCGCCTCGCGTACACGCCGGCGGGCACGGCGGCCGGATCGCCGAGGGCCACGCGCCGGACCGAGGGCGACAGGAGGTCCTGCGGCGTGCGGATCGGCGGCCGGCGCCCGGGAGGCGTGACCACGACCAGCCGGTTGGTGAGGAGATCGACCCTCGTACCGGCGGCGATTCGGCCGGCCGCCTCCAGCGCGCGCATCTGGTCTTCGTCCGCGCTGATGAAGACGTCCACCGGCGCGCCCGCTAGCACCTGCCGCGCCAGGCTGTTGGAGCCGCCGAAGTTCAGCGCCACGTGAATGCCGGTCCGCGCTTCGAAGTCGCGAGCGACCGTCTCGAGGGCTTCCGTCAGGCTCACGGCGGCCGAGACGACGATGGTCCGCGGGCCCGCTTCCCCGGGGGCGGGCAGGTCCGCCGCCGCGTGCGAGACGGCCAGCATGACGAGTGCGGCGAGGAGGAACAGGCGCGAACGCATCGGCAACCGATGTTTGTACCACATGCGCCTACGCACTGGATACCCGACCGCCGGGTGTAGAGCGAAGCTTCTGCTTCGCCGCACGGGAGGCGAACACGAAAGTTCGCCCTACGACGTCGCCGGTTGACACGACGTGGGCTGCCGTCTATTCTCAGGATACATGCCTCAACTGGTTCACGGGTGCCACCGCCTGCATCATCACCGCTCCTCGAGCGGGCCGGCGGAGGCGCACGCATGAGCCAGTAGGACTCAACGTCCACCGAACAACATGCGGCCTCGCCGGGAACTCCGGCGAGGCCGTTTTTTTTGGAGCGGAGACGATGATCGACTTCTCGAAGCTGGCGGGCCTGGTGCCCGCCGTCGCTCAGGATGATGCCAGCGGGGAGGTGCTGATGGTGGGCTTCATGAACGAGGAAGCGCTCGCCCTCACCCGGCAGACGGGGTACGCCACCTTCTTCAGCCGCACCCGCAACTCGTTGTGGACGAAGGGGGAAACGTCGGGCAACCGCCTGGAGGTCACTCGCCTCCTGACCGACTGCGACGAGGACACCATCCTCCTCAAGGTGCGGCGGCTGGGCGACGGCAACGTGTGCCACACCGGGGAACGCAGCTGCTTCTATCGCGACCTGTCGTTCGGCGTCACCATGGTGAAGGGGGAGCAATGAGGCTCAAGCTCGGCATTCCGAAAGGGTCGCTGCAGGATGCAACGATCCAGCTGTTCGCCCGCGCGGGCTTCAACATCTACGCAAGCACACGCTCATACGTGCCCGCGGTGGATGACCCCGAGCTGGAGTGCCTCCTCATTCGCGCCCAGGAAATGGCGCGCTACGTGGCGGACGGCGTCCTCGACGCGGGGCTGACCGGCCAGGACTGGATCGCCGAGCAGTCGATCGCAAACCCCGAGAAGCGCGTGGAGCCGATTGCCGACCTGGTCTACGCGAAACAGAGTTTTGGCAAGGTCCGCTGGGTGCTGGCGGTGCCGGAGGAATCGCGCTTCCGGGCGCCAGCGGACCTCGCAGGGGCGACGGTGGCCACCGAGCTGGTGCGCGTCACCGAGCAGTACTTCAACCGGCTCGGAGTGAAGGTCGATGTCGAGTTCTCGTGGGGCGCGACCGAGGTGAAGCCGCCGGTCCTTGCCGACGCGATCGTCGAGGCGACCGAGACCGGCTCGACGCTTCGGGCCAACCGCCTCCGCATCATCGACACCGTGATGGAGTCCAACACGCAGCTCATCGCCAACGCCTCGGCGCTCGAGGACGAGTGGAAGCGGTCGAAGATCGACAACCTCTCCCTCATGCTGCGGGCGGCGATCGAGGCACACGGCCGCGTGGGCCTCATGCTCAACGCGCGGAAGGTGGACGTGCCGGCGATTCTCGCGCTCCTGCCGGCGCTGCAGCGCCCGACGATCTCGCCGCTCAGCGACCAGGAATGGGTGGCGGTCAACACGATCATCGAGGAACGCGCCGCCCGCGACCTGATCCCGAAGCTCAAGGCCGCCAATGGCCAGGGCATCGTCGAGTATCCGCTCAATAAGATAGTGCTCTAGGGGCTAGGGGCTGGGGCTAGAACTAGGGAGAACGGAGAACGTAGAACGGAGAATTTAGAACTGAGAATCAGTTCAGGCCGGACCTTTTTCAGCGGCCGGCCAGGGCTGATGGCAGACCAATCGTCAGTCGCCAATCGGCAATCGCCAATCGTCATTCGTCAGTGTCAGGCGTATCAGAACGCGGAGTGAGACTCATGCTGGCGATCCTCGACTCCTCCGACTCCGTTTCCGTTGACCGCCTGCTCGACCGGCGGCCGTCGCAGGACCCGGCCGTCCGCCGGCGGGTTGCCTCGATCGTGGCCGAGGTGAAGAAGGGAGGTGACGAGGCACTGCGTCGCCTGGCGCGGCGCTTCGACGGCCTCGACGCCCCGTTGGAGGTCACGCCAGAGGAGATGGCCGCGGCGGCGAGGGCGGTGCCCGCGGGCGTGCGGCGGGCGATTGTCGCAGCCGCGCGAAACATCCGCCTCGTCGCCCACGCCCAGCTGCCTCGCACGACGCGCATTTCCGTCGCTCCCGGTCTCAGCGTCACCGAGCGGGTTGTTGCGCTCGACCGCGTCGGCTGCTACGTGCCGGGCGGCCGCTACCCGCTGCCCTCGTCCCTCCTGATGACCGCGATTCCGGCGAAGGTGGCTGGCGTTCGAGAAGTCTTCGTCGCCTGCCCACGGCCGGATCCCGTCGTGATGATCGCGGCCGTGACCGCCGGCGTGACGCGGCTGTTCCGGATCGGGGGCGCCCAGGCGATCGCGGCCTTTGCGTACGGCACCGCGACGATTCCCGCGGTCGACAAGATTGTCGGTCCGGGCAACCGCTACGTGGCGGCCGCCAAGGACCTCGTGTCCGCCGACTGCGCCATCGATTTTCACGCGGGCCCCTCGGAAGTGGTCGTCCTGAGCAGTTCTGCGCCTCCCGCCTGGGTCGCGGCCGACCTGCTCGCTCAGGCCGAGCACGACCCGGACGCGCGGGCGCTGCTCGTGACCACGAGCCGGCCGTACGCGACGAAGGTGGCGCGAGAGGTCGCATCGCGCCTACACGACACGGGGCCGGCCGCCGCCGCTCTCTTCCAGCACGGCGCCATCATCGTCTGCCGCACCGCCGATGAAGCCGTGGCCCTCGTCAACCGCATCGCGCCCGAGCACGTCCTCTGCTCTGACCCGGCGCTTGCGGCGCGGATCACGCGGGCGGGGACGATCTTCGTCGGCGACGAGACAGTGCCGGCTGCGGGCGACTATGCCACCGGGTCGAACCACGTGCTCCCGACGGCCGGTGCCGCGCGGTTCCGCGGCGGGCTGAGCGCGGCGGACTTCGTTCGCGTGATTGCCGTGCAGGAAATGTCCTCCCGCGCGCTCGCCGCCCTCGCGCCGACGGTGACGACGCTGGCGAGGGCGGAAGGACTGGAGGGGCATGCGACGGTCAGTGGAGGCGAGGACGGGCACGACTGACGATTGGCGACTGACGAATGATGAGTGACGATTTATCGATTTGGCCAGTTCGCGCATGTCAGCAGGGGGCGAAATCGTCAAATCGTCAAATCGTGACATGGCCCAGACCGTTGAGCGAACATTATGGACTACTCAAAGCCCCCGTCCTCCCCCTTCGCGCTGCGCCTTCACCTCAACGAGAACACCGCAGGGTGTTCGCCGAAAGTGCTCGAGGCGATCCGGGCCATCGATGCCGAGACGATGGCGGTGTATCCGGACTATGAGGAAGCGACGACCGAGTGCGCCCGCGCGCTGGGAGTCGATCGCTCGTGGGTCGTGCTCACCAACGGCCTGGACGAGGGGATCTGGGCTGCAGCGGCGGCGTGCATCAGGGCGGGCGACCGCGGGGCGGAGGCGGTCGTTCCAGAGCCGGCCTTCGACATGTACGCGGCCTGCGTGCAGGCGGCAGGCGGCCGGGTGGTGCACGTTCCGCCAGGCCCGGAGCTCGCGTTTCCCGCCGACGCCCTGCTGGCGGCGGTGAGGCCGGCGACGCGGATCGTCTACCTGTGCAGCCCCAACAACCCGAGCGGGCTGGCCATTCCGGCAGGGACCGTGAGCGACATCGCACGCCGATTGCCGCCCGGCGCGTTGCTGTTCCTGGACGAGGCGTACGTCGATTTCGCGAGAGAGAGCTTCCTTCCCCTCCTCGCGCAGCACCCCAACGTCATCCTGGGTCGGACCTTCGCAAAAGCCTACGGCCTGGCGGCGCTCCGGATCGGGTGCCTGGTCGCGCAGCCGGAGACGGTGTCCTTCGTACTGCGGGTGATTCCACCGTACAGCCTGAACGTGTGCGCGATCCAGGCGATGCGCGCCGCGTTGCAGGATGCGGCTTACCGGGAGTGGTACTGCGCGCAGGTGGTGGAATCGAAGCAGCTCGTGTACGAGGCGTGCGGCCGGTTCGGCCTGCCTTACTGGCCGAGCGAGGCGAACTTCGTCCTTGTTCGCGTGGGCAGCCGGTGCGGGGAGGTTGTCGAGAAGCTGGCTGGTCGCGGCATCCTGATCCGCGACCGCTCGGGGGAGCCGGGATGTGCTGGCTGCGTGCGGATCACGGCCGGCGTCGTGGAACACACGAGGCGCTGCCTGGCCGCGCTGGAGGAGGTGCTGTGAGACGTTCGCGCGTGCGCCGCCACACGGCGGAGACCTCGATCGACCTGCGCCTCGGCATCGACGGCCAGGGGAAGCACGACGTGTCGACCGGCATCCGCTTCCTGGACCACATGCTCGACCTGGTTGCTCGCCACGGTGGATTCGATCTCGTCCTCCGCGCCACCGGGGACCTCGACGTGGACCAGCACCACACGGTCGAGGACGTCGGCATCGCACTTGGAGAGGCGGTGTCCGCGGCGCTCGGGACACGCCGCGGCATCAACCGGGCCGGCTACTTCCTCATGCCGATGGACGAGACGCTCGGCGTCGCGGCGATCGACCTGGGCGGTCGCGCGGCGTGGGTCGTCGATCTCGGGTTGCGGGTTCAGAAGGTGGGCGATCTCCAGGCGGAGCTGGTGACCGACTTCTTCGAGGGGTTCGCCCGCGGAGCCCGGGCCAACGTCCACGTGAAGGTGCTGTACGGCCGGTCGTCGCATCACCGCGTCGAGGCGGTGTTCAAGGCGTTCGCGCGTGCGCTACGCGTGGCCTGCGCGCGCGACCGCCGCCTGGCGCGCATGCTCCCGAGCACCAAGGAGCTGCTGTGATCGCCGTCGTGGACTACGAGGCGGGCAACCTGGCGTCGGTCGGCAAGGCGCTTGCGGCCGCCGGTGGCCATGCGCACCTGGTGAAAGACGCCAGCGGGGCACGGGGCGCGAGTGCGATCGTCGTGCCCGGCGTCGGCCATTTCGGCGCCACCGGGGCGATCGGCGACGACTGGCGGGCGTTGCTCCACGCACACGTTGCGGACGGGCGCCCGCTGCTCGGCATCTGCCTCGGCATGCAGTGGCTGTTCGAAGCGAGCGAGGAAGCACCAGGCTGTCCCGGCCTCGCCGTCCTGCCTGGCGTCTGCCGGCGCCTGGGCGGCGGGGCGGCAGGAGACCACGGCCGCATCAAGGTTCCGCACGTCGGCTGGAATTCGCTCGACGTCCTGGCGCCATCGAGGGCGCTCGCCGGTGTGGCCGCAGGCTCCTACGTCTACTTCACGCACTCGTATGCGGCACCGGTCACCGCGGAATGCGTGGCGTCCGCCTCGCACGGCGAGCGCTTCGCGGCGGTCGTCGAGCGCGGTGCGCTCTGGGGCGTGCAGTTTCATCCGGAAAAATCCGGCGACGTGGGGTTGCAGATCCTCAGGAACTTCGTCTCATGCTCGCAAAACGCATAGTCGCGTGCCTCGACGTCCGGGACGGTACGGTCGTGAAGGGCGTGCGCTTCGAGGGGCTCCGCGAGGCTGGCGGCCCGGCCGACCTGGCCCGCCGCTACAACCGCGAAGGCATCGACGAGCTGGTGTTTCTCGACGTGACCGCGACCCTCGAGTCGAGGCGCGCGATGGCGGACACCATCCGGACGGTTGCGCGCGAGGTGTTCATCCCGCTCACCGTCGGCGGCGGCATCGGCGGCCTGTCGGATGCGGCGGCGATCTTCGATGCCGGGGCGGACAAGGTGAGCGTCAACACCGCCGCGCTGGCGCGGCCGGAAATCATCACCGAGATTGCGGCGCGCTTCGGCAGCCAGGCGGTCGTCGTGGCTATCGACGCGAGCCGCCAGGGCGAGGGCTACGCGGTGTTCGCGCGGAGCGCCCAGGTGGCGGCAGGCCGCGGCGCGGTGGAGTGGGCGCGCGAAGCCGAGCAGCGCGGTGCCGGCGAAATCCTCCTCACCTCGATCGACCGCGACGGCACCCGCCTGGGGTTCGACTGCGACCTGACCGCCCGCGTCTCGGACGCCGTGTCGATCCCGGTGATCGCATCGGGTGGCGCCGGCGGTTTCGAGCACTTTCCGGCCGTTTTCCTTGCTGGCCGTGCCGACGCGGCCCTGGCCGCGTCGATCTTCCACTATCGCGAATCGGCCGTCGGCGACCTCAAACGATACCTTGCGGAGAGAGGGATTCCGGTGCGACTCTAGGGTAATGCTCATCCCTAGCATCGACCTGAAGGGCGGCAAGGTCGTCCAGCTGGTCCAGGGGGACCGGGTTGCGATCGAGAGCAGCGACGTGTTCCGCTGGGTCCGGAAGTTCCAGAAGTTTCCCCTCGTGCAACTGATCGACCTCGATGCGGCGATGGGCACCGGCACCAACGACGACCTGGTGCACAGGGTTTCCGCCAAGCTCGGCTGCCGCGTCGGCGGCGGCATCCGCTCCGTGGACCGCGCCCGGCAGGTGATCGACGCGGGCGCGAAGAAGATCATCCTGAGTTCGGCGCTGTTTCGCGATGGCCACGCGGATCTCGCGTTTGCGGCCAAGGTGTGCGACGCCGTGGGTCGCGATCGCGTCGTTGCCGCGGTCGATACCAAGGGCGGGCACCTGGTGATCAACGGCTGGCGCAAGATGCTGGCACTCACCCCGGTGGAGGCGATCAAGGTTCTCGAACCGTACTGCGAGGAATTCCTCTACACCAACGTCGACAACGAAGGCCTGATGCAGGGCATCGACATGGAGGCCGTGCGGACGGTGCGCGCGGCCACCACGCGCCGCCTGTCGGCCGCGGGCGGCATCACCTCCCGCAAGGAAGTCGACGCGCTCGACGAGATGGGCGTCGACGCGGTGGTCGGCATGGCGATCTACACGGGAACGCTGGATCTGTAGGAGCCGCGAGCCTCCGCGCGCGGGGAGAGGCAAAGCTGGAGCTTTGCCCCACACCTGTAAGCGTATTGACGAGTGACGATTGACGATTGACGACTGGCGATTGGCGAATGCAATCGTCACTCGGAAATCGGCACTCGTCATTCGTCAATTCTTGGCGGAGGCAACCAATCTCCCCCGAGCCCCGTCTATGGGGTTAACGGAGGAATTCCCACATGCTGCGCCACCGCGTCCTGATCCCCGCTCTTCTCGTCTGCTGCCTGCTGCCCGCGCTCGCCACCGCCGCAGAAACCGAGCGCTTCCACAAGGTCGTCCCGCTCGGGCCGGGCGGGACGCTCAAGCTCAACACCTTCTCCGGCTTCGTCCACGTCACCGGCGCCGATGTCGCCCAGGTGACGATTGACGCGGTTCGCCGTGCCGAGCGCGACCGGCTGGACCACATCAAGCTGGACGTCCAGGCGAGCGGCAACACCGTGACCATCGAGGCCAACAAGAAGGACGAGTCGTGGCAGGAGCGGAACAACAACGTCGTCGAGACGGAGTTCGAGATCCAGGTTCCGCGCGACACCCGCCTCGATCTCCACTCGTTCAGCAGCCCGATCACGGTGATTGGCGTACGGGCCCCGCAGGTGCTCGAGACCTTCTCCGGCCGCATCGAGGTCCAGGACGCGCCCGCGGAGGTCAAAGCGAAGACGTTCTCGGCAGGCGTCGATGTCCGGCTGGCGGGCAACGTCACCGAGCCGTCCCTGAACGTTGACACCTTCTCGGGCCAGATCGAACTCCGGATGCCGGACGCGGTTCGGGCGAAGGTGGAGTTCAACACGTTCAGCGGCGACATGACGAGCGACCTGCCCTTGACCCTGCAGAAGCAGAGCCGCAAGCACCTGATTGGCGAGCTTGGTGCCGGCGGCGCGTCCGAGGTGCAGTTGAAGACCTTCTCGGGCAGCGTGCACATCGTTCGGTAGGGCAGCGTCTTGGGGCAGGCGACGGCCTGCCCCTCCTCCCCGCCTGAAGGCCGGCCCCGTGCTCCCCGGCATTTCCGCTGGACAGATACTCCCCTCCGCAGGAAACTGATCCTCGCCTTCACAAGACGGGTGTTCCGGGGGACGGCGGGCTCTCCAGGAGGGGAAGATGCTGAAGGAATTCAAGGAATTCGCCATGAAGGGGAACGTCCTCGACATGGCAATCGGCGTGATCATCGGCGCCGCGTTCGGCAAGATCGTGTCCTCGTTCGTCAGCGACGTGCTGATGCCACCGCTCGGCCTCCTGCTGGGGCGGATGGACTTCTCCAACCTCTTCATCAACCTCTCGAGCACTGCCTACGCCACCCTCGCGGACGCGAAGAAGGCGGGAGCGCCGACCCTCAACTACGGTCTCTTCGTGAACACGGTGATCGACTTCGTCATCGTGGCCTTCGTCATCTTCCTCATGGTGAAGCAGGTGAACCGGATGCGCGCGCCGGCGCCGGCACCCCCGCCAGCCCCGACCAAGGACTGCCCGATGTGCACGTCCGCCATCCCGATGAAGGCGAAGCGGTGCCCGCAGTGCACGGCGGACCTGGTGCCGGCCGGCGTGTGAGATGAGAGCGCGGGGCCAGCTGTTGGTGTGGGTCGCGGCAGGCGCGGTGCTGCTCCTGGCAGCCCCGCCGGCTTTTGCCCAGGGCGCGGCGGCCGTGGTCGTCGGCGTAGCCGCATCGGTGACCGCCCCGACGAATCCGGCGGCCGGCGTGGACGCCGCCCCGGGCTTCGTCATCCGCCTGCGCGGCGACGAGGGGTTCGGGCCGTCGTTCGGCCTGCAGTGGTTCTCCACCCCCGTCAAGACGACGGCTGCGGGCCGGCCGACAGAGCTGGGGACGGTGTACGTGCGGCCGCTCCTGTTTGGCATCTCGTACGGGCATCACCTGAACGCCAGGCTGAAGTGGCTCGCGTCGGCTGGTGCCGGCCCGGCCTTCTGCCATGCCCGGGGCACCGCCGAGCTGAAGCAGGCGTTCGAACACCTCGGCCTGGGGCCGGCGGGGGTGAAGGTGTCGGATCCCTGGGCCTGGCGCGTCAACGCCGGCCTCTGGATGGACTTGGGGCCGCGTTTCGGTATCATTGTCTCCCTTGGTTACCTGGGCGTCCGCCCGGAGATTTCCATCACCACCAATGCGGGCGATACCCGCTACCGGATCGACCTCGGATCGATCGTGACGTCGGTCGGCTTCACCTACGGGATCTTCTGACCTATGCGCCGCGTCCTGGTTTCCTTTCCTCGGCTATTCGTCTGCCTTCTCTGCCTGGCCGTCCTGCCCGGTTCGCTCTCGGCGCAAGCTGTCCACGCCACGCTGATCGGCCAGGTCGTCGATGCACAGGGCCGCGCCGTCGTTGCGGCGGAGGTGACGGTGACGAGCGAGGAGACCAACCAGGCGCGAAGCGCCCGGTCCGGCGGTGACGGCCTGTTTGCCATCGCCCAACTGCCGCCGGGGCGCTATCACCTGTCGGTCGCGGCGCCGGGCTTCCGGACGTTCGTCGAAACCGGCATCCCGCTCGAGCCCGCCGAAGTGCGGCGCGTCACGCCGCGGCTCCAGGTGGGCCCGGTCAGCGAGGAAATTACCGTCGTCGCGCCGCAGCGCCGCCTCAACACGGACACGATATCGAAGACCGAGCTCGTCACCTCGCGGCTGACCGCCGACCTTCCTCTGAACGGCAGGAACTACATCGACCTCGCCGTCCTCGCGCCCGGGGTGTATCACCGGGTGGGTGCGGACGAGCAGGGCGACGGCCTCTCGGCCTCCGGCGCGCGCGCCGATTCCGCGGGCTTCGCGCTCGACGGCCTCGTGAACCGGGCCGACCGCAACTCGACGCCCGGCATCACCGTCCCGCTCGATGCGATACGCGAGTTCGAGGTGCAGACGTCCAGCTATGCCCCTGAGACGGGGCGCACTGGAGGCGCCCAGGTCTCGGTCGTGACGAGGTCCGGCACCAACCACCTCGCCGGATCGCTGGCAGGTTACCTGCGCGACGACGCCTTGGACGCCCGCAACCTGTTTGCGGCGCCCGGCGAGGAGCCGGACCTGCGCCGAAACCAGGCGGCCCTCACCCTCGGGGGTCCGCTGCGCCGCGACCGCCTGTTCTTCTTTGGCGCGTACGAGCGGCTCCACGAGCGGCGCACGCAATCGGCGAACACGACGGCACCCAACGAGGCGTGGCTGCGGGGCGATTTCCGCAACGTCCGCGGCGCAGGGGCGGACGGCGTGTGGGGCAACGCCGACGACACCAACCGCATCGTGGATCCGTTCACGCGCAAGGAGTTCTCGACGCCGAACGTGATTCCCGAGTCGGCGTTCGACGCCACCGCGCGCCAGATGATCGCGTTCCTCCCCGCGGCCAACCTGGCCGGCACCATCGACGGTTACGCTGCGTCCGGCCTTTCGAGCGATATCCGGCAGACGGGGTTCGGCCGGGTGGACAGCTACCTGTGGCGCGGCTCCTCGCTCTCGGCGCGCTGGGCTGGAGCGTGGGACGACGGCTACGACCCGTTCCCGTCGCAGCGCAACTTCTACCCGGGGTTCGGGCGGCAGACGACGACCGGGCAGCAGTCGGCGGCGGCGACTCTCGCGACGCCCGCGGGGAAGTCGTGGCTGAACGAGGCGCGCCTCGGCTACTTCCACCAGGTGCAGGACACGGCCGGCGACAAGGCCGACACCGACTACCTGTCGTCGTTCGGCCTTCCCGCCTCCACCTCCGACCCGGCCTATTGGGGCTTCCCGTCTGTGAGGATCGACGGCTTCGCGGAGTTCGGCGACCGGCCGAACGATCCCTCCAGCTACACCCTGCAGAACGTCCAGTTCACCGACGTGCTGTCGCGCTCGGGAGCGCGGCACACGGTCAAGGCAGGCGTTGATGCCGTGTGGTCGCAGTACGACGAGCTGGACATTCGGAACATCCGCGGCGACTTCCGGTTCCGCGGGCGCTCCACGAACCCGGCGAACCAGGCATCGAGCGGTTTCCGATCGTTCGCCGAGTTCCTCGTGGGTGCGGTGGATCAGTCCCAGCGGCAGATCGGGGCGGAGCCCGCGCGGCTCCGCGGGTGGCAGGCTGGCGTCTTCGTGCAGGACGAGTGGCGCGTGCGCCCGTCGCTCACGCTGAGCGCCGGTCTTCGTTACGAGAGGCAGGCGCCGCTTGTCGAGGAGTCCAATCACCTGGCCAACTTCGTCCCGTCGCTCGGCCAGGTCGTGCTCGCCGGAGATCCGCGCTACCCGCGCGCGCTCGTGGCGGCCGATACCGGCAACGTCGCCCCGAGGGCGGGCTTCGCGTGGCGCGCCTTCGCGGACGGCCGCACGGTGGTGCGCGGCGGCGCCGGCATCTACTACAGCCTCGAGGGCTTCAACGTCACGCGGCAGCAGTTGGCCGTCAGCTACCCGTACGTCCAGCGCGAGCAGTACTCGAGGCTTGGCAGCGACGCGCGCTCGCTGACGTTTGCCAACCCGTATCCGGCGGACCGCGCGTCGGTGCAAGGCGTCAACCAGCCGCTCGGGATGGAGGTTGCTTACCAGGCGCCGGAGTACTACCACTACAACCTGACCGTCGAACGCGAACTGGGGCGCGACCTCGCGCTGGAGATTGGCTACGTCGGCTCGAAGGGCCGCCATCTCGGGCGGCGCTACAACCTCAACCAGCCGATTCCCTACGCGAAAAGCGACGGAACGGTGTCGAGCACGCGGCCGTATCCCTCGTTCGCCGACATCCAGTTCCAGGACCAGACGATCGCGTCGGACTACGATGCGCTGGAGGCGTCCGTGCGGCGGCGCCTGTCCGGCGGGCTGACGCTGCTCCTGTCCTACTCGCTCGGTCGCGCCAGCGATACCGGCTCCGTAAGCACCGGGAACCTGACGAACGTCTCCACGTCCGGCTCGCAGAAGACGCCGCAGAACATTTACGACATGGCGGCGGAGGTGGGCCCGGCGGACTTCAACCGGACGCAGCAGTTCAGTGGGGCGTTTGCCTGGGACCTGCCCTTCGGTGACGGCCGCCGCTACATGGCGGCCGCGGCCGGCTGGGCGAGGGCGATCGTCAGCGGCTGGCAGGTGAGCGGCATCGTCACGATCCTGTCCGGGCGGCCGTTCACGCCGCAGTACGCCGCCGGCGACTTCGCCGCGCAGCGCCCCGACGTCGTTGGCGATCCCTACTCGAACATCCCGGCCGGCCTCGCGTTCAACCCATCGGCATTTGTGAAGCCCGTTGCGACCGCGGAGAACCCCGGCGCGTACGGCAACGCCGGCCGGAACAGCCTGACCGGGCCGGGCTTCCAGAACGTGGACGCGGCCTTCTCGCGCACGGTCCAGCTGGGGGGTTCCCTTCGGCTGCAGTTCCGGGCGGAGGCCTTCAACCTGTTCAACCACGCCAACTACCAGCTGCCGGTGTTCCTGCTGGACCGGTCGGACGTGGGGCGGTACACGGCGACGGCCAACAACGCGCGGGAGTGGCAGCTGGCGGTGAGGGTCAGCTTCTGAGGACAGAGAACGTAGAACTGAGAACGTAGAACGTAGAACGGAGAGACGGAGAACGGAGAACGGAGAACCGCCCGATCCCGCGGGGTACCTGTCTCTGCCGTTCTACCTTCTACGTTCTACCTTCTACGTTCTACGTTCTACCTTCTCAGTTCTTCAGCTCCGCCGGGTATACTCTCGTAGCCCTCCTTGACGGAGTCCGGTGATGGTCAACGACTGGTTCGACGTTCACGACGGCCTGGTGGCCGCCGGACGGCTGCCTTCGCTCGCGCGTGTTCGCCGGCGGGTCTCCGCCGTCGAGCTGCTGATGCTCCTGCTGTGCGGAGCCGCGGCCGCCGCCACGGTCGGCTTCGTGAAGCTCGGGCTCCGCATCCCGGGCCACAGCATCGTCCTGTCGGTGCTGCCGATGGCGCTGGGGCTGTCGCTCGCGCCGAGGCGGCTGGCCGGTTGCGTCATGAGCGCGGGCGCGTTCGGCACGGCGGCACTGCTGTCAGGAGCCGGCGCGGTGAGCTACGGGTCGGGGGCGTTCACAAGCCTCTGCCTGATAGGCCCGATGATGGACTTCGCCCTTGCCGGCGCGCGGTCCGGCTGGCGCCTCTACCTGGGCCTCGTGCTCGCGGGCGCGACTGCCAATCTCCTCGCGCTCGGCTCGCGCGCGGCCGGCAAGCTGCTCGGCCTCGACCTCGCCGGTGCGCGGCCGTTCGACAGTTGGTGGCTGCAGGCATCGCTCACCTACACGCTGTCGGGCATCGTCGCCGGCCTGGTGGGCGCCGCCTGCTGGTTCCACTTCAGCGACAGGCGAGAGGGCCACTCGGAGCCGCGGGTGTGATCTACGTCGGGATCGACGACACGGACATTGTCGGCACGCCCGGGACCAATCAGCTCGCGCGCCTGATCCTGAAGCGCCTCGGCCCGCTCGCCAGCGGCGCCGTCATCTGCCGCCACCAGTTGTTCTTCGACCCGCGCGTGCCGTACACGAGCAAGAACGGGTCGGCGTCGATCCAGTTGCCCGCGGCGGACGAGTCGGGCCATGCCGCGCTGATCGAGTCGATACGGGCCGTGATGAAGGAATGGTTCGTCGAGGGCAGCGACCCGGGCCTCGCCGTGGCATCAGCGAGCACTCGCGACATGATCGCGTTCGCCCTCAGGGCCAAGAGCGAGGTGGTGACGCAGGAAGAGGCGCGAGCCGTCGCGTCCCGGGCCGGCTGCCACTTGGAGAGCCTGGGCGGGACCGGGCAGGGCATCATCGGCGCCCTTGCCGCCATCGCGCTCGCAGCGGGCGGCGAGGACGGCCGCGTCGTCCACCTGGATTCCTGGCCCTGGCCGGACGAATTCGCCGGCCTGCAGCCGGTGGAGGCCGTCCGCGCTCGCGGCGTGGTGGAGATTCGGGAACTGGCGTCGGGTTTGCCGTTCGGCGGTCCGGCCGTCGACGTGGGGAAGCACCTCCGCCCCAACTGGCGAGGCGGCCGCGTCGTGGTCCTGGTGGAGCCGGGCGAGGCCGGCGGCCCGTGGCGAGCCGTCAAGCTTTTGTAGCAGAATCAATAGACGGGGTCCGCCCCCATCGCGTTCAAGAGGTGACTATGAGGTCTCTCACTCTCGCCGGCGCTGTCCTGCTGCTTCTCATGGCCGCCAACGCGGGCGCCCAGGTTCCGCCGCCGGCGCCGACCGGACCGGAGCGTGGTCTCCCGTCGGCCGTGATTGCGGCCTTCCAAAAAGACTACCCGGCCGCCAAGATCTCTGGCGTCGAGACAGAGCGTGAGGGGACGGGCCTCGTGTTTCGGGTGGACTCGATCGACAGGGGCAAGCGCCGCCTGTTGGTCTACACGGTGAACGGCTCGGTGCTGGAATCGTCCGAGCAGGTCGAGGAGAAAGACCTGCCGAAGCCGGTCGTTGACGCCATCCACTCGCACAAGAAGGCGCAGTTCGTGAGGGGGATGAAGATCACGCGGAGCGTCAACACCCACTACGAGCTGACGCTCAAGGGGAGCCGGAAGACGACGATGATCGTGACGCCGGACGGAACGGTCATAGATTTCAAATAGCGGAACCCCCCGTTTTCCGTTGACGACCGGCGCCTGGCCTCAGCCGGCGGTCTTGTGGGACCTGAGGGTGGCCAGGCCGAGGATCGTCAACCCCCACGCGAGCATGGCCAGCGCCTGCGGCCACAGCGTTTCGATCCCCACACCCTTCAAGAAGATCCCTCTGACGATCACAAGGTAATAGCGGAGCGGGATGAGGTAGGTGACCGGCTGAATCACGGCCGGCATGTTCTCGATGGGAAAGACGAAGCCGGAGAGGTAGATCATCGGCGTCAGGAAGAAGAACACCGACGTCATCATCGCCTGCTGCTGGTTGTCGGAAATCGTAGACACGAAGAGCCCAAGGCCCAGGGTGTTGAGCAGGAAGACGAGGCTCAGGGCGAACAGCAGCCAGAAGCTGCCGAGCAGCGGGACTCGGAACCAGCCAACGGCGACGCCGACCACGAGGAAGATGTCGACCATCCCGATCAGCGCGTAGGGAAGCAGTTTTCCGACGATGAGCTGCCACCGGCGCAGCGGCGTGACGTGCAGCTGCTCCAGGGTGCCAAGCTCCTTTTCTCTCACGATGCCCATCGAGGCGAGCACGACGGTCATCACGATCAAGCAGGATCGCGAGGACGCCGGGGATCATGAAGAACTTGCTCTCGAGCTGCGGGTTGAACCAGACGCGCACGTCGGCGCTCAAGCCGCCGGGCATGGCGACGCCCGGCGGCAGCCGCGACCCGATCAACTCCACCGCGTAGGCCGACACCAGGTTCGACGCGTAACCCAGCGCGATGTTCGTCGAGTTGGCGTCGGTGCCGTCGGCAATCACCTGCACGCTCGTCGGCTGTCCCGATCCCACCTTCTGGCCGTAGCCCGCGGGGATCGACAGCGCCAGCCAGGCGTCGCCCCGTTCGAGGTAGCCGGTCACCGGCCGGTCACTCGAGAGCACGTCGGCCACCGTGAAGTACGGCGAGTTGCTGAAGCGGTCGATCAGGCTGCGGCTCGCGGTCGTCCGGTCCTGGTCCACGACCACCATCGGGACGTGCCTGACGTCGGTCGTCGCCGCGTAGCCCAGGACGATGAGCTGCAGGACGGGCGCGACGAAGACGATCGGCAGCATGCGACGATCCTGTCGCAGCTCCAGCAGTTCTTTCCAGACGAGGAACAAGAGACGTCGCATAGGTTCCTTGCGGCGAATCAGCCGCGCTCGCGCCCGAGTCGCACCGAGGCCAGGCCAAGGACGGCGACGGCGTAGACGATCATGGCGGCGACATCGGCCCAAAGGGTGACGAGGCCCACTCCCTTCAGGACAATGCCGCGGAGCACGACGAGGAAATACCGCGCCGGCACGAGGTACGTCACGATCTGGATCGGCCGCGGCATGTTCTGAATCGGGAAGATGAAACCGGAGAGGAGGAATGTCGGCAGGAAGGCCAGGATCAGGACGACCTGGAACGCCACCAGCTGCGACTCCGAGATGGTCGACACCAACAAGCCCGTCCCGAGCGAGCCGAGCAGGAAGAGCGTGGTCGCCGTCAGCAGCGCGCCCCAGGATCCCCGCATCGGGAGATCGAAGAGGAACATCGCCGCGATGATGATGCCAATCGAGGACACGAGCGAAATCCCCAGGTACGGGAGTGTCTTTCCGACGACGTAGGACACCGTGCCGATGGGGGCCATCCGCACTTGTTCCCAGGTGCCGCGCTCCTTTTCCCTCACGACCGAGATCGCGGTGGAGATGGCCGCCACGATCATGCCGATGAAGCCGATGAGGCCCGGGACGAGGAAGAGCGTGCTTCGGAGCTCGGGGTTGAACCAGATGCGGGGCTCGACGGACACCGGCGGCTGGAGCGCGGCGCCGCGCTGCTGGACGAGCAGGTCGGTTGACACGCCCCGGACGATCGTCAGCGAGTAGCCGAGCACGGTGGCGGCCGTGTTCGCGTTGTCGCCGTTGACGAGCACCTGTACGGGCGCGCGATCGCCGCGACGCAAGGCCCGGCCGGTGTTCTCGGGAATGACCAGGGCCGCACGAATGACGTTGTCGTCCATGAGGCGCTGCAGTTCGGCGTCCGAGCGGAACGACGCGGCCAGGTCGAAGTACCCCGAGTTGACGAACGCGTTGATCAGCGCGCGGCTCTCGCTCGTCTGGTCGCGGTCCTCCACGGCCAGGGCGACGTGGCGGATGTCGAAGTTGAGCGCGTATCCATAGAGCAGCAGGAAGAGGACCGGGATGAACAACAGGATCATCAGGGTCCTGCGGTCCCTCAGGATCTGCCGGAACTCCTTCTTGCCGACCGCGAGTGCCTTGTTCATCCCCGTGCCGCCTTCTCCACGACGTCCAGGAACACGTCCTCGAGCGACGCCTCGACCGGCTCGATCGCGCTGACGGGCAAGCCCGCTTCGCGCAGGCGGGCCGCCACGCGATCGACCTGCCGCGGCCCGTCGGCCGTCCTTCCCTCGACGTCAGCCCGCAGGACGGCGTGGACCGCCGTGCCGAACAGGCTGCTCTCCTCCACTTCGGGCATCTCGTCGAGCGCGCGCATCACGCCCACGGCCTGCGGGGTGCGGATTTCCACGATTGGCCGGTTCGCGAACACCTGCTTCAGCTCTGTGGTCGTGCCGAGCGCCGCCAGCCGGCCGGCGTGGATCAGCGCGAGGCGATGGCAGTATTCGGCCTCGTCCAGGTAGTGCGTCGTCACCAGCACCGTCACGCCGGCTTTCGAGAGCTGGCCGATGAGCCGCCAGAACTGGCGGCGGGAGATTGGGTCCACGCCGCCCGTCGGCTCGTCGAGGAAGAGGATGCGCGGCTCGTGGAGGATCGCGCACCCGAGGGCCAGGCGCTGCCGGAAGCCGCCGGGCAGGTCGCGCGGCAGCATGTGTTCGCGCCCCTTCAGGCCGGCCATCTCGATGGCGAACTGCCGGCGCTCCTTGAACTTCCGGGGATTCACGCCGTACAGCTCCGCGTAGAGGCGGATGTTCTGATCCACCGAGAGCAGCTCATACAACGAGAACTTCTGCGACATGTAGCCGATGCTGGCCTTCACCTTCTCCGGGTCGCGGCCCACGTCCACGCCGCCGACGAGCGCGGTGCCGGAGGTCGGCTTCAGCAGGCCGCACAGCATGCGAATGGTCGTCGACTTGCCGGCGCCGTTGCTCCCCAGGAAGCCGAAGATCTCCCCGGTCCCGACGGTGAACGACACGTGGTCCACGGCGAGAAACTTGCCGAACCGGCGGGTCAGTTCGTTGACGACGATGGCATCCATAAATCACTCACGAGGGTGCAGGTGGCTGCGCAGCGGGTGCAGGAGTGCATGGTGCCAGCCCGCCTGCTCCTTGTGCACTCAACGCAGTCTGTGCCGTGCATGGTCACCTGCACCTTACCTTGTGCACCTTGCACCCTGCACTCCTGCACCCTTGCACCCGTTCAGCGTTGCACCGTCGACCGTCGACCGTTGAGCGTTGAGCGTTGACGGGAAACGGTATTGACGATTGACGAGTGACGATTGGCGAATGACGAATGGGGCGGCCATGCACCCTTGCACCTTGCACGAGCACTCGACGCGAAGACGAAGCTTCGCACCTTCACCTGAGCCGTGCACTCG
The DNA here is from genome assembly GCA_963724775.1 of uncultured Acidobacteriota bacterium. GTDB lineage: Bacteria > Acidobacteriota > Vicinamibacteria > Vicinamibacterales > Fen-181 > CAVRWB01. Next base: position 199,965 of record CAVRWB010000004.1, read on the forward strand.
GAAACGGGAACGGTATTGACATTGACGAGTGACGATTGGCGAATGACGAATGGGGCGGCCATGCACCCCTGCACCCTTGCACCATGCACCCGTGCACTGCTGTGCGTCATTGCCCGAGCGCGCGCGCGAGCCGGGCCTCGGCGAGGCGCGCGTTGGCCTGGGCCTGCGTGAGATCCAGCTGCGCCTGGAGCAGCGCCACCTGCGCGTCCAGGATTTCCGTGCTGGTCGAGACGCCGGCGGCGAACCGCTCGCCCACGACCCGGCGCGCCTCCGAGGCGGAGCGCACCGCATCGTTGGCGGCCACGATCGACGCCTGCGACGCGTCGAGATCCAGTCGCCGCTGCAGAACCTCGACCTCCAGCTGGCTGTCGAACTCGGCCAGCCGTTCCTTGGCGGCCAGCTGGGTGGCCGCCTGCTGCGCGATGTCGGCTGCCACGCGACCGCCATCCCAGAACGTCCAGCTGAAGTTCACGCCGGCGTCCCACGACGCCTTCCACTCATCGGTCCGTGGGAAGAAGCGCGTGTTGGGCCGGGCGAGATCGACGCCCCCGCCCACGGCAAGCACAGGCCGCTTGCCGGCCGCCGCCGCCTCGCGGCGCTCGCCGGCTCCGGCAATGCGCGCTTCGATGGCCTGCCGGTCGGGCCTCGCTTTCCGCGCCTCGTCCACGAGCTGCGGCACCGCGGCCGCCGCCGGCGGAGCGGCTTCCAGCTGCGCGTTGAGGGTGAGCAGCGCATCCGGCGGCGCGCCGATGAGTCGCCGCAGGTCGGCCATTGCCTGCTCGCGCAGGTTGCGCGCCTGGATCAACAGCACCTGCTGCCGCGAGCGCTGCGCCTCCACGGACAGGACGTCGTTCGGCGGGACCAGGCCGACTTTCAACCGGTTGCGCACATCCTCCAGCGTCGCGTCCATGCGCCGCAGCGACTCCGTCAGGACGCTGACCGACTCGCCGGCTGTGACCACCGCCCAGTAGGCGCGGGTGATCTCGAGGCGCAGGTCGTTGCGTGCCGCAGCGAGATCCAGGCCAGACGCCTGGCTCTCGGCGCGCGCGGCCCGCTCCGCCGCGTCGGTCCGCCCAAACGTGTAGATTGGCCACTGCAAGTCGATGCGGCTCCGGAAGTTGTCGGGGATGTCCGGGTAGACGACCATCAGCGGCTGCCCGATACCGGCCCTGATGGCGAACGGCGTGACGTGATTCGTCCGCGTGTAGCCGGCGATCGCCGACGCCTGCGGCCGGTCTGCAGCCTGGGTGCCCGCCACGGCCGCCTCGCTGCCGGCCACACGCGCCCGTAGTTCGCCAAGGCGGTGGCTGGCGGCGAGGCCGCGGTCGATGGCCTGCTGCAACGTCAGCCCCTCCGCACCGGGTGTCGTGCCCTGCGCGCGCCCCGCAACCGGAATGGAGACCGCGAGGAGGAAAGCGGAAATCGAAGCGATGTGAAGGCGTCTCATGACTGTCTCGGCGCGGCCTGCGCCACGCGGTTGATGAATACGTCCTCGAGTGATGCCGGGATCGCCCTGATTCCCTTCGTCTCGATCCCTGGCCGGGCCAGCGCACTGGCCGCCAGCCGGACGGCCGCATCCGGGTCGGTTTCGTGCCAGCGGGCGTGGACCCGCTCGCCGAAGTTCTGCATCTCCGCCACGGCGCTGTCCTGCTGCAAGGCCGCGATCGCCGCATCCTGGGGCGTGGCGATGATCTCCGTCATCACGCCTGGCAGGCTCTGACGCAGCGCCGCGGGGGTGTCGACGACGAGCAGCTTGCCGGCGGAGAAGAGGCCGACGCGCGAGCACCTCTCGGCCTCGTCCAGGTAGGGCGTCGCCATGAGGATGGTGATGCCCTGCGCGAGGAACTCCGACAGCAGCTTCCAGAACTCGCGCCTCGACACCGGGTCGACCCCCGTGGTCGGCTCGTCGAGCAGGATGATCCTCGGCTCGTGCACCAGGGTGCACGCGAGGGCGAGCTTCTGCTTCATGCCGCCGGACAGCCTGTCCGCCAGGCGGTCGCGGAACGGCGTCAACTGCGTCATCTCGAGCAGCCGGTTCCGGCGCTCGCTGTAGTTGCGGAGCCCGTGAATCTCGGCGAAGAACGAGATGTTCTCGTCGATCGTCAGGTCGCCGTACAGGCTGAATCGCTGCGAGAAGTACCCGACGTCGTTGGTGAGCGCGGCATGCTGGCGGACAGGATCGTGGCCGAGCACGCTGATCCGGCCTCCGTCGGCCCTGAGCAACCCACAGAGCAGCCGGATGGTGGTGGTCTTTCCCGCGCCGTCCGGCCCGATCAGTCCGAACATCTCCCCCGGCCTGACCTCGAACGACACGTCGTCCACGGCCGGCGTCCCGTTGAACCGCTTCATGGCGCGCTCGACGATGACCGCCAGGTCGCCTGGCACTACCGGCCTCCGGCAAGCGGGACGTCGGCTTCCACGGGCATGCCCTGCTTGAGCACGCCCTGGCGGTTATCGACGGACACCTTGATCCGGTAAACGAGCTTCGAACGCTCCTCGGCCGTCTGGACGTTGCGAGGCGTGAACTCCGCCTTGGGCGACACGAACGTCACCGTGCCCTGGAGCCCTGTGCCGCCCGCGTCCGTGTAGATCGTCGCCTTCTGCCGCAGCGTGATTCGCGGCACCACCGGCTCGTCGATGTAGATGTTCGCCCAGGCGTGATCGAGGTCGGCGACGGTCACGATCGCCGTGCGGGGGGCGAGGATCTCGCCGGCGTCGGCGAGCTTCTGCGTGACGACGCCGTTCAGCGGCGCCTTGACGGTGGCATCCTCGACCGCCTGCTGCAGGGTGGCGATCTGGGCGTCCGCGGCCGCGAGGCGGGCGCGCGCCGCCTCAATCTCCTGCGGCCGTGCGCCGTTCTTCAGCCGTAGCAACCCCTCCTGGGCGGCCCGAACGCGCTCCTCGGCGCCAGACAGCCGCGCCCTCGCCACGTCGCGCCTCGTCGCGGCGTCGTCACGCTGCTTCTGCGATCCGGAGTTCGACTTGAGCAGCGTTTCGAAGCGCGCGAGGTCCGTTTCGGCGGCGGCAAGATCGTCCTTGGCGCCGGCAACGTCGGCCTCGGCGCCTTTTGCCTGGGCCGCCGCCTGCCTGATTTCCTCCGCACGCGCGCCTGCCTGGAGGAGGCGAAGCTGCGCGCCGGCCTGGTCGCGGTCGGCCCCGGCACGGCGGAGCGCCAGCTGCGTGTCCGTCACGTCCAGTTGCGCGATCACCTGGCCCTCGGCAACCCGGTCGCCTTCGGCCACCTTGAGCTCAACCAGGCGGCCGCCCACCTTCGACGACACCTGCACCTCGGTCGCCTCGACGCTGCCCGACGCGCGGACGCGATCGGTCGGTGCCTTGGCCGAGCAGGCGGCAAGGACGGTGAGCGCCAGGCTGGCGGAAACGAGACGGGCGAGAGTGGTCGGCTTCATGCGTGCTCTCCGGTACGGGTCCGGCGGGACGCCGGGGTGCCCGGGCGGCTGCGCCGCGGCGACGGCCGTTGCTCCGGCGCCAGGGCGTGCAGGATGTTGGCGGTCAGGTGCGCGAGGAACACGTCGTTGTCGAGGGCCTTCACGCCCTCGATCAGGTTGTGCCGGTCCATCGCGGCCCGAACGGGCAAAGCCGCCCTGAAGAAGAAGATCGGGCTGATGAGCGAGAAGTAGGTGAGCAGGGGGTTGGCCGGGCGGAAGACGCCTTCGCGCACGCCCTGTTCGAGGATCGCGCGGAGGTTGGTGAAGAGCCGAGACATGAGACGCAGCGTCTCGGTGTCGAGCCGGCGCGCGCCCTCGGCAATCTCGCGCATCATCATTGGCGGCAGGTACGGCCGCGCGTCCGCCTCGGCGCTGATCGCCGCCACGAAGGCCGCGATCTTGGCGGTGGCCGGCGCGTCGGAGTCCGCGATCGCGCCCGTCCGGCTGCCCATGGAGGAGAAGACGCCGCGGAGGATCTCGAGGTAGAGCCGCTCCTTGCTCTTGAAGTGGTAGTAGATCATCGCCTTGTTGACGCCGGCCCGGGCGGCGATGGTGTCCACGGATGCGCCGGCGAATCCGTGCAGGGCGAACTCGTCGGTCGCCGCGGCGAGGAGCGCGTCGCGGGAGCCTTCTGCCTGCCGAGCCCTCGGGGTCCGTCGTGTCATAAATCACCAACCGGTTAGTTAAACTAACTAGTTAGTTAACACGCGGCGCTGCGGCATGTCAAGGACGGACGACGGTGCAAGGGGTGCAAGGGGTGCAAGGGGTGCAAGGGGTGCAAGGGGTGCAAGGGGTGCAAGGGGTGCAAGGGGTGCAGGGGTGCACGGGGTGCAAGAGGTGCAAGGGGTGCAAGGGTGCAAGGGTGCAGGGTGCGAGCGGTGCAGGGTGCAAGGGGCCTGCGCGACGGAGTGGGGAGATACCGCGTGACCGCAAAATCGTCAAATCGCCAAATCGCAAAACTGCCAAATTCGGGTCGGGTGCAAGGGGTGCACGGGGCCTGCCGCGACGGAGTGGGAGATACCGCGTCATACCGCGTGACCGCCAAATCGTCAAATCGCCAAATCGCAAAATTGCCAAATTCGGGTTGGGTGCAAGGGGTGCGCGCCGATCGTGCCGGCCCATCCAATCGTCAATCGCCAATCGCCAATCGCCAATCGCCAATCGCCATATCGTCACTCGACAATCTCCTTCCTAGCCCCTAGCCCCCAGCCCCCAGCGTCATGCCCGCAGCCACTCCGCCAGCTTCGACCAGCGCCGGCGCGCCTGGCGGCCGGCCACCGCGATGGCCAGCGCCTTTCGCTGACCCACGAGCACGACCAGGCGCCGGCCGCGGGTGACGCCGGTGTAGAGGAGGTTTCGCTGCAGCATCGGGTAGTGCTGCGTCGACACCGGGATGACGACCGCCGGATACTCGGAACCCTGCGACTTGTGGATGGTCGTCGCATAGGCGAGGACGAGGCGATCGAGCTCGCCGAGCTCGTACACCACGTCGCGGCCGTCGAAATCCACGACCAGCTCGCCCGAGTCCGGGGCGATCGACGAGACGAAGCCAAGGTCGCCGTTGTAGACGTCCTTGTCGTAGTCGTTCTCGATCTGCATCACCTTGTCGCCAACGCCGTAGATCCAGCCGAACCGCTCGACCCGCGGCCCGTCGGTCGGGTTCAGCAGTTTCTGCAAGCCGAGGTTGAGGGCGCGGGCGCCCAGCGCCCCACGGTTCATCGGGCACAGCACCTGGACGTCGCGGACGGGGTCGAGGCCGAAGCGGGCGGGGATCCGCTCGCGCACGATCTGCAGCAGGCGCGCTGCTCCCTGCTCCGGATCGTCCACCTCCGAAAAGAAGAAATCGGTCGCCTCGCTGCCGGGTGTCAACTCCGGCATCTCGCCCTGGTTGATCCGGTGCGCGTTGACGATGATGCGGCTCTCGCTCGCCTGGCGGAACACCTCGGTGAGGCGGACGACGGGGACCGCGCCCGACGTGATGATGTCGGCCAGCACCTGGCCCGGGCCGACCGATGGCAGCTGGTCGACGTCGCCGACCAGGATGACGGCGGCATGACGGCGGCACCGCCCGCAAGAGGGAGTGCATCAGCGGTACGTCGACCATCGACGTCTCGTCCACCACCAGGAGGTCGCACGCCAGCGGGTGCGATTCCTGGCGGCGGAAGCCGCCGCTGCGCGGGTCGACTTCGAGCAGCCGGTGAATGGTCTTGGCCTCGAGGCCGGTGGTCTCCGCGAGTCGCTTGGCCGCACGGCCGGTTGGCGCGCACAGCGCGAGCCGCACACCGCGAACCCGGAGGACGCCGAGGATCGCGTTCATCAGCGTCGTCTTGCCGACCCCGGGCCCCCCGGTGATCACCAGGAACTTGGACCGGACGGCCAGCTTCAGCGCCTCCGCCTGCAGGGCCGCCAGTTTCATGCCCAGCCGATCCTCGATCCATGGGATGGCCCGGTCCGCCTCGATCGCGCGCCATGGAGGCTGTCCTGCGCAGAGGCTGCGGATGCGCGCGCCGATCACGCGCTCCGCAGCGTGCAGGCCGGCCAGGAAGACGCACGGCGTGCCGTCCACGCTGTCGCCGACGATCGTGCCTTCCGCAACCTCGAGTTCGAGCGCGCCCGCGATGAGCGATTCAGGCACGTCGAGCAGCCTGGCGGCGGTGGCGTGCAGCTCCTGGAGCGGCAGGCCGCAGTGGCCCTCGTCCATCGCCTCGCTCAGCGCGTACCCCACGCCCGCGCGCGCCCGGATCATGGCGGTCTTCTCGATGCCGAGCGTGCCGGCGATCCGATCGGCGGTCAGGAAACCGATGCCACGGATGTCGGCGGCGAGCCGGTAAGGGTTCTCGGTGATCAGCGGGATCGCCTCGGCGCCGTACGTCTTGAAGATGCGCACGGCGCGGGAAGTGCCGACGCCGTGCGAGTGCAGGAAGACCATGATCTCGCGCACCGCCTTCTGCTCGCGCCACGCGTCGATGATGCGCCCTGCGCGGACCGGGCCAATCCCCTCCACCGATCGGAGGCGCGCGGGGTCGCGGTCGATGACGTCGAACACGTCGGTGCCGAAGGCGTGGACGAGGCGCTGGGCGAAGTGCGGGCCGATCCCCTTCACCAGGCCGGAACCAAGGTACTTCTCGATGCCTTCGATGGTGCTGGGGGCGACGGTCTTCAGCGACGTCGCCGTGAACTGCACGCCGTGGACCCGGTCGTTCGTCCAGCTGCCGCCTGCCTGGATGAACTCGCCGGGCGCAATGGCGGCGGCGTGCCCCACGACGGTGACCAGTTCGCGGCGGCCGCGGATCTGCACGCGGAGGACGGAGAAGCCGTTCTCCTCGTTGTGGAAGGTCACCCGCTCGACCGACCCGGTGAGGTGGTCCCCCGCCGTCGCGGGCGCGTCCAGGAGCCTCGGCTGTTCGGGTTCCGCTCGCGCCATGGTCCTCCATCGTCGACCGTCGTCCGGCGGACGTCAACCGCAATCGGGCGGCGAAGTGGTGGACGGCGAAGCGGTCGGGGTAAGCGTCGGTGACATAATCGCCAAAGCGCTAAATTGCCAAATCGTAGAATGGTTCAGGAGGCTCGCGGCGTTCGGCGGGAGACAATCATGACCGTGGTGATTGCGGGCGGGACCGGCTTCCTCGGGCGCGCGCTCACCGACGCGCTGACGGATGCGGATCACGACGTGGTCATCCTGAGCCGCAGCGCGCCGGACGGATCGCGCCTGTCCACGACCGGGGCGGGGCGAGCCGGCCGCACGCGAATCGTCGGCTGGACCCCTGACGGGTCGGCCGGCGACTGGGCGTCGGCGGTGGACGGCGCCGAGGCCGTCATCAACCTCGCCGGCGAGTCGATCGCCGCGGGCCGATGGAACGAGGCCCGCAAGCGATCGATCCTCGACAGCCGCCTGCTCGCCACGCGCAGCCTGGTTGCGGCCATTGCCGCGGCGCGGCGGCCGCCGTCCGTGTTGATCAACGCGTCGGCGCAGGCTTACTACGGCGAGCGCGGCGACCAAGAGCTGACCGAGCAGGCGGGGCCCGGCCAGGACTTCCTTGCCGGCGTTTGCGTGAAATGGGAAGCCGAGGCCAGGCAGGCGGCCCGAATCACTCGCCTCGTCCTGCTTCGCACCGGCATCGTTCTCTCGGCAACCGATGGCGCGCTGCCGCGCATGCTGCTCCCATTCAAGCTGTTCGGCGGCGGGCCGCTTGGCTCCGGGCGTCAGTTCATGTCGTGGATTCACTGGCGCGACTGGGTGGGACTCGTGCAGTGGGCGCTCGCGAACCGGGACGTGGGCGACGCGCTGAACGTGTCGGCCCCGACGGCCATCCGCAACAGCGAGTTCTCGGCAGCCATCGGCCGCGTGCTCCATCGCCCGAGCTGGCTGCCGGCGCCGGCCTTCGCCATCCGCACCGCACTCGGCGAGATGGCCGACGCGCTCCTCTTCACGAGCATCCGGATGGTCCCCAGGCGCCCGCTCGACCTCGGCTACCGGTTCGAATTCGACGACGCGGAGGGGGCACTGAGGGAGTTGCTGGCGTAGAAGGCAAGCAGGTGTAGGGCGATGCTCCAGCTTCGCGCCGCCTGCGAACCTGGAGGCCGCGCCACACCTGCTTCCTTGCCGCGCCCTACTTGTCCTTTCGTCCCGACGTTGCGGCGAGCGTGAACTGATTGAGCGTGTCGCGCCAGACGGCCACTGCTTCCGGAACGACGGGTCGCGGCGGCGTGGGTGCGAGCACGATCTCACGCGTGTGCAGGCGCTTGCCGTAGAAGTCCTCGTTGTCGTTGATGTTCTCGTGCACCGACGCCCCGCTGAGCGAGATCCCGGCGAACAGGCCGCGCGAGCGCGAGTAGCTGAGAATCTCGGCGTGCATCTGGATGTCGGTGGACGCCTCCGCGCGCCGGCCCACGGGCCCGGCCGACGCCTCGGCCTCACCCCCGACCTTGAACTGGCTCTGCAGCAGCTTGTCCACGCCACGGGGGTTCATCACCAGCAGCACGATGTCGGCCGACTCGCCGCCGATCTGCGCGCCCCAGCTTCCGGCGGTGAGCGACAGGAACGCGGGCAGGGACCACGTACCCGTTTCACGATTCCGCACGCTGATAATCCCGTTACCGTGCTGGCCGCCCACGACGAACGCGGCCTTGATCACGTTGGGGAAGACGGCGATGGCCTCGGCCTTGTTGAGGATCGCCTCCGGAATCCCGTTGTCGGGCGCCTTCATGACTGCCGCGAACGCGTCCGCCGCCTCCCGCACCCGCTTGGCTTCCTCCGACTGTGAGCGGGGCTCGGTCTGCTGCGAGCGGGGCTCGGTCTGCGCCCGCGTGCCTGCGGCCCAGCCGAGCATCACCATCGACAGAACGGCAATCGCTCTCCTCGAATTCGTCCTCATCTGCAACCTCCCAGAGACCAGGACACCATGATCGTGCCCGGCCACCATGCCACAGTTGACTGCAGCAAGCGGCCTGCCAGGGAAGGGGCTCAGGGCTCAAGGCTAGGGGCTCAGGGCTCAAGGCTCAAGGCGACGATTGCCGGAGCCGGAGCGGCCTATAATCGCGACTCATGGCGCACACCTTCTGCCAGCATCGCCGGATACGCCGCCACTCCTGGGCCCGCGTAGGCGGCCTGTTCCTTGGCCTCATCCTCGGTCTCTGCGGCCTGGCAGCGGGCCAGGCGCCCGCGCCTTCGCCATCGGTGCTGGCTGCAGCGTGGGACGACGAAAGGCTCATCGGTTATCCCGCCGGACTGCTCGACCACGAGACGGTTGCGGGATGGGTTGCCCGTTTTGCCAAGGACTCTCCCGACTTGTTCAGCTTCGAGGAAGTCGGCCGATCGGTGGAGGATCGGCCGCTCAACGTGATTTCCTTCGGGCGGGGACCGCTACACGTCCTGCTGTGGTCCCAGATGCACGGCGATGAACCCACAGCCACCGCGGCGCTGCTCGACATCCTGGAGCACGTTCGGCGGCACGCGGGAGACCCGGCAGTCGGCCAGTTGCTGAGAGCGCTGACCATTCATTTCGTTCCGATGCTCAACCCGGATGGAGCCGCGAGGTTTCAGCGACGCAACGCCCAGGGGATCGACGTCAATCGCGACGCGCTTCTTCTCCAATCCCCGGAAGGCCGCGCGCTCAAGGCGCTTCGCGACCGGTTGAAGCCGTCGCTCGGGTTCAACCTGCACAACCAGAACTGGAAGACCTCCGCGGGCAAGGCCGGCAAGCCCGCGTCGATCTCGCTTTTGGCCGTCGCGATGGACGAGGCACGGACGGAAACGCCCGGCCGCACGCTCGCGAAGAAGACGTGCGCGGTAATTCGCGGCACGGTCGAGACGTTCGCGCCGGGGCAAGTGGCGCGGTACGACGACGAGTTCGAGGTCCGCGCGTTCGGCGACAACGTGACGAAGTGGGGGACGCCGGTCGTGCTCATCGAGACCGGGCCCTACCAGGGCGCCCGCGCCGACCTGGACCTCCAAAGACTGAACTTCGTCGCCATCCTGTCGGCGCTCCACGCGCTCGCGACCGGCGGCGCCCAGGCCGCGGACCCGGCCCGCTACGAAACGCTGCCCATGAACGCGTCCGACGTGTTCACGCTGCTGGTCCGCAACGTCTCGATCGTCGCCGGGACGGGTATGGCGCCATTCACGGGAGACGTGGGGCTGTCATCGAACCGCATCGTGCGGCCGGCGCCATCCGGCGGCCGCGAGCTCGTGCAGACCTTCCGCGTTGACGACCTCGGCGACTTGCGTGTGTTCGGAGGGGTGGAGACGATCGACGCCGCCGGGATGTATCTCGTGCCCTCCCGGGGTTGGAAAGAAGGCGCGGCTGTCGCCATCGCGGACTGGAAGGCCTTCAAGTCCGACCGCGCCCTGGCGGTCGGCGCGGCGACCGACCTCGCACTGCTCAAGGACCAGGGCAACGGGAATTACGAGGTGACGCGGGTGTTCCCGGCGGAGCGAGTCCTGGGCACGGCAGGCGGACCACAGGCCAAATGATGCGGCCAGCAACCAGGCGAAGCAGAAGCTTCTTCAGGCGAAGCCGAAGCTTCGCCCCACGCTGAGTCTTTCAACCCTGCATTTCGCGGTTGATGACGATGATCTTCGGCTCGGTCATCTCCTCGATGGCGTAGCGCGGGCCCTCGCGGCCGATGCCCGAGTCCTTCATTCCGCCGTACGGCATGTGGTCGATTCGCCAGGCGGAGACGTCGTTGACGATCACGCCGCCCACCTCGAGCACCTCGTGCGCCACGAGCGCGCGAAGGAGGTCGTTGGTGAACACGCCCGCCTGCAGGCCATAGGACGACGCGTTCACCCGCGCGAGCGCGTCGTTGAAATCGTCGAACCGGTAGAGGCCGACCAGGGGCGCGAACACTTCCTGCGTGCACACCTTCGCGGTGTCGGGCACGTCGGTGAGCACCGTGGGCGCGTAGAGCGCCGGGCCGAGGCGCTTGCCGCCCGTGAGGATCTTCGCCCCCGAGTCGACTGCCTCCTTGACCCAGGCATCGACCCGCTCCGCCTCGCTCTCCTCAATCATCGGGCCCACGTCGGTGCCGGGGTCGAGCGGGTCGCCGACCTTGAGCCTTTGCAGCAAGGCGACGAGCGCCGACGCAAATCGGTCGAAGACACTGGAATGTACGTAGACGCGCTGCACGGAGATGCAGCTCTGACCCGCAAGCGCGAAGCCGCCGACGGCGATGCGCTTCACTGCGAAGTCCACGTCCGCTGTCTCGTCGACGATGACGCCGGCATTGCCGCCAAGCTCCAGTACCACCTTCTTCTTCCCGGCCCTGGCCTTCATGCCCCAGCCGACCGCGGACGACCCGGTGAACGTGAGCATCTTGTACCGATCGTCGGTGACCAGCCGGTCGCCCGTCTGCCGCGACATCGGCAGCACGCTCAGCGCCCCCTTCGGCAGGCCCGCCTTCTCGAGCGCGTCGGCGAGCAGGAGCGCCGAGAGCGGCGTCTTGGTGGCAGGCTTCAACACGATGGGGTTGCCGGCGGCAATCGCCGGCGCGAGCTTGTGGGCCGACAGATTGAACGGGAAGTTGAACGGCGAGATGGCGGCGATCGGCCCGATCGGGTAGCGGCGCGTGAAGGCAATGCGCCCCTTGCCGTGCGGGGCGAGGTCCATCGGCAGGACGACGCCCTCGATTCGTCTCGCCTCCTCGGACGCCACCTCGAAGGTGCTCGCGCCGCGATCGACCTCCGTCAGCGCGTCTTTGAGCGCCTTCCCCACTTCAGCGGCGATCGTTCGCCCGATCTCCTCGCGCCGCGCCCTGATGCTGTCGCACGCGCGCCGCAGGATTGCCGACCGCTCGTAAGCGGGCAGTTTCCGCATCACGATCGCTGCCGCGACGGCCGCCTCGGTTGCCGCCTCGAACTCCTGGTCGCCGGCCAGCCACGTCTCGCCGGCGATGGAGTTGTCGTAGGGGTTGATGACCTTCAGCGGCGTGCCGGACTTCTCCCACCGCCCGGCCAGGAAGAAAGGCTGTTCTTGGGACATACGCGTGCTTCAGTACCATCCGATCGGCTGTTCGTTCAGGTTGATGAACACCTGCTTGACCTGCAAGTACTCTTCCACGCCCCACACGCCCAGCTCGCGTCCGATGCCGCTCTGCTTGTAGCCGCCCCACGGCGCCTCGACAAAGGTCGGCTGCATGTGGTTCACCCAGACGATGCCGGCGCGCAGTTCCTTCACGGCGCGCATCGCGCGGTAGATGTCGCGCGTCCACACCGCGGCCGCCAGCCCGTAGTACGTGTCGTTCGCGATCCTCAGCGCATCCCGCTCATCGTCGAACGGGATGACGCAGGCCACCGGCCCGAAGATCTCCTCGCGGGCGATGGTCGCCGAGTTGTCGACGTCGCAGAAGATCGTCGGTTCGACGAAAAAGCCCTTCAGGCCTTCGACCCGGGCCGCCGCGCCACCCAGTGCGAGCCGTGCTTCGCGCTTGCCAAGTTCCTGGAAGGCGCGGACGCGGTCGAACTGCTCGCGGCTGACGACCGGCCCCATCTTCGTCGCCCGGTCCAGGCCGTCGCCGACCGCGATCCGGCGCGCCTTCTCGACCATCGCCTCGACAAACGACGGGTAGATGGAGCGCTGCACCAGGATCCGGCTGCCAGCCGAGCAGACCTCGCCCTGGTTGATGAAGACGCCGAACAGCGCGCCGTCGACTGCCGCCTCGAAGTCCGCATCCGCGAAGAAGATGTTCGGCGATTTCCCTCCAAGTTCGAGCGAGACCTTCTTCAAGGTGTCCGCAGCCGAGCGCATGATGACCTTGCCAACCTCGAGGCTCCCGGTGAACGCCAGCTTGTCCACGTCGTGATGCGCGACAATCGGCGCCCCCGCCGACTCGCCCAGCCCGGTGACGACGTTGACAACCCCGGGAGGAAGACCGGCGCCCGCAAAACTGGAGGCGAGCTCGAGGATCGTGAGCGGCGTCTGCTCGGCCGGCTTGAGGACCATCGTGCACCCCGCGGCGATCGCCGGGGCGATCTTCCAGGCGGCCATCAACAGCGGGTAGTTCCACGGGATGATCTGCCCGGCGACGCCAATCGGCTCGCGCAGGGCGAGGCACATGGCGTTGTCCGGGACGGGCAGCACTTCGCCGTGGACCTTGGTGGCCAGGCCGCCGTAATACTCGAAGCAGGTCGCAACGTCGGCGATGTCGAACTCCGACTCGGCGATCGGCTTGCCGTTGTTGATGGTCTCGAGCTCGGCGAGCTCCGCGGCTCTCTCGCGGACGATGCGGGCGAGGTTGAAGAGGATCCGCCCCCGCTCCTGGGCGGTTGACGTGCGCCACGGGCCCTCGTCGAACGCGCGCCGCGCCGCCTCGACCGCGCGGTTGACGTCCGCGCCGTTGCCGTCCGGGACGCGGGCGATCGCCTCTCCCGTCGCCGGGTTGAGGATGTCCAGCGTGCGCGGGGAGTCGGGCGGCACGAAGCGCCCGTTGATGTAGAGCGGGTACGTCTTCATCGCAGCGCCTCCGGTCTTTTGGCCGGATCGTACCACCGGTTCGAACGGCGGGACGTATACTCTCTGGAATCTTCAATCCCTGGAGCCAGTCATGCAACACGTCCTCATGTTCGCGGCGGTATTGACGTCGCTCCTGTTCGGAACCGCAGACGGTTGGGCGCAAGCGGCGGACACCCGGCCGACGTTCAAGGTCGGCACCGCGGCAGCCTCGCGCGGCCGCACCGCGACAGGTATCATCGCGGTGCCGCCAGGCAGTGACGCGGGCACGAACATCCCCGTGGCCGTCGTCCACGGCGCGAAGCCCGGACCGGTGCTCGCGCTCGTCGCCGGCGCCCACGGAACGGAGTACGCCTCGATCGTGGCGCTCGAGAAGATGATCCCGCTCATCGATCCATTGCAGGTCTCGGGGACCGTCATCATCGTCCCGCTGGTGAACGTCGCGTCGTTCGAGCAGAAGGTCGCGCACCTGAATCCCGTGGACGGCAAGAGCATGAACCGGCTGTACCCCGGAAAGCCCGACGGCACGCAGACCGAAAGGGCGTCCTACCTCATGACGAAGGAGGTCGTGGAACAGTGCGACCACCTGATCGATCTCCACGGAGGAGATCTGGACGAGAGCCTGCGCCCCTACAGCTACTGGACCGTCACGGGCAACCAGAAGCAGGACGACATGTCGCGCGAGATGGTCCTGGCCTTCGGCCTCGACACGATCATCATTTCCGCCGATCGGCCCAAGGACCCCGCGCAGTCCCGGTACCTGGAGAACACCGCGAGCACGCGCGGCAAGGCGTCGCTCACCGCCGAGGCGGGCCACGCCGGCACGGTGGAGACCGATGACGTCAACCTGCTCGTCAACGGCTGCCTCAACGTGATGCGCTACCTCCGGATGATTCCCGGCGTCGCCCGAACCGTCGAGAACCCGGTGTGGGTGGAGCGGATCGCGGGCATCACCAGCGACCAGACGGGCATGTTCTACCCGAGTGTCAAACGCGGGACCTACGTCGAGAAAGGGATGCTCGTCGGGTACGTCACCGATTACGTGGGCCAGACACTCCTCGACGCGCGAGCGCCGGAGGCCGGAATCGTGCTGTACATCCGGGCCGTGCCGTCGATGACCAAGGGCGAGACGATTGCCAACATCGGCGTCGTCAAGAAGTAGGTCAAGAGAGGCACAGAGCCACGGAGAAATGCCCGACGCGCGAGCGCCGGAGGCCGGAATCGTGTTGTACATCCGGGCCGTGCCGTCGATGACCAAGGGCGAGACGATTGCCAACATCGGCGTCGTCAAGAAGTAGGTCAAGAGAGGCACAGAGCCACGGAGAAATGCCCGACGCGCGAGCGCCGGAGGCCGGAATCGTGTTGTACATCCGGGCCGTGCCGTCGATGACCAAGGGCGAGACGATTGCCAACATCGGCGTCGTCAAGAAGTAGGTCAAGAGAGGCACAGAGCCACGGAGAAATGCCCGACGCGCGAGCGCCGGAGGCCGGAATCGTGTCTGTACATCCGGGCCGTGCCGTCGATGACCAAGGGCGAGACGATTGCCAACATCGGCGTTGTCAAGAAGTAGGTAAAGAAAGGCGCAGAGACACCGAGAAATGCCCGATTGTCGCTCGGGTGCGTACGGAGCGGTCTTCGGCGCCGCGTAGCGGCGCCCGCGAGAGGTGGGAGTGCGGATGCGAGAGACCTCTAGCACCCGGGTCTTTCGCATCTGCCCTCCCATCCTCTCGCGATTGGCTCGGCCACAAGGGGATGTCGCGTGTGGCCGTGCGGCGAAGACCGCCGAAGCGTGACGGCTCTGTGCCTCTGTGCCTCTCTTCATTCACTCGTTCGTTGCGGGGAGCATCATGCGAATAGCGATCGTGGGGGCGGGGGCCGTGGGCGGGTACTACGGCGCACGGTTGGCGCAGGCGGGGCAGGAGGTTGCCGTGATCGCGCGCGGCGCAAACCTCGAGGCGATCCGGGCGTCAGGGTTGTCCGTGAGAAGCTCGCTCGGCGACGTGGACGTGCGTGTGACGGCCGAGCAGGACGCGTCGCGCGTTGGTCCGGTCGATCTCGTGTTGTTCGCGGTGAAGACCTACTCCAACCCGGAGGCGCTCAGGCACCTTCCCCCGCTCGTCGGCCCCGACACCGCCGTCCTCTCCGTCCAGAATGGGGTCGACAGCGCGGAGCAGGTGGCAGAAGTCGTCGGGCGGGAGCACGTCCTGGCCGGCGCCACCTACATCATCGCGACGCTCGCGTCCCCGGGCGTCATCCAGCACACCGGCCCCGCACGGCGCATCGTGTTCGGCGAGGCATATGGCAATCGGGAACGGACGCCTCGCACGTCGAAGATCGAGGAGGTCCTCTCGGCCTCGGACATCCAGGCGGAAGCGGTTGCGGACGCCCGCGTCCCTCTCTGGGAGAAGTTCATCTTTCTCGCGCCCTTTGCCGGGTTGAGCGCGGCAGCGCGCCTGCCGCTCGGGCCTCTCTGGGCGCAGCCCGCCTTCCGATCCACCTTCGACCGGGCGATGGCGGAGGTGGAGGCGATCGCGCGGGCGGAGGGGATTGACGTCGCGCCGGACGTCCGCGCGCAGAAGATGGCCTACCTGGACAAGAGCCCCGCGACCAGCCGCTCCTCGATGATGATGGACCTCGGCGCCGGCCGGCCGATCGAGATCGAAGCCCTTCTCGGCACGGTCGTTCGCCGCGGCAGCGCGGCGGGGGTGACGACGCCGGTGATGGAGGCGCTGTACGCCGTGCTCAAGCCGTTCGAGCACGGCGCGCTCACCGCTTGATTCGCCCGCGTCCGCTATCATTGATCCATGGTGCCGCCGGCTTCCTTGCTCCTGGCCCTCGTCCTGTTCGTGTCGGGCGCGGCGGCGGGAGTCGTCGGGGCGTTATTGGGCCTCGGGGGCGGCGTCTTCCTCGTGCCGTTCCTCGTCCTCGGCCTGGGCGTCCCGATGCGCCTGGCCGTCGGCATTTCCCTGACCACCGTCATCGCGACGTCCAGCGCCGTGTCGTCGGCGCGCGCGGGCCGGTCGCTCATCAACCTGCGATTGGGGATGCTCCTGGAGGTCGCGACGACGGCCGGCGGCCTCACCGGCGGGGTGGTGGCGGCCATGCTCTCGACCGCCACGCTGCAGCGTCTGTTCGGTCTCGTCGCCGTGTTGTCCGGTCTCGCGATGTTGACGCGGCTGGAACGCCGGAACGTGATGCTTGGCCCGGACTCGAACCCCGGGCGCCTCGGCGGCCGCTACTACGAGGAGGAAAGCGGCGCGAAGATCACCTACCGGGTGAAGCGGGTGCCGCTCGCCATGGCGGCGTCGTTCGTGGCCGGCAGCGTCTCCTCGCTCCTCGGTGTCGGCGGCGGCATCATCAAGGTCCCGGTCCTCAACGCCTGGTGCGGCGTGCCGCTGCGGGCAGCGGCGGCGACCAGCGCGTTCATGATTGGGGTGACGGCGACCTCCGGGGCGGTGATCTACTACGGCCGCGGGGAGATCGTTCCGTGGATGGCCGCCGCCGCGGTCCTCGGCGTGCTCGCCGGCTCTCGCACCGGGATCGCGCTCGCCGCGCGCGCGCGGGCGAAATGGCTCAAGCTCCTCCTCGCCGCGCTGCTCATTGCCGTGGCCATTCTCATGTTCGCGAGGGCTTCATGAACGAAGCATCGACCGGCCGGCTCGAGACCATCCTCGGCCGGGTGCTCAAGGTCGGCGCGCTGACCAGCACGTCGCTCATGGCCGTCGGCCTGCTCCTGCAGTTGGCCGGCGTCGACCTGTCGCTCTCCACCACTCTCACCCGCGCGGGGCTGGTCGTGCTGATGGCCACGCCGGTCGCGCGGGTGGTCGTGTCGGTTGGGGATTTCGCGATGCAAAGGGATTGGGTGTTCCTGGCGCTGACGGGGACGGTACTGGTGATACTGATTGGCAGCGTGGCGGTGGCGGTGAGCTGATATGCACGATATTGGCGATTTACGAATTGGCGATTGGCGATTGGCGATTGAGCTCCCGCTCCTCAAGCGATTCCCGACTGCGCCGTCTTCCGACTCGCGACGAGGATCGCTAGCAATTCATTCCCCTCCCGAATGATCCAGGCCGCCCGTTCCTCTGTGACCAATCCGCTTCCGACAAGCACTTCCAGCCAGAAGCAGGACTCGTCGGTTTCCTCGATACTGATGCCGATCTTCGAGATAAAGTCCGGCCGCGACCGGGCGCGGCACGCGGCACGATAGTTGGCTGCCGACGACGTTGCGGCGCGTAGCAGTTGCCCGCTGATGTGGCGGGAGACTGGATCGCGCCGAAGCCCTCGAATCAGTCGGATCGCTTCCAGGGCGAAGCGCGTAAACCGAGATCCAAGCTCGGTGCTTCGATCGTGGGTCATTCGATGCCCTCGTTCTTCCCAATCGTCATTCGCCAATCGTCAATCATCATTCGTCACTCCCCTTTGCTGTTCCTGAACGCCCCCACCGCACCCTCCTTCGTCTCCGCGGGCAGCAGGGGAAAGCTGGCCAGCACCCTCGCAAACTCCTCGTCCGTCACGCCGTACAGCCTCGCCACCTCTCCCTGCAGTCGGGCGTATGCGGGGTGGGAGGAGGGAGACGGGGCGCGGGAGAGCGTGCGGGCGAGGGCGGCGATTCGGCGGAACGAAGGCGAATGGGGGGCGGGCGGGGGGACCGGCAGGCGGCCGACGATCCCGGTCGTCACGTGCGAACTGACCCAGAAGCGCACGAAGTAGTTGGCGATGAGGCTGTTGAAGATGCCGCAGAGGAAGTGCTGCGCGCCGGCTCCAACGTCCGAGCGGAGGCAGAACAGCGTGTGGACGGTGACGCAGCCGGGCGGGATGACGGCGGCAATCAGCGTGAGGCGGTTCGTGGGGCTCGAGACGTCCCGGTAGGCAAGCCTCGGGCGCTCGAACGTGCGCGTGGCATCGAGCAGCCGGCGGGCGGCATCAGGCCGGATCCGAGCCAGCGAGAGGGCAATCCCGGCCCGGAACGGCTCGATGTGCTTCCCTTCGACGACCGGCAACCCGGTCCCACCGGTCGTGAAGTGAGAGCGGTCATCGGTGGCATTCAACTCGCGGCCGAAGACCGCGTGCCAGCCATCCGGCGATGAGAGGGCAGGCCATGCGCGCGAGAGCTTGTCGAGCAGCGCGAGGTCGTCGGGGCCGCGAACGTCGGGAATGGCAAGCGACTCGCCGGACAGGCGCTCGATGAGAGCGCGCGGCAGCGCGATCGGAAAGTGCGACGGGTCTGCGCCGCGGCTCGGGATGCGATCGAGCAGCGACGCCTCGCGCTCGCCGAAGCGCGCTGCCAGGCCGCTGGTCGATCCGCCGCTCGTCGCGGAAAGGGCCAGGAAGCGCACGCTTCGATGGATGGGGAAGATCCGATCGGCGTTGTCGAAGCCGACGACCGGGTCGATCGACGTCGCATCGAACAGGAGACGCCGCAGCGCGGCGCAACCCGAATCTCCGAGCAGGCCCCAGGGCACCACGAGGCCCACCCGGCCGCCGTCTCGCACGAGTTGAAGCGCGCGCTCGACGAACAGCTGGAAGCGATTGGAGTGACCCTCGCCCTGCGCGCGGTAGATTCCGGAGTCGCGCGAGAAGCGAAGCAGGCGCACCGCCTGTTCACGCGCGTCCGCACGGCCGGCTGGCCCGTCCTCGTCCGCCCGAACCATGTCCCAGGGAGGGTTTCCGACAACGGCGTCGAAGCCCGGGCGAGGCAGCGGAGTGCCGTCGCCGGCGTAGAAGACCTCGGGGAACTCGAGGCTCCAGTGCAGCGGGGAGAGGCGGCGCACAGTCTCCACCTCGTCGGCAACGAGCCGATCGGCGAGACCGGGCGCGAGCGACGAACGGCCCTGAAGCAGGTGATCGGCGAGCGCCGCGAAGACGCCCGGAGAGGCCGGCGCCGCACCGCGCGGGCAGGCGTGCGCGCACCAGAGGTCGAGCACGGCCTTCCAGCGGGCGAGCGGGGACCGCGGCCCGGCCAGCGTGGCGAGCAGGCGCTCCTTCTCGCGGACGTCGGCGAGGCTGTCGTCCGGCCGCCCCTCGATCTGCGTGCGTGCCGGCAGAACTGCCCGAAGTGCCGGGCCGATCGCGACCTCGTCGAAGAGCGGCAGCCGCTCGGCCACGTTCGATGCGCGGCGCGACCGGCCGGGCGACGGCCGGCGCCGGAGGTCGTCCAGCGACGCGCCAACGAGGCTGTCGCCAACGACCAGGCGATGGTCGAGGAACGTGAGCGGCCGTTCGGGCGCCAGCGTGGCGAGCCAGATGGACAACCTGGCGAGCTGCACCGCCATCGGGTTGAGGTCCGCGCCGTACAGGCACCGCTGGGCGACCGCTCGCCGGAAGGCCCGGCGATCCGCCTCGTCGATCTCGCCGGCGAGGGCGCGCCCCGATTCGATCAAGGCGGACTCGTACGCCGACGCCAGGAAACGGCACGCGGCAACGAGGAACGCCCCGCTCCCCATCGCCGGGTCCACCACGCGCAACGACAGAATCTGTTCCGGGGATGCGCCCGCGACCAGCGGCGCCAGCGTCCGGCGGACCAGGTACGTCGTGAGCGACCGAGGCGTGTAGAAGGTGGCGGTGGTCTTGCGGATGCCGCTGCCGGCCCGCAACTCCACAAGAGCGGGCGCCGGCGAGGCCGCCGGCACGTAATCGAGGACGCTCTCGTAGACGGCACCAAGCTGCTCGACGTCGAGGTCCCGGTAAACGATGCGCGCCCGCCCACCGGCGCGGGGGGTCGTCGAGAGCGCGAGCAACACCCGGCGCACCGGTTCGTCGGCCAGCGGGACGCTCTCGCCCAGCGGCGTGGCGGATGGCGAGAAGAGGCGGCCGTTGAACGGCGTCACGCGGAGGTCGCCCGCGTGGCAGCCGGCGTGCGAAAGCCGCGAGATGGCCTGCAGCATCGCCCACAACCCGGTCGCCGGCCCCGGCCGCTCCGCCAGCGCGCGCGCGGCGTCGAGCGAGTAGCCGTCGCGGTAGACGGGGTGCCAGGCGGGCACCAGCATGCGCGACTCGGCGAAGAGCAGGAACAGCACCCGGTAGATGATCGTGAGCGACTGCTGATGGACCCCGATGAGCCGGGCCGGTGAGCCGGCGTCCGCGCGACGCCTGGCAAGGAAGGCCCGCAGCAGGTCGCCGAGCGCCGCAAGTACGCCGTCGCGAAGCGACCGGCACACGCCGGCCGTGTTGCGATCGGACGCCGCGACGAGGCGATCGATCAGGGCCGTTGGGGCCGGCGCGAACCTTTCGCGCCGGAGGAGGGCCCAGAGAACGACAAAGCAGCTCTCCTCGGCAAAGGCGAGATCCATGTCGAACTGGACGAAGCGCCGCGCGTAGGAGCGCCGCCCGTCGACGAGGCGCACGTGCTGACCGTTGAACCCGATGCACCACGCCGTCGCGCGGGCGACGCCTGCCCGCGCCGCGTCTCGACAGGCAGCATCCAGACCTTCGCCCCACGCGGTCGTGGCGAAGATCGGGTCGGTCGGCGAATCGCCGGCCCTGGAGACGAGCAGTCGCCCGTCGCTTGACGCCGTCGTCGAGAAGCCGCGGAAGCCAAGCGCTTCCGCGACGGGGACGGTGACCAGGTCGAAGATCTGACGCGGCCCGCACACCGGGCCAAGCCGATCTCCAACGCCCCGCCGCTGCCGGAGCAGCCCGACGCGCGCCTTCGCCGCCCCGCCGCGATCGATCTCGGTCCCAAACAGTTCCTCGAGGAACTCTTCGGCGAAATACTCAGTGACGAGATTGCCGATGAAACCAGGAATCATAAACGTCGTTCAAGAGAGGCACAGAGGCACAGAGCTATCTCGCTGATGGCTGTCCTAAAGTGGCGGCGGCCCTTCGGCGCGCCGATGGCGCGCGGAGTGAGGGCGACCGCCGCGCGCGAACGCGCCGCAGGTTCTCAACTGGCGCCTTCGCGCGCGGCGGCCACCCTCACTCCATGCGGTCGGCCCGGTCGGTTAGCCCGCACAGCCGACCGCCGAAGGGCCTCTGCGTGCAGCCTCCGCGTCTCTGTGTCTCTCTTCATTACCGGTCGTTGACGAGGCGCCGAATGCCGTCCTTCACGCACGCGCAGTTGAAGTTGATCAGGAGCCCCACCTGCTGTCGCGTGGCCCTGAGGTAGGCCAGGTACTTGCGCCTCGAAGACCGCGTGCAGGTATTCCACGCTCTTCACCTCGATGAGAACGCGGTCCTCGACGATCAGGTCCACGCGATACGCGCCGACCTTGGTGCCACGGTAGAAGATCGGAATCGCTACTTCTCTTCGATGCCGGAGCCCTCTCTCGCTCAGCTCGATGCAGAGGGCCGACAGATAGGTGCTTTCCAGCAGCCCGGGCCCGAGTGCGCGGTGCACCGCGATCGCCGCGCCGATGACCGTCCCTGTCACCTCGTCGACGGCTCGGTCTTCCATGGCAGTCCTCCGTTCCTCTCCTTCACTCCGCCACGCCCAACACCAGCACCAGTTCCGGCTCTCCCGCGAGTTCCATCACCTGCTCGCTCCGCAGATCATCGAGATGGCTGGCGGCCTCGTCCTGGTCTTGGGCCCGGCGGCGCTGCTCCTCCTCGACTCTCTTCGTCGCTCTCTTGTCGAACAGGCCCGCCTGCACCGGCCCGCCACCGATGGTCGCCTCACCGATCGCGGCTTCTCGCACGCTCAGTAGTGCCAGTCGTTCCGACGCCTGGCGCCGCAGGTGGCCAAGCTGCGCGTCCGCCTCGCGAGCCGCGGTGTGGGCGAGCGTCGCGCGGGCGCCGTCCAGTAGCGCGGGCAGGGCGCGTTCGAGCGGGCGCCGGTGGCAGACGGTGGCCGCCAGTGCCACGTGCAGCGCGATCGTCCGTTGCTCGACGAGCGAGCCGCGGCCGTCGACGAACCGCGCGGTGAAGAGGCAGATCAGGCCGGAAGGCAGCGAGGACAGGCGGCGCTTGCGGCGGACCACGCACCAGCGGGTGCCGCCGGCCGGCGGTTGGCCAGCCGCCTCGCGCGGGGTGCTGTCTCGGCGGCCGGCCATCAGGGTCCTGACTTCGTCGATACGTGTCCGTTCTGCATCGGCACGTGCGGCCAGATCCAGGCGGCGGAAGAGGACTTCGCGATCGTCGCCTGCCAGGGCCGGTCGATTCGCGCTTCTCCCCTCCTCTCCTTCGAAGAGGAGCCTCGCCACGTCCATCTCGCCTCGGCTGTCGGCACCCGGCGCTTCAGGCGCCGCTCCCAGCGGATCGTCGGCGCGGCCGAGCGCGGCGCGCTCGCGCTCCACTCGCACGACGAGGCGCGCCAGGACGACCTCCTCGGCCGTGTCGCGCGCAACGAGGTGCACGGCGTGGACGCCGCGGCGCTGCCCGATTCGATCCACCCGTCCGACCCGTTGCTCGAGGCGGGCCGGTGTCCAGGGCAGCTCGACGTTCACGACCAGCCGGCAGCGTGCGTGCAGGTTGAGGCCGTGCGCCGCAGCATCTGTCGCGAGGAGCACGGATGTCTGTCCTTCGTTGAACGCGCGAATCGCGGCCTGCCGCTCCCCCTGGTCCAGGCCTCCGTGCAGCAGTCCGGGCCGGTGCGTGCCGTCCAGGCGCTGTGCGATGCGAGCCAGCGTGTCGCGGTACTCGGTGAAGACGACTGCCGGCTCGCGGGCCCGGCGGAGAAGGCGCGCCAGTGCGCCGAGCTTCGTCTCGGCCTCGCACGCCTCGCGTGCCAGTTCGACCAGCCGCAACAGGAGCGCCCGCTCGGCATCGGGGTCTCGAAGTCCTGGCGCACCGAGAACCGCGGCAGGTTCATCGTCAGCCGGGTCGTTGTCGTCTGCGGGTTCGAGCGGCAGCGGCAGTTGTTGCACGTCGGAATCGATCGGGGAATACGGGAGGAGCGCAAGCCGGCGCGACAGCGACGCGAGGAGGGCCGCGGGGCCCGATGCCGCGCGCTTGCGCAATACGATCATGGCGAGGCGGGCGTCCGGTCCGTCACGGCGGCGGTCGGTCTCGCGCCACACCTCCGTCGTATATCGGTCGAGCGCGCGATGCATGCGTCGCTCGGCGGGCGAGGGCCGGACACGGAGGAGGCGCGTGCGGCGGATGCGTGAGAGGCCGATGTCCGAGCGGTCGCGACGGAACATCACGATCGGCGGGTCGCCGGGCAGCGTCCCCGTTGCGCAGAGGGCGCGGAAGCCGTCCGTGTCCGAGGCGTGGGGCGTGGCGGTCAGCAGCACGACGCGCCGGGCCCGGCGTGCCAGAACGCCAACGGCGGCGGCGCGCTCCTGTGCCAGCGCGGCCATGTGCGCCTCGTCCACGATCACCACGTCCCACCGGAGGTCCCTGGCGTTCGCCAGGACTTCCGGCCGCTTCACGAAGTCGAACGACGTGACCGCAAGCGCGTGCTGATCCCAGATCAGGCTGCCGGGCGGTGAGAGGCAGGCCAGCTTCCGAAGGGCGAGGGCGTCGACGAAGACGGCGGGCAAACCGAAACGGTGGCGCAGTTCGCCAAGCCACTGCGGGCAGAGGCTGGCCGGCGCCATCACCAGGCAGCGCGCAGCCGGCTCACGAGCGATCACCTCGGCCAGGATCAGCCCGGCCTGCACCGTCTTGCCGAGCCCAACGGCATCGGCGATCAGCAGACGCGTCTCGCCGGCGAGAACCGCGAGAGCCGGTTCCAGTTGGTAGGAAAGGAGGTCGAAGCGCGCGCCGGCTGCCGCCCTGAGCGCGCCGTCCCGCGCGTTTTCCAGCAGGCAGTGCCGAAACTGCCGCATCCATTGGGACCGCCCCGACCGGCGCAAACGGTCCTGCCGGACGATCGGCGCCAACTGGTCGAACGGGACGAGCAGCGCCAGCCGCACGTCGCGGTCCGCCGGAGGAACGCGCACGAGGCGGCAGACGCCGCAATCGGCATAGCGCGCCGTGTCGACGACGCGCCAGGTGTGCCCGCGCGCCGTGACGACCGAGCCCGGGACGGGAAGTGGCAGTTCCTGCCGCATGGCGCGAATGAGCTCGTGGCGGGAATCGCCATCGCGTGCGCCGGCACGGCGCCGCTGCCGGCGGTTCTGACGCCATTTGGCCGGATTCCGGCGCAAGGCGGAGGCGGCCGCTCATCCGTTCTGCAACAGCCGTGCGCAACTCTGCTATCCTGCCCTTTCGTCGATTCACGTGGAGGCACTCATGCTTCGAAGACGCCGGTTCCTGGGAGCCGTTCTTGTCGTCACGTCGTGCGCGGGGGCCGCGTGGGCGCAGGGAACGTCCGCGCCGCGGTTCAGTGTCGAGGAACTGCTGAAGCTGCGGCGCGTATCGGACCCGCAGCTGTCGCCCGACGGCCGGCACGTGGCGTATGTCGTCACTGACGTCAGCCTCGAGAAGAACAGCAGGACGAATCACATCTGGCTGGTGCCGACCGCGGGCGGCGAGCCGGTGGCAGTTGCGCGGTCCGAGAAGGCCGAGGATACGCCGCGCTGGTCGCCGGACGGGAAGAAGCTCGCGTTCGTGTCGACCCGCGACGGGGCGTCGCAGGTATGGGTCGTGGACATGGGGCCCGCCGGATCGGTTGGCGAGCCGAAGAAGGTCACGTCGATCGCCACCGAGGCGAGCGGCGTGCGCTGGTCGCCAGACGGCAAGTGGATCCTCTTCACGTCGGACGTCTACCCGGAGTGCGCGGACGCCGCGTGCAACGCGCGCCGGCTCAAGGAATTCGAGGGGCGCAAGAGCAAGGCGCGCGTGTTCGAGCACCTGATGTTCCGCCACTGGGTGTCGTGGAAGGAGGGGCGCTTCAGCCACCTCTTCATCGCGCCGGCGGACGCCTCCGCGGCGCCCCGCGACCTGACGCCCGGCGAAGCGGACGTGCCGCCGTTCTCGTTGTCGGCGCCGGACGACTACGCCTTCTCGCCCGATTCGAAGGAAGTGGCGTTCGCGCGCAAGACCGACCCGGTCGAGGCGACGAGCACGAACAGCGACCTCTTCGTCCTCGACCTTTCCGACCCGGCCGCCAAGCCGGCGAAGATCACGACGAACCCGGCGGCCGACGGCGGGCCGCTCTACTCGCCCGACGGCCGCTTCATCGCCTACCGCGCGCAGCACAGGCCCGGCTTCGAGGCCGATCGCTGGCAGTTGATGCTCTTCGACCGGAAGACTCGCGAGCACCGGTCGACCACCGTCGGCTGGGACCGGTCGCCGGACAGCTACGCGTGGACCGCCGATTCGCGCGCGCTGTTCGTCAGCGCGGAGGAGCAGGGCCGCGTGGCCGTCTTCCGGCTCGATCCCGCGGGCGGCGCCCCGTCCCTGCTGCCCATCACCGGTTCGGCAGGCGACGTCAACGTCTCACGCGACGGGAAGACGCTCGTCTTCACGCGCAGCACCTGCCGACGCGCCGGTTGACGTCTACCGCTCGGCCGCGGACGGCGCGGACGTGCGGCCGATCACGCGCGCGAACGCGGGCATCGCGTCCTTCAAGCTGCGCCAGGCCGAGAACGTGTGGTTCGACGGTGCGGGTGGCGTCAAGGTGCAGGCGTGGGTCGTCCGACCGCCGGACTTCCGCGAGGGGCAGAAGTACCCGCTCCTCTACCTGGTTCACGGAGGGCCGCAGAGCGCGTTTAACGACTCGTGGGGGTATCGCTGGAACCCGCAGGTCTTCGCGGCCGCCGGCTACGTCGTCTTCATGCCCAACCCGCGCGGCTCCGTTGGCTTCGGGCAGCAGTTCACCGACGAGATCAGCGGCGACTGGGCAGGCAAGGTGTACGACGACCTGATGAAGGGCGCGGACTTCGCGGAGGCGTTGCCGTACGTCGAGAAGGGGCGGACGGGGACGGCGGGCGCCTCGTTCGGCGGCTACATGATGGACTGGTTCCTCGGCCACACCACGCGCTTCCGGGCGATCGTCACGCACGCCGGCGTCTACAACCTCACGAGCATGTACGGCGTCACAGAGGAACTGTGGTTCCCCGAGTGGGACCTGAAAGGCACGCCCTGGACCAACCCCGAGCTGTACGCCCGGCTGTCGCCGCACACGTACGCCAGGGATTTCAAGACGCCGACGCTCGTGACGCACGGCGAGCTCGACTTCCGCGTCCCGATTGGCGAGGGGCTGCAGCTGTATACGACCCTTCAGCGCCTTGGCGTCCCATCGAAGATGGTGTACTTCCCGGACGAGGGACACTGGATCAACAAGCCGGCGAACAGCGCGCTCTGGTACCGCGAGTTCCTCGCGTGGATGGACCGGTGGGTGAAGGGCGGTAGGCCGTAGGCCGTAGGCAGTGACGAAGGGAATGACGAGTGACGAATGGCGAATGGCGAATGACGATTTGAGGATTCGCGATCGGCCAGGCGGCTCGTTCGTCAATCGTCAATCGGCAATCGTCACTCGGCATTCGACAATCTTGTCGAGGTAGGCAGTAGGCAGAGAGACGTAGCACGCGGCTGTGGCCTGTGGCGGGCATTCGGCGGTAGGACACTTCAAAACTGCCACCGCTTACTGCCTACTGCCTGCCAATAACTCTTCGGGGTTTTTTCCATGGCAATCGATCTTCGAAGCGATACGGTCACGCAGCCGTCGCCCGCGATGCGGGAGGCGATGGCGAACGCACACGTGGGGGACGACGTCTACGGCGAGGACCCGACGGTGAACCGGCTCGAGAAGCTGGCCGCCGAGATCACCGGTATGGAAGCGGCGCTGCTTGTCAGCAGCGGGACGATGGGCAACCTCGCGTCGCTGCTCGCGCACGGCCAGCGCGGACAGGACGTCATCCTCGGCGACGAATCGCACATCTATCACTACGAGAACGGATCGGCGTCCGCGCTCGGCGGCCTGGTGCTCCACCCGGTGCGAACCGATCCGGATGGCACCCTCCCGCTGGACGCGCTCGAGGCCGCCATCCACCTCCCGTCGCACAACTACCACTTCTACCACTACGCGCCGCCCGGCGTGATCTGCCTGGAGAACACGCACAACCGCTGCGGGGGCACGGTTGTTTCCCCGGACTACTTCGCTAGCGTCGCCGAGATCGCGGCCCGGCACGGGCTGCCGATTCACCTCGACGGCGCGCGCCTGTTCAATGCCGCGGTCGCGGCCGGCCGGCCGGTGACCGACTGGACGCGGCACGTCTCCTCGGTTCAGCTCTGCCTGTCGAAAGGCCTCGCCGCGCCGGTCGGCTCGATGATTTGCGGGACGGCGGCGTTTGTCGATCGCGCCCGGCGGATGCGGAAGATCCTGGGCGGCGGCATGCGCCAGGCGGGCGTCATCGCGGCCCCAGGGATCCTGGCCATGACCGAGATGGTGCCGCGGCTGAAGGAGGACCACGACAACGCCCGCATCCTCGCGGACGGCATCGCCGCGCTTTCCGGCGTCGTCCTCGATCCGGTGCGCGTGGACACGAACATCGTCGTCTTTCGCCTGCCGGGTGTTCGGGCGGCGGAGACGTTTGCCGGCGGGCTCGAGCGCGAGGGCGTCCTCGTGTCGAACTTCGGCGCCGGCCGGCTTCGCGTCGTGACCCACTACGGCATCGCCGCGGACGACTGCCGGAAGGCCGTCGAGGCGATGACGAGGGTGTGGGCCGGTCAGAGGGTTCAGTTGTAAGCTGCGCGCCCCCGGGCGGCGTATTCGACAGTCAGACGCCGTTTTCGCTGTAGGCGAAGCTCCGCTCGCGCGAAGGCGGCGAAGCTTGCGCGGCCGTTCGCCGCGGCGTTCCGGCGGTCGCCGGCGATCGGGGCGAGCCAGACGTCGTTGGCCCTGCTCCTGACGTTTCCAGGACCTACCCATGAACATCACATTCCGTGTGCCCGCGATGCTCGCCGTCTTTTCACTTGCAGCCGGTGCGGCGCTCATCGCCAGGCAGGCGCCACAGGCCGACGAGGCGCTGATGAAGAAGGCGAAGGCGATCCACGAGCGAATCCTCACTGTCGACACCCACGTGGACATCGGCGGGGCGGACTATGCGACGCCCAAGCTGGATCCCGGCGGCCCGACGAACCTGAAGTGCGACCTGCCGAAGATGAAGGCCGGCGGCCTCGACGGCGTGTTCCTGGCCGTCTTCGTGGGGCAGCGCCCGGACCTCAACGCCGAAGGCTACAAGCGGGCCTACGATTCGGCGATGGCCGAGTTCGATGCCCTCGACCGGCTTCGGACCATGCATCCGGAGCTGTGCGAATTCGGCCGGACGCCGGCGGACGTCGAGCGGATCGCGAAGACGGGGAAGCGTGTCATCCTCACCGGCGTCGAGAACGGGTACCCGATGGGCGATTCGTTCTCCAACCTGAAGACGTTCTACGATCGTGGCGCGCGTTACATGACGCTCGTGCACACGGCCAATAACCAGCTGGCGACCTCGTCCGGCACGCGCGAAGCGGACCAGGGGTTGACGGAACTGGGTAAGAAGACGGTCGTCGAGATGAACCGCCTCGGGATGATGGTTGACCTGTCTCACGCTTCGGTGAAATCGTTCTGGGATGCGATCGCGGTGTCCAAGGCGCCGATCATCGAGTCGCACTCGGGCTGCGTGGCGGTGTCGAAGAGCGACCGGAACCTGGACGACGACCAGTTGAAGGCCCTCGCGAAGAACGGCGGCGTCATCCAGATCGTTGCGCTCGCGTCGTACCTGAAGGCCGATTCCCCTGAGCGCGCGGCCGCCATCCAGGCGCTGCGCGAGGAGATCGGGTTCGGGCGCGGCAGGCGGGGCGGGCGTGGCGGCCAGGCCGCGGCCGGTGCACCTCCCCCCGCACCGACGACGCCCGAGCAGCAGGCGGAGATGGCGAAGCGGCGGGCGCAGTACCAGGAACGGATGAAGGAGATCGACGCCAAGTGGCCTGGCGCCACGCTGAAGGACTTCGTCGATCACATCGATCACGCGGTGAAGGTGGCGGGCATCGACCACGTCGGGGTCGGCACGGACTTCGACGGGGGCGGCGGCGTCCCGGGATTCAACGACCACTCCGAGGCGATGAACGTCACCGTCGAACTGGTGCGCCGCGGCTACACGGAGGACCAGATCCGCAAGATCTGGGGCGGCAACCTGCTCCGCGTCTGGCGCGAGGTGGAGAAGCGGGCGGCCCAAGGTTAGGACCGGCGTCTCGCCTGTGACTGCCTGCTGACCGCCGCGCGTCGGCCTACTTCCTCAGGATCTCCTGCACGAAGGCCGTCGCCTGCGGGTCCGGCGAGCGGGCCAGCCAGAACATCGCCTGCTTGCGGACGTCGAGGCTGTCGTCCTCGCGCACCAGGCGAATGAGCGTATCGACGGCGCCGCGTTCGGCACCCAGCCAGAACGCGGCGCGCTTCCTGATCGGCACCGGCTGACCGGGCGCGACGAAGGCTTCGAGCGCGCTCCGCGCAGAGGGATCTGCGTGGAGCGCGATTGCCATCAGCGCGCTCTCCTCTTTAAAGCCGCTGGCATCCACACCCTCCGGCGCGTCGGAGGTCACAAAGCCGCGCAGCAGTCCGACGCTCGCTGCGCCGGTGACACCCGTCAGCCAGACGACCGGCAGGCCGCCGGCGTCGATCTCGCAGTCGAGCGAGACGACCCGCAGCTTCTGGACCTTCCCGCCCTCGGCCCGGAAGAGGACGACGATGTCCGGGCTGGGGCCCGCGGTGGTGTCGGGGCGTGTGCGCGCCGGGCGGCCCTCGAGGTACGCGCGTCGCGGGCGATCGGGTTCGCACATACCGTGGTCGCCCGGCGTGGCGGGCACCGAGTAGCCGATCCACGCGGGGGACGCCTGCTGGCGGACAGCCGCGGCGAAGGCGCGCGCAAGGCTCATCCCGGCCGGGTGCGTCTCCACGCGGCTGTTCACAAAGTGCGCCTGGATGCCGGCCGGGGGTTCCTGCGGCGCCTCGCGCGCCGCGACGCGGCCCCCGGCCAGGAGGCAAGAGACACCTACGGCCAGGGCCATCAGCTGCTTCATATGGCACCTTGAAGTAGGCAGTATGCAGTAGGCAGCAGCAGTTGACTCAACTGCTTACCGCCTACGGCCTACCGCCTGCCAATCTGCTGCTGTCAGTTACTTCTTCAAGATTTCCATCATGAAGTCCGTGGCTTCCTTGTCCTTCATGAAGGAGAGGCGCTGAACGATCGTGCGCTTCAGCTCGGGGTCGGTTTCCTGGCGGGCGACCTGGATGAGTGGACCGGCCGATTCCATCGTGCCAAGGACGTCGATGATCTGGCGCTTCACGGCCGGGTCCTTCTCCTCTTTATACAGGCCGACCAGCGTGTCCGCGGTCTTCGGCGTCCGGCTGAACATCATCGCCTGCAGTGCGGAGCGGCGCAGGCTGGCGTCCTTTTCCGTGCGTGCGATTTGAACGAGGCGATCCGTCTGGTCGCCAACATACATGTTGCGGAGGATTTCGCGCTTCAACTCCACGGAGGACTCGCCCTGGTAGAGGCCCCACAGCGCGTCGGACGCCTCCTTGGCCTTTGCCTGGCGCGCCTTGTCGCGCTCCGAGGACCCCTCGGACCGGGTTGCGGTGAGGGCTCCCGACCGGTGCGCCGCCTCCAACGATCGCTGCGCCTCCCGCTGCGCGCGCTCAGCCTCGCGCTGCGCTTCCTGCTGGGCGCGCTGAATGTCCTCGCGCATCCGCTGGTAATCGGCGTCCGCCTTCGCTCGGGCCTCCGCCGCCGCTTCGCCGGCGGCGCCCAGCGTCCCAGTGCTGAGCGCTGTCGCCATTGCGAGCTCGGGACCGGCGAAGGTGAACGCGAACCCGCCGCCGCGGCGGCCGGCCATCCCCAGGCTGCGGATGACACGCTTCTTGACGTCGATATCCGACGACGACTTGTAGATCTCGACGAGGAGTGGAACGTCGGGGCCGCCGCCGAACGCGCCGAGGTAGTCGAGCGCCTTCATCTGCAGGTCGGGGTTGCCCTTGCCCTTCGCAATGTCGGTCAGCATCGTCTTGGCCTTCGGCGAACCGCTCTGGGCGAGGACGAAGAGGGCGCGTTCCTTCATCCGCGGCGATGCCGACCCGGTGAGGATCTGCTCGACCATCGGGATGCCACGCTCCGGATCCCGCGACATCAGGCCGTTGAGCGCGATCAACTTGAGCTCATCGTCGCTCTGCTGCGAAGGGTTCACAGGCCGGCCCGATGCCTGCTTCACCTCCACCTGCAGCGCCCTGGCGTCGTTGGCCCAGCGGCTCGACGGGAATTTCTTGAGCAGATCGTCGAGCGTCGAGAGGGCCTCGCCGCCGCGGCCGAGGCGATTCAACGCGTACGCCTTCCAGTACATCGCGCCGTCAGCGCGCTTGTCGTTCGCGGCGATCACCTTGTCGAATGCCTGGACGGCCTGATCGTAGCGGCCCTGATCCAGGTAGGAAGTGCCGCGCGAGTAATCGCCCGACTGGTACCTGCCCTCGGCGGCGTAGACCCGCGCCTCGGGTCGCACCTGCCAGACCTCGAGGTCCGCGAGGCTGCTGGCGAGTGCGGCCGAGTCGAGAGCATTGGCGGTGACGCCGGCGATCATCGGCTGGAGATCCGCCAGCATGGGCGCGAGGTCCAGATCCAGGTTGCCGCGCAGCTCGGCGAGGTCCGCGTCGAGGTCCCGCAGGTCAATGAGCTCGCCCGGCTGGGGCGTGACGATGACGGCGGGTGGCCGCGGCGACCGGGGCGGCGCCTTGGGAGGCTGCGGTTGCGCGTGCGCCACGGCGGCAACCAGCAGGAACGACACGGCGACGAGAAGCCTTCTGCACATCTTGGTTCTCCGCTTGCGAACTCGAAGTTCGTTGACCTATCCCTGGACCCGCCCGTCGGCCGCCGGGCGTGCCTCACGTTCGCGCACGTGCTCGCCGAGCACGCGCACCTTGAAGATGATTCCCTGCGCGTCGATGCGCTGTCGGACCCGCTCGAATTCCGCCGTCGAGAGCTCGGACGGGCTGTTCGCGATCTCCACGAGCACTCGCTCCAGGTCGTCGAGGACGGTGGCAACCGTCGCGTCGCCCGTTTCCGCCGCCGTCTGACGGTACAGGCGGTTCTCGATCACCAGGTCCCGGGCCCGCTCCTGCTCGCTCGAGATGTCGACGCGCGGCGCGTTGGCCGCGTTCACCAACTCCGCGAGCGCGATCTGCGAGCGCTCCAGGTGGTCGCCGACCGCGACGAGCAGGATTTCCTGGCGGACCTGCCGCGCCGTGGTGGCCGCAGGCGCCTGCGGCGCCGCGCTCTTCACCTGGCCTTGCGGCACCGTTTGCGTGCTTGGCGTTGGCGATCCCGGCTGCAGCGAGAATCGGCCCGCGACGAACGCCGCCAGAACGAGAACCGCGACACCGCTGGCGAAAGCGAGACGCCGCGGAGCGAGCAGCGACTGGAGAACGGACCGCCATGCGGGTCCTGGACGCTCGAGCCGGGGCTGGATTCGCGCCCACACCTCCGCTCCGTAACCCTCCGGCCGTTCCGGCATTGGCACCCGGGCAACCGCCGACAGCGTCAGCTCGATGGCGTGGAGGCTCGCGCGGCATGCGTCGCAGGCGCCCACGTGCTGCTCGATCGAGGCCGCCTCGTCCGCGTCCGCGTAGCCGACCCGGTAAGCGACCAGTTGCTCTTCGCTCAGGTGTGTCACGGTCTCTGCCTCGCGTCATCCGAAGTGCCGGCGAATCGGAAGGGAGAATGGAAGGCGAAGCCGAAGCTTCGGCCCTACGTCTGCCCTGTCGCTCTACTGCGAATCCATCAGCGGTATCAGGGCACGCCGCATCTTCTGCACGGCGCGGAAGATGCTGTGCTTGGTCGCGCTCACCTGCAGCCCGAGCAGCGACCCGATTTCGTCGATCGAGCGCCCCTCGAGGTGGCGCAGCACGAAGGCCGTCCGCTCCGCCGGCGACAGCTCGTTCATGGCCGCCTCCACCCGCCGCTGCACCTCGCCGCTAAACGCCATACGATCGGGCCGGCTGAGCGCGTCCGCCTCGAGCGTGATCACCGGGGCCCCGTCGTCTCCCTCGGCATCCAGCGGTTCCGCCTGCTGGCGCGGCCGTTTGCGGAGCAGGTCGTACGAGCAGTTGACCGCGATTCGGTGCAGCCACGTACCAAATGAGGAGCGGGCCTCGAAGCGCTTCAGCTCCCGGTACGCCTTCAGGAACGTGTCCTGAACGACGTCCTCGGCGTCCGGCTCGCTGCCCGTCATGCGGAACGCGAGCTGGAAGACGGCGCGGCTATGCCGCTCCACCAAGCGGCGGAACGCCGTGTCGTCGCCGGCACGGGCCAGGTTGACGTCCTGGGCGTCGCTCGCGTCCATCTGTGGAATTAGACGAACGTTGGGCACGAATTGGGTTAGCGCCGGTCCGAACAGTCTGACGGAGTCACGGAGTCTACGGAGTCACGGACGGCCAGGAGTTCGGACCGCAAAGCTCGGAGCTATGGAGTCCACGGAGTCCGAGTCACGGCCGGCGCCAGGCTGACTCGCCGACGCCGTTGACCGGGACTCCGTCGACTCTTAGCAGGTGGGGCAAACCTCCAGGTTTGCCCGAGGGCGCTGTGGCTCGGGGCGCCCGAAGCCTTGAGCCTCTTGATGACCGCCCTCACCGGCGAGCCGTCGCCACCGGCAATGCGGAGGGGGAGGCAGACGAGGTCGTAGCGGCCGGGCCGGACCCCCGACAGGTTCACGCCCTCCACCACCCAGATCCCGGCGCCGAGCAAGGACTTGTGGGCGGGCATCGCCTCTGACTCGAACGGGTCCACCGAGAGGTAATCGATGCCGACGAGCCGCACCCGGCGCGAGGCCAGCAGGCTGGCGGCATCGGGTGCCACCGAAACGAAATCCGAGGCGAAGGTCCTGCCCTTCCAGGCCGTCGAGGAGTTCCTGGTCTTGAAGAGGAGCCGCTCGCCCGGACGGATGCGGTGCCGGGCCAGCTCTGCCGCGGTCACGAACCGCGGGTGCCGAATGCCGATGACCCGAGCCCGGCCGATGCCCGCGTCTGGCGGGAAGGACTCGATCCTCGCGCCGCCCCGAACGAAATGTCCCGGCGCGTCCATGTGCGTCCCGACGTGCCACGTCATCGTCGCCCGGGAGAGCGTGTACTTGTCGCCTCGCTCCACGTCGGCGAGTTGGGCGAGCTTATACGGATCGTCGCCCGGCCATTCGTGCATGCCGGGATGAATGGGAACGGAGATGTCGATCCAGGTGGACATGGTACCAACGCCGAGATGTCAGTGGCGAGCCAGGAGGTTGGCCGCCAGTTAGTGCGCGATGTACAGCGCGTTGAACAGGAAACGGAACGTGCCGAGTGACTGCGCGCGGTGCTGCGGCCTGATGCCCATCAGCACGACTCTCCCGCCGCCGCTCTTTGCCTCGACCACCGCCCCACGGCCCGCCATCCGGCCTTCTCCTTCCAGCCACCCGCTCATGAGGACGTTCTTCTGCGCGTAGCGGGCGACGAATCGCGCCGCCTGCGCTTCGGGCTTCGACCAGTCCATCTCGTACACCGCGCCCTGCGAGAAGATCGCGCCCGCGTCGGCCGGCACGCCGAACGCGAGCGGCTGACCGGTCTCCACCTCGAGGCGAACGATCGAACCCGGGCAGAAGAACTCCTCCGCCGGCGCGCCGCGGACGACGTCCTTGACGGGGAGGTTCAGCGTCTCGATGGCGAACTGTCCCGACGAGTCGAGGCACACGAGCGTTCCGCCCGACTGCACGAACGCCTTGATTGCGGACGTGCCCGCTTCGCCGAGGCCGCCCATGTATTCGGGAGGCATCGAGCCGCTCCGCGGCCCGTTCACGATCTCCTGCGGTGACATGTCGGGCAGGACGATGACATCGAATTCCGCGCGGAGGTTGCCCTTCTTGATGTCCGCGTCGGCGAGGCTCCGGTAGGGAATGCGGTACTGGTCGAACAGGTACCGCGTCCATCCTTCGTCCATGCTGGCCGACCACGGCTTGTAGAGGCCGATGCGCCCGCGCGCGAGTGACGTCAGCGCGGAAACGGGCCGCTGGCCGCGCACGCCGTCGGCGCGCAGGCCGGCCTCGCGTGCGATGCCCGTCACCGTGTCTCGCGCGCGCGCGGCGTCCGCCACGACCAGCGAGCCGGCGGGGTAGCGGTAGCCGTTGATCTCGCGCGGCGCGGTCAGCCACGCCGGTGACAGGTGCGCATCGAGCAGCCGGTTGAGCGCCAGTGTTCCGCTCGTGCCCGGCGCGTCGATCACGTAGTAGTCGGCCTTCTTCTCGCCCCACACCCGGCCCGCCGGCACGCTGGCCCGCGCCAGGCGAGACAGGATCGGCAGCTCGAACGATTTGTCCGCCCTGTCCACCCTGACGCCCATCTGCCACGGCAGCGTCCAGCCCGCAACGTCGTAGGGCCGTTCCGGAGAGGCGGTCTTCGACAGGCGCCGCACCGGGTAGTCCTGCTTCTCGAGGAGCGTCTTCACGTACGCGCTGTATGGCTGCGCCATCAGGACGATTGCTGTCCCTTCCGGGTAGGTGGTGTCTCCCACGCGGAACGGTTCCTGCGCCTGCTGGATCTCCACGCTGCCATCGTTGAGCAGATCGATCAGCTTCGCCGCTGCATTCGGATCGCGCTGCTCCGGCGGGATGATGAAGGCGTACGGTCCGGCCGAAACGCTGCGCTGCACCGCGCGCTTGCCCATCACGTAGAAGTCCTCGGCGAGCTGTTGGCGGTACGCGACGGCGGCGGAGAGCAGGCCGTGCACGGCGTCCATCTCATAGTCCACGATGTCGCGCAGCCGCCACGTGCCGCCCGGCCACGGGTTGGGGAACGTCACCTGCGGCGCGTAGGCGGGGAATCCCGGCTGGCCGCCGGAAAGGTCCGCGGCCGCCACGGTCTGCGGCGAGGCGAGGCGCGCGCTGGCGACCTCGGTGAGCAGGCAGACCGTGTTGTGGCCGAGCGGTGCCGAGTCCTCGTACCCAGGCCAGTAGTAGTCGAACAACGCGTTCGAGATGACGCCGGCGCGATCGCGCCGCTCCAGCTCCAGGGCCATCGCCTGCCCGAGCACGGCGGCCTCGCGCCAGATCAGGGGGTCGTAGTTCGGGTTCACCGGATCGTAGTTGGGCGGGACGAACATGCGCGCGCCGCGGCCGCCCATCTGGTGCATCGCGAGGAACACCTGCGGGTGCCACTGCGTGTAGAAGAAGCGCGAGAGGGCACGGCTCTCGGCCATGTTCATCATGAACGCGTCGCGATTGATGTCGTGGCCGACGTACTTGTGGTACAGCCAGGGCATCTGCCCGCCCTCGAACGGCGTTCCCTTCGTCTTCCGGTACCAATCGACGACAATCGCGTGGCCGTCTGGGTTCAGCGAAGGCAGGATGACGACGACCAGGTCGCGCAGGATCGCCATGGTGCGCGGGTCGTTCGCGGTGGCCAGTTCGTGGAGCAGCTCGTTGGCCATTTGCGTGGCGCCGATCTCCGACGAGTGGATGCTCGCGCCGATCGCGACCACGACCTTGTGCTCGGCAGCCAGGCGCGCCGCCTCGGCGTCGCCGAGCCCGCGCGGATCCGCAAGGCGCTGGTTCGCGTCCCTGATCGCGTCGAGCCGCTTGATGTTCTCCGGCGCGCTGACGATGGCGGCGATGATGTGACGCCCCTCGGTGCTCGCCCCGGCGTCAACGAGCTTCACGCGATCGGACGCGTTCGCCACCGCCGTGAAGTAGCGCTCGATCTCCGGCCAGTCGGCCAGCTGCCCGTCCGCTCCCATGCGGAAGCCGAAGAACTTCTCCGGCGAGGGCGGCTGGGCGGAGGCGTGGGCGGAGGACAGGAGCAGGAGGAAGATCAGCAGGAGAGGTACAGGGCTGAAGCCCTGTGCTTTCCGATGATCGACGGCAGCGGGGTAGAAGCCCTGTGCCTTCCGACGATTCCGGGCACCACGGGTGGTGAAGGACATGGGGGAGATGATAGTGCGGAAAACGTCAGAGTGGTACTGACGATCGATGATTGGCGATTGATGATTGACGAATTGCGGAACCGAGCGGCGAAAGCCTAGTCGTCAGATACTCGTCACATCGGGCCAATCGTCAATTCGCCGAATCGTCACTCGTCAATGCACTTCGTCGCGCAGCCGGGCCACCGTGGCCCCTAAATGCGTCTCCGTCGCGTCCCAGAATTCCTCCACGAGCGGGTGGCGATCGAGGACGCGCTGCACGATGCCGCGCTGGACGCCCTTCCCGCGGCCGTGGATCAGCCGCACCTCGCGGATGCCCGCCTCGTGTGCGGACGTGACGTACTCGTCGACAACCGATGGAATGTCGCGCGGGGCAAACGGGTGGAGATCGAGGACGGGTTCGATGGGAAGGCGGACGGGGTCGTCAGGCATGGACAGAACTGAGAAGGTAGAACTGAGAACGTAGAACTGAGAACGTAGAACTGAGAACGTAGAACGTAGAACGGAGAACGGAGAAGTGGGAACCTGGAAGCGCGCGGAGGACTGAGGACTTTGGTTTCCAAGTTCTCCGTTCCAGGTCTCCGTTCTCACTTCGGTTCGTACGTCGCCGTCACCGTCGTCTTGATGCCTCCCCTTGGCGTGAAGTCGCCGACGACGGTCATGCGGCGGGGGTGGCAGACGGCGACGAGATCGTCCAGGATCTGGTTGGTCACCTGCTCGTAGAAGATGCCTTTGGTTGCGGAACTCGATGAGGTAGTACTTCAACGCCTTCAGCTCGATGCAGCGCTCGTCGGGCACGTAGGTGATGCGGATCTCGCCGAAATCCGGGAGGCCGGTCTTTGGGCAGACCGACGTGAACTCAGGGCACCGGATGGCGATTTCGTAGTCGCGCTCGGGGTTGGCGTTGGGGAACGTCTCGATCGCGGGCGTGGACATGGCAAGATTCTATCGCGGACGCCGAAAAACAGGCCCGAGTTGGAAGGTTTTCGAGGAAACGGAATTGACAAGCTCCGAACCGGCGCGCTAGCATACCTCGAAATTAGGCCTGATTCCGCACGACTGCTTGCGCGCGCGGTCGGTACGCGGTCAACAACAAGCGCGCTCACGTCAGGGGGACGCCGATGGCTGACGCCCGCAGGATGGGCAAATCAGAGCTCTTCGCGCACTTCGCCGATCGCTTCGAGATGAAGCGCGCGCAGGCGCGAGAGTTCTTCGACGAGCTCACGGTCCTTGCAGAGAAGGAGCTCAAGCGCTCGGGCGAGTTCGTGCTGCCCGGCATGGTGAAGCTGGTTGTTCAGAAGCGCAAGGCGCGGATGGGACGCAACCCCGCGACCGGCGAAGCGATCAAGATCCCGGCCAAGACCGTCGTGAAGGCCAAGATCGCGAAGCAGCTGAAAGACACCGTTCTGCCGCGCAAGTAGCGCCCAGGTTCCCGCGGGCCGGTTCGTCCGGCCTGCGGGCAACGGGCGCCGCTCTCCTCGTCTCCCGGTCGCGTCGCGTGACGGCAGCCGCTCACCTGCCTGGGAGGCTGCCGATCACCCCATCATCTGATTCTTCAGATTTCTCGATTTGCCGATTTGTCGATTTTGAGAGCAAGCGTGTCGCCGCCGCGGCGAGACCCGCGGGCCGCGAAATCGCAAATCGCAAGATCGCAAATCGTAAAATCGCCAAATCGTGAAATGGTCAGAATGACAGGCGGGGCTGACCGTCAGACTCCCCGCAGCCGTTTTGCCAACGGCCGTATCCCCAACCTGTCCATCTTGTGCTTCATCGTGCTGAGGGGGATCCCGAGGTAGCGCGCCGTGCCGGTCACGTT
The DNA here is from genome assembly GCA_963724775.1 of uncultured Acidobacteriota bacterium. Classification (GTDB taxonomy): domain Bacteria; phylum Acidobacteriota; class Vicinamibacteria; order Vicinamibacterales; family Fen-181; genus CAVRWB01. The sequence goes on from CAVRWB010000004.1 coordinate 238,913, forward strand.
CCAGCCTGAGCGCTCGAGCGCCTTGAGGATGAAGTTGCGCTCGAAGGTGTCGCACGCGCGCAGCAGCAGCTTGCCGTCCGCCGCGTCCTCGCGTTCCGGGGCCGGGATCGGCACCTGGTACTCGAACGGCAGGTCCTCGTCGGTGATCCATTCCTTGTCGGTGATCGCCACGACGCGCTCGATCAGGTTCTCGAGCTCGCGGATGTTGCCGGGCCACCAGTGCGACTGGAGCAGCTTCATCGCGCCGGGTGCGACGCCGGCGACGTTGCGGCGGAACCGCGTCGTGTACCGCTTGACGAAGCAGTCGACGAGCGCAGGCAGGTCCTCGAGCCGCTCGCGCAGCGGCGGCATGCGCAGCGGGATCACGTTCAGGCGGTAGTAGAGGTCCTCGCGGAAGCGGCCCTCCTTGACGGCTTTCTCCAGGTCCACGTTGGTCGCGGCGATCAGCCGGAACTCGGTCGGGATGGGCCGGCTTCCTCCAACCCGCTCGATTTCGCCCTCCTGGACCGCCCGCAGCAGCTTGCCCTGCAGGTCCAGCCTGAGGTCGCCAATCTCGTCGAGGAAGAGCGTGCCGCCGGCCGCCAGCTCGAACTTGCCCAACTGCTGCCGCACCGCGCCGGTGAACGCGCCCTTCTCGTGGCCGAACAGCGTGCTCTCGACCAGGTCGCGCGGGATGGCGGCGAGGTTCACCGGGATGAACGGCCCCTTCGGCCGATCGCTCTCCCGGTGAATCAGCCGCGCGACGAGTTCCTTGCCGGTGCCGCTCTCCCCCAGGACGAGCACCGTCGCCGAGAGCTCGGCCACCCGCTGCACGAGTTCCACCACGTCGCGCGTGGCCCGGCTCGGTCCCACGACGAACTCGCGATCCGATTCCGCGACCTGCGCGCTCAGCGCGAGCACGCGGCGATCGAGGTCCTGGTGATCGCCGGCGTTGCGGAGTACCGACAGCAGCTCTTCGCCGCCGCAGCCCTTCGGGACGAAGTGGTACGCGCCCAGCTTGATGGCCTGCACCGCCGTCTCGACCCGGCCGTCGGCCGACATCAGCACCGCCTGCGCGATCGCGTAGTTCTCCCGCACGATGCGCAGCAGCTCGAGGCCGTGATGCCAGGCAGGGCGGCGTCGATCAGCAGAAGCTCCGCCTCCTTCCTGCGCGAGCATCGCCAGCGCGGCCTCCCCGCTGGCGGCGGTCAGCACCCGGTAGTGCCGCTCGAGCAGCGCGCCGAGGCGAAGGCGCGAGGCGCCGTCCTCGTCCACGATGAGCAGGGTCTTGGTTTTCGGGCTCATGGCACGCGGCCCGATTGTAGCATCGGGGGCCGGGGAAGTTGACGGGGTCTACGGCCCCAGATAACCTTTGAGGATTGGCCTGTTCCGCAAGTTCCAGGTTCAGAGTGCGGAGCGAGGAGTGATCGTGGCGAACGAGTACGACGTTGTCGTCATTGGCGCTGGGACCGGCGGCTACCCGACGGCCATCCGCGCCGCGCAGCTGGGTCTCACGGTGGCCGTCGTCGAGAAGCAGAAGGCGCTTGGCGGCACCTGCCTGATCTGGGGGTGCATCCCACGAAGGCGCTTCTCGAGCACGCCCACGCCCTCAAGGTCGCGCAGCGCGCGAAGGAGTGGGGCCTGAGCATCGACGGCACCGCCGTCCGTCTCGACATGAACCAGGTGCAGGCCCGCAAGGACAAGGTCGTCACGACGCTGACCAAGGGCGTCGAGTTCCTGTTCAAGAAGAACAAGATCGACTGGATCAAGGGGACGGCGCGGCTGACCGGCAACGGGAACGTCGAGGTGACGGGCGAGCAGGCGCAGACCCTGCACGCGAAGAAGGAGATCGTCATCGCCACCGGATCCCAGGCGCGCAGCGTGCCCGGCGTGGAGATCGACCGGAAGCGGATCATCACCAGCGACGAGGCGATCGGCCTGCGCGAGGTGCCGAAGTCGATCGTCGTCCTCGGCGCTGGCGCCGTCGGCGTCGAGTTCGCCTCGATCTTCCGGAGCTACGGCAGCCAGGTGACGATCATCGAGCTGCTGCCGCGCCTCGTGCCGGTCGAGGACGAAGCGGTGTCCGCCGAGCTGCAGAAGGCGTTCAAGAAGCGCGGCATCTGGCGTGCACGTCGGCGCGAAGGTGTCGAACGCGCAGGCGTCGGCGCGACGGCGGTGGACCTCGAGGTGCAGCTGGCCGACGGCAAGACCGAGAAGATGCGGGCCGACTACCTGCTCGTTGCCACGGGCCGCGGGCCGGTGACCGAGGGCCTGGGCGCGGCGGAGGCCGGGCTGAAGATCGACCGCGGGTACATCGTCGTGGACGAGTTCTTCCGTACCGGCGTGCCGGGGATTTCCGCCGTCGGCGACGTGATCTCGTTCGGGCCAGCCGGGGCACCCGCAGCTGGCTCACGTCTCGACCGCAGAAGGCATCGCCACTGCCGAGAGGATCGCCGGGCAGCCGCCGCGCTCCATCAACTACGACCAGGTGCCGGGCTGCACCTTCTGCGACCCGGAGATCGGCAGCATCGGCCTGACCGAGCTGAAGGCCAAGGAGCGGGGCTACGACGTGAAGGTCGGGTCGTTCCCGTTCATGGCGCTCGGCCGCGCGAAGATCGCCGGCGAGACCGAGGGGTTCCTGAAGATCGTCGCGGACAAGAAGTACGACGAGGTGCTCGGCGTGCACATCATCGGGCCGCGCGCGACCGACCTGATCTCGGAAGCGTCGGTCGCCTTGCGGCTCGAGTGCACCGGCGAGGAGCTGGTCCGCACGATCCACGCGCACCCGACGTTTGCCGAGGCCATGGGCGAAGCGGCCCACGCGCTGCACGGCGGCGCGATCAACATCTGACGCAGGTAGGCTTTGGGCTTTAGGCTTTGGGCTTTGGGACAGTTTTGGGACAGCCGCCGCGCGCCAAGAGCCAAGAGCCAAGAGTCTAAAGCCTGGAGCCTGCTTGTTCTCCCGGCACTCCGAACCGACCGAGGTCCCTCATGCCAACCAACGTCCTGATGCCGCAGATGGGCGAATCGATCGCCGAGGGCACCATCGTCCGGTGGATCAAGAAGGTCGGCGACAAGGTCGACCGCGACGAGCCGCTCTTCGAGATCTCCACCGACAAGGTGGACGCGGAGATCCCGTCGCCTGCCGCTGGCGTCGTGACCGAGATCCGGGCGAAGGAAGGCGACACGATTCCGGTGAACGAGATCGTCGCGATCATCGGCGAGGCCGGGTCGCAGCCGACCGCGGCTCCGCTGCAAGCGGCTCCGCAACAAGCCGCTTCGGCGCCAGCCGTGCCGCCGCCGCCCGCAATCTCGGTGCCCGAGGTGTCGGCGCCCGCGTCCTCGGGGGGCGAACCGGCCGCGGCCCCGCCGTCATCGGAGCCGTCTCGCGAGGAACTGCGCAGGCAGAAGTCGTCGCCGGTCGTGCGGCGCATCGCCGCCGAGCACGGCGTGGACATCGGCCAGATCCCCGGCACCGGCATCAGCGGCCGCGTGACCAAGCAGGACATCCTCGGGTTCATCGAGAGCGGGCCGGCGGCGCCGCCCGCTGAGACCGAGGCGCCGCGTCCGCAGCCGCAGGCCGCAGCCGCACCCGCCTCGGGCGCCATTCCCCCGGCGTGGGGCGTCAAGCCCGGGGCGCAGGACGAAGTCGTGCCCATGACCGTGATGCGCCGGCGGATCGCCGAGCACATGGTGATGAGCAAGCGCACGTCGGCGCACGTGCACTCCGTCTTCGAGATCGACTTCTCGAACGTGGCGAAGATCCGCCAGGCGCACAAGGCCGACTACGAGCGCGCGGGCGCCAAGCTCACCTACCTGCCGTTCATCGTCAAGGCCGTCGTGAACGGGCTGAAGGAAGTCCCGATCGTCAACGCCTCGGTCGAAGGCGACACCATCGTCTACCGCAAGGCCATCAACATCGGGATCGCGGTGGCGCTGGACTGGGGCCTCATCGTCCCCGTCGTGAAACACGCCGACGAGCTGAACATCCTCGGCTTGAGCCGCACGATGGCGGACCTGGCCAACCGCGCCAGGAGCAAGCAGCTGAAGCCGGACGAGGTGCAGGGCGGCACGTTCACCATCACCAACCCTGGCGTCTTCGGCGCGCTATTCGGCATGCCGGTGATCAGCCAGCCGCAGGTCGCGATTCTCGGCATAGGGGCGGTGGAAAAGCGCGTGGTCGTCGTGGGAGACGCGATCGCCGTCCGGCCGATGGCGTACCTGTCGCTGGGTTACGATCACCGCGTGATCGACGGCGCGGTTGCCGACGCGTTCATGTCGGTCGTGAAGAAGCAGATCGAGAACTTCGACGCCGGGGTGCTGTGAGGACTCTCGAGGTCAGGCGGTTGGGGAGAGTCGCGTACGGCGAAGCGCTCGACATGCAGCAGGCGCTGGTCGACGAGCGAAAGACGGGCGGCGGCACCGATACCCTCATCCTGCTCGAGCACCCTCACGTCATCACGCTGGGCGCGCGGTCCGGGACGGCGCGCTCGCATGTCGTTGCGACCCCCGAGCGGCTGCAGGAGCTGGGCGTCGACCTCCTCGAGACCGGAAGGGGCGGGGACGTCACTTACCATGGCCCGGGCCAGATCGTCGGCTACCCGATCCTCGACCTCAGGCCGGATCGGAAGGACGTCTACCGGTACGTGCGCGACCTCGAAGAGGTGCTGATTCGCGTGACGGCCCGTCACGGGATCGAGGCCGGGCGCATCGAGGGGCTCACCGGAGCGTGGGTCGGGACGGACAAGATCGGCGCGATCGGCGTCCGCGTCTCGCGCTGGGTGACCAGCCACGGCTTCGCCTACAACGTCAGCACCAACCTCGACTTCTTCAACTTGATCGTCCCGTGTGGCATTCGGGACCGCGGCGTGACCTCCCTCTCGCGCCTCCTCGGGCGGGAGGTGCCGGTGGGGGAGGTGGAGGACGTCTTCATTCGAGAGTTTTGCGGGGTGTTCGGATACCAGAATCCAGAGGGTATTGAGACTGGCGATTCCGATGATTGGAGATTGACGGGTTGGAGACGGGCGCGCGCGAAGTCCATTCGCCAATCGGCATGGCGTCAGTCGCCGATCGTCAATTCCGCGAGGCTTCCTGACCCTCCTAGCCCCCTTCCCTCCCACCTTCCCTCCCGGTCGATCAGTATCGCCCTCATCCCGGCCGATTCGGCTCCCGCGTAATCGTCTTCACGCTCATCGCCCACGTAGATGGCCTGCGAGGGCGCGAGACCGTGCTGGGACAGCGCGTGAGTGAAAATGGCCGGGTCGGGCTTGGCCGCGCCGGCGAGCGCCGGGATGGTGATCGAGTCGAGCCGGCCCGAGAGGCCCAGGGCGGCGAGCACGGGGTAGACGCGAGTGTCGTAATTGGTGATGAGGCCCACAATCAGGTTCTGGCCCCTCAAGCGGTCGAGGGTCGAGCAGGCGTCGGGGTAGGTCTCCCAGGCCTTCGCCGTCGTGAAGTGGTCGTAGAGGTCGGCAAAGAAGCGCTCGAAGCGCTCGCCGGCGAGCGCGGTCTCGAGTCCGCATTCCGCGACAACCGCCCCCACCACCGCTCGCCACCACGACCGTTCGGCCGCCGCGATGCCGTCGAGCGTCGCCAGATGCGGAAATGCCATCGGCGGCGCAGCCTGCATGGCCCGCCTGAACGCCAAGCTCATCAGTTCAGAGTTGGCGCCCGAAGCACCATGACGACGGGCCCGGGCGGCGTATTGCTCGCCGATGGGCTGGGTCGAACGGATGAGGGTACCGACGAGGTCGAAGAAGACCGCACGAGGAGAATCAGGCATAAGTCGTTGCCTGTCAAAGGTATCCGTGAAACTCTCAATACCGGACTATATAAGTCGGAATAAAGCGGACTACCCCCGTGTTCTTGTAGCGTGGCACAAGTCCTCGACGAACACACGACTGTTGACAACCGCCTCGTCGAACGCCTCCGGGCGCGCGACCAGTCGGCTGTTTCCGACCTTGCCGACCGGTATTCGGCCCGGATCCGTCAGCTCGCCCTTCGCTACGTCAGGAACCCGGAGGACGCGGAGGAAGTGCTGCAGGACGTGCTGATGAAGGTGTACCAGAAGATCGGGGCGTTTCGCGGCGACTCCGCGCTCTCCTCGTGGATATACCGCATCACGTTCAACACGGCCATGTCGCGGCTGCGCTCGCTGAAGGCCAGCCGGGCCAATGACGCGTCGCGCGACGCCGGCTGGACGGACCGCGCCGAAGGCGATCAGCCCCTCGACCGCGAGATCCCCGACTGGTCGTCGATGGGAGACGACGAGGTGATGCGGGGCGAGTTGAGGCGGACGCTCGTCCGGGCTCTTGGCGAGCTGCCGTCCATCTATCGCGTGCCTGTCCTGTTGCGTGACGTCCACGGCCTCTCCACCGAGGAGGCGAGCGCGGTGCTGCGCGTGAAGGACCAGACGCTCAAGTCGCGTCTCCACCGCGGCCGCATGATCCTGCGCGACCGCCTGGCGGACTTCGCCGACGGCATCAGCCTGCACTGAGGGATTCGGCACGGGACTCGACGTCCCGTGCTACGACCCCCGCCCCCCGCCGCTGTACAATCCTTCCGGTGGCCGTTTCCCACGCTCTCCTCGCCGGCGTGCTCGACGAACAGGCGCTCGCCCGGCTGTTCGAGAGGGCGAAGTGCGTGAAGTGGGGCTTGCCGCGCGACGCTTTTGCGGAGGCGCTGGGCCGCAGCGTGGCGAGCCGCTTCGGGAACTCCGGCGCCAACGTCGCCGAGATCGAAGCGTATCTCGACAGCCTCTATCTCGAGGACCTCGCCCTCGCTTGCGCCTGCGCCGAGGGCCAGGTGACGGCCTGGGCGTACTTCGTCGAGTGCTTTCGGCCGGCACTCAGGACCGCCGCGCGCGCGATTGCCGGCGAGGCGAATGGCGCCGAGCTGGCCGACGGGATCTACGCCGAGTTGTATGGACTCGACGAGCGTGACGGCCGCCGCCGCTCGCTCTTCGACTACTTCCACGGGCGCAGCCGCCTTGCCACGTGGCTCCGGGCCGTCCTCGCACAGCGGCACGTCGACCGGATACGGCAGGTCAGGCGGTTCGAGCCGCTGGGGGAGGCGGAGGGCGAACGACCTGACGCCCCCTCGCGCGCGCAGGCGGAACCCGACCGGGCGCGCTTCGCACGCCTGGCCCAGGCAGCCCTTGCGCGCGCCATCGCCAGCCTCGACGCACGCGAGCGGCTCAGGCTCTCGTGCTACTACGCGCAGCGCCTCACCCTTGCACAAATTGGCAGGATGCTCGGCGAGCACGAGTCGACCGTGTCGAGGAAGCTCGAACGCGCCAGGCGCGACCTCAAACAACAGGTCGAGCGGACGCTTCGCGACGAGTTCCACCTGAGCGACGCGCAGGTGAACGCCTGCTTCGAGTACGCACTGGAAGACACGGGCTTCGACCTCGAGCGCCTGCTGAGGCCGGGGAAAGGCTGACCCGGCAAGAATCCGGTCGCTGGCCGTTCAAAGGAATGGGGAGCCTGGCGTGAAACCGAGAGCCTCGACCAAGCCGCCGTTCGAGCGGCTGCTGGAACGGGAAATGTCCCGACCGGCCGCAACGGCTGAGGCCTGTCCGCAGGCCGGCCTGCTGGCCGCGTGGTTCGACCGGGCGCTGCCCGCCGATGAAGGTGCGGCAATCGAAACGCACCTCGCCGGCTGCGCGCGCTGCCAGGAACTTCTCGCCCAGCTGGCACGCACGGAGCCGGAAGTCCTCTACGTGCATCCGAAGCGCGCGCCCGCGCGGTGGACCTGGCATCTGCGCTGGGCCACGCCCCTTGCCGCGGCCGCCGTCCTCGTCGTGCTGCTTGCAACGCAATCCCTCCACGCGCCTGGAGTCGCTCCCGTCCCCGCGTCGCCGCCGCTGCTGCTGCCCGCTGCGGAAAGGCAGGTGGCGCAGATGGAGCCGAGCGCGCAGCCAGCGGCGCCCGAACGGAAAGCGGCTCCTGGCGCGACGGGCGGGGCACCAGCATCCAAGCGCGAAAAACCAGCTCCCCGCGCGCCAGTCGAAGGCCGGATGGCCCTGGACGAGACGGCACGCGCGCAGCAGGGCGTCGCCGCGGATCGAGCAGCGCCGACCGAGGCTTTGAACGCGCCATCCCAAATGCCAGCGGCCAGGCCGTCCGCGCCGCGCGCCCGCCCAGGCCGCGGCGCAAGAGAGCAAGTTGGCAGCGCCGCTGCCGGGTGTCGCGGGAATGGTCGTCGCGTCGAAGGAGAAGGACAACGCGCTGCTGACACGCGCGGTCGCGAGCGCTCCCTCGCGCGGGCAGCCTTCGGCCTTCGTCCCTGGAGGGCCGATTGGCTGGCGCTACGCGAGGCCGGGTGTGGTGCTCCGCACGACGGACGGGGGCGCGACGTGGACGGAGCAGGCGATCCCGGGCAGCGCCCGCCTGCTGGCGCTCGCCGCCGTTTCGCCCCAGGTGTGCTGGGCGGCTGGAGTGTCGGGAGCGATTGTCCGCACGGTGGATACCGCGACCTGGCAGATGGTGACGCCGCCTGTTGTCGCGGACCTGGTTTCGATCGTCGCGCTCGATGAACGGCATGCCACGGTCAGGACGGCCGACGGCATTGCCTACGAGACGAGCGATGGCGGAGCCAGTTGGCGCAGGCAGTGAGACGAGGTAGGCAGTAGGCAGTAGGCATAGCAGGGCAGGCAGTAGGCAGTAGGTTGCGGGGGGAGGCAGGCCCACGCTGACCGGAGGTGGACTGATGCGAGTGAGATTGGCAGCAGTGATGGTGGTGGCGCTCGCTGCGTTCCACCCGGCAGCGGTCGCCACGCAGCAGGCGCCGGCGCCGTCCGCTCGCCCAGCAGAGTCTGCCTCCTCGACGCTCTCCGACCAGGTCGATCTTTCGCTGGCCGTCTACAACGCCGACCTCGCGCTCGTGCGCGACGTCCGGCAGCTGACCCTCCCCTCCGCCGGTTCTTCGCTGCGCTTCGCGGACGTCGCTGCCTCCGTCAACCCCGCCACCGTTCACCTGCGCTCCCTCACGGAGCCCCAGGCGCTTGCCGTCCTGGAGCAGAACTACGAGTACGACCTGCTGGAGCCGGACCGCCTCCTCCAGGAAGTACGTCGGCCGCGAGATCACGCTGGTCCGCGACCGGGTGGAGAACGGAACGACCCGCGCCGAGGAGGTCAAGGCATTGCTGCTCGCCTACAACAACGGGCCGGTGTGGAAGATCGGCAACGAGATCGTGACCGGCCGGCGCGTGGACGAATTCCGCTTCCCTGAGCTGCCCGACAACCTGTTCAGCCACCCCACGCTCGTCTGGATGCTCGAGAACGCGGGCGCGAAGGGCCACAGGCTCGAAGCCTCCTACCTCACGGGCGGCCTCTCCTGGAACGCGGACTACGTCCTCACCGTGGCGCGCGACGATCGTTCAGCGGATCTGTCCGGCTGGGTGACCCTCAAGAACAACAGCGGCACCGCGTACCGCAACGCCCGGCTGCAGTTGGTTGCCGGTGACGTCCACCGGGCTCCGGCGGACAGCGCCGTGGACAAGCTCGCCGTGCAGCGAACGATGATGGAAGCGGCGGCTGCGCCGCCTGCGTTCCAGCGCGAGGCCTTCTCCGAGTACCACCTCTACACGCTGCAGCGCCGGACATCGGTGAACGACCGCGAGAACAAGCAGATCACGCTCCTCGCCTCGCCGTCGGTGCCGGTGGAGAAGCGCTTCGTCGTGGACGGGCAGGAGTTCTACTACCGCGACGCGCAGCGGCCGGGCGCTCCCGTGAAGGACGCGGTGAAGATGTACTACCGCTTCCGCAACGACGAGAAAGCGGGGCTTGGCGTTCCCATGCCGGCCGGCGTCATCAGGGTCTACCAGGCGGACTCGAGGGGCGGCGTCCTGTTCGCCGGCGAGGACCGGATTTCGCATACGCCGAAGGACGAGACGATCGATCTCTACACTGGCAACGCGTTCGACGTCGTGTGCGAACGGAAGCAGACCGACTACCGGCGAATCTCGACGTCCACCGCGGAGATGGCATTCGAGATCACGCTCAGGAACCACAAGGACGCACCTGTCACCGTCGAGGTGAACGAGCCGATCGGCGGCGACTGGCAGATGGTGGACGCCTCGCACAAGTGGACCAAGACCGCGGCCTTCGCAGCCCGCTTCGACGTTCCCGTGGCGAAGGACGGGACGGGGGTGTTGAGGTACAGGGTTAGGGTGAAGTGGTAAGGACTGGGCAGACCGTTGACGATTGACGACTGGCGATTGACGATTGGCGATTGGCGATTGGCGATTGGGCTGACCATCAATCGGCACTCGTCAATCATCACTCGCCACTCGCCAATATCCTGGAGGCTTCCCCGTGTCCAATCTCTCTGGCCGTGTCGCCCTCGTGACGGGTGGGTCGCGCGGGATTGGTCTGGCAATCTCGCGTGCGCTCGTCGCGGGCGGCGCGAGCGTTCTCGCGACCGGGAGACAGGAAGCGCACCTCTCGGAAGCGCGGAAGGCGCTGAAGGACCATGCCGCCTTCGAAACGATGCTGGCGGACGTTCGCGACCACGAGCAGATGTCGGCGGCCGTGCGGAAGGCCGTTGATCGGTTTGGCGGCCTCGACATCCTCGTGAACAATGCCGGCCTTGGCATCTTCGCCAACGTGGCTGACCTGACGCCCGACCAGTGGCGAGAGACGATCGACACGAACCTGACCGGCGTGTTCTACGCGTGCCACGCGGCGATCCCCGAGCTTCGCAAGCGGGGCGGCGGATGGATCATCAACGTCAGCAGCCTGGCCGGGAAGAACGCGTTTCCGGGCGCCGCCGCGTACTGCGCCTCCAAGGCGGGCCTCAACGCGTTCAGCGAGGCCTTGATGCAGGAAGTGCGCTACGACGGCATCCGGGTCAGCTACGTGATGCCGGGTTCGGTGGATACCGGCTTCGGGGGCTCCGGCGAGGGCGCCGACTGGAAGCTCGCGGCGGACGACGTGGCGCAGGTCGTGGTCGATCTCCTCGGCCACCCATCACGAAGCCTGCCAAGCCGCGTCGAGATTCGGCCCTCGCGCCCCAAGAAGCGCGGGTAGATGCGCCAGAGGGCCTGTTGCCGCGCCGCGTGACGGCCGATAGCCGACACGGGAGGTAAAGCCTGCTCCGGCAGGCAGGGCCATGGAAAGCGTTGGCTCGTTCAAGATTCTCCAACGCCTGGGCGCCGGAGCGCTCGGCGAGTTGTATCGCACCCGCGACACGCAGCGCGGCCTGTACGGTCGCGTTGAGGGTGGTCGATGCTGCCCTTGCGGGCGATCCTGCCACCAGGGAAGCCCTCCTCGCTGACGCGCGCAGGGCACAGACCTTCACGCATCCCCACGCGGCCGGCCTCATCGACGTCGTCGAGGAGGGCGAGGCGCTGTACCTCGTCAACGAGCTGGCCGAAGGGCAGCCGCTCTCCGCGCTGATGGCGGGCCATCCGCTCGAACCCCGGCTTGCCGTCGACATCGCGCGGCAGGTGGCCGAGGCCCTCGCCGCCGGCTCCGATGCGGGCCTCGTCCACGGCTGCCTCGACCCCGCCCACGTCATCGTGTCGGACGAAGGCCAGGTGAAAGTCCTGGACTTCGGTCTTTCAGCGTGGACCGGGTGCGGGAAGGCAAGGCGCCAGGTGGCGCGGATTCTCGAGGAGGCCCAGGCCGATCCCGCCCGCCCGGCGTCCGCCTGCTACGTTTCGCCGGAACAGGTGTTGGGGGCGTCCGGCGATCGGCGGGCGGACGTGTTCGCGCTCGGCGTCATCCTCCACGAGATGCTAACCGGGAGACCGCCGTTCGCCGGCGAGGACGCCGCGGCCACGGTACTGAAGATCGTGCAGGCGCAGCCGGTCGCGCCGAGCGTCGCCAACCCGGCGGTGCCGGCAGCCGCCGACGCCATCGTCCAGCGTGCGCTGTCCAAGAGCCTCGAGGCTCGCTATCCTGGCGCGGCGCCGCTTGCCGCAGATCTTCGCGAACTGCTCATCTCGCTTCCGTCGCCGAGGGCCCGCCCCCACGCGCAGGCGTCGTCACCGCACCGGTCGGCCCGTCCGCGAGCGGGGATCCGAAAGGCCGCCTGGGCGGCGATTGGCGCCGTCGCGGTGGTCTTCATTCTTGCAGCCGTCGCCTGGTTCGGCCGGAACGCGCTCGGGCTGCCGTGGCAGGACGAGGAGAAACCGGTGGCGCGGCCGAACGTCCTGGTCATGAGCTTCACGGTGAGCGGCGAGGCGGCGCCGTATTTCGGGCCCGGCTTCGCCGAGGACCTGGCTGCGCGCCTGAGCGAGATCCCCGGCGGCAGCGTTGTCGGACGGACGGCGATCAGGGAGACCTCCTCGCAGAGCGACTGGCGGGCGCGGGCCAGGCGAGTCGGCGCAACCGTCGTGGTGAGGGGAACGATTCGACCGGGCCCGTATGCGCTGCACGCCGACGTCGAGCTGCTGGACGTGGCGTCGGGCCAAGCCCTCTGGGCGCAGCACTTTTCTCGGGAGCCGCGCCAGGTCTCCGCGCTCCAGGCGGAGATTGCCGGCCAGGTGGCCCAGCGCCTGCGCCTGGTCACGCCGACGAGCAACCGCTGGGCTCGCGCGTCAGTGCGCAAGATCGAGCCCTCGGCGTACGACCTCTACCTGCAGGGCCGCGACGCGGCCGACCGGCGCGACCGCGGGCGCGCTATCGGGCTGTACGACCAGGCGCTGCAGATCGACCCCGGCCTCGTCGAGGCGCGCGCCGGCCTGTCGCAGGCGCTCTACCTGGAGGAGTACTACGCGGGAGGCACGCGCGAAACGTCGGCGCAAGGACGCGCACTGCGCGAAGCCGAGGCGGCCCTCGCCGTGGACGCGGAACTGCCGGCCGCTCACCTCGCCGCCGCACTGGCGGCGCCCACCATCATCAACGCGGCCTCCGCGCTCTCACGCGCGCTCGCCTACGATCCTTCAAACGGCGAGGCCTGGCATCACGCGGGCGACCTCGTGAGCGAGCTGGACCCGCCAAAGGCGATCCCGTTCTACCGCGCCTCGCTTGCGCTGGAACCCTCGATCGACGCCAACTGGCGCGACCTTGCGTCGGCGTACGCCGCCGCGGGCAGCCAGCAGCAGGCCGAGGAGGCGGTGGCCAAGGGCGAGGTGGCGCGTCCCGACCGGCCGTGGTGGAAGCAGATGCGAGCCAGGCTCGACGTCGAGCAGGGGCGGTACGAAGGGGCCGTTCAGTTGCTTGGCGCGGACCCGTCGGTCGAGTCGACGCCAATCGTGTGGCTGATGGGCCGCGTCGTCCCGCTGGCGCTGGCCGGCCGGACGGTGGATGCGCGGCGCGAGGCCATGCGGCTCGTGGACCGGTATCCGTCGTTTTGCGAAGGGCGGGCGGTGTTGAGCGCCCTGGAGCTGGATGCGGGCACCGCGGACCGTGGACGGCAGCTGTCACAGGGCATACTGGCCGACGCGTCGCGTCCAGACGCCGAGCCGGCGCTCAAGGTGTGCGCGGCGCTCGCCGCGGCGGGGACCGGCGACCCGGCGGAGGCCGCGAGCTGGCTTTCGCGTGTCGCGGGCGACGAGCGCGCGCTGCGGGTCTGGACCCGCCAGGCGATCTTCGGCGTCGGCCTGTCGTTCAGGTCGCGCTGGTATCCCTGGAACAAGGTGATCGGCTCGCAGCCGATGCAGGTTGCCGCATTGCAGCTGGAGCAGAGCCTGCAGCGGCTGCGCGACGAGGTGGAGCGCCGTCTCCCTGCTCCGCCGGGACCTGTTGCGCCAGTGCGGTAAGACGGTTGAACGGGCGTAGGGCGAACATTCTTGTTCGCCAGCCCGATCGGCGAAGCAGAAGCTTCGCCCTACGCCCGTCCCGCGCGGCCGCCGGCGAAGCGAAGCTTCGCCCTACGCCTGCGGCCTCAGCACCTCCACCAGCGTCTCCGTGTCGATGTTCGCACCGGAGATGACGACCGCCGTCGATCCCTCTTTGCGCTGAAGCGTTCCCGCGAGGATCGCCGCGACACCGACGGCGCCCGCGCCTTCCGCCACCAAGTGCTCGTGGCGCACCAGGCCGCTGATCGCCTGGCGCAACAGTTCCTCGCTCACGATTTCAATCCGGTCCACCAGCGACTGCACCACCGGAAACGCGATGTTGTCGGGGTCCATGTTGCCCGCCAGGCCGTCGGCCAGCGTCGGTCCCACCTCTACCTCCACGATGCGCCCGGCACGGAGCGACGACGAAAAGGGGTGGGACGCTTCCACTTCCACGCCCGCTATCTCGACGCCGCGCTTCACCGCCTTTGCTGCGGCCGCGATGCCGGCGACCAGGCCGCCCCCGCCGACGGGCACGACGATCCGATCGACATCAGGGCGGTCCTCGAGGATCTCCAGCGCGATCGACCCGATTGCGGCCAGCAGGTCCGGGTGGCTGTACGCCGAGATGAACTGCGCCCCGGTCCTCTCCGCGAAGGCCTTCGCGAGCCGCTCGGAGTCCTCGTACGTCGCGGCTTCCGCGCGAAGGTCGGCACCGTGGCGCCGAATCGCCTCGAGCTTGGTGGCCGGCGCGCTTCGCGGGGTGAAGATCACCACCTTCACGCCCGCCTGTTCCGCCGCCCACGCCAGAGCGCGCCCGTGATTGCCGGCAGAGGCGGTGACGAGCAGCGGCGGCTCGCTCCCGGGCGGCAGTCGCTCGAGGAGCGCAAGGAGCGCGTTCAACGCGCCGCGCGACTTGAACGAGTGAGTGACCTGGAGCGATTCCAGCTTCAGGAGGACCTCGCCGCCGCCGGCAGCCGACAGCCAGTCGGACCGAACGAGCGGAGTTCGCCGGACGCGCGCCGACACGCGGGCCCTGGCGGCGAGGACCTCGTCCAGCGTCGGCCCTGCTGTCACTGGGGAGAGCAGCTCCGGAAGCCTCGTCACGAACGCCGAGCGGGCCATCACCTCGTCGATTCCCGCCGCCCGCGCCGCGGCGATCACGTCCGCCTGCACGTGCGACACGAATCCGACGATCGGAATGGCCGCGAGGTCCGCGTCCCCCTTGAGGCGGGCGATCGTTTCGATGGGAGCGAGCGGTGCGGCGTTGAGGTCCAGCAGCACGCGCGAGGGACGCAGTTCCCTGGCCTGCCGCAGCAGGTCTTCCGCCGTCCGGGCGAACCGGACGTCGGCGCCGGCGAGGCCGGCGGCGGCCCGGATCTTCGAGGAGAACAGCAGGTCGGCAACAGCGGCGAGAATCATGAGTTTCGTTCTATCATAGGCCATGTTCCTGCAGGTACGGGAAGCGCCTCCCTTTTACAAGAACGGCTACGTGCTGGCGTGCGAGCAGACCCGGCAGGGGGTCGTGATCGACCCGGGCGACGAGGTGGATCTCCTCCTCGACGTGGTCAACCGGAACAGCCTGGACATCCGCCACATACTGCTCACGCACGCCCACGTCGATCACGTGGCCGGCGCGGCCCGCGCCAAGTCCGCCCTCGGCGCGCCCATCTACCTGCACCGCGACGACCTGCCACTCTACGACGCGATCATGCAGCAGGGGGAGATGTTCGGCCTGCACGTGCAGCAGCCGCCACCCGTGGACATCTTCTACCCGGAGGACGTGCCAATCGAGTTCGGCCGCTACTCGATCCAGGTGCTTCACACGCCCGGCCACACGCCCGGCGGCGTCTGTCTTCTTGCCGGCCAGATCGGTCAGCCGGCAAAGAAGGTCTTCGTCGGCGACACGCTCTTCGCCGGCTCGATAGGCCGGACGGACCTTCCCGGCGGCAACTACGACACGCTGATTGGATCGATCCGCGGAGTGCTCTTCAAGCTGGGAGACGACGTGGAGGTCTACTCGGGGCACGGCCCGAAGACCATGATCGGGCAGGAACGCCGCACGAACCCGTTTCTGTTGGGAAAGCGCTGAGACGGTAGGCGCTAGATGCAGGGTGAGAGAGTGCAAGATGCCGGGGCGATGAGTGCACGTTCGTGCACCCTTGCACTTTGCCCTTGCTCGACCGCCAGGCGTACTCTTCCTATCCTGACCAGGTCCCCGTGGGCGAGCGGCCCCTTCGCGATCCGCTTGTCGTTGACGAACGTCCCGTTGGTGCTCTTCAGGTCCTCGATCTCGAGCTCACCCGAGTTCTGCACGGTGAAGCGGCAGTGAAGCCGCGACACCAGCGCCGCGTCGAGGATGAAGTCCGCGCGCGCGGCGCGGCCCAGGGTCTTCACGGCGCCGGGCATCAGGCGGAACGTCACGCCGTCGGTCTCGCTGCTGCTCCGAAGGATCCACATCCGCTCATTTCCTCGGCCAGAGTTCGTTGAGCCATCCGGCGATTGCCGCCGGGAGCTGGCTGCTGACCGTCTTATCGGGCACGCGGCCGTATTCGTCCACCTCCCCGGTGGTCGCGTTCACGAAAAGGTGATTGAGGCCCGCGAGTTCTACCAGCCGGACGCCCTGGGGCGCCGCTTTCTTCCGCCCGCGCGCCAGCGTTTCGAGCTTCCGCGCGTTCTCTGGCGCTATCTCCCGATCGAGCGCGCCGGTCACCACCAGGATCGGCTGCTTGACCTTGGGCACGACCTTCACCGGGTCGTACGTCAGGAAGCTCTGGAACCACGGAGTGTCGGCCTGCTTCCGGACCGCCGGCGGCACGCCGTCCCAGCCCCGCCCGGTCAGGACCGCCTCGTTGATCTTCTTCTGCAGGTTGATCTTCGCCTGCTTGTCCGCGTCCGGGATGCTCATCTTCGCCAACGCCCGCGCCTGCTGCTCGAGAACCAGGTCCGCGCCGGTGACACCGGGCGCCGCGAGCAGCGCGACGGCCGCGACGTCATCGTCCTTCTGAGCCGTGACGAGCGCCACCGCGCCTCCTTCCCCGTAGCCGGCCAGCGCCACCCGCTTCGTGTCGACGTCCTTGCGCTTGCGAAGGCCCTTCAGGACGGCCCGCACGTCCTCGGAGTAATCGTTCAGCGTCACGCTCTCGTTGCGGCCGCCGCTCTGGCCCACGCCGCGCTTGTCGAAGCGGACGACGATGAACCCGGCATCCGCCAGGGCCGAGGCCAGCTGGCCGAAAACCGGCACCCCGGCGATCGTCTCGTCGCGATCGACATCCGAGGCGCCTGCGACCAGGATGACGGCTGGCAGCCGGGTGCCGCGCGGCACTGCCGCCGCCGGCTTCGACAGGGTGCCGACGAGCGCGAATCCATTTGCCTGGAACCGCACCTGCTCGTCGCCGGGGTGGGAGATCGGCTCTCGCCGCGCCGCGACCGAGACGATGTCGTTGCGGGCGTAATCGACCGACTGCGCCGGGACGACGAGGCGCACGAGGCGGCCATTCGGCTCGACCCATACCTCGGCGTCGATCGCCTGGCCGGGATTCATCACCTGGATGGAAACACGGCGGACCTTCACCGCCCCGGCCGGCGTGCGGATCGTCTCCTCCGCCGAGGTGCCGACGCGCAGCGCGACCTCAGCCTGCGGCGGGATGTACGCCCGCAACTCGTCACCCGTCTTCGCCGGGAGGAGGCGCGACGCAAGCCCCTCGTAAGAGCCGAAGAACACGTTCGGCAGGAGGAGCGTCCCCGCCGTGACCGGGTCCGTCTTGTGGGTTGTCTGCGTGCCCTGCGTCGCGTCGGTCGTCGCCGACGTGCCGTTGACGACCGTGCGGATCCCGAGCAACTGGTCGCGGATGCTGCCCTCGATGGTGCAGCTGATTGGGGTTCCGTCCGGCGTGTAATTGATGACGGCCCGGCGAATCGTCAGGTTGAGAGGCGGGCCGATGCGGGCGGTGCCGCTGATGGTGATGCCTTCCGCCGTCCGCGTGACGGTGATCTCTTCCGAGCCGACCGGGGTCCCCTTCACAAACACCGTGAAGTGCGCGGGGTTGCCCGCCTGGGCCTGCGCTGCCGGGCTCGCTGGAGCTTGTCCGGCGGCCGCGGCGAGCGCCGCGCCGCGGGGGCCGGCGGCGATGCCAGACGCGAGGACCAGTGCGACGGTACAATGGAGAATACGCATGGCTTCTTGAGTCTACTACGGCCCGGCTGCGGCGGGTCGACGGGTGAACGCGATGACTGTTCTGGAAGGTTATGACGCCGCCAGGCGCGGGGCGGCCTTCTTCGAGCGCGAGGCGCGCGGGAAGATCGCGGTGGCCGGGAACGACCGCAAGACATACCTGCACGCGATGCTCACCAACGACATCGCGACGCTGCAGCCTGGCACCGGCTGCTATGCGGCGTACCTCACGCCGCAGGGACGGATGATTACCGATCTGCGCGTCTTCGAGGTCGGCGACATGATGCTGCTCGAGCTCCGGGCGGCGGAAGCGCCCGCGGTACTCGAGAAGCTCGACGCCTTCATCTTCACCGAGGACGTGAAGCTTGGCGACCTCACCGATGTCTTCGCCGAACTCCGCATCGTCGGACCCTCCGCGGCCGCCACTGTCGCTGCGGTTCTTGGCCGGGGGTTGCCTCCAGGCGCTGCGGCGCTTTCGGCCGAAGACCTGGCGGGGTGGGCCGAGTTCAAGAGCGCGCGGGCGTTGTTCGAGGGCGACATGGTGTTGCTGGTCTCGTCCAGGGATCTGGGCGTGCCCGGGTTCGACCTGTTCGTCGAGAGGCCGCGCGCCGGCAGGCTGGCGCAGGCGCTCGCGGCCGAAGGCGCGGAACATCTGAGCGGTGCTGCGGCGGAGACGCTGCGGATCGAGGCAGGCACGCCGCTATTCGGCGTGGACATGGATGGCGAGACGATCCCGCTCGAAGCAGGGATCGAAGGGCGGGCCATCAGCTTCACGAAGGGGTGCTATCCGGGACAGGAGGTCATCATTCGAGTCGTGCACCGGGGCGGTGGCCGCGTCGCGAAGCGGCTCGTGGGCCTCGCCGTTGCCAGCGGCGACGTCCCCGCGGCAGGTGACATGCTTTACGCGGGCGACAGGGAAGTGGGGAAGGTGCGCAGCGCGGCCTGGTCCCCGGCCGCCGGCCGCCCGATCGCGCTCGCCTACGCACACCGCGACTTCCAGGCCGGAGGCTGCGGACGGCAGCTCGGCCGGATCGGCTGCCGATGGCAATGAGCACGGCGAGCCGGCCTCGGGTATCGGCAGCCAGTCACGGTCAGTGACAGTGTGCCGTCGATTCATCGCACAGGCTGGACTGCCGGGGACTTCGAAGCGCGGCTCAGTGCTGCCGGGGATCTTCGGAAAGCACAGGGCTTCAGCCCTGTGCCAGGAATTCCACCAATTCCTTGTCCGCCGGCGGGAACGGCAGGGTGGGCAGCTCGTGGCGCGCGGCCCAACGGATGTCCTGCCCGAGCCGCGCCTCGGGCTCCCCATCTATCTCGCAGTCGAAGAACCTCAAGTCGAGTTTCCGATCGGCGTACGCATAGAGGGTGCGGTAGATCTCCCTGCCCACGCGGGCGCCAACGCCCAGCTCCTCTCGCAGCTCGCGCGCCAGGCAGCGCTCCGGCGACTCGCCCGGCTCGCACTTGCCGCCCGGGAACTCCCAGTGTCCGGCCAGGTGGGTGCCGTCGATGCGGCGGGTGATGAGCAGGAGGCCCGCGCGTTCGACGACGGCGGCGGTGACGATTGTGGGGCGGGACGGCTGCATCAGACGCGCCCTCGGGACCGGCACATCCTGGCCATCGGGCAGAAAAGGCACCTCGGCTTCCGCGCAGAGCAGGTCATCGCGCCGAAGTCCATCAGCGCCTGGTTGAAATCGAAGACCCGCTTGTTCGGCACGAGCGCGCGGGAGATCGCCCAGAGGCGCTTCTTCCCGGCGTGCGAGCGGGCGCTGCCCTCGCCGACGAACACCCGGAACAGCACGCGGGCGACGTTGGTGTCGAGGATCGCCGCGCGCTCGCCGAAGGCGAAGCTCCGGATGGCGCCAGCCGTGTACTGTCCGATGCCCTTGAAGGAGAGGAGCGTGGCCTCGTCGCTCGGCAGCTTGCCGCCGTACGACTCGACCGCCTCGCGCGCAATCGAGTGGAGGCGGCGCGGGCGGATGTTGTAGCCGAGCGGGTACCAGGTCCTCACCGCGTCCTCGACGGGCGCCTCGGCCAGCGCTTCGAGCGACGGGTATTTTTCCAGCCACTCGTTGTACTTTGGCAGGACGCGATCGACCTGCGTCTGCTGCAGCATGATCTCCGACACGAGGATCCGGTAGGGATCCGCCCCGCGCCGCCAAGGCAGGTCGCGGCCGTTCTCGTCGTACCAGCCGAGCAGCCGGCGCCGGAATGCCTGTCGCTGCCCGGGGAGGGGAAGGCCGTCGGCGGCTGGTGCCGCCGTCCGGCGCGCGGAACGTCTCTTGGTCACCTCGGCAAGCATAGCGTGAATTGCGGCCGCGAACCTTCCGGCTCGCGCTGACGGGCGAAGCGGACGCTTCGTCCCCCACGCCAGGGATCGTCCACGCAAGCTGGAGAGCCGTATGGGATCGCGAACCGACAAGATCGCAGATAATCCTCTGGTGAAGATCTACACGCGGACGGGCGACTCGGGCGAGACCGGGCTGTTCGACGGCCAGCGCGTCCTCAAGTCGGACCTGCGCGTCGATGCCTACGGCGAGGTGGACGAACTGAACGCGGCGCTCGGGCTGGTTCTCGCCGAGCCGCTGGACGAGGACATCGCCGAGATGCTTCGCGCGATCCAGCGCGACCTGTTCGCGGTCGGCGGCCGCCTCGCGGATCCCTCGCGCACGATCGCGCCGCGCGTGGAAAAGGTCCTGCTCGGCGCTGCCGAAATCGCACGGCTCGAGGGCTGGATCGACCGCCTCGACTCGGAGCTGCCGCCGCTGCGGCGCTTCATCCTCCCGGGCGGGTCCCGGGCAGGCGCCGCTGCTGCACTCCGCCCGCACCGTTTGCCGCCGGGCCGAGCGCCGCATCGTCCTCATCGGCCGCGACGTCCTCGACCCGGAATTGATCGCGTACATCAACCGGCTGTCCGACTGCCTCTTCGTCGTCGCCCGGGCCGTCAACCGGCGCGCGGGCATTCCCGAGATTGAATGGTGATGGCCGCGATCGACGGACCGCCCCGCCCCTGGGAGCCGCCGGCGCTCGACCTGGCGTACGCGGCCTGCGCGCGCTTTGCCCGGGAGCACTACGAGAACTTCCCGGTTGCCTCTCGACTGCTGCCGGCCGCGATGCGGCCCCACGTCGCAGCCGTCTACGCCTTCGCGCGCGTCGCGGACGACTTCGCCGACGAGGGCGACCTGCCTGCGGCTGAGCGCCTTGCGCTGCTCGACGCGTGGTGCCGTTGGCTGCACGCGAATGCCCCTGGGCCGCTCCAGCCGGGCGTGACCATTTCGGGCCTTCCGCAGGAGACCCCGCACATCTTCACCGCGCTCGGATATACAATCCGCACCTGCCAGCTCTCGCTCGCGCCGTTCGAACACTTGATCAGCGCTTTTCGGCAGGACGTCACGACGAAACGGTACGAGACCTGGGACGACGTGCTGGACTACTGCCGGCGGTCGGCGAACCCCGTAGGCCGGGTCGTGCTGAACATTGCGGGCTATCGCGACGCGCGTGAGGACCCCTTGACGCGGAGTTCCGACGCGCTCTGCACCGCGCTGCAGCTGACCAACTTCTGGCAGGATCTCGGAGCGCGACTGGAGGAAAGGCCGCTTGTACGTTCCTCTCGACGACTGCCGGCGCGCGGGCGCGGACCTCGCCGACCTGGATGCCGGCCGGATGACGGCGCCATGGCGCGAGGTGCTGCGCCAGGCGGGCGCCACGACGGCGGCGTTGTTCGAAGAAGGACGCCTGGTCTGCACCCGCGTTTCCGGGCGCCTGGGGATCGAGCTGCGCCTCACCTGGCTTGGCGGCCGACGCATCCTGGAACGGCTGCAGCGAGCCGACTTCGACGTTTTCAACGGGCGGCCGGCGCTCGGCCCGGCGGATGTGCCGTTGCTCCTCGGCCGCCTGGCCACTTGGCGCCGCGCATGAGCGGACGAGACACGAGCTTCTACTACTCGTTCCTGGTGCTTCCCGCCGACAAGCGGCGCGCCATCATCGCCGTGTGGGATTTCTGCCGCGCGGTGGACGACGCGGTGGACGAAGACCCAGGGATCTTCCTGCCGGGACGAGGCAACGGCGCCGAGTCCGAGCTGGCCCGGTGGCGGGCGGAGATTGCGGCCTGCTATGGCGAAGGGCGGCGCCCGGAGACCGACCAGGGCCGACGACTCGTTCCCTTCATCAAGCGGTTCAAGCTCCCGCGCGACGCGTTCGACGCGGTCCTCGACGGCATCGGGATGGACCTCCAGCAGACGCGCTACCCGACCTTCGACGACCTGCGCGAATACTGCTACCGGGTGGCTTCCGCCGTCGGCCTGATCTGCCTCGAGATCTTCGGCTACCGCGACAAGGTGACGCGCCAGTACGCGGTCGATTTAGGCATTGCCCTGCAGCTGACCAATATCGTGCGCGACGTGCGGACCGACTTGCAGCGCGGCCGCATCTACCTGCCTGCCGACGACCTCTGGCGCTTCGAGGTCGAGGAGAAGGACCTCGCCGCCGGCATCGTCACCCCGCACGTGACGGACCTGCTGGCGTTCCAGTGCCGCCGCGCGCGGATGTACTACGAGAAGGCCGAGTCGGAGCTGCCGCGGTGCGACAGGCGCAGCCTGCTGGCCGCGCGCATCATGGGCGCCATCTACCGCGGAATCCTCGAGCGGATCGAAGCGGCCGGGTACGATGTCTTTTCGCGGAAGATCCGGGTGCCCCGGCCGCGCCGGGCGATGATCGCCGCATCGCTCTGGGGCAAGTCGTTGATCGGAATGTAGGGCGAAGCTTCCGCTTCGCCATCGGATGGGCAGCTTCCGCTTCGCCATCGGATGGGCGGCTTCTGCTTCGCCGTCGGACTGGAACCCGGGTTTCAACCGCAGAGGCGCAGAGGACGCAGAGGGGCAACAAAGAACAGAGCGCGTTTGCCCGATTTCAGCAGGAAACTCGGCGCCCTCCGCGTCTTGTGCGGTGCTGGCAAAATCGCAAAATCGTAAAATCGTAAAATCGCGACATTTTTTGAATCCTCGCTTCTATGCTCGATGTCCTCGTCCTTGGCGGCGGATTTGCGGGGTTGAGCGCTGCGGCGGCGCTTGCCGGCGCGGGCGCCCGGGTGACCGTCCTCGAGGCGCGCCCGTCGCTCGGCGGGCGCGCCTCCGCCTTCACCGACCCGGCGACGGGCGAGCGCGTGGACAACGGGCAGCACTTGATGCTCGGTTGTTATCACGAGACGCTGGACTTCCTCGCGCTGATCGGCGCCTCCGGGAACGTGCAGCTACAGCCGGACCTCGAGGTGGCGTTCGTAGACGAAGCGGGGCGCAAGAGCACCTTGTCGTGCCCGCCGCTGCCGTCGCCCTACCATCTTCTCGGGGGGCTCATCGAGTGGGACGCACTGGCGCTGCGCGATCGGCTCTCGGTCGTCAACCTCGCCGGGTCGCTGCGCCGGGCTCGCCGCTTCGTGGCAACCGGCAAGGGGTATCTGCCCGCTTCGGATGAAGAGACGGTGGAGAACTGGCTGCTCCGCAACGGACAGAGCCGCCGTCTCCGCGAGATGCTGTGGGAGCCGCTGGCGTTGGCCGCCCTCAACCAGTCGCCGCGGCATGCCGCCGCGCCGCCGTTCGTCCGGGTGCTCGGGCAGATGTTCGGCCCGGACCGCCGCGACTCGGCGATCGCCATGCCGCTGGCCCCCCTGACCGACATGTACGCCGAGCCGGCGCGGACGTTCATCGAGGCGCGGGGAGGGTCGGTTCGCGCGTCGAGCCCGGCTCGCATTCGGATCGCCGAGGGTCGAGTCGCGGGGGTCGAAGTCCATGGCGAGAACACCGAAGCGTCAACGGTCATCTGCGCCGTGCCGTGGTTCGCCCTCGAGGACGCATTTGCTGGCGACACCTCGCCGCTCCAGCCCGTCCTCGCCGCGGCGAGAGCCACGGCTGCCTCTCCCATCGTGACCGTGAACCTCTGGCTCGACAGCCCTGTCCTCGACGGCTCGTTCGTCGGCCTGCCCGGGCGCACGTTCCAGTGGGTCTTCGACAAGCGCCAGGTCTTCGGAGATTCGGCCAGGCACCTGTCTTTCGTCTCCAGCGGCGCAGAGGCGGTGGTCGGCCAGTCGAACGACGCGCTCACCCGGCTGGCACTCGCCGAACTGCGGGCGTCCGTGCCCCGCGCGCGGGACGCACAACTCGAGCGAAGCGTCGTGGTGCGCGAGCGCCGGGCCACGTTCTCGCTGGCGCCGGGACAACCCCGGCGGCCGTCTACCCGCACGCCGGTGGCCGGGCTCTTCCTTGCCGGCGATTGGACCGACACCGGCCTGCCTGCGACAATCGAAGGGGCCGTGGTGAGCGGCCACGCGGCGGCGCGAGCCGCCCTGGCTCACAGTCGGCAAGTTGCCAAATCGTAAGCGCCAAGAATCGCCAGGCGACGATTCACAAGGGACGCAGAGTGGCGGAGGCGTTTGTTGATTCTCGGCGTCCTCCAGTATCTCTGCGGTTTCGTCGTGATCTTGAAATCGGCAAATCGCAAAATCGTAAAATCGTAAAATTGCCAAAATCGGAATTGCATGAACTCCGTCGTCGTTCATTACCAGGAGATTGCGCTCAAGGGGAAGAACCGTCCCTGGTTCATCGCCAAGCTCGTCGGGAACATCCGTCGCGCCACCTCGGATCTCGACGTCCGATCGGTGCGCGCCCTCGTCGGCCGCATCGAGCTTGTGCTCGGCCAGACCGCCACGGTACGAGCAGGTGGCCGAGCGGCTGTCCCGCCTCTTCGGGATCGCGAACTTCTCGATGGCGGCACGGACGCCGCTGGACATCGACGGCATCGCCGCCGCCATCAACGCCGATCTCGGTGAGATCGACACGCCCTCGTTCCGCGTGTCGGTCCGCCGGGCCGACAAGCGCTTCCCCATGCGGTCGCCGGACATCGAGCGGGAGGTGGGCGGCCGCATCAAGCTTGCCCGAGGCTGGAAGGTCGATCTCTCGAACCCGGCGCTCACCATCCGCGTCGAGATCATGGCAGACCACGCCTTCTATTCCTTCGGCAAGGGATCGCGGGGCGGGCGGTCTGCCGAGCGGCGCGAGCGGAAAGGTGGCGTGCCTCCTGTCGGGCGGCATCGACTCGCCGGTCGCGGCGTGGCGGATGATGAAGCGGGGCTGCACCGTGCCACCTCGTCCACTTCCACAGCTACCCGTTCCTGTCGCGCGCCTCGCAGGAGAAGGTCCGCGAGATCGCGGCCCTCCTGTCGAAATGGCAGCTGTCGGCGCGGCTGTTCATGGTGGCCTTCGGCGAGATCCAGCGCCAGGTCGTGCTGTCGGTGCCCGCGCCGCTGCGCGTCGTGATCTACCGCCGGCTGATGGTGCGCATCGCCGACCGCATCGCCCGACAGCAGCGGCGCCCGAGCCCTCGTCAGCGGGGAGGTGATCGGGCAGGTCGCCTCGCAGACGCTGGAGAACATGTCTGTCATTGCGTCCGCGACACGCCTGCCGATCCTCCGGCCGCTGGTCGGGATGGACAAGGAGGAGATTGTCGAGCAGGCGCAGAGGAATCGGGACCTACGAGATCTCGATCGTGCCGGACCAGGACTGCTGCCAGCTGTTCACGCCGAAGCACCCCGCGACCAGGGCGACGGCGGAGATGGTGGAGGCGGCAGAGAAGCAGCTGCCGATGGAGGAGCTCGTCGAAGCGGCCGTTCGCGAGGCGACCCGGGAGCAGTTCGAGTTTCCGGTGCCGGTGAAGGTCTAATCGGAGTCGTCAATACCGTTTCCGCGACAGGCGAGACGCGACAGGCGAGACGCCTGTCCTACGCCGTGCCGCTCGTCTACCGCCGGTAGATTCGCCCTTCCAAGTAGTCCCGCAACGCGTCCTGGGTGCTGGGGAACGCGAGATCCGACCAGGGAATTTCGGCCGGCGCGAACCACCGCGCCTCGAGCGATTCCTCGTCCATGCAGACCGCGGCCGAGTCGCCGTCTTCGAGGCGTGCGGAATAGACGATGACGATCGGTGTGCGGCCGGGATATGAGTACATCCCGATCAGCCCGGTGAGCCGGACATCGAGGCCGCACTCCTCGCGCGCCTCGCGCAGCGCCGCCTGCTCCACCACCTCGCCGCGGTCGACATAGCCGCCGGGGAAGACCCACTTTCCGTAGCCGGGCTCGATCGCCCTCCGCAGCAGCAGCACCCTCTCGTCGGAGCTTCCGACGATGGTGCCGACGGCGACCTTGGGATCGAGGTACAGCACGAAGCCGCACGCCGGGCAGACGAGGCGTTCGGGGTCGCCCGCCTTCAAGAGGCGCACCTCGAGGGACGCAGCGCAGACGGGGCAGAACCGGTAGGGCGGATGGCTGGTCGGCATCAGTCCTAGTATTGATGATCTTCGAACGCCGGTTGTCGAGTGCCGATTGAAGCACGCCACTCGTCAGCCGGCGATCACCAGTCGTCAATCGCAGTAATCGTTGTTCTTCCCGTATAATTGAAGAATATGTCCATTCTCAAGATCGCCCGCATGGGGCACCCCGTGCTGCGGGCGCGCGCGCGGAAGGTGGAGGCGGCCGAGGTCAAATCGCCGGCGTTCCAGAAGCTCGTGGACGACATGATCGAGACGATGCGCGAGTACGACGGCATCGGACTCGCGGCGCCGCAGGTGCACGAGGGCGTCCGCCTGGCGCTCATCGGGATCGAGGACGGGCGCGGCCAGGACCACAGCATCAGAGTGCTTCCCGTCGTCAACCCCGAGATCGCGCCGGTGGGGAAGGAAACCGAGGAGGACTGGGAGGGCTGCTTGAGCCTGCCCAAGCTCCGCGGCCGGGTCGTGCGCCCGAGCCACATCCAGATCAGGGCGCTGGACCGCCGCGGAAACAAGATGGAGCTGGACCTGGAGGGCTATCCGGCCCGCGTGGCGCAGCACGAAATCGACCACCTGGACGGCGTGCTCTTCATCGACCGGATGAAGTCCTTAGAGACGCTCACGTTCCTCGAAGAGTTCGGCAAGTTCTGGAGCGGCGACGATTGAGTCGTTGACCGTCGAGCGTTCCGCCGAGCCTCCACGCAAATCGTCAAATCGCCCAATCGTCAAATCGCCCAAATCCCCATTCCGTGTCACCACTAGTCATCCTCTTCTTCACCGTCTTCATCGATCTCCTCGGCTTCGGGATCATCATTCCGCTGCTGCCGTTCTACGCCGAACGCTTTGGCGGGAGCGCCGAGACGGTCGCGATGCTGTCGGCGTCGTTCTCGCTGATGCAGTTCATTTTCATGCCGATCTGGGGCCGGCTGTCCGACCGAGTCGGCCGGCGGCCGATCCTGCTGCTCGGCCTGTTCGGGTCGTTCGGGTCCTACCTGCTCTTCGGCCTGGCCGGGTCGCTTCCGCTCCTGTTCGCGTCGCGCATCTTCGCCGGCATTGCCGGCGCCACCGTCTCGACCGCGCAGGCCTTCATCGCCGACACGACGACCGCGCAGAATCGCGCGAAGGGCATGGGCGTGTTGGGGGCGGCGTTCGGCCTCGGGTTCATCTTCGGCCCGGCCATCGGCGGATTCCTCAGCCGATGGGGCCACGCCGTCCCGCCGTTGTTCGCGGCGGCGCTCGCAATCGCGAATTTCGCCGCCGCCTGGTTCCTCCTGCCCGAGTCCCGGCCCGCGCACATCCCGGCGACGGCGCGTGCCGCCCATTCGCGGCTCGAAGCGCTCCGCAA
This sequence comes from uncultured Acidobacteriota bacterium, assembly GCA_963724775.1. GTDB lineage: Bacteria > Acidobacteriota > Vicinamibacteria > Vicinamibacterales > Fen-181 > CAVRWB01. The sequence goes on from CAVRWB010000004.1 coordinate 266,445, forward strand.
GGCGCTTCTGCGCCCCACGCTGCCCGTGCTGCTGGGGGTCTACTTCCTGGTCGTCGCTTCCTTCTCGGGCTTCGAGACCACGTTCGCCCTGTTCAGCCAAAAGCGCTTCGGGTTCACCGAGGAATCGATCGGCTACCTCTTCGCCTACGTCGGGATCGTGCTTTCGATCGTCCAGGGCGGCCTGGTTGGCCGGATGGTCAAGCTGGTTGGCGAACGGCGGCTCGTCCCGGTGGCGATCGTCGTCATGGCGTGCGGCCTCGCGCTCATTCCCTTGTCGTTCTCGCTGCCGATGCTCTTTCTCGCGAATGGAGTCCTGGCCGTCGGCATGGGGTTCAACAGCCCGTCGCTCGTATCGCTGATCTCCCAGGGCTCGGACCCGGAGGACCAGGGCGGCGTTCTCGGCGTGTCGCAGTCGCTGGCCAGCCTCGCGCGCATCGCCGGCCCCGCCTGGGGAGGCTTCCTCTACGACCGCTTCGGCGCCAGCATGCCCTACATGAGCTCGGCCGCGCTCATGCTGCTGGCGGCCATCGTCGCGGCCGCCGGCTTGAGGGGCGGAGCCGCCAGGACCGATCCAGCGGTTGTGGCTTAAGCGTTGACCGTCGACCGTCATGCGTTAACCGTACGAGCGCTGGGCGCGAAACGCCGAACGGTCAACGCTGAACGGTCAACGCTGAACGGTTAACGGTCAACGCTCAACGCTCAACGCTCAACCGTTGTACGATGTCCCTATGGTCTACATCTTCGGCAAGGATACCTGACCCTACACGCAGGCGGCCCGTGCGGACTACGCCAGGCGCGGTGTGGAGTTCCAGTACGTCAACGTCAAAAAGGACAAGGCCGCCCTCGAGCGGATGCTCGGCTTCAGCAAGGGGAGCCGGGAGGTGCCAGTGATCGTCGATGGCGAGAAGGTGACCATCGGCTTCGGCGGCACTTGAGGGGTCTGAGCGCTGCCGGTCGGGCAGCACGCGGATGATCAAGCTCGCCAACACAGATCCCGCTCCGGACGACGACACCACCAAGAACGAAAGACCGAGTCCCACTGTCGCGTGTCCACGAGTCCAACCACGAAGGACACGAAGACCACGAAGGCGGACAGACAGCCGCGGCGGTCTTCGGCGCCGTGGTTCGACCCTTCGGCAGGCTCAGGGTCGCCCCGAGCATAGTCGAGGGGCGACAAGCTCACCACGGCGCGAGCGAGAGGACGGAAGCGCGAAGGCGAAAGACGACCGATCCACCTCGTCTCTTGCCTTCGCGCTTTCGCCCTCTCGCGCCCGGTCCGGCCACCGCTGTTCATGTGATGGTGGCCGGCCGGCGAAGACCCCTCCCGTCACCCGAAGGATGCAGTGTTGACCGCATTTTCTTGGTGATCACGGTGTTGATGGTGGTCACAGCCGTGGGCGGAGTCGGGGGCGGATCTGTAATCTCCCCTTCGTGCGCCTTCGCGTCCTTCGTGGTTGTTGTCGTGGCCTGCCAAATCGAAAAATCGCAAAATCGTGAAATCGAGAAATAATGGAGGGTCGTGTCCACTTCCGCTGATCTGGAGCCACCCATGAATCCAACCGTGATCGACTTCATCAACACCAGCCACGACCGCTACATCGAGGAACTCAAACAGTACCTCGCCATTCCCAGCGTGAGCGCTCTGCCCGAACATCGCGAAGACATGCGCCGGTGCGCCGAATGGACGGCCGACCAGATGCGGGCCGTCGGGCTGGAGAACGTGCGGATGATCGACACGGCCGGCAACCCGGTCGTCTACGGCGACTGGCTCAACGCGCCTGGCGCCCCGACGGTTCTCTTCTACGGGCACTACGACGTGCAGCCGGTGGACCCGCTCGAACTCTGGCAGTCGCCCCCCTTCGAGGGAACCGTCCGCGACAACGAGCTGTTCGCCCGCGGCGCCACCGACGACAAGGGCCAGCTGTTCGTGCACCTCAAGGCCATCGAGGCGTACCTGCGGCAGGACGGGCGCCTGCCCATCAACGTCCGTGCGATCTTCGAGGGCGAGGAGGAAATCGGGAGCCCCAACCTCGACCAGTTCATCCGCGAGCACAAGGACGAACTCGCCTGCGACGTCGTCGTCATCTCCGACTCGGCGATGTTCGACAAGGGCGTGCCGTCGATCTGCTACGGCCTGCGCGGCCTGTCGTACTTCCAGATCGACCTCCGCGGCACGACGAGCGATTTGCACTCGGGGTCCTTCGGCGGCGCGGTGGCCAACCCCGCCTTCGTGCTCGCCCAGGTGCTCTCGCAGATGAAGGATCGCGGCGGCCACGTCAAGATCCCGGGGTTCTACGACGACGTGCGGCCGCTGACCGAGAGGGAGCGCGAGGAGTTCAAGCGCCTGCCGTTCAACGAGAAGCAGTACCGCAAGGGCCTCGGCGCGCCGAAACTGCACGGCGAGACCGGGTATTCGACGCTCGAGCGCACGTGGGCCCGGCCGACATTCGAGGTGAACGGCCTGCTTTCCGGTTTCACGGGCGAGGGCGCGAAGACCGTCATCCCCGCGGTCGCGATGGCGAAGATCAGCATGCGCCTGGTGCCGAACCAGGACCCGGACAAGATCGCTGCAGTTGTTCGAGGATTACGTGCGGAAGGTCGCGCCGAAGAGCGTCGAGCTGAAGGTGACGCGAATGCACGGCGGCAAGCCGTGGATGACGGAGCTCGACAACCGGTTCGTCCAGGCCGCGGCCAGGGCAATCGAGCTGGGGTTCGGCAAGACGCCGGTCTACACGCGCGAAGGCGGTTCGATCCCCGTCGTCTCGACATTCCAGTCGGAGCTGAACGCGCCGACGGTCCTCTTCGGCTTCGGCCTCCCCGACGAGAACGCGCACGCGCCGAACGAGAAGCTGGACCTGGGGAATTTCTACGGCGGGATCATCGCGTCGGCGTATCTGTACGACGAACTCGCGAGGACGACGGTTGCGGCTGCGCCGCAGGAGTAGCGGACAGGGAGAGCTGGCAGCAGGCAGCGGGCAGCGGCGAAGAAGAAGGGGCGCTGGCGACCAAGGTCCGCAGCGCCCCTCCGGCCTAAGCCCTGAGCCCTAAGCCCTAAGCCCTGAGCCTTCCCTGAACCCTGAGCCCTCCTAGAATCCCACCCTGAGGCCGAACCGGACGATTCTCGGGCTCAGGTTCTGCGACAGCTGCCGGAAGGACGTAGACGCCGCGTTCCGGTTGCGCACCAGCTCGGTGTTCGCGTTGAACACGTTGAACAGGTCGGCGATCAGCTCCACTCTTCCGCGCCCCGCGTTGATCGTCTTCGACACGCGCAGGTCCGTATCCCAGAGGTTCTTCAGGCGCTCCGAATCGATCTCCGGCGTCAAGAGGATCCGGTACGTGCCGTCCAGGCCGAGCGCGGCCGAGCGGTAGACCGGGAACGGGTACCCCTGGCGCCCAAAGACATTCGCGCCGACGTTGATGTCCCAGGGGAACGTGTACACGCCGTTGACGTTGAACTGCCACCTCGCGGCGATGAAGATGTCGCCGGACCCGCTGCCGCCGCTACGGACGACGAACGGGCCGCCGTTGACCAGCGGATTCAGGTCGGTCCGGGTCGGGTTGCCCGCGTCGTTGCGCGGCGTGGAGCCGTAGTTCTCCTTCGGGAGATTGTAGGCAGTGCCGACCCGCATCATCCACCGGTTCGCCATCCTCTTCACCACCGAGACCTCCACCCCGTTGTAGTAGCTGTAGTACCCGGGCTGGTTGGAAAGCAGACGGCTGTTGCCGAGCGCCTTCACCTTCGCCGGATCCGGCAGGAAGGTCGGGATATCGTAGGCCTCGCCGGTCCCCGGGATCGTCCCGGTCAGCGACGGGCCAGCCAGGTAGTCAGCCGTCGTCAAGCCGTTCCAGGGCGTGAAAAAGGCGGTGAAGTTGCCGTTGTAGTTGCTCGGTACGCGTGTAGCTGTAACTGACCTGCACCGCCAGGTTGGGGATCAGCTCGCGATCGAGCCCGACGACCACCGAGGTCGTGACCGGCGCCTTGAGACCCGGGTCCACCTTGTCGGCCGACGCGACCGCGGTCGGGTTGGCCGGGTCGAACCCGCCGCCGAACGCCAGGATCCGGCTGATGTCCACCTCCTCGGACTGCGCGAGGTGATCGCCATTCAGATCCTTCCACGGGACGTCCACGTAGCCGTTCGACCCGCTCGGGTTGCTGAAGCCGATAATCCCCGTTTCGAGCTGGCCGGCATAGCGGCTGAAGCTCGCCCGCGCAATCGTCTTGCTCCTGGAGTCGAGCGCGTAGGTCACGCCGGCGCGAGGCGAGACGTTGTTCCATGTGAAGGGCGCCCGGTAGCCGGCGAAGGTGATCGCCGGCACGAGGTCGGGAAACGCCGCGTTGGCGACGGCGCTGCTCGGGAGCGCGCTGCCCCACTGCCGGTCGTAGCGCACGCCGGCGTCCACGGTCGCCCGCCCGAGCGACAGCGTGTCGCCGATGTACACGTTGAAGAACTGCACGCGGTTGGTGCCGTTGCCCTCGCGGTACACGCGCGCCCTGGTATCGGTCGCCGAGTTCTCCAGCGCGCGCATCATGTTGCCCGGCCAGATCGTGTTGGACAGCGCGTCGGACCGCCGCCACATGCCGCCGAACTTGAACTCGTTCGACGTGCCGCCGATCTCGTGGAAGTAGTTGCCGTCGGCCGAGACCGAGTGCTGCGGCCGCTTGAACAGGCTCTGCCTCGTCGAGCCGAACGACCGGCCGAGGACGAGGCTCTCGCCCGCGTTCGTGTCCAGCCCGCCGATCGGCACCAGGCCGAAGCCCGTGTTGTAGTAGGCGTACTTCCCGGTGACGAACAGGCTGGAGCCGAACGTGTGGTTGTCCTCGATCTTCCAGAGGCCGTGGGGCGCGTTGTCCGTGAACGCGTCCGCCTGGTTCCACGTTGCCGTCGGCGCGTCGAAGTTGATGCCGGCGGTCCCCGGGCTCCTCCCGTTCTTCTGCTTGTCCCCCAGGAACCACAGCACGCTGACCATGTCTTTCTTGGTCGCCTGCCAGGTTCCCTTCACATCGTAGTTCTTCAGCTTGGTGCGATCGATTGCACTGGTCGCCCGCCGGTACACCTGGATGTCCTGGTAGGAAAGGGACCCATAGACCCAGGCGCGGTCGCGCACGATGGGACCGCCCAGCTCGAACCCGTAGTCCGAGATCTGCTGGTTGTGATCGGCCTTGTCCGGCGTCACGCCCAGCGCCTTCAGCTCGCCCGGGAGATTCTCGCCCTCGAGCGAGTCGTTCGTGAAGTAGCCGCGCGCCCCGCCCCTGAACTGATTGGTGCCGCGCTTCACCACGAAGTTCAACCCGACGCCGCCTGTCGGCTGCCGGATGTCCTGGCCGCTGGTGGATACCTGCACCTCGTCGAAGTTGTCGTAGTTGAAGTAGGTCGGCGACGCGCCGATTGCCGCCTGGTCGGTGATGATCACCCCGTCCATCGTCCAGACGGCATCCTGCGGGCGCGTCCCTTTCGACTGGAAGTTGGACTGCTGCCCGGTCTCGTTGCCGGCGATGTTGACGCGGTCCACCATCACGCCAGGCACCGTGCGCAGCAACGCCCATGGGTCGCGCGACGTGGGAACGGCCGAGAGCTCGGCCTGGGTGAAGTTGGTCGACGTCCCGGTGGTCTTGGGGTCGACGAGGGGCGACTCCGCGGTGACGTTCACGCTCTGCTCGACCCCTGCGAGCTTCAAGCGTGAAGGGCACCTCGGAGTTCAAGCCCACGCGGACCTGGATCTGCTCGCGGACCGTCTTGGTGAACCCGGCGAGGGTCACCGAAACGGTATAGCTGCCCGGCGGCAGGTTCAGGAACCGGTAGTTGCCGTCAGTCCCGGTGGTTCGTGTCTGCGTGATGTCGGTGCCCGTGAGCGTCACGATGGCGCCCGGCAGCACCGCGCCCTGCTCGTCGACGACTGTCCCGTAAATTGTTCCGCCCTGGACCTGGGCGTTGGCCGGCCCCGCCGAAGAGACGGCCAGCACGAAGACCAGGAGCGCGAAAAGGGGGCTCTTCATCGCTCACTCCTTCGTTGGTCGAACTGTTCGAGAAACCCGGGGACCGGAGAGCAGCCGCCGTGCCACGCGCTTTCGTGACGTTTTCGTGAAGGATTTGCGGCAGGGCTAACGTGGCGACGCAGGCTTTCTTGAACCGATGATGCAGAAACCCGGATCGCGGCAGGCCGAGAAGAAGACGGTCGCGAGCAGGCTGATAAAGAGAGGGGGCGCGGAGAAGACCTCCGCGCCCCTTGTTGTGCCGGCCTAGAGCCTAGAGCCCTAGAGCCTTGAGCCTTGAGCCTTCCTAGAACGTTGCGCGGACGCCGAAGCGGAACACGCGAGGCGCCAGCAGCGAGCTGATCGTGTTCGCGTTGGTGGCGTTCTGACCGCCGCGCATCGACAGCGTGGTGTTGCCGTTGAGCAGGTTGAAGATGTCCATGCTCGCCGACAGCTTCAGCCGGTTGAACAGCGTAAAGGGCTTGTCCAGCCGGAAGTCGATGGTCTGGAAGTTCGGCAGGCGCACGTCGCCGCGCTTGTCGAGATAGACCGTGGCCTGGCCCGCGCTGAACGGCCGCGTGGGCGAGAGTTCCGAGCGGATGTAGGGATAGCCGCTGCGGGTGTTGTAGGTGGCGGCGACGCCAATCTGCCAGATCGGCAGCGTGTAGGCGCCCGACAGGCGGAAGATCCACTTGGCGTTGACGAACACGTTGCCAAGGCCGCTCGACGTCGACTCCGGCGCGTACTGACCGCCGTTGAGCGACGACATGATGTTGGTCGGATCCTCGTAGCCCTGGCCCTCGGTGTAATGCACCGGGGCGTCGTTGTACGAGTAGCTCGCGTTCATCATCCAGCTCTTCGACATCCGCTTGCGGGCGGACAGCTCGAAGCCGGAGTAGTTGCGCGAGTAGCCGGGCTCGTTGGTCAGCACGTAGTGACCGGCGGATCTGGCTGGTCGGCTCGTAGTAGGTGACCGTCGGGCACGACGCGCCCGCCGGGCAGGCCGACGCGGCCGGCGTCCACTGGACCGCCTTGTAGTTGCTGGTGTCCCAGTCGGTCGTGTCGGACCAGCAGAAGTTCGCGTACTTCCGCCAGATGTAGCTGCCGCTCACCGCGAAGTCGGCGCTGAGCTGCCGGTCGAAGCTGAAGAGGATCTCGTCGGTGCGGCTCGGCGTGAGGTTCGGGTCGATGGTGCCCGTGGTGGTGGTCTGCGACGGGTTCTTGTAGTTGTAGCCGCTCTGTAGCAGAGCGGCGTCGGCCGTGAGGACGACCTCGTTCGCCTGGACGAACTTGTCGCCGTTCACGTCCACCCACGGGTAGCGCACGTAGGTCGTGGTCACGGTGTTGTAGACGTAGGCGAGGCCGCCGCTGCCGAGCTGTTCGACGTACTTCGCGTAGTTGAACTTCACCACGTTCCTGCCGTTGCCGGTCAGGTCGTAGGTGACGCCGACGCGCGGCGAGAAGGTCTTGTAGGGGACGCCGGCCGACTTGCCGCCGAAGCTGAGAGCCGGCAGCTGGTTGAACGCCGCGCCGGCGTACGTCGACGCCGCTTATAGACGCCCGGCGTAGGTGGGCTGGCCGTAGAACGGCGATGCGTCGATCGCCGGTCGCCGACGCGGCATCCGTCTGGTAGTCGTAGCGGAGGCCGCCGATGATCGTCAGCTTCTTCCGGCTGTAGGTGTCCTGGACGTAGAGGTTCCGGTTGTGCAGCTCGTAGTTGTAGTTGCCGCGCCGGTAGATCTGCGCCTCGACCGGTGCGCCGTTGGTGACGCGGGCGTAGGCGTCGCCGCCGTACATGTTCTGCGTCAACGCGCCGTCGTTGCGGTACTTGAAGCCGAACTTGAAGGCGTGGTCGCCGCCGCCGACGCCCGGGAGGAAGTAGCTGCTCGTCAGGTCGATGCTGTCGGTCGGACGGACGTATACCGATTCCTGGTAGCTGCGCGCCCAGGCCTGCGTCGTCGTCTCGTAGAGCGGCTGCACGTCGCGCAGGCTCTCGTCGTGGAACGTCAGCGCGAAGTTGTTGCCGACGTGGGCGTACGAGCCCTCCACCATCCAGCGGTCGCTGATGATGTGGCGGTCGCTCCACTTGTAGGTCTTGGGCATCCCGGTCTTCCACGAGGCTCGAGCCGAGATCCGCGCGGGTGACGCCCATCTGGCGGTACGTGGTCTCTTCCGGCCGCAGGTCGGACGCGTCGCGGGCGTTGCGGACCTTCTCCGCACCGTTGAAGAGGAACGAGAACTGGTTGTTCTTGAAGGTCTCGACCGCGATCTTGGCGTTGTAGTTGTTGAGGAGCGTCTGGTCGGTGTTGAGGCAGCCGCGCAGCTGCTCGATCGAGTAATTGAGCGGCGTCGCCTTCATGGCGAGGCATTCCGGCGTGCTCTTGTAGAAGTTGTTGATGCCGACGTTGACGTTCTGCTTGCCGATGCTGCCCCAGAACCACGCGCGGCCCTTCTTGATCGGCCCGCCCATCTCGATGCCGTAGTCCTTGATGTTCTGGATCGGGTTGCCCGTCGCCGCGCCCTGCTTGCGCAGTTCGTCGGTGACGTTGACGGCCTGGAACTTCTCGTCGGTCACGTAGAAGCGGCCCGAGCCCTTCAGCCTGTCGGTGCCGCTCTTGGTCACCAGGTTCACGCCGACGCCCGGCGACTGCATCGTGACGTCCGCGCCGCCCGCCGAGATCTGCATCTCTTCGAACGAGTCGAAGTCGAAGTAGACCGGCGAGCCGCCGGTCGCGTTCATGTCCGTGATGTCCACGCCGTCCAGGTTCCACTTCTGCTGCGACATCGCGGCGCCGCGGGCCACGAAGTTGGACTGCTGGCCCGACGCGCTGCCGCCGACGTTCTGGCGGTCCATCGCCACGCCGGCCGCCTGCTCGATGATGACCCACGGGTCGCGCGCGGACGGGATGCTCTGGAGCGTTTCCTGCGTGAACCGGCTGGTCTTGCTGGTGTCGCGCAGGTCGACGACCGGCGTCGCGCCGCTGACCGTGACCGTTTCCTGCACGGTGGAGATCTCGAGCGCGGCGTTGATCTGAACGTTCGCGGCGATTTCCACGCGGATGCCGTCGCGGACGAACGTCTTGAAGCCGGCCAGCTCGAACTTGACCGCGTAGGTGCCGACGGCCAGGCCCGGGAACCGGTACGTGCCCGTGGCGCTGCTGACGGCGGTCATCGGCTGCAGCAGCCGGGGACCGGAGAGGGTGACGGTGACGCCGGGCATCACGGCGCCCGACGCGTCGGCGACCTTGCCGAAAATCTCACCGGGCTGCTGCGCAAACCCGGGCGCCGCCATGGCGATGAGTGCCAGGGCGATTACCAAAGCCAGACGAGCCTTCATGCGATTCTCCTCCGAGGCTGCGAAACCTACGACAACAACGGCTGCGGGCGGCCGGCGGATATCACCGCCGGGGACGCCCCGAATACGAGCGATGCGCCGAGCGTGAGCGTTGAGCGTCGAGCGTTGAGCGTTGAGCGTTGAGCGTTGAGCGTTGAGCGTCGAGCGTTGAGCGTCGAGCGTTCGTCGAGCCGTCGAGCGTTATCAGCAAACGTCGGCCGGCGAGCGTTGTCAGCCGACGCTGAGCGGTCGACGCTGAACGCTTAACGGTTAACGGTTAACGGTTGACGCCCTGAGGACTCGAACGGGCCGCAGCCAGGTGTGGGACGTCCACGACTCCGCGCTGGCCGGGGTATGGTGGGTCCGCGAACGCCGAGACGACGACAACGCCGAACGCCGGATGCGCCGAACGCCGTGTGCGCCGAACGGTTGTTACCTGGGATCCCGGGGGGCCGAGTCGGACAAATTACGCCGCCAGACTTGGCAGCACGGCCCGTGCCAGCCCGTCTGCTGCACAGCGGGCGGCGAAATGCTCGGTGAAAACGAGGAGGGACCCAAGGAGCAAGCTTCCGCCAGGCTCATCCTGGTTCAAAAGTTTGGATGGGCTGATTCAAGAAAGCAGACGAACAGCAACAGCGGACAGCCGTCAGCTGACAGCGGACACGGAAAACGGAGAACGGAAAACGAAGAACCGGGCGCCGGAGAGTGCTCCCCGGCGCCCCTTTTTCGTCAACCGTTAACCGTTGACCGTTGACGGTTGACGGTTGACGGTCGACGCCCCTAGAACGTCGCCCTCACGCCGAACCGCATGACGCGCGGAGCGAGCAGCGAGCTGATGGTGTTCGCGTTGCTCGCGTTCTGGCCGCCGCGCATCGACAGCGTCGTGCTGCCGTTGAACAGGTTGAAGATGTCCATGCTGGCCGACACCTTCACGCGCCCCGCGATGGTGAACGGCTTGTCCACGCGGAAGTCCACGTTCTGGAAGTTCGGCAGGCGCACGTCACCTCGCTTGTCGAGATACACGGTCGCCTGGCCGGCGCTGAACGGGCGGGTCGGAGAGAGGACCGATCGGATGTACGGGTTGCCGCTGCGCGCGTTATAGTTTGCGGCCACGCCAATCTGCCACAGCGGCAGCGTGTAGGCGCCCGACATCCGGAAGATCCACTTCTGGTTGACGAAGACGTTGCCGAGGCCGCTCGACGTGGACTCCGGCGCATACTGCCCGCCGTTGAACGACGACATGACGTTGGTCGGATCCTGGTACGCCGCCGCGGAGCCGTAGTGTACCGGCGCGTTGTTGTACGAGTAGCTGGCGTTCATCATCCAGCTCTTGGACATCCGCTTGCGCGCCGACAGCTCGAACCCGTTGTAGTTGCGCCAGTAGTCAGGCTGGTTGGTGTACGTGTAGGTGACCGGCGGCTGGCTGGTCGGCTGGTAGTACGTGACGGCCGGGCAAGACGCGCCGGCGGGGCACGCCGAGGCCGGCGGCGTCCACTGAACGGCCGTATAGTTCGCCGAGCTCCAGTTGTCGGTCGGCGACCATGTGAAGTTCGAGTACTTGCGCCAGATATAGCTGGCGCTCACCGCGAAGTCGTTGCTCAGCTGCTTGTCGAAGCTGACCAGGATCTCGTCTGAATGGTCCTGACTCAGGCCCGGGTCCACCTTGCCGGTGGTCGACGTCTTCGACGGGTTGTTGTAGTCGTATCCGCTCGTGGAGCTGAGCGGTACCGACCTGAGGACAATCTCATTCGCCTGGATGACCTTGTCGCTGTTGAGGTCAACCCACGGGTAGCGAACGTAGGTCGTCACGACGGTGTTGTAGGTGCTCGAGATGCCCCCGGTGCCGAGCTGGCTGACGTACCGGGCGTAATTGAACTTCAACACGTTTCGCCCGTTGCCGAGGAGATCGTAGGTGACCCCCAGCCGCGGCGACCAGTTCTTGAAGGCCACGCCGGCTTCCGCGCCGGGGAAGCTGATGGTCGGCAATTGGTTGAACGGCGCGCCGGTGTACGTGACGCCGCCATAGACACCCGCGAAGGTAGTCTGGCCGAAGAAGGGCGACGCGTCGACGGTCGCGGGGTTCGCGTAGTCCGTCTGGTAGTCGTAGCGCAGGCCCAGGAGCAGCGTCATCTTCTTCCGGCTGAAGGTGTCCTGGAGGTAGAAGTTCCGGTTGCGCAGGCCGTACTCGGTGAGGCCGAGGCGGTAGAGCTGCGCTTCGACCGCGGCGCCGTTGGTGACGCGCCCGTAGGCGGTGCCCCCGTAGCTCGTCTCCGAGTGCGCGATGTCGTTGCGGTACTTGAACCCGGCCTTGAACGCGTGGTCGCCGCCCAGGACGCCCGGCATGAAGTAGGTCGTCATCAAGTCGATGCTGTCGGTCGGCCGCACGTACACCGACTCGTTGTAGGAGCGTGCCCACGCCCCAGTGGTCGTTTCGTAGAGCGGCTGCACGTCGCGCAGGCTCTCGTCGTGGAACGTCAGCGCGAAGTTGTTGCCGACGTGCGCGTACGAGCCCTCCACCAGCCAGCGGTCGCTCATGATGTGGCGGTCGCTCCACTTGTAGGTCTTCGGCATGCCGGTCTTCCACCAGCTCGAGCCGAGATCCGGGCGTGTGACACCCAGCTGCCGGTACGTCGTCTCCAGCGGCCGGAGGTCCGAGGCGTCGCGCGCGTTGCGGACTTTCTCTGCCGCATTGAACAGGAACGAGAACTGGTTGTTCTTGAAGGTCTCGAACGCCACCTTCGCGTTGTAGTTGTTCAGGAGCGTGGTGTCGCTGTTCAGGCAGCCGCGGGTGTCCTCAATCGAATAGCTGAGAGGATCCTTCGCCATGGCGGCCTTCATCGTCTGACACTCTGGCGTGTCCTTGTAGAAGTTGTTGATGCCGACGTTGACGTTCTGCTTGCCGATGCCGCCCCAGAACCAGGCGCGGCCCCTCTTGATCGGGACCGCCGACCTCGAAGCCGTAATCCTTGATGTTCTGAATCGGGTTGCCCGTGGCCGCTCCCTGCTTCCGCAGTTCGTCGGTGACGTTGACCGACTGGAACTTGTCGTCGGTCACGTAGTAGCGGCCCGAGCCCTTCAGGCGGTCCGTGCCGCTCTTGGTCACCAGGTTCACGCCGACGCCCGGCGACTGCATCGTCACGTCCGCGCCGCCCGCCGAGATCTGCATCTCTTCGAACGAGTCGAAGTCGAAGTAGATCGGCGAGCCGCCCGTCGCGGACATGTCCGTGATGTCCACGCCGTCCAGGTTCCACTTCTGCTGCGCCATGGCGGCGCCGCGGGCGACGAAGTTGGACTGCTGGCCCGACGCGCTGCCGCCGACGTTCTGGCGGTCCATCGCCACGCCGGCCGCCTGCTCGATGATGACCCACGGGTCGCGCGCGGACGGGATGCTCTGGAGGGTCTCCTGCGTGAACCGGCTGGTCTTGCTCGTGTCGCGCAGGTCCACCACCGGCGTTTCACCGCTGACGGTGACCGTCTCCTGGACGGTGGAGATCTCGAGGGCGGCGTTGATCTGGACGTTCGCGCCGATCTCCACGCGGATGCCGTCGCGCACCAGCGTCTTGAAGCCGGCCAGTTCGAACTTGACGACATAAGTGCCGATGGCCACGCCGGGGAACCGGTAGGTGCCCGTCGCGCTGCTGACGGCGGTCATCGGTTGCAGCAGGCGGGGACCGGACAGGGTGACGGTGACGCCCGGCATCACCGCGCCCGACGCGTCGGACACCTTGCCGAAGATTTCACCAGGCTGCTGCGCAAGCCCGGGCGCCGCGATTGCGGCGACAGCGACGGCCAGTAACAGGACGAGACGGAGCCTCATGCAATCCTCCTGGATGTGCGGGAACCCACGCGTTCGACGCCGAGCCCACCAGCGCTCAGAGCCAAGGCGCGGGCGGACGAAACAGGCTCGTAACGAGTGCGACGAAGTTAACGGTGGAAGCCGAGGATTGGGGGCACGCCGCCGAGGGGGCCAGACGCCGCCGCAGCGAACCGCCGACCGACCGAAGGGAACCGACGCCGCCTAAGGGAACCGACGCCGAGGCGAGGAATAAGGACGCCAACGCGAGGATGAGCGACGCCGCCGAACGAAAATTCAGCGAAGCGAGAGAGTATCAGGACCCGACATAACGATGAGCAGGCAGCGTGCCAAATGGCCGGGCTGGAGAACGAAAAGCGAAACACGACCATTCGCGCCAGAAGGCGCAGTATACCAGTTGACCGCGCTGTGGCCAATTCAAAGCCATGAATGCGCCACTACGGAAATTTGAAAAAACCGTGACAGCAGCAGGCGGCGAGCGGCAGGCAGGGTAGCAGGCAGTAGCCCGCAGCAGGCAGCTGGCTGAGGCGCAAGCTCGCCACCTACTGCCTACTGCCTACTGCCTACTGCCTACTGCCTACGCTACTGCCTACTTCTTCCCGTCCGTCCCCTTGAACAGCGGCGCCACGTCCCGCTTGCCCTTTTCGAGGTACGGCACGCCCGTGTCCATCCACGACGGGCGCGGCGCGTCCTTCAGGTAGTAGTCGAAGAACTCGCACAGGTGCACGGTCCAGTGCTTCTGGTTGTCGCGCTCCCGAAGGCCGTGCTTCTCGCCGTTGTACACGAACATGTAGCCTTCCTTCCCGAGCCTCCGCAGCGCCGAGAAGAACTCGATGCCCTGGTACCACGGCACCGCGTCATCGTCGTCGTTGTGGATCGTCAGGTAGGGGGTGTTGACCTTTTCCACCCAGAAGATCGGCGAGTTCTCGATGAACGCGAGCGGCCGCTCCCACGGCGGCGCGCCGATGCGGCTCTGCGTCTTCTCGTACTGGAACGCCCGCGACATGCCGGTGCCCCAGCGGATGCCGCCGTACGCGCTGACCATGTCGCTCACCGACGCCCCGGCCTCGACCGCGCGGAACATGTCGGTCTGGGTGATCAGGTAGGTGATCTGGTAGCCGCCCCACGAGTGGCCCTGGATGCCGATCCGCTTCGGATCGACGTACCCCATCGATACCATGCGCTGCACCGCCGGGATGACGCACTTGAGCGCCGCCTGCCCCGGGTAGCCCGTATGGTCGTAGACGATGTCGGGCTGGAGGACGATGTAGCCGTTGCTGACGAAGCGCGTGACGTTGATGCTGGTCCCGGGGCCCGGGGCGACGAACCGGTGCAGGCCGTCCGTCAGCTCCTCGTAGATGTAGACCATCATCGGGTATTTCTTCGACGGGTCGAAGTTCTCGGGCTTCGTCAGGATCGCCCGCAGCGCGACGCCGTCCGCGTTGGTGTAGTCGATCAACTCTGATTTGCCCCAAACGTACTGCGCCATCTGCGGATTGGCATCGCTGATCTTGCGCGGGGCGGTGAGGTTGGTGTCCGTCACCCAGAGATTGGGCGCCTCGTCGAAGCGCTGCTCGGTGAGGACGACCGTGTCGGCGTTCTTCGCCTTGACGAACCCGCCCACCAGCTTGTCCATCATCACGAGCTTGACGGGGTCAGTGACGGTGGCGGAGACTGCCGGTGCCGCTTCGACCTTCGTGGCCTTTCCGCCGGGTTTCTTGGCCTTTGTCTCGGCCGCCGGAGGAGCAATTGGCGGCACGGCGACCTTGTAGTAGCCAGTCGCCTTCGTCGTGTCGTCTGCGGTGAGCAACAGCAGCGGCTTGTCCAGCTTGATCGGCTCCTCGTCCGTTGCCGCGCGGCGTCCGCGTCCGGCCGCCGGCCCGCCGCCGCCTTCCTCTGCGTCGGTCCGCTGGTAGCGGAACACGAGCTTCTGCTTCCGCCCGGCGCCGCTGGTAATCATGCGCGGCGACGTGCCGTCCGGGCGCAGTTCCCAGATGTCGTACCGGTCGTAGACGAGCACCGAGCGTTCGCCTTCGGTCCACCCGGCGACGCCCCAGGCGCGCGGAGGCTCCGGCGTGTTCGACGTTTCGTCGTCGAAGCGGACGCCCATCGACTTGTCGGTGAGCTTCGTCACCTTGCCATCCGCCGTCTTCACGACGTACCAGTTGGCGTCCTTGTGGTCGAAGTAGAGGGCGTAGTTGCCGGAAGGCGACAGCGTCGTCCCGAAGTGCGCCTTCTCGACGATCTTCTTGCGCGCGCCGTCTGCCAGGTTGATGGTGTAGAAGTCCGCGTAATCGCCGTCCCACGAGACAAGCTGCCGATACGGGACGTTGGACTGCCCGAGGGCCCGCGTGCCGTCCTCGTTGAGGCGCAGGTCGGGCATGTCCGCATCGGCGAGCGAGACGACCTTCTTGTCCTTGAGCGAGACCGTCGCGCGGTAGCTGCGCTTCTTCTCCTCGTCGGCGCGGACCTTCTGCATCGGCTGCAGCTCCGGGTCCTTCCAGTGCCAGAGGTCCACCTTCACGGCGTCCGGCGCGTCCTCGGGTTCCGCCTTTGGTGCGGGCGCCGTGCCGAAGAAGAGCCGCGTGCCGTCCTTCGAGAACTCCGGCCGGCCGTTCTCGCTCACTGACGACGCCTTGGGCATGCCCGCGTTTCCGAGGGCGGCGATCTCGACCGCCTTCTCGGCGGGCGGCGCCCAGTGATAGAGGCGGTAGGGCGACGCGTCGGCCTTGTAGTCGTCGCGGTCGCTCACGAAGGCCACCTGTGTGCCCGCCTCGTCGAAGGCCAGCTGCTTGTAGTTGCCGAGGCCGGTCATGAGCGGCTTCACCGAGCCGTCCGCCATCTTCCTGGCGTACGCGCCGTCGTTCTCGGGCTTCTTGGAGGACACCGCGTAGGCGAGCCAGTCGCCGTTCTTGCCCCACGCGTAGTCCACCACCTCGGCCACCTTCGTCTCGGTGCCGGCGGCCAGGTCGCGCACCACCAGCTCGGTGCCCGGGTCCTTCTTCTTCTCCTTCTTCTTCTTGACGGCGTCCTTCTTCTCCTCGGCAGCCTTGGGTTCTTCCTTCTTCTCTTCCTTCGCGTCCGCCTTCTTCTCGGGCGCTTCGAAGAGGTACGCCACGAACTTCCCGGACTCTTCGGGAATCTTGAAGTTCTTGACGCGCTCGAAGCGTCACGGCCTTGCCCGTGCCCAGGTCGAGGATGCCGAGGCCGGCCTTCGGCATCTCGTCCGGTTTCTTCTTGTCCTTCTTTGCCTTGTCCACGTCCGCGCGTGGCGGCGCGATCGTGAAGACGACGAACTTGCCGTCAGGGGTGATGGAGGCGTCGCGGCCGCGAGGCTGGCGGATCTCGGCGTTCGTCTTCAGGTTGCGGACGACCAGCTCGCCGTCGCCCTCCTGTGCCACCAGCGCATAGACGACCCACCCGCCGTCGCGAGAGAGCCTCGTCCCCTGGATCGATCGCCAGCTGTCGTAGACGTCGTGCGTGATGGGTTTCTTCTGGCCGGACGCCTGCTGCGCGGCAACCGCCGCTGCCCAGACCGCCAGCATCGCGACGATGACGTACCATCGCCGCGCGTGTCACTCGGACATCGCATGTGGAACTCCTCGCGGGGCGGACGATGACGACGGATTGACGGACGGACGGACTGAGGACCCTGATTGACGCTTGACGACGATGATCGCAAGGCCGCCTGTCCGAGTCCGGCAGCTCTGCCGTAGTAACTTCGGAAGGAGCAGGGCTCCGTAGACTCTGCTGAATCGTAGACTAATTAAGGTCTGCGACTCTCTTCCTCAGCGTCCTCACGTACTCCTTGATCTGATCCCGCTCCTCGTCGTTCTCGCCGGCGCCCTCTTCCGGATCTGCGGTCAGCTGGAGGTACTCCTGGAGATCTCGCAGCGCCGCCGGGAGGTCGCGGAGCTGGTAGGCGAGCAGGCCGCGGTCGCGCAACTGCGTGGCGTCTGCCGGATCGAGGGCGACCAGCAGTTCCGTCGCGTCGCGAGCCTGCGGAAACGAGTGCAGCGTCACGTAGACGCGCTTCAGGTTGGTGACCATCCGCGCGAGAATGGCTTGCGCGGGCGCCGGCTCGAGCAGCGCGCGGTCGAAGGCGACGTCCTCGCCGGCAACCGACTCCAGGAGGTCGCGGCAGTCCTGCTCGCTCATCACCACGCCGCGGTTGAACGGGTCGAGGACGATCGGTTCCCCGAGGTCCGGCGCATCGTCGTCTCCCGAGCAGGTGAGGAGGAAGTGGCCGGGGAAGTTGACGCCCTCGACCCGAAACCCCGCCCGCCGCGCGACTTCCATGTAGACGACGCCGAGGCTGATGGGGATGCCGAGACGCCGGTCGAGCACCTCGTTCAGGCAGCTGTTGCGTGGGTCGTTGTAGGCCAGCCGGTTCGCGGCGAGCGCGCGCTCGACATAGAGGTAATCGCTGATCAGCGCCACCCGCGTGAGCGGTGTCATCTTGCCGGAGCGGTTGAGCGCTTCGAGCCGCTCGCGCAGCTCGTCCCCCATCTCGTCGAGCACCGCGAGGTACGGAGATGCGTCGAGCGAGGGGTACTCGATGCGCGCAAACGCCAGCGCCGCCCGGGCCAGATCGCCCCGGCCGGCGGTCGCAAGGAATTCCTCGAGGACGGACGGCTTCATAGCAACGGTATTGACGAATGACGAATGACGATTGGCGACTGACGAATTGTCCAGTCGCCACTCGCCACGCGCCAGCTTTGCAGCCCTCGCGCGGGCCAGCCTCGGCTTTCGAGCCTCCGCAGGAGGCCGTATTATCCTCGGGGAGGTGGGCGCCTGCAAACGATCGCGTCGAGCAAGTCGAGGTCCAGGCTGGCCAGGTCCGGCAGGACGGCGTCCGCGGTGCTCAGCCGCGCGGCCGGGTAGCTGGTCGTGACCGCGACTGCCAGCATGCCGGCGGCGTGAGCAGAATCGATGCCCCAGGGAGAGTCCTCGACGGCGACCGTGCGCGCGGGGTCGAGCCGGTTCTGCCTGGCGGAGCGAAGCCGGCCGAGCAGTTCGAGCGCGCGAAGGTAGGGATCCGGCGCCGGTTTCCCGTTCGCGGTCTCGCCAGCGGCCACGATGACGGTGATGTAATCGCGAAGCGCCTCGGCGTCGAGAACGCTCTCGATTTCGTGGCGGAGGGAACCGGACGCGATTGCCACGGCCACCTGGCGGCTCCAGCTGCGCAGGCGTTCGGCTGCGCCAGGGAAGAGCACCCGCTCGGTGGCGGAGATGTCCTTGAATCGCTGCGCCTTCTCCTCCACGAGCGCTCGAATCTCGTTCCTGGCCAGCGCCAGGCCGTGCTGGACGGTGACCGCTCCAAACACCCCCTCGTCGTCCAGGCCGAGATAGTCCTCGAAATACCGGCGGCGGGTGAGATCGATGCCGCGCGGCGCGAGCGTCTCCTGGAACGCGCGCAGGTGCAGCGGTTCAGTGTCGGCGAGCACGCCGTCGTAGTCGAAGACAACGGCTTGGAGAGTAAGTGGCATCGCCAGAACACTTCGTCAACGCGAGTTCACCGCCGAGACGCCGAGAGCGCGGAGGCTTCTGGAATTGTTGACGACCGGCTTGATACCGAATCCAGCGAATCGTCCAAGAAGATTCACCGCCGAGACGCCGAGAGCGCAGAGGTTTCTGGAAAATTATTGACGACCCGCTTGATGCCCGATTTCAGCACTGGAACGTTGAAGTTGATCAACAGTCCGACAGACCAACCGCCCAACTTCAAGTACGTTAGCAACTGCGCGGTGTGAATTGCGTCCAGACGCTCCACGACCTTCAGTTCGACAGCGATGGCATCAGCAACCAGCAGGTCCACGCGATAGCCACAATCGAGCTTCACACCCTTGTACGTCAGCGGTAGCGGGTGCTGGCGTCTAAAGGGGACATTTCGAAGAGTAAGCTCCCGGCACAAGCATTCCTCGTAGGCGGATTCGAGAAGTCCGGGACCGGTCGCGCGGTGGACTTCTATCGCCGCTCCGATTACTTCTTCGCTCAGAGAATCGAGATGGGCCTCGGCGTTCTCTGCGTCTCGGCGGTTAATCGTTTCCGTCATTGGTGCGCCTGCCCCTTGATCTTCTCACCCGCGCGGATGGGCAGCGGCAGGCGATTCTCTTTCGGCGGATACGGGCAGTCGTACGTGGGGTTGTAGTAGCAGTAGGGGTTGAAGGCCCTGTTGAAGTCCACCATGTAGATGCCGGTTGGCGACCGCTCGATGTCCAGGTAGCGGCCGGCCGGGTAGGTCTCGGTCCCGGTGGTCGCATCGGCGAACGGGACGAACAGCCGGTCCGGCGGGTCGCCGGGCTCCGTGAAGGCCCCGAGCTGAAGGGGCTGGCCCTGCAGGCTGAACTTGAGCACGCCCACTCTCTCCACGCGGCGCGGCTGATTCGCCGAGGTCTGCATGTCCATCTGGGGGCGCTGTCCGGGCGGGGCCTCCTCGAAGCTCGCTGGCACGGCGTAGTCCGGATCGATGGGGAAGTAGGCGAGCGGCAGGAACACCGTGCGCTTGTCCGCGGGGATCGGCGAGTTCGGCGCATGCATCATCGCGTCCTTCAGCGCCCGCGCCTGCTCGATCGCCTGGACGTACTTGGAGTCGTCAGGCGGGGCCTTCGGGCTGCAGGCCGGGAAGCGAGTCAGCAGGAGGAGGAGGATGGTGATAACGCGCATCGGCGAAGATCCACCAGGCGATCAATTTGAACTGCAATGGCGATTGGCGACTCCGATTTTCGAGTCGAGCCGTTCGTCGTCGCATGGTTGCGGCAAAATCGAAAAATCGGACAATCGCGAAATGGCCGAAATGACGTCGCCCATGAGATCCTCGACCGCCGCCGTCACCTCGTTGACGTGCCCGTCGAAGAGGTGATTCGCCGCCTCGACCACCACCAGGTCTTTTGGTTCCTCCGCGTGCGCGTAGAACTCGCGCAGCGCGCGCAGCGGGCAGATCTCGTCGTGCTCGCCGTTGATGAAGAACTTCGGCTTCGTCGAGCGCGCCACGCTCGAGAAGTCGTACATCGTCACCGGCGGTGCGATGGCGACCAGGCGGGTGACGCGATCGTCGTTGGCACCCGCCGTCGTGCCCACCCACGATCCGAACGACACGCCGCCGGCCCACATCTGGACACCCGGGTAGCGCTGCGCCATGAACTCCAGCGCCGCCCAGTAGTCCTCCACCTCGCCGAGGCCGTTCGCGAACGTTCCCTCGCTCGTGCCCACGCCGCGGAAGTTGAAGCGCAGCACGGCGCAGTTCAGGCGGCAGAAGGCCTTCGCCACCTGGAACAGCACCTTCGTGTGCATGCTGCCGCCGTAAAGAGGGTGCGGGTGGGCCAGCACGACGGCAGCACGCGGCGGAAGAGCCGGATCCGGCTCTGCTCCTTCCGGCACGAACGCCGTCGTGCAGAGGGCGGCGGGGTTGTCAACGAGCGCCTCGAGCCGGCCGGCGGGGCCGGGGATGTGGTGGATCATCAGGGAAGAATTTGGGAATTTTTCGATTTGTTCCGATTTTACGATTTGGCGCAAGTGTGGGGCAAAGCTCCAGCTTTGCCTGGGGTCGATACGAACCGGGCGATCGCCGCCGCGAATTCCTCCGGCTTCGTCACCAGCCCGATGTGCCCGGTGCCTGCGAGGGTGAAGCCGACAGCGCCCGGGATCAGCGACAGGAACTCGCGTGTCCCGGCGACCGGCACCACCCGATCGAGGCGTTCTTCGCCGGTGATGACGAGCGCTCTGGCCGCAACCGACTTCGCGTCGCTCGCGAGATCGCAGCCTGCCAGCGCCTCCACCCGGCGAGCCATGGCCACGGGAGACGGCGGATGCGCGGCGATCTCCCGCAGGTAGCCGGCCATCGTGCGCCAGCGGTCGCCCGCATCAGGGCGGGCGGCGCCGATTTCGTTCCACAAGCGCTCAGGAGCCCCGAGGAAGAACGCAGGAGCAGACAGCCACGGCGCGCGCGTGTAGCGGCGCACCCGGTCGTCAGGCCGCCAGAACGGGCTCGGCGTGGACGCCAGCACCAGGGATGCGACGCGCGCCGGCCGCGTGGCGGCCAGCCGGACAGCTATCAGGCCGCCGTACGACACGCCACACACGACGGCCCTGCTGATGCCCGCCTCGTCCATCGCGCCGAGCACCTGGTCCACCTGGCGATCGAATCTCGGGGCGCCGCTGCCGTTCGACTCGCGCGCAGAAAGCGGGGCCAGCGAGAACGTGACCACCCGGAAGTGCCCGGCAAGCGCCCGCACGGCCGGCCGCATCCACTGCCAGCGTCCCTGGATGCCGGGTATCAGCACGAGCGGCGGACCGTTCCCAACGACAATCATCGCTACCGGTTCCGAGTGCCGAGTTGCGAGTTCTCCATTCTCAGTTCTACCTTCTACCTTCTCCGTTCTCAGTTCTATTATGTGCCATGCCGATTGCCGTCACCCGCCCCATCAGCGCCTCGTTTGGCAACTGCGAGCTCACCCATCTCACCCGTGCGCCGATCGACGTCGCCCTGGCGGCCAGGCAGCACGCGGGCTACGAACGGGCGCTCGAGGCGGCGGGTTGCGAGTTGCGGCGACTGAGCGCCCAGCCGAATCTTCCCGACGCGGTATTCGTGGAGGACGCGGCGATCGTGCTGGACGAGGTGGCTGTCATCACTCGTCCCGGGGCTCCATCGCGCCGCCCCGAAGTGGCAACGCGTCGCCGAGGCCCTGGCGGCGTGGCGGCGGCTCGTCCACATCGAACCGCCGGGGACGATCGACGGTGGCGACGTGCTGCGGATCGGCCGCCAGATCTGGGTGGGGCGCTCCACGCGCACGAACGACTCCGGGTTCGACCAACTGCGCGCGGCGGCCGAGCCTCTCGGCTACAGCGTGCGCAGGGTAGAGGTGCGCGGCTGCCTTCACCTGAAGTCCGCGATCACCGAGATCGATCCCGTCACGGTTCTCGTCAACCCGGATTGGATCGACGCGGGCATCTTCGACGAGTTCCACGTGGTCGTCGTCGACGCTTCCGAGCCACACGCCGCGAACGTGCTTCGCGTCGCCGGCCGCCTCATCTACCCGACGGCGTTTCCGCGCACGACGGATCGCCTCTCACGCCTCGGCGCGGACCTCGTCTGCGTGGACGTCTCGGAGATTGCCAGGGCCGAAGGCGCCGTCACCTGCTGCAGCATCATCATTGACCCGTAGGACAGGCGTCCCGCCTGTCGCACAGGCGTCTCGCCTGTCGCGCACGCGTCCCGCCTGTCGCTGGCATCACGACCGCGCGCCTCGCTTGTAGCCTATGGCCACGAGTGCGAAGCCAGCCGCTGCGGCGAGGATCCCTGCCAGTTCCGGCGTCACCACGCCAATCCGCGCGATCCCGGCGAACCTGAACGTAACGGCGACCGCGGTCCCCGCGGCAACCGAGGCAATGGCTTCGGGCGCGCCCGTGCGCCGCAGGTGCAGGCCTGCCACGACTGGAACGAACAACGTCACGCCGAGCAGCGCGTAGAAGACGCTCAGGGCCGCGATGATCGTCGGCGAGAAGATCGCGAGCAGGACGCCTGCCGCGCCGCCGGCGACCGCTGCGCCGCGCGCCACGCGCAGCACGCGGTCGTCGCTCGCTGTGGGGAAAAGGAACCGGCGGTAGAGATCTTGCGACAGCGATGTCGCGAGCATGAAGAGGATCGCGTCAGCCGCGCTGATCTCGGCGGAGAACACCGCCGCCAGCGCGAGGCCGCCGATCAGGGGCGGCAGATCGTTCACCATCAGCGTGGGCAGCGCCAGTTCCTGGCTGGCGAGCCCGGGGTGGAGCGTTCGGGCCGCCATGCCCAGCAGCGCGGGCACGAAACCGAAGGCCAGGAGCGCGATCGCGTTCGCGCCGATCCCCAGCCGCACGGCCCGCTCGTCGCGCGCGCCGTACGCCTTCTGCAGCAGGCCCGGCGAGATCATGAAGGCCGGCACCATCAGGAACAGCAGCGGCGCGGAACTCGGACCCCAGAAGCTGCCGTAAACCGACCCGGAGCTCGCCGCCTGCAGTCCTCCAAGGCCTCCGGCCGCGCCGAGGACCAACGGCAGCGCGATGGCGAAGCCGACGAGCTTCACCGTGAGCTGAACGACGTTGACCCAGGCCGCCCCGAAGAGGCCCCCGGCCGCGAAGTAGCCTGTGACCAGGATCCCCCCGAGCGCGCAGCCGGCCGGTTTGGGAAGCCCGGCGACGACTTCCAGGATCCGGGACATTCCCAGGAACTGCCCCGCGAGGATGGCGAGCGTCCCCAGCCAGAGCAGCCCGGCGACCATTCCCCTCACGCCGCGGCCGTAGCGGTCCTCGAGAAAGTCGCCCACGGTCAGGTAGTTGCGCCGCGACGCTTCACGCCAGATTCGAGGGCCGATCCACAGCGCGAGCAGGACCGACCCGATGCCAGCCGACCCGTTCCACCACCAGGCGCTCAAGCCTTCGCGGTAGCCGAGGCCCGTCGCGCCAACCGTCGATCCCGCGCCGATGTTCGCGGCAAGGAGCGTCGCGAAGATGAGGCCCGGCCCAAGCCTGCGCCCGGCCACGAAGAAATCCCCGGCACCTTTGACATAGCGGCCGATCCAGAGACCTAACAGCAGCAGGAGAAGCGAGTACGCGAGGAGGAGAACGAGATGGGGAGACAGGGTCATTTTCGCGATTTCGATCGATGATTGACGATTTGTCGATATTCGAGTCCCGACTGCCTGCGGCGAGGCGGCAGCAGCTCAAGTCGGTCAATCGCAAAATCGGTCAATGCAAAATTGGCTAACGGCCCTCGAGGTCCCGGGCCGCCGGGTATCCCTCGATGCCCTTCGCTGCGCGGACGGCTCGCAGGATCGCCTCCGTCACCGCGTCTGCGCCGAGGGCGCCGACGACGAGAAGTTCGGGGGTCTTGTCGGCCGTCCCGGTGGCCAGCACGAAGATCGTGTCGCCGTCGTACGGCGTGTGCGCCGGCCAGACGGCGCGCGCCACGCCGTCATGCGCCATCTGCGCCACCTTCGTCGCCTCGGCCTTGGTCAGGCGCGCGTTGGTCGCCACGATCCCGATCGTCGTGCTCTCGCCGCCCTTCAGCGACGACTTCGCCTCGCCGGCTCGCAGCAGATCCTGCACGTTCGCGAGCCCCTTGCCATCCGCCGTGCGCACGCCGGCGACGAACCTGCCCGTAGCCGGATCGACGATGCTGCCGACCGCGTTGACGGCGACGAGCGCGGCGACGACGAGGCCGCCTGGAAGGGAAATGGATGCCGTGCCGATGCCGCCCTTCATCGCGCGCCCGGGCCCCGCCAGCTTGCCGACCGTTGCGCCCGCTCCCGCGCCGACGTTCCCTTCCTCGACCGCACCTCCCGTGGCCGCCGAGGCGGCGCGATAGCCGCAGTCGGACGTCGGGCGGATCTTGCGGTCGCCCACGCCGAGGTCGAAGAGAATCGCGGCCGGCACGATCGGGACCTTGCCCGCTGTCGTCTCGTAGCCGACGCCGTGCTCGTCCAGGTACCGCACGACGCCGGACGCGGCGTCGAGGCCGAACGCGCTTCCTCCCGCCAGCACGACCGCGTTCACGTGGTCGACGAGGTTGACCGGGTTCAGCAGATCCGTTTCCCGCGTCCCCGGCGCCGACCCTCGAACGTCCACCGCGCCGACCGCTGCCGGTTCGGCGAGAGCGACGGTGCAGCCCGTCGGCCGGCCGGGGAGCGTGAAATGCCCGACCTTGATCCCCGGCACGGCGGTGAGGCCGGTGCGCGTCGGCTGCGTCGGCTGCGGCCCGGCGCTCTGGGTCATGACCATCGCTCCCATGGCAAGAACGAGCAAGACAACCAACAGCGCGGCAGCACGGGATGGCGGGACCATTCGCATTCGATCATATGTCGAAAGCCGAGCGACCGCGATGCGCTTCGCCCCACCCCGCGGCCACTTCGTCCCGCCTGGCGCGGCGCTCGGCCCAGCGCGGGATCTGAGATCCCGAATTGCGGATCCTGCCTCATGGATCGGGCGACCTAGCGCGGCTATAAATCATTGGGAAGATTGGCCTTTCGAGCGTTCTGTCGCGCTCGCTGATGCGGCACCCGCTTTTGCAGCCTGTCAATTCGGCTCACAGCAATCGAACTCGAGGTGGATCGAGGTCAACGACGATCGGCGCGAAGCCGGAGCTTCGCGCCACACCTGACCGAGCGCGCAAAGCTGGGGCTTTGCGCCACACCTGTCCGCGGCGAGTCGCACCGAACGCCGGCGCGCTCGAGCCGCAAAGGAGAGAGAATACGATGCGCCCCCGAAATGTCGTGCTGCTGGCCGCGCTGCTCGCGCTCGCCAGCCTTCCCATCGTCGCCTCCGCGCAGGAGACGACAGGCACCATCAGCGGCCGTGTGACGGATCCGCAGGGTCTGGCCGTGCCCGGCGTCACGGTCACCGTGACCGGGCCGCAGGGCAGCAAGACTGCCGTGACCGATACTGACGGCCGGTACCAGGTTCCGTACCTCGTGCCCGGGTCGTACTCCGTCAAGGCCGAGCTCCAGGGGTTCAAGACCGTCCAGCAATCGGACGTCCTGCTGCGCCTCAGCCAGACGGCCGATGTGCCGATGACCATGCAGGTCGGCGGCGTCACCGAGACCGTCGACGTCCAGGGCTCGACCCCGGTGGTCGACACGACCAGTACCACGATCGGGGCGTCGCTCGACAGCGCGCTACTCGAGCGAGTGCCGATCGGACGCCGGTTCAGCGACACGCTTGTACATCGCGCCGGGCGTCGCATCGGGCGGGTCGGTCGGCACAGCCAACCCCTCGGTGTCGGGCGCGAGCGGCCTCGACAACCAGTACGTGATCGACGGGGTCAACGTGAGCAACGGCGGGTACGGCGCGCTGGGCTCGTACTCGATCGTGTTCGGCTCGCTCGGCAACGGCACACCCTACGACTTCATGCAGGAAGTGCAGGTGAAGACCGGCGGGTACGAGGCCGAGTACGGACAGGCGACCGGCGGCGTGATCAACGTCATCACCAAGAGCGGGTCGAACAGCCTCTCCGGCAGCCTGTTCGGCTATTCGCGGCCGCAGCAGCTCGAGAGCGACTACACGCAGATCGAATCCCCGAATGGCACCGTCAACACCGTCAGCACCCGCGTGAGCGATGTCGGCGCGGCGATCGGCGGACCGCTTCTGCGCGACCGGGTGTTCTTCTTCGGCGCGATCGATCCGAGCTGGGATCGGCGCACGATGATCGCGCCGACGAACAGGAACGACGACGGAACGTTGGCGTTCCCGCTCAACGCCCTCGGCAACGTCAACCGCGAACGCCGGGTGTTGTCGTACGCGGCGAAGGGCACCTGGCAGTTGAACGCCAACAACCGGTTCGACGCCTCGTTCTTCGGCGACCCGGCCAAGGGCCTGATGGGTCCGCAGCGCAGCTCCGCGCTGCTGGCCACGGACACGTCGTCGTTCAGCGAGATCAACAAGTACGGCGGCCACAACCAGACCGTCCGCTACTCCGGCACGCTCACCGCCAAATGGCTGCTCGAGGCTTCGTTCGCCCGGGCCCTCAACGAGGTGCAGGAGACCCCGTCGGTCAACACCTGGCGCGTGACCGACACCCGGGTGACGCCGCAGATCGTGAGCGGTGGTATCGGGTTCTACGAGGCCGGCAACAAGAGCAACAACTTCCAGTACCGCGCCACGGCCACCAATCTCGTTGGTGGGCACGAGCTGAAGTACGGCGCGACGTACGACACCCTGACCTACGACCAGATCAACCAGCGGACCGGACCGACGTTCGTCACGCCCGGCTGGCGACACGACCGCCACGGGCGCCACGATCCAGATCCTGCCCGATCCCACCTTTGGGCAGATCTATCGCGTGACGCGCGCCAACCTGAACTCGGCGCGCACAACCAAGCAGCGCTACGTGGCTGCGTTCGTCGAGGATACCTGGAGAGTCGGCAACCGCCTGACGATCAAGCCGGGCCTCCGCTACGAGCAGGAAACGCTCGACGGCACGTTGATTCAGGACTTCAAGCTCGACAAGAACTGGGCGCCGCGCGTGGGCGCCACCCTCGATCTGGCCGGCAACGGGCGCAGCAAGCTCTATGGGAGTTACGGGATCTTCTACCAGCGGATCCCGAACGACCTCGCTGCGCGGGCACTCTCGGCGGACGCGGGAATCGGCGCCGACTATTTCGACGCCAACCTCACGCAGCCGATCCCCAACGGTGTGGCAGCCGGCCCGGGTGGGACGACGACCCACTACTCGATCGCGGGCGCGGGGGCGGACGTCATCGACCCCAACGTCAAGATCAGCTACATGCAGGAGGTCCTCGTGGGCTTCGAGCACCAGCTGGCGGCCAACATGTCGGTTGGCGTCCGCTACGTGCACCGCAACATCCCGCGCGTCCTCGAGGACATCCAGTCCTTCCCGGTCGTCGCGGCCGACCTCGGCCTGCCCGGCGCGGACAGCGTCGACTACATCCTCACGAACCCGAGCCCGAGCACCCCGACCTCCGGCGGCCTCGGCGCGGCCTTCGAGAAGCCGATCCACGACTACGACTCGGTGGAGTTCACCCTCGACCGGCGCTTCGCCGGCCACTGGGCTCTCCAGGCGTCGTACCGGTGGTCGCGCCTCTGGGGGACCTACGAGGGTTCGTACCGCGACGACAACGGGCAGTCGGACCCGGGCATCACGTCCCTGTTCGACTTCCCGACCAACGACCCGAGCTACACGGCGATCGGCGTGCCGCAGTTCGGCTACCAGGGTGACATCCGCTTCCTGGGCCGCGCCGGCGCCGGCCTGCTGCCGCTCGATCGGACGCACCAGGTGAAGGTGTACGGCAGCTACGGTGCTGCCCCTCGGCTTCAACGTCGGCGTGGGGCTGAACCTGAGCTCGGGTACCCGCTGACCGCGCTGGCCGCCAACCCGAACCCGAACTACCAGAACGGCGGTGAGATCCCGCTCACGCCGCGTGGCGGCGGGTTCCAGACGGTGGACGGCTTCAAGACCCGCTCGCCGTTCGAGAGCTCGGTCAACGCGCACGTGGACTGGGGCGTGCGCGTCGGCGGCCCGCGCCGCCGGATCGTGCTGCTGGCCGACGTCTTCAACCTGTTCAACCAGCAGCGCACGACCGGGTACGACAGCTACGTCGAGACGTCGTTCGGCGCGCCCAACCCGAACTTCGGTCAGCGCGTGTCGGCCGTGCTGGGCGGCGCCCCGCCGCTCATCCAGACGCCGCGCGAGATTCGCATCGGCGCCCGGTTCGAGTTCTAGCGTCAACGGTATCGGGAACCCGTCCTAGCACTCCCAGGAAGGTTCCCGATACCCTCTTCCCGCCTCTCATCCCAGGCTTCCCGCCATTCGTCACCTCCAGCATGCGTTTCGTCCCAACTGCAGGGCGCCTTGTTGGATCGGTCTTCCACGGACGTGGATCGCGGCCGCACGTTCCTGGGCCTCTTCACCGGGTCAAAGGCACCGGGAGCCCATATTTCTGGCGTATTTCGCATCCGTGGAACAGGTTTCCGGTGCCTTCTTCCGTTTCCGGACGGTTGGCATCCCGGATGCGAACACCTGGTCGGGCTCTCGCTCATAACCGATGGACGACTCGCGCTGGCGTGGGGCTCGCGCCAGCGCGAGTGCCTCTCGTCGGGCCACCCTTGCTCTCATGGTGTGTGATGGATTCCAGATCCATCCTTCCGTATAATCTCCGGCGATCTCCGCCGCCTTAGCTTAAAGTCAGCCTGTTTGCCCAATGTTGGGCTGGCACGCTAACTGCTTAGGTGCCCGCGTTTGGGACGGCCGGGCTCACCCGTCCCTTCATGGAAAGGAACCTCGCGCCCGCATTTGGTCGGTCTCGCCATTCGCATCTACGGTCGTAGACGCATCCTGGAGGAGGAATCGAGGTTATGAGACACCGGACCCTCATGTACATGGCGATCCTGGCGCTCGTCGCCGCGTTCGTCAGTGTCGCCACACCGGCCCGCGCCCAGACCTACACGGGCCGCATCGATATCACCGTCGAGGACTCCACCGGCGGACGCCTGCCCGGGGTCACGGTGGAACTCACCGGGCAGATGGTCCACTCGGCCGTCAGCGACGCCAGGGGTGAGGTGCACTTCCTCAACCTCAACGTCGGCACCTACCAGGTGAAGGCCAGCCTGACCGGCTTCAACGACTGGAAGAATACCAACGTCCCGGTGGCGGGCGGCGTTGCGGTCCCGCTCCAGCATCAAGATGAGCGTGGCCGGCGCGAAGGAGGAGGTCACGGTGACCGGCGAAGTCGCCGGTCCTCGACAACAAGAAGCAGACGACG
Organism: uncultured Acidobacteriota bacterium; assembly: GCA_963724775.1. Taxonomy (GTDB): domain Bacteria; phylum Acidobacteriota; class Vicinamibacteria; order Vicinamibacterales; family Fen-181; genus CAVRWB01. The sequence goes on from CAVRWB010000004.1 coordinate 295,814, forward strand.
GCGGTCAACGTCAGCCTCGACGAACTGCAGAATATTCCCAGCGCGCGCGACCCGTGGGTCGTCATGCAGTCGGTGCCCGGCATCGTCATGGACCGCGTGAACGTCGGCGGGTCCGAGTCGGGGCAGCAGGCGGGGTTCATGGGCAAGGGCGCCGCGTCGGGTGACACGACGTGGAACGTGGACGGCATGCCGATCACCGACATGTCCTCCCTCTCCTCGCCGTTCTACTTCGACTTCGACATGTTCCAGGAGATGAACGTCGTCACCGGCGGCTCGGAGGCCAAGAGCGCGACGGGCGGCGTGCAGATGAACTTCATGCTGCGGTCCGGGACGAACGCAGTTCCACGGCCAGTGGAAGGCCTACTTCGAGGGCCAGGGCATGCAGTCGGTGAACATGCCTCCCGACCTCGCAGCGTCCTCGGGCTCGAAGACCGGTCACGGCGAGGAGACGGAACGCTTCACGGACTGGGGCGGCGACTTCGGCGGGCCAATCCTCAAGGACCGCTGGTGGTTCTGGGGCGCGTACGGCGAGCAGGACATCCGCATCATCAAGATGGCCGGCGTGAAGGACCGCACCCTCCTCAAGAACGCGTCCTTCAAGACGCAGGGCCAGCTCACCAAGTCGATGCGCGGCTCCTTCACGTTCTTCCAGGCGGGCAAGCAGAAGTGGGGACGCAACGCAGGCGCGTTCTGCGACGCAGGACTGCTCGGTGGACCAGGGACCGGTTGGCGGACCGAACCAGATGTGGAAGGGCGAGGTCAACTACAACATCGGGAGCAACATGTTCCTCGTCGGGCGCTACGCGCACGTGAGGGGCGGGTTCTCGCTGATCCCCGAGGGCGGCATCGACTCGGATGATGTACTACGACGCCTGCGGCGTGCAACGCGGGTCCGGCAACACCTACATCACCAAGCGCCCGTCCGATGCGGTCGTCATGGACGGCAACTACTTCAAGGGGAACCACGAGATCAAGTTCGGGTTCACCTGGAGGAAGGCCACGACCAGCAGCACGTCCAGCCTACGGGCAGGACTACATCAGTGACGACAACGCGCAAGGGTACCCGGTGGTGAACGCCGGCTATCCCTTCATGGGAGTGCAGGTCGTTGCGCCGTACGCGACGGAGGTGTCGTCGAAATACATCAACTTCTATGTCGGCGACACGATCTCGATGAGGCGGATGACGATCAACTGCCGGCATGCGCTACGACTACTCGGTAGCCAACGTGCTGCCAGTGGTCATGACGGCGCCGGTCAACGCCAACGGACTGCTGCCGGACGTGACGGCGCCCGGCGTGGACAACGCGCTGACGTTCAACCTGCCGCAGCCGCGCGTCGGCGTCACCTACTCGCTCGACGAGCGGCGAAAGACGCAGCTGCGCGCGACCTACGCGATGTTCACGTCGCAGATCGGCACGGGCGCGGCCGGGTTCCTGTCGGTGGCCCAGTACCGCGGCTTCTACGTCGACGCCAAGGACCTGAACGGCGACCACGTGGCGCAGCCGAACGAGTTCCTGTGGAACACGTCGACGCCCACATCGCCAATGGCGACTACATGGCTTCGACCCGGGCAACCCCAGCGCGCCGCCGACAGCCAGCATCCACCAGGTCGGCAGCTATGGCAACCCGAGGACGCACGAGTTCATCGTCGGCGTGGACCACGAGCTGCATGCCGAACTTCGGCGTGAGCGCGTCGTACACCTATCGCCGGCATCATCGACACCAACTGGCGTCCGATCCGATCGAACCGGACCGATGGCGTGATCGACCGGCACCGACTACACGCTGTTGGGCAACGTCACCGGCGCCTTGCCGACCGGGATCCCCGGCTCGGACGCAGCGGCACCTACACGGTTCCGTACTACGGGCTGACAGCGGGCAGTCAACTTCGACCCGAGCGAAGGGCACGCTCTACGAGACGCGGCCCGGACTACCACCAGGTCTACAAGGGGTTCGAGGTGTCCGCCACCAAGCGGATGTCGAACAAGTGGATGGCCCGCTTGGGGTTCTCCACAAACTCGTGGCGTGAGTACTTCGACAGCGCGCATGGACAGTACCAAACCCGACGCCGATCCTCGGCGCCCCGAACCTCGATGGCGGCGTCGTGGTGGCCTCGGCCGGGCGGCTCCGGCAAGAGCGGCATCTACATGGTGCAGCCGAAGTACCAGGTCATCGCGAACGGCGCGTACCAGTTGCCGTGGCAGATCGACTTCGGCGTCAGCTACCTGATCCGCCAGGGCTACCCGATGCCGTGGAACCGCTCCACGAACGGTGGGTTCACCGACCCGCTCGGTCGACCAAGACGCTGCTGCTGCCGTCGCCGTTCGACTACGCGCGCCTGCCTGCCGTCCAGACGCTCGACATGCGCATCGGCAAGAGGCTGAAGATCTCGAAGACCACGCTCAACCTCGACTTCGACATCTTCAACCTGTTCAACTCTGCGACCGTGCTGGGCCGCGAGTATCGCTTCACCGCGACGAAGGCTACACGCAGGTTGCGGAGATCATGCAGCCGCGCATCGCGCGTCTCGGCCTGCGATCAAGCTTCTAACCTCGTTCTTGCCGGCAAGGGGCGGCCGTCGCCGCCCCTACCGGTTTGGCGGGCATTTGAGCTAGACTTACCCCTGGGTTGCCGAGCGGCAGCCCAGGGGTTTCCTTTTTCCCCCGTCCGCGCTCATCCCATCCTCATTTCGCGGAAGGTCAGCAATGTCGAAGAGACGAGCAGTCATCATCGCCGCCGTGGCCATCCTCTTGTTGGCGGCCACCTCGTGGGCCCAGATGTGGCGCGGGCAGGGCCGCGTGGCCGGCAAGGTCACCGACGAGGCCGGCGAGCCCCTCGAGGGCGTCAAGATGAAGTTGTTCCTCCCGGAAGGAAGCGGGGGCGTGGAGACGACCTCGAACAAGAAGGGCGACTGGTCGGCCGGCGGCATCGGCAGCGGCACCTGGCAGGTGGACTTCATCAAGGAAGGCTTCGAGACGCGGCGCGTGACGGTGGACGTCGAGCAGCTCAACCCGAAGCCGCCGATGGAAATCGTCATGAAGAAGGCGGCGCCCGACGCCAACCAGCTGATTGCGGAACAGATGAAGAAGGCGGCCGGGCTCGTCGGCGAGAAGAAGTTCGCCGAGGCGCAGGCGATCTACGCGGAACTGCAGGCGAAGTACCCGCAGGCGTACCAGCTCGAACTGTCCGTGGCGCGGGCGTACCACGCCGAGGGGGCGCACGACAAGGAGATCGAGCACCTCAAGAAGTACATCGAGAAGGACCCGAACAACGTCGAGATCAAGCTGCTCACCGGCGCCGAGATGATCCAGAAGGGCAATCCCGATGAGGGCAAGGCGCTGCTCGCCTCCGTGGACGACGCGCAGGTGAAGGACCCGACCGTCTTCGTCAACGTCGGGATCAACCTGATGAACCAGAGCAAGGCGAAGGACGCGATGCCGTTCTTCGAGAAGGCGATCGCGCGGTTCCCCGACTCCCCCGACGCCTACTACTACCGTGGCATGTGCGAGCTGCAAATCGGGAGCGCCATCAGGCCTGACAACCAGGTCGAGGGCGACAAGATTCTTGCGGCCGGCAAGGCGGACCTCCAGAAGTTCCTCCAGATGGCGCCGACGGCTCCCGAGGCGGAGATGGCGAAGAAGATGCTCGAGAGCCTGAAGTAGGACAGGAGAGCCTGACGTAGGACAGGCGTCCCGCCTGTCGCCCCCGGCAGCGTCTCACTGACAGTGGTCAGCGGACTTGAATTCCGCTGTCCGCTGCCAGCTGCCAGCTTATTATCCCCCCAGCCTCTTCAGCCCCTCCTTTGCCGCCTCGGCGTTCGGCCCGCCCAGCTGCACGGTCCGCCGGTAGTACTCGACCGCGCGATCCCTGTCCATCAGGACCGCCGACAGGTTCTGCGTCGACACCTTCCGCAGCCGCTGCATCTGGACGTAGCGCAGTTCGAATGACTTCGCCAGGTTGTAGCACGCCGTCGCGTCCGTTGGACCGACCGCCACGGCCTCCTCGAACGTCTTGATGGCATCGTTGAGGGCGCCGCGGCCCGCCTGGACGACGCCGATCGCGTTGTAGACCTCGACGTCCTTCGGCCAGCGCTTCTGGGCGTGGCGAAGGACGTCAATCGCCTTCCCCAACTCTCGCTGCTGCACGTAGCCGTCGGCGAGGTCGAAATAGACCGGCTCGAACTGCGGGACGCCACCGCGCACCTGCTCCCATTGGGCGGTGGCAGCCTCGTAGCCAGCTGTCGCGTACTCCGACCAGCCGAGCACGTACCGCGCCCACGCGGGGACCGCAGGGTTGGCCGCCACGGGGCGCAGCATCTCCCGCGCCTTCTTTACGTCGCCCCGCTGATACGCCTCCCACCCTGCGCGCGCGGCCCTCAACACCTCGGCCGGGACTGGCGGGCCGCCCTTTCCGGTCGTCGCCTCGAGCGACCCAACTCCCTCCTCGACCCGAGGACGGGCCCGAACCGGCAGAGGGGCGACGGTCGCACCGGCCCCGCCTTCGGTGGCGGCCTCGCCCTTCTTCGGCGCGGCAGTCGCAGTCGTCCCGCCTGGCGGAGCGACGGCCTCCCCAGCCTTGGGTGGGGCAGCCGTGACGCCTTCGCCGCCCGGCGGCGACTTCGGCGCGGCAAGCTCGCCTGTCGTGGGCGCGGCAGCCGCCGCTTCTCCAGCCTTGGGTGGCGACGGGGCACCCGTGCCAGCCGGGACGCCTGTCCTGCCGGCATCCGGGCTGGGATTGGGACTGGGGTTGGCATTAGCCACGTACCCCTTGCGCGCGCGGACCGCAACGCCCGACCGCTTCACCCGCACGGCGATCGGATGGTACTTCCCGTCGGGCGGCCTCGTCGTCCGGAAGCCGACGATGTAGTAGCTGCTCGTGTCGCGGTCGATCTCCGTGAACGCCCTGCCGAAGTCGTTCTCGTTCCGCACGACGTAGCCGCCCGTGTCGATCGCCAGGCTGTTCGGAGCATCGGCGTTGGTGTCGCCGAGCGAGGGCGCGGAAAGTTCCGGCTGCGCAGGGTTCGGAGCCGCGATGATGTCGCTGCTGGCCGATCCGCGGTTGAGTCCCCTCGTGTCGATGGCGTAGATCCGGACGGACGCGCGAGCCGTGCGGCCGATGACATCGCGAAGATCGCCCCAGGAATCCTCCACGAAGAACCCTTCCGTGAGCATGATGAGCGTCTTGCGCCCCGGGAGCCTCGCGAGGCCGTTTGCGAGGGCGGTGATGGTATCGAGCGTTTGCCTGCCCGTCAGGCGGGCGGCCGCGACGAGCTGCGTCGCCTTGCCCTGGACCTGGGCTTCGACATCGACTTGCCGCCGTCGCGGCCGCCGCTGCATTGGTCTGGCTGATCGCGGCACGCGCGGTGGGTCACTACGTCCACCATCGTCGAGGCTCCCGGTTCGTACGCCGGGTCGTTGCGCGTGACGTGGAACGCCTCGAGGATGTCCACGAAACGCGGCCACTGCCGCAGCTCGCGCGTGAGCTCCCCGGTGTCGCCCGCGGGCTTGACCGACCGCACCGCCGTCTCGAGCTCTTCGCGGTTGTTGGTCAGCCGGTTGTTCACCATTGCCGGGCCGTTCAGGACGCCGCCAACGTCACCCTGCCGGAAGTTCTTCTGCAGGAAGTCGAGCGCCGCCTTCTTTGCGCGCTCGAGCGCCCCGGGCGCCATGTGCGCGTGATCGAAGTAGAAGACCAGCACGCGCTGAACCTGCTGAGGGGACGCGGTCGGAAGCGGCGGTGTTGCCTCGGCTGCGGCCGTGGAGGGTGCGTCTGCCGGCCCAATCACCCGGTAAATCGCCGAGATCTCCTGCGGAACGCCGCCCTCGAGCACCTCGAATTCGTCGGCCCGCAGGTCGGCGATGAAGGAGCCCTTGCCGTCACGCGCAATGACGTCCACTTCGACGACGGTCGTCCCGGTTTTGAAGGTGGGGGGAGGTTGGGCCGGCGCAGGCACCTGCTGCGCCTGCAGGGTGGCGCCGGCAGCGAGGATGGCCAATGGCCAATTTGGCCATTTGACGATTTTGCGATTTGACGATTTGACGGTCTTCCCGCCTGAGCCCGCAGAGCGGCGGTGCGGCGCGGTGCGGGCCCCGAGAAATCGAAAAATCGAGAAATCGTGAAACCGAAAAATGACGCCAGTCATTTCGCTTGAATCGCAATGATATTCAGCGTGTACCTCTTCTTGTCCTTCTTCTGCAGGTACGCGATGCGCTTCCCGTCCGGGGACCACGCGGGCAGCAGCACGTCGACCGCCCCCGGCACCTCGAGACGCTGCCCGTTGCGATCGACGAGGACCAGGTGCTTTTTCGTGTCACGGTAGCTCAACCCTCCCAGGGCCGCAGGCGCCCAGCCGAAGGTGAGCCCGGGCACGAGCCGCTCGTTCACCGCCTCGAACACCAGCTGGCCCTTGAACTTCACGGTGGTGGTCACCACCTGCTGCATCGACGCCATGTCTTTGGCAATTTGCGGTTGAGAACGATCCGACCGGTTCGGGTTAGCCGACACGTCGGCGGTGGAGCCAACTGCGGTCTTGGGCTGTTGCCGTGTTTCGACGTCGAGGCGCAGCGACGGCACGCCCGGGGCGACCGGACCGGACTTCCACGCCCAATAGGTGGCAGCCCACGCCGGTTCTTCGGCTACGGGTGTCGGCTCCGGCTTGCCTGGCGTCAGGACGTAGTTGCGGCCGCGCTCGTTGCCCCACCGGTCGGTTTCGGCCGCTCTCAGGAAGAGACTACCGTCGTCCCCCCAGGCGAGGCGAACCGGGCTTCCCTGGAGCTTGCTCGAGTCAATCTCCAGGACCGTGGATGGTGCCGACAGCGTCGCCCTGGAGGCGTCGAAGATGGCGGCGGAAGCGGCCACCTGGCCGAGAAGCGCGAGGATGAAGACGGGGAACATGTGATCACTCCGCCTGAAATCCAAAGGAAAACCTAATAATCAGCGCTTCGTCACGTCCGAGACCATCAGCGCGAACTTCCCCCGCCCCTGTTGCGCGACGAACGCCACGCGGGTCCCGTCCGGAGACCACGCCGGCAGCAGGACCCCCTTCGTGCCGCGCACCTCGTGACGGCGGCCCTCGCGATCCATCAGCGTCAGCGCGCGCTTCCCCCCGGCGTACGCGATGGCGGCGAGGCCCTGTGGTGCCCACGAGGTACATGAGCCCGGGCATGGCGGGCGTATTGACGAACTCGCCGACTAGCGCGCCCTTCAACTTCATGGTGGTCGTCGAGACCTGCTGGGACTGCATAGCCCCCTGGACGATTGCCTGTCCCTGAGGTCCCAGGAGGAAGCCAGCGCCATAGGGATCGCCACTGTTCTGACCGACGGATCCCGCCGACCCGGCGTTGGTCGCCGACACCCGTTCGACCCGCGTTTCGACCTCGATCCGCCATTCCGGCGCGCCGGGGCAGCGCAGGTCCGATTTCCACATCCAGTACGCGCCCGCCCAGTCAGGCTCCCGCTCCACCGGGGCGAGCCTGGAGTCGCCGATGGTGTGAACGTAGAACCAGCTTTTCTCGTTCGCCCACCGATCGCGTTGCACCGCTCCGATTGCGAGCTGCCGCCCGTCGGGCGACCACGACAGGAGCACGGGGAATCCGCGGAGCTGTTCCGACGAGAAGACGACGAGAGTGGCCGGATTCGACAGGGCCACGCGCGAGGCGTCCAGCGGGTGGAGTTGCGTGGCGAGAGCGAGGGCCAGCAGCGCGGCCAGAAGGTGATTCATGGGTCCGCCCGGATTCGCGACGAGCCTTCCAGCCCTCATATTACCGCCGTTCGATCTCGTCGAGGCGGTTCCTCAGCTCCGGGGACTCCGGGTTCGCACGGAGACCCTCGTTGAGCGCCTGCGCGGCGAGTTCGGGGTGCGAGAGCTTCACGTACGTGTCGGCGAGGGCGAGATAGGCCGAGACCAAGGTCCGGTCGAGCGCGACCGCCTGCCGCCACGCGGAGATCGCCTCGGGCCGGCGTCCCGACGCCACCCGGATCCAGCCGAGGAAGAACGACGCCAGGGCCGATTGCGGGTCGAGCGCGGATGCCCGTCCCATCGCCTGCTCGGCGTCCTCGAAGCGCGCGGCCGCAAAGAACGCCAGTCCTCGCAGCGCGTGGCCGGCCGCGCCGTGCCCGTCGTCGGCGCCGGGCAGCGCCTCGATCACCTTGTCCCACGCCCCGCGGGAGGCCGCGTCGAGTGCGTTTGCGACGCCCGGGTCGTTCGAGGTTTCCTTGATCCGGGCGACGAAGCGGTGCCCCAGTTCGCCGTTCACGACCATCAGGGGCGTTACCCGCTCTTCGAGCGAGGCAGGGCCCGCGGGCGCGCGCCCTGGAAGCACCTCCACCTGCCGCATCACCTCGGTGACGGTTTCGCCGTGACCGCGGAGCGTGGCCCTCGCCACGTACTCCCCGGGCTCCACGCCGGTGAGCGGCATTGCGATGTTCGCCGCACGCGCCGCGCCCCCCGAAACCGGCCGGGTGTCGCCCAGGTCGGCCTTCACCGATCGGAGTGGGGAGTCGCTGCCGACCTGGAACAGGTCAATCGTGACGTCGGCGTCTTCGAGGTCCGAGGGCCGACGCGCGTAGATCTCCATGGCCCCCGCCAGGCCTTCATCCACGTAACCCGCGGGCCTCACCGGCAGGCGGTCCTGGCGGCGTCCGATAATCAGATCGCTTGCCGTCATGTCCACGCCGTCCAGCGCGCGCACGGCGAACCGGCGGTCGACCGTTCCCGCGGTGCCGCCCGGCTCCCGGACGACGGCTCGCATAAGGTACTCCCCCGCCGGCAGGTCGAACTGCACGTGGAACCGGCCCGGCGCAGTCGTTCGCCCGTCTTGGCCTGTTGATGGAAGCGGCAGGACGTCCGTGCCGCTTGCCATCACGCGCCCGTTGTCCACCTGCCGCACGACGAAGACGATATCCGCGGTGGTGGATTGGCTCGTGGCAACCGGGAGTTGCGCCTGCAGGCTCATGAAGACCCGCTGTGCGCCGGGACTCGCCCCACGCAGAACGTAGGTCGTCATCGCGAGGGGAAGGCCCTGCTGCGGGAATGGGGCCGCAAGTGCCGCGTCGATTGAACGGCGACGGTCGGCGGGACTGACCGGCTCGCGCAGTGCGTACCCGGTCCGCGACATCGCGCGCGCTCCAGTCCGGGTGACGCGAACCTTGACGCGCCGGTAGTCGTGGCGGTCGCCGAGCGCCGCGGCGGGCGGCTCGAAGCCAACAAGGTAGTAGTCCTGCGAGGAATCGGCGATCCGCGCGAGCACCTGCTCCATCTGGCCGTTCGAGTCGAGAACGAGCTGGCCCGACGTTTCCGCCGACAGCGCTCCAAGCGACTCGAGTCGGCTCTGGATCTCCGACGCGGGGTCGCCGCCGGACGGCTGGCCGGCCGACACGTCCAGGCCGCGGCGGTTGATGTCGAGCGAATAGATCACCGCGTAGGCCTCGGCCGCGGCGGCGGCCACGCGGTCCACGTCGCGGCTCACGTTGTCGGCGTAGAACCCCTCGGACACGAGGATCACCGACTTGCGGCCTTCAATCGAGGACAGTTGGCGGATGACGTCCGAGAGGCTGTAAAGAAACGCCCGCGTTTCGGAGTCGGCCGACCCGACGACAGTGCGGGCGGAATCGACGACGATTTGCTGCGCCTGCGTGAACGACTCCCCGGCGCTGCCCGACGAGCCCGTGGCGGCGCCCGCGGCCGCGGCACGCGCGGCGGCTGCGCGGCCGCTGAGATCCAGCCCGGTCGCGCTCTCCGTCGAGCGCGCGAGCACACGCTGTGTGACGCCAAGGTCGCCGCGGGTAATCTGGTAGGCCTCGAAGATGCTCATCGCCGAGATGCCTGTGCCGACCTCGCGGTCCAGCATCCCCCGCACCTTCGGCAGTTCGGCGAGCGCGAGGCTGGTGTTCGACGAGAAGCCGAGCTGTGGCCCGGGGCCGGGCATGGCGTACAGGGCGACCTTGTCGCCTCGCCGGACGCGCGTTCGGAGGAACCGCTCGACCGCCATTCGTGCTCGCTGTTCGTTGCCGGGCGTGATGTGATTCTGATCGAAGACGAACACGTAGAGGTGGCCCCGCGGGGCACCCTGGTTGGTCGAGACTTCGGCGCCAATGGTCTGCCGCGCCGCCTCGAGGTAGGTGCCGGCCGGCTCGGCCACGTGCTGGAAGAGCACAATCGGGCGCGTTTGGCCGGCTTCCTCGACGACGACCTCTTCCGGTTTCAGATCCTTGACGGGCCGGCCCTCTTCGTCCACCACGCGGATGTCGAGGCGGACCAGTTCAACGCCTGCCCGAAAGACAGGCGCCTGCGGCACGCTCTGCGGCTCTTTCGCGGCGGAAGGGGCGGTGGCCGTCTGGCTCTGAGGTGTGGGGCGAAGCTCCAGCTTCGCCGGGCGCGCCTGAAGCAGTTCAACGCCGCCGAGGATCGTGAGGACGACCGTCGCGAGGCGGATGGGGTTCATGGGGTGCCCTTGGCAGCGATCTCGAATCGTACCCCTATTTTCCCGCCCTCGCCAGCATGTTGCGGACGCGGGCGATGTCGGCGCCGTAGAACGCGGGCGGCGCCGTGCGGGCAAACTGCTCGAGGTAGGGACGCGCCTCGCCTGGCCGGCCGTCGTTCACCAGTTCGGTCGCGACGTTGTAGAGCGCGTCGAAGTTCTCGGGGTCGCGGGCGACCGCCTGCTGCCAGTGCTCGATCGCCGCGCGCCGGTTGCCGGCCTTCATTTCGACGACGCCGAGGCCGTTGTGGGCCTGCGCGGATCCCGGGTCTGCTTGGATCGCCCGCGAGAACAGCTGCCGCGCATCGTCCCACCGGCCCTCCGTGAGGGCGATCGATCCGAGGTTCTCGATAGCCATCGTGTTCGAGGGATCGAGCCGGAGGATGCGCTCGAATGTCGCGGCCGCCTCGCGCGGCTGCCCGGCGCGGCCCTCGGCGATGCCGAGGGCGTTCAGCGCGTCGAGGTCGCTCTCGTCGTCGGTGGTGACCTGGCGGAGCAGCGGAAGTGCTTCCTTCACGTTTCCGATTTCCGCGAGGTAGGTGCCGAGCCTCGAGCGGACGGGCGTGCTGCCGATTCCCGCCCGAACGGCGTCGCGCAGCGTGGCGATCGCATCACCCGGCTGGCCCAGCTCCCACTGCAGCATCGCGAGTTGCGTGTACGCCACCTCCATGGTGGGACGCTCCGCGATCACCTGGCGGTAGATGGGAATCGCCGCCTGGGGCTGCTTCAGCTCGTACAGCTCGATCGCCCGCCGCAACTGCTGGTCCACGCCGACGAGCCGCTTGGGATCGTCTTCCTCGGTGTAGCGGTCCTTGCGGGGCGCGCTGCCGGTGACGTAGCCAAGCGCCTGCAGGCGCGCGCGCGACTCGCCGCCCTCCGCAACGCGCACGCCGGGCGCCGAGGCGCCGAACTGTTTGAGCGTGGCTTCGAGCACCCGGCGGCGTTCGGGCACGCTGTCCACGAGGTTGTTCGACTCCCGTCGATCCTTCGCGAGGTCGTAGAGTTCGGGCAGCGGCAGCGAGATGAACTTCTCGCGACCCGATAACACCCCGGTGAGCGGCGCCCACCCGCGGTTCAGTGATGCCGAGACCGCCTCGAAGTAGGAGGCGCCTCTCGAGTCCGCACTGCCCGAGAGGAGCGTGCGGCCGGGAAGGCCGCCAGGCAACGGCAGGCTGAGGGCGTCGAGGATGGTCGGCACGATGTCGACATGGCGGGCCGGGATGTGGGAAACCTGTCCCGCAACGCTGGAGTTACCTGCCGCAAAGCTGGAGCTTTGCGCCACGCCTTTCCCCGCCGCGCCACCCCACGCGGGCGTGGAGCGGTCCACCTGGGCGACGATCAGCGGGACGTTGAGCGTCGCCTCGTAGGCGAAGAGGCCGTGTGTCATCTCGCCGTGATCGCCCAGGCCTTCGCCGTGGTCGCCGGTGACGACGACGAACGTCGGGCGGCCGGATGCATCGCGGGCGGCGTCGAGGAGCGATGCGAGCACGCTGTCCGTGTACGCCACCTCGCCGTAGTAGCGATGATCGGCGTACTCCCGATCGAAGGGCGGCGGCGGCCGGTACGGGGCGTGCGGGTCGAACAGGTGGACCCAGGCAAACCATTTTCCCTTCTGCTGTGCGATCCAGTTCGTCGCGGCGGCCACGACCGCGTCCGCGCGCCGCTCCGGCATCTCGAAGCCGGCATTCATGTTCGACTTGCCGTAGTGCTCGTCGTACGCGTCGAATCCCGCATTGAGGCCGAAGCGGGAGTCGAGCGCGAACGATCCGATAAAGGCACCCGTCGCCCAGCCGCGCTCGCGCAAGGACGCGGCGAGCGTTCTCGTCGCGGGCTGCAGCCGGAAGCCGGCGTTGTCGCGCACGCCGTGCTGATAGGGGTAGAGGCCGGTGAGAATGCTCGCGTGGGACGGGAGCGTGATGACGGCGTGGGCGTGCGCAAAGTCGAAGCGCGTCCCGAGGGCGGCCAGGCGATCGAGGTTTGGCGTCGCCACCTTGCCGCTGCCGGACGCGCCGAGCGCGTCGGCGCGCCAGGTGTCGATGGTCACCAGCAGCACGTTCTGGTCGGGCGTGTGGCGGAGTGGCGCGGCCGGGGGTGAGAGAGACAGCCAGGCCAGCCAGCCGCCGGCGGCCAGGAGCAGGAGCGCGAACAGGCCGAACCAGAGCAGGCGGCGGGTAGGCGCTGCAGGCGGTGACGGCAAAGCTGGAGCTTTGCCCCACGTCTTAGCGGCTGAGGCTTTGCCCCACGTCTCACCGGCTGCGGATTTGCCATCAGCTCGGCCGTCTCCGGCTTTGCCTTCCCTGGTGCGTTTCTTCTTCGCCATGCGCTACTTTCCAGCCGCCGGGCCGGTTGTCGGCCTCACCGGACCGAAGCGGCGGAACGCTTCCGCCCGCACGGCGTCGGCGCGCGCCTTCTCGCCAAATATCGCCCACGTCTTCGCCGCCATTTCGTAGCCCTCGCGCGTCGGGACGGCCTGCAGCAGTTGCTGGATCTCCCGCGCCGCGGCATCGGGCTGTCCGGCCGCGCGGTAGAGCATCGCCAGGCTGGCCCTCGTGCGCACGTGTGCAGGCGAGACGCTCAGTTCCCGTCGAAATGCGGCTGTCGCCTCGTCGCCGCGCCCGAGATTGGCGAGCGTGTCGCCGATATAGAAATCGAGCTCGGGGATCGTGAAGAGATGTCCCGTCACCTGCCTTGCCGCTTCCTCGAATCGCGGCAGCGCCTCGTCGAACCGCCGCTCCCGGTGGAGGATCCGTCCTTCGACGAATGCGGGCAGCGGGAACTGCGGGTCGGCCTGTTGCGCGAGCGCGGCGTAGCGCCGCGCCGCTTGGTCGTCGTTGCGTGCAAGGGCGATCTTCACGAGCACCTCGCACGCCGACGTGCGCGCGCGTGTGTCGGCCGCCTCCGCCTTGCGCAGTCCCAGCTCCGCGTTGGCCTGCGCCTCGTCCAGCCGGTTCAGCGTCACGAGGACGCCTGCCACGCTCACGAAGCTGTTCGCGTCCGCCGGGTCGAGCTCCACGAGTCGCTTGAACGCCGCGACGCATTCCTCGTAGCGCGCCGCGCGGCTGAGGATGACGCCGAGCTGCAGCCAGGCGTCCTTGATGCCCGGGTCCCGGGCGACCACGCTCCTCAGCACGCCGATCGCAGCGTCGTATTCGCGCCGCCCCGCGAGCGAGGCCGCCTGGCGCATGTCGTTCAACGCGGGCGCCTTGTCCTTGGGATCCGGCAGCGACTCGGCAGGCGCCGACGTGTCGGCCGCCTGCGTGCCGACGTATCCGAGCGCCTGCAGCCGCTCGAGATCTTCGCGTGACACGCGCTGGGGCGCCTGGGGCACGGCGCCCTTCATCAGGTTCTCGAGGCCCGCGCGCATCGCCGATGCCGTCTGCTGATGTTCGGCGATGATGTTGCGCTCCTGCCGCGGGTCCTGCGGCAGGTCGTACAGCTCCGAGCGGGGCGCCTTGATGAAGCGGTACCGCGCGTCGGTGAGCGCGACCAGCTCGCTCCAGCCGAAGTGGTAGCGCGAGTAGAACGCTTCCGAGTAGAAGCCCGGTTCCGGCAGTTTCCCCGCGGCTGATTCGAGGACGGGGCGCAGCGACCGGCCGTGAAGGCCTTTGGGCGCCGAGGCGCCGACCAGGTCGAGCATCGGTCGGCACGAGGTCCAGGTGCTGCACCGGCTGCTGGACGCGTCGCCCGCGCGGACGCCTGCCCGGGCAGCTTGACGACGAGCGGCACGCGGATCGTCTCGTCGTAGAGGAACAACCCGTGCTCCTGCTCGCCATGATCGCCGAGGCCTTCGCCGTGATCGGCGAGGAAGACGATCAGCGCCCGATCGTACAGGCCGCGAGCCTTGAGGAACTCGATCAGGCGCCCGACGATTTCGTCCGAGAACGCCACCTCGCCGTCGTACGGCGCGTATTGCGCAAAGCGGGCGGGCGGCGTGTAAGGCGCGTGCGGCTCGTAGATGTGGAAGAAGAGAAAGAACCGCGGCGACGTCAGCCCCTCGACCCAGCGCTCGGCGACGGCAAGCGACTCGAGGCCGGAACGCTGCACCTCGCCCATCGGCATGTCGGGAGCGGAGGGGGGCAGCTGTCCGTCGTAGAAGTCGAAACCCTCGCGCCACGCCCGTCTCCTTGCGGAGGACGAAGGCCGAGACGACGCCGCCGGTGGCGAACGCCCGGCCGCCGAGCAGCTGCGCGAGTGTCGGTCGATCGGCCGGCAGCGTGAAACCGACGTTGTCGCGGACGCCGGTCTCGAACGGCAGCTCGCCCGTCAGGATAGCGACGTGGGACGGCAGCGTCTGCGGCGAGTGGGCGTACGCGCGGTCGAACACGATCCCGTCAGCGGCGAGCGCGTCGATGGCGGGCGTCTTCACCTTGCCGTATCCGTAGATCGGCAGGTGGTCGGCCCGCAGGGTATCGATCGAGATGAGGATCACCGGTGCCGGTTCTGCGGTGACGGTAGGGCGAAGCAGCCACCAGCCGCCGGCGATGAGCAGCAGCAGCAGCGCCGCAACTGCGCCGTAGAGGCTGAGTGGCGGGAAGCGCTTGCGGTCGGTGGGCGCGGGCGTCGGGGAAGTAGCCGGCCGCCCGGATGGCCGCGAACCGTCACGGGGCGGTGGAGGTATTCGTCGGGCCACGATCGAGTATATGCCGACGTACGGGCGGATACAGGGCGTAGGGCAAAGCTCCAGCTTTGCCTGACCCTGACCGCGAACCTGGAGGTTCGCGCCACACCTGTCCTGTCCTGTCCTGTGTTCTGTCCGGCCTACCTTGGCGCCAGCTCCGCCGCCCGGACCGCGCTTTCGCCGAACCGTTGGCGTGCGTCCGAGCGCAGGTCGGCCGCGCCCTTCTTGTCGCCGGCGGCAGTCGAGAGGCGGCAGGCGGCCGCGTAGCCCTCTGGCGTCGACGACCATCGGACCAGGTCTTGGACCACGGCCGCGATTTCCCCCGCACGGCCGGTCGCCTGGTACACGGAGGCCAGCGCTTCTCGGGCCCGCACGTTCTCCGGGAACCACTTCAGCTCGTCGCCTAGGCGCGCCTCGGCGTCGGCATAGCGGCGGAGGCGGGCGAGCGCGTCGCCGGCGTAGAAGCGGACGTCGGGCATCTGCACTCGGCTGGCCGTGCTCAGTTGAAGGGCTTCGTCGAGCCGCGTCAACGACTCCTCGTACTTGCCGCCTTGGTACAGCTCGACGCCTTCGGTGAACGCGGGCAGCGGCGACGCCGAGTCTGCCTGTCTGGCCGCATCAGCTGCCAACCGCGCGGCGGCATAGTCCTTCCGCCGCAGTTCCAGGCGAACCAGGACGTCGTTGCCGGAAACGGGATCCACCCTGGCCGCAATGGCGGCGATGCGCGCCGCCTCGTCGAGCTTGCCCAGTCGGGCGAGTGCGCGCGCCGCCCCCGCTATCGCGATGGGGTCGTCGGGATGGAGCTGGATCAGCCGGCGGAACGCGTCGAGGGCGTCCCTGGCCTGCCCGGTGTTGAGAAGGAGGGTCGCCGACGCACGCCACGCCACCGGCACCGCTGGATCCATCGCCTGGACCTCGCGGTAGACCGCAACCGCGTCGGCGAACCGGCGCTCGGCGGTCAGTTCCTCCGCCGCTCGCAGCTTCTCCAGGACTGGCAGCCGGTCCTTTGCGTCGATCGGTTCGACCGCCGCGGCGTCCGGCGCCGCCGGGGCCGGCGCAGCCGCCGTCGGGCCGACGTGCCCAGGAGCGGAGGCGGTGCGGCCCTCCGCGCGATTCTCGGCCGCAAGCGCAAGCAGCGTCTGCCGGTCCTCCTCGCTCAGGGTGGGCGGCGTCGGCACGGCCGCTGCCGGTTTGAACTTGTCGAGCAGGGCCGATAGCTCCGCGACCTTCGCCGGGTTGCTCGCGGCCAGGTTGTCTCGCTCCGCCCGGTCCTGCGTGAGGTCGTACAGTTCGGGGCGTGGCGCGCGGATGAACCGGTAACGCCCGTCGGTGACCGAGGTCAGCGCCGCCCAACCGAAGCGCAGGCGCGGGTAGTTCGTCTCGGCGTACACGGGCGCCGCGGCGAGCGTTGCATCGTCGGACGCGAGCAAGTGCCGCAGCGACCGGCCGCGCACGCCCGACGGCCGCGGCGCGCCCATGAGATCGAGGATCGTCGTCGGCACGTCCACGTGCTGAACGACGTCGCTGCGCCGCCGGCCGCCGCCCTCGTTCTTCGGCAGCTTGATCACGAGCGGCGTTCGCAGCGTCGAGTCGTAGAGGAAGACGCCGTGACCCGGTTCGCCGTGATCGCCGAGCGCTTCGCCATGGTCCGACAACAGGACGATCACCGCGCGATCGTAGAGGTCGCGCGCCCTGAGAAACCCCACCAGGCGGCCCACGAGCTGATCGACGCGGCGGACCGAGCCGTCGTACCGCTCCGCGGCAGTCACCGCGGGTCGGGGCCGGCCATCGGTGCCCCCGGCGCTCACCTGTCCATCCCCGGCCGCGCGCAGGTCATCGAGGTGAAGGAACAGGAAGAAGCGGGTGCCCTGCTGATCGATCCACCGCTCGGCGACCGTGAGCGTGGCCTCGCCGCCGCGACGGGCAGCTGCGGGAGGGGTCGATGGCGTTCGCGCCGGCACATCGTCGTCGAAGAAGTCGAATGCCTTCGAGAGGCCCGATTCCCGGCCGAGCAGAGCGGTTGAGACGATGCCGGCCGTCTTGAATCCGCGGCGATGCAGGAGTGCGGGCAGCAGTGGCAGTTTCTCGGGCAGGACGTAGCCCACGTCGTCGATCGCGCCCGTTTCGAACGGCAGGCGTCCCGAGAGGATCGACATATGGGCGGGGACCGTCAGCGGCGAGTGCGAGTAGGCGCGCTCGAACACCACTCCGTCCGCGGCCAGCGCGTCGAGGTTGGGCGTGCGCTCCCGGCGCGAGCCGTACGCGCCCAGGCGGTCAGGGCGCAGCGAGTCGATTGAGATCAGGATGACGGGCCCGGACGGCGGCGACGAGGTGCGCGCCACCAGCCAGCCCGCCATCGCGGCGCCGACAATGGCGGTGACGATCGCGCCGACGAGGATCCGCACGCGCCATCGAGGACGGCCCGGTCGGCGGCGCGGAGCTTCGGGACCAGCTGACGTCATTTCACTTCCTCAACGCGTCCAGCGCGCGGGCCGCCTCGGCTGCCTCCGCCGAACCGGGGGCGAGACGAATGGCCTTCTGCAGCAGCGCTCCGGCCTCGGCGTCCTGCCTGGCCGCCGCCAGCAGCCCGAGCTTCAGCACCGGCCGGGCCCACGCGGGGTCCGCCGCCGCCGCCTTCCGATACCAGCCGGCCGCCTCGTCGGGCTGCCGCTGCGCCAGCTTCACGTCGCCCAGCGCGCAGAGCGTGTCGCGACCCGGCTTCGGTCCGCCCGCTGCCTGGGCGAGAACCGTTTCTGCCTCGCCCAGCGCGCCTCGTTCAACTTCCGCCGCGGCGATGCCCAGGACCGCCATCTCGTTCTCCGGCTCGCTCGCCAGCACTTCGCGGTACGCGCCGATCGCCCGATCGGAGTTTCCCTTCATCCGCCACGCGTCGCCGATCGCGAGGTTCGTTCGCGTGAGCGCAGGGGCCTTCGCCAGGACATCGCGGTACGCCGCGATCGCCTGGTCGTACTGCTTCGCGCGCATCAGCGTGTCGGCGTTCTGAAGCGCCGTTTGCAGGCGGAACAGGTCCACGCCGGCGAGCCGCCCGCCTTGGACCGGGGGCGGCGGCGCCCACACCCCCTTCTTCAGAACGAGCTCCACGGCCGGCGCGTCCACGCCGCTTGGGAGGAGGACCGTGACCTGTAATGGCGCGTATCCGCGGCTGCCAATCGTGAAGATCCACGCGCCCGCGTCGAGCCCCACCAGGACGAACGCCCCGTTGCCGTCGGTGGTCGTCGCGAACAGGTGCGGCGCTGCCCGACGGTTCTCGGCAACGACGGTGGCGCCGGTCACCGGCTCGCCTTGCTCGTTGCGGACGATACCCGGCACCCGCGCCACGCGGCCCTGTGCGCAAACAGGCGCAGCCTGCGGCCAGGAGGCGGCCGCGGCCAGCACCGCAACGAGGCGAAACAGGCGTGCTCCAGGCAGGAAGCGTCGCATGCCTGTCGATATTCTACTGTGATACCTTACGCCGCAGTATGACGCACCTCCTCCGCTTGCGCCGCGGCGTCGTGGCGGCCGCGCTCTTGTCCGCCTGCCTTGCGCCCCTGCCCGCCGCTGCGCAGGCCGTCGTCTCGCCGGCAACTGGAGCGGGCCTCGACGCCGCCCGCCTCGAGGGCATCGCATCTCTCGTCGAGGAAGGGATCAGAGCAAAGCAGTTGCCGGGTGCCGTGGTGGTGGTGGGACGCGGCGACCAGGTCTTCTACCAGAAGGCCTTTGGCCACCGCGCGCTCGACCCCTCGCTGGAACCGATGACGCTCGACACGATCTTCGATCTCGCGTCGCTCACGAAGGTGGTGGCGACGACGACGAGCCTGATGATGCTGCTCGAGGAGGGCAAGGTCCGGCTGAACGACCGGGTGGCGGCCTACATCGCGGGGTTCGAACGGTACGGCAAGGGCGACATCACGATCAGGCACCTGATGACGCACGTGTCCGGCCTCCGGCCGGACCTCGACATGACGCTCGAGTTCGAGAGCTACGACGAGGCGATTGCCCGGGCCATCGAGGAAGTGCCGACCTCGCCGCCGGGCGAGCGGCTCGTCTACAGCGACATCAACTACTTCCTGCTCGGCGAGATCGTGCACCGCGCGAGCGGCATGACACTGGACCAGTTCGCCCGGACCCGCATTTTCGAACCGCTGGCCATGCACGACACGATGTTCAACCCGCCAGCGTCGCTCGTGCCCCGGATCGCGCCGACCGAACGATGCACACCGCTCGGATGGCCGTGCGACACGCCGGGCGCGAAGCCGCTGCGCGGCGTGGTTCACGATCCGACCGCCCGGCGCATGCAGGGCGTCGCCGGGCATGCGGGGCTCTTCAGCACGGGTGCCGACCTCGCCATTTTCTGCCGCATGCTCCTCGCCGGCGGCCACTACGGACCGGCGCGCATCCTGTCTCCGCTGACGGTGGCCAAGATGACGAGCCCGATCTCGCTTCCGGGCGGCCAGGCGCGCGGCCTCGGGTGGGACATGGACTCGTCGTACTCGTCGAACCGCGGCGAACTGCTGCCTCTCGGTTCGTACGGCCACACGGGCTGGACGGGCACGTCGATCTGGATCGACCCGATCACGCGAGTGTGGGTGGTGTTCCTGTCAAACCGCGTCCACCCGGACGGCAAGGGCGACGTGACGCCGCTGCGGGCGAAGGTTGCGACGCTCGTCGGATCGTCGGTGATTGATCCGCCCCTCGATGCGGTCAGGGCGATGCGCGTGAGTGGCGGCGATTTCAGCGGGCAGGCACCCTCGGCTGCGGCGTCGGCCTGGAAGGGCCCGGTGCTGAACGGGATCGACGTGCTCAAGGCCGACGGCTTCAAGTTGCTCAAGGGCCGAAAGGTGGGGCTGGTCACCAACCACACGGGCCGCTCGGTCGAGGGCGAGTCGACCATCGACCTCCTGGCGAAGGCGGACGGAGTGAAGCTGGTGGCCCTCTTCAGCCCCGAGCACGGCATCCGCGGGCAGGCCGACGAGGACGTGGCGTCCTCGCGCGACCAGAAGACGGGCTTGCCGATCCACTCGCTCTTCGGCGAGACGCAGCGTCCGACCGCGAAGATGCTCGAGGGAATCGACACGCTGGTCTACGACATCCAGGACGTCGGCGTCCGCTTCTACACCTACGAGACCACGCTCGCCTACGTCCTCGAAGAGGCGGCGAAGAACAAGGTGCGCGTGGTGGTGCTGGACCGCGTGAACCCGATCGACGGCTGGACGATCCAGGGCCCGGCACTCGACCCGGCTCTGCTCAGTTACGTCGGGTACTTCCCCGCGATGCCGGTGCGCCATGGCATGACGGTGGGCGAGCTGACGCGGCTGTTCAACACCGAGAACAAGATCGGCGCGGACATCGGCATCGTGGAGGTGAAGGGGTGGCGGCGCGAGCAGTGGCTCGACGAGACCGGCATCCCCTGGGTGAATCCGTCGCCGAACATGCGGACCCTCAACGAAGCCGCGCTGTACCCGGGCATCTGCCTCTTCGAGTACTCCAACGTCTCGGTCGGGCGCGGCACCGACACGCCGTTCGAAGAAGTGGGAGCGCCGTGGGTCGACGGCCGCCGCCTGGCGGCAGATCTCGAACGGCCGGCACCTCCCCGGCGTCGGCTTCTACCCGGTCTCGTTCACGCCCACGGCCGGCAGGTTCAAGGGCGAACTGTGCCAGGGCGTCTTCATCACGGTGACCAACCGCGCGGCGATGAACGCGGTGCGCCTGGGCATCGAGGTTGCCGCCGCGCTGCAGAAGATGGGCGGCGACACGTTCGACCTCGACAAGAGCCTGAAGCTGATCGGCTCGCCCGCCGTCGTCGCGCGCATCAAGTCGGGCGACGACCCGGCGCGCATCGCCGCCTCCTGGTCCGACGACGAGGCCCGCTTCCGCCTCCTCCGCTCGCGGTACCTGCTGTACCGGTGACAAAACGCCTCGGGAGTCTTTTTGTGGCAGAGGGGATCCGGAATTACGAAAACGTAAGAATGTGAGAAGTCGCGACGGACGCCCGGCGGCGACGCCGGGCATCGGGACGACCCATGCAGACCGCTGACCTCCCACTCGTCAACGCGACGCTCAATGGCACTGCCGGTGTGCTCCTGACGATCGGGTACCTGCAAATCCGGCGCGGCCACCGCAACGTCCACCGCGGCTTCATGATTGCGGCGTTCGTGACGTCAGCCCTGTTCCTCGTCTCCTACACCATCTACCACGCACACGCCGGTTCGCGCCCCTTCACCGGGCACGGGGCCATTCGAGCCGTCTACTTCACCATCCTCATCTCGCACGTCGTGCTCGCAGCCCTCGTGCCGCCTCTCGCCATCGTCACGTTGTCGCGAGCGGTGAGAGGAAAGTTCGCGGCGCACGCCCGGCTTGCCCGATGGACGCTGCCGGTATGGCTGTACGTATCGGTGACGGGCGTGGTGGTGTACCTGATGCTCTACAGGATGTAGGAACGGCGAACGGAGAACGTGAGAACGTAGAACGGAGAACGTCGAACGGAGAACGGAGAACTTAGAACAGGAACCAGTCAACGGAAAACGGAAAACGGAAAGAGAAGAACGCAGAATTCAGAACACGAACCAGGCAACGGAGAACGGAAAACAGAGGACGGAGATCAGCTCGCCACACCCGGGCGACGGACGGCGAAGGTGCCGGCGGCGAGCATCAGCGCGGCGAACGCGACGATGACCGTCAGCGAGACGGCCAGTGACGGCTCCGCAGCGAGGGGTTGGTCGTAGAACAGCCGCCGGAGAGCGGACACTCCATAGGTCATCGGGTTGATCGCCATCAACGCCCGAATCCAGCCAGCCGCGCCGCTCGCGGGGAAGAGCGCGCCAGACAGGATCCACAGCGGGATCAGGAAGATGTTCATGATGGCGTGAAAGCCTTGCGTCGAGTTGAGCCACCACGCCACCAGGAAGCCCATCCCCGACAACCCGAACGCCACCAGCACCAGCACGCCGAAGATCGCCGGGAGATCCGCGAGGTGGATCTGCACGTGGGCCAGCGGCGCGAGCGCGAGGAACAGCAGCCCTTGTGCGACGGCCAACGTCGTGCTGCCCAGGATCTTCCCGAACACGATGGCCGACCGCGGCACCGGCGCCACCAGCACGCCCTGCAGGAAACCCTCCTGCCGATCCTCGACGATCGAGATGGTGGAGAAGATGGCCGTGAAGAGGACGATCAGCGCCAGCGTGCCAGGGTAGAAGTACTCCAGGTAGCCGCCTTGCAGCGGCAGCGAGGCTCCGCCCTGGAACGATCGCCCAAGCCCCGACCCGATCAGGAACCAGAAGACGAGCGGCGAGCCGAGCGCGCCGATGATGCGGCTCCGCTGACGATAGAAGCGAACGATTTCGCGGAGCCAGAGAGTGTAGGAGGCCAGGAGCATTGGGACCAACCGCGAACGGAGAAGTTAGAACGGAGAAGTTAGAACGTAGAACTCAGAACCCGGACGTTCGAATCATGAAAGGAAACACCAACGGCGCGCCTGCCGGCAACGCGTGCTCACTCCATCCGGTGACCGGTGTGGTGGACGAACACGTCCTCCAGCGTGGGCCGGCCGAACGAGACGGCGTCGATCTCGCCCGGAAACGACTCCACCAGATCGGTGACGAATTCGTGCGCGCGGTCGCGCTCGATTCGCAGGCGGCCATCCACCAGTTCCACGGCGACGCCGAACCGCTCGCGAATCCGCGGTCCCAGCATGTCCGGCCGACGGGCGGTCACCAGCACCACGTCGCCGCCAATCGCCTCCGTCAGCGCGGCCGGCGCTCCGAGCGCCACGAGCCGCCCCAGGTCGAGGATGCCCACGCGATCGCACGTCGCCGCTTCGTCCATCAGGTGGGTCGTGACGATGACGGTCGTGCCACGTTCACTTCGAAGGCGTTCGAGGTCCTGCCAGATGTCGCGCCGCGCGGCCGGGTCGAGGCCCGTGCTCGGTTCGTCGAGCACGAGCAGCTGTGGATCGTGCAGCAACGCCTTGGCGACCTCCGCGCGACGCTGAAGGCCTCCTGACAACGTTCCGACGAAATCCCGCGCCCGGTCTTCGAGGCGAACGCGGCGCAGCACCGAGTCTATCCGCACCGCGAGGTCGTGTCCGCGGAGGCCGTAGAGATGCCCTTGATGGGCCAGGTTCTCCGTCACGGTCAGCCGCGCATCGAGTGCGGGGCGCTGGAACACCACGCCGATGCGCCGTCGCACCGCGGCTGCCTCGCGCACCACGTCGTCGCCGAACACGCGCACCGTGCCCTCTGTCTGGGCAAGGAGTGTCGAGAGGATCTGGAACAGCGTCGTCTTTCCGCCGCCGTTCGGACCCAACAGGCCGAAGATCTCGCCCGGCTGCACGGCAAAGCTGACGCCGTCGAGGGCGACACGCGTCCCGTAGCGATGGCGCAGGCCGACGACGTCAATGGCGGGGACGGGTTTCAGTGGTTCCCCAGCAGTAATCCCCACAGCAGCGGCAGGTAGGAGATCGACCCCAGGAACAGGCGGCGCGCCGACTCGTTGTTCCGGCGACGCGCAAACTGCACCGCCAGCGCGAGGAAGGCCAATCCGAGGACCGCCGCGCCCGCAAAGTAGATTCGCCCGGCAAGGCCGACGAGCGTCGGCATGAGGCTGACCGGCACGAGCACGCTTGCGTAGAGCACGACCTGTTGCGACGTGCTCCGGCCGTCCGGCTCGACCACCGGCAGCATTGGCAGCCCCGCCCGCGCGTAATCTTCACGACACAGCCACGCGATGGCGAGGAAGTGCGGCATCTGCCACAGGAACACGATCGCGAACAGCACCCAGGATCCCAGCGAGAGCGATCCCGTCGCCGCCGCCCAGCCGATCATCGGCGGGAGGCCGCCGGGGACCCCGCCGACGAGTGTCGACAAGGACGTCCGGCGCTTGAGCGGCGTGTAGACGAGCGCGTAGCTGGCGAGCGTCGCGAACGCAACCGACGCAGCGAGCGCGTTGGCGCCAAGCCACAACTGTGTCAGCCCAAGGAAAGAGATCGCCGCGGCAAACCAGGCGGCCGTCGAGGTCCGCATCCGCCCGTCCGGCAGCGGCCGCCGGCGGGTGCGCCGCATCAGCGCGTCGGTGTCGCGCTCGAACACCTCGTTGAATGCCGCCGCGCCGCCCGCGACGAGCGCGGTGCCGAAGATCGTGTGGAACAGCAGCGCCGGATCGAATCGGTCGGCGCCCAGGTAATAGCCGGCGAGCGTCGTGGCGACGACGAGAAGATTCAATCGCGGCTTGGTGAGCGCGACGAAATCGCCGGCGCGCGCAACAGCGCCTGGCCAGGCCATGGGAATCGCCACGGGCCGTGGCGCGGGCTGCAGCAGCTGGTCGCTCATTCCGCAGATCCTTCGTCAGCCGCGCGCGTGCGGGCCCGGGCCGGCACCATCATCGTCGTCGTGAGCGACGACCGCAGGGCGAGCACCAGCGACGCCGCGAGGGCGATGGCGACGACGCCCGCGTGCGTCGTGCTGACGACCGGGTTGCCGCCGGACAGAACCGTTAGGCCGCCGAGCGCGATCTGCGCGACGAGCAGCAGCATCAGCAGGGCAGCGGGGCGGACGAGCTCGTCGTCCGAGAGGTGCCTGCGGAAGACGCGCGCCGCCGTGAATGCGACCACCACCACCGTTGCGAGCGCCGTCACGCGGTGAAGAAACCCAAGAGCCGTCGCCCACGAGCCAAGCTCCGACAGCGGCAGAAGCTGACCGAACGCCAGCGGGTAGTCCGGTATGGCGAAGCCCGCTGGCCGGCCGTCCGGCGTGTACGAGTGGCGCATGGCCGCGCCGATGAGGACCTGGGCGTAGATCGTCGCGGTCGCTGCGATAGCCCATCGCTTGAGCCCGCGGTCCGGCTGCGCGCCCGCATCCGCAGGCGATCGGTCCGCACGAGTCAGCCAACCGGGGGACGTGAAGAGCGCGATGGCGATCGTCAGCGCAAGGAACAGTTGCGCAAGCGCCGCATGGAAGACCGAGATGAAGGCGGGCAGCAGGTTCAGCACACCGATTCCGCCGTAGACGGCCTGCGCGGTGCCGGCAGCGAGCATGGCGAGCACGAGGCCCTTCATCCACGCGCGGGCGTCGACCCGCCAGACCATCACCGCGACGACGAGGCCCAGCAGGCCGACGAGCGTCGCCATCACGCGGTGCGCCTGCTGGATCCCCTGCCCGGCCGCCACGCCGCCGGCAAACGTCGAGGGCCACGTGCCGACGCTCAACCCCGAGCCGGTGCTGGTGACGAGTGCTCCAAGAAGAACGAGGACGATGGTGGACGCCGCGAGGAGGATGGCAAATCGATGAAGCCGGGTCATAGCGTCGGTTCCGTGCCGGGACGACACCGCGGAATGCGTTTGACTGAGAAAGGCCCTCCTTCAAAGTACCACAGCGCCGAGGCGGCCCGCAAACGGCCGAGGCGCGGCGTGCGCGCGCTGGACCGGCGGAGCGCCGCCCCTCGCGCGGCGTGCGTGCCCCGCCCGTCCCACCGGACACCACCAGAGCCTCTACCGCTTCTTGCCGCGGCGACCGGGTTTGGCTGCTTTCCCCTTGGTCGGCTCGGCGCTGGCGGCCGCCTGGCCCTCGGCAGGCGGCGGGCCTGCCATCGCGGGCTGGCCGCCCGCCTCGCGGATCTTGCGCATCATGCGGTCGTCAATCCAGTGCGAGTCCCACCACTCCACGGGGTTGACGGGATGCCCCTGCACCTGCACCGAAAAATGCAGGTGGTCGCCGCCCGCCAGCCCGGTCATCCCGCTCCGGCCGATGACCTGCTCGCGCTTCACGGTATCGCCGGTCTTGATGTCGAACGACGCCAGGTGGCCGTAGAGCGAGCTGACGCCCATGCCGTGGTCGATGATCACGCAATTGCCGTAGATGCCGAAGTAGTCGGCGTACACCACCTTGCCGTCGTTCCCGGCCTTGACCGGGATGTTCGTCGTGACCGCCAGGTCGAAGCCGAGGTGCACCTGCTGGTCCACTTCCTTCCCCTGGTAGAAGTAGGTGCGGTGGTCGGCGAACTTGGACTCCACCTGCGCGTTGCCGAGGGGGACGAACGGGCCCTTCCACAGCACGTCGGGCGGCGACTGGCGGGCGAGGTCGATCACCTTCTGCGCGTCGATCCGCCGCAGGTCGTTGTTGATCTTGAGGAAGGCCGGGAGGTAGTCGGACGGCTGCGCGACGGCGAGTTTCAGCTCGGGCGTGTGATCGAGGATCTCGGGCACGACGCGCTGCAGGAACGGGTCGTTCAGCTCGATGCGGCCGCGCGAAAAGGCCTTCGGGAACACCTTGTAGTCGAAGCTGGCCCGCGCCTGGTTGCCGGCGTCGTCCTTGGCGAACAGGCTGATCGGCGTCGTGAGATCCTGGTCATAGAGCAGGGCGAAGAAGGCGACCTTGAGGCTCGGATCCGACGCGGGGCCGCCCGCGCCCGTCGCCGGGTAGCCCGGGTAGAAGACGTCGCCCACCATGCACGCCCGACTCGACGTCCGGCGGCGTCGCGCGGTAGACCACCATCTCAGAGCCGCCCAGGTTGATGAAGTGGTGCATCGAGGCGACGCCGATCCGGGGCGGCGTGAAGCGCGCCTGGAAATCGCGGGTGGCCGACGCTTCCTTCGTGCGCAGCCCGTATAGCCCCTTCCGCGCGGTGTGGACGACGATGCGCCCGGCGCCGGCCTGGAGATCCGTCAGCGCGCGCTTGCCGATGGGCCGGGTGATGCGAAGGCGGTCGGGCGTCTCCTGCGCGACCGAGGCCGTGGCAGGCGACGCGAGCGAGAAGAGCGGCGTCGATTTGCCGCCCTGTTCGAGGGCGATGTCGAGCTGTGTGAGGCCGCCCTTGGGCGCCTCCACGGTGACATCGAGCGTCGAGTCGACGCCGACGGTCTTGGCCGGCTGGTTGATGTGGATGACGGGGGCGTCAAACCGCCCGGCCACGACGAAGACGGCGGCCGCGGCAAGCACGAGCACGATGACGAGACCGAGCAGGATGCGCATATGGACACATGATAATGGCTTGGGCCCTGGAAGGCCCGGCTAAAGCCTGTTCCGATGGCATCTCCGCGGCACACTCCGCGGCACGCGGGTTGACTCGGATACCCCGTTTTGTTACGCTTTAAAGCTCTAGCTGCCTCTGGGTGCCGGTATCGTCTAGGGGTCAGGACACGTGGTTCTCAGCCACGGGACCGGGGTTCGAATCCCCGTACCGGTACCATCCTTCGCTCGCCTGAACGCGTGAGCGAGCTACGGATGGCAAGCCAGCGAGTTCACATCACCAGCAGGCGAAGGATGTCCCCCGAAAGTGGACGTCGCTCGGCTGAATAGAGCCGAGAACCCACCGCGTTACTAGCACTGAAACCCTGCACCTCGGGCATTCGCGGCCTTCCACCGCCGGCCGGTGCATACTAGGCCGCGAAGCTGGAGGCTCGACTCAGGTCCGCCCGTCACTGCCCCGCAAAGGCCTCTGAAAAAGGAGTGGGTATGACCAGGTCCGGGTGGCGGTCTCTCCCCAGGATGCTCGGCGCCGCGATCGTCGCGTCCCTGCTCGCCGCGGCCTGCGCTGCCGTAGCGCGCCCGGACGTGCGGAGCCCGCTGCGCTTCTCGATCTCGTTCCCGCAGGCGCTGAGCCAGGCGCCGCTCGACGGCCGTCTGCTGCTGCTGGTTTCAACCGACACGACCGGCGAGCCTCGGTTCCAGATCGGCGACGGGGCCAAGACGCAGCTCGTCTTCGGGATCGACGTCGACGGGCTGAGGCCGGGGCAGGAAGCGGTCATCGACGCGAGCGTCGCCGGCTACCCGCTCGAGAGCATCGCCGACATCAAGCCCGGGACGTACCGCGTGCAGGCGCTGCTCCACAAGTACGAGACGTTCCACCGCGCCGATGGCCACACGGTGAAGCTGCCGATGGACCGCGGCGAGGGCCAGCAGTGGGCCCGCGCGCCCGGGAACCTGTACAGCATCCCGAAGGCGGTCACGATCGATCCCCGGACCGACGGAGTGATCGCCGTCGCGCTGGACAAGGTGATTCCAGCGATTCCCGACCCGCCCGACACCAAGTACATCAAGCACGTCACGATTCAGAGCCAGCTCCTCACCAAGTTCTGGGGCCGGCCGATGCATCTCGGCGCGAACGTGCTGCTGCCCTGGGGCTTCGACGAGCATCCCAACGCGCGCTACCCGCTGGCCATCTTCCACGGCCACTTCCCGCACACCTTCGAGAGCTTCCGGGAGGACCCGCCGGATCCGAACCTGGAGCCGGACTTCAGCGAGCGGTTCAACTGGCCGGGCTACAACCGGACCCAGCAGGAGTACGCGCACAAGTTCTACGAGGAATGGACGGGGCCGAAGTACCCGCGCATGCTGGTCGTCGAGATTAGGCACGCGAACCCGTATTACGACGACTCGTACGCGGTCAACTCCGAGAACCTCGGCCCGTACGGCGATGCGATCAACCAGGAGCTGATCCCCTACATCGAGAAGCAGTTCCGCGGCCTCGGGCAGCCGTGGTCGCGGTTCATGTACGGCGGCTCCACGGGCGGCTGGGAGGCGCTCGGCGTCCAGGTGCTCTACCCGGACTTCTACAACGGCGCCTTTGCGGCCTGCCCCGACCCGATCGACTTCCGCGCGTACACGCAGGTGGACATCTACAAGGACAAGAACGCGTACTGGGTCGAGGGCCCGTGGACGAAGATCCCGCGGCCGGGGATGCGCGATTACCTGGGACACGTAACCTCGCTGCTGGTGGACATCAACCGCCTGGAGTCGGTGCTCGCTTCGAAGGGCCGCTCGGGCGGGCAGTGGGACATCTGGCAGGCGGTGTTCTCGCCAGTCGCGAGCGACGGCTATCCCAAGCCGATCTGGGACAGGAAGACCGGCGTGATCGACCCGGAGGTGGCGGCCTACTGGCGCGATCACTACGACCTGTCCTACATCATGAGGCGGGACTGGGAGAAGGGGCTTGGCCAGAAGCTGCGGGGCAAGGTTCACATCTACGTCGGCGACATGGACAACTACTACTTGAACAACGCGGTGTACCTCGTGGAGGACTTCCTCAAGAGCACGAAGAACCCGCCGTACGACGGCGAGGTGGACTACGGGGATCGCGCGGAGCACTGCTGGAACGGGGATCACACCCTGCCCAACGCGATCTCGCGCCTGCGCTACAACCAGATGTTCGCGCCCAAGATCGTTGCGCGCATCCTGAAGACCGCGCCGCCGGGATCCGATCTGAAGAGCTGGAGATACTGACGGAGGGGCCGATCTCTGCCGCGAGCCACGCCGGCTTGTGCGCGGCCAGGAGGGACGACATGCTGAAACCTCTTACGTTGCTGCTTGGCGTGCTCGCGTTCTGGCGCGACCTTGAGCCCGCCTCACCGCTATAATCCCCGCGCATGAGGTGGGGCATGAATCCGTTCGACAGACACTCCCGGGGGAACCGGCGCCGGCTCGCAGCCGTGGGCGTCGGCCTCGCCTTCGTCCTCCTGGCGCTCGGCGTCGGCGTGCCCGCGCAGCACCGGCCGTTCCTCGAGGCGCGTATCTACGTCACGGCCGCCGCCCCGCTGCAGTTGCTGTCGGACAAGGGCTTCAAGGCGTTCGAGCCGCTCGATCAGCCGGACGAGAACTACCCGACCGTGATGATCGATCCGGACAAGACCTTCCAGGCGATCGAGGGCTTCGGCGGGGCGTTCACCGACGCGACCGCTGATGTCTTCGCGCGCCTGCCGGCCGCCGCACAGGAGAAGTTCCTGAAGGAATGCTTCGACCCGGTGGAAGGGAACGGCTACACGCTCTGCCGCACGACGATCCACAGCAGCGACTACTCGGCTGGGATGTACACCTACGACGACGTGGCGGGCGACGCCGAGTTGAAGCACTTCTCGATCGACCCTGATCGGAAGAACCGCCTGCCGCTGATCAAGCGCGCGCAAGCCGTCGCCAAGGGCAGCATCCGGCTTTACGCCTCGCCGTGGAGCCCGCCGGCCTGGATGAAGACCAACAACGACATGCTGCACGGCGGCAAGCTGAAACCCGAGTATCGGCAGGCGTGGGCGGATTACTTCGTCAAGTACATCAAGGCTTACGCGGCGGAGGGGCTCCCTATCTGGGGCATCACCGTGCAGAACGAGCCGATGGCCACGCAGGTGTGGGAGTCGTGCATCTTCACGGCGGCGGAGGAGAAGGACTTCGTCCGCGACTACCTGGGCCCGGCGTTGGACAAGAACGGCCTCGGGGACGTGAAGATTACGATTTGGGACCACAACCGCGGGATCATGTACCAGCGTGCCGAGGTCGCGTACGAGGACCCCGTGGCCTCGAAGTACATCTGGGGCATGGCGTTCCACTGGTACATCGGCGACCACTTCGACAACGCGCGCATGGTGCATGACGCCTTCCCCGACAAGCGCCTGATCTTCACCGAGGGCTCCACGCGCGGCACATGGCCGTCCGGCAACCGGCTGGCGAAGCAGGTCATCATGGACCTGAACAACTGGACGTCGGCGTGGACCATCTGGAACATGCTGCTCGACGAGCAGGGCGGCCCGCGTCATGCCGGCGGCCTGATGGGCAGCACCGGCGTCAACGCCAACCTCGCGACAGGCGAGCTGACGTTCAACCCGCCGCACTACGTCTTCGGCCACTTCAGCCGGTTCATCAGGCCGGGGGCGAAGCGCATCGCCTGCACGTCCAACCACGACGACCTCGTCGCCACGGCCTTCGCCAACAGCGATGGCAAGATCGCCGTGGTCCTGAGCAACACTGCCGATCGAGAGTTGATCGCACAGGTGTGGGTCCAGGGGCAGGCGCTGAAGCTGACCTGCCCGGCCAACGGCGTCATGACCGTGACGATGTGATCGGCTTCGGTGCGCCCGGCGTCGCCATGCTCCCCGAAGGGGACGTCACCTGCTGCCACTCGGCTGCCGTATCATGGCGGACATGCATCCATACGACGTCGTGGTCATCGGGTCCGGACCCGGGGGCGAACGCGCAGCGGCCACAGCCGCGTTCTTCGGCAAGCGCGTGGCAGTCGTGGAGAAGAACGCAGCCTTGGGCGGCGTCTCCGCCAATACGGGAACCGTTCCCAGCAAGACGCTGCGCGAGACGGCGCTCGCGCTGTCGGGCTTGAAGGCACGCCAGCTGTACGGCGTGGACCTGTCACTGCGTCGGGAGGCGACGATCCGCGACTTCATGCACCATGAGCAGCAGGTGAAGGAGGCGGAGCGCGCTCGCGTCCGGGCGCAGCTGCAACTGAGCGGCGCGGAGGTATACCACGGAGTCGGCAGCTTCCTCGACCCGCACACGATACGGGTGGCCGCCGGCCCGCACGACGAAGAGACGCTGACGACCGAGCTGGTGCTCATCGCGACGGGGTCGTCCCCCGTTCACCCGCCCGGCATCCCGTTCGACGACGATCGCGTGCACGATTCGGACGAGATCCTCGAGTTGGGGCGCTTGTCCGGCAGCCTGGCGGTCATCGGCGCGGGCGTGGTCGGCAGCGAGTACGCGTGCACCTTCGCCGCGCTGGGCGTCGAGGTCCACCTGCTGGACGGCCGCGACACCCTGCTGCCGTTTCTCGACGCCGAGATCTCGAAGGCGCTGCACCGCGCGATGGAGCACCTCGGCATCCGCTTTCACTGGAACGAGACGGTCGCTTCGTGCGCCGTGGACAAGCCGGGGAAGGTCGAGTTGCTCTGCCAATCGGGCCGGGCGCTGCTCGTCGACGATGTGCTCGTGGCGGCGGGCCGGCGCAGCAACGTCGAGGCGCTGAACCTCGCGGCGGCCGGCCTCTGCTGCTGGGCGCCGCGGCCTGATCACCGTGGACGAGCGGTTCCGGACGGGCGTCCCACACATCTACGCGGTGGGAGACGTGATTGGATTCCCGGCGCTGGCGGCCACCAGCGCCGAACAGGGGCGGGTCGCAATGTGCCATGCCTGCGGCCAGCCGCGTGTACGCGTGGCGGCGCCCATCCTGCCGACCGGCATCTACACGATCCCGGAAGTGAGCATGGT
>CAVRWB010000005.1:0-110579 GCA_963724775.1 uncultured Acidobacteriota bacterium
AGACGTTGTTCGGTTCCACCGCGCAGACCGCTTTCGGCGCCTGCGATTTCACGTCCTTGAGCAGCGGAATCGACACTTCGGTCGGAAACGTCATGTCGAACTGGCCGGAGATGAAGCCCAGGATCGCGGTCGAGCGGTTTGAAATGATCGTGAACTCGATGCCGTCGAGATAGGGCAGGCCCTTTTCAAGTAGTCCGGGTTCCTGGTCAGCTTGATGATTCGATTGGCCTTGAATTCGACGAACTTGAACGGCCCGGTGCCGATCGGATGTTGCGCATGTCGGGCCGGGGACACATGGCAGGGATAGATCGGCGATTAGCCAGAGGCGAGCAGCAACAAAAGCGCCGGCTGCGGCCGCTTCAAATTAAAAAACGCTTCGTAGTCGCCGTTCGCGGTCACGTCCTCGAGATTGACGTACCAGGACTTCCGCGGGTTATGCCGGAACTTTTCGTTGCGCCTTGCCGATCAGCAGGTCCCAGGTGCACTTGACGTCGGCCGCGGTGAACGGTTTGCCGTCGTGCCATTTGACGCCATGACGAAGCTTGAAGGTGAGCGTCTTGTTGTCGCCGCTCCAGGCCCAGCTTTCCGCCAGCTCGGGGCGGATGGTGTCGCCGCTGTTTTGCGCGATGTGCTGATCGAAAATGACCAGGTTGCTGTAGATCGGCATGAAGGGAACGTTGAGCGAATAGGTCGCGCCCTCATGGATCGAGGCGCCGCCCGGGCTGTCGCGGTGATACATTCGCAGGATGCCGCCCGATTTCGGCCCTTCGGCGAGCGATACATCGTAAGCCGAAAGCCAATACAACGCTGCGACGGCAAGCGCTTTCACGCTCCGCATGGTTCCCCTCCCGTATCATTCGGTCTCTTGGCCGATTGTCGCTGACGATATCATGGCATGCCACCGGGCAACTACCGAGGAGCGCGCGAGGATTGGCAATTCGGATGATTGTCGCAGGCTGCGACATTCCGTCTGCCGGGCACGATGATCACGGTATCCGGCCGCAATGCAGCACTATTCCGCGGCCTGAGGCGAGGGCAGGCCCATATTGGCGACACCGTCGGCCGCAGTGGCCGAGATCGTGGTGCGGATCATCAGCCGCGCCTCGTGCGCCGGCCATGGCCGGCCGCGATGCATGGTGGCGCGGTTGTCCCACATCACAACGTCGCCCTGCCGCCATTGGTGCAGATAGGTCGCCCCTGGCGGGGTCGCCGCCGCGGTCAGTTCGCCGATAAGTTGTGCCAGCGGCAGCCTGCATGTCCTCGATCGCATAGGCGTGCGAGGCGAGATAGAGCGCGCCGCGGCCATTGACGGGATTGCGCCACACCATGCGCCAGCACACCGGCGGCAGCACCGCCATTTC
This sequence comes from uncultured Acidobacteriota bacterium, assembly GCA_963724775.1. Lineage (GTDB taxonomy): Bacteria > Acidobacteriota > Vicinamibacteria > Vicinamibacterales > Fen-181 > CAVRWB01. The sequence continues at coordinate 1,362 of CAVRWB010000005.1, forward strand.
CTCCGCCGTTGCCAGTCCCGGCGCGATCTGGTCCCGCGAATGCGCGTAGGAGTGCCAGGCAAAGGAATTTTCAAGCTGCTTTGCCAGCTCCTCGTCGAGCAGCTCGAAGGCGAGGCGAGTGGAGGCAAATTCGGTCTCGCCGCCCTGCCGGGGAATCACCGCGCCGACAGGATCGAGGTCAGCGCAGGCACGCGCTTGAAGGAAGAATGGGTGTGCCAGAGCTGGTTGGCCCTGCTGCGCAGCGCCTGCCGGTGATCGGGCGGCACCACCTTGCCGTCGGGGCCGATGGGAGAGAGGATCACGAAATGCGATCCCGTTCCCATGGAGCCGACTTTCGTGACTTCCGGCGGGCCGAAGCGGCGCGAAAACGAAAGCTGGATGTCGTCGGTGACGTGCTGGTTGCGAAACACGAGCACGGATAGTCCTCGAACGCCGCACGCACTGCGGCATAGGCGGCGTCGCTGCCGGAGACATCGGTCAACGTGACGCCGCGAATTTCGGCGCCAAATCCCGGACCCAGCGGGATCACGTCCATGGCATTTCTCCGGATTGTTGTTCTTGTCTGTCGTTGTTTTCAGAACTTTATGGCAAAGTTTTCTGGCCAGCAACGGAGCAAGCCTTCACACAATGCGTGAAGTCTTGTTACTCCAATAACGATCGCGTAACAGGCGCTTGTAGAGCTTGCCGGTCGGCAGCCGCGGCAGCTCCGCCTCGAAATCGACCGAGCGCGGCACTTTTGGCGCGAAGCGAGCCGCGCAGAACGCGATCAGTTCCTCCGCCAGCTCCGGCCCGGGCGAAACGCCGGGCATCGGCTGCACGACCGCCTTCACCTCTTCGCCGAGATCCGATTGGGCACGCCAAATACCGCGGCGTCGGCAACCTTGGGATGGGTGATCAGCAGGTTCTCGCATTCCTGCGGATAGATGTTCACGCCGCCCGAGATGATCATGAAGGTGGCGCGGTCGGTGAGATAGAGGTAGCCGTCGTCATCGACGTAGCCGACGTCGCCGACCGTGCTCATCGTGCCGTCCGGCCGAGCGGCCTCCCGGTCTTGGCCGGGTCGTTGAAATACTCGAAGGGCGATGCGGTCTTGAACCACACCGTGCCCGGCGTGCCGGTCGGGCATGGCATGCATGTTCGTCGTCGAGGATATGGAGATCGCCGAGCACACCTTGCCGACCGTGCCGTTATGCGCGAGCCATTCCTCGGTGTTGCAGGCGGTAAATCCCAGGCCTTCGGTGGCGCCGTAATATTCGTGGATGATCGGCCCCCACCATTCGATCATCTCCTCCTTCACCGGCACGGGGCAGGGGGCCGCGGCATGGATCGCGATCTCCAGCGATGAGAGATCGTAGCGCTTGCGCACCTCTTCCGGCAATTTCAGCATGCGCGAGAACATCGTCGGCACCAGTTGGCTGTGGGTCAGCCCCATCGTTCGACCAGCTGCGAGATAGTGCTCGGGGTCGAAGTGCTCCATGATGATGGCGGTGCCGCCGATGCGGATCGTCAGGTTGACCGCCGCCTGCGGCGCGGAGTGATAGAGCGGCGCGGGCGAGAGATAGATCATGCCTTCGCGGTACTGCCAGATTTGACTCAGGAACTCGAACAGCGGCAGGTTCTGCGCCGGCGGCTGCTCCGGCAGCGGCCGCAAGATGCCCTTCGGCCGGCCGGTGGTGCCGGACGAATAGAGCATGGCGGCGCCGAGCGAACTCGTCGGCGATCGGCGTATTCGGCAAGCCCGCGGTCGCCTCGTGAGGCCGACGATGCGGCCGCTTTCGCCGTCACCATCGGCGACGATGCAGAGCTCGACTTCGGGCATTCCTTCATCGCCTCGCGCGCCACGTCGAGCTTCGCCTTCGAGGTGATCAGAATTCGCGACTGGCTGTTGTTGACGATATAGGCGAGTTCGCCCGGCGTCAGATACGAATTCACGCAGGTGTAGTACAGCCCCGCCCGTTCGCCGGCGCCGCAGGCTTCGAGGTAGCGGTGTTGTTCTCCATGAAGATCGCATAGTGGTCGAGCCGCTTCAACCCGCGCTTGCGGAACAGATGCGCGAGGCGGTTGCTGCGCGCGTCGAGTTCGCGATAGGTCACGGCCTCGCCAGTGCACGCCATGATGAAGGCGGGATGCAGCGGGCGTAGATAAGCGTGCTTGCCGGTGTACATCGCGTCTCAATTCCTTCATGCGGCCATCAGGAGAATTTCGCGAAGCTGCGTCGGGCCCTCGATCTTGCGCGGATTGCGCGGCACCCAGGGCGTCTCATCGCCTGCTGGGCGATGGGGTCGAAATGCTCAGGGCCGACGCGGACCTCATGCAGGCTGCGCGGCAGGCCGAGGCGCGGATGAAATCATCGAGCACGTCGCCGGCATCCTCGCCCGGCGTCCCATCGCGCCGGAGACAGCGCCTGCCGTTCGGCATTTTCGGATCTGTTCCAGCGCATCACGGTCGGCAGCATCACGCAGGACGTGTAGCCATGCGGCACGCCGAACTCGGCGCCGAGCACATAGCCGATGCCGTGGCTCGCGCCCATCGGCACGCCGGAGGCGAGCGGCCCGGTCGAAAGCCAGGTGCCGATCTGGCAATCCATCCGTGCGTCGAGATCGTTTTTGTCGGCCTTCACGCGCAGCAGCCCCTGGGCCAGCATCGCAAGCCCCTTCAGCGCCTGCGCGTCGCCGTAAGGGTGAGCCTCGCCCGAGCAGATGCCCTCGACGCAATGGTCGACGGCGCGGATGCCGGTCGACAAAAACAGCCATTCCGGCGTGTGCACGGAAAGCGCCGGATCGAGGATCACTGCGCGCGGCATGGTCAGGCGATGCGCCAGCATCTCCTTGACTTTGGTCGCCACATTGGTGACGCCGGCGATCGCGGAAAACTCGCCGCCCGCGATCGTGGTCGGCACGCTGATCTGCCGCACCGTCGGTGAATTCATCGCCGGCGGGACGCCACCGCGGGCGCGGATCCTTTCGATGCCGTCGACGTGCTGATATCGTTGGCGAGGCAAAGCTGCACCGCCTTGGCCCCGTCGGTGATCGAGCCGCCGCCGACGGTCACGATCAGGTCGGCATCGGCGGCGCGGGCCTGTTCGCTGGCGGCGATCACCGCGTCGCGCGGCGTGTGCGGCGGCATCGCTTCAAAGATGCCGGCGCAGCGCCCGCCAAGCGCCCGGCGGATGGTTTCGATCTCGTCGGTTTCGCGGTCGAGCGTGCCGCTGACCATCAAAAAAGCCCGGCTGGCGTTCAGCCGGTCCATCTGTTCGACCACGGCTTGCGCGGCGGGACGTCCGAACACGATTTCGTCCATGGCGCCGAATACAACACGGCCTTTGTGCACGCGTTTGCCCTCCCTGGGACATTTTGGTTTTGTTGAGGGACAGGTTAGCGGAGGAATTTTGCCGCGTCATGCCCGAAGATGGCATCATCGGAATGCGGCGTTGGCGACACGCGTTCGCCGGGACGACGTCGTCATTGTTCTCGATTCGATTATCAAACAGCCAGCGCCGTGGCCGCAATGACGTCGAGATTACCCACCAGCGGTCATACCCCGCCACCGGCCGGCTGTTCGGCCGACCCGTTGGCGGACGATGACAGCTGAGACATGAACTCGTATTCTCGCGGCGCGATGCTCCGAGCTTTGCGTCACTTTCACCCTCCAAAGAGCAGAGGGCGCAGGGAAGACCGGGTGCGCGCTGCACCCGCGGTCTCGTGTGCAAAGTGCACAAAAGAAAGCGCACACGAGCATACAGGTTCAGCGGAGGCAATCCGGCCTTCCCTGCGCAATGGTTTTACGGCTTACTTCGAGCTCTCCCCGGTGACCGGCTTTTTTGCCACCGTCACTTTGCGGAGACTTGTTCCGCGAAACTTGGCGCCAGCATCGGGGCGCCAGGACCACACGACTTCGCCGTCCGCGATAAGCTGCGCTCGTCAATCGCAGCCATTGCGTCCACCGCATCCCACCGCGCGTTCGTGACGATCGCGAGCCGCCCCTCTTGTCGGGTGAGACGCGCGGAGAAGTAGCGCTGATTTGCCCGACGGGTTAAGCGGAATATTTTTCAGCCAAGGGCTGGACATTGACGAGCCCGATCGGTGGCCTTGATTTGCCCGACGGGCAGTTTTGCGTTTTGTCATTCCGGGACGATGCGGTAGCATCGAACTACGATGCGCAATTGCACATCGGAGAATTTGAGAGTCTCGGGTGGAATTGCGCACCGAGTGTCAGCGCCCTGCGGGCTGACCGGAATGACGGCGCGAAGCAAACGCCTTGCTCGTATCAGGCAAGGGCGCGTCGAGTTATGCTCAGTCGGAAGCGCGGTCGGGCAGTTTTGGTGACCGATCATCGCAACCGATGGGGTTCGACGTGCCTGTCCCGACCGGCGTCATGCATCCCTGACAATGGCATACGCGGGCTTCGCGCCGCCGAGGACGCAAAATCCTCAGAACGCGAGCTATTTTGCTTGATCCCAAGCGGCTCTTGAACAGACTGGTGGCGGGACACATCTTGGGCCCGCCGTGCACTGCAGCAATGGTACGGTGTGATGCGAATGCGGGAGATGGAATTGGGTGCGACTCAGAAATCGCGGCCTCCTGCTCAGGCGACGAGGCTGAACATCCACCGACTTCGCCGCCTGGCGCCGCTTGGTCTTGGCATCGCCTTGGCATTGTCGGGCTGCAGCGACAAGCCGCAGCAGCAGGCGGCGCCGCCGGCACCGCCCGTCACCGTTGCGCAGCCGGTCAAGCGCACCGTGACCGACTGGGATGAATTCACCGGTCGCTTCGAGGCGGTCGAGGAGGTCCAGATCCGCGCCCGCGTCGGCGGCTTCGTCACCAGCGTCGAATTCCGCGACGGCGCGATCGTCCACGCCGGCGACCTGCTCTATGTGATCGATCCGCGCCCGTTCGAGGCGGTCGCGCTGCAGGCCAACGGCCAATTGTCGGATGCCCGCGCCCGAGCTGAACTCGCCAAGCGCGAGCTCGATCGCGCGCTGACCTTGGTCCAGACCAGCGCGGTTTCCGAACCGATCGTCGATCAGCGCCGCCAGACCCTGCAGGCGGCGCATGCCGCCGAGATGCAGGCCGAGGGCGCGCTGAAAGCGGCGCAGCTCAACATCGAATTCACCCATGTGGTGGCGCCGATCACCGGCCGCGTCAGCCGCCATCTCGTCAGCGCCGGCAATCTCGTGCAGGGCAGCGAGGGCGGCGCGACGCTGCTGACCTCGATCGTCTCGCTCGATCCGATCTACATCTATTTCGACGTCGACGAGGCGACCTACCTGAGGAACAGCCGGCTCTGGTTCGAGGGCAAGCGGCCGAGTTCGCGCGACACGCCGAATCCGGTGCAGGTGACGCTGACCGGCGAAACCAAGCCGTCGCATGAGGGCAAGATGGATTTCCTCGACAACCGCCTGGATGTCTCGACCGGCACGCTGCGCAGCCGCGCGGTGATCCCGAACAATGATCTCTCGATTCTTCCGGGCCAGTTCGGCCGCGTGCGGTTGATCGGCAGCTCGCCTTATGAAGCGCTGCTGCTGCCGGACACGGCCATCGCCACCGACCAGTCGCGCAAGATCGTGTTCGTGGTCAAGGACGACAACACCGTCGAGGCAAGGCCGGTCGATGCTCGGGCCGCTCGACGAAGGCCTGCGGGTGATCCGCAAGGGGCTCAAGGCGGAAGACCGGGTCATCGTCGACGGCCTGCAGCGCGCCCGCGTCGGCGCCAAGGTCAGCCCGCATCCGGCGCCAGCGCCGGCCGGTGGCAAGACATGAATCTCGGCCGGCTTTCCATCAATCAGCCCATCCTGGCGATGGTGCTGTCGATCGTGCTGCTGATCGTCGGCGCGATCGCCTACACCACGCTGCCGGTCGCGGAATATCCGCAAGTGGTGCCGCCGACCGTGGTGGTCACCACGCAATATCCGGGCGCTTCGGCGCAGACCGTCTCCGACACCGTCGCAGCTCCCATCGAGCAGCAGATCAACGGCGTCGAGGACATGCTCTATCTCTACAGCCAGGCGACCTCGAATGGGCAGCTGACGATCACCGTCACCTTCAAGCTCGGCACCGATCTCGACAAGGCCCAGGTGCTGGTCCAGAACCGGGTCGCGATCGCGCAGCCGCAATTGCCGGAGGAGGTGCAGCGCAACGGCGTCGTCACCCGCAAGAACAGCCCGGACATACTGATGGTCGTGTTCATGCTGTCGCCGGACGACACGATTCGACCAGCTCTACATCTCCAACTACGCGCTGCTGCAGGTGCGCGACCAGCTGCTGCGGCTGGACGGCATCGGCGACATCCAGATCTTCGGCGCGCGCGATTATTCGATGCGGGTGTGGCTCGACCCGGACAGGATCGGCACCTCGGCATGACTGCGGGCGAAGTCGTCGCGGCAATCCGCGCGCAAAACCTGCAGATCACCGGCGGGCAGATCGCCAGCCCCCGATTGCCGATCGCGCTTTCCAGCCCAACCTGACTTTCACCGGCCGTCTGAAGGATCGAAGCAGTTCGACGACATCGTGATCAAGGCCGGTGGCGACGGCCGCATCGTGCGCTTGCGCGACGTAGCGCGGATCGAATTGGGCGCGCTGGACTATTCCACCAACAGCTTCATGCTGCGTAAGACCGCGGTCGCGCTGCTGGTCACCCAACGCCCCGGCTCGAATGCGCTTGCAACCGCCAAAGGCATCTCGGACACAATGGCCAGGCTCAAGGCGAATTTCCCGAAAGGCCTCGACTACAACATCGGCTACAATCCGACCGAATTCGTCGCGCAATCCATTCACGAACTGATCAAGACCATCTACGAGGCGATGGTCCTCGTGGTCATCGTGGTGCTGTTGTTCCTGCAGGGCTGGCGGCCGGCGATCATTCCGATATCGCCATCCCCGTATCGCTGGTCGGCACCTTCGCGGCGATGGCGGCGCTTGGCTTCTGGCATCAACAATCTCACCCTGTTCGGTCTCGTGCTCGCGGTCGGCATCGTGGTCGACGACGCCATTGTCGTGGTCGAGAATGTCGAGCGGCATCTCGAGCACGGCATGAGCCGGCGCGACGCCGCGCTAAAGACCATGGAGGAAGTTGGCGGCGCGCTGGTCTCGATTGCGCTGGTGCTGTGCGCTGTGTTCGTGCCGACGGCGTTTCTGGGCGGCATCTCCGGGCAGTTCTTTCGGCAATTCGCCGTCACAATCGCGATCGCGACCGCCATCTCCTGCTTCTGCTCGCTGACGCTGTCGCCGGCGCTGGCCTCGCAGATTCTCGTGCCGCATGACGAGAAGCAGCCGCCTGCGCGCTGGAACTTGCTCGCTCGTGGCTGGACGGCCTTTACCGGCCTCTTCAACCGCGGATTCGACTGGCTGTCGAAACTCTATGCCGGTGCCGCCAACTTCGTGATCCGCCACCGCGCGGTGATGCTTCTGGTCTATGTCGCGCTGATCGGCAGCGCCGGGTGGCTGATCGCGACCACCCCGCAAGGCTATATTCCGGCGCAGGACCGCGGCTACGTCATCATCTCGGCGCAATTGCCGGGCGCGGCCTCGCTGGCGCGAACCACCGAGATCGTCAAGCGAGATCAAGATATCGCGCTCGATACGCCCGGCATTGTCAGGGTCGCGGCCTTTGCCGGTCTTTCCGGCGCGACCCGGACCCAGGCCAGCAATTCGGCCGCGCTGTTTCCAGTCTTCGAAGAGCCGGAAGTGCGCCTCAAGAAGGGCCTGAACGCACAGGTGATCACGGCGGATCTGCGCAAGCGGCTTTCGGCCATCGAGGGCGCGTTCATCATCGTGATTCCGCCGCCGCCGATCCCCGGCATCGGCACCGGCGGCGGCTTCACCATGCGCATCCAGGACCGGCAGGGCCGCGGGTCCGAGCTCTTGGCGGCTGCGACCGACGAGCTTGTCGCCGCGGCGCGCAAGGCGCCGGTGCTCCTCGCTCCCACCGTGTTCTCGCCATATTCCGCCAACACGCCACAACTCTTCGTCGATATCGACCGCGTCAAGGCGCAGAAGCTCGGCGTCCCTATCCAAAACATTACCGACACCATCGAGACCTATTTCGGTTCGACCTATGTCAACGACTTCAATCTGTTCGGCCGCACCTATCACGTCACGGCGCAGGCGGACCTGCCGTTCCGGAAGGAGCCGACCGACCTCGCACGGCTGCGTACCCGCAATGCTAACGGCGACATGGTAATGCTCGGCAGCGTGGTGGACTTCAAGGATGTCTCTGGGCCCGACCGCGTGGCGCGCTACAATCTCTATCCTGCGGCCGAACTCCAGGGCGAGGGACGCCAGGCACGAGCTCGGCGACCGCCATCGCCGCCATGAAGAAGCTCGCCGACGAGACGCTGCCGAGCGGCTTCTCGTACGAGTGGACCGACCTGTCCTATCAGCAGGTCACCGGCGGCAATACCGGCCTCGTCGTGTTTCCGATCTGCGTCCTGTTCGTCTATCTCGTGCTGGCCGCGCAATATGGCAGCTGGAGCCTGCCGTTTGCGGTGATCCTGATCGTGCCGATGTGCCTGCTTGCTGCTACGATCGGAGTGCGAATTATGCGGCAGGACGTCAACATCCTGACCCAGATCGGCTTCGTCGTGCTGGTCGGCCTTGCCGCCAAGAACGCCATCCTGATCGTCGAATTCGCGCGCGACATCGAGCTCGAGGGCAGGCCGCGGCTGGAGGCTGTGATCGAGGCCTGCCGCCTGCGGCTGCGGCCGATCCTGATGACCTCGTTCGCCTTCATCCTCGGCGTGCTGCCGCTAGTGGTGTCGACCGGTTCCGGCTCGGAGATGCGTCAGGCGGTCGGCGTCGCCGTGTTCTTCGGCATGCTCGGCGTTACGCTGTTCGGCCTGATCTTCACGCCGATATTCTACATGGCGGTGCGCAACCTCGCGGACGACCGGCAGAAGAATCGGGGTACCTCGCCTCGGTGGTCCCCGCGCTGCACCGAGTGCCGCTCCAGGTGGCCACCGGGCAGGTGCTGTGCCTCGACATGCGCGAGCCCTGGTGCCGCGACCTGCTGTGCGAGCCGCTGCACGAAGGGCCGCCGCGCTGGGAGCCGGACGAGCAGGAGGCGATGAGGCGCCTCGTCCGGCGTGGCGAGGTCGCCTTCGACGTCGGCGCGAACTTCGGGCAGCACTGCCCGCTGCTCGCCGAACTGGTTGGGCCAGATGGCCGACTCGTCGCCTTCGAGCCAGAATCCGGCGCGCGCCGGCCCGCTCGAGTACACGCTCGCACAACGCGGGAACGGGCGGCTGCTCCCGTATGCCCTCTCGGACCGGGCCGGGCGCCAGACATTGTTCCTGCCGGCCGACCGTTCCATGTCGAGCCTCGCGGACTGGACGGCCGGCAAGGCCGGCGCGGTGCGGACGATCACCTGCGAGGTGGTTCCGCTCGACGTGCTCATCGAAGGCGGCGAGGTTCCGGCGCCCGACTTCATCAAGTGCGACGTCGAGGGCGCGGAGTTCCTCGTCTTCCGCGGCGCCGCGCGGACCTTGAACCGCGCGGACGCGCCAATCGTGCTGTACGAGGCGAACGAGCCGGCGTCGGAGGCATTCGGGTGGGCGCTGGATGCCGCGACGCACGTCCTCGCGTCCCTGCCGGCCGCGTGCTACTCGTTCTTCTGGGTGCGGCCGGGCGGTGAGCTGGAACGCCTGGACCTGACGGCGTTTCCGGCGGGCGTGGCGCTGCTGAATCTCGTTGCCGTCCCCGCGTCCAAGCTCAATCGCCTCACCTGATCCACTCGAGTTCGGGCGGGCCAGGCGAAGCGACGAGGCGGGACGATTGGCGCGCCCGCAGGTGGGGGGCAGGTCATTCTTCGCGTTTCTGCTTGAGTTCCAATGCCGTCAACAGGCGGCCAGGACGAATGCGTCAAGCAGGCGCGTCAACGCGGCGGAGATACTCCACGATCTCCTTGCGGTCGAGGTACTCGGCCCAGCCAAGCGGCGTCCCCTCGAAGATCGTGTCGCGGATGTCGAGCCGCGCTCCTCGTTCGACGAGCAGGCGCACCACGTCCAGGTGGCCGGCCGAGATTGCCTGGTGCAGCGGCGTGGCGTGAGCGTGGAAGCCTTCCGGATTGTACCGATCCGGGCTTTCACCCACATCGAGGAGCAGCCTTACCGCTTGGGTTCGACCCAGTTGAGCGGCAAGGGCGAACGCGCGGTGCCGTTCGAGTCCGTCCGCAAAGGGAAGCAGCCGGGAGACGTCCTCGATGCGGCCGAGTCCTGCTGCGGCCGCAAGCGTTTCCACGGGCGCACCCCGTCGCACCAGGGCCTCGGCCGTGTCAGGGAAGCCGAAGGTGAGCGCTGTCAGGACTGCCGACTCCCATCGGGAGCCGGGACCCGCATAGCCGGCTCCGTGGTCCAGCAGCGTTTCTGCGAGGGCAACCTGAAGGCCCGCACGGGCCGGGTGCGAGCTCGACACCAGCATGCTCATCGTCGTGCACTTCTCGTCGTACATGTCGGCGAGCGCATCGGGCTCGGCTCCCGCTGCGAGCAGCAGCTCGGCGATCTCCACGGCATTGGCGGGAGTCTCCTGGCGCATGCCCTCCACGCCGTTCGCCGCGACATAGTGGAGCAGCGTCGCGTGGTGCCGGCGAGTGGAACGGGCGCGCACCAGGTCGCCGTGCTCGTCCAGCATGTTCCGCAGGAGCGGCGCGTCACCCGAGACGACCGCATCAACCGCGCGCTCGAACCGCGCGACCGGGTGGCCCTCGCTTCGGACGGCCAGCGTGAATGCCTGGAGATCCTCCCAGCTCTCGAACGCATGGTGCCGGGCGACCACCGACCGGGCGTCGTCCAGGTTTAGCGCCGCGCCCGGGACGGCGGACAGCGGCCGGTCGCGGAAACGAGGGTCGAGCCACTTGAAGGCTTCGACTGCACCGCCGTCGCCGGCCATGTATGCGGCGAGCAACCGCTCCGCCTGCCGGTCGTAGGCTTCCAGGGGTGCATCAAACGGCAGGGCTTCGAACTGGCTCATCGCGCTTTTCCCACAGGGACGGAGCATCAAGCGCGCCATACGTTGTCGGCGCGGATCCCCTCGGCGTGAAGATCCGGATGGGCCTGAGTGGCCCGGATGACGCCCGCCACTGGCGAAAACGCCCAGGTGGCCTCGGACGGTCCAGCCGGCTCACGGGGCGCCGTTGATTTTTGAACATAGTGTTGCTTTTTGCACACCACTCTGTTACCGTCTCTGGCGGAGGGGCGAGGGATGGCGCGCGTGAAGACCAAGCCGAAGCTCAGTCGCCGCGAACGCGAGGTCCTGGACATCGTCTACGCCCGGGAGCACGCAACCGCCGCGGAGGTCCGTGCCGCCATGCCCGATGCGCCCACCGATGCGGCGGTCCGCACGACGCTGCGGATTCTCGTGGCAAAGGGACACCTGCGGATCGAGCAGGATGGCCCGCGCTACGACTATTGGCCGAGGGTCCCGCGCGACACCGCCAGGCGCACCGAGCTTCAGCACGTGCTCCACACGTTCTTCGGCGGCTCGACGGAGAGCGCGCTGGCCACGCTGCTCGATCTCTGGCCGGGTGACCTGGACGAAGAGACCCGGCGGCGGCTCAAGCAGGTGATCGACGAGGCCGCGCAGGAGGGCCGCTGACATGAATGCCATGCTGCTGCTCAAGGCCAGCCTGTTGCTGTTGGCAGTCCTGCTCTCCGCGCGAGCGTTCCCGCGATCCGCCGCCTCCACGCGCCACCGGCTGTGGACGGCCGCCTTCCTGGCGCTGCTGGCGCTGCCGCTCCTGTCGCGCGCGCTGCCGGGCGTGTCCGTCCCCATCCCGGCCGGGTGGGCACCACGGCCACCCTCGGTCGGACGGCCGGCGGCGGGCCTGCCGCCGGCGGAGGGTCACACGTTGCCAGTGGGTGGCGGCCGCGAAGGTGCCGGCGCTCCCGGCACCGGTATCAGGTTGGAGGGTGGCGTCGCTGAATCGAGGCGGTCCACCGGCCGCAGTGCCCGTGACGGTGCACCGGCCCATCGACCGGCTTCACGTCGCGGCTGGGACCAGGTCGCCCGCTCCATGCTGGTTGCCGCGTGGGCGGCGGGCGCGGCGGCCGCGGCCGCCCGGCTCATTCTCTCGTTGATCCGGGCGGGCCGCCTGGCTGGCTCGGCCTCGCAGGGGATTGACGAGGAGTGGGAGCGAGCCGCGCATGCGCTGGGCTCGGACTTCGGGCTGCGGCGGCCCGTGCGGGTCTTGTTCAGCCCTCGCGTGGGGACGCCGATGGCGGGGGGCACCTGGCAGCCGACCGTCTTCGTGCCGGACTCCGCGCGGCACTGGAGCCAGGAGCGGCGCGAGGTCGTGCTGGCCCACGAGATCGCGCACCTCGCGGGGCGCGACCCGCTTCGGCACCTCGTCGCGCGCCTCGCCGTCGCGCTGTACTGGTTCCATCCGCTCGCGTGGCTGGCGGCGCGGCAGGCCGCCGTCGCCCGCGAGCAGGCGTGCGACGAAGCGGTCCTCGCCCTCGGCAGGACCAGGCCGTCCGTCTATGCCCGCGTGCTGCTCGAACTCGCGGACGCCCTGGCGCCGTCGCCCGCGGACGTCGCGGCGCTGCCGATGATTCAACGCTCGCTCCTGGAGGCGCGTGTCATGGCCATCTTGAAGAAGGGCGGACGCCCGGCGACCCGCCGCTCCATGCTGATTCCCGTCGTCGCGACCGCACTGCTCACGCTCGGTGTCGCGGCCCTCCGGCCGGCCGCCCCCGTTGCCGCGCGAAACTCCGACGCCGCCACGCCAACGGTCCCGGCCGCGATCACCCCGGCGGCCGCCGAACCTTGGGTGGCCCGCCTTCCGATCGTCGGCCCGATCGCTGCCACGCAGGCGGCCGTGCAGGCGGCGGGCGGTGATTCGGCCTGCTGGGCTGACCGCCAGGATGGCATGTCGTTCAGTGGCAGTAGTTCGATGACCGAGGTCGCCGGTCAGACAATCATCCACGAGCGCGTGGGGACGCTCGGCGGCACTACCCGCATCATTCAGAAGAGCTTCGGCGACTTGCGCCTGTGCATGGTTGCCGACGCTGCGGGCGAGCCCCAAACCGGGGACCGGCCCAGCCAGTGGCTGGGCCGGGCGCCGCGCGTGATCCTCGAGGCGCGGAGGGGCGGCATGCTGCAACGCCTCGAGGTGTCGCGCGACTCGGGCGGGAGCCAGCGCACGTCGTGGCGCGTCGGGTCGGCCGAACGCCCGTTCGACGCGGCAGCCCGCGAGTGGCGTGACCGGATGCTCGCCGTCCTCGACACGACCTGGGACCTCTCGATGCTGCGCGGCCAGGTGAGCACGCTGCGAGGCGAGATCTCCACGATCCGCGGGCAGGAGAGCACGCTCCGCGGCGAGATCTCCACGCTGCGCGGCGAGGTCAGCACCATGCGCGGCCGCGCTTCCACGGTGCGCGGCGAGGCGAGCACCCTGCAAGGCCAGATCTCGTCGATCCGCGGGCACCTCAGCTCGCTGCGCGGGGCGATTTCGTCGGAGCAGGGCGCGATCTCGAGCCTGAGGGCCACCTACAACCCGAGCCAGTCGGAGCGTACCCGCATCGACGCGGCGGTTGCGCAGCACGAGGCGCAGATCGCACGGCTGAACAAGGAGATCGCCGACTACGACGAGGCCGGGAAGATCGCCGACGTCGAGCGGCAGATGAAGGCCCTCGACGAGGACGGCAAGGTGGCGGCTATCGAGGCCGAGATCCGGGCGTTCGACCTGGAGGGCAAGGTGGCGGCCGTCGAGCGCCGGATCGCTGAACTCGACGTGCAGGGCAAGGTCGCGGGCATCGAACGGCAGATTGCCGGACTCGACGCGGAGCGCCGCGGCCGTGAAATGGAAATGCGCCGCGAGTCGCAACTGAAGGCGCTCGAGACGGCGATTGCCGCGATCAAGTAGTTTTCCGGACGAAAGGCCGTGGGTTCCCGCCTTCAGCGGACGTGAGCGAGTCGCGTGAGAGGGTGGAGGCTCCAGGGACGGCCGTCCGGCCTGAGATCAAGGGCGTTGTTCCTATAAGTGATTGCGGATGGGGGAACCGGCGCGCCCGGAGGGGCTCGCAGGCCTTTGGAACGCGCCCCTCTTGAGGTCATTGCCGCGGGTAGCCCGCGTCGTCTGGCGTAGCGGGCCCTGTCGCCAGCACAACCGCGGCTCTCTCCCACTCAGCCTTCCAAGTGTCGGACCGGATAATGCCCATTTCGGCAAACGCGGCGCAGACCGCCCCAATGCTCCCTATCGGTCGCGAGCTGAGGTGATGCACCCATGGGTGTGAATCCGATCCGGGAGGGCTACCACGCCCAGCGGGCACTGATCCGCATTGTCAGCCGCAACCTGGAGGATCTCGAGCTTGTCGTCGGCGAAATCGACCGCCGGTACGGTGCCGATTATGGCGTCGCGGCGTCCTCGGATCCCGGCACGGCTCTCGAGGAGCTCGTTCGGCTGCATGCGACGGGCGCCCAGGTTGCGCTGATCCTGGTGTGCCAGCAGCAGGGGAGCGACGAGGGGGTCGACTTCCTCTCGCGGGTGGGTGCGATCCACCCGCAAGCCAAGCGCGTGTTGGTGCTCCGATGGGGGGACTTCGCATCGCGGCGCAGGGTCGTGGACGCGTTTGCGCGGGGCGAGCTTGACCGTTGGATCCTTCACCCGGCGTATTCGGCCGACGAGGAGTTCCATCGCTCCATCACGGAGCTTTTGGAGGACTGGGCGGCAGGGGCCGGGCGACCGCGCTACGAGGCCGTTCAGGTCGTCGGGGAGCCCTGGTCGCCTCGGTCGGTGGAACTTCGTGAGCTCATGAGTCGTAACAGCGTGCCGTTCGGTTTCTATGACTGCGCCACCGAGCAAGGACGGAAGCTGCTGGCAGATCACGAGCTCACGTCGGCAGCGGTTCGACTTCCTGTGGTGCTCTTGACGTTCCGGCCCGAACTCCCGCCCCTGCAGAACCCATCGGACGATGTGCTCGCCGATGCCTTCGGCGTCAACGCGTCAACCGGCACGATCGGTCGCGTCGACGTCACGATTGTCGGCGCCGGACCGGCCGGGCTCGCGGCGGCTGTCTACGGCGCATCAGAAGGCCTCGATACACTTGTGGTCGAGCGTCTCGCGATGGGGGGGCAGGCGGGTTCGACGTCGTTGATCCGGAACTATCCGGGGTTTGACGCCGGGGTGAGCGGCAGGCGCCTGGCGAACACGATGTACCGACAAGCGTGGGGACTCGGGGCGAGGTTCTTGTTCGGCCGCGGCGTCACATCATTACGCCGGGACGATACCGGCGAACTCCTCGTTGAGCTCTCCGACGGCACGAGCGTCCGCTCCGCCGCGGTTGTCGTCGCCACCGGCGCTTCGTATCGCCGGTTGCGCGCGCCCGGGGTCGACGAGTTGATCGGCAGAGGCGTGTTCTATGGCCCGGCTGTGGCCGAGGCCGCCGCCACGGCGGGTCGCTCAGTGGTCGTGGTCGGCGCGGGGAACGCGGCCGGCCAGGCCGCCATCCATCTCTCGGGGTACGCATCGGCCGTCACGCTCCTGGTGCGCGGAGGGTCGCTGGCCGCGAGCATGTCGGAGTATCTGATTCGGGAACTGCGGGTCACGCCCCGGGTCACCATCCGCCACCACAGCGAGGTTGTCGCCGCGATCGGCGATCAACGTCTTGAACATCTCACGGTTCGCGATACCAACACGGGCGCGAGCGAAACCCTCGAGGCGGCGGGGCTGTTCGTATTGATCGGATCACAACCCCGGACCGAGTGGCTACCCCGGACGATCGAGTGCGACAAGTGGGGATTCATCCTCACTGGCCGCGACGCCGGTGGCGGCCGTCACGCCGACGCAGCGTCGAGCCTACGCGGGGTCTTCGCAGCCGGCGATGTTCGCAGCGGGTCCATCAAGCGTATCGCCTTCGCGGTTGGCGAAGGCGCGGCTGTTATCAACGAGATCCACCACTACCTCGCTGAGCTGGACCGGCGTCGCGAGTGATCCGAATCCTATCGCTCGCCACGTTCTTGCTCCTCCCAGTGCGAACGCGCGTCCGACGGCCGGCCTGACGCGGGCGCGGCTCGTTCAACGAACCGGAAGGATCCGAACGCGCCGAACATCCTGGTGGCGCGCGCGGACAACACGTTCGACGAGGGGATGCGCCCGCGCGGCCGCTCGAGCGGCTGGGCGCACGACGGCGGCATCTACCGGCCCGTGGCGCTCCTCGTCTCACCGGGGGTGTTCATCGAGCGTGTCGCGGTCGACGGTGTTCCCAGTCTCCCGGCGTACGAGTTTGCACGGCGCATGCGCGAGGAGCCGAAGCGGTCCTGTGAGTGAATTGAAGGCAGATGGGGTAAGTGGCGCGCCCGGAGGGGCTCGAACCCCCGACCTGCGGCTTCGAAGGCCGACGCTCTATCCAACTGAGCTACGGGCGCGTCCGAAAGGAATGATAGCACCCCGCGCCTCCGGACAGGGCCCGTCGTGATGCCCGAGAAACCCCCGACAGGCGGGACGCCTGTCCTACCGAAGAGGCTGTGTTCTGGCCTGCTGATTGCTGCGGTGGCGGCCGGAGGACAACGCATGCCTGATGACATCCGCCGACCGGACCAGGACGAGGAATTCGAAGACACCAACGAGGGCGCGGAGCGCGGCATCAGGGAGTCGGACGAGGAGTTCGACGACGAAGATGACCTCGACGAGGAAGAGGAAGACGAGGACCTCGACTCGCCGCGCGGCGCCGGCGGCGCGCCAACCGCGCCAGCAAGACCGAAGACGAGTGACGATTGACGACGGCCGACCGGCGATTGAGTTCGGCTCCACGTCAATTCGTCACTCGCCGCGCGGCAGATCGACAACCGTCAACCGTCAACCGTTGACCGTTAACCGTTAACCGTCACAGTCAGCCGCCAATCAGTTTGCAGGGGCACCGATGCAGCCACCGAAGATCGTTCGCGGCGTCATCCTCGACGTCGATGGTACGCTCGTCCATAGCAACGACGCGCACGCCCACGCCTGGGTGCGCGCCTTGAAGGACGGCGGGCACGACATTCCCTTCGAGCGCGTTCGCCGGCTGATGGGGATGGGCGGCGACAAAGTCATCCCTGCACTGACCGGCCTTGACGCGGACGAGACCGGCGGCAGGCTCATCGCCGACCGCCGCCGCGAGTTCTTCACGCGCGACTACCTGCCGCTGCTCGACCCGGAACCGGGTGCGCACCAGCTGCTGGTCCTGCTCAGAGAGCGCGGCATCCGGGCGGTCGTCTCCAGCTCGGCCGAGGAGGCTGAGCTCGAACGCCTCCTGCACATCGCCGGGGCCAAGGGCCTCGTCGAGCACGCGGTGTCGAAGGGCGAGGCCGGCCGGTCGAAGCCGGACGCGGACGGCATCCAGGCGGCGCTCGATCACCTGGGGCTGCCCGCGTCCGAGGTCGTGATGATCGGCGACACGCCCTACGACATCGAGGCCGCGACGAGGGCGGGTGTCGCGACCATCGCCTTCCGCTGCGGCGGATGGTCGTCGCAGGATCTGGCGGACGCCATCGCCGTCTACGACGATCCGCAGGACCTGGTGAACGACTTCGACGCGTCGCCGCTGGCGCCAGGCACGCGGCCTAGAAGGATTTTGGCCATTTTGCGATTGTGCGATTGTGCGATGTTGGCCGAGATAACCGCACAGACGCGGAGCACGCAGAGAACCGCAAATTCAACTCCGCGCTCTCTGCGCCTCCGCGGTGATAGGTGATCTGCGAACTTCGACCGCCGGGCACCGCCGTCAAGGGCGGAGAGGGCGCTGACGACTCAATCGAAAAATCGAATAATCGTGAAATAGAAAAATGCGAGAATCGGGGAGATGGCCGCACCGTCCCCGCTCCCCGACGACGGCTCGCTGGTTGGCCACGTCGGCATCGAATCCCGCAGCCTCCCGGAGGTGCATGGCACGGTCGAAGTGCCGCACGGTGCCGGGTTCTGGCGCAAGCTGTTCGCCTTTGCCGGGCCTGGCTACCTGGTAGCCGTCGGCTACATGGACCCGGGCAACTGGGCCACCGACATCGCCGGCGGCGCCCGTTACGGCTATCGCCTCCTCAGCGTCGTCTTCATCTCGAACCTCCTCGCCATCCTGCTGCAGGCGCTCGCCGCGCGGCTCGGCATCGCCAGCGGCCGCGACCTGGCGCAGGCGTGCCGCCACCGCTACTCGCGCCGCTGGACGCTCGTCCTCTGGATCCTGGCGGAGGTCGCGATCGCGGCCACGGACCTGGCCGAGGTGATCGGCTCGGCCATCGCCCTGCAACTCCTCTTCGGCCTGCCGATGGCGATCGGCGTCTGCATCACGTCGCTCGACGTCTTGATCGTGCTCTACCTGCAGCACCACCGCTTCCGCTACGTGGAGGCGCTCGTCGTGCTGCTCATCGCCGGCATCGCGGGCGCCTTCGCGCTCGAGCTGTACTTCTCCAAGCCCGATCTCCTGCAGGTGATCGGCGGGTTCGCCCCGACCGCGCAGCTGTTCCGCGACCGGGAGATGCTCTACATCGCCGTGGGCATCCTCGGCGCGACCGTCATGCCGCACAACCTGTACCTGCACTCGTCCATCGTCCAGACGCGCAAGTACGGCGACAGCGACGAAAGCCGGTCCGAGGCCACCTCTTTCGCGGTGCTGGATTCCACGGTCGCGCTGACCTCGGCGCTCTTCATCAACGGAGCGATCCTCGTGGTGGCCGCCGCGACCTTCCACGGCACCGGTTACGAGCACGTGGCGGACATCTCGGACGCCTACAAGCTGCTCGCGCCGCTGCTGGGCACGGGCCTCGCGTCCACGCTGTTCGCCCTGGCGCTGCTCTTCTCCGGTCAGAACGCGACGCTCACCGGCACGCTCGCCGGCCAGATCGTGATGGAAGGGTTCCTGAACATCCGACTGCGGCCCTGGCTGCGCCGCCTGCTCACGCGCGCCATCGCGATTGCGCCGGCGCTCGTCATCGTCGTGATGTACGGCGACCGGGCCGCGGGCAACCTGTTGATCCTCAGCCAGGTGGTCCTCAGCCTGCAGTTGCCGTTCGCGGTCTTCCCGCTCGTGCTGTTCGTCAGCGACCGGAAGATGATGGGAAGACTGGCCATCGGCCGCACGTTGAAGATCCTGGCGTGGCCGAGCGCCATCCTGATCGCGCTGCTGAACGCGTGGCTGCTGGCGCAGGTGGTCGGAGGGCTCTTCTGAACATGTACAAGCAGATCCTCGTGGCGATTGAGAACTCGGCGGCGGACGAGACGATCGTCGAGCACGTGGAGGCGCTGGCCCGCCTGACCGGCAGCCGGCTGCTGCTCGTGCACGTGGCGGACGGGTGGGCGGCCCGGAACTTCCAGGAACTGAACCTGCGCGAGTCCGAGGAGATGATCGAGGACCGCGCGTATCTCGAGCGGATCGGGGCCGGGCTCGCCGTCAAGGGCTTCGAGGTGGAAGCGGTCCTGGGCATGGGCGACCCGGCGACCGAGATCTGCCGCATCGCCTCGGAGCGCCAGGTGGATCTCATCGCCATGGCGACGCACGGTCACCATGGGCTGGGCGACGTCATCCACGGCCAGACGGTGGACCACGTCCGCCACAAGGTCCCGATGCCGGTGCTGCTGCTGAAGGCGAAGCGGATCAAGTAGGCGGGGCTTCAGCCCCGCCGTTGGGCGCCCCTCTGCGTCAGCGCACGGAGATCCGTCCCCTTGCTCTTGCGCAGGCCGGCCCAGAGGTCGCCGACCTCGCGAACGCGCGCCGGCATCGACTGCAGGTTGAAGTCCTCGCGCGCGATCCCCGCGTGCACTTCCTCCCACTTCAAGGGCGCCGACACGCCGGCGTACTCGCTCGCCCGCGCGCTGTAGGCCGTCGCCAGCGTCTTCCCCCGCACGTTCTGGAGATAGTCGACGTAGACCTTGCGGCCGCGGGCATGGACGCTCCGAGTCACCGTGGCCAGCTTGGGGTGCTTCTGGGCCACGAGCGTCGCGAGCAGCTGGCAGAACACGACCGCCGTGTCGTACGGCGTGGCGGGCGGCAGCGGGATGTAGATGTGCAAGCCGTCGGCCCCCGACGTTTTCGGATAGCCCTCGACGCCGAGCGCCTCCAGTTCATCGTGCGCCCAGCGCGCGACGTCCAGGACCTCCTCGAACGTGATGCCCGGCATGGGGTCGAGATCCAGCGCGACGTGGTCCGGGCACAGCCGCGACGTCACGCGGGAGAACCACGGGTCCTGCGACACCGCCGCCAACTGCGTCATGTAGAGCAGCGACTTCAGGGAGCCGCCAATGAGCCGGCTCGGCACCTCGGTGTCGTCCTGCAGCGCCTCCACGCGCACGCCCGGCGGCGCGTCCTCGGGGGCTCGCTGCTGGTAGAACGCCTTGCCCCGCACACCGTTCGGCAGCCGCTTCATGACCAGCGGCCGGTCGGCGAGGTTGGGCAAGAGCACGGGGGAGACCGCGGCGTAGTACCGCATCAGGTCGCCCTTGGTGAGCCCCTGGTCCGGCCAGAAGACCTTGTCGAGGTTGCCCACCTTCAGCCGATCCCCGTCCGGGAGCGTCACCGTGCCATCGCCGCCGCGGGTTTCGATGTCGGCCAGTGCCTCGATGAGAGGAACGAGCGACGGCGACAAGGCGCGCGGGACAAGCGGGCCCGATCTTGTGATTTTGGAATTTCGCGATTTGGCGATTTGGCGATTTGGCGATTTGGCGATTTGGCGAGTTGGCGACCTTGGGACTTGGGGATGTGGCGATTCGATGATGTGGCCATGGGGGGCTCGGGCGACTTGACGTTTCGGCGCATCTCGCGGCTGCCTGCCGCCACCGGCTCCCGGTGCACGTCGGCGGCCCGTACGTCGTCGCGCAGCCCAAGGTAGATCGGGTGGCGGAGCTTGTCGTCGTCGGTCCACTCCGTGAAGCGGACTTGTGCCACGAGCTCGGGCTTCGCCCAGTGCGGCCGCTCGTTCGGCTGCGGACGGCTGCTGAACGGGCTCGACTTCAGCTCGCGCGCCTCGAGCAGCGTCCACACGCGGTGCAACTCCGCCTCGGTGAAGCCCGTGCCCGTGTGGCCGACGTACACCAGACTACCGCCTTCATACACGCCGAGCAGCAGCGCCCCCAGGTAGCCGCGCGAGTTGCGGGGCTCGGTCCAGCCACCGACGACGAACTCCTGCTGGAGCGTGATCTTCAGCTTGCGCCAGTCCGGCGTGCGCTTGCCCGACTTGTAGCGCGAGTCCAGGTGCTTGGCCACCAGGCCTTCCCACCCGCGGTGGAGGGCCTCCTCGTACAGCGCGCGGCCGTTGGCTGCGACGAAGTCGCTGATGCGCAGGACCGGCGACCCGGTGTTGCTGAAGACCCGTTCGAGGCGGGCTCGCCGCGACGTGAGCGGCAGGCCGCGCAGATCCTCGGCGCCGTCGAAGAGGATGTCGAAGGCGATGAAGGCGACCGGCGCCCCGGCCGGCGCGCGCCCAGTGTTCGCGCCCCTGGTGAGGTGGATGCGCCCCTGGAGTCTCTGGAACCCGGTCGGCTCGCCGTCCGCGTCGAGCGCGACGATCTCGCCATCGAGCAGCACGCCTGCCTTGATCTTCCGGCCGAACCCGCCGAGCGCCCGCACGATCTCCGGGAACTGCGCCGTCTTGTCGTTTCCCAGCCGCGAGGCAATCGTCACGCGCGCCAGCGGCGTGGCGGGATCGACCTGGATCAACGCGCGGATGCCGTCGTACTTGGGTTCGTAGGCAAACTGCGGATCGTCGAGGGGTGCGGCCTCCAGCGAGGCCAGCATCGGACGAATGCGGGTGGGATCGGGCATCGACGCGTATCAGAACGAGGGGAACAGTATGCAGTAGGCAGTAGGCAGTATGCAGTAGGCAGTTCCTCGTGGGCTCACCTCGCGCGTCTTGCCCAACAGCCAGTGGGCAGGTGCCGACTATCAACCGCCTACTGCCTACTGCCTACATCTTCAGGCCGCTCGCTTGCTCTTCTTGTGCGCCGCCTTCTTCGCCTTCGGCGCCTTGCCAGCTGCCCGCTTCGTGGCCTTCCTGCCCGCCTTGACCACCCGCGTGGCCGCCGGCGCCGCACCCAGGCTCTGGCGCAGGCGCTCCATCAGGTCGATGACCTTCGCCTGCTTCGGCTCCACCTCTTCGGTGAGCCGCGGCTCGACGCCCTTCACCTTGGCTCGAATGACCTTCATCAGGTTGGCGCGGTACTCGTCGGTGTACTTCGCCGGGTCCCATTCGCCGGCCAGGTTCCCGATGAGGACCTTCGCCATCTCCAGTTCCGGCTTCCTGACGTCCTTGGGCGAGGGGAACTGGTAGGTGTCGAGCGCGACCAGCTCGTCCGCGAACCGCATCACGGTGATGACGAGCGCCTTGTCCAGGACCGTGATCGCCGCCAGGTGCTGGTCCTCGCGGAGGATGAACTTCGCGACGGCCACGCGGCCTTCCTCGCGCATCGCCTCGCGCAGCAGCGCGTAGGCGCGCTGGCCGCCCGCCGACGGCAGGAGATAGTAGGACGTTTCGAAAAAACGGTCGTCGATTTCGTCCGAGCGGACGAAATCCAGGATGTCGATGCTGCGCGATTTCTGGAGTGCCGCAGCCTGAAAGTCCTCCTTCGTGATGACCACGAAGCGGCCCTTCTGGTACTCGTAGCCGCGCACGAGGTCGTCCCACGACACGGGCTGGCCTTCGCGCTGGCAGACGCGCTGGAACTTCACCGGGGAGCGGTCCTCGGCATGGAGCATCCGGAAATGCGGCCGCGTGTCGCGAACCGCGGTGTGGAGTTCCACCGGGATGCTCACCAGGCCGAACGAGATCGATCCCTTCCACAGCGCGCGGGGCATGGTTCGACCCGATGCGAAAGCCGTACCCGCGATCGTGGGTTGGTCCAGTTGGATTGGGCGGCCACGGAGGGCCGCCACGACCCGGCGGTCACGGAGGCCGCCACGACCCGGCGGCCACGGAGGGCCGCCCCTACTGCACGTAGACGCGGGCGTCCTTGCCCGCTTCGGTCCGCCTACCCTTCGACTCGTTTACGTTGACCATCCGACCAAGCGAAAACCGCCCGGTTCAGGCCTGGACGTCGCGCGGCGTGTGGTCAACGCGAGTGAGCTCAGGGTTTAGTGCCGGCGCAGCTGGCGCTCGGCCTCGAACCAGTCTTCCTTGTCGTGGCCGTCGATGCCGCCGCGCTGCACGTAACAGCTCGTAGGCCCGGCGCTGCACCTCCGTGAGGATTGGGCCCGCCATGGCCGGCGTTCAGCGAAATGCCGGCGGGAATTCGCGTTCGCCGCGGTGTCGTTCGCCGCCGCCGACGGGGCCGGCCGGGTCTTGTCGCTCCGGCGCCGTGCCGGCGTCTTCGCCGCTTTGCTCTCGACCGGCGGTTTGGCCGCCTTGTTCTCGCCGCCGCCGTTGTTGCTCGTCCTTGCCATCTTCACTGCACTCCTCGACGGAACCCCAGCGGCCGGAACGGCCAGGGCCCCGCCTGCGTTCTGTAAATAGATTGCACCACCTTACCACGGGCCAGCGCCCCCTTGGCAAGGGCTGAGCAGCGCGGATGCAACGGTTGAGCCACTGACCGAACCTGAAAAATGCCTGCAAATGGCCGCAAGGGCGTCTCCAGGCGCGCCGGCGTGGAACCGCCTTCCAGACGGGTGCGTATTCATTACCGGGTGGCTCGGGCATTGACGCGGCAGCGAGGGAGTGACGTGATGGCTAAGACGAGACGACGCAAGTGGCTGGCGGTCGTGGCCGCGCTCGTGGTTCTGGGCTCGCTCGGGTTCTACGGCTACAGCGTCATGGCCCGGCCGGTGACGACCGTGGACGCGTCCCGCCTCGCCACGGTGGAACGCGGCGACCTCGCCCGCTCGGTTGTGGCCACCGGGAAGATCGAGCCGATCACGAAGGTCGAGATCAAGTCGAAGGCCAACGGCATCATCAAGGAACTCAAGGTCGACATCGGCGACCCCGTGGCGGAGGGCCAGGTGCTGGCGGAACTCGATCGCGACAACCTCGCTGCCCGGCTGCGTGAAGCGCGCGCGGCGCTGAGCGGTGCCGACGCCAGCCTCACGGCCGCCGAGGCGGAACTGGCCAAGAACCGGGTCGAGGCGGAAGGCCCGGAAGTCGCCTTTGCCAAGCGGAATCTCGATCGTGCGCAACAGCTCGCCGGCCAGCAGCTCATTTCCGCTCAGAACCTGGACGACGCGCGGAGCGTGCTCGAACAGGCGACCAACCGGCAGGCGATTGCCAGGTCACAGCTGGGCGTCAGCAGCGCGCGCGTGGCGCAGGCGCGCGCCGCGGTGGCCCAGGCGCAGGCGGCGGTGGACCGCTCCGAGGAGGAGTTTGCCAATGCCACCATCCGCTCGCCCATCCGCGGCATCGTGCTCTCCCGCGACGTGGAGATCGGCAGCCCGGTGTCGTCGATCCTCAACCTCGGCTCGGCGGCGTCGCTCGTCATGGTCCTCGGCGACATCGGCCAGGTGTACGTCAAGGGCAAGGTGGACGAAACGGACATCGGCCTCGTCAAGATGGGCCAGCCTGTCCGGATCCGCGTCGAGACGTTCAAGGACCGCGCGTTTGTCGGGCGCGTCACGCAGATCTCGCCGATGGGCGTCGAAAAGGACAACGTCGTCAACTTCGAGGTGCGCGCGTCGATCGACAACCCGGGCGGCCTGCTCCGCGCGAACATGACCTCCAACGCCGAGATCGTCCTCGAAGAGCACACGGGCACGCTCATCGTCCCCGAGCGCGCCGTCATCTACGACGCGAGCCGCCGCACGTTCGCGGAGCGGCTGGCGCCGGCCAGCAAGACTGGCCGCGAGCGCGTCCCCATCGTCCTCGGCCTGAGCAACGGCACGCGAACCGAGGTGGTGAAGGGGCTCGAGGCAGGCGAGAAGATCGTCCTGCAGTAGTCGGAACGTAGAGCTGAGAAGGTAGAACGTAGAAGTTAGAAACGTTAGAACGTAGAACGTAGAACGTAGAACGTAGAACCCTAGCCCCCAGCCCCTAGCCCCTAGCCCCTGTTTAGGTGATTCGCCAATGGAACTCCTCCGGCAAACCTGGTCGAACCTGGTCGCCAACAAGCTCCGCAGCTTCCTGACGATGTTCGGGATCATGTGGGGGGTGATCTCGATCGTCCTGCTGTCAGCCGTCGGAGAGGGCTTCCAGCGCGGCAACCAGCACGTCCTCGAAGAGCTCGGCAAGAACGTCGTCATCATCCGCAACGGCCGCACGTCGCTCCAGGCGGGCGGCGCCCGTGCCGGGCGACTGGTCCGCCTCACCATCGAGGACGTTCGCCGGCTGCAGGCGAAGGCCAAGACGCTCCAGGACGTCTCCCCCGAGCTCATGCGCGGCGCGATGCGGGCGAAGAGCCCCTACAACGCGGCGAGCCTGCAAATGAGCGGCATCTGGCCGGTCTACCAGGAGATCCGGACGATCGAGGTGGACCGCGGCCGCTTGATCACCGGCGCGGACTGCGACGAGGTGCGTCGGGTGGTGGTGCTGGGCACCGAGGCCAGCAAGCAGCTGTTCGCCGACCGCGACCCCGTCGGTTCCATCTTGAGCCTGAACGGGCTGCCGTACACCGTCATCGGCCGGGTGCGGAAGAAGGACCAGGATTCGAACTACACGGGACCCGACAACGAGCGGCTCTTCGTCCCCTACGAGTCGGCGCGCAAGGATTTCCCACTGCCGGGCGCCGACAGCACGGCGGACTCGCTCTCGGCCATCATCGCCGCTCCCTACCCGGCGGTGACCGAAGAGATGAAGCGGTGGGTCGAGCGCGAAGGCATCGGCGGGTTCCTCGGCCTCGAGGCGCAGGGCCCGGTGGAGCGCGACGTGCGCGCCGCGCTCGCGCCGGCGCACGGCTTCGATCCCCGCGACCCCGAGGCGATCTCGATGTGGAACACCGCGCATCCAGGCGGTGATGTTCGCGAAAATGATTGCCGGGATGCACACGTTCTTCGTCGCGGTCAGCCTGATCACCCTCACGCTCGGCGGCATCGGCGTCATGAACATCATGATCGTCGCGGTGAAGGAGCGGACCAGGGAGATCGGCGTCCGCAAGGCCATCGGCGCGACGTCGAAGACCGTGCAGTGGCAGTTCTTCAGCGAGGGCCTGGCGCTCACCTTCGTCAGCGGCGCGGTGGGCTATGCCGTCGGCGCCGGCCTGTGCGCGCTCGTCAGCGCCGCGCCGATGCCTCCGCGCTTTGCGGGCCTCGTGGTGACGTGGCAGTCCACGGTGTTCGCGGTCCTGGTGCTGAGCCTGGTCGGCATCGCCGCATCGGTCTACCCCGCGCGCCGGGCGGCGAGCCTGACGCCCATCGAGGCGTTGCGGTACGAGATGTGAGCTGCGCGGTCAACGCAGTCGACGAGGTCAACGTAGTCGGCGAGTGGCGAATTGCGTCAATCGGCGCTCTCAGCTGCAATCGTCGATCGCGCAGCACCGTGGGACAGCTCGGAACTGACGCTGACATGCTTCTAAAGGAAGTCGATCATCCAGGCGGCGACGGCGGTGAAGGAACACCGGTTCCGGGCGGGGCTCACCATGCTCGGCATCGCCTGGGGTATCGTCACCGTCGTCATCCTGATGGCGTACGGTCAGGGCTTCCGCGGCGCCCTCGTGGTCGGCTTCCGCAACGCGTTCTCGGACGGCACGGGGCGGCTGTTCGGCGGGCAGACGAGCATGCAGGCGGGCGGCGAGCGGGCGGGCCGCCGGATTCTCCTCAAGGAAGATGACGTCGGGGCAATCCGCCAGCTCGGGACCATCAAGCGCGCGAGCCCCGAATACCTCGCCTCGCTGCCGCTCGGGTACGGGTCGCGGCAGACGAGCGCGGGCGTCCGCGGCGTGTCGCCCGAATACGGTGCAATGCGCGCGGAGATTCCCGGCGCGGGCCGGTTCATCAACGACGACGACGTCGAGAAACGCCGGCGGGTGGTCTTCCTCGGCACGGATGTCGCCAAGCGCCTGTTCAGCAACATCCCGCCGGTCGGCGAGACCCTCCGCATCGCGGGGATGACCTTCGAGGTCGTCGGCGTGCTCGCGCAGAAGGCGCAGCTGTCCAGCTACTACTATCCGGACTCGATGTCGGTCTTCATCCCGTGGACGACGAGCCGGCAGGTCTTCTCGCAGGAGTACATCAACTACCTGGTCTACGAGGCGATGACGCCCGCACAACAGGACGTCGCCCTGCGGCAGGTGCGCGAAGTGCTGGCCGCCCGGCACCGCTTCGACCCACGCGACGAGCGCGCGGTTCGCGCGTTCACCAGCGCGGAGATCTCCGGCATCGTGGACGGCATGGCGGGCGGCCTGATGATCGTGCTGCTGTTCATCGGCTCGCTCACGCTGATGATCGGCGGCGTCGGCGTGATGAACATCATGCTCGTGGCCGTGCAGGAGCGCACCCGGGAGATCGGCCTCCGCAAGGCGCTCGGCGCGCGGCGCCGCCACATCCTCACGCAATTTCTCCTCGAGGGACTCGCGATCACGTTTGCCGGCGGCGTGGCCGGCATCCTGCTGTCGTTCGCGCTCGTCAAGAGCATCGGGGTCCTGCCGTTCATCGCCACCCTGATCGGCGACGCCTCGCGGTCCACCGACATCCACCTCGTCCTGTCACCCCTGATCCTCGGCGTCGCGAGCGGTACGTTGATCGTCACGGGCCTCATCAGCGGCCTGTGGCCCGCCGTCCGGGCCTCGCGCCTCGACCCCATCGAAGCGCTGAGATACGAGTAGCAGGTGGTGCCGGCCGTGCGGGCAATCTCGTCAGCACGAACCAGGCGAGCTGCGGCAAGAACGGAACTGAGACGCAAATCGGAACACGCTCGAAGGGTGCCGAAGCCAGCCGAACCGTCCGGAAATCGTACAAACACTGCCACGGGTAGGGCTCGGAAGTCGCGCAACCACAAGCATATGTATCAAGTGACGACGTTTCGGCTGAGTTGTTCCATTTCAAAACAGGCGTAATTCTCCAATTTTCCGTTTCAGAGTGTAATTCTTACAAGCGGCTCAGTTGTCAGCCGGTCCGCCACCGGCTCATCCAGCCTCCATCCTCCGCAGTAACGTCAACCCAGTCTGCAGTTTGGCCCAGCTGGCCGCATAATTGCTATGCTGTCGGGCAACCCCCCCGGGGACGTGCTCTAGCCGCGTCACCGGCCCTTCAGAACTGTCATCCTCTTCTTCGCGGCGGGGGATTGAATGCGACTTGTGAAGCCCAACACGATTACGCGGCCGGCGGTCGTCGGCCAGGAGACCTTCGAGCAGCTCCGCGACGTCGGGAGCCGACTCGAGTACATCGTCAGCCGCTATGGCCGCTTGGTAATGGACGTCTCCGACGGTCGTCCGCTACCCGACATGCGCGACAGCGTCGAGCTGATGAACAACCAGCTGGGATACGTGGCAAAGCGGCTCCAGGAGCTGCTGTTGGGTCAGTACCGAGGAGCGCCACGCGGAGGCGGACGTCGAGGAAATCTTCGGGCGTGAGGTAGCAGTGGCGTCCCGGTAGGGACGCTCGTCCGACGTGGTTGCGATCGTAGTCGGCCCGGGCTGGTTCTTTTCTTTCCCCTCCCATTCAGTCGTTTCGTTTCTTCAGCGCGCCTGCGCGCCCAGATGGCTGGCGACGCGTCCGCCCAGCAGGTTCGCGGCCGCGAGGGCGACCCGCAGGTCGCCGTGCGTGAAGTAGTCCACCAGGAACGCGGCGTCGAAGGCGTCGCCGGCCCCTGTCGTATCCACCGCGTCCACCCGGACTGCGGGTGCCGACAGGGGTTCCGGGGCGGCGCCGTTCGCGCCTTGTCGCCAGGCGCTCGCGCCCCGCGCGCCCTGCTTGACCACCACCAGCCGGGATGCGGCGAGCAGCGATTCCCGGCGGCCGTTCTCCGCCAGCGCGCCCAGCTCTTCTTCGTTAGCGAGCAAGACATCCAGGGGCCCCAGCTCGCGGAGCAGCTGTGCGCCGCCGTACCGCGACACCAGTGCGAACGACGAAGGATCGAACGCCACGGGTATCCGGCGGCGCCGCGCTTGGTCGAGGAACGCCGACGCGAACGCCGCGCTTCCCGCCATGAAGATCGCGTAGCCGTTGAGAAACACCACGTCGGCTTCGTCCAGCAACGGGAACGGAAGGTCCTCGGCCGTCAGCCGCAGCGGCCGGGTGTGGTCCGTCACGAAGGCGTGTTCGCCGTCCGGCCGGATGACGATCGCGATTCGCGTGGTCGGGCGACCAGCCACGCGCGTGACGCCCGCGGCGACCTGCTCGGTTTCGAGGTGCGCCTGCATGAGATCGCCCAGGCGGTCGTCGCCGATCTTGCCGATCAGCGTTGCCCGGGCACCGAGGCGGTGCGCCCAGACCGCGACGTTGGCCGACGACCCACCGGGGAGCAGGTCCACGGAACCGTAGACATCCGAGCCCCACACGAACTCGCCGGCGGGGCGCACCAGGATGTCCCACGCGATGTCGCCGATCGCGAGCAGGCGCACTGTCGGGATGGCCATAGGAACCTGGATGATATGATCGATGCAGGCTTTCCTGCCATACCAGTTCCGGGCTTTGAGGGCCCGATCCTCGCGCGGCTGCGGCGCGCAGCATCGCGCGCAGAAGGGATGGATATCGTGTTCGGTTCCGCGAAGCTTCGCATGCCGAGTCCCGCCGAGGCGCTGCCCGGCCGCCAGGAGCGGATGGAAGTCCCGCCCGCGCACTACGTCAACGGCGCGCCGCTGCGCGCCCCTTTTCCGGCCGGGGCGAAGCGCGCCATTTTCGGGCTCGGATGCTTCTGGGGCGCCGAGCGGAAGTTCTGGCAGACGCCGGGCGTGATCACGACGGCGGTCGGGTACGCCGGGGGCCTGACGCCGAACCCCACGTACCGGGAGGTGTGCAGCGGCCTCACCGGCCACGCGGAAGTCGTCCTCGTCGTCTTCGACCCGGCCCGCGTGAGCTACGAGGATCTGCTGAAGGTCTTCTGGGAGAATCACGACCCGACGCAGGGCATGCGCCAGGGGAACGACATCGGGACACAGTACCGCTCGGCGATCTACTACGCGGACGAGGAGCAGCGGCGGGCGGCCGAGGAGTCGCGTGCCGCCTTTCAGCGGCGGCTCACCGAGGCGGGGTACGACGCCATCACCACCGAGATTGCGCCGGCGGGCGAGTTCTACTACGCCGAGGACTACCACCAGCAGTACCTCGCCAAGAACCCGGACGGCTACTGCGGGCTGGGCGGCACCGGCGTCTCGTGCCCGGTGGGGATCGAGCAGGGGTAAATAATTGACGATTGACGATTGGCGATTGGCGACGACGACCCGGATTGGAAGACACCGTGCGCCCATCGTCGGTAGGACAGGCGTCTCGCCTGTCGCTGGCTGTGGACGGCGTCTCATCGCTGGTGCGAGACATCGGTAGGACAGGCGTCTCGCCTGTCACCCAAAACAGGCCACAATCCATCCGTCTTGCGTCAGTTTAGCGTCCGCGTGGGCTCCTTGTCGTCATTTGACGCCCTCGTGGCGCAACTTGGCGTCCCCGTCGTCCCTACATCCGACGTATCCTCCCGCCGACACTCTACACGCGTGACCACGAAACCCTCGCGTGATGGTGGTCGCGCGCATGCCCGGCCGGCCCAGTTCCCGTGACCCGACCTGTCATGCCGGCACATCATGATCGTCCCGCAGTGTTCCTCAGAGCCCCTGGAACTGGAGTCATTCCCTCCGTATGAAACACGCCGTTCGTCTTCTTGCCGCCGCGCTCGTCGTCCTCGTTGCGCTTGGTGTTCTCAGCGTCTCGGTCGAGACGCAGGACCGCGGCCGCGGCCCGGTCCGATTCAATGCGACGGATTGGCGCGAGGTTCGAGACATAGATCGGGACATTACACGGTTGGAGCGCAACGGCGAGTTGGCGGTCCGCAAGAGCGAAGCCGACACGATGCTGCCGGGCCGACTGCACGAACATCTCGTCCAATTTCACGAGGGCGTACCCGTGTTCGGTGCTGACGTGACCCGCCAGTCGCGGTCCGGGACCGTCGTCTCGGTGTTCGGCAACGTGTACACGGACATCCGCCTCGATATGACGCCGAGGCTCGGCGAAGACGAGGCGGCGGCGGTCTTCGCGAAGGCAACGGGCGTCAAACCGAGCGCCTCGGCGAGACCGAGGCTCATGGTGCTGCCGAAAGACGATGGCACCTTCGTCTTGACGTACCGCATTTCACAGTTCACCGGCGCTGAACTACCGGTGATGTTCATCAACGCCCGGACTGGCTCGGTGGAGTTCCGGTACGACAATCTGAAGACGGCCTCCGCCGTGGGTAAGGGACGCGGTGTGCTGAATGACGAGAAGAAGGTGAGTGTCAGCGTTGTGAGCGGAGGGTTCTCGGCGAGCGACGAGATGCGGCCGCCCGATGTGATCACCTTCGATATGAGGGGTAATCTGGCCAGGGTCAAGCAGGTGCTCTTCAACGACGCCCCGCTGTACATGAGTGATATCGCGTTCGATAGCGACAACGACTGGACGGACCCGGTCGCCGTCGACGCTCATACGTATCTCGGGTGGGTCTACGACTACTGGTACAAACGTTTCGGACGGAAGGGCATGGACGATCAAAACGGCGGCATTTACGCGATCATCCACCCCGTCTTACGGAGTGACGTGTTAAGGCTGAGCTCGAGCGATTTTGGAACCTACGCAACAAACGCCTTCTGGTGCGGGGGATGCGGACAATACGGCCGAGGCATCATGATGTTCGGCGAAGGGATTCCTGCGGGCTATTACGCAACCTCCGGCGGACAGTATTGGAACTACCTGGCTGGCAGCCTGGACGTTGTAGCTCACGAACTGGCGCACGGCCTCACTGACGCTTCGTCCGATCTCGTCTATCTCAGCGAGTCCGGCGCCCTCAGCGAAGCGTTTTCCGATGTCATCGGGATCAGCGCTCGGTTCTATTACCGTCCTGCCGGCGGTGCTTCGCTCCAGGCTGACTACACGGTCGGCCGAGACGTGGTGACGCCCGCGATGCCGGGATCCAGTACTGGGATCCGATCGCTTGCGGATC
Source organism: uncultured Acidobacteriota bacterium (assembly GCA_963724775.1). Lineage (GTDB taxonomy): Bacteria > Acidobacteriota > Vicinamibacteria > Vicinamibacterales > Fen-181 > CAVRWB01. The sequence continues at coordinate 33,281 of CAVRWB010000005.1, forward strand.
CGGCCTCCTTTGGCCAACCCGACCACTACTCGAAACGCTCGCTCGGGCCGCTCGATCAGGCGCACGACGGGGGCTACGTGCACCAGAACTCCACAATCGGCGGCCACGCCTTCTACCTCGCGATCGAGGGCGGCACGAACCGCACCTCCGGACAGAGCGTCCAGGGGGTTGGCAGCGCGAACCGCGAGCAGATCGAGCGCGTCTTCTATCGCGCCTTCGCCTACTACCTTCCGAGCAACGCGACGTTCTCCACGGCCCGCGCGGCGACGGTCCGGGCCGCGCAAGAGCTTTACGGCTCCGGCAGCGCGGCCGAACGCGCCATCACCCAGGCCTGGTCGGCCGTGGGCGTGAACTAGGAGGATGCGATGAACAAGAAGAACATCATCGTCATCCTCGTCATCCTTCTCCTCGCGGCGCTCCCGGCGGCCGCCGCCACCGTGAAGATCAAGCAGAACCGCACGCCGATGCGCGCCGAGGCGACGACGACGAGCAGCGTCGTGGCGTATTACCAGGCCGGCGACCTGCTCCTGGTGCTGAATGTCGACAAGTCCTGGTACAAGGTGCGTGACGTCCTCACCGGGCGGGAGGGATTCATCCTCACCACGCTGGCGGAACTCCTGCCTGGGGACCCTGAGGGGATGAACCAGCCGGCGCGGCCGGCACCGGCCGCGGCGTCGCCGGTTGACGCCCCTCAGCCGCCGCCACCGGCCACGCAGCCGGCAGGCAACGTTCCGCAGCAGCCGCAGGCGGCGATGGCCCCTGCGAGCCAGGCTCCTCAGCAGCCGCAGGCGGCGACACCGCCCACGCCGCCGGCCGCGAAGAGCCCGGCGAAGACTGCCGCTCCGACGAGCGCTACGAAGAGCACGGCGACGAAGAAAGCCCAGCGGGCGTCCGGTTGGACCGACATCGGGTACATCTCCGTGGATGGCGGATACCAGTCCGGCAGCTCGGGCTTCTCCAATACCTTCTCGTTTGCCACCTACGTCGAACAGTCCACGATCAGCACGCAATACCCAAAGAAGGACGGTCCGACCGTCAACGTCGGCGGCGGCTTCCGGGTGTGGAGGAATCTCGCCGTCGGCTTCGGCGTCAGCGCGTTGAAGCGATCGATGAGCGGCGAGGTCAGCGGATCGATTCCGCACCCGTTCTTCTTCGATGCCGGGCGCGCGGTGGCGGCAACGACGGATTTGAAGCGAAGCGAAACCGGCGTGCACCTGCAGGCGGCCTACGTCATCCCGGCCGGCCGGAAGATGTTGATCACCGTCGCCGGCGGGCCTTCGTTCTTCAGCGTGACGCAGTCGCTGGTCGACTCGGTCCAATTCTCCGAGTCGTACCCGTACGACACGGCGGCGCTGCAGCCGGTCACGGCGGCGAGCGTGTCGAAATCCGTGACGGGATACAACGGCGGTGTGGATGTCGGCTATTACTTCACGAGAGCGATCGGCGTCGGCGTCATGGCGAGATACGCGGGCGCCACCGCTTCGCTGCCGGTGAACGATGGCAGCGTGTCCACGAAGGTGGGCGGCTTCCAGGCGGGCGTCGGCGTGCGGGTTCGCATTCCGAAGAGCGCGCCGAAGAAGACCGCGCCCAAGCCGCCGGCGATTCCGATGCCGGCGCCTGTCAAGAAGTAAGAAGGACGCGTCGGGGCCGGCCGGTGCCGGCCCCCTCATTCTCGCCGGGCTCTCCGACCGCAGCCTTCATCACGTAGCCACACCACCACAGCCATACCCCGCAGTCGCCATCCTCGGCCGCTGGCGCTATGCTGTTTGCGCCTATGCCGGTCCTCGTCATCGTCCTCCTGCTCGTGGCCGCTGCCGGAGCAGCTGCATCGCCGCAGCAGGCCCAGCCCGCCACGCCTGCGCCAGCGAGTGCCGACGAGAAGAAGACGGACGAGACGCCCCGAGGGTGGACGGACATCGGGTTCGTGTCGGTGGACGGCGGGTATCACCGCCGCAGTGCGAGCTTCTCGGACAGCTTCTCGTTTCCGCAGTACGCCGAGCAGGCGACGATCAACACGCAGTATCCGCAGAAGGACGGTCCCACCTTCAACGTCGGCTGGACGTTCCGCGTGTGGAACCACCTTGGAGGTGGCCTGGCGGTGAGCGGTTTCAACCGCACGACCACCGGTGCGGTGAACGGCCTGATCCCGCACCCGCTCTTGCCCAGCGCCCCGCGGGCGGTGACTGGCGCCTCCCAGGTGGAACGGAGCGAGACCGGCGTGCACGTGCACGTCTCGTACGTCATCCCAATCCGCCAGAACCTGCTCCTGAGCCTTGACGGCGGCCCCTGGTACTTCAGCGTCAAGCAATCGCTCGTGGACTCGGTGCAGATCGAGGAGTCGGCGTCGAACATCACGCCGGCCCTTCTGCCGCTCGAGCCAAGCGAAGTGAAGAGTTCGGCGATCGGGTTCAACACGGGCGTCGACGTCGGCTATTACTTCACGAGGGCGGTCGGCATCGGGGCGATGGCGAGGTTCTCCCGCGGCATCGTGCCGCTCCCGGTTCGCGGCCGCACGGTGTCCACCAACGCCGGCGGGTTCCAGGTGGGTGTCGGCGTGCGGTTCAGGATCCCGAAGACCGTGAAGACGAAGAGCCCGGGGAAGCCGCCCACGAAGCCGGTGGTGCCCGGGCCGATCAAGAAGGGACGCTGAAGCCTTCGGCTGCCGGGCCGCGCGCGCTCCCTCGCGTGCCGCGTCCGCAGGTTTGCGGTTGGCGGCCGCACGCGGTGCTACAATCCGTCCACGCCCACCCGGTCACCCGGTTTCCGACGGAGGTCTCTCATGTCCGTCACCGGCGACTCGGATCCCACTCGCGGCCCTCTCGGGTCCGGCGATTCCCTCGACTGCATCGGTCCGTACCACCTCCTCCAGAAGATCGGCGAGGGCGGGATGGGCGAGGTGTGGGTCGCGGAACAGCGCGACCCGATCCGACGCATGGTCGCCCTCAAGGTGATCAAGATCGGCATGGACACGCGGCAGGTGGTCGCCCGATTCGAGGCGGAGCGCCAGGCCCTGGCGGTGATGGACCACCCGGCGATCGCCAAGGTCCTCGACGCGGGCGCCACCCAACACGGGCGGCCGTACTTCGTCATGGAGTACGTGAAGGGCGACCCGATCACCGAGTACTGCGATCGGCAGCGCCTGTCCACCGCGGACCGCCTGGCCCTCTTCATGCGCGTCTGCGAAGGCGTCCAGCACGCGCACCAGAAAGGGATCATCCACCGCGACCTCAAGCCCTCGAACGTCCTGGTCACGATCCAGGACGGCCAGCCCGTTCCCAAGATCATCGACTTCGGAATCGCGAAGGCAACCGCCCACCGCCTCACCGAGCAGACGATCTTCACGGAACTGGGCGTGTTGGTCGGCACCCCGGAGTACATGAGCCCCGAGCAGGCCGAGATGAGCGGCGTCGATGTCGACACGCGGACGGACATCTACTCCCTGGGCGTGCTGCTGTACGAGCTGCTGACGGGTACCCTGCCGTTCGAGACGAAGGCGCTGCGGGAGAAGGCGCTGGACGAGATCCGCCGCACGATCCGCGAAACGGACCCGCCGCGTCCGAGCACGCGCGTGACGCAGATGGGGCCGGCTTCGGCTGAAGCCGCCAAGAACCGCCACACGGAGCTGGCGAGACTGGCCAGCGAGCTGCGCGGCGATCTCGACTGGATCACGATGAAGGCGCTGGAGAAGGACCGTACCCGGCGCTACGGCACGGCTTCCGACCTGGCAGCCGACCTCGGGCGGCATCTGGATGACCACCCCGTGCTGGCCGGTCCCCCCAGCGCGCTGTACCGGACGCGCAAGTTCGTGCGACGCCATCGCCTGGGTGTCGCTGCCGCGTTGCTGGCGGTCGTCGCCCTTGCCGGGGTCGCGGTGGTGATGTCCGTGCAGGCGCAGAGAATCGCGCGGGAGCGCGACCGCGCGGTGGCGGCCGAGAAGACCGCCACGCAGGTGTCGTCGTTCATGGTCGACCTGTTCCGCATCTCCGACCCGACCGGCGCTCGCGGCAGCACCGTGACGGCGCGGGAGATCCTCGACCGCGGGGCGGCGCGCGTCTCGCGGGACCTGCAGGCGCAGCCCGTCGTGCAGGCGCGCCTGATGGACACGCTCGGCCGCGTGTACGACAGCCTCGGGTTGTTCGACCAGGCCCAGCCGCTGCTCGAGACCTCCCTGGCGACTCGGCGCAAGCTGCTCGGCGGCGAAGACATCGAGGTGGCGTCCAGCCTGGTCGGCAACGCCACGCTGTGGTTCCACAAGGGCGAGTTCGGCAAGGCGCAGCCGATGCTCGAGCAGGCGCTGGCGCTCCACCAACGGCTCCTGGGCCCCGACGATCCCGCGGTCGCCGCGTGCTTGCACAACCTGGGCAACGTCCACCTCGCGCGCGGCAGCTACGACGAGGCGCAGCGCTTGATGGAACGGGCGCTCGCGATCCGGGAGAAGACGCTGCCGCCCGATGCGCCCGACACCGCGACGACGGTGAACAGCCTGGGCGCGATCGCGTATCGCAAAGGCGATTTGCCCAAGGCGCGCCGGTTGTGGGAGCGGACCCTCGCGATGCGGGAGAGGACGCTCGGGCCTGAACACCCGAACGTCGCGCAAACGCTCAACAACCTGGGAATCGTCCACACCTATTCCGGCGACGCCGCCGGCGCCCGGCCGCTGCTCGAACGCGTGATTCGCATCCAGGAGAAGACCCTCGGCCCGAAACATCCGGACCTCGCGTTTGCCCTGAGCAACCTCGGCGACGTTCTCCTGGCCGTCCGCGACTTCCCGCACGCTCGCGAGTGCTACCAGCGCGCAGTGGCGATCCTCGAAGTCGCCAATCCCAACCATCCCGAGATCGGCCGCTTCCTCTCCGGGCTCGCGCAGGCTTCACTGGAACTGGGCGACAACGCGGGGGCGCGCCAGTCGTGCCAGCGCTGCCTGGACATTCGCGAAAAAGCGTTCGGGAAGGATCACGCGGAGGCCGCTATCGGCCTCTTCTGCCTCGCGAACTGCGACCGGCGCGAACGGCGGTATGCCAGCGCCGAAGCCCTGTTCGATCGCGGACTTGCGCTCGTGCGCAAGCCGGACGGGCAGTACAACGTCGAGGCGGCGCAGTACCTCTCCGACTACGCGGCCCTGCTGAGGGACATGGGTCGCGCCCCGCGAGCGGCGGAAATCGAGTCGATCTCCCGCGCGCTGCGCGAGAAGACGAAGTAACGGCACCGGACGCCGACCGTCGCGCTGAGCCGCAAAGCCTCGAGCCCTGGGCGCTGGCCTTTCCCTACCCGCCCGTCATCGCCCCGCCATCCACCGTCAACGTGGTGCCCGTGATCCAGGCCGATTCGGGCGACGCGAGGAACAGCGCCGTGTGGGCAACATCCTCCGGCGTTCCGAGCCGCTTCAACGGCGTCTTCCGCCCGGCGTCTTGCACTGCCGTCGCCGGATCGGGGAACGCGGCCGCGGACGCCCAGATGAACGGCGTGTCCACGGGGCCGGGGCACACGAGGTTGATGCGGATCTCGGGGGCGTAGTCGATCGCCGCCTGGCGGACGAGCGCGACGAGCGCGCCCTTGGAGGCGCAGGTACGCGGCGTGGTTCGGAAAGCCCTTGAACGCGGCAATCGAGCCGATGACGACCACGGATCCGCCGCGCGCCTTCATCTCGGGCAGCGCGGCCCTGAGCAGGTAGAAGACCGACTCGAGGTTGACGGCGAGCGATTCTCTCCACGTCTCGAGAGGGACGCCGGTGATCGAACCGAGACCGAGCATCCCCGCGCACGGAACGACAAGGTCGACGCCGCCGAAGGCCACCGTGCACGCCCGGACCAGCGCGTCTCCCGTCTCCGGGCGGCTGGCGTCTCCGGCAATGAACGTCGCACGGCCGCCTCCCGCGCGGATCTCTTCCACGATCGCGCGGCCCCGTCCGAGGTCGCGGCCGCTGGCCAGTACCCGACGCGCCCTCGTGGGCGAACAGGAGGGCGATCGCGCGTCCCATGCCGCTCGTCGCCCCCGTCACGATCGCCGCCTTGCCATCGAGTCGGCCCATCGCTCACGCCTCCTTCGACCGCCGGTCGTGTAGGGCGAAGCTTCTGCTTCGCGTGTCGGGCGACGTCGGCGTAGAAGGTAGCACGGCTCTTCGGCGGACAGCCGCATGGCGCGCCCGGGCCTTGAGCCTACATGTCGTCTGGAACTTGGGGTGGATGACGGGATTTGAACCCGCGACTTCCGGAGCCACAGTCCGGCGCTCTGCCAAGCTGAGCTACATCCACCGTACCGAGGAGAGCAGTTGATTGTAGCAAAGCCTCGACCGAAGCCGCAAACGGGCGGGCGCGCCGAAGACAGGCGAGACGCCTGTCCTACGCCGACAGGAGACGCCTGTCCTACGGCGACCGGCCAGACGCCTGTACGCGACGGCGGACGCCTGTCCACGGCGACAGGCGGGACGCCTGTCCTACTGATGTCACCGGGGTTGCACGACGACGAGTTCGCCGCCGCGGACTTCCATGGCGGCGTCGTGGACGCAGATCGAGCCCTCGGCCTTGGCGTCGTACATCAACTGGTCGGCGTGCTGCACCAGTTCGAGCGCGAGGCGGCGGGCGAGGAAGCGGCGCTCGGACACGGGGCCCATCCGCAGGCTCACGACGCCCACGTCCACGCGCACCGGGCGCATCGCGAGCCCCTCGTCCACCCGCGTCCAATCGTACTGCTCGACGGCTGTGCGGAAGCGGTCCGCGATGACGACCGCGTCGCGGGCGTCGCCAAGGTCCGGGATGAGGAAGCAGAACTCGTCGCCGCCGAAGCGCGCGTGCATGTCCAGGCGACGGTGACCGCGCATCTCCGCCGCGAGAACGTCGGCCGACCGGATGTGTTCGCTGAGGAGGGTCGCGACCTGCGCGATCACGCGATCGCCAAGTGCGTGGCCGAGCGTGTCGTTGTACCACTTGAAGCGCGAGATGTCGACCAGGCCCACCCCGCAGAAACGAACGCGCTGCTCCAGCTCGAGGTACGACTCGAGCTGCTGCATGAACCAGTCGAAGTTCATCAGCTTTGTCTTCGGGTCGAGATGCGAGCGCTCCGTGAGCGAGTCGACGAGATCCTCGAAGTACTGCGCGATGCTGCTGACGGTCGCGTCGCGTGCCGAGAGCTCCGTGCGCAGGCGCGCCATCTTCTCGGTGAAGCCTGCCGACAGCGCCTGGATCGCCTCTTCTTTCGACTCCTGCCACAAGCGCTGATGCCGCGTGAAGACCACGTCGATGGCCGTCATCAGGCGGGCGCGATCATTGGGCGAGATGGCCAGGTGGTCCCTGATCCATTCGTCCAGCTCCGTCCGCGTCTGTGGCCAGCGCGGGGCGTCCACGTGAAGCCTGTCAGCACGCATGGGTCACCTTGCCGGTACGGGCGTTTGCGCCAGCAGGTGGTCGGGACGCGACGGGGGTGGACGCCGCGTGATCGCAGCGCGCCACCCCTGGGAACATCGACCGTCAATCGTTGACCGTCCGGGACCGTCAGTCAACCCGTCGACCGTTCGCCGTTCAGCGTCGGACGCTGACGCGTGACTCGACGGTTAACGGTCAACGAGCTTAACGACCCCTACTGGCCAGTGCAGGAGCTGGCCACCTGGCGGACGGAGTCGACCTTGATCTTCTGGCCCGCCCAGGTGTTCGATCCGCTCATGCTGCTCGAGGACGACCCGCTCTGCTCGGAGCCGCTGGTGCCGCTGGTGCTGCCGCTGCCCGACGTGCTGCTGCCGGACGTGCCGATCTTGCTGCTCTTGCCGGACGGCAGGCCGGTGATCTCAATGCGCTGACCGACCATGCTCTTGAGTTCGGCCGACTTGCCGACCAGTTCCACGCTGTTCGCAGCTGCGCTCGCGCCCGACTGCTCACCGTAGGTGCCGCTGCTCGAGCCCGTCGTGCCGGAGCCCGACGTGCCACTCTGGCCGCTGGTGCTGCTGCCGGAGCCTGACGTGCTTCCCGAACCCGACGTGCCGCTCGAGCTGCTGCCAGACTCGGTCGACGACATGTCGCTGCTTTCCTTCACGTTCGTCAGGATGTACCCGGTGCCGCTCGGATCCGATTCCAGGCAGCCGGTCAGCCGAACCGTCTTGCTGCTCGACTCCGAATGCATTCCGCCCTGGCTCCCGGTCGCCGATCCAGCCTGCGAGCCGGTCCCCGACTGCGCCTGCACGCCGCCGCTCAATACCCAACAGGCCGCCGCCGTCACACACAGTGCCGTCATTGTCCGCTTCATGGTCTGCTTGCTCCTCTTCATTGTCTGGAGTTTGTGTCCCCGCTGCCAGACTGCACAGAGCGGGCCAGAGGAAGGCAGAGGTAGGAACGGACGAGGACTGATGGATGCTCTGAAAACTGGGAAAGGAGCAGGAAGAACTGAGAAATTGCGAACAGACGATGGAGAACGAGGAGCGGCCGACGCGTGTGTCCACGCGTCCGGGACGCCGATGTTCGAGTCCTCACGCCCCAACTGTCCGCTCTAGGTTCTACCTCCTGGTAAGCGTGTCACTCCTATCCCCGGTGTCGTGTTCAGCGTCACTTTGCCCCCGACGACCGTGGTCCCCCTGTAGGGGTCGTTGCTGATCAGCAGCGCGCCGTCGAGGTCGGCCCAGTCCACCATCGTCGACAGGTGGGACGCCGCGGAGATCGCGCACGAGGTCTCCGTCATGCAGCCGAGCATCACCTTCATGCCGAGCGCCCGCGCGAGGACGAGCATCTTCTGCGCCTCGCGCATGCCCGTGGACTTCATCAGCTTGATGTTGATGCCCGAGAAGGCGCCGTGGAGCTTCTTCACGTCGGCGAGGCGCTGGCACGACTCGTCCGCCATGATCGGGATCGGGCTGCGCTCGGTCAGCCAGGCGAACTCGTCGAGGCTCGTCTCCTTCGGAAACGGCTGCTCGACGAAGAGCACGTTGCGCTCCTTCAGCCACGCGATTTCATCCAGCGCCTTCTGCCGGTCCTTCCACCCCTGGTTCGCGTCGGCGGTCAGCGGTCTGTCGGTGACCGACCGGATGGTCTCCACCATCTCGCGATCGTTGTCGCGCCCCAGCTTCACCTTGAGCAGCTTGAACTCCGCCGCTTCCTTCACCTTCTGCCTGACGACGTCCGGCGTGTCGATGCCGATGGTGAAGGTGGTGTAGGGCGTCTTCGCGGGGTCGTAGCCCCAGATGTTGTACCAGGGCTGTCCCATCAGCCGGCCGACGAGATCGTGCAGCGCGATGTCCACCGAGGCTTTCGCCGCCGCGTTGCCGGGAGCGATCGCGTCGATGTCCGCGAGGATCGTCTCGAGCTCGAACGGGTTCGCGTAGCGCGAGAGGTCCACCTTCGACAGGAAGGCAATGCAGCTCTCCTGGCTCTCGCCAAGATAGGGCGGCATCGACGCCTCGCCGTACCCGACCACGCCGTCGTACTCGATCTCCGTCAACACGTCGGGCGTGGTCGTCCGCGACGATGTGGCGATCGTGAAGACATGGCGCAGCTGGATGGTGAAGGGCCGGAAGCGCAGCGTCATGCGCGCGCCAGGCACCCGGGGACGCCGCGCGGTTTTGCTTTGCGCGCCCGCCTGCGGGCCAGTCTCGGCGCCGGACGCCGCCGGGGCCAGGAGGGCCGCGCCGGTCAGAGCGGTGTGCTTGATGAAATCGCGTCGGTCGCAAGACATGCGAAGCCTTCAGTGGTTGAGGAACTCGCCGCCCGTGAGCTGTTCGAGGCGCTGCAGGAGCATGCGGTATCCATCGGGCTTGAGAAACAGGTGGGCGCGATGGCGGCGGATCAACTCCTGCTCCTCGGGCTCGAGCGAGTGCCCGGTGAGCACGAAGACCGGGAGCCGGGAGAACCCGTTGTGCAGCCGGATGAACGCGAGGACCTCGAGACCTGTCCGGCCCCACCCCATGGGATCGGGCAGCCGCACGTCGAGGACGACCGCGTCCACCGGCGCCTGATCCAGCGCGTTGAGCGCGTTGTCCACGTCCATCGCCTCGGAAACGATGTACCCCGCCTCTTGAAGATAGCGGCGCAGAAACGTGCGGATGGCCGGCTCGTCGTCCACGATCAGCACCCGGGGCTGATGCGCGGGATCGCGCCGCACGACGGGAGCGGCCCCGGCGTCATCGGCAGAGACCGCGGGCGCGACGCCATAGTGCAGGCACGGGCGCCGCGGCGGCCGGCGCCTCGTCGTCCATCGGCATCCAGCCACGCGACTCCAGCGTTCCCTTGAACTCCCCGGCGCGCTTCTCCAGGCGAACCGGATCGTGGAACGCCTCCGTCAGGAACAGCTCGTCGCCCCAGAGGACGCGCAGCTCGAGGCCCGACGAGGTCCGCCGCCGCATGCAGCGCACGTCGCGGCCGTGACCCCGCAGACACCACAGGAGCGTGCCTTCGTCAGCTGCCATCGTCTGCCCTCTGGAGGATGTCGGGAACCCCTTCGACCGAAACCCCTGGTAGCCTACACCGAGATGAGGAGAACTGAGAACGTAGAACTTAGAACGCAGAACTGAGAACGTAGAACTGAGAACCGAGAACGGAGACCCGGAGTACTTCCCGGTTCTCACGTTCTGCGTTCCACCTTCTCCGCCCGTCCGTCCTATCGTCCGGGTTCCCGGTAGATCCGGCCGTCCTTCATGACGAAGACGACGTTGCGACAGGCGGTGGCATCCCGCGTCGGATCGCCGGCGACGGCGACGAGGTCGGCGAGGAGGCCAGTCTTCACCTGGCCGAACTGGTCGGCCTTGCCGAGCAGCCTCGCGTTGACGGAGGTCGCCGCCATGAGCGCCTGCACGGGCGTCATCCCGTCGCGCACCATCCACTCGAGCTCGCGGTAGTTGTCGCCGTGCGTGAACACGCCGACGTCGCTTCCCAGACCGATCGTGACGCCGGCCTTGAGCGCCACTTTGAAGGCCGCCGCCACGCGCTCCATGTCGGCGGACGGCGGCGTGACGCCCGGCTTGTAGCCGCGGAAATACTCCGAATACGACTCCTCGGTGGCGAGCGTCGGGAACCACGCCACCTTGCGTTCGGCCATGAGGCGGAAGACTTCCTCGGTGCCCCCGTAGCCGTGCTCGACCGTCTGGACGCCCGCGAGCACCGAGCGCCGCATCCCCTCCGCGGTCGTCGCATGCGAGGCCACCGGGCGGCCGGCGCTGTGCGATTCCTCGACCAGCGTCTTCAGTTCGTCGAGCGAGAAGGTCGGCGCGGCGTCGCCGTTGGGGCCGCGTCCGTAGTCGGCGTACACCTTCACCCAGTCGGCGCCGTGGCCCACCTGGTCGCGCACGGCCCTCAGGATCTCCGCGGTGCCGCTCGCTTCCTGCGCCCCCTTCGGGGGCACGAACTCCGGCGCGAAGCCCTTCGGCCCCGGCCCGTAGCTGCCGGTGGCCACGATCGCGAGCGTGGCGACGAACAGCCGCGGTCCCGGGATGCGGCCCTCGTTGATCGCGCGCTGCACGGCGACGTCCGCGTAGCCCGCGCCCTCGGTGCCGAGGTCGCGCAGCGTGGTGAAGCCGGCCATGAGCGTGCGCTGGCAGTGGAGCGTGGCCGCGATGGTGCGGTAGGCCTGCGACTCCTTCAGCACCTGGTCGTTCCATAGCGTCTCGTTGTACGGGTGCAGGAAGATGTGCGAGTGCGCGTCGATGAGGCCGGGGAGCAATGTCGCGCCGGGCAGGTCGATCGTCCGCGATCCTGCGGGCGGCCGTACGTCGGCCGCCGGACCCACCGCCGCGATCTTGTTGCCCGTGACGAGCACGACCCACGCTTCGTGTGGCTGCTCGGTGGCCGCGTCGAACACCCGCGCCGGGCGAAGGAGGACGGTGGCCGCCGCGGAGGCAGGCGACTGCGCCGCCGGGCGCACCTGCGCGCCGAGCATCACCGGCCGCGAGACGGCAATCGAGAGGCACGCGGCGGCAAGCGCCGCGAGGGCCAGGCATCGAAGCGAAAAGCGCATGAGGACTCCTTGGGAAACGGTGGCAATGCTAATACAACCGAGACGGACAGAGGAAGGGTACTGTCGATTGTTGATTGACGATTGACGAATGCCGAATTGGAATCCTCGACATCCGGCTGCCATGGCATCCTCGCCAATCGCCAATCGCCAATCGCCAATCGCCAATCGCCAATCGCCAATCGCCAATCGCCAATCGCCAGTCGCCAATCGCCAATCGCCAAATCGCCAATGGCTAAATTCGCCAAATCGTAAAATCGCTAAATCCCTCAAATGTCTCCCTCGAGCATCCGCCGCAGTCGTTGAGCGTCTCTCGGCGCGTGGCCGCCGACGTCGTTGTTGAAATAGACGTAGATGTTGCGGCCGGCCGCGCGGGGGGCGGCGAGCCAGCCGGCCCATCGGCGGAGCATGTCGTCCGGGTAGCGCCCATCATAGCGTTGCGGCCCGTGGAGGCGCAGGTAGACGAAAGGTCCAACGAGCACCGGAGGCGTTTCCGAGCCGGTCATGTCGTGCACGCATAGCGCGAAGCGGTGCCGCTGCAGCAGCGCAAGGACGTCGTCGCGGTACCAGGAGGGGTCGCGGAACTCGATGGCCTGTGGGTGCCGTTTCGGCGCGGCCTCCAGGAAGGCGCGCAGGCGCTCGATGTCGCAGCCCCAGCGGGGCGGGAGTTGGTAGAGGACGGGGCCGAACCCGCGGAGGAGGTGCGATGCGCGATCGAAGATCCGCTTCACCGGCTCGACGGGATCCTTCAATCGCTTGAGATGGGTGAGGTACCGGCTGGCTTTCACCGCGAAGACGAAGCGCGACGGAACGCGCTGGCGCCAGGCGCCAAACGTTCCGGCTTCGGGCAGCCGGTAGAAGCTGTTGTTCACTTCGACCGTGTCGAAGCGCGTGGCGTAGTGCTCGAGCCAGCGCCAGGCTGGCAGGTCGTCGGGGTAGAAGCTGCCGCGCCAGTGGCGGTACTGCCACCCCGAACAGCCGATGAGCAACCTCGCCATCTGTCGCGTCCCCGGTACCCTCGCTGCGACCGGCGCCTGCCGGTGTCGCCGACAACGTCTTCACACCTTCGCACGCTGATTGCCAAAGGTCTTCCGCCCCATCCGCTCCTCAAGATGGTGGGCGCGTTGCTCAACGCCGGGCGGTGCAGCGGCCGGCGAGGTTGTGGATGAGGCAAGGGCACGCGCGTCGGCGCAACGCGACGTTCTGAGTGGCAGCTGCCGCGCGCGGATTGCCAGGCGCTAAGCGCTTCGACTCGCAATTCCGGCCACGACCGCCTGCCAGCGTGCGTGGCCGGTCCTTCTCGCTCAGCACTTAGTCCTGAGGGCACAAATAGGTTGCCGTATTTGTGCATCGAAGGGCTAAGCGCCACGAGGATTGCACTTTGCAGCTCGCACGCGGCGCCCAGCACAGCGCCCGGCACAAAGGACCCGGCACGGACTCGCTATCGTCCTTCGTCCCCGGCCCATCCTTTGCTTAGTGTCCGCTTATACACACGAGCCTGCGTCGCCCGATTACACACCTTGGTGCCCCATTGGGTGATCCCACGAGCGTCCAACGGGGCAAAGGACCGCGAGGATGCACGAACAGTCTGCGCTCCAGCCAGCCACCGCCGGGCTGCTGCTCCACGGGTTGCTTGCCCTCAAGAAGGGCGACTTCAGCTTCCGCCTTCCGAACGACCTCACCGGCCTTGACGGCAAACTCGCCGACACGCTGAATGAGGTCATCGAGATCAACGGCCGCATGGCCGGAGAGCTCGAACGGATCAGCCGGGTCGTTGGCCACGAGGGGAAACTCTCGCAACGCGCCTCGCTCGGCGATGTGGGCGGGTCGTGGCAGCGCTCCGTGTCGTACATCAATACGCTCATCGGTGATCTCGTACAACCGGTCAGCGAGACCGCACGCGTCATCGGCGCGGTGGCCAAGGGCGACCTGTCCAAGACGATGGCGCTCGAGGCCGATGGCCGGCCGATCCAGGGCGAGTTCCTCCGGACGGCGACCACCGTCAACACGATGGTCGAGCGCCTCGGGTCGTTCGCCTCGGAGGTGACGCGCGTCGCGCGCGAAGTCGGCACCGAAGGCAAGCTCGGCGGCCAGGCCAAGGTGGAGGGCGTCGCCGGCACGTGGAAGGACCTGACCGATAGCGTCAACCTGATGGCCGGCAACCTGACCGGGCAGGTTCGGAACATCGCCGACGTGACGACGGCCGTCGCCAACGGCGACCTCACCAAGAAGATCACCGCCGACGTCAAGGGCGAGTTCCTCGAGTTGAAGAACACCATCAACACGATGGTGGACCAGCTGCGGTCGTTCGCGTCGGAAGTGACGCGCGTGGCGCGCGAGGTCGGCACGGAAGGCAAGCTCGGCGGCCAGGCGCGCGTGGAGGGCGTGGCCGGGACGTGGAAGGACCTGACCGACAGCGTCAACCTGATGGCGTCCAACCTGACGGGCCAGGTGCGCAACATCGCGGAAGTGACGACGGCGGTCGCCAACGGCGACCTGTCCAAGAAGATCACCGTCGACGTCAAGGGGGAGATCCTCGAATTGAAGGACACCATCAACACGATGGTGGACCAGCTCCGCTCGTTCGCGGCGGAAGTCACGCGCGTCGCGCGCGAGGTCGGCACGGAAGGGAAGCTGGGCGGCCAGGCGGACGTCCGGGGCGTCGCGGGCACGTGGAAGGACCTGACCGACAGCGTCAACTCGATGGCCGGCAACCTCACCGCGCAGGTCCGCAACATCGCGGACGTGACGACGGCCGTCGCCAAGGGCGACCTGTCGAAGAAGATCACCGTCGACGTGAAGGGCGAGATCCTCGAGCTGAAGAACACGATCAACACGATGGTCGATCAGCTCAGCTCCTTCGCCGCGGAGGTGACGCGCGTCGCGCGCGAAGTCGGCACGGAAGGCAAGCTGGGTGGCCAGGCGGACGTCCGCGGTGTGGCCGGCACGTGGAAGGACCTCACCGACAGCGTCAACTCGATGGCCGGCAACCTCACAGGCCAGGTGCGCAACATCGCGGAGGTGACGACCGCGGTCGCCAAGGGCGATCTGTCGCAGAAGATCACCGTGGACGTGAAGGGCGAGATCCTCGAGCTGAAGAACACCATCAACACCATGGTGGACCAGCTGAGTTCCTTTGCGGCGGAAGTGACGCGCGTGGCGCGCGAGGTTGGCACGGAAGGCGAGCTGGGCGGCCAGGCGGACGTCCGGGGTGTGGCCGGCACGTGGAAGGACCTCACCGACAGCGTCAACCTGATGGCCGGCAACCTCACGGGGCAGGTGCGCAATATCGCGGAGGTGACGACGGCCGTCGCCAACGGCGACCTGGCGAAGAAGATCACGGCGGACGTGAAGGGCGAGTTCCTCGAGCTGAAGGACACGATCAACACGATGGTCGACCAGCTGCGGTCGTTCGCCTCGGAGGTCACCCGCGTGGCCCGCGAGGTCGGCACCGAGGGGAAGCTTGGCGGCCAGGCGAAGGTCGAGGGCGTGTCCGGCACGTGGAAGGACCTCACCGACAGCGTCAACTCCATGGCGGGCAACCTCACGGGCCAGGTGCGCAACATCGCCGACGTCACCACGGCGGTCGCCAAGGGGGACCTGTCCAAGAAGATCACCGTGGACGTGAAGGGGGAGATCCTCGAGCTGAAGAACACGATCAACACGATGGTCGATCAGCTCAGCTCCTTCGCCGCGGAGGTGACGCGCGTCGCACGCGAGGTCGGCACGGAAGGCAAGCTGGGCGGCCAGGCAGATGTCCGCGGCGTGGCGGGCACGTGGAAGGACCTCACGGACAGCGTCAACTCGATGGCCGGCAACCTCACGGGCCAGGTCCGGAACATCGCCGACGTCACCACCGCCGTGGCCAACGGCGACCTGTCCAAGAAGATCACGGTGGACGTGAAGGGGGAGATCCTCGAGCTGAAGAACACCATCAACACGATGGTGGACCAGCTCCGCTCGTTCGCGGCGGAAGTGACGCGCGTCGCCCGCGAGGTCGGCACGGAAGGGAAGCTGGGCGGCCAGGCGGACGTCCGGGGTGTGGCCGGCACGTGGAAGGACCTCACCGACAGCGTCAACTCGATGGCCGGCAACCTCACCGCGCAGGTGCGCAACATCGCCGAGGTGACGACGGCCGTCGCGCAAGGCGACCTCTCCAAGAAGATCACCGTGGACGTGAAGGGGGAGATCCTCGAGCTGAAGGACACCGTGAACACGATGGTCGATCAGCTCAGTTCCTTCGCGGCGGAAGTCACGCGCGTCGCGCGCGAGGTCGGCACGGAAGGGAAGCTGGGCGGCCAGGCGGACGTCCGCGACGTGGCGGGCACGTGGAAGGACCTCACCGACAGCGTCAACTCGATGGCCGGCAACCTCACCGCGCAGGTGCGCAACATCGCGGAGGTGACCAAGGCGGTGGCGGCCGGCGACCTCTCGCAGAAGATCACGGTGGACGTGAAGGGCGAGATCCTCGAGCTGAAGGACACGATCAACACGATGGTCGATCAGCTCAGCTCCTTCGCGGCCGAAGTGACGCGCGTCGCGCGCGAGGTCGGCACCGAGGGCAAGCTGGGAGGACAGGCCGAAGTCCGCGGCGTGGCGGGTACGTGGAAGGACCTCACCGACAGCGTCAACTGGATGGCGCGCAACCTCACGAGCCAGGTGCGGGGCATCGCCAAGGTCGTGACGGCGGTCGCCAACGGCGATCTGACGCGCACCCTCACCGTGGACGCGAAGGGCGAGATCGCCGCGCTGGCCGATACCATCAACGCGATGATCGAGACGCTCGCGACCTTCGCGGACCAGGTGACGACGATGGCGCGCGAGGTGGGCGTCGAGGGAAAACTGGGCGGCCAGGCCAAGGTGCCGGGCGCGGCCGGCACGTGGAAGGACCTCACGGACAACGTCAACCAGCTGGCGGAGAACCTGACGACGCAGGTGCGGGCGATCGCCGAGGTGGCCACCGCGGTGACCAAGGGCGACCTGACGCGGTCGATCACGGTCGAAGCGCAAGGCGAGGTGGCGGCGCTCAAGGACAACATCAACGAGATGATCCGCAACCTCAAGGACACCACGCAGAAGAACAGCGAGCAGGACTGGCTGAAGACCAACCTCGCGAAGTTCAGCCGCATGCTGCAGGGCCAGCGCGACCTGCTGACGGTCGGCAAGCTGATTCTCTCCGAGCTGGTGCCGGTCGTCTCGGCCCAGCAGGCGCTGTTCTACACCATGGCGGGCGGCAAGGAGGACGGGTCGCTGCACCTCCTCGCCAGCTACGCGCATCACGAGCAGGCGTCCGTCAAGCGGCGCGTCCCGGTGGGCGAGGGCCTCCTCGGCCAGTGCGCGGTGGAGAAGCAGCGCATCCTGCTCACCCACGTTCCGGACGACTACCTCAAGATCTCCTCCGGTCTCGGCGAAGCGTCGCCGGCGGCCATCGTCGTCCTCCCGGTGCTGTTCGAGGGCGTCGTGAAGGGCGTCCTGGAGCTGGCGTCGTTCGAGCACTTCAGTCCGACGCACCTCGCGTTCCTCGATCAGCTGGTGGAGAGCATCGGCATCGTGCTCAACACGATCGAGGCGAACACGCTCACCGAGGACCTGCTGAAGCAGTCGCAGTCGCTGGCCGGCGAGCTGCAGAGCCAGCAGGAGGAGCTGCGTCAGACCAACCAGGAACTGGAGGAGAAGGCCAAGCTGCTCGCCGAGCAGAACGTCGAGGTGGAGCGGAAGAACTCCGAAGTGGAGCAGGCGCGGCAGGCGCTGGAAGAGAAGGCCAAGCAGCTGGCGCTCACGTCGAAGTTCAAGTCGGAGTTCCTCGCCAACATGTCGCACGAGCTGAGGACGCCGCTGAACAGCCTGCTGATCCTGTCGGACCAGCTGTCGAGGAACCCGGAAGGAAACCTCACGGGCAAGCAGACGCAGTTTGCGCGAACCATCCACGCCGCGGGCAACGACCTGCTGACGCTGATCAACGACATCCTCGACCTGTCGAAGATCGAGTCCGGCACGGTGGCCGTGGACATCGAGGAGTACGGTATCCAGGACCTGCGCGACTACGTGGAGCGCACCTTCCGGCACGTCGCCGAGGCGAAGAAACTGGACTTCGTCATCGACGTCGCGCCAACGGTGCCGCGCGGCGTCCAGACGGACCCGAAGCGCCTCCAGCAGGTGCTGAAGAACCTGCTCTCCAACGCCTTCAAGTTCACCGAGGCGGGGCACGTGGAGCTGCGCATCGCGCCCGCGACGTCGGGCTGGAGCACAGACGTCGAGACGCTGAGCCGCGCGCGGTCGGTGGTGGCCATCTCGGTCACGGACACGGGCATCGGCATTCCCGAGGAGAAGCAGAAGATCATCTTCGAGGCGTTCCAGCAGGCCGACGGCAGCACCAGCCGGAAGTTCGGCGGCACGGGGCTCGGGCTCGCCATCAGCCGCGAACTGTCGCGCCTGCTCGGCGGCGAGCTGTGCGTCAGCAGCATGGTGAACCACGGCAGCACGTTCACGCTCTACCTGCCGCAGGAGCATGCCGCTCGGCGCAAGCCGGCGGTCGTGCTCGAATCCACGCCGGCGCCCGCGCCCGTGCGCGAGCCGGAAATGGAGCCCGCCGTCGCGGCCATGGCGCCGCAGTTCGACGACCGCCAGTCGATCCATGCCGGCGATCGGGTCCTCCTGATCGTCGAGAACGACGACGCCTTCGCGCAGTTCCTGCTCGACACCGCGCGCGAGCACGGCTTCAAGGGCGTCGTCACCGCGTTCGGCGCGGCCGCGCTCGCGTATGCGTCCGAGCACGCGCCGGACGCCATCTCGCTGGACCTTCGTCTTCCCGATGTCGACGGTCTCCGCGTGCTGGCCCGCCTCAAGAGCGATCTCGCCACCCGGCACATCCCGGTCTACGTCGTCAGCACCGAGGAGGAGCGGACGCGCTGCCTGGACCTCGGGGCCGTCGATCTCCTGGCCAAGCCGGTGCGCGACAAGGAGTCGCTCGAGCGGATGCTCACGACGCTGCGGAGCCACATCGAGCGGCCGCGCAAGCAGCTGCTGGTGGTGGCGCCAGACGTAGCGGAACGGGAAGCGATTATCCAACTGGTCGCGCACGAGGACGTGAGTCTCCGCAACGCGGCCAGCTGGGAGGAAGCGCTCGACGCCCTGGAATCCGGCGAACCGTGCGATTGCGTCGCCGTGACGCCGGCCGCCCGGCCCCTTCCCGCGGGCAATCTGGCGTCCCTGCAGCGCGCCCTGCCGTTCGTGTTGTACACGCCGTCTGGCGCCGGGACGCTGCCCGAGGAAGAGGAGGTGCTGCGGCGGCTCTCGCACCTGCACACGGTGAAGACGGTCTACTCGGAGGACCGCCTCTTCGACGAAACGGCCCGCTACCTTCACCGGCGGGTGGACCGCCTGCCGCCGGACAAGCGACAGCTGCTGCAGAGCCTGCACGAGACCGATGACGTGCTGGCAGGCAAGAAGGTGCTGATCGTGGACGACGATGTGCGGAACATCTTCGCCATGACGAGCGTGCTCGAGCAGCACCGGATGAGCGTGCTGTCCGCGGAGAACGGCCGCGACGCCATCGACCTGCTGCGCGCCAACCCGGCCATCGACATCGTGCTGATGGACATCATGATGCCGGAGATGGACGGCTACGACACGATACGGGCCATTCGGAACATCCCGTCGTTCGGGCGGCTGCCCGATCGTCGCCGTGACGGCCAAGGCGATGAAGGGCGACCGCGAGAAGTGCATCGAGGCCGGGGCGTGGGACTACCTGTCGAAGCCGGTGGATTCGATGCAGATGCTCTCGACGTGCCGCTCGTGGTTGCATCGGTAGGGGGCGGAGGACATGGTGAGCGAAACTCTGGAGGGCACGGCGCGGACCCAGGAGGAACGGGCGCCGGTGCGCATCCTCGTCGTGGACGACCGGCCGGAGAACCTGCTGGCGCTCGCGGCGATTCTCGACGCGCCAGACCGCGCGCTGGTCCTCGCGCGATCCGGCCGCCAGGCTCTGCGCGAGCTGCTTCGGCAGCCGTTCGCGCTGATCCTGCTCGACGTCAACATGCCGGAGATGGACGGCTTCGACACGGCGCAGCTGATCCGGACGCGCCCGGCGTCGGCGCACACCCCCATCATCTTCATTACTGCCGACCACGACGAGCGTCTCGCCACGCGGTCGTACGCCATGGGCGCCGTGGACTACATCTTCGCGCCGGTGAACCCGGAAGTGCTTCGGGCGAAAGCGGCCGTGTTCGTCGAGCTGTTCCGCAAGACCGAGGAGAACCGCCTGCAGGCGGAGCAGCTGCGGCTGGCGGAAGAACGGCTGCGCCGCCAGGCCGAGCAGCAGCTGCGCGAAGCCGACGAGCGGCTGCGGCTCACCGTCGAGAGCGTCAGCGACTACGCCATCTTCTCACTCGACACGCACGGCCGGATCGCCACGTGGAACGCCGGCGCCACGCGGCTCTTCGGCTTCGACGACAGCGACGCCCTCGGCAGCGAGTGCGCGATGCTGTTTCCGCCCGAAGCGCGCGACGAGGAGCCGCACTGGCGAAAGGCCCTGGCCGAAGGGCGCACCGAGATCGAGGGGTGGTTCGAGCGGAAGGGGGGCACGCGGTTCTTCGGACGGGGCGTGGTGACCGCCATGCGGGACCCGACCGGCGAGATCCTTGGCTACAGCAAGGTCGTGCAGGACGTGACGGGGCGGAAGCAGGCCGAGGAAGCGCTCGCCCGCCAGGCCGAGCAGCTGCAGGAAGCCAATCGCCTGAAGGACGAGTTCCTCGCGGTGCTGTCGCACGAGCTGCGGACGCCGCTCAACGCGATCATCGGGTGGACGCACATGCTGCGGCGCGAGAGCCTGGAGCCGGCCGTCGCCCGGCAGGCGCTCGATGCCATCGCCCGCAACGGCCAGGCGCAGCTGGGCCTGGTCAACGACATCCTCGACGTCTCGCGGTTCATGGCGGGCAAGCTGCGCCTCAATCTCTCGACGGTGGATCTGCGAGACGTCGTCCGCGCGGCCGCGGACACCGGCGCCGTCACGGCGGGAGCGAAGGGAGTGGAGTTGCGGCTCCAGGTGGGAGACGAGCCGCTCCCCGTGAACGGCGACGCGGAACGCTTGCGGCAGGTGGTCTCGAACCTGGTGTCCAACGCCGTGAAGTTCACACCGTCGGGCGGCCATGTGACCGTCACCGTGGCGCGGCGCCACGACACGGCCTGCGTGTCGGTGTCCGACGACGGGATGGGCATCGCACCGGCGTTTCTGCCGCACGTCTTCGAACGCTTCCGCCAGGCCGATTCGTCGAGCGTCCGCGCTCACGGCGGCCTGGGCCTCGGCCTCGCGATCGTCCGGCACCTCGTCGAGTTGCACGGCGGCATCGCGCGGGCGGAAAGCGCCGGGACGGGCCGCGGCTCGCTGTTCGAGATCGTGCTGCCAGCGCTCGCGGACGCCCCACGCTCCTCGCAGCGCCGGGCGTACGCGCCCGTCCCGCGCGCGCTGGCTGCCGCGGAAGCGGCCGACGCGGCGAAGCCCGTCAACGTCCCCGGCGTCCGCTGCCTGGTCGTGGACGACGACCCGGACGCGAGGGCGATGCTGAAGGTGGCGCTCGAGCGGCGCGGGATGATCGTGACCGTCGCCGACTCGGCGAGCGCCGCGATGGACCAGGTGCAGTCGGCGCAGCTGCTGCTGGCGGACATCGGCATGCCGGGCGAGGACGGCTATTCGCTGATCCGCCGCGTCCGCGGTCTGCCTGCCGACCGCGGCGGGCGCGTGCCGGCCGTCGCGCTCACCGCTTATGCGAGCGAGCGCGATCGCGACCTCGCGTTGGCCGCCGGCTTCGACCGCCACATCGCCAAGCCGGTGCAGCACGCGGAGCTGCTGCAGGTCATCACGGAGTTGATGAAAGAGACGACGACGCCGCCGCCAGGGTAGCGGGCAGCGGGCAGCGGGCGGGCATTCTGGAAAGCGCAGGATTTCAGCCCTGCTCCTTCTCGAGCTTCTCCATCTTTCCGGCGTCGAGGACCTGCAGCAGCTCGGACACCAGCACCTGCTCGGGGACGGCGCCTTCCACGTGGATCACCTCGTTGATGACGGTGCGCGGCACGCCGTAGACGTGGTACTTGTTGGAAAGGTGGGGAAACTCCGTTGCCTCGACGCAGTCCGCGGTGATCAGGTCGCTGGCGAAGGCGAGCTTGTGGGCGAGCAGCACGGCTCGCGGGCAGTGCGGTCACGTGGGTGTGACGAACACCTGGATGTGGACCGGCTCCTTCAGCTGTCCGATGGCCGACAGGGTCTCCTCGCTCAAGCCGTGCTTGCCGGAGCCCACCATGCGCAGGTCCTCGAGCAGGTTGCTGAACTCGTAGCCCGCCGGGATTCCGAAGAACCGGATGCGCGCGGACGCCGGCTCCGCGCCGTCGGCCGCCAGGACGATGGCCGGGATCTTGTCCACACCATACGCCTTCGCGAGCGCCTCGTCGGCCTGGAAGTCCTTCACCTCGAGCGACACCTTGTCGGACAGCGCGGCCACCTCCTGGGCAAGCTCGCGCGTTTCGCTGCAGGTACTGGCATTCGAGCGCGCCGCCGTCGCCCTGCGTGAACATCACCATCCGCACCGGCCGCTCGATGGCGGACAGCGCCGCCTGAACCTGCTTGCGCACGCGATCGTCGAGAAGAGGCATGGGACCCCCTGACGGGAGAATCTGGCAATTTGTCGATTTGTCGATTTTTCGATTTTACGATTCTGGGTGGAAATCGCCAAATCGCGAAATTGCCACAATCGCCAAATCACAAATCCGTCATCGGCCCTGGGCAGGCGTCCCGCCAGGCATTCCCGCCAGGCGTGGTGCGCAAGGCTTCCGGCTCGCCGATCGCCTCCGCCGCGCCGGTCGCTTCCGCTCCGCCGATCGCGGCGGCTTGCCTGGCGCGCCGCGCCGCCGTAGACTGCTGTCGGCTCACGTCGCATCTCGATCCTCAACAGTCATGCGCCTGCCACGCCACGGCGTGCTGCTCGTCCTGGCCTTTGCCGCCCTTCTCGGACGCCCGGCGCCCGCTCGCCCGGCGACTGTCCGGGTGCCAACGCTCTCGGCGCTCACCTCCCGCGCCGAACGCATCGTGGTCGGGGAAGTGATCGAGGTGCGCTGCGAGCGCGAGACGGTTCGGGGCGAGGATGTGCCCATCACCCTCGTCACCGTTCGCGTGGCGCGCACGCTGAAAGGCGCGGCGGCCAGCCAGATGGTGCTCGAGTTCCTCGGCGGCCGCCTGGACGCGCAGAGCCTGGACGTGTTCGACCTGCCTCGCTTCGCGGTTGGCGATCGGGACGTGCTCTTCCTCGAGCCGGCATCGCGCAGCGTCAGCCCGCTCGTCGGCCTCATGCACGGCCGCTTCCGGCTCGTCGCCGCCGAGGAAGCGCCGCGCGAGCGCGTGGCGGCTCACGACGGCCGCCTCCTCACGTATGCCGATCTCGCGGAGGACGAGGCGGGCGCCGCGACGCGGCGGTCGGCTTCTGCGCCGATTCGACCGGTGTCTGTCGCAACGTTCGAGACGAAAGTGCTGGAACTGGTGGCGCGCGGTGCGGCCGCCGGAGGGGCAGGTACCGCGGCGGTTCTTTCCGAAGGCGCGCCGCTCGATCAGCGGGTCGAGCCCGTCGCGCTGTCGTCGCCGGTGCCGCTTGCCATCGACGTGAACCTCGGCTCGGCGCCCGCGCTCTTCGACGGGTGCCCTGACTGGTCGTGCGCCCTGGCGTCGCGGGAGTCGTTTCGGCGCCTGGCCGGACCCGCCGGCACCTCGCCGGCGAGCGGCGAGGCAGGCGCGGAACGTGTGTCGATGGAGTGGGGACGAAGCGTGTTCGGGCGGGCGATGAATGCCGACACGCTGGCGCTGACGCTGCGGAAGACGAACGCCAAGGGCGCCGAGGCGACAATCGTGTTCAACGATCGCCTCGCGTGGAACTCGTACGAGGGCAGCGGCCGGCGGTCGCCGGCGGGGGACTGGCTCGTGGATCTTCCCAGCATCGCGTCGCGCGAACTCTCGGTCCTCGCTGCGGGTGTCGCCGCGGGCACGGCCTCGAGCGAAACGCCCACGGCCGCGACGTCTTCGGCTCGCGGGCAGCGAGGCGCCTCCGGCGTTCGCTCGTCGCGCACGTCGGCCGACACGGGACCGCTCGACGTGTGGGCCTCGGCCTCCGGGTGCGACCCGGGAGGCGTCTTCGTCGACCCGCGGCTGCTCGTGTTCGACTCGCCCGATCACGCGCTGATGACCGCCTACCAGGTCGGCTTCTTCCTGCCCGACGCCCCGTCCCCGGCGCAGACGGTGGACGTCCCGCTCACCGCGTTCCTCATCCGCCGTGTCGTCGACCTGCCGTCGTGGGCCTCGCTCGCGATGCAGTCGTCGCTCGTCGCCGACATCCGCTCGGCCGGCCTCGCGACGCCGCTCGGCGTCGTCTACACCTACCGGGTGCGTGGCGTCTGGGCCGGCGGCACGACGGCCTGGTCCGACAGCAGCCAGCCATTCGTCCGCTGCGCCGCCGCGGCGGTCGCGCGCTGAGAGTAGTGCCCGAAGGCAAAGCTGGAGCTTTGCCCCACACCTGGTACACCGCTGGTTGCTTGCTCCACACGTCAGACACGAGCAGGGAGGCCCGCGACGCCTATGCGAGCACCAGCGGCTCGCGCTTGAAGCGCCACAGCGCAATCGCCAACGCCGCCGCCGAGCCGAGCGCACAGCACGCCGCGATCGCGAGCACGACGCGGCCGGGTGACAGGGCCTCCGGCGTGAGCGGCAGGTTCAGCCGGCGCGCCAGGTACGGCAGCGCAGATGGCAGGCCGTAGATCAGGATGAACGGCACCAGCATCCGCTGTCCCGCCGCCCGTGCCGTCGGCGCCGTCATGGACACGAGGATCGCCACCGTCGTGAGCAGCAGCGGCAGGAGCAGGCCGATCGAGACGATTGCCGCGAGGATGCCCGGCGCGAAGAACAGTAGCCGTCCGTGGCCGAACGCCAGGCTCACGGCCACCACGGCCACGGCCTGTCCCGCGAGGATCACGCCCCACCCGTAGAGCGTGATCGCGAGGAGCTTGCCCAGGAGGATGGCCGCGTTCGGCAGACGCGTCGCCAACAGGGTTTCGAGCGTATGGCGCTCGCGCTCGCCGGCGAACGTGTCCGCCGCGTAGTTGAGGAGGAGGATGGCCGGGAAGCACGCGCTGTAGACCGTGAACCACGATGTCATCCACGTCGCGCCCGTCTGCAGCGGGAAGAGCAGGCCGGCGATGCCGATGAGGACGAGCACGTTGCGGGCGCCGCCGTGGAAGCGCCCGTCCGGCATGAGGATCTCGAACAGCTCCTTGCGGAGCACCGTCAGCATGTCGTTCAGCACGGGATGGCCTCCGTCCGTTCCGTCGTGGTCTCGCGCGCCGGCGCCCGGTCTTCGACGAGATCGAGGAACAGGTCCTCGAGGCTCGCCTTGTGGCGCCGCACTTCTTCAACCGCCGCCCCTGCCCCGACTGCGGCCGCGACGAGGTCCGCCACGTCCGCCCCATCGCGCAGAGCCACGATGATCTCCGAGCCGCGCGCCTCCACGCCGGAGACCTCGGCCCGGTCGCGCAGGATGGACGCGACGCGGGCATCGAGGCCGCGCCCGGCAATCGTCACCTGCGGCTGGCCGCTCATTCGCTCTCGCAGGTCGGACGGCGCGCCCGCCGCCAGCAGCTTGCCATTTCGCACCACGGCCACCTGGTGGCACAACCGCTCCGCCTCCGTCAGGTTGTGCGTCGTGAGGAACACCGTCGTGCCGTCGTGCCGCGCCAGCGCCGCCAGATCGTCGCGGAGCGCCGCCGCCGCCACCGGGTCGAGCCCGGCCGTCGGCTCGTCGAGGAAGACGAGCGCCGGCCGCGGCAGCAGCGCCCGCGCGACGGCCAGCTTCTGCTTCATCCCGCGGCTCCACTCGCGGATTGGCTCGCGCCGTCGATCCCACAGCCCGATCTGCGCGAGCACGTCCTTGATCCGCGCCGCCCGGTCGCCTGCGGGCATCCTCGCGATCCTGGCGTAGTAGTCCAGGTTCGCTTGCGCCGACAGCCGATCGTAGAGCCCGGTGTGTTCGAGGAGCGCGCCCGCTCGCGCCCGGATCGCGTCGGCGTCCCGGGCGACATCGAACCCGAGCACGGCGGCCCGTCCCTCGCTCGGCGCGAGGAGGCCGAGGAGCAGGCGGATGGTGGTCGTCTTGCCGGATCCATTCGGGCCGAGGAAGCCGAACACCACGCCTCGGGGAATCTCCAGCGACAGTCCATCAACCGCCCGGAGTGCGCCGAAGCGCCGCGTCAGCCTGTCGATCTCGATCGCATTCGGTTCGTGCATGGTTCCCCTCTGCGACGCCGCGCGTCACTTCGTCATGCTGGCGACGACCTTCTTCAGGTAGTCGCGATAGCGGCGGAACGAGTTCCTCCCCTCCGCTGTCATGCGGCAGATCGTCAGCGGGACCTTGCCCCGAAACGTCTTTTCGATCTCGACGTAGCCGCCAGCCTCGAGCTTCGCCAGGTGCGACGAGAGGTTGCCCTTCGACAGGCCGGTTTCGCGCAGCAGGTAGAGGAAGTCGGCGCTGTCGGCGGCATAGAGGATGGTCATGATGACGCGGCGAGCGGGCTCGTGGAGCAGCCGGTCCGCGCCCTCGTCCTCCTGCTGAACGGTCGCCGGCGTCATGCCTGCTCTCCCGGCGGCGCCTGCCGCAGGTAGGCGCGGAACGCGAGGAGGCCGCCAGCCGCCATCGCGCCGCCCGTCCAGAGGAAGAGCAGCCCGGAGGCCAGGTTCTCGTCCAGGCGCAGGAGCGCGAGGCCGAGGCCGGCGACCAAGCAGAGGAGGGCCTCGACGGGGAAGCGCGGCAAATGCACCTTGCGCCCGAGGTACAGGAATGCGGCGGCGACGAGGAGGCCCTGCAGCGCGGGCAGCCAGGACAACACCGCGGGGGCGCGGGCGAGCACCACGATGACGAAGGCCATGAGGCCGCCGACGATGCCGCCCACCCAGCCGGTTCGGCGGTTGCGCCGCTCGAAGGACACGTAGCCCGTTCGCGGATGGACGTAGCGGTCCTTCAGCTTCGACACGAGGCGGCGCACGGCGAGGCCGAGGCCGATCACCAGGACCGGAAAGCCGATAGCGAAGAACGCCCGGAAGGGGGGCTGCTTGGGGAGGACGCCCTGGAGAACGAGGAAGACGCCGATCAACACGAAGAAGACGCCGACGAGCGTTTCCTGGAGGCCGTCCTCGAGCCAGTAGAGGGCGGCGCGGCGGGTGGCCTTGTCGATGTCAGCCTGGAGCGGGTCCATCGGTGCCTCCTTGCGGTTCGACTGCGCGGACTAGTCTGTACTGCAAACCGGTCTGCCGCAAATATAGGGCCCGGGATGGGAACTGTCAAGGCCGGATTCACCGACGAGACGCCGAGACGCCGAGACGCGGAGAACGAAGAGCCAAGAGGCGCCTCTGCGTCCTCCGCGGCTCTGCGGTTAGACGGACCTCCAGATGTTCTGGCAACTGCCGCCCGGTGCAGGTCTTGCTGTCTCAGCCGCCCAGGGCCGCTCTTTTTGCTGTTCAGCTGGCCGACCTGGATGGTACGCTCACGAAGGCCCGGCTGGGCGGCGGGGACCTTGGAGCACGCATGGAATCGTCTGCCTTTATTCCGGAGATCCCGCGAGTGGCGGGATCGACGGCCTCGCACGGGAGCGGGCTGCGCGCCACCGCCAGCGCCGCCACGCGCGATCTCTACACCTGGGCCAACCTGGTCACCGCCGTTCGCGTCGCGGCGGCCTTTGTCGTCTTCGCCGCCGCCTGGCAGACGGGCTTGCTGCGATGGAGCCTGTACGGTCTCCTGATCTACTGGGTCGGCGATCTGCTCGACGGCTACCTGGCGCGGACGCTGCGGCAGGAAACGCTGCTCGGCGCGCAGTTGGACATCCTGGCCGACCGCGTCCTCGTGATCATGTTCTACGTGAGCTACATCGTGCACCGGCCGGGCAAGAGCGCCGCCGCGCTCCTCTTCCTCTTCGAGTTCGCGGTGCTCGACACCTACCTGTCCAATCAGTTCATGCGCTGGCCGATCCTGTCGCCCAACTACTTCTACATCGTCGACCGCCAGACGTGGACCTGGCTCTGGTCCAAGCCGGCCAAGGCCTTCAACTGCGGCCTCGTCACGCTCCTCCTCATCGGCCTGCCCTGGCAGTGGCCCGCGCTGGCCGCGACGCTGGCGCTGATCGGGATCCGCCTGTTCTTCTCCTACCGGATGCTGCTGTTGACCAGCCACCTGCCCGCCCCGCCGCCGGTTCCCGAAGGGTAACGGCGCGGATGCCAACACTTCTCGCGTTCGGGGCCTATGCCTCCGCGTTCGGCCTGGGCTACCTCAGCGCCCTCGTTCCGTTGGTCAACTCGGAGGTGCTCGTCCTCACCTACGCCGCCCTCGCGGGTCCCGGTCACTTGGGCCCGCTCGTCGTCGCGGCCGTCGTCGCGGCGGGCCAGATGCTGGGGAAGTGCACGCTCTACATGATGGGCCGCGGCGCGGCAAAGATCCCGTCGGCGCGGCACCAGCGGGCGATCGAGCGCTGGGGCGATCGGTTCTCGCGGTCGCCCCGCGCGGTGATGCTGTTCGTGTTTTTCAGCGCGGCCAGCGGCTTTCCCCCGTTCTACGCGGTGAGCGTGCTCGCGGGGTCCTTTCGGGTCAACATCGTGGCATTCTTCCTGGTTGGCCTCGGCGGGCGGTTCATCCGGTTCGGGATCCTGGCGCTGTTCCCCGGCTGGCTGGGCGTCGGCCGTCATTAGTTGGGTAGGGGTCCCTGCCTGCCGCGACGGAGCAGGCGGATCCGAACGGCCGCATGCGGCGTCTCAGCGTAAAGGAGGTTCGACGTGCTGTCCTCGCTCGCGTTCATGCTCTCGCTGGCGGCGATGGAGTCCGCGCCTGTCAAGGCCGTCCCCTCGGTGGACCTGGAACGGTACGTCGGCCGGTGGTACGAGATTGCCCGCTATCCCAACGTCTTTCAGAAGAGCTGTGCTGGCGATGTGACCGCGACCTACGAGCGGCGGCCCGACGGACGCATCCGCGTCGTCAACCAGTGCCGGCGCGAGGATGGGACGATCAACCAGGCGGAGGGCGAAGCCAAGGTCGTGGACGGCGCCGGCAATGCCCGGCTGAAGGTCCGCTTCGCGCCGGGCTGGCTGAGCGTGCTGCCGTTTGTCTGGGCCGACTACTGGGTGATCGGCCTGGCGGATGACTACCGGTGGGCGGTCGTCGGCACGCCGAATCGCAAGTACCTGTGGGTCCTGGGTCGTTCCGCCGAGATGAACGAACGCGATTGGGCTGCGGCGGCCGCGATGGCCAAGGAGAACGGCTTCGACCTCGCGCGCCTGCAGCGTACGGCGCACGGGCCGACGCCGTGAGGGAGTGGTCATGGCTCGAGTGAGCTCCGGCCTTGCGGATGCGGCGTACACGCTGCTGCGCGTGGTAAGCGGCCTGCTGTTCGCCCAGCATGGTGTCCAGAAACTGCTCGGCCTGCTCGGCGGCACGCGGGTGCCGCTCATGTCCCAACTTGGAGCAGCCGGGGTCATCGAGCTCGTGGCGGGCCTGATGATCGCGCTCGGGGTCTTTCCCCGCTGGGCGGCTTTCATCGCCTCGGGCGAGATGGCCTATGCGTACTTCACGCGCCACGCGCCGCAAGGCATGTGGCCGGTGGTGAACCGCGGCGAGCTCGCGGTGCTCTACTGCTTCGTGTTCCTCTATATCGCCGCGCGCGGCGGCGGGCGCTGGGGCATCACCCGCCAGTAGGGACTTACCGTGACCTCACAGGATTTCCGCGTGGCCTGGCAGGCGGGAGCGCAGGCGGGCGACATATCGGCGCGGCTCTATCAGGCGGCGGGCGGCCCGCTGGCGTGGCTGATCCTCGCACCCGGCGCGGGCGCGGGCCACGACCACGACTTCATGGTCACCTTCGCGCGCGCCTTCGCCTCGCGCGGCCTGAATCTCGTCACGTTCAACTTTCCTTACATCGAGCGCGGACGCCGCGTGCCGGATCCGAACGCCACGCTCGAAGCGTGCTGGCAGGCCGTGATTGCCGCCGTCCACGAGAAGGCGGGCACGGGCACGAGCATCTTCGCCGGCGGCAAGTCGATGGGCGGCCGCATCGCATCGCAGGTCGCAGCGCACAAACCACAAAGCTCGAGCTTTGCGCCACACCTCGTCGCGCCACGCGGGGCTCGCGCCGCACCTTGTCGCCGGCCTCTCGGGCCTCGTGTTCCTCGGCTACCCGCTGCATCCACCCGGGCGGCCGGACCAGCGGCGCACCGCGCACTGGCCTCACGTCCGGGTGCCCGCGCTGTTCATTCAGGGCTCGCGCGACCCGTTCGCCTCGCCGGAGGAACTTCGCGAGGAACTCCCGCGCTTCGGCGCCGAAACGCGACTGCTCATCGTGGACGACGGCGATCATTCCTTCAAGGTGCGGCGCCAGGCCGGCCGCGCGCAGGCGGCCGTTTACGCGCAGGTGCAGGAATGGGTCCTCGAATGGATCAGTGCCAGGTGCTGAGTGCGGGGTACGAAGTGCAAGCACCCCCTGCACCTGGTGCACGAGGTGCAAGCGCGGATGCGCTTGGTGCACAAGGTGCAAGGTGCAAGGGGGGCAGCAGGGGAGGTCACTCCGTGCACCAAGTGCGAAGCGGCGTTGCACCCCCGTGCACGAAGTGCGAAGCGGGCCTGCACCCGTGCACCCCCCGGACGGTCAGGCGCTTTCCAGCGGGATCTTCTGCGCGTTGGCGGAGAGCCACTGGTCGAAGGTCTGCAACCCGGGGTTCAGGCGGCGGCTCTGGTCGAGGCTGCGCGCGCCCACGAAGTCCTTGTTGAAGTCGCGCTTGAACTGAAACATGTTGCCCATGTCGTCGGCGCCGGGGAAGCCGAAGCTCCGGTAGACCTCCGGCGGGACATCGTTGTACCGCACCTCGCGCCCGAGGGCCCGCGACAGCTTCTCCGCCATCTGCGCGCCGGTGAGGTGCTCGCCGGCGATGCCGACCGTCTTCCCGATGAACTCCTGGCCGGCCTTGAAGATGCCCAGCGCGCACTTGCCGATGTCCTCGGCCGCGATGCCCGGCAGCGCCTTGTCGCCCATCGGGAGCGTCAGCGCCAGGACGCCATCCGGCCCCGGCTTCGGCCCTGCGCCGAAGTAGATGAAGTTGTCCCAGTAGAAGCTGGTGTTGAGCAGCGTCACGGGCAGGCCCGCGTCCACGAAGATCTGGTTCGCCTCGCCCTTGCCGTCGAAGTGCGGCACCTTGTACTTCCCGTGCAGCGTGGGCATGCGGTCGTCGCTCAGCGGTATCCACCGGCGCGTGTCTTCCAGCGTCGACCAGATCACGTGCTGCACGCCGGCGGCCTTGGCCGCGGCCGCCATGTTGCGCGCCTCCGCAATCTCCTTCTCGGCTGAGAAGTGCGCCCAGAAGAACGTCACGCAGAACGCGCCGTAGGCGCCCTGGAACGCCCGCTTCAGGCTCTCGACGTCGTCCACGTCCGCGGCGACGACCTCGGCACCCAGCGCCGCGAGCTCCTGCGCCTTGGGTGAGTTCACGTCGCGCGTGATCGCGCGTGCCGCGAACTGGCCCGACCTGTCGTTCAGGATCGCGCGCAGCAGACCTCCGCCCTGCGCGCCCGTCGCTCCGACCACGGCAATCACCTTCGTTGGGGGCATTCGTCCTCCTTCCCGGCCACGGGCCGGGAGCGTGCGGCCGCGTGCGGGCCTGCGGATCGAGGTCCGCGGTCCGCGCACGGCTGTGTTTCAGGTTCAACTTTGATTATGTCCTGGATCGCGCCTCCCGAGGCACGGGAGTACAATGGGCCCACACCGACAGGAAGGGCCCCCATGATTCTTTCCGCACGGGATTCCGATCGGCCGCCGGATTCGCCGCCTGCCGGACCGGGCGAGATTCCTCGGCTTCCCTCGTTCCTCTTCGGCGAGCAGCGGGTTCGCGTGGAACGCGAGCGGCCGCGCGAAGCGCAGGTAGGCGCCGATCTGGTCACTCGCATCCACGGACGGCGTCGCCGTCGCCGGCACACGGTCCTGGCGCTCGCGCTTGGCGCGGGTCTGATCCTCCTAGCGCTCGTGGCCATCCCCCGGCTCGGCGCGTTCCGCGCAAGGCCCGCCCCGCCCGCGACGGCCGGCACCCTCGTCATCGAGTCGGAGCCTGCGGGGTGGCACGTGTGGGACGGCGAGATCGACCGCGGCGCGACGCCCCTCACGCTGGTCCTGCCGGCCGGGCAGCGATCGCTCGTCCTGCGTCGCGGCACCGCGATGCGCGAGCTGCAGGCCGACGTGTCCTCCGGCGGGCGGACCGTCTACCACCTCGACCTGCCCGGTCCGCCGCCCACGGGCGACCTCCACGTGAGCACGAAACCGCCTGGCGCGATCGTCGTCGTGGATGGAGACGGACGCGGGCTGTCGCCGGTCGACGTGCGCGATCTGAAGGCCGGGCGCCACGCCGTCACGATCTTGCACGGCGACCGCGTGCTGACCGAGGCGGTGACCATCGAAGCGGGGCGCGCGGCGTCGCTGATGATCCCGCTCGACGAGGCCGCAGCCCCCGCGGTTGGCTGGGTGGTGATCCAGTCGGACGTGGAGTTGGAGGTGTACGAGGGAGAGTCGCTCGTGGGCAGCAGCCGCAACGCGCGGCTGCTGTTCATGCCCGGCCGCCACGTGCTGCGCCTCGCGAATCGCGACCTGAACGTGGATGCCACCCGGATCGTGCAGGTCCAGCCGGGCGCCACGGCGAGCGTGCCGGTCCGCCTGCCGGCGGGCAGCCTGTCGGTGAACGCCTCGCCGTGGGCCGAGGTGTGGATGGACGGGGCGAAGATCGGGGAGACGCCGATTGCCAACTACGCTGCGCCACTGGGATCGCACGAGGTCGTGCTGCGCCACCCCAAGTTCGGCGAACGGCGGCGCCTCGTCGTCGTGGCGCAGGGCCAGCCGGTGCGCATCGGCGTAGACCTGCGCGAGTGAGCGAAGCGAGCGGCTCCCTCGTCGCGGCCGACCTGCTCACCGCCGCGCGGCCACCTCGTCCCCATGCGCGTGCGCTGCACCGTGGATCGCCTGGACCACGGCTTCCACGTAGTGCACGTAGTCCACGTAAGCCGCGACGTAGCGTCGGCCGGCCTCGGGCGTCTCGTCCGCGCGCGCCTTTGCGTCGCTGACGCGCGCGAAACGCTGTTTCACGCCCTCCGCCAGATGCCCGGCAAGCAGCTGGCTGAGCGTGTCAGCGGAACCTCGTGCGAGCGCGTCGTCGGCTGCCGCGATCGGTTTCTCGACGGAACCGGCGGGCTTCAGGCCCGTATACGGCGCGCCCTCTCCCGCGCGGTGCAAGCGAACGAGCGTCTCGAAAAAGTAACGGTCCGCCAGTTCCCTGGCGTCGCCTCCCGCCGCGCGCACGGTCAGCGTCTTCTGGAAAGCGGCCCGTACCTCGGGCTCCGCCTCTGCCTTGACCCACTTGAGGACAGGCTGGATGTCCCCGCGCTGCAGCGCCAGCCGGGCGGCGGAGACCACCGGGCCGTCAAGCGTGTCGCAGTGAGCCCAGACCGTGGTTGGGACGGCAGCGCTGAGCACAAGACCGGTGGCGAGCAGACGGAGCAGGCGCCTGATCATGCTGTTCCTCCTCCATCGAGGATAAGGACATACCTGGACGCAGCCGTATGATCCGCGTCATCAGACCGTGGCGTCCGGCCGGTGTCTGCCTTACGCCGCCGGTAAGCCCTTACGGGAGGCGTAGCGGCCGTTGCCGCCTGCGGCCTCCCCACGCGGAATCGCGCCTGATTTCGAGGAACTCGATGTCGCGCCTCACGAGGCAGCGGTGGCATGCGCGTCGCAGTAGCGCCGGCGTCGCTGGGCAGGCATTCAGCCTGCCCTCCACTGGTAGAGGAGGCGTGCGCATGCGTCGATGGAGTCTTGCGATCCTTGTCGTGCTGTTGATGGCGTTGCCGCTGTCGGCAGCCGATTGGCTGGTACAGTTCGATGGCGGGATTGGGGTCATCCCCACCTCGCGAACCGATGCGACAACCGGGGCTGGGACCCGGAACGTGGTACGAGGAGTCCAGCCCGGCGGGCAGCCGTGGGTGATCTCGCGCCTGCAGGCGACGGTGTTCGCCGACGGGCGAGTGCTGGTGGACGGGAGAGGGTTGCTGCTGGCGGGCGGAGACACCATCGGCTCCAACGGCAACCAGAGCGTGCGCGCGCGGCTGTTCTGCGGAACGGAGTCCTTCATCACGACGGGGGACGCGATCCCCCTCGACGCAGCAGGGGACTTCCGGATCGACGGCCAGCTCAGCGCGGTTCCCCCGAATCCGTGTGACAGTCCTGTGCTCCTGATCGTGAACGCGGGCGGCGCCTGGTTCGCGGCGGGGATCCCGAAGCAATAGCACGGCAGTACCCGGTGACCGGCGAAGCTTCTGCTTCGCCGGTGCCTGTCCAGGCTGCCCGAGCGGGGCGGCCTGGCGGGGTCGAGCGGTGCCATAAACGCTCCCGCTCCGGACCCATCATTCCGTCCGCCGACGTTCACGCCGCGCTCGATCGCGTCCTGCGGTCGGCTCCTTTTCGCCCACTCCCCGCAGTTTCAACGGGCGTTTAACGGTTAAACCACCCCGTCCTGCTTGCGCCCCGCCAACGGGCCGCGCACATTGGCTGCGCGAGAGGAGGCTTCATGCAGCGGTTCACGCCCATTCTCCTGGTCCTGGCGTTGGCAATCATGGTGGCCTGCGGCGGCGGCAGCGGCAGCGGGAGCGGCAGCGGGAGCACGACGGGGCCCAGCGGGCAGACGCTCGCCGGCACGTGGAAGGCGACGAAGGCCGAGTTCGTGAACTCGACGAACTCCAGCCAGCGGGTGGAGCTGGTTGCGCTGGGCACCACGCTGACGCTGACGCTCGACGCGGCGGGCACCTACACCCAGAAGATCGTCGATCCCGGTCAGGCGGGGCAGACGACGACCGGAACGTGGACTGCGAGCAAGGACACTCTCAGCCTGCGGCCGGCCGGAATGTCGTGGGACATCCAGTTCGACATGACGCTCAGCGGCTCGACGCTCGCGCTCAACGGCGGGCACGTGGCCTTCGACGTCAACCTGGACGGCCGGGACGAGGAGACACTGGCGTACCTGACGCTCGCGCGACAGTAAGACAGGCGTGGGCGAAGCTCCAGCTTCGCCCTTCACCCTGATGATCGTGCTACGATGCCCGCGCCCTCCGGAGGTCTGCCGTGACCGCCTTGCGCGCGCTCCTGGCTCTCGTGCTCTCCGCCGCGTTCGTCGTGCCCGGGCGCCCCGCCTCACGCGCGCTGCCGCTTCTCGCCGGGGCCGCCCGCGTCGACATCACGCCCGGGATGCCCGTCGCCCTCGAGGGCTATCTCAATCCCGAGAACCGCATTTCCGAAGGCGTCCACGATCGGCTCTATGCCCGCGCGGTGGCGCTCGGCGTTGGAGCCAAGCGCGTCGTGCTCGTCTCCTGCGATCTCGGGTCGTTCTGGTCCGGCCCGTACTTCCTCCGACTGATCGCCGAGAAATGGGGCCTGCAGCCCGACGAAGTCCTTCTCTGCGCCATCCACACTCACAGCGGCCCGCAGCAGTCGCTCAACCCGGATTACCCGCACCCGAACAACTTCCGTTACACCAGGACGCTCGAGCGCACCCTCGTCGACGTGACCGGGAAGGCGCTTCAGGCGATGGCGCCCGCGCGCATCGCGGTCGGGCGGGGCCACGCGGCCGTCGGCGTGAGCAGGCGGACGATTTTTCCGGATGGGCGGGTCGAGATGCTGCCGAACCCGGGCGGCGCCGCAGACGACGAGGTGCTGGTGCTGCGCCTCTCCCGGCCGACCGGGCCGCCGTTCGCGGTCCTCTTCGATTACGCCAGCCATTCTCGGTCGCTGCGCCGCGCCAACAAGCAGGTGAGCGGAGACATCCTGGGGATCGCCGAGCAGGTGGTCGAGCGATCCGCCGGCGGAGGGACGATCGCGGCCGCGTTCGCCGGCGCGTCCGGAGACGTGGACCCGGCGAGCGTCGTAGACACATTCGATGCGCCGCCCGGAGAAACGCCGCCGACAGTCCGCCTGGCAACCCTCCTCGGCGACGAGGCGGCGCGCGCCGCTGCGACGGCCGTGGACGTTCAGGGGCCGGCCGGTCTGCGAACGGCCGCTGCGCGGATCAACTTGCCGCCCAAGATCGCGGGGCAGGCGAAATGGGTGAACCTCATCGTGGTCGCGATCGGCGACGTCGCGATCGTCGGCCTCGACTGCGAAGCGTCGGTGGAAGTCGGTCTCGCCATCAAGAAGGCGTCACCCTTCGCCGCGACGTTCGTGATCACCAACTGCAACGGCTGGACCGGCTACCTTCCCACGGCAAGACAGCACGCGGAGGGCGGGTACGAGGTGGCGCGCAGCGGCTTCGGCCCGGGCGCGGCCGACGTGCTGACTCGGGAGACGCTGGCCATGCTGGCCAGGCTGCGGTAACTGACGGTCCGATTCAGGCTACTTGAACGCGCGCTGCAGCGCCGCCTCCACGCGTTCGCGTCCGAACGCCCGTTCCTCGCACAGGAAGCGCACGATGCCATCGACGTCCGGCGTTCCGGTCGTGAGGTCGAAATCGTCCGTGACGTCCGGCGAGAGGTAGATGCGGCGGACCGCGTCGGCGCCGGGGAGGACCGCCTGGCGGATCTCCGGCGGCATGTCTTCCAGACGGCCATGCTTCCGCACCAACTGAAGCGCCTTCTTCGGGCCGATGCCCTTGATGCCGGCGTTGAAGTCGGTGCCGACGAGCAGCGCGAGATCGATCAACTGCTCGCGCGTGATGCCCAGCGCATCCAGCCAGCCGGCAAGGTCGATCAGTTCGGGCGAGATCGGCCTGAAGCTGCCCTTGCTCGGAAGGAATTCCTTCCCGGAGAACGTGACGAAGCGGACCAGCCGGGGCGTGCCGAACAGCAGGGTGTCGTAGTCCTTGCTCACGGCGGCCCAGGCCGCGCCGCACGCCGCCATGTGTGCGGCCTGCGCCTCGCCTTCGGACGGCGCCTGGACGGCGGGGATCCCCATCAGCCGCAGCAGTTCCCGGGCCTCGCCCACCATCTCGCGCGACAGCCTCGAGGTCATCGTCGATTTCGAGTAGGCCCGGGCCGCGTCACCGTCTGCACGGGCGGACGCGGCTTCCTCGTCGTATCGCTGCTTCACCGCGCGCCGCTTCTCGATCTCGGCCGCCTTCAACGGAGGAGGCGCGCCGTCGAAGACGAACGCAGGCTTGACCGCGTGCTCGGCGAGCAGCCGGGTCGTGCGGTAGAAGAGCCCCGACAGATGCGAGGTGACGCGGCCGGCCGGGTCGCGAAGCGGGGTGCCGTCGGGCAGCCGGATCAGCGCGAGGAACTGGTACAGCTCGCCGTTGCCGTCGATGGCCACGGGCCGGCCGCGCAGATCTTCGAGGCCGATCGGCTGCTTGACGACGATCGGCGTGAGGACGACGCCCATGAGGACATGACAGCCCAAAGCCACGGCCAGGTCAAATGCGTGCGCATCGTCCCTCTGCCGAGTGCCCAGTTCACCCTTTATGCTGTCCATGCGACGCGTCTTGGATCGGCACAGAGACACAGGGAGCACGGAGGCGAAGCCTTGGGTGGCCTTCGGGCGTTCGGCAGCCGACCGCCGCTGCGGCCGCCGGCGCCGTGCCGGGCGAGCACGCGCCGCCGACCTCAATCGCGTGTTCGCCCGGTGCGGCGCTCGCGGCCGCGCGCGCATCGCGCGCGCGAAGGCCGGACCGGTCGCTCCCGGTTGCACTGCCGGGGTCGCTCTGTGCCTCTGTGCCTCTCTTGATCAGACGGTGAACCATAGGTAGCTCTTCACGCGCCATACCGTTCCCTGGCCCGCTCGCGGGCCTTGC
This sequence comes from uncultured Acidobacteriota bacterium, assembly GCA_963724775.1. GTDB lineage: Bacteria > Acidobacteriota > Vicinamibacteria > Vicinamibacterales > Fen-181 > CAVRWB01. Next base: position 71,067 of record CAVRWB010000005.1, read on the forward strand.
GTGCTTCCACCTCACGGTTGCGCGGAGCGGCGCTCGTTTGCAGCGAGTCGACCAGGCGCCGTGCGGCTCTGGTCACCTCCTCCACGGCATGGTTGAACGCCTCCTCGTTGGCGCGCGACGGCGCGGCGACGCCGCTCAATTTGCGGACGAACTGCAGCGCCGAGGCGCGGACTTCCTCGTCGGTGGCGGGGGGATCGAAGTTCGCGAGGGTCTTGATGTTCCTGCACATGGGCGCGCTCCCGTCTTCGCAGACATTCAGCTTACGACAACCGGCCTCGGCTCTGTACATGAGCGGACCGTCACCCTCGCGGCTGCCCGAATCTCGGCGGCTGCCTCAGGCTTTCGTGTAAGCTCGTTAGTGGGCAACCAAACAAGCAACCTGCTCAAACGGCGTTGAGCCGTCTCGTCGTTCGTGCCGCACAGACTGGCGCGCGAGCGGCGTGCGTCCATCCATGGGTCGGTGTCTCGAGAGGAGACAGCATGCACAGAGCGTTGATCGTGTCCGCGTTGCTGGGTCTTTCTGCCGCCGCCGTTTCGGCGCAGGACCCGGTGCAAGTCGCCCCCTCGCAATGCAAGGTCGCATTCGAGAACGAGTACGTGCGCGTCCTGAGCTGGGCCGAGAACCCTGGCGACAAGGTGCCGATGCACCAGCACCCGGCGATGGTCACCGTGTCGCTCTCCCCGAGCAAGACCCGCTTTACCTCGGCCGACGGGAAAACGAGGGAGTCCGACGGCGCCGCGGGCGAGGCGACGTTCAGCGGCCCCGACACGCACTCGAGTGTGAACCTCAGTGACAAGCCTGGCGAGACCATCCAGGTGGAACTGAAGGGAAAGCCTCCCGCCGCCATCACCGCCGTCCCGGCCGCCGAGGACCCCGTCAAGGTCGATCCGAAGCACTACCAGTTGGTGCTGGAGAACGATCGGGTCCGCGTGCTGCGCATCCACTACGGGCCAAACGAGAAGTCGGTGATGCATGCGCATCCCGCGGCCGTCGCCGTCTTCCTGGCGGCCGGCCACACGAAGTTCGGCTTGCCGGACGGCAAGACGCTCGAGTCCGACTTCGTGGCGGGGCAGGTGCAATGGACCGACAAGGGTCAGCACCTCCCGGAGAACACCACGAGCCAGCCGTTCGATCTGATCCTGGTCGAACTGCGGTAGCCGTCTGGCGGCGCCCGGCATTGGTGCCGGGCGCCGCACGACTGCACCAGCCCCTCCCGCTCCGCTCCGGCCGTCCCCTTCGATCCCATTTTCGCCACGCCGCCCGTTTACCGGCCGAGTTACCGCTTTCGATTCACGAAAGCGGTTGATGCTTCCGGCGCCTCCGAGGAGGGAATGGCCAGGGCGAAGCGCCCGCGCGATCGGCCGGAATCGCGCCTGTTTCCAGAGGATCGCCATGCCGACTCGGATGTCTCCGCAAAACGGACCAGGTGGTACCTCGGTTGCACTGTCGAGCCGTCGAGAAGATTCCGGAGATCGACCGATGCCAACCCACACCTCGCCCGGCGCAGAAATGTCCGTCACTCCCGGCGCCATGCCGCCGCCCCTCTTGCAGACGGAGGCGTCGCACGGTGCTGCGAAGGACGACGGCAAGGACGCCAGAAAGAAGAGGAAGCACCGGAACGCGAAGGTCAGGGGTGCGTGGATTGCCTTCGTCGGGCGCATCGTGGCGCAGTTTGTCGGATCAGCCGCCAGCATTGTCCTGGGGCTCGCCTTGATCAACAGCCACCAGGCGCCTGCCGCGGCCTCGCGGCAAGCGACGGTGGCGGTTCGCCCGGCGATGACGCAGCCAGGCCGCGTCGTGTCGCTGACCGCGAAGCGGAACGGCGTGAGACCCTCGCTCGTCGTGCTCCCGATGGAGAACTTCTCGGCTGAGGCCGGGCAGGAGCCGCTCGCCAGGCAACTGACCGTGGTGATCACCGCGTCGCTGGCAGAGAAGAGTTCCCTGGCCGTGATCTCCCGCACGTCGGCGATGAGCCTCCTGCAACAGGGAAAGACGCTGCCCGAGATCGCGAGGGAGCTCGACGTGGACTACGTGCTCGAGGGGTCAGTGACGCGGGACAGTCGTCGCGTTCGCATCGTCGCCCACTTGATCGACGGCCGCTCCGACGAACACGTGTGGGCGTCCAGCTATGACCGTCCGCTGAACGACCTGCTTGGCGTTGAGGGCGAGGTGGCGAAGCGGATCGCGGCCGACGTCGGTGCCGTGCTGGCGGACAGCGCCAGCCTCCGGCAAGAACCAGCCGCCGGCGTTGCGGTGGAACCGGCCAGCCGCCCGGCCGGGCCCTCCCCGGTGAGCGGTCCTTCCCGGCCCGCTTCGAAACCCGGGGCTGCCACGCGCCCCACCAGCAGCGAAGGGTGACCCTGCAGAACCACCTCGCAGAACCAGCTCTTGCCTGCGCCCTGCTCTTGTCGCAAGATCCTGGTTCTGATGCCTCATTCCCTTCGCGTCCTCGTCGTCGGCTGCGGCCACATGGGCGCAGCGCATGCCCGCGCCTACCACCGATCGGGCTCGGGGTTCGAGATCGCCGGCCTCGTCTCCCGGGGGGCCACGTCTCGAGCCAGGCTCAACGAGGACTTGGGCGGCGCTTACCCGGAGTTTGCCGACTACGAGGTGGCGCTCGCAAAGACACGGCCCGACGTCGTCTGCATCAGCACGTACCCGGAAACGCACGCAGCGTATGCCATCGAGGCGATGGAGAGGGGCGCGCACGTCTTTCTCGAGAAACCGGTCGCCGACAACCTGGATGATTGCGAGAAGGTGCTCGATGCGGCGCGGCGCCTTCGGCGCAAGCTGGTCGTCGGCTACATCCTGCACGTGCATCCGGTCTGGAACCGGTTCACCGAGCTGGCCCGCACGCTCGGCACGCCCCTCGTGATGCGCATGAACTTGAACCAGCAGAGTTCCGGCGCGAACTGGGAGACGCACAAGAACCTGCTCCGCAGCGCGTCGCCGATCGTCGATTGCGGCGTGCACTACGTCGACGTCATGTGCCGCATGACCGGCTCGCGGCCGGTGAGCGTCACCGGCCTGGGCGCCCGGCTGACGGACGAGATCGCGCCCGGACACGTGAACTACGGCCACCTCCAGGTGACGTTTGCCGACGGATCGGTGGGTTGGTACGAGGCGGGCTGGGGCCCGATGATGAGCGAGACGGCGTTCTTCGTCAAAGACGTGATCGGGCCGAACGGCTCGGTCAGCATCGTGGCGAAGGAGGCCGCCAGCGCCGGCCGGTCCGCGGATATCAGCGCGCACACGCAGACCGAGGCGTTGCTCGTGCACCACGCGGCGATCGGCCCGGACGGCGAATTCTCACGGCGCGACGAGCTCGTCGAGGTGAACGACGAGCCCGGCCACGACGAGCTGTGCCAGCGGGAACAGGAGTTCTTGCTCCGCACGATCCGAGAAGACGCCGACCTCACCACCCACTGGCAGGGCGCGTACGACAGCCTCCGGATCGTCCTCGCCGCCGACCAGTCCTCCCGTGAAGGCCGAACCGTGCAGTTGTGACCGCTACTCCTCGCGCAGCGCGCGGAGGGGGTTCAGCCGGGACGCGCGCCGCGCGGGCAGGTAGGCCGCGGCCAGGGTGACGGCGAGCATGACGAGGACGGCTCCCGCGACGGTGGCTCCGTCGAGCGGCGTCATCTCGAACAGCAGGCTCCGCACGTACCGTCCACCGGCCCAGGCCAGCAGCGCGCCGGCGGCGATGCCGGCGACGGCCACACCGAGCGCTTCGGCGAGCGACGCGCGCAGGACGCGGCCGCCCGCGGCGCCGAGCGCCATGCGGATCCCGATTTCCCTTGTGCGCCGGCCGAGGGCAAACGACATCGTGCCGTAGAGCCCCACGCACGCCAGCACCAGCGCCACCAGCCCGAAGAGCGTGAACAGCCTGGCGTACATCGTCTCCGGCCCCAGCGACTCGGCAATCTGTTGCGCCTGCATCTTGACCTGATCGAGAGGCACCCCGGGGACGACCTCGCGCACGATTCGCGTGATGCCCGCGACGAGTGCCGCCTGGTCGCCGGCCGCGCGGACCTCGAAGAACACGGCCGAGAGCGGGTAGCGATCCTGCGTGTACGGGAGGAACGCGGTGGGTGGCGCCGGATCGCGCAGGTTTGAGTACCGTGCATCGGCGACGACGCCGACGATCTCGACGCCGTTGCCCTCGCGCGTGCGCCCGAACCAGAAGCGCCGGCCGATCGGGTTCTGACCCGGGAAGAAGCGCCGCGCGAGCGCCTCGTTCACCACCGCCACCTTCGGGCTGCCCGGCTCATCCCGTTCGTCAACCGCGCGCCCCAACACCAGCCGCATCCCCATGGTCTGGAAGAAGCCGGGCGCCACCATGTTCCAGTGGATGTTGCGAGCGCGCCGATCGAGGTTCAGCCGCTCGTCCTCGACCGCGATCGGGCCGTTGCTCACCCAGCCGGTGATCAGCCCGAGGCGCGATGCCGTCACTCCGCGGACGCCAGGCAGCACCGCCACGCGGTCCCGGATGTCCCCGTAGGCGGCCAGCAACCGTTCGCCCTTCAGCCCCGCCTTCGTCGCATCCAGCCGGAAGAGCAGCAGGTCTTCAGGGTCGAAGCCGAGCTGTTGGCGCTCGAGGTTGTGGAGCGTGCGCAGGAACAGGCCGGCGCCGAGGACCAGCGGAAGCGAGAGCGCGACCTGCGCCGCCACCATCGCCTTGCCGCCCAGCAGGCGGCGGCCCCGGCCCGTGCCGCGCGCCGTCGGGCTGTTCTCCTTCAAATCCGAGCCGAGATCGAGGCGTGTGGCGCTGAGCGCCGGCGCGAGGCCGAACAGCATCGTGGTGGCGAGCGACACCAGCGCGGTGAAGCCGAGCACCGCGGGGTCCATCCGCACGTCCAGCGCGCTGGCATCGCGCCCCTGCTGGAGCAGCACGAGCAGCACGCGCCCGCCCCAGAGCGCGAACAGCCCCCCGAGGATGGCGCCCGCGGCCGCGTACACGAAGCTCTCCGCCATCAGTTGCCGCACGAGCCTGGAACGTGGAGCGCCCAGTGCGAGCCTGACCGCCATCTCGCGACGGCGCGAGGTCGCCCGCGCAAGGAGGAGGGTCGCGACGTTGGCGCACGCGACGAGCAGCACCAGGCCGACGACGGCCGTCAGGATTGCCAGGGGCGTGGACAACCGCCGGCTCATGGTGTTGAGGCCGCTGGACGCGGAGGTCAGCGCCACCTGCGGCAGCTTGTCGGCTGGCACGGCGGTTCCCGCTGCCGTCGAGCGAAGGCTCTCGTGGAACAGCCGCTCCAACTCGGTGCGCGCCTGGTCCGCGCTGACGCCGGGCTTCAGCCGGACGATGACGGGCAGCCACCAGTAGTCGGCGGCTGCGTACACGACTTCCGGCGCGGCCTTCGACGGGGTGCCCCACGGCGTCAGGCCGGTCTGCGGCCCCATCTGGATCCAGATGTCGGGCGATCGGCCCACCTCGAGGCCCTCGAATGACGGGGGCGCCACGCCGACGAGGGTCACCGGGACCCCGTTGAGCACGATGGTGTCGCCGAGCGCGCTCCGGCTGCGAGCGTAGGCGCGATTCCAGAAGCGGTCGCTGATGACGCCCACGCGCGCGGCGTCCGGCCGCTCGTCTTCATTCACGATTCCGCGCCCGAGGGCCGGCCGCACGCCGAGCAGGGGGAAGCAGCCGGCAGTCACCATGTCGGCGTCCACCAGCATCGGCTCGCCGCGCACGACCGCCGACGACCGGTCGACCATGCCCAGCGGCACGAAGCCGGCGAGCGTCGAGAGGCGGGCCCGCGACTGCATGTAGGTGAAGGACGGCCACGAGACCGACAGGCTGACCGGCCGCCCAGCCGCGTCTCGTCCGGCGCGGCCGCTGTGGCTGTGGTCGAGCGCTGAGGGCCACTGGCCGCCTGGTTCCGCATACTGGAACACGAGAAGGTGCGCAGGGTCCTGGACCGGGAGGTCGCGCAGCATGACCGCGTTCACCACGCTGAAGATCGCGGTGTTCGCGCCGATGCCGATCGCCAGAGAGAGGATGACGACGGCGGCCAGCGCCGGGTGCCAGCGCACCTGCTGGAGCGCGTAGCGGATGTCCGGCGGAACACGAGAGAGGCCGGGTCGGCGCCGCATCATCGGTGTCATCCTCCGGGAGAGGTCGAGGTGTTAGACGACGTCCGGGTGAAACGGGTTTGCCGGGCTCGCTTGCCTGCACCGTTCCTCTTGCCGGAGAATTCTACTCAGGCGCTTCATCTGGTTGAAGGAGTAGTCATGAACGGAATGCGACGTCGGCTGATCGGCCCGCTGATTCTGGCGGCAATCGCGCTTGCGGCGGGAGCCGTGGCCCAGGATCGGCCCGTTGCGCCGCTGGAGTTCGACGTGCGCGCGCACTACACGAAGTACGAGGCGCGGATCCCGATGCGTGACGGCAAGCGGCTGTTCACGTCGATCTACGTTCCCAAGGACACGTCGCACTCGTACCCGTTCCTGATGACCCGCACGCCGTACACGGTGGCGCCCTACGGCCCCGACAACTACCGACCGCGGCTGGGCCCGTCGGTCACCTTCGACCGCGCCGGCTACATCTTCGTGTTCCAGGATGTGCGCGGCCGGTACATGTCCGAGGGGGCGTTCGTGGAAATGCGCCCGCACATCGACCATCCGCAGGGAACCCAGGACGTCGACGAGAGCACCGACACGTACGACACGGTCGAGTGGCTGCTGAAGAACGTGCCGAACAACAACGGCAAGGTCGGCATCTGGGGGATCTCGTACCCGGGGTTCTTCACGTCGGCGAGCATCATCGACTCGCACCCCGCGATCAAGGCCGCGTCGCCGGAGGCGCCGATGACCGACCTGTTCGTCACCGACGATGGCTACCATGGCGGCGCGTTCCAGGTGGCCGCGAACTTCGGCTTCTACACGTCGTTTCGCCCGCGCGACCCGGTGCCGTGCAGCATGCCTCCCTGCAAGAGTTCGGGAGGCGAACCGTTCATGCCGTCGCGGAACGCCTTCACGCCGTTCGACTACGGGACGACCGACGGGTACCGGTTCTTCCTGGAGCACGCGGTGCCGCTGTCGAAGCTGGAGGCGCTGTTCAAGGAACCGAACTGGCTGTATCTCGACCAGGCGCACCACTCGACGTACGACGCGTACTGGCAGGCCCGCGACCTGTCGCGTCACATGCACGGCGTGAAGTGCGCGGTGCTCACCGTGGGCGGGTGGTACGACGCCGAGGACCTCAGCGGGCCGTTCAAGACCTACCGCGCGATCGAGCAGCAGAGCCCCGGCATCTTCAACGCGCTCGTCGTCGGGCCGTGGGTGCACGGCGGGTGGGCGCGCTGGGAAGGCGCAAGCCTGGGCCGCGTGCAGTTTGGATCGAAGACAGGGGAGTTCTGGCGCGAGCAGATCATCTTCCCGTTCTTCGAGCAGCACCTGAAGGGCAGCGGCGATGCCAGGCTGCCGGAAGCCTACATGTTCGAGACGGGGACCAACGTGTGGCGCCAATTCGCGGAGTGGCCGCCCAAGGACGCCCGGCAGAAGGAGCTTTACTTCCACGCGGACGGAAAGCTCTCGTTCGAGCCACCGGCCGAGCCGCAGGGAGCGTTCGATGAGTACGTGAGCGACCCGGCCCACCCGGTGCCGTTCATCCCGTACACGGACGTGGGCCGGACCGAGCAGGAGTACATGGTGGCCGATCAGCGGTATTACACCCGGCGTCCGGACGTCCTCGTGTATCAGACCGATCCACTGGAAGAAGACGTGACGGTGGCGGGGCCGATCTCGCCCAGGCTGCACGTCTCGACGACGGGCACCGACTCGGATTTCGTGGTGAAGCTGATCGACGTGTACCCGTACGACTACCCGGACCCCGAGGTGGCGGCCAACGCACCGCGCCCGGCGGATGTTCCGCTGCCGGCCGAGCGGATGGCCGGCTACCAGCAACTGGTGCGGGGCGAGCCGATGCGGGCGAAGTTCCGCAACAGCTGGGAGAAGCCGGAACCGATGACGCCCGGGAAGGTCGAAGCGGTGAACTTCGACATGCCCGACGTGCTGCACACCTTCCGGCGCGGGCACCGGATCATGGTACAGGTGCACAGCTCGTGGTTCCCGGTCGGGGACCTCAACCCGCAGACGTTCGTCGATATCCCGAACGCGAAGGCATCGGACTTCAAGAAGGCGACCGAGCGCGTCTACCACGACAAGGCGGATCCATCGGGCGTCGTGCTGGGGATTCTGCCCAGCCAGGTCGGGAGCCGGTGAAGCGGAAACGGCGAGATGCCGTTCCGCTCCCTTGCCGTTCCGAACGGAGCGTCGCGTGATTGATGCCGGGTACTTCGCCAAGCGGGTCGTCGTGAGGCCCGAGTGGCTGCCCGCGTCCGGAGTGAGGGAAGTGTGCAGCGTGAGCAACTGCGTGTCGAAACCACCCGAGGATTGGATCGGGCACTGGCTTCACAACGAACTCGGCTGGTTCGATCGAATCGCCGATGCGCGAGCCGTCGTTCCGGCAGGCCAAACAGCCGCTCACCGGCTGTTTGCCTACCGCATTCATCCCGAGTTCTTCCGAAAGGGAACGCCGCAGCCGCTGGTGTTGTCCGACGGCGTGCATCCCGATCCGATTCCGGCGACGTTCCGTGCGCTGGGCTTCGATTGCGTCAGCAAATCGATCGAATCGTCCCTCGGCTTCGACTGCTCGCCGCTGTCGTGCAACTCCATGGCGGTCGAGATTCCCGCCAACGAATACTGCCTCTTCGACTCGCTGGACGGCGCGGTGGACGGTGCGCGGCGGTTCTCGATCGAGCAGCCGGAGCCCGGTGACTACTATGTCGTGCAGGTGCTCGAGGGGCCGTGGGAGCAGGCCGCTGAAAGGCCGGCCTGCTAGTCCGGCCCCTGGCCCGTCAGCTCCCATCGGATGAGCGACATCGGGATGAGCCCCGCACCCTCGAGTTCGTCCATGAAGCCACGGAGCGTAAAGGCCACGCCCCGCTGGCCCCGCCGCTCCGCCAGCAAGGCCTCGATCTGCATCTTCCCGGCGAGATAGCTCGTTCCGTAGGCGGGCTGCTGCAGGTACAGGTGCTGCTCGCCGCGCACGGTGGCGCCGTCGAGCCGCAGCCAACCGCGCGGCGTGTGGGCGGACGCGAACTCCGCCGCCTGCTCGAGCGTGACCTGGTTGGCGTGCATGCGCAGGTCGCCGAGCCCCCGGGCGGCACGCTGCGCCAGCAGCACGTACACCAGCTCCCGAGATCGGGGTCGCGCGTCGAACATCCCCGCCTGCAGCATCATCTCCTCCCAGCCCGTGGCGAGGCCCTCGGTCCGGCTGTCGAAGATGTTGTAGAGGAGCGGCGTGCGTCGGATCGGGCTGGGGTGAGGAAGGCTTGCCATGCGGGCCAGGTCGAACCAGTGGAAGCCGTGCGTACGCATCACGAGCGGCTCGCGGTAGTCCACCTCGGAGAAGAACTCGCGGGGGCCCGGCCGGTAGCGGCCGATGCGGGCCCGCAGGGCAGGATCCATGTAGTCCCGCAAGGTCAGCAGGTCGTTCTTCGCGATGAACTGCACGTACTCGCTGACGGCCGCGCCGAACCGGCGGTCGTACTCCTCGGCGCTCGCGATGGGCGCCTGCTGCGGGAGGCTGCGGTTTCGCTGCTCCTCGAGCGCGAGGAAGGTCTGCGCCCGACCGAGCTCGCGCTCCATCAGGAGTACTTCGTCGTGCCACGTGTACGGCATCAAGTGCACGTGTTCGAGGTACCAGTCGTAGTTCTCGATGCCGACACCCGACGGTCCTGTCTTCGAGGGGAGGCGCGCGTCGATCCACCGGGCGAAGTCGTCGGTCGCCTGCTTCGCTCTCAGCGCGGCAGCCTCGAGGGCCGCGTGCTCGCCCACCCGCCCTGCCAGGGACTGGAGGTCCGCCGCCTGCTCGCGGACGGCCGCCGCGCCCTGCACCCAGAGGTCGCGGCCGTTGCCAACCAGGTTGGCCTTCGCCCGTTCCAGCAGCCCCGGGATGATTCGGAGGCCGGCCGTCACCTTCTTCGCGTCAGTCGCGGACAGCGGGAACGTGTAGCTCCACAGCTCGATGGCGCCCCAGGACAAGGGGCCCTCGCGTGCCGGCTGGTCGCTCTGCGACGGGAACACCGTGACGTAGAAGGCGGGGTTGTTGGCCCACGGTTGCAGGATGCGGTGGTCGAAGTCCAGGCCGTTCATCTCGGCGCGGACGAGGTGCCAGTCCACTTGCTGCGAGACGGGCCACCCGCGCGTGTCGATGGCTGACAGGCGCTTCTGCCACGCGGGCAGCTCGCGATGCTGCCGCGCCATCGCGGACGCCCCGTAGTCGGGGATGCCGTCGAGGAGCGGCGGTCGCTGGAACGTCCGCCACTCCTCGAACAGTCGTGTCAGCTCCTCGTACCCGCCGGCCCCCGCCGACAGGCCAAGGCCTCCACCAACGGCGGCCAGCGCGATCAACGCGAAGAAACCTCGACGCATCATCGTTTCCGCTCCTTCGACGCCGCCGGACGCGGCGATTGGGCTTTTCGTCGCCGGGGGCGCACGCAGGCTCGACTATACTTCCGCGAACAGGGGGAACCCATGCGGATGTTGCAAGCGGTCGTGATCGCGGCGGCGGTGCTCGCCTTCCTGCCCGTGAAGGCTCACGCGCAAGGATACGTCAGCTTCTTCGGCGGCTACTCCTACGGGGGCGCCGCCGGCGAGTGCCCGTCGCTCTGGCATGAGTGCCCCAATCGCCCGACCGGCTACGGCCTGGCGTTCGGCGGCGTGGGGAAGGTGTTCGGGTTCGAGCAGGAGTTCGGCTGGACGTCGGACTTCTTCGGCAAGGGCGGCGACCTCGAAAGCAGCAAGGTCACCACGCTGATGACCAACATCCTCGTCGGCCTGCCGCTGAAAGCCTTCCACCCCTACGGCTCGGTCGGCATCGGGGCGATGAAGGCGAGCATGGAGTTCACCCCCTCCAACCTCTCGAACTTCAGCGACACGTCGTGGGGCTACTCCTACGGCGCGGGCCTGATCGTGATGCTCCCCGCGCATCTCGGCGTCCGGCTCGACTATCGCTGGTTCCACTCGTCGGCGGAGATCCCGTACGTGGCGCTCGCGCCTCGCAACAACTCCTTCGAGTTCTCCCGCGTCACCTTCGGTCTCGTGCTCCACTGACGCCCAACCGCAACCCTCTTCACTTGACAGCCCAGTGAACTTCCCCCGATACTGGCAGCAGAGGTTCACTCGAATGACAAGTGAAGAGGACGGCCGGATGACCGTGCTCCAGGGGACCCTCGATCTCATCGTCCTGCGGACGCTCCAGGCGATGGGGCCGCAGCATGCCTACGCCATCGCCACCCGCATCCAGCAGGTCTCCCGCGACCTGCTGCAGCTCAACCAGGGGACCTTGTACCCCGCCCTCGTCCGGCTCGAGCAGCAGGGGCGGATCAAGGGGACGTGGGGCCGGACCGGGAACAACCGCGAGGCCAAGTTCTACGCGATCACGAAGGCCGGCGCGAAGGCCCTGGCGGAAGAGACGGCGCGCTGGCGCCGGATGACCGGGCTCGTGGACCGCCTGCTGACGGGGGAGGCGTAACGCATGCGCCGGTTCGTCGCCAGGCTGGTGAACCTGCTGCGGCCGGGCCGCGCCGAACGCGAGATGGCCCGCGAGATGGCCTGTCATCTCGCGCTGCTCCAGGAGGAGCTCGAGCGTCGCGGGCTCGCGCCGGAAGACGCGAGGCGCGCGGCGTGGCGCGAGTACGGCGGCGTGGACCAGGCGCGCGAACTCCACCGCGACGAGCGCTCGTTCGTGTGGGTGGAGCAGCGCCTCAAGGACTTCCGGTACGGAGCCCGAAGCCTGGCCCGCACGCCTGCCTTCACCATCGTCGCCATCGTGACGCTGGCGCTCGGGATTGGCGCCACCAGCTCTGTATTCAGCGTGGTGAATGCCGTTCTGCTCCGCCCGCTGCCGTACGCCGATCCGGACCGGCTCGTCACGCTGCTCCATCGCGGCACGGCGCCGGTCGCGTGCGCCAACTACGTTGACTGGAGCGCGTCGAGCCGGTCGTTCGAGGCGATGTCAGCGGCCGAGTACTGGACCCCGAACCTGACGCGCGACGATCCGCCTGAACACCTCGTGGGCCTCAAGCTCACGGGAAACCTCCTGCCCATGCTCGGCGTCCGGCCGCTGCTCGGGCGGTTCTTCGGCCAGGCGGACGACCGCCAGGGCGCTCCTCGGGAAGTGGTCCTCAGCCACCGACTCTGGGAGCGTCGCTTCGGCAGCGACCCGCGAATCCTCGGCCGGCGGCTGACGCTCGACGGCGAGCCGTACACGGTCGTGGGCGTGATGCCGGCCGCGTTCACGTTCGCGCCCTTCTGGGCGACACGCGCCGAGTTGTGGGTGCCCCAGTCGTTCGGAGTCCGCGTTCACGATCGCGGCGGGAACAGCCTTCGCGTGTTCGCGCGTCTGAAGCCGGGCGTCACGCTGGCCCAGGCCCGCGCCGAGATGCGGGCGATCACGGCGCGGCTCGAGGCCCAGTACCCGGGGACCAACCGCGATGTCGTGGTCAGGCCGCTCAGGGAGAACGTGGTTGGCAAGGTGGAGCGGCCGCTGCTGCTGTTGCTGGGCGCCGTCGGGTTCGTGCTCCTGATCGCATGCGCGAACGTGACGCACATGCTGCTCGCCCGCACCGCCGAACGCCAGAGGGAGATTGCCGTCCGAACGGCGCTCGGCGCCGGCGGCGCGCGGGTGATCGGGCAGTTCCTGGTCGAGAACCTCCTGCTCGCGTCCATCGGCACCGCCGCGGGCCTGGTGCTCGCCACGTGGGGCACGAGCGCGCTGGCCGCCCTCGGCCCGGCGTCGCTTCTCGCGACCGGGCGGGTCGCGGTCGATGGCCGAGTCGTCCTGGTCTCGATCGGGGTCACGGCCGTCATGGCCGTCGTCTTCGGCCTGGTTCCCGCCTTGTACGCGGCCATCGGCAACCTTGGCGCGGCGCTCAAGGAGGGAGGCCGGGGAAGCAGCGAGGGGACGCCGCGGCACCGGCTGCGGGCCTTCCTCGTCGCGTCGGAGTTCGCGCTCGCGTTCATGCTGTTGGTCGCCGCCGGACTGACCATTCGCAGCTTCACGGCCCTGCGGTCGCTCGACCCCGGGTTCGACGCACAGCGCGTGCTCTCGGTCGTGGTGTCGATAGCCGGCGCGCCGGAGGCCGGACCGGGACGGCGTCTGCCGTTCTACCGGCAGCTCCTCGACGGGGTCCGTGCCCTGCCCGGCGTGGAGTCGGTCGGCGCGATCAACCACCTGCCGCTTGCCGGCGATCTCTGGACTCGCTCCGTCGCCATTGAAGGCCGGCCCCCCGCGCGCCCGGGCGAGGAGTTGGGGGTGGTGTACCGCGTCGTCATGCCGGGCTACTTCCAGGCGATGCGGCTGCCGGTGACGCGCGGCCGCGCCATCAGCGCCGCGGACGACACGGCCGCGCCGGTGGTGGCGATCATCAACGAGCGCGCGGCGCAGGAGTATTTCCCCAACGAGAACCCGATCGGGAGGCGGATCGTGGTGGGCGACGACGCCACGTGGCGAACGATCGTCGGCGTGGCGAGGAACGCGAAGCAGTCGGACTGGGCGGCGGAGCCGAGTCCCGAGGTGTACCTGTCGGCGTTCCAGGAACTTGCTCATCTGCGCGAGTCGCACCCGCGGTGGGACTACATCACGCTCGTCATCCGGACAGCGGGCAATCCCGCGGACCTTGCGCCGGCCGTGAAGCGCACGGTGTGGTCGCTCGACAGGAACCTTCCCGTCTCCGAGGTCCTGACGCTGGACGCGGTCGTGTCCACGGCGACGGCGCAGCCCCGTTTCGAGATGCTGCTGCTGGCGGTCTTCGCCGCGGTGGCGCTGGTCCTCGCGGCCGTCGGGATCTACGGCGTGATGAACTACGCCGTCGCGCGCCGGACGCACGAAATTGGCATTCGCATGTCACTCGGAGCCACGAGACTCCAGGTGCTTCGGATGGTCGTGCACCAGGGGATGCTGCAGGCGCTGGCGGGAAGCGCCGCCGGCGCGATCGGCGCCGTCCTGCTCTCCGACCTGATGACGCGGCTGCTGTTTGGTGTCCAGCCGACCGATCCGCTCACCTTCGCGGCGGTGGCTGTGGTGCTCGGGCTCACCGCCCTCGTCGCGAGCGGCGTCCCCGCAACGAAGGCCACGCGAATCGAGCCGATGTCGGCGCTGCGCAACGAGTAGCGGGGCGGGCGCGCCGAAGCCCTCTCGCTTGTCTGGACGCTCAAGAAGGTGCTGCCATGAAAGCCGCCATCTACACGCGATACGGACCTCCGAATGTCGTTCAGATCATGGACGTTGACGAGCCCGTCCCCAGGGACGAGGAAGTCCTGATCAGGATCCGAGCGGCGGCAGTGAACCCGTTGGACTGGCATTTCATGCGGGGCACGCCGCGCGTGGGTCGCATCGTCTTCGGGCTCCGCAAGCCGAAGAACCCCCGGCTCGGCGTCGATGTGGCGGGCGAGGTGGAGGCAGTCGGCAAGGGTGTCACCCGGATCAAGCGGGGCGATGCGGTGTTCGGCGTCTGCAAGGGGGCCTTTGCCGAATACGCGTGCGCGTCCGAATCGAAGCTGGTCAGCAAGCCGGATCGCCTGTCGTTCGAGCAGGCGGCCGGCGTCCCGGTCGCTGCGCTCACGGCACTGCAGGGTCTCCGCGACCATGGACGCCTCCTGCCCGGGCAGAAGGTCCTGATCAATGGCGCCGCGGGAGGTGTGGGCACGTTTGCCGTACAAATCGCCAAGGCATTCGGCGCTGACGTGACAGGCGTTTGCAGCACGAGCCACGTGGAGCTGGTGCGATCCATCGGCGCGGACCATACCATCGATTACACGCGGGAGGATTTCACTGAACGCCGGCAGGGCTTCGATCTGTTCTTCGATTGCGTCGGGAACCGCGCGTTGTCTTCGTGCCGGCGCGTCCTGACTCCGAAGGGGACCTACATCGGGATCGGCGGAGGAGAGCCGGATACCAGCTCGGTCAAACTGGTTGTCGATACCGTCAACCACATGCTGTCGTCGTGGTTCGTGAGCCAGAAGGTGCGAGGATTCATCGCAAAGATGCGCCAAGAGGACCTGGCCGCCCTGCATGAACTCCTCACGAACGGAAGCGTCACACCGGTCATCGATCGACGCTTTCCCCTGAGCGACATCTCCGAAGCCATCCGTTACCTGGAAGCCGGGCACGCAGGTGGAAAGGTGATCATCACGGTTGGATGAGCAGCACTGCGCACCGAATGAGTGGGGGCTCGGTATGACAGGCTTTCCGTCCGAGGCTGTTCCCGGTTCCTTCCTCGGGATCCACGCCGTCAACGTCTACCCCGAGTCGTTCAATCAACAGGACGAAGAATTCGGCGAGCCGCGATTGATCCAGGCGTTGCGGCGATACCAGGCACTGAGCCCGGCCGAAACTGTCGCCGGGGTCCTGGACGACGTGCGGCAATTCAGCGTCGATGAGCAGGGCGACGACCGCACACTCATCGTGGCCAGGTGTCGAGACGACGAGCGTTGAGCCGTGATCGCTTGGTGGGTCGGATGCCCGGTCCCGGAACGCCTCGTCCCGGAAGCGGACGCGGTCCAGCGGTGGGCCATCGTGCGGTCGCCAGGCCGCGCCAGCGGCAGCAGGGGTTCGGCTGTGTTGGGTGGTTGGCACGTCTTTCGCCTGTCGCTTGGCGACCAGTCCGCCGGTCGCGGACGTCTGAATGTCGTCGTCGCTCGCGTGAAAGGAGACGGGCATGGCGTGGCTCGAGAACCTCATTCGAGACCTGCGGCTCAGCCTCCGGTCGTTGGCGGCCTCTCCGGCGTTCACCCTGGTTGCCGTCGTCTCGCTGGGGGTCGGGATTGGCGCCGGAACCTGCGTCTTCTCGCTCGTGAACGCGATCCTCCTTCGCTCGCTTCCTGTGCCCAATCCCCAGGAACTGCGTGTCCTGCAGTGGTCCGCGAGCAACGTCCGCATCCCGTCGTACGACGGCAATTCCGTTGCTCTCGGAGGCGGCGCCTGGACCTCGGCGGAAGCGGTGTCGCACCCGGCATTCGTGGCGCTGCGTTCCCAAAGTGCCACGCAGGCTGACGTCTTCGGCTTCTACCCACTGCACGATGCGGCCGTCACCGTCGGCGGGCAGCCGCTCGTCGCCGACGGCATGCTGGTCTCCGACAATTTCTTCTCGGGTCTCCAACTGCGTCCGCAGATTGGCCGCCTGCTCCGGCCTGGCGAGGACTATGGCGGCGGCGCGATGAGCGTCGTGATCGGCTACGGCTGGTGGCAGCGGTATTTCGACCTCGACCCAGGCGTGATCGGCCGGGCCGTGGCGGTGAATGGCGTTGCCTTCACCATCGTCGGCGTGCTCGCACCGGCCTTCTCGGGGATCGAGCCTGGCCGCCGATGCGACTTCTACCTACCCCTGTCTGCTTCGTCGCCCTTTCTCTACACGGCGATCTCCGCCGATTGGCACTGGTTCGTGCGCGTGATGGCACGGGTCAGGCCCAGTGCCAGCGATGCCCGGCTCGCGGCGTTGCTCGGCAGCGCGTTCGCCGGTCAGGCCGGGTCGCTGGTGACGGAACCCAGGTTCCGGACCGAGCCTGGAAGCGCGGGCCTGGGTTACGACCGCGAAACCTACCGGAGGCCGCTCCTCCTGATGCTGGCCGTCGTCGGCCTCGTCCTCCTGGCCGCTTGCGCGAACCTCGCGGGCCTGCTGCTCGCGCGCGGCACGACACGATGGCACGAGATGGCCGTTCGCGCCGCGCTCGGCGGCGGCACCTGGCGCCTGTTTCAGCAGTCGCTGACCGATAGCCTGGCGATCTCGCTGCTCGGCGGCGGGCTCGGTGTGCTGCTGGCGACCTGGGGAAGGGCTCCGCTGGCCGACCTGCTGGCGAGGAGGGCCGGCGAGTTGAGGTACGAGTTCTCGCTGGATCCCTCGGTGCTGGCCTTCAGCCTCGCGATCACCGTCACCGCCGCCGTGCTCGCGGGGCTGATTCCTTCGTGGCGGGCCTGTCGCGCCAACCCGGTGGACGCGCTCAGGAGCCGCGGCACGATCGGCAACCCGCGGCTGCGAACGGGGCGCCTGCTGGTCGTGGTCCAAGTCAGCCTCTCCGTCCTCGTCCTCGCGGGCGCGGGGCTTTTCGTGCGCACCCTGGTGAATCTCTCGCGCATCGACGCCGGGTTCAACCTCCAGCGCCTGCTCGTGGCGACCCTGAACATCCGCGGCGGGGTGGATGCCCACGCCGAACCCGCTCGGTTCTACGACCGCCTCCAGGCGGAAGTGGCCCGGATCCCGGGCGTAGAGGCCGCCACCATCATCGAGTTCCCCCTTCTGGGTCCCGGCGGGCACAGCGGCAATTTTTCGCGCTTCGTGGACGGACCGGCGCCGGAGTCGCCGGCCATGATGCAGGTTCGACGCCTCCGCGTTGGCGAGACCTTCTTCAAGACGATGGGCATCCCGATCGTCCATGGGCGCGAGTTGCAGGCGACGGATTCGGCCGAAGCGGCCAAGGTCGTCATCGTGAACGAGAGTTTCGTTCGCAGCTACCTGCGGGACCGGGATGCGGTCGGCCTGGCCTTCAGGATGTGGGACGCGGATTGGCGGATCGTCGGCGTCTGCCGTGACGCCAAGTACAGCGACATCAAGGAGGCGGTCCCTCCCACCGCGTACTTCCCCTACAGGCAGATGTTCTATTCGCGCTTCCGCGCCACGCACCTGCGCGGCGCGTCCATCGCCGCGCGGACGACGCTGCCGCCGCTGGCGCTGTCGGCCGCTGTCCGGCAGGCGGTGGCTCGCGTCGATCCGGGCGTCGCCGTGACGGCCGTGACGACCCAGGAGGACGTGCGCGACCGCAGTATCGGGCGGGAGCGGCTCGTGGCGGTCCTGTGCAGCGGCCTTGCCGGGGTGGCGTTGATGCTCTCCTGGATCGGCCTGTTCGGCCTCATGGCCTACAACGTCGGCCGTCGGACCGGGGAGATCGGCATCCGTATGGCACTTGGCGCCGAGCGGCCGGACATCACACGCCCGATCCTGCGCGAGGCTCTGTTGCTCTCAGGGGCCGGCGTCGCTCTCGGGGTGCCGCTGTGTCTCGTGTTCACGCGGCTGGTGCGGAACCAGCTGTTCGGCGTGACGCCCGCCGATCCGCTCTCCATCGGCCTCGCGGCAATCGGCCTGCTGGTTACCGCGGCAGTTTCGGCCTGGGTTCCCGCTCGGCGAGCGCAGCGCGTGGAGCCGAGCGACGCGCTGAGGCACGACGCCTGACACCAGCCACAACGTCAGTCCGACGCCGCTGGTCTTCGCGCCAGGTTCGCCCTTCCGCCAACCGCCTCGGAGATCCGCGGCCACGCGGACGGAGCGCGATCCCGATTTGCCCGAACCTGGCCGTCGAGCGTAGGATGCCCGGAACAGAAAAGGACCTCCTCAATGACTGCGCATCCCACTCGACGCGAGATCCTGACACTCGCCGGCACGGTCGCAACCTCGGCGCTGCTCCTTCCGGCGCGTCGCGCGGCGGCGGCACCCGGATGGAAGCGGCTGCCCATTGGCACGCAGCTGTGGTGCGTCCGCAAGCAGCTGGCCTCGGACATCCCGGGCACGCTCAACGCGGTGGCGGCCGCGGGGTTCGACGGTGCCGAGCTGGAGAACGCGTTCGGCAGGCCTGGCGCCGAATGGCGCAAGTACCTCGATGCGGCGAAGCTCCGGGCGTGCGGCTTTCACCATACCCTCGAGGAGTTGCAGGGGCAGAAGCTGTCGGCGACGATCGAGTTCAACCAGGTGATCGGGAACGACAAGCTGATCGTCCGTTCGCTCGCGCCGGACGTTTACAGGTCGGCCGACCTCCTCAAGAAGACGGCGGACGCTATCAACGAAGTGGCAGAACGCGTGAAGCCGCACCGGATGCGCGTCGGGTACCACAACCACACGACCGACTTCAATCGCATCGACGGCGAATACTGGTGGAACACCTTTGCCGACCGGACGACGAAGAACGTCATCCTGCAGCTCGATACCGGCAACGCCTCGGAGCTCCCGGGCGGCGTCCGCCTCGCGGACCTGATCCGTCGCAACGCCGGACGCACCGTGTCGATGCACGTCAAGCCGTTCTCGACGAAGAACTCCAACGCCTACATCGGCTCCGACGAGCTGGACTGGCCCGCCATCATGACCGCCGCCGAATCGGTCGGCGGACTCGAGTGGTACATCGTCGAGTACGAGCGCGAAGGTGTTCCGCCGCTCGACGCGCTCAAGGCGAACCTCGAGAGCTTCAGGAAACTGAGAGGCTGACACCCCAAGAGATCACCGCGGAGCAAGGCCCGACGCTGACGGCTGAGAGTTGACCGCTGACCGAAGCGTCCGGCGTTAACCCCTTCACCCCTCCATCCGTATTGTCGATGGGGCCGGCAGCGCCGTTGCGCCAATCCAACACTCCGGGATCTAGGAACGAGCATGGCCTTCGAGCGACAGATCGACGCTCCGCGCGCGGCGTGGCTTGGCGGGCTGGCCTGCGAGGTTCGCAGCGTCGCCCGCGGGCTCCGGCGGGACGCGTGGTTCAGCCTGGGCGTCATCGCCACCGTGGCTACCGCGCTGGCCGCCAACGCCGCGCTGGCCGCCTTCCTGAACGGCTACTTCTGGAAGCCTCTCCCGATCGCGCGGGCCGCGGACCACGTCGAGATCGCCGGGCGTGACGGCGCCGGCCGGGTGAACGGCTCGTGGTCGTCCGGCGAGGCCCGAAGCATCCTCCAAGGCGCTGCGCCGATCCTCGATCGCGCGTACGCGGTTGCCGATCGGCGGGCGGCGGTGGTGCCGCCTGGCGGCCGCGAACCGCTGCCGGCGGTGGGCGTCGTTGCCACGTCCGAGTACTTCGCCCTGATCCAGCCGCGCCTCGCTGTCGGGCGATTGCCGGCCGCCACGGCGAGCGGGGGAGAGGACGCCGGGATCGTCTTGAGCGACGCCGGGTGGCATCGTCTCGCGGGGGACCGCCCGGACGTGCTCGGGCAGGCCATCCGCGTGGACAATGCGTTCTTCACCGTGACCGGCGTCATGGCGCCGTCAGTCGTCGGCCTGGAACCGATCACGCCGGACTTCTGGGTTCTGATGCCCACGTACGAGTCGATGGTCGGCCCGCTCGACCATGGCTATGTCGTCGGCGGCCTCTTGCGCCCCGGGACCCCGACGGCTGCGGCCTCCGCGGCCCTGACCGGTGTCGTCGCGCGCCTGGCGACCACCGACAGGCCGGCCCGCGGCACGTTGGTCGCCCTGGTCCGGCCACGGACGACGCTCGTGAGGGAACGAGCCGAGCTCGCGCCCCTCGTCCTCACGCTGCTCGCCACCTTCGCCCTGATGACGCTCGTGGCGTGCGCAAACCTGTCGGGCATCTACCACGCGCGCGTCGCCGGCCGCGTCGCCGACTTCTCGATCCGCTTCGCGCTCGGCGCATCCCGCGGGCTGATCGTGCGGCAGGTCCTCATGGAGGGCGTCGTGCTCGCCTCGATCGGTGGGGTGCTCGCGTGCGGCGCCGCGTCGCTGGCGGTCGGCTCCCTGCAGGGTCACGTGTTCTCGATGGTGGGCGAGGCTGGCCTCACAATGGCTGCGGTGGAGGTGGATTGGGCCGTCTGGGTCTACACGATGCTCCTGGCGCTGGTGGTAGGAGGCGCCTGCGCCCTGACGCCTGCGCTGGCGGCGCTCTGGGCGGAGCCAGGCGCACGCGCCGGGAACGGCGTGGTTCGGGGAGGCAGTCGATCGCACGGAACGCTCCAGCGCCTGGTCGTCGCCCAGGCCGGCATCAGCCTCACGCTGCTGTTGGCCGCCGGCATCGTGGTGACCAACGCCAGGCAGTCCGGGCGGGTGGAGGTCGGCTACGATCTGGCGCCGCTCGTGGACCTGTACTTCGAGCGGATTACCCCACGATACGTGGAGCAGTTCCTGCGCGATCCGCGCGTTGTCACGGCCACCACCGTGTCGAGCACGCCGCTGGCCGGACAGCTGCCGCGCGTGACGGTCAGGCTGAGCGGCCAGGTGCGGCGCCTCCGTCACAACGTCGTCGATCACCGGTTCTTCGCAACCCTCGGAATCCCGATCCTCCGCGGGCGAGGGTTCGACCCGGCCGACAGCGCGGGGGGCGTCCGGCGCGCCGTCGTCAGCGCGTCGGCGGCGACAGTGCTGTGGAGCACGCAGGATCCCGTGGGGCGGCTAGTGGACGTCGACCTGTCCGAGACCGACGTGCCGCGGTGGGAGCCGCACGAGGTGGTTGGGGTGTCCGGCGACGCGCTTGGAGGCTTCTTCCTCGAAGGAAGGGACGTCCCGACGATCTACCTGGCGGCGCCGGTCGCCTCGCCGCGCACACAGGACCTGGTGGCGCGGGTGCCGGCCGGCCGCGCGACGGGCGCGGATCTCCGCGCGCTGTGCCGGGCGTACGACCCCGACGCGCTGTGCCGCCCGATGACGCTGCGGGCGCTGCTCGACCGCCAGCAGGTGCCCTTCACGGTGGCCGCGGAGATTGCCTCGAGCCTCGGCGGCGTGACCCTCGTGCTCGCCTGCATCGGCCTCTACGGGCTGGTCAGCTTCTCGGTCGTACGCCAGACGCGCGACATCGGCATCCAAATGGCGCTGGGCGCGACGCAGGGGAGCGTCCTGGCAGACGTGCTGCGCGGTGCCGGGCAGCGAATGCTGCTTGGCGCGGCGTTCGGGCTCCCCACGGCGGCGGTACTGCTGGCGCTGCTCGAGTGGCAGGTGCCGATGATCCGGACGTTCGACCCGACCGTGTTCGTCCTGGTGCCGCTGCTGTTGCTCGCCGCCGGCGTGGCCACGGCCCTGGTGCCCGCCCGCCGCGCCGCGCGTGTCGACCCGATTGTCGCGCTCCGTCGCGACGGCTGACTTTCATCCCGCCTGCCGGCTGCCGACTGCCCGCTGGACGTCCGCACGGCACCAACGCCGAAAAACGCGAGCCGGCCCGCTATGGCAGCCTTCGGTCGCCCTTCACGGTCCAGAGGAAGAGACTGGTGCCGTCCCCCGCAGGAACGATGACGTCGGGAGGCCAACGACCGATCCCGAACTGGTGCGAGACAATACGCGTTCCCGGGCGCAGCTCCCGCTTCAGTTTTTCTTCGAGCCGGGCGTTGACGCCGGGCGAGAGGTACAGCGTCACGACGGTGGCGGCGGAGATGTCCGCGGTGAAGAGATCGCCCTCGACGAAGCTCACGCGGCCGGCGACCTCGCCCTCGAGCGCAACCTGTCTGGCGATCTCCACGAGCGGTGGGTCCAGCTCGATTCCGACGCCGTGTGCACGGTATTTCTGTGCCGCGAGAATGACGATGCGGCCGTCCCCCGACCCGAGGTCGTAGACAACGTCATCGAGGCCGACCCGCGCCAGCTTCAGCATTTCGTCGGCCACCGCTTGCGGCGTCGGAACGAAGTAGATGTCCGGCTCCCGGACCGGCCGGCGCGGGACCGTCCAGAGGTAGAGTTCGGTCCCGTCGTCGGCGCGAATGGTCCGTTCGGGAACCCAATCTCCGATCCCGAACTGATGGGAGACGATGCGCGTGCCAGGACGCAACTCCCGCCGCAGCTTGTCCTCGAGCCGACGATTGGTGCTCGGCGACAAGTACATGGTCACGACCGTCGCCTTGGAAAGATCGGCCGTGAACAAGTCCCCCTGGACAAACGATGCCTTCTCCGAGACGCCGTGCGCGGTGGCGGCGCGGCGGGACTCATCCACCAGGTAGGGCTCCAACTCGATTCCCACCCCCCGAGCCCCGTATTTCTCCGCGGCGAGGATGACCATGCGCCCATCGCCGGAACCGAGATCGAACAGCACGTCGTCGGATTGCACGTTCGCCAGGCGCAACATCGCATCGGCCACCGGCGCGGCCGTGGGAGCGAAGTAGATGTCGGGAGCCTGGGCAGAGAGGGCCGGCCGGGCCGTCTGCTCCTGCGCCGCGCACGGGGAAACCGCGGCAAGCCGTTGAGGGGTGGCTATCAGCAGTTGAGGAACGAGAGCGACGAGAGCCATGAAGCGTGCCGGCGCGTCCATTCACTACCGATCTTACCCTCGTCGGGTCACCGGCGCCGGCTGCTGTCAGACTGGACGGTGGGCGGCGCGGCCACGCGGTTCGCTCCCGGTGTCGCGCCGTTCCCCGTCCGTGCGAGTCTCACCTCCTGCCCGCCTCCTACTTGTTGATGGCCCCGTGGTAGTTCGGGTACGGCGGCCGGGCCACCTTCTTCGGCGGGTTTTTCGTGAGTTCGGCCATCGCCACCTCCACCGCCTTCTCGAGCTGCGTGTCGCGGCCCTTGCGCCACTGCGCCGGGTCGAGGTCCACCTCGATGTCCGGGGCCACGCCGTGGTTCTCCACCTCCCACTGGCTCTCGGGACTGTAGAAAGCGAAGTGCGGCGCGGTGACGGAGCCGCCGTCCACGAGCGTCGGGTACCCGCCGATGCCGACCAGCCCGCCCCACGTCCGCTTCCCGACGAGCGGCCCGATCTTCATCCGCCGGAACATCCACGGCATCAGGTCGCCGCCGGAACCCGCGAACTCGTTGGTGATCATCACCTTCGGTCCCTGCAGCACGCCGGCCGGCGTCGTCGCGTCCATGCCTTCGCGCGCCGCCCAGTAGCTCAGCACCGGCTTCTTCAGCGCGTCCACGATGTAGTCCGCCGCCGACCCGCCGCCGTTGAACCGCTCGTCGATGACCGCGCCGTCCTTGTCGATCTGCGCGAAGTAGTAGCGGTTGAAGTTCGTGTAGCCGCCGCTCGCGGTGTCGGGCAGGTGCACGTACGCCAGCTTCCCGCCGCTGATCGCGTCCACCTTCCGGCGGTTCCCCTCGATCCACGCCAGGTACCGGAGGTTCGACTCGCTCGGGACCGGCACGACGGTCACGTCGCGCGTGTTCGAGCCGTCCGCGTTCGGGCCGACCCTGAGGACCACCGACTTGTCGGCCGTGTCCTCGAAGCGGCTGTACACGTTCTCGGCAGCGGTGAGATCCCGCCCGTTGACGGCGAGCAGGTATTCGCCGGCCTGGACGTTGACGCCGGGCTGCGTGAGCGGCGCGCGCAGGTTCGGGTTCCAGTTCTCGCCGTTGAAGACGCGGGCGAACCGGTAGCGCCCGTTCTCGATCGAGAAATCGCAGCCGAGCAGCCCGCCGGGGACGCGCTTCGCCTCGGGCGTGTCGCCCCCGCCGATGTACAGGTGCCCGACGGTCAGCTCGCCGAGCATCTCGCCGAACAGGTAGTTGAGATCCGAGCGGTGCGCCACGCTCTTCAGGTACGGCTCGTACTTCTTCGCCGTGGCCTTCAGGTCGAGGCCGTGATGCTGGGGGTCGTAGAAGAAATCGCGCTCGAGCCGCCAGACCTCGCGGTACATCTGGTTCCACTCGGCGACCGGGTCGACGCGGACCTCCATGTCGGCGGTCTTGAGCTTGCCCTCGCCCGGCTTCACCGGCTGCGTCGTCGAGGCGATGAACCAGTCCTGCTGCTGGCGGTAGAGCATCTTCTCGCCGTTGGCGGACACCTCGAACCCACTGACGCCATCCAGCACCTTCTCGAGCTTGCGCTTCTCGAGGTCGTACTTCTGGACGGTGAGCGACGTCGGGCCGGTTGTCGGCATCGCCCTCGTGATGAGCGGCGCCTCGACGATGAAGAGGATGTTGGCCTTCCCGGCCATGATCCCCGCGATGTTCCGCTCGGAGACCGGCAGCGCCAGGATCCGCTGGCCGATGGCGTCCATGTCGACGACGGTCCGCGGCGGCTCCTTCTTCGCGGCCGGCTTTTCGCCCTTCTCCTCCGGCTTCTCGCCCGGCTTGGCCTCGGCCGGCTTGTCGCCCTCGGCGGGCTTGTCGGCCGGCTTGTCGGGCTTCTCGCCGCCGATCTTCTCTTCGTCGCTCTCGGGTGCCAGTGGCGAGGGATCGGTCTTCTTGAGGACCGCCAGGTAGACGCTCCGCGTGCTGAGCATCGGGTAGGCCGACATGTCGAGGCCGCTGTTGGTCGGGCCGATGTTGGTGCTGGCCGTGAAGTAGAGGTACTTGCCGCTGGCGTCGAAGGCCGGGTTGCGCGCGTCGCTCAGCCCGTCGGTGACCTGGTAGGCCTTCCCGTCGTCCATCGAGTAGACGAAGACCGCGCGCATCCACGACCGCAGCATCTTCGCGTAGGCGATCCAGCGGCTGTCGGGCGACCAGGCAGGGGCGAGCGTCGCGGCGCCGCCGCCGAGCGACTCGTCCACCCTCACGGGTACGCCCTTTTCGATCGGCACGTACCAGAGAATCATCCGCTTGTCGAAGAAGGCGACCTTCTTGCTGTCCGGCGACCACGTCGGGGAGTAGTAGAAAGACGGCGGGCTGGTGAGCACGATCTTCCTCACCTCGCCGCGCCCCGTCTGGTCGCGGAGGTGCAGCGCGTACTCGCCCGACTCGTCCGAGAAGTACGCGATCCAGCGGCCGTCCGGCGACCACGCCGGGTCGCGATCCGCCGCGGTGGACGAGTTCGTGAGGTTCCGCACGTCGCCCTTCTCGGCCGGCACGCTCAGGATCTCGCCGCGCGCCTCGAAGACCGCCCTCGCCCCGGTTGGCGACAGGCCGTAGTTGGCGATGCGCGCGCCGACCTTCTCGTACTTCGCCCGCACGCCGACCAGGTCGGCCGCCACGCGGACGTCCACGCGACGGCTCTTCCCGCCCTTGAGGTCGAACAGGTAGAGGCCGCCGAACTGCTCGTACACGATCCCGTCGGGGCCGGCCGAGGCCGACTTGATGTCGAGGCCGTTGTTCTCGAGGACACGCGCCACCTGCTTGGTGGCGGTGTCGTAGGCGAAGAGGGTGATGGGACCGTCGCGGTCCGAGAGGAAGTACACGCGGCCGGGGTCGCCGGGCGTCCACATCGGGTTGAAATCGTTCGAGTCGGTGCGCGGCACGCGCTCGACGCTCGAGTCGGCGAGGCGGGCGATCCAGATCGGCGTCGCCTGGCCGCCGCGGTAGCGCTTCCAGATGTTGAACGCCCGCGGGATCGGCACGTAGGCGATCCGCGCAGCGTCGGGCGACATCGCCCCCTCGTTGCCCATCGGCAGCGGCAGGGCGTCGGGGAAGACCCCGTCTGCCGCCATCGTGAACAGCCGGCTGAATCGCCCGTTCTCGCTGATGCGCGAGGACGCGAAGAGGACCCGCTTGCCGTCCGGCGTCCACCCGAGGACGAAGTCCGCGCCCGGGTGGTAGGTCAGGCGCCGCGGCACGCCGCCCGTCGCCGGAACGATGTAGACGTCGAGGTTGCCGTCGTACTCGGCGGTGAATGCGAGCGTCGTCCCGTCAGGCGAGAAGCGGGGCCCGGTCTCGGTGCCCACTCCAGCCGTCAGGCGGACCGCCTCGCCCCCGGCACGCGGCACCGTCCACAAATCGCCGGCGTAGGCGAAGGCGATGTGCGTCCGGCTCAGAGTCGGGCTCGAGGCGAGCAGCGGCTGGTCCTGAGCCAGCACTGCCGGGGCGAAAAGCGCGGTGAACGCGAGCAACAGGGCAGCCTTCAGCATCTGTGAACTCCTGGACGGGCGGATTCTAGCACCGAAGGCGCGACGTTCTTTCATGATGAGAATGGTGAGTGGCGCGGCCGCCTGCCCACGTGGAGTCCTTACTCGTACCGCAGCGCCACGAGCGGGTCGACGCGTGATGCGCGTCGGGCAGGCAAGTAGGCGGCCACCAGCGTCGCCCCGATCAGGATGACCACCATGGCCCCGAAGGTCACCGGGTCGATCGGGCTGACGTTGAACAGCAGGCTGCGCAGCAGCAGGCTGGCCGATGTCGCCGCCACCAGGCCGATCGCCACGCCGACGGCCGCCATCCGCAGGCCCTGTCCCATGATCAACTGCAGCACGGCGCGATGGCCGGCGCCAAGCGCCATCCGCACCCCGATCTCCTGCGTTCGCTGCGTGACGGCGTAGCTCACCACGCCGTACAGGCCGAGGGCCGCCGTCAGAAGCGCCACGGCGGCGAAGAACGCCAGCAGCTGCATGACGAAGCGACGGGCAGCGAGCGAGTTGGCAACGAGCGTGTCCATCGAGAGCTGTCGATCCACGGGCAGCGAGGGATCCAGCGCGCGGACCGCCTCGCGGATCGCTCGCGCCGGGTTGGGCGTCCCCGGCCGGGTGCGGACGACGACCCCGGTCATCCGTTCGGGCTCCTGGAACGTGCAGTAGTAGTACGTGCCCTTGGTGTCGTCGGTCGAGAGATCCCCGTGACTCACGTGTCCGACGACGCCGACGATCGTGGACCACGGCCGCCGCGACCCGTTGCGCATGTGACGCCCGATCGGGTCCTCGTGCGGCCAGTACTGGCGCGCCAGGTTCTCGTCGATCACGACGACCGGGGCGCTGCCCGGCCGGTCCGTGGCGTCGAACACGCGGCCGCGCCTGACCGGGATGCGCATGGCGGCGAAGTACCCGGGCGTCACGAGACGGATGTGGCCATGCGGACCGGGGTCGCCCGGACCGCTCGTCCGGCCCTCGATCAAGAACGAGGCCGACGAGTCGTTCCCGCTGAACGGCAGCGGAAATCCGAGGGCTGCCGCGGTCACGCCGGGAAGTGTGCCCAGGCGGTCCGTGAGCGCCTGATAGAACGCCGCGGTTTTCTCAGGCTCCTTGTACTGGGCCTCGGGTAGCGACAGGCTGGTCGTCGCGAGCTCGCGCGGATCGAAGCCGGGATCGACCTCCTGCAGGCGCGCGAAGCTGCGCAGCAGAAGCCCCGCGCCTACCAGCAGCACCAGGGCCAGCGCGGTCTCGCCAACCACGAGCGTGGCACGCAGCCGGTACCGCACGCGTCCCGAGGCGCCCGAGCGCCCGCCCGCCTTCAGGTATTCGGCAGGCGCCGTCCGCCATGCCTGCCACGCAGGTGCCAGGCTGAACAGCAGGCCGGCTGCAATCGTCATCGTCGCGGTGAACAGCAGCACGCGAAGATCGATCCTGGCCGCGAGGCCGACCACCGCCCGCTCGGGCGCGGCGACGAGGAGCAGCTGCATGCCGAGGTAGGCGAGGCCGAGCCCCAGCATCCCACCGCACGCGGCGAGAACGAGGGCCTCGGCGAAGGTACTCCGAATCAGCTGCCAGCTGCTCGCGCCGAGGGCCGCGCGCACGGCCACCTCGTTGATCCGGCTGGCGGTGCGGGCGAGCATGAGGCCCGCGATGTTGGCGCAGGCGATGAGGAGCACCAGGCCGACCGCGCCAAGCAGGACCAGCATCGGCGTGCGCGTCTGGCCCGCGATGAAATTCGTCATCGGCAGCAGGAACATGCCCCACTCGGCGTCCTTGGCATAGGCGCCGTTCTCCGTGCCGCCGTTCCGCAATCGATCCGACAAGAGCTTGACGCGCGCCGCCGCCTGTTCGAACGAGACGCCGGGGATCAGTCGGGCCACGCCGGCGAGGTGCTCGTGGAATCGATGGTCCTCGGTGAACTCCTCGCGCGGGAGGGCCAGCGGCACCCACGAGATCGGCCTCGCGGGGCCACCGGAAATCGGGTCCCATCACGCCGATGACCTTGTAGGGCTTCTGGTTCAGCGGGATGGTCCGCCCGAGGATCCCGGGGTCGCCGCCGAACAGCCGCATCCAGGTCCCGTGCGCCAGGATCGCGACCGGCGAACCGTTCGGCTGGTCTTCCTCGGCGCGGAAGGTGCGGCCGAGCAACGGGCGCGCCCCCAGCACGTCGAACCAGCGCACGGAGACGGCGCCGCCAAGCAGTTTCTCGGGCACCTCCGCGCCCGTGAAATTGAGGTCGGCCTGCGTGCCGGCCGCGGCGGACTGGAACACGTCGCGGCTCCGCTCGACGTCCAGGACGTCGGGCTGGGACACGGAGATGCTGCTCATGTTCAGCTTGAGGTACCGTGCCCGCAGCGCGACGACGCGAGATGGGTCCGAGATGCCGGGCGGGTGGAGCAGGACCTGGTTGACGAGGCCGAAGATCGCGGTGTTCGCACCGATTCCGAGCGCCAGCACCAGGATCGTGGTCAGTGCAAAGGCCGGGCTCTTGAGGAGCGCGCGGACCGCAAGGCGAAGGTCGGATGCCATTTGAACACTCCTTCAAGGTCATGGTCTGGACGGACCGGCAGCCCGCGCCGTCTCATTAGATAGTCTACCGGACCGGTCGGTTGGGTGGACCGCGCCCTGGGCCTTGAGCCTTGAGCCCTGAGCCTTCGTGAATGCCGGGAGTCTTGCCAGGTCATGCTTTGTGTGGCAAAGTAGACGGCGTACTGGAACCTCCCGACGCACCTCTTTACCTGGTGCGCGGTTCCCGCAAAGGCCCCGGGTCATGAGTCGATCGACATCGCGCCGCTCAGAGGCGACGCTCGCGGTCCTGTTCGCCGGCGCAATCCTCGCCGTGGGCGGGGCGGTGATCTTCTTCGTCTCCACCATGTCCGTGCACACCGATCCCGGCTCCCTGCCGTCGACGGCAGCCGCCGCGCCAGCCGAGCGTTACTCGGGCGCCGTCGAGGAGGCCAGGCGCCTGGCGCGCTCCCTGGTCGTCGAGGAAAACCTGCCGGGCCTCTCGGTGGCCGTCGCGCATGAGGGTCGGATCGTCTGGGCCGAGGGCTTCGGCTGGGCCGACGTGAAGCGCCGCGCGACGGTGACGCCGCTCACGCGGTTCCGCATCGGCAGCGTCTCGATGCCGCTGACGGCGGCGGCCGTCGGCCTGCTTCACGAGCGGGGGCGCATCGACCTCGATGCCCCGGTCCAGCGGTACGTTCCCGAGTTTCCCGCAAAGCAGTGGCCGTTCAGCACTCGCCAGTTGATGGGCCACGTGGCGGGCATCCAACACGAGGGCATGCCTGATCGCCACTGCTCCGGTTTCGACGACGTCGTGCCGATCTTCGACAGCGACCCGCTGCGGTTCCGGCCCGGGACGGAGTACCGCTACTCGGTCTACGGCTGGATCCTCGTCAGCGCGGTGGTCGAGGCCGCGGCGGCGGAGCCGTTTCTCACGTTCATGCACCGGGAGGTGTTCGAGCCGATCGGCATGGACAGGACCATACCCGACGCCGACGGAGTCCCGGACCGGGCATCGTTCTACTTCCCGCGAACGGCCATGCGCACCGACCTCGGCCTCCAGGACGCGCCCGTGGCGGACTACTCGTGCTATGGCGGCGCGGGCGCGTTTGTCTCCACGCCCTCGGACCTGGTGCGGTTTGGGTCGGCGATGCTGAAGCCCGGGCTGCTGAAGGCCGAGACGATTGCCGCCCTCCAGACGCCGCTCCAACTCGAGTCGGGGGCTTCCACGGGATACGCGCTGGGCTGGAAGGTCGAGAGCATCCAGCTTGGCGGTGCGCCGGCACGGCTGCTGGGTCATGCCGGCAGCTCCATGGGTGGCACCACGTCGTTCCAGACGTTCCCGGATCTCGGCCTGGTGATTGCCGTCACCACCAACGTGTCGCACGCCAAGGGCATTGCCCCGCTCGGCCTGAAGGTTGCGGAGGCGTTCACGAGGACGGCGAGCGGGCGCACTCACTGACGTTCCGTCGAGGCCCGAGCGAGCCGGCTCGAGCCAATCGACAATCCCTTCAGCGCGACTCAGTGCTTCGACTCGCAAGTACGGCCACGAATCGCTTCGCTTCACGTGGCTCGTGCTCGTGCTAGCAGGGCTCAGCCACTTAGTCCTGAGGGCGCAGTACGTTGCCGTATTTGCGCATCGAAGGACTCAGCCTGACCAAGGGGCCTTCGGCGCGTTCTTGCCGAGCCGGCCGCCCCGTCGGCTATTTCTTTGCGGCCGTTGTCATCAGCAGTGAGAAGCCGTCGAAGCGGTACTCGGCGTAGTCGCCGGTCACGACCGGCATGGCCGTTCCTGCCCTCACGTCCGCCAGCGCCTTCTGGAGGCGCGACAGGTAGCGGGGTTCCGCGACCGGCACGTTGTGTCCAGGCAGGACGAGATCCAGTTGGGGGACGAGTTGCGCCAGCCGGCTCACGGACGTCCCATAGGCGTCGGCGTCCGTTTCAGGGACGTAGAGGTAGATGGGTCCAAGGTAGAAGGTGTCGCCCGTGAAGAGGAGACGGTTCGCCCGGTCGAGCAGGCACGCCGAGTCCGGCGTGTGGCCGGGCGTCAGCAGCACCTCGAGCGTTCGGCCCCCCAGCTCGATGCGCTCCCCATCACCAATCATCCGCGACGCTTTCCACGGGCGGATGCGGTACGTGTCCCGGGTGACGCCGCGCGGCAGCGGGCCGCACAACCTCTCGGGGGCGAGGGCGTCACGTACGCCGTACGCGTTCGTGGCTCCGGACGCGTTGGCGCGCGCGTACGCCGAGTCGACGTTGAGAACGTCCGCGAAGTCGGCGTTGCCGCCCACGTGGTCGAAGTGGGTGTGGGAGTTGAGCACGGTCACCGGAAGCTTCGTCAGCCCTGACACGACGGCGCGCATCCTCCCGATACCAAGGCCCGTGTCGAAGAGGAGCGCTCGCTGTTCGCCGACGACCAGGTAGGAGATGACTTCCTCCCACTGACGCGGCTCGTAGATCGCGAAGACTCCCGGGTGCACGCGGTACACCTCGAACCACGGATCGGAGCCTACGCGCGGCAGCGCCTTGTACTCGGGGCGAGGCAAATCCCTGCACCAGTCGGGGCGCACCGGCTCGTCCGCCTTGTTCTGCGCCGTCGCCATCGAGCCTCCCAGGACCAGCAGGCCGCACGCCACGAGAATCGTCGCGCCGATGGGTCGTGCTGCCCGCATGACAGCGGGCGTGTGCTCATTGACCATGTCGCGGACCGCTACTTCTTCTCCTCACCCGCCGTGGTTGCCGGCTTGGCCTTGGCGTCTTCCAGCGTGTCGAGCACGGAGCGCCAGGCGAACTTCTTCCCCTGGCCGCGGACGTAGTAATCCATCCAGGCCATCTCCGCCATGCTCTTCACGAACTGGTTGCGCGCGTCGGGAATGCCGTGGCTCTGCCCCGGGTACATGAACAGTTCCGTCGGCACGCCGAGGCGCTTGAGCGCCATGTGCAGTTCGACCGACTGCGGGCTCGGCACGCGCGGGTCGCCTTCGACGACGTGGATCATCGTCGGCGTCTTGGCGTTCTTGATGTACTTGAGCGGCGACTGCACCCAGTAGGCGTCGAAGTCGTCGTACGGCAGCTTGTCGCCCAGGTAGAACTGGCGGTTGCGCTGCACGTCGCTCTGGGCGTACATCGAGATCCAGTTGGACGTGCCGGCGCCGGAGCTGATCGCCTTGAAGCGGTCGGTGTGCGTCAGGATCCAGTTGGACCAGTGCCCGCCCGCGCTCCAGCCGAGCGCGCCCATGCGCGCGCCGTCCACCAGGCCCTGCGCGATGAGGGCGTCCACGCCCGTCATGATGTCGTCGAAGCCGGGCGCGAAGTAGTTGCCGACGATGCCGTTCTTGAAGGCTTCACCGTAGTTGGTGGAGCCGCGGTAGTTCGGTTGCAGGACGACGTAGCCGGCGCCCGCATACACCTGCGCGCCATAGCCGCCGTTGAAGCGGAGGACGTCAGCGGCAGCGGGGCCGCCGTGGATTGCGACGATCAGCGGGTAGCGCTCGCCGGGCTGGTAACCGACCGGCTTGACGAGGACGCCGCCGACCGTCTTGCCGTCCTTCGACTTCCAGGTGAACTCCTCCTGCTCGCCGAGCGCGAAGCCCCGCACCTGCGGGGTTCGCGTCGGTCAGCGCGATCCAGCTCGCGCGGGTCGCCAGCGCCTGCATCGACGGCGCGGTGAACGTGGTCGGCGGGGTCGCCCCGTCGGAATAGTCGATGAGGATCACGCCCGTGTCCTCGTCCTGCGTCACGGTCAGCGCGGCCTTCTCGTTGGTCAACTGGCGGACGGCCTCTTTCGGCACGTCGAGCGCGAACAGTTGCGTGGTCGCCCGGATGCCATCGTTGAAGTAGATCGTGTGGCCGTCCTTCGACCAGAAGTCGGCGGTGACGTCGCCGTCGTAGCCGGCCCCCAGCTTGCGCCACTTGCCGCCCTTCTCGGCGACCGGGCGCAGGTAGAGGCGCTGGTTCTTCATCGTGTACTTCTCGAGCTCGTCCGGGGCGGATACGGCAACCAGGCGGCTGTCGGGCGAGAAGGTCGGCGCGCTCTCGCCGACCTCGACGTTGTTCGTCAGGCGCTCGACCTCGCCGGTCGTCGCGTTCAGCAGGAACGGGTCGCTGTTGATGTTCTGTTCGGTGATGTTGCGCTTGTATCGGTCGGCCGACACGCCACGGAAGCCCACCCACTTGCTGTCGGCGGAGATGGTGACATCGGCAACGGCGATCGTGGAGTCCTTGGTGAGCTGCGTCACCTTGCGCGGTTGGATGTCGACCGCCCACAGGCTCGCGAGCGGGGTCTCCGCGTTGCGGATATCGACGGTGAACTTCTTCTCCCGCCGCGCCTTCTCGTCCGGGTCGGGGGTCTCCGGGCCAGTGAAGTAGATCCGCTTGCCGTCGGGCGCCCACTTCCACGCGCCGACGCCCGCGGCCTGCTTCGTCAGCGCCTCCGGCACGGCGAGGTCGATACCGTCCACCGGCAGGCGGTACAGCTGCTCCTCACCCGCCTTGCCGCTGCGGTAGACGAGCCACTTGCCGTCCTTGCTGAGGGCGAACGTCGTCACCCCTTCCTTCGCGTCGGTGATCTTGCGCGCCTCGCCGCCATCGACGCGCATGAGGTATAGCTGGTTCTGTGTCGCGGCGGAGGACGGCGCCTCGCGGTTCGACGCGAAGATGAAGGACGCGCTGTCCTTCAGCCACCGAGGCTCGGTTTCGTTCTTGTCCTTGGTGAACGTCATCTGCCGCGTGGAAGGCACACCCTTCTCGATCGAGACGAGGTAGACGTCGGTCTGCGCCTTCGCTTCCTTCCAGTCCGGCGTGCTGACGGTGTAGAGCAGCAACTTCCCGTCCGGGCTGGGCGCAGGCGAGCCGGCCTGCCGCATCTTCTGGACGTCGAGAAACGTCATCGGTCGCTTGGCCGCTGCGGGGGCGGTCTGCGCAAGGACGCCCGGAACGAAGAGCGCCACGAAGAGCACGAGCACGGCGAATGGACACCGGCCGCGGGCCATCACACGGAGACGCGCCATAAGAACCTCGTCTGGACAGTTGGAGTGAGCGAGTTTCGATGAAGATTCATTCCTGCCGGGCGTAGTCTAGCGCGTCTCCGAGCATTCGTGACGCTTGCGTTACTGGAGGTGCGGCAATGGGGCGGCGGGTGCGCGTCCTGTAACCAATCGCCTTGCCTCGTTGGGTGAGCCGGTTCCAGGGAGCTTCGCAACGCGGCTCACTCGACCTTCAGAGCCTGGGCCGGGTCGACCCGCGACGCCCGTCGGGCCGGAAGCCAAGCCGCGACCAGAAGGAACCCAGAGGTGCGACTGCGGCGGATGGTCTGCCGTGTGTCAGTCGAAAAGTGAGCGGGGCCACGAAGGAGTCAACTCTCACCAAGGCGGTTTATCGCGTCGGTCGTTGTGCCTGGAAATCCCGAAGCTCGCGCAAAACTTCCTCGTGTGCTTTTCGTTCGGCACGCCGACGACGGGCGGTAGATACGGCGTGCGCGGCACGGGACATCAGTTCACCGACTGGAAAGAGGACGTTGACCATCTGGCCGTTCGTGTCTGGGGGAACGAATGTCAGAATCCCGAGTGGTGTGGCGCCCGGAGCAACCCACGGAGGGACGGCGGGGATCAAGATCGACGGCTGTTGTGGCTTTTGTAGAGCCACCCGCAACGATTCAACGGATATGCGCGGATCGGACTGCTGCGCTCCCGCAGAAGCCGCCAGAGAAAATGCAAGGATGAACGAGCCGCCGACAGCTATTCGCATTCGGTCTCTTCTTCCCTGATTCTACGTAAGACGTCCACGCCCGGGAAAAGGACGGAATGAACCGTCGCTGTAGCAGCCCCCTGTCTGTTGCTGCACAAGGCTGAAGCCTTGTGCCGACCGCTGATACGCGGCTGGCTACCTCTGAGCCCTGCTCCTATCAGTGACAGTGTGCCAAGAGTCCTCGGTCGGCGCGAGGCTTTAGCCTTGCTCTACGGGATGCCGGGGGACCGTCGAGCGTTTCAGGAAGAGCAGGCCGGCCACGTGCACCGATGGCCCCGCAGCGCCCTCAGAACGCCGGCGGCACCCGCTTCTTCGTCGCCTGTTCGAAGGCGAAGGCCAGCTCGATCAGCCTCGGCTCGCTGCAGGCACCTGCCGTGAAGCTCACGCCGAACGGCGATGGCTTCGGGCCGAATCCCTCGGGGTAGGCTGATTCGCCCCGGCCGCCCGCCCCCGTCACCGGCGTTGACGCGCCGCCGCGGCCCGCCGGCCCCGCGCCGGCTTCGACGAACCCGAACGGCACGATCACAGTCGGGTAGCCCGGCTTGGCCGCAATCGAGGCCCCGCTCGCTCCCGGGAAGAGCAGGGCATCCAGTTTGTGCGCCTTCATCACCGCGTCGATTCCCTCCGTGGCGCTCAGCCGGATGTCCCTCTCGCGGTCGGCCTCGTACCGCGCGCGGTCGCCGCGCACGTCCATCTCGTCGGAGATGTCGAGCAGCGCCTGGCCGTACTTGATCGCGCCCATCCGCTGGTGCGCCACGTTCCACAACCGCAGCTCGGTGAGCGTCTTCACCGGCGCCGACGGCCCGAGCGACGTGAGCCAGGCGTTGAAGTCGCGCTTCATCCCGTACTTGAACACCACCGAGCAGTCCGCGTCCTTGCCCTTGGCGTTGTCGAGGCCCCCGCAGGTGGACCACTGCAGGAGGTTCTTCGACGCGTCGGTCGTCACGACGCTCGGGATGTCCGCGGGGTCGACGATGACCGCGCCCTGGTGTCGGAGCGTCTCGATGGCTTCCTCCATCAGCTTCGACTGCGCGGCGTTGAGGCCGCCCCGCGGCTCCGTCGCGCCGGGCGGCGCCGTGGGCTGGTAGTAGTAGGTGCGAGGAATGCCGATGCGGGCTCCCTTGAGGCCCGCCGGGTTGAGGAACCGCGTGTAGTCGCGGCCGGGCGGCGGCGCGCACGCCTTCGTGGCTGCGTCATTCGGGTCGGGCGCGGCGCTTTCGAGGGCGCCCAGCATGACCGCGGCGTCGGCCACGCTGCGAGCCATCGGGCCCGGCGTGTCCTGGTCCGCGGTAATCGGGATGACGCCGTAGCGGCTGATCCGCCCCACCGTTGGCTTGACGGCGACGAGCATCGTCGCGTTCGCCGGGCTGAGGATGGAGCCCGAGGTCTCGGTGCCGACATTCGCACCCCAGAAGCTGGCGGCCGTCCCGATGCCGGAGCTCGACCCGCCGGTGCCCATCGCTGGCCGCCCGTCGCCCGTCGGCTGCGCGCGGGTCGCGGCGGCGATCGTATGGGTTCATGCCGTACCCGCCGAGGGCGCTGTAGTTGCCCGGCATGCCTGTCGCCACCCAGTTCGCGAGTTCCGTCATCACGGTCTTCGCGATGATGACGGCGCCGGCCTCGCGCAGGTTCCTCGCGAGCGTCGCCTCGTACGGCGCGACGAGTCCTTCGAAGGCCAGGGCGCCGCCCGTCGTCGGCATGTTGATGGTGTGGATGTTGTCCTTGAGCGCGATCGGAATCCCGTGGAGCGGGCCGAGGACCTTGCCCTGCGCCCGTTGGCGGTCCAGCGCCTCCGCCTCCTCGAGCGCCTTCGGGTTCACCGCGATGACGGCGTTGAGGCCTTCTTCGTAGGTGGCGATGCGGGCCAGGCACTGCTGCACCAGCTCGCGCGACGTCGCGCGACCCTGCTCCATCGCGGCGCGCATGTCGGCGACGCTCGCTTCGACGATGGAAAAGGGCGGACGGGCATCCTTGACAGGTGACTTGCCGGGGATCCTGGTTTGGGCGATGAGGGCGAGCGTCGCGGCCCAGAGGAGAAGCGCGGGCAAGACGAGCTTTTTCATGCCCGGCATTCTACTGCGTCGGGGCGCCCTTCGCTTCCCAGACGTCGGAGCTGACCGGCCGGTGTGACGGAGGGAGGCCGGAGGCAGCAATCTCGCCCTACTTCGAGCGCGGCGACGGATCCCGCTCGCCGTTGATGCCGATGCCGACGACATACGTGTCGCGGTTGGTCAAACACCCGGGGCAGCCCGAAAACGCCTCGAGCCGTCAGCCTTCCGCTCTCAAGGCCTCGGCCGGATTGATCCGCAGCGCGCGGCGCAGCGGAACCGCGCAGGCGGCCAGCCCCGCTAGCAGCATGACCATGTCGGCGGCCAGGAGGAACAACAGTTGCTGGAAGTCGGACCGGGCCGCCACCACGGCGGGCAGCACGCTGCCGAGGAGCACGCCGGCGCCAATCTGCACGAACGCGCGGGAGAAGATCGCGGCCACGATCCGTCCCTGCTGGGCGCCGAGCGCGGCGCGGATGCCGATTTCGCGCGTCCGCTGCGACACGGTGAACGACATCAGCGAGTGGATGCCGGTGGCCGAGAGCAGCAGGACGACGAGCGACACCAGCCAGGCGACCGCCGTCACCGTCCAGAAGAAGGTGGCCCCGCCGCCGCCCGCGTCGGCGAGCGACTGGACGTTGCTCAGCCGGATCGTCGGATCGACGCCCGCGGCGATCGAGCGCAGGCGCGCGTTGAAGGCCACGGGGTTCTGCACGCGCACCACGAGTTGATTCGCGCGGCCCGTCACCGGCAGGTTCGGCAGGTACGCCTGGGCCTGTTCTTCCGGAGGCGATTGCTGCCACCCGAAGTCTCTGACCATGCCGACGATCTCGTACCAATCCTTGCCCTCGACGATCTCGTCTTCACTGCTCCCGATCCGGATCCGTTGCCCGATTGGGTTGCGTCCGCCGAACACGAAGCGGGCGAAGGACTGGTTGACGATCAGCACGCGACCGCCATCAGAGCCGACAGGGTCGAAGTCGAGCGGCCCGAAATCGCGTCCCGCGATCACCGGCGTGCCGAATGCGGCAAAGTAGCCCGGGGATACGTGCACCAGCGTGCTGGCGCGGAAGCCGTCGGCGGGAGCGCCCATCGCGGTATCGATCTCGATGTCGTGCTTGATCTGGTCCTCCACCGGCAGCCGGTTGGCAAACGTGACGGCTTCCACCCCGGGCTCCGCCCTGAGCCGCTGGGCCATCTCGTCGAGCCGCGCGCGCACGCGCCCCGCGAACGCGCCCGCGTCGACGGCTTCGTCCTCACGCTCCATGGCGACGTTGGCGATCAGGTACCGGTCCGCGCCGATCCCGTCCGCTCGCTGCTGGAACCGGTTCGACACGGACACGGCACCGGCGGCAAGCGGCATCAGCGTCACCGTGAGCGCCACCTGCAGCACGATGGCCGTGGTTCGCAACCCGCCGAAGCGAGGCGCCCAGCGCGCCGACCCTTCGCTGCGCAGCACATCCAGCACGTTCGTCCGCGTCAGGTGCAGCGCCGGCAGGATGCCGACGATCGCCGCGCCGAACACCGTGAGCGCCGCGGCGTACAGCAGCGTCTTCCACGACAGGCTCGCGGTGATCCAGAACGGCACCACGTCCCTGGCCGCCATCAGCCCGACCGCCCAGCGCAGCGCGAGCTTCGCCACGAGCAGGCCGACGACTGCCGCCAGCGCGGCCAGCACGAGCGCCTCGACGAAGAGCTGACTGATGATGCGGCCGCGCGTGGCGCCCACCGCGCTGCGCACGGCGATCTCCCAGCCGCGCGCGGCGGTCCTGGTGAACACCAGCGTGGCGACATTCGCGCTGACGACGGCGAGGAGCATGAGGAACACGGTGTTCGCGCCGTACAGGATTCGCGAGAACAGCAGCACCTCGCCGGCAAGCACTGGCTTGCCATAAGGCGTGACGCGCGGTCTCAGGTCGCGGTGCGTCGCCGGACTCGCCGCCGCCAGGCCGTCGCCGGCCACGTCGAGCTCGGCTTGCGCCTGTCGCAGGGACGCGCCTGGCGCGAGACGGCCGAAGATCGAGACGGCCGGACCCGTGCGCGGGGCCAGCGTGGACCCGTCCACGCGCAGCGGTATCCAGACACGTTCATTGCGGGGGAACCGGAAGGCGTCGGGCATCACGCCGACGATCGTCGCGGTCGCGGTGCCCAGTTGCACCGTTCTGCCCACCACGTCCGGCGCGCCGTCGAAGCGCGTTCTCCACACCGCCTCGCCGATGACCACTGCCAGCGGCTCGCCCGGCGCCTCGTCCTTCGCCGTGAGCACGCGGCCCAGGAGTGGGACCGTTCCCATCGCCAGGAACGCGCTGGCCGTCATCTCCGCGCCCGCCACCGGTTCCACTCGCCGGTCCTGTGTCATGAGGTTGCGCTGGAACATCACGGCGGCGCCGAGGTCCGTGATGGTCTTCAGCCGGCTTCGCCAGGATGCGAAGTCGGACAGCGCACGCGGCTCCGGGCCGGTCGCCCGCGCGTCCCAGTCGACGATCGACACCACGCGGCCGGCATCCCGAACCGGCAATCGCGGGTTCAGCCACTTGTCCAGGGCTTCGAAGTACACGGTGCCGAGCGCGATCCCGACCGCCAGCGCCAG
Source organism: uncultured Acidobacteriota bacterium (assembly GCA_963724775.1). GTDB lineage: Bacteria > Acidobacteriota > Vicinamibacteria > Vicinamibacterales > Fen-181 > CAVRWB01. Next base: position 110,426 of record CAVRWB010000005.1, read on the forward strand.
GGCGCCAACGATGGTGAGCCCCGGGTACCGCACCAGCAAGCGGAGCCCGACCTTGAAGTCCAGCCAGGAAAAGCGCATGGCCGCATAATACGCCCTCCTGACCCGGCCCGTAGACACGGGAGCCAGCAGGGACCCTCTTGTGGCGTTCAGATAT
>CAVRWB010000006.1:0-296054 GCA_963724775.1 uncultured Acidobacteriota bacterium
GCCAATGTGCAGCACAAGTGGAAGTCCGCGGAGGATGGCAAGCGCTTCAACCAGTTCCGCCGGCCGAAGTACCTGTTCTCCGGGCCTGACGAAGTGCGGTGAATGCGGCGCCGGTTTCATCACGTACTCGCGCGAGCACCTCGGCTGCTTCGGTGCACGTGGCCGCGGCACCTGTACGAACTTGCTGACGATTCCGCGGCGGGAGGTGGAACAACGCGTCCTGCGAGCGCTTCAAGAGAAGCTGATGCGCAACGACTTCTTCGAGGAGTTCTGCCGGGAGTTCGCGAAGGAGATGAACCGGTTGCGGATGGAGCAGCGTGCCGGCCAGACGTCCGCGAAGCGCGAGCTGGTTCAACTGGAGGCGCGGCGCAAGAAGATCGTCGAGTCGATCATCGAGGGTGTTCGGGGCCGCGACGTGAAGGACGAGCTGATGGCAATCGGGAATCGGAAGGACGAACTCGAGGCCCAGCTCAAGACGTCCGAGGAACCGCCGCCGCTTCTTCACCCGAGCATGGCCGACCTCTACCGTGGGAAGGTGGAGGAACTCGCGTCAGCGCTCCAGCGCGAGGACACGCGAGTGCAGGCCTCGGAAATGCTCCGGGGGCTTATCGATTCGATCGTCCTGACTCCGGATGACGGCCGGCTCCGGGTCGAGCTGAGGGGAAATCTGGCCGCGATGCTGACTGCCGCCCAAGAAACGAAAAGGTCGCCAGAAACAGGCGACCTTTTCGTGCCGGTACAAATGGTTGCGGGGGCAGGATTTGAACCTGCGACCTTTGGGTTATGAGCCCAACGAGCTACCGGACTGCTCCACCCCGCGGAAGAACGATACCAGCATCCGGCCCGACAGTCAAACGATCGGGCCGACCACCAGCGCGGGTCTGAAGACCCGCCGCTCTTCTACTTCCTGTCGCGGAGGATGAAGACCTTCTCGCCCTTCTTCATCAGGCCCAGCTGACTCCGGGCCGCCTCCTCGATCGCCGCCGGGTCGTGCTGCAGCCGCCGCGCCTGTTCGCGCAGTGCGGCGTTTTGCGCGCGCGCGTCCTCGAGCGCCTGCTGCGCCTCGCGGTACGCCGCGGCCGCCCGTCGGTTCGCCAGCCACCCGCGCTCGCCAGCGATTCCGTCCAGCAACAGCACCAAGGCCACCAGGAGGATCGCCAGCGTCGCGATCGAGCGCCGGCGCGGCGCCGCTGCCGCGCCCTCGTGCCGCCTCGCGCTTGCCTGTACCCGCCCGGTCTCGCTCATGGTGGACAATTCGAAATGATCAACATAAGGTTTTACCGCAGTTTCGAAAAAACTCAACATCAAAGTGGGGCTCGAGACCGCAAAGCTGGAGATTTGCGCCACACAGCCTGGATGTTTGCGCCACACAGCCTCGAAGTTTGCGTCACACGGCCCGAGGTTTGCGCCATACGGCCTCGAGCCTGGCACCACGGAGCCTCGCGGTGATCGCCACGGATGGGAGGTTTGCGCCACATGGACCAGCCGGCTGCCATCATCGTCCTCACAACCTGGCCGGCCGCGACCGACGCGGCGGCCTTTGCCGGCGCCCTCGTCGGCGAGCGCCTGGCCGCGTGCGTCAACGTCCTGCCGGAGATGGAGTCGGTCTACTCGTGGCATGGCGCAGTCGAGCGCGAGCGCGAGCGCCAGGTGATCATCAAGACGACGACCGCGCGGCTCGAGGCGCTCGAACGTCGCGTCGCCGAGCTCCATCCCTACGAGGTCCCGGAGTTCGTTGTCATGCCGCTCGCCGGCGGGAGCGCCGCCTATCTCGGGTGGCTGCGCGACTCGACCGAAACGCCTCCGGCGCCGCCGCAAAGTTGATATGATCCTGCCGTTCGCATGAGTCCCGCTGAGCCTCTGCCCGCCGCACCACCGCAGCTGCCCGGGCCCGTGCCCGGCCGCGCGGCGCTGTTCGTGTCGGCGCTCACCGGCACCTGGCCGGGCCGCCTGCTCATCGCCGGCCTCGTCCTCAAGAGTTTTGCCGCACTCGTCCGGCTCGCCGCCGGCACCGCTCCCGCGTTTGTCGGCGTGCTCGACGCCATCGGCAGCCTCGCACTGATCGCGGCGGCCGGCTACGTGTTCTATCGCCTCATCATCCGGGCCAAGCGGCGCCTCCTGTGGCGTGTCCGGCGCAAGTTGATCCTCTCGTACATCTTCATCGGGGTTGTTCCGGCGCTGCTGATCGTGTCGTTCTTCGTCGTCTCCGGCCTCGTCCTGTTCCTCAACGTCGGGTCGTACCTGGTCAGGAACGGCGTCACCAACGTCACCAACGAGGCCGTCTACCTCGCGCGCATGACCGCCATCGAGATCCAGCGCGGCCCGGGGCCGCATGGTGCTGGCGCGATCCTCGCTCAGCGGGAGTTGGCCCTCGCCTCGCGCTACCCGGGCGCGTCGATCGCGGTCGTGCCGACCGGGCCGGAGCCGTGCATCGGCAGCCGGAGCGCCAAGGGTCGAACGGGCGCGCTGCCTGGCCTCGCCGCGGCCAGCCGCGACCTGCCGGCGCCGCAAGCTGCCGGCCCCGCCGTTCCCCCGGGGGGCGTCACGCCGCAATACGCCGGGCCGTGGGATCACGTCGCGAAGCCGGTCGTGCTGCCCGCATGGGTGAACTGCAGCGGATTTGGCGGCGCCATCGCCGCCCCGTCGAGCGCGCCCGGCCGCCGCTCGTCGGAAGTGGATCTCGTGCTGCGCGGCGTCGGACTCCCGGACATGGCGCGGCCCAGCTACGCCGTCGTCGTCGACATTCCGAAGAACGACCGGTTCGTGGAGCGGATCCGCGAGGAGACGAGCGTCAAGATCGACGCGGTCACCACCGGCGTCGGGGGGGACGTCTCGACCGGCGACGCCGACGACCACTCACCCGCGGAAAAGACGGGCACCACGCCTGCCAGAGAGCCCCAGGCGCAGGCGCCGGCGACGACCGCGGAGCCGGCGGGCGCGGCGTCATCTTCGACGGCGTCGCGGACGGCCGACGCGCCGGCCAGCGGCAAGCGGCGCATCTCCTGGGTGGCCTGGCTGGAATACACCGACTGGGCGACCGGCGAGCCGCGCAACGGGGCCGCGCAGATCGAGGTGAACATCGCCGACATCTACGACCGGGTGTCGGCCACGCAGGCGCGGATCGGCCAGGTGAGTTTCGGCAGCGCCCTGCTCATCGTGCTCTTCATGCTCGCCGTGCTGTTCCTGCTGATCGAGGCGGCCGCGCTGGTGATGGGCCTCGCGCTCGCGCGGTCCATCACCGGGTCGATCCACGAGCTGTTCGCCGGCACCGAGCGCGTCCGCGTCGGCGACTTCAGCCACCGCATCGCGGTCCGCGCGAAAGACCAGCTCGGCGAGCTGGCCGAGTCGTTCAACGAGATGACCGGCAGCATCGAGGACCTGCTGCTGCAGGCGGCCGAGAAGAAGCGGCTCGAGGAGGAGCTGCGCATCGCGCGCGAGATCCAGATGTCGCTGCTGCCGCACGGGAAGCTCGCGGTGCCGGGTCTCGAGGTCAGCGCGCTCTGCGTGCCGGCGCGCGAGGTGGGCGGCGACTACTTCGACTTCCTGCCCATCGACGAGAACCGGCTGGCGATCCTCATCGCCGACGTGTCGGGCAAGGGCACCTCGGCGGCGTTCTACATGGCGGAGCTGAAGGGGGTCATCCTCTCGCTCAGCCGAACGTGCCCCTCGCCGCGCCAACTGCTTCTCACCGCCAACCGCGTCATCTGCGGATCACCTGGACAGCCGCAGCTTCATCACGATGACCTACTGCGTGCTGGATCTCGGCGGCCCGGCAGCTCGTCTACGCGCGCGCCGGCCACACTCCTCTGATCCACAAGCGGGCCGACTCGGGGGGGAGGCCCGTGGACATCCACACCCCGGACGGCCTCGTCCTCGGCCTCCGCATCGACCACGGCGAGATGTTCGAGAAGATGCTGGTGGAGGACACGATCCCGCTCGAGCGCGGCGACGCCATCGTGCTCTTCACCGACGGGATCAGCGAGGCGATGAACCCCGAGGGGGACATGTTCGGCGAGGCACGCCTGGCCGAACTGGTCAGCGAGCACGGCCACTTGCCGGTCGAGGAACTGCGGGAACGGATCCTGCGGGAGATCGAGGCGTTCCGGGCCGGGGCGCCGCAGCACGACGACATGACGATGATCCTGCTCAAGGTGGAGGAATTCGTGCCGGGCGGCGGTGACCGCGGGGTTCGACGATGGACGGCCGTGAACCCGGCGCGGCCGGGCGCGCCGCCGCTGGCCGTCATCTTCCGGACCCACTCGGACATCGAGGCGAGCATCGTGCGCGGGCTCCTCGAGGCGCACGGCATCTACGCCGCGCTCTCGTCGGACCTGACGCACGCCGTCTTCCCGCTCAGCATCGACGGCCTGGGCGAGGTCCGGGTCTCGGTCTCCGCCGGCCAGGCCGACGAGGCGCGTGACATCATCGCGCAGCAGGGAACGCGGCGCCGTCGCGGGGGAGGTGGTGAGACTGGCGGAGGGACGCGACCTGTCTGCGCTCGAGGAGCGGATCGGCCATCGATTCGCCGACCCGCAGCTGCTCGAACGGGCGCTCACGCACCGCTCGCGCGCCAACGAGGACGCCTCCGGCGGCACGGTGGACAACGAGTCGCTCGAGTTCCTCGGCGACGCCGTCCTCGGCTTCGTGATGGCCGACCTGCTGTTCCGCGACTTCCCGCAGCTCGACGAGGGCCAGAAGTCGAAGATCAAGGCGTCGCTGGTCTCGACCGCGACGCTCGGCGATCTCGGCCGAGGAGCTGGGACTCGGGCGAGTACCTTGCGCTCGGGCGGGGCGAGGAGAAGACGGGCGGCCGCAACAAGCAGGCGCTGCTCGCCGACGGCTACGAGGCGGTGATCGCCGCGCTCTATCTCGACGGCGGCATCGACGCGGCGCGGGGCTTCATCGCAGCGCGAGTTCAGCGAGCGGCTCGAGGACGTGCGGAGCCCGGAGTTCTGGGGGCGCGACTACAAGTCGGCGCTGCAGGAGATCGGTGCAGTCGCGCGAGCTGCCGCTGCCGGAATACACGGTCGCCGCGGAGAGCGGCCCGGACCACCGCAAGATCTTCCACGTCGAGGTGCGCGTGGCAGGCGAGCGTCATGGGCTCGGCGCGGGGCGCGAGCAAGAAGGCGGCGGAGCAGGAAGCGGCGCGCCAGGCGTTGGAACAACTGGGGCTGACGTGTACCGGAGTGAGCAGGGCTGAACGTCCGAACTCGATGAGCTCGGAGCCTCGCGTCGCCCGCGCACGGCTGATCGCAAGGCCACGGTTCAGCCGTTGCTCAGGCAGCCGTCGCAGGCTTCGCGTACCCTGCACCTCGCCTGCGATCTCCTCCGCCGTCGGCTCCTGCGCCCGGCAGTGCAGCCGGCACCCACACGCGCAGCAGCGGGTCGCGGAAGCGGTAGCGCTTCCGGTGCACCGACACCAGGTCCACGTCCTCCAGCCAGGACAGGTAGTCCTTGGTCGAGCCCGGCGTGCGCCCCAGGCGCTGCGAGATCTCGGTGAGCGTGAGCGGTTCGTGCTCCGCAGAGGATCTCGAGGATCGCCTTCAGCGCGCCGTAGCCGCGCGCGCGGTGCAGGCGCAGCTCGTAGCTGTAGCCGCAGAGCGTCGACGAGGCGTCCGCCCGGGCCGAGCAGCGCGCGCGAGCGCCGCTGACCGGGTCGCGGCGGCCGGCCGCCGGCGTCGCGGCCATCGCGTCCGCGATGCGCGCCGGCGTAGCGCGGACGGCCTGCGCCGGCGCGACACGAGTCGGCAACGCGAGCCTGGACGCGGAGTGCCGTGCCGCCGATCTGCGGCTTCGCCACGCGGCGGCGTCGCAGCTGGCGCCGTCGCGTCCACCAGCATCGCCTGCGACCTCGTCCGCGGACAGCGCCGGCATCGGCACGACGACGAAATGCGGCGAGGCGGTCGCGAGCGCGCGCTCCGATCGCGTCACGTAGCGCGAGGTCGAGCACGAAGCGGTTGGACGTCGAGGCCAGGACCGCGAGGAGTTCGGGCAGCGCGCGGCGCAGGCCCGGGAAGCTCTCGAACGTGCGGAACTCCAGCACCTCGTCGAGCAGGAACGTGGCGGCCGGCCGTCCGCGCAGCGCGCGCTCGAGAGGAAGCCGAGCACCGCGTCGAACGCCTCCCGCGGCGAGGAGGGCCGCGTCACGTCGCGCGACTCGCCAAAGGGAGACGAGGTGGTGAGGGCCTTGAGAAACCGCTCGGGCGTCGTCGCCGTGCGCTCGACGTTGACGTACTGGGACTGCCCGGCGGCCGAGGTCCGCCTGGAGCCGGTGGAGCAGCGTCGTCCGCCCGGTCCCGCAGAGGCCGAGGATCACCGGGATGCGCGCCTCGTCGTCGAGGAGCGTGGCACGCATCCGCTGTTGGAAGATGGACCGGCAAGCCGTGGTCACCGGCGGCCGCTCCCGTCGCTGTCACCGAACTCGCGCATCGGGATCCGCACGCCCTTGCGCTTCCGCCGTCGCGATCGCCTCGGGGTAGCCGGCGTCCGCGTGCCGGGCGACGCCGATGCCCGGGTCGCACGTCAGCACGCGCTGCAGCTTCTCGTCGGCCTCGCGCGATGCCGTCGGCGACGATGACCATGCCGGCGTGAAGCGAGTAGCCGATGCCGACGCCGCCGCCGTGGTGGACCGACACCCAGGTGGCGCCGGACGAGGCGTTGAGCAGCGCGTTCAGGATCGGCCAGTCGGCGATCGCGTCGCTGCCGTCGCGCATGCCTTCGGTCTCGCGGTTCGGCGAGGCCACCGAGCCGGTGTCGAGGTGATCGCGGCCGATGACGATCGGCGCCTTGATCGCGCCCGTCGCGGACCAGCTCGTTGATGCGCGAGGCCGAACGCGCGCGCGCTCGCCGTAGCCGAGCCAGAAGATGCGCGCCGGCAGCCCCTGGAACGCCACGCGCTCGCGCGCCAGGCGGATCCAGCGGCACGAGCGCCGCGTCGTCGCGCGAACATCTCGAGCGCGGCGTCGATCGGTCGACGCGGATGTCCGCCGGATCGCCGGAGAGCGCGGCCCAGCGGAACGGCCCCTTGCCCTCGCAGAACAGCGGCCGGATGTACTCGGGCACGAAGCCGGGGATGTCGAACGCGTTCGGCGACGCCGGCCTGCACGCGCCTGCGCGCGGATGTTGTTGCCGTAGTCGAAGGTGACGGCGCCGCGCCGCTGCAGCGTCGAGCATCGCGCGCGACGTGCGCGCCCATCGCCGCGCATCGATCGCGCGCACGTACTCGTCGCGGGTTGCGTCGCGCGCAGCGCGTCGGCCTCGGCGAGCGTCAGGCCGTTCGGGCACGTAGCCGTTCAGCGCGTCGTGCGCCGAGGTCTGGTCGGTGAGCGACGTCGGGCGTGACGCCGCGCGCGACGAGCTCCGGCAGCACGTCGGCGGCGTTGCCGAGCAGCGCGATCGACCGCGCCGCGCTGTCTCGCGCTGCCACGCGCCGACCGCGTCGAGCGCGTCGTCGAGCGACGTCGGTGCGCCTCGTCGACGTAGCGCGTCTGCCAGCCGCCGCTCGATGCGGTGCGGGTCGACTTCGACGACCAGCGCGACGCCGCCGTTCATCGTCGACCGCCAGCGGCTGGGCGCCGCCCATGCCGCCGAGGCCGGCCGGTGACGAACGACGCGGCCCGTCGAGGCGTGCCGCCGAAGTGCCGGCGCGCCAGCGCGGCGAGCGTCTCGTAGGTGCCCTGCAGGATGCCCTGCGTGCCGATGTAGATCCAGCTGCCGGCCGTCATCTGGCCGTACATCGTCAGGCCGCGGTGCTCGAGATCGCGGAAGTTCTCCCACGTGGCCCACGCGGGCACGAGCAGGGCGTTGGCGATGAGGACGCGCGGCGCGCCCGGGTGCGTGCGGAAGATCGCCGACCGGCTTGCCCGACTGCACGAGCAGCGTCTCGTCGTGCTCGAGCGAGCGCAGCGCGCGCGACGATGGCGTCGAAGCGCTGCCCAGTTGCGCGCGGCCTTGCCCGAGCCGCCGTAGACGACGAGGTCGTCGGGCCGCTCGGCGACGTCGGGATCGAGGTTGTTCATCAGCATCCGCAGCGCGGCTTCCTGCGGCCAGCCCTTGCAGGTGAGCGCGTGCCGCGCGGGGCGCGAATCGGGCGGATGAGCGGTGGTCATGATCAGGGCGGCAGAACGCGCGGCGGAACGTAGAAGGTAAGAACCGCACGCGACGGCTTGTCAACTTGAAAATCGTACGCGAAATCTACTTGACAACGACGCCGCACGCGTGCTTCGAGCGCGTCCGTCCGCGATCATGCGCGCGATCGCTTCGATGTCGGGCGCCGGCGGGCGGTCGTCGACGAGCGGCGGGACGCGCGGCGCGCACGGCGCGTGCACGCGCGGCGAGCGGCGGCGAGGTCGTCGAGCGGCGCGAGCAGGTCGATCGCCTGGCACGCGCACAGCAGTTCGACCGCGACGCACGTCGCGCGCGAGCTGCGAGCGCGCGCTCGGCCTTCAGCGCGGCGCGCCATGCTCATGCTGACGTGGTCTTCCTTGTTCGCCGAGGTCGGGATCGTGTCGACGCTGGCCGGATGCGCGAGCGTCTTCAGCTCGGACGTGAGCGCGGCGGCCGTGACCTGCGCGAGCATGAAGCCCGACTGCAGGCCGCCGTCGCGCGTGAGGAACGCCGGCAGGCCGCTGAGCGCCGGGTTGACCAGGCGATCGGTGCGCCGCTCGCTGATCGTCGCGAGCTGCGCGACGGCGATCGCCAGCAGGTCGGCGGCGATCGCGACCGGCGCGCCGTGGAAGTTGCCGCCCGAGACGATGTCGCCCTGCGTCGGCGAAGACCATCGGGTTGTCGGTGGCGGCGTTGGCTTCGATCGGTCGACAGCGTCCGCGGACGAAGCGCAGCGCCTCGCGGGCCGCGCCGTGCACCTGCGGCCGCGCAGCGCATCGAGTAGGCGTCCTGCACGCGGCCGCAGTTGGCGTGCGAGGCGTTGATCGCGCTGCCGTCGAGCAGCGCGGCAGATGTTCGCGGCCGATGCCGCCTGGCCGGGATACGGCCGCGCGGCGTGGATGCGCGCGTCGAACGGGCGCGAGCGACCCGCGCAGCGCGTCGATCGAGAGCGCGGCGGCGACGTCGGCGGCGCGCGCCAGGCGCTCGGCGCCGGCGAGCGCCAGCGCCAGCACGGCGGTCGAGGCCTGCGTGCCGTTGATGAGCGCCAGGCCCTCCTTCGGCCCGAGGCGCGACGGGTTCGAGGCCGGCGCGCGCGCAGCGCTTCTGCGCCGGGGCGCTCGACGCGACCGTCCCACGTCGTCGCCTTCGCCGATGAGGACGAGCGCGAGGTGGGCGAGCGGCGCGAGGTCGCCGCTCGCGCCGACCGATCCGCGGCTCGGGACGCGCGGGATGCACGCCGCGATTCAGCAGCGCGAGCAGCGCCTCGAGCGTCTCGAGCGCGGATGCCGGAGAAGCCGTTGGCCAGCACGTTGGCGCGCAGCGCCATCGTCGCGCGCACGGCGCGGACCGGCAGCGGCTCGCCGACGCCGGCCGCGTGGCTGCGCAGCAGGTTGAGCTGCAGCGCGCCGAGCGACTCGCGCGGCGATCTTGCACTTCGGCGAACGAGCCGAAGCCGGTGTTGATGCCGTAGACGGGCGCGTCGCCGGCGGCCTTGGCATCGACGACCGCGCGGGCGGCGCTGACGCGCGCCACGGCGCCGGGCGCGAGCGCGACCTCGGCGCGATCGTCGGCAATGGCGAGAAGCTGTTCGAGCGTCAGGGAATGACCGTCGAGGAGGATCATGGGATCGCCGATTGTACGTGGAATCCGGCGTCGGCCGGATGCCCGTGGTGATAATATCGTTCGGTTTGGCATGTTGGAGGGATACTCGAATGAACATCGCGGTGCTCGGCGCGCAGTGGGGCGATGAAGGCAAGGGCAAGATCGTCGACCTGCTGACGCCGCACTTCTCGATCGTGGCGCGCTACCAGGGCGGCCACAACGCCGGGCACACCGTCTACGTCAGCGGCACGAAGTTCGTCCTGCACCTGATCCCGTCCGGCATCCTGCACCCGGCGTCACCTGCGTCATCGGCAACGGCGTGGTCGTGGATCCCGCAGGCGCTGTTCGCCGAGATCGACGAGCTGGCGCAGCACGGCATCGACGTCGGCGACCGGCTGCTCGTCAGCGACAAGGCGCACCTCATCCTGCCGTATCACCGCGAGCTCGACCTGCTGCAGCGAGGCGCGCCGCGGCGAGCGGAAGATCGGGACGACGTCGCGCGGCATCGGGCCGGCCTACGAGGACAAGATCGCGCGGCGCGGCATCCGCGTCGGCGACCTCGCCGACCCGCCAGGCGCTCGCCGAGCAGGTGCGCGAGAACGTCGACGGCGCGCAACCGCCTCATCGAGCGACTCGACGCTCGACTGGCAGCCGGTCTCGACGCAGCTGCTGGCGTACGGCGAGCGCATGCGGCCGTGGGTCGCGCGACGTGTCGGTGCTGCCTCGCGAAGGCGATGGCCGACGGGCAGCGCGATCCTGTTCGAAGGCGCGCAGGGCACGCTGCTCGACATCGATCACGGCACCTACCCGTTCGTCACCTCGTCGAACGCGACGGTCGGCGGCGTCTGCACGGGCCTGGGCGTGCGGCCCGACGCGCGATCGGCGGCGTGCTCGGCGTGGCCAAGGCCTACACGACGCGCGTGGGCGACGGGCCGCTGCCGACCGAGCTGTCCGGCGCGATGGGCGAGCGGCTGCGCGAGGGCGGGCAGGAGTACGGCGCCGTCGACGGGCCGGCCGCGCCGCTGCGGCTGGTACGACGCGGTGGCCGTGCGCTACGCCGTGCGCGTCAACGGCCTCGACGCGCTGGCGCTGACCAAGCTCGACGTGCTCGACGGCCTGCCGCACATCGAGGTCTGCACCGGCTACCGGCTGCGGCGACCGCGTGCTGACCGAATTCCCGAGCGACCTGCGCCAGCTGGCGGCGTGCGAGCCGATCTACGAGTCGCTGCCCGGGTGGACGACGCCGACGCACGGCGTCCGCGTCGTACGACGACCTGCCGCGCCGAGGCGCAGCGCTACGTCGCGCGGCTGGAGGAAGTCACGGGCGTCCCGGCGGCCATCATCTCGACCGGTTCCGAGCGGGAGGACACGATCTTCCGGGCGGACTCGGTGGCGGCCAGCTGGTTCGGCGCAAACAGCAACGTTTAGTGGGCAGTGGGCGGTGGACAGTGGGACATGGCCGGCCGCACCCTGTCAACCGCCGACTACACGCTCTTATTCTCTTCGCAGAAGCGCGCGATCGAGGGGCGGTCGGGCGCTTCGAACTCGATGCCGGCACGCCAGGCGTGCTTGCCGCGTCCCGGCTCCACTCGCGCCCACACCACGCTGCCTTCCAGTTCGAGTTCGATGCCGCCCGGGTCCAGCAGCGCGTGCACGTGCTGCTGGGGCTTGAGCGGCGCGTGCGCCACGACCTGCGTGCCCAGCTCGGAGAGGTCCACGACGTAGGCCGGCCGGTTCTCCAGCATCATCGAGACGTCTTCGCGGAGTCGGTACCGCACCGCGCGGCGCGTGCCCTTGTCGAGCGCCTTCGTTCGCTGGCGTGGACGGGGTGGCGTGGGGACCGCCGGCGCCGCGGTGCGCGGCGAGATGCGGGAGTAGTCCGTATCGTGGGCGAGGATGCGGATCTCGCAGTCGTCGAGGGTGTGGTCCGACTTGATCCGGGTGATGAGCGCGGCGCCGCGCGGGCTCGCGGCGAAGAGCCGCTCGAGCGCGATGACTGTCGGGCGCTCGGCCGCGATGGCCTGCAGTGCGAGGAGCGGCTCCGAGTCGGCGAAGGTCAGGATAGCGTCTTCGGCGCCGCCGATCCGCTCCCGCAGCGGGGGAATCAGCTCGGGGGCGGCGATCAGGACCACGCGAGGCTCGGACATCGCGTGTCAGTCTAGCAGAACAGGCCTCGGGAGTCTTTTCGTGGCGAGGCCTGTGGACGATCACGGTTCTGTAATCCGAGCCGCCACCGCGTCTATGTCAGAATTGATAGGTGCCAGCCGTTGCTCCATCCTCGACGCCCGCCGTCCGCTGCCGGGGGCTCCGCAAGCGCTACGGGGACGTCGTCGCCGTTGACGGCCTCGACCTCGAGGTGACCGCCGGCGAGTGCTTCGGCCTGCTCGGCCCCAACGGCGCGGGCAAGACGACGACCATCGAGATCCTCGAGGGGCTGCTGTCGCCGGACGCGGGCGACGTGGAAGTGCTCGGCCTCCGCTGGGGCGCCGACGAATCGGCGCTGCGGCAGCGACTCGGAATCCAGCTGCAGGAGACACAGCTCAACGAGAAGCTGTCGGTGGAGGAAGTCGTCCGGCTGTTTCGCTCCTTCTACCGCCGCGGGCCGAGCGTCGACGACGTGCTCGGGATGGTGGAACTGGAGTCGAAGCGGAAGGCGTGGGTGGGGAAGCTGTCGGGCGGGCAGAAGCAGCGGCTCGCCGTCGCGTGCGCGCTCGTCAACCAGCCCGACCTGCTGTTTCTCGACGAGCCGACCACCGGGCTCGACCCGCAATCGCGACGGCAGCTATGGGGACTCCTCGAGGCCTTCCGGAGGTCGGGCGGCACGGTTGTCATCACCACGCACTACATGGACGAAGCGGAGACGCTCTGCGATCGCGTCGCGGTGATCGACCAGGGCCGCGTGATCGCGCTCGGCACGCCCCGCGCGCTCGTGTCGTCGCTCGGCGCCGAGCACGTGATCGAGTTCGCGGTGCAGGGCGGGGCCCCACCATCGACCGACGTGCTGGCCGTCCTGCCTGGCGTGCAGAAGGCGCGGGTGGAGGACGGCCACCTCTGTCTGAACGTCGTCGAACCGGCCGTCGTCATCCCGGCGCTGCTCGCAGAACTGCAACGGGAGCGGCTCACGCTGTCCCGATTCACGACTCACCAGGCGACGCTCGAAGACGTGTTCGTCGCCCTCACCGGGCGGCATCTTCGCGATGAGTGACAACGGCGGCGCGCGCCATCCTCTCCTCGAGCTCACGCTCGCCCGGCTTCGCGAGTTCACCCGCGAGCCCGAGGCCGTCTTCTGGGTGTTCTGCTTTCCGATCCTCCTGGCCCTCGGCCTGGGCGTCGCGTTTCGCAACCAGGGCGACGCGCCGGTGCACGCCGGGGTGCGGGCGGGAGACGGAGCCGAGATGGTCGTGTCGGCGCTGCGGCCGGCGGCCACCGTCCGCGTGCGGATGCTCGCGCGCGGCGAGGAGGACCAGGCGCTGCGCGACGGCGCCGTCGAAGTCGTGGTCGTCCCCGGCGAGCCGCCCACGTATCGTCTTCGATGCCACCCGGCCCGAGAGCCGCGTCGCGCGGATGGTCGTCGACGGCGCGCTTCAGCGGGCGCGCGGTCGAACCGATGCGTTTGCGGCGAAGGAGCAGCGGGTGGAGGTCGTTGGCTCGCGCTACATCGACTGGCTCATTCCCGGGCTGCTCGGCATGAACATCATGGGGACCGGGATGTGGGGCATCGGGTTCTCGCTCGTGGTGGCAAGGAGCAAGCGGATCTTGAAACGCCTGGCGGCAACGCCGATGTCGCGCGCCCACTGTCTCCTGGCGCAATTGCTGGCGCGGCTCGTGTTCCTGGTGCTGGAGGTCGGCGCGCTGCTGCTGTTCGGCTGGCTCGCGTTTGGCGTGCCGATTCGCGGGTCGATCGTCACCCTGGCCGTCGTAGCCATGGTGGGAGCCCTGTCGTTCGGCGGCCTGGCGCTGTTCATCGCGGCGCGGCCGCGGACAATCGAGGCGGTGTCCGGCTGGATGAACTTCGTCATGCTGCCAATGTGGGTGTTGTCAGGCGTCTTCTTCTCGTCGGCGCACTTCCCATCGGCGGTGCAGCCGTTCATCAAGGCGTTGCCGCTGACGGCGCTGAACGACGGGTTCCGCCGCGTGATGCTCGACGGCGCTTCGCTGGTGGCGGTCACGCCGCAACTGGCGGTGCTCGGCGCGTGGGGCGGGATCTGCTTCGTGCTGGCGTTGAAGATCTTCCGCTGGCAGTAGGTTCTAATGCACGCCGAAGCTCATTTGCAGGGCGCCGGGGTCGGCGCCCAGCCGGCGGATGGCTGTCTCCCACATCTGGTCCGCGCCGACGTCGAAAATCAGGTCCGTTTCAACGTCGCCGATCAGCCAGGCGGACGCGCGCAGTTCATCGTCCAGCTGGCCCGGTCCCCAGCCGGCGTATCCCATCAAGAGCCGGGTCCGCGGCAAAGCCTGCCGGCTCTCGAGCAGCCGGCGCAGCAACGCGGCCGACCCGGAGATGAAGAGGCCGTCGCACACCTGCACCGCCTCCTCGTCCTTCGGGTCGTCGCCGAGGAGGATGCACCCGCGCTCGGGTTCGACGGGCCCTCCGACCCATAGTTCCAGCGCACTGTCGGTCTCGACCGGCGGGTCCAGCCGCACGGCTTCCGCGGCCGGCGTTCCGGTCGGCCGGTTCAGTACCGAGGCCCCACGCGCCATCACGGCTGTGCTGACACAGCAGGACCACCGTGCGGCGGAAGTTGGGGTCGTCGAGCTGGGGCATCGACAGCAGGAACGACGGGGCGACCGACGAGGAGTCGCGCGCAGGGCCTGTCATGGCTCCATGATAGCGCGCAACCGGCTGCGGGCAGCCAAGGCTGGACCGAAACTTGAAGGGCGGGCTGCGAGCCGGCCCGGGATCCCGCATGGACGACATCATCAAGGTCGAGGACCACTACTACATCCTGGCGACCTCGTCGCGCGTCGACCAGCGGACCCGGGTTCTGAAGGACAACGAGACATTTGCCGTCTTCGACGAGGCGGGGGACATCCGGCCGATCGGCGTCGGCGAACAGGGCCTGTACCTATGCCGGCACCCGCTACCTCTCGCGAGCCGAACTCCGGTTCGGGGCCCTCCGTCCACTTTTGCTGAGCTCGACCGTCAAGCAAGGGAATGAACTGTTGGCGGTCGACGTCACCAATCCCGACATCAGCATCGACCACAACCTCATCGTGCCGCGCGGCGTGCTTCACCTGTTCCGGTCGAAGTTCCTGCATCGCGGCGCCTGCTTCGAGCGACTCCGCGTGTGGAACTACGGGCCGCAGCCGCTGGTGCTGTCGCTGGTGATGGCCTTCGACGCGGATTTCTGCGACATGTTCGAGGTGCGCGGCCAGCGGCGCGAGCGGCGCGGCCAGCGGTTGCCAGAGGCGGTCGAGAACGGCTCGCTGGTGTTCAGCTACGAGGGCCTGGACGGCGTGACGCGGCGCACGCGCATCGACGCCGTTCCGGCTGCCCAGGCGATTTCCGGATCGGCTCTCCGCTTCGAGCTGCCGCTGCAGCCTCGCGCGTCCGCGTCGGTGGCGATCACCGCATCGTGCGAGGAAGGGACGTCCCGCCACGTGGCGCTCGCGTACGACGATGCGTACGAGGCGGCCACGCTGATGATTGGCGATCGCAGGGCGCGCGCGTCGCTGGTCAGCAGTTCGAGCAGCGCCTTCAACGAGTGGCTTGACCGCTCGCTGTCCGACCTGCACATGATGCTCACGGACACGGAGCACGGCCTCTACCCGTACGCGGGCGTTCCGTGGTTCAGCACCGTCTTCGGCCGCGACGGCATCATCACCGCGCTCCAGGCTCTCACCATCGAGCCCGCGATCGCGCGCGGCGTGCTCTCCTACCTGGCCGCCAACCAGGCGACCGAGTCGAACGCCGCCCGGGACGCCGACCCGGGCAAGATCCTTCACGAGACGCGGAGCGGCGAGATGGCCGCCCTCGGCGAGGTGCCCTTCGGCCGGTACTACGGCAGCGTCGATTCGACGCCGCTCTTCGTCATCCTGGCGGGCGCCTATTTCGAGCGCACCCACGACACGGGCTTCATCTCGTCGCTCTGGCCCCACGTGGCGGCCGCCCTCGATTGGATCGACCGCTTCGGCGATCTGGACGGCGACGGCTTCGTCGAGTACGCCCGGCGCAACCCGCAGGGCCTCGTGCAGCAAGGGTGGAAGGACTCGCAGGACTCGGTGTTCCACGCGGATGGCCGGTTGGCCGACGGCCCGATTGCGCTCGTCGAGGTGCAGGCCTACGCGTATGCGGCGAAGCTGGCCGCCGCTGCAATGGCCCGTGCGCTTGGCGACGGGCGGCACGCGGACGCGCTCACGGCGCAGGCCGATCGCCTTCGCGAGGCGTTCGAGCGCGCGTTCTGGTGCGAGGAACTGGGCACCTACGCGCTGGCGCTCGACGGCGCGAAGGAACCGTGCCGCGTCCGCTCCTCGAACGCCGGCCACTGCCTGTTCGGCGGCATCGCGGACCCGGCCCGCGCCCGCCGAACCGCCGAGACGCTGCTCGCGCCCGAATCGTTCTCGGGCTGGGGCATCCGGACGATTGCCTCCTCCGAGGGGCGCTACAACCCGATGTCGTACCACAACGGCTCGGTGTGGCCGCACGACAACGCGCTCATCGCCGCGGGGTTCGCGCGCTACGGGTTCACGGACCTGCTTCTTGCGCCCATGACCGGCCTCTTCGAGGCCAGCCGCTTCGTGGACGTGCATCGGCTGCCCGAGTTGTTCTGCGGCTTCCACCGGCGTCCGGGCGAAGGGCCCACCCTCTACCCGGTGGCGTGCGCGCCGCAGGCCTGGGCGACGGGCGCGGTCTTTATGCTCCTGCAATCCTGCCTGGGACTGCGCCTCGATGCGGCCAGCAGCCAGCTGGTCTTCCGCCGCCCGATCCTCCCGGTCTGGCTGCGCGAGGTCTGCCTCACCGGGATCCGCCTCCCCAAGGGCTCCGTGGACCTGGTGATCCAGCGCTACGACCGCGACGTCTCGATCAACGTCACGCGGCGCGAAGGCGGAGTCGAAGTCGTGGCATACAAGTAGGACGGGCGTCCCGCCTGTCGCAAGGGTGCAAGCGAATAGTGCAAGGGTGCAAAGGTGCAAGGGTGCTGCCCCATTCATCATTCGCCAATCGTCACTCGTCAATCGTCAATGCCCTTCCCAGTACGGATCCGGGTGCACGGGTGCACGGGTGCAAGAGTGCACGCGGCGCCCCCTCGGAGCCGCGAAACTTGCACGCGGTGCACGCACCGCTTCGCACCTGTCTCTTGCTCCTGATACACTCGGGCTAAGTCCTTCGACGCACAAGTACGGCAACGTATTTGTGCGCTCAGGACTCAGTGCTGAGCGAGCAGGAGCGGCCACCGCACGAACGGGGCGCGTGGCCGTAGTTGCGAGTCGAAGCACTAAGGAGTGACCATGCTGCGACGAGCAAGGGACCGGGCGGCGCGGCTGCGGGCGGCGATGGCGGCCGCCGCGGGGCTGTGCGCCGTGGCGCTGGTGCTGGCGGCCCCGCACCCGCGTGCCCAGGCCGGGGCGTCGGCCAACGTGAAGCAGGCGGTGCAGAACCAGCCGTTCCGGCCGGCAGCCGTCTTTGGCCAGCCGCTCGTCGCCGAGAGGCACCTCGCCCCTCGCGCGCGCTACGCGCCCGACCACATCGTCGTCAAGTTCGAGCGCGAGACGACGGTCCGGGCGATCCGGGAGCTCGCCCGACAGGCCGGGGGGGCGAGTATCGAGCGCGCCGCCTCCGCGGACTTCCACGTGGTCCGCCTCGCCGTCGGCGGCGATCCGGTCGCCGTCGCCGCCCGTCTCGCGGGGCAGCCGGGCGTCGTCTACGCGGAGCCGGATCCCGTGGTGCGCCCGCTCTATCACCCCAACGACCCGCTCTTCAGCTACCAGTGGAACTTCACCAAGATCCAGATGGAAGCGGCCTGGGACATCAACCAGGGCGGCTCGTCGAAGACCACCGTGGCGGTGCTCGACACCGGGGTGGCGTACAAGAACAGCGGCGGCTTCGCCCAGGCGCCGGACCTTGCCGGCACCCATTTCGTCGACGGCTTCGACTTCATCTGGAACGACGCCGAACCGCTGGACTCCGACGGCCACGGCACCCACGTCACCGGCACGATCGCCGAGAGCACCAACAACAACCTCGGGCCGTCGGGGATGGCGTTCAACGTCAGCGTCATGCCCGTGAAGGTGCTCGCGAGCGACTGGGACGTCCGGCAGCACGCGCCCAACGACAGCACGATGTCGGTGCTCGCGCAGGGCATCCGGTGGGCCGCGGACCACGGCGCCAAGGTGATCAACATGAGCCTGGGCGGCGACGAACCCAGTTCGCCGGTGGAGAGCGCCATCCGGTACGCGGTGGGGAAGGGCGTCTTCCTCGCCGTCGCGGCGGGCAACAGTGGCGACACCGACAACGCGCCGGAGTGGCCGGCCTCGTACGCCTCGTCCATCGAAGGCCTCGTGTCCGTCGCCGCGGTGGACTACAACCTGGCGCGCGCGCCGTACTCGACGCACCGCGACTACGTCGAGATCGCGGCGCCGGGCGGGAACGTGGACGCGGACCTGAACAACGACACGTACGGCGACGGCATCCTGCAGCAGACCTTCGACCCCTCGTTCTCGGATCGCGACATCTTCAACCGCTTCGCCTACATGTTCTACGAGGGGACGTCGATGTCGACGGCTCACGTGTCGGCGCTGGCGGCACTGCTGTACGACCAGGGGATCACGTCGCCCGCGGCGATTGAAGCGGCGCTCAAGCAGACGGCCGCGAAGAAGCCCGCCGGCGGCGGGCGCACCGACGATCTCGGTTACGGCGTCATCGACGCGCGGGCAGCCCTTCGCGGGCTCGGGCTCGCGAGGTAGGGAGGCGGCATGCGACACCACCAGCCCACGGCCGGCCCGGCGGCCCTCGTTCTCGCCGCCGGCCTCTTGGTGGCGGCGGCCGTTCCTCCTGCGACGGCGCAGACGCGAGAAGCGTCGATCGGCTACACCGTCCGCGTGACCGCCCGCGAGGTGTCGGTCTTCGCGCAGTCCGATCCGCGCAGCCCGCTCGTCGCGCGCGTGCGGTCCGGCGACCTCCTCGTGGTCGTCGGCAAGGAGAACGCCTGGTACAAGGTGCGGATCCCGCGCGATCGGAAAGTCAACCCGAACGGCCCCGACTCCGGCTACGTCGAGGTGAAGTCCGTCGCCGTGACCGGCCCCGGCGGCGCAACCGGCGTGGGAGGTGGCCCGGTCGCGCCAGGCAAGGCGCCCGCGCCAGCGGCGGCCGCCGCCGCACGGGCTGGCGCCCAGGGGTGGGGCGCGATCCGGTTGCGGCCGTTCGGCGAATTCGCCTTCCAGACGTTCACGGCGTCGCAGAGCTTCAAGGCGATCTTCGGCAGCTCGACCGGCTTCTTCTACGGCGGCGGCGTGGACATGGCCTTGAGCCGATCGCTGGGCCTGGGCGTCGCGATCACGCACTTCCAGAAGACGGGCGAGCGGGCGTTCGCGTACAACGGCGAGTCGTTTCCGCTGGGTGTGGCCGAGCGCGTGTCGATGACGCCCATCACGTTCAACGTGACGTATCGGTTCGCGCAGAAGGGCTTCACGCCGTACGTCGGAGGAGGTGCCGGCGCGGTCGTGTACCGCGAGACGTCGGATTTCGCCAACGCGGACGAGAACGTCAGCAAGACGGGGACGGCATTCCAGGTGTTGGGCGGCGTCGAGTTCCCGCTCGGCCAGCACCTGTCAGCCGCGGTGGAGGGTCAGTATCAGGGCGTGACGGGCATCCTGGGCGATACCGGGGTGTCGCAGGTCTTCAACGAGAACGACCTCGGCGGCTTCAGCATCCGCGCTCGCCTCATCTTTGGGAAGTAGGCCGGACTTTTGAAGGCGTTGGGCGGACCGTCGGGTCCGCCCTTTTTGCCGTCCGTTATATAATTCCCTCCTCCCTGCCTTCGAAGAAACCGTCGAGAAAGGACCGCTGGATGGACGCGACTGTGGGCGGCAACACGCCCGAGACGCTGCGCGCGCTCCCGGGAGACGAGGCGCGGCGGATCATGTGGCGGTTCGCGGGCCGCCAGGACCTCGAGAGCCTGGTGCGCTCCGTGCGCGAGGTGGCGCGCGGACCCGTGGCGCGGCTCGTCGCGTCGGGCGGCCGCGGCACGCACGAGTGGACGGCCGACAAGCAGGCGCTGCTCGAGGCGTTCGACCGTGCGGGCATCACGGCCGCCTACGTCGACCCGGAGGAGGGCGGCACCCTCGACGGCCCCAAGAACCTGGCGCTCGCGCTCATCGCCTTCGAGCTGGCGTGGGTGGACGCCGGCGCCGCCATCAGCAACCTCGCGCAGCACCTCGCGCTCGCGCCGATCCGGGAGCGGGGCACCGCCGAGCAGCGCCGCCGCTACATGTCGGCCGCGGCGGGCGCTGGCGGCCAGCCGGTGCGTCGCGGCGCGTTCGCGCTCACCGAGCCGATTCCCTACGCCGGAGTCGAGGCTGGCCTGCTCGGCGGCAAGATCCGCGTCGCCGAGTGGAAGGATGGCCAGGAGCCGCTCCTGCAGGTGGACAAGCGCGGCCGGTTCATCACGAACATGGCCTTCGCGGACTTCGTGACCGCGGCGGTCGAATCGGCCGATCCCCGCATCAAGGGCAGCTGCCTCGTCGTACTCGAGAAGGACGATCCGGGCGTCTTCGATCGCGGCACGCCCACGCGCAAGCTGGTGCACCAGCTCTCGTCGACGCGCGACCCCGCCTTCAGCCTGCAGGTGCCGGCCAGCCGCATCGTCGGCGGCTACGCGGTGCGCGACGGCGTGATCGTTCCCCACCACGGGCTCAACGAAGTCATCGAAGCGGTCTTCCGCCGGACGCGGGTCACGGTGAGCGTGATGACGTCGGCGAAGCTGCTGTCCGCCGTGGAACCGATCCTGCGCTACCAGCGCAACCGCTTCCGCGGCGGCGAGTCTGTCACGCCCGGGACGCCGCGCTTCGAGCTGGGCCTGCAGCTTCGGGAAGACGCGCTCCAGCGGCTGATTGACGTGTGGGCGACCGGGGAGGCGAGCGCGTCGCTGGGATTTGCGGCGGCGCGTGTCTTCGACGAACTGGATCCGCTCGAGCAGCGCAAGCGGGAGATCTTCTCCGGCGACGGGATCGGAGGCGGCAGCGCCGAGCAGAAAGCCCTCAAGCGGCTGGTGAAGGATGCGGTCTACTGCCTGCGCGAGTCGGTGAAGCCGGACGGCATGCGGAACGACGAGCGCTACCAGGCGCTGGCCGGCAACGACCTCGTGCGGTTCGTCATCACGGACGCCGTCGCCAGCGTGCTCTGCCCGGCGTCCAAGCTGTGGAACACCGGCTACGGCGCGACGATGATGCGCGAGGCGGTCAGCCTCATGGGGGGCTACGGCATCACGGAGGACTGCCCGGGCTTCCTCGGTCACAAGTGGATGGACGCCCAGCTGGAAGCGTTGTACGAAGGGCCCGAGGCCGTGCAGCGTCGGCACCTCTCGGTGACGATGACGAGCCCGGTCTTCCTGACGCAGTTCGAGATCTGGATCTCCGAGATGCGGCACATCTCGGTGCGGCGGCCGGGCACCGGCGCGTGCGCGCTGGCGAGCGCCATGGAGTTGTGGGGCTGGACGCTGCAGCACTTGCAGCACGCGACCGACGCGGACGGCGAGAGGCTGTACCAGACGTCGCGGCAGGGCGTGACGTTCCAGCTCGCCGACGCCTTGTGCTGGCTGCTCGCCTCGCGCTTCCAGATCCTCGATGCGTTGGAACTCGAAGCCGAGGGCCCGGGAATGCCCGGCCTGGCGGACGGGCTCGCCGGGCTGATCTCGTTCTACTCGGATCTCGCCCACGTGCAGGCGGCGCGTGCCGCGGGCGAGGTGGGACGAATCTCGGCGGAACTGGTCAACGGCTACAACCGCCACCCGGCCTGGGATGCGGCGGGCTGTGCCGGCTGCTACGGCGAGGCGGACCTGGCCAGCCTGGAACAGCTGATTCCCGGCATCGAAAGCACGGCCGGCAGTTACGGCGACATCATCCCGTTGAACGGCCCCTACGCGGCGAAGGCCGGCCCGTGCGTCCGATTCAAGGGTCTCGACGATTTCCTTCGCCTTCGCGGCAGGCTCGACGGCTGCCTCACCGGCTCGCGCCTGGCCAAGGACCGCGTGGCCGAGGCGCTGACGAAGATCAGGATTCCCGAGAAGCTGGACTATCCTCGATAAGACTGTCGACGGAGTCGACGAAGTCAACGAAGTCGACGAAGTCAACGAAGTCGACGAAGTCAACGGAAGTCGACGAAGTCAACGAAGTCGACGAAGTCAACGAAGTCGACGAAGTCAACGAAGTCACCGAAGTCGACGGAGTCGGACTGCGTGACTCGACGACTCCGTAGACTCCGTTGACTCCGTCGACTGCCCCTCCGTCGACTGCCCCTTGACAGCCCTTCTCCCGATAGCTCAGCATTTGATCCCGGTATTCGTGGGCGCCGGTTTCCGGCGCCTCTCTTCTCGAGGGGGCTTCATGATGCGAGCGATGGCTGGCGTGGTCGGGGCGGTGTGCCTGGCGGCGATGGTGTCGTTGACGGCGGCGGAAGGGAAGACCTACGGCAAGGGCGTGACCTTGACGACGGCTACACCCATCGCCACGCTGCTGGCGGCCCCGAAGGAGTACACGGGCAAGACGGTCCGCGTGGACGGCCTCGTCACGGCGGTGTGCGACAAGGCCGGCTGCTGGATGGACCTGCGCGACGAGAAGGCGGATGCGAAGACGGCGAAGACGCTGCGCATGAAGGTGAACGACGGCGAGATCAGCTTCCCGGTGTCGGCCAAGGGCAGGAAGGCGTCAATCGAGGGCGTCTTCGAGTCGGTGGGCGAGGCGATGGCCAAGGAGTACGCGGCGGACGCCAAGGAAGCCAAGGCGGGCAGCGAGATGAAGACGCCGGCGCCGACGTTCCAGCTCAAGGGAACGGGAGCGATCATCTACTGAAGCAGTCGACGGAGTCGACGGAGTCCACGGAGTCGTCGAGTCACGGAGTCCGTCGACTCGCGCGCCTTAGCGCGCGTACATGTCGATGATGCGTGTAATCGCCCGCTGGCAGACCCGGCAGAAGCCCACCTTGTCGCGCGTGAACATGATGCAGTCCGCCTCCGGGCGATAGAGGCCCTTCGCTTCGTAGGATGCGCCCTCGAAGGCACCGACCTTCGCCGCGTATCCCATCCCCTTCAGGAATGCCGTGGACCAGTTCAGCTCCTCGGTGAAGAGCGCGTTCATGTCGCTCTCCGGGGCGTTCTTCGCGCGCAAGTCCCGGCGCCGCGCCTGGATCTCCGCGCTCTTCTTCTCGTACGGCGCCTTGTCCCACGGCGTCGGAAGGGGAGTCGCGGCTTCCACGAGGTCGCGCCACTTCAGCCGCGAAGGATCCTTCAGCGCGGTGACGTTCGGCTCCCACGGCTCGGGCCGGTCGGCCACGCCGGTCTCGTAGGCGACGTCCGACGTGTAGTACTCGTCGGCGAGGCCGGCGAAGTGGTGGCCGAACTCGTGAACGAAGATGTAGTCCGCAAACGCGGTGTCCACCGCCGCCGTCGCGTGATCGTTGAAGATCCCGCCGCCGCCGTACTGCTGCTCGTTGATCAGGATCTCGAGGAAGTCGTAGGGCGCCGAGGCCGCCGCGTCGCGCATCGCGCGGTTGTCGAGCGTGAGCGCGTAGCGCTCCGAGTCGAAGATGTTGTAGGAGACGCCAAGCGCCGTGCGCCGGAAGTCCGCGGTGCGCGGCCGGTTGACGCCGCTTCGCGGCGACGGCAGATCGATCGCCCTGACGTTGAAATCCGCCTTCCGGCTCTTGAACGGCTCGGTGGCGAACAACTGGTCGACGAGGCGTTTCACGTCGGCGTGGAACTTCGGCAGATCCGCCTCGGCGTAGCCGTCGCCGAGGACCAGCAGGTCCACCTTCGCGGCGGCCGGCCCGTTTTCGAAGACGTTCCACACCTTCCCCGCGCCTCGCCGGTCTGCGGGGTTGACGAAGCGCGAGGCCGGGTCGATGACGGTCGTCCACACTTCCCGGAAGGCGTTGGCGCGGTCGCGCTTCTTGATGACGAGTTGAACCGGGTGCTTGGGCCAAGGGAACCGGACGGATTCGCTGAAGCTGCGACTGATGCCCTGCTTCGGCTCGTCGGTCGTTTCCCACTCGCCGTAGATCGACGCGAAGCCGCGCGAGTAGATCGCCTGGTTGGTCTGCGGGTCGATCACCTCGAAGAAGTAGGGGCCGAGGTTCGTCTGGTCCAGCAGGCTGGTCCGGCTCCCGGGCCACGGCCCGTCGGAGACCACGGCGTCGAGGCCGACGATCTCCCGACCGCCGCTGCCACTGTGGTAGTAATCCACCCGCATGGTCTTGTCGGTGAAGTGGGCGTCGAAGGCCGGCGCCTGGGCGAAGGCGGCCGAAGCGGCGGCCAGCAGGAGAATGAACGCGCTCAGAATCGTTCGCAGCATGAGGCGCATTCTACGCCGGGTCCCCCGATGCGTGGAACCCGGCCGCGTCGACGGGGGCTCGCCCGTCCTTGACTTTCCAGCGGAGGCCGCGGAACATGCGCGTTCAATGACCGAACTGACCGCGGAATCGCTCCAGAAGCGGTTTGGGCCCGTCGCGGCCGTGAGCGACGTCAGCCTTCGCGTCTCCCCCTCGGAGGTCGTCGGCCTGCTGGGACCGAACGGCGCGGGGAAGACCACGACGCTTCGGATGCTGGCCGGCATCCTGCCGCCCACCGCGGGCCGCGTGCGGGTGGGAGGCCTCGATGTCCGGGAGCATCCGCTCGAGGCGCGGGCGCGCATCGGCTTCCTCTCGGGCGACACGCAGCTCTATCAGCGATTGACGCCGCGCGAGGTGCTGCGCTATTTCGGCCGCCTCTACGGTGTCGGGGAGGCGCGGATCTCCGCTCGGATCTCGGACCTGGTGGCGGAGTTGGAGATGCAGACGTTCGCCGACCGGCCGTGCGGCACGCTGTCGTCCGGCCAGAAGCAGCGGGCCAACATCGCGCGCGCCTTCCTCCACGAGCCGGACGTGCTGATCCTCGACGAGCCCACCGTCGCCCTCGACGTCATCAGCGGACAGTTCATCGTCGAATCCATCCGCCGGCAGCGGGCGGCCGGCCGCGCCATCCTCTTCTCGACGCACATCATGAGCGAGGCCGAGTACCTCTGCGACCGCATCCTGCTGCTGCACGAGGGCCGGATCATCGACGAGGGCACGCTCGACGCCCTGCTGGCGAGGACCGGATCGCACAACCTCACCGACGCGTTCCTCCAGCGCATCGGCTCGAACTGAGGCCCCCATGCGTGTGTCCATCATCCTGACGATCGCCCGCAAGGAACTCCTCGAGACGCTCCGCGACCGTCGCACGCTCTTCATGATGATCGGCCTGCCCATCCTGCTGTACCCGATGCTGATCATCGCGTTCAGCTGGTTCCAGGAGTCCCAATCGGAGGCCAGGGAAGAGCGCCGTTCGGCCGTCGCCGTATGGGGGCCGGCCGCGCCGCTGATCGACGACCTCCGTTCCACGCCCCGCGTGGAGGTGCTGCCCGGTGCGGGTCTTCCGCCGGAGGTGCGCCGCGGCCTCGAGTCGGGCAGCCTCTCGGTGCCGCCGCCGATCAAGCGGAATGACGCGGGCGCGGACGAGGAGGCCACGCTCGAGGCGGACAACCCGGTGCTGTCGGCGGCGAGGCACGTCATCGCGTCGAGGCAGGCGGACGCCGTCGTCGTGCTCTGGCCTGGATTCCCCGAGGCGGTGAGCCGCGAGGGATTGGGCGAGCTGTCGATCTATTTCGACTCGGTGTCGCCCAACTCGGTGAAGGCGAGGGACCGCGTCGCGGCAGCGGTGGAGAAGGCGCGCAAGCGCCTCGTCGTCGATCGCGAGCGCGCCCTGCGCCTTCCGGGCGGCTTTGCGAGGGCGATTGGCGTCTTCAGCCGCAACGTCGCGACCGAGAGCCGGCGCAGCGGCGATCTCCTCGGCTCGCTGCTGCCGTTCCTCCTCATCACGATGTCGCTGCTCGGGGCCTTCTACCCGGCGATCGACCTGACGGCCGGCGAGAAGGAACGCGGCACGATGCAGACCCTCATGTGCGCGCCGCTGCGGTCCACCGAGATCATCTTCGGCAAGTTCCTCGCGGTGTGGGCGATGTCGCTCGTCGCCGCCCTCGCCAACGTGGCGAGCCTCGCCGGCACGATGGCGCGCATGATTCCCGGCCGATCGCTCGCGGTTCCCCCGTCGGCCTACGCGCTGACGTTCGCGATGCTCATTCCCGTCACCTTCATCATCTCGGCCGTGTTTCTCGCCGTCGCGGCCTTCGCCAAGGGCTTCAAGGACGGGCAGAACTTCCTCACGCCGGTCTACACGCTGCTCGTCCTCCCGGCGGGGCTCACGATGCTGCCCACGGTGGAGCTGTCCACATGGTCGGCGTTCGTGCCGGTCCTGAACATCGCCGTGCTGATCAAGTCGCTGCTCCGCGGCGAGGCGGCGACCCAGCTCGTCTTCCTCGTGCTGCTGTCGTCCGCCACCTACGCCGCGCTGGCCGTGCTGCTGGCCGCGCGCGTGTTCGAGCAGGAGCAGGTGTTGCTCGGCGGCGAGGAATCGGTGCGGCAGGTGCTGGGGTTGCACCGCCGACAGGGCGGCGTGCCCTCGCCGGTGTTCGCCGTGTGCGCCTTCGCAATCGTGCTCGTCGCGGTCTTCTACGGCAGCCTCGCGCTGGAGAAGCGCGGCATCGTCGCCACGCTGTTGACGGTGGAGTACGGGTTCTTCCTGCTGCCGACGCTGGTGGCGGTGGTGGGCCTCGGCTTCTCCGCGCGCGACACGCTCTCGCTGCGGTGGCCCTCGGCGCGGGCGCTGCTCGGCGCGCTGCTCATCGGCGTATCGGGCTGGACGGTGGTCGCCGGGCTGCTCGTCCGGATCCTCCCGCCGCCCGAGTCGCTGACCCGCGCCCTCGAGAAGCTCCTTCTGCTCGACGGGCGGCAGGCGCCGCTGTGGATCGTCTGGCTGGTCGTGGGCGTCACGCCCGGGATCTGCGAGGAGTTGTTCTTTCGAGGGTTCGTCTTCTCGGGACTTCGACGGATCGGCCCCTGGAAGGCCATCCTCGTCGCCGCGCTCATGTTCGGGCTCGCGCACTCGTCGATCTATCGCCTGCTGCCCACCGCATTCCTCGGCGTGCTGTTCGGCCTCGCCGTGTGGCGCACCGGATCGATCGTGCCCGCCATCGTCGCGCACGCCGTCAACAACGGGCTGATGGCGACGATCGCGATGTGGCCGGGCGCGGCGGCGTGGTTCGGGATGCAGGCCGAGCCATTCCTGCCCTGGCCGTACGCGTTGGCCGGGAGCCTCGTGCTGGCCGTGGGGGTGTGGTTGATTGCAGGGAAAGGGGCAGGCAGACGTAACCGCAGAATCCGGCACAAGCCGGATTCCACGGACCCAGAGCGCGCGCTGACTGTGGAATGAGTGCGGGTGCTACGCCTTGATGATGCAGCCGTCGACCGGGCAGACCTCGACGCACTTCGGCGCATCGTAGTGCCCGACGCACTCGGTGCACTTCTCGCCGTCGATCGTGTAGATGGTGTCGCCCTGTGCAATCGCTTCGTTGGGGCACTCGGGTTCGCACGCGCCGCAGCTGATGCAGTCGTCCTTGATGATCATCGCCATCGGATCCGCTCCTGTAGTTGAGGGGGCCAAAATCGGCCGGCACTCACCCTGAGTGCAAAAGACGGTCCCGCTCGAAACGCCGCTTTTTGCAGCCTTTTTCGAGGGATTTCCGGATTGCCGACAACTTCCCGGCGCGTCGTGCCGGGAAGCCGGAAAGGCGACCGCGCAGGTCCGCCTTGGGGTCGGGAAGGTGCCTACTGGCCCGCCAGCAGCGACAGGCCGCTGACGAGCGACGCCACCACCGCCAGCAACGTGAAGCCGATGCACGCGAGCGCCGCGAGCAGGTGGCCAGGCCGTTCCCGCTGCATCGGATCGAGCAGCAGGGCCGCCACGTACCCGCCCGCGAACCCGCCGGCATGGGCCCAGTTGTCGACGCCTGGCATCAGGAGGCCGAAGATGAACAGCGTCAGGGCATAGCCCCACGCCTGGCTTCCGACGAGGCTGCTGCCCGTGCGGCGCCCGTAGCGCACGAGGGCCCCGAGCAGACCGAAGATCGGAGCCGATGCGCCAATGGTGAAGCCGGCGCCTCCAAGGATGGGGATGCCCGGCAATACGGCGCCGAAGAACGAGCTGAGGAGGAAGCCGAGGATGCTGCCCGCGGTGTAGATGATCACGAGCCGGCTGGGGCCGAACAGGTTGCCGACCGCCGGGCCGAGTTGCCGCACCCACATCATGTTGAAGAGGATGTGCAGGGCGCTGCCGTGCAGCCACCCGGCGCTCAGGACGGTCCACCAGCGGTCGTAGCGGAAGACCGGAATGGCGCCGCTCGCGCCGAAGATGAAGAGCGCCTCGGAACTCGGGGCGAGCAGGTTGAACAGCCCGCCCATGCCGATGCGGCCGCGAGACGCCAACAGCGTGGCGAGGTACAGGGCCACGCAGCCGCCGATGACGAGGTTGGTGAACCCGAGGTCGTTGCCCAGGCGGCGGAGCAGAGGCGCGTAGCCCCACATGCCGGGGTTTCTGCGGCCGCAGTTGAAGCAGCGCTCGTCATTGACGCCGACCAGGTTGCCGCAGGAGGGGCAGACCACCGATCCAGTCCGCTGGCGCGAGAACATCCCGCGATCATACTGCGACTCGCCGAACTCGACTAGAATGGGCCGTTCGTGTCGGCCAGCCCCCCGCGCTCCCTTTCCCGGAGTATTTCCATGAAACGTTCCCGTCTGCTGCCCCTCGTGCCGCTCGTTGCCGCCGTGCTTGCGCTCTGCTGGCCGTCGCCGCGCCTCGCCGCTGCGCCCGATGGCGCTGCCTCGAAGCCGGCGATCGCGATCGCCGACATCCTCGCGTGGAAGACCCTCAACAGCCCGGTCGTCTCGGAGGACGGGAAGTGGCTGGCGTACCGTGTGTCACCGACCGAAGGCGACAGCGAGGTGGTCGTCCGGCAGCTGCAGGGCGACAAGGAGTACCGCTTCGGGTGCGGCGATACCGGGCGCCTGGGCGGCGACCTGGCCTTCTCCGAGGACGGGAAATGGGTCGCCTTCTCTGTCTACCCGACGAAGAAGGAAGCGGCGCAGCTGAAGAAGCAGCGCAAGCCGTTGCAGAACAAGGTGACGCTCGTGGACGTGGCGACCGGCAAGGAGACCTCCTTCGCCAAGGTCCGGAAGTTCGCGTTCTCGGGCGGCAAGGCCGGCTGGCTGGCGGTACACAAGTACGGACCGGACGCGGCGCCGGGAGGCGGGCTGTCCGGGCCGACGCCCGGCGGCACGGCGAGCGCCGCAAGCGGCGCGGGCGCCAGCGACAAGCCGCGCGGGTCTGACCTGATCCTCCGAGATCTCGCGACGGGCGCCGACCTGAACATCGGCAACGTCGCGGACTTCGCCTTCGACAAGCCAGGGAAGTGGCTGGCGTGGGCGATCGACGCGCAGGATCAGGACGGCAACGGGGTTGCGGTCCGCAACCTCGAGACCGGCGCGGTGCTGCCGCTCGACAGCGGGAAAGCGAGCTACGAGCGCCTGGCGTGGACCACCGAGAAGGGCAATGCGCTGGCGGTGCTGAAGGGCATCGAGGACAAGGCCTACAAGGACAAGCTGTATTCGCTCGTCGCGTTCAGCGGTTTCGACGGCGGCCAGCCCGCCAGGGTCGCGTACGACCCGGCCGGCGACAAGTCCTTCCCGGCCGGGATGTCGATCAGCCCCGACCGCAGCCCCGCCTGGATGGAGGACCTCGCTGCCGTGACCTTCGGCATCCGGCCGTTGAAGAAGAAGACCGACGACAAGGCGGCCGCGAAGGCCGACGCCAAGCCGTCGGACGACAAGGCGGAGAAGACGGAGGCGAAGGACAAGCCGGAGGCGGACAAGGCCGAACCGGATTCCGAGGAGAAGCCCGACCTCGTGCTCTGGCACTACCAGGACAAGCGGCTGCAGTCGCAGCAGCAGGTGGAGGAGGACCGCGACAAGCGCTTCTCCTTCGTGTCGCTCTACCGGACGAAGGAAGGGAAGTTCGTCCGCCTCGCGGACGACACGGTCCGCGACGTCACGATTACGAGCCGCAGCCGCTGGGCGATCGGGAGCGACAACGCCGGCTACGAGCGCACGGGCGGCATGGACGGCCGGCGCTACGAGGACGTCTACACGATCGACCTTTCGACCGGCGAGCGAAAGCTCGCGATCCGCAAGGCGCGGTGGTTCTCGGGCGCCTCGCCCGACGCCAGCCGCCTGCTGTACTTCGAGGACGGGCACTACTTCGTGTACGACGCCGCGTCCGCGAAGGCGGCCAGCATCACGGCCGGCCTGTCCGTGGCGTTCGTGGACGAGCGCGACGACCACAACGTCGTCAAGCCGCCCACCGCCGCCCTCGGCTGGGTGAAGGACAGCAGCGCGGTGCTCCTGTCCGACGGCTGGGACATCTGGATGGTGCCGGTTGGAGGCGCGTCAGGAGCGGGCGCGGCGGCCGTCAATCTCACCGTCACCGGGCGCAAGGACCAGGTCCGCTACCAGCGCCGCTTCGTGCTGGACCCCGACGAGCGGGGGATCGATCTCGACAAGCCGATGCTCGTGTCGAGTTACGGCGAGTGGACCAAGAAGGGCGGGGTGGCGCGGGTAGAGCGGGCCAAGCCCGGGGCGCAGCCGCTGTTGTGGGACGACGCGGCGTTCTCGAGGGTCGTCAAGGCGAAGAAGGCCGATGTCTTCCTGTACACGCGCGAGACGCACAACGAGCCGGCGGACCTCTACGTGGCGGACGCCGCGCTGAAGGGCGGACGCAAGGTCACCGCGCTCGACGCGCAGGTCGGGAAGTTCGCCTGGTCGGCCGGCCGGATGCTCGTGGACTACAAGCCGGACGAGAAGACCCTCAAGGCCGACAGGCTGCAGGCCGCGCTGTTCCTGCCCGCGAACTACGAGAAGGGCAAGTCGTACCCGACCATCGTCTACATCTACGAGCGGCTGTCGGACGGCCTCAACCGGTTCACCGCGCCGACGGCGAACGGGTTCAACAAGTCGGTCTACACCAGCAACGGCTACGCGGTGCTGATGCCCGACATCACCTACAAGATCAACGATCCCGGCAAGTCCGCGGTGTGGTGCGTGCTCCCCGCGCTCAAGGCCGCCATCGCGACGGGCGTCGTGGACGCCAAGCGCGTCGGCCTGCAGGGGCACTCGTGGGGCGGCTACCAGACGGCGTTCCTGGTCACGCAGACCAGTGCCTTCGCGGCGGCCGTCGCCGGCGCGCCGCTCACCGACATGGTGAGCATGTACAGCCTGATCTACAAGAACAGCGGCAGCACGAACCAGGGGATCTTCGAAAGCAGCCAGGGCCGGTTCTTCGGCGGCTACTGGGACAACTGGGAGGCGTACTACCGCAACTCGCCGGTCTTCTTCGCGAAGAACGTCCAGACGCCGCTGATGATCCTGCACAACGACAAGGACGGCGCCGTGGACTTCACGCAGGGCGTGGAGTACTTCAACACGCTGCGGCGCATCGGGAAGCCGGTGTGGATGCTCGAGTACCTCGGCGAGAACCACGGCCTGTCCAAGCCGGCCAACATGAAGGACTACACGCTGCGCATGCGCGAGTTCTTCGACGCCTACCTGATGGGAAAGACGGTGCCCGGCTGGATGAAGGAGGGAGTGTCGCGCGTGAACATGGAGGACCACCTGAAGGAGCGCGCCGAGCTGCTGAAGCCGAAGACGGACGAGAAGCCCGCCGACGCCAAGCCAGGGGCGGAACCCGTCAAGAGATAGGATAGGATTCACGAGTTGGTGATTCGGGATTCAGCGGCAGCCAGCATGAGCTTGACGTCCTGATTCCTGGCTGCCTACTGCCTATCTGATTCCTGAATCCTGTTCTTCCCGTCCGCACTCTTCCTGGAGGTTCTCATCGTGCTGCGAAAGCCCGTCGTCCTCATCACCGGCGCCAGCGGCGAGATCGGCCACGGCCTGATCACGCGCCTGGCTGCCGATCCGGCCCGGCCGGTCATCACTCTCGACGTCAACCCGCTCGAGCCTACGCTCGCCAGGCAGGTCCACAGGGAATTCCACGGCTCGATCCTCGACAACACCCTGCTCGATCGCATCGTCGCCGAGTACGAAGTGGACCTCGTGTTCCACCTCGCCGCGCTGCTGTCCACGCGGTCGGAGTTCACGCCGATGGCGGCCCACGAGGTGAACGTGGGCGGCACCCTGAATCTCCTCGAGTTCGCGCAGAAGCAGGGCGAGTCGCACGGGCGCCCGGTCGTCTTCCTCTACCCCTCGTCGATCGCTGCCTACGGGATGCCCGATCTCGAGACCAAGGCGCGCGCCGGCGAAGTGAAGGAGGACCAGTACAACCACCCCTCGACGATGTACGGGTGCAACAAGCTGTACTGCGAGCAGCTGGGCGACTACTACACGAAGCACTACAAGCAGCTCGCCAAGGAGACGTTGAGCGGCAAGGTGGACTTCCGCTGCGTCCGGTTCCCGGGCCTGATCTCGGCGATTACGGTCCCGTCCGGCGGCACGTCCGACTACGCGCCCGAGATGATCCACGCAGCGGCGAAGGGCGAGGCGTATGCGTGCTTCGTCAGGCCGGACACGCGGATCCCGTTCATGGCGATGCCCGACGCGGTGGACGGGCTGGTGCAGCTGGCGACCGCGCCGCGCGAGAAGCTGCGGCGGACGGCGTACAACGTCGGCGCCTTCAACCCGTCGGCCGACGAGGTGCGGGATGTCGTGGTGAAGGCGTTCCCGGGCGCGCAGATCAGCTACGCGGTGGACGCCAAGCGGCAGGGGATCGTCGATTCGTGGCCGGCCGACGTGGATGACTGCGCCGCCCGCAAGGACTGGGGCTTCGCGCCGCAGTACGACTTCGACCGCGCGTTCTCGGAGTACCTCATTCCGACGATTCGGGAGCGGTACCAGACGTAGGACAGGCGTCGCGCCTGTCGACGTTCACGGAAAACTGAAAACGGAAACCGACGCGACAAGAACGCAAACCGCCGAGACGCGGAGAACGCCGAGGCGAAACTTGCTGCAGGCCTCGGCGTGCTCTGCGCCTTGCGGTTGATCTTCTTCTAGTCGATCTTCAGCACGATCTTCCCGTGCGCGCCCGGGGCCATCACCGACTCGTGCGCGCGCGGGGCCTCCTCGAGCGGCAGTTCCTTCCCGACCACCGGCTTCAACGTGCCATTTCGCAGCCCGGCGACGATAGCCGCGTGCATCTGCGCCATCTCGTCGGCCGGCGTGTTGAACAGCAGCATCCCGCGGATGTCCGCCTCGCGGGTCATCGCGTCGCGCGGGTTGATCTCGATCGAGCCCCGGTTGCCGATGACGACGACGCGTCCGAAGCGCGCGAGGAGATTCAGGTCCTTCGCCAGATTGACGTTGGCGAGCATCTCGAGGATGAGATCCACGCCGCGCCCGTCCGTCACGGCGAGGATGCGTTCCGTGTAGTCAGGGTCGCCATGGTTGAAGGCGTGGTCCACTCCGAGGTCGCCGAGGAGCCTCATCCCGTCGCGGC
This sequence comes from uncultured Acidobacteriota bacterium, assembly GCA_963724775.1. Classification (GTDB taxonomy): domain Bacteria; phylum Acidobacteriota; class Vicinamibacteria; order Vicinamibacterales; family Fen-181; genus CAVRWB01. Next base: position 33,333 of record CAVRWB010000006.1, read on the forward strand.
TGCCGGCCGTTGCGAGGACTTGCAGCCCGGCCGCCCGAGCGAGTTGAATGGCTGCCGTGCCGACGCCGCCGCTCCCGCCATGGACGAGGACGGTTTCCCCGGGCCGCGCGTCGCCGCGCTGGAGGAGCGCGCGGTACGCGGTGCCGTAGGGCACGCCGAGCGCGGCGCCCTGGGCGAAGGACACGTTCTCGGGCAGGTGGTGCACCTGGGCGGGCTCGCAGACCGCCATCTCGGCGTAGCAGCCGAAGGGGCCGGCGACGGTGCCAGTGATGTAGACGCGCTGGCCCGGCGAGAATCCCGTCACGCGGGATCCGGCCGTCGCCACGACACCGGCGCCGTCCGCGCCCGGCGTGTAGGGAAGATGGGGCCGCCGGGCATACACGCCCTTCCTGACGTAGGTATCCACCGGGTTCACCCCCGCCGCGCGCAGGCGCACCAGGATGTGATCGGGACCCGCGGAAGGGTTGGGGACTTCGCCCACGCGCATCACCGACGGCTCGCCGAACTCGTGCACGACAATCGCTTTCATCGGGTTCCTCCGCCAAGCCTCGAGCCTCGCGCCTGAGCCTTCTGTATTGTCTGCTGACTCATCCGGCGACGCGTCCTCAGCAATTCGTGTTGGTTTTCGCTCGACGTGTAGAAATTACCGCAAATGGGTCGGCATTCCTTACCATATTCCGGAACCCGAAAGGTGCGATCACGTGCAATCACGTGCAATTTGGCCAAATCTGCCGTTGGCCAGACATTTGCCTCTGCCGTTGAGCGTTAACCGTTCAGCGTTGACCGGTGATCGGTGACCGGTGACCGGTCAGGCGTTGAGCGTTGAGCGCCAATCTCAGCGTCGTGCATATTCGCATTGTGGTGAGCGCCAGCTTATGGTTCCGTATTCGGCCGTTGTCGTGTGGGAACTGCGCGGGTTGATCGAGGACGTGCGCTGCTTCTTCGTGCCGCGTGCCTCCGGGTATGTGTTGTCGATCGAGCGGGCAGGCGAACACCTGCTCGAAGAGCTGCACGACGATTTCCGCGAAATGATGAGCCGGGCGCGCGAGCTTCGCAGCAGTCTCGTCCGGGTCGGATTCGAGCCGGTTTCCGCCGACGCGTCTACGACCTCGCCGCTCGATTCGATGTTGCTGGACTTCGTCCGTGCAGGCACCGCGCCGCTGACCTCGCTGAGCCACCGTCCGTCGTAGCTTCGGTTCCCCTCCCCCTCGCCCCCTCTTTTTCCCCTTTCGGGGAAGCGGCGGATCCTCGTGCGACTCGACCTGCCTCCCGCTGGAATCCGCATTGAGCCGGACTGACGCGCCCGCCATTATCTCCTGCTGACTCCTGTCGCCGGCCGCCAGTCTTCGATATGATGACCACCGGGGGAAACGCGTGATCGCTTTTGTGTGGCAGTTCGACGTGCAGTCCGGCAAGGAACCGGCGTTCGAACGGTTCTTCGGCGCCAATGGCCGCTGGCAGGGCCTCAGCCGGCGCAGCCGGTCTTTCCTCGGCAGTTCCTTCTTGCGCGACGCCGTCCAGCCCACGCGCTACCTGGTGGTCGAGTACCTGGAGCGAGATGCTCGTGTACGAGAAGCACCAGGCGGACTTCTCCGACGAAGTGCGGGAGCTCGAGGAGGAGCGCAACCAACTGCTCGATGCACTCGCCCCCCTCGGGGTTTTCACGGCGCTCGACGTTCCAGACCGCGCCGGCCCGACCTGGAGCCGGCGGAGCTAGGCACTTCTCACATGGCTACTGATCAGCTCACAACCCGCGCGATCCTCGAGCTTGCGACCGCCTTTCAGCGGAGCCGGCCGCTGCTGACCGCATACGAACTCGAACTGTTCACGATTCTCAACGACGAGGAGCGGACGTCGGCGGACGTGGCGGCGGCCATCGGCAGCGACGCGCGGGCAACGGACCGCCTCATGAACGCGCTCGTCGCGATGGGCCTGCTCGAGAAGCGCGAGGGTCGGTTTCGCAATTCGGCGGCGGCGGCCGGAAGCCTGGTGAAAGGGAAGCCGGGCTACATGGCCGGCCTCGCGCACACGAACCACCTGTGGGACACCTGGGGCAGCCTGACCGATGTCGTGCGCCGTGGCGAGCCGGCCCCCTCGATCGGCGACATCAACGACCGGGGCGCCGACTGGCTGCGGCCCTTCATTGCGGCGATGCACTGGCGCGCGCGGCAGTCGGCGGGTGAGGTGGTCGCCCTGCTCGACCTCGAAGGCGTCCGCCGCGTCCTGGATGTCGGCGGGGGCTCCGGGGCCTACGCGATGGCCTTTGCCCGGGCCCGCCGCGGCATCAGCGCGGTGGTCTTCGACTTGCCGAGCGTGGTTCCGTTGACGAGGACCTACATCCAGGCCGAAGGCCTCACCGCGGAAGTCGGGACCGCCGTCGGCGACTACCTGCGCGACCCGATCGGCAGCGGGTACGACCTCGTGTTCATGTCCGCCGTCATTCACAGCAACGCGACGGACGAGAACCGGCTGTTGTTCAGAAAGGCGGCCGGGGCCCTGAACGCGGGAGGGCGCCTGGTCGTCCAGGACTTCCTGATGAACGAGGAGCGGACCGGGCCGCCGCAGGCGGCGCTCTTCGCGCTGAACATGCTCGTCGGCACGCGTGCGGGCGACACGTATACCGAGTCGGAAGTGCGCGCGTGGATGGCGGAGGCGGGCTTTCGCGACATGACGCGGATTGACACCCCCGCCGCCACCAACATCATGATCGGCACGAAGACGGGCGTGTAGTAGCGGCTCTTGGCTCGCGGAGATGGTGGCAAGGAAGAAACGCGACATCGCGGAATCGTCCAATCGCCCAATCGTCAAATGGCCGAAATCGCCAAATCGCCAAATGGTCAAAATCGCCAAATCGCTAAATCGTCAAAATCCCTGAAGAGGCCATGAACTGGGATCAGGTCGCGAGAAACGCACGCGACTTCGTCGAGGGGATGGCGGTGTCGGGCCACCGGCGCCGGCTTCGCGCCGAGGCGATCGACTTGAACGACCTGTTCGTGCTGCTCTGTTACATGGATCTGCTCGGCCTGCCGAACCCCGCGGCGCTCTACCTGTTCGACGTCTACCCGTACTTCCTCGACGAACTCCACCTCTGGCACCGGCGCATGGGGATGGACCGCTCGCCGCTCGCCGATTTCTCCTGCTGCTGACGTGCGAGACCTGCTCGAACGGCGCGTCGTGTTCTTCGGCGGCAAGGGCGGCGTGGGCAAGACCACCTGCTCCGCGGCATTCGCGCTCGCCGCCGCTCGCGCCGGGCGCCATGTACTGCTCGTTTCAACGGACCCCGCGCACTCGACCGCCGATGTCTTCCAGGTCCCGATCGGCGACACGCCGCGCGAGGTCGTCCCCCGCCTCCGCGCTGTCGAGATCGACCCGGACGACGCGGTTCGCCGCTACGTGGACGAGGCGAAGGATGGACTGGCCGGACTCTTCAAACCCGCCGTCGTGAAGGCGGCCGCGCGGCAGATCGAGCTCGCGGCGGCGATGCCCGGCGTGGCGGAAGCGGCATTGTTCGACCGTGTGGCGGGGATCATCCTCGAGCCACGTGATGCGCACGACCTGGTCGTGTTCGACACGGCCCCTACCGGTCACACGCTTCGCCTGCTTCGGATGCCGGAGCTGATGACCGCCTGGCTGGAGGCGCTGGCGCGCCGGCGGCGGGAGGCCGGGACGCGCGAACGGGAGGCCAGCGCGCACGACGCGGAGAGTGCGACGAAGCCTGATCCCGTGCTGGCGGTCCTCAGGGCGCGAGCCGGGCGCCTGGCGGCCGTGCGCGGCGCGCTCGCCGACCGCCAGCAGGTCGCGCTCGTGATCGTCCTGATTCCCGAGCGGCTGCCGATCGAAGAGACGGCCCGAGCGGTCCACGCGCTCGAGGATTCGGGCCTCGCGCCGGCCGCGATCGTCGTCAACCGGGTGCTGCCCGAGGACGCGGACGGCCGGTACCTCCAGGCCAGGCGGGTGCAGGAGCGCTCCTACCTCGAGGAGATCGAGCGGCGGTTCGCGGCGTTCCCGCGCACGCGCGTGCCGCAATTCGAGTCGGACGTGCACGGCCTGGAGGCGCTCGCCCGCGTCGGTGGCCACCTGCTGGCCGATTGGGCAGGTCGCAGGTAGAATGCAACCACTCTGAGCGCGACGAGCCCAGAGCCCACAGCTGGAGGAACCGTGATCGACCTGCGAAGCGACACCCTGAGCATGCCCACCGAGGAGATGCTGCGCGCGATCCAGACGGCGCCGCTCGGCGACGACTCGCGCGACGGCGACCCGACGGTCGTCGAGTTGGAGGGGCTCTCGGCGGAGATGCTCGGCAAGGAAGCCGGGCTCCTCACCGTCAGCGGCACGATGTCGAACCTCATCGCGCTGCGGACCCACGCGCAGCCCGGCGCCGCCGCCATCGTCGAGGCGAGCGCGCACCTCTACGGCATGGAGTTCGGCGGCATCGCGGCGGCGTGCAGCCTGCTCGTCCTCCCGGTTCGAGGCGAGCGGGGGGCCATGGATCCGGAGGACATGCGGCTGGCGTGCCGCAAGTCGACGGCAGGCTTCCCGGCGCGCGGGGTGGTGTGCCTGGAGAATACGCACAATGCCGCCGGCGGCACGGTGATCCCGCTGTCGCGCATGGACGCCTGCGTCGAGGTGGCGCGCGAGTACCAACTGCCGGTACACCTGGACGGCGCCCGCATCTTCAACGCGGCGGTCGCCCTCGGCGTCAGCCCGCGAAGAGTGGCGCGCCAGGCCGACTCGGTGTCGTTCTGTCTCTCGAAGGGCCTGTCCGCTCCCGTGGGCTCGCTGCTGGTGGGTTCACGCGAGTTCATCGACCGCGCACGCCGGATCCGCCGTGCGCTTGGCGGAACCATGCGCCAGGCCGGCATCATCGCGGCGCCCGGGCTCGTCGCGCTGAGGACGATGGTCGGGCGGTTGGCCGAGGATCACGCCCACGCGCGGATCCTCGGCGAGGCGCTCGCGGTCGTGCCCGGCCTGCAGGTCGACCTCCTGTCCGTTCAGTCCAACATGGTGAACCTGGACGTCTCGGGCCTCGGGATCGATGGCGCGGCGTTCGCGCAGTACCTCGACGCCGCCGGCGTGCGCGGCCTGCCGGGGATGGGGAGCGTCATCCGTTTCGTGACCTACCGGGGCATCACCAGGGAGCAGATCGACCGCGCGATTGCAGCCGTTCGGGCGGTCGTCGCCGCCAAGCCGTGGATGGGTGCGCCGGTGACGGCGTGAGGGACGCGATGAGCAAGACGCGCCGACAGACCGTCATCCTCGAGCTGATCGACGGGGAACAGATCACGAGCCAGGAGATGCTGCAGCAGCGCCTGCGCGGCCGCGGCATCGATGCGACGCAGGCGACCATCTCGCGCGACCTGAAGGACCTCGGCCTGGTGAAGCGGGCCGGTGACGGCGCGTACGGGCGTTCCGGGTCGGACGCGCCGAACCTCGAGAGCGCGCTCGCGCACCTGGAACGCGTGGCCTCGCGGTCGCTGAGCCGCGTGGTGCGCGTCGAACAGCTCGTCGTGCTGCGCACGCCGCCCGGCGAGGCGCAGCACCTCGCGCTTGCCATCGACAAGGCCGCGCTGCAGGACGTCGTCGGCACCATCGCCGGCGACGACACGGTGCTCGTCATCGCCGCCGGCACCCGCCAGGCGGCGGCCTTCGTCGCCCGCCTGGAGACGATGACAGCGGGGTAGACCCGCGGTCAGCCGACGCGTCACGGTTCAGACCACCAAACTCACCAAGAACACCAAGACCGGCACGGCCAGCGTCCCACTGTCGCCTCTCGACGGGTTGAACCACGAAGTTCACGAAGATCACGAAGAAGACAACGATCCGCTGCCGTCGCCGAAGAAGGGACCGGGCCGGACGTCGCCGGCCGAGCCAGCGGGAGAGGCGGCATGAACCTCGCCTTTCTCGCGTGCGCTTCGCCCTCGCGCCCGCATGGCGCCCTTCGACAAGCTCAGGGCGTGGTGAGCCTGTCGCCCCTCGACTATGCTCGGGGCGACCCTGAGCCTGCCGAAGGGTCGAACCACGGCGCCGACGACCGCTGCGAGCGTGACACCTCCTTCGTGCCCTTCGTGTCCTTCGTGGTCCAATTCGTGGACAGGCGCCCAGTTGCTGTCCCATCGCCCTGCATGTATACTTATGCACTCAAGTGAATATGAATGCGGCGTGACCGCGCGGGAGGCGAGATGGAGCGGATCGTTCTGGCGTATTCGGGCGGGCTGGACACCTCGGTGGCCATTCCGTGGCTGGCCGAGACCTACGGGGCAGAAGTGATCGCCGTGACCCTCGACCTGGGGCAGGGCGCGCAGTTGGACGGGGTCCGCGAGCGCGCGTTGCAGACGGGCGCCATCAACGCCTACGTCATCGACGTGCGCCAGGAATTCGTGCAGGAGTTCATCCTGCCCGCCCTCCAGGCCGGCGCGATCTACGAGGAGCGCTACCCGCTGGCGACCGCGCTCGGGCGTCCGCTGATCGCCCGCAAGCTGGTCGAGATCGCTCACCTCGAACGGGCCGGCGCCATCGCGCACGGCTGCACGGGCAAAGGCAACGACCAGGTGCGAATCGACGTGTCCGCGCGGGCGCTGGACCCGGCCATCAAGGTGGTCGCGCCGGCGCGCGTCTGGGGCATGACGCGCGACGACGAGATCGACTACGCGGCGGCGCGCGGCATCCCGGTCCCCGTCACGAAGAAGAGCCCTTACAGCACCGATGAGAACCTGTGGGGCCGCTCGATCGAGTGCGGCATCCTGGAGGACCCCTGGCAGGAGCCGCCCGAGGATGCGTTTCTGCTCACCAGGCCGGCCGGGACCTGCCCCAACGAGGCGGCATACCTGGAGCTCACGTTCGACGGTGGCGTCCCGGTGGCGGTCAACGGGATCGCGATGCCGCTCGTGGAACTGATTCACAGCGTCGGCATCATCGCGGGCGTGCACGGCGTGGGCCGCATCGACATGGTGGAGAACCGGCTGGTCGGGATCAAGTCGCGCGAAGTGTACGAGGCGCCGGCGGCCGTGGTGTTGCACGCCGCCTACCGCGAGCTGGAAACGATCGTCATCCCCAAGGACTTGCTCCGCCTGAAGCGGGAGCTCGGGACGCGCTACGCGGACCTGGTCTACAACGGCCTGTGGTTCACGCCCACCCGGGAGGCGATCGATGCGTTTGTGGCCACCATCCAGCCCAAGGTGACCGGCGAGGTTCGCCTGCGCCTGTTCAAGGGCGAGCACCGCGTCGTCGGCCGCCGCTCGCCGTTCGCGCTGTACGATCACTCGCTCGCCACCTACGACGCCGGCGATCGGTTCGACCACACGGCCGCCGAGGGCTTCATCAAGCTCTGGGGCCTGCCGGTCGAGACCGTGGCCCGGCAGGCGGCGAAGGTCGCGGCGCGGCAGCCCGCGGCTCCGTCGCCGGCCACCGACTTCGCGCCCATCCCGTCGAACGGCAAGGGCGTCGCCGCGGCGGGTCACGGCCGCTCGGCGATCGTGGCGGACTGGGTCGGGCTGTAACAACGAACGGAGAAGTGAGAAGTGAGAACCGGGAAGTGAGAACGTGTCGGTTCGAACATCCCGGTTCGGGTCTGCGTCTTCGGTTCTAAGTTCTCCGTTCCAAGTTCTCCGTTCTCAGTTCTACCGTCACCATGTCCCACCTCTGGTCCGGCCGGTTCGACGGGGAGCCCGACCCTGATGTCTTCGAGTTCGGGCGATCGTTTCCGTTCGACCGGCAGCTGTTCGGCGACGATGTGACGGGCAGCCTGGCCTGGGTGGAGGCGCTCGCCCTGGCCGGCGCCATCCGCCCGGACGAGGCGCACGCCATCGCCGTTGCCCTGCGCGAGATCCTGGCGCGCGGCGTCTCCGAACCGTCGTGGGTGGGCGGACCGGACGAGGACGTGCACGCGTTTGTCGAGCGCGTGCTGGTTGAGCAACTGGGGCCGGCGGGCAAGCGCTTGCACACCGGGCGTTCGCGCAACGAGCAGGTGTCGGTCGACCTGCGCCTGTACCTGATGCGGCGCATTCCCGCGCTGCAGCAGGGGCTCGCGTCGGTCGTTTCTGCGCTCGCTCAGCAGGCCGCGGCGGCCGGCGAGTCGGTGATGCCGGCCTACACGCACGTGCGGCGGGCGCAGCCGGTGCTCGTCGCGCATTTCCTCCTCGGGCATGCGGCCGCGTTTCGCCGCGATTACGACCATTTCGATTTTGCGATCCGTGCGGCCGACTGCCTGCCGCTCGGCTCGGGGGCGGTCGCCGGCAGCAGCTATGCCATCGACACGCAGGCGCTCGCGCGGCGGCTCGGCTTCTCGCGCGTGGCCGCCAACAGCATCGACGCCTCGTCCGACCGCGACTTCGTCGCGGTCTTCCTGCACGCGTGCGCGCTGGCGATGGTGCACGCCAGCCGCCTCGCAGAGGACCTCGTCCTGTTCACGAGCGAGGAGTTTGGCTTCTTCGAACTCTCCGACGCGGTCGCGACCGGCAGCAGCCTGATGCCGCAGAAGAAGAACCCGGACCCGCTCGAATTGATCCGCGGCAAGGCCGGGCGCGCGATCGGCCACGTCGCCGGCTGGCTGTCGACCATGAAGGGGCTGCCGAGCGGCTACAACAAGGACCTGCAGGAGGACAAGGAGGCGCTGTTCGACGCCGAAGCCACTCTCGGCCGCTCCCTGGCCGCCGCCGCCGCGGTCGTTCGGACGATCGGCCTTCGACGCCACGCGATGGAGGCGGCGTCCTCCGGGCTGTTGCTCGCAACCGACGTGGCGGACTACCTCGTCGCGCGGGGCGTGGCCTTTCGCGAGGCGCACGAAACGGTGGGCGCGATCGTCCGCAGCCTGCTTTCCGAGGGGCGCGGTTTCGACTCGTTGACGATGACCGAGTGGAAACGGTTCAGCCCGTTGTTCGACACGGCGATCCTCCAGGTCATCACCCCGCGTGCCGCGGTCGCTGCCAGGCAGACGCCCCAGTCCACGAATCCGGCGGCGGTCGCGGCGGCGCTGCGAGAAGTGGCGCAGTGGCTCCAGGCAGTCGCGCCGGCCGGAGGCCCATCACAGACGTAGGGCGAAGCTTCTGCTTCGCCTCTGCTTCGCACGGCGACGTAGAGCGAAGCTTCTGCTTCGCCGGCGAGCCTCTGCTTCGCCGGCGCGGCTTGACTTTCATGCACGCGTATGTATAGTTATGCATAACGGTTCTGGGAGGAGGCGGGCATGAGCGACCGGCCGACCGCGGTCAACGGCAAGCGAAACCGGGCGTGGGGCACCACGAGCGCCTGCCCGGCGTGTGGCGGATGCCTGTGCTTCGGCTGCCATCCGCAGGGGCCCTGCCTGGACGAGCACGACCGCCGGGCCCCGGAAGCCTCAACCGCGTCGTCTCTGGCCTCCGAGGCGCGGTCGTTCCAGCGACTGCCGAATTTCGGAAACCGCACGCCGGATCAATTCGTCACTCGTCAATCGCCATTCGCCACTCGCCATTCGTCATTCCCTTCGTCCTAGCCCCCCTGCTACCATCTTCGGCCAACGAGGACCCTCTTTTTGGCCACCACCGCCGCAACCAGCCAGGACCGCCGCCCGACGCACGGGTGGATCGCCGACACATGGCGGTGGATCGTTCCAGCGGCCGTCGGGTTGGTGATTGTCCTCCTGCCTGCGCCCGCCGGCCTGGCGCCCGGCGCGTGGCGCTACTTCGCGCTGTTCGCCGCGGTGGTGGCCGGGCTGATGGTCGAGCCTGTCCCCGCGCCGGCCGTCGGCTTCATCGGGATGGCGCTCGGTGCGGCCAGCGGCCTGGTCGCCGCGCAGCCGGATGCCTCGCTCCGGTGGGCGCTGTCCGGCTTTGCCAACGGGACCGTGTGGCTGGTCTTTTCGGCCTTCATGTTCGCGCTTGGTTACGAGCGCACCGGCCTCGGCCGCCGGCTCGCGCTGCTGCTGGTGCGGCGCCTGGGAGGCAGCACGCTCGGCCTCGGCTACGCCATCGTGATCGCCGACATCGTGCTCGCGCCGTTCACGCCGTCGAACACCGCGCGCAGCGCGGGGACGATCTTCCCGGTCATCCGCAACATCCCGCCGCTCTACGATTCGCAGCCCGGCCCGACCGCGCGGCGCCTTGGCGCCTACGTGATGTGGGTGGCCTTTGCCGCCACGACCATCACCAGCTCGATGTTCGCCACCTCGCTCGCACCGAACATCCTGGCCCTGGACCTCGTGGAGCAGGGGACCGGCGTACGGATCTCGATGTGGTCCTGGGCCGTCGGCTTCGCGCCCGTCGGCCTGGTCCTCGCGGCGTCGCTGCCGTGGCTTGCCTACAAGCTCTACCCGCCCGAGATCAAAGGCGGGCCCGAGGTGCCGGCCTGGGCGGCCGCCGAGCTCGAACGCCTCGGCCCGATCAGCGGCAAGGAAGTGACGATGGCCGGCCTCGCGCTCGTGGCCGTCGCGCTCTGGATGACCGGCGCCGGCTGGTTCGAGGCGGCCACCGTCGCGCTGCTCGTCATCGCGGTGATGCTGGCGCTCGGCGTGGTGGAGTGGCGGGAGATCGCGGGCAATCAGCCGGCGTGGAACGTCCTGGTGCTGCTGGCCACGCTCGTCGCCCTCGCCGACGGCTTGAACCGCGTGGGCTTCGTCGGGTGGTTCGCGAAGGGGGCAGCCAACGCCCTCACCGGCCTGTCGCCGGGCATCGTGATGGCCGGTCTCGTCGCGGCGTTCTTCGTCGTGCACTACATGTTCGCGAGCGTGACGGCTCATGCCACCGCCGTCCTGCCGGTGGTGCTCGCCGCGGGAGCGGCGGTCCCCGGCGTCCCGATCAGGACCTTCGCCCTGCTCCTGTGCTATTCGCTCGGCATCATGGGCGTGCTGACTCCGTATGCCACCGGGCCGGCGCCCGTCTATTTCGCCAGCGGCTTCATCTCGCGGAAGGACTTCTGGTCGCTCGGCCTCGTGTTCGGAATCATCTTCCTCGGCACCCTGCTTGCCATCGGGCTCCCGTTCCTGATCGCGGTTCAACCATGACCACACATCCGCGCGCGCCGGCCGTCGTCACGCCCGAGCGGTTCCCGACCAAGATCTGGCTCATCTCGCTCGCCGGCTGGATGTTCGATTTCTACGAGCTGGTCCTCTTCTCGTACCTCCTGATCCCGATCGGCCACGAGCTGCACCTGACGGCGGGGCAGGAGGCGGTGCTGCTCGGCGTCGCGCTGGGCGGGTCGGGCATCGGCGGCATCTTCTTCGGCTACCTGTCGGATCTGCGCGGCCGGCGCTTCGTGATGACCGCGACGATTCTCCTGTATTCCCTGGGAACCTTCCTGACCGCGTTTTCGACCGGCTATTGGTCGCTGCTGGCGTTCCGAATGATCACGGGCCTCGGCGTCGGGGGCGAGTGGGCGGTCGGGCACGCGCTCGTCGCGGAGTCCACGCCCCCGCGCATGCGCGGCCGCGCCTCTGCCATGCTGCAGGCTGGCGAGCCCATGGGTGTCGGCCTGGCCGCCCTCGTCGGCTTCCTGCTTGCGCCCATCATCGGGTGGCGCGCGGTGTTTCTCGTCTCGTCCGCGTCCGCGCTCATGGCGCTGATCGTCCGCCGGCACCTGCCCGAGTCGAAGCTGTGGATCGAGCAGAAGGACGAGCGTCTGTCGCCGGTCGAGGCGCTGGTGCTGATCAAGCGCTATCGGCTGGTGGGGGCCTCAGTGAAGGGTTTCCTGCTGGGCGTCTTCAAGCTCGGGACGTACTGGACCTGCTACACGTGGCTGCCGAAGTTCATGCAGCAGGAGTTCCACCAGCCGATAGGCCGCTCGGCGCTGTGGATCCTGACCGCGCAGCTTGGGCAGTTCCTGGGGATGCTCGTCTTCGGGTACCTCGCGGACCGCTATGGCCGTCGCCTGCTGTTCACGCTGTTCTCGCTGCTGACGGCAGCCGCGCTCTACCCGCTGGCCTTCCACTGGCAGGCGCTGCTGCCGCACCCGCTGTTGTTCTGGGGTGCGTTGTTCGCCCTGGGCCTCGGGTCGGGCTGCACCGCGGGCTTCGGCGCGCTGCTGGCGGAGCTGTTCCCGACCGACATCCGCAACTTCGCGATGGGCACCACCTACAACACCGCCCGCGGCATGCAGTTCTTCGCGCCCATCGTCGTCAGCCTGTTCGTCGCGCGCTACGGCCTCACCGGCGGCCTGTCCGTTCCGCTGGCGCTCGCGCTCGCAACCGCTACCTGGGTGTGGACGCTCCCGGAGACGCGCGGAAGGGATTTGGCGACGGTGGGGAAGGGGAACGGTGGGAACTGAGAACGGAGAACGAAGAACGGAGACGGAGAACGGAGAACGGAGAACGGAGAACGAACCAGAGCCTAGAGCCTAGAGCCGTTCCCTTCCGTGATCCACGCACACAGCGCATCCGCCAGCTGTCGAACGGCGCGCTCCACGTCGGGCGAGAGCGGGTCGCTCAGCTCGAGGCTGGCCGGCTGGATGCCGATCAGCGAGACCTGGCAACCCAGCTCCGAGATCAGGTAACCGGCGAGGACGGAGGGCGGAAGCGTGTGGGTGGACGCGCTGAGGCCGTCGGCCTCGCGCCAGTCGATCCAACGGGTGGTCCCCGGCGCTTCTTCCAAGTGCGCCGCATCGATCTCGAGCACGAGGTCGGGCTGGAAGCGGCGCAGCGGGCCGGTGTAGTTTTCAGGGGCCACGCCGCCGTCGATGAGGAGCACGCCCGGCGTTGCCGTGAGCCGGGCGGCCAGTTCCCGCACCACCCAAACCCCTGCCGCATCGTCGCCATTCAGCTCGTTGCCGATTCCGAGAATGGCGACGCGCGGGGGGCGAGGGATCGGGAACGACAGAGACATAGCACGCCAGCGCGCCTTTTCCGTTTTCCGTTTTCCGTTGATTCGTCGCGCCTACGCCCCTGCCGACTCCCGTTCCGCCAGGGTCCGCAGATCCTCTTCCCGCCCGAAAGACATCGAAAACGGCGCCTGGCTGAGTGCCGCCAGCTCCCACTGCTCGTGCGACATGCTCAGCGAGTCGAAGTTGCAGCTGACGACGCACTGCGCGCAGAAGGTGCACCGGTCCGCCCGGAACCTCATCACGAAGCGCTTGGTGGCCTTGTCCACCACGGCCACTTCAATCGCCGCGGCGGGGCAGTCGCGGACGCAGATCTTGCACCCCGTGCACTTCGCGGCGTCGAAGACCAGCTGGCCGCGCAGCCGCTCGGGTGTTGGCCGCCGCTCGAAGGGATAGAGTTCGGTGACCGGCCGCTTGAACAGCGAACGGGAGATATCACCGAGCATGGCACCGATACGCATTCAGTCGGCTTCGCAGATTCAGGAATCCTGCGTCAGGAGCCAGGATTCAGGAGTCGAGCGTGTCATGCCTGATCCTAGTCCTGATCCCGATCCTACCTGATGAACGCAAGCACCAGCAGCTGCCCGAGCGCTAGCAGAATCCCGATCCGCCACCACAGGCCCACGGTCTGGTCGATGCGCAGGCGGGCGAAAAGCGACTGCAGCCCCGCCGTGACGACCAGCAGGCACGCCAGTCTTCCAGATGAAATCGAACGGGTTGTGGATGCCGCCCATGTAGAAGGCGGCCATCAGCGTCAGGCCGACGAGCAGCTCGACGTCGCGCCCGATGCGGAACAGCGCCCACCCGCGGCCACTGTATTCGGTCATCGGCCCGGCCACGATTTCCGTCTCGGCCTCCGGCGAGTCGAACGGCGGCAACTCCAGCTTGCCCATGAGGCCGACGAGCGCGACGACGAAGCCAATCGGCTGCGTCGCGGCGATCCACCAGTGCCGGCCGGCAAAGCTGTTCACCTCGCCGATTTGCCACGTGTTCGCGACGATCGCGGGGCCGAGCAGCGCGAGTAAGAACGGCGCCTCGTAGGAGAAGAGCTGGGTGAGCGCGCGGGTTGCGCCCACCAGCGAGAACCGGTTGATGGTGTTGGCTCCGGCGAGGCCCATGCACAGCGTCATGAGGCTGAGCAGGTAGAGCGTGACCACCAGGTCGCCGCGGAAGCTGTAGGACGGCGCGACGCCGGCCATCGGCACGTACAGCGCGGCCGAGAGCGACCCGGCCAGGGCGACGACCGGCAGCGCGTGGAAGAGGGCCGGGTTGACACCGTCCGGAACGACCTCCTCCTTTGCCAGCAACTTGAACACGTCGGCGACGGGCTGGAACCAGCCGCGGGCCCGACCCGGTTCTGGAACCGGGCGACGAGCTTGCGGTCGGCCCACTCGTACACCGTGCCGACGGACAACAGGAACAGGCCGCCGGGGATGAACAACAGCGCGATGAGCGGCGGAAACGGGTTGGTCATCGGTAGTACTCGATTCCGTATTGGCGGAGGCGTTTCCAGGTCCACGTTTCGGCATCGCCCTTGCGCCGGACGGTGACGAGGCGGTCGCTGCACGAGAAGCACGGGTCGATGCCGGCCAGCAGCATCGGGATGTCCGCGAGCTTGTGGCCAGGCGCGGTGACGATGACCGACGCCCAGTTGCAGAGGCTCGGCGTCCGCACCTTGACAGCGGTCGGGGTTCGTGCCGCCGGCGCTCTTGACGAAGTAGAACAGCTCGCCGCGCGGCGCTTCGACCCGGCTGACGGTCTCGCCGGCCGGCACCCGCGGCTTGACGCGCACCGACAGGTCGCCGGCAGGGAGCTTGTCGAGGATGTCCCGCACGACGCGGTAGCTCTCGAACAGTTCCTGCAGCCGGACGATGAACTTGGCCTCGAGGTCGCCGCCGGTGCCGGTGATCATCTTGACGGGGAACTCCGGGTACGCGGCGTATGGCGCGTCCACGCGGATGTCGCTCGCCACGCCGGACGCGCGGGCCGTCGGGCCCACCGCGCCCAGGCGCTCGGATTCCTCGGCGGTCATCTTGCCCACGCCCCGGATGCGGCCGATCAGCGTCTCGTCGGTCGTCACGATCTTGAGGTAGTGGTGCGTGCGCGGCTCGAGCAGGTCGATGGCGCGGCGGATGGCGTCCGCGTGCTTGTCGTCCACGTCGAACTTCACGCCGCCCAACACGTTGCACGAGTAGTTGACCCGGTTGCCCGTCAACCCCTCGAGGATGTCCATGATGACTTCGCGGTCGCGCCACGAATACATGAACAGCGTGTCGAACCCGCCCTCGTGCGCCGCGACACCCAGCCACAGGAAGTGGCTGTGGATTCGCTCGAGCTCGGCGACCAGCACCCGGATGGCCTGCGCGCGCGGCGGCGCCTGCACGCCGGCCAGCGCCTCGACGCCGAGGGCGTAGGCGGTGGCGTGGACGTGCGAGCAGATCCCGCAAATCCGCTCGAGCATGTACATCGACTGCGCCCAGTTGTGCTGCTCGACGCCCTTTTCGATGCCGCGGTGGACGTAGCCGAGGCGGGCGGTGGCGGCGGTGACGATCTCGCCGTCGACGGTGATCTCGAAATGACCGGGCTCCTTCAGCGCGGGGTGCTGGGGCCCGATCGGGACGACGAACTTCTTCGGTCCGGCTTCGACTGCGGTTTCCATCGCGTTCCTCTCAGGCCTTGGCGCCAAGACTCGTGAACGACTTGCGGAGCGGGTACACACCGTCCGGCCAGTCGTCCGGCAGGACGAGCCGATCGGGCACCGGCGTCTCCTCGATCGACGAAGCCGAACATCTCCTGCAGTTCCCGCTCGTAGAGCGTGGCGGTCGGTACGATCGGGCAGATGCTCGGGATCCGCGGGTCGGCGTAGGGCACCGTCACCCGCAACGTCGCGACGACCGGCCCCTCGGTGAAGTGGTAGAGGGCCTCGAGTTTGTCTTCCATGGGCCCGGGGTCCCCCGACCGCTTCTGCCGCAGCCTGCGGCGTGTCAGAAGCGCGGGCAGGGACGCCCGCAGCTACTGACGACTTCGCCTTGGGCCAGGGAGGTCGAGGCCGGTGATCGTGATCAGGTAGCCCCAGCGGGCATCCATCAGCGCCTTCACCGCGGAGCGGAGGTTCTCGCGCTTCACCACCACGTCAACCCGGTGGTCTTCGTGCCGGGTGGCGCCCACGGCGAACGGGGCGAGCAGCGTTTCCGCCCGGGTCAGGATCTCTTCGAACGTCATGCTCGTCTCCTCACGCGGTCACTTCAACGTCGGTCCTGTCAGATACTCGGCCAGGGACGGCCGGATCTACTGCCGGCTTCGGCGCCGGCTTCAGGCTGTTCAACAGCGCGACCACGCCGTAGATGATCGCCTCGGGCCGCGGCGGGCACCCGGGCACGAACGCGTTCACCGGGATGACGTCGGCGATGCTGCCGACGATGTTGTAGCAGCCCTGGAAGACGCCGCCGGAGATGCCGCACGAGCCGACAGCGACGACGAACTTCGGGTCGGGCATCTGCTCGTAGATCCGCACGAGTCGCTCGCGTGCCAGCCGTGTGACCGGCCCCGTGCAGATGAGAACGTCGGCGTGGCGCGGGCTGCCCTGGAGCTTGATGCCGAAGCGCTCGATGTCGTAGCGCGGCGTCAGCGTGGCCAGGATCTCGATGTCGCAGCCGTTGCAGGACCCGCTGTTGAAGTGGATGGCGAAAGGCGAGTTGATCCGCGCCCACGTGCGCAGCGGGTTGATGATCGACTCGATGAGCGAATGTGCGGCCATGAGAGACGGCTCCTATCCGAGGATGAGGGCGACGAGCGCGACGAACAGGCCCACCAGGTAGACGGCGGCTGGCACCGGCAGGCTGCCGATGCCCAGCACGAGCATCGCGAGGTGCACCACCGCGAAGAACAGCGCGATCAGGAAGAACGGCTGGTAGCCGGGCGCCGCGGCGAAGGTGGGCGCCACCTCGCCGCTGCCGTAGACGCTCGACTTGGCGGCGGTGACCACCGTCCGCCCGGCCAGCAGCCGGCCCAGGCCGACCAGGACGAGGACGAGAGGGATATAGGCCAGGAAGGCGAAGACGGGAGAGAGGAGCAGGTCCATAGAATCCTCAGCGGTCACAGAACGTAGAACGGAGAACTGAGAACGTAGAACGTAGAACGTAGAAGGTAGAACGTAGAAGGAAGCCCGAGTCCGTCGCGCGTTCTCGACTTCTCCGTTCTCACTTCTCACTTCGTGAATGCTGGCCCTTCTGCGTCAGTTCGCGAGGGCCGGGCCTCCAGAGAAGATCGACACCAGGTGCATCGCCGCCGGCTGCGTGATGAATTCCACCAGCCCCGGCCAGAAGCCGAGCACGATGACGGCCAGCGTCAGCACCACCAGCGGCGCGCCCATGAGCCACGACACCGGGCGCCCGGCCGCCACCGCGGGCGAGGGCTCATGTCGGTACAGGCGGTTCACCAGCGGCGCGTAGTACGCGAGCGACAGCACGCTGTTCAGCGCGGCGAACACGACGAGCAGTTCCACGCCAGTGTTGCGCGTCTCGAACCCCGCGACGAACATCTGCCACTTCGACATGAAGCCGGAGAGCGGCGGCAGGCCGCCGAGCGCGAGGACGGCCACGCTGAGCGCGATGGCGGTCACCGGGTAGCGGTTGGCCGCGCCGTTCAGGTCGTCGAGCGTGAGCGGCGAGTGGCTCCCGCGCGACACGTGCAGCGAGTAGAGCAGGGCGCCGGCCGCCAGGAAGGCCAGCCCCTTCATCAGCGCGTGGTTGAACAGGTGGAAGAACCCGCCCGCCGCGCCGTTGGCGATGCCATAGCCGACGGCCACGCCGAAGCCGAGCAGCATGTAGCCCATGTGGCTGACGCTGGAGTAGGCGAGCATCCGCTTGACCTGGGTCTGACGCAGGGCCATCAGGTTCCCGACGATCATGTTCAGCGCGCCGAACGCCAGGAGGAACGCAGCCCCAGCTGTGGCTGGCGGGCGCGAGGCAGCCGAGCGAGCGGAGCAGGGCCACCAGCCCGGCCTCGATGACCACGCCCGACAGCATCGCGCTGATGCCGCTCGGCGCCTGCGAGTGGGCGTCCGGCAGCCAGGTGTGCAGCGGGACCATCGCCGTCTTCACGCCAAAGCCGATCAGGAACAGCGCGCCGGCGGCCAGCAGTTCCATCGACGGCTGGCGCGCGGCCGCGCGAGCACCTGCTGCAGATCGAGCGTGCCCGTGCGAGCTGAAGACCAGCGCGATGCCGAGCAGGACGAACGCCGACCCGACCGCCGACTGCACCAGGTACTTGACGCCCGCCTCGAGCGACGCGCTTCTGCTCGCGGTAGAACGCGACGAGCAGGAACGAGGTGATCGCCATCGCCTCGAACCAGACCCACAGGTTGAACAGGTCGTTGGCGCAGCCGAGGCCGATCATGGTTGCGGCCATCGCGACGAGCAGCGCGTAGTACTTCTCTTCGCCTTCCTCGCCCGGCCATGTAGGGGATGGAGAAGACGGCGACCAGGAACGTCAGCACGAGCACGGTGACCGCGAGCGACGAGGCCGACGCCGTCCATGACGAGCGTCACCGTTCCGATCGACACGTGCGCGGGAGCGCCGGCCAGAACGCTCGAGCCGACCTGCCACAACGGGACGCCGGTCGCGGCGAGCGCGAGCAGCGCCAGCCAGCGGGCCGGCGCCGCGCCCGCGCCGAGGCGCACGCGAGACGCGGCCCGCGAGGTAAATCACCGCGGACGCCAGGAGGGGCAGGACGAGCAGCCAGAGCAGAGGGGTGACAATCATGGGATTAGGCTCCTCCGAGCGCCAGGATGGTCATCACGACGACCAGCCCGACGAGGATCGCCAGCACGTTCCAGTTCAGCACGCCGGTCTGCGTGACGCGCAGCGACTCGGCGACGCCGCTCGTGGCGCTCACGATGCCCCGGTTGATCGCCTCGAAGCCGAAGCTGTTCGAGGCCGCCGTGCCCAGGGCGCGGAGGGCGCGGGCGACGCCGGCGAGTCTCTCGCGCTGCCACCAGGCGGCGAGGCCCGCCGCGACGACGAGCAGCGCGAGGCCGGTGGCCGGGGCGGTGGCAACCTTCATCAGCAGGCTCGCCGTCGGCTCGACCTCGTGGCCTTCCGGCAGCGCCTTGCCGAGGAAGTGGCCGAAGTCGCCGGCCAGGAGCCACGTGGTGAGCGTGCCGAGCGCGAGCGGGACGAGCGCGATCTTCATGGCCGACGCCGGCGTCGTGCGCGTGCTGCTTCCCCCGCGCCTCGCCGAAGAACACCATCGTCGACGAAGCGCAACGTGTAGAGCGCCGTGAGGCCGGCGCCGAGCAGCATGACGCTCCACGCCCACATCGGTCCGCCCTCGTGTCCGGCCTCGAGCACGAGTTCCTTGCTCCAGAAGCCGTTCAGGATCGGGATGCCGGCCAGCGCGAGCGCGCCGACGATCATCACCGTCCGCACGAGCGGCATCTGCTTGCCGAGCCCGCCCATCTCGCGCATGTCGCGCGTGCCGACGCGCGTGAATGACCGCGCCGGCCGACAGGAAGAGCAGCGCCTTGAAGACGGCGTGGCTGAAGCAGGTGGAACTGGCTGGCGAAGATGCCGCCCGCGCCAATCGCGTAGACCATGTAGCCCAGCTGGCTGACCGTGGAGTAGGCCAGCACGCGCTTCAGGTCGTTCGACACGATGGCCATCAGCGCCGCCATCAGCGCGGTGATCGCGCCGACCGCCACGACGGCCTCGCGCCAGTGCGGCACGGCCTCGAACGCCGGGTAGAAGCGCGCCAGCAGGTACACGCCGGCGTTGACCATCGTCGCGGCGTGGATCAGCGCGCTGACCGGCGTCGGCGCCTCCATCGCGTCCGGGCAGCCAGGTCTGGAACGGGAACTGCGCCGACTTGGCGGCGGCGGCGACCAGGAAGCCGAACGCCATCAGTGCCAGGACGTTCGCCGGAAGCGCCGCGTGGTTGGCGAGGAACGTCGGCACGTCGTAGTTGCCCTGGTAGGCGTAGAGGAGCAGCGCCCCGGCCAGCAGGCCCACGCCGCCGACCTGCGTGATGATCAGCGCCTTGATGCCGGCCGCCACCGCCTTCGGGTCGTCGTTGTAGAAGGAGATGAGCGCGTACGAGCACAGCGCCGTGATCTCCCAGAACACGAACATCAGCAGCAGATTGCTCGAGAGGACCAGGCCCACCATGGCGCCGATGAAGAACAGGACGTAGCGCGTAGTAGCGGCCCAGCTGCTTCTCGCCGCGCATGTAATCCACGGAGAAGATGACGGCCAGGCTGCCGATGACGGTCGCGACGACCGCGAGGAAGACCGCGAGGCCGTCGGGCAGGAACGTCACGCTGCCGAACGCGCGCCCGAGGGGCACGTCGAGGACGTTCGTCTCCGTGATCCGGGGAATCATCGCGCACGGCCGCCGCGCCGCCGCCCAGGGCAAAGACGACGGCGAGCGTGTGCTGCAGGCGCGGGCGCGAATCGCGCGCGAGCCAGACGAGCACGGCGCCCAGCCAGGGAATGGCGATCGAGAGAATCGCGAGGATCGCAACTGGTGGCATCGGTTACCTCCGAAGCGTCGACAGGGCCTGGAGGTCCAGGGTGCCGAACTGGCGCCGCACCTGCACCGCGAAGGCGAGGGCCACGACCGAGACGATGGTGTCGGCGACGATCACGGTGAGCGCGAGCGTCTGCCCGGTCTGGATCTGGCCCGACAGCTGGCCCGCCAGAACCAGCGCGATCATCGCGCCCTTCACCAGGACCTGCATGCCGACGACGACCTTGATCAGGTTGCGCGTGACGAGGAGGCCGATGAGACCGAGGGCCGACCAGGTCGAGGACGGCCACGCCGGCCAGGAGGGGAAGCGAGACGTTCATCACTGGTTCTCCTTCGGGGCATGCGCCCCTTCGGCTGCGCTCAGGGCGCCCTGAGCCTGGTCGAAGGGCGTCCGCCCCTCGGCCAGCAGTCCCAGGACGGCCAGCACGCCGCCGACGATGAGCACCACCTGGAGGAGGACGTCGAGGCTGCGGTGCTCCCAGAGGACGGTCGCAAAGGGGGCCATCTGCGGGCCCGAGGCCGGGGCGGTCAGCACCGGGAGGCCATCCAGGCACCGAGCGCGACCGCGGCGATCGCGGCAGCCCAGGCCAGCGGGGTTGGCACCAGGGACCGGACCGACGGAGATGTCTTCGCCGGCGATATTGATGGCGAAGACGAAGAGCACGGTGACGAGGCCCGCGCCGACGCTCAATTCGATGACGGCCACCTCGGGGGCGCCGAGGCGGTACATCATCAGCGCGGCCAGCGCGCTGGTCCCCGCGAGCCAGAGGGCGGAGATCAGCAGGCGTTCCTCTCGGACGGCCATGAGCGCGCACACGAAGATCGCGGCGACGGTCAGGAAATCGAACATGAACGGGTCCCCTGTTGGAGGTTCAGGCTGGAGATGCGACGCCTCTCCGAGCGGGGGCGCGGACGATCGGACCGCCCCGGCCATGACCGGCCCCGGCGTCCAGCGCCAGGGGCGCCGCGCGGTTGCGCGGGCAGCAGTTCAACGCACTCGGACCGGCAGCAGACGGCAGGACGATGGAACGATGTCCCCGACGAAAGCCACGAACGACAGAATATGAAGCCGGCGAATCGCGAGTAAGAAGTGGCCTCGACACGGTCTGCGGCCGCGTCCACGTGAGGATATTCTGCCTCAACGGGCCGTTGCCGACAACTGTTTTGTGAAAGAGTTCACAAGGTGAGCGAAACGTTCAGGACTGCTGAAATACTGGGCAATCTGATGTTTTTTCAGTGATCGCGATCTGGGGAAAACTGCAGCAGGGCCAGGCAGACGACAAGTGTGGCGCAAGCCTAGGTGTGGCGCAAACCTCCACTGGCGCAGAGGCAAACTGAGTACATATTGGAAACCCCAGGAAGCGCTGGCCGGAGGCTCTCTCGTACCGCTGGCTGTCGGTGCCTGGCCCCGGCAAAGCTGGAGCTTTGCCCCACACCTGACACGAGCTGGCGCGGAGAGGCAAAGCTGGAGCTTTGCCCCACACCTCCCCGCGCCTCCCCGCTGCCTGCCCCCCTCTCTTGCCAGTTGTCACCGCTCGTGCTACAAGGCGTCGCATGAGCCACAGCAGGCGAGAGTTTCTGCAGTCGGCGGGCCTGGCGATCGGCGCGGCGGCCGCACCCAGCGCGCACGTTCCCTCGGCCGCAGGTCAAGCGCCGCCGGGTGGCGGCGCGGGGAAGCAGGAGGTTCGCCCGGCACGTCAGGCGTCGAGCGTCCAGGTGCCGCGCGTGCGTTTCGGCGGCGTCGAGATCAGCCGGCTGATCGTCGGCTGCAACCCGTTCTACGGCTTCGCGCACTTCAACGCGATCTACGGCACCGTGATGCGCGAGTACTACACCGCGGAGCGCGTCTGCGACGTGCTGCACCAGTGCGCGCGCTTCGGCATCAACACCTACAACTACGTGGACCTTGGGCGGGCGGGGCAGGACCTCGATCGCTTCGAGTCCGAGGGCGGGCGCATGCACCTGGTCGTCCAGGGCATCGGCGATCCGGCGCCGTTCCACGCCCTGCGCAAGCCGCTGGCGATCTATCACCACGGCGGCCGGACCGATCGCGCGTACCAGGACGGGAAGATCGACACGGTGCGCGACTGGTGCAAGAAGGTCCGGGACCTCGGCTGCCTCGTCGGCGTCGGATCGCACAAGCCGGAAGTCCTCGCGCTCGTCGAGGACCAGGGCTGGGACGTCGACTTCTACGCGGGCTGTGTCTACAACGTCACGCGGACGCCTGACGAGTGGCGCAAGGTGCTGAACGGCGAGCTGCCCGAAATGGCCGGCGAGGTCTACATCCAGAGCGACCCGCCCCGCATGTACGCCTTCATGCGGCAGACCAGGAAGCCCTGCTTCGCATACAAGATCCTGGCGGCGGGCCGGATCCCCGAGAACCAGGCCGACGCGGCCTTCACGACCGCCTTCTCGAGCATCAAGCCGACGGACGCCATCTTCGTGGGGATGTTCCCGCGCGTGAAGGACGAGGTGCGCGAGAACGCGGAACGGGTGTGCCGGGTACTGAAGGCTTAAGGCTCAGGGCTCAGGGCTCAAGGCTCAGGGCTCGAGGCTCGAGGCTCGAGGGCTCGAGCTCGAGGCTCGGGGTTCAGGGCTCGAGGCTCGGCGCGAGGCGCCGGGCCTTGACCTGCCCGTTGACGAGGGCGCCGGTCACCATCCCGTCCGGTCCCTTGAGGAACTCGATCTCGCTCTCCTCGACCAGCTCGAAGAACTTCGTCGACGACTCCGGCAGGAGTTCGATCCTCTGCTCCCGATCGACGAGAACGAGCTTGCCATCCCCGACAGTGACGGTGACCACGTGGCCGGGACGCAGCTCGTAGCGCCCGGCATACCCCTGGAGGATCGACGGGGCGAGCGACACCACCGTCTTCTCCCTCGGCCGAGGGTAGCCGGGCCAGCCGGTACTCCGCGGCGATGGCGCGGAGGAGTTCGGACGCGAGCCGGCCGCCCTGGTCGCCGTTGGTCATCACGACCGCGCCCTGCCCGCTCTCGACGTAGGCCACCATCTGGCACTTGAAGCCGGCGTTCGAGCCGCCGTGGCCAAAGCGCGTTTCCGGCCCCGTGCCGTTCACCGAGAGGCCGAGCGCGTACGACGCCTTCTGCGGCGTCAGCATTTCCTTCGCCGTGGCGGCCGAGAGCACGGTGGACCGGCCTGCGAGGGCCTTTCGCACTTCCATGGCGAACTTGGCAAGGTCGCTGGGAGTCGTCCAGAGGCCGGCGGCGGCCATCTCGGGATAGGTGTGATAGCGCCCGGGGATTGGCTTTCCGGTCGCGTCGTGCGCGGTGGCGGCCTGCGCCCGCAGCGGCTCGGGCAGCGGCTGGTCGTAGGTGCTGTCGTCCATGTGGATCGGCTGGAGCACCGTGTCGCGCACGAGATCGGCGAACGGCCGCCGGGCCACGTCCACGAGCATCTGCTGCATCACCGTGTAGCCGCCGCCCGAGTACCGCCACTCCTGCCCAGGGAGGAGGTCCACGCGAACCGGTCCCGTGTTGGCCGGCTTCACCCCGTCGAGGACCTGCACGACGCGTGGGCACGGCATCCGTTGCCGCGTACCCGGGGAACCCGCTGACGGTGAGGCCGGCCGTGTGGCTCAGCAGCCGGCGCAGCGTCACCTTCTCTGTCGTCGTGAACTCGTTACCGGGCAGCTTCCAGGAAACCAGCTTCGCGTTGACGTCCTCATCGAGCGACAGCCGTCCGCCCTGGACGAGGCGCAGCGCCGCCATCGCCGCCACGGGCTTGCTGATCGACGCGGCCTGGAAGCGCGTGCGCGGTGTCGCCCGCTCGGGCGCTCCGGCCTTCAGCACCCCGTACGCGCGCGCCCACTCGATCGCACCGTCGTTCAGGACCGCCACGCTGACGGCCGGCGTGTGGAGGGCACGCATGCGGTCGTCCATGGTCAGCGCCTGCGGAGGGCCGCCCTTGACGACGATCCCGGGGACCAGATGAGCCTCGATGCGCGCGATACGCTGTTCGACCGAGGCCTGGCCGGAGAGTGCGGACGAGGAGAGCGCGCACGCGCAGACCAACGCCACCACAACCAACAGCGTCGCGGGAGCCTGTCTCATGCCGGCACCTCGAACGGTTTACCCCGGGTCCTTGGCGAGGTGAAGCCTGACGTCCACCTTCGAGCCGGCGACCGACACCAACCCGAACTTGTTCTCGTAGTCCTTGAACACCAGGCGCGCCGGCGTCGTCGTCACCGGCTTGAGGTACTTGTCGAGGTTCTTCTGCACGCTCGCGAACGCGCTTTTCGCGGCCGCAGGGGTGGGGTAGGGGATGACCAGCCGCGTGTAGGTTCCGCTCGCGTCCTTGTAGTTGGCGGCCGCTCCGACGATCCTCCCGCCCATCTGGAGGATGTCCCCGTCGCCGAGCGTGTAGATCGATTGCAGGCTGAACGGCCCGCGCACGAGGCGGAAGGTGCCGGGCACCTGGTCCTGCGCGGGCAGGCCGAGATCCGCCAGCGGGCGGTCGGCTGGCAGCGCCGCGGCGACCGCGCCACCGAACTTGACGAGCGCCGGCCCCATCCCCTCGGCGCCCGAGAGGTTGTTGATCGTCACGTAGTAGCGATTGCGGACGAACATCAACTGGTGGCGGTTGAGCGTGTGGCGCTCCTTGAAGGATGCGTCGCGCGCTTCCTTGCCGCATTTCATCAGGTAGATGCCGGTGGAGGCCGACGGATCGGCCATCCGGTACACCTCCACCGCCACCTCGCCGGCGCCGTTGCGATACTTCTGCAGCGTCAGCTGGTCGAAGCCGAACTCGAGGAACACTTCGGCGCCGCCGTCGATGTAGCCGTAGAGATCCGCCTTCGTGAAGACGCGCGCCGTCTCGGCCTTCTTCCATCCGGCGACCGCGCTCTCGGCCGGCATCAAGCCGGCGTCTCCGGCGGGCTTCGCCTGCACGGTGACGCGGCTTCACGCCGGGCGAGGCGGCGTGGACAGGCTGTCGGCTGTCGGCTGTCAGCTGGCAGCCGACAATCGCCAGCGCAAGGACCCACATCCTCTTCATCGCTAGACCTTCACGACCTGGATCTTGTCCATGTTGCCCATGCCGAGACCCAGCGTCTCGGCATACCGCAGGTACTCGGTGACCCGCGGGCTCTCGTTGACGGTCACGCCCATCTCCTTGCGCTTGGCCACCAGCTCGTAGTGGCACATCGTGTCGAGCGCGAACGCGTCGGTGGCGAAGTAGAGAGAGTGGTTGGCATAGACGAACTGGGCGTTCTTGTCCGGGCCGCCGTCGTACTGCGCGCGCAGGCCGTCGGTGATGTTCAGCGCCAGCTTGTCGCGCAGCACCGGCGCGGCGAGCACCTCGACGTTCGATCTTCAGCCCGAGGGGCGCGTGGAGGCGCCCGACGTTGCACAGCGCCCCGTAGCCGAGGTTCTTGGTCGCCATCGAGATCGACTGGCCGGTGTTCTTGTAGGCGGCCAGGTTGATGATCCGCGTCAGCTTCTTCGTCAGCAGTTTTCCGAAGTACGAGTATTCGCCGTTGAACACGTGCTGGTTCAGGTAGAACTCGTCGCTCGGGTAGCCCTTGACGCCCTTGCCGACGACGCCCTTCACGTAGAAGTAGACGTCCTTGTCGAAGTTGTCGATCGACACGTGCCGGCCGTCCGGGCCCTTCCACTTGTTCCCCTTCTCGTCCTCGTCCATCGTCTGCAGTCCTTCGATGGCGATGCCGGGGAAGCGCTGCGGCGTATAGCCCGCGTCCTTGAGCATGTAGTCGAACCGATCCCAGATCACGATGTTCGACTTCTTGATGCCGTTGTCCACCAGCCACTTGATCACGGCGTCGATGACCTCGGGCCGCGTGTTGATGAGGGGCGGGCCGACGGGGTTCACCTTGAGGCCGACCACGTCGCGCGGGTCGATCAGGAGCTTGAAGCTCTCCTTGAGGTTCTTGCCGGTGAGGCTGGCTATGCCTTTCTCGACCATCTCGCCGATCACTTTCCCGTCGAACGACTCGCCGACGAGGGATCGCTTGTCGGTCACCTTCACGACCTTGCCCGGGAACGGGCCAGGGAGGGACCGGGGCGTCTTCGGGACCTTCATGAAGTCAGCGAGGTTCGTCTCGGGCGGTGCCGGCGGCGCGGGCGTTTGCCCAAGCGCCGGCCCGGCGAGCACCAGGCCGCTTGCCGTGACGGCAGAAGCCGCGCCCATCGTCTTCACGAAGTCGCGACGGGTCGGACGGAGGTCGGTGGGGAGGGAGCGGTAGGAGCGCCTGGACACAGTGGTTGCCTTTCTGCGAATGAATGCGCGATAGGTCAGACGATGGAACCCGGCAATTGGTTCGTTGGAGCGTCTGACACCGGAATTGACGATTGACGACCGACGAATGGCGAATGGCGATTGATCGCCGCAATCGTCAATCGGCAATCGTCACTCGCCAATCGTCAGGACCCTGAGAGCCTGCACCCTAGCCGCGTCTCGGAGCGGCGGGCAGAATGAACTGATTCGTCTTCGACCGCGTCTCTCCGACGCTCGTGATGTAGACAGCCGGGCGGTCCTTCACCGGGCACGCGTACTCGCAGGCCCCGCAGCCGATGCAGCGCTTGGCGTCGACGTGCGGCCGGCGCACGGTCTTGGCCTGGCCCTCGGCGTCCTGCATGTCCGCGGTCACGAGGTAGATGGCCTTCGGCGACGTCGGGCACCACTCCTCGCAGACGATGCAGTCCGTGGCCATCGCCCAGGGGAGGCACCGGCCCTGGTCGTAGAAGGCGGTGCCGATCTTGATGGGGCCCGCGACAGGCGGGACGCCCTCGCGACAGGCGGACGCCCCCGGCGACAGGCGGGACGCCTGTCCGACTGCTGTCAGCGACAGGCGGGACGCCCCCGGCGACAGGCGAGACGCCTGTCCGACGACCCAGTTTCTGCGCCTCGGTGATTTCCCAGATCGCTCCGGTGGGGCACACCTGGCCGCACAGGACGCAGTTCGGCTCGCAGTAGCCGACGCGCGGCACGAGCACCGGCGTCCATAGCGCCTCGAGGCCGGCTTCCATGAAGGTCGGGTGCAGGGCGTTGTTCGGGCACACCTTCATGCACTCGCCGCAGCGGATGCAGCGCTCGAGGAAGTGCGTCTCGTCGAGCGCGCCCGGCGGACGAATGAGGCGCGAATCCGCTTCGACCTTCAGGCCCGTGGTCGTCCGCAGGAGCGGGACCAGGACGGCGCCGGCGGCCACGCCGGTGATCAGCTTTCGGCGCTGCAGCTTCCGGCGTTTCACGGACCGACTTGTCCCGGCGGCGGCGCGCCGACGGCGAAGCGCGACGCCGTGAGTGGGGCAGTCGCCGACGCAGTTGAAGCACAGGTGGCATTCCGCCTTGCGCCATGCCGGCCCCGGAATCGGGTCGTCGCCGCCCTGGCAGTGCAGCAGGCAGCGGCGGCAGTCGTCGCATGCGGCCGGGTCCTTTCTCAGGTGAACGAGCGACCAGCGCGAGGCGACGCCGAGCAGGCCGCCGAGCGGGCACACGGCGCGGCACCAGAAGCGCGTCACCCGCAGGTTCAGCGCCAGCACGAACGTGAAGATCAGGCCGATGAACACGGCCTGGCGGAAGTGCGGCTGCTTGAAGCTGGCCAGCGTGCCCTGCAGGACGAACTGCAGCGCCTCGGCCACGAAGCGCACGGGCGTGATGGTCGCTCGAGTAGAGGCGGTCGATCAGGCGCGCCAACCGCGTAGTTGGCGGCGGGCAGGATACGAAAGCGCCAGCGAGCGGACCGTGAGCGGGATCGGATCGACCAGGCCGGCGAGCAGCGACCCGAACAAGGCCGACAGCAGGACGGCCGCGAGGACGTAGTACTTCGATCGCCTGCCACGGCTTGTAGCGGTTGGATTCCAGGAGCGCCTTGCCGCGCTTCTTCTCGGACTTGAAGCTGCCGAAGAAGTGGTTGAGCGTCCCGAGCGGGCAGATCCAGCCGCAGAAGAACCGGCCGAGGAAGAACGTCGGGACCAGGATCACCAGGCTCCACAACAGGCCGCGGTAGAGCGTGCCGGTGGAGATGGCCGTGGTGAGGGCGGCCAGCGGGTCCGCCTCGAGGAAGATCGACACCGGCCACGGCAGCCGCACTTCGCCGCCCGCGCCCCTGAACGAGCCGGAGAACTCCGACCGGAACAGCAGGAACAGGAACGCCGCAAAGAACAGGATTTGCGACACGCGGCGAACGGTGGGGAGACGGGAGTGGGTCATCGCTCAAGGAAACCAGATATTGGCGATTGACGAGTGCCGATTGGCGAATGCCGAATGCAGGCACGTCGAACCGCGCCGCCCGATCGTCACGCAGTCAGCGAAGTCGCCAAGCGTGCAGTCGCCAATCGTCATTCGTCACTCGTCAAGTTCGTGCCGCTACCAGCTGACAGCTCCCAGCTGAATGCTGTCAGTAACCGTAACTACCTTCGTCCGTGCCTCTTCGAAGTTCATCTTCCCCAACCCGCGGGCCTGCGCGATGCGGAGGAAGGGGAGGCGTTGGTAGTCGAGGTCCCACCAGGCCTTGGCCGCGTACGCAGTCGATGGCCACCGGGTCCGTGCCTGCCAGCAGCGTCTTCTTGAACTCGACGTCGGCGAGGCTTCCGCCCGTCGGGCCGCCGCGCATGAGGACTCGGTACGCGTCGAGGATGGTCAGCGTCGGCCGCGCGAAGGCGAGCAGGTCCGCCAGGCTCTCGTTGATCCGCTGATGCAGGCGGCTGCGCTGCCCGCCGATGATGCCGTAGAAGTTCTTCATGCCGAGCGTGCAGCCGGTCAGGCTGTGGTGCTTGGCGATCGGCAGGTTGATGATCTTGTCCGCCGCGAGGAACGGCTCCAGCACGGGCCAGGTGGTGAGGACGTCGCCGGCGAGGTTGACCTCCTTGAACCGCCGCTCCTCCGGCAGGATGACATCCGCGCCCGCCGCGCGGGCCGCCGCCGCGATGCCGCTGCGCTCGAAGCAGGTGCGCGCGTCGTTGCAGCTGACGTCGGTCACGACGACGCGCCTGGCCCCGGCGTCCTGGCACAAGCGAACGACTTCCGCCACGAGCAGCGGGTTGGTGTTGGCCGCCTGTTCGGGCGCGCGGTCCCACCCGATGTTTGGTTTCACGACGACGATGTCGCCCCGCGCGATGAAGCGGCGCATGCCGCCCAGCTCGTCTACGGCGCGGCGGACGAGCTGCTGCGGCGACTCGCCCTGCGCGACCACCAGTTCGGGGAGGCTCGGGATCGGCCGGGACGCCCGTCCGGCGGTCGGCGACGAGGACGCGGCCTTCTTCGGGGCGGCGGCTGCGGGTGGCCAGCCAGGCGCCGGCGCCGACGGTGGCAGCGCCCAGACCGCCAAGACGAAGGACGCGCAGCAGGAACTCGCGGCGTTCGGCCGCGGGAACATCAGGCATGGGTATCTCCGCGATCGTGCGCGGGTGCCGAACAGGGATAGCGGTTCGGGCGGGGGCGAGAAGGCGGAGACTATGGTATCAACGAAAAACAGAAAACGGGAAACGGAAAACGGAAGAGCCGGCCCGGCGATGGATTGCCGGCTCGATGCCCCCGGGCGCCTGCCGTCTACTGGTTCACGTGCACGACCTTGGCCGGCGGGAAGCCGTTGAACCAGGTGGCAGAGGCGTTGCTATAAGCGCCGATGTCCTCGGAGTAGACCAGGTCGTCGAGTTTCAGGTCCGGCAGCAGTTCCGACTGCGAGATCGTGTCGAGGCCGTCGCATGTCTGGCCGAACACGGCGCACACCTCCGCCGCGCCCTTCCTGAGCGACTTGAAGTGATAGGGGCAGTGGTCGAAGATGATGCCCGAGAAGGTGTGGTACACGCTGTCGTCGATGTAGTAGCAGGTCTTGCCGTCGCGGACGGCCTTGCCGATGACGGTAGCGATCGAGGTGACGGCGGTCGCCACCATGAAACGCCCGGGCTCGGCGATGATTTCCATCGTCTTCGGGAAGAGCCGGTCCACTTCCGCGTTGATCTTCCGCGCCAGGACGCTGAACGGCGCCACGTGACGGTTGTAGCGGACCGGGAAGCCGCCGCCGATGTCGAGGACCGACAGGTCGAAGCCGCGCGACTTCGCCTCGGCCACGACCGCGGCCGACATGTTCAGCGACTGGACGTAGTTCTCGAAGTTGGTGCACTGGGAGCCGACGTGGAAGCTCAGCCCCTCCACCATCAGCCCCGCCTCGCGCGCCTCCTGCATCAGCGCCACGGCCTCGCCCGGCTCGCAGCCAAACTTCGATGACAGCTCCACCATCGAGCCCGTGTTCGGCACGCGGAGCCGCACCAGCAGGCCGGCGTTCGGGGCGTGCTCCGCGATCTTGTGGATTTCCGCCCGGTTGTCGAAGGTCACGAGCGGCTTGAACTCGTTGAGTTCCTCGAGCGTCGCCTTCGCCTTGACCGGGTTTGCATAGACGATCTTGTCCCACACGAAAGCCTGCCGCTCCTTCGCCGGCCGCCTCCGGATCAGCTCGTAGACGAGCATGAACTCCGGGAACGACGCGACGTCGAAGCTCGCGCCGGCCTTGAAGAGCGTTTGCACGATCTCCGGCGCCGGATTCGCCTTCACCGCGTAGTAAGCCTGCACCCGCGGGAGGTGCCGCTTGAACGTCGCGTAGTTTTCGCGGATCGCGTCGTGGTCGACGACGACGAGCGGCGTGCCATGCTCGTCCGCGAGGGCTTGGAGCTGCTTCTGCGTGACCTTGGTCATAGCGTCTGGCTCAGGACTCCGAGGCTCAGGGCTGGGGCCGTCCCTGGCACTGTCTCAGACCTTCGGCTCCGACCCGTCCAGCATCTTCACCTTGTTGTGCTTGAAATACTCGTTGGTCAGCGCCGTCAGCATCGCCGGGCGCGAGTCGTAGAGCCGGCGCAGCTTGCGCGGCTTGTGACGCGCCAGCGCGTAATGCGTGAGGATCGGCATCGCGATCGTCGTGTCCGTGTAGCACACGACCGCATCGGGCAGCCGGTCGGGATCGACCTTGCCCCAGCTCACCGCCTCGCTCGGCGTCGCGCCGCTCAGGCCGCCGGTGTCGGGCCGCGCGTCGGTCACCTGGAGGAAGTAGTCCTGGCCGAATTCCTTGATGCGCAGCACTTCCTGGATCTGAGGCTCGGTCTGCAGCATGAAGTTCTTCGGGCTGCCGCCGCCCCACAGCACCACCGCGCTCTTGCCGCCCGACCGCTTGGCTGCCAGCACGAACGCCGTCGTCTCGTTCACGTCGATCGACGGGTTGATCCGCAGCTTGTTGCCGCGGAGCTCCACGCCCGCGACGTTCATGCCGATCGTGGAGTCGCCGGGCGACGAGGTGTAGCAGGGCACTCCGGCCCGATAGGCGGCCGCCAGTACCGACACGTCCTTCAACCCCGCCTTGCGCTCCCACGCCGCGCAGTACTTGCCGAGCAGGTAGTGCAGCTCCGCGGTCCCCATCTCTCGCTGGAATTCGGGTTGGACGAGGATGTTGCGCAGCGTCTCGTCGGTCGCCATCAGGCAGTCGCTGTACCCCATGAGCACATCGTAGACGCGCACGATGTCGTTGTTGCGCAGCTCCGTGTCGTCCATCTTGAAGCTGCCCATGCGGACCGGGTAGTTCAGCGCGAAGTGCATGTCGTGGTAGAGAATCGCCCCCGTGGAGACGATCCAGTCCACGAAGCCCGCCTTGATGAGCGGCACGATCGACGAGCAGCCGAGCCCGGCGGGCGTGAGCGCGCCCGAGAAGCTCATGCCGATGGTCACGTCGGCCTCGAGCATCTTCCCAGTGAACAGCTGGCAGCTCTCGCGCAGCCGGCCCGAGTTGTATGCCAGGAACGCGTCGTCCACGATATCGGCCAGCCTCTCGCGGCCCGTCAGGTTCTTCGGCAGGACGCGCTTGCCCGCCATGTACTTGTCGCGGTTCGGGCACGTCTTCTTCTTCATCCAGTCGGGCATTTCCGACAGGTCTTCGCGGTATCGACGGTGCGAGGGGTGCGTTGCGGTCTGCTTCTTGGCCATGTGATCGGTTCGCTCCAAGCGTGTTGGTGGAACGCGGTATTTTATCAGCATCTGCCCGGCTGCTGCCACGACAGCGCGGCGATGCGGCGGCGCCAGGCGGTGACGAGCACGATCGCCACCGCCGACAGGCCGCAGGAAAGGCCCATCCACAGGCCCACCACGCCCCAGCCTTGCCAGAAGCACAGGGCGTATCCGATGGGCAGGCCGAGAAGCCAGTGCCCGACCAGGTTGGCCAGCATCGCCGTGCGCGTGTCGCCGAGGCCGCGCAGGATGCCGGTGGACACACCCTGCAGCCCGTCGAACAGTTGCACCATGCCGGCGACGAGCAGCAGGCGGCCGGTCAGCGAGACGACGAGGGCGTTATCCGTGAAGACGCCGACGAGCAGCCCGGGGACGCCGATGAACGCGAGTGCTGCGGATGCCATGAACGAGGCGCCCATCAGCAACGCCGTCCACCCGGCCTGGGCCGCCGCGCCCGCATCGCGACGGCCAACCGCGTGGCCGACACGGATGGCGCCGGCAGACGCGAGGCCGAGCGGCACCATGAAGGTGAGGCTCGCCAGGTTGAGCGTGATCTGGTGGGACGCCAGCGAGACGGCGTCCAAGCGGCCGGCGAGGGCGCTTGCCGCCGCAAAGACGCCGAGTTCGAGCGTCACCTGCGCGGCGGCTGGCACGCCGAGGCGCGCCAGGCGTGACAGGCTGCGCACCCGCGGCCGCCAGGCCACCGCCGCCATCGCCGCGTGCCGCCGGCGGCCGTGCCAGACGACAGCGGCCAGCAGGAAGGCGGCCAGATAGATGCGCGAGCAGAAGGTGGCAAACGCCGATCCCGTGGTCCCCATGGCCGGCGCGCCCAGGTGCCCGAAGACCAGGGCCCACGCAGCGACCGCGTTGATGATGTTCGCGCTGACGAGCGCGATCGTGACAGGGCGCACGATGCCCATCGCCTGCAGGTAGCGGCGGAACGACGCGTAGAGAAGCAGCGGCAGCAGGCTCCACGCGATCACGTGCAGGTACGGCTGCAGGAGGTGAAGGACGTCGCCCGAGAAGCCCCACACCGGCAGGAGCAGGATGCCGCCCCACGCGACCGCCGTCAGGACAGGGGCAACGATGAGGCTGAGCCAGACGCCCTGGAGGAGCCAGCGGTGGCACTCCTCGAGGTGCCCGGCCCCGTAAGCGTGCGAGACCAGCGTATCGAGGCCGAGCAGCAGCCCCATGCCGAAAATGGCAAGGGCTTGGAAGAGAATGCTGCCGATCCCGACCGCGCCGATCGCGGCCGGGCCGAGCGGCCCGACGACAATCGTATCGACGAGGCCCATGGACACCCAGCCGATCTCGGCGAGGACGATGGGGCCGGCCAGGGCCAGCATGGGGCGGAACTCCGCGCGCAGGGACACCGGGGAACTATAGCAGGCAGTCGACGGAGTCGACGGAGTCGACGTAGTCGACAAAGTCGTAGGACAGGCGTCCCGCCTGTCGCAGCCTAAGGCCGTGGGACAGGCGTCCCGCCTGTCGGCCTGGCAGACGATTGTCTGCCCACTGCCCACTGTTAACTGCCGACTATCCACCACGTGCGATACAATCTCCCGCGCTGAACCGTGCCCCTGGCTCTGAGGAGATCATTCATGAGACGCTGCTGCGGTTTTTTCCTACTGATGACGCTCGCGCTGTTGCCCCTGGCGTGCGGGGGATCGAGTGCGCCGCCCGCGGCGCCGGCGACGGTGGCGCCGCCCGCCATCGACGGCAACGCGGTGCTCGACCACACCAAGGTGCTCGCGTCCGACGAGTACGAAGGGCGGGCCCCCGGCACGAAGGGGGAGGACCTGACGATTGCCTACATCACGGAACAGTTCAAGAAGGCGGGCCTCAAGCCCGGCAACCCTGACGGCAGCTACATTCAGAAAGTCCCGATGGTCGGCATCACCGCGGCCCCCGACGCGACGCTCGTCCTGCAGAAGGGCGCGAAGGCGCAGAAGCTGAAGTGGCGCGACGATTTCGTGGCGTGGACCAAGCGCGTCTCGCCCACGGAGAGCCTGCAGAAATCCGACCTGGTCTTCGTCGGCTACGGCGTGCGCGCGCCCGAGTTCAACTGGGACGACTACAAGGGCGTGGACCTGCGCGGCAAGACGATGGTGGTCCTGATCGGCGACCCGCCGGTCCCCGATCCCGCGGATGCCGCGGCGCTCGACCAGAAGTTCTTCGGTGGCCGCGCCATGACCTACTACGGCCGCTGGAGCTACAAGTACGAGATGGGGCAGAAGCTGGGAGCCGCGGGCGTGCTCATCGTGCACGAGACCGAGCCGGCCGGGTACCCGTTTGCCGTCGTGCAGGGGAAGACATCCGAGCAGTTCAGCCTCGTGGCGGAAGACCAGAACATGAGCCGCGCGGCGGTCGAGGGCTGGATCACGCTGGACCAGGCGAAGCAGTTGTTCAAGTCGGCCGGCAAGGACTTCGACGCCCTCAAGAAGGACGCCCTGTCGCGCGATTTCCGCCCCGTGCCGCTTGGCGTCACGGCCTCGGTCACGCTTCACAACACCATTCGCACGGTCGACTCGCGCAACGTGGTCGGCAAGGTGGAGGGCAGCGACCCGGCGCTGAAGGACGAGTACGTGATCTACACGTCGCACTGGGATCACTTCGGCGTCGGCATGCCGGTGAACGGCGACAAGGTGTACCACGGTGCCAAGGACAACGCGACGGGCATCGGCGGCATGATCGAGCTGGGACGCGCGTTTGCCGCGCTGCCGGCCAAGCCGAAGCGCAGCATCGTGTTCCTCGCCGTGACGGCCGAGGAGCAGGGCCTTCTCGGCTCTGGCTACTACGCGGCCAACCCGCTCTACCCGTTGAAGAAGACGCTGGCCGTCGTCAACATGGACTCACTGAACGTCAACGGCAAGACCAGCGACATCCGGGTGACCGGCCTCGGCAACTCCGATCTCGACGAGTACGCGCAGCAGGTCGCGAAGGAGCAGGGGCGCGTGATTCGCGCCGACCCGACGCCCGAGAAGGGCGGCTTCTATCGCTCCGACCACTTCCCGTTTGCACAGCAGGGCGTGCCCGCGCTGGCAAGCGGCGGCGGGGTGGAGTACGTTGGGAAGCCCGAGGGCTGGGGCCTGAAGATGCAGGAAGAGTACACCAAGAACGATTACCACAAGCCGTCCGACAACGTCCGGCCGGATTGGGACATGAGCGGGGCCGTTCAGGACCTGCAGGTACTACTTCCTGGTGGCCTACCGCGTCGCGCAGGCGGACAAGTTCCCCGAGTGGAAGCCCGGGACCGAGTTCAAGGCGCTCCGGGACGCCCAGGTGAAGCCGGCGAAGCCGACGACACGGCCGTAACGGGCAACCGACGACGCGGTGCAAGACGCGGGGTGCAAGGTGCGCGGACCTTGCACTCTGCACTCTGCACCTTTGCACTTTGCACTCTGCACCTTTGCACTTTGCACTCTGCACCCTTGCACTTTGCACCCTACCGTTGCACTCCTCATGACACCCTACCACCTTCTCCCTGTCATTCCCGCGCTGCTCTTCGTCGCCTGCGCCTCGAAGCCCGCAGCGCCCGCGGAGCCCCTCTTTCCTCCCATCGACGGGCAGGCGGTGATCGCGCACGCCCGCGTGCTGTCGGCGGATGAATTCGAAGGGCGCGCGCCGGGCACGAAGGGCGAGGAGCTGACCGTTCGCTACCTGGTCGCGCAGTTCCAGAAGGCGGGCCTGAAGCCGGGAAACCCGGACGGCAGCTGGATTCAGAAGGTGCCGCTCGTGGGCATCACGCCGGACCCGAACGTCACGCTGACGCTGCGAAAGGGGGCACGCCAGCGCGTGCTCCGTTTCAAGGACGACTTCGTCGCGTGGACCAAGCGGGCCGCGGCGACCGCGACGCTGGACCGCTCGGAGCTGGTCTTCGTCGGCTACGGCGTGCAGGCGCCCGAATTCGAGTGGGACGACTACAAAGGGCTGGACGTGCGCGGCAAGACGCTCGTCTTCCTGATCGGCGATCCTCCCGTGCCCGCAGCCGAGGCTGAGGTGAAGCCGGCGGCCGGGGGTGCGGCGGCTCTCGACCCGAAGGTCTTCGGCGGCCAGGCGATGACCTACTACGGCCGCTGGAGCTACAAGCTGGAGATGGCGCAGAAGATGGGAGCGGCCGGGGCGCTCATCGTGCACGAGACCGGGCCGGCGGGCTACGCGTTCTCGGTCGTGCAGGCGAAGACCGGCGAGCAGCTGGATATCGCGCGGCCCGACCGCAACATGTCGAGGGCGGCGGTGGAAGGATGGATCACGCTCGAGCAGGCGAAGGCACTCTTCGCCCTTTCGGGACGCGACTTCGATACGCTGAAGAGCCAGTCGCTGTCACGCGACTTCCGGCCCGTGCCGCTCGGGGTCACCGCCTCGATCACGCTGCGGAATACGCTGCGCAGCGTCGACTCGCAGAACGTCATCGGGAAGGTCGAGGGGAGCGACCAGAACCTGCGTGCCGAGCACGTGATCTACTCGTCGCACTGGGACGGCCTCGGCATCGGCCCCGAGGTGGACGGCGAGCGGATCTGCCACGGCGCGAAGGACAACGCGGTGGCTGTTGGCGGCATGATCGAGATCGCGCGGGCTTTTGCCGCGCTCCCGGTCAAGCCGAAGCGGAGCGTGCTGTTCCTCGCCGTGACGGCGGAGGAGCAGCTGCTGCTCGGGTCGGAATACTACGCAGCGAACCCCCTTTACCCGCTCGCTCGGGCCGTCGCCAACATCAACCTGGAAATGCTGAACGTGCACGGCGCGACGCGCGACCTCACGGTCATCGGTCTCGGGCAGTCGGAGCTCGACGACTACGCGAGGGAGGCGGCTGCGCGGCAGGGGCGGACGCTGCGCGCCGACCCCGAGCCCGAACGCGGGATGTACTACCGGTCCGATCACTTCTCGTTCGCGCGGCACGGCGTGCCGGCGTTCGAGCCGGACGAGGGCGCGAACTTCATCGGCAAGCCGCCCGGGTTTGGCCTCGAGGCGCGCAGGGCCTTCTACACGAGCGATTACCACAAGCCGGCCGACAAGGTGAAGCCGGACTGGGACCTGTCCGGCGGCGTCCAGGACCTGCAGATCGACTGGCTCGTCGGCTACCAGGTGGCGCAGGCGGCCGCACCGCCGAAGTGGAAGGCGGGCGCCGAGTTCGGATCGGTCAGGCGGTAGGGAGTTGGCCGCACACCTGACAGAAGACTCATGCCAGTGTATCGTTACCGTTCCGCGGTGCTCGAGGAGTTGCTGCGGCACGGCCTTCGGCCGAACGAACGCACGCCCCCGCGCCTCCTGCGTGCGCACCTGAATGACGTGTATCGGTTCGAGCTGCGGCGGCTCAGGTCGCGCCTCCTCGCCGGTGAGTTCGCCCGGCGCGACTACGCCTCGCGCGTCGTGGTCCTGCGCACACGCTACCCGTTGCTCTCCCTGCCGGACCCGCTCTGGCTCGAGTAGACGCCCGGGACCGCGATACTCGCGATAATTCGACACGTCGCCGGATTGCCCATGTTCGATGCCCGTTACTTTGCCTACGCGACGATTCTCGGCGCTCCTCGTCATCAGCCCCGGCGCGACGATGGCCGTGGTCCTCGAGACGGTGATGGGAGAGGGACGCCTCGCCGCGCTGTTCACCGTCGTCGGCATCAACATCGGCAACTCCACGCTGGCCCTGGCGTCTGCGCTGGGCATGTCGGTCGTCTTTCACACGTGGCCCTCAGCTTTGAACACCGTGAAATGGGGCGGCGCGGCCTACCTCACCTATCTCGGCCTGCGCGGCATCTGGTTCGCCTGGCGCGGTCATCCAAAGGGCGGCGTGACGGCGGAACCGCAAAATCGACATATCGAAAAATCGAGAAATCTCAGAAATCGCGGAATGGTGTCGTCCGGCGTTTCCCGGGGCATCATCACCAACCTCCTGAACCCCCCGGTGGTGTTGTTCTACATGACTTTCCTGCCGCAGTTCATCGGGCCGCAGGACCCGTTCTTCGCCCGCTTCCTCGTTCTCGCGGCCACCCACGTCGGCATGAGCCTGGTGTGGCTCTCGTTCTACGCGTTCGCACTCGGCGTCCTCGCAGACCGTTTCGCACGCCCCGCCGTGCGGCGAACGCTCGAGGGGGTGACGGGGGCGCTGTTGGTCGGGTTTGGGGCGCGTCTGCTACTTCGCTGATCTGACTGGCGAGTGGCCATTGACGAGTGGCGGTTTTCGATTGAGGATCGCCGGCGACACGCGTCGTCAGTTCGTCAGCCATTCGTCATTCGCCAATCGTCAATCGTCAATCGTCAATGTTCGACCGTATGTCCTTCACCCTCCGCGTCCTGTCGGGGCTCTTTGCCGGCCTGGCCATTGGCATCGGCGTGGCGGCGCTCGGCCCCGGATGGTGGCAGGCGCTTCCCGGCTTCGTCGAGCCGGTGGGCCTGATCTTCGTCAATGCGATCCGGATGACGGTCATCCCGCTCGTGGCCTCCGGCCTCATCGTCGGCGTGGCCTCCATGCGGGACGCGCGGACCGTGGGCCGGCTGGGCGGGCGAGCCTTGCTGCTGTTCGTGACCTTCGCCGCTGCGGCCACCATCTTCGGCGCGGCTCTCGCGTTCCCCCTGCTCGGACGCCTGCCGGTCGATCCCGCCACGGCCGCGGGGCTGCGGGCGAACGCCGGCAGTCTCGGCCGCGGCGCGGCGGAAGCGGCCCGACAGCTGCCCAGCTGGTCGCAGTGGCTGGTCGATCTCGTGCCCGTGAACGCGCTGAAGGCGGCGGCGGACGGCGCCATCCTCCCGCTCATCGTCTTCTCGCTGGCATTTGGCCTGGCGCTGACCGCGATCGACGCCGGCCGCCGGCAGGTCGTCGCGACGTTCTTCCACGGCGTGTCCGACGCGATGCTCGCGCTCGTCACCTGGATCCTGAAGTTCACGCCGGTCGGCGTCTTCGCCCTGGCGGTGCCGCTTGGCGCCCGGGCGGGGCTCTCGGCCGCCGGTGCGCTTGCCTACTACATCGTCCTCCTGTCCGCCGTGAGCGCCGCCTTCATCGCGCTCGTCCTGTACCCCTCCGCGGTGCTGATCGGCGGCGTCCCGCTCGCCCGGTTCGCACGGGCCGCCGCGCCGGCGCAGGCCGTGGCATTCTCCTCACGGTCGTCGCTGGCCGCGCTGCCAGCCACCTTCGAGGGCGTCCGCGCCTCGCTCGGCTGGCCCGAGGAGATGGTGTCGTTCTTCATCCCGCTCGCCGCCTCGATGTTCCGCGTCGGCGGCGCGATCGCCCAGGTGGTCGCGGTGCTCTTCGTGGCCCGCCTCTACGGCGTGGACCTGGCCGCGGCTCAACTTGCTACGATCGTCGTCACCGTGCTCGCCACGAGCTTCACGATTCCCGGCATCCCTGCGGGCGCCATCATCACCATGACGCCGGTGCTGTCGGCCGCCGGCGTGCCGGCGGAGGGCCTGGCCCTGCTCATCGGTGTGGACACGATTCCCGACATGTTCCGGACCATGGCGAACGTGACAGGCTGGCTGGCAGCGGGCAGCGTCCTCGCGCGGCGTTGGCGCGCCGCGAAGCATGTAGAATCGAACGTCTGATGAAGCTGTCCGTCGTCATCCCGGCGTTCAACGAGCGGCGCCACATCCTCGCGATGCTCGCGAGGGTCCAGGCGGTCCCCGTCGACAAGGAAGTCATCGTCGTCGACGACGGATCGACGGACGGCACGAGGGAGTTGCTGGATCGGATCGATCGGGCGCGTGCACAGGGCGGGCACGTGCGGCTGCCGGATCTCGAGGCGCCGCTGCGCGTGGACAACGTCCGCGTGTTCTTTCAGGCGCGCAACATGGGAAAGGGAGCGGCGGTTCGGCGAGGCTTCGCGGAGGCGCGCGGCGACGCGGTCATCGTGCAGGACGCGGACCTGGAGTCGGATCCGAACGAGTACCCGAAGCTGCTGGCGCCGCTCGAGGAGGGCATCGCGGACGTCGTGTACGGCTCCCGGTTCCTCGACCCGTCCGTGAACCAGGCGCATTCAGTCCGCTACGTGGCAAACCGCGGCCTGACCATCCTCTCCAACCTGTTCACCGGCCTCGGCCTCACCGACATGGAGACCTGCTACAAGCTGATGCGGCGCGAGGTGCTGCAGCAACTGCGCCTGCGCGAGAACCGGTTCGGATTCGAGCCGGAGATCACGGCGAGGATCGGGCGCCTGGGATACAAGGTGCTCGAGATCCAGGTGTCCTACGCCGGCCGCACGCATGCCGAAGGGAAGAAGATCGGATGGAAGGACGGCGTCCGCGCGGTCTGGTGCATCGTGCGGTACGGCCTCTTGGACTGACGGCCGCGGGCGCGGCGAGTGGGGCCGTATCGGTCTAGTAGTGCGATACCAGGATGGCGAAGTCGCTCGTGAAGCCGGGAGGGATGCCTCCGGAATCGTAGATCTTGAGGCACTTGGTGCCGGCGGCCGTGATCGTGCCGTGAAGTCCGCCGCCGGCGGTGGTGTTTGCGTTCACCGCGCCCAGGGTGCACTTGCTCCCGTCCCACGAGCCGAAGCCTATGCCGATGCCGCCGGGCAATGAGGGCGTCAGGGTGACGAGCACGACGGCGAATTCGCCCACCCCGCCCTGGAACGTCTTGTCGATCACGAGTCCGGTCTCCAGCGTGCCGGTGAACTTCTCGTTGATCGCCGGGGTGGAGGGATTGGTCGGCGTGGTTGGACTACTGCCGCTGCCGCTGCCGCCGCAGGCCGCGAGGGTGGCCGCGAGGCACAAGCCGCCAAACACACGAGAACTCGAACGTCGCACCTGGTGTCCTCCGACCCCGATCATATCCCAGCCGCGCTGCCTGCGGGCAGGCTGTGCCGAATTGTCACGCTCCCGGGCGTCTCTCCCTGAATTTCTGTTGCGACCGGTACATCGAGAGGCGCGTCTGCATCTCGGCCACGAGACCGCCCATGCCGCGCGTTCCGGCGAGCGCGATGGCCCGTTCCTGCGCCGCGATAGCGTCCCCGAAGCGATTGGCCTCGGCATAGGCAGCTGCAAGCGTGTCGAGGATGTTGGGGTCGCTGCCTTGTGTCGCCTCCACGGCGGTCTCCGCCAGCTGCACCGCCTGGTTGCCGTTGCGCACGTTGTCCAACGCTGAGGTGGCCAGGATCCAGGCCAGCCGATCCCGTAGCCGGGCATCGTCTGGCCTGCTCCTCAGGGCCTCGCGAAAGGCCCCAACGGCCTCCGCATCGCGGCCGAGACTCGCCAGCGCCTCCCCGAGGTTGCGGTACGCATCGCGGTAACCGGGTTCGAGCGCGATCGCGCGCCGGAACGACTCGATGCCGTCCTCGAGCCTTCCCTCGCTGCAAAGCACGGCGCCGAGATTCAGGTGGGCTTCCGCATATCCCGGTCGCAGCGCGATCGCGGCGCGAAGCTCGCGCTCGGCGTCCGCGAACTGTTGCCGGGTGAAGAGCGCCGCCCCGTAGTTGGTGCGAGCCCTTGCGTTGTCGGGCCGCACGGCCACGGTGTCGGCCCAGATGCGCTCGTCCGACTGGTAGTCGTCGTTTCGCTGGCGTGTCGCCGCGGCCAGCGACGGCACGGCGAGCAGCGCGAAGACCACGACAGCGAAGTGGAGCCTTCCGGCCGCGGGTGGACCGGCGAAGCGGACCCCTCGCCCGACACCTGCCAGGTGTTGCGCCAAGGCATAGCCGCCAATCACCACGAGGGTGACGACCGCGCAGAGCGGCAGGTACATTCGGTGCTCGGCGGCCACCTCGGTGGGAATGGGGAGCAGGCTGGAACTGGGAGCGAGTATCAGGAAGAACCAGGCGCCAGCCAGGGCAAGCGGCGAGCGGCGTAAGAGTCCCCACGCGGTCACTGCCACCAACGCGACGAGCACCAACGCCTGCGGCCAGACGGCGGTGAGCGATGCGGCCATCGGCCAGTCG
Organism: uncultured Acidobacteriota bacterium; assembly: GCA_963724775.1. Taxonomy (GTDB): domain Bacteria; phylum Acidobacteriota; class Vicinamibacteria; order Vicinamibacterales; family Fen-181; genus CAVRWB01. Next base: position 75,460 of record CAVRWB010000006.1, read on the forward strand.
TAATCGAGGACGAGCGGCGACGGCCAGAAGGCGAGCCGCAGGTAATGCGCGATGACGCCGGCCTGCGTGCGGAGGTAGTCCCACGAAGACCAGCCCTTCACGCCGAACCCGACGGACCCTGGGCGCGGATTGGCCAGCACCAGTCCGGCAAGCAGCAGCCAACTCGCGAACAGGCCCAGATACAGGGGCCAGCGGCGTCGAACGATCGCGCGCGCAGCCGGGCCGAGCGGCTCTCCCCGGTCGGGCGCGAAGAGGATGAGGTCGTAAAGCACGACGAACAGCGGCGCCGAGACGATGACCTCCTTGCTGGCGGCTCCAAGCGCGCAGGCGGCGATCGACGCGGCAATCCAGGCTTTGGACGTCCACGCGCGCTGCCCGCTGCCCGGGGCCGCCGGCTCACCTTCACCCGCCTCCCACGCACGGATCGCGCAGTACACCGTGAGCAGGTAGAAGAGCGCCATCAGCGACTCGACGCGCTGGGCCACATAGGTCACCGATCCCGTCGTGAGGGGGTGAACCGCCCACGCGAGGGCCGCGACCAGGGACAGGAGCAGCGCCTGGGCGCCGAACCGGGGTTCGAGCCGCGGCGAGGAGAGCGTCCGCCGCAGGATGCCGAACAGCAGCAGCGCGCAGCCGGCGTGGATCGCGAGGTTGACCGCGTGGTAGCCCCAGACGTTCGCGTGAAAGAGGCTGGTGGCCTCCGGCGGGTAACCCGGCGGCGGGGGAGTGAAGGCCTCGCGTGCCTCCGCCGGTGCCAGCGCGTAGTTCAGGGCAAAAGAGAGGCTGACGACGGGGCGCCCGGCAAAGCCGACATCCTTCGGAGCGGAGAACGCGGTCGAGAGGGATCGGATATTCGGGTTGTCGATAATCGCCGTCTGTTCGTCGAGCACGAAAACGCCGGTGAAGCTGTTCGAGTAGGCGGTCGCGACGGCGGCGACGATCAGGGCGGCAGCGAGGAGGGGACCCCAGCGCGTCGGGCGCGGCTCAGAGGCCGCCGGCTGCGGGCGCACGTGGCGGTGGACCGATTTCCTCACCGTTTTCGCCATGACGGTCGAGGATAGCACAGCGCTGCCTTCCGCCTCGGCAGGCCTCCGACGCCATCTCGAGCGAGTTCCGTGCCTGGACCCGTGTGGGGTTGCGCAGAATGTGCGAAGGGCTAGTCTGCACCTGAAAGACATTGCAGCTCGAGTCTCGTCAGAGCCTGCGCGTCGAAGCCTACAGCGAAACCTCGGAATGACCGTGGGTGCGATTCGTCAGATGGTCTGATCGGGGATTCTGGGTAACGCCGGTATGTCGCGATCAGTCGTCGCGCCACGACATGAGCGAGTTGGCGTAGTAGTTGGCCACGACCGCCGCCGTGATGGCACAAGCCATGGCGGTCAAGTCCGGGATGCCCAAAGTGCGTGTCAGCAGGAGGAAGGAAAGATAGTTCGTGGCCGCGGCTGGTAGGGTACTCAGGTGAAACCGTAATGATTCTCTCATCCGGAGCGCAAGAACCTGGCGCGGCGTTCGGGTGAGCAGGCGTTTCGCACCGAGGTTCCAGAGGAGTGACAATTCGATGGCGACCAGCGACGCGACCTCCAGTCGCAGCCCTGCGACGCGTGTGCCGAGAGCATAGGCGGCCAGGTTGACAACCGCTCCCGACGCGCCAACAAATGCCCATCGACTGAACTCGCTCGGCCTGCGAAATCGTATCCGTGCAATGTTCAGGAGGAATTCGAGTTGGTCCCGAAATGCCAGCTTCGAATCCCCGAACGTCCTCGAACCAAACGTAATTGGAACTTCAATCGGCCGTGCTCCCTGTCGGAGCAACTCGCAGAGCAAAGAGGAAAGGAAGGAATACCCGCGTGTCGACAAATGCGACAGGTCGGATCCCTTCAGCAAAGAGGCCTGCAGACAGCGGTAACCCGACGTACAGTCGTGAATCCGAGGCAGGCCGCCGAAGAAGCGGACCATCCAGTTGCCGAGGAGACTCAAGCAGCGGCGGCGAAGGGAAAAATCCGGGGTCTCGCCGCCAGCCGCGAACCGGGAACCGATGACTAGGCTGAAGCCGTGGTTGGCCAAGGCGACGAACACCGGAAGCATCGAGGGATCGTGCTGGAGATCTGCGTCCATCTGACAGAGCAGATCCGGGTCCAACTCGCGTAGGGCACGGTCAATCCCGCGCATGTATGCCGCACCCAATCCCAACTTCGGTCCCGTCATCAGATGAAGCCGAGGAAATCGCTGCATCAGCAGACGGACCTCGTCGGCCGTTCCGTCGGGGGACTCGTCATCGACCACCAAGACGTGCAATTCGTGAGAGGTGATTTTCGGGGCTTGCTCGAAGATCCGAGGCACCAATAGGCGAACGTTCTCTGCTTCGTTATAGGTCGGCAGGACGACGCATGCTCTCTTGATCTCCGGATGATACAGGTTCTCTTCCATGGCCGATTGCTACTCGGACGACTCTGCCAGCGTAGGCAGCGTCAGGCAGATGAGCCCGCATTCCCGGTGCGTCCGCTCTTCATCTATTGAAAAGGGGCCCATCAGGGCATCGTCGAGATACGTGTCGATGTCGTTGCGCGGGGAGATCAACAGCCAGAGACGTCGCCCTGCCGCATCCCGCTGAACGGACTCGGACAGTTGCTGCGCCTCGCGGGCAAGTCGGGTTCGGTCGCTGAGCAGCCTGGCAGCACTGTACCAACCCGGGTGCTCCCCGACCTCCGGCGGGTACGACCGAATCTCCATGCGATGGTCGAGGCGATCGAGGTAATACGCGACGACGAGGCGACGGTAGCCCGTCGCGATTATTGGGTCCGATACGGCGGCTTCACTTGCCAGGTTGTACGCAGCAATCCGGCCCATGTCGTCCGGGACCGGTCCCGATAGCGATGTCCAGTGGGTCTGGATGCCGAGAGCCGCGGTCAGGGCCAGCGCTGCCGAACCGGCGATCGGCCTCCAGCGGTAGACGCAGTCGATGCCCACCGCGAAGACAATCAGGAAGACCGGCAGGACGATCGTGTCGTAGCGCCCGACCATATACAGTGGTTCGAACAGCAGGGATGAGACCCAGGCACCCACCAGCGGCAGTGCCACGAATGCGAGCAGGAGGGCCTTGGCCGGCCGGCCGTCGGCCTGAGAAGACGTCGGCGACCAACGGCATAAACCGGCGGCGGTGAGGAGGACGGCTGTCAACGGTAATGACACCAGTCGCAACGGTGTCGCCGTCCCGAGGTAGGAGAGGTTGCTGGGATATAACCCGCCAAATCCGAAGACCTCCAGCGAGCGCGGGATGGCGGCCATCGGAGGAATCTTCAGCCAAACGGGGACAATCCAGTCCGCAATACCCAAAGCCGCGTGCTGTCTCGCGATCAAGAACCACGGTATGTACAAGGCGAATGCCAACCCAGATGCACTCAGGGCCTTCGCGGCAAGACGGAACCGGTGGCTTCCGCCCGCGACCAGGCAGACCAGCGGCAACACCGGCAGCAGGAAGAGGCTGTAGTTGTGGGTCCAGAGTTGAACCGCGTGCGCGAGCACCAGCAGCGCCCACCAGCGAACCCGGTCCGGTTCCGTTACCGCGGCCCATGCTGCGTACAGGATGACGAGCGTCTCAAACTGAACCAGGGAGTAGTTGCGCGCTTCGACCGAATAATAGTGAACCAGAGGTGACAGGGCACATAGCCCTGCAGCGATCACCGCGATGCGCATCGTCGCCATGCGACGCGCCACCAGATAAGCTGCTGGGATGAGCAAGCAGGCCGCGAACAGCGAAGGCAACCGAAGCACGATCTCGCTCCAACCGAATAGGGTCGTAGCGAGCGAAACGAGGAGGAAGTGCAACGGTGGGGTGCCGTCCGTTCTTGCGCCACGAAGGATATCCGCAACCTTCGCCTGCACCGTCCAGTACGTCGCGGCCTCATCGCTCCAGAGAGGCCGGCTACTGTAGCCGAACAGATGCAGCGCGAGCGCCAGTAGCGTGAAGACGCTGACAAGACCCGCGGCCAGCCACAGTCGATCTGCCCCCGAACGGACAGCCAAGTCAGGATTGGGGGGGCGAGCGGATGGAAGTCCAGCCCTGTGTGTTGGTAGTCGACGCGTCCGGCCCGTCCCTCGGCGCATCTCGGCACCCTTCCACTTCCGGGCTCACTACGTGCGGCCCGGGTCAGCGGGGTTTTCCGGATCGCGCAGATGAGCAACAGCCGCCATTGTACACGGTACGGTTCGATCGAGGCGCCAGGCATACCCTGGGATGCGCCGCCCGCGTAGCCCTCTCAAAGGCCTGGCCCATCGATGGGCTTTAGCCCTGCTCTAAGCGGCCGCTATACAATGCGGGGCGATGAATTTGCGCACAACGACCCTCTGGGTCTCACTGGCGCTGGCCGCCCTGACCGTCGCCGTGTTCTTTCCCGTCTGGCGCTTCGACTTCGTCTCGCTCGACGATCCCTGGTACGTCACGGCCAACCCCGAGGTGATGAAGGGCCTTACCTGGCACGGCGTCCTGTGGGCGTTCACTACCGGCTCGGAGTTCTACTGGCATCCCCTCACGTGGGTGTCCCACATGCTGGACGTGCAGCTCTACGGGCTGAACGCCGGGGGACACCACGTGACGAACCTGATCCTGCACGTCACGGCTACGCTGCTCCTGTTTGCTGCCTTGCGGCGGATGACCGGGGCTGTCGGCCGCAGCGCCTTCGTGGCTGCGGCGTTTGCCGTCCATCCGCTTCACGTCGAACCGGTCGCGTGGGTTGCCGAGCGCAAGGAGGTGCTGTCGGCCGTCTGCTGGATGCTGACGCTGCTCGCATACGAGCGCTACGCGCGCGATCCGCGCTGGCCGCGTTACGCCGCCGTGGTGGGCGCCTTCCTCCTGGGCCTCATGGCGAAGCCGATGATTGTGACGCTGCCGGCCGTCCTCTTGCTGCTGGACGCCTGGCCGCTCGGACGCCTGCCGGTATCGGGCGACATCGGCGGTAGGCTGCGCGGCGCCTGGCCGCTGCTTCGGGAGAAGCTGCCGTTGTTCGCGCTGGCGCTCGCGTCCGGCCTCGTCACCTTCTTCAACCAGTACGCGGCCGGGGCCGTTCGGGAGCTGGGCAGCTACACTCTTTCGTTCCGACTCGCGAATGCTGCTGTCTCGTACGTGACGTACATCGTGCGAATGTTCTGGCCGGCCGGCCTGGCGGGGTTCTATCCCTACCCGCGCTCGCTGTCGGGTTGGACGGTCGTCGGGTGCGCCCTGGCGCTGCTTGCCGTGTCCGTCATCGCCATCCGCGCGTGGCGGCGCCCGTACCTGATCGTCGGGTGGTTCTGGTACATGGTCACGCTGCTGCCTGTGATCGGGCTGCTCCAGGTCGGCGACCAGGCCATGGCCGATCGGTTCGTGTACATCCCGCTGATCGGGCTGTTCATCGTGGTCGCCTGGGGCGTGCCGGAGCTGCAGGCGAAGCAGGAGCTTCGCCCTACGGATGAACTGAGGCGAAGCAGAAGCTTCGCCCTACGCCTGTCGGGCTGGATGACAGCGGGCGCGGCCGTTGGCGTCATAGCCGCTTGTGCCGTCGTATCGGCCGTGCAAGTGCGGTACTGGCAGAACAGCCTGGCGCTGTGGGAGCGAGCGGCGGCGGTGACCCGTGACAACCACCGCGCGCACGCGAACCTCGCCGAGCTGATGGAGCGGCAGGGCAACATCGACCGGGCGATCGCCGAATATACGGAAGGCATCCGGATCGTTCCGGGGGCGACCGACCTTCGCAAACGGTTGTCGCTGCTGCTGATTCGGCAGGACCGCCTGCCGGAAGCGGCGGACCAGCTACTGAGCGTCGTTCGACTCGATCCCGCGGACGCGGACGCTCGCAACAACCTCGGGGTGATCCTGGAGAAGCAGGGGAGACTGGACGACGCTCTCGTGCAGTACTCGGAGGCGCTGCGGTTGAGGCCCGCCGACGCGCGCGCGCACGCCAATGTCGGCGACGTCCTGGGCCAGATGGGCAGGTTCGCGGAGGCCGCGGCCGAGTACCGTGAGTCGCTGCGAATCGAGCCTCGACACCGCGACCGGCGCTACAACCTGGCGATCACACTGTACCGCCTGGGAGAGACGCGCGAGGCGATGCAGCAGTTGAACGCCGTCCTCGAGATCGATCCCGCCTTCGAGCCCGCCCGCCGGGCACTGAAGGAGATCGGACAGTAAGGCTCAAGGCGGGCTCAGGGCTTAGTGCTTCGACTCGCAAGTACGGCCACGAATCGTTTCGCTGCACGTGGCCGCTCGTGCTCGCTCAGCACTTAGTCCTGAGGGCGCAACACGTTGCCGTATTTGCGCATCGAAGGACTTAGGGCGTGCCGGCCTATCGCTGAGCGGACACAGCGCTTTGAGCCTAAAGCCGAGAGCCTAGAGCCTAAAGCCAAAAAAGGGCCGCGCGACCTTTCGATCGCGCGGCCCTCGAACGTTCGACGGTCGACCGTCAACGGTTAACGCTCAACGGTCAACGGTCAACGGTCAACGATCATTCCATCCCTAGAAGCTGAACTTCGCCTGGACACGCATCTGCCGAGTGCCCTGGTAGGCGTTCGGCGTCTTGTACCAGGCCTCGTCCTTGATCGTCGAACCGCCCGCACGCGCCTTCGCCACGAGCGAGGCCGGCGTCCAGCTGGTCGTGAAGAACTCCTCTTCCGTGTAGTTCACGCCCGAGCGGTACGGGTTCGTGCTGTAGTAGTTGGTCACGATCTTCTGGTCGAAGAGGTTCGTGACGTTCGCCGACAGCACAATGCGCTTCGACCCGCCCAGCCGGAACTCCTGCTGGATGTTCAGGTCGAGGTTGCTGTAGACCGGCAGCCGACCGAGGTCGCCGCGGTCGTTGTAGTAGATCGGGTAGCCGAGGTACGTGAACTGGCTCGACATCGGCAGGCCCGACTCGATGATGTAGAAGCCGCCCAGCGACATGCCCCACGGCATGTCGTAGGTGGCCTGCAGCTTGACGACATGCGGCCGGTCGGTCGGCAGGAGGCCGAAGACCTGCTGGTGGTTCATGTCGTAGCTCATGACGATGTTGTCGAAGTAGCGGTTGACGTTCGGGTCGAGACGGCCGTCCTCGTCCGAGCTGGCGAGGCCGCCGTAGTTGCCGAACAGGCGGCTGTAGGTGTAGGACCCTTCCGCCGACCAGCGGTTCGCGAAGCGCTTGCGCAGGCGCGCCTCGATGGAGTCGTACTTGCGCGTGGCGTGCGGCGTCTTGAACTGCGGGCAGCGACGGCAGCATGGTCTCGCTGTAGCCGTAGCCCGGGTTCGAGTCGATGTAGACCTCGCCGAGGTCCGGCAGCACGATGCCCACGTCCTCAATCGTCCGGAAGAGCCACTTGTGGACGTAGCGGACGCCGAGCGACATCGTGTTGTTCAGCTCGTGGTCCATGCCCAGCGTGAACTCGCCGTTCTGAATCGGCTTGAGGCTGGGGTCGATGCCCGTCATGCCCGGCCGGTTGAAGTACTCGGCCAGCGCGGGGTCGGGCTGGTTGGAGCTGCGGCGCGCGTCCCACTCCTCGATGAACGTGCCCGGGCAGCCGGTGCGGCCCTCGTCGCAGTTGATGCTCGTCCAGTCGTAGGTGTCGAGCGTCCAGTAGTAGTTGATCCAGTGGTCGCCGCCCCACGCGCTGCGCGGCAGGGACAGCGGGATGGCCTGGTAGTAGTACGCGAAGCTGCCGTACGCCTTCCACTTGCCGTCGCCCTTGAGGTCGTAGGCGAAGCCGAGGCGCGGCGCGATTTCATCCTTGAGCCCGAACTGGAGGTCGATCGCGTCCGAGGTCGTCTTGTAGGACGGGATGTGCTCGTTCTGCGCGCGGACGCCGGCGTTGATCGTCAGCTTGCTGTTGACGGTCCAGCTGTCCTGCAGCCAGAAGGCGTAGTTGTTCGAGTGCACCACGCCGATCGTGCCGGGCTTGTACACGTAGTAGTAGCCGTACTTGCCGGTGACGCTGCGGCCGTCGAGGGTGTCGCGCGTGTTGCCGAAGTAGAAGTTGAGGCGCGGTTCGGCGTAGCCGTTGTAGATGTCGTTGCCGACCCGCTCGTAGCGCATCCCGGCCTTGAACACGTGCTGGCCGGCGAGCGACTTGTACCAGATCGTGTTGGCGTTCACGTACGTGCGCTCGAGGATGTTGCGGACGTAGCCGCTGCTCGAGATCTCCGGGCTGTAGCCGCTGGCGTTCTGGAACGACGCCGGGATTGTCGGGTAGCCGCGGCCGGTCATGTACGAGTCGGAGTTCGCGTTCCGCGAGCGAGTGCATCGTCGCGTTGCCGCGCGCGTCTTCCGGCGTCGAGTAGTTGGTGCGGAAGTAGCCCGTGGTCACGTTGACGAAGAACTTCGGCGTGATGACCCAGTCCAGGTTGCCGGAGACGGTGTCGTTGCGCCCGTCGTTGCCGCTCTTGGCCCAGCGGCGGTCGTAGGCGGCCTGGTTGATCGTGCCGTCGGCCAGCTTGTCGTACGTGGAGGTCGAGTAGAGGTTCGCCCCCATGTCCTTCCCGTACAGGTTCTTGTCGGTGCCCAGGTAGAGACGGCCCTCGGGCGAGATGGTCGGCAGCAGGCCGCGGACGTGATCCTTCTGGTTGGAGCCGCTGACGCGCAGGCGGACGTTGTTCCCCAACTGCGTCGTCAGGTTGTAGTTCGGATAGTACGTGGACTCCGTCCGCTCGAAGTGCCGCTTCGTGTAGGTCGGGTCGCCCACGAACACCGCGTCCTCGTTGTACTTGTTCACGGTGTACGCGAAGCCGCCGTAGAACCACAGCTTGTCCTTCATGATCGGGCCGCCGAGGTCGAACACCGGGCTGTAGTACTGCCACGGCGTCCGGAAGCTCGTGAGCCCGTCTTCCGGCGCGTCCGGGTACGGGTTGTAGCTGTGCGACTGGCGCTTGTCGCCGTAGAACTTGTCGCTCTGGTAGTAGACGCCGGCGCTGCCGCGGAACTGGTTGCTGCCCGACTTGGTGAGGGCGCTGACGACGCCGCCCATCGCGCCGCCGAACTCCGCGTTGTAGCCGGACGACTTGACCTGGACTTCCTGGATGAAGTCCACGAGCATCGTCTTGCCCGACACGCCGCTGAACACGTTGGTCGTGTCCATGCCGTCGATGATGAACCGGTTCTCGGACCCGGAGGCGCCGTCAATCTGCGCCTCGCCGCCGGCCTTGGATTCGGCCTGCGCGCCCGGCGCGGTCTGGATGACGGACGTGAAGTCGCGCCCCTTGGGGATGCGCTCGATGACGTCCTTCCGCATCGTCGCGAACGACGCGTTCTGCTTGACGTCGATCAGCGGCGATTCGGCGGTGACCTGCACGGTCTCCGTGACGGTCGCCACGCTGAGCGTGAGATTCACCGAGAGCAACTGGCCGAGCGAGACGCTGACGGCCGCGACCTTGGCCGGCGCAAAGCCGGACAGGTTGGCGGTGACTTCATAGGTTCCGGGCGGCAGCGCCGGGAACCGGTAGGCGCCCTTCTCGTCGGTGACGGCGCTGCTCACGCCGACCGTCTGCGCGCTGCGGGCTTCGACCGTGACGCCCGGCAGCACGCCGCCGGAACTGTCCTTCACGATGCCCTGGATGGAACCCGACTGCTCCTGGGCCGCGACCGGCCAGGCGCAGAGCAGCCCCACGATTAGTAATACTGCTGTGACGAAACCCCTGGTACGCATCATCCGTTTTCCTCCAAACGTTTGGTCCCCACGAACGAACGAGGCATTCGCGGAGGGGCGCGTACGTCGCCCGTTCCGCGAAGAGCGGCCCGCCCATCGAGGCGGACCGCCGGCGGTCGCCCCCGGCGAGCCGGGCCGGGGAGAGTGCAGACCACCAACGACACGGCGCGCGGACTTCGTTCGACCGGCGGCCGCAGGGAAGCCTGCGGGCCGGAGCCCGGCGCCGACGCACACGGCTCGCGGACTGCGAGCCGGCAACGTCCCGGTGCGTGAATTGACTAGTGGAACAGACAGCGACGCGGCCGATCGCGCTGCCTACGAGGGGGTAAACCGGCAGGACACGAACGACGAACGACGTTGGTCCCTGGGGGCACGGCCCGATGTTTTGGGCCGACGTAGTCTAGGCGCGGATCATGGAGCCCGTCAAGCGGCGCCCGGACGACGGAAGCTAAAGCAGGAGCAATGCCACCGCCGGGCTTCCGGCACCTGGCAGATCTACTAGCAGAAATGGGCTATTGGAGGGAAGGGGATCGGCCGGAGATCCGGCCGCTTGGATCGCGGCTCCAAAAAGGCTCAGGACTCGAGCCTCTGGAAGTCCAGAGCCTAGAGCCCAGAGCCCAGAGCCCAGAGCCAAGAAAAAGGCCGCGCGACCTTTCGATCGCGCGGCCCTGAACGTTCGACACGGCCGACCGTCGACGGTTAACGCTCAACGGTCAACGGTCAACGATCATTCCATCCCTAGAAGCTGAACTTCGCCTGGACACGCATCTGAGCGAGTGCCCGTGTTGACGTTCGCGAAGTTCGGCGTCTTGTACCAGGCCTCGTCCTTGATGGTCGAACCCTCGGAACGCGCCCGCGCCACGAGCGACGCCGGCGTCCAGCTGGTCGTGAAGAACTCCTCTTCCGTGTAGTTGACGCCCGAGCGGTAGGGGTTCGTGCTGTAATGTCGGTCGACGATCTTCTGGTCGAACAAGTTGGTGACGTTCGCCGCCAGGATGATCCGCTTCGACCCGCCCAGCCGGAACTCCTGCTGGATGTTCAGGTCGAGCTGGCTGAACTTCGGCAGCCGGCCGAGGTCGCCGCGGTCGTTGTAGTAGATCGGGTAGCCGAGGTACGTGAACTGGCTCGACATCGGCAGCCCCGACTCGATGATGTAGAAGGCGCCCAGCGACATGCCCCACGGCAGGTCGTAGGTGCCCTGGAGCTTGACGACATGCGGCCGGTCGGTCGGCAGGAGGCCGAAGACCTGCTGGTGGTTCATGTCGTAGCTCATGACGATGTTGTCGAAGTAGCGGTTGACGTTCGGGTCGAGACGGCCGTTCTCGTCCGAGCTGGCGAGGCCGCCGTAGTTGCCCCACAGCCGGCTGTAGGTGTAGGACCCTTCCGCCGACCAGCGGTTCGCGAAGCGCTTGCGCAGGCGCGCCTCGATGGAGTCGTACTTGCGCGTCGCGTGCGGCGTCTTGAACTGCGGGCAGCGACGGCAACATGGTCTCGCTGTAGCCGTAGCCCGGGTTCGAGTCGATGTAGACCTCGCCGAGGTCCGGCAGCACGATGCCCACGTCCTCGATCGTCCGGAAGAGCCACTTGTGGACGTAGCGGACGCCGAGCGACATCGTGTTGTTCAGCTCGTGGTCCATGCCCAGCGTGAACTCGCCGTTCTGGATCGGCTTCAGGGCGGGGTCGATGCCCGTCATGCCCGGCCGGTTGAAGTACTCGGCCAGCGCCTCGTCCGGCTGGTTGGAGCTGCGGCGCGCGTCCCATTCCTCGATGAACGTGCCCGGGCAGCCCGTGCGGCCCTCGTCGCAGTTGATGCTCGTCCAGTCGTAGGTGTCGAGCGTCCAGTAGTAGTTGATCCAGTGGTCGCCGCCCCACGCGCTGCGGGGGAGGGACAGCGGGATCTCCTGGTAGTAGTAGGCGAAGCTGCCGTACACCTTCCACTTGCCGTCGCCCTTGAGGTCGTAGGCGAAGCCGAGGCGCGGGCGCGATCTCGTCCTTGAACCCGAACTTGAGGTCGATCGCATCCGCCGTCTGCTTGTACGACGGGATGTGCTCGTTCTGCGCGCGGACGCCGGCGTTGATCGTCAGCTTGCTGTTGACGGTCCAGCTGTCCTGCAGCCAGAACGAGTAGTTGTTCGAGTGCACGACGCCGATGGTGCTCGGCTTGTAGACGTAGAAGTAGCCGTACTTGCCGGTGACCTGGCGGCCGTCCAGCGTGGCCCTCGGGTTGCCGAAGTAGAAGTTGAGGCGTGGCTCGGCGTAGCCGTTGTAGATGTCGTTGCCGACCCGCTCGTACCGCATCCCGAACTTGAACACGTGCTGGCCGGCCAGCGACTTGTACCAGATCGAGTTGGCGTTCAGGTAGGTGCGGTCGAGGATGTTGCGCACGTAGCCGCTGCTCGAGATCTCCGGGCTGTAGCCGCTGGCGTTCTGGAACGACGCAGGGATTGTCGGGTAGCCGCGAGCGGTCATGTACGAGTCGGAGTTCGAGTTCCCGAGGTAGTGCATCGTCGCGTTGCCGCGGGCGTCTTCCGGCGTCGTGTAGTTGGTGCGGAAGTAGCCCGTCGTGAAGTTGACGAAGAACTTCGGCGTGATCACCCAGTCCAGGTTGCCCGACACGGTGTCATTGCGCCCGTCGTTGCCGGACTTGCTCCACCGGCGATCGTAGGCGGCCTGGTTGATCGTGCCGTCCGCCAGCTTGTCGAACGTGGAGGTCGACAGTTGGTTCGCCCCCATGTCCTTGCCGTACAGGTTCTTGTCCGTGCCCAGGTAGATGCGGCCCGTGGGCGAAATGGTCGGGAGAAGGCCGCGAACGTGGTCCTTCTGGTTGGAGCCGCTGATGCGCAGGCGGACGTTGTTCCCCAACTGGGTGGTCACGTTGTAGTTGGGGTAGTACGTGGTGTCCGATCGCTCGAAGTGCCGCTTCGTGTAGGCCGGGTCGCCCACGAACACCGCGTCCTCGTTGTAGAAGTTACGCGTGTACGCGAAGCCGAAGTAGAACCACAACTTGTCCTTCGCAATCGGGCCGCCCAGGTCCATGACCGGGCTCCAGTACAGACCACGGCGTCCGGAAGGTGGTCAGCCCCTGTTCGGGCGCGTCGGAGTACGGGTTGTAGCTGTGGGTCTGCCGCTTGGCCCCGTAGCAACGCGTCGCTCTGGTAGTAGGTGCCGATGCTGCCGCGGAACTGGTTGCTGCCCGACTTGGTGAGGGCGCTCACGACGCCGCCCATCGCGCCGCCGAACTCCGCGTTGTAGCCGGACGACTTGACCTGGACTTCCTGAATGAAGTCCACGAGCATCGTCTTGCCCGACACGCCGCTGAACACGTTGGTCGTGTCCATGCCGTCGATGATGAACCGGTTCTCGGAACCGGACGCGCCGTCAATCTGCGCCTCGCCGCCGGCCTTGGATTCGGCCTGCGCGCCCGGGGCCGTCTGGATGACCGACGTGAAGTCGCGCCCCTTCGGGATGCGGTCGATGACGTCCTTCGACATCGTCGCGAACGACGCGTTCTGCTTGACGTCGATCAGCGGGGATTCGCCCGTGACCTGCACCGTTTCCTGCACGGTGGCGACGTTGAGCGTGAGATCGATCTTGAGCCCCTGTCCGAGGGAGATCGTGACGTTTGCGACCTTGGCGGGCGTGAACCCGGACAGGTTCGCGGTGACTTCATAGGTTCCGGGCGGCAGCGCCGGGAACCGGTACACGCCCTTCGAGTCGGTGACGGCGCTGCTGGCGCCGACCGACTGCGGGCTGCGGGCTTCGACCGTGACGCCCGGCAGCACGCCGCCGGAACTGTCCCTGACGACGCCTTCGATTGAACCCGACTGCTCCTGCGCCGCAACCGGCACGGCGAACAGCACGCCGAGTAGTAACAGGACACCCAACGACGCCAGACCCTTCATTCGCATGAGCCATCCTCCACGTGCAAGTAAACGGTGAACGCATGCAGGCAGGGCATGCGCTCGGCCAGCTGCCACTGGCCCTTGCTTCCCCAGAGATCCGAACGAGCCGAACGAAACAAGCGGGAAGACCGATGGCGAGAGCCGAAACGCCGCCGGTGACCCGCGCGAGCACGCCGCCCGATGGGAGAACCGAGAACGCCGACGAACGCCGAACGAGGATGACGGGTGACCCGAGTATGAAGACGCCAACGAAGATGACGACGCCCAGGGATCCGAACGCCGACCGACCGAGGATGACGACGCCCAGGGAACGAACGCCGACCGACCGAGGATGACGACGCCCAGGGACACGAACGCCGACCGAGGGAACCGGCCCGCGCGAGAGGATCCGCACGAGCGCCAGAACGGCAGCAGCGCCAAGGGCGACTGTCCGCCTGGCCGGGGAACCGACGAACGCGACTTTCGGTGAAAAACTAGGCCGAAACCGGCGGCACGCCAGAGAGAGCCTTGCGGGCCGCGCCCACCCGGGCGGGGGAACCCGGATAGACCGCACAGTCTAGAGAGGGGGCAGCGTCAAGTCAAGGCCCGAACCCCTGACCGGAGCCGCGCTGCGCCCGATGTAGTGGCTTAGCAGTATCGGTGCCACGGCCGGGCAGTGAAAAAAGCGTGAGAAATCGGCGTCACTCGTGTGAGAGGGCGGCCCGACCTCCAATTGAGCGAATTGGCCGATCCAAGGAAATGGGGCTGGCCACGATAAAACAGGTGTCGGACATCCGGCAGTCACGCTGCGACGCCGGGCGCCAGGAGGATCGCCAAATCGCCAAATCGGCAAATCGCCCGTCCACGTCAACGCCGAGGCGCAGAGGCGCAGAGGATCTTGATCATTTGGTCAATGTCTTTGCGTCGTCTCCGCGTCTCGGCGTCTCGGCGTTTAATCCTACGGGTGTCTCTCAAATCGCCCGTCCACGTTCAACGCAGAGGCGCAGAGGCGCAGAGGTTCTTGATCATTTGGTCAGTGTCTTTGTCGTTGCGTCTCGGCGTCTCGGCGTTCAATCCGACGCTGCGCTGTCGGCGGTCATCGCGACATAGGGAATTCGCCAAATCGCCAATCGTCTCTCCACACTCAACGCGGAGGCGCAGAGGCGCGGAGACGATCGTCTTTCGTGGAATCCGGCTCTAGCCGGATCGGCCAGAGCTGCTCTCGGCGACTGCAAATCGAAAAATCGCAGAATCGACAAATTGCCCAATTGGCTTCCGGGAGAGTGTGTCTTCCGGGAGTATGCCGCCGGTTGCTGAGTTATCCTGTCGTCTCACAGGAGGACTTCCGATGCGACGACTCGCGGCGTGGCGGTGCGCAACATGGGCGATGGTGTGCCTCGGGGCCGGGCTGCTTCTACCATCGCTGGCGCTGGCGCAGCAGGCGACTGGCCAGCCGCCGGACGCGCGACGCGCGCGCGAGCAGCCGGCACGGGTTGCGCAGCAGGCGGCCTCCGCGTCCCAGCCGGCGTCGGTGCAGAAGGCCGACGAGCCGCTGAAGAGCCCGCCCGAGCTGAAGGGTCTGAAGTACCGGTCGATCGGCCCGTCGTGGGGCGGGCGAGTGTCGCGCGTGGCCGGCGTCCCGGGTGATCCGCGCACGTACTACGCCGCCACCGCGAGCGGCGGCGTCTGGAAGTCGGTTGACGGCGGCGTTACATGGAAAGCCGGTCTTCGACAGTCAGCCGATCGCGTCCATCGGCTCGATCGCCGTGTCGGCCTCCGATCCGAACGTGGTGTACGTCGGTGCCGGGGAAGCGAACATCCGCGGCAACGTCGCGCCGGGCAACGGCATCTACAAGTCCACCGACGCCGGCAAGACCTGGAAGCACGTCTGGGTGCAGGAAGGTCAGATCGGCACCGTCATCGTCCACCCGACGAATCCGGACGTGGCGTTTGCCGCGGTGCTCGGCCACGCCTTTGGACCGAACCCCGAGCGGGGCGTCTACAGGACGAGGGACGGCGGGCGCACGTGGCAGCAGGTCTTGAAGAAGGACGCCGACACCGGAGCGTCGGACGTGGCGTTCGACCCCGCGAACCCGACGATCGTCTTTGCCGGTCTGTGGCAGGCGAGGCGCCGGCCGTGGGAGATGGTGAGCGGCGGGCCGGGCAGCGGCCTGTACGTCTCGCGCGACGGCGGCGACACGTGGAAGCAATTGACCGGGAACGGCCTGCCCGAAGGCGTGTGGGGCAAGGTGGGCGTCGCGGTCGCGCCGTCGAACGGCGACCGCGTCTACGCGCTCATCGAGGCGCAGGAAGGCGGGCTGTTCCGATCGGACGACGGCGGCGAGCACTGGGTGCGGGCGAGCGGCCACCACGCGTTGCGGCAGCGCGCCTGGTACTACTCGACGATCACCGTCGATCCGCTCAACGCCGACATCGCGTGGTTCCCGCAGGTGCCCATGCTGAAGACGATCGATGCCGGCAAGACGATCGTGCCTGTGAAGGGCATCCACCACGGCGACCATCATGACCTGTGGATCGACCCGAAGGACCCGCGCCGGATGATCGCGGCCAACGACGGCGGCGTGGACGTGACGACGACGGCCGGGGAGCGGTGGTACGCGCCGCCGCTGCCGATTGGGCAGTTCTACCACGTGTCGGCCGACACCCGCGTTCCGTTCCACGTGGCCGGCGCGCTGCAGGACATCGGCACGGCCGCCGGTCCGAGCAACAGCCTCAACAGGAACGGCATCCAGCCGGGCGACTGGTACGGCGTCGGCGGCGGGGAAGCGGGGCACACCCAGTCCGCGCCGAACGACCCCAACATCGTCTACGCCGGCGAGTACCTCGGCTACCTCTCGCGGTTCGACTACCGCACGCGCCAGCAGCGCAACGTGAGCCCGTGGCCCGAGAACCCGTCGGGCCACGGCGGCGAAGACATGAAATACCGCTTCCAGTGGACGGCGCCGATCGCGCTCTCGCCTCACGATCCCAACGCGCTCTATTACGGCGGCAACGTCCTGTTCAAGACGACTGACGGCGGTCAGACGTGGACGGCGCTGAGCGGCGACCTGACGCGCAACGACCGGTCCAGGCAGCAGTGGTCCGGCGGCCCGATTACCGGCGACAACACCGGCGTCGAGACCTACTGCACGATCTTCGCGATTGCCGAATCGCCGCGGGCGGCGGGCGTCATCTGGACCGGCAGCGACGACGGGCTCGTCCACGTGACGCGCGACGGCGGCAAGACGTGGAAGAACGTCACGCAGGCGATGAACGGGTTTCCGGAGTGGGGAACGGTCTCGATCATCGAGCCCTCACACGTTGACGCGGGCACGGCCTACGTGGCCGTCGATGCCCACCGCCTCGACGACATGCGGCCCTACCTGTTCAAGACCGCGGACTTCGGGCAGACGTGGACGCGTCTCGACGCGAAGCTCCCTCAGGACATCTACCTCCACGCGGTCCGCGAGGATCCGGTCCGCAAGGGGCTGCTGTATGTCGGCACCGAGCGGGGCGTGATGTTCTCGGTGGACGAGGGCGCCACCTGGCAGCCGCTTCAGCTCAACCTGCCGACGGTCGCGGTGCACGACATGGTGGTGAAGGACACGTCGCTCGTGCTCGCGACGCACGGGCGCTCGTTCTGGATCCTCGATGATCTCTCGGCCGTGCGGGCGATGACGCGCGATGTGGCGGCAAAGCCGTCGCACCTCTTCGCGCCGCCCGACGCGATCGCCTGGCGATACCATGGGGAAGGGGAAGAGCGCGGAGCGGGCCAGAACCCGCCGGCCGGCGCGTCCATCTGCTACTTCCTCAAGGACAAGCCCAAAGGCGACGTCACGCTCGACATCCTCGACCCCTCGGGTAAAGTCGTGCGCACGCTCACCAGCAAGCCGAAGGTGCTCGACTTCTCGTACGAATGGGAGGAACTCGAGGCCGAGACGGACCCGCGCAAGCCGGACCTGGCGGTGGAGCCGGGCACGCAGCGCGCGGTGTGGGATTTGAACTGGGAAGGGGCGGCCAGGATTCCGGGCGCCAAGCTCGACGCCGGGAACCCGAAACAGGGGCCGCGCGCGTTGCCGGGCAGCTACACGGTGAGGCTGACCGCGGACGGGCAGTCGATGACGCAGCCGCTGACGATCAAGCAGGACCCCCGCGTGACCGCGCCGCCCGAAGCGCTCCAGCAGCAGCTGGCCTTCGCGCTCGGCATCCGCGACGACATCACGAGGCTGACGGGCATCGTCACGCGCCTGCAGTCGCTCGCCGGCCAGTTGCAGGCGAGGAGCGACGCGTTGAAGAGCGACCAGAAGGCGGGCGAGCTGCTCAAGGCGTCGGCGGCGCTGCGGACCAGGTGCCAGGCGCTCGAGGCGAAGCTGCACAACCCGCAGGCGGAGGTCGTGTACGACATCCTGGCGCAGAAGGGCGGGACACAACTCTACTCGCGGCTCAGCCCGCTCCTCGACTGGGCGACGCAGGGGGACGGCGCCCCCACGCAGGGCCTTCGCGACGTGTACACAGCGCAGCACCAGGAACTGGAACAGTACGCCGCCGAGTTCGAGGCGCTGCTGTCGAAAGACGTCGCCGCGCTGAACGCGCAGGCGGCATCGCTGGGATACGGGTTCGTGCAGTAGGCAGGGGACAGTGGGCAGTGGCAGTGGGCAGTGGGCAGTGAGCAGTGGGCAGCGGGCAGCGGGCAGCGGGCAGCGAGTAGTGGACAGCGAGCAAGCTGCACCCTGCACAGTGCACCCTGCACTCTGCACCCCTGCACCCTACTCGTTACTTCACGATCGTCATGTTCGCGCAACTGCCGCTGGGCGCGGGGTAGCTGGACGCGGTGATGGCGCTCATCATCGCGTCGGCGAGCGCGGCGTAGCCGGCATCGTTCGGGTGGAAGCCGTCCGACGAGAAGTTCGACCGGTTGGTGAACTGCGCGCTGCAGAGCAGGTCCACGACGGCAACGCCCTGGCTGGCAAGCGCGTTGACCTGCGTGGCGAAGCCAACCGAGATCTTCTGCACCCAGAGCCGCTGCGTCGAGGAGTACCCGGAGGTGTAGGGCAGCGCCGCGAAGTTGGGAAGGTTGGCGGCGACGATGCGCGCCTGCGGCGCCCGATCCTTGATCCCGCGCAGCACGCTGCCGAAATCGGCCTTGAAGTTGGCGATCTGCTGGTCGACGTATGCCTGCGCGTTGGAGCCGCCGGCGCCGAGCTCGAGGGCGCGCGCGACCGTCCGCACGTCGTTGCCGCCGGCGAAGATCGTGACCACGGTGGAGTCCTTCGGGACGAAGGGCACCTCGCTGTCGATGAAGTTCCCCTTGATGTCGTAGCCGGGGATGCCGGGGAAGCCCGTTCCGTACTGGCTGGACAGCGCCTCGAAGTCCGGGCCGATGAACGCGCCAGGGATACCGAGGTTGCTGGAGGTGACGGTCGTGCCCATCGCTTTCAGCCGCCGGACGATGACCGGGACGTAGCCGGTGCCGTTGGGGCAGTCGGTGAACGGGACGCACCAGGCGCTCGAGCCCCACCCCATGGCGTCGCTGGCGCCGACCGCCGTGTACGAGACGGTCGAGCCCGCGGCCGGCGGCGCGCTCGGCGACGCCGGGTTGCCGGCGTTGGAGCCGCATCCAATGAGCAGGAAACCAAGCGCGATGACGGGGAGCAGGGTTCGGATGATCAGGCCGGCGATCTTCATCGATCAACACCAATAAGCAAAGCCAGTACCGAACACCCGTGGGGTCTGGCCGGAGCCGGGCCTCGCAGGCCGGCGCCTGGCGCGGCGCCCGACCGGGGCAGGATCAGTGAAGCAGACTTCTCGCCTGTCTTTCTGTATCGGCGGGCGGGATCGGCGACATTAGGCCTGAATCTACTCGGTGCGTCTTGAGCCACGCGAGCAGCGCGACCCCCAGAGGAGCCGTGATGGAGCCGGACATCGTCAGGCGGGCGGACGGTTGGAACGCGAGGAAGGCGATCGCCTGCGACGGCAAAGAGTACACCTACGGGGAACTGTTACATGCCTCCGCGGTCTGCGCCGGCGCGGTCGCGAGTGAGCTCGCCTCCGGCGACGCGCTTGTCTCGCCGAAGCCGCGAAGCGGCGAAGGCGGAAGGGTCGCGTTCCTGGTCGCGCCCGGTTTCGACCACGTCGCATGGCAGTGGGGCATCTGGCGCGCGGGCGCGGTGGCCGTGCCGCTCTCTGCGGCCCAGGCCCCGGCCGAATGGGACTTCATCATCGAGGACGCGCAGGCCGGTGTGGTCATCGGCGACGACCAGGCAGGTGTCCTCGCGGCCATCGCGGCGCGCCACGGAGCCCGCTGGCTGTCGTCGAATCGTGCGGCAATCGCGTTGAGTGCCGCGCCGCCACGCACGCAGCACTCGGCACCGAGCACCCCGCACGCGGCACTTCTTCTTTATACCAGCGGCACCACCAGCCGGCCGAAGGGTGTCGTCCTGACGCACGCCAACCTCGAGGCGCAAATGGCCACGCTTGCTGGCGCGTGGGGCTGGCGCGTGGACGATCGCATTCTGCACGTCCTGCCGCTCAACCACGTGCACGGCATCGTGAACGTGCTGGGGTGCGCGCTGTGGTCGGGCGCCTGCTGTGAGTTCCTGTCGCCCTTCGACGCCGCGCGCGCCTGGGAGCGGATGGCCGCCGGCGGGATCACGCTCTTCATGGCCGTGCCGACGATCTACGCGAAACTGCTGGCGGCCTTCGACGTGGCAGACGGCGCGACGCGCGAGCGCTGGGCGGCGGGATCGCGTGGGCTGCGCTTGATGGTGTCGGGATCGGCCGCGCTGCCGGTCACCGTCCTCGAGCGGTGGCGCGAGGTCACCGGGCACGTGCTGCTCGAGCGCTACGGCATGACCGAGATCGGGATGGCGCTCTCCAACCCGCTTGACGGACGCCGGCGTCCGGGGCACGTCGGCGTGCCGCTGCCGGGAGTGGACGTGCGCCTGGTGGACGAGCGCGGCGACAATCGTGGCGGACGGTGCGCCCGGCGAGATCGAGGTGCGGGGCCCGGGTGTCTTCGCGGGCTACTGGCGGCGGCCGGATGCGACGCGCGACGCGTTCCGCGACGGCTGGTTCCGGACCGGCGACGTGGCGGTGGTCGAAGACGGCGCCTACCGGATCCTGGGCCGACGCTCGGTCGACATCATCAAGACCGGCGGCTACAAGGTCTCCGCGCTGGAGATCGAGGAAGTGCTGCGCGAGCATCCCGCGGTTGGCGAGGTGGCGGTGGTGGGCATTCCCGACGCGGAGTGGGGCGAGCGCGTTGCGGCGGCGATTGCACCGAGACCCGGCGCGGACGTCGCGCTGGACGCGCTGCGCGACTGGGCCTCGGCGCGCCTGGCGAAGTACAAGCTGCCGACGCGCCTCGTCTCGGTCGCCTCGCTGCCGCGCAATGCGATGGGGAAGGTGGTCAAGGGGAAGGTGAGAGAGTTGTTTCAAATCGAGTAGGAGTCAGTAGGCAGTAGGCAGCAGGCAGTAGGCAGTAGGCAGCGAGAACGGCTGTCCCCAACTGCATACTGCCTACCGCATACTGCCTACTACTGAAGGTTGCCTGCAACAAGCTGTTAATATCATCCGCTTGGAGGACCGACGTTTTGGCGAAAGAGAAGGACAAGGACCCGCGGGAACCCAAGGATCTGTTCGACATGGCCGGCGACGAGCCGACGTGGCCGCCGTTGCGGGCGTCGGTGGGGGATGCCCAGACCGTGTCACTGCACGAGGCGGCGCAGGCGCGATACCTCAACTACGCACTGTCGGTCATCACGTCGCGCGCGCTGCCTGACGTGCGGGACGGCCTCAAACCGGTGCAGCGCCGCATCCTCTTCACGATGTGGCAGCAGAACCTCACTGCCGACGCCAAGCATCGCAAGTGCGCGAAGGTGGTCGGCGACGTGATGGGCAGTTACCACCCGCACGGCGACGCCGCGCTGTACGAGACGCTCGTGCGCATGGCCCAGTCCTTCTCTCTCCGCTACCCGCTGGTGGACGGCTCGGGCAACTTCGGCTCGCTCGACGGCGACGCTGCGGCGGCCATGCGCTACACCGAGTGCCGGCTGGCGCGGATCAGCGACGAGATCCTCGAGGAGATCGACGAGGACACCGTCGCCTTCCGCCCGAACTACGACGGGACGAAGACCGAGCCGGTCGTCCTGCCGTCCCGCTTGCCGAACCTGCTCGTGAACGGCGCCACCGGCATCGCGGTCGGCATGGCCACCAGCATCCCGCCGCACAACCTGGCCGAGGTCAGCACCGCGCTCGTCAAGCTGCTCGACAACCCTGACCTCAGCGTCGTGCAGCTGTGCCGCTACGTGAAGGGGCCGGACTTCCCGACCGGCGGACAGGTGCTCAACTCGCCCGACGAGCTGAAGGAGATCTACAAGACCGGATCGGGTCGATCCGCCTGCGCGGCACCTGGGAGGAAGGGCCAGCGAGCCGCGGGCACGCAAGACGATCTACATCACGAGCATCCCATACACCGTCAACAAGTCGCAGCTGGTCGAGCGGATCGCGGAGGTGGTGGTCGCGCGCAAGCTGCCGCCGCTCGTGGACGTGAAGGACGTATCGGCCGACGATGTCCGCATCGCGCTCGAGATCAAGCGCGACGCCGACCCGAAGATGGTCCTGGCGTACCTGTTCAAGCACACGCCGCTGCAGACCAACTTCATCGTCAACCTCACCTGCCTGATCCCGACCGAGAACCCCGAGATCTGCCGACCGGAGCGCCTCGACCTCAAGTCGATGCTCTGGCATTTCCTGCACTTCCGCCTCGACGTGGTCACGCGGCGGCTCGATTACGAGCTCAAGGCGCTGAGCAAGCGGATTCACGTGCTCGAGGGGTTCGACAAGGTCTTCGACGCCCTCGACGAGATCATCAAGCTGATTCGCAAGTC
The DNA here is from genome assembly GCA_963724775.1 of uncultured Acidobacteriota bacterium. Lineage (GTDB taxonomy): Bacteria > Acidobacteriota > Vicinamibacteria > Vicinamibacterales > Fen-181 > CAVRWB01. The sequence continues at coordinate 97,871 of CAVRWB010000006.1, forward strand.
GGATGGGAAGGCGGACGCGGCGCGCCAGATCATCAAGCGCTTCGGGCTCGACGAGGAGCAGACCGACGCGATCCTCGAGCTGAAGCTGTATCGCCTCGCCCGCCTGGAAATCCTCGTCATCCGCAAGGAACTCGAGGAGAAGCAGAAGCGGGTGCGGCAGATCGGCGTGCTGCTGCGCGACGAGGAGGCCCGTTGGAAGCTGGTGCGCGACGAGATCGTCGCCCTCCAGCAGAAGTACGGCAACCCGAAGACGGATCCCCGCCGGACGATCCTGGAGGGCGCGGGCGAGGAGGTGGAGTACTCCGCCGACGACTTCATCGTCGAAGAGGACAACGTCGTCCTCGCTGTCCCGCGACGGGTGGGTGAAGCGGCAGAAGGAGGTCCGGGACCTCTCGACCACGCGCCTGCGGGAAGGCGACTCCGTGCTGGCGGTGCTGCCCGGCAGCACGCGGGCGACCGCGGTCTTCCTCACCAACTTCGGCGTGGCGTACACGTGCCGGATCGCGGACGTGCCGGCCTCGACCGGTTACGGCGAGCCGATCCAGCGGCTGTTCAAGTTCCGCGACGGCGAGAAGGTGGTGAACGCGTTCAGCCTCGATCCCGCGGGTGACGAGCCGGATTGCCGGGGCCAAGGAAGGGGAGGCGCCGCCCACGCATGCCCTCGCCGTGACGACCGACGGCTACAGCCTGCGCTTCGGCCTCGAGTCGTTCCTCGAGCCGAGCACGCGCGCGGGGCGACGCTATGCGCGAGCCGCGGCAGGGGCCGAGGTGGTGGGTGTCGCCATCGTCCACGGCGACGAGACGGTGATCGCGGTGACGGAGCAGGCGCGCGCGATGTTGTGCAAGGTCGAGGAAGTCAACTTCCTCTCGGGGCCCGGGCGCGGCGTGATCCTGATCAAGATCAAGCCGGGCGAAGACCGAGTGCTCGGCTTCATCGCGTCCACGGGCGACCGCGACCTGCTGACGGTCGAGACCAGCCGCGGCGCGTCGCAGACGGTGAGCACGACGAAGTACGAGATCACGGGCCGCGGCGGGCGCGGCCGGGAGCTGCTGCAGCGCGGCCAGTTCACGCGCGTGCTGTTGCCGCCGCCGGAGCTGCCGGCCGCCGCAGACTAGACAGTCAACGGAAAACGGAAAATGAAAACGGAGAAATGACCCCTTCGTCCCGCTCTGACCTTCTCCACCGCGCCTCCTGGCCGGCGCTGCTGGGCGCCGCCGTCTGCTGCGGCGTCGCGACCTACTTGTCCACCGCCGACGCCGTCGTTCCCCTGCTCGCGTGGATTGCGCCGGTGCCGATCCTGGCGTTCGCGTTTGCGGGCGCCAGGGGCCCGCGGATCGCGGCTGCCGCCTTTCTCGCGGGCGTCGGCGGCAACCTCGCCTGGGTGGCGCTCTACCGCGGCATCCTGCCGATCCTGCCGCTCTTCGCGTTTGCCGTTCTGTTCGGCGCGGCGTTTGCGCTTGCCGTATGGCTGACGGCGTGGGTCGTCGAACGGCGGGGCGCGTGGGCCGGCGCGCTGGTGTTCCCGTCGCTCTGGGTGTCGTTCGAATTCGCGGTCGCGCGGTGGTCGCCGCACGGCACCGCTGGAAGCCTGGCCTATTCGCAAGTCGATCTCGTCCCGCTGATCCAGCTGGCCGCATGGACCGGGCTTTCGGGCATCACCTTCATCGTGTTGTTCGTGGCTGCAGGCGTGGCAGCCGCGCTCGGCGCACGGGCGGGCCAGGGCATCCGCTGGCCGCTGGTGGCCGCGCCCGGCGCGACGCTCCTGGTGGCGCTCATCCTCGGCGAATGGCGCGTGGCGACGATGACGCGGGAGGGCGGGGTGCTCGTCGGGCTGGTGAGCATCGACGGGGCCATGGCGCGCTTCGACACGACCAGGCGAGAAGACGCGATCGCGGTCGCGGCGTCGTACGTCGATTCAGGCGGCGTGCTCGCCGCCCGGCAGGTGGATGCGATCGTCATGCCGGAGAAGATGGTCGGCGTGGCGCCGCCCTACGAGCAGGAGGTGTCGAGCCTCTTCTCCTCGCTGGCGGAGAGGGAAGGACGTGCTCGTCATCGCGGGGCTCAACCTGGTCGGGCGCCAGCAGCCGCGCAATGTCGCGGCGGTCTTCTCGCGCGGCAGCCGGGTTCTCGAGTACGACAAGCAACGCCTCGTGCCCGGCCTGGAGTCCGAGTACATGCCGGGCGACGGTCCAGGCCTTTACAGGGCGCCGGGCGGGATGACTGGCGTCGCGGTGTGCAAGGACATGGACTTCCCGGACCTGGCGCGCGAATACAGCCGCGCCGGCGTCGGCATCCTGTTCGTGCCCGCGTGGGACTTCACCCGGGACGCCCGGCTGCACTCGCGAATGGCGGTGATGCGCGGGGTGGAGGGCGGGTTCAGCGTCGCCCGCGCGGCGGCCAACGGGCTCCTCACGGGCAGCGACGACTTCGGGCGCATCGTCGCGGAGCGGGCGAGCGCGGAGGCACGGCAATCGATGCTGCTGGCGCAGCTGCCGCTCGGCCGGGGCAGGACGTTCTACGGGGAGCACGGGGATTGGTTCGGGTGGCTGGACCTCGTCACCGCGGCGGCGTTTTCGCTTCTCGCCCTCCTGCAGCCACTACGGGAAGTGCCCCACGAAGCGAGCGCTAAAATTCGTTGCTGTGGTCGTGCTTGACGAGCGGTCGTGGTGGTCGCTAGCCTGTCAGCCTTCAGTGCGTATCCCCGATGTCCAGACCCAAGCCCACGACCAGGTCCCGTTCGGCGTCCGGGCGATCGCCAGCGAAGTCCACCCCTGTCCGTTCCGCGGGTCGGATCTCAGCGAGCCTCGCGCGAAACCGGCGCCTCGTTCTGGCGCTGGCCGCCGCAGCTGCCGTCCTTCTCGGAACGGTCGATGACCGCCACGTGGGTCGGGGCACCGATGAGCGTCAGATCATTTGGACGGCGGTTGCCATAGCAGAGACCGGGCAACTGGCGCAGGCGCTCGGACACGACTTCACGTACGTCACTGCGGACGGGCGCGCGGTCTCCCGTTACGGTATGGGCATGTCGCTCGCTGAAGTCCCCGCGGCGATGATGGCTCCTCTTGTGGAAGGCCGCCTCGGTCCCGGTTCGTCGCAACCGTTGTTCCTCGTGGCGCCCCTGTTGCTCGTTTTGGCCAGCGCGGGGCTCGCGGCAGCGGCAGCGCGGAGCCTGGGCGGGAATCCAGTCACCGCGGCACTGCTGTGCGGAATCGGCTCTCCCCTCGCCGCTTACGCAGCCACGGCGTTCAGCGAACCGCTTCAGGCCGCGGCGCTCATAGCCGGGTTCTTCGCGTCTCTGCGTTCGGCCGACGCATCGTCGGCCCCGCAGGCCAGGCATTGGGCATGGATTTCGGGAGCCTCTGCAAGCGTTGGGCTCCTTGCCAAGTCCAGCCTGGTTTTTGCCCTTCCCGCCGCGCTCCTTCCGCTGGTCAGCGCACGAGCCTTTGCATCACGTCGCTTCCGAGTGGGCTGGGCAGCCGTCGGCGCACTTCCGGGAGCCATCCTCTGGGCCTGGTTCGAGTACAGACGCTTCGGCAGGCCTTTCGCGTCATATCCGGGCGAGTCGTTCACTCATCCGTTCCTGGACGGTTTCTGGCGGCTTGTTGTCGGGCCGAATTACGGCCTCGTCCTGTTCTTCCCGCCCACGTTGCTCGCCCTGTGGCTTTTCCTCGCCAACGCGCGGACCCGTAACTGGGATTCAACGGTCCGAGTGCTCGGTTGCGTCGCGCCATTCGTGATCCTGACCGCGTTGGCGGCCTCCTGGTGGGCCTGGCACGGGGTCTGGGGGTGGGGGCCGCGGCTCATCGTTCCGGCCGTCCCCCTGCTGGCAGCGGGTGCAGCGGTCGTCGTTGCGCCCTGGCGGCCCTTGGCCCGGGCCGGCCTGGTGACCCTGTCCGTGGTCGTTGCCTTGCCGGGCCTTCTCCAACATGCGGTGCCGATTACCAACTATGTCACGAGCCTCACGTGGCCCAAGACGTCGGCGGCTGTCGCACAGTCGCTGGCAGGCTACGCTTGGGAACGGGACGCGCACGGAACGTATCTCGTGAGCCCGGACCACGTTCTGGCAACGGTGCCTCAGGCCTCGGCGTTCGTGGTGTTTCCGTGGTTCCTGCACGCGGTCTGGGCAGGCGATCCGCAGCAGGCAGCGAGTCGGCTCGCCACACCGCCATGGTCGGACGTGCGGCCGGATATCGTGCCACGGGTGAGCCCTCTGACTCCTGGTCAAGTGCAGGACATTACCGGATTCGCCCGTTGGCGTTTCTGGGGCCGCGGGTTCGTACCCTCCGCTGAGGATGCACAGTACGCCGCCGTGTACGACGAAGCGCTGGCGGATCAGATTTACAGGCTGCAACAGGAGCGCGATGGGCCCGGCGCACTGCGCCTCGCGTTGAAATTGGTACAACTGGCGCCCGGCGGCGGGAACGACGCGCTCGTCTTGGAGAGCTATCGCATCTCGGGGAACCGCGCGGGAGCTGCCGACTATTTGGCCGCCCTGTCGAGGGAGCGCCGAGCGGCGCCAGCCATCAACGTCGTCTTGTCACTCTTCGAACGCGACGCATCCCACCCGGACCAAGCGCGCGCATTCCTCGCATCCGTCGCCGACCGGTACGCTCCGGACTCGCCCCTCCAGGAGGCGCTCAACCAGCCCATCGACAAATGGCCGCCGAACCTGCTCGCGATGCTGACGAAGCCGGTGAAGGCCGCCGGCGAGTAAGGTCGCCGGGGCGCGTCTTCGGTGACCTGTTCCGACACGCGACCGGGCAGCCGACGACGCTGGCTCTCACGGTACTCCCCAAGTGAGGGTCGACCGCCCGGGCGCTGTGTGCGGTGGTTCACCGTCTGCGGGCTGTTACCTGGCGACGTTCAGCACTTCTTGTCCAACACCACGATCTGCGGGATGCCGGAGACGAAGTACTTGTCTTCGGTGACGCGGCGCGGCAACCGGAACGGGTGGACGGGCGGGCGTCACCCGCGCAGCGGGCACCCGCTCCTCAGTCGAGCCCCTGCCGGGGGAGGCCGGCGATGCCGCCGGGAAGACGGGTGGCCATGGCGCCGACGAAATTGGCGAGGCGGAGCGAGGCGTCGGGTGAGAAGTCGCGAAGCCGCGCGCACAGGAAGCCGCCGTTGAACGCGCCGCCGGCGCCGGTCGAATCGACGATCTTCACGCGCCGCGGCCGGCCGAACAGGTCGCGCTCGCTCGAGATCCAGCGGCAGCCCTTCGGCCCCAGCTTGATGATTGTGTTGGCCGCCCGCGTCTTCCAGAAGGCCGCCGCCTCGTCCACGGTGGATCGCCGCGAATACAGCAGCGCCTCGCGCTCGTTGATGAACAGGTAGTCCAGCATGCCAGCGAGCGTGTAGAAATCGTCGTCGTCGAGCAGCGGCGGGTTCCAGCCGAAGTCCCACGAGGTGGTGACGTCGTGGTCGCGCATGTTACGGAGGACGGGGAGCCAGCGCCGGCACTCGTGCGGGAAGAAGGCAAAGTGCACGTGCCGCGCGAGCTCGCCGCGGATCGCTTGCAGGAGGCGCGGTTCGAGGACGTCGTTGACGCCGTTGAACGTGACGAAGCTGCGGCCGTCGCGCGTCGAGAGGGCGGCGGTGATGGCGTGCGGCTCGTTGGGCTCGCGCAGGTTCCGGACGGTGACGTGCTCGCTCTTGAGGAATGTGGCCGCTTCGGTGCTGAGGGCGCTGACCACGCGGGCGGTGATGCCGAGGCGCGACGCGGCGACCGCCGTGCGAATGGCGCCGCCGCCAAAGGTGTGCGTGAAGCGGCTGGTCTTGACCTCCTCCCCGGGCGCCGGGAGGTGCGGCAGGCCGACGAAGACCAGATCCTCGAACGCCTCGCCGACAGTGAGGAGATCGACGCGGGCCATGGGGAGACGATACCACGAGGCAAGGGGTGCAAGGTGCAAGGGTGCAAGGGTGCCCGGCTGGCCCATTCATCATTCGCCAATCGTCACTCGTCAATCGCCAATACCGTTCCCGTTTCTTGGTGCAAGGGTGCAGGGGTGCAAGGTGCGGTGCAAGGGTGCAAGGGTGCAGGGGTGCAAGGCGGCAGGGGTGCAAGGGTGCAGGGGTGCGGTGCAAGGGTGCAGGGACGCGCAGGCGAACGAGCCGAACTTTCTTGTTCGCCCGGCCGCCGTTATACTCGCTCGCTGTGCCAGAACCTCTTCGCGCCTCCTCTGCCCGCTGGGATGTCGTCGGCCTCGGCGCCAACTCCATCGATTTCGTTCACCTGCTGCCCGCCTTTCCCGAGCCGGAGGGCTGGTACTCGAAGATACGCGTGTCGCGCCACTTCGTCGCGCCCGGCGGCCAGACCGCCACCACGCTGGCTGCCTGCGCCCGGTTCGGTCTCCGGGCGAAGTATCTCGGGGCGACCGGCACGGACGACAACGGCATCCGGGTGCGAGACGAGCTCCCGCGGCGTCACGTGGATGCATCGGATGTCGCCGTGCGCGAGGCGAACAACCAGTACGCGGTGATCCTGATCGAGGAGCACTCCGGGGAACGGGTGGTGCTCTGGGACCGGGACGAGCGGTTGGAGTTGTCGGAGGCTGACGTTCCGTTGGACCTCCTCGCGACGGCGCGTCTCCTCCACGTGGACGACGTGGACCAGGCCGCCGCGATCCGGGCGGCACATCATGCGCGCAGCCTCGGGCTTCCCGTGACGAGCGACCTCAATCGGCTGACCCCGCGAACCGCGGAACTCGTCGCGGCCGTGACCGTTCCAATCTTCGCCGAGGGCTTGCTGCCGCAGTTGACCGGCGTCGAGGACCCGGAGGGCGCGCTGCGGGAGTTGCGCCGGACGCACGACGGTCTCCTGGTGGTGACGCGCGGCCACCTGGGGGCGATGGCGCTCGACGGCGATCGCCTCATCGACTCGCCGGGGTTCCGCGTGGACGTGCGCGACACGACCGGTTCGGGCGACATCTTCCGCGCGGGGTTCATTTACGGATGGCTGGAAGGATGGGCCGTCGATCGGGTGCTGCGCTTCGCGAACGCGGCCGCGGCGCTCAGCTGCACGCGTTTCGGCGCGATGGACGGGATACCAAACCTCGAGGAGGCGCTGGCACTGGAAGGCGAGGGACAGACAACGGAGAACTGAGAACGCAGAACTAGAACGTAGAACGAAGAACGTGAACGAAGAACACTGAACGAAGACACGGGGTCTGGCCTGTCGCACTCAGCACTCGTGCGCCGTGACCCAGCATCGCCTGGCACTCGGCACTGACCGGTCATTCTGCGTTCACCGGTGGATGGCCGAACTCGCTGGCCTTGGGAATCAGCTCGAAGTAGATCGCCTCGTCGGTCTTCGTCTGCCAGTGCCCGGTCGACTTCGCGTAGCCCACCAGCCCCAGGAACAGCACCGCCACACCGATGGCGACGGCGAGCGCCGGGACGCGGCGCCGTCGCGACAGCGATAAGTCGAGCGCGCCCGCTGCCGGACACACCGCCACGCACTCCAGGCAGCCGGTACACTCCGCCGACCTGACGCTCGCGAGTCGATCGACCGGCAGCCGCGAGGGACAGGCCTTCGCGCACTTTGCGCAATCGATGCACGCGTCCGCGTTGCGACGGATGCGCACGGGGCTGAGCAACGAGACGAGTCCCAGCAGGGCGCCATAGGGGCAGAGGAATCGGCACCACGCGTTCTTCACCAGGACCGAGAGCGCCATCAGCGCCGCGATGACCACCGCCGCCGTCGTTCCCATGTCGCGGAAGAAGTTGAGCATCTTCACGTCGGCGATCACACCGTAGGGGCTCTGAAGGAAGGCAGCGATGTCGGGGGGCGACATGTGGGCGATGGCCCAGGCGAAGAAGGCGAGCAGGAGGTACTTGAGGCTGCGGAGCGCCACGTCGAGCCAGATCGGCAGGGCGAGGTTACGGCCGAACATCTCGCGGCCTCCCTGCCAGAGCCACTCCGATATCGTGCCGATGGGGCAGAGCCAGCTGCAGAACGCCTTGCGGAACGCGAACGATATGCCCACGAAGGCGATCAGCAGGAACAACCCGGCAGGGTGCACGTCGGGAACGAGGCCCGTCGCGAGCAGGTACTTCAGGTTCATCAGGCCGGCGATCGGGAGCCAGCCCTCGACGCCCGGCGGCCGAGGGATCGCCACACCGTGGCCGCCCGTCTCGTAATAGCGGACGAAGAGGTAGAAACGGACGCCAATCCAGAGGTTCAGGAGCAGGAAGGCGGCCTGGACGCCATGGCGCATCAGCTGCGAGCGGTCGGCGCGCCGACGGGTGAACCGCTTCTTCGGCCGCGGCTGTTGGGCCTCGACGCTCGACGCTCGACGCTCGACGCTCGACGAGTTCCGATAGAACGACAAGGGAACGGTTGAGTATCCGCAGGCTTCCACGTCCGGCTCCTGTTGGCAAAGCTGGAGCTTTGCCCCACGCCTCGGAGTCTGCACCGTCGAAGCCGGCCGCGTGTATGACCTGCGTCACAACGTGCTATCCTCCCGGCACCCGTGAAGCCGCCGCGCCCGTTGCTGCCCGTCCTCGCGTTCCTCGAGCGCCACGAACGCCTTCTCTGGACGCTCCATTCGCTGTGGGCGCTCGCCCTCGGCATGCTCGTCATGCGGGTCGGTGCGCGGCACTACGCCTGGCTGCGCGTCACGCTGTTCTACATCGCCTTCCTCTGGGTCACGAGTCTCTTCGTGCCGGCTCTCGTGGACGAACCCGGTCAGCCCTCGCGGTGGCGCGGCCGCCTGCGCCTCGTCATCAACTACTTCCACAAGAACTTCTACCAGCAGCTCTTGTTCTTCCTGCTCCCCATCTACTGGGCGAGCGCCACCCGATGGTCGCTCAACCTGCTGTTCGTCGCGTTCCTCGCCTGCTCTGCGCTGATCTCGACGCTCGACGTGTTCTACGACCGACACCTCTCGGTGCGTCGCGGCCTGCTGGCCGTGTTCTTCGCGTTCAACCTGTTCGCCTGCATCAACGTGATGCTGCCCGTGCTGTGGGGCATCAGCAACGGCGTCGCGCTGCCGCTCAGCGCCGGGCTGGCCGTCGCCGCCTTCGCCACGATCCGCTACAGGCTCCGCGATTTGGCCTCGTTCCCGGTGAGGCGCCACGTGGGCATTGCCGCCATCGCGCTTGTCCTGCTCGTCGCCGTGGGCCGGCCGCTCATCCCGCCCGCACCCCTCAGAGTGTTGCGGGCGGAGTTCGGCAGCGGCATCGACCGGCGCGCCCTGCATGTCACCGGCGAGGTGGACACGTTGCCCGAGGGCTGGAGCGGCCGGGTATACGTGGTAACGGCCGTCTACGCTCCGCTGGGCCTGCACGATCGCCTGCAGCACCGGTGGTACCACGACGGGCGGCTCGTCTACGCGTCGCCCTCGTACGTCGTGGAGGGAGGGCGGGGTCAAGGCTTCCGCCTGTGGACCAGCGGCCTCGTGAACCACGTGCAGGCGGGGTCGCGCGTTCGGGTTGACGTGCGGACGGACGCTGGCCAACTGGTGGGGCGTGCCGAGATCCGTGCGGCTGACACCGCCGGGTATAATCAGCCGACCGGTCCGCGTCCCCGGCCGGAGCCCCGAGCCGAAGCCCCGAGCCCTAAGCCCTGAGCCTTGAGCCTTGAGCCTTGAGCCCTAAGCCTTCTTAATGACGACCTCCTATACCGCCAAAGACATCACCGTCCTCGAAGGACTGGAACCCGTTCGCAAGCGTCCCGGCATGTACATCGGCGGCGTCGGCGCGGCCGGCCTGCACCATCTCGTCTGGGAAATCCTCGACAACTCGATCGACGAGGCGATGAATGGCTACGCCTCGGCCATCCAGGTCACGCTGCACGCCGACGGCGCGTCGATCACGATCGCGGACGATGGCCGCGGCATCCCGGTGGACAAGCACCCGCAGTCGAAGAAGAGCGCCCTGGAAGTGATCTTCACGGTCCTGCATGCCGGCGGGAAATTCGATCACGGCAGCTACAAGACCGCGGGCGGCCTTCACGGCGTGGGCGCCAGCGTCGTCAACGCGCTGTCCAAGGAACTGGTCGCCACCGTGAAGCGGGACGGCGCGCTCTGGGAGCAGCGCTTCAAGCAAGGGAAGCCGTCGGCGCCGCTGAAGAAGGTGGGCGCGGCGCGCGGCACGGGCACGACGGTCTATTTCCACCCGGACCCGACCATCTTCCCGAAGATCGAGTTCGAGCCGTCGGTCATCCGCGAGCGGCTGGACGTGGCCAGCTACCTCCACAAGGGACTGAAAATCGTCTTCGACGACCAGTCGAACAACCAGAAGGAGGTGTTCGAGCACACCGAGGGCACCGTCGACTACCTGAAGAAGATCACGTCGGAGAAATCGCTCAAGCCGATTCACGAACTGCCGTTCACGCTCGGACGCGAGAACGGGATCCGCCTCGACCTCGTGCTGCAGTGGACCGAGGCGACCGACGAGCAGGTGCGCAGCTACGTCAACGGCATTCCGACCGGGTCGGGCGGCACGCACGAGAACGGTCTGCGTTCGGGCATCGGCAAGGCGGTTCGCAACTACATCGAGACGCACAACCTGTCGCCGAAGGGCGTGACGCTGACCGCGGAGGATATCCGCGAGGGCCTGGTCGGCGTCCTCAGCGTCTTCATGCAGGAGCCGCAGTTCCAGGGCCAGACGAAGGACCGGCTGAACAACCCCGAGGCCTCGTCGCTCGTCGATTCCATGGTCCGCCCTGCGCTCGAACAGTGGCTGAACGAGAACCGCAGCATCGCGGAGGCGATCGTCGGCCGGATCATCCTCGCCGCGCGCGCCCGCGAGGCCAGCCGGGCGGCCCAGCAGGAGGTGTCCCGCAAGTCGGCGACCTCCAACCGGCTGACGCTCCCGGGAAAGCTGAGCGACTGCACGTCGCCGTCGCGCCCCGACAGCGAGATCTTCATCGTCGAAGGCGATTCCGCCGGCGGCTCGGCCAAGCAGGGGCGCGATCGCACGCGGCAGGCGATCCTCCCGCTCCGAGGCAAGGTGCTCAACACCGAGAGCGCCTCGCTGGCCAAGGTGATGGAGAACAAGGAACTGTCGGATCTGGTCACGGCCCTCGGTTGCGGCCTCGGCAAGAACTTCGACGTCACCCGCCTTCGCTACGGCAAGGTGATCATCCTGGCCGACGCCGACTCGGACGGGAACCACATTGCGACGCTTCTCCTGACGTTCATCTACCGGCACATGCCGCAGTTGATGGATCGCGGCCACGTGTTTCTCGCCCAGCCGCCGCTCTACCGGATTGACATCGGCAAGGAGACGCACTGGGCGCTCGACGATGCGCAGCGCGACAAGATCCTGGGGCAGCACGGGAAGCCGGGGCCGGGGAAGGCGACGCCGGAAATCACCCGGTTCAAGGGGCTGGGCGAGATGATGCCGAAGGTCCTGTGGGAAACGACGCTCAACCCCAAGACAAGGCGCCTGCTTCGCGTCCAGGTGGCCGATCACCTCATGACGGATCGCGTCATGAACGAGCTGATGGGCCGCGATGCCTCGGCGCGCTTCCGCTTCATCATGGACCGGGCGGAAGAGGCGGAGGAGTTGGACGTCTAGGAACGGAGAACGGAGAACGGAGAAGTTAGAACGGAGAAGTTAGAACGGTGAAACAGTCAACGGAGAATTGAAAACGGAAAACGGAGAAACGATCGGCCCAACAAAAAAACTGACGCCTCTGCGTTCTCGGTCTCGCGAACGGCGAACTCAGACCGGAACGAACGTCAACGGCGTTCTGACGACGGAAAACGTCTCGGCTCATCAACCGAAGCCTCGGCGTTCTCGGCGTCTCTGCGTTGAATCCAGCCTTTCGAATGGCAGCCGGCAGGAACGAGCGTCAGTACCTTTCCGACAGCATCGCAAACAGGAAGATCATGGCTTCGCGGCTGTCGCGGGCCAGGCGCCAGCCGAGGCGCAGCGGGTTGACGCGCCAGAACCGCAGGTGCCGTGCGGCGTCCCAGGTGCGCTCCCAGGTACTCGTGCAGCTGCGGGTGCGGGCGGAGGCGGCGCATCGAGAAGATGTTGGCGCGCGAGACGGCGCGGCCGACCCATGACGGCTGCCGGAAGGGCGGCAGGGAGCGGATGCGCAGGTCAGCGTCATTGGCCATCGTGCCGATGGCCTGGCGAACGGCCTCCAGGCGGGCGAGAAACGCCGGCGAGGGCGAGCCCTGGGGAAGGCCGGCGCGGATCGAGGAGACGCGCGCGGCCAGCACGGCGTGGACGCCGGCCCAGTTCACCTTCACGTCCTGCATCGACCGCGACGCGAGCTTGCGGAGGTCCCCGAGGAAGGCGTAGTCGTCGCGCCGGATGCGCGTCTGCAGCCAGAGGTCCTGCATCTCGACGTAGACCCTCGCGTACTCGTGCAGCACGTGCACCGTCTCGCGCATACGCTGCCGCGCAAATCGCACGCGCGGCTCACGAGGCAGCCCCGGGCGTCGCGAGCGGCGATCCTTCAAGCGGAAGAACCCCGTGACCATGGGGTGGGCGCGCTCGATCATGGCCGCGCGGTACCAGATGAGGTTCTTCAGCACGCCCCAGTAGGTGTGCGGGTTCTGGCGCAGCAGGACGCCGCGCATCGCGTCGAAGGAGTAGAACGCCTTCCAGGCGTCCTCGAAGGCCCGCTCCCAGTCCTCGCGGCTCATCCTGGGGTGCGGCGTCGTGGCGTGGAAGGCGTCAAACCGGTTGTAGTCGCGCTCCATCATCACGCCGTCCGCCGCCGCGTTCTGATGGTCCTTCGAGCCCGGCAACGGCGTGAGCATGAAGAACGAAGCCTGGTCCACGAGCAGGTCGTCGCGCAGCGTCTTCACGTCCTCCATCACGCGCTGGTAGGTGTCGTTCGGGAACCCGATGATGTAGCCGACGTGGCAGACCACGCCGACGCGGTGCCAGGCCGCGATCATCTCGCGGTAGTCGGCGGTCTTGTTCTGGCGCTTGCCGCCCGCCTCGAGGTTGTCGTCGCGAACGGTCTCCATCCCGATGAACACCTGGACGCAACCGGCTTTCGCCGCCTTCTCCACGAAGCCTGGCACGCGCGGCGCCAGCACGTCCACCTGCATCATGAAGTCGATGGCCAGGCCGTCGGACTCGCGCATGGCGATGAGGCCGTCGAAGATGGCCTCCCATTCGGGATTGCGCGAGAAGTTGTCATCGGTGAAGAAGTAGTGGCGCACGCCGGCACGGCGGCTTCCCTCGAGGTAGTAGTTCTCGCGGACCTGGCGGAGGATCTGCGCGGCGCTGCGGCACCGCATGCGCCGCCCCTGCACGTTGATGATCGTGCAGAACGAACAGCTGAAGGGGCAGCCGCGGCCCGCGTCGATCGTGCCGCTCGACTTGAGCACGAACTTCCGCTGCGTGCGCCGCGAGGCGCGCGGCAGCGGTTTGTCGCGAAGGTCGGGCGGGGATGCCAGGAAGTCGTAGAGCGGCAGCAGCGCGCCGCGCGCCGCGTCGCGAAGCAACTCCGCCCAGTGGTCCTCCACCTCGCCGAGGACCAGCGTCACCCCGGCGTCCATCATCTCCTGGCACTCGGGGGGCATCGAGGACGACATGGCGATGGCGCCGCTGACGTGAAAGCCGCCGATCATCACGGCGCAGCCGGCCGCCTTGAACTCCCGCGCAAGGTCCTGCGCGCGCGGGAACTGGTTGGTCTGGACGCCAACGAGGCCGACGACGACGCGGGCGCCGCCGCGCCGCAGGCGGCGCGCCAGCCGGGCCGGCTGGACGCGCGTGACGATCTCGTCGATCACCTCCACCTGCACGTCGACGCCTTCGAGGAGACCCTGGCGGACCGCGTCTTCGGTGAGGCTGTTGAGACAGCTCAGCGTGTTGCTCGGCAGCGTGCCGCGCAGGTGCCGAATCACGTAGCCGTCGTCGTCGTACTTCGAGGGCCGAATGAGCACCACGGCGAGACGCGACTGGACGGCGGGCAGCGGGGCCGGCCGGCGAGCAGCACCAACGGCGCCAAATCCGAACATCCCGGGACCTCCAGTAGCAGGCGAGCGTGAACCCAACGCTACGCCCGTGGGCCGCACTGGTCAACGGCCAAATCGCGACACGTCAAATCGGGAAATCGGAAAATCGTGAAATCGCAAAATGTTACAGTCACTCTATGGCCGACCCCAAGCGTCGCATGTCGCTTCCCGTCGTGTGGCGGGAGGCCCGAGACCTGGTCTGGATCCACCGGCGGCGCCTCGCCCTCGGCTTGTTCCTGATGCTCGTCAACCGCCTGGCGGGCCTCGTCCTGCCCGGCACCTCGAAGTACCTGATCGACGACGTGATCGGCAAGAAGCACGGCGAACTGCTCGGCGTGGCTGGCCCTTGCCGCCGGGGCCGCCACCCTCGTGCAGGCGGCGACGTCGTTCGCGCTGTCGCAGGTGCTCGGCGTGGCGGCGCAGCGGGCCATCACCGACATGCGCCGGACGGTGCAGGCGCACGTGCTGCGGCTGCCGATCCGCTACTTCGACTCGACGAAGACGCGGCGTCCTCATCTCGCGCATCATGACCGACGCCGAAGGGATCCGGAACCTCGTCGGCACCGGGCCTCGTGCAGCTGGTCGGCGGCCTCGTGACGGCCGCCATCGCGCTCGGCGTCCTGTTCTACCTCAACTGGCGGCTGACCACCCTCACGCTCGTCGTCCTGCTCGACGTTCGGCGGCGGCATGGCGGTCGCCTTCAAGCGGCTGCGGCCGCTGTTCCGCGAGCGCGGCAAGATCAACGCCGAGGTGACCGGCCGGCTCGGCGAAGCGCTCGGCGGCATCCGCATCGTCAAGTCGTACATCGCCGAGAAGCGCGAGGAGATCGTCTTCACGCACGGGGCGCGCACCGGCTGTTCCGCAACGTGGCGAAGTCGATGACCGGCGTGTCGGCCATCACCGCGTTCTCGACGGTGATCATCGGCGCCATCGGCGTCGCTGATGATCGTGGTCGGCGGGCGGTCGATCCTGTCGGGCGCGATGACGCTCGGCGACTTCGTCATGTACCTGTTCTTCACCGGCCTGGTCGCGGCGCCGCTGGTGCAGATCGCGTCGATCGGCACGCAGGTCAGCGAGGCGTTCGCCGGCCTCGATCGCATCCGCGAGATCCGATCGATGGCGACCGAGGAGCAGGAGGACCGGGCCAGGCGCCCGCTCGCCGGCTCTGCGCGGCGACGTGTCGAGTTCGAGCGACGTGGGGTTCGAGTACAACCCGGGCGTGCCCGTCCTGAAGGACGTCTCGTTCCATGCGCCGGCCGGGTCGACCACCGCGCTGGTCGGATCGAGCGGCTCCGGGAAGAGCACGCTCATCAGCCTGGTGATGGCGTTCAACCGGCCGAAGACGGGCGCAGTGCTCGTCGACGGCGAGCGACCTCGGCGCACATCCGGCTGCACGACTACCGCGTCGAACCTCGGCGTCGTGCTGCAGGAGAACTTCCTGTTCGACGGGACGATCGCCGAGAACATCGCCTACGCGCGGCCCGCACGCGAGCCGCGAGGAGATCCTGGCGGTCAGCCGGATCGCGCACTGCGACGAGTTCATCCAGGCAGTTCCCGGAGAAGCTACGACACGGTGGTCGGCGAGCGGGGCGTGAAGCTGTCCGGCGGCCAGCGCCAGCGGGTCGCGATCGCCCGCGCCATCCTGGCCGACCCGCGAATCCTGATCCTGGACGAGGCGACGTCGCAGCCTCGACAGCGAGAGCGAGGCGATGATCCAGGACGGTCTGCGGTCGCTGCGGCAGGGGCGGACCACCTTCGTCATCGCGCACCGCCTGTCGACGATTCGCAGCGCCGACCAGATCCTGGTGCTCGAGGGGGGCGAGATCGTCGAGCGGGGCACCCACGACGAGCTGCTCGCCGCTGACGGCCGCTACCGGCAGCTGTACGACAAGCAGTACCGCCTCGAGCAGGACCGGTTCATCAACCCGGGCGAGGAGTTCACGCCGGAGGCGGACGCGGCCTCGTCCTGATATGATGTCCGGCTGGGCTGCGGCCGTGAAATCCGGCTGAAGCCGGATTCCACGTACCGACGACCTCATACCCTCTGGAGCACACATGGATACGAAGCGGATGGGATTCAACACCAAGATGGTGCACGCGGGCGCGGGCAAGGACCTGTACGGCAGCGCGGTGGTGCCGATCTACCAGACCTCGACCTTCGCGTTCGAGAGCGCGCAGAACGGCGCCGACCGCTTCGCCGGCAAGGCCGACGGCTACATCTACACCCGCATCGGGAATCCCACGATCCGGGCGCTCGAGAGAAACGTGGCGGAGCTGGAGCACGGCGCGGACGGCGTGGCGACGAGCTCGGGGATGGGCGCGGTCAACGTCATCTACATGGCGCTGCTCGCCAAGGGGGCGCACATCCTGAGCACCGCGTCGGTGTACGGTCCGTCGCGCGGCCTCATCGAGAAGCACTACAGCCGCTTCGGCGTCGAATACACGTTCGTGGATACCTCGGACATCGAGAACGTGCGCGCGGCCATCCGGCCGAACACGAAGGTCGTCTACCTCGAGTCGCCGTCGAACCCGGCGATGCTGGTCACGGACATCCGTGCGGTGTCGGACCTGGCGCACCAGCACGGCGTGCCGCGTGGTGGTGGACAACACCTTCGCGAGCCCGTGCCTGCAGAAGCCCCTCGACCTCGGCGCGGACGTCGTCTTTCACTCGGTCACCAAGTTCATCAACGGGCACGCCGACGTAGTGGGCGGGATCATCGTCGGCAGGGACGAGGCGCTGGTGAAGCAGCTTCGGGCGATGATGGTCGTTCTCGGCTGCAACATGGACCCCCACCAGGCGTTCCTGGTCAGCCGAGGCGTGAAGACGCTGTCGCTGCGCGTCGAGCGGTCGCAGGCGAACGCGATCAAGATTGCGCGCGTGGCTGGAGGCGCACCCGAAGGTGGAGTGGGTGCGGTACATCGGCCTCCCCTCGCACCCGCAGCACGAGCTCGTGAAGCGCCAGATGAGCGGGTTCGGCTCGATGATCAGCTTCGAGCTGAAGGGCGGTTTCGAGGCGGGGCGCCGGCTGATGGATAACGTGAAGCTGGCCACGCTGGCCGTGTCGCTCGGCGGTGTGGAGACGCTGATCGAGCACCCGGCGTCGATGACGCACGCGGGCATGTCGGAGGCCGACCGGCTGGAGGGCGGCATCACCGCCGGCCTCGTGCGCTACTCGGTGGGAATCGAGGACGTCGAGGACCTGATCGCGGACCTGAGCAGGCCCTGGACAAGATCTGAGCCTGTCAGCTGGAGAGCAGGGCTGAAGCCGTGCTCCTTCCGAAGATGCATGGCAGCAGTGTCACCGAGGAGGCAGGCTGCCTGGATTCATCGGAAGGAACAGGCCTTCAGGCCTGTTCTTCTGCCGTCAGTTCCTGTCCAGATCGTACGTCATCCCGGCCTTCAGCACGCTCAGTTTGAGGCCGCGGCCCGCGGCGAGTCCGCCGGCCGGCGGTCCTCTCCACGGCCGCCTTCCGGGCGTCGATCACCACGACGCTGTTCTTGCCCAGGACCTCGAAACGGCGGCCGCCGCTCACGTACACCGCCGTCGTTTCGTCGATGCCCACGCCAACCACGTCCGGGTGATCGAGCACCGCGCTGACCAGCCGGTTGTTGCGCTGCCGCTTGAGGAAGTGCTGATCGAGAATCACGTCGGGCCAGAGGGCCAGGCCGGCGGCGATATCCGTCTTTTCGGCCGTGATGGCTTGCAGGTCGTACCCGTCGCCGGTGATCATCAGCTTCGACATCACCGCGGCGCCTGCGCTCGTGCCGCCCACCAGCGCACCCTCCGCGTACCGCGCCCGGATGGCCTCCGGGATGCCGGTCTTCTCGAGCGCCTTCATCAGCCGCACCTGGTCGCCACCCGGGAACCAGACGAAGGTGGCTTCTCTGACCGCCTTGATCGCCTCGGCCGGCGCCTTGGGATCGGGCAGGACCGCGCGCGCGATGCCCGCCTTCGTCCACATCGCCACCGCGTTGTCGCCGGTCTCGGCAAGTTCGGACGCCTGCGGGAAGATCGCAACCACGCCCTGGCTCCCTCCTGCCGCCTGGACGGCGCGCGCCATGATGTCGTCGGTCGTCCCGTTGCCGCCGATGATGAGAAGATGCCCCTTGGGGGGTTGCGCGAGGGCGGGAAGGACGGCTGACGCCAGGACCAAGCAGAGGCACGCGGCGAGTCGACGCATCGGTGAACTCCAGGGGACCGCGGCATGGTACAACAGAAACAGCAGACAGACAGCAGACAGCTGACAGCTGACAGCAGGCAGCAGGCAGACACAGGCAGCTGACAGCAGGCGGCAGGCAGCAGGCGGGGAAGAGCAGGGCTTCAGCCCTGTGCGACGGCCACGATCCAATGCAGTTTGAAGACGTCGAGAATCGGCTTCGGCTCGGGCTCGCGGCACCCTTGCCGGGACTGGAGGCGCAAGCGCGCTTTGCGCCGCAGCCGCGCCGCGGCTGGCGGCCCGGTCAGTCGCCGGAGCAAGCCCGCGCCGCAGCCGGCTTGATGCTGCTGTTTCCGATGGACGGCCAGGCGCAGATCGTCCTCACCGTCCGGGCGTCGCATCTGCCGAGTCATGCAGGCCAGGTGTCACTGCCGGGTGGCGCCGTGGAGCCGGGGGAGACGCTGGAGGAAGCGGCGCTGCGCGAGGCGCGCGAGGAGGTGGGGCTCGACCCGGCCGCCGTCCGCC
This sequence comes from uncultured Acidobacteriota bacterium, assembly GCA_963724775.1. Classification (GTDB taxonomy): domain Bacteria; phylum Acidobacteriota; class Vicinamibacteria; order Vicinamibacterales; family Fen-181; genus CAVRWB01. Next base: position 116,486 of record CAVRWB010000006.1, read on the forward strand.
TGCTCGGGCGGCTCACGCCGCTGCACATCCCTGTCAGCGGTTTCATGCTGCACCCGGTGGTGGCGCTCATGGACTGGCGGCCGGAACTCCAGCCGTCTGACAGGGAAGTCGAGCGCATCCTGGAAGTGCCGCTCGACGAGTTGATCGACCCGGCCCGGCGACTGTCGCGCCGCGTGCTCCAGGCAGATCGGGGCGAGGTGGAGATTCCCTATATCGAAGTCCATGGCGCCGAGCTCTGGGGCGCCACGGCCATGGTCCTCTCGGAACTGTTCTGGATCCTCACGCCCCCGCGGGGGCCGCAGGTGGAATGTTGAATGTGGCACATTCTCCATTCCACATTCCACATTACCTTTATCCGCCAATGCCCAGCGCCTTCAGCCGCTCGACGACGTCCTTGCCGTGAGCCGCCGGGCTCACCTGCTTGTCGATGAACAGGATGCGGCCGTCCTTCCCGATGTAGAAGGTCCATCGCGACGCGGTGGTTCTCTCACCGGAGACCACGCCGTACGCGCGGGCGACGTTCTTGTCGGGATCGCTCAGAAGGGGGTAGTCCAGGCCGAGGGATTCCGCGAACTTCTGGTTGGTCTCGGGCGTGTCGACGCTTGCGCCGAAGTACGCGACGCCGGTGGCTCGAATCTCGTCGCCGCTCTCACGGAGCGACTTGCACTCGGCGGTTCAACCACCGGTGAACGCCTTGGGGTACCAGGCGAGCACGACCGCCTTCTTGCCGTTGAAGTCGGCCAGGCTGTAGGTCTTGCCGTCGGAGCCCGGGAGGGTGAACGCGGGCGCCGGGTCTCCCGGCTTGAGCTCGGCCGGCGGCTGGGTTTGGGCCATCGCGAGGGCGGCGGCGGTGAGTGCCAGCGAGGCGCAGAAGGTCAGGATCCCGGTCATGGAACGGACCTCCGAAGGAGTTGGTACAGCTGGAGATTCAATTGTAACCGGGAGCGAGCCGGGGCGGCCATCAAGAATCCGGCCGGCCAGGCGGTTTCGCCCTCATCCGATCGGCCCGTCGAGCCGACAAGTGTAAAGTATGGTTGTGGGGTCGGCGGGTGCACAAACGGGTGAAGTTCCTAGCTTCGGGGATCGCCTCGGGGACCGCCTGGTCGTCGCCCAGCCTTCCGGCGCCCTGCTCGAGTTTCTCGTTTTCAACCCGAGCCTCTCGTCGGCGCCGTTCTTCGAGCCCTTCGTCAAGGGCCGATTGAAACGGCTGTCGAATTTCCGGCATGCCGCCTACGCGCGCGCCGCCCGGCTGCAGCGCGACCCGATCCGCGGCAACCGCCTCACCCTGGTATCCGCCTACGCCCCGGGCCGCCGCCTGGCCGACATGATGGTCCTGGCGCGCCGCGCCAAGGTCCAGCCTCGCATCGGCGGCGTGCTGTCGATTGCCCGACAGCTCATGACCGGGGCCGCGCTCCTCCACGACTACGCGCCCGACGTGTTCCACGGGGCCATCGGTCCGGAGCGCCTGGTCCTCGCGCCGGACGGCCGGCTCGTGATCACGGAGTACGTGCTGGGAACGGCGATCGAGCAGGCCGCGACCGACTGGGGGGCCCAGCGTCTGTGGCGCGAATACCGGCTGGCGGCGCTTCCGGACAGCAGCATCAGCCGTTTCGGCCGGCGCCTGGACCTCGTTCAGATTGGCGTGGTCACCCTGTCCCTGCTCGTCGGGCGCCAACTGGCTGACGGCGACTTCCCGGCACGGCTGCCGGCCCTGCTCGAGGCGGCGCGCGAGACGACGGCGGAAGGCGAGTCCGTACCGCTCGGCGAACCGCTGCGGGACTGGCTGTCGAAGCTGCTCTGCATCGAACCTGGCGCCGCGTTCCTCACGCTGGTCGAATCACAGAAGGCGTTCGGCCGGATTGTCGAGGAGGACCCGCGCTACGCCGTATCCCAGGAGGCCGTCGAGGCGTTCTTCCAAGAGTGCGAGAGCGCCGGGCCGCTGCCGGTCGTCGCGCCGCAGGCGCGGCCCGATCGAACGGCGGCGGTGACGACGGACTCGGGGAGCGCGGTCGCCGTCGCGTCGGAGGCGACGCCGGAGCTTCGCTCCGCGCCTGACGCCGAAGTTCCTGCCGCGGAACCGGCGAAGCTGGACGCAAAGCTGGAGCTTTGCGCCACACCTGCCAGGGAAGCCGCCACACCTGCCAGGGAAGCCGCCACACCGGTCGAGGAGTCGTCCGGTGTCGCGCGAACCTCCATGTCCGCTTCGGACGCAAAGCTGGAGCGGTGCGCCACACCTGCCGGGGAAGCCGCCGCACCGGTCGAGGAACCTGGCCGGTCGAGCCTGGCCGACCTCCTGGCAGCGTTGCCGGCGTCGGCCGCCGGGGCCGACGCGCTCGCGGACCCGTTCGGACCCTGGCCGGTCGTTGCCGGGCCCGAAGCGGCTGCGACGTTGTTCGAGGAGTTCAAGGCCCCGGATGCCATCCGGGAATCGCCGGTCGTCTCGATTCCCCTCGACGAGGAACACCCAAGGCGCGATGCCCCACAGGCCAGCCCCACGTCCGAGGCGCTGGGACCGGAACCCACACCGGCACGGGCCGCGCCACCGGAGTTCGAGGTCGTCCTGAACTCGTGGACGGCGACGGCCGCCCACGTCGAGCCGGTCCGCTTCGAGGCAACCGACGCCGCACCGGCCTCCACCGGAGTACCGGCTGCTCCGATGGTCGTACCGGCCGACCCCCCGAGGGTGGCGGACGAGGCGAGCGGAACGCGCCGGGCGGCGGTCCTGAGCTACGACCAGGTACACACGAAGCGGAAGAAGGCGAGCAGCAAGACGCCGGCATTGCTGGCGGCCGCCGTGATCGTCGTCCTGGCGGTGGCCGGGTTCGTCGGTGGGCCGCGGATTGGCGCGCTCCTCAAGCGGCCGCCGAAGACGCCCCCCACCGCGCAGCCCGCTGGACCGACCGCGCCGGGCGGCTTCAAGATCACCACGCAGCCTAACGGCAGTCGCATCACGATCGACGGCACGCCGCGCGGCAAGGCGCCTCTCCGCGTTGACGACCTGGCGCCGGGCCTCCACTCAGTCGTCGTCGAGAGCGAGTGGGGAACGCTGGAAGAAGCGGTGACGGTGGAGTCGGGCAAGGTGACGCCGCTGGCGCTCGCGACGGTCGGGTGGATCAAGGTCGAGGCCCCAGTCGAACTCGAGGTGTCGGAGGAGGGGCGAAGCTACGGACGCACCACCGGCCAGCTCATGGTGCCCGCGGGCCGCCACAGCTTCGTGTTCCTCAACCCGTCGGTCGCCGTTCGCCATCGGCAGTTCGTGCAGGTGCCGGCCGGCCAGGTCGTGAAGGTCCCCCTGGACCTGCCGCAAGGCATGCTGAACCTCACATCCGACCAGGCCGCCCAGGTGCTGCTGGACGGCGAGGCGATTGGCGACGCGCCGCAAGTGTCGGTGCCCGCTGCGCTCGGGCCCCACGAAGTGATCTTCCGCAGCCCCAAGTACGGCGACGTCAGCTACTCGGTCAACGTCACGCTCGCCGCGCCTGTCACGCTGCGCGCCAGCTTCGGGGCGAAAAGATAGCGCCCCTCCTTCAATACACGGTTCTCCAGTTGCGTTGACGATTCTCGACCAGGCGGGACGTGTCCTCGACAGGCGGGACGCCTGTCCTACGGTTGTCCCGCGATGGCCTCGAAATGCGGGACATGGTGCAGTTCGTGGCCGGCGATCATCTCGAGCAGCCAGCCAACCGTCAGGTCGCCGTATTCGGGGTGGCGGAACGTCGTGCCGCGATCGGCCGCTGACAGCCCGGCGAAGAGCTGAAGGTTGAGCTGTCGCATCGCCAGGTACGCGGCGAGCGCCGCCTGGCCGTCGCTGGCCGCCTCTCGCTGGAGCCACCGGTCCTGGTCGAATGGCTGGGCAAGGTAGCCGGCCTCGGAAAGCGCCATCCGCGCCCTGACGGTGAGTGCCAGCTCGGCCTGCGCGAGGTGAACCAACAGCTGCGCCGCGGTCCACTTGCCGGGCGCGTAGCTGCGAGCGAGCTGTTCGGGCGTCATCTTCGCCACGATCGCCCGGATTCGTCCGGGCGTTTCGCGCATCGCCGCTATCGGGTCGCGACCGGCGAGGTCCGCATGGTATGGGTTGGTAGCCATTGGGGAATCGTCCAGCGTTCACCGTCGAGCGTCAAGCGTAAAGAGCGTTCGGAATCGTCGACCGTCGACCGTTGAGCGTCGAGCGTCAAGCGCGTTCGGAAATCGTCGACCGTTAACCGTCGAGCGTCAAGCGCGTTCACCGCCGAACGCTGAACGCCCAACGCTGAACGCTCAACGCCGAACGCTCAACGCTGAACGGTCAACGCCGAACGCTGAACGGTCAACGCCGAACGCTCAACGCTCAACGGTCAACGCTTAACGCTATGATGATCGCGATGAAACGCCTGATGCTGCCGCTTGCGTGCGTGCTGTTCGCGTGGAGCCCTGCCATGGCCCAGACGCCGGTTCGGTTCGACGCCGCCTCGGCGGCGCGGTTCGCGTCGCTGGCCCTCGACTGCGTGCACAAGGAGTACCCGAACAAGATCGCCCACGTGATGAACGGCGACCAGGACGCGCAGGCACCGCGTCAGCTGACGCCGGCCTTCTACGGCTGCTACGACTGGCACTCGTCGGTGCACGGTCACTGGCTGCTGGTGCGCCTTGCGCGCACGTACCCGCAGGCGCCGTTCGCCGGGCGGGCGCGAGCCGCCCTGGCGCAGAGCCTCACGGCGGAGCACGTCTCTGGTGAGGTGCGCTACATGAAGGGCGCCGGGCGCGCGAGCTTCGAGCGTCCTTACGGCCTGGCGTGGCTGCTGCAGCTGGGGGCGGAACTGCGGGAGTGGAACGACCCGCAGGCGAAGGAATGGTCGGCCGCCTTGAAGCCGCTCGAGGAGGCCGCCGTGGAGCGCCTGAGAGACTGGCTGCCAAAACTGTCGAAGCCGATCCGCATCGGTGAGCACGATCAGACGGCTTTCTCGTTCGGCCTGATTCTCGACTGGGCGCGCGCCGCGGGAGATGCTGCCACCGAGGCGCTGCTGACCGGCCGCATCAGTGACTTCTACCTGAAGGACCGCGGCTGTCCCTTTACGTGGGAGCCGTCGGGACAGGATTTCCTCTCGCCCTGCCTGGCGGAGGCGGACCTGATGCGCCGCGTTCTCGCGCCGCCGGCCTACTCGGAGTGGCTGTCGGCGTTCTTGCCGGGCATTCCCTCTAACGGTTCGCCGTCCTGGCTCGAGCCCGCCGTCGTGACCGACCCGACCGACCCGAAGCTCGCACACCTGGATGGATTGAACCTCAGCCGCGCCTGGATGCTGGAAGGCATCGAGGCGGGGCTTCCAGCAGGCGACCGGCGCCTCCCCGCGCTGAACGCGGCCGCTTCGCGTCACCGGGAGGCTGGCCTCGGCGCGGTCACCGGCGAGCACTACGAAGGCGGCCACTGGCTCGGGAGCTTCGCGGTGTACCTGGTCACCGGGCGAGGGCTGCCAAACCGCTAAATCGCCAAGTCGCCAAATCGCTAAATCGCTAAATCGCCAAATCGCTAAATCGCAAAATTCCCAATGGCTCTCTCCCGCTGCCCTTGGCCTGGTTCGGATCCTCTCTACCTCACCTATCACGACGAGGAGTGGGGAGTGCCCGCGCATGAAGATCGTCACCTCTTCGAGATGTTGATCCTCGAGGGCGCGCAGGCGGGTCTCAGCTGGATCACGATCCTTCGCAAGCGCGAGAGATACAGGCAGGCGTTCGACGGTTTCCTGCCGGACGTGGTCGCGAAGTACGGCGAGCGGAAGAAGCAGGCGCTCCTCGGCGATGCCGGCATCGTCCGCAATCGCTTGAAGATCGGCGCAGCGGTCGACAATGCCCGCGCGTTTCTCGCCGTGCAGGAGGAGTTCGGCTCGTTCGACCGGTACCTGTGGCGGTTCGTGGGAGGGCAGCCGAAAGTCAACGCGTGGGTGGAGATGAGGCAGGTGCCGCCACGGACCGCGGAATCGGACGCGTTGAGCAAAGATCTGCAGAAGCGCGGCTTCCGATTCGTCGGCTCAACGATCTGCTACGCCTTCATGCAGGCGGTCGGCATGGTCAACGACCACCTGGTCGGGTGCTATCGCCACGGCGAAGTCTCGCGATTGACGATCGACGATTGACGATTGGCGCACCACGGGAGTGGCTTGTTCATTCGTCATTCGTCATTCGGCAGTCGTCAATCGTCAATTCTTCCCTTCTTCCCTAGTAGCCCAGGTTCTGACGCAGCCAGCGCTCGGCCTCCTCCACGTCGATGCCCTTTCGCCGCGCGTAGTCTTCGACCTGGTCGCGGCCCAGTCGCCCAACCGAGAAATAGCGCGCGTCCGGGTGGCTGAAATAGAGGCCGCTCACGCTGGCCGCCGGCGCCATGGCGCACGTTTCCGTGAGGGTCAGGCCGAGCGGGCACGGGTCGAGCAGCGCGAAGAGCGTGCGCTTCTCGCTGTGATCCGGGCAGGCCGGGTAGCCGAACGCCGGCCGGATCCCGCGGTACTTCTCCGCGAGCAGATCCTGCGCGTCCAGCCGCTCGTCCGCGCCGTAGCCCCACTCGCGGCGTGCCCGCGCGTGGAGGTACTCGGCGAACGCCTCGGCCAGGCGGTCGGCCAGGGCCTTGACCATGATCGCGCGATAGTCGTCGTGGTCGGCCTGGTAGCGCGCCACCAGTTCGTCGACGCCAATCCCGGCGGTGACGGCGAACGCGCCGAGGAAGTCGGGAATGCCGGCCGGCCGGGGCGCCACGTAGTCGGCGAGCGAATGCGACGGCCGGCCCGGCTCGATCTCCTCCTGCTGGCGGAGCATCGGAAAACGCGCCGATTCCCGCCCGTCCGCGCCGAGCAGGACGATGTCGTCCCCTTCAGTCGCCGCGGGCCAGAACCCGTAGACCCCTCGCGCCCGGATGGACCGCCGCGACACGATCTCGTCGAGGAGTTCCCGGCCGTGCTCGTACAACTCCCGCGCGGCCGCGCCGTGCTCGCGGGTGGTCGAAGACCGCCGGGAATCGGCCCTTCACCTGCCAGGCCGCAAAGAAGTAGGTCCAGTCGATGAACGGCAGCAGGTCGGCGAGCGGCTGGTCGTCGATGACGCGGCGGCCGGTGAACGACGGAACCGGCGGCGCCGCCTGCGACCAGTCGATGGGCGTGCGGTTGGCAAGCGCCCGCGCGTAGGGAACGAGCGGGCGGGCGCGTGGAGCCGCGTGTCGGCGGCGCGCGTCCTCCTGCTCCGCGCGGTTGGCCTGCTCGAAGGCCGCCCGCCTGTCGGCCTTCAGCAGGCTGGAAACGACGTCCGTGACGCGTGACGCGTCGGGGACATAGACCGTCGCACCCGCGTACTCGGGCGCGATCTTCACGGCAGTATGCTGCCGGCTTGTCGTCGCGCCGCCGATCAGCAGCGGCTGTGTCAGGCCCCGGCGCTGCATCTCGCCGGCTACAAGGGCCATCTCGTCGAGCGAGGGCGTGATGAGGCCGCTGAGGCCGATGATGTCGGCCCGCTCGTCGGCGGCGGCCTGGAGGATGCGGTTGGTGGGCACCATCACTCCGAGGTCGATCACCTCGTAGTTGTTGCAGCCCAGCACGACGCCCACGATGTTCTTGCCGATGTCGTGGACGTCGCCTTTCACCGTGGCGAGGAGCACTTTCCCCTGCACCCGCTGGCCGCCCGCCGTCTTGTCCGCCTCCATGTAGGGCTGCAGCCAGGCGACCGCCTTCTTCATCGCGCGCGCGCTCTTCACGACCTGCGGGAGGAACATGCGACCGGAGCCAAACAGGTCCCCGACGACCTTCATGCCGTCCATCAGCGGTCCCTCGATCACCGAGAGCGGCCGGTAGCGCTGGAGCGCCTCGGCCAAATCGGCTTCGAGATGATCGAGGATGCCGTGCACGAGCGCGTGGGACAGGCGGGCTTCCACGCTGCCGGCGCGCCATGCCGCCTCGGCCTCCTGCTTGCGTGCGTCGCCCTTGAAGGTATCCGCGAACTGGACGAGCCGCTCGGTGGCGTCGGGCCGCCGGTCGAACAGCAGGTCCTCGACCCGCTCGAGGAGGTCCTTCGGGATGTCCTCGTACACCATCAACTGGCCGGCGTTGACGATGCCCATGTCGAGGCCGGCCTCGATCGCATGGTAGAGGAAGGCCGCGTGAATGGCCTCGCGGACCCGGTCGTTTCCCCGGAAGGAGAACGACAGGTTGCTGATGCCGCCGCGAAGTCTTCGCGCCGGGGCAGTTGGCCTTCAGTGCCCGCGTGGCCTCGATGAACGCCACGGCGTACCGGTTGTGTTCCTCGATGCCAGTGCCGACCGCAAGGACGGCCGGGTCGAGCACGATGTCGAGCGGATCGAAGCCCGCGCGCTCGACGAGCAGCCGGTACGCGCGCTGGAGCACGGCGATCTTGCGCGCGGCGGTGTCCGCCTGGCCGTCCTCGTCGAACGCCATGACCACGGCCGCGGCGCCGTAGCGCCGGATGGTGGCGGCCCGGCGGAGGAACTCCTCCTCGCCTTCCTTGAGGCTGATCGAGTTGACGATCGCCTTGCCCTGGACGCACTTCAGGCCGGCTTCGAGGACCGACCAGCGCGAGCTGTCGATCATCACCGGAATACGGGCGATCTCCGGCTCGGTCGCAATCAGGTTGAGGAACCGCGTCATCGCCTGCTCGGAGTCGAGCATCCCCTCGTCCATGTTGACGTCGAGGATGTTGGCGCCGCCCCGTACCTGCTCCAGCGCCACGTCGGTGGCCTGCGCAAAGTCGCCGGACTTGATCAGGCGCTTGAAACGCGCGGAGCCGGTGACGTTGGTCCGCTCGCCAACCATCTGGAAGTTGCTGTCCGGGCGGAGCGTGAGCGCTTCGAGGCCGGAGTACCGCGTGAAGCGTTCGACGCCGGCGTCGATCCGCCTCGGCGCGATGCCGTCCACGGCCGCCGCGATGGCGCGGATGTGGTCCGGCGTGGTGCCGCAGCAGCCGCCGACGATGTTGACCAGGCCGTCGAGGGCGAAGCCGCGGACGAGCGCCGAGGTGTCGGCCGGATGCTCGTCGTACTCGCCGAAGGCGTTCGGCAGGCCGGCGTTGGGATAGCAGCTGACGTGCGTGTTCGCCAGACGAGCAAGCTCGACCAGGTACGGGCGCATCTCGCGGGCGCCGAGGGCGCAGTTGATCCCGACGCTCAACGGGGCGGGCGTGCGCCACCGACACCCAGAAGGCGTCCACCGTCTGGCCGGACAGCGTGCGGCCGCTCTTGTCGGTGATCGTGACCGAGATCATGACCGGCAGCTCGACGCCCTGTTCCTCGAACACCTCGCGCGCCGCGACGATGGCCGCCTTGGCGTTGAGCGTGTCGAAGATCGTCTCGATGAGGAGCACGTCGCAGCCGCCGTCGATCAGTCCGCGCACCTGCTCGGCGTACGCGTCGCGCACCTGGTCGAAGGTGACCGCGCGAAACGCGGGGTCGTTCACGTCGGGCGAGAGGGAGAGGGTCTTGTTGGTGGGCCCGATCGCGCCGGCGACGAAGCGCGGCTTGTCGGGCGTGCGGGCCGTCCATTCGTCGGCGGCGGCGCGCGCCAGCCGGCCCGCCGCCACGTTCAACTCGTAGACGAGGGCCTCGAGGCCGTAATCGGCCTGCGCGATGGCGGTGCCGTTGAAGGTCGACGTTTCGATGATGTCCGCGCCGGCTGCCAGGTACTCGTCGTGAATCTCGCGGATGACGTCCGGGCGGGTGAGCACCAGCAGGTCGTTGTCACCCTTGAGGTCGCGCGGGTGGGCGGCGAACCGCGTGCCGCGGAAGTCCTCCTCGCCGAGGCGGCGGCGCTGCACCATGGTGCCCATCGCGCCGTCCAGGACGAGGATCCGGCGGTCGAGCAGGGCGGCAAGGGGAGAGGCGGGGCGGGTGGACATGTCGCTATTTTCCTATTTTACGATTTGGCGATTTGACGATTTTCGTGTCATGGCCGGCGGACCGTCACGCTCGCGTGGCCGTCCGCAGGCAACATCGCAACATCGCAAAATCGAAAAATTGCAGAAATTTGATTGTACACTCCCGGCCATGCCCATCCGCATCCTCATCACTGGCGGGACGTTCGACAAGGAATACGACGAGATTCACGCCAAGCTGGTGTTCACCGAATCGCACCTGCCCGAGATGCTGCGCCTCGGGCGCTGCCGCCTGGATGTGCACGTGCGGACGATCATGATGATCGACAGCCTCGACATGAGCGACGCGGACCGCGAGGCGATCGCGCAGAACTGCCGGCAGTGCGAGGAGACGCAAGATCGTCATCACCCACGGCACCGACACGATGGTGGAGACGGCGCGCGTGCTGGCGGATCGGGTCGCGGGCAAGACGATCGTCCTGACCGGCGCGATGATCCCGTACGCCTTCGGGAGCTCGGACGGCCTCTTCAACCTCGGCTCCGCGCTGTCGTTCGTGCAGGTGCTGCCGCCCGGCGTGTACGTCGCGATGAACGGAAAGTACTTCCCCTGGGACCAGGTGCAGAAGAACCGCCAGACGGGCGTGTTCGAGGGGACGGAGTGAGTCTGAGGTATGCAGTAGGCGGTAGGCGGTAGGCAGTTGAGACTCTCCCGCTGCCTACTGCCTACTGCCTACTGCCGACGCCACGGCCTACCCTCGCTCGAAATGCGGCAGGTTGTCGGGGATGGGGATCGAGATCTCGACGAAGCCGGCAAACGCGCCGTTTTGGGACCAGGGCAGCTGGTGAATGATCTTCCGCTGTCCGTTCTTGCAGATGGTGTAGTGATTCGGTTGCTGTGACACGTAGAGCGTCTCGGTCTTCGCGCGCGCGGGTTCGGGGTGGCACGCGAAGACGCTCTGCCCGATGAGCGCGCCGCCGCCGTCGGCCGCGAACGTGTCGCGCGAGCGGGCGTTCATGGCGATGATGGTGCCGTCAGCCTCGGTGACGGTGACGGCAACAGGAAGCTGTTCGATCCAACTCGGAACCTCCGGCATACTCGAATCCCTCCTTGATCTCTCGGCACTCTTCGCACTGGGCACTCCTGCTATTCCCAGCGGTGGTAAGCCGGGTGGCCGGGGTGGACGACGACGAACGTCCCGCGGCACGTGGCGCAGACGACGCCTCCCGATTCCAGCGTGGCGTCGACGGTCGCGCGGTCGTCGGTCGATTCGACCACGTGCGCGCGCAGCGTCATCGGAGCGTTGGAGGGCGTCGGCCTCTTGAAGCGGACGGCAAACTCCGCCGTGACCGTCGGCGGCACCGAGGGCAGGTCGCTGCGTCGCATCAGGTGGTAAGCGGCCGTCCAGTTGCAGTGGCAATCGAACAGCGTGCCGATCACCCCGCCATTGATCGCGCCCTCGAACGCCTGGTGGTGCGGTTCGGCCTTCCATTGGGCCACCACCTCGTCACCCGCTGGAAAGCTGCGGATGCGGAACCCGCGGGCGTTGGCGGGCCCGCAGCCGTAGCAGATGCTCTTCGGCGCGTATCGCTCCTGGAGGCTCGAGGAGTCGGGCATGGGGCTAGCGTAGCATCCAGTTGCCAGTAGTCGAGTAGGCAGTTGGCGGTAGGCAGTTGACCGAACTGCGATACTGCCTGCTGCCTACCGCTCTACTTCACCGCCGCGACAGATAGAGCGCATTGAACAGCAACGGGAACGTCGCGACGCGTCTGGGCGCGGTGCTGCGGGCGCAGGCCGAACAGCACGAGGCGGCCCGGGTTCAATTCGACTTGCACGACGGCGGCACGGCCCGCCATGAATTCCTCCCCCTTCAGCCACCCGGACGCCACCAGATCCGTGTTCGGATAGCGGGCCACGACGGTCGCCCGTTGCGACGCGAACCCGTCCGTCAGCTCGAAGAAGGGGCTGTTGTTGTAGAAGCCGTTGGTATCGGCCGGGACGCCGAGCCCCAGGCCGCTCGCAGTGTCCACCTGGACTCGCAGGATCGTTCCCGGCGCGAAGTGCTGATCGCGCGTCAGGGCGCGCTTCACGTTGCGAACCGGCACCGGCCACTTCTGAATGGCGAGGTCGGTGCTCGCGCCGAGCAGCACGAGCGTGCCGCCGTCCGCGACGAACGACTTCAGCGCCTGGACGCCCTCTTCGCCGATGCCTCCGCGATACTCCGGTCGAATGGCCTTCGCGTCCTGTCCCTCGACGATGTCGCGCGCCTGCTGGTCGGCGAGGACGACGACGTCGAACTGATCGTGAAGCTTGCCCGCCTTCACCTCGGCGTTGTGGATCGGTTTCGGGGCGAACTCGTACTGTTCGAGCACCCACCGCGTCCAGCCTTCGTCCATGTTCGCCGTCCACGGCTGGTACAACGCCACGCGCGGCGCCCGCAACGGGATCGCCTGGCCGGCAGGCCGCCTGCCGGCGTCAGTTGCCCGGAAGGTGAAGCCGAGTTCGGAGGCGAGCTTCTCGAGGCGAACGCGTGGGGCGCCTGCGACGACGACGCGGGCGTCACCCTTGCCGGGCTCGATACTCACCGTTGCGCCGTCCTTCAGGAGGCGGTTGATGGCCAGCGCCGCATCCGCGCCCTTGTAGTCGAAGGCGAAGCGGGTGCCCGTCCCCGTCCACCGAGCCGGGGACGGGGCGGGCCTGGTCGAGGCGCTCCAGCCGTGCCGTGTCGGGGACCGCCTTCTTCAGGAAGACCGTGTCCACGCCCATCAGCATGCCCAGCGACCAGGCGGTCACGTCGTAGGGCGGTTCGGGCGGGGCCGTCGGCGTGCGGCGCACCTCCGGGTACGTCTGCTTTTCCAGCAGGTCCTTCGCATAGCGCGCGAATACCTGGTTCATCGGCACGACCAGCGTGCCGGCGGGATAGTTGCGGCCGTCCGCGTCGAATGCGGACCCCGCCCGCCAGACCTCCACGCCGCCCATCCGCAGCTTGTCGGCCAGCCGCATCGCCGCGCGCGGGTCGAACTGGCTCGCGACCGGGATCACGATCGCCGCGGGTTCATTCTTCGTTCCGGCGTCGACCGTGATGCGGTTCACTTCGTAGATCTGGCGCAGGAGGGCCTCCCGCTGGTCTGCCGCGGCCTCGAGCAGGCCCATCGTCGCGATCAACTCGTAGTCCACGATGTCGCGCAGCGTCCAGCGGCCGCCCATCCACGGCCGGGGGTATTCGGTCCGCGAGTTGATGTCGCGCGGAGGAGGGATTGGCTGGCCGGGGTTGTCGAGCTGCCGGCGCATTTGCGCCTGGACGTCCTCCGCGGCGGCGGGCGCCACGGGCGTGCCGGGCGTCGCCCGCCGCTGCTCGACCGGCGCGGCGACGCGCACGCTGGCGACCTCCGTCAGGAGGCCCACCTGGTTGTGCCACCACCCGCTCCACGCCATGGCGCCCTGCCAGAAGTTGGTGTAGGTGGAGTTGTAGATGATGCCCTCCTTGCCGGCCGCTTCGAGCGCGGCCGCCTGCGACTGGCCCAGGATGCCGTTCCACCGGTAGATGAGCGGGTGGACGTTGGGGTTGATCGGATCGGTCGCCGGCATGACGAAGATCCGCGCGCCGGAGTTGCCCCTGCTGGTGCTCGTCGAGCCACACCGACGGGAACCAGTCGTGCCACAACAGCGCGGCCGTCAGCTGGCTCTCCTTCTGCGTGAACATGTACATGTCGCGGTTGTTGTCGTGCCCGACGTACGGGTGATAGAGCTAGGGCAGCGGGCTCGCCTCGAACTCGGTGCCGACGTTCTTGTTGAACCAGTCGGTCACCATGATCTGTCCGTCGGGATTCAGGCTCGGGACCAGCACGAGGATCACGTTGTCGAGGATCTTCCGGACGAGGGGCGAATCGTCGGTGGCCAGGCGGTGCACGAGTTCGAGCACCATCTGCGAGGCGCCGATCTCCGTCGAGTGGATGTTGCAGGTGACGGCGACAACGGCCTTGCCCGCCCGGAAGATCTCGTCCCGCTCGGCGGCGGTCGGCGCGCCGCCCTGGAAGTAGAGCTTCCGCTGGATCTGCTTGAACCGGTCGAGGTTCTTGATCGTCTCGGGAGCCGAGATCTCGACCGCGATGAAGGGATTCCCGTTGGTCGTCTTGCCGAGGTCGCGTACGCGCACCCGCGGCGATCCTGCCGCCGCCATGCGCATGTACTCGACGATGCGATCCCATCGGGCCAGCTTGTTGTCGGCGCCCACCGGGAAGCCGAGAAATTGTTCAGGCGTGGCGAGTCCCGGCGCCTGCTGCGCCACCTGCGCGTGAAGAGACGGACGGGCCAGCGTGAGGGCGAGCGCGAGGCCGGCCAGGACAGGCAGCAGGGTGCGGCGAACACTCATCGGGAGTCCTTTCGGAAGGGGGCTGGCAGCGGAACTATAACAATTTGCCGACGTGCTACACTACCTCCTTTCCCGCCGCCTCGACGCGGCTGCCACCACCACACCATCTCCCCGGATGACCTCCTGGAGACGAAAGCAGTCATGGGTCTTCTCGACAGGTTCCGCGCCCAGCCCCGATGGAAGAACTCGAGCCCGGCCGTTCGCCAGGCCGCCGTCGAAGAACTGCCGCTCGATCAGCAGGACACGCTGGTGACGATCGCGCGCGAGGATCGCGACGCGAACGTCCGCATCGCCGCGCTGAAGAAGGTGCTCGCGCCGGCGACGATTGCCGACATCGCACGCGCCGACGGCGACGAGCGCGTCAGGGAACAGGCAACCGCGCTGCTCGTCGATCTCGCATGTGGCGAATTCGAGGGAACGGAGCCGGCCGAGAGCCTGGCGGCGCTCGCCGGGTTGAGCGACCCGAAGCACCTGCTGACGGTGGCGCGCGGCGCGAGCGCTGAGGCCGTGGCCCGGGCGGGCCTGGCGAGGCTGCAGGATCCTGGCGCGTTCGGTTCGGTGGCCCGTCGATCGGCGCACCCTGCCGTTCGCCTGGAGGCACTGGCGAAGATACAGGACGAGGCTGAACTGGCCGCGGTGGCCATGCGCGGCGACTACAAGGACGTCGCGACGTCGGCGGTGGAGCGGTTGGCGTCGCGCGACCGCCTCGACGAGATCGCCAACCGCGCGAAGAACAGGACGGCCGCCAAACGGGCGCGGGCGCGCGTCCGCGAGATCGACGCTGCCGCGGAAGAAGCCGCCCGACAGGCACGCATCGAAGCCGTTCCCGTTCCGACAGCCGAGGAGATCGACCTCGCCCGCCGCCGGCGCAAGGCCGCCGACCTGTGCCATCACCTCGAGCGGCTGGTGAACACCGCGCTGGACGAGGGCGACGCGGCGTTGACGGAGGCGGAGCGCGCCTGGCAGGCCCTCGCGCTGCCGGAGGGCGACGACGCATCCGCCCGGTTTGCCGCGGCGACCGCCGCGGTCCGCGCCGCGCTGGAGACTTCCCTGGCCGAGCGCGCCGAACGGGCGCGCCTCGCGCAGGCGATCGCGGAAGCGGTGTCCGCCCGCCGCGTGCTGTGCGAGACGGTGGATGCGATCGCCGGCGACGAGGCGCCCGCGCGCATGGACGAGGCACGGACGGCGTGGAACGCGCTGCCGGAGTGCCCGGACCAGGCCGAGGCTGCGCGTTGGGCGCGGCGCTTCGAGGATGCCTCGCGCGCCGCGGAGGCGCGGTACCGGGCGGTCCTCGCGGTGCGGGCGCGCCGCGAGAAGGCGACGCGGGTCTGCGCCGATCTCGAGCAGTTGGCCACGAGCGCCGAGTTTCCCCGGGCGCGCACGGACTGGCAGGGGCTGCGCCGCGCGTGGAGCGAGCTGACGGCGTCGGGGTTCGACGACCAGGCGCTGGCGGCGCGGTTCAAGGAAGCCGACGAGCGACTGCAGGCGCGCGAGGCCGAGGCGCGAGAGCGGCGGGCGCGCGAGCAGCAGGAAACGCTCGCGCGGCTGCAAAAGCTCTGCGCAGAGGTCGAAGCGGCCGCGGCCGCGACAGACCTCACCCTCAAGGGGGGCGAGCGCGCGCTCCGAGACGCCCGGGCGGCGCTGGACGAGGACGCCCCGCTCCCAAGCCGTGAAGACCACCAGCAGATTGCCGCCCGCCTCGAGCAGGCGATGTCCACGCTGTTCCCGCGGGTCCAGGAGCTCCGCGACATGGACGACTGGCAGCGGTGGGCGAACGCGGGCCTCCAGGAAGAGCTCTGTCAGCGCGTGGAGAAGCTGATGGAGGTCGAGGACCTCGCGCTGGCAGCCAAGCAGTTGCGCGAGGCCCAGGCGCGCTGGAAGCAGGTGGCCATCGCACCGCGCGACCAGTCGCAGGCATTGTGGAACCGCTTCAAGGCCGCATCGGACGCGGTCCGCGCGCGCTGCGACGTCTACTTCGCACAGGTGGCGACCGAGCAGGCCGCCAACCATGCCCGCAAGGAGACGCTCTGCCAGCAGGCCGAGGCGCTGTCGAACTCGTCCGAGTGGATCAAAACGGCGGAAGCCATCAAGGCGCTGCAAGCCGAGTGGAAGGGCGTGGGCGCCGCCCCGCGCGCGCAGGAGAAGGCACTCTGGGACCGCTTCCACGCGGCCTGTGACGCGTTCTTCACCCGGCGGCGCGAGGACCTGCAGCACCGCAAGGAAGAGTGGTCTGCCAACCTCGCGAAGAAGGAAGCCCTGTGCGAGCAGGCGGAGGCGATCGCCGAGACGACGGAATGGCAGAAGGGCGTCGAGGAGATCAAGCGCCTGCAAGCGGAGTGGAAGACCGTAGGGCCGGTGCGCAAGGCGCGCGCCGACGCCCTGTGGCTGCGGTTCAGGGCCGCGTGCGATCGGTTCTTCGAGCGCTACCAGCAGCGCGACCAGCTGGCGGCCTCGGGAGTCGTGGCAGACGCCGAAGCCGTCCTGCAGGAGTTCGAATCGCTCGTGCCGGCCGAGGGCGACGGCCCGCCGCCTGAGGACTTGAAGCAGAAGACCGCCGACCTGCGCGGCCGCTGGCTTGCGGTGGCCGGTTCGCTTCCGCGCGAGCGTGCGCTGCGCCTGGGCGACCGCTACACGCGCGCGGTGACGCGGCTCGTGGAAACCTGGCCCGGCAGTTTCGGGGGCACGGACTGGGATCCGGAGACCAACGTCCGGAAGATGGAAGAGCTGTGCATCCAGGTGGAGCAGTTGCTTCCCCAGGAGGCGGGGGGCAGCCCGGCGGCGGGACCGAACCCGACGAAGAGACCCCGGCCACGCTGCTCGCGCGGCAGCTGCGCGAGGCGCTGGCGACCAACACGATCGCCGGAAAGCAGGACGAGAGCCCCCGGTGGAAAGCGGCGGCCGAGGATCTGCGCAACGCCCAGGCGGCCTGGAAGCGGATTGGCCCGGTCCCCGATGCGGCGTCGCGCTCGCTGCATGCTCGCTTCCAGAAGGCGTGCACCCGCGCGAGCGAGAAGATCGAGCAGCGTAGAAGGGGCCTGGCGACACGATGAAGGCACAGGGCTGAAGCCCTGTGCTTTCCGATGATCCTCGGCAGCCCCGTCTACCCGAGGCCGAGACAGTTCTGCCGGGCATCTCCGGAAGGCGCAGGGCTTCAGCCCTGCTCTGTGGCTCGCCGCCTCCCAATCAGCCAGTAGATCCCCACCGACACGATCAGCGACGGCACCGTTCCGCCGATCCCCGCGGCGACGTAGTAGGTGATCCCTCCGACCAGCCAGGCGGCGAGGCCGGCCAGGTCGAAACCTCCCCAGCGGGCATACGGTCCCCGGCTGTCGTAGAGCGCGGAGACTGGTGCGCGGGAGGCGCCCGCGCGGTCGACCAGGAAGAACCTCGCCAGCAGGACGCCTCCCACCGGCACCAGGATTCCACCCAGCACCAGCATGAAGTTCGCGTATTGATCGAGCCACGCGCCCGAGAAGAGGCTGAGCGCCGCGCCGACGAGACCCGTGGACCAGACGGACGCCTGCGGGCCTATATTGGGCAGCAGGCTGCGCAGTGCCAGCGCCGACATGTAGATGTTGACGAAGTTGGTGGTCAGCGTGGCCGCCGTCATCAGCACGGCGCCCCAGGCGCCAAGGTGCACCGCGTTCATCATCGCGCCGGGATCGGCGCTTCCGGCCGCCCGTGCCGCCATGAAACCGAGGGGCATCATCCAGGCGCTCGTCACCAGCAGGCCGAGGAACACCGCCCCCGCCGCCTTGCGGGCCGAAGCGGTGTACCGCGAGTAGTCGGCGAACATGAGGATCCAGGACACCTGGTAGCCGACGACGATGTCGAGGCCGCGGATCCAGGGCATCCCGCCGCTGCCCGGCTGCGCCAGCGTATCGAACGGCAGGCGCAGGCACGCCACCGTGAGGACCAGGCCCACCAGCAGCAGGAGCGGGACCGCCAACCGGTCGGCCAGTGCGACGAGCCTCGGACCCCCGGCGACGATGAGCGTCGAGACGATCCCCAGGCCGACCGCCCAGGCGCGCTGCGACGCCGGTCCGCCCGCGACCTGCGCACACGCGGACGCGGCAATGACATTGTTCACGGCAATCCAGGCGAAGTTGGTCGCGTAGAGCAGGACCGCCACGAGGCCCGCGCCGCGCAGGCCCAGCGCCGCACGGGCCGCGATGACGGAGGGCACGCCCAGCCGCGGGCCGAGCTCGGACAGCGCGGCGATCAGGAGAGAGCCGGCGAGGCCGCCGACCCCGACGAGGCCCAGGGCCGTCCACAACCCGAAGGCCGGCACGAGGCTGGCACCCGTCTGCAGCGTCGTCGCCACGATATTCGCGCCGGCGAAGATCAGGAACAGGTCGAAGGCGGACTGCGTGCGGTGCGCGGCGGGGATGGGGTTGAGGTCGACCGGGTTCATCAAGCAGGATTTTGGCAATTTGTCGATTTGGCGATTTGTCGATGTGTCGATTTGGCGTTCGGCGATTCGGCGATTTGGCGATGCTCTTCCCGCGTCTATCGCGGCGATTCTATCTTTCAACCGTCAATGCGAGAATAGCGACAGCTGCATGCCTTCATCACCGCGCTGCCTGTTCCTCAGCTTCGCCCATCCGGACGACGAGTCGTTTCTCGTTGGAGGGATTTCGGCCCGGTACTCCAGCCAGGGCACGAGGGTCGTGCTGGCCACCGCGACGCTGGGCGAGTCCGGCAAGGCCGGGAATCCGCCGGTCTGCACCCCGGAGGAACTGCCGGCCGTGCGCGAGGGCGAACTTCGCGCGGCGGCCGCGATTCTCGGCATCCACGAGGTTCACCTGCTCGGGTATCGCGACCGGGAACTCGCGTCGGCGCCGGCCGACGCCATCCGCGAGCAGCTGGTTCGCCATATCCGCGCCTCGCGCCCGGCTGTCGTCGTCACGTTCGATCCGCAAGGCGCCAACCTGCACCCGGACCACATCGCGATCAGCCGGTTCACGAGTGACGCGGTTTCGGCCGCGGCGGATCCCCGGTGGTTTCCTGACGCCGGCGCTGCGCACGCCGTGGCCAGGCTGCTGTGGGTGCCCGGCCGTCGGCCATGGGAGTGGCTGCGAGACCCGGACCTGGAACGTCGCGGCGGCGCGGACTTCGTCGTCGACATCGCGCCGTGGCGCGAGCGCAAGCTCGAGGCGCTTCGCGTCCACCGGACGCAGCGCGCGAGCGTCGAGCGGAACTTCCTGGTTCACCCCGATATCGACCGGCTGCTTGGTGCGGAGGTCTTCCGCCTCGGCTGGGGACCGATCGGGCGGCGGCCGCTGAACGATCTGTTCGAAGAGCTGTAGACGGACGGTAGTGGCGAATGACGAATGCCGCCCTTTGGTTCCTGCGCGGCGGCCTCGTCGCCGTCGTCGCGCTGCTCGTCCCCTCGCAGTTTGGCTTCGTGTTGCGCGACGCGCCCGCGCTGGCCCCGATCGTCGCCCTGCTGCGGGTCGCGATCCCGGCGGCCGGGTTCGCCATTGGAGGGGCGGTTGGCGGGAGCGCGCTGGGGCGCGGCCGCCGAGGGGTGCTCGCTTCGGCGGCAGGGCTGCTGGTGACCGGAGCCGCCCTGACAGTGCTGGCCCCGCCGCTCCAGGGGCTCACCGGCTTCGAGAGGCCGCTGATGGTCCTCCTCTTCGCCGGCGTGGCTACGGGGACGGCCTTTGCCGCTGGCGGCGCCGTGGCGTCGCTCGCGCTGGTGCCTCGCCGGTTCGCGCTGATGGCTGCGGGGTTCGGGGCCGGAGGAGCGGTTGGCGGCATCATCTCCGTGCTGCCGTCGGTCTTTGCGGCAACCGTGGCCGGTTGGCCGGCCGAGGCGCAGTTGTTCGCACGCCTGGCGTGTTCGCTGGCCGGCTTGCTCGGGCCGTTCGCCGTGGCAGGGGCGGTGGCGGGGAGGATCCTGGACGGAAGTGAGAACTGAGAAGTGAGAACTGAGAAGTGAGAACGAAGAAAATGGCAAACGGAAAACGTAGGCAGTTGGGAACGGGCTGATCCCAACTGCCTACTGCCTACCGTTCTCCGTATACCGCCTACTGCCTACTGCCTACTGCCTACTTCTTCCCCGTTCCCAACGTCACCGGCGTCGCGCTGCCGGCGTAAATCGCGTTGAAGACCAGCTTGAACGTGCCGTGGGGCTGGCCGCGGAACATCACTTCCGGGCCGAGCAGGTACACGTGGCCCTTGCCGAGCGGCGCGTCGACGGCCGCCACGCCGTCGTCCAGGTAGTTCTGGCCCCACGCCCAGCCACTGCGCAGCGGGGCGGGGGAGTCGAACCACGCGACCGCCTTCACTCCCTTGTTCGCCGCGTCGGGCGTGAGCCGGAAGACCGGGCTGTTGTCGAAGAAGACGTTGGCGCGCTCGCCCATGCCGTAGGCCAGCGGGTTCGTGTTGTCCACCGCGACGTCGAGGATGGAGCCCGGGACGTAGAACTTCTCGTTGCCCAGGCGGCGCTCGGCGCCATTCGGCTGCCGCTCCACGAGGTGGTTGCCGACCGGCAGGCCGAAGTGGCCGGCGATCGACGTGCCGCTCCCGATGGCGATGATTGTCCCGCCGTTCTCGACGAACTTCTTCAACTGCGGGATGGTCTTTTCCGCGGTGACGTTGCCGATCCAGCCGCGGAACTCCTCCGGCACGTCCGCGGGGTTCGGTCCGCTGCCGAAGCCACCGCCGCCGCGCCGTCCGCCTCCGTCACCTGCGAGCGCCGGAATGCTGCCGTTGGGGAAGATGATGACGTCGTACTTCGCGTTGAGATCGCCCGCATCGAGCTTGGGCGCGAAGACCAGTTCGAACGTGATCGGGTAGGCCTGCTCGAAGATCCAGCGGATCCAGCCGGAGTCCATCGAGCCGCCATAGCGGTCCCACAGCGCCATGCGCACCGGCTTCAGCTTGAACGCCTCGCCGGCCGGCTTGGTGCTCACGGCCTCGAAGTTCACGCCCCGCTCGGCGGCGATCTTCTCGACGAGCGCCTTCGTCGTGGGCCTGGCCGGCACATACAACGTCCCGGCCGGCCAGGTCTTGCTGCCCACCGTCCAGGCCGTCTTCAGCCAGTAGACCTCTTCCTTGCCGGCGAGCAGGCGGTTGGTCGCGACGAACGATTCGTTCGCCTCGTGGCCCACGAGGTACCCGGCGACGGTCTTCGCGGCCGACACCTTGCCGGCAGCCGTCGGTATGACGCCGGCGACCTTCTCGAAGGGGCCTTCGAACCCGTCCAGCATCCGGTCGAACTTCACGCCCATCTGATAGGCGAGCGTCCAGCCGGTCGCATCGTACGGCGGTCTCGGCGCGCCGCCCGGGTACGGGATGTCGTCCGGGTGGTCCTGCGGTTCGAACATGTCCATGACGTGCGGGCGGAACGCCTGCGCCGCCTTCACGACGTACGAGCCGGCCGGGTACGACTTGCCGCCCGCCTGGAACGGCTGGCTGGCGCGGTGCACGACGACCCCCGACTTGAGGAGTGCGTTGACGAAGCGGGTGGCGGTTGCGAAGTCGGGCTGGTCCGACGGGACGATGTACCCGCGGGGATCGCGTCCCTCCTTCGGGTGGAGCAGGTCGTAGAACTTGGCCGGGATCGCGGCTCCGCCGCGCCCGCCCCCACCCGCGAAGTCGCCGCCCTGGCCGGCGGCCGGCGTTCCCAGTCTCCTTGGCGATCGCCGCCTGGACCGCGGCGATCTTCTTCGGCGTCAGCGTCCAGGTATCGGCGTTGCCGCGCGCGATGGAGTTGCGGCCCATGACGTAGCTGCGATAGAGGAAGCCCTCGCGGTCCTTGGACGCCAGGTCGAGGATCGCCCGGTCGGCCGTCAGGAGGTACTCGATGGACTGCCGCTGGTGCCACACCTGCTGTGGCTGGATGGGGAAGGGCTGGTTGCCGTCGGGCAGGAGGCGTTGCGGGAGGAACGGGATGCTGATCGGCGTCGGGTTCCCGATGATCTCGCTCAGCAGACCAATCTGGTTGTGGAACCCGGTCGTCGTCCTCACGCCGCCGTTGAACCAGGTGGAATACGACGCGGCGCCGCGCATCACCGAACCTGGCTTGCCCTCGGTGATGAAGCGCTGGTGGATCGCGGCACCAACCAGCTCGATGCCCTGGGGCACCAGCGGGTCGTAGTTGTAGTTGAAGGGGTCGCGGAACGGCGCCATGAACAGCACCGTGCCGGCGGGGCCGGTCTGGTGCTGGTTGTACATGATCTGCGGGTTCCACTCGATGAACTGCTGCCGCGAGATCGCCTCGGTCTCCGGCTGGTTATTGGCGTAGGAATCCCGGTTGTTGTCGTGCCCGACGTACTTCTGGTAGAGGCGCGGGATGTTCATCGAGCGCTTCTTGGGGTCGGGGTCGCGCATGTACCAGTTCGACACGAGCTCCATGCCATCCGGGTTGACCGGGGTCACCAGCAGAATGACATCGTTGAGGACGCGGAGCGTTTCGGCGTCGCTGCGGCTCGTCATCTGGTAGGCGATCTGGAACAGGTGCTGGGCCGGGACGCACTCCGTGGCGTGGAGACCGCCGTCGATCCAGACGACCGCCTTGCCCTCGGCCGCGAGCTTTCGCGCCTCGTCGTCTGTGAGCCCCTCGGCGCGCGCCAGCTTCTGCGAGATCTCCTTGTAGCGATCGAGCTTCTTCTGGTTCTCCGGCGATGTGAAGACGGCCATGATCATCGGCCGGCCCTCGGCCGTCTTGCCGATCTCGACCAGCTTCATGCGCGGGCTCTCCTGGGCCAGTTTCTCCCAGTAGCCTTTCAGCTGGGTGTAGTTCGCCAGCACGTAGTCGTCACCGGCGTCGAATCCCAGGAACTCCTTCGGCGTCGTGATCTTGGGCTGCGCCAGCGCGCTGGCCGCCACCAGCAGGGCGATCACCGGCAGCAGCGCCACTGAGCGCCGCAACGTTCTCGCGTTCATCGAGCACACCTCCACGAGGGCGGGCATACGATACCGCAAGACAAGGGAACTAAGAACTGAGAACTGAGAACTGAGAACGGAGAACGAAGAACGGAAAACTGAAAAACGGAAAGGGAACCGATCAGCCGCGGAGCGGCAGTTCGCCTTCTACGTTCTCAGTTCTACGTTCTCCCTTCGAAGTTGTAAGATCCGGTCGCCATGCAGACCGGTATCGTCGATGCCCGCATCCGCCCGTCGGTACCCCGCACGAACGTCCTCGTGACCTTCGCCGACGGCCGGGTCTTCGAGGCGCCGCCGGGCACGATCATGGGCGACATCGTCAAGGCGGCGGAGACGCTGTCCGACATGGGGCTGGCGGCCAGCCCCGACCCGCCGGCGCGGCCGCCGGTCGTCGCGGTGCTCCAGGACGGCCGCCTGCGGGAGCTGACGACGGCCGTGAACGAGGACTGCTCGGTGACGCCGGTCACCACGGGCGAGGGCGACGGCGTGCGCATCTACCGGCGGTCGCTCTCGTTCCTGCTCATGACTGCCGCCGCCGAGGTGTTTCCGGGCGCCGACGTGAGCATCGAGCACTCGGCGTCCACCGTCGGCGGGTACTTCTGCGAGGTGCGGGGCCACGCCCCGTTCACGCAGCTCGAGCTGTGGCGAGATCGCCGAGCGGATGCGCGAGATCGTCGCTGCCGACGCGCCCATCGTGCGCGTCCCGGTGCCGGTGTCCGAGGCGATGGCGATCTTCGAGTCGCGCGGCGAGGAGGAGAAGACCCGGCTATTGGCACACCGGCAAAAAGCGCAGGTGATGCTCTACACGCTGCGCGGCCGTCAGGACTTCTTCCAGGGCTACATGGTGCCCTCGGCGGGTTGTCTCAAGCACTTCGCGCTCCATGCCTTCCCGCCCGGCTTCATGCTGCAGTTCCCGCACCAGGGCCGGCCAACCGAGATCGGGCCGCTGACTCCGTATCCCAAGCTGTTCCAGGTGTACGAGGAGGCAGGCCACTGGCTGGAACGCCTGGGCGTCCGCAGCGCAGGGGCGTTGAACGACGCCGTCGCGGCCGGACGAATCGCCGCCGTGTCCCTGGTGGCCGAGGCGTTGCACGAGGCGCGCATCGCGCAGATCGCTGCGGACATCGCCGCGCAGGGCGATCGGATCAAGGTCGTGCTGATCGCCGGGCCGTCCTCGTCGGGGAAGACCACCTTCTCCAAGCGACTTGCCGTCCAACTGCTCGCCAACGGCCGGCGGCCGTTCCCGATGGGCCTCGACGACTACTTCGTCGATCGCGACCTGACGCCCCGCGACGCCTGCGGCAACTTCGATTACGAGTGCCTGGGGGCGGTGGACGTCACGCTGTTCAACGAGCACCTGCTCAGCCTCGTCGCCTGCGAGCCGACGCAGCTGCCGCGATACATCTTCAAAACGGGCCGGCGCGAAGCCGGCCGCAGCGCGAGGCTCGGGCCCGGCGACATCATCATCGTCGAGGGAATTCACGGCCTGAACCCGGCACTCGTCCCCGGCCTGCCGCCGGAGTGCGTGTACCGGGTCTACGTCTCGGCGCTGACTCAGCTCAACCTGGACCGCCACAACCGGGTGAGCACCACCGACTGCCGGCTGATCCGACGGATCGTCCGCGACGCCGCCCAGCGCGGTTACAGCGCCACGCAGACGCTGAGCCGCTGGGACTCGGTGACACGCGGCGAGAAGCTGCACATCTTCCCCTACCAGGAAAACAGCAACGCCATCTTCAACTCGGCGCTCGTGCACGAGCTGGCCGTGCTGCGGCCTCTCGCTGAGCCGCTGCTGTTGCAGGTCCGGTACGGCGCGCCCGAATACGTCGAGGCGAACCGTCTCCTCTCGTTCCTCCAGTGGTTCCTGGCTGCACCGGCCGACACCGTGCCCGACAACTCGATCCTGCGCGAGTTCGTCGGCGGATCGATCCTGGAAACCTTTTGGAGGTAACGCGCCGCAAGTGCCAGGTGCGGCCGGAACTCGGCCCCTGGCGCCCGCCTTGCAGCCGCTCGACCCATGGCTGAGAAGGACGAGCGTGGAGAATCGATCGAGAAGCTGCGCGGGATGATCAAGGACATCCGCGTCGCGATGCTGACGACGGTCGCGCCTGATGGGACGCTGCACAGCCGGCCGATGATGACGCAGGACACGGAGTTCGAAGGCACGCTCTGGTTTCTGACGGGCCAGGACACGGCCAAGGCGGGCGAGGTCGCCGAGCACCGCAGCGTCAACGTGTCCTACGCCCACCCGGACGACAACCGGTACGTGTCGCTGTCGGGCCTCGCGACCATCCTTCGCGACCGCGAGAAGGCCGAAGAGCTGTGGAGCGCCGCCTATCGGGCCTGGTTTCCCGAAGGCCTCGACGACCCGAACCTGGTGCTGCTGAAGGTGGAGGTGGAAGCCGCGGAGTACTGGGATGCGTCCTCCGGTCGCATGTTGGCCCTTGCCGGCTTCATCAAGGCACTCGCCACCGGCCGGCGCTTCATCGGCGGCGGCGATCATGCCAAGGTCACGCTGGACACGAGCGGGAACTGACCACGTGTTCCAGGTGCAGGGCGGACTTCCTTGTTCGAGTGGACCAAGGCGGAGCAGAAGCTTCGCCCCACACCTGCCATGTTGAAAGCGTCTTCGCCCCACACCTGCCATGTTGACGCCGGTGCCTCATCTGCGGTTACCTAGAAGCAGGGCTTGGCTCAATCCCAAGAGGAGCGACTATGCCGCAGAATGCGACGCGCGAGGAAGTCATCCAGGCACTGTCAGGCATGATCCGCGACATCCCGGTGGCGATGCTGACGACGACGGGGCTGGGACGGCTGAGGAGCCGCCCGATGGTCACGCAGCGGACGCCGTTCGACGGCAGCCTCTGGTTCCTCACGGCGCGCGCGGCGGGGAAGACCGGCGAGATCCGCGACCGTCAGGTCGTGCATGTCACCTTCGTGTCGCCGACCGACAACCGGTACGTCTGGACGACGGGCACCGCGATGGTCGTGGACGACCACGCGAAGGTGAAGGAGTTGTGGCACGCCGGCTACAAGCCGTGGTTCCCGGAGGGGCCCGGCGACGGCACGATCGCGCTGATCAAGGTCCGTGTCGAGGAAGCCGAGTACTGGGACGCGAAGGCGAACCGCATGGTCCTGCTCACCGGCTTCGTCGAGCCCGGTTCGGCGTTCCGCGACATGGAACCGGGGATGGGCATCTGAAACGGAAGACGGAGAACTGAGAACGTGAGAACGTAGAACGTAGAACGTGGAACGCAGAACGGAAAAACGGAAACGGAAAACGGAAAACGGAAAACGGAAAACGAAGAACCTTCACTGCAGAGGCGCGAGATCGCAGAGAAACACGATTGTGGAATCCGGCTGGTTCAATAAGAAACCCGCCTCCGCGTCCTCGGCGTCTCGGCGTTGAAATGGCCTTTCGCGTGTGGCACTCGCCACTCGGAATGTGATCGGGATTCGACATGGAAGTAGGTTTCGTCGGCCTCGGTGCGATGGGGCGGCCGATGGCGCGCAACATCGCCGGCGCCGGCCACCAGGTGACGGCTTACAACCGCACCCCGGCTCGCGCCGAGGCGATCGTGGACGTGGTCAGCATCGCTCATTCGCTGGCGGACCTCGCCTGCGATCGCGACATCGTCGTCACCATGCTGTCGGACGATGCGGCGGTCGACGAAGTGGCGTTCGGCCGGCCGGACGAGTCCGGGCAGTTGACGCCTGGCCTGATCGCCGGCCTCTCCTCGGGCGCCGTCCACGTGTCGATGAGCACGATCAGCCCCGCCCTGGCCAAGCGGCTGGAGCAAGGGCACCGGGCGGCCGGGCAGTCGTTCGTTTCCGCCCCCGTGTTCGGCCGCCCCGAAGCGGCGGAAGCGCGCAAGCTGTGGGTGGTCGCGGCCGGCGCGGCCGAGAACGTGGAGCGGGTGCGGCCGATCATCGATGCGGTCAGCACAGGGTCGACCGTCGTTGGGGAGGAGCCCTGGCAGGCCAACGTGGTCAAGCTGGCGGGCAACTTCACCATCGCTGCGATGATCGAGACGCTGGGTGAGGCGTTCGCGTTGGCGCGCAAGTCCGGCGTCGAGCCTCGATTGTTCCTCGAGGTGATCAACAGCGCGCTGTTCAAGTCGCCGATCTACCAGACCTACGGAACGTTGATCGCCGAGGGCCGGTTCGATCCGCCCGGGTTCCGCCTGCGGCTGGGCCTGAAGGACGTTCGCCTCGCGCTGTCCGTCGCCGACGGCTCGGACGTCCCGATGCCGATTGCCAACCTGGTCCACGACCACATGCTGTCCCTCGTGGCGAACGGCGGCGGCGACCTCGACTGGGCCTCCTTCGCGCGCCTGGCCGCACAGAGGGCTGGCCTGAAGTAGCGCCGCCCGGGCGGTATGTGGCAGGAACGTTGTAGAGGGGCTCCCCATGGACGTCGCCCACGCCATCCAGCCGGACAATCACCACTCGTGGATCAGGCGCAACCGGTGGCGTGTCGGCATGCTCGTGGCCGCCGCGATCGGCGGCTACTGGTGGCATCGGACCGGGCGCGACCAGCGGATCAGCGTCGGCTCGGTGAGCGAGCGGTGGCTGGCCGAGCAGGCGTTCGAGGCAGGGCAGCGGCCGCAGGAATAGCGCTACAATCCGGGCATGGTGCCCGATACTCCACACGCCGATCCCGATCCAGGCCGCCTGCCGCCCAAGGCGATTGCCGCCGGCATTCCCATCGCCCACCGGCACGTGTTTCTTTGCTGCCACCAGTCGACGCCCAAGTGCTGCGATGCCGAGCGCGGCGCCGTTGCCTGGGAATACCTCAAGCGCCGTCTGAAGGAGTTGGGGCTGTCGGAACAGGGCGGCGTTCTCCGGACGCGGGCGAACTGCCTCCGCATTTGCGAGGGCGGCCCAATCGCGCTGGTCTATCCCGAGGGCATCTACTACCGAGCGTGCGATCCGCCGGTGCTCGAGCGGATCATCCAGGAGCACCTCATCGGCGGCAGGCCCGTCGAAGACTATCTCATCGCGGAACATCCGCTCGCACCATGAAACAGGATCCTGCGAACCTCGAGCTGAGCGTCGCGGACATGCGCCAGATGGGCGAAGCGGCACTCGACCGCGTGGTCTCGTTCATCGAGACCCTGCCTGTGCAGCCCGCTCTCGGCGATGTCCGGGCGGAGGCGCTGTGCCGGGAGTTGCGCGAGCGGGCGCCCGCCGATCCGTCCCGTTTCGACGCCCTTCTTGCCCACCTGTTCGACGACCTCATCCCGCGGTCGTTCAACGCAGCCGGCCCCGGTTACCTCGCGTACATCCCTGGCGGCGGCCTGTTCCCGGCGGCTCTCGCCGATTTCATCGCCGACGCGGTCAACCGCTACACCGGCGTGTGGCAGGCGGCTCCCGCGCTGGTGCAACTCGAAGCCAACGTCCTGGACTGGTTCCGGGACTGGATGGAGTTTCCCGCCACCACGCGGGGACTCCTCACGACGGGCGGCTCCATGGCGAACTTCAACGCCATCGTCGCCGCGCGGGAACGGCACCTCGGGGTGGAACTGCGCCGGGGCGTCATGTACAGCTCGACGCAGGTGCACCATTCCGTGCTGAAGTCCGCGAAGCTCGCGGGCATCCTGCCGGACCGCGTCCGCACGGTCGCGGTCGACGACGCGTTCCGGATGCGGCCGGAAGCGCTGGCCGCGTCAATCGAGGAGGACCGATCCAGGGGACTCCTGCCGTTTCTCGTCGTCTCGAGCGCCGGGACGACGAACACGGGGGCGGTCGATCCGCTGCCGCCAATCACCGCGTTGTGCCGGGCAGAAGGGCTCTGGCACCACGTTGACGGCGCCTACGGGGCGTTCTTCCACGCGGTGCCGTCGCTTCGGCCGTTGCTCGACGGGCTCTCCGAGGTGGACTCGCTGACGCTCGACCCCCACAAGGGCCTCTTCCTTCCCTACGGCACCGGGGCGCTGCTGGTGCGCGACGGCGCCGCGCTTCGTGCAGCGCACCACGCGACAGCCGGGTACCTGCCAGATCAGCCGGACGCCGAGGAGTTCTACGACCCCTGCTCGCATGGGCCGGATTTGTCGCGCGGCTTCCCAGGCCTCCGGGTGTGGCTGTGCGTGAAGGTCTTCGGCGCCGAACGGATCCACGCCGCCATCGGCGAGAAGCGGGCCCTCGCGGTGGACGCGGCCGAGCGAATCGCACGGATCCCGGGAATCGTGATGGACGCGCCGCCCCAGCTCTCGCTCTTCGCGTTCCACGTGTCGGCGCCGGGCGCCACGCTCGAGGACGAGAACCGGGCGACGCGGACGCTCCTCGATGCCGTCAACGCGCGGCAGCACGTCATGCTCACCGGGTGCACGGTGGACGATGCGCGGTTCCTTGCGCGCGTGTGCGTGCTGAGCTTCCGGACGCGGCAGGAACAGATCGATCGGTGCGTGGAGGACATCGAGGAGGCCAGCCGCGAATCGTGGACGGCTCGGCGTTAACGGAAAACTGCGAAAATGAGACGGAAGACGGAGAGTTGTCGTCGGTACGGTTGATGCGTCGCTCCTCCCGGAGGGTTCGGCCATGGGGTCCGTGTGTCGGTGGAGCGCAGCCGTTGCGGTCGTCGCGTCGTTGCTGGCGGCCTCGCCGGCGGGAGCGCAGTACTTCGGGCGGAACAAGGTCCAGTACAAGGATTTTCAATTCGAGGTCCTGAAGACAGCCCACTTCGACGTGTACTTCTACCCGGCCGAGCGGGAGGCCGCGCGCCAGGCCGCCGAGATGGCCGAGCGGTGGTACGCCCGGTTCACACAGATCTTCGAGCACCAGCTCAACGGCCGTCAGCCGCTCATCCTCTACGCGAGCCACCCGGATTTCGAACAGACCAACGCGATTCCCGGCGAGCTGGGTGAGGGCACGGGGGGCGTGACGGAGCCGTTCAAGCGGCGGATCGTGCTGCCGCTCGGCGGCCCGCTCGCCGAATCCGACCACGTCATCGGCCACGAGTTGGTGCACGCGTTCCAGTACGACATGGCAGCGGGCGGCCAGCGGCAGGGAATCGGCGGTGGGTTGTCAGGGATCGAACGGCTGCCGCTCTGGTTCATCGAAGGCATGGCGGAGTACCTGTCGCTCGGCCCGGTGGATTCGAACACCGCCATGTGGATGCGCGACGCGGCGAGCCGCGACCGGATGCCGCTGATCAAGGAGCTCAACGATCCGAAGTACTTCCCGTACCGCTGGGGGCAGGCGTTGTGGGCCTACGTCACCGGGCGCTGGGGCGACCATGTCGTGGCCTCGCTGCTGCGGTCGGCATCGGTGACGGGCGACGCGGAGGGCGCGCTGACGAGGGCCACCGGGCTGAAGTCGGACGAGTTGAGCGCGCAGTGGCAGGCGGCCCTGCGCGAGACGGCCGCCGCGGTCAGGCAGCGGACGCGGCCGGTCTCCGACTTCGGCCGCGTGTTGGAGCAGGGCCAGAGCGAGATCGCGGGCCTCAACGTCTCTCCGGCCATCAGCCCGGACGGCCGGCGCATGATGTTCCTCTCGCAGCGCTCGATGTTGTCGGTCGACCTGTACCTCGCCGACGCGCGGACGGGCAAGGTCCTCAGGAAGATCACCAACACCGCGGTCGACCCGCATTTCAGCAGCCTGGAGTTCATCTATTCGGCCGGGGCCTGGGCACCGGACAGCCGGCGCTTTGCCTTCTCGGTCGTGCGCGGCGGCCATCCCGCGCTCGTCATTCTCGACGTGGACAAGGACCGCACCGAGAAGGAGGCGAAATTCCAAGACCTCGGGGAGATCTTCAACCCGACCTGGTCGCCCGACGGGCGGTTCATCGCGTTCTCGGCGCTGCAGGGCGGCCTGACCGACCTCTTCGTATACGACATGCGGGCGGGCACCACGCGCCGCCTCACCAGCGACGCGTTTGCCGACCTGCAGCCCGCGTGGTCGCCCGACGGCCGGTCGATCGCCTTCGTGACGGACCGGTTCTCGACGCGCCTCGCGACGCTCGACATCGGGAACTACCAGCTCGCCATCATGGACGTCGCGTCCGGAGCGATCCGGCAGGTGGCCGGCGCCGCGGCGGGGAAGAACATCAACCCGCAGTGGACGGCCGACGGGAGCCTCTTCTTCGTCTCCGATCGCAACGGCGTCAGCAACATCTACCGGACCGAGACCGACGGGGTGGGTGCGGCCCAGGTGACGAACATCGCGACCGGCATCAGCGGCATCACCGGCGTGAGCCCCGCGATCTCCTACGCGCCGGCCGCCAAGCGCCTCCTCTTCAGCGTCTACGAGGGCGACAAGTACAACATCTATGCGTCCGAGTCGGGCCCGATGCTCGCCGGTCAACCGGAAGTGGACCTCGAAGGGCTCCAGGCGGCGAAGCTGCCGCCGCTCAAGCGGGTCTCCGAGCGGATCGTCGCCCTCCAGGAGAACCCGACGATCGGCCTTGACTCGGCGAGCAACCCCCAGGTGGTGCCGTACCGGCCGAAGCTCTCCCTCGACTTCGCTTCCCAGCCCACCATCGGCGTGGGGGTGAATTCCTTCGGAACCTACGCCGGCGGCGGCGTGTCGCTCTGGTGGAGCGACATGCTCGGGAACCACAACCTCGGGACCGCGGTGCAGATCAACACCGGGTTCGGCGGATTGGGCGACACGTTCCGCAACAGCGGGGCGATGCTGGCCTACGCGAACACGACGCACCGCTGGAACTGGGGCGTGGTGGCCGGCCAGATGCCCTACCTCACCGGAGGGTTCGCGGAGGGCCTGACGACGACACCAGAGGGCACGGTGGGCGTGCAGCAGACCGTCCTGTTCCGCCAGGTGGAGCGGTCGGTGTCCGGCATCACCGCCTATCCGCTCAACGTCGCGAAGCGACTCGAGTTCTCGGCGGGATACAGCAACATCAGCTTCGACCAGGAAGTGCAGACGATCACGTTCGACCCGGTGACCGGCGACGTGCTGGGCCGGGAGACCCAAACGCATTCCCTCGGTCAGCCGTTGAGCCTGGGTCTGACGAGCGCCGCGTTCGTCTCGGACACCACGTCGTTCGGCGCGACCAGCCCGATTCTCGGCGAGCGGTACCGGCTGCAGCTGTCGCCCACGATCGGATCCATCCGCTTCAATAGCGTGGTGGCCGACTACCGGCGCTACTTCATGCCGGTCCCGTTCTACACGATCGCCGCGCGCGTGCTGCATTACGGCCGCTACGGCACTGGATCCGAGGACCCGCGGCTGACGCCGCTCTACATCGGCTACCCGGAACTCGTGCGGGGGTACGACTTCAACTCGTTCGGCCCCGGGGACTGCACGCCGACCGCGCTCAGTTCGTGCCCCGAGTTCGACCGGCTGCTCGGGAGCCGGATGCTGGTGGGGAACCTCGAGTTCCGCTTCCCGCTGCTGCGGCCGTTCAAGGGAGCCAACCAGAACATGTACGGACCGCTCCCCGTGGAGGTGGGCGTCTTCGCGGATGCGGGCGTCGCGTGGAGTCGCGGCGAGAAGCCGTCGTGGTTCGGGGGGCGGCGCCAGGGCGCCAGGAGCGCGGGCGTCCTCGCCCGGGTGAACGTCCTGGGCTTCGCGGTCGCCCAGTTCGACTACGCGCGGCCGTTCGATCGCTCGGGCCGCGGGTGGGTGTGGCAGCTCAGCTTCACGCCGGGGTACTAAACGTCGCTTACGTGGGTTCAGTCACCGGCCGCGTCATGTTCGCCGGACGCGCCATGACCGCGCGACCGAGGTTGGCGAGGATCGTCGGATAGGCCTCGCACGGCGTCCAGCAATGCGGGCAGTCCTCGTTGACCACCTGGTTCCTCAGGCCCCGCGCGCGTTCGGAGTTCCACAGCGCGTCGAGGTCGAAGTTGGCCTCCCGCAGGTTGCCCACCTTCTCGTCCCAGATCGAGCACGGGTACAGGTTCCAGTGCGCGTCGATGAAGCAGTTGGTGGCGAGAGCCGTGCAGGGGAGCGGCGACTTGCCGGTCTCGAAATAGTTGGCCACGAGGGCCTGGTACCGATCCTCGAGGAACGCGACCGGGTGCCACGACGTGCCGATCTCGCGCTGGTGGCGGGTCAGTTCCCTCAACGTCGCCGCGCGCGGGCCGCCGCCCTCGTAGCCGGTGTTTCCGAAATAGTGCGACGATTCGTGCCCGACGTTGAGGTGCAGTTCCTTCCGGCCGAAATCGGGGATGACCTCCCGGATGGCGCCGATCGTCGCGTCCACCAGGTGGGCGTTCTTGGCCAGCAGCGTCATGCCGACGACCACCTGGAAGTTGGGCCGCCGGATTCCGCGCAGCCTGCGGAACGTCTCGATGCCGCGCTCCCAGCTGCCGGGCAGGCCGCGCAGTTCCTCGTGCACCGCCTTGGGGCCGTCGATGCTGATGGTGATCATCAGCCGGCCGATGCCGTGCTCCAGGATCTGGTTGGCGAGCGCCACCGTCCGGTCGCCGAACCACCCGGTGGTGGGAAAGTTGATCATGAACAGGGAACCGCAGTTCTCCTGCATGGCGCGGACGATATCGTCCACGTCGCGCCGCATGAAGATCTCGCCGCCAGAGAGGTTGATCCAGCTGAACTGCGGCCAGCGCCGGAAGAAGCCGGCCACCTCGTCGGGGGTGATTTCGTCGACGCTCTTCTTCTTCCAGATCCCGCACATCTCGCAGCGGAAGTTGCAGCGGTACGTGGTCACCAACTGGGCGCGGTACGGGAGCCGCGGATCCCTGAGGTTCGACGCGAGAATATCTGTGAGCAGGCCAAGACGGCGACCGGGCATCAATCTCTCCGTGTAATCGTCGGCGGGAGTAACTCCTTAGTCCTTCGATGCACAAATACGGCAGCGTATTTGTGCCCTCAGGACTAAGTGCTGAGCGAGAAGGGCCGGCCACGCACGCTTGCAGGCGGTCGTGGCCGGAATTGCGAGTCGAAGTACTTAGGCTAACAACGGTTCGGTGCGGGGTCAAGCCACACCGGCCGCCAACGCCCCCGGCTCCTTGACGGCAGTCGCCGCGCGACGGTAGACTGCCGGGATACTCGCCCCCCGGCGAACCAGACTAGGTTTCTTTCCTTGCCCAACACCCCTGCCGTATCCGTCCAGGCGTCCCGCGGTGTCGCTGTCGCCGCTCTGCCCGCCCATCCCCGCGTGACCATCGTCATCCCGACGCGCGACGAGGAGGGATCGATTGGCGACATGATCGACGCGGTCCGGGGCTTCGCGGACGAGGTGCTCGTCGTCGACGGGCACTCGAAGGACCGCACGCGCGACGTGGCGACGGCCAAGGGGGCGCGCATCATGCTCGACGGTGGAAAGGGCAAGGGCGAGGCGATGCGCCGGTCGCTCGAGGCCGCCACCGGGGACATCGTCGTCTTCATCGACGCCGACGGCTCGCACGAGGCGACCGACATCCCGGCGATGCTCGCGCCGATTTTGGCCGGGGAAGCCGACATGGTCATCGGCTCGCGCGGCAAGGGCGGCAGCGACGAGCTGCACGGCACGTTCGAGCAGTTCCTGCGGTACGTCGGGTCGCAGCTGATCATGCTGGCGATCAACTACCGGTTCGGCGTCCGCCTGACCGACAGCCAGAACGGCTTCCGGGCGCTTCGCCGCGACGTCGGCATCGCGCTCGGGATGACCGCGAACCTGACGACCATCGAGCAGGAGATGCTCATGCGGGCGCTCAAGCTCGGCTACCGGGTCTCGGAGATCCCCAGCCACGAGTACGCGCGCCGCTGCGGCAAGTCGAAGGTGGTCGTGTGGAAGCTGTGGTGGGCCTACATCTGGTCGTTCTTCCGTCACATCATCTGACTCGATGACGCAGCCGGTGCCACCCGGGATCGCGACGCGGGCCGTCTCGAGCACGAGCGGCGCGCAGCCGCCGGCCTGGGCCTTCACGGCCGCACTCTCTCTCGTCCTCGCCGCCGCGGCCTTCCTGCGTTTCTACGGCCTGGCCTGGGGCGCGCCGTACTTCCATTTCCACATCGACGAGCACTTCGTGTTCATGGGTGCGGAGCGCCTGCGCGTGAGCATGGAGGCCGCGGCGCGCTCGACCAAGTTCTTCATGTACTCGCCGCTGCCCATGCACGCGCTCAACGCGCTGGTGTGGGTGTACGAGTCGGTGAGGGGGCCGCTGGTGCTCACGCGGTTCGGCGACCAGGTCACCTATATGGTCCTCGGTCGCGCCATTTCCGCGACGATGGGCACCGCGACCGTGCTCGTCACCTGGTTCGCCGCCCGGAAGGTGGGAGGGCGAGTGGCGGGCCTCGTGGCCGCGGCGCTGATGGCCACTTTCGTGCTGCACATCTCGGAGTCGCACAGCTTCCGGGTGGACGGCATGATGCTGTTCTTCGTGGCGCTGGCCTGGCTGTTTTCGCTGCGGATCGCTGACGAAGGCCGCTGGCCGGACTACCTGTGGGCAGGGCTCTTCGCGGGAGCGGCGATCGGATCGAAGTACTCCGCGGCGTTCATCCTCGGCGTGATTGGATTGGCGCACCTGGTCTCGCCCGGCCGACCCGCGTCGTGGCGGGACGCGGGCGCGTGGGCACGCTGGACCGCGCGCGGTCTCAGCCCGCTCGTCATCGCCGCGCTCACCTTCGCGGTGATCGATCCGATGGCGATCCTCTATCACGAGAAGTTCAGGCGGGACATCGCCGAGCAGATTACCGATCCGCTGACGGGCGCGATCACGCCAATCTGGATCGCCCAGTTCCGCGACGTGCAGCCGCAACTCTATTGGTTCACGACCAACCTGTGGTTTGGCATGGGGCCGGCGATGGAGGTCTGGGGCCTGGCCGGGATTGTGTGGCTGGCGTGGCGCCGGACGCGCCTCGCCCTCGTCGCCGCCGCGTTCCCGTTGGTTTACTTGATCACGGCTGGCGCCACCATCGCGCCGATGGCCCGCTACATCCTGCCGCTCGGTCCCGGCTTCGCGGTGGCCGCAGGATCGCTGAGCGCCGGGCTCCTCGCGCATCGGCGGTGGCGGCCCTGGGCTCTCGCCGCGACGCTGGTCGTCGTCGGGACCACGTCGCTCTACGCCGCCGCGTACATGAACATCTACGCGTCGAAGGACGCGCGCCTGGCGGCGTCGAAGTACCTTTGGTCCACGGTTCCTTCCGGGTCGCGCATCCTCGTCGAGCCGGCGCACAGCATCCCGCCGACCGGCTCGTACTTGTCCGCGCCGGACTTCTACCGCGATTACGTGCTGTGGGGGAAGAACGCGGAGCGGCGCGACTACTACACGCTGTACGGCCTTGACACCTACGTCTATCTCTACCGGCCGGGGCCCAGCGACGACGAGAAGCGCGCGTACATCGATTCGCGCCTGGCGCTGGCCGACTACATCGTGATGGACGACTTCTATCTGCAGCTCTACCAGCACCTGCCGGAGGCAGAGTACGGCGCGGTCAAGCAATACTATCGAAACCTCTTCGCCGGTCGCCTGGGCTTCGATCTCGTCAAGACCTTCAAGGTGTACCCGTCGATCTTCGGCATCACGATCAATGACGACCGGGCCGAACTGTCGTCCCGGATGAACGACCATCCGCGGATCTACATCTTCAAGAGGCGGGGAGCTACCACTTAACCTCTGAACCCCAGACGCTGTGCGGAATGGCGAAGACGACGAGCGTCACCAGCGCAGCGGCGACGACCGCTGCCTTGCCCTGGCGTCCGCCTCGCAGCTGCCACGCCGCGAGGAGCCAGGCCGCGCCGGCAAACAGCGTCTTGTTGTCCGTGAGGTCCCAGCCCCAGGGAATGCCCGTCCAGTAGGCGCCGAAGGCGTACTTCTGAACGACGGGGCCGAGCACGAAGCCGCCGACGACCAGCAGCAGGACCGTCAGGAAGCCCCACACGCGCGTGTTGCCGCCAAGCAGGGCGGCCAGCGCCGCGCGCGTGGAGAACAGCATCCCGAAGAACATCGCGAAGACGTGGGGGATCAGAATGCCGGCGGGCACGTCGCCTTTGAACCGCGTGACGGCCGCCTTCTCCGGGAAGCTCGCTTCTGCCCCGCCGCGCGACAGGCGCACCTTGTATTCCAGCTTGCCCGCGGCGGGCATCAGCGGCTCTGGCGCAGGCGGGAGCATCGCTTCAAGGACGTCGCCGCTGCGCGCCATCGCCTGCGACTGCCAGGCGTCGTTGCTCGGGAACCTCCTCCACTCGACGGCGCCCGTCACGCCGGTGTCCGGCACGCGGACCGTCACCGGCTGGCGGTCGCTGATGCTATGCGAACGCTGGAGCTTCAGCTCGATATCCGTGCCGCCCAACTTGACGGTGCCGCGGGCGGGGTAGGTCGGGCCCGTCGTGCGCTGCCACACGGCAGACACGAGGGTGATGACCACGGCCAGGATCCACTGGACGGCAGGACGGCGCATAGGTGTTGGCTCAGGGTCAGGGCTCAAGGCTCAGGGCTCATGGCTCATGGCTCGAGACAGGCCCCGCCCCAAGGCCCCTAAGCCTAACCCAATCGCCACGCAAAGAAAAAGGGGCATCCGGCACGATCCGCCGGATACCCCTGTCAGGCCGTGAGCCGCGAGCCTTGAGCCTTGAGCCTCAAGCCTGCACGTTCTTGAGAATCCCCAACAGGAACTCGTAGAACTTCGGCACCGTCTCGATGTAGAGCCGCTCCACCGGCGAGTGCACGTCCTTCATCGTCGGGCCGAACGACACCATGTCCATGCCCGGATACTTTTCGCCGATGATGCCGCACTCGAGGCCCGCGTGGACCGCCTTCACCTCGGGCTCCTTGCCATAGAGCTGCTTGTAGGTGTCCTTGGCCAGCTTGAGGATGGGGGAGTCGAGGTTGGGTTTCCACCCTGGGTAGCCATCAGACCCGGTCGCCTCGGCGCCGGCGAGCTCGAAGACCGAGCGCACCGTGTGCGCCACTTCGTCGATCTCCGATGCCACCGAGCTTCGCTGGCTGGTCTGAACGGAGATCCCCTTCTTGGCCGTCTGCACGATCGCCAGGTTCGTCGACGTCTCCACGAGGCCCGGGATATCGGCGCTCATCTTGATGACGCCGTGAGGGAGCGCAGACAGCGCGAGCAGCAGTTTCTTCTGCAGGCCGCGCTTGAACGCCCTGCCCTTCCGAACGCCCTTGCTCACATCTGCCGTCGATCGCGACGTTCGGTTCGACGGTTGCCAGTTCGGCCTTCACCGTCTGGTCGAACCATTCGACAACGCGCGTCGCTTCCGGCACCTTGGCCATGGGCACGAAGAAGTGGGCCTCGGCCTCGCGCGGGATGGCGTTGCGCTTGTTGCCCCCCTCGACCTTTGCCAGGCGGCCGCCGAGGCCGGCGATGGCCATCGCGACGCGGTTGACGATCTTCAGAGCGTTGCCGCGTCCCGTGTGAATCTCGAGGCCGGAATGGCCGCCCCGCAGCCCCGTCACCTTGACCACCACCAGCGCGCCCTCGACGGCGTCCACTTGCAGCGGCCAGGTGCCCGTGCAGTCGCGGCCGCCCGAGCAGCCGACGTACAGCTCGCCCTCGTCCTCCGAGTCGAGGTTCAGCAGGATCGTGCTCTGGAGGAAGCCTGGCTGCAGGTTGTTGGCGCCCGTCAGCCCCGTCTCCTCGTCCACCGTGAAGAGGAACTCGAGCGGTCCGTGCTCGAGACTCTTGTCCTCCATGATGGCCAGGCTCGTGGCGACCGCGATCCCGTTGTCCGCGCCGAGCGTCGTGCCATTGGCCGTGATGACGTCGTCTTTCCGCACCAGCTCGATCGGGTCCTTCAGGAAGTCGTGGGCCTTGTCCTTGTTCTTCTCGCAGACCATGTCCATGTGACCCTGGAGGCACACGCTCGGCGTGCTTTCACGCCCGGGCGCCGCGGGCTTGCGCACGAGCACGTTGCCCGCCGCGTCCTGCTGCGCGGACAACCCGAGTTTCTTCGCGGTCCCGACCAGGTACTTCGCGATGGCGGTCTCGTTCTTCGAGCCGCGCGGGATCCGGCTGATCTCGGCGAAGTACTTCCACACCAGCGGGGGCTTCAGTCCGTCGATCGCGGTTGGCATCTCGGTTCTCCTTACGATAGCCAGTAGGCAGGCAGTATGCAGTAGGCAGTATGCAGCAAGGCGCACGCGATTGGCAGCCGGCAGGTGGAACTGCCTACTGCCTGCCGCCTGCCGCCTACTTCTTCTTTCCCTTCGTCACCTCGACGGGCTTCTCGATCAGCTTCACCATACCCGCCTTTTCCTGCGCCTGGAAGTATGCCATCACGTCGGCGAGCGGTACCGGTTCGAATTCGCCCGAAAT
Organism: uncultured Acidobacteriota bacterium; assembly: GCA_963724775.1. Taxonomy (GTDB): domain Bacteria; phylum Acidobacteriota; class Vicinamibacteria; order Vicinamibacterales; family Fen-181; genus CAVRWB01. Next base: position 155,767 of record CAVRWB010000006.1, read on the forward strand.
GAAGTCGCGGATCTGCTGGACGGTCAGCTTGCGGGGCGCGATCGCCCGCAGTTCGGACGTCATGTGGCCCGGGATCTTCCGCATCGCCGCCATCATCGCTTCGCGCTCGGGCGTCATCGGGGCGCCCCCGCCACCCGGGCCGCCAAAGCCGCCACCCCGGCCGCCCCCGCCGGCAGCCCCGGCCACCGGTTCGACGGTCGTCCGCGCGGCCTTCTGCTCGAGCTCCGCGGCGGGTGGTTCCGCCCCGCTCAGCTTGCGGGATGCGGCGGCCAGCCTGTAGAACGCGGCTACCTCGGCCTGCAGCGCGGCCGCCCTCTGGTCGATTGGCGGCTCGAGCGTGGCCAGCCGCTTCTGGGCGTCAGCCGGGTCGGGGAATAGGACGGCAGCCGAGCGAAGGGCCGCTTTCTCGATCTCGACCTGGTGGCGGATCGCGTTGCGTGCCTCCTTGAAGGCCTCGGCGAGCGCGGCGGCATCGCCGGCGTCTGCCAGGTACGCCATCCCCTTGCGCTGCGCCTGTCCGACGCGCTCGGTGCCCCGCGCGAGCGTCTCGGCGGCAACCTTCATCGCCACCGGCTCGTCGGCAATCGCGAGGACGGCCAGCGAGCCGAGGCCGACGACGCCCGCGCGCTTGAACTGAGTGGGGTCCAGCTTGTCGGGCGTGTCGTGCGAGGAGTGATAGTACATGTCGGGCCACGTGATGAACATGACCGACGGAATGCCGTTGCTCATGTAGACGACGTGGTCGCTTGCGCCATAGTGCTTGTCGATCAGCACGTAGAACGGATCATCGCTACCGCCTGGCGAGACCACCGGGAGGCCGAAGCCATAGCCGCCTGATCGGTACCGGACTCGCTCGCGGTTGAGGTTGGCGATCACTTCCAGGACGTTCGCCGACAGGTCGTTGAGGAATGAGGGGAAGCTGTCCGGCGTCCGGTGCATCGTCCAGAAGCTGCCGTGCGCGGCCAGCCCCAGGCCTTCCATGTCGAAGTTGAGATCCGCCACGAGCTTCTTCGTGACCTCCGGGTGCTTCTGCAGCCAGGCGGTCGTGCCGGATATCTCCGGGACCCAGAGGAAGTGGATGGTGCGCTTCGGCCGGGGCAGCTTGCCGTCGGCCACCAGGCGGATGAGCGCCCGCCCCATTTCGAGCGTCAGCGCGCAGCCCGAGGCGTCGTCGTTCGCCCCCTGCTTCAGGTACCCCTCGTAGAGGTGGCCCGACACCGCCAGTTCCTGGTCCGAGCTGCCGTCGCCCGGGATGACCGCGTGCACGGTCTCCATCCGCCCGGGGAACGACTCGGCCTTCACGATCGAGCGCAGCGTGAGGGTCTCGCCGCGTGACAGCCGGCCGGCGAGTTCGCGCCCGAGGCGCGGGGACAGCGACCACCCGAAGCCCGGGGTCTTCCCCTGCGGCGCGCTTGCCGACACGCTTTGCGATCCAATCTGATCGGCGTCGGCGTCTGGATGGATCGGGTTGTAGCTGAGAACCCCGACCGCGCCGCGCTCGAAGATGGCCAGCCGCTGCAATTGGTTGCTGGATGCCGAGCCGAGGACGATCTTGCCCTTCACGTCCTTGCCGGCGTAGTCCTCCGCGCGCCCGCCGCTGCCGACATCGACCAGGGCGGCGGTCACATCGCCCGACTCGCTCCCCGAGGCGATCGTCACGGCGATGTCGCGAAAGTCGTACAACTTGCGGGGTTCCGGACCGGCGAGCCACAGCTCGGCCTGGGTCGCCTGCCACAGTCTCTGGTTGGGCTGGGGGAAGACTTCGATCTCGACGCCGCTGAAGCCGTACTCCTTTGCGAGGCGCGCCATCACCTCGCTCTCGCGGAACCGTCCCTCGTACTCGGCGCGCGGCCGGACGCGGGGATACGGCACCATCTCGAGAACGGTCTGAAGCGGCCGGTCCCCCGACACTTCGTTGATGATCGCCCGCATCTGATCCCAGCTGAGGAGGATCCGGTCTTCACGCTCCTGTCCGGCGGCGGGTACGGCGGCCACGATTGCGGCTGCCACGAGGAACCACGCGACGCGTTTCATGTGTGCTCCCTGGTCGACGGTAAAAGAGGGCAGCCAAGCGTAGGTCAAGACGCAGCCCAAGGGCAAGGTGCCCGCCTCTGGCACATTCCTCGCTTGAGCGGTCTTTGTGCCCGGCCGGGAACCCTCCCAGCGGACCGATGGTTACGCGCCCATCGCCGATTACGCGATCATCGGCGACGGCCGGACGGCAGGGCTGGTTGCCACCGACGGTTCGATCGACTGGCTGACACTGCCGTCGATCGACTCGCCGACGGTGTTCGGCGCGCTCCTCGACGCCCGGCGTGGCGGCGCGTTCCGCTGCGCCCCACGCGACCGTTTCTCCGTGACGCGGGAGTACGTCCGCGCGACCAACGTGCTCGAAACCCGGTTCGAGACGGCGGACGGCGCCGCAGTCCTGACAGACGCCCTCACGCTGCCTCTCGTCCAACCTGCTCCATTTCGGGAACTCGCGCGACGGATCACGGGCGTGTCGGGCCGCGTCGCCTTCTCGTGGGCCCTCACGCCACGTTTTGGCTATGCGCAGCACCGGGTCTGCTTCGATTGGCGGGCAGGCGTGCCGGTGGCGACGTGCGGGAGCGACGCGGTGGCACTGTGCTCGTGGAACGCGGGGCGGCCACGGATCGAGGACGGCGGGCTGGCGGGCGAGTTCGAGATCGGTGCAGGGGAGTCAGCCGTGTTGGCGCTCGTGGCGAGCCACCAGGAACCGCTGGTGTTCCCGCCTCGAGCCCACGTCGAACGGCGGCTGACGGAAACGGTCGCCTTCTGGCAGTCCTGGGCGGACAAGCGCCGGCTGGGCGGACGATGGAGCGGCGCCGTGCTGCGCAGCGCCCTCGCGCTGAAGCTGCTGATCTTCGCGCCGTCGGGAGCGATCGCGGCGGCGCCGACGACGTCGCTGCCCGAGGAGATCGGCGGCGTGCGGAACTGGGACTATCGCTTCTGCTGGATTCGCGACTCGTCGTTCATCCTGGACGCGTTGCTCGGTGTCCTCTCGTTCGAGGAGGCGCACGCGTTCTTCTGGTGGTTCATGCACGCCACCTGGCTGACGCACCCGCGGTTGCGCGTGCTCTATCGCCTGGATGGCGGCGCTCACACACCCGAACGGACGGTGTCGCTGGAGGGGTACCGCGGGTCGCGGCCCGTTCGCATCGGGAACGCCGCCGCCGGCCAGACCCAGCTCGATGTCTACGGGGACCTGTTCGAGACGGCGTGGCTGTATGTCTCGGCCGGCCAGGCGATCGACCGCGACACCGGCCGGGCGCTGGCGGAGGTCGCCGATCTCGTCGCTGACATCTGGCGGCAGCCCGATTCGGGGATCTGGGAGGTGCGCAGCGCGCCGCGGCACTTCACCCACTCGAAGGTGATGTGCTGGGTCGCGCTCGACCGTGCCGCCGAGCTGTCGCGAAAGGGCGCCCTGCCGGCCAGGCACCGCGACCGGTGGGAGCGAGAGGCAGCCGCGGTTGCGGCCTTCGTCGAGACCCAGTGCTGGTCGCCGCGGCTGCGAAGCTATATCCGCGCGGCAGGCATGGAGGAATTGGACGCAAGCCTCCTGCTGCTGCCCATCATGGGCTACGGCGACGCCCGCGGCCCGCGGATCCAGGGGACGATCGACGCCGTCCGATCGCAGCTGGGTCACGGGGACATCGTCGACCGGTATCGCGGGGAGGACGGGGTGGCCGGCGGGGAAGGGGCGTTCCTCGCCTGCTCGTTCTGGCTCGTTCAGGCGCTGGTGCTGGCCGGGCGGCGAGACGAGGCAACAGGCTTGATGGACCGCCTGGTCGCGCGCGCGAACGATGTCGGTCTCTACTCGGAGGAGATCGATCCCGAGGATGGAGCGTTCCTCGGGAACTTCCCGCAGGGGCTGGTGCACCTGGCGCTCGTCAACGCCGCGCTCGCGTTCGAGGAGACGACAGGCAAAGCGGGCTCGCCTTCGTCACGGCTACGGCAAGGTCACGCCGAAGCGCTTCGCGCGGAGGCGGAAGCCTTGCCCCACGCCTTGGATCCGGGGGGCCGACGATGAATCCCTGGGCTGCACTTGGCGGCGGGTTTGCCGGCACCCTGGTCCTGACGACCACGCTGCGCGCGGCGAGCGAACTGGGATGGACGCGCATGGACCTGCCGTTCCTGCTCGGTGCCGGCTTCACCGCCGACCGATCGAGGGCTAAGCTCATCGGTTACGTGTGCCACTTCGTCCTGGGCGTCGCTTTCGCGTTCGTCTACGCGGCGACGCTCGCCAGCATTCACCGGGCCGGCTGGCTGCTCGGCGCAGCGTTCGGCATCGTCCACGCGCTGTTTGTCGGGACGGTCGTGGTGAACGTGCTCCTGCCGGCCGTCCACCCGCGCATGGGGACACCCACGAGCGCCGCCAACGAGGCGCCGCTCCTCGAGCCGCCCGGCTTCATGATGCTCAACTACGGCCGCTCGACGCCGCTCGTCAACCTCGCCGCCCATATCCTGTACGGTGCCATCGTCGGGGCGTTCGTCGCGCTCGGGCGGTGATCGGAGGCCGAGGCGAACAGGAACGTTCGCTTGACGCCTGCGTCGCGCGCTGCCTTCTCCGCGCTATAATCTCGCTGCCTTCCGGCATCGGAATCACACGTTGCGAGGTTGTCATGGCACACGATCCTGAAGATCCCTCGACCCCGGGAACCGGCTTCACCCGTCGCGGATTCATCGCCACCCTCGGGACGGGCGCGGTGGCGGCGGGCATCGCCGTCACGGAGCAGGCCGAGGCAGCCCCGGGCGCCACGCTGCCGCCGGGCGCGGAGATGGTTCCTGTCGTACTGCAGGTGAACGGCCGCACCCATCGCCTGCTGGTCGAACCCCGATGGTCGTTGCTCTTCGTGCTGCGCGAGCGGCTCGGGCTCACCGCGACCAAGTTGGGGTGCGAGCGGGGCGAGTGCGGCGTCTGCACGGTACTCGTCGACGACCAGACTGGCTATTCCTGCATGATGCTGGCGCTCGAGGCGGAGGGGAAGAAGATCACCACGCTCGAGGGCCTGATGAACGGCGAGGAACTGGGCACGGTGCAGCGCGCCTTCGTCGAGCAGGATGCCTACCAGTGCGGCTACTGTACGCCGGGCCAGATCATGGCCGTCGAAGGCCTGCTGCGCGCCAATCCTGCGCCGTCACTGAACGAGATCCGCCAGGGCGTGAGCGGCAATCTGTGCCGCTGCGGCGCCTACGCGCACATCTTCAAAGCCGCCGAACGTGCCGCGGAAATGAAGAAGCAGGATGGAGGCCGCGCGTGAAGCGAGACGACGAGGCCGACCTCTACTACCTGACGCGGGTTCCGCCCGAGACGCCGGAGCCGCAGGCCGCGCCTGAACCCTGGCAGGCGACGACCGTCGTGGGAAAGCGGACGCCCCGCATCGACGGATACGAGCGCGTGAGCGGGACGGCCATCTACACGTCCGACGTGATCCTTCCGGACATGCTCTACGCCGCGGTGCTCCGGTGTCCGCACGCGCATGCGACCGTGAAGAAGGTGGACACCAGCCGCGCGGAGAAGATGCCCGGCGTGGCGGCCATCATCACCGACACGTCGCCGGGCGCCGACATCCCCTGGTACTCGGGCCAGAAAGGCCCGGTCAGCCGGATCTTCGATCCCCACTGCCGGTATGAGGGCGAGGAGGTGGCGGCCGTTGCCGCGGAAACGCCGTACCAGGCGTGGGACGCCGTTCGTGCGATCGCCGTCGAGTACGAGGTGCAGAAGTTCGCGGCGACCGAAGAAGACGCGCTCGCTGCCGGCGCGGCGCCGATCCACGCCAGCGGCAACCGGGTTGGCGACGTTCGCCGCTACAGCCGCGGCGACGTGGATGCCGGGTTCAAGCAGGCGGACGTCGTCCTCGAGCAGACGTATTCCACCGCGTGCGAGATTCATGCGCCCACAGAGGCGCACGTCTCGGTCGCCAAGTGGGACGGGAACCGCCTGACGGTGTGGGACTCCACGCAGGGCGTCTACCCGGTGCAGCAGGGCGTCGCATCGGCCCTCAAGCTGCCGATGTCGCACGTCCGCGTCATCGGGCACTACATGGGCGGGGGGTTTGGCAGCAAGCTCGATGCGAGCAAGCACACGGTCATCGCCGCGCTGCTCGCGCGAAAGACCGGCCGCCCGGTGAAGCTCCACCTCACGCGCGAAGAGTCCTTCCTGTGCGTCGGCAACCGTCCGGCCAACAAGATGACGCTCAAGGCTGGCGCGAAGAAGGACGGGACGCTGACTGCGCTGCAGATGACGGTGGTCGGGTCCGGTGGCGCTTACCCGGCGGGCGGGACGGGCGGCGTGGATTTCGTGGTGCGCGACCTCTACACGTGCCCGAACGTTCGCAGCGAGGCGACCGACGTCTTCATCAATGCCGGCCAGGCGCGCGCGTTTCGGGCCCCGGGGCATCCGCAGGGCGCGTGGGCTCTCGAGCAGATGATGGATGCGCTGGCAGAGAAGATCGGGATGGACGCGGTGGAGTTCCGCGTGAAGAACGTCCCGGCGGTCAGCCAGGCGCGTCCGAACAACCCGCCTTACACGTCGACCGGCCTCAAGGAGTGCCTCGTCGAAGGGGCGAAGAAGTTCGGCTGGAGCGAGGCAAAGCGGCCGTCCGGACAGCAGGGCGTCATCCGGCGTGGCGTCGGCGTCGCGGCCGGGCTCTGGCAGGGCGGCGCGGGCGGCCCACCGTCCACGATCGTGGTGAAGCTGTTCGCCGACGGCAGCGTGAACCTCAATCTCGGCGCAAGCGATATCGGCACGGGCACGAAGACAGTCATGGCGATGGTCGTCGCCGAGGAACTGGGCGTCCCGCTCGACCGGATCCAGGTGGAGTGGGCCGACACGGGCACGACGCAGTACGCCACCGCGAGCGGGGGCAGCAAGACGGTCCCCACCGAGTCGCCCGCGGCGCGGGCGGCGGCGCTGGACGTCAAGCAGCAGTTGCTGGCGCTCGCGGCCGACCAGCTGAAGGTGCCTGCGCAGGAGCTGGCGCTGAAGGGCGGGGAAGTGGTGTCGACCACCGACCCGGCGAAGAAGGTCGCGATCACGGCGATCAACGCCATCGGGCGTCGCGGCCTCCTCCTCGGTGTCGGCTATCGCGGTCCGAACACGCCCGGCAAGGTCACCTGCCCGTTCGCGGCGCACTTCGCCGAGGTCGAGGTGAACATGCTGACCGGCGAGGTGAAGGTCGTGCGGTTCCTCGCGGCGCAGGACAGCGGGCGCGTGCTCAACGCGCTGACCTTCGAGAACCAGGTGCAGGGCGGGATCACGATGGGCATCGGCCTCGCGCTCACCGAGGCGCGCGTGCTCGACCGCGGCCAGACGGGCAAGATGGTGAACCGGAACTGGCATGACTACAAGATTCCGACGGCGCTGGACGTCCCGGCCGACCAGGGCGTGATCTCCGATGGAGATGTACGACCACGCGGCCAACTCGACGTCTGTCAAGGGCGTGGGCGAGCCGGCGACGATTCCAACAGCGGCGGCGGTCGCAAACGCCATCTACAACGCGTGCGGCGTCCGCACGCCGGACACGCCGGTCAACCCCACGCGGCTCGTGGATCTGCTGAACGCGGCGAAGAGGAGGGGATAGCCATGTTGCCGAACTTCAACTACGTCCAGGCGAAATCGGTCGCCGACGCGGTGCGGCAGCTGGCCGCGCCCGGCACCCGGCTCCATGCCGGCGGCACGGACCTGCTGGGTTGCCTGCGCGACGAGGTGTTCAAGGCCGACAAGATTGTGAGCCTCTCCCGGTTAAAGGAGCTGAGAGGGATCGCGCCGATCCCGGCCGGCGGCCTTCGAATCGGGGCGCTGACGACCAACTCCGAGGTGGCCAGCGACAAGACGGTCAACGAGAAGTACCGCGTGCTGGCGCAGGCGGCGGCCGCGGTGGCCAGCCCGCAGCTCCGGAACCAGGGCACGATCGGCGGGAACCTGTGCCAGCGGCCGCGATGCTGGTACTTCCGGGGCGACTTCCACTGCCTGCGAAAGGGCGGCGACAAGTGCTACGCGATCCAGGGCGAGAACCAGTATCACTGCATCTTCGGCGGTGAGAACTGTTACATCGTCCACCCGTCCGACACCGCACCCGCCCTCGTCGCGCTCGGGGCGAAGCTGCGGATAGCGGGGCCGGGGGTCAGCCGCCTCGTCCCGGTGGCGTCGTTCTTCGTCGGACCGGACAAGAACATGACCGCCGAGACGATCCTCCAGAAGAACGAGATCGTCACGGAGATCCTCCTCCCGCCGGCGGAAGCAGGCCTGCGCAGCTCGTACCGCAAGGTGCGGGCGCGCGGGGCGTGGGATTTCGCGCTCGCCGGCGTCGCGCTGGCACTCCTGATGAAGGACAAGACGGTGCAGCGCGCCCGCGTGGTGTTCTCGGGCGCGGCACCGATCCCCTGGCGGTCGGAGGCGGTGGAAAAGGCGATCACCGGCAAGGCCCTCACGCCGGACGTGATTGCGGCCGCCGCGCAAGCCGCCGTGGCTGGCGCCGAACCGCTCGAGAAGAACGGCTACAAGGTGCCGCTGTTCAAGGGAGTCGTGACGGAGGAGCTGACGGCTGTCGCCCAGGGCTGAAGCCGTGGGCCTTCTCGGTTCTGACTTCTTCGTTCTCCGTTCTTCGTTCTTCGTTCTACGTTCTACGTTCTACGTTCTACGTTCTCAGTTCCTCCTATGTCCACCACCTCCCCGGCTCTCCTCTCTGCTTCCCTGATTGCCGTCCGCGACTGCATGGGCGCGCAGCCCGGCGAACGCGTGCTCATCGTGACCGACGAGGGACTTCGCGGCATCGGCTACGCCCTGCACCAGGCGGCCGTGTCGCTGTCGCTCGATGTCGTGCTCGTCGAGATGCTGCCGCGCAAGACCAACGGCGAGGAGCCGCCGGCCGAGGTGGCCGAGCTGATGACGAAGTTCGACGTGGTGCTGTGCCCGACGTCGAAGTCGCTCACGCACACCGACTCTCGCCGGGCCGCGAGCGGGAAGGGCGTGCGCGTGGCCACGCTGCCGGGGGTGACCGAGGAGATCATGGTCCGCTGCATGAACGCGGACTACCACGCGATTGCGGCGCGCACGTACCGGCTGTGCGATCTTCTCGGCAAGACCCACACCGTTCGCGTGCAGGCGCCGGGTGGCACCGACATCACGATGCCGATCGAGGGGCGCCAGCCGCACGCGAGTTCCGGGTTGTTCCGCGAGAAGGGCCAGTGGGGTAACCTGCCGACCGGCGAGGCGTACCTGGCGCCGATCGAAGGGGGGTCCAACGGCGTGGTGGTGGTCGACGGCTCGATGGCGGGCGTCGGCGTCGTCCGCCAGCCAATCCACATCGCCGTCGAGGACGGCTACGCGACGACGGTCACCGGCGGACCGGAAGCCGAACGCCTGGTGGCGCTGCTGGAGCCGCACGGCCAGGACGCGAGGACCGTCGCCGAGTTCGGCATCGGCACCAACGACAAGGCGATCCTCACCGGCATCATCCTCGAGGACGAGAAGGTGATGGGCACGATCCACATCGCCTTCGGGGACAACAAGTCGATGGGCGGCAGCGTGCGGGTGGCCAGCCACCTGGACGGCCTCATCAAGCAGCCAACCGTGTGGTTCGACGACCAGGTCGTCATGCGGGACGGCCAACTGCTCGTCGAATAGAGCCGTCACGCTGCGATCGAGTTCACGATTTCAGACCACGAAGACCACGAAGAACACTAAGAGAAGACCGTCACACGACGGTCTTCGCGCTCGGCCGCGACAGATTGACCGGTCGCGGCCGAGCCGGCGCAAGAGGCGAGGTCGAAAACGCGAAAGAGGTGATCCCACCCCGCACCTCTCTCGCGTTGCGCCCTCGCCTCTTGCGCGCGCCGCTCCACGCCCTTCGACAAGCTCAGGGCGTGGTGAGCCTGTCGAACCACGGCGCCGAAGACCACGGTCGAAGGCAGTTGCGGCCCAAGAGAGCTCTGTGTCTCTGTGTCTCTCTTCATAAACTCGTTTTCTTGCCTCCGTTCCTCTCCATCCGTAATACTCACAACGTGGATCAATCCCCGGGTCAGGCGTCATCCTCCGCGGCCTCTCTTGGAGAGTTGGACGCGCTCCTCGAACACCCCGAGCGCTGGCCCGAGATCGAGCCCGACAGGCTCCGGCACCTCCTCTTCTATCGATGCCTCTCCTATGGGCTGCACCCCGATGAGGCGGCAATCCCGACGCTGATGTCGCTTCACCGACTGGCCGTCGAGCGGCTTCATGCCGCCGTCCGCCGGCAGGTGGTCGTGCACCTCGCCCGGGCGATCGAGCGCGTGCACCGCGAACACCAACTCGAGGAGGGAGCCGGCTGCACGAACGCGCTGCTGCCGTTCCTGCTGGAAGATCCCGACCCGTCAGTGGTGTCCTCGGCGGCCATGGAGATGGCCCTGCTGCTGCCGCTCGAAGAAGGCGATGTGCTGACCGGCCCCCGCTACGTGCGCCAGCTGTGGAAACAAGTCGGCGCTGACGATGCGAGGGCGGGGATCGTCGCCGGCCTCCTGCAGTTGGGCGACGAGCGCCTGGCGCCGCTCGTTGATGGCGCGTGGGATGAGTTGGGTCACGAGGGGCGGGAGACGCTCGCGTTGCTCGTTCAGGCCTTTCACGGCGTCAATGGCCTCACCGTGCGGTTTCTCGTCTCCTGGCTCGAGCACGAGGTGAGGGACTCCGGCTCCGCGGCCTTCGGCATGGTAGCGGCCACGCTGGCGCGCGCCGGAAGGCACGCGGAAGAACACGGCGTGGCGGAGTTCGAGCGCGTCTTCCCGCTCGCCCACGCCCCGCAGGACGCGCCGGCGGGCGCGGGGCGCCAGCTCACCTTCGACGAGTTCCGGCCCTCGATCGCGGGGCGGCTGGTCCAGGTGGGCCGATCGGAAGCGCCTCCACGCCTGATGCCGCACGTCCTCAGCTACTGGGGGCTGGACGAAGAGGCCTACCGCCTCGCCGTCGCGGCGGCTGTCGCCTCGTCCATGAGCGATCAGACGGCGACGGCCCGCGGGCCGGACCCGGTGCGCATCGACCTCGTGCCCGCCTGGCCGGAGGAGCCGGAGAACGAGACGCTCATCGAGTGGGGCATCTTCAATCCGCTCGGACCCACAATCAACACGCTCCGGCTCACCGCCGCGGCGGGTGCGCTGGCCCTCGTTTACACGCTCTACCACCCGACGGGCAGCGTATCGCGCGTCATGGCGGTGCTCCCCGCGGATGCGGGGGGACAGGCGGTCCTTTCGGCCGTTGCCGGGATCATGGCGGCGAACGGTTCTCACGGTATCTGGCTGGTCCGGTCGTTGCCCGACTACGTCCACCTGCCGTCCAACGGCGGGATCGATAGGTGGCAGGCGGCGTCCGGCCTCGCTGCAGCGCGGGATGCGGCCCTGAGCGCCGGCGAGGAACGCATCGATCTCGGCTGGCACGCGACCCGCCTGGTTCGGCTCTCGCGCGAGCCGTGGGGGACCGCGAACCAGGAACTCGAAGAGGCCCGGCGGGGCGATCTCCACCGGGACGCGGGCGGTCGCCCGGTCCTGGAGGACTACGTGCGCTGGCTCGATGTGGCCGCGTCACCCGACCATGTCGAGACGATACGCTCGGAAATGCCGACCGCCTGGCAGCGCGTCGTCCAGCCGGCGGAAGACGCGGGTGAGGTGTGAGGACGGTAGAATGGGGGGAATCATGCCGAACCTGAATGCCATCGTCGTCTACGCCGATCTCTCGCCCGCATCCGCGGAGGCCGTTCGCACCGCTCACGCCGTGGCCCAGGCGACGCATGCCGCTCTCGAGGTGCTCCGCGTCGTGAGCGAGCCGCTCCAGGCCGACTGGACCTCCGAGCTGAGCACTGCCGGAATGCCCGCAGTCCAGGAAGCGATCGAGGCCGAGGCGCGCGAGTGGCTCGACCGCGTGCTCGGCGACGTCGAGAGCGTCGGGATCGACCTGGCTGTCGAGACCGGCGACCCGGCTGGCGAGATCGCGCGCCACGTGACCGAGCAGCGGCCGGACCTGCTGGTGATCGGCGTGCCGGAAGCCGGCGGCGACGATGCGGAGGCGCTGGCGCAGCACGCGGTCGCTTCGGCGAACTGCTCCGTCCTGGTGGTCCGCGGCGGCCGTTGAACGGAGGAACGCCGTGCAGCGCTTCGTCAAGCCGCTTGCCGTCGTGCTCGCCGTTCCGCTGATCTGCACGGCGCTGGCCCTCACGTCGCGCAACGAGTCGGATCGCCGCTGGCAGGCGGGACTCCGGCGGCAGTTCCTCGTTCGGCGGCAGATGCCCGACGAACGGGTCATCGCGCGCTACTCTCTGCCGGTTCTGTGCGGAGACCCGCGCACCGCCGCCGGCGTCCGCCCGTGCCGCTCCTACAACCTCCTGTCGTCGCTCGCCACCGCCTCGTCCGCAACCGGCGTCCTCGGCCTCGTCTTCCTGGCGGCGATCGCCGCAACCGGCGCGGCATGCCGCCGGCGCCGCGACCTGCTGCGTCGCGCCTTCAAAGCTGGCCTCTATGCGACGGTCACGGGCCTGGTGCTGCTCGTGCTCCTGCACGGTGCCCTGGGCATCGCCAGCCTGTTCGTCCTCGGCGAGGTGATCCAGCGCTGGCCGGCCACGATGGTCCTGGCGCTTGCCGCCGCCACCATCGCGGCGGCAGCATCCATGATCCAGGTGGCGTTGGCCGCCACCCGGAGGGCAGGCGCATCGGTCGTCGCGCGGGAGTTGAGTCCCGGCGATCAGTCGCGCCTCGTGGAGTGGGTGCGCGACGTGGCGGGCCGCGCGGGCGCGCGGCCTCCCGATCACATCGTGGCGGGCCTCACGCCCGGTATCTTCGTGACCGACGCGGCCGTCGTCTGCCTGGATGGCCGGCGAGCCGGAAGGACCTTGTACCTTCCGCTGCCGCTCGCCCGGATTCTCTCGGAAGAGGAGTTGCGCGGGCTGGTCGCGCACGAACTCGCGCACTTCGCCGGCGATGAGGAAGCGGTGAGCCATGAACTGCTGCCGCTGTACGCCGGAGCCCGGCGATCCATCCAGGCGCTCTCTCGGGACGCCGTCGGGATTCGCAGCCTCACGGCCCTTCCGGCGTTGTCGGTCCTGTCGCTGTTCATGGACTCGTTCGAGCCTGGCATGACGGCCGTGCGGCGAGAGCGGGAAGCGGCGGCAGACCGATCCGCAGCCGCGGTGGTGGGACGGGAGACATTCGCCGCGGCGTTGGTGAAGGCGCACGCTTTTACACCGGCGTGGCATGCAGTCGCGACGGCAATGGACCGGGCGGTCGTCGAGGGGACCCAGTACGTGAACGCCAGCATCCTGTTCGAGCAGGTTGCAGCGGCGAGCGCCGGGACGGAGCGTCTGCTCGGCGTCGGCAGCCTGTCCGTGCCTCACCCGACGGACATCCATCCGTCACTGGCCGAGCGCCTGCACGCGCTCGGCGTTCGCCCGGGCACCGTCGCCCGCCCGGCCCTCGCCACGCAACCGCCGCGGCCCGGGATCGCCCTCGTGGCGGACTACGAGGCGCTGGAGCAGGACCTGTCGCAGGTCGAGCACCGCATCGCGGCCATCGGCTGGGGCCGCGTCGAGGAAGACGAGGTCACCGCACCTGCCCGCGCGTAATCCCGCTGGAGTCGCGCGCGGGAGGCCGAGCGGTACCGGGTGTGAGCGATCCGCCTGCTATACTGGTGGGATGCCTGTGCACCGAAAGACCCCGTCTTCCGTCGCCAATCCGCTCCGCCGCAACGTCGCCATCATCGCTCACGTCGACCACGGGAAGACCACCCTGGTGGACGGGCTGCTGCGGCAGAGCGGCGTGTTCCGGGCGAACGAGCGCGTCGAGGAGCGGGTGATGGACAACACCGATCTCGAGCGCGAGCGCGGGATCACGATCCTGGCGAAGAACACCGCGGTCCACTACCACGACTTCCTGATCAACATCGTCGACACGCCCGGCCACGCGGACTTCGGCGGGGAGGTGGAGCGGACGCTCTCGATGGTCGACGGCGTCCTGCTCCTGGTGGACGCGTCGGAAGGGCCGTTGCCGCAGACGCGTTTCGTGCTCCGGAAGGCCCTCGAGCGCCGCCTCGCGCCGATCGTCGTCATCAACAAGATCGACCGTTCCGACGCGCGCGCCCAGGAGGTGCTGAACGAGGTCTACGACCTGTTCATCGACCTCGACGCCACGGAGGACCTGCTCGACTTCCCGGTGCTCTACACGAACGCCCGGGCAGGCACGTCGAGCCTCGACGCGGCCGAGCAGGGGCCGGACCTGCGCCCGCTGTTCGACGCGATCGTCCAGCACGTGCCGCCGCCGCGCGGCGACAACGAAGGCCGCCTGCAGGTGCTGGTGGCGAACCTCGATTCGAGCGACTACCTCGGGCGCATCGCGATCGGGCGGGTGTTCAACGGTCGCGTCCGGATCGGCGACGAGGTGTCGGTCTGCAAGCTGGATGGCAGCCTTCAGCCGACGCGGGTCACGAAGCTGTATCGCGTTCGACGGACTCAAGCGGGTGGACATCGACGAGGCGGCGGCGGGCGACATCATCTGCGTGGCCGGGATGGAGGACATCACCATCGGCGAGACGATTGCCGACCGCGAGCAGCCCGAGGCCATACCGCCCACCGCGGTGGACGAACCGACCGTCTCGATGATCTTCGGCGTCAACACGTCGCCGATGGCCGGCCGCGACGGGCAATACGTCACGTCGCGCAACATCCGCGACCGCCTGGCGAAGGAGCTGCTCGGGAACGTCTCGATCCGCGTCGAGGATACCGAGGTCGCCGGAGCAGGTGAAGGTGGTCGGCCGGGGCGAGCTGCAGCTGTCGATCCTCATCGAGATGATGCGCCGCGAGGGGTTCGAGCTGCAGGTGTCGCGGCCGGAGATCGTGACGCAAGGACGTCGACGGCCAGATCGATGGAGCCGGTCGAGGACCTCGTCATCGACGTGCCGGAGGAGTTCCAGGGGGTCGTCATCGCGCAGGTCGGGACCCGCCGCGGCTCGATGACCGCGCATGGTCAACCACGGCAGCGGCCGGGTCCGCCTGGAGTTCCGCATCCCGACCCGCGGGCTGATCGGCTTCCGGTCGCAGTTCCTCACCGACACGAAGGGCACCGGGATCATGAACCACCTGTTCGCCGGCTGGGAGCCGTGGCACGGCGCCGATCCCGGCGCGCGCGACCGGCGCGCTGGTCGCGGACCGGACCGGGACGGCGACGGCCTACGCCATCTACAACCTGCAGGAGCGCGGCGAGATCTTCATCGAGCCCGGCACCGCAGGTCTACGAGGGGATGATCATCGGCGAGAACGCCCGCGCGAACGACCTGGACGTCAACGTCACGAAGGAGAAGAAGCAGACGAACATGCGGGCGTCGACGGCCGACGAGGCGATCCGCCTGGTTCCGCCGCGCATCCTGGGCCTCGAGCAGGCGATCGAGTTCATCAAGGACGACGAGCTCGTCGAGGTGACGCCGAAGACGATCCGCCTGCGGAAGAAGATCCTCGCACGCGAACATGCGGCCGAAGCAGGCCCAGGGGTAGAGCGATGCGCCCGGACGACCCGTACTCGAGGGTGGACTACCGACGGCTGATTGCCTGGCCCGAGCGGATCGAGCGCGAGTGGCCGTTCCTGCAGCGGGTGTTCGGGGCGGCGGGGCGGGTCCTGGATCTCGGGTGCGGCACCGGCGAGCACAGTCGGTTCCTCGCTTCCAAGGGGTTCGACGTCACCGGGATCGACGCCTCGCCCGCGATGCTCGCCAAGGCGACGGAGGCGCCGCTTCCCCCGAACCTCCGCTTCCTGCCGGGCGACATCGTCCAAGTAGCCTCCCTCACCAACGGAGCGTTCGACGCGGCCATGTGCGTGGGCAACACCCTGCCCCACGTCGCGACCGACGCCGACCTCCTCGAGTTGCTGCGCGGCCTCCGGCTGCGGCTTCGGGCCGGCGCCCCCTTCCTGCTCCAGGTCCTCAACTACGAGCGGATCGTCGGCAAAGACCTTCGCTTCCTGCCGCTCAACTTCCGTGGCGCGGACGAAGCCGGTGGAGAAGTCGTGTTCCTGCGGTTGATGACGCCCATCGGCGGCGGGCGCATCGTCTTCACCCCGACGACCCTCCGCTATCGGCCGCAGGGCGACCCGCCGCTCGAAGTGGTGGCCAGCCGCAACGTGGAACTTCGGGCGTGGACGCGGCCGGAACTCGAAGCGGCGCTCCGCCAGGCGGGGTTTGCGTCCGTCGAGTCGTACGGCACCGTCGGCGATGTGCCCTACACGCCGACGGAATCGACCGACGCCGTGCTCGTTGCGCGCTAGCGCGGCGCGCTTCTTTCCTCGTGCGACGTTTCACAAGCTGCCAGCCATCTTTGTACGCTGGCGACTGCGCCGCGGGCATCTTCCGGCAAATCGACTTGCCGTCATCGCTTGGACGCGTCCCGCGATCGCCGCGCAGAAGCGAGATCCACCCCACAAAATCGTAATCTCCGTTCGCCCGGACCGGCCGCGATCCTCGAACAAGGCCATGAAATTGGGTCAAAAAACTGGCCCGTAATATGGCTCGGCTCGGTACAGAAGTTGCGAACGATGCGGTCGCCGTCAGGTTCGGCGGCTTGCTGCGGCACGGAGAACGATCCTGATGAAGCCCGCATCGATCCTCGCATTCCTCCTCTTCCTGTGTGCGATGGTGGCGGTCCCTGCGCAGGCGCAGACGGTCGTCAATCCCCGCACCGTGGAATTCGATCCGTCGGCCGACCACTCCACCCTCACGGCGGACAACCAGCCGCTCGTGCAGCGGTACGACTTGCAGATCTACTTGCTGGGGGCTTCGCAACCGTTTACGACGGCGAGCCTTGGCAAGCCCGCGGCGCAGGCGGATGGGAAGATCAGGGTCGATTTCTCCACGCTGGTTGCGCCCTTCCCCCTGGCGGATGGCAGCTACCAGGCGCGCGTCGCCGCGATCGGGCCGACCGGAAACGCATCGAGCGATCCTTCCAACACGTTTGCCTTCCAGAGCCAGAGCTGCACGATCACGCTGGGCAGTCCCTCGCAGGCGTTCGCGGCCGGCGGAGGCACGGGCAGCGTGACCGTCAACGCGGGTACCGGATGCGCGTGGACAGCGACAAGCAGCGCCACTTGGGTGACGGTGGGCACTCCGAGCGGGAGCGGCGCTGGCGTGGTCAACTTCACGGTGCTGTCCAATCTCGGCACCGCGCGGGCGGCGTCCCTGACGATCGGCGGACAGACGTTCAGCATCACGCAGGGAGCGGCCGCCGCTTGCAGCTATTCGCTGTCCCAGACGTCGCTCACCTTTACCGAGGCGGGCGGGGGCGGCACCGTGACGGTGGCGACGGGAAGCTGCATGCGGCTGGTCGGCCAGCGAAACCCTTTCGTGGCTCACGCTGAACACGGCGAGCGGCACGGGGCCTGGCGCGGCCAGCTTCAGCGTGGCTGCCAACACCGGAACGACGTCGCGCACCGGGACGATCACGATTGCGGGCCAGGCGGTCACGATCACGCAGAGCGCGCCGGTGCCCTGCACGTATTCGATCTCGCCCACGAGTCAGAGCTTCGCGGCTGACGGCGGGACGGTCACGGTCGCGGTGACGGCCGGCAACGGCTGTTCCTGGACGGCGGCGGGCGGCGCGGCGTGGGCCACGTTGACGGGGACCGGAGGTACCGGCAGCGGCGGAGTGACGGTGAGCGTGGGTGCGAACGGGGCGACCACGGCGCGGACGACGGCCCTCACGATCGCGGGCCGGAGCTTCACCGTGACGCAGGCCGGGATTCCCTGCAGCTACGCCCTCTCCTCGTCGAGCCAGAGCTTCTCCGAGGCGGGCGGCAACGGGTCGATCACGCTCACGTCGAGCGGCGGCTGCGCGTGGACCGCGGCCAGCAACGCGGGATGGGTGACGGTCGCGACGACGAGCGGCAGCGGCAGCGGAACGGTGAGTTTCAGCGTCGCGGCGAACACGGAGGCGAGCGCGAGGACGGCGACCATCACGGCGGGCGGCCAGGCGTTCAGCGTGACGCAGGCGGCGGCGCCGTGCGCCTACACGCTGTCGTCCACCAGCCAGTCAGTCGGGCCGGGCGGCGGAGCGGGTTCGGTGACGGTCGGGACGGCCAGCGGCTGCACGTGGACGGCGTCGAGCAGCGCGACGTGGGTGACGATGAACACCGCGGGAGGGACGGGCGGAAGCGTGGCGGCGTTCAGCGTGGCGGCGAACCCGGTGGCGAGCCCCAGGAGCGCGACGCTCATGATTGCGGGCCAGCCCTTCGCGGTGACACAGGCCGCGGCGGCGTGCACCTATGGGCTGTCGTCGCCGGGGCAGAGCTTCACCGACACGGGAGGCGCGGGGAGCGTATCGGTGACGGCGACCGCCGGTTGTGCGTGGACCGCGTCGAGCAACGCGGCGTGGGTGAGGGTGGGGACGCCAAGCGGGGCGGTCGTGCCGTTTACAGTCGAGGCCAATACGACCACGAGTCCCAGATCGGCGTCCCTCAGCATCGCCGGCCAGGTGTTCACGGTGAGCCAGGCGGCGATGGCATGCTCGTACGCCGTGACGCCGCCAAGCCAGTCCTTCCCGGAGACAGGCGGCAACGGGGCGGTCAACGTGGACGCACCGGCCGGGTGCGGTTGGACGGCGTCGAGCAACGCGGCGTGGGTGACGGTGCAGTCGGCGGGCGGCAGCGGTAGCGCGGGCGTGCCCTTCACCGTGGCGGCGAATACCACCCTGGCGGCACGCAACGCGGCGGTGACGGTTGGCGGCAAGTCGATCACCGTGACGCAGGCGGCAGGAGCCTGCACGTATGCACTCTCGGCGGCGATCTCGCAGCAGTTCCCGCAGCAGGGCGGTACCGGAAGCGTGTCGGTGAATTGCGGGACGGGCTGTGCCTGGACGGCGGTGTCGAGCGATACGACGTGGGTCACCGTCACGACGCCAAGCGGTTCCGGCACGGGCGCCGTGAGCTACAAGGTGGCCAAGAACGGCAACCCGACAGCCAGGACAACGACGATCACGGTCGGCGGCAAGACCTACACGGTGAAGCAGGACGCGGCCAACAGGCCCACCCCGCCGAAGAAGGTGAGGGTGACGTCCATCATCGGTGGGTGAGAACGGGCCGAGCACGCGCAAGGACGGGCAAGACGGGGCCACTGATGCCCTCCCGGTGACATCCTCCTCACCGGGAGGGCATCGTCGTCTCCGCCCGATCCCTTCACGGGAATCGCGCGTGTCAAGAATCGCGCGGGTCGAGAATCGCCCTTGCGCGGAAGCGGATTCTGGCGGAGGATCACGCGCGCGCGGGCACTGTGTCGCGTCGGGAGGCGTGGGATGAGCGAGCGGCGGAACTCGAGGCGGGTGACGTTCTATTGCGAGGCGCACCTCGAAGGCATGGACGTCGCGCACGCCAACGTCCGGTTGGCGGACGTGAGCATCGATGGCGCCTTCGTCGACTCGCGGATGGTCTTGCCGCCCGGCGCCCGCACCTGCTTGCGCTTCACCATGTTCGAGCAGGAGGTCAGCGTGCAGGCCGAGGTGCGGTACAGCATGCCCGGCATGGGGATGGGCCTCCGGTTCCTGGAGGTGTCGCCCGGCGCGGCGAGCCTCATCGCCCGCTTCGTGGACGGACCGTAGGACAGGCGTCCCGCCTGTCGGAGCGTCAGAGGAGCAGGACAGGCGTCTCGCCTGTCGGAGCGTCAGAGGAGCAGGACAGGCGTCTCGGCTGCCTTGGCGACGGACCGTAGGACGGGCGTCTCGCCTGTCGGAGCGTTAGAGGAGCAGGACAGGCGTCCCGGCTGTCTTGGCGACGGTCCGTAGGACAGGCGTCTCGCCTGTCGGAGCGTCAGAGGAGCAGGACAGGCGTCTCGGCTGTCTTGGCGACGGTCCGTAGGACAGGCGTCTCGCCTGTCGGAGCGTCAGAGCAGCAGGACAGGCGTCTCGGCCGTCTCGGCGACGGTCCGTAGGACAGGCGTCTCGCCTGTCGGAGCGTCAGAGGAGCAGGACAGGCGTCTCGGCTGTCTTGGCGACGGACCTAGGACAGGCGTCCCGCCTGTCGGAGCGTCAGAGCAGCAGGACAGGCATCTCGCCTGTCTCGGCGTCAGGTGTCGCGGCCAACCCCCAGGCCAGCCCGGTGTCCGCACTCGCCCGTCAGCCGGCGACGCCGATCAGTTCCACGTCGAAGGTCAGCTCCGCGTTGGGTGGAATGACGCCGCCGGCCCCCCGAGCGCCATAGCCGAGGTCCGGCGGGATGATCAGCTTCCGCTTGCCGCCGACCTTCATGCCCGCGACGCCTTCGTCCCATCCCTTGATGACTCGTCCGGCGCCGAGCGCAAACTCGAACGGCTGCCCGCGGTCGAGGGACGAGTCGAACTTCCTGCCATCCTTCAGCCACCCGGTGTAGTGCACCTTGACGCGGTGCCCCTGCTGCGCCTCCTGGCCGGTGCCGTCGACGAGGTCCATGTACTTCAAGCCTGACGGCGTGGTCGTCACGTTGTCTTCCACTACAACTCCTTGAAGAAACCCATGCTATCTGCTCGGTGCAGCCTTGTCACCTGTAGGACAGGCGTCCCGCCTGTCGTAGGACAGGCGTCTCGCCTGTCTGAGCGTCAGGGGTGCCGGACAGGCGTCTCGGCTGTCTTGGCGACGGACCGTAGGACAGGCGTCCCGCCTGTCTGAGCGTCAGAGGAGCGGGACAGAGTCCCGCCCGTCTGAGCGTCAGAGGTGCCGGACAAAGTGCCTCGCCTGTCACCGACGGCCTCTCGCATCTCCGGCTCGGCCCGCGCGAGTCGAGACGGCATGGAGCCATGCGGCAGCGTGGTGGATAATGAGCGAGGTCGCCATGAGCCTGTCTCGCCGGGAATTTCTGTTGCGACTGGCCGCCCTGCCGCCAGCTGGCTCGGTCTTCGACCGGCCGGTCACGCCGTGTTGGGCTGGTGCCGCCGGCACTCCGCGGTCGGCACTCGGGTTTGCCGATCCCTCACTGCAACGGCGGGGCGATTCATCCGTCACGGCCGCCCTGCGCGGCGGGGACCTCCGACCCGTTCTCGAGCGGCGGACGCTGCCGGGCCCGACCTTCGACTGGGAGGCCACGGGCGCGGCGCTACGCGGCCGCTTCGGGGACATCCGGCGCCACTTCGTCTTCGAGTACTACCCGTGGTACGGCGCCAACCCATGGCGGCATTGGAACGAGGCCGATCGGGTGCCGCCGGTGGACCTGGCGTCGAACTACATGCCGGCGCTCGGCGCCTACGATTCGGCCGATCTCAAGATCATCGAGCGGCATGCCGAGTGGATTGCGGCCTCGGGTGCTGGCGCGATCAACATCAGCTGGTGGGGGCAGGGGAGCGACACCGACGCTGTGGCGCACCGAGTCATGGACGTGATGCGGGCGCACGACGTCCACGTCGCGTTCCACCTCGAGCCCTACACCGATCGGCGGGCTGACGCGTACGCGCGCGACGTCCTGTACCTGCTGCGCGAGTACGGCGAGAAGCGGCACTGGGACTGCTTCCTGCTGCTCCAAGACGCGAACGGACGCAGCGGCCCGGTGTTCAAGTCCTTCCGCACGATCCTTCCTCGCACCGTCACCGATTGTCACGGCACGACGTTTCCTGTGCCCGATTACACGCAGGACGGCGACTGGCGGCGGGTGACCGATTCGGTGCGCGAAACGCTCCGGCACGAGTTCGATCACGTGCGGCTTCTCGCCGATTCGCTCGACTTCGGGCGGACGCCGGCGTCCGGCTTCGACGGGATCGCGATCTACGACAACTACGTGGAGCCAACCGGCTGGCGTTCGTTCGCGGCCGAGTGTGGCGCACGCGGCCTGGTCTTCTCCTTCAACACCAACCCGGGGTTCGATGGCATCGAGCAGCGGCGAGTGGCGGCGGGATCGTGCTACCAACCGCCACGGTTCGTCCCGGACGCGGACTGGCTGAATTGGTCCGCGCCGGTGGGACACGCGGCCGCGGCGCGCCTGTCAGCGGCTCGCATCCTCGACTCACTGCAGGCGACGGTGGCATTGCAGACGGACCTCGCCTTCGCCAACGCGGCGCGCGGATTCTTCCTCGTCTACATCAACTCCTTCAACGAGTGGCACGAGGGGCACCAGTTCGAGCCGATGAGGAACCTCCTGGACCTGCGCTCCGCCGAGCGCGCGATCGGCTACCACAACCCGGTGCTCGGCGCCTACCGCCTGGAAGTCCTCGGCAGCTACCTGAAGCGACTGCTGGGGTGACGGTCAGAACGGTAGGACAGGCGTCCCGCCTGTCGGGGCCTGTGCCACACGCGTCTCGCCTCTCAGGTCGCCCGCACACGCGTCCCGTTCGTCATCGTCCCTCCATTCCGTCTGTTCCATCCAGCGATGCCACACCCAGCGGTACTCGCCCAACTCGGGCCATCGTTTTCTCGGGTTGGTCTCGATGTACCGGACCTTCTCGATGAGTTCCCTGTCGTCGCGGACAATCCGGTCGAACGACTCGTCCTGCCATACGGGAATCGGCCGGTCGCCCAGGCTGCGAAGTCGATGGCCCGTGAACGACTTCCAGCTATGCAGCACGCGCCAGAGGACTTCGTCGTGAGCCAGAACGAGCAGGACGTGGACGTGGTCGTGCATCACCACCCACGCGAGAAGTTCGTACCGCCGGTGATCGAAGTGGCGAAGAGCGCCGGCCACGATGTCGCGCTCATGGTCTTCCAGCGGCGGTTGTCCTTGCCGCAGTCTCCAAGTCACGAAGTACGGTACGTCTTCCTCGACCCGCCAGTGAGGCAGATGGCGGTGGTAGAAGGTAGGCATGGAACGCTCCGCTGCAAGCCGGTTGCCGGTTAGGAATTGCCCGGAAACACGACGATGGGCAGTTGAACGCGGCAAAATCGAGCACGGTGCCGAGGAGCATAAAAGGCAGTTTCTGCCGGGGCCAGGCGAGACGCCCGTCCCACCTCTGGCGCTCAGACAGGCGAGACGCCTGTCCTACCTCTGACGCTCAGACAGGCGGGACGCCTGTCCCATCTCTGGCGCTCAGACAGGCGAGACGCCTGTCCCACCTCTGACGCTCAGACAGGCGGGACGCCTGTCCCATCTCTGGGGCTCAGACAGGCGAGACGCCTGTCCCAGCTCTGACGCTCAGACAGGCGGGACGCCTGTCCCATCTCTTGGGCTCAGACAGGCGGGACGCCTGTCCTACGGGGACAGGCCGGGTTTCTGGTAGCATCTGCGCGCGCGGTGGCGGGCCGGCGGATTGGGAGGGTCATGATTCGGCGTGGGAAACACGTGACGATCGCGGTGGGGCTGGTCGCAGGGATATGCTGCCTCGGTGGCTGGGCCGCTGCGCGCGCCCAGCAGGGCGCCTTCCGCTCGGGCGTCGAGGTCGTCGTCATCGACGTCACCGTCGTCGACGCCTCGGGCCGGCCGGTGACCGGACTCGCCGCCTCCGACTTCAGCGTCGCGGTCGACCGCAAGCCGCGCCAGGTCTCGTCGGCCCAACTCGTCTCGCATGCCATGCGCCTTGCCGGACGTCCTGGTGTCTCCGAACCGCCTCCGCCTCGGGCGACAGCGCCCGCGCCGCCTGCCGTCGGTCGCGACGTGGTGATCGTCGTGGACGAGGACAGCATGGACGCGGGGAGCGGCCTGGTCGTTCGCCGCGCCGCCGAGCAGTTCCTCGATCGGCTGGCGCCCGCCGACCGGGCCGGCCTCGTCACGATCCCGCGCCTGCAGAGCACCTTCGCGCTGACCACCAACCGGGGCGACGTGCGGAAGGCGCTGCGCCAGGTCATCGCGGGCAACTCCAACCAGGGCGGCGGCGCCTACTGGATCGGCGTCTCGGAAGCGCTCGACATCGCGCGCAACGACCCGAATGCCGTGAAGAAAGTGGTCGATCGCGAATGCCGCGGCAGCTACCCGGACTGGATCGATCTTCACTGTGTGAAAGACGTCCTGGCCGAGGCGCACGACGTTGCGTTGCAGACGCGCCTGCGCAGCCAGCGGTCGCTCGACGCACTCCATCAGCTGGCCGACGGCCTTCGACAGCTCGACGGTCCGAAGACGATGGTGCTCGTGTCCGGCGGGATGCCGATGCCGGAATCCAGCGAGTCGTTCTCGCGGCTGTCTGCAGCCTTCGGTCGCGGCCAGGTGTCGCTCTACACGATCTTCGTGGAGACGATGTCCGCCGGAAACGTGCGAACGCGTCAGTCGCCGAGCGCTGTGGACGACGAGCGCGTGGAGGCCGACGGCGTGGAGAACCTGACCGCCAGCGCAGGAGGCACGCTCGTTCGTGCCATCGGCACCGTCGAGTCGAGCATGGACCGGGTCGCGATGGAGATGGCGGCCTCCTACCTGCTCAGCATCGAGGTCACCCCTGCGGACCGCGACGGCAACCCCCACTTCGTGGACGTGAAAGTGGCGCGCCCGGGATTGGAGGTGCGGGCGAGAAGGCAATATGTCATTCCGCGGCCGCCCGTGCCGAAGGCCGGTGTTGTCACCGCGGCGGACCGGGCCCGGGATGCCCGGCCGGCCGCTGCGCCGAAAGTCCGGGAGATCGAGGTGACGCCGCCCGAGGTCGAAGCGATGGCCGCGCGGGCGTCGGCGTACGTTGCGGCATACGAGACGAACTTTTCCGGCCTCGTGGCCGAGGAGCGCTACCAGCAAACGCTCTCGAAGTGGAAGGCGCGAGGGACCGTGGTCTCGCGCGAACTGGTTGAGCGCGGAGAGTGGGCGCTGGAATCGAAACGCGAGCTGCGCTCGGACTACCTGCTGGTCAAGGCGCCGGAACTCGCCGGCTGGATGCCATTCCGCGACGTGTTCGAGGTGGACGGGGAAAAGGTGCGCGAGCGCGATCAGCGACTGCAGAAGCTCTTCCTCGAGTCGCCGAACTCCGCGCGGGACCGCGCCAACGAGATCCTGAACGAGAGCGCCCGTTACAACATCGGCTACACGCGCAACACCAACCTGCCGACGCTGGCGTTGATGTTCCTGCATCCAACGAACCGGGATCGGTTCGCCTTCCGGAAGGCAGGGGATGCGTCGATCGACGGGGTGGCGGTGTGGCACGTGGAGTACCGAGAGCGCGGAAGGCCAACGCTGGTCAGAAACGCGGACGCGGACCTTCCGGCGGAGGGCAGCTACTGGATCGACCCGGCGGACGGTCGCGTATTGCGAACGTCGCTGCGGTTGGACGCCGGCGGATCGTCGGTCGAGATTCTCGTCTCCTACCGGCAGAACGAGAAGCTGGGCGATGTCTGGGTGCCGTCCGAGATGCGCGAGACGGCCACCACCCCCGAGGCGAAGCTCGAATGCGTTGCGCAATACTCGAATTTCCGCCGCTTCCAGGTGACGACGGACGTTCAGGTTCCCAAGTAGCGGGCGGTGCGTAGCCCGGACCGCACAGGGTCCCGGGGGAAACTGACGCTCAGACAGGCGGGACGCCTGTCCTACCCCAGACAGGCGAGACGCCTGTCCTACCACCGACAGGCGGGACGCCTGTCCTACGGTTCGCTCGTGGCCCATTCGAGCAGGTAGAGGTACGACCGGTAGACCTGACCGGTGGCGCGGGTCATGCCGATTTCGCAGGTCCGGCTGCTCGAATAGCACCCGTCGGCCCGTGCGTGCTTCGCCTCGCGGGCCTCGCTGGCGGTCGCAGATGCCGTCAGTTCCGGCACCAGCCACCCGCGGTCGCCCGCGAACGCACAGCACCCGGCATCGAGCGGCACGACCACACGATCGGCGCAGGCCGCTGCTACGCGCTCGAGGAGCGGCGTGAGGCCCATCTTCACGACCGAGCAGACGGGGTGGAGAACGACGGTCCCCTGGCGCCGCCGCACGACCAGTCGCGGCAGCAGCCGGTCGGCAGCAAACTGCACCGCGTCGAGGACCGTCAGGCGGTCGAAGCGGGCCTGGTTCTCCGACGTGAGCGCCGGCCGGCACGTGCGCAGCCCGTACGCGCAGGGGCTCGTGTCCACGAGGACCGGTAGCCGTCCCTCGTCGGACCAGGCCCAGAAACGCTCGATCGTCCGGTTGACCGTGACCGAGTGCGCGTCCGCGTATCCCTTCGACGAAAACGGCACGCCGCAGCAGTGGCCGGCAGCATCCTCCGGGACGAACACCGGCTCGCCGGCGCGCGACGCGACGCGCCGCATCGCGTCCACCAACGAGAGTTCCGTCTGCTCACCGGGCAGATGACCCATCGTCCGTGAGAGGCACGACGGGAAGTACACGGCGGCGGCGTTCGGCGGCCGGCCTTCGCCGCGGAGGGCGGGTGCCGGCCCGGGCATCGGGGGCAGCCAGGTTGGGGTCCGCAGCCCTGCGAGCCGCGGCAGCCGGGACGCCGCGCCGATCAGCGGGCTGCCGCCCACCGACGAGACGACGCGGCCGGTCGCGAGCGCCGCTCGGACCGCCGATTCGACCAGGACGAAGTGGCGGGCGACCCAGCCGGCGGCCCAGCGGCCCAGCGCGCCGTGGCGCGTCGCTCGCAGCCGCTTGGTCAGCTGGCCAGTGTCGATGCCGACCGGGCAGGCGGTCGCGCACAGGCCGTCAACCGCGCAGGTGTCGAGACCCTCGTACGGGAAGTCCACCTCGATCGACTCCGCCGAGTAGCCCGGCGCATGAGGCCTGGCCGCAAGCCGAGCGAGCTCACGTCGGACGACGATGCGCTGGCGGGGCGTCAAGGTGAGATCGCGACTGGGGCATCGCGGCTCGCAGTAGCCGCACTCGATGCACTTGTCGACCTCGCCGTCGACCTCCGGCAGCGTCTTGAGATGCGCCAGGTGCGCCTTCGGATCGGAGGAGAGGATCACGCCGGGATTCAGAAGGTTCTGGGGGTCGGCCAACGCCTTCACCCGCTGCATCACCGTGTAAGCCTCTTCGCCCCACTCGGTCTCGACGAAGGGCGCCATGTTCCGGCCGGTCCCGTGCTCCGCCTTCAGCGCCCCGTCGTACTTGCCCACGACCAGGCCCACGACCTCGTCCATGAACCGGGCGTACCGCGCGACCTGCCGGTCGTCGTTGAACGACTGGGTGAGCACGAAGTGCAGGTTCCCGTCCTTGGCGTGGCCGAAGATGATGGCCTCGTCGTAGCCATGCCGGCCGAACAGGGCGCGGAGGTCGAGGACCGCTTCGGCCAACCGCTCCACGGGGAAAGCCACGTCCTCGATGATGACGGCCGTCCCCCGCTGGCGGGCCGCGCCCACCGAGGGGAACATCCCCTGGCGGATCTTCCACAGCGCAGCCTGCTGCCCGGCGTCGTGGCTGAATCGCGGGGCGACAAGGAGGTCGAAACCGGCCACGACTTCAAGGGCTTGCCGCTCGATCGCCGGCCGGTCCTCTTCGCATTCCGCCTGGAATTCGACGAGAAGGCCGGCCGCCGCGCCGGGCAGCGTGCGGATGTCGCCCGGGATCCCGTCCTGGTCTTCGACCGAGCGCAGCGCGGCCCGGTCCATCACTTCGAGAGCCGCCGCGCCGGCATCGCGGAGCGGGACAATCGCGTCGCACGCCTCGGCGATTCCGGGGAAGAGCAGCAGCCCTGTGTACTTGACGGGCCGTTCGGGAACGGTCCGGAGCACGGCGCGCGCGATGAACGCGATCGTCCCTTCGGATCCGATCACCAGGTTGCGCAGGATGTCGACGGGACGGTCGAAATCGACCAAGCGCGTTCAGCGAATAGCCAGTGGTGTTCTTGCGAAGGTACTTCGCCCGGATGCGGCTGCGAAGGGCGTCGTTGCACGCCACCTCGCGCCTGAGCGCAGCCAACCCCGCGTGCAGAGCCGGCTCCCGCCCGGCGAGTTCCTCGTCGGCGTCCGGGCGGGCCGTGTCGAGCAGCGTTCCGGACGGCAGCATCAGTTCCAGCGAGTCGATCGTGTGGTAGGCGTTCTGCGCGACGCCGCAACACATCCCGCTCGAGTTGTTCGCCAGGATGCCGCCCATCATGCATGCCTGGATGGATGCCGGGTCGGGGCCGATCTTCGCGCCGAACGGCCGGAGGCGGGCGTTCACCGCCGCGCCGATCACGCCTGGCTCGACCCGGACACGGCGGCCAGCATCGAGCACCTCGACGGCCCGCCAGTCGCGCGACAGGTCCACGAGCAGTCCCTCGGTGACCGCCTGCCCCGAGAGGCTCGTCCCGGCCGCTCTGAAGGTGAGAGGAACCCCGTGCTCGCGGCTCAGCCCGAATAATCCGCGGACCTGCTCCGTGCCGGCGGGCCGGACGACGGCGGCCGGCACCATCCGGTACACGCTCGCGTCGGAAGCAAACGCCGCGAGGTCAATCGGCCGGGTGAGCACGCGCTCCGCTCCCAGCAGGTTGACGAGAGCGGTCCGCAGGGATTCAGAAAGCATCGTCGCCGCAGTATAACCCTCGGCCGCACGGCCCAGCTGTTGTATGATGCCGGCCCGGCTGCCGCCAGGCATGGGACTGACGTCCGGTGCTGTGGCAGTCGATAGAGGAGGATTGAATGCGCAGAGGAGCCCTACTTCTCGTGGCGGCGCTGCTCGCCCTGTCGCTGCCCGTGCTGGCGGACACGCTCGCCAACGTCACCCTGCCGGAGACTGTGACCGTCGGCAACAAGACGCTCGTGCTGAACGGAATGGGCATCCGGTCGAAGTTCTTCGTCAAGGTGTACGTAGCCGGGCTGTACCTCGAGAAGAAGTCTGCTGACGCGAACGCGATCATCCAGGCAGACAGCGCCAAGCGCATCGTGCTGCAGTTCGTCCGCTCGGAGGTGACGCGCGAGCAGATGACCGAGGCGTTCGACGAGGCGCTCAAGAACAACGCGCCGGACAAGGCGAACGCGCTGCAGGCCGAGATCGGGCAGTTCCTGAAGGCGCTCGAGACGATGCACGAGAAGGAGCAGATGGTCGTGACCTACCTGCCGGGCACCGGCACGACCGTGACCGTGCGGGGCAAGGACAAAGTGACGATTGCCGGCCCGGCTTTCGGCCAGCTCGTGTTCGCGATGTGGCTCGGCCCCAAGCCGCCGAACGCGGACTTGAAGAGTGGGCTGCTGGGCAAGAAGTAGTCGACGGAGTCTACGGAGTCGACGAAGTCTACGGAGTCGACGAAGTCTACGGAGTCCACGGAGTCACGGAGTCACGGAGTCACGGAGTCACGGACCACGGAGTCTCACGTCCCGGAGTCCACCGAGTCCGACGGAGTCCACCGAGTCAACTGAGTCGGGCCGACTGCGTGGACTGCTCCGCCTCCGTCGACTAGCGAAATACCTCCTCGACCGGCGTGATGCGGATCTTGGCCTTGTCGATGCCGAGCTTCTTCGATCCGATCACCTTGTCCTCTTCCAGCAGCGCCGCGGGCTTCTCGCCGTCGTATTTCATCGGTGAGAACGCGTCGGAGGCCAGCTCCTGCTTCAAGCCTTCGGCGTCATTGGCGATGATGACGACCGACAGGTCCCGCGCGGACCAGTGCCGCCGGATGGCGGTGTTCACCTCTTCGAGCGTCAGGCGGCCGAGCGCTGCGCGCATGTAGCTGGTGAACTCGTCGATACCGTACCACGCCGAGTCGAGCGCGTAGCCCAGCTGCTCGTCCTGCGTGGCCGTCATGACGAAAACGTTCTTCATCAGGTAGCCGCGGGCCTCCTCGAAGTCCTTCTGAGAGAGGCCGTTCTTCACCAGTTGATCGAGTTCGTGGATGGCGATGCGCAGTGCCATGTGGGCGTTCTCGGGCACGACCGGCCGGATCCACACTTCGAAGATCTGCCGCCGCCGCGCGAGGTTCGGATCGGGGAAGAACTGGTACATCCCGCGCGGGAACGCCTCGATGTACGCATAGTCGCCGTAGTTCATCCCGCGGACGTCGCGAATGCGCTGGAACAGCCGGCCGCTCGACGCGCGGTGCTCGCCGAGCCAGACGCGGGCCACCGAAAGCGCGGCGAAATCCGGGTGCGCGCGCGTGACGTCGGTTGGCAGCCCCAGCGAGATCGCCGTGCCGCGCGTGTCCTTCCGAATGATCTCCACTTCCATGCCGGACCGGCTCTTGACGGTCCAGTCCGCTGCCGCCGCCTTCTGGCCGGGCGGCAGGATCGCCAGTTCAGCCTTGAGCGAGGCGGCGAGCGTGTCCGGCAGATCTCCACTCAGACCCAGGCTCAGGTTCGCCTGGGTGTAAGTCCGGGCGACGAACGCCCTGACGTCATCGAGCGTGATCGCATTGATGCCGGCCACGGTGCCGAGCGCCGGGTGACCGTAGGGTGTCCCGCTGAAGATGTTGGCCTGGAGCCGTTCCTTGCCGAGTTCCTCCTCGTTGTTCGCCTCGCAGGTCCTCGACGAGCGCGTTCAGCTGCGCCTCCCTGAGCCGGCGGAAGTCGTCCTCCCTGAACCCGGGCGCGAGCAGTTGCCGCAGCACGACGTCGGCAAAGCGCGGCCAGTTGTCGCGGTGGACCATCCCCGTGAAGGTGGTCATCTCCTTGTCCACCTGCGCGGTGAACGATCCCGCCATCGGGTAGAGGGCCGCGTTGATCTCGTCGATCGTCATCGCCTTCGATCCCGCCTCGGCGATCATGGCGGCGGAGAGAAACGCCAGGCCTTCCTTGCCAGCGGGATCTGCAGCGGAGCCCGCGGCGAAGAGCAGCTTGATGTCGAGCTGGGGCGTGACGGACTTCTGGACGACCAGCGGGAACGCGCTGGCGGCGGGGATCGTGTCGTCACGGCCTGGTGCGACCGGCCGTGGCTGGTTGCCACCCGGGCGCGGCGCGGTCGCCGCCGCGTTCGTCGAGGCGGGCGAAGGTGCCTGCATCGAAGCGATCGCGGGCGCGGTCGCGATGCCGTCGGCGAGCGGCTCCTTCGACAGGGTGGTGAGGATCAAGCCTGCGTCCGTGAAGTACTTGCCGGCGGCGGCTTGAAGGTCCGCGGGCGTCAGGGCGTCGTAGACGCGAAACAGGTGGTTGATCGTGTCGTAGGACCGGCGGTAATGCACGAAGCGGGCAAGCAGCTCCGCAACCCGCTCGGTGCTGTCGAGCCCGCGCGCCAGGCTGTAGCGGTTGAACGACTTCGCTTCGTCGAGGCGATTCGCGGATACCAGGGCCGACCGTGCCTGCGCGGCGGTCTTGAGGATCTCGTCACGCACGTAGATGGCGTCGTCCGCTTTCTTCACCCGCGCGAGCACGGTGAACAAGGCGGGGTCGACATTCCCCGGGTTGTCCGCGAAGAACTGGTCGACCTTCTGCTCGTTCACGACAAGCTTCTTGTAGAGGTCCGACGTCTCGCCGAAGTAGAGCGCCGCGACCATGTCCATCGCCGCGTAGTCCTTGTCCGTCTCGGAGAACGCGGGCGCGCGGAAGCCGACCGCCAGGTAGGGCAGCGTCGGCGTGGCCCAGGGGACGTGCACGTAGGCCGGGCCTTTGGGCGCCGGTTCAGCAGGCACCTGGACGGAAGCGGCCGCGCCCGGCTTCCAGCCGCCCCAGTACTTCTGCACCAGCGGCATCACCGCGGTCGGCGTCGACGTCGCCGGCGATGATGAGCGTCGTGAACTGCGGCCGGTACCAGCGGCCGAAGAACACCTTCGAGTACCTGGTACTGGTTGGGCATGTCCTCGATGTCCTTGAGGAAGCCCATCGTCGTGTGCTTGTAGGTGTGGGCTGGTGAACGCGCGGTCGCGCTGCACCTCGAACAGCTTCCGGAGCGGGTTCGCGCTGTTCTTGTTGTACTCGCCCGAGGATGGCGCGCGACTCGGTCTTGAAGTCAGCCTCGGAGTACGCCAGGTTCTGGAACATGTCCGCGTAGACCTGGAGCATCTGGTCGAGGTCTTCCTTCGCGAAGGTCGCGTAGTAGGTCGTGACGTCGTCGCCGGTGCACGCGTTCTCGCGCGCGCCCGCCTTGACCATGATTTCCTGGTACTTCTCGGGCGGCGTCGTGGGCGTTCCGCGGAACATCAGGTGCTCGAAGAAGTGCGCGAACCCGGAACGGCCGGGCTCCACCTCGTTGCGCGACCCGGTCTGGACCGGGATTTGGATCGAGACGATATTGGGAAAGCCCGTGGGGACGACGATCACGCGGAGCCCGTTGGGCAGCGTCGTTTCGGTCGGCTTGAAGGGCAGGACGTTGCGGGCGGCTTTCGGCGGCTGGGCGCCGGCCAAGGCCGCAAGGGCCATCGGGACGGCGACGAAGGCGCAGAGGCGCATGATAGCCATTCCTGGATTATAGCGAGAGGGGAGGACGGGTGGACGGGGCGGGAAGGACGGGGCGGCGAGGGCGTAGAGACGACGAACGCAATGGCGAATGACGATTGGCGAGTGGCGAATGGCGAATGCCATGACGACCCCCGTCAATCGTCACTCATCACTCGCCAGTCGTCACTCGTCAGTACCCTCCAGGCTATCCCCGGTTGTTCATGTACAGCCCGCCGCCGCCGAGCGCGAGGAAGATCAGCGCCTGGATTGCCGTGCGGTTGCTGAACATGAGGAACACGAGCGAGCCGCCGGAGGCCGCCTGCGTGGCGTGCGCCGTCGTGTAGGCGATGTACAGGAAAGCGCCGCCCAGCAACGCAATCAGCACGTACACGAAGCTCATGTACGGCCGGGCGCCGTGCCGTGCTTCCGGCGTGTCGCGGCCGAACCGCCGTGCGAACAGCACCAGGCCGCCGGCCGCGAGGACGTCGAGGACCGCGAAGAGCAGCCAGAAGAGGCGAGCGCGTCCCGGCGCCTCAGGCGTATTCATCGCGGGCTTGAGAATCCGCGCGTAGAGGAACGACCCCAGGTTCGAGCCGAGCAGCGAGCCGAACACGCCGTAGAGAAACGCGTAGCCCATGTACACCGCCTTGCGGTCGGGCGGAGCCACGAGGCCGACGAAGCTGTAGTACTTCGGGTGCGCGGTCATCTCGCCAATCGAGAAGACGGCGATGCCGAGGATGAAGACCCATGGGTTCTGTGACGAGGCGAGGCAGAGGAACCCGACCGCGCCAATCGACATGCCGGTGACCATGGTCGCCAGCGCGGGACGTTCCTTCACGATGCGGCTGACGATCACCTGCAACAGGATGATCGTCCCGGCGTTGATGACGGTGACGTGCTCGGCGTCGAAGGTGAAGGTCCAGGGTAGGCCGGCGGCCTGGAAGGCCGAGGTGAGCGCCGCGCTGACGGGCGCCTTGTCGACGAAGTCGCGGAGGTACCACAGCACCGAGCCGAAGTTCTGGAAGTAGAGAATCCAGAAGCCGGAATACACGACGACCATCAGCATGAAGCGGGCGTCGCCCAGCACTTCCATGGCGCCGACGAGAACCTCCTTCAGCTTCTTCGTGCTCTGCGGCCGCGGGCGGGTCCCGGAAGATGAACGCGGTAGGCAGGAGCATCAGGCCGGTGTAGAGCGCCGAGGCCATGAAGACGTATCGCCAGGAGAAGCCCTTCAGATACGAGACGACGAGCGGCGCGACGAAGGCGCCAAGGTTGATCATCCAGTAGTAGATCCCGAACCCGAACGCCGAGTTGCTCTCATCGGTCGTGCGGGCAATCGTGCCGGAGATGATCGGCTTGAAGAGGCCTGACCCGGTGGCCATCACCAGCAGCGCCAGGAAGACCATCGCGTAGGTGGACATGTAGCCCGCGCCGAAGTAGCCGGCACAGAGCAGCGAGAAGGCCACGAGCAGCATCCGGCGATAGCCGTACCGGTCGGCCAGCGCGCCGCCGAGGATCGGCAGCACGTAGGTCGCGGCGTAGACGATGCCCTGGAGGAAGCCGACGGCCTGCTCGTCGAAGCCGAGGCCGCCGTTCGCGACGTTGGCGCTCAGGTAAATCGCGAGCACCGAGTTGAGGCCGTAGTACGCGGCCCGCTCGAACAGCTCCATGACGTTGGCCACCCAGAAGGTGGCAGGGAAGCCGCTGCGGGCCGGTTTCGTCGTGTCTGCAAGAGAAGGCATGAAGGCTCCTCGACGTGGGAAATGTAACCTACTGCCGCACGACGACCCGGCGGCCGTCGTACGCCGGCGCGACCGTGCCCTTCTGGCGGATGTAGGCGATGAGCGTGTCCAGGCGAGGCTTCCCCGTGTCCTTCATGGTCATGCCCTTGAGAGCCGAGCCCGCGAAGTACGAGTTGGTCACTCCGTCGTATGTCTTGTTGTCGTCGAGCGGCTGGCCGCCAATCGTCACCTCGAGCAGCTTTCCGTTCTGCGCGCGGTACCTCAACCCCGACACGGCAGGCGACCGCCGTTCGAGCAGTTGACGAATCTCGCGGCCGGTGGCCTTGAACAGCACGACCGTGTTGTTGAACGGGTCCAGGGTGACCAGGTCGCCGCGCGTAATGGTACCGCGCAGGAGCGGAGCGCGGATGCCCCCCAGGTTCTCCATCGCAAAATCGGCGGCGAAGGTCTCGCGCAGTGCATCCGCCATCAGGTTGTACTCCGCGGCATCGTCGCCGCGGCTGCTGAACTCGCCGGACGCCTGCCCGATCACTTCACCGTAGCGGGAGGAAATGGGCGCCCAGAACTGATCGACGACCGCCGCGACGCCGGGATCAGGGGTGATGTCTGCGCCCACCGGTAGCAGGCGGGCGCGGTACCGGTCCACGTGCCAGGCGCCCTTGTCGTCTTGCTCGAACAGCAGGTCGAGCCGGCCGACCTCGCCGCCCCACTGGTGGGCCTGCACGATCACGGTGCCGTTCGCGTCGGTCGCACGGAGGTCCTCCGAGCGCCAGACGAAGTTGCCCGATGGCAGGCGCGAATGAGAATGCCCACCGACGATCACGTCGATGTCCGGCACCTCGGCGGCCAGCCGCTCGTCCACGTCCTCGCCCGCGTGGGACAACAGCACGATGATGTCGGCCTGCGGCTTGAGCGTCGCCACCGTCTTCCGGGCCGACTCGATCTCGTCGCTGACGTCGACGGCTTCCTTGCCTGCCGGGTAGGTGCCGGCCTCACGCGTCATGAGCCCAAACACGCCCACGCGGACCGCTCCGACCTTCTTGATCACGAACGGCGCGAGCAGGGGCTTGCCGGTTGCACGGTCGGTCATGTTCGAACCGACCAATTGGTACTTCGTCGCCGCCATGAGCTTCCGGAGTTGCGCCGCGGTGTTGTTGAACTCGTGGTTGCCGAGCGTGCCAAGGTCGTACCCGGTGGCATTCATCGCGGCCACGTCGGCCTCACCGTGGTACTCGATGGAGAACGGCGTGCCGTCGGAGTAGTCGCCGACGTCCACCAGCCAGACCGCCGTATTCCGGGCCTGTTGTTCCTGCCGGATTCTCTTGACGAGCGTCGCCCGCCGGGCAATCCCCCCGATGTCCTTGTAGGTGCGCAGCCCCTGGAGCTCACGGCCGGTCCCGGCGGAGTCGGGGTAGCTGAATGGCAGGAGATGCCCGTGCGTGTCGTTGGTGTGGAGGATGGTGAGCGGAACCGTCTGCGCGCCGGCAAGGGAGGTGCCGAGCGCCAGCGCCAGCAAGTGCAGAAACGCGAGCCGAACAAAGCGTGTCACGCGTGATCCTTCGGAAAAGGGCCTGGCCCGAGACGAGAGATTCTAGCGCAATTCACCGGCGGCCGCGCTTGCCGGAATCGTCGAGTGGAGAGTGGGGAAGTAGACGAGATACAATGGCCGGTCCTGTGACTGGCGGAACTGAGAACAGAACTGAGAGTCAGCCGTCAGCACCGGGAACGTCCTGCTGTCGAGCCCTCTCTGAGGTCATGATGCCCGTCGAATTCTTCCGCGTCGCCATCGTCAACCGGGGCGAGCCGGCGATGCGATTCATCCACGCGATCCGCGAGTTCAACCTGGAGCGGGGCACCGCCATCCAGACACTGGCCCTGTTCACGGAGCCCGACCGCCGCGCGCGGTTCGTACGAGAAGCCGACGAGGCCTTCGACCTTGGCGCCGCCACGTTCGTCGACCCTGCCGACGGGCAGCGGAAGCCGCGCTATCTGGATTTCGAACGGCTGGAAGCAGGCGATTGTCGGGTGCCAGGCGGATGCGGTGTGGGCGGGGTGGGGATTCGTCGCGGAGCGGCCGGACTTCGTCGAGCTGTGCGACCGCCTCGGCGTGGTGTTCCTCGGTCCAAGCGCGCTCGCGATGCGCCGGCTCGGCGACAAGATCTCGGCGAAGCGGCTGGCAGAGCAGGCGGGAATCCCCGTGACGCCGTGGGGCGGCGAGGCCGCGAGCAGCCTGGACGTCGCGTGGGTGCACGCGCAGCGCCTGGGCTACCCGGTCCTGGTCAAGGCGGCGAGCTGGTGCCGGCGGCCGCGGCCTTCGACTGGCGCGAACGGAGTCCGATCTGCCCGCCGCGTTCGACGGCGCGAGGCGCGAGGCGGGCCGGATTTTTGGCGATTCCACCGTCTTCATCGAGCGATGCCTGCAGGGCGTCCGGCACGTCGAGGTGCAGGTGCAGTGCGACCGTCACGGCGCCGCGTGGGCGATTGGCCTGCGCGACTGCACCGTGCAGCGCCGTTTCCAGAAGCTGATGGCCGAGGCGCCGGCCCAGGGCCTCGCGGCCGCCGAGGAGGAGGCGTTGAAGGCGGCGGCGCTGCGCCTGTGCCGCGCCGGGGAGTACCAGGACGCCGCCACCGTCGAGTTCCTCTTCGACACCCGCACGCGGCGGTTTTCGTTCATGGAGGTGAACCCGCGGCTGCAGGTCGAGCACCCGGTCACGGAGCTGACGACCGGCCTCGATCTCGTGAAGCTGGCTCTTCATGTCGCGCGGGACGGCCGGCTCGAGGGGAACCCTCCTGCGACCTCGGGACACGCCATCGAGGTGCGGCTGAACGCCGAGAACGTGGATGCGGGGTTCGCCGCGGCGCCCGGCGAGATCGAGTTGTTCCGGATGCCGACCGGCCCGGGCTTGCGCGTCGATTCGGGCGTCGCCGAGGGAGACCTCATTCCGCCCGAGTACGGGACGATGTTCGCGAAGCTCTCCACGTTCGGGAACACGCGCGAGGAGGCGCTCGGCCGGCTGAAGCGTGCGCTGGCGGAGAGCGCCATCGCGATCAACGGCGGCACGACCAACCGGACCTTGCTGCTGCAGTTGCTCGACCGCGACGAGGTGCGGGAGGGAGCGCTGCACGTCGGGTGGCTCGACCAGTCCAGTGGCCAGGTGGATCTGGGCGCCGACGATACGGCCGGCATCGCGCTGCTGCAAGCGGCCATCGAAGTGCACGACGCCGAGCTGGCCTCCGAACTCGAGGCGTTCTTTTCGGGCGCCGCGCGCATGCGCCCGACGATCAGATCCGAGGTCGGCCGCCAGGTGGAGATCGGCTACCTCGGGCACCGCTACCAGTTCCGCGTGTACCGGCAAGGCATTCACGACTACCGGATCGATGTCGGCGGAGCCCGTATCGAGCTCCAGGTGGACCGGCTGGGGCCCTGCGAGCGCTGGATCACGCACGCCGAGCATCGCTACCGCGTGATCTCCATCGTGCAGGGCTACACGCACCTCGTCGAGGTGGACGGCATTCCGCACCGCATCTCGCGCGCCGATGCCGGCCTGGTCCGCGCGCCCGGGCCGGCGATCGTGGTGGCGGTCATCGTGAAGCCGGGGGACCGCGTGTCGGCGGGAGACCGTCTGGCGGTCCTCGAGTCCATGAAAATGGAGATGGCGGTGATCGCGCCGTTCTCCGGAGTGGTCCGCCAGGTGCTCGTGATGGCGAACGCCCAGGTGGGCGCGACGACGCCGCTCGTGCACGTGGACGCGGCCGGCCAGGACGCCGATCCCGGCACGCGCGTGCGCTTCGAGGGGATTGCCCTGTCGCCGAAGAAGAGCGAGCGTCGGGTCTCGCGGACGCGTGCGATCCTGCGCGGGGTTCGCGCAGGGCTCGGCGAATTGCGGCGGGGCGGCGCGACGCGCGCGACGTCGGTGCTCCAGGCGATGCGTCGCCTGATGCTCGGTTTCGACGTGGACCCGGCCGAGGCGAAGCGAGTGGTGAACGAGTATCTGCGTGCCTGCCAGGCGGTGGAGGCGACCGACCCGGATCAGCGGCGCGCCGAGGACGATCTGCTCCAGATCTTCGTCGACCTGTCGGCCGTCTTCGCCCGCCAGTCGGCCGCAGAGACTGGCGGCACGGAAGGCAAGCTCAGCGCCGAGGAATACCTCTTCACGTACCTCAGGACGCTCGACGCCCGGGGAGCGGAACTGCCTCGCCCCTTCGTGGAGCAACTCCAGCGCGCGGTCGCGCATTACGGCGTGGAGTCGCTCGAGGGGACGCCGGCGCTCCGCGAGACGCTCCTGTGGATGTTCAAGGCCAACCGGCGGATCGACCAGCGGACGCCGGCGGTGGTCGCCGTGTTGGAGCAGCGCGCGTCTCGGCGCGATGCGGCCGAATCGCCCGCGTTCCTGCCCCTCCTCGACCGGCTGATTGCCGTGTCGCGCAACCGGTTCCCCGCCATCTGCGACGTCGCGCGCGACGTGAAGTACCGCGCCTTCGACCGCCCCGCCTTCGATGACGGGCGGCGGGCCGTGTACGCGACGATGGAGGCCCATCTTGCGACCCTCGGGCGGGAGCCGTTCAGCGCCGGGCGCCAGGCCCGGATCGACGCCCTCGTGGACTGTCCGCAGCCGCTGAAGGAGTTGTTCGCATCCCGGTTCGAGGCGGCCCCGGCGGCCGTCCGCGAAGTGATGCTCGAGGTCCTGACGCGCCGCTACTACCGCATCCGGCAGCTGGGCACCTTCACCTCGGTCGAAACCGGTGAGCGCAGCGTCGCGATGACCGAGTTCGCCGATCGAGGGCGGGCACGTCAGGCTCGTGGCGACTCATGCCGGAGAGCACGATGTGCGGCGGGCACTCGAAACCGTGCAGCGGGTGATCCTTGCCGTGCCGCGTGACCAGGACGTCGTGGTCGATCTCCACGTCTGGACGGGGAGCGCGCTCGAGAACCCGGAAGCAGCGTCCGACGAACTGCGCGCCGTGCTCGACCAGGTGCGCTTCGACCGTCCGGTCCGCCGCGTCGTGGTGATGATCGCCGGTCAGAACGTGGTGGCGCCGTCGGGCCGCACGCAGTGCTACACCTTCCGGCCCGGGCCGGGGGGCTTCCGGGAGCAGAAGCTGTATCGCGGCCTGCACCCGATGATGGCCAAGCGGCTGGAGTTGTGGCGGCTGCGAAACTTCTTCATCAACCGCCTGCCGTCGGTCGAGGATGTCTATCTCTTCCACGGGATCGCACGCGACAACCCGAAGGACGAGCGGCTGTTCGCGATCGCCGAGGTGAGGGACGTCACCGCGATCCGGGATGGGCGGGGCCGGCTGGTGCAGATCCCCCATCTCGACCGGGTGTTGATGGAAACGCTGGCGGCCATTCGCAGCGTGCAGCTGCGCCGGTCGCCCAGCGATCGCCTCCAGTGGAACCGCGTCCTGCTGTACGTCCGGCCGCCGCTCGACCTGAAGGGCGAAGAGCTCGAGACGATCGCGCGGCGGCTCGGCGCCGAGGCCGAGGGGCTGGGCCTGCAGAAGGTTGTCCTCCGCGCCCGCATCCCGAACGAGGCCGGGGAGCTTCGCGACACGGTCGTGCGCGTGGCGCTCTCGGCCGGCCACGGCATGGCGCTTCAGTTCAACGAGCCGACCGCCGAGGTCATTCGGCCGGTCACCGAGTACGCGCAGAAAGTCGTGCGGATGCGCCAGCGGGGGCTGACCTATCCGTACGAGCTGGTCAGGATGCTCACGCCGTCCCGTGAGTCGCAGGCCGACCTGCCGCCCGGGATGTTCGTCGAGCACGACCTCGACGAGCGCGCGCGCCTGGTCCCGGTGGACCGGCCGCACGGCCGCAACACCGCCAACGTGGTCGTCGGCGTCGTCACCAACTACACCGACAAGTACCCCGAAGGGATGTCGCGGGTGATCATTCTCGGCGACCCGAGCAAGGAAGTGGGCTCGCTCGCGCAGCCGGAATGCGCCCGCATCCTCGCCGCGCTGGATCTTGCGGAGGAAATGCGGGTGCCGGTCGAGTGGTTCGCCCTGTCGGCGGGGGCGAAGATCTCCATGGAGAGCGGCACCGAGAACATGGACTGGATCGCGCAGGTGCTGCGGCGCCTGATCGAGTTCACGCAGGCGGGGAATGAGATCAACATCCTGGTGATCGGGATCACCGTCGGCGGCCAGCCCTATTGGAACGCCGAGGCCACGATGTTGATGCACACGCGCGGCATCCTGGTGATGACGGCGGAGGGCGCGATGGTGCTCACCGGCAAGACCGCGCTCGACTACTCGGGGTCGGTCTCCGCCGAGGACAACCAGGGCATCGGCGGCTACGAGCACATCATGGGGCCAAACGGCCAGGCGCAGGTACTGGGCGCGCGACCTGGCGGAGGCCTGCCACATCCTGCTCCGCCACTACGACCATACCTACGTGATGCCGGGCGAGCGCTTCCCGCGCCGCGCCCTCACGCGGGACGCGATCACGCGCGACGTCCGCACGTTCCCGCACGGCGAGGTGGCGGGCACGGCATTCGAGCTGGTGGGCGACGTCTTCTCGGACGAGAAGAACCCCGGTCGGAAGAAGCCGTTCGACATCCGGCGCGTGATGCGCGCGGCGACCGACCAGGATCACGAGCCGCTCGAGCGCTGGGCGCACATGCGCGACGCGGAGAATGCCGTCACCTGGGACGCGCACATCGGGGGCTACCCGGTCGCGCTCCTCGGCTTCGAGTCGAGGCCGGTACCGCGCGTCGGCATCGTGCCGCCCGACGGCCCGGAACAGTTCACCTCAGGCACGCTGTTCCCGATGGCATCGAAGAAGGTGGCGCGCTTCATCAACGCGGCGGGCGGGTCGAGGCCGCTCGTCATCCTCGCCAACCTGTCGGGCTTCGACGGATCGCCCGAATCGATGCGGCGCAGGCAGCTCGAGTTCGGCGCGGAAATCGGCCGGGCCGTCGTGAACTACGACGGGCCGATCGTCTTCTGCGTGATCTCCCGCTACCACGGCGGCGCCTTCGTCGTCTTCTCGAAGGCCCTCAACGCGCACATGGAGGTCGTGGCGTTGGAGGGGACCTACGCGTCGGTGATCGGCGGCGCGCCCGCGGCCGCCGTCGTCTTCGCGCGCGAGGTCGATGCGCGGACGCGCAAGGACCCGCGCGTGGACGCCTTGCAGAAGGAGCTGGACGCGG
This sequence comes from uncultured Acidobacteriota bacterium, assembly GCA_963724775.1. GTDB lineage: Bacteria > Acidobacteriota > Vicinamibacteria > Vicinamibacterales > Fen-181 > CAVRWB01. The sequence continues at coordinate 196,732 of CAVRWB010000006.1, forward strand.
CACCCGACGCCGCGAAGGGCGCACTCCGGTCGAAGCTGTCGGAAACGGTGCGGTCGGTGCGCTCGGAGAAGCTGGGCGAGGTGGCCGACGAGTTCGACCATATTCACAGCGTGCACCGCGCGCTGCAAGTCGGCTCGCTCGATCGAATCATCCGCGCAGCCGACCTCCGCCCCTACCTGGTCGATGCCATCGAGCGGGGGATCGCGAAATACGCGGCGGCGGCAGCTGTCTGATCCGCCGGATTAGCCGTAGTAGGCAGTAGGCAGTAGGTAGGCGGTAGGCAGTATGCAGTTGAGCAACTGCGTTCTGCCTACGGCATACAGCCTGCGTCTGTCGTTTCAGTGCTCACTTCTACGTTCTCAGTTCTACCTTCTCAATTCTACGTTCTCAGTTCCAGCGTCACTGTCCGTATCTCTCCTGGTATTCTCCAAACACCTCCCTCAGCACGTTACAGATCTCACCCACGCTCGCGTAGGCGCGGACGGCGTCGAGGATGGGGGGCATCAGGTTGTCGCGGCCGCGTGCGGCGGCGCCGACGGCCGAAAGCGCCTGCTTCACCGCGTGCGGCTCGCGGCGGGCGCGCACCGACTGGAGCTTGCGCACCTGGCGGCCGGCGACCGCCTCCTCGACACGGAGAAGTTGAAGGCGAGGCGCCTCGTTGGTCGCGTAACGGTTGACGCCGACGACCACCCGCTCGCCGGACTCGACGGACTGGCCGAACCTGTAGGCGGCGGCTTCTATCTCGTGCTGGATGTAGCCCCGCTCGATGGCCGGCACCACGCCGCCGAGCTTGTCGATCTCGGCGATGTAGCCCTCCGCCTCGTGTTCCAAGTCGTCGGTCAGGCGCTCGACCACGTAGCTCCCGCCCAGGGGGTCCACGGAGTTGGTCACTCCCGATTCGTGAGCGATGATCTGCTGCGTCCGCAGGGCGATCGTGACCGCCTCCTCGCTGGGCAGCGCCAGCGCCTCGTCGCGTGAGTTGGTGTGCAGGCTCTGGGTGCCCCCGAGGACAGCGGCGAGCGCCTGGAGGGTCACCCGAACGACGTTGTTCTCAGGCTGTTGCGCCGTGAGCGTGACGCCGCCGGTCTGCGTGTGGAATCGCAGCATCCAGCTGCGCGGGTTCCGGGCTCCGAAGCGATGGCGGACGATGCGCCCGTAGAGCCGCCGGGCCGCGCGGAACTTCGCCACCTCCTCGAGGAGATCGGTGTGCGCGGCAAAGAAGAAGGCGAGGCGCGGAGCGAACTGATCGATCGTCAGGCCGGCGGTGCGCGCGCTTTCGATGTACGCCACCGCGTTCGCGAGCGTGAAGCCGATCTCCTGCGCCGCGGTCGAACCGGCTTCGCGGATGTGGTAGCCGCTGATCGAGATCGTGTTCCAGCGCGGCACGTGGTCCGTGCAGTACGCGAAGATGTCACTGACGATCCGGAGGGACGGCGCCGGCGGGAAGATGTAGGTGCCGCGGGCGATGTACTCCTTCAGGATGTCGTTCTGGAGCGTCCCCTCGAGCGCCGGCGCCGCCACGCCCTGTTTCTCGGCAACGGCGATGTACATCGCGAGCAGCACCGCCGCGGTGGCGTTGATCGTCATGCTCGTGCTCACCTTGTCGAGCGGGATCCCCTCGAAGAGGGTCTCCATGTCGGCAAGCGTGTCGATGGCGACTCCGACCTTGCCCACCTCGCCGGCCGCCATCGATGCGTCCGAGTCGTACCCAATCTGCGTCGGGAGGTCGAAGGCCACGCTCAGGCCCGTGGTGCCCTGCTCGAGGAGGTAGCGATAGCGCCGGTTCGACTCCTCGGCGGTTCCGAAGCCGGCGTACTGCCTCATCGTCCACGGCCGGCCGCGGTACATGGTCGGGTGGATGCCGCGCGTGAACGGATACTCGCCGGGGAACCCCAGCTTGTCGAGGGTACTCACGCCCGGCCGGCGCGTCGGGCAGGTAGAGGCGATCCACCTCGCGGCCGCTCGCCGTCTCGAAGCGGGCCCGTTGCTCGGCCGAACGCTCGAGCGTCTTCTCCAGGAGGCCTCGCTCCCAGCGCGCCCGCGCCAGCCGCAGTTCGTCCAGGTCGTCAGTCATCGCTTCGCGGTCCGTTGCAGGAGCCGCGCCGCCGCGTCCTCGACGCTCATGCGGCCTTCGAGAATCTCGGCAACCGGATCCGGCTCGCCGCCGCCCGAGAGGAACGCGTCGCGCAGCTGGCGCGCCGCCTCTTCCAGCACCGCGTCGCGCACCTCGTCCTCAATCGCGCGGAGACGCTGCTGCTGCCAGCGCGCCCCGTGCGCCGCGGCGATTTCCTCCAGTCCATCGACCAGCGCCTCGAGGCCCTGGCCTTGCTCGGCGCTGACAAGGAACGTCCGCGGTTCGATCTCGGTTCCCGGGCGTCGCGTCAGAAGCGGGGCGGATTCCTCGTCCATGGCACCAGGGCCGGCCGGTGGGTCGGGTTCGGTTCGAGCCGATCCGGCGTGGTGGCCGACGGTGTCTCCCTGCGCGATGCGCAGCATGGCGAGCAGCTCGGAGTGGAGGCGTGCGGCGTCCGGCCGGTCTGCCTTGTTCACGAGGAACACGTCGCCGATTTCCATCAACCCGGCCTTGAGCAGTTGCACGCTGTCGCCCTGGCCGGGCGCCATCACGATCATCACGAGATCGGCAACCGATGCGACTTCCACTTCGCTCTGGCCAACGCCCACGGTCTCGATGAAGACGACGTCGCAGCCGATGAGGCCCATCACCCGGATGACGCCTTTCACGCCGAGGGCGAGGCCGCCGAGATGACCGCGCGACGCCATGGAGCGCACGAAGACCATCGGGTCTGTCGCGTGGCGCATCATGCGGACGCGGTCGCCGAGAACCGCACCCCCGGTGAAGGGCGATGACGGATCGACGGCGACCACGCCGACGCGGCGGTCGGGCTGCCGGCGCCGGTATTCGCGGATGAGGCCGTCGGTCAGCGTGCTCTTGCCGGAGCCGGGGGCGCCGGTGACGCCGACGAGGAGGCGGGGAAGCAGCAGGCGGGCCGAATCGATGCCTTCGAGGCTGCCGGTCGCCTGGTAGATTTCGGGAAGCCGCCACGGGGCGTCGGCGACGAGCGTCATCAGCCGCGCCGCCGGACGAATCGAACCCGGGCCCGACGCCGCCGCCGCCTGGACGAGCTCTCGCACCGTCGCCATCAGTCGCTCGCCCGCCGCGCGACGAGCGCCTCGACGGATTCCACGATGGCCCGGGCCGGCGTGCCAGGCGTGAAGACGGCTGCGATGCCGGCCGACTTCAGTGCCGGAATATCCTCGTCCGGGATGGTGCCGCCGCCGAAGACGACGATGTCGCCGGCCCCGCGCGCGCGGAGGAGCTCGACGACGCGAGGAAAGAGCACGTTGTGGGCGCCGGAGAGAAGCGAGAGGCCGATGGCGGCCACGTCTTCCTGGATCGCCGAATCGACGATCTCCTCGGGGCTTCGCCGGATGCCCGTGTAGATCACCTCGAACCCGGCGTCGCGCAGGATGTGCGTGACGTATTTCGCGCCCCGGTCGTGCCCGTCGAGGCCGGGCTTGGCAACGAGAATGCGAGCCTTGCGCGCGGCGGTCGGCATGCGGTCCTTGCGCGGTAAGCCTTGTCGAACCGCGGACCTGAAGGGGTCCACCTAACGGCGTCGGAATGTCTGCAGTGTAGCAGGAAAGGCAGGGGCGGGGCAGGCGCCGCATCCCGGGCAACAACCGGGATGCAGCGATGATGCCTGCGCGTGTGGGAAGCCGCGCCGCGAGCGGGCCTAGACCACCGGAACGGGCGCCGCAGCGTCGGTCGCGACCGGAGTGGGCTCGGGTGCCGGAGCCGGGGCTTCGACCGGCGCGGGAGCCGGAGCGGGTTTCGGTGCCTGGCGACGACGCGGGGCGGCCTTCTTGGCCGGCGCCGCCTTCTTCACCGCGACCTTCTTGACGGCCTTCTTCTTCGGCGCGGCCTTCTTGGCCACCTTCTTGGCGGCCTTCTTCGGGGCTGCCTTCTTCGCAGCGGCCTTCGGAGCCGCCTTCTTCTTCGGGGCCGCCTTCTTCGCCGCCGCCTTCTTCGGGGCCTTCTTGACTGCCTTCTTCGGGGCCTTCTTCGCCATCTGTGCCTCCTTCAGCGCCGATGACCGGATAACGGCCGCAGGGCCGGCGCGATTATAGCGCAAGTTTCGCTAGTCCTTGCCAACGCTCCGGGGAAATTTCGTCGTGCACGCACGGCGAGACCGCAACCGAGGTGCTGTGCTCCGCGTCGATGTTGGCCGTTCTCACGCGGGATGCCCTACGCCTGTGCGCGGTCCGGACGCCGTGCTATGCTCCGGGTTTGGCGGGCAGGTCCCGCCCGTTGCTCATGGCCGACACCACGAAAGCTGTCATCCTCGCCCGCGGATTGGGCACGCGGATGCGCCGCGCCGCCGACGGGGCCACGATCGAGTCCAGCCAGGCGGCGGTTGCCGACACCGGCGTCAAGGCGATGATCCCGATCGGCCGGCCGTTTCTCGACTTCGTGCTGAGCGCCCTCGCCGACGCCGGCCTCTCGGATGTCTGCCTCGTCGTCGGGCCCGAGCACGACGCCATTCGGCGGTACTACGGCGAGGAGGTTCGCACCGATCGGGTGCGGGTGGCATTCGCCACGCAGGAACAGCCGCTGGGAACCGCCGACGCCGTGCTGGCGGCCGAATCGTTTGCGGCAGGCGACCACTTTCTCGTCATCAACTCAGACAATTACTACCCGGCGCAGGTGCTCGAACGGCTTCGGCAGGTCGGTGGCCCGGGACTGGTGGGCTTCGATCAGCACGCGCTCGTGCAGCAGGGCAACATCGACGCGGCCCGCGTGCGGAAATACGCCCTCGTCGCGGTGGATACGGAAGGGTTCCTGGCCGGCATCATGGAGAAGCCCGACGAAGAGACCTGGGAGCGGGTCGGCGCCCGCGCGCTCATCAGCATGAACTGCTGGTCCTTCGGTCCAAGGATCTTCGAGGCGGCGCGGTGCATCGAGCGGTCATCGCGCGGAGAGCTGGAGCTGACCGATGCCGTGCGGTACACGATGACGCGGCTGGGCGAGCGGTTCACGGTCGTCCCGTTCGCGGCGGGCGTGCTGGACCTGTCGGTCAGGACGGATATTCCATCGGTCGCCCGGCTGCTGCAAGGGACAGACGTTCGGCTATGAGCAGTGGAAACAGCCTCGAGAGTTCGGGTATGAGCCGCGGGGCGGCGGCCCTCAGGCGCGAATTGCTGGCACGTGTGCGCGAGGCGCTTCAGAAGGCAGGCGCCGGCGGCGAGGTCGCACGCTTCTTCGTCCCAGGCCGCATCGAGGTGCTGGGCAAGCACACGGATTACGCCGGCGGCCGCAGCCTGGTGTGCGCGGTGGAGCACGGCTTCGTCGTTGCGGCAGCCCCACGGACCGACGACCGCGTGCGGGTGATCGACGTCGCAGCGGGAAGGCAGGCGCTCCTTGCGCTCGATCCCCGCCTTCCGGAACCGTCCGAGACCTGGGCGCGGTACCCCGCCACGGTATTCCGCCGCATGGCCCGCAACTTCGACGAGGCGCGGAAAGGCGCTGACGTCGCGTTCCTGAGCGACCTGCCGCTCGCTTCCGGCATGAGCAGCTCGAGCGCCTTCATGGTCGCGATGTTCCTCGCAGTGGGCGCGGTCAACCGGCTGGAGGAGCACCCGTCCTATCGCCGGGAGATCCACTCGCCGGAAGACCTGGCCGGCTACCTCGGCACGGTCGAGAACGGGCAGAGTTTCGGGGCATTGACCGGCGATCGCGGCGTCGGCACGTTTGGCGGCAGCGAAGACCACACGGCGATGCTGTGCTGTCGCGCCGGGGAGTTGAGCCAGTACCTCGTTCTGCCCGGTGCGCCACGAGCGGCAGGTGACAGTCCCTGCAGGCCACCTGTTCGTCGTGGCGGTTAGCGGCGTGATTGCCGAGAAGACGGGCGCGGCCAGGGAAGCCTACAACCGCGCGTCGCTCGCCGTCCGGGCCATTCTCGATGCCTGGCGGGCGGCTTCCGGACGTGAAGACGCATCCCTCGCGGCGGCGGTGGCGAACGGCGCGGCGCGCGACGCGGGTGAACTGGTGAAGCGCGCGACCGTGGGCGGCTTCACCACCGACCTGCTGCAGGCGCGTTTCGAGCAGTTCGTCGAGGAAAGCAATGCGCTGGTGCCCGGCGGGGGCGATGCGCTCCAGGCGGGCGACCTGGCGCGCTTCGGCGCGCTGGCCGACCGGTCGCAATCGTTCGCCGAGCGCCTGCTGAGAAACCAGGTGCCCGAGACGATCGCGCTCGCGCATTCGGCCCGCGAGCTGGGGGCTGTCGCGGCGTCGGCGTTCGGCGCCGGGTTTGGCGGCAGCGTGTGGGCGCTCGTCCCGGACGGCGTCGCCGCCGAGTTCAGCGGGCGCTGGAGAAGCGGCTACGCCGCGGCGTTTCCGGAGGCGGCTGCCCGCGCGGCCTTCCTGGCCACGCGGCCGGGTCCGGCCGCAATGGCGCTCAAACCCGAGCTCACTCGCGTTGACCAGGCGCCGCGCGACGTCCAGCGCGTGAACCGGGCGGTTGTCGCTCGGTGGGATGGTCAAGCAAACGAGTCGAAGGGTAGTCGTCTTGCGATTTGACGATTTTGGCGAGTTCAGAACGAAGGGAGGCTGTTCGTGAAGGCTCGTACGGATGTCGTTCTTGGGCTCTTCGGCCTGATGTGTTTGCTGTCGGCCGGCCCCGCGCAGGCCCAGCTGAAGGAGGCGGCCCGGGTGCGGGACGCTGGGACGGTCTTCGAGGAGATCATGGCCGCGCCCGACAGCGGCATCCCGAAGTCGATCCTCGAGAAGGCCGAGGCGATTGCGATCTTCCCCGGCGTCCTTCGGGCGGGGCTTGCCGTCGGCGGCCAGTTCGGCCACGGGCTCATCTGCGTGCGCAACCGCTCGACCAACACCTGGTCGGCGCCGGCCTTCCTGACGATCGCCGGCGGGAGCTTCGGCCTTCAGCTCGGCGGCCAGTCGATCGACATCGTGCTCGTCATCATGGACAAGACGGGGCTGGACCGCCTGCTCGGCAACCAGTTCAAGATTGGCGCCGAAGCTTCCGCGGCCGCGGGGCCGGTCGGGCGCTCCGCCGAGGCGGCAACCGACATCCAGATGCGCGCGAAGATCCTGAGCTACTCGCGGAGCCGCGGTTTGTTCGCGGGCGTCGCCCTCAACGGCTCGACGATGTCGTCGGACCAGGACGCCAACGGCCGGTTCTACGGGCAGAAGATGGGCAGCCGGGAGGTCGTCGAGAAGGCGTCGGCGCGCGAGGACCTGCCGGCCGCCGTCGGCGCGCTGCGCAAGGCGCTCGGCCAGCACGCGGGATAGATTTTGTCATGAAGCCCTTGAAGATCGGCATCGGCGGCGTCCGCGGTGTGGTCGGCGACACGTTCACGCCCGAGCTGGTGGTCGCCTTCGCCCAGGCGTTCGGCACGTACCTTGGCCCCGGGCGCATCCTGGTCTGCCGCGACACCCGGCCGTCGGGACCCATGGTCGCCGCCGCTGTGACGGCTGGCCTCCTGGCGACCGCGTGCGACGTCGTCGACCTCGGCATCTGCCCGACGCCAAGCCTCCAGCTCGCCGTGAAGTGGCTGGACGCGCGCGGGGGCATCTCGATCACGGCGGGGCACAACCCCGCGCCGTGGAACGCGCTCAAGTTCGTGCGCGACGACGGGCTCTACCTGACGCCGGGGCAGGTGGAGGAACTGCTCGACATCTATCACCAGGGGCGATTCGAGAAGGCCACGTGGGATCGCATCCGCACCAGGGTGGAGCCCGGCGAGGCGATCCAACATCACCTGGACGTCCTCACCGCGAGCTTCGACCTGCGGCGCGTCCGCGAGCGGCGGCTCAAGGTCGCGGTGGACTGCTGCAACGGGTCCTGTTCGCTGCTGGCGCCCCGCTGGCTTGCCGAGCTGGGCTGCGACGTCCTCGCCATCAACGACGACCCATCGAGCCCGTTTCCGCATACGCCGGAGCCGAAGCCCGAGACGGCAGCGCAGGTCCGGGCGGTCGTGAAGGCGGGGCGGGCGGACGTGGGCCTGGTTCACGACGCGGACGGCGAGCGGCTCGGCCTCGTGGATGAGACGGGCTGTGCCCTGTCGGAGGAGCTGACGCTGGCCCTCGCGGTGGACATCGCGCTGCGCGAGCGCGTTGGCCCGATCGTCACGAACGTGTCCACGACGATGGCCGTGGAGCGCATCGCGTCGAAGTACGGCGCGCCCGTGATTCGCACGCCGGTCGGCCAGCCCTACATTTCCGAGGCAATCGTCGAGCACGGCGCGGTGCTGGGGGGCGAAGGCAACGGCAGCGTGGCGGTTCCACGCGTTCAGCCGTCGCACGACAGCGCCGCCGCGACGGGCCTGATCCTGACACACCTCGCGGCCACCGGCGCCACCCTGTCCTCGCTCATCGCGGAACTCCCGCGACTCGCGATGCTCAAGGAACACGTGCCGATCGAGCCACACGTCATCTTCTCGGCGCTGCAGGATTTTCGAGACGCGGTGCAGGACGAAGCGGGCGCCAGCGTGGACCTCTCGGACGGCGTCAAGATTGGGTTCCCGGATGGCTGGGTGCATGTCCGGGCGTCGAACACCGAGTCGATGATCCGGGTGATCGTGGAGGCGGACGGCGCGGGCCGCGCGGGCGAGCTGATGGATTGGGCCCGCGATCGGCTCCGCCACTGACGGGAAGACGATGCGAGCCATTCCGACCCTGAAGATCAGCATCTCCGGCGTCCGTGGCGTGATTGGCGATTCCCTCACGCCGGACCTGCTGACGCGTTTCGCGCAGGCATTCGGCACCTACATCGGCTCCGGGCGGGTGGTCGTCGGACGCGACACCCGAACCTCGGGAGAGATGGTACGGCAGGCGGTGGTGGCGGGGCTGCTGTCGTCCGGCTGCCGGATCCTCGACGCCGGCGTCTGCCCGACTCCCACGGTCCAGCTGCTCGTGCGGAGGTTCCGCGCGCACGGCGGTATTGCGATCACCGCCAGCCACAACCCGCCGGAGTGGAACGCCCTGAAGTTCGTGGGCCCGGACGCGCTCTTTCTGAGCGGCGCGCGCGGCCGCGAGCTGCTCGACATCTACCACCAGGGCGAGTTCACCAAGGCGCGGGCCAACCGGATCCGGGGCGTGGAGGCCATGACGGGCGCCCTCGATCTGCACATCCAGGCGGTGCTCGACGCGGTAGGGCCGCTCCCGGAGGGCTTCAGGCCCAGGGTCGTCATCGACTCGTGCAACGGCGCGGGTTCGATTGTCGGTCCGCGGCTCCTGGAAGCCCTGGGCGCCGAGGTGATCGGGATCAACGTGACGCCGGACGGAAGCTTCCCGCGGCCGGCGGAGCCGACGGCGGAGAACCTGAAAGGGCTCTGCGACGCGGTCCGCAGCCACGGCGCGGACATCGGCTTTGCGCAGGACATGGACGCCGATCGGCTGGCCATCGTGTCGGAGCGGGGAGAGCCGATTGGGGAAGAGCGAACGCTCGTGCTCGCGGTCGAACACGTGCTGACCAAGACGCCGGGGCCCGTCGTCGCCAACCTGTCCACGACGCACGCGCTCGAGGCCGTGGCCGCCCGCTATGGCTGTCCGCTCTTCCGCACGCCGGTCGGCGAAGCGAACGTCACCGAGGGCATGGTCCGCCACAAGGCCGTCATCGGCGGGGAAGGCAACGGGGGCGTCATCTACCCACGGATCAACTTCGCGCGCGACAGCCTGGTGGGGATGGCGCTCGCACTCCATCGCCTGGCCGCGTCGCGTCGCACCGTTTCGGAGCTCGTCGCGGCGCTTCCGCGCCTCGAGATCGTGAAGACGCAGTTCCCCTTCCCGTCCCAGCGGATGGGGGAGGTGTTCCGCCGGGCGCGGCGCGAATACGCCGCGTACCCGCAGGATCTCCGCGACGGCGTCAAGGTGACGCTGCCTGACGCGTGGTTCCTGCTGCGCGGCTCGAACACCGAGCCCGTGATGCGGGTTATCGCCGAGGCGGCAGACGCGGCGAAGGCGACCGCCCTGACGCAGGAAATCCGGAAGAAGATCGACTCCTGGCTCAAGGGCTAGCCGGCCCGCCCCCGACGTTCACCGCCGAGACGCGGAAAGCGCGGAGGGGGCAGTTGGCCCACCCTTCTCGGTTTCGAGTTCTCCGTTCTGAGTTCTCCGTTCTCCGTTCTAAGTTCTCCGTTACTGGATCACCAGCAGCCAGCCCTTGCCCGGTTCCACCGGGATGGCGTCGCTTGCCGCGAACGTCCTCGCCTCCTGGAACTTGTCGATGGCCGGCGCGGTGATCGTCGCCTTCGCCGGATCGAGGCCGAGCGCCTTCCAGTCGATCGTCAGCTTCACCGCCGCCGTGTCCTTGGCCCAGCTCGCGATGGCCACCATGGCCTTGCCCGGCCTGACGTAGGTCGTGGAGAGCACGTCGGGCCGGTCCGTCTTCACCGGGCGCGAGTCCACCCAGTACCCTACCATCCGGCTGTCGGTGATGCCGAAGGCGTCCCAGGCCTTCCAGAGCGGCCGGGGATCGCCGGCCCACGGCAGCCGGCCGGTCATGCCGAAGACCATGCCGCGCCACGGGTTGCCGCCGTCCTGCAACATCTCGCTCATCAAGCCGAACGGGATGCCCGACACCTCGACGAGCCAGTAGTCGGGAGCCGACCCGTAGTCGAAGTACTCTCCAAACCAGAGTCGATTGAGGTACGGGAAGTGTTCGAGGTACAGGTTGGCGCTGCTCGCGTAGCCGTCGCGCACGTTGAACTGGTTCGCCGAGTGGAGGTCGATGAGGGCCCCCGGGCGGCCGCGATCCAGCACTTTCCGGACGCGCTTCATGGTGGTGCGGTCGAATGCCACGTCGTCGATGTAGAGGCCGTCGATGCCGACGTGCTTGACCAGCCAGTTCAGGCCCTCGACGTAGTAGTTGTGCCAGCGGGAGACGCCAGTGTTGATCACCGCGGCGTCCTTCAGGTCCGGGACGAACCAGGCCGCGATGTAGTCCGACACCAGGTGTTCCTGGAGCCACGAGAAGCCACCGCCCGGCCCCTTCGACAGGATCTCGTCGCCAAGGCTTCGAAGCGCGAACAGCTCCGGCGCGTGGTTCGAGAGCTCCCGCACCGTGTAGTAGATCTTGACCTTCATGCCCTTCGCATGCGCCTCGTCGATGTACGCCTTCATCTCGGTGGGGCGCAGGAAGGGGTAGTTGATATAGGGGTTGATCTCGTTCGCGTGATGCACGTTGATCGTGTTCGCGCCGGTCGCGGCCGCTTCGGCGACCGGCTTGAAGGCATGAAAGTACCTGGTGGAGAACTGCGCCTTCGTGTCGAGGGTGTGGAACGGCGTGAGCAGGAGTCGGAAGTCGTAGCGCAACGCCTGGCCCGGTTGAATCACGCGGGGCCCGCTGTAGCACCCGACGAGGAAGGTGTCCTTGCCTGCTTCGGCGAACCGGCAGCCTCCGCGTCCGCCGTTCGACCATGAGGCCGGCATGACCAGCGGCTTCTGGTGATAGAAGTTGGTGTTGAGCGGCCGCGAGTAGCGCTCGTCCTTGAGCGTGAACTGCAGGCCGGCGTTCACGTCGCCGATCCACGCCGAGTCCTGGTTGTTCTCGACGTCCCACTCCCACCGGTAGTTGGCCGGCCGCGCGCCGCCCTTGACGCCCATGCCCATCATGAACCGCGCGACGTCGCGGGAGACGGGGATCTCCAGGCGGATGTCACCGACGACGGTCGGCCGGGCCGCGCGGATCTCGACCTCGTATTCGATGTTACCGTCGAACTCCATCTGCGCTCGCGTCCTCATCGTGAGCGCGCCGGCGGTGCTGTCGGCTTCCCATGCCGCGGCGCCAGCCGCCTGCTTCACGAAATGCAGGCCCGCCGAGGACCACGTCATGGTCGTCGGGTCGGCGCTCTCCACGTGCAGGGCGATCGGGCCGGCAAGGACCTGGCGGGCGGTTCCGGTCAAGGCGGTCATTTCCGGAGAGAACAGGCTCTCAATCGCATCCGGGAAACCGGAAGCACCGAGAACCACGTTCCGGCCGAGTACGCTGACGCGGTTCCCGGCGACCTTGACGGGGGAGTAGGGGGCAGCCAATTCGTCGTCCATCGCGTAGGTCGAATCGAGCCAGCGCAGGCGCGAATGGCGGGCCGGATCATCGTCGCCCGATGCTGCGATCGCCTGGTTTGCCACGGTCACCGTTACGTCGAGCGGCGTCTCTTCGAGGCCCTTCGCGGAGAATGTGACAACGCCCTTGTAGTCGCCCGGCGCGGCCTTCTCGGGCACCTGCACGCCGAACCACAGCGCCTGCACATCACCCAGGGCAACCTTCAGCTGCTTGTCGAACGGCTTTCCGGTCCAGTCCCGGCCTCCCAGGTTGAAGCAGCGCAGTTCTCGGGCGGGAATCACGGCACCGCCGGGCGTCTTGAAGTCGGAGAACCTGACGGCGAGACCTTCGATCGGCTTCGCCGATGCAAACAGGCCCACCTGAAAGGCGTAGAACTCGCCCTGCATCGCCTCGCCCCTGAACGGGCGGTTGGCGCCCGCCGCGATCCAGCGCTGTGGCACGTCCCCGGTCATCTTGATGGGGAAGCGGCGGTCCTCGGCGAACAGGAGGTAGGACGCCTTTGGGTGCTCTGCCACCAGCGCCTGCGTCTCGGCGGCGGTAGCGATGACTTCCATCGGATAGAAGCTGTTCAACTCGTCGATTGCCTGGAACTCGACCACCTCGGCGCGCGGCAGCGCCTGCCATGTCGCGGCGCTGATCTCCGATGGGGCGACGTGGTGTGACGCGAGCCAGGAGGACTGGGCTGTCTGCTCGGGCGGGGGATAGACGACCTTGGGATAGTTCGAGCGGCCCGAACCGATGTTGGGAAGGTAGTAGACGTAGTAGCTGCCCGGCCCGGACGTCGGCTCGAAGATGATGTCGCCTGTCTCCCGCGTGATGGCGGGACGAACGACGTTTACAATCTTCGCGCCGGTCTTCGCATCGACGACATCGATCCGCTTCAACTCGGGATGCGCGTCGCGCCGTCGCCACTCGATGTGGGCCCACGCGGCGTCGCCCGCGGCCGTCACCTTCAGTACAACCCGGTGGTTGCCGAGCGTATCGGCATCCCAGGTTGCGGTGGTGTACTTCGCCTCCGCGGCCCTGTCGGCGAAGGCTCCGGCTCTTGCCGAATCTGTCGAAGCTCTGAACGTGACCGCAGCGAGTGCGCAGGCGACGAGCGTGAGGAGTGTCGTTCTCATGCGCCGGGCATGTTAACGCAGACGGCCGGCGTAGGACAGGCGTCTCGCTCGGCCGGCGTAGGACAGGCGTTTCGCCTGTCGTCACGTCGTGAACACGCCGAACCGATCAGCGCGCCAGGATCGATCGCGGCGGCGTCCGCACATCCCACACGAGACCGAACGCCTGCCACAGCTTGAGCATGTAGTAGCTGACGTCTACTTCCCACCAGTAAAAGCCCTGGCGCGCGCTCGACTGGTAGAAGTGGTGGTTGTTGTGCCACCCCTCGCCCATGGTCAGCAGAGCCAGCCACAGATTGTTCCGGCTGGTGTCTGTCGTCTCGAACCGCCGGCCTCCCCAGACGTGCGCGAGCGAGTTGACGGTGAATGTACCGTGCCACAGCAGGACCGTCATCACGACCCATCCCCAGTAGAGGCCGGGCAGGCCGCCGATGGCGAACATGACCGCGCCGAGGGCAAGCGTGGGGAGGACGTGGTAGCGGTTGAGCCAGCGCAGCTCGCGGTACTTCGCCAGGTCCTTCACGAGTTCGAGCCTGGTCTCTGCGTAGTCGCGGGCGAGGATCCAGCCGACGTGCGACCACCAGAAGCCGCGGAGCGTGGGCGAGTGGATGTCCTCTTCCTTGTCGGAATACTTGTGGTGGTGCCGGTGGTTGGCCGCCCACCACAGCACGCCCTTCTGCGCGCTCATCTGGCACATCAGGGCCAGAACGAACTGGAATGCCCGGCTCGTCTTGAAGCTCCGGTGCGAGAAGTAGCGGTGGTATCCGATCGTCACGACCGTCATCATCGCGAAGTACATCACCAGCGACAGGACCAGGCCTTTCCATGTCAGCGGGACGATGAAGAGGCCGACGATGGCGCCGGCATGCATGGCGAAGAAGGGGATGGAGACGATCCAGTCGACTGCCCGCGAGGCGGGCGATCGCGACGGGGCGGCAACGGGGGCAGGGGCATCGATCATAAGAGCCAACCATAGCACGCCGCCTCTGGCGCGCGCACTCGACGGCGCTCAATGACGGGCTCGACGCGGCGTCGTCCGGCGCGACCCGCGCCGCAGTGCATGTGCTAGGATGAATTCTTTGCGCGTGTTCCCTTGAACGGAGGTTGGATGTCGCCGTATCCCTACCAGGCGCCAGTTGCTGGCCGCAAGGACGTCCCGGCAGGCCCGGGCAGGCTGTGGAAGCGGATTCCGCCCGAACGCCGGGCGAAGGCCGTCGAGGCGTTCTGGCAGGACGACGAGGCCATCGAGCAGCAGGCCGAAGCGCTGCTCGCGATTGCCTCGCACCTGCGCTTTCGCCCGAAGACCGTCCGAACGCTGCCGATGGACAAGCGGGTGCGCTACCTGGCGACGCTGCCGTCGGTCTCCGACGCGGTGGCGGGGCGCGTCCTGGTGTCGTACCACCTTGCGCACCAGCGCCCCATGCTGGGTGTGTTCCTCGACGCGCTCGGCATCGCGCACGACAACGGCGTGCTGAATGCCGAAGAGGTGAAGCCACCGGCGTCCGAAAAACTCCAGGAGGCGGCGGCGGCGCTGCAGGCCCAGTTCCCGAAGGACGACGTCGAGCTGTACTTCCTCACCCTGCTCGTGCAGGACCCCGAAACCTGGGGCGGGCTGGCCGACATACTGGAGACGATGAGGCCGGCCGCCAGCGAGTGAACCCATCGCGCTGGGCGTGAGCCCCGCAGCCTGCCCTCGTGGAGGAGCCGTATGACCCCCAACGCCCCCATCACCGGCATCGGCAACATCATCCTCTTGGTCCGCGACATGGACCGCTCGCTGGCGTTCTATCGTGACGCGGTGGGCCTCGACGTGCGAGCGTCCGGCGCGGAATTCGCCTTCCTGCAGGCCGGCGCCGTCACCCTCTGCCTCCGACAGCCCGCGCGGGCTCCACAGGGCGAGGACGAGGGACGCGTCGAGATCGTCTTCGACGTGCCTGACATCCAGGCGGCCTACGAGACATTGAAGGCCCGTGGGGTCGTCTTCCGCGTCGAGCCCCGCGTGGTGACCGGCACAATGTGGGCGACCGATTTTCGCGATCCCGACGGCCACGTGCTGTCGATCCTCGGCCCGTCCGCCACGCAGACACCGGCATGAGCGACCAGCATCCAGGCGAGACCAGCGCGCAGCGCCGGAAGGGCCCCGAGCCGCCAGACATCAGCGAGCGCGGCGGGTTGAAGAACGGCCAGCCGCAGCGCTCCGACGAGCGGCTCTTCATGCAGTTGCTGGTGTTTGGCGAGTGCGCGGACGTGGCGCGGCTGGTGCAGACGCTGCAGGACGCCCGGGTGACCGGCGTGCTGTACGAGGACGTCAACGACCCGCGCGGCGTGGCGCTGCTCACGCTCAGCCCCGATCCCGCGCTGTTTGTCGAGGTCGTCCGGCCGATGCTCAACCGGGCGCCGTTCGCCGCGCTGCGGTTGAAGCCGTCGTTCACGATGCTCGGTCGCACGTACGCGCTCGGCTACGAGCCGGACCTCACCGAAACGCTCTTCCATCGTCCGACGCGCACCGTGCTGAATCCCGCGTGGCCCTGGGCTGTCTGGTATCCGCTGCGCCGGAACGGCAGGTTCGCGCAATTGCCGGCCGACGAGCAGCGCGTGATCCTGGCGGAGCATGGCAGCATCGGCATGTCGTTCGGCGCCGCAGACCTGGCGCACGACATCCGCCTCGCGTGCCATGGCCTCGACACCAACGACAACGACTTCGTCGTCGGTCTCATCGGCAAGGACCTCTTCCCGCTGTCGGCCGTCGTGCAGTCGATGCGGAAGACGCAGCAGACCGCGCTCTACCTCGACCGCCTCGGCCCCTTCTTCGTCGGCCGCGCCGCCTGGCAAAGCGCCGACCCATACGTCGATGAGTCGACGGAGTCGACGGAGTCGACGGAGTCAACGGAGTCAACGTAGTCGACGGAGTCGACGGAGTCGGCGGTCAACGGAGTCGGCGGAGTTAACGCGGTCGGCTTCAATTGGTGCTCCGTGCGAAGTGCCGAGTGTTTGGTGCGGGAGTGCCAGGTGCCGGTGCCTCCGCTGAGTCCCTGGATGACGGCAGTCAAATGTCCGTGAGCGCCGAACGGCAACCGTCGCCGGCGAGGCGTTTCTTCGTGGGGGTCAATCTCCCCTGGCTGACGTATGGCTGCGACTTCGGCGCAAACGCGTGGCAGCCGGATGGCGGCATGGGTCAGCCTGGTCGCCTGCGGCGGCTGGACGAAGTGTTCGCCCGGCTTGCCGCGAGCGAACTGCGGACCGTCCGCTGGTTCGTCTTCTGCGACGGACGCGCCGGGATCGAGTTCGACGCGCACGGCATGCCGCTGGGCCTCGATCGCTTCTTCCAGCGCGACTTCGAGGCAGGCATGTCGGCTGCGTCACGCCACGGTCTCTCGGTGATTCCCGTTCTCTTCGACTTCCTCTGGTGCGCACGCCGCCGGCGAGTGAATGGCGTGACACTGGGCGGCCGGCGCGCGGTCTTTGAGGACGCATCAAAGCGACAGGCTCTGCTCGAACGGGTGGTGCAGCCGCTGCTTCGCGCCTACGGGCGCGGCCCGGGCATTTACGCGTGGGATCTCTTCAATGAACCGGAGTGGGCGACGCTTGGTTACGGATCGGTGAACCCGTTGACCGGTCTGCGGCCGGCGCTGATGCGGGGCGTGCTGAGGGAACTTGCGGCGCTGGCGGCTCAGGAGGCCCGGCAAGGCATCACGGTTGGCCTTGCCACCCTCCGCGGGTTGACGCTGCTGCGTGGGGCGCCGATCAGCGAGGTCCAGGTGCACTGGTACGACCGGCGAGCGAAGCCACTGCACAAGCTCGCCGAGTCGGAGCGGCCGGTCTTGTTGGGGGAGTTCCCGACGAAGGGGTCGGCGCTCTCGCCAGCTTCGATTCTCGAGGCGGCGGAAGCCAGCGGCTACTGCGGCGCACTCGGCTGGTCTGCCGTCGCGACCGACCCGCACTCGGACCTGAAGGCCCTCGAGCAGGCAACCCTTGCGCGACGGGGCGGAGCTGCGAGTTGAAGCCCCGGTACAAAGGGACGGCGGCGCATCCTCTCGGGCTGCGCCGCCGGCCGGTCCGCCGCTCCTCAGCAGGTACATCTGACTACCGATTGCGACGGCGACGGAGGAACCCGGCTCCCAGGAGACCGGTGCCGAGCAGCAGCATCGACGCAGGCTCGGGGACGGGAGTGGGGGTGGGGGTGGTCCCGCCGGTAATGAACCCGGTCTGCGCGTTGGTCACACCGAGGGTGTCATACACGTGGGCGGCAAAAAGGTGGCCGGAGCCATTGTCCGACAGCAGCGTCTCCGCGGTTGCTCCTGTATGGCCGACGACAAAGGTCAGGTGGTTAGCGCTTCCGCCCTGTCCCCAATTCGGCCCCTCGATGATGTAGTTGAAGGTGCCAAAGCCGTCCATGTGGCCGTTGCCGTTGTCCTTCCAGCCACCATAGGGCGAATCGATGTCAAGTAACTCCTGATCCAAGCCACTGCTCGAGAACCCAAAGCCGTCGAGGATCATGAACAGGTTGGTGTCGAGCGTGATGTCGAACTGCACTCCGCCCGTGACGTCTGTCAACGTCACGGTCCCGTAGGGAACGTCGGACTTGACCGCGAAGTTCGCGGTGGTGAACTCGTAGCTGATGGTTGAGGCCTCTAAGGTCGGCGCGAGGGCGAACAAGGCGACCGCAAGGGCCAAGGCAGTGACGGTGAGTGATTTCTTCATCTGTCAGGTTCTCCGATGACCTTACGGTTTGTTGCCATTCCCGGGAGCTACGTTCACCCCCAGTTCAGCAATGGGCGTGCCTGCTCAGTTCAGGTAGGGAGGTCTTGAGGATTCGCACCAGAAAGCGGTGTTTTGCTGATGTTTTGGGCTTGGCCCCGTGTATTTGCGAAGGGAGTATGTCGAACGCCCCACAATGAGAAGGCTCCGCGTCGGCTGACTTTTGTCGCTGGCGTCAGATCTTCTCCTGCGAAACGCGGACATTCGGGACGGCCTCCGACAGGCGGGACGCCTGTCCTACCGAGGATTGACCGCGGCCGCCGCTCCTTTCCCCGGCATCACTGGCCGCGTCCTCACCATCGTCAGCGTCGCGCTGTCCCTCGGGCCGCCTTCCTCGATGCGCTCCACGCGGCAGGCGCCGTCTTCGAGGTATTTGAGGTGCGCGCGGAGGAACGAGAAGCCCGCCTTCGTCACGAGCGACAGCCAGTCGCCCTGCGCCGTTTCGTCGGGCGCTTCGGTCATGCCGCTCATGAAGGTCACCTGCGGCCAGGCGCTGATGGTGGCGCGCCGGGACGACGCGGTCGCTCCCGGCGCCGCGCCCGCCGCCCGCCGGCTGCCGCGCGGCTCGCCGGACTCGGGGTCGGAATAGTAGATCATCGTGTCCTTGTAGATCTCCACGCCGTAGACATGCGGGCCGAAGCCATACGCCCACCGCCGGTAGCGATCCTGGTGCTGCGTGCTCATCGCGCGGACGTCCGGGTTGCTGTTGATCTCCCGCACGATCGCCTCGCGCAACGCCGCGGTCGCCACCGCATGGTCCGGATACCGCGGGTCGCGCAGGCCGCTCAGCATCGTGTACCACCCGCGCGAGCTCCAGTAGGCACGAAACCCGGGCGCGACGTAGCCGGAGAACGGCTGCACCCACTCGTGCGACGGGTAGCCGTGCGGGTTGAGATAGATGTCCGGCAGCCAGGTGCGCCACAGCTTGCCCTCGACCTCTGCTTCGGGCAGCAAGCCGCCCGCACGCGACGTCACGTCCATGCCCAGCGCGCTGTAGCGTCCCGCGTGCAGCATGTAGGTCGGCGTCAGCTTCTGCAGCTCGAACGCCATCTCCGCGCCGTCGGGGTTCATCACGGGGCACAGCACGACGTTCACCTTCTTGAGCGCCTCGCGGTACGTCGGGTCGGTCGCCAGCAATTCGCCGAGCCGGAGGATGTGGCTGGTGGACGACACCTCGTTCGCGTGCTGGCGCCCGAGCACGAGGAGCGTCGGCTTGAAGGCCGTGTATTTGGCGAGCGATATCAGCTCGCTCGGCGTGGGCAGCGTCACTTCCATCACTGAGATGTCGCGGCCCGCGGTACGACTGGCCGACCTTGTAGCTGCGGACTCCGGCGTAGCCCCCCAGCTTCGCCACGATCTGCTCGGACTCGTCGGGCCCGATCACGTGGTCCCACGTCACCATCGCCACGTTCGGCAGGCCCGCCCGCTCGCCTGGCGTCAGCGGTGTCGCCTTCGCCACGCGCACGTTGGACGGCATCGATTCGCCCGTCCACGCGACGGCCCGGCGCGTCCGCGCGTCCTTCAACAGCACGCTCACCGCCACGCGGTC
Organism: uncultured Acidobacteriota bacterium; assembly: GCA_963724775.1. Classification (GTDB taxonomy): domain Bacteria; phylum Acidobacteriota; class Vicinamibacteria; order Vicinamibacterales; family Fen-181; genus CAVRWB01. The sequence goes on from CAVRWB010000006.1 coordinate 216,261, forward strand.
CACGTGTTCGAAGGACAGCGCCGTCTTGTAGAGGCCGGCTGCCTGCAGCCGCGCGAGACCGTCGAGCGCGTCAACCGCCCGCGAGGCCTCCTTGTCGTCCTTCGCCTCCACCTGCAGCTCGAACTCCCTCACGCGATCGCCCGTCACGACCGCCCGGACGACGGTCGGCGCGGTCGTGTCGATGCGCCCAAGGTCGCGCGTCACGATGGTCGGCTTCTCGACGCCCTTCTCCTTGTAGGTGATGTCGATCTTCGCCTTCGTTGCGGCGTTGCCGGCGTAGAGGACGCGCGCCTGGCCGGGCTTGCCCGGGCGATTGGGATGGATGATCGGGAAGATCTTCCCTGGCGCGTTCAGCCGGTTCTTCGTCATCGTTCGGCCCATCGCCGCGAAGAAGTCGAGCGTCACGAAGTAGAGGTCCTCGTGCAGCGCCTCCAGAGACGACACCAACTCCTCGTCGACACCGATGCGCGAGTCGGGCTCGCTCATCCACACCTCGATGTCGAGGTCCCGGTGGAACGGCTGCTTGTCGGCCGTCGGCTTGCCGCCCGTGACCTTCATCACGTTGTCGTAGACGCGCGGCAGCACCTTGGCCTGGTAGTAGTCCCAGAAGCGCTCGGGGTCCGTCTGGATGCGCGCGTCCACCAGTGCCTGGCCATCCACCCTCGCCGTCAACCATCCCGTGGTCACCTCGACGCGCGACCAGCCCGGGAACTTGTCGAGGTACTGGCGCTCGACGTACTTCGGGCTGAAGGTCGCCTTCATCACGCTCCGGCCCGACGCATCCATCGCCTCGAGCGCGTACATCTCCTTCGCCTCGTCGTCCAGCTCCATCCGGAAGGCCCCCGTCGGGACGCCGAGATCGCGCTTGAAGATCTCGTCCACCGGGTACAGCTCGTGGAGCCAGCGCGTGGGCATCGAGTAGAACTTGTACTTCTTCGACAGGTCCGGCTTGTGCGTCGCGATTCGCATCCGCACGGACCTCACGCCCTTGCCCTTCAGCGCGGGGATGATCTGCTCGGTGAGCCAGGAGAATCCCTGCTTGTAGGCGCACAGCACCCGGACGCTCGCCTCCGCGGCGCCGGCCTTCTTCAATTCCGATCGCGCCTGCTCGACGATGGACGAGCGGACCTCGGCCGGCTCGCTCAACCGCGCCTCGATCTCGACCTTTGCGCCAGCCTTCACCTTCGGCAGGACGTCGGCCCGGAACCTGGCCCAGAACTCGTCCACCTCCCACGGGACGTCGGTCTTCTCCTCGAAGACGGTTGACGCGTCGGTCACGCCCTGGCTGGCCACCGTCACCTTCGAGGTCTTCCCGAGCGCCGTTCCGATCTCGGCAGCCAGGAACTTGTCGAAGCCCGCGTTACCCTTCTCGAGATACAGCTTGGTGTCGAACGATTCGATCGTCTTGCCCTTCACCTCCTCGAGCACCTCGCGCAGTTCCCGCAGCACCTGCCCGGCCTGGCCGGCGCCGCTCTTTGCGGACGAGGAATTTCGTCACCTCCGACGACAGGTCGTCGAGCGACCACGCCCCGCGGTCCGTATCCCAGAGGTACGGCGCCCGCTTCGCGAGGTAGAGGGACGCCGCCATCGAGCCGGCGGCGTCATTGCCGGCCACGACCGTCGCGGTGGCGTTGCCGAACGCCCTCGGCACCAGCTGCACGGCCCCTTCGCCGGCCTGCAGGTCGTCGAAGCGAACCTTGCCAATCTTCAGGAGTTGCTCGACGAGCGCGTTGTGGCGCCCGACCAGGATCGGGCTGGGCTCGTTCCCTGGCTCCTTGACCTTCTCATCGCGCTTGGTAATCGGGAGGGAGATGCCGGTGGTTTCGAGGCCCAGGCGGGCCGCGATGTGCGCCGCGCCGAGCGTGTCGGTACCCGGCCCCACCACCAGGGTCGTCTCACTCCGGTCGGGGATGAGGTCCGCATAGCCATCACCGTACCAGCCGTCGATCGAGTAGCTGTTCGAGAGGTCAAAAGGCTTCGCGGGCGCAAGTCGTGGCTCGGGTGCGCCCGGTCGATCGGGCGACGGTTCAGGGAGGTACTCGTCCGGATCGACGGGCGGCGTCAGCGTGCGCCCGTTCAGGCCGCTCCGTCGCACCGACACGCAAGCCGTCGGCGCAGCGGTCTTGGCGTCGGCCGACAGTTCCACGCGAGTCGCCGCCGCCTCCGCGAAGTTCAGCGTCCGCTCCTCCTGCCCGCGACGGTGCGCCGCGTCCAGTTCATTCAACGCGGCTACGGCTCTTCGCACGTCGGCGGCAGCCACCGCCGCCCGAACGTGCACCGCTGCAATCCCACGGCGCTCGGCGTCTACGACGAGCGTGTGCACCCTGGCGGACGAGGCCGCGACGCCAGCGCGCTTGAGGAACTGCAGCACCTGCTGTTCGATGCCAGGAAGCGTCACCCCTGTCATGTTCCACAGCCTTGGCAGGCGCGCCGCCAGCTCGGTGGCCGCCGCCAGCGTGCCGGCGCCGTCTGCGCCGGCCACGACGACTCCGGCAGGCCCGCCCAGCGGCGAGCGGACGATGCGAACCAGACCTTGCCCGGGCTGCAGCGTCTTCAGTTCAACGTCCCCGCGTTCCACCAGCGCCTTCACGAACGCGTTTTCGCGCCCCACGAGGATGGGAAGTGTAATCGAGCGCGGGTCCTTGACCTCGTCATCCCGCAACACCAGGGGAAGCGAGAGAGCCGTCGTTTCGTAGCCAAGCCGCGCAGCGATGTTCGCGGCCGCTTCGACGTCATCGGCCGTCGGCTGCGACGGAACGATCACGCGTGCGGCAACAGCGTCGGAGAGGTTGTCGCCATTCGTGTCACTCAACGCGACTGAAGGCCCTGGGAAGAGTGAGGAGAGCGACTCCAGGCCGGCGGCAGGTGCAGCGGCGGCAGGCGGTTGCTGCGGCGACGCGACGACAATGGTCGCGAGGGCGAACACGGCGACAACCAACGGCTTGAACACGGAGCCTCCTGGAACTCTGCCTTCCATCGTCGGGCTTGTCCGGACGTGGGGACGCGGCGGAGAGATACTGCAGGACCGGCGAGGTTGTCAAACGAACCCGGTAGTCGCGGGTAGTCGCAGGCCTCCATGGTCGCGCCGGCCGATGCTAGAATCCAAGTCGACTTACCTGTCGAAAGGAGTGCCAGATGGCGATCACCAGACGAGAGTTCCTGGCAGCCGGCTCCATAGGCGTGGCCGGCGTCGCCTGGCCGGTGGGAGCGTTCCTCCAGCAGCCGCAGGGTGTACCGCAGCAGCCGGCCGGGCAGCCGCCCGCGCCGCCGCTCGTCACGACCTTCACCGCCATCCGGAAGGACGTCGGGATCTTCAGCGGGCAGGGAGGCACGATCGGCTGGCTGGTCTCACGCGACGGCATCGTCGTGGTGGACACACAGATGGGCGCGGCGGCTGCAGCCTGCCTCGCGGGGATCAAGGAACGCGCGGGCGACCGCATGATCGACCTGGTGTTCAACACGCATCACCACTACGACCACACCGGCGGCAACCCGGTCTTCCGGCCTGCGGCCAGGAAGATCGTTGCGCAGGAGAACGTGCCCGCGCTGCAGAAGAAGGGCGCGCGCCCGGGCACCGAGGCCGAGCAGGTCTACGCGAGCGCGACCTTCACCAACGCCTGGGGCGCGGAGTTCGGCAGGGAACGAGTGACCGCCGCCTACCACGGCCCGGCGCACACCGCGGGCGACAGCACCGTGACGTTCGAGCGGGCGAATGTCGTGCACATGGGCGATCTCGTTTTCAACCGGCGGATGCCGGTGACGGACCGGCCGGGCGGCTGCCTGCTTCAGGGATGGATTTCGGTGCTCGAGCGGATCGCAAAGGCCCATCCCGCGGATGCGATCTACATTTTCGGCCATGGCAAGCAGGGGCTGCCGCCGACGGGCACCAAGGCGGATGTGCTGATGCAGCGCGACTTCCTTGCGGCGCTGCTGGAGCACGTTCAGCGCGAGATCAAGGCGGGGAAGGCGAAGGACGAGATCGTCAAGGCGGCGCCCGAGTGGAAGAATTTCAGCGAGCACGGAGCGGTCAGCGAGCGCGTGCTGACCGCCGCCTACGAGGAATTGACCGGGGTTCCGGCGCAGTGAGAGGAGAGGGCTGGAGAACCGCAGGCGCAGGCAGAAGAGGCTACGGCGTCCAGGGGCGGCCCGACTGCGTGAAGCGGAGCGGAAAGGCTTTCAGCTTGTCCACGAGTGCGGCGCGCTCGGCGGCAGGGAAGCCGGCGAGGACAATCGCGACGCGCGACCCGGAGCGGACGACGGTCGAAGCCGGGATACCTGGACCGGCCCCGAGGGCCGTCACGAACTCCTCGCGGTCTCTCTCCGAGTCCCAGGCGGTCACCCAGACGCCGCGAAGGCCCTTGAGGCCGGCCGCAGCTGCCGCCTTGTCCACACCCGCCGCGATCAGAAAGAAGCGGTCGCCTCCCCACCCTGAGGCGCCCGCGTTGGTCCAGCCCTCTGCGGCCGTCAGCTTCTCCGCCGGGGAGCGGTTGCTTCCCGACGGCTCGGTCAGCAGGGCCGTCAGCAGCTCGCCCAGCGTGTCGCGGTGAACCACCTGGCGGCCCGGCATCGTCAGCCACCGTTCCACGGACGCGTCGTCAGCGACCACCGGCTCGTCCGGGCGCGCCGCGTCCCAGTACTTCTCGGGATGGAGCACCTGCTCGGACGAGCGAGGCGGCGTCTTCCACGCGGTCAGGAAGTTCTGGCCGACGGCGCGGTTGTCCGGCTGGGTGAGCACTGCCTGGAGGTCGCCTCGCGCGAGGAATGCGGAGCCCACCAGGTAGGAGCCGAAGAGCGCGTTGAAGTAGCGCGGCATCTGCGATAACGATTCGGCTCGCGCCAGCTCGTTCTTGAAGTACTCAGCCGCCTCCATCGCGTTCACCTTTCCCGCCATCGTCTCCCGCACCAGATACTGGAACATCAACGCGGTCGCCGAGCCTTCCGCCAGCGAACCTTTCACGATGTCGGCATCTTCCGTTTGTTGCGCGTCCGGCTTTGCCAGGTCTTCAAGCCCGACGTATTGATCGTCCAAGGCGTGCGTCAGTTCGTGCGCGAGCACGGTGCGCTGCATGAACGGCGGCATGTCATCAGCCCGGTCGACCAGGTGCAGCGCGCCGGAAGTGGCATCGTAGTATCCCGCGACCTGCTGCTCGAGCATGGTGGCGAGGCTCGCGCGAAGGTCCGTGCCCGTGGGGATGAGCCCAACCGTCTGCAGAAAGGCCTCCATCACGGCCCGCTTCGGCGCCGGCAGCATCACGTCGATGCGGCTCTCGAAGTACCGCTTCGCATCAGCGAGGGTTGTCCGTTCCTTGCGGACGGGCCGCTTGAAGGCCCAGCCCCTCAGCTTCTCCACGTCGGACGCCACCTCGTCGGCCGCCTTGTAGAGGGAGTCGTCGGCGGCTCTAGCGGACGCCGCGGCCGCCTGCGCAGGGGACGGGCGGCCCTGTCCGTGAAGAGACGGAACAAGCGAGCCGATGAGGAGCAGGACGGAGGCCGGCAACCAGCGGAGGTGCGTTCGCATACGCCTCCATTGTGTCGCCGGCACCTCTACTTCGCAATCTGCAGCTGATTGGTCACCGACTTCACGCCTTCGGTCTCGCGTGAGAGTTGCATGGCACGATCGCGCTCGGCAGCGGATCCGACCTTGCCGGTCAGCGTCACCACGGCGTTGCTCGTCGCGACGTGGATGTCGCGCGACTTGATCGTGTCGTCGAGGGCCATCTTCGACTTGATCTTCGCCGTGATGGCGCCGTCCGACAGCGCGTCTTGGGCGGTGTTCGCGGCGTCGGCCACCTTGCCGCCAAGCGCGGCTCCGCGCTCTCTGGCCGCCTCGCGGCTGATTGCGTGGCCCCCGGTGCCGATCGCCGCCGGTTCGCCGGGCCGATCACCGATTCGGTATCCCAGGAAGAACGCCCCGGCGACCGCCACCAGCAAGACGACGAGGACGACGATGAGGAACGCCCGTATCAACCCGAACATGTTGTCCCTCCCGTTTGAGAACGCCTCTTCTACGACACTCGGCTGAACCTCGTCCAACGACAACGACCCGGCTGAAGCCGCGACGACTAGGGTCTGCCGGAGCTTGGAGCGCTGGCCTGGGGATTCCAGCCGAGCCGAAGCACGCGGACCCCCACCTGCTTGAGCCCGAACTCCTTCGCCTCGCGGCAATCCGAGATGTAGAGATCGATCCGGCGTCCCTGCACAGCGCTGCCCGTATCCATCACCGTATAGATGCCTTCGTAGCGCGGCTGCTCGGGACTTTGCAGCCGCACGACCGACCCGACAGGCAGCACCCTCGGGTCCGCTGCAGCGACGCCGCTGCGCGTGCGAACCCCTGCCTTGGTGGTTCCTGTGTCGCAGTACGCGGTTGCGGTGAACGTGACGTGCTGGCCGGGCACCGGGTGATCGCCCGGGCTGCCCGACGCAACCGTCAAAAAGAGAAACACAGCGGCAACGGCGACACCCGCGCGCAACTCGCGCACGGGCCGGCGCCCTGTACGGCCGCTTGCACGTCGTAGTTGTGATCGCGCTCTTGAACCCATGATGGTAGACAAGGAGCAGAAGGCGCGCCACATCCGACCCGGCCGTGGTACCTGCACAGTTCTTGCACCGTCGAGCCTCGTGAAGTCCTCGGCGATGGTTCTCGCGGCGTTCTTCCTCGCAGGTTGTGCGTCGGCGATGCGGTCGACGCTCGGCCGGACTCCCACATCTGCGGAGCTTGCCGCCTTCTGGGTCGAGCCAGGGGGCGCTCGCGACACGGTCCATGGCTCGGGTGGCTCATCTCTGGCGCCTCGGCCCGACGTTCCCTACAAGCTGCTCGAGCGGAAGGGTGGCGGGTTCAGCCCGAAGCTCGAGGTGGAAGACCCGGAGGGCGTGAAGTGGAGCGTCAAGATGGGCGACGAGGCCCAGCCCGAGGTGACCTGCTCGCGAATCCTGTGGGCTGTCGGCTATCAACAGCCGCCGGAGTATTACCTGCGCCAGTGGCAGGTGCACGATGAGGTAGCCGTACACGCGATGGGGCCCGCACGATTCCGTCCGCACCCGCGCTTCATGAAGAGCAAGGGCAACTGGGCGTGGCGAACCAACCCTTTCGTCGATTCGGTCCAGTTTCGGGGGTTGCTCGTCGTGCTCCTCGTGCTGAACAGCAGCGACCTCAAGGACGAGAACAACGAGATTTTCGAGGTCGAGCGCGACGGCGGCGTTCCCGAGACTTGGTACACCGTGAAAGACCTGGGCTCGAGCCTGGGACAGACAGGCTGGGCGTACCCGAAGCGAAACGACATCGGGTTCTTCGAGCAGGAAGACTTCATCACCGGCGTCGAGAACGGCTACGTCCGGTTTGCCTTCAAGGGGCACTTCAAAGACCTCATCCGCCATATCACGCCGGCAGACGTCCGCTGGGCGTGCTCGCGGCTGCAGCGCCTGACGCCCGCCCAGTGGCGCGATGCGTTCGCCGCGGGCGGCTACGATGATGCGGCCACCGCGCGGTACCTGCGGAAGATCGAAGGAAAGATCGCGCAGGGGCTGTCGCTCGGACGCGGGAGCCGGCCATGACGCCGCGAAGGATCATCGCGGCGACCGTCCTCGGCCTCGCCCTCCTTGCGGTCCCCGGCCGTGCTCTCGCGCAGAACCACCAGAAGGAAGCGCTCGACGAGAGCGGTCAGCCAAGGGCGCCGCTCTCGGACGTCGCCGCCCTCGTCGAGGCGTCGATCAGAATGCCGGCCTCGGCGCTGCTTGGTGCCGCGCTCGCGTTCCGGCCCAGGCGGCGGGGAACGCCCCCCCGGAGTCCCGCCGTGATTCAGACGCAGATCCTGCTCGCCGTCGTCGGCGCCCTGGTCATGATGGTCGTCGGCTCCAGCCTCGCGCGTGCCTTCGGCATCGTTGGCGCGGCTGGTTTGATCAGGTACCGCGCGAAGATCGACGACCCGAAGGACGCCGGCGTGATGCTCGCGGCCCTCGGCGTCGGGCTCGGCACCGGCGTCGGTCTGTACCTCCTGTCCGCCTTCGCCACGGCGTTCTTCCTGGTCCTGCTGGGCATCGTGGAATCGCTCAACGAGGACCGGAAGCTGTTCGATCTCACGATCGAAGCGGACGACATCGCGGGTCTTCGCCATGGGTTGGAGTCGCTGTTGCAGCGGCAGGGGATCGACTACGAGCTGCGCAGCTCCGCCGAGAAGTCGCTGTCCTATGCCGTGCGCCTCCCGTTGAACCGGCGGACAGACCGTGTGTCGGCGGCGATCCGTCGTTCCGCCCAGGGCCGCGTGACGTCGGTCGGCTGGGAGGAACGAAAACTGAAGTAAGAAGTCCGAAGTGCCCGGAGGCGCCCGTGAACCTGCTGGTCGAACCCGACGATGGCTTCGCGCCCCTGCTGAAACAGATCAAGACCGCTCGACGGAGCATCGACACCACGATCTTCCGGTTCGACCTTGCCGAGCTGCAGAAGGCCTTCGAGGCGGCAGTGACGCGCGGCGTGCAGGTCCGCGCGTTCATCGCGCACACGAACAGCGACGGCGAGAAGCTGCTTCGCAAGCTGGAGACGGAGCTGCTGGCGGCCGGCGTCATCCTTGCCCGCAGCGACGACGATCTCATCCGCTACCATGGCAAGATGCTGATCGTGGACCGCGAGGTGCTCCACGTGATGGCGTTCAACTACACGCGGCTCGATATCAACAAGAGCCGGAGCTTCGCCATCTCGACCCGTGACAAGCGCGTGGTGCAACAGGCGCTGAAGCTGTTCGAGGCGGACATGACGCGGCAGCCCTACACGCCGGCTTGCGACGACTTCATCGTGAGCCCGGAGAACTCTCGCGCGCGCCTGGCCGAGTTCATTCGCGGCGCCCGGCGCGAGTTGCTGATTTACGACCCGAAGCTCACCGACACGACGATGATGCGCCTGCTCCAGGAGCGGGCCCGGAAGGGAGTGGACATCCGGATCCTCGGGCGCACCGGCAAACGAGCGGCCGGCCTGGCAGCCGCGAAGATGCCCGGGATGCGGCTGCACGCCCGTGTCATCATCCGCGATGCCAGGCGCGCGTTCATGGGCAGCCAGAGCCTGCGCCCGGCCGAGCTCGATGAGCGGCGCGAGATCGGCATCGTGACGCACGACGCCAGGGCGGTGAAGCGCTTGAAGGCCGTGTTCGAGGCAGACTGGGCGCAGACCGCCACGGCGAAGAAAGGCGAGGCGGAGACCGACGTGGTCGGCACGGAAGGGACGTTGGACGAGGCGAGGAAGGCGGACGAGAAAGCGACGCGGGCCGTGGACGCGGTCTCGTAGCGCCCGGCGTTTCGGCGTCGTGCCCTGCGCGTGGCGCGCCCACTAGCGAGAGGGTGCGGCAGCCGCTTTTGGCGGATCAGCTCCGCGAGGGACCGTCCCGGTATCCACCAGCATGCCGGTCCGCGAAATCGTCTGGAAGTAGAGCGTGTCCTTCGCAATCTCCGCCACCATGAACGACCGGTCGGTGTCGAAGCCCTTCGCGGTAAGGTCCGTCTTCCTGAGGTCTCCCTCGCGCAGCTTCGCAGACCCGCCTTCGGTGAAGTACGCGATCCCGTTCTGCGGCTTCACGCGCTCGTAGAAGTGCTCGTGCCCGGCGAAGACGACGTCGACGCCGTAGCGGATGAACAGCGGCTCGACGAGCGTGCGGAGGTCGGCTTCCGAGCCGTGCGTGGCGCCCGACGAGTAGAGCGGATGGTGGAAGTAGCAGATCTTCCACTGCTTCCCGGAACGCCGCAGCTCGTCCTCGAGCCAGGCGAGCTGTTTCGGGTCCATGTAGTTGCTGTCGAGAACGAAGAACTGCACGGGGCCCTTGGTGAACGTGTAGTAGCGCCGGCCGTCCATGTTGAACGGCTTGTAGTCGGTCTCCGGCGGGTTGTCGTGGTTGCCGAGCGTTGCGTAGAACTTCACCCCTGCGTCGAGCAGCGTCTTGTAGGGCCGCTCGAACTTGGAGGTGAAATCCTTGGGTCGCTGGGAGCCGTAGATGTTGTCGCCGAGCATGATGACGAACTCGAACGGGAATTGGCGGCGGTACTCGGCCAGGCGCTCGGCAACTTCATACTGGGGACGATCGCCCGTGCCCGTGTCGCCGATGATGGCAAAGCGGACCGCGTCGGGGAGGGAGGGCAGGGGAGCCGGGAGGCTGGCGCGTGGCTGCGTGGCGCCGCCCGCGGCGAGCAGCAGGAGTGCCAGGACAGGAATGGCGCGCGCGCGGCCGGGACGAAAGACGGCGTTCATTGAGCGGGGACCGCGGCGTCGAGAATGTCCACGACGAGATTGGTAACGGTGTCGTGCAGGATCAGCCGGCGTCCCACGAAGCGGTATTCCAGGCTCTCGGGCAGGCGCGGCAGCTCCGCAAGGAGTTTCGGCGGGACGGTCGCGAGCGGCACCGACGTCGGATAGGCGGAGTTGACCTTCAGGCCCAGCCCCTCAGGCACTTCCTGCAGCACGGCGGCCCGTTCGCGCGGCGTGCGCTGGCTGAAATCCTTCCGAATCGCGTCGCGAAGGATGGGTGCCGCGTCCTGCCCGAACACGTCGCCCGCCCTTGCCTCTGCCCGGGCGGCGCGGACCCCGGCAGCCAGTGACTGTTGCCGAGCTTCTATTTTCTGCGCGTTCGCGCTCGGCTTCGGCGGAGTCAGATTTGCTTCCACCTTGTCGCGAAGCGCGAGGTACTGCTTTATGCGTTCCTCGAAGTGCGCGAGGGCGACCGCGTGAGGGTTGGCGTCCTGCCTCGGGCGGAAGGCCGCGGAAGAGATGACAGCGAGCAAAACGATGAAGGCGGCGGCCCGCGTTGTGCGGCTCACTGACGGCAACTCCTCGGGGCGCGTGTCCGTCGGCCCCTGCCCGACAGGAGCAATAGCACTGCTCGTGCCAGCCGTTCGCGCAGTCGCCCTGGCTCTTGCGCTCGTCGTCGGGGCACAGGGCGCCTGGGCACAGGAAACCAGTCCCAAGGTATGGGAGCAATCGTGGCCTTCTCCTCAGCTGTCGGGAGAAGGACCCTTTTCACTCGGGACGCCAGAAGTCGTGCACGGCGACGCGCCGGCGGCCTCCTCCGAGGTTCCCACCCATACCGGTTTCCGCACGCTCTTCCGCAATCTCGCCGGCGACTTCCGGGCCCTTCCGAGCCGTGAGAATCTCGGCTGGACGGTGTTCGGCACCGTTGTCGCCCTGAGCGTTCATCCCTTCGATTCGACAGTCAACCAGCATCTGCTGGGCAGGCAGGCGGCCCGCAACTTCTTTGTGACGGGAAAGACGATCGGCAACGGCTACGTCCAGGTCGCCGGTGCCATCGGCTCGTATGCTGTCGGGCGTCTCTCGCACAAGCCGCGCGTGACGCACGTCGGCATGGACCTGTTGGAGTCGCAGTTGATGGCGGGCGCCATCACGTACGCCCTCAAGGTGACGGTCCGTCGAGAGCGGCCGGACGGGAGCAACAACAAATCGTTTCCCTCCGGGCACGCCTCGCTCACGTTTGCCACGGCCACGGTGCTCCAGCGTCACCTCGGGTGGAAGTGGTCGATGCCGGTGTTCTTCGTCGCCTCGTACGTTGCGGCCTCCCGCCTGCACGAGAACGTGCACTACCTCAGCGACGTCGTGGCGGGGGCCACGTGCGGGGTGATTTCGGGCCGGACCGTGACGCGGCACGGCCCATCGGTGTACACGCTGCTGCCGGTCTGGACGCATGGGGAGGCCGCGCTCTTGGTGCAGCGCGTGTTCTGAAACCCTATCCTGAGCTCACCTGTGTTGACCATGTGTCTCGCGCCGCGGCCGCATGGACCAAGCGCATTCGACGGGTGGGATGGTCAACACAACTGAGTCGAAGGGTAGCCGGACCCGCTCCGCGCTAACGCGGGGCCGCGGCGGCGGGCCGCGTCCCGCGGATCGCCAGCATCATCGTCGAACTTCCCGTTTCCCAGTGATAGCCAAACGAGAACGTGAGCGGCTCGACCTGCTCTCGTGTGTAGGCGTGAGCGAGATCCGGCTGATATCCGTAGTTGAAGTCCTTCACCGGCTTCTGGTAGCGGCCGTAAAAGGTGACGGCCCATTCCGGCGCCTGCAGGAAGCGGTAGGGGATGCCCGAGTCGTCCTGCAGGATGACGGCCGAGTGCCGGAGCAAGAGGTTTCTGACGACGGTGAAACCGTTGCCGTGCATCAGGTACGACGCCGACTTCAGGAACGTGATGAAGGGCGCCTGACGTTCGAGGAACGGGACGACGCCGGGACGTTGGTGGATCGCGGCGTCCTCCGCCTGGGCACGGAAGTACAGCAGCGTCTGGCTCGGTCGGCCCGGCCTCTCGAAGACGACTTCAACCGCGGGGGCGAGCTTGTGGTTCAATTCGGGCGGCGTCGCGACGGCGGGATGGAGCTTGCCGTCTTCGCCGATGTCCATGTCACGCGCGCTGACGATGCGCGCGTCGAGTCGGGCGAGGAACACGGCCATGAGAGGGAAGTTGCCGTGCAGTTCTTTCGCGGCCATGTCCTTCATCATGTGGCGGGTGATGGCGTAGTTGCGCGTCAGGAGATCGCCGAGCGCGTGACGCGTCTCATCCAGGAGGTGCGCGACACGATCTGGCGGCAGGCGTTCGATCGCCGGCAGCGTGCCGGTGTGCTCCAGGCCGAAGAGCACGTAGCGGCGGCAGTCCGGGAACAGCACGACCGCGTTGAGAATATCGGGACCGCTGAAGGGGTAGAGAAGCGTTTCGCACGAACCGGCCGCCGCCTGCAGGTGGCGGCCGGACCAGCCGCGCATGGCGGAGAAGCGATTGGCGGTTGCCTCGCCCCATTCGAGATCGAATTCCTTCTGCCAGTTGCGCCACGCGTCGAGGCTCGTCACGGCGGTGTAGCGTTCCGGTTGTTCCGGGAGGAGACCGGCGAGAAGCCGTGCGCGGTCGGTCAGCGCTCCCTCGTGGCGGCCGCGGGGCGCGGACTCTGGCGCCTGCCGGCCCGATGCCGGCGCGTCCTTGCGACCGCATGCGATGACGACGACGAGGCAGGTGAAAACGATGGCAAGTCGAAGGCGGGGCGTCATGATGCCCGCATGGTAAGGCCTCGGGAGTCTTTTCGTACCATTACACTTTTGTTATACAAAACTGTAAGTACACGAAAAGACTCCCGAGGCCTATGATGCGGGCCATGGGGTTGCGGCGTCTGAGGCGGGTACTCGGGGCGGGCGACGAGGGGCGCCTCGACGCGGTCGCGCTCGACTGGCTGACCGCCGGACTCGGACGGCCGTTGTCCAAGTCGGTGGTGCGCCGCCTGATCACGGCGGGCGTCATCCGCGTGAACGGTCGTCCCGCCACCCGGGCCGGCGTCGTTCTTCGGCCGGGCGCGACGCTCGACGCGGCAATCGACGAGGACCGGCTGCCCGCCCCTGCCGCGCACGCCGACGCGCCGGTTGGGGTGCCGGTGCTCTACGAGGACGAGGCGCTGATTGCGGTGGCGAAGCCGGCCGGACTTCCTACTCACGCAACGGCAGATCCCTCCCGGCCAGATCTCTACACGCTCGTGCGACGGCAACTGACCGATGCCACGGCGGGGGACGGTCGGACTCACTACCTCGGGCTGCACCACCGCCTCGACGTCGACACGTCGGGCGCGGTGATCTTCACCAAGACGCCATCCGCCAACTCAGGGCTCGCGGCGCAGTTCGAGGCGCGCTCCATTGACAAGGTGTATCACGCACTCACGCTGCGGCCTCCCGGCGCGGTTCGTTCGGCATGGCGGGTCCAGGACGCGCTCGCGCAGGCGGGCACCGGCCGAACCAGCCGGATGTCACGCGTCGCGGGCGGTGGCCAGGCGGCGGAGACGGCTTTTCACGTCCTCGAACGGTTCCCGCACGCACTGCTCGTCGAGGCGCGCCCGCACACCGGCCGCAAGCACCAGGTGCGCGCGCACCTGAGCGGCGAGCAGATGCCGATCCTGGGAGACGTGCGATACGGCGGGCCGAGGACACTCGCCGGTCGGCCGGTCGCGCGGCCCCTTCTTCACGCCCGTCGCCTGGCGCTCGCGCACCCGCTGACCGGCGCACGTCTCGAGATCGACTGCGAGTACCCGGACGATTTCCTCCAGGCCCTGAACGCCCTTCGGGGACATCCCGGGCAGCGCTGACGTCCTGATTCACGACCGCAGCGCGCCACGACGCCCGGCCATGATGGCCATGGTGGCTGTGCGCCTTGACACGACAACGCCGACCCGATAGTCTGCCGGTCCGCTCATGAAACTCGCGTTCATCGGAACCCACGGCGTCGGAAAGACCACCCTTTGCTACGATCTGGCCTCCGCGCTCAAGCGGCAGGGCCTGAACATCGACATGGTGAAGGAAGTGGCCCGCCTCTCGCCGCTCCCCATCAACCGCAAGACCTCGCTCGAGGCCCAGCTCTGGATCCTCACGTCGCAGGTCGCCGAGGAAATCCGTTCGTCGGCTCACCACGACGTCGTCATCTGCGATCGCAGCGTCCTCGACAACTACGCGTACATGACGTTCGCGTGCGGCCGGCAGAAGCCGATCGAGCGGTTCGTGGATTACTGGCTGAAAAGCTACGACCTGCTGTTCAAGGTGCCCATCTCGGGCAGCGCCGCGGCGGATGGTGTGAGGGACACGGACGAGTTCTTCATGCGCGCGATCGACCAGCTCGTGGACACGCTGCTCGTGGAGAAGAAGGTCCGCTACGAGAAGCTGCCGGAAGGGGAGCGCGACCGCTGGATCGCGATCGTCAAGGATGTCGTGCTCAAACACCCGCAGCTGGACGCCCGGCTGTTGTAGGCACCCCGAACCTCTCAGGGCTCACCAGCGCGGCGTCGATCCAGTCGACGCGCTCGCCTGCGATCAGCGTCGCCGCAAGCTCTCCTACGGCCGCGCTCGTCCCCATCCCGAACCCGCCGAGGCCCGAAACGTGAACGAGGCCGGGCAGCCCCGCATCGCGGCCAATCACCGGCCGCCGGTCCGGCGCAAACGTCCGCAGGCAGGCCCAGGATCGGCGGACGGGAAGATCGGTAAAGGCCGGCGCGTGGCGCGACAGCTTCTCCGCCAGGAGATCTGCCGCCGCCGGATCGGTTGGCGGGTCGCCAGGGGGCATCGGCGTTTCGTCGCATGGAGAGAAGAGAAGCCCATCCCCCTCCGGGCGGAAGTAGAACGCCGCGTCTTCGAGCCACGCGAACGGCGACCGCCTGTGGCCGCCGGCTGGCGGTCCCGTGACGAACAGGTGCCGGCGCAGCGGCCGAAGCGGCAGGAGATCGGTTCCGGAGTGCCCGATCCTGCCGGCCCACGCGCCGCTGGCATCCACCACGAGGTCCGCCCGCACGCGCCCGCGATCCGTTTCCACGCCCGCCACGCGGCCCCCTTCCACGAGCAGCTCCTGCACCCGGCAGCGCGTGTGGAGGGCAAAGCCCGCGTCGCGCGCCTCGCGCAGGTATCGCGTGAGGAGCGCATGGATGTCGACGATCGCCTCCGTGGGGCAGAACAGGGCGACATCGAATGTCACCGCCTCGAGCAGGGGAAACCTCGATCTCGCGTCGGCAGCCGTCAGCCACTCGGTCCGAAGCGTTTCATCCCCACGCGTCGCTTCGAACTCCGCCTCCAACTCCTCCCGGGTGTCGGCGCCCCCAAGCGTCAGGCCGCCCGGGATGCCGAGCAGGGCTTCGCCTGGCCCAGCGGCGTCGAGCTGCCTGATCTGAGCGGCCGACCGAGCGGCGAGCGTGCGGATGACGGGATCGGATTCGACGAGCCGAAGGATGGCGGCATTGCGGCCGGAGGCGTGGAAGCCGTACGTCTCTTCCTGTTCGAGGATGATGCCCGGTCCCAGTCCTCGGCGCGAGAGCGCCCAGGCGGTCGCGGCGCCGGCAAAGCCGGCGCCCACGATCACGAAGGGAACGCGTTCCGGCAGGAGGGAGGGCATGCTCCTCCGCTCGCTACTTTGCGCGGGCGGCGGCGCTCTCGGCTGCTTCTTCCGCGCCGCCCGACCAGAGGTTTCGCACGAGCCAAATCACGATGATGGCGCTCACCGCGAACACGGCCAGCAGCCCCAGCGCGTACCCCATGCGGCCGTAGAGGAAGTTGCCGACGGCGAAGAGGGCGGACCAGATCATCGTGCAGCCGGCCACCCAGCCGAGCAGCGCCAGCGGCACGTTGTCGCCCACTTCCTGCGACGCCGCCTGTCCCTTCATGCCAGCCGCCTCGCGGATGGGCGCCCAGCCCGGCCCGAACGGCCTCACCTTCTTGTAGAAGTCGATCAACGTCTGGCGCTCGGTCTCGGGCCCCACGTAGGCCGTCAGCACCCAGCACACGGTGGTCACCGCGATCGTGAAGATCAGCGCCACGTGGGTGCTCATGTGGTAGCCGTTCTTGGCGGCGACGAGCAGCCCGAGAGAGACCGCGAACGAGCTGACCATCGCGACCACCTCGCACCAGGCGTTGACGCGCCACCAGAACCACCGCACGAGGTACAGCAGGCCGGTGCCGGCACCGATCTGGAGGATCACGTCGAAGGCGTCCTTCGCGGAGTCGAGCACGAAGACGAGGCTGGATGAGGCGAAGAACAGGATGACCGTGCTGATGCGGCCGGCCATGACGTAGTGTTTCTCGGTCGCGTCCCTCTTGATGAACCGCTGGTAGAAGTCGTGCACCAGGTACGACGACCCCCAGTTCAGGTGCGTCAGGATCGTGGACGAGTTGGCGGCGATCAGGCCGCCGACCATCAGGCCGATGAAGCCGACCGGCAGGAACTTCAGCATCGCCGGGAAGGCGGTGTCGTGCCCGATGAGTGTCGGGTCGAGGTGCGGGAAGGCCGCCTGGATGTCCGAGAGCTGCGGGTAAACGATGATCGACGCGAGCCCGGTAATGATCCAAGGCCAGGGCCGCAGCACGTAGTGGGCGACGTTGAAGAACAGGACGGCGCCGAGCGAGTCGCGCTCGGACTTCGACGCCAGCATCCGCTGCGCGATGTAGCTGCCGCCGCCGGGCTCGGCGCCCGGGTACCAGACGGCCCACCACTGCACGGCGATCGGCATGATGAACACCGCCACCGCGATGTCCCAGGTGTTCGTGAAGTCCGGCAGGATGTTCAGGTAGTTCACGCCGCCCGGGCCCTTCATCGCCGACAGCTTGGTCACGAGGCCGTGCATGCCGCCAACCTGCGGCAGGTTGACGGCGAAGTACGCCGCCGCGATGACCGCCGTCATCTTGATGAAGAACTGGATCATGTCGATGACGAGCACGCCCCACAGGCCCGAGTGCGTGGCGAAGACCACGTTCAAGGCGCCCACGAAGAGCAGCGTCTGCCACCGCGGGAGGCCGAACAGGACCCCCGCGATCTTGCAGGCCGCGAGGTTCACCGTCGCCATGATCATGCAGTTGAAGAAGAACCCGAGGTAGACCGACCGGAAGCCGCGGACGACCTTCGCCGCGGTGCCCGAGTAGCGGACCTCGTAGAACTCCAGGTCGGTCATGACGCCGGACCGCCGCCACAGCCTCGCGTAGAAGAAGACGGTCGCGACGCCGGTGAGCACGAAGGCCCACCACACCCAGTTTCCGGCCACGCCGTTGCGGCGCACGATGTCGGTGACCAGGTTCGGCGTATCGCTGCTGAAGGTGGTGGCGACCATCGAGAGGCCCGCGAGCCACCACGGGACGGCGCGGCCCGACACGAAGAACTCTGACGTGCTCTTTCCGGCGCGCTTCCCGAAGAAGAGCGCCGGCACGAAGCAGAGCAGCAGCGACAGGACGACGATCACCCAGTCGATCAGATGAAGGTGCATGCAACGCGCTCCGTCGGAGAAAAGTTCTGCGGCCCGAAAGGCCGGGCGGAGGCCACGATATCACGATCGATTTGCCGATTTCACCGTTTTGCGGTGTCACTGCGGCTCATGGCCGAACAATCCGCCGCTTCCGCGCCAGCGGCCGCGCCGCCCGCGCCCAGCATCCTGAACGACGTGCTGGGGCCTGTCATGCGGGGGCCGTCCAGTTCCCATACGGCCGGGTCTGAGCTTCGCCGCACGGCAAGGGGCGGCCTCGCCGCCAGGCCGAGCGCGGTGAAGCTGCACCGCCGTCGGCCCGGCGTAGGCCGGTCGTAGCACGGGCTTCAGAGCCGCGTGTGCGGCATTGCCGCTCAACGCTGAACGCCGAACGCTCAACCCTGACCGCTCAACGCTCACGCTGAACGCTCGACGTCAACGCTGACGGCCAACGCTGAACGCGTCAACGGTCAACGGTCAACGAAAAGCGATAGTATCTGCGGTGCATGAGCCAGCGCACCGCAGCCCTCCTGCTCCTTTTCGTTTCGATGGTTGGCGTGGCTGCGGCGAAGCAGAAGCTTCGCCCAACGCCTGAATCGACACCCGTACGCGAAACAGCACCTGATTGGTCGCGCCTCTGCCTCTGGTACCGCCAGCCGGCCAAGCAGTGGACCGAGGCGCTGCCGGTCGGCAACGGCCGGCTGGGCGCCATGGTCTTCGGCGGCGCGGCCGACGAGCGCCTGCAGTTGAACGAGGAGACGCTCTGGTCCGGCGGCCCGTACGACCCGACGCGTGCCGGCGCGTCTGCGGCCCTGCCCGAAGTGCGCCGGCTGGTCTTCGAGGGGCGGTTCCTCGAGGCCCACAACCTGTTCGGCCGGACGCTCATGGGCATGCCGGTCGAGCAGATGAAGTACCAGCCGCTCGGCAACCTGGTACTGACCTTCCCCGGTCACGATCAGGCGTCCGATTATCGCCGGCAGCTCGATCTGGACGAGGCCGTCGCGCGGGTCTCCTACCGGTCCGGCGACACGCGCTTCACCCGCGACGTCTTCGTCAGCCCGGTGGACCAGGTCATCGTCGTCCGCATCACCGCCGACCGGCCGGGCGCGATTAGCTTTGGCGTGCGCCTGCTCGGTGTGCGCAACGACGCCCACTCGAACTACGGCACCGACTACTTCCGGATGGATGCCGCGCCGCCCGACGGCCTCCTGTTGACCGGGAAGAGCGCCGACTACCTCGGCGTGCAGGGCCGCATGCGGTACGAATGCCGCGTGAAGGTGCTGAACGAAGGCGGACGGGTGGGTCTCGCCGGCAGCCAGCTCACGGTGTCCGGAGCAACCGCCGTGACGCTGCTCGTGGCCGCCGCCACGAACTTCGTGAGTCACGACGACGTGTCGGGCGACCCGGCCGGCCGCGTGGCAGCCGTGCTGGGCCCCGCCGCCGGAAAGCCCTACGACGCCCTGCGACAGGATCACGTCGCCGAGCACCGGCGGCTGTTTCGCCGCACGAGCCTCGAAGTCGGGCAGAGCGACCACGACGCGCTGCCGACCGACGCGCGCCTGAAGCGCGTCACCGAGGCAAACGATCCGGGCCTCGCCGCGCTGTTCTTCCAGTACGGCCGGTACCTGCTCATCTCCAGTTCCCGTCCGCGCACGCAGCCCGCCAACCTCCAGGGCATCTGGAACGACAGCTCGAACCCATGGTGGGACAGCAAGTACACGACGAACATCAACGCCGAGATGAACTACTGGCCGGCGGAGGTGGCCAACCTCGCCGACTGTCACGAGCCGTTGATCGACATGGTCCGCGCCGTGGCTGCAGGGCCGGGCGCGCGGGTGGCGCGCGAGCACTACGGCGCGGGCGGCTGGGTGCTGCACCAGAACACCGACATCTGGCTCGCCGCCGCGCCGATGGATGGTCCCACGTGGGGCACCTGGACGCTCGGCGGCGCCTGGCTCTGCACCCAGATATGGGAGCACTATCGCTTCAGCCCCGGCCTCGAGACGCTCCGCCACATCTACCCGGCGATCAAGGGTGCCACGCAGTTCTTCCTGGACACGCTCGTGCCGCATCCGGCCGGGCAATGGCTCGTCACCAATCCGTCGAACTCGCCCGAGAACTTCCCCGCGCGCGAGGACAACGAGCGCTACTTCGACGAAGTGAGCGGAATCTACCTGCCGGGCACGACCATTTGCGCCGGACCGGCGATGGACATGGAGATCCTGCGCGAGCTGTTCGCGGAGTTCGTGGAGGCGTCCGAGACGCTCGGCGTGGACGCGGGCCTGCGCGATCGGGCGCGGGACGCGCGCCGCCGGCTCGCGCCGCTGCACATCGGCTCTCGGGGCAACCTGCAGGAATGGCTCGAGGATTGGGACGATCTCGAGCCGGAACACCGCCACTTGTCGCATCTGTGGGGACTCTTCCCCGGGCGGGAGATTGACGTGGAGCGCACGCCCGACCTCGCTCGCGCGGCCCGCGTGTCGCTGGTCCGCCGCGGCGATGCGGGCCTGAGCTTCTCGATGGCGTGGAAGGCGGCGTTGTGGGCGCGGCTGCGGGAAGGGGAGCGGGCGCATCACCTGCTGACACGCCTGCTGTCGGATGCGACCTTCCCGAACTTCTTCTCCAAGGACGGCCAGGCGCTTCAGGTGGACGGCAACCTGGGTGGGACCGCCGCAATCGCCGAGATGCTGCTCCAGTCGCAGGACGGCACGCTCCGCCTTCTTCCCGCGCTGCCAGCCGCGTGGGCGCGCGGCCGCGTCACGGGGTTGAGGGCACGCGGCGGATTCGAAGTGGACATGGATTGGGCAGACGGGCGGCCGACGCTCGTGCGGGTGACGTCCACCCACGGAGGCGACTGCACGGTCCGATCGCTGGTCGCGCTCCGCGTTCGCAGCGGGGAGAAGACAACACTGCCCGCTCGTTCGACAGCCATTCCTGGCGGGTTCGAATTACGGATGAAGACGGTCGCGGGACAGGTTGTCGAACTCGAGGCGGGTCGCGATCGATAGTGGCGCTGAGGATTGGCGAGTGGCGAATGGCGAGTGGCGAGTGACGATTGGCGAGTGGCGAGTGGCGAGTGGCGAGTGGCGAGTGGCGAGTGGCGAATGGCGAATGGCGAGTGGCGATTGACGAGTGGCGATTGAGCACGGCCGGGAGGAAGGGTGGGGGCCTTCCCCCCTCCCGATGATCCACAGGGCGACCGCTTGTGCGGGGGCGACAGGACGGTGAGCAACGAGGATGCCATCACCGCCCGACGTGAGGATTCCGGCCGATTCCCGTGCATTTGCCCGCCGCCCGCGTCGCGGGCGATCGATTCCCGACGATTCGGGCGTCCGAAAGCGCAACGCCCAGCGCGTCCAATGCACGGCAAGGCGTCCGGAATCACTTCAGCGGCTGGGCTGTGCTATCGTCTCGCCGGCAGCATCGCTCGAGGAGGTGACATGAAAGTCCGACATGTGCGCAGAGTGACGGTCGGTTGCTGGGCGGTCCTCGCGATCGGTCTCGCGGCGAGCCAGGCGTCCGGGCAGGCGCTGCCGGTCGCGACGCCGGAGAGCGTCGGCATGGCCGGCGATCGGCTGGACCGGATGAAGGCGGTCATGCAGGACTACGTCGATCGCCAGCAGGTGGCCGGCGTCGTGACGATCCTGGTTCGCGCGGGGAAGGTCGTGTCGTTCGAGCCGATCGGCCGGATGGACGTCGAGAAGAACGTCCCGATCCGCAAGGACACGATCTTCCGCATGGCGTCGATGAGCAAGGCCGTGACGTCTGTCGCGGCGATGATCCTCGTCGAGGAATCGAAGATCCGCCTGTCCGACCCGGTGTCGAAGTTCCTGCCCGCCTTCAAGCAGACCTCGGTCGCCATCCCGGGCGCCGGCAGCCGCGTGGGCATCGTCCCCGCGAAGCGGGAAATCACCATTCGCGATTTGCTCACGCACACGGCCGGGATCTCTTACGGCAACGGCCCGGCCGCCGACCAGTGGAAGGCGGCCGGCATCCAGGGCTGGTACCTGTCGGACCGGAAGGAGCCGATCGTCCCCCTGATGGAGCGTCTCGCGGCGCTGCCCTTCGACGCACAGCCGGGGGAGCGGTACGTCTACGGCTACAACACGGACATTCTTGGCGCCGTGATCGAGAAGGCCTCGGGCGTGCCGCTCGACGAGTTCGTCCGCACGCGGATCTTCACGCCGCTGAAGATGACCGACTCGGGCTTTTTCCTCCCGCCGGAGAAGCGGAGCCGGTTTGCGACGGTCTACTCGATGGGCCCCGACGGCCGCATCGTCCGCGCACCGGAGCCCGGGACCGGCCAGGGCGACTACGTGGACGGGCCGCGCGCCTGTTTCGGTGGCGGCGCCGGCCTGCTGTCGACGGCGAACGACTACGCGCGCTTCCTCCAGATGCTGCTGAACGGCGGCGAGCTCGAAGGCGCCCGCATCCTGAGCCCGAAGACCGTCGAGCTGATGACGTCGAACCACGTGAAACGCCTGTATGGAGATGACGGGCTCGGATTTGGGCTCGGGTTCGAGGTGACCGAGCAGGTCGGTGCGGCGGGCCGCTACGACACCGTCGGCTCGTACGGGTGGGGGAGCGCCTATTATTCGAAGTACTGGGTGGACCCCTCGGAGAAACTCGTGGCCGTCTTCATGACCCAGCTCATCCCTGCAACCGGCGTGGATCTCCAGGACAAGTTCCGGACGCTGGTGTATCAGGCGATTGTGGGGCCGGCGCCGGCACCGGCGGTAGCGGCCACTGTTCCGGCAAACCGCGCAGGGCGCTAGCGCGTAATCGGCGTTCGGCCGTTCCCGTTCTGCGGTGAGCATTCACCGGGCGGCGGCCTTCCCAGCTGCCGCCCCGGTCCGTCGTGCCCCCCGCGCCCCCCGCCGGCCAGTCATTCTCCAACTTTCCCGCTCCGGCGTCGGTATATCAAGGTAGTGCGGAGGGATGCCTGATTTCGAAGTGGACGAAAATTGTCGCTTGCCGGAAACCCGGCAGTAGCGGATAATGGGTCGGCTTGTGTATCAACAACTTAAGCCGGTACAGGCGCCGGTATTCCGTCACTTACGCCCTGTAATGCACACTCGCCGGGCGAAGCTCCGGAAACAAGGCTGCTGCCTCCGGGGGGGCCGGCGAGATTCGAGACCATGGGCTCAGCCAGCAGCTGATTTGAAGGAGTGGCTCCAACATGTGTCGATCGACGTTCCAGGCCGCGGTGCCGGTTCGCGCCCGCGTGCTGTTGCTGGTAGTTGCGCTCGCGGCTCCCGCCGTGGCTTTCGGTCAGCAGGTCGGCGACAACGTCAATGTCCTGCCGGTCTACAAGTCGGTGAAGTGCACAAGACCCGAATGCGACGGCCGAAAAGTCTCGTGCGTCTGGCGCGGGGGATGCGCGTTCGCGCACTGATGTGAGAGGGAACCTCTACGGCCAGCGGCTCAACGAGCCCTCGATCCTGGTGTCGTCGAGGAACAAGGACCACATCATGGTCTTCTTCAACGACTACCGCGCCGTGGACGACAAATGGACAAGCCGATTCCCAGCACCACGAAGAGCACCGCCTTCGCCGCCATCTGGAATGGCGTGAAGACTTCTTTCGCGAAGCTAGGGGGCGACCCGCGACCGACAAGGCAAGGACAGATGGGGCAGCCGGGTGAACAGGATCACGCCGCGAACCAGCAGGCGGGCGTTGGCTGCTCGGTGTCCTACGATGGCGGGCTGACGTGGTCCGGGTGCTTCGTGCCCGGCATGCCGTTCGACCATACCGCCGCGTCCGTCTTGTCGCCCGGCGCAGCCCAGGGCCTCCAGGGCATGAGTGATCCGACTGTCGCGCCGGGGAAATGCGGCAAGGGCTACCTGGCCAACGTGGCGTTCACATATGACCAGGCGAGCCAACTGCAGGTGCACACGGTGCAGGACATGAACGACAGCGACGTCGTGCATACGTGGGAGTGGAAGAAGATTGCCGGCGTGGCCGACTGCAACAACTCGAACGTGGGGCTGCTTCGTGGACAAGCCCGCCATTGCGGTCGGGCCGCTGCCGTCGCAGCCGCGAGCTGTGGCGACGCGGCCACGAGACAGTGTACGCGACGTTCACGACGTTCACCGGGACGACCGGTGCCGGGAGCAAGTTCCAGAGCAAGGTGAATCTCGCCACTTCGACCGACGGAGGCAAAACCTTCTCGACGCAACTCGTGGACGGGAACTACACGCAAGTGCAGGGCACGGACATCGAGGTCAGCCAGGTGCGACGCAGCTACGACCCGGCCCGAACGGTGTTCGTGTTCTTCCGGACGTTCGCCTCCCCGAACAGCATCATCATGCGGAGGAGCACGACGTCGGCAGCGGGTGGGCGAAGCCGGTCGACATCCTGGCGGTGGGACGGCCGGCGCAACTCCGACAGCCTCCAGACCTTCGACCAGCCAACGACCGACCTCGCGACAGGCGGACCCGGCGGCCTGACGTTCCGTTCGAACGCGTTCCCCGCTGCTGCGATGACGCCGGACGGAAAAGCTGCTGATCGTGACATTCCAGGAGAGAGGCCAACGCTGTGTCGGGCGTTCCCGATCCCGACCGGAACGCCGCGCATCATGATGACCTACTCGAAGGACGGCGGCCGCAGCTGGTCTGCGCGCAAGGCCGATCTCCTTTGGCACGAAGCCAATCAGAAGGAGCGACATTGGCCTCGGGTTCTTCAACCCGACCGCAACCACCGCGCGCCCGCAGGTCCAGCCCGCCGTCACGTGCAGCCCGAATAACACCTGCATCGTCACGTGGATGGAATCGACGAGAGGAGCTCGTGACTGGGCAGCCGTGGCTGTCCGGCATACGACCTCAGGATGAATCACCGTGCGGTGCTCATGCAGATTCGAATGCGTCCGGCAATCCAAGCGCGAGCGCCAGTTTTCAAGTGTCCCGCTACTCCTATGACGACGATACCAAGCCGGTGACTGACGTCGTGGACCCGGTTGACCACTCAATAACGAGGTGGAGAAGTCGCCAGCATCGGGCTTCGCCGATGTGGAACTTCTTCAACGTCAACAACTACGACTCTGGCACGTCGCCATTCGCTGGCGACTATACCGACGTGCGGCCCTGACGCCGACACGTTCCTCACGGCGTTCACCGACAACCGCTACGTATGGCAGCCCCGGTGCGGCGGCGGAGGTGCCACCGAGCCCTGGCAGAACTTCTCGAACTACAGTCTCTGGCCGCAGTGCCCGGCAACAACCCGGGCTCGCGCGCCCAAACGGTCATGGCGGCGCAGATCGGCGTGAAGGGGCTGGTCGTAACGGCGCCGGCCAATTACAAGACCTTCACCAGCGCACTCCCAAGGCGTGCGGCTCGGCATTCGACGCCGTCAAAGGAACTGGTCCGACCCCCAGGACGCAGTGCATCGAGTTTCCCTTCACCGTCTGGAACAACACGGCCACGGACAAGCGCTACAAGATGTGGCTTACGCAGTTCCGCCACGAAGCCGCCCTCGTTTGCCAAGGACTACAGCCTCTACGCACCGCCGGACCCCAATGCTTACAGCTATCCGCTGACAGTGGGCGGCCTGAACATCTATCAGCACTCGAGCAACTCCGCGAACGTGTACGTGCGCGGCGTTGGCCCGGTGACCGTCAACATCGCGGAGTGCCCGAGCGCCGGATGCGCAACCGTCGACCCGGCCACGGCCCCGATCGTAGCCTCGATCACGTTCAACTCTCCAGACTCCCAGCCGACTGGAAGCACCAACACGTTCGCGTACACGCCAAGCACTGTGACGGTGTCGGGGCGAAACGTGTCGGGACGGAATTCTGCGATCTACGTTTCCGGCCGGAACGTCTCAGGACGGAACGTTTCGGGGCGCAACGCGGCGCTCTACGATCCGGCCACGAACACGACTTTGCCAGTGTTCAAGGTCGACGACTACTCCCTGCAGGTGACGCCCACGAGCGACGACGACGTGGGAAGCTACCTTTCGATGTTCAACGTCGATGAGGCCTACGGTGACGACTACGTGTTCCAGGTGCTCGTGACGAAGCCTCTGACGTCGTTCACGGCGGCACCCGGGTGCGAGCCCTTCAATTCAACCGACGGTGCCCTCGTCGGCCAGGCAACCGTGTCGGGCCGCAACGTCTCGGGGCGGAACGTCTCCGGGCGAAACGTCTCCGGCCGGAACCCGGTGCCCATCGACGGTGACTTCGCTGCCCGGACCCTTCAGAATACGTCGTTCACGATGGGATCGAGCACCGCGGATTATCTTGGGGCGGGCAGCGGCAGCGGCTCGCAGACCAACTTCGGCTGCTCGCCGACCAATGGCGCTGGCCGGATTGGCGAGTGCACGCTTGCGGCGCCACGCCTGCCAAATACGGTGACCGTCACGCTGCGCGCCTATCAGGTCACGGCCAGCCCAGCCCGTGTGTACGACCCGGTGGTGACGCCGCCGGCAATCACCGTTGCGGAGTACTCGTGCAAGACCGCCGACTGCCTTCAGACGTTCGGTCCAGACCTCTCCGTGCCCACGGCCTCCGGCGTTTCCCCGACCGACGTGCCGGCCGGCGCCGTGGTCACGTTCCCGACGGCGAGTGTCACGGTCACGAACGTCGGGAAGGACTGCTCCAACGGCGACCGATGCGGAACGGCCCAGGCCAACCGTTGGGGAATCTACCTCTCGACGGCGACGAAGGCGGCCGACTTGCCGCGGTACACAGCGACCGACCAGTGTGCCAAGACGACTCCGCGGCAATGCGTGCCGGGCACGATCAAGCAGAACCTGACCGACTTCACGCAGCCCGTCACCACCCTGCTGTCGCTTGCGAACGGCCAAACGGCGACCGGGGCGCTGCAGCAGTTGGTGGTTGATCCGGCGAGAGACTCGTCGGGCAATCTGATCCCGTGCGGAGACTCGGGTGCCTCCTGCGCATACGTCGCATCACAATCGGTGCAGATTCCGTCCACCATTCCGCGCCGCAACGCGGACGGGACGGGCACCTACTACGCCTATCTCTACATCGACGACCAGCGCGTGGTGTCCGAACTCAACGAGGACAACAACATCGTCCAGGGCGGTCCCATTACCGTTCGGGCGGCGGGGTTCGGGTTCCTCGGCCTGCAGACGCCGTGCAGCGGCTTCACGTGCGACAAGACGGGCACGATGCCCCTGGCCTGGCAGTTTACGAATGGATCGCGGGTGGAGGACACGGCCACGAACCTCCCGCGCCTGAAGTTCTGGCCTGGATGTCCCTACACCAACGTCGACGCATCCGGCTACCCGAACACCGCGCAGATCGCGAGTTCCGCGCCGAATGCGGCGGACCTCACATCGGGCGGCAGCGGCTGGCAGTACTTCCCGAATCCCGGGATGAGCCGGCCGCAGTTCTCGTGGCAGTTCAACTTCGACGCGACAGGGCTGCCTCGTGGAAGCTGCTATACGATGTGGGTTGAGATCCCCTCGACAGGGCAGGTCGTGAAGCCGACCGATCCGAACATCAAGCCGTTCGGACCGTTCTCGATCACGCCTCGGTAGGGCGAAGAAGGACTCAGGCTCAGGGCTCAGGGATCAGGGCTTAGGGCGGAGTAGACAGGCGGCCGCGAGCCAAGTCGCGGCCGCCTGTTGTTTGTACAGGGATGAAGGCGAAGCTGGAGCTTCGCCCTACTACACCTGAATCGGATGACCGCAGAGAACGGTGATGGCTCTCTGTCCTCGGCGCCTCGGCGGTCGACTACTGCGCCAGGGTCGCTAACCGCTTGCGGGCGTCGATCACGAGCGGGTCGGGGGGGACGGCGTTGCCGCGGAGGGCGAGGAACTGCTCGTAGAGGCTGCGGGCATCGGCCGCGCCGAGAGCGTGCTGGGTGCGCGCGTACCAGTAGAGCGCGGCCGGCAGGTAGCGGGTGGTCGGAGTATCGTAGAAATACACGTCCGCCGCCTCGCCGCGGCGCTTCATGCAGGCATCCAACTCCGCAAGGGCCTCCGGGAAGTGCTCCGTCTTCGCGTACAGTCGTCCGAGCAGATACCGGGCGAGCCACGAGTCTCGCCGCTTGATGCTGTCGCGGAACAGGTCGATGGCCTCGGCATAGCGCTCGCGGTAGACCGCGACCTCCGCCGAGACGATCCGCGCGTACGAGGTCATGATCGTCTGGAGCATGTTCTCCAGCGTCGTCGCGAGCTTCTCGGCTTCTTCCGGCCGCCCGGCCGCGATGAAGACCATCGCCGCGGGGACCAGCACGCTCTCGTTGTCGGAGCTGAGTCCCAGGGCCTTTCGAGCCGCGTCCGCCGCGCGAGCCGACTGGCGGAGGGCCAGGTAGCACTCGGCAGCGCCGATGTAGTCGCGGGCCTGCCTGCCGGTGTCACCCGCCTTCCCGTCTGCCTCGATGGCTTCCTGCAGCGTCTTGAGCGCCTCGCTGTACCTGTCCCACCTGCATCTGGAGATCCGCCCGCCCGTAACGACCGAGCGACTTGCCGTCCGGGCTCACCTGCTCCAACTGGCCGTAGGCCGCCAACGCGCCCTCCCGGTCGCCGCGCAGCAGCGTCGCCAGCGCGACAGGCAGCAGGCCGCCGGGCGGAAATGTTGGGGATTCCTTGGCCAGCCGGGTCCCTTCCTTCACGGCGGTGTCGAAGTCGCCCGCGTAGACGGAGTAGATCGCCAGGTTGTAGCGGTCCGACGATGACCTCGGGTTCAGCTCGAGCGACCTTTCGGGACTGTTCGACCCCGCGACGCAGGTTGCCCGTGAACAGGTACGCGATGCTGAGGTTTCCGTGACCGGCATCGTCCGCCGGATAGAGCTTCACCAGTGCTTCGAAGTTCTCGACAGCCTTTTCGTAGTTGCGGGCGATGAACATGTAGTAGCTGCCCAGCGTGCGGAACTTCTCGCGGTCCGTCATCCGGTTGACCAACTGCATCGCCTTGTCGTACGAGGCCTTCGCCCTGGCCTCTTCCCTGCGGTTCCAGTAGAGGACGCCCATGCCGGCGTAGGCGCTGCCGAACTTCGGGTCCAGGCGGACGGCCTCCTCGTAGGCGTGCAAGCGCCGCCTGGTCGTCGCGCGCGGCCGCGAGGTCCTGCGCCGCGCGCGTATGCCGCGAGCGCCTGCAGCGAACTGGAGGTCACCGTTTCCGCCGCCATGCCCGCGCGCCGCTCGGCTGCGCTGTCGCCGAGCGCACCCCGGAGCCGATTGGCCAGCCCGCCGAGCGCGGCGAGGATTCGCTGGGGAGGGGCGTTGTCGGTCGCCGTGGCGATGACCTTGCCCGCCGCCGGGTCGATCGCGTCGACTTTCAGGGAGTAGTCATCGCCGCTGCGCGTCACGCTGCCCGCCAGCACCACCTTGATGCCTTCGCGGGCCGAGACGAGCCGCGCCATGTCGGCGTTGAGATGGCTGCCGGGCTTGATGTCGTGCAGCGAGTTGCACGGCGTCCCGCCGCGGGTACGCCGTGATGAACGACGACTCTCGACGCCCGTCCGCAGCGCCTCTTCCAGCGCGCCCTTGAAGACGGGATTGTTCGTCTTGTCGTCGAAGTCCGCGATGAGCACCGGACACCGGCGCGTGGGCGGTTGCTAGGCGCTCGGGACTGCACCAGCCACCAGTTGACGAGCGAACATCGCGACGATCAGCAGCGATCGATCCCGCGACGACCGCGTGAATCATCCGGCGCTGACTGGGCAGCGGCCGGCCTTCGGCGTCGAGCCTGTCCAGGTCGGCCACCAGCTCCAGCGTCGTCTGGTACCGGTCCTCGAGCTTGGGCGCGATGCACCGGCCGATGATTCGATCGAGCGCCTCGGGCACCGACTCGTCCACGGTGCGCGGCGGCGGCAGGGCAGTCTCGAGCCGAGTCCGGAGTTCGGCGATCGCGCTGGCCGCGTGCTCGTGCCGGCGGCGGCCGAGCGAGCATGTCGTAGAGGATCAGGCCGACCGCGTAGATGTCCGCCCGCTGGTCCGCCGCCTCGCCCGCGCGCCTGTTCCGGCGCCATGTACTCGACGGTCCCGACGATCTCGCCCGCGCTCGTCGCGCCGGCCGTCACGCCTTCCCCGGCCGCCTCGGGAAACGACGCCCCTTTCCGCGCGACCGACGCGTCGCCGGTGGACCGGGCGATGCCGAAGTCCATGATCAGCGCCTCGTCGTTCTCGCCGATCATGATGTTCGCCGGCTTGAGGTCGCGGTGGACGACGCCCGCCTGGTGCGCGGCGACGAGCCCGGAGAGGATGCCGCGCGCGATGACGAGCGTCCGCGTCACGCCAAGGCGGCCCTCGCGCTTGAGGATCGTCGCGAGGTCCTCGCCCTCGAGGAATGGCATCGTGATGTACTTGATGCCGTTCAACTCGCCGAGGTCGTGAATCCGGACGACGTTCTTGTGCGTGACCTGGCGGGCGAGCAGCAGTTCCCGCTTGAAGCGGCGTTCCAGCTCGCGGGCGGCAGTCGGGATCGTCGGCCGCGGCTTCCGGCCGGATGACCTTGAGCGCGACGATCGACGCCCAGTTCCGCGTCCCACGCCTGGTAGACGGCGCCCATGCCGCCGAGGCCCAGCAGCTTGATGATGTGGTAGCGGGGGCCGAAGGACTGGCCGGGCGTGAGCGGCCCCGTGTCGCCTGCCGGCCTGCGAGGGCTGGGTGCCCGGGACGGAGGTGACACGCCGGGCATCGTCCGCCCGGCCGGTGGTCGGCGCCGGCGGCGCCGGCGGGTGGCGTGGTCGGGCCCGCCGGAGAGATGGTCACCGCTTCGGCATGCCGAGCGGCGGGACGGCAGCGGTGTCGCGCCGCCGTCGTCCTCGGCGCTGAATCGAGGCGCGGCAGCATGGTCACGCCGCCGTCCTCGCTTGACCGAGGGCGCGAGGAGGGGAGAAGCGTAACGCCACCGTCCCCGTCGTCTGGTGAGGGGCGAACCGGAAATGGCGTCCCGCAGTGACCACACACCGTGGCCGTGGCGGGCGCCTCCGCGCGGCAGCGGGCGCAGATCATCTCTGGAGGCTCTCGTCGTGTTCAACAGGAAGACAGAACGAGGATAACCCGTGTCCGCGGCAACAATTCCAGCCAAATCAGCCTTCGCGCCTTTCGAGGTCGGCTCGAGCCGACTCTCGGCATCGGCGGCCGCCCGGCGGGCGGCGTCGAGGGTGCGGGCGGCGGCTGCGGCCTGCTCCTCGGCGGCCGCACGCTCGCGCTCGGCGGCCGCGACGCGCCTCCCGGGCCGACTCGTTCCCGTTGCCGTGCGGCCTCCAGCTTGTGCTTCGGCCTTCTTCAGGCGGGCAGCGGCGCCGGCCTCTTCCCGGTGGGCGGCCGCTGCGGCGGCGCGGGCGGACTTGAGGGCAGCCTGATGCTGGCGGCGCTGGTCGGCATCGCTGGAGGTGCGGCCTACACCGGCTTTCCCGGAGCTTGGCGCCACACGTGTTTCGCCCGCGCTCTGCCCCAGGCCTGACTTAGGCGGATGCTCGGCAAAGCTGGAGCTTTGCCCCACGCGGCAGAGGGCGGATGCTGCTTGGCAACGCTGGAGCTCTGCCCCACGCCGGCAGAAGGCGTCGCGCGGACCTCCAATCCGGCAAGCGCCCCGAATCCCGATGCGGCGGGCGGGCGGGTCAGCCGCCCGGCCGGCTCGCTCCAGGGCAATGCCTCGAGCGCCCCGGTCAACTCACGAATCGCATCGGGCGTGACGCCGTGGCCGGCGGCCTCGAGGATGCGGGTGGCTTCCTTCAGCGCCACGCGCAGCGCCTCTCGATGTTGGTCGCCGGCCGAACGCATATCGGAGGGCTTGCCCATCAACGCCTGCGCTTGCGCACCGCGCAGCCGTGCTGCGGCAGCGACCAGTCGGTCGAACGTCTCACGCTTCGACCAGTAGAGCTGGTTCAGCGCCCAGGCCAGGACGTTGGGTTTCGCCAGGGCCCGGACCGCTGGCGCGTCCGCTCGCCCGACCTGCTTGGCCAGTTCGTTCCTGGCACCCGTGAACTGGTCGAGCGGCAGCTGGTAGAGCCGGTCCACCTCGACGGCATGAGAAGACACATTGTGCGCAGAGGCCATATTCCTCGGTGACCCCGCCGGCGTTGACGGTCAACCGTTGATCGTTGACCGTTAATGCTACTTGTTTGAGCAAGGCCAGAGATACGCCTCGTTGCCGCAGCCGCGATCTGACAAGTCGTGTTAACCGACGACCGCCAACCGTCACGTATGCACCGGCGCACCGTCAGCCACGGCAGGCCAGCGCCAGGGTATCGGCGATTGGCGAATGCCGAGTGCTCCTCAAATCGTCACTCGGCAATCGTCTCTCGTCAATCGTCACTACCCGAGCGGGCTCGTCAGTCCAGGCCGATCGTCTTCTGCGCCGTCCCTCCCTTGAGGCTGTCGTACTTCACCGTGATGGGCCCGCTCCCCTTGATGAAGTACTGGATGGTGCGCGTCGCGCGGCCGGAGAGGCCGTTTCGCAGCATGATCCGCGACAGATCGCGCTGGTCGATCAGCTGCGCGACGCCCGGCCGCCACTTGTTCGGCACCCAGCTGGCCGACAGCACCTCGATGCCCTTGCCCTCGAGGGTGAGCAGGTCCGGCCGCACGACGTTATTCGCCGCCGCCTTCGCCAGGATCGTGGGCACCACCTTCGGGTTCGCCACGTCGATCCAGACCTTGTAGATGCCATCGCCCAGCTTCTCGGTCTTCACCTCGCCGAACCGGACCTGGGGCATCTCCTCGGCTTGGAAGAGAGTGAACGCCATGTTGCGGTGGCACAGCTCCTCGTTCATGAAGCGCGGCGGCACCCGGCCGAACGTCTTCTTGAACCCGCCGCCCACTTCGACCTTGCCGAATTGCGGGTGGTCGAACTCCTTCCAGTCGGTCAGCTCGTCGCCAAACTCCAGGTAGTCGTTGAAGAAGTAGTTGGCAATGCGGGGCGCGATCGGACTCGCCGGGTCCTTCTGTTGGTCCTTCAATTCCGGGCTGGTGAAGTACTGCCCGTTGTTCCACAGCTCGTTCGAGAGCGACAGGATCCCCAGGCCGTCGTTGCCCCAGTCGGTGACACCGCCGTGCACCGTGTAGAGGCCGCTCCAGATGACCAGGTAGCGATAGAAGGGCAGCACGCGCTCGCCCATCCGGCCGATCTCGTCATACGCCCGCACGTCCGAGGCAGGGTATTCGGGCGTCCACTCGGCGCCGGGGCTCCGCAGGATCATGCCGCCGTTGTTGTGATAGGTCTGCAGGCCCGCGATGTTCGGGTGTGCCACCAGGAAGTCGTTGACGGCGCGCGCCTCGGGGAGCTGGAACGGGTAGTCCATCGCGCCCCCCTGGATGTAGTTCGGCTGCCAGTCGGACGCGAAGTTGCGGTTCGGGTCGTAGCTGCCCGGGCCGTCTTCGCCCACGCGCCCGTCCCCGTCGTGGTCCGTCCCTTCCTGCCCGAGGACGACGTAGTCGCCGGCTTCTCCGGGCTTCACGGGCTCGAGGATCCGCGGGTCGAGGGCGCTCTTCTTCATGTTGCCCTGGCCCGGCACGTATTTCCGGACCTGCTCGATGACGCCGTTCCCGTTCAGGTCCTCGGGCCCGTCCTCGTCATAGAGCCCGTCGCCGTCATCGTCCACGGGGAAGTGGCCGGTTCGGGCGGCGGCCCCGCTTCCATGCATGAAGTAGTCGCGGCCGTCGGGGTTGACGGTCGGGACGATGTAGAACGTGCGCTCGTTCACGAGCCTGGTGATGCGATCGATCTTGCCGTAGTTCTCCATCAGGTACCAGATCGTGTAGATGCAGATTTCTCCGCCCTGGATCTCGTTCCCGTGGATGTTGGCTTCGATGTACATCGCCGGCTTCGACGTGTCCGCGCCCGTGTCCGGGTTGTTGACGACCATCCCCGCGATGTCGCGGCCGTCGTAGCTCTTGCCGAGCGAGATGTACTTCAGGAACTTCGGGTAGGCCTTTTCGAGCGTGCGGAGATCCGCCTGGAGTTCTGCGACGTCGTGCCACCGGTTGAAATCGAGTTTGACCTTGTACGTGCGCTCGTTGGACGGCGGCTCCTTCTGGGTGGTGGTCGGTGCGGGCCCCTTCTTCGCCGGCGCGCCGGGCGCCTGGGCCTGACCGGCGAGGCGAGGAGTGGTGAATGCCGCAATCGCGGCGCACAGGGCCGCGGCGGCGATGAGTCGGGATGTGTTGGTCATGGTTGGTGCTCCTGGCGGCTACTTCAGCGTGACCGTCGCGGTGTCGGTACCCGCCTTCTGCGATGCGGCCTTCAGCGTGACCGTCGTGCCGGGCTTCGCCTTGATCAGCCACTCGTAACCCTGGCGGCCGCCGGAGCCGGCCAGTGTCGGCAGGTACGCTGTCTTCTCGGCACCGGTGATGACCGCCTCCGGCGGAACTGCCAGCTGCAGCATGGCCGGCGCGACGGCGCGTGCGGTGACCGCGTGCGCGAGGGCGATCGGCAGGAAGCCTGTGTTCTCCACCTCGGCCTTCACGCGATAGAGACCGGCGCCGAGCGCGGTGGCTTCGGCCTTGGCAATCCTGAGCTTGGGGAACAGCGACGTGAGATAGAGGACGAACTTCGCATGGCCCGCGCCCAGGTCGGCGATCTTCGCGGCCGGCGGGTTGGTCGTCGCGTACGGCTTGAACCCACCGATTTCCACCTGGCCGAGCGTCGGGTGGGTGAAGGGCGTCCACGTGGCGAAGCCGTCCACCTTCTCGGCGTCCATCCACTGCACCAGGCGGAGGTCGATGCCGTCGGGTTGCGCGTCGCCGGCATCTGCAGCTGGCGTGGCGGCGCCTCCGCGGCCTCCGCGGCCGGTCACGCCCGGCGGCGCGCCAGCCGGAGACGTGCCGCCGGCGGCAGGGCCAGCGCCCGCGGGCCTGCCGGCCGAGGGCAGGCCCCAGCCGGGCGTCGAGAACGACGGGACCCCGAACTGGTAGTAGCCGTACTCGAAGAACGCTCCGGCCGGCGTGCGTGTGAAGCCGGTGCTGCGGATGCCGGTCAGCTCGCGGTACTTGTCGCTGATCGCCCGGAAGTACTCGACGTCCCCGGGATTGACGGTGGTGGCCGGGCGCCGTGCGGGCAGCGCGGCGCGGCCCGTCAACTGCGGTCCCTGTCCGCCCCGGCCGCCCGGAAAGCCCCCTTCGTCGTCCATCATGACGAACCCCCGCCCTCCCCGGCCGCCGAGGGTCGTTGGCTCCTGGAAGATGCCCACCTTGCGTGAATCGAGCGTGCTCCGGTCGGCGAAGTCCGCCAGGTTGATCGGATTGGCGGGGGCAAGCTCGCCGCGCCGGTTGGGAGGCGTGACGAGGTTGTCGTTCTCGCCGAAGGTGAGAATGGCCGCGATGTTCCGGTGCTTGAGCATGAAGTCGAGCACGGCGCGCGTTTCCGCCTCGCTCGCCATGTGCCGCCCGGCATCCGGCTCGAAGTAGGGGTACTGGTGCATGAAGTTGCGGTTGATGTCCACGCCGCCCGGCCCGTCTTCCGCGATGAAGCCGTCGCGATCCGCGTCTCGGCCTTCCCAATAGATGGCCCACCCGCCGGTCTCGCCCTTGGCGGGATCGGCCCTCTTCATCAGTCGCGGATCGTCGGGGTTGATCATGTACGGACCCGCCGGGTCCTTCACGCGCATCACGGTGATGACGCCGTCCTTGTTCAGGTCCTCCGGGCCGTTCTCGTCAATCCTGCCGTCGTTGTCGGCGTCGACCGGCGAGAGATTCGTGCGGCGGCCGGTCCTGACGGCCGCGAACATCGATTCGGCGCCGTCGGGGTTCACGCGGGGGAGGACGTAGACGACCTGCTCGTCGAGCCGCTGCTTGACTGCCTGGTCGCCGGCATAGCCGTTCACCAGGAACTCCACGAGGAAGAGCGCCAGCTCGCTGCCAATAACGTGGTCGCCTTCGAAGTTGGCGGCGACGAGGAGCCCGGACCGCTGGCCGACGGGCGTCCCCTTCGCGTTGGCGATCTCCACGGCCCAGATGTCGCGTCCTTCGCGCGTCTTGCCGATCGACACCACGCGCGCGAGTTCAGGATGCGCGGCCACGGCTGCCTTGAGCGCAGCCGTCAGCTCCTGGTAGCTGTGGTACTTGCCACTCTCCGCTGCGCTGCCTGGCGCCGGCAGCAGCAGCGCCAGCGCGAGGGCCACGATGACCGCGCTTGCCCACGCGGCCGGTGAACGTCTCTTTGCGGTTCGCACGAAAGCCTCCTGACGCTACGGATTCCGAACGGAGAACGAAGAACGTCGAACTGAGAATGGGGATCAAATGCCCACAGCACCTGGCCCTCGGCGCTCGCCACTTTGCACCTTCGCCTTGCACTTTGCACCTTTGCACTTTGCACCTTGCACCCTTGCACCTTGCACCCTTGCACCTTGCACTTTGCACTCGAGTGTCAGTGTCTGTCCCCCGGCATGTCTTCTGTGAACAGCCAGCTGTCGATCGACTGGTTGTAGGCGACCGACTCGAAGGTGATGGGGGTCACGAGCGTCGCCCTGGCGGCCCTTGGTGATCTCGAGCACGCGCGTCGGAAAGGTGACTCCGCCAAAGCGCTTGAAGTCGGCGTACAAGCGGCGGCCGCCGGGCCACGTCTCCTGCACGAGGAGGTACGAGTCGGTGTCGATGTACAGCTGGAACAACTCGCCGTCGCGGCGATACGACACGACGTAGGCCGGTTGCGCGCCGGTCGGCTCTCGCGCACCGCCGCCCCGGCTCGCGTCGGGCCACGCGACGACCGCGTTCGGTTCCAGCGCGAGGCCCGAGGCGCCGCCGGACCGCGCCTGGGCCGCGCCCATCAACTGGAAGAACCAGCGCCGGAGCTGTTTCGCGTTGCCGGTGCCGACCACCAGGTTCGAGCGGCTCCAGGTGGCACTGCCGTTCATGAAGTACTCGTAGAACAGGCGGCCCCGATCGCGGGTCATGTCGTGCTCGACGCGCAGCTTGTCCGGAGCCTCGGCAAACAGCAGGTAGGCGGCGTTGTAGGTAATGCCGTCCTGCATCTGGATCCGGCCTCGTACCGTCATCGTCTTCCAGCCCGTGAGGGCCGCGCCGCCCTGAGCCGCGATGGATCGGTCGAGCACCTCCTCCGCGGTCTTCGGCGCACGATGGCAGGCGGTCAGGAGGCAGGCCAGCATGAACAAGCTCAATGTCAGGTGCAGGGCGCGGTTCCAGCTTCGCCTCGCCCGCGAACCTGGAGGTTCGCGCCACACCTCTCGAGTGACCGTCATACGCGCCTCCCGCGCCACGACAACTGTTCGTGCGCCGTCGCCAGGTTCGCGCGGATCCGCACGCCGTATGGGCAGTGCTCCTCGCACGGCGCGTCGCAGCCTTGGCAGTGGCCCGCGCGCTGAGCGGCCGGCACCAGGCGGTAGCGCTCCATGGCGAACTTCTGGTCGCCGTAGTGCTCGAAGTACATGCCGTACCGGAGGAC
This sequence comes from uncultured Acidobacteriota bacterium, assembly GCA_963724775.1. Classification (GTDB taxonomy): domain Bacteria; phylum Acidobacteriota; class Vicinamibacteria; order Vicinamibacterales; family Fen-181; genus CAVRWB01. Next base: position 253,291 of record CAVRWB010000006.1, read on the forward strand.
GTCGGCGACCGGCACGCCACGCGGGCAAGCCTCCGCGCAGCCGCCGCAGCCGGGCCGGCAGTAGTCGCGGCCGATCGCGGCTGACAGGGTGTCGAGGTAGTGCTGGTCCTGCGCGGTGAGGCTGGTCGTCCCGGACACCGACAGGTACTCGTCCACCTGGTCGTAGTTGCGCATGCGAATGACGGCGGTGTCGAACAGGTCGGACGCGAGCACCCACTTGACGCACGCCTGGCGGGCGTTGGTCTGCTGGTTCTGCAGCGATCGGATGTTGAGGTCGGACTTGTAGATCGTCATCGTCTTCATCGCGATCGTGGCCACGCCCTGGGCCCGCGCCTTCTTCAGCAGCGGCTCGATGCCGTGCGTGAGGAAGTTGGCGCCGATCAGGATGACGTCGAAGCGCTTGTTGTCCAGTCCCCAGCCGATGTCCTCGACCATCCGGACGCCGTGGCTCGATGCGCCGGTGAATCGCACCTTCTTCAGGCGCTTGGCCTCGTCCCAGGCCTCGTAGATGGCCGGGTTCTGGATCCGCTCCAGGCCGCCGTAGCGCGGGTGGCCGATGGAGTGGATCATCAGGCAGTCAATGTAGGTCGTGTTCAGCTTCGCGAGGGAGACGTCGAGGGCCTCGAGCAGCGCGCTCTTGGTGACCGTCGCCGTGACGAGCGGAGGGTCCCACTTGTCCACGACGAACACCTTCTTGCGCCACTTGGGCAGCACCTTCCCGAGCAGTTCCTCGTGGCCGGCGTACTGCGCGCCCGTGTCGATCAGGTTCAGCCCGCGCTGGAACATGTGGTCGATGAGCGCAGGGTCCGTCTGGCCGGAGCCGCCGGAGATGTCACCCGCCATCCAGCCCGTGCGGCCGAGCGGCTTGAGGCGGCGAACCCGGGGAACATCGGCAGCGCCCGCCGACACGGACACGGACGGCGGCGCCGCGGCACCGGCGGCGGCGAGCGTCGATGCGCGAAAGAACTCGCGTCGCGAGAATCTGGGCATAGGAATGGCGCGGAGGTCCAGGAGGTTGCGGGGGTTGGAGGGGAAGGTTATACCGAAAACGGGAAAAACGGAAAACGGAGAATTGGAACGGAGGACGGAGAACTTAGAACGGAGAAGGGAGAACGAGAACCTGGAACTAACGGAACCTCTTCCGTCCTTCCGTTCTCCGCTACCAGTCGTTCTAACTTCTACGTTCTCAGTTCTACGTTCTCAGTTCTACGTGTTCCCACCTGCCCAGGCGTCGAGCCAGTCCTGGAGGTCCGTGACCCGGCTCAGGGTGACGTCGGGCTCCGGGTAGCGGTCGGTGACGCGCGGGTCGAGCGCGTAGTGGCCCTGCCGTGGCCACACGGTGGTGACACGGTCGCCCCACGCGGCCTTCACCGCGGTCAGGATGCGGAGCTTGTCGTCCACCAGCACGTATCGGGTCGCCGGGTATCGTCGCTGCACGTCGTCCAGCATCTGCTCCTTGTGGATGTAGATCAGGATCCGGCCATCGACGGCTTCCCAGAGGCCCGAGCGCGACACCTTCCTCGGCTGAAAGACGACGTCGCCGTCCGACAGGATGACCGTCAGGCCGTCATGCGACAGCGACTCGAGGAGCTTGAGGACGCCCGGATACAGGCGCTGATGAAACGGGTAGTCCACCAGGAAGAGCGAGGTCTCGAGGATGTGCCAGTCGGTGGGGTTCTCCTCGCGGTACCGCTGCAGCGCACCCAGGTAATCGGCATAGCCGACCTGCTCGCGCATCTCCTCGAAGATCTGCCAGTAGCGGTCCTCCCGCTCGGCTCCGAATACCTGGTGGAGGTGGTCGCGGAGATCGCGCGCCACCGCGTCGTTGTCCAGGAGCGTGTTGTCCACATCGAGGAGGAAGACGAGTTCGTGGGGCTCGGCGGCAGGCATACCTCTCATTCTATCGGCAGGCGTGGAATCCGACTGGCCCCGTTCGGGCCAGGGCCGGATTCCACGCGAACTGCCGCGGATACTCGGCTGAAGCTCCTGCTACTGCTGTGCCGCCACCGCCGCCGGCTTGGCCAGCACCAGGTTCTCGATGAAGAACTCCATCATCCGGTCCGGGCGCACGCCGGAGTGGCCCGCGTCCGGCCCCACCTGCACCTCGAAGCTCTTGCCCGCGCGCTGCAGAGCCTGGATCAACTGCATCGAGTTGGTCGGGTGCACGTTGTTGTCCGCCGTCCCGTAGTAGATCAACAGCCGGCCATTCAACTTGTCGGCCAGCGCCATCGCGTTGCCCGCCTCGTAGCCTTCCTTGTTCTCCTGCGGGATCCACATGTAGCGCTCGGTGTAGATCGAGTCGTAGTGGTACCACGCGGTGGGCGGCGACGATGCCGAGCCGGCCTTGAAGGCCTCCGGGTGGCGCAGCACGCAGAGCAGCGCCGAGTAGCCCCCGTACGACGTGCCGTAGATGCCCACGCGGTCCTTGTCGAAGTACGGCCGTGTCCAGAGCGCCTTCACGCCCTCGGCCATGTCGTCCATCTCCGTCACTCCGAGCTTCTGGTAGATGGCGTCGAGTTGCCGCTTGCCCATGCCGGGCGTGGCGCGGGTATCGAGGTTCAGGACGAGGAAGCCGTACTCGGTCATCGGAGTCGGCTGCACGAAGGTCTCGCGCGCGCAGTTGCTGGCCGCCGCCGGCCCGCCATACACCGACACGAGCGTGGGGTACTTCTTCGAGGGGTCGAAGTTCGACGGGAACATGACGAGCCCGTGCAGCGTCGTCTTGCCGTCCGCGGCCTTGTAGGTGAACATCTCGGCCTTCTTGAGGCCAAGCTGGTTGAACTTCGTCATGTCGGCGGCCGCGAGGTCCGCGACCGGCTTGCCGGTGGCGGCGTCCACGAGCCGCGTCGCCGGCGGCACGTCGTGCGTCTGGTAGACATCCACGAAGTACTTGTTGTCCGGCGAGATGCCGCAGGAGCCGCCAGCCAGGCCGCCCGCCATCGCCGCCGCCATCCCGCTCCGGGCCGGCCGCGCCATGCAGTTGCCCGCGGAGTGGTTGAAGGCCGGGTCCGTGAGGCGAACATCACCCTTGCCGTCGAAGCCGACGCGGTGCAGCTGCATCTTCATGTAGTTGTCGCCGTCGCGCGCGGTGTAGAAGATCATCTTCGCGGCCTCGTCCACCTTCACGAGGCTGCCGACCTCGAACGCCGCGTGGTTCGTGATCGGGTTGATCAGTTTCCCGGCGAGGTCGTACAGGTAGAAGTTCTTCCAGCCGCTGCGCTCCGACTCCCAGATGAACCGCTTGCCGTCCTGCAGGAACGTCATGCCCGGCGAGTTGTCCACCCAGCCGGTCGGCCACTCCTCGCGGATCACGACGCGGCAGGCGCCCGTCGCCGGGTTGGCCGCCACGAGTTCGAGGATGTTCTGCCGGCGGTTCGTGCGGTTGAGAAGGAGTTCCTTGCCGTCGGGCGACCAGCGGATGTTGTAGACGTAGTGCCCGACCACGGCGTTGTCGAAGGGCTTGCCGTCGCGGACGTCCACCCTGGTGCTCTTCTTCGCGGCGACGTCGTAGACGAACAGGTCGACGATCGGGTTGGGCTGCCCGGCCTTCGGGTAGGCCTCGGTGTCCACCTTGCTGTACAGCTTCGTCTGGTCGAGCTGAAGGTAGTAGTCCGGCACCTGTTTCTCGTCGAAGCGGTAGTACCCGACCAGCGTGTTGTCCGGCGACCACCACATCGCCGTCGTCTGGTCCAGTTCCTCGCCGTACACCCAGCTCGCCGTCCCGTACTTGATGCGGTCCTTCTCGCTGCCGTCGGTCGTGAGCTGCACTTCGCCCGTGCCATCCGCGTTGCTCAACCAGAGGTTGCGATCGCGGTAGAACGCCTTCAGCTTGCCGTCGGGGGACGTCGTGGACGCCGCCTGCCGGCCCCGTTCGACCATGGGCATGCCGCCGCGCCCGCCCCGGCCCGCCGGGCCCCTGCGGCTCCGGCGCCGGTCCCGTCTCGGTGGCAGCCTTCGTCGTCACGTCGAACCGGTACATCTTGCCGTCCTTCGCGTACTCGAAGGTCTTTCGCATCCTTCCACGTCACGCTGAGGGCGCCGGGCTTGACCGCGCCCGTCACCTCCTTGACCATCTTCTGGTACTGATCGTACCCGGGCATGGACTTCAGCCGGTCCTGCGCCACGAGCGTTGCGGCGAAGCCCATGGCGGCCACGAGCGCGAGCGCCAGCGGAAAACGGGGGACCGGGCGGTGTCGAATCGTCATGCTGCGGCTCCTTCAACCGATGAGGACGGGCCGCAACGCGCGGCCGGAGTCCCGATGCTTGTACTCCATACCGCCCGGACGTGACAACTGGCAGCCGCCTTGGCTGGCACACCTGGCGGTCAACCGCCGCACCTGCACGAATGGCGAAGGCGCCGGCGACGCTGCAGCCGTCACGGAAGGATCTGTAGGACAGGCGTCCCGCCTGTCACGTGGTGAGGGCGTCCCGCCTGTCACGTGGTGGGGGCGTCCCGCCTGTCACGTGGTGGAGGGAGGGTTGTGACGCAGCCGTGAGGGCCGCGCCTACCGGTAGGCCACGCGCCAGGCGCAGTTGCCCCCGTCGTCCGTGACGATCAGCGAGCCGTCTGCGGCGGCCGCGACGCCGACTGGCCGGCCCCAGACGGTGCCTGAGGGCGTGACGAAGCCAGTCAGGAAGTCCTGGTACTCGCCCGTGGCCTGACCATTCTTCAAGGGAACGTGGATCACTTCGTAGCCCACGCGCGCGGAGCGATTCCACGATCCGTGTTCAGCCGCGAAGATGCCGCGATACCCCGCCGGAAAGGCTGTCCCTTCGTAGAACACCATCTCCAGCGACGCCGCGTGGGGCTGCACGAGGACGTCGGGCGTGATCACCTTGTCCTTCAGTTCGGGATGCTTGCCGTCGTGGCGGGGATCCTGATAGCCGCCCATGTAGAACCAGGGCCAGCCGTAGAACCCACCGTCCCGAACCCGGGTGACGTAGTCCGGGACGAGGTTGTCTCCGAGCGCGTCGCGCTCGTTGACCGACGCCCACAGGTCGCCGGTTTCGGGCGAGACCGCGATCCCGACCGCGTTCCGGATGCCGGAAGCAAAGACCCGCCGCCCCTGGCCCTCGGGCGTGAACTCGAGGATGCAGGCCCGGTCGCGCTCTCGCTCGTTGCCATCCACCTCGTCCACGTTCGAGAACGATCCGACCGACACGAACATCCGCCGGCCGTCGGGCGAGAAGGCAATGTCACGCGTCCAATGGCCGCCGCCGCGCAAGAGGCCGCCGCCCGGCAGGCTCGCTACCGGCGAGGGGCCGCCGCGTGCCTTCAGGTCGCCGTTCTCGTAGGCGAAGCGCACCACCTCGTCGGTGTTCCCGACGTAAACGAACTTCGGGTTCGCGCCGGGCGGGTAGAACGCGATGCCGAAGGGTTTCTTCAGGTTCTCGGCGAAAGTGCTGACTGTCGCGGCGCGGCCGTCGGCACCGACGCCGCGCAGCACTCGGATGCGGCCCGGGCTACTCTCGGCCACGAACAGGTCCCCGTTTGGGGCACGGCGAACGAGGCGCGGGTTATCGAGACCGGTCGCGAAGAGCGTGACCTGAAACCCGCGCGGCGCCTGCGGCCACGCGTCCTTCGGCCGTGGCACCATGTCGGGGCCCGCATCCACCGAGCGCGTGGCGTAGGGTTTGGGCAGGTGTTGAACCGTGATGCGGTGGCGCAGGCCCGGGCGCTGCTGCTGGTAGTCGGCGAATGTCACCACCTCGTCTGTCGCCTGCGCAGTACGGGCCACCGGCTCCATCGCGGAGGCGGCGAGCACGAGGAATCCAGCGGCAAGAGCGATGAGCCACGGCATCCGCATGCTGGTTGCCTACCTTCCAGCCGTGATGAGCCAGTCCACGACGAGCGCGTAGTGATCGCTCAGATCCGTCTGGACGACTTCCACGTGCGTCGGCTGCGCGTTTGCGAACCACTGATAGTCGATCCGGCCGGGTCTGCCCGTCGTTGAACGCACCGGCATCGTGATGCCGGGCGCCGCGCCCAGCGGATTCGCGGCCGACAGCCACGCATCCGAATACTGAGTTTTCCACCCGCTCCACGTCATCCCGTCTTCGGGCTCCGAGTTGAAGTCGCCGGCGACGATGCGGCTCGTCGCGCCGCCCGCGAGCCATGCCTGCATCCGGTCGACCTGCGAGCGGCGATTCGCGGCATCCAGGTAGTCGAGGTGGGTTGTCGCCACGTCCACGCGGACGCCGCCTTCCGCGATCGAGAACCTGATCAGCGATCGGTTGCGGTTGTTGTCGTTCGGTGCCGACGGGTCGTCCAGCCGCTGCACTTCCTGCGAGGTGACGTTCAGCGCACTTCCTATGGCATTCCCGTCGCGCCGGTTGGCGGGCGCATGTGGGAGATCGGCTTCGTAGCGCCACGCCCACCGCTTGCCGGTCATCGACTCGAGCCCCTGCCTGTACATCGTGGGCATGTCGTTGTCCCACTCGGCAAGTTCCTGCAGGGCCACGACGTCGGGCTTCAGGCCGGCGATGAAGGCTATCTGCTCCTGGTTCACGTGGCGCTTGTCGGGTGTGTAGCCGTGCTGGAGATTCCACGTCACGACTCGCAGGCGGATGGATGCGGGAGCCGGTGCCGAAGCCGGGCCGTTGGCCGCCGCGGCGGAAGTCGGACCCGTCACCGCGTCGTGCCCGCAGGCAAGGACGGCACAGCCGAATGCCGCCGACGAGATCAGGCGGACGTGCCGCCAAGAGGAGGCCATCAGGCGTGGCCGGAGCAATACGGATGCCCGGCGCGGGAACACAGGTTGCAGCCATGCCGAGGTTAGGCTGGATTCTGTCGTGGCACGAAACTCAACCGTGGAGCAGCGCGAGGCACCGGCGGCAGCGGGCGGGCAGGCGCGGGCGGCGTCGCAGCCCGACCTGGACACCCGTCCGCTCGTCATCATCCGCCCCCCCGGCTCGGTCACGAGCGGCCTGCTCCAGCAGCTCGCGCACCTGCCCGCGTACGGCGACCTGCTGCTCACGCTGACCGCCCACCGGGTCAAGGTCCGATACAAGCAGTCGGCGCTCGGCCTGCTCTGGGCGATTCTCCAGCCGCTCCTGCTGATGCTGATCTTCACGGTCTTGTTTGCCCTCACGGCGCCGCGAATGCCGAGCGAGGGCCTTCCGTATTCGGTCTTCGTCTATGCCGCCGTGCTGCCCTGGACGTTCTTCTCGACGGCCGTCTCGAACGGGACCAACAGCCTGGTGAGCCACACCCAGCTGGTCACCAAGATCTGGTTCCCGCGCGAGATCCTGCCGCTCTCGTATGTGACTGCCGCGCTGTTCGATTTCTTCGTCGCGTCCAGCCTGCTCGTCGTCTTGATGCTGTACCACGGCGTGGCGCCGGCCTGGCCCATTGTCCTCGCGCCGGCCGTGGTGGGCCTGATCGCGATCCTCGCGTCGGGCATCGCCCTGGCGACCGCCGCGCTCCAGGTGCAGTTTCGCGACGTCGGCCTGGCCATGCCGCTCCTGCTGCAGGTCTGGATGTTCCTGTCGCCGGTTGTCTACCCCTATTCCCAGGTGCCCGTGCGCTTCAGGCCGCTGTACCAGCTCAACCCGATGGCGGGCCTGATCGAGGCCTTCCGCCGCGTGACCGTGCAGGGACAGCCGCCCGACTGGCACCTCCTCCTGCTCTCCACGCTCGTCTCGGCGGCGCTGCTCCCGGCCTGTTACCTGTATTTCAAGTACGTGGACGCGACCGTGGCCGACCGCATGTGACTCGATGATTGACCTGAGCCTGCACCGCGTTTCCAAGCGCTACCGGCTGGAGGACGCCGTCCCGCCGGGAACCAGTCTGGCCCGGCGCCTGGCCAGCCGACTGGTCCGCCACCGTCACGACTTCTGGGCCCTGCGCGATGTCTCCCTCGACGTCGAGCGCGGGGAGACGATCGGCGTGATCGGCCACAACGGCGCGGGCAAGAGCACGCTGCTCAAGCTGCTGTCCCGGATTACCGCGCCCACCGAGGGCGAGATTCGCATTCGCGGGCGGCTCTCGGCGCTGATCGAGCTGGGCTCGGGCTTTCACCCCGAGCTCACGGGCCGCGAGAACCTCTTCCTCAGCGGCGCCATCCTCGGCATGCGCCGCCGTGAGATTGCGGCCAAGCTGCAGAGCATCGTCGAGTTTGCCGGTGTGAACGAGTTCATCGACGTCCCGGTGAAGTGGTACTCCTCCGGGATGTACGTGCGCCTGGGGTTCGCGATGGCCGCGCACCTCGATCCCGACGTCCTGCTCGTGGACGAAGTGCTGTCGGTCGGCGACGCGTCGTTCCAGGGACGCTGCTTTGCGCGGATCGCGGAGTTGAAGCGTGCAGGGACCACGATCGTGCTCATCTCCCACGACCTCGGGTCGGTGGAGCGCCTGTCGGACCGCGCCCTCCTGCTCGATCACGGCCGCGTGGCGGCCACCGGCCGGCCCGGGGACGTGATCTCGACGTACCAAAGGAGCATCGACCAGCAGGCCGCGGGGCAGGCGGCCGAGGAACCGGAACGGCCGATCGCGATCAGGAGCCTGCGCCTCCTGGATCTCGAGGGCCGCGAAGCGTCTACGGCCCGGACCGGCGATCCGTTGCTCGTCCGCGTCGAGTTCACGGCCGCCGCGCGCGTGGAGCGGCCCGTCTTCGACGTGTACTTCCATACCTTCCAGGACGGCGTTCTCGAGGCGCAGTGCTCCTCCGGGACGGACGACTCGCTGGGCCCCGTGGAAGGAGAGGGGACGCTGGAATTCCACCTCCCGGCGCTCGGCCTCCAGCCGGGCGCTTACACCATCGGCGTGACCGTGAAGGAGGACGACGGGCGACGGCCCGTGGACTGGCGCTATGGCCGCGCCACTCTCTACGTGACGGAAGGCCGAGGCGTGGCCGGCCATTTCTTCATGCCCCACACGGCCCGCTTCGTCGAGACCGACCACCAATGACCGGCGACCTCGTCTCCATCGTGGTCCCGTGCTACAACCCGGGGCGTTATCTCGCCGAGGCGCTCGAGAGCGCGCTCGCCCAGTCGCACCGCAACCTGGAAGTCGTGGTCGTCGACGACGGGTCGACCGAGGACCTCACGGCAACGGTCGAGCGCTGGCCGGGCGTCCGGTTGATGCGACAGGAGAACCGCGGCGTGTCGGCCGCGCGCAATGCCGGGGCACGAGCCAGCCGCGGTGCGTTCCTCGTCTTCCTCGATGCCGACGACCGTCTCCTGCCAGACGCGATCGAAGGCGGACTCCAGGAGCTGCGCATACACTCGTCGGCGGCCTTCGCGACAGGCCTGTGCCGGCCCATCGGGCCGACTGGCGAGGCGCTGCCTTTCCGCCAGCAGCCGGAGCTTCGGGGTGACTGCTACGAGGAGATGCTGCAGTCGAATTTCATCTGGATGCCGGCGCAGGTCATCTACCGCCGACAGGCGTTCCAGGCGTCAGGCGGCTTCGACACGACAGTCGATGCGTGCGCGGATTACGACTTGTACCTGCGAATCATCCGGGCCAACCCGGTCGCCTGCCATCGTCGAATCGTGGCCGAGTACCGGTTCCATCACAAGAACATGTCGAGCGACAAGGCTCTGATGCTGGCCTCCGCGCTCGGCGCGCTGAACCGGCAGTGGCCGTATGTCAGGAACCACGCGGCGTACCGTCGCGCGTACTGGCAGGGCCGGCGCTTCTGGCGCGAGTTCTACGGAAGCGGCCTGGTCGAGGACATCCGCGTGGACATCAAGGTGCCCGGGTCGCGCGCTCGCGCGGTTCGCGGCGCCGCGATTCTCCTGCGTCACCATCCGCTCGAGGCCCTGCGTCAATTCGGCCGGAAGCTTCGCTGCGTCGCGCTCGACCTCGTCGGCGCCACCCGGTAAACCAGCGCGCGCGAATCCTCGGTACTCCAGTTCCAGGAAGTCTCGACGGAACGACGGCGAGGCGAGCGCAGCTCGCTCGCTGGTCATCCTCGCCAACCAGTCCTTGTCGAAGAGCACATGGGTGATGCCGAGCCGCGCCAGCGTGGCAAGAACGGTGGCCTCGGCTCCCGAACCCTGGGCCCAGCCTCCCCGTGAGAGCGTGGCGTCGATGGGGATTCGCTGCCGCGCCGCGTAGAGGTTGTCGCCACCGCCCGCTTCCAGCACGCGCGTCCCTCGCGGCGGCGTCGCCGCCTCCAGGTGTCGCCAGGCCCCGTAAGTCGCCACTTCGCGCCGGAGGTACGCCTCCTGCGTTTCCCGTCCCACGAGCACGCCGACGGGGAACGTGCGAACGACGTGCGTGAGCCAGCCATTCCATCGTTCGCGGTCACCCTCGTGAAGAGGGGTGAAGGGCGGGAGGTTGAGAAAGAGGAGCGCCGCCACGCACGTCACACCGGTGCGGGCGGCCCGTGGCGTGGCCGCGGCGGTAAGGCGCGTGAGCCCCACCGCGGCGAGGACGGACATCGCCGGCACGATGGGCAGCAGGAATCGGAGCTGAAAACTGCTCACAGGGGACGCCCACACCGCGACATACGAGACGACCAGGTAGATCAGCCAGCGCGCGGGCTCGCCGCGCGGCACGCGGCCAATCACCCAGGGCGCGGCAAGCAGGAAGAGCGGGCCGATCGAACCGCCGAACGAGGCGCCGTGCTGCGTGAGGTTCCACGGCAGGAGCACGATCGTGCGGAGCGACCGGGGAAAGCCAAAGTGCGCCTTGAAGCCCGCCATGGCCGCTTCGGTCACCGCGTCCCATCGCTGTGGCGGCCGCGCGCCGAACACGGAGTACAACTCGGGAAAGAACGGATTGCCCGACGCGGCCCACGCGCGCCAGTACCACGGAAACGTAAGCGCGACCGCAACGAGCCCGAGCGCCAGCGGCTCGACCCAGTAGCCGCGGGCCTCCGTGCCCGCGTGGTGGAACCGGCGGATGTAAAGCCGCGCGACCAACCCTGCCGCGACGAGCGCCGTGACGACCAGGCCGAGATGCTTGATCGCCGTGGCGAGCCCGAAGCACATCGCCGCGAGCCGGAACCAGCCAGCATTCCTGGCGGGGCCGTCCCCTCGTTTGCGCTCGTTGACGTGCATCAGCAGGGCATACACGCCGAGCGTCACGTAGAGCGTAAGGGCCAGGTCGTTGTACGCAGTGGTCGCCTCCCACAGCAGCGTGGGCGTGGTCAGCATCACCGCGGCCGCCAGCCACGGCGATACTTCGCCGAAGAAGCGCCGCGCGAGCTGCCAGGTGGCGGCGGCGAGCAGGGGGAGGCAGGCGAAGTGGAGGAGCTTAGCCGCCACCGCGCCGCCGATGGTCATCGCGTCGCCGTAAAGCAGTTCCCAAGTCAGCGGGTAGAGCGAGACGTACTCGGAAAGCACATCCACGCCATGCCCGCGCTCGAGCCATAGCCTTGGCAGCCAGAGGTGATACCAGAGGGCGTCGTACTCGGTCTCGGGGGCGAGCGCGCCGACGAAGGCGATGGTGACGGAGAGTGCCGATAGAAGGAGTAGCGCACGGCTGAAGCCGCGCGCTTTCCGAAGATCGAGGGCCGCACCCTGCGCTTCCCGAAGATCGGGGGCCGCACTCTGCGCTTTCCGACGATCGACGGCCCCCAGGCCTGTCGTGGTCGCCCGCGATCGCCGCCACCACGCAAGCGGCACCGCGGCGACCCCCAGTGCCACAACCGTTGGCGCGATGATGACGGGACGATAGAGCCCAATCGACGCGAGGCCGAGCGACAGGTAGGCCAGCACGCCCAGACCTGCCGCCAGCCGGTAGAGTTCCCCCTCGACGAGGTCGTGCCCATCGCACCTCAGGAGCCGCAACGCGAGCCATCCCATCACCCAGGCCGCAGCCAGGATGACGACGACGCCAACGAGGCCCTGGAGCCCGCGCCACGCGGCTTCGGCCGCAAACGGCCATGGCGGCCGCCAGCCGCCATTCAGGAAGCCATGGATATCCCATGCGGCGGGGCCCGCGGCCAGCAGGCGCCAGGCGCGCCGGTAGTAGAAGACGAGGATGAGGCTGACCCAGCTGACACCGGCCAGCCGGCGGATGATCATCGTCAGAACCGGGCGGAGTCGTCCGGCAGGGGGCTCGTGGCCTCGAGCCCCTTCTCCCCGGGCGCCACGCCGATGGCCCCCGTCGCTCCGAGCGCCGCGACCAGCGGACCGGCGAGTTCGTGCGCGAGCGCCGCCTTGAGGTGCCGGCCCGTCAGCCCTTCGGCACCCGGCATCGGCGGTATCTCGCCGATCGAGATTCCCTTCAGGGTCACGCGCAGGCCGGCGGGCCTGCGCCGATCGACTTGCGCCATGACGAGTTCGAGGCCATTGGACAGGTCCACTTCCTGGGTGAGCGGCGACCAGGACGAGCGCGAACGGCAGCCCTCCAGGAATGCCGAGTAGGCCTCGAAGTTGTGGAGCCGGGCGGTCACGCCGTTCCAGTACCAGTAGGACAGCAGGTCGTGAAGCCGGCGCATCCACCGGCCGCGCAGCCGGGCGTACTCGAGCGCCGGCAGCGAGCGCGCCATGACGGAGGCAAGGACGCGACCGGCGGCGGGCCGCTCGAAGTTGAGCCGACGCAGGAGGCGCTGCGCCCGTGTCGCATGGCGTTCGAAGACGCCGAGCGGCAGCGCCGGCACGAGTTCGGGGTGTTTCTCGAGCATCAGGATGTCCGCCCGGCCCTCGTCGCGTTTGCGGGCGAACGCGCGGTGCAGGGTTGTCCGTTCGTGGTGCACTCCCTGCGCCGATTCCACGAACCGCATTCCAGCGCCCTCATCGATGAGCCGCACGCCCAACTCGTAGTCCTCGTGGCAGGCGAAGGCGGCATCGAAGGAGCCGACGCGCTGGAACAGCGCCGCGGACATCGCGCAGTTCCCCGTCAGGAGATCGCGAAACCAGTAGCGGTGACCGGGGCGCCGCATCGCCTCGAACATCGCTTCCCACCAGCCCCGCAATGCGGCCCGGAAGAACCCGCGTACAGAGCGATCGAAGGACGGGGGGAGATAGCCGATCGTCACCGCCGCCCCCTCGCGCTGGGCCGCGAGGTGTGCGCCCACCAGGTCGGCGCCTGCCTCGATGTCGTCGTCGATGAACACGAGCAGGTCGGCGCTGGCCGTCGCCGCCCCCTGGTTTCGCGCGCCGGCCGCGCCGCGCGACGTCTCCGATGACACGGTGGTGAAGCGGTAGGGGAGCGAGAGGGCTGCGAGAAAGGCGGAGATGCCCTGGTCGGGGCCATCCACCGCGACGACGACCTCGAACCGGTTCGGCGCGAGATGCTGGTGGGCGAGGGCACGCAGGGTGCGCTCGAGCGACGCCCGCCGGTCGCGCGTCGGGATGACGATCGTGAGGTCCGGCGATGTCATGTCCGGCGCAGAATCTGGCGCGGGCGCCAACCGCGCGCATCGCCGGCCGACGGAGGGGCGGCCGCGCGGCGCCGGACGGCGCGGCGCGAAGCGAGGTACGCCGAAGGCCCGGCGAGGCACCCGCGGAATTCCTGGTAGAGGAGGCGCAGGGGGATGCGCCGGCGACCCGGATGCAGGCTGCGCAGCAGCTCGGGAAGCTGGCCCTGGGTGAGCCAGACGACCGCCTGCTTGAAAACAGTGACCTCACGGCCCACAAGCAGGGCCCGCGTCCACATCGCGTACACGCCCGTTCCGTAGCCGCGCAGCGTGGCCGCCAGTTCGCGCTCCGAGCGCCGGTGGCGGTGCCACGAAAGCGCCGCCGGGTCGTAGACGATACGGTAGCCGGCGCCGAGGATGCGCGAGAACATCTCGTGGTCGCCGCCGGATTGAGTCGGCGTCCCCCCGTCGAGGGCTTCGTCGAACGGCCCCATCTCGTCGGCGATGCAGCGGCGCACGGCCATGTTCGCGCCGGCTCCGACCTGGCCGACGGCCATCGGGCTCGTCTCGAGGCCGTCGAAGACGCGGCGTCGATACCCACGGCCGAATGGCGCGTAACGCTCGAACGTTTCCTGCGCCTCGGTCTCCAACTCGGCAGGCAGGGTCAGGCCGGTCGCGCACCTGACGAGCGGGTCGGCGAAGTTCCGCGTCAGGGCGCGAAGCCAGCCGGCATCGACGAAGGCGTCGTCGTCGGTGAAGGCGACGATCGGGCGGGCCGCCTCGCGCAGCGCCCGGTTGCGGGCGGCATTCAGGCCGCCGGCCTCCTGCCTGATGTACCGGACGCGGGGGTAGCTGGCAACCACCCTCGCCGTCGCGTCGTTCGGCGGCCGGTTGTCCACGACGAGGAACTCCTGCCCCTCGTCGGGAAGCGCCATCAGCGCCCAGAGACACCGCGACAGTTCGTACGGCCGGTCGTGCGTGCACACCGCGACGGTCGCGGATCGAGGACCGGGGGCCAGGCTCCGGGCGGTCTCCGATTCATCCCAGCGGAGCGAGTCATATAGCCAGGCCAGCCAGAAGTCCCAACCGGCCCAACGAATCAACGCGTCTTCGAGAACGCTCGCCTCGATCGTGTTGCGTGCGACGGGCAGCAGGAGTTGGCCGACCGGCCGGCCGCCCCACCGCAAGAGGACCAGCGCGCGGTCGTATTCACCGGGGACATCGATCTCTCCGGCACGGTGTTTCAGTTCCAGCTCGAGGACAGCGGTTGCCATACGTCGGGGCAGAGGTACCCGGAAGACCTTGCTATGCAAGAGCGCGTCCGCGGACGGCCGCGCTGGTGTGGCGGGAATCGAGCTCGCTACGGTTCGATTGGTTGTCGGAGTGATGCACGCTGCCAGCTTGCGGCTGGCGTCGCGGTACGCCTCGTGCAAACTCGGTCATGCGGGAGGACTTCAGATGCTGTTCACTATCGCGGTGATCCTGTTGATCCTGTGGCTGCTGGGTTTCGCGACGCACGTCGTGGGCTCCGTCATCCACGTGGTTCTCGTGATCGCCCTCGTGCTGTTCGTACTTGGGCTCTTCACCGGGCGCCGGACGACCATCTAACCACGTGGCAATCGCGATCGGGACGAAGTTCCGGGTTTCTTCGATAGCAATCGTGGAGATTCGTCCCGGTCGGATGTTCCTGCCTACGGATGAGACTGTCTCAAATCTGAACAGTCGGATGGGGGTGTACACTCCACAATCTCGTCAAAACTGAGGCGATTCGCCGAATCCTCGCCTGCGCTGCGTAACTTCGTCCATACGGTTGAGTTGCGCAGACCGTCAGCAGCCACGCGCTAGCCGGCGTACGTTCGAGATTCGACCCGCTTGCTCAGCAAATCACATTGCCAAGCTCGACGGCATGGTGCTTGCCTCTCGGGTGACAACCGGGGGCGGGTGCCCAGCCTCGCTCCCGGTGCCCGCCCCCTCGACGCTCGACAAACCCGACTCGCTCCTCCGCGACTGAACCTGGCACCGGTTTCATGACAGCGAGGGAACGCATGGCGGATTTCCACCAGAGTGGCGAGATCACCACCTTGCACCGGCTCGATCCGGACAACCACGATCGCCTCGAACGCGAAATGAGCCGGCTTGCCCGGCGCTACCCGATCGCACTCGTTCTTCCGTGCCTCTACTCGGAGTTCTCGCGGCCGGCGATCCGCCATATCCTCGACGAACTCCGGCACGTCCCCTACGTCGATCACGTCGTCTTGAGCCTTGGCCAGGCGTCGGAGGCCGACCTCGCTGCCGCCAGCCGCGCGCTCTCGCGCCTGCCGCAGCGCGTGAGCATCATCTGGAACGACGGCCCCGCGATGCAGGCGCTGTACGGCCGGCTCAGCGACCACGGGCTCGATGCGGGCCCGGATGGCAAGGGCCGATCGTGCTGGATTGCCTATGGCTACCTCCTCGCCGACGAAGCGTGCGAGGTGATTGCGTGCCACGACTGCGATGTCACGACCTACAGCAGGGAATTGCTCGCGCGGCTGTGCTACCCGGTCGTCAACCGGCGCTTCGGCTTCGAGTTTGCCAAGGGCTACTACGCGCGGGTGTCCGGCAGCATGAACGGGCGGGTGACGCGGTTGTTCGTGGCGCCGCTGCTGCGGGCGCTGCTGTCGACCGTCGGCCGTGTTCCGATCCTCGAGTACTTCGCCGGCTTCCGCTACCCGCTTGCCGGCGAGTTCGCGATGACCCGCGAGGTCGCTCGGGTCAGCCGCATGCCGGCCAACTGGGGGTTGGAGGTCGGAGTGCTGGCCGAAGTGTTCCGGAACTGCGGGCCGCGGCGCGCGTGTCAGACCGAGATCTGCGACAGCTACGACCACAAGCACCAATCGCTCTCGACCGACGACCCTGGCAAGGGACTGGTACGCATGTGCGTGGAGGTCGGGCAGTCCTTGCTGCGCAGCCTGTCCGCCGAGGGGCTGGTCCTCTCCGACGCGCTCTTCCGGACGCTGCTGGTGCAGTACCAGCGGCTGGCGCAGGACGGCGTGCGGTGCTACGAGGCCGACGCGGCAATCAACGGTCTCGCGTACGACCGCCACTTGGAGGAGCGCACGCTGGAGGCGTTCGGCCGAGGTCTGGCGATCGCCTGCGAGCGCCACGTCGAGGATCCGCTCGGCGTCCCGATGATGCCCAGCTGGGAGCGGGTGACGGCCGCCATGCCGGACTTCCTCGACAGGCTGCGCGAAGTGGTCACGCTCGAACCGGCGGCCTTCGCTGCCGCATAGTCAGCGGCCGCCGGCGCCCGACGCTTAACAGTCAACGCTCGACGCTCAACGTTCAACGGTCAACGCTCAACGCATAACGGTCAACGCCCACCCCATGCGCATCGTCATCGTCACCGACCTCGACGGCACCCTCCTCGACGCACGCGATTATTCGCGGACGGGAGCGAGCGCGACGCTCGCCCGCCTTCAGCGCGACGACGTGCCTGTTGTCATCTGCTCCAGCAAGACGCGCGCGGAGATCGAACGGTGCCGTAGCGATGCGGTGCCGGACCACCCGTTCATCAGCGAGAACGGCGGGGCGCTCTTCGTGCCTGACGGCTACTTTCCCTTCGACGTCCGCGCCACCCGGAGCGTGCCGGGCTACTCGGTCCTCGAGTTTGGCTGGCGTTACGAGCGCGTCGTGCAGGCGCTCCAGGAGGCTGCGCTCGAGAGCGGAGCTCACGCCATCGGGTTCCACGACCTGTCGGTCACCCAGCTTGCGCGGCTCTGCGGCTTGTCGATCCGCGAAGCGCAGCTGGCCCTGCTTCGTGAGTACGACGAACCCTTCCACCTGGCGGACGGCGGCGTCGCGAGCCGGTACCGCTTCTTCCGCGCTCTCCGGCGCACCGGCGTGTACTGCAGCCGCGGAGGCCGCTTCCACCATGCCCATGCGTGCCCGGGCAAGGGAGTGGCCGTCCGCGTGTTGCGCGATCTCTTCGAGCGCGCAGCGGGCGAGCCGGTGGTGATGGTCGGCCTGGGAGACGCGCTCAACGATCTGTCGCTGCTGAAGGCGGTCGACGTGCCGATTGTCGTGCCCAACGACACGGCTCCCTGGACAGCCCGCCTGCTCCGCCAGGTGCCCGGCGCGCGGCTGGCGCCGGCGAGCGGCCCGCGGGGATGGGGCCGCGCGGTTCGGGATCTTCTCCGGGGCGTGCCACCGGACAGGGAGGTAGCGGTGGCGGCGCGATGAGACTGGCACAGGAAATCCTGCCGGGCGAGGGGCTCCGGCGCGTGCGCGAAATCGGCGCGGCGCACATCGTCGTCGGGATACCGAGCTACAACAACGCCCGGACCATTGGCCACGTCGTGCGGGCCGCGCAGGCGGGGCTCGCGAAGTACTTCCCCAAGCACCGGTCCGTGGTGTTGAACTCGGACGGCGGGTCGCGCGACGGGACGCCGGACGTCGTGCGCGGCGTCGGGTTCGGCGAGGGCGAGCTGCTGCTGGTCTCGCACCCGGTGTCCCCCATTCACCGGCTGTCGATGCCCTATCACGGGATCCCCGGGAAGGGGAGCGCCTTCCGCTGCATCTTCCGCGCCGCGGAACTGCTCGGCGCGCGCGCCTGCGTGGTGGTGGACTCGGATCTTCGCAGTATCACCCCTGATTGGATCCAGCTCCTCGTTGCGCCCGTCCTGGACCACGGCTTCGATTACGTGGCGCCGTACTACCTGCGGCACAAGTACGACGGCACCATCACCAACGCCATCGTCTATCCGCTCACGCGCAGCCTCTACGGTGCACGGGTCAGGCAGCCGATCGGCGGCGATTTCGGGCTCTCTGGGCGTCTCGCATCCTGCTACCTGTCGAAGCCGGTGTGGGACACCGATGTCGCCCGCTACGGCATCGACATCTGGATGACGACGACGGCGATCTGCGAGGGGTTCCGGCTGTGCCAGGCCTTCCTGGGCGCGAAGATCCACGACGCGAAGGATCCCGGATCGGATCTGAGCGACATGTTCACGCAGGTCGTGGCGACCGTCTTCAGCCTCATGGAAACCTATGAGGCGAGGTGGCGAGCCGCGCCGCCGTCCGAGCCCGTCCCGCTGGTGGGGTTCCCGTTCGGCGTCGGTCTCGAGCCGGTGAGCGTGGACGTGAGCCGGATGGCGAACCTGTTCCGCGCGGGCGAGGCCAACCTGCAGGAGGTCTGGCAGCGTGTCTTCTCGCGCGAAGACCTCGAGGCGCTGGCCCGCCTGGCGCGGAACGGTGGGGGAGCCGACGGGCTGGACGACCGGCTGTGGGCGCGGCTGGTGTACGACCTGGCCTACGCCTTCCACGCGAGGGTGATCGATCGCCAGCACCTGGTGAAAGCCAGCCTGCCGCTCTACATGGCGTGGGTGGCGTCGTTCGTCGGGCAAGTGGCCGAGTGCGGCGCGGCGGAGGTGGACGAGCGCATCGAACGGTTGTGTGTCGCCTACGAAGAGGAAAAACCGTACTTGCTGAAGCGGTGGGGGGCAAATGGGTCATAGCATTGGCAACGTGCTCGGCGAGGCATGGCAGCGGTTCTCGGAGCAGGTGGTGTGGGTCCTGCCCCATCTGCTCGCCAGCCTGGTGGTGCTCGGCCTCGGCGTGCTCCTGGCGCTCGCCGTGCAGCGCTTCGGCAACTCGATGCGCCTGGCCAGCCGCATCGACCGGCGGCTCGCGCGCATCGGCCTCTCCTCGGCCCTCGAGACGATCGGCGCCCGCAGCAGCGTTGCCGCGATTGCCGGGGTCCTCCGGTGGTCGATCATCTTCGCGGCCGCGATGCTGGCGCTCTACTCCCTCGATGCGCGGCTGGCGTCGGACCTCGCGGAACGGTTCTTCGTCTACCTCCCGCATGCCCTCGTTGGACTGGCGATCCTGGCCGGCGGCGGGCTGGCCGCCCGTTTCCTGGGCCGGAGTGTGCTGATTGCCGCGGTGAACGGCGAAATCCCGGGAGCGCGCCTGCTGGCGAGCGCGACGCGGGCGGCGGTGATGCTGCTCGCGATTGCGATTGCCTTCGAGCACCTCGGCATCGGGCGGGCCACGCTGCTCACGGCGTTCGCGATCCTCTTCGGCGGCGCGACGCTCGCCGCGGCGCTCGCGCTCGGGCTCGGCCTCCAGGACGTGGTGCGCCGCTGGGCGGCCGTGCGCTTCCCGGAGCCGACGGTCACCGACCGCGAGCACGAGCCGATACAGCATTGGTAGTTGACGAAGTCGACGGAGTCGACGGGGTCAACGGAGTCGACGGAGTCAACGGAGTCAACGGAGTCAACGGAGTCAACGGAGTCACGGAGTCAACGGAGTCGACGGAGTCGACGGAGTCAACGGAGTCAACGGAGTCAACGGAGTCAACGGAGTCAACGGAGTCAACGGAGTCGCCAGGGTCGAGGCAGTCGACGGAGTCTGATTCACGCAGCGGTCGCCTCGGCGGCGGCCGCGGGCGTCGGGAGGCTCGCCCGAGTTTCGTGCGGGCCTGCTTGATGCCGAACATCCCCTTCACCGCGGCACTGGCGTCGCTGCGCTGCGTCCGCCGCCACCTCGCTGGCCAGCGCTCTCGCCGCATCCTATTTCGGGCGCCGCGTGCTCGCGACCAGCCACGAGGCGTGGACCCGCGCAGATCATCGACGCGTATCGAGGCCAGGCGCGCGTAGAACGCCCCTTCCGCAATCTGCAAGACCCGTGACGGCCACGATGGTCGTCCGCCTACACGCGGTCGCGGAAGATCTGGCGAGCCTGCGCATCGCCGCGGCCTCGCATCCGCCCCGGGAGCAGACGGTAGAGGCCGCCGGCGACGACGAGCAGCGTCATGTCGAAGTCAACCTTCACGCCGATCGCCGAGGACAAGGCGTCCATGTGACTCCGTGGACTCCGTGGACTCTGTCGACTCCGTGCTCCGTGGACTCCGTGGACTCTGTCGACTCCGTGGACTCCTTCGACTCCGTAGACTCCGTAGACTCCGTAGACTCCGTCGACTCCGTCGACTCTCGTTATACTCTTACCCGATGCTCGTCGTCCTCGACCGTGTGTCGCTCGCCTTCGGCCATCTGCCCCTGCTCGACGAGGTCGGACTCCAGGTTGACGCGCGGGAGCGGATTGCGGTCATCGGCCGCAACGGATCCGGGAAGTCGTCGCTGTTGAAGGTCCTCTCCGGCGATCTCGTGCCGGACGCCGGCACCACCTGGCGCCAGCCGGGGCTGCGGTCGGCCCGCCTCGACCAGGACGTGGCGGTGGACGACGAACGGCCGGTCTTCGACGCCGTGGCGGAGGGGCTGGGCGATCTGAGCGACCTGGTCATGGCCTACCACCACGCGGCCGTCGCCGTGGCTGAGGACGCGACCGAGGCCCGCCTCGAGCGTCTGGGGCAGCTGCACCACGAACTCGAGGAACGCGACGGCTGGCGCGTGGAGCAACGCGTCGAGACCGTCCTCGCACGGCTGGCGCTGTCGCCGGAGGCCGTCGTCAACACGCTGTCGGGCGGATGGAAGCGCCGGGTCCTGCTGGCGCGCGCGCTGGTGGCGCAGCCCGACATCCTCTTGTTGGACGAGCCGACCAATCACCTCGACATCGATGCCATCACGTGGGTCGAGACCTTCCTCGCGGACTACGCCGGCGCGGTGGTCTTCGTCACGCACGACCGAGCCTTCCTCCAGCGCGTCGCCACGCGGATCGTGGAGCTCGACCGCGGCCGCCTCACGTCGTGGCCAGGCGACTATGCGTCCTTCCTCGAGAAGAAGGAGGCCTGGCTCGCGAACGAGGCGCTGCGCGAGGAGAAGTTCGACAAGCGCCTGGCTGAGGAAGAGGCGTGGCTGAGGCAAGGCGTGAAGGCCAGGCGCACGCGCAACGAGGGCCGCGTGCGGGCGCTGATGGCGATGCGAGAGGAGCGATCGGAGCGCCGGAGCCGCGCGGGCAACGTGCGGCTGCAGGTGGAGCCGGCGGAGGCGTCGGGGCGCGTCGTGTTCGAGGCCGAAGCGGTGACCAAGGCGTTCGATGGCCGGCCGGTCGTTCGCGACTTCTCGACGCGGGTGATGCGCGGGGACCGCGTCGGCCTCATCGGCCCGAACGGGTCGGGGAAGACCACGCTGCTGCGCCTGCTGCTCGGCGATCTGAAACCGGACGTCGGCGAGGTGCGCCACGGCGCCAACGTGCAGGTCGCGTACTACGACCAGGAGCGCGAGCAGTTGGACCCCGAGCGCACCGTCTTCGACACGATCGGCGACGGGAACCAGGTGGTCACCGTGAACGGCCGGCCGCGCCACGTCAACGGTTACCTGAAAGACTTCCTGTTCCCACCCGAACGCGCGCAGTCGCCCGTCAAGGCGCTGTCAGGCGGCGAGCGCAATCGCCTTCTACTGGCTCGCCTGTTCACGAGGGCGGCGAATGTCCTGGTCCTTGACGAGCCCACCAACGATCTCGATCTCGAGACGCTCGAATTGCTGGAGGCCGAGCTGGTCGCCTGGCCGGGGACGCTTCTGCTCGTCAGTCACGACCGCGTGTTCCTCGACAACGTCGTCACGAGCACGTTCGTGTTCGAGGGCGGAGGATGCGTCGAGGAGTATGTTGGCGGATACGAGGACTGGTTGCGGCAGCGGCCGCAGCCGGCGGCATCCGCGGCGCTGGAATCTGCAGACGCGGCGGGCAGCAAGGTGCGCGCCGAAGCGACCATGCCGTCCAGGCAGAGCGTGACGCCCAGGAAGCGGCTGACGTACAACGAGCAGCGGGCGTTCGAGCAACTGCCCGCGCGCATCGAGGCGTTGGAGGAGGAGAAGCAGGAATTGAGCAGGGCGATCTCGGCGCCGGAGTTCTACAAGGAGCCGCCCGACCGCATCCGCGAGACGATGCAGCGGTTCGAAGCGGTCGAGCGCGAGCTGCACGAGGCCTACGCCCGCTGGGACGAGTTGGACTCCCGCGCGTGATCCCCGACCGGTGGAGCGCAAAGCTCCAGCTTTGCGTCCGTGGCACGAGGCCTTAGTGCTTCGACTGCGCAAATACGGCAACGCTGGTTCTCATGCGCGCAGTGGCCGAGTCGCTGCTCGCTCAGCGACTTAGGCCTGAGGCGCGATGAGAACCAGCGTGGCCGTAATTGCGAGTCGAAGCACTTAGCCGAGTGTTCCTACCCCATCGACACGATCACGCTCGCGGCGGCGAGGCCGAGGCCACTGACGGCCAGCCAGGACGCGGCATCCAGCGCGCGCGGGCGGATCCGCGCCGCCTGCGTGCGATCGTCGAGCCCCGGCACCGCCGTGACGTCCGCCAGTATCGCCGCCTGCGCCGAGATGCGGGCGTACGCCAGGAAGGCCGCCGCCAACCCCGCGGTCAGCGCCGCCCAGGCGCAGCCAAGGAGTAGCTTCGACGGCCCGGCGGCGGGGTGGAGCGCGGCGACGAGCAGCGACGCGAGCCAGACGACGACATCGATCGCGACGACGGCGCGAAGCTGGGAGAGGTGGCGGTCCGCCTGCTGTCGGGCCATCTCGAGCCGCAGCGCGGCTTCGGCCCGCCTGCGTTCCGCCTCCGCCTGTTCGCGCTCCGCGTCCAGGCGTTGGGCATCGCGCGCGAATGCCTCGTGCAGCGCCGACACGAGGACGCCAGCCAACCGGGCTTCGAGGCCGCCCAGCACGCCGCGCGGTTCCAGCGACGCGTTCGCGTCTTCCGACGGGCGCCGGCCACCGGCCAGGCCGGACACGACTTCTATCGCTTTCTCGACCCCATCCCACCAGCCGCCTGCCATGCCGATGGGTCTTGCAGGATCCGGTCCCGCTACAGCGAGCCGACGAGCTGCCGGGTTGCGGCATGCCCCCGTTCTTGCACGGGGCCGATCGTGCCGTCCTACTTCGCCTGGTTCCTGTCGCCGCTCGGCCTGCTCGTGCTCGCCACGCTCGACTCGACGGTGGCGTTCTTCCTTCCCTTTGCAAACGACACCGTCGTCATCTACCTGGCCGCCTCGCATCCCGACTACTTCTGGCTGTACCCGATTCTCGCCGTGGCTGGCGGGGTGGCCGGTGGGCTGACGACGTACTGGGTGGGCCGGCGCATCGGCGAAGACGGAATCGAGCGCTGGGTGCCCGCGCGGCGGATGGAGGGGGTGAGGCGCAAGGCGCAGGAAAAGGGCGGGGCCATTGCGCTGGCGCTGCCGGCCATCATTCCCCCGCCGTTCCCGTTCACGCCGTTCATGCTTGCGTCGGGCGCGCTGCGGGTGAATCCGTGGATCTTCTTCGCGCTGGCCTCGGGTACCAGGTTCGTTCGATTCATGGTCGAAGCGATCCTGGCGCGCGTCTACGGGAAGCACCTGGTCGCGTGGATGAGTTCCGGAGTGTTCAGGGAGATCGTCCTCGGGTTCGTCGTCCTCGCGCTGGCGGGCAGCGCCTGGTCGGTCTACGCGTTGGTGAAGAAGACGCGCGGCGGGCGGGAGTACCGGAGGACGCCGCGGCCGGCGTAAGCGGCAAAGCTGGAGCTTTGCCCCGCATCTGTTCGTTGATGGCAGCGAAATGCCTGAGTCGATCTTCAGGTACTTCTGGGCAGCAGCCGCGCCGTGGCCGAGGCGCCGACTACCATCCGACGTCCGGAAGCCTCGCGTGGCTGACGGTCGAGCCCGGCACATGTATTGCTCCCCTCAGCAGAACAGACCCATCCATGACGAGAGTGAACCAGATGACTCAGCGGCCCTCCACCCGCCTTCGTTCCATGTCGTGCGCACTGTTGTGTGCGGCCTTGCTCATCATCGACGCGCGCTCGGCCTCCGCCCAGACCGACCAGATGTACTTCCCGGCCGTCGATAACGTCAAGGACGTCCTGGTCTCGAAGATCAACGCTGAAACCGAGCGCGTCGACATGTCCGCCTGGTACTTCAGCGAGCGCGAGATCTCCCAGGCCCTCGTCAAGGCCATGGGTCGTGGCGTGAAAGTGCGCCTCATCGGCGACCGCGGCTCTATCTTCGAGATCAAGGTCTCAACGAAGAACGAGTTCTACTGGCTCGCCAGCCAGGGGGTGCCGATCCGGCTGCGCTACAACCCCAGCTGGTTCCCGGAGATCGATCACTGGAAGACGACGATCTTCAAGGCGCAGAGACTGGTCGCGTTCGGGTCGGCGAACTACGAGCCGTTTCAGCTCCGGCCGGCGTCCTCGACGAACTACTCCGACGAGACGGTTCTGGTCACCTCGGATCCCACGCTCGTCGACGCGTTCCTCATCAAGTTCGATCAAATCTGGAACGACACGACACACGAACCGAACAGCGTGATCTCCGGCCCGCCTTATCTGAAGAACTGGAACGACGCGTGCGCGCTCGAAAGCGCCTGCTCGGACTACAAGACGCTCTACCCGAACCCGCTGCCGATGGTCATCAGCACCGCGAAGCTGGAGGACAGACCGATGCCCTCGGTCCCGGACCTCATCTGGGGGCAGGGCCCGGAATTCAACAATCGGCTCGTGCAGGAGATCAACAACGAGTCGAGCGCGATCAAGTTCGTGATCTACCGGCTGACGGTGGACAACATCACGAATGCGTTGTTGAGCAAGTTCCAGTCGGGTGTGCCGATGCAGCTGATCGTCGAGCCGGACAGAGTACCAAAACCCGAAGTGGCCGGAGTTCTGGCTGACGCACGCCAACATCGACAAGCTGTGGGCGGCGGGCGTGCCGATCAAGCAGCGCCAGCACGATGGCGTCACGCACATGAAGATGCTGGTGACGTCTCGCTACGCCACCAACGCCTCGTCCAACTTCGCCTCGAACTGGCAGCGGGATCAGGACTACTTCGTTTCCGCATCGGGCAAGCCGACCATCTACCAGGCGATGCTGAACCGCTTCAACACGATGTGGTCCGACACGACCGGGTTCACCAACTTCGTGCCGCGGCCGCCGGCCGCCCCCTCGCTCTCGACTCCCGTCTCGGGCGCGACCGCAGTGTCGCAGACACCGAAACTCACGTGGAACGCTGCCACCTACGCGACGAGCTATGACGTGTACCTCGGCACCTCGTCTTCGAGCCTCGCGTTTGTCGGCAACGTTCCGGCGCAGCTCGTGAACAACCCACCCAGCACCTATTCCTGGACGGCGTCGAGCGCGCTCGCCGGGGCCACGACGTATTTCTGGCGCGTCGTCGCGAGGACGAACGCGACGGTGAAGAACTCCTCCCTGGTCGCCAGTTCCGCCACCTGGTCGTTCGTGACCGGCGGGACGGGGGGCGGGGGCGGTGGCGGGACGACCAGCCTGCCGTCGCCGTGGCTCGACGTCGATCTCGGGTCAGTGGGCGGCGGGCAGCGCTTCTTACAGCACCCCCGTCTTCACCGTCAAGGGAGCCGGTGGGGACATCTGGGGTTCGGCCGACGCCTTCAACTACGCCTACCAGCCGCTGTCGGGCGACGGTCAGATCGTCGCGCGGGTGACCAGCGTCGGGAACACGAACGCGTACGCGAAGGCCGGCGTGATGCTGCGCGAGCAGCTGACGTCCGGTTCGGCCCACGCGATCCTCGACGTGCGCCCCGGCGGGGCCATCGAGTTCATGACGCGGACCTCCGCCGGGGGCGCGACGAACTACATCGCGGGCGCCACGCAGGCGCCGCCCGCCTGGCTCCGGCTGGTGAGGAGCGGGAGCACGGTGACCGCTTCGGTGTCGTCGAATGGCAGCACGTGGACCCCGGTCGGGACCGCGACCGTCTCGATGGCGTCGAGCATCTACGTCGGGATGGCCGTCTGCAGCCACGTCGCCGGCACGCTGATGACGGCCACCTTCGACAACGTGAGCGTCACGACGGGCGGCAGCACGCCACCGCCTCCGCCGCCACCGACGGCGACCAACGTGGTGGTCTATGCCGGGGACATCCCGCTGTCGAACGTGCACGGCAGCTGGGCGCGGCAGTTCGACGGCACGGCGGCCGTCGGGGTCGACGGCCAGTTCAAGCTGGCGATTCCGGACGGCCTGCCAGACGGGTCGCAGCCGAACAATCCGCTCGCGAGCCCGACGCATTACGTCGACGTGACGTTCAACGCGCAGGCGGGAACCCCGTACACGATCTGGCTCCGGCTGCAGGCGCTGAACAACAGCAAGTTCAACGACGCGGTCTGGGTCCAGTTCTCCGACGCGCAGGTGAACGGCGGGGCGGCGTATCGGATGGGGACGACGTCCGGCCTGTTGGTCAACCTCGCGACCGACACCTTCGGGACCAGCCTGAGCGGCTGGGGCTGGCAGAACACGGCCTACTGGCTGTCCCAGGCGACAACCGTGACCTTCCCGACGACCGGGTCGCACACACTGCGGATCCAGGTGCGCGAGGACGGCGTGCAGTTCGACCAGATCGTGCTGAGCCCGGGCCAGTACCTGTCCACGCGGCCCGGCAGCGTGACCAACGACTCGACGATCGTGCAGAAGCAGTAGGCACGTGCGGGGTGTTGAGTGCCATGTGCCGAGTGCGATGGTGCCAGGTGCGACGTCGCACCCGGCACTTTGCACTCTCCGTCCGTAGCGTCCGGCACGTGGCACTCGGCACTCATCCCGTCTCTCCCACCTGCGTCCCATCGCGCGGCGGCGCTTCCGCGCGCGTCACCAGCGCGACGGCGGGGACGATGATGGCCGCGCCGGCCACGATGTAGCCATCGACCGACTCGCCCAGGAACAGCCAGCCAAGCAGCACCGCCACGATAGGGTTGACGTAGGCGTAGGTGGCGACCTTCGCCGTCGGCACGTGCCGAAGCAGCCAGATGTACGCCGAGTACCCCACCCAGCTACCGAAGACCACGAGGTAGAGGATCGCGCCAAGCCCCGCGCCGGTCCACGTCGCGTGGTGGTGCTGGCCGAGCAGCAGGCCCGCCGTCGTGTCGACCACCCCCGCGCACGTCATCTGCCAGGCGCTCGCGACGAGCGGATCCTCGCTCAGGTGCCACCGGCGCGAGAGCACCGAGCCGAACGCCCAGACGAACGACGATCCCAGGAGACTGACCGAGGCGATCAACTCCCAGAGATCGAGGGAGTGCGTCACGGCAAGCTTGGGCCAGAGCAGCACGACCATCCCGGCAAGGCCGAGGGCCACGCCCGCCAATCCCGAGATCGGCACGCGCTCGCCGGTCCGCAACAGGAACCGCTCGACGAGCAGGAACCAGATGGGTACGACCGCCACCACCAGCGCGGCGAGGCCGGTGGGGACATACAGTTCCGCCCAGGCCAGAACCGCGTTCGAGACCCCGAGCAGCAGGAACCCGACGACCGCCAGCTTCAGGAAGCGCTCGCGCCCGACAACCACCTGCCGCCCGGTGGCCGCGCAGAAAGCGAGCAACAGGCTGCCGGAGATCGAGAAGCGGATGCCGGCCATCAGGATCGGCGGCACGTGTTCGACAGCGACGCGGATGCCCAGGTAGGTGGACCCCCAGAACACGTAGACGAGGGCGAAAGCGACGATGACGCGAAGACGAAAGGAAATGATGGACTCCTCAGCCGCTACTTTAGGCGCCGACCGGCACCGTCGTGGTGCGTGGCGGCGCGTCCTTGAACAGCGTCGTCCGCGCGCTCTCGGAAATCGCCACTACCGCGGGGTGTTTCAGCCGCCGCTCCACGGAGATCGCGTAGAACCGCTCCACGATCGAGTCGATGCGACCCACCAGCTTGACCCGGTAGTAACCCTCCACCTCCTGTTCGATGGCCGACGGCGCGAGGAAGAGCCCCTCGCCCGCGGTCCCGAACGTCTGCAAGAGCGCGCTGTCCTGGAACTCTCCGACGAGGGCCGGCCGCACGCCCTGGCTGTCGAACCACTGATCGACCGACCGCCGCAGTGTGGACGTTTCGGTCGGCAGCAGGAAGGGAGCGCCGTCGAGCGACGCCGGAAAACGCTTTCGGTACCGGGCCGCGAGAGGCGCGGCCGCGAAGACGGAGACGCCGCACGAGCCGAGAAGGTGGTTGTACGCCTTCACGCGGATGGCGGCCGTGAGGGGCGCGTCGGACAGCACGAGGTCGAGGGCGTGGGACGAGAGCGCCGCGACGAGCCGCTCCGGCTTGTCCTCGTCGCAAATCAGCTTTACCGGTTCGCCAAGCCGCAGCGCAGGCGCCAGCATCCGGTACGCGATCAACTTCGGCACGGCGTCTGACACCCCCACGTGCAGGCGCGCGGGCCGCCCGCGCGGCCGGCCCCTCAGGACGTCGGTCAGCTCGCGCCCAAGCGAGAAGATTTCATCAGCGTACTGGTAGACGACGCGGCCGACGTCCGTGAGGGCGAGGCCGCGCCCGGACTTCACGAACAGCTTCTCCCCGAGCTGCGCCTCGAGCGTCCGCAGCTGCCCGCTGATCGTCGGCTGCGCCAGGCGCAGCTCCTCGCGGGCGCGCGAGATGCTCCCCGCCCGCGCTACCGTCCAGAAGTACAAGAGGTGGTGATAGTTCAGCCACTCCATGAATCGGATTTTACGATAGCTCGCGCTCGGCCTATCGCCGGCTCATCACCGGCCGTGGCGAATCCGCGCGGCAGTCACCGATTGCCGTGAATCAGCCGTATCGGATCGCGAACTTGTCGAGGTCGGGGGGAACTTGCGCTCGAATTCACAAGGTGGCCGCCGGAAGGCCGCCCAACGGGCCAGCTTTCGTGCTTGAGATTACGGAACTGTTGTTGAGCTCGCCGCTCTGCCGCGCGAATTCCCCAGGCAAATGCCCCTCACAGCGGCGGTACCCCGCTTGAAGTAACGGACCCAACGGGATCGCCCCGACTTCACGCAGGCGTCCCGTCAGCACTCACAACCGATTTATTCGCTACGCCAGGCCGCGCCGCGGACGCCGCTGCGCCGCGGGGCCGGCCTGCCTGGCGCCTGCGTGTCATGACCACACGCATCAATGGAGTAGGGCCTGATGACCCGACGTGTTGCGACCTTCGTCCTGACTGCTCTCGCGATCGCGGCTGGCCACGCGGCCGGCGGTACCATCACCGTGCCCGCTGGCGGCAGCCTTCAGACGGCGCTGAACAACGCGCAGCCCGGGGACACGATCCTCCTGGCCGCGGGGGCGACCTATACAGGCAACTTCGTGTTGCCCGCCAAGAACGGCACCGCGTTCATCACGATCAGGTCGAGCGCCGCCGACAGCAGCCTGCCGCCGGCCGGTACCCGCATCACGCCAGCGTACGCGTCGGCGCTGCCGAAGCTCAAGTCGGCCACCGGCTCCATGCCAGCCCTCTCGACCGCGGCGGGCGCGAGCTACTACCTCATTCAGTTCGTCGAGTTCCTGCAGAACCCGAGCGGCGCCGGGGCGATGATCGAGCTCGGGAAGGCGGAATCCACGCAGTCCACGCTCGCGTCGGTCCCGCACGACCTCGTCGTCGACCGCTGCTACCTCCATAGCGCCCCCGGCGTCGCCCAGTTGCGGGGCATCGCACTGAACAGCGGGAAGACCACCGTCCGCGACAGCTACATCTCGGAGATCAAGTATGCCGGGCTGGACTCGCAGGCCATCGCTGGATGGAACGGGCCGGGCCCCTTCACCATTCTCAACAACTACCTGGAAGCGGCGGGCGAGAACTTCCTCATGGGCGGCAGCACGATGCTGATCCCGAACACCACGCCCACGGGCATCGTCTTCCGCAACAACTACTGCACCAAGCAGGCTTCCTGGCGCGGCTCCTCGTGGACGGTGAAGAACATCTTCGAGCTGAAGCACGCGCAGGACGTCACGGTGGACGGCAACATCTTCGAGAACAACTGGCTGGCGGCGCAGTCCGGGTACGCCATCGTCCTGACGCCGCGCAACCAGTACAACGACAACCCCTGGACGGTCGTCCAGCGCGTCACCTTCACCAACAACATCGTCCGGCACGTGTCGAGCGCCTTCAACATCCTGGGCTACGACAACAACGCCCCCAGCCAGCAGACCAACCACATCACCATCCGCAACAACGTGCTCGAGGATGTGAATGGAACCAACTGGGGCGGGTTTGGACGGCTGATGCTCATCAGCCAGGCGGCGGACGTGACCGTCGACCACAACGTGAGCTTCAACAGCGGCAACGGGATCTACGCATACGGCGGCTTCAGCGCGCGCTTCGTCTTCACGAACAACATCCTGAACGCGGCCGCGTACGGGATCATCGGCGACGCGACCGGTGAAGGGAGCGGGACCATCTCGACGTACTTCAGCGACGGCACGTTCCAGGAAAACCTGTTCGTCGGCACGACGAAGACATCGATCTACCCGGGCATGAGTTACTTCCCGGCCAGCATGTCGGCCGTCGGCTTCGTGAACCTGTCCGGCGGCGACTATCACCTGGCCTCCACCTCGCCGTACAAGGGCAGGGGCACGGGCGGGACCGACCCGGGCGCGAACATCGACACGCTCAAGATCGCGCAGGCGGGGGGCAGCACGACCACCGGGACCGTCACGGGAACGGGGACGGGCACGGGAACGGGGACCGGCACGGGAACAGGGACCGGCACGGGAACGGGGACCGGCACGGGAACAGGGACGACCACATCCTCCGTGCCCAGCCCGTGGACCAACGGGGACATCGGCGCAGTGGGGCTGGCGGGGAGCGCGTCGTATTCGAACGGCACCTTCACCCAGACCGGGGCTGGCGCCGACGTCTGGGGCACCGCCGACTCGTTCAACTTCACCTACCGCCCCTTGAACGGCAACGGGCAGATCATCGCGCGCGTGGCGGCCACCCAGAACACGAACACCTACGCCAAGGCCGGCGTGATGATCCGCGAGACGCTCGCAACCGGTTCGTCCACCGCCCTCCTCGACGTGAGGCCGGGCGGCGGCATCGAGTGGCTGACGCGCGCGTCGACCGGCGCGTCGATGGTGTCCGCGAACGCTACCGGTGCGGCGCCCGTCTGGTTGAAGGTCGTGCGTGCCGGCTCGACCTTCACGGCCTCTGTCTCGACCAACGGGACGACATGGTCCACCGTCGGCACGAAATCGATCGCGATGGCCGCGAACGTGTACGTCGGGCTCGCGGTGTGCAGCCACAACACCGGAGCGCTCGACAAGTCGACATTCGACAACGTGACGGTTGCCGCGTCAACGACCACCACGACGACCACGACCACGACCACGGCCACGGTGCCGGAGATCGTCGTGTACGCCTCCGACGTGCCCGGATCCAGCCTGCACGGCTGGAGCGCGGTCGCCGATTCGTCCGCAGCGGCCGGAAAGAAAGCGTCGACCGCCGATGCAGGCTGGTCCGCAACCTCCGCGCCCCTGGCGCAGCCAACGCAATACGTTGACGTGACGTTCAATGCCGCCGCCGGCCAGCCCTACACCCTGTGGCTGCGCATGCAGGGCACGGCGAACAGCAAGTACAACGAGTCGGTCTGGGTGCAGTTCTCGGACGCGCGGGTGAACGGGGCCGTGGCATACCCGCTCAATGGCACCAGCGGCCTGCTGGTGAACCTGGAAAACTGCAGCGGGTGTGGCGTCTCGGGGTGGGGTTGGCAGAATACCGCCTACTGGCTGTCGCAGGCGACAACGGTGACCTTCGCGGCGAGCGGCACGCACACCATGCGGATCCAGGTCCGCGAAGACGGCGTGCAGATCGACCAGGTCGTCCTCAGCCCGACCAAGTACCGCAGCACGGCGCCGGGCGCACTGAAGAACGACACCACGATCGTGGCGAAGTAGCGGACAGCAGGCAGCAGACAGCCGGACACGGACAGGCGCGACACGGGGCTTCAGCCCTGTGTCGCGCCTTCCGTCTTTCGTCCCCGTTTCGGTGCCTTCCTGAACCGGTCCTTCCACAAGTGCACGACCGCCAGCCACGGGTGCCGCCAGAGCATCCTCGGCCCGGCCTCCCTCATCACTTCTCGCATCGCCTCGCGCTCGGCCGGCCGGTAGCAGTGAATGGGGCAGGCCTTGCAGGAGGGCTTGTCGTCCCCGTAGGGGCAGCGGTCGAGCCGCTGGTGCGAGTACGCGAGCAGCGTGCGGCAGGTGTCACAGAGGCAGCCGGCAGGCGCGTCGTGGCGGTGATCCGCGCAGTAGAGGCGTACCATCGCCTCGACCGTCGCCTTTTCGCGCGCGATGCCGGGGAGGACGGGCGGGGCAGGAGCCATCCTGCCTTTGTACGTCGCAAAGCGAGCGCGGCGCAACCTGAACGTCGCGCTGGGCCTGTGGGCCGGCGTGTTTGATAGGCTATGAGCCGGAAGATCTGCACTTCGGCCCGGAGAACCCGATGAGCATCCAGATCCTGTCATGGCCAATCGTCGTGACGGCACTCCTGTCCGTCCTCGTTGTCTCGTCGCCATCGAGCGGCCAGCCCCAGGCAGCCCCGGGCGGCGTGGCGCCCGACTTCCTGGGCCTGTCGCGACTCGGCGATTCCACGGCCTGGCGCTCGTCCAGCAACAACCCCGACCCGGCCAGCAACGACGACAGCAAGCGCCCCATTCCCGGCGAGACCGTGGTTCTCGCGGACCTGCAGGGGCCGGGCGTGGTGACGCACATGTGGGTGACGGTGGCGGCGAACGAGTATGGTTGGCCCCGGCTGTTGCGCCTTCGTGTCTACTACGACGGCAGCGCCATACCGAGCGTGGACGCCCCGCTTGGCGATTTTTTCGCCGTCGGCCACGGCTTCGAGCGGCCGGTCAATTCACTCCTGATCCGTGACAGTTCCAGCGGCCGTTCGCGCAACAGCTACTGGCCGATGCCGTTCCGCCATTCGTGCCGGATCACGATCACCAACGAGGGACGACGGCGCGTCGCGAACCTCTACTACCACGTCGATTGGTCGAAGGTACGTGCGCTGCCGCCGGGGACCGGCTATTTCCACGCGCGCTACCGGCAGGCCGTGCCGGCCGCCCCGGGACGGCCCTACGAAGTGTTGTCGGTCAAGGGCCGAGGCCAATACGTCGGCACGGTATTCAGCGTCATCCAGGCCGAACCGGGCTGGTTTGGAGAAGGCGACGACCGTTTCTACGTGGACGGGGAAGCGTCGCCGCGCATCGAGGGGACCGGCACGGAGGACTATTTCAACGACGCGTGGAGCCTGCGCGTGGCGGACGGCCCGCATGCGGGGGTGCCCGTCGCGGATGGCACCGACGTGGGCGCCCGCATGACCGCTTATCGCTGGCACATGGCCGACCCGATCCCGTTCGCGCGCTCGCTGCGATTCGATTTCGAGCACACCGGGTGGACCTACAACAAGGACGGCTCGGTGCGCTCGGCTTCCGAGGAACGGGCGGATCTCTTCAGCAGCGTGGCGTTCTGGTACCAGTCCGGCATCGCGCGCGATCAGCTGCCGGTCCCCTACGGCGCCGCCCGCCTGCCTCACGGTAACGCGCGGCAGATCGAGGTGGAGAACGCCATCGCGGACGTCAAGGCAGAGGGCGGCAAGGCATCGGTTCAGAAGGAGGTCTTCTGGTCCAAGGACCTGCTGTTCTTCCAGGCCGCCGGCCCGGGCTCCAGCATCCAGATCCCGTTCGATGTCACGGACGCAGGCCGCTACGAGCTGGTCGCGCAACTGGCACACAGTCCCGATTACGGGATCTACGCCGTGAAGCTGGATGGCAAGCCGATCGGCGGGACGGGCGACCTCGAACACGAACCGGGCGCGAACACCGGCGGCGCGGGGCCCATCAACGCGTACTTCACCGAAACCTACGTGGCGGAGGACCACCTGCTCGGGTGGGTGGACCTTGCCGCCGGGCGCCACCTGGTCACCTTCACGTGCGTGGGCAAGCACGGCGACTCGTCGAACTACTTCCTTGGCATCGACACGCTGATCCTCGCGCGCCTGGGGCCGGTGGTGGAGACACCAGCGGGCCGTCGCGCGCGCGAGCTGCGCGAGGTCGGAGAACGGTTGGCCGGACGCGGCCGAGCGCCTGGTGCCCCTGGCGTCCCGGCGGGGCAGACGCAGGCGTTGACTGATGCGCTGCGCGACCCTGACGCGGACATCCGTGAAGCGGCGGCGTGGGCGCTGGGCCAGGTGCACGGCCCGGCGGCGGCGACGTTGGTGAGCGCCCTCGTGGCGGCGCTCTCCGACGATGACGTCGTCGTGCGCGGCCTGGCGGCGGTCGCCCTCCGGGACGCGCAGGTGACCGCGGATGTTTCACGTCTTCTGCCCGCGCTCGTCGCCCGCCTGAAGGACCCGGACACGGGCGTGCGGATGGTGAGCGCGCAGGCGATCGCGAGCCTCGGCCGCCGCTCCGCCCCCGCGCTGGAAGCGCTCATCGAGGCGTGCAGAAACAAGGACGAGCACGTCCATGTGCAGCGGAGCCTGGCCGACGCGCTGGGAGCGATCGGTCCGCAGGCGCAGGCGGCGCTGCCCGAACTCCGCGAACTGGCGCGCATCCCGCGCGTGCGGTGGTCGGCAGAGGCGGCGATACGGCGGATAACAGAAAGCGGAAAACTGAGAACGGAGAAATGAAGCGGCCAGTGCTATTCGTCCGAGCCGCCGCGGCCGCGGCGCTCCTTGACGATGGCGCGCTGCTTCTTCGCGGTCAGCCGTCTGTGGCGGGAGGCGGCGGTCGGCCGCGTCGGGGTGCGCGTTCGCGGGCGGTGAGCGGCACGCTCGACGAGGGCGGCGAGGCGGGCGCGCGCGGCCTCGCGGTTCTGTGCCTGGGTCCGATGCTCGCGGCTGTCGATGACGAGGACCCGGTCGGCGGTGACGCGTTTGCCCCCGAGCGCCACCAGGCGGGCCTTCACGTCCTCGGGCAGCGACGACCGGGAGATGTCGAACCGCAGTTCGACGGCCGTTGCGACCTTGTTGACGTTCTGCCCGCCCGGCCCCGACGCGCGGACGAACCGCTCCTCGAACTCGCTCTCGTCGATCGCAATCGTCGGCGTGATCTGAATCATCGAAGCCTAGTTTACGACGGCCAGAGCCTCGAGCCGCGACCGCCCGCTGAGACTCGGCTGAAGCCCCGTGCTACGCCCGAGCCTGAGCCCAACAGCCTGGAA
This sequence comes from uncultured Acidobacteriota bacterium, assembly GCA_963724775.1. Classification (GTDB taxonomy): domain Bacteria; phylum Acidobacteriota; class Vicinamibacteria; order Vicinamibacterales; family Fen-181; genus CAVRWB01. The sequence continues at coordinate 288,377 of CAVRWB010000006.1, forward strand.
CCTATAGCCTAAAGCCTCGAGCCTTCTATTGTCTGGCCGGCAGGCTGACGTTGACCGGCGTGCGCTCGCCTTCGCGCACCTGCACCTCGGTGGCGTAACTCTCGTAGCCGTCCTTTCGGACTTCGATCCGGTGCGCGCCGGCGACCACCTGCACCACCAACGGCGCGCCTTCCGGTCCCTGCCAGCGTTCGCCGTCCACCAGGATGTCGGCGCCAGCGGGCTGGACACGGATGGCGAGCGACCCGAATGCGCCACGGGCATCGGCGGGTGGTCCCGGCTGCGGCGGTTCCGGTCTGGCAGGCTGCGGCGGACGCGGCGGCCTTGGTGCACGGGGGCGGGGCTCGTCGGGCGACGGTTGTCCCGGTGCGCCTGCCCGGCCCTCCGGCGATTCTGCTGCCCGCGTGGCTTGCGGCGGAGCGGACGGCGGCGGCTCGTTCGCCTCGCCCGCCGCAAGAGGCACCATCTTCTCGCGCAGGCGGTAATCGGTTCCGCCCTTGACGTCCAACGTCTGGCGGACCGTCTTGTAGCCCTTGAGGTAGAGCACGAACTCGTGCGCCCCCGGCTCGACGCGCAGGTGCTTCGAGAAGCCGCCGAAATCGCCGGCCGTGCCGCGGAAGTACCCGTCGATGTAGATCTGTGTCTCCTTGGGGGAGATGTCCGTCTTGATACCGATGCTCGGCTCCGCGCGTGGCGCGCTGCTCGGGGGAGGCGGCGGATACGCCTGCCATGTAGCACCCGACGCCCGCGCTTCGGAGAGGGGAGCGGAGAAGACGAAAGCGAGCAGCACGGCGCCTGCGACGAGAACGATCCGGCGACACGATGGCATGCACAAACCTCCGGCTGAGCCAGAGCAAGCAACGGGCCAGGCGTCGATCGAGCGAAAGGCGTTGGTTTTCATCGTCTTTCGGACTGGCCCGTCCCACCGGTCCGTCGCCTGGCAGCGACACATGTCTGGCCAAGCGGACATGGCAACTGCCGCGGTCCAGCGCCAAATCGCGACATCGCCAAATCGTCGAATCGATAAATCGCCAAATCGCGACATCGCCAAATCGAGAAATCGAGAAATCGTAAAATCGCCAAAATCTACCTGGTCGATCTTCTCGCTCGGCAACACCACCCGGTGCGGCACCTTCTCGCCCTTGAGAATGCGCTCGGCCAGTTCCACCGCCTGGCGGCCGCCGGTCGGATAGACGAACGTCGCGTCGAGTTTCCCGTCCTTCACCGCCTGTCGGCCGCCGTCGAGCCCGGGCAGCGCGTCGATGCCAACAAACTTCATTTCCCCTTCGCGGCCCTTCGCCTTCGCTGCGAGGTACGCGCCAATCGCCATCGGGTCGTTGTGCGCGTAGACGAGATCGATCTTCGGGTTGGCCGCGAGGGCCATCTCCATCTGGCTCATCGCCTCTTCGCGGAGCCAGTTGGCCACCGGGTCGTGCACGATCTGCAGGCCCGGGTACGGCGCGATCGCGTCGCGCATTCCCTTGCTCCGGTCGTTTGCCGGCGGCGACCCGGGCAGGCCGCGGATCTCGACAATCTTCCCCTGGCCGCCGAGCAGCCCGGCGATGTACTTGCCGGCCTGCTGGCCGATCTGGTAGTTGTCCGCGCCGATGAAGACCGTGTAGCTTTCACCCTCGATCCCGCGGTCGATGACGATGACCGGAATGCCGGACTTGAACGCGCGCTCGACGATCGGGGTGAGCGGTCGGGCCTCGTTGGGGGAAATCATCAGCAGCTCGACGCGCTGCCGCAGGAAGTTCTCGACATCCGCGACCTGCTTGGCGTTGTCCTGCTGCGCGTCCGCGTACACGATCTCGAGGTCAGGGAAGTCCCTGGCCCGCTCGGCGACCTCGGCGTTCATCGCGACCCGCCACGGCTCGCCGAGGTTGCACTGCGAGAAGCCGACGAGGTGCCGAGCCGGCTGGCTGCGCCCGCACCCCGCTATCGCGAAAGCGAGGAGCAGAGCAGCGGCGCGCCATCTACCTGCGCCTCGTCTGCAGCCACACGGCCGCGAGGATGATCGCCCCTTTGAGTATGAGCTGGAGATTCGCATCGACGTTGTTGAGCCCCATGCTGTTGTTGATGATGCCGATGATCAGCGTGCCGACCAGCGTTCCCGTCACGGTGCCGATGCCGCCGGACAGGCTGGTTCCTCCGATGACGACCGCGGCGATGGCGTCGAGCTCGTACCCGATCCCGTCGTTCGGATTGCCCTGCTCGAGCTGCGCGCAGTGGATGATGCCGGCCAGCGCCGCCAGGCCCGCGCACAGGACATAGACGAGCGTCTTGTAGCGCGCGACGTTCACGCCGGATAGCCGCGCCGCCTGCTCGTTGTCGCCAATCGCGTAGACGTAGCGCCCGGCCCGCATGCGCGACATGAGCACGCCGACGGCCGCCACCGACACCAGGAACAGCAGCGCGGGCACTGGCACGAACGGCAGGATGGGGGCCGCCAGGGCGCGGAACGACTCTGGCGCCCCGCCTTCGCCGAAGCCGAGCGGGATGGCCGCGCCGCCACTGATGTAGCGTGCCACGCCCCGCGCCGCGCTCATGGTGGCCAGGGTGGCGATGAACGCCTGCAGGCGCCAGCGCGAGACGACGAGGCCGTTGAGGAGACCCCAGAGCGCGCCAACCGCGAGCACGATTGGCACGACCGCCCACACGCCAAGCCCCGAGCGCATGAACAGTGCGCCGGTGAGTGTTGCGGCGAGCGCCAGCACCGAACCGACCGACAGGTCGATCCCGCCCGAGATGATCACCGGCGTCATGCCCGCGGCGAGGATCCCTTTCTCGGCGACCTGGCGGAGGATGTCCGTGAGGTTGCCGACATCGAGGAAGACCGGCCGGCCGCCGCGAACCGGCGACGACACAATCGCGAGCACGAGGACGCCTGCAAGTCCGAGCAGGCTCGTGAACCGCGCGCCCAGCCGGCGCGCGCGCCGAGCGGGCACCGGGGTTGGCGGCGAGGAAGGGGGAGCGGCTGGCGCGCCCCCCTGCTCGTCGCCGGAGGTTTCGCCGCCGAGCGTCCCCGTCGCTGCGGCCAGCAGGAGTTCCTCGGTCGCCTCTTCTCTCGCAAAGCGTCCGGCGATGCGGCCATCGCGGAGTACGACGATTCGGTGCGCGAGCGCCAGGATCTCGGGCAGTTCGGACGAGCAGAGCAGGATGCCGAAGCCCTGCGCGGCCAGGCCGCGAACGAGCGCGTAGATCTCCTGTTTTGCCGCCACGTCCACGCCGCGCGTCGGTTCGTCGAGCAGCAGGACCGACGGCGAGGCGAAGAGGCAGCGCGCGAGGAGCGCCTTCTGCTGGTTGCCGCCGCTCAACGTGGCGATCGGCACGAAGGGCGACGCGCAGCGCACGCCCGTTTTCGCCATCAGCGCCCCCGCCTCGCGGCGCTCGCGGTCGCGGTCCACGAACAGCGATGGGGACACCGACTCCAACCGGCCGATGCTGACGTTCGTGACGACGTCGAGGTGGGGGAAGATGCCCTGGTCCTTGCGGTCCTCGGGCAGGAGGACGAGGCCCGCGTGCCGCGCCGCGGCCGGCGACTCCGGGCGATAGGCCTGCCCGGCGATCACGACGCGGCCTTCCGGCTGGCGGTCGAGGGCGCCGGTCAGGGCGAGCAGGAGATCACTTCGGCCCGCCCCGATCAGGCCGGACAGCCCCACGATTTCCCCTCGCCGCACCGACAGGGACACATCGCGCAGCCGGTACCCGCCGGGCCGCGCCGGATCCGGCAGCGACAGCGCCTCGACGCGCAGCAGGTCCTCGGCGTCCGCCGGTACCGGTGCGATGGCTGCCTGCTCGAGGGTGGCCCTGCCGGCCATCAGCCGAACCAGTTCCGCCTCGTCGGCCTCCCCGCGCGCCACCGTCTTGACGAGGCGGCCGTCGCGCAGGACGGTGATCCGCGTGGCCAGGCGGCTCACTTCATCGAGGCGGTGCGAGACGTAGATGACCGCGACGCCGCGACGGGTGAGATCGAGCACGAGCTGCTCGAGCCGGTGCACCTCCCCGGGCCCCAGCGACGAGGACGGCTCGTCCATGATGAGGACCCGCGCGTCGAGGGAGAGGGCGCGGGCGATCGCCACGAGTTGCCGGTGGCCCGCCTCGAGGCGCCCGACGGGGCCTTCGGCGAGCGGCTCGTCGAGCGCGCGCATCGCTGCCGTAGCCTGGGCGGTCAGGGCTACGGAGTCCACCAGGCCGAACGCGGCGCGGGGCTCGCGGCCGAGGAAGATGTTGGCGGCGGCGTCGAGGGTCGACACCAGCTGAAGTTCCTGCGGGATGACCGCGATGCCTGCCCGCAGGCCGTCCGCCGGCGAGGCGAAGCGGGTGGCTCGACCGTCGAGAAGCACATCGCCGGAGTAGCCGCCCTGTTCGCCGGACAGGATCTTGATCAGCGTGGACTTCCCGGCGCCGTTCTGCCCGACGAGCGCGTGCACCTCGCCCGCGCGCACATCGAAGCTCACGTCGTCGAGCGCGCGGACGCCCGGGTACTCCATCGAGAGGCGCCTGGCTTCCAGCACCGGGGCCGGCGTCACGCGGGGGACTCCGACGCTCCGCCCGTGCTCGCGCCGCGCCGAACGCCGTCGGGGGGCGCGGCCTGGTGTCGGTCGAGGCGGTCGGCGATGTCGCCGCAGACGTTCACGCGGACCCCGAGGGCTTCTGCCATGCCGGCCTTGGCAGCCATCACGCGGCAGGCGGCCGCGGCGTCAGGCGCGTAGGCCACCTGGATGTGATTCGCCTGGTGCTTCGCCATGAACTGGTCGCGCGTCACCCCGTAGAGCACGGCGTGCATCATCGGCCACTGCGACGTGGTGGCCGCCCAACGACGTGCGTTCTCCTCCTGGGGGAGCGAGAGCGCGCCGCCGCGGCCGATGTCCATGTGCAGCGCGTCCGCCTCGACATAGATCCGGCTCCAGACGATCTCGCCCGGTCGGCTGATGCCCTTGATCGTCGCGCCGCCGCGCGGGAAATACATGGCCGGCTGGCGCTCGCCGACCGCGCCGGCATACCCTCCCACCAGGTGGCTGGGCGGGACGGCACCCGAGATCTCGAAGACCCAGACGAACTCGTCCACGCCGAGGCCCTGGAACGGTGCGCCCCACCGCACGTCATGCAGCGTTGTGGAGGGGTCGAGGCCGGCGTCGGACCACACGCGATTCGTCAGCAGCGCGTCGAGGCCGGCGCACTCGTCGACTTCGTTGAAATGCGGAACCGCGAGACCGTCGAAGAGCACCTCGCCCTGGTCGCCGACGACCGGCGGCCGGTCGGGCGTGTTGAGGAGGCCCTCGGTGAGATCGGACGCCACGCAGACGTCCTTGAGGCCTTGCTGATACTGAATGCCAATCACCGCGCAGCCGAACGCGTGCGCGAGGCGCACGGCCGCATCGTACATCTTGAGGCCTTCGAGCACCTGTCGGTCGGTCAGCTCGGTGTCCGGGTCGCGGCCGGTGACGAACCGCATGCCGCGCTCGCGCAGCCACGCCAGGTGGCGGATCGCGACTTCGTCCGGCACGCGCAGCATCTCGGCGTAGAGCGCCGACTGGCTGAGGCGCTCCTTGAAGACGCCGGTGGCATGCAGGAGGTGATCGGGAATGATCGCGTTGTACATTCCCATGCACCCCTCGTCGAAGATGCCCATGATGGCCTGCTGCGACCGCAGGTCGTTCCCGAGTTCGGCCCCCCGGCGGGCCGCCGCCTGGAGGTCCTCGTCCCACGAGGCGCGATCGAGGCGCTTCGCGTGGCTCACGTCGTGCTGGATGCGCCCCTCGGCGAGCCACTGCTGCAACCCTCGGCGCGAGAACTCGTCGTCGAACGTCTCGCTCCAGATGGTGCTGAAGGGGATCCCCGCCTTCGTGAGCGACCCGTTCAGGTTGAGCATCCCGACCAGGCCTGGCCACTCGCCGCTCCAGTTGGCGAGCGTGAGGATCGGGCCGCGGTGGCGGGTGAGGCCCGGCAGCACGTGGCTGGTGTACTGCCACACCGCCTCAGCCACGACGATCGGCCTGTCCGGGTCGATGCGGCGGAACGCCTCGATCCCGGCCGCCTGGCTGTCGAGGAACCCGTGGCCCTTCACCGGATCGACGGCATGGCCGCGGACCACCTGGGCGCCGAGCGCCGCGAAGGCGCGGCAGACGGCCTCCTCGAGCGCGGCCTGGGCGGGCCAGCACACGCGGTTGGCCGGCAAGCGGGAGTCGCCGCTGGCAACGAGGCAAATCTCACGGGGCATGGCGTGTCCTTTCGACCAGGAAATCCTACTACAGAGTGGTTGGACGGGGAGTCAGTCGGAGAACGGGGAGTCAGTCGGAGGACGGGGAGTCAGTCGGAGGACGGGGAGTCAGTCGGAGTTGGCTGAGTAGTCGCGGCCCTGCGTGGCCGCGGCGGCGGTAGGACAGGCGTCTCGCCGCTCGCTCCATTCTGCGGTGCAGAGTGCAAGGTGCAAGGGTGCGAACGTTGCCGCGTGCAAGGTGCAGTTACACCGAGACGGAGGGTGCATGAAACGGAGGGTGCAGGGGCGCGAGGCCGTAAAAGGTGCAGGTGGACAGGGTGCGCCGTGCGAGGGGCAAATCGCACGACTGCACGGGTGCTGGTGCCGGGGTGCACACTCGTACGACGGGCTCCGGCTTCAGCCTCCTGCCCTCGGCCAGTGTCGCCGCTCCAGTCAGTCTGTCGGGTCGCCGCTGCTGCGCGCCGCGCCGCTCCCGACGCCGCCATGCGGCCGCCCTCAACTCGGTCCGGACCGAGTCGTGCGACTCTTGCGCCTGCACGGACTTGTTGTCGTTGTGGCCGCCCTCCAAACCACTCCACATCGGATCCGAAGTAACTGCCTCGCCTCGAACCCGTTGTGCGCGCGGCACCGGATCTCGATGTTCTCGATCGTCGCTGCACCGCCTGCGGCATACGGCAAGCGATGATGGAACTCGAGGAATCCCCGCTCGGTGCAGCGTCCTTCTGTCCCAACGAACACGCACTGGCCTCCGTCGCGGGCCCAGACTGCCCGCTTTACGACAGCCGGGATGTGGCGCGAGCGATGCGAGCGCGCGGCCGGAGCGGACGCAACCTCGAGTGACGGCGGCCTTGGCGGCCGCCGCTCGATCGACTCGCTCGAACCGGTGTCTGCGTCACTCGAGGCTTCTGCCGGCGGATTGACGGCGACGACCGGTCTGTGGCCGCTCTCGCGTGATTTGGCGGTTGAACGCGACTGCGCGGCGTTTTCGCCCGGTTCGCCCCGCGGTCGTGCGGTTGCCGCCACCTTCTTGCGCTCGAGGTGCTGAAGCAGCAGCGTCAGCGCGCGGTCGAAGATGGCGGCCGGGTTGCCGTCGGGAACCGCGTGGCGGAGAAGGTCCTGCGCGCGCTTCAGTTTCGCCCGGGTCTCGGCAGAGACCGTCATCTGGACCTGGTACCGCTCCGACGCGAGCGGACGGACGATCGCTGGTCGTCGGGGCAGGTCCGTGCGCGTGCAGTGACTCGGGACGCCAAGTGGCGCTTCGCTTTCGAGACACAACGCCGACGCCAGTTCCCGCGGCTGTTTCTCGCCTGCTTGGGCTCCCGTTGGCGCAGTGAGGTGCGGCGAGGGTAGCTTGCGCACCGACGCAGGCACATCCGGTCGTGCGTTGAGTCCGGCAACCATTTCTTCGAGTTTTCGCTTGCTCTGATGCTGTGACGCGTCCAGCAGCGTCCGGTGGTT
>CAVRWB010000007.1:0-37244 GCA_963724775.1 uncultured Acidobacteriota bacterium
GGTGGACGGCACAGGGCTCGAACCTGCGACCTCCGCGTTGCGAAGGACCCGGCCGAAACGCCGGAAGACGTTGAAAAGAGAGAGGATTAGGACCGCTCGCGCCGTCCGGACCGGATGGCATGACTATGCGTTTTTCGGCCTGTTTCTGCAGAGTCGTGCAAGGCGGAACGCCACAAAAACAGCCACAACGAGAATAGGCTGTCTGGAGTCCAGCGCCTGCCTTGCTCATGATCATCCTCCGCTTTCCGGCGACCCTGTTCCGAGCGCGCAGGGGGCGTCTCACGATGCTCTCGCGACACGCACTGAGGCTTCGCCTTCCTCCCCGAGCACGCAGAGGGGTACGCCAAGCGTGAGCCGGAGACAGGTTGGCGAGTTGATCGGCCTGCAGCAGCGGCGGCGCCTCGCTTGCATGCTTTAAAGCCGCGACTCAGCCTCTTGGAGGATGCCCCATCGCCCAGGCAATCGACCGTCCCATCTCGGCCTCCGGCCGCCCGACGACGTCCACGGTGCTCTTCTTCCGCTCCTGGCCGATCCTGTTGGTGTTTCTCGCGGTTGCGTCTCTCCCTGCTGGTGATCTCTTCGCACGCGTGCCCGTCGCGGCCTCCCGCCAGATCGTTGGCACGTCACACGGTGCCGTGTCCGGCCGGGTGACGGATCCCTCCGGCAATCCGCTTCCTGAGGCCGTCGTCACCCTGTCGGGCGCCTCGTTGATGGTCCCTCGCGTGACCGCCAGTGCCGGGAATGGGAACTACGTCGCACCGGCCCTGGCCCCAGGTAGCTACACGGTCACCTTCGAACACTCGGGCTTTCGGCCCGCATCGATTGACGTCACGGTTGGCTCCGGCTTCACGGCGACGGTCGATGCCGTCCTCCAGCTCGCGGCGCTGGCCGAGTCCGTGACGGTGGAGGCGCGCGCGGCCGTGATCGATCGGCATACGAGCGTCATCAGCCAGACGCTCACCCGGGAGCAGTTGGCGGCGGTTCCGGGCTCCCGCAGCATGTTCGCGGTCCTGTCGTCCACACCCGGCATCCAGGTCTCGCGATTCGAAGTGGGCGGCAGCGCGGGAGATGTCGGCGGGCTCTTCGGCGCATACGGCACGGAGGGCTCGAGCAGGCCGACGGTGGAGGGGATCAACGTCACCCAGATTTCTTCCCTCGGCTTCACCCTCGACTACGGAGCATTTGAAGAGGCGAGCGTTGGCCTGGGCGCCTACGGCCCGGAGTGGCCGGTGCCGGGCGTGCACCTGCAGTTCCTCGGCAAGTCGGGCGGGAACGAGTACCGCGGAACCCTCTATGCTGATTTCGAGCATAGAAGGTGGCAGTCGCACAACATCGACGCGGACCAGCAGCGGCGCGCATCGGCCGGCGGAAGCCTGCTGTCACTGGATGCGAACCGCGTCTGGCGAGACTACGACGTCAACGGCGACGTCGGCGGCTACGTCGTGCGCGATCGCGCCTGGTGGTACGCCTCGATCCGCGACCAGGACGTGCAGCTCCGGCAGGTGAACTTCCCCGTCGAACCCTCGCGGACGCAGCTGAGAAACTACACGGGCAAGGCCACCGTTCGATCGGGCCGCCACACCTTCATCGGGTTCGCGCAGACCGGGCGAAACGAGCAGCCGAACCGCCTCGATCCGTTCGGGCCAGCCGGCGGCCAGGCGATCAACGCGTCCACCGGGATTCACCGCGCCGTCGATGCGACGTCACACCTGCGCGTGTCCGGCATTGTCTGGAAGGCGGAGTGGAACGCCACGTTCGGCCAGCGGCTCTTCGCTGAGGCGAGAGCGGGCCAGTTCGACGTGCGGCGCTCGTTGACGCCCAACGGGAGTGCGGCGCGTATCGAGGACATCGACACGCTGGTCGTCACCGGCGGCGGACGGCGCAGCGAGCGTCGCATGCGCCGCGATCAATTCCAGGCATCCGCCAGCTACTTCCGTGATGGGTGGGAGGGCAGTCACCAGTTCAAGGCCGGCGGCGAACGTCCTCGAGACGGTCACCGAGGACCGGCTGCTGGCGGCCTTCCCCGGGAATGTGCTGCAGGTGACTCGCGGCGGCGAGGCCGCGGAGGTGTACCGGTTCCTGGCACCGTCCGCGTCACTGGTCGGGTTGCTCGCGGCGGCGGCGCACGCTGGCGACGCCTGGCAAGTGAACGACCGGCTCACCCTCAACCTGGGGATCCGCTTCGACCGCTACCGCGTGTTCTTGCCGACACAGGCGCCGCCCCCGGGCGCAGAGGGCCAGCCCCTGGCGTTTCCGCCGATTGACAGCGTCGTCAGCTGGAACCTCCTTGTTCCGAGGATCGGCGGAGCCTTCGACGTGTCGGGCGCCGGCAAGACGATCGTCAAGGCCAGCTACGGGCTGTATCGGTTGACGCCAAGCGACCTCGGACCGAGCGCCAACCCGAATGCGGCCGAATGGTGGCGGCGGTATGCGTGGCGCGACGCGAACGGAAACGGCACGTGGGAACCGGGCGAGGAGGGCGCGCTGCGGGACAGCCGGGGCGGACAGGCGATCGAGTCCGTCGATCCTCACGTTCACGCTCCTCGCATTGACGAGGCGACCGCCTCCATCGAGCGCGAGTTGCCCAGGGCCGTTGGCGTGCGGAGCCGGCGTCGTGTGGCGCCTCGATTCAGGTCACTATGCCCGGCAGAACCAGGCGCGCCCGTTCGCTGGCTTCGGCGAGCCGGTCGTGATCCCGGACCCCGGTCCCGACGGACGTGCGGGAACGGGGGACGACGGTGCGGGGTTCGCTGGCTACAACCTCCGGCTTGATCCGGGCGCCGTCGTCAGCCCGCCGGCGAACATCGTCCGCGACGTGGACGGCTCCGACAGCCGCCACTTCACCTGGGAGATCGGCGCGCAGCGCCGCACGCGGGGGCGTTGGTCGCTGTCGGCGGCGTTCGCGCTACACGTGGAGCCTCGAGCACGCGAATGCCTATGGTAGCCAGGTGGTCAGGCAGAACGTCTTCGTCCTGACCCGAACGACTTGATCAACACCGCCGAAGGCGGACGCCACCGGTTCGGCACTTGGACGGCCACTGCGTGGGGCACCTTCCTCGGTCCGTGGAAGACCGCTGTCACCCCCGTGCTTCGTCACCAGTCGGGGCAGCCGTTCGGCCGCACCATCTCCGCGGTCATGAACTACGGCGTCATCAGGGTGCTCGCGGAGCCCATAGGCACTCGGCGCATGGACAACGTCACGTTGCTCGACGTCCGCGTCGAGCGCGACGTGTGGAGAGCCGGTTCCCGTCGCGTGGCGGTCTTCCTGGATGTCTTCAATTTGTTCAACGCCAATCCCGAGCAAGAACTGAACTGGGCCTCCGGCACGGGCTTCCTTCAGCCGCTCAGCGTCGTGGCGCCGAGAATTGCGCGCGTCGGTGTGAAGGCAGGCTTCTAACCGCGCGGGCCGGGCGGCAGGGGCGAGGCTTTAGTGCCTGCGGCAATACCGGGCGCCTTCACGGTTCCAGGTTGACGCGACGGAGGAGCGCTTCGAAGCGAGGGTCCTGCCGGTACGGAGCGAATTCGGGCTGCCGGAGCAGGATCACCAGCCGTTGCGGCTCCTGCTCCGCCATCTGCCGGAGACCGTCGAACATCCGTTCCCTGTCACCGAGCGCGGCGTTGATAATGGCGCGGCGGAAGGGCAGCGGATCGTTCTCGCGCGCAAGCCTCTCAACATCAGCCCGCCGACCGAGCTTCATGTACAGCAAAGGCCACCCAGGGGTGCGGCTGGGCGCTCGGATCCATCACGCGTTCACGACGCCGCTCGAGGAGGGGTAACGACTCCTGGAGCCGTCCGTCCCGCGCGAGCGCCCGCCCGAGCAGGCTGTCGACCTTATGCAGATCGGCGTCAGTCTGCATGAGGGGCTCGAGCACCTTTACGACTTCCGCGGGCCGGTCCGCTTGCAGCAGCACGCGCGCGAGCGCGCGCTGGATGTCGCCGTCGAACGGATCGCGGGGTTCGACGCTGTGCAGCAGCTGCTCCGCCTCAGCCACCCGGTTGAGCGGCTGCAGGGTACAGAGGCTGAACGCCGTGTAGGTCGAGATGAGCCCCGGATTCAGCTCGATCGCTCGCCGAAACGACCGCTCCGCCTCCGCCCAGCGAAACTCCCGGGCGTGCACCCAACCCTGCGCCGCGTGCGCGTCGGCGAGCATCGGGTCGAGTCTGATGGCCTCCGTCGCTGCGGCGCGCATCGCCGCGTGGGCCTTCTCGAACGGGACACCCTGGTACGGGGTCATCGACAGGTACGCGTACGCGAGCACCATCCCCGCGTACGCGGGCGCGAACGTGGGATCCTGCGCGATCACCTTCTCGAAAAGCTTCGTCGCCTGCAGCGGGTCGGTGTCGCCTTGCCGCTCGGCAAGCCCGCGCGCGCGGAGAAACAACTCATACGCGTCGAGGCTGGTCTCGTACCGCCGCTGGCCCCGGCCGAGCGCGAGCCTGAGGTGGTTCACGATTGCCCGGGAGATGTCGTCCTGGATGCCCAGGATGTCGGGCACCGTCAGATCACGATCGTAACGCTCGGACCAGAGCGGCACCTCGCCGTCAACCTTCACGAGTTGCGCCTGCACTCGCAGGCGGCCGCCAGCGCGCGCCACCGAGCCGTCGAGCACGTAGCCAACGTGCAGCTGCCGTCCCACCTCGCCGACGTCGTGGCGCGTCCCCTTCAGGGCGAACGACGTCGTTCGGGACCGAACGTCCAGGCCCCGCACCGTGCCCAGGTTGCGGATGATCTCGTCGGTCAGGCCGTCGGCGAACTCCTCGGCGCCGGCGCCCGGAGTGCGGTTCGCGAGGGGGAGGACGACAATCTGCGGCCGTTCGCCGACCGCCGAGACCGGGGTTCCGGGCCTCGAGAGGGCGAGCGCGGCCACGACAAGGGCGGCGGCCGCCAGCGCGGCTACGGCCCTCCAGCGTGCGACGCGGGCGCGGCCGAGCGCCGCTGCGAGTGCGGCGGCGGTGGGATAGCGCCGCGACGGGTCGGGATCGGTGGCGCGGTCGATGACGCGGCGGAGCGCGCGGGGCACGTCCGCGCGCAACGCCTTCAGCGATCGACGTTCTCCGCGCGCATGCGCCGCTCGCAGGCTCTCGAGATCGTCCCCGGTCACGGGGTACGAGCCGGTGAGCAGGAAGAACAGGAGCACGCCGACGCTGTACAGGTCGGAACGGACTGTCGGCGCGCTCGCTCCAGCCAGCACCTCGGGGGCGAGGTACAAGGGCGTGCCCGCCATCGCGGCCTTCGACGCCGCGCGCACGTCGTCCCCGGCGCCGAAGTCCATCAAGGCCACGCGTCCGTCACGGCCGACCATCACGTTCTGCGCCTTGATGTCCCGATGAAGCAGCCCGGCGGCGTGCACCGCCTCGATGGCTCCGCACAGCGTCTGCCCGAGCGTCGACGACTTCGGCTGGGGAGAAGCGCCTGCCCTCGCCGGCTACCAGCTGGTGAAGCGTCCGGCCGTCCACGTATTCCATCCACAGGCCCACGCGATCGTCGATCCGCTCGGCGCCGTAGATCGTGACGACATTCGGGTGCCGGACGCGCGCCAGCAGCCGTCCTTCCTCGATGATCGACGTGCGCGAGCCGGTGGACGGAGGCCGGGTCCGCGGGCATCAGCTTGAGCGCGACCTCGCGATCGAGCCGCGGATCCCATGCCCGGTAGACGTCGCCGAAGGCCCCGCGCCCGACGCGCTCGAGCAGGCGCAGCGGCCCCCAGGTGGCCGGTGCAGTCGTCTGCCTGAGCGGCGGCTATCGCTGCGATCGCTTTCAAGCCGCGCAGCACCGGCCGTTCTGGAGGGGTGGCGGCGGAGTCCACCGCGCTCCAATCGACGGCGGTGCCGTCGAGGATGGCGCGCGCCACCACCTCGGGAGTGGTCTCGTCACTGCTCACGCTGCATCTCCTCGGCGAGGCGAACCAGGGCGCGCTGCGCCGCCTTGCGCGCCGCGTCGGCCGTGGGCTTGTCCAGCGCGAGCGCCAGCTCCTGGTAGCTGAAGCCCATCTCGAGCCGCCCGATCACCGCCTCGCGCTCCTCGGGTCTCAGGCGCCCGAGCGCCTGTTCGTAGGCGGCGAGCGTCTCGGGGCCCACGGCGTCTTCGAGCAGCGAGCCGCGCAATTCGCGCTCCGCGTCATCGATGCCCACCCTTGCAGGGGAGCGTGCCTTTCGCCGCAGTTCGTCGCGCAGGCGATTCATGACGGCCTGGCGCAGGTACGCCTGCAGCGCGCCTGGATGACGCGGCTCGAACCGCTCCATTCCTTTGAACGTCTGGAGGAGGGCGTCCTGGACAAGGTCGTCGGTGTCGGCCAGATCGCGCGCCCAGGCCGGCAACCGGCCGCGGGCAAAGCGCTGCAGTGGCCTGAGGTGCCGCGAGAACAGGCGCTCCACGGCCGTGGCATCGCCGGCGCGCGCACGCGCGAGGAGGTCCACGGTGGTTTCCGCGTGCGCCGCGAAGGGGGACGGTTGCGTCGGCCCCCGAGTTGTCGTCGTGCATGGTTGGGTTCTTTTGATCTTAGTCCGATTCGTGTCGCCGCGATCGTGGTGAGGTCGAAAGCCGTCCCGACCGTGCCCGGTCGTCCTGCGTGTCCGATTCTGCCTCTTGCCGTCGTTGTCCCATTAGGAGTCGGACGTGCGGCGCGTGCCGCTTCACGGTTACTGAGGTAGAGGAGCGACAAGATGCGACGAAAAGCGACGTTCGCGGCTGCGGTGGCGCTGATCGGCGGAGTGCTGACAGCGGCAGGGGTATGGGCGACAGCCCCGTCCGTGGGGTTCAGCGGCGTGACGAGGCTGACATCCACGTTCGCCGACATAAACCTGAAAAACAAGTTGAAGGGAATCGACGCCCAGGGAGTCCGCTGGGAGTGGGAAGCGGAACTGCAAACGGAGGGCCCGACCCAACTCTTCATCCAGGACAACACCTGGCAACCGGGCGCGAGCACCGGTTGGCACTACCACCCCGGCTTCAGCCTGGTGACGGTCACGGACGGCAAGCTGATGGTCTACGACGCTGAGAGCCCGAACTGCGAGCCGAAGGAGTACGGGAAAGGGGACACCTTTGTCGACGCGGCGAGCAGCAGCCTCCCCCACCTGATCCGCAACGAAGGGGGTGAGGTGGCGACGACGACGGCGGTGCAGCTCATCCCCTACCAACTGAGGACATCCCGGCGCTCCGACGCCAGTATTCCAGATGGCTGCACCGTGTACCTAGTTGCCCCGGTTTCATCCTGCGGGCCCCGGCGCGCGCACGCGGCGGGGCTCGCTCGTTCTTCGGGATTTGATGGGGCCTGCTTCAAGCGGCGTCTTGTCCACCCCAACGAGTGTCTGCGTCGGCAGAAGCAGGTACCAGCGAACGCACTCCCAGAAGGAAGAGGAACGGGGATCCGCAGTGCGGCGAATCTTAGGGCTCGTTCGGGCTCTCGCTACGACCAAAGATCGGACGGCGAGCGAAGCACGCTGCGCGCCCCGATGGGTCTACACAACACCGCAGTGAGACGCCGTAGGAAGTCGCGCTTGACGAGCACTTGGTACACGACCAGATGCTCACGACTGGAGCGAGGCGGCTGCGAGGCGAAATTGGCCGGTTTTCGCGAAGACGCGTTCGGGCAGAACGCCGTGGTTGGGTGGCTCGCGAACCGGATTGTTCACAACCGGTTCTGGCACGAAAACGCGTGGCTGTAAGTTGTTGATTTGGCGCGCCCTGCAGGACTCGAACCTGCGACCTCCTGGTTCGTAGCCAGACGCTCTATCCAACTGAGCTAAGGGCGCGCGTCGGGCGGGCCCGCCCCGCGATACTCTGCAGGACGGTCAGGAACCAGTGATGTTAGCACGGGGCGGAGGAAAGGCTCAACCCTTGGGCGGCGGAGGGCGGGAAGCCCATTTCAATTTGGACCAGTGAGCGATTTGACGATTTCGATTCTTACACCGCGCAGCGAGACCGAGAAACCGCCCGACGGGCGAACCGGCTTCGCTCGCAACCGAACCCCGATCGGCACGCCAATGGTGGCCGTTCTACGGAAGTCAGGTATGATGCCCTGCGGTCCCCCCGGCTGCCCCAACTTCGAGACATCCCATGAAACGCTTTCGACCGGTTCCTGTAATCCTCGCTCTCGGCATGTGCGCAGCCCTCGGCGCAGTCGTCCTGTCCGTTGGCCCGGCGCCTCTCGCGATTCCGCCCGTCCATTCGCAAATTGCCGCCGGCCCGGACGGCCTGCTGACCATCAAGATTGGCGACGGGCCCGACCTACACGCTTCGAGAGCGCCCCGCCACCTGGACGCTCGCGCAGCTGCGCGGGTCGCCCCGCGGAACCGACACGGGGCTCGCGCTCGACTTCGGCAAGGCGGGATTCACCGGCACGCTCGTGTACGGCCTCGTCCCGTACGACACGCGCTACCCGCAGCCGGTCTACCGGACGACGACGCCAATCAAGGACGGGAAGGCGGAGATCGACATCAAGGGCCGGCTGGCGGGAACCTACGACATGGTCGGCTGGGCGAAGCACGGCCGCGGCGTCATCGGCTACCGCGTCATCGGGCCGGAAGGCGGGATGCTGCACGACGGGCGTGTCGCGTTCAAAGGGACCGGGCCGTTCGAGGTGGACGTGACGATGCTCGAAGGCCCGTTCGTCGCCAACGTGACCGACCGCGAGGCCGTCGTGTGGTTCGAGCTGGATCGCGCCGCGCCGTGCTCGGTCAGCGTCGCGCCTGCTCCCGCCGCGAGCGGGCGCTGGAGCGAAGGCCGAGCCGGAACGGACGATCCCGTGCGCCGCGGGCACCGCGCACCAGGAGATCACGATCGGCAAGCTGGCGCCCGGAACCGAGTACCGATACACGGTAGATACGGTGAAGGCGCCGCGAAGCTGCCCGACAGCGCCGAGGCGAAGCAGAAGCTTCGCCCTACGTCCGAGAATCAGGCGCGGGAAGAGACCTACGGCTTCCGCACCGCGCCGCGGCCTGGCACCCGCCGGCCATTCACCTTCGGCTACGCCAGCGACTCGCGCGGCGGCAGCGGCGGCGGCGAGCGCAACTTCCTGGGGCCCAACGCCCACATGATGCGCCGCATCATGGCGCTCGCGGCGGACCGTCGCCTGGCCTTCCTCCAGTTCACCGGCGACCTGGTCAGCGGCTCCGTGCCGACGCCGGAGATGCTCCTGACGGAGTTCGCGAACTGGAAGCGCGCGGTCGAGCCCCACGGCCACTGGCTGCCCGTCTACACCACCATCGGCAACCACGAATCGACGATGCGCGAGTTCGCCGAGCCGGGCGGGAAGCTGGTGCGACTGCCCCGGTTCCCCTTCGCCACCGAGTCCACCGAGGCCACCTTCGCGCGCGCGCTCGTCAACCCGACGAACGGCCCGGCGAGCGAGGACGGCGCCGCGTACGACCCCGACCCGTCGTCTGCGGATTTCCCGCCCTACCGCGAGAACGTCTACTCGTACGTCCACGACAACGTGGCGGTGGTCGTGTTGAACGCGGACTACTGGTGGTCGCCCACGATCCAGCAGACGCCGCAGGCCGGCGGCAACCTGCACGGGTACCTGATGGACCGGCAGGTGGAGTGGCTGGCGACGCAGCTCGACGCGTTCGAGAAGAACCCCGCGATCGACCACGTCTTCCTCACGCCCCACACGCCGGTCTTCCCGAACGGCGGCCACGTCGGCGACGACATGTGGTACGGGGGGAAGAACGAGCCGCGGCCGTGGGTGGCCGGGAAGGCGGTGGCGAAGGGAATCATCGAGCGGCGCGACGACCTGTTGCGCCTCGTCCAGTCGCACCCGAAGGTGCTGGCGTTTTTGACGGGCGACGAGCACAACTACAACCGCACCCGCCTGGCTCCGGGCGTGGAGATCTATCCGGCAGGCTGGACCGGCCCGAAGGTGAATCTCCGCCGGGTGTTCTACCAGGTGAACAACGGCGCCGCGGGCGCGCCGTACTACGCGCAGGACCGGACGCCGTGGTCGCCGGCGGTGAAAGGGTTCTCGACGCAGAATGCGCTCTGCCTGTTCCACGTCGAGGGGCCGCACGTGCGGCTGGAAGTGATCAACCCTGAGACGCTCGAGGTGATCGACCGGGCCGTGCTTCGGTAGACGGACGGGATCACACGATTGGCGATTGGCGAATGACGATTGGGGCCGAGCGGTGAATCACGTTCACCGCAGAGGCGCGGAGGACGCAGAGACGGCTTACGTTGTTGATGTCTCTGCGACCTCGGCGTCTCGGCGGTAAGTTCCAACCGCCGATCCGCGACAGGCGGGACGCGTGGATCGACAGGACGCATTGAGACGCCTGTCCTACTTTGGGCGGAGCGTAAACGCCAATTCCAGCGTGACGAGGACTGGGACCGGCTTGCCGTCCTTCGTGCCGGGCTCGAACGTCCACTGCTTCGCGGCCTTGACGGCCTCCTCGTCCAGGCCGTGAACGGCGTCCAGCGACTTCTTCACGGTCACCTCGCCCACCGTGCCGTCCGGTTCGATCACGACATCGAGCACGACGCTTCCCTGGATGCCGGCGTCCTTCGCGGCCTTCGTGTACTGCGGACGAACCTCGTGCGCCACCTTCGGAGGGGTCAATCCCGGGGTGCTCGGCGGAGCGCCTGGGCATCCGAAGGCCGCTGGGCCGCGCGCCGCGGAAGAAGGAGCGCCGGGCGCCCGGGGACGCGCCAGGCCGTGGCCGAACGGGAACATCCCCGGCAGCGTAATCGGCAGCTTGCCGCCGATCGCAATCTCGCCCGCGAGCGCGCGGACCGCGGCCGTCTCCATCGCGTCCGAGAACTCGTAGGTGAGAAGCAGCGACGGCAGCTTCTGGAGCGCGAGCGACGTGTACGGGTTGCCGAACACGACGGTCACGAACGGCCGCTTCTCGTCGCCGGCGAGCGAGCCAGCAACTCCACGGCGTCCGGCGGCAGGTCCATCCGCCCGCTGAAGGACGCGATCCGGACGAACACGCCCGCGACGACGACATCCGAGCGCCGCGCCAGCGCGCGAACCATGTCGAGCTCCGACGCCGTGGTGTGGTCGGAGACCTCCACGGCCGTCACGTTCGGCCAGCGCTTCTTCAACTCGGGGATGAAGGTCCGGCTCGGCAGCGCCTCCCGCCACCCGCTCGGGTAATCGATCACCGACAGGTAGAGGACGCTCGCGTCCTTCGGCGCCTTCAGCGGCACCTGGCTGCGGTCGTCCTTGATCAGCGTCAGCGCCCGCTCGCAGATCTCCGTGTTCACCGCCGCGTTCGCCCGCCCGCCGAATTTCGAGTTCAAGGCGTTGAGGTCCGTCGTGCGCGAGCGGTGCAGGCCGAGGCGCGCCTTGACCCGCAGGATCCGCTCGACCGACGCGTTCAGCTGCTCCTGGCTGATCTCGCCCGCCTCCACCGCCGCCTTGATCCCCTTGAACGCCGCCTCGTCGTCCGGCGAGTGCAGGACGAAATCGACGCCCGCTTTCACCGCCATCGCCGCCGCCTTGTCTGGCGTCCAGTTCTTCGACACCGCGTACATCGACATCGAGTCCGTGTAGACGAGTCCCTTGAACTTCAGCTCGTCGCGCAGGAGCCCCGTGAGGATCGGCCGGCTGAGGGTGGCCGGAATGCCAGGCGCCGGGTCGAGCGCCGGCAGGATGATGTGCGTGGACATGACGACGTCCACGCCGGCGTCGATCATCGCGCGGTAAGGGGCCAGCTCCACCTTGTCGAGGCGCTCGCGCGGGTGCGTGATCGTCGGCAGGCCCAGGTGCGTGTCCGTCTCGGTGTCGCCATGGCCGGGGAAGTGCTTCGCCGTGGAGAGGACGCCCTCTTCCTGGATGCCTTTCATGTAGGCCTTGGCCATCTCCGTCACCAGGTTCACGTCCTCGCCGAACGATCGGATGTTGATGATCGGGTTGCGCGGGTTGTTGTTGACGTCCACGACCGGGTAGAAGTCCACCCTGACGCCCACCGCTTTGGCCTCGCTCGCCGCCACCTTGCCGGCCTTGTACGCCAGCTGCGGGTCGCGGGTGGCGCCGATCGCCATCGCGCGCGGCAGCCGGGTGCCGCCGTTCAGGATGTACGCGGTGCCGCCCTCGAAGTCGGCCGTCGTCAGGAGTGGAATCGTCGCGGCCTGCTGCAGCTGGTTCAGGAAGGCCGCCGCCACGTAGGGGTCGCCCTTCCGCCCGATGCTCGCGCCGCCATAGCTCGGGTTCAGCAGCGCGTTCGGGATGGGCTCCGATCCGCCGAAGACGTGCACCGACCCGACGTGGAAGTCGCGCACCAGCCGCAGCTTCTTCTCGTACGCCTCGCTGTCGGTGGGCGTGTAGACCGCGTCGATGGACGTCGCGATCAGCTGGCCGACCTTCTCGTCGAGCGACATCTTCTTCAGCGTGTCCTGGACCCACTTCTCCGATGCTCTGTCCAACGCGGCCGGCGGGTCTGCCGTGATGACAGTGACGGCGGCCGAAAGGACGCAGGCACAGGAAAGAAGGGCAAGGCGGCGGGTCTTCATGGCGGAAATGCTACAGCGAAAGCGGGCCCGGGCGTAATGAGGACGTAATGACGATTGGCGATTGACGATTGGCGAATGGCGAATGTCCGACAGGCGGGACGCCTGTCCCACCGATCTCCACGGACGGCTGGCCCATTGATGCCACCGTCCCACCGATGTCCACGGACCCTCGCACGGACGGTTCTCGGCGGTGCTAGCATGAGCCCGTGCAAATGCGGCCGGCTGGCGTTGCTTGTCTTCGCGGCGTTCTTGGCCGGGTGGCCGCAGACCGGCGACGTCGCGATCATCGTCGTCGACGCGGTTGCGCTGGACCGTGCGGGGCATGCGGTCGTCACCCTCCGACCGGAGGACTTCAAGGTGGACGTCGAGGGGCGCCCCGGCAAGGTGGTCTCGGTCCGCTACGTGGCCGCCGGCCCGCGCACCGTCTTCCTGGCCATCGACGAAACGAGCATCGCCCGCGGGGCCGAGAAGCCGGTGGCTGATTCTCGTCGCCCGCCTGATCGCGGGCCTCGCCCCGGAGGATCGTCTCGGCCTCGCCGCGATGCCCGTCCCAAGAGGGCCGCTGACCGTCGGCGCCAGCCGCGAGCCCATCCGCGCCGCCATGGAGCGGATTTCCGGCCGCGCCACCGGGCCCGAACTGCTCGCCCGCGCCGACACCGACTATCACCCGGACCAGGCCAACCGGCAGTGGGACGACGAGCCGGGCGGCGAGCGGCAGCAGACGATTGGAGATCGCCTGCCGGGTCTTGCCGGCCAGGCGAACGCGCCGCTCGGTTCGGACGGGGCAGCCGCGGAGCCGGGCCGCACCTCGTCCCTGCAGGCGCTCGCGCGACTGGCCAACGGGATGAAAGGCGTCAGCGGACGGAAGGCAATCGTGCTGGTCTGGGGCGGCGTCGCCGATGCGCGTGACGCCGACCAGCGCGCGCAGCGTGCCGAGATCGACGCGGTCATCAATGCGGCCGCGGCCTCGAAGATCGCGCTCCACCTCGTGACGGTGCCGCGCGCGCCGAACACGCGCGTGCGATCCGCTGACCTGGAGCGGATGGCGTCCGCCACAGGCGGCGTGTCCATCTCGTCCTCCGATGGCGACCGCGGCATCCAGCGCCTCGCCGCGGCGCTCTCGGGCGGGTACCTGCTTGAAATCGAAGCGCCGGGCATGCTCGCCGACCGCGCACTGAGCCGGCTGGCGATCAAGACGACGGCGAAGGACGTCGCGCTGTTCGCGCCTTCCCGGTGGCTCGCGCTCGCTGCCAGCCCACCGGCGCCGAGGGCGGTACCTGTCGCGGCCGCCCCGATGGTCGGCGACACGCCGAAGGCCGGAGCCGTTCCCCTGTCAGCCCCGATGGATCGGGCGGCGCCTGCCCCTCTCGCCGCTCCAGACGAAGCCACCCCGCCGCCCGGGACCGTCGTCAAGCTGCGGCCGCTGCTGCGAAAGCCGGACGCCGGGCTCGAGGCGCTGCTCGTCAAAGTGTGCGGATACCTGGACGGCTTCGTGCGCGACTTCTCCAACGTCGTGGCCGAGGAGGAGTACCGGCAGCACTTGGCGCTGAACAACATGTCGGCCGGCGCCGGGAACCACATGGTCGTCCGCTCGGACGTCCTGCTCGTTCGCACGGGCGGCCGTGACGGCTGGGTCCCGTTCCGCGACGTGTTCGAAGTGAACGGCAACCCCGTGCGCGACCGGGAGGAGCGCCTGCGCAAGCTGTTTCTCGAGAACCCCGGGGGCGCGATGGCCGAAGGCCTCCGCATCACCGAGGAGAGCGCCCGCTACAACCTCGGCAGCCTGTATCGCACGATCAACCTGCCGACGCTGCCTCTCGTCTTCCTGATGCCAGCCAACATCGAAGGCTTCCGGTTCGAACGCCGCGGAGACGAGCTCGTGAACGGGTTGATGGCCACGCGGATCGACTTCCGCGAGGTGGGCCGGCCGACGATCATCCGGAGGACGCGCACCGGAGGCGACGTGCCTTCCGAGGGCTCGCTCTGGGTCGAGGCCGCCAGCGGCCGCATCGTGCAGACGCGCCTCACGACGTCGGTGGACTCGTTCAGGACAACGTCGACGGTTGCCTACCGGCCGAACGCCGCGCTTGGCATGTGGACCCCGGCGGAGATGCAGGAGAGCTACTGGCAAAGCCGCGAGCGCTTCAACGGCGTCGCAACCTATACCAACTTCCGGCGGTTCCAGGTCCAGACGGAAGAGAAGGTCACGGTGCCGAAATAGGTGCAAGGTGCAACAGTGCAAGGTGCATGGGTGCACGTGCACGGGTGCAAGGTGCAACGTGCAGGGTGCACGACAGGCGAGACGCCTGTTCTACCGGAACTTGCCTAGCCCCTCAGCCCCTAGCCCCCAGCCCCCAGCCCCTAGCCCGCCCCTAGCCCCTAGCCCCTAGCCCCCAGCCCCTAGTAAGATCCCCCCATGGGACATCTCGAGCACAAGGCGCAGTCGCCCGCGGTGGCCAACTGCTTCATCGTCACGATCAGCGACACCCGAACGGAAGCGACCGACACGAGCGGGCGCGCGATCTTCGACCTGCTGTGGGCCGGCGGCCACCAGGTAGCGGGACGCCGCATCGTGAAGGACGAGCCCGACCAGGTGCGCGCGATCATCTCCGAGCAGCTGGACAACCCTGGCGTCCAGGTGGTCATCACGACGGGCGGCACCGGGATCACGTCCCGCGACACGACCTTCGAGGCGATCGACGCCCTGCTCGAGAAGCGGCTGGATGGATTCGGCGAGCTGTTCCGCTTCCTCAGCTACCAGGACATCGGGTCGGCGGCCATGCTGAGCCGCGCCTGCGCGGGACTGGCCAAAGGCAAAGTCATCATCTCGCTGCCCGGGTCCGAGAACGCGGTGCGCCTCGGGATGACCCGGCTCGTTCTGCCCGAGCTCGGACACCTGGTGCGGGAAGCGTCACGGTAGAAGTTAGAACGAAGAACGGAGAACTGAGAACTTAGAATCCGCGGCCCTCGAAGGTCTCTTCTAACTCTAAGTTCTACCTTCTCAGTTCTCCGTTCTACGTTCTCAGTTCTCCGTTCTCAGTTCGGAACCGATGTCCAAGCCCACCATGCGGCCTATCCGGGAGACGATCCCCCTCGAGGAAGCGCGGAGCCTGATGGCAGCGGCCGCGCCGCCCGTTGAGCGCACCGAGTGGGTGCCGCTCGAGCAGGCGCATCACCGCGTCCTGGCGATGCCCGTGGCCGCCGGCCAGGATGTGCCGCCGTTCGCGCGGGCGGCAATGGACGGGTTCGCCGTCATCGCCCAGGACACCTTCGGCGCCGGGCAGTTCGACCCGAAGGTCCTGTCGCTCGTGGAGAAGGTCTTTACCGGCCAGGTCCCCACGCGTGCAGTGTCGGCCGGGCAGTGCAGCGAGATCGCCACGGGCGCACCGATGCCCGCAGGTGCGGACGCCGTCGTGATGGTCGAGGAAACGGAAAAGGACGGCGAACGCGTCCGCTTCTTCAACCCCGTCTACCCCGGGCAGAACGTCGGCCGGCAAGGCGCGGACATCAAGACGGGGCAAGAGCTCCTGGCTCCGGGTGATTTTCTGACGCCGGGCCGCGTGGGCGCGATCGCCGCGCTGGGCCTGGACCGGGTCACGGTGTACGCGCGGCCGCGCGTCGCCATCCTCTCGACCGGCAACGAGATCGTCGATCCGGGGCAGCCGCTCGCGCCCGGCCAGATCTACGACATCAACCGCTTCACGCTCTCGGCCATCATCGAGCAGCACGGCGGCGTGCCGGTCCCGTACCCGACGTCCGCCGATCGCCTGGAGGACCTCACGCAGGCGCTCGATGCGTGCGCCGCGGAAGACCTCGTGATCTTCTCCGGCGGCAGCTCGGTTGGCGAGCGCGACCTGATCCTCGACGCGCTTCTCGCCCGCGGCGAGGTGGTGTTCCACGGCATCGCGGTGAAGCCGGGAAAGCCGACGCTGTTCGGCATCATCGACGGCAAGCCGGTCCTCGGCATGCCGGGCTACCCCACGTCGTGCCTGTCGAACGGCTACATGCTGCTGTTGCCGCTGCTGCGCCGCATGGCGCGGCTGCCGGACGTTCAGCCGCGGACCTTGCGCGTCCCCATCGCGCAGCGGATCGTTTCGACCACCGGCCGCCACCAGTTCTACACGGTCCGCATCGTCGAGGGCCTCGCCGTGCCAGCCTTCAAGGCCTCCGGCGACATCACCAGCATGTCGCAGGCGGACGGCTACATCGAGATCCCGGCGCAGACGGACATCGTGGAGAAGGGAGAGACGGTGGAGGTGAAGCTGTTCTAACGAACGGAGAACGTAGAACGGAGAAGGTAGAAGTTAGAACAGGGATGGTGCCGCAGCCGAACCGGCCTTTCTCGATTCTCCGTTCACCTTCTCACTTCTCGGTCCTACTTCTAACTTCTCCTTTCTACCTTCTAACTTCTCAGTTCGGAATCATATGGCCCGACACCCCACCCTCGTCCCCGGCACCGCGGCCCCGGCCTTCACGCTGCCGTCACAGCGGGGAGGGACGCGCTCGCTTGCCGGGTACCTGGCGGCCGGGCCGCTGCTGCTCGCGTTCCACCGCGGCACCTGGTGACCCAACTGCCGCCGCCAGTTCGGTGAACTGGCCCATCACTCCCCGGAATACCGCGACAAGGGCGTCCTGGTGGCCGCCATCGTCGCGCAGCGATCCGAGAAGGTGAAGCGGTTCATCGAGGAGACCGGCCTCCCCTTCGACATCCTGGTGGACGACACGCGGGAAACCGTGAAGGCGTACGGGGTGTGGCACCCGGTGGGGCTGGACGCGTGGAACATCGCGCGGCCCGCGCTGTTCCTCATCGGCCGCGACGGCATCATCCGCTACAGCTTCGTCGCGTCCTGGCAGTTCGAGTTTCCCACGCAGGAAGAGATCCTGCACGAAATCGAACGGGCTGGATGAGGAGTGCCAGGTGCCGCGGTGGCACCCAGCACATTCCCTACTTGAGTCTCTTGCTAATCGCGTCCCAGTTGACGACGTTCCACCAGGCGCCCACGTAGTCGGCGCGGCGGTTCTGATACTTCAGGTAGTAGGCGTGCTCCCACACGTCGAGGCCGAAGACGGGCCACTTGCCTTCCATCAGCGGGCTGTCCTGGTTCGCGGTGCTCTCGATCGCCAGCTTGCCCCCGGCATCCACCAGCCAGGCCCAACCGCTGCCGAAGCGCCCCATCGCGGCCTTCGCAAACTGCTCCTTGAAGGCGTCGAAACCGCCGAAGGTCCCCTTGATCGCGTCGGCGATGCGGCCGGTTGGCCCGCCGCCAGCGTTGGGCGCCATGATCTCCCAGAACATGGTGTGGTTCACGTGGCCGCCGCCGTTGTTGCGGACCGCGGTGCGAATGGCTTCGGGGACCGAGTTGATCGATCGCAGCAGGTCCTCGGGCGACTTCGCCTGGAGGTCGGCGTGCTTCTCGACGGCGGCATTGAGGTTCGTGACGTAGGCGCCATGATGCTTGTCATGGTGAATCCGCATCGTCGTCTCGTCGATGTGCGGTTCGAGCGCGTTGTACGCGTACGGAAGCGGGGGCAGTTCGTAGGCCAAAATCGTCCTCCCTAGCTAATCGGACCGAATCGGTCGTGTTTCTTTGATCGTAGCCAAAGGAGGGAGTGAACTCAACGGAAAACGGAAAGGCAGCGGAACGTAGAACGTAGAAGTGTAGAACGTAGAAGGTAGAAGGATGACACGCCGGCTGATCCGATCCGGCCGCAGTTCTCGGCGCGTTCCACGTTCTCGGTTCTACGTTCTCAGTTCTCCGTTCAGGCCTGAGCCAGTCCCATGACCTGCGCGCGCAACGTCCGCGTCCGCGGGCCGTCCATCTCCGCCAGGATGATTCGCTGCCACTGGCCGAGTACCAGCTCGCCGCCGCTCACCTGCACGGTGAGGCTGTGGCCGAGCAGCATCGCGCGAAGGTGGGCGTCGGCGTTGGAGCGGTCGCAGTCCGAGTAGACGGGGTCGTTGTGCATCCAGCCGCCGTCGCGCCTGACGATCTCCTCGATGACGCGGGTGATGTCCGCCAGCAGCGCCTGCTGGAACTCGTTGATCATCAGCGCGCAGGTGGTGTGCATCGACCAGACGTGCACGGTCCCTTCACGTATCCCGCATTGACGCACCACCGCGTCCACGCGCGAGGTGATGTCCGCCAGCTCGACGCGCCCGGCCGTTTCGTGGATCAGCGTCTGCGCGTGGATTTTCAGGCCGCCTGCCGAGGCGGTGGCGACATCGGCCAACGCCGAGCCGCGGGTCGTCACGGTCGAGTTTCGGTTCATTTCCAGAAACCTACAGGTCCGCTCTACGCCTCGTCTGATCCTGCCATGCTATACTTCGGCCGACAACCGACGTTCCGCCGGCGGCCAAGCGAAGTGGGTGCGAAGCCCACACGGTCACGCCACTGTAAGCGGGAAGCCGGCGTCGCTGGGGGTTCGTGGAGGCGAGGCGGAAGCCTGGCCCCGACAGAACCCCGCCACTGTGCCGTCCATACGAAGGCATGGGAAGGCCGCGGCGCTGGCGCTGATCCGCGAGTCAGGAAACCTGACTGCCCGGCACGTCCCTGACCCTTCATCCGACGGCCATCCGAGCCGGTCTCATCCCGGCACGCGACGTGGTTATCGGAGCGCAGGGATCGGCGCGTTTGACGCCGAAGGACATCATGCCTGTTCACGCTCCGCGCGCCCGCGGCTGCCAGGACTCTCGTCCCGCCGCGACCGCCGCCCTTCTCTCCATCCTTGCTCTCAGCCTCGCGATGCTCCTGGTCGCCACCGCTGCGCTGGCGCAGCCGCATGCGACAGGAAGCGTGGGCGGCCTTGTCACCGATCCCGACGGCGCGCGTGTGATTCACGCAAAGGTCGTGCTCGCCTTGCCGTCCGGCAGCGTGGTCGCCTCGGCCGAGTCGGATAATCTCGGCGCGTACCGGCTCGATTCGGTCGCGCCGGGCACCTACGAGCTGCGCGTCTCGGCTGACGGCTTCCGCGCGGACGCCGCTCGAATCGTCGTCACCGAAGGCCAGCACGTGGATGCGCCGGTCGGCCTCCACGTGAGCGCCGTCTCCGAATCCGTCGTGGTATCGGCCTCGCAGGTCGAGTTGCCGCTCACCCGCGCTGCCGATTCCGTGACGGTGATCTCTGCGCGCGACCTGGCGGCCGGCCAGTTCGAGACGGTCGCCGACGCGCTGCGCGTCTCGCCCGGCGTGACCGTGTCGCGCAACGGCGGCCGCGGATCGGTCACATCGCTCTTCCCGCGCGGCGGCGACTCGGACTTCACGCTCGTCCTGGTGGACGGCATCAAGATGAACGCCTTCGGCGGCGGATTCGACTTCTCCACGCTCGCGACGACGGGCGTCGAGCGCGTGGAAGTGGTTCGCGGCCCGCAGAGCGCGCTCTTCGGTGCCGACGCGCTCGGCGGCGTGGTCCAGGTGGTCACGCGCAGCGGCGGCGCGCCGATGGGCGGGGCGACCCTGGAGGCGGGAACGTTCGACACACGGCGCGCGACGGGATCGACGGCCGGCTCGCATGGCGGCTGGACATGGGGAGGTGCCGCGGAGCGCTTGACGAGCGCGGGTTACAAGGGGGTCGCGCCGGCAACTGGAGAGCTGGTCACCAACGACGACTCACAGGCGACGCAGGGAACGGTCAGCGGCGGCTGGAGCCGGCCGGGCGGCACCGACATCCGCGGGACGGTGAATCTCAGTTCGAGCGACCGGGGCTTCCCCGGCCCGTTCGGCTCCAATCCGATTGGCGCATACACCGCGGTCGATCGCGTCTCGCGCGGCAAGACCACCACGCAGCAGTACGGCGGCCGCTGGCTGCAGCCGCTCTCAGCCCGCGCGCGCCAGTCGACGAGTGTGAGCTACTTCGACCTGGCCAGCGACTTCACGAGCGACTACGGCCTGTCCGCCTCCGCCTCCACCCGGTCCGATCTGCGGACACAAACCGACGTCAGCATCTCGTCGGCTGCCTCCGTGTCGGCCGGGATCGAGGCGCAGCGCGAGCGGGCGACGAGCACCTTCATCACCGCCGATTCCGCAGGCCCCGTGCCAATCCGCCGATCGATCTTCGGCGCGTTCGGCGAGCTGCGCATCCAGCCGACGGGCCGCCTGTCACTGACGGGCGGCCTGCGCGCGGAGCGTATCGAGCGCGACCGTCTCGACCAGAACCTCGACCCCTACTCGCCTCGCCCCGCCTTCGGCGTGGACGTTCGCACGGCCGTCAACCCTCGCGTGTCGGCTGCGTTCTTCCTCCCCGACGTGGCGGGCGACCGGGGATGGATGAAGCTGCACGCCGCGGCGGGCACCGGCATCCGCGCGCCGGACGCGCTCGAGATCGCGTTCACCGACAACCCGGGCCTCAAGCCGGAGCGCAGCCGCAGCCTGGAGGCCGGCGTAGACCAGGCGCTCTTCGGCGAGCGCGTGGTCGCCAGCGCCACGGCATTCTTCAACCGCTACGAAGACCTGATCATCGCGGTCGGCCCGGCGATTGCGAACGCCAGCCAGTACCGCACGGACAACATCTCGAACGCCCAGTCACGTGGCGTGGAACTGTCGGCGGCGCTTCGACCCGCGCGCGGCTTCGACGCCCGCGTGAGCTACACGTTCCTCTCGACGGAGATCCTCGCGGTCGATAACCTGGGAGTGGCGCCGGCGCCGTTCGAGGTTGGCGACCCGCTGCTCCGCCGACCGCGCCACCAGGCGTCGTTCGACCTCACCTGGACCCGCGGGCCGCTGGTCGCGTTCGCGAGGGTGGGCGCGCGAGGACAGACGCTCGACGTGGAGCCGACGTATGGCACCTACGGCGGGCTCTTCGAGAACCCGGGCTTCACCGTGGCGGATGCCGGGGCCACGTACCGGCTCGCGCGGATCGTGGATGTGTTCGGGCGCGTCGGCAATCTCTTTGACAGGCACTACGAGGAGACCTTCGGTTTCCCGGCGCTCGGGCGCAACGCGATGCTCGGGGTGCGAGTTGCTGCAGGCAGATAGGGTCGGCTACTCGGTACTCATCGCAAAGCTGGAGCTTTGCGCCACGTCAGGGGAGCTTGCGCCACGTCAGCGGAGCGTTGCGCCGGGCGAACATCTGCAACTGCACGACGTGTCCGTGTCGGTGCCGGACGGCGGCCTCGTCGGCATCCTCGGGCCGAACGGCTCGGGCAAGACGACGCTGCTGAAGATTCTCGGCGGCCTCCTGCACCCGATCGACGGGCGCGTGCTGATCGACGGGCAGGACATGGCGGCTCTCGCCCGCCGCTCGGTCGCACGGCGCATTGCGATCGTGCCGCAGGAAACCCGCCTCGCCTTCGACTACTCGGTCCTCGACGTCGTCCTGATGGGGCGCTACCCGCATCTCGGTGCCTTCGAACTCGAGGGCCAGGACGACCTGGCAATCGCGCGGGACGCGCTCGCCGCGACGGGCACCGCCGGCCTCGCCGACCGGCCGTTCGACACGTTGAGCGGAGGCGAGAAGCAGCGGGTCGTGATCGCCAGCGCGCTGGCGCAGGCGGCCGGCACCATGCTGCTCGACGAGCCGACGGCCGCGCTCGACCCCGGGTACCAGATCGAAGTCGCGTCGCTGCTCCGGCGGCTGAATCGCGACCGGGGAGTGACGATGGCCGTGGCGACGCACGACCTGAACCTCGCGGCGGGCCTGTGCCGGGAACTGGTGCTGCTGCGAGGCGGTGAAGTGATCGCGTCGGGCCCGACGCGCGAAGTCCTGACGCGCGAGACCGTCCGCGCCCTGTACGACCTGGAGGCGGACGTGGAGTACCACGAGCGCGCCGGGCACGTGACGGTGGTACCGATCGGGCGGACGGGGAGACGAACGTAGAACGTAGAACGTAGAACGTAGAACGTAGAACGTAGAACGTAGAACGTAGAAGTGTAGAAGTTCGAAGGATGTCACGGGCGTCAAGGGCGCCCCGGAGTCTTCGGCGGGTGGTCGTCAGTTCTTAGTTCTACGTTCTCAGTTCTCCGTTCTGCCTTCCGTCAACATGCTGCGACGACGACTGTTGCTGACCGTTCTGATCTTCGGCGCCGCGGCCCTTGCCGCCGTCGTTGCCGCGCCGCTGGTGGGCTCCACGCACGTATCGCTGCGGCGCGTGTTCGACACGTCCATTCCGTTCCGCGACAACCCGGACGCGCAGATCTTCTTCATCGCCCGGCTGCCCCGGACGCTGGCGGCGGCGATCGTCGGCGCCACCCTGGCCGCGGCGGGCGTCGTGTTCCAGGCGCTGCTGCGCAACCCGCTGGCGACGCCGTTCACGCTCGGCGTCTCCTCTGGCGCCGCGCTCGGCGCGATGCTCGCGATCACGTTCCCCATCCCGCTGGCGCTTGCGGGCCTCTCGACCGTGCCGCTGGCGAGCTTCGCCGGCGCGCTGGGCGCCGTTGGCATCGTCTACTTCCTTGCGACCGTCCGCCGGCGCGGGCTGTCGACGAGCGTCCTGCTGCTGGCGGGCATCACGCTCAACTCGTTCTTCTCGTCGCTCATCCTCTTCGTGCAGTACCTGGCGGACTTCTCGCAGACGTTCCGCACGGTTCGCTGGCTCATGGGCGACCTGGATGTCGCCGGGTACCTCCCGATCGTCGCCGCCCTCCCGTTTACCATCGCCGCGTTTGCCGTCTTCGCCTGGCTGCCCCGGTCGCTGAACGTGCTGACGCTCGGCGCCGACGCCGCCGCCGCCCGGGGCGTGGACGTCATGCGGGTCCAGCGGCTCTCCTTCTTCAGTGCATCTCTCGCCACCGGCGCCGCGGTATCATTGGGCGGTCCGGTTGGCTTCATCGGCATCATCGTCCCTCACCTCGTTCGGCTGCTCGTCGGGTCGGACCACCGGGTGGTCCTGCCCGCGTCGGCATTGTTCGGCGCGGCCTTCCTCGTCGCCTGCGACGTGGCTGCCCGCAGCGTGATGTCGCCGATGGAGCTGCCGGTGGGTGTGCTGACGGCGATGATCGGTGGCCCCTTCTTTCTGTGGCTCTTGATCCGCAGGGCGTGACGCGGTCACGGAGGGCCGGGACCACAGGGAGCTGGTGGGACAGGCGTCCCGCCTGTCATTCTGCGATTTGGCCGGTTCGTCGATTTTGGCGATTTGCCGCCATGCTGCTGCAACGCTCCTCCTCGCTCCTGACCGTTTGCCTCCTCCTGGCGCTCGCCGCCTGCGGGCGCGGCAACCAGCCGTCCAGCACGCAGGCTCCTCCGCCGCAGCGCGTCGTCTCGCTCGTCCCCGCCGTGACCGAGATGCTGTTCGCCATCGGCGCCGGGCCGCGGGTCGTCGCCGTCAGCAGCTTCGACCACTGGCCTCCCGAAGTGAACAAGCTGACTCGCGTCGGCGGCCTGCTCGATCCCGACATCGAGCGGATCATCTCGCTCCGGCCGGATCTCTTGATCGTCGATGGGTCGCAAGCCGAGGTGATGGCCAAGGCCAAGGCGGCGGGGATTCCGCTCTACCCGTACACGCTCGGGGGTCTCGACAACCTGGGCCGGACCATGCGCGAGCTGGGACGGGTCGTGGGAACGCCGGACAAAGGGGAGACGGCGGCCGGCGAGGTGGATCGGCGCCTGGACGCGATTCGGAAGCGAGTCGCGGGCCTCGCGCGTCGGAAAACGCTCCTGGTCTTCGGACGCGAGCCCGGCGCCCTGCGTGCGATCGACGTCAGCGGAGGCGTTGGCTTTCTCCACGACATCGTGGAGCTGTCGGGCGGGGAGAACGTGTTCGGCCGGGAGAAACGGGAATGGGTGCGCGTGAGCGTCGAGAACATCGTGGCCGCGGCGCCCGAGGTCATCATCGAGCTGCACTACGGCTACTTCCTGACGCCCGCCCGGCTGCGCACCGAGATGGCTGTCTGGAACACCCTGTCCACGCTCCCCGCCGTCCGCAACCACCGCGTTCACCTCTTCGAGGGCGACAAGTTCGTCGTCCCCGGCCCACGGCTGGTCGATGCCGCGGCGGAGATTGCAGCGGTGATACACCCCGCGAAGTGAAGGCTCTAGGCTCTGGGCTTAAGGCTTTGGGCTTTGGGCTTTAGGCTTTGGGCTTTGGGCCTTGCCTCCCCGCAGTTCTGCCGTCGATCTTCGGAAGGCACGGGCTTTAGCCCTGTGCTGCCGCCAGGACGCCTGTCCTACTGGTCCTTGAGCTTCTTCTTGGCGAGCTGCTGCACCGCGAACATGGCCAGGCCGAGGAGGTCCGCGCTCGGGGCCTTGTAGGCTTGCGGGGTGGTGACGTCGAGGAACTCGGCGTGGGTCATGCCACCGTAGCGGACGGCGCCGTTCGGCGACAGGTCGAAGTCCTTGAAGAAGTCGACCTTCGGGTTCTGGCCGAAGACGTCGACGTGGAAATCGTACCGGAGCAGCGCGCTCTTGGTGGGCGGGGCTTCGCGGAGTTCCTTTCGGATGCGGCTGAGCGAGATGCCGAGGTCGGCTGGCGACGGAAGCGGCTGCGGCGGGGATTGATGGCTGACGGCTGTCGCCTGCGGAGGACGGTCCGGCCCTTCTTGCTGGGCCAGCGCGATTGCAGGAGATGCGACGAGCGCGACGACGAGCGCGGCAGCTACTGCTGATCGCATCACGGATATTGAGACGCCCCCCGGGGCGAGTTGGTCTCCAGCGGCCAGGAACCGGGCCGCGATTACTGCAGCGTCACGCCTGAGCGTCCTGCCATTCCTCGTACCACGCCATTTGGATGGCCTCGAGCCTGCCCTCGTTCGAGGCCGCCGGGGTGTCGTCAAAGCCGGAAAGCTGCAGGATCCGTTCCCGCAGGTCCGTGAACCGGACGGTCAGCGGATCGGTATCGGGATACTGCTCATGCAGCGCGATACCGATGTCCTCGGCGTCTGTCCATTTCATGAGTATCCTCGATTCACGCACCTCGGTGCAGTGTTGTTCGAAACATTCGCTCCGTTCCTCGCGCGTGGACACCGGATACGCAGCCGAAAACACTCCCGAGGTCGGGTTTCGCTAGCCCTTCTTTCCCAGCCGAATCCCTCCGCCCTCCTCGACATAGTTGCGCGTGTATGCCGGGATCTCGCACGCCACGTCGCCGCGGACGACGGCCTGGCACCCGAGGCGCGACTGCGGCGTGAGGTCCCACGCCGTATCGAGCCGGTCGGCCTCCTCGTCTTCCATCTCACTGAGGTTGTTCATGCCGGAGCGGACGACCACGTGACACGTGGTGCAGGCGCAGTTGCCGCCGCACACGTGCTCCAGGGGGACGCCGACGTTCAGGGCGACGTCGAGCAGCGAGCCGCGGAGGCCGTGGTGGCGGTAGGGCAACGAGGCCAGATCGACGTCGAAGGACTGCGACTCGCCGGCCAGGATGAAGGTGACTCTTGGCATTTCGGTGTCAAAGACCGCGGGAGAGTATTCGAGACATTCGCCCAGTGCTTCGAACTTCGACACCGGATACGTACCCGAAGACACTGCCCGAGGTCTACATTCCGTCGATCTTCTTCCCGGACAGCGCCGCCCGCACTCCGCGGTTCATCAGCACCTCGGCGAGGTGGCGCGTGACGTCGTTGAGCACCTGCGTCTTCTGCTTCGATCGCGGCGCGGCGTGTCGGAGCCGATGACCGCGCGCAAGCCGGCGAGCGCCGACTCGATCGCTTCCAGCTCGCCCGGCGCGAGGTCGTCCTTCGCACCCGCGGCGAGGTCGGGGTTGCGCAGCGATTTCTCCGTTGCGCGCATCACCGTCTCGGCCTCGTTCCGCGCCTCGATCAGGAGCCGCGCCTCGACGTCGGATTCGGCGTGCTCGAACGACTCGAGCAGCATCCGCTCCACTTCCTCGTCGGTCAGGCCATAGGACGGCTTGACCTCGATCGTCTGCTCGATCGCCGTCCGGAGCTCGTGAGCCGTGACGCTCAGGATGCCATTGGCGTCGATCTGGAAGCGCACCTGGATGCGCGGCAGGCCGGCGGGCATCGGCGGGATGCCGCGCAGCTTGAAGCGGGCGAGCGAGCGGTTATCGGTGACCAGCTCGCGCTCGCCCTGCAGGACGTGGATGTCCACGGCCGTCTGGTTGTCCACGAAGGTCGTGAACATCTCGGTGCCGCTCGCGGGGATCGTCGAGTTGCGGAGGATGATCTTCGACATCGCCCCGCCCATCGTCTCGATGCCGAGCGAGAGCGGCGTCACGTCGAGCAGCAGCATGTCGCGGCTGCCGCTCACCATGATGTGCGCCTGCATCGCCGCGCCGAGCGCGACGACCTCGTCCGGGTTCAGGTCCGCGTGCGGCTTTCGGCCGAACAGCTCCTCGACCGCTCGCCGAACCAGCGGGATCCGGGTGGACCCGCCGACCAGCACCACTTCGTCGATCTGCGCGGGCTCGAGCCCGGCGTCGGCGAGGGCCAGTCGGCAGGGCGCGAGCGTGCGGTCGATGACTGGCTGGATGAGTCGCTCGAAATCGGTTCGCGCGAGCGGGCGGCGAAGACCGTCACGTCACCGCTGCCAGGGTCGCGCACGACAATCTCCGTGGACTCGTGATCGGAAAGGTCCCACTTGGCCTGGATGACGGCGAGGCGGACGGCCTGGTGGTGAGCAGGGCTGTCAGCGGCAAGGTGCGGCGGCCGGGCATCTGCCTGCCCCTCAGCGCCGACCTGAACGTCGGCGCCCCCACACGGCATCTCGCCGACCACCAGGCTCACCAGCAGCTGGTCGATGTCGTCGCCGCCCAGGTGGGTGTCGCCGTTGGTGGCGAGCACCTGGAAGACGCCGTCTTCCACGCGGAGGATCGAGATGTCGAAGGTGCCGCCGCCGAAGTCGTAGACTGCGATCGTCCCGCTGTTGCGGCGGTCGAGGCCGTACGCCAGCGACGCGGCCGTCGGCTCGTTGATGATCCGCAGCACGTCGAGGCCCGCGATGCGGCCCGCGTCGCGCGTCGCCGTCCGCTGCGCGTCGTTGAAGTAGGCGGGCACGGTGATGACCGCCCGGTCCACCTCGAAGTCGAACTCGCCCTGCTCCTGGAAGTGCTCCTCGGCCCGCCGCTTCAGCTCGCGCAGGATGAACGCCGAGATCTCGGGCGGCGTGAACTGCGCGGTCGCCGAGCCCGAGCCTGCACGACGCCACCGGCCTCGCCCTGGAGCCGGAACGGGAAACAGCTTCGCCTCGCCCTCGACATCGTCCGCGCCCCGGCCCATGAACCGCTTGACCGAGTAGACCGTGTGCACGGGATCCGTGAGCAGCCGGCGCTGCGCCTCGCGGCCGACGAAGACGGTACCGGCGGCGTTGACGGAGACGATCGACGGCACGAGGCCGTCGCCGGAGGCATCGCGGATGACCCGCGGCGCCCGTCCTTGCCGACGAACGCCACGAGGCTGTTGGTGGTGCCGAGATCGATGCCGACGACAGGAGACATACGATTCCTAGGGGCTGGGACTAGGAGCTGGGGCTGACAACGAATTGGCGAGTGACGAATGACGAGTGGCGAATGACGAGTGAGAGCCGGATGACGCGTTCGCCAATCGCCAATCGTCAATGATCATTCGTCAATGCCCTGCGACACCAACTCGTTCGTCCATTCATGCCTTGTTGACTGTGGCAATCAGGTTCGCGATGTAGCTCCGCTCCTGCAGCACGCGCGCGGAGGACTCGAGCGTCGGGCGGCGGTCCTCGGGGCTGGCGCCGGCGTCCACCTGCGCGTCCCAGCGTGCCGCCAGCTGCTCGAGGCGCGCGCTCCTGCGCCGCGGCCCGCGCCTCGATCGGGCGCGCGGGCCGCGTCGGCGCGCGCACCGAAGCTCCTCGGGATCGGCCCCCGCCTCGCGGGCGGCGCGAATCTCGTCCAGCTCCTCGTTGAGCGCGAACACTTCCTCGAGCAGGCCCGGCTCGGCAGCTCGCGCGCGTCCTGGTGCTGGCCCACGCGCGGGCAGGCCTTCGAGCTTCAGCAGGTACTCAGCGCGGTCGAGCGGCTGCTTCAGCACCCGGTAGGCGTCGTTCAGGTACGAGCTGCGCTCGAGGCTCGCCAGGCGCTCCGCCGTCGTGGCGTTGTAGTAGTAGTCGGGGTGGAACTGCCGGCTGAGCGCGCGGAACCGCCGCTCGAGATCGGCCAGGTCAATCGTGAGCTTCCGCGGCAGGCCGAAGAAGCTGAAGTAGTCTCCGTGTCGCGTCAGCGACATGATCCGCTCGCACTGCGGGCAGAAGTGCACCTCGGTCGGCGCACCGGCGCCGCAGTGGCGACAGGACTGGAGCGTCAGCGTGCGAGGGTCGGGCATCGGACCGCTTTCGCGGGGGCAGGGCTGGGACACGGGCGAACTGAGAACGTAGAACTGAGAACGTGGAACTGAGAATTGCTGGACCCCTGACTCGACACTCGGCACTGTCTCGAAGGCCGGCGGAACGCGGGCTACACCTGAAACGACGTTCCGCAGCCGCAGGTGCTCTTCGCGTTCGGGTTCTGGAACACGAAGCCCTTGCTCATCAGGCTGGTGTCGTAGTCGAGAACCGTGTTGTTCAAGTAGAGCAGGCTCTTCTTGTCCACGAACACCCTGACGTCCTCCGGGCCGGCGATCACCTCGTCGCCCATGCGCGGCCTGCGTCTCCCACGCGAACATGTAGCTCAAGCCCGGAGCAGCCCCCGCCCTTGACGCCGACGCGCAGCCCGCCTTCCGTCATCCCCTGCTTCTCCATCAGCATCACGAATGCGCTTCGCCGCGGTTTCAGTGACTTGAATTCCCATAGTCAGGCCTGCCCTGCCACTGTCCGTTGGCGTGGCCACTTTCTCCGCGTCCCTGCTTCCGCTTGTAGTCGGCGATGGCCGCCTTGATCGCGTCCTCGGCCAGCACCGAGCAGTGGATCTTGACCGGCGGCAGGCTCAGCTCCTGGACGATGTCCACGTTCTTGATCTCGAGCGCCTCGTCCAGCGTCTTGCCCTTCAGCCACTCGGTGGCGAGGCTCGAGCTCGCGATGGCCGAGCCGCACCCGAACGTCTTGAACTTCGCGTCGTCGATGACGCCGGTCTCGGGGTTGACCTTCACCTGCAGCTTCATCACGTCGCCGCACTCGGGCGCGCCGACCAGCCCCGTACCCACCGTCGCATCGTCCTTCGGCAGCGCCCCGACGTTGCGCGGGTTGTTGTAGTGATCGATCACCTTCTCTGAATACGACATCCGCGCATCCTCAAGTAGGCAGTCTGATCCTACCCGTTCCACTCCACCTTCTTCAGGTCCACGCCCTCGCGCGCCATCTCGTAGAGCGGCGACATCTCCCGCAGGCGCGTGACGACCGCGCTGACAGCTTGGCGACGACGTAGTCCACTTCCTCCTCGGTGTTGAAGCGGCCGAGGCCGAAGCGGATGGACGAGTGCGCCAGGTCGTCGCCCGTGCCGAGCGCCTTGAGCACGTAGGACGGTTCGAGCGTCGCCGACGTGCAGGCGGATCCCGACGACACCGCGACGTCGTTGACGCCCATCAGCAGCGATTCGCCCTCGACGTAGGCGAAGCTGACGTTGAGGTTGCCCGGCAGGCGGTGCTCCATCGAGCCGTTGACGTAGATCTCGTCCAGGCTCGCGGCGGAGGCCGTCGTCGAGGCGGTCGCGCAGCGCCGCCGATGCGCGCGCCGACTCGGCCGTCATCTCCTGGCGGCACAGCTCGGCCGCCTTGCCGAAGCCCGACGATGCCGGGGACGTTCAGCGTGCCCGAGCGCATGCCGCGCTCGTGGCCGCCGCCGTCGATGATCGGCGTGAGCAGCACGCGCGGGTTGCGGCGGCGCACGTAGAGCGCGCCCACGCCCTTCGGCCCGTACATCTTGTGGGCCGACAGCGACGCCATGTCCACGTTCATCGCGTTGACGTCGAACGGCACCTTGCCGGCCGCCTGCACCGCGTCGGTGTGGAACAGCACGCCGCGCTCGCGCGCGATCGCCGCCGATCTCGGCGACCGGCTGCAGGACGCCCAATCTCGTTGTTGGCGGCCATGACGCTGATCAGGATCGTGCGATCGGTGATCGCCGACGCGCAGTCGATCGAGATCGAGCAGGCCGTCCCTGCCGTACCGGCAGGTAGGTCACCTCGAAGCCCTCCTTCTCGAGGTGCTTGCAGGTGTCGATGACCGCCTTGTGCTCGGTGACCACCGTGATCAGGTGGTTGCCCTTCTCGCGATACATCCGGGCCGCGCCCTTGATGGCAAGGTTGTCCGACTCGGTCGCGCCGCTCGTGAAGACGATCTCCTTGCGCCGTCGCGCCAATCAACTCCGCCACCTGCTTGCGCGCCGCCTCGACCGCCTCTTCCGCCTGCCAGCCGAACGGGTGGTTGCGGCTGGCCGCGTTCCCGAACCGCTCGGTGAAGATACGGCAGCATCGCCTCCAGCACGCGCGGATCGACCGGCGTGGTGGCGTGGTAGTCCATGTAGATCGGCAGCTTCAGCATGGCGTCAACCGACGTGGGACTGAACTTCGACCGGGAAGGACGGCTCCGCGGCGACCGCCTCGGCCCCGGTCTCGGCCGCCATCTCCAACACGCTGCAGGTGGAGAGCGCCGTCACGATGCGCTCGCGGATCTTCCACAGCGGGTCGCGGACGTTGCACTTGGCGAACTGGCCGCAGCGCTCGTTGTGCGCGGAGCAGGCCGTCACCGTCAGCGGGCCGTCGATCGCCTGGATGACGTCGGCGACGGAAATGGACGCCGGACGTCGCGCGCCAGCTGGTAGCCGCCGCGCGTGCCCTGCTGGGACGACAGCAGGCCACGGCGCGCGAGCCGCTGCAGCACCTTCGCCATCAGCTCGACGGGGATCGCGTATTCCTCCGCGATCTCACGCGCGCTCGACGACCCCTGGCCCTCGCGAAGCGCCAGGTGCTTCATCGCGATCAGCGCGTAGTCAGCCTTCTTCGACAGCCTCAGCATAGCTCTGCCTTATATACGACCTCTGTAGTCGTAGTTTACCGAGGCTGAGGCAGGAAAATCAAGGCCGGACGGGGAGAACGAGGGAGAACGGCTCCAGGCTCGGCTCGCCAGGCCTGTCGAGCTGCAGACGGCCTCTAAAGCCCAAGACCCAGGCCTGAGGCCGCCTGCAGCAGCCCCGAGCCGGACAGCGTCAGTACCCGATCATTCCCGGCTCGACCTGGTCGATCCACGCCGTAATGCCGCCGGCCAGGTTGCGGGCCCGGAAGCCCCGCGGCCCGGAGGAACTCGACCGCCCGGACGCTGCGGATGCCGTGGTGGCAGTAGACGACGTAGTCGCGGGTGCTGGTCGAGCTGCGAGAGCGCGTCCGGCAACTGGGCCAGCGGGCACGAGGACCGCGCCCGGCAGCCGGTTGATCCGAAATTCCATCGGCTCGCGGACGTCGAGCAGCAGCGGCGCGCTTCCACTGTCGATCGCCGCTTTCAGCTCGACCGGCGTGATGTCGAAGCCCGGCGCGTCCTCGCGCCCGCCCTGCGCGGGCCCGGCGGTATGGGGCATCCCGCAGAACGCCTCGTAGTCCTGCAGCTCCCGGATCGTCGGGTGGTCGCCGCACACCGGGCAGTCCGGGTCGCGCGGCAGCCGGACTTCGCGGAAGCGCATCCGGAGCGCGTCGAGGAGCAGCAGGCGACCGACGAGCGGCTCACCGATACCGAGTATCAGCTTCGATCGCCTCGTTCGCCTGGATCGTCCCGATGATGCCCGGCAGCACCCCGAGCACGCCGCCCTCGGCGCAGCTCGGCACGAGGTCGGGCGGCGGCGGCTCCGGGTAGAGGCAGCGGTAGCAAGGCCCGCCCGGGGCGGCAAACACCGACGCCTGGCCCTCGAACCGGAAGATGCTGCCGTAGACGTACGGCCGGCCGGTCAGGACGCAGGCGTCGTTGACGAGGTAGCGCGTCGGGAAGTTGTCGGTGCCGTCCACCACCAGGTCGTAGCGGGGAACGAGCTCGAGCCGCATTGAGGACGCTCAGCGCGGCCTCGTGGGGCTCTACGCGAATGTCGGGGTTGATCGCCCGAAGCCGCTCGGCGGCGGACTGCGACCTTGGGCCGGCCGACGTCCCTGGTCATGTGCAGCAGCTGCCGCTGCAGGTTGCTGTAGTCCACGACGTCGTAGTCCACGATGCCGAGCGTGCCAACGCCGGCGGCGGCCAGGTACATGGCGATCGGCGACCCGAGGCCGCCCGCGCCGACGCACAGGACGCGCGCCGCCTTCAGTGCCCGCTGGCCATCCACGCCCACTTCGGGCAGGAGCAGGTGGCGGCTGTAGCGGCGCACCTCGTCCGGCGACAGATCGGGGAGGACGCGCGCGCCGTTGAGGAGCGCGGAGTTGTCGGACATGGCTGTGTGAATTGTAGCAAATTGGATTAGGATGACCCGGTCGCCTGCCCCAGGCGTATTCAATCCGGCCAAGGCCGGACTCCACGGCTCAACAGGCCGCATTCACGGTTGCTTCATCCAGGGTCTTTCATCATGGCCGCCGCTCGTCGCCTTGCACTCATTGCCTTGCTGCTGTACCTCGGCGCCGTCCCCGCAAGCGCCCAGTCCTCTCGCGCGGTCGTCTCCGGCACCGTTCGCGATACGACCGACGCCTCGCTTCGCCGCGCCGACATCGTCCTGCTGACCGCCGAGCGGTCTGTCGTGGCCCACGGGATCACGGACGAGTCCGGGCGGTTCTCACTGTCCGGCATCGCGCCCGGGCGGTACCTGCTCGTCGTCTCGTTCCCGGGCTTCGCCGAGCGGCGGCTCGCGGTTGCCGTCGCCGGCGGCCGCGACGAGGAGTTCCGCATCGTCCTCGAGCCGCAGGGTGTCGCGGCGGAAGTGACGGTCACCGCGGTGCCGGGAGCGGTTCACGATGTGGGCGCGTACGGCGCAGCCGGTGACGGTCATCGAGTCGCCGGCGATCGAGCTGCGCGCCAAGGCGGTGGTCGCGCAGGCCGTGGCCGAGGAGCCTGGAGTGCACCTGCTGCGAACGAGCCCGACGATGGCCGGGATCTACGTGCGGGGGCTGACGGGCAACAAGGTGAACGTCTTCTTCGACGGCGTCCGCTACTCCACCGGCTCTGCGCGCGGCGGCGTCAACACCTTCCTGGATCTCGATCGAGCCGACCAGCCTGCAGTCGATCGAGGTCCTGCGCGGCCCGAACAGCGCACAGTACGGCAGTGACGCGATTGGGGGAAGCGTCCAGTTCCTCTCGCCGCTGCCTTCGCTCGCGCGGCGGTGCCGGCAAGCGGATGGGCGGCTCGTTCTCGGCCGCGGCCACGGGTGCCGACCGTGGGCTGGGCGGGAACCTGGCGCTCGGCTACGGGTGGGGGCGCTTCGGTCTCTTCACCAACCTGGCCGGGCGCGGCCTCGGAAACGTGCGGCCCGGCGAAGGCATCGACTCGCACGCCGCCGTCACGCGCTTCCTGGGCCTTCCGTCCGACAAGCTGATGCCGGCGCGACTGCCCGACACGTCGTTCGCACAATACGGCGGGATCCTCAAGCTGACGTGGACGCCGACCGCCGACGACCAGCTGACGGCCTTCTACAGCCGGAGCCAGCAGGATTTCGGGAAGCGCTACGACCAGCTCCTGGGCGGCGACGGCAACCTGATCGCCGACCTGCGGAACCTGATGCTCGACTTCTTCTACCTGCGCTACCAGCGCGTGGGCGCGGGATGGTTCGACCAGGTGTCGGCGTCGTACTCGTTCAACTCGCAGCGCGAAGAACGGGTGAACCAAGGCGGCAACGGCAACCCTCGGGCGTCGGTCACCCACGAGTACGAGCGGACGAACGTCAATGGGTTCCAGGCGAACGCCTCCAGGCGGCTTGGCCGCCAGGAGCTTCGTTTCGGCGCCGAGTACTACCCGGAGCGCGTGCACGCGCCGTCGTTCTCGTACAACCCGGTCACGGGCGCGTCCGCGACGCGTCGGGGCCGCGTGCCCGATCACGCGGGCTATTCGAGCAGCGGCATATACGCGCAGGACCAGGTGGAGGTGATTCCCGGACGCCTGCAGCTGATCGGCAACCTGCGCTACGGGCGCGCCTCCTACGAATCGCTCGCGTCCGACAGCCCCATCGTCAACGGCAAGCCCCTGTGGCCGGACGATTCGTTGGACGCGTCGGCCGTGACATTCCGCGCCGGAGTCGTGGCGATGCCGGGTCCGGACGGCCTCCGGTTCACCGCGAATGTGAGCCGCGGGTACCGGGCGCCGCACGTCACGGACCTCGGCACCGTCGGCCTCACCGGCTCCGGCTACCAGGTCAGCGCGTCGGCGTTGGAAGGGATGGGCGCGACCGTGGGCAGCACGGCGGGAGCAACCGCTGTGTCGACCGGCATCCCGGTGGAGCAGGTGCGGCCGGAGACGAGCCTGAGCTACGAGGGCGGCGTCAACTACCACGCCGCGCGCTTCGGCACCTCGTTCTCCGTGTTCGTCAACGACATCTACGACAACATCGCCTACCAGTCGCTGATCCTGCCGCAGGGGGCCGTCGGAACGATGCTCGGCGATCAGCCGATCACCGCGCAGTCGGCAAACGGCGTCGTGTTCGTCCAGGCGAGCCCGAGCCCCGTGCTGGTGCGCACGAACTTCGGCGACGCGCGGATCTGGGGCGTCGAGCACACGTTCGACTGGCGGCCGCGCACGGGGTGGACGGTCGGCACCGTCTTCACGTATCTGCACGCGGCCGACAAGGCCACGGGGGAGCCTCCGAACATCGAGGGCGGGACGCCGGCGCCGGATGGTTACCTGAAGGTTCGGTACCTGCGGCCGAGTGGCCGGTTCTGGGTGGAGCCGTACCTGCACGCCGCTGCGCGCCAATCGCACCTGTCCACGCTGGACCTCGAGGACCGCCGGACCGGTGCGACCCGGACCCGCACGAGCATCCGCAGCTTCTTCTACAACGGCGCGACCGCGCGCGGCTGGGTGGGCCCCGGGCCCGACGGCGTGGCAGGGAACGCGGACGATTTGCTGCTGGTGACCGGGGAGACGCTGGCGCAGGTGCAGTCGCGGGTGCTGGGCACCGCGGCCTCGGCGCCGCTCGTCACCGAGATTCCCGGCTACGTGACGATCGGGATCCGGGGCGCGCTGAAGGTGGCGCCGCGGAGCGAAATCGCGCTCGACTTCGAGAACCTCGGCGACCGTAACTACCGCGGCATTGCCTGGGGCATGGACGCACCCGGCCGCAACCTGACGGTGCGGTTCAGAACGACGTTCTAACCTCCAGGCGTGGCGCAAGGCTCCAGCTTTGTGGACCGTTGAGAGCAGTGCCAGGCCGCTTGCCGGGAGGCGTGGCGCAAAGCTCCAGCTTTGCGGGTGCGGGGCTACAGCGCTGCTCCACGAACGAGCGTGAGCAAATCGATCGGCCGCGCGGCCAGGACATCCGCGCCCGACCGCTCCAGGTCGCCGGGTTCGGACGGCCCCCAAAGCGCGCCGATCGTCTTCATGCCCGCTGCCTGGCCGGCTGCCATGTCGTGCACCGAGTCGCCAACGTAAGCCGCGCGGGCGGGGTCGAGACCCGCCTTCGACGCGGCGAACAGGAGCGGCTGCGGGTCCGGCTTGTGGCGCGCCGTGTCGTCGTGAAAGACGAGGACCGACAGGAACTCACCCAGCCCGTAGCGGTCATACGCCAGCCGCGCGGCCCACTCCACCTTGCTGGTGACCAGCCCCAGCGTCAGCCCACGACCGCGCAGCCCCTGGAGCGCCTCGCGCATCCCGTCGTAGGGCTCGATCAGCCGATCGAGATTCTCCCGCTGGAACGAGCGATAGGTATCGAGCATCTCGCGAGACACCGGACGCGGTTCGGCTATCCCTGCGCTGACGGCGAAATCGTACAGGATGTCGTCGAGCGAGCGCCCGAGGTTCCCGACGATCACGCGCCGCGGCGGCAGGAAGCCGGGGAGGTGGACCGACAGCGTGTGTTCGTAGCAGGCGAAGATCAGCGGGATCGTGTTGACGAGCGTCCCGTCGAGATCGAAGAGGATGGCGTTGACGTCGTTGAGCATCGCCCCCGTAGCATAATATGTCCGCATGAAGATCGATGAATTCGTGATGGAGCGGATGCAGTCGACCTGGGAGAACCAGGTCGAGATCAACCTGTCCGAA
This sequence comes from uncultured Acidobacteriota bacterium, assembly GCA_963724775.1. Taxonomy (GTDB): domain Bacteria; phylum Acidobacteriota; class Vicinamibacteria; order Vicinamibacterales; family Fen-181; genus CAVRWB01. Next base: position 36,396 of record CAVRWB010000007.1, read on the forward strand.
AGCGGCGTTCACCCGCTCACGCTCCGCGAACTGATCGACGAGGCCGGCGCCGATGCGGTGCTCGACGTCGCGCTCGGCTACCCGCAGACCAACGGCACCGTGCGGCTTCGCGCCGCGATTGCGGCGATGTACCCCGGCGCCACCGCGGATCACATCCACGTCACCAACGGCGGGTCCGAAGCGAACTTCGTCTCCATCTGGAGCTTGCTCGAGCGGGGCGACGAGGTGGTGATGATGGCGCCCAACTACATGCAGACGTGGGGCCTCGGGCGCGCGTTCGCCGGCAGGCTCGAGGAATGGCCGCTGCGCCAGGAGGCCGGCCGCTGGCGCCCGGACTTCGACGCGCTCGCGTCGCTGCTCACCGGTCGAACGAAGCTTCTCCTGATCTGCAACCCCGACAACCCGACCGGCGCGCGCTTCGATGCGTCCGATCTCGATGCCATCTGCCTGGCAGCGGCAAAGCACGGCACGTGGGTGCTGTCGGACGAGATCTACCGCGGGGCGGAACTGGACGGCTGCGAGACGCCGACGATCTGGGGGCGATACGAGCGCGCGTTCGTGACGAGCGGCCTGTCGAAGGCGTACGGCCTTCCCGGACTGCGCATCGGCTGGGTGGTCGGCCAGCCCTCGTTCGTCGCCACCACCTGGGCGTACCACGACTACACCAGCATCGCGCCGGGCGCGCTCAACGACCGGCTGGCGTCCCTCGCGCTCGAGCCCGGGCGCCGCGCGCGCATCCTCGAACGGACGCGCCGGATCCTGCGCACCAACCTGCCCCGGCTCACCGGCTGGCTGGACGCCCGCCCCGACGTGTTCTCCTACGTTCCGCCCGACGCTGGCGCCATCGTC
>CAVRWB010000008.1:0-456978 GCA_963724775.1 uncultured Acidobacteriota bacterium
ATGTCTTGTTCAACAATTATGAACATGCCATATTATCCGAACAGCGAGACGCCCTTATGCCACACCTCGAACGATACCTCGCGCTCCTCGCCACCTGGATGCCGGGTGTGGACACTCGTGTCGTCAAGGAGCCTCGGCTGGGTCGAGCCCACTTCGATGCAGCGCTCGCGTGGAAGGGGCCAAGGGGCACGATTCGCTACCTCGTGGAAGAGAAGGGACACCTCCAGAACCAGGATGTCCGTGTCGTGGTCGACCAACTTCAGCGTTGGAGAGAGCAATTGCCAGCCGCCGAGCGTGGAGCGAGGCTCCTGCTGCTTGCGCCGACCGTTCGACCGCACCAGGCCCCGATTCTCGAGCGGGCTGGCATCGACTACGTGGACCTCGCCGGAAACGCCCACCTCGCAGGTCCAGGGCTGCTCGTCCACGTCGAGGGACGGCAGTTGGCCACGGTGCCGGTCGGACGCCGCGGGCGGCCGAACAAGGGCTGGGTGAAGGCGGTTCTGACGCTGCTGGCCCAGCCGGAGCTGGTCAATCGTCCGTATCGCGATACCGCCGAGCAGGCCGACGTCGCGCTCGGCACCGTGGCCGCGTGCATCCGAGACCTGGTCGCGCGCGGCCTCCTCGTCGAAGGTAAAGGACGGCGCGAGGTTGCTGACCGGCAACAGCTCGTCGCCCTCTGGGTTCAGGCGTACGTCGATGTCCTCCGACCGAAGCTGACCGAGCGCCGGTTCCAGATTCGCGCGGAGACAAAGCCGGTGATTTGGGCGCGGCTCGGAGACGTTCTCGCGAAGCGCGACGTTCGCTGGGCATTGACCGGCGCGGACGCCGCGGAGCGCACGACTAACTACTTCCACGCAGAGGACACGGAGATCTACGCGCCGCTTACCGCGTTCGACGATCGCGAGATCCTCAAGCGGCTGATTGCACAGCCGGCCGCGCGCGGAGGGAACCTGCTCGTCATCGAGCCGCCCGCGCCTGCCGCAACACCGGACAGAACTGGGAAGCAGCCGCCGGCGGCGCCGGCTCTACTGGCGTATGCCGAACTCCGGTACCGAGGTACCGAGCAGGCGCTCGAGGCGGCGGAAATGCTGCTGCCGGCGGTGATCGGCGATGAAACGCGCTGACCCGCTCGTCACCGGCGTCCTGGCCGATCTGGCGCGCGGCCTGCGCGCGCTCAAGGTCGACTTCTGCGTCATCGGAGCGCTGGTGCCCGAACTGTTGCTTGACGCGCCCCCGCGGCGCATGACGAAGGACGCGGACGTCACCGTTTCCGTGGATACGTTCGACGATTTCGAGCGCGTCACGCGCGGGCTGGAGCCGTTCGGGTTCACACCGACCGGCCTGCCGCATCGCCTGACCCATCGGGAGGCCGTGGCGCTCCCGATGGGTCGGGCAATTGTCGGAGCGACGCCCTGAAGGGTTACTCACACCTGAGCGCTGCCATCGGATCGATGCGGGATGCGCGGCGCGCAGGCAGGTAGGCGGCAACCAGGCCGCCAATCGTCAGGACCAACACCGACGCCGTCAACGTCCAGGGGTCGGACGGCGAGAGCTCGAACAGGAAGCCTTTAATGGCACGACCTCCCGCCAGCGCCAGCGAGAGGCCGACCACCGCGCCGCCACCAGCCATGATGAGCGCCTGCCTGAGGACGAGGAGGCGAACGGCTGACGCTGACGCACCCAGAGCGAGGCGCACGCCGAATTCGCGCGACCGCCGCGTCACGTCGTACGCAAGCACGCCGAAAAGCCCCACGGCCGCCAGCACGAAGGACACGACGGCGAACGTGCCCAGGATGCCAGCGTAGAAGCGCGTGTCGATGCCGGCGCTGGCGACGCGGTCGTCGAGCGTGCAGGTCCCGCGCACCGAGACCACTGGCGCCACCGCGTGCAGGTCCGCCAGCACCAGCGCCAACAGGTTCCGAACGCTGCCGTCGCCGCGGACGACCAGGTTCGGCCACAGGTCTAGCACGGCCGTCGACGGTAGGTAAATCTGAGGAATCGTGGCGCGGTTCAGACCCTTCTCGCGCAGCGTGCCGTTGCGCACGGATGCGATCTCGGTGACGTCTCCTACGACCCCGACGATCTCGTACCACTCCTCGATGCCGACGCGTTGGCCGACTGCGTTGCCGGCGGGGAACAGGCTTCGGGCCAGACTCTGGCTGACGATCGCTGTTCGTGGCGCGGCCTCGTCCGCTTCGGTCAGCAGGCGTCCCGACAGAAGCGGCACGCGTAGCGAACGAAGGAAACCCGGAGTGGCGCCAATGACCATGCCGTTGTGCTCGCTCCCGTCCGCCAAGCGGTACGACCACAGCGGACGCTCGGAAAACGGCAGGTCGGTCGCCCAGCTCGCCTCGATGATGCCTGGGCGGGCGCGCAACCGTGCCAGGGTCTCCGCACGGGCGGCGGCGTGAGCCTTCCAGTAGTCGCGCGGGGCGATGGTCTCGACGGCGAACACGTTGTGCGGATCGAATCCGAGCTCCACGCGCGACAGGCGCAAGAAACTACTGAGAACGAGTCCTGCTCCCGCGAGCAGGACGACTACCAGTGCCGCCTCGGCGACGACGAGGGCCGAGCGCAGCCGGATTCGGCGGCCGGCCGTGAATGGGCGCCCGGGCACCAGACCCAGGACGCCTGGCCGCGACACCACCAACGCGGACAGGAGGCTGAAGGTCAGGCCGAAACCGCAGGCGAGGATGAGGGCAAAGCCGGCGGCGGAAACGTCGAACCGCACTTGGTCGAGTCTCGGCAGCGTAGCCGGCGCAAGGCGCGCCACGAGGGGGGTGGCCGTCAGAGCCATGAGCGCGCCGAGCACGCCGCCGCCTATCGCGACGACCACGTGTTCGCTGACAAGTTGCTGCACGAGACGGCCGCGCGAGCAGCCGAGTGCGAGCCGGGTCGCGAGCTCTTCGGAGCGGCGCACGCCGCAGGCGAGGAGCAGATTGATCAGGTTCGCGCCGGCGATGAGCAGGACGACGAGGATGGCGGCTGAGAGGAGCAGGAACGCCGGCCGCGTCTGTCCAAGCAGATCGGCGTGCAGGTTCGAGACCTCCACGCTGGCACCCGGCACTTGCCGAATGAACTGCGAGCTGCGCCTCTTGAAGACGGTTTCGACCTCGGCTCTTGCCTGCTCAGGTGCAACGCCGGCGCGTAGTCGGCCGAACACCCACAAGGACACCCCGTTTCTGGCGGAGGGTTGGCGTTCCAGGGGATGCGGCGTGAGCGGGACGTACAGGTCGAAATGCTGCGCCGACGGACTGTAGCGGAGACGAACGGATGACGGCACGACACCGACGACCTCCAGGGAATCCGTTCCCTCGTACCGCCGGTCGTCGGTGGCGACGTGGACCCGGCGGCCGATTACCGTCGGGTCGGCACCGAAGGCGCGCCGCCAGTAGCCTTCGTCGAGCACCACGACGTGGTTGTATCCGGCCTGGTCCTCGCCAACGCGGAACAAGCGACCGAGAAGCGGCTTCACTCCCAGTAGTGGGAAGAGGCTCGACGAGACCGCGACCCCTTCGGCCCACTCCGACCCGCCCGGCGTCGACATGTGAAAGCCAGCGAACCGGGCGGCTCCGAGCGCTGCGAAAGAGCGGCACTCCGACTGCCACTCGAGGAACTCAGGGACGGATACGGCAACGCGGCCCCACTTGGGCGTGGTCTTCCACACCTGCACGAGCTCTGAGGGCCTGTCGAATGGAAGCGGCCGCAGCAAGACGCCGGCGGCGACGGCGTAGAGGGTCGTTGCGAGCCCGATCGCCAGTCCTATCGTCAGAACGACGGCCGCGGCAAAGCCCGGCTCACGTTTCACGCGGCGGAGCGCTCCCCTTACGTCCTGAACGACGTGTTCGATCAAGGGCAAACGGCGCACGTCGCGCACCGCCTCGGTCGTCTGCGTCACGCCGCCGAAGTCGCGCAACGCAGCTCGGCGGGCGTCTCCAGGCGTCATGCCGTGTTCGATGTTCGCTCGGGTCTCCATCTCGACGTGGAAACGCAGCTCCTCCTCGAGCTCTGCCTCCGCGCGCCCGCGCGTGGTGAGGGCACGGATCCTGGCGACCGCCCGTACGAACAGACTTGGTCTCCGTTCTGGGTTCATGGCGAAGCCTTGATCCGGCGCCTACGCGCCCTGCAGGATCCGCTTCATCGAGAGCACGAACTGCTCCCAGTTCTCGGTCTCCGACTGCAGCCGCCGCCGGCCCGCCGCGGTCAGCTTGTAGACACGCGCCCGCCGGTTGTTCTCGGATGGGACCATCTCGGAGATCACGTATCCGCCGACCTCGAGACGATGCAGTGAGGGGTAGAGCGAGCCCTGGCTGGCCGTGAGACCGTCATTCGACATCTGCCGAATGCGGTTGGAGATCCCCCACCCGTGGTTGGGACCGCGGGCGAGGATCCTCAGAACGAGCAAGTCGAGGGTGCCCTGAAGCAGATCCGTCTTGGCCATAGGTCGGTCCTCTCGCGTGACGAGAGGAGTGTAGGTCTCCGGTTAGCTGAAGTCAAACTGAAGGCTACCGCCGCGAGTCCCCGACACCCCGCGGTACCTGACCATCACCGACGAGGAACTCAGGCTCGCGATGACGGGGGTCTGGGAGCGGCGACGGCAGCTGCGGCTCGCGGTTGGCTCGAGTCGTCCTGAGCCTGCAGTCGGAGAGGCAGTGGGCGAGTAGCGCACTCGCTCCAGGTCCGACTGAATCCGGACCCCACGTACGGAACGAGCGTCAGTAGTCCACGCGGAGAGCACAATGGCCGGCCACATCGAGCCACGACGAATTGTCTGCCAATTGTCAGTCGTGCCCGATTTGGCCTTGCCCGAGGGTCGTATTGAGAAGAGCAGGAAGAGAACTGACTGGCTTGCCAACCGTAGCACCGACAAGGAGTTGTGGGAGGTGCGAAGGTTGGCGCGCCCGGCTGGACTCGAACCAGCGACCCCCGGCTTAGAAGGCCGGTGCTCTATCCGCCTGAGCTACGGGCGCGTGAAGGTGGGGAACTGCGCGGCCGAGCCGACACGAGCCGAATCGTATCACGCGCGCGGGACGCGGGAGACAGCGCGCCTGGCGCTGCCGCCCGTCCGCGCCTTACAGTGCTGATCGACGAGGACGGGGTTTCCGTCCGGGTCCACCGTAACCAGGCTCGCCGGCCCCGTCGTCGTTTGGTGCCAAAGGCCATCACGCCGGAGTTCAGCGCCTGCCAGACTGCCGCTCATAGATCCAACCTCCGGCCCAGCACTGTGGGATCGCCAGCACGGCCAGCAGGATGGCGTACCACCTCGGGCCGAGTCCCATGTTCCAGGTTGCCACGACGCCCACGAGGCCTAACACGACGCCCACAACGCCAAGCATGAGAGCGTGCTTCATTGGCCGGCTCGGAGCGAGTCGGGCCGTGAGCCACGCGGCGCCGATGCTGATCACGATGCGATAGCTCGTAGCCAGGATCGCGAGGGCATCGCTGAGCGGCTGTCCAACGGGCGGGAAGACGCCCATGGCGTGCAAGACGAAGTCGACGAGCGTGCTGCCGATGACGACGACGAGCACGCCGGCGATCACGGCCCAAACGGACTTCAGAATCATCGTCTGACGATTGTCGCCCTGCGCGACGCCAGCGCGCAAGCAGGTCTCGACACCTCTGAGGGCGAAGCGGAAGCTTCGCCCCTACGCTTCGCAGTCGTGCTCCCGGGTTGATTGCCGGTCACCCGAGGCGCATCATCGACTGGAACGGCGTTCACTCACAAAAGAAGAGGCGTTGATGGAGACCCTCAACCAATCGGTCCCGCAGGCGCGGGACCAGGCGTGGCAGGACCGCAGCCTGGCGATCATCGGTGGCGGCAACATCGGCGTGGCGTTGGCGAGAGGCGTGACGGCCGCCGGCCTGTGCTCCAGGGACCGCGTCATGATCACCCGCCGCCAGGCGCATCTGCTCGACGACCTCGCGCGCGAGGGCTACCGGGTCGAACGCGACAACCACGCGGCGGTGCGCGTCGCGCAGGTCGTCATCGTCGCCGTGCAGCCGCAGCAACTCGCGTCGGTCCTGGGGGAGATCCAAGCAGATATCGCGGCTCACCTCCCCGTGCTGATCTCGCTCGTGTCGGGCGTCACCATTCGCGAACTGCGACGCTACGTCGGCGACAAGGTTCCAGTCGTGCGCGCCATGCCGAACACGGCCATCGCGATCCGGGAGTCGATGACGTGCCTGGCGTCGGACGACGAGGCGGGAGGGGCGCTCGAGGTGGCGGCCGGGTTGTTCGGCGCGGTGGGCGAGACGCTCGTCATCCCGGAAGAACTGATGATCCCAGCGACCGCGCTCTGCGCGTGCGGCATCGCGTTCTTCCTGCGCGCCATCCGCGCCGCCTCGCAGGGGGGCATCGAGATCGGTTTCCACCCGGACCAGGCGCTGCTCCTCGCGGCCCAGACGGCGAAGGGCGCCGCCACCCTGCTGCTGACCGCCACCAGCCACCCGGAGTCCGAGATCGATAAGGTGACGACGCCGCGCGGGTGCACCATCGCCGGGCTCAACAGGATGGAACACGAAGGGTTCAGCTCGGCGCTGATCAAGGGCATCACGACGTCGGCCGAGAAGGCGGCGCGCCTGTACGTCGGCGACGGGGCGTGAGGACGGCGAGGGGTGTCGCGAACCCGCCGGGCGAACGCTCGCGCGAACACCGCGTGTGGAGGATTCGCCGCAAGAAACGGATAGATGTCCGCGGACCATCCGAGGTACCCTCCGTAACCCTGACCGCGGAGGACCTCGTGACGCACGTGTACGCGCCCGGCTGCGCGTTGATGATCTACAAGCCGGCCCTCGCAAGCCGAGTGCTGGAACACCTCGACCGCCTCGTCGGCAACGTGAAAGGCCATCTCACCTGCTGCCGCCACGAGCCTGGCCTGGAGCGCGGCACACGCATCATCAACACCTGCGCCGGGTGTGACCGGCGGTACCGCGAGCTGGACCCCGGCATCTCGACGGTCTCGCTGTGGGAGGTGCTGGCAGACCGCGTTGACTTTCCCTTCCCGGACTACGGCGGCGCCGAGATGAGCGTGCAGGACGCCTGCCCGACGCGCACCGAGGCGCGCGTCCACGCCGCCGTCCGGCGCCTGGCCGAACGGATGCACATCCGCGTGGTCGAGCCCGCCTGCACCCGCACGCACGCCGTGTGCTGCGGCGACACCTTCTTCGGCGTCGTGCCCGAGGAGGAGGTCAAGGCGCAGATGCGAAGCCGCGCCGCGTCGATGCCGCGGCAGGACGTCGTGGTCTATTGCGTGTCGTGCGTGAAGGCGATGCACATCGGCGGCCGGCGGCCCCGGTACCTGGTCGACCTGCTCTTCGGAGAGGGAACCGACCCCGGGACGTTCGAGCCAGGCGCGTGGCACGCCGAGCTCGACGCCTTCATCGCCGCCCATTGAGCCCGCGTCAACGGTGCGCGAGGTACTCGTGCACCTGGGCGACGGCCGCCGCACCATCGCCGACCGCAGAGGCCACGCGCTTCATGGTCGCGTGGCGCACGTCGCCGGCCGCGAAGACACCAGGCACGCTCGTCTCGTTGGGAAGCGCGGCGCGCGCCAGCGGCCATGCGCTGGGCGGGAGATCCCTTCCGGTCAACAGGAACCCCTTCTCGTCCCGGGCGACGCGGGGCGCGATCCACTCCGTCCTCGGGCGTGAGCCGATGAGGAGGAAGAGCGCGTCGGCTGACACGTCGGCGCGCGCCCCGGTGGCAACATCCTCGAGAACGAGGCGCTCGAGCCGCCGCGTGCCACCACCGTCCACGATGCGCGTGTGCAGGCGCACGACGACGTTCGGCGCGGCGCCGATTCCAGCCGAAGGTCATCGCCTCGAGGATCGGCCCGGCGGCGCGGCCGTCACCGAAGGAGATCAGGAGCACGCGCTTCGCCGCGGGGTGCAGGTCACGCACCTGCGCGAGCAACTCGATCCCGGTCAGTGTCGGCAGCCACTGGGCGGCGAGGACGAGGGCGACGTCGACGCCCTCCGCGGCAAGCGTCTTCAGAGCCGTCAGGGCCTCTTCGGACGAGGACGCCGCCCGGACGGCGTAATCCGCACCGAACCTGCGGAGCAGTGCATCCTCCACGGCACGCCGCGCCGGCGCCTCATCGTCGACAACGAGGAGGACCGGGTGTCGTGATCCCATCCATCAATTCGACGCGGATTGGATCCTCCCGTCCACAGCCCCGGGCTTGCCGCGTATAATCAAGACTCTCACCTTCAAAGGAGTTTTCGTGCGCCGAGCCGTCTTGGTTGCCGGTCTGTGCCTCGCCGTGCTGATTGTCCCTGCCAGCGCCCAGGCTCCGAAGCCGCCCGCCGGCATGGACGTGTACCTGTTTGGCGTGCTGCGCCGCGGCAACGTCCCGCCGGCGACCGGCACCGAGGCCGACACCCTGCAGCGCGCCCACCGCGAGAACATGGGGCGGATGGCAGACGCCGGGCTCCTCGTCGGCGCCGGCCCGATCGGTGACCAGGGCGACTACCGCGGGATCTTCATCTTCAAAAGCGGCGTCCGCGAGAAAGTGGACGCGATGCTGAAGGACGACCCGCTGATTCAATCCGGCCGCCTGGCGCTCGACCTCCTCACGTGGTGGGGCCCGGAGAAGATTGGCGACGCGTACTTCGCCAACAAGAAGACCCACCCCGACGCCGACGACAAGATGGTCCCCTACCAGCTCGCGTTCCTCCTCGCCGGGCCCAATCGCAAGACGGAGTCGGATCCCGAAACGGAGCGCATCCAGGCGGGCCACATGGCCCACATCCGCGCGATGGCCGACGCCGGGCAACTGGTGGCCGCAGGGCCGTTCATCGAAGAGCAGAGGCTCCGCGGGATCTTCGTCTTCCAGCTCGATTCGGTTGATGCGGCCAAGGCGGTCGCTTCGCAGGACCCGGCCGTGCGGGCCGGCCGGCTCGTCGTGGACATGCATCCCTGGTACGTGGCCGAGGGAGTGCTGCCGGAGCCGAAGGTGGCCAGAGGGAAACGTGTTGCGGAGGTCGGTGCGGGATCCGAGTCAGGACGAACCGACCACGAGGATCCCGCACCTTCGAATCTGCCGGGCAGACAAGCAACGCCGGAGCGTTGCGCCACGCATGACAACCCGGATCGCTAGATCCGCGACGAGGAGAGGACGAATGCGCCGTCGCGGGTCTTTGCGAGGAACCGGGTTTCCGTAAGGGCGCTCAGCAGCTGCTCGCACGTGCGGGTATCCAATCCCCACAAGCGCTGGGCCTGGGCTCGCGTCAGCCGCAACCCCGGCATCTCGAGGTATTCGGCACGAGCCCGACGCAACACGTCGTCTTCAACGACCAGGGCCGGAGCCATTCTGCTGCTCCTTGTTTTGTCGTGCGGCGGGAGTCCGACAGCTTCCATCAATGTAGGCTTCGCCGACGCCGCTGTCCAGTGCTCCCGCGCGCTCCGCCGGCCTCTTCTTTGGACGTCGAAACGGCCGCGTTGGTTGCGCTGACGAGGGTGAGAGAGCGGCGCGGTTGCCCATCCGCGCCGTCGTACACGACAGGCGGGACGCCGCGCCATCGTGGACCGGCCGACGTCGGCCGACGTCGAAGAGACGGTGAAAGAGCCGGCCTTCCCACGCCTTCGGCGGCGCTCGCGGCGGGCCAGCGGATGCCCCCCACTCTCGTGCACTCGTGCACTCTTGCACCCTCCTTGCACTCTTGCACGCCCGTGGCTCATTCTTGTCAGCTCTTCGGCATGGTAGATTCGTACCATGCCGAAACGTCTCGCCTTCGCCGTTCTCGCTCTCGTTCTCCTTGTCGCGCCCGCAACCGCTCAGACCTCCAAGCCGACGTCGGCGAAGCCGAGTGCGGCGGCGCCCGCGGCCGCCCAGCCCGCGCTCGCCGGACCGAAGATGTCAACGGTCGCGCTCGAGGCGATCAAGCCGCGCAGCATCGGGCCTGCGACGATGAGCGGACGCGTCTCCGAGATCGCGCTCGACCCCCAGGACGGGGCGACGTTCTACGTGGGCCTCGGAACGGGCGGCGTGATGAAGACGGCCGACAACGGCGGCACCTTCGAAGCGATCTTCGAGAAGGAGACCGTGGCCGCGGTAGGCGCTGTCGCCGTCGCGCCATCCGACTCGAAGACGATCTGGGTCGGCACCGGCGAAGCGAACGACCGCAACAGTTCCCAGTGGGGCGACGGCGTCTACCTGTCGACTGACGGCGGCGGCACCTGGAAGAACGTCGGCCTCAAGGACAGCAAGACGATCCCGCGCGTCGTCGTGCATCCCAAGGATCCGAAGACGGCCTGGGTAGCCGTCATGGGCGATCTGTGGACGCCCAGCCCCGAGCGCGGGCTCTTCAAGACCACCGACGGCGGGCAGACGTGGAAGGCGGTGCTGCAGGCCGCTGCCGGGTTCCGCGACAAGGTCGGGTGCGGCGACGTCGCGATCGACCCGTCCGATCCCGACATCCTCTACGCGGTGCTCTACGCGCGGATGCGCACGCCGTGGTCGTTCTCGTCCGGGCCCGACGTCACCGACGGCAAGGACCTGGGCGGCATCTTCAAGACCACGGACGGCGGCGCGACCTGGAAGAAGCTGGAGAAGGGCCTGCCCGCGCAGGCGGGGCGCATCGGCCTGGCCGTCTACGCAAAGAACCCCAAGGTCGTCTACGCGGTGGTCCAGAGCTACGAAGGCGGCACGTCGAACATCGACAACAACCTGAGCAAGGCCGGCGGTGTCTTCCGTTCGGAGGACGCCGGCGAGAGCTGGACGCGCATGAACGCCCTGAACCCGCGGCCGTTCTACTTCAGCCAGATCCGCGTGGATCCGGAAAACGACCAGCGCGTCTACGTCCTCGGCTTCATGCTCCACGTGTCGGACGATGGCGGGAAGACGTTCCGCGAGGACTGCTTCAAGAACGTCCACCCCGATTGCCACGCGCTCGTCGTCGATCCGCGCAACCCGAAGCGCGTCCTCCTCGGGACCGACGGCGGCCCGTATCAGAGCTACGACGGCGGCAAGCGCTGGGACCTGATGAACCGGATGGCGGCCGGCGAGTACTACCGCATCTCCACCGATGACAGCGTGCCGTACCGGATCTGCGGCGGGCTGCAGGACAACTCGAACTGGCTGGGTCCGAGCCGGACGTGGACCAAGGCCGGGATCCTCAACACGGACTGGATCATGATCGGCGGAGGCGACGGCTTCTCATGCGTGTTCGATCCGGCCGATCCCAACGTCATCTACACCGAGTCGCAGTCGGCGGACTTCTACCGCTTCAATGTCCGGAATGGCGAGACCAAGTCCCTGCGGCCGGAGCCGCCCGAGGGGCAGCCCGCGTTCCGCTTCCACTGGAACTCGCCGCTCATCGCCAGCGCACACGAGAAAGGCACGATCTTCCTTGGCGGCAACCGCGTGTTCGCGCTGACGGACCGCGGCGAGCGCTGGCGCGCCATCAGCCCCGACCTCACGACACAGGACGTGAAGCGCATCCTCGCCAGCGGTAGCGGCGCCGAGACTTTCGGCATCGTCTACACGCTGTCCGAGTCGCCTATGAAGGCGGGCGTGCTCTGGGCCGGCACCGACGACGGGAAGGTGTGGATCACGCAGGACGGCGGCGGGCAGTGGACGGATCTGACCGGCAACCTGCCGGCTGCCGTGAAAGGGCAGTGGATGACGCGGATCGAGGCGAGCCACTTCGACACCCAGGCCGCCTACCTCGTGGTGGACGCGCACCGGCTCGGCAACTACTCGGTGTTCGCGTTCCGGACGCCGGATGGCGGCAAGACGTGGCAGAGCATCGCCGGGAATCTCCCGGCCAACGGACCCGTCAAGGTGCTGCGGGAAGATCCGTCAAACCAGAACCTGCTGTTCGCCGGAACCGAGTTCGGGCTGTACGTCAGCTTCGACCGAGGCGGCAGCTGGCTGAAGTACCCCGGGCTTCCGACCGTTGCCGTGGACGACCTCGTCATCCAGAAGCGCGACCGCGACCTGGTGATCGCCACGCACGGCCGCAGCCTCTTCGTCCTGGACGACATCCGGCCGCTCGAGGCGTTGACGCAGGAAACGACGGGCCAGGACGCGTACCTGTTCCCGCCGCGCCCGGCGTTCGGCACGAACATGCTGCCAGCCTGGGTCGAGGAGGAAGGGACAACGGGCGTCTACCGCGGTGCGAACCCGCCGGACGGGGCGCTGATCACGTTCTTCGTGAAGGAGTTCACGGGCGAGCCGGTGAAGATCGCCGTCACGAACGCCGGCAAACAGGCGGTCGCGAACCTGACCGCGCCGGGAACCCCGGGCTTCGGCCGCGTCGCGTGGGACCTCAAGATGTCGAAGGAGTTCCTGACGGAGTACGGCGGCCAGGGCGCGAAGTTCGTGAGACCCGGCGAGTACCGAACTGACGCTGACCCACGGGAAGACGAAGCAGTCGCAGAAGCTGAAGGTGGAGATCGCCGAGGGTTTGGAGACACGCTGAACCCGGCAGTGCCCGTCACTCCCTCCACCCCGTCGCTCCTGTCGTCGGCGTCCACGACGGCGCGTCGCTGGCTGGGAACGACTGGTCGGACTCGCTGGCGATGACGTCCTCCAGGCGGTTGGCCTGCCGGGGGAGGGCGTCGAGGTTGGCTGGTTCCACGTCGCCCGACGCCGGTGTCCGCGTGGCACGGTAGATCATCGAGCCACCGACCGCCGCCAGCGCCGCACCCGCCGCGGCGATGGCCGCGCCCCCGATGCCGGTCAGCCACCGGTTCTTCGCGGCGTCGGCGTTCCAGTCGTGTCGGTCCCACACGTTCGGCCCCCGCTCGGGGGCCAGGTTCCGTTTTCCAATCATCATCGACTCCACCCAGGGCCGTCAGTCGTTCCGGCGTCCTGCCCGATTCGCATTGCAAGACTCATCCCCACCTCGTTGGATGAGATAATGGCGGGATGCCAGCCGGCAGCGTGCAGCCGACCGAGCCCCAGCCGTTCGACCTCGCATCCGTCCGAGGACTCTCTCAGGATGACGTGGCACGCCGCTTGGCTCAGGACGGCCCCAACGAACTGCCGGCCTCGCGACCCAAGACGCTCGTAGGCATCGCGCTCGAGGTGGTCCGAGAGCCGATGTTCCTCCTTCTCGTCGCCGCGGCGTCCATTTACCTGCTCGTCGGCGACCTCTCTGAAGGGCTCCTGCTGCTGGCGTTCGTGCTGGTGGTGATGGGCATCACGCTCTACCAGCAGCGAAAAACCGAGCGCGCGCTCGAGGCGCTCCGAGACCTGTCGAGCCCGCGCGCGCTGGTCATCCGCAACGGCGAGCGCAAGCGGATACCCGGACGCGACGTCGTGCGGGGCGACCTCCTCATGCTGGCCGAGGGCGACCGCGTGCCGGCGGATGGGGTCCTGCTCGACGGCATCGGCCTCACGGTGGACGAATCGCTGCTCACGGGCGAGTCGGTGCCGGTGAGGAAGCGGGCGGGCGCGACGGACGGCCACCATGGCCCGCCCCGGCGGCGACGACCTCCCGTTCCTCTACTCGGGAACGCTCGTCGTAGCCGGGCAGGGTGTGGCACGCGTCGAAGCGACGGGGGGCCGCACCGAACTCGGGAAGATCGGCCGGGCGCTGCAGTCGCTGGAGCCGGAAGCCACCGCGATCGAGCGCGAGACGCGCCTGCTCGTTCGCCGGCTGGCGGCGCTCGGCGCCGTCTTCTGCGTGCTCGTCGTCGTGGTCTACGGCCTCACCCGCGGCAACTGGCTGGACGGACTGCTGGCCGGCATCACCTTCGCGATGGCGACGCTCCCCGAGGAGTTTCCCGTCGTCCTCACCATCTTCCTGGCGCTCGGCGCGTGGCGGCTGTCGCTAGCGCCACGTGCTCACGAGGCGCGTGGCCGCCATCGAGACGCTTGGCGCGGCCACCGTGTTGTGCGTGGACAAGACCGGCACGCTCACGCTCAACCAGATGGCCGTCAGGCGCCTGCGGGTAGGCGACGCCGACTGGGACGTGCGGGCCGAGGGCCATGTGCTGCCCGAGGCGTTCCACGAAGTGGTCGAGTTTGCCATCCTCGCCAGCCACCGCGATCCGTTCGACCCGATGGAGAAGGCATTTCGCCGCCTCGGCGAGCACTACCTGGCGCAAAGCGAGCACCTGCACGAGGACTGGACGCTCGTCCGCGAATACCCGCTCTCACCAGGAGCTGCTCGCAATGTCGCGCGTCTGGAGATCGCGCGAGACGCACGACTATGTGATCGCGGCGAAAGGCGCGCCCGAGGCGGTGACCGACCTGTGCCACCTGGACGATGGAGCGATGGCGGATGTGTCGCGGCAGGTGGCGGCAACTGGCCTCCGAGGGCCTGCGCGTGCTCGGTGTCGCGCGCGCCTCGTTCAGGCCCGCCGAGCTTCCGGGCGGCCAGCACGACTTCGTCTTCGAGTTCCTCGGCCTCGTCGGCCTCGAGGATCCCGTCCGGCCGACGGCCGTCGCGGCGGTCAGGGAGTGCCACTCGGCGGGGATTCGCGTCGTGATGATCACCGGGGACTACCCGGGGACCGCGCGCAACATCGCTCGGCAGGTGGGGCTGCACGTGGACACGGTCGTCACCGGCCCGGAGCTGGACGGCATGGGCACGGAGGGGCTCCGGGCGTGCGTCGCGCGCACCAACGTGTTCGCGCGCGTCGTACCCGAGCAGAAGCTGAGGCTCGTCGAGGCGCTCAAGGCCAACGGCGAGGTGGTCGCCATGACCGGCGACGGCGTGAACGATGCGCCCGCCTTGAAGTCCGCCCACATCGGCATCGCCATGGGTGGGCGCGGGACCGACGTGGCGCGCGAGTCGGCCTCGCTGGTGCTCCTGGACGACGACTTCACGTCCATCGTGCAGGCGGTGCGGCTCGGCCGCCGGATCTTCGACAACCTGAAGAAGGCGATGGCGTACATCTTCGCGATCCACGTGCCGATCGCCGGGATGTCGCTCATCCCCGTTTTCTTCAGGTGGCCACTCGCCCTGCTTGCCGGTTCACATCGTCTTTCTCGAGCTGATCATCGATCCGGCATGCTCGGTCGTGTTCGAGGCGGAGGCCGAGGAGAGCGACGTGATGCTGCGACCGCCGCGCGACCCGCGGGAGCGGCTGTTCGGGCGGCAGACGCTCTCCTACAGCCTCTTGCAGGGCCTTGGCGTGTTGATCGCGGTGGTGACGTTCTACGCGGCCGCGCTGCTGCTCGGATACGGAGACGACGAGGCGCGCGCCCTCTCGTTCTCGACGCTCATCGTCGCGAACCTGGGGCTGATCTTCGTGAACCGGTCGTGGACCGAGACGGCCGCCAGGAGGCTCCGGACGCCGAACAAGGCGCTGTGGTGGGTGACGGGCGGGGCGGCGGCGTTCCTGGCGTGCGCGCTCTACATCCCGGCGCTGCGCCGCGTGTTCCACTTCTCCTACCTGACGCCGTCGGACGTCTTCTTCTGCGTGCTCTTCGGCGCCGCGAGCGTGGTCTGGTTCGAGCTGAGGAAGATCAGGTGGGGACGACGCGCGCGAGGCACGACCACGTCCTGAGCGCAGCCGAAGGGCGTGGTCTGGTTCGAGCTCAGGAAGGTGAGGTTCCGGCGCGGGCGCGTGCTCAAAAGATGCGCAGGAACCGCACGAGGATCAGCGCCAGCAGGCCGATGAGATAGAACTGCAGCGTCCACAGCACGATCTTCCCGCCGACAGACAGCTTGACTCGGGGCATGGGCATCTCACCCGAGAAATGCATTGACGATTGACGATTGACGAATGGCGAGTGACGAATAAGGTCACTCGGCCCAATCGTCAGTCGCCAATCGCACTCGCCATTCGCCAATCCGGGTCTGATTACGTATTCAGCTCCGGCGCCTTCATGACGTCGTTGTAGCGGATGACACCGAGCAGGCGGTCCTGCGTCGTCGACCACCGGCATCATCCCGAAGCCGTACTTCTCGAACATCTTCTCCAGGTCCTCGCGCAGATCGGTGTCCTGCGCGGCGACGACCGGCGACGATCATGATGTCGGCCAGCGTCGTGTCGTCCGGCGCCAGCACCAGGTCGCGCAGGTCCACGACGCCCTGGAGCATGGGCGCCTCATCGGCGACCACGTAGAGATAGGAGAGCGCTGCGCGGCTCGTACCCGGCGCCGCGGATCTCGGTGCAGCACGTCGCTCACCTGCGCCATGGCCGGCTGCGCGACGAAGCTCGGCCGACACCATGTCGCGCGCCTTCGCCTCGCGCTCGGTCAGGAGGTTGCTGCACCGCCTTGCGCGCGCATCGGGCGGCAGCCAGCCGCTCACCTCGCGCATCTTCTCGTGCGGCAGCGACGCGAACAGGTTCGCGAGCTGCAGGACGGTCATCTCCGTCGAAGATCGGCGCGCGCCCGGTCCGGCGTCAGGTCCTCGATCAATCTGCCGCTGCGCGCGCGGCTCGGCCTCGCTCAGCGTCTCGGCCGCCTTCTCGGGATCGAGGGCCGAGAACAGCGCCTGCTGCTCCTTGCCGGACAGCTCTTCCAGGGCGTCGGCCAGGTCCTCGCCGGGCAGGTCCTGCAGCTGGCCGCTTGGTCACCGACAGCTTGACGCGGTCGGTCGGCACCGCGTCCTCGAGCGACAGCGGCTGCACGTACTTCCACGAGATGAGGCGGTCCTTGACCCACTTGCCCGAGCCGAGCCCCCACCGCCGCAGGAAGCCGTTGAACGAGAGGTCCACGTCCACTAGGAGGAGCCGGCCCGTGCGATCCAGCAGGCGGACGTCGTTCACGACCTCGATGCGGCGGCCGTCGATGTCGAGGATCGTCCGGCCCATCAGGTGCTTGTCCACCAGGATCCAGCCGGGCTGGTCGACGAACGGCGGGTAGCCGCTCTCCGGGCGCGGCTGCACGAAGACCGCGTCCTCCTCGATCTTCACGACCTTGTCCCACGGGATGAACTCCGTGGGCTTTCCCCAGCCGTGGTCGATGTAGATGCCGACCAGCTCCGGAAACGGCTCGGCCTGCTGGAAGACGAGGTCGGTGAGCTTGCCGATCCGGTTGCGGATCGAACCGGTCACGACCGGGCGCTTGAGCAGCTCGCGAGAAGTGCAGGAAGTGCATGCCCGTTGGACGCGGTGCTGATCCGCCGGCGTTCTGCGGGGCTTCGGGCTGGCTGTCGCCATGGCGCCCTCCTTACCGGAACAGCTCGGGATACAGCGTCTGGATGCCCAGCATGGTGGACATCACGATGACCAGTGCCACGATCGATCCGTTGGCGATGTTCTGCCAGCGGGTGTTGACGTGCTCGCCCATGGTGCCCTTGTCGTTGAGCATCAGAGCAGGAAGACGAGCAGCGACGGCAGCAGGGTGACCGCCACCACCTGGACGAACATCGTGATGGTGACGAGCGGCGCGTCGGGGATGAGCACCACCGCGCCGGCGGTCAGCAGCATGCCGAGGTAGAACAGGTAGAACCAGGGGGCGTCGCGCACGCTGGTGTTGAGCGAGTGCGCCCAGCCGAACACTTCGCCGAGGGCCCACGAGCGTCGACAGCGAGATGCAGAGCGCGCCCAGGAAGCCGGCGTCGAACAGCCCGATGGCGAACAGCTTGCCGCGCCAGGGCACCCTGTCCCGCGCGGCAGCAGCGGCACGAGGGCCTCGGCCGTCTGCCGCGCGTCCTCGATGACGATCGGCGGCCGGTGATAGTAGAACGCGGCGCCGGTGGCGATGATGATGAAGACGGCCACGATGCACGTGAGCGTTGCCCCCGCCAGCGTGTCCCACTTGCCGAACTTGATGTCCTTGACGTCGAGGCCCTTGTCCACGACCGCGCTCTGCTGGAAGAAGATCTGCCACGGCGCGATCGTCGTGCCGATGTTGGCCAGGATGATGAAGAGCAGGTCCACCGTGAACCCGCCGGGCAGGGTGTGCGGCATGAAGAAGCCGTCGAACACCTTGCTCCACGCCGGCGCCGTCGGCGTTTCCATCGCCCAGAAGGCCGCCGGGATGTAGACCAGGTTGAACAGGCAGAAGAAGAGCGTCAGCTTCTCGAACGTCCAGTACTTGCCCGGAGAGGACGACCGCGAACAGCACCGCCGTGACGGCCACGATCGTGATCCACGCCGGCACGCCGAACATGCTCATGGCCGCCGTCATGCCGATGTACTCGGTCACCAGCGTGAGCCAGTTGACGATCGCCAGGTCGGCCAGCGAGAACCAGCCCCAGAACGAGCCGAAGCCTTCGAAGATCGCTTCCGCGTGGCCGCGCTTGGTGACGGCCCCCAGCCGGACGGTCATCTCCTGGACGTAGTAGGCCATCGGCACCAGGAGGATGAAGATGAACAGCAGCGAGAAGCCGTACTTCGACCCGGTGACGGCGTAGGTGGAGATGCCGCCGGCGTCGTTGTCCGCGACCATGACAATGATGCCGGGGCCGAGGACGGCGAAGAAGATGAGCAACCGCCGCCGGAGGCGGTTCAGATAGTGAAAGGTCTTGCTGATCCAGTACATGACGGGGTCCTCTCGGATCGCGCGGGTTCGATGCCCAGGAACGCGAGAGACACCCGTTGTGGCGGCTCGCCCCGCCGCAGCGGTGCCGCGGCGAATGCAGGTTGCCCACGCCATGGCCGCGGAGCGGCGACGGCGGGCCGGATCAAGGCCGTCGTGTGCAGGGAGACCGTGAGGATCATCGGCACATTCCCCTCTGCCAGGTTGTGGCCCGGCTCGGAAATGTGCCTCGAGGAGGAGCCCTAGGGCCGTGAGCTCGCGGCAGTTTCCGGGCGGTCGTCGCGCGTCCCGTGACGCGCCACGCGGGCCGGGTCAATCAGAGAATCACTGCAACTTGGGGGTTCCATGTCGACTTTTTTCACTTCACCACCAACGGGCGGCCCGGCCGACTGTGCGCCGGCTGCCCGATCCTTTGCAGTCTAGCCGCGCCGCCCGCCGGAGACAACCGTTTTTCTCTCGGATGTCGCCGACAGCGGTAGGACAGGCAGGCCCGCGGGTCAATTTGACGATTTTGCGATTTGCCGATTTGTCGATTTCGGTGACCCGCTTCGGCTGTCGAGTGATCTGCCGGTTGCCGGTAGAAGGACGGGCGTCTCGCGTCATGCGACGAGCTGGCGACAGGCCGATCTCGGTGTCGCCGCTGCGTCCTCTGCGCCTCAGCGGTGAACGGTCGGACAGGCGTCTCGCCTGTCGGTGCGGCCGATGGTTGTGGGCATTCGAACCTGCCCGATCGGCTGATGTGCGCGTCGCCGCAGCGCTCTAGTCTGGGGTGGGAGGGCCGAACATGACTGGAGCCAACGTTCTCGAACAACTCTCGGATCAACTCGTTTCGCTGGCCGATGGGGCGGCCGGGCGCGTCGTCCAGGTAGGCGGGCGCCGCACGCGTCCGGCCACCGGGACCGTTTTCGCACCGGAACGGATCCTCGTCGCCGCGCACAGCGTCGATAGGGACAGCGGCCTGCTCGTGCGAGATGGGTCGGGCGAGAACCGCCCGGCCGAATACGCGGGCGCCGACGCCGCGACGGACCTCGCGGTCCTTCGGGTGCCGGGCCTGGCGGCCGCGCCGATCGAGCGCGGGGCCGAACCTCGACCGGGGCAGTTCGTCCTGGCCTTTGCACGAACGTGGAGTGGCGCGCTCGCGGCGAGTGCCGGGATCGTGTCGGTCGTCGGTGGCCCGCTGCGGACGGGGCGCGGACGGACCATCGAGCAGGTCGTCCGGGCGGACGTCCGCCTGCATCCCCTGGGAGCCGGCGGGCCGCTCGTGGACGGAGCCGGGCGCGTGGTGGCGATTGCGACCGGCGCCAGCCTGCGCGGCATGCCGCTGTTCATCCCCGTCGCCATCGCCTGGCAGGTGGCCGAATCGATCTCGGCGCACGGGTCCACGCGGCGCGGCTACCTGGGCGTCAGCGCGCAGCCGGTGCGCCTGCCCGAACAGCTCCGCGGCGGCCGCGTGCAGGAGGTGGGCCTGCTCGTGGTGGCGACGGCGGCAGGCAGCCCGGCCGAGCAGGCGGGCCTCATGCTCGGCGACATCATCCTGGGCTTCGACGGCCACGTCGTCGAGGACCACGAGCAACTGCTCTCGCTCCTGACCGGCGATCGCAGTGGCAAGCCGCGGGCCGTCGACATCATTCGGGGCGGCGAGCCGCGGGTGCTGCAGGTCACGCCCAGTCTGGAATGTAGGACAGGCGTCCCGCCTGTCGGAGCGTCAGCGGTGTAGGACAGGCGTCCCGCCTGTCGGTGCGTCAGCGTCAGCGGTCGTAAGGACAGGCGTCCCGCCTGTCGGTGCGTCAGGGACGTAGGACAGGCGTCTCGCCTGTCGGTGCGTCAGAGGCGTAGGACAGGCGTCCCGCCTGTCGGTGCGCAACGTGCTCGTGCAAATCGTCGCCTCATCTCCGTTGATGCGCGAGGCGCTTCGTCGTCTCGTTGAATCGCCCGAGGTGCGCGTGGCGAACGCCGAAGACTCGGAGGAATCCGACCTCGGTGGAAACGAACCGCTGGACCTCATCCTCTTCGCGGACGAACGCGCGCACGACGCCTGGCGCCCGCCCGAGCATGAGCGCGAGGTGGCCGTCGCCGTGCTGGCAGATGACCCGGCCGATGCGGCCGCCCGCCTTCGTGTGCTCGATCTGCCCGGCTGGGCGGTGCTTCACGCAGATGCGGATGGCGACGAACTCCGCGCGGCGCTGGTGGCAGCCGCCGCCGGGTTCGCGGTGCTGCCGGCGGACGTCGGCGCGGCCGGTGGTGGGACAGGCGTCTCGCCTGTCGGTGCGGCAGACGGTGGGATCGGCGTCCCGCCTTCGCCGCCGCGCGGCGTCGGCGAGGCGGACTCGCCAGTTGCCACGGCGTCTGCGGGGCGAGAGGACGCGCGCGACTACTGGGAATCCCTCACTCCGCGCGAGCAGGAGGTGCTGGACCTGCTGGCGGATGGGCTGACGAACAAGGAGATCGCCGCCCGCCTGGACATCAGCGAGCACACCGCGAAGTTCCACGTCGCGTCGGTGCTCGCCAAGCTGGGCGCCGCGAATCGCGCGGATGCCGTCAGGCGCGGCATAAGACGAGGATTGGTGAGCGTATGAACAACCTGGCGATCGACCAACCGATGTACGACGCGGACGACCCACTCGACGCCTACTCGCGCGCGGTGATGCACGCCGTCGAGACCATTGGCCCCGCCGTGGTGAAGGTGGACGTCACCAGGCGCGCGGCGCCGGCCGCCCGAACCCGTCGGCCGCGTGGCAGTGAGACGCCCGACCGAGGCGGCGGCTCGGGCTTCGTCTTCACTCCCGACGGCCTCCTCCTCACCAACAGCCACGTCGTGGACGGCGCCGCGCAAATCTCCGTGACGGTTCCGGACGGCCGGGAGTACGGCGCCGACCTCGTCGGCGACGATCCGGAGACGGACCTCGCGGTGTTGAAGATCAGCGCGCCGGACCTCGCCGCCGCCCGCTTCGGCGACTCGTCGCGCCTGCGGCCGGGTCAGCTGGTCATCGCGGTCGGCAACCCGTACGGCCTGCAGCACACCATCACCGCCGGTGTCGTCAGCGCGATGGGCCGCTCGCTGCGCGCGCGCTCCGGGCGGCTGATGGACAACATCATCCAGACAGACGCTGCGCTCAACCCGGGCAACTCGGGCGGCCCGCTCGTGACGGCAGGCGGCGAGGTCGTCGGCGTGAACACCGCGATGATCATGGGCGGCCAGGGCTTGAGCTTCGCAGTACCCGATCAGCACCGCGCAGCTCGTCGTCCCCCAACTCCTCCGGCAGGGCCGCGTTCGGCGGAGCTACATCGGCATCGGCGTTCAGGACGTCCCGCTGCTTCGGCGCGTCGTCCGGTTCTTCGGGCTGGAGGCGACGAGCGGGGTGCTGGTGGTGTCCGTCGAGCCGCAAAGTCCCGCCGAGGAGGCCGGCGTGCGGGACGGTGACATTCTCGTCGCGTTCGACGGAGCGCTGGTTGCAGGCGCCGACGACCTCCACCGCCTGCTGACCGAGGAGCGAATCGGCCGGGCCCGCGCGGCCTCGATCATCCGGGGAACGGAGCGGCTGCAGCTCGCGCTCACACCACGAGAAACACCACCGCGTGGGTGACGCCAGCGCTCGTCCAAAACTGAAACCACCGAGATCACCAAGGACACCAAGATCGGAGCCGTCACGCTGCGACCGAGATTCGTTGAACCACGAAGATCACGGAGGACACGAAGAAGAGACGACGGCTTACTTTTACCCGAGGTCAAGAGCGGAAGCGCTCGCGCCGCCTTGCGCCCTTCGACAAGCTCAGGGCGTGGTGAGCGCTGTCGCCCTCGACTGTTCTCGGGGGCAACCCTGGGTCGAACCACGGCGCCGAAGACCGCCACAGCTGTCTGTCCGCTTCGTGATCTTCGAGTCTTCGTGGGTTGGAACTCGTGGACACGCGCCAGTGGGACGCTGTCTTCGTTCTTGGTGAAGTGGTCTTCTTGGTGGTGTCGTGACCGTCACTCGGCGCGCAGCGCGACCACCGGTTGGACGCGCGTGGCGCGGCGGGCCGGCACGACGGTGGCGGCGAATGCAACCAGCGCGAGCATCGCGGTGACGCCGGCCCACAGCATGTAGTCCGTCGCCGCCACGTTCGCCATCTCGGGGAAGGCCATGCGCGTGACAGCGAGCGTTCCCGCGATCGAGACGACGGCGCCGATCGCCACGATGACCGCCGCCTGGCCGACGACGAGCCGAAGGACATCCACGCGGGAGGCGCCGAGCGCGATGCGGATGCCGAACTCGCGCGTCCGTTCGGCCACCATGTAGCTGATCACGCTGAAGACGCCGAGCGCGGCGAGGGCCAGCGCAAACATGCCGAAGCCGCCGAGGATGCGCGTGATCAGCGGCGTGCCCTCCGTCTGACGTCGCAGCGACTCGTCCACTCGCCCCACGATCTCGAACGATTGCCTCGGGTCGATGCGGCGGATTGCCGCACGGACCGCGCCGGTGAGCGTTGCGGGGTCGCCCTTTGCCCGGACGAACAGCATGCTCGCGGGGAAGAAGCCCAAGACGCCCCCGCCTTTCCCCGGAACGTCAGCACTCTGCGTCACCGGGACGTAGACCGGCTGCGGCATGTCGGGCACCGCTCGCGTCGTCATCTGGTCAGCCGCGACGCCCGCCACCGTCGCCCATGCGCTCGTGGTTCCTCGAACGCGAAATCTCCGGCCCACGGGGTTCTGCCCGGGCCAGCAGCGTGCCGCGTGCCGCGCGCTGATCACGCCGACCCGCGGCGCTCCGGCCGTGTCATCACTCGTAATGGCTCGTCCGATCCGCACGGGCAGCGCGAGCGTCGTGAAATAGCGGCCGTCTACCGGGATCGACACGGCGCCCACGGAGGCTGGCCCCGCCGCGCATCCCTCGAACTCGATCGGGTCTCCCGAATGCGACGAGCGCAGGCCGACGAGGCCGCCGCTCGCGACGCCTTCCACGCCCGGCAGGCGCTGCAGTTCGGCGATCACCTCGCTCGCTCTCAGCGCGTCCGCCTCCGGGTGTTCGCGGTCGTGCTTCAGTTCCAACTCGACGGCCAGCAATCGGGAGGGGTCGAACCCCCACTCCACGCGCCCCAGTTCCACGAAGAACCGCGAGAACATCCCCGCGCACACGACGAGCACGACGGCCAGGCCGATCTCGACGATGACGAGCAGGTCGCGGCCGCGGTACGGGCCGCGGCGCGGTTTCCGGCGGCCGGGCGACTGGTGGAGCGCCGACACCAGGTTCGGGCGCGAGGCGGCAAGCGCGGGCACCAGGCCGAAGACGAAGGGAATCGCGACGGTGACGGCCAGGGCGAAGAGAAGCGCGCGGGTATCGAGGCGAATCGCCTCCGCGGCCGCGCGTGAGGGCTCGAAGCTCCCCACCCAGGCGCGCAGGAGGCGCACCGAGAAGAACGCGAGCAGCAGACCGAACCCTCCGCCGAACGCCGCAGGCCAAACGCTCTCCGCGAGGCGCTCCCGGATCAGGCGGAGGCGGCTGGCGCCCAGCGCGGCGCGGACCGCCATCTCGCGCTCGCGGCGAGCCGCCCGCGCGAGCAGCAGGTTCGCGACGTTACCACAGGCGATCAGCAACACGACCAGTGCCGGCGCCACCAGGCCGGCCAGGCCGAATCCCATCCGCTTGGTGACGTCCTGGTCGAGCGTGAAGAGCGTGAGCTTGCGCGGACGCGCCATCGCGGACGCGGACGGGAGGCGCCCGGTCATCACTGCCAGCTGCGTGCGCGCCTGCGCCTCGTCACTGGTGGACCGAAGCCGTGCGGTCACCGTGACGGACGGAACAAGCGGCGTGCCATCGCCGGACACGGTCAGCGGCAGCCAGACGTCAATGCCGCCCGGGGAGGGGAACCAGTGACGGTCGGGCAGGATGCCGACAATCGTGTAGTCGTCGCCGGCGAGCCGGACCGTGCGGCCGAGAGCGAGCGCCGGCGAGTGGCGCAGGAACGCCTCGCTCGCGATGGCGACGCGGCGTCCCTCGTCGCGTTCGTCGTCGGTCGTAAACGTGCGCCCCGCACTCACCCTGAAGCCGAACGTCGGGAAGAAGTCGGCGGAGATGCGCCTGACGGGCACGTCCGGCCCGTCCTCGCCGAGCGTCAGCGTCAGGTCGGCCGAGGCGGACACGAACTCGAATGGTCCGGCGCCTGTCTTCGCCGCGTCCGTTGCTACGGCGCCCGCCTTGAGGCGGACGTACTCCTCCGCCGTGAGCGGGCTCCGCAGCCCGCTCTCGTCGAGGCTCGTCCAGACGATACGCCCCACTCGGTCCGCCTCGACGCCCGGCGGCACCATCACCGCCCCCATCGCCCCGAGCATCGTGAACATCGTCGTCGCACCCGCGACGCCGAGCGCGAGCGTGACGACGGCGACGGCCGACACGCCGGGCCGCGCCCGGAACTCGCGAAAGCCGTGGAGGAGATTGAGCATGAGAAGTTATTTCAGCGGGAAGTCGGGGATGTGCACTGTCTTGGTGAACGTTCCTTGCTCCTCGAGCGCCACGATCACGAGTTCTGCCCCGGCGAGCCACTCGTCGTCGAGCGCCAGGGGCCGGTTCAGCGTGCCCGAAAAGGCAATCTCGTCGTACCGGACGGTCACCGCGCTCGCCCTGAAGAGCCTGAGGACGCGCACGGTCGGCGACGCGTAGCCCCTGAAGTGCCCCATGGCAAGCTCTCCGCGAGTCGTGTTGCGAAGGACGTAGGCGAGGCCCGGCACCGGCTGCGGAAAGAGAACCCGCGGCCACGCGGTCCGCAACGCGATGCGAATGCTGTCACCCGACTTGGGTTCTCGGCGAACGCCGAGGATCGTCGCCTCGAGGGCCTCTATGCGGGCCGCCGCCCCGCGCTCGCAGCGGGAGAACCGCCGCGACTCGTGCTCGGAAAGCGCCGCACGTCAGCGTCGCACTGTAATCGGCAGTCGCTCCCGGGTGGTTTCTCAGGAGTGGTCCGCGGGCACTTCGAAGATCGTGAGATCGATCGCCCGTCCGTCGCGTTCCTTGCTCGCATCCGTCGAGGGCACCCAAGGGTCGTTCAGCCAGCGGCCCCGCGCAGCGTAGCCGACAGCATGGAAACCCGGCCGGGCCATCCCGAACACCGACGAGGTTTCGAACGTGCCGATGTGTGACAGCCAGGTGTCGTCGTGGTAGGCCACCGTGGCGCCGTCAGACAGGCGCAACGTGGCGTCGACGGTGAAGGGGGCCACTACCCAGCCGGCAGGGACGTCCGCCGCTTGGAAGTCACCGGGCGAGTATCTGACGTCTCCAAGATACGAGGAAGCGGCCGGTGGGCGTCGCGCCACGGCCGACAACGACACTTCAACGCTGGCAGGATTGAATGCCGCATCCGACACCGGACGGCGCGGGACGAGAAGCGGCCAGGGCCAGAACGTGACGACGCCGAGGGTTGAAGAGGCCAGCGCGGCTGCGAGCAGCAGAGACCTCCGCGTGCGCCGGGAGACATACTGGCCGGCGATGATGGCCAGGCATCCGGCGCAGAACCAGATGGCGCCGACCAGCAGGCCGGAGTAGCGCGCGGCTGCGCGGGTCGTCGTCGGCGCCATCGAGACGAACCCGAACAGGAGGGCGTGCAGAGTCAGCCACGCGATGCCCGTCGCGATGCCTGTGAGGACGAGCCTTGCCAGGTCGCGGGTGAGCGTGGCAGGGAGCATGACGGCGAGCGAGAACACCAGCCAGACGAGGGCCGATTCCGCGAAACATGCAAAGACGATGCGGCCAGTCGCCCCGTTGGCCGCGGCCGCAACCGCTCCCGCGACCGAAGGCAGCAGCACGAAGAGAACGAGCGGCGGTCCGATCTTCGCGGTGAAGAGCTGACGCGGGGAGAGGGGGCGCGTCAGCCAGAAGGCGGTGGTCCCGTCGAGCGGATCACCGTGGACGATCTGCACGGTAATCACCCACCCGAAGAGCGCCACCGCGTTCAAGAGCACGGCATGCGCGGCCAGAAGGCGAGACGCCGATGCGTCACTGCCCGCGAGGAGGTCCAGTTTGAGGGATGGCACGACTGTCGCGCCTGCGAGGAGAACACCCCAGGCCACCAGCCACCAGCGCAGGCGTCGCAGGTCTGTTCGCACCTGGTGGATCACGACGTTCATCTCGCCTCCCTTGTCGTGCCGTCAGCAGCGACGACCGGCGCGAGCGAGCTTGCCGCCAGGACCGAGGCGTTGAGCGGCCGGTCAGCCGGCGGCTCGAACCGCAGCCAGCGCCAGGTCACCGCGATGTGAATCCCTGTCGGGAGGTAGTCCACCTTGTCCACCGCATCGCCCGGCCTCGCATCGAGAACGGCGGCCGAGCGCGGAACCAGGAGCCGGTAGCTCACGCGGCTCGACGGCCGCGCATCGGCGGCAAACACCGCGCGCGTCTCGCGCACGACCACCTCGCACGAGCCGTTGTCGCAGCTGGTCCTGATGACGCGCAGCCGGCGGCCGCCGACCGACTCCTCGCTTCCTGTCACCGCCGCGAAGGGGCGGCCGTTCTCGTCTCCGCTGCTGGAGCGCGGGCGGCGATAGGCAGCAGCATCCGGCCAGAAGCTCGCACTGGCCACCCACACCAGGAGGGCGAGGACCAGGAGCAGGGTGGAGCGCAGCCGCGACCGGGTCACGTACTGCACCGCCGTGATCACGAGGCCCGCGTCGATGGCCAGGACCCCGGCCACGAATAATCCCGCGCGGGCAGAGTCGCGCGCCGGGCCAAGGAGCGCCATCGCCAGCACGAGCGAAGCCATCCCCGCCGTGAAGAGGCCGAGGCAGGCCATCGCGAACCCGGCCAGGTCCAGCGTGAGCGCCGCCAGCGTGATGGGAGGAATGACGAAGGCCAAGTGTTCGAGGGCGCCTCGCCAGCCCGCGGTGAAGAGGTCTCGAAGAGGGAGACGGTTGGCCGCCAGCACCGCGACGTCCGCCAGGACGGGGACGGCCACGAGGAGGGTGATGGCTGTCAGGAGCTTGCTGCTCCACATCGTCGCGCGAGAGATGGGCCGCGTGATCCAGAACGCGGTGTCGCTGACGGGCGAATCCCCGTGGACCAGCTGCACCGTCATGACGACCGCCAGTGCGCCGTATGCCATCGACAGCATCAGGTACGCGCCGCCGACCGTCAGCGCGTCGAAACCGAACGACGCGACCTGGTGTTCCGGGACGATTGCCTCGACGATCGCGTCGAGGGGGTACGCCAGGAGCAGCGAGCGCAGGAGAAGGACGGCCAGCCAGGCGAGCAGCAACGGGCGCAGCAGGCGCACGTCCTTGAGCGACTGGTGGAGGATGAGCCTCATCGTGCGGCTCCGTCCACCATTCCCAGCCGCAGCCGTCCGCCCGCGGCGCCGGCCGCGCCTGCCGCGCGGAAGCCGCGCGCCATCGTGATGAAGATAGCCTTCAGCGGCATCGCGGCGAGAGTGATGGAGGACGCGCCGGGGAGCGCCTGCCGGAGCCTGGGCTCGTCGTCCACGCCGTTGCACCCGCTGTCCACGAAGCGCGCCAGGTGGCCGGCCGTTTCCGCGCCAAGCCAGGTGCCGGGGAGCGGAGAGGGCAGCATGGCGCCAGCGGGGAAGGTCGCTTCGACCTGGCGGAAGCGGCCCATCAGCGACGCGACCGATTCGGAGAGCGTGAGCCGCCCCTCGTTGATGATGCCGATCCAGTCCGCGAGGCGCTCCACTTCGTCGATGTCGTGCGACGAGATGAAGACGGTCCACTGCGCCTGGTCCGCCAGCTCGAGGACGCCCTGGATCACCTCGTCCCGGACGAGCGCGTCGAGGCCCGCGAACGGCTCGTCGAGGACCAGCAGCCGCGGTCGGTAGGCCAGGGACGACAGGAGCGCCGCTTTCATCCGCATCCCGCGGGAGAAGTCCTTGATGCGGCGGTCGAGCGGCAGATCCAGCTGCTGGCGGAGCGTGTCCGCGAACGAGGCGTCCCACGTGGGGTAGAGCGGCGCGCAGTAGTCGAGCAGCTGGCGCAGCGTCATCCACCCGTGGATGTCCTGGTTCTCCGACACGTAGCCGATCTGCTGGAACTGCGCGGGCCCGAGGCGGCGCGAGTCCACGCCGAGCACGCGGGCGCTGCCCGCCGACGGCCTCAGGATGTTCATCATCGTCTTGATCGTCGTCGTCTTGCCGGCGCCGTTCGGCCCGACGAACGCGAAGATCGTCCCCTCCGGCACGGCGAGCGACAGGTCGCGAACGGCGTCCGTGCGGCCGTAGCGGCGAGAGAGGCTGACGGTTTCGATGATTGGCGTCATATGTTCAGACCTCAGTCCAGCCGTTGCCACTGGTCCCGTACGGCGTCGAGGACCTCCTGGAGCTCCAGCGAGAGCTTGCGGGCCTCGACGACCAGGCGCTGCGTTTCCTCGTTGAGCAGCGCACGCCGCTGCCCGCGCGTCGCCGCGGGCGCGCGGGCGACGGCGGTCCCGATTCCCGGCCGCACCTCCAGCAGGCCCTCGCCGACGAGGCTGGCGACGACCTTGTGCGCGGTGTTCGGGTTGATCCGGAGTTGCTGGCTGAGTGCGCGGACCGACGGGAACGGGTCGCCGGGCCGCATCTGGCCCGCGACGCAGGCCTTCTTGACGGCGAAGACCACCTGTTCGTGCACCGACAGCCCCGGCTTGATCGCGATACTGAAGGGCAGCACGGTGTACCATCTACACTAGAACAGCTAGGACAGTCAACCCCTTCGTGGAGCGACGTCAGCCCCGTGTTGCAGCGCCGGCGATTTCGCCTTCCACGCGTGCGATCTCCGCTTCGGTGGTGTGCTGGGCGGCGAGGAGGTAGAAGGACAGGCGATCGACGAGGATACCCAGGCCGAGCATCCCGGCGGCGCCCTTCGGGAGGCCGGCGACGAGAAGGCAGCCTGGGAGGATGTCGACGAGCACGAACCGCGCGAGGGGAAGTGCACTCCAGGTGTAGGGCCAGGCTTCAGCTTGGCCTTGACCGCGAACCTGGAGGTTCGCGCCGCACCTGTAGACACTCCTCCATCTCCAGAGCAAGCCCACGTCGGCCGACAGCACGATCGCTCCGACGAATGCGATGTCCGCACGCGCTCCGTCCCACGCGCCCGCCAACCCCACGGCGCCGAAGCCGAGGCCGAGGGTGAGCGGCGTCGCGGTCACCGCGCCGCGCCAGGCGAGTTGTCCCGGCAGGGCGTAGACGAGGCCGAGCGAGACGAGGAACGCGAACCGCGCAGAAGGACGGCAGCAGGCGTCGGTGATGGGACGACGGGAAGGGAAAGACGGCGGCCAGGATGCCGGCAGTCACCGTCGCCGACGCGAGCACGATTTCGTTGCTCAACCGGCTGCGACCCGTGCGCGCCAGCGCGAGCGGCGAGCGCTGAGGCTGTCCGAGATGGGCGAGCGACACCGCAAGGCCGGCGGCGAGCATCGCGGCGCCGGCGAGGAGCAGCGGCGAGGCTGCCGCCGCCGACTGCGCGACGATGACGGCGACCAGCGGCGCCGTGAGCAAGCCGGCACCCATGATGGCGAGCGTCGTGAAGACGACCAGCGGCCACTCGTGGAAGCGGTGAGCGTTCATCTCCGCAGCCTCTCTTCGAGCGCGCGCAGCAACGCCTCGCGCCTCGCGCCGCGCGGCGGCCGGAACCTGGTGGTCGGCTCACAGCCCGCGGGATCGGCAAAGCCCGGGATGCTGGCAACGCTGGAGCTGCCCCACGTCCTGACCTGTGTCGGGTGTGGCGCTCGGCGTTTCAGGTGTGGCGCAAAGCTCCAGCTTTGCGTTCGACACCCTGAGTGCCTCGGTCGGACATGCCGCCACACATGCCGGCCGTTCACCGCCATCCAGCCGGTGATGGCACAAGTGGCACTTGGTCATCACCCCCTTCTCCTCGGAGTAGCGGGGCGCGCCGAAGGGGCACGCCATCTCGCAGTAGCGGCAGCCGATGCACTTCTCCTCGTGGTGCAGGACGATGCCGTCGTCGCGCTTCTCGTAGGCGCCCGACGGGCAGGCGGAGACGCAGGCGGGCCGCTCGCAGTGGTGGCACGCGACCGAGAGGAAGTAGGTGGGGCCGCCGGGCCGGCGCCGCAGGTTGAGCGGCAGGACCCGCCGCCAGGGCGCGTCGCCGGACCAGCCGTTCTCGAGGCGGCACGCGAGGACGCAGGCGGAGCAGCCGACGCAGCGGGCGAGATCGAGGAGGAAGCCGGTCGGAGCATTCCGGTCCGTCGGAGCATTCCGGCTCGTCGGACCAGGCCTGTCCGTCGGAGCATTCCTGTCCGTCGGACGGCGGCTGGAACCCGGGCTCGGATTCGGCCAGGAATTGCGGCTGGAATTGGGGCTGGCATTGGAACTCGGCGCCACGTCCACCAGGCACTCGTAGAACGTGGCGCCGTGATTCATGTCCGTCACGCCGGTGTCGGTGAGGACGTTGATGTCGGGGTCGCCCTCGTGGCAGCGCCCCTCGAGGACGTGCACGACGCCCGGGCGCAGGCCCTCGTCCAGCCGAACCCGCAACTCGATCCGCCCGCGTTCGTTCCACACGGCCGCCGCGTCGCCCTCCCGCAGGCCGCGCGCCGCAGCGTCGGCGGGATGCATGTCCAGCCCATGCGGCCGTTCGACTTCCCGCACCCAATCCAGGTTGCCAAACTGCGAGTGGATCCGATCGCGCGTCTTGCACGACAGCAACTGGAGCGGGAAGCGCGCCGCGAGCGGTGACGCGTGGCCTTCCGGCAGCGGGGCGTAGTCCGGCACCGGGTCCACGCCCCAGGCTTGCGCCGCTTCCTCGGACGCAAACTCGATCCGGCCGGACGGCGTCGCGAACCGCCCGTCCTCGAAGGCCACCTCCCGCACGCCGTCGGCCAGCCCGGGGCCCGCCTCCAGCGCTTCCACCGTCAGCCCCGCCGGGAGCATGCGCTGAACCAGCTGCCGGACCTCCGAGTCGTCGCGCGGGAACCACGTCGTCTCGAACCCGAAGCGTTCGCACATCAACCGCCAGATCTCGGTCTCCGTCTTCACCTCGCCCGGCGGGTCGAACACCTTCGCCCGACGCTGCACGTACGGATGCCAATAGGCCGTGCAGACGTCCTCCTCCTCGAACATCGTCTTCGCCGGCAGGACGTAGTGCGCCAGCCGCGCGGTATCGGTCATGTACTGATCGACGACGACGAGGAGATCGAGGCGTGAGAAGGCGTTGCGCACGAGGCGCGAGCGGGGGTTCTGGCTGGCCGGGTTGCCCTTCTCGACCCACGCCGCGGCGACGCGGGGCGATTCCAGCTCCGAGAGGGCAGGCCCGAGCCGCGAGACGGGGATCGCTCGGCGCACGCGGGGGGGTTCCGGGGGAAGCGGCGGATCGACCAGCACGTGGCTCGCGAGGTTGGCGTACTGCCAGCCGCCGCCGGCGACGCCGACGTTGCCGGTCAGCGCCGGCAGCAGCGACACCGCCCTCATCGTCTGGCCCGCGTGGTGGTTGCGCTGGAGGCCGAAGCCGGCGATGAGCAGCGCGGGGCGCGTGCGGCCGTATTCCAGGGCCAGCCCGCGGATGGCGTCCGTGGGAAGGCCGGTGATCGACGCGACGCGCTCCAGCGGGTAATCACGGAGGCGATCGAGGTAGCGATCGACGCCCGTCGCGTGCGCCTCGAGAAACGCGCGATCGTGCAGCCCTTCGTCCACCAGCGCGCGGGCGAGGCCGAGGGCCAGCGCCGCGTCGGTTCCGGGCCGCGGCTGCACGTGCAGGTCGGCCGCGTCGGTGCTGTCGGTACTCCGCGGATCGACCACGGCCAGGCGCGCGCCGCGCTCCTGGGCGTCGAGGATCAGCCGCCACTGGTGGATGTTCGTCTCGGCCGGGTTGTGGCCCCAGACGAGGATGAAGCGGCTGTCGGTGGTGAGGCGCGGGTGGTTGTGGAGGTTGGCGCCGTACGTGAGGCGCGTGGCTTCGAGGCCGGCGGGCCAGCAGAGGTCGCCGAAAGTGAGGGTGCAGCCGCCGAACTGATGCCAGAACGCCATGGCCAGCCGGCCGAGCGCGCCATGGCTGCCCGAGGCGTCGTAATAGAGCGCCGCCTCCGGACCCGCGGTCCGCCGCACCTGCTCGAGCCGGCGGGCGATGTCTCCCAGCGCCTCGTCCCAGGACACCCGCTCGAAGCCGGACGCCGTGCGCCGCATCGGATGGAGCAGCCGGTCCGGCGACGACACGCGCCGCGCGTAGCTGATCCCTTTCAGGCACACGTGGCCGCCGGTGGCCGGGTTGTCCGGATCGCCCTCGATCCGGGTGATTCGGCCGTCCTGGACGGTGACGATCATCCCGCACGTGCAGTAGCAGTTGCGCGGGCAGACGGTGCGGAAGACGGGCACGGCGAGACATTAGAACATACACGGCGGTGCAAGAGGTGCAAGGGGCAAGAGGTGCAAGAGGTGCAAGGTGCAAGGGTGCGGCAAGGTGCAGGAATCCGCCAATCGCCATTCGCCAATGTCCGCCCCCAGCCCCTGCCCCCAGCCGTGTTACATTCGCCCAATGCCGGACCACCCAGCCCCGATGGGGCATCGCGAGCTGCTGCAGCAGATTGCCCGCCGCGCGATGCTCGACTACGCGCTTCAGCCCGACTTTTCGCCAACCGCGCTCGCCGAGGCCGCCAGGCTCCAGCCGCGGGCCGCCGTCCCGGACAGCGCCCGCGACCTGCGCGGCGTGCCGTGGTGCTCCATCGACAACGACGAGTCGCGCGACCTGGACCAGCTGACCGTCTCGGCGCCGGCCGACTCCGGCGCGACGCGCATCCGGGTCGCCGTGGCGGACGTCGATGCCCTCGTTCAGCCCGGCTGCGCCATCGACGACCACGCGCGTCACAACACCACTTCGGTCTACACGCCGGCCCAGATCTTCCCGATGCTGCCCGAGCGGCTGTCGACCAACCTCACCTCGCTCAATGCCGACGAGGACCGCGCCGCCATCGTCGTCGACATGGTCGTGGATGCCGACGGGCGGGTCGCAGAGTCGGGTGTCTACCGCGCTCTCGTGCGGAACCAGGCGAAGCTGGCCTACAACAGCGTCGCCGCCTGGCTGGATGGGAGCGGGCCGATGCCGCCCGCGCTCGGCGCCGTGCCTGGACTGGACGCGCAGCTGCGAGCGCAGGACGCCGCCGCGCAGCGGCTGCGCCGGTCGCGCATCGAGCAGGGCGCGCTCGACTTCCAGACCATCGAGGCGCGCCCAATCTTCGACGGCGATGCGGTCCGCGACCTCGCCGTCGAGCGCGACAACCGCGCGCGCGACCTGATCGAGGACTTCATGATTGCCGCCAACGGCGCGACCGCGCGGTTCCTCGAGGCGCGGCACTTCCCGTCGATCCGGCGCGTGGTCCGCTCGCCGGAGCGCTGGGACCGGCTGGAGGCGTTCGCCGCGCAGTTCGGCGAGAAGCTGCCGCCGGACCCCGACCCCCGCGCGCTGGCCGATTTCCTCGCCAGCGCGGCGGGCGGCCGATCCCCTCCCGGTTCCCGGATGTCTCGCTCTCGGTGATCAAGCTCCTTGGCGCGGGGGAGTACGCGCTCGACCCGCCGGGCGAGGACGCGCCGGGACACTTCGGCTTGGCCGTGAAGGACTACACGCATTCGACCGCGCCCAACCGGCGGTTCCCGGACCTTCTCACCCAGCGTCTCCTCAAGAGCGCCATCGCCGGCGCGCCGGTGCCGTACTCGAACGCCCAGATCGACGAGCTCGCCAAGCACTGCACGGAGATGGAAGACGAGGCGCACAAGGTGGAACGCCTGGTGAAGAAGGCGGCCGCCGCGCTCCTGCTCCAATCGCGGATCGGCGAGGCGTTCGACGGGTTCGTGACCGGCGCCTCGAAGAAGGGCACGTGGGTGCGCATCGTGCACCCGCCCGGTCGAAGGCCGCCTCGAGCGGGGTTACGAGGGGCTGGACGTTGGCGACCGCGTCCGCGTGCGGCTGATCCACACCGACGCGCCGCGCGGCTTCATCGATTTTGCGCGGGCGTAGCGTGGCGACCAGGCCCAAGAGAGGACGGTCCGAACCCGCCACCCCTGCTCAACTCGTCGGCATCCTCCGACTCGATGTCGAGGGCGACGGCGTAGCGGAGATCGGCGGCCGGTCGCTGCGCGTCGCGAGGGTCATTCCCGGCGAGCGTGTCGAGGTGCGCGCGAGCGGCGACAGGCGCGGCAGCGCGGAACTCGTCCGCATCGTCTCCGCATCGCCGCACCGCGTGACGGCGCCCTGCCGCCATTTCGGCCCGTGCGGCGGGTGCGCGTGGCAGCACATCGCCTATCCCGAACAGCTCCGCCTGAAGCAGGAACTGCTGCAACGCCTCCTCCGTGAGTCACTCGGCTCGCACGCGCCCGAGGTGCGGCGGACGCTGCCGACACCAACCGAGGTTCGATCGGGCGGTGACGCTTCGACGAAGCCGCGAAGCGGCGAAGCCGGGACCCCGTGGCATTACCGCAACAAGGTGTCCTTCGTGTTCGGCCCGGGCGGCCGCGGTCAGTCTCTCGTGATGGGCCACTACCGCCGCGGCTCGCGCACCGTGATCCCGGTTGTCGAATGCCCGGTGCACGCGGAGGCGGGTAACGAGGCCGCCTTCGGCCTGCGCGACGTGCTGCAGCGCGCGAGCGTCCCCGGCGCGACCGGCGACGCGGCGGAGGGGATTGCGCGGCACATCGTCGTGCGGGTGGCGGAGACCAGCGAGGAGTGGCTGGCCACGCTCGTGGTGACGGAGAACGTGAAGCCGCTGCGCCGCGTGACGGAGAGTTTCGTTCGCGCAGTCTCGAAGTCGCCAAATCGAGACATCGTCAAATCGCCAAATCGAGAAATCGCGAAATCGGCAAATCCTTCCTGGGGGCTGTACCTGAACGTTCACGACCGCCCGGGGCCGTACCTGTTCGGCCGCGAGACGCGTCACCTGGCCGGCGCGCGCGAGGTGCGCGAGGAGGTGGCGGGCGTGTCCTACGTCATCTCACCCACGTCGTTCTTTCAGACCAACGTCCGCGCGGCGCGCGTCCTGGTGGACGCCGTCCTCGAGTTCCTCGCCGACACCCGCTTCGCCCGCATCCTCGATCTCTACGCCGGCGTCGGCCTCTTCGCCCTGCCGCTGGCGCGCGCTGGCCGCGCGGTCACCGCGGTGGAGGAGAACCGCGAGGCGATGGCGGCGGCCGCCGCCTCCGCGCGCGAGAACCGCATCCCGGAGCGCCTGTTCCGCGCGCTCCCGGGCCGCGTCGAAGATCTCGCGTCGCGCCTCACGCCGAAGACGAATCAAGACGCGTGGGACGCCGTGGTGCTCGACCCGCCGCGAGAAGGCTGTCCGCCCGCGGTGCTCGACTGGCTCTTTCGCACGCTGCGGCCCGCGCGCCTGGTCTACGTATCCTGCAACCCCGAGGCGCTCGCCCGCGACCTGCGTGCCGCCCTCCCCGCGCGCTACACCACGACGCACGTCCAGCCCGTGGACATGTTCCCGCACACGGCGCACGTCGAATCGGTCGCGGTCCTCGACCGCCGCTAGCGGAGAACCCTGACTCCTGGCGACCTCGAGTCCCACTTTCGATCGCCACGGCTAGAACCACGAAGATCCCGAAGGAATCGAAGGCTGTCACGCTCGTTCGCTTGGTTCGCGCCACCCGCGTTGCCTCGCCGTCGGTGCCCCGAGTTCCACTTTCGCTCGTCCACGGCTGGAACCACGAAGATCACGAAGGACGCGAAGGCCGCCGCATCGCTTCGGGCGAGCCACCCGCGTTGCCTCGCCGTCGGTGCCCGAGTTCCACTGTCGCTCGTCCACGATGAACCACCAAGGGCACCAAGCACACCCAGAGGTGTCACGCTGCGCGGTCTTCGGCGCCGCAAGGCGGCGCCCATCTCGAGCCCGGCCCGGCCACCAGAGTCTCGCAGGGGTGGCCGGCCGGCGAAGACCGCAGACGTTCTGCTCGCAATGACCGGCCAGCTTCTTTTCTTATCTTCGTGAACTCCATGATCTTCGTGGTTCATGATCGTGGACAGGCGACAGGGAGACTCGAGCGTCCCGTTCTTGGTGACCATGGTGTTCTCGGTGGTCGAGAACGTCGGACGGGCTCGCTGCGGGACAGCGAGAAGGGCGTTGTCGGGAACCGGGTTCGGGCCGGAGCCGTATAGTTCGTCGATGGCCTCTTCCCGCTTCGATACCACGGTTCGCGTGGCGCTCGAGACGCTGCGCGCCAACCCGCTTCGCACCCTGCTGTCAACCCTGGGCATCGTGATGGGCGCGGCGTCGCTGGCCGCCGTCTTGTCGCTCGGCGATGGGATGGAGCGGTTTGCCCGCGAGAGCCTCGAATTGGAGGGCATCCAGTTGGTGAGCGTCGTGCCGCGGACCAGCGACACCATCGACGGCGTGCTCGTGCCGCGGAGCGGGCACGTCAGCTTCACGCTCGCCGACGCCGACGACCTCGATGGCCGCCTGCGTGAACCTCACGGCCTCGCGCTGATGGTGCAGGGTTCGGCAGTGGCGAAGATCGCGGGGGCCACCCGCGGCGTCGTGGCGATGGGGTTGACGTCGATCCACGCGCCGATGCCCGGCGTGAAAACGGCGTTCGGGCGGCTGCCGGGCGAGGCCGACGCGCGGCAGGGCGACCACGTGGTGGCCGTGTCCGAATCGCTTGCCGCGGCGCTCGTGAAGGGGACGCAGGGCGGGGCGATTGGCGCGAGCCTGCGGCTCGGTGAAGCGGACTGGCGCGTGGTGGGCATCCTCGAGTCGTCGCCGCGCTACGGCAAGGGCTTGAGGGCGGCGGTTCCGTTCACGCTCGCGCACGAAGCCCTCGTTCCCGCGCCTGGTGGCCGCGCGCCGATGCTCCACGTGAACGCGGCGCGCGTCGAGGACGCCGGCCCGGTGAGAAAGAGCGTCGAGGCCTGGGTGGCGGCGCGCGGCTGGACGGGGCAGGTGGACGTGCAGGCCCGCGGACCGGAGCGCCTCCGCCAGGTGGCCAACGGCATCCTCATCTTCAAGATCCTCATGGGCGCCTTCACCGCCATCTCGCTCGTCGTGGGCGGCATCGGCATCATGAACGTGCTGCTCGCATCCGTGGCCGAGCGGACGAGGGAAATCGGCATCCGCAAGGCGATTGGCGCAAGCCGCCGCACCGTCGTCATGCAGTTCCTCGCCGAGTCGGTGGCCATTTCGCTGGCCGGCGCGGCCGTCGGCGTCGCGGTCGGCCTCGCTGGTGCCGCCGTGGTCACCGCCATCATGCGGGCGCAGACCGAAGCGCGCGTCTATAGCGCGGTCACGTGGGAGACGTTGGCCGTCAGCATGGCGGCCGCGGTGCTGGTCGGCCTGATCTTCGGGACCTACCCGGCGCTGCGCGCCGCGCGACTGTCGCCGGTCGATGCGATCCAGAGGGACTAGCAGCCAGGCGAAGCAGAAGCTTTGCCCCACGCCCTCCGTCCCCCACGCCTTCGGTGCCCTTCGCGCACCGGCTGCTGTATCATTTGCCGCGTCTCCCTCGGCACGTCAGCCCTTTCTCCCGGAGGCTCCATGACTCCTCGTTCTCTCCTCGCGCCCGCGGTCCTGGCGGCCGTGTTGTGGACCGCGGCGCAGCCCGGCGCGCAGCAGGCGCCCCTGGCCTTCGACCGCTATCATGCGCCCCAGGACGCCAACGCCGCGCTGACCGCCCTGAACAAGGCCAACCCCGCGACAACGGCGATTCACAAGATTGCGACGAGCGCGGGCGGCGTGGACCTCCTCGCCATCGAGATCGGCCCGGAGGCCGGCAAGAAGGCGCGAAAGCTCCCCGCGGTGCTGGTGGTCGCCAACCTCGAGGGCGTATACCCGATCGCCACCGAGGGCGGGCTGTTCCTTGCGCAGCAGTTGCTGCAGGCGCCGGGCGCGGCCAGGGACCTGACCTGGTTCATCGTCCCCGCCGGCAACCCGGATGCCGCGGCGCGTTACTTCGCGAAGCCGCTCGCCGCCGACGAACGCAATGCGTCGAAATGGAACGACGACATGGACGACCAGGTGGACGAGGACGGGCCCGACGACCTGGATGGCAATGGCATCATCACCGCGATGCGGGTGAAGGACCCGGCCGGCGAGTGGATGCCGGTGGACGGCGAACCGCGACTCATGCGCAAGGCCGACCCGTCGAAGGGGGAGCGCGGCATCTACAAGCTGTACGTGGAGGGGATCGACAACGACCGCGACCGCGAGTTCAACGAGGACGGGCCGGGGGGGACGAACGTCGGCATCACGTTCCCGCACCTGTTCAAGCCGTTCACGGCGGACGGCGGCCGCTGGCCCGGGAGCGAGCCGGAGACGTTCGGCCTCATGAAGTTCGTCATCGATCACCCCGAGATTGCGCTGACGATGACGCTCGGCGCCACGAACATGTGCCTGCAGCCGCCGGCTGGCGGGCGCCAGGGCGCGTTCGACACGAACTCGATCAAGATCCCCGAGCGGATCGCGTCTCGAATCGGCGCGGACCCGGCGCGGAACTACACGATGAAGGAGGTCATCGAGCTGGTGAAGCCGATGGCGCCGCCCGGGTTCGAGATCACCGAGGCGATCATCGCGCAGTTCCTGGGGCTCGGCGCGGTCGTCAACCCGCTCGACGACGACCTGAAGGTCTACAAGGAGCTGTCGGACAAGTACAAGGAGTTCCTGAAGACCGCCAAGCTGGACGCCAAGCGGCTGGAGCCGCCGCAGCCGAAGGACGGGTCGTTCGAGCTGTGGTCCTACTACCACGTCGGCGTGCCGACCTTCAGCCTGGATTTCTGGACGCCGCCCGAGGCGAAAGCGGACGAGAAGGAGAAGACCGGGATCACCGCCGACAGCCTCGAGGCGATGACGTCCGACGCCTTCGTGGCCCTCGGCGAAGCGAAGATCGCCGCGTTTCTCAAGGAGGTCGGCGCGCCCGACAACATCAAGCCGGCGATGCTCCTGGAGGGCGTCAAGAGCGGGAAGATGACGCCCAAGCAGATGGCGGGGATGCTCAAGCAGATGCCCAAGCCAAAGGACTCCGCCGGCGCGGATCCGAAGCAGAAGGCGCTGCTCGCCTTCAGCGACAAGGACCTGCAGGGCGCGGGCTTCGTGGCGTGGAAGCCGTTCAAGCACCCGCAGCTCGGCGACGTCGAGATCGGCGGCTTCGCGCCGTACGCGGAGACGACACCGCCGCCTGCGATGATCAAGACGCTCATCGAGGGACAGGCGCCGTGGGTCTTTGAAGTCGCCAAGAAGCTGCCGCGCCTGAAGATCGGCCCGACGCGCGTGGAGGCGAAGGGCGCCGGCATCTACGCGGTGACGGTGTGGGTCGAGAATGCCGGAAGCCTGCCGTTCCCGACCGCGATGGGCAAGAAGAACCTGCACGTTGCCGCCCGCCGTGCTGACGCTGGACGGGAAGGGCGTGACGTTCCTCTCGGGGCGCAAGCGAACGCCCATCCACGACGTCGAGGCGGGCCGCAGCGTGAAGCTGGAGTGGCTCGTCCAGGCGCCGGGCCCCGGCGCCATCGACCTGGCGCTCGATTCCGCCGAACGCCTGGAGCGATCGCGGGAAGCTGACTCTCGATGCCGGGCAGGGAGGTGCCAAGTGAAGACCCATCGAATTCTGATCACCGCCTGCCTCGCGGCGCTTGCCGTCTCGGCCCCGATCTGCCGCAGGCAGGCCGGGCAGTCGCCGCCGAAGCCGGCGCAGCAGGCGAAGGCGCCGAAGACTGGCAGCTCGGCGTCACGACCGACACAATCACCGTTCCCCTGCGCTTCGACCACTACTACACCTACGAGCAGATCGGCGAGGCGCTCAACGCCCTGCACGCCGCCTTCCCCGAGCTGACCAAGGTCGAATCGGTCGGCAAGAGCGAGGAAGGCCGCGACATCTGGGCCATGACCGTGAACAACCCCAAGACCGGCGCGGCGCTCGACAAGCCGGGCGTCTACGTCGACGGCAACATCCACGGCAACGAAATCCAGGCGGCGGAGGTCGGCCTGTCGCTGCTCAATCGCCTGCTCACGCTCTACGGCCACAACGAGCAGGTGACCAAGCTCGTGGACCGCAACGCGTTCTACGTGATTCCCTCGGTCAACGTGGACGGCCGCTACCACTTCTTCCACGACGCCAACACGCCGAGCTCGAGCCGCACGATCCGCGTCCCGCGAGACGACGACCGCGACGGGCTGGTGGACGAGGATGGCTCGGACGACCTGGACGGCGACGGCAACATCACGCAGATGCGCAGGCGCGATCCGTTCGGACAGTGGAAGGCGGATTCCGAGGACCCGCGGCTGATGGTGCGCATCAAGCCCGGCGAGAAGGGGGAGTGGACGCTCCTCGGCGACGAGGGGATCGACAACGACAACGACGGCAAGCTGAACGAGGACGAGGAAGGCTACCTGGACGGCAACCGCAACTGGGGCATCAACTGGGCGCCGCCCTACGTCCAGTCGGGATCGGGCGACTACCCGTTCCAGGCCTCGGGTATGCGCGCCATCGCGAAGTTCCTCGTCGACCGCCCGAACATCATCGTCGTGTTCGCCTTTCACAACAACGGCGGCATGTACCTCCGGGGGCCGAGTACCAAGGCGCAGGAGCCGATGAACCCGCAGGACGTCGGCGTCTACGACATCCTCGGCAAGAACGCCGAGAAGATCGTCCCCGGCTATCGCTACATGGTGTCGTGGAAGGACCTCTACCCGACCTATGGCGACTTCACGGATTTCACGGACAACGTGATCGGCTCCTACGGCTTCGTGGGCGAGCTGTTCGTCACCGCCAGCGAGACCTACCGTCAGCCGCCAAAGCCCGGGAGCCGCCGCGGCCGCGCCGATAGACGACGAGGACATGATGATGGACGGGGGCGTCGAGCAGGAGCGCGAGCGCCTGAAGTTCAGCGACAACGTCGCCCAGGGCGAGCTCTACCGGCCGTGGAAGCCGTTCAAGCACCCGCAGTTCGGCGACATCGAGATCGGCGGGTGGGTGAAGATGAGCACTCGGTTGCCCCATCCCTTCATGCTCACGGACCTCACGCACCGCAACGCGTCCGCGGTCATGTTCGCGGCGTCGCAGACGCCGGACATCTCCCTCGAGGTGCTGCCGCCGGTGAAGGCCGCCGGCGACCTGTACAAGCTGCGCGTCCGGGTGATCAACGGCGGGGCGATGCCGTCGCTCACGTACAACGCGGTGCAGCGGAAGCTGCACCCGCAGGACACGCTCAGGATCACCGGCAAGGGCGTGACGGTCGTCTCGGGAGGCCCGGTCAGCGGCAGCCCGATCGAAGAGGTGCGCTACAAGGGCATCCGGCCCGACGTGCAGTTCCTCCAGGTGCCCGGCAACGGCAAGGTGGAGTTCGAGTTCCTCGTGTCGGGCAAGGGCGAGGTGAACGTCGGCTACCAGTCGATCAAGGCCGGCAAGGCAACAAAGACCGTGACCCTGCAGTAAAACGGCAGTCAGTAGGCAGGAAGCGGTAGGCAGTCTGCGATTGTGGGACAGGCGAGGACGCCTGTCCCACCGTGCTGCCTGCTGCTCACCGCCTACTGCCTACTGACCGCCTACTGCCTACTGCCTACTTATTCCTATCCGGTTCGTCCGTCCTCCCTGTAACCTTGACCCTTCTGCCCGTCAGCAGGAAGCGTGAAGGTGGCGATGACCAACCACAGCAGCGCCAGCGCGAACGCCACGGGGAAGTCGGGGCTCACCCGCAAGGCGGCCGGCTACGGTCTGGCCTTGATGACCCTGCTGAACTTCGTGAACTACATCGACCGCTACGTGCTGCCGGCCGTCGGCCCGCGCGTGAAGGAGTCGCTGAACCTCACCGATACCCAGTTCGGCTTCCTCGGCAGCGCGTTCCTCTTCGCCTACATGCTGCTCTCGCCGTTGTTCGGGCGCATGGGCGACCGGGGATCGCGGACGCGGCTCATGGCGGTCGGCGTCGGCATCTGGAGCCTGGCCACCGCGGCCGGCGGACTGGCCCGCAACTTCGGGCAGATGCTCGTCGCGCGCTCCGCCGTCGGCGTCGGCGAAGCCTCTTATGCCGCCATCTCGCCGGCATTGATCTCGGACTACTATCCGCCCGAGCGGCGCGGACGCGTCTTCGCGATCTTCTACCTCGCCATTCCCGTCGGCAGCGCGGTCGGTTACCTGCTAGGGGGCCTCCTCGAGCACCTCTTCGGCTGGCGCGCGGCTTTCTTCGCAGTGGGGCTGCCGGGCCTCCTGCTGGCGCTGCTCACGCTGACCGCGCCGGATCCGCCGCGCGGCATCAACGACCCGCCGCAGGCGCATGCGGAGCCTGTCGGCTCCTATTGGGACACGATCCTGGCGCTCGGCCGCAACCGCCCATACGTCATCGCCGTCGTCGGCTACGCGCTCTACACCTTCGCCGTGGGTGGCATGTCCTTCTGGGTGCCGACGTACCTGCACCGCGAGCGCGGCCTCTCGCTCTCCGCGGCGGACTCCCTCATCGGCGTCGTCACGGTCCTCGCCGGCATCGGCGGCACATTCCTGGGCGGCTACCTCGCCGACAAGCTGGCGCCGCGTTTCCGCCAGGCATACCTCTACGTGTCCGGGTTCTCGATGCTCGCGGCGATCCCCGCGGCGTGGCTCGCCTTCACCGCGGTGTCGCCGGTTGGCTACATCGCGGCCCTGTTCGGCGCCGAGTTCCTCGTCTTCTTCAGCACCGGGCCGATCAACGTGGTCCTGGTGAGCGTCGTCGCGGTCAGCATCCGGGCCACCGCGATGGCGGTGAGCATCTTCGTGATCCACCTCTTCGGCGATGCGGCGGCGCCGTGGCTGCTGGGCGCGCTGTCGGATCGCGTCGGCCTCGGCACCGCGGTATTGGTGGTCCCGATCGCCATCGCGCTGTCGGGCGTCGTGTGGACGTACGGAGCGTGGAGCGGGGTGAGACACGAAACCGAGAACTGAGAAGTTGGAACTGAGAACGGAGAAGCGAAAAGAAGAGTAGGCAGTATGCGGTAGGCGGAAGGCAGTCATGATTTCTCTGCCTACTGCCGTACTGCCTACTGCCTACTGCCTACTGCCTACTGACACCCGTCACGAATTCCGCGGAGCAAGCGCCACGTAGAGCGAGTTCCCCTGCCTGTTGAGCAGCAGGAGTGCCGGGCGTTCGGCGCTCGCCTTGAGCGCGTCCTGCAACTCCGAAACGGAGCTGACCGGCTTCCGGTTCACTTGCTCGATGACGTCGCCCGGCCGAACGCCCGCATCCGATG
This sequence comes from uncultured Acidobacteriota bacterium, assembly GCA_963724775.1. Taxonomy (GTDB): domain Bacteria; phylum Acidobacteriota; class Vicinamibacteria; order Vicinamibacterales; family Fen-181; genus CAVRWB01. The sequence goes on from CAVRWB010000008.1 coordinate 43,484, forward strand.
CCGGGCTGCCCGGCGCCACGTCGCTCACCACCAGGCCCTTGACGTTCTTGAGCCCAAGTTGGTTGGCCACGTCGGGCGTCACCGGTTCCACCGCGAGGCCAAACCGCCCCTGGCCGCTCTCGCCCTCGCGATCGTTCGACGCCATCTTCCGGTTCGGCAGTTCGGCAAGGACGGCGTGCACCGTCTCCTGCTTGCCGTCGCGGAGGATCGCCAGCGCGGCGCGGCTGCCTGGCGCGAGGCCCGCCACCCGGTTGCGCAGGCTGTTGCTGTCGGTCACCGGCGTGCCGTTCACGTCGAGGATCACGTCGCCGCGCTGCAGGCCGGCCTTCGCCGCCGGGCCGTCCGGCTGGACGGATGCCACCAGCGCGCCCCGCACGTCGTTCAAGCCGAGGCTGCGAGCGAGGTCAGACGTCATCGGCTGCACCGTGACGCCCAGCATCGCGCGGTGCACGACGCCGTTCTTGATCAGTTGCTGCATGACGTTCTGCGCCATGACCGCCGGGATGGCGAAGCCGATCCCGATGTTGCCGCCGGACGGCGTGAGGATCTGGGAGTTGATTCCCACCAGCTCGCCCTCCGTGTTCACCAGCGCGCCGCCGGAGTTGCCCTGGTTGATCGGCGCGTCGGTCTGCAGGAAGTCCTCGAAGCTGCCGTCGCTGAGGCCCGTCGCGCGGCTCTTGGCGCTGATGATGCCCATCGTCACCGTCTGGCCCACGCCGAGCGGGTTGCCGACGGCCAGGACGACGTCGCCCACGCGGACGCGGTCGGAGTTGCCGACGCGGACGACCGGCAGGTTGCTGGCGTTGATCTTCAGGACGGCTAGGTCGCTCGCGGCGTCGGAACCCACCAGCTTGGCGTCCAGGGTGCGCCGGTCGGTCAGGTCCACCTTGATCTGGTTGGCCCCGTCGATCACGTGGTGATTGGTGAGGATGTAGCCGTCGGCGCTGACGATGACACCCGAGCCGAGCGCGCCCTCCTCGCGGGGAGCCATCGGCCCGCGGCGGCCGCGCGGGTTGCCGAAGAACTGGCTGAAGAAGTCGTCATCGTCGCCCGGCATCTGGAGGCCGGCCCGTCCCTCTGCGCGCACCACGCGTTCGGAGCGGACGGTCACAACAGCCGGCGCCACCTCGGCCACGACGTCGGCGTACGAGGCTTGAGCGCCGGGCAGCGCCCGGGTGACCTGCGGCTGCTCGGCCGGGGCCGACGCGCGAGCCACGGTTGTGCTCGCCGCCTCGATCCCGGAACCCGAGAGCGTCCAACCCGTCGCGATGCCGAGCATCAGGATGAGTAGCGCGGCGAAGGTGAGCTTCATCGGACGACTGCCGGGCAGCGTTGCGAAGACGAGTCGAAAGCGGTTCATGTCTTGTTGTCCTCCGAGAGTCTTTTGTGTCTCTGTTGATTAAGACGATCAGGAGGATTACTGGCCGCTTTCGGGAGGATTACATTCGTGTAATGATCGGCTCTCGGCTTTAGGCTCTCGGCTTTAGGCTCAGACCCAAGAGCCCAGCGCCCAGAGCCTAGAGCCCAGGCTCTCCATCCGGTTGCCTCGCGAGCGGCAGCCGGACCGTAAACGTGCTGCCGTCACCCAGGGTCGACTCGACCTCCACTTCGCCCCCGTGGGCCTGGACGATCGCGCGCACGAGGCTGAGGCCCAGGCCGAGGCCGCGCTCGGAGCGACTGCGGTCGCCCCGGTACAGGCGCTCCCAGATGCGCGACAGGTCCTCCGCCGGGATGCCGCGTCCCGTGTCGCGCACGGCGATGACCGCCTGCTCGTTCTCCGCGCGCGCCGAGCACGTCACGCGGCCGCCCTCCGGGGTGTACTTCACGGCGTTGTCCACGAGGTTCGCAAACGCGCGCCGCAGGCGGTTCGCATCCGCGTCCACGACGAGTGGCGGTGCCGGCTGCATCTCCAGCGCCACGCGTTTTTCATCCGCCACGTCCGCGAACAGTTCCACGGCGTCGGCAAGCAAGGCCCCGGCGTCGACCCGCTCGCGCGCCAGGCGCATGACGCCCGTCTCCGCCTCCGAGATGTCCATCAGCGTGTTCAGCATCTCCGTGACGCGCTCGGATTCCTCCAGGCAGTCCGCGAGGGCTTCGCGGTAGTCCGCGGGATCGCGCTCCTGCTGCAGCGCGCGTTCGGCGGTCGCGCGCAGGCGCGTCATCGGCGTCCGGAGATCGTGCGCCACGTTGTCGAGCGATCCGCGCATCGCCTCGATCAGGGCTTCGATTCGGTCCAGCATGCCGTTGAACAGCGCGCTCAGCTCGTCGAGCGGATCGGCCGTTCCCGAGACCGGCACCCGTGCGTCCACCTTGCCGGTCCGGACGATCGTCTGCACGGCGGCCGCAAGATGGCGCAGCGGCTGCATCGTCCACCGCGTGAGGACGGCGCCGCCGGCGAGGCCGATCGCGACGATGCCCAGCAGCACGGCGAAGAGCACGGTCCTGTAGTGAGCCAGCAGTTCGTCGCGCGTCTCGGTGCTCCTGCCCACCTGGACGATGGTGCCGTCGGGCAGCAGCGCCGAGGCCACCTCCAGCGCCCTGGCGCCCGCCGACCCGCGACCCGGCACGGTGGTCCAGTGCTCCGACCCGTCGCCGGCGTCGCGTGCCAGCTGCGCGAGGTCGAAGTCCGTCCAGCCGGGTGGGAGGCTGAAGAACACGGCTTCCTGGTCGGCGTTCAAGACGCGGACGAAGAGCCGTTCGTGGCGCCCGGCCGCCTGGTCGGTTTGGATCGCCCTGTTCAGCGCCGGGAGGCCGCCCTGCGCGTAGCGGGAGGCATAGTCGAAGAGCGTCGAGCGGACGATTTGGTGGTCGCGCTCGCGCAACGACGAGGCGAGCAGGAAATAGGTGAGGCCGGCGACGGCCAGGGAGCTGCCGACGAACAGCGCCGCGTACCACGCGGCCAGGCGAAAGCCGAGCGTGTGGGGCAGGCGGTCACTCCACCTTGAGGACATACCCCACTCCGCGGACGGTGTGAATCAGCTTCGGCTCGAACTCCTTGTCCACGCGCTCGCGCAGGCGGAACACCAGCACGTCCACGATGTTGGTCCGCGGATCGAAGCTGTAGTTCCAGACATGCTCCATGATCATCGTCTTCGAGACGACGCGCCCGGCGTTCCGCATCAGGTACTCGAGGAGCGCGAATTCGCGGGGCCGGAGGTCGAGGACGCGGCCGGCCCGCTCGACGCGCCGGCTGGCGAGATCGAGCGACAGGTCGCCGACCGCCAGGCGCGCCGGCTCCGGCGATCCCTGCGAGCGGCGGATCAGCGCCTGCACCCTCGCGAGCAGTTCCGAAAAGGCGAATGGCTTGGTGAGGTAGTCGTCGCCGCCGGCCTGCAGGCCCTTCACGCGGTCGTCCACCGAGTGACGCGCGCTCAGGATGAGGACGGGAACGTTGACCCGCCGCCGCCGCAGTTCCTCGATGACGCTCAGGCCGTCACGGCCAGGCAGCATGACGTCGAGCACGGCGGCGTCGTAGGGTTCGTGCAGGGCGAGCTGCAAGCCCCGGTCGCCGTCGGGCGCGACGTCCACGGCGTAGCCCGCTTCCTGCAGGCCCTTGGCGACGAACGAGGCGATGGTGGCGTCGTCCTCCACGACGAGCAGCCGCATACGATCAGCATAGCTGGGGTCACACCCCAAGCTGCTGCTATTCTCAGCGGATGCCGGTGCAGCCGATCGAGGATTTGTCGGACCCCCGCGTGGCCGACTACCGCCACGTGCCGGACCCGGAGCTCCTGCGCCGAGGCGAAATCTTCGTCGCAGAAGGCCGCCTGGTGGTTCGGGCACTCCTGGCGGATTCACCTTTCGTCACCCGTTCGCTCCTCGTCACGGAAACGGCGCTGGAGGCGCTGCACGACGTCATCGAGCCGCGCCTCGGCGATCTTCCCGTTTACGTGGTCACCCAGGGCGCAATCCAGCACCTCACCGGCTTCAACATCCACCGCGGCTGCCTGGCCATCGGAGAGCGGCCCGCCCCGGTGGTGTTGGAGGAGTTCCTGGAGACGGTGAGGAGGGATACTGCCATTGGACAGGCGTGGGGCAAAGCTCCAGCTTTGCCGGAACCGCAAACCCGGAGGTTTGCGCCACGTCCGGCGGGGAGTCCCCTCGTCGTGCTCGAGCAGATCGTCAACGCCGACAATGTCGGGGGCATCTTCCGAAACGCCGCCGCGTTCGGCGCTGCGGCCGCCGTCCTCGGCCCGAACTGCTGCGACCCGCTGTACCGGAAGTCGATCAGGACGTCGATGGGCGCGGTGCTTCGCGTGCCGTTCGTCGGGGCAGGCGACTGGCCCAGCGCGCTCCGCCGCCTTCGGGAGGCAGGTTTCACCGTTGTGGCGCTCACGCCGCGGCCGGACGCGCTATCGATCGAGGAGTTCGTGCCGGGTGGGAGGAGCCTGGCGCTGCTCGCTGGCTCCGAAGGCGGGGGCTTGAGCGCCGCGGCTCTCGACGCGGCGGACGTCGCCATCCGCATCCCGATGGCAACCGGCGTCGATTCGCTCAATGTCGCAACAGCGGTCGGGATCGCGCTGCACAGGCTGGCGGAGCACGACCGGCCCTGAGCCCTGCGCCTAAAGCCCTAAGCCCTGAGCCTTAAGCCCTGAGCCCTCCTAGTCCTGCGCGTCGTCGCCCCAGCCCAGGAAGCACGCGGCGAATTCCACCATGGCCAGCGCGTCGGCGAAGTTGCTGACGAGGCCCAGCGACACGCGCACCGCGCCCGAGCTCTTGCCGTCGATGCAGCGGCGGAAGTCGTCGAACCGCATGCGCTGCGGCGACCGGCGGAAGCAGGCGTCGAGCTCTTCTTTCGACAGGTCCAGCGCCGTCTCACCGGCGCCCGGGTTGCAGAAGCTGCCCGTGCGCAGCGAGATGTGCTGTCTCGCGGCCCGCTGCTCGATGACGCGGTGGTCGATCGGCCGGCCATCGCGCCCGTAGAAGTTGAGCGCGATCGTGCCGCCGCGCCCCCGCCGGGTGGGCGGCCCGTAGATTCGGACGAGCGGTTCCCCGTTGTCGTGCTCGAGCGCCGCCAGCGCGCTCAGCAGCCAGCCCGTCAGGCAGGCGACGCGCTCGTGGATCACGTCCAGGCCGACGCATTCGAGCAGCCTCAGTCCGTCCTCGATTGCCGGGATAGTGAGGTAGCTGACCGTCCCTTCCTCGAAGCCGGCCGCGCCGGGGGCGGGGTAGTAGCGGTCGGCCTGGACGGACGCCATCGTGATCGTCCCGCCAGCGAACCACGGCCGGTGCAGCTTGTTCAACGCCCGCCGCCGTGCGATCAGGGCGCCGACGCCGGTCGGGTAGCCGAACATCTTGTAGAAGGAAAGGGCCACGTAGTCCGGGTGCCACCGCGACAGATCAAGGCGGTTGGTCGGGACGAACGCCGCGGCGTCCAGGAGCACGTCCCAACCCAGGGCCTGTGCTTGGTCGATCCAGTCCAGCGGGTGATGCACGCCGGAGAAGTTCGACTGCGCGGGGAAGGCGAACAGGTTGTTACGGGTCGGATCCGCCGGTCGCAGCGACTCCGCGATGACGCTCTCCTCCACCTGCATGTCGGGCGGGTGCACGGGGATGTAGACCGTCCGGCCATCCCGCGCCCGGACGAACTCGCGGATGCCGTTCACCGAGTTGTGGTTGTCGAACGTCAGGAGGAAGGTGCTGCCCTTCTGGAACGGGTACGCTTCGCCCACCAGCTTCAGCGCCTGGCTCGCATTGCCGGTGAAGACCACCGTGTATTCGTCAGGCGACGCGTTGAAGAAATCCAGCACGTGATAGCGGCAGGTGTGGACGAGTTCTTCCGCGCGGGACGAGGACGGGTTCGCGGAGTGCGGGTTGCCGAAGACGCCGGAGAGCAGCAGCTCCGAGTGCCGGCGGACCTGCGACTCCGCGTAGAGGCCGCCGCCGGTGTAGTCGAGGTAGACGTGGTCCTCTGCGTCGAGGCGCGAGAATTCCGCCGCCCGCAGTTCGTCGAGCGCATGGGTGGAGGCGTAAGCGGGATAGGCGGCCAGGAAAGCCTCCAGCTGACGCCGGCGGCCCTCCGTCCAGGTTGGGCTCATTTGCCGATAGCTTGCCGCATTTTCTCGCCGCCCACAACCATCTCGCCGGACCATCTCGCCGGACGCGGGCTAGGCGCGCGGGCGCCGACTGGGTATCATGGTTGAGATTGGACTAACGACATTTGCGATTCACGGGAGAAGGCTATGCCGATGATCAGTAAGGAACTGAACGCCGCGATCAACGAGGAGATCGGCCTCGAGTTGTTCGCTTCTCACCAGTACCTCAACATGGCCTCGTACTTCGAGAGCCTGGCACTCAAGAAACTGGCCGGCATGTTCCGGAAGCAAGGCGACGAGGAGCGCGAGCACGCAGTGAAGTTCGTGCACTACCTCGATGAGACCGGCGGCGCCGTCGAGATCCCCGCCATCCAGGCGCCGCGCGCCACGTTCGCCTCGGTCGAGGAGGCCGTCAAGGTGTCGCTCGATTGGGAAATCGAGGTCACGCGGCGCATCAACGCGCTCATGGCGCTGGCGATCGACCAGAAGGACTACGCGGCGCAGGACTTCCTTCGGTGGTTCGTCACCGAGCAGGTGGAAGAGGTCGCGACGATGGACAACCTGCTGAAGGTGGTCAGGGCCGCCGGCGAGCGAAGCCTGATCGTCGTCGAAGCGTACTTGGTTCACGCGAGCTAGCGCTCGCGTGAACTGGCTTCAGGCTCTGGGCTCTTGGCTTTAGGCCAACAGCCTAGAGCCAAAAACCTAGAGCCGAGAGCCTAGAATCTGAACAACGGCCTGCCGTGTGCCAGGAACGGCCACGGGACGGCCGCGAGGATGGCCAGCAGGGCGAGCGCATACCACAGCAGCGGCCCGCGAGACGCCCGCCCCAGCCTCGCACTCCGACGCGCCACCACACGCCCCACGTGTCCGAACACCACGGCCAGGATCATGAGCGCCGGGTGCTCCACGCTCCAGAACCGCCACGTGTCATTGCGCATCGCGGCGGCCATATCGGCCAGCGCGGCCTGCGTGATGGGGCTCAACGCGACGTACAACAGCACGCCGGCCAGCAGTTGCACGTCCAGGGCGATGGTGAAGAACAGCCCCGGCCGGTCGGTGCCGCGCCCGCGGGCGGCGTCGAGGACGGTCCAGACGCCAAGGATGATCACGACCCAGCGGAGCCAGGAATGGACAAGGAGAGTGGTGGGATACATCGAGTTCCTATGGGTCAACGGAGACGTAGAACGTAGAACGTCGAACGTCGAACGCAGAATTGAGAACGCACGGAAGAACGGTTCCTCCCAAAATCGCCCAGTCGCCAAATCGCCAAATCGCGAAATCGCAAAATGGCCAAAATTCTACCTTCCGCTCCCCTGGGGTGACTGCAGGAATGCCTTCGTCGCCTCGTGGTACGGGCGCGTCAGCACCTGCTCCGGGACCCCGTCCTCCACCACCTCCCCGTTGGCGAGGATGACGACGCGCGTGGCGAAGCTGCGGGCGAACGGGACGTCGTGGGTGGTGACGAGCAGCGTGCGGCCGGCTTCCGCCAGGGCAATCAGCGCCGAGCTCAGCTCGCTGCGCCGGGCGGGGTCGAGCGACGCGGTCGGCTCGTCCATCAGCAGGAGCGGCGGATCCGTCGCCAGGGCGCGGGCGATCGCCACGCGCTGCGCCTCGCCGCCAGACAGCTCGAAAGGCAGCGCATGCGCGCGTGCGGCCACACCGAGCGACTGCAGCAGGTCGCGGGCGCGCGTCTGGGCCCGCGCGCGCGGCACGCCCAGCGCGTGCACCTGCGCCAGCATGACGTTGTCGAGGACGGTGAGGTGCGAGAACAGGTGGTGGAACTGGAAGACGATCCCCACCTTGCGCCGAAGGCCGCGCAGCCCGCCCTCGCGCGGCACGGGCCCCGGCTGAAGGTGAACGCCGTCGACCGCGATGCGCCCGTTCTGGAAGGCATCGAGCGCAACGACGGCGCGAAGGACGCTCGTCTTGCCGCCGCCCGAGAGCCCCATCAACGCCACCCGCTCACCCTGCCGGACCTCGAGGGTGACCCCGCGAAGCACGGCCTGGCCGCCGCGCGCGAGGTGGAGGTCGGAGACGGAGAGGACCGGCTCGTTCACTGCAGCGACACCTTCCACTTTCGCTCCAGCCGCCTCGCGAGGCGCGAAAGCGGGAGCGACATCGCCAGGTAGATGATCGCACAGAGCGCGCCGGGCAGCACCCAGCTGCCGATGTTGGAGGCGAAGATCGACGTCTGCTTGGTCAGCTCGATGACCGTGATGACCGATACCAGCGACGAGTCCTTGAGCAGCGCGACGAAGTCGTTGGTCATCGGCGCCAGCGCGAGCCGCAGCGCCTGGGGCGCGCGGATGAGGCGCAGCACCTGCGGCTCGGTCAGGCCGAGCGTCCGCCCGGCTTCCAGCTGACCCGTGGGCACCGCCAGCAGCGCACCGCGGTAGATCTCGCTTTCGTAGGCCGCGTAGTTCAGGCCGAGGCCCAGCCAGGCCGCGACGAACGCCGGCAGCCGGACGACCGATGACAGCCCGTAGTAGATGACGAACAGTTGCAGCAGCACCGGCGTGCCGCGCGTCACCTCCACGTACGTCGTGAGCGCCGCGCGCAGCAGGCCGTTGCCATAGAGCCGCCCGCTGGCCACGGTGATGCCGATCAGCACAGCCAGCGCCATCGACAGGCACGACAAGACAATCGTGATGAGCGACGCCCGGAAGACGGCGGGCAGGTAGCGGAGGGTTGCCTGGTAGGCGGTCATTGGCTGGTGCGGCTCGACGCGTCCCACTCCGCCCTCGGTCGAGCGGCCGGCCACGTGCGCCTGGGCCGTGAGGAACCGCGCCTGCTCCGCGTCCCAGATGCCCCACCGGCGGTAGATCTGTTCGAGGCGGCCGTCGCGCATCGCCTCCCACAGCAGCGCGTCGATCCGGTCGCGGAGGGGCGTGTTCCACGACGCGAGGACGCCCACGTAGTAACCCCGTGCGACCGGCAGCGGCTGAATGACGAGGCCCGGCGTGCGGGCGCGCGCCCGCGCGGCGATGATGTGGTCCAGCAGCACGGCGTCGAGGCGGCCGTCCGCCAGGTCCGTGTACGGGTGGACGTCGTCCTCGTAGGAGACCGGGACGAGGCCGTGCTCGCGCTGCGCAGCGAGGAGCATCTCGTAGGCCTGGGTGCCGCCCAGCGTGCCGACGCGCCGTCCGGCCAGCGACGCGAGCGACACGAACCGGGCCGTGTCGGCCCCGCGGACGGCCAGCACTTCGCGGAACTCGAAATACGGGCGGGTGACGGCGAGGCGGGCGCGGCGGGCGGGTGAGTCCTCGACGCCGCTCATGCCGATGTCGAAGTCGCCCCGTGCCGCGGATGCGTCGATCGACGTCCAGGCGACCTGGACGAACTGCGGCGTGCGCCCGAGTCCCTGCGCGATCAGCGCCGCCACCTCGACGTCGAAGCCGCGCAGGATGGATGGGTTGGCCGGATCGGCCTCGACAAACGGCGCGCCACCCTCCGCGTCGCCGCCCCAGCGAAGGACGGGAGACGAGGCCGCCTGGCCGGCGGCCGGCGCGGCAGCCAGGAGGGTGATCAGCAGCGGCAGGAGGAGCGCGGCACACGCCGCCCGGCATCTCGCCATTCACGCTCGCATGATGGCGCCATCATAGCGCAACGACGGAGCACGAGGCGTCTTCGTCGCACGAGGCGTCCGCCTCGCCCCTCAGCGCGAACCGGAAGGTTCGGCGGCCGCGCCTGTGATCGTCACCGCAGCGTGAACATCAACTGCGCCACCACCCTGACGAGGACCGGCCGTCCGTTCAACTGGCCAGGCGTGAAGAGCCACTGCTTGACCGCCTTCACTGCTTGCTCGTCCAGCCCTCCCGGGATCGAGCGAACGGGTCACGCGCACGTCCCCCACCGTGCCGTCCTTCTGTATGACGAACTCCACGTCCACCTGGCCCTGGATCTTCGCGTCCATGGCGGCCTTGGAGTAGACGGGGCGGACGTTCCGAATCTCGACCGGAGCGGTGATGCCTTCGCTGACGGAATAGATTCGCTCGCCCTGGTCCCGGTCGCCACCTGCCGGGGCACGCACGCCGCCACAACTGAGCTGCAGGTCGAGCACGGCATCCGCCGACGCAGCCGGAGACCACTGCACGTGGCCGGAAGAGCAGCCGGCGGCCTTCATCAGATGAGTCAGCGCGTCCCCCACGGTGTAGCCGCCGAGATCGACTGTGACGATCCGCCCTGCGTCGGCGTCGCTGGCCGTGAAGCGGTCGCCGCCTGCCTTCGACAGCGCCGCCAGGACTTCGCGGAGTGGAATGCCTTCGAACTTCATCGATGGTGGCAGCCTCCGCTCGACGCGCTGTTTCAGCCGATCGAGCCGTTCGTCCACACCGCGGCCCGCCTGCGCGTCCACTCGCAAGCTGCCTTTCTCGACCTTCCAGGCGCAGCCGATGCTCTCGCACACGGCATCGAGCGCCGTGCGTACCGTAATCCTGGAGACGCGCATGGTGACCCGCCGTGTCACGTTCGGATCCAGCGCGAGCGTGCAGTCGGCAGCGCGTGCGATCGACTCGAGCACCTGCCGCGGCGCCACGCCGTTGACGTCGATCGACAGCCGCCTCTCCAGGGGTGGCTGCTTGACCGTGAACGACATCAAGAGCTGCGACTGGGCGGCCGTTTGTTCCTGGGCCGATGCGACTGGCGGGGCCCAAAGGACCGTAGCGGCTGTCGCGACAAGAACCGCAGCGATGACGCGCTGCCAACGACTTGGATTCATCGCGTCTCTCCTTCCACTATGACGTAGCCGCTCCCTGGCGGCGGTTCTTCCGGACCCGGGCCAGCGCTGAAAATGAGACTGCTGCCGTCCGGGGCGCGCACGAGCACGACGTCGTCCTTCGTCTCGACGACAAACGGGAGCGACGGCGGGGGGCGATGGGCCCAGTGCCACGTTCCGAGCACGCCAACGAGCAGCGCGAGGGATGCGGCCACCGCCAGGAAACGCGTGGATGTCCGCGGCGTCGGAGGAGCGGCCGCCAGCGCACGGCGGACCACCCGCTCAACGGCCACGGGGTCAGCGGTCGCCGCCTTCCGCAGCCACTCGTCCACGCCGCCGTCAATCGGTTCCATCACCGCTCTCCATCTGCTCTCTCCAGCAATTCCCGAAGACGGCGACGCGCTCGCAGGGCGCGCATCTTTGCCGCCGACAGCGTGGTGCCCAGCGTGGTGGCCGCCTCGTTCAGGCTGAGCCCCCCGACGGCGACGAGCAGCAGGACCTCGCGGTCCCTACGCCTGAGGCGCGCGAGCGCGAGCATCAGTCGCCGGCGTTCGTGCCGCTCGACGAGAGCCTCTTCCGGGTCGACCCAGCGTGCCGGCTCCTGCCGAATGGCCTCCAAAGGCAGCCAGAGCCTGCGCCGGACGACGGCGCGGGCGGCCCTCCGCCGCGCGATCGCAAAGACGAACGCGGCGGGGGAGTCAGGCGGCCCCTGTCGGCGCCAGCGCCGAACCAGGGCCGCGAGCGCTTCCTGGGCGATGTCCTCCGCGAGACCCCGGTCGCCGGTGCGCAGGACGCAGTAGCCGAGCAGTCGCGGGGCCAGGTCGCGCACCGCGGCGTCGAGGTCCATGCGCACAAGGTACCCTGAACGCTCAAATGGTCACATTACGATCTGGATGCAAGGGTGCAAGGGTGCAAGGGTGCAAGGGTGCAAGGGTGCAAGAGTGCAAGGGTGCAAGAGTGCAAGGGTGCAAGAGTGCAAGGGGTGCAAGAGTGCAAGGAGGGCAAAAGTGCAGGGATGCACGGGTGCACGCGGTGCAATGGGTGCATTAGACTGTCCCGATGTCGTTCGCCCGTGTGCTGTTGCCCGATCCGCCGCGCCGTCTCCCGCACGCCCGTGCCTGGAACGTCACGGCGCGCACCGTCCACCTGGCCGCGATCAGCGTGCTCATCGGAGGGCACGTCTTCGACGCGCCCGCCGGGCGCCTGGAGCCCTGGCTGTGGGCGGCCATCTGCAGCGGCGCGGCCCTGATGATCATCGAGCTATACGGATCCCTGGACTGGCTGGCGCAAGTCTCGGGCCTCTTCGTGGTCGCCAAGCTCGCGCTGCTGTTGGCGATCCTCGTGGCGTGGCCGGCTCGCGTACCAATCCTCTTCGCGGTCCTGGCCATCGCCGCCATCGGCTCGCACATGCCCGGCCGCTATCGGCACTACTCGTTCCTGTACAAAAGAAACATGAAAGGGAAATAGGCAGGCGGCTGGGAGACCCGCGACGACTGCAGCCGTGCTACGCTCCGGGTAGGGGGATCTCTCGTCTTATGCCCGTCAACCGGCTGGACACGCTGGCGGCCGTCCTCGATGGCCTGCTGCAGAGGTATCGCGCCCACGTCCCGGACGTCGATGCGATTCTCAGCGCCATGGTGCGCAAGGGCCTCGTGCCGAACGAGCGCGCGATCGAGAACGACCACATCGCCTTCCGGACGATGGGCGTGCCCCATCTTGGCATCGGGTCCCTGGAGCGCGTCTTCCTGCACTACGGCTACGAGCGGCGCGACCGATACAGCTTCCCCCAGAAGAAGGTCACCGCCTATTGGTACGCACCGCCCCGCGAGCGACTTCCCACGGATCTTCATCAGCGAGCTGCGCGTCCCGGAACTGTCGCGCGAGGCGAACACGATCATCCGCCGCTACACCGGCGTCGTGCAGGCGGATCCCGTCGACGCCGTGGACCTCGACGATGCGGCGGCGGTCGTGGCCTTCCTCCACGCGCCGCTCTGGCCGGTGCCGACCTGGGCCGACTACAGCCGTCTCCTCGAGGAGAGCGAGTTCGCGGCCTGGGTGATTCACAACCGGTATTACCTGAATCACTTCACGGTGGCGGTCCACAACCTCCCCGCGGCGGTGGCGTCGGTGGAGGCGTTCAACCGCTTTCTCGAGGACAACGGCTTCACGCTGAACGACTCGGGCGGCAAGACGAAGACGAGCGCCGACGGGAAGCTGCTGCAAAGCTCGACGGTCGCGGCGATGGTGGATGCGGATTTCGCCGATGGCCGGGGTGGCACCGAGCGGCACCGGATCGCAGGGTCCTACGTCGAGTTCGCCGAGCGGCGCGTCCTCGACGAGTTCGCCCACCTCCCCGCCGGGAAGGTGGGTCGGGCGCACCGGCGCGAGGGGTTCGAGGCGGCCAGCGCCGACCGCATTTTTGAGAGCACCTACACCGCGCAAACGCAGAAGCGCGGCGCCGCGCGCGATTGACTTCGACCGGAGGCGCTTCTACACTGCGACAATCGGACGGCCAGGCGCGGGCGCGCCGGAAACCTGTCCCGACACGACACCGGTGGCCCTGACCCATGCACGTCGGTGACACTGTCTCTCACTACCGGATTCGCGAACGGCTCGGCGCCGGCGGCATGGGTATCGTGTACAAGGCCGAGGACGTTGACCTTGGCCGTTTCGTGGCGCTCAAGTTCCTCGCGCCCGACGTGGACGACCCGGGGTCCGTGGCCCGCTTCCAGGCCGAGGCCCGCAGCCTCTCGGCGCTGAATCACCCGAACATCTGCACGATTCACGAGATTGGGACGCACGACGGGCGCCCGTTCCTTGCCATGGAACTCCTCGAGGGCGAGCCGCTGCACCACGCCGTCGGCGACGCGCCCATGCCGGTCGCCACGCTCCTCGACATCGCCATCCAGGTGGCCGATGCGCTCGAGGCGGCTCACACCTCAGGCCTCGTCCACCGCGACATCAAGCCGGCCAACATCTTCGTCACGCGGCGCGGCCAGGCGAAGGTGCTGGACTTCGGCCTCGCCAAGTTCATGCACCATCCGATCGCTGGCGCGGGCCAGTCGCTGGCCCCGACGGGGAGCGTCGCCAACAGCCCGGCCACCGCGTCGGGCATGACGATGGGGACGGTGTCGTTCATGTCGCCGGAACAGGCGCGCGGCGAGGCGCTCGACGGCCGCAGTGACATCTTCTCGTTCGGCCTCGTGCTCTACCAGATGGCCACCGGCCGGCAGACGTTCGAGGGCAACACGGCCGCAGTGTTGTTCGACGCAATCCTGAACCGGGCGCCCGTGCCGGTCGGGGAACTGAACCCGAACCTCCCGGTGGAGCTCGAACGGATCATCAACAAGTCGATCGAGAAGAACCCGCGGTTCCGTTATCAGACCGCCTCCGATCTGCGGACCGACCTCCAGCGGCTCAAGCGCGATATCGACATCGGGCGCCCGGTGCCGACGAGCGGCCAGATGGCAGCGGCGGCCGGCGTGGGGGGCGGCCTCACCCCCGCGGGGCCGGCCAGCCGGGCCATCCCGGCGGTGCCGCGTGAGCCCGGCAGCACCGGCGAGATCCCGGTTGCCACGATGCACGCGGCCGTGGCGCAGGCGCAGGCGGCCGACCGGCACCACCTGCGCGCCCGCACGCGGCGTCGAAGCCTGGCGATTGCCATCGCGGCGCTCCTCCTCGTGGTCGTGTCCGGCGCGCTTGCGCTGATGGTGTGGCGGTCGCTGCAGTCTCCCTCAGCGTCGCCCGCGGCCGTGGCATCGTCCGCGCCCGCCGTCGGTCCTCCGGCCGCCGATTCAGCTCCTTTACCCGTTCTGCCCGGGCAGCCACCGACACCGCCGTCCGGCGCGACGGGCAGCGGTCCAGCGTCGGCTGGAGGCACGCGGGTGTCGGCGGTCTCCCCGGGGGCGGGGGCCCCCGCAACGGAGTCGCGCGGGCCTCGACCCGGGCCGAGACCGGACCCGGAAGCGGCGGCCGACCTGGACGTCGCCCGCTCGAAGCTCGGGCGCCAGCTGTACGACCAGGCCGTGACGGACCTCAAGGCGTTCGCCGAGAAGCGGCCGGGGAGCGCTCTCCTGCCGGAAGCCGCATTCCTGATCGGCGAAGCCCGGCGCCTGCAAGGGAAGCGCGAGGAGGCGATGGGCGCCTTCGTCGAGTTCGGCGCACGTTACAAGAACCATCCGCGCGCAGCCGAGGCCCTCTTCCGGCTGGCGCAGTTGACGCTCATCGCGCCAAGGCCCGGGACCGTCGAGGAGGCGCGGGAGTTGTTCGGCGACGTGGCCGAGCGGTATTCCCAGTCCACATGGGCGCCGACCGCGCTGGCGGAGAAGGCCACCATCGAGGACCGCTTGAAAGTCCGCGTCGTGGACCAGGCGCTCGGCGCCTCGGTGCCCGCCTCGCTCGTGACGCTGCGCACGCTGGTCGAGAAGTACCCGTCGCACCCGCTTGCGGAGAAAGCGTGGTGGTCGCTTGCCGGCATGCACGAGGACGCGAAGCGCTTCCAGCTGGCGGCGGAGGCATGCGAGGCGCTCGCGACAAGGTTCCCGGCCACGTCGTACGACGCGTGGTTCCGCGCCGGCGAGCTGTACGAGAAGCGCGTCAAGGACAAGGACAAGGCGCGCGCGGCCTACGCGCGGGTGCCGGTGGCCTCGCCCCGCTACAAGGACGCGCTCAAGCGGATGAAATAATAGGTGTGGCGCAGACCTCCAGGTCTGCGGTACTGGATCATGAGCAATCCCCAGCCCCGGGACGCCTTCCGGTCGCCGCGCTTCGCGCAGCCGTCCACTTTCATGCGGCTGCCGTACCGCACGGAACTGTCCGGCGTGGACGTGGCGATCGTCGGCGTGCCGTTCGACGGGGGCACCTCTTACCGGCCGGGGACGCGGTTGGCGCCGCGGGAAATCCGCAACCAGTCGTCCCTCATCCGCCCGTACAGTTATTTCCAGCAACTCGCCCCCTTCGACCGCCTTTCCGTCGTTGACGCCGGCGACGTGGACGCCTCGCCCGTCAGCCTCGAGCACGCGCACGCGGCGATCGAGTCGAGCGTGCAGCAGGTCGTGCAGGCCGGCGCGAGGCCGATGGTCGTTGGCGGCGACCACAGCATCTCGCTGCCGGTCCTGCGCGCGCTCGCGGCCCGGCACGGCGCGCTCGGCCTCGTCCAGTTCGACTCGCACATCGACACGTGGGACGAGGATTTCGGGTCGAAGCTCTTTCACGGCTCACCGTTCTATTACGCGGTCACCGAAGGCCTGGTCGATCCGCGCCGGTTCGTGCAGGTCGGCATCCGCGGCCCGATGTACGGCCCGGACGACTTCTCGTTCCATCGCGAGCGCGGCATCCGCGTGATCGACATCGAGGAGGCGGCACGACTGGGCGTGGCCGCGGTGTCGGAGGCGATCCGGGAAGTGGTGGGCGGCGGCCCGGCTTACGTGACCTTCGATATCGACGCGGTGGACCCGGCGTTCGCGCCCGGCACCGGCACGCCTGAAGTGGGCGGCTTCACCAGCGGCGAAGCGCAACGCCTCGTTCGCGGCCTTCGCGGCCTGTCCCTCGCCGGCTGCGACCTCGTCGAGGTGTCGCCCCCGTTCGACGGCCCCGGCCAGATCACGTCTGTCCTCGCGGCCAACCTGCTGTTCGAAATGCTCTGCGTCATCGCCGCTGGGGTCACATCTTGAACTGACCCCACTCCTTGCCATGCACGACCTTTGGATGACCCTCCGTCACGCGGCCCGCAGCCTGGCGCGACACCCGGGTTTTGCGACCGTGGCCGTCTTCACCCTCGCACTGGGCGTCGGCGCCAGCACCGGCATCTTCACCTTCGCCAACGCCATTCTCCTCCGACCGCTGCCTTACGCTGACGCCGACCGCCTGGTCTCGATCGCGGACATCACGCACGGCGAGATCAGTGGCGTCGGCATGAGCAACTACCGCGACTGGCGGCGCGACAACACCGTGTTCGACGACATGGCGTTGGCGGAGGGGGCTGCCGACATCATCGGGGGCCAGGCCGGCGAGGAGGCCGAGCGCGTCCGGGGCGCGGACGTCACCAGCAGCTTCTTCCACGTGCTCGGCGTCCAGCCCGCCATCGGCCGCGCGTTCGGGCCGGAGGACGAGTTCAAAGGCAGCGATGTCAGCGTGATCGTGCTGGGGGACGGCCTGTGGCAGCGGCGGTACGGCGGCCGCCCGGACATCGTGGGCAGGGTGATCGCGTTCAACGGGCGGCCGTGCACCGTGATCGGCGTCATGCCGCCCGGCTTCTGGTTCGCCGAGGGCGGGTCGAGCGAGTTCTATGTCCCACAGCGCTGGACGGGGTCGGGCCGCGGGCAGCACCAGTACACGGCCATCGCCCGGCTGAAGGCGGGCATCACGCTCGAGGCCGCGCAGGCGCAGATGTCCACCATCGCGCGGCGCATCGAGCTGGAGTTCCCCCAGGCGCGCGGCTGGGGCGTCCTGCTCGAGCCCCTGCGCGACGAGATCACCGGGGGGATGCACGAGCCGCTCGCCGTGCTTGCGGCCGCCGTGGGGTTGCTGCTGCTGGTCGCGATGGCCAACCTCGGGAGCCTCCTGCTCGTCCGGACGGCGTCGCGCGCGAGGGAGGCGGCGATACGTGCCGCGCTCGGCGCGTCGCGGCCTCGCATCCTCAGGGGAGTGCTCGTCGAAGTCGGCCTGGTTGCGCTGGCGGGCGCCGCGCTCGGGAGCGCCGCCGCGACAGGTACTGGTGCGCGCCGTCGCGCGCGAGATCCCGGCGCAATTCCAGCTGCCGATGGATGTGTCGATCGACTGGCGCGTCCTGGCATTCGCGCTCCTTGTATCGGCCGTGGTGGCGCTGCTCTCGAGCGCCGTGCCGCTCCGGCGGTCCACGCGCATCGACCTCGTGGTCGCCCTGAGATCGTCGAGCGCGGCGTCAGGCCCGGGCCGGGGGCAGAACCGCCTTCTTCGCGCGGTGATCATCGCCGAGCTGGGGTTCGCCTCCGTGCTGCTGGTCGCAGGCGCGCTACTCGTCTCGAGCCTGGTCGGCCTGCTTCGGGCCGACCTGGGGTTCGACACGCGCGCGCTCCTGACCATGCAGGTGCGACCGCTCGGCGGCGACGCGACGCTCGGCGACCCCGTGAGGTTCTACGACGCTCTTCTCGAGCGGGTCGCGGCGATCCCGGGAGTGCAGTCGGCGGCGGCCACGTGGGCGATGCCGCTGAGCAACCAGTACCTCGGGCAGCGGCTTCACCATCGAAGGGCGGCCGGCGCCCGCGGAATGGCGCAAGATGTCCGCGCAGAACTGCCTGGTGACCCCGGGGTACTTCAAGGCGATGGGGATGCGGCTGCTGCGGGGCAGGGATTTCGATCGGGGCGACCGCGCGGACACGCGCCACGTCGTCGTGATCAACCAGGCGCTCGCCAACCGGCACTGGACGGACGCAGACCCGATTGGGGCACGGCTCGTGCGGGGGCACGACTCGTTCACGGTCGTCGGGGTCGTCTCCGACGTGCGCTACAACGGACCCACCAGTCCCGTCCCGCCGGCGATGTACCGGCCTCTCGCCCAGGAACCCTCCTCCGCGCTGTTCCTGGTGGTTCGCACGAAGGGCGACCGGCAAAGCGTGCTCGCGGGGATCAGGCAGCAGGTTCGCGAGCTGAGTCGCGGCGCGGTGGTGATTCGGGTGCGGACGATGGAGGATCTGCTCGTGGAGCGCGTAGGCGGAACGCGGCTCATCGCGGAGGCGATGGCGGGCTTCGCGGTCCTGGCGCTGCTGCTGGCAGGCGTCGGCCTCTACGGGGCCATGGCCCAGTGGGTTGGACAGCGACGGCAGGAACTGGGCGTTCGGGTCGCCCTTGGCGCCACGCGCGCGCAGGTTCTCGGTCTCGTCCTGCGCCAGGGAGTGCTGCTGTCGATCGCGGGGGCCGTCGGCGGCCTGGGAGTCGCTGCGGCCATCACGCGGTTGATGGCGGCGCTGCTCTTCGGGGTCAGCCCCCGCGATCCGGTCGTGTTCGCGGCCGTCCCGCTCGTCGTCGTTGCAGTGGCGCTCGCGGCCTGCTACCTGCCCGCCCGCCGCGCCGCGCGGGTAGATCCGATCGAAGCGCTCAAGTGCGAATGAGCTTCGCAGTCGACGGAGTCGACGGAGTCTACGAAGTCTACGAGGTCGACGGGAGGGCGTTGACTCCGCCGACGGCGTTGGCCTCGTCGGCCACCGTCGCCACGTGTCTCTTGGCGACGAGCACATAGATCGACGGCACGACGAACAGCGTGAACGCGGAGCCGATCACCATGCCGGTCACCAGCATCACGCCGATGCTGTTCCTCGCGCCCGCTCCCGGTCCGTGCGCGAACACGAGCGGCATGTGCCCCATGACGGTCGCCGCGGTCGTCATCAGGATCGGGCGAAGCCTGGTCGTCGCCGCCTCGACGACGGCGTGCAGCTTGTCGCGGCCCTGTTCCTGGAGCGTGTTGGCGAACTCCACGATCAGGATCCCGTTCTTCGAGACGAGGCCCACCAGCGTGATCAGCCCGATCTGGCTGTAGATGTTCAACGTCGTCAGGCCGAGAAACGAGAACATCAAGGATCCTGACAGGGCGAGAGGCACCGACCCGGCGAGGATGATGAACGGGTCGCGGAAGCTCTCGAACTGCGCCGCGAGCACGAGGTAGATCAGGATCGCCGACAGGAGGAACGTGCCGAGGAAGTTGCTGCCCTCGGTCCGGAGCTGCCTCGACTCTCCGGCGTAGTCCACGCTGAACCCCTGCCCGGGCGGCAGGATCTTCGCCGCCTCGGCCTCGAGCATCTTCAACGCGGTGTCGAGCGACACGGGCGGCGGGATGACCCCCTGGATCCGCACGGCGTTGAGCTGCTGGAAGCGTTTCAGTTCCCGCGGCTCGGTCGTCGTCTTCAGCGTGGCGAAGGTCGAGAGGGGCACCAGCTTGTTGCCCGCGCCCGTGACGTAGATCTCCTTCAACTGGTCAGCCGTGAGGCGATCGGCCCGCTGGATCTGCGGGATGACCTTGTAGCTGCGCCCCTGCACGCTGAACCGGTTCACGTAGTCGCCGCCGAGCATCGTGGACAGGTCGCGCCCCGCCTGCGACAGGTCCACGCCCTGCGAGCGCAGCTTGTCGCGGTCGAAGACGACCTGTGTCTGGGGCTGGTCGAACTTCACGTCCGTGTCGGCGAACATGAACAGGCCGCTGGTGAACGCCTTCTGGACCAGCTGGGTGGCGAACTCGGCGACCCGCTGCGGCTCCGCGGTGGACGCCACGACGAAGTCCACGGGGAAGCCGCTGCCGCCGGGCAGCGCCGGCGGGAGCAGCGGGATCGCCCGCACGCCCGGAATCTGCGAGAAACCGGCCGCGGAGGCGAGCAGCAGCTGCGCGGTGCTCCGTTCGCGCTGGTTCCACGGCTTGGCGACCATCCCGGCGAAGCCGCCTGACGGGTTCGTGATCTGGAAGATGCTCTCGGTTTCCGGGAACGAGGCGTAGATGTCGTGGGCCTGCAGCGCAAACAGCTTGGTCTGATCCAGCGTCGCATTCGGCGCGGCCTGGATGATCGCGAAGATGACGCCCTGGTCCTCCTGTGGCGCCAGCTCCTTCTGCGAGAACATGTAGAACGGCACCATGAGCACGGCGACGATCACCCACAGCGTCAGTACCACGGGCCGGTAGGCGAGCGTGCCGGCCAGCATGCGGGCGTAGCGGTTGCGGACCGACTCGAACAGGCGGTTGACCAGCCCGGAGAAGCCCCTCGTGCCGTCGCCCTGCCGAAGGAGCGTCGCGCCCATCACCGGCGAGAGCGTCAACGCCACGATGCCCGAGACGATGACCGCGCCGGCGAGCGTGAACGCAAACTCGCGGAAGAGCGCGCCGGTGAGGCCGCCCTGCAGCCCGATCGGTGCGTACACGGCGGCGAGGGTGATCGTCATCGCGATGATCGGGCCCACCAGCTCGCGGCCGGCCGCGAGCGCGGCCTCGAACGGACGCTGGCCCATCTGGATGTGGCGCTGCACGTTCTCCACGACGACGATCGCGTCGTCCACGACGAGCCCGACCGACAGGACGATCGCGAGAAGCGTCAGCAGGTTGATCGTGAATCCGGCCGCCAGCATCAGGAACGCCGCGCCGACGAGCGACACAGGGATGGCCACCGCCGGGATCAACGCAGATCGCGTCGAGCCCAGGAAGAGGAAGATCACCACGATGACGATCAGCAGCGTCTCGGTCAGCGTCTTGAACACTTCCTCGATGGCGTTCCTGATGTAGAGGGTCGAGTCGAAGGGGATGTTCGCCTTCATCCCGACCGGGAGCTGCGCCTGGACTTCCTTCACGGCCTCGCGCACGCGCGCGATGACGTCCAGCGAGTTGGCCGTCGGCAGCACCCAGATCCCCATGAACGTGGAGTTCTGGCCGTTGAACCGAACGTCGGAGTCGTAGTTCTCGGCGCCCAGCACCACGTCGGCGATCTCGCCAAGGCGCACGACGACGCCCTTTTCCTCCTTCACGACCAGCTGCTTGAACTCCTGGGCCGTCTGCAGGTCGGTGTTGGCCGTCAGGTTCACCGACACCATCGAGCCCTTCGTGCTGCCGAGCGCGGAGAGATAGTTGTTCTTCGAGAGGGCGTCCCGCACCTGAGACGGCGAGATGCCGAGAGCGGCCATCCGGTCGGGCTTCAACCAGACCCGCATCGCGAACGTGCGGTCGCCGAGGATGTCGGCACGCTGCACGCCGCTCACCGCGGACAGCTTGGGCTGGACGACGCGCATCAGGTAGTCGGTGATCTGGTTCTGCTGCAGGTTTGGCGACGAAAACCCGAGATACATGGCGGCAAACTGCGCGTCCGCCGTCTGCAGCTCGATGATCGGGGCTTCCGCCTCGGGCGGCAGGTCGTTGCGGACCTGGGCCACCTTTGCCTGGATCTGCGTGAGCGCGGCGTTCGTGTCGTAATTGAGCGTGAGGTGCACGGTAATCGTGCTCACGCCCTGCGCGCTCGACGACTCCACGTAGTCGATGCCGTCGGCGCTCGCGATGACCCGCTCGAGCGGCGTGGTGATGAAGCCGCGCACGAGGTTCGCATTGGCGCCCACGTAGGCGGTCTTCACCTCGATGACGGCCACGTCGCTGCGCGGGTACTGCCGCACCGACAGCGACCGCACCGCTTGCAGGCCGGCGATGAGGATCACGAGGTTGACGACGATCGCGAGGACCGGCCGCCTGACGAAGAGATCGGTGATCTTCACGTCACCCCTCCTCGGGACGGGGTGCCGGCTTGTTGGACGGCTGCACCTTGTTGTTCACCTGGACCGCGGCGCCGTTCCGGAGCTTGAAGACGCCGGAGGTGACGACTTCCTCGCCCGGCTGGAGCCCCGACAACACGGCTACCTGGTCGCCGCGTGCGCCGCCGAGCGTGACGAACCGCTGAACCACGCCCTGGTAGCCACTGCCGTTGGGCGCCTTGAGCGTGGAGACGACGAAGACCGAGTCGCCGTACGGCGCGTACGCCACCGCGGAGGCCGGCAGCGTGACGACCGTGTCGGCCGTGCCGAGCGAGACGCTGGTCTGGACGAACATCCCCGGGCGCAGGCGGCCTCCCGCGTTCCTGATGGTGGCCTGCACCTGCACCGTCCGGGTCATCTCGTCCGCGACCGAGTCGACCGCGGTGACCTTGCCGCGGATCTCCGCCGGTGCGTTCTCGAAGCCCACGTGGACCTCGGTTCCCTGGCGCAGCCGCGCGACCTGCTGCTGCGGCAGCGAGAAGTTGACGTAGATGGGATCCACCGACTGGAGCGACACGATCGGCGTCCCGGCGGCGAGATACTGCCCGAGGTTCGCCTGGCGGATGCCGAGGATGCCGGAGAACGGCGCGAGGATCGTCTTCCGGCCGATTGCCGCCCGAATCTCGCCCACGGCCGCCTCGGCCTGCTTGGCTTCGGCCTCGGCCTTGTCGTAATCGGACTGCGCGAGGATCTGCTCTTCCTTCAGGCCGCGGGCGCGCTCGAGGTTGGCGCGGGCCAAATCGCGCTGCGCCTCGGCGGCAGCGAGTTGAGCACGCTCCTGCCTCGTGTCCAGGCGCACCAGCACGTCGCCCTCCTTGACGGCCTGGCCCGAGTCGAACGCGATGGACTCGACGACCCCAGGGAGGTCGGCCGCGACCGAGACGCCCCGGACCGCGGCCACGCTGCCGATTGCGCTGAGCGACGCGGCCCATCGTTCCTGCCTGGTCACAATCGTCGTCACCGCCTCGGGAGGCGGCTGGAAAGACGCCTGCTGTGCAATGGCCGTCTTGACTTGCTTGAGCTTCACGGCGCCGAGCACCCCAATCAGGGCGGCCACCGTCACCAGCATCAGGAACATCCGCTTCTTCATCGAACACCTCACAAAGACGCTGCGCGCAAGCTCACGTGGAGCAGGGTATAGGCCCGTGTTCGCCGGCAGGCCTGAACGGCCCGCTCCGTCGATTCATTCCTGTCGCGTACGATCTCTAGACGCTTCCGGCGGGCCGAATGGTTCCCACCGTCGAGGTGGCTTTCAGCAAATTCACTGCTGTGCGATCGGCGTGAAGATCGCCGCAACCTGCTGCCATTGGCCGCTTCGCTTCACGAACACGCGGGTCACGCGCTGAGGCGGCTCCGGCTGGCCGCCGGGGAGCGTGCCCCAAGTCGTCATCAGCACTCGGGCGGTGTCGCCGTTGACTCTGACCTGCACGTCCCCGGTTTCCAGTCTGCCCGGAGACTGCTCGGCGTTCCGCTTCACGGTCTCGATGAACTCACTCTTGCCCTGCTGCTTGCCGTCCCCCGCCACGCGCAGGTAATCGTCCGAGGTCAGCTTGGAGTACGTCGCGGTGTCGCCGGCGAGAAACGCCTTGTGCAGGTCCATCTGCGTCTTCCAGACCTCCCGCTCGTCGTCCGAGTTGAGCGTAGGTGCGGAGGCGTGCATCGCGCCGCCGGCCCCCGACGTGCCGGCCACCGCCGGCGCCGCACCCGCCTGGGCCTGGCCGCCTGTCGGGGCAATCGCCGTCCCCTGGTGGGCGAGGAGCTGCCACTGCCCGTCGCGCTTCACCCACTCCTGGATGGCGCGGACCTCGGTGCCGCTTTGAAGCTGCGCGGTGCTCGTCACGATCGCCGTGTCGCCGAACGCGAGGACCCGCTCGATCGTCACCTGCTTCGGCGGCGTCGGCGTGGTACCGAGCAACACGTCCCTCGTGGCGACCGTGCCGGTCGAATTGACCCACGTGAGGTCCTCGGCCATGAACCGCCGTGCGGCGTCCATGTCGTGGTTGCGCGCCGCTTCGAGGAACTGCTGTTGAGCCGCCCGGATTTCCTGTTCCGCGCTCCCCGAACCCGACTGCAACGGCGGAGTCGTTTGCTGCGGCGGTGTCGTCTGAGCAGACACGACACCGGCGGCGAGCATGCAGAGAATCCACGCGCGACGGATGACCGCTAGCTGCTGTTTCATGCGCATTCCTCCCGATCTGTCGCGAGTGTCCGCGGCGAGCCTGCCGCGGCGGTGCGGTCGGTGTGGCGAAGGCTGTGGGGTAATGCAAACGCCGGGCGAGATGGACGGCCCATCGGCGCCGAGGAAAAGCCGAGACGCCGAAAGCCAGCTCAGGCGGCCCGGCCGACACGGCCCAGGCCAACTCATCGACTCGCGCCGCCGGGCCTGATACACTCCGGGCGCTTTTCGCCCCTGGAGTGCAACCACGTATGCGCAATCGAAAGTTCTGGCTGGCCTGCCTGGCTGTCGTCGTCGTGTTGGCGGGCGCGATCGGGCGCGCGCAGATGACGCCCTGGCTTCAGTGGACGTTTCTCCCGAACGCGATCATGAGCGAGATCGTCGGCGAGAGCTCGGGCGAGAACGCGTTCCACATGATCATGGAGACCGGCGGCTACGACCGCGATCGCGGCGCCGAGGAGTTCGGCAGCCTCTTCCACGAAACGCAGTTCTACCTGGACAAGGCAAAGGAGTACGGCCTGGCGGGCGCCGAGGTCGTCCGGTTCCCCGGCGGCGGCCCGTCGTGGGACGCGATGAAGGGCGAACTCTGGGAGGTCTCGCCCATCCGCCAGAAGATCGCGTCCTACGTCGATTCGATCGCGATGCTGGCGCAGGGCAGCACGACCGGCGAGGCGACGGGCGATCTGGTGTGGGTGGGCGCGGGCCGGGCCGAGGACCTGCAGGGGAAGGACCTCGCGGGCAAGATCGCGGTCACCGAAGGGAGCATCGGCGGCGTCCACCGCGCCGCGTGCGTCGAGAAGGGCGCGCTGGGCGTCATCGGCGTGATGAACTCGCCGCGTGTGCTGTTCGACGCGCTGCAGATGTCATGGGCGAACATCAGCGGAACGGCGGACAAACCCGCAAGGTTCGCGTTCCAGGTCCCGCCGCGCGACGGCGAGTATTTGAGGCGGCGGCTGTTGGCCGGCCAGAAGATCACGGTGAAGGCGCAGGTGTCGGCCGAGATGCGAAAGGCGGATCTCCAGGATGTCGTCTGGCACATTCCGGGCAGCGACCCGAACGCCGGCGAAGTCATCTTCTCCGCGCACCTCTTCGAGGGGTTCATCAAGCAGGGCGGGAACGACGACATCTCCGGCTGCGCGGTGGTCATGGAGATTGCGCGGACCCTGAACCGGCTGATCAAGGAAGGCCGCATCCCCCAGCCGAAACGGACGATCCGCTTCGTCATCGGCCCCGAGTATGCGGGGACCGGTCCCTGGGTGAAGGCGAACAAGTCGTTGATGGAAAAGACGCTCTGCAACATCAACCTGGACATGGTCGGACTCTGGCTGAGCAAGAGCCAATCGTTCATGTGCCTGATGCGCACGACGTTCGGCAACCCGCACTACATCAACGACGTCATGGAGAACTACTACCGCTACGTCGGCGAGGGGAACCGCGAGCGGATCCAGCTGCGCAGCAACTTCTACCCGGTGCCGCAGCGGATCGTGGCCCCGACCGGCGCCGACGAGCCCTTCTACTACAGCATCGAGACCCACTACGGCGCGTCCGACCACGAGGTGTTCAACGACTGGGGCGTGCAGGTGCCGGGCGTCATGATGATCGACTGGCCCGACCGCTGGTATCACACCTCGGGGGACCACGTAGACAAGACGGACCCCACGCAGCTGAAGCGGGTGACGATCATCGGCGCGGCGGCGGCCTACACGATCGCATCGGCCGACGACGATGGGGCGATCCGGATCGCGGGCGAGACGGCTAGCAACGGCAACGCGAGGCTGGCGCACCAGCTCGCGCGCGCCCTGGTCGCGGTGGACGGGGCGCCAACGGCGGACGGCCTCGCGGCGGCCTACCGCAGCGCGCGCGCCTACGTCGAGGCGGCGGCGATCAACGAGAAGGAGACGCTCGACAGCGTGAACCAGCTGGCGTTGGATAAGAAGCGCGTCGGGGAGCACGTCGCGCTGCTGCAGAACGGGATCGACCAGGTGGCGAGAGCCGAGCTCGCGGCGATCGACGCGCACATGAAGGCCGCCGCGACGCGTCTCAAGACGGCCCCTGTCGTCCTGAAGGCCACCGATCTCGAGGCCGCGGCGTCGAAGCTCGTTCCCAAGCCGACGGCAAAGGTCAAGGCGAATGGCTACCAGGGCTGGCGCGAGGTGCTCAACCAGGTCCCGCAGGAGCAGCGTGCGAAGCTGCCGACGGGCCGCCTCGACACCGGCGAGCTGCAGCGACTGGTCAACGGCCGCCACAGCGTGCTCGACATCAAGAAGATGCTCGACACGCAGTCGGAAACCGAGGCCGACCTGCAGCAGGTGATGAACTACGTGGACCAGCTGGCGCTCGCCGGCCTGGTGGAGAAGCCGGCACCGCCCGCGCCGAAGAAGAAGTAGAGCGGGTCTCTTCAGTCCCGCCGACAAGGGCCGGGCCATCAGGCCCGGCCCTGCAGGCCCAGTCCCGCTCGGCTATCCCTTTGCACCGGCCGAGGCATGATCGCGCTGGCGTAGACAACGAGGAGGATAGACGGGCGGGTCATCGGACGCAGGCAGGGCCACGCTCGGCGGTCGTCGGACGCGCCGCCCCGTGGTCCTCCGGCCGCTCCATGCTCGTGCTGCTCGCGGCCGCCGCAGCGCTCGCCCTCGAAGCGCACCTCCTCTCGTCGAGGCTCGAGGCGGCGTCCGCCGGCCTGCGCCTGTCCACCTTCTTCCTGGGCCTGGTCGTCCTGCCGCTGCTGGGTAACGCCGCGGAATATTTTGCGGCCGTCTACTTCGCCAGGCGCGACCGCATGGATCTGGTCATTACGATCGCGGTCGGGTCGAGCATCCAGGTGGCCCTCCTGACCGCGCCGCTGCTCGTCCTGGCCTCGTACCTCTTCGCGCGCCCGATGTCGCTCGTCTTCACCGACCCCATGGAGCTGTTCGCGATCGGCGCCGTCGTCTTCTGCGTGCGGTCGATTACCCAGGACGGCGAGACAACGTGGTTCGAGGGAGTGCTCCTCCTCGGGGTGTACGGGCTCCTGGCTTCGGCGTTCTTCTTCGCCACGCCGCCGTAACGCCGCTGGGCGCAGACACGGCCCGGGGCGGCCGCGGCTCTTGACGGGACCGACATTTGCTTCGAAACCGGACGTTACGATGTCGCCGAACACCGAGCCTGGCTCGTCCGCTCCCTCCTGCCAGGTGGTTGGCATAGGAGCGTCTGCCGGCGGCCTCGAGTCCCTGAAACGCTTTTTTCACGCGGTTCCGCCCGCGCCGGGGATGGCGTTCATCGTCATCCAGCACCTCTCACCCGACTCCCGCAGCATCATGGACGAGCTCCCGGGCCGCTTGACCGCCTTGCCGGTGCAGCGCGCCGAGGACGGCGTGGAGGTGAAACCGGATACCGTTTACGTGCTGTTGCCCGCCAAGGACATGATCGTCGCGGACGGTCGCCTGCACCTCACCGACAAGGATCCCGCCCAGTCACCCACGCTGCCCATCGATCACTTCTTCCGCTCCCTGGCGCATGAATACGGGCCCAGGGCGGCGGCGGTCGTCATGTCGGGCAACGGCAGCGACGGTTCCCGCGGCATTCACGAGGTGCACGACGCCGGCGGCTTCGTGCTGGCCGAGTCGGAGGACACCGCCCGCTTCGACGGCATGCCGGGGAGCGCCCGACGGTCGGGCATCGTGGACCGTGTCCTCCCGCCTGAAGAGATGCCGCAGGCGCTCGTTCACTGGGCCCGGGGGACCCGCGCCGAGGGGGAGCCCGCGGGGGCGGCGCGCGCGCCGAGCAACGCCGACTCGATCGAAGGCGTGGTCCTGTCGCTGGTGGACGTCACCGTCCTCGAGCGCGCCCGCCGCGACCTCTCCCGGCTCTCGGCCATCGTGCAGTCAACCGACGACGCGATCATCGGGAAGAGCACGACGGGCATGATCACGAGCTGGAACGCCGGCGCGGAGCAGCTCTACGGCTTCACCGCGGAGGAGGCGATCGGCCGGCCGCTCTCGTTGTGCGTACCACCGGAGCGCCTGGCCGAGACCGAGGACGCCCTCAACCGCGTTCTGCGCGGCGAGCGCCTCGCGCACTACGAGTCGATGCGGGTGCGGAAGGGCGGCGAGATGATCGACGTGTCGGTGCGCGTTTCACCCGTCCTCGACGAAACGGGCGCCGTCGTCGGAGCGTCGAGCATCTCGCGCGACATCACGGGGCGCAAGCGGACCGAACGCCGCCTGCAGGCCGAGCACGCTGTCGCGCGGCTGGCGGCCGAGGCCACCTCGTTCGAGGAGACGGCGCCGCGTCTGGGCGAGGCGCTGCGCGAGAGCCTGGGCGTGGACGTCGTCGAGTTCTACGCGCCGGACGCGATGGGCCGGATGACGCCGGTGAGCGGGACGCCGATCGCGACACAACCCGCGACGATCGGGGCAGCCGATGGTGACGGCATCGACGTGCAGCCGACAGCGGGTGACCTCGCGCCGGCTGCCCTGCCTCTGGACACCGCGTGGCCGGAGCAGGCGCGGCAGAGCGGCCGCCTGCTCTGGTTCCCGGCGGTCGCCGGCGAGCAGGGCGAGGCGACGCTGCCCGACGGGGCGGCCCGCCTCGGGTTCCGGAGCGGCCTGGCGTTCCCGATCGTCCGCGGCGACGACTGCCTGGCCGTCATCGTGATCTACTCCCGTGACCCGCGGGCGCCCGCTCCCGAACTGATTGCCACCGTCGCGGTGATCGGCCAGACGATCGGGCAGTTGATACGGCGCGGCCGCGCGGAGAGCGAGCTCCGGGCCGACGTGACCCGCCGTGACCGGTTCCTCGCGATGCTGTCGCACGAACTCCGCAACCCGCTCGCGGCGGCGAGGGCCGCCGTCATCGCGCTGCAGCGCAACCACATGGATCGCAGCGGCCGGCACGCCGCGTACAACGTCATCGCGCGGCAGGTGCAGCACATGAGCCACCTCCTCGACGATCTGCTCGACGTGGCACGCGTCACCCAGGACCGGCTCAAGCTGCAGCCCGAACGCTTCGATCTCTCGGAGGCGATCAGCGCCGCGGTGGAGATGGTCGTGCCGCTGGCGCGTGAGCGCGAGGTGGCGGTGGAAGTGGACGGCCTGACGCAGCCGACGCTCGTTGCGGCGGATCGGGCGCGGATCACCCAGATGCTGGGCAACCTGCTGACCAACGCGGTGAAGTACTCGCCGCCGCGATCGTCCGTGCGCCTGGCCGCGACGCACGAGAACGGTGAGGCCGTGCTTCGCGTGATCGACCGCGGCGTCGGGATGAGCCGCGATGTCCTCGAACGCGCGTTCGACCTGTTCTACCAGGCGGACGAGACGCTGGACCGGCGCCAGAGCGGCATGGGCGTCGGCCTCACGCTCGCGCGGACGATCGCCGCGCTGCACGGCGGCCGCCTCACCGCCAGCAGCCCCGGCCCGGGCCAGGGAAGCACGTTCGAGGTGCGGCTCCCGATCGCGCAGCCGGAGCCCCGGGGAGCGTCGGCCGAGGCACACACTGCCGACCGTTCCTACCGCATTGTCCTCGTGGAGGACCACGAGGACAACCGCGAGATGATCCGCCTGCTGCTCGGCTGCGAAGGCCACCACGTGGAGGTCGCCGCCAACGGCGCGGAAGGCCTGTCGCTCATCGAGCGCGTCAAGCCGGATGTCGCGCTGGTGGATATCGGCTTGCCGGGGATCGACGGGTTTGCGGTGGCGCAGCGGATCCGCGAGAACCGCGCGATGGACGAAGTGGGGCTGATCGCGCTCTCGGGCTACGCGCAGCCGAGCGACGTCGAGCACGCGCGCCGCTCCGGCTTCGACGCACACGTGGCCAAGCCGATGACCCCCGAGCACCTCCTGGACGTCGTCGCGGCGGTGGTGAAAGAGAAGGACAGCGGGCAGGGCTGACACCCTCGACGCGTCACGAACGACGGTTTTGACCACCAAGAGCACCAAGATCACCAAGAAGAAAGACCGTCTCGCTTGCACCGGATCGTCTCTTGACCACGAAGGGCACGGAGAACACGAAGAAGGAAAGCCAAGGGATGCGGTCTTCGCCGCCCGGCCACGCCACTGGAAACGGGGCGTGGCCGGGCCGGGCGCGAGAGGGCGAAAGCCCGAAGCGAGAAAGGCGCGTGATCGATCGCCTCTCTCGCTTCGGTCTTTCACCCCTCGCGCGCGCCGTGGTGAGCCTGTCGAACCACGGCGCCGAAGACCGCTGCATGCCACGCACAGAGCACCGTCGAAGGGCAGCATGATCCCCCTTCGTGCCCTTCGGATCTTCGTGGTTTCGATCGCGGGCGAGCGACAGTGGGCGGGAGCGTGTCAGGCGCCGAGGGTGTCGGACAGGAAGGCGCACAGCTTGTCGGGGTCGTCCTCCGCGTCGATCCGCGCCCTGAAGTCGTCGTGCATCAGGCGGCGGGCGAGTGTGGCGAGGATCTTCATGTGCTCGGCCGCCTCGCTGGATTCGCGGATGGCGAGCAGGATCACCACGCGCACCGGTCTGTCGTCGAGCGACCCCCACTCGATGGGGTGCTGCAGCTTGAGAACGCAGACCGAGTTGGCCCGGACGGCGTCTGTCTTGCCGTGAGGGATCGCGAAGCCGTGGCCGAAGCCGGTGGAGCAGCCGGCCTCGCGGCGCCACACCGCGTCCTCTACCTCGCGCGGGCGATCCGTCCTGCCCGCCGCGAAGAGCCGGTCCACCGCCTCCTTGATCGCCTCAGCCTTGGTCCGTGCCTCGGCCGTGGTCGCCACGAGATCGCGCGTGACGACAGGAGCGCCTGGGTAATCGTGGGCCCGGTCGAGCAGCCGCTGCACCTCCTCCTCGGTCGCCGCCGCCATCGCGGCGTCCACCAGGCGCGCGCACTGCTCCGTGGTGAGCGCGCGCAGCTCCGTCTTGGCCGCCGGGACGAGCGGCACCGCCATGCTGATCTCGTCCAGGCCCAGGCCGGCGAGCAGCGGCAGGCACCTGGGGTCGCCGCCCATCTCGCCGCACAGTCCTACCCAGCGTTCGCAGGCGTGCGCCTCGTCCACGATCTTCTTCAGCAGGCGGACGAACGCGGGGCTGATGGGCGACGCGAGGCGGTCCACCTTCGCGTTGGAGCGATCGGCGGCCGCGAAGTACTGGAGCAGGTCGTTGCTCCCGATGCTGAAGAACTCGAACGCCGCCGACAGGCGGTCGATGAGGAACGCCGCCGAGGGGACTTCGATCATCCCGCCCAGCTGCATCGCCGGGTCGATCGGTGTTCGCGCGGCGGCGAGTCGCGCCTTCTCCTCGTCCACCACCCGTCGCACCCACAGCGCTTCCTCCACGCGCGAGACCATCGGCACCATCACGCGCAGCGGGCCGGCCGTTGACGCGCGGAGGAGCGCCCTCGCCTGCGCGCGAAAGAGCGCCTCGAACTCGGGATAGATGCGGATGGCCCGGTAGCCGAGGAACGGGTTGTTCTCGCGCGGCAGCTTCAGGTGGGGGAGCGGCTTGTCGCCGCCGACATCCAGCGTGCGGATGATGACCGGCCGGCCGCCGGCATCCGAGACCGCCTGGCGGTATGCCTCGAACTGTTCGTCCTCGGACGGCGCCGTATCACGGTCGACGAACAGCATCTCCGTGCGAAAGAGGCCGATGCCCTCGGCGCCCGCCTCGACCGCCGCCCGCACGTCGTCCGCGCTGGCGATGTTTGCGCCGACCTCGATGCGCCGACCGTCCGCGGTGGCGGCAGGCCGCACGGCGAAGAAGCACTCGCGCGCTCGGCGCCCGGACAGCCGCTTCCGCTCCAACGCGTAGTAGCGTTCGACCGCGGGGCCAGCCTCGGTCACGAGCACGCCCAGGTCCGCGTCCACGATCACCCGCCGCCCGTGCAGGCCGGCGGCCTCCAGCTCGTCCACGCCCACGAGCGTCGGCACGCCGCGCGCGCGCGCGAGGATGACCGTGTGGGAGGTCGTCCCGCCGTGGGTGAGGACGAGGCCCTTCAGGCGCGATGCGTCGAGCGCGAGGAACTGGCCGGGCGTCATGACGTCGGCGATGCACACCGCGTCCTCCGCGAGGACCGTCTCCTGCGCGCCGACGGCCTCCCCGTAGACCTCGCGCAGCAGGTGCACGCACACGTCGCGGATGTCGAGGGCACGCTCGCGCAGCAGGACGCTGCCGGTGGCCGCGAGCATCGCGGTGAAGGTGCTCTCCGCCGACGCCACCGCACCCGCCGCCGTCGCCCCGCGCTCGCCGATCGCCGAAAAGAGGTGTGCCCGGAACTCGGGATCCCTCGCCACCGAGCGGTGCGCGCGAATGAGATCCGCCTCGATGCCCGCCGGCGAGCCCTCCAGGCGGGCGTCGAGCCGCGCGACCAGCCGTTCGAGCGCCTCCTCGGTGCGCGCCAGCTCCCGCGCGGCGTCTGCCGGCCCGGCCAGCGGGATCGAGTTTGGCACGACGAACGCGCCCACCTGCACCGCCCGGCCCTCTGCGATGCCGGGGACGAGAGCGGTTCCCGGAAGGACCTTGGCGCCCGCTTCCGCGAGCACGCGCGGCAGCCGGACCTCGCCGGCGCGCGCCTCCACCACCGGCACGTCGTCGTCGCAATGAGGGAAGACGTCCTCGATGAACGAGACGAGCGCGGCGAAGGCCTCCTCTTCGTCGGCGCCGGAGACGGTCAGCCGGCAGGTGTCGTCGATCCGGATGTCGAGGCCGACGATGCCCAGGACGCTCTTCGAGTTGGCCGTCTGCAACGTCCGGCAGTTCTCGAGGACGATGGTCGCGGCGAACCGGCGCGCGCGCTCCTCGATGGCGCTGGCCGGCCGGGCATGGATGCCATACGGCAGCGGGCAGGAGAACGAGTACTGGAGAGACATGACGGGACAAGAACTGAGAACGAAGAACGTAGAACTTAGAACCCGCAAAGGCCGCCGCCGAACACCGGCGTTCTCACTTCACAGTTCTCACTTCCCAGTTCCCAGTTTCCCGAAGATCCCTTCCGGGTCTTTTAGCACCAGTTGCACCGGCACCTCGATCGTCCGGATGCGGGCGAAGCGCTCCGGCTGCTCGAGCGCGATGTCGGTGGCGAGGATGGCCGCGTCGGCGGCGTCGATCTCCGCCTGGCTCAACTCGTTCTCGATGCCCATCGCGCCCTGGGTTTCCACCTTGATCGAGTGGCCCAGCTTCTTCGCGGTCTTCTGCAACTGCTCCGCGGCCATGTAGGTGTGGGCCACGCCCGTTGGGCACGCAGTCACGGCGACAATCTTCACGGTCCCTCCAGGGCAGGCGGGTTGGTCCCTCGGCGCCGAATTCTGACCGATTTTGCGATTTAGCGATTTTCCAGTCGGGGCCCTCGAGCGGGGCCGGGCCTTTACTCTCTACCTGCTACCTGATGCCTGCTGCCTGTGCCTACTGCCCCGCTGCCTACTGCCTACTGCCTACTGCTTACTACTGCTACTCGTTCGGCGCCTTCTCCGTCAGCCGCTTCACCAGGTTGATCGCGACCGCCGTCACCACGGCGCCCGCGCAGATGGCCACGACGTAGATCAGCCGGTTGTCCACGACCGGCAGGACGATCGGGCCGCCGTGCGGGGCGTGGTCGCCGACACCGCCGAGCATCGCGATGGCGGCCGCCACCATCGACCCGAGCATGATCGAGGGGATCACGCGCATCGGGATCGCCCGCCGCAAACGGGATGGCGCCCTCGGTGATGCCCACCATCCCCATGCCGAGCGCCGCGAGGCCCGACTCCTTCTGCTCCTCGGTCCACTGGCGGCGGCTCGATCAGCGTGGCCAGCGCCAGTCCCAGCGGCGGCGTGCAGATCGCCGCGGCGCAGGCGCCCATGATGGCATAGTTGCCTTCCTTGATCATGGCGGCGCCGAAGAAGAACGCCGCCTTGTTCACCGGCCCGCCCATGTCGAACGCGATCATCGCGCCGAGGATGGCCGCCAGCACGATCGCGTTCCCCTGGCCCATCGTCTGCAGCCAGGCGCCGAGGAACGTCATGAAGCTCGGCGATCGGCACCCGATCACCTTCAGCATCACCGTCCCGACGAGCAACGACGACACGATCGGGATGATCGATGATCGGCATGATCGGCCGCACGTACTTGTGGACGGGCAGCTTCTTGAGCAGGTTGACGACGTGGCCCGCGAGCAGGCCCGCCAGCAGCGCGCCGAGGAAGCCGGCATTGGTCGCGCCCGCCAGGTAGCCGCCGATGAGGCCGGGGACGAGGCCCGGCCTCGACCGCCATGGCGTAGGCGATGAAGCCCGCCAGGACCGGCAGCGCCATGTTGAAGGCCGCCACGCCGATGTCGAGGATCAGCTTCAGCGTCGGCGCCTGCGAGAAGTCGGGGCCGCCGGTGGGCGTCAGCGATCCGGGGTAGAGCAGCGTGAGGAGGGCGATGGCGGTCGCGATGAGGATGCCGCCGCAGGCGATCATCGGGATCACGTAGGACACGCCGGTCAGGAGGTATTGCTTGTGCTGCTTGAGCGCCTGCTGCATGGTCCCCTGAGCTTCATGCCCGCGCACGTCGATTTCAAGCGAAAAATCCGCGCGGCCTTCCGGTATTCTGTTCGTGGCATGGCGAACAAGAAAGTTCGCCCAACATCCTCATGAACCCAACCCACGTCGCGAAGATCTCGCAGGAACTGAAGGCCGCGCCCGGCCAGGTGCTCGCCACCGCGAAGCTGCTCGAAGAAGGCGGCACCGTTCCGTTCATCGCCCGATACCGCAAGGAAGCCACCGGATCGCTGGACGAAGTCGCCATCACGCAGGTCCGCGACCGGATGGGGCAGCTCGCCGAGCTCGACGACCGCCGCAAGGCGATCCTCGAATCGCTTGCCGAGCGGGAGCTGCTGACCGCCGGAGCTCCAGCGCAAGATGGACGGCGCGGAAACGATGACCGCCCTCGAGGACCTCTACGCGCCGTACCGGCCCAAGCGGCGAACACGCGCGACCATCGCCAAGGAAGCCGGCCTCGAGCCGCTGGCGACGCAGCTGTTCGAGAACCAGGCGGCGATCGATCCGCTCGCCGAGGCAGGCGGCGTTCCTCAACCCCGAGAAGGCGATCACCGACGCGGAGACCGCCCTTGCCGGCGCCCGCGACATCCTCGCCGAGCGGTTCAGCGACGACGCGACGGCGCGGGCGCGGCTGCGGCAGCTGTACATGGAGCGCGGCGCGGTGCGGGCGACCGTCATCGCCGGCAAGGAAGACGAAGGCGCGAAGTTCAAGGACTACTTCGACTGGACCGAGCCGGTGGCCGGCACGCCCGAGCCACCGCATGCTCGCCATGCGCCGCGGCGAGGCCGAGGGCGTCCTGCGCCTCCGCATCGCCCCGCCCGAGGGCGACGCGGTCGGCGCGCTCGAGCGCCTGTTCGTGCAAAGCGCCCGGGCACGCCGGGCGGCGAGCAGGTGCGCCTGGCCGTGCACGACAGCTACAAGCGCCTGCTCGGCTCGACGATCGAGGGCGAGGTGCGCCTGGAGGCGAAGAAGAAGGCGGACGCCGAGGCGATCCGCGTCTTCGCCGAGAACCTGCGCGAGCTGCTGCTCGCGCCGCCGCTCGGGCCAGAAGAACGTGCTGGCCATCGACCCCGGCTTCCGCACCGGCTGCAAGGTGGCGTGCCTCGATCGCCAGGGCAAGCTGCTGCACCACGACGTGATCTTCCCGACGGCCGGTTCGCGAGCGGCAGGTGCAGGAGGCGGGCGACACGGTGGTGCGCCTGGCGGCCGCCTTCACGATCGAGGCGATCGCCATCGGCAACGGCACCGCGAGCCGCGAGACCGAGCAGTTCGTCCGCGCCCTGCAGCCTGCCCACGGCGATCGTCGTCGTGATGGTGAACGAGAGCGGCGCGTCGGTCTACTCGGCGAGCGACGTGGCGCGCGAGGAGTTCCCCGACCAGGACGTCACCGTGCGCGGCGCCGTGAGCATCGGCCGGCGCCTGATGGACCCGCTCGCCGAGCTGGTGAAGATCGACCCCAAGTCGATCGGCGTCGGCCAGTACCAGCACGACGTGGACCAGGCCGCGCTGAAGCGGGGCCTGGACGACGTGGTGGTGTCGTGCGTGAACCGCGTGGGCGTGGAGCTCAACACCGCCAGCAAGCAGCTCCTGAGCTACGTCTCCGGCCTCGGGCCCGCGCTGGCGGGGAAGATCGTCGACGTTCCGCGAACGAGAACGGGCCCTTCGGCTCGCGGCGGCAGCTGCTGAAAGTGCCGCGGCTCGGGCCGAAGGCGTTCGAGCAGTGCGCCGGGTTCCTGCGCATCCGCGACGGCGAGCATCCGCTCGACGCGAGCGCGGTGCACCCGGAGAGCTACGACGCTGGTGGACAGCATGGCCGCGCGACCTGGGCTGCGCGGTGGGCGACCTGCTCGCGCGACGCGACGCTGCGCGCGCGGATCGAGCCGGAGAAGTACGTCACCGACACGGTCGGCCTGCCGACGCTGCGCGACATCCTCGACGAGCTGGCGAAGCCGGGGCGCGACCCGCGGCAGGAGTTCGAGGCGTTCAGCTTCAAGGAGGGCGTCGAGAAGATCGAGGACCTCGAGCCCGGCATGAAGCTCCCGGGCATCGTGACCAACGTCACCGCCTTCGGCGCCTTCGTGGACATCGGCGTGCACCAGGACGGCCTGGTGCACGTCAGCCAGCTGGCCGACCGTTTCGTGAAGGACCCCGCCGAGGTCGTGAAGGTGCACCAGCGGGTGAGCGTGACCGTGCTGGAAGTGGACGTGCCTCGCAAGCGGATTGCGCTCTCGATGCGCCAGAACCCCCAGGTCGGGGGCGAGCGGCACGCGCGCACCGCCCCGGCGGCGCCGGCACCCGGCCCTCGCCCCTCCGGGGCTCCGGCGGGGCACGCCCGCCCGTCGGGGCAGAGCGGCGCCTCGCGACCCGCGGCGCCCCCGCCGCGCGCCTTCAACAACAACCCCTTCGCCGATTTGCTGAGGAGGGATAAGAAGTAGGCAGTAGGCAGTAGGCAGTAGGCAGTTGGCAGTTATGATTGCTTTTGAGCCTCGAGCCTGAGCCTTGAGCCGTGAGCCCTGAGCCGTGAGCCGTGAGCCGCTGAGCCCTGAGCCCTGAGCCTTGAGCCTTCTTATGTCCCTTGACCTCCTCGTCTTCGGCCCGCATCCCGACGACCTCGAGATTGGCCTCGGCGGCACGATCGCGCGGCACACGGCCGCCGGCTGGCGCGTCGGCCTGTGCGATCTCACGCGGGGCGACCTGGGCAGCAACGGCACGATCGAGGACCGGCTGCGCGAGGCTGACGCGGCGCGCGAGGTCCTTGGCGCTGACTGGCGCGAGAATCTGGGCTGGGCCGATCGCGGCATCACGGGCAGCCGCGAGCAGTTGGACGAGGTGGCGCGACTGATTCGGCAGTGGCAGCCGCGAACGGTCGCGATTCCCTACTGGGAAGACCGTCATCCCGACCACGGCGCGGCCAGCCGCGTCCTGACCGAGGCCATCTTCAACAGCCGGCTGCGCCGCTACCCGCTGGAGGGCGATCCCTGGGCGCCCGAGTGGGTCTGCTACTACTTCATCAACGACCAGGGGCCGATCTCGTTCGCCATCGACGTCTCGACCTACTACGACGTCAAGCTCCGCGCCCTCGACTGCTACCGGAGCCAGTTCCAGCCGGCCGGCCCGGGCGCCGTCGGCACGCGGCTCACGGCGCCTTCGTTCCGGCGGCTGATCGCGTCGCGCGACGGTCAGTTCGGCGCGCTCGCCGGCGTCGAGTTCGCGGAGGGCCTGGTCGTGAAGGAGCCGCTGCTCCGACACAACCTGTTCAAGGACATGGCCGGCGCCGTCCCGGCCCCGGCTCCCGCGGAACGCCCATGAAGATCGCCATCGTCTGCTACGCCTCGGTCGGCGGCAGTGGCATCGTCGCGACCGAACTGGCTAAGTGCCTGGCCGCGCGCGGCCACCAAATCCACGTGATGAGCCGGGAGCTGCCGTTCCGGCTCGGCGACGACCAGCCGGGCGTCGTGTTTCACCGCGTCGTGACGCCTGCCTACCCGCTGTTCCGCGAGCCGCAGTACCTGCTGTCGCTTGCGACCGCCATCACGCAGCTGTCGCGGGCCGTGGATCTCGACATCATCCACGCGCATTACGCCATCCCGCACGCCACCGCGGCCTATCTCGCCCGGCAGATCCTCGAGGGCTCCGGTGCGCGCCCGCCGAAGGTCGTGACGACGCTGCACGGCACGGACATCACCGTGGTCGGCAGCGATCCGTCCTACGCGGAGACCATCGGCTTTTCGATCGAGCAGTCGGACGGCGTCACGGCCGTGTCGGAGAGCCTCAAGGCCGACACCTACCGCGGCCTGCCCGTGACGCGCGACATCCGCGTCATCCCGAACTTCCTCGACTGCCGAATCCATCACC
Source organism: uncultured Acidobacteriota bacterium (assembly GCA_963724775.1). GTDB lineage: Bacteria > Acidobacteriota > Vicinamibacteria > Vicinamibacterales > Fen-181 > CAVRWB01. Next base: position 81,962 of record CAVRWB010000008.1, read on the forward strand.
GCGTGCCCGTGGACGGCTTGCGCGAGCGGTTCGCGTCCGGCGGCCGCGCGGTCGTCGTCCACGTGTCCAACTTCCGCCCGGTCAAGCGGTTGGGCGCCGTGGTCGACGTCTTCGCCCGGATTCGCGAGGCGGTTCCGAGCGTCCTGCTGCTGGTGGGGGACGGCCCTGACCTGCCGCACGCGTTGGCCCGCGCGCGAGAGCTGGGGCTCGGCGAGGACGTCGTCGCGCTCGGCGAACAAGCGGACGTCCGGCAGTTCCTCTCGATCGCCGACCTCTTCCTCTTGCCGTCCGCGACCGAGAGCTTCGGCCTGGCGGCCCTCGAAGCGATGGCCTGCCTGGTGCCCGTCGTTGCCTCGCGCGTCGGCGGCCTGCCGGAGGTGATTGACGACGGGGTAAGCGGCTTCCTGCGTCCGCCCGAGGACGTGGACGGCATGGCGGCGTGCGGCATCGCCATCCTGTCGGACGCCGACCTGCGGGAGCGCGTCGCGCAGGCGGGCCGGCGGGTCGTGGACCGCCGCTTCTGCTCGGATCGCGTCGTGCCGTTCTACGAGCAGTTTTACGAGGAGATTCTGGGATTAGGGGCTAGGGGCTAGGGAGAACGGAGAAGTTAGAACGGAGAAGTTAGAACTGAGAAGTTAGAACTGAGAATCCTCGGGATTCCTCGGCCTTCTACGTTCTAACTTCTCACTTCTCAGTTCAGGGCGCCCGGAGCCTCGAGCCCTGAGCCGCTTCGGGAGTTACCGCGGCCCCATTTCCCTGCCCAGCGACGCCGGGCGCGGGTTGCCGCTCAGCCAAACGTTGCGGACGATCATCCCCGTGAAGGACCCGTCGCCGGAGTTGATGCCCAGGTAGGCGACGTGCGGGGCGGGCGAGTAGTTGTTGCCGCCCAAGCGGTCGCGATCGTAAATCACGCGTCCGTTGACGCCGCCCTCCCTGACCACGAGGCGGAACGACGTGGCATTCCACGTCGCCCTCCAAAAGTAGGTCGTCGCGGCGTTCAGCGACATGACGGCTTGCGAGCGCTCTCCGCTGTTAAACTCCAGCGCCGGTCCAGCCATCACCGCTTTGAACGTGATGCAGTTGTCGGGATTGCCCGGTGCTCCACGATACTGGGCGAAGAACTCGTACGGATTGCCGTTGACCGATGCGAGCCCCTGGGCCATCGACAAGATGGCCTGCTTGGGGTACGGCCCGTTGGGCGCCAGGTTCTCAACTTCCATCGAGAATTCGCCGCTCGCGACGGTGGCGGGCAACTGGTACCGGACGTAGGAGGTGGCGCTGTTCATCTGGATGCCGCGGCCGGGCACGAACGTGGTCGAGCCGAACCGCTCGCCCACCGTGTAGCCGTCGCTCAGAAAGTCCACCAACTCGCCAGCACGGTTGTACCCGCCAAGCTTCGACTTGAACCGGCTCGACACCCAGTCCGTGGCCGATCCGCCCTCCACCATGCGGGCGCGCCAGTAGTAGCGGAGCGACGGCTGGAGGTCCGTCTCGAGGGTCACGCTCGTCTTACCGCCGGAGTTCTCCGGGACGCTCAGCTTCCCGGCGACGACCGGCGAGAAGTTGCTGTTCTCGGACAGCTGGAAGTCGTACGTTCGCACGCCGCTGCCGCCCGACCCGTTGCGCACGGTGAGCGTCGGACGCAGGGTGTCGAGTTGCTGGTCGTCGGAGGGTGAATCGATGGCCGGAGCGGTGAGACCGCTCGGGCCGGTCGGCGGCGCAACCGACGGACTCTTGCTGCTGCAGCCGACGGCGAGGGCGAGACTGAGGGCAACCAGCGATACCGCGTTCTTCCAGTCCTTCAAGGCAGACTCCTTCGTAGCCGGGGTACCCCAGGCTCTGCTAAATGAGGCAACGTCGCGAGGCTGTAGCCGACTGCTGTCGCTGCGTGTCCGTCGTGGCACGAGGCTTTAGCCGAGTGTCGGTCGTCGCACGAGGTTTCAGCCCACTCTCGACGACCGTCAGGCCAGGAACTACCGCAAGAATATACGCGAGTTGGCGGCCATTGTCACAGGCCCATTTGAAGGCCCATTTGATGGCCGGCCGGGACACTTGCAGGCCGGATGCTGCGCGGAGCGCAGGCGTTGGGTTGCCGCCGACACTCGGCTGACGCCTCGAGCGACGACCCACGCGCCTAGCGGCCGAGGAGCGCGGACAGCTTTGCTTCCGCTTCGGCGTGCAGCGAGGGGGTGGCGCCGTAAAAGGCGGCCGCGGTTCGGCCCTGACCGTCGAACATGAACAGCGTGGGCACTGCGCTGACGTCGCCAAAGGCCCGGCCGACCTCGGGCGCCCCCATCGTCCACCGGAATGGGGCCTCCACGGAGGACGCCACCTTTCGCACCTCGCCGGGGTCCGAATCAATCGCGATGGTGACGACCGCCACCCGATCTCCGTGCTGCCGCTTCAACTCCGCGAGCCAGGCGAGCGTGCTGCGGCAGGGCGGGCACCACGTGGCCCAGAACTCCACGAAGACCACCCGGCCAGCCAGGTCGTCGCCCGACACCGGCTTGCCGTCGATGTCGGTGAGCGCCACACTCGGCAGTTTCCCGACGGGCGCACCTTCGCCGGGCGCGGCCTGCGCCTTCGCGTCCTCGTGCTTCCCGGCGAGGATCAGGCCGATGACGCGCGCGAGGTCGTCGCGGAACCGCTGCTGGTTGGCGGCGTTGCGCACGAACGGCGCGTACCGGCCGCCGCCCTCGCCTTCGCCTTTGCCGTAGAAGCCGAAGTCCTTCGGCGTCGCCACCAGCACGTCGCCGACGAAGATGGCCGGGTACCGGGTGACGCCGAACCGCTTCGCGAGCGACGAGTCGCCGTAGTTCTCGGTGACGAAGCGGGCGGCGCCCTTGAACTCCTGCACGACGCTCTGTGCCAGCAGACCTGCTGGGTCCGAGAGGTTTCACGTGTAGGGCCAGCGGACCAGCGTCACGGTGATGCGGGGCGCGGCCGCGGGCGCCTCGGGCTTGGGCGGCGCAACCGCCGCGGCGTAGCGGGGCATGACCTCGTTGGCGATGGCCGCGGCCGTTGCCGGGTCCGTGACGGCCTGTTCGAGGAAGAGCCGCGCGATGCTGTGATCGGCGGCGGCGTTCTCGCCGTAGCGCGCCTGGAACGCCCGCAAAGCGCCCGCGTCGGCGGTCTGCGTCGTGGCGGCTGGCGCGCGAAGCGGGGCGAAGCGCAGCGCCGCTTGCAGGTACCGCATCAGCGCGCCGTAGCGTAGGCCCGCCGCGTCCAGCTCGCGCGCCTCCTTGATGGTCGCGCTCACGCGAATGAAGTCAGGGTGGTGGTCGATCGATGACGGCGGACGATAGGCGGCCAGCACGTCGGATTCGAGCGCATCCAGTTCCGCATGGAGCGGGCGCAGCGCGGGGGCGGGGCCTCGCGCCGGCGACGCGAGCCGGCGGCACAGTGCCACCAGGTCGTGCTGCGCGTGCGCCACGCCGACGTAGTAGAGGCCGCTGTCGGGCATCGTGTTGCGGCCGTACTCGAGGCTCGCCTCGTAGTACACGCGCACCTGCCGCCATGCGGCTTCCGCGACCGCGCGCACGGCGGCCGGGCGGATGGTGTCGAACGACGCCGGCGCGGAAGTGGCGAGGTCGTCGCGGAGCGCCAGGCCCGCCTTGGTCCACTCGGCTTCGAAGCCGGCTGCGGTCCGGTCCGCGGCGGGCCGGCTCTCGACGTACTCGGTAGCCGAGAGATTTTCGCGGGCGGCTGCCAGCCGCTGCAGCGCGAACAGCCGGCGGCCGCCGTCGAGCGCCTCCCTGGCCTGTCCGAGTGCCGCCTCGCTCGCCGCCTTCACCGGCTTCCAGCCCTCATCGTTGCCGTGCGACGCCAGCACCGACGACCACCGGCCAATCTCGAACGCCAGGGGATCGTCGCGCTGGCCGCGCCCAACGGATACGCCAAGCGTCACGACCAGCAGGAGCGCGACGACACCTCGCCTGCCTCTCCTCGTCGATTGTCCAGCCATTCTTCTACTCCGACTTGAGGACGACAATCGGATCCACCCGAGTGGCGCGCAGCGCAGGTACCATGCACGCCGCCAGGCCGACGATGGCCATGAACCCGACGCCGGCCAGGAGTGTAGCGGGGTCGGTCGGCTGGACGCCGAACAGAAGCGAAGCGACCAGGCGTGTGAGCACCAGCGCGCTCAGCAAGCCGATTGCGATCCCAAGACCGGTGAGCGCCAGCCCCTGCCGAAGGATCAGCGCGAGCACCGACCCGCGGCCGGCTCCGAGCGCCATCCGCACGCCGATCTCCGGGCGCCGCTCGGCCACGAGCCACGACAGCACCCCGTACGATCCGACGGCCGCCAGCGACAGCGCGATGGCGGCGAAGATCGCGAGCAGGAGCGCCAGGAACCGCGGCCGCGACACGGTCTCGGTGAACACATCGTCCATCGTCCGCAGGCCGACCACCGGCAGGCTGCGATCCATCGACTGCACGGTGCCCTGGATGATCGAGGCCAGTGCGGGCACCGGGAGCGACGTCCGCACGACGACGTTCATCTCCGCCACGCCGAACTGAACCGTGCGCGGAAGCTGGTCCGTCAGCAAATACAGCTCGGTGCCCGTCTTCGCGTCCACGCCCTTCTGCTTGACGTCCTTCACGACGCCGACGATGGTGAACCACGGCACCTTGTCGCCGAACCCGGGCTTCAGCCGGCGCCCAACCGCACTCCGCCCGGGGAAGAACGTCCGCGCGAGGGTCTCGTTGACCATCACTACCGGCGCGCCCTCGATGTCGGTCCGTTCGAAGCTGCGCCCCTCGACGACGGGGATTCCCATCGTCGCGGTGTAGTCCACCGTTACGCCCTGGTAGTAGTCCACGTTCTCGATCGGGCCGCGGTTGCGGTCGTCCATCGACTCGGTCGGCGCGATGTCCTCGAAGTCGGTGTCGTTGGCGTTCACGTCGCGCAGGGGAGGCAGGCCGGACATCGCCGACGCGCTGCGCACGCCGGGCGTTTCGCGCAGCCGCGCAATCAGGCGCTCGAAGAAGGCGGGGCGGTCGGCCGGCTTGTAGACGGAGCCCGGAAGGACGACGCGGAAGGTGACCATCTGCGACCGGTCGAAGCCGGCGTCCACGTCGAGGAGATTCCAGAACGTCCGGAGCATCAGGCCGGCGCCCACGACGAGCATCACCGCCAGCGCTACCTCGGCGACCACCAGCGCGCTCCGCGTTCGGGCGCGTCCGCGACTCGCCGTCGTCCGCGCCGCGGTCTCCTTCAGCATCTCGTGCAGGTCCTGGTCGGAGAGCCGGAACAGCGGCACCAGTCCGAAGACGACGCCCGTGACGACGGCCACCGCCAGCGTGAACAACAGCACGGTCGTGTCGAGCGAAATGTCGGCGGTGCGCGGGATGCCGGGGTTGACCCGGAGCAGCACGTCCAGGCCGGTCCGCGCGAGCAGCAGACCGGCGGCGCCGCCCGCGAGTGAGAGAACGAGCCCCTCGAGCATGAACTGCCGCAAGAGGAGGCCTCGCCCGGCGCCGAGGGCCGCCCGCACGGCCAGTTCGCGGCTGCGCGCCTCGGCTCGTGCGAGGATCAGGCTCGCGAGGTTCGCGCAGGCGATCAGCAGCACGAAGCCGACCGCCGCCTGCAGCACCCAGGCGGCCGTCCGGACGCCTCCCACCATGTCCTCTTTGAGCGGGTCGTAGCGGAGGCGATGGTTCTTCGTATCCGGCACGTGCCTGATTCCGCCGTTGCTCGGCCATCGCACCAGGAGGCGCTCCAGGTCGGTGCGCGCCTGCGCGAGGGAAACGTCTGGTTTGAGCCGGCCGACGGCGTACAGGAAGTGGCTCCCGCGCGAGCTGGGCAGCTTGGCTGGGTCGATCGTCAGCGGGAGCCAGATCTCGATCTTCGAGTCGTGGACGTCGACGGCGGACGGCAGGATGCCGACGATCTGCGTGCTGACACCGTCCACCGGCACCGTCTGCCCCACGACGGACGGGTCGCCGCCAAAAGCGTTCTGCCACAGTTCGAAGGACAGGATCGCGACGTCCGGCGCGCCGGGCGCCATGTCCGCGCGCGTGAAGCCGCGGCCGTGCAGCGGCCGGACGCCGAGCGTCGGAAACAGATCGTCGGTGACGATCGCGCTGACCGGGCGGATGGGCCGTTCGAGCCCGAGGTTCACCGCGCCGGACGAATAGGCGCCCACCGACACGAACGCGTGGTTGTTGTCGCGCAGCTCGACGAACTCCGGCGTCGAGATCCAGAACTGCTGAAAACCGAGGCGCGGGAACTGGCTCGTGATGTAGACCAGCCGCTCGGGATCGGGGTAGGGCAGCGGCTTCAGGACCGCGCCGTGCACCACGCTGAAGATCGCGGTATTCGCGCCGATGCCGAGGGCCAGCGTGAGGACGGCGAGCAGGGCGAACCCCGGCGCGCGCCGAAGGCCGCGCAATGCATAGGTGAGATCCCTGACGAGCGCGTTCATCCAGTTCGCCTCCGGAGGCCGTGCTCGAGCCAACCGCGTGCCACGCGCGAACCGCGCGCGCAAGCGACAGCGAACACGGGGGTTGCGAACGGGGCGGGCGGGGTGACGTGGAGCAGTGGGTGTTCAGGACCGGACGGTCCATACCCGAAAACGGACGAGGCGGGGCCGATCGTGGCGTACCTCCGTCTACCTACCGCCTACTCGTTGTACACTGCGGCGTTCATGCGCGAACCATCCCCTCTTCATCCTGCCGTCGTGCGGCGATCGGCGGCGATCGCGTGCATCGCTGTGGGCCTCTTCTTCGGCGCGCCCGCCTGGGTCCGCGCCCAGACATCGCCGGGCGTGACCGCGGCGCGGGCGACCGTCTACATCCGCCTGTTGGGCGACCTCGAGGTGGTGCGACCTGCCGATCCGCTGAGCCCGGAGCGGCGGATGGAGGCAAGCGATGTCGAACTCTCCACAGGGTCGGGCGTCCTGATTTCGCCGGTTGGCTACGTGCTCACGGCCGCGCACGTCGTGTCTGCCGAGAACGGGAAGCTGACCCTCAACGGCGTTCGCGTGGAGGTGAAGCCGACGGTCCGCCACATCGAGGTGCTGCTGCCTCCCGATGAGAGCGGGGGGCCGGCGCCCACGCCGCTCGACGCGACGATTCTCGCCATCGATCCCGCGCTCGACCTGGCCGTGCTGTCCGTTGGCGGCGCCAACCTGCCATTCCTGGATCTTGGCGACTCCGACGGGCTGGCGATCGGCGACCCGGTGGAAGCGATTGGATTCCCGTTCGGCGACCAGGTGGAAATCGGCAGGCCGCGCACGGCGTTGACCGGCGCGCCGGCGCCGAGCGTGAGCCGCGGCAACCTCGCGGCGTTCCGCGGCGACGACCAGGGCGACCGACGGTTCCTGCAGCTGACCGCGTCGCTGAACCCCGGCAACAGCGGCGGGCCCGTGGTGGATGCCGATGGATATCTCGTCGCGGTGGCGAACAGCGTCATGCGGTCGCGGGCCGGTGTCGGCACTGGTGTGGGCTTCGGCGTCTCCGTCAACCTGGTCAAGCGCTTCCTCGAGGGCCACGGCTTCGACTCCTCGCTTCGCGCTCGGCGCATGACCGCCGGCTCGCTCACGTCGCTGGAAGGAAAGGCGATCCGGGTGGCAATGCCGATCGGCATGAGCGACACGTCTCCGCTCCGCACGCGCGTGGACACCGGCGGCCAGTCGGTGGACGGCGTCACCCTCCGCATCGACCGCGTGCTGTCCGCATGGCCGGCCGTCCGCATCGCGGAATCGCTCACGGCCGGCCGCGGGTTCGAGAGCTTTGCCGCTGCAACGACGCCGCCGCCCTCGGATGCCGGAGGAGGTCGCCTGTTTCTCGGCCGGGCCACCGGGACGCAGGCCGACGGCACGCCAGTGCGCCTCGAGTACGCGGTCGCCCAGGTTGGCGAGGAGAAGATCGTCGCGCGGTTCGTCGGTCCGCCGCACCAGTTGGCCTACAACGCCTCGATTGTCCGCGCGGCACTCAAGACGATCGAGGTGGATCCGTTGCGCGCGCCGGCGCGCGGCCTGGCTGCACCCGCAGCGTGGGCGCCGAGAGCGGTGCCGCGAGGCAACGCGCTCGATCGCGTGCCGCTTCCGGCGGCGTGGATCGTCGAGCCTGCGGGGCCGCTGGCGTGTGCCGGCGTGCAGTCCCCGGCCGACGCCGTGTCCGCGTCGCCGGCCGGCGATTTCGCCGTGGCGCTGCGGGCAGGCTGGATCACGGCGGCCGCGATGGGGCCGCAGCAGGCGGCCGCCGCGTGCGGGACGCCGGCCGCCGACGATCAGTCGTCATACGCACGCGAGTTCGCGTTCCTTGGCACGCGGTACGTCGTCCAGGGCCGGTTTGCGGCTGCCGACGGCGGCGGACTCGTGCAGCTGGAATGGTCGGCGCCAGCCGACCAGGCGGCCGCGGCCCGCGCGCTGTTCGCAGCGTGGCTCGGCAGATGATTCCGACCGAGGAGCCGGCCGGTTGAACCTGGCCGAGTGTCGTTCGGCGCGGGCGGGTGGCTACAACTCCACCTGCAAGCCAATCTCGATGACCTGCTCGGGCGGAATCTGGAAGAACAGCGTCGCGCGGCGCGCGTTGCGCGACATCCGGCCAAACAGCCTCTCCCGCCAAATGGCCATCCCGGGCCGTTCCGTGGCCAGCAGCGTCTCGCGCCCCAGGAAGTAGGTCATGTCCTCGCGATCGATGACCAGGCCGCTTTCGGCAGGCAGCGTTGCGAGCGCCTCCGGGACGTTCGGCTGGTCCATGTACCCGTAGCGCCTGCGACGCGATGACGGCTGCGGCGGTCGCGAGGAGCACGAGCGGCGCAAGCATCCATGGCGGCGCCAGGCGGTAGAACGGGTTCTCTGCCGCGGCCGGCTCGGCGAGGAGCAGCGCGCCCTGGCCGAAGTAGTTCAACATGAGGGCCGGCTGCGCGATGAAGGGTGATCAGCGCGTAGCGGACGCGCGGGGAGCGATAGTGGCTCGGGATCAGTGCCATCAAGGCGAGCGTCCCGCCCTCGCCCCGGTTGTCGGCACGCATGACGAAGGCGACGTACTTGATCGAGATGACGACGATGAGTGCCCAGAAGACCAGGGACAGGACGCCGAACACGTTGGCCGGATTGGGTGGCACGCCGTGGGGACCGTGGAAGCACTCGCGGAAGGAATAGAGCGGGCTGGTGCCGATGTCGCCGAAGACGACGCCGAGCGCGGCGAGGATGAGCCGGGCGGACGGGCGAGCGGGGCCGTGCGAGGTGTGTGCTCCCATGTCCTCGCCGGGTGCCCTGCAACAATCATCGCATCCCGGCCGCCCGAACAGCGGGCCGCGGCGCGCCTCGGCCGCCCCGGGGCCTGCGGACGTCCGGCTGGTCCGTCAAACGGGGGTGAACCTCGTGTACGATTGGGGAAGGAGCACCAAATGAAACGAACGATGAAGAGTGCCGCGGCGGCGGCTGCGGTTACCGCGGTCGTCCTCGGATCCGTTGCCACTGCCCTGGCGCAGCCGCCCCAAGTCCGGGAGTCGATGGTCGTGACGACCGCCTGGGTCGCGCAGCACCTGAAGGACCCGGACCTGGTCCTGCTCCAGATCGGCGAGAAGAAGGACTACGACGCGGCCCATCTGCCCGGCGCGCAGTTCCTGCCTCGCGAGGCGTTCGCCATGCGCGACGCGAACGCCAACCTCACGCTCCAGCTCCCACCCGTGGACACGCTCGTGGAACACTTTGCCGCCCTCGGCGTGTCGGACACCTCGCGCGTCGTCGTGTACTTCGCAACGGACTGGGTGACCCCGGCCGCGCGTGCCTGGGTGACGCTGGATTACCTGGGCTTGGGCGACCGGGCGTCGATCATGGACGGCGGTCTCCCCGCGTGGCAGGCGGAGCACCGCCCGGTCACCGCGGACGTGAGGGCGCCGGCGGCCGGCCGCCTCACGCCGCATCCGCGTGCCGACGTGATCGCCGACCTCGCGTACGTGCAGTCGCACCTGCACGATCCGGGCACGGTCCTCATCGACAGCCGCGATCCCGAGTTCTTCGCTGGCGAGAAGCCGGGCATGATGCCACGCGCCGGACGGATTCCCGGCGCCCACAGCGTCCCGTTCTCCAGCCTCGTGACCGACGACAACAAGCTGAAGGAACCCACGGCGCTGCGCGCGCTCCTGCGGGACCGGGGCGTGACGGAGGGCAAGAGCCTCATCACCTACTGCCACATCGGCCAGCAGGCGTCGCTCGGCTACTTCGTGGCCAGGTATCTGGGGTACCCGGTGCGGCTGTACGACGGCTCGTTCGAGGAATGGAGCCGCCACACCGAGCTGCCGGTTGCGGCCGGGAGATAGCGCAAATCGGCGGCTGGAAAAGAACTGGAGACTCGCGAGGCGGGCGGGGCGGAGAATAGAAGACTGCGTTCGATGAGGAGGTCCGATGACTGATTCGTTACGTGGACGCGTGCTGTGGTACGAGCTGCTGACAACGGACGTGAAGGGCGCGGAGAAGTTCTACACCGATGTCGTGGGCTGGACGGTGGCGCCGTTCGAGGGCGCGTTGTCCGAGTACGACGTCTGGATGCGCCCCGGCAACATCGGGGTGGGGGGTGTGATGATCATCCCGGAGGGGATGAACTTCCCGCCGCACTGGGGAATGTACGTCGGCGTGCCCCGTCTAGAGGAGGCCGTCGCGGAAATCGAACGGCGCGGCGGCAGCGTCCTCTCCCCGCTGATCGAAGTGCCGAACGTCGGGCGGATGCGCACGATGAAGGACCCTCAGGGCGCCGCGTTTTCCATCATGGAACCCGCCACGGAAGGGACGCCGCGCGACACGGAGCCGCAAATGGGCGATGCCTCGTGGCACGAGCTCTACACGACCAACGCCGACGCGGCGCTGCGGTTCTACACGGAGTTGTTCGGCTGGCAGGCTACCGATTCGATGGACATGGGCCCGATGGGCAAGTACCACATGTTCGCCCGCGGCGCTGGTTTCGGCGGCGGCATGATGAACAAGCCCGAAGCGATGGCGCAGGTGCCGCCCCACTGGGGATTCTACTTCCGCGTGCCTGATGTGCACGCGGGCGCCGGGCGCGTGAAGGCCGGCGGCGGGCAGGTGCTCAACGGCCCGATGGAAGTGCCGGGCGGCGACTGGGTGGTGAACTGCATGGACCCGCAGGGCGCCGCATTTTCCCTCCACCACAAGAAGCCGTAGCACGAGGCAGAGGTGTAGGGCGAACGTCTGATCGCCGGTAAGCGGCGAAGAGGAAGCTTCGCCCTACGCCCTGCGGCGAAGCAGAAGCTTCGCCCTACGGAATACCCATTGCACCCCTCTCCGTCCCGTGGTCGCCGCGCGGCCGTTTCGGCCCCGGCCATTCCCGCGATCCGCCGACGAGAGGAGCACATCCATGGCACAGACGAAGGAACAGAACGCTCGCAACGCCGCCGAAACCGCGCGCACGATCTCGGCCGACAACACCGCCGACAGCCCGATCGTCCAGGCTCTGCGGCGCGAGGTGGCCAACGGGTTCGTCTTGTACCTGAACTACAAGCACTACCACTGGCAGACGTACGGCCCGCTCTTCAGGGACCTGCACAAGCTGTTCGACGAGTTTGCCGACGAGACGCTGGAAAGCCTCGACCCGATCGCCGAGCGCGTCCGCATGATCGGGCAGGATCCGCCCTCGCACCCCAACGACCTTACGGACCTGGCGACGGTGTCGATCGCAGCCCCGCACTCGACCATGCGCGAGATGGTGGAGGAGGCGCAACGGAACCTCCTCACCGTGATCCGCGAGATGCGCGAGGCGGCGAAGCAGTCCGACGACCACAACGACGTCGGCACCGTGGACCTCTTCTCGCGGACCGTGCAGATCTACGAGAAGCAGGAGTGGTGGCTGCGCGACATCCTCCGCAAGGACGACGGCTTTTGCAGCACCGAGGCGTGACGCCGAGGGGACGCGGACGCGCTCTGGAGACTTCAGAAGGACACGACGAGGCCGGTCGTGAACTCGGCTTGCCAGATGAGGTAGACGTCCGGGTTGAAGACACACCCGCCGCCGCCGCAAATGGTGGGACCGAGGCGGGCGTCCGCGAAGACTGCGTAGAGACGGCCCTCGAGCCGGGCGCCGAGGTGCGGCGAGGCCATCAGCTTCACCCCGGCGCCACCGGCGAGCGAGAAACGGACGTCCGAGTCGTGCGGGCCGCCGAACCTGGTCAGGCCGAGCATCCCGACCAGGAATGGCCTGACGCGGCGGCCGGGATCGAGTTCCTGCGTGGCGCCCGCGCTCCAGTGTTCCACGAAGAGGGTTCCGTACTGAACCGTGGAGCCCAGCGGCCCGGGACCCTCGACCCGCGCCTGCTGGCGCGAATACACGAAGGACACCGAGGTATCCTCTTTCACGAAAATGTCGACCATCACGCCGGCGGCGGGCGCGCCATCCACATCGAGCGTTGCCCCGGTGCTCGTTTCGTAGAGGCCTCCTCCGAAGCGATAGCCGCCGAAGGGCGCCACTTGCACCGCCTGCGCGCAGACGACGGCAGGCACCGCCGTCAGCAACAGGACGGCGATCGACACGACCAGCCGCGCGGCAGGAACCGCCACGTCTCCCCCGTCCGCCTCAGCCGATGAAAAAAGCCCATCCATGCGTGCTGGGCCACGCTATCATCACCGCGTCGATCAAAGCCAGATCGACAGGAGGTCCCGCCAATGCAGAAATCCCTGCACCTCGATCCCAACAAGTGCACGGGCTGTCTCCAATGCGAGATGGCGTGCACCTGGGAGAACTACCGGAGCTTCACGACCGCGAAGTCGCGTATCAAAGTATTCACCTTCCACCAGGAGGGGCGCTTCGTTCCGTACACGTGCACGCAGTGTGACGAGGCCTGGTGCATGCTCGCCTGCCCGGTGGATGCCATCCGGCTCGATCCCGCCACCGGCGCGAAGATCGTGCTGGAGGCGACGTGCGTCGGCTGCAAGGTCTGCTCGATTGCCTGCCCCTTCGGGACCATCAACTACGTGTCCCAGACCGGCAAGGTGCAGAAGTGCGATCTCTGCGACGGCGCGCCGGCCTGCGCCAAGGCGTGCCCGACGGGCGCCATCACCTATGTTGACGCGGACTGGACCGGCCTCGGCAAGATGCGCCAGTGGGCCGGCAGGACCGACACCAACGCCGCGACGGCATGAGGAGCGACTGCCATGGCATGGACCAAGAACGTCCTTCGCGTGAACCTCGAGGCCGGCACCTGCACCACTGAGGCGCTGAACATGGCGTGGGCCCACGAGTACCTGGGCCAGCGAGGCCTTGCCACCAAGTACCTCGTCTCGGAAACCGATCCCAAGGTCGATCCCTTCTCGCCCGAGAACAAGCTCATCTTCGTCACCGGCCCGCTCACAGGCACCATGGCGGCCACCGGCGGCCGTTACTCCGTCGTCACCAAGGGCCCGCTCACGGGCGCGATCGCCTGCTCCAACTCCGGCGGCTACTTCGGCGCCGAGTTGAAGTTCGCCGGCTGGGACATGCTGATCTTCGAGGGCGCCTCCCCGAAGCCGGTCTACCTGCTCATCACCGACGGGCAGGCCGAGCTGGTGGACGCCAGCCACCTCTGGGGCAAGACGGTGTGGGAGACCGAGGAGCGCATCAAGCAGGTTCACCAGGATCCACAGATCCGCGTGGCCGCCATCGGCCGGGCGGGCGAGAACCGCGTCCTGTACGCCGCCATCGTGAACGACCTGCACCGGGCCGCCGGCCGGTCCGGCGTGGGCGCCGTCATGGGATCGAAGAACCTCAAGGCGGTCGCCGTGCGCGGCACTCGCACCGACGCCTACCACATCGCGAACCCCGAGGCGTTCTTCGTCGCCACCGAGGCCGGGAAGAAGGCGCTGGCGGCGAATGGCGTGACGGGGCAGGGACTTCCGACGTTCGGCACCCAGGTGCTGATGAACGTCATCAACGAGCTGGGGGCGCTGCCCACGCGCAACCACCGCGACGTGCAGTTCGAGGCGGCCCACGACATCTCCGCCGAGGCGATGAAGGAGAAGCGGCCGACCGACGGGAAGGCGAACCTCGTCACCAACGGTGCCTGCTTCGGCTGCACCATTGCGTGCGGCCGCATCTCGCGGATGGACCCCGGGCACTTCAGCGTCAAGGACAAGCCCGCCTATCACGGCGCGTCGGGCGGCCTGGAGTACGAGGCGGCCTGGGCGCTGGGCGCTGCCAACGGCGTGGCGGATCTCGAGGCGCTCACCTACGCGAACTTCCTCTGCAACGAGGACGGCTTCGATCCGATCTCGTTCGGCGCCACGGTCGGCGCGGCCATGGAGCTGTACGATCTCGGCATCCTCACGAAGGAGCAGATCGGGTTCGAGCTGCCGTTCGGATCCGCCGAGGCGTTGGTCAAGCGTGGCGGAACTGACGGCGAGGGGCGAAGGGTTCGGCAAGGAGATCGGGCTCGGTTCCAAGAGGCTCTGCGCCAAGTACGGGAAGCCCGAGCTGTCGATGACCGTCAAGGGCCAGGAGTTCCCCGCCTACGACGGGCGCGGGCTGCAGGGCATGGGCCTCGCCTACGCGACGAGCAACCGGGGCGCGTGCCACCTGCGCGGCTACATGGTGTCGCCCGAAGTGCTCGGCGTCCCGGTGAAGATGGACCCGCAGGCCACCGAGGGAAAGCCCGCGATGCTGAAGGCCTTCCAGGATCTCACCGCCGTGGTGGATTCCTCGGGCCTCTGCATCTTCACCACGTTCGCCTGGGGGCTGGCCGACATTCAGCCGCAGATCCAGGCGGCCTGCGACGGCGACTGGTCCGAGGAGCACCTGCTCCTCGTCGGCGAGCGCATCTGGAACATGGAGCGTGAGTTCAACCTCGCCGCGGGCCTGACGGCGAAGGATGACAACCTGCCGCCGCGCCTCCTGAATGAACCTGCGAGGACCGGTCCCCAGAAGGGCGCGGTGTCGAAGCTCGCGGACATGCTGCCGGAGTACTACCGGGTTCGGGGCTGGACCGCGGAGGGTGTCCCCACGGCCGAAACGCGGGCGCGCCTGGGGGTCTGACGCGGCTCATTCAAACCGCTGAGGCGCGGAGAGCGCAGAGACGATCCAGCTGTGGGGCAAAGCTCCAGCTTTGCCAGGTCTTCATCATGAAGCACGTGATCATCGGCGGCGGTCCGGCCGGCGTCGTCGCCGCGGAGACGCTGAGGAAGGCCGATCCCGCCGCAGAGATCACCCTGCTCTGTGGCGAGGGCGAGCCTCCGTACGCCCGCATGGCGATTCCCTACCTGCTGAAGGGGGACATCGACGAGGCGGGGACCCACATCCGCAAGGACGCGCGATCACTACGGGCGGCTGCGCATCTGCCTGACGCACGCGCGCGCCCGGGCCGTGGACACGGCCGCCTGCGTGGTGGACATCGGCAACGGCCGCGGCGTCCCCTACGATCGCCTGCTCATCGCCACCGGCTCGAGGCCTAGCCGCGAGCGGATCCCGGGCATCGATCTTCCGGGCGTGCGGACGTGCTGGACGCTCCAGGATGCCCGGGCCATCCTCGTCGCGGCCCGTCCCGGCACCCGCATCGTGCAGATGGGCGCCGGGTTCGTGGGCTGCATCATCATGGAGGGGCTGCTCTCGCGCGGCGTGGACCTCACGATCCTCGTCCGCAGCGGCTACATGGTGCGCCGGATGATGAACCCGACGGCGAGCGGCTTGATCCGGAGGTGGTGCGAAGCGAAGGGCGTGAAGATCCTCACCGCGACGCAGCCGAAGGGCCTCACTGCGAATGGCGGCGCGCTGCACGTGGACCTGGGAGACGGGCGGATCCTCCCGGCCGACATGTACCTCAGCGCGGTGGGCGTCGATCCGAACCTGGATTTCCTGGCCGGCAGCGGCATCGAGATCCGCCGGGGCATCCTGGTCGATGGCTGCATGCAGAGCAGCGTGCCCGGCGTCTACGCTGCCGGCGACGTCGCGGAGTCCACCGATTGCCTCACGGGGAAGCGGCAGCTGAACGCGATCCAGCCGAACGCGGTGGAGCAGGGGCGGATCGCGGCTCTGAACATGGCGGGCCGTCCCGCCCGCTTCCAGGGCAGCTTCGTGTTCAACGTCCTCACGACGCTCGGCCTGGCGTCCTCGTCGTTCGGCGAGTGGCAGGGCGTGCCGGGCGGTGAGTCCGCGGAGGTCCTCGACGAGTCCCGGTACCGCTACATGAACCTGCAGTTCGACGGCGATCGCCTCGTGGGCGCCAACTGCGTGGGCTTCTCGGAGCACATCGGCGCGCTTCGCGGCCTCATCGAGGGGCGGCTGCGGCTGGGGGCGTGGAAGCGACGGCTGATGGAGGACCCCTCGCAAATCATGCCCGCCTACCTCGGCGCCGTGCACATACCCGCGGTCCCCGGTTCCAACCGGATGATGTCCGCAAGCTAGTCCGGCAAACTGATCTCGTGGCAATCGGCGTCAGCCGGATGCTCGAGGCGTATGAAGATCACGCTCAAGCTGTTCGCCTCCCTCACCGCGCACCTGCCGGCGGACGCGCGGGCCAGCCATCGAATCGAACTGGACGTCGAACCGGGCACCACGGCCCGTGACGTGATCCGCCGCCAGCACATTCCCGAAGACCTCTGCGCGATCGTGCTGATCGACGGCGTGTGGGTGGCCCGCCCCGACCGCGCGAGCCGAGCACTCGTTGAAGGCGAGGTCCTCGCCATCTGGCCCCCCGTGGCCGGGGGGTGATATGACGCCCAGTTTCCAGCGCACCCTGGAAATGAGCGTGAGCCGGGAGGAGTTCTTCCGCCTCCTGCCCTCGGCGGTCGCACACTTCCACGTGGACGGGGAGATCGTCCGGTGGTTCGACGAGGGTCGCGCATGGACGATTCGCCTCCTTCCGTTGGCCAATCGCCGGTTGGGCAGCGTGTCGGTCCTGCGCCACCGCGTGGAGATCTCCCTGGATGCGTGCCCCGAGGCAGAAGGCGAGGCGTTCATGGCCCGCTTCCGCCGCGCCTTCCTGCGAGGCGGCGGCTAGCATTCCCGCCATTCCGCGAGCCTCGGGGCTTCCGGGGCCCCGGCTCATGACCGCCCTGCCGGCTCAGCCGCTGCGTCACTTGGATGGTCCACCCGCGCGCCTCGCCTCGAGAACGAAACCGAACGGAATCTGACACGCGTGTGTCGCGCGCCGCGTCACTCTACTCTCCCGCCCGCCGGCGCCCCGGCATCCTTGCCATGCCGATTGCACCGGACTGACTGGCTTTTCTGACGAGGTCGAGGCGCGGCTGAGCGGGAACGCTTCTTGTAACCCGACTGTGTTGGTCCTGATTCCATTTTTTCTTTTTCTTCAGGCGGAAACAGCGAGGAGGTTCCAACATGCTTGGGTCGCTCCTTTTGTTGCCCTTGGTCCTCCAGGCGCCCACGGTCCAGTCGCCGACAGCAGAAGCCCAGCGCGACCACGAGGTCATCATCCAGTTGCTGAGCCGGGTGCAGCAGCTCGAGGCCGAGATCCAGGAGCTGAAAGCGAACCGCGGCCTGCCGCCACCGGTTCAGCCGGCCGTCATGCCGCCAGCTGACTGACAGGGGCAGGTGGCCGCTCCCATCCAGACCAGGCCGGCGCCGGGAGAGCCGCCGATGCCCGGGATGGAGATCGGGGCGGGCGAATTCCCGAGGATGCGGTTCCAGGGATTCTCGGACGTCTCGTACTATGCGACAGACTTGCGGGATGGTTCGAATGCATTTGCGCTCGGGCAGTTCAACCTCTTCATCACCTCCCGCCTGTCCGAGCACGTCAACGTTGTCGCAGAGCCCGTCCTGGAGGCCGACGAGCGAAACGGGTTCGGCTTCGAGCTGGAACGGCTGCTCCTGCAGCTCAACGCGAATCGCTACTTCAATGTGAGTGTGGGCCGCTACCACACGGCCATCGGCTGGTACAACACCGCCTACCACCACAGCACCTGGCTGCAGACGGCGGTGGGACGCCCGTTCATCTTCGAGTTCGAGGACAAGGGCGGCATCCTGCCCATCCACAATGTCGGGGTGTCGGCCACGGGGCAGATCCCGTCTGGAGGACTTCGCCTCCGCTACGTCGCCGAGGTGGGTAACGGCCGCGCGTCGCGGTCGAAGCTCGACGAACCCACGCAGAACGTGCGCGACGAAAACAACGGGAAGGCCGTGAACGTGGCGATCCTGGCGCGGCCTGACTTCTTGCCCGGGTTGCAGGCTGGGTTGTCGGTGTACGACGACCGCCTGACGCCATTGGGAGCGGCGAAGATTGGCCAGACGATCGTCGCGGCCCATGCCGTGTACCAGGCGTCGAACTTCGAGTGGCTCAACTGAGGGCCTGGTCATCCGCCACTCCGTTCACGGCGCCGACAGCGTCGACCGGACGCCCGCCTTCTACACGCAGATCTCGCGGCAGTTCGGCAAGGTCCGGCCGTACTTCCGTTACCAGTACCTGGACGTGCCGGACACCGACGTCCGTACTTCGCGGACGTGGGCCGCATGCGGGGGCCGTCCCTGGGCCTCCGGTTCGACTTCAGCCAGTTCTCGGCCTTCAAGTTCCAGTACGACCAGGGCGGACCGGGGCGACACCGGCGCCAACGCCGTCACGACGCAGCTCTCGTTCGTCTTCTGAGTGGCGCAGGATCCGATGACGCGACGTCTTCGATGGCGGCGGCACGCCAGTCGGCGCGTGCCGCTCGTTGGGCGGCTCGTCTTCGCCACCTGCCTGGCCCTGTCCTGTGCAGCGATGGCTCAAGAGACCAAGGGTGGGGGCGACGTCGCGCTCGTCGTGCGTCCCGATGTGCCGGTCGAGGACCTGACCTTCGCGCAAGTTCGAGAGTTGCTGCTTGGCGACCGGCAGTTCTGGAGCGCGGGCCTGCGCGTCTACCTGCTCATGCGAGCGCCGGTCGCGCGCGAACGCGACGTGATTTTGAAGTCCGTCTATCGGATGAGCGAAGCCGAGTTCCGGCGGTATTGGATCGAACGCGTCTTCCGGGCGGAGGCACAGTCGGGGCCCATGATTGTCTACTCCAACCAATCGGCGACCGAGCTCGTCGCCTCGATCCCGGGCGCGGTGGCGTTTGTCGACGCCGCCCAGGTGCCGAAGGGCCTCAAGGTGCTGCGAATCGACGGCCGCCTGCCGGGCGAGAAGGGCTACCCGCTCCGTTGACCCGGCGAAGAGAGAGCCATGACCATCAGGCGTCGGCTCACCGCGTCCTTCCTGGTCGTGCTGTTGCTGTTCGGGCTGAACCTCGTCGTCTTCTTCTGGAGCAGCCAGAAGCGCCAGGAGACCGTCGAGGAACTGCGCCGCGCAAGCTCGCGCCAGCTGCTGATCTCGTCGATCAGGGAAGACCTGAACAACGTGAAGAAGCAGGTCGATCTGCTCGAGCCAGGGTGAAGTGGGCAGCGCGGCCGGCCCGGACGACGTCGGCGCGATTCAGTGCCCGCCTCGATCGCGTCGGCCGCGACATCCGCACGCTCGCACGACCTCTCGGAGCCCGAGGGCCAGCGGCGCGTCGCCGAACTCGGCCAGGCATATCGAGAGCTGAGCGCCGCGTGGCTGGTCTTCTACCGGAGCCTCGGCGTCGAGCAGGCGAAGGCCATCACGGTGCTGGTCACACGGGCCGAGCCACTGAGGCCGGCGCGTGATGCAGGACCTTCTGCCGGCGTTACAGGACGAGGAGCGGAGGCTGGTCGAGGCCGCCAGCGAGAACTTCTACAGCGTGGCGCGGCTCACTGCGCAGATTACGATCCTGATCTTCGTCTTGTCCGCCTTCACGGGCGTGACTGTCGCGTACGGAGTGTCGCGTTACCTGGTCCGCGGCCTCGCCCAACTCAAGGACGAAGCCTCCGCGATCGGGAGCGGGCAGTTCGGGCAGCGGATCGCCATTCGCAGCAACGACGAGTTGGATGACCTCGCGCGGGCGTTCAACGAGATGAGCGACCGGCTGTCGTCGCGCTCACGCGGAAATCACCCACGCCAACCAGGAGCTCGAACGGCGCCACGAGGAGCTGCGATCAGGCGCGCGACGCGTCCGAAGCGGCCAACCGGGCGAAGAGCCGGTTCCTCGCCAACATGAGCCACGAGCTGCGCACGCCGATGAACGCCATCATCGGCTACAGCGAGATGCTGACCGAGCAGGCCGAGGACCGGCGGCCACGACCGACTTCATCCCCGACCTCGAAGAAGATCCACGCCGCCGGCAAGCATCTCCTCGGGCCTCATCAACGACATCCTCGACCTCTCGAAGATCGAGGCCGGGCGGATGGACCTGTACCTCGAGACCTTCGACGTCGCCGCGCATGGTGCAAGCCGTTGGAGCCACGATGCAGCCGCTGGTCGAGAAGAACGCGAACGTCCTCGAGATCCAGTGTGATGCCAACGCGGGGTCGATGCACGCCGACCTGACCAAGGTGCGCCAGGCGCTGTTCAACCTGCTGAGCAACGCCTGCAAGTTCACCACCGGAGGCACGATCTGACATCGAGGTGTCGCCGGGACGTCGGGGACTGGCTGACCTTCGCCGTCCGCGACTCCGGGCATCGGCATGACGCCGGAGCAGTGCGGGAGGGTCTTCGAGGCGTTCACGCAGGCAGACGCCTCGATCGCCGCGCAAGTACGGCGGCACCGGCCTCGGCCTGACGATCACCAGCAAGTTCTGCGAGATGATGGGCGGGTCCATCTCGGTGCAGAGCGAACCGGGCAAGCGGCACGACGTTCACGATCCGGCTGCCTGCAGAGGTGCCCGACCACCGGGCTGACGCGCCGATGCCCGCCGCGAGCAGCCAGCCACCGACGGCGGTCAACGCTGCGGCCGATCCCGCGCCCATGACCGCGCTCGTCATCGACGACGACCCGGTGGTACGGGACCTGATGCAGGGGTTCCTGGGCAAGGAAGGCTACCGCGTGCTCGCCGCGGCCAACGGCGAGGAAGGCCTCCGCCTGGCGAAGGAACTCCGTCCCAACGCGATCACACTCGACGTGATCATGCCCGGTCTCGACGGGTGGTCCGTGCTGAACGCCCTCAAGTCCGACCCCGACCTGGCGGAGACTCCAGTGATCCTGCTGACGATCACCGACAACAAGAGCATGGGGTACGCCCTTGGCGCCTCCGAGTACCTCACCAAGCCGATCGAACGCGATCGCCTGGTGGCGATGCTCAAGAAATACCGGAAGCCGGCGCCCCCCCTGAAACCATGAGGATGTGGTTCTCGTCATGCCGAAGATCCTGCTCGTCGAAGACAACGAGATGAACCGCGACATGCTGGCCCGCAGGCTGGCGTACAAGGGATACGAGGTGGTCATTGCCGTCGACGGCCAGGCTGGCGTCGATCTGGGACGGACGCAGGCACCCGACCTCATCCTGATGGACATGAGCCTGCCCGTACTGAGTGGCTGGGAGGCCACGCGCGTACTCAAGACGACTGCAGACACCAGCTCCATCCCGATCATCGCGCTCACCGCGCACGCGATGTCCGGGGATCGGGACAAGGCGATGGCCGCCGGCTGCGACGACTACGACACGAAGCCAGTCGACTTGCCACGCCTGCTTCAGAAGATTGAGGCGCTCATCAAGAGGAACACCGTCGCATGACGCCGGACCTGTCGGCCGGTCAGACGCCCGAGCCGGACCGAGCCAGGTCCGCTCGCCTGGCGCACCTGCGGCATGAGCTCGGGACTCCGCTGAACGCGATCATCGGCTACGCGGAGATGCTGCTCGAGGACGACCAGGCAGAAGCCGGTTCGTCCGTGCGATCCGAGCTCGAGACGATCGAGCGCTCCGGCCGCACGCTCTTCTCCCTGGTGAGCGACCTGTTGGCCCCGGCCAAGATGGACGCCGGGCTGGCCGGACTCTCGGTCTCCGAGATCGCGGCCACCATCCGGGAACGGCTCAAGACGCCGCTCGACATCGTGCTGACCTCGAGCGCGCATCTCTTGCAGCAGACCGGCCTCGCCGACCCTCCGGGGCGTGGCGCGGACCTGCAGCGCATCCACTCGGCCGCGCTGCAGTTAGGCACGCTTCTCGACGACCTGACAACGCTCGACGCCCGGGACGACGGCCGCGGGGTGCCGCGGACGGACATGGAGTCGTCAGCCAACCTCGCCATCCATGCACTGCTCGAGGAGGATTCGAGGAGCGGGCGTGGAAGAGGCGGCAGGGCGGGCGAGGAACACGCGAGCCTGCTGGTGGTTGACGACAGCGAGACGAATCGCGACATCCTGACGAGGATCCTGGAGCGCCAGGGGCACGACGTGCAGGCGGCGGCCAGCGGTCGCGAGGCGCTCGACCTCCTGGCACACCACCCCGTCGACCTTGTGCTGCTCGACATCCTCATGCCCGGGATGAACGGCTTCGAGCTGCTGCAGGAACTGAAGGCGGACAAGACGCTCCCGCAGGTGCCCGTGATCTTCATCAGCGCGCTCGACGACACCCTCGGCAAGGTGCAGGCATTTCGCGCCGGCGGTGTGGACTACGTCACCAAGCCGTTCCAGTCCGAAGAGGTGGTGGCCCGCGTCGAGAACCAGCTGAAGATCTCGCGTCTCCAGACCAACCTCGCCCGCCAGAACGAAGAACTGGTCAGGAAGAACGAGGAACTCCTCCGAGCGCAGCAGCGAACCGACCTCGTCTTCTCGGCGCTCGCCGACGCCCTGCCCGGGACGATCCTGGACGGGAAGTACCGGCTCGATGAGAAGATCGGGTCGGGCGGCTTCGGCGCCGTCTTTCGGGGGCTCCACCTCGGCCTCGACCTCGCGGTTGCCATCAAGGTGTTCCGCCCGATTGTCGGTAACGACACGCCGGACGCCCTCGAGCGTTTTCGCCAGGAGGGGATTGCCGCCAGTCGGATCAAGCATCCCAACGCGGTTGAGATCTTCGACAACGGCATCTCCATGACTGGCATCGCCTACCTTGTCATGGAGTTGATGAACGGTCACACGCTGGAGACCGAGCTGAGGAGAGGCGGCTCGCTCTCGCCCGAACGGACGGCCGCCATCCTGATTCCCGTCTGCGAGGCCCTGGCCGAAGTGCACGCCGCCGGCATCGTCCATCGCGACATCTCGCCCGAGAACATCTACCTGCACCAGGGCAAGAAGGGCGAGGTCGTCAAGCTGCTCGACTTCGGCCTGTCGAAGATGCTCGGGGACCCGTCGGGTCCCACTCACCTCAGCCTGACGATGCCCGGGTCCGTGGCCGGCACGCCGGCGTATATCGCGCCGGAGCGGCTGATGGACAAGGGCTGCGACGGGCGTTCCGACATCTACAGTCTCGGGGTCATCATGTACCGGATGTTGTCCGGCAAGCTGCCGTTCGACCCCGCGGACGCCGGGCATTTCGCGCTCGCGATGATGCAGGTCACCTCCGATCCTCGACCGTTGTCAGCGCTCGGCGTCGACGTGCCGGAAAACGTCGACCGACTGGTTCGCCGAACCATGGCCAAGGAGCCGGGGGAGCGGCCGACGGCCACCGAGCTCGCGCAGCTCCTCGCGCGCCTGATCTCGCCGGCGGACGACGGTTCTCTCGCCGGCTGACCGCGGATTCGTCCTACTTCCCGCGCATCTGCAGTCCCCGCTCCTGCAGCAGCGGTTCGATCTCTGCATCCCGGCCGCGGAAGGCCCGGTAGAGCGTCGCCGAATCCTGTGTCCCCGCGCGGGAGAGGATCAGGTCGCGGAAGCGCTGCCCGTTGGCGCGGGTCATCCCGCCGCTTTCCTTGAACCAGTAGTACGCATCGGCCTCGATGACTTCGCTCCAGAGGTACGCGTAGTAGCCTGCAGCGTAGGCCGAGTCCCAGATGTGCGAGAAGTAGGTCGTGTGGTAGCGCGGCGGAACCTGCCCGACGTCCACCTGGAAGCGCTTCAGCGCCGCGGACTCGAACGAGGCGACGTCCTTCACCCCCTCTCCCGGCGGAACGGTATGCCAGGCCATGTCGAGCAGCGCGGCGGCCAGGTACTCGGTCGTCGCGTAGCCCTGGTTGAAGGTCCGCGTCTTCTTGATCGTGTCCACGAGGGCCTGCGGCATCGGCTGCCCGGTCTTGTAGTGCTTCGCGTAGCCCGCGAAGATCGACGGCTCCAGCGCCCAGTGTTCGTTGAACTGCGATGGGACCTCGACGAAGTCGCGCGGGACGCTGCCGAGCGTCGGGAAGCGCGGGTTGATGAACATGTTGTGGAGCGCGTGGCCGAACTCGTGAAACAGCGTGGTCACGTCGTCGAACGACAGCAGCGCCGGCTCGCCGGGGGCGGGCTTCGTGAAGTTCGTCACGTTGAAGACGACCGGCCGCGTGCCGGTCAGGAGGCACGGATCGACGAAGCTGTCCTGCCAGGCGCCGCCGCTCTTGCTCGGGCGCGAGTAGAAGTCGCCGTAGTAGAGGGCGAGCGAGCGCCCGTCGGCGTCGAACACCTCCCACACGCGGACATCGGGGTGGTACACGGGCAGGTCTTTACGCTCCTTGAAGGTGAGCCCGTAGAGCGACGTGGCCGCCTGGAACACCCCGTCCCGGAGCACGCGCTCGAGGTCGAGATACGCCGCAACCTGGGACTGGTCGAGATCGTAGTCGGCCTTGCGCACCTTCTCCGCGTAGTAGTCCCAGTCCGCCGCGGTCAGCTGAAAGCCGCCCTTCTCCGCGTCCACGATCTTCTGCATCCGTGCGGCCTCGTCGGCCGCCTTTCGCGTGGCGGCGGGCACGAGGCCGTTCATCAGCTTCATGGCCTCGGCTGGGGTCCGCGCCATCTGATCGTCCAGCACGAAGGAGGCGTAGTCGGGGAACCCGAGGAGCTTCGCGCGCTGCGCCCGGAGCTGGGCCAGCCGGACCACGATGGCCCGCGTGTCGTTCGGGCCTCCGCGCTGTCCCCTCGTCATCGACGCCTGGAGCAGGCGCTGCCGCAGCGCGCGGTCCTGGAGCGAGGCGAGCTGCGGCTGCTGCGTCGTGTTCTGAAGCGCCAGCACCCACTTGCCCGTCAGCCTGCGGTCCTTGGCGGCCTCCGCCGCGGCGCCGAGGTCCGTCTCGCTGAGGCCAACCAGGTCCGCCTTGTTGTCCACGACGATGGCCGACGCGTTGGTTTCGGCGAGCAGCTTGTCGGCAAACGACGTGGCGAGCGTCGCTTCCTCCTGGTTGCCTGCGCGGAGCGTCGTCTTGTCCGCCTCCGACAGCCGGGCGCCGGCGCGCACGAAGTTGCGGTAGTAACGCTCGAGCAGGAACGTGGCCTGCCCGTCCAGGCCGAGCGCCGCGCGGCGATCGTAGAGGTCCTTCACGCGGGCGAAGAGCGGCGCGTTCAGGTAGATCGCGTCCTGGTGCGCGGCCAGCTTCGGCGCGACCTCGGCCCGGATCTTCTGCAGCGCATCGGTCGCGTTCGCCTGGACCAGGTTGAAGAACACCTTCGAGACCCGCGTCAGCATGTCCCCCGACCGCTCGAGCGCCTCGATCGTGTTCGCGAAGGTCGCCGGCTGCTTGCTGCTCGCGATGGCGTCGATCTCCGCGATCTGCCGCTTCATCCCTTCCCGCAGCGCGGGCAGGTAATCAGCCTCGGTGATCTTGTCGAACGCCGGTGCCTGGAACGGCAGCGGGCTCGGCGAGAGGAAGGGGTTCTGCCGGCCGGCCGCGGCGTTGGCGGGCGGCGCCTGCGGCCCGGCGGCAGACGGGAAGGCTGCGGCGAACAGCAGCACGACGATGGCGAACAAGTAGGATGGCTTCACGGCGAGTCGCTCCTCTTTCTCGGTCGGTTGAACGGCCCGTGAAGTCTACCATTGGTCCGAATCGGAAGCCGTCCGGCGAGCCGCGCGGTTCGACGGCCGAAGCAGGTACACGAGGGAGATGAGGGCGATCCAGGCGGCGCCGGCCGCCCAGGCGACGGCCAGGCCCACGAAGAAACAGTCGATGAGGATCAGCACGAGGGCGGCGATGCCGGCAAGGGGCAGCCACGGGTAGCACGGCATGCGAACCCGGCTCGGCGCGAGTCCCTGCTTTGCGCGCGTCCGCCTGAAGGCGAGCAGCGTCACGAGCACGACGATCCAGACGAGGATCCCGCCGAATATCGCGACGCCGAACAGCCATTGGTAGGCGGAGCCCGCGTACTCGGCCGCCAGCACCGCGGCGAGTGCGAGGCCCAGCGTGGAGGACAGGATCGCGTTGCGCGGCGCGCCTCGCGGCGACAGGCGACCGAAGGCGGCCGGCGCGAATCCGCCGCGCGCCAGGGAGAACAGCATCCTGCCCGTGAGGTACAGATTCGTGTTCATCGAGGACAGGGCCGCCGTGAGCACGACGAAGTTCATGAGCCCCGCGGCGAACGGCACGCCGAGCGAGCGGAACACCGTCACGAAGGGGCTCTCCGCCAGGCCCGCCCGCTGCCACGGCACGATTGCCACGACGAGGGCGATGGCCACGATGTAGAACAGCCCCAGGCGGACCACCATGCTGCGCAGCGCGCGGGGCACCTCACGCTCGGGCTCCAGCGCCTCGCCGGCCGTCACGGCCACGATCTCGATCCCGTAGAAGGAGAACGCGACGACGAGCATGGCTTTCGCCACGCCGGCCAGCCCGTGCGGAAGGAACCCGCCGGTTGCCGGGTTCACCAGGTTGCGGAGTCCAACCGGCGCAGCGGAGCCGACCCCGCCGAAGACGTAGGCCAGGCCGAGCACGACGAAAAGCAGGATCGCCGAGACCTTGATCATCGCGAACCAGGTACTCGAACTCGCCGAAGAGCCGGACCGCGGTGAGGTTTACGAGGATGAGGGCGGTCGAGTACAGCACGACCCAGATCCACAGCGGGGTGCCGGGCAACCAGAACTGCGTGTAGATGCCCGCCGCCGTGACTTCGCCGCCCACGGCCACAACCTGCGCGAACCAGTAGGTGTAGCGGACGACGAACCCGGCCCAGGGGTTCAGGTAGATCTCGGCGTAGACGCCGAAGGATCCGGCGGTGGGATGGACGACCGCCATCTCGGCGAGCGCGTACATCATGACGAGGCAGAGGCCGACGCCCGCGATGTACGCGAGAATGACACCCGGGCCAGCCTGGCCGACGGCCATGCCGCTGCCGAGGAACAACCCGGTGCCGATCGCACCGCCCATGGCGATCATCGTCATGTGTCGCCGCGTCAGCTGCCGCTGGAGGCCATGTTCGCGCTCGACCAGCTGATCGGCCCGGGTGGTCATGGCTCGTGGAGCCGGTAGTACTCGCCGAGCATCTTTGGCAGGTCGACGACCGAACCCCGGGTGGGCCCATCGGCCAGCGGTTCGTGGAGGAACCTGTCGGGCAGCGTGTCGTGCGCCCTCGTCACGCCGAAGCGGTGGTTCAGCCGCAGGTCGCGCTGAACCGCCTCGCCAAAATGCGCCTCGAGCCGCTCGGGCGTGTAGTTCACCCCGGTCGCGGCCGCGAGCAGCGCGGCCGCACTGCGCAGGTCGATCACGTCCATGCAGAGGCCGACGTTTTTGCACATCGTCAGCGAGTCGGTGAGCAGGGCGATCTTCTCCGAGTAGGTGACGAGCGCGGCCTTGCCCTCCTCCGACAAACGGTCCGCCGCCTTCTCGGTGCCGAACCGCTGGCGCGCCACTTCCCAGCGTTCGGTCAACTCGAAATACGGCTCGGCACGGAGGTGATCGGCGCCGCGCGACGCGACGGCATAGGTGAGGCCGTAGGCCTTGATCCCGCGCGGATCGCCGCAGATGATGTCGAGGCCCTTCACCTGCATCACCAGCTTCTGCGCCGCCACGGAGAAGCGTTGAGAGAAGCGCGTCGCGCCGTCCGCGAGGGCATCGCCGATCCCGCGGCGGTGCGCGATGAGGTCCACCAGCTTCCGAACCGTGTCGCAGTCGCCCCACGACACCCGCATCCCGTCCACGTCGTCCGGCGTCACCAGGCCCTTCTCCTGGCACTCCATCAGCCAGCCGACGATCTCGCAGACGGCGAGCGAGTCCATCCCGTACTGATTCAGCGTGCGGTTCATTTCGAGCGCGAACGGCAGGCTGCGGCTGCCGATCCGCGACGTGAACCCGCAGAGCGTTTCGAACTCCGGCCCCTCGGCTTCGACACCCTCGCAGACGTAGTAGCGCGAGCAGTGAACGTGGCAGTTGTAGCAGCTCTTGTTCTTGACCTTGTAGCTGGACGCCAGCGTCTCGCCTGATACCTCCTCGACGTACGAGCAGAGCCCTTCCTGGAAGTGCCGCGTGGGCAGGATGCCGATGCGATTGAGATCGTGCATCAGCATGGTCGTGCCCAGGCGCCGGCGCTTCTCGTACTCCGGGTGGTCCAGGATGCCCCGGTGGACCTTCCGCACCTCATCGAGGAACACGAGTGGATCGTGGAGTCGCACGGGGCGGCTGCCGCGCACGGCAATCGCCTTCAGGTTCTTCGACCCCATGACCGCGCCCATCCCCGCCCGGCCGTTGACGCGGTTGCCGCTCGACACGAGCGCCGCGAAGCGCACGCGGTTCTCGCCGGCGATGCCGATCGCGGCCACCTGGATATCCCAGTCGCCGTGAGCCTCGCGTATGGCCGCCGTCGTCTCCACCACGTTGCGCCCGGCCAGTTCCGCGCAGGGGACGAACGTCACCCCGTCGTTGGAGACGACGAGATACGTCAGGGCGTCGGCGCACCCGGTGATGACGATCTGGTCGAAGCCCGTGAGCTTCATCTCGGGACCGAAATGGCCGCCCGCGGCCGAATCGCCGAGAATGCCGGTCAGGGGAGAGCGTGCGGTGACCGTGTAGTAGGCCGACGCGGGCAGCAGGGTGCCGGTGAGGGGGCCAACGCCGAAGATCAGGACGTTGTGCGGGCCCATGGGGTCGCTTGCCGGATCGAGATCCTCCGCGAGGCGCTTGGTGTTGGCCGCGCGGCCGCCCACCACGTCCTTGATCCACCGGGGATCCAGCGGCTCGATGGCGAACCGCCGGGTTGTCAGATCCACGCGCAGGATCCGCCCGCCGTAGCCACAGGTGCGATCAGCCACGGGTCACCCCCCAGTCGGCGCGTGCGGCCAGGCCGAGAGCCCGCACGAAAAGGGCGCGCTTGTGGCTCGGCGCCAGCCGTTCGCTGCCCGCCTTGAACGGGGCGAGGATCGTGGCACCGCCCGAGCCGGCGGCGAACGTGATGGCGCCCTGCGTGCAGGCTTCCACGCACCGCGGCTGCCCGCCGCACAGGTCGCAGACGTAGGCGATGCCGTCAAACGATTCGATGGCGCCGATCGGGCAGGACCGGCTGCAGGCGCCGCACTCTGAGCAGAGAGTGGGCGAGACGACCACCTGGCCCAACGCGCCGAGCGTCAACGCCTCGTCCGGGCACGCCAGGCAGTAGCGCTCCTCGCACTGCTGGCAGACCACCGGCGCATCCACCCCGAGCTCGTAGAGGTTGACGACGCGGATGCGGGACAGGAGGCGTCCGCCGCCGCCCGTGTGATGGAATGCGCACGCCGCCTCGCAGCAGCGGCAGCCGGTGCAGCAGGCTCGCGTCAATCCGGATCATCGGCGAGCCGCTCCACGAGGAAGACCACCTGGCCCTTGGGGTCGGGGCAGGTGAAGTGGCGAACGGAGTGCACCCAGTGGCTCGGCGCCAGGTGTTCCTGGACCCCGAGGATCGGGAACACCGGCATCATGCTCTGGAGCGCCCACATGCAGACGAACTTTCCATCGGGGATCGACAGCTTCGACCCGTCGAGGTAGAACGAGTCTCCAACCATCATCGGCAGGTTGCAGCAGCCGCCGACACGTTCGACCGACACCTTGATCCTGGCCATCCCGGCTCCTGTTGTGCGGCGTGAGGCGCGTATCATACCCGCCGCGGCCCGGCTTGGCCAGCCGAGGCCGGATGATCGTCTGTCACGCCAGCGACCGTCGACGAGGCAACGGGCAAGGTAGGATCGAGTGTATGCAGCTACACACCTATCTCAATTACGGCGGCAACTGCGCGCAGGCGTTCCGCTTCTACGAGCAGCATCTCGGTGGAACGATCACGATGATGATGACGCACGGCGAAGCGCCGAACCAGGAGCAGGTGCCGGCCGGCTGGAAGGACGCGATCCTGCACGCCCGTATGACCCTCGGAGGAACCGACCTCCTGGCCGCCGACGTGCCGCCGGATCGGTTTCAGCCGATGCGCAGCGCGTATCTCACGCTCACCCTGGACAGCGCCGAGGAGGCCGAGCGCATCTACGCGCTGCTCTCCGAAAACGGGCAGATCTTCATGCCGATGCAGGAGACGTTCTTCGCCTCCCGCTTCGCGATGCTGAGAGATCGGTTCGGCACCTCCTGGATGCTCCTGCACGAGCGTCCGAGGCAAGGCGCCTGAGTGCACGATGGACTCCCGGCGAGCCAAGGAGGCGGCGACGTCCGCGCGGTCGCGCGACAGTTGGGTGCTGTTCGCCGCCCGCTCCTTGCGCTTGTTCGGGTACGGCCTGATCTCGATCGTCCTCGTCCTGTACCTCGCCGAGGTTGGCTTCTCGGAAGCGAGGATCGGATTTCTGCTCTCGCTCACGCTCGCTGGTGACGCGGCGATCTCGCTGTGGATCAGCACCAGGGCCGACCGGGTGGGCAGGAGGAGGATGCTCGTCATCGGGGCGCTCCTGGTCGCCGGCTCGGGCCTGGTGTTCGGCCTCACCCGTGCGTACTCGCTCCTCCTGGTGGCGGCGACCATAGGCGTCATCAGCCCGAGCGGCAACGAGGTGGGTCCGTTCCTGTCGATCGAGCAGGCCGCGCTCTCGCACATCAGTTCCGGCGAGACCCGAACCAGGATCTTCGCCTGGTACCACGTCGCCGGAGCGACGGCGACGGCGGTGGGGGCCCTGGCTGCCGGCTTTGGCGTCGATGCGCTTCGCCACGCAGGCTGGTCGCGGATCGACAGCTTCCGGGCCGTCATCGCGGTCTATGCGGCTCTCGGCCTGGTGCTGGCTGCACTCTTCATGGCGCTCACGTCCGCCGTGGAGCCAGGGCCCGATCAGCGGCCCGTCGAGGGTCCCGTTCTGCTGGGCCTTCACGGCTCCAGGCGCGTCGTGTTCAAGTTGTCGTCCCTCTTCGCGCTCGACGCCTTCGCCGGCGGCTTTGTCGTTCAGAGCATCGCGGTCTATTGGTTTCACGTGCGGTTCGGCGTCGCGGTGGCCACGCTCGGAGCCATCTTCTTCGGCGCCAACATCCTGGCGGGCGTGTCCGCGCTCGTCGCCGTTCCGCTCGCCCGCAGGATCGGGCTCATCGAAACGATGGTGGTGACGCACATTCCGTCGAACGTGCTGCTCATCCTGGTTCCGCTGATGCCGACACTGACCTCGGCCATCGTGGTCTTCCTCCTTCGGTTCTCGATCTCGCAGATGGACGTGCCGACGCGTCAGTCCTATGTCATGGCCGTCGTCGCCCCCTGTGAACGCTCAGCGGCCGCAGGCGTGACCGGTGTGGCGCGAACTGCCGGCGCGGCGGTCTCGCCGTCATTGGCCGCGATGCTCCTGGCCGTTCCCGGCCTCATGGGCGTGCCGTTCTTCCTCGCCGGGAGCCTGAAGATCGTCTACGACCTGCTCATCTGGCGCGGTTTCCGCGGCGTGCATCCCGCCGAGCAGCGCCCCCAGCCGTAGCACGAGGCTCTCGTCGTGGCACGAGGCTTCGGCCGAGTGCCGGCGCCCGTCGCGCGCGGTGCCCTTGACGGGCGGGTGAAGATAGGGCGAAGTGGAAGAGGGCGGCGGGGGAGCCGCCGTCCTCTGGGTGGAGAATGTCGTTGCCGCCGGCCGCGGCCGGCGCGAGAGGAGCGGGGGATGAGCCGGCCTCCGTCGAACGTTGACGCGCTGCTCGAAGCGAGCCTCCGGCGCATGGCCGGCGCGCTTCAGCAGAATCGCAACCAGTACGCCTCGGTCGTCGAGCAGATCATGGCGGCGACGGGCGCCGAGGTCGCCGAGCGGATTGCCTCGAAGACCGACCGCGTCAGCGCGAGGATTGCCGAACAGCATCAACGGCGGATGGACCGCTGGCAGCGGCGCGAGGAGCGGCGGCGGCGCGTGCGCGAAGGGCTTGGGCGCGACGATCCGGGATCCGTGCCGCGCGGCATTGTCTTCACGGTGGTCGCGATCACCTGCCTCATGCTGGCCGTCAGGCAGCCGGGCCTCTTCTGGATGGTCTTCGTGGCCCTCGGCTTCGGCATGTCCGCGGTGCAGTCGTTCGCGCGCGCCGGCAGGCGAAGGCAGGTCGAGCAGGAGGGGCAGGCGAAGGACCAGGACGAGGCCGCGACCGCGCAGCCGGCCAAGGCAACCACCGTCGATCAGGCGCCCACCGCGCCGCCCGTGGTCGATCCGCCGGACCCGAAGGTCACGCGCATCCAGACGCTCTGCGACAAGCTCCTCGCCGAGCTGGAATCCGGGCCTCCCATCGTCCGCGAGGTCGTCAGGGAGCCGCAGACGACGATCGGCGGACTGCGGCAGGCATGTCTCGAGACCGCCCGCCGCGAGCGCGAGTTGCGGAGCGTGCTGGCGGCGCAGGACGAAACGGGGCTGCTGGCCGAGCG
This sequence comes from uncultured Acidobacteriota bacterium, assembly GCA_963724775.1. GTDB lineage: Bacteria > Acidobacteriota > Vicinamibacteria > Vicinamibacterales > Fen-181 > CAVRWB01. Next base: position 114,319 of record CAVRWB010000008.1, read on the forward strand.
CGACGCGCTGGCCGCGCGGGTTGCCGGCGAGCGCGACGCGATCGTCCGCGACCGGTTGGGCCAGGCGCTCCGCGCCCTCGAACAGCAGCTGGCTCACCGCGCGGAACTCACCACCGCGGCCACGCGGCTCGAGGCGGAGAACACCCGCATCCTCTACACCCTCGAGAACCTGCACATGCAGTTGCTGCGGGCCCGCAGCACGGACATCGGCGCGCCGGAGCTTGGCGGCAGGCTCCGCGACAGCCTGCGCGATCTCGGAACCCAGATCGATGCCGTGGCCGAGGCGCTGGAGTGGGCGAGCGGCCCGGGTACGCCAGAGACGGAACCGCCGCCGCTCCCGGCATCACCAGCTCCGGCGGACGCCGAGACGAATGTCGCGCCCGACGCGAGCGCCGCGCGCGACGAGGCCGAGAGAGCCGAACGCGCGGAAGCGGCCCGCCGCGCGCAGGCCAGCGGCCGTGGCACGAGGCTCTCGTAGCACAGTCGAGCACCCACTGCTGCGTGTCGCTGACCGGACCTGCTCCAGGACCGCCAGGCCACTGGGGTGACGCCGCGGATCGATCCTCGGGGTCGCACCGAACATCTCTTCCTCCTCACCGCTCGACGGCGGCCTTCAGGCGTTCGAGCGTGCTGTCCCAGCGCCTGGAAACCAGGTCGAGGTAGCGGCGCGCGGTCTCGATCCTGCGCGGTTCCAGCTCCCAGAGGCTCTCCCGGCCGCTGCGGAACCCGCGCACGAGGCCCGCGTCGGCGAGGACGTCGAGGTGCTTTCGGACGGCCTGGCGAGTCACGTCGGCGCCCGTCGTCAGGCGCGTGAGCGACATGGGACCGTCGCGTGAGAGCCTCGTCACGATCCCCAGGCGCGTCGGATCGCCGAGCGCGGCGAACACCTCGGCAGAGGCATCCGGTGTGACGCGCAACGCGTCCGCGCTAGTGGTGCGTGACATACGCGTCGATGTTCCTCACCTGCTGGGCCCAACCGTCCTCGTTCATGCGCCGGGCCTCGGCGCGGCGGTGGATGGGCACCTGGTCGAACCCCGACTCGACGACGGTGAGCTGCGTGCCCTCGGCAACGTCCTGCAGCTCGAAGACGACGAGCGTCGTCGGTTCCGTGGAGTAATCGACCGCCGGATCGACCGCGTAGGGGTGCCACCGAAACGAAAACACGCGTTCGGGCTCCATCCGTTCGATGAAGACCTCCATCTTCACGTGCTCGTAGCCGGGATACGTGATGTTTCCCTGCACCGTGCCACCGGGGGAGAAGATCCCGCCTTTGAAATCGACACCGAACCACGAGCCGAACTCCCGCGCATCCGAGAGGGCCCGCCACACGCGCGAGCGCGGCGCCCGCAGCAGGATCCGCTTTTCGATTCGATCCGTATCCGCGACGTTGTCGTCCATGTGCAACCTCCTGGTTGCATATTACCAGTCCACCGCGCCGACATGCAACCGGCAGGTTGCATATGTTGCCTATGGACAGGACGTCGTCGTTGCGGCGCCCGGTCAGGCCGGACCAGCAGCCACCGAGGAGGGCCGGTCGGGGCGGAGCGGGTAAAATCGAGAGTGATCACCAGGTGGGGCAAATCCGCGAGCTTCGGGGACGCCTATGACCACCAGAGGGCCACAGCGAGCGATCGTCGGCTCCTTTCTCGTGTTGAGTCTGCTCGCCGTCCTTCCGGCTCAGCAGGTTCAAGACGGCCACGACCGCCCCGATCGCCTGACCGAGCTGGCAAGGAAGTACAAGACGGACAAAGGCCCGGATGCCGTGGACGACCGGCGCCCGGGCCACTTCTATACCGAAGTCTACGAGAAGTTCTTTTCGCCGTTTGCAGACGAGGCGCGGAAGGTGTGCGAGATCGGCATCGACACGGGCGCGTCGCTGAAGATGTGGCGGGACTTCTTTCCCCGGGCGGTGGTCTACGGTATCGACATCGCGGACGACTCACAGCTGGACTCGGACCGCATCAGGACGTTCGTCGCCGACCAGGCGGATCGCGCGCAACTCGCGCGGTTCGTCGCCGCCGCGGGATCCGATTTCGACTTGATCCTGGACGACGGCGGCCATTCCATGCGCCAGCAGCAGGTGAGCTTCGGCTACCTGTTCAGGCACGTGAAACCCGGCGGGTACTACGTCATCGAGGACGTCCACACCTCGCTCCCGGCGTTCGACGGCGGCAACTACGGGGTCGAACGCGACCGCAGGAACACGACGCTGGCCATGATCGACACCTTCATCCGGACCGGGCGGATCGAGAGCCGGTACCTGGGAACCGGGGAGCTTGCGTACCTGACTGACCAGGCTGAGTTCTGCAACCTGCTCAGCAGGGACCGCGGCAAGAGCATCGCCTGCATCTTCAAGAAGAAACGCTAGGCGTCCGGCGCCTCTCTGTCCCCGGCCCGCTTCGTGCTAGAGGCTGCAGATGCCCACTCTTTCGTCCCGCGGTTGGACCGTTCTGCGCTGGGTGGCCGCCGGCGTCGCCGTCACCCTGGCCCTGCTCGCCGCTGCCGCCATCGCGTTTCTGCCCAGCGACGACGCCATCCGGCGCCGGCTGCAGCAAACGCTGTCCGATCGCTTCGACGCCGAGGTGAGCCTGGCGGAACTGCACGTGTCGCTCGTGCCGAGGCCGCGGATCGAGGGCGCCGGCCTGAAGCTGGTTCCTCGCGGCCGGCGGGACGTTCCGCCGCTCCTCGTCGTCTCGCGTTTCACGGCGAGCGCCTCGTGGAGCGACGTCTTCCGGCGGCCACGGCGTGTGAACGACGTCCGGCTGGAGGGCCTCCGCGTGACCATTGCGCCAAAGGCCGAGGATACGGGGATCCGGGACAAAGAGCGCGGCGGCTGCCAGGGCGAGCGCCGCGGGCCGGGTGGCTCGGAGGCCAGCCCGGTCGCCTCGTCGCCCGTGCTCATCGAGCGCCTGACCGCGCCCGGCACCGAGCTGGAACTGTTGCCGCGAGACCCGGGCAAGCAGTCGCGGCGCTTTTCGATCGCGTCGTTGAACGTGCGGAACATGACCCTCGACCAGCCGCTCGATTTCGACGCCGTGCTCACCAACCCCAAGCCGAAGGGGCTCATCACCACGCACGGGCGCTTCGGGCCGTGGGTGGCCCATGAACCGGGCCTCTCCGCGGTGGAAGGCCGGTATGTCTTCGAGCGGGCCGACCTCGGCACGATCAAGGGAATCGGGGGAACGCTCACGTCCGCAGGGCGCTTCGCGGGCGTGCTCCAGCAGATCCTGGTGTCGGGGGCGACCGAGACGCCCGACTTTTCGCTCGACACGGCACATCGCCCGCTTCCGCTCCACACCGATTTCGAGGCGTGCGTGGACGGCACCGACGGCGACACGTATCTCGACTCCGTGCGCGCGCGGCTCGCATCGACGCCCATCGACGTGAAGGGCAAGGTGGAAGGCAGGGTGGGCGTGGACGGCCGGACGATCGCGCTCGACGCCGCGGTGGATGGCGGCCGAATCGAAGATGTCCTGCAACTGGTCGTGAAGGGCGACGCACCCGTGATGACGGGCCAGGTCCGCGTGCAGACCAAGGTCCTCCTTCCTCCGGGTCCGCAGTCGGTCGTCGAGCGGCTCCAGTTGAAGGGGCAGTTCGGCCTGGGTCGCGCCCGGTTCACGGGGCCGGGCGTTCAAGGGAAGATCGACGAGTTCAGCCGGCGCGGCCAGGGACGCCCGGAGGACGACAAGGTGCGGAACGTGGCGTCGGACTTCGCCGGGCGCTTCACGCTGTCCGCCGGCACGCTTCGCCTGGAAGACCTGGCGTTCGCGATTCCCGGCGCGCGCGTCAGGCTGCGCGGGACCTATGGGCTGGTCAGCGAGCAGATCGCGTTTGCGGGCACGGTCCGGCTCGACGCCAAGGTCTCGGAGATGACGTCCGGCCTCAAGTCTACCTTGCTGAAGGCGGTGGACGCGCTCTTCTCGCGCCGCGACGCCGGGACGGTTGTCCCCATCACGATCTCCGGCACGCGGGAGCACCCGAAGTACGGCGTGGACATGAAGGGCGTCATCACCAGGAAGGTGAAGTAGGACGAACACGAGCGATGTCACGCGATCGGGTATTCGCTCTGAACGAGGCGACTGGCGTACAGTCGTGTGCCCACGTGCCTTAGGTGGATGTCCCGACCGCACGCGTGGCACCACGCGGTGGCGCGGCGTGATAGGAGAACGGCGTGACAGCTCTGAATGGCATGGTGGCACTCGTCACGGGCGCCAGCCGCGGCGTCGGACGCGGGATCGCGACCAGCCTGGCCGAAGCCGAGGCGACCGTGTACGCGACGGGCAGGTCCGTCGCCGACGCGCGCCTCCCACCCGCGGTCCGGCGAGTGCCGTGCGACCATTCTGACGATGAACAGGTGGCCGGGGTCTTCGACCGGATCCGCGCCGAGGCGGGGCGTCTCGACATCCTGGTCAACGGCGCCTGGGGCGGTTACGAGCGGATGGTCGAGGGTGGGCGCTTCACATGGCCCGCGCGTTTCTGGGATCAACCCGTGTGGCGCTGGGAGGCGATGGTCGGCGTCGGCCCACGGGCTGCATTCGTTGCGAGCCAGCATGCGGCGAGACTCATGGTGCCGGCCGCGCGGGGGCTCATCGTCAACCTGTCTCACTGGGCGGCCAAGAAGCACATCGGCAACGCGATCTATGGCGTCGCCAAGGCGGCCACCGACAAGCTCACCGGGGACATGGCCCACGAATTGAGGGAGCACGGTATCACCGTGGTGTCGCTCTATCCGGGTCTCGTCCGGACGGAAGCCGTCCTCGCCGCGGGCGTTTTCGACCTCAGCAACTCGGAGAGCCCGGAGTTCGTCGGGCATGTCGTGGGCGCGCTTGCCTCGGACCCGCGCGCTCTCGAGCGGACCGGGCGCGTGGTGATCGCCGCCGCCTTGGCAGCAGAGTACGGGCTCCGGGACATCGACGGCCGCGCTCCGAGACCCCTGACGATCGAGGACGTCTGAGGGACCTTGCGGTCCGCCGCCCCGGGAGGCATGATGGCGTTGTGAAACCCATGAACCTGATCAGCCATTGGATCGGCGGCAAGCCTTGGACGGTCGCGCCGTCTCGCTGCGGCGAGGTGTTCGACCCGGCGACTGGCCGCGTCGCCGCGCACGTCGCCATGGCGGATGCCGGCATCGTCGACGCGGCGGTCGATGCTGCCACGGAGGCGGCCGGGAGCTGGGGCCGGTCGTCGCTGGCGGTGCGGGCGCGCACGATGTTCGCGTTTCGCGAACTCGTCGAGCGACACAAGCGCGAGATCGCCGATCTCCTCACGAGCGAGCACGGCAAGGTGGCGTCCGACGCGCTGGGGGAGGTGAACAGGGGCCTGGAAGTGGTGGACTTCGCCTGCGGCCTGGCGCCGCTGCTCAAGGGGGAGTTCTCCGAGAACGTCTCGTCGGACGTGGACAGCTACTCGATTCGCCAGGCGGTTGGCGTGGTCGCCGGGATCACGCCGTTCAATTTCCCGGCGATGGTCCCGATGTGGATGTTCCCCGTCGCGATCGCCTGCGGGAATGCCTTCATCCTCAAGCCGTCGGAGAAGGATCCGTCGGCGTCCGTGTGCCTGGCCCGCCTGTTCGCCGAGGCGGGGCTGCCACCCGGCGTGTTCAACGTCGTGCAGGGCGACAAGGTGGCGGTGGACGCGATCCTCGAGCATCCCGGCATCAAGGCGGTGAGCTTCGTCGGGTCGACGCCGGTGGCGCGCTACATCTACGAGACGGCCACGCGCGCCGGCAAGCGCGTGCAGGCGCTCGGCGGCGCCAAGAACCACATGGTGGTGCTGCCCGACGCCGACCTGGAACTGGCCGCGGACGCGGCCGTCGGCGCCGCGTACGGATCGACGGGGCAGCGCTGCATGGCGGTCTCCGTCCTCGTCACCGTTGGCGACGTCGCCGACCGGCTGCTGCCGCATATCCGCGAACGCATCGCGCGCCTCAAGGTCGCGCCCGGTTTCGAACCGGGGGCCGAGATGGGACCGTTGACGACGCGGGAGGCACACGCGCGGGTGGTCTCGTACCTGGACAAGGGCAGCGCGGAAGGCGCGACGCTGCTCGAGGACGGCCGCACGCTGCAGGTGCCCGGCCACGAGGACGGGTACTTCCTCGGTCCCTCGCTGTTCGACCACGTGGCGCCGTCGATGTCGATCTACACGGACGAGATCTTCGGCCCGGTGCTGTCGGTCGTCCGCGTGGAGAGCTACGATGCGGCGCTCGGCCTGGTCAACGCCAACCCGTATGCCAATGGCGTGGCGATCTTCACCAACGACGGCGGTGCCGCGCGCCGCTTCCAGGCACAGGTCGAGGTCGGCATGGTGGGCATCAACGTGCCCATCCCGGTCCCCATGGCCTACTACTCCTTCGGCGGGTGGAAGCAGTCGCTGTTCGGCGACGTGCACGTCCACGGCCGCGAGGGCATCCAGTTCTACACGCGCGGCAAGGTCGTGACCGCCCGATGGCCGGACCCCAAGCACCGAGGGGTGAATCTCGGCTTCCCGCAGATGAAGTGATCGCCCGCGCGGGAATCCCGTGGCCGCCGCCGGGCGATTTCAGCTAAGATCGAGGCTTCAACCAGCACAAATGGGGAGGTTCGCACATGCCTCGCCGCGTGACCGTCGGTCTGATCCAGTCGGCCGCGCCGGTCAGTGACCCGGCCGTCCCGATCGAGCAGGTGAAGGAGGCGGCCATCGCGGCCCACCTGCCTCTCATCGAGGAGGCGGGACGCCGCGGGCGTGCAGATGCTCGGCCTCCAGGAGATCTTCAACGGGCCCTACTTCTGCCCGTCGCAGGACGCGCACTGGTACGACATGGCCGAGCCGGTGCCCGGTCCGACGACCGAGCGGATGGCCGAGTACGCGCGCAAGTTCCGGATGGTCATGATCGTCCCGGTCTACGAGCGCGAGCAGCCGGGCGTCTACTACAACACCGCCGCCGTCTACGACGCCGACGGCCGCTTCCTGGGCAAGTACCGCAAGAACCACATCCCGCACACGGCCGGCTTCTGGGAGAAGTACTTCTTCAAGCCGGGGAATCTCGGCTACCCGGTCTTCGAGACCCAGTACGCGCGGGTGGGCGTCTATATCTGCTACGACCGGCATTTCCCCGAGGGGGCGCGCCTGCTCGGTCTGCACGGGGCCGAGGTCGTGTTCAACCCGTCGGCGACCGTCGCGGGCCTTTCGCAATACTTGTGGAAGCTCGAGCAGCCGGCGCACGCGGTCGCCAACGGCTACTTCATGGCGTGCAGCAACCGGGTGGGCACCGAGGCGCCATGGAACATCGGCCGCTTCTACGGCTCGTCCTACATCGTCGATCCGCGCGGGAACTTCCTGGCGACGGCGCTCGGAGGACAGGGACGAGCTCATCACGGCGACGCTGGACCTCGACCAGATCGAGGAAGTGCGCCGCGTGTGGCAGTTCTACCGCGACCGTCGTCCCGAGACCTACGCCGCGATGGCCGAGTTGTGACCGAGTCGGTCGTCGCCCGGGACTTCAGCCGCGTGACGGGTCGTATCATCGAATCCGAGCGAGCGCCGACGCCATGAAGACGCTGATCAAGAACGGCACCATCGTCACGGCCGTGGACACGTATCGCGGCGACGTCCTCGTCGAGGACGAACGGATATCGACCATCGGCCGCGAGCTGGCGATCGACGCCGACCGCGTGATCGATGCGTCGGGAAAGTACGTGCTGCCGGGCGGCGTGGACGCGCACACGCATCTCGACATGCCGTTTGGCGGGACCACGTCGGCCGACGACTTCGAATCGGGAACCATCGCGGCCGCTTACGGCGGCACCACCTCGATCGTCGATTTCGCCATCCAGTACAAGGGCGAACGCCTCCACGCCGCCTGGGAGAACTGGGCGCGGCGCGCCGAGGGGAAGGCGGTCATCGACTACGGGTTCCACATGATCATCACCGACCTCACCGACCAGGTGGAGGCGGAGATGGACGCGCTCGTGCGCCAGGGCATCACCTCGTTCAAGCTCTTCATGGCGTATCGGGGCGTGCTGATGCTGGACGATGGCAGCATCTTCCGCGCGCTGCTGAGGACGGGCACCAACGGCGGCACGATCTGCATGCACGCCGAGAACGGCGACGTGATCGACGTGCTCGTGCGGCGCGCGCTGGCCGAGGGACACACGGCGCCGAAGTTCCACGCCCTCACGCGTCCCGCGCGGGCCGAAGCGGAAGCAACGCACCGCGCCATCTGCCTGGCCGAGATGGCGGACGTTCCCATCTACATCGTGCATCTCTCCGCGGCAGAGGCGTTGGAGAAGGTGACGGAAGCCCGCGACCGCGGGCTGCCGGTCTTCGCCGAGACGTGCCCGCAGTACCTGTTCCTCTCGCACGACAATTACGAGGAACCCGGCTTCGACGGGGCCAAGTACGTGATGAGCCCGCCGCTGCGGCCGAAGGCCGGCCAGGAGGCGTTGTGGCGCGGCCTCGCGTTCAACGATCTCCAGGCCATCTCGACCGACCATTGCCCGTTCTGCATGAAAGAGCAGAAGGAACTGGGACGCGGCGACTTCTCGAAGATCCCGAACGGCGCGCCGGGCATCGAAACGCGAATGAGCCTGGTCTACGACGGCGGCGTTCGCCCGGGCTACATCTCGCTCAACCGCTTCGTGGAGCTGACCTCGACGTCGCCGGCGAAGATCTTCGGCCTGTACCCGCGCAAGGGGACGATTGCCCCGGGGGCCGATGCCGACCTCGTGGTGTTCGATCCCGAGCGCCAGGTGACGCTGTCGGCGAAGACGCTCCACATGAGGGTGGACTACAACCCGTACGAAGGGCGACAGGTCACCGGGGCGCCCGACACGGTGCTGTCGCGCGGGCGGGTCATCATCGATGGCGGCCGCTTCGTCGGCCGTGCGGGCTGTGGGTCGTTCATCAAGCGTCAGCCGAGAGAGTGAGCCTCTTCTCGCTGCCGCGACTGGCCGGAGAATCCAACCATGCCCCCGGAGTCCTGGATCTCGACGCCCGACCTCCCCGCAGGCCGGCTGGAAGAGCAGTTTCCCGAGCAGAAGCCGCTGCTGTCGCCCGCCGAAGCTGCCGCGGAAGCCAACCGGTGCCTGTTCTGTTACGACGCGCCGTGCATCACGGCCTGCCCGACGGCCATCGACGTCCCGCGCTTCATCAAGAAGATCGCCACCGGAAACCTGATCGGGTCGGCCCGGACGATCCTCGAGGCGAACCTGCTCGGGTACTCGTGCGCGCGAGTCTGTCCGGTCGAGGTGCTCTGCGTCGGTGCCTGCGTCTACAACGCCCTCGGTCAGCCGCCGATTGCGATCGGCCGACTGCAGCGATATGCCACCGAACAGGTGCTGGCGCCCAACCGCCGCGTCCTGCCGGTGAAACCGCGCCGGCCGGGAAGGGTGGCCCTGGTCGGCGGCGGCCCCGCCTCCCTCGCCTGCGCCGGCACGCTGGCGTTGGAGGGTGTCGAGGCGGTGATCTACGAGCGCGCGCGCCTCGGTGGCGGACTCAACACGCTCGGCATCGCCCCCTACAAGCTCCGGGCCGCGGACGCCCTCAAAGAGGTCGCGTTCGTCGAGTCGCTCGGCGTGCGCATCGCAACCGGGGTCGAGGTGGGAGAGGACCTGCCGGTTGACCGCCTGTTCAAGGAGTTCGACGCGATCTTCCTCGGTATCGGCCTGGGTGGCGACACTCGGCTGAGGGTGCCGGGTGAGGAAGGCCCGGGCGTCGTGGGGGCCACCGCGTTGATCGAGCGCGTGAAACACGATCCCGCCTTCCGGCTCGCGCCGTCGAGCCGCGCGGTCGTCGTGGGCGGCGGTAATACGGCGATCGATGCCGCCCGCGAGCTGGCTCGACTCGGCGTGTCGGTCACGCTCGTCTACCGGCGGGGCCGCGAGGGGATGCGCGGCTACGACCACGAACTGCGGCAGGCGCTCCATGAAGGCGTGCACCTGCGGCCGAACCGTGCGCCCGTGGCCGTGGAACGTCGCGATGGATGTGTGACCGCGTTGCGCGTCGCCGAGACCCACGACGGTCGGCCGCTCGAGGGGACCGAGGACGAGATCGCCACCGACCTGGTCGTCGTGGCCATCGGGCAGGCGCGCCTGGCCGGCCTCGTGTCGCGGTTTCCGGGCGTCGACTTCGACGCCCGGTCGCGGATCGTCGTCGATCCGGCCACCGGGCGGACCGGGAACCCTCGAGTGTACGCGGGTGGGGACTGCGTCAACGGCGGCAAGGAAGTCGTCAACGCCGTCGCCGAGGGCCGCGACGCTGCCCGCGCGATTCTGGCGGCGCTGGGCAGTAAGCAGTAGGCAGTAAGGCAGCAGGCAGTAGGCAGCAGGCAGACACAGGCAGCAGGCAGTAGGCCGTTGTGCCTGCCCGAGGAAACGACCGATGGCCGATCTTTCCATCTCGTTTGCCGGTATCCGGAGCCCGAATCCCTTCTGGCTGGCCTCGGGTCCGCCGACCAACACGGGCGACCAGGTGATGCGGGCCTTCGACCTCGGGTGGGGCGGGTGCGTCTGGAAGACGCTCGGCGACCCCATCGTCAACGTCTCGTCCCGTTTCGGCGCGATCGGCGTCGGCAGCCAGCGGATGGTCGGGTTCAACAACATCGAGCTGATCACCGACCGGCCGCTCGAGGACAACCTCCGCGAGATCCGCGACGTGAAGCGCCGCTATCCGTCGCACGCCATGGTCGTCTCGCTCATGGAGGACAGCCGCCAGGACTGGCAGGACCTGATCCGCCGCGTCGAGGACACGGGGGCTGACGGGCTCGAGCTGAACTTCGGCTGTCCGCACGGCATGTGCGAGCGCGGGATGGGGTCGGCGGTCGGCCAGGAGCCGAAGGTGCTGTCCGAGATCACTCGCTGGGCGCGTGAATCGACGACGCTGCCGGTGCTGGTCAAGCTCACGCCCAACGTGTCGACATCCTGGAGCCGGGCGTGGCGGCCGTCAACGGCGGCGCGCACGGCCTGTCGCTCATCAACACGATCAAGAGCCTGATGGGCGTCGATCTCGATCGCCTGGTGCCGCTGCCCGCGGTCGGTGCGCGCTCCACCAACGGCGGCTACTGCGGGCCGGCCGTCAAGCCGATCGCGCTGCACATGGTCGCCGCCCTGGCGCGCGACCCCGCGATCACCATTCCCATCTCCGGCATCGGCGGCATCCAGACGTGGCGCGATGCGGCGGAGTTCATCGCGCTCGGGGCCACCACCGTCCAGGTGTGCACCGCCGTGATGCACTACGGGTTCCGCATCGTCGAGGACCTCATCGACGGGCTCGACCAGTACCTGGACGACAAGGGAATGGCGTCGGTGAACGACCTCCGCGCGCGGGCGATTCCCGCGTTCACCGAGTGGGGCGACCTCGACCTGAACTACAAGGTCGTGGCGCGGATCGACGAGGCCGCCTGCATCGGGTGCGACCTCTGCTACGTCGCCTGTCGCGATGCGGCCGTGGCGTGCATTCACCTGCCGGAGCGGACCACCGCCGGCGACTCGGCGACAGGCGCCGCGCGCCGCCTGCCGCCGCGTATCGACGAGCCCGCCTGCATCGGCTGCAACCTCTGCTCGCACGTCTGCCCGGTGGACGGGTGCATCACGATGGTGGCGATCGACGAGGGAAGAGGATTCGAGAGCTGGAACGATCGGGTGCGGGCGGGGCGCGCCGGGCTGCGGGGCGGCGAGGCGCCGGCGTCGTGAACGAACGCCGGCTCCCGGACGGGCGGGTCGAGCTGATCGACTGCACCCGCATCGAGTCGAGTCCGCTGTACAACGACGACCTCGCACCCGTGCCGATCGCCCGGCGCACGTGGACCACCTACACCTACGGGGCACTGTGGGTGAGCATGGCCCACTGCATCCCGACTTACATGCTCGCGTCGGGCCTCATGACGGAGGGCATGAGCTGGCGCCAGGCGCTCTTCACCATCCTGCTCGGCAACACGATCGTGCTCGTGCCAATCCTCCTGAACTCCCACCCCGGCACGAAGTATGGCATCTCGTTCCCGGTCTTCGCGCGCGCGGCCTACGGGACCTTTGGCTCCAACCTCCCCGCCCTGCTTCGGGCCGTCGTGGCCTGTGGCTGGTTTGGCATCCAGGCGTGGATCGGCGGCGAGGCCACGCACGTCTTCTTGTCCAGCCTGATCCCGGCCTGGCCGAACCTCCTCGGACCCGGTTTCGGCGGCCACGCCGGGACCGAGTGGCTGTCGTTCCTGCTCTTCTGGGGCCTGAACGTGTTCATCATCTACCGCGGCATGGAACTGTTGCGGCGGGTGGAGAACTGGGCTGCCCCGTTCGTGCTCGTCATGACTGCCGCGCTGCTGGTCTGGGCGATCCGCGCGGCCAACGGCATAGGGCCGCTGCTGGCGCAGCCGGGCCGGTTTCGATCGCTCGGTGAGTTCCTGCCGGTCTTCGTGCCCTCGCTCACGGCGATGATCGGCTACTGGGCCACCCTTTCGCTCAACATGCCGGACTTCACGCGTTACGGGCGCAGCCAGCGGGAGCAGATCGTCGGGCAGGTGGTGGCGCTGCCGACGACGATGACCATGTTCGCGGCGATGGGCGTCATCATCACCAGCGCGACGATGATGATCTACGGGCGGGCCATCTGGGATCCGGTGCACCTGGTCGCGATGTTCCCGTCGCGCCTCGTCGTGGCGATCTCGATGTTCACGGCGATCGTGGCAACCCTCGCGGTGAACATCGCGGCCAACGTCGTCTCGCCCGCCAACGACTTCGCCAACGCCTTCCCGCGCCTGATCTCGTTCAAGACCGGCGGCCTCATCACGGGCCTGCTCGCCATCGTCATCCAGCCTTGGCGGCTGCTGGCCGATCCCACCGGGTACATCTTCACCTGGCTGCTCGGCTACTCCGGCGGCCTCGGGTCGATCGCCGGCGTCCTGATCACCGACTACTGGGTCGTTCGGCGCTGCGAACTGCGCCTGGAAGACCTCTACCTTCTCGAGGGCGCCTACCGCTACCGCCACGGATGGCACTGGCGTGCGATCGTCGCGACGCTTGCCGGCTGCGCGCTCGCGTGGGGCGGCCTGATCGTCCCGTGGCTGCGCCCGCTCTACGACTACGCGTGGTTTGTCGGGTTCTTCGCGGCCGCTGGCGTGTACCGGCTGCTGCTGGCGTCATCGACGCGCGCGCGGAGCGGGGCCCTGACGCGAGCTGACGTGCGGCCAGGACGCCGTGCCTGAGTTCAGGCTGGCACGACTGGCCTACTTCTCCCTGATCCACACGACCGACGTGGGCGGCGGCGGCGCAGGCCGTGCCGGCGGCTGCGCCTGGGCCACCCCGGCTGCCGGCGGGGGTGGCTGTGGCGGCGCGGGCGGCGGCGCTGGCGGGTTGCGGTTGTAGCGCGCGAAATTCGGGACCGCCACCATCGTTGCGCCGTTGGCGAACGTACCCGTGATCGCGTTCACGCCGCCCAGGAGCCGATCGCGCCACTGGGTCGCGAGCGGTGCCGACGGGGCCAGCACGGCATGGATGTCCTGGTCCGCCTCCTCGATGTTGTAGACGAGCGGTCCCACGCGCAGCGCCACCTTGTCCTTGGTGGGGGATGGCCGGTCGTTGCCCGCCAGGATCCTGTCGCTGGCGTAGACGCGCTGAACGGGCATCGGCAGCACGAGCTCGATCGTGTCTCCCCTCTTCCAGAGGCGGGTGATCTCGACGTAGCCCTGGGCCTCCGCCGGCTCGACACGCGCGCCGTTCACGGCGATCCGGGAAATGCCGTTGGCGTTCGGCGTCGCGCGGTAGAGGCTGCTGACGTCTCGCTTCGGCGCGCGAATCCGCACGGCGAACCTCCTGGATGCCCTGGGGTTCACCGTGATCATGACCTTGCCGTCCCATGGGTACCGGGTCGCCTGGACCATCTCGACCTCGGTGCCGGCCACCTCGCCAAGGCCCACCCGGCCGCCGACGAAGAGATTCACGTACACGGCCCCGGCCGCCTTCGAGTACGTCCAGGTCGGCAGCATGAGCATCGTCCGCGCGATGTTGCCGACGCAGCACGGGCAGTTGTGCCACGGGGTGCGCTGCGCGTTCGCGTCGAGCGGGTTTGTGTAGTAGAAGTTCTTGCCGGCCAGGTCCATCGCGCCGTACAGCGCGTTGTAGATCGTCTGCTCGTAGAGATCGGCGTACTTCGCGTCGTGGTACGCGAGGTGGAGCTTCCACTGGAAGAAGATCTCGCCGCAGCTGGAGCACGCCTCGCAGTAGGAGTTGTTGCGCAGCGAGTAGTCCGGGCCGAAGCCTTCCGACGTTTCGCCGCTGCCGACGCCGCCCGTCAGGTAGTACTTCCGGTGAACGACGTTGTCCCAGAGCGATTTCACGGCGCTCTGGTAGTCGACGTCGTGCGTCTCGACGGCGACGTCCGCCATCCCCGAGTACGTGTAGACGGCCCGCACGGCGTGGCCGACGGCTTCGTACTGCTGCTGCACCGGCACGTGGCTCTGGTCGTACTCCGTGCCGCCCTTGCGGCAGTCGAGCAGGAACTTCGCGAGCGCGATGTACCGGTCGCCGGGCCCGGGGGTCCGGCCGGCCGGCCCCTCGACCTCGTTCACGAAACGGCCGAACCGCACGAGGGCCTGCTCCATTTCCTGGTGCCCGTCAAACCACTCCTGTTTCGGCGCGGGACCGATGTGTTCCGCCCAGCAATCGGCGAGCTTCTTCGCCGCGTCGTACAGGCGCAGGTCCTTGCCTTGCGTCATCACGTGATGATTGATCGCGGATTCGATGAAGTAGCCGGCGACGTAGCCTTCGTGATTCCCGCGTGCCGCCGGCGACCAGCGGGCGGTCCACGGTGCGCGCGAGGCGGCGGGGACGCCAGACGCGGGCGCCATGTCCCGGAGCGTGAACGCCGTCTGCAGGTAGCCGTCGGGATGTTGCGCCGACAGGATCTTCGGGATCCAGTTCTCCAGCGTCTCGCGCAGTTGCTCCTGCGCCGAGATGATCTCGCGGTCGCCTCGAGGATCCACCATCAGCGCGAGGCAGATCGACTCCACTGTCTGGTGCACCCACGCATTCGAGAATACGTAGCCCTTGTGCGCGGCGTGCGGCTCGCCGCGCAGCGCCTTGGCCGCCTCGACGAAGTTGTCGAGACCGCCGTCGCCGCGCCCCGCCGGGATGTCCGTCCGTTCAATCTGCGCGATGCAGTGCGGGATCCAGGACGTGATCAGCGCTTTCGTACGCGACGCCCAGAACGGGTCGGTGACCGTGTGCAACCGCGTGACCACGGGCGTGAGCTGCACCGGTGGCGGCGGCGGTTCCACTTTCACCGCGAGCGAGGAGGCGGCCTTGGCCGTGCCGTTGTGGGCGACGGCCTGCAGGACATAGTCACCAGGCGCAGAGAACCTCGCCGTCGTCACGGACGCCGCGGGATCGGCGAACGTGACCGTGCCGGGACCGGAGACCTTGCTCCACGTCACGCCAGGGGCGGGGCCAGGCGGCTGCGCAGCGGCGGTCGGGGCCTGTTCGCCGCTTCGACGCGGGCGTTCCCTCCGCGGCGGCTCGCCGTATCCGGCCCATGCGTTCAGGTACGTCTTGCCGTGATCCATCACCACGCGATCGGGACCGGCGACGATGTTCAGATCGGAAGGCGCCGCCTGCGCGGAGACCGTTCCGTCGTTCGCATAGGCGAGTTGGACGTACGGCGACGCCACCACCGCCGCCGCGCCCGCCCTGCCCGCTGCCGCCAGGAGTTCGCGCCTCGTGAGTGCCATGTTCCTCAGCCTCGGTTGCAGATGACAGCGATCCGAACGGCGCGGATCGTAGCACGCGGAGTGGTCCGAGTCCCGCCTGGAGCCTCGACGGCCGTATCGCCACGGTGGCGCTCGAGTCCACGCCAGCGCGTATCGGCTGACACGAGGTCGGTCACGCGATCACGTATTCGCTCTGAACGAGGCCGCTGGCGTACTGCCGCGTGCCCACGTGCCTGAGGAGGACATCCCGCGGGACCTCGGCAAACAGCGGAATGCCGGCACCGATCAGTACCGGAACGCGGGTGATGATGAGACGCTGTATGAGGCCGGCCCGCAGGAACCGTTGGATGGTGATCCCGCCATCCACGTAGATGTGCCCGATGCCGCGAGTCGCCAGCTGCGACACGATATCCGCCGGTTCGCCAGTCATGCGCTCCACGACGGCCTCCGGCGGAGCGGCGGCCAGCGGACGAGCGCTGAGCACGAACACCGGTTTCTCGCCATATGGCCAATGGTCGTACGCCAGAACCGTCTCGAACGTCTTCCGGCCGATCACCAGCGCATCCACCGAAGCCATGAACTCGTCGTAGCCGTGCGGTTCGCCGCCGCCAGCTGGCAGGAAGTCGAGATCACCGTTGGCTCGAGCGATGAACCCATCGACGCTCGTGCCGATGAAAACCGAGGCCTTCATACGGCTGCATGATACCAGCGGTGGGATCGCGCCACGTGCGGACTGCATGTCAACGGCCGGATGCGACAGATGGTCCAGTTGGTTGGCACGACTCGGCGCGTTCAGTCTTGAAGGCCGGGCCGACATGCGGGAGGATGGCCGTAGGATCGAGGGATGAGCGGTCGAGAGTGCTATCACTGCAAGCAGTGGGTCGAGGAGGGAGAGACTCACGATTGCTGGACGACGACTGAAGCCGCCCTCACCCAGGACCTCTCGGAGGACCTGCAGGACGCGTGGGAGCGACTGCGCGAGACGGCTGTCTCGTTCGGCGATCAGCGGATCTATGCCTCGCACCAGTCGATCATGTTCTCCCGCAGGTCCTGTTACTTCTTCGTTCGCCCCAAGAAGAGCTTCCTCGAAGTCTGCGTGTTCCTCGGCCGGACGTTGAACGCTTCCCAGGTGCGTCGCGTTCTTCCGGCGTCCAAGTCCAAGTTCGCACACATCATCCGAATCCAGCACCGCGACGAGGTGGAGGCGCCTGTCACCGATTGGCTCCAGGAAGCGTATGTCGCGTCGGAGGTCCTCGCCACGCGGCCCCGCACGGCGCGCTCCAAGCCGGGCAGCCGGCCGGAATCGCGGAAGCGCGTGAAGGAGACGGCGCCCAAGACCGCTGCCCCTCGGAAGTCGAAACGCTAAACCCTGATGCTAGCCGCGCGGGATCCTCACTCGAGCGGCTGCTCGACGCGCTCTTCCGGCCCTGGCGCCAGGTGCGGGTGGCGCTGCAGGAAGCGCGCGCACCGATTCCAGCGCAGCAGCGCATCGTCGTTGCCGGCGGGGCGCCGGGCCTCGGCCTGCTCGTACCACCGCATCGCCTCCAGGAAGCCCTCGTACGCCTGGTTGTTGCTGCCCGGCATGTTGCGTGCGGCCAGCGTCTTCGCCCGCCGCTCCGTGATGATCCCGGCGTAGTACATCCGGTCGTACTCGCCCGCGAGACGGGGCAGGAGCTCCTCTGCCTGGCGGGAACTGCGGCCGAGGTCGTCGGCGAACTGATCGGTCAGCGCGAGCAGGAGCATGACCAGCGCGTGCTGGTTGTCCGGTTCGATGGCCAGCACGTCGAGGCAGATGCTTTCGGCCTCGGCCGGCTCGTTGAGGAGTCGATAGCGCTCGGCCTTGGCGAGCGCCGTCGGGACAGCGTTCTTCGTCAGCGCCTTGAGTTCGAACATGGGTCCCACCCAACTCTGGCTCCATGGCCAGTTCACAGTCTCCAGATCGTATACGCCGCCAGCACGGTTCCGACGACCGCGGCGCCGTAGCACAGCGCGGCGATGGGCCGTTCAAGGTGCTTGAGCTGCAGACCGTCGTACAACGTGTAGCGGAAGCGGTGCGCCCAGTGGAAGAGCGGCGCGGCGATCAGGACGAAGAGGTACAGGCGCGCGATCGGATGGCGGGCCAGGCCGAGCAGGGCGTCGTGGCCGGGCAACGCCGACCACCCGAGCGGAAACGCGAAGCCGGTGAACAGCAGGTGAACGGGGTAGAGCAGGGCCGCCGTGGTGCCGCCGGCGCTGAACACCGCCCACAGGAGCGGCGCCCACGGGCGCCGCGCGCGAACGTCCCGCGGCAGCCGCGCAGCCACGCGCGACGGGCGCGGGCGTTCGAGGTCGAGGGGGGGACGTCAGCCTCGCGCATCTCAGCCTCTCGTCAGAACCCACGCGACGGCCAGCGACAGGATCAGCCATGCGGCGTAGTTGGCGGCGGCAATGACCCAATCCGCAACCCGCGCTCCGCGAAGGCGGACGACCATCGCGGTTGGCGCCAGGTTGAACCAGGTGACGGCGTGGAACACGATGAGGATGAGGGCGACGGTGTCGAGGACCACGAATCCCGGCGACGCGAGCCGCGAGAGGAAGCGGGCGTGGGCCTCGGGCCCCTCCGCCAGCGCGCGAAGCTGCAGGATCAGGAGCACCGCGAAGTACGCGACGAACACGCTCGTCAGCTCGCGGAGCACGAACCAGGCGTACGAGGCCTTGTGCAGCCACCAGAAGACCGACATGCGGCGCCGGTACCATGCCGGGTGGTACGGCGTGTAGAGGGCCTCGCGCGCCTCGTGCGGATCCGGGTTCATTTCGATCCCCATGGGAGGAGCAGCCCCTTCAGGGCATCGACCGCAGCGGCCAGCTTGTACTGCTGGATGGCGCCTGCCGGGTCCACGTGTTTCGGGCACACCTTCGTGCACTCGCCGACGAACGTGCAGCCCCAGAGCCCATCGGGCTGTGACAGGATCTCCATCCGCGTGGCGGCGCCCTCGTCGCGCGAGTCCTGGTTGTAGCGCTGTGCGAGGGCGATGGCCGCGGGCCCGACGAAATTCGGATCGAGGCCCGCAATGGGACAGGCGGAGTAACACAGCAGGCAGTTGATGCACTGGCTGAACGACCTGTACGCCTCGAGCTGGGCGGGCGTCTGGCGGTACTCGCCCTGTTCGAGCGGCCGCTCGTCCTCCCGGATGATCCAGGGTCGGACCTTCTTCAGCTTGGCGAGGAAATCGCCGATGTCGACCACGAGATCGCGGATCACCGGGAAGTGTTCGAGAGGCTCGACACGAATCGGCTTCGGCGCGTAGTCGGAGAGGTACGTCGCGCACGTCAGCTTCGGCGAGCCGTTCACGGTCATGCCGCAGCTGCCGCAGACGCCCATCCGGCACGACCAGCGGTACGAGAGGGAGCCGTCGTACGCGTCCTTGATGTGGTTGAGCGCGTCGAGAACGACCCAGTCCTCGCGATAGGGCACCTCGTACGACTGCACGCCCGGTTCGGCTTCCTCTTCAGGGCGATAGCGCGCGACCTGCAGCGTGATCGTGGCGGGCATGTGTCTCTACCTTCCGTAGACGCGCTGGCCCGGGGGCCAGCGCGTGACCGTCACGGGGAGATACTGGATGGCGGGAGGTCCCGCCTCGGTGCGGTACGCCAGCGAGTGCGCGAGGTAGCGCTCGTCGTCGCGCTGCGGGAAGTCGGACCGCTGGTGCGAGCCGCGCGATTCGGAGCGCCTGAGCGCCGAATGGACGATCGTCTCGGCCACGTCGAGCATGAACGACAGCTCGAGTGCGCTGGTCAGTTCGGTGTTGAAGGTCCGGCTGTGGTCGTCGAGCGCGAGAAGGCGCGCGCGCTCCTGCAGTGCCCGCAGACGCGCGGCGGCATCCTGGAGAACGCCCGCCACGCGGTAGATGCCCGCGCTTTCCTCCATGATGGCCTGCATCTCCGTCCGAACGTCGGCGATCCGTTCCTGCCCCTCGCGGCGCGCGCCTAACGCCGCTTCGAGCCGCCGCTGCTCGTCTTGCGCCTGGGCCTTGGCCGTGCCGTTCGCGGGCCGTGCCTCAACCGCAAACGACGCCGCGGCCACGCCCGCGCGTGCGCCGAACACCAGGCACTCGGTGAGCGAATTGGATCCCAGGCGGTTGGCGCCGTTGATGCTCACGCATGCCACCTCGCCGGCCGCGTAGAGGCCGTTCAGCCCCGTCGCGCCCGCAAGGTCGGTGTGCACGCCGCCCATCATGTAGTGGACGACCGGGCGGACCGGGATCATCTCGCGTACCGGGTCGAGGTGCGCGTACTTCCGGCACAGCTCGCGGACGAACGGCAGCTTGCGATCGATGAGCGCCTCGCCGAGATGCCGCACGTCCAGGTGGACGTAGTCGCCGTAGGGTCCCTTCAGCGTGCGGCCCTTCTCCTGTTCCTTCACGAACGCCTGCGACAGGCGGTCGCGCGGCCCCAGCTCCATCGACCGCAGGACCGGCTTGGGCTGCGGCGTGCCGAGATCGTAGTCCTGCAGGTAGCGGTAGCCGTCCTTGTTCAGCATCCAGCCGCCCTCCGCCCGCGCCGCCTCGGTGATGAGGATCCCGGTGAACGGCAGGCCGGTCGGATGGTACTGAACGAACTCCATGTCCTTGAGCGGCGCGCCCGACCGGTACGCGAGCGCCATCCCGTCGCCGTTCTTGATATTCGCGTTGGTGGTGAACGGAAAGACGCGGCCGCACCCGCCGGTGCACAGGATGACTGCGCGGGCGGTGATCGTCAGCAGGCGCCCGGTCGCGATCTCGATGGCGACGACGCCCTGGCAGCGGCCCTCGTCCACGAGCAGCGTCGTCACGAAGCACTCGTCGAAGCGCTGGATGGACTCGTACTTCAGCGATGTCTGGAAGAGCGTGTGGAGCAGGTGGAAGCCCGTCTTGTCGGCGGCGAACCACGTGCGCTCCACCTTCATGCCCCCGAAGGGCCGGACGGCAATGCTGCCGTCCGGCTCGCGCGACCACGGGCAGCCCCAGTGCTCCAGGCGGAGCATCTCGGCGGGCGCTTCCCGCACGAAGGCCTCGACCGCGTCCTGATCCGACAGCCAGTCGCCGCCCGAGATGGTGTCGTACGCGTGCGCGTCCAGCGTGTCGGTGGGTTTGATCACGGCCGCGGCCCCACCCTCGGCCGACACCGTGTGGCTCCGCATGGGGTAGACCTTCGAGACGACGCCGACCCGCAACGACGGTTGCGACTCGGCCGCCGCGATGGCCGCGCGCAGGCCCGCCCCTCCGCCACCGACCACGAGAACATCACAGGAGACGAGATCCATGGTCTCTCCCCGGTGCGAGGCGTCAACGCGGATAATAGGAAAGGGTTCCCGAAAACTATTCTAAGTCCTTCGACGCAGGAGCACGGCAACGTATTTGCGCGCTCAGGACCAGCCAGAAGCGCAGACCGCGCATGACTCTCGGTGGCCGGTCCGGCCGGGTTGGCCGGGCCGAGGGAAGGGCGATGGCGATGTCAGGCGAAGAGTATCGAGTCGAGAAGGACACCATGGGCGAGGTGAGGGTCCCCTCGTCGGCGTTGTACGGTGCGCAGACCCAGCGCGCCGTGGACAACTTTCCAATCAGCGAGCTGCGGTTCCAGCCGAGCTTCGTCCGGGCGCTCGGCCTGGTCAAACGCGCCGCCGCGATGGTGAATCGCGACCTCGGCCTCCTCGCACCCGACGTTGCCGCGGCCATCGAACGGGCGGCCGCGGAAGTCGAATCGGGGCTGCACGACAGTCAGTTTCCGCTCGACGTCTTTCAAACGGGATCCGGCACCAGCACCAACATGAACGCCAACGAGGTCATCGCGACGCTGGCCTCGCGGGCGCTCGGGCGCCCCGTGCACGCCAACGACGAGGTGAACATGAGCCAGAGCAGCAACGACGTGATCCCGGCGGCGATCCACGTCAGCGGCTGCCTGGAGGTCACGCGAGAGTTGCTGCCGGCGCTCGCTCATCTGAGAGCCGCCATCGACGGCAAGGCCTCCGGCGTGGACTCGATCGTCAAGACGGGCCGCACGCACTTGATGGATGCGCTCCCGATCACGATGGGTCAGGAGATGCGTGCGTGGAGCGCGCAGGTCCAGGCGGGAATCGAGCGTCTGGAGGCATCGTTGCTGCGGCTTGTCGAGCTGGCGCTCGGCGCGACGGCCGTCGGCACCGGCCTCAACGCCCACCCGGAGTTCGGCGAGCGGATCGCCCGCCGCCTCGCCGACCTCACGGGCGTGCCGTTTGTTCGCAGCCGCAACCTGTTTGCCAGCCTGAGCAGCCAGGACGCCACGGTTGAGATGAGCGGCCAGCTGAAGGCCGTGGCCGTTGCGCTGATGAAGATCGCCAACGACCTGCGCTGGATGAACAGCGGCCCCCAGGCGGGGTTGGGCGAGATCGCCCTGCCGGCGCTGCAGCCCGGTAGCAGCATCATGCCGGGCAAGGTGAACCCCGTTGTGCCCGAGGCTGTGGCGATGGTCTGCGCCCAGGTGATCGGCAACGATGTGACGATCACGATCGGTGGTCAATCCGGCAACTTCCAGCTGAACGTCATGCTGCCGGTGATTGCGTACAACCTCCTCCAGAGCGTCGCCCTGCTGGCGAGCGCGGCGCGAGTGCTGGCGGACAAGGCGATCGACGGCTTCGTCGTCAACGAGCCACACGTGACCGGGCTCGTCAACCGCAACCCGATCCTCGTCACGTCGCTGAACCCGGTCATCGGGTACGAGACCGGCGCGCGGATTGCCAAGCGTGCCTATGCCGAAGGACGGACGGTGAGGGAGGTGGCAGCGGAGATGACGGACCTGTCGGCGGAAACGCTCGACCGCCTGCTGGACGGCCGCCGGATGACGGAGGGCGGCATTCTGAAATGACGCGCGGATTCGTGCGCGTCCCTCGCTGCTGCCACGATCCGTTCTGCTCGATTCACCCGACGACGACCGGCAAGGTCGTGGTGCAGTAAGGCGGTCGTCGGGACCAGTGGCGCGGCCTGCCGCCGGCGTCAGACAGCCTCGAGGTTGGACGAGGCGTCGGACGCCGGCGCGGGCTCGAGCGCGAGCGACAGTGTGGGGCGAAGCTTCTGCTTCGCCGTGTTCTATTTGAACGCCTTCTGGGTGATGCGCACGTCCATCGCGGCCGGTGTGGCTCCATCCTCGAAATAGACGGTGACCCGGTCGTTCGGCTTCACGAACTCGGTGATCACGATCGGCTTCTTGGCCGCCGTCAGCTCGCGCGTCTTGGTGCTCGCTCCCGTGCCGCTGATTTTCGTCTTCTGAGACACGGCGAACGTCATCTCCTTGTTACTGCCCTTCACGACGAGGCTGTCTGTCGTCACCGACACGACGGAGCCCATGAAGGACGAACCAGCGGCTGCCTGAGACTTGGTCGATTCCGCTTCTTTGCCTCCCGGGATGACATGGATCTCGGTGGCCACCTTCGTACCGCCGGCCTCCTTGTAATGGAGTTCGACGTTGGTGCCCACCTTGACGAAGTCACCGAGCTTCGGTGAGGGCTTGCCCTTCTCGGCCTCCTTCATGGCCGTCGTGCCGCCCCGGGCGATCACCTGGGTGGTCGCCGGGTCGATTCTTGAAGACGTGCTCGACGCCCTTCACCGTCACCGTGAGCGTCTCCGCTCCCATCGCGGTGACCGGGCCCCGGACCCACAGGTTCTGTGCCTGGGCGGGGACCGTCAACAGGACTGCCGACAGGCATGCGACCGTCAGTACGAACACCCGCTTCATCGATTCCTCCTTGGTGGCCACAGGTGTTGGGTATCGACCAGTTTGAGATCAGTTCGCCCAGACCTGCAACTGCTCGATCGACGCCAGCGACTCGCCCAGCTTGCCCCTCATCTGCGTGACCGCGGTGCTGAGCGCCGTCAGGACGACTTCCCGGCTCGCCGCTTCCACCTGCACGTGTGCGAAGTCCGCACCGGTTGCGCAGTTGGTCGCCGTCAGGCCGATGACGTACCTGGCGCCCAGCCGGTTGACGGACCCCGCAATGGCGGCGCGGCCGCCCGCGCGCGCGCACGCCTCCCGGGCGCTCTCGGGGCTCACCGGCTCCCCGGACGTCCGGCCCATCAGCGTAAGGATCTGCGCGATGCGCCGGTCCGGGATGATGTTCAGGAACGGGGACTGCTCGAGGCCGACGGCCAGCCCCTGCCGCAGCGTCTCGTCGAAGATCGGTTCCCCCGTTGAATTCGAAAAGCCCGTGAGGACGACCGAATCGCGATCCGTCAGCGCTTCCACGCGCCGCGAGCGACCCAGCCACGCCGATATGGACACGACGATGCCCACCACGACGGCGACACCGAGAACCATCTGCCCAAGAGGGAACGCGCGTCTGGTCGGCGCCACATCCGCGATCGCGGCGGGAGGCACCGGCGCCTCTGTGTGGAGAATCGGCGGATTGACCGGCCCAACGCCGGGCGGCTGTGCGGCCGCGGCGACAGCGGGCGCTGCGCGCTCGAAGGCCGGGTGGTATGCCCCTTTGGCCAGACGGATGACGACGGGGTCCGGCCGCCCCTCATCGGCGTAGTACGCGTCGAGCGCGGCGCGAAGGCGGCGGGCCTCGACGCGGACCAGTGAGTCGATGCGCGGATCGAACGAGCTCGGACGGCCGAAGACCTCGACCCCGATGACGAACTCTTTGAGCCGTTCCGCCCGGCCCGCCAGCGTTTCTTCGACGAGGTAGCGGAGAAGGCGCTGCAGCTGGGACGAGCGGAGGAACAGCGCAGACCTGGTCACTCGCTCCAGGGCGGCGAGAACCTCGGCCCGCGCAGGGGCCTCGTTCCCGGCATCGGCAGCCATGGCGTTCCCTCCGGACCGCAGCTCGGCCGCAGGTCGGAGCGATTATGGCACGACAGCCGCCTCGAGGATCACCGGGGCACGGTGACGGTGATCGGTTGCTGCAGCAGGGCGGTCAACGGCGTGCCGGCGGGCAGCTCGATTTCCTTGCCTTTCGTGGCCAGCACGGTCCCGGCTCCGCCGGCCACCGCGCCGATCGCCGCCCCCTTGCCACCGCCGACGACTCCGCCAACGACCGCGCCCACCCCGGCGCCAACGCCGCCCTTCTTGACGTCGCTCTTGGTGTCCGCCGCGGCCTCGCGCGTCAAGCGTGCGGTCTGAATGCGATACGTTTCGCCGCCCACGACGAGACGCTCGAATCGAAACACGATCGACGCTCGCCCCTTCACCCGGCCCGCTTCGCTCGTTTCGAGCACGGATCCCAGGATCTGGGCGCCGGCGGGCACGACGGTCTTGCCCGAGACGATGACAGGCTTGGCGAGCGCCCCCTTGACTGGATCTTCAGGCTTGCTCGCGTTGGATGCCAGCGTGTTCAAGAGTGTCACGCTGAACGAGGTCCCTGCGGGAATCGTCAGCTCCCGGAATTCGGGCGCGGGTGGTGCAACGGGCGCCGGCGCCGGCGTGGGCGAAGCCTCCGCTGCAGCAGGCGGCGCCGGCTGTGGCGTGGTTCCGGCGGTTCCTGCGGCCTCAGGCCTGGGTGCCGTGGTCCCCGGCGTCTGCGGCTGACCGCTCGACGCCGCTGGCGTCGCCGTCGGCGTTCCCTGCGCGCCGCTGCCGGATGGCTGAGAGCGCGGCTGAGAAGAACACGCCGCGAGAGTGACCGAGGTCAGGACCAGGAGCGTCCTGATCATCTTCGTGCCTCTTGTTGCGCCGGTCGCGGCCGCAACCGAAAGCTGCCGGCCTGACACGGCCGGCACGTGAAGGGCCGGGGGCCCGCGGCGGGAGCGCCAGGCGACGGATGTCCTTGGACGTCGCTGGCCGTCCCGCGCGCGGGTCCCACCGACTGACGTCAGAGCATTACGCCCAGCTGCTGGGTCAGGGTGGCCATGTCGAAGTACTGGCGGATGCTCTTCGCCCTCTCGCCGGACACCTCGATGACCTGACACGCCCTGAGTTCGATGGTCTTCCCGGTCGGGGGAATCTCACCGCGCGGAGTGGCCATTGGCCCAGTGTGGGTGCCCCGCCAAGTGATTTCCAGCACGACCGTGTTGTCCGTGACGAACTGGTTGCCGAACGTCGCCTTCGAATCGGGAAGAGCCTTGGCCCATCCCTGCCAGATCGCGAGAACCTCGTCGATGCCCTTGGCCTTCCGATTCGTGGCCACCTCGTCGTAGAGGCAGTCGGCCGTCAGCGTGGCGCGCACTTTCTCCCAGTTCTTGTCGTTGTACGCGCTGATTGACGCCTTGGCGACGTTGGCAATGCTGAGCATTCCGGGCTGCGCCATGTGGACTCCTTCTTCGATTTGCTCGGTGAACGAACGCGGCCGTACGCTCAGGGTTGGGCGCTGGCCGTGCCGTGGGTTTTCCGGGAACCTCGAGAAGTCTCGACCGGCGGCGCTCATACGCAAGACGAGAGCCAGCGGCCAGCCCTTACGGGAGCGGCGCCCGCGCCGAAGTGGAGCATCTTTTCGCGACTCGGCCGATGTCGGGATTTGGTGCAATTCGCGAGCGAGAACGTCAGCTCTGCGACAGGAATGCCGGCCTGGGGAAGCGTGCTAACGCGGTCCGCTTAACGCTCGACGGTCAGCGGTCGACGAGATCAATAGAACGCGCCACGCGCGGTGATCGGCCAAATCTCCTCCACGCGGTCCCCGCGGACGCACACGAACCACTCGTGGAGATTCACCGTCGGGTCGCAGTGCCCGGGGATGAGCTTGATCTTCTGGCCGATCGACAGCGTGCCGGGGCCGTCGAGTTCGATGACGCCGTGTTCGTCGGAAGCGCGAGTGTGCCGGGCGCCGGGCACGCCGTGAACATTGGGCATCCCGGAGTCCACGCTGTGTGCCTTCAGTCCCGCATCCACCACGGCACGCCCCGGAGTCGGGTGGCTCATGACGGTGGTCAGGACGAAGAGGCTCTGTTCGAACGATCGGACCGGGTGCCCGTCCTCACCGAGGTTTTGGGCGTAGTCCGCATCCACGAAGATGTAGGAACCCGGCTGAACTTCCGTGTAGACGCCGGTGGCGGCGTCGAAAGGATACGTCCCGGTTCCGCCGCCGGTCACGGTGGCTGCCGTCAGCCCCTCCCGCGCCAGCAGGTCGAGTGTCGCCCTCACCTTGTCGGCCGCTGCGCCCGCCG
Source organism: uncultured Acidobacteriota bacterium (assembly GCA_963724775.1). GTDB lineage: Bacteria > Acidobacteriota > Vicinamibacteria > Vicinamibacterales > Fen-181 > CAVRWB01. The sequence goes on from CAVRWB010000008.1 coordinate 141,073, forward strand.
CCGCACGGCGCTCCTCGAAACGTCGCACGTGCTGGGCCCGGCCCTGGTACGCCTGCAGCCCGGCGAATCGCAGGTGCCGCGTGTCGGCTACCTGGCGCGCCAGCCAAACGGCCGCGGGTCCTGGTTCGACGCCGCACCGATTCAGGCCGACATCCACCTCCACCAGCACGTCGAGGACGACACCCGCCTCGCGCGCGGCCCGTTCCAGGTCACCGATGTTGCCTGCATCGTCCACCGTGACGCCTATCGTCCCATCGTGTGCGAGACGCGCCAGGCGTGCGAGCTTGGGGCCGCCGACGATCTCGTTCACGACCAGGACGTCGTGAATGCCGCCGCGGACAAAGGCCTCGGCCTCGCTGACCTTCTGGCAGCACACGCCGACGGCGCCGCGGGCGATCTGCCGCAACGCGATCTCTGGGCACTTGTGCGACTTGGCGTGGGGGCGCGCGCGAACCGGCAGGCCATCGAGCGTCGCGTTCAGGGTGTCCAGGTTGCGCTCGAACGCATCGAGGTCGATGAGCAGGGCGGGCGTGTCCACGCTCGCCAGGGCGTCGCCGATTCGTGCGGGAGCGGGAAGAATCGCGGTGTGGTTCATGCGCGTCACCAGGCCAGGGCGAAACGGGACGAACCGCGGCCGCGCGGAGTGTACCACGCGACTGGGATCTACTCGTTGCCGTACGCCTCGCGGTGCACGCCGGCGACCGCACGCCCGGATGGATCCGCCAGGTTCTGGAAGGACGCATCCCACCGAAGCGCGGTGGCCGTGCTGCACGCCACGCTCTTCTCGTGCGGGACGCAGTTCACCGCGGTCGCGCTCGGGAAATGGTCCTCGAAGATCCGCCGGTACACGTAGGCTTCCTTGGTCTCCGGGGTCTTGACGGGAAAGCGCTCGGCGACGCCGCGCATCATCGCGTCGCTCACTTCGTGCTCGGCCATCTCCTTCAGCGAGTTGATCCACCCGTAGCCCACGCCATCGGAGAACTGTTCCTTCTGGCGCCACAGCACCTCGTCCGGGAGCCGGCCGCGGAAGGCGTCGCGCAACGGGTATTTCTCGATCGGCTGCGGGTGCCGCGCGTTGCGGGGGAGCTTCACGGCCGGGTCGATCATCATCGCGACGTCGAGGAATTCGCGATCGAGGAACGGCACGCGCGCCTCCACACCCCAGGCCATCGACGCCTTGTTGGCGCGCAGGCAGTCGTACAGGTGCAGTTTCTGGATCTTGCGGACGGTCTCCTCGTGCAGCTCGCGTGCGTTCGGCGCCTTGTGAAAATAGAGGTAGCCGCCGAACACCTCGTCGGACCCTTCGCCGGACAGCACCATCTTGATGCCCATCGCCCTGATCTTCCGCATCATCAGGAACATCGGCGTCGATGCCCGGACCGTGGTGATGTCAAACGACTCGAGGTGGTAGATCACGTCGCTCAACGCGTCGAGCCCTTCCTGCACGGTGAAGGCGATCTCGTGGTGGACGCTGCCGATCGCCTCGGCCACCAGCCTCGCGGGCGCGAGATCCGGCGCGCCCTTCAGCCCGATGGCGAAGGAGTGCTGGCGCGGCCACCAGGCAGGGCTCCGATCGTCGTCTTCCACGCGCGCCTGGCTGTAGTGCGCGGCGACGGCCGCGATGACGCTGCTGTCGAGACCGCCGGAGACGAGGAGGCCGTAGGGCACGTCGCACATCAACTGGCGGTGCACGGCGCGTTCGAGGGCCGTCCGCAGGCGGACGGGGTCGTACGGTTCCGACGGCACGAACCCGTCTTCGGCCCACGCCGGCTCGTAGTAGCGCTGAAAGCCCTTGCCCGCCTCGCGGCTGAGGAAGTAGTGGCCGGGCGGCACTTCCTTCACGCGCTCGCACGCGCCGACGAGCGCCTTCATCTCCGACGCCACGTACAAGCGCTCGTCGCGGTCCCACCCGACGTAGAGTGGATTGACGCCAATCGGGTCCCTGGCGATGAGAAACGTGTCGCGGGCGGGATCGTAGATCACGAATGCGAAGATGCCGTTCAACCGGTTGAGGAACTCCTTCGGCGGCAGTTCGTCGTACAGGTACAGCAACACCTCGCAGTCGGACGCGGTCTGGAAGTCGTGCTCGCCGCGAAGCTGGCTGCGCAGGTCCCGGTGGTTGTAGATCTCACCGTTGACGGCGAGCACCGCACCGGTCCTCGCGTCGACGAGCGGCTGGGCGCCGTGCTCGACGTCCACGATGGACAGGCGCTCGTGGACCAGGATGGCCCTCTCGGACGCCCAGATGCCGCTCCAGTCCGGGCCGCGGTGCCGCAGCTTCCGTCCCATGGCCAGCGCCTGCCGCCGCAGATCAGCGTGGTTGGCGCGGGACGCGTCGATGTCGAGAACCGTCAGGATGCCGCACATGGGTGCCTCGCGACCTGGTCTTCGCCCTGCGGGTGAACCGGTGCCGTCAGATCCCGGTGTACCAAGCCCACCCGTTCTCGATGTTCCCCTTCGCCCCGCCGTCGTCGAACTCGTCGGTCACGACGATGCGGCGGAGGTACTTCATGCTCTTGTAGCCCATTTGCCTCTCCACGCGCAGACGCACCGGTGCGCCGTGGGGGACCGGCGAGATCCCGCCCGTTCATGCCGTACGCGAGAAGCGTCTGCGGGTGCAGGGCGTCGAACAGGTCGATGCTGTCGACCCAGTCGTCGAACGAATGGAACACGACGAACCTGGCCGTCGGGAGGATTCCCGCGGTGTCGAGCACCAGGCTCAGCGGAACGCCCGTCCACTCGCCGATGGCGGTCCAGCCTTCCTCGCACGTGTGCCGCGTGATTTGCGTCCGCGACGGGAGCTGCTTCAGTTCTGCGAGGGAGAAGGACCGCGGCCTGGCCACGCGGCCCTCGACGGACAGCCGCCATTCGGCGAAGTCTCCTGCCTTCAGGCGGCGATAGGCGTCGCTGAGTCCCGGCTTGTTCAGCACGCCGGGATCGGCGGTGCCCGTGGCGGGAAACGAGGTGATGTCCTCGTGAGTGTATTCCCTGACCAGCGATTGTCCCGGCAACAGCGTGCGATGCGCCGCGTACGTGAACGTGTCGCCCATGCGCAGGAGGTTGCCGTAGGTGGGCGGCAGGTTCTTCGGATACCGGGTGACCAGGAGTCCGCCAGCGGCCGCCAACCCCGCCATGATCGCCCTGCGCCGAGTAATGAGCCCGCTCGTTTTCATCTCATTCCCCAACCGTCATCCCGCGCAACTGGCGGATGAACCCGGACTTGATGACCATCACGACGTGCACCAGCACGAACAGCAGGAGGGCGGCGAAGGCGAAGAAGTGGATGGTGCGGGCGGTTTGGTAGCCGCCGAAGATGCGCAGCAGCAACGGATACGCGGCAGTCACCGCCGGAGACATCGCCAGCCCGGTCAGCGCGATGAGCGGCGCCGCGACGAAGACTACGGCGGTGTACGCGGACTTCTGCAGCAAGCCGTAGTGCGGGCCGCCCGTGGGGGGCGGAATCCGCATGCGCAGGTGATCGATCACGTCCCGCCAGACGAGACGAGGCCGGAGTTCGCTGGCCCGCGGCCAGATGTGCGAGCGGAAGTGCCCGCCGAACATCCCGCCCAGCAGGTACATGAGGCCGGGCAACATCAGGAACCATGCGGCAAGGAAGTGCAGGCTCCGGGCCCAGCCGTTCTCGTTGAAGATGTCGTACGTCCGGCTCGCGCTGATCGGTCCGGTCGTGCCGGAGAAGAAGGGCCGGGGAGCGTCCCAGCCCCCATGCCGGTAGTTCCGGCTGAATGGCAGCTCGAGGAGCGCCGGCGTGAGGTCGTTTCCCGCGTCGCCCCAATAGAGCCGCGGGTGCGCCATGAAGATGACGAACCCGCTGTACGCCAGCGTCAGCAGGCTCGCCGCGGCGATCCAGTGGAGAATCCTGACCCAGCGCGTGTGCCCGCGCACGTCGGTCGGCTGCGCGGGTTGTGCCAGCACTCCGTCCATGATCGAGCCCTCGCGAACCGCGCCCCGGCACGCGGCACCTTACCTTTGTGTGTATGAACGAAGCATAGCGCAGCAGGGCCAGCCCGGTCATCTCGTCGATCGAATTGGAGGCATGTTGTAGGAGCGCGGAACAGCAGAGGACGCTGCGCGATGGGCTGCACCCCGGCTGAGCGTCAGGAGTGGGATTCTGACGGCGAGTCAAAGGACGACGACGAATCCGTCCAGCGCGCGGACATTCCGAACGCGGCCGGTGGCGGTTCCCCCGCCGGGAGCGCTCCGCCGGTCCTCCGCTGATTCCGCCGGGTCAGCAGCCGCGATCACTTGGCCGCGCGCAGGTTCTTCGGGTCAAACGCCACCGAGGCCGGTCCGTGCGCGCACAGGCGCGCCACGCCGGCGGACTGCTGATACGGCTCGCCGGTGCAACGGCCGCTCAGGATGTCTTCGACGCAGGCGATCTGGTCCTGGAGGTGGCTGGCTGGCAGCGGTCCGCCGTGCCCCGGCAGGATCGTGTCGAAATCGGATGACCGCTGCCTCAGCTTCTTCAGGCTCGCCTCGTACACGTCGAGCGGGCGGGAGTTCCGCATCCAGAGCCATACGAGCGTGTTGTTGTTGTCCCCGGCGACGACCAGGCGATTCGCCTTGTCGAGGAGGACGATTTCGCCCGGGGTGTGGCCCGGTTGCTCGATGACTTCCAGGGTGCGGCCGCCGAGATCGAAGACCTGGCCGTCTTTCAACGGGAGCAGCGTTGCCGGGGTTGCCGCCAGGCGCCCCTGTTCTTCGGGCGACATGATCTCCACCCCTGGCATGCTCTTGGCGAAGCGCTCGGCGGCGTTCCGCCGGCCCTCGGGGTTGTTCATCGCCCGAATGGCGTCGAACTCCGCCGGGTGGGCATACACCGCCGGAAAGAAATTGTTGCCGCCCGCGTGATCGCCGTGGCCGTGCGTGTTCACCACGACGACCGGCAGCGTCGTCAGTGTCTTGACGAAGTCACCGAGCTTCGCGGCGCCAAGGCCGGTGTCGACAAGCAGCGCTTGCTTCGTGCCCTCGATGAGGTACAGGTTGTCGTTGCCGTGATCATCGATCCGCCAGACCTTGTCGGCGACGCGCGTCGCCTTGTACCAAGGTTCGGCGGGCCCAACACCGTCCGCCGTGCTTCCCTTGGCCGCGCCGGCCGTCTGGCCCTCGCCGACCACTGCAACGCTCAGCGCCACTGCGACCATCGCGTACATGAGTGCTCTGCTCACGGATGAACTCCTGACTTGGCTGTTCGCCACGCGGCGATGGCACATGCGTCGGCAAGTCGAACGTTTGAGCGCGAGAGGACATCGGTTGCCGGGTGACGTTCCTCCTCAGATGTCCAAGGGGACTCCGTCGGCGCGCAGCCTGGCCTGCAGGTCTGAGACGTTGACCGCGCGCGGTTCGATTCGCCGCGCGGCAGCCGCCGATGCAGCCAGGCCAGCCGCGTGCCCGGTAGCCATGCAGTTCCCCATGCTCTTCGCCGCCGCCGCGGCCACGTGCGACGTGGAGATGCACCGCCCGGCCACCAGCAGCCCGTCGATCTTCTCGGGGACGAGCGCCCGATACGGCACGTGATACGTCTTCATGTCGCCGGACGGGCCTCCCACCTCGCCGCCCGGATCCATCCAGCCGGCGCGCCACGCGACCGCGTCGTCGAACCGCTGGCCGGTCCGCGTGTCCTGCTCGGTGATCACGTACAGTCCCTTGACGCGCCGCGACTCGCGCACGCTCAATTGCGGTCCGGCCCCCGCCCACTCGATCTGCTGCAAGCTCGGGTTCTCGGCTTCGCGCAGCGCCCTGGCCATCTGGAGCGCCTGCCGGCGGCTTTGGCACTCCGCTCTCGTGCGCTCGACGGGGTCCGTCACGTCCACGCGTCCCATGTCGGCCGTGCCTGAGTGATTGATGAACCACATGCTGCGGCTGCGAGCGATGGGCCGGATCTCGAGGAACCCTGCCGGGATCAAGGGGTGCTTCGTTCGCCCGCGCCTGATGGCGGAGACGATGTCGGCGGACTTCACCTTCGCCCCGTCGACGTTGGCGAGCGCAAGACCCAGCGTGGCCGGCATCAGGCTCTTCGCCTCGATCATCGTCTCGGCGCCCGCGAAGGATGCGACGTCGGCATCGCCCGTGCAGTCCACGACGACCTTCGCCCGGATGGTCATCAACCCGCGCTTGGTGCCGACGATCACGCCGGTCACCCGGTGGCCCTCGACGACCGCGTCGACCGCGCGGATGTGGACCAGGTACCGGGCCCCGGCCGCGTCGAGGGCATCGACGATCGCGACCTTCAAATACTCGACGTTGCACCACAGCTCGTGGCCGTGGACGGTGCCGATGACGACCGCCTCGTCGCCGCAAGCGACGAGTTTCTCGATGAGGAGTTCGTGCACGACGGACCGCGGCTTCCCGCCCGGCCGCATCTGGTTGATCTCCATTCCCATCATCCACGCGCCGACGCCGCCGAAGAACGAGTGGTTCTCGACGAGCATCGTGTCCGCGCCCGCGCGCGCCGCGCCCAGCGCCGCGCCGATGCCGGCCGGTCCTCCCCCGACGACGAGGACGTCGACCGAATCGAGGACCGGGTGCACGGAACCCTCGACCCGGGCCGCCCGTCCCACGCCTGCCTGCCGAGAGACGGGCAACGCCGCGGCCGCTCCAGCCGCGAGCGCACCGCTCTTGATGAAGCCACGTCGAGACACTCCCCGCCGGTGAGCCATGACATCTCCTCCCGTTCACGCGCCGACGCCGACGAGATTCTATACCCAGGCCGTCTTTCGAACGCCGTAAGCGATTACGCCTCTCGGGCACACACGTTCGGCTCCCGCGCGCAATCCCTGGACGTTTTCACCGGGACGGCGGGCACGGATGTTGCGAAATGAGAGGGTGCCAGCGTTCAATCGGGCCAATGCATCGGCCCCAAGGGGTGAGTTCGATGAAGTCTCGCGCACTAGCGGCGGCAGGTATCGCGGTGTTCGTTCTCGCGCTGATCGGTTGCGGCGGCAGCAGCAACAGCAGCAACCCCGTCGCGCCCACGCCCGGAGGGGGCGGCGGCGGGGGCGTCGCGGCGGATGTGACCATCACCATCATCGGGATGAACGGCAACCAGTCCTTTTCGGCTGGTACCGTGAAGGCAGGCCAGACGGTCGCCTGGCGCAACGGCGACTCGGTCGCGCACACCGCCACGGCCGACGGCGGTGCCTTCGACACCGGCATCATCGCGCCAGGCGCGACGAGCAGCCCCATCACGATGTCGGCGGCCGGCAGTGTCGCCTACCACTGCGCGATTCATCCGAGCATGGTCGGCAGCCTGACGGTGACGCCATAGCCATAGCGGACGACGGGACCGGACGCGCCTCGGCGCGAGGCCGGTCTCGCCGGCCCCGTTCCCGCCTGGGACTACGCATCTCCACCTGCCAGCCACGATGCGGCTCGTTCTGGCACCAGCTCATCGCTGCTGTACCCGGCCGCTCGACGTCTTGTCTTCCTCGCCGGAAAACTGGAGATAGGATGATCGCATGCTCAGGTTCACGCGTGACGCGCTCATCACACTCGCCGTCGGGACGATCGTGCTGCTCGTCGTGGGTTACGTGTCCTTGAACGACCTGTTCTTCGCGTCGGCGCCACCAGGCCCGGTGGAAACGTCGCTGGCGGGGCGAGCACGGAACCTGGCCATTCCTTCCAACGCCAGGCAGGCCCGCAATCCGTTCGCCGGGCAGAAGGACGCGTGGCGCGAGGGCCTGGCTCACTACGCCGAACACTGTGAACCCTGCCACGCGTATGACGGCCATGGCGGCGGCGAGGTCGGGCGCAACCTGAACCCCAGAACGCCAGACATGGCGCAGGCACGGACTCAGCAAATGACCGACGGCGAGTTGTTCTACATCGTCCAGAACGGAGTGCGCTGGACGGGCATGCCGGCCTGGAAGAGCGACCACACCCCCGAGGAGTCGTGGAGACTCGTGTCGTTCATCCGGCACATCCCGTCGCTGAGCGCCGCGGAAATGCGGGAGATCGTCGTGGCTTCGGGGCACGAGCACGGCCACGAGGAATCCAAGCGCTGAGAATAGGCCAAAAAACCCTCTCGGCCTCGCCTCGCGCCACAGTGTGTTGCAGGGGCTACCTCTGCCTCGTGTATGAGCGGCGTCAGTCCGCCCGCAAGGCAATCATCGGGTCCACCCTCGCCGCGCCGAGGGCTGGCACCAGGGCGGCGACGAGCGAAACGATGGTGACGACGCCGAAGACGACCGCGTAGCTGAACGGGTCGTGTGCGCTGACGTTGAACAGCATCCCGGCCAGGACGTCCCGGCCAACCGTCGCAAGCACGAACGCCACGGCGAAGCCAAGCGTCAGGCCGAGCGCGATCTGGCGGCCGCCTTGGCGCAGCACGATGCCCACGATCGCGCGGCGATCGGCGCCGAGTGCCATGCGCACGCCAAACTCCTGGCGACGCTGGTTCACCGAGAAGGACATCACGCCATAGAGGCCGACCGAGGCCATCAGCACGGCCACCAGGCCGAAGAACGAGAACATCCCTGCGATGACACGGCCCTGCGCGAGCGCGTTGTCGTAGTGCTGGGCCGGGGTGCCGACGTAGTAGAGGGGGAGGTCGCGATCGACCTTCTCCACCGCCCGGCGCAGTGCGGAAACCATGGACTCCGCGCGCACGCTCGCCTTGGGGCGGACGACGACGGTGGCGAACCCGGCAGGCGCGGGCGCGGGCGGAACCGGGCCTTCGAGCGTGCCGTAGAACGGGAGGTAGAAGCCGGAGTCGTCAACGAGCGGGCTGTTGTAGACGCCGAGCATCCGCACGGTCCTGGTCACTCCCACGATCGTGCGCCACGGCCCGGGCTGCTCGTCGTCGCCGACGGTTCGGAAACGGCGCCCGACCGGGTTGTCGCGCCCGAAGTGCCGTCGCGCGAACGCCTCGTTGACGACCGCGACCGGCAACCTGGAATCGAGGTCGTCGTCGCCGATCACCCGGCCCTGGATCACCCGTTGGCCGATCGTCTCCGCGAAGCCGCCCGACACCTTCTCCCAGTTCGCCGCCGGGCGATCCCGCTGCTCCTTGTAGGTCTTCCCCTCGATTTCGACCCGCGTATCCCCGGACGACACCATGCGGTTCCGGTTGGTGATCGCCGCGGCGCCAAAGTCCGGCGAGTTGCGCAGGGTGACGAGCAGGCGGTCGTAGAACAGCTTGCGCGCGTCGGGCGCGTCGTACTGCGGATCCGTCAGGCCGATTCTCGCCGACAGCACGCCTCGCGTGTCGTACCCGAAGTCCACCTGCTGTTGCTTGACGATCGACCGCAGCTGCAGGAGGGACCCGACCAGCAACACGCACGTGACCACGACCTGCAGGACGACGAGGCCGCCGGTGGCCAGCGCGACGCCCCGGCTGGTGCTGCCGCGCGACTGGTCGCGCAACACGGCCACGGTGTCCGCGCGCGACGCGAGATACGCGGGCACGAGGCCGGAGACGAGGGCCGCGGCCCCGGTCGCCAGGACGGTCAACGCGAGCACCCGGGCGTCGATGTCGAACGTCATCCATGTCGGCGGGCCGTACTGCATGCTGTGCACGGTCGCCCACAACCAGTCGGTGGCCTCGTACGCCAGGGGGATGCCGAGGGCCGCTCCGGCCGTCGCGAGGACCACGCTCTCCGTCAGCATCTGACGAACGAGCCGGCCGCGCGTCGCGCCGAGGGACGAGCGGACCGCGAGTTCCTTCACGCGCAGGGCCGCCCGTGCAAACTGCATGTTCATCACGTTGACGCACGCGATGAGGAGCACGCCGACGCAGAAGCCGAGCATCGTCAGCAGCGTGCCCTTGAGCCCCTCGGGCGTATACACCCGGATGAGCGGTAGCACGAGACCGGCGGTGTAGCGCTTGTTCGTCGCCGGGTACGTGTCCGCGAAACGCCTGGCGAACGATGTCACCTCCGCGTTGGCGGCATCGAGTGAGATGCCAGGCCTGGTGAGCGCGAGCACGCGGGCCATGCGGTCGCGGGGATCGGTTCGGGGGAGCACGGGGAACTGGCCGTGGAGGGGAATCCACACGTCCTCCCGGTACGGAAACGCGAAGCCCTTGGGCATCACGCCGATGATGGTGGCTGGGGCGCCATTCAGCCGCACCACGCGGCCGACGATGTCCCTCGCCCCGTCGAAGTCACGCTGCCAGAGACCGTCCGAGATGATCGCCACCTTCTCGGCGCCGGGCCGGTCGTCCGCTTCCTGGAAGTTGCGGCCGAGCGCCGGCTCGATGCCGAGGATGCGGAAGAGATCAGGTGTGGCGCAGGTGCCTTCGTAGCGCCGGGGTTCCCCGTGAACCGTCACGTTCACCGTTTCGCCCCCAGTGTAGGCGGCGATCAACGCGAACGACCGCTGGGCGGCCGCGAGCTCGACGAAGTCCATGGACGCCATCCGGCGGTTGGCGTACATCCCGCTGCCGGTCGTCGGATCGATGAAGTCCACATGGACCAGGCGATCGGCGTTCGGGAACGAAAAGCCGCGGATGATCACGCCGTTGACGACAGCGAACATGGCGGTGACGCCGCAGATTCCGAGGGCCAGCACCAGGATGGCGAGCGTGCAGAAGGCACGCTCCTTGAGGAGGACGCGCACGCCGATACGGATGTCACGAAGCATGGTCTCGAACATATCGGCCCCGGGAACCAGGAGACGAGGAGCGGCTGCAGCGATGTCGGACAGGTGCGTGCCAGCAATTTATCAGACGGATCAACCCGGCAGGGGGTTCCACCATCACGGCCAGCGCGCCCGGGAGCTCCACGTGCTGAAACATCTTCGCCGCCGCGCTCGCGAGGGCATAGCCGCCAGCCGCGCCAGCCGCGATCCCGATCGCGGCAACCAGCAGAAGCGGCTCGCTGGCCGGCGCATCGCCCGGCGAGTTGCGCGCTCCCTGGGTTAGTATTGCAGTGAGGCGCCCATTCGGACAGAAGGGCGACCCGTTCGGAAGAGACCGTTCGGTGTGAGGACCTGATCCATGCGACAGGTACCCGGGTTCGGCGTCGTCGGGGACGGCCGCCTTGCGCGCCATCTTCGGCACTATTTCTCTCTCCTCGGACTTCCCGTCCAATGGTGGTCGCGCCGGTCGGCCGCCGGCACGCCGCCCGACGTGTTCGCTGACAGCCGAACGGTTCTCATCCTCATCCGCGACGATGCGATCGTGCCGTTTCTCGAGGAGTGGCCGGCCCTGCGCGCGAAGCGCCTCGTGCACTGCTCGGGCAGTCTCGTCACGCCGCTGGCCGAGGGGGCTCACCCGCTGATGACGTTCGGCGACGCGCTTTACGATCTCGACACCTACCGCGGCATCCCGTTCGTCGTCGATGCCGGTGCGACGCCGTTCACGGAGCTTCTGCCGGGCCTGCCAAACCCGAACTTCGCGATCGATGCCGCCGACCGTCCGTACTACCACGCGCTGTGTGTGATGGCGGGCACGCTCTCCACGATCGTGTGGCGCAAGCTGTTCGACGAGCTGGAGACCCGCCTCGGCATCCCGGCGGAAGCGGCGCACCCGTATTTCTGCCGCCTGGCCGCGAACCTCCTGGCCGACAGGACGTCTCCACCGACCGGGCCGCTGTCCCGGGGAGACACGGCGACGATGGCGGCGAACCTGCGGGCGCTCGAAGGCGACCCGTTCCACGCGATCTACTCGGCGATGGTGGCTGCATACCCGCAGCCGGGTGAGGACCGATGAACAGCGTGCTCGACTTCGCGCGATTCAAGGCGGAGGGCCGCCGGATCTCGATCGTGACCGCCTACGACGCGTGGTCGGCGCGGCTCGTGTCCGGCTCCAACGTGGATGCCGTGCTCGTCGGCGATTCAGCCGCGATGGTGGTGCACGGCCACGCGACCACGCTGCCCGCAACGGTGGAGATGATGGCGATGCACACGCGGGCTGTCGCCGGCGCGGCGGGAAGCAAGCCCGTAATCGCCGACATGCCGTTCCTCTCGTACCGCAAGGGAATCGGCGCGGCAATGAACGCCGTCGGTGCGCTGATGTCCGCGGGCGCGCAGGCGGTGAAACTGGAAGGCGTCGACGGCCACGAGAACGTCATCCGCCACATCGTCCTCTCCGGCGTGCCGGTGATGGGTCACGTCGGCCTGACGCCGCAGTCGGTGCACCAGCTCGGCGGCTTCCGCGTCCAGGGCAGGAACGGCGGCGACGCGGCGCGCCTGCTGCGGCAGGCGCACGCCCTCGAGGATCTCGGCTGCTTCTCGATCGTGTTCGAGTGCGTGCCCTCGGAGTTCGCGTCGCGCGCGACCGCCGAACTGAGGATCCCGACCATCGGCATCGGCGCGGGAGCCGGCACCGACGGGCAGGTGCTCGTGCTCCAGGACCTGTGGGGCGTCGACCCGGCGTCTGCGCCACGCTTCGTGCGGCGGTATCTCGACGGCGCGCGCCTGCTCACGAGCGCCCTCAACCAGTTCGACGAAGACGTCAAGGAGGCCCGCTTCCCCGGGCCGGCGGAGAGCTACACATGAGGGTCTTCGAATCGCCGCACGCCTGGCGCGGCGAGCGGCACGAACAGCTTCGCGAGGGACGCAGCCTGGGGTTCGTGCCGACGATGGGCGCCTTGCACGAGGGGCACTTGTCGCTCGTCCGCCGCTCGCGCGAGGAGAACGATTTCACCCTCGTCAGCATCTTCGTCAACCCGACACAGTTCGACGACCCGGCCGACCTCGCGGCCTACCCGCGCGCGTTGGAGGAGGACCTGGCGCTGTTGCGGGCCGAGGCATGCGACTTCGTGCTCGTTCCGGGACCGCGCGAGCTGTACCCGGACGCCTTCCGGTATCGCGTGAGTGAGAACGAGCAGTCCCGGGTGCTCGAAGGCGAGTGGCGGGCAGGCCATTTCGACGGGGTGCTCACCGTCGTGCTGAAGCTACTGCAGATCGCGTCGGCCGACCGGGCGTATTTCGGCGAGAAGGACTGGCAGCAGCTGTGCCTGGTTCGCGGCATGGCCGACGCCTTCTTTCTCCAGACGGCCATCGTGGGTTGCCCGACCGTGCGGGAGGCGGACGGCCTGGCGCTCAGTTCGCGCAATCGGCGCCTCGCTCCCGCTGACCGGGAGCGGGCGCCTCGGTTCCATGGTGCGCTGGCTTCCGCGCGTACCGCAGCCGAGGCCGCTCGCATGCTCGAGGCCGACGGGTTCGGGGTGGACTACGTGGAGGACGTGGACGGGCGACGGCTCGGCGCGGTGCGGCTGGGGCAGGTTCGTCTCATCGACAATGTGTCCATCGGAGGTGGCGAGTGATTCTGACGCTCGACGTCGGCAACAGCCAGCTGTTCGGCGGCCTCTTCGAGGACGGCAGCCTGACCGTTCGCTTCCGCAAGGCCTCGATGCCGCAGACCTCGTCCGACGAACTGGGCTTGTTCCTGCGGAGCGTAATCCGCGAGAACGATCGCGACCCGGCGTGCGTGGATCGGATCGCCATGTGCTCGGTGGTCCCCGATCTCGTCCATCCGCTGCGCAGCTGCTGCCGCAAGTACTTCCGCACCGATCCGTTCGTACTCAAGCCCGGTGCGAAGACCGGGCTGCGCATCGGCTACCGCGATCCGCTCGAGGTCGGTCCCGACCGCATCGCCACCATGATCGGGGCCGTGCACCTGTATCCAAACCAGCACGTCATCATCGCCGACCTTGGCACGGCCACCACGATCGATGTCGTGCGCGCCGGGCGGGACTACCTGGGTGGGATCATCCTGCCGGGGCTGCGCATCGCGATGAAGGCGCTCGAGCAGAACACGGCGCGACTGCCGACCGTCGAGATCGTCCCGCCCGACGCGCTCCTCGGCCGGTCGACGGTCGAGGGGATCCAGGCGGGTCTCTACTTCGGCCACAGGGCGATGTTGAGGGGCCTCACCCGGGAGATTCGGGAAGACGTCTTCAAGGGAGAGCCGGCGGTCGTGATCGGGACCGGCGGGTTCTCGCGCCTCTTCGATCGCGAAAGCCTCTTCGACGCGCTGCTGCCGGATCTCGTCCTCGCCGGCCTCGCACGTGCCGTCAACCTGAACGAGGGGGGCAGCCGGCCGTGGGCGCCGGAGGAATGAGAGGTCGGCCGCAGAGGTGGGGATGGCACCGTCATTGCGAGCTCGCAAGCGAGGCGTGTTCCAGCGCCTGGGCCATCAAGCGCGCGGCCACACGCGTTGACCCGACCATTCAAGGAGAGCGTTCATGGGAGACAAGGGCAAGAAAGACAAAGAGAAGATCCAGAAGCAGCACTCGGTGAAAAACCAGCTCCAGGAACGGGCCAAGGAGGAAAAGCAGCCCAAGCGCCAGCCGTAGGCCGCCTCGGACGCGTTCCAAGCTCACGTAAAGCGACCGGCCTCATCGTCGAAGGGGGGACGGAAGCAGCCCACTCTCTCTTAGTGCTCGACTGCGAGTCCGGCTCCGTGCACCGCCGTGTACCGTCCCCGTTCGTGATCGGCCCGCGCCGAAGCCCAAAGCCAAACGAAAGCCGTTTTCTCACATTAGTCCTTGTGCCCAGGCCCGCCGCCACGCTGCGCACGCAGGAAGGCGAGGAGCGTTCGCTGGAACTCAGGAGGCATGGCGGCCGCCGTTGCCTCACGCAGGATGCGCGGCGTTGCCAGGTACGAGGCGACGAAGGCGGTGCACTTCGGGCACTCGGCCACATGCGCGTCGAGCATCGTGCGCAGGTCCTCCGGCACCACGCCCTCGAGGTAGTCCATCAGAAGCCCGACGCCGGTCCGGCAGGAGATGTCCGTCATGATTTCACTCCCGCCAGCGCATTCAGGTAGCCGCGCAACATCAATCGGGCACGGTGGACGCGTTGGCGCACCGTCGCCGGCTCCACGCCGAGCACGTCTGCGACTTCAGCGGTGGTGAGCTCTTCCAGGTCACGCAGCACGAACGCACTCCGATAGAGGTCGGGCAGACGATCGAGGGCAGCTGTCGCTTCTTCCGCCAGGACGCGACGATCGAGCAGTTCGTCGGCACGCGCGGCGACCTGCAGCTCCGCTGGCGTCTGACAATGGCGCCCCGTCGCGTCGAATTCGGGCAGAAACGCTTCCAGCGATTCGACCGGCCGGCGTGTGCGAGCCCGGCGGTGCATCAGCGCCGCGTTGGTGACGATGCGATAGAGCCACGTGCCGAACCGCGACTCCTGCCTGAAGGAGGCGAGGTTTCGATACACGGACAGAAACCCCTCCTGCACGATGTCCGGCGCATCGTCGTGGCCGACCAGGCGGCAGGCGAGACGATAGACGCGCGCCTGGTACCGGATTGTGATCTGGTCGAACGCATGGCTGTCGCCGAGGGCGGCGCGTGAAGCGAGCGCCTCGTCCGTTGCCTCCTCTGGAACAGCCATGCGGGCCAGTCTACTACTCGTGGACGTGGTCTCCGATCGCCGACTTGACCTTGGCAGCCAGCTCCGCCGTCACGTCGGTGACACCGTGATCCTGCCTCGCGTGCGCCACGACCTTTTTCACCAGCTCTTCTTCGGTGGCTGCCGTCGCGGTGAACGTACACCCAGGCACGACATCGTTGCAGGCGATGCGCTTTTCCATTCGATGCTCCTTTCGACCGGATTACCAGGCTTCATTTGTTGTGATGCCGGTCGGCGACGTCTGTGACAACGAGTAACGCGGTGGCCGACGAATCATGGGCGGTCACACCCGGCACCGGCCCGGCATCTCACGAGTGAAGGGTGTTGAAGGTTCAGATGACACTGCATGTAGCCGGGTTGTGGCGCTATCCCGTGAAATCGCTGGCGGGCGAGTCGCTCGCGGTCGCGACACTGACGCCAGAGGGCATCCCGGGAGACCGCGTCGTCCACGTGCGTGGTCCCGAGGGCGTTCGTACCTCGCGCCGCCACCATCGGCTGCTGGGACTGCGCGGGACGCTCGGCCCCGACGCGCGTCCCCGCATCAACGGTCATCCGTGGGACAGCCCGGAAGCCCTGGCACTCGTCAAGAACGCCGCCGGCGACGATGCGTGGCTCGAAGCGTACGACGGTCTCGAGCGGTTCGACATCCTGCCTCTGCTCGTGGCAACCGATGGCGCTGTCGCGATGTTCGGGCGGGACGTCCGACGTCTTCGGCCGAACATCCTCATCGGAGGGGTCCAGGGGATGGCCGAAACGCTCTGGCAAGGCGCGCAGCTGCACATCGCTGACACGCTGGTGCGGCTCGACGCCCTGCGCGGCCGCTGCGCGATGACAACGGTCGATCCAGACACCCTCGAGCGTGACCCGGAGGTGCTCAGGGATATTGGCCGCCGATTCGGCGGCCGGCTTGCGCTCGATGCCGACGTGGTGCGCGGCGGAACCGTGCGCGTGGGGGATGACGTCGTGATCGACCGTATCGACGACCCAGAGAAGGCGCGAGAGAGGATCGGCGCTGCCCCGACGGCTTCATGACAAGGAGAGTCCCGATGCCCCCTGTTGAAACCGGACCCAACGTTTTATCCATCGCCGACGCGTGTCGTGCGCCCGAGATGGTGCGGTTGGCTACGCCCGGAAGGCCTCGTCGAGCCTCTGCAGCATGGCCTTCTCCTCGGCGGAGATCTTGGCTAGTCCGAGAATGCCACCCGCAGCCTCGGCGACCGAGCGGGCATCGGCCATCACTTCATCGTGGAGCGCCTTCCGCTCGTCGGCGCTCAGTTGCTTGCAGAGCGTCTGGATGTAGTGTGTCCAGGCTGTCAGCAACGCGGGGTCGGGCTTCTTCTTGAGCCAGGCCGTCATGATCTTCGGGTCGAGGCCTTTCTGCCTCAGCCCGGCCTTCTCGGCGTACTCGAACAGCTTCTTCCGCTCCTTCTCGTCCATCTCGCCATCGGCCCAGGCGACCTCGATGAGCGGGATGCCGATCAGCGTGGCGAGCGTCTCGGGGCGGATCTGCAGCTCAATCAGCTTCTCCAGCAGGGCGTCGTCGTGGATGCCGGAGACCTTGGCCAGGCTCGCCTTGGTCTGCTTCATCTGCAGGAGCTTCGCGCGCTGTTCGAGGATGCGACGGTCCTGCTCGTAGAAGAACATGTCTTCGAGCGTCTGGCGCTTACCGCTCAACTCAGGCTTCATGATTCGCCATTATAACGAAGCGATCGGCTGCTGTTCGGCTACTTCGACGTCAGAACACGGGCTCCCTCCGCGGCCGTTCACCCGCCGTATGCCGCGCTTGATGCGCAATTCGGCCACGCTTGTATCACTCCAATGTTGGAATCATTCCAGATGCGGTGGTAGACTGCGGGAATGGACATCGGCCCGGCTGACCTTCTTCGACAGCGCGGCATCCAGGTCACCGCGCAGCGATTGGCGGTCTTGCGGGCCGTCGCGGGTCGCCCCCACATCACGGCCGACGGGGTGGTCGAGATCGTCCGCACCGAGATCGGCACCATCTCGATCCAGTCGGTGTACGACGCCCTCGCCGTCCTTGCCGACGAAGATCTGATCCGGCGTATTCAGCCCGCCGGGTCGCCGGCTCGGTTCGAAGCCCGGGTCGGCGACAACCATCACCATTTGATCTGTCGAGTCTGCGGCCGCATGGTCGACGTCGATTGCGCGGCCGGCTCCGCTCCGTGTCTTACGGCAGCCGACGACAAGGGCTACGAGATCGACGAAGCCGAGGTCGTTTACTGGGGACGCTGCCCGGACTGCGCGGCCCGGGCTGCGGCCCCACCAGCCCCCGGGCAGCCGATGCGCCGACGCCCTGGCAGGCTGAGGCTCGTGCGGGCGGAGGACCCCGCAATACCGTCGACCGCCGATGGGGACGATTCCACGGACTGACAACCAGGCGGCAACTGCAGGCCAGGAAAGGACAGCGTCAACATGGACAGCGAACAGAAGTGCCCGGTCGCGGGCAGCGCGCCCACGAGCAGGTCGAACCGGGACTGGTGGCCGAATCAGTTGAACGTGCAGGTCCTCCACCAGAACCCGCCCATGGGCAATCCCATGGGCACCGAGTTCAACTACGGCGAGGAGTTCAAGACCCTCGATCTCGATGCCCTCAAGAAGGACATCGAGGCGGTGATGACAACGTCGCAGGACTGGTGGCCGGCCGACTACGGGCACTACGGGGCGCTGTTCATCCGGATGGCCTGGCACGCCGCGGGCACTTACCGAATCAGCGACGGCCGCGGAGGCGCCGGGTCGGGCGAGCAGCGCTTCGCGCCGTTGAACAGCTGGCCCGACAACGCGAACCTCGACAAGGCGCGCCGGCTGCTCTGGCCGGTCAAGCAGAAGTACGGGCGGAAGATCTCGTGGGCCGACCTGATGGTCTTCGCGGGCAACTGCGCGCTCGAGTCGATGGGGTTCAAGACGTTTGGCTTCGGCGGCGGGCGCGAGGATGTCTGGGAGCCCACGGAGGTGAACTGGGGGACCGAGGACACGTGGCTCGCCGACGCGCGCTACCGCGGCGAACGGCAGCTCGCCAATCCCCTCGCCGCCGTGCAGATGGGGCTCATCTACGTCAACCCGGAAGGGCCGAACGGCAACCCCGATCCCGTCGCCGCTGCGCGGGACATTCGCGAGACGTTCCGCCGCATGGCGATGAACGACGAGGAGACGGTGGCGCTCATCGCGGGCGGACACACGTTCGGGAAGACCCACGGCGCAGGTCCCGCGACCCACGTCGGCCCCGAGCCCGAGGCTGCCCCGATCGAGGCGCAGGGCCTCGGCTGGAAGAGCAGCTACGCCAGCGGCAAGGGGGCCGACACGATCACGAGCGGCCTCGAGGTCACGTGGTCGACCACGCCGACACAGTGGAGCAACAGCTTCTTCGAGAACCTCTTCGGCTACGAGTGGGAACTGACCAAGAGCCCGGCCGGCGCGCACCAGTGGGTGGCGAAAGGCGGCGCGGGCGCCGGCACGATCCCGGATGCGCACGATCCGTCGAAGCGTCACGCACCGACCATGCTGACCACCGACCTGTCGCTGCGCTTCGACCCGGCCTACGAGAAGATCTCGCGGCGCTTCCTCGAGAACCCGCAGGAATTCGCGGAGGCCTTTGCGAAGGCCTGGTACAAGCTGACGCACCGCGACATGGGGCCGCTCGGCCGGTACCTCGGCAAGCTGGTTCCCGCGGAGCCGCAACTGTGGCAGGACCCTGTCCCGCCGGTCACCCACGCGCTGATCGGAGCGGAGGAGATCGCTGCCCTCAAGCGCGAGATCCTCGCATCGGGACTCTCCATCTCCCAGCTGGTCTCGACCGCATGGGCGTCCGCGGCGACGTTCCGCGGCACCGACAAGCGCGGGGGAGCCAATGGTGCGCGCATTCGCCTCGCCCCCCAGAAGGACTGGGACGTCAACAACCCACCGGAGTTGGCCAAGGTGCTGCGGGCCCTGGAGGGTATCCAGAAGAGGTTCAACGACTCGGGAATGGGTGGGAAGAAGGTGTCGCTGGCCGACCTGATCGTGCTGGGCGGGTGCGCGGCGGTCGAGCAGGCGGCACATGACGCCGGGTACGACGTGCAGGTGCCCTTCACGCCGGGACGCACGGATGCGTCGCAGGAACAGACCGACGTCGAGTCCTTCGCCGTGCTGGAGCCGGACGCGGACGGCTTCCGCAACTACCTGGGACAGGGACACGAGCGGCCGGCCGAGCATCTGCTGATCGAGCGGGCGTACATGCTCACGTTGAGTGCACCCGAGATGACCGTTCTCGTGGGCGGCATGCGCGCCCTGAACGCGAACGCCCGGTCGTCGGATCTCGGGGTCTTCACCCGGCGGCCTGGCACGTTGACCAACGACTTCTTCGTCAACCTGCTCGACATGGCGACCGAGTGGCGTCCGGCGTCGGAGGCCGCGGAGATCTTCGAGGGACGCGATCGCCGGACGGGCGAGCGGAAGTGGACCGGCAGCCGCGTCGACCTCGTCTTCGGGTCGCACTCCGAGCTCCGCGCACTGGCGGAGGTCTACGCGTGCGACGACGCCCGGGAGAAGTTCGTGCGCGACTTCGTAGCCGCGTGGGTCAAGGTCATGAATCTCAATCGATTCGACGTGGTCAGCTCGCGAGGCTCAGGGCGGCCGTCGGCGCCCGGCCTGGCGTTGTCTGTCTGAGGCTCCGCAGCTGTCCCGCGGACAGAGCGTGCGAGGGGACGGAACGCCGGCGATCGGGCTCCGGTGCCTGGTCCGCAGGCCTCCTTCCCCCCGGGCGCGGCGTTCCGCTCAGGCTCACTCGTCCCAAGTTCGGCGTGGCGATTTGTCACGAGGGTTCATGAACCTCGACGAGTACTTCGCACGCATCGGGTACCGGGGCGCGCCGATCCCGGATCTTCCCACCCTCCGGGAGCTCCACCGGGCGCACGCCACCACGATCCCGTTCGAGAACCTCGACATCCAGCTGGGCCTCCCCATCGACCTGGCTCTCGATTCGCTCGAGCGAAAGATCGTGCGCGAGCGTCGGGGCGGCTACTGCTTCGAGCACAACTCGCTGCTGCTCGCGGTGCTGCGCGCGATCGGGTTCTCTACCGTCGCCTGCGAAGCCCGCGTGTCCGACGGGGGCCCGGCGGTGACGCCGCGCACGCACATGCTCCTCGTCGTCCCGCTCGACGCCGACGCCTGGCTGTGCGATGTCGGGTTCGGCGGCACGACGCCGCTCGAACCGGTCCCGCTCGACGGGACCGCGGTGGAGCAGGGCGGCACGCGCTACCGCGTGAGTGCGCGCGACAGCGCCCGGCTGCTGCAAGCCGACCGCGGAGATGGTTGGACAGACCTGTACGCCTTCGAGGTCGCGACCCGGCACGCCATTGACTTCGACGTGGCAAACTGGTACACGAGCACGCACCCGCAGAGCGGGTTTGTGAAGACGCTCACCGCGCAGCTCCGAACGACGACCGGGTCGAAGGTGCTTCGCAACCTCCAGTGGTCCGAGCGTTCGGCGCAGCGGACGGAAAGCCGGGAGATTGCCCGCGCGGAACTGGAGACCCTTCTGGCCTCACAGTTCGGGCTTCGCGTTCCGGCCGGAGCCAGGTTCAGGGCAATAGACGGGGAAGGCTCACAGACATGAAACGACAGGAGTTCCTGAAGGCCTGCCTGGTTGGACTGTCCTCGTGCGCCGCCTGTGGCCTGGCGCCTTCGGATGCCGCCGCCGCGGATGCCGAGGGCGAGAGCGCAAAGCTGGACGCGGTTCGCGTCCGCTACGCCAAGCTGGTCGAGTTGATCGCTGGAGAGGTTCCCGTCGAGTCGCAGCGGACGATCTTTCGAGGCCTCGGCAGGGAGTGCGCCCGGCAGTTCAAGGCGATGACCTACGAGAAGTACCGCGGCAACCTGGCCGGCTTCCTCGACGAGGCGCGCGGTCCGAACGGGTGGGTGGCCAGCGCGGTGCACGACGAGAAGGCGGGCGTCATCACCATCGTCGATAGGGCCACGTCGTGTTCGTGCCCGCTCGTCAAGCGGGGCCTGACGCCAGGGCTGCAGTGCGAGTGCACGCTGGGCTGGCAGGAGGAGACGTATTCGAAAATCCTCGGGCGCCCGGTGAAGGCATCGCTCGCCGAATCGATCCTGCGAGGCAGCGACCGGTGCGTCTTCCGCATCGAGATCGCCTCCGGGGACCGTTAGGCTCACGAGGCCGGGGACCAGCAGCGACAACGATCGACAGGGGGCTGCGATGAAGAGACAGACGACGATCTGGCTGGCGGCGGGAGTCGCGTCACTGTTGTTGGTGGCCGTGCCAGAGGCCCAGGAAGACACGGCCGACAAGGTGCGGATCACCGGGTGGGCGCTGAGCATGAGCACCGTCGCTCCGGGCGCCAACCAGTCGATTCAGATCACCATCAACCGATGGTCGAGCGCGCCCCAGCGCGAACGCCTGATCCAGGTGTTCATGGAGAAGGGGCAGGACGGGTTGCTGCGCGCCCTCGAGAAGGAGCCGGAACTGGGCCGCTTCAACTTCCCAGGCTACATGGGGCCCGACCCCAACAACACCATGCGGCTCGGCACCGACATCCGCTACGCCTGGAACCACCCGGGCGAGGACGGCGGCCGTCGCATCGTCGTCATCACGCCGCGCGTGATTGGCTTCCGCGAGCAGGTCAACCAGCCGCGCACCGTGGACTATCCGTTCACGCTGTTCGAGATGCGGTTCGACAAGAACGGCAAGGGGGTGGGGAAGATGGCGGTCGCGACCGCGATCAACTTCGACAAGAAGAAGAAGGCGATCGAGCTCGAGAACTACTCGAGCGAACCGGTCCGCCTCAACGAGCTGAAGCTCGAGATCATCAAGTAGCCCCGCCCGCGGTCCGACGGGTCTTCGCACCAGGGAGCCGACGGGCCCATGCTCAAGCACGGACTCCTGCTGCTGACGCCACGCCGCAGTTCTGGTTGAACGCCCGTTGCGCTGTTGACCTCGACGCCGCCCGGACCATCAAGGACGACATCAGAGCCGGATCAAACCGCTGCGCGTCGCCTGAAGCCGCCCGACCGTTCTCGCTGGGGTCGGGCGGGGTTCACGCGATACGCTCGCGCTTGACATATACCGTAATGGGAATATTATTGGTTCATGCCTCGGGCAGCTACGACCTCCGACCCCTTCAATGCGGTAGGGGAAGCCCGTCGCCGTGACATCCTGGAGTTCCTCGCGCCCCGCGAGCGAGCCGTCAACGATGTCGTGGCGGCATTGAGCCTCCCCCAGCCGTCTGTGTCCAAGCATTTGCGAGTGCTGCTCCAGGTTGGGCTCGTCGACGTGCGGCGAGACGGCCGCCAGGTGCTGTATCGGACGAATGCCCGGGCCATCAAACCGCTCCACGAGTGGACCGGGCGATTCGAGCGCTACTGGCGGAGCCAGCTGATGCGGGTCAAGGAACGCGCTGAGGAAGAACGAACGAAGCGAACCGACGAGGAAAAGCTCAAGAGGAGACCATTGTGACCACAGCTACTCCAGCGATCGAGGATCTTTCCCTCAACGTCACTGAGGAGATACGCGTCCGCGCGTCTCTCGATGCGACCTTCGCGGCGCTGCTCGAAGAGATCGGACCGTCCAACCGGGGATACCAGGACGCGCCGATGCCCATGACGCTCGAGCCGTGGCCCGGCGGGCGCTGGTTCCGCGATCTCGGCGACGGCAACGGTCATCTTTGGGGCCACGTGCAGGCGATCAAGCGGCCGACGCTGCTCGAAATCGCCGGGCCGCTGATGATGTCCTTTGCCGTCGCATCGAACGTGCAATACCGGCTCAAACAAGTGGACGACGGCACGCTGATCACGCTGCGGCACACTGCCCTCGGCCTGTTTCCAGACGGCTATCGCGACGCGCTGGGGCAGGGATGGACGATGGTCTTCGACCGCCTTCGCCGGCGAGTCGAGAAGACGTAAACACTCTTAGCCACGGAGGTCGGACCATGGCGTTGATCGATACCATGTTGCAGGAACTCGAGCTGGAAACACAGACGACGCGCCGCGTGCTGGAGCGGGTCCCCAAGGATCAGTTGTCCTGGCGCCCCCACCCGACAGCGAGGACGCTTGGGCAGCTGGCGGTGCACGTGGCGACCGTGCCTGCCGGAGTCGCGGAGCTGGCGCTCCGGTCGCCGGTTCAGGCACCCGATTTCGCGGAGCCTCCGACTCCGAATGACGCGTCCGGGCTCGTTCCAATGCTCGACGAGAGTATCGCGAAGGCCAGGAAGGCGCTCGGAGGCATGGACGATGCGACGTTGACGGCGACGTGGCGGCTCATGCGCGGCGATCGCGAGTTGCTCGCGCTTCCGCGCGTCGCGTTCCTACGGTCGGTGATGCTCAATCACTGGTACCACCACCGCGGCCAGTTGACGGTCTACCTGCGCGCTCTCAGCGTTCCTGTTCCTTCGATCTACGGACCGAGCGCGGACGAGAATCCATTCGGCTAGTCAAGCGGACTGGGACCGCTTCATCGGGTCCGGTGCGCCGGTCTGCGCCGGCGCAATCTGGGTTGAGCGGCGGCGCGATACAGAGCGCCGCCGCAGCCAAGGTTCGTCCTCCTGTCAGGTTCCGGTGCCCGGGTGGCGCGGCACTTCGAGGTACTATCCCCGAGAGCCGCCGATTGATCGGCGGGCCCTGCCACATTCGACCGCCTGAGATCATGAAGGAGAACGCATCGTGAAGCTGTTGATCATGCTCGTTGCTTCGGGTCTGTTCGTGGCGTCCGCCGACCGCCCGGCCAACGCGCAGGAGCTGAGAAGGCTGAGTTTGGACGATGCGACGGCCATCGGGCTCAAGCTCCGGAGCGACACCGCCGTCAAGGTGGAGGGGGCGGCGTCGCTGCGTGTCGAGACGCCGTGGCCCACCTCGGTGTGCCTCGGCGAGGTGTCGGGCGTCGATGTCGAGGCGGCGCAGCTGCTGTTCCGGGCCCGCGTCAGGACGGCGTTGGAGGGGGAGGGGCAAGCGTTCCTCGAAATGTGGGTGCACGTGGCCGGCGGCCAGTACTTCTCGCGCGGGATGAACGACACGGTCAAGGGGAAGTCGGAATGGAAAGCCATCCAGACGCCTTTCAACTTCCAGAAAGGCCAGAAGCCCGAGAAGGTCGTGCTGAACCTGATCGTCAACGGCAAGGGGACGGTGTGGGTGGACGACGTCGTGCTGAGCAAGGCGCCGTTGAAGTGACGCACCGTTTTACGGCCCGGCGTCGGTCCGACCCACAAGGCGACTGGATACAGGTTGTTGACCTCGACGCTGTTTTGCCACACGGTCTCGGACTTGCTGCGGCCACTCTCTGAGCGCGACTCTCTGTCCGCGAAGCCGACCTGATCATTTAGGAGATCGAGACCATGGCTCAAACCTCAACACCTCGCGAGACTCAGCCACACCCGTTCGTCACGAGCGTCCACGGCGTCCGCTATCAGGTGAACGACGTCGAGCGCTCCGTCGCGTTCTACACACAGCACCTCGGGTTCAAGCTGGAACACCAACATCTCCCCGCGTTTGCGAGCGTCTCTGTTGGTGACGCGCAGATGCTGCTCAGCGGTCCTGAAGCGTCCGGTTCCCGTCCAATGCCGAACGGCCAACGGCAGGAGCCGGGCGGCTGGAATCGCGTGGTGTTGAGAGTAAAGGATCTTCCCGGCTACATCGCCCTGTTGAAGAAGGCGGGACTTCATTTTCGCAACGACATGGAAACGGGTCCCGGGGGCCGCCAAATCCAAATCGAGGATCCGGACGGGAATCCGATCGAGTTGTTCGAACCCGCCGGAAACCGGCAAACGTGACTTTATGAGCCGTATCCTCGTTATCGGCGGCACCGGGAACGTCGGTCGCCAGGTTGTCTCTCAGTTGACGGCAGCGGGAGCCCGGTTCCGCGCGATGACCCGCAACCCCGATGCGGCCGGCTTGCCGCCACAGGTCGAGGTGGTGCGCGGGGATCTCACGGTTCCCGAGACCCTTGATCGGTGCCTGGAAGATGTTGATACGGTCTTCCTGGTGTGGGTGGCGCCGCCGGCGGCTGCGCCGGGTGCGCTCGAACGAATCGCGAACCACGCACGGCGAATCGTGTTCCTCACGGCTCCTCTCAAGACGCCGCACCCGTTCTTCCAGCAGCCCAATCCTTCCAGAGACATGGCCGAACGCATCGAGCGGCTGATTGAAACGTCGGGACTGGAGTGGACATTCCTGCGGGCCGGCATGTTCGCAGGAAACGCGCGGCATTTCTGGGGGCCGCAAATCCGCACCGGCGACGTCGTGCGCTGGCCGTACCTCGACGCGCCAACGGCGCCGACCGATGAGCGTGACTTGGCCGCGGTCGCGGTCCAGCACGTTGTGCGAAGATGGGCACGCCGGCGCGGAGTATGTTGTGACCGGGCCACAATCGCTGACGCAGGCCGAGCAGGTGCACACCATCGGACGCGCAATCGGACGGTCACTGCGCGTCGAAGAGATGCGCCAGACGAGGCGCGGTCGGAGTTGCTCCCGGTCCTGGGTTCGCCGACCTTGGTGAATACGCTGCTCCAGGCCTGGGCTGCCGCCATCGGTCAACCGGCGTTTGTGACATCCACGTGTTGCGGATGTCACCGGAGCAGCGCCACGGACCTTCCTCGAATGGGCCACTGACCACGCCGCGGAGTTCCGGGCATAGATGGTGACTCGCCATCTGTGACGAGGGACACACCTCCGAGCGGTCGCGGATTTATCACCACGCGGAAGCCGCCCACGACGATCCGACCCCGCCGTGCGCATCACGGCTGTGCGTCGGTTGCAGGCGGGAGATGCGCTACGCCGAAGCCCTTCACAATGAGCCACAACGCCAGACCGAGGTAGGCCGGAGCCAATGGCATGGCCAGGCGGGTTTCCGGCGGCAATCCGAACAGTCCGGGCAGTGTCACTCCGGAAATCTGGAGCAGAGTCGCGACGAGCCCCAGCCCGGCCAGGACACGCGGAACCAGCCGGAACCGGAACAGCGACGCGTAGAGGACGAGGATCCAGCTCCCGACGACGAGCAGGTAGGAGTAATGCGCCCACTTCCGGAATGCGCTGACGACGATGCCCAGCGCCTGGAAGACGTCGGACCGGGCAGGTCCCGCGCTGGCGTACTCCTGGCTCAACGACAGCAGGGACAAGAGACCGCTGTTGTCCACGGCCTGCAACGAGAACCCCGCGACGGCAAGCGCGATCAGCCAGAGTCCGGCCGCGCGGCTGTGGCGGCGAACCACGGGGAATGCGACGATGGCGATGCCGATGGCAACCGCGCTACCGGCGAACAGCAGGATGACGGCCGTGCGCATCTGACCAGGATTCGCCGCCGCATTGACGAGAAACCCTCCGGTCCCTCTGACCCGATCCAGCAGCACGAACGGAACGATGAGTCCGAACGCCAGATGGGCGAGCAGCAGCCCGCCAGTGACTCGACCAACTTTCGCCGCCGATTCCATCCTCGCCTCCCATCAGCCGCGCCTGCTCCAGCGGGCGCGGTTCAGATCGCTTCCCGGGACCGGCGCAGCCAGATTGCCGCGAAGAGAAACCCTGCCGTGACAGCCAGGCCGATCCAGAGTCCCGGGCTCATGACGAAGTGCCCGATTGAATGTGGTGCCAGCATGTCCATGGTCATCCCCGTCGTGGTCGTTGCGTCCTGCGGCCCACCCAGGAAGTGGTTCCGCAGCATCGTCGCGAAGTGCGAGGTGTTGAACGCGATCCTCTCGACGAGTCCGATCGCAATCGGCGGCAACGTCGCCCAGAGGAACGGGGCGCGCTTCGACCAGGCCGACACCATCAGTAGCCACCCGTACAACGGCGCGTACCAGATGCCGTGGAACCCCACGAGGTGAAAGAGGTTGATCCAGGACACCCTGACCAGCGACACCTGCTCCCAGAGGATCGCCGCGCTCATGCCGTTGGCGGCGAGAACGGCGCTGCTGACGAGCAGCATGATCAACTGCGTGGCCACCGTGACCGCGAAAGTTACGAGCGGGAGAACGAGGATGGGGATACACGCCTTGGAGAGCACCGCCATCCCATCCGAGACCGGAAGCGACTTCCAGAAGAGGACGCTCCGATCGCGGCGCTCCGCGTATAGCGCATCGAGGCAGTAGACCACCGCGACGAGCATCTCGATGGCCATGAGGATGAGCGCGACGATGACATAGATTCGCTCGACGGCTTCGTGCTGGTGCATCGGGCCGAGCCCGGCGGCGGCACGCATGCTGTCCGGCAGGTGGACCAGCCAGATGAAGAAGCCGACCAGGGAGACGGCGCCGACCGCCAGCGGAGCGACGTAGACGGAACGGTTCTCCCAGAGCTCGCGCCGCACCGACCAGTACAAGCGGCGCGCGGGAGTAATCCCCGATGCACTGACCGCCGCCGGCCGCGCCTGCGAGTCCGCCACGACATCCGACGGAGTATTCACTGTGTCACTCCCTGTGCCTGGCCCCGGCGGCTGGCCAGGACGGCGGCGAACAGATCGGGGACGCTTGGCGTCCGCACCTCGCCCAGGACAGCCAGTTGCTGGGGATCCGCACCCTCGAACAACAGGATGCTGCGGCCCACTCCCTGCCGCTCGTGGATCGGGTGGAGGGCCCGGGCCGCCGCCATCCGGTCGGGATGCACCAGCACCTCGCGGTACTGGGATTCCACTTCCTCGGTGCTCCGGCTGAACACGATCTGGCCGCGGTCGATGAACACGACGTCCGTCAGGACGTGCTGGACTTCCTCCACTTCGTGTGTGGCGACGATGACCGTGCGGCTCCGCTCGAAATAGTCGTTGAGCAGCGAGTCGTAGAACTCCTTGCGATAGAGGATGTCGAGCCCGAGCGTCGGCTCGTCGAGCACCAGCAGCCGGGCGTCGATCGCCATCACCACCGCAAGGTGCAGTTGGGCCACCATGCCCTTGGACAGTTCCCTGACCTTGGCGGTCGGCCGGATGGTGGTCCTCGCCAGGAAGGCTTCGGCCCTGGCGCGATCGAATCGAGGATGGACGCCGGCCACGTAGTCCAGCGTCTGGGACACTCGGATCCAGCGCGGCAGGACCGCGACGTCGGCGATGAAGCAGACATCGCGCACGAGCTGATCGCGGTCCGTCCAGGGATTGCGCCCGAGCACGGTCAGGTGTCCTTCGTGCGAGGTGAGGCCGACGATCGCGTTCAGCGTCGTGGTCTTGCCAGACCCGTTGGGTCCGACAAGGCCCACGATGCGGCCCTCCTCGACGTGGAGGTCAATCCCGTCCAGGGCGACGGTTGCCCCGTAACTCTTGCGGAGCCCGCGGGCTTCGACGTACGCCACGTTGTCAGCGCTCCTTCTTGGTGGAGTCTGTCTCGGCCGGCTGTGTCCGGGCAGCGTCCGAGGCCGGCTCAGGGGGTGCAGCGCGCAGAAGCTCCTCGGCGCTGAGGCCGAGCCGCTGGATGGTCCGGGAGATCCTGGGCCACTCTTCGCCGAGGAACTTCTGCCGTTCTCCCTGCAGCAGCAGATCGCGCGCGCCGGTATTGATGAACATGCCGCGGCCGCGCCGCGCCTCCACCAGACTCTCGTCAGCCAGTTGCTGGTAGGCTCTGAGTACCGTGAGCGGATTGACCCGGTATTCGGCCGCGACTGTGCGCACCGAAGGCAGCGCGTCGCCCTCCTTGAGAACCTCGTCGAGAATCATCGCGACGACGAGATCCCGAATCTGGCGGTAGATCGGCTGACCGTTGTTCCACTCGCGGTCCATCAGCGTTGCCAGGTCTGCTCAATCACCATCCGCTCTGGTTCCCGGCGTTCGTCCGCTGCAGGTCGAAGTGCGCCCGCATCGGCTCGTTCCCGGGCATCATGTAGGTCCAATCCTCGACGTGGTGGTTGTCGTCGATGAAGGTGAGCACCGCATGGTGCATGTGTCCCCGCTGGTCGCCGCCCGACAGATCGAGAAAATCGAATTCCAACGTCTTCCCGTCTGCCGACACCTTTCCGGCCATACGCGGACGGTTGCCGGCGTCACAATAATGTGTCAGGAGCAGCCGCTCCCCGTCCACGTAGAACATTGTGACCGGGTGGTCCGGGATGCCGGAGATCGACAGCTCGTGCACGAGCGCGTTGCCCCGGGAGGTCACGCGGAGTGAGAACTGCGCGAACTTGCCCTGGACGATCGGGGCAGGCGGAGACGTCGTGACCTGGCCGACCCATGTGCCGGCCAGCGTCTTCAGCTTCTCGAAAGACTTCTGGGCCTCCGAGGGTGCGGGTTTGTCCGGGGCCTTGTGCGGGTCGGACTGGGCAAAGGTAAGGGTGGACAGCGTTGCGATCAAGATAGACAGCGCAAGGCGATGGGTTTTCATCTCTCGTCCTCCTTCGACGGCCACGTCCGGCGTCGAGTCTGGTTCAGCGCTGCGGGTTTTGTGAGATGTAGTGTTATACATAGCTATAACACTTGTCAACTCCCATTTTCCCGTCCGAGCTATCACGCTGAAGCAGAATGACTTACGAGGGGACTGGTCCGGCCGTCCTGGTCGCCGCGTGTCTCATCCGTTCTTCAAAGGAGGTCCCATTGAACTGGAGCACCTGGATTCGGCAGACGCACCGCTGGCTGTCCATTGCCTTTACGGTGTCCGTCATCGTCACCTTCGTCGCCTTGGCGCGGGAGAAGCCTGTCGTCTGGGTGAGCTACGTGCCGCTGCTCCCGCTCGCCTTGCTCCTGGTCACCGGTCTGTATCTGTTCGTGCTGCCGTATGCCACCAAGTGGCGCAGCGGGCGACGCACCGACGTGCGCGGCACAGTCGTGGAGTGAACACGATGGCCGGCAAGGCGGTCCGAGAGGTCAGCGAAGGCTCGCAAAGAAGGCCGGCGCCAGGCGGGTCGCCGCGAAGGCGACCACACCGCGCAAGACGGCACCGAAGTCGCGGTCTCGCAAGGCCGCAAAGCCGGCGCTCCTCGCGGGCGGCAACCCGCAGATCGCGAAGGGCGACGGCGACGCCCCCGTGCAGGCCTACATCGCGGCCATGCCGGGCTGGAAACGCGACGTCGGGCGCCGCCTCGACGCGCTCATCGTGCGCACCGTCCCCGACGTGCGCAAGGCGGTCAAATGGAACTCGCCGTTCTACGGAGTCGAGGGCCAGGGCTGGTTCCTCAGCTTCCATTGCTTCACGAACTACGTCAAGGTGGCTTTCTTCCGCGGCACGTCGCTGCGTCCTGTCCCCCCCGGCGAGTCCAAGCACAAGGAAGTGCGCTACCTCGACATCCACGAGGACGATCAGCTCGACGAAGCTCAGTTCGCCGCTTGGGTGAAGCAAGCCAGCCAATTGCCCGGCGAACGAATGTGAGCCGGCAGTGCGAGGTGCGTGCGCGGCGTGAGCGCACGCCAGAGTCAGTGGATGCTCGCCGCGTTCTTGACGTCGTAGACGCGGATCTCGGCGCTCTGCGTGCCGCGGTGCGGCACCGCAACGTAGAGCCGG
This sequence comes from uncultured Acidobacteriota bacterium, assembly GCA_963724775.1. Lineage (GTDB taxonomy): Bacteria > Acidobacteriota > Vicinamibacteria > Vicinamibacterales > Fen-181 > CAVRWB01. Next base: position 171,798 of record CAVRWB010000008.1, read on the forward strand.
TTCTGCTCCGGCACGAACAGCGCGGTTCTCGCGCCCGGGGCAGTCGGAATGCGGGCGGCCCGAGTGAGCGTGGAGCCGCTGGGCTGCAATACGTCCACGAAGCCCTCGCCGCCGATGACGTAGAGGCGAGCGCGCACGGAATCCCAGAAGATGTCGTCGGTATCGCCCACGATATCGACTGCGCTCGCGACCTTGCCGGACGATGTGTCCACGATCAGGAGCTTCGCCGGCTGCCGGCACCCGATGAACAGGCGACGACCGGGCTCGTCGAGCGCCATGGGGAAGTTGGATGCGGCTTCGACAATCGGCCACGTCCTGGTGACCTTCATCGTGACCCGGTCGATTACCGCGATCTGCTTTGCCGCCGGCACGTTCACGAAGATCCGAGGACCAGCGGCCTCCAGCTGGAACGACTCGGGATGGCCACCGACGGGCGCATCGCCGAGCTTGCGCCCGTCGGTGGCGTCGATGGCCGCAATCGCGCCGCTTCCGTAGCCGACGTAGATGCGCTTCGCCTTCGCGTCGTACCGCACGTTGTCCGCATCGTCGCCAAGCGCCACGCTCCTGGCCACCGCCACGTCGTCGCCCGCCCGGAACTCCACGGCACCCTGACCGTTTGCGATCACCACGTGCGCCGGCGCGGGAATCGTCGCAATCCCCTGCGGCTCGTGCAGGCCCGTGACGCTCCGCAGGTGCTGGTCCGTCGTGATACCGAGCACTTCCAGCGTGTTGTTGCCGAGGGCCGCGACGAACAGCCGGGTGTGATCTTGATTCGCCGCCATGTGATCGATGCGCCCCTCTACCCCAGGGAGCGGAATGCTCTTCAGGAAGACGAGCGGTTGATCAGCCGCGGATGACGACGCGGTCGCGAACCCCGCAGCGGCGACCATCAGGAGCGAGCGTCGCGACGGCCATTCCATCTCACACCTCCGTATCTCCGGCGACACACTCGTCTCACCGTGGTCCAGCGTTACAACGTAACCCGGAAGCGCGGGCGCCTTCATGGGTGCGCTTGCGCCGCGTAGGCGTAGAGCGCGTCGTAGACGGGCCCCTGGCCGGCGAGACGCTCGGGGTCGGTCGCCGCGGTCAACGCGAACCCCGTGGCGATCGCCCGCAGGCCCAGGCCCTCGGGGGCAACGTGCTCCTGCCCCTTGACGTCGGCGGCTCTCACGATCAGACCGAGCCGCAGGAGACCCGGATCGGCCAGGTGGTAGTCCTCGAGAAGGGCCTCGAAGGTGCACCGGTCACCACGGTGGTTCAGTCGGACCTCACGGATCCGGGGAGCGTCGAACGGCGTGGCGCCCCGTTCCCGGGCCTTCTCGAGCAACTCCGACTCCGGAACGAAGAGGCACTCCGCCTCGGGGTCGATGAATCGCCGGATGAGCCAGGGGCAGGCGACACGATCCACGCGGACATCCGATCGGGTAATCCACTTCATGGTGTGACCCTCGCGATTGACGCGCACCGTAATGCTTGTTACTACTTGTATGTGGTAAATGATACATCACACGCGAAGCCGCCTTCGAGCTCAGCCGCGAAACACAGGAGATCGCGCGCGCCCGGATCGGCCAAAGCCGGGCAGTGGTTGCTGCTGGTGCACCAGCTCCCGGCGAGCCCCTCGAAGGCCCGCGTGAAGACATGGCGGCGCCTGCAGCAGCTCGGTGCCGTGGCGATTCGCAACGCCGTGTACGTCCTGCCCGACTCTGCGCAGGCTCGGGAAGACTTCGAGTGGATGAAGGCGGAGATCGTGGCGTACAAGGGGGAGGCCAGCGTGTTTGCGGCCGACACCATCGACTCGCTCACACACGACGACATCGTGGCCGCATTCCGCGCGGACCGCGAGCGCCTCTTCGAGACGATCCGCGAGGACGTGCGGGCGCTGGCGCGGAAAGCCGGCCAGGCGGGCGCGAAGCGGGGAACGGAACTCCGTCGCCTGCAGCGCGCCGTGCGACAGTTGCGAGACCGGTTCACGCAGGTGGCCGCGACCGACCCCTTCGGCGCGAGCGGCCGCGAAGAAGCGCACGCGGCACTTGCCGGACTCGAGCAGCGGGTGATCGGTCCGGGGACCAGTTCCCGTCCGCCGGGCGGACCAGGCGAGGTGCTCCGGTCGGAGGATTATCGCCGCAGGACCTGGCTCACCCGTCCCCGCCCGGGGATCGACCGGTCGGGTTCGGCGTGGCTGATTCGGCGATTCATCGATCCGGCCGCTCGCTTCGCGTTTGTCGACAAGCCGCCGGCCTCGTCGAAGGCGATTCCGTTCGACATGTACGACGTCGAGTTCAGTCACCACGGCGACCAGTGCACGTTCGAGGTCTTGGCCAGCCGGTTCGGCATCGACGACCAGGCTGTGGCGCAACTCGCGCGGCTGGTCCACGACCTCGATTTGAAGGACCGTCGGTACAACGTGCCCGAGGCGGAGGCCGTCGGGCGGTTGATTGACGGTCTGCGCCAGGTGTTTCCACGAGACGAGGAACTGCTCGAGCACGGCATGGTGGTGTTCGAGGCCCTCTACCGGTCGTTCGCCGGCGAACCCGCGCCGGGCGGGGCGAGCCAGAGACATCGCCGGGCGCGACACAGGGAGAAAGGACGATAGCGCACGCGCCGCGCGGCCGCCGCCAGGAGGCCGCCCTCAGAACGAGTCCAACACGCAACCGGCGCCACGGGTATCATGTCAGCATGACGCCGGGCATCCCAGCGGAGGCCGAGAACCTCCGCCGCCTCGTCGACGAATACCGCGTGCGCTGCCTCTGGTTCCTGCGCGAGGGGTACTACCCCGAGACGACGGCCGAGGCATCGCGCGTTCTGGATGCCATCCAGCGATACGGAGACGCGGACGCTTTCAGGCGTGCGGGAGCAGTGAAGCGATGGCTCTCAGCCTCTTCCAGCGAGACGTCTGCCGGCTGCTAGCCCGGAACCGGGTAGCGAGCGGCGAGAGTTACCTGGCCGGCGGCGCGACGCTCAACGAGCTGCTCGCCGCGCCGCGCCTCTCCCGCGACCTCGACGTCTTCCACGACACGGAGGAGGCGCTCGCAGTCTCCTGGCAGGCCGACCGCGCACTGATCGAAGCCGCCGGCTACGCGGTGCGCGTATTCCGCGAACGCGCCGGCCTCGTCGAGGCGGAGGTCCGGCGGGGCGCCGAGGCCGTCAGGATGGAATGGGCGCGCGACAGCGCGTACCGGTTCTTCCCGCTCGTCGAACACCCCGACCTCGGGCTCACGCTGCACCCCTTCGATCTCGGCGACGGCCAAGGTGCTCGCGCTGGTCGGCCGGGTCGAAGCGCGAGACTTCGTCGACACCCTGACGTGCGATCGAGAGGTCCAGCCCCTGGGCTACCTGGCGTGGGCCGCGTGCGGCAAGGACCCGGGCTTCAGCCCTTCGAGCATCCTCGAGGAAGCGGCCCGCACCGCCCGCTACTCGCAGGAGGAGTTCCAGGCACTCGACTTCGCTGGCCACGCGCCCGACGCGGCCGAATCGTCGCACGCATGGCACGAGCAGCTTCGCGGCGCGCACGGTCATCGCCCTGCTGCCCGCCGAGGAAGCGGGCCGCGCGGTCCTCGACGCCAGTGGACGTCTCTTTCGAGGCGATCCCGCAGCCCTTCGGCCGGCCCTTCTCCAACGCTCGCTGAGATTCCACGCAGGCAGTATCCGGGGCGCCTTGCCCCGCCTGGCGTGAGCGCGCAGGGCGGCCGCCGCATCCACCGTAGGGCGTGTCGCAACGGGTCCGGGTGCGCGTCGATTGGCAGCGAGCGGCCCTCGCCCGGGTGCTGGCTGGTGTTGTCGTTTGCCTCGGCGGTGTCCCGAGAGGTCAAGAGAAGGCCGTCGTGGTACGGGTAGTTCGAAGCCGCCGCCTGGGTGGTGCGCGTATCCCGCGACCGCCCGGGCTTGGTGGAAGCGCCCACCTTCTATCATCGGGGAAGGGCCATCAACCACGCGAACGCGGACGAGGTAGATCAGGCGTCCTGCCTGCCAAACGGCGCAGGCGTCCCTGCCTGCCGGGCACTCGTCCGCAGCCCATAGAGGAGAGAACCTGCCAACCGACAGGATTGTCCTCATTACCGGGGCCACGGGAAAGCAGGGAGGGGCATTGGTTCGCACCGGTCGTTCAAGCCGCGATCTCTAAACCGCACCCCGCTTGGAGCGCCGCCTCAACCAATGACGCACCAACTCGTATTCCGGAACCGAGGTCGGAGTCTTCTTCGTCGCGGCCACCAATCCACGCCGCTTCAGCACGCGCATGGCCGCCTGCACGGCCGACTTGGACAAGCCGGCTCGCTGGGTCAGCTGGCTGAGGCTGATGGCCACGCGGCGCGCCTCCCGCCGATAGAGTTCCGTCCACAGCACGAGATATACGAGGAACGCGGCGGGCGATCGGTCGTGGCCGGCGAGGTCCGGCAGCAGCACATCGAGCACGTACTCGTCAACGGGTATATGGTCCATTTCACTATAGTGTATCCAACTATAGCTCGCTTGCATCTCCCCCGTCCGCCCGCGACAATGCCGGGAGGAGGACCGGCACATGATTCGAGGCGTGAAGTTCGTCAGCATCCCAGTGACCGACCAGGATCGGGCCCTCGCCTTCTACACGGACAAGCTCGGTTTCCGCGTCCTCACCGACCAGCCGTTCAGCGAACAGCAGCGATGGATCGAGCTGGGCATCCCCGGGGCCGACACCCGCGTGGTGCTGTTCTCGATGGACGACGGGCTACAGCCGGGCAGCATGATGAACATGGCGCTCTGGACGGACGACGTGGAACGGACGGCGCGGGAGTTGAAGGAGAAGGGCGTGGAGTTCGCTCGGATCCGAAGAAGGAGCCCTGGGGCACCTTCGCGATCTTCAAGGACCTGGACGGGAACTCCTTCGTGCTCGGCACAAAGTAGCCTAGCGACCGGCCGTTCCTCGAACCATCGGGCCGGCGCCGGCCTGCCCGGCACATCCAGGCGCCCCGCAGGCGTCGGACGACAATCAACTCCCCGAGACGCTGCTGAAGCGCGTCGTGCTCACGCTGTGACGTCATGGTCTCGTTCCCGTCTCGCTCGCGCACCAGCGCTGCGACGCTCGGCGTCTCCTGCCGCATGAACCGGCGGTAGCTCGGGCATCGGTTCAAAGCGCGAAGCGCTGCTCCGTCCCATTGACGATATTCTGAGAGGAACGCGGCTAGGTCTGCGGTCACGGACGGGGTGAGCCATGCTCGACCACCTTCGACAGGGGCGCGACTGCTTCCAGCGGGCGGCTTGGACTGACGCCTATCGAGCACTCCGCCTGGCAGACGAGGTGGCTCCGTTGGGTGTGGAGGACCTGGACCGACTGTCGACCTCGGCCTACATGGTGGGACGCGACCTCGAGTTCGAGCAGTTGGTCATGCGCCAGCATCGGGCGCACGTGCGGGCCGATGAACCTGATCGCGCTGCCCGGTGCGCCTTCTGGCTCGGCCTCGCGCTCCTGTTCCGAGGCGAGGTGGCGCAGGCGAACGCCTGGATCGCCCGCGGCCAACGGCTGATCGCCGGACACGACTGCGTGGAGCACGGCTACCTGCTGCTGCCCCTCGCCGAGCAGCAGCTCCGTGCGGGACGCGTCGCCGACGCCCGAGACGCGGCGACGACGGCCGTATCGCTCGGCGACCGCTTCGGTGACGCGGACCTCCTCGCCCTCGCGCGCCACGTGCAGGGGCGCGCGTTGATCCTGCTGGATCAGGTGATTGGCGGCCTCGAGCTGCTGGACGAGACGATGCTGGCGGTCGTGGGCGGAGATCTGTCGCCGATCGTGACCGGCCTGATGTACTGCAGCGTGATCGGGGCGTGCCAGCAGGTGTATGCGCTCAACCGCGCGCGTGAATGGACCTTCGCGCTGTCCGCGTGGTGCGACCGGCAAGCCGAGGCGGTCGCCTTCAGCGGCAACTGCCTGGTGCACCGCGCGGAAATCATGCAGTTCCAGGGGAAGTGGCGCGAGGCCCTGGCGGAGGCGTGTGTGGCCTGCGAGCGCTCGGAGCGGGCCGAGCGCAAGCCGCCCGCTGCCGCGCTCTACGAGCAGGCGGAGATTCACCGCTTGCGCGGCGAATACGCGAAGGCGGAGGAAGCGTATCGCGGCGCGAGCCGGATGGGACGCGACCCCGAACCGGGGCTGGCGTTGCTGCGGATGGCGCAGGGACAGATCGAGACGGCATCAGCCGCCATTCATCAGCTCGTGAGCGCGACACCGGATCGGATGCGCCGGGCACGGCTCCTGCCCGCGTATCTCGAGATCATGCTCTACTTCTTCCGGCGCCCGTATGGCAACGGTTGGGCGCTCGTCGGCGACGCCGGCTACAACCGGGACCCGATAACCGCCCAAGGTATCAGCGACTCGTTCATCGAGGCCGAGAGGCTGGCCGACGCCCTTCATGCGATCCTTTCGGGCGCCGGCCACACGCGCGAGCTGATGGCCGCTTACGAGTCCGGACGCAATGCACGCGTCCGGCCGATGTACGACTTCACGAGCCAGTTGGCTGCGCTCGAACCGCCGCCGCCTCCAATGCAAGCGCTCTTTGGGGCGCTGCGCGGCAACCAGGAGGCGACCAATGCCTTCCTGTCGGCCATCACGGGGGCGATCCCACTCCCCGACTTCATGTCTGATGAGAACATCGGGCGCATCATGGCAGCCGCGCAGCACGTCGGGCACGTTTGATGACGGTTGAAGAGGAGGGACAGGCAATGTACATCATCCGCGAAGTCATGAACTGCAAGCCTGGGAAGGTCCGGCCGATGGTCGAGAAGTTCGGGGTTCTCTCCGCGGCTTTGAGAGCAATGGGCCATGAACCGCTCCGGCTGATGACGGACGTCAGCGGCGAGCGGTTCTGGACCGTTGTTGCAGAAGTCAGCGTCGAGAGGATCGACGACTTCTTCGCCATCGAGCAGCGACTGATGGCGAACGAGGAGGTTCGGCAGGCGATGGCCGGTTATCACGACCTGGCCGAGAGCGGCCGGCGCGAGATTTACCGGATCGAGAACGGATGAAGTTGGTGCAGTGTGGCGGCCACGATCGGAGGCCCTGTTCCGCCCGCGCCGGCTGGATTCGCCACCGTCGTCCACGCACCCCAAGGCGAACGTGCGAAAGACCATGGTTTCCGGGCTGAGGCGGGCGCCGAGGGTCGACCGCGACTTGCCCGGCGGCTCTGGTGGCCTTTCCGGGCACGCGGGACGATACTGGATGTCGCGGGCCGCGCGCCCGTCGGCGACATGGTCTACACGCTCCTCACCGGTCTCGTCCTCGTCACGCACCTCGCCTTCGTGCTGTTTGCCGCGCTGGGCGGCCTCCTCGCGCTGCGCTGGCGCATGACGCCCTGGCTGCACCTGCCCGCCGTCGGCTGGGCGAGTTTCGTCGAGATCAGCGGCCGAGTCTGTCCGCTGACGCCCCTCGAGAACACCTTCCGCCGCGCCGCGGGAGAAGCGGGCTACGACGGAGGCTTCCTGGACTACTACCTCGTTTCACTCCTGTACCCGGACACCCTCACGCGCCCGACACAGGTCACTCTCGCTGCCGTGCTCCTGCTGGTGAACCTCGGCGTCTACGCGCTCGTCTGGCGCCGCGCGGTCCACCGCCGCGCGGCGCGTCAACCGGGGGCTGAACGATGACGAGGGCGGGCGCGGGAGTCGCGGCCATGGCCTTGAGTATTGTCGGGCTGCTGCTGGTGCTCTGGTTCGCGCAGCGACGCCTGATCTACTTCCCCTTCGGCCCCACCGTTCCCCGGCCCGCGGAGGCGGGACTCGATTCGGCGCGAGAAGTGACCTTGAACACCGACGATGGGATCCATCTCGGTGCATGGTTCGTCGAGCCCCCGTCGCCCGCGATCGGCTGGACGCTGGTCCTCTTCAACGGCAACGCCGGCAATCGCGCGATGCGCGCGCCGCTCGCGCGCAAGCTGGCCGCGCACGGCCTGGCCGTTCTGATGGTGGACTACCGCGGGTACGGTGGGAACCCCGGCAACCCGTCCGAAGACGGCCTGCTCCGCGATGCCCGGGCCGCGCGGCGCTGGGCGGTGGATCACGTGGCTGGCAGCGCTACGAGGCTGGCGTACATGGGCGAGTCTCTCGGCACCGGCGTGGCAGTGGCGCTCGCGGCCGAGCACCCGCCGGACGCATTGATCCTCCGCTCGCCGTACCCGTCCCTGGCGGAGGTCGGCCACTACCACTACCCGTTCCTGCCGGTGCGCCTCCTGCTGCGCGACCGCTACGAGTCGATCGAGCGCATCGGCCGCCTTCGCTGCCCGACTCTCGTCATCGCCGCGGAACGTGACTCCGTCGTGCCGTCAGCGCTGAGCCGGCGCCTCTTCGAAGCGGCACCAGCCGGGCGCCGGCGATGGTTCCTCCTTCGCGCGGCGGACCACAACGACTACGAGACGGCCGCCGGCGACGTCGTGGTCGGGGAAATCCTGCGGTTCCTTCGCGATGCGGAGACGCTCGGGATGTGAACGGGTCAGGCGCTTCTTCAATCGCTCGGCACCAGCGGGCCGTCCGAGCTGGACGGCGCACCGAGTGATGAATCTCGCCGGTCTGCTGCTTCTCGGCGGCGCAGCTGCGGTCGTGGCGTACGAGCTGCTGGCGCTGAGCCTCGGCCGATGATCGGCCGCCCATGCCCTGCCCGGCCCGGGGCGAATGGAACCCTGGAGCCCCCCGCGGCGTCTACCCCGTAGGACCCTGGCCGCTGGCCGCGATCCGGCAGCAGCAGCCGGTCTGCCCGGAGGATGCCGTGAGCCTGCTGCAGGACGTCCGCTTCGCCATTCGCCTGCTCGTCAAGGACCGCCTGGTCACCGTCATGGCAGTCGTGGCGCTCGGCCTCGGCATCGGCGCCAACGCCACCGTGTTCACCTGTGTCAACGCGGTCCTCCTCCGCGGGCTGCCACACGCCCGCGCCGACCGCCTCTACTTCGTCAACTCGCGCCTGATGCCCTCGGGAGACGACGACGACACGTCTCACCCGGACTTTCGAGACCTGCGCAAGCAGTCACGGACGTTCGAGTCGCTGGAAGCCTTCCGAAGCGGCACGATGAACGTGAGCGACAAGACGCACGCGCCCGACCGGCTCTCCGGCGCGTGGATCACGGCGACGACCTTCGAGACGCTGGGCGAGCGGGCGATCCTCGGGCGGACGTTCCTGAAGGGAGAGGATGCTCCCGGGGCCGAGCCCGTGGTCGTTCTCGGCTACGGCGTGTGGACCGACCGGTACGGCGCGGACCCGAAGATCCTCGGACAGACGATCAAGGTGAACGAGATCCCGGCGACCGTGGTGGGCGTGATGCCGCAGGGGATGCAATTCCCGACGAACACCGAGCTGTGGCAGCCCCTGACGCCGGCGGCCGAGGACGAGCGCCGGGATCGCCGGGTGCTCGCCGTCTTCGGCGTTGCGCGGGCGGGCGTCGGCGTGCCGGAAGCGCAGGCCGAGCTGAGCACGATCTTCGGCCGGCTCAGGAAGCAGTACCCGGAGACCAACAAGGAGATCGACGCGCGCGTGATGCCGTTCAACGACCGCTTCAACGGCGGCCCCATCAAGATCGTCTTCAGCGCGCTGATGGGCGCGGTCGGGTTCGTCCTGCTCATTGCCTGTGCCAACGTCGCCAACCTCCTGCTCGCACGCTCCACCGGGCGCGCCCGGGAGATGGCCATCCGCGCGGCGCTCGGGGCGGGCCGCTGGCGGATCGTCAGGCAGCTGCTCGTCGAGAGCCTGATCATCGCCGCACTCGCCGGCCTCGTCGGCCTCGGCCTCGCCGCCGCGGGCGTCCGGCTGTTCGACCACGCGGTCGCCGACACGGGGAAGCCGGTACTGGATCGTGTTCACGATGGACCCGATCGTCCTCGGCTTCGTCGTCGCGGTGTGTCTCGCCACGGCGATCCTGTTCGGCCTCGCGCCCGCCCTGCACGTGGCTCGCGCCGACGTGTACGATGGGCTGCGCGAGGGCGGCCGCGGGGGCACCACCGGCCGTCGCGCTCGCCGGTTCACCGCGACGCTCGTCGTCGGCCAGCTCGCGCTCGCCGTCGTCCTCCTGACCGGCGCCGGCCTGATGATCCGCAGCTTCCTGACGCTCTACACGATGAACTTCGGCATCCAGGGCGACCGCGTCATCACGATGGCCATGACACTGGCCGAGCGGAAATACCCGAAGGCCGACGACTGGAACGCGTTCCATGACCGACTGTCCGACCGCCTGGCCGCGCTGCCTGGCGTCACCTCCTCCTCGGTGACGACGGCCCTGCCGCTCGGTGGAGGCGAGCAGCGGCGGCTGCAAATCGAAGGCAAGCCCGTGCCCTCGCCGAAGGATGCGCCGCAGGTGTCGGTCGTCAGGGCCGGCCCGGGGTATTTCGAAACGCTCGACCTGGCCATGGCTCGCGGCCGGACCTTCACGGCGCAGGACGGGAGGCCGGGCGCGCAGGTGGCGATCGTGAACCAGCGCTGGGCCAGCCGCTTCGCCGCCGGGGCCGACCCCCTCGGGATGCGGATCCGACTGGTGTCCGCAGACAACCAGGGCAAGGCGGCGGAACCCGAACCGCCGTGGCTGACCATCGTCGGCGTCTCCCCGACGGTGCAGCAGCAGGGTACGCAGCGGTCGGCAGACCCCGACCCGGTCGTCTACGTGCCGTTCCGGCACGAGCCGGGCCGGTTTGCGTTCATCCTGGCAAGCGGACGGGGTCCTGGCGCTGCGCTGGCGCCCGCAATCCGTGAGGCGGTGAGGGCGGTGGACGAAGATCAGCCGGTCTACCGCGTCCGAACGCTGGCCGAGTCGTTCGCGCAGGCGCGCTGGCCGTACCGCGTGTTTGGCGGGCTGCTGGGCATCTTCGCGCTGATCGCCCTCCTCTTGTCGAGCGTCGGCATCTACGCGGTGACGGCGTACTCGGTCGCGCAGCGGGCCCAGGAGATGGGGGTTCGAATGGCCCTCGGCGCCAGCGGCGGCCAGCTGACCTGGCTGGTGCTCCGCCGGGCCGCATGGCAGACGGTCACCGGCCTCATCCTCGGCCTCGGCGCCGGCTTCGGGCTCAGTCGCGTGATCAAGAGCATCCTCGTGCAGAGCACGGCCGACGACGCCCTGACCTACGCGACCGTCGTCGCGATCTTCGTCGTCGTGACGCTGGTGGCGTGCGTGGTGCCGTCGCGACGGGCCACGCGGCTGGATCCGCTCGTCGTCTTGAGGGCGGAATGACGCTCGCCGGGAACAGCCGCACCCTCGCCCGCTGACCGACGGGACGCCGTCCCGGGCCATTTCAACTCGTGTTGGCTATAGAGAGGGCGAGGCCGAAGCCTCGCCCTCACACTGATGCGGCCTCACCGAGGGTTGCTCATCACGCGCCAGCGGTGCGCGCGAGCTTCGGCATCGCTATTCCCTCCTTGTTCGGCGCCTCGAAGTATTCGTTGTGCGCCATGCCCGCGGTAGCCTTGTCCAGGAAACTCCGCACGGCGTCCACCGAGTCTCCCTCCCACACGCACACGGCCTTGCGGCCGTCGGGAGACGGGAAGGTGTGAATCACCTTGAGACCGGCGGGCAGGCCCGCCGTTGCGGACTGTGCGGTGGCCCAGAACCCCGAGGTGTCGCTGATCGCGTGGTTAACGACGACGTACATCAGTTCCTCCTTGCGCAGGTGGGGGCTGCGCGCCCGGGTGGAAGGACGTCGAGTGATCGTGAGTGTCGTTGGTGACCCGGGGCCGATCCTATCGCACTCTAGGGCGCGTCCTGTTGCGGAATCGGCAACTGGCACTGACGAGGTAGCGGGCGCGAGAACCTCGAATCCTCGTCGCGAGCCTTCATCGTCCTGACAGCCTGCCTATGCGGAAGAGACCTGGCCCAGGCTCATGACGCCGAGGAGAGATTCCCGCTCGCGCTCCCACGCGAAGTGGTCCCGCGCGCGCTCCCAGCCGGCCATGCCCATATGGTGGCGCAGGTCGGCATCGCCGGCGAGGGCGACGATCCGTTCCGCCATGGCGCGGGTCTCGCCTTCCTTGACCAGGTAGCCGGTCACGCCCTCCACGACCGCTTCTGGAATGCCGGCATGGAGGGTGGACACCACCGGTATGCTCCGCGCCATCGCCTCGAGGATGGCGACCGGCAGCCCTTCCTCGTCCCCCGTGGCGGGGTCGGTGATCGAGTGTTGAAGGAGGATGTCCGCGCCGTCCATCAGTCGCTGCACGTCCTCGCTCGGGAGGCCGCCGTGCACCGTTACGTTGTCCTCCAGGGCGAAGGCCTGGACGAACTGTCGCACGGCCGGCAGGAGATCTCCCTCCCCGACGTAGTCCAGGTGCAGGTCGGGATGCGCGTGCAGGGCCCGTCTGAAGGCATCCAGCGTCAGGATGGGGCCTTTCTTGGCGACCATCCTTCCGACGGCCAGGCACCGAACGGGGTGCGTCTCGCGTCGGTTTCGCGGGGCGGCCGGCACATCCACTCCACACGGGACGACGTGGACTTTCGACGCGCTGATGCCAAGGTCGACCAGCCGGTCCCGGCTGGCCTGGCTCACGACGATGATCCCGTCGCTCGCGTTGTATTGCAGGTAGTCCTCCTGCCAGCGGCGGTCCCGCAGCCGCTGGGAAATGTCGTACCCGTGGGCGTGGCCGAAGAAACGAACGCCGGCCCGACGTGCCACGCGAACCCAGGGCAGGGAGAAGTCGAGGGTACTCGCCCATCGCGGCCTCGACTGCGTGGGCTTCGAAGAACCCCTCCACCGCCCGCGTCGCTTCGTCACCGATGCGGACGCCCAGGCGACGGAGGAGCGAGCGAGCCCGACGTTGGACCGTGGACTCGAGCGTGTCGAGCGCGAGCACGGGGCAGGCGACACTCCAGTGTCCGCCGTATCCCCCGTTGGTCATCGACTCGGCCACGGCCACCGTGCGGCCGGGAAGGAGGTCCTCGAGGTGCCGCCGGATGAACGTCTCCGAGCGGGCGCCGATGCAGCGGGTGAGGATGGCCAGCGATGTCGGCTTCGCGCGACCGGCCGGGCGGTGTCCGCTCATGATTGCAGCGCCTCTTCGTACGCCTGGATGTGCCTGTCGATCACCTGGTCGGACTCGTGGGTCTCACGCACGTAGTCGTAGGCCCGCTCCGCGCCCTCCTTCCACCGGTCGCCGGTGAGCAGGAACGACAGGCCTTGTTCGAAGTCGCCCAGGTCGCCCTGTCCCGCCCAGAAACCGAACTGGCTCGCAAAGTCGTCGGCGTCGCAGTGAGAAAGGATGGCGCACTTGTGCGCGCCTGCTTCGAGGTAGGTCACCGGGAGGCACTCGCGGGTGCTTGTGTTGATCAGCACCCACGCCTGGTCGAATACCTGGCCCCGCTCCCGTTCCGGCAGCCATCCGGGGGCCTCCACGTTCCTTAGCGCGCTGCAGCGTGCCCTCAGTTGTTCGTCCCTCGCGGCGTCGTTCAGGCATGCGCCTACCGCGACGAACCTCACCTCGGGAAACCGGGCAGCGAGGTCCAGGAACAGCTCGGGGCGCTTGCGGTGGTCCCACCGGCCGACGTAACAGACCGTCGGGCGGGCCGCCTTGGGGCAGACCTGCTTCGTCATCCGTATGGGATTCGGCAGGAAGCCAGGGGTGTCTCGGAGGTGGTACATGCGTCGCGTCTTCTCGACGATGCACTTGGCTTGGCAGTAGCGGCGGTCGGCCCGGCGCGCCGCGCCTCCCGTCTCCCACTGGTACCTCAGGTAGTACTTCGCGAGGGCAAGGGCGCCGAGCCCTTCATGCGCGCGTTCGATTCGCCAGTCCTGCAGATTGCGCGGGTCCTGGAAGGTGACGAGGTGCGTCTTTCGCGGAGCTCCGATTTGCGCCAGCGCCGTGCCGAGGGAGGGTTCCTGGCTGTGATAGATGTCTGCGTCGATCATGCCGTACACGCCGGCAAACGGCAGCGCCGACTCGAGGCCGACGTAGAGCGGCGAAGGATAGGTGAGGATCGTCAGGTAGTCGGTCCGCTCGATCGGCGGCTGGCCCCGCTTGCGCGGCGTCACGACGACCACGTCTGCGCCGCGCTGCGCCAGGCCGGCGGCGATGTCGTGCGTCACCACGCCAAACCCGCCGTACGGACCGCGGCCCTTCAATTCGGTCGCGACGAGGCACACCCGTAGTGACGTTCTTCTCATGGCTGGCTGGCTTCGATGAGGCAGTCGACCTGTTGGACCGACCAGCCGCATCCCTCGATGTGCACCAGCCCATCCCGTGTCGCTTGATGGGCGTACGGCCCGGCAGGCGCGGCTTCAACCGCGAGGCTCAGCGCCGCCGACTGGTGGTCGTAAACGATCGAGCGCCCGCCGGAGGGTGTGCTCCACAGGCCGACCGACACCAGGTAGCACCGCGCCAGGAGGGTGTGCGGCGGGATCCGGAACGTGGCGCGATAGCTCCCCTGGGTCTCGGGGATGCGCCAGCCGAGATCCTCGGGACTGGCGTCGAAGATGCGCTGGCCCTCCAGCGTGTTGACGCCGATGCCGATCTTCACGCCCCTCACGCACGCCGGCAGGTCCCACTCGACGTCGATTTCCACCGCACCGTCGGTCCGCGGCGCGGCGGTCACCAGCCGTGCGCGCGTGATTCGAGGCACTTCCAGGCTGCGGGCGTTCGTGTAGCCGTCCGACGACCCCACGGCCAGGTAGTCGGCAACGATGTCCGCCACGGCGCCCGACGACTTCAGGCGGCCGTTCTCCAACAGCAAGGCGCGGCTGCACAGCCGCTGGACGGCCAGCATGTTGTGACTGACGAACAGCACGGTGCGTCCGTCCCTGCTGACGTCCTGCATCTTGCCGAGGCATTTCTTCTGGAATTCCGCGTCGCCCACCGCGAGCACCTCGTCCACCACGAGGATCTCCGGTTCCAGGTGGGCCGCAACCGCGAAGGCCAGCCGCACGTACATGCCGCTGCTGTAGCGCTTCACCGGCGTGTCGAGAAACCTCTCGACGCCGGCAAATGCCACGATCTCGTCGAACTTGCGCCTGATTTCCGCCCGGCTCATGCCGAGGATCGCGCCGTTCAGGAAGACGTTCTCCCGGCCGGTCAACTCGGGATGAAACCCGGTGCCGACTTCCAGCAGGCTTGCCACCCGCCCCTTGATCCGTACCCGGCCCTGAGACGGCTCGGTGATGCGGCTCAGGATCTTCAGCAGCGTGCTCTTGCCGGCCCCGTTGCGGCCGATGATGCCCATGACCTCGCCCTGCACCACCTCGAAGCTCACATCGTCGAGGGCCCAGAATTCCTCGCTGGGGCTGGCGTCTCGCTGCGATCGCGCGCGGAACAGCCGTCCGACATTCGCCGCGATCGCTTCACGCAAGGTCGCATACGGCGCGCTCCGGGCGTGGTGCGCGATCCGGTATCGCTTGCTCAGCCTCTCGACGGCGATCACGGGCCGATCGCGCATGATTCCGGCAGATGCCTCAGATGATGTCGGCGAAGGCTCTTTCCGTTCGTCGGAAATACCAGACGCCGAGGAGGAGGAGAGCCACGATCACCAGGCACGAAACGAGGAAACCGGGCAGGTAGAGCGGTGAGTCGTGACCGAGGATCACCCAGCGGAACCCGTCGATCACGCCGACCATGGGGTTCAGCGAGTAGAGGAGTAACCACGCGTCGCCGAGCTTTTCGCGGACGACGGAGCTGCTGAACCCGACCGGCGACACGTAGAGGCCCACCTGGACGAGGAACGGGATGACATACCGGAAGTCGCGGTACTTGACATTGAGCGCGGTGACGAGGAGACCGGGGCCGAGGACGGCGAGGAAAGCCACGACGACGAACACGGGCAGCGCCAGGATCCGCCACGATGGCGCGACGCTGAACCACGCCATCATGCCCGCCAGCACGACGCACGAAACGAGGAGGTCGACGAAGGAGGTCGCCACGGCGCTGGCAGGAACCACCAGGCGGGGAAAGTAGACCTTCGAGACGAGGTTGGCGTTCCCGACCATGCTCTGGCTCGCGGACGCGAGCGCGGTGCTGAAGAACATCCAGGGGAGGACGGCCGCGAACACCATGATGGGATAGGGCGCGCTCCCGTCTGAGCGCAGGCCGGCCACCCGGCCGAAGATGACGGTCATGATCAGCATGGTCAGGAACGGCTGGACGAACGCCCAGGCGATGCCGATGGCCGTTTGCTTGTAGCGGACCGAGATGTCGCGCGCGGCAAGGACGAGGAACAGCTCCCGGTACCGCCACAGGTCGAGCCAGTAGTCGAGCGGCGGCCTCCCGGCTTCCAGGATCAAATCGAATTCGGTGGCGCGGGTGTCTTCCAGAAGCACCGTGTCGCTCTCGCGCTTCCGAGTTAGCAAGACGGTTGCCGCACCTGGGCTTCGCCGTCGGGCCCAAGCGCGACGGTGAGACTGTCGAGCGGCAGCGCGTTTGCACCAGCCTCACACGCCGCCACGGCCCGGATCCCGGCCGAACTCAATCGGGGGGCATGGGAGTGAACGAGACCCCGGCCGTCTCGATCGTCATCAGCACCTACAACCGCGCGTCGGTGATTGCCCCCGCGCTGGCTGCAATCCTCGGCGGCCAGGAGGCTGGCGGCGTCCCTTACGAACTCATCGTGGTCGACAACAACTCCTCGGACGACACGGCCGAGGTGCTGGCTTCCTGCGCGAGGCGATACCCGCGGATGCGATGGCTCTCCGAGCCGCGGCAGGGCGTGTCACACGGACGCAACGCCGGAATCCGGGCGGCCCTGGCGCCGCTCGTGGCGTTCACCGACGACGACGTCGAAGTGGCTCCCGGCTGGGTGGCGACGATCAAGCGTCTGTTCGACGAGCATCCGGGCGTTGACTGCATCGGCGGGCCGGTGCTGCCGATCTGGGAGGTCGAACCGCCCGGTTGGCTGGATGAGAGGCACTGGAGCCCGACGTCCGTCACCGACTACGGCCCGATGGCATTCGAGATCACGGCAGCGCGTCCCCGCTGCCTGCTGACGTCCAACCTGGCAATGCGCAAGCACATCTTCGCCACGGTCGGGATGTTCTCGCCGCGGTTTCCCCGGGGCCAGGACCACGAGCTCCAGCTCCGCTGCTGGCTGGCCGGGAAGCGTGCGCTCTACACACCGGAGTTGGTGGTGCGAACCCGGGTCCCCGCCGCCCGGATGACCAGGACCTACCATCGCCGCTGGCATGAGGTGAATGGTGCAGTCTGTGCGCGGATGTGGTTGAGGGAGCGCTCAGTGCCTGGAGGCGGCCTTCGCTCGCAGCCGGTCGTGAGGAGGATGTATCTTGGCGTGCCGGGCTTCCTGTTCCGCGAGCTCGCGGCAGCCGTGGGAGCCTGGATTGCGGCGATCGCCCGCCGGGGACCCGCGTCCGAGAGGTTCGCGCGCGAACTCGCGGCGCGTCACCTCCTGGCTTACATTGCGGAACGCAGGGAATTGGGAGGACGGATTGGCGCGTGGCTCGCGGGACGCGCCGGTACCGGCAGCCGCTCGTGTCTGCTGATCCCACCGGGCGTGAACGACTCGGATCAAGAAACCGAGTCAGTCCACTCGTCGTAATCGTCCCCAACTCCACCGTTCGGCCGGTCTGCACCGTCGTCCGAGCCTCGAGCGACGTCTCGGGTTGGACTGGAGTGGGTAGCAGACTGCCGAGAATGTCCAATGTGCGGGGATTTGCCGCGGCTTCCTCGCTCCGGAGCATGCTCTCGTCCCGTCCTTCCGGCGTACCGGGTCACTGCCACGCGCCGGCGTTGCCAGGCGACCTTCGTTCCTCCCAGAGAGACCGCGCCAAAACAAACGAGAAATCGCTGGAAATATCGCGGTTTTGTTGGGGAAGTGGTCGGGGCGCCGGGATTCGGACCCGGGACCTCCTGCGTTCAAGGCAGGCTGGGCTAACGCCGGAACACAGTGATTCTAAAGGCCTACGCGCCTCGCGGCCGCATCGTAACGACTTTCGTTTGACCTGCCCGCGGCAGGCCCAACTCCACCCGGTTGAGGGCCCGGCTCCACCAGCCGCCCGACTTGCCGCTGGAAGCGTGGCAGCGCGAGTTGCGCCGCCAGTTCGGCCGCGAACAGCGGTTTGGCCTGCGGAACACCGGCGGGGAGCCGGTCTTCTCGGACTACCAGGTCACCATCCACAGACCGGCGGTTCGTATCGCGTCGTGATCCGGGCCACCGCCGCCGGCGACAACTACTGCAACTGCCCGGACTTCGCCACCAACCTGCTTGGCACGTGCGGAATCGGAGCGAGTACGAGGGCGCGCTCGACGTGGACGAGCGGCTTCTCGCGGACCTGATCGTCAGTCCAGGCCCAGCGCCTGCCGCAGTCGCCCGATATCGTCGCGCTCGTCCGGCTCCAGTTGCCGGTTTCTGAACTGGTACTCGTTGAGCAGCGCTTCGAGCCGCTCGCGTCCGAGGGGCGTCGCGGCCGCTGCCCGGGGGGTGAGGCCGTCCAGCGCGGGCACTGGCTGATCCAGCCACGCCGCCCAGTGCCGTTCCCGCATCTCTCGCAACCGCGCCCTCACCTCCGGACGCTTCTGAAGCGCGTCGTGCGCATGCTGTGACGTGATGGTCTCGGGCCCGTCTCGCTCGCGCAGCAGCGCTTCGACGCTCATCGTCTCCTGCCGCATGAAGAGGACCCGGTCGCCCAGCCGACGCTCGATCTCCTTCCGCAGCCGCCGGGCCCGACGCTCCGAGTTCACCTCGGCTTCGAGGCTCTTCGAGGAGACCCTGATCGTACCGAGCGACGTGTTCTCCCAGTCCGTGTGGATCCGGTTCCCCGGCATCAGCCACGGCACCTCGTACTCGACACCGCCAGCGACATCACGCTCGGGATCCTCCAGGAGTTCGCCCAGTTGGTGACCATACGCCAGTGGTGCGAGCCGCTCGACGGCCTCTTCCTGGGAGCAACGGAGTTCGAATTCCAGCCTCGTCGGTGCCAGCGGATCGCCGTCGGTGTTCTGCAGTCGCGGCGGCGCGGGGTTCAGCAGTTCCTCGACGAAGGCACCGTAGAGGTCCACCAGTTCCGCGTGGCGCAGCTTCACCTGCGAGCCGGCGAGGCTGGTGCCGCCCGCCGCCCAGCGCTGGCGAACGTCGATGATTCGGTTGTGGAAGGGCGGCGGGATCACCCAGTGGCCCGCCCCGAGCATGATGGAAACGGTGCCGAGGGTGAGGACCTTCGCGAAGAGGATGCCCCCGGACTGAACCGACAGCGAAGCGCTTCGCTCGAGCACCGTGTGCCGGGCGCCGGTGAGGATGTCCCTCAGGTCGATGGATCGTCCTGGCGCCACTGCTTCGACAACCCAGAAGGAGAGCGGCGCGGTCAGCGCCGTGCGCACGGCGCGTTCGTCGAGGGGCGGGAGGGCCAGGCCGCGCTCGTCAAGGAAGCTCGCGGCAACTGGCCTCGCGGGCCACTTGCGCGTGGAGGGCTTGAATGAGGTTCCCGGCTTCTGCCAGTCGAACAGGAACCAGATCAGGAACAGCTGTTCGAAGTCCGGGTCCTCTGGCGCGCGCGCGAGCGGAAGCGTTCCCTGACAGAAATACTTCCAGGCTGCTGCCATCCCGGTCTTGCCCACGCGGTCGAGCGCGTACTCGAGAATCTGGGGGACGTAGCGGCTTTCCGCCTCCCGGACGCTTCTCCACTGCCGGTCGACGTCATCGCGGGCTTTGAGACAACAGTGCTTGTACTTCCGGCCGCTTCCGCAGGGGCAAGGATCGTTTCGTCCTAGTGTCATGGCCTCGTCGGAGCAGGGTACCACAGCGTGCGCCGCTCCTTGGGGCGCCACGAGGGCTGGCGGCGCATTCGAGGATCCGACGGCGCCTTCAAGACGACCACACCCGCGAGTGATCGCGATTACCGGCACGAGCAGGAGCATGACGGTCGGAATGAGATGCACCCGGCAGGGCAACGGGCTCGCTCGGACCTCGCGCGCGGCGGCGGAGAGGCCGCGACCTCGGCCTCGTGCCGTCTTACGAGCTCGTGCAACCGCGATCGCAGGGCTTACCTCCCACGACCGAAGGAAACCCTCGCAGCGAGCTGCGCCTGGAACGGCGGCCCCGCCTCGGTGAACTGCCCGAATGTCGACAGGGGCTTCGTCGGATAGGCGCCGGTCCCGAATATGCTGTCGATCTGGGTGTAGTTCGTCCTGTTGAACAGGTTGAACAGTTCGACCATGAGATCCAGTTGGGCGCGGCCGCCAAGGTCCAGTCGTTTGGCCAATCGCAGATCCACGGTGGCCGTTGCCGGCATCAGCCCGGCATCGCGGCCGATGAAGGTCGTTGGATCATTCGGGACCGTCCAGGGACGATCCGTGGGGCCTGTTCCACCGTCCCCGTTTCCGTTCAGATCCGCTCCGGCGAGGATGTTGTACGGGCGGCCCGATCCGATGGTCGCGATGGTCGAGACCGTGATGCCGCGGGGCATCATGTACGCGCCGCTGAAGACCAAGCGATGCCGCTGATCCTGCAATGACGGCCCTTTCTCGCTGTCGGGGTTGAACTCGAGCGGCAGGCCGTTCGGGTCGTTCGGGTCACGGCCGTTGCCTCGGTTCATCGGCTGCTGGAAAGCGAAATCGGCCATCATGTCCTCGGCCTTCGACCACGTGTACGAAGCGAGAAACTCATACCGGCCGGCAAATCGTCTCTTGAGCGCGAGCGTGAGCCCGCGGTACCACGACTCGCCCCATGCGGTGTATTGGCGCCAATTTGCGGTGGCGGTGGGGTAGTCGATGTTCCCGACCTGGTTGTAACCGCGCACGTACACGAGGCTCGCCGACGCCGTCAGGTCGCTGGCGAGCTCGCGGTCCAGCCCCACCGACGCTTGGTGGGCATACGGCGTGTTCAACCCAGGCTGGATGGAATACGCGAAGCTCGAGAACGCGCCCGCCGGCTCCGGCCACTTCCGGTCGGCCGTCCGCCATGCCTTGTACGCGTCCGTCCTCCGCAGGCTCAACGTCTCGACGTGGTCCGGCGTCCCGCTGATCCCGGCCGCAAGCCCCCACAACGAAGTAATGAGATTGTTGTAAGAGACACCATATGTGCCGCGCACGAGCGTCTTCCGGTCCCCGAGCGGCTCCCACGACACGCCCACCCGCGGCGCCACGTTGTTGTTGTCCGAGGGCCAGCCGTACGGCGGCAGGCCCGGGACGTTCTCGGTCATCTGGGGCCAGAATTGATTCTGGTAGCGAACGCCCAGTTTGAGCGTGACGCGGTTCGCCACACGCCACTCGTCCTGGGCGAAGAGCGAGATGTCGCTGTACGGGCCCGACACGGCAGAGTTGCCATAGCCCTGGAGATACGAATTCGGCACACCCAGGGCCAGCGCCTGGAGCGCGTCGTCCACCGGCCCGGGTAGACTCACGCTGGCGGCCTGCGATGCGGTCAGGGCCTGAAAGACGTATCGGCCGCCGAAGTGCAGCGGGAGCTTCTGCAGGCGTTGGTCGATGTACGAGAAGTCGAAACCCGCCTTCAGTTGATGGCGGCCCGCTTGACGGGTGAACGTGTCCACCAGCTGGTACCGGACGTCGGTGCGCGGCTGCGGGGTGAATCGCTGGCGGCCGACGGCGATCGCCCCAACCTCGAGCGTTGGACCACCCTCGTTTTCCACGTCACAGACGCCACTGCACTTCGGGTCGAACGAGACCACGTTCTGGTGGTGGTCGGCAATCTGGAACCGTAACTCATTCACCGCGCGGGACGAGAACACCGACGTCATCATTGCGGCGCCCATCAGATCGCGGCTGTCCAGCGACGCGCCTCGACTGCGCGCGATCTGGCCGCCCCAGCGCTCGACGTTCTCGTCCAGCCGGTCGGCCCAGTTGAAGCGGAGCGCCAGCTGGTGTCTTGCGGTCAGTTTCGTATCCACCCTGGCGAGCACCTGGCCCGTATCGACGCGATACGGAAGATGCCCGATCCACGGGGAAGCCATCCGTTCCAGGATGTCCACCACGGTGCCGTAGTCCGTCCCGAAGGCCTGGATGTGCGTGGTGTCGTCGATGTTCACGAAGTTGTTGGCCTGCGACCTCAGGACTTCCGCCGAGAGGAAAAAGAACGACCGGTCGCGCCGGATCGGCCCTCCGAGCGTGCCACCGGTACCTGGTACCGGCTGTATGGCGCCTTGCCCTGATCGAGCCGATTCCCCGCAGGGTCGAACATCTCGAAATGGTCGCGCGCGTTGAGTGTTTCGTCCCGGAAGAAGAGGAATGCGCCACCGGCGAGCCGGTTGCCGCCGCCCTTCGTCACGATGTTGACGATGCCCCCGGTCGCCTTGCCGAACTCCGCGGAATACGAGGTGGTGATGACCTGGAACTCCTGCACCGCCTCCTGGCTGAACGTGGGCCGCACGGAGCCAACCGTGAGGTCGTTGTTGTCGAGACCATCCACCGTGATGTTGTTGAAGCGCGCCCCCTGCCCGGCGAACGTAAGACCCGACGTCGCGACCGCGCCCTGGTAAGGCGTGCGGTCCGTGTTGACGCCGGGGGCGAGCACGGAGAAGGAAATGAAGTCACGGCCGTTGGTCGGCAGCCCGTCGATCTCCCGCTCGGAGATCACGGTGGACACCTCCATGCGGCGCGGATCGAGCAAGGGAGGCGCGCCCGCCACCGTCACCGTCTCGGTGGGCCCGCCAACCGTCAGGACGAAATCGATCTCGACGGCTTCGCCAAGCGCCAGCGTTACGTTGCGCGCAACCTGGGTGACGAAGCCGGCGCGTACCGCCGTGACCGTGTAATCGCCCGGCGGCAGGGCGGGGATCGCGTAGCGCCCGTCCTGCTGGCTGAGGGCGGTACGCTGGAGACCCGTGGCCAGGTTCGTGGCAGCCACGGTTGCACCGGTGACGACGGCCTTCGACTCGTCGCGGACCGTGCCGGCGAGGTCCGTGCCGGCCGCCCGTGTCTGCGCGTGGGCGACGCTACCTATGGAAGCCAGCACGACAACAAACGTGATCGCGTGGAGGCGGCGGGATCGGCGCATGTCGCCCTCCCGTACAGAATTACGGTACCCGGTGTCGCGGCACTACTCTCGCCGCCTGGTCAGCCGAGGTCAATGGGCGGCGGCTTGATTGGATCTTGACGTCACCCTTCCGTCGAAGTAATTGGCCGAGAGTGACTTGGATGAAACTCGCCACGTCGCCAGTCGCCGTCACGCCAGCTTCATCTTGCGCAGCAGCGGGGTGTATCGGGGATCGTCCCGAATCGGGTCCAGGAAGGGGTAGGTCTTGATCGGCGTGATCATGTGATCCGCGCGTCGATCGCGCGGTCCATCCACTCGAAGAACTCATCGATCTCGCCGAGGCCGAAGTGAATCCACGCCAGGTTGGTTGGCGGCACGTAGACGGAGGGAGGCATATGGCGAAGCTGCTCGTACAACGCGCGTGCGCCGCGGGTGTCACCGCTTTGCGCGAGCGCCAGGCCGAGCCATCCGAGCATCATTGGCGCCCCGCCCGATAGGTCTACGGCCTTCCGGTGCGCGGCAATCGCCTCATCGAACATCCCGACCTCGCGGAAGACAAAGCCTAGGTACAGATAACTGACAAAGTGTTCGGGCGCGAGCTCGAGCGACACTCGACACTGCTCGATGCTGCGCTCGTACTGCCTGTTGAGCCACAGCATCACGCCCAGCCAGATCCGGGGCCACATCGAGAGCGGATCGAGGTCGAGCGCCAGCTCGAGGTCGGCCACGGCCTCGTCCAACCGGCCGAACGGCATCAGCCCGGAGACGGCATGGCGCGTCCGGACGATTGGTGACGCGGGATTGAGTTCGAGGGCGAGGGCCATCTCCCGCTTCACTTCCTTCCAGTTGAAGTCGAGCTGCTTGAGGAACTGGGCGAGCAGCGCGTGCGGCTCCGCCAGGCTGCCGTCGATCTCCACCGCGCGCACGGCGTGGAGAATCCCCGTGGAGAGGGCCTGCTTCGGCGGCACGACCGCATAGAGCCCGGCCAGCCACCAGAACTCGGCCAGCGCGTCGTACGCCGGCGCGAACGTCGGATCGCGTGCGATGGCTGCTTCGAGATGGCCGCGCGCCTTGACCATCTCGGCGGATTCGGGGCGTTCCAGGCAGTAACGCCCCTGGATGTAGCTGTTGTAGGCGATGACGTCCCGGAGAACCTTCCTCGGTTGGCGAGGCTCGCGCGCCGCCTCCGCGACCGGCGTGTCGACCGCGACACCGACACCGATGTGTTCCCCCAAGGTCCGCGCGACCGACCGCTGGAGCGAGAAGATGTCGGCAAGGCCGGCGTCGTATCGCCTGGCGAACATGTGCGACTGATCACTTACCCGAATGAGCTGCACCGTGAGGCACACCTGGCCATCGACGCGGCGCGCCGAGCCCTCGACGACGTAGTCCAGGGCAAGCTCCCGCCCGATCCGCGCGACGTCCTTGTTCGTGCCCTTGTAGTGCATGGAGGTCGTGCGGGCGATGACGGCGAGGTCGGCCGGCGCGAGCGCCGAGAGCTCCGTGATGATCTCGTCGGTCATCGCGTCGCTGAAGTACTCCTGGCCGGGATCCCCGCTCGGGTTGGCGAGCGGCAGCACGATGAGTCTGGCCTTCGGCCGGGGCGCCCGTGTCGGTTCCGGCGCCGTCATGGGCGTCGTCACCGGGGCGAGGAAGCGGTAGCCCCGCCGGGGCAAGGTCTCGACGAAGCGCGGACGTTCCGCCGAGTCGCCGAGGGCCTCTCGCAGCCTGGCCACGGCTGTGTTCAGGCTGTTCTCGAAGTCGATGAACACCTCGGCGGGCCACAACCGGCGCCGCAGGTCGTCGCGCGAGACATCCTCTCCAGGGCGTTCGACCAGCAGGGCCAGCACCTGGAACGACGGCTCACGAAGGTGGATCCGTGTCCCGCGCTTGAAGAGCCGTCCAGCCGCCAGATCGACTTCGTAGCAGTCAAAGCGCAGGGAGGTGGCCATTGCCTCTTGCCTGGAGTCGGTGAATGGCCAAAGGCTACTCCGGTCGATCTCGGCCGTCAACGACGAAGGGTCTGGCGAACCGCCCTGGGATCAGCGGTTTGTACAG
The DNA here is from genome assembly GCA_963724775.1 of uncultured Acidobacteriota bacterium. Classification (GTDB taxonomy): domain Bacteria; phylum Acidobacteriota; class Vicinamibacteria; order Vicinamibacterales; family Fen-181; genus CAVRWB01. The sequence goes on from CAVRWB010000008.1 coordinate 196,700, forward strand.
AAGGGGAGAAACTAGGCCGTATCAAGGCCGCGTCCATTGGCAGCCGCCCTCCGGTTGGGGAGGATAGGACGACAAGGAGGGCACAGATGAAACGCTTGACCGCATTCGTCGTCCTGGCGCTCGGACTGTTCCTCGCGAGCGGCCCCCCGGCGGCCGCCCAACCGCAACAGGTTACCCTGCTGCACGTCAACGACAGCCATTCCCACCTCGGGGCCTGGGGACCCAAGGACGCGAACCTCGACGGGACGCTTGGCGGGCTGCCCAAAGCGGCGGCGATTGTCGCCGAGGCGAGAGCCGCGGATCCGCAGGCGCTGTTCGTTCACGCCGGCGACTTCATGGACGGCGACTTGTTCTTCAACGAATACCGCGGGGTGGCTGAACTGAAGCTTCTGCAATCGATCGGGCTCGATGCGCTCGTCCTCGGCAACCACGAGTTTGCCTATACGCCGGCCTTCCTACAGGACGTCCTCCAGGCCACGTGGCCAGGCGGAGCCGGCGGCGTGCCGATCCTCGGGACGAATCTGAAACTGGACGGCTTCCCCACGCTCAATTCCTGGGTTTTCCCGACGCAGATCAAGGACGTCAACGGCGTGAAGGTGGGTCTGTTCGGACTGACCACGCCAAATGGCGCGCTGGCGAAGCCGGCGCCGGTCGTCATTGACCCGGATTTGATCGGGATCGCGACCTACTGCGGTTCGGGTGGCACCGGCAGGCGCGCAGGTGGTGGCGTGCGTGAGCCACGTGGGCATGGTTGCCGCGCGCCAGGTGACCAGACGCACCTGGAATCGACGTCATCGTCAACGGCCACGATGACATGGTGCTGACCAGCCGGAAGCCATTGCGCGCCCCGGCGGGGGAACCACTTACATGGTGTCTGCCGGCAGCTACTACCGCTGGGTGGGACAGCTGCGGTTGTCGGTGAACGGCGACCAGGTCGCGCTGGTCGATTACGTGCTTCGCGCTGCGGATGCGGACCAGGCGGCGCTGCCAGCGGTGCAGGCGGCGGTCGATGCCAGAAACCGGCGATCGTCGCCCGCTACGGCGACGTGTTCCACCAGATGCTCGGCTGGGCGGCACAGAAAGTGGTCGCAATAGAATAAGACAATACAAGAGAGACTAGCGCTGGTAATGTTCACGATGCTACGGGAGTGGAAGGGCACAGACATAGGCATAGAAGCAACGGCTTTCTAGCAGAGGCGCTTCACAGGGCAAATAGTTGGCGAGGAAGTTTAGCTAGATGAGCTTAGGGATGAAAAGGGGGAGATGGTTAGGCCTATAGGTTGGTAAGTTAAGATGAGGGTTGTGCTCTGGAGGCGCTTGAGAAGAGCATCGGATTGGAAAAGATCACTTCGCGCAGATTAGGGCATGCAAGTAGTCTATGACTAGAGACTAGCGGCGAAACGCGGATCATCTACGCGCAAGTCGGCGATAACTCGCTGGTGCGGGAAGAACTCTACACTGTGACCGCAACGAAGAAGTGGTTGCCGCCCCAAGCAGTTGGGCAAGGTCGTGACGGATGCGACCAGCCTGGCCACGTTTGCCAGACGCGGCGCGCATTGTCGCGCTGCGTGGCGAGTCGGCCCGAGAGCGTCGAACGCATACGGGATATCGGGGACAAATGGCAAATAGCGCTGACGGAGTTGCGCGAGTCGGAGTGGGCCGCTGGGCGCTAACCCCGGAGCTCGCTGCAGTTGATCTGCTCGCTCCGGTGTCGGCTCAAGGCTCAGTGGCCGTCGTCCGAGAGACCCACCCGAATCCTGAAGAAAATCAGCGATTTGCTGAGAAGTTCACCGGGTTAGTGGTCGGGGCGCGGGATTCGGACCCGGGACCTCCTGCGCCAAGGCAACGCACAGATCGAGGCTGAAAAGCCATGTACAGGAGGTCCGTGCACGCGTCGATCGTCGTAGCCGGGCGCAGGAATTCACACCAACTGCCTGAGCATTTCGAAGCAGCGGGTATTCGCGGCCTGGGTTGTTCCGGCGAGAGGAAGGCTGAAGCTAAAGCCGGCGGCAGCCTGGGCCGTTGACATCTGTCACGTGACGCGTTACATTAGAAGCGATGATGAAGACTTTCGCCGACAAGAGGACGGAGGACTTGTTGGTACAGGGGAGTGGCAAGAGGGTGGCCCCCGACGTGGTGAGCCGAGCGGTGCGCAAGCTGGAGTATGTCGACCTGGCGAGATGTCTGGACGATCTCAGGACGCCCCCAGGCAACCGACTGCACGCGCTGAGGGGCGACGAGAGGGACAGCATGCATCTCTGTGAACGATCAATGGCGCGTGTGCTTTGCTTCGTGGATGGTGACGCATACGACGTGGAAGTGTGCGACTACCACTGAGAGCGGAACATGAGCATTGCAATACGCGGCAACTGAAGCGGCGGCCACGCATCCGGGCGAGATGCTACGCGAAGACTTCATTCCGGACTACGAGCTGACGGTGGCTGGGCTGGCGGAGGCTCTCGGAGTATCTCGCCAGACGATCAATGAACTGTTGAGGGGGCGACGCGCGGTGAGCCGCGAGATGGCGCTTCGGCTCTCGCGACTGTTCGGGAACTCCGCCGAGTTCTGGCTGAACGCCCAACGCGCTGTCGACCTCTGGGACGCCGCCAGGACATCAAGGAAGACGTCCGCCGAATCAAACCCCTGCGGCGCCCGCGTAGACCGCGACGTCAACCCGCTGATCGCTCGGACCTCTCTGGCGCGCGCATCGACCGGGATTGTGGGCGATTCGCCCTTGCTCTTGACCGGCAGGCTGCGCAGGTAATCCATGATCGCCTGCCATTCCTTAATCTCGTTGGCCGTGGCCCGTAGTAGAGAGACCCACCCGAATCCTGAAGAAAATCGGCGATTTGCTGGTGTTTCGGCGTGTTTGGTCGGGGCGCCGGGATTCGGACCCGGGACCTCCTGCGCCCAAGGCACTCGACCGTCGCGTCGTAAGTCGTTGGGCCTAAGCGGCTTCCGCCGCTACTTTCGGCCTCTCCCCTTTTTGGCCGCCGGGCGTGTCCGGCCCGGTTCGCCCCGGGACTCCCCGCGGAGGGCCGCGAGCGGCGTGGTACACCTTGGTGTTTCCGCCTCAGGCCTCGTCCAGGCGAATATGGCCTTGACACCATATGTTGTAGGAGCCATACTCGATGGCCAAGCGCGATGACATGGGACGTTGAATTCCACACCGACTTCGTGCCTGAGTTCGAGGAGCTGGATGAGTCCGTCCAAGACGAGCTGCTGGCCCACATGGCTCTGCTCGAGACGTTCGGCCCTCAACTCGGGCGGCCACGGGTGGACACGCTCAAGGGTTCGCGCCGCGCGAACATGAAGGAGCTACGCTTCGATGCCGCGGACGGTGTCTGGCGGTTTGCGTTTGCCTTCGATGCGCGACGCCAGGCCATCGTCCTGTGCGGCGGCGACAAGTCCGGAGGGAGCGAACGGCGGTTCTACCGGCGCCTCACCGCAAAGGCAGACGATCGCTTCGACGCTCACCTCGCGCACCTCGGGCAGGTTGTCGCCGCTCGAGGTCGGCCAAGGAACAGGAAGCGACGAACATGAAGAACCTGGATCGCATCCGAAAGCAGCTTCCGGCGGCCCGCCGACGGAGGATCGCGGTGCGCGCGGCGACGCTGATTGCCGAGGAGAAGTCCCTACAGGAACTCCGTCAAGCGCACAAGCTCACACAGAAGAGGATGGCGCAGGTGCTCGGTGTGGGCCAGGACAGCGTGTCCCGGCTTGAACGGCGTAGCGACCTGCTCATCTCGACGCTGCGGGGCTACGTTGAGGCTCTCGGCGGCCGCTTGTCGCTCGTCGCCGAATTCCCGGACCAGGACCCCGTGATCCTCTCCGGCATCGCGGCATTGGAGACGGAGGGGAGCAAGCCATGAGGATTCTCAGAACATGCGGGCGTCACTCCCGCTGACGAAGGCATGCATGAAGAAACCGAAAGCGGAGCCTCCATCCGCACTCCCGGCCGAGTGGTCGCGGCTTCTGGGGGCGGATCGCACCGCGCGATTGCGGCAGGTCGGCCGGCGGACTGGCCTGCCACCCGAGGCCCTGATCGACTTGGCCATCGACCTGCTGGAGCTGGCCAGCTCCAAGCTCCTGCCGTCGCCGATTCATCGAACGGCCGTCGCCCTGGGCGCCGCACGGTGGCGGAACGTCAGCCCGGCGGCACGCAGCGAGGCGCTGCGCCGGGCGGCGCAGGCGAGGTGGGCGAAGCAGCAGGCAGCGACGGCGGGCGCGCCGGCCCGGAGAGAAGACGACGCCATCGACGGGAGTTGAACGCGCCTGCTGCCGAACGGAACCACGCGAGGTTGGTCCCCCGCCTGGTTCGCCGGCAAGCCGTGGCGTTGATAGGCTTCCTGGGCGAGGACGCGAGCAGGATCTCTTCGCACGCCCTGCCGATGCCGACCGGGTTGTGGTTGAAGCCGCTGAAGCCGAATCGCGCGGCAAAGACTCGCTGCGTCATGCCCAGCTTCGTTCGGATGGCCGACACGCGCCTACATCATGGTCATCGACCGAGCGCCACGCGTGGTGGAGAAAGCGCTGCGAGTGGCCTGACTGACCGTCTCGGTGTCGTGGTATCGTCTTGCCGTCATGAGCACTCCCGCGGGAGCTGGCTGCCCCTTCTGCCCGCCTGCAACACCGGTCGTCGCATCCAACGGCAGCGCCTTCGCCATTCGCGACGCCTTTCCCGTCAATGTCGGCCACACGCTCATCCTCCCGCGTCGCCACTTCTCGTCCTGGTTCGATGCCAGCGCTGAGAAGCGGCAGGCGATCTTGGAACTCGTCGATCGTGTCAAGCATGCTTTGGACAGCGAGTTCGCGCCGGCCGGATACAACGTCGGCATCAATGACGGCGAAGCCGCTGGCCAGACAGTCATGCACTTGCACGTGCACCTGATCCCGCGATACGCGGGGGACGTCGACGATCCTGCGGGCGGTGTGCGGTTCGTGATACCGGAACGCGGCAATTACCGACGATCGCGCCACGTGCCGCGCGCGAAGGAGCGCTCGCGTGCGGGGGAATGACCTCGTCGGGTTCGCGGAGCGAGTCCTCGCGCTCCTTGATCAAGCTGCCTTTGTCGCCACCTACAAGTACGCCGTCCTGCTCGCGTTGATGGACTTGTGTCTCGAAGGTACGCGGCGCGACGGGACAGCCCCGGACTGCATCACGACGCGCCAGTTGGCGGAGAAGGTCGTGGAGCTCTACTGGCCGCAAACGGGGGAGTTCCGCGGCCGGACTCTGCGACAGAACGGCGGTCGCCAGGCGCGAATCCTCACCGACATCTGCCGATTCCGCGCCGCACTGGACGACCCATCGGTGCCGAATGACCGGGCACGCCGCTCGGCGCCAGCGAAGTTCGAGCACCTCGTTCGGCAGGTCGAATGGACGCTGATCCTCATGCCGCTGCCGCGCCTCCAAGTGGTGGGGGGCGAGACGGAGCGCCTGCTGTATCAGATCGGTTGGGATATCGAGGTCGGACAGAATCGCCGCCTCGTGACGGAGTACAGCAATCCCGCAGCAGCGCTTTCGACAACCGGATCCTGCTGTACCCGTCGGTCGGCGATCATCTCGTCGCATTGAACGGCCTCTTGCGCCCGCTGATTCACCGCGCCTGGTGCGCGATGGTCGCCGAGCTCAATGACCTGCATGAGTCGAGACTTGAATCGTTTCTGTTCGGCGTCGATCGCGCGGCGCTCGCGGCGGTGCGCCCCGAACTGCTCGAACTGCAACACGGCCAGTGCTTCTACTGCGGGTCGCGGCTCTTGCCAACGGGCGACGTTGACCACTTCATTCCTTGGGCGCGGTATCCCGACAACGGAATCGACAACCTCGTCGTCGCCCACAGAGGATGCAACGGTGCGAAGCGCGACTTCCTTGCGGCACCTGAGCACGTGACCAACTGGCGGACGCGGAATTCCGGTGAGGCCCGAGCGCTCGTTCAAATCGCGGAACATCTGCGCTGGGAGACGCACCCTGAGGAGACACTCGGTGTCGCGCGCGGCTTGTATTCTCGACTGCCAGATGGGGCGCGCCTGTGGGTTCGACAGCGGGAGTTCCGTGCCCTGTGTCGCCCCGATCTGGTGCGTCCACTGTCGTAGCAGCCATCTGAGTGAGCCAACCCATGGCCGATCTTGGTGACGCTCGCGTTCGGAGTGCGGCTTTCACCTTCCTGGACGGGGAAGTGCGACGGACGGGGAGCGACGTGCTACCACGGGAGTTGCTGGGACAAGGGTTCGTACCTCGACGGCCACCGCGTGCCCATCCTCGGCCCGGCGGGGATCTTCAAGCCAGCCGTCCTGCCGGAAATGCCGCTCAGCATCACGACGGTGCCGGTGGAGGAGGGTGAGGCGCCACCGTATCGCGACGTCATCGGGCATGAAGGGCTGCTCCGCTATTGCTACCGTGGGACGGATCCTTCCCACCGTGACAACGTCGGGCTGCGGCTGGCCATGCAGCGCCAGGCGCCGTTGATCTACTGTCACGGCGTCGTGACGGGACGCTACGTGGTGGTGTGGCCGGTGTTCATCGTCGGCGATTCGCCGGCTGACCTGATGTTCACCGTCAATGTCGACGATCGCCAACTCGCCTCGCTTGGCGCCCTGGATGCCGACGATCCGGGGACCGACGGACGGCGACGAATGTCACTCGGCAGGTCCAGCAGCGCCTGCACCAGGAAGGATTCCGGCAGCGGGTGCTGGCGGCTACCGCGCGCACTGCGCCGTGTGCCGACTTCGTCACACGGAACTCCTCGAGGCCGCGCATATCCTGCCGGACGGCCATCCGCAAGGGCACCCGGTCGTCCCGAACGGCGTGGCGCTGTGCAAGCTTCACCACGCGGCCTTCGATGCGAACATCCTCGGCATCCGTCCCGACTACCGGATCGAGATCCGTTTGGACGTCCTCAGCGAAACCGATGGGCCCATGCTCAAGCACGGACTCCAGGAATTCCACAGTGAACTGCTGCTCACGCCACGCCGCCCCCTCCACAAGCCGAAGCCCGAGTTCCTCGAGGAGCGCTACGCGCTGTTCAAGAGGGCGAGGTGAGGCGACACCCTCATAGCCGCCGACGCGAGAATGGCATCGACAAGCGCGAGCAGAGCAAGGCACACGAGCAGGTGCTTTATCACCTCCGCCGGCGGAGTCGGGCGCGCAACGTCGCCTCTGAAATGACCTCGGCTCCCCGCTGTCTCCCGGCCTGCCCATCCCTCTTGGTCGCCGTGTCCGGCTTGTCCCGGCAGTCCCCGAAACGGAGGGATCAGAAGGCGGATGTCTCGACGGCGGGCGAGTCGGCTGCCGACGCACCGCCCAAAGAGCCTGGCTGTTTCTTGGGATTTCCGCGTGAAGTGGTCGGGGCGCCGGGATTCGGACCCGGGACCTCCTGCGCCCAAGGCAGGCGCGCTACCAGGCTGCGCTACGCCCCGACAGTTGGCAGGAAAAAGAGGGTAAGTGCTTCGACGACGATAGGTTGCGACGCTGCTCGACGGTGGGGCGCTACCCTCTTCGCCCCATCGATTCCCACCCGAGGCCAGTTCAGTGGCAGCAAAAGTGGCAGCACCCTTCGACGTCCCCATCATACCCGACGAGTTGGGACACGAGAACCGAGAATCGCACCAAGACCTTGCTGGCCTGTCGCCTCCGCAACCCACATCGATCGTCTCGCAGCTTGCAGGGGAGGCTGGGATTAGATCGCTGGCTGTTTTGATGCCATTCTGCCACCCGGCTCGCGCAGGGCGGTGTGAAGAACCGCGTTGCCGCAATCTGCGCAGCGACGTTAGCTGGTGACAGCGACTGACGCGGAACCGGCGTGCGACACGGGCGAGATTCGTAGAGGGAGGGGATTTTGAGAGGGTTTCGCGGGGCCACCAGCGACATCCGGAGAAAACAGAGCCCCTGATGTCGATTCGTCTCGCGACTGCTGACCACTCGAAGCAACCCACGTCGACTCCCGATTGCCAGCCGAGCGCCTGCGGACACATCCGCGCAGAAGACACGGAACCCCTGGCAAGCGGCCAGGTCGTCCTGAGCGGTCACTCGAGCGAAGGCCGCTGGTCTACCGCCAAAGGCGTTTTGGCTGTTGGGTTGCCATCAGTTCTTCGACTTGCTGCTGAAGCTTCTCTATTTTCTTGAGCTTAACATCCTGCTCCGCTCGCATTTCGAGCAACAAGTCCTCCATCCGAGAAAGACGGGTGTTGATGCGCCGGACGACGCCGTCAACAACAGCCGGAATCGTCACGCGGACCTTCGTGTTCTTGGGCATGACCGCATACTTTTGTTCAGGCACGAGGGAGATTCTGTTCAAAAGTGGACACGGTGACGACGAGCTGCAGCAGGGCTGGGCGTCAGTCCTGCCGCTGATGGAGCCGAAGAAGCGACTGCGGTCGTTGCTCCCAGACGAATCGCCGCATCTGCTGCACGTCGATTTCATCCCCGAGAAGGGCAAGGAGCTGTTCGCGCTGCCGTGCGAGCGAGATCTCGAAGGCGTGGTCGGGAAGTGGACGCAGGGCATCTACCAGTCAGACGGTAGAGCCACGTCGTGGGTGAAGGTCAAGAACCCGACCTACACCCAGGCGGAGGGCCGGGGCGAGCTTTTCGAAAGGAAGTCGCGGACGCCGAGACCGAAGCCGCCGGAGTTGAGGTTGAGGCGATGGCCAATCCAAGGGAACGGACGGTTCTCCTACGCGGCAAGTAGCGTTCGCAGGGTCTCAGCCAAGGCCATCGGGTCACAAGGCTTGTCGAGGACCGCGCATGAGCCAGTGGAGGCCACCTGTCGCACCTCTGCATTGCACAACCCGGTCACGATGACGATTGGCAGGGTATTGCCTCTCGTCGCACGGATGTGCTCGATCAGTTGGAGGCCCGTCATCCCCGGCATGTCGATATCAGTGACCATGGCGTCGTATTCCGACACGATGTTCAATGCCGCCAAGCCGTTTGCCGCGACCGTCACGGAAAAGCCCGCGACCGAAAGACCTGTGGAGTACAGATCCCGGATCTCTCGATTGTCGTCGACGACCAAGACCTTCATCGACACAACCTGAGCGTCAACCATTCCTCACCTGCCTTTTTGCGCCCAGAATGACTATCCGAAATCTCTCACGTCGGGCGCTGTACAAAAGCGAACAGGGCCTGCTCAACGGACGCACTGACCTCGGCAGCGTCATTGGCGTTATCGGCGGTGTGCAGGACGTTCCGCAGGTACGTCGCGGCGGCAGCTCTGCTGCTCGAGGATTCTCTACTCGCCTGGTCCGCCTGATGCTCCCGGCGCGTCACCATTGCCAGGCCGGTGTCACTTCCCATTTCGGCGCCCCGAGAGGTTCAGCCAGTCATTCTCGCGGCACCCCCTGAAGCACATCGGGACTACGGCGCCGACGAAGATCCGCTGGTTGTTCTTCGGCACGCCCGGCACATTGAGCCGCACGTAATCTCCCTGGATGCGGAAGAACATGATGTCCATGCCGGCACCGAGCACCAACTCGCCACCCGTCTGCGACGTGTTCGCGGCAGAGGTGCGGGCCACTCCGACGAGGGCATGTGCGAACCCTCTTCCCGCAAGCTCGGCAACGGCCCAGCCAGTCGTCAAGCGCGGCCCGGCCAGCACGTGGAAGATGGAGACGTTTTCGACCGGGTGACTCCCCAGCGTCCCGGTAATGCCGAGCCACGCTGGGCCCACCGTCAGGGTGGCGCCGGCATCCCAGCCATACTTGCCCCAGGCATCCTCCACCTCGCCCTCCTCGTTCCTTGGCGGGTTCTCGAGCGCGTACGCCGCTCCGCCCACAAACACGTCGAGGCCGAGAAAGCGGCCGCGGTTCTCGCGGGTGGTGCCCGGGTTGCCGGGCTCCTGTGCCCACGCGCCGCCAGCCACACCGACCAGGAGCGCCGCCGCCATCGCCGTGAGCGCGCTACGCATGGCCGTTCTCCTTTCAGGAGGTCCTCGATTGCTTCCTCCTGATCTCTCGTGCGAAATGCAGGTGCCGGCTGGCTCAGTGGCACGACGACGGCAGGATGCCAGTTCCCCGAGTTGAAGCGGCTGCTCGCGGAGGACGCGACGGGGAAGGGGAGGGAGACACTCGGCTCAGGCGTCTATGCGATGGAGAAGTAGATCCTCGTGCGACGACGGGGCGTGCCTTGTCGCCATACGACTTTGATGGCGAGGTTGTACTTTTTTCAACACGCGCCGCCGACGGCGTTGCGGGGATTGGGAAAACCGCGCGGAGGCGGTGGCACTGCAGTTGCGAAAGGCCTCGACGCATCGCGTTCTTCTGGCCTTCTCCAATCAACCGCAGCCGCCGCTGTTCGCGAGGTGTCCTCAGTGACCTGCACAATCGCCGCGTTGGAAGACATCCTTCTCCGCGTCAAATCGGAATTCCTCGAGATGCCCGGTCTGAAGCTGACGCTTCGCCAGGCGGAGCGCTTGTGGGGGCTGGACCAGTCGACCTGCGAGGCGCTGATCGAGACCCTGACCGAGGCGCGGTTTCTCCAACGGACGCGGGAAGGGGCCATCGTCAGGCGGTCGGCTTCCGTGTAGGTGCGGTCATGCGGCTGTCCACGGTTCCCTCCGGGGCGATGTCTGCGTTGCGCGATGCGGCACCGCGCGCGGCGGCAGCAGGCGCGACGATCGAGAAGACGGCCCTCTCGCCCGAGCGCGCGCTCGGCATCGTGCTGGGCGTTGCGCTGTTCGGCTTCGGGACCTCGCTCGTCGCCCTTATAGTGGTGTTACTCTGGCTCTGCCGATGAGCTGAGGCCTTGTGGCAGGCACGAGGCGACAGCCGCCACGAATCGGCTGCCCTCGACACTCGGCCCCCGCCGCAAAGAACCCTCGCATGCGTCTTCGTCATCTCGCCGCCGCGGCCGTTGCGCTGCTCGCGCTCGCCGCGTGTGGAGGGTCGCCGCCTTCGCCCATCACCCCCAGCAAGCCGCCGTCGCCGCCCACGCTGGAGGTTTCCTGCACGGCGTCACCAGGGCTCGTGTGCAGCGCGAGCCTTCACGGTGAACGGGACATCACGGCCCAAAGCCTCGTGGTCCGCGGCGGAGTCGTTCCGTCAGGACCTGCCGGTCACGGCATCACCTGACGTGGTGTTCCGGGCGCCAGGCGTGCCGGCCCCAGGCATCCTCCACCTCGCCCTCCTCGTTCCTTGGCGGGTTCTCGAGCGCGTACGCCGCTCCGCCCACAAACACGTCGAGGCCGAGAAAGCGGCCGCGGTTCTCGCGGGTGGTGCCCGGGTTGCCGGGCTCCTGTGCCCACGCGTCGCCAGCCACACCGAACAGGAGCGCCGCCGCCATCGCCGTGAGCGCGCTACGCATGGCCGTTCTCCTTTCAGGAGGTCCTCGATTGCTTCCTCCTAATCTCTCGTGCGAAATGCAGGTGCCGGCTGGCTCAGTGGCACGACGACGGCAGGATGCCAGTTCCCCGAGTTGAAGCGGCTGCTCGCGGAGGACGCGACGGGGAAGGGGACGGAGACACTCGGCTCAGGCGTCTGTGCGATGGAGAAGTAAATCCTCGTGCGACGACGGGGCGTGCCTTGTCGCCATACGACTTTGATGGCGAGGTTGTACTTTTTTCAACACGCGCCGCCGACGGCGTTGCGGGGATTGGGAAAACCGCGCGGAGGCGGTGGCACTGCAGTTGCGAAAGGCCTCCACGCATCGCGTTCTTCTGGCCTTCTCCAATCAACCGCAGCCGCCGCTGTTCGCGAGGTGTCCTCAGTGACCTGCACAATCGCCGCGTTGGAAGACATCCTTCTCCGCGTCAAATCGGAATTCCTCGAGATGCCCGGTCTGAAGCTGACGCTTCGCCAGGCGGAGCGCTTGTGGGGGCTGGACCAGTCGACCTGCGAGGCGCTGATCGAGAACCTGACCGAGGCGCGGTTTCTCCAACGGACGCGGGAAGGGGCCATCGTCAGGCGGTCGGCTTCCGTGTAGGTGCGGTCATGCGGCTGTCCACGGTTCCCTCCGGGGCGATGTCTGCGTTGCGCGATGCGGCACCGCGCGCGGCGGCAGCAGGCGGGACGATCGAGAAGACGGCCCTCTCGCCCGAGCGCGCGCTCGGCATCGTGCTGGGCGTTGCGCTGTTCGGCTTCGGGATCTCGCTCGTCGCCCTTATAGTGGTGTTACTCTGGCTCTGCCGATGAGCTGAGGCCTTGTGGCAGGCACGAGGCGACAGCCGCCACGATTCGGCTGCCCTCGACACTCGGCCCCCGCCGCAAAGAATCCTCGCATGCGTCTTCGTCATCTCGCCGCCGCGGCCGTTGCGCTGCTCGCGCTCGCCGCGTGTGGAGGGTCGCCGCCTTCGCCCATCACCCCCAGCAAGCCGCCGTCGCCGCCCACGCTGGAGGTTTCCTGCACGGCGTCACCAGGGCTCGTGTGCAGCGCGAGCCTTTACGGTGAAGGGGACGTCACGGCCAAAGCCTCGTGGTCCGCGGCGGAGTCGTTCCGTCTCGCGACGGACCTGCCGGTCACGGCATCACCTGACGTGGTGTTCCGGTCGCCAGGCGTGCCGACGGCGCTCCGGGCGCAGAACGTGTACATCCGCGCCGATTACGACAGCCCGACCTGGGCTCCCATGCGCAACATCGCGCCGCACGCCTTCGCCATCGATCCCGGAGGCAGCGCGGTCCCGTTGGCCTACCTGGCTGGGCAGGTCTTCACGGGGGGCATCCCCGGGAACGGGACGATCGGCGGCGCCACGGTCGAGATCACGGAGGGGGAGGGTGCCGGCAGGCGCGCCGTGACGCTCGACAACGGCTACTACATGCTCGAGTTCCTGCGGCTCGACGCGCCGTTCACGGCGCGCGCGTCGAAGACGGGTTACACCACCGACGTGCGGGCGCACCCCGGCATCGTGGATAACTCGGACGGTTATCCCATGAACCAGTCGCTGCACTTCACAATCGAGCCGAGGTAGGCCGGGCGCGAGCCGTGCCAAGTGCTCAGAGCCGCGTGGCGAGGTGCGGGTGCCGAGCGCCGGGCGCGGCCTGCTTCGCTCAGGCCAGCTTCCAGCCGGGCCGGTACCATCGCTTCAAATAGCCGTCGGCTTCTGGCGCGTTGGTGGCGCGCATCTGCTCGGCGTCCCACTCGAGCTTCTTCCCCGTGCGGCACGCCACGTTCCCGAGATGATTCGCCTCCGTGAGCCACCCGGCGTAGCCGAAATGGCAAGTGGTGGGACCGCCGGTCTTGCACGCGTTGATCCACTCCGCGTAGTGGCCGATCGACTTGGGAATCGACTCGGGCGGCCGCGTGAAGTCCTTGAACTTCTCCTCCGGCAGCAGCACGTGCTTGCCGTAGTCCGCGAGCAGCATGCCCTTGTCGCCGACGAACAGCACCGCGCTCGGCCACTGCGGGATCTCGCCCCTGGTCCAGATCTCCGGCTTCATCGTCGCCCTGATACCAGGTGAGCGTCAGCTCCGGCTGGTCGCCCGAGGCCTTGTACTCGTACTTCGCGCGCATGGAGGCGGGGGCCAGTTCGGGGTGCCGGGCGGTTGCCGCGGCTTCGATCGTCGCTGGCGCGCGCAGCTTGAGCGCCCAGAACGGCAGGTCGATCCAGTGGCTGCCCAGGTCGCTCATCGTCCCGTTGCCGAAGTCCCACCACCGGTACCACTTGGGCCCAGGCAGGTAGACGTTGTTGAACGGGCGCGCGGGCGCCGGGCCGAGCCAGAGGTCCCACTCGACGCCGGCCGGAACCGGATCGGCCGTGGTGGGGCGATCCTGGACGAAGACGATGTCCTTGTGTTCGGCGGCTTCGGCCTCGGTGGCCTGCCAGCCCCAGGCGCGGGCCACCCACACGTGGCACTCCGTCACCTTGCCGATGGCGCCGCTCTGGACGAGCTCGACCACGCGGCGGTAGTTGTCGCTCGCGTGGATCTGCGTGCCCATTTGGGTCACCACGCCGGCTCGCGCGGCCGCCTCGCGGATGGTCCGCGTTTCCTGCACGTTGTAGGCGAGCGGCTTCTCGCAGTAGACGTGCTTCTTCAGCTGCAGCGCGGGCAGCGTCGCGAAGGCATGCGTGTGCTCCGTCGTGCTCACGACCACCGCGTCGAACTCGCCCGGGTGGTCGAAGAGGCGCCGGAAGTCCACTTCCTTGCGCGCCTGCGGGTACATCGCCGCCACCTTGTCCAGCGCGTTGCGATCGACGTCGCAGATCGCGGTGATCTGCTCGCTCGACACGCCTTTGAGGTTTGCCGCGCCGCGCCCCCCGCACCCGATCAACGCGATGCGCAGGCGGTCGCCTGCCTGTGCGCGGAGGATGTGAGGGCCTGCGGCCCACATGGCGGTGGCCATCGCGCCGGTTGACTGGAGAAACGCGCGCCGGCTGGGGCGAATTTGGTGTGGCATGGCGATACCATACGAGCATCGGCTGGCGCGCGCAAGGCCGAGCCGGGCCGGCCGGCAGCGCGGCCAAGGCGCCCGGCCCGGGCTCGCCGGGCCACCGTTCGGCCGGTTCTGACGTCAAAGAGTCACACCACCACGACGCGATCGTGGTCGGCGCGCGCTGCGCCGGCTCTCCGACGGCGATGCTCTTGGCACGCAAGGGATACCGAGTGCTCCTGGTGGACAGGAACGAGTTCCCGAGCGACACGATCTCCACGCAGATGATTCACCCGCCCGGCGTGGCGCGCTTGCACGTACTGGAGCGGTCTCCCGGCGAACGCGTTCGAAACCTACATTCGGCTGCACCGCGGCTGGGCGGCCATTCCCACGCAGGACGACCTGACGCTCGTCGTGCTCGGCTGGCCGCACGCGGAGTTCGAGGCGAACAAGAAGGACGTCGAAGGGGCGTACCGAAGACGCTCGAACTGGCGCCGGCCTTCGCCGAGCGCGTCTGCCGGGCCAGGCGCGAGGCCCCGTTTCGCGGCGGCTCGGTGTCGAGCTTCTTCCGGAGGCCGTTCGGGCCGGGCTGGGCGCTGGTGGGCGACGCGGGCTACAACAAGGACCCGGTGACGGCCTGGGGCATCAGCGACGCGTTCCGGGACGCGGAAGGCTGCGCCGAGGCGAGGAGTCGCTTCCGATGTTCGAGCTGACGTGCACCTTCGCCGCGCTCGAACCGCCTCCTCCCTACATGCAGCAACTGCTTCACGCGGTGTCCGCGAGCCAGCCGGCGCAGGACCAGTTCGTGAGCATGATGGCGGGCACTTTTCCCGTGCCTGCGTTCTTCGCCCACGACAACGTGGCGCGCATCTTCGCCTCCGGCGCGCAGCGCGCGGCGGGTTAGCCGTGGCGAAGCAGAAGCTTCGCCCTACGCGACCTCCTCTGGTAGCCTTGACCCATGCCAATCCAGCTGACGCCGCGTGCCGCCGCCGCGGCGCTGTCGATGTGCGCGGTCAGCCTGCTGCTGCCGCAGCTTCCCGGCGACCGTCCCGCGCCCAATCCCCGCGCCACGCGGTCGGTCGTGATGGCGCGCCGCGGCATGATCGCGACCAGCCAGCCGCTCGCGTCCGCCGCGGGTCTGCAGGTGCTGCGCGAGGGCGGCAACGCCATCGATGCCGCGGTCACGGCGGCCGCCGTGCTCTCCGTCGTGGAGCCGACGATGAACGGGATCGGCGGCGACCTGTTCGCCATCGTCTACGACGCGAAGACGAAGCGGCTCGCCGGCCTGAACGCCAGCGGGCGCGCCGGCCGTGCCGCCACGCCCGAGGAATTCCGGCGACGAGGCGTCGGCACGATGCCCGAGCGGGGCGTCCTTGCCGTGACCGTGCCCGGCGTCGTGGACGGCTGGAGCGAGCTGCTCGCGCGCCACGGCACGATCGGGTTGGCCCGCGCACTGCAGCCGGCCATCGAATACGCCCGCGACGGGTTCCCGGTGCCGGAAATCATCGCCACGATGTGGAAGGACAACGAGACGGTGCTTGCAGGCCGACCCGCCGGCGGCGCGCGCCTTCCTGCCGGGCGGGCGGGCGCCCGCGACGGGGCAGGTGTTCGCGAACCCGGCGCTGGCGCGGACGCTGGAGGCGATTGCGCGAGGCGGACGCGACGCGTTCTACCGGGGGCCGATCGCCGCGGCGATCGCCAACGACATGCGGCGCCGCGACGGGCTGCTCGATGCGGCGGACTTCGCCGCGCACCGATCGGACTGGGTGCAGCCCATCTCGACGAGCTACCGCGGCTACGACGTCTTCGAGCTCGGCCCGAACACCCAGGGCTTCGTCGCCCTCGAGATGTTGAATATCCTCGAAGGCTACGACCTGAAGGCGGCCGGCCACAACTCCGCGGCCTACCTGCATCTCCTGGTCGAAGCCAACCGCATCGCGTTTGCCGATCGCCGGGCGTACCTCGCCGACAGCGACGCGGTGCCGGCCGACCTGCAGGCGATGCTCGTTTCCAAGGAGTACGCGGCGCGCCGGCGAAAGGACATCTCGCCAGCCCGCGCGGCCGACTCGTATCCGCCCGGAAAGGCGGGTGGAGTTGCTCCGGCCGTGGAGGCCATGCCGATCGGAGGGACGGGCGACACGATCTACCTCACCGCGGTCGATGGCCAGGGCAACGCCGTGTCGCTCATCCAATCGCTGTACGACGCCTTCGGTGCCGGGATCGTCGCCGGCGAGACGGGGATCGCGCTGCAGAATCGGGGTGCCCTCTTCACGCTCGAGGCGAACCATCCCAACCAGGTGGCGCCGCGCAAGCGCCCGTTCCACACGCTGGTGCCCGCCATGGTCATGAAGGACGGACGGCCATGGCTGTCGTTCGGCGTGATGGGCGGCGACATGCAGCCGCAGGGGCACGTGCAGGTGCTGCTGAACCTCATCGACTTCGGTATGAACGTCCAGGAGGCCGGCGAGGCGGCCCGTTACCGGCTGGCGGGCCGCAACGTCGCCCTCGAAAGCGCCATCGGCTCCGAAACGCGCGCGGCGCTCGAGAAACTGGGGCACCGGGTGACGTCCGGCGTCGGGATGTGGGGCGGCTTCCAGGGCATCCTCATCGACGCCCGCACGGGCGTGCTGATGGGCGGCTCGGATCCGAGAAAAGACGGCCTCGCGATAGGCTTCTGACGTTCACCGATGCGCAAGTCCGGCTGAAGCCGGATTCACCGAGGAGCGAGCCATCATGCCCGGCATCCAACGACGTACCTTCCTGAAGTCGGCCGCCGCGCCGGCCGTCGGCCTTGCGCTCGCGCCCCGTCTCGCTGCCCAGGCGCCTGCACCCGACCGCATCGTCCTCTCGGGGGACGGGCTCAGCCTCTCCCCGCTGGAGTACGCGCGGCTGCTCGAAACCATCGCGGGCCCCGAGGCATTCCGCCGCGACACGTACCTGCACGGCGGTCCCGTCGAGGAGCTCGAGAAGCGGTTCGCGTCGGAACTCGGGAAGGAGAGCGCGATCTTCCTGCCGACCGGCACGCTGGCCAACCACCTGGCGGTGCGCGTGCTCGCCGGCGAGCGGCGCCGCGTGCTCGTGCAGGAGGAAAGCCACTTCTACCGCGACGAGGGCGACTGCGGACAGTTGCTCAGCGGCTTGAACCTCGTGCCGCTGGCTCCCGGCCGCGCCACCATCCGCCTCGATGAAGTGACCAAGGCGGTCGAACAGGCGGCCGGCCCGCCCTACCCGGCGCCGGTGGGAGCCATCGCGATCGAGTCGCCCGTGCGGAGGACGAAGGGGCAGGTGTTCGACTTCGAGGAGATGAAGAAGATCGCCGCGTACGCGCGCGAGCGCCGGATCCCGATGCACCTCGACGGCGCGCGCGTGTTCCTCGCGTCCGGCTATACCGGCATCGCGCCCGCGCAATACGCGGCCCTGTTCGACACGGCGTACGTGTCGCTCTACAAGTATTTCAACGCGCCGTTCGGCGCGATCCTGGCGGGCACGCGGGACCTCATCGAGCGCGTCACGACGCTGCGGCACCAGTTCGGGTCGCTGATCTTCCAGGGGTGGGAGACCGCGGCGGTCGCGCTGCATTACGTGGAGGGTTTCGCCCAGCGATTCGCCGCGGCGGTCCGGCAGGGGGACGCGCTTCTGCGGCTGCTCGAGCGCGACGCGCGGTTCCGCGATCGAGCGCGTGAAAGACGGCAGCAACGTGTTCGGCTTCGCACTGGCTTCCGGCGAGCCGCTCGACGCGCTGCGCGAGCGCCTCTCGCAGGACGGCATCGTCCTTGGCGGCCCGAAGGGGGCGACCGAGGGCACGATCCAGGTGAACGAGACGATCAGCCGACGGCCGCCCGAGCAGATTGCGCGCGCCTTCGGCGTGAAGGTGTAACGCCTATGACCCAGACCGGGCGTGCAGCAGGGGCAGCCGCCTCAGCAGCGTGGAGGTACGGCCGGGCGCCCGTTCGCGGGCCGGCGTCACATGAGGCTCGGTCCATAGCCGGCGGAACCGGGGAACCAGGTCGGGTTCCGGGGTCTCACGATCCATCCACTCGCGCACGCGGAAAGCGATGTTCTCTGTCAGCAGCATGGGGACCTCATCCTTGGGAACTGATGAGGGCAAAAAGGCGTCCGTTCCTGCCGCGCGAGCCATGCCCCGTAAACAACTCTACGGTAAGGCCTTGCGTGCTAACGAATCTGTTAGTTGGTAAATAGTCTCCTTCCGAGGCGCCTTTTGTCGCGGCGTCTGTGGATGAGGCTGATTCGCGGCGGGCCCTTTCTATTCGTACCGTAGCGCGACGATGGGGTTCACGCGCATCGCCCGGCGGGCGGGAATCGCGCAGGCGGCAAGCGCGATGAGGGCCAGCAGGGAGGACACCCCCGCGAAGGTCCAGAGGTCGTTCGCGGCGACGCCGAAGAGCAGGCCGCGAATCAGCCGGGTGAGCCAGAGCGCGCCGCACACGCCGGCGAGCAGGCCGACGGCCACCAGCCTGGCGGCGTGGCCGAGGACGAGCCGCAGGAGATCCGCGCGCTCGGCACCCAGCGCCACCCGGATCCCGATCTCGTGCTTCCGCTGCGCGACGAGAAACGCCATGACGCTGTACAGGCCGACGGCGGCGAGCACGACGGCCAGGGCGGCGAAGATCCCCAGCAGCCACGTTTGCAGGCTGGTGTCCACCATGCCGTCGGACACGACATCGTCCATCGTGCGCGGCTGAATGACGGCGAGCGTGGAGTCGAGCGCGTTGACGTGCGCGCGGACGGACGGGAGCAGCGTCATCGGCGCGGCCGCCGTTTTCACCACGAGGTAACGGCTGAATCCCGGGCCGCTCAGGGCGCCCGCGAAGGGCAGGTATGCCTGGGGCACGACCTCGCTGCGGATCCCCCGCGCCTTCACATCGGCGGTCACGCCGATCACCTGCACCGTGAGCGCGCCGCCCATCACGAACGTCTTTCCGATCGGATCCTCCTTGGGCCACACCAGGCGCGCCATCGCGCGGTTCACGACGGCGTGCCACGAGAGGCCCTTGACGGCCGCGGGCGTGGGGTTGGGCGCGGAGAAGATCTCGTCCAGCTTTTGCGCCACCTCCGCGGCCTGGTCCTCGTCCTGCTGCGCGAAGTTCCGGCCTTGGAGGAGCGGGATGCCGAAGGTGCGGAAGTAGTCGGGGGTGACGTAGTTCCACTCGAAGAGCTGGTTCTTGAGGCGGGCGGGGTCCTGCCCCGGCGCCGTGATGTAGCCGTTGCTCCCGCCCTCGAGCGGGATTTGCGTCGAGGCCGCCGCGGCCTGGATGCCGGGAGACGAGCGCACGCGTTCGAGCAGCCGGTCGAAGAACGCGCGGCGAGCCACGGGCGTCGCGTATCTCGTCGCGGGCAGGTTGATCGCCATCGTGAGGACGTTGCGCGTGTTTGCGCCGGTCTCGGCGTGGCGCATGTTGTCGAAGCTGCGGAGCAGCAGGCCGGCGCCGACGAGGAGAGCCAGGGACAGGGCGATTTCCGCGATCGCGATCCCGTCGCGCAGGCGCCGCGCGCGCGCGCCGGTGCCGAGCATCGCGTGGCTGCTCGACTTGAGCTCTTCGCCCGGCCGCATGGCCGACGCCTGGAGCGCGGGGAGGATTCCGAACATCAGGCCGGTGACGAGGGCCGCGGCGAGCGTGAACAGCAGGACGGAGGTGTCCACGCGAATCGGGTTCACGAGCGGGATGGGCAGGGACTTGGCGGATTGCAGCAGGCGGACGCCCCACCACGCGGCGGCCAGGCCGGCCGCGCCGCCGGCGAGGGCGAGGAGGACGCTCTCGGTGAGCAGCTGGCGCACGACGCGCCAGCGCCCGGCACCGAGCGCCGCGCGGATCGCCAGCTCGCGCCGGCGCCCGCCCGAGCGAATCAGCAGCAGGTTGGCGACGTTGGCGCAGGCGACGAGCAGCACGAGCGCGACGGCGCCGAGGAGGATCAGCAGCGGCTCCCGCGACGAGCCGGTCAGCTGCTCCTTCATCGGGACGATGGCGGCGCCGACCTTCTCGTTCGAATCGGGATACTGCTTCTCCAGTCGCCGGGCGATCACCGACAGGTCCGCCAGCGCCTGGCTCACCGTGACGCCGGGCTTGAGGCGGCCGATCGCCAGGTAGCTGTGCGACCCGCGCGATCCGAGGTTCTTCGGAGACATGTCGAGCGGCGCCCAGATTTCCGCGCCCTTCGGGTAGTTGAACCAGGAGGGCATGACGCCGATGACCGTGTAGCGCTCGGAGTTCAACTCGATCGGCCGGTCCACGATCGCGCGGTCTCCCCCGAAGTGGCGCTGCCAGAAGCCGTAGCTGAGGACGACCACCCGCGCGCCGCCCGCGCTCTCGCCGCGAAGGAAGGTCCGCCCGAGCAGCGGCCGGACGCCCAGCACGTCGAAGAAATTCGCCTCCGCGTCCACGGCCGAGGCTGATTCGGGCTGCCCACCGCCGCTGACGTTGGCGCGGCGGTACCAGGTGAAGAGCGACGACGCCTCCAGCGTCCGGTTTTGCGCCTGCCAATCGAGGTAATCCGGGCCGGTGAACGGGTAGTTGCCGGGCGCGGCCTCGGTTTCGAAGAGCCGCACCAGGCGGTCGGGCTCGTGAAAGGGCAGCGGGCGCAGCAGGACGGCATTGATGACCGAGAAGATCGCGGTGTTGGCGCCGATGCCGAGCGCAAGCGTCAGCACGGCCACCGCGAAGAACCCCGGCGATTTGGCCAGCGTGCGCAGAAAGTACCCGACGTCCTGCAAGAGACCGCGCATGTACCCGCCTCCCGTGATAGAGGACCAGCGTCGGATCCGAATCCTGCCCTGTTAGACGGGGTGGACTGGTGCCGCGTTGGCCGGCGCGGTCGGCGCACGGTGCAACCCGGGTCTGCCGCGCGACGTCCTTTGAATAGAGGAGCAGAGATGAGTGCCTATCCGCGTCTCTACCGCTCGAGGCGGCACAAGGTCATCGCCGGCGTGGCGGCCGGCCTTGCCGATCGCTTCAACGTGCCGATCTGGCTGTCTCGGCTCGTCTGGATCCTGCTGCTGCTGCCAGGCGGCCTTCCCGGCGTCGTTCCGTACGCGATCCTCTGGATCCTCATTCCCCAAGAGCCGTCGCAGTAGCCCGTCCCAGTGTCGCGACAGGCGGGACGCCTGTCCTGCGGGACGACAGGCGAGACGCCTGTCCTACGGGAGTAGAATGGCCGCCTCGGCGCGTCCTCCAACAGGTCTGAACACACGACCATGTCCGCGCTCACGGATCCTGCTGTCCTGCATCCTCGTTGCCGCGCTGGCGGGGCTCGCCGCGGCGCCAGCCCCTGTGCCGTTGTTTCCAATGGCCGTGTGGTACAGCGGCGGGAAGGCGCGCGCGCCGATGCTGTCCGAGATCGGGCCGGCGTCCGAGCGTGAGTGGCGCGAGGACCTGCAGAAGATCAAGAGCCTCGGCTTCAATACCGTCCGGACGTGGGTGGAGTGGAGCGCGGGCGAGCCGCGCGAAGGGCAGTATCACCTCGACAACCTCGACCTGATGCTCGAGCTCGCCGAGGAGGCGGGGCTGAAAGTCATCGTCCAGGTCTACGTGGACTCGGCGCCGGAATGGGTGGGCCGGAAATTCCCTGACGGCCGCTTCGTATCGCAGGACGGCACCGCGATCCCGTCGCAGGCTGCGCCGGGCTACTGCTTCGACCACCCGGGTGTGCGCGCCGCGGTGACGGGCTTCTTCAAGGAGGTGGCGCGCCGCGCGTCGAAGAGCGCGGCCTTCCACGCGTACGACCTCTGGAGCGAGCCGGCGGTAATGAACTGGGCGCAGCCGGCCTACATCCCGAACGCCCAGTTCTGCTACTGCCCGCACAGCATGGCGCGCTTCCGCCAATGGCTGCAAGGGAAGCACGGCAGCATCGAGGCGCTCAACCGCGCGTGGTACCGCACCTTCTCGGCGTGGCAGGAGGTGGAGCCCCCGCGCTTCGGCACCATCCTCACCTACGCCGATTTCATGGACTGGCGTGTCTACATCGGCGAGAAGATCGCGGCCGACCTGCGGTCGCGGGCGGACGCCGTCCGCGAGGTGGACCGGCAGCACGTGGTGACGAGCCACGCGCCCAACCCCTCGCCGGTCTTCCGCACGCTCGCCGACGCGATGGACGCGTCCGACGACTACCTGATGAAAGACGCGGTCGATTTCTTCGGCACGAGCTTCTACCCGAAGCTGACGTCGCCGGACCGGGACTTCCCGCTGGAGCGACGGGCGCTGGTGATGGACATGGCGCGCGCCGTGACCGGCGACCGCGGGTTCTACGTGGGCGAGTTGCAGGCCGGCTACGGCGTCCACGGGATCATCGCCGGCAACCCGATCACCGCGTCCGACCTTTCGCTCTATACCTGGGGCCTCGTTTCGCGCGGCGCGCGAGCCGTCAGCTATTACGCGTTCTATCCCATGAGCACGGGCTACGAGGCCGGCGGCTACGGCCTGGTCACACCTCGATGGCACCGTGACGGACCGGGCGCGCGGCGCGGGTGCGACGGCGCGGCTGGTGGGCGCGAATGCGGACGTGCTGCTCGCCTCGGAGCCGCAGGCCGCCGAAGTGGCGGTGGTGTTCAACCCGCTCGTGCCCCTGCTCGGCGGGGAGCAGGCGTACGGCGATCGGCGATCGATTCACCGCGCGGTGGCCGGCTATCACCGGATGTTCTTCGAGCGCAACATCCCGGTCGACTTCCCGAGCGCCCGCGAGCTGACGGCTGACGGGCTCCGCCGCTACAAGCTGGTCGTCGTGCCGTGCCCGATCCTGCTGACGTCGGCGATGGCCACGACGCTGGAGCAGTATGTGTGGCGCGGCGGCCACTTGTTCGTCGAGGCCCGGCCCGGCTGGCAGGACGAGCGGGGCCACGCAGAATCGATCCTGCCTGGATTCGGCTGGCATCGAATGTTCGGCGTGCGCGAGACCGAGGTGCTGCCGGTCAAGGAGGTCCAGGTGCGGTGGGGCGAGCGGCGCTTTACCGGCACGAGCTTCTCGGAGCGCTTCGAGGCGATCGACCCAACGGCGCGCGTGGCCGCCACCTATGAGGACGGGCAGCCGGCCGCCTACGAGCGGGCCCACGGCAGCGGCCGTGCGCTGCTGCTCGGGACCTTCGCCGGCGAGCGGAACCAGCAGGAGCCGGTGCCGATGCATCCCCTGGCCGACGCGCTCGTCGAGTGGGCCGGCCTCGCGCGGCCGCCGCTCCGCTCCAGCGCATTCGTCGAGGCGAGACGCATGATCGCGCCGCGCGCAGAACTGCTGTTTCTCTTCAACCACGCCCAGCAGGCGGCCGACGCGGACTATCTCCTGCCGCTCCGCTCGCGCCCCTCCTCGGCAAAGGAACTCGTCACCGGCCAGCCCGTGCCCGTCGATGGCACGACACTCGCCGTCAAGGTGAAGCTACCGCCGGAATCGGTTCGGGTGTACAGGGTGGATTACTGAGAATCCGTAAAACCACTCATCTCAGCGCCGCGCCGGGGACCAAGCCCCGGATGAAGGCGGAGATGTCCGGGTTGCGGACGTTGGCGAAGAACGCGGTGCCGCTCACGCAGCCGGTCCCGCTCAACCCCGACGTTACCCCGGCCACGGCCCACGTGTCGCTCTCGGAAACCAGGAGGGGTCCGCCCGAATCGCCGTTGCAGACACCCGCCGCGGACCCGCCATTGGCGAACAGCGTCTTCAGGAACGCCGGCCCGACCTCTGAAATCGTCGTGAAGCCCGCCCTCAACGTCGTCCCCTCGTCGAACTGGTTCAGGCCCCAGCCAGCCACGACCGCCTGGTCGCCCGGTCGCGCATCGCGCGCGCCCAGCAGCGGCATCGCCGGCCGCTGCAAGTCGTCGCCGGTGAGCACCACGCCGACGTCCAGCGCCGAGGTGTCGTTTTCGCGATAGCCCGGGTACGCGCTGAACGACACCGAGTTCACCTGCAGGCCGCTGCCGCGGTACACCTTGACGAGCGTCGTCGTGCTGCCGAGGCAGTGCGCCGCGGTGAGGACCGCGCGCGGGGCGATGACCGTCCCCGAGCACGACCCGACGGCGCCGCCGGCCCCGTCGCGCATGTTGAGAAGCACGACCGCGGAGTTGGCGCTGGAACAGGTGGCGCCATTGACGATCGAAAGAGAGGGTGCCAGCGAGAGCGGCGAAATGGCGGCGCACGCAGACGCCCCGCCTCCCGGTGCGGACGTCGAGGTGGATGGCGCCGCGGGCGACGAGCTGCCTCCGCAAGAGGCAAGGAGCAGCGCCGCTGACAAGGGCCACGCGGTCAATGAGAGGTGCATAGGGCTCGTTCCAATTCCACGGGCGGGCGTCGCGGCACCCTACTTGCCTCCGGACGAAGCGACTCCACGAATCCACGCCATGCCGGCGTGAGCACGGCCGAGGGTCGCGGGGCCAGGGAGGATGCATCGATGACACATCGGGTAGTTGGCGCGGTTGCCGCGTGCGCGCTCGTTTTCCTCGCGTACGCGCCGATCGCCAGCGCCGACTCGATCAAGCTCAACACGGCGACGAGGGCCGGCGTGACCCAGATGGTCATTCCCGACAGGGACAGCTGGGACAGCAGCAGCTTCAGGGCCCGGTTCGACGTCTCGGTCGTGGATGGGCAATTAATGGGAACCTGGGACTTCGGATCGGTAGATCCGTTCCTTCGCGACGCCGCGCGAGATGGCGACGACGCGCGCAGGGGGTTCCAGGAGATCGGCCTGGAAGAGGCGAAGCGCTTCCTGTCGAGCCCGCACGCGGCTGGCAGCTCCGCGACGCTGAACTTCATGGTGGACCAGGTCGGCGATTGGGACGGCGACGCCATCGGCGACTACCGTCTCACGCTGACCAGCGCGGCGTTCACCGGCGGGACGACGAGGCTGGGCTCCAATGGACAGCCACTGCCGACACCGGAACCCGCCAGCCTCGTGCTGCTCGGCAGCGGGCTGGCAGGCCTCGCGGCCTATCGCGTCCGCCGGCGGAAACGGGCGTAGACATTCTCAAAGACCTCGGGGGCTCTTTCCGGAGAGACTTCCGAGGTCTTCTTTGGGAGCAGGCCATCAATCCGCGTCAATCCCCAATTCCCGGATCTTGTTGAGCAGCGTCTTGTAGCTGACTCCCAGCTGGACGGCCGCCCGCCGGCGGTTCCATCGCGACGCCGACAAGGCGCGCTCGATCTCGACCCTTTCCGCCCGTTCGACCGCTTCGCGCGCGATGGCGGGAAGGGTTCTCGCGAGCGGCTCCACGTCCTCTTCGACCAGGTCTTCCTGGATCGCCCCGCCGTCCGGAATGGACGTCTCCACCGAGTGTCCGTCGCTCGCGACCATCCCGGCGAGTTCGTGCGCCGGCTCTGCTGGGAGCGGGGCGGCCGTGCCGCTCCACGCCGGGTTGGCGTCGGCGGAGGCCGAGCGCTGCGCGGCGAGTTCACGCTCGATGAGGTATGCGCTTTGGAGAAGCACGTACCGCTTGAGGCAGTTTTCCAGCTCGCGCACGTTGCCCGGCCAGGTGTGCGAGAGGAGCCGCTCCTCCAGGGTGGGCGGCACCGTCGGCCGGGGGCGGCCGTACTGCGTGCTGAACCGGTCGAGGAAGTGGGCCACCAGCCGCAGGATTTCATCGCGCCGCTCGCGCAGCGGAGGGACGACGATTTCGATCACCTTGAGGCGGTAGTACAGGTCCTCGCGGAACTCCCCGGTGGCGATCATCTGCTCGATGTCGCGGTTGGTTGCGGCAATCACGCGGGCGTCCACCGAGACCGGCTTGTTGCTGCCGAGGCGCGTGAAGGTGCCGTCCTGCATCACGTGGAGCAGCTTCGCCTGCAGCCGCGCGGACATCTCGCCGATCTCGTCGAGAAGGATCGTGCCGCCGTGGGCGTGCTCGAACTTCCCGATGCGCAGCGTATCGGCCCCGGTGAACGCGCCCCGCTCGTGGCCGAACAGCTCGCTTTCGAGCAGTTCGGCAGGCAGCGCGGCACAGTTGACCTTGACGAGCGGGCCGCGGGCTCTCGCCGAGCGCCGGTGCAGCGCCCGAGTCACCAGTTCCTTGCCCACGCCGCTCTCGCCGCGAACGAGCACCGTGACGTCGCTGTCTGCGACGCGGTCGATCATCCGCGCGACCTCGCGCATCGGGCCCTCGCCCTGCCACCACGCGCGCTCCGGCTCGTCGCTATCGCTCGCGCGCTGCGGAGGCGCCGCGGGCGCTGGAGCGGGCGGGCGGCGAGTGAGGGCGCGCTGAATGGCGGCTTCGAGCTCGGTCTCGTCGAACGGCGCCGTCTCTTCCGCCTTCACGACGTAATCCGCGGCACCGAGCTTCAGCGCCTCGACGATCGTCGCGGCGCGCGATTGGCCCGAGAGCACGATCGCCTGTCCTTCCGGCTGCAACTCGCGATAGGTCCGGAGCGTGCCGAGACCGTCCACGCCGGGCATCGTCAGGTCGAGGAGGACGAGCGACGGGGCGTCGCCGGAGCGCACGGCGGCGAGCAGTTGTTCGCCGCGCGTGTAGCAGCGCGTGGCATAGCCGCGCACCTCGAGGAAGGTCCTGAGGTACGCGGAGAACCGTTCGTCGTCATCCACGACGGCAAGAAAGCGGGGGGCGGCCATAGGGTAGGGTCCGTGCCATGGTGCGTTCGTCAACCGCGCGGTCGGCCGGCGCCTGGGGCGCGGGGGCCTGGCGAGGGTCTGCACCGTTCGATCGCGTGGCGGCGTGGCGGCGCCGCTGGCGCTCGCCAGAATCAGTCCGGAGACGTTCAACGAGATCCGACAGCACCACGGCGATGCTCCTTGGGGAACGGTTTCGGTGAGGCGCTGAACAACCGAGCAACGACGGTGCCAGCGTCCGGGCGCATGCGGACGCGGCTGATCGCCGGCGGTTTCGCTCGATTTCGCGTTGGGAGTGCAAGGGGAGCGGCGGAATCGTGGAGGGAACGGCGCGGGCGGTGTGTCGGGCGCGGCGACGCCCGCTGTCCTGAAAGGTTACGGGTCGGACGCGTATTGCGCGGCGCCGCGGACGGCTGCGGCGCGCTGTTTCAGGCGTCGGGGTGCCGGAAGGCTAGGCGATTGGCCGCCTGGAGAGTTATGATTCAAATTCCCCCCAGTCGCAGCCTGGAGTGAGTGTCCCGATGCCGAAACTGACGATCCGCAATCAGCCCGACACGGTTACGCGCACGGCTCCTGATGAGGCGCTCGTCGCGCCGCAGCCCAAGCCCTGCCCGCGATGCCGGGTGATGCTGGAAGTGGAGCGGAGCTACGTGGCGAAAGGCCTGTCGGGTCAGGCGTCGATGGAACACCGCTTCCTCTGCCCCGCGTGCGACGCCCGCTATCACTACTCCGCGCGCACCGGCCGCTGGCGGGAACTGACGGAAGATCCGGTCTAATCGTCGTGTGGGGCAGGCCGTTCGGGCCTGCCTTTCAACGCCCCTTCAACTTGCGCAACGCGCGGCGCTCGCGCTTGTCGGGCGCGCGAGGCGGCGGCGCGCCGAACGAGCGGCGGAACGCGCGCTCCATCTCGATCCGCTCCATCTCCTCGGGGGTTGGCGGCGGCGTGCGGTCCTCGTACAGCGCGTGGGCCTCGGCCTTCGGCACGTGGTGCTCCGCGACCGCCTGCACCGCCACCATCTGCCGCCGTCCGTGCCCGCGCGTGATCCGGAGTTCGTCACCCACCCGCAGCAGCCGGTGCGGCTTGCTCGCCTGGCCGTTCACTTCGACCTTGCCGCCGTTGCAGGCCTTCTGCGCCTCCGAGCGGGTCTTGAACAGGCAGGCGACATCCAGCCAGACATCCAGTCGGACCTGCTCGGGCCCCGGCGCGTGGGCCGGCTCGCTCGCTTCGCGCTTGACCATGGTGTCTTTCCCGGCTGGGGGCTCGGCACTTTCTGCCCTGTCCCCCGGCGGACCCGCGTGCAGAAAGCTCAACAGCCCTGCATGCTTTCCCGACAGCCACCGTCTAGTGTGAAGACAGCCAGGAGCCGTGCCAACCCATCTCGTCCGTTGGCCGGCTCTGGCGGTTCCTCCTGCAAGTGTCCGCCCGCGTGTCGCTTACCGGCGATGAGCCGGCAAGCCCGTCATCCCCCTCCCGGCACTGGCCTCGCGGTTGCTTATGGTGCTGCGCCGCGCGAGGACCCGACTAGATCAGGAGAATGAGGGATGGTGAGTTCGGGCACGCGCATCCACGACATCCTGGAGCGCATCCAGGGAGAGTACCTCGAGTTGCCTGGACTGCGATTGACCCGGTCGCAAGCGCAGCGCCTGTGGCATTTGGACCGTGGCGTGTGCGACGCGCTGTTGATGGCGCTTGTCGACGCCCGGTTCCTCTCGCGCACGCCCGACGGGGCGTTCGTGCGGAGGCAGGCAGACGCGGTTTCGTAACGTCGGGTTCCCTGTCGGCACGCGCCGACTTCATTCACCCACCGGGACGGTCCGGCCGCCGCACGCCGGCGTGCAACTGAGCCGACCCGTGCCCCTGCCATCAAGATCCCGGGCGGGTACCGTTGAGGTGCCCGCCTGCGGCCAAACCTGAGTCCAGTTGCCTTTCCGTTGACCGTGTCTGCCTTCTGCAGTTCTCCGTTCCAACTTCTCCGCCCTACCGTCTGCTCTGGAGGTAATCCTTCAGTCTTCCGAACGCCTGGCCGCGGTGGCTGACCGATGCCTTGCGGACGGCGTCCACTTCGGCAAGCGTGGCGTCGAACGGCGGGTAGTAGAAGATCGGGTCGTAGCCGAACCCCCCCGTGCCGCGCGGCGGGTCCACGATCCGCCCCTCGACATGGCCCTCGGCTTCGAAGATCACCCGCCCGGACTCGGCGAGCGCCAGGGCGCACACGAACCGCGCGGTGCTCTCCACCTTGCCGGTGCGCTCCCGCAGCAGGCGATAGATCAGCGCGAACTTCTCGGGATAGCCGGGCGCCTCCGCGGCGGCGAACCGGGCCGATTGCACGCCGGGCGCGCCGTCGAGCGCGTCGATCTCGAGGCCCGAATCTTCCGCCACCACCAGCCGCCCGGTGCCCGCCGCGTAGTGCAGCGCTTTCGCCCGCGCGTTCTCGGCGAACGTCGCCCCGTGCTCCTCGGCCTCGTCGATGGCGGGGAAGTCCGCGAGCGTGGACACGTCGATGTCCAGCCCCGCGAGCACGTCGCGAATTTCCCGGAGCTTGCCCGCGTTCGTCGTCGCGAGCAGCAGGTGGCGGATCACGAGGCCTCCCTTACCCCAGCGGGCCCACGATCTCCTGCTGCATCCGGTTCAGTTCCTTGATGCCGACCGCAGCCAGGTCCAACAGCGCGTTGAGCGCGGCGCGATCGAACGGCGCCCCCTCGGCGGTCCCCTGCACCTCGATGAACTTGCCATCGCCCGTCTGCACGACGTTCATGTCCACCTCGGCGCGTGAATCTTCCTGGTAGGCGAGGTCGAGGAGCAGCTTCGCCCTCCACGACGCCGACGCTGGTCGCGGCGACGTAGTCCGCAAGCGGCACGCGCGCGAGGACTCCCTGCTCGCGCAGCCGCCGCAGCGCCAGGGCGAGCGCGACGAAGCCGCCGGTGATCGACGCCGTCCGCGTTCCGCCGTCCGCCTGGATGACGTCGCAGTCCACCCAGACCGTCCGCTCGCCCATCTCCTCCATGCGCGTGACCGCGCGCAGCGACCGGCCGATGAGGCGCTGGATTTCCTGCGTGCGGCCGCCCACCTTGCCGGCGGACGCCTCGCGCTGGCTGCGGGTGGACGTGGCGCGCGGCAGCATCCCGTACTCGGCCGTCACCCAGCCCTTTCCGCTGTTGCGCCGGAAGGGCGGCACCCGCTCCTCCACGCTGGCGGTGCAGATGACGCGGGTGTCGCCGACTTCGACGAGCACCGACCCCTCGGCGTGCTTGTTGAAGTGCGGCGTGAACCGGGTGGGCCGGAGGGCGTTGGCCGCGCGGCTGTCGAATCGGGGCATAGGGATCTCTTCGCGTTGCGCTAGCGTTGAGCGTCTAGCGTTGAGCGTCGAGCGTTGAGCGTCGAGCGTTGGGGCGACCGTTGTGGTCGCCCGCACCTCTTCAATTGTTTGTCCGGGGGCTCGCCGCCTGGATCATCAGCGTGCTTTTCGGCAGCGGGCGGCGGAGGTCCACGTGGCCGGCCAGCGTGTCCACTTCGTGCCCGTCCACGAGGATCTGCACGGCGGTCACGGCCGGGAGGTTGGTGGTGACCGCGTCGACGATGGAGTAGACAGTGAGCAGTTCGTTGAGCGCGCCGCCGGGGTGCGCGGAGGAGATCTCCGGGCTCAGGTCGACGAACGCTTCGCCGCGCTCCGAGAGATACACCGCGCGCAAGGTCGTTCCCGGGGGGACCGCCGATGTCAGCGGGGCGTTTGCCGGCTCCAGCTGCGCCTCGACGATCCGCTTCGCCTGGTCGACCACGCCGTTGCCGAACAGCACCTCGCGCTCCACCGCCACGAGGCCCAGGCCGTCGTCGGAAACGTAGAAGAGCGTGGCCTTGATGTGGCGGGCCGCCGGAGCGGGGGCGGGTTCCGCGGGAGCGGCGCGCTCCCCCGGCTCGGCCAGCCAGCGCGGCACGAAGAACGCGGCGGCGCCAAGGGCGCCGGCCACCAGCGCGATGACGACCGCCCAGGCGGTGACGCGGCCCGCGGTCATCGGCGGTCCCCGGGCGCTGCCTGGCGCATCCGGTCGGACACTTCCTTGAAGCGCAGGATGCCGTCCACCAGCGCCTGCACGAGCGTGTTCTGATAGGCGTCCGAGAGGAGCTGCTGCTCCTCGTCCGGGTTCGTGACGAAGCCGATCTCGACGAGGACTGCCGGCATGTTGGCGCCTGCGAGCACGCGGAAGGGCGCCTGCTGCACCGGGTGCGAGTTGAGGCGGACGCGGCCGCGGAACTGCTCCTCGAGGGCGCCCGCCAGCGCCGCGGAGTCGCTGAGGTAGCGGACCTGCGCCATCTCCCACAAGATCATCTCGATGTCGCGGGTGCCGCCGCCGAGGGCCGGGAGCGACTGCCGCGCGCCCGCGACGCGGCGCGCCTCCTCGCCGGACTCGTCCGCGGTGAGGTAGAAGATCTCCGCGCCGCTCGCGTCCTTGCGCACGGAGGCGTTGGCGTGGAGGCTGACGAAGAGGTCCGCCTTGTTGTTGTTCGCGAGCGCGGCGCGGTCGTCGAGTGCGACCGTCTGGTCGCCGTCCCGCGTGAGCAGCACGCGCACACCCAGGCGCGCCTCGATGGCCGCCTTGAGCCGCCGCGAGACCGCCAGCGTCACGTCTTTCTCGACCGTGCCGCCCGGCCCGCGCGCGCCTGTTTCCTCGCCGCCGTGGCCGGCGTCGATGACGATCGTGCGCAGCGCGGGCGCTGGCGCGACGCCGGGCGGTGGCAGTTCGGGAACAGGGGGTGGTGGCGTCACGGGCCGCGGGAACGACGGGTTGGCCGGGTCGGGGGACGCCACCAGGTCGATGATGATCTGGCTGCTTGCCGCGTCCTGGGGCGCCGCCGACGCGCGGTAGCTGGTGAAGCGCGGCCCGAGGTCCAGCGCGATCGTCGACGCCGGGTCGGCCAGGCGGACGGCCTGCAGCAGGCCCTGCGGTGCGAAGGTTGGCAGCGACGCGTCCAGGGCGTCGGATTCGAAGCGGACCAGGAGGCGGTTCGGCTCCTGGACGATCGTGTGGGGCGTGCGCGGCGAAACGTCGAGGGTGACGCGAGCCTGGCCCGAGTTCGATTCCTGGCGGACCGTGACGCGCGGCACCTGCACGTCGCCGACGAGCACCAGGCGCGAGTTCTTGCGGAGCTCGAGCCGGCTGTCGTAAATGACCGCGAGCGCACGCGGCAGGAAATCGACCGGGACGAGCCAGCGGCGCCCGTCGCGCGTGAGCGGTGCCGGCAGCGAGACCAGGCGGCCGCCCGCCGAGGCAACCGGCTGACCGGGGGTCAGGACGACCGTCTTGTTCTTGTAGCCGACGCTGACGCCGCCGGCGATCGTGTCCTCGCGAACCGTCAGCTGGAAGATCGGCGCCAGATCGTCGAGCGCGACCATCCACTGGTCGCCGGATTGCGAGGCGGGCAGCGGGCGCCGCCCCTCGTGCGAGATGATAGTGAACGGCTGGGCCGTCCGTGGCGCCGCCTGGCCGGACGGCGTTTCGCGCGCCGCACCGGCGGCGCCGGACAGCAGGATGACGAGGGCAGCGAGGGTGAGCCGGGGTCCGCGGAGCGCCAAAGCGTAACCATCATAGCGCGGCTTGGCCCCATCCGGAGGATTGCCGCCCCGTTTCGCCCGGCCGGTTGTATCCTGCTGAGGTGAGACTTTTTCGTTTTCCGCATTCCGCTTTTCTGTTGGCCGCGTCGGCAGCCCCGTTTCTCGCCGCCGCCGTGCCGGCAGCCGCACAGGACCGGCCTTTCGCGGTGTCGGTGCTGGGCGGCGCGACGCTGCCGGTCTCGGGGGCCGCGCGCGACGCCATGGGGATCGGCTGGAACGTGGGCGTGGCCGGCGAGGTGAGGCTGCCCTTGTCGCTGGCCCTGCGCGCCGACTATCTCTACGACCGTTACGGGACCGTCAACAAGCTGATAGACGTCGCCCTCGGTCCGCTGCTGCCCGCCTTCCGGCAGGAATCGGTCAGGAGCAAGTCTCAGATGCACTTCGTCAGCTTCGACCTCGCGTGGTCGCGCACGACGGCGGGCGGCACGCGCGTCTTCGTAATGGGCGGGCCGACGTTCTTCCGAAGGCGGGTGCAGCTGACGGCGGCCAACGATCAGGGCCTCGCGTCGGCGTGCGAGCCCCAGTGGCTGCAGTGCAGCGCCGAGGCGATTGGCTTCGACCGGTGGCTCGGGATCAAGAAGTCGGATGACTGGGGGTTCAACGCGGGCGGCGGCGTGGCCTTCCGCACGGGGCTGACCGCGCTGGTCGTCGTCGAAGCGCGTTACTACTACGTGGTGGGCCCGAATTTCACGAGCGCCGCCGGCGGCTCGCGAAGCGCGTCAGCGAGCTTTCTGCCGATCTCGGTGGGGCTGCGGTTCTAGACGCTCGATCTCCTGCACCGCGATCGTGATCGCCATGCAATCCGCCACGCCCCCCATCGTCAGGCCCATCGCGCGGTACACGTCGTTCAGCTCGGCGAGCAGCGCGAGGTAATCGCGGCCCTCTTCGATCGCCTGCCGGATCTGCTGCCCGTCTGCGCGCAGCCGCGCCAGCCCTGCGGCGCCGCAGCGGTGGAGCGCGGTCGTATCCTCGACCCTCGTCATCAACGCCGCCATCAGCCAGTGGTGTGCTGTGTCGGTCGCACCGAAGCGCCCACGGGCGGCGTCGAGTGCGGCAAGGCCATGCTCGAACACCGACGGGAGACCGGCCAGCGCCTCGGCGTGGATGCCGCCCGCGCCATGGCGCTGACGCAGCTGCGCGCCGTGCGTCCCGCCCGGCGCCGGCCTGAGCGCGAGCAGGCGCCGGGTTTCGCGGGCGATCGAGCGCCGCAACCACTCCGTAGGACAGGCGTCCCGCCTGTCGTTGGGCTCCGTAGGACAGGCGTCCCGCCTGTCGGGCTCCGTCGGACAGGCGTCTCGCCTGTCATTGGGCTCCGTCGGACAGGCGTCCCGCCTGTCGTTGGGCTCCGTAGGACAGGCGTCCCGCCTGTCGTTGGGCTCCGTAGGACAGGCGTCCCGCCTGTCGTTGGGCTCCGTCGGACAGGCGTCTCGCCTGTCATTGGCGTGATCGCCGTCTCGCCCGTCCTCGGCGAACGCGAGCAACACCAGCCCCGACAGGAAGATGTAGCCGCGGTGCGCGTTGGTCCCGATCGCCTCGAGCATCCGCCGCTCGGCGCGCTTGCCCGCTTGGACGCACGCCTGCAGATCGGTCCCGCAACGCAGCAGCTCGTCGTAGTCCTGCGGCAGCAGCTCGATTGAGCGCGACATCAGCTCGAACGACAGGTCCGGGTGCGAGCCGTTGTCGCGGCGATCGACCAGGCCGGGCTTGGGCGTCAACTCCAGCTCGATGCGGGCGCCGGCCGTGAGCGCCTCGGCGAAGTGCGCGCATTCGTCCGCGTGCAGGAGGCGCGCGACGGAGGCCGCCAGCTCCGCGCTATCATGCCGCGCCGCGCGGATGCAGTCCACGGCCGCCTCGCGGCACACCAGGCAGCGGCGGGCCGGGAGGTCCAGCGAGCGTCGACCGACGGGCCGGCCGTCGCGGTCGAACACGTCCATGTCGAGGAGCCGTCCGGCAGGAGTACTTCTTCGAGCGCCACGCAGTTCCGCTTGATGTCCTCGGATCGCCCGGCACACGCCCACGCCCCCCATGGGCCGAGCGCATCCCGGCCCTCATCGGACCGTTCGCAGGCGTGGCGCAGAGGCGGCCGACGTGTGGCGCAGGGCGGTGGAGGTGTGGCGCGAGGCTCCAGCGTTGCGGTCCAGCGCCGCACGCGCTCGGCCGAACAACCGATCGAGGCGCGGCGATGTCTTCTGCTGACCGGGGACGTTCAGCGAGAGGAAGACGAGGCTGTGCCCGGCGGGCAGCGCGCCGGCCAGGCGCGCGATGACGGCCGCGCGGGCGTCGCGCGCCGCGAGGAGTTGGCGCCGGAGCAAATCCAAAGTCACGTGTGGCTGGGGCCTCGTCGCCGCGACAGGCGAGACGCCTGTCCTACGGCCGCCGACAGGCGAGACGCCTGTCCTACGCCGCGACAGGCGAGACGGCCTGTCCTACGCCGTCGACAGGCGAGACGCCTGTCCTACGCCGCCGACAGGCGAGACGCCTGTCCTACGGCCGCACCTGTCGCACGACGTCGATGATCGAGCCGTCGCGGTACTCGATCAGCGCGACGACCTTGTCCTCGAACTCGAGTGGCCGCGGCGTGCCGGTGAGCGCGCAGATCTCGGCCTGGAGCGCGCGGATGTCCTTGAGCGGCAGGCGGCGCCGCCGCAGTTCCTTCTTGAGATCCTCGTGCCGGTCGGCCACCGCGATGCCCCGTTCCGTCACCACCACGTCCACCGTTTCGCCTGGTGTCGTGATCGTGGTGACCTCGTCGCGGACGATTGGCAGGCGACCGCGGATGGCCGGCGCCACCACCACAGCCAGCTTGGCGCCCGCCGCGGTGTCCGAGTGGCCGCCGGTGTTGTGGAGCAGCAGCCCGTTCGACTCGGTGTTCACGTTCACGTTGAAGTTGACGTCCACCTCGGTCGCGCCCAGGATGACGCAGTCGAGCATGTTGACCACCGACCCGCGATTGAACGGGTTGGCGTAGAGGTCGGCGCTGATCTCCCGGTGCATGATGTTCTTGCCGATCGACTCGACCGCCCGCAGGTCGAAGCACTGCACGTCGAACAGCGTCCGGAAGTAGCCCTCCTCCAGCATGTCCACGAAGTAGCCGGTGATGCCGCCGCAGCCGAAGCTGCCCTTGATCTGCTGCGCGAGCATCTTCCGCTTGATCGCGTCCGCCACGGCGAGCGATGTTCCACCGGCGCCCGTCTGGAACGAGAAGCCATCCCTCAGCAGCCCGGCCGCCTCGATGACCTCGGCGGCGTAGTGCGCAATCAGCAGCCCCGCCGGGTCGCGCGTCACCCGCGTCGTCGTCGAGACGATCTTCTTCGGGTCGCCGAGCGAGTCGATGACGACGACGTAGTCCACGTCGCTCTGCGAGATGCTGACGGGCGAGGCGGGGTAGGGCACCAGGTTGTCGGTGACCGCCACCACCTTGCGCGCGTACCGCGCGTCGGTGAAGGCGTAGCCGAGGCTCCCGCATGCCGACGGGCCGGCCACGCCATTCAGGTTCCCCGTTTCGTCGCAGGACGGCGCGGCGATGAATGCGACATCCACCGGGACTTCGTCGGTCACCAGCGAGCGGGCCCGGCCGCCGTGGCTCCGCACCACGATCGGGAAGTCGATCTCGCCCCTGGTCGCCAGCTCGCCGATGAGGCCGTTGACGCCCGTCTCGCAGCGCGTCACCACCCCCTTGCGAATCGACGGGATCATCTCGGCGTGGACGGGGTGCACCGAGCTGGACGCGATGGCGATGTCGCGGAACCCCATCGCGTCGAGTTCCTTCACGATCAGGTTGAGGAGAACGTCACCGTTGCGCAGGTGGTGGTGCGTGGCGATGGTCATCCCGTCGCGGAGGCCCGACTGCTCGATCGCCGCGCGCAGCGACGGCAACACCTTGCTGTCGCCGGGGTTGCGGCGCACCAGCGGCCGCGTCGCGCGGTCCGTCGTCGGCATCCGGTGCCACGGGTCGCAGTACGGGTCGTACCGCTTGCCGTGCCAGACGTCCGGAATCTCCCGCCCCAGGCTATTCCTGGCCATGGATCACCTCGTCGGACAGCTGGTAGTCGAGCATTCCGAACGCCACGGCCGTGCGGATCGTGCGGGCTGCGCGCTTGACCACCGGCGCATCCACCATTCGCCCGCGCAGGGAGATGACGCCCGTGCCCATCTCGCGCGCCTTCTTGATCGCTTCCAGCACTTCGAGCGCGTGCTCGATCTCCTCGGGCTTCGGCCGGAACACCTCGTGGACCACGTCGATCTGCCTCGGGTTGACCAGCGACTTGCCCGTGAAGCCCAGGCCCTTGACGAGCGCCGTCTCCGCGCGCAGCCCGTCCATGTCGTTGGCGTCGGCGAACACGCTGTCGATCGCCTGAAGGCCGGCGGCCTTGGCGGCCCAGACGACTTGCATGCGCGCGCCGAGCAGTTCCTCGCCGGAGCGGCTGCGCTGGATCTCCATCGACGCCGTGTAGTCCTCGGCGCCGAAGGCGAGGGCGACCAGCCGCTTCGACGCCTGCGCGGTCTTGACGCAGTTGAGGACGCCCACCGCGCTCTCGATCGACGGCATGATCGAGAAGAACCCGATCTCGAGGCCGAGCTTCTCCTCGTATTCCGTCAGCAGCGTGTCGAGACGCTCGACCACCTCGGCGTCGTCCGCCTTCGGCAGCCTGATGCCGTCCGGCCGGGCAGGCAGCACCTCCCGGAGGTCGTCGAGCGCGTACCGCGTGTCGAGGCCGTTGATGCGGACGAAGATTTCCTTCGATCGCACCTGGAAGGTCTGCAGGAAATTGCGGGCGAGCAGGCGCGCGGCGTCCTTCTCTGCGAGCGGCACGGCATCCTCGAGGTCGATCATCACGCCGTCGGCCTCGAAGACGGGAATGTTCTGCAGCATGCCGGGCATGTTGCCGGGGACGTAGAGCAGCGAGCGCCGGAGGCGCAGCCTGCGGTCCATGTCAGCTCTCCTCGAAGAAGAGGGTGTCCACGCCGCCGCGCGACGAGTGATGGCGCTCGACGCCTTCGACGATGTACTCGCCGAGGATGATCTCGCAGGTCGCGAAGACCTCGGCTTCCATCAGGTGGCCGCCGACCGCCTCGCCGGACGACTTGGCCGCGAAGATGTGGAGGTGCGCGTCCACCTTGCCGGTCTCGGTCGGCACGAGGTTGCCCTCGAGGCCGAGGAGATCCAGCGGACCCTCGAGCCGGTGCACGGGCATGCGCGGCTCGGTGATCGGCAGGCGCGCGCCCGCCTGGATGTCGCTGAACTCGACGTCGCGCACGGAGCCGACCGCCGACACGATGGTGCCGTGGCGCAGTTCGACGGCGCGTGCGAAGCGCAGCAGCTCGTCGACCAGCTTCGCTCCCGGCAGGACGCGGATGATGAAGCGCCGCCCCTGGCGGCATTCGCGGTATGAGAGCTTGTCCACGCTAAACCTCCGCGGCCCGACGGAGGGCCGCTTCCACGCGCGCGTCGATGGC
Organism: uncultured Acidobacteriota bacterium; assembly: GCA_963724775.1. Classification (GTDB taxonomy): domain Bacteria; phylum Acidobacteriota; class Vicinamibacteria; order Vicinamibacterales; family Fen-181; genus CAVRWB01. The sequence goes on from CAVRWB010000008.1 coordinate 234,613, forward strand.
GTAATCGAGGGCGCCCCGGTCGCTCACCCGGACGATGGCGCGCGTGACCCCGTGGCGCGCGAGCGTCCGCTCGATCTGCGCTCGGATCAGGTGCTCGAACTGCTTCTTCACGGTCGACTCGATCTGGATCTCGAGGCGATCGGCCGGCTCGACGTGCACGACGAGGTCGCTCGACTGCATCGTCCCGGCGGTGGACTTGGTGGTGATGTGCATCGGTGATCCCTGTCCGGCTTTGGTCTCTGGGCCTACAGCCTAGAGCCCGTTCATTCCCAGCCGTCTCGTCAGCGTCGCTCCGTCCCGTGATCGCAGCAACGCCAGCGTGGGCTCCGGCACGAGCCGCGCCACCGTCTCCCAGTCGCCGGCGGCGAGGGCCGCGCGAACGCGGGTCGCGCTGAAGGCGCCCGTCGCGTCTCCGGCCCGCGGCACGATCTCGAGTGCCACGCCGTATTCCGGCAGAACGCGCTCGAGCGCCGCGTTGTAGGCGCGGGTGGTGTCGCAGTAGGGCTCGTCGCCAACGAAGCGCCGCGTGATGCCGAACGCCGGCGCGATGCGCGCGCCGAAGAGCCGCGCGTCCACTTCCATCTGGAGGCGTGACGCTTCGTCGTGCTGCCGCAGGAAGTACGAGGGAAAGGTCCCCGCGCTGACGGCGTAGCGCGACGTGTCGAGCAGGACCACGTTCTCGACGTGCGCAACGGCGTCGCGGGCCAGCGCGTAGCGGACGTCGAACGGGAAACACCGAGCGATCCTCGCGCACCAGGAACAGGTAAAGTCGCGCCCACGCGCGCCGCCGCGGTCTCCACCAGGTACTGGTGCCCGAGCGTGAACGGGTTGCCGTTGATGACAACGGCCCCCGCGGACTCCTCAGGCGTGGCGCAGGGCTTCTCAGGCGTGGCGCAAAGCTCCAGCTTTGCGTGGAGGTACTCCTCCAGCCCTCCCCCGTATTCCAGCAGCGCAACTTCGCCGCACGCGACCAGCAGGCGGAAGTTGCAGGCCTCGAAGCTGGCAGCGTTCGCCGGGCGCGTGTAGACGAACAGCGACTCGTGTCCGGCGCGCCTGCCCAGATCCACGAGCGTCGTGACCAACTGTCCCAGCGTCTCGCCGCCCTGCCACCCATCGTCGATGGCGAACATCTTCAGCACGTACCCGGCGCGCGCCGCCGTTGCGACCAGCCGGCCCTCGTCGTAAATGCCCACCACGTCGTCGCAGCCGTCCTCGAACGACAGCCCCTGCGATTCCACCAGGCGGCGGGCCTCGTCGCGGTCGCGGGATGTCAGCAGTGGAAGAGCGGCCGGCACCATCGGGAACTCGTCTCTGGCGGGGACAACACGGTGGGCGGCGCAGGGCGCGCCGACAGGCGAAGTATATCACGCGGGTCACGAGGGCACTGCCGTCAACGAAGAGCGAAAAACGAACAATGACAATCCCCATCGTCTATCATTGCGCCGGCTAGCTATCGCGGGCAGCGGCCACGCCTGTGATTTCGGCGATGGGACCCTGTCCGCCCTCTTCCGCGTCCTAGCACAGGTACATGTCGATTGCCCGCCCGGCTCGAACGCTCCTCCTCACGTTCCTCTTGGTGGTCCGAGCCACCGGCGTCCTGGCGCAGGTGGCCTCCTCCGGCGCCAACGTGACGGGTCGAGTGGTGGATGCTGCCTCGATGGCTGGCGTCGCCGGCGCGACGGTGGTGGCGGACGCGAAGGTGGCGACCACCGACAAGGACGGGCGTTTCGCGCTGACCCTGCCGCACGGGGCGGTGCGGTTGGTCGTCGCGGCGGATGGCTACCTGGCGGAGCAGGTTGATGTCGTGGCGTCGGCGCAGCCCGTCACGATCGAGGTCGTCCTGCTCAGTCGCTCGCAGTTCAAGGAGGAAGTGACCGTGAGCGGCACGGCGCCCGCGATTGCCCGCCCGCCGGCGACGATCGAGGTGAGCCCGCTGCAGGTCCGGAGCATCGCGGGAGCCGCGGACAACATCTTCCGGGTGCTGCAGACGCTGCCGGGCGTGAACGCGACCGCGGATTTCGACAGCCGCATCGCCGTCCGCGGCGGCGGGCCGGATCAGAACCTCACGGTGATGGACGGCGTCGAGATCCACAACCCGTATCGCCTGTTTGGGCTGACCAGCGCCTTCAATCCTGAGACGGTGGAGAACTTCGAGCTGACGGCGGGCGGCTTCAGCCCGAAGTACGGCGACCGGCTCTCGTCGCTGCTCGTGGTGGAAAACCGCGCGGGCACGAAGACCAAGTCGTTCGCGGGATCGCTCGGCGTGTCCGTGACGGACGCCAACGTCATCCTCGAAGGGAAGCTGCCCGGCTCGATGAAGGGCTCGTGGCTGTTCACCGGGCGCCGCACGTACTACGACCTGGTGGCGGCGCGAATCACCGACTCGCAGCTGCCGGCGTTCGGCGACCTGCAGGCGAAAGGCGTGTGGGAGCGGCGGCCCGGACAGCGCGTCACGTTGTTCGCGCTCCGCAGCCGCGAGACCACCGACGCGTCGTTCAGCGACAGCTCCAACGGCAACAATCTCGGCCTCACCGACGCCGGGCGCAACGACCTGGTGTCGGCCTCGTTCTTTTCGACGGTCGGCTCGCGGGTGTCGTCGCGCACCACCGCGTCGTGGTACCGCTACTCCGATGCGCTGGACGCGGCGGGCGACGTGCAGAACGACGCGGCTCGCTCGAACGCGCCGGGCGCCGAGGCGTTCGCCCGGGCCACGCTCGGCTTCACGCGAAACGTCTCGGTCCGCGACCTGTCCGTGCGGCAGGAGGTGGGCTGGAAGGCGGCAACCGCACACTTCCTCGACGCCGGCGCCGACATCCACGGACTGCAGACAACGTGGGGCTGGGAGATCAGCGGCGATCGAAACCTGAGCGAGGCGAACGGATCGAGCGCGCGTGGCGGAGCGGGGCTGCCGTCGCTGCTCGACTCGCGGCAGGACGCCTGGCGCGCGGGCGGGTGGCTGGTCGATCGCTGGCAGGCGAGCTCGCGGCTGCTGATCGAGCCCGGCGTGCGCATCGACTACAGCAGCCTCGCCAAGGAGACGATCGTCTCACCGCGGGTCTCCGCCGGCATGGCGCTGGCCCCAGGGCTCCGGCTGCGGGCCGCGACCGGTCTCTTCACGCAGAGCCCGGGCTACGAGAAGCTGCTGCAGTCGGATTACTTCGTGGACCTCACGTCGGGTGTGCAACTGCGGAGCGAGCGGTCGGTCCACATCCTCGGGGCCGTCGAGAAGGATCTCCCGCACGGGCTGACCGGCCGCGTCGAGGCCTACTACAAGTCGTTCGATCGCCTGATCCTCGGCCGCCGCGAGACGCCAGCCGAGACGGCGGCGCGGGTGGCCCTCTACCAGTTCCCCGCGGACCTCGCGTCGAGCGTGCCCTCGTCTCCCCAAATCACCAGCTTACCGGTGAACGCCGCGTCGGGGCGCGCCTACGGCTTCGACCTGTTCGTCTCGCACCAGCGAGGGAGCGCGTCGGAGCGCTTCTCGGGCTGGGCGTCCTATACATGGGGACGGGCCGAGCGCGACGCCTACGGCAGGCAGTACGCATTCGACTACGACCGGCGGCATGCCTTCAGCGCCGTCGGCGCCTGGCGGGTGTCGCGCCTCATCGAGCTCGGCGCGTCGGCTCGGGTCGCATCCGGCTTTCCCTACACGCCGGCGGTCGGCCTTCGGGTGGCGGCGCAGGACATCAAGAACGAGGCAGGCCAGACCATCGCGTACGTCCCGCAGACGGACCCGAACGGGCTGTATGTCTGGACGACCGACCTCGACGGCGTGAAGAACCTGAACTCCGGCCGCCTGCCCGTGTTCGCCCGCGTGGACGTGCGCGTGACGTTTCGGCCCAAGTGGCAGTCGAACCGGTGGCAGTTCTACGTCGAGGTCATCAACGTCCTCAACCGGAAGAACGCCGGCAGCCTCGACGCCACGCTGGAGTACGACCCGACCAGCGACCGTCCCCGGCTGGTGTACACCCCGGGCTCCGCCCTCCCGCTGCTGCCCTCCTTCGGCCTGAGGCTGCGGTTCTGAGTAGAAGGCAGAAGGCAGTAGGCATAGGCACGGGCAGTCAAGCCACCTGCATACGGCCTGCCGACCGCGTATCCGTTTTCGTTCTCCTGTCCTTTTCCCGTTTTCCGTCACAATTCTGCCGCTTTTCATCGTGACTGGCGACACGCGGGACGCCTGTCCTACCGGGGAACGTGACATTCCTGTAGAATCCCCGGCGCAGCCGTCCGGCTGCGATTCGAGTCAGTAGGCCGTAGGCAGCAAGTAGTAGGCAGCAAGCAGTAGGCAGCGGGACGATCCCGACCGCCGGCGAACTGCATACTGCCTACCGCATACCGCCTACTCTGTCGGAACGGAGGTTCGATGTTCAGGAATCGGCTCTCATCCTGGGTGGTGATGGCTGTCGTCGTCGTCGCCGCGGCCGCCGGCTTTCAGGTGTACCTCGGCGCGCAGCAGGACGATTCGGCCGTCGCCAAGATCATCCAGATCGGCAAGACCGACAACCAGGTCATGACCTGGAACGACTACGCCAGCAACCGCTTCGGCGGACGCGAAACGGGCACCAACGCGTACAACGACGCTACGCAGTGGGCGGTCTGGCAGTTCAAGCAGTGGGGCATCGACGCGGAACTCGACGAGGCCGGCGAAGTGCCGGTCGGCTTCAACCGCGGTCCGTGGTTCGGCAAGATGCTCAAGCCGTCCGAGAAGGCGCTCCGCTTCGGCACCCCGTCGTTCACGGCGGGCACCAAGGGCGTGCAGAAGGGCGGCGTCGTCATCCTCAAGGCCGACCCGTTCTCGATCCCCGGCCGCAACACGACGCCCGAGAACGTCGAGAAGAAGAAAGCGGCGGTGCAGGCGGCGATCGCCGAGGTCAACGGCAACAAGGCCGCGTTCAAGGGCAAGTGGGTGCTCATCGCCGGCGACAGCACCGGCTTCGGCCGCGACGGCCGCCGCGGCACGCCCGAATACGCGGACGCGCAGCTGATCCCGGCGCTCACCAAGGCGCTCGTGGAGGCCGGCGCGCTCGGCACCATCCAGTCCGCCAAGCCGACCACCACCGCGCCGTCGGCGACGATGGCCGGCCAGAGCTGGCCGCCGATCAGCATCCTCGACGGCTACGCCTCGTCGTGGGACAAGCTGCCGGTCCTGCCCGACATCAAGCTGCTGAACACCCAGTACCGAGGAGATCAAGGCGCTCGCGGCCAAGAGCGATCCGGTGGAACTGGAGTTCGACATCCGCAACTGGTTCAAGATGGGGCCGATCAAGTACCACAACGTCGTGGCCACCATCAAGCGGCTCGACCTACCCGGACGAGTACATCGTCATGGGCGGGCACTTCGACTGCTTCAGCGGCGCCACGGGCGGCATCGACGACGGGTCGGGTTTCGCGCCGGGCATGGAGGCGATGCGCCTGATCAAGATGTCCGGCGCGAAGCCGAAGCGCTCGATCATCATGATCCTGTTCGCCGCCGAGGAGCAGGGCCTCGTGGGCTCGCAGGCGTGGCTGAAGAAGCACCCGGAGATCGCGCCCAAGGTCGTGATGATGATCAACCGCGACTCCACGCCGATGGCGATCGTGGGCGCCGCGGTTCCCGAGACCTGGTACTCCGATTTCCAGAAGATTACTGCCCCGCTGAACGGCCTCTACGAGAAGTGGGCGTTCAAGCTGGAGAAGTCGCTGCCGCGCGCGCACGCGACCAGCCCCGGCGGCACCGATTCCTCGTCGTTCGAGATGCAGTCGGTTCCGACGCTCCAGTTCCGGACGCAGACCGACTACGTCTACCCGTACGCGTGGCACACGACCAACGACCTCTACAGCGAGCTGGTGCCCTACACCGAGCAGCAGCAGCAGTCGTCGACGGTGACCGCGGTGGTCGCCTACGGCGTGGCAAACCTCGAGAAGCCCCTCACGCGGGCAGGCGTCTACTTGCCTGATGGGCTCTACGCGGCGATAACCGTGGGCGGCGCCGACAAGCCGATGACCGAGCTGCGGCAGGTGATGGTGAGCGTGGACTACCAGAACGCCCCCATCCAGGCCGCCAACTTCGTGCGGATCATCGAAGGCAAGAACCCGCCGGCAGCGGGCGGCCGCGGCGGGCCGGGCGGGCCAGGCGGGCCGGGCGGCCGCGGCGGCGCGGGCGCGCCTCCGCCCCCGCCCATCGGCAACATCCAGAGCATCACCGGCGGCTTCGTCAACGTGATCGTCCTCTCCGAGATCCAGAAGACGGTGATGATCGCCAAGCCGCTGCCCAAGGTGCTCAACCCGGCCGTCAAGCACGACGTGGCCGGCGTGTTCGGCGTGTCGTCGAACAACGGCTTCTACATCACGATGGGGAAGAACCCGGGCGCCGACAAGAAGTTCACGGCCCTCGGCAAGGTGGTCGCCGGCCTCGGCGACCTGCAGGGGCTGAAGAAGGGCGACGTGGTCCGCAGCATCCGGATCACGCGCGTCGGCGAACCCGCCCGCAACTTCAAGACCGACGACGAGTCGTTCAACAAGCTGCTGGCGACGAAGAAGAAGTAGGCAGTAGGCAGTAGACAGTAGGCAGTCGAACGGAACAGGTGTAGGGCGAACTTTCTTGTTCGCCTCGGAACGGCGAAGCAGAAGCTTCGCCCTACACCTCCCGATCGCTCACCTCGACTTCACCGATACCACCACGTAGCCGCTCGTCCCGCCAGCCAGACGGAAGGTTCGCAGGGCCTCGCGGACGCATGTAGGCATTCCCGCTGCAGCACCCGTTCCCTCCACGCGCTCCACCTCACCCCTCGCGTTGAAAGAGATCTTCAAGCGGACGACGCTGGTGTTGCCCGGAAACGCCGCGCACGCGCCACTGCTGATCGCGCGCCGCACCGCATCCTTGATGCTCTTTGCCTGCTGCTCGGGGATCGCAGTCCCCCGCCCGCTCGCCGTCAGCCGGTTCTCGGCGAGGTCCACCTGGATCGACGACTCGCTCTTGGTCGACGACTCGCTCTTCGTGCGCGAGGGCTCCGCGGGCTGCGACAGCTGCCCTGAAGCAGGGACGTTGGCGCTGCTCGCGTCGCGGGATAGGCTTCCCCCGGCGACGCCTGGCAGCTTCGCCTCGGCCACGATGGCGCGAGCCTGGGTCGGCGCGGGGCTGCCGACGGCGAGGTCGCTCACGCCTTCCGGCAGCGGCAGCGGCTGCCTGACCGTTTCCACCCGACCGTCCTGGCGCCGCACGCGCTGATCCACCGCGACGAACGAGGTGAACTCCGTGAGCAGGCCGTACTTGAGGCCGAGGCGAATGACCTCCGGCTTCCGGTCGCGATCGTCGCCGCCGGCAATGGCAAGGTCGGAGAGCAGCGACAACCGCTCGCGCGCCCACAGCACCTTGAGCACGTCGTAGCCGGCCGCGGCGCGCCCGCGGTCCACCCGCACGCGCCGCTCGAACCGACCCTGGCCCGTGAAGCCGGTAATCACGACCTCGCCGGCGGCCGGTCCGCGGTACTTCCCGACCAGCACCAGCGGTCGCTCCGCGAACATGTCCGGAAGCCGGCCGGGCTCCAGGTCGTACACGTCGAAGCCGGGCGTGGCCACCTCGACTCGCGTCAGGAGCGGCGACTGGATGTAGTCGAGGAAGCGCGCCGCCGTGGCCTTCGCTTCCGCCTGGTTCAGCACCACGAAGGGCATGCCTTCGCCAACGCGCGCCATGCCCTCGATGAGATGGCGATTGACCGAGCTGCCGATGCCGAAGGCGAACACGCTCGCATCACCCAGCCGTTCGCGAATCAGCGCGAACGTCTCGCGCTCGACGTTGACGTAGCCGTCGGTCGCGATCACGACGGCCCGCGCCACGTCCGCACGCGCCCGCGGCAGGTCGAACGCCTGGCGCAGCGCCGGCAGCAGTTCAGTGCCGCCGCCGCCATGCTGCCGCGCGATCTCCTGCAGCGCCCACGCCTTGTTGCCCTCGTTGGCCGCCAGGGACGTCGTCGACAGGACCCAGGTGCCGCCCGAGAAGAAGAGGACGTTGAAATAGTCCTGCGGTCTCAGCTTCGCGAGCACGCTGCGCAAGAGCTCCTTCGACGTCTCGATGGGGAAGCCGTTCATCGAGCCGGAGACGTCCATGATGAAGACGTATTCGCGCGGCGGGACGGCGACAGAGGCGAAGCGCTGCGGCGGTTCGACCATGCACAGAAAGACGTTCTCGTCCTGGCCCTCGTACAGGAGGACGCCGGCTTCGATCCGCTCACCGGCGAGCTGATAGCGCAGGACGACGTCCCGGTTGGCGGCCCCGGCGGTGTGGGGCGAAGCTCCAGCTTCGCCGCTGGCGGCGCCGGTGCGTGAAGTGTGGGGCGAAGCTCCAGCTTCGCCGCTGGCTGCTTCGTCGCCGGTCAGCGTGATCGTGGCGCGTGAGGGCGCGGCATACTCCACCTTGACCTGGTGCGACGGCGACGCGACGTGCAGCAGCGGCATGCCGGCCGCGATGCGCGCCTTGAAGTCGAACGCCGCCGACGGCGGCTCGCCCTGGTGCAGGTAGGGGTTCTGCACCCAGTGCTCGGACTGCGGCGCCGTCGCGGCGTCGGTGGTGGAGTACCCTGGGTCCGACCACCGTCGGGTAGACGAACTCGTAGACTCCCCGTTCGGGCACGAGCAACTCCGAGTAGATCAGCTCCACCTTGATCTCGTCGCCGGGGAGGATGTTCGCCACGTTCATCTGGAAGACGTTCGGCCGCTGCTGCTCGAGGAGCGACGCCGTGCGGCCGGACTGCAGCGCCTGCGCGTACTGCCGCCGGGCCTCCTGCCGCTCTTCGATCCGCGCCCTGATCACCCGCTCGCCGATCGTCATCGTCATGCCGTGCACCGCCGCCCGCGTGGACCCGGGGAAGACGTAGATTGCCTCGAGCGCATGCTGCCCCTCGTTCCGGTAGACCTGCGTCACCTTCACGCGGGCAATCACCCCGACGATGTCCACCGCCGCCGACGTGGACTTGAGCGGGAGCCGATCGGTGGACGGGTCGTCGCTCTGGACGAAGAAATAGGGCGAGAGCGTGCGGGTGTCGGGCGGCCGCCCGGGCGACGCGGCGAGCGCCAGGGCGAACGAAAGTACGAACAGCGGGACGAGCAGGAATCGCGTCATGGCAGTCTCCCCGGCAGCCATCCGGAGCCACTGGTGGCTGCCTCTAAGGAGAGAACGGGGAGACGACACTTTCTTGCAGGAGAGGTTGGGAGGGGCTTTCGCCCGTCTTGGTCTAAGAAGAGAGGCACAGAGGCACAGAGACGGCCGAACGATGGGCGGCCGAGCGGCGACGGCATGTCCTGCAGGAGAGGTTGGGAGGTGCTTTGCCGGTTCTTGGCCCGGCCCTTCCAGCGCGCGTTCGCGCGCCGCGGCGCGGCCAGCCACGCCGTGGGAAGACGCTCTCCAGCCCGCGGCGTCTTCCCACGGGGCGGCTGGTCCGTGCCGCAGGCGGTCGGCGGAGCCGACCGCTGGAAGGGCGCACCGGTGCCTCGGTGTCTCTGTGTCTCTCTTCCTATTTCGTCGGTCGTTACTTCGGGAGGAACTCCACCGCCACCCCTCGTCCGTTGATCTTGCCGAGCGGCGCCGGCAGGATCTCGGAGATGGGCTTCCACGTGAGGTAGACGGGCTCGGCATTGGCTCGCGGCCCGCACATCACCGCGCCGCGGAGGTCGTCGCGGTAGGTGAGGAATTCGACATCTTCGAATCGTGCGGCGTGGAAGCGCATCGAGCCGCTGCTGGTCTTGATCTCCAGTACCAGGCCGTGAGGGCCGCAGTCAATCGTTTCCAGGATGCCAAGCTGGCGCCGCTCGTCCGTCCCCATGGTCCGGTAGATGGGCGAGAAGCCGCTCGCGCTCGCGTTGCTGCGCGCACTGGATGTTGTGGACGGCGTCGGAGTGGGCGCTGACGCCTCGCTTGCAGGCTGACTGGCAATCCGCGCGATCTCCTCGCGCTGCTTCGCCTGTGCCTCCGCCCGGGACAGCCATTCCAGCTGCGACCTCGCAACGTCCGCCTCTCCCGGATAGCTCGGCCTGGCGATCATCGGGCCAAGCAATCCCCTCGCCTCGTTGAACTTGCCCCGCCGGATGAATACGTCGGCGAGCGCCACGGTGGTGCGCGTCTGGCCCGGCGCCAGCGCCATCGATCGCCGCAGCGACGCCTCGGCTTCGTCCAGGTGCCCCGTCTGGCCCTGCAGCACGCCCATCACCATCAGCACGTCGGCCGGCGGATTGTCCTTCGGGACCACGGCGGACAACGCGGCGAGGGCGCGTTCCATCCCGGCCTGGTCCCCGTCCGGCGTTTCGACGAGCGACAGCCCCCAGTAGTAGGCCGCATCGAGGTTGGCCGGATCCTTCTCGACCGCGGTTCGGAGCGCGCGCTCCGACTTGACCCTGCTCCCAGCCCGGCGTTCGTACAGTCCCTGCACGGCGGACGCTTCGGCAAGATCGGGCGCGGCCTTCAGCGCGGCATCCACGTGGCGGGCCGCGTCGTCGGAGCGCCCGAGGTGGATGAGAATCGTCGCCAGCGTCGCCTCGACCTCGCCCGCCGACATCGGCCGCGCGGGCACCCGTTCGGCGTCCACTCTCTCGTTGAAGTGGAACTGCGTGTACTCGAAGATGGCCCCGCTCTGCAGGTAATGGCGGAGCGCGGGCTCGATCGTGCTGATCGGGCCGAAGACCTCCTCGAACGCCTCGATGTCAGGGCGGCCCGATCGCACCCGCTGCGCGAACGCGGCGATCTGGCCGGCGCCGCCCTTCTGGGAAGAGAGGTAGTGGACCAGCGCCCACGATTCCGCGTAGAACAACGCCGCATCGTCGCGGTTGCTCCACATCTTCGACGCCTGCGTCACGCTCAGCAGCTCGCGAAGGCCCATGAAGCGCTGTTCCAGCCGCCGGCGGTGGTTGAGGACGGGCTTCCCGATGTTCGCCCGCTGCCCCCGGTCCACCAGTTCGACGGTAGAGTGGTACCTCGGCCACTCCCTCGCTCATCCACGACGGCAGCTGGCGCGAGGTCTGCGTCAGGAACAGGTGCGCGTACTCGTGGAAGATGATCGGGTACGACTCCTCGCCGCGGTCGAGCTGCAGCGTCACGCAGCTGCCGTCGCTGTTCCACGTGAAGTAGCCCGCCACCGGCGCCGGCTTGCCGTCGTAGAGCGGCTTGTAGGGCGTGAAGGACTTCTCGCTGTCGAACGCGACGACGAAGAGCGGCCGGACGGCGAGGCGCGCACCGGGGAAGATGCGGACGAGGATCTCTCGGAACTGCTCCAGCCTGGTCGCGACCTCGCGCGCCTGCTTTTCGCCCACGTTGCCCGACACCGTGAAGTGCGCGGACTGGACGCGCACCCAGGGGCCGGCGTCCGCATGAGGAGCCGCGGCGAAGATGGCTGCGGAGAGGAGGACGAGAACGACGGCCGAGCGTCGGAGCATGACGCCTCCTGGACGGGACCGGAACGCCGCGCAGATTAGCACAGAACATTCCGTCTCTGTGTCTCTGTGTCTCTCTTTGATTCCCTCCGTGCTCTCGCATTTGCCGAAGCTCTGTGTTTCTCCTTATTCCCTCCGCGCTCTCGCATTTGTTAGACTCTGCCCGCCTCGCATTTGTTCAAGGAGCATCGTTCCATGACCTGTCGCCCTGCCTCTCCAGGGATCCGTCTTCTCCTCGCCGCCCTGCTCGCCGTGCTCGCCGCAGGCCCCGTCCTCGCGCAAGCCCCAGCCAGGCCGGCTGCCAAGCCTGCGACCGGGAAGCCGGGCGGCGCCGCGATGCAGACCCGTCCCGAGCGCACCAGCTACCAGGAAACGAGCAGCTACGACGACGTCGTCTCGTACATGAAGGCGATGGCCGCCGCCTCCCCGCAGATCCACCTGACGACCTACGGCTACACCTACGAGGGCCGGCCGATGCCGCTCGCGGTCATCGGCGCGCCGGATGCGACGCCCGAGGCCGTCCTCAAGACCAGGAAGCTGCGGGTCTACATCCAGGGCGACATCCACGCCGGCGAGGTGGAGGGGAAGGAAGCGGCGCTGTGGCTGCTGCGGTCGATTGCGAAGGGCGAGCGCGCGGAGTGGCTCAAGTCGGTCGTGCTGCTCGTCAACCCGATCTACAACGCCGATGGCAACGAGAAGGTGAACCTGCGGAACCGCGGCCGCCAGAACGGGCCCGTCGGCGGGATGGGCCAGCGCGCGAACGGCCAGAACCTGGACCTCAATCGCGACTGCACGAAGCTCGAGTCGTCCGAGGCGCGGTCGCTCGCGATGCTGATGACGCGCTACGACCCCCACGTCGCCATCGACCTGCACACGACCGACGGCAGCCCGCACGGCTTCTACCTGACGTACCAGACGTCGGTGAGCCCGAATACGTCCGCGGGCCTCATCGATCTCGCGCGCAACCAGCTGTTCCCCTTCGTGACGAAGACGGTGAAGGCGAAGCACGGCTGGGACTTCTTCTACTACGGCAACCTGTCGCGCCAGGGCGAGCGGGCGTGGTACAACGACGCCGAGCTGTACAAGCCGCGCTACACGCAGACCTACTTCGGCATCCGCAACCGCCTGGGCATCCTGGTCGAGACCTACTCCTATGCGACGTTCGAGGATCGCATCAAGGCGGACTACTGGTTCCTCGAGGAGACGCTCAACTTCGCGGTGAAGCAGTCGGCCGCAATCCAGAAGGCGACGTCCGCGGCGGACGCGGAATCGATTGTCGGCAAGCCGCAGTCGGTGCGCGGGAAGCTCGTGAAAGAGGCGGAGCCGGTCCAGGTGGTCCTCGCGGACTCCGTGGACGAGCGGAACCCGTACGTCCCTGACCGGCCCATGCTGCGCCGCGTGAACGGCAGCGAAAAGGTCGAGGCGATGCCGCACTACGCGCTGGTGGAGCCGACCGAGACCAGCCTCGCGCCGCGCGCCTACATTCTTCCGAACGTCCCGGCGCCGCCACCCGCGGCCCCCGCGCCGCCTTCAGCGGCGGCCCCGCCTTCGCAGCCTGCGGCAGCTCCGAGGCAGGCCGGTCCTCCTCCAGGTATGGGCGGTGGCTTCGGACGGGGCGGCGCATCCGCACGTCCCTGGGCGAGCGTGCTCGATCGCCTCGAGGGCCACGGCGTGAAGTACTTCCGCACGTCGCAGGAGATGACGGTCAAGGGCGAGCGCTTCCGCATCGAATCGAACACGGCCGAGACGCAGGAGTACCAGAACCACAAGATGCGCACGGTCACCGGCAAATGGGAGGCGTCCGAGGTGACAGTCCCGGCCGGGTCGATCGTGATCCCGATGGACCAGCCGCTCGCGCGCCTCGCGTTCCTGCTCTTCGACCCGCGGTCGGACGACGGGTTCATGACATGGAACCTGCTCGACGAGAACCTGGGCCGCACGCCGGCGCCCGAGTTCTACCCCGTGCTGAGGACAATGGAGACGGTGGGGAAACAGTAGGCAGTAAGCAGTAGCAGTAGGCAGTAGGCAGTAGGCAGATAGCTGGCAGCAGGCAGCAGGTAGCGGACACTGGCGGCAGGCAGCGGAAAGACAGCGGACAGCCAACAGGCCATACGTTCTATGTTCTCCGTTCCATTGAGACCTATGCCCACACGCCGGCTCTTCTCGGCCCTCCTGTTGCTGGCCATCCTCGTGTTGCCGGCGTCATACGCCCAGTCGCCCAAGATCTACTGGGGCGACGAGGTGCCCAAGGGCTGGAACGGGCGGTGGCCCGCGAAGTTCCTGACGATCCCCGAGAAGACCGGCTTCACCCGGACGATGAGCACGCTGCAGCTGCACGAGTTCGTGGACGTGCTGCGCTGGAACAGCGAGAACGTCCACGTCTTCGGCGTCTTCACGAGCGCGATCGGGAAATCGGCGCCCGCCATCGTCCTCGCCAGTCCGCGCGTGACGTCGCCGCAGCAGGCGAAGGCCTCCGGCAAGCCTGTCATCTACCTGCAGGGGAACATTCACCCGCCCGAGTCCGAGGGGGCGGAGGCGCTGTTGATGGTGATGCGCGACATCCTCTTCGGCGGCCGGAAGCACCTCCTCGACAACCAGATCCTCATCGTCTGCCCCATCTTCAACGTGGACGGCACCGACACGTTCGTCACGCAGGACGGCACGCCCCATATCACCGGGATCCGTGAGAACGCCGGCGGCTTCGACCTCAATCGGGACGCGGTCAAGCTGCAGACGGCGGAGGTGCGCGGGCTGTATCAGAACGTGCTGAACCGGTGGGACCCGCTGCTGTTGTTCGATGCCCACCTGATGGGCCGCGTGAAGCACGGCTACGCCAACGTCTACGCGACGTCCACCGTGCCGGCCGCGCATCCCGGGCCGCGCGGCTACGTCTGGGACACCCTGTTCCCGGCCGTGCGCGATGCCGTCCGCACCGAGTTCGGCCTGGAGACGTTCACGCACGCGCTGTTCGACGAGACGAAGTGGCCCCCAACCGACTGGAGCCACGACCGCGCGATCTGGAGCGTCGAGGCGAAATTCGTGGCGACCGACTACGGCCTGCGCAACCGGATGACGGTCCTCACCGAGACGCCGGGCCACCCCACGTTCGAGCGCCGCATCTACGCGCAGTACGCCTACATCCTGGCGCTGCTCGAATACACGAATGCGCACGCGAAGGAGATGCAGAAGGTGGTGGCCGACGCGGACCAGGACACGGTGGCCAGGGTGCGCGCGCAGGCCGAGTCGGGGCAGTTGCGCAACTTCGTCCAGGGAAGGTACGAGTCATGGGGCAAGGTGGACATCCTGGCCTATCGCAGCAACGACACGGCGTACCTGCCGGGGACGAGCGTTCGCGTCACGGCGCCCGGTCAGGCGAGCGGGCCGCCCGAGATCGTTCGAGGCGTCGAACACCTCACCAAGCCGGTCGGCACGAAGGAGGCCGCGCTGCCGCGCGGCTACTTGATCCCCGCCGAGCTGTCCGCGCTCGTCGAGAAGCTGCGCATCCACAACGTGCAGGTGCAGGTGCTGGACGCGCCGATGAAAGTGGTGGGGCAGGAGTTCGTCGCGGACCGCCTGCTGAAGACCAGGCGCGGCGGCTACGAGATGACCTCGCTCGAGGGCGGGTTCTTCAACGAGTCAGCGCGCGAGCTGCCGGCGGGGACGTTCTTCGTGGACATGGCGCAGCCTATGGCCAACGCGGCGTTCTACTACCTCGAGCCGCAGGCGACCGACGGCTTCGTCGGCTGGGGCCTGCTGGACGAGGCTCTCCGCGCCCGCGGCATCGAGCGCCACCCGGTGGTGTACCCGATCTTCAAGTACTTTCGTCGCTAACCGGGGACCGTTCGACCGGCGTGGCGCGAACCTCCGGCGAGAACCTCCAGGTCCGCGCCAGGAAGGCAAAGCTGGAGCTTTGCCCCACACCACTTGCGCCCGCCACGCTGGCCGTTACCGGCCCTGGCCGCGCCGGCCGCGGGTTCGCCCCCCGGGAGACGGCGGATGCGCGTGCGGCGCACGCGGCCCTTGGCCTTGGCCCTGCCGTTGTCCTTGTGCCTGCGGGGGCCGAGGGCCCTGCGCGCCGCGCGGCGCGTTGGGGGTGCGCGGCCCCTGCGAAGTCCGCGGCCCGTGCGCCGGCCGCGGCTTCCTGTTCGCGCGCGCTTCGGCCAGCCGTACCGAGATCGGGATTTCCAGCCTGGCGGCCGGGCGAGCGGTGTAGTCGAAATCCGGCACCGTCACGCGCGGCAGCCGCTTGCCGATCACCTTCTCGATCCGGCGCAACTCCTCTTCCTCGTCCGGCGCGACGAACGTGAACGCGTCGCCCGTCGCCTCGGCCCGCGCCGTTCTGCCGACCCGGTGCACGTAGTCTTCCGGCGCCTTGGGGACGTCGAAGTTCACCACGTGGCCGAGCGCCTCGACGTCGATGCCCCGCGCCGCGATGTCGGTGGCCACCAGCACGCGGAACGTGCCGCTCTTGAATCCCGACAGCGCCGCGGTGCGCGCGGACTGCGAGCGGTTGCCGTGGATCCGCTCGGCCCCGATGCCGTGCTTCACGAGGTACGCGGCCACGCGGTTGGCGCGGTGCTTGGTGCGCGTGAAGACGAGCGCGTCCTCGATGTCACCCCGCTCGAGCAGCGACACGAGCAGGGACGTCTTCAGTTCCTGCGGGACGGGGTAGACGGCCTGCGTGATGCCCACTGCCGGGCCGACCGTCCGGTCCATCCGCACCCGCACGGGGTCGTGCAGCAGTTCCGCACTGAGATCGACGATCGGGGCGGGGAGCGTCGCGCTCAAGAACATCGTCTGGCGCCGCGCGGGCAGGTGGCGGAGTATTTTCCGGATCTCCGGGAGAAAGCCCATGTCGAGCATCCGGTCGGCCTCGTCGATCACCAGGACTTCGAGCGCCTGCAGCTTTGCATACGGCGATCGCATGTGATCGAGCAGGCGGCCGGGCGTCGCCACGAGGACGTCGGTCCCGCTACGAAACGCGTGTTCCTGCGGACCCATGCCCACGCCGCCGATGACCGCGGCGCCGGTGATCGGCGTGTGGATGGCGAGATCGGTGAGGTGCTCGACGATCTGCGCCGCCAGCTCGCGCGTCGGCGTGAGGACGAGCGCCCGCGTGGCCCCCCGGGGCCGGTCGAGGAGCCGCTGCACGATCGGCAGCAGGAAGGCGGCGGTCTTTCCGCTGCCCGTCTGGGCGGACGCGAGGATGTCGCGGCCGGCCAGCGCCGGCGGGATGGCTTCCGCCTGCACGGGCGTCGGCCGCGCAAACCCGAGTTCCTTCATGGCCTTGAGGAGGCTCGGGTGCAGCTTGAGATCGGAGAATGGCATCCGATCAGGATGTCACGTTTCGGCAGTCCGCGCACCGGCGAACAAGAAAGTTCGCCCTACAGCGCTATCACTGCACCGGCGAACAAGAAAGTTCGCCCTACGCTGCTATCTCTGTTTGATCACCCAGATCCCCCATTGCCTGTCGCGGCGGCTGTGAAAGGCTACACGCGCGCCGTCGGGCGACCAGGCAAACTCCTCGGCCGTCGGGTCATCGAGCACTTTGCTCATGGTGCCGTCTGAGAGATCGAGCAGCCAGCCGCCGTCGCGATACAACTGGAAGATCACGCGCGCGCCGTCGGGGGAGACGGCTGGCGTCCGCACGAGAACGCCCTTCCGCGGCGAGAGATAGGTGCGCGACTGGTTGGTCGCCGTGTCGAGCACGATGAGCCGATCCTCGTGCGTGTAGCAGATGCGCTGGTTGTCGGGGAACCACGACGCGCCCCAGGGCTGGCCCACCCGGTACGACGTCAAGCGCGTCGCCACGCCCGCGCCGACATCGAGCGTCCAGATGTTCCACACCCGCGAGTTCTGGGGCTCCGCCTTGATGTAGGCCAGGCGCGTGCCGTCGGGAGACCAGGCCGGCACGGCCGCATACCCTTCGCCGCTCACGCGCCGGATGTTGTGCCCGCTGCGATCCGACAGGTAAATGCCGCGCACGCCGTCTCGATCCGAGTCGAACGCCACCTGCGATCCGTCCGGTGAGAGGCGCGGGTGATAGTTGCGCGCGCCATCGTCGAGCACCGACAGGACGTGCAGCACGCGCCCCGTCCCTTCCGTCCGCGCCTCCTTGAGCGCGCTTCCCCCGGCCGCGTTGTCCTGGTCGAAGAAAATCGCTGAGCCGTCCACGGCAAACGACGGCGAGAACACTGGGCGGCTGCTCACGTCGAGCGCTTCGATCATGTCGCCGGGCCGGCTCGCCTCGGCGCCTGGCGTTGGAGGCAGGACCGCGTTGTCCGAGGGCGCATCGTTCGCGCCTGCCGTTCCTCGGGTGGGCTGAGGTCCGGACGGCGGGAAGTCGACTGGCGGGAAGTCTACCGGGGCGTTGGACGCGGCAGCCTCCGCGGCTGGGGCGTCCGTCTTCGCGCCGGTCTCCTGCGGATCCTCGCGGCGCACGCCGGTGGCGGCCATCACCGCCTCGCGCAGACGATCGAGTTGCGGGCCAATCGTCTGCAGGATCGGCGGCTTCACCGGTTCGTTCACGCTGACGACGACAGCGGCGGCCACGACAGCAGCGGCAACGATCATGGACACCGCGGCGGCCGCGGTGAGCAGCGGCCCTGCGGAACGCACGGTATCGCGACCCTCTCGACCACCACGCGGTGCTCGATACCCTGCTGCATCCGAGCCCGGCGCCGCCTTCTCCGGGCGCAAGCTCAGTTCGTCCCACCGGACGACGGGTGCCTGCCCGGATGGAGCCGGCGGTACGACGCGAACCTGCGTTGCCGGCGCGGCCGCCGGTTTCGCAGTAACTGGTGCCTGCTTCGTGGGCGGTGCCGTCTGCTCTTTCCGGTGGGCCTGCGCTTCGAGGGCCGTCCTGCCGAACAACGCGGCGAGCAGCGCCTTTCGATCGCCATGCTCGAAGCGCTCGAGCGACTCCGAGAACTCCTGGAGCGACTGGAACGGCGGGGCGGTCACGCCGCCCCGAGCCCGGATCAGCGTGTAGCGAAGGCCGGCCGGCACCCGCGGTTCAACGGCTTTGCCGGGAGGCGGCAGGAGGTGCTCGAGAAGACAGGCAAGAGCGGGAATCGCGAAGCTGGAGCTTTGCGCCACGCCGCTCGGGCTTTGCGCCACGCCGCTCGAGCTTTGCGCCACGCCGCTGGAGCTTTGCGCCGCGCCGCTCGGGCTTTGCGCCACGCCGCTCGAGCTTTGCCCCACGCCGCTCGAGCTTTGCGCCACGCCCACCGTTCCGTCCGGGCGCAGCCGAAAGGCGGAGACGTCGCCAGGCCATTCCGATCCGCCGGCCGCGCTGGCGATCGCCTGGACGAGTGCGAGGGACTCGGGCCAGCGCGGCTGCACGCCAGCCCCCAGCAGATCGGTTACGGAAACCCCAGCCTCGTGCATGCCGACAACGACTGCCAAACGCCGGCCAACGCGTCGAAGGACTCACGAGAGGTGAACGCGAAGGAATTGCGAAGAGCCTGGACCTGCTGTGTCAGGAGAGAGAACAGAGCAGCTTGCACGGTTCACGGCAGTGCACTCTCGGGCGGAGTTGAAGAGCTCGCCCTTCGACAGCCGCTACTCAGTCCTTGTCGCCACCGCCGGATCGACGCGCGAGGCGCGCCGGGCTGGCAACCACGACGCGACGACTACGACGCCCAGGACCAGCGCGGCGATGCTCGAGAACAGGATCGGGTCGGCCGCGCTGACGCCGTGCAGCTTGGAGGCGAGCAGGCGGCCGACCATCGCCGCGAGGACGAGGCCAGGCAGGCCGCCGAACGCCGAATGACGAATCCCTTCCGCCACGACCTGGCGCTGCAGTCGGCCGGCCCCGGCACCGAGCGCCATTCGCACGCCGAACTCGCGGGTTCTGCGCGCCACCGAGTACCACACGACGGCATAGAGACCCATGCCGGCGAGGAGCAACGCGGCCGAGGCGAGCGCAGTGATGAGCAGGCGTGTCAGGTCGAACCCGCCGAGCGACTCTTCCATCGCCGCCTCGAGCGAACGCGCCTGTCGAAGCGGCACGTCGCGATCGATCGCGCGGATCGCGAACTGTATCGCCGGTGCGCGGGCGACGCCGCTGCCGCTCGCGGCCCGTACCAGGAGCGCCACGTTCGCCACCGGCCGCTGCGAGTAAGGCACATAGATGGTCGGCGCGGGCGCGACGTTGACATGGAAGTTGCGCACGTCGCCGGCCACGCCCACGATCGTTCGCCACCTGCCGTCGAGCAGCAGGCGCGCGCCCACGGGACTGCCGCCTGCCATCCACCGCTTGACGAGTCCCTCGCTCACGACCGCGACCGGTTCGCTGCCGGTGCGGTCGTCCCCGGTGAAGCCTCGCCCGGCCTTGATCGTGATGCGCAGCGTGTCGAAGTACGCGGGACTGGCGCTGATGACGCCTGCCGATGGAGGCCGGTTGCCCTGCGAAGCTGGCCGCTCGGGGGTGAACGGGCTCACGCCCGTCTCGCCGCCAACCGCCGGCACATGGCTGGCCACGGCGAGGCTCGCGATCCCGGGATGTCCCTGCAGCCGCGCCGCCAGTTCCTCTGCGAAAGCCGCACGCGCGGCGCCATCGGCGTAGCGGCCGTCCGGCAGGATGAGGCGCTGCGACATGACGCCGTCCGGCTTGAAGCCGGGGTCCACGCGGCGCAGGTTCGCGACGCCTTCGAGGACGAGGCCCGCACCGGTGAGGAGAACCACGGCCAGCGCGATCTCGACGGCAACAAGAAGCGTGCGCACGCGACCGGCGGACAGGCCCGAGCCACGCCCCGAAGCCATCCTTGAGGCCCGCCATGAGCGAGGTGCGCGACAGGCGGACCGCCGGAAGGAGACCGACGATGAGCGCACAGCCGAGCGAAATGATGGCGCTGACGCCGAGGACCCGCGAGTCGATCGCGAGGTTGAGCCAACCGACGCTCGTGCCGGAAACGGTCCACCGAACGCCGCGGCACGCGCACCAGGCGAGGAAGACGCCAGCGACGCTGCCCGCGGTCCCGAGCATCAGCGATTCGGTGAGGAACTGCCGCGCGACCCGGAGGCGGCCCGCCCCGAGTGCAAGGCGCGTCGCGACTTCCCGCGTCCGGCTCGTCGCGCGGGCGAGCAGGAGATTGGTGACGTTCGCGCACACGATCATCAGCACGAAACCCACGCCAACCGCGAGCACGATCAGGAACTGCGCATCGCCTCCGAAGTCGAACTCCATCGGGTTGAGGACGAGCACCCCCCATCCGGCATTCGCCGCGGCGTCCACGTGTTCCAGGCGCGCGGCAACGGCCCTCAACTCGTTGCGCGCCTGCAGCGTGGTTGCGCCGGGCCGCAGGCGGCCGACGACAATCGCGGTGCGCGCCGAGCGCGGCGCTGCGAGCGGGTCGCTGGCGGGGACGACGAGGTCGGCTTCGAGCCCGGAGAACGGCGAGAGAGTGAAGGGCTTTGCGATCACGCCGACAATCGTGGCGGGGCGGCCGTTCACGGTGATGACACGGCCGGCGATGTCCGCCGCGCCGCCGTACCGCCGCTGCCACAAGGCGTGTGAAAGGAGAACGGCGCGCGGGGCCCCGGCACCCGGGGCGCGGTCCGACGCGGTAAAGAACCGTCCCACCGCCGGGCGCGCGTCGAGCAGCGCAAGGAGCTCGTCGCTCACCGCGCCGCCGCTCACCGCTTCCGGTTCTCCGCCCCCGCTCAGCGTGAATGTGCCCGGCTCGTAGGTGCCGAGCTGCTCGAACGCGTGCGTCCCTGCTCGCCAGTCCGCCACGTTGCGGACCGACGCCGGACCGACCGCGCCAAGCCGCGGGTTCTGCTCCCAGGCGACGATCAGCCGGCCGGGTTCGCGGTAGACGTCGTAGCGGCTGTAGAGCGCGGCGTTGACAACGGCGAAGACGAGCGTCGCGGCGGCGACGCCCGACGCCAGCGTCAGGACGACCCCGAGCGTGAATGCCGGGTGTTTGCGAAAGGTCCGCGAGGCGAAACGGATGTCGTCGATGAGCGCGGGCACGACCACCTCCCGAGATGTCCGAAGGCGGGTTCCCGCTGATTGTGACGAGGCGCGGGCGCGAAATGTTCCTGTACAATCGCTCCCGGTGACCACTCCTCGAGGCGTTCGCACACCCGTGTCCTCCCTGCCACTCGCACGCGACCTCGACGCCGGGCTCGCGCGCCTCGGATACGAGCAGTTTCGCCCCGGCCAGCGCGAGGCGATCGAGACCCTCGTGCAGGCCGGCCGCCTGCTGCTCGTCGCGCCAACCGGCGGCGGCAAGAGCCTCACCTACCAGTTGCCGGCCACGCTGTTTCGTGGCACGACCATCGTCGTGTCGCCCCTGATCGCGCTCATGCAGGACCAGGCGCAGGCGTTGCAGCAGCGCGGCGTCGCGGCAAGTTTCCTGTCGTCCACGCTCGACGGCGGCGAGATGAAGCGGCGCATGGCGCGCGCCTCCTCCGGCGAGTTCAGCCTGCTCTACGTTGCGCCCGAGCGGCTGACGTACCCGGGCTTCAGGCGCCTGCTCGGCGACATCGAGATCCCGCTCGTCGCCGTGGACGAAGCGCACTGCATCAGCCAGTGGGGCCACGATTTCCGGCCGGAGTACCTGCAACTCGGGGAACTCCTGCACGACGTCCGCCCGCCGCGGATGCTGGCGTGCACGGCCACCGCCACGCCGATCGTCCGCGATGAGATCCTGGCGGGCCTGGGGCTGGGCGCCGACACGCCGCAGATCCTGCGCGGCTTTGCGCGGCCGAACCTGATCCTGAGGGCACGCGAAGTATCCAGCGCGCGCGAGCGAGAGCGCCACGTGGATCGGCAGCTGACCGAGGCGCTGGGTCGGCCGGGCGACGCGCGCGGCGTGGCGATCGTCTACTCGCCGACGCGGGCGAGAACCGAGGAGGAGGCGGAGCGGCTGCGCGGGAGCGGGTGGCGCACGGTCGCCTACCATGCCGGGCTGGACCGCGACGTGCGCACGCGCGGGCATCGCGCGTTCACCGACGGCTCGGTGGACATTGTCGTCGCGACCGTGGCCTTCGGCATGGGGATCGATCGGCCCGATGTCCGCGCGGTGATCCATCTCGCGCCGCCGGGATCGATCGAGGCGTACTACCAGGAGGTGGGGCGCGCAGGGCGCGACGGCGCGCCGGCTTTCGGCCTCATGCTGTCGTCCCCCGGCGACATGGCGTCACGCCGCCGTTTGCTCGAGAGCACCGAGGGCATCAGCGCCGGCATGCTCGAGCACCGATGGAACCTGTTCCTCGAGCTGATGCGATGGGCGGAGGGGGGCAGCTGCCGGCACGACGCCATACTCCGCTACTTTGGGGACGAGGCGGAGACCCTGGCGGGCTGCGGGCGCTGCGATGCGTGCGAGGCGCTCGCGCGGGGCGAAGGCGAGCAGGATCCTGAAGAGGTGACGACGACCGTGAGAAAGGCGCTGAGCGGCATCGCGCGCGTGCACGGGCGCTTCGGGATGACCGCCGCGGTGCAGTTGCTGCGCGGCGTCGCGGACGAGCGGCTGGCGCGCGCGGGGCTCGACGAGACGAGGACCTTCGGGGTGCTGCGCGAACACAGCGAAGAGTGGCTGCTCAAGCTGTTGCGGCGGTGCGTGACGGCAGGGTGGGTGGAGTTCTCGACCGGCGATCGGCCCGTCGTGGGGCTGACCGAGGCGGGGAAGGCCGTGATGAAGGCCGAGCGGCCGGCGCGCCTGCTGTTGCCGGCCACCGGCCGGCGCGAGCCGCTGCCGCAGCTCAGGAAGACTTCGAGGCGGCGACCGACAGACCTCGCGGCCGTCGTCCTCGACAGGGGCGACGAGCAGGTATTCGAGGCGCTGCGCGCGCACCGGCTGCAGCTGGCGCGCGAGCTCGGCATCCCGCCGTTCATGATCGCTAGCGACCGCACGCTGCGCGAGCTGGCCTCGAGCCGGCCGCGTCCGCGGACGCTCGACGACCTGCATGGCGTTTACGGCATCGGCCCGGCGAAAGCCGAGCGCTTCGGTCAAGGGTTTCTGGCGGTGCTGGCTACCTATTGACCGTCTTCATCCCACCCTCCGGGTATCGCATCCCGGCCGCCGCACCCTTCGGGAAGCCTTCGTCGATTCGCCGCAGGTCGTCGGCGGTCAGCGTCAGGGTCACCCCGCGCACGTTGTCTTCGAGATACTTGCGCTGCTTCGTGCCCGGGATGGGGACGATGTTCTTGTCGCACGAGAGGATCCAGGCCAGCGCGAGCTGAGCGGCGGTGGTGCCCTTCTCCGCAGCCAACTCCTGCACCCGGTCGGCGATCGCCTGGTTCCGCACGAAGTTCTCGCCTTGGAAGCGCGGGTTGTCGTGGCGCCAGTCGCCGGGAGGAAGGTCCTCCGGGCGCCGGAAGCGGCCCGTGAGAAACCCCCGTCCAAGCGGACTGTAGGCGACAAAGCCGATGCCGAGTTCCCGGACGGCAGGCAGGACCTCGTCCTCGGGATCGCGTGTCCACAGCGAGTACCTCCGTCTGCAGCGCGGCAATCGGATGAACCGCGTGCGCACGGCGAATCGTGGCGGGCGACGCCTCCGACAGGCCGAGATAGCGAACCTTGCCCTCGCGCACCAGCTCCGCCATCGCGCCAACGGTGTCTTCGATCGGCACCTGCGGATCGACGCGGTGCTGGTAGTAGAGATCGATGTGCGACACGCCGAGGCGCGTCAGCGACGCGTGGCAGGCCTGGCGGACGTACTCGGGGCGGCCGTTGACGCCGAGAAACGTCCCCCCCGCCGCACGCTGGTTGCCGAACTTGGTGGCGAGCACGACCCGGTCGCGGCGATCGGCAATCGCCCGGCCGACGAGCGTCTCGTTCGTGAACGGGCCGTACATGTCGGCCGTGTCAAGGAACGTCACGCCGAGTTCGATGGCGCGATGGATGGTGGCGATCGACTCCCGCTCGTCCCCGGCGCCGTAGAATTCGCTCATCCCCATGCAGCCGAGGCCGATGGCGGACACCCGCAGGCCCTGCCCGAGCTCACGTTGTTCCATGCGCTTCCCTCGCGGCCGGAGCGTGCAAGACGCGTCCCGGCTCGGCGAAGACGAAGGAGAGACAAGGGGGGAGAGGAGCCAGCAGAGCAGTAGCACGACTCGGACCAGCTGAGGCGACCCGAACCAGATTCGCCCGGGTCAGCGGCTGAAGATCCCCAAGCCGGCAGGCGGCGTGTCCTATGGCTCCCGGCGGCCGGGGGTCGCCGCCTTGATGCGCCGGCCGGCCGCCGAATCGTCGAGGAGCGTCACGAAGCGGCGCGCCCTTGTCTCGTCCTTCTTCGCGCTCATTACCCACCAGGTCGCGAGCCGCCGGTAGCCCGGCGGCTGCGCCTCGAAGAAGGCCCGGGCGGCTGGGTTCGCCTTCAACTGGCGCGCGAACGCAGGAGCCAGTCGCACCTGGCTCTGCTCGAACGAATACAAGCCCGCTTTCTTTTCGTTGCGCCCCTCGAACGCGGCCAGGCCGGCCGCATGCATCCGCCCGTTGGCGATCAGTTCCTTCACCCGCCGGATGTTCACCAGGCTCCAGGTGCTGTCCTTCTTGCGCGGCGTGAACCGCTGCGCGTAGCTCTCCTCGTCCACGCGGCGCACCAGGCCGTCGATCCACCCGTAGCACAGCGCCTCGTCCAGCGCCCCGCGGTAGACCATCCCCTTCTTGCCGGACTTGACCTTGTAGAACCCGACCCACAGCTCTCTTTCCGAGCGCGTGGTGCCGATCGAGCCACGACCGGAAATCGGCGGGGGTTCGAAAGAACGTGGGCGTCATGTCAGAGGTATCGCCGCACCCTTGCGCGATAGGCGTCCCAGGCCGGGCCGAAGCGCGCGCGCAGGAAGTCCTCTTCGGCGAGCACGATTCGATGGTGCGCGGCGGCTGCGATGAGGGTGGCGACGATGTTGAGCCAATGCGGGACGAAGGCGCACGAGGCGATGCACACGGCGATCGCTGCCGCGTAGACCGGGTTCCGGCTGAACGAATAGACGCCGGTCGTCTTGAGCGACGTCTGTTCGGCCTCGTGCGGGAGCCCGACGCGCGCCGCGTTGCCCAGGCGGCCCAGGGCGGCCAGGATGACGAGGGTTCCGGCGGCGAGGGCGACGAGCGCGGGCAGCCGGGCGGCGGGGATGGTGACTCCGAGCAGGTCGAGCCCGGCCAGCCGCAGCGCCAGGACGGCCCAAGAGAAGGCGAACGCCGCTTTGCCGACTACCAGGAGCACCGGATGCACCGGCGGCCGGCCAATCACGTCGCGCATGTCTGAGGGGCAGTCTACACCCGGGTCGCGGGTCGCCTTTTGTCAATTTTGCGATTTCACGATTTCACGATTTGTCGATAGTGACGATTGACGAGTGACGATTGGCGAATGACGAATGGGGCGGCCATGCACCGTGCACCCTTGCACCGTGCACCCTTTGCACCGTGCACCCTTGCACCCATGCCCCCATGCACCCATGCACCCTCGTGATCGTGGTACCCTTGTCGGATGCCATCCACCCAGGAACGCGCGCGTGCGCTCGCCATCGCCCAGGACTTCGGCCCCGAGGCGCTCGAGCTGAACCGGCAACTGGTTGGCAGCGATCCCCTGGATGCCGCGTCCCGCACGCGGTTGGGTCGGTGCTTTCTCGAGGCCGGGAAGCTGGAGGAGGCGGAGGCGGAATACCGGGAAGTGCTGCGCCTCGACCCCAAGAACCGGATTGCGGCGGGCGGCATCGAGGCGATCGAACGCACGCGGCACGCATCCGATACGACCGTCGAGCAGGTGAAGGCGCGGCGCGTCGAGCGCATCCACCGTGACCGGGAGGCCGCTCCGCGAGGCATCAGCGTTCGCCGCACGGCCGTGTCAACGCTCGGGCCGGCGCCCTCGATCTTCAACGGCTTCGAGCCGAACGACTTCACCGAGTTGAATCTCTGCCCGCGCAACGAGGTCGCTGCCCGCTTCGCGCCGCGCGTCGTCGACCTGATGCGGCGCGTGAACGCGCTGCAGACCAGCGTCGAGATCGCCGGCATCCGCGAAGCGGGAAAGCGCCAGCTGTACCGCTTGAGCCGTGCCGAGGTGCATGGCCGCGCCGCGCACTGGTTCGTCTACAACGCGGGCGCGCGGTGGGAGCCGCAGTTCAACATCGGGATGTTCGGCGGCCGCGAGCGATCGAGCGACTGGCTGCGGGTTGGGATCGGCTACGACCTGTCCGACGGCGGCCGCGATGCGAATCCCGAGGAGGGCCGCAGGATCGCCCACGAGCACTTCCGCCGCTTCCAGTCGGTCCTGACCTCGCGCCGCAGCCTGCTCTCGGGGTGGATGATCAAGGAGGGTGGCTTCATCGAGTACAACGCCGACGGTCCGCGGGTCGACCTGCGCGAGGCATCGCAGGCGGCGGACCTGCTCGCCACGGCCGACGTCGAGGGGACGCGGTGGGCATTCGCCGGCAAGTGGCTCTCGCCGTCGTCGAGCGAAGACGCCGCGGTGCTGGCCGACCCGGTGTCGCTGGTCCGCACGATCGACCGGGTCTTCGCGGGCCTGCTCCCGCTCTGGCGCGCCCTCTGGCAGTGACAGGCCTCGGGAGTCTTTTCGTGGCAAGCGCCCCGGCGAATTACGAAATCGTAATCACCAGCGGCCGTGTACGTGCGGCTTGATCAGTTCGTCATACACGTCCTGCACCGCCCGCATCGTGTCGCCGTCGAGCGACGCCAAATCAGCCGCCGCCGCGTTCTCGCACGCCTGGCGCTCGGTCCGCGCTCCGGGGATCGTGCAGGTGACCTCGCCGAACATCAGGATCCACCGCAGGGCAAGCTGCGCCATCGTCTGATCGGCGGGGACCAGCCCTCGCAGCCGTTCGACCGCCTCCAGCCCGACCTCGTATGGCACGCCCGAAAACGTCTCGCCCGGGTCGAACGCCTCGCCGTTGCGATTGAAGGAGCGGTGATCGTCGGCGGCAAAGACCGAGTCTCGCCGCAGGCGGCCGGTCAGCAGGCCGCTGGCGAGCGGCACGCGCGCCAGGATCCCGACCCCACGCGCGCGGGCGGCAGGGAAGACCTCCTCAGCTGGCTTCAGCCGGAACATGTTGAAGATGATCTGGATGGTCTGCACGCCTGGGTAGCGCATCGCGGCCAGTGCCTCGGCACAGGTCTCCACGCTCGCGCCGTAGTGACGGATCTTCCCCTCGCGCACCAGGTCGTCGAGGATGCCGAAGACCTCTGGCCGGTCGAAGACGGCTGGGTGCGGGCAGTGCAGCTGCAGGAGGTCGATGGCGTCCGCCTCCAGGTTTCGCAGACTCCGTTCCACCCACGCCGTGAGGTTCTCGCGGGTGTAGCCGTCGGGCGTTTGGGCCGGCAGACGGCGCCCGGCCTTCGTGGCGACGTGAATCGTCGCGCCCGGCCGCTCGCGCGTGAGCCGCGCCACCAACTGCTCGCTGTGGCCGTCGCCGTAGACGTCGGCCGTGTCGATGAAGTTGGTGCCGGCATCAACCGCCGCGTGCAGCGCGGTCATCGACGCGTCATCATCCACCGGTCCCCAGCTGCCGCCAATCGCCCACGCGCCGAAGCTCACCGTCGACACGCGCATGCCCGTCCGCCCGAGTGGCCGGTATTCCATACGCCTGGATCCTCCCGACGCGATGTTACTGACCGGAGAAGATCACCGGCAGCCCGTTCTTCGTCGTAGGCCATCGTGATCCTCCTTGCCGTCCTTGGGGCGCGCTCAGCATACCGCACGTCGCGCGGCGGGGCAGAGTCGCTTCTTACAGTTTTGTCATTCGATCGAGCCCGTGCCGGAAAAAGACTCCCGAGGCCTGTCATACTGGCCGCGCCATGGCCCTGGATCCCGTCCTCTCCCACCTCGCCGAGCTCTGCCGTGCGCACCCCTCTCGCGCAAAGTGGGTCTTCGTGCCGGCACATGCCATCGGCCTCACGCTCGGCGACCGGTTGGCCCGCGAGGGCTGCGCCTGGGCCAACCTTCGTTTCGCCACGCCGCTCGACGTGGCCACGCGCATGGCGGCGCCCTTTCTTCTCGAGCGCGGCATCGACCCCTCGGAGGACAAGCTCGGCGGGGCGCTGGTCATGCGCCTGCTGCTCGACCTTCCGCCCGGGCAGGACTACTTCCGACCCGTGGCCGAGCACACGTCGATGGCCGAAGCGCTCTGGCGAACGCTTCGTGAACTCCGCTACGCCGGCGTCCGCAGCGCGGACCTCGCCTCGCGGCCGTTCACGGGCATCCCTTCGAAACAGGCGGAGCTGACCGCGCTGCTCTCGTCCTACGAGTCGCATCTCGCTGCGGAGCGCATCGCCGACATGCCGTTCGTGTTCGAAGAATCTGCGCGTCACACGGACTGGTCGCCTGTCCGCGCCGAAGACCTCATCATCGAAATGCCGGGCACGCCCTGGCCGCCGCTGGTCCGCAACTTCCTCGACCTCCTGCCAGGGATTCGCATGCCGGTACCGGTCATCCCCAACTGGATAGGCGAAGTTGGCATGGCTATATCGGAAAAGCGCCTCGGCGGTTCCATTCCGAGCCTGTCGCTTTTCCACGCCGGCGGACGCGACGCCGAGATCGACGAAGTCTTCCGCCGGATCGCGCGCGCGGGGCTTCCGCTCGACCAGGTGGAGATTGCCTGCGCGGCCAGCGTTCAGGCCTCGTTCGTCCGAGAGAAGGCGGAGCGTCTTGGGTGGCCGGTCACGCTGTCGGCCGGTCTCCACGCGACGATGACGCGGCCCGGGCGGCTGCTGCTGCGATTCTGCGATTGGCTCGAGAGCGGATTCGAAGCGGCGGAACTCCGGCGCCTGCTGCAGTCCGGCGACTGCTGGTCGAGACGGGTTCGACGCCGACGCGGCGGACGGGCACACCGCGAACGCGAACCCGACGGGCGAGGCGGAGAGCGACGAGACGGACCCAAGCGACGAGGCGGCGCTATCCCCGGGACAGGCGGCACGCCTGCTGCTCAAGGCCCAAGCCACGTCGGGACGCGACACCTATCGCCGAGCCCTCACGCGGGTCGCCGAACAGTACGAGCGCCGCGCCGCGGATGCCGAGGCCGGTGACGAGGACCGGGCCTGGCAGGCGCGCAAGGGCCGCCAGGCGCGCGCGCTGGTCGCCTGGGTCGAGACGACGCTGCTTCGGATTCCAGCGGTCGCCGACGTTCGCCATGCGCGTGTGCCGCTGGCCGCATTGGTCGATGCCGCCTCAGCCTTCCTCCAGGTCAATGCCGGCCGGCGCAGTGCCTGGGATGCGATGGGCCTTTCGGCCGTCACCGGCGCCCTCGAGGACCTGCGCTCGCTTGGCGGCTACGAGTGCGCGCTTCCCTCCGGCCTCAAGTTCCTGCGCGAGCGGGTCGGCTCGCTCACGGTGGGCCGCGACCGGCCGCGCCCCGGCTCCCTTCACGTCTCTTCCTTGCGCGACGCCGGCTACGACGGCCGCCCGCACGTCTTCATCGTCGGTCTCGAGGAGGGCGCGGTTTTTGGGGCGGCCGTGGAGGACCCGGTGCTCCTCGACGAGGAGCGCGGCCGCCTCGGCGCCGGCCTGCTCTCGTCGGTGGATCGCCAGCGCGAGGAACTGGAGGCGGTTCTCGCGCGCCTCGCCGCGCTCGAGGCGTCTGCCGAGCGACTCTGCTTCTCGTTCTCGTGCCGCGACACGCGCGAGTTCCGCGAGACGTTTCCCTCGTGGATCGTCCTCGACGCCTGCCGCCGCCAGCAGGGCGACACGACGATCACCTATGGCGCACTGAAGGAATACCTGGGCGAGCCGGTCTCCCCGGTCGCACACCGGCCGGAAGAGGCTCTCACCGATGCCGCCTGGTGGCTGGCACACGCATGCGCCGCCCCAGGAGGTGGCGCAATGCTGGCGGCGAACCTGCCAGGACGTGGCGCAAAGCTCCAGCTTTGCGATTCGGTCGCTCGAATCCGCCATCCTCCGTGCCTTTCCTGCTCTGGCTTCGGGCGTCACCGCCGCCCGGCACCGCGAGTCGGACGTCTTCACCGAGTTCGACGGCTTCGTGCCGCAGGCGGGTGGGGTGCTCGACCCGAGCGTCACCGGTCGCGCGGTGTCGGCGACGACGCTGGAGGACGCGGCCAAATGCCCACTGCGCTTCTTCATGCGGATCGGATTGGGCGTCCGGCCCATCGAGGAAGGAAAGGCGGACGAGGACGCCTGGCTGCCCGCAACCACGCGGGGCTTGGAGCTTCACGCGCTCTACGCGCGCATCATGCGCGCGGTGCGAGCGGAAGGGCGGGAGCCGTCGCTTCAACTGGACCTGGCTCGCCTCCACGAGTGGGGACGCGCGCGCCTCGCCGAACTTCGCCAGGAGATGCCGCCGCCGTCAGACGAGGTCTGCCAGCGCGAATCGCGCGAGTTCCTCGAGGACCTCGACGCCTTCCTCGCCGCGGAATGTGAGGGGTGGCACGGTCGCGGCGCGATGTCGTTCGAGGTGTCCTTCGGCTTCCCACTCACCGAAGGCGAGGAAGAGCCGCTGGCCAGCGCCGATCCGCTCGTGATCGACATCGGCGACGGGCGCCGGCTCGTCCTCCACGGCCGCATCGATCGCATCAACCGGATCGGGGCGCACGAGTACGAGGTGGCCGACTACAAGGGCAGCTACTGGCCGGACGACTGGCAGGGCACCTTCGCGGGCGGCACGCGGCTCCAGCACGCGATCTACGGTGCGGCGGCTGCCCAGTTGCTGCACGCCGCGGACCCGAAGGCCCGCGTGGTCCGCGGCACCTACCTCTTCCCGCGCGTCAGGGCCCATCGCGCGCGGAAGTTCATCACGGCGCCCTCGCGCCAGAAGCTGGTCGCGGTGCTCCGCGACCTGGCGGACGTGATCGGCATCGGCGCGTTCGCCCCTGCCACCGAGGGCTCGCCCTGCACGTGGTGCGAATTCAAATCGGCCTGTCACGCTGGCGGCTCGGATCACACGGCCGCCAAGGTGGACGACCTGGGCAACGGGGCGCTCGCGCCGTATCGCAGGCTGAGGCAGAACCATGAGTGAGCCGCGACCCACGCCCGGCGATCAGCCGGTTCGCGATCAGATCGTCTCGGACTTCGGCCGCAACTTCCTCGTCGAGGCAGGCGCAGGCTCGGGTAAGACCTACAGCCTGGCGATGCGGATGGCCGCGGGCATCGAGCGCGGCGCCTTCCGTGTGGACAGGATGGCAGCCGTCACCTTCACGCGGAAGGCGGCGGCGGAACTGCGCGGGCGGTTCCAGGAAGCGCTCGAAACCCGCCTGCGCGAGGCGAACGCCGGCGCAGAACGGCGCCGATTGCGCGAGGCGCTGGACGGGATCGAGCGGCTGTTCGCCGGAACCATCCATGCCTTCTGCGCGCACCTGTTGCGCGAGCGGCCGGTGGACGCGCGGGTGGCGCCCGGCTTCGAGGAGCTCGGCGACGTCGAGAACCTGCGCCTGCGCAAGGAGGCCTGGCGCGACTTCATCGCGGAGGGGCGCGCCGGCGGCAACAAGGATCTCCTCGATCTTCTCGACGCCAACGTGCGGCCATACCAACTCGACACGGCGTTCGCCACCGTGTGCGAGCACGAGGATGTCGAGTTCGACCGTGGCAGCGGAAACGCGCCGGACGCGGCGTCCGCATGGAGGAACGTCGACGAGTACTGGCCGCGCTTCGTGGCTTACAGGCCGTCGACGTGCGATGCGGATACCACCTGCGCGCTGCAGCAACGGTTCGACGAGTTGGACGGACGATGGCGTGCGGCCAACCGGGATGGCGCGTCGCTGGCCGCCTTCCTGCTTCGCTGGCCGAAGAAGGTGACGCAAGACCGCTGGGAGGGCAGTGGCAAGGCGGTCCAGGCGCTCCTCAACGAATTCCGGGCCAACGTTGTCGCCCCGTACCTTGCCGACTGGCACGCTTACGTTCACCGCCTGGCGATGTCGGTGCTGCTCGATGGGCGGCGCTACTATGCCGAACGGCGACGGCGGCACAACGCGGTGAACTACGTGGATTTGCTGCAGGTCACCGCGCGGATGCTGCGCGAGTGCCCGCACGTTCGCCGCGCGCTGCAGGCCAAGTACCGCTGGCTGTTCATCGACGAGTTCCAGGACACGGATCCCATCCAGGCGGAGATCTTCCTGATGCTCGCGGCAGACGAAGCGGTGGAGCAGGACTCGGGAGAGCAGGGTGTTCGCCCTGCTCTGGATCCTTTCGCTCTTCCTCTCCGGCCCGGCGCCCTGTTCGTCGTGGGCGATCCCAAGCAGTCGATCTTCCGTTTTCGGCGCGCCGACATCGACATCTACAACCGTGTGGCCGCGCGCATCAAGGAGACCGGCGGCCAGTGCCTGCTGCTGACCGCCAACTGGCGCTCGCTGCCGGGCGTCTGCGCTTTGGCCAACATCGTCTTTCCGCCGCTCTTCGCGCAGTTCGCCGCCCCGTGGTCGCCGCCCTTCGCCCCGTTGGATCCGGTGCGCCGCAGCTCGGACCGCTCGCAAAGCTCCAGCTCCGCAGAACGGGCGCCAGGTGTCGCGCCCAGCTCCCCTGGACCCGTTTCAGGTGTGGCGCAAACGCCCAGCTTTGCGGCATGCATCAAGAAACTCACCATCCAATCCGACAAGTCCGAGGCGGCAACCGGCGAGGAGGCAGACTCGATCGCAGCGTACATCCAGTCGGAGGTCGTCGCCGGCCGTCGCGCCTACGGCGACTTCCTGGTGCTCACGCGCATGCGGCCGCGGCTCGGCGCACTCGCGCGGGCGCTCGATGCGCTCGAGATTCCCGTCGAAGTGAGCGGCGCCGGGTTCTTCTGCAAGTCGCCGGAAGTGAAGGCGCTGGCCCTGCTGCTTGGGTCGCTCGCCGATCCGCTCGATTCCGTCTCGCTCGTCGGCGTGCTCCGCGGCCCGCTCTTCGGGCTCAGCGATCCTGAGCTGTTCCAGTTCCGCCAGGCCGGCGGCCGTTTCGAGCTCACCGTCCCGCTGCCCGACTCCGCGCCCGCCGATGCTGCGAGGCGCTTCGGCGAAGCTCCGCGCGACCCCGCACGCGGCGATGCTGCGAGGCGCCTCGGCGAGGCTTCGCCCGAAGGCAGACCGCCCTGCCCGGCGTCCGTCCTGTCCGCCATGCGCCGACTGCAGGGGATGCTCCGCCTCACGTGGGAACTGCCGCTTGGCGCCGCCGTCGATCACATGCTCGAACAGACCGGCTGGCTGGCCCTCGCCGCCACGCAGCCGGCGGGCGCCGCCGCAGGTCACCTGCTGCAGGCCATGGACCGCGTGCGCGAGGTGGTTGAGGAAGGCGGCGGCCTCGCGGCGGCGGCAGAATCGCTCGTGGACGATCAGCCGTCCAACGAGGCGGAGGCGCTGCCGCTCGAACCCGGGCGCCGGGACGTCGTCCGCCTGATGAACCTGCACAAGGCGAAGGGTCTCGAAGCGCCCGTCGTCATCCTCGCCGATGCGGCGCACGACTGGGAGTTCCCCATCGCACTTCGCGTGCAGCGAAGCGGCGGGGTGGCGCTCGGACATCTCCGGTTGACGTGGAAGCGTGACGGCGGTCGCGGCCGAGCGGTCATCCTCGGTCAGCCGCGCGACTGGGATGCCCACGAGCAGGCAGAGAAGCGCTACGTGGACGCCGAGCGGCTCCGCCTCCTCTACGTCGCCAGCACGCGCGCGGAGGATCTCCTCATCGTGTGCCGGGCACCGGCGGTGAGAGGCCGGAACGTCTGGCGCGACTTCGAGGGTTTCCTGGCCACCGTCCCCGAGCTGGAGGTGCCCGAGCCGACGACTGCCCCCGCGCGGCGGCATGCGGATCTGAGCGCTGAGGCGCGCGCCGACGCCGAGGCACGTCGCGAGGCCGCACACGCACGCGCCCGCGAAGCGTCATGGGCCGTTGCCCGCGTCACCGAGGTCCGTAGGACAGGCGTCCGGCCTGTCGACTTCCCGCCTTCGCCGCTGGGCGGCTCAGGCGCGGCAAGCCCACCTGTCGCCGACGCTCTCCCGTCGGGCGTCCTCTGGGGCTCCCTGATCCACGGCCTGCTCGAGCACGCCGTCCGCCACGCGCACGCCCACCGGGCGGACCTCGATCGCCTCGCGCGATGGCTCACCGTCGAGACGCCGGACCTGCGGCCCTTCATTCCCCAAGCGCTCGATCTTGTGGAGGACTTGCGCGGCGCTGCGTTCTGGTCGGAGCTTCGCGACGCAAAGGAAGTGCACGTCGAGGTTCCGTTCGGGGTGCGCCTGGAGGCGGGGCAGTCGCTCGCCGGCGGCGCACCGGCCGCGTGTCCGACCGTCATCCGCGGCGTCATCGATCTCGCTTACAGAGGAGGGCAGGCCTCCGTGCCTGACGGAGACTCAGCTGGCCCCACGGCCTGGCGCATTCTCGACTACAAGACGGATCGTGCGGCGGTGCCGGGCGTGCAGGAGGCGTCCGCCGTGGACGCGGCGCTCGTGGAGCGCCACGCGCCGCAACTGGCCCAATACTCTGCCGCGTGGGAGCGCGCGACCGGCGCGCCCGTCGAGCGCGAAGGGATCGTCGCGGTGCGGGCAAAGAGGACGATCTGGGTTCCGACACGGGACTGATGTCGCTACATCAGCTCGGATGTCGGGTGCCTGCGCCTCGTCCTGGTTCCTTGCACCCGTGCACCCTTTGTACCCTTGCACGCGTGCGACAGGCGGGACGCCTGTCCTACCGCACCGTCGCACCTCGTGATCACTGTCCGGGGTGATACGTCCGCTGGATGTGCCCCTTCAGTTCGTCCGCGTAGAAGTAGACCGGTCGCAGGTTGCCAGTCGCGTAGCGAGTTGCCTGGTCGTTGAAGTGCGGCGAAGCCGGGCTGCCGCTCTCGCCTCCCGCGCTCACCGCCCGCGCTCGCACCCGCGGGCCGAATTCGACCGCGGCGATGAAGCTGTTGCCGCTCGTGCCGTACCACTTCTTCGTGCCCGGATAGGAACGCGCGCCGAACGACGCGAGCGACCCCCAGCGGGACGATGTGAAGCCGACCGGGATGCTGGCGCCCTTGTCGTCGAAGGGCTGGACGATGTCGCCGGTCAGCCGTTGGAAGCGGTTGATGTCGCCCCAGGCCGTTTTCCACGAGCCGAAGTCTGCCGACAGCTTGTCGCAGGCCGCCGAGAGCGCCTGCATGCGCTGTTCCGGCGACGCCTTCGTTTCGGCAAACGCGTACGTCGGCATCCCGGCCTTGCGCGCGTCGGCGGACACGCGCCGGAACAGCTCTTCGCCCCAGAAGACGGCAATCGTGGTCGGCACCGACGACACGCCCCAGCGGCAGTCCCACTTGCGGAGCAGTTCGATCGGCTCGGCGAGCTTCGTCTTGAGCGGGTGGGATGCGGGCGCCTCGTCCCACGCCTTGACGAGCGGCGGCAGAAGCAGTTCGAACTCCGGGAGGTAGCTGTCGTAGCCGGCCGCGATCAGCGAGTCGATGGTGAAGTCCTTGCGGTCGCCGAGGACGCGGATGGCGTGCAGGCCGCGAGGGTTCTCGTCGCCGCTCTCCACGTAGGGCGGGAAGTCCGCCTTCTTCGGACTGCTGGAGCCCGCCGCGGTCCACGGCCAGTTGTTGGTGTTGTAGAGCCACCCGCTGACCGGGTTGAGGAGGCCCGGTGTCTCGTCCACCGGCAGCACGCCCTTCCACTCGGTAGCGGGGTCGCTCCCGTCCACGGGCTTCGTCCAGTCGAAGCGCGTGTCGCGCCGCGGGATGAAGTTGGCGTGGAAGTACGCGATGTTGCCGTCGGCGTCCGCGAAGATCGTGTTGTTCGACGAATTGGTGTGCAGTTCCATCGTCTCGCGGAACGCCTTGTAGCTCTTGGCCTTGGTGCGCGTGTAGGACTGGATGAGGGCCTTGAGCGGCTCCTGCATCAGTCGAACGCTGACCCACTTGCCGTCGAGCGCGCGCACGATCGGGCCGTGGTGCGTCCGGTAGACGGTGAATTCGCGCGTGGCCATGCCCTTCGGCGTCTTGTAGGGCACCACGATTCGAGAACTCTTGACCGCCCGCGTCTCGGAGCCGTAGCGATAGGACAACGCGTCACCCTTCTTGACGATCCGTTCGATGTACTCGTCGATGTTGTCCACGCCGCTCGAAGTGTGCATCCAGCCCGCCCGGTCGTTGAAGCCCTGGTAGACGAAGAACTGCCCCCACGTGACCGCGCCGTAGGCGTTGAGCCCTTCGTCGCTCGTCACCTGCACCTCGGAGCGGAAGAAGAAGGACGTGTGCGGGTTGATCCACAGCAGCGCGTGCTTCCCGGCCGTGTTGCCGGGGGCAATCGCGAACCCGTTGGACCCCGTCGGCTCCAGCACGCGGTCGTCGTCGCCCGGCTCGGGGCGCATGAGCGCCTTCGGATCCTTGCCGTAGAACGCCTCGAGCTGATTGAGGTTCACCCGCTCGATGTCACCCCCGATGCTGCCTTCGCTGAACGTCAGTGCCATCCATGGCTCGAAGCGCGTGATGACACGAGGCTTCACCTCGGGGTGGCGGTGCAGGTAGTAGTTGAGGCCGTCGGCCCACGCGTTCATCAGCGCCTTCAGCCACTCGGGACTCTGCTGGTAGAGCGCCTTCATCTCGACGGGATCGATGAACAGCTTCATCCGGAGGTCGCGGTAGATTTCGCCCTCGCCCTCGGCCTCGGCGAGCCGGCCGATCGAGTTGAGGTAGTTCGTCTCCACGCGGTTGAAGTCGTCCTCGGCCTGCGCGTAGATGAGGCCGAAGACCGCGTCGGCATCCGTCTTCCCGTGAATGTGCGCGATGCCCCAGTCGTCGCGGACGATGGTGATCTGCTGCGCCTGCCGCTCCCACCGGGCAACCTCGCCCATGGCCGTCGCCGCCTGCAGCGCAGGGGCCGCAACGCGGTTGTCGAGGGCGCTGCCCGGACGCGCAGACGGTGCGGACGGCAGGAGTACGGCGGCGAGAAGGATGAGGACGAGCTTTTTCATGAAGTCTCCACAGCTCAACGGCCGCCAATTGTGCCACGAAATCGCTCGGGGGCGACGTAGGGCGGAACTTCAGGTCCGCCGAACTCGCCGGCCTTCAGGCCGGCGCCTCCTTCCTGGTACACTCATTCCTGGGAGGACTCCCCGTGATCAAGATTGGCGGCCAGGCGGACCACGGGTTCGACGAACCCTTGGGCCTCTTGAGCGATTGTCATCGGCGCATCGAGTGGTTCCTGGGCGTGCTGCTCGACGTGAGCCGCCAGGAGGTGGGCGGCTCATTGACCGACGCGGGTCGGCGGTCGGTCGAGCGGGCGCTCACCTATTTCGCCACGGCCGCGCCGCGCCACACCGCGGACGAGGAGGAGAGTCTCTTTCCGCTGCTTCGGTCGTCCGGAGGAGACGAGGCGGCCGCCGTGATGGAGAAGGTCGAGAGGCTGGAGGGGGATCATCGGCGCGCGGAAGGCGGTCACGAAACGGTGAACCGGCTCGCATCGCGCTGGATCGAGACTGGACGGCTCGAAGGCGGTGAGGCGCGCGAGCTCGTCGAGACGCTCGAATCGCTACAGCGGATCTACGAGGCGCACATCGGCGTCGAGGACCGCGAGGTCTTTCCGGCCGCCGGACGCCTCTTGTCACGCGAGCAGCTGGAACACGTGGGCCGCGAGATGGCGGCCCGCCGCGGGGTGAAGGTGCGCTCTACTTCAAGCACCCCGTGATCAACGCGGCCGTGGCGCGTTTCCGATGGTCGAACGTCCCGCCCCGACGCCTTCGTGTAGAATCTCCGCGGAGATTCGCATGACGCGACTCGCGATCGCCCTCATCCTCGCCGCTTTCGTGCTGCCGCAGCCGCCAGCCACCAACTACGACGAAGCGAAGGTGCCGGCGTACACTCTCCCTCCGCTGCTGATCGGTGCCGATGGCGGGCGCGTGACCGACGCTGCGGGGTGGCGAGCGCGCCGCGAGGAGATCCGCAGCCTGCTCGAGTCGCAGATGTTCGGCCGCGCACCCGGGCGTCCCGACGGGTTGTCATTCGACGTCGTCGCGATTGACAAGGCGGCGCTGGGAGGGAAAGCGGTCCGCAAGGAAGTCGCCATCCGCGTCCGAGGGAAGACCTTTAACCTGCTGCTATATGTTCCCGCCCGGGCGACGCGAGCCGTCCCGGTGTTCGTCGGCCTCGGCTTCCATCCCAACCACTCCGTCAGCGCGGACCCGGGCATCCGCCTCGCGGGGGAGTGGGCGCAGGACAAGGCGACGCAGGCGATCGCGCCGGCACCGCCCGCCCCGTCGTCTCGCGGGGCTGCCGCTTCGCGGTGGCAGCTCGAGAAACTGCTGTCGCGCGGCTACGGTCTGGCGACGATGTATTACGGGGACATCGAACCGGACGTCACCGGCGCGATGTCGCTCGGCATCCGTGGCGCGGTACTTGAAGCCCGGCCAGCAGGCGCCCGGCGACGGCGAGTGGGGCGCGATTGCGGCCTGGGCGTGGGGCTTGAGCCGCGCGGCCGATTACCTCGAGACGGACCGCGACGTGGACGCGAAGCGCCTGTCCCTCGTCGGCCATTCCCGCCTCGGGAAGACCGCGCTCTGGGCCGGCGCCACCGACTCTCGTTTTGCCATCGTCATCTCCAACGACTCGGGCGAGGGCGGAGCGGCGATCAGCCGCCGCGTCTTCGGCGAGACCGTGGCCGACCTCAACGCCCGGTTCCCCCACTGGTTCTGCGGCAACTACAAGCGGTGGAGCGCACGCGAGGAGGCGATGCCGTTCGACTCGCACATGCTGCTCGCTCTCGCGGCGCCGCGGCCGCTCTACGTCGCCAGCGCGGACGAGGACAAGTGGGCCGACCCGAAGGGCGAGTTCCTCGGGGCCGTGGCGGCCAGCGGGGTGTACGAACTGCTCGGCAAGAAAGGCATCGGCACGACGACGATGCCGCCGCCGAACCAGCCGGTGGGCGACACGGTGCGGTACCACGTGCGCACCGGCAAGCACGACATCACGGCGTACGACTGGGACCAGTATCTCGACTTCGCTGATCGGCATTTGAAGTAGGGCGGACCTTCCGGTCCGCGGTTTCGGCATGCTCACCGCGCCCTGAGACAGGTCGAAGGGCGCCGTGTTGGGCGGGTCTTCAGACCCGCCCCGAGGAGCCATCATGAAGCGACGCGCATTCCTGAAGACCTCTTCGCTGGCGGGCGCGGCGGTGTTGTCGGGCGGCTCGGGCCTGGAGGCGGTGGCGCCGGCCGCCTCGCGCGAGTTCTACGAGCTGCGCGTGTACGAGATGCCGACCGGCAACCGGAAGGCGATGCTCAACGACTACCTGTCCAAGGCGGCCATCCCCGCGTGGAACCGCCTCGGCATCGGCCCCGTCGGCGTCTTCACCGTCGTGGCCGGCGCCAACGCGCTGATGCTGTACGTCCTCGTCCCGTACCCGGACCTCGATGCCTTCCTCGCAACGCCGGCGAAACTCGCGGCGGACGCCGAGTACAAGAAGACAGCGGCCGACTACCTCGGCGCGTCCATCGACAACCCGGCATACACCCGCTACGAGGGCTGGCTGCTGCATGCCTTCCCGAACGTACCCAAGCTGCGCGTGCCCGCGGAGACAGCGAAGAAAGACCCGCGGCTGTTCGAGCTTCGGATCTACGAGAGCCACAGCGAGACGGCGGCCCTGAAGAAGATCGAGATGTTCAACGAGGGGGGCGAGATCGCCCTGTTCGACCGCATCGGCCTGCGCCCGGTCTTCTTCGGCCAGACGCTCGCCGGGCCGCGCCAGCCGAACCTGGTCTACATGACCGTGCACGCCGACATGGCGGCGCGCGACAAGGTGTGGGACTCGTTCCGCAACGACGATGGGTGGAAGAAGCTGAGCGGTGATCCGGCGTTCGCCAACACGGTGTCCGCGACGACAGTCGTCTTCCTGCGCCCGGCGGCGTACTCGCAGGTGTAGCTGCCGTCGCCCGTAGCACGACCGACAGCGACCGACGTCGTTCAGAACTGGAACGTCAGCCCGGCCTGTGCATTGAGGATGATCGGGTTGAACCGAATCGTGCCGATGCCGGCCACGAGGTCGTTGACCAGCGGGATCGGGTCGTCCATCACGAAGTGCAGGTCGTACGATCCGAAGTAGAAGAGGCGGGCTTCGGCGATGAAGGACAGCCGGCCGCCCACGCGTATCCCCGCGCCGCCGTTGACGCCCCAGCGATGCCCTGCCTGCTCCGGCGTGGCGAGTAGCGCGAGCCGCGGCTGCAGCGAGGGCAGCACAGGCAGGCCAAGCAGCTGGGCGTCGATCGGCAACGAGCCATTGATGCGAATGTCCGGCAGGTAGCTGAGGCCGCCGGACGCGATGAAGCCGACGACGCCCGGCGTGCGCACCCGCAGGTTGACGGAGACCAGGTCCATGCGGCGCAGGTCGAAGCGGCCGTCGCCGATCGCGAGGCTGCCCGCGCAGGGACGACGGGCCAGTCGGCCGGAAGTCGTAGCGTGCTCCCGCCGCGTCGAATCCGACATGGGTCGCGTCCCAGCGCCCCTCGATGCCGAGGATTCCCACCTCGAAGGCGACGGCCGTGCCGTAGACCGCACCGCCGTCGAGCCGAAGCTCGGGGATCCGGCTGGCGTTGATGTCAAAGCCCGCGACGTGGGGCGCCGATGGCGCTCGAAGGACGAGTCGGCCGTCGAGAACCGGGAACGCGCCTCCGGCAAAGACGGTTACGTCGAGGTGCTGCGCTGCGGCAATCACAGGTGCGGCGAGCGCGCACGTCAGCGACGCCAGCGCGACGAGGCAACGCATCCGGCCCTCCGTTCTTGGGCCGGTCTTCTGCAAAATCGCCTCCGGGCTCGTCCGCGCCCAAGGAACTGGCGTTCCACGCTACGATCCCGCGCTGGGCCCCCGCGTCTCTTCTCCTCGCTTTGTCGCGACGGCGGCTCGATCAAGCCGGGCCGCGAGAGACGCGAACTCTGGCGTCGGCCCTCTCCACTGCAGCTCGTCAACGTTCTGGAACAAGTCGATGTCGGTGCGGAGCGTCGCGAGGGTCCGAAAGAGCAGGACGAGATCCCTCGATCGGGCGAGCGTCTGCGCCAGCGCGGCCGGGCTGTTCGCGTTCACACGCCACTCGCGCCAGTCGGCCGGGATCGACTCGAGGTGGGCGTATTTCGCGAGCACGGCGGCCGTCGATTTCGCGCCCCACCCGGGCAGCCCGGGATAGCCATCGGCCGCGTCACCCACCAGGGCCAGGTAATCGGGGATGGAAGCGGGCGGGACGCCGAACTTCGCGACCACCCCCGCTTCGTCGCGAATGGCGCGCGTCCGCCGGTTCAGTTGCACGACGCGCGTGCCGCGTACGCACTGCGAAAGGTCCTTGTCGGGGGTGCAGATGATCACCCGGTCCACCCGCTTGTCCGCGGAGGCGACTGCCGCCGCCGCCGCCAATGCATCGTCCGCCTCGAACTCGACCATCGGCCAGACGAGGATCCCGGCGGCCGACAGGACCTCCTCCAGGAGGGGGAACTGCGCGAGCAGGTCCGCAGGCACGCCCTCGCCCGTCTTGTAGCCGGGCCACAGCCGGTTCCGGAACGACTCGATGACGTGGTCGGTGGCGACCGCGAGGTGGGTGGCGCCGTCCGCAATCTGCCGAAGGAGTGACAGCAGCACGCCGCGGACCGCCGCCACCTCGCGCCCGTCCGCGTCGCGCGCCGGCGGCAGCGCGTGGTAGTGCCGGAACAGCTCGTACGTGCCGTCAATGAGATAGACGTCCAGGACGCGCCCCCCGCTCCGTAGGACAGGCGTCTCGCCTGTCAAGTCGTCCGTAGGACAGGCGTCTCGCCTGTCAGATCGCCCGTAGGACAGGCGTCTCGCCTGTCATGTCAGATCGTCCGTAGGAACAGGCGTCTCGCCTGTCAGAGTAAGGCGCGGAGGTGCAGATAGGACGGTCAATTTGCCAAGACGTCTCTGCGTTCTCGGCGTCTCTGCGGTAAACGTCGCGACGAGCACCTGGTGCTTGCCGTCATCAGATCTCCATCAGGTCCTTTCCGATGATCACCCGCCCGCGGAAATGCGTGCGCGCCGCGTCCAGCCACATCTGGTCGGTCACGGCGGGATCGTCGGTCGGGACGAAGTGCGAGAGCACCAGCGTCTTCACACCTGCGGCCGCTGCCACGCGGCCGCAGTCTTCCGCGGAAGTGTGGCTGGCGAGCAGGTGCTTCCTCAGTGTGGAAGCGTTCGTGTCGCCACCGACCAGCCGGTCCACCGCCGGAAGGTAGAGCGCTTCGTGCACGAGGACGTCCGCACCGCGGGCGAGCGACACGAGGGCATCCGAGCGCGAGGTGTCGCCGGAGATCACGATCGACCGGTCGTGCTCGTCGAAGCGGAAGGCGAACGCCGGCACGACCGGGGGATGGCTGACGAGGGCGGCCGTCACCCGCAGGTTCTCGTCCTGCATCACGAGGCCCGCCGCACGCAGCTCGTGCGTGTGGACCAGCGGCACGAGCGGCACCCGGCCCTCGTCCGACATGCGCGTGTCGATGTCGTACGCGTTCATCTCGAAGAACAGCCGCATCATCTTGGCAAGCGGCGGGCCTCCCCACATGTCCACCCGGCTCTCGAGGCCGGCACCCCACGCGAGCAGCAGCAGGTTGCCGATGTCCGCGTTGTGGTCCGAGTGATGGTGAGTGACGAAGACATGCCGGACCGACGCGAGCGGCACCCCGGCCAGTGCCAGCTGACGGGCGACGCCGTTCCCACAGTCGATGACATAGGCGGCGCCGTTGGCGACAATGACCTGGGCGGGCGCCGAGGCTGGCTTCTTGGGCCGCGGCCCGCCGGCGGTGCCGAGCAGGATGAGCCTCGTCCGTGTGCCAGACACCTGCGCATGGGATGGCCGGATTGCCGCCGCTCCGACGCCAACGGCTGCTGCGAGGAACGCCCGGCGACCGCATCTCAGCATGCTCTCAGCCTACCTCACGTATGCTGTGGGCTGCACGGCGCCTCAAGGAGATGCCAGATGGCCTCGATCGCGATTCGCTACTGTGCGTATTGAATCTCCGCGTTCCACGCCGCCCGGGTGGCGGCGCGTCTCCGGCGTGAGCTCAGCACCGAGGTGGAGATGGTGCACGGCCATTACGGAGAGTTCAAGGTGATGGTGAACGACAAGGTGGTCGTCGACGGCGGAGCGAAGGTCATCCTTGGCATCATGCCGACCAGCGATGCAGTGCTGGAGGCGGTCAGGATAGAACTGAGAACGTAGAACTGAGAACGTAGAACGTAGAACCGAGAAAGTAGAACGTAGAACGTAGAAACTGAGAAGGTGCCTATGCCCCCCACGATTGGCAACGGCAAGATCTGCTACGTCGAGATGCCGGCTGTGGACATCGAGCGGTCGGCGGCCTTCTACCGGGCCGTGTTCGGCTGGCGGACGAGGCAGCGCGGCGATGGCCACACCGCGTTCGACGATGCGGTGGGCGAGGTGAGCGGCACCTGGGTGACCGGGCGGCCTCCGGCGTCGGTGCCCGGGTTGCTCGTCTACATCATGGTGGACAGCGTCGAGGCGACGCTCGAGGTCGTCAAGGCGAACGGCGGGGAAGTGGTGCAGCCGATCGGCATGGATGCGCCCGAGATCACCGCCCGGTTTCGCGATCCCGGTGGCAACGTCATCGGGCTGTACCAGGAACCGGCCTGATGGGCGGCAGGCGTGAAGGCCTGTGACAGGTCGCCTGCGACAGGCGGGCCTGCCCCGCGCGAAGCGGCGAAGGGGGCCGTAGGGCGAGGCTTCTGCCTCGCCTTGCCTGCGCATAAGACTTGGCGACTGCCGTATACTGTGCCCGCCCAGCCCAATCCCCCTCGCCTGCGGCCTGACCTTGTTGCACGCTTCCACGCCCCGGCCCAAGGAGTTCACACGTATGTTCCGGCTGTCCGTCTCGGTTCGACTCGCCCTGGCCGTGCTCTGTCTCACTCCGTCGCTTCTCCATGCGCAGGGCGCGGGAGCGGGCGATTCGAACTGGACATTCAGAACCCGCGCCGTCATGACCGGGACGTCGGACGCCTCGGAGCCCGAAGGCTACAAGGTTTACAGCGGCATCTCGATGGAGGCGAGTGTCACGCGCGCGCTGACGCGGTCGTTGGTGGTGTGCTGGAACGTCGGCACGCTATCGCGCGAGGTGGATTTGACCGCGCCCGGCATCGCCAAGGTGAACCTCGGGTCGATCGAAGTGCTGCCCGTGGACGTGGTCGTGCAATGGTTGCTGCGCCGCGGCGGCCGCTTTCATCCCTACCTCGGCGGCGGCATCAACATATCCGTCTACTGGGAGAAGAGCGGTGCGCTGGACTCCACAGACCTCACGACGACCGTCGGGCCCACGGTGGGCCTTGGCTTCGACTACGACATCTCGCCGCGCATGATTTTCAACGTCGATTTCCGGGCGGCGCGCGCGACGACGGATCTCAAAGCCGAAGGCAGCACGATCGCGACGCTGTCGCTGCACCCGTCGACGCTCGCCGCCGGCATCGGCTTTCGCTTCTGATCGTCAGCCGTCGACCGCTGAGCGTCGACCGTTGAGCGTTAAGGGCTGACCGGTCGTGCGCTGGTCGGGATGCCCAACGCCGGACGCTAAGCTCACGCCGCGGTCCGTCGGCGGTTCCTCCTCCCTTTACTTCGATGCCGCCACCCCCTGCGGCGTATCGGCGAAGGTGCGCAACGCTCTCAACCATTGCTCCGTCATGATGGCCAGGGCCTTGCGGCC
The DNA here is from genome assembly GCA_963724775.1 of uncultured Acidobacteriota bacterium. GTDB lineage: Bacteria > Acidobacteriota > Vicinamibacteria > Vicinamibacterales > Fen-181 > CAVRWB01. The sequence goes on from CAVRWB010000008.1 coordinate 279,554, forward strand.
CTTCTCGGCGGTCGCGCGCGTCGGGTCGCCGAAGACGCCCGTCTCCGAGTAAGCCGGGTCGCGACGGTCGCGCGAAAAGAGGCCCGGCTGGTAGCCGGGGATCGGCGCTCCCGGGGGCTTGCCGTAGTCGGTCACGGCCTTCTCCATGTGCACCAGCTCCGGCTGCAGGGCCAGGTGAATCGACGTCTCGAGCTCGTCTGCGTGTCCGCCGCGTTCCTGGGTTTCCAGCGCGCGCGTCGCGTCCGTGTCGAGATCGTCCCACGACACCACCAGCGTCGGGATGCCGGTCTGCACCCGGATGTCGCGCGCCACCATCGACAGCGGCAGGCCGCCCGCCTTGGCGATGCTGGTGTTCAGGAAGACCAGCCTTTTCGCGCCGGCCCGGATCAGCAATCGGGCGACCGCGTCCACGTACTTCATGAACACCGTGCCGTCTTCCACCTCGGTCCCCGGGAACGCCCGGAAAGCCGGCAGCCAGCCGTGGAGGATTGGCGGAGCGACGATGACGGGCACGGCGTCGACCGCCTGCCGGCACAGGTACTCCATCACCTTTTCGTCCGCGTTCATCGGCAGGTGAGGACCGTGTTCCTTGGCGCCCGGCCCGAACGGCAGGACGACGATCGGTGACTGCGCCAGGCGCGCCTCGGCCTCGGGCCAGGCGAGTTGGCCAAGAAAGGCCCCGCGCGGCTGCGCGGCGGCCGGCGCGGACGTGAGGGCCAGGAGGATGCAGGCGGCGGCGCTGAAGGACTTCATGTCGGCTCCTACGGAAAGGTTCCCGAACCATTGTGCGATACTGAGCAGCACGATGACCAATGAGGCGAGGCGGACCCTGATTGTCGGGGCGGTGGCGGCGATCCTTTCGGTGGTGTGTGCAGGCGGTCGCGTGAGCGGGCAGGCTGCGCCGTCGGGGCCCGCGGCCTACGAAGACGTCGCGACGCGCATCGTGCAGAAGGGGCTGCGAGAACTGGCCGCCTACTCGACCCTCGCCAAGCTGCTCTCGGCCGGGCCCCGGCTGACCGGGTCCGCGGAAGCGGACGCAGCCGTGGCGCTGATGGCCGATCACATGAAAGCGCTCGGCTTGGAAAACGTCCGCACGGAGCCGACGACGGTCAGTCACTGGGTGCGGGGCGCGCGCGAAGAAGGGCGGATCCTCTCCCGTGCCCAGGGGGCGATTCCCGTCAACGTCCGCGCGATCGGCAACAGCATCGCCACGCCTGCGCAAGGGCTCGAAGCGGGCCTCGTCGAGGTGCACTCCGTTGCGGAGCTGCAGAAGGTCGGCGACCAGGCGAAGGGCCGCATCGTGTTCTTCAACGGCGCACTGGACCCGACGCATCTCGATACGTTCGCCGCGTACGGCGGGGCCGCGCAGCAGCGATCGGGCGGGGCGGTGGCCGCGGCGAAGGCCGGGGCGGTTGGAGTGGTGGTTCGGTCGCTCACCATGGAGTTGGACGACGACCCGCACACCGGGACGATGAGCTACGACCCTGCCACGCCGAAGATCCCGGCGGTCACAATCTCCACGAAGGGCGCCGAGCGTCTCAGCGAGCTGCTCCGCAAGGAGCCCGACCTGCGGTTCAGCTTCAAGACATCGAGCCAGGTACTCGCCCCCGTGACGTCGCACAACGTCATGGGCGAGCTGCGCGGCAGCGAGAAGCCCGACGAGGTGATCGTGATTGGCGGGCACATCGACAGTTGGGACCTGAGCCCGGGCGCCCACGACGATGGGTCGGGATGCGCCCAGTCGATCGAAGCGCTGCGGCTGCTGCGGGAGCTGGGGCTGAAGCCGAAGCGCACTATCCGCGCGGTCCTCTACATGGACGAGGAGAATGGCGGCACCGGCGGGCGCGACTATGCGCGTTCGCCGAACCGGAAGGGCGAGCGGCACATCGCCGCCGTCGAGTCGGATCGCGGCGGGTTCCTGCCGATTGGGATCGGTGCCGGCGGGAAGGGCCCCGCCTTCGACCGTGTGAAGGCGTGGGAACCGCTGTTCCAGCGGATCGGCCTGCAGTGGGTGAGGCCGGGCGGCGGCGGCGTGGACATCGCTCCCCTCGCAGACGGCGGCACGGTGATGATGGGCCTCATCCCCGACTCTCAGCGCTACTTCGACGTGCACCATTCGGGGACCGACACGCTGGCCACGGTGCACCCGCGCGAACTGGAACTGGGCGCCACGGCGATGGCGCTGCTCGCCTACCTCCTCGCGCAAGAAGGCCTCCCACAATGAATACCAGGCGGGTGTGGTGCAACGCTCCGGCTTTGCCGAGGCGGACAGGGAGGCTCGCGGCTACGGCTCTGCCGCCGAGGTCGGCGGTCACGGGGAGGGGGCGATGAAGGTGCTGGTGTTCGGGGCGACCGGCATGGTGGGGCAGGGCGTCTTGCGCGAGTGCCTGCTCGATCCCGGCGTCGACACCGTTCTGGTCGTGAGCAGGGGCGCCACGGGGCAGCGGCACGAGAAGCTGCAGGAGATCGTCCTGCCCGACCTCTTCGACCTCTCGTCCGTCGAGAGCCGCCTCGCCGGCTTCGACGCGTGCTTCTTCTGCCTCGGCGTGACGTCCGCCGGGATGAAGCGAGGAGGCGTATCGACGCGTGACCCGCGACCTCACGCTGGCCATCGCCGGCCGCCTGGCTTCGCTGAACCCGGGAATGACGTTCATCTACGTGTCGGGCATGGGCACCGACAGCACCGGGCAGGGCCGCGTCATGTGGGCCCGCGTGAAAGGGCAGACCGAGAACGCGCTGCTTCAGCTGCCCTTCAAGGCCGCGTACATGTTCCGCCCGGCTGCCATACAGCCGATGCGCGGCATCCGGTCGAAGACCGGCTGGTACCAGGCGTTCTACACCGTCATACGCCCGATGATGCCGTGGCTTCGCGCCTGGTTCCCGAAATACGTGACGACGACGGAGGAGATGGGCAGAGCGATGCTCGAGGTGGCCCTCCGGGGCGCCCCGATGCGGGTGCTCGAGAACGAGGACATCAATGGCGTGGCGTCGCGACGAACGAAACGCTGACGACCGACACGCGTCAGCAGGCTGGACGCGGTAGGCGGACCCAGCGGTACCCCATCTTCGCCCGCGAGCGCGAGCCGGAGCAGGAAACGTAGGTCGATGACCGAAGGAGGTTCGCGATGCGGCCCGTCTTCCTGTGTGCGGCGGCGAGGACGCCCTTCGGGCGCCATGGCGGGGCGCTGGCGCGCGTGCGCACCGACGATCTCGCCGCGCTGCCCATCGTCGCGTTGATGCAGCGGCACCCGCACGTGGACTGGGCGGCGCTCGACGAGGTCGTGCTCGGGTGCGCCAACCAGGCCGGCGAGGACAATCGCAACGTGGCCCGAATGGCCGCCCTGTTGGCGGGCCTGCCGGTCGACGTTCCCGGCGTCACCGTGAACCGTCTGTGCGCGTCGGGCCTCGAGGCGATCGGCCAGGCGGCGCGTGCGATCCGTTGCGGCGAAGCGGATCTCGTCGTCGCAGGTGGCGTCGAGAGCATGTCGCGAGCGCCGCTGGTCATCGGCAAGGCGGACGCCGCGTTTTCGCGCGATCAGTACCTGGAGGACTCCACGGTCGGCTGGCGCTTCGTCAACCCCGTGCTGGAGGCCCGATACGGCACCGAGAGCAACCCGCACACGGCGGAGAACCTCGCGCGCGAACGGGCAATCTCGCGGACGGACCAGGACGCGTACGCGTATCGGAGCCAGCAGCGTGCCGAAGAGGCGCGGCGCTGCGGCCGCCTGGCCGACGAGATCGCGCCGGTCGACCTCAAGGCGGTCCGCGAGACGAAGCGGGTGACCGAGGACGAGCACCCGAGGCCGACGACGACCCTCGAGCAGCTGTCGGCGCTCAAGCCGCTGCTCGGTCCTGGCACGACGATCACCGCGGGCAACGCGTCCGGGATCAACGATGGAGCCTGCGCGCTGCTGCTCGCGTCGGAGTCTGCGGTTGCCCGACACAAGCTCGCACCGCTCGTGCGCGTCGGGCCGATGGCCAGCGCGGGCGTGCCGCCGCGCGTCATGGGCATTGGTCCCGTTCCGGCCATCAGGCGGCTGCTCGCCCGGCAGGGTCTCGCGCTGGCCGGCGTGGATCTGATCGAGATCAACGAGGCGTTCGCGGCGCAGGTGCTGGCGTGCACGCGCGACCTGGGTATCCCGGACGACTCGGACCTGGTGAATCCGAACGGCGGCGCGATCGCCTTCGGACACCCGCTCGGCGCCAGCGGCGCCCGGCTCTGCATGACCGCGGCGCTCGAACTGCGGCGGCGCGGCGGCCGGCACGCGGTCGTGAGCTTGTGCGTCGGCGTGGGGCAGGGCCTCGCGCTGATACTCGAGCGCGCCGAGTGACCCTTCGGTAGAGTAGCGAGGACACATGGCCCTGACCGACCGCTCCATCCGGAAGGTGCCGCAGATCGGCTTCTGGATGGCGACCGCGCTCGTCGTCGGCAACATGATCGGCTCGGGGATCTTCCTGCTGCCGTCCGCGCTGTCGGCGTTCGGGGCCGACAACTTGCCCGGATGGGTCCTCACCGCGGCTGGCGGAATCACGATGGGCCTCGTCTTCGCCCGGTTGAGCCGCCTGGTGCCTGGGGCCGGCGGCCCCTATGCCTACACGCGGGCCGCGTTCGGTAACCTTGCCGGCTTCACGGTGGCGTGGGGCTACTGGGTGTCGGTATGGGTGGGTAACGCGGCCATCGGCACCGCAGCGGTGGGCTACGCGGGGGAATTCTTCCCATGGATGGTGGACACGCCGCTGCACACCGCCCTGACAACGCTGACGTTCCTGTGGGCGCTGACGCTCGTGAACTGCATCGGCATCCGCGCGGCCGGCTGGGTGCAGGGCATCACGACGATCATCAAGCTGCTGCCATTGGTGGCTGCCGTCGTCCTGTTGCTGCCGCGGCTATTGTCGGTCGAGTGGGGTGCCTTGGCGCAGGCGCCGTTCACCCTCAGCGGCACGGCTTCGGTAGCGACGCTGGCGCTGTGGACGATGCTCGGCCTGGAGTCGGCGACGATTCCGGCGGACAAGGTGAAGGGCGCGTCGGACACGGTGCGGCGCGCCACGATCTGGGGCACGGTGGGCACGGTCATCGTGAGCGCCGCCGCGTGCGCATCGGTGCTGCTGCTCGTGCCGGCGGCGCGGCTCGCTGGATCCGGGGCGCCGTTTGCGGAACTCGTGCGGCCGGGGTGGGGCGAGGCAGCCGCGCGAGCGGTGTCGGTGTGCGCCGCGATCAGCGCGATGGGCGCGCTCAACGGGTGGATCCTGCTCCAGGGTGAGCTGCCGAGGGCGATGGCAGACGACGGCCTGTTCGTCCGGTCGTTCGGGAAGACATCGGCGAGCGGAGCGCCGATCGTGGCACTCGTGGCGACGAGCTGTCTCGTGACCGTGCTCGTCCTGCTCAACCTGCACCGCACGCTGGTGGGCGTGTTCACCTTCTTCGTCCTGCTGGCGACCACGGCCTGTCTCGTCGCGTACCTCGCCTGCGCGCTCGCGCTCCTGCAGCTGCGCGGGCGGGCGAGGCCCGGCGGAGAGCGCGCGGGCACGACGGGTCTGGCCGTGCTCGGCTGCGTCGGCGCGGTCTATTCAATCGGCGCCCTCGCAGGTGCCGGCAGAGAAGCGGTGCTGTGGGGAGCCGTGCTCCTCCTCGCCGGCCTCCCGGCGTATTTCGCCGTACAACGATTCGGGAATCCTGTCACTGGAACGCCTCGCGGAGTTCCAAGACCGTAATCGCAGGCTGCGTGGCGACACCGGGCGGGAAGGCCCTCGAGGCCGGCATCCTGCGCGTCGATTTCACGATCTGCCGGTGGTATAAGGGGACATGCCCTTTGCCGTCGGCGCCGACGTCTTTGTCGCGTCGCTCCAGAAGAAAGGCCGCATCATCGAGGCGACCGCGAGCGGGCGCTACCGCGTGGCGGTCGGCGTCCTCGTCCTCTGGTGCGACGAGGGGCAGCTGTCGTCGATGGCACAGGCGAGGAAGAAGGGCAGGCGCGAGCGAGATGCCGCGCAGGCTGGCGGCGCCACGGCGTCCTCGTCGGCTCTCGCTCACGAGCCCACCGAGCAGGAACGGCGCGCGCTCGGGTCGATCGACCTCCACGGCATGACGGTGGAGGAGGCGCTGCGCGCGGTGGAGGCGAGGCTGGATCGGGCCATTCGCGCCGGCCTCGATCGACTCGAGATCATCCACGGCATCAGCGGCGGCCGCTTGCGTGCCGCGGTTCGCGGTTACCTCGCGGGTATTCCCAGCGTGACGCGCTTCGAGCCGGACGCGAGGAACGCGGGCGTCACCTGGGTGTATTTCTGACAGCCGCTGGCGCTCCCAGCACGACCGCCTTGTCGTAGCCGGTCATCTCGAGGTATCCGATCCCGGCAATGCGCGCGCCGGCCCGCATACCGCTTGCGCTCACCGACCCTTCCCAGTACGTCGGCGTGAAGCCGCGGCGTCCCGGGAGTTCCTGCGACGCGAGGGGTGTGCGAATGCCGAGGTCGAGTCCCCGCGCCGGGACGGTGATGCGCCAGGCGATCGGGTAGGTTGCACGCGAGGCGGGGCTCGTCCACGTGTCGCCGGCCGGCGACATCGCGAAGTCCTCCGCGCGCAGGTGCGTCGCTCGACCATCTGCTTCCACCACGGTGCCGGCCGAGAACGGGTCGGCGCTTCCGTCAGCCCGCCTCAGCCGGTACACCATCAGTTCGCTGCCATCATCCAATTGCAGCCCCAGCCAATCCCAGCCGCGCTGGTCGCGCCCCAGCTGGTTGGTGAAGAACTCGTGGTCCATCCATGCCGATCCGTCGACGTCGATCCGGCGGCCGTCGATGTCGATGACACCGGTCGCAGCGAGACGCGTCAGCGACACGTAGTGCGAGGCCTGCCCGGCTCCCGCCGCCTTCTGGCTGACGCCATCGACGCCCTGGATGATGGGGGGTTTCTGCGAACGAAGCGCGAGCGCCATCGCGAAACGCTCCGCGACCGCTTCCAGGTCGTGCCGGTCGGCCGAGATGCGCGAGATCCAGTTCCCATTCCAAATCGTCCCCGATGGGGCGTCCACGCTGGCGAGGCCAGGCCCCGTCCGGTTGACGCGCTCCTCCTGGTGAAACGCCTTGCCTTCGATGTCCGAGAGCGCAAAGTGCGCGAGATAGACGTCGCGCACGTCCCAGGGCGAACCGCCCGCGGCGTCCTTCGTCGCGCGCTCGACGCCGTGCCGGAAAAAGGTCAGCTCGAAACCGAAACGCCGGCCGTCGCGCGCCCGCAGGTTGCCTGTGTAGTACCACCACTCGGTCTGAAAGTCCGGGTGGGCGAAGTGATCGCGCGGGAAGTCGAAGCGGTAGCCGGGCAGCGCCTGCCGGAATTGTGGGGCGGCCGGTAGGGGCAGGCGTCCCTGTCCGTCAGTAGGGGCAACGCTGGCGCTCTGCTCCACGCCCGACCAGGACAGCACCGCAAGCAGCATCATGACCAACAGGAGAGGTGTGGCGCGACGCGCCACACCTGGCCGGAAGGCAAGGCCCTCCTTACTCCTCATGCACCACCTCGACCGGGTTCAGGCGCGTGGCCGCATGCGCCGGATAGATGCCGGCAACGACGGTCGCCGCGTACACAACGGACAGGCTGCCGACGAGGACGCCGACCGGCCAGTGAAACTGGATCGTCCAGCCGAACGACTGCTTGTTGATGACGAAGACGAGCAGCAGCGACAGCGCCACGCCGAGCGCAAGGCCCGCCGCGTTCGCCAGGAGGCCGAGCAGGCCGGCCTCGAACAGGATCAACCGCTGAACCTGCCGCTTCGACGCGCCGAGGAAGCGCAGCAGGCCCAATTCGCGGCGCCGATCGATGACGAGCGCGAGCAGCGCGCCGGCGATGCCCATCACCGCGACGAAGATCGAGACGGCCTCGAGCGCGTAGGTGATGGCGAAGGTCCTGTCGAAGATCATCAGCGCGGTGCGCCGGATCTCCACGTTCGACACGACGCCGATGCGGCTGTCGCCGGCGATCTCGTTGATGGCGGCCCGAACCTCCGCCGGCCGCGCGCCTGGCGCGAGGTACACCGCGAGCGTGCCGGGCGCGGATTCGCCGGGCAGGTAGGTGAGCAACCGCGACCGGTCGGCCATCATGTAGCCGCGTTCGCTCGAGTAGTCGTAGTAGATGTCCGCCACGCGAAACGCCACCCGCCGGCCGCCGAGAGGCAGGGAGATGACGTCGCCGGCGCGCACGCCTTGCTTGTTGGCGAACGGCTCGCTGACGATGACCTCGTCACGCCCGACCAGGCCCGGCAGGACCGACCGCGCCGGACGCCCGGACAGGAACACCAGGCCGCCCTCGGCGGCGCGCACGCCGGCGTCCACGAAGGCGAGCGTCGCAGGGCGACCGCCGTATCGAACCTCGAATGCCCGGAAGCGGTCCACCTCCTCGACGCCACGCAGTGCGCCAATCCGATCCGCGAGCGCGGGATCGAGAGAGCGCCCGGGACCCCCGGCGCCAGCCGGGCTCACGTAGAGATCCGCGGGGACGATGCCGTCGAGCCAGACGAGCACGGTGGTGCGGAAGCTCCCGACCATGATGCCGACCGATGTCGTCATCGCGACCGCTGTGGCCAGCGCCGCGACGAGCACAGACGTCCGGCGCAGCGAGGCCGAGAGGCTGCGCGCGGCCAGCAGTGCCTCGACGCCGAGCGTCCGGCCGAGGACGCGCGAGGAACGCAACGCGAGCGCGCTGACGAGGGCGGGGATGGCCAGCCCGCAGGCCGCGACGCTGAGGATCGCCGACACGTAGCCGAGAAGCGGCATCCCGTTGATCGGCGGCGACTGCGCCGCGGCAACCGCCGCGGCTCCGAAGAGGAGCGCCAGCGCCAGGTCGCGGTAGCGGTGGACCTTGATCACGAAGTCGCGCCGCCCGCGTCCCATCGCGTCGATCGGCGAGACGAGCGCCGCCTCGCGCGCAGGCGAGAGCGCCGACACCACCGCGACGCCGACACCAATCGCGAGCGCGAGCGCGACGACGCCCCAGGTGAGGGTGATGGGGCCCGGCGTGCTGCTGACATACAACGCGTTGACGGTGGCCCCGATCAAGCCGACCGCGGCGGACGCCATTGCACGGCCGATCGGAAGGCCGGCCGTGGCGCCGGCAAGACCCAGGAGGGCAGCTTCAGCGAGGAATGCCAGCATCACCGCGCGCCGGCTCGCGCCCAGCGCGCGCACGGTGCCGATCTCCGCCCGCCGGCGGACCACCGACACGGAGATCGTGTTGTAGATCAGGAACGCCCCGACGATGAGCGCGACGTAGGAAAGGACGCGGAGATTCCAGCGGAACGCGCCGAGCATGCGGCGGTTCTCTGCCGTCGCCGCGCCCCGGCGCCGGAGGTCCACGCCGTCCGGCAGTGCCGCGTGCAGGCGTCGCTCCCAGGTGTCCAGCGCGCGCGCGCTGGCGTCGGGCGCCGCCGCCGGGGATGCAACTGCGTCCGGTCCCGCCCGCGGAAGCCGGATGAGAATCCGGTCCACGCGGCCGCCACGGACGATCGCGCGATCCGCGGTCGCGATGTCCATCACGACGATGTCGTCGGGCGCACCTGGGGGGATCAGGCCGCCGACGACGAACGAGGCGAGCCGATCGTTCACCAGGAGTTGAATCGCGTCGCCAGGCTTGCGGCCAAGGCCGGCGGGAACGAATACCTCGTCGTTGTTCGTCTGGCGATTTGCGCCTGGCGTGCGCCCCGGCGGCGACATGCCCTCGGTCTGCTGCCAACCGCCGGCGTCCGTCGTCTCGGCGTCGGCCGACGTGGAGGGCATCGCGAGAAGATCGAGGCCGAGAAGCGTGAAGGTCCGCCTCACTCCGCGGACCGTCGCCACCGCTTCGATTCGGGGCGTCACCGTGATGGGGTAAGGGAGGCGCACCAGGCGGGCAAGGACGTCGCCGGGCACGCCGCCCACCGCCGTCACCTCGAAGTCCTCGCGGCCGCTCAGGGTTTCGATCGACGAGCGGAACGAGCCCGCCGCTGCCTCTCCGGCCAGTTCAATCGCGAGCACGAGGCCGACGCCGAGCGCGATGGTCAGCATGGCGAGCGACGTGCGGACGCGGTCGCGCAGCAGCGGCCGGAGGATGAGGCGGTGAAACAGGAGGAGGGCCGGCATTCGCGGTGGCGGTCAGGAGGCGCTCGCAGGGGCGTGGCGCGTCTCGTCCTGCTCGACGCGGCCATCCTTCATCCGCACGACGCGGTTGGCCGCCGCCGCTGCTTCGACGCTGTGGGTGGCCATGATGAGGGTCGTGCGCCGCTCGCGATTGAGCCGGAGGAGCAGGTCGAGGATCAGGGTGCCGGTCGCGGTGTCCAGGTTGCCGGTCGGCTCGTCGGCGAGAAGCAGCCGCGGATCGTGGACCAGCGCGCGGGCGATTGCCACGCGCTGCATCTGTCCGCCGGAGAGTTGGTGCGGCAGGCGATCGGCAAGGCCACCGAGGTCCACCCAGTCGAGGCGCTCGAGCGCGAGCCGCCGGGCGTGCGTGCGGCCGGCGAGCAGCAGCGGCAGCTCGACGTTCTCGACCACCGAGAGCGTGTGGAGCAGCTGGAACGACTGGAAGACGAAGCCGACCTTCGACCGCCGCAGGGCGGTGAGGCCGGCATCGTCGAGCGCGGAGGTCGTGGTGCCGTCGATCTCGACCTCGCCGGAGGAGGGGAAGTCCATCGCACCGGCGAGGTTGAGCAGCGTCGACTTGCCGCAGCCGCTACGGCCGACCAGGGCGAGGAAGGCGCCCTCGTCAACCTCTAGCGAGACGCCGTCGAGGGCGCGCACCGGCTGGCCCTCGGAGAGATAGTCCTTCACGACGTCGCGCAGCCTCAGGATCGACACCCTACTACTGTAGCCCGCGCGACCGCCGGTGGATCAGGGCTTCAGCTTCAGCCCTAGTTGGCCCCTACACCTGCGCGAACCGGCTGCCCCTCGTCCCGCAGATCGGGCACGCCTCCGGCGGCTGGCCGAACTCGATGTAGCCGCACACCGGGCAGAGGTAGAACGCCGGCGTCTCCAGGTCCTTGCCCTGTGCGACCGCGTCGAGCGCCCGCTGATACAACTCGGCGTGCACCGCCTCCGCCTTCACCGCGTAGCCGAACATCCGCTGCGCCTTGTGGCCTTCGGCTTCCGCCTGCGCCAGCATCGGCGGGTACATCTCGGAGAACTCGTGGGTCTCGCCGCCAATTGCGGCCTTCAGGTTGTCGGCCGTCGGCGCGATGCCGTCCAGCGCCCGAAGGTGGCCGTCCGCGTGGATGCGTTCCGCCTCCGCGGCCGTGCGGAAGAGACGGGCCACGTTGGGGAATCCGTCCTGTTCGGCGCGGGCCGCAAAGGCGCGGTACTTCTGGTAGGCCTGGCTTTCGCCGGCGAACGCCTCTTTCAGATTGTCGACACTGTTCGGCATTGATGACTCCTTCGCTTGGCTTACAGTTTTGTAAGAGTTTTAGTGCTTGCCCCGAAAAGATTCCCGAAGAGGGTTTCCGCTAGATGGACAGCGATTCCGAGCCGGTGAAGACGAGGCGACGGACAGTCTTCTCGCCCGCCAGGCGCACCTCGATCGACCGCTTCAGGGGCGGCCGCATGCGGGAGCCGGGCGCCAGCCGCAGCGTCAGCTTCCGATCGCGGTTCGTCCACCGCATCTCCATCTTCATCCACTCGCCCTTCCGGTACGCGAAGCTCCGCCCGTCATCCTCGTACAGGGCCGCGGCCCCGTCCGCGCCAGGGTAGACGATCAGCGTGAGAGGCGCGTCGACCTGCTCGTCGGCGTATTGACGCACGGGGCCGAGCGGGAGAATCGCGCCTGCCCGCACGTGCAGCGGCATCGTGTCGAGATCGACGGCCCGGTCGATGTCGCGGCCGCCCTCGATGCGCTCCTCCGTCCAGAAGTCGAACCAGGCACCGGCCGGCAGGTAGAGGCGCCGCGCCGTCGCGCCCTTCTCGACGACCGGTGATACGAGAAGGTCGCGGCCCCACAAGTATTGATCCCCGCGTGTGGCCGCCGCGCGGTCGGATGGGTAATGCAGCCACAGCGCTCGGAGGATCGGCAGGCCCGTCTGGCAGCACTCGCGAGCCGCAGTGTAGGTGTACGGCAGCAGCCGGTATCGAAGCTCGAGGTATTTCCTGAGGATGGGTTCGACCCGCGGGTTCTTCAGCTCCGCCGGGTCCGGCTTGAACGTCTTGGTTTCCGCCGGTCCGCCGTCGCCGCCGTCCCAGCCCCAGGGCAGCCGCAGGTGCCAATGCCGCCCGTGCGCGCGGAACGACGGGCAGAACGCGCCGAACTGGAACCACCGGACGTGCAGTTCGCCGGTGTACTCGTCGGTGGGGATGAAGCCGCCGATGTCGGTGCCCCAGAACGGGATGCCGGAGAGCCCGGTGTTGACGGCGACGGGCACGTGCGTGCGCAGCGTCTCCCAGCGCGAGCGGACGTCGCCCGACCACAGGAAGGCGCCGTAGCGCTGCATGCCGGCGTAGCCGTTGCGGTGCAGCGCGAACGGCCGTTCATCCGGGCGCCACTGCTGCGAACCTTCCCAGTACATCCGAATCCGGTTCAGTCGAGAGGCCGCGTCGTAGTCGTCGCCCTGGTCGGGCCACCAGCCGTCCACGCCCACATCGAAGAGCGGCTTGTGATACGGCCAGTAGCACGGCACGCTCCGGTCGTCGGGCCACTTGTCGTCCGGCGTCCGGCCGCTCGGCCCCGCCTGCTTCGGGTCGCACGGCTCGCGGACCGTTCCGGTCAGGCGCCGCCCCTCGATGACCGTGTGCACCACCACTTTGAACCGCGACGCGTGCAGCTGGTCGATCATCCCCTTCGGGTCGGGGAAATTGCCGCCGTGCCAGCCGAACTCGCCGTTGCGCGTATTCCACCCCGAGGGCGTGAATTCGGTCCCGAGGTAGATCAGCGCGTCGCACGGCAGCTTCCTCTCGCGCATCGTTCGCGCGACGCCCAGCACCTCGTCTGGGCCGGCGAGCGTACGGTGCGACTGCATGTAGCCGAACGCCCAGAGCGGCGGCAGCTCCGCGAATCCCGTGATGCCGGCATACTCCTTCACGAGCACCGCGGGGTCCGGGGAAGAGACGATGAAAACGTCCAACGGGAGCGGATCCGCGCCGGGCAGGAACTTCGCGACCGGGCCGGAGAAGTCGAAGCTGCCGAGCGGCTGGTGGATGAACATACCCCAGCCGTCGGTGCTCACCATCCACTGGATTGGCACGCGTCCGCCGTGCGTCGACAGCTGGTAGCCGGCCTGGCCGCTGATCATCCGATCGACCGAGCCCTTGCGATCGAACTGCGGCCCGCCCTGCCCGAGGCCGAGCAGCGGCCCGTTGCCCGGGAGAAACGTGAGGCCGGGAGCGTTCGCGTCGAGCGTCAGTGTCTGGATCGGCTTGCCGGCCAGCGTCTCGACGTGAAGCGTCGGGGGATCGGCCGTGTAGCGGACGAGAATCTCGCCGGCGCGGAATCGATGGACCTCGCTCGTCGTCTGCCCGCGCCCCGCCAGCCGTCCGGCCGCTTCCGGCACGAGCGCTCCATCCTCGGCCACGTCAACCACGCGCGTGCCCTCGATTGGGCGCACCGTCAGGCGGACCGTGACCGGGCTGAGCGCGAACACCGCGATCTCGACCGGCTTGCCGGCGACGAGGATGTCGCCCGCCTGCCCTCGGATCACCGCGTGGCCGAGCATCGCGCCGGCTCCCGCCGCTCCGATCTGCCTGAGTGCATCCCGCCGCGTCACCAGTGTCGTCATGCGGCCCCGTCAATTTACAGTTCTGTAATCAGAAGAGGGTGTTGCCAGGAAAAGACTCCCGAGGCATCACCAGAGATCCCCGACGGTGAAGCCTTCGGGGAACGGGTCCTCGGCGTCCACGACGTACTGCGCGATGCCCGTGATCCAGGCCCGGCCCGTGATGGTCGGCACGACCGCGCGATACGGCCCGACCGTCGTCTCCTCGAGCAGCCGGCCGGTGAAGATCGTGCCCAGGATGCTCTCGTGATGGAAGTCGCGGCCGATCCCGAGCTGCCCCTTCGCGTGGAGCACGGCCATCTTCGCGCAGGTGCCCGTGCCGCACGGCGATCGGTCGATGACCCCCGTCCACGTCGCCGGCCGATCCCAGTCCAGCTTCCCGGTCGACACGATGACCGCATTCCTGCGGTCCGCGCCCGCGCTCTCGGGCGGCCCGGACAGCTGCGCGATGCTGACGCCCGCGATCTCGGAGTTCTCAGGGTGGACGACGGGCAGTTGCTCCTGCGTGGCCGCCTTGATCATCTCCCCGATGCGCACGATGTCGCCGCCCTCGTCCGGCGTGAGGTGCAGTCCGAGCGGCGCGGCGTCGGCGATGACGTAGAACATCCCGCCCCACGCCACGTCCACCGTCACGGTGCCCAGGTGCGGCACCTCGACCTTCGCGTCGAGGTGTGCCGCGAACGCCGGCACGTTCCGGAAGGTGACGGCGGTCACTTTGCCGTTGGCGCACTCGGCGCGGATCCCCACGAGGCCGGCGGGCGCTTCCAGCACCAGCTCGGTGACCGGCTCCTGCATCGGCACCATGCCCGTCTCGAGCAGCGCCGTGGCCACGCAGATGGTGTTGCTGCCCGACATCGCCGGGTATTCCACCTGCTCCATGATGACGAAGCCGGCGTGCGCCTCCGGCCGCGTGGGCGGGAGGATCACGTTGCAGCATAGCCGCCGGGTAGCCGCGCGGCTCGCGCAGCATCCGCTTGCGCAGGCCGTCGCCGTGACGCTCGAGAGTGCTTCATCTTCTCGAACATCGTCCGGCCCGGCACGTCGAGGACGCCGCCGACGATGACGCGGCCCGGCTCGCCGCAGGCGTGCAGGTCCACGGCCGAAATCATGTTGGACAGTCGCATAGCAGGGCGGGCCTCCGCCCGCCTCGCCGAAGCCGCAACGCGGCGAAGGCGGGTGCTTATTGTAGTGCAGCTTCGTGCTACCATCCGGCCCGTCGATCAGGGAGGCGCGATGCACACGTCCCGTCGTTCGTTCCTGCGGACCGCCGCGGCCGGCGCCGCCGTCCCTCTGTTCGGGCCGCGTGTTCTCGACGTGCTCGAGCGGCGTCTCGAGGCCTTTGGAGGCCTGTCGCCCCAGTCGGCGGCAACCGACGAGGCCTACTGGGCCGAGATCCGGCGCGTCTTCCCGTTGCATTTCGACTACATCAACCTCGAGAACGGCTACTCCAGCCCGCAGCCGTCGCCCACGTACGAGGCCTTCCTGCGCCACGAGGCCATCATCAACAGCGGCCTCTCGTTCTACATGCGGCGGAAGAAGGCCGACGACCTGGTGGCCGTCAAGAAGCAGCTGGCAGACCTGGCCGGCTGCCCCGCGGATGAGATCGTCATCACGCGCAACACGACGGAATCGCTCGGCACCGTGATCCACGGCGTGGACCTGGCGCCCGGCGACGAGGCCGTGATGTGCGACCAGGACTACGGTTCGATGCTCGAGCAGTTCCGGCAGCAGTCGCGCCGGCGCGGCCTCAAGTGCGTCGAGATCCAGATCCCGCTTCAGCCGAAGAGCGACGAGGAGGTGGTGGCCACGTACGAGCGCGCCATCACGCCCCGCACGAAGCTGCTCCTCGTCTCGCACATGGTCAACATCACCGGCCAGATCCTGCCGGTCCGCAAGATTGCCGAGATGGCGCACGCCCGCGGCGTCAGCGTCATCGTGGACGCCGCCCACTCCTTCGCGCACGTCGTCTTCACCGTGCCTCAGCTCGACGGCGATTACCTTGGTGCCAGTCTCCACAAGTGGCTGTGCACGCCGCTCGGCGCCGGCCTCCTCCACATCAAGAAGGAGCGGATCCGGTCGGTCTGGCCGCTGCTCGGCGAGACGAGCGTGCCGGACGACGACATCCGCAAGCTGGAGCGGATCGGGACGCATCCCTCGTGGACGGTGCTCGCCATCGCCGACGCCATCCGCTTCCACCGGATGGTCGGCCCCGAGCGCAAGGAGGCGCGGCTCCGCTACCTGCGCGAGGTACTGGACGGAGCGCGTGAGCGGCGTGCCGAAGGTCTACCTCAACACGCCCGCCGGCCCGCGCGCCTGCGGCATCGGCAACGTGGGTATCACCGGCCAGGCGCCGGCCGCGATCGCCGACGCCCTGTACGATCGGTTCCGGATCTACACCGTGGCGATCGACATGGTGCCGGTGAAGGGCGTGCGCGTCACGCCGCACCTCTATACGACCACGGGCGAGCTGGACGCCTTCGTGAAGGCGATCAAGGAACTCGCTTCGTAGAGCGGACCGCTTGGGTCCGCCGGTTTTTGGCTCGCTCTCTTCTTTTCATGCCTGGCGAGACGCGCTACACTCGATTCGCGGCCGCTTCGATTCTCCGCGGCAGACCGCGGAGAGACCCCACGCCTGCGGAACGCTCAAGGGAGACCTAGGTTGCAGACTGAACTCAGGGCCTGGACGGTCAAGGATTCGATCGAGCTCTACAACGTCGCCGGGTGGGGCCGGGACTTCTTCTCGATCAACGAGGCGGGGAACGTCAGCGTGACGCCCGCCGGTCCCGGGACCCTGGCCATCGACCTGAAAGAGCTGGTTGACGACCTGCGCAGCCGCGGCCTCAACCTCCCGATCCTGATTCGCTTCTCGGACATCCTGCGGACGCGCCTCGCGCAGCTGTTCGGCGCCTTCCAGCAGGCGATCACCGATAACGAGTACCGCGGGGTCTTCCGCGGCGTCTACCCGATCAAGGTGAACCAGCAGCGCCACGTCGTCGAGGAGCTGATGGAGCACGGGCGGCCCTTCAACCTCGGGATCGAGGCCGGGTCGAAGCCGGAGCTGCTCGTCGCGCTCGCGCTGCAGGAGAACCCCGAGGCGCTGATCCTCTGCAACGGCTACAAGGACCGCGCGTTCATCGAGACCGCGCTCCTCGCGCAGAAGCTCGGGCGCCGCGTGGTCATCACCATCGACCGGATGGGCGAGCTGGAGACGATCCTCGCGGCCGCGTCGGACCTCAACCTGCGGCCGGTCATCGGCGTGCGCGCCCGCCTGACGACGAAGGGCGCGGGGAAGTGGGTGGAGTCGACGGGCGACCGCTCCAAGTTCGGCCTGACCACCGCGGAGATCGTGGCGACCGTGGAGCGGCTGCGCGCGGCCGGGATGCTCGACTGCCTGCAGCTGCTGCACTTCCACATCGGGTCGCAGATCACCAACATCCGGGCGGTCAAGGACGCGTTGCGCGAGTCGAGCCGGATCTTCGTCGAGCTGTACCGCATGGGCGCCAACATGCGCCTGTTGGACTGCGGCGGCGGCCTGGGCGTGGACTACGACGGCAGCCAGACCAACTTCCACTCGTCGGTCAACTACACCCTGCAGGAATACGCGGCGGACATCGTGAGCCAGGTGGCCGAGGCGTGCAACGAGTACGGCGTGCCGCACCCGGACCTCGTGACGGAGTCGGGGCGGGCGCTGGTCGCGCACCACTCGGTGCTCGTCTACAACGTGCTGGCGACCAACGAGATGCTCATCGGCCAGACGCCGGCGCAGCCGAGCGAGGACGATCACGCGATCCTGCAGCAGCTGTGGGAGTCGTTCACCACCGTTTCGCGGAAGAACTTCCAGGAGGTCTACCACGACATCCTGCAGACCAAGGAGGAGGCGATCACCGCCTTCAACCTCGGCGTGCTGGACCTGAACGAACGGGCGCGCGTGGAACAGATGTTCTGGGCGACCTGCGAGAAGCTGCTGAAGATCGTCCGCGATCTCGAGTACGTGCCGGACGAGATGGAGGGCCTGGAGAAGCAGCTCAGCGACACCTACTACTGCAACTTCTCGCTGTTCCAGTCGATGCCCGACCACTGGGCAGTGAAACAGCTGTTCCCGACGATCCCGATCCACCGGCTCAATCGGGAGCCGATGCGTCGGGGCATCATCGCGGACCTCACCTGCGACAGCGATGGCAAGATCGATCAGTTCATCGACCTGCGCGACGTGAAGGGCTTCCTGGAGTTGCACAGCCCGAACGGCGGCGAGTACCTGATCGCGACATTCCTGGTGGGCGCCTACCAGGAGATCCTCGGCGACCTGCACAACCTCTTCGGCGACACGGACGCCGTCCACGTCAAGATCGACGGCGACGACTACAGCGTGGAGAAGGTGGTGAAGGGCGACTCGGTGTCCGAGGTGCTGTCGTACGTGCAGTACAACAAGGACAGCCTGGTGTCGCGGGTGCGCCGGTCGGTCGAAGCGGCGCTCCGCGAGAAGCGGATCACGATGGCCGAATCGGGCCGCTTCATGAAGCGCTACGAAGAAGCCCTCGAGGGGTACACCTACCTGGCGGTGGAAGAGTAGGCCGGATTGACGATTGGCGAGTGACGATTAACGAGTGACGATTGGTCGGGATCAGCCAAATCGTCAATCGCCAATCGAAAATCGTCACTCGTCATTACCCTCAACATGCCGCGCCTGCTTGTCCTCGGCGCGGCTCTATTCTTAATCCACGATGAACAGCGTCGCCCCGCCCTTCGTGCGCGAGCGGTGCGCCATCGCGCCGTCTGCCACCTGGTAGCTCTGGCCGGCGCGAAGCACGTGCGTCTCGCCATTCTTCAGCTCGGTCACCAGCTCGCCCTTCAAGACCAGCAGCACGTGCCCGCGCTCGCACCAGTGGTCGGCGAGGTAGCCGGCCGAGGTACTCCACCATCCGCACCCTGATGTTGCCCACCTCCAGCGTCCGCCAGAAGGCGGCACCCTGCTCGCCGGGATGCGTGGTGGGCGGAACCGAACTCCAGTCGGTGGTGTTGAACGGCACGTCGAGGATCTTCATGCCGAAATCATACATTCACCGCAGAGGCGCAGAGGGCGCCGAGGTGAACGGCGAAGGAACGAGGTCGCCAACTCGCCAACGGTCCTCGTCTCCGCGCCCTCCGCGTCTCGGCGGTTAGCCGTGGCTGGATCGCAGCGTCACCGAGAAATCGCCAAATCGCCAAATCGCAACAACTTCCCAGATCGCAACAGCAGCTCTCCTATCCTCCCGCGATCGCCCCGATGATCAGCAGCGGCTCGTCTCCCGCCGCAACCTCCTCCGGCAGCGGGGCGTCGGGCGGCTGGTTGGAGAGGTCCTCCTCGGAGGCAAAGAACCTGATGAACGGCCGGCGCTTGCCCGTCGCGTGGTCGCGCGTGGTGCCGCGAAGCGTGGGGTAGCGCGCCTCCAGTGCGTCGAGCACCGATCGCTGCGTGACGATGCCCTGGACGGCGACCGTCACCTCGGCGCCCGCCCGCGCCAGCGTCTGCAGGTGCAATGGCAGGACGACGCGAACCGCCGCCGACCCCTTCGAGGTGTAGGGCGAAGCTTCTGCTTCGCCAGCATGCGCGTGCTCCTTCATGGCAGCGTTTGCACCTCCACAGACAGAACGGCCGGCAGGTCGCGGACGATCGGGTTCCAGCTGTCGCCGGCATCGGTCGAGGCGTAGACCTGTCCGCCGGTCGTCCCGAAGTAGACGCCGCACGAGTCGAGCGCATCCACCGCCATCGCGTCGCGCAGCACGTTGACGTAGCAGTCGCGTTGCGGGAGCCCGCGCGTGAGTGCCTCCCACTCGTTCCCACCCGTCCGGCTACGGTAGACGCGCAGCTGGCCGTCCGGCGGGAAGTGCTCCGAGTCGCTTTTGATCGGCACGACGTAGACCGTCTCCGGCTCGTGGGTGTGCACGTCGATGACGAAGCCGAAGTCGGTCGGCAGGTTGCCGCTCACCTCCCGCCACGACTCGCCCGCATCGTCGCTGCGCATCACGTCCCAGTGCTTCTGCATGAAGAGGACGTCGGGCCGCGCGCGGTTCATGGCAATCCGGTGAACGCAATGCCCGACCTCGGCCTCGGGCTTCGGCATGAACTCCGACCGCAGGCCGCGGTTGATGGGCCGCCACGCGGCGCCGTCGTCGTCGCTGCGGAAGGCCCCGGCCGCCGAGATGGCGATGAACATCCGTCCGCGGTTGACCGGGTCGAGGAGGATCGTGTGAAGGCACATCCCGCCCGCGCCAGGCTGCCATGACGAGCCCGAGGGATGGCAGCGCAGGCCGGACAACTCGTGCCACGACTTTCCGGCGTCGGTCGAGCGGAAAAGCGCGGCGTCCTGTATGCCGGCAAGGACCGTGTCGGGATCGGTCAACGACGGCTCGAGGTGCCAGACGCGGGCGAACTCCCAGGGATGCGGCGTGCCGTCGTACCAGAGGTGAGTGCCAGGGACGCCGTCGTAGCGGAACTCGTTGCCGACGGCTTCCCACGTCTCGCCGCCGTCGTTCGAGCGCTGGATGACCTGGCCGAACCAGCCGCTGGTCTGCGAGGCGTAGATCCGGTTGGGATCCGCGGGCGACCCCTTGACGTGGTACACCTCCCAGCCGGCGAAGAACGGACCGCGCACGTCCCAGCGGTCCCGCGCACCGTCCGCCGACAGGATGAACGCCCCCTTGCGCGTTCCGACGAGGACACGAACACGGCTCATACGTACCTCGCACGACGCTCGAGCTGACTGTCGCGCCGCAGATGTTGTGGTTGCCCTGTAGCAATTTTGAAGGAGAGGGGATGTGCGGTCAACCGAAGGCAGGCCCGCTCCGACTGCTGACGCTGGGCAGCGGGGCCGTGCTCAGCAGTCGGAGCAGGGCTTCAGCCCTGCTTCTTACGTTTGAAGCTCCACGCGAGCGCTGGCGGGGTGACGAGCGTGGTGATGACCACCATGACGACGACGGCGGAGAAGGTGGACTGGTCCACCACCCGCTGACCGTTGAGCGTCAGGCTGGCGCCGACGCTCGCGAAGATCAGGCCCACCTCGCCGCGCGGGATCATCCCGATGCCGACCGTGAGGCGGTCGGCACGCGACCCGAACACACCGAGGCCGCAGATCTGCTTGCCGATCACCGCCGCGACCGTCAGGGCTGCCCCCAGGCCGACGACTCCGAGGTGCGAGAACGCAGAAAGGTCGGTCCGCATGCCCATCAGCACGAAGAAGACGGGGGCGAGGAACTCCGAGATGGGGTGGACCAGCTCCTCGAGGCCGTGCTCGCCCCGCTGCACGAAGTCGTGGTAGTGCGTGTCCTCGAGGATCAGGCCAGCCGCGAAGGCGCCGACGATGGCGGCCAGGCCGAGCGCGTGGGACAGCCAGGCGAAGAAGAAGCAGAAAGCGAGCCCGATCGCAAGGAGCACACCGCGCGATTGCAGCCGGGACGCGAACGAGAAGAGCCGGGGCGAGACGAGGATACCGATCGCGACCGCCGCCGCCAGAAAGACCAGGGCCGTGACCAGCGTCGCGCCGAGCGAGAAATAGGAGAGTTCCGTCCCCGCGTTCGCCGCCGCGATGGCCGCCGTCACCGCCGCCAGGACGACGAGGCCGAGAACGTCGTCGATGACCGCGGCGCCGAGGATCACGCGCGCTTCGTCGCTCCGCGACTCGCCCAGGTCGCGCAGCACCCGGGCGGTGATGCCCACGCTCGTCGCCGCGAGGGTGGCGCCAAGGAACGCGTGAACCAGGCCGCCGCCCGACGGCACCAGCCAGACGCCGACGAGCCAGCCCAATGCGAGCGGTGCAGCCACTCCGAGGGTGGCAACGACGGCCGCCGACGCCCCGACCTGCATCATCTGCTTGACCGTGGACTCCAAGCCCACTTCGAAGAGCAGCAGGATGACGCCCAGTTCCGCGAGCATCCTGACCGAGGCGTCTTCTTTGAGCCACTCGAGGCCCGTAAACCCGAGCAACACGAGATTCCCGAGGACGATGCCCGCAACCAGCTCGCCGAGGACCGCTGGCTGGCCCGCACGCGCGGCCAGGTCGCCGCCTACCTTCGCCGCCACGAGGATGACGGCGAGCGCGAGCGCGAGCATCGCCACTTCGTCTGCGTGCGAGCTTGCGGCCACGGCAGGGGCGGAAACGGCAAGGAGCAAACCCGGCAAGAGAGGGAGTTGAGCCATGAGGAGGTGCGCGGATCTCGACGGTCGGTTGACGACGCGAACTCTCAGGCCATCCCGCCAGCCGAGATTTGGCCGGAGAGACACAGAGGCGCAGAGATCCTAACAGCAGAAGCCGCAGCGGAACAGGAGGAGCGGTCGAAAAGCCGTTCGCGCGGCGGCAACGCCGACCGCGTCGGGCAGGGGCCGCCGGCCCGTGCGAGCAGGGCTCGCGAACTCGGGCCACGTTCGCGCAGGCCGGCGGTCCCTGACGGCGCGCGCCTTCGAGCGACGCTCGAACGGCCCGGCCGGCGGGCGTCCGTCTCCGTGTCTCTGTGCCTCTCTTCTTTACTTTCTTGGCTCGGACATTTCCAGCAGTTGCACGACAGACAAGATCAGGGCGGTTTCGCGATCGAGCGCCTTCGCCGCGCGCACGACCTCTGCCTCTGCGCTCTCGTATTGTCGCTGCTCGATTCCCTCGCGCACGCCCGGCAGGGTCTTCACGTCGTACCCGGTATAGAAGCCTGGCGCGTACATCAGGTGCCGGTACCACTCTCGGTGGGGCAGGCCGGAGGGGTCGAGCAGCTGCCGCTCGCTCTGTATCAGCTTTGCGTTGACGGCGCGGATGACGGCGGCGTCTCCGGCCAGCCGCAGGCCGGCGGCTGCGAGCGCCTTCGCGTACCGGTCGGCTGCGTCGGTGAGAGCCGCCGACGCGTTCTCGAGCGGCGCGAAGTTGATTGCCGGGGGGACGGCCTCCGCCTGTGGCGGGACCAGCGGGCGGCGTGGATCGTTGGTGGCCGCGAACACGCCGTCCTCGATTTGCCGGTTTCGCTCGCGCACCTCATCCTGGCGCTTCTTCAGCAGCGACTGCACCTCTCCGACGAACTCCTTGATCGTCGCGGCCAGCCGCGGGAAGTCGTACGGCAGGACATCAGCGTCCGCCAGGCGGATGACGGCCGTGCCGACGGTCTGCGCGGCCAGGCGGCCGTAGGCGAAGTCGGTGTCTTCGAAATGTGTGTATTGGTAAAAGTCGTCGTAGATCGAGTGGTAGATGCCGCTGGCGTCCTCGCCGCCGTAGCCGAGGTTCAGCGTCGGCACGCCATTGTGCTGCAGGAAGGGGGTGAAATCCGAGCCGGACCCGAGCGATCCGATCTTCAGGTCGCCGCGCGTGCGCGCCTGCTTGCGCTCCTCTTCCTCGCCCGTCGCGATCGTCTGCGCCTGCAGCCGCTTCCACACGCTCACCTTCGCCTCGGGGTCCTCCACGGCTCTCGCGACGCCGTTGATGAACGGCTCGAGCGTGTGCGAGCCCGACATGCCCAGGTAGCCGCGCCCGTTGCTGTCGGTGTTGATGTAGACGACGGCGTGCGCCTCGAGCTCCGCGCCGTGCGTTTCGACCCACTCGGTGGATCCGAGGAGCGCCGGTTCCTCGCCGTCCCAGGCGGCATAGACGATCGTCCGTTTCGGTTGCCAGCCCTGCTTGCGCAGCTCGCCGAGCGCGCGCGCTTCCTCCAACTCCGCCGACATGCCGCTGACCGGGTCGCCGGCGCCGTTCACCCAGGCGTCGTGGTGGTTGCCGCGGATGATCCACTCGTCCGGGTAGATGGAGCCGCGCAGCCTGGCGACGACGTCGTAAAGCGGCTTGATGTCCCAGTTGAAGGCGAGCTTGAGGTGGACCGTCGCCGGGCCGGGGCCGACGCGGTACGTAATCGGAAGGCCGCCGCGCCACGCCTCTGGCGCCAGCGGTCCGGCGAGGGCGTCGAGCAGCGGCTTCGCATCGCCGTATGAGATCGGGAGGACTGGAATCCTGGTGATCGTCGCCGCGTCCTTGATAGCGAGGCGCTTCGCCTCCGAAGTTGCACCGACGCCTGGCGTCAGCGGGTCGCCGGGGTAGACGGGCATGTCCATCACGCTGCCGCGCTGCACGCCGTCCGGCGGCCGCATCGGCCCCTTCGGGAAGATCTCGCCCCCGGCATACCCGTCGTCTTTCGGATCCGAGTAGATCAGGCAGCCGACGGCGCCGTGCTCGGCGGCCACCTTGGGCTTGATGCCGCGCCAGGCGGCGCCGTAGCGCGCGATGACGATCGCTCCCTTGGCCGATATGCCAAGGCGCTCCAACTGCTCATAGTCGGAGGGGCGGCCGTAGTTGACATAGACGAGGCGCGCGGTGACGTCGCCGTCCGTCGAGTAGGCGTTGTACGTGGGAAGTTGTTCGGACCTCTGGCTCGAGGTCGGGTCCACCGGCACGGCTGGCTCTTCGAGCGTCGCCACGAAGCGGCCAGGCGACACCATTTCCAGCACGCGTTCCTTGGGCGTCGGGAAGAGGACGTCGAAGCGCTCGATGGCTGCGTCCCAGCCCCACTCCTTGAAGCGGGCGAGCATCCACTCGGCGTTGTCCTTGTCGTAGGCCGAGCCGACGTGGTGCGGCCGGGCGCTCATGCGCTCGTCGTAGGTGCGGATGTTGGCGGCCGCAGGAAGCGCACGGAAGGCACTTTCCCAGTCTCCGCGCTTCGGCCCGCCTTCGCCCCGCTCCACTTGAGCGGGCTTCGGCGCGGCAGCCGCCTTCTGACCGGCCTGGCCGGCCAACTGCGAGGTCGCGAGCAGTGCGGCGGCGACAGCCATCGCCGCGGTGGACCGGCCGGATCGGCGCTTCGACATGGAGCTCCTCGTGTGCCAGACGGCTCCATGATAGTTCGAAGATGGCCGATTTCCCGCGTGGGTGTTGCGTGCGACGTTTCGGGCCTACTCCGTCTTGAGCGTGATCGCCGGATCGACGCGCGCGGCGCGCCAGGCCGGGACGAGGCAGGCGACGAGCGCGGCAGTCAGCAGGAAGATGGCCGCGCCCGCGAAAGTCGCCGGATCGCGGGCATCGAGGCGGAACACGAGTGGACGCAGGCCGGTCACTGCCCACCAGGCCACGCCCAGGCCGGCGGCGAGGCCAGCGGCCGCGGGCCGCATGCCCTGCCCGACGACCATCCACCGCACTCGGCCGGCTCCCGCGCCGAGCGCCAGTCGGATGCCGATCTCGCGCTGGCGCAGCCCCACCATCACACCGATCGCGCCGTACAGCCCGACCAGCGCCAGCACCACCGCGGTGGCCGCGAACGACACCAGCAGCCACGACGCAAACCGCCGCGCGCCGACTGACCTTGCGACGATCGTGTCGTAAAGTTCGACCGCTGACACGGCTTGCGCGGGATCCACGTCGTGCACGATGCGCCGCAGCAGCCCGCGCAGCGACGCCGCGTCGGTGGACGACCGCACGACCAGCGTCATGTCGTTCTCGGCCCACGGCCATTGTGCCTGGGGGACATAGACCTGCAAGCCAGCCGGGGCGTCGAGACCGTCGTGCCGGAGGTCACCCACCACTCCGACGATCGTCCGGGCAGGTGCAGACGGCGGACCGAGCATGAGTTGATGGCCCAGCGGGTCCTCGCCGGCGAAGAGTGCCTCGGCGGCGCTGCGGTTGATGACCGCGGTCAGCGGCGCGCCCTGCCCGTCGCGTGCATCGAGCAGGCGGCCGCGAAGCAGCGGGATGCGCAAGGCGTCGAACAACCCGGGCTGCACGGCGAAGCGGTGGGCGTCGGGCGCTTCTTCAGGGTTCGCGTGCAAGCGCCCGGCGATGTGCAGGCCGAACTGGTCGCGTCCTCCCCCGAGCGGCAGAGTCGTCGTGGCCGACGCGGCCTCGACGCCGGGCAGGCTCCTCAGGCGGGAGAGCACCGTGTCGTAGAACGCCGTGACCGTGGCCACGGCCTCGGCCGGGCGATTCGACTGATACCGCGTCCCGCCAAGGTCGATCCTGGCCGTCAGCACGCGGCCCGGGTCGAAGCCCGGTGTGACCGCAAGCAGCACCAGCATGGAGCGGACGAGAACCCCCGCGCCCACGAGGAGCAGCGCTGCCACCGCCACGTTGGCACCGGCCAGCGCGGCGCGGATGCGCCAGGTGGTCGGCGGCTCGCCCCGTCCTGCCGCGCCGTGCATCGCTTCGGCGAGCGTGCACCGGCGAAGGTGGCGAAGTGGCACCAACCCGAACACGACCGCACTTGCGGCGCTGAAGGCACACGCCGCGAGGAGCGCGCGCGCATCCAGCACAGCGTCGGCCAGTCGAGGCAGCTGCGCGGGGCCGGCGAGCGTCACGAGCCGGATCGCCACCCACGCCGGCAGCAGCCCGGCCAGCCCTCCCGCCGCCCCGAGCAGGAGCGCCTCGGTCAGGAGTTGCCGCATGAGGCGGCCCCGCGTCACGCCGAGCGCGGCCCGTATGGCGATCTCGCGGCGGCGCTCGCTTGCGCGCATCAGCAGGAGGTTGGCGACGTTCACGCAGGCGACGACGAGCAGCAGGCCCACGCCGGCCCAGAGGACGAGCAGGACGGGCCGAACCGGTCCGAGGAAGAAATCCGTCAGCGTCTGCACGCGCGCAGACGCGCGGTCGTACTCTGCCGGGTGCTCGGCCGACAGGTTCGTGAAGATGCCGTTCAGTTCGGCTTCGGCGGCGGCCGGCGTGACGGTGGCGGCCAGTCTGCCGAAGACGCGCAGGTGCCGGCAGGTGCGGCACGCGAAGTCGGCGCCCGGATCGTAGCCGAGCGGCGTCCACAACTCGGCCCCCTCGTAGAGACGTTCCGCCACCAGGTCCTTGAAAGCAGCCGGCATCACGCCGACCACGCGGAAGGGCCGGTCGCTGAGCACGATCGATCGGCCGACGACCGAGGGGTCGGCGTTGAAGCGGCGTCGCCACAGGCGGTCGCTGAGGATCGCCACCCGGCGTGCGTCTCCCGGGCGGTCCTCGGTTTCGAGGAAGGGCCGGCCGATGGCGGGCTTCATCCCAATCACGTCGAAATACGTGGCGGAGACGCGCACCGCGTGCAGGCGCTCCGGCTCGCGGCCGTCGCCGGACAGCGTGGCGTACGACAAGGCGGAGGCGGCCAGGGCGCTGAAGCGATGGGACCTCGCCCGCAGGTCCTCGAAGGTCAGGTAGCCGATCGTTCCAGGCTCTCGTCCCGCGGCCTGCTCCTGCACGATGACCGCCCGCGACGGGTCGCCGTACGGCAGCGGTGCAACCAGGACGGCATCGATGACCGCGAACATGGCAACGTTCGCGCCGATCGCGAGGGCCAGCGTGACGATGGCGGCGAGCGAGTGCACGCGCCGGCGGGCCATCGTGCGCAGACCATAGCGGACGTCCCTGACCAGGACTTCCCAGTGCTGCGCCGGTGCCTGGCGCAGCAGGTCGGCCACGGTCGCCAGCCACAGACCGGCCAGCGAGAGAAAGCGCCCGCTGCCGGCCTCGCGCCGCTCGGCCCGGAACGTGGCTTCGATCTCGCGGCCGTAGCCGGCGCGAAGGTCTTCGGGGAGGAGACGGAGCAGCGTGCGAAAGAAGCGATCCTGCATGGCGATCTCGACCGTGCTGTTCGGGTTGTCCGCGGTCAGACCTTCCGAGGGTGAAGGATCGCCTGCGCGGAGGCGAGGGTGTCGGCGAGCCGGGCCGCCTCGGCGACGGCCACCGCCCGCCCGCGATCCGTGAGACGGTAGTAGCGGCGACGCTCGTCGTCGAGTGCGGGATCCGGCCGCTCGCTGGCTTCGGCCACGAGGCCCTCGGCGTCGAAGCGCCGCAGCACGGTATACAACGTGGTCGGACGCAGGCGGACCTTGCCGCCCGTGCGTCGCGCGACCTCCTTGATGATCGCGTAGCCGTGCTTCTCGCCGTCGGCGAGCGCCACGAGCACCTGGAACATGGCCGGCGTCAGCGGAAGATACGAGGACGGGTCGAAACGTGCCATAATGGATAGAATACTACCACGATGGGCATATGTCCAGGTGAAGAACGGAACTGAGAACTGAGAACTGAGAAGTTAGAACGGAGAACGGAGAACGTGGAACCCGATTTCGCGCCGAGAACCGAGAGCGGGTTCCAACTTCTCCGTTCTCCGTTCTCCGTCTCCGTTCTACGTTCTACGTTCTACGTTCTACGTTCTATTGCTCGTGGGGCATACTGAGGCATGCCCGAACAGCCGGCCCGCCGCTCCGGCCCGCGTTTCCCTGGCGTCACCCGACTGGTGGAGGAACTGGCGGCCGACGCGCGCTTCATGGCGCGCACGCTCCGCAGCAACCGCGGGTTCGCCGCGGCCGCCATCCTCACGCTGGCGCTCGGCGTGGGCGCGAACACCGCGATCTTCAGCGTCGTCAACGCGCTGCTGCTCAGGCCCATCCCCTACGCCGACGCGGACCGACTGGTCGTGCTCTGGAACCGGTCGCCGGGTCTCGGCATCGCCGAGGACTGGTTTTCTACCGCGCAGTACTTCGACATCCGAAGCGCGCACAGCGGGTTCGAGCAGTCGGGCATCGCCGTCGGCACGATGGTCAACCTGACCGGCGATGGCGAGCCGGAGCGCGTCGGGGCCGTGCGCATGTCCTCGTCACTCCTGCCGATGCTGGGCGTGAATGCTGCGCGTGGTCGGCTGTTCTCGCACGACGACGACCGGCCGGGCGGCGGCGGGACCGTGGTCCTCTCGCACGGGATGTGGATGCGGCGCTACGGCGGCCGGCCCGGGATCGTCGGGCGGTCGATTACCCTCAACGGCCAGCCATTCGAGGTGGTCGGCGTGCTCCCCGCGTCGTTCTCGCTGCCGCACGAGGTCGTGCCACTGCTCTACGGCGGCGAGGTGACCGAGCTGTTCCTCCCGCTGCCACTCAGTGACGCCGCTCCGCGGACGCGCGACCGCGAGGACTACAACATCGTCGGCAAGCTGAGACGCGGCGTGCCGGTAGCGCAGGCGCAGGCCGAGATGGACGCGATCACCGCGCGCCTCCGGCGCGACCACCCGGACGTCTACCCGCCGAATGGCGGCCTCACCTTCAGCATCGTGCCGATGCTGGAGCAGGCGGTCGGCGGCGTCCGCCTGCGCCTCTACGTCCTCATGGGCGCGGTCGCGTTCGTGCTGCTGGTGGCGTGCGCGAACGTCGCCAACCTGCTGCTGGCGCGCGCGCTGTCGCGCCGCAAGGAGTTCGCCGTGCGGGCGGCCTTCGGGGCCCGCCGGGGCCGCATCGTGCGGCAGCTGCTCGTCGAGAGCACCGTGCTGGCGGTGTGCGGCGGTGCGCTGGGCGTGCTGCTCGCGGCCTGGAGCCTGGACTGGGTGCGCGCGGCGGGGCCGAAGACGATCCCGCGCCTGGCAGAGGTGAACGTCGATTGGCGCGTGCTCGCGTTCTCGCTCGCCGTGTCGGTCGGCTCTGGCATCATGTTCGGCCTGGTGCCGGCGCTGCGTTTGTCGAGGCCGGACCTGATGGACGCGCTCAAGGAGGCGGGCCGCGGCTCGAGCGGGGGAGCATGGGGTCGCGGCCACCGCACGCGCCGCGTGCTGGTCGCCGCGGAGCTGGCCCTCGCCGTTCTCCTCTTGATCGGAGCCGCGCTGCTGCTTCGGAGCTTTGCCACCTTGCAGGGGGTCAATCCCGGGTTCGACCCGCGCGGCGTGCTGACGTTCGCCCTGCAGCTGGCCGGCCGGCAGTACAGCGGACCGCAGCCCGTGCTGGCCACCTACAAGCAGATTTGGGAGCGGCTCGATCGCCTGCCCGGCGTGCGCGCGTCAGGCGGATGCACCGCGCTGCCGCTCACCGACAGCCCCGCGTGGACGCCGATCTCGATTGAGGGCCGCGTCCCGCCGCCCGGCGAGAAGTTCATCAACACGGACGAACGCGTGGTGGCGGGACGGTACTTCGAGGCGATGGGCGTCCCGCTCCTCGCGGGGCGGCTGTTCGACGAGCGCGACATTACGGGCGCGCCCGGCGTCGTCGTCGTCGACGAGCGCTTCGCTCGCGAGTTCTGGCCGGCCGGCGACGCGGTGGGCAAGCGCGTGCGCCACGGCGGGATCGACTCGACGAGTCCATGGCTGACCGTCGTCGGGGTCGTCGGCCGGGTGAAGCACCAGTCACTGGACGACGACCCGCGGATCGCCCTCTACCTCCCGCACGGGCAGGCTCCCACGCGCACCATGAGCGTGGTCGTGAAGTCGGCGCTCGACCCGGCGTCGCTGGGCGGGGCCGCCAGGGAGGCCATCCGCCAGGTCGACGCGGCGCTGCCGCTCTACTCCGTGCGGACGATGGAGCAGTTCGTCGAGCGGTCGCTCGCGCAGCAGCGGTTCACAGCCCTGCTGCTCGCCGTGTTCGCGGCGATGGCGCTGGCGGTGGCCGCCATCGGGACATACGGCGTCATGGCGTACCTCGTCGGGCAGGGGACGCGGGACATCGGTATTCGTATGGCGCTCGGCGCCAGCCGCAGCCGGATCCTGGTCCTCGTCTTCAGATACGGCGCATGGCTGGCGGCGGCGGGGATTGGGGCAGGACTGGCGGGGGCGGTCGTGCTGTCGCGGTTCCTGTCGGCGCTGCTGTTCGGCGTCAGCGCGCGTGACCCGCTGACCTTCGCGGCGATTCCCGCGCTGCTGCTCGGGGTGTCGCTGCTGGCGTGCTACGTGCCCGCCCGCCGCGCCGCCCGCGTCGATCCGATCGTGTCGCTGAGGTGCGAGTAGGCACGGTCAGTCGGTCACGGTCTCGACGCCCGGCATCGTCTCCACGCCCGGTGCCGAGCGCGCCAGAGCGTTGTTGATCGTCCGCAAGCCGAGCCACCACTGGTTCTTCGGCCGCCTGTTCGGCTCGTCGATCGTCCGCGGCAGGTCCTCCATCGGGTTGAACTCCACCTTCCCGGCGACCATCCCGATGTACGCCGCTCCCGGGTGTGCCTCCGCGGCCTGCTCGATCAGGAAGCCGACGCATCGCCGCGCCAGGCGGGTCGCCTGGATGCGATCGAAGGGCGAAGGGTCGCCGCCCTGCTGGAGGTGGCCCAGGATGCTCTCGCGCACCGTGAATGCCCCGCCGCTCTCTTCGCCGAAGAGCGCCGAGATGAACGCGGTGTTGTAGGTGGCGTTTGCCTCCTCGTTGCGGATGATGAGCCCGACGCGCTTGCCCTCCTTGAACCCGCGGATCAGCATGTCCAGGTCTTCCTTCATCGACTTGAGCGTCACGCCCTCCTCGTGCAGGTACACCCGTTCGGCGCCGCTGGCCAGGCCGCTCATCATCGCGAGGTAGCCGCAGCGCCGGCCCATCACCTCGACGATGTAGCACCGGTGCTCGGCGACGGCCGACTGCTTGATCTTGTCCACGACCGTGACAATGCTGTTGAGCGCGGTGTCGGCGCCGATGCTCAGCTCCGTGCCGGGGAGGTTGTTGTCAATCGTCGCCGGCAGGCAGACGATCGGGATGTCGAACGCCGGGAAGTTCTTGCGCTCCTCCACCAGGCGGTAGGCGCTCTGGTAGCTCTCCCACCCGCCGATCACGAGCAGGCCTTCGATGCCGCGCCGCTCGATCGTCTTCGCGATCGCGTAGAAATCGCGCCCGCTCGGGACGACGCGGTTGGTGCCGAGCTCGGATCCGCCTTGCGACGCCCAGCCGTTGACGCTCATCCAGTCCATGTCCTGCATGTCGTCGTCGATCAGGCCCTGGAACCCGCGGTGTACGCCGAGCATGATGTGCCCCTGGTCCACCGCGATGCGGACGGCCGCGCGCACCGCGGCATTCATGCCGGGGGCGGGCGCGCCGGCGTTCAGGACCGCGAGGCGGATTCGGCGCTGGCCGGGCTGGGGCGGGTGGGGGAGGGCGCGGAGCAGCGTTTCGAGCGTCCGCAGCGACGTGGTGAAACTGCCGGCCCGCAGCTTGAGGGCGCGCGAGAACTCCTGCGATTCGAGCAGCGCGTTGATCTCCTGCGTTTTCGACACGCACTCGGCGAGCGGCATGTGCGTGACGCGGTTGCCGCGCATCCCGATGACCTGCGAGTCCTGGTCGGCGCCGCCCGAGAGGAGCGTGGCGATCGCCCCGTGACCCATGATGGTGCCGAGGTTGCGGTCGAAGGCGCTCGGCGCCCCCCCGCGCTGCACGTGGCCGAGCACCGTGATGCGAACCGACTCGATGAGGCCCGCCTGGAGGACGCCGCGCAGGTGCTCGCTGGTGATCGGCTGGCCGTGCTTGTCGGTGGCGCCCTCCGCGACGATGACGATGGCGTCGCGGCGGCCGGCCTCGCGCCCGGCCTTGAGGGCGGTGATCAGCACCTCCTCCCAGTCGTCGGCCACGGGCGGGCGCTCGGGAATGAACACCCAATCGGCGCCGGTGGCAATGCCGCTCATCAGCGCGAGGTAGCCGCAGTGCCGGCCCATCACCTCGACGATGAACGTCCGTCGGTGGCTGGAGGCGGTGCTGCCGATCGCGTCGATCGCTTCGGTGATCCGGTGGAGGGCCGTGTCGGCGCCGATCGTCATGTCGGTGCCGACCGCGTCGTTGTCGATCGAGCCCACGAGGCCGATGACGAGCAGGCGCGGGTGCCGCGCGGCGACCTCGCGGCCGAGGAGGCCCTTCGCGACCAGGTCTTCGAGCAGGCCTGACCATTCCGCGCGCAGGACGTCGGCGCCCTGCAGGCTGCCGTCGCCACCGATCACGATGAGGCTGTCGATGCCGGCGTGGAGCAGGTTGCGCGCCGCGGCGAGGCGTCCCTCGCGCGTCCGGAACGGCTCCGACCGCGCGGTGCCGAGGATTGTGCCGCCCCGGTGAATGATGCCGCCGACCGAGTTCCAGGCCATGGGGCGGATGCGATCGCCGCCCTCGATGAGGCCCGCGTAGCCTTCGTAGACGCCGTAGACTTCGAGACCCCGGTCGAGGCCGGTTCGCACGATGGACCGCACCGCGGCGTTCATGCCCGATGCATCCCCGCCGCTCGTCAGCACACCCACCCGCTTGATCGTCACGCGCTGCACTCCTCGTCTGACGCAGTTGCCGCCGCCATCATCCCAAACACGGCATGTTACCCCAACGGGAATTGGGGCATTTTACGATTTTGCGGATTGGCGATTCTGGGTCACGGCTGCGACCCCCACGTTAACGGCAGAGACGCGGAGGGCGCGGAGACAAGATCGAATAGGCGAAGATCCTCTGCGTTCTCGGCGCCTCTGCGTTGAACGTGACGGCGTCGCGGCGTGGCGGCGGGACAGAGAAATCGTCAAATCGCGAAATCGAAAAATTCGCCAAATCGGATAGGAGCCGTCAGCGTGATTCCGGTTTGAGCAGCGCGAGGGTCTTGTCGTCGCGCTCGCCGCCGAAGAACTCGTCGATCACGCGTCCAAAGACGGAACCCGGCGCCGCAGCGCCTTCGAACAGCGTCATCGACGACCGGAGCTTCAGGTCGTCGGGGTAGGGAAACATGTCCGCGACGGGCGTGCCCGGGTGGGCGAGGACGGCCTCGACGCATTCGATGAGCCGCGGCCCAAGGACCGGGTGTTCAAGGTAGGCCCGGGCTTCGTCCAGGCTCCTGATGGCGTAGCGCCCCGACATCGAGCTGGAGCCGAGCCCCGCAACCTGCGGAAAGACGAACCAGATCCAGTGCGAGCGCTTGCGACCGGCGCGAAGCTCGGACAGGGCCACGGCGTAGGAGCGCTCCTGCGCGGCGACGAACCGTTCGAGGTCCTGGGGGGCGTTCATGGTTACTTTACCCAGGACGGCGGCGTCCAGTTGCCGGTCTCGAACAGCCCATCGGTGACGTCCGGGTTCACGCGCCAGTCGCGGTAGACCTCGCGGAAGGTCTCCTTGCCGTTCGTGAGGAAGACCACCACCGTGCCGAGCCACCCGCGGCCGAGCGGCTCGTACTTGGTGAAGCGGATGTCCGACAGGTCGCCCGCCTTGTCCTTGTCGATCAGCCGCAGGAACACCAGCCGTTCCTTCTCGATCCAGAACTGGTTGCTCGTGACGTCGCCCGCGGGGGCGCCCACGACCCACGCCGGCTTTCCCTCCCACGTCTCCTCGTGCACCTTCGAGAGATCGAAACCTTCCCCCTCGAGCAGGGTGATCGTGCGCTCGGGCGGCTGCCCATACACGTCGAAGCCGAGGACGAGCAGCAGGTTCGGCGCCCGCGTGCTGGTCGTCAGCTTGCCTTTGTCGAAGACGTAGCGCATCTCGTCCTTGAAGATGATCGTGCGCGAGGGCGCGTCGATCGGCGCGACGTCGATGCGCAGTTTCGCCGGGATCTTCAGCGCCTCCCACATGTCCTTCGCCGGGCGCCCGTCGGTCCAGACCACGTTCTGGACGAACGTCACCGTCGGATACCAGGCTCCCGCGTACTTGTCGTGCATGGCGCGGATGACGTCCTGCCCGGTCCGTGGCTGCGCACCCGCGCCGGCCGCCGACAGGAGGAGGGTGAGAGCGAGTATCGTCTTTGGGGTCACATCTTGAAGTATCGCCTTTTTCAACCCTCTGGCACCACGCGGGGGTCGGAGCGTTGAAAATACTGACAATTCAAGATGTGACCCCAGGAGTCCCGCCAACTTTCCCAGGTCCCGCT
The DNA here is from genome assembly GCA_963724775.1 of uncultured Acidobacteriota bacterium. Taxonomy (GTDB): domain Bacteria; phylum Acidobacteriota; class Vicinamibacteria; order Vicinamibacterales; family Fen-181; genus CAVRWB01. The sequence continues at coordinate 313,770 of CAVRWB010000008.1, forward strand.
CCGTCAAAGACTCCATGGCTACGCCCCTGTACGACCTCCGCCTGGCGCTCCGCGGCCTCCGCCGCAGCCCGCTGTTCGCCACGGTCGCCATCCTGTCCCTGGCCCTCGGCATCGGCGCCAACGCCGCGATCTTCCGGCTGATCGACCAGCTCCTGCTGCGCACGCTGCCCGTGGAAGCCCCCGACGAGCTGGTGATGCTCTACCAGCGCGGCGCCAACATGGGGAGCAACATGGGCTCGCGGATGCACTCGTATCCGCTCTACCAGGATCTGCAGCAGAAGGCAGAACCGCTGTCCCAGGTGCTGTGCCGCCGCCTCGTGCCGGTGTCGGTCAGCGTGAACAACCAGACCGAGCGCGTCGAAGCCGAGCTGGTGTCCGGCAACTACTTCTCGATGCTTGGCGTGAAGCCCGCGGTCGGCCGCGTCTTCAACTCGCGCGAAGACGACCAGGTGTTCAAGGGACATCCGGTGGTCACGCTGAGCTATGGCTACTGGGTGAGCCGCTTCGGGCGCGACCCCGGCGTGGTTGGCAAGACCATCCGCATCAACGACTACCCGATGACCATCGTCGGCGTCTCCGCCGAGGGATTCGCCGGCCTCGACCCGTCGCGCTCGCCGCAGCTGCGCGTTCCGGTCCTGATGCAGCCCATCCTCATGCCCGAGACGACCTGGCTGCACATGGACGACCGGCGGGCCCGCTGGGTGCAGGTGTTCGGCCGGCTCAAGCCGGGTTACACCGTGCGCTCGGCGCAGGCGCCGACCCAGGGGCTCTTCACGCGGGTCCGAAACTACGAGACCACGCTGGAGGGCGCAAAGGACTGGTCCGCATACGACCGCACCGAGTTCCTGAAGGGGCAGCTGATCGTGACGGCCGCGGCTGTCGGCTACTCGCCGCTGCGCAACGACTTCTCCGCGGCGCTCGTCGCGCTGATGTGCATGGTGGGCCTGGTGCTGCTGATCGCCTGCGCGAACGTCGCCAACCTGCTCATCGCCAGGAGTTTCATGCGGCAGAAGGAGATCGCGGTGCGGTTGTCGCTCGGCTCGTCGCGGGGCCGCCTGGTGCGCCAGCTCCTTGTCGAGAGCCTGCTGCTCGCCGGCGCGGGCGGCGTGCTCGGACTCGGCCTCGCGTTCGCCATCACGCGTTCGCTGCTGGCGCTGATGCCTTCGCAGGGCCAGCCGCTGCTGATCTCGCCCCACCCGGATCTGCGCGTCCTCGGGTTCACGTTCGTCCTCGCTGCCGGGACCGGCATCGTCTTCGGCCTGCTGCCCGCGCTTCGAGCCAGCCGGCCCGATCCGTGGACGACGCTCAAGGACACGACTGGCGCCGTGGCAGGCGCATCGGGCGGGTCGATGTTGCTGAGGAAAGGCCTTGTCGTCGCGCAGGTGGCGCTCAGCTTCCTGCTGCTCGCCGGCGCAGGACTGTTCGTCCGGAGCCTGCAGAACCTGAAGTCGACCGAGACGGGCGTCGCCACCGAGAACCTCGTCGCCTTCGAGCTGTCGCCCGCGCTCAGCGGCTACGACAACCAGCGGGCGACGCTCTTCTATACCGAGCTGCTGGACAGGCTCCGCGCGGCGCCGGGCGTGAAGTCCGCCGCGTTCGCCACGGTGGCGATCCTCGCCGGCGACGAGTGGGACAGCTCGATGACGGTGGAGGGGCACCAGGCGAAGGACGGCGAGGACATGCAGATGTTCATGAACACGGTCTCGCCCGGGTACTTCGAGACGATGAAGGTTCCGTTGCTCGAGGGGCGCGACTTCCGCCGGGGCGATGCCGTCGAGTTCGAGAAGATCCAGGTGGCGATCGTCAACAGGCGCTGTCGCGGAGCACTTCTTCCCAGGCCGGAGCGCTATCGGCAAGCGCATCGGCTTCGGCGACGGCCCGGGTTCGAAGCTGACGATGGAAATTGTCGGCGTCGTGGCCAACGCGCTCTACGAGGGGCCGCGCGAGGGCGTCCACCGGCAGGTGTACATCCCCAACTGGGGTAAGAACAGCGCGATCTTCTACCTGCGCACCCTCACCCCGTCCAGCGCCGTGCATAGCCTGGCGCGCAACGAGGTGAAGCGCCTCGACGCGGGCATACCCGTCTACAACATGAAGACGCTGGAGGCCCAGCTCGACGAGACGCTCCTGACCGATCGCCTGATCGCCATGCTGTCGGCCGGCTTCGGCGTCCTCGCCACGCTGCTCGCCTCGATCGGCCTCTACGGCGTCATGGCGTTCCTCGTGGCGCGGCGCACCAAGGAACTGGGCATCCGGCTGGCCCTCGGCGCGCAGCCCGGCCGCGTCACGTGGATGGTGATGCGCGAGGTGCTCCTGCTGCTCGTCGTCGGCCTCGCGGTCGGGATTCCCGCGGCGCTGGCGATCGGCCGCTACGTCGCCGGCCAGCTCTATGGCGTCCAGCCGCACGACCCGGCCATCGCCGGCCTGACGGTGCTGCTGCTCGGCGCGGTGTCGATCGCCGCGGGCCTCATCCCGGCGCGACGCGCGAGCCGGATCGACCCGATTCTCGCGCTGAGAGCGGAGTAGGACAGGCGTCTCGCCTGTCGCCTGCTATTGGCGTCTCGCCTGTCGCCTTCTATTGGCGATTTGGCGATTCGACAGTTCCTCGGTCACGCTGCGGTCCAGTCCACGTTAACCGCGGAGACGCGGAGACGCGGAGACGACGCAGAGACATTGACCAAGTGATCAAGAATCTCTGCGCCTCTGCGCCTCTGCGCCTCTGCGTTGAACGTGGACGGAGGAGGCGCGCGACTACTGCTGTCGAATCACTGCCAGGTCCCAGGGCGCGAGCGTGAGGCGTTGGCCCTCCGCCACCTGCCGTTGCGAGAGCAGTTCCGTTCCGGCACCGTGCGTGTTCTGAAATGATTGAGGCTGGCCGGAGAAGTTCAGGTAGAAGCGCAGCGCTTTCCCGTCGCGCCCGACCGTCTCGCGAAGGCGAACGGCAGCCGGCAGCCCGGCGTCTGGCACGATCCCCGCCTGCTTTCAGCACGTCGGCGAGAACCTTGCCCTGGAGGGCGTCGGTCAGCACAGTGCCCTCGTAGGTGACGGTCCCCTTCCCGAACGCGTTCCGCGTGATGGCAGGGTAGCGGCCGAAGAACGGGTGGTCGTAGAACGCCAGCGGCCTGGCCGTCTCGGGCAGGATCATGTCCGCCCAGGTCGACGCCTCGTTGGCATCGCCCGCGCCGAACGGATCGCCCTTCAGCTTCAGCGGCGCCTTGAGGCTCGAGAACTCCTGGTAGGAGAAGCCGCACGCTTCGCGCAGCGGCCCCGGGGCGCGCGTCCACCGCACGGTGTCGAACTCGTTCGTGAAGCCGCTCTTCAGCGTCAGCAGCACGTGGCCTCCAGCTTTCGCGAAGTCCGCAATCTGCTGGAGCAGCGCATCGCTCGCCACGTAGAGCGGCGGGACGATCAGCACGTCGTAGCCGGAGAAGTCCGGCTGTTCCGCGAAGACGAAGTCGGCGCCCACGTTCAGCCGGTAGAGCGCCCGGTGCAGCTGGTCCTCGACGGAGAGGTACGACACCTTGTCGGCGATCGGCATGAACTGCAGGCCGAAGTGCGAGTCCACGCTGTGCAGGATCGCCACGCGGTTCTTCGGCATCATCCCGGCTAGCAGCGGCCCCAGGCGCTTGAGCTCCGCCCCGATGCGTGTCGCTTCCTCGTAGACTCGGTTCGGCTCGAGATCGTGGCCGAGCAGCCCTTTCCAGTACGTCTCCTGCCCGTAGTGCAGCGAGTGCCAGTGCCAGTACTCCACCATGTGCGCTCCGCTCGCGACGTGCGCCCACGCCTGCAGCCGCAGCTGCCCGTCGTACGGCGGAAACTGGTTCTTTGCGTCCCACCCGATCGTCTGTGCATTGGTCTCGGTGACCAGGTAGGGCGCGCGCTTCATGGATCGCGTGAAGTCGCCCATGAACGTGATCCACCACCCGTCGAGACGAGTCCTGTGTCTCGTGGTAGGGGTTGATGGCGGCGATGTCGAGGAACTTCGAAATCTGCTGCGAGTCCACGGCGGTGCGCGTCGCGCCGTGGAAGTCCTGCGTCACCCACTGGCCGGCCGGGACGTACTCGCGGACGAGCGCCGCCTGCCATTGGAGAAAGTCGGTGACGAGGGAACGTTGATAGCGTTCCCATTCGAGCTTCCAGCCCGGGTTGAGGATGCCGTCGCGCGGCGGCAGTTCGTCCCAGCTCCCGAGCAGCTGGCCCCAGTAGACGAGGCCCCAGGCCTTGTTCAGCGCCTCCACGGTTCCGAACTTCCGCTTCAGCCACTCCTTGAAACCGGCCTGCACGTTCGGCCCGGCCGTGCCGTACGCGCCCGTCTCGTTGTCGATCTGCCAGCCGATGACGCCCGGGTGCTTCGCGTAGCGCTCGGCGATCTTCCGAATCACCCGCTCGCAGTACTGCCGGTAGACGGGGTGCGTGATGTCCATGTTCTGTCGCGGTCCGTAGAACTGCCACGACTGGCGCACCTGCCCGAGCGGGACGACCATGATCTCGGGATGCTTCGCGTAGAGCCACGGCGGGACCGAGTACGTGGGCGTGCCCATCACGACCTGGATGCCGGCCGCCTGCATCGCGTTCACGACACGGTCCATCCAGGCGAACTGGAAGTCGCCCTCGCGCGGCTCCCAGCTGGTCCACGTGGACTCGCCCACGCGGACGACGGTGATCCCCGCGCGCTTCATCAGCTCGATGTCCTTCTCGAGCCGCTCGTACGGCATGTACTCGTGGTAGTAGGCCGCGCCGTAGAGCACGGTGGCGGGCACCATCGCCTTGCGGGCGGTGCTGACGTCCTGCGCGCGCCCGGACGCGCCGACCGTGATGCCAACCGCGAGGAGCGCGACGACGACGAGGGCCGTGCGACGACCGGCAGGGCACGTCATGGCAGGCCTCCTGTGAGACGGCGGCTCATCATAAGCCAGATCGGCTATCCTCTGGCACCATGGATCCCGCCGCCTCGCGCATCGTCTCGAGCCCGGTTGCCGAATTCACCCTCAAGGCCGTCATCACGGGCGTGGTGCTCGGCATTGTCTTCGGCGCCGCCAATGCCTACCTGGGCCTGCGCGTCGGCATGACCGTGTCGGCGTCGATCCCCGCCGCGGTGATGACCGTCGCCGCGTTCCGGCTCTTCCGCACCAAGGGGACGATCCTCGAGGCCAACATCTCGCAGACCATCGGCTCCGCCTCCACCGCGCTGGCGACGGGGAGCATCTACACGCTGCCGGCGTTGTTTCTCTGGGGCATGGTTCCGCCGTACCTGGAAGTGGTGGCGCTGTGCTTCCTCGGCGGTGTGCTGGGATTGGCGGCGATGATCCCGCTGCGCCGCCTGCTCATCGTGCAGTCAGCCGGGGAACTGCCATACCCGGAGGGCACGGCCTGTGCCGAGGTCCTCCGCGCGACGGCCGCCGACAGCAGCGGCAGCGCCTGGATCTTCCGCGGCATGGCGGTGGGCGCCGCGGTGAAGCTGCTCATCTCGCTGGCCTTCCTGTTCCCCTCGTCCGTGCACGCCGCCCTGCCGTCCCTGCTGCCGAAGGCGGAAGTCTCGCTCGAGCTCGCGCCCGCCTTGTTCGGCGTCGGCTACATCCTCGGCTATCGGCAGGCCGCCATCTGCGTCGCCGGGTCGCTCGTCTCGGCGCTCGCGCTCACGCCGCTCATCGCCTGGCTCGGCGCGGGCCTCGGCGCACCGCTCTATCCCGAGGCCACCCGCCTCATCTCGCAGATGTCCTCGGCCGACATCTGGTCGCGCTATGTCCGCTACATCGGCGCCGGCGCGGTGGCTACCGCGGGCATCCTTACCGTGGCGCGCGGCCTGCCGACGATGGTGGGGGCGTTTGTCGCCGTGGCGAAGGGCATGCGGCGCACGACGGCGGCGGCCGCCAGCGCCGCGGGTGACCGGACGGACCGCGATCTGCCAGGCGCGTTCGTGGTGGGCGCCATCGTGTTCGTCGTCGCCGTCGCGGCGCTCGTCCCCGGCGTCTTCGCGGGCGGTATGGGGCCCGTGCAGCGCGCGGTCTGCGCGGCGGGCGTCGGCATCTTCGGCATCCTCTTCGTCACCGTCGCCGCCCGCATCGTGGGCATCGTCGGCGTCACGTCGCAGCCGACGTCCGGGATCGCCCTCATCACGCTGCTCGGCGTCGCGTCGGTGTTTGCAGCCATGGGCTGGAACGGGCCTGGCGCGCGCGCTGCCGTCCTGACGGTCGCGACCATCGTCGCCATCGCCGGCTCGAAGGCCGGGGACATTTCGCAGGACCTGAAGACCGGCTACCTGGTGGGCGCGACGCCGGCGCTGCAGCAGGCCGGGCAGTTGATCGGCGCCTCCTTCGCGTGCTGGGCCGTGGCGGGCACGCTGCTGCTCCTTGGGGCGGCGTACTCGTTCGGCACGCAGGAACTGCCGGCGCCGCAGGCGACGCTGATGAAGACGATCGTCGAGGGCGTGCTGTCCGGCGCGCTGCCGTGGGGGCTGGTGCTGACCGGCGGCGGGCTCACGCTGGGCGCCGTGCTCTGCGGCGCGTCGGGGTTGGCATTTGCGATCGGCGTGTATCTGCCTCTCGCCTCGATGGCCGCGCTCTACGTGGGCGGCTGCGTGCGGGCGATCAGTGAACGCAACTCCGGCTCGCGCGCCGAGGCCGCCGTCGGCCGCGCGGATTCGAACCCTGGCGTGCTGGCGGCATCGGGCCTCGTTGCCGGCGAAGGCCTTGCGGGGGTGCTGGTGGCGGGCCTCGTCGCGTCCGGCATCGCACCGAAGGCGATGGCGCCGAGAGTGGGAGGGCCGGTCGGCGAAGCCGTCGTCATCGCCGTGATCCTCGCGACCTGCGCCTTCCTCTGGGATGCCGGCAGGAAGCGCCGAGCAGCGCTCTAATCCAGGCAGCTGAAAGGTTCGGCCTGAACCGAGAAGTGGATAGTTAGAACGTCACTATCCGCCGAGCGCCATAGTGAGGCCGACGAGCGCCGAGCCGAGGGCCACCATGCCGACGCCAACCAGCCAGGGAGACCGGCCGACCACGCGCCCGTAGCCCGCACCGGCGACGAACAGCATGGTGATCGCGATGGCGTTGGACACGCGCAGGGCCGTCATCTTGTCCTGCATGACGATGAACGGAACGGCCACGGGGAACGTGGAGAAGAACACCAGCAGAAAGACGGCCACCGCGCCCCGCCAGTCGGACCCGTCCAGGCGCGCCCGCGACGGCGGTTCGGGCAGCGCCACTATCCGCTGCCGCAGGCTGTCCACTTCCGCCGGCTGAAGCACCGACACAAAGGCCTGAGGCAGGGCCTCCAGGAGAAGCGCATTCGCATGCCGCTGATCGCTCGCGCCGCGGATCGCGAACAGCGTCGAGAGGGTGCGCCCCTTTTCCGCGAGACAGCCCATCAGGTAGAAGACCGCGTCGATGATGCCCCACGCGATGTTGCAGCCGAGGGCACCCACGAGCATCGCGCGGATGTCGTCGCGGCCCGCCTCGGCGACGCTCAGAGACCCAGTGAAGGTGAGCACCATGATGAGGCCGAAGAGCACTTCGGCGATCCGGTCGCTCGGTTCGAGCGCGCGTTTCCACACCATCGGGGCTTTCGCGTCGGCGGCAGTGGACATGGTCGTGGTCCCTCTGCGCCGCTACGCCTGCGGCGGCAGCAGGTAGAGCGTCATCGCGAAAATGAGGTAGACCATGAGCACGAGCACGCCCACGAACCAGGCCGATCGCCCACTGTTGCTGACGAAGGTGGCCGTGAACGTGGCGATGAGCACCATCACGACCGCGCCCCGCCAGAATTGCAGGTCCATCGGCGTCGGGCCGATCACGTAGCTCAGGATCACCAGCACCGGGGCGACGAACAGGGCGATCTGCGACGCGCTTCCCAGCGCGATGCCGACGCTCAGGTCGAGGCGGTTCTTGCGTGCGCCCGAGAACGACGAGGCCATTTCCGCGGCGCCGCCAACCAGCGCGACCACGATGAAGCCGACAAACGCGGGAGTCATCCCGAAGGCGACGGCCGCCTCCTGCACCGATCCCACGAACACCTCGCTCACGAGCGCGACGAGCACCGTGACCACGAGCAGCGTGCCGAGCGCGACGCCGATCGGCCACGGCGTCTCGTCCTCGCCCCCGTGCTCGGCGCTCGTGAAGAGTTCGCGATGCGTCTTGAGGGAGAACAGCATGCCGAGGGCATAGGCAACGATGAGCAGCACCGAGAGCCCAAGGCTCAGCGTCTGCACGAACGCCGCTTGTGACGACCCGGGCCCGGCTTCCCTGTTCAACGAGGGGATCAGCAACGCGACCGTCGCGAGGAACAGCAGGCTCGCCTGCAGGCGGGCGCTGCCCCGGTTGAACTCCTGCACGTGATGCTTGAGCCCGCCGAGGAGGAACGACGCCCCCAGCATGAACAACGTGTTGGTGACAATCGCCCCGGCAATCGACGCCTTCACCAGCATGTACTCGCCGGCGCGCAGTGCGGCCAGCGCGATGACCAGTTCCGTGAGGTTGCCGAGCGTGGCGTTGAGCAGGCCCCCCACCGTGTCGCCGGTCTTCGCCGCCACCGATTCGGTGGCGCGGCTCAAGAGGCCTGCCAGCGGCACGACGGCCAGGACGGAGAGCACGAAGAGCAGCGTGGGCGAGGCGTGCCCCATCGACTCCACGACGAACAGCGCGGGGACGAAGACGAGGAGCCAGAGCAGCGGGTTGTGCCGGATTTCGTGCAGCAGGGGCCTGGGCGGGACGGTTCGCTCGGCCGTGTCGTGTCATGTCGTCACTCGCGTGGTGTCAGGTGTTTCAGGTGTGTGCGCGTCGAACATCCGGCTCACCACGGCAAAGAAGAACCCCGTGGACCAGCCGCACATCAGGATGCCCGTCAGCGCCTCGATGCCGCCGACGAGCCGCCATTCGACCGGCAGCACGAGGTCGCCGTATCCGACCGTCGTGTAGGTGGCCGCGCTGAAGTAGATGGCCGATTGGAGATCGGGCATCGCCTGCTTCCAGTCATAGAACCAGGCCCAGGCGGTGATCTCCACCATGTGCGCGAGGATCATCCAGCCCGCAAGGCGCACGAACTGCCAGGTCCAGCGGAAGAACCCAACCGACGGGCCCGACCCGCGGCCGACCCAGCGCAGCGCGCTCGTCACGCCGAGCGCGTGGATCACCACGCACAGGGCCATCAGGGCGAAGGCGGCGAGGAGTCTCGAGAGCATGGGCGCAGCCGGCGCCATTATAGGAGTGCTGGGGCACGGCGGCCGGGCCCCGTCAACATCTCTGCCGCCATGCTGGCAGTTCTGACAGTTCTGACAGCGCCGGCGGGAGCGTATGACGGCTGCTGCGCGGCGTCGTGCAGTAGGATGGCGGATGTGACCACCGCAACGAACCTGGAACGGATACGCGCGCTGGTGACGGTCCCGGACGAGGAGATGCTTCCGCCGCCCGACCTGTTCCTTCACCGCAGCATGCTCCACGGCCTCGCGCACGTCGGCCGGGTGCTGGTCCACGCGATGCGTCTCGTCGAGGCAACCGGCTTCGTGGAGGAGATGCCGCGCCTGTGGGCGGCGGTCTACCTCCACGACATCGCGCGCAGGCACGACGGCACAGAGCGCGGGCATGGCGCGAATGCCTGGGCGCGCTTGCCGGAGCTGCCCGCCGTTCGGGCCTTGCTGGAGCGCGGCGGAGTTCGCGAGGAGGATCTTCCCGCCATCGCGGCCGCGGTCACGCGGCACTCGAACGGCGAGGCCAGGGAGGGGGAGCCGCACGGGCGGCTGATCGAACTGCTGAAGGACGCGGATGGCCTGGACCGCGTTCGCCTCTACGATCTCGACGTTCGCTACCTTCGCACGCCGGCGGCCAGGACCATGAGACCCTTCGCCGAACAGCTGTTCGAGGAAACGACCGGGCGGTGTCCCCAGACGAGCGGGCACTTCGCGTGCCTGTGGAAAGAGGCGCTGCGCCTGGCGGGAGAGGGACGGCACACTCAGTAGCCGCGGCCGTCCTGACCGCGCCCAGCGACCGTCACGTTCAACGCAGAGACGCCGAGAACGCAGAGGTGGTTAGTCAGCCACCCCTTCCTCGGCGCAGCCCGCAGGCAGTTACACCGCCCCGACCTCGCTGACCGTCTGCGGTCTTCGTCGACTCCGTGGTCCGTCGTATGATCATCGCTGGGGCTTCGTCAACGAGGAGGTTTCAAATGGCAGGACGCAGGATCCTCATGCTGGCCGGGGACTTCGTCGAGGACTACGAAATCATGGTGCCGTTCCAGGCGCTGCTGGCCGTCGGCCACGACGTGCACGCGGTCTGCCCGGGCAAGAAGGCGGGCGACAAGGTCAGGACCGCGATCCACGATTTCGAGGGCGACCAGACCTACAGCGAGAAGCCGGGCCACAACTTCGCGCTGAACGCGACGTTCGACGAGGTGGTGGAAAAGGACTACGACGCGCTGGTCATCCCCGGGGGCCGCGCGCCGGAATACATCCGCCTCAACCCCCGCGTCCTCGACATCGTCCGTCACTTCGCCACCGCGGGCAAGCCGATTGCCGCGGTCTGTCACGGCGCCCAGGTGCTCGCCGCGGCTGGCGTGCTGGAGGGGAAGAGGTGCTCGGCGTACCCCGCGTGCGCCCCGGACGTCACAAGGGCCGGCGGCCGCTACGCGGAGATCGCGATCGACGAGGCGGTCGTCGACGGCGTCCTCGTGACGGCGCCGGCATGGCCCGCCCACCCGAAGTGGATCGCGGCCTTCCTCGAGGTGCTCGGCACGAAGATCGAGCACGCGCCGCTGGTTCGCGCCTGAATGTGAGGGGGCGACACACGCGTCGCCCCCAGCCCCGCGTCGACTCCGTTGACTCCGTCGACTCCGTTGACTCCGTCGACTCCGTTGACTCCGTTGACTCCGTTGACTCCGTCGACTTCCTCTATTTCTTCCGCACCACCACCTCCGCGTACTCGCTCGGCACCACCATCGTCTCGTCTCCGCTGGTGTTGAAGCGGGCGATGAGGTCGAGCAGGTCCTGCTCGAGCCGTTCCTGGCCGTCCTCCGCCAGGCTGGCGAACGCCTTGTGGACCGGGCCGTACCACGTCCGGAAGACCTCGATCCAGTGGTCGGGCGAGCGGTACCGGAACACGAAGTCGCGCAGCGTCACATGGATGTCGGCCGCACCGGCTCCAAACAGCCGCTCGAGGTGGTCTTCGAGTCCCCACCGCGCCGGCGGCGTGAGCCCCGGCGGCGGCGGGACGTGGCGGCCCACGACCCCGAACAGCTGCCCCACGAACCCGCGCGGCGTCCAGTTCGCCAGGCCGATGCGTCCCTTCGCGCGGCACACGCGGAGCAGCTCGCTGGCCGCCCTCGCGTGATCGGGCGCAAACATCACGCCGAACGACGACAGCACCGTGTCGAACGCGCCGTCGCCGAACGGCAGCGCCTCTGCATCCGACTCCTGGAAGCGCAGAGTCAGCCCCTCGGCATCCGCGCGGCGTCGACCCGCTTCGAGCAGCGCCGGGACGTAATCGGTGGACGTGACGTCGCACCATCGGCGCGCGGCGGCCAGCGAGCAGTTGCCATTGCCGGCGGCGACGTCGAGAACCTTCGACCCGGCGTGCAGGTCGACCGCCTCGCAGAGCGACTCGCCGACGATCTGCAGCGTCGTGCCGATGATGCCGTAGTTGCCGGCCGCCCACGTCGCCCGCTGCTTCGCCTTGATGGACTCCAGCTCGACGGAAGGCTTGAATGGGGGCGCTGCCGCCCCTTGCGTTGTGGCTTGGACAGAGTTCAACATGATTGTGTCTCCCTTACTCGCCCTCTTTCACCTCGACGAGGTCGTCGGCCACCAGGCCGTGCGCCTCGCGGTGGACGGCGATTGCCGCTTCCTTGCTGGGTGCTTCGACGAGGCAGAAGACCTTGCCCGCTCCCTCGTCGAACCAGTAGCGGAGGTACTTGACGTCGTACTTGCCTTGGGTCTTGAGATCCGCCGCATGGGCTTCGCCAACCGCCTCGGCGGTGAGACCTTCGACGTGATTGTGAACATCGATGAACAGGGGCATGCTCTTCTCCAATCCACTCCAATGTGCGTTGAGCTGAGGGCCGGTCGAATCCGGCCCGCGTCCGATTCGCCTGCCCGATTCGCGTGACCTGCCTGCCAGTGTAGCGGGCCGCTTCGGGCAATCGAATGACCGGGCGTCCGCGCCACGTTGCCGGCCGTCCGGATCACCGGGCCTCGTGCTCGAGCGTCCGCCGCTCGTGCCCGTTCGTCCGCGGAGGTGCGATGGATCCCCTGTCGGATGTGCTTCGGGCCGTCCGCTTGACCGGCGCGATCTTCTTCGACATCGATGCGTCCGAGCCCTGGGTGGCACAGACGCCGTCGGGCGACGCCATCGTCGACAGGATCTTCCCGGGCGCCGAGCACCTGATTCCCTACCACGTCGTCACGCGCGGCGCGTGCTGGGGCGGGCTGCTCGACGAACCGCCGATCCAACTTGCGGCCGGCGACATCCTCGTGTTTCCGCGCGGCGACGCGCACGTCCTGTCCAGCGCGCCCGGCATGCGCCAGGCGCCAGACCTCGCGCTCTACCGCGCGCCTCGCGACGGTCAACTGCCCTTCAAGATGTCGATGGGAACCGCCCATGACGAACCGACGCGGATCGTCTGCGGCTACCTGGGATGCGATGCGCGGCCGTTCAACCCGCTGCTGGCCGCGCTGCCGCGCGTGATGCGCGTGAGCGAGCGCGCCGGCGGCGCGCTTGGCGCGTTCGTGGCGTTCGCCGTGGAGGAGTCGAAGAAGCCGCGGCCTGGGGGCGAGTGCGTGCTGGGCCGGCTCAGCGAGTTGATGTTCGTGGACGTCGTCCGGCGCTACCTCGAGACGCTGCCGGCCGACCATGCCGACTGGCTGGCCGGCCTGCGCGACCCGCACGTCGGCCGCGCCCTCGCGGCGCTACACGCCAGCCCCGCGCATGACTGGACCCTCGAGTCGCTGGGGCACGAAGTGGGGCTGTCCCGCTCCGCGCTCGCGGAGCGCTTCACGCAATTCGTCGGGCAGCCGCCGATGCAGTACCTCACGAACTGGCGGATGCAGCTGGCCGCCAATCACCTGCGCAGCGGCACGGACAGCGTGGCGGCCATTGCCGGCCGCGTGGGGTACGAGTCCGAGGCCGCCTTCAGCCGCGCGTTCAAGAGGGCCGTCGGTTCACCTCCCAGCCAGTGGCGCAAGCCGTCGGCGAGCCCGTCGCCACCGTCGTAGCACGAGGCTTCAGCCGCTGTAGCGCGAGGCGTCAGTCCGAGCGTTTGCCGCCGTAGCACGACGCTTCAGCCGCTGTAGTGCGAGGCTTCAGCCGCCGTGCCGCGAGGCTTCAAGCGACTGTCTCCGACGACCGCCGATCGGCGCGTGTGCCTTTCGCAAACCGAAAGCCGCATTCGTCGTGCGGCGTCGGCGCGTCGTCGCACGAGGCTTTTCGGGGTGGTCGCACGAAGCTTCACGCGTGGTCCACGAGGCTTTAGCCGAGTGTCGGCCCCGCCTTTCCATCCTCCGCCGTTGGCACTCTTGCTGCAGTCCTGCGTTTCGCTAACCAAGGCCCAGCCGATGTGAACGGGGAGGGAAAGTATGCGGACACCGGTGTTCGTCGCCGTGCTCCTGATCGCCTTTGCCACGTGCGGTTGCGGCAGCTCGTCCACTCCAGCCGGCCCATCGCAGACGGTCAACTCCGGTGGGGGCGGCGGCGGCAGCAGTCCCGTTCCAGCGCAGGTCTATATCCTCGGCGAGGCCGGCGGCGAGTCGTTCCGGCCGAGCCCGGTCACCGCCGCGCAGGGCTCAACCCTGGTGTGGATCAACTCCGACACCGAGGTGCACCGCATCGTCGCCGCTGATGGTTCGTTCGATACGGGCGATCTGGCGCCAGATGCGCAGAGCGCGCCGATCGTGGTTGGCGCCGCGGGGTCGAACTACTCGTGCGCGATTCACCCGTCGGAGGTGGGCAGTATCAGCGCGCCGAAGTGAGTGCCGGCGGTTACGGCGTGATGAGTCCCCACTGCAGAGCAGGCCGCTGGCTCGCTCCGACGCGGGACGGGTCGCGGTCCGGCGACTGGTTGCCGGGCAGTCGCTGGAACGCGACCCGGACGGCGTCGCGGTCGAAGTCGTTCGGTTCGTAGACTGCCGACGGGTGCATGAACGACTGGCGCGTCACGTGGCAGTAGCCGAGCGCGTGGCCCATCTCGTGGACACGCAGTGAGCGCACGTATGGCCCGCGGGCGGCGTCGAAGTCGCGGTCCACCATGATGGCGCCCGCCACGACCTGGTTGTCGCGGCTCGCCGACCTGCCGTACCCCCAATAGCCCGTCCCCTGCGACAGCCCGCGGAACCGGGCGACGACGATGCTGCCCTCGCGCGAGAAGACGTCCACCTGCGAGCCGGCGGCGGGCGATTCCACGCGAACCGAGGCGAACGACGAGAACGTCCCGCCGGTAACCTGCGGCAACCCCCACTCGAGATCCGCGGCCATCGCCGCCCGTTCCCCGGGCGTGAGGCGTTCGTCGAGAGCCGTGGCCGAAGAAGCCGAGACGGAGGTGAACTGCAGCACGGCGTCCACGATCACGAGCGAGGGGGCGCTGGTCCAGCGGCGGAGCGCGCCGCTGCCGCGCAGCATCTGATCGAAGGTGGCGAGGTCGAAGTGCGCGGGGATGAGCGACAGCGAGGCGTCGTTGGTGCGCATCCGGATCTCGGTTTCACGCTGAACCAGGGATGGGCCCGCCACGGTGACGCGGCACAGGCCCGATTCGGGCGCGGTCAGTTCGAAGGCGCCGTCCGCGTCGGTCGTCGCCGAGACGCCTTCATCCAGCGTCAGGGTGACCGACGGGAGCGGCGCGCCGGTGATCGCGTCCACCGTCCGCCCTCGCGTCGTCGAGAGCGTCGCGGCCGTCGCAGCGGCGGCCGATGTTGCGGGAGAAGGTGACGCTGGCGACGACCCGCACGATGATGCGAGCGCGGCCGCCAGGATGATGGCTGTCGGAATCAGAAGAACAGGGCGCATCGGCGTTTCGCGATCGAACGTGGATGGTCGAGCGGGCTCGCGGCCGCGCAGGCCGCTGCCCGTGAACTCCGGCCTTGACCGGATCGCGCGCCCGCGCACACTGCTTGCGTTGGAGCCGGCTTCCGCCGGATCGGCGCGTGCGCTCGCGCGTGGTATTGGCGACGTTTGGGGGCGGGTATGTGGTCGCGCCGTGGAGTGGCGGCGACCGAGGACTGACAGACTACTTGGGGGGTGTCGTGCCCGTCAACCTGATCAATGGGAATTCACCGACGAGCTGGCGCCGTCTGCCCGGCGGTCGTCACGCCCGGCGGCAGTTCGAGGATGCGCATGTTGCGGAAATGGATCTCCGCGCCCTCCGCTTCCAGGCAGAGGTAGCCCTTCCTGCGCGTGGAGGCGCTGATCCCGTTCACGAACTTGCCGTTGACCGAGAGCTTGATCACGCCGTCAACCGCGACGACGTCGTAGACGTTCCACTCGCCGCGTCCCTTCGCGCGGTTCTCGATCGAGCTGCTGCGCTCGCCGCGTGCATGGTCGGGCGTGGTCTTGACGCCGCCGACGCCCCACACCTCGCCGTGAACGTATGCGACCGGAGGCAGCACGCCGTTGCGCGCATTCAACTTCGGCCAGTCGAGCTCCAGCATCTGCACTTCGACGCCGTCGGGCAGCCGGCTGGCGGGATCGGGATTCGCGTTGCTCCAGACGAACACGCCCGAATTGCCGCCCGGCTCCATGTGCATCCACTCGACGTGCAGGACGAAGTTCTCGTACATGCTGGCGCTGCACATCACGCCGATCGGCTTGCCCGTGTCCACCAGCAACCCGTCGCGCATCGTCCACGTGTCGGGCGCGGTGTTGATGTTCACCCACCCGGTAAGGTCCTTGCCGTTGAACAGATCCTGGAATTGGGGCGCCGGCTGCGCCATGACCGGTGCGGCGATCAACAGGCCAAGACACGCGGCGAGCAGGCTGCGTTTCATGTCGACTCCTTCGGGTTCAAACGCCCGGGCGCAACGGCCATGATACAGCTAGGGGCTAGGGGCTAGGACGCTGGTGACGATTGGCGATTGATGCTCGTGGCACGAGGCTTCAGCCGAGCGTCGGTGGTCCTCGCCTACTGATTCGGCTGCCCGGGCGGCTTGGTGCCTGGCGCGGGCTGGGTAGGCGGCGGCGTCATGACACCTGGCCTGGACGCGGCTGGTGAGGACGGCGCGGGCGCCGGCATGGCGGGCGGCGCGTTTGGCGGCTGGGGCATCGCGTACTCGGACGCCAGCGGCGGCGGGTAGACCTGGTAGCCGGGTATGGTGTCGATCGGCATCGGCATGGGCATCGGCATCGGCGCGCCGTCCATCCCGGGCATCATGTTCGGGTTCGGCATCAGGGTCGGGTTGGGGAGGTACCGTCGGACCTCCGGAGCGCTGCGGCCCGCTGGCGCGCTCGACGCGACGTGCTGCGCGGCCAGCACCTTGGTGGGCACGAGGGTCTCGGGGTTGGTCAGGATGACGTAGTTGAGGGTCGAGTTCCGAAGCAGGCGATCGACGACCTGGCCGACCGGCAGGCGTTCGAAGTGCATCTGGCTGCGAATGTCGGGAATCGCGTCCAGGCTGGCGATGGGGAAATCGAACCACCGGGAGAGGAGGCCCAGCACCTCGCGGAGGCTGGCCTGCTCCGCCATGACGGTCACCAGGCCGTGGCCGTCGTGGACCACCATCAGCGGCGCCGAGGACCGCGGCGCGGTCACCGCCTTCACCTTGCGGCCGCCCGGTGGGGTGGGGAAGCCGGCATTGCGCAGCAGCCGGTCTACCACTTGGCCCACCGGCACCCGCTCGAACCGCATCGGGCTGCGTGTGTCGGGAATGGCGTCGAGGTTGACGCCGGGGAACTCGAACCACCGGGAGAGGACGCGGAGCACCTCTCGAGGGCTCGCCTGCTCGCCGACGACGGTCACCATGCCCCGGCCGTCGTTGACCACCATCAAGGGAGCCAGCGATCGAGCGGCGGGCCCCGGGCTCGTGGTCGCGGGCGCAGACACCTTCGCCTGCCCCGTCACCGGGGCCGCTGGCAGGAGCGCCAGGAGGCCGAGCGCGAGGCACCGTCGGCCGGATGCCCAGATGTCTGTCATTTTCGGGTACTTGACCTTCGCGCGGAGGACGACCGCCACGTTACGCGACGCCTCCCTGGTTGTCAACGGATCGCCGCCTGTTCGCCCGGTGCCAACTCAGCAGCTGGCACTTCAGGGTACTAATGTCTTTTCGGCTCGGCGCGGCCGGCACTTCGCCCCCGGTCGGTCTTTTTCGTTCTTGCGTCGTCCGTTTTCAACTCTCCGTTTTCAGTGTTCGGATCTTTCCGCTCCTGCGGCCGCAAGGTGCTCGCTCATGGCTTTCGCAAACTGCGGGAACGCGACTTCCGGCTCCTCGATCTCGGGGTGCCACTTCTTCTCCCACTCCAGGCAGTAGTAGCCCTTGTAGCCGGCGGCCGCCAGCACTTTCACCTGCTCTCTGAGCGGGACGTCCCCGGCGCCGAGGAGCACGTAGCGGCGATCCGCCCCTTCGGGCCTCGAGTCCTTGAGGTGCGTGTGGCGGACCCACTTCCCGAGCTTCGCGTAGGTGTCGGCCGGCGGCTCCTTGCCCGCGACGAAGGTGTGGTGCGCGTCCCAGAGCAGCGCGAACTGCGGCGAATCGACGCGCGTCAGGATGGCGGCCAGGTCGTCCGAGCGGGTGAAGTCGCCGTGCGACTCGATGAGGACCGTGACGCCGGCGGGCTTCGCGTGCGCGGTCATCCGCTGGAAGCCGTCCACCACCCGCTTCATCACCTCGTCCTTCGGTTCCTCGGGCGGCAGTTTGTCGCCGAACATTCGGACGTACGGGACGCCCAGCGCGTGCGCGAGGTCGATGAACCGCCGGCCCTCGTCGAACTGCTTCTCGCGCGCCGCCGGCTCCTTTTCGTGCATGACCGCCGAGGCGCCGAGGTCCGTGACGACGATCCCCAGGGCCTCGAGGTCCTTCTTCGTCGCCGCGAGGCGCGTGCCCTGGAGCTCTGGTACCTTCGGCAGGTCCATCTCGCCGGCCACGCCGCGCAGCTCGATGCCGGCATAGCCGAAGCGATCTGCGCTCTCGAGGATCGTCTTCCAGCTCCACGCCGGGCAGCCGAGCGTCGAGAACGCAATCCGATAGCGCCTGGCCCGGCCCTGCGCGCGCAGGATCGCGGGCGCGCACAGACCGGCGCCGAGGGCCGTGAAGAACGAACGGCGTGCGATGGTCGTCATGGCAAACTCCTCTGTTGAACTGAGAAAACCGCCGAGACGCGGAGGACGCCTAGGAGGATTTTGACGATTTCACGATTTCACGATTTCACGATCTTGCGATTTTGCGATTTTGCAGGTCGGCTGTCACGCTGCGATCGGATCCAACCTCAATCGCCAGCCGCTTGCACCTCGGCACCCTGCACCCTTGCACCTGTGCACCGGTGCATCCTTGCACCCGTGCACCCTCTTCCCTTGCCGTGCCATACTCGCCGGATGCGGTGCGACGAGCTGCGGCTCACTGGGTCTGGCGGCGCCAATCGCGTCATGGAGGCGGAGCTGAAGCGCCTCGTGATGCGCTCGCCCTTCGAGGTGCGGGTGCCCAAGCCCCGGCGCGAGGGCGAGGCGACGCTCCTTTACCCGTTCGACCCGCGCATCGCCTGGGTGGCGGCGTGTCACCATCGCACCTCGTCGCGTATCTCGTGGGATTTGTTCTCGAGCCCCGCCGTGCGCCTCGAGCCGCTGTTCGAGGAACTGCTGCCGGCGCTGCGGGCTGACGACCGGCTGCCGGCGGCGAAGCGGCTGCGCTTTTCGGTCGACCTCGGCTCCACGCAGGACTTCGAAGCGGGGCCGCTGCAGCTGCGCGGCGTCGTGAAGAACGCGCTGATCGAGGCGCTGGCCTCGCGCGGCAGCACCGCGGAGGTGGACGCCGAGGCGCCCGACGTCGTGTTCGTCGCCCGGCGTGCCGGCATCCCCGAGAGCCGCCGCACGGTCGTCGGCATCGACATCGGCCTCGGGGCGCGTCACCGCCGTGGCGCGCGCGTGGCCGCGGGCCCCGCCCCGCTGCGCGAGACGCTCGCGGCCCAGCTGATCATGCTGTCTCGCTGGGACGCCCGATTCGAGCCGCTCGTCGACCCGATGGCCGGGAGCGGGACGATCCCCATCGAAGCCGCCGGTCTTGCCGTTGGCGCTGCCATCCGCCACCCGTCGGACCTGCCGTTCCGGCACCTCGCTCCCTTTCGTGGCCTGCCCAACGAGACGCCGGATCTCTTTCCGGGTACCGTGCCGAAGATCCTCGCGCTCGACGTGGACGAGGAGCGAATCCCGACGATGGTGGGGAACTTGAGGGCGGCGGGCCTGACTGGGCGGGCGTACGAGAACTCGATTGTGATCGGGCAGAAGGACGTGCGCGGGTTGACGCCGGAGTATGTGGCCAGCCTGCTTCCGGCGGTGACGGAGATGAAGCCGGGCGTCTTCTGCTTCAACCCGCCCTACGGCGTGCGCATCGGGGGCGAAGCGGGGGAGAAGAAGCTGTTGGACCTGTACAGCGCGATGGGCCGCGTCCTCGGGCGCTTCGGCGGCTGGCGGGCCGCCTGCTTCGTCGCCAACCCGCGCTTCGTCGAGGCCTTCGGCCACTTCCCGGTCATGACCAAGCCTGCCACCAATGCCGAACTGCCCGGCGCCTTCCTGGTCTACCAGTTCTAGAGTCCCACGTAAGACCGGCGAGCGCGATGCGGGAGAGCGCCGCGCGCCCGGCGGGGTGATCAGGCGCCCCGGCGGAGGCGGACGGTGAACGCGGTCGCGGGATTGGCGACCATCAGCCGTTCGATCTCTTCCGCGGTCCATCCGGCCCGTCGCAGCGCGGGAACGAACGCGGTGTAGACCGTGTCGAAGCCCCGGAAACTGCCTCCGCGCGGCTCGCCGGGCCTGTACCACCCGGCGTCGTGCGACACCAGGAGGCGCTTCAACAGCCCGCGCCGCTTCAGTTCGCTCACGCGGCCCACGCAGTCCGCCACCGTTCCCGCCGCGATGTTGTCGATCTCGATCCACGCGCCTGTTCGTGCCGCCTCGACACGAGCTTCTAGTTGCCAGTCGTTTTGGGCGTGAACCCAGATGAAGGCGTCCGGCCGGATGTGCTCCTCGGAGAGGAGAGCCAATTGCTCCAACGCCGCCTGCGTGTCGCCGGTGTGCGAGGCAATCGTCAGTCCCGTACGGACGTGCGTTCGAGCCGCCGCCTGGACGAGTGTTCGGTCTATCGCGGAAAGCGGGCCGGCGTCCACGCCGGTCTTGATGAAGCCCGGCCGGATGCCGGTTCCCTCGATTCCCGTCTCCCATTCCTCGACCCATCGATCCGCGAGCTGGCCGGCGCTCGCTTCGTACGCGTGCCGGGGAACGAATTGATCCTTCGCCGCGCCGTAGTACCCGGTGTTCGTGAGGATGTGGAGTCCCGTCGCCTTCGCGAGACGCTCGACGAGCCGCGGATCCCGTCCAAGATAGGCCGGCGTGCACTCGACGAAGCCACGGCACCCCAGGTCCCTGGCTCTTCGCAGGTAAGGCAGCGCGACCTCGTACGCCTCGTTGGCGTCGTAGCGCGCGCGGCTGATTCGTTCGGCGCCGATGAAGTCCACGAGGACGTGCTCGTGAGACAACGCGCTGCCGAACGCCTCCGGGCGGATGGGCCCGAGAACGGTCATGACGTTCCCTTCGCGGGCTGGCGTCTGCTGGAACGCGGACTTCGCCGTCAGAAAGGCCGCACCGGTGGCTCGGAGGAAGTCGCGGCGCTTCAAGATGTGACCCCATGGTTGCGTGCGACACGCTCGATGTGGTCGAGGAGGACGTGCGGTTCTGTCGGCTTGACGAGGTGCGCGGCAAAGCCGGCGGCCCGGCTCTGCTCGATGTCGGCCTCCTGCCCGTACCCGCTCAGGGCAATCCCCACGAGCGCGTTGCCGCGAGCCCGCAGGTCGCGCATCAGGTCGAGGCCGCTCCGGCCCGGCAGCCCGAGAATCGCTGACGAGGAGGTCGAAGGGACCCTCGCGGTCCACCGCTTCGAGCGCCGCCGCCACGTTGCCCGCGGTTCGCACCTCGTGGCCCTCCAGCTCGAGCAGGTTGCTCATCATCTCTGCCGTGTCGAGGTGATCCTCCACGACCAGGACGCGCAGCCTTCTCCGTCCGGCGGAGACGCCAACCACGCTCTCGCGGCCAGCCGCACCGTCGGTACTCAACCCCGCTCGGCAGGATCGGCAACCGCACCACGAAGGTCGATCCCCGGTTCTCGCCGTCGCTCCGTGCGTCGATGTGGCCCCCGTGCAACTCCACCAGCGCCTTGCTGATCGCGAGGCCAAGGCCCAGGCCGCCGAAGCGGCGGGTCATCGAGCGTTCGGCCTGGGCGAACGCGTCGAAGATCGTGGCAAGGGCCGAGGGATCGATCCCGACCCCGTTGTCGATCACCTCGATCACGACGTGGCCGTGGGCGGGTCGGCACTGCACCGTGAGTCGGCCGCCGGTCGGCGTGAACTTGACACCGTTCTTGAGGAGATTCCAGAAGACTTGTTGAAGACGAGCGGCGTCGGCGTACACGACGTACTGGCACGCGCCGTAATCCACGCTGAAATGAAGCCGCTTCGCTTCGATGTCCGGCCGGCAGACTTCCACCGCCCGCTCAATCACGGTGCCCAGCTCGATCCGGTTCTTGTCGAGTTGCAGTTTGCCGCGTGCGATACGGGTGACGTCGAGGAGATCGTCGATCAGGCGGGCTTCCAGTTCGACGTTGCGCCGGAGCACGTCCAGCACGCGGCGGCCGCGTTCTTCGAGGCCGGCCTCCGATTCCAGGAGCGCGATGCCGCTGAGGACCGGAGAGAGCGGCGTGCGCAGCTCGTGGCTGAGGACGGCGAGGAACTGGTCCTTCGCCCGGTTGGCTTCTTCGGCTGCCTCCTTCGCCCTGTCCCGCTCCTCGATGGTTCGTGCCAGGCGCGAGCCGGCGCGCCAGATGAGAATGGACAACGCAACCATGAGCGCGAGCGCCATCAACGAGACGGCGAACTCCGCGTCGTAGGCGTGGAGGGTCGTCCCGGCGGCGACGACGAGGCCGACAGCGAACGGCAAAAGCACCGCCGGAGGGAGCAGCCGCCTGGCCAGGGCGCCAGCTGCGTCCTCGCGGCACAGGAGCCCGGCAACGCTGCGTTCGGGGCGCGCGCAGAGAACGGACAGGCTGAGCACCAGGATGGCGAGCGCGGTGTGCGCGGCAATCCCCGTCAGCCTCACTCTCACGTAGAGTTCGCGCGCGCCGTAGGCGTATCCGAGGAGCGGCAGCAGCGCGAGCAGCATCGCCGGCCACGCGAGGTGCTGGCTGGGAAAACGGGAACGCCGCGTCGGGCGATCGAGTACAAGCAGGGCGAGGCCCAGCAGCGTGAGACCAAGCGAAGCGGGCGGGCCCATGCGATTCGGGCTGGCCGTCCCGATGGCGCCGGGCGCCTCGCGAAATAGCCGCTCGTCGATGCCCAGGTTCCAGCCGACGATGTGTTCGCTGAGCGTGAGGACGCCAAGGCCGACCACCAGCACGGCCAGGAGTCGTGCGGCCAATCGTCGTGGCCGGGACACCGGCTCCCAGAGCTGCAGCAGCAGGGAGAGACCGCAGAACGCGAGCCCGATGGCCGCGTTCGTCTTCATCGTGATGCCCGGAGACAGGAACGACTTCAATGGCTCGTTTCCGAGCGCCCAGCCGGCGAGCGAGGCGAGGCCCACGGACGTCACGCCGATCGCTCCGGCCCTGGACAGGCGAACGAGGCGGGCCGCCAGGCGAGTTGAAGTGTCCATTGTCAGCCGGTGACTTCTGACACTATGGCGCACAACCCGCCCAGCGTCCAGCTATCGGGCGCCTCAGCAGGGTGATGACCAGGCCATGCCGGGGAGCTGTCAATCACGCGGAGATCCAACGTTCTTGTTCGCTTCCCGCCCAGCGTCGTCCTACGCCTGCGCGACCACCTGCCGGTCCGTCATCGCTTCCAGCTGTGCGCCGATGTCGCGCCGCACCACCTGCCTGAACTTCAGGAAGTGTTCGTTGAGCGCGCACACGGTCACGTAGTGCACGAGCGAGCCGGGACGGCGGCGGAGGATGCTCGCCAGGTGGTGCCAGAAGCGCCAGCGCGTGCGGCGGGCCACGCCCTGCCTCCAGAGGATGCGGGAGAAGATCACCAGCAGTCGCAGCGCTTCCGGCACGGAAGGCGCCGACCCGCGCGGCGGCTCCACCTGCCGCTCCGCGCCAAGGCGGAGGAAGTAGCGGAACGTGCGATCGAGGTAGGCGCGCGGCTCGTACAGCCGCTCGAAGGCTTCGATGAACTCGCCGGCCACCTGTGAGAGCGGCCGGGTCGGCCGGAAGTTGGTGAGGTAGGTGTTGTTGCCCGAGGCGGTGGGCGTGTCGCGCAGCCGGCCCTCGCGGTCCAGGCGCGCCCACAGGGCCGTTCCGGGCAGCGCCTGCAGCAGCGACACGAACGCCACCGGGATCGCGGTCCGCTCGGCGAACGAGACGATGCGCCCCCCGGCGCCGGGCGCCTCTCCGTCGAAGCCGATGATGAACCCCGCCAGCACGCGGATGCCGGCGGCGGTGATGGTGTCAACCGCATCCTCGAGCGGCTGGCGAAGGTTCTGATGCTTGAGCGTCAGCTCGAGGCTCTCCGCGTCCGGCGTCTCGATGCCCACGAACACCGACCGGAAGTTGCTGCGGACCATGAGGTCCAGCAGCTCGCGGTCCTGCGCCAGGTCGATCGACGCCTCGGTGTCGAGGCCAAATGGCACGTCGTGCGCCTCCTGCCACCCCGCGAGCTCGCGCAGCATCTCCTTGGCCGCGCGCTTGTTCCCGACGAAGTTGTCGTCCACGACGAACACCGTGCCGCGCCAGCCGAGCTCGTGGAGCCGCTCCAGTTCCGCCAGCACCTGGGCCGGCCGCTTGGTTCGCGGCAGGCGACCGTACAGCACGATGATGTCGCAGAACTCGCAGAGGAACGGGCACCCGCGCGAGAACTGGATCGTCATCGAGTCGTACGCGTCCAGGTCCAGCAGATCGAAGCGCGGCACGGGCGTCGCGGCGAGATCGGGCTTTGCGCCGTTGGCGGTGAACGTGCCCGCCGTGGCGCCTTGCGACAGCGCCTCGAGGAACGGCGGCAGCGTGAGCTCCGCCTCGTCGAGCACGAGGAAGTCCGCTCCCGCCTGGCGCAACTCGTCGGGCAGCGCCGTCGCGTACGGGCCGCCGACGACCACGGGCTTCCGGCGGCGCCTGGCGTCGGCGAGAAGCGACAGCAAGTGGGCCTTCTGGACGATCATGCCGGACAGCAGCACGATGTCCGCCCACTCCCAGTCCGCCTCGGCTACCGGCCGCACGTTGCAGTCCACGAGCCGGCAGGTCCAGCTCGCGGGCAGCAGCGCCGCAACGGTGATCAGCCCGAGCGGCGGCATGAGGGCCTTCTTGCCGATGAGCTCGAGAATCGGCTCGTACGACCAGAACGTGGACGGGAATCGCGGCGAGATCAGCAGACAGTTCACGGTTTTCTTGCTCGGCCGGAGTTGGTTGTGTGTGGAGAGGCAATTGTAGGGCGGTGCGAAGGGAAGAGTCTAGTCTCGATTGATGGGGGCCATGTGTGTTGCAGGCAGTAGGCAGTAGGCAATTGGCAGTTGGCAGCCGACACTAATAGCTCAGGAGGTAGTGCTTCCAGAGCAGGCGGGCGGCGACGGAGCGCCAAGGGGACCAGGCACTCGCGATGCGCTCCTGCTCGTCGCGGGAGGGCAGCGCCGGCAGCCGCTTCACCTCTCGCAGCGCAACCGCGAGCGCAAGGTCGCCGCGCGGCCAGACGTCCGGCCGGCGCAGCGCCATCAGGAAGTAGATGTCCACGGACCACGCGCCAAGGCCCGTCACGGCCAGGAGCATTCCACGGCCCTCTTCGTCAGGCGCCGACGCGACGGCGCGGAGGTCCAGCGCCCCACTCCTCACGAGTTCCGCCAGGCCGTGGCAATACCGGGCCTTCTGGCGCGTGAACCCCAGGGACCGCAGCCCCTCGTTGCCGAGCCTCGCGACTGCTCCCGCGCGCACGCCCCCCGCGTGGGCACCGAGCCGTCGATACATCGTGCGAGCCGCGCCGAGCGATACCTGCTGTTCGAGGATGATCTGCACCAGCGTGGAGAACCCCGGCCGGCGGGCCCAGAGCGGCGGCACACCGGTCATTCGATAGACGCGGCCAAGATCCTCGTCCTGCGCGGCGAGCCATCGCGCGCCCCGACGGAGCGAGGAGAGTGTCAACTCCATGACCGCAGAATAGAGAAAGGACAGGCAGGCGTCGAGCAGGATATAATCCCGGCAAGCCTACTGCCTACCGCCCTACTGCCCTACTGCCTAGCCTGCACACTGCCAGCTGTCTCAGCGCCCCTCCACGCACGCCCTGTGCGCGCGGTAGCCGGCCGCCTCCGCCGCGGCGCGCGTGGCGAAGCCTTGCGTGCAGTGCTTGCAGTTGTAGTCCGGGCAGCCGGCGGCGTGAAAGACGTGGCTCGAGACGTTGCCGTGGTAAGGGCCGGTTGGGGATGACGCCGGTCCCGGGTGGGGGGCGGGCGGCGTCGTGGGCCGGCCGGCGCGCTCGCTGCGATACTGCCAGGGCGCGATCGCCTTCGAATCGGTCCAGAGGCCGCGGTGCTGCTGCCGCGCCTGTTGTTCCAGCGCGGCGAGGCGCGGGTCCGACGAGGTACTGCGTGTAGTGCCAGGCGAGACCCTGCCTCACCATCTCTTCGCCCACGTCCACGCCAGCGACGATGACGCGACCCACCACGCGGCCGTAGCGATCGTGATCAGTGAGGATGACGGTTGCGGGCCGCGAGAAGGCGAGGACGCGGAGCTGCTGCCGGGCCTGCCGGCTGAACGCCTGGCCGGCCTCTGGCGCGTCGATGCCGTCGAGGCGAATCGTGTAGGCGCGGCCGTTAGCGGTGACGTCCAGCGTGTCGCCGTCTGCCACGTGCGTGACGATACCCGAGATCGGCGCTGGGGCCTGCTGGGCGGCGGCGTGCGCGTGGGCCGCAACTCCGCACAGCGCGAGAAGCATCAGCGGAAGCAGGCGAGGGTCCCGGGATGCCTTTTGCAGCATGAACGCCAACAATATACCCTCACCGTGACAGGACCGGTCATCGCTCCGGCCGCCGCCGACGCTGACCCACTCTGTCATACCGGGGTGCGACGCTGCCGATGGGGGAGTCGAACAGCCGGACAGGAGGGACGCGATGGGGCAGCGGCGGGCGGTTGGTGGATCGCGGCCGGCAGGTGGGGTGGCACCGGAACAGCGACGGAGAGGCCTCGCCGTCGCCAGGCCGACGTCGGGCAGGCGCGCCAAACCCGGCGAGACCGAGCGCATCCTCGTTCCGGCCGGCGAGGCGGCGCTGACGCTGGAGAAGCTGGAACGGACGTGCCTGGTGCCGCTCGCACGTCTGCTCTCGGACGCTGCCGTCTGGCGCTCCGACGGCTATGGCGACTCCTGGAAGATCGGCGACTACCGCTTCCTGATCGTCGAGACCACCGTCGGCCCGGATGCCGTCCTCTACGTGCAGTTCTGGTCCGAACCGCTGCAGCCGGTGCAGTGGGAGGTCAGCTCCGGCCACCGGAACCCGGCCGCCAAGCCGTTCATCACGGAGGAGGCGCGGCGCCGCCTCTCGGCCATGGGCTTCGAGATCGCCGGGTCGGCGCAGAACTTCCGCAAGTTCGTGCCGATCGGCAACCGCGGCGACGCTGCGGCCATTGCCCGCGAGGCGCTCCGCATCTTCCACGACGCGCTCGGCTACCGCGGCGCCACGCCACTGGTCGCGCGGCTGGTGCGGGGCGAGCGCGCCCGTCGCGCGATCGTCCATACGCGGCTCATGTCGTCGGACGTCGCCACGCTGCTCACCCACATCGGCTACGACACGCGGGTGGAGAGGCGGGCCGAGCGCACGACGGTCTTCGGACACCGGGACGGCTTTCGGTTCGGCGTGATGCTGGACACCCCGGCGGAGGACGTCGGCTTCCAGTGCCTCGACCTGGTGACTATCGTCGGCAGCACATCGGAGGGCGGAACGGCGCCCTGGTTCACCGCCATCAACGGCCTCAACTCCAACTCGCGCGTGGCGCGCGCCTGGGTGGACGATGCCGGCGACGTCTACGTGGGGACGAGCGTCATGTGTCGGCAAGGCGTGACCGAGGCGTACCTGTGCGAGCAGATCGCCGCATGGCACAACGCGGCCACCAGTCTGCCGGCAGCGGTGGCAAAGGCCAGGCGCCGCGAGCAGCGCAAGCGAAAGCGCGCGCGCTCGCCGGAACAGACCGAGGCAACTCGCACCAAGGACGCGGGCGAAGTCGTCCACTGATCTCGCAGTGCGAGGCTTCCGTCATAGCAGGAGGCTTTAGCCGCTGGCAGGCTTAGCCGAGTGTCTCCGTGCGCTACCGCGCACGCTCGCGCATATTCTCGGATCCCGGCCCGTCCGGCCGCTGGAACCGTGTAACATACTCCCGGGCATCACAAGAGCTACACCCGCATCGTGGCGCTGCCGGACATTCCCGGCGCGTCGTCGCGCGGCGCCCCCTGTACTTCGCGATGCCCACCAATAGGAGAGTGATCATGAAGTCCCCCAAGAAGATCGTGGTTGGTGTGATCCTGGCGCTCATCGTGCTGCTGGCAGGCCTGTCGGTCTACGCGCAGGTGGCGCGTCCGTATCGCGACGGCTCGGTCTGGTCGGTTTCCTTCATCCGGATGAAGCCGGGGATGGAGACCGCGTACCTTACGTATCTGGCCGGTGATTGGAAGCGCGAGCAGCAGGCGCTGAAGGACGCCGGGCTTTCGCTTTCGTACAGGGTGCTCCAGACCGAGGGCCACACGCCCGGCGACTGGAACCTCCTGCTGATGACGGAGTACAAGGACCTGGCGTCGATGGAGGCGAATGCGCAGAAGGCCGAGGCGCTGGGCCAGAAGCTGATCGGCCCCGACGAGAAGCAGCAGCAGGGCTATCGCGACCGCTCCGAGATTCGCGAGGTGATGGGCGAGCGGATCGCCCGCGAGATCGTTCTCGAGCCGCGGCGGTAACAGCCGGCCCTCGCGGCATCCGGCTTCCACCGGATGCTGCGGGGACGCCCGTCTCACCCCGCGGCTTTCGGACCCGCGGCGGGCATGGCGATCTGCCGGATGGCGCCGAGGTGGTACGCAAGGTGCGCGACGCAGCCGAACGCATCGGTGGCGGCCGTTTCGTCCCAGGCCCGCGGCTGCTTCACCGCCTCCAGCCAGGCCTGCGCCTCGGCGCCCAGCGCGCCGCGCAGCGCCCGCCACTGTTCCTCCGTCACCGCCTGGCGCTCCCAACTCCGCGCCCAGTTCGCATCCGCCCACGGATTGTCGCCGCGCGCCCAGCGATTGAACAGCTCGAGGTTGTATCGCAGGTGATCGACGTGTGCCGCGACGGACGACCGTCCGCCCGGCTGCGCGCTCGCCTCGTCGGCGGACAGCGCGTCGAGTGACGCCAGCAGGCCGCGATCGCCCCGATTGAGCAGGTACGATGCGTTGGGCGACGGCCCGTTCAGGACCTCGTTGAGCAGCGTGACGAGGACCGGCTGCCTTGATGGCGCGCCGGCGGCTGGATGGCCATCACGTGGCGCGGCTCGTACAGCATCGCCTCGACGCCGCCCGGGAGGCCGAGCATCACGGTCACGCCGTAGCTCTCCACGACCGGTTCGCCCTTCACGTCCACGCCTTTGGCCCGCAGTTCGCGGATGGTGGCGTCGATGTCGTCGCACATGAACGACAGCTCGTGCCGGCCGCCTGACTTCTTGCTGGGCCCCTCCACCGGATGGACGCCCAGCTCTGCGGGCGGCAGCCGGAAGATCAGCCATCCGCCGCCGGCGTCCACGTGCTCCAGGCCGAAGACGTCGCGAAGCATCGCCCGGAGCGCTTCCGGCTCGTGCGAGTAGAGCAGTGCGTGCGCGCCGATGATCGACATTCGATCCTCCTCCTGTTCTCCGGCCATGGTAACCCCGCTCGCATCGGGGTCGTCGCACGAGACGTATCCCGAGACTTCACCAGGAGCAGGCCGTTAGGACTGCTCCGTTCCAGCGTGGATCGCCCGGCGCAGCGCCGCCCGCGCCAGCAGGCGGGTCGAGTCGAGCGTCGGCACCGGCGAGTTCGCGTCGTTCATGATGAGCGGGATCTCCGTGCAGCCCAGCACGACGGCGTCGCAGCCCTCGTCCTTCATCCGCGTCATCACACGCTGAAACGCCGCGACCGCTTCGGGCCTGAAGAGGCCGTATACCAGTTCGTCCATGATGATACGGTTGACCTCCTCGCGTTCGTCCGCGGTTGGGCGAACGTAGTCGATCCCGCGCGCCGCCAGCTTCTCCGGATACACGTCGCTCTCAACCAGGTAGCGCGTTCCCGTGAGGCCGAGCCGGCGGAAGCCGCGCTCCATCGCCTGCGCGGCGACGACGTCGGCGATGTGCAGCCACGGGAGCGGGGAGCGCGCCTCGATGAGAGGAAGCGCCTGGTGGATGGTGTTGTCGGGGCAGATCAGGAAGTCGGCCCCGGTCTTGACGAGCTTGTGCGCCGAGGAGAGCATCAGTTCGCCCACGCCCTGCCAGTCGCCGCGGTAGATGCGCTCCATGTACTCGGCGAGCGAATGCGTGTGCAACGACACCTCGGGGTGGTCGTGCGCCCCAAGCAGCGCCGCCCCCTCGACGCAGATGGTCGTATAGCAGAGGGCCGCGCCTTCGGCCGAGCACGCGACGATACCGATGTGTTGCCTCATGAGGTGATTCCAGGAAGATTCCGCTGACTTCTTTGACTCCGTTGACTCCGTTGACTTCTTCGATGGTGTCAGGGTTGCAGGTCAAATGATCGATCGTCAAGCCGAAGTAGAAGAAGAGGTGCTGTATGAAAAAGCTGAGTCTCGCGCTTTCGATCGCGCTGGCACTTGCGGCAGTCGCGGCGCTGCAGGCACAGACACAGGCACCGCCGGCGGCGCAGGGAGACCAGGTGACCGTAACCGGTTGCCTGGAGCGCGCCGTTCGGGACGTGGCTGTCGGGACGAGCGGAACCAACGGAGCGCCGCGGTCAGACACGAAATGGGTGCTGACGCCGCCGGGGGTGAGAGCCGACGCCGAAACCCCTGGAACGACCGGCCGAGCCCCGAAGATCTGGTACAGGCTGGACGTCGCCGATGAGTCCAACCTCGTCGCCCACGAGGGGCACAAGGTTGAGATCAAGGGCAGGCTGGAAGAGGGCCGGCCCGAACAGGCGGGCCAGCCAGACACGAAACGAAGCTCCCACGAACAGGCGCCAAGACTGAGGCTCGAAGCGATCAAGATGATCTCGTCGAACTGCTCTCGGTAACGAGGCACCCGGCTGGGCGGGGAGAGGCGCGCGAGCCCTTCTCCGCCCGGCCTTCGCGAGTCGACGAGCCGCCAGAGAATCCTACTTCAGCGTCACGTGCTGATACACCGAGTAGCGCCCGTACGTCTCGAAGAACGGCTTGAAGGGAACGCCGTCGATCGCGAATCGAAGTGTCGCGGGATCGCCCGCGATCGACTTCGCGATGTCGCCGGCATCGAGCGTGACCGGGCGCCAGTCGGTGCGGGGGGCGGACTCTTCGGCCGCCAGCAGCACCGGGCCGTAGAAGATGCTGGCGACGTTCGGCTGATCCATCACCGGGACCAGGTAGAAGTGGAACGGGATGCGAACCTCGATGGTGTCGTTGGTCCGCCACGTCCGGCGCAGCGTCACGTAGCTGCCCGGCACCGCCTTGACCGGCTGCTCGCGGCCGTTGATCTTGACGAAGAAGCCCCTGCGTCGCCCAGCGCGGCACGCGGATCTTGATGTCGAACGCGCCGCCGCCGGTCGAGCATCAGGCGAGGTCGTGTCGGCGTACGGGAAATCGGTCCGCTGCGTCACCACCACCTTGCGCTCGGTCCAGTTCAGCGTGGACGGCACGAAGAGGTTGACGTACAGCGTCTTGTCGTCGGCGCTTCGGAAGTAGATGGAGTCCTGGAGCTTGGTGTTGCTCTCGAGCGCCGTGCCGTTGCAGCAGCGTGAACCCGCTCATGTCGGCGTTGCCGAACCGCTTCTGCGCGCCGGGGTTCAGCGGCACGTGGTAGGTGTTGCCGGGATCGTCCTCGGCGACCGAAGCGAGGATGTGGTTGTAGAGCGCCCAGCTCGTAGTGGTCCATGTACTTCGCGGTCTGGTCGAACATGAACAGCTGGCGATCGAGCTTCAGCAGGTTGTAGGTGGCGCAGGTCTCGTTCTGCCCGCCGCTGGCGAAGCCGTTCTCCCACAGCGAATCGGGCTCGGCGGTGAAGCACTCCGCGTTGTTCGGCGTGCGGGCGCCGGCCACGCCGCCGATGCTGTACATGTAGTCGTTGGTCGCGATGTCCCAGAAGTTGTCGGCGATCTGGTAGTACGGCAGCTCGCTGCGTGTCGCGGAAGGTCTCGAGCGCCCCGGTGATCTGCGGGATGTGCTGGTTGGCGTGCTTGCCGCGAATCGTGTCCACGTTCTTCGCCAGGCCGTGGTCGTGGGCCGCGTTGCCGAAGAAGAAGTTGGTGTTGTCGAACAGCTTCGCGCACTCGAGGAACTGCCGGTCGCCGGTGAGCCGGGACAGGCGCGCCATCACCTCGTTCATGCCGCCGTACTCGCCGGCGATGTAACGGCTCCACATGCTGATGCGCGTCTCGGCCGGGAGGGCCTTCAGCCGCGCGTACACCCAGGCGCCCATGCCCTCGGCGATCTCGAGGGCCTTGCGGTTGCCGCCCACCTCGTAGCAGTCGAGCAGGCCGGCGAGGATCTTGTGCAGCGTGTAGTAGGGGGCCCAGATCTGGCGTGTCCTGCGTGCCGTACGTCGCGCCCTGCTCCAGCATGATGAACTGGTCGGGGGGATACGCGCTGATGAAACCCGTGCCCCAGTTCCAGTAGTCGGTCCGGATGGCCCCGGCGCGGAGGTTGGAGTCGTAGCCGGTGCGGCCGGGACCGGGCGGCACTGCCGTCGGGTCCGCGTTGAAGGCGCCGCCGGCCTTCGCCGGCCTGCCTGACTTCTGCGACAGGTCGTACAGCGTGTCGATCAGGTAGTTCATCTTCTGCAGGAAGTTGGCCCGCAGCGCCTCGTCGTACGTCGGTGCTGGCGTACGCCTGCGCGATGGCCGACAGGTAGTGGCCGCTCGCATGCCCCCGCAGGCGCGTCGTCTGGTTGTCCCACCCGCCGAGCTGCTTCGCGCCCTCGGGCTGCGGCTGCCCGAAGGCGTCCCTGAAGTTGTAGAGGAAGCTGTCGGGATTGGTGGCCGCCAGGGTCCGCGACGAACTTGTCGCGGTTCTTGATGAACGGCGTGTCGCGCCCCTTGGTGTCCTGGTTCGAGCACGACCCGGCCGAGCGCGAACGCCTCGACGGTGCGCGCTGGGACTGGCAGTCTTCGTCATCGCCGGCTTCACGGTGACCGTGGCCTTGGGCTCGAAGGGCGTGCCAGGCACCTTGCCGGTGACGGTGTAGGTGCCCGGCTTGCAGCACCTGGTTGTTGTCCTTGGGCGCGGGCCAGATCACGCGCACGTTCGGGCCGCTGGCGACGTCCCGGTACATTGCGGGAATCTCCCGTGGCAGCCGCGGGAGATCGCCGACGGTCGTCTCGGCCTGGATGTCGGGGACTCGCGTCAACCGCGACGCCAACGGAGATTCGCGCGGGATCGCGGCGGTGGAGATGACCGGGGCCGGAGCAGCCCCGCGCCCGCGGCCAGCCTGACCGCGTGCCGAGGCGTTGGCGTGGATGGCGGCGACCTGGGCGTCCGTCAGCGCGACGCGGTAGATGCGGACATCGCGCAGCTTGCCTTGGAAGCGTCGCCGCGGCCTGCGTCCTGGGAGCGGCCGATGTAGAGGCGGTTGGCATCACCTGAGGCCTGATCGAAGAGCTGCTGCGCGGTGACGCCGACGTTCGTCGCCTGGCCGACACGGGCGCCGTCGAGATAGGCCGTCAGGACACGCTGGGCGGGATCGAGCACGACCGCCAGGTGCACCCACTGGTTCACCGGGACCGCGGCGGCTGGCGTTTCGGCCCGCGTCTCGCCGGAGACGACGGATGCGCGGAAACCAGCCGCTGTCACCATCGCGGACAGCCTGCTCGACGCGCTCCGCCCGAAATCGAAGAAGGGCCCGGACCCGCCGGTCGGCACGAACGTCCAACCAGCGACGCTGACCGCGTCTTCGCCGGCCAGCGCCTCCCCGGGGAGCTGGACGTGGCTGCCGTTGCCCGTGAGCTCCAACGCCCTGCCGAACCGGGCGTCGTCCACGAAGGCGGCGCCGCTGCCGCGCAGCGTGCGCGTGGAAGTGGTTCCTCGACGAGTCCTCCGTGTTGCCGCCAACACGTAGCGGGCCGCGAGGGCGGTTTCGCCGATCCCGTCGAGGAACTGATCGCCCCCTTGAGCGGCGTCGAGCGCGGGAAACACCGGCGACACGAAGGATGATCGGCAGGATCACGCCCAGGAAGATACGAATGCTTCTCATGCTGAATCACCCCGCGTGACCGACCGCTGCCCACCCACCCCACCTCGGATCAGCCGGACGAACGCATTGTAGGAGATCGGAGGGTGGGGGAGGAATCGGGAATCGGGATTCAGGAGTCAGGATTCAGGATTCAGGATTCGGGATTGGGGATCAGGGATCGGGGATCAGGGATCAGGGAGTCGGGCAAGAATCGCTGCGACGGCCTTGGAACGGCGCCTGCACGAGCGGGCTGGGTACGAGAGGTACTGGGTAATGGACCCGGAGATCGAGGTGGTCAAGATCTACCGGCCCGCCGACGATGGCAGTTTTCCCCGTGTGGCGGCCGGTCAGTCCCAGTCGTAGCCGGGCCGGCTCTGGAGCCGGGCGTCCTCGATCGGCGTTCCTACCGTGAAGTGATACAGGCTCTGAAACCGGTCGTCCGACAGCCCGAGCAGCTCGTGGACCGCCGAGTCGAAGTAGCAGCCGATTCCCGTGCCACGGACGCCGGCTGCCTCCGCCTCGAGGTAGAGCACCTGCCCCAGCAGGCCGGCCTCCCAGAAGAGGCACCGGTAGAACCACGGGCCGTGGTGTGCGATCGGGCCGCCGAAGCGGCCGAGCATTCCGAGGCTGAAGGCGCCATCGCCCGCGATCGCCTGCCCGCAGCTCACGTAAGCGGCCAGCGCCCGGGTGTCGGCCGCGGCCAGGAGGTAGAGTGGCAGGTCGCCGGCCAGATCAACGGGCTCCCAGGCGAAGTCGTCCCGCATCGCCGCGCGCAGATCACCGAGCGCTCCCGGCTCGCGGACCAGCGCGTAGAGGCCGGGCGCGAGGTCGCGGACGTTGTGCACGAACACCGCGAGGTGAATCGCAGGCGGCCAGAAGAGCGCATCCCACGGTGGCATGGCCCGCGGAAGCAGACGGTCCATCATGCGCAGGAAGTCACGCAACGGGAGCGCCGGCGCTCGGCTGTCAAAGGCGACCGCGCTTCGGCGAGAGAGAATCACCTCGCGGGCGTCCACGGCGCGCGCGATGGCTGGCGGTGCGCCGGCCGCGAGTGCGGGTCCCTCGGAACGGGAGCCCGGCCCCGCCGCAACGGTCCTCGTGGCCGCCCGCGTCACCTCGTCGAGGATCGGCCACTCGTGCTCGTGCATCGGGCTCAGGCGGTTTGAGACACCAAGCCAGGAGCCGGCGCCGACCGCCCGTATCAAGTCCGGGCTTTCGCCAGGCAGCACCCGTCGATTGATGGTGGACGGCGAGACGAGGAGAAGGCAGCCCGGGTCCTCGCGTTCGGCGTCGCCGGCGGTTTGGTCGAGGCCGAGCAGTGCGGCGATGGCCGGGTCGGACCATCCGGCCAGCATCGCGAGGTCCCAGCCGAAGAGCGCGGCCGAGTAACGCAAGGATGCGATGGCGTGACCAAGGTCGTGCTGACAGTACCGGTACGCGCGCTCGCCGTACTTCCACGCCTCGCGCCAGGCGATCGACGCCAGGCCGACGAGAAACGCGCCATCAGGCAGTCGCTCCGCCCACCTGCGCCAGTCCGCAACTCCAATCCGGCGGCGGCATTCGAGCGCATGCAGGTCCGGTGCGTAGTGACAGACGGCAGGCTCCGCTCCCGCAATCACGCCCGGCCCGGCTACGACATAGGCCTCGGTCGGGTGCAGGTTGCCACTCGACGGGTTGACGCGCAGGGCCCAGCGCTCGCCGCCCGCCTGCTTCCACGCCGAGAGGCCGAGGCTGCAACGGAGGAATGAGCCAATCGAGCGGAGGTCGGGACCCGCGCCGGGCCCGCCGTTCCCATCGTACAGCGCGTCCAATGGAACGTGCGGCCACGACGTGCGCGCTTCGCGCGGCAGTTCGACAACGGGCGCCCCCGCGTAGTGCCGAAACGGGGCGGGCATCGTGGCCCAATCGAGGTAGCCCGGCCCGGCGGCGTGGCGGTGGAGATGATGCCGCGTGCGATCGTGGTACTCGAGGACCGTCATCTCGTCTCCAGGGAATCGAGGCACATGCAGTCGGCCCGATCATCCCTTCACAGGATAGAATCACACGGCTCGCCTGTGGGCGGATCGCGGAGAACGAATCCGTATGAACATCGTCTGGCTGTTGCTCATCGCCACCGCCGTGATCACGGCGGTCTTCAAGGGAAACATGGCGGCGGTGTCGAACGCGACATTCAGCTCGGCCACGACGGCCATCGAGCTGGCCATCGGGCTCGTGGGCGGAATGACCTTGTTCCTCGGCCTGATGCGCGTGGCGCAGGACGCCGGGCTGGTGCAGCTCCTGGCCAGGGCATTGCGGCCGGTGTTCCGCGTCCTCTTCCCCGAGGTGCCCAGGGACCACCCGGCGCTCGGCGCAATCGCGATGAACTTCGGCGCGAACATGCTCGGGCTCGGAGATGCAGCCACGCCGTTCGGCATCAAGGCGATGGAAGACCTGCAGACGCTGAACCCGGACAAGGAGACGGCCTCGGATGCGATGTGCATGTTCGTCACGCTGCATTCGAGCTCCCTGCAGCTGATCCCGGTGATGGTCATCAGCCTGCGCGCAGCGGCCGGCTCGAAGAACCCGTCGGAGATCATCGTCGCCACCATCTTCGCCACGGCAGCGTCGATGGCCGTGGCCATCATCACCTCGAGGCTGCTCGCGCGCTGGTGGCGGCGGAAAGCGGCGCGTGCCGAATCGCCTGCCATGGGAGGCCGCGCATGAAGGACCTGGTGAACGCGGCGTCCAGTTGGATCGTCCCGTTGCTGATCCTCGGCGTGCCGCTCTACGCTTACGCGGCCAAGCGCATCCGCGTCTACGAGAGCTTCATCCAAGGCGCCAAGGAAGGGTTCGAGATCGGCGTCCGCATCATGCCGTACCTCGTCGCCATCCTCGTCGCCATCGGGATGTTCCGGGCGAGCGGCGCCATGGACTGGCTGGTGTGGATCCTCCAGCCGGCGGTGTCGTGGGCTGGCTTCCCGGCGGAGGCGCTGCCATCGTCGCTGATGCGGTCGCTCTCGGGATCGGCCGCCTTCGCCATGAGCTCGGAAATCTTCAAGATCCACGGCCCCGATTCGTTCGTCGGCCGGCTGGTGAGCGTCATCCAGGGCAGCACGGAGACGACGTTCTACATCATGGCGGTGTACTTCGGCGCCATCGCCGTTCGGAAGACCCGATACACGCTGGCCGCAAGCCTGATCACGGACCTGTCGGGCATCGTCGCGGCGTACGTGATTTGCAGGCTGTTGTTTTAGGATTCAGGGGCAGGATTCAGGTGTCAGGATTCACGATTCAGTCGAGCCAGGGTCCGCCCTTTGGCATTCCGCGATGACAACTCCGCTGACACGGCCAGCTCGACTCGCAGTTGGGGACAAAGTGGCGCTCATCTCGCCCGCGTCACCGCCGGACGGACAGCGCATGCTGATGCTCGGGAAGACGCGCCTGGAGCAGCTCGGGCTCCGCGTCGCGATCGGCAAGCACGCGCTGGCCGAGTACGGCTACCTGGCCGGGTCCGACAAGGAGCGGCTGCGCGACCTCGAGGCGGCCTTCCGGGATCGCAGCATCAAGGCGATCTTCTGCGCGCGCGGGGGCTACGGGGTGGGGCGGCTGCTCACGGGGCTGTCAGCCTTTGGCGAGGCTTCGGTGGGGCCACGACGCAGCTCGCCTGAATTGCCGGCGATCGGAGGCGGGAAACCCCGCGCCAGGTCGGCGTTCGATCCGGCGCTCGCCGCGCGGTACCCGAAGGCGCTCATCGGCTTTTCGGACATCACCGTCCTCCACCTCGCGCTGCAGAAGGCCGGCGTGGTGTCGTTCTGGGGCCCGATGCCGTGCACGGGCCTCGGGTGGACGGCGTTCTCGGTTCGCTCGCTCGAGCGGGCGCTGATGTCTGGCGAGCCTGTCGGACGGCTTCCGTTTTCGAGGGGACGTCGGGCGACGACGCTGCGGCCAGGGATCGCGGAGGGGCCGCTGACCGGCGGCACCCTCAGCCTGCTGACGGCAAGCCTCGGCACGGCCTACGAGGTGGAGACGCGCGGGAGAATCGTCTTTCTCGAGGACGTGGACGAGGAGCCGTACCGAGTGGACCGGATGCTGACGCAGCTGGTGGCGGCGGGTAAGCTGTCGGACGCCGCGGGCGTGGCGCTCGGGATCTTCACCGGCGCCAAAGTGCGGAACTCGCCGGGCAGGCGCAGCCTGACGATGCAGCAGGTGGTGGCGGACCACTTGCTGCCCTTGCGGATCCCGCTCCTGGCCAACCTCGCGGTCGGCCACGTCCCCGACCAGGTGACGCTTCCCTACGGCATCGACGCGCGGATGGATGCCGGAGCGGGGACGATGGAGGTTCTGCAGGCGGGAGTGGAGTGAGGAGCGCCGTGACCGGGGGGCACACCTGTGACGGGCCTTCACGCCTCTCTGTCAGCTATGTCTTTAGCCTGCAATGACTTACGCTATGGCTTGGAGGTTGCTCTTGCGCAGGGCATGAACGCATCGATCCCGAGAGCCGCTCTCCTCTTGATCCTGTTCGTGCCCGGAGTCGCGCTGGCGCGGAGTAACGCAAACCTGGAGGTTTGCGCCACACCTGCAAGCCGTCCTGCAGACCTCGAGGTTTGCGCCACACCTGCCGGCAACACCCCAGGCCTGGAGGTCGGTACCACACGCGTCGCGCGGCAGCAGGCGGGCACCAACGTCAACGCGCGCTACGAGGTGGAAAGCGCGTCGGTCAGCGGCGTCGGGCCGTCGGCCGTCAGCCAGGCGCTGCGCGACGACATGCAGAAGCTGGTTGGCAACAAGTACGACCCCGAGGCCGCGGAGCTTCTCGCGGGCCGGCTGCGGAAGGAGCTGCCAGGCTACCGCGTCAGCGTGAAGGTGAGGCGCGGCGACCAGACCGAGCGCGTGAAGGTGGTCTTCGAGGCGGAGCGGATCGCGAAATACCCCTTCGAGCTTCGCGTCTCGCCGCTGCTCTACACGACCAACGACGCCTTCAGTCTCTCCCTCCTGCCTGGCTTCGACACGCACCACAACTACTTCTCGTTCGGCCTGGTCACGAACGCCAACGACCTGCTCGAGCGAAACTCGGGCGTCGTGCTGCGCTACGAGCACCGCAAGGTTGGAACGAGCATCGTCCAGGTGGGCGTCGAGTACGACTACTTCTGGCCGGAGTTCCAGCCCGAGACAGAAGCCGCGCTCGCGTTGGCGCCGGGCGTTCCCGGCACCTACGACACGCGCGAGGTCTTCACCCCGTCGATCTCGCTGCTGCCGGTCCCCGACCTCAAGGTGACCTTCGGCGCGAGCTTCCAGACGCTCGGCATGCAGTTCCCGGCCCACGTCGACCAGGCCGCGCACGCGTTGATCGTTCGGCGTGCAATATCGCAAGGACGTGCGGCCGCACCGCGGCCTGCGCCACATCATCAGCGCCGACTACTCGGTTCGCGACGCCAGCCGGACGCTCGAGAGCGACTTCCTCTACACGCGGCAGTGGGTGGGCGCGGACTACACGCTCGGCATGCGGCGGCAGCAGTTCGGGTTCCACTTCCAGGGCGGCCACCTCAGCGGTGTGGCACCGCTCTTCGAGCGCTTCTCAATCGGCAGCGCGACGACGCTGCGCGGCTGGGATAAGTTCGACGTCGCCCCGCTGGGCGGCACGCGGCTCCTCTACGGGTCGCTGGCATACCGCTACCGCCCGTTCGAGCTGTTCTACGACTTCGGCACTGCCTGGGATCCCGCACTCGGACAGACGGCGGACTGGAAGCACAGCGTCGGGATCGGGCTGGCCTGGAGGAACGGCTTCTTCATGTCGGTCGGCGTCCCCTGCAGGTTCCACGGCGTGACACCCGCGTTCATGTTCGGCTTCCGGCGCTAGGCCGCGGGTGATTCACATGAACCAGCCATCCATCACCCGCGGAACCCCTCGCGCACGGCGTATGGCGCGACGACGTTTCGGCATGGTGCTGTGGGCGCCCGTAGCGTTCGCGGCGTTCACCTTCGCGCAGTCCGCGCAGGTGAACGTGGAGCGCGACGGCGATCGCCTCCACGTCTCGGCGCCGCAGTTCCACTTCCTCACCGGCCAGCCGCTCGAGCAGCTGCATGACGGCCGCTCGGTCACCTACGTCTTGACTGTATCGCTGCAGGTCCAGCGCGGGCAGGCGCGGGGCGCGGGCGTCAGCCGGCAGGTGGTCTTCAGCTACGACCTGTGGGAGGAGCGGTTCTCCGTGGCGCGCGTCGACGAGCCGAAGACGTCAGCGTCGCATCTCACCGCGGCCGCCGCCGAGGCCTGGTGCATGGACCTCCTCTCGCTCCCCACCAGCGCGGCGCCGGCCGACAAAACCTTCGTGGTAAAGTTGGAATGCTCGCTGCGCGAAGAGGGCGCCCCATCCGCCGATGCGCCGGCGACCACGACGCTCACCGGCCTGATCGACCTGCTCAGCCGCAAGGCGCGCACGACGCCCCCGCGCTGGGAGGCCTTGTCGGCCCCGCTGCGACTCGCGGAACTGAAAAGCAGGACGGCGAAGTGAAATTCAGGGCAAGCGGGCAGGCCGCCCTGCCGTGCCGGCGCTCCTCGACTCTCGCCGCCAGCCGCCGGCTTGCCCTGAGCGCGCCGTCGAGCGGCGGCCTGGTCGAAGGGCTGCCGGCTGCCAGCTACCCGTGATGCGCCTGCGCCACAAGCTCGTTCTCGTCTTCCTGGCGGCGACGCTGCTGCCGCTCGCCGCCATCCTCTGGATCAGTTCCGCGCTGATGTCGCGGAGCCTTGCCTTCATCGCGACGGACGAAGTGGGCGTGCTGGCGACGTCGCTCGAACGCGTGGGCCGCGAGTACTACCGACAGGCGCGGCAGCACCTGAAGGACGACGCGGCATCCGGCCGCCTCGCGCCCGAGCGCCTCGACGCCTCGTCTCGGACGCAGTGGCCAAAGCCCTTGCAGCAGTTCTGGGACAGCACGGACGCGGAGCGCTTCATCCTCTCGGAGCCGGTCGGCGATCGCCTCCACTACGCGGTGAGGCGCGGCGACGAGGCGTGGATCTACTCCGCCGACCTCGATGGCGTCCGCATGGCGGAGATCACGCGCGAGATCCGCGAGGCGCGCACGCGGGCCGGCGATCTCCGGCAGCGCAACCTCCCGCGCGGGTTCACGCTCGCCCTCCTGCTTGCGGCCGCCTTCGTCTGGATCCTCTCCCTTGGCCTCGTGATCTACGTGTCGGTCCTCATCACGCGCCCGATCCAGCGGCTGACGACCGGGCTCGGGGAGCTGGCGGCCGGACGCCTCGATACTCGCCTGGAGCCGGCCTCGTCAGCTACCGCGTCGGGGTCGAGGTCGGCGTCGGGCCGGGACGAGGTGGGCGTGGCGATCGAGGCGTTCAACCAGACGGCCGGCCAGCTGCAGCGAAGCCGGGATCGACTCGTCTACCTCACGCAGGTCGCGAGCTGGCAGCTGCTGGCGCGCAAGATGGCGCACGAGTTGAAGAACTCGCTGACACCCATCCGCCTGACGGTGGAGGAGATTGCCGCGCGCCGGTCGTCGGCCGGTCCCGAATTCTTCGAGCGCGCCGCCGCCATCGTCGTCGACGAGGTGACCAGCCTCGAGCGGCGAGTGCGCGCGTTCTCGGAGTTCGCGGCGGAACCCGAGGCGCACCCGGCGCGCCTCGACCTCGACGCGCTTGCGAGCGAGCGCATCGGTTTCCTGTGCAGCGCGCATCCCGGCGTCACGTACCGCGTCGAGGCGTCCTCGGGCGCGGCCGTTGCCTGGGCGGACGGCGACCAGGTGAAGGGGATCCTCACCAACCTGCTGGAGAACGCCGCGGAGGCGGCGGGCGACGGCGGCGAGGTGCTCGTCGTGACGGGCGGAAACGGGTCCGAAGCGGTCGATCGAGGTACACGACTCGGGGCCCGGCGTGAGCGCGGAGGCCAGGGGCCGCCTGTTCGAGCCGTCCATCTCGTTCAAGAAGCGCGGCATGGGACTGGGCCTCGCCATCTCCCGCAAGAACGCGCTGCTCGCCGGCGGCGACCTCGCGCTGGTCCGGGGACGGCTGGGCGGCGCGGGATTTCGGCTCGTCATCCCGTCATCGGAAAGAGTCGAACCGTGAAGACGATCCTGATCGTGGACGACGAGGAGAACGTCGGCGCGTCGCTGCGGCTGGTGCTCGAAGGCGCGGGATACGCGTGTCGAGGTGTGCCGGACGGCCGCGGAGTTCCGGCGGCGCCTGCCGCGATCGCACGCAGACGCGTACCTGCTCGACGTGCGGCTGCCCGACGCCATCGGGTATCGACCTGCTGCCGCTCGTGGCGGCATCGCCGCGCGCCCGTCATCATGATCTCCGGCCACGCGACGATCGCCGACGCCGTGGCGGCGACGCGCGCCGGCGCGTTCGACTTCCTGGAAAAGCCGCTCGGGCGCGATCGGCTGCTGCTCGTGCTGAAGAACGCGCTCGAGCAGGCAGCGCTGCAGCAGGAGAACGCCCGGCTCCGGGAGCTGGTCGGCGACGGCCCGCGGATGATCGGCTCGAGCCCCGCGTTCCGGCAGGTGATCGAACAGGCGACGCAGGTGGCGCGATCGGACGCGCGCGTGCTGCTGGCGGGGGAGTCCGGCACCGGCAAGGAACTGCTCGCGGCACACATGCACCGGAACAGCCCGTTCGCGTCGGGCCCGTTCGTGAAGGTGAACTGCGCGGCCATCCCGGTGGACCTGCTCGAGAGCGAGCTGTTCGGCCACGAGAAGGGCGCGTTCACGGGCGCGACGTCGGGCCGGCGGGGCAAGTT
The DNA here is from genome assembly GCA_963724775.1 of uncultured Acidobacteriota bacterium. Classification (GTDB taxonomy): domain Bacteria; phylum Acidobacteriota; class Vicinamibacteria; order Vicinamibacterales; family Fen-181; genus CAVRWB01. The sequence continues at coordinate 355,984 of CAVRWB010000008.1, forward strand.
CGAGCTGGCCGACGGCGGCACGATCTTCCTGGACGAGGTGGGCGACCTGCACGAGGCGTCGCAGGCCAAGCTGCTCCGCGTGCTGCAGGAAGGAGAGTTCCAGCGCGTGGGCGGCGAGGAGACGATGCACGTGTCGGTGCGCGTCGTATCCGCGACAAACCAGGACCTGCCGGCTCGCGTCGAGGACAAGACGTTCCGCGAGGACCTTTACTATCGCCTGAGCGTCGTGCCGATCCGCGTGCCGCCGCTGCGCGAGCGCGCCGAGGACATCCGGCCGCTGAGCCGAGTACTTCGTCGAGGAGTTCTGCCGCCGCAACAACTTCAGGCCCAAGCGGATCGACGAGGCGGTGTTCGACGAGCTGCGCGCGTACCGGTGGCCCGGCAACATCCGCGAACTGCGCAACGTCGTCGAGCGCATGGCGATCCTGGCGCCGGATCCGATCACGGCGGACGCGGTGCCGGTGGAGATCCGCCTGTCGCGCCAGCCTGGCGGGGCGACCACGCTCGAGGAAACGCGCGCGCAGGCCGAGCGCGATGCCATCCGGCGCGCGCTGGAGCAGGCGGGCTGGAACGTCGCCGCCGCGGCCCGGGCGCTGGGCATCGAGCGCACCCGCCTGCACAAGCGGATCCGGGCCCTCGGGCTGGAACGGTGAGGAAGGCTCAAGGCTCAAGGCTCAAGGCTCGAGGCTCGGGGAGGCGTGGGGCAAAGCTCCAGCTTTGCCATCCTCACGAACACGAGGCTAAAGCCTCGTGCTACGGAGATCCCGCAGAGAAGCTGCCCCCCGCGGCCCTGTTACCGGGCCGGCGCTTCCGTCCGCAGGTGCTCCACCGTGAGTCGGATGCCCTCGTCGTAGCTGGTCTTCCGCACCGACGGCAACACCTGGTGCAGCTTGGCGTCGTCCAGGATGACCGGGTCGGACTGCAGGTAGCTCAGCTCCGACAGCTCACGCATCAATGGATTGAAGAAGCCGAGCAACTTGACCATCGTGGGTCCGGCCACGCGCGCGCGAAACGGCGCGCCGGCAGCGGAATAGACGCGCTGGGCGAACTGGCGCGTGGTGATGACGCCCGGGCCGCCGAAGTTGTACGAGGTGCCGAACGCCTCGTCGCGCTCGAGCAGGTCGCAGACGACCGGCGCAACGTCTGGCGTGAAGACGAATTCGTGCGGCGTGTCCGCGGGGCCGAGCAGGTTGGCGGGCTTCCCGGCCAACGCCGACGCGGCAATCATGTTGCCGAAGGCCAGCGTGGCGTGCGGCCCGTAGAAGTCGGGCAGGCGCAGGCTGGTGGTGAGGAACCGGCCGGGTTCGTGCGCCGCGAGCGCGATGTCCTCCTGCTCCTTCCGGAAGCGCCCCTTCGGGCCGACCGGCTCGCGCGGGTGCGTCTCGCTGACGCGCTTCGCTACCGGCCTTCCATACGGATACACGTTGGTGATCAGCAGCAGCCGGCCGACGCCCACGCGCCGGGCCGACTGCACGGCGTCGCGCATCATCTCCGGGTAGGAGGCGAACGCCTGTGCCGAGTAGGGCAGGCCCAGCGAGTAGACGATGGCGTCTGCGCCGGCGGACGCGATCGGGCAGCCGCCGACGTCGGACACGTCGGCCTCCACGATCTCCACGGCGTTCCCGAACATCCGCTCCAGCCGCGCGCCCGAACGCCCCACCACGCGCGGGACCTGTCCGCGGCGGAGCAGTTCCGCCACGACCGCTCTGCCGATTGTTCCCGACGCCCCGAAGATCGCGACCTTCATGTGGCTGCTCCTCCGCGGCTGCCGTTCGAATCAATGAAGAGCATACCGCGTGCGGAGCCAATCGTACCAGCGCTGCTCGAAGTCGCCGACCGAGATGGACAGCACGCGCTCGATGGCGCCATTGGTGCGGATGAGCTCCAGCAGGGTGTCCATGCCCCAGGTGGCGACGATGAACTCGCCCAGCACGCTGCCTACCTCGTAGATCTGCCGGTTGACCGCGAATTCGGCGTTCAGGTCGGCGAGGGTCGGGAACCGGCCGCCGCGCATGTAGTCGAGGGTCGCGGGGTCAACGAACTGGCGGTTCTCGTAGAGCGCCACCGTTTCCCATAGCCACCGCGGGTTGTTGGCAATCGTCGGGTTCACGGCAAGCGACACGACGTGGACGAACTCGTGCACGGCGTGCAGCGGCGTGTTCGACACGACGAGGACGGAGATGGTGTGTGCGCCCCGCACCCAGCCTGCGCTGCCCTGGTACACCTGCCCGAGGTTCCGCTGCATGTCCGCGTAGTAGGCGGTCTGGTCCTGCCAGACCCAGGCGTCGGTCGTGGCGACGTCGCCGCTCCGCAGGTCTGTCGTCACGCGCGGGTAGTTCGCCTCGAGCGCGTCGGCCACGGCGCGGAGCACGGTCTGATCGGCCCTGTCGGTCAGGATCCTGAAGTGCGTCGTGGCGAACGCGACCGTCGGCTGCGTGCTGGCGGGCGCCGATGGGGTGGCAGGACCGGTCCCTCCGCAGGCGGTCGCGATGGCGAGGGCGGCAACGAGGGCGGCGAGCGGAACCCGAATGCCCGATTCCACGCCGGAGATGGTAACAGGGATTCGTCTGCTGGTAGCATTCCCTATGCCTCGCTCACGAGTTCGAAAGAAGCGCGGCGGCCGCCAGGTCCGCGCCAACCGGGTTCCCGATTCCCGCATCCTGTTGGAGTTGCTCGATTCGCTCGATCACCCGGACGTCGACGACAACGACGACGCCGGCTGGCTCCTGCGCGATGCCTTCGACCGCGCCGCGTGGTCGTTCCACGCAGGACCTGGCCCGCGGTATGCCGCGACCGGCTCGCTCGCCCGGAACCTCGCTCGGCTCAGGGCTCGCGAGTGGTTCCTCTTCGAGTGCGAGCTGCCGTCGGGACTGACGGCTGCCGAGGAGTGGGTGGCCGATCGCGAGGACGAGCCGGGGAGCGCCGGGATCCGTCGGGCGGTCCGCCGCTTCGTGAACAGCGAGTGCGGCCTCTTCGACGTGCTGGAGGTCAGCCCGAGCGGCTGGCTGCACCTCGCCCCGCTGCCGGACGGCGCGCCGGTGCGTGCCCGCACGATCGACGACGGCCTCGTGATGCTCCCCGGCTTGGACGACGCCCTCCCGGAGTTTCAGGCCGGCGACACGATCGGTGCGCGCCTGTATTGGCGCGACGACGAACGTGCCGACCTGTCCGCGGGCGCCGACGTGATTGACCCGGCCACCAGCTCGCGACTCCGGGGGGATCCCACGGGGCGGATTCGAACTGAGCTCGGGACTGGCCCTCGAGGCGTTCTTCGGCGCCGATGCCGCGACGCTGCTGTCCCTGGCAAGCGACCCTTGCTATCCGGTCCTGGTGGACGATCTGCTGGAGGCCCTGAGCGACGGCACTTTCGAGTACCGCGACCTGTGGCGCGAGTTGGAGGGGGAGCGCGATCCGGTGGCCGTCACGCGCCAGCTCCTCGCGGAGCTGAGCGCCTGGACCAGCGTGGAGCCCGAGTTGCTGGCGTGGGCCGTCGCCGGCGCGTGGCTCCGGCGTCGCGAGGCGGCAGCCGGCCGTTCGATGACGGCGGGAGCGCTGGCCCGCGAGCGTCGCGCGCTCGAGGGTCACGTGCGAAGCGTGCTCGACGTGCCCGCGGATCTCGAGGGACCGGTGGCCTCGCCGGAGTCACGCCTACACCTCCCGCCGGCGGAAATGTCCCGGGCGGCCGCGCTCCACACCGACGCGGTCGAGTGGATCGTGGACGTCCGGCACGACTGGAGTCGAGGCAAGGCCCTCGGGTTCTCGGCCTCGCCCTATCCCCTCGCCTGCTTCATCGTCGAGCAAGTGATCACGCCGTTCGACGACCTCGCGGGTGCAGCCCGGCGCGAGCCCGACGATGACGAGCAAGACGAGTATCTGGACGACAGCCCGCCGTACGACCTCGAGGATGCCGCCGAGATCGATGCCATTGAGATGGAGGAACAGGACCTGTTCGGCGACGAGGATGACGAGGATGACGAGGAAGTGATCGACGGGATGGAGGCCGACGGGACGGACGAAGGCGAGCCGCGTCTGCTCTCGAGCGCCGCGATCGGCGAGGGCGAAGATGAGGCCGGGGTCTCGCTCGGGGCGCTGGCCGGAATAATCCTGGAAACGGGCCGTCGAACGCGACCGGAACGGATCGTCTTCCGGCAGCGCGGGCTCGCCGCTCGGCTCGGTGACACCCTTCGGGACGCTGGATTCGACGTGACGGTTCGCTACTTCTGCGAAGCGGTGGAGTTGACGAGGCTGGACCCGGAAGGAGCCCTGGAGGCAGGGGGCGAAGCCGGCGTGCTGGAGACGAGCGTGCCGGACGTGGGCGCTGGCCCGGGCGCGGGCCGAGACCCGGACGCTGGCGTCGAGCGCGCGGCGTCGGACGACGAACGCCGGGCGTACGCGCGGCTCGTCGACGCGGCTCGCAGGTCACGGGAGCCGTTCGAGTCGATGCGGTCAATCGTGGCAGAGCACTTGGATGCGCCCATCATCCTGACGCTCGCCCAGCCGTTGCCGTTTCCCGTCACAACGTTCGAAGGCGCCGACGATGACGTGGTCCAGTTCGCCGTTACCGCCAGCGGCGAGGCCGACCGTCTGACCGTGTGGATCTACCCGGCAGGGCCCAATCGCGCGGGGCGATTCGAATGCGAGAGACCGGGCGGTGGTCTGCTGCTCGGGGAAGGCGATGTGGTGGTGGTGGAGGTGACCAGCGCAACCGACGACGAGGAAGAGGAGTATCCACCGCTGCTGTGGGCGGCCGGCTTGCGGGCGCCCGAAGAGGGCCCCTGGGTCGTGCCGATGCGGTACCGTCGCGACGCGCAGCCGGCGTTCCTCCGCGGCCGGGAGTTGGAGATTGTCGCGGGTGTCATGGAGGCCGTCGCAGCCCTCCTGGAGCGGCAATCGGAAACCACCGGCTGGGAACAGCCGTCAGCCGCGGACCTGCACGTCGAACCGCTCGGGAACGTGAAGGTCGAGTGGCGGCCGACCTGAGCCCGGGATTCGGGTTAGCATGAGTCGAGGCGTGTTGGGCACATGAGGACATCGCCGCCGAGCTGGATGGAACCGATGGCCGCGACGCTGACGCAGGAGCGGTTCACCAGCCCGGAGTGGATCTTCGAGCGCAAGCACGACGGCATCCGCCTGCTCGCCTTCAAGGACGAGGCGGGCGTCCGCCTCCTCTCGCGCAACCGCCTGCCGCAGAACGCCTCCTATCCTTCCATCGTTCGGGCGGTTGCGGCGCTTCCGCTTCGCGACGCGATCCTGGACGGCGAAGCGACCGGCGTGTGGGATGGGAGCGGGTCGCCGGGCGGCCGGCCTCCCGCGATTGCCTACCACGTCTTCGACATTCTCTGGCTCGACGGCCGCGACGTGACCGGCCTCCCGCTCGACGAGCGGCGGGCGCTGCTGCGGAAGCTGCCGTTGCGGCCGCCGCTGCAGCGCGTGGAAGGGCTCGAGGACGACAAGCCCTGGGAGCGCGCCTGCCGGGAAGGCTGGGAGGGCGTCATCGCGAAGCGCCGCGACGCGCCCTACGAGCACCGGCGCTCGCCGCACTGGCTGAAGATGAAGTGCGAGGCGACGCAGGAACTCGTCGTCGGCGGCTTCACGGATCCGCAAGGCGCGCGCGTGGGCCTGGGCGCGCTGCTCGTCGGCTATTTCGAGGGCGACGACTTCGTGTTCGCGGGCAAAGTGGGCACCGGCTTCGACACCGCGCTGCTGCTGGACCTTCGCGCCCGCCTCGACGCGCTGGAGATTGCGAAGCCCCCGTTCACGAAAACCGTCGGCCTTCCGCGCCTTCGCGCGCACTGGGTGCGCCCCGACATCGTCGTGCAGGTCGCCTTCATCGAGTGGACGGTGAACGGCAAGCTCCGGCATCCGAGGTTCCTCGGCGTCCGGAACGACAAGTCGCCGCACGACGTCGTCAGGGAGACGTCGTGATCGCCCAGCGGATCACCCACCCGGAGAAGGTGCTGTTCCCTGAAGACGGGATCACGAAGGGGGAGCTGGCCGCCTACTACGAGGGCGTGGCCCCGATCATGCTGCCGCACCTGCGCGGGCGGCCCATCACCATGGAGCGGTTCCCCGCCGGCATCGGGCAGCCGGGCTTCCTCCAGAAGGACGTCTCGCGGGGCTTCCCGGCGTGGCTGGAACGCATCGAGGTGCCGAAGAAGGGCGGCACGGTGCACCATCCGCTGGCCGGCACCGTGCGGTCGCTGCTCTGGATCGCGAATCAGAACAGCATCACCCCGCACGTCTGGACGTCGCGGGCCCCAAGGCTCGACTATCCGGATCTCTGCGTCTTCGACCTGGATCCTGCCAGAGACGAACCCGGCGTGCTTCGCGCGGCGGCGCTCGCGCTGCGCGATCTGCTCGCGAGCCTCGGCCTTCCGTCCTGGGTCAAGACCTCCGGCTCGAAGGGCTTCCACATCGTCGTGCCGCTCGATGCCAAGGCCGGCTTCGGCCAGGTCGGGCAGTTCGCGGACCGGGTGGGAAGGCTGCTGGTGGCGGGCGATCCCGACCATCTCACGCAGGCGTTCAGCAAGGCCGATCGCGGCGGGCGCATCCTGGTGGACACCGGGCGAAACGCGCGGGGCGCCACGTTTGCCGCCGTCTACTCGGTGCGCGCCAGGCCGGGCGCGCCCGTCTCGGCGCCATGCACGTGGGAGGAAATCGAGCGCGGGGAGGTGGGCCCGCGATCGTTCACGCTGCGGACGATGGCGGAGCGGCTTGCGGAGGTGGGCGACTTGTGGGCGGAGTTGGCCAGGCGAAGGCGATCGCTGAAACGAGCGATCGCGAAGCTGAAGCGAAAAGTAGAACAGTCTCCGGACACGACAGAGTGAGGCAGCCATGAAGCGAGTCGCAGTCCTGGGTAGCGGCGTGGTCGGGCAGGTGCTGGCCGACGGGTTCCTGAAGCACGGCTACGAGGTGATGCGCGGGAGCCGGCAGCCGGAGAAGCTGGCCGGGTGGCAGGAGAAGGCGCGGGCCGGCGCATCGGCCGGCAGCTTCGAGGACGCGGCCCGCTTCGGCGAGCTGATCGTCCTCGCCGTCAAGGGAACGGCGGCCGAAGCCGTCGTGGAACTGTGCGGCGATGGCCTTCGGAGCAAGACGGTCGTTGACACGACGAACCCGATTGCTGACTCCGCCCCCTCCAACGGGGTCATTCACTTCTTCACCAGCCTCGACGAATCGCTGATGGAGCGCCTGCAACGGCGGGCGCCCGGCGCGCGCTTCGTCAAGGCCTTCTCCTGCGCCGGGAACGCGCTGATGGTCAACCCACGCCTGCCTGGCGGCCCGCCGACGATGTTCATCTGCGGGAACGACGCCGGGGCGAAGGCGGAGGTGAAGACCGTTCTCGATCAGTTCGGGTGGGAGACGTCCGACATGGGCAGCGTGGAGGCGGCGCGCGCCATTGAACCCCTGTGCATGCTGTGGTGCATCCCGGGCTTCCTCCACAACCGCTGGACACACGCGTTCAAGCTCCTCGTTCCCTGATCGGACGCGTGGTGGGCGATCGGGCAGGGCAGGGCTGAAGCCCTGCCCTGCCACGGTCATGACGATGTCGGTGTCAGGCGCCGGCGGAGCGGCTGCGCTCCGTCGGCTGCTTCGACGCGAACTGCTTCAACCACTCGTTCTGGCGCTGCTCCAGTTCGGCAGGCGTCAGGTCCTCCTTGCGCGTTGCGATCGTCCACCGGTAGCCGAACGGATCGTCGAACGTGCCAGAGCGATCTCCCCAGAACTGATCGGCTATCTGGCCCATGCCGGGGAGTACGCGCGCACCGGCGGTCACGGCCCGGTTGAACAGCTTGTCGCAGTCCTCGACGTAGATCCACAGCGAGGCGGGCGACCCGCCCAGCGCCTGCGGTCCTTTGAAGCCCATCATCGCGTCGTTCAGCATGATGCGCGAATTGCCGATCTGCAGCTCCGCGTGCAGGATCTTGCCGTCGGGCCCGACGGCTCGCCCCTTCTCTTCAGCGCCGAGCGCCTTCTTGTACCACTCGATTGCCTCAACCGCATTGTCGAGGGTGAGCTGCGGCGTAATGGTGTAGTGGCCCTCGGGCACGGCATGCTTCGCCTTTGCCATCTCGTCCTCCTTTGGCCTTCACCTCGGTAGGACAGGCGTCCCGCCTGTCGTTTTCACTCGGTCGGACAGGCGTCCGGGCTGTACCTCGGTGGGACAGGCGTCCCGCCTGTCGGGAAACCGTGGGACAGACGTTTTGCCTGTCGCGAAAGCGGTAAGTTCCGATTGTCACGCCACCGGCTCGCGAGGTGCAAGCTGGTCCTCGGGAGATCCGCGCTACGCGATCGTCATCACGCGGGAAGGATGGTATCTGGGTGCTGTTTCGAGAGTGAACCGCAGGGTCACCTGCTGATCGGTAAAGGCCCGCTCGACCTCTCGAACGGCCAGGTGATCCCGGTTGCGCTTGGCGCTCAGATGGCCGAGAACCGCGTGCCGCGGCGGCCTGGCGCCGCGCCGGAAGGCATCAGCGAGCAGCCGGGCGGTCTTTGCGTTGTTCAAGTGAAAGCGGCTGTTGGGATTGAAGTACTGGCGCAGCAATTCGACGTCGTGGTTGGCTTCGACGAAGACGAAATCGGCGCCCGGCAGGTGCGGCAGGACATCGGCCGGGTCGTAGAAATCCGTGCACACGACGATCTTCCGCTGCTGCGTGCCGTGTCCGGCGTGGATGACGAAGCCGAAGGTGGGCACGTTCGGCGCGTGGGAGAGCGGGATCGGCGCGACTCGAAAATCGCCGATCGTGACCTCGTCGCCCGCCAGGGGCTGAATCGGGGAAGAACGCCTGGCAGCCGCCTCGTGGCGGATTCGCAGCTGCGAGACTACCGCCCGGTGTCCGCGGACTTCGACGCCTTCCTCCTCCAGCACCCGCAGCGCGTTGTGACTGAGGTGGTCGCCGTGCGAGTGGGACACGAGCACTGCCTCGAGCGGTCCGTGCGTTTCGCGGTGACCGCGCAGCAGGGTCCGGGTGTCGCGAAGCGTCTTGACCCCGCAGTCGATCAGGATGCCGCAGTCGCCGGTCCAGAGGGCCAGGCAGTTGCCGTCGCTGCTCGAACAGTACGACCGGAAATGGATGTTCACGGGACATGGTGGCCGAAGGCCGGAGGGCGGCAGATCGTAACACGCGTCACACGCGTTGACCGGCCCGCATCCCGGGCGCATGATGGATGAATCCTGACAACCCGGTAGCGCGGGCTTCCGACCACGACGATGCGCAGCTTCGGCGCTGGCAGCAGACTCGGTCCCTACGAAATCGTCGGCCTGCTCGGGGCCGGCGGCATGGGGGACGTGTTCCGGGCGCGCGACAGCCGCCTCGGGCGCGACGTGGCGATCAAGGTGCTGCCGGAAGGCGTGGCGACCGACCCGGGGCGCCTCCACCGCTTCAGGCAGGAAGCGCTCGCCACCGCAGCGCTCAACCAGCCGAATATCCTCGCCATCTACGACGTTGGCGAGCACGAGGGCCGGCCGTACCTCGTGTCGGAACTCCTTGACGGGCAGACGCTGCGCGAGCGGCTGGCGATCGGCCGGCTGCCGGCCGGCCAGGCGTTGGAGTACGCGCGGCAGATCGCGCAGGGGCTGCGGGCGGCGCACGCGAAGGGGATCATCCACCGGGACGTGAAGCCGGAGAACCTCTTTCTCACCACCGACGGGCGCCTGAAGATCCTCGACTTCGGCCTGGCCAGGGTGACGCACGCGGCCGGCGTGCAGTCCCTGGCGGCGACCACGGCGACCGAAGCCGGGGCAATCCTCGGCACCATGGGTTACATGCCGCCGGAACAGCTGCGCGGGCACTTGACCGACGCGCGATCGGACGTGTTCAGCCTCGGCGTGGTCCTGTACGAGATGCTGGCAGGCCGGCGGCCGTTCGACGGGGAATCGAGCGTGGACACGGTGAGCGCCATCCTGACCGCAGATCCACCGCGCCTCAGCACCCAGGTTGCTGATATGCCCGCCGTCCTCGAGGCAATCGTGGAACGGTGCCTCCAGAAGAACCCCGAGGAGCGGTTTCAGTCGGCGACCGACCTGGACTTTGCCCTCGCGGCCATCGCCACGAGCCCAATGGCGGCCACGTCTGGTGTCGAGGCGGTACAGGCTGCCGGGCCGGCATCGAAACGGCGTTGGCTTCAGGTCGCCCTCGTCATGCTGGCGGTCGCGATCGTCGCGGGCCTGGGCGCCTGGCGGCTGCGGTCGCCGCTGGGCGCGCCTCGCGCGACCACGACCGGCGCCGCGGAGGCCCGCCGAGTGGTCGCGGTTCTCCCGTTCAAGAACATCTCCCGCGATAGCGGCCAGGACTACTTCGCGGCGGGGATCACGGAGGAGATTCACGGCCAGCTGGCGAGGATCGCCAGCCTGCGAGTGCTCGGCCGCGACTCGATGGAGCGGCTCAAGGCGGCCGGCGTTCGAACGCTGGCCGCGGAACTCGGCGCGGGCAGCATCGTCGAGGGGAGCGTCCGAGCGGACCGCGATCGCGTCCGGATCATGGTCGAACTCGTGGACGCCGGCAGCGGGCAGACGATGTGGTCCGAGCAGTTCGATCGTCAACTGCAGGACATCTTCGCGGTGCAGAGTGAGATCGCCTTGCGCGTGGCCGCCTTGCTCGATGCCTCGCCCTCGGCGGAGGAGCGGCGGCGCATCGAGAAGCGCCCCACGCAGAACCTTGCCGCGTACGACCTCTACCTGCGAGCGGAGCGGGAGGGCGCCAGCCCCAAGGCGATCGACATGCTGCGGGAGGCCATCCGGCTCGACCCGCGCTTCGCCGATGCGTATGCCAGCCTCGCGTATCGCCTCTTCATCGTCGCCACGTTCAGCAATCGAGCGTACCTGGACATGGCGCTGGACGCGGCACGGCAGGCGGTGGCGATCGACCCGTTGCTGGCCTCCGCCCACATGGCGCTCGCGACCGTCTACGTGGAAAAGGGTCTCGTCGCGGACGCGCGCCTGGCGTTCTTGCGGGCGATTGACCTCAATCCGAACGACGACGCCAGCATGAAGAACCTGTCGGTGCTGGAGCTGGAGATGGGGCGGTCAGACGAATCCCTGTTGTGGGCGATTCGCGCGTTTCGCATCGCCCCGCGGAAAGCGGCGAACGACTTCTACCACGCGGCGCTGCCCCTCCTCTTTCTCGAAGAGTCAGCCGCTGCGCGCTGGTTGAGTGAAGCGGAGCGGCGGTTTCCCGCGGACAGCCGCATCCAGCTCGAACTCGCGATGCTCGATGCCCGGCGCAACCGGATGAGCGAAGCGCTTGCGCGCACGCAGAAGCTGCTCGTCCAGGCGGAGGGCGACAGCGAGGCGCTCGCGCTGGCATCGGAAGTGGCTTACGCGACAGGAGCACCCGGCGCCGAGTCATACACCGAGCGGTTGTTCCGCCAGGCGCCGGACCTCACTGGAAACTACTGGCTGCTCATGGAATCGCCGCGCGTTCGCTACGCCCACATCCTCGCAGGCCGAGGCCAGCCATCGGCGGCCGAACAGCTGTTGAACGAGGCGATGCAGCGTGTCGTGGAGGCCCTCAAGGCTCGCAACCAATTACCCCGGATGCTGATCGAGATGGCCGCCATCCAGGCGCTCCGGCGGCAGCCCGACGCGGCCCTGGCGTCGCTCGAGCGTGCCTATGCCGCCGGGATGCGCGACTATCGGATGCTCGCATTCCATCCGGCGTTCGCCGGCCTCCGTGACGCTGCCCGCTTCCGGGGGCTGGTGAGCCGAATGACGGCAGACGTCTCGGAGATGCGACGCCGCGCGGACATCCCTCACACCCTCCCTGTGCTGTCGGCCGCGGACGAGGCCCGCCCGGCGCCGAAAGGCGGGGAACAGTAAACGTCGACTCCCCGGCAACTGGGCGCGAGGCGCAAGCTGGTCCGCGAGCGTCGCGCGGCGCGATTGGCTTCGCGATGTTGCGGAGCCTGGGGCGCTGTGCCACACTTACCCGACCGTACAACACCGCACCACGCCGGCGCGTGCCGAGGTACCGCCATGCTCGCCATCCTGTTGGCCGTTCTCTTCGGTCAAGCGGCTGTCGGCCAACCCGCTCCCGTCACCGACGTCCGGCTGCTCAAGCCCTCCCTGGCCCGGGTCCTGGCGGAAATCGACACCGCCGCGATCCAGGGCGACCCGGTCGGGCTCGCGTGCAAGGCCGATGGCACCATGTACCTGCGCGTGACGGCCGGCAAGGACAGGACCCGGCACTACGTGATCGCCACCCAACCGGCCATCTCCATCGGGCAGTCCGACGGCGTGCCCGTGTGGGCAGCCGACTACTGGGGCTGGAAATCTGGCATGGTGGCGCCCGGTGATCCGTCGCTGAGAATTGACGCCGAGCAGCGCGCCGTGCGAACCAGCACCGTGAACACGCCGGCGGGCGGTGAGCTGGCGGGCATGACATCGGCGGTCCTGCCGGGAGACGCCGGCCAGGGCGTGTCCACCGGCGTCGCGATGGCCGCGGCGAACAACTCCGTGGTGAACGGGGTCGTCACGCTGCGGTTCAAGGGCCAGGTGGTCGCCGAGTGGACCAACGAGGTGCCGCAGCTGGGCGCGCGCTTCGGGTGGGCGCCGGCGCCGATGGGCGTCCTGGCCTACGTCGACGCCGAAGGCCGACTCTTCCTGCTCGACCGTGACGGCCGCAGGGCGCAGGTTGCGGGCGTCGCGCGCGCGATCCTCCCAGCCTGGTCGTCCGACGGCAAGCGGCTCTTCTGTCTCCAGAAGAAGAGCCGAGCCGTCTACCTCCTCACCGAGATTCCCGTGCAGTAGCGGAGTCGAGACGTGCCCACGGTGCCGCTTTCGACGATGATCCTCCGCGCCGCCCGGCTGTCGTTCGCCTTGATCGTTGTTGTCGTCGTTGTGCTCATCGTGCCCGGCGCAGGCCACGGGCAGGTGCCTGGCCCGGTGCTGCGGATCCTCTCGCCCGAAGCCGGCACGTACGCCAGCGGCGCCGTCATGGTCCGCGGCGCTGTGGAGCCGCCCTCTGCCGAGGTCGAGCGCATGACCTTCTTCGTGGACGGCCGGCAGGTGTGCACGGTGGAAGCGCCGCCGTTCCAGTGCGAGTGGAATGCCGGCTCCCAGCTCCGCGAGCACATCTTCCGCGTCGTCGCCTATCTGAAGGTCGGCACGCGGCTGGCCGAGACCGTGCGCACACGGGGGAGCGAGTACGTCGAGGCCGTGGACGTCGACATGGTGCACGTGACCGTGACGGTGCACGACGGCAACCGCTTCGTGCGCGGCTTGCCGAGAGAGGCGTTCCGCGTCTTCGAGGACAACGTGCCGCAGCCAGTCAGCCACTTCGCCTCGGAGAACATCCCCCTGGAGCTCGCGGTCGGCGTGGACGTCAGCGGCAGCATGACCGACTCGATCGACGGCGTGAAAGAGAATGTGAAGCGCTTCCTCTCCGCGCTGCGGCCGGTTGATCGCGTCACGCTCGTGGCGTTCAACGAGAACTTCTTCATCCTCTCGCGCCCGTCCGCCACCCTCGACGCGAGGATCAAATCGGTCGATCGGCTGGCGCCGTGGGGCATGACCGCGCTTCACGAGACGATCATCCGGTCGTTCGACCTGCTCAGCACGCAGGCGGGCCGCCGCGGGTTGGTAGTCTTCACCGACGGCGACGACACCTCGTCGCGCGTCACCCGCGACGCGGTGCAGCGGCGGGCCGAGTCGAGCGACGCCGTCCTGTTCATGATTGGCCAGGGGCGGGCGATGGATTCGCCGGGGCTGAAGAGCCTCTGCGAGTGGCTGGCCGACCGGAGCGGCGGCCGCGCCTTCTTCCCCCGCGAACCCGAGGACCTGCGCACGACTTTCGACAGCATCATCGAGGAACTGTCGAGCCAGTACCTCATCACCTATGCCCCACCCTCCGCGTCGCTGGACGGCGCGTGGCACCAGATCCGCGTCGAGGTGGGCGACGGCCGGTACTCGGTGCGCGCCCGCCAGGGCTACCGCCGCACGCGGAGCCAACCGTGACGAGCGCCGGCCTGCCGATGTTCTCGCGCCTGCTCTTTGCCTGCTCGCTCGCGCTGGCCGCTCCGTCCGCGGCCACGCCGCGCCAGCAGCCTCCGCGGCTCGTGCTCACGGACGATGACACCGAGTTGCACAAGGCGCTGACGTCGCCCGCGCCGCAGCGCGATCTGCCGGTTCGCCTGGCCGCGCTCAGCCTGCCGGCCGACGACCCTGCCGCGGTGCGACTCCTCATCGTCGCGGCGATCGACGACGAGCGGGAAGGCGTGCCCCTCGCGTCCGTGGCGTATGCCCTGCTCGACGAAAAAGGCGAGACGCGCGCGCACGCCCTCCGGCGCGTTGGCCTGCGCCGGACGTCGTCCGGCTGGCTGTCGTTCAACGAGGTCGTGTCCGTGCCGCCCGGCAGCTACCGGCTGCGGCTGGCGGCGATGCGAAATACCCGCGTCGGCAGCGGGGAAGTTGCCCTCGTGGCCCGGATCCAGGCTGCCTCGTCGGTCCGCCTCGGCGACCTGCTGATTGGGGAAGTGGCCGGGGACGAGGCAACGACGGACGTTACGCCCGAGCACCGCGTCCACGGCGACCGCCTGGTGGTGTCGCTCCCCGTCGGCGTGGGACAGGCGATGCCGCCCGGCATCGCGATGACGCTCGACGTCGCGACCGGCGCGGCGGGCGCCTCGCTGCTCACCGCGCCGCTGTCGCTGCTTCCGGGCGAGGGCAGCATGCGACTCGCGCAGGCCGTGGCGGACGCGCGGGTGCTGCCGCCGGGCGACTACCTCGCAACAGTCAGTGTCAGCTTGCCTGGCAGCGACGTCGCCCGCGTCGTGGCGCCCTTTGCCATCGATCGCGCGACCGGCGCGGCGGCTGCCGGCGTTGCGCCTCGAGACGCCCGTCCCGTGTGGGCCGGCGTGGCGGCTGCGTCGCCGCGGGCGGGTAACGCGACGACCTCGCCGGGTGTTGCGCCCGGATTCCGGCTCGAGGACGTGCTGGACGCCGCCGTCCTCGGCCCCTTCCTCGACGAGCTTGCGACGCGTGCGCCGGAGCGGGCACGACCGGCCATCGAGCAGGCGAAGGCCGGCCAGTTCGCCGAGGCGGCGCAGGCGGCCGCCTCGAAGGACCCGAACGATCCGGCGCGCCCGTTCCTCCAGGGCCTGTCGCTGCTCTCGCGAAGGCAACTGCAGGAGGCCTCCCAGGCGTTTCGCGAAACGGTGGCGGCGGCGCCGGACTACTTCGTCGGCGCCTTCTACATCGGCGCCTGCTACGCGGCTGGCGGCAAGGACCCGCAGGCGGTGAACGCCTGGCAGACATCGCTCGTCGGTCTCGATCAGTACCCGATCGTCTTCCGGATGCTGGGCGAGGCGCTCTCGCGAATGGGGCAGCCGGATCGCGCCGTGCAGACGCTCGAGGAGGCGTCGGCGAAGTGGCCTGACGACCGCGGCCTCCGGCTTCGGCTCGCTCGCGCCGCGCTCGACGCGCGGCGCTACGATCGCGTGACGGCGGCCGTCGATGCTGCGCTCGTCCGCGCGTCGGCGGACTTCGACCTTCTGTTCCTCGGCATGCAGGCCATATTCGAACGGGTCACGCAGGGGACTGGTGCGCAGGCGGACGATCTCGCCCGGCTGAACCGGTATCGCGAGGCCTATGCAGCCGCGGGCGGGCCGCGCCAGCCCCTGGTGAACGAGTGGGTGACTGCCGTCGAGAAGAAGGTGTCCCCGGCGCGATGAAGAAACGTCACCCGCTCGGGCGCCTGGTTGCCCTCGCGCTGTCCTTCGGCACCGCGGTCACGGTCGCCGCGGGGGCGACCCCGCCTGGCTCACAGGCGCTCGTGACCGAAATCCCTCTGCCAGGCGGCATTGCGGCGCTGCTGCGGGCCGTGGATGCTCCGGGGTCAGCAGACCCCGCCACGGCGATGCTGGCCTTCGTTCGTGCGGTGCACGCCGGCAGGACGGGGCCGGCGGCGAAGCTCCTGGCCCACTTCGATGCCGCGCGCGGGCAGTCGGTGCGAACCGATATGGTGCCGCTGCCGCTCTCTCCCGAGGTCTGGACCTCGGCGGTGCTTCGGCGGAAGGTGCCGCGCAGCCAACTGGCGGACGCGATCTTCTCCGATCAGAAAGCCTCGCTCGTCTACCACGGGCTGATGGCGCTGGACGACGAGACGCTCGCGTACATCGAGAGCCACCCTGCGGTCCTGTCAGCCATCGCCGCCCGAAGCGCCGGCGCGTTCGCCGAGTGGGGACGCTCGGTTCACGTCAGGAACGGCCGGCTGCAGTTCCCCGGCGGCCAGCAGGCGGCGGCCTTGTGGGAGGGCGTCGTTGGCCAGGCGGAGACCGATCGGTTCATCCAAGCGTTGTTCGCGCGGGACTCGGGCCGGGCCGCGTTCCTCTACGACACGGTGGCCCACCTCGAGCCGGCGCGCCAGGCGTTTGCGCTGGGCGGCGCGCTCCACGGTGATCGGCTCGCCCGGTTCAAAGCGCTCTACGGCGCCTTTACGCGCACGACGACGTTTGACTCCTCCCTCTCATGGCCGGTCGTGCGGCACCCGGTCAGCCCCGGCGCCGTGCTCGCGCGGGTGCTCGTTGACGACGACGGGCGAATGGCGGCGCCTTCCTCGCGCGCCTTCTGGGAGGCGGCGTTCGCGGGCAACGTCCACGCGTGCTCGAGTCTCCAGGCGGGCAGCGGTGAAGTGGACGCGGCATGGCTGACGGACAGGATCGAACGGCAATTTGCGGAGAAGCGCGCGGAGTGGCTGGCCGCCATCACACTCGCGCAGCGCGTCTTCGGGCGGGCGAAAACCGCGGACCTTCGGGCCGCCTGCGAGGTAGTGGCGTCGTTCCCGCGCCACCAGGCGCTGGTGCTGACGCTCGAACGGATGCGGATCGACGACCCGGCCGACTATCTTGCCGCTGCGCGCTTCGCCGACCGGCTGTGGTCCGGCGCGGACAGGCGCGCGGCGGTGGTCGCGACAGCCCAGGCGCAGGGCGTCCTGGTCATCCTCGAACGGGCGTTCTCGGCGCGCGTGATCGACGCGGCCGCGGTCCGACGGCTGGCGATTTCCCTGCTGTCCCTGCGGGCGCCGGCTCCGGGTGCGCCGTCGCACGGCCCTGGCGCGGCGCCTGCGGAGGGTGCGTTGCCCCCGGGCGCGATCGGCGCCTGGATGCGGAGCGTGCTTCTGCCCGGGTTGTGCAAGGCGGAACTCTCGCCGGATGCCTGCCTGATCCGCGCCGTGTCCGGCGAAGGACCGCCGGGAAGCGCGGCACGAGTGGTCAGGTGGGAGGACCAGGACTACCGGGTCGATCTCGGTGCGGCCACGGCGGCGCGCCTCCGGCGGATCCGCCAGGTTCAGAAGGCGACGGCGATCGATGACGCGCTGACGCTGCAGTCGGTTGCCGCGCGACTGTCGGACTCGCGCGCAGACGCCGAAGAGGTGCGGCGCCAGGTCTCCATTCTCAAGGCGTTGATGGGCGAAGGGAACCTCGACCTTGGCGAGTTGTTCGGCCACGGCATTCCCCGCATGCGCGCCGTGCTCCAGTCTGCCGCCACCAGGCTCGCGTCCAACCCCGGTGCCGCCGAGCGGGCGGAGGTGGCGTGGTCGCTCGCCGAGGTGGGCGACCTGCGGCTCGCCGACGCGCTGGTGTCGTTTGCCTATGCGGTCGGCATCGGCGAGCCGGACGACGCGGTGCTGATGGGTGGGGACCCGTCGAGGCAGCACCGGTTCGACGCCACAATCGGCCCCGCCACCGGGCCGTGGCACCTGCCCGAGGAGGTGCAGGCGACGGACCGATCGTGGCTGATGGAAGGTTCGGTGCTGGCGCTGCACACGGTGTTCGCGAAGTCGTGGCTGCGGCGGCTCTCGATCCAGGACCCGGGCATGCGTCCCCGCCCCGAACCGCAGGACGTGCGTGCCTTCGGCGAGTCCGAGGCAATCTTCAATGCGTTCAATCTGACCGATGGGGGCCGCGACGCCATCGTCGCCGCGATCCGCCGGGGACGCGCGCGCTGGGCCGAGCTCCTCGGTTCGCCGGAGAGCCTCTGGGCAGCAGCGGCCAAGGCGGGCATCAGCGAGTGGCGCTGCCGCGCGGCGCAATGGGTGGCGAGCCGCGCGAAGGACGCGGCCGGCGAGGGCGGGCCAGGAGAGCGTGCGACGCCGGCGGACTACGTGTCGTTGTCGGAGTTCATGTGGCTGGGGGCACCGGATCTCGGGCAGGACGCGCTGGACGCGTGGGGCGTGTCGGTTCGGACGACCGACGGCAGCCTCCTGCCGCGGATGCCGAGCGGGCACGCGTGGGAAGACGTCCAGGGGCCGCGCGGCGTCGGGTTGCTGCCGGCGTACCTGGCCGACGTTCACCTGCGCGCGGCGGAGATGCTCGCCGAACTCGGGCTCCCGGCGTCGCTGGCGCCGGGCATCACGTCGTACGTGGTGTGGGACGTGATGACCGCCGCCGAGATGGCGCATCCGGACGACTGGCTGGCGCTCGTGCGGGCCACCCGCAAACTCCCGGCCGACCGGACGTTCGATTACGTCTCCACGCTGACCGCGACCGGCCCGCTGGTGCCCCGGGCCGCGTTCTGAATCGAGTCCTTCAGAATTCACCCGGACCTCTCCTGTCACACCTGACCCTTAGAGTTGGAGGCATGAACCTCCAAACCATCGCCCAGTCGCTCGAAATCGGCAACCCCATCGCGGCCGGCAACCTGACGATGTACCCGCTGCTGGCGGGCAGCGAGGCGCCGCCGGCCTACGCGACGCTCGACGAGGCGCTCGCCGCCGGCTTCGTCAAGGTGACCGAGGTGTCGGAAGCCGGGTCGGTCCCGGAGCTGTCCATCGTCAACGACGGGCCCACGCCGGTGCTCGTGCTGGACGGCGAGGAGTTGGTCGGCGCCAAGCAGAACCGCATCGTCAACCTGACAATCCTGGTGCCGCCGCACACGAAGCTGCCGTTGCCCGTGTCGTGCGTCGAGGCGGGCCGCTGGGCGCACCGGTCGCGGTCGTTTGCGGCCGCCGGGCGCACCCACTACGCGGCTGGCCGGGCCAAGAAGATGGAGCAGGTCAGCTCCTGCATGGCCATGACCGGCGAGCGGCACGCGGACCAGGGAGCCATCTGGAACGACATCGACGAGAAGGCGGCCCGGATGGCGGCGCCGTCCGAGACGCACGCGGCCGCGGCGATGTACGAGAAGTCGCGGGCCCAGCTGGACGAGTTCCAACGGTCACTGGAGGCGTTGCCGCGACAGGTCGGCGCCGTCTTCGCCATCAACGGCACGGTCGCCGGCCTGGAGTTGTTCGACAGCGCGGCCACCTGGCGGAAGTCGATGCGGAAGATCGTCGAGAGCTACGGACTCGACGCGTTGGACCGCGTGGAAGAGAAGCGGTCGCGGGTACGGCGGGATCCGGCGCGGTTCCTGGCGTCGGTGGGCAAGGCGGAGGTGGACACCTTCCCGGCCGTGGGCTTGGGGCAGGACCTGCGGCTCAAGGCGGCGGGCATTGCGGGCGCGGCGCTCGCGGTGGACGAGCAGGTGGTGCACGCGATCGCGTTCGTAAGCTGAGGGAACGCGACGACGGCGTGGCGAAGCCGCGCGGGTCTTGGGTCACGGAGGCCGCGGGTCTTACTGACCCGCGCCTACTTCCGCTCGAGGGTGATGGCGCCGGCATTCCCTTCCGGATGATGCCACTCGCCGGCCATCTTGTCCCCGGTCACCTTCAGGCTCATCGTCATGTCGGCGCCGTCGGTCAGGGAGAAGGAGAACGTCAGGGCGCCGTCGGCAAACTTCACGTCCCGCAGCGCCTCCTTGGCCACCTGGCCGAGAGAATCGCTCAACGTCCCGGCATAGCCGTCCTTGGCCTTGGTAATCGTCAGCGTGACCTGGTCGGTCCCCTGGTCCGGCACCTCGGTTGTGCCGACCCATACGCCAATCGGGTTCTCGGCCGCCCGGATGGGCGCCGAGAGCCACGCCACCGCGATCACCGCCAGGATTGCGCAGCAGCAACGCGTCACCATCGTACCTCCTCTATGTGAGCGTCTCGACTGGGAGACGTGAATACTCACGTACTTCAATACGCGCCCCGGCGACCAGAAGTTGACTGCGCACTTGCCGGGCTGAGGCGGTTCGCGCATGATCGCGCCATGGCGCCACGCGGAAACTCGCGACTCGTCTATTCCACCGGCGCCGGCAGGATGTGCCCCGCGTGCGGCCGACCGGCTACCGACTGCCGGTGCAGCAACCGGCAGGCGGATGAGGTGCCGGTCCGGGTGGTCGCGAAGCTGCGCGTCGAGCAGGCGGGGCGCGGTGGCAAGACCGTGACCGTTCTCTACGGCCTTCCGCGCAACGCCGCGTTCCTCGATGATCTCTGCCGCGACCTCAAGCGGGCATGTGGCGTGGGAGGCGCCGTCAGGGACGCCGCCATCGAGCTCCAGGGCGACTTGCGCGATCGGGTTCGCGAGCTGCTCGTGAAGAAAGGGTTCGGGGTGAAGGGGGGCTGAGACGTCGACCGTCAACCGTTCACCGTGTCATTGCCGCCGCCCACTATTTCTTGGGCAGATCCCCTTTGACCACCTGGTTCTTGTGCGCGCCTTTCGTCGTGTGAACCAGGTATCCGTCCTGCCCGGACAGCCATACCTCTGCGAGCACGTAGACCGTGAAGTACTCCGTGTAGGACGGCTCGAAGTTGCCCACCTCGTCGAACACCAGGCGCGGCTCCGCCGGCGTCGCGTCGGCGGGGTTCAGCTTCTCCGTGAAGGGAACGGCCGTTTCCTTCGATGTTGCGACTTGCTTGAAGGTCACCTCGCCCTCGCGGGTCTTGGCGACGACATAGTCCCCGGCCGGGAACTTCTTCCCGCCCGACTCGAACTTGAACGGCACCTTGAAGGTGGACTGCGCGTGGACGGGCGCGGCCAAGGCCCCAAGTGTGAACGCCACGATGACGAATGGGAGTAATGCAAGGCGTTTCATCTGTGCTCTCCGTGCAGGCCGACCTGGAGATTGGCCCTGCACATGTCCACAGCCCCGCTACATCTGCATTTCCGCCGGGTAGGCAGGAATCGGGTCCGGCGCCTCGGGCACCCCATTCTTGCAGGCGTCTTCCATCGCCTCCACGAAGGTGTCGACCTCCTCGAGCGTCGTGTAGACGTTGGGCGAGACGCGCAGCGCCTGGTAATCGAAGACCGAGTTGGGCGGGGCGCCGCCGACGAGCGGGACGACGACGATGCGGTACTTGTCCATCATGAACTTGGCCAGCTGCCGCACGTCGATGCCCTCGATGTTCACCGCCGCCACGCCCCAGCACTGGGCCGGCTCGCTGAGGTCGCTCAGGAGCTTGACGCGGGGGTTGGCCTTCAGCGCGTTCGCCCAGCGCAGCGTCAGGTAGCGCAGGCGGGCGGCCTTGCGGTCGGCGCCAATGGCCTGGTGGAAGGCGAGCGACTCGCCGAGCGCGGCGCGGATGGCCCAGGGATGCGTGCCGATCGACTCGAACTTGCGGATGTCGGAGTCCTGCTGCTCGGGAGCCGCCTGCAGCGGCCAGAACTTCGGGATCATCTCGCGGCGCACGTAGAGGCAGCCGTTGCCGAGCGGCGCCAGCAGCCACTTGTGCAGGCTGACGCCATAGGCGTCGCACTCCAGGTCGCGCAGCTTGAAGGGAAAGTGGCCGAGCGCGTGCGCACCGTCCACGATCGTCACGATGCCCCTGGACCGCGCCAGGCGGGACAGCCGCTGCACCGGGAACAGTTGCGCCGTCAGGTTGGTGATGTGCGTGAAGTGAAAGACCTTCGTGCGCGGTGTGATCGCCTTCTCGAACATGCCAAACAGGAAGTCCTGCGTCGCGGGCACCGGGAACTGGAGGCGGGTGACCTTGATGCCGTCGCGCCGCATGCGCTGGTCCCACGTCGTCAGCATGCGCGGGTAGTCCTGCTCGGTAGTAATCACCTCGTCGCCCGGCTTCAGATCGATCCCGTTCTGGACGATCTGCAGCGATTCGCTGGCGCCGCGCGTCAGCGCCATCTCCTCGGCATCGCAGCCGAACTCGTTCGCCATCCGGCGCCGGATCGTCTGCACGCTGGCCGCCACCATGCCCTGGTAGTGGACGGGCAGCATGTTGATCATGTCCATGTATCGCCCGACCGATTCGAGCGAGACGCGGGGCATCGGCGACGTGAAGCCGTTGTTCAGGTTGATGAGTGTGCGATCCAGTTTGAAGGCGAGCTGAATCTCGCGCCAGTAGAACTCGTCTCTCGCGACGTCCTCGGCCGTCCTCCCGGCCATCGACTGGCCCGCCGCCTCGACGCGTTCCAGGGCCCGCGCGTTGAACATCACGGCCGTGGAGCCGACCGCGCCTGCCATGCGCAGGAACCCTCTCCGGTTCACCTGGCTGGGACTCATGCCAAACCTCCGTGACTGTGGGTTCCGGGATGTATTCCTGGACCGTGCCGCCGAGGACACCCCGGGGCACCCGGATCATCTACGACCCGGGCCCTGGGGTCAACGGCTACCGGTGAGAAGGCGAGGGGAGCCTGGTGCCTGTCTCGAGGAAGTGGTTCATCGATGCTTCCCAGAACCGCATGGCGGCCTGGAACGATTCCGCGGTCCATGCGTCGAGAAACGCGTTGCCGCCCGGGCCAATCGACGTGAAGGCGTACGACACGTCCACGTGCGAGCAGGCATCGCCCGTTGGTGCGACCGAGATGCGCAGGACGCAGGTCCTGGAGCCCGGCGTGAAGCGCGCGAACTCCACCAGGCGTGCGGCCGGTTCGTGGCGCGTGACGATCCACACGGTGTCCGCTTCGCCGGGCGTGGACGTGCTGAACACCGCGCCGTCTTCGGCGAGGCCAGTGGCCGAGTAGATCATCGAGTACGCCCAGCCATCGAGCCACTCCGTTTCCCTCTCCGGGCAGAGCAGTGGAAACACGACGTCGGGCGAAGCCTCGATCGTCTGACGATACGTCCTCACCGCTCTCCGGGCTTCGAACGCCGCTTCTGTCACAGGCCCTCCTTGTCTGTGTTGACGTCCCGCTCAACTCCAAGGCTAGACCCTGCAGTCGTAGACAGGTCAAGCGGGGTCACATCTTGAATCGAGGCGTTTTGCTGCAACTCAAGTTCTGACCCCATCGATGAGCACGGCGGCGCTCGCGGAGCTCAAGACGGCGAGGATCGCGGCGATCCAGACGACGGACCGATAGCCGGCGACGAACGACTCCTCGATGGCCTGCCGGCCGCGCTCGTCCCGGGGCAAGGCGGCGGCCAACTGAGATCGATGGTCCTCGATCTGCTGCCTGACGTTGCTCGCCAGCGGGAGAGAATCCAACCGGCGCGTGAGCTCGTCGTTGAAGACCGTGTTCAGCACCAGGCCGAGCACGGCAATCGCCAGCAATCCTGCCACGCGCGACACCGCGTTGTTGACGCCCGACGCGACGCCGGCCCGGCTTTGCGCGACGGCGCTCATCACCGTCGTCGTGAGCGGGGCGACGCTGATCGCCATGCCGAGCCCGATGACCAGCACCGCCGGGAAGAACGTCGTCCAATACGAGCCGCCGATGCCGGGGCGAGCCAGCAGGGCAAACCCCGCGGCCGCAACGAGAGGGCCGACGACGAGTGGCAGCCTGGCGCCGTGTCGCTGGAACAGTCCGCCGGACCATCGCGACAGCAGGAACATGAGCAGGATGAACGGCAACAACGCGGCCCCCGCCTCGGTGGCGCTGTACCGCTGGACCTGGATCAGGTTGAGGGGCAAGAAGAACAGGACCGCGTTCAACGCGGCGTACAGGAAGAGCGTGAGCAGGTTCGCCCCGGTGAAGCGCCGGGAGCGGAACAGGGCCAGCGGGAGCATCGGCGCCGTGGTGCGGGCCTCGAACAGGAGGAATGCCGCGAGCGCGACGAGGCCGATGGCTCCCGCAGCGGGAACGGATTCGACGAGGGCGTAGACGACGCCCCCCAGGCCGATGGCCGCCAGCAGCGTCCCCGCCCAGTCGAGCCGCCGCGTGCCGCTCCTCGCCCCGCATTCCTCCATGCGCGCGACGATGATCAGCAGGGCCACGGCCATTGGCAGGTTGATGAAGAACACCCACCGCCAGGACGCGTGCTGCACGATCCATCCGCCCAGCACCGGCCCGACGGCGGCCGTGATCGACGTGAACCCCGACCAGGTTCCGATGGCGCGCCCACGTTGTTCGGGCGGGAAGGATGCGCTGAGCAGCGCGAGACTGCCAGGCACCAGCAGCGCGCCCCCGACGCCCTGGAGCGCTCGGGCGGCGATCAACTGCTCGATGTTCGGCGAGGCGCCGCACCAGGCGGACGCCATGGAAAAGACGACGACCCCCACCGCGAAGATCCGGCGCCGTCCGTAGAGGTCGCCCAGCGAGCCGCCGGCGAGGAGGAGCGCGGACAGGAAGAGCGCGTACGACTCGATCACCCACTGAACGTCCGCGATGGTCGCCTGCAAGCCCGACTGCAGCGCGGGAAGCGCGACGTTCACCACGGTGCCGTCGATGAAGACCATGCTCGAGCCGATGATGGCCGCCGCGAGCACGCGTGAAGGATGCGCGGGGTAGCGGCCGCCCGCACCCGCCAGGATGGCGGCTTCGTCGCACGGCGGTTTGGCAAAGGTGACCATCCCGCTCCAGTATCGCATCATCGCGGGCGGGCGGCTCGGTCGCTCGGCGACACGATCTACACGACCGAGGCGGTGGCCCGTCCACGCTCGTTCAGTCGTTCCGCAGAACGATCGCCGGCTGAATGCCGACGGCTCGTCGTGCCGGGATGAAGCACGCGGCGAGCGCCACGATCACCAGGAGACCGCTCACGGTCACGAACGTGAGCGCATCGGCGGCGCTGACGCCGAACAGGAGACTCGACGTCAATCGTGCGAGGCCGAGCGCCGCGATGACTCCCACGAAGACGCCAGCGACGACCACGCGCATGCCGTGGCCGATCACGAGCCGCAGGACGTCGGCGGAGCCGCCGCCGAGAGCCATGCGGATGCCGATGTCCTTGAGGTGCTGCTGCACGTAGTACCCCATCACGCCGTAGATGCCGACCACCGACAACACGAGCGCCACGAGCGCGAAGGTCGACACCAGCAGCGAAAGCGACTGCCGCCGCTCGAGCGATTGCGCGACGAGATCCTCCATCGTCGCGATGTTGGAGAGCGGCGCGGACGGGTCGAGCGTGCGCACGACCCGCTGCAGCTGAAGGGCCAGCGTCGACGGATCCGCGTGCGTGCGGACCACGAGGAACCGTGCAAGGCCTTCCGTGGGCATTGGCGTATAGACCGTGCCGTCGTCGGGCTTGTCGAGACCGAGGTACTTCACCTCGCTCACCACGCCGACGACGCGGGTCCACGGACACGTCGTGCATCCGCCTTCGCGGAGCCGCTTGCCGACCGCGCTGTCGTTGGGAAAGAAACGCCGGGCCCAGGCGCGATCGACGACGATCGATTCGAGATTCTGCGTCAGCGCGTCACGCTCTTCGAGCAGCCGCCCCTCGAGCAACGTGAGACCCAGCACCCGGAAATACTCCGGCGTTGCCGCCACCCACGGCGTTGACGCCTGCGATTGTCCAGGCGCCGCCGGGAAGTCCTCGAGATCGAAGTTGTTGATGTTGCCGACGCCGTCCGGCGGCAGACCGTCGGCGAATGCCACTCCCGCAACGCCCGGCGCCGCGGCCACGCGGCGCGTGAGCTCGTCCCAGAACACTTTCACCCTTCCGGGATCCTGATACTGGGAGGCTGGCAGGCGGACCGATCCCGTCACGACGTGGCGATGATCGAAGCCGAGGTCGACTTTCTCGAGCTGATTCAGGCTGGCGAGCAGCAGGCCCGCCACGATCAGCAGAGGTGTGGCGATCGCGAACTGGGCGGCCACGAGCGCACGGCGAAGACGCCGGACCGCGAGGTTGCCCGTCGACGATCGCCCCAGTGACCGCAGGGACGCATCGACGGAGCCGCCGGCACCGTGCATCGCGGGCACCAGCCCGAAGATCAGTCCGCTGCAGGCTGCCAGTGCCGCCAACAGCCACAGCACCGGCGCCCGCAGCGCCATCTCCTGCGTTCTCGGAAAGTACGACTGCCCGACGTCCCGCAGCAGTTGGACCCCGGCCCACGCGAGAACCGCTCCGAGCGCGACGGCGCCGGCCGCGAGCACGGTGCTCTCGGCGAGAAGGTACCTGACAACGCGTCCCCGAGACGCGCCGAGCGCCGAGCGGACCGCGAGTTCCTGCCGGCGGCTGGCGACGCGCGCAATCAGCAGGTTCGACGCGTTCGCGCATGCAATCAGCCAGACCAACGCCACCGCTGCCAGCGCCAGGCCGGCGATCGTCTTCACGTCGCCGACGACGGCGGTCTGGAGATCCTCCATGCTCCACGTCGCCCGCTCGTCCTGATACGAGGCCTTCCAGACTGGGAAGATCCGCCTGTTGATGGCGCGGAGTTCACTGGCAGCGACGGATCGATCGGCTCCCGCGCGCAGGCGCGCGACAACAGAATAGAAGAACGGGCCCTTCCGCGTCGGCGGCGTGAATTGCTGGATGAGGAAGACGTCCTGCCGCCGTTCGAGCGGCCCAGAGAGGGGCGGCAACACCCCGATGAGGGTATGGTCGGCGCCGTCGAGCCTGATCGGTTTGCCGATCGCGTCGGCACGACTTCCGAGCCGCTGCTGCCAGAAGGCGTGACTCGCGATCACGGACGGTGGGGTGCCGGGCCGCCCGTCTGGTTCGGCGAAGTCGCGGCCGTTGGCGGGCCGGATGCCGAGCACCGAGAAGAAGCTCCATGAGACCTGGCGCGCACGCAACAGCTCCGACGAGACGCCGTCGCTGTAGATCATCGACCGGTCGGTGTAGGTCGCGCTCTCCTCGAACTGTGTCTGCTGCTGGCGGAACGCCAGGTAGTCCGCGGCGGAGAAACGCCACTTGAACGGCGGCGAATCCGTGTAGATGCGCACGAGGCGCTCGGGATGACCATACGGCAGCGGCTCGAGCAGCGCCGCGTCGATCGCGCTGAAGATCGCCGCCGTGGCACCGATGCCGATGCCGACCGTCACGAGGATGGTCAAGGTGAGAACGGGGACACGCATCAAGCTACGGATGCCAATCCGGATGTCCTGGGCGAAGTCCTGAAGCATCAGGAATCGTTGCACGTCCGTCTCCTTCTTCTCGTCCTGCCGCCGGCAGTACTTGCGGGTTTTCTCGAGATCGCCAAACTGCCTCAGGGCCTCTCGGCGCGCATCCTCGACGGGCATCCCTTCGGATGTGAGCGATCGGATCCGCATCTCGAGATGGAAGCTCAATTCCTCGTCCACCTCGGAGCGCACCAATCGGCGCCGGATGTACCAGAACGGTCGCGGCGTCATACGCCTTGCAGCACGGCTTCCACGGCCCGCGAGTAGCGGCGCCAGGTGGCGGTGTCTTCACGCAAACGCTTCCGTCCCGCCGTCGTCAACGCGTAGTACCGGGCGCGGCGGTTGTTTTCCGATGGCCCCCACGTGGCGTCGACCAGGCCCTGGCGATCGAGCCGGTGGAGCGATTGATAGAGCGCGGCGTCCTCGATGCTCAGCTCGCCGCCAGTGCGTTCGCGCACGTCCGTGGCGATGCCGTACCCGTGCATCGGCCCGGACGCGAGTGTCCGGAGCACGAGGAGATCCAGCGTTCCTTGAACGAGGGGCAACGGTGGCGCGTGCATGTGCTCTCAGTCTCCACGCTTGGACTCAGCCTCTCCCCTTAGACGGTGTGTGGAGATTATAGTTGGCTCCGGCTGTGTGGAAAACCGGCAAGCGTGCAGGCGGGGACCGAGCTCGACTGTACGTCGAGCCGTGTTCACTCGGATCGAAGGGTGGCGGCCGGATCCACCCGCATGGCGTGGCGCGCCGGCGTGGCCGTCGCGACCAGGGTCCCGAGCGCGACGACAGCCGCGACGAGGAGGAACAGCTGCGGCTCGTCCGTGGCGACGCCCGGGAGGACATGCCGGATCCAGCCGCCGGCCAGCCAGGCGGCGCCGAGGCCGATCGCCGCTCCACTTCCCGTGATCGACAACCCGCGTAGGGCCACGAGCCTGAGGATCTGACCCGTTGTTGCCCCGAGGGCGAGCCTGACTGCGAGTTCGCGCTTACGGAGGATCACCAGGTAGGTCAGAAGGCCGTACAGTCCGACGATCGTCAGGCCGACAGCGGCGATCGCAAACGAGGACAACAGCCAGGCGTTGAACCGGGGGGCCGCGATGCGCCGGTCGAGCAGGTCATCCAGCATGGCGACCTGCGCGAACGGGAGGTTGCTATCCAGCTCGTCGACGGACGATCGGATTCCCGCGAGGACAGGCCCGGCGGGACCGGCGATCCTGGCGGTCAGCGTGATCCCGCCTTGGCCGAGCGGGTACTGCGGGTGGGGAAGATACGCTTCTGCGAACGGCTCCCGTTCCGCGCCGGCCCGACGGGTGTCAGCGACCACGCCGACGACAGTGAGCCAGGTCGAGTCGGGTGCCGCGGTGCCGTAGGTGAAACGGCTCCCGATGGGATTGGTCCCCTTCCAGTACCGGCGCGCGGCGGTTTCGTTGATGAGTGCAACCCGGAGGGTGTTCGCGCGGTCGTCCATCGTGAAGAGCCGCCCGCGGATGAGCGGGATCTTCAGCGTGCGAAAGAAGTCCACCGTCACCGCGTCGCTGGTCAGCAACGGATAGTCGCTGTCGCGACCCTCGATCGTGAAATTGGACGAGGCGGGCATCTCCCCGAGCAGCACCGAACTGCCGGCGGCGGAGCCGACGATCCCTGGCAGGCTGCGGACTTTCACGAGCAACTGTTCCACGAATCGGGCGCGATCGGCGAATTCGCGGTAGCGCGCTTTCGGCAGGTCGAGCCTCACCGTGAGCACGTTCCGCGGATCGAACCCAAGATCGACGCGCTGCAGCCGCACCAGGCTCTCCACGAGCAGTGCCGCGACACTGAGGACCAGCGCGGCCGTGGCGACCTGCGCAACGACGAGAGTCGTGCGGAATCGGTTCGAGAGCGCGGCGCGACTGCTGCCTTTCGCGACGCCCGACAACACCTCCGCCACGTTTCCCCGGGTGGCCGTCCAGGAGGGCACGACGCCGAACACGAGGCCGGTCACGAGTGAGAGCGAGATCGTGAACAGGATCATGCCCCGGTCGAGGGACACGTCCTGCAGCACCTCCAAGTGCGGGGGCGCCAGCGCGACCAGCCAGCGGAGCGCCAGCCACCCGAGCACGGTGCCTGCCACGCCGCCAATGCCGAACAGGACGATGGCTTCGGTCATCAACTGGCGCGCGACGCGCCAGCGGCCGGCGCCGAGGGCCGTGCGAATCGCCACCTCGCTCCGTCGTGCCACGCCGCGTCCGAGCAGGAGCGCGGCGACGTTCGCGCAAGCGATGAGGAGCACCCCGCTGACCGCCGCTCCCAGCATGACGAGAGTCGGACGAAGCGGGGCGGTGAGGTCACGCTGCAGGCCGACGATCCGTACCCCGAGATCCCGGTCGCCGGCGTGGGTCTGCGCCAGCCGCCGCGCGATCCCCTCCATCTCGGCCTGCGCCTGCCGGAGGCTTGCCTGCGGCCGCAGTCGGGCCACGGTGGAGAGCCAGAACCCCGTTCGTCCCGTCCGCTCGCTCGGGCCCGGTTGAAGAGAGACCCACACGTCGAGATCACGCTCAGGGAATTGGAAACGAGGCGGCAACACGCCGACGACGGTGTGGCCGATGCCGTCCAGCGTGAGCATGCGCCCCAGCACCGCAGGGCTGCCGCCGAATCGTCGTTGCCAGAGCCCGTAGCCGAGCATCGCGGCGGGCCGCTGTTCGTCCTCGGCGCTGAAGACCCGCCCGAGCGCCGGCCTGGCCCTCATCACGTCGAAGAAGTTCGCCGTGACGCGTGCGGCCCGGACGCTTTCCGGTTCGCCGGCTCCCGTCATCTCGCGCCGCTGCAGCGTGAAACCGGCGAACGACTCGACCAGCCGACTCTGCGCGCGCCAGTCGAGGAGGCGCGGGTAGGACGTGAAATCGTGTTCGAATCCCTGCTTGGGGTTGCTGACCCAGACCATCGCGAGGCGATCGGCGTCGCGGTACGGGAGGGCGTCGACTAGCAGCGACTTTGCGACCGTGAACACCGCGCAGGTTCCGCCGATGCCCAGGGCGATGGTGGTCACCGATACGGCCGTGAACCACCCGTCGCGCCAGAGCAGGCGCTTGGCGTAAGCGACGTCCTGCAGCACGAGGCGTGCGTGCTCACGAGGCGCGTTGACCAGCACGCCGGCGAACGCGGTCGCGCAGGCGACGAACCGCCCGAGGACTGTCGGCGCGGCACGGAGCCGATCGACCAGCAGCAGCGTCAGTTCGCGCTCGTACTCGTCGCGGAAGGCCGCCGGGTAGAGCCGGAGAAGGCCGCGGAAGAGACGCGCGATCGCCCGTTCGGCACGCTCCGTCATCGGCTCATCCCCGCCGCGGCAACAGCCCGTGCGCGCGGGCGTCTGCGATCAACTGCGTGAGACGGCGCGCCTCGGCGCGTGCCACCTGGCGCCCCAGCGGGGTGAGCCGGTAGTACCGACGGCGCTCATCGTCGTGGGCAGGGTCCGGGCGCTCCGCCGATTCGGCGATCAGCCCGGCTTCGAGCAGGCGCCGGATGACGGCGTAGAGGGTGCTGGGGCTGAGCCGGATGCGTCCCTGGCTCCGCGCGGCGATGTCCAACAGGATGGCATACCCGTGCCGGTCGCCGTCGGCCAGCGAGACTAAGACGTCGAAGGCGTCCCGGGTCAGCGGAAGGAAGTTCCAGGGGTCGGGATCGTCGGGAATGGCCCGTGGAGCCATGCCGACACTCTAGCACATTCGGCTATAGCGAGAAATGGAAGAACTTGTCTCAATCTGATCTACATTCCGCTCCTCGAAGAGCCGATGCTGCACGCGCGGTTTGGCGAGTCGTACGCGAAGTACAGGCAGAACGTTCGGCGATTCGTGCCCAGGCTGCGGCCGTGGCGAGGCCGCGTCATTTGATTCTCTCGGACTCCACCGCTTATATTGGTCGTATTCCACCAGTCTGCCAGCGTTCCACAGTGCCTCGGCCGGGGGGCACGCGTCCAGAAGGAGCCTCACATGCCCAGGTATCTGCTCCAGGCCAATTACGTCGGCGAGGGGATCAAGGGACTGCTCAAGGAGGGCGGCACGAGCCGTCGATCTGCCGCCGAGAAGGCGATCAAGTCGGTGGGCGGCACGATGGAGGCGTTCTACTTTGCCTTCGGCGACACCGACGCCTACGTGGTGGCCGAGGTGCCCGACCAGGTCAGCATGGCCGCCCTCGCGCTGACGATCAGCGCGAGCGGAGCCGTCGCGACCAAGACCACGGTGTTGATGACAGCGGAAGAGATTGACGCGGCGGCGAAGAAGACGCCTGCCTACCGGGCGCCTGGGCAATAGCCAGGCAGCCGGCCCAGCCGCACCTACTTCGAGACGACCTTCGGCGGCCGGCGCGGGCGCTGCTTGGCGGACACGGACTTGATGATGAGCCGGTGCACGCCGGCGGGACCGATTGGCGGTTCCGCGCGATCGAGTGCTGTGGCCATCAGCGCCCGCACATCGGGTTGATCCAATGTCGCAGCCGTCTCCAGCCGGATGTTACGCACGACATTGCCGCTGCCCTGGAGAAGCCCCTTCGGATCCGGCAGGCCCGCGCCATGAAGGAAACACAGGCTCACGCCCTTGGCCTGGGCCGCGAGTGAGAAGATCGCCTCCGACGCCTTCTCGCTGGGGCCGTACCCGATGACGAAGAAGTTGTAGTTGTCGTACACGAGTTCGACGGCGTGGGGCAGGCGCTCGCGCATCTTCTTGCGCGCCTCGCGTATGAGCGCGGCGGTCTCGCGTTCGAACTTGGCGATGAAGCCGGCGAGCTGTTCCTCGGGTGGTGGCGTCTTCGCCATGGCCTTGTTCGGCCTCCGTGCCCTTTCCAGGCTCCCATCCCCCGCATCGTACCACGGCTCTTTGCACCAGCCGACAGCCCGCACGTCGCGCACGTTGTGCCGGCGTCCACCTCCCCTGTTGCTACAATGACGGGTACACCTCGCCATGAGTTGGGAGTTCGCCTCCGGGGACGTGCTCGCGCACTACCGGGTGCTGTCGCCGCTTGGCGCCGGCGCCATGGGGCAGGTCTACCTGGCCGTGGACACACGGCTCGGCCGGCGCCTGGCGCTCAAAGTGCTCTCGCGCCAGGCGCACGGCGACGAGGAGCGGATGGGCCGGTTCGAGCGCGAGGCCCGCGCGATCTCGGCGCTGAACCACCCGAACATCCTGACCATCTACGACGTCGGGCAGGCGGACGGCCTGCAGTTCATCGCCACCGAGTACATCGACGGCGTGACGCTGCGCGCGCTGCTCGAGCGCGGGCGTCTCTCGGTGGGGACGTCGCTCGAGATCGCCATCCAGGTGGCCCAGGCGCTGGCCGCGGCTCACGATGCCGGCGTGATCCACCGCGACCTCAAGCCCGAGAACGTCATGATCCGCCCCGACGGGTACGTCAAGGTGCTGGACTTCGGCGTGGCGAAGCTCGTGGGCGAGGGATGGCTGGCCGCGGGCGCCGAGGCGACGACGCGGCTCGTGGGCACCACCGCCGGTCTCGTCCTCGGCACGTTCAGCTACATGGCGCCGGAGCAGGCTCGCGGCCGCGACCTCGACGCCCGGGCCGACCTGTTCTCGCTCGGCGTCCTGCTCTACGAGATGCTCGTCGGCACGACCCCCTTCAGGGGTGAGTCGCCCGCTGACGTGATCGGCGCGTTGCTGCTCCTCGATCCTCCGCCGCTCCGAGACGTGGCCGGTGTGCCCGATGCCCTGGACCGCGTCGTGGCGAGGGCGTTGCGCAAGGACCCGGACGAGCGATACCAGACCTGCGGCGAGCTGCTGCAGGACCTGCGCGCGCTGGCCCACGGCCTCGAGCCGGGCAATGAGACCGACCGCGGCGTGCTGCCCGTGGTCGCGGAGGACGGTGACCTGCCGCGCCGCGTGTCCGCGGTTGCGCGGGCGACTCGAATCGGCCGGCGGCGGCGCCGCGCGCGAGGCCGGATCGACTCGCTCGCGGTCCTGCCGCTCGTCAACGCGGGCGACGACAAGGAGCTCGACTACTTCAGCGACGGGCTCACCGAGAGCCTCATCGACAACCTCTCGCAACTTCCCCGCCTGCGAGTGATGGCGCGAAGCACCGTCTTTCGCTACCAGGGACAACGCGCTGATCCCCGGGCAGTCGGACGGGATCTCGACGTGCAGGTCGTGCTCACGGGGCGCGTCTCCCAACAGGGCGGCGCGTTCGTCGTCGGCGCGGAGCTCGTCGACGTCGAGGATGGCTCTCGGTTGTGGGGCACGTCAGTGACCCGCCCGGCTTCGGACGCGTTCGTCCTGCTGGCGGCGATCTCGGAAGAAATCACCAGCGCGCTGCGGCTGCGCCTCACGCCGGCCCAGAAGAAGCGGCTGGTGAAGCAGCATACCGTGAACGCCGAGGCCTACCAGCTGTACATGCGCGGCCGGTACTTCCTGAACCAGCGGACAGGACAGGCCCTGGCGAGCGCCCGCACGCTGTTCGAGCGGGCGGTGGCCGCGGACTCGAAGTACGCGCTGGCCTACGCCGGCCTCGCTGACTGCTGCTCGCTGATCGCCGTCACCCACCGCTCCTCGTCCAGCGATGCGGTGATCGAAGAGGCGCGCGGAGCGGCCACGAGGGCCCTGGCGCTGGACGAAGGCCTCGCCGAGGCACATGCGTCGCTGGCGTTCATCAAGTTCCGCTTCGACTGGCACTGGGCCGGTGCAGAGGCCCTGTTCGCCCGCTCGGTACGCTTGAATCCCGGTCACGCGCCGTCGCGCCAGTGGTACGCGATGTACCTGGCTTCCCGCTCGCGGTTCGATGCCGCCCTCGCCGAGATGCGCCGCGCGCTCGATCTGGATCCCCTCTCCCTCATCATTCAGACGGGCATCGGTCGCGTGCTGCATTTCGCCGGTCGCTACGACGAGGCGATCGTCCATTACGACCGCGTACTCCAGGCCAACCCGGAGTTCGGCCAGGCACACGTCGATCTGGCGCTCAGCAGGATGGCGCGCCAGGAGCTGGCCGAGGCACGCGCGGCGCTCGACCGCGCCGAGTCACTGCTCGGGCCGGTGTCCACGATCCTGCTGCTGCGGATCTGCTGCGCGGCGCGCGAGGGGCGCGTGGTCGAAGGGCGCGCGGGGTTCGATCAACTGCGGCAGCGCTACGACGCCGGCGGCGCCGGCGCCGACGATCTGGCGATGGCCGCCGCCGCTCTCCGCGACTGGCAGGAGGCACGTTCGTGGCTGGCCGAAGCGTGCACGCGCCGGGCGCCGTTTCTCGTGTACGTCGACGTCGAGCCGGCCATGGCACCGCTGCTCGAGGACGCGGACTGCCGCGCGCTGCTCCGGCGCCATGGGTTCGACGCCGGCGCGTGAGCCTCACGCAGCACGCTGTCCACACCTGAGCGGCGAGAGCTCAAACCCCACTCCTTCGACGGCCGACCAGATCCCGGCAGCGATGGGCCAACGTGGCCGCCAATCCTGGAGTAGTATCCCCAGCCGGTAGCAGGAAGGCGCAGGGCGGTCGGGGTGGCCCTGAGCGCGTGCGAAAGGCGAGCGCCGGGCGTATGATGCGTCCGTTCGCGTCGGGGACGGTCCCGGTCATCGCGCCATCCAAGCGAGGTCGCCATGGATTTCGATCTGCCGAAGGATGTCAGGCTGGTCCGGCGCTCCGTGCGCGAGTTCGCCGAGCAGGTTGTGGCGCCTCTGGTCGAGGGAATGGAGCAGGGCGACGAGTTCCCGGTTGCGCTCGTTCCTAGGATGGGTGAGCTCGGCGTGCTCGGCCTCATCACGCCGCCGGAATACGGGGGCTCCAACCTGGGACACCTGGCGCGCATGGTCGCCGTCGAGGAGATCAGCCGCGTGTCGGCGGCGGTCGGGATCGCGCTCCAGGTCCACCACATGGGTGCCGCCGCGATCGGCGATTTCGGAAGCCAGGAACAGAAGCAGAAGTACCTTCCCGCGCTGTGCCGGGGCGACTATCTCGGCACGTGCGCGATCACCGAGCCGACCGGGGGGTCCGACCTGCTCGGGATGGCGAGCACGGCGCGCCCCCTTCCTGACGGCTACCTCCTGAACGGCCGGAAGTGCTTCATTACCAACTGCCACCTGAGCGATGCGGTCGTGACCGTCGCCAAGACGGGCGAGGGGCCGAAAGGCCTCAGCGCGTTCGTGGTGGAGAAGGGGGCACTGGGGTTCTGCGCGGGCCGCCACGAGCACAAGATGGGTTTGCGTGGTTCGGATACCGGCGAGGTTGTCTTCCGCGACTGTCACCTTCCGTTCGCCAGCCTGCTCGGGAACGAGGGCGACGGGATGACCATTGCCCTGAAGACGATCAGCGAGGTGGGCCGGGTGGGCATGGCCGCCACGGCGCTCGGCCTGCTGCAGGCGTGCTACGACGAGGGGATCCGCTTCGCCAAGGAGCGGTCGCTGTACGGACGGCCCATCGCCCAACTGCAGGCCATCCAGTGGAGCGTGGCCGATATCTTCGCCCAGCTGCAGGCGTCGCGTTGGCTGTGCTACCACGCGGCGTGGCTGAAGGACGCCGGGCGCGACTGCGCCACCGAGACGACGCTGGCGAAGATGTACGTGTCCGAGGCCGCGGTGCAGGCGGCGAAGAAGGCGCTGGAGATCCACGGGGCATGCGGGACGATGATGGAGTACCCGGTGCAGCGGCTGTTCCGCGACGCGATGGTGTGCGTGTCTGCCGGCGGCACGACGGAGATCGGCAAGCTCGTGGTCTCGAGGGCGGCGCTGGCCTGAACCCAGAGGTCGAGCTGGAGCATCGCTCTACTTCCCGGAGCTGACGTCATGGACTCGCTCGAGATTGTCGTCTGCGTGAAGCCGGTACCCGATCCGGCGCGCTGGGACAGGCTGAAACTCGATCCCCGCACGTTGCTGCTGCGGCGGGCCGACGTGCCGTCTGTCATCAACCCGCTCGACCGCAACGCGCTCGAGCAGGCGCTCCTGCTGCGCGAGCAGCGAGGCGGACGAGTGACAACCGTGACGATGGCGCCGCCCGAGGCCGAGGAGCAGGTGCTCGAGGCTCTCGCGATGGGCGGCGACCGGGCCTGCCTGCTCACCGACCCGGCGTTCGCGGGCGCCGACAGCCTGGCGACGGCGCGCTGCCTGGCCGCGGCCATCCGCAGGCTGGGCGCATGTGACCTGGTCTTTTGCGGCGCGTATTCGCTCGACGGCAGCACGTCGCACGTCGGCCCGCAGGTCGCAGAACTGCTCGACGTTCCCGACCTGACGCACGTGACGTCGCTGGTCATCGACGCCGGCACTGCGCGCGCGACGTGCGTGGCCGAGGGCGGCGAGGTGACCTGTGAGTCGGAGCTGCCGGTCCTCGTGACCTTCGACAAGGAGATCAATGTCCCGCGCCGGGCGTCGATGCGCGGGATCATGACCGCGGCGAAGACCGACCTGCTCCGGTGGAACGTCGCGGACCTCGGCCTCGCTCCCGAGGACGTCGGTCTGTCCGGATCGCCCACGCGAATGCGCAACGTGTTCACGGCGCCAGGGGGGCGCAAGGGCGAGCTGATCGAAGGGCCGCCGAACCAGGTGGCATCGTCGCTGATAGAGAAGCTCCGGGCCGCGCGGTTCGTGCAGTGAACCGGCTGGTGCGGGCTTGAAGGCCCGCGCCGACGGCCTGCGTCGCCCGGTCATGAGGACCACCATGACCAACAACAACGCCGTCTGGGTCTACGCCTCGCATCACGACGGGCGGGTGGATGTGGTTGCCTTCGAGCTGCTCGGCAAGGCGCACCAGCTGGCCGAGCAGGAGCAGCTGACGGTGGAAGCGCTCGTGATCGGCTCACGGCTCGAAGAGGTCGCCTCTCAGTTGAGACACGCCGGAGCGTCCATCCTTCGTGTCCTGGACGAAGCCAGGCTGGCATCGTTTTCAACCGTGTCGCATGCGAGGGCCATCGCGGCGCTGGCAGAGAAGCACCGCCCCTCGATCCTGCTGTTCGGGGCCGACCACGAGAACGCGGCGCTCGCGGCCCGCGTGGCCGCCCGCCTCGGGACGGGGCTCAGCGCGCACTGCGTCGACCTCAAGCTCGATCGCGGTCTCCTCGTGCAGACCGTGCCCGGTTTCGGCGGGCAGTTGATGGCCAATATCGTGTGCCCGTCCGCCAGGCCCCAGATGGCGACGGCGACGGCGGGCGTCTTTCGCCCGGTGAAGACCGCCGCGGAAGCCACGGTGGTGGCGGAGGCTCTCGAGAGCCTGCCCACGGGCCGGACGGCTCGTGAGGTCGAGCGACACCGGCGTCCGGTCGGCGACACGTCGGCCCTTTCCGCAGCGGACGTCGTGGTGGCCGGCGGGTTCGGCCTCGGCTCGAAGGAGAACTGGGCGCTCGTCGAGGATCTCGCGGCGGCGCTGCACGGCGCCGTTGGCGCGACCCGGCCGCCGGTGGACGAAGGGTGGGCAGCCGCCGGGCAGATGATCGGCGCGAGCGGCAGCTTCATCTCGCCGCGGCTCTACGTGGCCCTTGGCATCTCCGGCATGATGCACCACGTCTGCGGCATCCACGGCGCCAAGACGATCGTCGCGATCAACAGCGACCCAAAGGCGCCGATGCTCGCCATGGCCGACTACGGCGTGGTCGGCGACCTCAGGGAGGTCGTGCCCGCTCTCCTGCAGCACCTGCGGACGGGAGAGGCGCTCGCCCCGCGCATCCAGCCGCCGGACCACACCAAGCCACCGGAGGCGTTCAAGGAGAGCCTTCGCCGGCTGAGGCCGAACACATACAAGCACGGGCGCCTGATCGAGGACCCGGTCGAGGATCCCGTCACGCGCCGGACCGTCGAAGGCCACGCCCAGATCTTCGAAGCGGCGCAGGACCCGCGCTACCAGGACCTGGTGACAACGACTTCCCACCTGACCGGGAAGCGGATCTCGCGCTACTTGTCGGTCATCCGCTCGCCCGAGGACATGGTGGCGAACAGCCGCATGAAGCGCCTCATGTTCCAGCTGACCGGGACGTGCACCGGCGGACGGTGCGCGGGCTGGGCCGCGCTGAACGCGATGTGGTCCGCGACGTGGGACATCGACCAGGAGCAGGGCACCGACTACCACCAGCGCATGATCGCCTGGCTCGTGTCGGCGCAGGAGCGCG
This sequence comes from uncultured Acidobacteriota bacterium, assembly GCA_963724775.1. Lineage (GTDB taxonomy): Bacteria > Acidobacteriota > Vicinamibacteria > Vicinamibacterales > Fen-181 > CAVRWB01. Next base: position 394,073 of record CAVRWB010000008.1, read on the forward strand.
ACATCACCCTGGCGGGCGCGCTCACGGACCCGAAGGGCAATCGCCGGCTGGGGCCGTCGAAGCAGGCCGATCCCGACATGTACCTCCACGTCGTGAAGCGGCGGGCGGACGGGATCGTCGTGCGCGGCGCGAAAGTGATGATCTGCGGCACGGCGGCGGCCAACGAGCTTTTCGTGATGCCGGGCATCCGCTTGCGGCGGGAGGACGCCGACTACGCGGTGTCGTTTGCCGTGGCGAAGGACGCGCCGGGGATCACCATCGTCGAAACACGGCACGCATCCGACGACCGCGATTTGGAGGAGGGGTTCGACAATCCGGTGACCCGCGGAGGGATCACCCAGGCGTACATCTTCTTCGAGGACGTGTTCATCCCGAAGGAGCGCGTCTTCATGTGCGGCGAGTACCGCCACGCGGGCAACGCCGTGTTCAGGTTCACGCTGCCGTACCGGTCGGCAATCGGCGCGTGCGTGGCGGGGCAAGGGGACGTGATGGTGGGCGCGTCGGTCCTCATCGCGCGCGCCAACGGGCTCGACGAGAAGGTGTTCCGCGACAAGTTGACGCAGATGATCGTGAACAACGAGACGACCTTCGGCGTCGGCATCGCCGCGTCGGTGATGGGCAAGCCGCACCCCTCGGGGGCCTGGCTGCCCGACCCCGTGCTCGCCCACGCGAACAAGGTGCACGTGGCGACGCTGCCGTACGAGACCAAGCGGCTCGCGGTGGAGATCGCAGGCGGTATCGCGGAGACCGGCTGCATGCCGTCGTACCGCGACTTCACGGACGGCCGGTACGGTCACCTCATCCAGAAGTACTTGAAGGCGAACTCGCCGGCCGAGACGCGCATGCGCATCGCGCGCTTCATCGAGTGGCTGACCGCGGGCGCAGGGGTGCCGGGCTGCATGCACGGCGGCGGCTCGCCCGACGGCGCCCGGATGGTCGTCTTCTCGGAGTCCGACGTCCCGGCCATGATCGAGATGGCCAAGCGCGTCGGCGGCATCTCCGACATCTCCCTCGCGAAGCCGCCGGCGAAGTAGGGCGTGTGGTCACCCGCATCATCGCCGCGACGGTACGATGCGCGTCGCCGCGATCTATGACATCCACGCCAATCTCCCCGCGCTCGACGCGGTGCTCGAGGACATCCGCGGCGCCGGCGTCAATCTCGTCGTGGTCGGCGGTGACGTCCTTCCCGGCCCGATGCCCCGGGAGACACTCGCGCGCTTGATGGAGCTCGACGTGACCGCGCGCTTCATCCACGGCAACGGCGACCGCGCGGTCCTGGAAGCCATGGCGGGGAGCGTGCCGCCTGGAATTCCGGCGTCATACCGGGAGACGATGGAATGGGTGGCGCGGCAGCTGGGTCCGCACGAGGCGCAGGTGCTGGCGGGCTGGCCGGCGACCCTTCGAATGGAAATCGAGGGGTTGGGCGAGGTGCTCTTCTGCCACGCCACCCCGCGCAACGACACCGAGATATTCACCCGCCTCACGCCCGAAGAGCGCCTGCGGCCGTTGTTCGAGGGAGCGGATGCGCCCGTCGTCGTGTGCGGTCACACGCACATGCCGTTCGACCTGACAGTGGGCTCCACCCGCGTGGTGAACGCGGGGAGCGTCGGGATGCCGTTCGGCGAGGCCGGAGCCGACTGGCTGCTGCTGGGCCCGGACATCGAGCGCCGGCACACGCGCTACGATCTCGAAGCAGCCGCGGCGCGCATTCGAGAGACGGCTTACCCCGAGGCCGAGAAGTTTGCGTCGCACAACGTCCTTCGGCCGCCGTCAGCCGAGGAGATGCTGGCCTTGTTCAAGGCGTCCGACCGCCCGGCGCCGAAGTGAATGGCCAAAGGCTCGTTCATCCCGTCCGACCGGAGGAACCATGTTGCCGACGACAGCCGCATCGCCCACCGCCGCGCTCGAGACGGTGACCCTGCCCAAGCTCGATCGCGTGGACCTCGTCACCGTGTCGCTCCCGTTCCTGAGCCCGTTCGGGACGAGCATCCACGTCTGGACGGTCAAGGAGGCCCTGCTCCTCCGCGTCGAGTCCGCCGGCGTGTTCGCGTGGAGCGAGTGCGTCGCCGACCCGGATCCGTTCTACGCGTCCGAAACGACGAGCACCGCGCGCCATATCATCAGGGACTTCCTGCTGCCGCTCGTCGAGGCCGACATCACCCTGGGCGAGCTGGAAGCGCGCTTCCGGCGGGTGCGGGGGCACGGCATGGCCAAGGCGACGATCGAGAACGCCTTGCTGAACCTCCTCGCACTGCGGAGTGGCGTGCCCCTGCACGACCTGCTCGGGTACCCGGCGAAGCCCATCATGTCGGGGCTGAGCATCGGCCTGAAGGAGACCAAGGCGGAGCTTCTCGCGGCGGTCGAGGGGGCCGTCGCGAAGAAGTACCACCGCGTGAAGATGAAGGTGAAGAAAGGTCAGGACGTGGACTGGGTGGATGCCGTGCGCCAGCGGTTTCCCGACGTCCGCCTGATGGTGGACGCGAACGGCGACTACACCACGGCAGACATCGAGCACCTCAGGCAGCTCGATGCCTACGGGTTGATGATGATCGAGCAGCCCCTGTCCTACACGGACATCTTCGAGCACGCCGCGCTGCAGCGAGCGATGGAGACGCCGATCTGCCTCGACGAGTCGGTCCACGGCCTCGCCGACGCCGCCGCCGCCATCACGCTCGGCGCCTGCCGCGTCATCAACATCAAGCAGGGGCGCGTCGGGGGGCTGCTCGAGTCGATGCGGATCGCGGCGTACGCGGCGGCGCAGGGCGTCCCCGTCTGGTCAGGTGGGATGGACGAGACGGGCATCGGCCGCGCCGTCAACATCCACTTGCAGACCGTCGACGGGTTCACGCTCCCCGGCGACACCTCCGAGACCTCCAGCTACTTCGACGAGGACATCGCCGATCCGCCGGTCGTCCTGCGCGAGGACGGCTTCATCGACGTCGCGCCCGGCCCCGGCCTCGGCGTGTCGGTTCTCACGGACCGGGTCCTGAAGCGCATGATCGGGATGGAGAAAGTCATCTAAGGTCCCGGGTGGCCGCAGTCCCCTCGGCCCGCTTCCTGACCCCAAGGATCAACGGCCGAACCACTTGCGCTTCGAACTGTCCTTCAAGGCCGGCTCCACGCGCTGCTCGTCCATCCACGCCGGGTGTGGCACCATCGGCGCCGGCCACGAGCCGGAGACGAGTTCAGGAGCGTGGACGCGGATGCCCGCTTCCGCAAGAAGGTAGCCGTGATTCTCCAACGCGGCCACCTCACCTTCCGCGAATGTGTCGAGGTCAGTTCGAATTCCCGCAATCAGTTCCACGATCTTCTCCGAGTACCCTTCGAATGCTCCGTAATGACGGGTCTCACTGCCCACACCCCAGTAGGTGCCGTGAAGCGTACCAGAGCTGAAGTTCGACATGAGCCACCGCTTGCGGGTGGCTTCGACCTGGTTGCCCTGAATCGCGGTGTACCGTTGGATCCGCCAGAGTAGATTGCGATCGGCTTCGAAAGGAAACACCCCGCCCCCATCCGACACGAGCAGCGTCCGGTGGTCCTTCCAAACGGGCTCGAGGCCCATGTTGTCGTAGACCCCACCGTCGGTCAGGCGGAGACCGCGGACGCACGCGTCGCGCGCTGGCCCGCGAGGCACCTTCCCGCCCTTCAGGTCCGCAGGATCGACATCCACCGGCAGAGGGTTGAATACCGGTGGGAAGCACGATGAAGCGGCCACGGCGCGGGCAAGCGGCCACGGCGGCGCCGGGGACATGTACCCGACCTGGTAGTCCCCCATGCGTGCCCGTTCAAACACCCAACCGACGCCGTAGGTCATGTCCGTCGCGCAAAAGACGAAGCGAGGGTTGGCGATCGGCAGGTCGTGGAGGCTCAGCTGGGTCAAGCGCTCCTCGTAAGCGTCCGCGAGCGCCTCGACGCCGGTACTGGTGCGGAACCAGTTCCACGGCAGCAGGCGTTTGAGGATGGGGCCGGTGCGGAGGTCGCGGCCCGTGAAACCGTGAAAGGGAACGGCGACAACCGAGGCCCAATCAGGTAATGGCCCCGTCGGCCACGGGCGAAGTGTCTGTGCGAGGTGCGCTGCAAGGATGCTCCCGCCGGAGACGGAAGCGATCGTCGCGACTCTTGGCAGAATCCCCAATTCGTTCAGTCGCCTGAGGGCACCGAGGTGAAAGAGGGCGGCTCGAAACCCTCCACCGGAGAGGCAAAGCGCCAGTCCCTGGCGCCGGTCGCTCGGTTCGTACCGTGAGGCCGCTTGCGGGGTGGGAGCGTCAGTCATGAGGGACCTCGCGTGCCTCGTCCCGACGCGCCGCGCGCTCGGGGTGGAGCCGACAATTGCGCTGCGAGTGGATTAGCCGCGAGGGAACGGGCGGATTCGGCGGTCGAGCGGTGGACGAATCACGCGCGATACACCGCGGGCCCAGGCAGGATGGCGACGTCAGCAGGTTCGCATGAGGTTGACGTGACTCCCTCAGCTCGTCCAGCGTGCCCTCGTGCGCGGACGAAATGGTTGTCTCTGCGACGATCCCGACTTTCTCCAGCCTACAGCGGCTCGAGCCTGATGTAGTTGAGGTTCCCGAGGACGCCGGTCGGGCCCGCCGCGTCGAAGACCACGCGCATGGACTGGACACCGCCGGGCAGCGTGACGGTGGCGGTGACGTCCCTCCACGCCTGCCAGCCGCCCGTGTTCGGGATGGTGAGCGGACCCGTCACGTTCGCGCCGGCAATTTCCACGTGGAAGGTCCCGCCCGCTCCGTTTGCCGCGACCCGCGCCCTCAGCGTGTAGGTGCCGGCCGCCTGCACGGTGACGGTGTACTTCAGCCACTCGGTGGCGGCAATCCATCCCACGTCGTAGCCGCCGCCCGCGTCGGTGGTCGCCTCGATGTCCACGCCGTCGCTGCGGTACTGGCCGCCGGTGTTGCCCGCAGTCGTGTCGTGGTAGCCGGTACCTTCACCGCCCGCGTCGTAGTCCTCCGCCTGGATCGTCTGCGCGGCGACGGGCGGCGCGGCGCTCGCAAACCTGACGTGGTTGATGTTCCCCACGACGCCCGTGGACCCCGCCGCATCGAAGACCACGCGCATCGCCTGAACCCCCGCGGCGAGCGTGACGGTGGCGGTGACGTCCCTCCACGCTTGCCAGCCGCCGGTGTTCGGGATGGTGAGAGGCCCGGTCACGTTGGCGCCTCCCACCTCCACGTGGAAGGTGCCGCCCGCCCCGTTTGCCGCAAGGCGCGCCGTCAGGGTGTAGGTTCCCGCCGACTGCACGGACACCGTGTACCGCAGCCACTCGGTGGCCGCAATCCACCCCACGTCGTAGGCGCCGCCCGCGTCGGTCGTCGTCTCGATGTCCACGCCGTCGCTTCGGTACTGGCCGCCGCTGTTGCCGGACGTCGTGTCGTGGTACCCAACGCCTTCGCCGCCGGCATCGTAGTCTTCGGCCTGAATCGTCCCAGGGATTGGGCGTCCTGTCGCAGTCGCATTCGAGACGGTGACCGTGACGGATGACGAGGCGGTGTTGCCCGCGGCGTCGTAGGCGGTCGCACCGATGGCGCGGCTCCCGTTCGCGACGGTTCGCGTGTCCCAGCTGACGGAGTACGGCGCCGCGGTGTCGTCCGCGCCCAGCTGCGCTCCATCCACGAAGAAGCGGACCCGTGCCACGCCGACGTTGTCGGAAGCGGTTGCCGCCACGCTCGCCACGCCCGAGACGGTGACGCCGGCGGCAGGCGAGGTCACCGAGACCGAGGGCGGCGACGTATCGCCGGGCGGCGGCGGTGGCGGCTCCGTGGTGGACGGCTCGTCGATCTTGCGCTGGTAAGGGGCCGAGCGGCGCTCCTTGTTCGAGAGGTCGCGCATCGCGCCGAGCCAGGTCTCTCTGAAGCGCTGACTCAGGTCGATGTTCGCGACCGCTGCGCCGGGCGATGAAGTCGTGCTGACGCCGGCCAGCACTGTACCAAGCGGGCCGACGACTTCGCTCGCGTAGTCGTAACCCGCGGCCGCGAGGTAGACGCCGTGCTCGGCGGCGCGTGCTCGGACGAGGCTCGTCTTGCCTCCCCAAATCGGGACGAGCAGGAGCTCTGCCCCCTGGAGCGCCGCTTCCCGGGCGGGCTCGGGGAAGGAGATGTCCTGGCAGATCAGGAGCGCCACGCGGCCGAATTCCGTCTGGAACACCGGCACCGAGGTGCCCGGCCCGATCCCCGCCGAGGCCTCGGAGAGCGGCAGTTGCACCTTCCGGTACTTCGCCACGATGTTGCCGCCCCGGTCGAGCAGCACGGCGCTGTTGTAGAGGAGCGACCCCGAACGCTCGAGGATGCCGAAGGCGAGATACGCGCCGGAGGATCGTGCGACGCCCGCAAGCACGTCGCTGCTCGGCCCGGGCACTGTCTCGGCCTTGCTGTCGTAGGTCCCCGGTGCGCCGATGACATTCAGCAGCTCGCCGAGGACCATGACGTCGGGGTGATACGTCGCGGCCACCTGCTCGGCATACTGCGCCGCTTTCTGCACGGACTCGAGGCCGCTGGCGGAGCCCGACGGGCGGAAATGCACCGCCGCCACCCGGACCGGGCGCGCCGCCGGCGCGGTCGCAGGCGTGAGACTCAGGCCGTCGAACGAGACCCGTCCGCCCGCCGACCACTGCAGCACCAGATCGACGTCCACGGCGGTGGTGCCGGTGGGAGCCTGGATGACTCGATCGAAGAGCAGGCTGCTGTCGGTCTGCACCCTGTAGTCCCACACGTAGTCGGGCGTCACTTCGTCGCCGAACGATCCTCGCCACCGCAGGACGATGGTGACCGACTCGCGGAGTGAGGCGATGTCGTGCGGGACGGCGCGCGCCCTGAAGCGGTAGAAGCGGTCGCCCTGCAGGCCTTGGATCCGGGCCCTCCATCCCCCGTACACGTTCGGCACCTGGTTGCCGTAGATGTTCAGGGCGTAGCCGGTCGAGGTCTGCGTCACGTCACGCGCCGGCGCGGACTCGGCGCGCGGTGCCCACGCCGTCCAGCCGCTCGCGCTGGGAGGCATCATCTCCTGCGCAGCGGCAGGGATCGCGGACCACGCGACGAGCATCACGGCGGCGAGCGCTGCCACGATGAGCTGCCGCGCCACGCAACGGACACGGGCGGAGTCGAAACGACAAAAACGGATGAGTGCGGACTCGACGGGTCTCTTCCCCAAGTGCATGGTTTCTTCCTCTTCGCCGCAGCGCATTCGGACACCGCGGCGACGATGTTGGGGGCGAGTACCGGCCGACAGAACGAATCCGTTCGTAGAAAGGCGGGTGGCGCGGGAACCTCTGTCCGCTGGTCCCTCGCGCTGCTTCCCGATGCAAGAACCGCGCGAGCGGCGCACCGGCGAGTTGAAGGCCTGAAGGAACCTGGCCTGGTGTTTCTTGGTGCAGGTGGCAGAGTGCTGTGTCGGGAAGGTGACGATCCGAGTTGATGTCGAGGATTCAACTCCAACGGTCAAGCCAGGTGCTCCCAGCCGCGGAGCTACTTCACCGGCACCTTGGCCCTCAGCTCCTCGAACGCTCGAGCAGGCGCTCCGGACGACGGATGCCCGGGGGCGCGCTACGCCCGCAGCCGTTCCCGCTCGTTCCGCACGACGTACCTGATCCTGCCTCGGCTCCGCGTCGCACTCGATCGCGATCGTCGTCACCGGTGTGTCGGGCGCGTGCGCGGGAAGCCCGGTGAATCGCACACGCAGCTTGTCCTGCTCGAAGCGGACCGCCTGGCCCGTGGCCAGCAGGCGGGCGGACTTGACGGCCACCAGCAGGCCGGCCATCACCACGGTGTCGCCGGGCCAGGCGTGGACGTGCATGTAGAGCGTCTGGCCTTTCCGGCTGAACGTCGCGTAGTTCGACCGGCTTGGCTGGCACGGGTCGGCCGCGTACATCGACTCGCCGTTGCGCTGAAGCCACGCCCCCACCGTGTCGAGTATCCTCGACGACTCCTCGGGCACCGAGCCGTCTGCGCGCGGCCCGATGTTGAGCAGGTAGTTCCCGCCGTCCCGGCAGCACGACATGAGGTTCCGCACCACCTGCTTCGGCGTCTTCCAGTCGTCGTCGGCCGCGTGGTAGCCCCAGCTTCCGTTCATCGTCATGCACGACTCCCAGGCGTAGCCCGCTTCGGCCGCCTGGATCCGCTGCTCGGGCGTGGTGAAGTCGCCGCGCAGCTTGTTGCGGTTGTTGACGACGATGTCGGGCTGGAGCTTGAAGACCATGTCGTTCATCCGCTGCGACTCCCACCCGGCGGCATCGAGGGGCCAGGCGACGTCGTACCAGAGGATGTCGATCTTCCCGTAGTTGGACATGAGCTCGCGGACGTGCGCGTGGACGTAGTCCACGAAGCGGCGGCGGGCCGGTTCGTCGGTCGCACAGCGCGCGCCGTCCGGGTGGTGCCAGTCCATGAGCGAGTAGTAGAAGCCGACGCGCAGTCCCTCCGCCCGCGCCGCGTCCACGTATTCCCGGACGAGATCGCGCCCAGGCCCCTGCTTCGGTGCGCAGTAACTCGTCGTCTGGGTGTCGAAGAGGCAGAAGCCCTCGTGGTGCTTGGTCGTCATCACCATGTACTTCTGGCCGGCGCGGCGGGCCAGCCGCGCCCAGTCGCGGGCGGCGTTCGGCTTCGGCTGGAAGCGCCTGGCGAGGTCCTCGTACTCCGACACGGGGATCGCCTCGTTCTCCATCACCCACTCGTGGCGGCCGATGACGCTGTAGAGGCCCCAGTGGATGAACATCCCGAAGCGCGCGTCGTGCCACCACTTGAGGCGCCGCTCGCGATTGGCCGCCTGCGCGGGCGAGTCGGGTGCGGCAGCCGGCGCTTGCGCGACCGCCACCCATCCCGGGTGATTGACGGTCGCTGCGCCCAGCCCGCCCGCGGCGAAAAGTCCGAGTGCCGTGCGTCGAGATGTCCGACCGCTCATCGCGCGCTCCTTCGTCAGGTGCAGACCCATGTTCGCAGGCCGAGCTTAGCACTTCGACTCGCAATCCGGCCACGACCGCCTGCAAGCGTGCGTGGCCGGCCCTTCTCGCTCAGCACGTAGTCCTGAGGGCACAAATACGCTGCCGTATTTGTGCATCGAAGGGCTTAGCGAAGAAACGACGAGAAACACAACACGCGCGCTCCGGACCAGCGAGGCAAGTGCGTTCGCGGCCAAACGGCGCAAAGACACCGTCACGCCGAGGATTCTGCGGGCGACAACGTCCTGCGGCCGCCGTCAGCCGAGGAGATGCTGGCATTGTTCAACGTGTCGGGTCGCCCGACGACGAAGTGAACACCCAAAGGCTGGCGCCGACCTCAGTCCTCTCGCATCGCTGCCGCGGTGTGTAGAATCAAGGGAAACCGAATCACGCTCCTCGACGACGCGCGGTTCTGGCGCCTGGTCGGGGTGGCCGACGCGGGGCGCAAGAAGGCTCCGCCAACGACGTCGTACGAAAGGCGATGATGGCCTGGTCTCCCGGAACTCGTCTCGGGCCTTTCGAAATCCAGTCGGTGCTCGGCATCGGTGGGATGGGCGAGGTCTACAAAGCCCGGGATACACGCCTCGACCGCCTCGTCGCACTGAAGATCCTGCCCGACGTACTCGCCGGCGACCCGGAGTTCCGCACCCGATTCGAACGCGAAGCTCGGACCCTCTCGCAGCTTGACCATCCACACATCTGCGCGCTCTACGACATCGGTGAGGAATCTGGCAGGGCGTTTCTCGTGATGCCATACCTCGAAGGCACGACATTGTGCGAGCGGCTGAAGGGCGGTCCCCTCCCGCTGGACGAGGCGCTGGCGTATGCGGTTCAGATCGCTGACGCGCTCGGCACGGCCCATCTCGCGGGGATCACCCATCGCGATTTGAAACCGGCCAATATCTTCCTGACCCCGGCAGGCGCCAAACTGCTGGATTTCGGGCTTGCGAAGAAGAATCCGAGTATCGCGGGCCCCGACGGCTCATCGAGGTTGCCGACCGCCCCGCCGCTAACCGGACAGGGCGCGATCCTCGGCACCTTGCAGTATATGGCTCCGGAGCAGCTTGAAGGCAAGGAAGCCGACGCCCGGACCGACATCTTCGCATTCGGTGCCGTGTTACACGAGATGGTGACCGGTGGCAAGGCGTTCGAAGGGCGCGGTCAGGCCAGCCTCATTGCAGCGATCATGCAGAGCGAGCCGCCCGCGATCTCGACCCTCCGTCCACTAGCACCACCGCTGCTCGACCATGTCGTATCGCGTTGCCTGGCCAAGGAGCGAGACGAGCGCTGGCAGACCGCGGGCGACCTGATGCGAGAGCTGAAGTGGATCGCTCAGCACGCACCTGAGTCGGTTCGGCCCGGCGCCGCTGTGGCGCGAGGGCCGAGGGTTTCGTCATGGCGGTTTGCCGCATACCTCGCTACGTTCCTTGCCCTGGTGCTGGCGTTGGTCGTCGCGTATCTCGTGGTGGCGCGAGGATCCAGACAGGGCGAGGTGGCGACACGCGTCCCGGCGGTCCGTGTCGCGGTGCGGCCGCCAGAGAACATGCACCTCTCGGGGGTTCAGCTGGCATTGTCGCCCGACGGAACGAGGCTCGCGTACGTCGTGCTGGCCGGCCAGGGGCGCCAGGTCTGGGTGTATTCCTTGGCCAGCGGCGAGTCGCACGCCGTCGCGGGTGCCGAGGACGCGCATTTTCCGTTCTGGTCTCCGGACAGCCGCCACCTCGGCTACTTCACGGCGCGTGGGCTCATGCGAGTGAGGTCCGACGGCGGGCCGACCCAGTTCCTGGCTGCCGCGTCGACTGATTCGAGCGGCGCGTGGAACCAAGAGGGAGTGGTGTTGTTCGCGGGAATAGACAAGCTCGGCATCTACCGCGTGGCTACCAGCGGCGGCACGGCGACACCCGTTACAACCGTGGACCTCGCTCGCAACGAGATAGAGCACCTGCACCCGCGCTTCCTGCCCGGGGGCAAACGATTCATCTACCTCGTACGGAGCCGACAGCCGGAACACAGTGGCGTGTACGTGCGGTCCCTGGATGCGAACGACAGCAAGCTGCTGATACACACGCCGACGCATGCCGAGTACGTCGACCCGGGGTACCTGCTGTTCGTTCGCGACTCGGTGCTCTTTGCCCAGCGGCTCAACCTCTCCCGCCTGGAGCTCGAAGGTGAGCCACTCGCGGTTGCACAGGGCGTGAGCGTGAACACCGACAACGGCGGGTCAGCAATATCGGTGTCGCTGGACGGGTCGATCGCCTACCACGAGGGCGACGTGGAGCAAGGCGAGCTGAAATGGGTTGACCGCCGCGGGAATTCGCGCACGCTCCCGGGTACGCGCGCCCTCTTCCGAGGCGTGGAGTTGTCGCCGGACGGCCGGAAGGCCCTCGTCAAGATGCGCGGAACGCAGATGACGCTCACCGGGGATCTGTGGACGATCGACTTGTCCCGGGGAGTCAGCTCCCGGCTGACGTTCGGCGCCGAATCGCTCAACGCGCGATGGTCGCCCGATGGACGAGAGGTGTTCTTCGATTCACGTCGTGACGCCGCCGGTATCTACCGCAAGCGATCTGATGGCAGCGGGCAGGAGGAACTCGTCTGGAAGACTCGCGGGCGCCTGGCCGACGTCTCGAGAGACGGACGCCTGCTGGTGGAAGAGGGAACGACCTGCACGGTGGTCGCGTCGGCGGGCCAGCCGGCGTCCACGACGTTCATCGAGTCGACACTCGCCACGGGGTGCGGGCGATTCACGGCAGACGGGCGCTTCGTCGCGTACACCCAGAACGAACAGGGCCGTTCAGAGGTCTACGTGGTGCCATTCCCCGAAGGCAGACCCCGACTCCAGGTCTCGAGAGACTACGGCCTGGAACCGAGGTGGCGAAAAGACGGAAGGGAGTTGTTCTACCTCTCGCCGGCGGGCGCGATGATGTCCGTGAAGGTCGCCTACACGCCCACCTTCGAGGCGGCATCGCCGATCGAGCTCTTCAGGACTGGAGCGCTGACGAGCGGGCCCTTTCCTCAATACAGCGTGACGTCGGACGGCCAGCAGTTCCTCATGATCGACCCCGTCGCGGGGCCGCGCGGCGAGAGTCTCACCGTGGTCGCGCACTGGAGTGAAGCGCTGAAGCGCTGACGGCGAATGTGACCCGTCCGACTGCCCACATCACTGCGGAAGGCCGACGCGACGCACGAGGTCCTGGAAGCGCGGGTCCGAGCGCAGCGGATCGAAACCCGGCCGGAGCAGAACGCCAGGGTTGAACCGCTCTTCGAACCCCTTTTCGAGCCATTGCATCGCTTGGTCCCGATCCCCGAGAGACGCGCAGATCACGGCAATCTCCGAACCGTAGGAGTGCCCCGGGCCGGACCGCCGCTTCAGCTCGCTCAGCAGCGTCTCCGCTTCGCTCCTCTTGCCCAACGCGACCCAGGCGCGGGCGAGATTGGCGATGCAGGTCGGTGCACGTCCGGACAGCTGCACCGCCGTCCGAAGTTCCTCGATCGCTTCCTTGTTCTCGTGCTTCTGCAGGTACGCCTGCCCGAGATGATTGTGCGCGAGCCCGAAACTCGAATCCATCTCGATGACCTTGCGGCTCTGTCGTATCGAGTCGTCGACGGAATGCGCGAGGGCAAGGAGTTCCGCCAGGTCCGCCGCAATGATGAGAGAGAGCGGGTCCGAGCTTTCCGCCTTTCTCATCTCCACGAGCGCCTCGTCATACCGGTGCAGCAGCGCCAGGTGCCAGGCATACCAGTGGTGCGCCGTCGCGTACCCCGGGTTCAAATCGATGGCGCGCACGAATTCCTTCCCGGCCGAATCGAACGCCCAGTCGAAGCCATCCAGGCAGAAGGCCAGCGAGTTATGCGCTTCGCCGAGCGCATCGTCCAGTTCCAGCGCCTTGATCGCCGCGGCCTTCGCCCGTGGGAGTGCTTCCTTGGGCGTCAGCACCGCGTACTGCCAATCGCCCAGCAACGCGTACGTGTCGGCCAGTCCGGAGTACGCCTGCGCGTATGACGGGTCCTCCTCGATCGCCTGATTGAAGTAGGCGAGAGCAGCCTTCAGGCCCTCCGCCGTGCGCTTGTTCCAGAAGAAGCGTCCCTTCAGGTACGAGACGTAGGCGTCCGGATCGACGACCTTTGCGCGCTTCAGCACGGCCTGTTCCCGCGGATTCAAGCTGACCTGGATCTGGCCCGCGATGGCCCTCGCCACCTTGCCCTGGAGCGCCAGGGTGTCCTGCAACTCGCCCTCGTAACTCTGGGACCACAGGTGCCTGTCCGCGGCGGCCTCGATCAACTGCGCGGTGATCCTCACCCGGTTGCCGGAACGCAGCACGGTCCCCTCCACGACGGCGTCCACGTTCAACTCGCGGGCGATTTGCGGCAGAGGCTTTCGCGCGTGCTTGTACGGCATGACGGAGGTCCGCGAGATGACCCGCAGCGCGCTGATCTGGCCGAGATTGGCGATCAATTCGTCCGTCATGCCGTCGGCGAAGTAGTCCTGCGACGCGTCGTTCGACAGGCTCTCCAGGGGAAGAACGGCCAGCGACCGAATGACGGGTGATGGGCGGTCTTCGAGCTTCCAGACGGCGAGGATGGCCAGCACCACGATCGCGGCGAGTGTCGGCGCCGCCCACGCAAGCGGCGGCAGCCGACGCGGCCGTGCACTGGGTGGATCAGTGACGCCCGGACGGTCGCCGGCCTCGGGCGCGCGATGAGGCTGAGCCGCCGGCTGCGCACTGCCAGCGGCGGGTCCGTCGGCGGGCGTGACGTCCGCGAGGAAGCGGTAGCCGCGGCGGGCCACGGTTTCCACGAAGCGGGGGTTCTCGGCGGAGTCGCCCAGCGCGTCGCGGAGCTTGTTGATCGCCTTGTTGACCCCGTGGTCGAAATTGACGAACGTGTCTGCAGGCCACAGCCGCTTCTGGAGCTCGTCCCGGGTGACGACCTCCCCTGGGTGTTCGAGGAGCATCGCCAGGACCTGGAACGGCTGTTCCTGGAGGCGAACGCGGAGGCCCCGCTTGAACAGCTCGCCGGCGCGGAGATTCAGTTCGAACACGCCGAAACGAAGCCACCTGCCAGCCTGATGGTTTTCCGGGATCGGCACGTTCTCCCTCGATGGAGCGAGTGTACCACCGGCAACACATTTGCCGGAACGCGATGCCGGATGCGCGATCTGGCTACCCTTGATCGTGCGCTAATCGTGGACGGGAAGCGGAGCCGAGCCGACAACGCCATGTCAGAGAAGCGTCCCGCGCAGCACCACGAGGCCGACCGAGAAGTAGATCACGAGGCCCGTGACGTCGACGAGCGTGGCCACAAACGGCGCGGACGATGCGGCCGGGTCGAAGCCGAGGCGTCTCAGTCCAAAGGGGAGCAGCGAGCCGACGAGCGTGCCCCACAGGACGATACCCACCAGCGCGAGCGCGACGGTGACAGCCACGAGGAACCAGTGCGGTCCGTAGAGTGTCGAAAAGGCCGACCACACCGTGATCCGCAGGAAGCCAATCGTCCCCAGGATGCTGCCGAGAGCCAGCCCCGCGGCGAACTCGCGGCGCATGACATGCCACCAGTCGCGGAGGCTCAGTTCGCCGAGCGCCAGCGCGCGGATGACGAGCGTGGACGCCTGGGACCCGGAGTTGCCGCCGCTCGAGATGATCAGCGGCACGAACAGGGCGAGCACGACCGCCTTCTCGATCTCACGCTCGAACGCGCCCATCGCCGTGGCCGTCAGCATCTCGCCGAGGAAGAGGGCCGTCAGCCACCCCGCGCGCTTCTGAATCATCCTCGCGAACCGGACGTGCATGTACGGCTCGTCCAGGGCCTCGCTGCCGCCGAACCGGTGCAGGTCCTCCGTCGCTTCCTGCTCCGCGACATCGAGCACGTCGTCCACGGTTACGATGCCGATGAGGATGCCGGCAGAATCGGTGACCGGCAGCGCCGTCCGGTCCTCCGCCCGGAACACGCGGACAGCCGTTTCCTGATCGTCGGTCGCCTTCAGCGACACGAACCGGCGATCCATGAGCTGGCTCACCGTGTTCGACTTCGGCGTGAGCAGGAACTCGCGAATGCGGATGTCGTCAACGAGCAGCCCCTTGTCGTCAACGACGTACAGCACGTTCAGCGTCTCGCTGTCTTCTCCGTGCGTGCGGACGTAATCCAGCACCTCCTCCACCGTCCAGCTCTCGCGCAACGCCACGTAGTGGGGCGTCATCAGGCGCCCGATGGAATGCTCGGGATAGCCCAGCAGGCGGACCGCTTCGGCGCGTTCCTCCGGAGTGAGCAGGGAAAGCAGCTGCCGCGTGGCCTCGGCCGGGAGCTCTTCGAGGAAGGTCGTGCGGTCGTCCGGCGGCATGTTGTTCAGCAGGGCGGCGGCTTCCTCCGACGCCATCGCGCGCAGGAGGGCCTCCTGTTCGGGGACGGAGAGATAGGCGAAGGTGGCCGCCGCTTGCCTGCGAGGAAGGATGCGGAAGACCAGGACACGCTCGTCGAGCGACAGCCCCGCAAGGACGGACGCCACGTCGCTGGCCGGCCGGTTCCGCAGCACGTCGCGGAGCCGCCCGAAATCCCGATCCCGGATGATGGCCGCCACGGCATCGGCCGGGCGCGCGGTCGCCCGCGCCCCGTGCACCACCTTGGCGTCGGCGGAACCGTTCCGTTGCTGTGCCATATGGAGTACTACCGGCTGAACCAGTAGCTCATCTTCACCATGAAGACGTTGTCGCCGGGCGCGCGCATCATGCGCGCGATGTCGCGGTTGAACGCGAATCGGCCCTGCTCGTCCTCGTCTGCGCGCTGCTGGGTCCAGACGACGTAGAGTGTCGAGCCGGGTTTGAACTCCCAGCGATACACCGCGTTCACGCGCAGCGACGCGAAGTTGAAGTCCGGGTTCGGGATGACAAACGCTGATCCCACCGCCGGCTGCACCAGGTACGAGCCCGCCTCCGGGTCGAACGCGATCGTGCCGCCGTCCTCGCCGTACTTCAGGAAGTCGTACGTCCGCGGCTGCGCCGCCTCCTTGAAGCCGGAGTATTGCCCCACCGACAGCAGTGGCTGGATGTACGCCTGGATGGACATCGTCGGGCCTGAGCATCACGTTGACGCGCGTGTCCATCACGAGCTCGGTTTGATCGATGGCCGCAAACACGTAGCGCTTCCCGTACATCGCCACCACGGCCGCATCGGCCACGCTCCGGACGTACTGAGATTGCGTGACGTCCCGCGTGAATTCGGGCCCGATCGCGAGGCTGAGCGACGGCAGCGGCTTGAATGTCAGGGACACCTGGCCCTTTCCCGACCACGACCCGTCACGAGTCGACTCGTAGTTGCCGTCGATGGACCAGACCACCGGCTTGCGCTCGTCGCCTTCGAGTTCCCCCGACACCACGGTGAACCCGGGCGAGCGCATGATCGGCCCGCCGCGCGTGAGCCGGTCGCTGTACACCCACGATCCCGCCTGCGCGGTCGCGCCGAACGACCAGTAGTTGCGCAGCGTCGCTCCGAAGCTCGCGTAGTAGCCGTCCCCGAGCGGGTCGCCGCCGAAGTTCCAGACGTTCCACTTCGCGAAGATCGCGTGCCGGCTGCGGCTGAAGCGATCCGGGGTCTGCTTGAGGAGCACGACCCCCGCGTGACCGCCCGTTCGGTCGGCGCTCGTGGCGTAGCCCAGGTCGTTCACCTCGAAGCCCGGGCTGACAGCCCAGTACGACGCGTTGGGCCTGACGTTGCCGTTGTTCCGGTTGAAGTCCGTCTGGAGGCTCCACCCGGAGAGCGCCGTGGCCTCCGCATCCAACGCCAGGTGCGTGGCATCCGGCCGCTGGTAGTACCTCGCGGACGACCGCTGCAGCCGAGACATGGCCGTCGTCAATCCGGCCACTCGGCTGGTCGACAGGCTGCCGGTCACGACGTAGTCGTGCTTCCCGGTGAGGAACAGGTGGCCGTCGCCGCCGACGATGACGGCGCTCGCGGGGAGCTGCGCCGCGAGGGCCGGATCGCCGAGGTCGCGGTTGACCGCGGTGGCCAGCATGCCGAACCCCGCGCGCTGGCCCACGTCGCGACGCACGCGCGCGGCCAGGTAGTTGGTGAGCGGCTCGACCTCGGTCCGGCGCGCGTTGGTCACCCGTGGCCGTGTCGGCAAACTCCCGCCCTGTGACGGCATCGATGAAATTGACCGTCCATCCACGGCTCGTCTTGCCCGTCAGCTTCGCGGCGCCGAGAATCGTCGTGGCCGATGGGCTGTCGGCATACTCGGCGGGCGCCGCTCCCTGGGGCACGCGGCCGATGCGGCGCGAGTAGAACAGCGTCGGGTTCGTCCGGTTGAACCCCATGTAGCTGCTGGCGCCGTTGCGGCCGAACCGGCTGAACGCCTGGGAGCCCTCGATGAAGAACGGCCGCTTCTCCTCGTAGAACGTCTCGAACGCCGTGAGGTTGACCACCGCCGGGTCTACCTCGACCTGCCCGAAGTCCGGGTTCACCGTGGCGTCCATCGTCATGTTGCTGGTCAAGCCCCACTTCAGATCGAGGCCCGCCGCGGCCGTGCCGGTGCGGCCGTCGTTGAAGGGGTTGCCCGGTTCGACCGTCCCGTTGACTTCGCTGCGAGCCGTGGCGTACGGCAGCAGCTCCAGGTGGCGGCGGCTGCCTATGCCGTCGAGCCCGTCGAGCTCTCCCATCCGGGAGACGACCGCCTCCTCCTTCTTGGGCACGAACGACCACCACGTCTCCTCGTTCTTGCGCTGGATCATCCGCACCGCGTGGAAGCCCCAGACCTGACGGTCGGCGGCGGAAAAGCGCAGTTGAGAGAAGGGGATGCGCATTTCCGCGGTCCAGCCCTTGTCGTCAATCGTGACCGCCGCGTCCCACACGCCGTCCCACGCCTCGTCTTCGCCGGAGTCGTTGAACAGCACGCCGTCGCCGACCGACCCTGCGGCGGTCACCGAGAACATGGAGCCCGTGAGGCGGTCGTGATGCGCGTCGAAGGCCACGGCGATCCAATCCGCGATGCCATCGGTGTCCCCGTCGCGGCGCGTCAGTCGTCTGGCGATCTTCGACGGCTCCGAATCGAACATCCTCGCGCCGATGTAGACGGCATCGTCGTCGTAGAGGATGCGAATCTCGGTCGCCTCGGTCGCGGGCTTGCCCTCGTCGGGGTCGCGCTGAAGGAAGTCCTTCGCGGGGCCGGCTTTCGGCCAGTCCTCTTCGTCGAGGCGGCCATCGACGGTGATCTTCCCGGTGGCCCGAACAGCGGTGAGGCGGGGCGCGCTGCGTGCCGCCGCGACCGCCGGCTGACCGCCCGCAATCGACGGCCACGTCAGGAGAACGAGCAGGGCGACGAGGGCCCGATATGACACGCGACGAAGCACAAGTTCCTTCACGGGTGTTCTGGGGAACAAACGGCGCCGGACAACATTATCAACTTCCAGTGAAGCGGATCCGCCAAAAGCGAGGGCACAGAGACACAGGGGGACGCACGGCTGCAGGAAGATCTGGTGTGTCCTCCACTTGTCGCGTGGGCTCTTCTCGTTCGCCCCGCAGAATGACAGCCCTGCAGAATGGTGTTTACAGGCACCAGGTCAGTGTGGCAAAGTCCCCGTGGGTCTACGCACGCCGAGCGCCGATACGACCATGAAGACGCCTGCCAGCCGCATCATCGTCATTAGCCGTACCATCATCGCGGGCCCATCGCCCGGCGGATAGAGAAGCGCATTCGAGCATACGAAAGGCTCTCATCCGAAACCCGGGTGAGGGCCTTTTTTATTGTCCTGGGAGGCAGAACGTGAAAGTCCAGATTTACGACACGACCTTGAGGGACGGCACTCAAAGCGAGACGGTGACGTTCTCTGTCGAGGACAAGCTGCGGGTGGCCCGAAGGCTCGATGACCTGGGTGTCGACTACATCGAGGGTGGCTGGCCCGGTTCCAACGAGAAGGACGCTGAGTTCTTCAGGAAGGCGATGGCTCTCCCGTGGCAATCAGCCAGGTTGGCGGCCTTTGGCAGCACCGCACACCCAAGATACCCGCCGCAGGACGACCCGAACCTCAAGTCGATCCTCGATGCAGGCACGCCAGCGGTGACGATCTTCGGAAAGTCCTGGGATCTGCACGTCACGACCGCGCTCAGAATTTCCTTGCCGCAGAACTGCGATGTCATCCGTTCCTCGATTGCCTACCTCAAGGCTGCCGGCAGGGAAGTGATTTACGATGCGGAACACTTCTTCGACGGATTTGCTGCGAATCCCGCCTACGCCCTGGCCACGCTCGTCGCCGCTCAGGAAGGCGGAGCCGATCTGATCGTACTGTGCGATACCAATGGCGGCAGTATGACACCTCAGCTATCCCGTGCAATCCGCAAAGCCCAAGCCGTCGTGCATCGTCCCCTCGGCATTCATGCCCACAACGACTCCGAACTCGCCGTGGCCAACAGCCTCGCCGCGGTCGAGTGCGGCGTGATACACGTCCAGGGAACGGTGAATGGGTTTGGCGAGCGTTGCGGCAACGCCAATCTCTGCTCGGTGATCCCGAACCTGGAGTTGAAGATGGGGCACCAGACCATTGGCAGGGACCGCATGGCGAGGCTCACGAGCGTTTCCAGGTTCGTGAGCCAGATCGCGAATCTGCCTCACCGGCGGGACTTGCCCTTCGTCGGCCGCAGCGCGTTCGCGCACAAGGGAGGCATCCACGTCAGCGCAGTCATTCGGGACAGCTCGACCTACGAACACGTCACGCCCGAGGAGGTGGGCAACGGGCGCCGTGTCCTGGTGTCTGAATTATCGGGCAAGAGCAATCTCCTCTACAAAGCGCGTGAAATGGACCTGAAGCTCGACGATCAGGACGAGGCTCTCAAGCTCGCGCTGCGCCGACTGAAGAAACTCGAGCACGAGGGGTACGAGTTCGAAGCCGCTGAAGCGTCGGTGCGCGTCCTCATGGAGACCGCGGCCCACGGCGAACTGGCCTTCTTCGACATCGACAACTTCCGGGTCGTGAGCGAACTGCGTCGAAGCGGCGAATTCTCGAGCGAGGCGACGGTCAAGATCTACGTCGGCGACGACGCCGTCCACACCGTGGCCGAGGGTGACGGCCCCGTTCACGCGCTCGATCAGGCGCTGCACAAGGCGCTCCAGCAGTTCTTCGAGCCTCTCCGCAGCGTTCAGTTGACGGACTACAAGGTGCGGGTGCTCGACGACGGCCACGGGACGGCGTCCAAGGTTCGGGTGCTCATCCAACAGACAGATGGTGACGAGAACTGGACGACCGTCGGCGTGTCCGAGAACATCTTGGAGGCCTCCTATCTTGCACTCGTGGATGGAGTGCGGTACAAACTGCTCAAGGACGGGATCGCGCCGACTCGCGCGGTCCGGGGTAGGGAGTCCAGCGAGACCGCGTCCGTGCCTGCTACCGAAAGCCGCCGATCTTGACGACGTGGCTCTCGGATGTGACGCGAACGAATACGACGCGCTTGCCATCCGGGGAGATGTCGAACGGCCTGACAAACCTCGAAAACCCGCCTACGCCTGTCCGGAGACCGGCGGCACGATCCCGGTCACGTTATAGGTGGGTACCGCGGCCGGGAACCCGGCCTTTGCCAACGTCTCCCGGATGAGCCTGTTGGCGTCGAAGTACACTTGCCAGTAGTGCTCCGTGGCGCAGTAGGGGCGGACACAGAGCTGCGGGCCCGCCGGCGTGAACTGCAGCACATCGACGTCCGGGGCGGGCGAAGAAAGCACGTTCGGGATGCTCGACACGTCCGCGCGGAGCAGCCGGATGGCCTCGCGAGGATCGACCGCGTTGCTGATTGTCACGGTGAGATCGACGCGGCGGTTGGCGTTTGCCGAGAAGTTCTGGATGGTGTCCGAGAAGACCTTGTTGTTTCCGATGATCGTACGGACGTTGTCCGGCGTGTTGATCACGGTGCCGAACAGGCCGACTTCGTCCACCGTTCCCGTCATGCCACCGACCGTCACGAAGTCGCCCACCTTGAACGGCCGCAGGAAGACCAGGAAGGCTCCGGCGGCGAAGTTGGCGAGAAGACCGCCCCACGCGACGCCGATTGCGATGCCGCCCGCAGCGAGCAGCGCCGCGAACGTCGTCGTCTCGACGCCGAAGAACCCGAGGATCGCGACAACGAGCGCGACGTTCAGGATGATCGAGAGCGCCGTCTGCATGTAGCGGGCAAGTGTCGCGTCGAACTGGTTCTGCGAGAGCGCGCGGCGCAACAGCCTGAGCGCAAACGCGATCAGCCAGCGCCCGACGAGCCAGAGAACCACGGCGCCTGCCACTTTCCAGGCGGCTGCCATTAGGGTGACGCGCGCGCTCTCGAGAAGCGTGTTCATGTCCACGGCCATTCCTCCTTGATCAATCCGCTTGGGGATGTCGGACCCGGCGGCCAGCCTGAGCGGCTGTTAGCATCCATCGGCCCGACGCCCAGATCAACTGTCGAAGATGACAGTCTGGCGAAGTGGCCGCTTGCCGTTGCCGGGCGGAACGGAGTGCCGGCGCGTCACGTCAGCGCAGAGCGTCGAAGCCGAGTCGGCGTTCGATATCCTTGAAGCGGGGATCATCACGTAGAGGATCCAGGGCGGGTTCGACTCTCAAGAGCGCCAGCCACCCCGAACGCTCCGCGAGTGCCTTCTCCAGGAACCGGAATGCCGTATCGCGATCACCCAGCGCAGCATAGGCCAGGGCGATCGGGTAAGCGGTGTCGGGCCGGTTGAGTCCTCCGACGTCGTTCAACAGGCTCCGGGCCTCGGCCTGCTGGCCCGAGCGGGCACAGACGCGCGCCAACTCGGCACGGGCGTTCGCATTTGCGTTCGGATCCGCGAACAGTCCAGCGAAATGGCGATACCGTTCAACCGCTTCGGCATACCTGCCTTGCTGTTCGTAGACCTGGCCAAAACAGCGATCATGCGGGTTGGACGGATTCAAGTCCACTTCCACGCGACATTGCCGGAGGGAGCCCTCGTAGTCCCGGGCCTGAAAGAGCCACCAGGACAACAAGCCGTTGATCTGGCGGGAAAACGGATCGCGATCGAGTGCGCGCCTCACCACCGCCACGGCTTCACCGGTCCGCCCGAATGACATGAGGTACCGGGAATAGACTGAATACGCTGCGCTGTTGGCGGGATCCAGTTCCATGGCGCGACGCGCCTCCCGTTCGCCCTCCGACCAGCGCCACTGAAACAAGCGGACTCTTGCGAGGGCGAGATGCGCATCGGGCAGAGCGCTGTCGATCGCGACCGCCTTCTGCGCGGCGGCCTCGCTCAGGCGAATCGACTCGGCAGGCGACAGCGTATGCGTGAAGTACGCGAACCCGAGCTGTTCGTACGCCTCGGCCAGGCCTGCGTATGCTGGAGCGTGGCTCGGATCGATGCGCGTGGCCCGCTGGAAGTGCGTAATCGCCGCCTGCGCTGTCTCGGCGGTCGGGGGCGGACCAGCCAACAAGTAGTAGCGACCCCTGAGGTACTCCTCGTAAGCGTCCGGGTTCACCTCCCGTGCGGCGCGGACGGCGTTGTCCGGAGGAGGACGACCCAACCGCGGTCGCGGTCTGCGCGGCGACGGCGCCTGGCGACTTCCTCTTGCACGGCGAGAATGTCGCGCACGTCTCGTTCGTAGGACCGCGCCCAGAGGTGACGGTCCTCGGTCGCGTCAATCAGTTGAACGTCGATTCGAACGCGTGATCCAGTGCGGACGACCGAGCCCTCGAGGATGGCGCGAACCCGTAGTTCCCCCGCGATCTGGGAAGCGGTCTTCGTCGTCCGGCGGTACTGCCGTGACGAGGTGCGCGAGATGACACGCAGGCCGCTGAACTGGGCCAAGTCGGTGATGAGGGCGTCGGTCACGCCTTCGGCAAAGTAGTCACCGGATTCAGGCGCAGAGAGGTTCTCGAACGGGAGAACGGCGATCGACGTCAAGGTCGGCACGGCAGACAGCTTTCCCGCGCCAACCGTCACGAGCTCCAGAACGGCCGCGCCAGCCACGACGGCGGCCACGGTCGCGATTCCCAGCCAGATCAGCCTGGCCCTGCGCGGCGATGACGCAGGAGTGACTCGCGTGGGCGCTGCGGGCTCCGACAGCGCCGCGGACGCAACCACAGGAGGGCCTGGGGTGTCGACCAATGCGACCGGCGCGATGAAGCGATAGCCGCGCCGAGGGATGGTCTCGACAAATCGAGGAGTCTCGGCCGAGTCGCCGAGAGCCTGCCGTATCTTCTTGACGGCGTTGTTCACGCCGACATCGAAGTCAACGAACGTGTCAGCCGGCCAGATCCTCTGACGGATCTCCTCGCGCGGTACGACTGCACCCGGATGCTCCAGCAAGAGACGAAGCACCGCAAGCGGCTGGTCCTGGAGCTTCACGCGGAGCCCTTGCTTTCGCAGTTCTCCGGAAGGCAGCGCCAGCTCGAAGGCGCCGAAGCGCAAGACGCGAGAGTTGGAGATCTCCGTCGGCACGTCCGCACCGCCCTTCCCCGAGTTTACATCAGTTCCTCTCGGATTACGGACTGGATTGAGCAGGATGTAACAGCCTTCGATTCAATGAGTTACCAGAATTTACAGAGAGCAGAGGCATAACAGGCCCGGGCCATTGACCCTCCGCCGCTTCAGCCCGAAATACGTCCTCAGGATGTTCGTGTCTGCCAGGCGCGAGTCTCGGCAATGCGTAGCAACCAGGGAGGAACAAGTGACAAGCCGACCCCCCACAACCCAGTCCGGTAGAACACGTGCGACCGGGAAGCGAGTCCTTTGGCTGGCAATCCCCCTCGTCCTGCTTGGCAGGAACGCGAGTGTCGCCGTTGTCGAAAGACCAGCGCCGGTGGCGACGACGGCCTGCGAGGCGCTGCCTTCACTGAGCATCCCAGACACCGTGCTCACGTCAGCGCCCGTCGTGACACAGACGCCCACTCTTCCGGCCCACTGTCGCGTCGTCGGCGTGACGCATGGTGAGCCCGGCTCGACAGTGGGCGTCGAGGTCCGACTGCCTGACGGCTGGAACGGCAAGCTGCTTTCACCACGCGCCAGGGCTACATGGGAGCCTTCGCGCCCGTCGGCAACCCGGCAATAGCGCAGGCGCTTGCGCGGGGCTATGCCACTGTGACCCGATGGCGGGCACACGAGCGGGAGCATTCTCGATGCGTCGTTCGGCTTGAACAATCGACCGGCCGAGATCGACTTCGGCTACCGGGGAGTCCATCTGGCGAGGACGGTCGCCGCAGCGGTGATCGCCGCCTACTACGGCAGCGGGCCAGCGCACGCGTACTACAACGGCTGCTCGAGCAGCGGGCGATACGGGATCCAGGCCGCGGAGCACTATCCCGACGACTTCGACGGCATCATCGCCGGGTCACCCGTGGTGGGCTTCTCGGGCTTGAGCGTCGGTTTCAACTGGAACATGCAGGCGACGCTCGCGACCCCGATTCCCACGGCGAAGTTGCCCGTCGTCTTCAACGCGGTGATGGCTGCATGTGATGGAACCGACGGCCTGGTCGATGGGCTCATCGACGATCCTCGCCAATGCCACTTCGATCTCAACACGCTGGCCTGCTCGCAGGGCGACGGGCCCGGCTGCCTCACGCCGGGAGAGATCGATACGCAGATCATCGACCCGGTGCAGGACGACTTGAGTGCCTTCGCCGGCTTCGGGGGCAAGATGATCATCTACCAGGGCTGGGGCGATATCGCGCAAGCCCCTTATCGAACGATCCAGTACTACCGGGGGCTCCGCCGTCACGCCGGCCGCCGGCAGGTGGAGGACTACGCGCGGCTGTTCATGGCGCCGGGCATGTACCACTGCGGAGGCGGCATCGGGCCGAACACGTTCGATGCTCTCACGGCGCTCGAACACTGGGTCGAAGAAGGGCAGCCGCCCGCGTCCATCCTGGCATCGCACACCCAGGGCCCCGGAGTGAACCGCACACGCCCGCTCTGTCCCTTCCCGCAATACGCTGCCTACACCGGAACCGGCTCCATCGACGATGCGGCGAACTTCGCGTGCGTCGGTCCGCTCGTCGGCACCACGACGAGTGCGTTCGGCGGGTCCGAGCGCCTGTCATTCAATAATCCTAGGAAACTCCTAGAGTTCTGGTAGGACTCTGTCGCTTCTGCATTCCATTATTCCAGTCGGATGGCGGCCATTGCAGGAAGACCCGGGGCGCGGTGGCCATGGAGGTCGCCATGAAGAGAACGCTCTCGCTCCCACGCGTTTCGATCGCCGCCGTAGTGGCGGGCGGCCTGGCGTTCGGCTGCGGCGACACCGCCGCGCCACCAACCCAGCCATCGACGTTGCCGTCCCCCGTTTCGGCTTCGCCCACGCCCGCACCTCCGTCACCGGGCGCTCCGACGTGGTTGACGGGCAGCTTCACTTGGACCTCGATTGTAGCGTCCCGATCGATTTGTTCGGAGCTCACCGGACAGGTCGGCGGGAGTTGGCCGCTCTCGCTCGGAGTGCAACGCGACGGCGACTCCGTGACGTTGCTGATCGCCGAAGGGCCGCCTCCGGATCCCAGGGATCCGCTGGCTGACCCGGCGGAGAAGTTCGTCGGTACCCAGAAGGGAGACACCATCACGGCTGCGATCCAGGATCCGAACGCCGCGATGGGATGTCCAGCCGACGCTGCGCCAACTCCGGAAACCGGCGGCTCACTCACTGCCGTTGTCGCGGGCGAGAAGATCTCCGGGACCTACACGGAGGTCTATGGCAGCGGTGCCGGAGAGGTCACGTTCACGTATGCGTTCAACGCCAGCTCGTCGACCGCGACCAGTCGACGTTAGTTCCATGCAGGTGCCTGACGCGATCGTCAACTAGTCGGTCGTCGCCTCCTTCACGCCGGCCGACGCCACAAGCCTACCGAGGTGATGCGATGAGCGCCCATGCCCGCCACGTCGTTCGGGTCGTCCTGGTCCTTTGCGTCACTGCCGCCCTGGGTTGCGGTGGCGCGACGTCCACTCCCGCGTCGCCGTCCACGACCGTTTCCACGCCGCTGGTACCTCCGAGTTCACTCCTGAACGACCCCAACGCGATCGCGATACAGCTGGATCAGGCCGTCACCGGCGTCATTGGGGCGGACGGTCCATGGTGCAGCCTCTTCGATCCTATGGACTCGTCGGCGATTCCATGCCAGACCTACCGGCTGAACCTCGCACGGGCGACGACGCTGAAGGTCCATGTCACGTGGTCGGCGCCCAACCAGGACCTGTGCGCCATGTTCGGTCGCGCCGGCTACTACGCGCGGTGCACGAAGACCTCTCCGGCCGACGCGAGCTTCGTCGTCGGTCCGGGAACCGTTGCGTTCGCCGTCGGGTACGAGGGAAGCGGCGCCGATCAGCCGATCCCTCCCGGCGCGAAGGTCGAGTATTCGGTCAGCGCGTCGATTGCGACTCCCGTTGTTGCCGCGGGCGGCGGGCAATGACGCGAGGCAGGTTGCGTCGATCGCGGTGGGTGGCGGCCGGTGGCGGGATCGCGCTCGCGCTCGGGCTGGCCGCGTTCCAGGCCCTCGACGTGGTCCTGCCTTCATCGCCCCGCTTGAACCTGGTCGTCGTCACGCTCGACACGACGCGAGCGGATCGACTGGGCGCGTACGGCGCCCGGCTCGTGACGACGCCCAACTTCGATTGGCTGGCCCGGACTGGCGTGGTGTTCGATCAGGCGATGACATCCGCACCCTTGACGCTGCCGTCGCACTGCAGCCTCTTTACGGGCCTCCTCCCGCCCCGGCACGGCGTGCGCGAGAACGCGGGTTTCGAGCTCGGACCGGCTCGGGCGGTGCTCGCCGAGGTCCTGCGCGGGAGAGGGTACCGCACGGGCGCGTTCGTCGCGTCCTACGTCCTGCGGCGGCAGACGGGGCTCGCACGAGGGTTCGACGTGTACGCGGACACCTCCGCCGTCGAAGCGCGAACCGGGAAACGAACCCTCCGCCTCCCGGCCGACGTCGTCACGGCCGAGGCGCTCGAATGGCTCGACCACGGCCGGGCGCCGTTCTTCGCGTGGCTCCACTTCTACGACGCGCACGCTCCTTACCAACCGCCCGAGCCGTATCGCTGCGCGTATCCCGGGAGGCCGTACGACGCGTCGGTGGCATTCATGGACGCGCAGGTCGGGCGGCTGATCGACTGGCTCCGACGGCGGGCGCTGCTCGACCGCACGGTCGTCGTCGTCGTCGCGGATCACGGGGAGAGCCTGGGAGAACACGGCGAGTTCACCCACGCACGACGGCTCTACGAGAGCGTGCTCCACGTTCCATTCATCCTGCGGGCGCCGCTCGCGGGCCTGGCCGGACTTCGTGTGCGGCCGGTCGTGCGCACCGTGGACATGCTCCCGACGGTGCTCGCCCTGTTGCACGCGCCGCCACCGGCCGGCATCGATGGTGTGAGCCTCCTGCCCGGGCGCACGACGTTCGGGTGACGCCGGCCTCGACGCGTACGCCGAGACGCTGTATCCGTGGCTGCGCCAGGGGGATCCTCCCGGGTACGCGTTGCGCCGGGGCTCGCTCAAGTTGATCGAGGAGGGCGACACGCGGCTGTTCGACCTCGGTGACGATCCGGGCGAGACGCGCGACTTGAGCGACGAGCGCCGGGATGTGACTCGGTCGCTGCGCGCTCGCCTCGAGGCGCTGAAACGGGACGGAAGGCAAGTGCCGATGGGTGGGCCTGATGTCGACGTACTGTCGCGGCTACGCGCGCTCGGCTACGTGGGGACGCCGGCGCGGTCGGCACCCCCACAATCCGGCAGGGCCCTGGGCTCCAAGGACGACCGGTAGCGGAACTCGCGGCGTTCCAAGCGGGACACGAAGCACACGAGGTTTGTATGCTTCTCTGAAGACGTCTCGCTCAGGGTTCCAGTCTCAGCTGGCGCATCAGGCCCTGATTGGAGTTTCGGCCAGGGACAGCTCCCGCCTGGTCACCGCTGCAGCGAGAACGGCGGGTACTCGTCCCTCATCAGCAAGACGTAGGTTTCCACGCGGAGTGTCCAGCGCATCATCGCCACCCCGAAGCGATACAGGCTCTCGGGGTACGTCCCCGTGAACAGAATCGCCACCCAGGCGACGAGCGCCGTCAGCAACCAGGCCATGTCGAGAATCAGCAGGACGACCAGGTGCGGAATGACCAGCAGCAGGCGCAGACCGACCGTCACACGGTCCCGCTGCTCCGGGTACTGCACGTCATAAGTGACGGGATAGGGGCCGTTGCCAAACGGTGGGTAGTCGTCACGCAGCAATGCGCTGTACGCCACGGCGTTTGCCCGCCAGCGCATGTAGAAGCGGCCCAGGTCCCAGAGTCCCCGCGGGTGGCGCCCGGTGAAGATAATGGCGAACCAGGAGACGACAGCGCCCGCGAACGCGACGACGCCGAGCAGTCCATTGCCGCCCAGGCTGCCCGAGTGCCGGGTGCTGCCGTCTGGCGACATCACCTCGCTGTTGAGGCCGAGCGCAAAACCGGGAGCGCCGACGAGGATCAGGTGAGGAATCGCGAGAATCGGGCGGAAGGCCACGGTCAGCCGATTGCGTCCGCCCAGTTGCGGATCTACGTCAATCAGTACGGGGTACCCGCCGCTCGGTGGGTCCGGCACGGCTGCTCCTCCAGGTTGCCCAGATCTTAACAAGCAGCGTACATGAGCGGCAAGCGCCCACGGGACCCCTGTCGAGCGGGAGGATCTTGCATGGCTAATGAATCACGGCCGGTGCGCAGGCACCGGCGGAGACTACGTTCGACGACGCCCGGCCGTCCGTGCGTGGCGAGCCGCCTCAACCGGGTGTGGTGAGCAAAGGCAATCGTTGCCAAAGGCGCCGTTCGGCGTGACGCTAAGACAAGGCGGGTGAAACCATGAAACGAGTTGTTCTGAATCTGCCGGTGTTTGGTCTGGCGGTGGCGACTCGAGCAGCCCTCGGTGCCGGCATCGGACTCCTGGTCGCAGGACGCCTGTCACCGGAGCGCCGCCGCCGTGTTGGCACGGCGCTTGTGGGTATCGGCGCCGCGACGACCATTCCGGTCCTGCGGGCCATCCTTCGCGGTCGCCACGAAGCACGGAGCGCAGCGGCGGCCTAATCGCCGCTCGCCCACAGCGATCGTTCACAGAAGCTGCGCGTAATGAACAGCAGACAGCTGACAGCAGACAGCCGCCAGCAAGTCCGCTGAGAGCGCGGACGCCGCCCGAGAACGGGGCGCAGCCGTGCGCGTCCACTTTACCTACACCGAATCTCTCAGACTGTGGTGCATCCAAACTCGACCGTGACGCACGCGCTCGCCGCGGACGCGCTCCGAGCCTAGCGCGCCGTAATCGTGCTCGGGCATCTGTTTTGCTCAGGTGCACGCCGTTCGGGCTGCCGCGTCGCGATCGGCCCGTGGCTTCACCGAAACACCGCGCGTTGGGATCACTGGACACCCCTCGGCACTTCGCTTCCGCGACGACGGTTCTATCGTTCCACGGCGACGAGTCATGCCACCTGTGCCATTCCCGCTCTTTCTCGTCGCCCTCATGGGATTGATTTCACCGCAGGCTCTCGCGCAAACGCCTGGTGCCCAGTCGGCGCCCGTTGAATCGCAGGGCGTTGCCGAGGGTGATCCCAGCTTGGCCACGCGAACCGGGCATGAACTGAGTTTCGGCCCGAGCCACTACAGCTATACGGAGCCGAGCGCGACGAGCATATCGATCCACGGCCCGAAGGTAACGGGGGAGTATACGGGCACGCTGTCACTCAGCGAGCGCCGGCACTGGTTTGTGCGGACGGACGTTCGGGGCATCGTTGGAAACGTCACTTACGATGGCTGGTGTTCACCTTTCCTGATCAGGCCCAACAGCGCCTCGCCGAATGGCTACGAGTTGGACCTGGGCGATCCCTCACCGTGCAGCGAGAGCGGTGACAGGGACTGGTACGTGGAGACCCGCGGGTTGGTCGGCAAGGACCTCATCGGCGACAAGTGGGCGTGGTCGCCTCATGGCGGGTTGGGGTTCCGTCATTTGTCGAACGGGACCACTGGGGTCCCCGGCTTCCGCACGGATGATTACCTCTATCTGCCCTTCGGCATAACCGCCCGCACGAACGTTGCCTCGCATCGCACACTCAGCTTCAACCTGGAATACGACCAGCTGATTCATGGTTGGCAAACGACGCGAGATTCGGCCTTGGGCGGTGGTGATGTTCCGGCGACGACGACAGCGCCCCCGTTCACCATCAACGGTTTCTCAAACGTCTCGTTCGGTCAGCATCGAGGCTGGGCCCTGCGCGCGAGCGCGCAGTACCAGTTCACCAGGCGGTGGTCGGTGGAGCCTTCCTATATCCACTGGCACGTCGGTGCCTCGCCCGCAAGTGATGAAACCGCGACGTTTACCGTCAACAACGTGACCGCCCACGAGCAGCTCGGGTTCTACGAACCGCTGAACGTCACGCACGAATTCGGCGTGAAGTTGGGCTTCCATTTCTGAGCAACGGTTCGGTGTTGCTGTTCAGCGCTCCTGTGTGCGTCATCGCGCCTATTCTGCTCAGCGTAATCCCGGGGCTCCGTTCAGACGTGCATCTCGCAGCATCGCGTCGCGCGGTGGAGCACTCGGTCGAAGTCCTCCCGTCCAGGGTGTCGGATCGGGCGGCGCCGCCGGCGCCGGCCGAGAAGCGGAAGCCCGGCCGGTGGTTCGTGAGAGGATGGTGAGAATCAACCACCGAAAGGTCAGGTCAGCCCATCGTGCAGATCAGCATCTTCAACGACGTCATCGGCCCCGTGATGCGCGGGTCGTCGAGTTCGCACTGCGCGGGCGCCCTGCGGATTGGCCGGCTCGCCCGCGACCTGATGGAGGGCGAGATCGCAGGCCTTCTGGTGGAGTTCGATCGCGCCGGCTCGCTGCCGACGACGCACGAGAGCCAGGGATCCGACATGGGGCTGTGCGGCGGCCTCCTCGGTTGGGAAGCCACCGACGACCGGCTGCCCGATTCCGTCCGCTGGCTGCGCGAGGCCGGCGTCGCTCTCGCCTTCGCCGTCGTCGATGTCGGGGATCCCCACCCGAATACGTACCGCCTGACGCTGCGCAACGCGCGCGGCCAGCGCTCGCTCGTTGCCGTCTCCACCGGCGGCGGCATGGTGGAGGTCATCAACGTCGACGGGTTCCCGGTTTCGATTGGCGGCGATTACTTCGAGACGCTGTTCTTCGGCGACGACGAGACGGCGACTCGGGTGGCAGGGCGGTTGGCGGGACGGACGGCGGACTCCGTGGTGCTCACGCAGCGCCTGCCGGGACGAACCTTGGTCCAGGTGCGCGGCCGCGACTTCGTCGACGAGAGCCTGGCACAAGAGATTCGCGCGGAATGGCCGGGCGTCGACGTCAGGCGGCTCTCACCGGTGCTGCCGGTGCGATCACGCCCGGGTCTCCAGGTGCCGTTCGAGACGTGCGCCGGGCTGATCGAGCACGATGCCGGCCGGCAGATCCCGTTGTGGCAGTGGGCGGTCGCCTACGAGATGGCGCGCGGCGATCTCTCCGAAGCCGAGGTGCTGGGGCGGATGGTGGAGATCGTCCGCGTGTTACGGCGGTCGATCGCCCAGGGCATCGAGGGCACGCACTACGACGACCGTCTGCTCGGGCACCAGTCAGGCGCGTTCAAACGGCGCCTGGAGGAAGGGCGGCTCGTGCAGGCGGGCGCCCTGAACCGGACGGTTCTCTACACCGCGGCGCTCATGGAGGTGAAGAGCGCAATGGGGCTGATCGTCGCGGCGCCGACGGCGGGCGCGTGTGCGGCCCTGCCGGCCGCGTGCATGGCGGTGGCGGAGGAGATGGGCCTGTCGGAGGAGGACATGGCGCGGGCCATGCTCGCGGCAGGCCTGATTGGCGTCTTCATCGCGAGCCGGTGGACATTCGCAGCCGAAGTCGGCGGATGCCAGGCGGAGGGCGGGTCGGCGGCCGCGATGGCGGCGGCAGCGCTCGTGACCTTGAACGGCGGCTCGCTCTCTCAGGCCGTCGCGGCGTCTTCGCTGGCTCTGCAGAGCATGCTCGGCCTGATCTGCGACCCGGTGGCCGCGCGCGTGGAGGTCCCGTGCCTCGGGAAGAACGTGCTGGCCGCAAGCAACGCGATCTCCTGCGCGAACATGGCGCTGGCGGACTTCGACCCCGTGATCCCGTTCGACGAGGTGGTGGGCGCCGCGATGGCGGTGGCGGCGCAGATGCCGCGCGAGCTGCGCTGCACCGCGCTTGGCGGCCTGGCCACGACGCCGACCTCGCTCAGGCTGGAGGGACAGCTGAAGGCGCGAATGGCGGCGCGCTGTGGTGGCGGATGCGGGTGCGAGTAGGCCCGGAGGCGCGTTCGTCCGCGGTTCAGACGGCGAACTTCATCCATCCGGACTAGCGAGCCGGGAAGACACCCTGGGGACCGACGAAGTTCCGCCATACCTGTTTCCGCTCGTCCCAGGTCTCGACGCGCGCTTCTTTCCCAAGCAGTCCAATCCTCAACCGGGTCACGCCTTGTTCGTCCAAGAATGCCAGCATCGCGCCCTTGGCTTCGGTGGCGGTGGCAACCACGCGGGGTTTGCCCTCAGCGCCGGCCATGAGCCGTCGCGAAACACCTGGAGCCGCGCCTTGACAACGCTCGTGCGCAGGCGCAGGGTACTGCTGTCCTGCCTTGGATCCGGCAACCGGCGCATGACGGAGTCGTCCCCGATGCGCGTCGCTCGTTGCCCGCTTGGTCGCCCGCCGCCCCGTCGCCCCGACTCCGACGAATCACTCACAGAGCGGGGAGCGCCATGAAACGACAACCTGTTGTCTGCAGCCTGGTCGCCGTCACCGTGTTGGGGGTGGGCATCGCCGGGGCGCAGTCCCTGGGCGACCTCGCCAAGAAGGAGCAGGAGCGTCAGAAGACCGTGAAGGGTACCGGAAAGGTCTACACCGACAAGGACGTGGCGAAATACCCTCCTGCGCCGGGCCCTGGCGACGCCGCCGCGAAACCCGGCGTTCCCTCACCGGACGACTCCGCTGCCCCGGTCGCCAAGCCTGCCGCACAGACAGCCCGCGAGACGCCGTCCGGCGAGGAAAAGGGCCAGGCCTACTGGAAGGGCCTGCTGAAGGACGTCCAGGCCAGGATCGACCGTGACCGCTCTGCCCGCGAAGCGCTCCAAGAGAAGTTGAGCAGCTTCGACACTATCTGGGTGGATCGCGACGATGTCCTGTTGAGAGCGCGGATTGGGCAGGAGCGGGCGAAGGCCGAGGACGAGATAGCGCGGTTGACGAAGGCGATCGACAACGGCGTCAAGGAGATCGAGAAGATCAGAGAGGACGCGCGGCGCCAGGGCGTGCCCCCGGGTTGGCTCCGCTAGACGCCCGATGGCGCGTCCTCATCGGCGGCGCGGTTTCAGCGGGCCGCAGCGTAGATCGACTTCCAAGCGGCCTTCATGCTGACGAGCACCGAGCCGCGCGTGGCGGCTTCATCGAGCCCGCGCTGGAGTGTTCCGATCGAACTCCGCGCGGTCGTAGGCGAACTCGCGCGTGGCGTCGTCGTGGTGGACGATGACGCCCAGTCGTGGGCCCGGCGCCGTTGTCCTTGGCGCGGTCGCCGCCGCGCCGGCGTGGTCCCGGCCGAGAGCGCGCGCGCCTTGGCCGGTCGGCGAATTGGCTGAAGGATGCCGTCGCCCCCGGTGCGTTGGGAGGCCTGCACCGCGACGAAGCCCTACTTCTTCCCGTACACGTCCGCGCGCTTCAGGAACCCGTCGCCGATCAGGAGGCCGTCGAGGTTCTCGGCGTTGACCGCGATCGGATCGAACATCATCGTCGGCACGTCGCGCTTGCCGTTGTTCACGGTCGCCGTGATGTCCACCTTCTCGCCCTTGGCCAGCAGCACCGCGTTCCGGGCCGCGAGCCGCGTCATCGTCCGCAGCGACTTGTAGACGGTCATCGTCTGGGTGCCTGCGACGATGCGCCTGGCAGCGTCGAGCTCGGCATCCTGGCCGGAGACGGCCACCTTTCCCGCCAGGCCGCGGGCCTCGAGCACCCGGATGGCCCCGCCCGCCGTCACGTCGTTGCTGGCGACGACGGCTGCCACCTGGCCTTTCCCCATGGCGAGGCCCTGTTCGGTGATCTTCGCCGCGGCATCCGCCGACCAGTCGGTGGCCCAGCCGTCGGCGACGATCTTGATGGCGCCCTTCTTGATTTCGGGCGCGAGCACCTTCATCTGGGCCTCGCGCAGCACCTTCGCGTTGCCGTCGGTGGGAGATCCGCCGATCAGGATGTAGTTGCCCTTCGGCGCGGCCGCGAGCACGTGCGCCGCCTGCAGCTCGCCGACCCGCTTGATGTCGAAGCCTATGTAGAGAGCGAGGTCCGCGTTCCGAATCAGCCGGTCGTAGGCGATCACGGGTACGTTCTTCGCAGCGGCCTTCTCGACAATCGCCGCGGCCTTATCGGTGTCGTGCGCGACGACGATGAGCGCCTTGACCCCGTCCTCCAGCATCTTCTCGGCCTGCTCGAGCTGCCTGGTTTGATCGGAGTCGGCCGTCGCGACCAGCAGCTCGCCGCCCATGTCGGTGACGACTTCCTGGATCATGTCGCGGTCCCGCGCCCAGCGCTCGTGCAGGTTATCGAGCAGGAGGCCAATCTTCACGGCGGCGGCTTTCTTGGCGGCTGGGCCTCCCGTCTTCGCGGGTGTGCCGCTTCCGCCACCACATCCCCACATGGCGAGCACGGCGACGAGTGACACGAGCGCGAGTTTGGTGCGCATCTCATCCTCCTTGAGCCACGACCTTGCCGCTCCAGCGCTCTCCGATGCGGCGAGCCGCACGGAAGAAGCGAGGTCCTGACCCTGCCACCGGACCCTGAGTGGCGTCACGGCCAACAGAGTAGTCGCCGCCGGAACAAGAGGCAATAGCCTGGGCCGGCGCGCGGCCTCTTCTCCTGAGCCGATTGGCACCCTCGCGGGCGACGGGCCTTGAGAACGCGACGGCGGCGGCCTCCGACGGAATGATCCGGCGGTGCGGCCCAGCGTGTCGTTGACGAGCGCGAGCGGCTCGAGGATGCGCTCCTTTCCCGGCAGAGTCAGCAGGGCGCGCGCGCCGGGGTGACTCGCCTTGCCGTATGTCGCTATGCCGTGGTGGAATCGCGTCGGGAGTTACCAGGCTCACGTCAATCTCCCTCTCCTCGTTCAAACGGAAACGGCTCTTCGTCTCCGGGAGGCTCTCGAGCGTAGAGGAAAGCCTCGCTACGCGGCACCGGTTCGCCCTCTGTCCCATCCTCGGCACCACGTCAGCTGAGCGCAACCGGAATGCGACGAACGTCGGAGGTGTGATGAACGTCGGCGGGCGTGCTCGCAATCACGCCATTCGCCCGGGGGTTCTCACGCGTTCATCCCTCATCTTCCTGGATTGGTCACATTCCGGCTGCGCGTCTGCCACGGGTTCCCGACAATCCAGATCTCGGGTTGCCCGGGCGACTGACCGTACCGGCCCGAGGGAGGACACATGGATCGCAAAGCGTTTCTGAAGACGATGTGCGGGCTCGGCGTGTGTGGGTGCGTCGCGAGCCTTGTCGACCCGCCGGAGGCGTTGGCGGCCGCGCCTCAGCAGGCGCCCGACCAACGGCTGGCGTTCGCTCGCTATCAGGTGGCCAAGATGGTCGGCTTCATGGCGGCCGGGACGACGGCGCCAGCCTCCGCGGAGATCCTCCAGAAGGTCGGCCGGGAGTGCGCCAAGCTGGGCCAACTCGGCGTCAAGTTCAAGGGTGACCCCGACGCGTACTTCGGCGCGGCAGCGAAGACCTGGGGCACCGACTTCCAATGGAACAAGGAAAAGGGCATCGTCACCGTCTCCGTGGCTGAAGGCGAGTGCAGTTGCCCGCTGGTGGACAACAAGCGAACGCCGGCCTTCTTCTGCAACTGCTCCGTCGGGTACCAGAAGGAAGCGTTCGAGACGATCTTCGGGAGACCGGTCCAGGTCTCGCTCGTGGAATCGAAACTCGGTGGCAGCAAGCGCTGCGTGTTCGAAGTGACGTTGTCGCCCGCGGCGAAATAGTCGGCACCGGATCCGCCAAACCGTGGAGAATGCTGCCGAGTGGACCGGCGGATTCGACGATGATGGCCGATACGACTGCGAGCACCCGGCGAATGCCGGACTTCCTGCTGTCCTGGGACCGTCTGGGGTTCCGCCTCCTGGTCTTCGGGGGCCTCGCCCTCATGTGGATCATCCAGGGGAGGCTCGGGGGCCAGCCCTGGCAGGACCTGGTCCTGATGGAACTGGGCGGCCTCCTGCCATGGGCCTTTCTCGCTCCCTTGGTCCTGTCCTTCAACAGGCGCGTCCGGCGGGGGCGGCCGGGAGTATGGCGCTTCGTGGCCGGGCATCTCCTCGGCATGGTGCTGGTCTTCATCCCGTACTGGCTGATCCTGCGCGGCATCAGCCTGGTGTGGAGATGCTTCGCATCGGGGTGGCACGCGGGCCAGCTCACCGCCTTGATGCCGACGACACTGAACCTGCTCGGCGGCTTCCTCAACGTGCCCTTCGTCTACTTCGTGATCCTGCTCGGGGCCGAAGCCATGACACACGCGCAGGCCCGGCAGGAGGACGAGATTCAGGCCGGACGCCTCGCGCGTCAGCTCTCCGATGCCCGCCTCGCGCTGCTGCAGAGACAGCTTCATCCCCATTTTCTTTTCAACGCGCTGCAGGCGATCTCGACGCTGCTGCATCGGGATCCTGCCACCGCCGACCGGCTCCTGGTTCGCCTGTCCGACCTGCTGCGCGCGATGCTCGACGATGCCTCCGGGCAAACCCTGAGCCTGCGGACGGAGCTGGAGTTGATCAGGAAGTACCTGGACATCGAGCAGGCGCGTTTCGGCGACCGACTGAGCGTCGACTGGTGCGTGGACGAGTCGGTGCTCGATTGTCAGGTGCCAAGCCTGGTCGTCCTCCCGCTCGTGGAAAACGCGATCCGCCACGGGCTTTCGCCGAAGATCGGGCCGGGGCGACTGGCGATCGGGGTCCGGTCCGAGGGACCGTTTCTGGTCCTGACGGTCGAGGATGACGGGCGGGGCGCGACACTGCCCCTTCGCGGGGGCCTCGGTGTCGGCAACACCAGGGAGCGCCTCGGCGCCCTCTACGGCGAGCGGGCCACCCTGAGCATCGACACCGCGCAAGACGCTGGCTTCCGCGCGCGGATCCAGATCCCGCTTCACGAGGGCCGATCATGATCCGATGCCTGATCGTCGACGACGAGCCGCTGGTTCGGGAGCGCCTGCGCACACTGCTGGCCGAGCACGGCGACGTGCAGATTGTCGGAGAGGCGGGCGACGGGCCGTCCGCCCTGGAGGCCTACGGAGAGAAGGCCCCCCAGTTGGTCTTCCTCGACATCCAGATGCCGGGCCTGAGCGGGCTGGAGGTGGCGGAGATCTGGCGCAAGGACGGCGCCCTGCCGATCATCATCTTCGTCACGGCGTTCGATCAGTTCGCGCTCGATGCCTTCCGCGTGCACGCGCTCGACTACCTCACCAAGCCGATCGATCCGGAGCGGTTCTTCGAATCGCTGGACCGGGCTCGCGAGCTTCTGCACCGGCCGAATCGCGACGAACTCGAGCGACGCATCCAGGCGATGCTCGAGATGCACGAGCGCCGGCAGGCAGTGAGGCCGCACTTCGTGGTGCGGGACCACGAACGCTATCTGCTGGTGCCCACCACCGAGATCCACTGCCTCGAGGCGACGGGGAACTACGTCCAGCTCTACTGCGAGCGCGCGAACCATCTCCTGCGCAGCACCCTGTCGGCCGCCGAGGCCAAACTCGATCCCCAGCGGTTCCTGCGCGTCCACCGGTCGTGGATCGTCAACCTCGAACAGGTGCGGGAAGCCCAGCCCTGGACCAAGGGCGGCTGGATTCTCCTGACGCGCCGCGGCCTCAAGGTCCCCGTGGGGCAGCAGTACCACCACGTGCTGTCGAAGATCCTGCGGTAGTACCGCGATGTACCTTGGACACGATCTTCGCGTCGTCGGCCGTGGCGTGCTTCGCGCGCCGGCGCTGACCCTGGCTTCGCGCTGTTCATGGCGGGCAACCGCGTCGTCGGTTCGATGTTGTTCGAGGTGTCCTCCGACGACCCGCTGACCATCGCCGTGGCCGCCGTCGGCCTGGCGGTGATGGCGACGAGGGTCGGGCTACTGCCCGCACGGTGCGCGACGCGTGGATTCGGCGGTGTCGAGTTGGGCCCGGCGACCGCAAGAATGCCCCGCCCCTGTAACGGCCCGCCCGCTTCCGCGTATTCTCTCCCAGTTATGCGAACGCTCGACTTCGGCGGCCTGTTCGAACGCCACTGGCCGGACGTCTTCCGCTTCGCCCTCTATCTGACGGGGAACCGGGCAGACGCCGAGGATGTCGCGTCGGAGACGTTCGCGCGCGCCTGGACGGCCCCCGGGGAGATCCGCGTCGGAACCGTCAAGGCGTATCTCTTCATGATCGCCAGGAACCTGACCATCGACCTCCGGCGGGCGGCCCGGGAGGTGGTTGAGTGCGGTCCCCACGTCCCGGCCTCCGTAGCCGGCCCCGAGCGGGCGACGATCGATTGGGACGAACTCCGTGTGGTCCTGGCCGCGCTCGCCGAGCTGCCGGAAAACGACCGCGCCGCCCTACTGATGCGCGCCGTCGGTCAGCTCTCCTACGAGGAAATCGCAGCGACGCTCGGCCTGTCGGTAGGAGCCACCCGGGTCCGGATTCATCGTGCGCGCACCAGGCTCGCGGCCTCCGCGAGCCGCAGAAGGACACAACCATGACGAAGATCACCCGCGACGTCATCTCGGACCTGTGGCCGGTGTATGCCTCCGGCGAGGCGACCGAGGACACGAGGGCACTGGTGGAGAGCTTCCTCGCCGACCATCCGGAGTGCGTCGCCGAATTCGAGAGCCCCGTCGCGCTCCCCGCCGCCGACGCGGCGATTGCACCCGACGCCGAGGCACGGGCGTTGGTGCGGACCAAGGAACTCATGCGAGGCGGCCGATGGCTTCACGCCGTCCGGTTGGTGGCCTTGGTCCTGACGGTGCTCGCGCTCGTCCGCTTCTACGCCGACACGATTGAGATCTTCCTCGTAAGACTCGCGCTTGCGGCGGTCGCCTGGGCCCTGTTTGCGATTCTCGTGCTTCGCGAGCGACGTCGGGCGATGCGTGCCGTGACGCCGCCGCGTGAACGGTGAGCCTGCGGCCGCCCTTCGCGGGCGGCTGCGCCGCTCCGGGGACACCACCGGAGCCATCTCGTGATTCGCAGCGTTCAACCCGTCCTCTCCCCGGTCGGTCACATTTCCGCTGCGACGGCGCCACGGGTTTCGTCCAATCCGAAGAGAAGCCCCACGGTGGAGCGCTGCCCGTACGAAAGGGACCATACCGATGGCTGGTCGAACCGCACTCATCCTCGTCGCCGTTCTGGCGCTCGGTCGGTCGTCGGTCGAGTCCCAGACTCCGTCTCTGCCGATCCCCATTCGCGTTGACACGCTGGTGTCCGCGAAAGTTGGCGAACCGCGCGAGTTCTGGGTCTCCCTGCCCGATCGGTACAACGACTCCGCAGAGAAGTACCCGGTGCTCTACATGATGGACGGGGACTTCAACTTCAATTCCGGCGTCATCGGCGGAGTGCGGCAGGCGGCCTCGTCGGGCGAGATCCCCGAGTTCATCATCGTCGGGATCAAGAACACCAATCGATCGAAGGACATCTTCCCGGAGGAGGTCACCTATCCGGACGGCAGCAAGGACGGGGGACGGGCCAATCAGTACCCTGGACTTCGTCCGCGACGAACTGATACCGCGCGTGGCGAAGACCTATCGCACCACGGACTATCGGATCCTCTACGGGACCTCCAACACCGGGTTCACCGCCGTGCACGCCCTCTTTCGAAACCCCGACCTCGCCAACGCCTACATCGCGGCGAGCGCGACGCTCAGCGTGCCGTCGTTCCGGACCGGGAGGGACAACCTGGTCGACACCTTCAAGGGCGGCAGGCGCGACCTTGTGCTCGTGATGGGGGAGTACGACTACCCGACCGTGGTGAGCCTGAACGGCGCGCTCAAGGAGACGATCGGCATGAAGGCGCCCGCCGGACTCACGTGTCGGCTCCGCGTCATCGAGAACGGCGAACACGTCCCGCCCGATGCGTTGGTCGAGGGGCTGGGCGTGTTGTTCCAGGGCTGGAGGATCACCCGCCGGCTCACCGAGAGCAGTTTCGCCGACATCCGGCGCCAGGTGGACGGCCGTCTCGAGAGGTTCGGCGTGCCGGGCAAGATCGACGAGGACGCCCTCAGGAGCCTGGGCAACAGCCTGCTCGGCGAGAAGAAGTTCGCCAAGGCGCTCGAGGTCCTCGAGTATCGGTCGACCAGCTATCCCCAGTCTGCCGACGCGCAGGTCGGTCTCGGTGATGCCTACCGGGAGAGCGGCAACCTGGAGAAGGCGCGGAAGTGCTACCAGCGAGCGCTGGCGATCGCTCCGGGCCACGCCGCGGCGACCGCGAGGCTGAAGGACGCAGGCCGGGCGCCTGGAAGCTAACGACGTCGTTCCAGCGTCGAGCTGCCGGGCCGCGGCGAACTCGCGGGCGCCGAGAACATGATCGAGATGCGTCGCGTATCACCCGACTACCTGAATGTGCTGCGGGTGCCGCTTGCGGCCGCCACCTGACGACCTTCGATCGGGCGTCGGCGCCGCTCGTGGTGTAGATCTCGTTCGAGCACGAGATGGAGATTCGAGGGCAACTCACCGGCAATCGACAGGTCCTTCCTTCGGCGAGACGGAGGTCGCGTCCACGGCTCGTCGCCGTCCTCCTCGAGAACGGGCAGGCGCACTGCCACCACGCGTCCGTTCCGATCGGCCATCCGAACCAGCTCCTCCAGTTGTCCCGTGTCTATTGTCCTGACTTCAGACAGGTAGACCCACTGGTCCGCGTGAGGGCGACCGTCACCGTCGAGGAAGACAGTATTGCCTCGCTGCCGGGCACGTTTCTGCAGGGGCAAGGCGATCAGGTTGCCGAAGCCACCGCGTGGGAGCGTGTCCTGATTCGGAAAGAGCCGGTCATACGAGTCGAGGCCGACGTCGGGCCGCCGTTCCATCGTCTCGGTGAGGAGGTAGGAGCCTAGCTTCCGTGCCAGAGACGCAGGAACCGGCTGGGCGAAGAAGAGCCACACATGCCCGCCGCGGCCGGAGCGCGACCGTTCGAGTGCGGCAGGCACTGCCATCTCCCGGCACGTCTGAAGGAAGGCAGCGGCGTCCTCGGGCCAGCCGGGCTGACGAGCGACGGCGCGCCGAAGAAGAGCGAGCGGCCGCGGCCGATCGACGGAAGAAGGCCGACGAAGAACGGGCTCGCAACGAATACCTTGATGCGCTCGGCCGCCGACAGGATGCCGCATGGCGCGACATCGAGGCGTTGATCGGCTTCCGCACCGCAAAGTCGTACGCGAGCGCGACGGCGCTCCTCGTCGCACTGCGCGAAGCGACGAAGCGCTCCGGCCAGGGAGAGGCCTTCGGCAGACGACTCGAGTCCCTGCGCGCCAGGCATGCGGCAAAGCCAGCGTTCCTGAGCCGACTCCGTGCTGCGCGGCTCTGAATCGTCAGTGCCCGCCCTGGGGCAAACCAGTCACGTGATCCCAGCCAGTTCACGCGTGAGGCATCAAAATCGTGATTCCCGGCTGTCCTCCGGCGTCGACCCCAATCGTGGAGACATTGTGGAGACGCCCGCCAGAAATGGCGCTCCCAGAAATCCAAGTCATTGATACGAAACAACATAGCGCGCGGATTGGCGGCGGGAACCATCCCCGAATGCGAAGCCGGCTAAGTAGTTGCAATGGAACCACTTAACGGATTATGTGGTGGAGGCGGCGGGAGTCGAACTCTAAGGGCGAGGTCCCGCTAACTTATTGATGGCGAGGCGCTTCTGGTTCTAAGTGCTTCAGCGCGTGGGGCTTGCGGGCCGCCTGGTTGTTCACTCCCGTCCTCTGTCGTCCTCCGGAATCGACCCGGGTTGTGGAGACATTGTGGAGACGGTCAACTCGCTCGCCGGAGCACTTCCACCTCGGTCTCCAGACGGCCGCCGAGACGGTCGCGTTCCGTGTCGAGGTCATACGCGGCCTGGAGATTCAGCCAGAAGCGATCGGACGTTCCGAAGAACCGCGCGAGGCGGAGGGCGGTGTCGGCCGTCACGGCACGCTTCGCCAGCACGATCTCATTGATACGCCGCGGCGGGACGCTCAGGCCCTTCGCCAGCCGGTACTGGGACAGACCGAGCGGCTTGAGGAAGTCCTCGAGGAGCACCTCTCCCGGATGAACGGGCGGCAGTTTCTTTGCCATGTCAGCCTCAGTGATAGTCGACGATCTCGACATCGTTGGCGTCGCCTTCGCTCCACCGGAAGCAGACACGCCATTGGTCGTTGACGCGGATGCTGAACTGGCCTTCGCGCCCGCCGCGGAGTTTCTCGAGGCGGTTGCCGGGCGGCGCTCGAAGATCGTCCAGCACGACGGCCGCGTCCAGTTGTCTCAGCCGCCGGAGCGCCACGCGCTGGACGCCGGCTCCGAACCGACGGACCGGTTCCCGCTTGAAGAGCCGTTCCGTGTCGGAGTCGCGGAATCCGCGGATCACACGATCATAATAACGCGTGCCGTTATGTCGGGCAATGCCGACCGGGCGGCCCTGGACGATCCGCCACACATCCCTTTCGCTGACATCCAGTGCTTGCCGCCGCCTGCGGGTGCACGTTCAGCCGTCGGTGGGGGAATTGACGACGCGTTCAGAAGTAGTCGAAGTACTTGACGATATCAGGTTCACGTGAGTCGTCGAACCCTGCGCTGGCCAGATCTTGCCAGGTCACTGCCAGCGGGCGCTCCCCGAAGATGACGACGAACAAGGCGTAGAGCATACGCCGATGAGCCGCCGCACACGCCTTCTCGGCATCGCCGATGGCCGCGCCCGCTCGGTTCACCTCTTGCCCGTGCTCACCGGCCGCGTCGATCTTCTCTTGGGCCATGCTGCCTTCGAGACACCCCCCGGCGGGTACGCGATGCGGATCAGGAAGTGTCCTGTGTTCGCGAACACCATCCAGAGCACGCGTTTGTCGACGGAGAGGGCATCGTGCGACAGGCGGAGATCGAACAACTGTTCCAGTGCTCGAAGCAGTCCAGCGTAATAGTTGGTAGAGCGCGAAACCCTGGCGGTGCCAGGGGACGACGGTGTCGGGCGTCACGATTTGGACGGCCCCTCGCCACGCGCTCCACAGGGGTGACCGGAGTACCCAGACGAGGCGGTCGGCGCGCCCAAGGCGGAAGCGCTTCGGCGGCCGTTGGCGCAGGACCGCCGCTGATGGCGGAGCGTGAGGATTCTCAGCGGCGAGCTCGAGGACCTGGCGGTGGAGCGCAGGGCGGCGACGACTGCGACGGCGAGCACGGATTCCGACAAGCGTACCGATGGGTGCGCGCACAAGTGCAAGGGGGCCAACGCCTTCGGAGTCTTCAGTAGGGACAAGTCATGGGTTCACCACCTTCTTGAACAGGTAGCTTCCGGGGCCCTGCTTCAGAGTAAAGCTCCCATCCGAAGCGAACCCCACCTGGACGCCGGCCGCTTTGAATTCGAACTCGGTTGCGCTCCGCGCTTTGAGCGGGAACTCGCTTTGCCCGGCCGCCTGCATGAACAGGTTGCCGTCCTTGACGAAGACTCTAATCGCCAGCGGGAAGTTGTCCGATCTGTAGTTACCGGCGTAGCCTTCCAGCACCTTCGGATCGGTCTTGAACGCGGGCGCCGGTTCCTGCGCACCCACCTTCTTCAGCACGGCGGCGACTTCGGCGCGCTTCTGCTCCAGGGCGTGTTCGTAAGCGTCGTCAATCGCCTTCTGGCTTGGCTTCGCCACGTCGAGGAGAGCTTGCACGAGATCGGCCTTGCCGGTCTCCGCCACTGAGGCCAACAATGGGTCGGGTGCGCCGCGCTCCAGAACACTCCTGAACGGAATCACATCACCGCGGAACAAGTTTCCTTTCACAAGAGGATCGCCGTGGAGCAGGCGGCGTTCCGAATCATCTGCGGGACTTTGCCGCCGGCTTTTGGCGGTAGCCGCGTCGATGAAACAGGAGTCGAAAAGGAGGGGGAGGTCGAAATCCACTCGTTACGTGCAGGAGTGATTTCTGAGTGCATGGGACCTTCCCGCGCAGTCTCGAGGCAGCTCACGCGTCGGATTCGCGGGCGCCGCCAGTTGTCGTGCCGAGGAGCGACGCGGACCCGTGATCGAGGTACAGCGTGACGCTCGGATGCCGCTGAAGCGCCGAGGCGGGGTGGTGCGGGCTGACGACCCCTTCCACGCACGATAGGACCGCTTCCGCCTTCCGCCGGTCTGGCACCACGCAGAGGATGCGTCGCGCCCGGAGGACCTCGCGGATCGACATGGAGATCGCGCGCGAGGGCACGTCGTCGAGCCTTGCAAACCAGCCCTCGCCCAGTTGCTGGCGCCGGCAACGTTCGTCGAGGTGGACGACGAGGTACGGCTCGGTCGTCTCGAAGTCGGCGGGGGGATCGTTGAAGGCAAGGTGACCGTTCTCCCCGATGCCGACGAAGGCGACGTCAATCTCCTCGACCGCGATCAGCGCCCCCACCCGCTGACACTCGGCGGCAGGATCTGCCGCCTCGCCGTCGATCAGGTGGAACACGCCGGGGTGCACGCGGTCGATCAGCCGTTCCGTGAGGTACCGGCGGAAGCTGGCGGGGTGGCTGAATGGCAGGCCGATGTACTCGTCGAGGTGGAAGCCGACGACGCGTCCCCAATCGATGCCGGGAATCGCCGCGAGGGCGTCCAGGAACTCGAACTGCGAGGCGCCGGTGGCCGCGATGATACAGGCCCGCCCTCGCGCGGCAATTGCGCTCCTGATGATGACCGCGGCATCGGCCGCGGCCGCCTCGCCGAGCGCGCGCTTTGACCCGGAAACACGAAGTTCCATGACGTTCCGTCCTTCAGGCGGTGAACGCGCGGACGAGGCCGTATCGTTCCTCGTCGTAGCGGAGCGTGCCGAG
The DNA here is from genome assembly GCA_963724775.1 of uncultured Acidobacteriota bacterium. GTDB lineage: Bacteria > Acidobacteriota > Vicinamibacteria > Vicinamibacterales > Fen-181 > CAVRWB01. The sequence continues at coordinate 438,928 of CAVRWB010000008.1, forward strand.
CTCCGTCATTCGCGCAAACGCGTCGCGCTGCGAGGCGAACGCGACGATCGCACCGCGCTTCGCCCGGGTGTCCGGGACCGCGAGCGGGAACCGGTGCGTGCACGCGGGGAGCCGTTCCCACACCTGGTAGGCGAGGAGCCGCGCGATTGGCACCGGATCGCCGAGATCCGGCATCAGCGTCTCGCGCGCCTGGACCGCCGCGACCAGTGACGCTTCCGCCACCACCCGGTGGTCCGGGTGGAAATCACGCTCGCTCGGGACCAGCAGTGTGGCCGGACGCGCGGTGCGCACCACGCGAAACAGCGCTTGGTACGCCCCGGGCTCGCCGGATGGCGTCACCCAGTTCTGGTAGTTGCGAACCGACATGTCGGGGTAGCGGAGGAACACGATCCGCTCGGGGGGGACGCCGATGGCGGCGTACGCCGCGAGCGCCTCGCGCTCTCGCCGCGCGACGAATTCCTCGCGCTCGGCCAGCGTGTGGTAGCCGAGGGCGCCGTCGCTCGCGATCACGACCGTTGGCGGTGCGGGGAGACTGGCGATCAGCCCGCGCGCAACCCCCCACCCCGTCGTCGTCGTGCGGCGAGACAACCAGTACCGGTCCCAGGCGCGATGGTTCGATGTCCTCGATGGTGTGGGCGAGCGTCATCGGGTCACTCCGCCCACCAATCGGCCCGGCGCCACGAACACGAAATCGCGGAACGCCGCCGGCACGTGGAAGCTCGGTTGGCCGGGATCCGACCACGCGGCTTCGACGGCGCCGCGTTCGGGCGCCTTCGGACCGCCGGGGCGCTTCACGCGGAAGAGGTTCAGCCGCCAACAATCGCCGGGGCGCGGCGGCAGTTGGACCGACGCCGCAGAGGGAAGGCTTCGAAACGCCGTCCACGGGAGGAAGGCGGTGGCGGTCCAGCTGCCGGAGCCCGCCTCGCGATGCGGCGTCGGCACGACGCGTGTCTCGAGGCCGGCGATGTCCCAGGTGAAGTCGTTCTTCTTGTCAGGCGACGGCTCGATCATGCGAACGTCGCACGCGACGTTGGCCGGGCTGATCTCGAGCTCGGCGTAGTCGCGCCCGGAGCGGTCGAGGTCGAGGAAGATCTCGACGACTTCCTCTTCCCACAGGTGCTCGTCGTGCCTGGTCATCGTGTGCCAGGGCCGGTCATCGTCGGCGTCGAACCGGAGGAACAGCCCGTGCGGCGACCAGAGCGCCCGGAATTGCGTCCGGTAGGGCACCGGCCCCCAGGCGACCGTCATCGCGCCCTTCCAGGCGTCCTCGTTGGCGGCGAGCAGCACCGTCGTCGCACGACTCGTTGCCGCGACCTCGTACGAGGCGGGCAACGCGGCAGCGCTGCCCGACGCCGCGGCCACCGCGAGCGCGGCCGTCGCGATCCACGTGCACCCCGTCATCCTATCCTCCGTCACTCCGCCATCAAGCCGATCGCGATCGCGGCGCACGCGATGCCTCCCACCTGGTACGCTGGCGGGAAACGGCTGTAGACCATCAGCGACAGCACGACGGTGATCACCGGGGAGAGCGCGGTGAGCGGCGCGACGATGATGGCCTTGCCGTGCCGCATCGCGTAGACCAGGCAGAGCGCGCCGGCGGAGTTGAGCACCTGCACGCAGGAGGCAAGCACGGGGCCCTTCAGGCCCCAGTTGATCGGCGCGTGAAAGTCGGTCATCCACACTGCGACCGGGATCAGCGCGACGGCGGTGGCCGTCATGTAGAAGAAGATGCCTTCCGCGCTCGTCGTCCGGGTCGCGAACTTCATCACGTACGCCTGGGCGCCCCACATGACGAAGACCAGCGTGGCCAGCGGAAGCCAGGTGTAGCCCTTCACCACGGTGTCTCCCGCCTCGACGTAGGAGAGGAGCGCGATGGCCGGCAGGGCCAGGACAATGCCAATCCAGTGACGGCCCGAGGCGCGTTCGCGCAGCAGCAGGACCGACAGCCCGATCGTCAGGACAGGGTAGAGCGCGACGACGGGAAACACGACGAACGCCGGGCCGGTCCGCAGGGCCTCGAACAGGAGCAGCTGGCCGCCCGCGCCCAGCAGTCCGACCACGCTGCCCAGCACCAGCGACCTCCGGTCGCGCTCCAGCCTCCAGTTCGTGAGCCGCAGCGCCGCGGCCGCGCACGGCACCATCGTCAGCGCCCAGACCGCGTAGCCGAGGGTGGCAGGAAAGCCGGCCTTCTCCGGGATCTCGATGAAGGCGCCCCAGATCCCCCAGGAAACGGTCGTGAAGAGAGCGAACATGAGCCATCGTTGCACTGGTCCTGCCTCCTGGGGGCCGCCTCAGACGATGATGACGTCGAGGCCCTTCGCGCGGAGCGCCGTCACGGTCTCCCCGTCGATCTTGTCGTCGGTAATCACGCGGTGAACCGCGTCCAGCCTCGCGATGAGCGAGAGGCTCCGCCGCTTGAACTTCGTCGCGTCGGCCACGACGTTGACCTCGCGCGCCACGCGTATGAGCTGCCCGTTCAGCTGCGCCTCGAGAACGTCCGGCGTCATCAGGCCGATCTGGAGGTCCAGGCCGTCGACGCCCAGGAACAAGCGATCCGCGTTGAGCCCCTGGAGCATCTGCTCGGCATGCGGCCCGACGACGGAGTGCGAAACGTGACGCACCATCCCGCCGATCATGATCAGGCGGACGTGCGACAGGCGCGCCAGCTCCACCGCGATGTTCAGGCCGTTGGTGATGACCGTCAGCGATTTGAACTTGCGCCCGGCGATCTGCCGGGCCACTTCGAGCGTGGTCGTGCCGGAGTCGAGGATGATCGTCTCGTCGTTCTGAACGATCTGCGCAGCCGCCGCGCCGATCCGCACCTTTTCGTCGTGGTGGAGGATCTCCTTGACGTTGATCGCGATATCCGTCGGGCCGCTGATCGGCTTCAGCGCGCCGCCGTGCGACCGCACGATCGCGCCGGCGTCGGTCAGCGCGTCCAGGTCCTTGCGGATCGTCACGGCCGACACGGCAAACTGCCGCACCAGCTCCTGGACCGTGACCCGCTCGTTGTGCTCGAGGACCTCGAGAATCTTCCGGCGGCGTTCCTCCACGAGGAGGCGCTGCCGATTCGAATCCGCCCATCGTCGCCACTCCTTTGTCGCCCTGCGCGAGGCCTGCCCCGAGGCTGTCTCGCGCAACTGCGGGCCGCTGCCCGCTCGTCGGCCGGCGAACACCGCCAGCTGTGGCATTCAAACCGATCCGCTCAGCGCCGTCAACGACCACAGGATGTCCGCGGCGCGCCGATTGTGTGGATTTCATCGCAGCCAGCCCTCGAGGCGCTCGGCGACAAAGTCGTCGTCGCGAAGCCAGGGGTAGTTCGCGTGCACGCGGTCGATGTCCTCCATCTGTCCGGCGGAGAGTTCTTCGCGCTCGTCGAGGCACCACCGGCCGGCGAGCAGCCCCTGGCGCCGCAGCGCCTCGTGAATGCCCGGAATGCAGCCGGCAAACCCGTGCCGGGCGTCGAACAGCGCGGCGTTTGCATCCGTCAGCTCGGCCCCGCGCGCCAGCCACGCGGTTGCGGCGTGCCGCGGCGAGGCCCGCTCCGCCTCGACCTCACCTAGTAGTGCGACCGCTCTCCGCGTCCACACGGCCCACTGCCCGAGCAGCCCGCCCCGGAAGTGCACGTGGCTGCCGGGCGCGATGCCGGGGTAGTCGGTCAGAAGATCTGCGACAATCTGGTCGTCGTTCCCGGTGTACAGAGCCACCTCGTGCTGGCGCCCGCTTGCGGCCAGGGCGCGGGCGACGTCGAGAGTGCGGTACCGATCGAACGGCGCCACCTTTGCCGCGACGACCTCCGATATCTCGAAGAAGCCCCGCCAGAACGACTCCGACAACACCCGACCGCCGACGGCCGGCTGAAGGTAGAAGCCGACCAGCGGCACGATCGCCGCGATTTCGCGGCAGTGTGCGAGCAGGCTCTCGTCCGACGCGTCCGACCATCCCGCCAGGCTGAGGAGGGCCGCGTCGTAGCCCAGCTCCGCGGCGAGCCCTGCCTCGCCGGCCGCCTGCGTCGTGCCGCCGCACACGCCGGCGATCGTCACCACGCGGCGCCCCGTGTCGCGCTCGTGCGCGCGGACCGCGTCGGCCGCGAGCTGCAGGACCGGCAGATAGAGGCCGACGCGCGGGTTCCTGATCGCGAACTGGGTCGTGTGCACGCCGACGGCGATGCCGCCGGCGCCGGCGGCGCAGTAGTAGCGCGTGAGCGCGACCTGCCGGCGCTCGTCGAGCCGCCGCTCGGCCGTCAACGCCAGCGGATGTGCCGGGATGACCGCCCCGGCGAGCAATCGGCGGCGCGTCTCCTCGGTCCCGGCCATCCACGACCTCGTACTTCGTCGGCCTTTCGAGCCGCGGCCCGCCTGCCTCAATCCAAGACGCCGCCCACTCACGCAGCACCGCGAGCCCGATCTCGGGCCGGCCAAGGGCGGCATGGCACTCGGACGCGTCGCTCAAGAGCGCGCTCTCTCCTTCGGCGCCCTCGAACCGCGGCGCGCGATCGAGCCGCCGGCCGAACCACTCGGCCAGGTCGCGGATGCGGATTGTCTCAGTGCCGGTGACGTTCAGGACGCGCGGCGGCGAATCGGCCAGTTGGAGGCTTCGCAGCGCGTACAGAATTCGCGTCGCCCTGCCAGATGACGTTGGCGTAGCCGACCCGGAGATCAATCGGCTCCTCGTCGAACACCCGGCGTCCGACGTCCATGAGTACCCCGTAGCGGAGATCGACGGCATAGTTCAGGCGCAGCAGCACCGAACGCGTGCCGCGTTCCCGCGAGAAGTACTCGACGACACGTTCGCGGCCCAGGCAGGACTGCGCGTACTCGCCAACCGGCGCGAGCCAATCCGACTCGCGCGACCCGCCGGCGGTCACGGGCACCATCCCGTAGACGTTTCCCGACGAGAACACCACCACGTGCGCGTCGGTGAACCGTTCAGCCACGTGGCCCGCCGCGAGAGTGTTGACCGCCCATGTCCGGTCGCTGCGTCCCTCGGTGCCGAACTTTCGCCCGACCAGGTACAGGACGTTGGAGAACGGCGGCAGGCGGTCGAGCGCTCGGCGGTCCAGGCAATCGCAGGAGAGGGTCTCGATGCCCGCTTCCGCGAGCTCCGCGGCAGGCGCCGGCTCCCAGCCGGAAGACACGGCGACGACGCGCCGCCGCACGCCGGCCTCGTCCGACGCGCGCTTGACGCGCCGCGCGAGCGACGGCCCCATCTTGCCGTTCGCGCCGATGATCGCGATGTCGCCGGCGATCCGGCCCATCGACGCGATGTCGGCCGCGTTCGGGCGCGACAGGCGCTCTTCCAGCTCGCCCACGGTCCGGATTGGCTCGGTGCTCATCCCTATCCCCACTCCGGGCCGAAGATGGCGAGTTGCTGCTCGGGGCGGCCGCCATGCAGGTTCGCCCCGCGGCACATGCGGACGAACTTCCGCTGCGCGCCGAATCCGAGTGCGGTCAGTTCCGCGGTCCAACGGGGTGCGTCAACGCCCGTATCGAGGGCCATCGGCGCCGCGCGGGAAACGGCGGCGCAAGCGGCCACCAGCGCGGCGCCCGTCCCGGCATCCGTCGCGACGACCGGGCCTGCATGCGTCCGCAAGTGGCCCTGCCGGCCCAAACAGTAGCCATGGAGGCGGCCGGCTTCGTCGGTTGCAGTCCACGCGAGCAAGGGTGCTGTCCCGAAGGCCCACTCGAGCAGTTCGCCCCGGTCGGCTCCGAAGACCGCCCGGTCCCACTCCCGAACGGCGGCGAGGTCCGCGGCGGCCATGGGCCGGACCCGCTGCGCGATCGGTCGCGCGCCACCGACGTCGTCAACCGCACCCGCCGGCTCCCGCGTCATGCGGCGGAGCCGCGATTCCTCCACGAAGCCAAGCCGGCAATACAGCGGATACCCAGCCGGCGTCGCGTCGAGCCTGGCCGGGACGTCCCCGAGCGCCTCGAGCGCGCAGCGCATCAAGGCGTTGCCGATCCCCCGCCCGCGCATCGCGGGTTCGACGAGCATCATGCCAATCCAGGCGAACCGGCGCTCGTAGGGGACGGCAGTGACGGTTCCCACCACCCGCCCGTCGCTCTCCGCGACGAAGCTGCTCCCGGCGCTCCTGGCGAGAAGCAGTTCCCAGTCGGCGTGGACCTGGTTCCAGCCGGCTGTCCGGCACAGCGCCAGGCCGCGCGGGATGTCGTCCGGGCGCATGGCGCGGATGTTCACGCGTCGATCCCCAGCAGCCGCGCGGCGTTGCCCGCGTACACCTTCCGCAGGATGGCGTCGGGCAGGCCAAGGCCGTAGATCTGCCAGCGTCCCTGCGGCGGTACCGGCGCCGGCGCGTAGTCGAAGTACTCGTCCTCGGTCTCGAGGAAGCGGAAGTAGATCTGGTAGAGCCGCTCGCCGAACACCTGCTGCGGCGTGTCGTCGCCGTTGCGGGACGGCGTCGGTGCCGAACAGGATCCGGTCCTGGTAGCGCTCGAAGAAATGCGCGCGACGGTCCGCGGCTGGCGGCCGAGCTCGCCGATGCGGGCCGCGAGTGTCGACGAACAAGTTCGGGAAGCGGTCGAGCGACTCGGACACGGCGGCGAGGTTCTCGGCGTTGTGCCCGACGTGCAGCCGCGATGAACGTGGTCTGCGGGTGCCGCGCGACGACGCGGTCGAGCGCGTCCACGAGTTCCTTGAACGGCGGGAAGTCGCCGCCGTGGAACGACCAGTCCGGGTGGTTGTTCAGTTCCTCGAACCGCTCGTTGAAGCGGTCGATGGGCAGGAAGAATGCCTCGGGATCGGCGACGTGGATCGCAACCGGCATGCTTCAGCGCGGCGCACGTCTCCCACATCGGGTCGAAGCGGCGATCGTCCACCTTGACGAGCGGGCCCGTCGCCCCGTTCTCGCGCAGCACGAGGCCCAGCGACTTGAGCACCTTCAGCCCGCGCGCACCCGCTTGCTGCGCCCGCCCGAGTTCCTCGGCCTGGAACGCGCCGAAGCCGGGCTGCTGCAGGCGGCTCCAGCGCGGCTCGGTGAACGTCAGGAAGCGGCCGGGATGCGCGCGGTCGAAGCGGGCGATCGTGTCGGTCAGCCCCTGGCCGAACCCGCCGGTCAGGTTCACCATCGTGCGCACGTTCGTGCGGTCCATGACGGGCAGGAGGTCTGTCGGTCCGCGCGATGAACGTCACCGCCTCGCCGACCGCGACGCCGGTCCGCTCGCGGGCCGAGAACGCCGAGGTGCGTGTGCATGTCGATGACGGGAAAGCGCGCCCGCGGCGACTCGCGTCTCGCGCGACGTGGAGCATGCTTCGCGGCTGGAACTCCGAGAGGTCGAGTCGAGCCGGGTCGATGCGCGGCCGCCTGGGTCGCTTCATCCGCGTTGGAGGGCCCCGCACCGGCGGGATCGCTTACGCCGACGCCACCGAGCGCCGCCGCCCCCAGACCGAGCCCGGCAAGGCATTCGCGCCGCGTGACTTCCTTCATCGTGCCTCCGTCGGGCGGTCGCCGAAGGCGGCCAGCACGCCATGAACGTCGCGCGTGAGGGCCATCGCCTCATCGAACGGCCGCTGCCAGAGGTTGCGCCCGAAGATGATGCCGGTCGCCCCCGCTTCCATGCACTCCCTCACCTTGCGCAGGACGTCACCGGCGTCGCGCATGGTGCCGCCCGAGAACAGCACCATGCACCGGCCCGCCGATCGCACCACGCGCCGCAGGCGGTCGGCCGGCGGCTCATGAATCGAGCGGTAGGGCTCGGGGCACCGGTCGTTGGTATCCTCGGGTTCGTGCAGCTTCACGATGTCGGCACCGACTTCCTCGGCGAGGCGCGCCGCGTAGTCGATCGCGTAGAGCGTGCCCTTCCCGCCGCGGGCCTCGACGGCCCGTCCGCGCGGGTACGACCAGAGCACGATTGGCATGCCGAAGCGCTCGCACTCCTGCCTCATGCGCCCGAACGCCCGCAGTTCCTCGTCCTGCCGGGGGCTGCCGACGTAGAACGTGTAGCCCACGGCATCGGCGCCCAGGCGTACCGCGTCCTCGACGCTCGCCAGCAGTGGCGACACCGCCTCGTCGTCCGGGGGGATGTTGGTCTTGCCGTTGAGCTTCAGGATGAGGGGGACGCGGCCGGCGTAGTCGCGGAAATACTTCTCGGCGAGCCCGACACCCAGGGCGATGGCCGAGTAGCGGCCCTCGAGCGCCAGCCGGAACTGAAAGTCGCTGTCGAGCGCGTCGGGGTTCGGGAAGAAGTCCGCCGGTCCGTGCTCGAGACCCTGGTCGAGGGGCAGCACGAGCAGCGTGCCGTTGGCGGGTCCGGCCGTGTAGAGAAGGCGCCAGAACCGGACGCGTTTCCCGTGGGCGAGGGACAGGCTGGCCAGCGACGGGCGGCCTTTGGGAGCGGCATCGGACAGTCGGGTGTTCACGGTTGACACTTTCGTTTGGTTGTTATAATCTGTTTTCGCTTGTGTTTATATACCTTGTAAGAAACGGAATGTCAACAGTGTTCGATAGTAATCACAACACTTCACGAAGCGGGCGCGCATGAAACGACCTGACGTACCTGGCGGTCCGGAGGCCGTGGTCATGCCGGGCCGAACGGGAGCAGCGCCATCGGTCGGCGACCTTCCCGGCCTGTCGCCGCGGCTTCGCGCGCTCGCCGCCGAACCGGCCGAAGTCCAGGAGCGGCGGGGCTACCGCGATACGCTGCGCGAGATCTGTCAGCAGCCCGCGACGTGGCTCGATCACGGCCCGCGACATGGCGCGCGTGGGCCATCGGCTGTCGGCGTTCCTCCGCGACTCAGGAGCCATCAACGCGCGAGGCGCTCTCGTGGTCACCGGGTCCGGCAGTTCGCTCTACGTGGCCGCCGCGGTTGCCCCCGCGCTGCAGGTCTCGCTCGCGGTCCCGGTGCACGTCGTCCCCGCGGGCGACCTGCTCACGCAGCCGGACGGCGCCCTACCTCCGTCGCGTCCGTGCGTGGTCGTGTCGTTCGCCCGCTCGGGCGACAGCCCGGAGAGCACGGGGGCGATCGACCGCCTGCTCGCCCGCGAGCCGGACTGCCATCACGTCGTGGTGACGTGCTGCGCGACCGGCCGGCTGGCCACGCAGTACGCGGGCGAGCCTCGCGTGTTCACGCTGGTCCTCGACCAGCGGACATGCGACCGCAGCCTGGTGATGACCAGCAGTTTCACCAACATGGTCGTTGCGGCGCACTACCTGAGGTTCCAGGGCGACCACGACGGGTACCTCGCCTGGGCGGAGCGCCTGTCGCGCGCGGCAGACGCGATGCTGTCGGCCCACCCGGCCGCGCTCGACGAGGTGGCGAGCCGGCAATTCAGCGGCGCGGTATTCCTCGGGTCCGGTTGCCGCCACGGCGGCGCGCGTGAGGCGGGTCTCAAGCTGACCGAGATGAGCGACGGCCGGGTGTGGTCGTTCGCCGAGACGTACCTTGGCGTCCGGCACGGTCCGATGACCGCGATCCGCGAGAACACGCTGGTCGTGTGCTTTCTTTCCTGCGATCCCCGCCTGCGCTCGTACGAGGTGGACCTGATCGCCGAGCTCACGCGCAAGGGACTGGGAGCCGGCAGGCTTCTGGTTGGCGAGAACGTGCCGCGCGAACTGCTCGCAGCGGGCGACGTCGTCCTGGAATGCCCGGGCATGTCCGCTCTGGGGGACGACAGCGCCCCGGTGCTGGACCTCGTGGCGGCCCAGTTGCTCGCCCTGTTTCACTGCCTCCACCTCGGCCTACGGCCGGACGCGCCGTCGGCGGAGGGCATCATCAACCGGGTGGTGGCGCCGTTCCAGATCCACGGCGACGACTGAGGGACGTGATGACGCTTCCGCGGCGGGTGCTGGTGGTGGGCGAGATCAACGTGGACCTCATCCTGCAGGGCTACCACGACTTCCCGGTGCCCGGGCGCGAGGTCCTCGTGGACGACTTCGTCCTGGCGCTCGGCAGCGCGTCGGCGATCTGCGCCATGGGGCTGGCCAGGCTGGGCACGCCGGTCGCGTTCGCCGGGATCGTCGGTGCGGATATCTGGGGCGACTACTGCGTCGACGTCATGGACGCCGCCGGCATCGACCTGTCGGCGGTGCGGCGCGATCCCGGGGTGAAGACGGGCGTCACCGTGTCGATCACTTCGCCGTCGGACCGGGCGCTGGTGACCTACCTCGGGTCGATCGCCGCGCTAGCGGCGGATGACATCCACGACGAGCTGTTCGCCGCTGGCGACCACCTGCACGTCTCCTCCTATTTCCTCCAGAGCCGCTTGCGTCCGGGCTGCCGGGACCTGCTGCAACGCGCGTCGCGCGCCGGCCTGACCACGTCGCTCGACCCGGGATGCGACCCGACGGGCGAGTGGGGGCCGGAACTGCGGGACACGCTCCGCGAGGTGGACGTTTTCCTCCCGAACGAAGTCGAGCTCGAAGGGATCACCGGGGTGGCGGATCCCGCCGACGCCCTGCGCTCGCTGGAGAACGGCCGGACGCTGACGGTGGCGAAGCTCGGGGGGCGCGGGGCGATGCTGCGGTCGGGTGGCGCCGCCATCCGGCAGGCCGCGTTCAACGTGACGCCTCTCGACACGACGGGCGCGGGCGACTCGTTCAACGCCGGGTTCCTCCACGCGTGGCTCGCGAAGCGTCCGCTGGACGAGGCGCTGGCAACCGGCGCGGCCTGCGGCGCGTTGTCGACGCTGGGACTGGGCGGCACGGGCGGGCAGGCGACCCTGGAGGAAGCGGAGGCATTGATGCGCACGCAGGCGCGGCAGGCAGGCGCGGAGTGAGCGGCGGCATCGACGTTCACACGCATCCGGTGCTGGTCCGCGAGATGGTGCAGCGCCATCCGGAGCTGGCGCGCGCGGCGCGCGAGACGTTTCACATCGGCAACGCGTTCCAGCCGCTGGAGACGCTGCTGCTCGAACTCGACGCCGCCGGCCTCGAACGCGCGGTCGTCCTGCCCATCGACGCGCGCCGGACGCGCGGCGCGGCGGTCTACACGAACGACCACATCGCCGAGCTGTGCGCGATGAGCGACCGGCTGATCGGGTTCGCCAGCGTCGACCCATTGCGGGAGTCGGCGGCCGATGAACTCGAGGACGCCGTGACGCGCCTGGGACTCCGCGGGCTCAAACTCGCGCCCCCCCTGCAGCAGGTGGCGCCGGACGCGGACGTGATGGAGCCGCTCTACTCGCGCGCGGAGTCCCTCGGCATTCCCATCCTGTTCCATGCCGGCATGAGCTGGGAGCCGGCGAGCCGCCTGGCGTTCGGGCAGCCGCTGCGCTTCGAGCGCGTCGCGGCGGAGCATCCACGCCTCCGTATCGCGCTGGCCCACCTTGCGTGGCCGTGGGTGGTCGAGGCGGTCGCGCTGGCACTGAAGTACCCGAACGTCTACCTCGACACCTCGGCGCTCTACTTCGACAATCCCGACGACTTCCTGCGGTTCGCCATGGCGCAGCAGGTGCCCCTCACGGTCTTCGAGCGCAGCCTTCGGCACCAGCTGCTGTTCGGTTCCAACTACCCGCGCGTCGAGATCAAGAACATGGCGCGCGCGGTGCGGGGCCTCGGGCTCTCGGACGAGTGCCTGGAGCTGGTGTTCGCCGTCAACGCGCGCACGCTGCTGGGCGAGGCATCATGATCATCAAGCTCGAGCGCCTCGAGGTCCAGTCGCGCACGGACATGGAGATGATCGACGTCACGGGCGACGTCGATCGCGTCGTCGCCGCGAGCGGCGTCACCGACGGGCTCGTGCTCGTGATGACGTGCCACACCTCGTCCGGCCTGCTCGTCACAGAGGGCCTCGAGTGCCTCGAGCGGGACGTCCTCGCCCACCTCGAGCGCCTCGCCCCCAAGCGGCCGCCGGAGGGCGCCTACGGCTACTGGCACAACCGCTACCTGGAGTTCGACGGGCGCCTCGGTTTCAATGCCGGCGATCACCTCAAGAGCATCCTGGGTGGCGTGAACTGCTTCTTCCCGATCGAGCACGGGGCGGTGGTTCGCGGGAGCCGTCAGCGTGTCTACTTCGTCGAATACGACGGTCCGCTCGCGCGGACGGTCCTCATCCAGGTGATCGGCCAGTGACGCCGCGCAGCGGTCGCGTCAGCCCGTCCACCGAGCGTCCGCGCGTCATCGTCCTGGCCGGTCGCCCCCTGTTCTCGTCCTTCTTCGGGCCCGGCGAACTCGCCCACCTGGAACGCTTCCGCTGGGCGCGGATCGGCGCGCGCCGCGTCACGACCGCGTTTCGGCATCATCTCGCGGAGGCGGACGCCCTCGTCACCACGTGGGACAGCCCGCGGCTCGACGAGGCGCTCGTGGCCGCCTGCCCCCGCCTGAAGCTGATTGCCCACTGCGGCGGCGAGGTGAAGTCCCGGTTCGCGGCGCCGCTGTTCCGCCGCCTCACGATCACCAATGCGGCCGATCCCATGGCGCGGCACGTCGCCGAGCTGGCCGCCGCCTTCCTGCTCTACGAGGCGAGGAACATCGACGCGTACCGGGCGGAGATCAGGTGCCCCGGCACGGGCGTCTTCGAGGCGCGTCACCTGCGCGGCGTGGAGGGAGAGACGCTCCTCGGCGCCACGGTGAGCCTGGTCGGGTTTGGACGGATCGGGCGGGCGCTGGTGGAACTGCTCACGCCGTTCGGCGCGCGCTTCGTCGTGTTCGACCCGTACGTGCGTGGAGGCGTGCCGCGCGGCGCCCGGGTGCAGTTCGCGACGCTCGACAAGGTGCTCGGCGCATCGCGGCTGCTCGTGCTCGCCGCCGCGCTGACCGAGGAGACGAAGAACCTGCTCGACCGCGCGCGGCTCTCGCGGCTCGCGGACGGCACGTCGATCATCAACGTCGCCCGCGGCGGGCTGGTGGACCTGGACGCCCTGGCCAGCGAGGTCGTCAGCGGGCGCCTGCGCTGCGCGTTGGACGTGACCGATCCCGTGGAGCCTCTCCCCGGCGGTCATCCGCTTCGCAGCTCGCCCAACGCGATCCTCACGCCGCACGTCGGCGCGGGCGCCGACAGCGTCCGGCGGGCGATGGCCGGCATCGTGCTCGACGAGATTCGAGCGGTACTTCGGCGGGCGCCGTGTCCGCAACCGCGTCACGCCGGCGATGCTGGCGCGGATGACATAGCCATGAAAGTCAGTTTCTCCACCCTCGGCTGCCCGGCCTGGACGCTGCCGCAGGTCGTCGCGCTTGCCGCGCGCGAGGGCTACGACGGGATCGAACTGCGCTTCATCGAGGGCGACGCGGCGCTGTGGCAGCGGCCGGAGTTCACCGGCGGCGGCCTCCACGAGACCGTCCGGCGCCTGGGTGACGCGGGCCTCGGCGTGTCGTGCCTCGACACGAGCTGCTTCTTCCACCACCCGGACGCGGCGGAGCGGCGGCGCACGCTCGACGAGGGCCGGCGGATGGTGGCGCTCGCGGCGGCGCTCGGCGCGCCGGGCATCCGGGTCTTCGGCGACCGCGTGCAGGCGGGAGCGACGCGCGAGGAGACCGAGGCCTGGATCGCCGACGGACTGCAGGCGCTTGGCGAGGACGCGCGCGCGGCGGGCCTGCAGGCGTGGCTCGAGACGCACGGCGACTTCGCGACAGCGCAGGCGACGTCGGCGATCCTGGGCCGCGTGTCCAGTAGCGCCATCGGCATCATCTGGGATCCGGCCAACGCGTTCAGCGAGTTCGGCGAGCGCCCCGACATCGGGTGGGCCGAGATCGGTGCACGCGTCCGTCACGTGCACGTGAAGGACGCGCGGCCGGTGGCCGCGCCGCCCGCCACGCGCTGGGCGCCCTGGGAACCGGTCCTGATGGGCGCCGGTTGCGTTCCGGCGGAGGACGTCATCGCCCTGCTCGACCGTGCGGGCTTCAGCGCCTTCGTGTCCTTCGAGTGGGAGAAGCGGTGGCACCCGGCGATTGAGGAGCCCGAGGTGGCGCTGCCGCACTTCGCCGCGTGGTACCGGGGCGTCCGCGCCGCGGCCCGATGATCGGCCGCGGAGTTCCAATCCGCTGTCGGCTGACCGCTGCTCGCTGGCAGCTGTCTGGAACCACATGCTGAAGACCGTCACTTCCGTCGACTACGCCGTCATCGCCGTCTACATGCTGGCGATGCTGGGCATCGGCGCGTACTTCATGCGCTTCAACAAGGGGGCGTCGGACTACTTCCGCGGCGGCAGCCGCATCCCCTGGTTCGTCGCGGGGCTCAGCTCGTTCATGAGCGGCTTCAGCGCGTGGACGTTCACCGGCGCTGCCGGCGTCGCCTACCGCCAGGGCGTCGTCATCCTCCTCATGTACGTGGGGAACGGTCTCAGCTTCCTCCTCGGCTATTGGCTGTTCGCCGCGCGCTGGCGGCGCGCGCGGATCTCCACCACGATGGAGTACCCTGACGGAGCGGTTCGACGAGCAGACGCGGCAGACCTTCTCGTGGACGGCCGTCATCTTCCACCTGTTCACCGGCGCGAGCGTGTTGTTCGGCCTGGGCGTGTTCGTCAGCTCCACCTGCAACGTGCCGATCGGGTGGACCATCCTGGCGTGCGGCGCGATCATCCTCGCCTACTGCGTGGTGGGCGGGCTGTGGGCGGTCGTTGTGACCGACTTCCTGCAGGCGATGATCCTGCTGCCCTTCACCCTGGTGCTGTTCGCGGTCGCCCTCTCGCGCATCGGCGGCCCAGTCGCGTTTCTCGCCGGACTGCCCGCGCCGATGAAGTCGCTCGCGCTGCCGAACGACTTCGGCTGGGGGTACGTGGCAGCGTGGGCGATCATGGTCAGCTTCGGCTACAACACGTCGGTCATGGCGCAACGCTACTTTGCCGTGGACGACGAGCGGTCGGCGAAGAAGGTGTCGCTGCTCTGCTGCGGGCTGTTCCTCCTGGGCTCGCTGCTGTGGTTCGTCCCGCCGCTCGCGGTGAAGGTGCTGTACCCGGACATCGCCGCCGTCCTGCCCGGCCGCGCGAACCCCCACGAGGCGTCGTACGCGGTGGCCACGCTCGCGCTGCTGCCCAACGGCCTGATCGGCGTGATGCTCGCGGCGATGTTCAGTGCGACGATGTCGAACCTGTCCGGGACCTTCCACCTCCACGCGGCGATCATCGTCCGCGACATCTACCTCTGGTTCTTCCCGCGTCGCGACGGCGAGCGCCACCTCCTCGCGGTCGGCTGGGTCGCGACCTTCGGCGTGGGCGCCAGCATCATCGGCCTCGCGTTCGTCATGGCGCGAAGCGGCCAGAGCGTGTTCAGCGTGATGCTCACGGTCAACACGATCATGTCGCTGGCGTACGGCCCGCCCGCGTTGCTCGGCCTGCTCATCTCGCGCACGCCCCGGTGGTCGGGGCTGGCGTCGTTCCTGGTGGGTCTCTCGCTCGGGTGCGTCGGGACGTTCGTCTTCGGCTGGGGCCTGATCGCAAACGTCCTCGGCGTGCTGCCGGCATCGATCGCGGTCTTTCTCCTGTCGATCCCCTTCGAGCGCCCCGACGATGTCCGCGCCGCGGGGCGCCGCCGCCTCGCCGAGCGCCTGGCGACGCCGATCGATCGTGCGCACGAGCTGCGGGGCACCGAGGATCGCACCACCGAGGTGTTCCGGTTCCTGTCCCGCGCCACCGCCGGAGTGGGGCTGGCGAGCCTCGTGCTGCTCGTGCAGACGCCGCCCGGAGACCGCGGCACCGTGCTGCTCTACTCGGGGATCACGCTCCTCGTTGCCGGCCTGCTCACCCTCGTGAAGGGCGCCGCGGCACCGGCGCCCGCGAGCCTTCGGTCGTAGCACGAGGCGCTGTAGCCGAGTGCACTGGAGAATGTCGCATGACCTCGAGATCTGCCGGAGCCGACAGACCGTTCGCGCGCTTGACCTGCTTCGCGTGGCTGGCCGGCCTGATCGTGATGCTGACGTCCGCGAGCGCCGCCGCCGGCGTGAAGCGCGTATGGGCCGTCAACGACACCGAGAAGATCGCGCAGGAGAACGTCTCCAGCCCGTTCGCCGCGAGCAACTCGGCGTGGGACGGCCGGCGCATCAGGCTGTTCGGCGCGCGCAACGAGATCCTGGCCGTCCAGGTCATCGTCGAGGCCGACGGCCAGGGCATCCGCGCGCTCTCGCTTCGCTTGCCGGAACTGAACCTGCGCGACGGCAGCGAGCGGATCGTCTACACCGCACCCGGCCCGGACCCCACGGAATCCGCCGGCCGGCCGATCCAGCTCTACGCGCTTCACTACATGCACATCCCGGCGCCCGCCACCGCCGAGTGGATCTACAAACCCGGGACGCCGTCCGCGCCGCGCGGTGGGACAGGCTGGCAGCCGGTGCAGATCGTCCCAGAGAATGCCCGCCGGGGTCGGGGCGGGTTTCCGGTTGCCGTGGCCCCGTCGCGGAACCAGGCGCTGTGGATCGAAGTCTTCACCGGGAGGAACCGGCCGGCGGGCACCTACGAGGGCACCGTCGAAGTCGTGGCGGACGGCCGCTCGATGCGGCTCCCGATCCAGCTCGAGCTGTTCGACTTCGCGTTGCCCGACGAGAACAGCCTGACGCTGATGGTCTATCACGAGGCCGAGCAGCCGGAACTCTACATGGGCCAGGCCTTCGACGCGGCATTTCACCGGTTCGCCCACCGGAACCGCGTGGAGTTCGTGCACGCATACGACGAGGCGAGGGTGCAGTCGGCCATCGGCCGCTTCACGGGCAAGGCCTTCACGAAAGCCGCCGGCTACGAGGGTCCCGGCGAGGGCATCGGCAACCGGGTCGTGCCGGCCACCTTCTACGGTCCCGGGACGGCGTTCGACACCAAGGCGTCCGCGTGGAAGCGGTCCGACGCGTGGATCACGTTTCTCGAGAAGACGGTGCCGGGCGCGATCACGTTCCTCTACATGCCCGATGAACCCTCCCCGTCGGAGTACCCACGCATCCGCGCCCTCGCCGACAACGTGCACTCCAACCCCGGTCCAGGCCGGCGGTTGAAGGTCTTCGCCACGAAGGAGTACGTGCCCGACCTCGACGGCGCCGTGGACATCTGGTGCGCCGCTCCCCAACTCTACGACCTGGCACACGCGAAGTCCGAGCGGGCGCGCGGCCGCGACTACTGGACCTACAACGGCAGCCGTCCGTACCTCGGTGTGGTTGCCATCGACGCTCCGGCCGCGGACCCGCGCTCGGTCATGTGGGCCTCGTTCAAATCGGACATCCCGGTGTTCTTCTCCTGGCACGGCGACCACTGGCTGCACAACCACCAGAAGCAGGGTGATCGCCGCCAGAACGTGTGGGCCAACCCGATCACGTTCGACAACCGCGGCCAGCCGCACAAGGAGGACACGGGCTACGCGTACGGAGACGGCGTGCTGCTGTACCCGGGCCTGGAGCGCCTGCATCCCGAGGAGGACCGCGGCATCGCCGGCCCGATCTCGACGGTGCAACTCGCAAACTACCGCCGCGGGGTCCAGGACCACCTGTACCTGACGCTCGCGAAGAAGGCCGGGCTCGATTCGCTGGTGGACGACGCGCTGAAAGCGATCGTTCCGCGGGTCTTCTCAGATGCGAAGGAGACGGTGGGGTACTCGGAGGTTGGAGACGACTACGAGGCGATGCGGCTGAAGCTCGGTCGCGCGCTCACAGCGAAGAAAAGTAGGAGGCGGCGCTCGCGGCCCGCCCTAACGTGCCTGCAGCTGCCTCAACGTGGCGGCTACCTGCGGCTGGTTTGGATCGAGCTTCAGCGATTGGCGAAGCGCCGCGGCCGCGCCCGCACGATCGCCGAGCTGGAGCTTCGTCATGCCAAGGCCGGTGAACGCGATCGCGCTCTTCTGGCCCGAGGCGATTGCCCGGTCGAAGTAGGGAATCGCCTCCGCCGGGCGACCGCTCGCCGCCATCGCGCCCGCCATGTAGAGGAGCGCCTCGCCGTTCTTCGGGGCCAGCTCGACGGCCCGCGCGAACAGCGCCGACGCTTCGTCGCGTTTCCCGCTCCGCATCCGGACGACTCCCAGCTTGACGATGGCCGGCACGTCGTTCGGCGCCTGCCCGAGGACCCGCGAATAGAACCCGCCGGCCGCCTGGACGTCGCCGCGCACCAGTGCGACATCCGCCAGGCCTCGCAGGGCTTCGGAGTGCTCGGGCGAGATCGCGAGGACTTTCTGAAACGCCTGCGCGGCCTCC
>CAVRWB010000009.1:0-333516 GCA_963724775.1 uncultured Acidobacteriota bacterium
GTCCATCCGGCCAGTGGCGTCGCGCATCTTCTCGTAGCCGACGGCAATCCCCACGTCTCCGTCGCCGGCGAGGAGCTTGTGGATCACGGAGAGCACCGCCTGGCCTCCGGAGGCGCAGGCGTTCTCGACGCTCTCGATCGGCTTGCCCTCGAGCCCGGGTACCATCGCCGCGAGGCCGGACAGCAGCCCCTGGCTGTTGAGGGCGATGTTGCACGCGGCGCCGATCGACGCGACGTCAATCGCCGAGGGTTCCGCGCCGATCTCACGACAGGCCCCTACCACCGCCTGCTCGATGATGTCAGGGACGGTTGACCCGAGCAGCTTGCCGAACTTCGACTGGTGATACGCCGCGATGTAGACGGGCTTGGCCATGAATCTCTCCCCTCAACCACCTTACCGTACGGCGTGTGAGGACGCGACTCGACCGGGGGCGATCCGGAGGCTCCAGACTCCAGAGTCATCCGTGCTTGCGTGCAACCGGCTCGGCAGATAGGATCGTGAACACCGTTCACCTCGTCGTTCCTGCAACCTCCACTTCCACGCATGCCAAGCAGGAAACGCTACAGCCGGGACCGTGACGCGATGCGCCGCGCCATCCTCCAGGCAGCCCGCCAGCTGTTCGTCAAGGAAGGCTACGATCACGTGTCCATGCGGAAGATCGCGGAGCGGATCGACTACAGCCCGGCGGCGCTGTACCTCTATTTCCCAGCGAAAGACGACATCTTCTTCGCGCTCGCGGATGAGGGCTTCCGCCGTTTCAGCGAGATGATGGAGGCGCCCGCGGGCAACGAGGATCCGGTCGCCGCGCTCGAAGACCGCTTCTGGCGCCAGTACCAGTTCAGCAAGAGGCAGCCCGAGTATTTCTGGCTGATGTTCGTGGATCGCTCGGTCCCGCGAATCGCCAGGGATTGGGAGCGCTTCGGCCTGGTCCAGCAGTCCCGCGCGGAGGGCATCGAGATGGTGCAGCGCTGTATCGACGCCGCTCTCTTCCCCAGGGGCACGAACGCGTCCGCGGCGTTTCACGTGCTCGGCACCGCCATCCACGGCGCCGCTGTGCACCGGTTGTGCGGCCGCCTTTTCCAGCGTCGCGATGCCGACCTGTTCGCGCGCAACGCGCTGCGCGCCGCCCTCGCCGGCCTGCGAGCCGGCGTTGCGCTCGACGTCCCTTCCGACCCGCCCCACTCACGACCGCAAATCGTGACGGGAGCATGCCGATCAACGCCGTAGGGCTGTCACGAGCTTCCTGGTCCTGCAGCGCAGCCGACCCGGCTCAGGCGCGAGACCTCGTCGGCGACCGCCTTACACCACCACCAGCTCTTCGAATTCGGGGATCTCTTCCTTGATCGCCATCTCGACGCCCATGAACAGCGTCATCTGGGCGCTCGGGCAGCCGACGCAGTTGCCGGTGAGCCGGACCTTGGCCTTGTTGTCGATGACGTCGACCAGTTCGATATCGCCGCCGTCACCCTGGATGAGCGGCCGGATTCGTTCGATGACGGCCTGCACGCGGTCGCGAGATATCATGAGCGTCCTCTTGTTCGCCTGGAGGCAGATGTCGTCAGTGGGGCGTGCGATGGCGCGGGAGCCCACCGCGCCCTTCCAGTATACCGCGCAGCGGGCCGCACATCTGCTAGTATAGAGGGGACTTCCCACACCCCCATGGTCAATGCCCCATTCACGATAGATTCGGTCGTCGTCGGCCGCAGTGCGCGCATGCGGGCGGTGTTCGATTTCGTGCGGGTGATCGCCGACAGCGACAGCAGCGTGCTCGTGACAGGCGAGACGGGCACCGGCAAGGAACTGATCGCCAACCTCATCCACCAGTCGAGCTCGCGGCGGCACAAGCCGTTCGTTCCGGTCAGCTGCGCCATCCTCTCGGAGACGCTCATCGAGTCCGAGCTGTTCGGCCACGAGCGCGGCGCCTTCACCGGCGCGATCAAGGACCGGCCGGGCCGGTTCGAACTCGCGCAGGGCGGCACGATCTTCCTCGACGACATCGACGACGTGCCGCTGTCGATGCAGGTGAAGCTGCTGCGCGTGCTGCAGAACCGCGTCGTCGAGCGGCTGGGCGGGACCCGGCAGATCCCGATCGACGTGCGGGTGATCACCGGCAGCAAGCGCGACCTGCGGCAGATGGTGGCCGAGGGCAAGTTCCGCGACGACCTCTTCTACCGCCTCAACGTCATCCCGGTCACGCTGCCGCCGCTGCGCGAGCGCCGCGAGGACATCCCGATCCTGGTGGATCACTTCGTCAAGCGGTACTTCCGGCAGCGCAGCGAGGAGCCGCGCGGCGATCTCGCCGGCCGTGCTGCAGGCGTTCATGCGCTACCCGTGGCCGGGCAACGTGCGCGAGCTCGAGAACGCGTGCGAGCGCATCGCGCAGACCTGCACGTGCGACACGGTGCGCGCTGGGCTGCGTGCCGGTGAGCGTGCTGTTCCACAAGTACGCCGAGGACCACGAGCCGGTCGTTCGAGACGCACGCGCATCCGTCGGCCGTGTCCCTCGACGACCGCCTGCGGGAGGTCGAGTCGAACCTGATCAGCTGGGCGCTGAAGGTCAGCGGCGGGAACAAGTCGAAGGCGGCCGAACTCCTGAACATCAAGCGCTCGACGCTCGGCGACCGGATCAAGAAGCTCGAGCTGACGCACCTGGAAGCCGGAGACTGACGACCAATTGACGAGTGCCAATTGACGATTGGCGAGTGCCGATTGCCGGACCGTCAACGGCTCAATCGCCAGTCGTCATTCGTCAATCGCCATTCGTCACTGCCATCCACCCCGTCACTCCGACGTCGTCAGCAGCCCCCTCACGCTATTCACGAACAGCGTTTCCCACTCCGCCTGGCCGGCGTACAGTTCCAGCAGCGGGACCGCCACCTGCCGCAGGACATGCCCCGCCAGTGCCGGATCGTTCGCCCGCAGAAGGCCCGACTGGCTGGCCCGCTCCAATACGTGCATCACGCCCTTCAGGAACCGGCGGTGCAGCGCCGCCACGTTGCCCACCGGGATGTCGTGCGCCCTGTAGGCGATCCTCAGCGCGTCGGGATAGGTTCGCCACAATTCCAGGTAGAGCGCGAGCAGGCCCTCCACGCCCTCCCTGGCGCCGAATCGCGCCAGGCCGGCGGCGCGGCGCGCGGCAAGTTCGAGGACCGGCTCCACGATCGCGCACAGCAGGTCGTCCTTCGTGGGGAAGTGGCTGTAGAGGGTGCCGCGAGCCACGTCGGCTGCCTCGGCCACCTGGTCCATGCGGACCGCCCCCGGCCCCGCGCCGGCGAACTGCCGTGCCGCGGCGACGACGATCCGTTCCCGCGCCTCGGCCCGCCGGCGCTCGACGCGTGGCAGCACGCGCGTCGCTTGACTTCTTGTACTCATTGACTCACACTTGAACGCAAGAGTTCAGTTATGAACCTTGGAGTTCATTCTATCACGGCTCGCCGCGCCATCGCGCTGTCGGCCATCGCGATCGCGCTCGCCGGCAGCGCCGCCTGCCGGGCGCGCCCGACGGTCGCCGTGGCACGCGTGACGCGTCAGCCGCTCGCGCAGTCGCTGGTCGTCAGCGGACGCGTGATGGCGCCGGTGCGCGTCAACATCGGCACGATGGTGACGGGGACCGTCAAGCGCCGCCTCGTGGAA
Organism: uncultured Acidobacteriota bacterium; assembly: GCA_963724775.1. Lineage (GTDB taxonomy): Bacteria > Acidobacteriota > Vicinamibacteria > Vicinamibacterales > Fen-181 > CAVRWB01. The sequence continues at coordinate 3,634 of CAVRWB010000009.1, forward strand.
GAGGGCCGGCACGTGCGCACCGGCGAGGAGCTGCTGCTGCTGGACGATGCCGAGGCGCGAGCGGCCGAGCGGCAGGCGCGTGCGAGTGTCGGTCAGCTGGAAGCGCGGCTCGCGCAGCTGCAGACGGTCAACGTGGCGGTCGTGTCGGCCGGCCTCTCGCAGGCGCAGACGACGCTGGCGCGCGCCGAGCGCGAGCTGCAGCGGCTGCAGAAGCTCGCCGACGCAGGACTCGTCACGACGAGCCAGCTGGACGACGCCCGCAAGGCCGTGGACATCGCGAGGAGCCAGCAGGACGCGGCGGCGGCGCAATACTCCGGCTCCCGGCCGTCGGGTGTCGACGAGCGGGCCGCGCGTGCGGCCATCGAGCAGGCGCGTGCCGCGCTCGCGGCGGCGCAGACCCGACTGAGCCAGATGACGATCCGCGCGCCGCAGGCGGGCGTGATCATCGCGCGCCGCGTGGAGGCGGGCGACATCGTGCAGACGGGCCAGACGCTCCTGGAACTCGCGGTGGACGGGCCCACGCAGCTCACCATCGACCCGGACGAGAAGAATCTCTCCGCCATCGCGCTCGCCCAGCCGGCGGTCGCGTCGGCCGACGCGTTTCCATCCCAGACCTTTGCCGCGGCCGTCAGCTTCATCGGCGCGGCGGTCAATCCGCAGCGCGGGACGATCGAGGTCCGCCTCACGGTGCCGTCGCCGCCCGCATTCCTGCGGCCCGACATGACCGTGTCGGTCGACCTCGAGGGCGTGCGGCGCGACAAGGCGCTCGTGGCGCCCTCCGACGCCATTCGTGACGTGACCGGCCGCGCGCCGTGGGTGCTCCTGGTCCGCGACGGGCGCGTCGAGCGGCGCAGCGTCCGCGTCGGCCTGCGCGGCGATACGCAGACGGAGATCCTGTCGGGCGTCGGCGAAGGGGACCTGGTGGTGCCGGCGTCGGCCGGGTCGCCCGAGCCGGGCACCACGGTGCGGCCCGAGGAAGCGGGGAGGTAGAGACGTGCCATTCGAGTGGCTCGTGGCGGTGCGCTACCTGCGCGAAGGCCGCGCGCAGTCGCTGCTGATCCTCGCTGGCGTCGCCGTCGGCGTCGGGGTGATCGTCTTCCTGTCCGCGCTCATCAGCGGCCTGCAAACGAGCCTCATCCAACGCACGCTCGGCACGCAGGCGCACGTCGTGCTGCGGCGGCCGGACGAGATGCCGCGCCCGCTGCTGGACGCGCGCGAGGTGGTGGGCCTCTCGTCACACGTGCAGCGGCCGGCGCAGCGCCTTCGATCGATCCTGCAGTGGCAACAGGTGCTCGGGTCGATCGAGCGCGTCCCCGGCATCAGGGCGGTGTCGCCGTCGGTGTCCGGCGCCGCGTTCGCCCGCCAGGGCACGGCCAACCGCGCGATCCTCCTCCGCGGCGTCGTCCCGGAGAGCTTCAACCGGATCATCGACATGAAGGCGAAGATGACCGGCGGCCGCTTCGAGGTGACGGGCAGCGACGCGGTCGTCGGCGTGGAGCTCGCACGCAACCTCGGGCTCACCGTGGGCGACAAGCTTCGCGTGTCGACGCCCGACGAACGGGCGGAAGTCTTCACCGTCCGGGGGCTCTTCGACGTGGGCAACAAGGACGCGAACGAGCGCTGGGTCTTCGTCCCGCTGCGATCCGCGCAGACGCTGCTCGACCTCGCCGGCGGCATCTCGAACATCGAGGTGCGCGTCGCGGACATCTTCCAGGCAGAGGCGATCGCGCAGCTGCTCGTCGCCCGCACCGGTCTCGAGGCCGACAGCTGGATGAAGGTGAACACTCAGCTCCTCGTCGGCCTGCGATCGCAGAGCAGCTCCAGCTACATGATCCAGGCGTTCGTGATCATCGCCGTGGCGCTGGGCATCGCCAGCGTGCTGGTGGTGTCGGTGGTGCAGAAGTCGCGCGAGATCGGGATCCTGAAGGCGATGGGGACGCCGACGCGCCGGATCATCCGCGTGTTCCTGATCGAGGGCGCGCTGGTCGGGCTCGCGGGGTCCGTCCTCGGCGTGGCGCTCGGCGCGGGGCTCGCGCTCTTCTTCGCGTCGCTCGCCACCAACCCCGACGGCTCGCCGACATTCCCGGTGGACTTGAACCTCGCCCTCTTCGTGCGTGCGTCGGTGATCGCGACGCTCACGGGAATTTTCGCGGCCGCCGCGCCGGCCCATCGCGCGGCGCGCCTGGACCCGGTGGACGTCATTCGCTATGGATGACGTCCTGCTCCGGCTCGAAGGCGTGAGCAAGGCGTACGGGACGAAGGTCATCACGCCGGTGCTGCACGGCCTCTCGTTCGACCTTCGCCCCGGCGAATTCACCGCGCTGATTGGGCCGTCGGGCTCGGGGAAGAGCACCCTGCTGCACCTGCTGGGACTGCTCGACCGCCCGACGGGCGGCCGCATCATCCTGCGCGGGTGCGACACCGGACAGCTCGGCCACCGGGCGCTGGGGCGCTTTCGCGGCCGAACGATCGGCTTCGTGTTCCAGTTCCACCACCTGCTGCCCGCGTTCACCGCGCTCGAGAACGTGATGATGCCGATCCTCGCGGACCAGGGTCGGCCCGACGCCCGCATGCGCGACCGCGCGGGCATGCTGCTCGACCGCGTCGGCCTCACCGACCGCGCCTCCTACCGCGTGACGGATCTCTCCGGCGGCCAGCAGCAGCGAGTGGCCATTGCCCGTTCGCTCGCGATGAACCCCGCGCTCGTCCTGGCCGACGAACCGACCGGCAACCTGGACACGCAGAGCGGCGACCAGGTGTTCGGCCTGCTCAGGGAATTCAACCGGGAGCACAAGACGACCTTCCTCATCGTCACGCACGACCCCCGCCTGGCCGAGCGGTGCGACCGCGTCATCGAACTGGTGGACGGCCGGATCGTGGCAGACCGGGGGACGCAGGTCTGAAGCCGTACTCCGACTGACGATCGGCGATACCGCCACCCGGTTGCGGGACTCGGCGGCGGCCACAGCCCGGGCTCCGTTCGATTCCTGCGGAAAAGCGCGACAGTGACGAGAGATCGGCGAGATCGCCGAGATCTCGGAAGAATTCTGCGGTTTCCTGTTGTGGTTGGGCAGAAATCCCAGGAAAAGCACGCGTCTTGTCGGCAACGGCACCTGGCATCGCCGTTGCTGAACAGGTTTCTCGTGTTGACCGAAGAGGCCACCGTACAGACGCTTCCGATGCAGGTCAGGGTCGTCGGGCCGGATAGTGCGTGCCTGTCGCCCACTGATCTCCGTCGTCTGTTCAGGGGCCGCCGCCTCACGCCGGCCCGCAGGGAGCGACTCGCGGCGAGCGGTCGGGTGACGGCGACGTGTGCGGGCCGAGTTGTGGGCGTGGCGGGCTACGAGCGGGTGGACTTCGAACTCCGGGTCCACGAATTCGGCGTCGACGCCTCATCACCGTGCGCGACCGATCAAATCGCGACGGCCCTGCTCGACGCGCTCGAAGTCGCATGCCTGGCCGGCGGCGGCCGCCGCCTGGTGCTGTTGCCCCGCGCCGCGATTTCCACCGCGTTGCTCCGCGGCCGCGGCTTCCTCACGATCGCCGAAGGCTGCGCCGGCAGCTGGTACGAGAAGACCTTCCCATCCTAGGCGCTTCGACAGCTTCGCCCCACACCAGATTCCGCCTCTCCGCACGACGGTAGACAGGCGGGACGCGGTCTCCAGCCTACCGGGCGGCCGCCAGCCGGCCAGCCGGTGCCGCGAAGACCTCCGCCTGGAGGCCCGCAGCGCGCGCGCGACGCGCGATCTCTTCGAGCCGGGTCGTCGGGATCGGCTGCAGGTAGGGCCAGGCGGGCGCCCGATCGATGGTGTACACGTGGACGTTGCGTGGCGCGATCGACTGGAGGGTGGCGATCCAGAGGGCGACTGCCAGGTCGGTGGTGTTGTCGATGCGGCCGAGGCGATCCTTCACGAACATCGACTGCACGATGATCCCATCGAGGCGGCGAAGGCCGTCGACGACCTTTTCGAAGGGCACCGGCGCGGCGTTCACGCGGCGGAAGAGGGCGGCCTCGCCGGCGTCGAGCTTCATGTAGCGCTCGTCCAGGTCGTGGAGCGCATCCGCCACGCCCGGCTGGCCGAGCGTGCTGGAGTTCGAGAGAACGGCGAGCGGCAGGCCGGGCGCCATCGCGTCGCGCGTCTCGCGAAGGGCCGTCACGACGTCCCCGAACTGCGGGTGCAGCGTCGGCTCGCCGTTGCCGGCCAGCGTGATCCGGTCCACTGGTTCGCCCTGCGAGAGCAGCCGTTGGAGCCGTTGCGCCACGGCCTTCGCGATGGAGGCAGGGGCGGGCCACGGCTCCCCGTCCGACTCCCCGGCGGCCACGGGACGCCGCGTCCAGCCGGTACTGGCAGTAGCTGCAGTTGAACGTGCACAGCTTCGCGTGCCGGGGCAGGATGTTGACGCCGAGCGAATGGCCCAGCCGTCTCGACCGCACTGGACCGTACACGATGCCTTCTTGAAGCGGGAGCATGGCGTGACCCCTGGCTGCGCCGGGTTTTCGCAAGATCCGCTGCCGGATTGTCGGTAACTTGGTGGCGGCGGTCGCGGGACGGCTTTGTTTTTCCGCGCCGCTGGAGTTCTTCGCAAGTTCGGGGCCAGCCGCCCCCACCAGAGAGCGCTCGCGGCGCCTTGCTTTTTCGAGGGCCCGGCGCTCACAATCGGCAGTCCAACGCCATCCGCCTCGTCCCGGGGAGTGCTTTCGTGTCACGTGCTTTCCTGTCAGGCCTTCGGGGCCGGCTGCTGCTCTTGGTCGTCCTCGCCACGCTGCCGGCCTTCGCGCTCTCGTATTACGCCAACTGGCGCGATCGCGAGCACCAGGTGTCGGGCGTGGTGGCGGACACCGTCCGCCTGGCACGGGTGCTGGCCAACGACCAGGAGCGCATCATCGAGGGCACGCGGCAGATCCTGTCCGACCTCGGCAACATCCAGGAGATCCGGTCGGGTGACCCGGAGCGCGCGCGGACGCTCTTCGCGCTGCTGATGAAGCAGTGGCGCGGCTACGCGTCCTTCACGCTGATCGACCCCTCCGGCCGCCTGCTGGCCAGCCTGCCCGTCCCCGAGCGGCCCGTCGCGTTCTCCGACCGTCCCTGGTTCCAGCGCGCGATCGAGACCAGGGACTTCACGGTGGGCGAGTACCAGGTCGGGCAAGTGACCGGCAAGCAGATCGTCGTCGCCGCCTGGCCCGTGGTGGACAGCGGGCGAGTGGTGTCGGTGATCGCAGCCGCGCTTGATCTGGCGTGGCTCAACCAGATCGCGTCGGCCGCGCAGATGCCGTCCGGCTCGGTGCTCGTGCTCGTCGATCGCGGCGGCGCGATCGTCGCCCACTATCCCGACGCGCCGGCGTGGGTGGGCCGCGAGCTGCCGGAGGCCGCGCTCGTGCGGACCCTGCGCGAGCGGGGCGAAGGGAGCGTGGAACTTCGGTCGCAGGACGGGACGTTGCGAGTCTACGCCTTCACGCAGGTCCGCGGGCGCCTCGACACCGGGCTGCGGCTCGTCATCGGCGTTCCGCGCGCGACGGCCTACGGCGCGATCGAACAGCACCAGTCGCGGCAACTGCTCGTGCTCCTCATGGTCGCGCTCCTGACGCTCGTCTTCGCCTGGGTCGGCGCGGAGCGCTTCGTGCTCCGTCGGGTGGCGTCGCTGCTCGAGGCCACGCGGCGCTTGGCCGCTGGCGATCCCGCAGCCAGGACCTCGCTGCCGTACGGGCAGGGCGAGCTGAGCGAGCTGGCCCGCGCGTTCGACGAGATGGCGGGCGCCCTGCAGGCTCGCGAGGAAGAGCGGCAGCGGGCCGAGCAGGCGCTGCGCGAGAGCGAAGAGCGCTTCCGAGCGTTCATGGATCACACGCCGGCGATCGCCTTCGTCAAGGACGAGTCGGGGCGGTGCGTCTACGCGAACGCGGCCTTCGAGCGCCACTTCGGCTTCACGCGCGAGCAGTGGTTCGGCCGAACCGACGCCGAGATGTGGCCGTCCCAGCCGGGCACGGAGAAGTTCAGGCGCGACGACCTGCGGGTACTCGCCACCGACGAGCCCCACCAGATCCTCGAGACGATCACCCTGCCAGATGGGACCTCCGGCTACTGGATGACCGTCAAGTTCCCGCTCAGCGACGGCTCCGGCCGCCGGCTGGTCGGCGGCGTGTCGGTGGACCTGACGGAGTGGCGCCAGGCGCAGGCGGCCCTGGCGCGCAGCGAGCGCCGGTACGAACAGCTGGTGGAGCAGGCATGGGACGCGATCGTGCTGCTCGATGCCGACGGCCGGATGATCGCGGTCAACACCGCCGCCTGCACGATGACCGGCTACTCGCGCGACGAGCTCCTGGGGATGCGGGTGGACGACCTGCTCGACCCGGGCGACATCACCCGCCACGCGCTGCGCGCCGATGAGCTGCGCTCGAAGGGCGTCGTCGTCAGTGAGCGAATCGGGCGCCGCAAGGACGGGTCGACGATCCACATCGAAGTGACGGCGCGGCAGCAGGAGAACGGCCAGACCCAGGCGGTCATTCGCGACGTCACCAGCCGGCACGCCACCGAGCGCGCGCTGCGCGAGAGCGAGGAGCGGTATCGGCTGCTCTACCAATACCTCCCCGTCGCGTACCAGTCGCTCGCGGAGGACGGCGCCGTCGCGGAGGTCAACGACGCCTGGTCGAGGCTGACCGGCATTCCGCGGGGCCGCGCCATCGGCGCGCGCTTCGATGCGCTCCTCGACAGGGAGAGCCGGTGGCGCTTCCTGGAGAGCCTCGCTTCGGTGGCGCGGGCCGGCGAGGTTCACGACGTCGAGGCGGAGCTCGTTCGGGCCGACGGCGCGCGTGTGATGCTGTCGATTGATCTGAGACAGGGGCGCGACGCGCGCGGGCGCTCCCGCGTGCACTGCGTCCTCGACGACGTGACGGCCGCCCGGACGGCGGCCGCGCGGCTTCGCGAGAGCGAGGAGCGCTACCGGTCGCTGTTTGCCGACAATCCCATCTCCCTCTGGGAGGAGGATTTCTCGGGCATCAAGCGGCACCTCGATCGCTTGGAGGCGCTGGGCGTCACCGAGCCGGAGGCGCACTTTCGGGCGCACCCCGAAGAGCTCGCCGATTGCGTGGGCGCCGTCCGCGTGGTGGACGTCAACACCGCCACGCTCGCCCTGTACGGCGCCGAGACGCGTTCGCAGCTCATGGCGGGCCTCGATCGGGTCATCGCCGAAGACGGCTATGGCGTCTTCCTCGGCGTGATCCTCGCGTTCGCGCGCGGCGAGCGTTCGTGGAAGAGCGACGGCATCAACTACACGCTGAACGGCGAGCGCGTGCAGCTCGCCCTGCAGTGGTCGCTGGCGCCGGGGGCGGAGCGCGACTGGTCCCGGGTCCTCGTGTCGGCGATGGACATCAGCGGGCGGGCCCGGGCCGAGACGGCGCTGCAGGAGTCCGACATGCGGTTTGCGCGGGTGTTCGAGTCCAGCCCGAGCCCGATGTCGATCAGCACGCGCGCCAGCGGCCGATTCGTGCACGTGAACGAGGCGTTCGTCGAGATGCTCGGCTACACCCGGGCCGAGTTGATCGGCCGCACCTCCGCCGAGGTCAATATCTGGGTCGAGCCTGGCCTCCGGTCGCGCCTCGTGCAGGCCCTGTCGTCGCCACAGGGTGTCAAGGACGAAGAGGTGCGGTTCCGCCGGAAGGACGGCGCGACAATCGAGACGCTGTCCTCCGCCGTGGCGCTTCCGCTCGAGGGTGAGGAATGCGTCCTGGTGCAAATGGTCGATGTCACGGGGCGCAGGCGAGCGGAGGGAGCCGAGCGGGAGAGCCAGCGGATGCTGGCCACCCTCATGAGCAACCTCCCAGGCATGGCGTACCAGTGCTGCAACGATCCCGAGTGGACGATGCTCTTCGTGAGCGAGGGCTGCCGCGAGCTGACCGGGTATGAGCCCTCCGACCTGGTCGGCAACCGCCGCGTGTCGTACGCCGACCTGATCCTCGACGAGGATCGCGAGTTGGTGTCCACCGCCGTGCAGGAGGCCGTCGGCGCGAACCAACCGTTCCGGATGGTCTACCGGATCCGCACGGCCACCGGCGCCACGCGGTGGGTGTGGGAACAGGGACGAGTCGGCCAGGTGTCAGCCGGCGAAGCACTCACGCTCGAGGGATTCATCGCCGACATCACGGATCGCAAGCAGGCGGAGGAGGAACTGCGCGCGAGCACCGAGCAGCTGCGCCACGCGCAGAAGATGGAAGCGGTGGGCCGGCTCGCGGGCGGCATCGCGCACGACTTCAACAACCTGCTGACGGCCATCCTCGGCTTCGCCGATCTCGTGCTGACCCATCTGACGCCCGGCGATCCGATGGCGGACCGCGTGGGGGAGATCCGGCGCGCGGGCGAGCGCGCCGCGGGACTCACGCGGCAGTTGCTCGCGTTCAGCCGCCGGCAGGTGATGGCGATGCAGGTGGTCGCCCTCGACGGCGTCATCCGGCAGATGGAGCCGATGCTCGGTCGGCTCATCGGCGAGCGGATCGACCTCCGGGTGATCGAGGGAGGTGGCAACATCCGCGCCGACGCGTCACAGATCGAACAGGTGCTGCTGAACCTCGTCGTCAACGCCTGCGACGCGATGCCGGGTGGCGGCTCGCTGACGCTCGAGACCTCGTGCGCCGAGTTGGACGAGGCGGAGGCGCGGGACGTGGGCGCCCCGCGCGCGGGCCCGTACGTCGTCCTGCGGATTGCCGACACCGGGACGGGGATGGACGACGCGACCCGGCTGCGGCTGTTCGAGCCGTTCTTCACCACCAAGCCGGAGGGGAAGGGCACGGGCCTGGGGCTCTCGACCGTCTACGGCATCGTGCAGCAGAGCGATGGGTGCATCACGGTGGCAAGCGAACCAGGTGAGGGCACCACGTTCCGCGTCTTCCTGCCACGGGTGGAAGACGTGCCCGGTCGACGACGCCTACCCCAGCGCGCCGTTGCCGTCGGTGGCCGGGACGGAGACGGTGCTCGTGGTCGAGGACGAGGAGTCGGTGCGGCGCCTCGTCCGGTCCATTCTCGAGCGTCACGGGTACCGGGTGATCGAGGCGGCGGACGGGGCGGAGGGGCTGCAGCGCTTCGAAGAGCACGGGGCGGACGTGGCGCTGTTGCTGACCGACGTGGTGATGCCGCGCATGGATGGCCCGGCGCTGGCGGGCCTCGCGCTCGCGCGGCAGCCCGGCTTGCGCGTGATCTACCTCTCGGGTTACAGCGAGGACGCCGTGCTGGCGCAGGGCGCGCCGGGCAGGGCGGTGTTCCTCGAGAAGCCGTTCACGTCGGCCAGGCTGATGAGGGCGGTGAGGGATGTGCTCGATCGGGGAGTCGCACAAGGCTGAAGGCCCGACTCAGATGACGAGAAACGGCGACTGGTCGAAATCGACGATGTTCGGGGATGTCATCGATCGTCCGGCAACGCTGGAGCTTTGCCCTACGTCTGTGCGGCAACGCTGGAGCTTTGCCCTACGTCTGTGCGGCCCACGCGTGCGGCGATTGCGCTAGACTGTCGGACGATGATCGCCGAGGTGCGGGCGCGCCCGTCTGACCGGGATCACAGGCCGGAGACCCTCATGCCACTCAACGCGTGCGAGCTCGAGATCGACCTCTTCTGCCGCGGCCTCCGCGTTCCCGAGGCTGTGCCGCTCGACGGGGCGCGGGGGATTTCCCGCACCCGGGCGGGCCTCGGGTCGGGCCTCGAAATCACGATCCCGACGGGCTCGTGGCTCAAGGAACGCCTCTGGGTGAACGTGCCGGTGGAGGAGTCGTTCGTCCGCGACTCGCCCTACGTGCTCGAGGGAGCGCCCGCCGACGGCTACCGCGTCGCCGACGAGCGGACCGGCCACCGCTACGCGATCACCATTCCGTCCGAGCCTGCGTGGTACTCGCGCGCGACGTCGCGCGGCATCCCGATGAACCGGGTGGGCGTGCTCCAGGGGACCTACCTCGGGATCTACGTCAACATGGTCTGCACGTTCTGGAACTACAGCCCGGCGCTCAACTGCCGCTTCTGCACGACCGGCAACAACGTCGGCGAGCACGAGGTCGTGGACAAGGCGGTCGTCGGACGTCGTCGAGGTCGCGCGCGCGGCGCGCGACGAGTCGGGCGTCACCTTCGTGCACCTGAACGCGGGGTTCCAGGGCAGCCGCGGCGTGCAGTTCGCCGAGCCGTACATCGCCGCGCTGAAGGAGCAGTGGGCGTCCTCGTCGGCGCGCAGCTCGCGCCCGAGAAGGACTTTTCAGCCGCTACGACCGCCTGATCGGACATGGGCGTCGATCACATCTCGTTCTGCCTCGAGTTCGTCGAACCCGAGTGGTTCGCGAAGATCTGCCCGGGCAAGGAGAAGGTGCTGGGGCAGCAGATCTTCTTCGATTCGATCGCCTACTGCGCCAAGCGGATGAACCGCGGGGCCGTGTCGGGCGAGATCATCGCCGGCGTCGAGCCGCTGGAAGCGACGCATGACGGGGATCGACTGGATTGCGGCCCAGGGCGCGTTTCCGACCGTCTGCATCTTCCGGCCGACGGTCGGCGCCGACATGGAGACGTGGCCGTCGCCAGCCTACGAGGACATGCGTCGCGTCATGGCCCACGTCTACGACGCGTGCCGCCGCAACTGGATCCCGATCGGGGCGGCGCCCAACATCGAGGTCAGCATCGTCGTCAACCCGGACGACGCGGCGCTGCTGGCGCCGCGAAGCGCCGGCTTCTACGCCTACGAGGCCTACCGCCGCACGGCGCGCGTGGCGGCCCGGCCGCTGTTTGCCCGCCGCATGCGGCCGCGCCCGCGACGAGAATCCGGCGATGCCGGCGAGATTCCGCCAGCGACGGCGGCGGCGGGCGCCAGTCATTTCGCGTGAATCAGCTGATTATCTGGCGAATTTCCGGTCTCGGACGGCGTGGCATCACGCTTGCGTTCCTCTATAGCGTTTGTCGGTGCCGTCGAACGGCTGGTGTTTGCGGATGGGGGCCCGCACACGCCGGTTCGGGCGGCGGCACCGGCTTCTCCCGCCTCGAGCCTCCCCGATACATCCAGCGCCGACTATGATCGACCGAGAGAAGGTCCTGGCCGTACTCCGCAAGCGGTTTCCCGGCTGCCACTCCAGACCAGTTCGCCGCCGCTGCCAACGCCATCGTCGGCCTCGGTGACGAGTGGGAAGACGTGACCGGCCACGAGCCGGAGTTCGGCTATCACTTCTCGGTCCAGTGCGGCGAAATCTGCTACCTTGCCGACCAGGTCCAGCACGGCGCGGCAGTTCCGGTTGTTCAAGCGCCGCGACGACGAGACCTAGAATCACGGTGCCAGGTGCCTCGGCTCTCCGGTCTCCGTATCTCCGTTCTCGACTCCTGCCGCTCCGGCTCGTATATTCTCTCGCATCTCCTCGCAGTGCGTTGCTTGTCGGGCCCTGTGCCTGCGCCGCCGGCGCCGGCATGCCGGCTTCCCGGCATCCACGCACGAAGGAGTGCCGCCCGCCCGCAAGGAGCCTCCGTCGACAGGCGGTTTTATTGAGAGTTTAGCCGGAGAGGAGACTGGCATCCGGTTTGCGAGAGAAGAGATCAGGCAGACGGCAAGACATCGTTGTCAGACTTGCTCGCGAACGCGAAAATCTGTGCCCGGTGCAGGTCGCGCTTACGTATCCTCTATAGACCTGCCGCGGCCGGTCAGCCCATGAAACGGCCGGTCGTGTCGAGCCGCATTATTCAATCCTTCCAGACCCTATTTCCACAGGGCGACCGCACCGGGCAACAGGTTGGGCACACAAGGACGCGGCTGACAAGGCCGCGTCCTTGTCATGTTCAGGCATGATCGGGTCGCAACCCATTATTTCGACTGACGGCTGCTCCGGCGCTGTGCCGGTCGCTGAGCGCGCATGATGTTGAAGCGATTACTTCCCGTGTTCATCCTGGCCGCGTGGTGCGCGTCCGGGGGGACGGCGCTGGCGCAGAAGTCGGCGCCCAAGCCGCCGACCAACGACGACTGCCTGGCGTGCCACGGCGATGCCTCCCTCACCGGGGCGGGCGGCCGGTCGGTCGCCGTCGCGCCCGAGAAATTCGCGGCGTCCGTTCACGGTCAGGCGGGGCAGGCGTGCGTGGCCTGCCACGCCGACCTGGCCACGGCGACCGAATTCCCGCACGCCGAGAAGCTCGCGCCGGTCAACTGCGCGACCTGCCACGACGAAGCGGCCAAGGTTTACGAGGCCGGCATTCACGCGCAGGCGCGGCACGCGTCGAGCACCAGCGTCGCGGCGGCGTGCAGGGACTGCCACGGCACGCACGAGATCCGGGGCGCGAAAGACCCCGACTCCTCGACCTATCACCTCAACCTGCCGACGACCTGCGGGCGCTGCCACGGCAATCGCCGAGATCATCAAGCAAGGGGCGCATCGCCATCGGCAACGTCGTCGCGCAGTTCCAGGACAGCATTCACGGCCAGGCGCTCAGCCGCTCGGGCCTGCTCTCCGCGCCGAACTGCAGCGACTGCCACGGATTCCACGACATCAAGCGGAAGAACGATGCGGGCAGCCGCGTGTTCCGGGCGAACGTGCCCCAGACCTGCGGCAACTGCCACGAGGGGATCACCCGGCGCTACCAGGCCGGCGTCCACGGCCAGGAGCTGGCCAAGGGCAACCCCGAGGCGCCGGTCTGCGTGAAGTGCCACAGCGCCCACGAGATCCAGCGCGTGGAAGCCAATTCGTGGAAGCTGCAGGTCCTCAAGGAGTGCGGCGGCTGCCACAAGCAGTCCATCCGCACCTACCGCGACACGTTCCACGGGCAGGTCACGCAGCTTGGCTTCGTCCGCGTCGCCGCCTGCGCGGACTGTCACGGCGCGCACGACATCTTCCCGAAGCGCGACCCGCGCTCGACGGTCTCCAGCCGGAACCTGGTGGCGACCTGCCGCAAGTGCCACGCCGGCGCAACGGAGAGCTTCGCGAAGTACGACCCGCACGCCGACCGGCACGACCGGCCGCGCAACCCGATGCTGTACTACGCGGCCAGGTTCATGGAGACGCTGCTCGTCGGCGTCTTCCTCTTCTTCGGCGTCCACACCTTGCTCTGGTTCTCGCGCTCGGTCCCGAAGGGCCGCCGGTCGCGGGGTGCCGGGCGGACCGAGGAGTAGACGAATGGAGCGAACGACGCCCGGCCAGACCCTCTACCTGCGCTTCGACACCTACAACCGCCTGCTCCACGGCGTGCTGATGTTCAGCTTCCTGGGGCTCGCGTTCACCGGCCTTCCGCTGCTGTTCAGCGACGTGCCCTGGGCCGCGCGGCTCGCGTCGCTCTTCGGCGGCGCGCACGCGGCCGGCATCATCCACCGCGTGTTCGCGTCGCTGATGATCGCCACCTTCACGCTGCACGTCATGCGGCTGATGCACCGGCTGTTCGTCAAGAAGGAGCTCGAGATCCTGTGGGGGCCGGCGTCGATGACGCCGCAGCCGCGCGACGTCGCAGGAGATGATCGCCCACCTCCGGTGGTTCCTGCGGCTCGGCCCGCGGCCGCGGTTCGATCACTTCACCTACTGGGAGAAGTTCGACTACTGGGCCGTCTTCTGGGGCATGGGCGTGATTGGCGGCTCGGGGCTGGTCCTGTGGTTCCCCGAGTTCTTCTCGCAGGTTCCTGCCCGGCTCGTGGTTCAACATCGCGCTGCTGATCCACGGTGAGGAGGGCCTGCTGGCCGTCGGGTTCATCTTCACGATCCACTTCTTCAACAGCCACCTGCGGCCCGAGAAGTTCCCGATGGACCCGGTGATCTTCACCGGCCGCGATCACCGAGCACGAACTGGCCGAGGAGCGGCCGGCGGAGTTCGAGCGGCTGGTGGTGGAGAAGCGGCTGGACGAGCAGCGCGTGGGCCCCGGGCCGGACTGGCTGCCGACGCTGGGCAAGGCCGTCGCCACCGTCGCGGTGACGCTCGGCCTGATCATGGTGGTGCTGATCCTCTACGCGGTGCTCGCGTAGAGCGGGAGACCGTCGACCGTTACGTTGAGCGTTGAGCGTTGAGCGTTGACCGTTGAGCGTTGAGCGTTGAGCGTTGACCGTTCAGCGTTGACCGTTCGGGCGTCGAGCGTCGGTCAAACGCCGACTCGCGAAGCCGCACAAACCGGAAATCGTCGACTCGGGAAATCGTAAAATCGCGCGAAATCGTAAAATCGAAAAATCGCGAAAATCAGAGAATGTATCCCGGGGGGAATCGTTCCCCCCGTTTGTTGTACACTCACCGGATCGTTGGCGCCCGACCACGGAAAGGAACTGTAATGTCGCCTCAGTCGCGATTCCGGCACGTCCGGAACCCCCTCACGCTGTTTGGCATCTGGCTCACGACTGTCAGCGCCATCCTCTTCCTCGTCGTCTTCTTCGCGGACCTGTTCGGCCTGATCCACAACCCATACCTCGGCATCCTGTTCTTCCTGGTGCTCCCCGGCTTCTTCCTCGCCGGTCTCCTGATGATGCCGCTCGGCATCTACTTCTCGCGCCGCCGCGAGCACCGGGGCCAGACGGTGGAGTACCAGTGGCCGGTGTGGGACTTCAACCTTGGCAGCTACCGGCGCGCCGCTGCGCTGATCCTCGCGGCGTCGCTCGTCAACGTCCTCGTCATCTCGCTCGCGGCCTACCGCGGCGTCGGGTACATGGACTCGCCGCAGTTCTGCGGCCAGGTGTGCCACACGGTGATGAAGCCCGAGTTCACCGCCTACCAGAACGGCCCGCACGCACGCGTGACCTGCGTCAGCTGCCATATCGGCCCCGGCGCCAACTGGTTCGTGAAATCGAAGTTGTCCGGGACGCGTCAGCTGTTCGCCGTCGCCCTCAAGACCTACCCGACGCCGGTCCCGTCGCCCGTCATGAACCTGCGCCCCGCGCGCGAGACGTGCGAGGAGTGCCACTGGCCCGAGAAGTTCACGGGCGACCACATCCGCACGGTCACGCAGTACGCGGACGACCAGGCGGTCTCGGAGTCGATCACCACGCTGCGGCTGCACGTCGGCAGCGGCAGCGAGAAACTCGGCGCCACCGGGATTCACTGGCACATGGCGCCGTCCACCCGCGTGACCTACATCACCACGGACCCCAAGCGGCAGACGATTCCCTACGTCAAGGTGGAGGACGCCCACGGCCGGGTGCTCGAGTACCGCACCGAGGGCGTCACCGACGCGGAGTTGGCGAGGGGCGAGCGCCGGACGATGGACTGCATGGACTGCCACAACCGGCCCAGTCACCGCTTCGACTCGACGCCCGAGAACGCGGTGGACGATGCGCTCGCGCACGGCGGGATCGCGCGAACCCTCCCGTACGCGAGGCGGGAGGCAGTGGCGGCGCTGAAGGGGACCTACCCGACCCAGGACGCAGCGGCCGTGGCGATAGCCCGGCGCCTCACGGACTTCTACCGCGGCGAATTGAAGGACCAGTTCGCCGCGCGCCAGAAGGACATCGACCGCGCAGTCGCCACGACGCAGGCCATCTATCAGCGCGACATCTTCCCCGAGATGAACGTCGTCTGGGGCACGTATCCCAACAACCTGGGGCACACCGATTTCCCCGGCTGCTTCCGCTGCCACGACGACAGCCACAAGGCGAAGGACGGCTCGACGATCCGGCAGGATTGCGAGTTGTGCCACAAGCAGGAGTAGCTAGGGGCTAGGGGCTAGGGGCTGGGGGCTGGGAGCTGGGGGGCTGGGGGCACGGGCACCCTCCCGCCTGGGCCCTGAGCCTTGAGTCGCTGAGCCTGCCCTCCTGCCCGCGGCTCCTTGTCCGTTCTTTCACAAGGGCGCGGCCGCGGCCGCGCTTCTTGTTCCATCCTTCACAAGCGCCCGCGTCCCTTGTGCCTTTCTTCACGAAGATCCGGATTTCGGAACAATTCCTCCGGTTTTTTGGAGCAATCCCTGCCGGAGTTCCGGAACCCGCGCTCCGAGCGTGCCGGCGTTTCGGCAAAGTGCCCAGAATTCCCCCGCCGATCACGCGACGGGTGCCGGAAACTGCCGTATTTGCCAGCAGCCGAGAATCACGACAGTCCGGCATCGGCATTGCACATGGGCTGCCGGGATTTCGACCGTCCGCCGACGGCCGTGCCTGTCGGCGGCGATCGCCGGGGCCCCCGGGTGCACTTGGTCTCCCCCTAAAAAGTGCCCGTTGAGACAACTCAAGGAGCAAGCCATGCATTCATTCAGCAAGAGCCTGGTGCGTGGAGCCCTCGTCGCCCTGGTGGCGGCGGGATGGTTCGCCACGGCCGGGACCGCGTCGGCGACGCCCCAACAGGGGGCGGACAAAACGCCGGCGGTGCAGGCCGCCCCGCACGGGGCGTACGCGGGCACGCAGACGTGCCTGACCTGCCACGAGAACAGGGGCGAGGTCGTGAAGGCGGGGCCCCATTCGCACGCGTTCAAGGCGGGCACCCCCGTGGCCCCTTACGGCTGCCAGGCGTGCCACGGTGATACGAAGGCGAATCTGGGCTGCGAGGCCTGCCACGGGCCGGGCAAGGCGCACGCCGACGCGGGCGGCGACAAGACCAAGATCCGACGCTTCGCCGGGCTCGCCCAGAAGGACGCCAGCGAGGTGTGCTCGTCGTGCCACTTCCGCTCCAAGCACACGCTCTGGTCCGGCAGCCAGCACGATCAGCGCAACGTCGGCTGCGTGAGCTGCCACAGCGTGCACGAGTCCAAGGGCGCCAAGCTGCTCCGGTCGCTTGACGAGCAGGGGCTCTGCGCCTCCTGCCACCGCCCGATCGTGAACAAGCAACTCAAGTTCAACCACATGCCGGTGCGCGAGGGCAAGATGACCTGCTCGTCGTGCCACAACGTGCACGGCACGCAGAACGTCAAGCTGCTGGCCGACGGGCGGGACCGTCACCGAGGCGTGCGTCACCTGCCACACCGAGAAGCGCGGCCCGTTCCTGTGGGAGCACGCGCCGGTGACGGAAAGCTGCACGACGTGCCACGACCCGCACGGCAGCGAGCAACGACCGGATGCTGATCGCCAAGCAGCCGTTCCTCTGCCAGCGCTGCCACGTGACCTCGCGTCATCCTCCCACTGTCTACGAGGGCTACGTCCTGCAGAACTCGACCAACGCCAACAAGATCTACGGCCGGTCGTGCGTGGTCTGCCATCAGCAGGTCCACGGGTCGAACGCCCCGTCGGGCAAGGCATTCCTGCGCTAGGTGAGGAGGAGTCAACGATGCGCAACAGATTGATGATTGGCCCTGCGGCGCTCTTGCTGGCCTCCGCCACGTTCGTGGGAGCGCAGGACAAGACGCAGCAGCAGGCACCCGCTCCTTCGAGCGGCGAGGTTTCGAATCGGCGGACGCTTCACGTCGTCGTCGGGTGACAAGGCCCGGTACGAGCGGTACCAGCGACCTGCGCAGCGGCGTGCCCGTGAGCGTCCTGTTCAACAAGGAGACGTCCAACTGGACGTTCGACTTGAAGGCGACCAACATCGGCTACCGCGACCAGGGCTACGTGGCGAACTTCAACAGCCGCCGCGTGAAGTTCTCGGTGCTGTTCGATCAGACGCCCGCCAACTACATGCTACGACGCGAGGTCGCCGTACAACTGCACCGCGGGCAACTGCGCCCTCGACGCCGCCCTGCGGGGCCAGATCCAGGCCGCCCGCGGGACGAAGCTCAACGCCGCGGGCGCCTACACGCCGGTGAATACGACGCCGATCGGCGTGCCGCAGAACCTGGCCCAGTTGACGCAGGCCGGGACGATCTACAACTCGGTGGCCAAGTCGTTCGACATGCAGTCGCTGCGCAGCACGTTCGCGGCGAACCTGGTGTACGCGGCGACGGACAACCTGAACCTCATGCTCGGCTACGACATGTACAAGAAGTCGGGCCAGCAGCCGTGGGGCACGTCGTTCGCGTTCCCGAACGCCGTCGAAGTGCCGCTCGTCATCGACAACAAGACGACGGACGTCACCGCCGCGATGGAGTGGGCGAGCCACCAGGGCATGATGCGCATGGGATACGCCTATTCGAAGTTCGACCAGGGCATCCCGTCCTTCACGTTCGACAACCCGCTGTACGCGACCGACTACAACGTCTTCAGCCCGCCATTGGGCGTGCTGCGTACGACCCGAACGGCTACAGCTCGTCCGCGGGCGGCGCCGCCTTCGGCCGGATGGCCGGGGCGCCGACCAACACGCTCAACACGTTCGACTGGCTCGGGATGATCAAGCTGCCCGGCCACACGACGGCCAACGCCAGCTTCGCGGCGAGCGCCAACCGCCAGAACGCGGCCCTGATCCCGTGGACGACCAACACGACGATCAACAACGCCACCGTGTTCAAGGCGTTTCCCAACCTCGGCAACCCGGTCACCGGACAGCCGACGCTGCCGCGCGACACCGCGGACCTGCGCGTGAACTACGCGACGGGCACGTTCAACGTGAACTCGCGCCCGGTCAAGAACGTCACGCTGACGGCGCGCTACCGCTACAACAGCCGCAGCGACTTCCGGCGCCCGTTCGACGCCGTCGAGTACGTGCGGTTCGACGCGGTACCCGAAGAGACCGGCGGCGACGCCGAGCCGTTCAACATCACCCGGAACACCCTCGACTTGAACGCCTCGTTCACGCCGATCCCGTTCAGCGCCATTCGGGTCGGCTACACCATGGACGATTACCGTCACTGGGAGCGGGCGACGATGGGGTACGAGCGACGACACCTTCCGGGTGTCGTACGACACGGTGGGCAACCAGTGGGTGACGCTGCGCGCAGTGTACGAGCACACGGCCCGCAAGGCGGTCGATACTGACATCGCGGACATCACCGGGGCGGGCGGCCAGCCCGCGCTGCGCTTCTACGACGAAGCGTCGCGCAACCGCGACCGCGGGTCGTTCATCGTGGAACTCAACCCGATGGCCTCCGTGGGGGTCAACTTCACGCTGTCGTCCGGCAAGGACGACTACCAGGGGGCGGACTCCACCCAGGAGTTCGGCCTGCTCAGCAACAAGAACACCGGCTGGGCGCTCGGGTTGTACTACGCGCCGAACGGCAAGGTGAACCTTGGCGCCGACTACGGCCGCGAGACCTACAACGCGCTGCAGCAGTCGCGCAATGCGAACCCGGCTCCGGACGCGTCGTGGACCGACCCGAACCGGAACTGGACGATGAACAACGACGAGACGGTGAACAACTTCTCGGCGTACATGAACCTGGTGAAGCCGTTCGAGAAGACGGACATCCGGTTCGGCTACGACTACAGCGACTCCGACCAGGCGTTCATCCACGGCGGGCCGCGCGTGAGCCCGTCGGTCGCCGGCAGCCTGGCGGCGGTCGGTCAGTTCATCCCGCTTCCGAACGTCACGAACACCTGGAATCGCGCCACGGTCGACCTCAAGTACGCGTTCAGTCAAGAAGGTCGGCCTGGGCTTCTCGTACTACTACGAGAAGTTCGACGTCTCCGACTTCGCCACGATCAACTCGGCAGGCTCGCAGTCCCTGCCGGTGGCGTCGCTCGGCGCGCAGACCGACACCCCGCGCATCGACTACCTCGGCGGCCTCTTCACCGGCTACGGCAACCGGCCGTACAAGGGCCAGACGGGGATCGTGCGGGTGTTCTATTTCTTCTAAGCATGGCTGATCCGGGCGGCGGCTGGCGCCGCCCGGTGTCCTCGGCGCGACACGGATCCCTCCGCGTCGCGCCTTTTTTCTGTACGCCGCTTCCCCCCGCCGCGGTGCGTCCGCCTGCCTCGTGCCACCCCCCTGCCTCCCCCGATTCGAAATCTCATAAGAAAACCGCGCGTTTCGTCTACCTCAACCGACCTCGGCCGGACACGCGGTATCGCCGTTGCAGCGTGGGCGTCGACTCTGCTCAGCAACGCGAACGACTCGGAGGTGAGACCGATGTCTTCTTCCAGGCACCGGCTGTACCGGAGGGCTGGCGCGCTCGTTGCCACGGCCGTCTGGCTCCTGCTGCCCACTCACGCCGTCGCTCAAACGGGCACGGCACAGGCCCGGCCTGGCGCACCGGCGGCCCAGTCGGCCGGCGACTTCGTCGGCGAGGCAACCTGCCTGACCTGCCACCAGAACATCGAGAAGGGCTACCACGCGACCGCGCACGGCCGCGCCTGGGACCCGCGCACGCCGGCCGCCACGACGCACGGGTGCGAGACGTGCCACGGGCCGGGCCGCGCGCACGTGGAGGCGGGGGGCGACAAGACGAAGATCCGGTCGTTCAAGACGCTCGACGCCATCGAGGCGTCCGCGACGTGCACGACCTGCCACAACCGCGGCACGCACCTGCTGTGGGCGAACAGCGCCCACGAGAACCGCCAGGTCGGCTGCCTGGGTTGCCACGGCATCCACACCTTCAAGTCCGACAAGGCGCAGCTGAAGCAGGCGACCGAGGTCCAGCTGTGCGCGCAGTGTCACCGCGACAAGACGCAGCGGATCCTCCGCAGCTCTCACATGCCGGTCCAGTCGTCGCCGTCCCGCCTGGAGCACGGCGTCGTGATGTCGTGCAGTTCCTGCCACAACCCGCATGGCAGCTCCAACGTCCGGATGCTGCGCGCGGGGACCGACATCAACGAGAGCTGTACGACGTGCCACGCCGACAAGCGCGGCCCGTACCTGTGGGAGCACGCGCCGGTCATGGAAAGCTGCGTGACGTGCCACGACCCGCACGGGTCGAGCAACGACCGCATGCTGGTGGCGAAGCTGCCGATGCTCTGCCAGCGGTGCCACGTCACCTCGCGGCACCCACCCACGCCCTACGATCTGTATCAGCTGCAGAACACGACGGGCAGCAACCGCATTGCCGGGCGCGGCTGCGTCAATTGCCATCAGAACATTCACGGCTCGAACTCGCCCTCGGGCGAGGCGTTCATACGCTAGGAGCGAAGACGATGCGCAGGCCAGCACGTCCAACGACAGGCGGGACGCCATTCGTTCACACGACAGGCGGGACGCCATTCGTCCACACGACAGGCGGGACGCCATTCGTCCAAACGACAGGCGGGACGCCTGTCCTACTGATGCTCGCGCTCCTGGTCGCCGCCGGGGGAGGAGTGCTCGCGCAGGACCAGGGGCAGTCGCCACCGCAGCCCCAGTCCGCTTCCCAGCCCGTATCGCCATCCCAGCCCGGGTCTCAGTCGCAGCCCGCGACGCAGCCGTCGTCCGCATCCCAGCACGACGTCAGCACGCCGGAGAGTACGCCCCTGACCGTGGACGTCGGCTTCCGCCTGTCCAGTGTCGACGGCGACCGCGCACGATTCGAAAGATTCATGGACATCCGCGAGAGCGGGCTCAATCTCAGTCTCTTCGGGAGCAAGGAGGGCCCGAGTTGGGCCGCGGACTACGCGGCCCGCAACGTCGGCTATCACGATCAGCAGTACCGACGGATCGATCACCGCGATGGGGAAGGTGCTCGCCAACGTGAGCTTCTTCCAGCTGCCCCTCAACTACGGCTTTGCCGACGACGGGTACGTGCGGACGCCGTACACGGGGAACCTCGAGCTGGACGACGCGACGCAGGCGGCCGCGCAGGCGGGCCGCGTGATCGCCTGGACGGCCAACCCGACGCAGGCGTCGGTCTGGCCGCCGCTCGCGCACCCGATCGACCTCGCGTCGCGCCGGTCGCAGTTCGACGGGGCCCTCGTCTACTCCCCGACGGGTACGATCGACCTGAACGCGGGGGTCACCACCTACAAGCGCAGCGGTAACCAGCCGTGGGGAGCCTCCTGGGGTTTCAGCCAGGCGGAGGAAGTCCCGCTGACGCTCGACAACCGGACGACGAACTTCACCGTCGGCGCCGCGTGGACCGTGGAGCAGCTGGGGCTGCAGTTCGCCTTCGACAATTCCGCCTTCACCAACGACAACGAGGTGCTGTCCTGGGACAACCCGCAGTCGCTCACCGATTCGCTCACGCGCGGGGCGGGGCGCGGCGTCATGTCGGTGATGCCGGGCAACAGCATGACGACCTTCCGCGGGGCGGGGGTGTACAAGCTGCCGTCGCGGACCAGCATCAGCGCCGCGTTCGCGGTGTCGCGCATGGACCAGGACCAGGCGCTCATCCCCGTGACGAGCAACACGCTGCTCGCGCCTCCGCCTCCATCGCGTGCCACCGCGGAGGCGAAAGCCGACGTGTCGATGTTCAACGTCGCCTTCAACTCGCGCCCCATACCCAAGCTGTGGCTGACCGGCCGCTTCCGCTACCGGAACTTCGATCAGAAGACGCCGGAGTACGTCGGGGCGGTGGCCATCTTCGACACGTCGATCACGCCCGAGGACTCCGTAGAGCCGTCTGAGTACATCGACTACAAGAACCAGAACCTGCAGCTGGCCGCCTCCTACACGCTCGTGCGGTACGCAACACTCCGGTTCGACTACCTCCACAACGCGCTCGACCAGACCATCCGCGAGTGGCCCACGGTGGACGAGAACGTGGAGCGCGTCTCGCTGGACGTGCTCGGTACCGGGTGGGCCACCCTGCGCGCGAGCTACGAGCACGCGACGCGCCGGGGCTCGGGCGAGTACGACGTCCCTGACGGGCAGCAGCCGGCGACGCGCATGTTCGACGTCGCGAACCGCAACCGGAACGCGGGCAGGGTCATGCTCACGCTGACGCCCGCACCCGCGGTCGGCGTGAGCTTCACGGCTGACGCCGGCAAGGACGACTACCAGGGTGCGGACCCGGGGCAGCAGTTCGGCCTGTTGAACAACAAGAACCAGGTCTACACCGCGGGCGTCGACTGGAGCCCCAGTGCCGACGTGAGCGCGGGGGTGTCGTACGGGTATGAAACCTACAGCGCGCTCAGCGCCTCGCGAAGCGCGAACCCGCCGCCGGACCCGTCGTTCAACGACCCGGCCCGGGACTGGTTCGACAACCGCGACGAGCACGTGCACACCGTGACGGCCAACCTCACGGTCGCGCACGTCGTGCCCAACGCCGAGATCGTGTTCGGCTACGACTACAGCCACTCGAACCAGTCGTACCGGTACTCCGGGCCGAACATCACGCGGCTGCAGGGGCTGCCGCCGGCGGTCTACGCGGTGGGGTTCACCGGGCAGTTCGGCCAGCTGCCGGACGTGCTGGATGCGATCACCCGCGCGACGGTGAACCTGCGCTACTTCTTCAGCCAGCGTCTGGCGGCGAACGTGACGTACTGGTTCGACAAGTACTCGACCGAGAACTTCGCGACCCCGACGCGCCTGGACATGCCCGGCAGCCTGCTGCTGGGGTATGGGTGGCGGCCGTACACGGCGAACACGGTGTTTCTGAATGCGCTCTATCGGTTCTAGGAAGTCGACGGAGTCGACGGAGTCGACGGAGTCTACGGAGTCAACGGAGTCAACGGAGTCAACGGAGTCAACGGAGTCAACGGAGTCTACGGAGTCAACGCAGCCAACGCAGTCAACGCAGTCATGACTCCGTGACTCGACGACTTCGTGGACTCCGTCGACTCCGTCGACTTCCCATGGACTTTCCCCGGGGCATGGCATAGAATTGAGACTCATTCGCAACTTGGGCTGCCCTCATCCCGGTTCCGAGTCTCGCTTATGTCCTGTCACGTGGCCGCCGACCGCGCCGCCGCCGCCCCGCCCGTCCTGCGGCTCCGCTCCCAGCCGCTTACGCCTGCTCCTCGTCGGCAATCCCAACGTCGGCAAGAGCGTCATCTTCGGCCGCCTGACCGGCCGCTACGCGACCGTTTCCAACTACCCGGGCACCACGGTCGGCATCACCAAGGGCCGGGCGCTCGTGGGCGCCGAGGTGTGCGACGTCATCGACAGCCCCGGCGTCAATGCGCTCGAGGGGACGCTCAGCGAGGACGAGCACGTCACGCGCCGGCTCCTGGCGAACCGCGAGGGCGACGTCGTCGTCCAGGTGGCGGATGCGCGCAACCTCCGCCGGGCGCTCATGCTCACGGCCCAGATCGCGTCGTTCCGGCTGCCGATGGTGCTCGTGCTCAACATGGTGGACGAGGCGCGGCGCCGGGGCGTGGACGTGGACGCGCGCCGCCTTGCCGACGAGCTTGGCGTCCCGGTCGTCGAAACCGTCGCCATCGAAGGCCGCGGCCTCGACGAGCTCAAGCAGGTCCTGCCGCTCGCGGCCCCCGCTCGCGTGCCGTTCGACCCGTCGCACGACTACGCCGCCTGGGCTCACGAGGTGTCATCGCGCCTGCGTCGCATGCGCCCCGCGTCGATCGGCCGCTTCCAGGAGTACCTGTCGCACGCGGTCCGGCGGCCGCTGACCGGCCTCCCGATCCTCGCGTTCGTTCTCTACGTCGTCTACCTGTTCGTCGGCGTCTTCGGCGCACAGACGCTGGTCGGCCTCATCGAGCACGGCCTCTTCAACCAGTACATCAACCCCACGGCGACGTATCTCGTCACCCGGTTCGTTCCGTTCGCGCTGGTCCGCGACTTCCTGGTTGGCCCTTACGGGCTGATCACGATGGGGTTCACTTACGCGATTGCCATCGTCCTGCCCGTCGTGGCCACTTTCTTCCTGATCTTCGGGTGGCTGGAGGACAGCGGCTACATTCCGCGGCTCGCGATTTTCTGCGACCGGATCTTCCGCGCCATGGGGCTCAACGGGAAAGCCGTCCTGCCGATGGTGCTGGGCCTCGGCTGCGACACCATGGCGACGATGACGACCCGGATCCTGGGCACGCCCAAGGAGCGGCTGATCGCCGTCCTGCTGCTGGCGCTCGGGATTCCGTGCTCGGCGCAACTGGCGACGATCATGGGGATCCTCGGCGGCATCTCGTTTTCGGCGCTCCTGACGCTGTTCGGCGTCGTGGTGGCCCAGATGTTCTTCGTGGGCTTCCTGGCGGCGCGCGTCCTGCCCGGCGAGCGCTCGGATTTCATCCTCGAGCTGCCGCCGATGCGGCTGCCCGTGGCTCGGAACCTCCTGACCAAGACCCTGTTACGGATCAGGTGGTACCTGTGGGAGGCCGTGCCGCTCTTTCTGATCGGAACGGCGCTATTATTTGTGTTGGACCGGACGGGTGCCCTGTCCCTGCTGATTGGCGCCGGCCGCCCCATCGTCACTGGCCTGCTGGGTTTGCCGGCCGACGCGGCGCAGGTCTTCGTGATGGGCTTCCTGCGCCGGGACTACGGCGCCGCCGGGCTGTTCCAGTTGGCCCATGCGGGGCGGCTGACCGGCACGCAGGCCGTCGTGGCGTTGACCGTGATGACGCTGTTCGTGCCCTGCGTCGCGAACTTCCTGATGATCATCCGGGAGCAGGGCACCAAGGCGGGTCTCGCCATCCTCGCATTCGTGACGGTCGTCGCGGTGTCGACCGGTGGGTTGCTCCACTATGTCTTCCAGGTCTTCGGTGTCCGATTTTGAGCGCGGGCGCCGCCTGGCGGCACTGGATGTCGGCGAGGAGGGTGTCGTGCTGCGCGTGCTTCGCGACAACCCCGAGCGCGCGGAGCGGCTGAAGGCCCTCGGGGTGACACCCGGCGCGCGCGTGCGCGTGCTGCAACGATTCCCAGGCTTCGTGTTCGAGTGCGACCAGACGGAACTGGCGGTGGAGCCGGTCGTCGCGCGAACGATCCTGCTCGAGGAGTAGAGGAGTAGAGTAGTAGCGGGCCCGCCGTAGCCTTGGCGAAGGCGGGCGGACCGGCGCGGTCATAGAGCGTGCTGGCGGTCGTTCGATTCGTGGCCAATCTCGGCTTCATCTCGGGAGGGTCATATGAGAACTGCTGTTCCGCTCGTCGTCGGACTCTTCCTCGTGCTCGCGTGCTCGTCACTCCGGCCGGTCGCCATCAACAGCACCGACGTCTGCGAATCGTGCAAGCGCGTGATCGTCAACGCCAAGGTCGCCGCCGAGATCGTGGAGCCGAGCGGCCTGGCCAAGAAGTTCCGCACCGTGTCGTGCATGGCGCGGTACATGAACCAGCACCCGACCGAGGGGGGCGTGTTCGTGACCGACTACAAGACGGGCCGCTTCCTGTCGGCGCAGTCGGCGGTGTTCGTCAAGGCGGAGATCGACGAGAGCACCCGCGAGCAGAACTACCTGGCGTTTGGCGACGTCGCCGCTGCCGTCGAGTTCGGCAAGGCCAAGGGCTCGAGCCCGGTCGACTGGCCCTCGGTCGTGAAGCAGACGGCCGCCGCCGCCAACTGAGTCGCCGCAATACGCGTCACCGTCGCTTCCTCGTGGCGAGCGTTCTCGCCTTCGGGGAAGCTTGTCTTCCGAGGGACTCGAGGATGCCCGTGCCGGCAGGTGTGCCCCCGCTCCGGTTGTTGTTCTGGGAAACGACGAAGGCGTGTAATCTCCGCTGCCAGCATTGCCGGGCGGTGCCCGAGACGGAGCGCTCGCTTGTCGAGCTCGACACGCGCGAGTCGTTCGCGCTGATCGACCAGATCGCCGAAGTCGCGAAGCCGGTGCTGGTGCTGTCGGGTGGTGAGCCGTTGTACCGCTCGGACATCTTCGAGATTGGGGCCTACGGCTGCAGCAAGGGCTTCCGCATGGCCCTGGCCACCAACGGGACGATGATCGACCGCGGGCTGGCCGGGCGGATCCGCGACACTGGCTTCTCGCGCGTCGCCATCAGCCTGGACGGCGCGGTGCCGGCGACGCACGACGCCTTCCGCGGGATTCCCGGCTCGCACGCCAAGGCCATTGACGGTCTCGGGTTCCTGCGGCAGGCCGGCGTGTCGATCCAGATCAACTCGACGATCGCCAAGCACAACGTGCACGAACTGCCGGCGCTCCTCGACCTGGCGCTCTCGCTCGGTGCGGACGCTCTTCACATCTTCATGCTCGTTCCCGTCGGCTGCGGCGTCAGCATTGCCGACCGGGAGATGCTGCCGGCCGACCAGTACGAGCGCGTGCTGCACTGGTTCTACGATCAGTCGAAGGCCGTGGAGATCGACCTCAAGGCGACCTGCGCGCCGCACTACTTCCGGGTGCGAGCGCAGCGCATCGTCGAAGAGAGGAAGCTGGGTGACCACAGCACGCCGTTTGTGGCGCATGGCACGAAGATGAAGGCCGCGCCCGATCCGGCCGGTGGACGGCCGCTCTCGTCGCTGACGCGAGGCTGCCTTGCCGGTACCGCCGTCTGCTTTGTCTCGAACGCAGGCGACATCTACCCGTGCGGTTACCTGCCGGTCAGCGCGGGCAACGTGCGGAAGCAGCCGTTCGGCGAAATCTGGGCCGCCTCGCGCGTCTTCCAGCAGCTTCGCGACTCGTCGACGCTGGGAGGAAAGTGCGGCGTCTGCAAGTACGAGGGCATCTGCGGCGGCTGCCGCGCGCGCGCGTACTCGGACTACGGCGACTACCTGGCGGAGGAGCCCTTCTGCACGTATGAGCCCGTGCTCGACAACGCGGCGGTGATGACGCGCACCGAGCTCTAGACCGGGACTCACGGTCTGTTCGTCTCCCCTCGGCGTTCCCTGCCAGCTGGTTTCTCTGCGAAATCGTCGACTCTTACGCACGAGCTTCGGCTACAATCCGCTGGTCCCCCCTCCCGCGCCCGGCCGGCGCCGGTTGATCTTTTCCCGTCCCTGTCGAAGCACGGGATCCCGATCCCGTGAGCACGCCTTTATGAAGAAGTTCATCGTCTTCGGCGTCGTCCTGCTCGTGCTCGTGAATCTCGGCGCCGTCGCCTACCGAATGGGTTGGCTGGCACGACTGCCCGTCCCCGGTCTCTCCGGCCTCGCGCCTGCCTCCTCCTCGCCCGGCCCCGATGCCGGGACGGCCGCGACGCCCTCGTCCGGAGTTGCCCCGGCTGGCGAGGCGGCGGCCGCAGGTTTTCCGGTGCCAGGCGCCGCCGCCGCCCCCGACGCGGTGCCCGCCGCGGCAGCCGTGACTCCCGTCCCCGCCTCGGCCACCGACGCGAAAGGGCAGCCGCTCATTGCCCCGCCGGCCTTTGACGGCAACCTTGCCTCGCTCGATTTCGGCGGAACGGCGGAGACGTGGTCCACCGACACGTTGGAAACACCCGATGGCCAGATGATTATCGCCGGCCAGAAGGAGTCGAGGTGGACGCAGTGGGGGCGCAGGAACCCGCGCCCCGCGGAGGTGGTGTTCTCGTTCTTCGCACATGAGCCGGCCATCATCGACCGCGTCGTCCTGAAGACGCTCAACGCCGCCGGGCTCAAGAGCTTTCCGAAAGATGTCGAGGTGTGGACCTCGATGGAGACGAGCCTGGAGGGTCCATACCAGAAGGTCGCGGCCACGAGCTTGCCGGCGGTTCAGGACAACGGGGAGGCGGCCGTTTCATTTCCGCCTGTCGAGGCGAGGTTCGTGAAGCTGGTCGCGCTCACAAGCCAGGCGGGCCCGCAGGATTTTGGGCTGGCGAATGTGAGGATCATGGAGGCGCAGCGCACGGGCTACGTGCCGCTGCTCGCGCGTCATCCCGAGTTGCAGTGGCCCGGTGGGCCGAACGTCTGGGCGCCGGCCGGGCAGCAAGTCAAGCAGGCCTCCGCGTGCGCGCCGCCCCAGACGACGAAGACTCCGCCGGCCCATCCCGAGAGCCGCCGGGTCCTCATCCTTGGCGAGGGCCGCGAGATGTACATGGCCGGTGCGGCATTCGCGAACGGGCGATACGGGGCGCCGGACCAAGCCGCCCGGCAGCGCGTCGAGTTCAGCCTGACGGAGAAAGGTGTGGCGCTGCTGCAGGATGACGTGCCGGCCGAGGAGCGCGGCGTGCTGACTCGTGCGCGGTTCCGGTTCGTGTCTCCCCGGCACGCGCGGCCCGCGATTCTCGCCCCGGCGCTGGGCTTCGACACGGTCGTCCTGACGCAGATGTGCAACAGCAACGCCCGGATGGGCGCGATGTCGCAGGCCTTCAAGCAGGCGCTCTTGGCGTGGGTGGCCGCGGGCCACAAGCTGATCATCCAGGACTCGGACGACTGCACGCCAGGTCCGGACTACAGCTTCATTCCCTACAAGTTCAAGACCGATACCCCGGGGGCACGCGGCGCTCCGGGGTTCAACCTGCGCTTCGTGGAGAGCAACCAGATGCTCCAGGGCCGCGCGGGGCGTCCGGGATTCCTCGACGTGGACGCGTGGGTGACCGAGCCGCGGGGCCGCCGGTACCGTAACGAACTGGGCGACGCGAACACGTTCGTCGCCTGGGACGCGAACTGGTGCGGCCAGCTCGCGGTGAAGAACGTGAACAACGTGACAGGTTTCGCCGTCGCCTACGCGCACTACGGACGCGGCCTGATCATCTACGACGGGTTCGATAACGATCAGAACTTCGAGGCGGGCTACGACGAGGTCGTCGTCAGGGAGCTCGCACAGCCGTTCGATCCCGACAACCTTCCGTGCGGGGCGCGGCTCGGCGACTTTGTCGTCACCACCGAGAGCACCCTCCTCCAGCGGTCGGCGGTGCCCGGGCGGACGTACACGTACCCGCTGACGCTCCTGTCGAACCAGGGCTACAGCGGGTCGGTGAACCTGTCGGCTTCGCCGGTTGGCGCCGGGACCGCGCTCGACACTCGTTTCGAGCCGGCCACCGTCGCGCTCACCGGCGAGGGCAGCTCGGCCCTCTCGCTCACGCTGCCCGGGGCGCTGCCCAACCCGGCGTTCGCCGTGGAAGTGAAGGGGATCGACACGAAGGGAACGAGCAGCTCGCTGTGCCTGCAGTTCGGCCCGCCGACGGCGGGGGAGCTCTCCGTGGTCAGCAAGCTCGCGCCCGCGTCCAAGACCCGGAAGAACCTCGAGATCATCCTCGATGCGTCGGGCTCGATGAAGACCGTACTGGCCGACAAGAAGACCCGTTGGGACGTCGCGCTCGAGACGCTCGACCAGGTGCTCGGGAACCTGCCGGACGACTTCAACGTGGGCCTGCGGATGTACGGCCACCGCGAGTCATCGCGCTCGCCGAAAACGTGCACCGACAGCGAACTGCTGTGGCCGATCCGGAAGCTCGATCGCAAGGGGATCCTGACCCGCGTCAGCCGCTACAAGCCGAAGGGCGAAACGCCGTTGGTCTACTCGGCCCTCCAATCGCCGGCCGACTTGAAGGCCGTCGGCGGCGGGACGGTCATCCTGATCACGGATGGCGAGGAGAGCTGCAAGGGCGACATGGCCAGGGCGGCGGCGGAGTTGAAGGCGTCCGGCCTCGACATCCGGTTGAACATCGTCGGGTTCGCGCTGAAGAAGAACCCCAAGGTGCAGAAGGACCTGGCGGGGTTTTCGGAAGCCACCGGCGGCCTGTTCTACTCGGCGGAGAGCGGAGCCGCGCTGGCGGACGCGTTGATGGTGGCGGCCGTGGACAAGTTCCGTTACACCGTGTACGACGCGGCGGGCAAAGCGGTGATCACCGGCGAGGCGGGCAGCGGCGCCGACCAGCTGCCGGCCGGCGACTACAAGGTGGTCGTCACGGCAGGCACCAAGGAGCTGGTGGCGCCGCGCGTGAGCGTCGGCCTGGGCCAGTCGATCACGCTGACCATTGCGTTGAAGAACGGCCAGCTCGTACTGCAGTAGGACAGGCGTCTCGCCTGTCTGAGCGTCAGAGGAGTAGGACAGGCGTCTCGCCTGTCTGAGCGTCAGAGGAGCAGGACAGGCGTCTCGCCTGTCTGAGCGTCGGCGTAGGACAGGCGTCTCGCCTGTCGATCATCCCGCGCGTTCGACAGGGATTGGTGCCACAGGGAGGAGGACATGATGGGCTTTCTCGACAAGGTGACGAAGGCGGTTGGCGATGTCGTGGACAAGGGCAAGAAGGACGTCGATCAGTTCCTGAAGATTCAGAAGCTGAACGGCGAGATCGGCGGCTTCGAGAAGAAGATCGAGGGCTTCAAGGCAGAGATCGACGAGGCGACCAAGCAGGCGGGCGTGAAGGCCATCGAGCTGCTGCGCGCCGGCAGGATCGCATCGCCGGAACTGCAGACGTTCGTCGATCAGATCGTGGGCTTCGAGCAGCAGATCGCGGGGGAGCAGGGGAATATCGTCGCGAAGAGAGAGGAAATCGAGCGCGTCAAGGCGGAGCACGAGGCGGAGCACGCCATCGCCGCGCCGCCGCCGCCGGTCGTCACGACGCCCGGAACGGCAGGCGCGGGTGTCGAGGTTGCCCCGCCGCCGCTGCCGGCCGCGGCCATGCCGGCACCAGCGGCTGGGACCAAGTTCTGCCCCCAGTGCGGCGCGAAGCAGGCCGGCGGCGCCTTCTGCGGCGAGTGCGGCGCGAAGCTAGGGTGAGTAGCTGACAGGGGACGGTGGCAGAACAGCAGACAGGGGTGGGGCTGGCTTCAGCCTTGCCTCACTCCGGGAGCCTTCCATGACGTCTAGAGCGCCGACCAGCACCGTGCCGCCACCCGCGTCCCCGCCGTCGGCCAGTGAGTCGAGCGCCGGCGGATTGATTGCGGCTGCCGTCGTCGCCTTGCTCCTCCTCGACCTCGCGGTGGAGACGTTCCTCGCGGGGTCGCCGATCCTCTGGACGGTGATGGGTGTGGAGGTACTGGCGATCGCCGGCCTGTCGCTGCTCTGGTCGCGTCTCGGGCCGACGGCGCGACTGGCGATCCCGCTGCTCGCCCTGCTCGGGATCGTCGCCTGGGCGAGCCTGCGTCTCGGGACCGGGGCCGAACCCGGCCTTCGGCTGGCGAGCCTGACGCTGCCGCGCATCGGTGTCGGGCTCGCAATCCTCGGCACGCTGGCCGCCGTGGTCTTGATGTTCGGCCTGGCCCGCGTCCGCCGGGCCTGGCCTATCGGGATGATCGTCGCGCTGCTGGCGCTCTACGCCCTCGTGCCGCTCGTACCGAGGGGCGATGGCCGGCACTCCGCTGGTCCAGGTACTCGCCGGCGCCTTCGACTGGCAACGCTTGCCAGGGTGGTTGCAGGGGGCGTTCCTCGCGACACAAGTGGTGCTGCCGATCGGCCTGCTGGCAGGACTCGCCGGCGCCATCGCTTCGTTCAGCCGCCACACCCGCACGACCTGGTCCATCGCGGGTCTGCTGATCGTGCTTGCCGCGTTCGTCGTTCAGTCAGCCGAGCTGACGCGAGCGGGACGCACTCACGTGGCGGGCGCCGTCGTCACGCCGCTCCTCGCGAAGGTCTCGGCCGTGCCGGCTCCGGACGCCGCCGCACTGCCGCCAGGCGTCGCCCCCAGTCCGGGCGTCTCTCCCGCGCAGCCCGGGTCGCCGGCGCCGTCCGCGGGCGTGCCACCAGTCGGCGAACTGGCCACCCTGCCGCCCCCGGCTTCATCCCCGGCGGTTCCGGCGCCGCCCGGCGCTGTCGCCGTTGCACAGCCAGGACAACCGGCCGTCAACAAGGCCATCGAGCTTCGTGTCACGGGGCATCGAACGGCGACCTCGGTCGGTGGGGCGACGGCCGCACCGGGTCGGGAGTTCGTGATCGTGGACATGGCGTGGAAGAACCTCCTCCCGCCGCAGAAAGTGAACCGGAAGAAGGCGTCCGACCGGACGGCCGGCGCGGGCAGCCTCGGGTTCGGCGGGGGAGCGAGCGTCCAGGACAAGGCGGCCGACGAGGCGAATACCACCATCGAATCCGTGAAGTTCGAGGTGGGGCCGCTCTCCAAGCACCTGTGGCTCGTCGCGGACGGCCGATTCGCCGAGGCCGTGGACCTCGGAGCGACCAACGGCGTCGAGGGACACCTGGGCCCGGACAGGATCAGCATTGCGAACTTCCAGCAGACCGTCAGTGGCGGCATCGCCTTTCAGGCGCCCGCCGGCGCGCAGGCTCTGTCGATCCTCTTCCTGGACGCCAACAACGGCCACATCCTGCTTCCAATCACGGGCGCTCTGCCGGCGCTCGCGGGCAGCCTGGGCGGAGGGAGCCGAGCGAACGAGATCGTCGACCTTGCGCTTGTCGGGACGTCCTCGCCCAACACGCCCGCCTCGGAGGCGGGCCTGCGGACGTTCGTCCTGAACCTCCGCGGGATCAGCCGTCAAAACGCCCTTGTGGACGTGCCGTTCGGCGAATACGGTTTCATCCAGACCGACAAGGGGTGCCTGGTGGAGCCGGACGCGAAGGCGGCCGGCCTGACGCGTCAGCTGGCGCCGATCGGTCGCTTCCTGCCGTTCGTGCCGAGCGAGGGCCAACTGGCCTTCGAGGTTCCGGTCGATTCCGCGCCGATCGCGTTCCTGCTGCGGCTCCAGCGGGGCGGTCCCATCGACATCCCGCTGAAGGCCGGCGTGAAGCCGTCGTGGCCGGCACCCGAGGCGACGATCACCGACGGCGACGTGCTGAGAGTCTTGAAGCTGCCGGGGACCGCGGTGCCCTCCGAGATTTCAATGCCGCAGCCAGGACGCGAGCGTGTTGCGCTCGATCTCGTCGTCGAGAACCTGCGCGCGGGAGCGGGGATCGACCTGCAGGCGGACCAGCAGTTCCGCCTGGTGACGCCGGACGGCAAGCGTCACGCGCCGATCGCGGAGAGCGCGAAGGCACTGTGTCGGCTCGGGAGGGCCGTCGTGCCGGCCGGTAGTTCGCGGCGTTTCACGCTGGTCTACGACGTGCCGCCCGGGCAGCCGCTGCAGTTCGAGTATCGAGGGTTCAGCGTCAAGAGCGAGTTGGTCAGGGTTCGTTGACGCGGGGTGCACACCGCACAGGGTGCAAGGGTGCAAGAGTACACGTGGTGAAGGGTGCACGGTGCAGGGTACAGGGAGGGAGGCGACAATGGGCGAGGCGCAGCAGCCAGGTGTGTCCGTGGTCCAGGCACCGGTTCGTACCGGTTGGTCGATGGCGCTGTGGGGCCTCCTTGCGCTCCTCGCTCACCTGGCGCTGCTCGACGCCGCCGTCGAAACGTTCTGGAGCGGGTCTCCGCTGCGCTGGTTGATCTCGCCAGGCCTGGTCGCGCTCGCTGCGATCAGCGTGTGGCTGTGGCGGCCCGGCGGCCGGCTCCTGAGCCGGTTAGGTCCAGCTGGAGCCGCCGGAACACCCGTGTTGATCCTTCTCGCTGCGATCGCCGTCACGGCATGGCTGCCGGGCGGCCAGGAGAGCGGGATCCACTTGTTCCTCCAGCCCACCCCGAGACTGCAAACCGCCGTTCTGGCACTCGGCATCGTGTTCGCGGCAGCTGCCATCCTGGCGTGCGTGGGGGCGCTTCCGATCGTTCCACGACTCGTCGTCAGCGGGCTGGTGGTGTCGATCGCCCTCTACGCCGTCGTCGCGCTCGGCCTGGCGATTCGGGCCGTCACACCGCTGGCGACGTTGTTCCACGGGAACGGCTTGTGGACCGCATTGCCCTGGTGGCTGCAGGGCACCTTCCTCGGTTCCGTGCTGCTGCCGCTGGCGGTGTTGGCGCAGATGGCCAGCCTGGCCCCTGGTCTCCGTCGCGGCAGGAGCCTCGGCCTGGTGATGAATCGGGCAGTCGCGCTCTTGCTCGTTGTCGCGATGGCCGTTCCCGGCCTCCTGCGCCCTGGCACCCAGGGGGCCGTCACGCCCGGCGCGCCACCCGATGCGAAGGCGGCGACCGCGTCCCTCGAGCAGTGGCGCAAGAACACCCTTTCGAAGGAGGAAGGGCGCAAGTTCCTGGACCAGTACGCCCGGTCGGCACAAGCGGAACTGCGGCGCCCGGGAGCGGACCCGTCGGATGTGGCGGCCAAGGCCCACGCGCTCGGGAACGACGCGCAGCGGATCTTCGACTTCCTGCGCGACAACGTGCTCCTCGAACCTTATGTCGGTGAACTGCGCGGCGCGCGGGGGACGCTCACCGCGGCGGCCGGCAACTCTCTCGATCGCGCGCTGCTGGCGCAGGCCCTGCTCTCGGCCGCGGGGATGGAGAGCCGGCTCGTCACCGGTACGCTGCCCGATGACCGAGCCGCCACGCTGCTTGCGCGGTACATGGATCGCTCGTCGCTTCCCGAACCGCTGGCCAGGAGCCGGCCCGCGATCGACGAGCAGGGAGTCGAGGCGTCGGCGGCCGACGTTGCCAGCAAGGTCGGGCTGCCCGCCGACCGCATCGTCGAACTGATCCGCATTTCGAATGTTCGAAACGAGGCTTTCTGGGGGAAAGCCGCCCAGGAGAGCGCAACGCAGTTCGAGTTCCTCCGGACCGAGTTCGCGAAGGCGGCCGGGAATCGGAAACCGGTGGTGCCTGCGTCGAACGTCTTCAAAGATCGCTTCCGGCAGCACTACTGGGTGCAACTGCACGAAGCAGACGGGACCTGGAGCGATTTCGACGCGAGCTCTGCCGACGCTCGCAAGGGCCAGGCGATGACGACGGGGCGCGATCTGGCGCGAGTGGCAGCCGACCAGGTTCACCGCTTCGAATTCAACCTGGTCTACCGCACCAAGGCCAAGGAGACCGTCCTGCTGTCGCATGCCTCAGCCACGTCCGAGGCGCTGTTCAGCCCCCTCGACTTCCGGATTCAGCCCGTCGACGCGATGGATCTCAATGAGCTGGTTGGCCTCGACGCGGCGACGAAAGTGTCCCGGCTGCAGGGGATCAAGCGCTTCGTGGGCGTGATGCGCATCGGCGGCAAGGTCGTGCCCGGCCGGTCGTTCGACCTCGAGGGGAAGGTGTTCGACGAAAACGGCTCCGGCTCGCCCGCCAGTTCGGTCGGCGGCCTGATGGGGGACATGTTCGGGTTCGGGGGCGAAGGGGGCAGCAGGGACG
Source organism: uncultured Acidobacteriota bacterium (assembly GCA_963724775.1). Classification (GTDB taxonomy): domain Bacteria; phylum Acidobacteriota; class Vicinamibacteria; order Vicinamibacterales; family Fen-181; genus CAVRWB01. The sequence goes on from CAVRWB010000009.1 coordinate 39,071, forward strand.
CGAAGTTCGTGGATCTCCGGGTCGTGCTGAAGGTCACCGGGCCTGGCCACCGCCCCGTCGTCCAGACGCGAACGCTGGTGCGGGCAGAAGACACGACGCAGCCGGGGTTCGCGCCTCCGTTGCTCGAATGGGAGATCCTGGTGCAACCCCAGTGGCTCTCGCCCGATCTGGCGGCGTTCCAGACGCTGCAGTACCTCCTTCCACTGCAGAAGATGCTCGCCGCCGGGCAGATGGCGGCCAGCCAGCCGCCGCCGCCACCCGTGTCGCCACAGCTGCTCCAGCTGGCGCTGCTTCGTCAGCGGGCAACCGCAGCCATCCTCGCGGCCCAACCGCAACTTCGGGCCCTGGTCGAGGTGCCGCTGCTGACGATTGCCGGCCATCGGTTCGCGTCGATCAACGTCGCCGACCATCGCATCGTCGGCCAGCGCACGATCGACATCGTGGACAACTCGGTGCGGTTCATCGACAGGGAGGGACGGTCCGAGGCGGCGTTCGACGCCGCGATGCGCCAGGGGGCCGCGGACTGCACGCTGGAACTCCAGTTGCTCGAGAACGCTTACCCGGAACTGCCCGCCCAGTCCGGCGCCACCGTGCTGCGGCGTGCGAAGCTCGAAGGGCGGCCGCTAATCGCAGCGACGGCTCGGGATGCGGCCACGTTGAAGAAAGTGGGGGTCGCCGATCGCGACAGCGAGTGGATCGCTGGCAACGAGGCCGCCGACTCGCAGCTGCTCGTGGCGAAGGCAGAAGCCGGCCCGGCGGCATGGTGGAGCGTGCGTCCGGACGGAACGTCCGTGCTGAGAGCGAACGGTGGCCAGGGCCAGGCCCTGACCGAGCACGACATCCAGGCGATGTTCAAGGTGATGTTCGCGGCCGCCTGTGGGTACGAGATCATGGAGGCCTCCCACGAAGGAGGAACCCACGCTGTCGCAAAAGCGGTTCTCTGCTCGGTGTTCACCGTGATCGGGCTGGGCATGGTCATCTTCCACGCCGGCGCCGTCGCAACCTGGGTGCTGCTCGGCGCCGAGGCGGTCGCCTACGGGGAGGGCATCTACCACGCGGCGAGCGCAGGCGAGGGTGAAGGGGAGTGACCCATTGGCCGGTCGGCGGGTGACGCGGACCGGGCCAATCCTACCGCGGGTCGCCGACTGCCTTCCCGCCGTTCTGTTCTTCTTTGCGTCGATCCTCGACGCTGCAGGCGCTGCTCATTCAAGTCTGCACGCCAAGGCGCGGCAGGATGACCGCCTGCAGCAGCAGCCACACCGCCAGGAATCCGATCGACCACCAGAAGTCCATCAGGCCTCCACTGCCGTCGTTTCGAGCGCGGCCATGACGCGCCGCAGTTTTGCATCCACCTGCGCGCCCAGCGGCGCCAAGGCCTCGTTGGCCGCTCGTGACATGCTGACGAGCGGCGCGATGGCCGTGACCACGCTGCGGCCAGGCTCGGTCTCGTAGACGATGACGTTGCAGGGGAGCAGGAGGCCGATGTCGGTCTCGGTTGACAGCGCCTGGTAGGCAATCGGCGGGTTGCACGCGCCGAGAATCGTGTACTTGCGGAAGTCCTTGTCGAGCTTCTGCTTGATCGTCTGCTTGACGTCGATCGTCGTCAGCACGCCGAAGCCCTCGGTCTTGAGGGCCGCCGTGACGCGCTCGACGGACTCTTCGTAACTCACCGGCATTTCCACGCGAATCCCGTACGCCGTGTCTTGCACGATCTGCCTCCTTGCGATCTCACGTCCGCCGCGCGTTCCATCCTACCGTAAACGCCCTCAGGACTAAGTGCTGAGCGAGCCACTTAGCGCTTCGACTCGCAAGTACGGCCACGAATCGTTTCGCTGCACGTGGCCGCTCGTGCTCGCTCAGCACTTAGTCCTGAGGGCGCAACACGTTGCCGTATTTGCGCATCGAAGGACTTAGCGGTTGAACGATTCCTGTCCGCGCGGCGAGTCCGGGACGCCCGCGGCGCGCAGGACGGTCATCATCGGACACCAGTTGGTGAATGCCGACTGGAACAGGTTCATCCCCACGAACGCCGTCAGCCAGAAGAAGTTGGCATGCACGCGGATGCCCAACAGGACGCTGGTGGCGATGAAGAAACCCGCGATCAGGCGAAGGTAGCGGTCGACGGTCATGAGTCCTCCTTCAGGCACGGCTTCAGGTTCCGTGCGATCCTTCTACAACCAGAGACACAGATCCGGGCCGAAACGTTACGCGGGCACGGTTGCGCCTCGTGGACGGTGGGCCCTTCCACATGGCGCTACTCCCCGGCCGGCCCGTCGCCGGCCACCGCGAGCTCGCCCCGGGCGGCGGCGCGCGCATTCATCAAGTAATAGAGGATCGGCACGGTGAGGGGCGACAGCAGCAGAGAGGCGATGCCGCCGGCCATCAGCGAGATCGCGAGGCCCTGGAAGATCGGATCGGCCAGGATCACCGCCGAGCCGACGATGACGGCGGCCGCGGTCAGCGCAATCGGCCGGAACCTGACCGTGCCCGCGTCGACCACCGCCTGCGCCAGCGGGATTCCCTCTCGCAGCCGCAGCTCGATGAAGTCGACGAGGATGATCGAGTTGCGGACGACGATCCCGGCTCCCGCGATGAAGCCGATCGTCGAGGTCGCCGTGAAAAAGGCACCCATCAACGCGTGCGCCGGCAGGATGCCGACGAGCGAGAACGGGATCACGGTCATGATCGTGATCGGCGTGATGAACGACTGGAACCAGCCGACGACCAGGATGTAGATCAGCAGCAGGACCGCGGCGAACGCGAGGCCGAGATCGCGGAACACCTCGTAGGTGATGTGCCACTCGCCGTCCCACTTCATCGCGTACCGGTTGCTGTCGAGCGGCTGCGTCGAGTTGTAGATCTCGAACTCGTACCCCTCCGGCAGCCTCAGCTGGGAGATCGCGCGGTTCATCGCCAGGATGGCGTAGACCGGGCTCTCCGCGGCGCCGGCGACGTCGGCCGTCACGTACGTCACCGGCCGGAGGTTCTTGTGGTAGATGCTCCTCGGCTCTTCGGTCCGCGTCACGCGGGTGAGCTCGCCAATCGCCACCGGGTTCGGCCCGCCCGTCCGGATGGCACGCAACCCGTCGGTCGATGACCGCATGTCGCGCGGCAGCCGCAGGACGATCGGCACATCCTCGCGGGCCTGCTCGTCGTGCAGCAATCCAACGGTCTGGCCGGCACCCGCCAGCCGGACGACACCCGCGACGGCGGCAGCGGAGAGGCCGGCGGCCGCGGCCTTCTCCTGGTCGACCTCGAGCCGCTCCTTCGGCTGCTGGCGCTCGACGTACCACTCGACGTCCACGACGCCCGGAGTGGACTGGAACGTCGACTTCACTTGCTGGGCGAGCGCGACGCGGCGGGCCTCGTCGGGGCCGTAGACTTCGGCCACCAGCGTCTGAAGCACTGGCGGGCCCCGGAGGCACTTCGGCCACCTGGATTCGCGCGCCCAGCCGCCTGGCCACCGGTTCGAGAGCCAGGCGCACTTCCTTGGCGATCGCGTGGCTCTGCGCCGACCGCTCGTCCTTGGGCGTCAGGTTCACCTGGAGGTCGGCCTGGTGCGGCAGGCGCCGCATGAAGTAGTGGCGCACGAGCCCGTTGAAGTTGTACGGCGACGAGGTGCCCACGTACGACTGGACGTTGGTCACCGCCTCCTGCTTCAGCGCCTCGCGCGCCAGGGCCGCAGTCACCCGCGCGGTCTGCTCGAGGGGCGTCCCCTCGGGCATGTTCACGATCACCTGGAACTCGCTCTTGTTGTCGAACGGCAGCATCTTCACCGTGACCAGGCCGAGCGGCACCAGCGCGACCGATGCGAGGAGCAGCAGGCCCACGACGCCCAGGAAGGCGAGCCGCACGCGCGGCCGCCCGATCAGCGTCTGCATGGCCCGACGGTAAAGCGCGGTGAAGCGATCCTCGGCGCCGTGCGCGTGGCCCGCGGGGTTCTTCATGATGAGCGCCGCCGTCCACGGCGTGACGACGAAGGCCACGACGAGCGAGAACATCATGGCGGCGGTTGCGCCCACCGGGATCGGGCGCATGTACGGGCCCATGAGGCCGCCCACGAACGCCATGGGGAGGATCGCGGCGACCACCGTGAGCGTCGCGAGGATCGTGGGGTTGCCCACCTCGTCGACGGCCCGAACGGCGATGGCCGAGAAGGGCCGGTCGTTGCCGGCGAGGCGCGCGTGCCGGACGATGTTCTCCACGACGACAATCGCGTCGTCCACGAGGATGCCGATCGAGAAGATCAGCGCGAACAGGGTGATCCGGTTCAGCGTGTAGCCGTAGAGGTAGAACACGAACAGCGTGAGAGCCAGCGTCACCGGCACGGCAACGAGCACGACCGCGGCTTCGCGGCGGCCGAGCGTCAGCCAGATGAGGATCGAGACCGAGAAGACCGCCAGGAACATGTGCCACAGCAGCTCGTTCGACTTGTGCTGTGCCGTCTCGCCGTAGTTGCGCGTGACCGTCACGTTGACGTCGGCCGGGAGCAGCGTGCCCTTCAGCCGCTCGACGGCCGCGTCGACGCGGCGCGTGATTTCGATCGCGTTCGTGCCCTTGCGCTTCGAGATCGCCAGCGTGACCGCGGGGTAGCTCCGGCCGTCGCGACCCTGGTACGCGACGTAGGTGACCGGCTCCGCGTCCCCGTCGCGCACCGTGGCGACGTCCCCGACGAAGACGGCGTCCCCGCCGCGGCCGCCCACCACCACTCGACGCACCGCGTCGGCGTTGCCCAGCCACGAGCCGGCCTGGATGAGGGTGCTTTGATTGGCCGACACGACGTCGGCCGCCGGCGGCCTCGCGTTGGCGCCCTGGATGGCATTGGCGATCGCCATCGGATCGAGCCCGTAAGAGGCGAGCCGCGCGGGGTCGACTTCGACGCTGACCTGCCGCGGCCGGCCGCCAATGATCTCGACGTTCGAGACGTCGGTCACTTCCTTGATGGCGTCGTGCAGCTGCGCTGCCACCTGCCGAAGCTGATAATCGTCGTAGCGCGCGCTCCAGAGTGTCAGGCCCATGATCGGCACGTCGTCGATCGAGCGCGGCTTGACGAGCGGCGGCGAGGCTCCCGGCGGGATGAGATCGAAGTTCGCCTGGAGCTTCTGGTTCAGGCGCACGAGCGCCGCCTCCTCCGGCTCGCCCACGCGGAACCGGACGATCACCATCGACATGCCGGGACTGGACGTGGAGTAGAGGTACTCGACCCCCGGCACCTCCCACAGCAGCTTCTCCATCGGCCGCGTCACGCGCTGTTCCACTTCGGCCGGTGACGCACCGGGCATCTGGACGAATACGTCCACCATCGGGACGATGATCTGCGGCTCCTCTTCGCGCGGCAGCGCGACGATGGCCAGCAGGCCGAGCGCGAGGGACGCGAGCACGACGAGGGGCGTCAGCTTCGAGTGGATGAAGGCCCCGGCCAGGCGGCCGGCGATGCCGTGCGGGCGGCTCATCGGCGTACCTCCCGAACGGGAACGCCGTCGACGAGGATGGCGGGCGGATTGGCCACCACGCGCTCGCCAGCCTCGAGACCCGCCACTACTTCTTCCTCAGCGTCGAAGCTGCCGCCGAGCTGCACCATCCTGAGTGTGGCCCGGTTGTCGGGGCCAACGACGAACACCGACGCGATCTGCCCGCGCCGCATGACGGCCGATGTGGGCACGACCAACGACTGGCCGCCCGGTCCCGCGAACCGCGCGCGGCCGAACATCCCGGAACGCAGGTCGGAGCCCTCGGGGAGTTCGATCTTCACGACGTACGCGTGCGACCCCGGGTCGAGGGTGCGTGCGAACTCGGAGATGGTCCCGGCGAGCGCCGGGACCGGACCGCGAGCCGCTTCAACGGCGGCAGGCTCCAGCGCGACGGCCACGGGCTTCGCGCGGTCGATCGATGCCGCCCGTGCTTCGTCCACCTTGACCTCGAGCCGGAAACCCTTGGTGTCCTCGATGGTCATCAGAGGCACGCCGGGCGCCGCCATGTTGCCCGGTTCCACCAGCTTCTCGGTCACCATCCCATCGAACGGAGCCGTGATGGACGCCCACGACAGCGCGACGTTGGCCGACTTCAGCGCGGCCCGCGCCGCTTCGGCGCCGGCTTCCGCCTGGCGCACGGTCGCGAGCGCGCCCTGCGCCTGGGCCTCGGCGCCGCGGAGGCCGCTCACCGCCTGGTCGAGTTCGTGCGGGGTGGCCGAATTCTTGGCGCGGAGTTCTCCCACGCGCCTGTGCGTCGCGGTGGCCAGCGCCAGTCCGGCCTCAGCGCCATCCTTCGCCGTCGTGGCGGCCCTCACCGCCTGCTCCGCCGCGGCGAGGCCGGCCTCGGCGCGTGCCTGGCCCGCCTGGAGGTCGCGGGCGTCCAGCCGTACGAGCGTCTGTCCGGCCCTCACGTGGTCGCCCGGGCGGACGAGGACGTCCTGCACCTCGGCCACGATTCGGCTCACGAGCGTCGCAGTCGTGCGAGCGCGGATGATCCCGCCGGTCTCGAAGGCGCGTGGAACGTCCTTCACGGCGGCAACGGCGAGCTGGACGTCGATCGGGTTGCCAACCGGCGTGCGCGACGAGGTGTCGTGGACGCCACAGGAGGCGGCGGCAAGGGCAGCAGCAATAACAGATATCAGTTTCATGGTCTCTTCGGGTGTGGGCAACGCTCCAGCTTTGCCGGCATCGCTAGTTTCCTGTTGGCACGCGGCCCATCGCCCGATCCAGCGTGGCTCTCGCGACCACGACATCGACAACCGACGAGGTCCGGAGCAATTCCGCATCGAGCAAGGCGTTGGCGGCGCGCAGCACATCCGACACCGCGGCCAGCCCCGCCTCGAACCGGTCGCGGATGATTCGCTGGCTCTCGCGTGCCTGCAGGACCGCGGAGCGTCCGACGGCCTCGCGCGCCACCGCGCCTTCGAGTTGGGCGCGCGCGTTCTGAACTTCGAGCTTCAGCCCGGACTCGGCACTGTCGCGTTCGGCACGCGCCCGCTGTTCCGCCTCGGTCGCCGCGCGCAGGCGCGCCTTGTCGCCGAGCCCGGCGAAGAGGTTGAAGCGAACCTGGCCGGCGACCATCCACGAGGAGGCGCGGTCGCCGAACGAGTGGCCGTTGAGCTCGTACAGTCCCTGGAAGTAGGCCTGGGGCAGGAACGCCTGCTTCGCGGCGGACCGCGCGGTCTCCGCGAGCGATACCTGCAAGGCCGCGCGCTTGAACGCCGCCCGGTTCTCGACGGCAGTCTTCTCCGCGTCGGCGGGCGGCGGCACGGCGAGGGGCGCGAGCCCCGGGTCCGCCAGTGCCAGGGGCTGGTCGAGAGGCGCGCCCATCAGGCGATTCAGCTGCGCGCGTGCCACCGACACGCCGCTCGTCGCGCGTATTTCACGCTCCTGCACCTGCGCAAGATGGACCCGCAGCGACAAGACGTCAGCCTCCGACGCCATCCCGACGTCGCGGCTGTGTTCGACGCGCGCCAGGTCCTCCTTCGCCGCGGCGACCGCTGCGGCGGCAGCCGTCCGGTTGGCCGTCGCCTGCAGCGCGTCTCCGTACGCCCGCGTCGTCGCGAGGGCCAGGTCGGCGCGGGCTTCCGCCAGCGACGCCGCAGCCATCTGCTGGCCCAAGCCGGCGGACTTGATCCCCGAGATCCGCGCGCTGTCGTAGATCGGCTGATCCACGGAGAACGCGGCGTGGTAGTTCGTGAGCGGGTCCGGGTGATTCAGGGCGTCGAGGGCGAAGTTCGCCATCGTGAAGCGCTGCTGCGAGAGCAGCGACCCGAATACGAAGACCGGGTTGTTGCCGCGCTGCCACGCTTCGACGAAATCGACGCGCGGGAAGTAGCTGGCGCGGGCCTCGCTGGCGCGCGCGTCGCTCTCCCGCTGGCCGGCCACGGCGGCGCGGAGATCGGGGTTGTTGGCCAGCGTGGCGGCGACCGCCTGCTGAAGGGACAGCGTGTTCTGGGCATGCACCGCGACGGGTGCGGTCAGCATGGCCAGGGTTGCTAAGACGGCAAGTCGGGATACCATAGGCTGTGCTCAAGGATTCACACCAACCCAAAAAGGTCACGCCGCGCGGGCATCCGCCGTCCGAGGCGCGAGGCGCTGTCACGAATTCGCGTGATGTGAATCTCTCGGGAGGGGAACACCAGGCCGACCGCGAGGCGGCGCGATACGCCGAGCTGATCCGCCAGGTGCAGGCGGGCGATCGCCACGCCATGGAAACGCTCCTCATGCGCGCGCAGGAGGTGGCGTACCGCTTCAGCCTGCTGGTGTGCGGACGCCCGGACGACGCCGACGACGCGATGCAGGAAGCGCTGCTGAAGACCTACCGGTTCGTGGAGAAGATCCGCGAGCCCGAGGCCTTCCGGGCCTGGCTGTACCGCACGGTGCGCAACGCGTGCCTGATCGGGCGCCGCCGGCGGGTGGACGAGCCGGCGCAGTTCGTGTCGCTCGACGAGGGCCACCAGCCGGGCGACGGCCGTGACGCGCGCTCGGTGGACGTGGTGGAGCCGTCGCGCGATCCCGAGGCGCGGGCGATCAACGCCGCGCTCCGGACGCGGCTCGCACGGGCGCTTCACGCGGTGCCCCGCCCCTACCGGGTTGTCGTCTTCCTCAGGGAGATCGAGGGGCTCTCGACCAAGGAAGTCGGCGACGTGTTGGGGATTTCCGAAGCGAACGTGAAGACGAGACTGCACCGCGCGCGAATCATGCTGCGCGAACAGCTGGAACAGTCATGAAGCCCACCCACCCCGAGCACGCGCACACCTGCCGCGATTTCCTCGAGCGCCTCTCGCGCTACCTGGACGACGACCTGCCAGCGGCCGATCGCCGCACGATCGAAAAGCACCTGGCGGACTGCCCGTGCTGTGAAGACGTGCTGGAGAGCCTGAAGGACACCGTGGCACTGTGCCACGACAAGGGGCGGCCCGCGCTGCCGAAGGACGTCAGGACCAGGGCCCGCCAGCGGGTCCGCGCGCTGTTGGCGGATATGGACGTTCGGCACTGACGCCGAACGAACTGAGAACGTAGAACTGAGAAGGCAGAACGGAGAACACGAACAAGCCTCTCGCCCTTGATTCTGCGCGCCGATCCCCGGTTTAGAGTTCTTTCTCCGTTCTAAGTTCTCCGTTCTCAGTTCTAACTTCCGCTATCATCACTCCATGTTTCCGGTCCTCTTCCGCATCGGGTCCTTCGAGATCACCAGCTTCGGGGCGATGGTGGCGCTCGGCGCCGCGCTGGGCATTCTGCTGCTGCGTCGCGAGTTGCAGCGCTCGGGCATCGACCTGGCCAAGGGGACCGATACCGCCCTGGTTGGCGTGCTCGGCGGGCTCGCCGGCGCCAAGCTGCTCTACGTCTTCGAGCACTGGGCGGAGCCGCTGTCCGAAACGCTCCTCAGCCGTGGGGGCATGAGCTGGTTCGGCGGGCTGACTGGGGGAGTGCTGGCGGGCCTGGTGATGATGGCGTGGCAGCGCCTGCCGCTCATGGCGGTGCTCGCCGCCGCCGCGCCGGCGATGACGTTGGGACAGGCGGTGGGGCGGATAGGCTGCTTCCTGGTGGGCGACGACTACGGCCGGCCCACGACGCTGCCGTGGGGGCTGGCCTTCCCCGAGGGGTTGCCGCCGACGACCGAGCGCGTGCATCCCGCGCAGCTGTACGAGGCGGCGATCCTGTTCCCGATGGTCTGGCTGTTGGTCCGGATGCGCCGGCAGGGAATGGCCGACCGGGCGGTCTTCGGCTGGTACCTGGTCATCGCCGGCGGCGTGCGCTTCCTGATCGAGCTGGTGCGCGTGAACGTGCGGATCGCCCTCGGACTCAGCACCGCGCAGTTCTTTTCAATCGCGGCGCTGATCTTGGGACTCGCCCTCGTGATGACGACGAGACATGGCGCGGGCGAGCCGACGGCTCAGGGCTCAGGGCTCAAGGACTCAAGGCCGGTCTGGCTCCGCGCCGGCGGCGCGACGCCCCAAGCCCTAAGCCGTGAGCCGCTAAGCGCTTGAGCTCTATTTCCCCCCGACCTGACCGGCGCGATCGGCGTGCTGGTCACCTTCTGCTTGGCCTGCTCGACCAGCTGCTCGATCTTCGCGCGGTCGGGGTAGCTGGGGTTGCTCGCCAGCAGTCGCTCCCAGCTCTGAATCGCCTGCGGCAGGTCCTGCTTCCCGTCGTGGAACACGATTCCCCGATTGAACAAGGTCTGCGCGTGGTTCGGGTCGATCGCCAGCGACTTGTCGTACTGGGCGAGGGCCTCGTCCGCGCGCCCCGAATACCAGAGCGCGGTACCGAGGTCGGTGCTCAGGCTGACGTTGCGCGGGTCGAGGACGAACGCCTGCTGGTACGCCGGGACGGCCTCGACGTACCGGCCGGCATCGTACAGCAGGTTCCCGAGCTGGGTGGCCGCCTGCAGGTTCTTCGGGTCCTTGGCGACGATGTCGCGCAGCGCCTGGAGCTGCCGCTCGTCCACGAGCCCGGCCGGCGCCGCGCCCGCGCCCGCGGGGGCGGAGGCCGGCTGCGTGACCGGCGTCACGACGATCGGCTGCTGATTGCCGTGCGGCCCCGAGATCACGTAGCCGACGGCGACGCCGAGCACCAGGCAGGCAATGGCGATGACGGCCCACACGGTGCCGGAGGTCTGCTGGGTTGGGGACATAGGCTTGGGAAACTGAGAACGGAGAACGGAGAACGAAGAACGAAGAACGAAGAACGAAGAACGGCCGATGCGAAACGCGAATGGAGAACGCCGCCCCACGGGCTGAGCGTTCTCCATTCATTCTATCCGCTGCCAGCTGCCAGCTGCCAGCTGCCAGCTGCCGGCTACGCGCTCACCTTCCAGCTTCGCAGGATCCGCATGTAGTTGCCCCGCTCGAACGCGGCCGGGTCGGGGCTGTGCTGCAGGCTCATGCTGCCGCGCATCTGCTCGAGCGACTCGTACTCGTGCTCTTCCATCCAGTGCTTCATGTCGTCCAGAACGGTCCGCAGCTGCTGCGGGCCGTCCTGGAGCAGGCGCGACACCATCTGCACGCCGCTGGCGCCGGCCATCACCGCCTTCACCGCGTCGAGCCCGGTGTGCACGCCGCCCGACACCGCGAGCGAGCCTTCACCCGGCCGTAGAGGATCGCCAGCCAGCGGAGCCGGAGCAGCAACTCCGACGAGTCGGACAGGTGCAGGCTCGGCACGGCTTCGAGCGCCTCCACGTCGATGTCGGGCTGGTAGAACCGGTTGAACAGGACGAGGCCGTCGGTGCCCGCCTCGTCCAGCTGATGGGCGAAGTTGGCCACCGACGAGAAGAACGGCGAGAGCTTGACCGCCACCGGGATGGTGACCGCCCGCTTCACCGCCTTGATGATCTCGATCGCGATGCCCTCGACCTCCGCGCCCGGTCTCCTTCGGGTCGGTCGCAATGTGGTAGACGTTCAGCTCGAGCGCGTCGGCGCCCGCCTGCTGCATCTTGCTGGCGTACGACAGCCAGCCCGCGTTGCTCATGCCGTTGAGCGACGCGATCACCGGCACCTTCACCGCCTCCTTGATCCGGCGGATCTGGTTCGAGGTACTCGTCGGTCCCGAAGACGAATTCCTCGGGTTTCGGGAAGTACGCGAGGGCCTCGGCCGACGTGGCCGAGGTCGCCTCGATGTCGCGTTCGAGGCCGTTCAGCTCGCGCGTGATCTGCTCCTCGAAGAGCGATCGCATCACGATGGCCGCGGCGCCCGCATCCTCGAGCCGCTTGACAGTGTCCAGCGAATCGGCGAGCGGCGACGCGCCCGGCATGAGCGGGTGCGGAAGGCGAAGGCCGAGATAGTTTGTCGTCAGGTCCATCGTATCCTCCGTTACTCAGCCGAGCCGGCCGGCTTTGTGCCCATGGTCATCTTCGCCATCTGCTCGTAGAGGACGCACCCGCGCGGCGACGTCCTTCTGCGGCGCTCGCCAGCAGGGCCTTGTACCGCGCCGGGTTCTGCTGCTCGACCACGCGGAAGCGGGTCTCGTTGGCCATGAACTTCGCGATGTCCGTCTTCGGCGCCGCCGAGTCCAGCATGCAGCGGGTTCTCGCCGGTTGCCAGTCGCCGCGGGTCGTACCGGTAGAGCGGCCAGTAGCCGCTGTCGACCGCGAGCTTCTGCTGCTCGAGGCCGTCCGCCAGGTCGTAGCCGTGCGCGATGCAGTGGCTGTAGGCGATGATGATCGACGGGCCGTCGTAGGCGTCGGCCTCGAGGAAGGCCTTCACCGTCTGGGCGTCCTTCGACGCCGAACGCGACGTGGGCGACGTAGACGTTCCCGTAGGCCATCGCGATCATGCCCGAGGTCCTTCTTCGGCCGCTCCTTGCCCGCCATCGCGAACTTCGCCGACGCGCCGATGGGCGTCGCCTTGGACGCCTGGCCGCCGGTGTTGGAGTAGACCTCGGTGTCGAGGACCAGGATGTTCACGTTGCGGCCGGACGCGATGACGTGGTCGAGGCCGCCGTAGCCGATGTCGTACGCCCAGCCGTCGCCGCCGACGATCCAGACGCTCTTCTTGACCAGGTAGTCGGCGATCTTCTCCAGCCAGCGGGCCTCGGGCGCGCCGATGCCGGCGAGCTTCTGCCGGAGGGCGACGACCCGCTGCGCGCTGCGCCGCGATGCCGGCCTCGGTGGTCTGGTCGGCCTTGACGATCTCCTCGACGAGCTGCTCGCCGATCTGCGGCGCCATCTTGACGAGCAGTTCGTGCCCCTGCTCGATGTTCTTGTCGATCGCCAGCCGGTAGCCCAAGCCGAACTCGGCGTTGTCCTCGAAGAGCGAGTTCGCCCAGGCCGGGCCGCGGCCGTCGCGTGTTCTTCGCGTACGGGGTCGTCGGCAGGTTGCCGCCGTAGATCGACGAGCAGCCCGTGGCGTTGGCGATCAGCGTGCGGTCGCCGAACAGCTGCGTGAGCAGCTTGACGTACGGCGTTTCGCCGCACCCCGCGCAGGCGCCCGAGTACTCGAACAGCGGCTGGAAGAACTGCGTGCCCTTCACGTCCAGCTTCACCTGGCTGCGGTCGACTTCGGGCAGGTCGAGGAAGAAGTCGTAGTTGGCGCGCTTCGGCCTCGCGCAGCGGACGCTGCGGTGCCATGTCGATCGACTTGTGCTTCGGGTTCGCCTTGTCCTTGGCCGGGCAGACCATCGACGCAGATGCGAGCAGCCGGTGCAGTCCTCGGGCGCCACCTGGATGGTGTACTTCATCCCCTTGAACTCGTTGCCCTTGAAGTCCATCGACTTGAACGTCGCCGGGCGCGCCCTTCAGCGCAGTCCGAGTCGTAGACCTTCGCGCGGATGGCGGCGTGCGGGCAGACCATCGCGCACTTGTTGCACTGGATGCAGATCTTCGAATCCCACGCCGGGAATCTCGAGCGCGATGTTGCGCTTCTCCCACTGCGCCGTGTCGGTCGGCCAGGTGCCGTCCACCGGGAACGCGCTCACCGGCAGCAGGTCGCCCTGGTTGGCGAGCATCATCGCCGTGACCTGCTGCACGAAGTCGGGCGCCTTGTCGGACACGATCGGCGGGCGCGTCCGCGTCGCGGTCACCGCGGCCGGCACCTTCACCTGGTGCAGGTTGGCCAGCGTCCCGTCCACGGCCGCGAAGTTCTTCTGCACGACGTCTTCGCCGCGCTTGCCGTAGGTCTTCTTGATCGCCTTCTTGATCTGCTCGATCGCCTCGTCGCGGGGCAGCACGCCCGAGATCGCGAAGAAGCAGGTCTGCATGATCGTGTTGATGCGCGTGCCCATGCCGGTGGCCTTGGCCACCTCGTAGGCGTCGATCACGTAGAACTTCAGCTTCTTCTCGATGATCTGCTGCTGCACCTCGCGGGGCAGGTCGTCCCAGACCTGGTCGGCCGGGAACGGGCTGTTCAGGAGGAACACGCGCGCCGGGCCCGCGTAGCCGAGCACGTCGTACTTGTCGAGGAAGACGAACTGGTGGCAGGCGACGAAGTTGGCCTGCTTGACCAGGTACGACGAGCGGATCGGCCGCGGGCCGAAGCGCAGGTGCGAGATGGTGATGGCGCCGGACTTCTTCGAGTCGTACACGAAGTAGCCCTGCGCGTAGTTGTCGGTCTCCTCGCCGATGATCTTGATCGAGTTCTTGTTGGCGCCGACCGTGCCGTCCGCGCCGAGGCCGAAGAAGACGCCGCGCACGACGTCGTCCGGCTCGATGTCGAACTCCGCGTCGACCGGCAGCGACAGGTGCGTCACGTCGTCCATGATGCCGACGGTGAAGTGGTTCTTCGGCTTCGGCTTGGCCAGGTTCGTCGAAGACCGCCTTGACCATCGCCGGCGTGAACTCCTTCGACGAGAGGCCGTAGCGGCCGCCGACGACGAGCGGGTCGTGCAGCAGCGGGGAGGTGCCGGCATCCCTCGCCTCGCGCAGCGCGGCGACGACGTCCAGGTACAGCGGCTCGCCGAGCGCGCCCGGTTCCTTGGTGCGATCCAGCACCGCGATCCGCTTCACGGTCTTCGGCAGGGCCGCGACGAAGTGCTCGAGCGAGAACGGCCGGAAGAGGCGCACCTTGAGCACGCCGACCTTCTCGCCCTGCGCCACCATCCACTCGACCAGTCTCGTGCGTGACCTCGGCGCCCGAGCCCATCATGATGATGACGCGCTCGGCCTCGGGGTGGCCGACGTAGTCGAACAGGTGGTACTGCCGGCCGACGAGCTTGCGCGAACTCGTCCATCGCCTCCTGGACGATGGCCGGGGCACGCCGTGTAGAAGCGGTTGCACGCCTCGCGCGCCTGGAAGAACACGTCGGGGTTCTGCGCCGTGCCGCGGAGCACCGGGCGGTCGGGCGTCAGCGCGCGCGGCGCGGTGGGCCGCGACGAGATCCGTCGGTCGATCATCGCGCGCAGATCGTCGTCGGTCAGCTGCTCGATCTTCGCCACTTCGTGCGAGGTGCGGAAGCCGTCGAAGAAGTGCAGGAACGGCACGCGCGACTTGCAGCGTGGCGCGCTGGCGCGATGGCCGCGAAGTCGTGCGCTTCCTGCACCGAGCCGGACGCGAGCATCGCGAAGCCGGTCTGCCGGCAGGCCATGACGTCGGAGTGATCGCCGAAGATCGACAGCGCGTGCGTCGCGACCGTGCGCGCCGACACGTGCATGCAGAACGAGGTCAGCTCGCCCGCGATCTTGTACATGTTGGGGATCATCAGCAGCAGGCCCTGCGACGCCGTGAAGGTCGTCGTCAGCGCGCCGGCCTGCAGCGCGCCGTGGACGGCGCCCGCGGCGCCGCCCTCGGACTGCATCTCGGTCACCTGCGGGATGGTGCCCCAGATGTTCTTCTTGCCCTTCGCCGACCACTCATCCGCCCACTCGCCCATGTTGGACGAGGGCGTGATGGGGTAGATGGCGATGACTTCGTTCGTCCGGTGGGCGACCGAGGCGACGGCCTCATTGCCGTCGATGGTGATGTGAGGACGTGTCATATGATGGCTATCTCCGAGTGGCGACCGGGTTGGTCGAGGAAACTGGAGCGCTGGCGCGCGCCCCGGAGAACGTCACAGCAACGATCGTGCTGCTCGCCGCGGCCCGTAAAACACGAGTGAATCCGGAAGGCCGCGGCCACGCCTCACATCTGGTGCCGAGAAGCCGGCAGGTAGACCCGGTCTTGTTATACTGCCGAGCGGGTTGAAGAAGCCGAACGGCTCGAAACGCGGTCTCGCAGCAAGAGTTCAGCGGTTTGGACGATCCCAAGAGGGACAGCCGGCCGAGGGGGGCATCCTGCAACAAGACGCGGGCGCCGCTGGTTCGACGAGCCCCGCGCTGCGCAACCTATAATGCTATAGGGAAAGGGTCTGGCGCTCAAGGATGAATGACCGGGTCGGCGCGCCCGGACGTGGCGCGAAGCCGCTCCGGCTTCGCCGTGCTCCTGCTTCGCCGGGACGGACGACATGCGAATCGCCATTGCCGCGGACCACGCAGGGTTCGACCTCAAGGAGCGACTGCGCGGGGCGCTCGAAGCCGCGGGACACGACGTCCGGGATCTCGGCACCGATGGGCCGCAGCCCGTCGATTACCCGGACTTCGCCCGCGCGATTGCCGTCGAGGTGACGGCCGGCCGGGCGGAACGCGGTGTGCTGCTGTGTGGCAGTGGCGTTGGCGCGTCGGTGGCCGCAAACAAGGTGCGCGGCGTGCGGGCCGGGCTCTGCCACGACTGCTACTCGGCGCGGCAGGGCGTCGAGCACGACGACATGAACGTGCTGGTCCTCGGCGCCCGCGTGATCGGCCCGGCGCTCGCGAGCGACCTGGTCAGTGCCTTCCTCGCCGCGCGCTTCTCGGGCGAGGACCGGCACGTACGACGCTTGAAGAAAATCAGAGACATGGAAGAACGGAGAAGTGAGAAGTGAGAACACAGAACGTGGAAAGTGCGCCAAGGAAACGCATGGGTCTGTGTCCGACGCGAGTTCTCCGTTCCACGTTCTCCGTTCCACGTTCTCAGTTCTGACGAAGGAGATCCCGTGAACCCCCTCCTGCAACTCCGTGACGCCGGCCAGTCCGTGTGGCTCGACTTCATCGAACGCCGTCTCATCTCGACCGGGGGCTTGACGAAGCTCGTACGCGAGGACGGGTTGGGTGGCGTGACCAGCAACCCGACCATCTTCCAGAAGGCGATGGCCGGCAGCGCCGACTACGACGACCAGTTCAGGGACGTGCTGCGCGCCAGGCCGGGGATCGACCCGCAGGGCCTGTTCGAGGCGCTGGCGCTCGATGACATCCGGGCCGCGGCGGGCGTGCTCCGCGAGGTGTTCGACCGGACGGCGGGCAGCGATGGATTCGTCAGCTTCGAAGTATCGGCGGCGGTCGCCAACGATACGGACCGCACGATCGCCGAGGCGCGCCGGCTGTGGAAGGCCATCGGCCGGCCCAACGTGATGATCAAGGTCCCGGCCTCGCCGGCGGGCATCCCGGCCATCGAACAGCTCATCGCCGAGGGGATCAACATCAACATCACGCTGATGTTCTCGCTCCATCACTACGAGCAGGTGGCCGAGGCGTACATCCGGGGCCTCGAGCGGTGCGCCACGCCCCAGTCGGTGGCGTCGGTCGCCTCGTTCTTCGTCAGCCGCGTGGACACCATGGTCGACAAACAGCTGGAGCGCCTGGCGACGCCCGAAGCGCTCGCGCTTCGCGGCCGGGCGGCCGTCGCGAACAGCAAGATCGTCTACCAGCGCTTCCGCGAGATCTTCGACGGGAAGCGGTTTGCGGCCCTGCGCGCCCGCGGCTGCCGGGTCCAGCGGCCGCTCTGGGCGAGCACCAGTACCGAAGAACCCCGCGTACCGGGACGTGGTGTACATCGAGGAGCTCGTCGGCCGCGACACCGTGAACACCATGCCGCCCGCGACGGTGGATGCGTTTCGCGATCACGGCGTGGTCCGCCGGACTGCGGTGCAGGAGCAGGTGGACCTCGCCCTGGAGGAACTCCGGCGCCTGAAGGAGGTTGGCATCGACCTGGAGCAGGTGACGCGCGATCTGCAGGTGGACGGCGTGGCCTCGTTCGCGAAGTCGTTCGAGCAGCTGTCGGCGGCAATCCAGGCCAAGCGGGCGACGCTGCAGGCGGACACGCGTGGCCAGATCTTCGACCTGGGCGCGCTGGCCGGCCGCGTGGACGCGCGCGTGAGCGCGTGGCAGCAGCAAGAGACGTGTCAGCGCATCTGGTCGCGCGACCACACCGTCTGGTCCGCGACACCCGTGCCGGAACTGACCGATCGCCTCGGCTGGCTCTCGACGCCGGCGCAGATGCGCGCGCAGGTCGAGGACCTGGCCGCGTTCGCCGAGGAGGTCCGCGCTGCCGGCACCGAGCGGGTGGTGCTCCTCGGGATGGGAGGCTCGAGCCTGGCGCCCGAGGTCTTCCAGGCGACATTCGGACCGCGACCGGGTTACCCGACGCTGCTCGTGCTCGACAGCACGCACCCGGCCGCCGTGCGGGCCATCGAGCGGCGGGTCAACCTCTCGAAGACCCTCTTCATCGTGTCGAGCAAGTCCGGGACGACCAGTGAGACCAACTCCTTCTTCCAGTACTTCTGGAGCCGCTATCCCGGCGGCAGCGGGGGCACCCACTTCGTCGCCATCACGGATCCGGGAACGTCGCTCGAGCGGCTGGCGCGCGAGCGGGGCTTCCGGCGCATCTTCAGCGCGCCGCCGGACGTCGGCGGCCGGTATTCGGCGCTGACGGCGTTTGGCCTGGTTCCCGCCGCGCTGGTTGGCGTGGACCTCGCCGTCCTGCTCGATCGCGCCGCAGCGATGGCGGACTCGGCCGCGGCGTGCGCGCCGGCCCGCGCCAACGCCTGCGTGTCGCTCGGCGCGGCCCTGGGCGAACTCGCCCTCGCCGGGCGCGACAAGCTCACGTTCCTGGTCGCCCCGCCCTTGGAGTCGCTGCCCGCGTGGCTGGAGCAGCTCATCGCCGAAAGCACCGGCAAGAACGACAAGGGGATCGTCCCGATCGCCGACGAACCGGTACGGCCCGTCGATCGGTACGCGGCGGACCGCGTGTTCGTGTCCATCACGGCCGCCGGCTCGGGGGAGGATGACGGGCGCCTGCGCGCCCTCGCCGCCGCCGGACACCCGGTGATCCGCATCACGCTCGACTCGCCGCTCGACCTCGGCGCAGAGTTCTTCCGGTGGGAGTTTGCGGTGGCCGCGTCGGGCGCGGCGCTCGGCATCCAGCCGTTCGATCAGCCCGACGTCCAGCTCGCCAAGGAACTCGCCCGCCGCGCCATGGCCGCGGGGGCGGGGGCTGCGGCGGATGCCTCGGTGCCGGCCGTGGTGAGCGACCGGGACGCATGGGACGAGGCGCTCGAGAAGTGGCTGTCGCTGGCGGGCACGGGCAACTACATCGCCCTGCAGGCCTATCTCGATCCGTCCCCCGAGACGACGGCGGCGCTGCAGCGGCTGCGCGAAGCCCTGGCCCTCCGGACAGGCCTCGCCACGACGCTCGGCTTCGGGCCGCGCTTTTTGCACTCGACCGGCCAGCTGCACAAGGGCGGCCCCAACACCGGGCTGTTCCTGCAGGTCACCGACGAGGCCTCTCCGGACCTGCCGGTGCCGGAGACCAACTACACCTTCGGTCAGCTGATCCGGGCGCAGGCCGCAGGCGACGCGATGGCTCTGGCGCAGCGGGGAAGACGGGTCATCAGGATTGGCTTGGGGACGGATGCGGTCGGCGGACTCGAGACACTGCGAGAGACGGTGTCGAAGGGCAAGGAGCTGGGGGCGAGGAGCTAGGGGCTAGGGGCTGAGGGGCTAGGATCGCCAATCGCCAACGCTACGCTGTCGCCACCGCAAAGTCGTCGGCCACGAGCGGCCGGGCGGCCAGCGACGGCCGGCGGCGCGGCTCGACCAGCAGGCGGAGGCCGTAGCCCTCGGGCGCGCCCGTCGCGCGGCTCGAGGGGCCGACACGAAACACCGCGGAGGGGATGCGACCGTGCCGCAGTGGCGCCGGCAGCATCTCCGCCTCGACATCCCGCTCCGTCTGGAGCGACACCAGCCGGTAGAGCGGGATGGCCGTTCCGCTCACGCTCTCCACGTACGCGCCGGTCTCGCTCACGTCCCGGATGACGACGCTGTTGAACCGGGTCGTGCCGCGGGCATCCTTCCATACCAGCCGACCCGGGACGCCGAGCATCCGCCGCGCCGTCCGCCGCTGGTCGTCCAGCCGTGCACCCGCCATCGCCGTTTCAGCTATCCGGTCCATCGTTGCCCCCTGTGGTCCACGGCCGGGTTTACGGCCCGAACCCGCCAGAATACCTATCAACACATGGTCCAGGTGGCCAGCGGGTTGGCCGGTCGCCGCTATTCTGAGCTAAGTAGTTGTGGGGCAGCCACTTACTGCAGTGACGGAAGACCGGTGGCACTTGCGGTGTGGATATTTGCGTAACAGTGAGACTGGATACTGAATACTAACTACTCGTATACCGGACGACCTTCGAGGCCCAGGCGGCGCATCTTGAGGTACAGGCCGCGGCGGGTGAGGCCGAGCACTCGGGCCGTTTCGGAGATGTTGCCGGCCGTCCGGTCGAGGGTGGAACGGATCATTTCCCGCTCCAGCTGGTCGACGGCGGCGGCCAAGGGCAGGTCGCTGGCGGGAGCGGGGGCAGGCGCGTCCGCGCGTGCGGGCACCCCGGCGAATTCTTCCTTCAGGGCGGCGAACCCGGGCGACAGGTGGTCGATCCCGACCAGGCCGGCGGGCGCGCTCATGCGCCACCGCGCGCTGGATCTCGTTCCGCAGCTGCCGCACGTTGCCCGGCCACCAGTGCTGCGAGAAGAGGTCGAGGGCTTCGGCACTGAGCTGCACGTCCGGCTTGCCCAGGCGCTCGCACGCCTCGCGCAGGAAGAGCGCGCTCAGGTGCGGGATCTCCTCGCGCCGCTCGCGCAGCGGCGGCACGTGGATCCGGATCACGCTCAGCCGGTAGTACAGGTCCTCGCGGAACTTGCCTTCGGCCACGCGCTGCTCGAGGTCGGCGTTGGTCGCCGCGATCACGCGCACGTCGACGCGCTGCGGGCGCGTCTCGCCGACCGGCATGATCTCGCTCTGCTCGAGGAAGCGCAGCAGCTTCGGCTGCACGTCGAGCGGCAGGTCGCCGATCTCGTCGAGGAACAGCGTGCCGCCGCCGGCGGTTCGGATCAGGCCGGGCTGATCGGTGACCGCGCCGGTGAACGCGCCCCGCCGGTGGCCGAACAGCTGGCTGTCGGCGAGCTCGCGCGTGGTCGTCGTGCAGTTGTACGGGAGGAACATGCTGCCGGCTGCGCGGCGATCCGACGTGGATGGCGCGCGCGACCAGCTCCTTGCCGGTGCCGCTCTCGCCGGTGATCAGCACGGTCAGGTCGTTGCCCTGCAGCCGCTGGATCTGCTCGACGACGCGCTTCATCGCGGCGCTGGCGCAGACGAAGCCGGGCAGCAGCGGCTCGAGCGTCCGCAGCGCCGACTGCTCGGCAGGCTGGCCGACCCGGTCGCGCGCGCCGCACAGCGCGAAGCCCTGCCGCGCGACGGCGGCAATCATGCGCAGGCGCCTGGCCGCCATCTGTGCAACCGGGCGGGGCGAAGCGACGATGGCGAAGCGCAGGTCGTCGCCTTCGTGGCCGAGCGGCTCCGACGATCAACTCGCCGCCGCCGTATGCGGCGCCGCGAAGCGCCGACCGCGCGAGGGTCCGGCCGGCGTCCGTGTCGCAGCCCGCGGTGGCGAGAACGCGGACGTCGTCGCCGGGCGACCGGAGGACGAGGCACGAGGCATCGGCGTCCGCCGCTTCGGCAGCGCCGCGGCCGTCTCCGCGCGAGCAGGTCCGGCAGCACCGCCGCGTCCACCAGCCGCCGGACGATCGCATCGTCGGCATCGCCGGGCGACGCGAGGTACTCGCCCGTCGTCAGCGCCGGGGCTGGCGGGACGCTGGCTCGCGCCTCCGCGAGGTCCGGTTGCGCGCCGAGCGCTTCGAACACCGCGAGCGCGTCCTTCAAGTGCCGCTCGGCCGTGGAGCGAGCGCCGGCCCGCGCGACCAGGCGGCCGAGCGCGAGGTGGCTCAGCGCGGCCTGGTAGCGCTCGCCGAGCAGGTCGAAGACGCTCGCGCTCTGCGCGAGGTCGTGATACGCGTCGGTCGTCCGGCCGCGGCGCAGCGTGCGTGTCGCCGCGCAGCCGCAGGTACTCGCCCCAGGCGCCGGGCGTCAGGCGCGGATCGAGTCGCGCGCTGACCAGGACGAGCCGCTGTTCCGCTTCCTCGCCGCTCGCCTCGGCCAGCAGCGCCTCGACCGCGAGCAGTTCCGCCTGGATGGCGTCGCCGGGCGGCACGCCGGGGGTCTCCGCGATCTCCGTCGCGAGGCGCAGCGCGTCACTGCGCAGCGCCGCGCCGCAGCGCGAGGCGCGCAGTCAGCACCCGGACCGACCACTCGTACCAGCGGCTGGCCTGCAGGCCGTAGGCGCCGTACGCCTCGCCGGCCTGCTGGAGGAATCGTGCGACGCCTCGTCGTACTCGCCGCGAATCAGGTGGATCTGCGCGAGCGTGTCGAGCACCGCGCCGGTCGTCTCGTGGAACTGGACGGGCTGCGCACGTCGAGCGCGCGGTGCAGCGCGTCCTCCGCGCGCGGCGAGGTCGCCGAGCCGCACGCAGATCTGGCCGAGCGTGGCGAGCGCGACCGCGAGGCCGTGACCCGAGCCGGCGTGCTCGTGCAGCGAGACGCGCGCTCGGCCAGCGCGAGCGCCTGGTCGTAGCGGTGTCGCATCATGGCGACGTTCGCCTGGTTGCCGCAGACCAGCGCGAGCACGTCGTCGGCCTGTGCAACCGTCGCGAGCCGCTCGGCCTGCCGCAGGGCCGCCATCGCTTCGTCGTAGCGGCCGGACTGCGCGAGCGACGATGCCCGAGCAGCGAATGGACGGCGCGAGGTGGCGGCGATCGCCGGCGGCGTGCAGCGCGGAGGCCGCCTTGCTCGAAGTGCTCGCGGACGATCGCCGGATCGCCGACCTGCCGGTAGCAGGCGCCGAGCTCGTAGTGCGCGAGGCCGATGGCGCGCGAGTCGTGGGCGTGCTCGGCCTGCTTGAGCGCGCGGCCGAGGAGCGCGATGGCGCGCGACTGATCGCCGCGCATGGCGGCGAGGCGGCCGTGCAGCCGCCACAGCGCGGAGAGTGCGGCGGGCGAGATCCGCTCGCGGATGACGTCGGGCGGGCGGCCGAGCACCGCGGCCGCCTGGTCGACGTCGTCCTGCAGCAGCCACGCCTCGGCCATCGCGCAACGGATCGCCGAGCTCGTCTTCGCGGCGGAGCCCGGCCGACGCGAGCGCCTCCGAGAGCCACTCGATCGCCTCCGCGCCCCGTCCGCGCTGCAGCGCGGCGGCGGCTCTCGCCATCAACGGCTGGAACGGCTGGGCGGGCACGCCGAGAGTATACCCGCTCCAAAGTCGATCCCGGCTGAGTGAATCGAAACCCGGCGCCTGCAGTGGGGCGTGCCATCGCGCGCGCCTGTGCTTCCCTCAATCCCACCAGCTTCGTCCCGACATTTCGATCAAGCGCTCCGCCTCCACCGGGCCCCAACTGCCGGCGTGGTACTCGGGCAGCCACCGTTCCTCGCGCGTCGCCCAGCGATCGAGAATCGGCGTGATCCACGCCCAGGACGCCTCAACGCTGTCGCGCCTCATGAAGAGCGTCGCGTCTCCCACCATGACGTCGAGCAGGAGCCGTTCGTACGCCTCGGGCGTGACCCTGTCGAACGAAGGCCCGTAATCGAAGTCCATCGCGACCGGCGTGGCAATGGGCGACCCGGGTGTCTTCGAGCAGATCCGGATCGAGAAGCCTTCGTCCGGCTGGATGCGCAGCGAAATGAGGTTGGGCGCCAGGCGGAACGCGGGGTCGGCGTTGAAGAGGACCTGCGGGATCTCCTTCAACTGGATGATGATCTCCGAGGTCCGCCGCGCCAGGCGCTTGCCGGTCCGGAGGAAGAAGGGCACGCCCGACCAGCGCCAGTTGTCCACCAGCACCTTGAGCGCGACGTACGTCTCCGCCGTCGAGTCCGGCTTCACGCCCGGCTCCCGGCGGTAGCCCGGCACAGGCGTGCCGTCGATGCTTCCCGTCCCGTACTGCGCGCGGACCACGTTGGCATCGACACTCTCGCCCGCGAGGGGCCGCAACGAGCGCAGCACCGCCATCCGCATGTCGCGGACGACGTCGGGCTGGAGGGACCAGGGCGGCTCCATGGCGACGAGCGCGAGGAGTTGGAGCAGGTGGTTCTGGACCATGTCGCGCAGGGCACCGGCTTCCTCGTAGTACCCGGCGCGCGTGCCGACGCCGTGGGTCTCGGCCACCGTAATCTGCACGTGGTCGATGTACTTCTGATTGAACAACGGTTCGAACAGGCTGTTGGCGAACCGGAAGACCAGGATGTTCTGAACCGTTTCCTTCCCAAGGTAGTGGTCGATCCGGAAGACCTGCGGCTCGGCGAACACCCGGCAGACCGCGTGGTTGATGGCCTGCGCGCTCGCGAGATCGTGGCCGATCGGCTTCTCCACGATCACTCGCGCGTAGCCCTCGGGCGTCGGCGGGTGGACGAGCCCAACGCGGTCGAGGTGTTCGACCGTCTGGATCACGAGGCTCGGGGGGATGGCCAGGTAGAAGATCCGGTTGCCCGGCAGGCCGAGCGTCCGTTCGATCTCCTCGATGCGCGCCTTGAGGTCGAGCACCGACGAGGGGTCGTCGACCGAGCCGGATCGGAAGAAGAGCCTGTCGGCGAAGCGGCGCCACACGTCCTCGTCCACCGACCGGCGCGAGAACTCGTTCACGACCTTCCGCGCCATCTCGCGGAAGCCCCCATCGTCCATCTGCGTCCGCCCCCAGCCCAGAACGGCGAAGGGCTGCGGCAGGACACCGTCCACGGCCAGGTTGTACAGGCCGGGCAGCAGCTTCCGCCGCGAGAGGTCGCCGCCGGCGCCGAAGATGACGAGCAGGCAGGGTGGCGGGGCGGTCGAGGTCATGGATCGATGGTAGCGCATCAGGGACGACTCATGGCTTTGGGCTGTCGACTCAAGGGCTTGGGCGTTCGGCTCCAGGCTCTGGGCTTTCGGCTGGACTCTTGTGTGGGCTTGGGGTTGACCGGCGGCCGTTTGGTAGGATTGGGGCATGGTGCGTCGTGACGAAGCCAGCCAGCACACGGCCGGCTTCCCGCTGTCCATCTCCAGCGGGTGCAAGTCCCGCCTCGGTAAGCCCCGGAGCGCCGAGTAGCAGACCCCAGGCGCGGTGGCGAGAGCCGCGCGGCCCGAGCGGGGTGTCAAGAGCCTCTACGGAGGGAGCCAGCACGCGGGCCGCAACATCACGTGAAGCCTGCAGCCTCGACAGATTCACAATCCGAGAGCCGAGCCGGTCATGTCGCGGCGAAGGCCATGTCCTCGCGCGCCCCAGTCCGGGGGTGTACGCGCGCGAGGGTCTCGGCGGGGTAGGGGGCGCAGCACGCGTGCACGGAGAGGAACGGAACACGAGAGGCCCGTCTGCGCCGCCGGGTCGGGGCAGGTGCGCTCGTATAAGCCGATGGCGAAAGCGAGGCATGCGCAGCGGGCGTCCGAGGGGGTCGTAGTACCGCGGATCGTCGCGACGAACAACGCGACGGGAGGGAAGGGCCCCTGCGGTGGTCAGGCGAGTCGCGAGGGCACGTGCGAGGGCATGGCCGGCAGGTCCGGTCCCAATCCCCCGGTGGGCACCCGCCCATCGACAAAGTGCGCCAATTGCAACGCTCGACTGTGGGCCGCGGCCAAGCGATCCCCGGAACGGCGCTTTCACGCCCTGATGGACCGGATCTGGAGGGATGACATCCTCCGGGAGGCGTGGCGGCGGGTGAAGCGGAATCGCGGCGCGGCGGGCGTCGATCGGGATGACGCTGGCCGAGATCGAGCAGCAGGGCGTCGAGCGGTTTCTTGACGACCTCGGCGTCCGCGCTGCGCGCACGGCACGTATCGCCCGCAGCCGGTTCTGCGGCGATACATTCCCAAGGCCGACGGCCGGCAGCGGCCGCTCGGCATCCCCACCGTCCGAGACCGAGTGGCGCAGATGGCGGCGAAGCTGGTGCTGGAGCCCATCTTCGAGGCGGACTTCCGTGCCGTCGTCGTATGGGTTTCGGCCGAAGCGGAGCGCGACGCAGGCGCTGGAAGTCCTTCGCGTGCACGGGGCACGCGGGGGCAACCATGTGCTGGATGCGGACATCCGCGACTACTTCGGGAGCATCGACCAGACGAAGCTGATGCGGCTGCTGGAGCAGCGCATCTCGGACCGGCGGGTGCTGAAGCTGCTGCGGCAGTGGCTCGACGGCGGGGGTGATGGAGGACGGGGCAGTGGACGGCGACGCTCGTGGGGACGCCCCAGGGCGGCGTCATCTCGCCGCTGCTCTCCAACATCTACCTGCATGTCCTCGACCGGATCTGGGAGGACCGGTGTGCGCATCTCGGCACGCTGGTCCGCTATGCGGACGACTTCGTCGTGATGTGTCGACACGCGGGCCGCGGTCGAGGAAGCCCGGACGCCGGGTGAGCGCCGTGCTCACGCGGCTCGGGCTCGAGCTGCATCCGGAGAAGACGCGGACTGGTCGATCTCTCGCGGGGACGCGAGGGCTTCGACTTCCTCGGGTGTCACCTGCGCAAGCGCATGAGCGGCCCCATCTGGGAGCGGACGCGGCAACGCGTCTACTTCCTGCAGCGGTGGCCGTCACAGCGCGCGATGCGGCGGGTGCGCACCCGCGTCCGGGAGCTGACCCCTCGTGGCCGCTGCCACGAGGACCTGCGCACGGTCATCGCGGACGTGAATGCGGTGGTCCGTGGGTGGGGGCAGTACTTTCGGACGGGCAATGCGGCGACTGCGCTTCGTCCAACTCGACCGCTACGTCGAGGAGCGGCTGCGCGGGCTTGCTCGCGCAAGCGGGACGGCTCGCGACTGGCGGCCGGGTCGGGCGGCGGCGTGGCGCCGTCCCTTCTTCGAGGCCTTGGGACTCTGTCGGCTCCGCGGCACCGTGCAGTATCCGGGGGCGGCGTAATGCCGCGACCTGAACGACCACCGGTAAGCCGTGTGCGGGAAATCCGCACGCACGGTTTGAACGGGGGTCTTGCTGTCAGCTGGCCGGCCGACCCGGCTGGCTTCAAGTAGGATCTACCAATGGCGAGAGGCTGGGAGAGCAAGGCCATCGAAGCGCAGCAGGAACAATCCGAGGGAGAGAAGGGGAGGCAGAACGCGCCGGCAATGACAGCCGAAGAGATACAAAGGCGATCGAGGCGGGCTACGCTCGAGCTGGCCCGCGCGCGGGTCTTCGCTGACCTGCAGCGGGCGCGGACGCCGGCACATCGAGCGATGCTCCAGGACGCGCTGGCGTCGCTCGACCACCAGCTCACCACGGACGATTAGGAAGAGAGGCACAGAGGGGACCGGCGCACCAGTATCACTGCGACCGGTTTGGCCCTTCCGCGCGCACTGCGCGCCGCGGCGCGGGCGGCCGCACCGTGCGAGCACGCCTCCCGCTCGAATGCGTGTTCGCGCGATGCGGCCACCACGCCGCGAAGGCGGTCGGCAAGCCGACCGCCGGAAGGGCGGACGGTCGCCTCCGTGTCTCTGTGCCTTTCTTGGTCAATCCGATCTGGTGCCGGTCAGCGGGACGCCCCAGCGCAGCGCGAGGTCTCGCACGTTTTAGAAGCATGAGCAGGGGCGCGCGGCTCGCGCGGAAGGGCCGACTCGGTCGCGCTGTTGCCACAGCGACGTCGTTCTTCTCCGTGTCTCGGTGTCTCTCTTGATCACTCCGACCTGGCGCCGGTCAGCGGGATGCCCCAGCGTAGCGCGAGGTCTCGCACGTTTTAGAAGCATGAGCAGGGGCGCGCGGCTCGCGCGGCAGGGCCGACTCGGTTGCGCTGTTGCCACGGCGACGTCGTTCTTCTCCGTGTCTCGGTGTCTCTCTTGATCACTCCGCCCTGGCGCCGGTCAGCGGGATGCCCCAGCGTAGCGCGAGGTCTCGCACGTTTTAGAAGCATGAGCAGGGGCGCGCGGCTCGCGCGGAAGGGCCGACTCGGTCGCGCTGTTGCCACAGCGACGTCGTTCTTCTCCGTGTCTCGGTGTCTCTCTTGATCACTCCGACCTGGCGCCGGTCAGCGGGATGCCCCAGCGTAGCGCGAGGTCTCGCACGTTTTAGAAGCATGAGCAGGGGCGCGCGGCTCGCGCGGAAGGGCCGACTCGGTCGCGCTGTTGCCACTGCGACGTCGTTCTTCTCCGTGTCTCGGTGTCTCTCTTGATCACTCCGACCTGGTGCCGGTCAGCGGGATGCCCCAGCGTAGCGCGAGGTCTCGCACGTTTTAGAAGCATGAGCAGGGGCGCGCGGCTCGCGCGGAAGGGCCGACTCGGTCGCGCTGTTGCCACAGCGACGTCGTTCTTCTCCGTGTCTCGGTGTCTCTCTTGATCACTCCGACCTGGCGCCGGTCAGCGGGATGCCCCAGCGTAGCGCGAGGTCTCGCACGTTCAGGAGCACGAGCAGGGGCACGCCTTCTGCCGCGAGCCGCGCCGTGACGCCCTGGTCCTCGCGTTGCCCGAAGGGCGCGGCCGGCAGGAAGCCGCTGCGCAAGCGCAGCACCGCGGCCGAGCGCCCGAGGCTGGCCTCGGCACCGCCGACGTTGACGTAGAGCGCGACGGGCCGGCCGCCTGCCGCCTTTCGGTAAGCTGCCAACCGCATCTGCACGGCGTCGCGGAAGTCCGATGGCTCGAGAGTCGTCACACCGAGGCGCCTGGCCGCCTCGTTCCGAACGCGCAGCGCGAGCGCTCGGTCGTCGGCTTCGAGGTCGCGGGCCTGGTCCTCACTTCCGCCAGCCGTCACCGCGATGGTCACGCGCTCGATGACACGCGCGTCGACCAGGCGCGCTTCGATCTCGGGCCAGGTGAAACCGGGCTGGTTGGCGCCCCACGTCGAGGCGGTGACTGACGAGATCGCGATCAGCCGGACCCCGAGCGCCTGGCACGCGGCGGCCAGCGCCAGGTTGAGGCCCGGAAACGATCCCGAGAATCCCGCCGCCACCACGTCACCGCTGCCAATCCCCAGGCGCGCCAATCTCACCGTCAGCTCGCTGGCCCAGGCGGGGTTCGTCGCGATCCGCTTCGCCTCGAGGCTGCCCAGCGTGGTCATCAGAGGCGTCACCTCTCCTCCGAGGAGGCCCGAGGCATCGGGCTGCGCCTCGGCGTCAGCCGGCACGCCGAGCCGCAGCCGCTCCGCGGCAAGGAAGGCCTCTGCTCGACGCATCGTGTCGGCCGCGCGCGCCGCGCGGGCGGCGAACGCCGGGTGCGGCGGGAGTCCTGCCCCGCCGCGCGGCGAGAGCCGGGGAAGCAGGCCCGCGGCGCCGGCAGCCATCGCCGCGAACACGACCAGCCAACCGCCGAGCGCGAGCGTGCGCGGCGATGCGCCGGCGAACCACCCGACGCGCGGGCGCCACGGATCAGGCATGCGCCAGCACCATCAGGACGAGCCGCACGACGGCGGCCGCGAGAAACGTCATGCCCACGGTGACCAGCGGGCCCTGCGTGAGCGCGGTGTTCGCGATGAGGCCCGGGACGATGTAGCCGATCGCGCGGAGTTCGAAGGGCGCCGGCCGGCAGCGCCAATACCAGTTGTTCGAGCGCGGCGTTGAGGAGGTACCCGGTCAGGACGGTGACCGCGAAGCGCCTGCGGCCGTAGAGCACCACCAACTGGGCGAGGCCGAAGCGCACCGCCGCCCACGTGACGAGCGCGACGGAGATGGTGGCAGCCAGGCGGGCAGGCTGGTCGAGATACAGGGCAAGGTAGCCGGGCACGACGAGGCCCGCAGAGGCGAGGCCAAAGACCTCGGACAGCAGGAGGCTGACGACAAGACCAAGGCCGATCGCCAGTTCAACCATCTGTCGAGACCTCGCGCAGCAGCCGGGGCAGGTCGAATCCTCGCGTGTTGCCGCAGAAGACGACCTGGGCGTCCGCGGGCGAGTTGGCTCAGGCGACGCGCCAGCGCCCCGGGCGCGACGTACGCGGTTTCGCCGGCCGGGCGGGCGCGCAGCAGGCCGCGCCACGCCGTCCACGCGGGGCGCGCGCCGGTGACGATTACGGAGTCGGCAGTTCGCAAGGCTTCGGCGTGGCGGGCAAACGTCAGCAGGCGCGGGCCGCGATCGTGCCGGTGATTGTAGACGAGCACCGGGCGCGTGCGCCAGTCCGCCGGTACTGGGCCGTCGCCGGCCGAGTGCGTGGCCGCACCCGCGTCGTCCAAGAGACGCTCGAGCGAATCGGGATCGTTGGCGGCGGTCGCATCCAGCCAACGCAGGCGCCGAGCGGGAAGGTCGAGCACGCCGCTCGACGCTGCGCCCGGGTCGCGCGGCGCCCGGGAAAAACCTCGGCGCGCCGTCTCCTCGTCGATGCCCAACTCGCGCGCAACCGCCATCGCGATCTCGGCGTCTTCCTCGAGCCAGCGCGCTGGAACCTGAGTGCTCGCAGAGGCGCGGGGAGAAGACGGACGCTCGTCCGGCGCGGGACCCTGAGTCGGCCGTGACGCCGAGACCAGTCGCGTCCCCACCTTCTCGGCCCGCGCGCCAAAGAGCGCCGCGTAGCGATCATCCCCGGAGACGACGACGGCCTGGCGCGGAATGGTGTTGGCGAGCGTCGCGGCGATGCTGTCGAGATCGCGGCCCATCACTTCCTCGTGGTCGCGCCTCACGTTGGTGATCACGCCAATCGACGCGCGCAGCATCTCTCGCTCGGAGACCCATTGCAGCTCGGGATCGAGCGCCATGCACTCGACGACGACGGCCTTGGCCCCCAGCCGGCGCGCGCGCCGCATCAGGACGAGCTGCTCGCGGATCGACGCGGGCCCGCGTCGAGCCAGCGGTTGTTCCGTGCCATCCGGCAGCAGCAAGCGGGGCAGGGTGCCCGTCGTCTTTGCGAGCGTTGGCACGCCGGCTTCGCGAAGCGCCGCCCAAACCAGCCGTGTGACGGTGGACTTGCCCCGGCTGCCGTTCACGTGCACGCGGATGGGGATGCTGCGCCACGCGCGGTCGCGCGCCAGGCGCTCGGCGAGGCCGAGGGCGAGCAGGACGAGCAGGCAGGCAGGCAGGACCGCGGCCACGGCGAGGCAGCTTAACACGCGCACGGCCGGGTGCGAGGGTGCAAGAGTGCCCGGCGCAGCGGCGCAAGGTGCAGCAGGGTGCAAAACGTGCAGCGGTGCAATAATAGTGAGATTGTGCCGTCACGCCCCTCGCTTTCCTGGTGCCTCGCTCTCCTGGCGGTGCTGGCTGCCATGCCGGCCTGCTCGGGCGGCGGTCCGGAGTCCGCGCCCGCGACGAGCGACAATGTGGCGGCGACTGCGCCTAACGCGGCTCGCGTCGCTCCCACCTCGCGGCCTCGCATCGTTGTTCTTGGCGACAGCCTGACAGCCGGCCTCGGCATTCCCAAGGACCAGGCGTACCCGGCCGTGCTGCAGCGGCGGATGGATGCGGCGGGGTACCGGTTCGAGGTCGTGAACGCAGGGGTTTCCGGCGACACGTCAGCCGGCGGCCTGAGCCGGCTCGAGTGGTCGTTGGCCGGCGACGTCCGCGTGCTCATCGTGGCCCTCGGCGGCAACGACGGCCTGCGCGGGCTGCCGGCCGCGGAGATGACGCGGAACCTCGGGACGATCATCGAGCGGGCCCAGCAGCGGCGCATCAAGGTGCTGCTCGCGGGCATGGAGACGCTGACCAACATGGGGCCGACGTACCAGCGCGACTTCCATGAGGTCTTCCCGGCACTGGCCGCCCGGTATCGGGTCGCGTTCATGCCGTTCCTGCTCGACGGCGTCGCCGGGCGCGCCGACTTGAACCAGCCTGACGGCATTCACCCGACCCCCGAAGGAGCGAGGGCGATCGCCGATCACGTGTGGCCGTTCCTCGAGCCGCTTCTCTCCACGCCATGATCGAACTGCGCGGCGTCACGAAGACCGTCATGAGCGGGAGCTCGCCGCTCACCATCCTGCATCCTCTCGACCTCGCCGTCGCGCGGGGCCGCTTCCTCGCAGTCACGGGCCCGTCGGGAAGCGGAAAGTCCACCTTGCTGGGCCTCATCGCCGGGCTCGACGCGCCGACGGCCGGGCAGGTGCTCGTGGATGGCACCGACATCACCTCGCTCGACGAGGACCGCCTCGCGCGGCTGCGCGGCCAGAAGATCGGCTTCGTGTTCCAGTTCTTCCACCTCGTGCCCTCGCTCACCGCGTTCGAGAACGTGATGGTGCCGATGGAAATCGCGGCGCGGGCGGACGCGGCGGCGCGCGCAGCCGCGCTCCTGGCGGAGGTCGGGCTGACGGGCCGGGGGCACCACTACCCGTCGCAGCTCTCGGGCGGCGAGCAGCAGCGCGTCGCGCTGGCCCGCGCGTTGGCGAACGACCCGCCCATCCTCCTGGCGGACGAGCCGACGGGAAACCTGGACACCGCGAACGGGCGTCACATCATGGAGCTGCTGCAGGACGTGAACCGCCGCCGCGGCGCCACCCTGGTGCTGGCGACGCACGACCGGGCGCTGGCAGCCATGGCCGACGAGCGACTGGCGCTGCGCGACGGACGACGCGTGGAGAGGGAAGAAGCGGGGAATTAGAGAACGGAGAACGGAGAACGGAGAACGGAAGAAACCACCCTCACCGCAGAGGTGCGGGAAGAAGACGGAAAACGGAACAACCCGAGACTCACCGCAGAGGCGCAGCGAACGCAGAGGGGCAACGGAAGTGCGGTAGGTACCCGGTGTCGTGACTGCCAACCGCCACACCGCCTACTGCCTACTGCATACTGCCTACTACCGTGAAATTCGCGCTTCGAATGTCCCTTCGTGAGCTGCGGGCGTCCTGGCGGCGCCTGGTGCTCTTCTTCCTCTGCATCGCGCTCGGCGTGGGCGGCATCGTGCTGTTGCGCTCGGTCGTGCAGGACGTGCGTGTCGGGCTTTCGCGCGATGCCCGCTCGCTCATCGCCGCGGACGTCGTCATCTCGACGAGTCGGCCGTGGGACGAGGGGACGCGCAGGCAGATCGAGCAGCGGCTGGCGACAGCCGGCGTGATCGCCCGCACCCAGAGCGTGGAGACGAATACGATGATCCGGCCGGCGGACGAGCGGCCGGTCGCCCGGATGGCTGAAGTCCGCGGCGTCGGTCCCGGCTTTCCTCTCTACGGCACGATCGACCTGCAGGGCGGCGCGCACTATGCCCACTCGCTGCTCGAGCATCGCGGCGCCCTCGTCCGGCCGGAGCTGCTCGTTCAGCTCGACGTGAACGTGGGAGACGAGATCCTGATCGGCCGCGACCGCTACACGGTTCGAGGCGTGGTGCTCGGCGAGCCTGGCCGCCGCCTGGGCGCCTTCAGCTTCGGCCCGCGCGTGCTCGTCTCGGCTGACGACCTGGAGCAGTCGGGGCTGACGGGTTGGGGAAGCCGCGTCACGCGGCAGATCCTGTTGAAGCTCCCCGAGGGCGCGGCCCAGAAGCTGACATCGGACCTTCGCCGGGAACTGCGGGGGAAGTTCGTGAGCGCGCGCTCGTATCTTGGCACCGAGGATCAGGTTGGCGAGGACCTGGCGCGAGCGGAGAACTACCTGAGCCTGGTCGGCCTGGTCATCGTCATCCTTGGCGGCATCGGCGTGTCCAGCGTCACGCGCGTCTTCCTCCAGCAGAAGGTGCGCAGCATCGCTATCCTCAAATGCCTCGGGGCGACGAGCCGTCAGATCTTCGTCGCGTACCTCGCGCAGGCTGTCCTGCTCGGCCTCGCCGGCTGCGCCCTCGGCGTCGCCTTCGCGGCGGCGGCCGTCGCCGCGCTGCCCCTGGCCTTCGACGCCTCCCTTGTCGCGAACCTCCCGCACGGTCTCACCGGGTCGGCGGTCGCGCAGGGGGTTGCCGTCGGCCTGCTCGTGGCGCTCCTGTTTTCCGTCGTCCCGCTGCTCGACGTCCGCCGCGTCAAGCCATCGCTCCTGTTGCGCGAATCGCGGGGGCGGGGAGGCGATCGCGACTGGGTCCGCTGGGCAGCGATGGCCGGCCTGCTCGCGGCGCTGGTGTTGATTGCCAGTTGGCAGGCGGCATCGCTCAGAGTCGGCCTGGCGGTGTCGGTCGGGCTCTCGGTGGTGACCCTCGCCCTGCACCTGGCGGGACTGGGGCTCGTTCGCGCGATCCGCCCGCTCGCGGCGTCCCGTTCCGTCGCACTCCGGCACGCCGTCCTCCGCCTCACTCGACCGGGCAATCAGACGAGGGCGGTCCTGCTGGCTGTCGGCCTCGGCGCGTTCTTCATCGTCGGTGTTCGATCGCTGCAGTCCAACCTGCTGCGCGAGTTCTCGATCGCGATCGACGCGAACGGCGCTGACATGTTCCTGATCGACGTGCAGCCGAGCCAGGCCCAGGGCGTCAAAGCGTTCCTGGAGGAGCGGGGCTCGAAAGGCGCGTCGCTCATCCCGGTGCTGCGCGCGCGGGTTGTCGGCGTCCGCGGCCGGAACCTGAACCTCGACACCTACGAGAACGTCCGGGGGCGCGGCGAGCTGGGACGCGAGTTCACGGTGACGTGGCGCGACCGGCTGTCGCCGAACGAGAAGGTCGTAGACGGCCGATTCTGGGGCGCCGGCGCGAACCCGGCCGGCGAAGTGTCGGTGGAGCGGAACCTGCGCGACCGCTATCGGATTGCGATCGGCGACGTGATGCGGTTCGACATCCTCGGCCGCGAGGTGAGCGCCACCGTGACGAGCGTGCGCGACGTGGACTTCCGCGATGCCCGGCAGGGAGGCTTCATCTTCGTCTTCCGGCCGGGCCTGCTCGAAGGCGCGCCCGCGACGATCGATCGCGCCGGTGCGCGGGCCGGCCGATCCCGCGTCGCGCGCCCGGCTCCAGCGCGACCTCGTGGACCGCTTTCCGAACGTCTCGATCATCGATCTGCGAGAAATACTCGAGGTCATCGAGCGCGTGCTGTCCAAGGTGACGCTCGGCGTGTCCGTCGTCGGCGGGCTCGTCCTGTTCACGGGGGTGCTGATCCTGATCGGCTCGGTCTCCATGACGCGTTTCCAGCGCATCTACGAGGCGGCCATCTTCCGCACCCTCGGCGCCGGTACCCGACTCCTGACGCTCATGACGGCATTCGAGTACGCCGTCCTCGGCCTGCTGGCCGGCCTCATCGGTTCGCTCGCGGCCATCGGGCTGTCGTGGTACGTCACCACCAGAGTACTGACCATCAGGTGGCTGCCTGGTCCCGAGATCACCGCTGGCGGGGTGGTCCTGACGACCCTGCTGGTGGCGGGAGTCGGGCTGCTGGCCAGCGCAGATATCCTTCGCCGCCGCCCGCTCGGCGCCCTCCGCGCCGAGTGATCCCGCCCCGGCGGTGGCCGGAAGAGTCGTGCTATCATTACGATTTGGCTGCGGTCCGGTGCAGCGAGGAGAGGGGAATGGAAGTCCAGCATTACCGGGATGCGCTCGTCCGTAAGCGGACGGAACTCCTGTCCGCGGGCGGCATCAAGCCCTTCCAGTCGGAGAACAACAGCCGGCAGGGGGATCTTGCGGACCAGGCGACCGGGAACAACGAAGTCCACATCCAGCTCAAGCTGAAGCAGACCGATGCGAAGATCCTGCAGGCGATCGAAGAGGCGCTGCTGCGCATCGACAAGGGCACCTACGGTGTCTGCCGCGACTGTGGCGAGCCGATCGCGTCGGCGCGGCTCGAAGCGATTCCCTGGACGCGCGTGTGCAAGACCTGCAAGGAAAAGCAGAACGCGTGAAGCCCCCGGATCTGCTGCGCCTGCTCGACGAGTTCTTCCGCGAGAAGACGGCGCTCCGCGACCGTCACATGGCCGCCGCGCGCGCGGTCGGGCAGTACGACTTCAACAACACCTACCAATACGTGATCGCCCGCGAGGACCAGCATCTCGAGTGGGTGCGCGACGCGATTCGCGCGATGGGCGGGAGCCTCGCCGAAACGGCGGCTCCGGCCTCGGTCGGTCCCGCGAAGGGCGAAGACGCTCAGCGAGGGCTGATGCGCGAGGACGCCCACGGGCTCGAGGCGTTTGCGAGCCGGTGGCGGCCGCGCATCGCCTCGATGTCGAACGCGCGCACGCGGCTCATGCTGAACCTCGTGCTCGGCGAAGTCCTCGAGCACGCGCGGCTGTTCCAGCAGGGCGCAGGCGGCCGGCTGGACCTTCTCGGCCGCCGAACCGGCGGCGAGCGAACCGGGGGGCGCGTCCTGCCGACCCGCTGGGTCGAGTAACCGGCAGGCGGCCGTCCAGCCTTTCTTCGGTTTCCCCGTTTCCAGTCTTCCGTTGGCTCGTCGGTCTTTTTGCGCGGTCTCTCCCATGTCGAGTTCGAGTCTCCCGACCCTCGTTGCCGTTGCACTGGGCAGCAACCTTGGCGACCGCGAGGCTCACCTCGACTTCGCCGTGAGCGGGCTGGCCGAACGGCTGGCCGACCTCCGCGTCTCACCCTTCATCGAAACAGAGCCGGTCGACGTCGAGCCGCAGCCTGCGTTTCTCAACGGGGCCGTGACGGGCGTTGCGGACGGGACGCCGCGCGAGCTGCTCGACGCGCTGCTCGCGCTCGAGTCGCAACGAGGGCGGTTCCGCCCGCATCCCGGCGCGGCGCGCACGCTCGACCTCGACCTCATCCTCTTCGGTGACCTCATCGTGGACGAATCCGGCCTCACCGTCCCGCACCCGCGCTTCCGCGCGCGGCGCTTCGTGCTCGAACCCCTCGCCGCCATCGCGCCCGACCTTCTCGACCCGCTGACCGGCCTCTCGGTGCGCCAGCTGCTCGCGCGGCTGAAGGGCAGTAGGCAGTAGGCAGTAGTTGGCAGTTGGCAGTTGGCAGTTGGCAGTTGGCTCGCCCGCTTGCTCTGCGCTCTGCACCCTACACTCCTGCACTCGGCACTCGGCACTCCGTGCACTCCTGCACTCGGCACTCCGTGCACTCCTGCACATGGCACTCTGCACTCCGTGCACCCTGCACTCTTGCACCTTTGCTCCCTGCACTGTCCGGTACAAACAAAAAGGGGGCCCGCCGCGAGGCATGCCCCCTTTTCGCCACCGTCGGTGCGAGCTACTGCTTCGTGTAGACCATCTTGCGCTCGCCGCGGGCGCTCGCGCTCACCACCGTCAGCTCCTTGCCGTCGGCGCTGAGGCTGTAGGTGGACGTCGTCTCCATCGTGCCGTTCGGCGTCTCGCGGCACGGACTTGATCACGACCTTCGCGCCGTCCAACTTGGCCGTGGCCTTCGGCGGTGCCCTGGCCCATGGTGACTCGTGCTCGGTGCCATCCAGTTTGTAGGCGGTCGTCATCTCGCCGTTCGGGCCGGTGCGGGTGATCGAGAAGTCGGTGGCCGTCTGCTTGACGGTCATCGGCCCGGCGCCCATGCCCCGTCCGCCGCCGCCGCCGCCGCCCATCTGGTCGCTCTTGGCCGCGTCAGGTGCCCAGCTGCCAGAGAAGTCGGCCTTCGCCTGCGCGTACGCGCCGCCCGCCACCGCCAGTGCCATCACCATCGCGAACAGTACCAGTCTCTTCATCGTGCCTCCACCGTTGTTGGTTGCCGACGTTGGTTACACGGGACTTCGGTCCCGTGTCAGTGCCGAGTGCCTAGTGCCAGGTGTAGGGCGAAGCTTCGCTTCGCCGCCTTACTCGTAGCGCAGCGCCTCGATCGGATCGAGGGCCGACGGCCTTCCGCGCCGGATAGAACCCGAAGAAGACGCCGATGCCGGCGGCGAAGCCGAACGCGATCGCGACGGCGTCCGGCGAGACGTACGTCGGCCACTGCAGGAACTGCGTGAGGCCGCTGCGACAGGCCGAAGCCGAGGCCGATGCCGATCGTGCCGCCGAGCAGGCTGAGCACGACCGCCTCGACGAGGAACTGCAGCAGCACGTCGCGGCCGCGCGCGCCGATGGCCAGGCGCAGGCCGATCTCGCGCGTCCGCTCGGTGACCGAGACCAGCATGATGTTCATGATGCCGATGCCGCCGACGAGCAGCGACACGCCGGCGATGCTGGCGAGCAGCGCGGTCATCGTCTTGGTGGTCTCCGTGCGGACGCCGGCGATGTCCTCGAGCGTGCGGACCATGAAGTCGTCGTTGTCGCCCGGCTGGATCTTGTGGCGCACGCGCAGCAGCGCCGCGATGTCGATCGGCCACCTGCTTGATGTTGTCCGCCGACGCCGCCGACACCGTGATGTTCTGGATGTAGGTGATGCCGCGCAGCTTCTTCTGCACCGTCGTGTACGGCACGAAGATCGACGTCGTCCTGGTCCTGGCCCATCGCCGACTGGCCCTTGCTGGCCATCACGCCGATGACCTTGAACGGCTGGTTCCGCATCGCGGATGATCTGGCCGACCGGGTCGACGTCCGTCGCCGAACAGCATGTCGTGCGCGACCGTCTGCCGAGCACGGCGACCTTCGCGGCGCTGCGCGACGTCCTGCGGCGTGAAGAACGCGCCGGTCTGCGATCGGCCACGATCGGATCAGCGGCAGGTCGACGTCCGTGCCCTGGATCTGCGTGTACCAGTTCTGGTTGCCGGCGACGACCTGCGCCGCGCGTGTTGACGCCGGCCGCGAGGTACTGCACGCCCGGCATCTCGCGCGATCGCCGCCGCGTCGTCGGGCGTCAGCGTGCTCGGCGTTGCCCTGGCCCTGCCGCGACGCCGCCCGGCGCTGAAGTTGCCGGCGTTGACCATGATCATGTTCGTGCCGGCCGACTGGATCTGCGCTTCGATCGACGCCTGCGCGCCGGTGCCGAGCGCCACCATCGTGATGACCGCGCCGACGCCGATGATCATGCCGAGCATCGTCAGCGCGGTGCGCATCTTGTTGCGGTTGAGCGCCTTGAGCGCGATCCGGAAGGTCATGAGTATCGACATGGCGTAATCCTCAGACCGTCTGACGCCGGCGGCAGCAGCTGCGAGTTCGTCGCTCGCGAGGCGCCGCTTCGGTCGATCTTCTCGATCCGCCACGATGACGCCGTCGCGGAACGCGACGATGCGCGTGCCGTACTCGGCGATGTCGAGCTCGTGCGTGATCAGCAGGACCGTGATGCCGCGCTCCGCGTTCAGCCGCTGGAAGACGCTCCATGACCTCGATGCTGGTCCGCGTGTCGAGGTTGCCGGTCGGCTCGTCGGCCAGCAGGATCGACGGGTTGTTGATCAGCGCGCGCGCGATCGCGACGCGCTGCTGCTGGCCGCCCGACAGCTGGTTCGGGTAGTGGTGCGTCCGCTCGCCGAGGCCGACGAGCGTTCAGCGACTCGAGGGCGCGCCGCTTGCCGCTCCGCCGCCTTCGGCGAGCTGCCGTTGTAGAGCAGCGGCAGCTCGACGTTCTCGAGCGCCGTCGTCCGCGACAGCAGGTTGAAGCCCTGGAACACGAACCCGATCTTCGTGGTTGCGGACGCGCGCGAGCTCGTCCTTCGACATCCGCGACACGTCCTTGCCGTCGAGGAAGTACTGCCCGGAGGTCGGGCGATCGAGGCAGCCGAGGATGTGCATGAAGGTCGACTTGCCGGAGCCCGACGGCCCGGTGACCGCGAGGAACTCGCCGGCCTCGACGTCGAGGCTCACGCCCCGCAGGGCGCGCACCTCGATGTCGCCGACGACGTAGGTCTTGACGAGGTCGCGAACGGAGATGACAGGCATATATCAGCCGACTATCGCTCCGGGCTCTGGGCTCCGGGCTCCGGGATCCGGGCCCGGAAGCCGGCTGAAGCCCAGAGCCTAGAGCCAAGCCGTCCTGCCTAATGGCCCCCGGGGCCGCCGCCCGGCCGGCCCATCGGGCCGCCGCGCTGCTGCATGAGCGGCGAGGCCGCGCCCGTCGTGCCGCGGTTCGAGCTCTCGTCGCCGATGATGATGCCGGTCACCAGCTCCTGGCCAGGTTGGATCTCGCCGTCGAGGAGTTCTGTCCACGTGCCGTCCGTGACGCCGAGGCGCAGCCGGACCGACTTGAGCTGCTTGGTGGCCGGCGTGTAGATCCACGCGCGGCCAAAACTGATCCTCGGCGGCAGCGGTCCGAACAGCGAGTCGATTGTCTGCGCGCCCTTCGGCCCGTCGGCGGCCGGCGTCGCGGCCGGCTTCGAAGCGCCCGGTTTCCCGGCGGCGGCCATGTCGATGTTGATCCCGCGCTCCTTCATCCGGGCGATGAACTGCTCGCGCTCGGCCGGTGGCATCTGCTGCAGCCGCTCCATCATGCGCGCGCGGCGCTCCGGGTCGTTCGGATCGAATCCGCGGCCGCCCCCGGGTCCGCCCTGGCCGAAGCTGCGTCCCTCCGCGTTCCCGCCCTGGCCCATGCCCTGGCCTTGCGGCCGGTCGCCGCCGCCGCGCTCGAACGGCCGGCCGGCCATGCCGGCGCCGCCCGGCGCTGGCGCACCCGGCGTCGGCGCAGCCTGGGTCTGTGCGTTCTGACCCTGCGCGCGCTCGCCGCGCCCCTGGCCGCCTTGCGGAGCCGCCTGCGCCGGCGTGCCCGGCTGGCCCGTCGTCGCGCCGCGGTTGCCGCCAGCCGCACCTGCCGCTGGCGCCGCGCCGGCGGGCGCAGCACCCGCCGCCGCCTGGTCGCCTCCGCGGCCGCCCATGCCCTGGCCACCCGCCATCCCGACACCGCCGCGGCCCGTCCCGCGCTGCAGCTCGGGGGGCACCGGCTGGTTGAGGGCCGCGAAGATCTCCGTCGATCGGCCGGAAGCGGACGGCCGCGTTCGGGATGCGAACGACGTCGCTCTTCTTCGACGATCTCGATCGTGACGTTGGCCGTCATGCCGGGCTTCAGCTTGAACTCTGGGTTCGGCACCTCGATGACCGTGCCGTAGGTGACGACGTTCTGCACGACGACCGGCTGGAGGCGCACCTGGGCGACCGTCCCGGTGAACTTCTCGGTCGGGTAGGCGTCAACGCGGAAGCGCACGCGCTGTCCCGTGCGGATCCGGCCGACGTCCGACTCGTCGATGTTCGCCGTGCACTTCATCTTCGTGAGGTCGGCGGCGATGATGAAGAGCGTCGGCGCGTTGAAGCTGGCCGCCACCGTCTGCCCGACGTCGATGTTGCGCGACACGACGATGCCGTCGATCGGCGCGGTGATGATCGTGTGCTCGAGGTTCACCTGGTTCTGGTTGACGGACGCCTGGGCCTGCGTGAGCGCCGCCTGCGACGACTTGAGCTGCGCGTCGGTCGACTTCACGTTGACCTGCGCCGTCTCGAGGTCCGCCTGGGTGAGCAGTTGCCGCTTGAACAGGCCATCGGCCCGTACGAGCTTGGCCTTCGCGTCTTCGACCGATACCTTCAGCCGCTCGACGTCGGCCTGCGCGCGCACCAGGTTCGCCTGCGACTGCTCGAGCTGCGTCTGGAGCAGCGAGGGGTCGATGCGGGCGATCACCTGGCCCTTCTTCACGATCGAGTTGAAGTCGGCCGTCCACTCCTGGATCGTGCCGGACACCTGGGAGCCGACCGTCACCGAGGTGACGGCCTCGAACGTGCCGGTGGCGCCCACGCTTTCAATGACGTCGCCGCGGGTCACCGCGGCGGTGGTGATCTTCGGTTCGGGGCCGGGCCTGGTGTAGTAGTACCCGCCCACGCTCGCGGCGATCGCCGCGATGACGACCAGGGTGATGATCAGCTTTTTCATAAAGTCTTCGGCCTGCTGTCGCGGCGACGGGGGGTCGCGCTCCGCTCTGACGCCAAGGGCACGCTCTCGCGCCTGCCCGCTTGTTTAGCTGCCGCTCCCGCTGCCGCCCGTCGTACCGCTGGTCCCGGTCGACACGCTGCGTGCCGCTCGACGAGGTCTCCTGCAGCCGCTGGAAGTCGACGAGCGACTTCCGGTAGTTGAGGATCGCCCGCAGTTCCGCGGTGACCGCGTCGTTCAGGTCGCGCTGCGCCTGGACGACCTCGTAGTTGGTGGCCATGCCCACCTCGAACTTGCTCTGCGCGGCTTCGAGCTTCTTCTGCGCCAGCTCGCGCGAGGCGCCCGACGCCTGCACCTGCTCCAGGTTGTTGTTCACCGTCAGCGCGCCGTTGGTGATGTCGGTCGCGACGCGCAGCTCGAGCGAGCGGACCTGCGCCAGCGACTGCTGGTACTGGACCTTCGAGCGGGCGAAGTTCGCTTCCTGCGCGCTGTTGCCGAGCGGATAGGACATCGTCACCGCCAGGTTCCAGGTGGGCAGGCGAACCTCTTGGATCATGCCTGAGGGCGTCCATGTAGCCGCCGGGGGTGATCGTTACCCACTGCCCGGCAATCCAGCGGCCAACGGGCCCGGCCGTCGCGCCGGCCGCGTAGGAAGCGGTCAGGTCGAGGCCCATCTGCGTCTGGTTGCGCAGGTACTTCATCGACACGTCGCTGATCTTCAGGTTCTCGCGCGCCTGGATCAGGTCCGTGCGCTCGGTAAGGGCCTTGCGCAGAGCGGACTCGACGTCGATCTTGTCATTCGCAATCGTCGGCCGGTCGGTCGGGTTGAGCGTCGCGTTCCACAGCGGGTCCGTCGTGCCGGCGACCAGGAGGCGCTTGAGCGTGATCTCCGTCGTCTGGCGCGTGGCAACCGCCTGAACGAGCGCGAGCTGCCGGGCGGCCGCCTCGGACTGCGCCGAGACGACGTCGATCGGCGCCATCGTGCCGATCTCGACGCGGCTCTTGTTGTCTTCGACCAGTTTCTGCGCGAGCGCCAGCGACTGGCGCGCCGCGTCCACCGCCTGGACGGCGTAGACGAGGTCCCAGTAGGCGTTCCGGGTGTTGGCGACCGTGTTGATCGTCGTGGAGCGCAGCGATACGTCGGCCAGCCTTCGGTTGATCTCGGCGGTGATGAGCGACTGGCGGTTCGCGTCGATGCCGCGGTTGCGGAGGAGCGGTTGCGTCAACTGCGCGATCAGGTTCGACGTGTAGTTCGGGTTGATGGTGTTGCCCTGGTTGGTCGAATCGAGCCGCGAGTTCGTCCAGTTCAAGTTCGCCGTGCCGCCCCACCACGGGAGCGCCTGCGCGAGACCGGCGTTGAACGTCATCGTCGAGTTGTTGACGAGCGCGCCGCCGCCGTAGATGTTCCCCGGGTTCTGCGTCTGGCTCCGCTGGCCGAACGTTCCCGAGAGCGTGGGGATATAAAAGCCCTTCGCCTGCGCCAGCGTGAGGTCCTGGATCTGCGGGGACAGCCGCGCGACCGTGAGGTCGATGTTCTGGTCGATGGCCTTGGCGACGGCATCGTCCATACTGAGGTTGAGCGTCTGGGCCGCGGGCGCCTGCGCCGCCGGCGCGGCCGCCTGCTGCTGCACGACGATCTGGGCCTGCGCGAGGAGCTCCTTGACCCTGGCCTCGGACGGTGCCTGTGCGCCCGCGGACCCGGCGAACGCTGTCAGCGCAATCGCGGCGCCGACGGTCTTGAGTGTGATGAACGACTTCTTCACGGATCTGCCTCCCACGTACTCCAAGGACAATTAGGACCTGTCGCTCTGGCTACCGCTTCGGCGGCGGGCCGCCACGATCCCCTTCGTGCTCTTTCTGCAGTTCCTGCAGCTTGTCCCGCTGCTCGGGTGACAGCACCCGGCGCATCCGGAACAGCATCAGGACACGGGTCTTGCTCAGCTCGCTCCGGATCGACTCGATCTGATCCGCCTGGCG
Organism: uncultured Acidobacteriota bacterium; assembly: GCA_963724775.1. GTDB lineage: Bacteria > Acidobacteriota > Vicinamibacteria > Vicinamibacterales > Fen-181 > CAVRWB01. The sequence continues at coordinate 82,050 of CAVRWB010000009.1, forward strand.
CAGGACCTGCGCCTCGGTGGCGTCGTTTGCGCTGATCAGGGAGGAGAGCTGCTCCTCGCGTTTGTTCAGCTCTTGATAGCTCGCGCGCAGCTGCGGGAAGGTGGCCTCGAAGATGGCGTCGATGCGCGACGCCTGATCCGGCGTCAGCCGGAGCTCGGTCTTGTAGACCTGCCACCACTTCGCCGGACCGCGCGGCGAGCCGCCGCGTCCCTCGGACGAGCGCTGGTCTGGCGGCCGCTGATCTGCCTGGCGCTCGACGGGGCGCGGCTGGCTGACGGGCCGCGTCTGCGCAGCAGAACCGGGCGCCAGCGCCGCGAACAGCACGCCAACCCCGACCGCGGAAACGACTTGCCTCATGAACACGGGTCGATACACCTCCACAACTCCATCAGCGACTTACGACGGGCTGGGAAGGGGCGTTTACCGGGCGTGGGGCGTAAAGGCCGGAAAGGCTCTAGGCTCTAGGCTTTAGGCTTCAGGCTCTCGAGAGCCTGAACCTGATGCCGCGCATTGGCGAGCGAAGCGAGCCGTTCGATGGTCTGGCCGACGATGTTGTCGGGGGTCGAGGCGCCAGCCGTGACCCCGACCGTCAGTGGACCCGAGTCGGGAAGCCAGCCGTCGGCGATGGCTTCCTGGCCACGCCCGACCGGGCGGTGCCTGATCTGGCGGGCTGACACGAGGCCGTCGGCCTCCGCGATGTGATACGTCGGCAGCCGCTCGGCGCACATTCGCGCGAGGTTGCAGGTGTTGCTGCTGTTGTAGCCGCCGATCACCAGCGCCAGGTCCAGGCGGTGCGCGTCCAGCAGCGTGCGAACGGCATCCTGGCGGTCCTGCGTTGCGCTGCAGATCGTCTCGAAGGCTCGGAAGCGGTCGCCGAGAGCGGCGTCCCCATGGCGCGCGGCCATCGCCGCGCGGAACATCTCGCCGATCTCCAGCGATTCGGACATCAGCATGGTGGTCTGGTTCGCCAGGCCGATCCGCGCGAGATCGCGATCGGGATCGAAACCCGGCGACGCCGCATGGCCGAACTGCGCGAGGAACGCCTCACGGTCGCCGCCGGCGCGGATGTAAGTGCAGACCGTCTCGGCTTCCGAGCGGTCTCGTACAACCAGGTAGCGGCCGTCGGGGTACTGCAGCGCCTGCGATGCGGTGGCCCTCGTCTCCTCGTGATGCACCTTGCCATGGATTACGGAGGTGTAGCCGTCCTGTGCGTACCGGCGCACGTTCTTCCAGACGTTCAGCACCGACCCGCAGGTGGTGTCAACGAGCGTGCAGCCCTGCCCCTGCAACTGCTCCAGCGCCTGGATCGTGACGCCGAACGCCGGGAGAATGACGACGTCGGACGATCCGAGCGAGGTGATGTCGCCGCCGGGATCCGAGAGGAACCGGATGCCCAGCGAGCGCAGCTTGTCGTTGACGTGCGGATTGTGGATGATTTCGCCCGTCAGGTAGACGGTCTGATCCGGGAAGCGGCGCCGGGCCTGGTACGCGTACTCAACCGCACGGTCAACCCCGTAGCAGAAGCCGAACTCGCGGGCGAGGTGAATGGTGACGCGGCCGGCGGTCCAGGTATAGTCGGATCCCTTGATCTGCTCGATGAGCTGGCTGTGATAATCGAGGGTGAGCGCACCGGCGACCTCGTGCTTCAAGTCGAAGCCGCGGCGGAAGATCAGGTCAGGCATGTGTCAGAGGCAACCCTGCCTCTGAGTATAGAACTTAGAACGGAGAACTGAGAAGGTGGAACTGAGAACGCGGATGAGCCACAGCTTCGCAGTTCAGTTCGGCCTTCTACCCTCTGGGTGCTCCGTTCTCTGAGTACCTTCTACCTTCTACGTTCTACCTTCTACGTTCTACGTTCTCAGTTCGGAACGAACCCTACCGTCCGGCTCGTGCCATGACCCCTTCGCGGGCGTGGGGCGTCAGGTCGTCGAGGGCGCTCAGCGCGGCAATCCGCTGCCGCGATACGGCCGCTTCGACTTCCATCATGAACGCCTCGTCGCCGCTGGTGCTGTCCGGTTGGTAGGTGACCGTCCGGGCCGGAAGAGGTGCGGGACGCGCCGGCGCCATCGCCACGGTGGACGCGGGGGTGCCTGCCGGCCGGTTGAATGTGATGAAGCGGCCGGCCGAGGCGCCCACCAGCAAACCTGCCGCTGCGGCCGCGGCCACCCAGCGGAACATCGGCCGTGCAATCACCGCGCGATCCAGGGTGGGCCGGCCGGCGGGGAAGGGGATGACGCGTGACGCGCGCGCGCCGAACTCGAGCCGCTCGCGAATCGCCACCCGCTGCGCCTCCAGCCGGGCTGGCGTGAAGATCTCATCCGCCTCGCTCGCCGCGTCGTCTCGGAGGCGCTCCAACGGGGCGATCAGCTCGGTGTACCGCCAGGTGCAGGTTTCGCAGCCGTGCACGTGCTGCCGAACTGCCCGCTCTTCCTCGGCTCCTGCCTCGGTGTCACCGAAGTAGAGCCCGATCAGGCGTTCGTCCGCAGGATGGTGGCGATCCGTGGCTTTCACAGTTTCCCTCCGAGCAGTGTGCGCAATTTCCGGACCGCGCGGAACAGGTGGACGCGAACCGTCGATTCGTTCAGCCCGGTAATGGCGCTCGCCTCTTTCGAAGAGCAGCCCTCGTAATGGCACAGCAGGAAGATCGTTCGCTGCCGGTCGGGCAGGCGGCCGACCGCCGAGGCAATCTGGCGGCGGCGCTCTTTCAAGAGCACCGATTCCTCGGGCGAGGGCATCGCGTCGGACGTGGCGTCCGTCCAGGCGCGCTCGCCCTGCTCGCTGTCCAGCGCCGGCGTGAGCCAGCGCGTCCGGCGCCGGCGGGCCTTCTGCCGGTCCAGGCAACCGTTGATCAGAGATCCGGGTGAACCAGACTTCGAAGGGCAGCTCCTCCCGGAACGACTCGATGTGCGAGAACACCTTGAAAAAGGCGTCCTGCACGGCTTCGTCGGCGTCTGCCGCGTCGCGCAGGAAGTGATAGGCGATGCGGGAAGCGCGGCGCTGCTGCCGAACGACGAGGGCCTCGAACCGGTCGCGGGCACCCGCCAAGTCGCGGCGCTGGACGAGCGCCTTGACCTCGGCGGCGATGCGCGAGTCCTGGTCCGGCTGGGGCAGGGGCGGCAGGGACACGTCAGGCGTCTCCAGCTGCACGGGAGCGCGGACGGATTCCGGTTTCGCCTCGGTCATGCCACCTTCGGCCCGGTCGTCGGGCGGTTCGGTCATTAGTCAACTACGATGCGCCCGCCGGATTGTTTACGCAACCCATCAATTTGTGACAAGCCTCGGGAGTCATTTCCTGGACTTTCAATTCTGTATTTCAAAACTGTCATGCCAGGAAATGACTCCCGAGGAGATCAGTTGAGGCGGATGAGGGTGGTGCCCGGGTAGTAGCGCCGAAGGATGGCTTCGGGCGCCTGGCCCTGGGCCGCCAGGTGGACCGCGCCCGCCTGGCACAACCCGACGCCGTGCCCGTTGCCCCGGCCCTCGAAGGTCAGCCGGCTGCCGGCGCGTTGAAGGGAGAACATCGTGCTGGCAAGCGACTGGGGACCGAACGCCCGCATGACCGCCAGGCGAAAGTCGTCGCCGCGGACGACCATGGTCGATTTGCCGACGAGCCGGAGTGTCGCGGCGCGTCCTGCGGCGTCACGGCTGGCCACCTCCACGTCTCGAAGCGGCACGGCGGCCCTCATCCGTCCATCCGCCGCCAGCGCTCGCCCCAGCTCTTTCATCTCGAGACGGACCGTCCACGGCGGCCGACGGGCGCAGGCCTCGTCGGCGACCGTCCGAAGCCAGGGTTCTCCATCCCCGGGCCAGACCTCCTGCGCCGCGCTCGTCTTGCCACCGCATGCCGCGTGGTAGACCGGCCGCACCGCGCGACCCTCGAACGCCAGCACCAGGCCCTTCGTGCGCGCGGCGGCCTCTCGTGCCATCCGGCCCGTCGCGGTGGACGGCACGGCGCGATACACCTGGCAATGGGTCGTCGAACACACATCGAAGCCATCCGCCCCGTGGCGATTGCGGCTCGCCGTTGCGTAACTGCGGCAGAGGATCGCCTGCACCTCGCGCGCGCGCTGCGCGGCGGCCGCGTCCGTCCGCGGGGAGCCCAGTTCCGCGACCACGCAGCCGGCGACGTACTCTTCCAGCGCGGTCGCGCGGACGGCGCCGTCGACGAGCACCCGTAGCGCGGCGCCAGACGGCGGCGGGGGAGGCGGCGGCGCCACGCGCGGCGGCCGTGCACGACCGCATGCGGCCGCAGCAAGCCCCAGCGCGAGCAGCAGAGCGAACATCGCGCGCGTCGCGCACCGGGAGATGGGGTGTCTTGGCAGCACGGGCTCCTGATGCTACGCGCGCCGTCAGCCCCCGCGCAAGTCGAGTTACCATACGCCGATGCACTGGGAACCGGTCATCGGCCTGGAGGTCCACGCCCAGCTGGCCACGCGCACCAAGATCTTCTGCGCCTGCGAGGCCGGCTCCGGCGAGGCGCCCAACACGCGCCTCTGCCCGGTGTGTCTCGGCCTCCCTGGCGCGCTGCCCGTCCTCAACACCCGCGCGGTCGACGATGCCATCCTCGCGGCGCTCGCGCTCGGGTGCCGGGTGAACGAGGAATCGGTCTTCGCCCGGAAGAACTACTTCTATCCGGACCTTCCCAAGGGCTACCAGATCTCGCAGTTCGACGTGCCGCTCGCGGTGGACGGCGCCTTCGAATGGATGTCGGGCGGCGGCACGAGGCGCGTGCGCATCCTGCGCCTGCACCTCGAGGAAGACGCGGGCAAGTCGGTGCACGACGTATCGGGCCGGACGTACGTCGATTTCAACCGGAGCGGCGTACCGTTGATCGAGATCGTCACCCAGCCCGATCTCCGGTCGCCCGGCGACGCGGCGGCGTTCTTCGAACGCCTGCGCGCGGTGCTCGTCGAGATTGGCGTCAACGCCGGCAACATGGAGGAGGGCAACCTCCGCTGCGACGCGAACGTGTCGCTTCGCCCGGCAGGCTCCCAGACGCTGGGCACGCCGGTGGAAGTGAAGAACCTCAACTCGTTCCGCTACCTCCAGCGGGCCCTCGAGCACGAGATCGAGCGCCAATCGGCGCTCCTGGAACGCGGCGAGGACGTGCGCCACGAGACGAGGCTGTTCGACGTCGGCTCGGTGCGGACCGTCGTCATGCGGAGCAAGGAGGAGGCCCACGACTACCGCTACTTCCCGGAGCCGGACCTGCCGCCGCTGCGCGTCGACGCGGCTCGCGTGGGGCGGCTCCGCGCGTTGCTCCCCGAACTGCCTGAGGCGCGCCTGCGCCGTCTCACCGAGACCTACTCGCTCTCCCAGTACGACGCCGCCCAGATCTCCGCCTCCCGCGCAGAGACCGCCTACTTCGAGGCGGCGGTTGCAGCCGGGGCCGCGCCGAAAGCGGTGGCGAACTGGCTGACGGGCGAGGTGGCGAGGCTGCTCAAGGAGCAGGGGCTGCCAATCGAACGGGCGCCCGTCCGGCCGGACGCCCTGGCGGAACTGCTGCGCATCGTGTCGGACGGCGTCATCAGCGTCAGCGTGGCCAAGGAGGTCTTCGCCACGATGTGGGCCTCGTCGCGGCGGGCGGCGGACATCGTGCGCGAGGAGGGCCTCTCGCAGATTGGCGACGCAGGGGAGTTGGCGGCGATCGTCAGGGATGTCGTCGCCCGGAACACGAAGGCGGTGGCGCAGTACCAAAGCCGGCAAGACGCTGACGCTGGGATTTCTCGTGGGCCAGGTGATGAAGGCGACCAGGGGAAAGGCCAATCCCGGCCTCGTCAACGACCTGATGCTGCGCGAACTGGAGCGGGCGTGACGCGACCGACCGGCGGGCGGGAGTGGCTGGGGGTCGTCCTGCTTTACGCGGCGGCCGCGATCGCGCTGACGTGGCCGCTGGCCGCGCACCCGTTTTCGCGCCTTGCTGCGCCGGTCGGGCCGGGCGATCCGTACCTGAACCTCTGGATCCTTGGCTGGGACCTGCGGACGATCAGCCTCGATCCCCTCGCGGTGGTGACCGGGCGCATCTTCAACGCGAACATCTTCTTTCCGGCTGCCGGGACGCTCGCCTACTCCGATCACCTGATCCTCCAGGCGATCCTGCTGTGGCCCGTCCTGGCCGTCACGCGCAACCTCACCTTCTGCTACAACGCGCTGCTGTTCCTGTCGCTCGTCGCCTCCTCGCTGGCGATGTACGCGTTTGCGCGGAGCGTCACGGGGTCGCGCGCCGGCGCGCTCGCGGCCGGACTCGCCTGGGGATTCTTCCCGTTCCGCTTCGCGCACCTCCTGCACCTGCAACTGCAGTCGCTGTATTTCCTGCCGCTCGCGTTCCTGTTCCTGCACCGCGTGGTGGCTGGACGGCGCCGGCGCGACGCGGTCTGGCTCGGCGTCATGGCCGGAGCGCAGGCGATCTCGTCCGTCTACTGGGCGATCGCGGCTGCGGTCGCCCTGAGTGTCGGGGCCGTGGTCCTGGCCATCGCGGTCGGACGATGGCGGAGCGTGCCGCTTCTCCGGCGGCTGGTGCTCGCGGCGGTGGTTGGGGTCCTCGTCGCCGCGCCCTTCGTCTGGCCCTACTGGGTGGTCCAGCGCCGGGAGGGTTTCTCGAGAAACCTCTACGAGGCGGCGCAGCATGAGGCCGTCCCGCGCAGTTATCTTCGCGTGCCCACGGGCAACCTGCTCTATGGCGGCACCGGCTGGTTGCGTCCCGCCTCCGAAACCGGGCGAGCCGCCCGCGAGGGGCACGAGCAGGAGCTGTTTCCGGGCTTCGTGCTGGTGGCGTTGGCCGGCTTCGGCTTCGTTCGCTCCTGGCGGCGCGATTTGCGGCCGCTGGCCCTGTCGATGGCAGCGGTTGGCGTGGCGGGCTTCGCGCTCTCTCTCGGGCCCGACGGCGTGCGAAGCGTGTATGCCTGGCTGCACGGGCACGTGTTTGGCTTCCAGGCGATCCGCGCGCCCGCCCGGTTCGGCGTCCTCGTCGCGTTTGGGCTGGCGGTGCTGGCTGCCGCCGGCGTCCGCGACCTGTTGGCATCATCCGGTTCGCGCCGGTCCGCGGTGCTGAGCGCCTGTCTCATCGGCGCGCTGGGGATGGAGTTCGTCAACGTGCCGCTGCCGACGGTTTCCGCCCCGCCGGCCTCCTCGCCCGTCGCGCGATGGCTGCGTGCGGCACCGGGTCCGGGGGCGGTGCTCTACCTGCCGCTCGACGCCGATTTGGGCAACACGCCGGCGATGCTCGATTCGCTGACGCACGGCCGGCGGATCGTGAACGGCTACAGCGGCCAGAGGCCGTCGTTCTTCATGGGCCTCGTCGACACGCTGTCCGGCCTGCCCTCGGTGGAGTCACTCTGGACGCTGCGCGACCTCGGCGTCCGGTTCGTCGTCAGCCCCGCGCCGCTCTCGACGTCGCCGTCGCCGCTGGTCGAGCGCGCGCGCCTCGACGGGGCGATCGTCTACGAGGTCGTGTGGTCGCCCGAAATCGAGGCAGCGCTGCCACGGCCCGAACCGCCGCCCCCACCTCCGCCGGGCACGGTGCCCTTCGACCAGCAGGAACGCGCCGACTACAGGGTGATTTGGCTGACGGGGGCCGCACTGGGCGTACCGGCGGGCCAGGCGGTGATCACCGCGGAGAAGCTGACCGGCGCCGCGGGCAGCATCCGCGTGGCGCTCGAGGTGGAAAGCGCCGACTGGGTGAAGCGGTTCTTCGAGGCGCGCGATCGCTTCGAGACGGCCACCGACGGCAGGCTGCTCCCGAGGCAACAGGAGCAGCGCTTGCGCGAAGGCCACCGGCGCGTGGACAAGACGATTCGCTTCGACCAGGATCGGCGCACCGTCACGGTCGCTGACGGCCCGAGTCTCCCGATGCCGCGCGACGCTCGTGACGGCCTGGCGGCCTTCCTCTACGCGAGGACGCTGCCCCTCGCTGCGGGGTACGAGGCGAGCTTCCCGATCGTCGAGGGCGGCCGGCAGCTGACGGCGACGCTTCGGGTGACCGGCGAAGAGCCAGTGTCGGTCGCCGGGCAGACGGTGGACGCATGGCGCGTCGAGGCGCGCTTCGAGAGCCGGTCGGAGCGGCGCCCCATCTCGGCCACGCTCTTCATCAGCCGGGATGCGCGGCGCCTGCCCGTGCAGATGCTGATCGATGCCGGGTTCGGATCGTTCCGCGTGGAGTTGACGAAATACACGTCCCGGTAGCCGCGGGCCGGAAACACGAGCCTCTGCGCCCTCCGGCGCCTCTGCGGTTAAACTTTCCGAGCGGTGCTATACTCGCGGCGCTTCGCACCATGATCGAGATTGAAGCGTTGTCCAAGCAGTACTCTCCCGAGGCCTTCGCGCTGGAGAACGTCAACCTGCGCGTGGAAAAGGGGGAGTTCTGCTTCCTGACGGGGCCGAGTGGCGCCGGCAAGACGACCCTTCTACGCATCCTCCTTCGGCAGGAAATCCCCACCTCGGGCCGGATCATGGTCGGCGGCCGCGACCTCGTCGGGCTCAGCCGGAGCCAGGTGCAGGCCTACCGCCGGACCGTGGGGTTCGTCTTCCAGGACTTCAAGCTGGTTCCGCGCAAGACCGTCTTCGAGAACGTGATCTTCGCGCTGCGCATCCTCGGCGTTCCGGACGTGCAGCAGCGCCGCCGCACCTTCCAGGTGCTGAAGTGGGTGGGCCTGCAGCATCGAGCCAACGCCTACCCGCTGCAGCTGTCGGGCGGCGAGCAGCAGCGGGTGGCCATCGCGCGCGCGCTCGTCAACGACCCGATGCTGATTCTCGCCGACGAGCCGACCGGCAACCTCGATCCCGACATGTCGCTCGAAGTGATGAATCTCTTTCGCGACATCAACTCGGTCGGGACGACGGTCCTCGTGGCGACGCACGACTGGCCGCTCATCCGGCAGGTGGGCCGGCGCGCCGTCGTCCTCGATCGCGGGCGGCCTGCCGAGCCCCTTCCGGCGGGAGGCCCCGCGTGATCGCCGCGCTGAGGTACTTCGTCACCGAGGCGCTCTTCAGCCTGTGGCGCGGACGCCGTGCGAGCGCGCTGTCGATCCTCACGATCGCGATCGGCCTCTTCGTGCTCGGCGTCTTCCTGGTCGTGACCGCCAACCTCGGCCGGCTCGTCGAGCGGTGGAGCAGGGCCGCGGAGTTCTCGATCTACCTGCAGGACACGATCGCGGAGGCGGACCGCGCGGCGGTCGCGCGGACCGTCGCGGTGTATCCCGGCGTGGCCGGCGTAGACCCCGTGTCCAAGGCGCAAGCCCTCGACCGCTTCACGCGCGACTTTCCCGACCTGGCGTCCGCCGCGCGCAACTCGCCCAACAACCCGTTCCCTGCGTCGCTCGAGGTGAGACTGAGTTCCGCCAGGGTCGATCCGGCGGCCGTCGAGCGTCTCGCCCGGCTGGTCGCGCGTATGCCCGGCGTGAGCGACGTGCGGTACGACAGGCGCTGGCTGGAACGGTTGTCCGCCGTCGCCGGCGCCATCCGTTGGACCGGCTATGCGCTCTCGGCCGTCCTCATCTTTGCCGCCGCCCTCACGATCTCGAACGTCGTCCGGCTTGCGCTCGTCGCGCGGCGCGATGAGATCGAGATCATGGAACTGGTCGGCGCGCCGTGGTCGTTCATCCGCGGCCCGTTCATCTGCGAGGGAATCCTCCAGGGCGCGCTCGGTGCGCTCGTGGCCCTGGCGGTGCTGCGAGCGGCGTTCCTCTTCTCGCGTTCGAGCCTGGACACCGTCGCACAGCTCGCGGGCGCCGATGCTGCCGCGTTCCTGCCGCTGTCGTGGGCGGCCATCCTGCTTGCCGGCGGTGCGCTCGTTGGCTGCGCCGGCAGCCTGTTCGCGGTGCGCCGACTCGAGTAGCCCGGAGCGCCGCGCGGCGGGCGTGCTCGAGCACGCCGCACAGCAAGGGTGGCGTCCGTGCACGCTCCGCCGGGAAGCGGAACGAATTGGTCGCCGTTGACAGCGTTTCCTGCCCTCACTAGACTGGAAAGTGCCTACCGACTTTCTCCCGTCCCTGGCGTTGAGGAGTTGCATGTATCGCTTCCTGACCGACCCGCGGCCATTAAGCGCGCATCTTCGAGCCGTTCACGTCGAGTTCTATAGGGAAGAATTGATCAAGCACAAGCGCTGCCTCCAGATTCAGCGCGAGTACTACTCGAGGACCGCCGTCGATAGCGCCGAGAACGCCCTGAATCACTTGCTGAGCGAGCTGGACCGGCTCTGCCGTCACAAGGACGCCGACTTGGTGATGGGCCACCTGCTCCGGCAGTTCGACAGCGTCACCGGCCTGTCCGGCTGGTCGGATCCCAAGAAAGCGAACTGACGACCCCCACTCGCATCCGCCGCGACCTTCTCGACATCTTCCGCTCGGCGCTCGACGCCTGCAGCGCGCCGCCGCTGCTCGAGCGCGCCTTCGCCTCACTGGGCCTCTCGGATCGCTTGCACGCCCGCACGTACCGCCTGATTGCCGTCGGCAAGGCCTCTCCGTTCATGGCGAATGCCTTCGTCGAGCTGGCTCGCCGGCCGCCAGACGCCGGCATCGTCGTCGGCACGCACTGCCCGATCGCTCTCGTGCCGCCGCTGCAGTGGATCGAGAGCAGCCATCCTGTCCCGGACGCTCGGAGTGAGCGGGCGGGCCGCGCGGCGCTCGACTTGGCCCGGCAGGGCGGCGAGGACAATCTACTGGTGGTCCTGATTTCCGGCGGCGCGTCGGCGCTGGTCGTCCAAACCCGCGACGGTCTGACCCTCGGTGACAAGCAGGCGACCACCAGGCAGCTGCTGCTCGGCGGCGCCGACATTGACGCGCTCAACACCGTTCGCAAGCACCTGTCCGCGATCAAGGGCGGGCAGCTGGCGGCAGAGGCCGCCTCGCCGGTGCTGGCGCTCTGCGTGTCCGACGTGGTGGGCGACGACCCGGCCGTGATCGGGTCCGGGCCCACGGTGCCGGACCCGACGAGCTTTGCTGACGCCCTGTCGGTCCTGGAGCGGTATGGCGGTGCGACACGCTTCCCCGCGGCGGTTGTTGGATTGTTGCAGCAGGGACGTCGTGGCGAAGCCGGCGAGACGCCAAAGCCGGGGGATCCGCGGCTGAACCGCGCCGACACGCACGTCATCGGGTCGCGGCACGATGCCCTTCGGGGCGCAGCCGAGCGGGCCGCTGCGCTCGGCTACCATGTGGCGGTGGTGCCGGAGGCGATTGTCGGCGAGGCCCGCGACGCGGGACGACGCCTGGCGCGCCGCTTACGCGACTACGCCAGCGGTGCCTGTCTTCTCGCGGCGGGCGAAACGACCGTGAGCGTGACAGGAACGGGGCGGGGCGGCCGGAACCAGGAATTGGTGCTCGCCGCCGCGCAGGAACTGGCGCGTTCGGATCTGGCAGGCGGTATTCTGAGTGGCGGAACGGACGGGATCGACGGGCCGACGAATGCCGCGGGCGCGGTCGCCGACGACGAGACGGTCGCGCGCGCGGAAGCGGCGGGCCTGGGCGACGGGTCGCGCCATCTGGACGACAACGACGCGTACTCGATTCTTCTCGCGGCTGTCCGACCTGGTGATCACCGGTCCGAGCGACACCAACGTGGGCGACATCCAGATACTGCTTCGGCGATAACGGAGGGCTCGATGGCGAAAGCGAAGATCGTCCTCTGGGGACTCCTGGCCGCGCTCATCCTGCTGGGTGCAGGCTGGCTCTGGGGCTCGTCGGGACGGTGGGACGCCCAGGCGGGCCAGCGCGACTCTGAACTGCGGCTGCGGCTGGCCGAAGCCCGAGGTGCCCTGGCGCGCGCCCGCGTGGACCTGTTCGAGCTCAACTACGGCCAGGCGAGCCGTCACCTGCAGCAGGCCGCGGACTACATGAACGATGCCTCGGCCCGGCTCGACGAGAGCCAGACGCCGGCGGCCGACGCCGTGCGCGAGGCGCTGGCCAAAACGCTCGAGGCCCAGAAGCTGGCGGCCAGCGTCAACACGGCGGCCAACGAGCGCGCCGGCGAGGCGTTGAAGTCGCTCGACCGGACGACCGGCCTTCCTCCTGCAAAGTAGCTCACGATGCTTTCCCGCGAAGACATCCTCCGGCAGATCCGCGATCGGGTGCAGCACCCGGCATCCGCGCGCGAACTGATGCAACTGCTCAAGATCCCGCGCGAGGAACGCCCGGGCTTCCGGCGCCAGCTCAAGGCGCTCGCGGCGGACGGCGAGCTGATCGAGGTGCGCGGCCACCGCTACGGCGTGGCCGAGAAGATGGACCTCGTCGTCGGCCGCATCCACGCCAACGCCGGCGGATTCGGCTTCGTCGTCCCGGAACGGCGGGCCGATCCCGGCGAGCCCGACATCTTCGTTGCGGCTCCCAACCTGAAAGAAGCGATGCACGGCGATCGCGTCGTGGCGCGCGTCGAGCGCTATCGGTCGGGCGATCGCCCCGAAGGCCGCATCGTCCGCATCCTCGAACGCGCGAACGCCCGCCTCGTCGGCCGGTTCGACCAGGCGGACGGCGGGCTGGGGTTCGTCTCGCCGTTCGATCAGCGCATCACGGCCGACGTCACGATTCCCTCCGGCGACGCCGCGGGGGCCAAGGCCGGCGACATGGTGACCGTGGAGATCTCCCGCTGGCCGACCGCCGCGCGCGGCCCGGTCGGCCGCGTCACCGAGGTGCTCGGGCGGATCGACGATCCGGGCGTCGACACGAAGATCATCATTCGGAAGTACAACCTGCCGGACGAACACTCCGCGGAAGCCGTCGCCGAGGCGCGCCGGATGCTCGAAGGGCGGGGCGCCCCGCGCACCATGCACGCGCGGCCGAAGGACGTATCGGGTCGCACCGACTTCCGCAACGTCGACGTCGTCACCATCGACGGCGAGCACGCGCGCGACTTCGACGACGCGATTTCGATCGAGCGTCTCCCGAACGGCCACTACTGGCTCGGCGTGCACATCGCCGACGTGTCGCACTACGTCAAGGAGGGCAGCGCCCTCGACACGCGAAGCCTACGAGCGCGGCACGTCGGTGTACTTCACCGAACGGGCGCTGCACATGTTCCCCGAGGCGCTGGCCACCGGCCTCTGCAGCCTCAACCCGCGCGTGGATCGCCTCGTCCAGTCGTGCCTGATGGAGATCGACAGGCGGGGACAGGTCGTGCGGTTCGAGTTCCACGACGGCGTGATCCGGACGCGCGAGCGGATGACGTACACGGACGTGAACGCGATCCTCACGGACGCCGGTCCCGACGTGCGCGGCCGGTATCAGCCGCTCGTGCCGATGTTCGAGATGATGCGCGAGCTGTTCCAGGTGCTGAACGACCGTCGCCGGCGGCTTGGCTCGATCGACTTCGACCTGGACGAGGCGCAGGTCGTGCTCGACCAGGAGGGGCGGATCGAAGCGATCATCGCCGCCGAACGGAACATCGCGCACCGCATCATCGAGGAGTTCATGCTCCTCGCGAACGAGACGGTGGCGGAGTACCTCGACCAGAGCGAGGTGCCCGGCCTGTACCGCGTCCACGAGGAGCCGGACCCGCTGAAGGTCGCACAGTTCGAGGAGTTCGTCGCCAGCCTCGGCTACAGCCTCGCGGCCCCGCTGCACGGCCTTCGCCCGCGCCACTTCCAGGCGCTGGTGCAGCGCATCAAGGGGAAGCCGGAGGAGAAGCCAATCGCGGCGCTCATGCTGCGGACGATGCAGAAGGCGCGGTACGCGCCGGCCAACCTCGGTCACTTCGGCCTCGCCTTCAGCAGCTACACGCACTTCACGTCGCCCATCCGGCGCTATCCCGACCTGGTCGTGCACCGGCTGCTGCGCGAGGCCCGGCGCGGCGCGACGGCCGAGGCCGAGCGCGAGGCGCTCGAGGAGGATCTGCCGGAGATCGCGCGCCACACGTCGGACCGCGAGCGGCGGGCGGACGAGGCCGAGCGGGAGCTGCTGCAGTGGAAGAAGGTCCGCTTCATGGCGGACAAGGTGGGCGACGAATTCGACGGCTACATCACGGGCGTCGCGTCGTTCGGCCTGTTCGTCGAGCTCGTCGACCACTTCGTCGAGGGGCTGGTGCACGTGTCCAGCATGGCGGACGACTACTACCGGTTCCTGGACACGACGCATTCGCTGCGAGGCGAGAACACGCGGAAGGTGTATCGGCTGGGCGATCGCGTGCGCGTGCAGGTTGTGCGCGTGGACGACGAAAAGCGGCAGATCGAGCTGGGCCTGGTGGAGATTCTCGAGGCGGTGCGCGAGAGCGAGGGGCGCCGCGGCGCGCGCCACGGCAAGACAACGGGCCGAAAGCGAACGCCGGCGTCCACGCGCGAGCCGCTCCGCAAGCGCCCGGCGCGCGCCCGCCAGTCGAAGCGCGGGCGACGGAGGCGGTGAACGCAAAGCTGGAGCTTTGCGCCACACGTGGAATCTGCGCCATCGTCAGAACCCATGCGCCACATCGTCATCGGCACCGCCGGCCACATCGACCACGGAAAGAGCGCGCTCGTGCGCGCGCTCACCGGCACCGATCCCGACCGGCTCAAGGAGGAGAAGGATCGGGGCATCACGATCGACCTCGGCTTCGCCCACTGGACGACGGGCGACCTCACCTTCTCGTTCGTCGACGTCCCGGGCCACGAGCGCTTCGTCAAGAACATGCTCGCAGGCGTGGGCGGCTTCGATGCGGTCGTCCTGGTGATTGCCGCGGACGAATCCGTGATGCCTCAGACGCGAGAGCACTTCGAGATCTGCCGCCTGCTGCACGTGCCCCACGGTCTCATCGCGCTGACGAAGACCGACCTGGCCGATGACGAGATGGTGGAACTGGCGCGCCTCGAGACCAGGGAGCTGACCGACGGGTCGTTCCTCGAGGATGCGCCGATCGTCGCGGTCTCCTCCAAGACCGGCGCGGGGCTCGACGCCTTCCGGGCGGCGCTGGTGGAGCTCGCCGCGCGCGTGCCGCGCGCGCGGCGCCGGCGGACTGACGAGGCTGCCGGTTGACCGGGCGTTCTCCGTGAAAGGGTTCGGGACGGTCGTGACCGGGACGCTCGTGTCCGGTCGCGTCGCGCCGGACGAGGAGCTGGCGCTCCTCCCCTCGGGGCGCGGGGTGAAGGTGCGCGGCGTGCAGGTGCACGGCGAGAAGGAAACGGGCGCGGTGGCCGGGCAGCGGGTCGCCCTGAACCTCGGAGGCATCGAGCTCGACGAGATCGGCCGCGGAGATTCCCTCCTGACGCCGGGCACCCTTCAACCCTCGCGCATGATCGACGTCCGGCTGGAGGTGGTGGCGTCCGCGCGTCCCTTGAAACACGGCGCGCGGGTGCGCTTTCACCAGGGGACGAGCGAGGTTCTCGGGCGTGTCGCGCTCGCCGCCATCCTCGAGGGCCGCCCCGCCGGCGAGGACCAGAAGACGCCCCTGGCGGCGGGCGCGGAGGTGCCGGCTGGCGGGCAGGCGTACGCACGCCTCCGCCTCGAGTCGCCTGCGGTCACCGGCCGCGGCGACCGGTTCATCCTGCGCGCCTACTCACCGCCCGTCACCGTGGCCGGGGGGGAGGTACTCGATCCGCATCCGGACCGCGGCGCCATCCGCACCGAGGCCGCGCGGCGGCGGTTCGATCGGCTCGATCCCGAATCGGTGCCAGCCGAGGGGCCGGCGGCCCGTCGATCGCCCACTGACCGCGCGATCGAGGCGATGGTGATCGAGCGAGGCAGCGCGGGACTGCCCGTGGCCATGCTCGTCACCCGCGCCGGCGTGCAGCCGGCCGACGTCGAACGCGTTCTCGCGCGGTTGATCGCCGGGAAGATTGCGTCGCGCGCCGGAAACCTGCTGGTCTCTCCGTCAGTGCTCGACGTGCTGGGTCGGCAGGTGCTGCAGTTGCTCGGCGATCACCACCGTGCGGAGCCGCTATCCGAGGGGCGGCCGCGCGAAGAGGTGCGCGAGCGGGCGTTCGGTCGAGCGGGCGAGGGGATCTTCGAGCGCGTGATCGGCGACCTCGAGGTGGACGGCAAAGTATCCGGCCGCGACCGCCTGGCGCTCGCTTCGCATCGCGTGGCGCTCTCCGGCGAAGAGGAGCAGGCCCGCGGCCTCATCGACACGGCATTCCGCGAGGCGGGCCTGAAGCCGCCGGAACCGTCCGCCGTCGCCTCGGCGTGCGGCGTGGCGCCCGACGTCGTCGATCGCGTGACGCGCCTGTTGCTCCGGCAGCGAACGCTCGTCAAAGTCGACACGCTGCTGTTCCACTCGCAGGCGCTCGACCAGTTGAAGCGCGAGATGGCGGCGCTGAAGGCGGCCGCGGGACCCGGACAGGCGAGGATCGATGTGGCGACGTTCAAGGAGCGCTACGGCGTGAGCCGCAAGTTCGCGATCCCGCTGCTCGAATACCTCGACCGCGAGCGGGTCACGCGGCGCGTGGGAGACTCACGGATCCTGATCTGAACGGGGATGCCTTGCACCCGGAACCGGGCTGGGGCCGGGAAAGGCATTGAGGATTGACGAGTGACGATTGGCGAATGACGAATGGTCCAGCCGTGCCCCGTCCCCGTGCACCCGTGCACCCTTGCACCCTTACCGATGATCCTTCGTCGCGTCCTTGAAGCCGCGGATGGCCTTGCCGACGCTGCGGCCCAACTCCGGCAGACGATTTGCTCCGAAGATCAGGAGCAGAATCGCGAGGACGACAAGCATCTCGGGGAAGCCTAAGCGCATGACCGGGCCTTCTTTCAGAGGTATCGGGGCGGATGGACCAACTGTCGGCATTGTAGCGTTGATCGGCTTGGCCTGCACGGCGCTCATGCTTGCGGCGGCGCCAGCCCGGCAGTTCTCGTCGGCCGTCAACCTCGTCGAGGCCTACGTGACCGTTACCGACCGGACGGGGGCACCCGTGACCGGCCTCCGGGCCTCGGACTTCGAGGTCCTGGATGATGGCCAGCCGCAGGCGATCCAGGCGTTCGCCGCCGGCGACGTGCCGCTGTCGGTCGCGCTGGCGATCGACCACAGCGCGAGCATGGCGGGCCCGCGGCTCCGCCTGGCCTCGGTGGCGGCGCGCTCGTTTCTCGGCCGGCTGCGCCCATCAGACCAGGTGATGGTCGTCGGGATCTCGAGCGAGGTCGACGTGCTCGCCCCGCTCTCGACCGACCGGGAGGCGCAGGGGCGGGCCATCGACGCGCTGCAGCCCTGGAGCACCACCTCGCTGAACGATGCCATCGTCGCCGGCCTGGACCTCATCCAGCCGACCGGCGGGCGGCGCGGCCTGATCGTCCTCTCCGACGGCGAGGATCGCTACAGCGAAGCGAGCGCCGACCAGGTGCTGGCGAGAGCGAGGCGCGCCGACGTCCTGGTCTACCCCGTTGCGCTCGGCAAGCGGCTGCCCCCCTTGTTCCCCGAGCTCGCCGTCCTTACCGGCGGCCGGTCCTTCCACGTCGACGATCCGCGCCGACTGGACCAGACACTTGCCGACATCGCCCGCGAACTGCGCTTCCAATACCTCCTGGGCTACGCTCCGCCCGAGCGCGCTTCGGGTGCGGCCGACCCACGGGCCGGCGGCCGCGAGGACGGTCGCTGGCATGCGATCCACGTCCAGGTGAAGCGAAGCGACGTCCAGGTCCGCGCGCGCGACGGCTACTACGGGCGGTAATCGCGCTGGTGACTGTCCGCTTCCGGTCAAGCCAGTCCCAGAGTCAGACAGCCGAACTGAGAACGTAGAACTGAGAATTGATTTCTACGTTCTGCCATCCACCTTCTGCCTTCTACCGTTCTGCCTTCTACGTTCTACCTTCTACCTTCTACGTTCTACGTTCTACGTTCTACCTTCTACCGCCTGGCACCCTCCTTGCGCAGCAGGACGCGCCATGGACCGCTTTCTTCAGGACGTTCGCCTGTCGGTGCGCAGCCTCCTTCGTCACCGCGGCTTCAGCGTGGTGGCCCTCGTCACACTGGCACTCGGTATCGGCGCCACGACCGCCATCTTCAGCGCGGTGCGCGGGATCCTGCTCAACCCCCTGCCGTACCCGGATTCGGATCGCATCGTCTCCCTTTGGCAGACGGACCGCCGATCGCCGCGGCCGAGCGAAGGCGGAAGCGTGTCGCACGTGAACTTCCTGGACTGGAAGCGACAGGCGCGCAGCTTCGAGACGATGGCGCTCTACTCGCGTTCGACATCGGTGCTCACGGGGCTCGGCGAAGCGGAAGTGGTGCCTGCCGCGGTTGTCACCCCCGGCTTCTTCGATGTCTTCCGCGCCACCCCGCCGCTCGGCCGCGATTTCACGGAGGCCGAGGACCGCCCGGGCGGTGGAGCGGTGGTGATCATTTCCGAAGGTTTCTGGAGGGAGCGTTTCGGCGGCCGGCAGGACATCCTCGGACAGAAGCTGGAAATCAGCGGGAGGCCGCGAGAGATCGTCGGCGTGGCGCCGCGCGGTTTCGATTTCCCGAACCGCGCCCGGTTCTGGTTTCCGGTGCAGGCCGACGATGCCGCGTGCGGGCGCGGGTGCGTGTACCTCGACGGCGTGGCGCGGCTGCGGCCCGGCGTGTCGTTGGCAACCTCGCGCGAGGAGATGCGGTCCATCGCGTCCGGCCTCGAGCGCGAGTACCCGGACGCCAACACGAACGTGACGGCGGCGGCGACGACGCTCCAGGACGAGATCGTCGGAGAAGTCCGGCCCGCCCTGCTCGTCATCTTCGCCGCGGTGCTGGCGGTGCTGCTGATCGCCTGCGCCAACGTCGCGAACCTGCTGCTCGTCCGCGGTGCGGCCCGCCAGGGCGAGATGGCGATCCGGGCAGCGCTCGGAGCGAGCCGGCTGCGCCTCGTTCGCTACCTCCTCACCGAGTCCGCGCTGTTGTCCATCGCCGCGGCGGCGTGCGGGCTGATCGTCGCCGCGTGGGGCATCGACATCCTCAAGCTGGCCGCCCCGTCCGACATCCCGCGCCTGGCGGACGTCGGTGTCGACCGCGTGACGTTCTTCTTTGCCCTCGGCGTCACCTCGTTGAGCGCCGTCGCGTTCGGCTTGGTCCCGGCTGTCCGCGTCGCGCGGGCGCCGCTCGGCAGCAGCATGACAGGGCGCGGGACGCAGGGAGACGCCGCGGCGGGTTGGAGCCGGGGTGCACTGGTCGTGTCAGAGGTCGCCCTGACGCTGATGCTGCTGCTCGGCGCCGGCCTCCTGGTCCGCACCCTCGTGGCCCTCCAATCGGTGGATACCGGCTTTGCATCGGCCGACCGCATGGTCTTCACGATCTCGCTCCCGGCCGCCCGCTATCCCGATCCCGCCGCCGTCGCGCGCGCGAGCGACGATCTGCGCGATCGGCTCGCGGGATTGCCGGGCGTGAAAGGCGTGGCCCGCATCTCCGGGCTTCCGCTCGGGCCGTCCATCAACGTGCAGTCCTTCAGCCGGACCGACAGGCCGGCACCTGCAGCCGGCCAGTCTCCGAACGCGCTGTTCCGGGGCGCGGACAGCGATTATTTCCGCGTGGTCGGCATCCCGCTTCGCGCGGGACGCTGGTTCGAGCCCTCGGATACGAGGGGGCGTCCGAAGGTCGTGGTGATCAGCCGCCAGCTTGCTCAGAGGTACTGGCCGGGTGAGGATCCGATCGGCAAGGCGCTGCGGCTGGACGCGGGCGGTGAATCGGGCGGCGTTCGCACCATCATCGGCGTCGTGGGTGACGTCCGGTCGACGGCGCTCACGCTCGCTCCCGAACCCGAGCTCTACATCCCTGTCGCGCAGTCCGAGATGCGCACCTTCACGTTCGTCGTGCACAGCGGCCTGCCCGCGGCCGCCATGCTGTCATCGAGCCGGCAGGTCGTGGCATCGCTCGACAGGCGGCTGCCGCTGATCTGGCCCGGGACGCTGCAGTCGCTCGTGGACGAGCAGATGGCCAGGCCGCGGTTCTACCTGCTCCTGCTCGGCGTCTTCGCGCTCGTGGCGGTCGTGCTCGCCGTCGTCGGCGTGTATGGCGTCGTCGCGTACGGCGTGAGCCGGCGGACCCGCGAGATCGGCGTCCGGATGGCGCTCGGCGCCGACCGCTGGTCGGTCGCACGGCTGGCTGCGAGCCAGGGGTTGCGCCCTGCCGCGCTCGGCGTGGGCGTCGGCGCGGCCGGAGCGTTTGCCGCGGGGCGGGCCATGCAAGGGATGCTGTACGGCGTGCAGGCAAACGACCCGATCACGCTCACGGCCGTCGTCCTGGTCACGGTGGCCGTCGCGGCGCTGGCGTGCGTGATTCCTGCCCGGCGTGCGGCCGGCCTGGCGCCATCGGCGGCGCTGCGCGCCGAGGGGTAACGGGGAGGCAAAGCTGGAGCTTTGCCCCACACCTGATCGGTGTCAGGAGATGAGGCCGCGGATCTGCAGCGCGAGCAGCCGCCAGGCGAGGCCGAACTCGAAGGTGGCCAGGAGCCGGCGCTTCAGCGTTGCGTAAGGTTGCTCACCGGCGATCAGGTCGCCCATCACCGCCCGCACCTTGTCGCTCCTTCTCAGGGCCTCCACCAACA
The DNA here is from genome assembly GCA_963724775.1 of uncultured Acidobacteriota bacterium. GTDB lineage: Bacteria > Acidobacteriota > Vicinamibacteria > Vicinamibacterales > Fen-181 > CAVRWB01. Next base: position 102,448 of record CAVRWB010000009.1, read on the forward strand.
GGTCCGTGAAGTGCGAGCTGAAGAAGCCGGCCTTGAGCGCGGCGGCGCGCGAAAGCTCGGGGTGCAGCTCGTCGCGCACGCGGCTCGCGTACGCATCGCCGGGCGCGCTTCCGGATAGCGCCTCGGCCACCAGCTCGCCCGACCGCAACGCGTAGTAGATGCCCTCGCGCGTCAGCGGGTCGACCAGGCCTGCCGCGTCTCCCGCCAGCGCCCAACGCTCGCCGGCCGGCTGTTCCCGGCCGAAATCCGAGCGGGGCAGCGACGGGATCGGCCAGCTGTAGGGCGACAGCTCGGCGCCGTCCGCGTGTGCCTCCCGGTGAACCCACTCGCAGACCACCTGTCGCAGCCTGGCCACGGTGGTCGCGTCGGCCTGGGCGCAGATGCCGATGGCCGCATGATCCACACGCGGAAACGACCAGATGTAGCCGGGCGGGTCCGCGATGCAGTGCACGCATGCGTCGGTGGACGTGACGCCGCGCGCGAAGAAGCCGGTGGCAATCGAGATCTGGCCGCGGGAGAACGGCTGCGAGACGCGCCGGCGCACGAGGCTGTTGGCCCCGTCGGCGCCGACGAGGAAGCTGGCGTCCGTCGTTCCCGCGGAGGTGCGAACCGCGACGGACTCGCGCACCACGGCAACGTCGAGCACCCGCTCGGCACGCCACTCGGCGCCCGCCTCGACGGCGGCGTCGAGCAGCGCCCCATCCAGCGCCTTGCGCGACACGACCAGCAGCCGGTCACCGTCGTGATGCGGGAGGTGGACGAGGGCTGGCGAGACGCGGTCGAGGCCGCCGCTCGTAAACCGGGCGGCGCGAACGGCCACGCCGGGAACCCGTTCCGCGACGCCGGCCTCGGTAAGGAAGCGAAGCGCGCGGCGGGTAAGGCCGCCGCCACACGGTTTCTCGCGCGGGTGTGACGCGTCGAAGATGACGACGCGTGCACCGGCAAGCGCGAGCGTCCGGGCGGCCCAGGTTCCAGCCGGCCCCGCTCCGACAATTGCGACATCGGCACTCAGCACCCAGCGGTCCCCGCACTCAGCACTTGGCACTCCCCGCACTCAGCACCGGCATACCGCGCACTCGGCACTCCGCACTTGGCACCCGGCGTTTCCGGACGTCGAGTCCCTCTTGGATCAGACGGTCTTTCGAGCATAGAGTAAGGGCATGTCGCACCCGCTTGTGCTGGCGCTGTTTCAGGATAGACCGACGGCGGCCGAGGCCGCCAGCCGGCTGCGCGGCCTGGGCTTCGGCCGCGGGGACCTCTCGGTGGTGGCGGCCACGCACCAACTCGAGGGCGCGTTGGCGGACGAAATGGAAGTGACGCCCGGCGCGGAGATCGAGGACTCCCGGCCCGCGGCGCGGCTGGGCGAAATCGGGGGGCACGTCCTGGCCGCCATCGCCGTCGTCCTGCCGGGCATCGGCCCCATCGTCACGGCCGGGCCGCTCGCGGCCGATCTGGGAGAGGTGGCAGGGCACGCGGCCGGGCGCATCGCTTCGATTCTTCAAGGCGCCGGGCTCAGGGAGGTGCAGGCCGTCCAGTGGCAGGAGGCGGTCGGGCGCGGAGCACTGCTTCTCGGCGCGCACGTGCGCCGGGGCGATGCGGGACCTGTCGTCGCATTGCTGACGGAGGCGGGGGCCAGCGAAGTGGCCGAAGCATCCTGGGACTAGGCAGCCCGCCAGTAGGGGTTGATTTGTCCCGGTGCCGCACTGCACAATCAACACACCAGCGAATCACAACCATGGTCGCCGGGCGCAGGCCGGACGACCGACTTCCGTCGACGAGGTGCTGATGGCAGAGGTGGAAACAGGCCGGTTCACGGTGGGAGTATTCAAGGACGTGGTATCGGCCGAGCGCGGCATCGATGCCCTGAAGCGTCAGGGATTCCCCCCCGAGGCCTTGAGCCTGCTGGCGATCGACAAGCCCGAGCACGCAGGCCTGCTGCAGAAGGTGTTCGGCCGGCCGGGCGACAAGATCGAGGTGCAGGGCGTGGGAGCGACGATTGCCGGGGGCAGCCTCATTGCCGCCATCGGTGGAGACGACCTCTCGAAGGCCGGGTTGGCAAACGCCCTCAAGCGCGTCGGATTCCAGGCCCACGACGGACGGATTTTCGAGACGCTCACCGGCCGCGGCGGCGTGCTGGTTGCCGTGCGAAGCGAGCCTCGAGCGGCTGACGCGCTGTCGACGCTGCACTGCTACGGCGGGGGCAACGCCGCGATCGGCGCCTGGACCGGACGCGTCTAATCCGGAGCTCAGTTGGGTTGACCATGTTCGCTCCGGCTGAAACGGGGCTGAAGCCCCGTGCTACGGCCCGGCGCATCGTCAACTGAAATGAGCGCCGGGATTAGTAAGGACGCGTCTCGTAAGCAGGTAGGGCGCATCCAGGTGTGCGCCGCGACGTGTGGCGCAAAGCTCCGGGCAAGCAGGTGTGGCGCAAAGCTCCGAGGTGTGGCGCAAAGCTCCAGCTTTGCGGCGAGTGTCCCATCTGAGGGGCAGCGGCGGGGGACAACCGTCAGCCTTGTCAGAAATAACAGGCAAACGGGGGAAAGCTCTACAGGCACCTGTTTTGCAGTTGCTGCCACGGGCGCGCTGGGCGATCATGGAGTTCGGGTTCCCCCCGCCCGGATGGTTTGATGCCAGACACCACTTCGAAGAACGCGGTCGCCGAATCGCTCGGGCACCTGTCCGTCCACATCCCGGAGTCCCATCCGGACGACGTTCCGTTCCTTTTCGAGCAGCAGGAGAAGCGTCTCGCGCCCACGGCGGTGGTGTCGTTCGTCTCTCACGTCGTCGTAATCGTGCTGGTCATTGCCATCGCGCGCTTTAGTCCCACCGCCACGACCGAATCTGTGACGCCCGACCGGCCCCAGACCATCAAGGACATTATTTGGCTCAACGAGCCGGGGCCTGGCGGCGGCGGTGGCGGCGGCGGCAACCGCATGCCGGAGCCCCCAAAGAAGGCCGAACTGCCCGGCAAGGCGAAGATCACGGTTCCGGCGGTCAAGTTGCCGGAAGTCAAGCCGATCCAGCAAGAGAAGCCGAAGGACGAGCCGAAACCCGAGCAGCAATTGCAGATCCCGGCCAAGACCCTTGGCGCGGCCACCGTCACGGCGCCCGGTGCGTTGGAAGGTACCTCTGCCTCGACCCTGTCGTTGGGGCCGGGAAGCGGCGGCGGCGCGGGCACGGGCACCGGCACCGGCATCGGCCCGGGCAACGGGCCGGGCCTCGGGCCCGGGTGGGGCGGAGGGACGGGCGGTGGCGCGTACCGGCCCGGGAGCGGCATCGACAACCCGGTCGTCCTGCGCGAGGTGAAGCCTCAGTACACGGCTGACGCCATGCGGGCGAAGATCCAGGGTGTCGTCGTCGTCGAGTGCATCATCATGCCGGACGGGACTGTTGGCGACGTGCAGGTGGTGAAGTCCCTGGACCCGACCTTCGGGCTCGATCAGGAAGCGATCAAGGCTGCCAAGCAGTGGCGGTTCGTCCCCGGGAAGAAGCAGGGGCAGCCGGTCCCGGTGCTCGTCACCATTGAGCTGGCGTTCAATCTACGGTAGTAGGCAGTAGGCAGTAGGCAGAACGACGCTCACCGCGCTCCGTCGGCTAGCAGTTTCCTCAGCCAGTCTCTCCGTTCCTCACCCACAAACGCGGTGTCGATGGCATTGCGCGTCATCTGCCCGAGCGCCTCGGCCTGCAGTTCCAGCGGTCCGGCGATCGCGTCGAACGTTTCCCCGACGGTAAACGGCCCAAACATCAACGGATCGTCGGTCGCGAGCGAGGCGAGCAGCCCCTCCGAGAGGAACAGCGCGAGGGGATGGTGCCCGATCGGCTGGAATCCCATTCGGTCGTTGGACCACGGGCAGCATTCCAGGCCGACGCCACGCTGACGGACAACCGCACGGGCGTCCGCTGACGCGGCGAGCGACGTGGCGTGGCCGATGCGCCTGGCGCCGAGGCGCTCGATCGCTTCGACGATGAGCGATGGGGGTGCATCCTCGAATCCTGGCGGCATGCCCTGCTCGCCGGCATGTACCGTGAGCGGCACGCCGGCTTCCCGTGCGGGGCGGAGCACCTCCTCGAACGCGCGCGGCGGAAAGAGTGTTTCGGGAAAGCCGGCGATGTCGAGCCCGACGGGCCGGTCGGGACGGTGAAGGGCGGCAGCCAGGGCGGCCACGGATGCCGCCTGGCGCTGCAGTGGCGGCGCTTCTGGGGGGCCGATGCCCTTCTGGCGGCTGAACGCCAGGATGAAGGTGCCGCTGACGCGCGCTCCCGCCAGGCGCGGTCCACGCCGCTCACCAGGGCCCTGGCGATCTCCTCCAGCGTTGCGTCGATCCTTTCGCGATACGTAAAGGGCGAGCCGCGAAGTTCGGTGTGGAGGCTGCCGGCCTCGGCGCAGCCGACGAGCTGTTCGTAGACGGCCTCTTCGAGGTCTTCGGGCGCGAGCAGCACCGCGAGCGGCAGGCCGAACGAATCGGCAAACCGCGCGAAGCCGCCCGGCCCCGTGAAGCCGGCGGCCACCGCCCGGTAGTAGCGCGCGAATCGAGTCGGGCTCCTGCGGGTCGAGGCCGGGAATGGGCTGCCCGGTGCGCGTCCTCACGGCGGTGATGCCGTGCCGGACGGCGAGCCGGGCGATCAGGTCTGGGCGGAGGCCGGCCTCGAAATGGCGATGCAGTTCCACGGTTGGCCGGGTGCCAGCGCCGAGCGGACGCTTGGCGCCCACACCTGGAGATCCGTGTGGCCGGGGATCATCGTCCGGCATGCGCGGGCCGGGCCTTGTGCAGGGGCGTTTCGTTCCATAGCCGGGTCATCAGCAGCGCGCCGACGACCGAGAACGGGATGATCATCCAGGTCCACGCCGACCAGCCGAAGCGGTCGAGCGCCCCGCCGAGCGCGAAGCCGGTGAGGCCGGACGCGACGTATTGCACGCCGTCGCAGATGCCCGCCACCGTTGCGGCGGCCTTGGTGCCGCCGAAGTCCATCGCGGACGTGCCGGACAGCATGCCGTGCACGCCGAAGATCCACATGCAGGTGAACGGCACGAGCAGCGCCGCCATCACCGGCGACGTCGTGTGGCCGAGCCACAGCAGCGCGACGATCTGGCCGATGTAGAAGATGAAGGCGACCGGCGGCCGGCGCGAGCCGAACACGCGGTCAGACAGGAACCCGCACAGCAGCCCGCCGCAGGATCCCGCCGACCGTGACGCCGAAGGTGGCCACGGTGTAGAGCGCCGGCCCCGTGATCGATGTGGTGCACCTCCTTGAGGAACGGCAGGAACCACAGCATCAAGCCCTGGCGCACGAAGCCCGTGCAGAACTCCGCGACGATGATGGTGAGGATGACCGGATTGCTGAAGACGCGCCGCACCAGGTACCCGAAGTCCACCGGCTTGTCCTTGTCGGCGTCCTTCGAGGTGGCGTCGCCGGTATCGAAGTCGGCGAAGCCTGCCTGCGACGGCCGGTCCTTCACCATCACGAGGTCGACGACGAACATGACCGCGAGGAGCATCGACGGGACGAGGAACACCCAGTACCACGGCAGGTAGGACAGGATCCAGCCGCCGACCGTCAGCGCGAGGAAATAGCCCGACGAGATCATGATCCCGAACACGCCGCCGAACACGCCCCGTTCCTTGACGTGGAACCAGGGCGCGTTCACCTTCACCACCGACAGCGCGCCGAACGACTGGAAGTACTGGTTCACGGCGTAGAGCAGCGACATGCCGACGATGATCTTCGTCTGCCAGCCGTTGAGGAAGAGGAGGCCGATGAGCAGGTTGAGCGCGCACGCGCCGGCTGCGCCGATGAGGATCGACTTCTTGCCGCCAATCCGGTCGGCCAGCGGGCCGTTGAACGCCACCGACAGGGCGTAGGTCCAGAAGCCGGCCGTCGCGATCATGCCGAACTCGGCCTTCGACAGGTGGAAGTTCCCCATCATCGTCGTTCGACGCGGCGTTGAGGTTGTAGCGCCCCATGTAATACGTCGCGTAGGTCAGGCCCAGCGGGAACCAGTTGTAGAAGCGGCGCGCGCGGTAGCCTGGCGGGTGGGCGATGACGCTCGGCATGCGAGTCCTCGTGGAATCCGGCTTCAGCCGGATTCGGTTACCTCGTTCGGTACAAGTCCAACAGGCGTCCGAGCGCGGCGGCGTAGCGCTCGCGGAGGACGTGTGGGTCCATCGATTCGGGCTCGTTGTTCATCGAGACAAACGGGACGCAGACGCCGGCGAGTTCCAGGTAGCCATGCCGGGCGCCGCCGGTGATGCGCGACCAGTCATTGTCGCGGAAGAACCCGAGCATGTCCCGGTCCGGCACCTTGTGGAACAGCGATAGATTCCTCCTGGCCCGGGCGGTAGCGCGCCGAGTTCCGGCGGAACGACTCCTCGAAGGACACGTCGATGTAGAGGATGGCCGCGCGGGTGAGGATCTCCGGCGTGAATCGCTGCAGGCTGTCCCGGAACCCGTCGTCCACGCCGCGGGCGAACTCGATGAGGAGCGTGCCGCCGCGGTAGAACTCCGGCTTGGCCAGGTATCGAGAGATGATCGCTCGGTTGAAATGGTCGACGAGTGAGCCGCGGAATTTCGGCCGCATGATGTTGTAGCCTTCCGGCGTGCGCTCGGAGACGAGTCGCGCCTCGCCCCTCGCTTCGCGGGCGTCGTCGTCCTCGCAGGCCTGCCACAGCCAGGGGAAATCGTCCATTTCCTCGAAGCGCCCGATGCCAAAGCCGCGCGCCCGCTCGTCGTCCGGCAGCCGCTTCATGAAGTCGATGAACTCGCTCTTGCCGCCGGCCGGCCGCCCCAGCACGAACAGGTGTTCGAAGATCGGCGACGCGCTCATCGCCCCTCGCTCCACGCGGCCCAGAGCCGCGCGAGCGCCGTGGAGTAGCGGTGCTCGAGGACGGCGGGGTCGGTCGATTCCGGCTCGTTGCACATCGAGACGAACGGGACGCTCACCCCGTTGACGTCCAGGCGGCCGGATTCCCGGCCCGATGTGAGGTCGTTCCAGTCGTTCAGGTCGTAGAAGTAGTCGTAGGTTTCGCGCGGCACCATGTGCGCGAGAATCGAGTGGCGGAGCTTCTCCTGGTAGCGCGCGACGTTGCGGCGCCACGATTCCTCTCGCGACACGTCGATGTAGAGGATGGCCGCCGGTTCCAGCACCGCCCGGTCGAGCAGGCCCAGCGCCCGGCCGAACCCGTTCGGGCCGCCCCGCGAGAACTCGATCAGCAGTGTCGAGTCGCGGTAGAAGTCATCGCGCCCGACGTACTGCCGGGCAATCACGTCGTTGAACTTGTGCATGCACCAGTCGAACAGTGCCGCGCCCTTGGGTGCCATCCCGGGGTTTCCGGGCATGTACTCCTGGGTGTAGAGGCGCTCGTAGCCGGCCTTCTCCCACAAGGCGTCTTCCATGAACTTCTCCCAAAGCCAGGGGAAGTCGTCCACCTCGTCGAAGCGGCCGATGTGCAGCCGGGCGGCACGCATGCCGGGCGCCGCGTGCTTGAGGAAGTCGATGAACTCGGACTTGCCGCAGGCCGGCCGCCCGAGCACCAGCAGGTGCTTGAAGAGATCGCTCATCAGTTGTCCAGAGAGAGAGGGGCCGAAAGACGGGCCACAAGCCTATCACGAAGCCGTTGAGCGTTGAGCGTCGAGCGTCAACCGTCGACGCTCGACTATTTCGGAACCTTGATCTGTTCCTGGGTGGAGACCTGGAAGCGGCGGAAGTTGCTGTAGGTGGCCTTGCCGTCCAGGAAGACCGAGACGCGGGATGAGAATTCCTCGCGCATTTCAGAGGGGACGAGCAGTTCCAGGCTCTCGCTGGGCCGGTACACCACGGTGATGGTCATCTCCAGCGCCCGTCCGCCGGTCTGCAGCGTGGTCTTCAGCACGCGACCGGTCGCCGGGTCCACCCAGAAGCTGCCGCGAGCCGGCACGTTCAGGCGGTCGTAGGTCAGGATCAGCGTCGGGATCGCCGTCTCGTTGTAGTCGATGCGCCAGGCGCGGATGCCTTCCACGGTCTCCTCGGCGCCCCGGCGCATGTCGAAGCGCCACTGGTTGGACGGTAGGAGGAACTCGAGTGCGAGCGTCGGCCAGTTCACGTTGCTCTTCGTGTTCCCGTCGCCGAGCAGGTAGCGGACGCTTTCTTCCTTGATGCGCAAGGCCTCCTGCAGCGCGGTCTCGGGCTTTTCGAGAAAGAGCTTCTTCAAGCGCTCCTCGCGGTCCCGCACCGGCCTGCCATCCACCTCGAAGACGTCGCGGAACGGCGTCCAGCCGTCGCCGTTCTGTGCCTTGAGCAGCAGGAAGTCGGACCGCAGCACGCGCACCTTGTCGGTCCGGGTCCCTCGATACGTGGCTTGCTCGTAGCGTTCCTCGGCGACGACCGACGAGAGGTCGCGGACGTAGCCCGTGACGACTTCACCAATCCGTTCCAACGCGCGCAGCAGCGCCGGGTCCCTCGTCATCGAGGCCGACCGGCGGCCTGCCGGAGCGGGTGCAGACACCGGGGACGGAGCGGCAGGCGTCGCACTTGCGCTGGGAGTCGCCGCCGGGTGGGCCGACCAGATGGGGCACACGCGCGCCACGCCGCCCCCTGGGCGAGTCAGCGTCACCGAGATTGTCTGCGGCTCCGCCGCCAGGTCGGTATCGCCACGTTCCAGCTCGAGAACGTAGCCGGCCGACACCTGCGTGAGGAGCCGGTCCACCTGGGCGTCCGTCTTCTTCTCTGACGGCGCGAAGATGCCTCCCGCAGCGGCAGCGAGCGCCGCCAGGCCGCCGCTGTGGTTGAGTCCACGCGAGGGGGCGTTCGCCGTTGCAGACGGCTCGTCGGACGGCGCCTCCGCTGGCTGGGACGCGAACACCTCGCGCTGCCAGCTCGCGGGCGGGAGCTGAACGACATGCACCTGGGCGCGCGCCAGCGCGGCTGCCGCGCCGACGGCACGCAACGTCGGAGCGGTCGCGGCAATCCCGGTCGACAGGTAGAACACGCTCTTCGGCCCCGCGAGGCTCTTGAGCGACTCGAGCAGGCGCACGAACTCCGGAAGGGTGCTGGCTGAGGCCTGGCGCACACGGCCCGCGAGCGCTTCGATCTCCGCGGCGCGATCGGCGGGAGACTGCGGGGCACGAACGGGGGCGCCGAGCGGCCGCACGTTGCCTCGCTCGTCGGTCGGATCCGCGTCGTCGTTCAGTGGCGTTGGTGCATCGAGGGAGGCCGCGCCCAGGCCGGGCGGCGGCATGCGGCCGATGACCGCGCGCGCCGACTGCTGAACGGCCGGTCCATTCGGGCCGACGACCAGGCGGCTGGCGGTGGCGGGGAGGCGGACGAGGGCGACGCGCTCGTTGGGCGCAATCCGGTCGAGCAGCCTGGCGGTGGCGGCGACAGCTGACTTTTCGTTTCCGCGCGCGATGCTCGCCTCATCGACGATGACGAGCGCGAGCCGGTCCGCCGGTGCGACGGCCGCCGCGCCGACCGGCGACGGCACCAGCGTGCGAACGCGGATCACGGGTTGCGCGGCGGTGACGCGGCGGGGAGCGCCGTCGATGGCGACGGCAAAATCGCCGGTCGCGAGGCCGGTGAGCGGGCGCCCGCCGGCGTCGAGAACGATGACGTCGGCCACTGCCGGTTGCCCGGGAGCCGCTGGTGCCTGTGCGAGCGCGCCAGGCGGCAGGGCGGTCGCCGCGATCACGCCGGCGACGAGACCGGTCCGAACCATGATCCTGAACGCACGCATGCTACCTGCCCGGGGTGCCCGCGAGGTACCCTCGGCGGGCCCGAACCTGCACGCCCGCGCGTTTCACGCGCACCTCGATCTTCCGGAACTGCCCGTCCTCCTTCGACTGGGCTGGCCGGTAGCCGATGACGTAATAGCTGCTGGTGTCGCGGTTGATGGCGGCGATCGCCTCGAGGAGATCGTTGCGCCGGGACACGGCGTACCCGCCGGTGGCGCCGGCGAGCTCCGAAAGGCCGTCGAAGACGATGTCCGGAGACTTCGGCGCGCCGATCACCTCGGGCTGCAAAGCCGTCGTGATGTCGCCGTCCACCGTGCCTTCACCCAGGCCGCGCGTGTCGACGGCGTAGACGCGGACGTCGCTTCGCGCCGCCGCGCCCTCGAGCTCGCGGAGGGGCGCCAGGGCTTCTTCCACCACGAAGCCGTCGGAGAGGACGACGACGGTCTTCCGGCCTTCGATCTTCGCCAGGCCCGCCATCAGCATCTTCAGGATGTCGAGCGTCTCTCGCGTGGTGCGCCGGAATTCGTCCACGCCGCGCTGGGCCTTCGCGACGACGCGCTGCGTCGTGGCTTCGCGGCGCTCGAGGTCGGCGGGCGTCGACGTCGGGTCGGCGATTCGCGCGTTCGCCTCGGTGGCCGTGAAGCCGGTACCGCCTTCGGCCAGCGCGCGCGCCACGACGACGTCGGCGATGTCCGTGTCACGGCTCCAGACGGAGAAGATCTCGTACGCGTCGCGGAAGCGGGGCCAGTCCTGGTAGTACTCCTGGTTCAGCGCGATCGCGTCTTTGCTCGGAGGCACCGCGCGGACAGCCGCGACGAGCTCCGACCGGTCGGACGTCAGGCGCCGGTTGGCCATTGCGCGGCCGACGACCACGCCACCGATGTCGCCCGCGCGGAACTGATCGCGAAGGAAGGCCAGCGCGGCGTCACGCGCGCGGCGCCCGTTGCCGAACGCCAGGTGGGGCTGGTCGAACACGAACACGAACACCCGGCGGCCCGGCGTGGTGCCCGAATCGGCGGGCGGCTCCCCCGCGGCGGCAGGGTCGGGCGTCCAGGGCGTCTCGGCGTCGAGATCGCGATCCGCCACCAGGTAGAACTGGTCGATCCGCTGCGGCACACCGTCTTCCAGCACCGTGAAGTCTTCCCGGCGGAGATCGGCGATGAAGCCCTTCTTCCCGCGGGCGATGACGTCCACCTGGACGAGCGTCGTGGAACTGCGGAACGAGGGCTGCTGCCCGCCGATCGACGGGGCGAGGAGCACGAGCGCCAGCGAGAGCGCGAGCAGGTGACGCATACCTTCCCCTGAGTGTCGGTGTGGCAAGTGAGGTCCAGCGAAATGATATCACCGCCCGGCCGGCGGGGTGCGCCACCGCGCCGCCGGAGGCAGGATCTCGAGGGCGACGTTGCCAGCCGCGCGAGCTCCATGTCCGCCTTGTCGATTAGTCGTCGAGCGACCTGTCGTTCGTCTCGCCCATCGGCCACATGATGGCGAGGCCGATCGCGCCGTAGAGGATGATGTAGTAGGCGGGCGCGAGCGGCTGCCCCAGCGTCTCGATCAGCCACGTCGACACGAGGGGCGCGGTCCCGCCGGCAAGCGCCAGCGTGATGCTGTAGGCGAAGCTCATCGAGGTGACGCGCGTCCGCAGGGGGAAGATCTCGACGACCATCGCGCCCTGCAGGCCGAGCGCCATGCCGATTGGCACGGCGAGCAGCACCTGGCCGGCGGTGAAGCCGAGCGGCGAACCGTACAGCATCATCTGCAGCGCCGGGTAGATCGCCATCATCGAGACGCCGGTCAGCGCCAGCATCAGGCGGCGCCGGCCGGTCTTGTCCGAAAGCCAGCCGCCGAGCGGCTTGGACATCAGCACGACGATGAGCGTCAGCGTGTTGGCGAGCTGGAACACTTCGCCGCCGGTGGCCATCAGGCTGCGGCGGCGCTCGACCGCGTACGTGAACGTGAGGTAGTACGCGGCGTTGGTCATGCCGACGATGCCGAAGGTCCGGATGATCGGGAGCCAGTCGGCAGCCAGCGAGGGGAGGAGCGGCGGGCGGATCGCGGCGGCTTTGAGGCCCGCGGCCGTCTCGCTGATTCCGCGCCGGAGGAACCAGCCGACGATGCAGAACAGCACGCTTCCGACAAACGGGATGCGCCAGCCCCAGGTGACGACGGCCTCGGCGGGAAGCGCGGAGTTGACGGCCCATGCAGACGCGGAGCCGAGGATGAAGCCGATCGTCGTGCCTGCGGCCGTGGAACTGCTGACCAGGCCGCGCATCACGGGCGACGCCTTCTCGGTGGTGTAGACCATCGAGCCGGTGAACTCGCCGCCGAGCGAGAAGCCCTGGAGCAGCCGCATCGTCACGAGCAGCAGCGGCGCGGCGACGCCGATCTGATCGTACGTGGGGAGGAGGCCAAGGGCGAGGGTGGCGCCGCCCATGAGCGCGATCGACAGGGTGAGCAGGGCGCGGCGGCCGATTCGGTCGCCAACCATGCCGAGCACGAGCGCCCCGACCGGCCGAGCGAAGAAGCCGAGCGCGAACACCGCGAAGGCGAGCAGTTGCTGGGCGGCGTGGCTGGACTGCGGGAAGAACTGCTTGCCGATATCGCTGGCGAAGTAGCCGTAGACTGCGAAATCGAACCACTCGAGGACGTTCCCAATCAGGCCGGCGAGCGCCGTCCTCAGCGCCGACTGGGATCCCTCCGCCGCGATGGTGCTTCCTGGTGCCTCTACGCTCGGATCGGCCATGTCACCCCTTTTCGAGTCCGCGCATTGTACTGCACGCCGGGCAGAAGGCCCGCGCCTACTCGGCGAGCGCGCGGGCCGCACCTCTCCGCGCGGCGGCCACCGCGGCCACGAACAGGCCGCCGATGAGGGCGAAGGCAACGATCCCGGCCGCCTGTACCCAGTCGCCGATCGAGGCGGGTGTGAGGATCTGCCAGAGCGCCAGCCGGAAATCGAAGACGTGCGCCGGCTGGTCGCGCATTGCTTTCATCGCGGCCAGCGCCGCGACCATGACCAGGGCGAACGCCCCCGACGCGACAGCGCCGATCACCGCGCGCGCGGCAAGGCCGCTGGCGCCCAGGGGCGCCTGCTCGGGCAGTTCCTCGACGGTGAATTCCGGCTCTCGCACGCCGAGCGGGACGAAGCGCGCGAGCATGACAAGGCCGGGGACGCCCATCACGAGCGTGGACAGGAAGAACGGCCCCCATCCCATCGCATCGACTGCAAACCCCGCAATCGGGCCTGCCAGCAGGCGCGGGAGGGCGAACAGGCTCGAGAAGAGCGCGTACTGGGTGGCGGAAAACCGCTTCTGCGTCATGCGCAAGAGCAGCACCGAGAAGGCGCCCGTGCCGAGGCCGCCGGTCAGCAGTTCAAAGCTCGTGGCCCCGTACATCAGCGGGAGGTTGACGCCGCCGGCCTGCGCCAGCACGTAATAGCCGATGTTGGAGAAGACCTGCAGGAACCCGAATATCCAGAGCGAGTGGCCGAGGCCGACCAGCGTGGTGACCCAGCCGCCTGCCAGCGCGCCCACGATGGTCGCGACCATGCCCACGGTCGCCAGGGCGATGCCGCGGTGATCCGCGCTGTAGCCCATGTCGATCAGGAAGGGGCGCGTGAGCGCCTGGGTCAGCTGGTCCGCGAACTTGTAGAGGAACACGAACGCGAGGATCTCGAGGGCGCGGTGGCGCGCGAGAAAGCCCAGGAACGGGTGCCAGATGGCTTCGCGCAGCGTCCGCGGTGCGGCGACGTGCTCCTCCGGTTCCGGCGCCTTCCAGCTGAGGAACAGCATCGGGAGGTACAGGAGGCCGAGGATGACGTTGACGGCCGGCCAGCCGATGCGCGAGGCCGCGGTGATGGCGGCGCCACCCGACACGACGAGCGCCGCGCGGTACAGCGCCGTGCGTGCGCCGGCGGCCGCGCCCTGTTCTTCCTTGCGCAGCACCTCCACGGCGTACGCGTCGATGGCGACATCCTGCGTGGCCGAGGCAAACGCGACCGACAGGGCGATCGCGCCGACGACCCAGATGGCGTCCGGGTGCCGGCCGACGCCGGCCAGGAGCACGCCGAGGATGGCCAGCGCTATCTGCGTCACGGCCATCCAGCCGCGGCGGCGCCCCCAGAAGGGCGGGACGTAGCGGTCCATCAGCGGGGACCAGAGGACCTTGAACGCCCACGGCGCCTGTGCGAGCGTGAAGAGGCCGACCACGCGGATGTCCACGCCGATCGACCGCATCCAGTCCGGGACGGCGTACCAGACCAGGCCCAGCGGCATGCCGGACGAGAAGGAGAGGAGCGCGACCGAGGCGGTGCGCCACGATCGCATCGCGAGGGCGAGGCTGCGCCACGCGCTCAACTTCGCGCCCGCCCCCGTCGTCGCGGTCGGGCTCTGCGCGCCCTTCACTGATGCCATGCCGGGATGTTACCAGAACGCCGGGCGCGCACTGAGAACGGAGAACGGAGAAGGGAGAACTGGGAAAAGAAAGGGCCCGGTCAGCAACGCTGCCGGGCCCAACCGTTCGACGAAGTTCCGAGCTCCGAGTTCCGAGCAGTTCTACGTTCTACGTTCTATTACGTTCTACGTTCTAGTTCTAACTTCTCAGTTCTCAGTTCTCAGTTCCGTGTTTAGTACATCCCGCCCATGCCGCCGGGGCCGCCCGCCGGCATCGACGATTCCTTCTTCTCCTCGGGGATCTCGCAGACGATCGCCTCGGTCGTCAACAGGAGGGACGCGATCGAGGACGCGTTCTGGAGCGCCGTGCGCACGACCTTGGCCGGGTCGATGACGCCCGCCTGCACCAGGTTCTCGTACCGCTCCTCCTGCGCGTTGAAGCCCCATTCCTCGTCGTTCGACTCGGCCACCTTCTGGACGACGATCGAGCCTTCGACGCCGGCGTTGTTCGCGATCCAGCGCATCGGGTCCTCGATGGCGCGCTTCACGAGGTTCACGCCGATCTGCTGGTCGCCCTCGAGCTTCAGCTCGTTCAGCGCCTTGACGCCGCGAAGGAGCGCCACGCCGCCGCCCGGCACGATGCCCTCTTCGACGGCCGCCTTGGTGGCGTGCATCGCGTCCTCGACGCGCGCCTTCTTCTCCTTCATCTCGGTCTCGGTGGCCGCGCCGACCTTGATGACGGCGACGCCGCCGACGATCTTCGCCAGCCGCTCCTGCAGCTTCTCGCGGTCGTAGTCCGAGGTGGTGTCCTCGACCTGCGCGCGGATCTGCTTCACGCGGCCCTCGATGTCCTTCTGGGCGCCGTCGCCTTCCACGATCGTCGTGTTGTCCTTGTCGATCGTGACCTTCTTGGCCTGGCCGAGGTCCTCGATGCGGATGTTCTCGAGCTTGAGGCCGAGGTCCTCGGTGATGGCCTTGCCGCCGGTGAGGATCGCGATGTCCTCGAGCATCGCCTTGCGGCGGTCACCGAAGCCGGGCGCCTTCACCGCGGCGGCCTGCAGCGTGCCGCGCAGCTTGTTCACCACGAGCGTGGCCAGCGCCTCGCCGTCCACGTCCTCGGCGATGATGACCAGCGGCCGGCCCATGCGGGCGACCTGCTCGAGGACCGGGAGGAGGTCCTTCATCGAGCTGATCTTCTTCTCGTGGATCAGGATGACCGGGTTCTCGAGGACGACTTCCATCCGCTCGGGGTCGGTCACGAAGTAGGGCGACAGGTAGCCGCGGTCGAACTGCATGCCCTCGACGACGTCCAGGGACGTCTCGAGCGTCTTGGCCTCTTCGACCGTGATGACGCCGTCCTTGCCGACCTTCTCCATCGCCTCGGCGATGATCTTGCCGATCGTCTTGTCGTTGTTCGCGGAGATGGTGCCCACCTGCGCAATCATGTTGCCCTTGACCGGCTTGGACAGCTTCTTCAGCGACTCGATCACCACTTCGACGGCGCGCTCGATGCCCCGCTTGAGTTCCATCGGGTTGGCGCCGGCCGCGACGTTCTTCGCGCCCTCGCGGTAGATCGCCTGCGCGAGCACCGTCGCCGTCGTCGTGCCGTCGCCGGCGATATCCGAGGTCTTCGACGCGACCTCGCGCACCATCTGCGCGCCCATGTTCTCGAGCGGGTTCTTGAGGTCGATCTCCTTGGCGACGGTCACGCCGTCCTTGGTGATCAGCGGGGATCCGAACTTCTTGTCCAGGACGACGTTGCGACCCTTGGGGCCCAGCGTGACTTTCACGGCATCGGCGAGGGCGTTGACGCCGCGCAGGATTGCCTGCCGCGACTGCTCGCCGTAAATGATCTGCTTGGCCATCGTTCGTGCTCCGTTCAGGACTCAGTCGCACGGGACGTCAGCCCCGTGCAGGGAAAGGTTTCGGGTTGACGGGACGCGGTGCTACTCGAGAACCGCCAGGACTTCCTCTTCGCGCATGATCAGGAACTCTTCGCCGTCCAGCTTGATCTCCTGGCCGGAGTACTTGCCGAACAGGATCGTGTCGCCGTCCTTGACGTCCATCGCGATCCGATTGCCGTCGTCCTTGACCTTGCCGCTGCCCACGGCAACCACCTTGCCCTGCTGCGGCTTTTCCTTGGCGGTGTCAGGAATGATGATCCCGCCAACCTTCTGTTCGCCTTCCTCGATGCGCTTGACGAGGATCCGATCGTGTAGCGGTCTGGCTTTCATCGATGTCAACCCCCTGCGTTGAATGTAGGAACGGTGATCCGAAAGGCCCGGCGCGCGCCGGGCTGTTGTCTGGCAATCGCGAGGTGCGGGAGTTAGCACCTGCCCGCGAAAGGTGTTAGCACTCAATGTGCTCGAGTGCTAATTATAGTCCGCGGCGCCGGCGTGTCAAGCGCCGGGAGCAGACAGCTGGCAGCCGGCAGCGGGCGGCAGTAATTGAAATCGTAAAAATGACAGGGGGGTTACTTCTTCAGGTGATGCTCGGCCATCTTGCGGCTGAGGGTATTGCGGTGGATGCGGAGCTGGCGGGCGGCGTCGCTGACGTTGCCGCCTGTCCGGCCGAGCACCTGGACGATGAACGTCTTCTCGAACGCGAGCAGGGCGTCCTCGAACAGGATCCCTCGCTCCACCATTTCCGACACGAGCCGTTCCAGCCGTTCTCGCACGTCAGCTCCGCTCAGTCCAGGTCGTGTCCGGTGAGGCGTCGCAGCGCCTCGACGTACTTCTCGCGCGTCCGCGCCACCACTTCGTCCGGAAGCGAGGGCACCGGAGGCTGCTTGTTCCAGCGGATCTGCTCCAGGTAGTCCCGCACGTACTGCTTGTCGAAGCTCGGCTGGCTGCCGCCAGGCTTGTACGCATCCATCGGCCAGAAGCGGGAGGAGTCGGGCGTCAGCACCTCGTCGATGAGCAGAACGCGATCGCCCGCCCCGCCCTCGCGCGCGATGCCGAACTCGAACTTGGTGTCGGCGACGATGATGCCCCGCGATTCCGCGTGGGCCGCGCCGCGCGCGTACACGCGGATCGCATAGTCTTTCAGCCGGGCGATGAGGTCACGGCCGACGAGGCGTCCCGCCTCGTCCTCGCTGATGTTCTCGTCGTGCCCCGTCTCGGCCTTCGTGGACGGGGTGAAGATCGGCTCCGGCAGCTTGTCGGCCTCGCGCAGCCCGTCCGGGAGCTGGATCCCGCACACGCTGCCCGTCTTCTGGTACTCCTTCCACCCGGAACCGACCAGATACCCTCGGACCACGCATTCGATCGGGACCACCTCGGTCCGCCGGACGAGCATCGAGCGGCCGCGCAGCACGTCCGCGTGCGCCTGGAAGCGCGCCGGGTAGTCCGCGACGTCCACCGACTGCACGTGGTGCTCGACGATCTCCCGCGTCAGGTCGAACCAGAAGGCTGACAACTGGTTCAGCACTTTGCCTTTGTCCGGGATGCCGGACCCGAGCACGTAGTCGAACGCCGAGATCCGGTCGGTTGCGACGAGCAGCAGGAACTCGTCCGCGTCGTAGAGATCGCGGACCTTGCCCTGGCGGATCGGCGTCAACCCGGGGAACGACGTGCTGATGAGCGGCGCGGGGAGGGCCATCGCGAGACTCCTCACAGGGGTGACCAAAAAGGGACCGCCATGTTACCGGCGGCGGGCCTGCCAGGGCAAGTGGCAGAGGTGGTTGCCGACGCGCGAGAGGCGCCGCGTGGTGCCTCCGGCGCGCGGGGGCGCCCGGCCCGGGCCCCGGCCGGCGCCCGGCGCGCGTATGATAAGTGTCCGTCTGGCATGGACTTGTCGCCGATCTTTATAGTAGAGTGCGGACCCGCGGATGCGCGCCCATCTCCGAACCCTTTTCGTCGTCGGGCTGGCGGTTGCCCTGCTCGCGTGGTTCCTTCGGCATGCGGACCTGGCCGCGGTCGGACGGGAGATCGCGCGCGGCCGGCTCGACCTGCTTGCCTGGGCGCTCGTCGTGACGGGCCTGAACTACACGTTGCGCAGCGTGCGCTGGCAGTACCTGCTGCGGGGACTCGGCCACGCTCGCTTCGGCAATGCCTTCCGCGCGACGGTCATCGGCTTTGCGGCCAGCTTCCTGCTGCCCGCCCGGGCCGGCGAGTTCCTTCGCCCCTACGTCCTCGCACGGCGCGAGAATTTCAGCGTGACGGCGGCGTTTGCCACCGTGATCCTGGAACGGGTCTTCGACGCGGTCACGGTCCTGATGTTCTTCGCGGTGTTCCTGCTGACGGCGGGGCCGTCGGCCGGGCATGCGGACCCCGGCGTCTGGCGGGCGGTGAAGGCCGGCGGCCTCGGCGGTGGCGCTGGCGACCGCCGCGGTCCTGGTGGTGTTCTTCTTCCTGGCCGGTCACCCGGAGAAGCTCGGCCGGGCGTCGCTGCGGATCGAGGCGATCCTGCCCGAGCGCGTGGCGCACAAGATCGCCGGCCTGGTGCAGACCTTCGCCGAGGGCCTCGCGGTGATTCGCCGGCCGCAGCAGCTGCTGATGGTGATGCTGTGGTCGGTTCCGCTCTGGCTGTCGATCGCCATGGGCATCTGGCTGGTCACCCGGGCGTTTCACATCGACTGCAGCTTCGTCGGGTCGTTCTTGACGATGACGATCCTCGTGGTCGGCGTTGCGGTGCCGACGCCCGGGGCCGTGGGCGGTTTCCACGAGGCGTACCGCATCGCCGTGACCTCGTTCTTCGGCGCGCAGAACGACACCGCGGTCGGCGCGGCGATCGTGCTGCACGCCATCTCGTTCGTCCCGGTCACCATCGCGGGCATTGCCTTCATGGCCCGCGAGGGGTTGACGCTGGGCCGCATGCGGCGCCTGGCCGAGGGAGCCGGCGCGGAGGAGGCTGCCAGGTGAAGTGTCCCTACTGCGCGCATCTCGGTGACAAGGTCGTGGACTCGCGCGAGAGCAAGGAGGGCGAGGTGATTCGCCGCCGCCGCGAGTGCCTCGAGTGCGGCCGGCGCTTCACCAGCTACGAGCGGATCGATGAGATCCCGTACATGGTCGTCAAGAAGGACGGCACCCGGGAGCGCTTCGAGCGCCAGAAGCTCATCGGCGGCATGCTGAAGGCCTGCGAGAAGCGGCCGGTCAGCGTGGCGGCCCTCGAGAAGGTGGCGGACCGGATCGAGGCGACGCTGCAGGAGCGGCCCGAGAAGGAGATTGCGACCGCGGAGATTGGGCGCTTCGTCATGTCCGCCTTGAAGGATCTCGACGAAGTGGCGTACGTGCGCTTTGCGTCGGTCTACCGCAACTTCCGCGACATCAGCGAGTTCCGGAAGCAGCTCGAAGAACTGCTCGACGTCAGCGAGTGATGGGGGAGATGAACGGGAAAGGGATTGCCGTCGTGGCGTCGGTGGCCGCGCTCTTCGCGGCGCTCGCCGTCCTGCTGCTCCTGCCCGGCGCCAGCGCGCCGGCGGCCGCCGCCGCGGACGCCGACGAGATCACCGTCCGCTCGCTGGCCAAGGAGGGGCGCATCTTCGTCTCGTTCACGCTCAACTCCAGCCTGACCGATGCGCTGCGCGACGCGATTCGCGGAGGCCTGCCCGCGACCATCACCTACGAGGTTCTGCTGCGCCGCGGCAGCTTGCTGTGGTTCGACCGGACCATCGCGCGTGCGACGGTCACGGCCAGCGTCCGCTTCGACAACCTCACGCGCCAGCACCAGCTGTCGCGGACGATCGACGGGCGGGGCGAGGCGCCGGCGGTGACCGAGGACGAGGACGAGGTCCACGCCTGGCTGACCGAAGTCAAGCAGCTTCCGCTGTTCGCGACGGCCTCGCTCGAGCCGAACGCGGAGTATTACATCCGTGTGGGCGCGCGTACCCGGCCGCGCGTCAACCGGTTCCTGTTCTGGCCGTGGGAGCAGGACGCGGCCACCGGCTACCATCGGTTTACCTTCGTTCAATAGGAACTGAGAACCGAGAACTTGGAAGTGAGAACTGAGAATGGCTGATTGAGAGGATCCGTTCTCGGGTCTGCGTTCTACGTTCTCCGTTCTACGTTCTCCGTTCTCAGTTCTAGATTCAGTTCTAGCTTTCAGTTCCACCCTGAGAAGGCATGCTGACTCTCCGCGAGCCCCCCCCGGCGACCCGGCCCCGCGCCCGCCCCCCGGCGCGGCGCGGGCGCCGCCCGTTCCGCGACAACCCGGTGCTCATCGCGGCCAGCATCGCCCTGCTGATTGCGGCGCTCGGCGCCACCCTCACGTTTGCCAGCCGGTCCTCTCGCCTCTCGCCCGACTTCCTCTCCGAGTTCGTCCTCTACGGCCTGTCGCTCGCCGACCTCACGATGATCCTCGCGCTGGTGTTCGTCCTGGCGCGCAACATCGTGAAGATGATCGTCGAGCGGCGGCGGGGCCTGCCCTTCGCCCGCTTCCGCTCGAAGCTGGTCGCCGTGCTGCTGGGGATGACCCTCATCCCCTCGGGCCTCGTGCTCTTCGTCGGCAGCGAGCTGATTCGCTCGAACCTCGATCGCTGGTTCACCGCGCCGATGGAGGACATCGTCGCGTCCGCCAACTGGACGGCGGCCAACTACTACCTGGAGCGCCAGAAGGGCGTCATCGCCACCTCGCAGCGACTTGCTCGCACGCTCGCCAGCCTGGGATTCCCCGAGCCCGACGCCGCGGCCGTGCGGGAGGTGATCTCGCCCGAAGTCGGGCAGGGGCGCATCAGCATGGTGGAGGTGTACCTCGTGCGACCGGGGACCGGCCCGCGGCCGGATGTCGCCTCGGTGGTCGACGTCGAGACCTCGTCGCTGCCGCCCGAGTACAGCCGGGCGTCCGCGGATCGCCTCGCCGAGCGGGTGGCCGCGGGCAGCACCGAGACGAAGGTCCTGGAGCCGTTGGCCAGCGGCGGCGACCTGGTGAGGGCGGCGGCGCCGGTGCGAAACGCGGAGGGGACCCTGGTCGGCGTCGTCGTCGCGTCGGACTTTCTGGCGGGCGAGATGGCCGCGAGTGCGCGGCGGATCACGCAGGCGTACGAGGACTACATGAAACTGCGCGTCCTGAAGCCCGCGCTCCAGGGCGTGTACCTGTCGTTCTTCCTGATGGCGACGCTGATGATCCTCGTCAGCGCCACCTGGATGGTCCTCTACCTCGCCAAGCGGATCACGCGGCCGATCCAGATGCTCTCGGCCGCGGCCCGCGAGATCGGCGCCGGGCACCTCGATCGCCGCCTCGAGCCGGAGACATTCGACGAGTTCGGCTCCCTCGTCGAGAACTTCAACCTGATGGCCGGCGAGCTGTCGGCAAGCCGCGCGAAGCTGGAACGCTCGACCAACGACGTGCAGCGGCAGCACCAGGAAGCGGAGGCGCGCCGCCGCTACATCGAGACGATCCTCGAGCGGATCGCCACCGGCGTCGTCTCGCTCGACGCCGAGGGGAAGGTCGCGACGATCAACAGCGCGGCCGCCCGGCTGCTCGGCCTCGACGCCGGCGCCGGCCAGCCGGTCGGCGAACTGCTCGCGCGGCCGGACCTCGAGCCGCTGCGCGCCGTCTTCGAGGGGACGCGCGGCGGCGGCCAGGATCCGCCCGCGCAGGA
Source organism: uncultured Acidobacteriota bacterium (assembly GCA_963724775.1). Taxonomy (GTDB): domain Bacteria; phylum Acidobacteriota; class Vicinamibacteria; order Vicinamibacterales; family Fen-181; genus CAVRWB01. The sequence continues at coordinate 124,081 of CAVRWB010000009.1, forward strand.
AATTGCGCTGGCGCGCGACGGCCGCGAGCTGCACCTGGCGGCCGCGACCACGACGCTCTATGGCGAGGGCGGCGCGGTCGAGGGAACGGTGCTCGTCTTCGACGACATCACGCCGCTCATCCGCGCGCAGAAGGTCGCGGCGTGGCGCGAGGTGGCCAGGCGCCTGGCGCACGAGATCAAGAACCCGCTGACGCCGATCCAGCTGTGCGCCGAACGGCTCGGGCGCCACTTCCAGTCCGCGCCGGAGGCGACGCGCGCGCTCGTCGAGGAGTGCACGAAGACGATCGTCGGCGAGGTCGAATCGCTCAAGGGCCTCGTCGACGAGTTCTCGCAGTTTGCCCGGATGCCGGCGCCCAAGCGCATCCCGACGCACCTGCCGCACCTGCTGGCCGACACGCTCGCCCTCTACGTGGGCCTGTTCCGCGAGGTGCGCATCGAAACGGTCTTCCCGCCGTCGATGCCGTTGATCCGGGTCGACCCCGAGCAGATCCGGCGCGTGGTGATCAACCTGGTGGACAACGCGATCGAGGCGATGGACCGCAAGGGGCACGTCGTGGTGGAGGCCCAGTTCTCGCCCACCGACCGCGTGGCGCGCGTGATCGTCGCGGACAACGGGCCAGGAATCCCGGCCGGGGAGCGCGAGAAGCTCTTCATGCCGTATTATTCGACCAAGCGCCGCGGAAGCGGCCTCGGCCTCGCCATCGTCCGGCGCATCATCGCCGAGCACGGCGGCTCGATCGACGTGACGGACAACGCGCCGACGGGGACGCGGTTCGTGGTGGAGTTGCCGGCTAGGCTGATACGTGCGCCGGCGCTTCGCCAAGGAATACGGCAGGTACGCAGAAGCTCGCATGGGCATCAGGCCGATCGGAGCGACGTGGCGCGTCCGCGTTTCAAGTTCTCCGTTCTACGATTCTCAGTTCGAGGTTCTGATCTAGCTCCGTGAAACCCACCATCCTCGTCGTCGACGACGAACCCGGCGTGCGGACGGCCCTGGCGGGCGTGCTTCGCGACGAAGGCTACCAGGTGGATGCCGTCGAGAGCGGCGAGGACTGCCTGGACCGCCTCACGCGCGCGGCGTACGACGTCATCCTCCTCGACGTCTGGCTTCCCGGCGCTGACGGCCTGTCCACGCTCGCGCGATTGCGCGAGCGCCAGGTGGATGCCGAGATCGTGATGATCTCCGGCCACGGCAACATCGAGTCCGCCGTCCGCGCCATCAAGCTCGGGGCCTTCGACTTCATCGAGAAGCCGCTCGCGCTCGAGAAGACGATGCTCGTCGTCCGGAACGCGCTCCGCCAGCGGCGCCTGGAGGCGGAGAACCGGGCGCTGCGCGCGCGCGTGGACAAGAACCTGCAGATGGTGGGGGAGAGCTACGCCATGCGCCAGCTGCGCGAGCAGGTGGCGATGGCCGCGCCGACCAACGGCCGGGTGCTGATCTACGGCGAGAACGGCACGGGGAAGGAACTGGTGGCGAGGACGGTGCACGCCCTCAGCCGCCGCCGCGCGGGCGCGTTCGTCGAAGTGAACTGCGCCGCGATCCCCGAGGAACTGATCGAGAGCGAACTGTTCGGCCACGTGAAGGGGTCGTTCACCGGCGCGGTCGAGCGACCGGCGCGGCAAGTTCGAGCTGGCCGACGGCGGCACGATCTTCCTCGACGAGATCGGCGACATGAGCCTCAAGACGCAGGCCAAGGTGCTGCGCGCGCTGCAGGAGCAGGTGGTGCAGCCGGTCGGCGGCACGTCCAGCGTCCGCGTGGACGTTCGGGTCCTGGCTGCCACCAACAAGGAACTGCCGTCGGAGATTCGGGCCGGGAGGTTCCGCGAGGACCTGTACTTCCGCCTCAACGTGATCCCGATCTTCGTGCCGCCCCTGCACGACCGGACAGACGACATTCCCGTCCTCGCCGAGCACTTCATGGCCGGGTTCGCGCGCGAGTACGGCCGCCGGATGAAGACCCTCGACCCGACTGCCGTCGCGGCGCTGCAAGAGTACTCCTGGCCGGGAAACGTGCGCGAGCTGCGCAACGTGATCGAGCGTCTGATCATCATGGTGCCGGGCGAGCTGATCACCGCCCGCGACCTGGCGTTCCTCGAGGGGCCGTTCGCGGCCTACGCCGACGCCGTGGAGCCGGGCGCGGAGGGCGAGGCGCTGCACCTCACGCTGCACGCCGCCCGCAGCCGCTTCGAGCGCGAGTTCATCCTCAAGGCCCTCGCCGCGCAGCAGGGCAACATCTCGCGGACGGCCGACCTCCTGGGCGTGGAGCGCAGCAACCTGTATCGCAAGATGCGCGCGCTGGGAATCGCGGTGCGGCCGCTGGACAGGGAAGAAGAGACCGTCTGACGCCCGTGTTCCGTTCGGCGTTTTCCGTTGATCGGGTTCCGCCGTCGTCGGGCCCCGCGCTATAATCGGCTCGGTTCACCCGGAACCATCCGACATCCGGCCATGCCCGAGAGACTTCGCCCAGAATCCAGCCACGTCCCGGATGACCTCTCGCCGAGTGATCGCGAGGTCCGCGTGGAGGAACTCCTCCTCGCCGGCCTGGACCACTACTTCGCGGGCGAGTACGAGCGCGCGATCAGCACCTGGACCCGCGTGTTGTTCATCGACCGCGGCCACGCCCGGGCCAAGGCGTACATCGATCGCGCGAGGAGCGCCGTCGCGGAGCGGCAGCGCGAGTCCGAGGAACTCCTCCATCGGGGCGTCGCGGCGTTCAACAAGGGCGAGACCGAGAATGCCCGGCGGCTGCTCACGTCCGCGGTGGAGCGGGGCGGGCCGCAGGAAGTGGCACTCGCGTTTCTCGAACGCCTGGCGCGCCTCGAGCGTCCGGGCCAGGCGCAGGAGACGGCATCCGGCCCACGGCGGCGGCGGCTCCGGCGCCCGCGCCGCAGCACGCCGTCCCGCGAGCATCGGCGAAAGGCGTGGCTCCTCCCGCTCGTCGTGCTCGGCGTGATCCTGCTGGCGGCGTTCTACGTGCAGGACTCGCGCGAGCGCGCCGCGCCGTTCCTGTTCCTCACGGACGGCCAGGGTGGGACGCCTGCCGCCTCCAGGCTGGCGGAAGAACCGCTGCCGGTTCCTCGCGCCGCGGAAGTGGACCTGTCCCGGGCCCGGGCGCTGCTCGCGTCCGGCCATCCCCGCGACGCACTGCGGCTCGTCGAACGCGTGCGGCCCGTCGATCCCCTGCGCGGCGAGGCCGACGCGCTGCGCGAGGACATCCAGCGGGCGCTGCTCGCCGGGGGCCTGCCCCCGACAGCCAGCGAGCCCCGCGCTACAACGGCAGCGCGAGATCAATGAAGTGTCCCAAGTGCGGCTACATCGGCTTCGAGCAGACGGATCGCTGTCGGAACTGCGGCTACGACTTCGTCCTGGCGCCTTCCGCGCCGCCCGACCCCGATCTTCCGCTTCGGAAGGGAGACGCCGGCCCCTTCGGGGACTTCGACCTGGGCGAGGCGGGACCGCCGGCCGCGGCCGACGGTTCGAGGGGATCGCGCCGGCGGTACGACCCTGACCTCGACCCGCGGATCACGCCACAGGCGAGAACCGCCGCGGACCTTCCGTTGTTCGAAGAGGCTGGGGCAGAGGAACTGCCGATTGTCCCGACGTCCGCCCCGACGCCGCCGCTCGCCGTGCGGCGCTCCACGCCGCCCGCCGTCCGCACGCGCCCTCGCCCGACGCCCCGATTCACCGAGCCGGCGCCCGAGACCCGGCTGCCGCTGGCCGACGCGCCTGCGGCCTTCGCCCGGCCCGGAGAACCCGAGGAGGATGCCACGGCCGCGCCCGGCCTCGGCGAGCGCTTCTTCGCGGCGTTCGTCGACTGGGTCCTGTTGCTCGGCATCGACGGCGTCGTCGTCTACTTCACGCTCCAGATTTGCCGCCTGGACCTCTCGCAGATCTCGGTGCTGCCGCTGCCGCCGCTCGCCGTGTTCCTCGTCCTCCTGAACGGCGGGTACCTCGCGCTGATGACCGCGGCCGGCGGACAGACGCTGGGCAAGATGGCCTTCGGCCTGAAGGTCGTTCGCGACGACGACGGGTCCGTGCCCGTCGGACGGGCGATCGCGCGCAGCCTGCTTCTCCTCGCCTGCGCGCTTCCGGCGGGCGTCGGCCTCCTGCCAATCGTCTTCGCGTCGGGCCATCGGGGCCTCCACGACCAGCTCGCCGGGACGCGCGTCCTTCGCATCCGACATTCATGAAGCGTCTCGCGCTCCTGCTCTCCACCTTCGGCTACGTCGGCCACTTCCCGATCGCGCCCGGCACCGCGGGGTCGGCCGCCGCCGTGCCGCTCTACCTCCTGCTTCGGTGGATCGCAGTGCCGGGGCTGGACCTCGCGGCGATCGTCGGCCTGTGCCTGGCCGGCTTCTGGGCGGGCTCGATCGCGGCGGAACACTACGGCCGCGAGGACCCCGGGTTCGTCGTCCTCGACGAAGTCGTGGGGATGCTGCTCACGCTGGCTTTCATCCCCGTGACCTGGTCAGGGATCGCCGCCGGCTTCCTGCTCTTCCGGCTCTTCGACATCGTCAAGCCGCCGCCCGCCCGTCAGCTCGAGCGACTCCCCGGCGGCTTCGGCATCATGATGGACGACGTCATGGCAGGCATCTATGCGAACCTCGCCCTGCGCCTGCTGATCCGCTTCATACCGGTCTTCAGTCGATGAGACTGGTCAGTCGATGAGACTGGTCAGTCGATGAGACTGGTCAGTCGATGAGACGCGTCGGTCGATGAGACGGATCAGTCGATGAGACGCGTCAGTCGATGAGACGCGTCAGTCGATGAGACGCGTCAGTCGATGAGACGCGTCAGTCGATGAGAACGGATCAGTCGAATGAGAACGGATCAGTCGAATGAGACGCGTCAGTTGGGGCCAAGCCGTCAGTCGGAGCAACGTGCCAGTCGACTTGCTGCCCTTCGACTTACTCCCCGCGTTTCGACTTGCTCCCCGTCGTTCGACTTGCTCCCCGCGTTTCGACTGGCTCCCCGTCGTTCCGACTTGCTTCCCGTCGTCCGACTGACGTCCCCGTCCGTCGACTTGCTTCCCGTCGTCCGACTAACAGTGGCATGATCAACGCATGCCGTTATCTTCCCTGCCGCGAAGCGCCGAGATCATCGCCGTGGGGAGCGAGCTCCTCACACCCTTCCGCAGCGACACGAACTCCCTGGTCATCACGTCCAAGCTCAACGAGATCGGCATCGGTGTCACGGCCAAGCTGATCGTCGGCGACCAGCGGGAGGAGCTGGCGGCGTTCGTGCGCGCCTGCCTGGAACGGGCCGATCTGCTCGTGCTCACCGGCGGCCTCGGACCGACCGACGACGACATCACGCGAGAAGCGGTGGCCGACGCGATCGGGCGGCCGATCGACGAGCACCCGCCGATCGTCGAGAAGATTCGCGCGCGGTTCCAGGCGCGAGGGATGGAGATGCCGTCGGTGAACCGCAAGCAGGCGAACGTGCTGCGCGGGGCGGCGATTCTACCAAACGCGAACGGCACGGCGCCGGGGCAGTGGATCGAGCAGGATGGCAAGGCGGTGCTCCTCCTGCCGGGACCGCCGCGCGAGATGCGGCCGCTGCTCGAGCGCGTCATCGCCGACCGCCTCGCGCCGCTCGCCGGCGAAGGGCGCATTCACCGCCGAGTGCTGAAGATCGCCGGGCGGACCGAATCGCACGTCGAGCAACTGGCCCAGCCGATCTACTCCAGCTGGTCCTCCTGGACGCCGCCGGTCTCAACGAGCATCCTCGCCGCGCCGGGGCAGATCGAGTTGCACTTCTCGACGCGGGCGTCGAGCGAGGGTGAGGGACGGGAGACGCTGGAGAAGGCGACGCGCGAGATGTTGGCGGTCCTCGGCGACGATGTCTACAGCACCGACGGGCGCACGCTCGAACAGGTGGTGGGCGACCTGCTCCGCGAGCGCGGCTGGCGGGTGGCGACAGCGGAGTCGTGCACCGGCGGCCTCGTGGCCTCGCGGCTGACGGACGTGGCGGGCAGCTCCGACTACGTGGACCGCGGTTTCGTCTGCTACAGTAACCGCGCAAAATCCGAGGAACTGGGCGTACCGGCCGACCTCATTGCCGCCCACGGTGCGGTGAGCGAGCCCGTGGCTCTGGCGATGGCCGACGGCGCGAGGCAGCGCTCCGCCGCCGACATCGCGGTGGCCATTACCGGGATCGCCGGTCCTGGAGGCGGCAGCGAACAGAAGCCGGTCGGGACCGTGGTGGTGGCGGTTGTCGGGCCGGCCTCCCGCGAGGCGACGATCTTCCGTTTTCCCGGCGGGCGCGAGCAGGTCAAGTTCCAGTCCTCGCAGGCGGCGCTCAACATGCTCCGCATGACCGTTGGCTAGGGGCTAGGGCTAGCGGCTAGGGGCTAGGGGCTGGGGGAGAACGGAGAACGGAGAAGTTAGAACTGAGAACGGAGAATGACGAGTGGTGCATGGGAGTGGCGAATTGACCTCGCAATCGAGCGTCAATCGCAATCGCAATCCCGTCTGGGGCGGTGGGCGTCAGCTAGGGCTCGGACGAAGGCCAAGAGATGCGGCTTTTTGTCGCGGTCGAACTGAGCGAGGCGGTCCGCGAAGGAGCGGCGCGCGTGGCGCGCGAGTTGGCCGAGGCCTTCGGGCCCGGCGCCAAACGCGCGGTCAGCTGGGTGACGCCCGCGAACATGCACCTCACCGTCCGGTTCCTGGGCGAAACGGACCCTCGCGCCGCTGAAGACCTGGTTCGGCGGATGGCGGCTTCCTTCGAGACGCCCGCGTTCCGGCTGGCGCTCGGCGGCCTCGGCGCGTTTCCGCGGTCGGGACCGCCGCGCGTGATCTGGTTGGGCCTGACGGAGGGCGCGGAGTCGTTGTTGCGCGTGCACGACGAGATCGAGGGGCGGCTCGAGGGGCTGGACGTCGAACCGGAGGACCGCGCGTTCCGGGCTCATCTCACGCTCGGCCGCGTCAAGGCCCCGCCCGGACCCGCCGCGCGGCAAGCCATCGCGTCGATTCGCACCGACGGCATCGGCTCGTGCGACATCCAGGAGGTGACGCTGTTCGAAAGCCGCCTGTCGCCTCGCGGCGCGATCTACACGGCCCTCGCCCGCGGCCGACTTCGTTGATGTCTCCGTGACTCCGTCGACTCCGTTGACTCCGTGACTCCGTTGACTCCGTCGACTCCGTTGACTCCGTGACCCCGTCGACTCCGTTGACTCCGTCGACTTGTTAGAAGACTTCCCATGACCGACATCGCCATCCTCGGCGGCGGCAGTTGGGGGACGGCGCTCGCCGCGCACCTGGCGGGCGTCGGGCACCACGTCCGCCTGTGGGCCCGCGAACCGGAGCTGGTGGCGGACATGCGATCGGCGCGCGAGAACCGCCGGTTCCTGCCCGGCGTTGCGCTGCCGGACGCCGTCGAGCCCTGCGATCGCTTCGACGTCGCGCTCGCCGGCGTGGAGCTGGTGCTCGTCGTCGTCCCGTCGCACGGCGTTCGCGGCGTAGTGAGGGCGGCGGCACCATACGTACACCCTCGCGCCACGATCGTCAGCGCCACGAAAGGCCTCGAGGTCGACACGCTGCTCCGGCCGTCCGAGGTGATCGCACAGGAGCTCGGGCCGGAGCGCCCGGTCGTCGCGCTGTCCGGCCCCAGCTTCGCGCGCGAGGTCGCGGCCGGCCTGCCGACCGCGGTGTGCGTGGCATCCACCGAGCTCGGAGCGGCGGAGCAGGTACAGCTGGAGTTCCGCGGCCGCTTCTTTCGCCTCTATACGAGCACCGACATCATCGGCGTCGAGATCGGGGCGGCGCTCAAGAACGTGATCGCGATTGCCGCCGGCGTCGTCGATGGGTTGGGGCTCGGGCACAACGCGCTGGCTGGCCTCATCACGCGAGGCCTCGCGGAGATCTCCCGTCTTGCGAGCGCGCTCGGCGGCCGGCGCGAGACGCTCGCCGGCCTGACCGGCCTCGGCGATCTCGTCCTGACCTGCACGGGCGCCCTCAGCCGCAACCGCCAGGTGGGCGTGGAGCTGGGGCGAGGCCGCCCGATCGCCGACGTGCTCGGCGAGATGCAGATGGTCGCAGAGGGCGTCCTGACAACCGGCGCGGCGCTCGCGCTCGGCGCCCGTCACGGCGTCGAGTTGCCCATCGCCGAACAGATGGCCGAGTTGCTGGCCGGGCGAAAAACACCGGCCGCCGCCGTCGAGGAGCTGATGCTCCGCCCGCAACGGGTCGAGGCGGAAGGCCGATGATAGAATCACCCGATGGGCTTCCTGGGCCGCCTTCGCGATAGTCTCACCCGCACCAAGCAGCAGCTCGTCGAACGGTTCGACGAAATCGTCACGCGCGCGGACGCGCCTGATCGTCGCAGCCGTCCGGTGGACATCGAAACCGCGGAAGCCCTCGAGGAACTGCTGATCTCCGCCGACGTCGGCGTCGCCGCCACCGGGCGCATCGTCTCCGCGGTGACCGCGCGCGCGCGAAGCGGCGAGAGCTTGCGCGATCTGGTCAAGCAGGAGATCCTCTCCATCTTCGAGGCCGCGGGCAATGGCACGCGAGCCGGCGGTTCCTCGCCGACGGTCGTCCTGATCGTGGGCGTCAACGGGACCGGCAAGACAACGACGGTCGGGAAGCTGGCCAACCTCCTGAAGATCAACGGCGCGACGCCGATGGTCTGCGCGGCCGATACGTTCCGCGCCGCGGCCGTGGAGCAGCTCGAGATCTGGGCGAAGCGTGCGGGCGTCGACATCGTGCGCGCCCGCGAGGGCGCGGACCCGGCGGCGGTCGTCTTCGATGCCATCAGCTCGGGCAAGGCCCGGGGCCGCGATCCGATCCTGGTGGACACGGCCGGCCGCATCCACACCCGTGTCAACCTCATGAACGAGTTGGAGAAGATTCGGCGGATCGCCTCGCGCGAGGTGCCAGGCGCGCCGCAGGAGGTCCTGCTCGTCCTCGACGCGACGGTAGGGCAGAACGGCCTCTCGCAGGCCCGCGAGTTCATGGGCGTGGCCGGCGTCACGGGGATCGTCCTCGCGAAGCTCGATGGAACGGCCAAGGGCGGCGTGGCGGTGGCCATCGCCAACGACTTGAAACTGCCGATCCGCTACGTCGGCGTCGGGGAGGGGATCGACGACCTGGTGCCGTTCGACGCGGCGGAATACGTGGACGGCTTGTTCGAGGAGAAGTGGTAAGGGTCGCTGCCAGCTATTCTGAAAACGGCAGCTTCACGTCGATGGCCCGCTTGCGGCCCGTCGGACGCGGGCGGCGGTGGTCTGACAGTTCCTGCAGAACGGCGCCCGACACCACCGACGACAGTTCCCGCAGCACCGCGCTGACGACGCGATCGCGCTTGAGGAGGGCGGTCCGCTCGTCCACCGGGACGCCGAACAGCTCGGCGAGGTCCACGTCGAGGGCCGCCGCGATCTTCTCGAGCGTCTCCGTCGAACAGTGACCGCCGCGGACGACGTGGCTCACCGTGTCCGGGTGCACGCCGGCCAGGCGGGCCAGCTCGGCCTGCGTCATCCCCTGTTCTTCCAGGAGCCCCTGAACCGCGTCACCCCATCGGGCCATAGGTAGATTTCTTCGATTTAGCGATTTAGCGATTTGGCGATTTTTCGAATGAGCGAATTAGCGATTTTGGACGCCTGGCGCGCCGGATGCCCGGGTTGCGCCGGGTGCGCCCGCCGACAGAATGCTAGTCGGCCGACGGCCCGGCGGCAAGCGACGTGTCGGGAACCGGCGGCCGATTGACACTCTCGGCAGAGCCGGGCTACGATAAGGGTTTGCCCGACATGGGGTTAGGGCAGGATTGGGTACCGGGTTCCGTTTGGTATGTTCGACGCCTTGAGCGACCGCCTGCAGGACGTCTTCCGCAATCTGCGGGGTGAAGCACGCCTGACCGAGGCGAACGTCGAAGCGGCGCTGCGCGAAATCCGCATGGCGCTGCTCGAGGCCGACGTCAACTTCAAGGTCGTCAAGGCGTTCGTCGATCGGGTCCGCGACCGGGCGATGGGCCAGGACGTGCTGCGCAGCCTCACGCCCGCGCAGCAGGTCGTGCGGATCGTCCGCGACGAGATGATCGCGCTCTTCGGCGATGCCCAGGGAGGGCTGGCGCCCTCGAGCCGATCGCCCCGTGTCATCCTGCTGCTCGGCCTCCAGGGTTCCGGCAAGACGACGACGGCGGGGAAGCTCGGGCGCTGGCTCACCCGCCAGGGCCGCCACCCGTTGCTGGTCTCGACCGACGTCCGGCGGCCCGCCGCCATCCAGCAGCTCGGCGTGCTCGGGCAGAAAGCCGACCTGCCCGTGTTCGACCCGGCGGGGCAGATGGACCCGGTCGCGCGCGCGTCGGAAGCGCTGGCCGACGCCCGCAACCGCGGCTTCGACGTCGTCATCGTCGACACCGCCGGCCGCCTGCACATCGACGACGAGCTGATGACGGAACTGCAGGCGATCAGGGCGGCGGTGGAACCGAGCGACCTGCTCTACGTCGCCGACGCCATGACGGGCCAGGACGCGATCAAGAGCGCCGGCGAGTTCAACCGCCGCATGGGCGTGACCGGCGTGGTGCTCACGAAGCTCGATGGCGACGCGCGCGGCGGCGCGGCGCTGTCGGTCGTGGCGGTCGTCGGCGTCCCGATCGCGTTCGTCGGGAGCGGCGAGCGGCTCGAGGATCTCGAGCCCTTCTACGCGGACCGCCTGGTGTCGCGGCTGCTCGGCATGGGCGACGTGCTCTCGCTCATCGAGAAGGCCGAGCAGGCGATCGACCGGGACGAGGCGGAGCGCCTCGAGGCGAAGATCCGGCACGACGACTTCACGCTCGAGGATTTTCGCGACCAGCTGCGCACGATCCGGAAGATGGGGCCGCTCGAGAGCGTCCTCGGGATGATCCCGGGCATGGGCAACCTGAAGCAGCTGGCCGAGAACAAGCCGGACGAGAAGCAGCTGTCGCGCGTCGAGGCGATCATCAACTCGATGACGCCCGGCGAGCGCGACGACTACCGGCTGATCAACGGCAGCCGCCGCAAACGGATCGCGCGCGGCAGCGGGACGTCGGTCGAGGAGATCAACCGCCTCCTCCGCCAGTTCCAGCAGATGCGCAAGATGCTCAAGTCGCTCGGCGGGATGGCCGGCGGCGGCAAGGGCGCGATGAAGAAGCTGCGGCGCATGGGTCTCAAGTAACCGTATTGACGAATGCCGAATGGCGATTGGCGATTTCCGAACGCGCCATTCCCCAATTCGTCAGTCGTCAGATCGTCAATCGTCATTTCACCCGGCCGGCGCCGGGAGGTTCGGTCGGCGCTCCTATCGCTTTGAAAGGTAACTCGATGCTGGCAATCCGTTTGAGCAGGACCGGTTCGAAGAAGCAGGCGCACTATCGCGTGGTGGTCTGCGAGAAGAAGCAGGCGACGACGAGCCGCGTGGTGGAGATCGTGGGCCACTACAACCCGCGGACGAAGCCGGCGACCGTCAACGTCGAGCACGAGCGGATCGCCCACTGGCTGAAGCAGGGCGCGCGCCCGTCGCAGACGATCAAGACGCTCCTGGCGCGGCACGTCACCAACAAGCCCGCGGCGCCGGCGGCGCCGGAGGCGACGGCCCAGTGAGCCACGCGCGCGAAGTCGTCGAGGTGATCGCGCGGGCGCTGGTGGACGATCCCGACGCTGTGCGCGTCGAGGAGGCGGACCACAGGGGCATCTCCGTCATCGACCTGTTCGTTGGCCCCGAGGACCTGGGCCGGGTGATCGGGCGGCAGGGGCGGACGGCCTCCGCCCTGCGCACGCTGGTGGCGGCCACAGCCGAGCACCACGGGCAGAAGGCGACGCTCGAGATCCGGGAACCGGACGAGGGGTAGGTCGGGGAAATGTGGAATGTGGAATGAGGCGGCGCTTTGGTGACGCCCTGGGACGACTTCGTCCTCGTCGGCTGGATCGGGCGGGCTCACGGCATCCGCGGCCAGGTGATCGTGAACCCGGAGACGGACTTCGTCGATACGCGGTTCCAGCCGGGCGCGGTGCTTCAGGTCCAGCGCTCGGGCGTCGTGCAGCAGCTGCGCGTGACGACCATGCGCGTGCACAAGGGGCGGCCCATCATCGGCATCGAGGGCGTCGAGACGATGAACGATGCCGAGGCGTTGGCGGGCCTGGAGCTGCGGGTGCCGCCGGGCGAACTGGAAGCGCTGCCGGCAGGCATGTACTACCGCCACGACCTGGTCGGATGCCGGGTGGAGACGACCGCGGGTGAGGCGGTGGGCGAGGTGACGGCGGTCGAAGGCGACATGGGCACGAGCCGACTGGTGATCCGGTCCGTTGACGGGGAAGTGCTCATCCCGCTCGCCCAGGCGATCTGCGTGAACATCGACATCGCGGCCCGGCGGATCGTCATCGATCCGCCCGACGGGCTGCTCGACGTGAACCGCCGGCTGTGAAGTTCGACATCGTCACGATCTTTCCCCGGATGTTCGACGGCCCGACCGCGGAGGGCATCCTCGGGCGCGCCATCGAGCGGGGACTCGTCGATCTCAGGGTGCACGACCTGCGCGACTTCACCGCGGATCGGCACCGGACGGTGGACGACGTGGCGTTCGGCGGTGGCCCGGGGATGGTGTTGAAGCCGGCGCCGCTGTTCGAGGCCGTCGAAGCGATTCGGCGGATGCGCGGCGAGCCGTCGACCGTCATCCTGACCTCGCCGCAGGGCCGGCGCTTCTGCCAGGCCGATGCCGCGCGGCTGAGCCGCCTCGATCACGTCGTGGTGATGTGCGGGCGGTACGAGGGAGTGGACGAGCGGGTCCGCGAGCACGTGGCGACCGAGGAGCTGTCAATCGGGGACTACGTGCTGACCGGCGGGGAGCTTCCGGCGCTCGTCATGCTCGACGCCGCCGCGCGCCTCATCCCGGGCGCGGTGGGCGACGAACAGTCGGTGGAGCTGGACTCGTTCAACCGCGGGTTGCTGGACTACCCGCACTACACGCGGCCGGCCGAGTTCCGCGGGATCGCGGTGCCGGCCGTGCTGCTGTCGGGGCACCACGCGCGAGGTCCGGCGGTGGCGAAAGCGCCAGGCGCTCGCAGCGCACGCTGGAGCGGCGGCCCGATTTGATGGCCTCGGCCGAATCTGGACGACGAAGAACGCGACATCATGCGCGAGCTGATGGCGGTACGACAGAAGGAGAACCACGATGCGGGCGATTGAAGCGATCGAAGGCGGGCAGCTGAAGGAGCGGCCCCAGATGAAGTCGGGAGACACCGTGCGCGTCCACGTGAAGGTCCGCGAGGGCGACAAGGAGCGCATCCAGGTCTTCGAGGGGATCGTGATCGGCATGCACCGCGGCGGCGCGCGCGCAACCTTCACGGTTCGCAAGGTCTCCTTCGGCCAGGGCGTCGAGCGCATCTTCCCGCTCCACTCGCCGATCATCGACAAGGTGGACGTCGTGCGCTCCGCGCAGGTCCGCCGCGCGAAGCTCTACTACCTGCGCGCCCTCAAGGGCAAGGCCGCGCGCATGAAGGAAGCGAAGCGAACGGCGTAACGGAGAACGCAGAAGTGAGAACGTAGAACGGAGAACGTAGAACTGGGAAGGACGGAACGGCGTTCCCTTCTCCGTTCTCCCTTCTCAGTTCTCACCTCTCAGTTCTCACTTCTCACTTTGCCGGTATGATCCCCCAGTGCCCAGAGCCCGCGCGGCCCGCACGATCGAGAACAGCCTTCGCCGACTGGGGTTCTACCGGATTGCCGGTGTGGACGAGGTGGGGCGCGGCTGCCTGGCCGGCCCCGTCATGGCCGGGGCCGTGATCCTCGACCCGGGCCGCCATATTCCCGGCCTCCGCGACTCGAAGCTCCTCCAGCCCGCCGAGCGCGAAGAGCTCTTCCCGGTCATCACCCGGCGCTGCGGCGCGTGGGCGGTCGCCTCCGTCGAGGCGGACGAGATCGACCGGATCAACATCCACAAGGCCACGCTCGAGGCGATGCGCCAGGCGGTGCTCTCGCTGAACCCCCTGCCCGACCTCGTGCTGGTGGACGCCTTCCGGATCCCCGGGCTGCTGATGCCGCAGCGGGGCGTGGTCCACGGCGACACCCGCTGTTCCGCGATTGCGGCCGCCTCGATCGTGGCGAAGGTGGTCCGCGATCGCCACATGGCCGGCCTGCACCTGGCCGACCCCCGCTACGGGTTCGACCACCACAAGGGCTACGCGACCGCCGAACACCTGTCCGCCGTCGCCCGCCACGGCTATTCCGCCGCGCACCGGCGCTCGTTCCGGCCGCCGTCCCTGTTTGATACGATTGACCAGCTGGAGGTCGATGCTTGCCCTTTCCCGTCACGGATCGACCAGGTGTAGGGGGAGGCGTCCGCTTCGCCGCCGGGATGCCCACGGGACTGGCGAACGAGCTGGTTCAATCCGATAGAACCCAGTAGCCGCGGGCCTCCATGCCCGCATCGACAGTCGTCGCGGGCCTCCGTGCCCGGGTCGGCGTGCGGGTTGTAGCCACAGGCCTCTTGCCTGTGTGAGCGTGAGAATGGCCATAGATCGCGACGCCACACTCCGAAAAGCTGAGAAATTCCTGAGGCAGGGCCGGCTGGACCATGCCATCGGCGAGTACCTCCGGGTCGTCGAGGAGAACCCTCGCGACTGGAGCACCGTCAACACCGTCGGGGACTTGCTGATCCGGGCCGGGCAGATCGAGAGCGCCAACGAGCACTTCACGCGCATCGCGGACCACCTCTTCGAGGAAGGGTTCCTGCCCCGCGCGTCCGCGGTTTACAAGAAGATCCTCAAGCTTCGGCCCGACGCCGAGCACGCGCAGCTTCGGACGGCGGAGATCTTCGAGAAACAGGGGCTGCTGGCCGACGCGAAGACGGCGCTCGCCAACGTCGCGGAGCGGCGGCTCAAGCGCGGCGACCGCCGCGGCGCCGGCGAGATCCAGCTGCGCATCGCCGCGCTCGATCCGGGCGATCTGGCTGCCGGCCTCTCGGCGGCGAAGGCGGCCGGCGAGCTGGGCGATTCGAAGGGCGCCGTCGAGCGCTTGATCAAGCTGTCGGCCGACTTCCAGGAGCGCGGAAAACTCGCCGAGAGCCTGCAGGCGCTGGACGAAGCGGTCCGCTTCGACCCGGAGAATACCGACGTCCGTACCGCGCTCGTCAGCGGCCTGATCCAGGCGGGCGAGCTCGATCGCGCTTCCGGTTACGCGACCTCGGCGCGCGAGTTCAAGACGATCGCGGCCGAGCTCTACGCCCGCGGCCGGGCCGACGAGGCGCTCGCGGCGCTCGAGCGGGCGCTGGCGCAGCAACCGGACGACAACGAGATCCGCAGCCAGCTGGTGCGCAGCTTCATCGGCCGCGGGGAGCTGGACCGCGCGCGGACCTGGCTGACCGGTGATATCGCCGACCCGGAACTGCTGTTGAGCCTCGCGGAAATCGAGCTGGTCAGCGGCGACGGCGCGCAGGGACGCGACCTGCTGCAGCGCGTGCTCCAGGCCGACGCCGCCCGACGCGAGCAGGTGGTCCTGCTCGGATGCCGCATGTGCGACACGAGACCCGAGCGCGCGTTCGAGTGCATCGACGCCGCGACCGACGCGGCGATCGTGGACCACGACTGGCCCGCCGCGGCCTCGGCCCTCCACGAGTACGTCACGCGCGTGCCGGGCCACATCCCGGCGCTGATGAAACTCGTGGAAGTCTGCGTCGACGGCGGACTCGAGGCAACGATGTACACCGCGCAGGCGCAGCTGGCGGACGCGTACCTGCTGGCGGGGCGGCCGAACGAGGCGCGCGTGATCGCCGAAGACCTGGTGGCTCGCGAGCCATGGGAGCCGGCGAACATCGAACGGTTCCGGCGATCGCTCACCGCGCTCGGCGAACCCGACCCGGACGGCGTCATCGCGGATCGGCTCAGCGGAGAGTCGCCGTTCATGAGCATCGACCTGGGCTTCGACCTCAACGAGATCCCGGGAGCCGAGGAGACGGTGCCGGGGCCCGAGGCGCCCGCGGCCGCGGAGGTGGGCAAGTCCGGGCCGGCGTCGATCGACCTCTCCGCGATCCTCGGCGGCAGCGGCAGCGGCAGCTCGGCGCGGCCGGACTCGGCCGACGCGTACGAGATCGACCTCAGCGACGCGCTGGGCGATTTGGGCAGCGAGGCGACGAAGGCCGGTTCGTCTGCCGACGGGACCGAGGAGCTCGAGCGGGTGTTCGAGGACTTCCGCGAGGAAGCCGCGCGCAAGGGGACGGCCGATACGGCGGGGCAGCAATACCGCCTCGGCCTGATGTACCGTGATGCGGGCCAGACCCAGGAAGCGGTGAAGGCGCTGCAGCAGGCCGTCCGGTCGCCGCGGCACCGCTTCGACGCGGCCACCCAGCTCGGGCGCCTGCACCGCGATCGCGGCGCGATTCCCGAGGCCATCGAGTGGTTCGAGCGCGCGACGCAGGCCGCCTCTCCGACGGCCGCTGCCAGCCACGACGTGCTCTACGACCTGGCGCAGCTGCTCGTCGCGTCGGGTGAGGCCGATCGGGCGCTGGCGGTCTTCCTCGAGCTGCAGGCGGACGCGCCGGACTATCGCGACGTGTCGCTGCAAATCGAGCGCCTGTCCCAGAAGGCGTGAGGCGCCTCTGTTCACGCGATTGCTGTTTGTCGTCTACTTCCTCGAGGTGGGGCTGCTCCTCGTGCTCCTGCCCTGGTTCTCGTTCTGGGACCGCAACTACTTCGCCGACTCCCTGCCACTGCTGGGCGCGATCGCGCGCAACTACTTCGTGCGCGGCGCCATCTCGGGTCTCGGCCTGGTGAACGTCGGCGCCGCGGTCACCGAGCTGGTGGCGATCTTCGCCTCCCGACGGCGCTGACATGTCCTCCCACTGGTCGCCCCGTCTCCCGATCCTGTGCCTCGTCACCGATCGCGTCGCGCTGGCGCGAGCGCTCGGCGACGCGGGCCCCGCGCTCGACGCGCTCGAGCGGCAGGTCGCGGCAGCCATCGACGCCGGCGTGGACCTGGTGCAGCTGCGCGAGCGCGACCTCGAGGCGGGAAGGCTCCGCGACATCGCGGGCGCCTGGGCGGAGCGCGCACGCGGGTCGGCCACGCGCATTGTCGTCAACGATCGGCTCGACGTCGCCTTGATCGCCGGCGCGCACGGCGTGCACCTGCGCGGCGAGTCGTACAGCCCCGCGGCCGCGCGGGTGTTGTCGCCGGGGGGGTTCCTGGTTGGCCGCTCGGTGCATAGCGCGTCCGCGGCCGCCTCTGCCGCGGAGGCGGACTACCTGGTCATTGGAACCGTCTTCGCCACGCCTTCCAAGCCCGGCGGCGACACCATCGTCGGGACGGGCGAACTCGCGCGCGCGGCCGCCGCCGCGTCCGCCCCCGTGCTGGCCATTGGAGGCGTCTCCGAGGACCGCGTGCCCGAGGTGGCGCAGGCGGGAGCCGCGGGCCTTGCCGCGATCCGCCTCTTCTTCGACCTGGCGACCGATACAGGGGACGAGTGTCGGCGCCGCGTGGCCGGATGGCGCCGCGTGTTTGACACGAACCGGCCGATTTCCTAACATGAGCGGTCCGCGCGACCTGCACCACGTGACCTTGATCAATGCCTGACGCGTCCCACGACTTCGGTGCCCACCTTCGGCAGGCGCGCGAGCAGCGCGGCGTCTCGCTGCACGACATCGCCACGCGAACCAAGATCGCCGCGATCGCGCTCGAGGCGCTCGAGAAGAACGACATCTCGCGGCTTCCCGGCGGCATCTTCACGCGGGCCTTCGTCCGGGCCTACGCGCAGGAGGTCGGCCTCGATCCCGAGGACACGGTTCGGCGCTTCCTCGCGAGGTTCCCCGACGAGTCGAGCCCCGAAGGGCTCCGGCGCTACGAGCCGAACCCGGACCACATCTCGGTGGACGAACCCCCGACCTTCGGCCGCGCGTGGCGCGCCGTCGCGTGGAGCGTACCGCTGCTGCTCGTGGTCGCCTACTTCGGCTTCGGCGGCCGGTTGCCGTGGTGGGGCGACGGTTCCGCGCAGCAGGCCGCGGTACCCTTGACGCCGCCGCCTCCTCCGCCTCCAGCAGGGCAGGCGTCCCTGCCGGCCGACAGGCAGGCGACGTTGCCTGCTGACAACGCTCCTGCCGCCCAAGGCCAGGCACCTGCCGTGCCTCTCCCGGCCGAGACGACTCCCGCGGCTGCCGCCCCGGTACCCCCGGCTGCAACCGCGGCAGCCACGCCGCCCCCATCGCAGGCGGCCGTTCCGGCCGCCACCCCAGGCCCGGTGCCGGTCGGCGCCTTTCGCCTGACGCTTGCGCCCCGCGAGGCGTGCTGGGTGTCGATCCGTTCCGACGGCGCGAGTGTCTTCTCCAGCCTGATGCGCGCTGGCGAGCGGAAAGAGCTGACCCTGCATGGCGACGTGAGCCTCACGGTCGGCAACGCGGGCGCGTTCGAATACTTCATCAACGACCTGCCGGGCCGCGCGCTCGGCGGCCCGGGCCAGGTGGCGTCGGCCCGCCTCAACGCCGAGAACCTCAAGACCTTCCTCGAGCCGCGGTAGCGCATGGACGCGGCGTACCGGACCCCGCTCGTGGACTGCTTTCGGCGCGGCGACGTCGCGCGCGACATCCGGCTGCTCGCCGCCGCCGGCGGCGTGGCGCCGCGCGCGCACGAGCAGGTCGCGCTGTTGATGCTGCTCGTCGACGACTCCGACGCGGAGGTGGCGGCGACCGCGAGCGCGACGCTCGCGCGGCTGCCGGCCGGTCCGCTTGCCGCGTTTCTCGCCCGGGCGGATGTGTCGTCGGAGGTCTGCGCGTTCTTCGGCGCGCGCGGCGTGACGCCTGCCGAGCAGCCGGCGGAGAAGTCCGACGCGCCGCTGCTCGAGGATGTCTCATCGGCAACCGCTGCCGGCGCGGCGGTGGAAGAGGCGTCGGCGACTGCGGGCGACGCAGCGGTCGCCCCTGCCGCCGCGGGCGAGGACGTACGGAAGGGCACGGCGCAGCGCCTGGCCTCGCTCACGGTGTCTGAACGCGTGAAGGTGGCCATGCAGGGGACGCGGGAAGAGCGGGCGGTCCTCATCCGCGATCCCAACCGCCTCGTCTCGTCGGCCGTTCTGAGCAGCCCGAAGCTGACCGAGAGCGAAGTGGAAGCGATCGCGCGCATGGCCAATGTCTCCGACGAGGTGCTGCGCATTGTCGGCACCACGCGCAGCTGGATCAAGAACTACAACGTCATCGCCGCGCTGGCGCGCAACGCGAAGACGCCGATCGCCATTTCGCTGGGTTTGCTCAACCGCCTCGTCGAGCGCGACATCAAGATGCTCGCGAGCGATCGCAACATCCCCGAGCCGATCCGCGTCGCGGCGCGCAAGCTGTACGTGCACGGTCAGGCCCGGAGGCAGTGATGGACAAGGTGTCCGAGATCAAGCAGCTCTATCTCACGGCGACCAAGGCAACCATCGCCCGTCACATCGAGCAGGCGATCGCCATCCTCAAGTCGATGGACAGCGACGAGGAGCGGGAGCGCGCGGCGGTCTTCATGGACGGGCTGGCGGAGATGCGATCGGACTGGGGGCTGGCGCCGAGCGCCCGAAGGCCGTCAACGGAAAATGGAAAACGGAAAACGGAGAAGACGGCCAGCCGGTCCAAACAGGGCTGAAGCCCTGCTCCACGAGTCGTCAGGTTCTTGTTTTTCAGTTCTCCGTTTTCCGTTTTCCGTTTGCTGGCCGGTTCCTCCGCAGCCCGGCGAGGAATTGCTCCACCGGCCGGGTGTTGAGGACATCCTCCGCCGTCAGCCACGCCCGGCGCGCGACCGTCACCCCCCAGCGCAGCGACGCGAAGCCGCCGGCGGCGTGCGAGTCGCTGTCGATCACCAGCTTCACGCCTTTGTCGCGCGCCATGCGGGCGTGGGTCTCGTTCAGGTCCAGCCGGTCCACCTGGCAGTTGATTTCCATCGCCACGCCGAACGCGGCCGCCGCGGCAACGACCCGCTCCATCTGCACCGGGTAGGCATCGCGCCGCAGCAGCAGGCGGCCGGTGGCGTGCCCGAGGATGTCGACGTGCGGCGACGCGATGGCCCGGACGAGCCGCTCGGTCATCTGCGCCTCGTCCTGGTTGAAGGCGGAGTGGACGGACGCGACCACGACATCGAGTTCCGCCAGGCAGTCGTCGGCGAGGTCGAGCGTGCCGTCGGGCCTGATGTCGCACTCTATCCCGGCGAGGAGGCGGATGCCATCGAGCCCGCGGCCGATCTCGCGGATGCGCGCCGCGTGCCGGCGCACGCCTTCCTCGTCGAGTCCGCCTGCCATGGCGAGCGCCTGGCTGTGATCGGTAATCGCCAGGTAGGTGAGCCCCGCGGTCTTCGCTGCCTGCGCCATGGCCTCGATCGAGTCGCGGCCGTCCGTGGCGGTGGTGTGGCAGTGGCAATCGCCGCGGATCTCCGTCCGCTCGACCAAGCGCGGCAGGCAGCGCCGCTCGGCCGCCTCGATCTCGCCGCGATTCTCGCGAAGGTCCGGCGGGACGAAGGCCAGGCCGAGCGCTTCGTAGATGCCCTCCTCGGTCTCGCCCGCCACCGGCAGTTCCGTCGCGTTGTCGAACAGCCCGTACTCGTTCAGTTTCCAGCCGCGGCCGATCGCGCGGTCGCGCAGCGCGATGTTGTGCGCCTTGGAGCCGGTGAAGTACTGGAGCGCCGCGCCGCGGCTGTGTGCGGGGACGAGGCGCAGGTCCGCCTGGAAGCCGCCCCGTAGCAGGATGCTGCCCTTCGTCTCGCCGCGGCCGAGGACGCGCTCGGCGAACGGGTGGCGCACGAAGCCGTCGATCAGCGCGGGGTCGCCGCCAATCGCGAGGATGTCGAGGTCGCCGCAGGTCTCGGTGCCGCGCCGCAGGCTGCCAACGGGGACGAACTCGGTCGCGGGCGCGGTGGCCTGCAGGTGGGCCAGCAATGCGGCGGCGACGTCGGCGGTGTCCGCGAGCAGGTGGCGGCCCGCATGCCGCCGCCGTTCCTCGATCGCCTTGAGGATCAGCGCTTCCTTCTTCGCGCCCATCCCTTTCAGCTGGCGCAGCCGGCCCGCCGCTGCGGCGTCCTCGAGGGCTTCGAGCGTCGCGATCCGAAGGGTGGAATACAGCAGCGCCGCGGTCTTGGGGCCCACGCCCTGGAGGCGGAGGATGTCGAGCAGGGTCGGCGGGAATTCCTGCAGCAGCTCCTGGTGGAACGCGGCGGTGCCCGTCTCGCAGATTTCGCGGATGCGGCCGGCCAGGTCCTTGCCGATGCCGGGGAGCCGGACCAGCCCGGCCGCGTCGAGGCAGGCGACCGGCTCGCCGCACGTGGCCACGACGTCCGCGCCGTTGCGATACGCGCGGATCTTGAACGGATTCTCGCCCTTGAGCTCGAGGAGGTCCGCGATCTCCGCGAGCACCCGCGCCACGAACTGATTATCCACGCGGCCGCCTCATCCTGCCCACCTCATGTTCACGTCCTCATTATAATGGGGCGCTTGCGTGCCCCGCGTCGCACCCTTAAGCCCTGAGCCCAAAGCCCGGAGCCTCCCTATGCCGTCCTCCCTCCACCGTCGCATCGGCCAGCTGGCGCTCGTCGGCTTTGACGGCTTCTCGATCCCGCCCGACGTCCGCTCGCTGGCACGCGAGTTCGACCTGGGCGGCGTCGTCCTCTTCCGCCGCAACGTCGAATCCCCGGAACAGGTAGCCGAGGTGGCCTGGAACGCGCGTCAGCTGAGCCGCGATCTGCCGCTCTGGGTCGGTGTGGACCAGGAGGGCGGGCGCGTCGCGCGGATGCGCCACCCGCTCACCGAGTGGCCGCCGGCGATCACGCTCGGGCGTGCGGGAAGCGACGACCTTGCCGAACGCTTCGCGCGGGCGCTCGCGGCGGAACTCGCGGCCGTCGGGATTTCCATTGACTTCGCGCCGGTGCTGGACGTCCTCACCAACGCGAAGAACCCGGTCATCGGCGACCGGGCGCTGGCGGACACGCCGGCACTGGTGGCCCGGCTCGGCGCGGTGATCATCCGCGGCCTTCAGGACGGTGGGGTGGCGGCGTGCGGCAAGCACTTTCCCGGGCATGGGGAGTCCGAGTGTCGACTCGCACCACGAGCTGCCGATTCTCGACCTGTCGCCCGAGCGGCTGCACGCGGTCGAGCTCCTGCCGTTTCGAGAAGCCATTACCGCCGGTGTCACGGGTATCATGACCGGGCACCTGCTGGTGCCCGCGCTCGACGATCTGCGGCCTGCGACCATCTCTCCCGCCATCGTCACCGGCCTGCTGCGCGAGGACCTCGGGTTCGAGGGCGTGGTGTTCACCGACGATCTCGACATGAAAGGGATCGTGGGGGCCTTGTCGCGCGAGCAGGCATTCGTCGCCGCCATCGCTGCCGGCTGCGATGCGGGTCTCTTGTGCAGCACTGACTGCGCCGGCCACGCGGCAGCGCTCGAGGCCCTCGTGCACGCGGTCGAACGCGAGGAGGTCCCGCTGACGCGCATCGAGGACGCGATGGCCCGGAGCCGGCGGGCCAAGGAGCGCTTCGCCAGCCTCCGCCGCATGCCGGCCCCCGGAGGCGACCCGGTTCCGGCGCCGCTCTCGTCGGAGTGGCGCCCGCTGCATCCCGACCGGCTGCGCCGGATCGTCGGGTGCGACGAGCACCGGCGCGTGGCCGACGACATGAGAGAATACGCGTGATGCTGAAGCCCCGCCGCCTGCGGACGGGCGACCGCGTGGCGGTGGTCGCGCCCGCCAGCCCGTTTCCGCCCGACGAATTCGATGCGGGGATCGCGGAGCTGTCGCGCCTGGGTTTCGTTCCCGTGTACGAGCCGAGCGTGTTCGACCGCCGGGCCTACGTGGCGGGCGAGACCGCCGTGCGGGCCGCGGCGCTCATCAGCGCCCTGAGCGATCCGGGCATCGCCGCGATCGTGGCGGCGCGCGGCGGCTACGGCACCGTCCACGTCCTGCCGTTCCTGGCGCCCGGTCTCGTTCGCGAGGGCCGGAAGGCGATCGTCGGCTACAGCGACCTGACCTCGCTGCTGACCTTCGTGTCTGGCCGTTGCGGGGTTGCGTGCTTCCACGGGCCGACCGTGACCGGGCGGTTGGGCCGAGGCGCCGATGCGTACGATGAAGGGTCCTTCCTTCGTGCGCTCGCATCGAGCACGCCGGCGGGCGAGCTCGAGGGCGCGACGGATGCCTTCGTGCAGGGCGAGGCCCGCGGTCCAGTCTACGGAGGCAACCTCACGCAGCTCGCGGCGTCGCTGGGCACGCCGTTCGCGTTCGATCCGCCGGACGGCTGCATCCTGCTGCTCGAGGACGTGAACGAGCGGCCCTATCGCCTCGACCGGCTGTGGACGCAGCTGCGGCTCGCCGGCATCCTCGCGCGGGCGCGTGCCATCGTCTTCGGCGACTTCCCGGGCTGCGACGAGCCGGGCGAGGACTTGACCGCGCGCGGCGTGCTCTGCGAGCTGGCGCGAGGCTTCCCGGGGCCGGTCCTGTTTGGCCTCCCGGTCGGCCATACCGCGCGTCCGGCGCTGACCGTGCCGCTCGGGATCGAGGCCCGCGTCGTCACGCGGCCCGAGCCGGCGCTGATCATCGAGGAAGCGGCGGTGGAGTAACGTATCGCGAACCGTGAGTTCCCGATAGCGTGTCGTGGACCCATGCACAAGAAGATTCATTTCATCGGCATCGGCGGCACCGCCATGGCGACGCTCGCCGCCCTCTTGAAGCAGAGAGGCTTCGAGGTGCGCGGCTCCGACCAGAACATCTACCCGCCGATGAGCACCTTCCTGGAGCGGGAAGGCATCGAGGCGATGTCCGGGTACTCGGTGGATCACATCACCGCCGACCTCGACCTGGTCGTCGTCGGCAACGCGATTTCGCGCGGCAACGTCGAGCTGGAAGAGCTGCTCGATCGGAAGATCCGCTACTGCTCCCTGCCTGAAGCCGTGCGCGAGCACTTCCTCTGGGGTTCGCGGTCCGTGGTGATCGCGGGCACCCACGGCAAGACGACGACGACCGCGATGGCCGCATGGCTCCTCACCGCGGCCGGCCGCGACCCGAGCCTGCTGGTTGGGGGCATTGCCGCGAACTTCGGTGACGACGGCTCGAGCTACCGCATCGGTCACGGCCGCGAGTTCGTGATCGAGGGGGACGAGTACGACAGCGCGTTCTTCGACAAGACGGCGAAGTTCCTGAAGTACCTTCCGGATATCGCGGTCATCGGCAACATCGAGTTCGACCACGCCGACATCTATGCCGACCTGGACGAGATCCGCCTCGCGTTCCGCCGGCTCGTGAACCTCGTGCCGAGCCGGGGCCTGCTGCTGCTCGGCATCGACAGCCCGGAGGCGGCGGCGATGAAGGCGTTCGCGCGGTCGCCGGTGGAAACGTTTGGCCTGTCGGGTGAGGCGGACTGGTACGGCTACGACCTCAGGGTGGCGCCGGGCGGGACGACCTTCGGCGTGCGGCATGCGGGGCGCACGCTGGGTACGTTCGAGTTGCCGCTGATCGGCGCGCACAACGTCCGCAACGCGCTCGCGGCGCTGGCTGTCGGCCACGCCGTGGGGATCGACGCCACCACGCTGGCCGAGGGCCTGCGGCGTTTCAAGGGCGTGAGGCGCCGGCTGGAGGCGGTCGGCACCGAGGCGGGCGTGACGGTCTACGACGACTTCGCGCACCACCCGACGGCCATCGCCGAGACGCTGCTGGCGCTCCGCGCGGCGCACCCCGGGGACCGCATCCGGGCGGTCTTCGAGCCGCGGTCGGCCTCGTCGTGCCGCAAGGTCTTCCAGGAGGCGTTCGCGCGCTCCTTCGAACCCGCTGACGACGTCATCCTCGCGGCCGTCTACCGCTCGAGCCTGCCCGAGGAGCAGCGGCTCTCGGCGGAGCAGTTGGTGTCGGATCTCACGGCGTCGAAGAAGCAGGCTCGCTACATCCCCGCAGTGGACGACATCGTGGCGACGCTGGTCACCGAGCGGCGCGACGGCGACCAGGTGGTAATCATGTCGAACGGCGGTTTCGGCGGCATTCACGGGAAGCTGATGGAGGCGCTACGGGTGGCACGCCCGCGCGATGCCCGGCGGTGAGATGATGCGCAGGCGATGGGCCGGCTGCCTTGGGCGTCTGCTCTTTCCAGCCGCCTAGCCCCTGCATCCGTCATGCTGGCTGACTCAGTGCTCGATGCGCTTGCAGGATCGTCGGACGCGAGCGCGTGAAGATCGAGGCGCCGCTTGCGCCGCTCACGACGTTTCGCGTCGGCGGGCCGGCGGACTGCCTCGTCGAGGCGCATGGCGGCGACGAGGTGGTGCGGCTGCTCGAGACCGCGGCGCTTCACCACATCCCGTTCACCGTGCTCGGTGGAGGCTCGAACGTCGTCGTGAGCGATGCCGGCGTGCGCGGCCTGGTCGTGCGCTCGCACGGGGGCCGCGTGCGCGAAGCAGGCGGCGAGCCTGGCCTCGTGCGCGCCGACGCCGGCGTGACGATGAACGCCCTGGTGCGCTGGACGATCGGCCGCGGCTACGCGGGGCTGGAGGCGTGGGCGGGCACGCCCGGGACGGTCGGAGGGGCGGTATTCGGCAACGCGCACTACGCGGGCCACAACATCAGCGAGTTCGTCGTCTCCGTCCAGTACGTCGATCGCGTTGCGCACGTCGTGCTGGAGGCGCCTGCCGGGGAACTGGGGTTCGCGTACGACACCAGCGGCTTCCAGGCGAACGGCGACGTCATCCTCTCGGCGGTGTTTGCGCTGGAACCGGGAGCCGACCCGGCGGATCTCCGCGCGGTTGCCCGCGGCTCCCTGGCGTATCGCAAGCGGACGCAGCCGCTCAGCGCCGCGAGCGCGGGGTGTGTGTTCCAGAACCCGGAGGCGACGCGCGACCACGTTCCGGCCGGCATCCCGGCGTCCGCGGGCGCGCTGATCGATCGCGCGGGCTTGAAGGGCCGCGCCATTGGCGGCGCCCGCGTGTCGCCGACGCACGGCAACTTCATCGTGAGCGACGGCACGGCCAGCGCTGCCGACATCCGCGCCCTCGTCCGCCTCTGTCAGTCCGAGGTTCGCCGGCAGTTTGGCGTCCAACTCCGGGAAGAGATACGGTGGGTGGGGGAGTTCGAAGACAACGTCAACGCATTGACGATTGACGATTGACGATTGTCGAATGACGAATGGACGGCGACACCGAGGCGTGGCTCTTCCCAGATCATCAATCGCCAGTCATCAATCGTCGTTCGCCAATGTCGGAGGTTCTTCCCGTGTCCAGTCTCCTGATCGAAGGCGGCCGGCGGCTGTCGGGAACCGTCGCCGTCGGCGGCAACAAGAACTCGGCGCTGCCGCTGATCGCCGCGTGCCTGCTGACCGAGGACCAGTGCGTCCTGACCAACGTGCCCCGGATCGGGGACGTCGGGGTGATGGCGCAGTTGCTCGTCGACCTCGGCGCGAGCGTGGAGGGCATGGGGACGAGCACGCTGCGGATTCGGTGCCCCCGCCTCGAGCGAGACGAGCCCCAGAGCCGGCTCGTGGGCCGCCTCCGGGGCTCGGTGCTGCTGCTCGGGCCGATGCTGGCCCGCCGCGGGCGTGCGCACCTGGCGCCGCCCGGGGGCGACTTCCCGGCGCGGCGCACGATCGCGATGCACCTGGCCGCGCTGAAGGCGATGGGCGCGCGCGAGCTGGAAGGGGAGGGGCACCTGCTGGAGGCGCCGGAGGGGCTGGTGGGCGCGTCGATGTACCTCGAGGAGGCGTCGGTCACCGGGACCGAGACCGCGCGTCCTCGCCGCGGCCGCGGCAAAAGGCACGACCGAGATCCGGCACGCCGCCTGCGAGCCTCACGTCGTCGAGCTGTGCCAGTTCCTGCGCAAGATGGGGGCTGGCGTGTCGGGGGAGGGCACCCCGACAATCCGCATCGAGGGCGCCCGGCGCCTGGGCGGCGCCACGCACGAACTGGCGGGCGATTACATCGAGGCAGGCAGCTGGGCGGTCGTCGCGGCGGTCACCGGCGGCTCGATCGACATCGACTGGCGCGCGCGCGACGGACATGGAAGTGATCGCGTCGGTCCTGGAGCGGATGCAGGTGCGGTGCTCGCTCGAAGACAGCCGCTTTCGCGTCGAGCCGTCCACGCCGGTTGGCGGCAGCCGCATCACGACCGGGCTCTGGCCGGGATTCCCCAGCGACCTGATCAGCCTCATCGCGGTGCTCGCCACGCAGGCCGAGGGCCGGACGCTCCTGCACGACTGGATGTACGAGCTCCGCCTCTTCGCGCTCGAGCAGTTGAGCGGCATGGGCGCGGACCTGTTTCTCTGCGATCCGCACCGGATCATCATCTCCGGCCCCAAGGCCCTCCGGAGTCGTGCGCTCGACACCCGCGACCTGCGGTCGGGCATGTCGCTTGCCGCCGCGGCCCTCGCCGCCGAGGGCCAAAGCCGCCTGGGCCCGCTGGAGACTGTCGAACGCGGCTACGCCAACCTGCTCGAGAATCTCCAGGCCCTCGGCGCACAGGTCGCCCGCGTCGAGTAGCGAGGGAAGCTGGGAACGGAGAACTTGAACCGAGAACGTAGAACGTAGAAGGTAGAACGTGACGTAGAAGGTGGAACGCTGAACCGCCGCAGGCTGTTCTCCGTTCTCCGTTCTCAGTTCTTGTCCTTGATCGTATCCGGCGTCTTGATTGGCGGGATGGGCGGCTTGTCGCGCGGCGGCGTTTCAACCGGGGGCAGCTCGATGAAGCTCGTGCCGGCATCCCGTCCAACCCGGAAGGGCCGCAAGTCGGCCTCGGTCACATCCAGCACGCGGACGATGTGCGGCGTCAGCGTCAGGACGATGTCCGTTTCCTGGCGCTCCCGGTGGTTCTTCGCGAACAGCCTGCCGATCACCGGGATGTCGCTCAGCCCGGGTACGCCATCCAGCGTCGTCCGCTCGTCGTCGCGGATGAGTCCACCGAGAATGCTCGTCTCGCCGTCCTTCAGCCGGATGACGGTGGTCACCGACCGGTTGCCGAACGTCGGCAGGCCGCCGAAACCGGTCCCCGAGATGCTGCTCAGCTCGAGCTTCAGCGTCAGCGACACGTCGTCGTTGTGGTGCGTGCGCGGCGTGATGTCGATGTTCACGCCGATGTTCTCGTAGTTGAACGACGTGATCGGCTGCTGCGCCACCCCGCCGGTCGCGATGGGGGAGAACGTCGTCGTCGGGCACCGGCACGCGCTCGCCGAACTTCGCCTGCGCGGGGATGCCCTCCGACGTGCGGAGCTGCGGGTTCGCCAGGGTGCGCGTGCTGGTGTCGGACTTCAGCAGGCGGTAGTAGAGCGCGGGAAGCCCGGTCAGGAAGACGCCCGCCGGCGTCAGGTTCTGGAGACCCTGGAGCGTCATGCCCGGCCGGTTGATGTCGATCGTGCCGTCGATGCCCGCGCTGCCGGGAGACGCGACCTGCAGGCCGTACTCGAGGAGGTGGGTGCGGTTCACCTCGAGCAGCTCGACGTCGATGACCACCTCGGGCCGCGCCTTGTCGATCGCGGCAATCAGGCGGCCGGCCGCCTGGATGCGCTCCGGCGTGTCCTTCACCGAGATGGCGTTGATGGCCGAGATCGCGTTCAGCCGCCGCAGATCGATCACCATCCGCAGCAGGTCGATCGTCTCCTTCAGGTCGGCGTTTCTCAGGTAGAAAGTGCGGACGATTTCCTCTTCGTACTCGCGCCGCTTCGCCGGCGTGTCGGGGACGATCGTGATGGCCCTGGCGGCCGTCACGCGGTAGAAGTTGCGCGTCGTGCCGCAGACGGCGGTCAGCCGCGTCCTCGAAGGAGGAGTTGCGGAGGTCGATGCTGAGCGGGGCGTCGCGGAACGCCGGGTCGAACAGCACGTTGACGTCGGCGAACCGCGCCATCGCGGTGAAGACGTCGCGCGAGCTGGCGTCGCGGAAGACGAGCGATGCCGGCAGCTTGAGGGCCTTCGGCAGGTCGAGCCCCGGTGGCGGCACGTCGCGGGTGCGATCGATGAGGGTTTCGAGCTCCGTCTTGCCCTCGCGGGCGACCATCACCCTGGCCTTCGCCTGGTTGCGGGCTTCGCGCAGCGCCTTCTCGATATCCCCGCTCGTCGGGTTCAGCTCGGACGCGACCTGGAACTCGACCAGCGCTTCTTCCAGCTTCGCGGCCGCCGCGAATCGGCGGCCGCGGTTGAAGTGGTACTCCGACGCCCGCAGCTTCGCCCGCTGCAGCCCGTGAAGCGCGTCCTGGTTGGCGGGGTCGGCCTTGATGGCCTTGGTGTACTCGGCGACGGCGCGGTCGTAGTCCTGCACGCGTTCGGCGTCCCGCCCCTTCTGAAGGGTAGACGTCGAGGCGCACCCGGAGAGGAGCGCCAGCGCCAGGAGGCACACCAACAGTCGTGAGGCGGAGATCCTGACAGGTGTGTCGCGGACCTCTAAGACGGGTGTGGCGTGAACTTGTATGGGAGGTGTGGCGCGAACCTCTACGAGAGGTGTGGCGCGAACCTCCAGGTTCGCGATGCCGGACGGAGGGCGGTCAGCGAGAGCGGCTTCCATCAATGACTTCCACTCCGCGAGGGATTCTAAAGGTGAACGCGTTGTCAGGCAACTTCACGTTCTCGCGAAAGCGGCTGAAGACGAAGGTCGAGGTCCCCCCCTGGGAGTCGGCCGTCACCAGCCGGCGCAACTCGAGGCTCCCGCGCGCGACCACCAGCACCAGCCAGTCGGTACTCCTCCTGCAGCTTGGCAGGCACCAGCTTCAGGGCGTATTCGTCGCTGGCGAGGCCGGGCACCGACGCCTCGGACGCCTTGAAATCGCGGGCAATGCTTCCCTTGCCCGCCAGGAACAGCGCCGGGCTGCTGGCCTCGTCCGCGGGTGGCACCGGGCTCACGATCACCTGGCGGTCGTCCGGAATGTAGGAATAGAGCTTCTTGCCGTCCGACACGAACTCCTTCTTTTCCGGGCTCGTGTAGGTCCAGTGCATCATGCCCGGCTTGCGGACGACGACCGTCCCTCGCTCGGTGACCTTCTTCCGCAGCAACCCGCCCTCGTAGACGTGCTCGAAATCGGCTGAAAAGCTCTGGATCTGCTCGTACTTCCGCTGCAGGTTCCGCGCGAGATCCTGCGGGGCCGGCTGCAGAACGGCGGAAACGAGGAGGGCGACAAGAACGGAGGGGGGAAACATGCTTGCACCAGGTCGATGACCGTGCAGCGTTCAGCGTTCAGCGTCAGCGTGACGTTGACGGTGCAACGGTCAACCGTCAACGGTTCAACCGTTAACGCTACGTTATCACGGCCTGACTGCCTCGTGCCGGATCACCCAGCGAGGCTGAGGGGAGAGCAGGCCGCCGGCCCAGGCGACGAGGGCGGAGCGGCCGGTCGCATCGAGCGCCACGAACGAGGCGCCGCGGTCGAGGGTGAGGACGTGCCGGCGGTCCACGATCACGTGCCCGAAGCCCATGCGCCGGATGGTGTCCGCCGGCAGCCAGCACTCGAACCGGGCTTCGACGTGGCGGCCGGCCAGGCGCACGGACGTGCGGAACGGCGTGGCCGCGGCTTTCAGCAGCATCGGCCGGTCACCAATCTTCCCGGCGACGACCGCGTAGCGCGCGGCCGGAAACCCGCCGGGAATGTTCAGGAGCGCGGCGACCGCCGCCATGTCCGACGGGTCGAGCGGCGTTTCGGGGTACGGCTCGATGACGCCGAGCACGTAAGGGGTGCCGGCGGGAAGCGAGGCCACCTGTTCGCTCAAGCGCGGCACCGGCAGCCGCGTGTCGCGTTCGACGGGCAGGAGCGACCCGTACGCGGAGCGCGCGAGTGCCGCGGCGTGATCGGTGAGCACCACGTCGCGGCCCATGGCGGCGTTGTCCCACACCACGAACGGGAAGTAGAGGATCGAGGGCGGGGCGTCGAGGATGGGCAAGCCCGGCTTGGTGTACTTGCCGTAGTAGTCCAGGCCGTTGTGCAGCTGCCACATGATGTCGCGTGCGAAGATCTCGCGGTTGCCCGACAGCCCCACGGTCAGCCGGTCGAAGAAGTCGGTCGGAGACGTGTCGGCGCTCCGGTCCATCGCCGGGTAGGTGTCCCACGCGCGCCAGGCCGGGTAGGCGAGCAGGAGGGTGGTCGCGAGCGCGACGGTCGCGGGACGTGGCCGCCCGGCGGGCGAGCGCTTTGCGAGGTGCCACCGGGCGCCGTGCCACAGCCACCCGGCGCCGCACCCTGCGGCGAGCGCGACGAACAGGTGGGACGGGAGGTAGAAGACGTGCGTGTCGCCCACGTTGTACGTGAAGGCGAAGGCCCAGTTTCCGAGCCAGGCCGCGAGCACCAGGAGCCCCACGCGCCACTCGGTCCACAGCAGGAACGCCAGGCCCGCGACGGCCGCCACCGCGCCCGGGACGCCGACCTGTTGGCGGAGGTCGAACCAGTACATCGCGAAGCGGTCGTCGAGCATCGACCAGGGGATGGTGGCGACCATGTTCGAGCGCCAATCGGTCTTGGTGACGTCGAACCAGAAGGTCTTCAGCAGGTCGGCGAACGGCCCGTGGTCCGGCTCGAAGTACAGGGTCGCGAAGTTCCACGCGTACTGCAGCGAGAAGAGCGCGGTCATCGACAGCGCCAGGACGATGGTGCGGGGGCGGAGCATCGAGACGGGGCCGTCGGGCGCCGAGACGAGCAGGAACAGCGCGAACGCCGGCAGCAGGAGCACGCTCTGGAGGTGGTTTCCGAATCCCAGCGCGTAGGCCGCAAAGAACAGCGCCAGCCTCCCGGTGGACGGCTGTCGCCGCCAGCGCAGGAGCGCGAGCAGGCAGAGGCCGACGATCAGGGCGTGCAGCGAGTAGACCTCGGCGATGATGGCCTGCGACCAGAAGGTGTAGGAGCCGGCAAGCCACAGCCCCGCGGCGATGCCCGCGACCAGCGTGCCCGCCTATCTCCGCGCCGACGAGGACGAGGACGCCAACGGCCAGAGCAGCCTCCACCGCCGAGGCGAGGTTGGTCGCGCGCGCCGGGTTGGACGGCATGGCCTTGACGAACAGGCCCGCGACGGCGAAGTAGAGGGGGTAGCCCTGCCGCGGCGTGAGCACGCGTTCCCCCGCGATCGCCTGGAACGAGGCCGTGTCGCCGAGGTCCTGGCCGGGCAGGAGTGTGGAGAAGAAGAGGCCGAACGCGATGGCGGCCAGGAGGGCGGCGGCCACCGCGCGTGTCGGTGGATGCACGGCGGTCGTTTGCGTCTACGCCTTGGCGGCGCCTGGCGGCGGCGCGGCCTTCGGCGCGTCCTTCGTTTCGACGGGCAGATTGGCGGCCAGCCACTCGGCGATGCCGCCCTTCAGGACGGCGACATGGTAGCCCTGCTTGATGAGTTCGGCGGCGACACTTGAACTCGTGATTTCGTCCGGGTCCGAGTCGTAGGCCACGACGTCGCGTCCCTTGGGGATGCGGGCCGCATCGAGCTCGCCGGGGGAGAAGCGGAGGGAGCCGGCCAGGCGCACCGTGCTGTGTTCGTAGGGGTATTTCAGCCGCACGTCCAAGAGCGTGGGCCGCGACGCCTCGTCGGGCGATTCCAGGCGCAGTTTGAGGTCTTCCTTGGAAATCCGTGGGACAGGCATGCGGTATTGTCCCCGCCGTTACGGCAGGGTGTCAATCGGTAAGACGGGCCGCGCGCCTTGGGGCCGCGCGCGTTCTCGCGGCATCCGGCACGCCGGATTGGTGCGCCCGCTACGCCTTCTGGCGGCCGAGACTCGGGAAGCGGCGTGGCTGCGGCATGGCCACCTTCGCTTCGGCCGGCTCGGGGCGGCTTTCGACGTCCCACCCGTGCGAGCGATGACCGCATCGCGTGCACCGGAGGAACACCGCGCCGTCCTCGCACCAGATGCCGTACTCGTGCCGGAACAGCACCACGCAATTCAGCCAATCCCACATACGCGCGCCTGCATGTCAAAACTGAGATCACGCTGACGGAACCGTCACGGTGCTCTCGCCGACTTCATGGTTTCCCGGATGTTATCGGCGCGACGTCTTGTGCAAGGGCAAGTGTGATGCCAACTCTCAGATGCGAAAAACCTGAGGGGGGCGCGGATGCGCGCCGAATACACGGACGGGGTGCCGGATTGCCGCAAGCACAATCGGGGACGTTCTTCCGATTTTTGCGATTCTTCGATTTGGCGATTTGGCGATTTCGCAATTCACGGACGCCGGTCGCCAGCAAGGGCGACGCCCGCACAGCATTCAACGTCTCAATCGAGAATCGCGCCAGGCGTGCCCGGATGACTGACGGGCGACATCGTGAAATCGCCAAATCGAGAATTCGCGCAAATACCGGTCGATGAGACCGCTTCTCCCGGCGTCCTGTCGTGTTGCGGGTCTCGAAGCGGCCGTGCTAGAATCGGGGTTCTGGCCGTGACGGTTACGGCCTGCCTATCGAGTGGGCGGCTAGCTCAGCTGGGAGAGCGCCGCGTTCGCAACGCGGAGGTCGCAGGTTCGAGCCCTGTGCCGTCCACCAAATAAACGCAATAGAATCAAGCGATTGCCGCCATGGCCTGACAGCATCCTGTCGGGCCATTCGTTTCTGGGAGTGCAATAGGAGTGCAGCGCGCGCCCAACTTCGGCTGCGGCTGAGGGGGCAGCCGCACAGTCGGGCGCAACATCGCCGCGCCCGCCGCAGCAGACCGTCCGCTGCGCGCGAGGCTTCGTCGTCGGCCCAATCGCGCCACGCTTGACCGGCACGCCCGTCGCAGCGCGCCGCCACCGTGGACCGCCGCGCGCACCCGTTGCCGCGCCATCGCTCTGGTCGCCGCGAAGACGACGATGATCCCATGACGAATTCGATCAT
Organism: uncultured Acidobacteriota bacterium; assembly: GCA_963724775.1. Classification (GTDB taxonomy): domain Bacteria; phylum Acidobacteriota; class Vicinamibacteria; order Vicinamibacterales; family Fen-181; genus CAVRWB01. The sequence continues at coordinate 157,755 of CAVRWB010000009.1, forward strand.
CGCGAAGCTCGGGCCGCCGGGAGGGCAACTGTCGCCCGTGCCCTGCCCCTCGATCTTGCCGAGGGGGGCGGGGGTAGGGTCCGATTCCTGGCGAACCCCCACCGACCTGCCGATGCAGTCCTCGCGACGGGCGGTGCGTGGAAGTCGTGGTCGGAAGGGCGACGGTGACCTTCGCCGTGACGACTTGCTTGCCCATGACCTCGGGCGGCGGCTCCTCGCGCCGCCCGGTGGTTTGTTTGCAGCCGCGCCTGGCCTTTCGTGTCTCTGGCCTTCGCCAACCGCGTGGCTCCCCTCGGGCGCTCGACACCCTAATCAACTTCGCGGTGTACACTACGACAAATGTCGTTGACATACGACAACAGTCGTAGTACACCTACGACATGACCAAGCAGCGCCCGATCCCCGATCCCACCAATGCCGAACTCGATGTCCTGCGCGTCCTCTGGAGACTCGGGCCATGCACCGTGAAGGAAGCCTTCGACGCTCTGCACCCAGCCAAGCAGGTCGGCTACACGACCGTCCTCAAGCAGCTTCAGGTCATGCACCGGAAAGGTCTGGTGAAGCGGTCGGAGCGGTTCAGGGCACACGTCTACGAACCCAGCCAGCCTCAAGGGCAGACGCAGCAACACCTCGCTCGGTCTCTTCTGCGACAGGCGTTTGACGGCTCCGCTCGCAGCCTGCTGCAAAGCGCCTTGGCGGGGCGGCGGATCAGCGGCGCCGAGTTGAGTGAGATCCGCAAACTGCTCGACGACCTGGAAGGAGGTGACCAGTGACGGCAGGCTGGTCGGCTTCACTCGACACGGCGTTCCAGTCGCTCGGCTACACCGTTGTGCTCTCGGTCTGGTCAACAACGCTGCTCGCGTTGTGCGCGTGGACTTTGACCAAGACTCATCGTGGCGCTTCTCCATCCGTACGTCACTGGGTGGCTGTCGCCGCGCTCCTCGCGGGAACAGTGTCGGGCGCGATCTCTTGGTGGGTACTCGCGCACCCCGACGGTTTGGCGGCTGTACCGATAGCGATCGCTGGGGACGCTGGGACTGCCATGTTCCAGACCGGCAGTCCGAACGGCCTCTCTCACTCACTTCCGTCGGCAGGCACGCTGGATACGATTCTCGCGAGAACGCCTCTGTGGGCTGGTTGGATCGCCGTTGCCTGGGTCGCGATCGTCAGTATGCTGGTGGTGCGCCTCGGTCTCGCGGTTGCCAGCAGTTGGTGGATCCGACTAAGAGCAACGCCCTTGGACTCGGGAATCGTGGCGGACACCACCAGGCGGCTGGCCCAGCGCCTTGGCTATCCTCCCGGGGTCACCGTCGTCGAGTCGAGTCAGATCGAGTATCCCGCCGCGACCGGTTGGCGACGCCCGAGCCTCATTGTTCCCTGCGGTCTCGACATCACGCTCTCTCCCAAACACCTCGACCCAGTCATCGCGCACGAGTTGGAGCATCTTCGCGCAGGTGACCAACGGATCGCCGGGATTCAGGCTCTGGTCGAGGCGTTCCTCTTCTTCTCGCCTGGTGCGCGGTGGCTCTCGCACTTGGCTCGCGAGGCCCGCGAACAACGGTGCGACGACGTGGCAGTGCAGATCTGCGGAGACGCGAAGGCTTACGCCACCGCCCTCGGTGTCCTGGCCACGCGTGCCTCCGGGGGTTGGCTCAGCGCCGTCATGGGCATCGAGGCGCCGAGCTTGGCGAGCCGCATCAAACGAATCCTGAAAGGAGATTCCATGACCAGGATGAATCGCGTGCAGTCGTTAGTGTTGACTATGGCCGTCGTTGCCACGATCGGCAGTGGAGCGGTCGTGCTCGCCATCTCCGTTGAAGGAATGCGCGGCGCGGGAGCGGTGCCAGTTCCCCTCTCACAAACGCCCAGCGGCTCGGTAGTAATAAAGGGTGTGCCGACCGGCTTCTTGATGACCCAGCACGGCGCGCCGATCCGAGTGACGGCAGCCACCGGTGACGGCAACTACTGTTTCACGCGCGTCACGGTTCGTAATGTGTCCGAGAAGGCGATCGTGTCGGCGAGCTTCGCGGCAATTGTGGAGTACCCGGAGCCATCGCAACCCTCAATCGCCGTGACGGCGGACCGTGTTCCCGTCGTCCTCGATCCAGGCGCTTCGGCAGAAGTCCAACTGGCGCTCCTTCCCGTCAGAGACGTTCTTCAGTGGAAGGCATCGAGGGGCATCCAAGCGCAAGCTGTAATCGGTCTCGTCGAGGTGGTCTTTGCCGACGGCGACAAATGGGCGATCACGCCACCCCCCAATGCGGCGTCGCATCAGGAGTATTTCTTGTTGCCGGTGGCCGAGGTGTCCCGCTCGATGATTGCGTCGCCTGACCAGCCAAGACAGTCAGGCGCATTGTGCCGCGACGATCGCGGACTTGCGTACTCACCAGGAGCGAGAGTCAGGATTCGAGGGGAAGCGGGGACAGTCGTGTGCCGTGATGGCGTGTGGGACGAACGGGCGTCAGACTCTCGACTGGCAGGCGCTGGAGAACAGCAGGACCTGCGTCTTGAGTTTGAGATCATCAAGGACGGAAGAGTGCTGGGCCACCCTCAAGTCAAAGGCAGGTCAGGTCAGACAATGACACTCACCTTGGACCAGGACAAGATCAGTTTGACGCTCGTTCCGACCCGGCTGAACGAGCATGAGGTGAGAGTGGACTTCGACACGAAGGTCGGCTCGGTTGCTGGGAAGACCGCTGTTGTCCTCCAAGACTACGAGATCGGCACTGCCACCATACCTGGGGCACCTTCAGGCCTCGATGTGAGGCTGGCGCTCGCAAGATAGTGCGACGCGCAGGCGACCGTAGCCCACCGCCGTTTGACGACGGATGGCCGGTGGAACTGGCCGCCTGCGCGCGGTTCCTGCCGCTGCTCGCTCGCGACGACCTGCACGTCGCCCGCCGCGCCGATCGCGGCGCCTGCGTCATCCTGACGCGCCGCATGGGACAACGTGCGGTCGCGGTCTGGCCTGATCGTGCGGGACGGGCCAGGGTGGGCGGGCCGCCGCGCGCACGGCGTCGCGGTGATCTGTGTAACGGCGATGGTGATCAGGACGACACTATCACCGGGAAGCTCGGGCCGGTGGAGCAGCGGCGTAGAATGGCGCCATGACCATCGAGGAGGAGATCGACTTCTTCTTCGCGCCGCCCGAGCCGGAGCAGAGCGGGCCGCTGCGAAGCCCGCTGCACCTTGTCCGCCGTGAGATCCAGGACTGCTTCATCGGCAAGCTCGTCCCTGAAGAACGGGTCGTGGAGGAGGCGCTGCGAGAACCGCATCGGCTGTTCGCCACGACGATGGTGATCATGGCCGCGATCGACTTGCTGGCGAAGTTCTACTCGGGTTCGGATTCGCCGAGGGAGGCCGGGCAGCGGATCATTGGGTTCTGCCAGCGGTTCCTGTTTGAGGGGATTCCGTCCGCAAGACAGCTTGCCGAAGTGGTGTACTTCGGCTGCCGGAACCCCATGTTGCACTCGTTCACCCTGCACAACGACCGGTACCGCATGACGCTCACGACGGGGTTCGCCCACGGGGCGATCAGGACCGTCCCTCAGCAGCCAGATCTCTTCGTGATCAGCATCGAGGGGCTGTACGCTGCCTTCAGCCAAGGGTGTTCGAGGTACGAGCAAGCCTTGCGCGGCGACCCCGATCTGAGGCGGAAGTTCGCGGCCATGTTCCCGAAGTATGGGAGCCTCGGATTCGGCAGCTACGTCGCGCACGGCGTGTAATTGCGGATCGATTGCCGGGCCGCCAAGCCTCGCGCCGTCGGCGCCCACACGCCGTTCCCGCCCCTCACGGCGCGCCACGACCTGCTCGTTGTCCGCCGCGCCGGTCGCGCCGCCTGCGCGATCCTGGCGGCCCGCACGCGCCACCTCGCGCTCCTGGTGCTGGTTCCGGCGACAGATCATCAGGTCCGCTCCCAGGAGGTCGATCAAGACGGCGCCCGCCGCCTGGGCCGACCTGGCAGGGGGTGGCCCACCTGATCCTTCCGAGGGGGCGGGGGTAGGGTCCGATTACTCGCGAACCCCCACCCGCCTGCTGATGCCCGCCTCGCGACGGTCGGCGTGTGGAACTCGGGGTCGGTGACAGGCGACCGGCATGAGCGCCGCGATGCTGTGCTGGCGGCCCGACACGCCTTGTCGCGCCGCGCGCGAACGTGCAATACCATTACCGCCTCCGCCCGGTGTCTAATACCTCGATGGCAGAGATCACCCGCAGGCGACGCACTATTTGGGTTGCCGCTATCGTCGTAATCATCGCGGTCGTCGGAGGCGGCTGGCTCGCCTGGATGGTCTCCATTCCCGTGCCGCTCCCTCCGGTGGCTGGCTCGAAGCCCGGACGGATCGACCCCGACGCGGCTGGGCCATTGTTCGTGGAGTACTTCGAGCCGAAGCGAGGCACCACGCTCGACGATCTTGTCGCCGAAGCAGACGCGGTGCTGACCGTGGAACTCCAGGATAACCGCGTGGACCGCGTGGACATCGGTCAGACGGGGTTCCCGTCGGTACTCGATCTACTACTTCACCGTGCGCCAGGTGGTGAAGGGCGAGTTCCACGAGTGGGACAGGGTGAAGATCGCACGGAAGGGAGGTCGCGGGACGTACGAACCCGAGTTCCCGCGACCCGGTCTCGGCGAGCAGTTCTTGGTGTTTTTGAAAAAGCGTCCCGACCTCCAGGCGTACGCGCACGTCTACGGGCGCGTAGCCTTCCGCGTCGTGTGGGGCGAACTCCAATCGATGGGTCCGCTCTATCGAGATGTGACCGGGCGCAAGGTCTGGGATGTCGTGAAGGAACTCCGACGAGGAGTGCAGAAGGCCAAGAAGGGTACGACGCGTCAGTGATGACCGCGTTCGCGCGGCGCCACCGACCATGGTCGCGACCACGAACTCGATCGCGACGAAACTAATCGCGCCCCGCCTGGACGCGGTCCTGGCCGCTTCTCGCTATCACGCCCCGCCCGTCATCCACCGCGCTGCTCGCGCCATCTGCGCCATCCTCGCTGCCCGCACCGGCCATCTCGCGCTCGTGGTGCTCATCGCGCATGATGTCCGCGGCGACGCCGCTCCCTGCTCGTGCGGCGAGAGCCGCGATGTTGGCCTGATCGGCTCGCACCAGGGCGGGGTAGGGTCCGATCGCGGAACTCCTCATCGTCAAGGCGACGCCGACGAGCGCCGTTCGTCTCGGTGCACCGCCGCCTCTTGTCTTCTCTTATCGCGCGCGGTAGCCCGCTCGCGCGCGCGCCGTGACGCCGGGTCGCGCGATCTCGACTCGGAGCCGGTGGTATGTCCCATCGGTGGGCACGGGCGATGGGTAATAGCTGATCAGGTATTGGCGCTGCAACTCGCGAGCGATCTCCTTCATGCCCGACATGATCGCGTCGGGCGTGGACGCCGACACCACCTGGCCGCCGCTCGCGAGAGCCTCGGACAGAAAAGCCGATGCGCGGTCGCCGAGGCGCGTCGCCTCGAACTCCTTCCGCCCGAGCGCCTCCGGCCAGGGAGCATGGGCCGTCGTCCAACCCGCGTCGGGACCCGCGTCATAGCGGACCACGTAGAGCGGGACGTTCGAGGACTGCAACCGCCTGACGGTGGCGTCGGCGGTGCTCCACCCGCTGCCGACATCGATGGCGTCAGTGATGAGGACCATCGCCTGCCGTCCGCCAGTGCGGTCGAGTCTCTCGGAGATCACGGCCTCGACCGAGTCGTACAGCCTCGTGAGCACACCGCCGGGACGAGCGTCCACGATGGCCTGACGCGCCAACTGCCGGTCGTCGGTCAACTCGCACGCGAGGTACGCGCGATCGTTGAACGTCGCGATGAGCACGCGATCCTCCGCTCGCATGGTATCGAGGAACGCAGTCGCCGCGAGCTTGAAGTCTTCAATGCGCGGCTTCACGCTCGCCGAGGTGTCGATGACCAATGCGATGTCGAGCGGCTCCGCCGGAGTCAGAACGTGCGCCACCCGCTGCTCGGTGTCGTTGTCGAACACGCGGAAGTCGGACGCCTGGAGATCACTCACGGGCGCGCCGGTCGTGTCGTTTGCGATGATGGGAACGGCGACGGCGAGTACTCCCGTCGCGAACCGCGCGACCACGGGCCGCTTCCCGCCTACGACCGCCGCCGAAGCGGCATCGGCGGCGTCACCCGACCCCGCGACAGCGGCGTCCTCGGCGCCTGAGCGAGAGGCCGAAGCCGGTGACGCGGTTCCGCAGACGACGTGACCACTAGGAGCACGCCGGATCTCGACGACGGGCCAGCCGTGGGGCGTGAATGCCTCATCGCGCCCCTTGGCGAACGAGCGCACCAATGGATCCGCCGACAATCGCCCGATGACGCCCTTACGGATCGGCACTTGGTCCCAGCCTTCCCATACCTGCGCGGCGAGCAGGGCGGCGACATCGGCTGGTGCCCGTCGGTAGACGGACGCCGGGACGGCGACGGCCAGGAGGCTCATGCGGGTGTTCGGCGGCATGTCGGGGATCATCTTGTTGATGCTGAGCGACGGGCCGGATCTGCCGAATGGATTGTCGGGAGCCTCGGGCAGCGGCGGCGCAGGCGCTGGCTCGGAGTGGTCCGGCCAGGGCAGGGGGAATGGTCGCGGCGGAGGGGGCGTTGACCTGGGGCGGGCGGCCTCCGGCAACGCGCGTTCCTCGTGATAGTAGGCGGCGTAGCTCGCCTGGACGATGAGCACCAGATCGGCGGCTTCCAACGTGGGCGCGAGCGACAACCGGCCTTGTTTGTTCAGCACCTTGAGCACTTCGTCGCGCAGCGCGACATCCACGACACCGCCGGGAACAAGACGAGCGGCGGGCACGGCAAGCTCGGGTCCAGGGAACCGTGGTGGCCGCGAGGCGGACGAAAGTGGTTGCGATGGGCAAGCGCGAAACGCCCCATCGGCACCACGCGCCGCGAGCGCGACGACGAACACCGACTGCCTCGGTGGCGCTGCATCGTCGTGGGACAGCGAGGCCAGGTCGGATCCCACGAAAGTGGTAAGGATGGCGAGAACGCAAACGCTCGCGGGTCGTTGGGACATCGACGCCTCGTGTATGCGCGACACCGGCACGTCGCGGCAGCGGCTTCTCGTGATTCTCGCCGTCCCGCGAAACAAGTCAACGGAATCGTAAAGAGTTCCGTCGCCTCACCCCGCCCGCGCGCCGTTCCTGCCGTCGCCCACCTGCCACGACCCGCGCGTCGTCCGCCCCGCCGGTCGCGCCGTCTCGGGCGTCCTGGGCGGCCCGAGCGCGCCTTGTCGCCCGTCGTCGCCCTGGCCGCCGCGACGACCACGATATCGAGACGACGAAATCAATCATCAGGAAGCTCGGGCCGCCGGGCTGCAACGTCGCCCGCGCACTGTCGCGATCATCCCGGCAGGGCGGGGGTAGGGGTCCGGTCCTTCGCGAACCCCCACCGGCCTGCCGATGCCGGTACTCGCGACGGGCGGCGCGTGGAACTCCTGGTGTCCCAAACGGGGACCGACGAGTTGTACACGATCAGGCTCTCGCGGTGGATGCCCTGGAGGCGCGCGGCGTGATCAGCCCGGTGTTCGTCGGGCGCGGCTCGTTGCCATCCTGGCCCGTCGCCGCCGCCCAGCCTCGACCTCCGCGTCCTCCGCCGCGCTGCCTGGGGCAGCTTGGCTGTCCGCGCGCGCGGCTGCGCTGTCGCTGTCGGTAGAAGGATCTACCGCGCCTCCCGAATGAAGTACCTGTCTGGATGAGGCGGTGCTTCCTATGCTTGCCCAAAGGTACTCCTCATCCTCCATGACGAGTTCCCTGCCGTCCGCGGAAAGACCAACTATCAGCTGAAAGCGAGTCGCTACTCCGTTTCGGCGGATTCGCTCGCCGGAGATCACCAGCCGCCCTTTGTTTGACCAGACTGCCGTGGCCGTTTCCGACACCCCCTCGGGCGCGTTGGTCGCCACCTCCCCGATGCGGTATGTCAGCTTGGCGACGTTTCTCGGCCCCGCTGCCTCCTGCACCACATCCCGCGAAAGCACGACCTCGTTGTCGGTCTGCTTGATGGTGAGAGTCATCTCGCGCACATTCGGGCCCAGCGCGATGCCCGATCTTGCCGGGTCGAGCTTCCACACCCCAGCCAACTGGGGAACCGTCTGAGCGCCCGCGACGACGGACAGCGATACCACCACGATGAAGGCCGATGCGGTCTTCATACCTCGCCTCCCAAGAAGACGGCTTCGCTGCGCGATTAAGGCCGGTGATTATTGTACTCCGACGAGCATGGCGACGTGCTGGATCACCAGGAAGCTCGGGCCACCCGGTTCGACGCCGCCCGCCGGGCCGACGCGACCTGCGCGACGGGGCGGGTGTAGGCTCCGATTCCTCGCGAACCCGTACCCGCCTACTGATGCCGTCTTCGCGACGAGCGGCGCGTGGAACACCGGCTGCTCGGTATAGCCCACCGGCGGCATTCGCGTCCGTCACGGCCATCGTGGTCGGCGTGAGCATGTTTGATGTCGTGTTTGCGGTGGCGAGAGCATCGTGGCAGACTGCTCGCCGAACGGAGGTACCGAGACCATGAGGACTTTTGCGTTAGTCGTCGCCATCGCGGCAGCGACGATGGCACTCCACGCCCAGAGCAGTAATGAGACCGATTACGCCAAGATCAAGCAGGGGGCGACGGTATACGCGCGCGAGAAGTGCGCTCGGTGTCACTCGCTGGCAGGCAAAGGCGGGAACCCGAGCCATCCCCTCGATGGTGTGGGAACGAAGTTGAACGCGACCGAGGTTCGGGCGGTGCTGGTCAATCCTCAGGCGGCGAGAGGCGACCGCAAACCAGCCACGGGAATGCCCTCGTCTGCGAAGTTGTCCAAGACCGATCTCGACGCGCTTGTCGCCTACGTCTTCAGCCTCAAGGCGCTCGACATCCCTCGATAGGCGACGCTCGTGGTCAGCGAGCCAGCCACCAGCCCGCCCTGCACGTCTTATACCGGGCGGATCGCACCGCCTGCGCCATCGTGGTGGGCCCCATGCGCCCTTCCGCGCAACGCTTTCACTGTGAGAGAGTACTGCCGATGAGGATCGACATCGTGCTGTCCGTCGCGCTGCTCGCGATGTTCCTCTGGGAGATCGGGTACCGGCTGCCGAAAGCCTACCGCGACGGTGATCGTTTCGGCGTCGTGTTCTCGCTGTTAACGTGCCTCGTCGCTCTCTTCGGCTGGCTCTTCATCGGTGTCGCGGCCCGAACTTCGTGACCGGCCAAGTAGCGCAGTCGGATATCGGGGGCGGCCTTGCTCACCAAGGTGTTCGGACGCGCTGCGCTGATTTGCTGCTACCAAACCCTGATCTCGGCAGCGGGATCAGCGGAGTCAGACACAACGACTTCTCTGATCTTCGACGACCAGCCGGGAACCGTTGCGGAACCGGAAGCCGTCGCTTTGAGTGTGTACGTCCCGTTGGGCAAGGGACCGAAGTCGAAGGTGTTGCTCCGCGTTGCAACAGTTCGCACCCGCTGACTGGTGCCTGGACCACGAAGTTCGACCACGAACACGTTGGTGTCTATCGCCGCGAGGTCGGGTGTCCGGTATCCCTCATTCTCTGCCACGCGCACGGTCGGCTCCGGTCGAAGAAGTTCCAGCCGTGACTCACGCTGCCCCTCAGCGGCGGGTGACGCAATCCTGCCCCGCGCCCGTTGCACCACTATGTCCGGCACCTCACTGACGACCTGTTCGCCGGGAGCGTGGAGGAAGCCAGCGAGTTCTCCCTCGGGGTAGCGTTCCCAGTTGGGTACGGGCGTCCGGTAGGCAGACGCACAGGCAGTAGTGAAGACGAGGGCGAGGAACGGAGCGAGGCTACGAATGGTCATGACGATTCCAGCCTCCCGTACAAATCGTAGCATCGTTAGAGAGCCGGAACACCCAGCGCAAGTCAATCGACACCACGGCCTTGACGTACCGGACCAGACGCTCTGAGGCGGGCCGTGAGCCTGCTCGTGCGCGCCGTCGGGACAATCGGCGCGACGAGCGTCGTCGCCACGACGAGGCTGACGTGGTGGCGACCGAGCTTCGACCTGGCGCGCCTGTCCGAGGCGATCTGCGCAGAGGCTGGCACGGTCGGCGTGTTGTTAAGGAAACCCGCAGGCAGCGATCATTTCGACCGGATCGCGCACACCACCGATGAGTGCCGCCTGTCGCTGGCGTTCGCACGTCTACCGTCTTCGGCGCGCGTCGCGTCGAGCCAAGCGGGAGAAAGAGGTCGCCGAAGAGCGACATCGTGCGGCCAGGGGAGGCCAACACGGTGTGTTCGGCACTCAGCGTGAGCACCCACTGCGTGCGGGTGTCCGACACGATTACGTCGGATGCCATCGGCACGAAGTTCCCACTGCCCGGCGCGGTCATGAACAGCGGCAGCCGCGCTCCGCGTTGCCCCGTCAGGCCCGCGCCGTACTTGCCAGCGCCAACCTGCCAGGCCAGCGTTCCACTGGTGTGCCAGAGTGTGCCGACACCCGCGCGATCGGGACACGTCGCGCAGGCGGCGGGCGACTCGAACCGGAACGACCAGCCCTTCGGCAGGCCGAGCGAGTCCGTGGCCCACGGCACGGCGATGACGAGAGGCGCCCGGCCCTCACCCGTCTTGTCGCGAAGATCGAGCCAGCCAGCGGACCCCTGCACGGCGCCGCTGGACGACGGTGGCGGCGCAATTGGTGCCTGGGGCATCCCTGCGGTCTGAGCCGGGACGGGATCGCCATCACCCAGCATGCAAACGAGCAGCGCGGCACACATACCCACGCGCATGACACTATGACGTGCGTCGGTGACGTTTGGCCGGACGCGACCGGCGGCGCGTCGCGCGGGCGATCAGGTGTTGACCAGGGCTTGACCAGGGCTTCGGCAGGGCTTGACCAGGGCTTGGGTAGGGCTTGACCAGAGCTTGGGTAGGGCTTCCGTTTGGAGCGCGGGGGGGGTGAGGAGGAGCGGACTGTTCACCCGGCATCGACCTGGGTCGCCGCGACGACGATGATCGCCATCGCGATGGCGATCACCAGGAAGCGCGGGCCGCCGGGCGGCAACGTCGCCCGCACCTTGCGCCTCGATCTTCCGCAGAGGGGCGGGGGTGGGGTCCGATCCTTGGTGAACCCCTACCGCCTACTGAATGCCGTCGTCGCGACGACCGCCGGTGCGACTCGGGGTGGTGGTGCAAGGCGACGCCGTCGAGCGCCACGCCCTCCTCGCGCGCACTCGCCCGCCGCGCTGCTCGCGCCGCCTGCGCCATCCTGGCGCGTCCCACGCGCCTTCTGGTGCCGCTCGGCGGGTCGGCCCGCGAGGATGATCGCGACGACGAAATCGATCACCACGAGACTCGGCCCACCAGCCGCAACTGCGTGGGCGCGTCGCGCGTGATCTGCCCGAGGGGCGGGGTAGCGTCCGGTTCCTCGCGAACCGCCACCGGCCTGGTGATGCCTTCCTCGCGACGAGCGGCGCGTAGAACTCGTCTTGGAGAGGCGAGGGCGACGAGCGACACGACGCCGGTTGTGGCCGTGGTGCCTACGCGCCGTCCACGGTGCTTCCGGCCCGCCTCGGTCTGCCGTCGTCCGCCGCGTTGATCGCGCTCTGCGGCATCCTGGCAGCCCACACACGCCTGCTCGTGCGCGGCGTCGGGTTGATCAGGACGACGAAGATGAGGATCGTGACAGCGACGACGGTCGGTCACCACGAGCCTGATCGTGCAGCCCGCCCATGCGGCGTTTCTACCGTTCCCCGCGACGCCAGGACCTGCACGTCGTCGCCGCGTTGCTCATCACGAGGGTCGCAATCGCGGCCAGTTCTTTCGCTGCCGCGCGCTTCCTTCCGCTATACTGCCCGCCGCCGCCTGCCCCTGGAGATCCCCGTTCGTGAGACCTGCCCTTCGATTGATGCGACTTGCACGGTTCGCCATGATCCGGTGGGCCGTTGGCATTCCTCTCCTGCTTGGTGTCGCGGCGTGCGGCGTCGGACCCGCGCCGAGTGCGCCCACCTCGCCATCTCCATCGGACGCCACCTACACGACCGGAGGGCAGGTAGTGGACGCCCTCAGCGGTCGCCAGGTAGGCGGGGTCTTGATTCGCGTGAACAACGGTACTCCCGTCAGTTCGGATGCGGATGGCCGGTTTGTGGTTTCGTTTCCCGGTGCGTCCGAATATCGGCTCTCCGCGACCAGTCCGAGCTACGTGCCCCGACTGACCTTTGTCCGTGCGAACGATTCGTCGGAGGTGATCTCACTTATCCCAGCCAGCTTCAACCTGACTGCCTTCGACGTGTCCCTGCGTCCCTCTGGCATCGGGCTGACCCGCTGGATGTCCACCCCCGCGCTGGTCGTCCTGACGCGCGAGATCCAATACACCAGCGGGTCAGCCGATTCAGCAGTCGTTCTCGATCACGAGATCAGTGCAGCAAAGCTGGCGAGCATGGTCGCGGATCTTCGTGAGGGATTCCTGCAACTCACAGATGGCCGACTCGGCGACTTCACCTCAGTCACGTTGGAGTCGCCGCTCCCGGGCACGAGCGTGCTTCTCAAGCGGGCGGGAGTGATCGTTGTCGCCCGAGCGAATGATCTGGGCGCACTCACGAACTTTGGCGGCGCGACACGCGTGGTCGCCAAAGACCGCGTGGTGTCGAGCGCGACCATCTGGCTTGAACCTTGGTCCGACGATCTTACAGACAATTTTCCAAGTCACTGCCGGAAGCACGAGATGGGCCACGCCGTTGGATTCGGTCACGTCACTTACGATTCTGTGATGAATACCAACGACAAGACGTACCCAGGTCCGACCGACTGGGATCGCCAGGCCGCGCGGATTGCCTATCAGCGTCCTCCCGGTAATCGCACGCCTGACGACGATCCCTCGTCTCAGACCATGCCGCTGCGGTAGCCGCCGTTCGCGAAGCGTGGGCGCGGAACGCGGGCTACACCGTCGTCCGCCGCGCCGGTCGCGCCGCCTGCGCCATCCTGGCGGCCTGCGCCTGCCCGCTGGACCGTCGTCATGGCGACGAACGCAACGAGCATGATGATCGGGATCACGAAGTTGATCGTGAAGACGCACGCCCCCGCAGGGGTGAGCAGTGCGCGCATGTCCCGCTCGATCTTCCCGAGGGCGGGGGGTAGGGTCCGATTCCCAGCGAACCCCCACCGGCCTGCCGATGCCGTCCTCGCGACGAGCAGAGCGTGTGACTCGTGGTCATCGCGGCGACGGCGACGCCACGATGACCGTCATCGTCATGGCTGTCTACACCCCGTTCCACCCGCTCGCTCGCCCGTAACGACCTGCACATCATCCACCGCCCCTGCCGAGCGGCCTGCGGCGTCGTGGCGCGCCGCGCCTGCCTGTTCGTCGATGGTCGTGCTCGCGATCCGCGCGACCAGCATGGTGATGGTGACGACGATCAACGGGAAGCTCGGGCCGCCCAGCGTGCAGCGTCCGGCGCGCGTCACCATCTCAACTCGCGGCGATCCCCGTGACGGCGACGAGCGCAGCCTTGATCGTGCATCGCCCTGGCCGTCACGCGCCCCTTCCAGGCGCTCGCCGCGCGCCTCGACCGGCACGCCGTGAGCCGCGCGTGTCGAGTCGCCTGCGTCACCCTGGTGGCCTACACGCGCCTGCTCGCCAGCCGTCCTCGGGATGATCGGCGCGAAGTCGATCACCGCCAGTTCGCGCGACCGGCGGCAATGCCGCCAGCGCCTCCCGCCCGATTCTCCTGAGGGTGGCGGGGTAGGGTCCGATCCCTCGCGTCCCTCATCCGCCTGCCTGCCCTGCTCGCGACGAGCGGCGCGTGGAACTCGGCGTCGTGATCGGTGAGTTGAATGCTCTCTCGTGGAACCCCGCTCGCCAGGAAACCCCGCTCGCCTTCCGTACGGCGGCACCTGTGCCGTATACTCCGACCGCCCGTCGTCCGCCGTGTCCACCCGATGCCTTACCGATTGTTTTCGTCGGCCTGGTGGCCCTGCTGGCGGCGTGCTGCATCGGATGCGGCGGCAGTCCTTCTGCACCGACCGCGAAGGACGCTGCCGTCGTGCGGATTGCGGCCTTTTGGCGGCGACGACCGTCGCGTCTTCCCCTGTCCAGCGAATTTCCCACCAACAGTTTCGGCCTCTCGTGCGTCTGTTAGGGTATGGCGGCGACAGTGATGGTCGATGTCACAGAGGACGCTCCGCTGACAAACCGGGATCGGCTTGAACGGGCGTTTGAGGTACACCAGGAGCGGCTGTATCGGCTGGCCCGCCGGATGACGGGAAGCCGGGACGAAGCCGTTGACTTGGTGCAGGAGACATTCCTTCGCGTGGCCCGTACTGAACGAGCGTTTCCGAGTGCGACAAACAGCGAAGAGGCGTGGCTCGTCCGAGTGCTCGTCAACGCCTGTCGCGATCAGTGGCGGCGGCGGCGGGTGCGACTGCGACCGGCGTTGGTCCCCCCGTCGATCACCGACCCAAGTCCCGAGCCTACCTATGTTGCCCGACTGGCTGTTCAGACCGCGCTGACTCGCCTGACGCCTCGACGCAGGGTCATCGTAATCCTCCATTACTTCGAGTGCGTGCAGGTCGAGGACATCGCCCACATGCTCGGCGTGTCGAGCGTGACCGTGCGGTGGCACCTGTCAAGGGCGCGGAAGCAGTTGTCGGAAACGCTGGTCAGCAGAACGGCGGAGTGAAAGGTATGCACGATCCTCTGCGAGAGACGCTCTTGCGTGGCGACCCTGCGGACGGAGATCAACTATCACAGCCGGAGCGGCAGCGCATGCGGCAACGAATCCGCGCTGTCGCTGTGAAACCACGACGGGCGAGAGTCAGTTGGGCGGTGCCGCTTGCGGCTGTTGCCGCCTTTGCCTCCGCTCTGGTGCTTTTCATCTGGCTTCCCTGGCCCTCTGGCGCAAAGGCTCCGGCCACCGCCAGCGTGTTGTCTCCAACAACGGCACCGATGCCACGCCCGATCAAGACCAACGGTGGACACCGCCAGCAACTGCAATACACGACGCCCGGAGGTACCAGGATCGTTTGGTCAATCAACCCGGACTTATCGATCTAACAGGGAGGACGAAGGCAATGAAACCCCGACTTGCTGTAGCAGTTGCCCTATTGACGTTGGTCTGCGTCCGCTCGGTCGCCGCAGAGGCGCCGCAGATCAAGCATCCAGAGACGTTCCACCTGATCCTCCTTGTGGCTGAGACCAAGCCGGGAGGAGTTACACCAGGGTTGCCGCCAGGAGCGGCAAAAGCCCTCGCGGATGCGAGCGGGTTCCTCCCGTTCAAGAGTTTCCGCCTGCTGGACATGACATTGGTCAAAGGGACTTTGAATACGGCTTCAACTACGTCGATCCGTGGCGAGGAAGGGACAATCTACCGAGCGAGTGTCGCCAGTTACGGCACAGACGCTACTCCGTCTCAGATGAGGGTCCGCTTGTATGACGCCAACGCGCCGAAGGATGCCTTGCCATTGATCGATGGCAGCTTTGAGATGAACGTCGGCGAAACGGTCGTCGTTGGAACGTCCAGGCAAACGGGAAGCGAGCGGGCGCTGATCGTGCTGTTAACCGCATTGGAACCGAAGCAGAAGCGCGACGACTGAGACGCGGTTGCTGCAAGTGCCGAGGCGACGCCACTTGTGTCGCCCCCTTCCCGGAAGCCGCAGTCGGGAGCGGACATGCGCCGTGAACGGACCCGCTGGCAGCAACCCGCCGGGTTGCCCGCCAGAACTGGTCGGACGGTCTGCGGGCTGCCCCTCAGAAGGCGAAAGCAGTGCAAACCACCGGCCCGTTCCAAGGGGGACGGGCTGGTAGTTCCGCCGCGACCCGCGCGCTGTCCGCCGCCGGTCCTCGCGCCGTATGGGCCATTCTGAGGGCGCGCGCAGCCGCTCGCGCCTCCCGTCGTCGTCCTGATCACGTAGCACCGCGACCACATTGTTGGTGGCGATGACTCACTACTGGCCGGTTGGTTCACCCGGACACCGTTCTCACGGCTCACCGCCCGCCACGCCCTCCACGTCGTCCGCCGCGCGGGTCGCGTCGCCTGGGGCATCGTCGCGGGCCGCGCGCGCCTTGCTCCTCGTGTCGAAGACGATGATCGCCACGGTGAGGTCGATCACCAGGAAGCTCGGGCCGCCGGGCTGTAACGTCACCCGCCCCTGCCCCTCGATCTTCGCGAGGCGGCGGGGTAGCGTCCGATTTCTCGCGAACTCCCACAGTCCTGCCGATGGCCTCCTCGCGACGAGCCGCGCAGGGTAACTCACTGCGCTCGACCTCGCCGAGGGCGACGGGAACGTGATCGCCGACGTGGCGCATAGACGTTCCGCGCCGTTCTCGCTCTTCCTCGCCCGCCTCGACCTCACGCCGTCCGCCGCGCCGGTCGCGTCGCCTGCGCCACCTGGCGCGTCATGCTCAACATCTCCCGCCCGCCGTGCCAGCCGTCGCCTTACTGCGCGTTCACTGCTCCTTGTCGCGCAGGGTGAAGACGAGTTGAGCCTGGCTTAGTAGGGCTTCGGCAGGGCTAGACCAGGGTTCGACCAGGGTTCGACCAGGGTTCGACCAGGGCTTGACCAGGGCTTAGGCAGGGCTTGACCAGGGCTTGGGTAGGGCTTCCGGTTGGAGCGCGGGAGAGGGCTTGAGGAGGTGTGGAATGTTCACTCGGCTGGGTCTTCGCGACGACGATGATCGCCACCAGGAAGCACGGGCCGCCGCTGGGCAACGTCGCCCGCACCTTGAGCATCGATCTTCCGCAGAGGGGCGGGGGTGGGGGTGCGATTCTCGGTGAACCACTACCGCCTACTGAATGCCGTCGTCGCGACGACCCGGTGCGACTCGGGATGGTCGTGGCAAGGCGACGCCGTCGAGCGCCACGCCCTCTTCGCGCGTCACGCGCTGCACGTCGCAGCCGCGCTGCTCACGCCGCCTGCGCCATCCTCGCGCGCCCCACGCGCGTTCTGGTGTCGCTCGGCGGGTCGGCCCGCGAGGGCGACGACGAAATCGATCACCACGAGGCTCGGCCCACCACCGCAACTGCGTGCGCGTGTCGCGGGTGATCTGCCCGAGGGACGGGGTGGGGTCCGATTGTTCGCGATCCTCCACCGGCCTGCTCGTGCCTTCCTCGCGAGGAGCAGCGCGTGGAGCTACGCCCGCTGGCCGCTCGGTCAGTCCCGCGCCTCCGTCGCGCCGCTTGTTGGTGTCTTTTGCCTCGGGCACCCCGCCAATGTTCGGTGGCACCGGACGATTGCGTTTAAAGTTCGCTGCCACCGTATATTGCCTTCATTTTCAATGGTTTAGCCTTGATCGCGGCAACGCGTTCGGCGACACTTCTCGGGAAGGTCGGTGGCGGTCGAAACCGCGATAGAAACCCCACGAAAAGCCGATGGCACGAGGCCGAAAAACCGGCGGGCGCGATTTTGTGAGAGGCCAGCCGCCGCCCCCTGGCTGTGGGCGGAAGCGGCTCGATCCCGTGGTGCGCGAGACGTTCGACGGCCTACTGCACCGCAAGTTCGGCCCGAACGCCGAGGTGCTGATCGAACGCGCGACGGAGATCGCGTCGCGCGACGGCTCGGCGAGGGATGCCGCCGTCGCCTTGCAGGCTGTCGCGCTGCTCCTCGGGTACGCGAAGGGCAAGCCGGTCGTGCGGCAGGAGATCGCCGGTCCCGGCGGCACGAGCCTGGGGATCGACCTGCAGAACATGACGACGGCAGAGTTGAAGGCGCACGTCATGCACTTGATCGGCAAGTGGCCCGCCACGCCCCCGCCCTCGGCTGTCGGTAAGCAGCGGGCATTCGGCGTGGCCAATGCCGCGCACGGCCTCGGCGATCACGGCGTGAACGGCACGGCGGAGCGCGCCGACGCGCAGCAGGACATCCAGAACGACACGGCGCTGACCGAGCGGCGCATTTGAGTCGAGGTCGGCGAATCGAAGGAAGAACCCGGCGTCGGTGACGACCTCGGGCAATTGACGGCAAGAACCGGCGGAAGTGTCGAGAAGCCCGGCGGGCTTCCGCTGGACGGGGACAAGCGGCTTACCGTGGGAACCTGCACAGGCCGCAGCGTGGGGCGAACCCCTAGAGCGCGCAGGTGGGGCGGGTGCGACCCGTCCAGAAGAGTCTGGGGGATGCGGTTGGGTGTCGTCACGTCCCGCCGCCCTCGTACGTCGTCCGAGCGCCCGTGGCATCGAACTGCGTCGAGGTGAAGCGCCGCCAAGTAGGGGCGGAGCTTTGCCTCCCCATCAAACCGGCAACCCTGGCATAACAAGAAGTACCTAGAGAAACAAGGAATCCAAGGTACCCGACGATGGGCGAGATCCAGCGCGAAACGGCAAGGCGAGCGCGCGCAGCGTGACAGTCGGAGAACGGAATGGTGACGGTGGAGGGGGCGGTCGGTAGCACGAAGCAGCGCCTGCCGTGACAATGCGTCCCAAGGTGCTGACGAAACCGCCAGCTTCGCGGCCATCATCATCAGTGCTCGTACAACGGTTTGACGACGGATCCAAATGGCTGAAGAACTCACTCACGCGGACGGCAGGCAGTGCAACGTCCCGCCCGCGTTCCTGACTGAGCGCGACGCGGCGCACTTCATCGGCATGTCGGTGTTCTACCTGCGACAGGCGCGCCGCCACGGGGGCGGGCCGATGTATCACACCTTCGGGCGCTCGATCCGGTACCGTCTCTCCGACCTGGAGGAATGGACGCGGACACGGCGGTCCACGCCGCGCCAGGGCGGCAGGCGTTGATCGCCGGTCCCGCGCACCTTCCGTCCGAGACGCGTCGGGCTACACCGCCAGCTTCATCACCGCGTCTACCGCGTCCTGCTCGCGGAGGTGCGCGTAGCGGATCGTCATCGTCATCGAGGTGTGCCCCAGCAGCACGCGGACGACGTTAAGGTCAGTGCCCTTTTGCACGAGGCGGGACGCGAAGGTGTGTCGCAGATCGTGGAAGGTGAAGTCAGTGACGTTCGCGGCCTTCCGCAGCGCACCCCAGGCCGTCGTGATGTTGTCGAGCCTGCCGCCAGTCTGCGGGCTGGGGAACACGTAGCCGAGTGGATTGACGGTCTCGCCGAACTGCGAGCGCCAGGTCGTTAAGACATCGAACGCTTCCTCGCTGAGGGGAATGCGCCTGGTGACGCCGGTCTTCGCCGTCGCGCCGACGACCGTCACCCGGCGGCTCTCCATGTCAACGTCCTTCCACCGCAACGAGAACAACTCGCCGCGCCGCAGGCCGGTGTTGACCGCGAGGAGCACGAGCGGCTCAAGATGATCGGCGTACCGAGGATGGGGAGGGAGTTCGGGATAGCCCCGCTCGCGCCGCCAGGCGTTGAAGGACTCGCGAGCTTCCCGCATGTGCTCGACGCGGGCAGCAAGAGCGTCGCGCAGCCGCTTGTCCTCGTCGGGCTTCAGGTACCCGCGCGCGTCCGCGCACGTCCAACTCTCGCGCTTCACGCTCTTCACCGGGTTCGCCTTCAGCGCGCCCCAGGTCACGGCGCGCGAGAGCACGGCGCGCAGCGCGTCGAGGTCGCGGTTGGTCGTGGCCTTGGTGACGCCCGCCTTGTGCCGCGCCTTACGCCATCGTTCGATGCCGAACGACTCGATCTCGCCCAGGCGCATCTGCACGAAATCGGGGAACGCCTGCTTCACGCGAGCGGCGGTTTCTGCGCTGCCGTTCGCGTTCTTCCACTGCTCGTCAAGGAAGGCGCCCAGCGTGGACGTGCGGCCTCGGCGCTTCTCGGCAATGGGATCAACTCCATGAGCCTGTTCGCCCAGCCGCTGGACGGCCAGTTGCCGAGCCTCGGCAGGTTTCAAGACATCGACTCTACCCAACGTCAGCCACCTGGCGCGCCCGAGCGACACCTTGTAGCTGTGCTTGCCGCTGCGGCGGATCCGCACCACGAGGCCCGGCTGTCCGGTGTCGTAGATGTCGAGTTCGTCGTGCTTGCCCTCCCGCTGAAGCCGAGTGGATTCTTTGCGGATCAACGCCTCGGTGATCGACGCCTTCATGTCCGTAGCCTCCAAACCGTCGCCAAATCTGGGAGTGCAATAGGAGTGCGCGGCGCGTGCAACACCAACTTACCTGATGTCACACCGCAACGCCAGAGACATGATAATGGCTTGAAAACAAAGGAGCAAGTGCGATCTCAGGCGATTTGTGGTGTGATGGAGTGATATTCGTGAAACGCGTTCGCAACGCGGAGGTCGCAGGTTCGAGCCCTGTGCCGTCCACCAACCTTCGCTCATAATCCCACGCGAAGGTTGCCCGCCGTAGCCCCGTTCAGAAATGCGTTGGGGCGAAGGCGGGCCGACTCCCTGTCCAAGAACGAGCTTCGGCTGGCAAGCCATCGCTCACCCTCCCACACGAAGGCTGTCCGCCGTAGCAATGCGAGGGGAAGATCGAGCCGCAGCATTGCGAAGGTGGACCCTCCTTCGTCAGCGAACGAGCTACGGCTGGCAAGCCAACAAAATGCTCCGAAAAACGCGAGGTTTCAGCCTCGCGTTTCGTGCGTACAGAGGCCGGAATGCCAGTTTGTGGCCAGTTTGTGTCCACGAATTCCGGCCCGATCGACTCGAGCGCTTCGATCTTCTGCTCGGTCGTTCGTGATCACGTACTTGTGGGAGGGAACGCGGGGGACCGTCCGCAGAACCTCCAGGATCGAGGCGGTGAGGGGAACTCTAAAGGCAGCCTGACGCTAGTCGGCCGCCAGGAACTTCACCATGCCGGCCTTCGGCAGGAAGCCGTCGTTTCGCTTGATGATGCGGCCGTCCGCGTCGAGGATCAGCACCGCGGGAATACCCTCCACCTGATAGCGCGCGGACAAGCCGTTGTCGCGGTCGGCGTCGACGGCGAGTGCCACATAGCTCGAGTCGATGGCACTGGCCACATCGGGGTCGGGCCAGACTTCGTGCTTCATGGCAATGCATGGCGGGCACCACGACGCGGAGAAATCGACCAGCACTCGCTTGTGGTTGGAACGGGCTTCACTCAGCGCGGCGGCGAGATCGCTGCGCCAGGTGATGCCGGACGGCGGCGCCGCCGCACCAGTCTCGCTGTAGTACCAGCCCTTCAGCGTGGGCCATTGCGCGGTGACGACCAGGGCGACGAGTCGCCGCCCACATGACCGGTTCCCGGTGCCTCCAGGCCCTTGGCGAGGATTCCCGCGGCATCGACGGTTTGCCTGCTACTCCCGCCTTCGCTTGCCGCACACGTCGCCCAGTTCCATAGGGTGCGACATACCCCTAAGCCAGAAGATGCGCGTTGGCGGTGGGAGGTGACAAGGCGTCGACGCCGGGGGTCGACTTGCCGTTGCGATCGACCGATCGTAATCGCCCTCAAATCCGGTCATAACGATGCAGTTCCTTGCCGTGGAGGGCGCTGGCGCTGCCCGAGACCCCAGAGGAGAGACTGGGCCTATGCGAGGGGCGAGGCTCTCGCCTCGCCCCTCGCAATCACAAAACGCCTCGCGTGACGCCGGTGCCTTCATCACTTGGTCTTGTGGCCCCGCTTGAAGGTCGCCGTCACGCTCCGTGCTGCGCTCATCGTGACGGTGCAGGTCCCGGTACCGCTGCACGCGCCGCTCCAGCCCACAAACGACGAGCCTGACCCCGGTTCGGCCGTCAGCGCCACTGCTGTCCCGGACGCGTAGGTCGCGCTGCACGCGGTTCCGCAGTTGATGCCGGCCGGCGAACTCGTCAGCGCGCCCGTCCCTGCCCCCGCCGTGGCCACGCTCAACGTGTAGGTTGCCGGCGAAAGGTTGAAGGTTGCGGTCACGCTCCGGGCCACACTCATCGTGACGGTGCACGTGCCCGTGCCGCTGCACGCGCCGCTCCAGCCCGCGAAGGTCGAGCCGGACGCGGCCGCCGCCGCCAGGGTCACGGTCGTTCCCGACGTGTAACTCGCGCTGCAGGTCGTCCCGCAGTTGATGCCCGCCGGCGAGCTGGTGACGGTGCCGGCGCCTGTGCCTGCTTTCGCCACGCTCAACACGTATGTTGACGACGACGACGGATTGAAGGTTGCCGTCACGCTCCGTGCCGCACTCATCGTGACGGTGCACGTGCCGGTGCCGCTGCACGCGCCGCTCCAGCCCGCGAAGGTCGAGCCCGACGCGGCAGCCGCCGTCAGGGTCACCGTCGCTCCCGACGTGTACGTCGCGCTGCAGGTCGTCCCGCAGTTGATGCCCGCCGGCGAGCTGGTGACGGTGCCGGCCCCTGTTCCTGCCTTCGCCACGCTCAACACGTATGTTGACGACGACGACGGATTGAAGGTTGCGCGTCACGCTCCGTGCCGCACTCATCGTGACGGTGCACGTGCCGGTGCCGCTGCACGCGCCGCTCCAGCCCGCGAAGGCCGAGCCGGACGCGGCAGCCGCCGTCAGGGTCACGGTCGTTCCCGACGAGTAACTCGCGCTGCAGGTCGTCCCGCAGTTGATGCCGGCCGGCGAGCTGGTGACGGTGCCAGCGCCGGTCCCGGCTTTCGTCACACTCAGTGTGTACGTCGTGGAGGTCGAGTTGCGTTCCGGTCGAGTGAAGCTGTGGCACCGTGAACAGTCGTAATGCCGCTGCGTCACGTGGATGTCGTGCACGGACTGCCACCCGGGACTTTGGCGGGCCGAATGGCACTGCGAGCACACCGAGGAGATCGTGCCCTTCAGCACATACCCGAGCGCCGGCAGGCTCATCTGTGTTGCGGTGGAGCTGTGACACTCGGCACACTGGAGGACGTTGGCGGCGGGTGTGACGGTGTGGGTGATCAGCTGGTACGTGTCCGTCGTTACCATCGACGTTGGCTGCGTGGTCGAGAGGCCCATGTTCGCGAGGCCCGCGACCGTCGCCGCGGCGAGATCACCCGTCTTGAAGAACACGCTGGTGTCGACCGCCACGAGGGCCGCCGGCGCGCTCGCCATCGGCTGGAACGAGGTCTTGTACTTGAACGGATAGAGCTTGCCTCCGCCGGTCGAGTCGTCGATCGAGCCGATAGGTCGCGACGTCGCATACGCGCTCGTGCTGGCATCGAAGACCGCGGGTTCGCCGAGACTGTAGCCGGAGCTGTACTTGTTCCAGAAGCGGTAGACCGGCTTGACGTTGTTGGCCATCGTGCTCGTCGGCCGGAATGACCCGGGTGACACCTCGGTGGGCCTCGACCAGTCACGTGCCACTTCGGTCGCTTCGCTGGCCGCCGTGTCCGCCGCGTTGCGCCCGTAGGCTCGGATGTGGCACGTCTGACACGCCACTCGGGCCACGTGGCGGTTCACCGCGCTCGTGCTGTGACCGGTGGCGGAGGCTTTCGTCGTGTGGCAGGTGGTGCAGCTCATGTCGGCGTCGTAGTCTGTCTCGCGCAGGTCAGAGCCCCGACCGGCGATCAGGTGGTTCTGTACCTTGTGGCATGACTGGCAGCGGAGATTGGCGCCTGTCGTCGCCATGTGGACGTCAAAGTTGCGGTCGGCGGTGTTGGCGTGTGCGAGCGCCAAATCGCCACGCTTGTAGTTGTCACCGCCGCCACCCTTCGCATGGCAGGCAATGCAATTCTGCCGCTCGGGCAGGTGGACCGTCTGGACCGCCTGGTCCATCGTGATGGTCATGCTCGCCGTGTCCGGGACGAACGCGCCGTTGACCTTCACGCGCTTATAGTTCTTCTGATGACACACCAGGCAGTCGATGTCCTGCAGTTGCTCTGTCGTGGCGGTGGTGGACGGCTGCAGGCCCCGGCCGACATGACAGTTGCTGCACTCGCCCCAGTTGCCCAGGATGTTGATGCAGTAGCTGTTGAAGGACGTGTTCAGCTTGCCTTGAAGGGCCGGGCCCGTCGTCAAGTACGGCGCGTAACCCTGCCACTGGTAGTGCGCGGAGGCGTGCATGTCGCGCCCTTGCTGTTCGTGACAGGTCAGGCAGGTGCCGTTCCCCTGCCATGTCAGGGCCGCGTGCGCGGGTGTCTGCGCGGCCACCGCAGTGGCGAGCGCCAGCGCCCCGAGCAGCGCAACCCCGACGATGTTCGCTCGTCTGTTCCTCATCCTTCCTCCTCCACGAAGAAGCCATTGCCGCGCGGGTATGGGCAGTCGCACCGAGATGGCCGGCAGCGTTCGCAGACAGCGGCACCGCGCAGGCGGCCGCCATGCGAACGTCGCGACCCATTCAGTTGTTCTGGAAGCCCAGTTCCAGGTCAGACTGCCCGTTGAGAAAAAAAAGATCGGCCTACGCCGCGGGGGACGTTACGAGCAAGGGGCAACCGTTGTGCCGCGATGGATGTGGGTGGAATCCGGCAGCATTCTTTCGACCGCGCGTGGAGAGCGGGTTACGGAACTGAAACGGATCGTTACACTCCTGTTACTCACCTTCATCCTCCCGGTCAGATCCGGCCCGGAAAACGGTGCGTTTTCTCTGTAACCGGTCCGAGCGATCGTGAATCTACCCAAGGTTCTGAGCTCGCGCTGAAGCACACGCTCGCGTGAGATCCGAGCCCCCGCATGCCCCTGACAGCCACCGATTCCATAGCGGTGCGCCCCCTCACGGCTCTGCTCGTCGTCCACCAGCAGCGTGCATTCGACCAAATGGTCGAATCATCCGACCGTCCGGTCGACGCTGGTAGCGCTCCCGCGGAATCCACTCCCGCGCCTCCAGGACGCCACCTCTCGCGAAGTGCTTCCAATACCGTCGATTACAGCCTTCTGGCCGGCGAGCCGTCGCCCGCGCCTCCTTTGGCTCGCCGCTTGCCCTTATGGTGGTCGCCGGGCGATACGCGCCAGGCAAGCATGAAGCATTCAGATCGGAGAAACCCATGAAGAAGGCACTGATTCTCGGACTTGGCGTGTTCATCGTGCTGGTCGCGGTGACCGCCTCCGCCCAGTCCCGGCCGACGACCGCGCCGGCGGGCCAGGGCACGACCGTTGGGCCGAACTTCGTCGACAACAACGGCGACGGCATCTGCGACAACTTCCAGGCGGGCACGCCGAAGGGCCCCGGCCAGGGCCGGGGGCGCGGCTACGGGCGTGGCATGGGCAACGGGACCCACGTCGGACCGCAGGACGGGACCGGCTTCGGCCCCGGTGCGCAGGCGGGTGGTGGGACGTGCGACGGCACCGGCCCGAAGGGCCGTGGGATGCGGCGCGGCGCCCAGAAGTAACCGGTCGGTGGAGAAGGCTTGCTCCAGTCGTGGCGGGGACGGGCGGCGGCCCGTCCTCGTCACAGCCTGCCTGAGAGGCTTCCCATGAAAACTGCAACGCTCTCCCTGTGGCTGACGATGGCCGCGGCCGCGCTCGTCGCGACACCGGTCGCCGGACAGCCGTCCGTGGACGTCACATTCGGCCGCTCGCTCGCCCCGCTCACCGCTAGCGATGGCGCGACGACGACCGTGGCCGACTCGCGGCAAATGACGGCGGGGTCGGTCAATCTGGAGCACCGGGTCGCCAATGAACAGATGCGCCTGTTCTACTCGCTCGACGCCGGGACGTACAACACGCCCGGGGATTGGAGCTACTACCTCCACACCGCGGGCGGCTCGTGGCGGAGCACGAAGCCCGATTCGATCCGGCCCACTCTCTTCATCGGCGGGTCGGCTGCCTGGCGGGGGAACGGCGCGTCGTGGGCGGCCGCGGACTACAACGGCATCGGCGCCTTCGCGAACGTCGAATGGCGGCCGCGCCCCACCGCGACTGTCCGCGCGGGGTACCGTTTCGACGCGCGGGCGTTTCCCGACTCGCCGGAATTGAACCAACGCGAGCATGGGATCTTCGGGAGCGTGCTCGTGACCTTGCCGTCGAGGACGACCCTGATCGCCGAAGTGCGCGCCGGCTTGAAGTCGTACGCGACCGGCATGGATGTGATCGCGGTGCCCGCGGAAGCCACGTCATCGGCCCCATCGGTGACGGGCGGGAATGGTCGCGGCCAAGGGTTGGGCGGGGCGTACCGGCACACGATGACCACCGTTCTGCCGGTCGACACCGCCGGCCCGTCGTCGAGCCTGGACCCGGCTCGCCTCGTGTCCGTGATGGGTCGCATCGCGCAATCCCTCGCCGACCGCACCGGCATGTCGGTGCAGTACACGGGCCGCGTCTCCTTTGGAGGCCTGCCCACGGTCATCGTCACGACGCCGGCGCTCTTCTTCGAGGACGGCATCTACGACGACCCCTTCGCCAGCAACGCGCATGCGCTCCGGGGAACACTGAAGCAGGTGTTCTCGAATGGCGCGCAACTGGAGGGAGGGGGCACCTGGTTGCACAAGGACTATCGCGCGAGCCCACCGCTCAACCTCGACGGGACCGTCAATGCGGCTGCCGGCACCCGCGCGGATCGCATCTGGCGCGCAGGCGCCGCCTGGACCCAGCCGGTCCGGCGCAACCGCACGGGCCCGATCGGCCTCAATCTCGTCGTCGATTACTGGTACACGACGCACCACTCGAACGACGCGTTCTACAACTACACGTCGCACGCGCTGGGCCTCGGCGTCAGCGTGTCGTACTGAGGGTGGCCGCCAAGGCCGCAGCCACGGATGGCCACGATCGGCCATCATCCGGAGAGATCGCGATGGGCATCGACAAGAAAGACCACTTCTACTGGCGCGCGTTCGTGACGTTCTACATCGTCCTGTCCTTCCTCGTCATCGCGGCCTCGGGGTTGGTTCTGTACATTTCGCCGCCCGGGCGTGTGGCCAACTGGTCGCAGTGGTCCCTCGGCGGGCTCACAAAGGCCAACTGGCAGGCCGTCCACACCGTCTTCACGTTCCTGTTCGTGGTCGCGGCTGCCGTTCACGTCTACTTCAACTGGCGAGTGATTCTGGCCTATGTGAAGTCGAAGGTCGGTGCGGGTGTCCGCCGCGGGCGCGAGCTGACGCTCGCCTCCGGGGTGGCCGCCGCGGTGCTCACGCTCACGATCGTCGGGATGCCGCCGTTCAGCTCGGTGGTGTCCTACGGCGAGAGCGTCAAGAACTCGTGGACGAATCCTTCGACGGAGCCGCCCGTGCCTCACGCCGAACTGTGGACACTCGCGAAGTTCGCCGAGACGACCAAGGTCCCTGTCGAAGCGGCCATGCGCAATCTCTCGCAGGCGGGCATGCCGGTTGACAGCGCAGAGGTGACGCTGCAGGCCGTCGCCAGCCGGTATAACGTCACGCCGAAGGATGTCTACGTGAAGGCCGTCGGTGCGGCAAAGCCGGCGTCCGTTCCGCTCGCCGAGGGCGGCGGATACGGTCAGAAGTCGGTGCAACAGATAGCCGATCAGCTGAATATTCCCCTCGACACCGCTATCGAGCGACTGCACCGGGCGGGCATCTCGCAGGCGGCGCCGGACAGCAACCTGCGGGAACTCGCGACGGCGAGTTCACGGCGACCGTTCGAGATTGCCCACATCATCCAGGGAAATGCCGGAAGCTAGGCCACCGAGCGCCCAGCCGCTTCAGAAAAAAGGCCGTTCGTGCAACGGCTGGCCGCCTTTCTGTATCCTCTGACCGTCATGAAGTTGCGCATCGTCGCCGCCAGCCTGGTCGCGGCACTTGGCCTCGGGATCGTGGGATGGCTCGAGTATTCCGCGACTCGCGCCGAGTTGCTGCGCCTGCTGCGCGACCAGGCGCAGTCCCTGCGCCAGACCATCGCGGCAGCAGCCCGCTCCAACGATGCCGCCGGCGCGCAGGCCGAGCGCCAGGTCGCCGAGCGGCTCCTCGACAACGCACGACTACTCTCGGAACTGGACCGGCGACACGCGCTGGACCAGCCTCTGCTCGACCACATCGTGCAACGCAACAAGCTGTTTCGCGCGGCGGTGTTCTCCCCGGCCGGGACGCGCGAACTATCGACGGCGGGAGTGGGTGGCGGTCCCGGCCCCGGGTACGGCTTCGGGCCGGGGGGGCGAGGCTTCCCAGGAGGGGCCCTGCTGCAGCGCGTCCTTTCCGGCGAGGAGCTGGAAATCGTGGGACAGCTGCACAGTGCACGGTGGGGCGGCGGCGCTCGGGTAGCGGCCGGTGTTCGCCGCGCGAACGGCGGCGCGATCTTCCTCAACGCCGACGCCACCGAGATCGAAGCCCTGCAGAAGCAGGTGTCGCTCGACAGCCTCTTGCGTGACATCGCGGAAAGCACGCCGCAGCTGGCCTACATCACGTTGGACCGCGGCGATCTTCACGTCGCACACGGAACACTGCCAACCTCAACCCACGCGCGCTCCGCGACGGGGGACGACGGGATTCCGGCAACTGCCGGCGCAACCCAGGTCGCCGAACGGCAGCGGGGTGTGTCCACCGGCCAGGTGCTGGAGTTCGCCGGGCCGATTACGATCGGCGAAGGCGGTCCCGGTATGCTGCGGCTCGGCTTGCGCCTCGACGGACTGGAGCGCGCGGAGCGCCGGCTGACGCTTGGACTGGCCGTGTCGCTGACAGCCGCGCTCGCGTTGTCGCTGCTGGCGCTCGGCACGGTTTGGCTACGGCAGGCCTACGCCACCTTGAGCGAGAAGCACACGCGAGCCGAAGCGGCACTGCGCCGGCGCGACCGTCTCAGCGCGATGGGGGAGCTGGCCTCGACGGTGGCCCACGAAGTCCGGAACCCGTTGAACGCGATCAATATGAGCGTGCAGCGGTTACGCCGCGAGTACCCCGCGGTCGCCGCGGGTGCATCAGAGGAAGACCGCACCGAGATGACGCAGTTGCTCACCGTGGTTGAAGGAGAGACGCGGCGTATCAACACCATCGTGCAGCAGTTCCTCGACTACGCCCGTCCTCCACGTCTGGCCCCGCAGCCGGCCCCGCTCGGGGAGGAAGTGACCGGACTGGTGGAGGCCCTCCGGCCGTTCGCCGAGAGCCGAGAGGTGACGCTCGATGCGGACATCGTGGAGGCGGGCCAAGCGCTGGTCGATGCCGGCCAGTTGCGCCAGGCCCTCGACAACCTGGTTCGCAACGCGGTCGAAGCGACGCCCATTGGGGGGCGGGTGACGGTGACCGCCAGGAGCCGCGCCAAGGAGCATACGATCGAGGTGCGAGACACGGGGAGCGGCATCGACGCCGACGATCTCCCGCGCATCTTCGACCTGTATTTCACGACGAAGGCGGACGGCACGGGCATCGGTCTCGCCGTGACGCAGCAGATCATCGCCGCCCATGGCGGCACCATCGAGGTCGAGTCGAAGCCGGGGCGAGGCACGACGATGACCGTTCACGTGCCGCAAGGGGTTGCGGTCGCATAGTCGAATGCAGGACGAGTCTCCATATGCCCGAACGCGTCATCCTGGTCGTGGACGATGAGGCGGCACAGCGAACCGTCCTCTCAGGCTTCCTCCGGAAGCGCGGGTTCGAGGTGCTGCAGGCGTCGAGCGTCAGCGAGGCGCTGAGCGAAGTGTCCGCGCGCACGATTGATTCTCGTGCTGACCGACCTGCGCATGCCGGGCGCGTCCGGCCTGGACCTGCTCGAGGGCGTCAGGCAGGTCAACCCGGAAATTCCGGTGGTCGTCATGACCGCGTACGGCACCGTCGCGAGTGCCGTGGATGCGATGAAACGGGGAGCCGCCGACTACCTCACGAAGCCGATTGACCTCGATGAGCTCGAGGTGTTGATCGGACGGACGCTGGAGCGACGCGCGCTCGTGGCTGAGAACCGCGACCTGAGGCGACAGCTCG
Organism: uncultured Acidobacteriota bacterium; assembly: GCA_963724775.1. GTDB lineage: Bacteria > Acidobacteriota > Vicinamibacteria > Vicinamibacterales > Fen-181 > CAVRWB01. The sequence goes on from CAVRWB010000009.1 coordinate 187,276, forward strand.
AAACGCGCTACCGCCTGGCCGGTCTCGAAACCGCGAACGACCGAATGGCGGCGGCCATCAACACCGCCGCGCGCGCGGCACCGAGCCGGGCGACGATCTTGATTCGCGGTGAGAGCGGCACCGGCAAGGAGTTGATGGCGAGAGCCCTTCACTATGCGAGCCCGCGCGCAAAGGGACCGCTCATCGCCGTCAACGTCGCGGCGCTGCCCGATACCCTGCTCGAGTCGGAGCTCTTCGGCCATGAGCGCGGCGCCTTTACCGGCGCCGATCGCGAGTACCGCGGGCGCTTCGAGCTGGCCGACGGCGGGACGCTCTTCCTCGACGAGATTGGCGACTTGCCGAAGAGCACACAGGTGAAGCTGCTGCGCGTGCTGCAGGAGCAGGCGTTCGAGCGTCTTGGCAGCACTCGCACGGTCCGCGTGGACGTCAGGGTCATCGCGGCGACCAACCGCGATCTCGAGGGCATGGTCAGCAGGGCCGAGTTCCGGGACGACCTCTACTACCGTCTCAACGTGGTCTCGATCGATCTCCCGCCGCTGCGAGAGCGACGCGAAGACATCCCTCGCCTTGTCGACCACTTCCTCCGGCATTTTGCGGCCGAATCCCAAACGCCCGAGAAGATGGTCTCCCGCGAGGCGATGGACTTGCTCGTGAAATATCACTACCCGGGGAATGTGCGCGAGCTCGAGAACATCATTCACCGCGCGGTGGTGCTGGCGCGCGAACAGACGATCACCAGCGCCGATTTGCCGATTCGGGTCGCGGAGCACCGCGGCGGGGGAAGCACGACGGACTCCGCGTCATTCGTGGACCGCGTGGCCGAGTTCGAGCGTGCGTTGATTGTCGAGGCGTTGGAGCGTGCCGGTGGCGTGCAGACACGTGCGGCCCGGGCGCTGGGCATGAGCGAACGGCACTTGCGCTACAAGTTGCACAAGTACCGACTGAACGCCGACCCGGACGCCGAAGGGACGTCCCCGTCCCTGTCAGCATCCGGCTGAAGCTCAATCGCATCGACCATTCGGCCCTGGGCCCACTGTGGTGCCGTCGCCTTTACATGGTTCGTTGCGCGCGGGCGTTGTCGCCCGTGAATCCTCAGCGGCGCGATTTGAATCTCTCAATCGGAAGCAATCGACGCATGGGCCATGCTCGGTCCGTTGGGGACGCTGCCCACCCGACCGAGCGGACCTGGCGTCCCTGGAGGTTTCTGTGGAGATGACGATGACGCTGCCCGGTGGGGCCCGTGTCGATGCCCAGGCGGGCCCCTACACGATCAGGACGGACCAGCCGCCGCAGGCAGGCGGCGAAGGCTCTGCACCCGCGCCGTTCACCCTCTTTCTCGCGTCGATCGGTACCTGTGCGGGCATCTACGTGCTGGGTTTTTGCCGGCAGCGCGGCCTGCCGACCGATGGAATCCAGATTCGCCAGCGCGTGGAGCCGGATCCGCAGACCGGCATGATTGGGAAGGTGTCTCTCGATATCGAGGTGCCTGCGGACTTCCCAGAGAAATACCGCGACGCACTCATCCGGGCAGCGAGTCAGTGCGCCGTAAAGAAACACCTCGAACATCCGCCGCGCTTCGAGGTCCGAACGGTTGTTGCGCAGGCAGTGGAGTCATAGTCGCGCAACTCCGACGGCGGTTAGCAGTTGCAGCAGGTGTTTCGTACGCAGTTCGTTGATTGGCCCGCGGCCGGGAGACTTCAGGTGCGACGATATGTGGAACTGCCCTCCGTCAACGATTCTCGTGCCGGTCGACTTCGGTGACGCCTCTGCCAGGGCGGTAGAACTCGCAGCAGCCATTGCAGCGCGACTGGGCTCGCGGCTCCGCGTGTTGCACGTGGAGAACATCGAGGCGCCGCCCTATTTCACGCACGAGCAGATGGCGACGATCGAGCGGGAGCGAAACGCTGCGCGCGAGCAAGCGAGAAAGTTCCTGCGGGACTTTGCCAAGGCGCACGGTGCGGATCCCGTGCAGGCATCCATTGCGGAGGGCTCGGCGGTCGCCGCGATCGTCGAAGCGGCCCGCGAGACCGACCTCGTAGTGATGGGCACCCACGGTCGCCGCGGCCCGAGCCGGTGGTGGATGGGATCCGTGGCCGAGCGCGTCGCGCACGAGAGCCCGGCACCGGTACCTTGTCGTACGCGCAAATCATGAGGGGGTGGCGCTGTCGCGGATCTTCGAACGGCCGCTCGTCGTAGCGGGCTCCGAGGCCGCTGAAGCCAGCCGCGTCGCGTCTGGTCTCGCGCAGGCGTTCGGTGGGCGCGTCAGCGATGTGGTGGCACGGTGCCAGGCGGACGTCGCCCGCGAGCGCCGCGCCACGGTGATGGTTGTGGCAAACCCTGCCAGTGTCAGTGGTCTGGCCATCTCACGGTACGGGGCCGAACAGTGGATTCGCTCGTGCGCACTCCCGATGCTCTTCGTGCCGAGCGTCGTTCCGGAGCGGGTGTAGGCGGGACTGCCAGGTCCCCCGCGCTGGGGAGATAATGGCCATCGAGCGCCTAGTACTTCAGTACCCCCTTCCTTGGGACCATCGTTCCATTGGCGAGGCGGGGACGACGGACGATACTCGCATCCAGCCGGGCCATTGGTGCCGGCAGTGGCTATGCAGACGTTTCGTCGCAGTCTCGCCGGCGCCCTCCTGCTCTTCCTGGCGGCCCAGGGCTTCGCCCCCTTTCTCCATGCGGCCCGGAACTGCGGCGCAGCCGCCTCGATGGGCGCCACGTGCTGTTGCTGTCGGCAGGCGGGCGCCAAGGACGGGTGCCCGATGTGCAAGCGGGCGGCGCGTCACGGTGCCGTCCGCTGCGGCTGCGGGTGCCAGGGGCAGCCGGCCGACGCGATGACGGCGCCGGCGTTCGACCCGATCGCCGTCCTGCCGGACCAGGTCCCCGGATTCGTCGACCTGGCATTCTCGTTCCTCCCGGCTCCCTACACCGTGGCCTTCGGTAGTTTCACCCCGATCCCGCCGGCGCCTCCGCCCTGGCTGGCCTCCATCCTGCCGGTTTCGTGTTCGCAAGCGTGAACCTCGTGCGCGACTGACGCTCTCTGGGCCTTGGGGTCCGGTTTCCGTCACCCGCTGTGCACGTGTCACGCAGAACGACCGCAGTAACACCTTGGCGTCCGCCGCATCTCCGTTCCGTGGACATGGGCGGCGCGTGGAGGCATCTCATGAAACCCGAGCAGTGCGCTCGTACGCAGGTCTTGGCGGTAGTCATCTTGTTGGTGATGGGTGGCTTCGCGAACGTCGCTGGGGCCGTGCCTGCGGACGGCCGCATCATGGGCACCATGAAGGATCAGAGCGGCGGCGTGATGGCCGCTGGGAGGGTCGAAGCGGTCCCGCTCGTTTCGGGGCCGACGAGAGTGGCGGTGACGGACCAGCGAGGTCGCTACACGATCGATGGCCTGCCTGCGGGCCGGTACCGGGTTATCGCCACAGCCGACGGCTTCGACCCCGCGGTGCGCGACGAGGTCGTCGTCGCCCCGGACGGCGACGCGACGGCGGATTTCGTGCTGACGATCGCCCGCCAGGAGTCGTCGGTCGTCGTCACGGCGCCGGCGTCCATCGGCGATCCTCTACTGGTGACGACCGACCCCCGGGCGCCCCGCCAGCCGGTGCCCGCGCACGACGGCGCCGATTACCTCAAGACCATCCCCGGCTTCAGCGTGGTTCGCAAGGGCGGCACCGACGGCGACCCGGTTCTTCGCGGCATGTCCGGATCGCGCCTGGGCATCCTGCTCGACGGGCAGCAGATCCTCGGCGGCTGCGGCGGTCGCATGGACCCGCCCACCGCATACGTCTTCCCGGCCGCGTACGACCGCATCACGGTCCTCAAGGGCCCGCAGACGGTGCGGTACGCCGCGGGCACGCCCGCTGGCACCGTGCTGTTCGAGCGCGACCTGACGCGCGCGGCGCAACCGCGCGTCACGATGGCCGGCTCGGTCATGGCGGGCTCGTTCGGCCGTCATGACGAAGTGGCGGACGTCCGCGCGGCGGTACCGTCGTTCTACGTGCAAGGCGCCGCCACCCGCTCGCACACCGACGACTACAGGGACGGCAGCGGCGCCGCGGTCCACTCCTTCTACACCCGCTGGAGCGGGAACGCGGCCCTTGGATGGACGCCCAACGATCAGACGCGCGTCGAACTGTCGGGGTCGCTCAGTGACGGCGAGGCCGCCTACGCCGACAGGACGATGGACGGCGTACGGGCCGCGCGCGACAACGTCGCCCTCAAGTTCGACCGTCGCTTTACCTCCTCGTTCTTTCAGCGCGTCGAGTTCCAGTCGTACTACAACTACATCGACCACGTGATGGACAACTACAGCCTGCGCGCGCCCGGGAAACTGTTCTCCGTCATGAACCCGGACCGTGAGACAGTCGGCGGACGCATCGTCGCCACGATGACGCCGGGACGGACGACGTCAGTGGTCGTCGGCACCGACGTGCAGCGTAACGTCCACACGAGTCGCGGCGCCACGAACAAGCCGTCGGCGGCCGAGGCCGCAGCCTACCAGGCGATGCCGCGCCTGGAAGACATGCGCTTCACGCAGGTGGCCCTGCTCGGCGAGGCGACGCAGGCGTTGACGTCGCGCAGCCGCCTGGTCGGCGGCCTGCGCGCCGATTGGCACGAGGCCCTCGACAGCCGCGCGTGCGTCAACGCGATGATGTGTCCGGGCGCGTCGCCGGCGAAGAACGACACCCGGGGCGCGACGGATCGCAAGACGCTCGGCAACGGCTTCGCGCGGTACGAGCGCGACGTGGACGCGGCCGGCATTTCGGGCCGGTTCACGTTCGGCGTCGGCCACGTCGAACGCTTCCCCGACTATTGGGAGCGCCTCAAGCAGGACCCGGTGACGCTCAAGAGCGCGTTTCTCTCCACGCGTCCGGAGCAGACGACGCAGCTCGACACGGGGATGGTCTGGAGGGCGACATCGTGGTCCGGGTCGGTGTCTGCGTTCTACGGCGTGATCCAGGACTATGTGCTCATTCGCTGGCAGCCAACGCCGGCCGTGTCGCGCAACGTGGACGCGACGACCCTCGGCGCCGAGGCGAGCGTGGCCTACACGATCGCGCAGCACCTCAGGACCGATGCGACGCTGGCCTTCGTCCGGTCGGACAATACGACGGACCACAAGCCACTCGCACAGCAGCCTCCCGCGGAGGCACGGCTGGGCCTCACCTACGACAACCGGCGGTGGACGCTCGGCGCACTGGCGCGCCTCGTCGCCGCGCAGCACCGGGTGGATGTGGGCTCAGGCAGCATCGTGAGCAACGGCATGGACATCGGGCCCACGGCCGGCTTCTCCGTGTTCTCGTTCAACGGTGGGTACCGCCTGCAGAAGCGCCTGCTGTTGACCGCCGGCGTCGATAACCTCCTCGATGCCGCCTATGCCGAGCACATCAGCCAGGCTGGCGCCGCGATACCTGGCTTCGTCCCGAGCACGAGGCTCATGGAGCCGGGGCGGACGATCTGGATGAAGATGAACGTGGACGTGCGGTAAGGCGTGGGGTCCGCGGCGGCACACGGCCGCTGCGGGTCTTCGGCTCTGATACACTGCGACGAGGGACACCTGAGCCACACAAACGCGATCGCGACGCGTCGCCGGTTCGGCGCGCGCCGCAGCGTCGCGCCGAGGACTGTCATGCCGATCATCACTGCCCCAGGTATCGCGTCGGACAACGCCAGCGCCATTGAACTCGAGCGCGACCATACTCGCGCCTTCCTCGAGCGCGATATCGCGCGACTCGAGGATCTATGGTCGGATCAGCTGGTCGTGAACTCGCCGATGAATCGCGTGCTCGAGAAACGGAAGGTCCTCGAGCTTCTCGACGCCGGCATCATCGCTCACCACACCTATGATGTGGAGATCGAGCTCGTTCGGGAGACGGACGACACCGTTGTGGGGATGGGTTCGGATCGAGTCACCATGAAACCGGACTCGCTGGTCGTTCGTCGCCGATTCACGAACGTCTGGAGGCGCGAGAACGGCCGCTGGAGAATGTTCGTCCGCCAGGCCAGTCTGAACCCCGACACCTAGCGAGCCGGGCCTTCCGGTCCCCGACGTCCTCACGGCTTTCGAACGGGCGCCACCCGAGCGGCGCTTGGGCGGATTGAAGGCGATCTCACCACCTCGGGGACATCCCCGCGCCACCGACCTGTCAACCGGCGAGGAGAGCACGATGAGCAACGAGCAGGTGGCACCTGAGACCAAAGGCGTTGCCGTGAAGGTACTTACGACGGTCGACCTTGGCCCTGAGATCGAGGGCATGGCAGGGCGCCAACTTCGAATGCGTATGGTGACCATCGAGCCTGGAGGCGTCTTCGGCCCGATCCATGACCATAAAGACAGACCGGGCACCGTCTACATCCTGCAAGGAACGATTACTGACCATCGAAACGGAGTCGCTAGGGACTATGGGCCGGGAGTAGGTTGGCCAGAGGATAGGAACACCACCCACTGGCTTGAGAACAGAGGAACGATTCCGGCCGTGGAGATCTCGGTCGATATAGTCAGACAAGAGTAAGCAGCATCGCCACCCGGCCACCGGCTACAGGAGCCCGGCCGAGTACCGACTCTAAGGTGGGCGAAGCGCATGTCTTCGCGATCACACCGGCCAGTGGTTGAAAGACGATCGCGCACTCCCTGAGTTCGTGACGCTGCCGCACGCTGGCGAAAGGTTCAACGGCCCAGCGGCGCGTGAACCGGTCTTCGTTTGGGGTCTTCATTTCCGAACAGTTGTTGCGCTTGGGCTATGATTTCCCGGCGCCTCCCTGACGCCTGCCTCACGACTTGCATCCGAATCAACCGCTAGGCTAGCCTAACCGCAGCCTAACCGCCTCGAGTTCCTTCCTGCTCCGGCCTCGTCCTCGGGACTTGCGAGGTGCTTGTGGACGCTCGTCAACCATCAGTCGACCCGGAACGTCCCTGATCGATGCCGGCCGGATGGCCCCCTGGGAGATCACGCTCAGCGCACGGGCGTCCTGATGGGCTCGAGGAACCTATATCGACTGTTCGGTATTCCAGACAGCACGCCACTCGCCGTCCGATCGGACTGGCGGCAATTCATTCTCGAGGAAGACCGCGGCGACGTCGAGCGGGCGATCCAACGCGCCACAGTCGACGGCAGGTACGAGGTGGAGTTTCGCGTTCGTCACCGTGACGGGTCGATGCACTGGCTTCGTTCGGTGGCGAAAGCCATTCCCGATGCCAGCGGGCGGCCGGCCCGGTTGGTCGGCGTGGTGCAGGACATCAGCGACCAAAGACGGGCGGAAGGCGTGTTGCGCGACTGCCAGGCGGCCGCGGACGCCGCTCGCCAGGAACGGCAGCGACTCCTCGACGTGCTCGAGTCGTTGCCGGTCATCAGTACTGCGAGATGCTCGACTACACGGCCGAAGAGGTCCGCGAGCTCACGTATCAGCAGCTGACGCCCGAACGGTGGCACGCCGTAGAGGACCGCATCGTCCGTGAGCAGATTATTTCGCGCGGCTACTCTGACGTGTACGAGAAGGAGTACCGGCGGAAAGACGGTACCATCATCCCCGTGGAATTGCGCACGATTCTATCCCGTGACCAGGCGGGACAGCCGGCCGCCATGTGGGCAACCGTGCGGGACATCAGCGAACGAAAACGCGGGGAAGACGCGCTGTCGGAAAGCGAGCGCAAGTACCGTTCAATCTTCGAGAACAGCCTCGATGCGATCTTCCTCGCCGTGCCCGGCGGACCCGTCACGGCGGCGAACCCCGCGGCGTGCGCGATCTTCGGGATGACGGAGGCGGAGTTGTGCGCGGCAGGCCGGGCAGGGATTGAAGACCCGAAGAACCCGCCCCCGGCGGCCACGTTCGTCGAACGTCAACTGACGGGACGGGTGAGATACGAGGCGATCCACGTACGGAAGGACGGATCCAGGTTCCCCTCGGAGGTCAGCTCGGTCATAACGGACGAAGGCGCACGGTCCCTGGTCATCCTTTGCAGCCAAGCGACCCGTTGAGAAGTAGCGAGCGCCTCGTCATCGAGAGACGGCGGCATTTATCCAGACCCACCGTCCGGCTTCAGGGAGCCCCGCGCTAGTCGTGCACCTCGTAGATTCGGATCTCTGCGACCTGGCTGCCCCGGTGCGGGACGGCGAGGTAGAGACGGTTGAGGGCCGGCACGAAGAGGGAAGTCCGCGCCCCGGCGGCCGTCGGGATTTGGGTCGTTCGGGCGAACGCCGATCCGTCGGCTTGCAGGACGTCGATGAAGCCTTCACCCGCGCTGACGTACAACCGCTGACGCTTGGCGTCCCAGAACATGTCGTCGGTGTCGCCCGCAACGGCCGTGGAGCCCGTCTGCTTACCGGACTCCGTGTCGTAGATCAGCACGACGGCCGGCTTGCGGCAGCCGATGAAGACGCGGTGGCCCGCCTCGTCCAGGGCCATAGGGTAGTTGGCGGCCGCTTCGGTGACGGGCCAGATTCCCACGACCTTCATCTGCACCCGGTCGATGACGGAGATGTGCCGGGCAGTCGGGACGTTGACGAACACGAGTGGGCCGGACGCTTCGAGCTGAAACGACTCCGGGTGGTCGCCGACCGCGACCTCGGCGATCGTCCGCCCGGTGCCGGCGTCGATCGCCGCGACCGCCCCGGCGCCGTAACCGACGTACACCCGCTTGGCCGCCGCATCGACACGCACGTTGTCGGCGTCGTCGCCAAGGGCTACGGTTCGCACGACATGGTCAGACGACAGCGCTCCTTCACGAAGCCTACCTCCGGCTCGTGGACGTGCGCCGGGTCCGCTGGGAGAACCGCGCCCACTTTCTCGCCGTGTCGGCGAACCTGATGAGGCAGATCCTCGTAGACGTGGAGCGGACTCGCGGTGCCCGCAAGCGCGGAGGTGATGTCGCGCATATCGAACTCGACGAGGCGGCGCTGCCGGCGCCGGAACGCGGCAGCGCGCTCGTGGCCTTGGACGCGGCGCTCGACGCGCTCGCGCAAATCGATGCGAGGAAGAGCCAGGTGGTCGAACTGCGCTACTTCGGCGGCCTGAGCGTCGAGGAGACGGCCGAGGTCCTCAAGGTCTCCGAGAAGACCGTCCGGCGCGACTGGCAGATGGCCAGGCTCTGGCTGGGGCGCGAGTTGGGATTGAGCATGGCCCCGGCCTCCCGGCGAGGGTCATGCCGGGAGGACGGGCGTGGTGTCCATGGTCTGCGCCGCGCTGGCTTCGACATCGGGACACGCCTGCAGCCAGAACCCTCACGGCTTCCTTCGAGTGTCCACTCGACCTCGAGACACTCGTTCCTCGATCCCGTGCCGCCCTGGCCACGAAACCCGAGGTGTTGCGAAGGGCGAAGACGAGGCCAAGCCGGCCCATCAGCCTCGCCGCCACGTGATCGTTCGCCCCACTATCACCTGGTGTCGCCGGGCGCCACGGCATCGATCAACGCCTGAAGATACTGGCGGTCGGCCGCATCGCCGGGACGCGCCGTGTTCTTGGTGCGCAGGAGGGTTTCCGGGCTCGCGACGGGGATGGGCACGTCGGCGAACTGCACGATCACCGCGTCGCGGGAGGCCTCCGCGTAGTCGACACCGCACGCCCTGGCCATCAGGTCCACGACAATCTCGTCGGCGACCCGGACGACCGAGTAACGGGCGACGTCGTCGTCGCCGACCTCCTTGACCGCGTTGTCCTCGAGAATCCGCAGGGCCGCGCGCACCCGGGCGACGTTCTCCGGCCCGGCGTCGATGAGCAAGTCGATGTCCTTCGTCGTGCGGGCGCCACCGTGCGCGATGACGGCGAAGCCGCCGATCAGGACGTATCGGACGTGATGGTCGTTCAGCGAGCGGCCGAGGCGGGCGAGGTCGTCGAGCTGCGGCTCACGTGCGTAAGGGCCATCATGCGGGTCATCCACGTGTCGGCCTCCTCGAAGGTGGCGAAGCGGTATACCCCGCGAGGCACGAGCGCGCCGGTCCGACGCACAGCGGCCAGCGTTCGCTGCAGAGCGCCCGGATCATGCCTCTCGGTCGCTCGATTGCCGACCCGCTTCTCCATGAGAGGATGATAGCAGGTTCGCGCCGGAGGGCGCGGCACCGCCGCGTCTGCCTCATTGTGGCTGTTTTTGTGGCGATCATCGGTCGGCTCAGGATGGGAGCGCTGTCCCATACGGCACAGCCAGGGCAAATTGAGGGGAATGGGTTGCGATGGGGGGGCTGCGAGGGTGTCAGCAGAGGGTCCCAGCGTCGGTGCAGTCGTTGATGCCATCGCCGGCCATCGCGACGAAACGGCTCGCCGCCCCGATCATGACCGGGTTCAGCACCGGGATACACGTGTGGGGCCAGTCCCTGAAGGACTACCGACCGACAGCGTGGTAGTTGACGGCGGCTGGCATCCAGTCACCTCGACGCGGCCGGCGTCCGGGGCCAGACCGGGCTCACGAGTTCGATCCGCCAGACGGGTCCGCCAGGATAGAGCGGTTGCTCCGATTTCACGAACGCTGGAACCTTTCCACCGAGAATCCACACGTGGGAATCTGGCGGTTGCTTCCCGACGAGCGGGGCGAGCAGACCGGCGACGCCGCCGATTTCGACTTTCAGGACGTAATGCGTGGCGGTGCGACTCGAACCGCCCGTCGAGAATCGTTCCTGTCCTGCGGCCGTGACGGCCAGCTTCACGAGCCGCGGCTTCGGCGTCGCGGCAATCAGCGAGAGGGTTTTCGGCGGTGCTTCCGGCCGGACGTTCTTCAGCAGCGTCGGAATCATGCCGTTGGAGAGGTCCGATGGGACGTCGATGTGTTCGCTCTCGACTTTCTGTTCTCCGTGTTCGGTCGAATAGCGAACGGTGACCTGTCCACTGACGCCATCGATCGACATCTCGAGTGCTTGGGGAAACGTCGGGCCCTTTTGCACGAGGCGGTCGCTGATGAGCTGAAAGCGTTGACGCTGAGAATAGACCGCCGTCTCGTCATCGATGAGCCGTCCTTGAAGTGAAACACGACTCGCGTGGTGACTCGAGTGCCGCGCGTGGTCTGAAGCAGGTCGCCGTCCGCCAACGCCGCCCCGTCCAAGGTGCGAAGGACGAGGAACCCATGCACGACCCCCTCGGCGTAGCGGACCGCGACGGGCTCCGCTGGCAATACGCCCGTCCACAGTACCGCGGCGAAGACGAGAGCCGCGGCGAGCCGGCGGGTCCAGACCAGTAGCCTGAAACCTCCGCACCGACAAGGACGTTGTGCCCAGCAGTCCGCAACACGTCCTGGCCACAACGTGCGCCGAGGGGCGCGGGGGTGAGGATTCCGGTATTGATCACGTCGGCCGTGCCACCGGGACGTCATCGGCGTCGGCTGCCGGAGAACCGCAGCAGGAAGAGGAAGAGATTGACGAAATCGAGATAGAGCGCCAGTGCGCCGACAATCGGCGACCCGCTCTGGCCTTCTGGAGTTGCCAGCGCCATCGCTTTCAGCCGCTGGGCGTCGTACGCGGCCAGGCCGGTGAAGACGATGACGCCAATGAACGACACGACGAACTGCAGGGCATCACTGCGCCAGAACATCCCGACCACGGAGGCCAGGATGACGCCGATGAGTCCCATGAACAGGAAGTGACCGAGTCCGGCCAGGCTCCGCCTGGTCACCGTGCCATACGCGGCCAGCGCACCGAACATGCCCGCGGTAATGAAAAAGGTCGTCGCCACCGACTCGCCCGTGTACACGAGCAGCACGAACGAGATCGTCACGCCCGTCAGGGCCGAGTAGAGGATGAACAGAAGCGACGCGGTGGAGGCGGCGAGCCGTTGCACGCGTGCGGACAGGACGAACACGATCCCGAGTTGCGCGATCATCAGGCCCCAGAACACGATACGATTCGTCGCGATAGCACTGACGAGCGTCGGCGATCGGGCGATGAGCCAGGCGGTGGTGGCGGTAATCGCGAGGCCGGCGCCCATCCATCCGTATACGGCGCTCAGGAACGCGCGAACTCGGTCCGCGATCGGCAGCGCCGCTGGAGCCGGCGCGTCCAGACGCACATCATTGGATGACATCTATACTCCTTCTCCAGTGTGGCCCGTCCACACCGAGGCCTCCGCCGGCACCCCAGCGGGTGTGGCCGTAACAGCCTCTGCCGCCACCAAGAAGCAACACCAGCACGATGATCACCAGACTCGTCCTAGTCATCTGAGGAACTGGCCAACAAACAGGATCGGCGCCATCAAACGGCGGACCGTTGGTCAGTGTGGGTCGTGTGTGGCCATGACTTGCTCGGTGTCCAGGGACTTCCGGTAGGCGTCCGCTTCAATCCGGATCGCCTCGGTCAACGCACGGCGCCGACGGCTGTTGACCGGGGCGCGCGCGAGTTGCCGCGAGAACTGCTTGATGCGTTCAAGCCCGACGCTGACGTCAGGGGTGGGGGGAACCACCATGGCGGCCTCGCGCCGGGTCGGAATACGCTCAACGGCGCTCGGTGGTCTCGACGGCCGGACACCACCGACCGCACCCGCGTGCACCTGTCCGCGTTTCATCTGGCCCTTCATGGTGTCAGTCTACCGGCACACGCGCACCGGGCGCCGTTCAATAGGGCACAAGCCGCGACGGGCAGAACCTGGGCAATCCTCCGCCGAAACGGATCGAGGATCGCACGCCTGCACTGCCCCGCGTCCGACCGCCATCGAGAACCGCATCACCCGCTCCGTCATCCGCGCGGAAGGCTGATCGCGCGTGCGGACTTCCGCTCCGGCCCCTCCTTGAGTGTGTGCGCCATGAGCGCTGGTCACAGTGAGCAATTCTGAACAGACGTGCCGTGAGGTTTCTTCTCACAATGGTTGAGTGGCTGTTCAAAGGAGAAGGTACGAAGATGCGCAAACTGTGCTCGAGCCTGCTCGCGCTGGTCGTGGTCGGGACACTCGTCGGGTGCTCGGCGAAGCCCGCACAATCGCCCGATGTGTCCGACAACATCCGGAAATCGCTCGATCAGGCTGGTCTCAAAGATGTCTCCGTCAGTCAGGATCGCGACAAGGGCATCGTGACCCTTGGCGGACACGTCGCAACGGACGCGGCCAAAGCAGAGGCCGAGTCGCTGGCAAAATCAATTGCGACTGGACAGGTTGTCGCGAACGAGGTAGCCGTGATTCCTCCCGGCGGCGAAAGCGATGCCAAGGCGGTGAACTCGGATCTCGACAAGGGGATCGAGAGCAACCTGGACGCAGCTCTCATCCAGAACAAGCTCCAGAAGAGCGTCAAATACGATGTCAAGAATGCTGTGGTCACGCTCACTGGAGAGGTCACGTCACAATCCAGGCGCGCGGCCGTCGAGAAGATCGCTGCTTCGGTGCCAAATGTGCGGCAGGTGGTGAATGACCTCCAGGTCAAGAACCAAAAGGCCAACTCGTCGAAATGAGAGTTGTCGGACACGCCAGAATCGGGTGCGGGGTGATTCGCACTCGTTGACCCGCTCGGAGGAGTTCTTCTCTGAGCCGAGGGGGATAGAGTGCCCACGAGGCTGCACGGACCCAAGTCTCGCAATCGGGGCTTCCGCCGGGCACCCGTTGTGGCAGGCACAGGCGCAACATCTCTCGGGGTGTCGGCGTCGTCTTCCACGACGAGCACGAGTGGCGGCGGGCGAGAGGGGTTCCGCACCATGTCAGTGGATCGTCGGTCCGCAGTCAGGCGACGGGGCATGACGGAATACCGTTGTTTGTGCCGTGCAGCTGTCGTCGCGAAGGAGCGTGCGAGCCGTGTACATCGCCAGTTGGAAGCGGCAAGAGACACCCACCTTGCCGAACACCTCACGCAGCAGGCGCTTGACCGTATCCGCGCTGACGTTCAGGCGCCGTGCGATGTCCCGGTTCGTGGCGCCATCCACCACCGCTGCGATGACCTGCAAGTCGCGCGGTGTCAACGCACCGGCCGTCGCGGGCAGCAACCGTTCGCGAACGCGGTCCAAAGCGTCCACGCCATCGGCCGCGCGCTCGGTGCCCATCCAATAGGCGCCCTCCGCAACCGCGTTCAAGGACTCGTATAGGACAGATAGGCTCGTGTCCTTGAGCAGCACTCCACGCGCGCCAAGCGTGAACGCAGCCGCCACTTCGATGGCGGTCATTTCGTCGGCAAGGAAGACAATTGGAACACCCGTGCCGCTGTCTCGCAGTTGACGGAGCGCGTGAAGACCGGGCGTAGCCCCACAAAGCAGCAGAACCTGAGGACGCTCCTCACCGAGGAATGTGATCGCTTCCACGCCGTCTTCGCCGACGACCGAGAATCCTCCGTTCGCTTCCAACGTAAGTCGAAGGCCTTCGCGGAACAGCGGGAGAGCGTCCGCAATCGCGACCCGGGTGCGGGTGCGCACGACGCCGGTGCGTGCAGTCATCAGGGCGCTACCAGTCGCAAAACGACAACAGGGACAACGAGCCGGGCGCCTCAACCCCGCTTCTCCGGGGAGGCGAGGGTTGATGATAGGCAGACGTGGCCGTTGACGCTGTGCAGTTTTGGACACCCCCAAACGTGCTTGAGGTAGCCCCGATTGAGATGCAGGAGACACCGTCCAGAGATACGCGAAGCGCTCGCCCAGCTCGTCCGAGCTCAGATGCGTTCGACTCAAAGGCCCATGGTCAGCCCGACGTTGAAGCACGGTCGTGATCCCCTGCGGGCGATCCTGCAGCACGGCCTGCAGATTCCGGCGCCGTGTCTGGGTCGCGCGCGACGGAATGCGCGTGCTGAGTCCTCAACCGGGTCGGTCCACTTCGCGACAGCGCACCGGTTCTTGGACCGGGTGTGTCTACTTGCTTGGGAACACCCTGGAGGCGCGTCTCCGCCCCTGTTCCGTTTTGAACAGATGGGTGTGCGCGCACCTGTCATCATGCGCACATGGGGTAGAAGGTTTCCCCGGCTTTCGATGCGCAGGCCTTCCTCGACTCGGCCGGAGTGGCCAGGACGGTCGCGACGTATCGGAAAGCACAGACCATCTACGCTCAGGGCGACGCGTGCAAGACCGTCATGTACCTCCAGCATGGGGAGGTGACGCTCTCCGTCTTGTCAAAGATGGGCCGGGAGGCGATTGTCGCGGTGATCGGCCCCGCGCAGTTCTTCGGCGAGGGTGGGCTCGCGGGTCAGTCGCTCCGCATGGGAAGCGCCACCGCGAACGAGCCGAGCACGGTGCTCCTCATCGAGAAGCTCGAGATGCAGCGGGTGTTGCACGAGCAGCACGACCTGTCCGACCGGTTCATCGGTCACCTGCTCACCAGGAACATCCGCATCGAAGCGGATCTGGCGGACCAGTTGTTCAACCGGGCGGAGAAGCGGCTGGCCCGCGCGTTGCTGCTCCTCGCGCGCTACGGCGAGCCGGACGTTCCGCAGCGCGTCATACCCCCGATCTCCCAGGAGAAGCTCGCTGAAATCATCGGTACGACCCGGTCGCGCGTGAACTTCTTCATGAACAAGTTCAGGGCGCTCGGGTTCATCGAGACCGACCACGGGCTGAAGATCAACAGCTCGCTCGTCAGCGTCGTCCTGCACGATTGACGCGCCAGCGTCGCGCACCCGGTCCTACCCGCGCCGGTCCGCTTGCAGGAACGTGCAAGCCGTTCCCGGACAGGCGTCCGCGAACGTCCGCGATTGTCACTGAGGCGTAACAGCCGACTCCATCGGGCGCTCGCGCTCGGTCAGCCGACGGGCCGGCGGGCTTTCAACGGGGCGACCTGCCGGCTGCAGTCTGGCGAGTGTCACCCGGCGATTTGCGACAACGGCGACAACCAGCGCTGGCGCCTCGAGCGCGTCGGCGCCGGCTTTTCAGATCGTCAGCCTGTTGAGCGGGCAAAGTGCCTGGATGTGGACGCCGGTAGGATCTCGGAAGACGGCGCGAACGTGCAGCCGTGGAGTTGCAGCGGTCAGCCGAACCAGCACTGGCGGCTCGGACACCAGGAGCGTGTCCTCCGCTTATTTGGACACGCTCCTGGCCTGAGCGTCTTGGCGTCTCGGCAACCACTACCGCGGTGACTTGGGGCCGCTGGTTCGTGCATATGTCAGATGGGCGCGGCGGTCGCCCCGCTGGAATCCGGCCTCAAGCTCAACCCGACGGTACCCGTTCGTTCACGATGTTCTGGTGCATGCCGGATGCTCACACTGGCAGCGCAGCTCCGTCATATCCGCGGCTTCTTTGCAGTGCTCGCTGCAGTATTTGCCGTGCGGGCCGTC
Organism: uncultured Acidobacteriota bacterium; assembly: GCA_963724775.1. Taxonomy (GTDB): domain Bacteria; phylum Acidobacteriota; class Vicinamibacteria; order Vicinamibacterales; family Fen-181; genus CAVRWB01. Next base: position 203,426 of record CAVRWB010000009.1, read on the forward strand.
CTTCGCGACGAGGCATTTGCAGGCAGGGTGTGCGCATTTGTTGGTGTCAGCCACGTGTCATTCTCCTTCAGCGATCGTTGGGCCCACTGTTGTCGGGTTGCGAGTGTCTGGCGCGCGAAGTTCCCAGCGCACCCGAGATATCCGGACTCGTCTCACTTCGCGTGGATCGCCCCGTCAGGCGCGCGATCACGTCGGCGACCGTTCAGGCCGTCATTTGGCGAGGTGTGCTGCCGCGAAATCCCAATTGATCAGGTTATCCAGCACCGCGTTGACATAGTCCGCGCGTCGGTTCTGGTAATCCAGGTAGTAGGCGTGTTCCCAGACGTCGATGGTCAATAACGGGTTCATGCCCGCGGTCATCGGCACCTCCGCATTGCCGGTCTTGACCACCTTGAGCTTGTCGCCATCCAGCACGAGCCAGGCCCAGCCGCTGCCGAACTGGGCCATGGCCGCGGTCGCCAATTCCTTCTTGCAGGCATCCACGGTGCCGAAGGACGCCTCGATCTTCTGCTTCAACAGGCGGGCGGTTCACCGCCGCCCTTCGGCCTCAGACTGTGCCAGTAGAAAGTGTGGTTCCAGGTTTGGGCTGCATTGTTGAAGATGGCGGTCTTGTCGGCTTTGCCGGCCGTTTCGGTGATGATCTTCTCCAACGGCAGGTCCGCAAACTCCGTTCCTGCGATCAGCTTGTTCAGGTTCTCGACATATCCCTTGTGATGCTTGCCGTAGTGGAACCCAATGGTCTGTGCGGAGATTACGGGGTCCAGCGCGTTGTCCGCGTAGGGCAGGGCCGGTAGGACATGCGGAGCGGCGCTCTGTATCTGTCATTGCTCATCATCTTGCCTCCAAGGTGCGGACGGAGGAACCAGACGCTACCTCTCAGGCGCCAACATCGGGCCGGCACAGCGGTCTCAGGTCTTAAGGAATGCCAGCAGGTCGGCGTTGAGCTGGTCTTTGTGCGTGTCGGCGAGGCCGTGCGAGCCGCCCGGGTAGATCTTCAGGGTCGCGTTCTTGACGAGCTTCGACGAAGCGTGAGCCGAGGCGCCGATCGGCACGATCTGGTCGTCGTCGCCGTGAATGATCAGCGTCGGCACGTCGAACTTCTTGAGGTCCTCGGTGAAGTCCGTCTCGGAAAACGCCTTGATGCAGTCGAGGTCGTTCTTGAGGCCGCCCTGCATGCCCTGAAGCCAGAACGCATCGCGGACGCCCTGGCTGACCTTCGCGCCCGGCCTGTTGGCGCCGAAGAACGGCGTCGCGAGGTCCTTGAAGAACTGCGAGCGGTCGGCGGCGACGCCGGCGCGGATCTCGTCGAACACCTCGATCGGCAGGCCGCCGGGATTGGCGGCCGTCTTGAGCATCAGCGGCGGCACCGCGCCCACCAGCACGGCCTTGGCGACGCGCTTGGTGCCGTGGCGGCCGATGTAGCGGGCGACCTCTCCGCCGCCGGCCGAGTGGCCGACCAGGGTGGCGCCGTTCAGGTCGAGCGTTTCGATGAGCTCCGACAGGTCGTCGGCGTAGGTGTCCATGTCGTTGCCGTTCCAGGGCTGGCTCGAACGGCCGTGGCCGCGACGATCATGGGCGATGCAGCGATAGCCGTTGGACGCCAGGAAGACCATCTGGCTTTCCCAGCATCGGCGCTGAGCGGCCAGCCGTGGCTGAAGACGACGGGCTGTCCCGTGCCCCAGTCCTTGTAGTAGATCTGCGTGCCGTCTTTGGTGGTGATCGTGCTCATGGGTGGACTTCCTTCGCCGGGTGAGAAGCTCTATTCCGTCGTCTTGCCGTCGAAGTGTTCGTTGTCGGCCTCCGCGTCGGCGCGGGTATGGTGGACGACGCCGTCCCGATGATTCGGCGGCGCATAGAGCGTGTAGAGCTTCAATGGAACAGCTGCCGGTATTGATGATGTTGTGATTCGTCCCGGCCGGGACGAGGACCGCGAAGCCCGCGCGGATCGCCGTCCGAACGCCATCGAGAACCGCCTCACCCGTCCCCTCCTCCACGCGAAAGAACTGATCGAGCTTGTGGACTTCCGCCCCGATCTCCTCCTTGGGCTTTCAGCGCCATGACGACGAGCTGGCAGTTCTTCGCCGTGTAAAGCACCCGGCGGAACTCCTCATTCTTGACGGCGATGCCCTCGATGTCTTGCACGAAGCCTTTCATGACGACTCCTCCTTGGTTGGGTGTTGACCGCCTGACGGACAATGCGCGTCAGCCGCCGAGGGAAGCCCGATCGTGACCCGATGGCGGCCTCCGGCGGATTCACTCTGGACTATTGCGGATCAGCGCGACCGACCGCTGTTCTCTTGTGCACAGAGCGGGCGCGTGCGAACGGATCGTCGGCGACTGGGTCGGCACCCTTCTCAAGGAAGAAGGCCACCAGCGCTCGGTCGCCGGTCAATAGCAGTCCAGGAACGGAACGGAACGGAAGCGATGTCGGCTCCGTGCGCGGCCGCCAGTTCGACGGATACTGGTCGGCTCAGCTGAATTGCGTGCCGGAGGGCGGCATCCTGATTTCGTTCCTGCCGGAGAGCATTTCAATGAGGCTGTGAAGACCCGTATCACCGACGTCGTGAATCGTGCGGATGTTGGAGTGGTTCGCGGCCACCTGCGAGCGCTGACGCCACCGGGCGTTCTGCGCCGGTCTCATCCAGTCGGGGCCGAGGTGACCGTTCGGAAGAGTGGCAGAAAGGGCGCCCGGCTACCGTCATTGTCGATGGTACACTTGATTCCCAAGATGGAACCCCAGGATCAGCCCAGCTCTGAGCGCGAACACACCGACGAAAGCCTGCGCGTGGAACGCGACAAGGCTGACCGCGCCCTCGAGGAGGAGGTCACGGCCGTCGATGAGACGGCGGACGCCGTCGTGAGCCGGGCCCGGGCGCGCGCCGACGAGCTGCTCACGGCGGCCCGCGCGAAGACGGACCGACAGGTGGCGAGGGCTGCCCCCAGCGCCCCCGTTGATACGATGACCGGAAGAGAGAGAGCACGGGAAGACCAAGCGCTCCGGGAGGAGCGGGCGACCGCCGACCAGGCGCTTCGCGAGGAACGTGCTGAGCGGCTTGCCGTCTTCTCTCGGGAACGGGAAGAGACGGACAAGGATTTGTCGACTGAACGCGCCCGGTCCGATGATGCGCTCGCAACAAGGGACGACTTCCTGGGCATCGTCAGCCACGACTTGCGGAACATGCTCAATACGATAGTAGGCTCCGCGGCGCTCATCGCCGACCGGGTGTCGCGAGAGATCCCGCCGAAGACGTCCGAGGGCACGCACGCCGGATTCGACGGGCGGGTGCTCGGATGAACCGCCTGATCGGCGACCTGGTCGATGTCGTGAGTCTCGATGCCGGCAAACTGGCGGTGACGCCGGAGGTTGGAGACACCACATCGGTGGTGACGGAGATCGTGGACACGTTCGAGGCGCACGCCGCGCAGAATGAGGTGTCGCTGTCGGCTGAAATCGGGCCGCCCCCGTTAGTGGCGGAGTTCGATCCCGCCCGGATTCTCCAGGTGCTCACCAATCTCCTGAGCAACGCGATCAAGTTCACGCCGGCACAAGGGAAAGTCGTGGTTCGCCTCGCGCGTGTCGGCGATGACATCCGCTTCGCGGTGAATGACACGGGCGTTGGACTGCCCTCCGACCAGCTCGAAGCGGTGTTCGAGCGGTTCGTCCAAGTCGCCGGGAAGGACCGACGAGGGGTGGGACTCGGCCTCTACATCTCAAAGGGGATCGTGCAAGCACACGGGGGACGGATCTGGGCAGAGAGCACGGTCGGGGAGGGCAGCACTTTCTACTTCACGCTCCCGATCCATCCCGCACCTTGAATGGCGTGACGACCGCGCACGACCTGCGGGTGCATCGGGCACGTGTAGTCGACGCCGACTTTCGCGGGCGCGGCGGTGGCCGTTGCGCCGACGACGGGAATCGGTGCGTGCGCGGCGGCATACACTGATCAGTTCATCCGGCCGGGCGCGTGGCCTCGCGCGAGCCTCGCGACGATGTGGGCGAGTTGCTCGGGAGGGACGGGCTTTGGGACGCCCAGCCCAGTCAGAATCCCGCAGGTCGTTCAGCCGAGCGGCGACCACCCCTGACTCGTATAGTGAAACGCTTCTCTTTCGGCCGGGCGGCAGCTGATCGGCCTGCCGATTCGGGGCCTATCCTCGCGGGATTTGCCGGGGTAACAGCAGGTCCCGCGGTGCTGTTACCCCAAGCGTGCGTTTGTGCGGGCGCAACCGGGACCGCAGGGAGTCATTCCTTCACTTCTGCCTTCTCGCGGCTACTTGCGGCGGCGAACGAAGGCAGCCAGACCGAACAGGCCGGTGCTGAGGAGCAGCAGGGAACCTGGCTCCGGCACGGCGGCCTCGGACGCCGAGAAGCTCAAGGTCGCGCCAGCCTGATTGGCGCTGAAGAAGAACGTGCCGGGCGTGACGTCGAATCCGGACAAACGGAACAGGCCGATGCCTGTCATCGTCAGCAGGTTGTCTGTCCGCTGATTGAGAATAATGCTCGACAGGTCGAACGTGAAGGACGGTGCGGTGATGGACTCGAAGCCTACGATGGGTGGCGCGGGGTAAAAGGCCGTTCCGGGGCCGAGGAACGTGAAGTCCTTGAGGGTGCCATGCAGGTTGAACAACGAGTTGAAGTCACCCGACGTGTTGTCGACGTGGAAATTGCCGGCCACTCCCGGCGTCAGCAGGCCAGTGGTCGTGAAATCCAGACCCGTCGAAATGCCGAGAGGCACCTGGACGCCGCCCGCGACCGGCAGCACGGAATTCATCTCAGGGGCGCCCGAGACGGAGGACAGCGACAGACCACCCGTGATCAACGACGCCTCCGCCACTCCTGCCACCGCGAGGACACAGACCAACGCACTCAAGATGGACAGCGGGAACTTCTTCATATGGGACCTCCCAGTCCGCCCGCCGCGAACGCCACCTTGGCGTCCGGGCGTCACCCGCTGAGGATGAGCTCTTGCTGCACAGCTGTCTGTCCAGAATTGAACAACCCCCGCAGCGGATCACGCCGGGGCACGGAGGTAGACCGTGGCGAACTGCGCGAACGTGATATCGGGCACGCGCCGAATGCCGTGACGTGTCGACAACCGGTCGCATCAGGTGTTAACCCGATTTGCGAGCGCGCGTCAACGGCAATCTGCGGCTCGATTCTGGCGACGTTCTGGAAGCGCACGCGAAGCTACTCCGGCCGGCGAGCCCCCGCGCTGGCGACGGCGGCCGCGGTCAGGTATTCTCACAGCCGTGGGGACACCACCTCTCACGCGCTTCGCGTGGCTGTCGATCGTCGCCGCCGTTGCAACGGTCGCCCTCAAGACGATCGCCTACCTTCTGACCGGATCGGTTGGACTCCTGTCCGATGCCGTCGAGTCGCTCGTCAACCTGGTTGGCGCGATCATGGCGCTCAGCATGCTGACGGTCGCGGCCAGACCCGCCGACGAGGAACACGCGTTCGGCCACAACAAGGCAGAGTACTTCTCAAGCGGTGTCGAGGGGACGCTGATCCTGGTGGCGGCCCTGGCTATCGCCATCGCCGCGGTGCCACGCGTGCTCGCGCCACGGCCGCTCGAGCAGGTCGGCGTCGGGCTCCTCGTGTCCACCGGGGCATCCGTGGTCAATCTCGCGGTCGCGGTCGTGTTGCTTCGCGTCGGGAAGCGGCGCCACTCCATCACGCTCGAGTCGAATGCGCAGCACCTCCTCACCGATGTGTGGACCTCCGCCGGCGTCATTGTCGGCGTGGGCGCGGTCGCCGCCACGGGCTACCTCCGCCTGGACCCCATCGTCGCCCTGCTCGTGGCGGCGAACATCGTGTGGACCGGGTGGCGCATCGTTCGAAGATCCGTCCTTGGGTTGATGGATACGTCGCTGCCGGCCGGCGAACTGGCGGCCGTGCGGGCGGCGCTGGATAGGCATCTGAAGGACGGTATCGGCTACCACGCGCTCCGGACGCGGCAGTCCGGGACCAGGCGGTTCGTGTCGTTCCACGTGCTGGTGCCTGGCGCGTGGACTGTCCACCGGGGACATGAACTGCTCGAGGACATCGAAGCCCGGATTCGCGGGGCCGTACCGGACGTGACGGTGTTCACGCACCTCGAATCGCTCGACGATCCTGCGTCGTGGGAGGACCTGCACCTGGACAGGAGCGGTCCTCCCGGCAACAGCTGAGGGTCGCAGGCATTCGCCCTGCGAGTGCGAATGCCGACGCGGGCCGTCTGTTCTTTACGACGCGTCGCGCAGCCTCACCACGAGGTCGACCACACCGTTCCACTGATCGACGGGATCCCCGGATACGCGCCGCTGCGCGAGGTCGCGCTGCGCGGCCTGCGCGTCCTTCAGCAGGTTATCCAGGCGGTCGCGCCGCTCGTCGCGGTCCATGCATCCGGCCTTGGTGTGGAAGTCGCGAAATGTGTTCCGGCCGGTCAGTTGTCAGCGAAGCCCATACCTGCCGCGACCCCGTTCGTGAGGGCGGTCATTACCTGGTCGTGGACTCCCGGACTCCCTTCATGTTCCGGGGGCGGCGCCTCGTGGCAGACGAGGCGCCGTGACCCATGCGGCGTCCGGCGAATCGGCGATCGCCGCCGTTCGGGCTAGCCGAGCGCGCGGCGTCCGTTCAAGAAGCCGACGACGGCCAGCACCAGCGCGAAGACCAGCAGGAGGTGCAAGAGGGGGCCAATCGTGTAGGTGCCCACCGCGCCGAGCAACCACGCGACCACCAGAATGACGGCGAGCGTATACAGCATGTCCGTTCTCCGGCGCGGTGTGGGCTCCGCGCGTGAGGCGCGAGAGCAGAGCGATCCTCTCTCGCGCATGGTCGATTGATTCGTGGCACCTGGCTCTCCGAACCTTGCCCACGCTACCGACGACTATGGCCCTCCAGGGCAGCGGTCCGCTGTTCCCTTGAGCACACAGCCCTTCGCGACCGAGCACACAGCCCTCCGCGACGGAGAAACGACGCGACTGCTAGCGGGCGTGAGCGGCCGCTTTCCGGCTCGATCGTCGCCGCGGGAGGCGGTGTGCAAGAGTGCACAGACGTGCTCATCGGTAGCTCTTACGATCGCCGGGTCCTACCTTCAGGCTTCCTTCAGGAGTCGCTCATGATCGCTGAACCCATACCATCGCAAGACCAACTCCTGCTCAGGATCCGCGGAGAGTTCGTGGAAATGCCAGGCCTCTCGCTGACGCCGGCGCAAGCCCAGCGGTTGTGGGCTCTCGAGCGGGAGGTGTGTGACGGTCTGCTCACGGAGTTGGTCACGGAGGGCTTCCTGGCGCGCAGCTGCGACGGAGCGTTTCTTCGTCCCACGCGGAGTTCCGTCCGCTGATCACCGCCGCAGACGGCGCTCGCGCCTGCGGTTGGTATGCTCAACGACTTGCCGTGAGGTGGGTGCCGCCAGCGTGGCGGACTGATGTCGCGCGTCGGAGGATCAGTCGTGTAGCAGCGGTTCGCTGCGACTGTGGGCCTGGATAGCAAAGTACCGCGATGGCACTCCGGTCACCTCAGTCCGTTGCGGTGGACGGTGAGGTTAGTCTGTTGCGGATCACCGCCGTCCAGCTTGCGGGTGGGCTTCGACGCCCGCCGGTCGACGTCAACTTCCGGCAACAACCGTCGAGGTCTCCAGCGCGACGCACGGTTGAACGATTCTGGTGCGCCCAGAGCCCCGCAAGCGGAGCTGTGCGGTACATGTGCGTCGGCGACCGATCGGCCTGGAAGGCGTCCACGCCAACTTCGCTCGGGGTATGGAGATTGTTCCCCGGCTCGGTGAACAGCGGAGGGACGTGGCAGGTCGCGCACTTGGCGTCGCCGTCGAAGACGTCCTTCCCGCGCGCAGCCGCAGTCTGGTCGAAACTGCCTGCCGGCGCTCTCGGCGACGGGATGGCGAGTTGATAGAAGTGAAGAGCGGCCAGCTTCGACGTGACCCGGTCCGGCGTTCCGCGCGTGTTCCACGAGCCGCTCTCGACTGGTCCCGGGGTTCACGTCTCACGTGAGCCCCGGATTGAGCGAAGGAGAATGTAGGAACCTGGCGATTCCGTTCTCCAAGGCATGAAGCATGCGAAAGTCTCTCGACCCAAGCACCGCGGGAGTCGCGACTCACCAGTGCGTCGGAAGTCCTGAGACGCTGCCACAGGGGCCTCGATCGACAGCGAATGAGGTCATCGCGACCGCGGACGACCCCGCGCTCGATATCGTGGACGAGGCGTCCAACCAGTCGTTTCCAGCCAGCGATCCCCCGAGTTGGACACTCGGAATTGAGCGGTCAGGCGCGGTGCAGTCGCGAACAATCAGCTCGGACGTCCTCCCGCCCGCGCGGCGACGACTGGCACTCGGCGTGCCGCAGGATCTGCCAGCGCCCATTGCGACACGCTCAATGGCCCGGTTGTCGCCGCCGCGCGCCTCGCCCTCCAGAAGGGCGACGTCACACCGCTCTTGAGATGGGTGAAAGCCGCGGACGAGACCGAGATCCGCCATGCCTTCGAGCAGACCCTCGTCGTGCGCAAGGCCGGTCCGCAGGCCCAGGAACTGGCGGACCGCTACTTCTTCGAGACGCTGGTCCGGATCCACCGACAGGGCGAGGGTGCGCCGTATACAGGGCTGAAGCCGGGGACCGACGTCGATCCGGCGGTCGAAGCCGCAGACAAGGCGATCGAGAACGGGTCGATCGATCGGGCGACCCAACTCGTGACGAGCGACATCGCCGCCGGGATTCGGCGCCGCTTCGCGCACGTTGCCGAGGCGCGGAAACGCGCGGATCAGAGCGTCGAGGCTGGCCGCGAATACGTGGCGGCGTACGTGGAGTACGTGCACTACGTGGAGAACCTCCACTTAATCGCCATCGGGGGGACGTCGCACCACGCGGAGGTGGAGCGGGCAGTCGAGCCAGGCGTCCACAGCCACAAGTAGCCTTCCTGCTCACGCTCGCCTGGCCCGGCCAGGAGCGCAACGCGCGCTGGCCACGTCTAGCGGCGGCCCGCGAGGTACCTGAACGGTCTGAGGCGGCCGATCGAAAAGCTACCGTCGCGAAGAGAGCGGCACAACCTGAGGTACTCGGCGTGCGCCCACGGTGCACGCCAACACCGGGTGGCGCCGCATCGAGCAGGGAGGTGACTGGGCAGGTTGCCTCAGCATCCGGACACCTCCCTGGGCAGTGGGTTGTGCCAACAGCCGTCTGCCGCGATGAGCGCGTCCGCTTCTCGCGGACCCCAGGTGCCGCGCCTGTACGGGCGCGTTCGTGGGTGGGCCTCGAGCACGGGCTCGACCGCCGACCATGCGGCCTCGACCGCATCCTCGCGGGTGAAGAGCGCCCCGTCGCCTGCCATGGCATCTCCCAAGAGCAGTTCATAGGGCAGTTCCGCGCCAGGCTGCTCTTCGGCGAGGTAGAGCTCTCGCTGATCGCCGACGAACTCCTTCCCAGGGCGTTTGACGCGAGCGGCGAGGGCAACGGCCGAACTTGGGGACAACCTGAAACGCAAATAGTTGCCTGCGTGGGCGGCTGTCGCCGAGTCGGCGAAGAGCCGCTGCGGCGGTGCCTTCAACTCCACCAGGACCTCGGCCGCGGTGTAAGCCAGGTACTTACCGGAGCGCAGGTACCACGGCACCCCCGCCCATCGCCACGAGTCGATGAAGAGTCGCAGGGCGCAGAAGGTCTCGACGTCGGAGCGCTTTGCCACCCCCGGCTCCTTCCGATAGCCGGCGTACTGGCCGCGCACGACGTCCTCGGCCGTGAGAGGGCGCATGGCCTGGAAGACCTTGGCTTTCTCGGTGTGCACGGCTCCATAGCCCCTGTAGGCCGGCGGCTCCATGGCGAGCAGCGCCACAATCTGGAAGAGATGGTTCTGGATCACGTCGCGCAGACAGCCAGCGGATTCGTAGAACGCGCCGCGGTTCTCCACGCCGAAATCCTCGGAGAGGGTGATCTGGACGCTGGCCACGACGTTGCGGTTCCAGAACGGTTCGAGGAACGCATTGGCGAAGCGGAAATAGAGGATGTTCATGATCGCCTCCTTCCCAAGGAAGTGATCGATGCGGAAGATCGAGTTCTCGGGGAACACGAGGTGCGCGACGCGGTTGAGCTCCCGAGCCGAGGCCAGGTTCCGTCCGAAGGGCTTTTCGACGATGACGCGGGCAGAGTCGGCCAAATCCGCGGCGCCCAAGCCTTTGATCACCGTCTCGAAGAGCGACGGCGGGATGGCCAGGTAGTGGGCCGGGCGCCGGCGATTACCCAGTGCCGTCTTGATGGCTGTGAACGTCTCCGAGTCGGTATAGTCGCCGCCGACGTACCTGAGCAGAGACAGAAGGTGGCGGAAGGCACGTTGGTTCGTGATCCCGCCTGATCGCTCGATGCTGTCCTTCACGCGCTGGCGCAGCTGCACCAGACTCCACTTCGGGAAGGCCACGCCCACGACCGGGACCTTCAGAGTGCCTCGTGTGGCCATGGCATAGAGCGCCGGGAAGATCATCTTGTGGGCGAGATCGCCAGTCGCGCCGAACAATACCAGGGCGTCCGAGTGAGGCTCAGGCATGATGTTTCCAGAGACGATACCTGTCAGTGAATGCACTCGCGTTGGAGCCGGATCACGCCCGGAGTGCGCGCTCCTCCGATCGACGGGTGCCTGGCGCCAGGATCACCATCACGGTTGCGGCGACCAGCGGCAGCACGCCGGCCGCCAGGAACACGCCGTCGCCGACGAGCCGAACTTCAGAAACACTTCCTGCCCGCGCAGAATGTCGTCTGACGTGAACAGTGTGCGGCCCGAGGCGTCCAGGACATGATCGGGAATGGGCGGCGCGTCGGTGTAGGTCCGGCCGGTGAGGTAGGACAGCACGGCGAAGCCCGCGATCATCACGAGGATGGCCGAGTGCCGCCACCAGGGTGACAGGGAGGAGCTCTCTTCAGAGCCCGGCATGTGTGTTTCTCCCGGCTTTGCGCGTCGTCGTCCGGCACACAGAAGCGCTGCCATCAACCAACTGATTCGGCACCTTCGTCAGGATCGGACGTCAGGCATCACGGGTCGAAACGAAAGACGGCTTCATAGACGACGGGGGCCGTGCCGGTCCGGAGGGGTCCCGGCCGCGGCCGGTTGTACTCATTGAAGGGAACATCCCGCCACCAGGTCCGGGGCGCTCCAGTGCGGGAGGGGTGGCCGATTCACGGTGGTAACATAGCACGCCGAGCCGCCAGCTAACCTCCGACCCCGCTCGGCAGAGGCTGTGTGTGAGCGGTTTGCACTCGCCTCGCCAAGGAAGAAGGAAGGACGACCCGATGTCCACGACGCCCCAGATGATTCCTGCAGCGGAGGCACTGCTGCTGCAGTCGCTCGTCCGCCCCACCGAGCAGGGCATCGCCAGTCGTGTGCTGGCGAAGACGAGTGGCGGCAATCTGACGCTCTTCGCCTTCGACGCGGCGCAGGGACTCACCGAGCACACGTCGCCGTTCGATGCGCTCGTGCTGGTGCTCGAAGGCTCACTCACCCTCACGATCGGCGGTGCACCCGTCCGCGCCACGCCGGGCACGATCGTGCGCATGCCTGCCGGCGTTCCGCACGCGCTCGACGCGCCGGAGGCGGCTCGCATGCTGCTCATCATGTTGAGGGACTTGCAGGACGGCTAGCGCGCTTGCGCTGCGTCAACTGCCTGCCTTCCCCTCTCTCGACTCCAGCCCGGAGGGCGGTATCATCGGCGACCGCTCATTGCCACCGACGTGTCCACACCCAGGGTGCGGGTGGCCGGCGTGGTTTCGTTCTACGCGTTCTTCTCCAGCCGGCCCGGGGGATGACGATCGTCGTCGAAGTCCGATACCTCAGTGTTTCATGCCGCCCATCTGCTTCATCATGGGGCACATCGCCATGGAGTCCTTGCCTGCCTGCATGTGCTCCATCATGTGACCCATCATCCCGCCTTCCATCTTCATCATGCCGTCGCGCATCGTCCGGCGTTGGGTGACCAGCTCGTTGACGACGGCCGCGGTCGCATCCGCCTTCTCCGTGCCCGACGCGGCGTTCATCTTGGCGACGAGGTCGTCGAGCCGCTGATCCGCAGCCTTCATCTCGGTCATCATCTTCTCGTGGTCAGTCATCATGGCCTGACACTTGGCGGCCATGTCGGTAGCCATCCCGGCCTGGGGCTTCGCCTTCGCCGTGGCCGCTTTCGGGGGTCCCTGGGGCATCTGCCCAGCGAGGCTTGGCATCGCCGACATCAGCACGGCCGCGCAGCCCGCCACGATCGCCGTCACCAACTTGTTGAGTCTCATCGTTATCTCCCCTCAGTCGATCATCGGTCGGCACAGGATGGGAGCGCTGTCCCATACGGCACAGCCAGGGCACATTCGAGGCGAATGCTGTGCGTTGGGGGCTGTGAGGCGTCAGCCGAGGGTTCGAGCAGTGGCGCGAGCGGCGGCGGCGGCCCGCGACCACTACCTCACGAATGGCTTCGGGTTGCGATCGAACTTCTTTCTACAGGATGCCGAGCAGAAGTAGTCGGTCTTGCCGTTGTATCGCGGCCTCTGGCGCCGAAGCCGAGGCGGAGGCGCCCTATTGGCGAATGCCGTACTTGCTCATCTTGTTGAGGAGTGTCTTGTAGCTGACACCGAGCAACTGCGCCGCGTTCTGGCGGTTCCAATGCACTTGCTCGAGCGCCTTTTCGATCGCGGCGCATTCGGCCGGCCGCGCGGCGTCCAGCGCGACTTCGAAGAGGGTCCTGCTATGCGCCGCCGTTCCATTCGAGGGCTCAGTCTCCGCCCGACCTCGATCGTTGGCAACAGTGATGGGCGGGACGGACCCGAATCGAGGAAGCCGACGCGGGACCGCCGGGCGGCGGTCCCAGAGCCCGAGTCGTCATGCGCGTGGGCGCCGCGGCCGAGGGGAGCGCGGACTCGTCCCGCGGCTTGCCCGGCCGCTCCAGTTCCCGCACGATCCGCGGCTCGTCCTGGAGGATCACCCAGCGTTTGACGACGTTCTCGAGCTCGCGGACGTTGCCGGGCCACTCGTACTCCTTGAAGAGTAGCCGGACGGCGTCCGAAGGCGTGGGCGCCGGGCGGTTGTACGTCTGCGAGTACCTGGCAATGAACAGGTCCATGAGCGGGCCGATCTCGTCCCGCCTCTCGCGCAAGGGCGGGACGACGATTTCGATCACCTTCAAGCGATAGTAGAGGTCCTCCCGGAAGTCGCCCGACCGCATCATCGTTTCGAGAACGCGGTTCGTCGCGGCTATGACGCGCACGTCGACGATCTGCCGCTTGTTGCTGCCGAGGCGGCTGAACTCGCCGTCTTGCAGCACGTGGAGCAGCTTGGCCTGGAGCGCGACCGTCATCTCGGCGATTTCGTCCAGCATGATCGTGCCGGTGTCAGCCTGTTCGAATTTGCCAATCCGCGTGTTGGCGGCGCCAGTGAACGACCCCTTCTCGTGACCGAAGAGCTCGCTCTCGAGCAGTTCGGGGGGCAGCGCGGCGCAATTGACCTTGACGAGCGGGTGTCTGCGCCTCGGCGATCGCTCGTGGATGGCGAGGGCGACGAGCTCCTTGCCGACGCCGCTCTCTCCGCGAACGAGCACGGTGGCGTCGCTGTCGGCCACCCGCTCGATGATAGTGACCACTGCGCGCATCTTCTCTGACGCGCCGGCACAACAGAGCTCGCTCCCGACCGTCGCGGACCTGGTGCCGCAAGGCAGAGACGAGGCGGTCGACGCGGTCGCGACCCTGATAGCCGCGTCGAGCGCGATCTCGCCCAACCCTTCGGGATCGGCAGGCTTGACGATGTAGTCGGCGGCCCCGAGCCGGACGGCTTCGACGATGATCGAGGCCTGTTCGCGACCCGACAGCATGATCGCCTGCGTGTGCGGCCGGGCGGCCTTGAGGGCTCGCAGCGTGGCGAGCCCGTCGAGGCCCGGCATCATCACATCGAGCAGCACGACGTCGGGCGGATCCCCCTGCTGGATGGCAGCCAGCATCTCGTCGCCCCGCGAGTAGCACCGCGTGTCGTAGCCGCGCAGCAAGAGAAACGTGCGCAGGTAGGCTGCAAACGCCAAATCGTCATCCACGATCGCGACGAAAGGCCTGCTCATGGTCATGCCTTCGGTGGGAGCTCATTGCAGCGGTCGCACGCCTTTTGCGGCTCGACCTGCGACCCGATTCTGCCTCTGTCCGTTTCGATGACCGCGCCCGAGTGCCCGGGCGGACGCGCCAGCGTGGCGCCATGCCCATCACGGAAATGCGTAGGGCGGTTATGGACTGCAAGGCTCCAGATAACTCGACGGTACGAGGGTTGTGTGGGTGCGGCTGTTCAATATTGCACAGGTGTGCGGCGGGGCCGCGCACATCCGGACGGTGCGGCGCGAGAGCGGCATTCCGAAACGGCGTCTCCTCGAACCTAGGTATGGCTGTCACTCCGCGCCGACCTGGGCATGCTCGCCCGAACGCACAGCATCGCGTGGAACCGGGGCGCCGTGCAGGCGTCGGCACCCGCGGCGACGACCGAAGACCACCCGTGACGGCGCGAGGCGCCTTTCCACCTGTTCCGTTTTGAACAGATGGGGTGTGCCTGCACCTGTCATCATGCGCACATGGGGTACAAGCTTCCCGCGGCCTTCGATGCACAGGCGTTCCTCGATTGTGCCGGAGTGGCCAGGACGGTCGCGACGTATCGGAAGGCAGAGACCATCTACGCGCAGGGCGACGCGTGCACGACCGTCATGTACCTCCAGCACGGGGAGGTGACGCTCTCCGTCCTTTCCAAGATGGGCCGGCAGGCGATCGTCGCGGTGATCGGCCCCGCGCGCTTTTTCGGCGAGGGTGGGCTCGCGGGTCAGCCGCTCCGCATGGGAAGCGCCACCGCGAACGAGCCGAGCACGGTGCTCCTCATCGAGCAGCTCGAGATGCAGCGAGTGTTGCACGAGCAGCACGACCTGTCCGATCGGTTCATCGGTCACCTGCTCACCAGGAACATCCGCATCGAAGCGGACCTGGTGGACCAGTTGTTCAACCGGGCGGAGAAGCGGCTGGCCCGCGCCTTACTGCTGCTCGCGCGCTATGGCGAGCCGGACGTGCCGCAGCGCGTCATTCCCCCGATCTCCCAGGAGAAGCTCGCTGAAATCGTCGGCACCACCCGGTCGCGCGTGAACTTCTTCATGAACAAGTTCAGGTCGCTCGGGTTCATCGAGACCGACCACGGGCTGAAGATCAACAGCTCGCTCCTCAGCGTCGTGCTGCACGATTGACGCGGCTCGCATCGCGCGCATTCTCATCCATCCCAGGAGGACCCGATGCAGTGGCTCAGTAGCGCGAACCGCGTGCTGGTGCCGGTCGTTCTGTTCCTGGCGTCCCTTGCGCTGCCTGCATCTGCGACCGCACAGGACCGCCAGTCGTCCTCGTCCGCGCAGGTGACGGCCAGCGACATCCAGCGGCTGCAGGACGCCATCTATGACGCGGGGTTGGACGTCCGCCGACTGCGAAGCCAGAACGCCGACCAGGCAGAACGGCTGCAAGGACGGCTTGACGATCTCCGCGACGAGGTCGTCTACCTCAAGGTGAAACAGCGGAAGGACGGGGTGTCGCGCGCCGAGTACAACGCGCTTCGCGACGAGATCGACGGCGTTCGCACCGAGGCTCGCAGCGCGGTGCCGGCAGCCGGCGCGGGCGTCCGTCCGGCAGCGACCACGGAAAGAGGGGACGACACCCGGCCGGCGCAACAGGGAACGACGACGCGACCGAACGAGGTTCCGGCCGGCACGGAGCTGGACGTCAGGCTGGAGAAGCCGATCAGTTCCGATTCGGCCCAGGTCGAGGACCGCTTCACCGCGACAACAGTGGCTGACCTGTACAACGGGAACAAAGTCCTGATTCCTGCCGGTTCCGCCGTGCGTGGAGTCGTGACGGCGGTCAACAAGGCCGGCCGCGTCGACCGCACGGGCAAGCTCACGCTGGCCTTCGACCGCGTGACGGTGGACGGGCGCTCGTATCCGATGCACGGCACCGTGACGACGGTCCTGCAAAGCGGCGGCTATCGCCAGGATGCGGGGAAGATCGGCGCGGGCGCCGGGATCGGCGCCATCATCGGCGGCATCCTCGGCGGGATGAAGGGCGCGCTTGCGGGGATTCTGATCGGCGGCGGCGGCGTGGTGGCCGCCACCGAGGGCCAGGACGTCAACCTGCCCGCCGAAACGGTGCTGCGCATTCGACTGGATTCGGCGATCAGCGTTCGTTGAGCCGCATCGCAAACCGTCCGCATCGACGGACGTGCGAGAGACGCGTCGAGCCACCGGCCACCAAGCCGCCCGTGAATTCAGCCCAGAGTACCCGCGCGAAGGCCGGACAAGAGGATGACGACCCACGGAACACACTGAGGTTGGAGACGGCGCGCGCGATGGCTGGAGCGGCTCGCTACCAACGAGGAGACCTCTCACATCGACAGAAATCGCACGGAGTGATCAAAGGGGTGCAGAAGTTGAAGAGGATGAAGCCAAAGCGGGCCGTCGTGAGTCAGGGCACTCCCGTTGTGTTACCGGCGTTCATTGTGCTGTCGCGCGACGACATCGCCGTTCGCGCCTACGCGTTCTATCAGCAGCGAGGTGGGGCGCCTGGTTGCGACCGCGACGATTGGTATCGCGCCGAGCGGGAACTGAAAGTTGAGGGAGAAGACGCTGAGCGCCGACGGCGCGTGATCGCAAGGCGATGAGGCATCCTACTCACAAGGTGCGCGACATCTGCAGCAACCACGGGCAACCTCCCGCATACAGCGGCTGACGGCTTTCTCCGCCTGTTAACCCGAGGGTTGTAGGTTCGAGTTGAGGCGGAGGCCCGCGGCTACTCGTAGTGGCGCGCCTGGACCCAGGCCTGCGCAACGGGGACGACCGGATCTCGCGCCATCCCCGTCCCTGGCCGCTGTCGATGTCGAACGTGCCGTTCACGAGCCGCACGCGTTCCCGCATGCTCAACAGGCCCAGGCTTCGCCGCTGGGTGGGATTCTCCGGATCGAAGCCGATGCCGTCATCGCGGACGGTCAGGAGGACCGCCGTCGGCCTGCTCCAGCGCCACCGTTGCCGAGTGCGAGCGGGCGTGGCGGGTCACGTTGTTCAACGCTTCCTGCGCCACCCGGGGCGCTGTGGAGGTGTGACGGTACCCACAGCATGAACTCGGACAAGCGGTGGCGCACCGGGGAGCGGCGGCGACCAGTCGTCGAACTCGCGCTCGAGCGCCCCGCTCGGCGTTGTACGCAGGCTAGCCGAATGGTTCTCCGCCGCGACGACTGAAAGCGTAGGACGCGGCTCACCGGACCGAGACAACGGTGACCGACTTGGGCTCGAGTGTCAGGACGACCCGGTCGCCCTCGACCTTCCCCGTGATCGGCTTCGGCCTCACGGCGTCCGTCGCGTCGAAAGTGTTCACGCTGTCGACCGCCTTGGCTGTCAGCGTCTCGCCGGAGGCGGTGACCGCACGGGCACCGCTGAGACCGCTGAGGCGAACGGCGATGTTGGCCGGGCGGTTGGGATCGACGTTGGTCAGTGCGAACCACAGGGTGCCGGCGCCGTCCTTCGCGGCGATCACGTCAATGCGCGGCAGCGCGATGGAGCCCTTTGTGTACCACCCGGCGTCGTAGGCGACCGGCAGGTAAGTCGCGTCCTGGAAGGGTACGTACATCCTGAACACGTGGTACGTGGGCGTGAGCAGCATCTTCCCTTTGTCGGTGAGGATCATCGCCTGCAGGACGTTCACCATCTGGGCGATGTTCGCCATGCGCACGCGATCGGCGTGGCGCGCGAAGATGTTGAGGTTGAGTGCAGCGAGGACGGCATCGCGCAAACTGTTCTGCTGCACGAGGAACCCAGGGTTGCTGCCCGGCAGCGGCGCGTACCAGCCGCCCCACTCGTCGACGACCAGCGCCACCTTCTTCTCGGGATCGTACTTGTCCATGATCGCGGAGTGCTCCGCGATAATGGCGTCCATCTCCAGCGTCTTCTTCAGGATCTCGGCATACTCGGTCTCGCCGAACCCGACCGACGGGTGTGCCGGCGGCCACTTCACGACCGTGTAGTTGTGGAGAGAGAGGCCGTCGTAGTCGTAACTCCACGTGCGCCCCTGCCAGGCCTTCATGATCGTGTCGGTCCACTCGGTCCAGCGCGGACCGCTGCCACCAGGCCCGACGGCGATCTTCAGCATCTTGTCCTTCTCCTGCTGTGCAGGATTGAAGTTCCGGACGAAACGGCTGTAGATCTTCAGCTGGCTGAGGTAGTACTCGGGCGACATGTTGCCGCCGCAGTCCCAGCTCTCGTTGCCGATACCGAGATAGGCCAGCTTGTACGGCGCCGGGTGACCGTTGCCGGCGCGCTCCTCGCCAAGGCTCGTCTCCGGCGCCGCCGTCATGTACTCGAGCCACTCGGCGGCCTCCTGCGGCGTGCCCGACCCGACGTTGATCGAGAGATAGGCCTCGCTGCCGATCTGAGAGACGAAGTCCATGAACTCGTGCGTGCCGAACGTGTTGGGTTCGGTGACGCCGCCCCAATTCGGGTTCAGCGATACGGCGCGCCCGCGGCCGACGCCCTTACGCCAGTGATACTCGTCGGCGAAGCAGCCGCCCGGCCAGCGCACGTTCGGCACCTTCAGCGCCTTCAACGCGGAGACGACGTCGTTGCGGATGCCACGCGTGTTCGGGATGATCGAGTCACGACCGACCCAGACCCCCTCGTAGATCCCCGTTCCGAGATGCTCCGCGAACTGGCCGAAGATGTTCCGGTGGATCGTCGCGCCGGGTCTCCCGATGTCGACGGTCACGTCGATCTGCTCAGCCGCCCGCATGGGCACGGCGACGGCCACCGCGCAACCGACCGCGGCGACGGCCGCGACAGCCCACTTGGACCAGGCGCTGCCGGTCTGAATGCCGCAGTGGCCGATGCGAGTAGGAAGTCTCATTGGTGCATCTCCTGAGACGAGTACGTGTCCTGGTTCGCGGCTGCCCACGCGCCGTCGGCGGCACGAAAGACGGACCATTTCGCCGTGGCCCGCGTGCTGCTGACCGACACGAAGTCGATGGCCGCGTTTATCGTTCTCAGTCCTTGAACAGCAGCGGCGCGAACTCGTGCAGGCTCCGCCGCCACGACTGCCATTCGTGCGCGGTCCCGTCGGATACGTACATCACGGTGTTGATGCCGGCGGCCTTTAGTTGCTCGTAGCTCGCCTTCAGGTTCTCGGGCCGTTCCTTCGACCCGCAGCTCTGGAAGATCAGCCTGACCTTCTTGTTGAACTCCTCGGCATTGGCCATCACCCAGTTGTGCGCCGTCGCCGGATCGCCGACCGTGCCGCCGCTGAAGAGACCGACCCACCCGAAGACATCCAAGTTCTCCATGGCGATCGCATTCGTCTGCATGCCGCCCATCGACAAGCCGGCCATGGCGCGATGCGCCTGATCGGGCATCGTGCGAAACGTGGTGTCGATCATCGGGATGATGTCCTGCAACAGCGTGTTCTTGAACCTATCGGCCCACCCCGGCGGCGGCCAGTTGGCCGGACGCTGCCCCGGCGCGGCCCCGGGGGGCGGGGCGGCCGGACGCGTTTGCCCGGGCATCGCCCACGTGCCATTGTCCATCACGATGATGAACGGCTTGGCCTTGCCCTCGGCAATCAGGTTGTCCATGATCAGATTCGTCTTGCCCTGCGAGGGCCAGCCGGTCTCGTCCTCGCCTCCGCCGTGCTGGAGGTAGAGCACGGGATAGCGGGCCTTGGAGTCCTTCTCGTAGCCGGGCGGCGTGTAGACGAAGCACCGCCGCATGCTGTCGTTGACCTTCGAGTAGTAGACGACCTGCCGAATCTGGCCGTGCGGGACGTTCCTGAGCGCGTAGAAGTCCTGGTCGTGAGCCGGCACTTCCACGCCGCTGCCCCAGCGGCTGGCGCCGTAGTAGTACAAGCTCCCGGGATCTGGCACCTTGGCGCTGTCGATCCAGAGCTGGTAGTAGTGGAACCCCTCGTCCTGCGGCGCCGAATCGCCGATCCACGTCCCATCCTCCATCTTCGTCAGCGGGTACCTCACCGCGCCGATATCCAATAGAACGTTCTGGGCCTGGGGCGCGACGATGCGAACCCGGACGCGGCGCTCGGAGTTGACCTGAGGGTACTCGCTGCCAGGCTGGTTGGCGGACGAGGCCTTGAAGTCGTTCACGCCCGCGACCTGAGGAGGCGCGATGGCGTTTGCAGGCGCCTGGGGAGGCTGAGCGAGGACCGGCGCCACGGCTGCCACGAGCCACAGGGCCAACGTACTCACGCGAGCTTTCATAACGGTCTCCTGCTTTCTCCTGGAACGATGGGGATGGGGAATCGTCGAGCGAGCGTCGCCGCGCGCGGGCGGCGTTCTTCAGAACCTGTATCTGTCCTTGAGCACGAGCTTGTCGCCAGAGTCGTCCACGTCCCAGAGTTGCGGCTTGCGCGGCCCACCGGCCTCCGCGTGATGACCGATGAAGAGCAGATTTCCTTCGAACGTGCGGAACAGCATGCCGTGGCCGGAGTTGTCGCCCTTGAAGGCGTCCTTTTCCTGGACCCACGGCCCCTTGATGCTCCCGGACGCCGAATAGGCGATTCCCTGCACATAGCGGTGCTCGCCCCAGCTCGACCAGAGCATTCCCAGCTTGCCCGTTTTCGTCCTGAACAGCTGTGGGCCGTCGGTCACCCACCCCGGCATCTTCAGGCCGAAGGTGGCTTCACCGATGCTGTTCATCTCCTTCGACCACGCGGCCTCGCTGGCCCGGAAGATGGTGGTGGGCTCGGCGGTCCGGTGCGACAGGTCCTTCGAGAGCGGCATGTAGGCCATGGTGCCGTCGATGATCTGGGTCCACTCGTGAACGAAGACCATGTACGTCGTGCCGTCCTCCTGAAAGAGGGTGCCGTCGATGATGTCCCAGTTCCCGGGCCCGAGGCAGAATTCGAATTCCGGCACGAGCGGCTTGAACGGCCCGTCGGGTGTATCGGCGACCAGCAGCTGCGTCTGGTTGGTGGGCACGTTGTACCGGCGGGGCACGTTCTCGATTAGGTGGCCGTGATCGTTCCAGGTGCCGGCGAGATAGTACTTGTCCCCGATGTGATGAATCTCGGCCGCGGCCACGAAGTGCCCGTCCATCCACGTCCCCTTGAGGTCGATGACGGAATCCGGGCCCGTCCACATCTTCAGGTCCTGGCTCTTGTAGAGACGCCCGCCGCTGCCAATCAGGTAGTACGTGTGCGACTTCGCGTCGGGATAGATGAAGGGATCGCTCATCGAGATGTCGTCGAGCGAGACGGTCCCGACCTTCACCTCCTGACGCGGCGGGCGAACCGCCGGCCTCTGCCCGCCGCCGCCCGGTGCGGGGATGGGGCCGCCGAAGTTGTACTGTCCCGGAGTCGCGGGCGGAGCCTGTTCGCCCGGAACAGCCGGATTCTTCACTCGCGAGTGATCCTGCGCCGCGGCTGGCTCCGGACCCCACGCGATCAGCATCGTCACGAGGCAAGCGGCCAGCAGGCTGGATGATGTCGTCACGGTTCCTCCGTGTGTTCGTTCGCGCCGAAGACGGCACTCTCGACCGACCCCGGAGCGACATGGCTGTGCGCAATCCTACACGAATGTAAGCGACTCCCACGGCCTGCCAGTGCGAAGTTGACACCCTTGACAATTGACACCCTTGGCTATGTTGACACCCTTGGCTATTGACGACTGACCTGCAAGCGCATACCCTCGCCGGCTGCGCGGACCTCCGCACCGCCCGGGGTGTTCTCCCGCCGCCGCGTCGGGGCTGTCCGCTCCCTTGCGGCCACGATGGCGCCATCGAACGGACACGAGTGGCTGACGTGGCGGCGCTGCCTCAACGACTTCGCCCCGCGCCTATTCCGGTAGGATCCGCCGCCGCGAGGGTGGGGTCGGCAGGAGTAGGGCAGCCGTCCCGGCCGTCGAGCGGCGACATGAGAGGACAAGAATGAGCACCAGAAGGATGATTGGCACACTCGTGGTGGCGGCCGGCGCGGCTCTCGGGGCTCGGCTCTTCGCGCAGGTGCAGACGGACGTGCCGACAAAGGTGGCTGGCGCCAAGCCCGTCGCGGTCGAGCACATCAAGGTCCATGGAAAGGCCTTGGAAGGGAACCTCGAAGGAAACGCGGCCGACCGCGATGTCCTGGTGTTCCTGCCTCCGAGCTACGCCAAGGAGAGGGCACGCCGCTACCCGGTCGTCTACGCGCTTCACGGCTACTCCATCGGCGCGGAGCAGTGGTCCCAGGAGATCCACGTGCCGCAGACCATCGAGAGTGCCTTTGCGCAGGGCGCCCGCGAGATGATCGTGGTCCTGCCGGATTCGCAGACTGTGCACAACGGCTCGATGTATTCCAGCTCGGTGACGACGGGAGACTTCGAGCAGTTCGTGTCGGAGGAGCTCGTGGCCTACATCGACGGCCACTACCGGACGATTCCGAACCGCGCCAGCCGGGGCCTCGTGGGCCACTCGATGGGAGGCTACGGCGCGGCGCGCGTCGGCATGAAGCACGCCGACGTGTTCGGCAGCCTCTACATCATGAGCCCGTGCTGCCTGTCCCCGCGTGGCGCCGGACCAGCGAACCCCGAGCTGGAAAAGACCCTCCAGGCCGTGAAGACGCACGAGGACTCGGCGAAGCTGCCGTTCTTCGCCCGCGCGCAGCTGGCGACGGCTGCCGCGTGGTCGCCGAACCCGAGGAACCCTCCGCTCTTCCTCGACCTGCCGGTGAAGGACGGCGCGCCGCAGCCCGACGTGCTCGCGCGGTGGACGGCCAACGCGCCGCTTGCTTTCGCCGATCAGTACGTCGGCAGCCTCCGCCGGTACAAAGCCATCGCGATGGACGTCGGCGACCAGGACGGCCTGCGTGTCGACGCCGGAAGACTCCACGACATTCTCGACAAGTACGGGATCGCCAACAGCTTCGAGATCTACGCCGGCACGCACACGAGCAGGGTCGCTGACCGCTTCCAGAACCACGTGATGCCGTTCTTCAGCGCCAACCTGAGCTTCGGGGCGACGCGCAAGTAAGCGGTTCGCGCGCGTGGGGGTTCCAGCGGCGCCCTCGCAGGATCGGAGACACCGAAATGCAGACACGCAGGTGGACGAGGTTCGTGCTTCCCGCTCCGATGCTCTGTTGTCTCGCTGCGCTGGCGTCCGCGCAGCAGCCCGTGACAGCCACCATCGACGCGACCAGGACCGCCCCCGCCATCACGAAGCTGGTGTTCGGCGGCTTCATGGAGCCCGCGACGACCGGCGTCTGGGCGGAGATGCTCGCCGACCGCAAGTTCTTCGCGGAGGTCAGCTCGAAGCCGAGCACCGCGCCCACCGGCGGCTTCGGCCGCCGCGGTCCGCAGCGCCGCTGGGTGCCAGTCGGCCCCGACGCGTTCGTCACGATGAACAGGCAGCACGCGTTCGTGGGCGACTGGAGCCCGCTGGTCAGGCTCGAGGCGACGACGCCCCACGGTATCAGCCAGGGCGGCCTCGCGCTGAAGGGAGGGCGCGCCTACACGGGGCGCGTGGCCCTTGCCGGGACACCTGGCGCCAAGGTCAGTGTCAGCCTGGTGTGGGGACCGAACCCCGCTGACCGCGAAACGATCACGATTCCGGCGTTGACCGCCAAGTACACGAAGGTCCCGGTGACGTTCACGCCCAAGGCCGACACGCCAGAGGGCCGCCTGGAGATTGTCGGCTCGGGCCGGGGCTCGTTCCACATCGGCGTCGCCTCCCTGATGCCGGCCGACAACGTGTCCGGCTTCAGGGCCGCGACCATCCGCTACCTGAAGGAGCTGGGCATCGAGATCGCCCGGTGGCCGGGTGGGAACTTCGTGTCCGCCTACGACTGGCGGGACGGCATCGGTGACCGCGACAAGCGCCCGCCCCGGCGCGAACTGGCGTGGAATGGGATGGAGTCGAACGACATGGGGATCGACGATTTCATGACGTTCTGCCGCCTGGTGGGCGCCGAGCCCTACCTCGCGGTGAACTCGGGGCTGGGCGACACACACTCGGCGGCGGAGGAAGTCGAGTACGTGAACGGTCCGGCGACAAGCCGGCTCGGGAAGGTACGCGCGGCCAACGGACACCCAGCGCCCTACGCCGTGAGGATCTGGGGCGTCGGCAACGAGATGTATGGCCCGTGGCAGTGGGGCCACATGTCCATCACGCAGTACCCGGACAAGCACAACCTGATGGTGAAGGCGATGCGGGCGGTAGACCCGACGATCAAGGTCATCGCCTCGGGAGCGACGCCTGAAGAGGCCTCGTGGTGTTACATCGAGAACCGCCAGTTCAACTCGTTCGAAGGCCGCCTGAAAGAGAACCTGCCACTCCCGTTTGCCTTCGGGTCGCGCGAGGACTGGACCGGAGCGCTGCTCAAGACGTCGGCCGACTACCTCGACTACCTGGGTGAGCACTTCTACGGGTACCCGAACCTCGTGATCGACGTCGCCAGGGAGCAGTTCGTCGAGTCGGACGAACCTCTGGCGCTCAAGGTCCGGCGGCTTGCGAACCGTGTTGAGTTCAAGTTCGAGGCGTGGGACGAATACGTGAGGCGGATGCCCCAGCTGAAGACCAGGGACATCAGGTTCGCGTTCGACGAGTGGTCGCCGCGCAATCGGTCCGTGGGAAGCGGGCCGGCGCCGGTGCTCAACCCGATGATGAACCCGCTGACCAACGCCCTGGTCTACCACGAGTTCTTCAGGCACTCGGACAAGGTCGGCCTGGCGGTCGCGACCGGCGGCATGGGCGGCGTGGCGAGCGACGCCTACGGCGATGCCATCGGGCTCCGCATGGAAGGCCAGGTCATGAAGGTGCTGCACGATCACTTCGCGGGCGCGCTCCCCGTGGCGGTGAACGGCAGTTCGCCGCAGCTTCCCGCCAAGGGCACGGTCGGGATCGACAACTCGGCGCGCCCGTCCGGCAGCCCCACGTACCCGCTCGATGTCTTTGCGGCGCTCAGCGCCGACCGGAGGATGCTCTCCATCTCGGTGGTCAACCCGACGGAGACGGTCCAGGAGTGCGCGTTGAGTCTCGTCGGCGTGCAGGCAGGCGGGCCGGCCAGGGTCTCGCAGTTGACCGCTCCCGAGGGTCCTCCGCCGGCACCGGCGCCGGGTACGGGCCGGTTCGGCGGCCCGCCCGTGAAGGTGTCGGAGAGCACGCTGCCACAGATGCCGGGCCGCATGACCCTGCCGCCGACGAGCATCACGGTCTACCGATTCGAGGCGAAGTGAACAGCGCTCGCCCTCTTCCCTATCGACTACGAAAGAGGACCAAAATGCCCGATTCACCGCGTGGGAACCGCTCGACCCTCAATCGTCGCCAGATGCTGCTGCTTTCCACGACCGCGGGCGTGGGGGCGGCACTGCCCGGGCCAGCTCACGCGTCCCAGGGCACCACGACGGCTGTTCGCAGGGCGCCCGCAGGGAGTTGCAGCACGCCGCGGACGGCCGTGGCGAATACGCAATACGGAAAGGTGCGCGGCTACGTGGAAGATGGCGTCTTCACGTTCAAGGGGGTGCCCTATGGCGCGCCTACCGGCGGAGAGAACCGGTGGCTGCCGGCCAAGCCTCCCAAGCCATGGGATGGCGAGTACCCTGCCCTCACCTACGGAGCCAATTGCCCGCAGCGCTTTCACGACTGGTCGAGTGAGCAGACGTTCTTGCAGCAGTGGACCGACGGCTGGCAGAGCGAGGACATGCTCAGGGTCAACATCTGGACGCCGAGCCTGACCGGCAAGCGCCCCGTGATGTTCTACATCCACGGCGGCGGCTTCACGTTCGGCTCGGCCTACGAGCTCGCCTCGCAGGACGGCGCGCAGATGGCGAGGCATCACGACGTCGTCTCCGTCACCGTCAATCATCGTCTCAACATACTCGGGTTTCTCGACCTCGCCGAGTTCGGCGGGCCGTCGTACGCCGACTCGGTCAACGTCGGCGTGACCGACCTGGTCGCGGCGCTCCGGTGGGTCCGCGACAACATCGCGAACTTCGGGGGTGATCAGGACCGGGTCATGATCTACGGCCAGTCTGGCGGCGGGTCCAAGGTCACGACGCTGCTCGGCATGCCTTCGGCACGGGGACTGATCCATCGCGCGTCGGCACAATCCGGCGGCGGCGGGAATCCTCCCAGCGGCGAGCAGTCCAGGGATCTGGCCAGGCGGGTGATCGCCGAGCTCGGCATCAAGGACATGGCCGCTCTGCAGAAGATGGAATGGGCCCGGCTGAACGAGGTTGGCAACGCCGTCATCGGCAGGATGAACCCGCCGATGGGAGCTGGTGGTCCCGTTCCGGCACCCGGGACGGCGCCACGCGTGGGATGGGGTCCCACCGTCGACGGCCGGGTCATCACCATGCGCTCCTTCTTTGACGAGGCGCCCGACATCTCGACGAGCGTGCCCGATGCTGATCGGCTCGGTGAGCGAGGAGGGGAACCGAATGTCGTCGCGGCCCACGGAGGCGGAGTGGGTGGCCACGCTGACGAAGAACTACGGCGAAACCAAGGCCGCCGCGCTCGTCGCGGCGCTGAAGAGGGCGTATCCGAAGAAGAGCATCCGGACCCTGTCCTACATGTGCAGCGGCGGCGGGTTGAACGGCCTCACGATGCGCAACAACGTCACGCGCATGGCGACGATGAAGCACGAGCAGAAAGGCGCACCGGTGTTCACGTGGTATTTCACCTGGCAGTCGCCGATGCTGGAAAACGCCGGTGCGTGGCACACGGCCGAGCTCGCCTTCTGCTTCGACAACACCGCGCGCTGCTCGCAGGGCACTGGGAACACTCCGGAGGCGCAGGCGTTGGCGAGCACGATGGCCACCGCATGGGCGAACTTCGCTCGCACGGGCAATCCCAGCCAGCCGGGTCTGCCCTGGACACCGTTCAATCCGGATCGCTGCCCCACAATGGTCTTCGACACGGTCTGCCGCGTGGTTGACGACCCCGAAGCGGAGGCACGGAAGATCCTGCTGAGTTAGCGAACGCCCCGAGGGTGTGGGTATCTCGGACCAGGAGGCCGTCCGCGCCCGAGGTCAACCGAGCGCGTGTTTCAGCGGGTTGCGAGCTGCACCGTCGTCCAGGCCTTGATGGCCTTCGGTCGTTCGCCGAAGGCGCCGCGCTCGCCGCGCATGCCGCCGCCGGGGCCGCCCATGCCGCCACCGTGGCGACCTCCTCCGCCCATCCCGCCGCCCATTCCGCCCATGCCACCGCCGCGGCCGCCGCCGGGGCCGCCCATGCCGCCGCCCGGGCCGCCCATCCCGCCCGGTCCTCCACGCTCGCCGCCGGGGCCTTCGGACTTCCGCTCGGGCGTTTCGAGGCCGATGCCGACGACGCTTCCCGGGCGGACGCCGATGCCGTCAGGCGACTGTGCGGTCTTGTCGAGCGGCAGCGCCAACTCGTACACCAGCATCCCTTCCGCCCAGCCCACCTTCGCCTCGAGCGTCTCCTCGGTGTCGAGCAGCACGTGACGCCGATCGTCTTTCCCGGGGCCCAGGATGTCGGCTTCTCTCATGCGCGGGTTGGAGAGGATCACCTTCCACATGCTGTCCGGGTCCTGGCCGTCGTCGCCGCGCCCGCGCGTTTCCCGGCCCTGGTCCTGGTCGTTCTCTCCGCCGGTGGGCCTCCGCAGCTGCCGCGGCACGTCGCCGGGCCCGCCCTCCCCGCGGAACGAGCGGCCGAGCGGGTAACTGGAGGCCGAACGTCTTCTTCGAACCGGCCGACGGATCCACCCACACGATGAGGCCCTCGTTCACAGCCTGCAACGCGGTGGCGCGGTCGCTGGTGACCAGCGCGATGTAGAGGCGCCGATCGTCGTTACGCGCGGCGATCGAGAAACGAACGTCCTTCGCGATCGTCGACAGCGCGTCCCATTCCTTGTTGATCCCGTCCACCGTGACAGGTGCCGCCAGCCACGCGCTCTCGATCTTCGCCTTCGACGCGGCGAAGACCATCGTCCCGGCAAGTGCCGCCACGGCGGCGACAGCGAAGAGACGCCAGGTGACGGGGAGGCGGTGTGAAGCGAAGAGCCGTGCGAGCATTCAGGCTACCCTCTCCAGCGAGTCGTGGACCTGGAGGTACGCGGCGTCGCGGTGGTCGCCCGACGCCAGCCAGTTACGCAGGATTCCCATGACCGCGCGCGCCGTCCTCTGGTGGCTCCCGCCCATGGGGCAGCGGATCGTCACGTTCTTCTTGCTGCCGCGGGCGGTCACGAGGCACTCGACGATCCAATCGCTGCCCGCTGGCGTCACATCGAGGAAGTGGATGTGCCAGGTTTCGCCGCCAGCCTGCAGGGTGCCCTGGAACCGGGATTCGTCGATACGTGACTGCGAATGGGGCTGCCGCATAATTCCTCCGCGCCTGGTGACCGCGCCTCTCAGAACCCAAACCGGACGAATCCGTTCACCACTCGGCCCATGTAGGTGAGATCGTTGGCGGTGCTGCCCGTCGACTCGTAGACGCGCACGCGCACGTTGTCGCGGTCGTAGACGTTGAAGACCGTCACGCCGACGGTGCTCTTGAAGCCGCCGAACCGGAACTCGCGCTCGGTCGAAAGATCCAACCGGTGATAGGCGGGCAGGCGGCTCGAGTTCTTCGTCCCGAAGATCACCTGCGTGAGGGTGAGCCCGGACGGGAACCACACCTCGCCTGTGCCTTCGGCCGCGGTGTAAGGACGCCCGGTCGCGAGCACCCACGATCCGCTCGCCCACCAGCGGCCGCGGACCTGCACGCTGTCGGCAACCTTGAACTCGTGCGTCTGGTCCTGCGAGGCGGGGAATGCCCCCGCCTGCAGCGTCGGGTACGTGTACTCGGCCTTGCCGCCCGTGTACGCCGTCCACAGGGTGTGGCGCGTCCACTCCTTCTGGACTACCGCTTCGAAGCCGTACGCCCGGCCGGTGCCGTAGTGCAGCAGTTGCGTCGAGGCGTCTGGCGCGGTGCCGGCGAACAGCCGCGGGGCGACCATCGTGAGATCCCGGAGGTCGCGGTAGTAACCCTGGAAGTCGAGGACCGCGCCGGGCAAATCCACGCTGAGGCCGGCGCTCAACTGCTGTGCCCACGGCACCGGGATGGACGAGCCGTCGGAAAGCGCCCAGAACTCGCGATCCCCCAGGAGCCGATCCTCGTAGACGACTCGGTTCACTGCCTGGTGATCCACCGACCATCCGCCCTTGAAGTGGAAACTCGGCGCAATCTGGAAGTTCAGTCCCACGCGGGGCTCCAAGTAGGTCGCCGAGGCCAGGTCGTAGTGCGTGACTCGCAGACCCGGCACGATTGTCAGCTTCGTCAACGGCCTCCACGAATCTTGGACGAAGCCGGTCATCAGCTGGCCGGACGACTGGCGTGAAAGGACTGTGACAAGGGCCGAGGTCGTCGTCGCGTCGCTCGCCTTCATCGCCTCGGATTGAAACGCGTACGTCGTGTCGATCGTCGACCTCTCCCCGCCGAACGACAGGGCGTGCGCGAAACCGAGCGTCACCGCGTTGTAGAGCCGGATTGTAGTGTCCGCCACGTCGTTTGAGCCCGTCAGGGCGTTGCTGCCTCCGCGGCCGTCGAGGAACGAGTAGTCCACGCCCGTCGACGGGCTGGTCAGCAGGGATGCTCGGGCGCCGTTGTCCGAAGAGGTGGAATGGCCGACCGACACGAGCGTCGAGGCCGAGGTGGACCAGTGGTGCGTCCACGATGCGCTCATTCCGCGGGCCGCCCAGGACTGGAGGTCGCTCACCTGGGTCTGCGTGTCCGAGGGAAGCTCGAAGGCGAGCGGCGTCGAGATGGAGGTGTTGCGGGTGACGGCCAGGTCGCGCGAGTTGTTCGCGTCCTCGCTCGCGTCGTAGAAGGTGGCCGCGAACCGATCACGATCCGTCACGTCCACTTGCAGCTTGCCGTTCAGATCCCGGAAGGAGGAGGTCAAGTCGAACGGAAGGGTGCCGCCGCTGAATCGTGGCGCCTGCGCGCGCGCCGACTGGCCGCCGGTCCCGTCGAGCGTGTCGAGGATCTTGTCGTTGAGCGTGCCCGGGAAGGACCGCCGCGCCGCGAACAGGAACGACGCCTTGGGCCCGAGCGGCACCGCGACCACGGCGCGCGTGCCGAGCAGGCTGAAGTCCACCGAGCCCGAGGGACGCGATCCGATGAGCGAGCGTCCCGTCACCCGCGCGATTGCCGAGAGCCGGCCGCCGTCGCCCGCGTCCACGGCGCTCCTAGCGAAGTCCACCGAGCCTATCGCGTCGGGGTTCAAGAGGCTGAACGGGTTGAACTCGCGCTGCACCGGGTACAGCGTGAAGCCGTCGAACGAGATCAGGTTCTCACCGGGTGTGCCGCCCCGAACGAAGAGCTCGCCGGCAGCTTCGGACGTGCCGACAACGCCTGGGAGAAACTGCACCGCCCGGAAGACGTCCTTTCGCCCCAGGCTGGGAATCCCCGACACCTGCTCGGGCGTCGCCGTCACCTGGCTGTTGTCGTCGGCGAGAGAGAGCGCGGCGAGGTCGGGCCGCGCCTCTCCACGCAAGTGGATCGGCTTCAGCGTGAAATTCACCTCCTGGCGACCCTCGTCAGGGACAATGACCTGGAGGGTGGCGGGGTCGTAGCCCGGGGCTGTCGCCTCGAGCTCCACGGCCGCGCCGGAACGAAGACCGCCGAAGCCGTAGCGGCCGGCGGAGTCGCTAGTTGCCGCGATCGTGGTCTCGCTGATTGCGATGCGCGCGGCAGGCACGACGGCGCCGCTGGTGGTGCGGATGACCCCCACGAGGCCCCCGGCCGCGCCGCCGGACGGATCGAGATCCCAGTCGCCGGTGACGCGCGTCGAAGTGGGGCGCGCCACGAGGTCCACGGGCTCAACGCGCTGCGTCACGAGGGTGAATGCCTCGGAGACGAGCCGCCCGTTCTGCAGCGCGATGATCCGCACCCAGATCCCCGGCTTCACGTTCTCGAAGACGTAGCGACCGTCCTCGCCGGCCGTCGTCGTGATCGGCGCCTTCTGATCGGGGATCTCGATCCGGACGATCGCGCCGCCGAGCGCCTTTCCATCGGCGGCCCGCGCCACCCCTTCCACGCGGCACTGCGCCGACGCGTCAGCCGAGACGAGCAGCAGCAGCGCCGCGCAGCAACCAGACAGACGACCAGGCTTCATGCGCCTCACTCCAGGCCGGACGAACCACAAAGCATGAATGACAAAACGGTGACTTTACCGTGGGGGGCTGGTGACGCTTCGCTTGCGCCCGTCACGGCTCGGCGTGGGCTGCAAGCGATGTGCCTCGACGTGTGGGCAGCGCAAAGACGCCGTGAGGAGCGGCAGCCGCGCGAACGGTGTCACCTGGAGCAATCACCGACTGTGATCCGCGAGGGACACCGCGCGCGTCGCAAGCGGTGGATGGTGAGGACGAACACGATTACCACCTGGCGAGGTTCTTGTAGGCGGAGTGCGAATCGCGCACGCTTCGTCCTCCCGCGCGTTCAAGGACACACTCATGCGAGTTTCTCAGATCTTCGGATCGTTCGCGCTGCCGGTGTTCGTTGCCGTGGCTGTCATGGCGGCGGCCGGCTGCAGCAAGACCTCGACTCCCGCGGCTCCGAGTGCGACGACTCCCACCACGGACACGTTCACCGACACGATCGCTCCGAGCGGTACCTCGGTGCACGCCTTCGCCGTCTCGGCAACGGGCACCGTCACCATCACGCTCACGAGCGTGTCGCCTCTCTCGACGATGTCGCTGGGCGTGGGTGTAGGGACGTGGGACGGGAGCACGTGCGGGACGTCGTTCTCGTCCAACACCGACGCGCGAACGGGCGCGACGGCGCTCACCGGGACGGCGACAGCGGGAAACTACTGCGTGCGGGTGTACGATTCGGGCAACGTGCCGGCAGATTGGTCGGTGTCGTACACCGTGGAAGTCGTGCACCCGTGACGCGAAAGAGGGAAGTCGGGGCGCCAGTCTACAACTGCGCCCGGAATACACCGCTGAGCCTCGTCGCTTTCAACGTCTCCGCGCGGCGTCCTTTGCTGTGTTCGCCGTCTTGTTCTCTCTGCTCCGGCGTTGACCAAAGCGCCGTCATGCGGGCCGGACGACACCCGGACCAGGCGCAGAATGCCGCCCGGCACGAGCCAAAGGACGATCGCGTACTCCCTGAGTTCGTGACGCTGCCGCACGCTGCCGAAAGGTTCAACGGCCCAGCGGCGCGTGAACCGGTCTTCGTTTGGGGTTTTCGTTTCCGAACGGTTGTTGCGCTCGGGCTATGATTTCCCTGCGTCTACCTGAGTGTTTTGCAGGGAAGGAGCCGAAGGTGAACGAGAACGGTGTGGTGCTCGTAGTCGACGATCACGCGCCCCTCGCCCGTTCTTTGGTGAGGCTGCTCAGCGCGACGGGCCTTGACGCGCAGGCCGTCCACAGCGGGGCAGAGGCCCTGGCGTTCGTCCGCAGCCACGCGGCGGTGGCGCTGATTCTGCTCGACATGTCGATGCCGGATATGTCCGGGGTCGACGTGTTGCGGACCCTGCGTGTCCCCCGCGGCGGCCCCCCCGATTCGCCGCCGGTCTTGATGTTCTTGGCGGACGACGATCAGGCGACCCGCGACGAACTCATCCAACTTGGCGCTGCCGGCTTCGTCTCCAAGACCAATCCGACTGAGCTGCTGCGCATCATCTCGGCATACGTCCGCCCGACCAACGCGCCACGCGCGTAAACAGCGAAGCATGTCATACGGCGCTCGGCTGGCCCGACAGGCTGGTGGCCGTTTCGCTGCGGCGCAGCGTGAGCGTGAATGTCGCGCCCCCGTCGGGATTGTTGTGGGCAGCAATGGTGCCACCATGCGCGTCGACGATCGTTCGCGTGATCGTGAGTCCGATCCCGAGGCCGTGCGCTTTCGTCGTGACGAATGGTGCGAACAGCGTGCCGTTGATCTGCGCCGGCAAACCCGTTCCGGCGTCGCACACCGAGACTTCGACATCGGCGGCGCTGACTTCGGTTCTGATGGTGACGCGACGACGCTCCGGAGGTGTCTCGGCCATCGCGTCCATGGCGTTCATCACCAGGTTCACCAGCACCTGCTGCAAGAGCACCTGATCGCCGGTGATGATGCAGGGATTCGACGACAGACTGACAATGGCCTCGATCTTCCGAGCTCTGATCTCGTGAGCGACGAGAGCAAGACTTTCATATATCACGGCGTGAAGATCGATCGGCTTCTTGTCCAGTTGACGACTTCGGAGCATTGTCCGATGCCGATCGATGATCTGTGTGGCTTGGACGCCCTCGCTCTCGATGTCGGAAAGGACCTCGCCAATCGTGTCGGGCGTCGCGGCATTGCCGGTGATCATCATCCGACCGGCCCGGGCGTTGTGGATCATCGAGGCGAGCGGTTGGACGAGCTCATGGGCAATCGAGCTCGTTAGTGTCGACATCGTCTGGCGACGACTGGCGTCGGCTGCGAGCGCCAGGCTCCGCCGGCTCTCGATCTCCGCCCTTTGGCGTGCGCGGCGCTGATACAGGAGCCCGGCGATCAGGAGCGATTGGACACCCAGCACACCGATGGCGCTGAGCACCGTGACCCTGTGTTCCTGCCACAGGCTCGGAGCGCGATAGTGCACCAGACTGCCCGCCGGCAACCGGCTCTCGGGAATACCCCACCGGCCTAACTCGCGCCAGTCGAAGATCGGTGGCCCTGCGACCTGCGGCGGCACGTGGATGCTTGCCGGGGCCGAGCCGTTCAACAGTCGAACGGCCGTGTCGGCGGAGGTGCGAGCGAGGTCGTCGACGGACATCAGCGATCCGCCGACGATTCCGGCGCCGAAGTACACGCTGAGGGCTGCAAACACGGGCGCATTGGCTCGGGCGTGAAGGTCGGCGAACACGCGCTCGTCCGCATACGCGGCTCCCGTCACATCGGTGCCGAACGTGAAGAAGAAGATCGCCGAGTTGTTTGGCAGGCTCGAACAGCGGCTGAGGGTCTCTTGAAGGGAGAGATCGTCGAGCCATACGAATGTCACCCGGCCCTCAAATCGCCTGAACGCGTCCTGGAGTTCGCGACGCCAGAACTGGCCGATTTGTCCTGATCCCATCACCATGAACACCTGCCTGGTCTGGGGCAGCACCTGCAGGATGCCATCGATCGCGCGCGGAAAGTCGTTGACGACCGCGACAGCGGTCTCGTTCTCCCCAAGCGGAGTGTCACCGAGATACCGTTGATCAACGGACGCGAACAGGGTCGGGGTGTTGGGAAAGAGGTGCTGCCGATACTTGCGCGCGAATACCGTGGCTGGGCCGGCGACCGACACAATCAGGTCCGGCTTGGGACGATCGACGAAGGTGGATCGGATGTAGTCGACGACCGCTTGTTCAGACGCGCCGACAAAACCTGTCGGACCCACGACGACCTGGACGACGTTCACGGGCTTTTCGGCACGGCTGTCCAATTCGACGCGGAAGTCGCCGGTGAAGTGGTCGACCGGCAGGTTGCCGCGGTCGACGGACTGCAGGAGCAACACCTGACGCGCGGCCTGCTGGGCTTCGCTCGACGACGCCACGAGCAGCAGCAAGCCAGTTAGCGCGGCGCGCAGGAATCTGTGACGCGCGCCGGTTGTCGACACGACGCACAAAATGGGGCCCACCATTGCTCTGCGCAAGGATAATACATATCTCGTCGAGTTGGTTCGTCCCCATCGTCTTGAACGCCGCGGGCTCGGCTTCGTCCGACGCCAGGACCTCGTGGCACGTACTGCAGTCTTGGGAGATGGATTGACCGTTCGCGGTGGCGTGCGAATGTCAGGGATCGCGCGTCGATCCCCTGTTACTCGGATGCGCTCCTAGTCGGTGTGCAGTTCAAGACTGTTTCTCTTGCACCGAAGGCGCTATCCTCTGTCCCCCATGTCGAGACCGGATAGCGACCGCCGCGGGACGACGGACGACAAGCTGGTGCGCCTGCTCGACGCCGCTCACCTGGCGCAGGTCGTGCCGCACCTGCCAGCCGAGACACTCCATCAGCTCATTCGCTACCGCGGGCTCGACTCCGCTGGCGAGTTGCTGGCGTCGGCAACGCCCGCACAGGTGGCCTCCGTTCTGGACCTCGACTTGTGGCGCAGCGCCGCGCCGGCCGGCGACGACCGGCTCGACGTCGTCCGCTTCGGCGAATGGCTCGAGGCCCTCGTCGAGGCCGACGAGGCAGTTGCCGCGCGCATCGTCGCGGGCATCGACCGGCGCCTGATCGTCGCCGGCCTGTCTCGCTACATCCGCGTCTTCAATCCCGCCGCCCGCGCGGCGGCGGAAGAGGATGGGAGCGCGGAGGAAGCGCCCCTGCCGGGCCTCGTCGGTCAGGTGGGCGGCTACCTCGTGCACGCCAGGCGGGCCGAGGCGTGGGACGCGGTGATCGCGCTCCTGCTCGCACTCGAAGCCGGGCACCGCGAGTACTTTCACGCCGTCATGCGCGAGTGCCGGCAGCTGTCGAATTCGGTCCGGGAAGGGGACGGGCTCGACAACCTCCTGACCGAGCCGCAGCAGCTGCTCTACGACGTCGGCATCGAGCGGGAGGGCCGGCGCCTGCAGCAGGGATACCTGGCGCCGGCCGAAGCGAGGGCATTCCTCCGGGCGGCCAGGCAGCCGTCGCGCGACCTCGCCGGCGGCATCGCCGCACTGCGCGCGATCGCCACCGAGCATCTCCGGCCAAGGGACCAGGAGGCATCTGCCGCTGCGACCGCGGCGGAGCCCGGCCCGCCGCCGAATGGGACCGTCGAGGAGTCGATCAGGGCCGTCGGCGAACTCCTCGCCGAGGCCGGCCTGTTGCCCGGGCGGCCTCGTGCGCTGCTCGCGGCGCCGGGCGACGGGCCGTCGCCGACTGCCCGGATGCAGGCACTCATGGACCGCCTCGGCTCGACGGACGACGCAGCGTTCCAGGCGCGCAACCGGGAGCTGGCGTTCCTCGCCAACGTGCTGATGGCAGGCTGTTCCCTGGACGCGAGGGCCTTCACGGCGCAGGAGGCGTCCGACGCCGTCGTCGCCGCCTGCAACCTGGGTCTCGAGATCATGCACCCGGGCCCGGCGTCGCCCGACGCGTTCCTTGCCGATCACGACCTCGTCACGGTTTTCCAGGTGGGGTGGCAGGAGCTGCACCAGCTGAGCCTGTTCGTTGCCGGCCGGCTGGTGGCCGTCCTCGATACGGTCCGGACCCCTGACCGAGAGACGCAGTCGGGGCTGCACACCCTCCGGCGCACGCTCGAGAAGCAGCGCGCCGCCGGCACTCCCTGGCGCGCACGCGACGCGCTCGACGTGATCGCCACGCTCGACATGACGATCTGGGCCAGCCTCCTCGGCGTGACCGATGAGTGCCCCGTCCTGCCCGCGGCGCTGAGAGCCACGCTCGAGAGGCGGACCGGCCCGGTCAGCGCGAACGCGTTCGAGTTCGTCTCCACGAGGCGACAGGTCGATGAGGTCCACGCCTTCATGGAGCAGCTCGTCAATCTCCTGGTCCGCTGAGCGAGGATACACCGCCGAAGACTATCGGGCCGCACTCCTCAAGCACCGCCTTGATATGCGCGCGCTCCGCGCCGGCCAGCGTGCTGCAGAATGTGGTCGAGCGGGAGAGACTCGGCCTCAACCCCAACACGCTCCGCTTCCGCATGAAGAAGCTCGGCATCAGGCGGCCGGCACGCTTGACGAAGCGCGGATAGAGGCGTCGGTACCGCGGGGGACCGCGAGCAAGGACCGGCCTGCCGGTATGAGAACTTAACCCGTTACTTTTCAACATCTTCCGCGCGCGAATTGGAGACGTTCCTGTGCGCGCCAAGTACCGGCCGCGCGTGGCCGTTCCCGGCGCGCGGCCGGGCGGTCGGCACCTTCTGGCGCGCAGCGTGACGTAGTATCCTTCGGTGCCCCGCTGTGGCACAGGCACTGCCGATCGCCAGCGCTCGCCGCCTCGAGCACGGACGTAGCCGAGCCGGGACCGAGGGACAGGGGCCGGGACCCGTTACATATGTCGCCAGAGACCGCAAGACTCGTCATGTCGTCTTCGGGCGAGATGGCCACCGAGCGTGTCGAGTTCGAGACGTTAATCTCGGACATCTCGGCGCGGCTTATCGCCGCGGCGCCGGAGCAGGCTGAGCCCGCCATCGAGGCAGCGCTCGAAGACGTCCGGACCTTCTTCCAAGCCGACCGCAGCATCTTCCTGCGGGTCCACGCCGACCTGACGTTCGCCAACGTCGCGTACGGAGCGTACGCCGAAGGGCTGCCCGCCATTCCGCGCGACCTGAATCTCGTTCAGGTGTTTCCCTGGGCCCGCCACAAGCTCCTCGTCGAACGCGTCCCGGTGATCGTTCGCCGGATGGCGGATCTGCCGCCGGAGGCGGCCATCGACCGCGCGAGCTGGGACCAGTTCTCCCCGCTCCGTTCGAACCTCGCCGTCCCGATCCCCGAGGAGCGGGTCGTGCGCAACATCGTGGTGATCCATTGGGCCGAGCGCGAGTGCCACTTTCCGGACTCGTACGTGCCGCGCCTTCGCGTGCTCGGCGAGATGATGGTCAACGCGCTGCAACGGAAGCAGGCGTTCGACGACCTGCGGACGAGCGAGGACCGACTGGATCGCGCCGCCGCGTCCGGCCGGTGCGGCCTGTGGGAACTCGACCTCGGCACGGGCGCGATCTGGGTCACGCCGGAAACACGCCTGATTTTCGGCCTCGCCGCGGCCGAGACCGCGAACTACGACCTGCTGATGCGCCTGATTCACGAAGCCGACCGCGAGGCGGTTGCCGCCGCCATTGGCAAGGCCATCGCCGAGCGGAGCGAGTTCGACGAGACCTATCGGATCGTCCGCCCCGACGGGGCCCTTCGCTGGATTCACGCCACGGGCCGCGCGGGAGAGGGGCAGGTCCTGCTCGGTGCGTCGGTGGACGTGACGGAGGCCCGGCAGGCGGCCGATGAGCTGCAGCGCTTGCGCGAGAAGATCGAATCCGAGAACGTGTATCTCCGCGAGGAGGCGAGGCGTCGCCTCGGGCCAGAGCACATCGTCGGCCGCGGCCCGGCCATCCGGCGAACGCTCGCGCTGGCCGAGCAGGTCGCTCCCACCGATTCCACCGTGCTGCTGCTGGGGGAGACCGGATCCGGCAAGGAGCGGTTCGCGTCGTACATTCACGAATCCAGCCGGCGCCGCGACCGGCCGATGATTCGGGTCACCTGCTCCGCGATCCCGGCGTCGCTCATCGAGAGCGAGTTGTTCGGCCGCGAGAAGGGGGCGTACACGGGCGCCCTCTCGAAGCAGATGGGGCGCTTCGAACTTGCGCACGGTTCGACGCTCTTCCTCGACGAGATCGGAGAACTCTCCGTCGAGATCCAGGTGAAGCTCCTGCGCGTCCTCGAGACCCACACCATCGAACGGCTTGGCAATCCGAGGCCGGTCTCCATCGACGTGCGCATCGTGGCCGCCACGAACCGCGACCTCGAGGCCGCGGTCCGTGACGGCCGGTTCCGGGAGGACCTCTTTTACCGCCTCAACGTGTTCCCCATCACGATCCCCCCGCTGCGCGAACGACGCGAAGACATCCCGCTGTTCGTCCAGGCCTTTGTCGACCAGCTGGCGGCGGCGATGGGGAAGCGCATCGAGGACGTCGATGCGGGCAGCATGGAGGCGCTGCTGGCGCATGACTGGCCGGGCAACGTCCGCGAGTTGCGGAACGTCGTTGAGCGCGCGATGATCATGGCCACGGGGCCGACCTTGCGGATCGACGCTCCCGGGCCCGCCAGCGTGGGGCACCCCTCGACAACCGATTCTCGAGCCCAGGCGCGCGCCCAGCTCCTGCAGGTGCTGCAGGACACCGGCTGGCGAATCCGTGGACCGCATGGCGCGGCGGCCCGCCTGGGGCTGAATCCCTCGACGCTGGAGTCGCGCATCAAGAGACTTGGTCTGACCCGACCAGGCACCGGCGTCCGAATGCCGTGAACGCTTCGACGTCCAGCCGCTGACCCACGAAAACTCCACGCGGACCATGCGTGTTTTCCACGAATCTCGTGGCTGTCGTGTCGTCTGCTCGCCTGCCTTCCGGACCAGCAAAGAACCACAAGTCACGCCTAATCAGCAGTATGAGGGCAGTGTCCATTCTCCTCTGAGGCGATGGCACGAAAGCCGAAGCTGATCCACGACATGATGCAGCTGCTCGTCAGGTTGGTCGCCTCTCAAGGCCGCGTGCTCGACGTCGTTGACGCGCTCCGGGCCGTGATGCGGCCCGCGCAACAGGCGCGCGGCTGCAGCGTCGCCGGCGTCTATCTCTCGGCGATCGATTCCCGGCATGTTCTGTATGTCGAGGAGTGGGACGACGCCGGTGAATTGCGGGCGCAATTCGGGACGGAGCGGTTCCATCGCTTTCTGGAACTGCTGGAGATGGCGGCCGAACCCCCGGTCGTGGAGTTTCGGGTCGTCTCGCAGACGCACGGCCTCGAGTACATCTCCAGGCAGCTGCCCAACAAAGAAATCGATCCTGTCTGAGGACCGAACCGGAATGCGATCGCCTGTCGCTCTGAAGGCGACCGGCGGCGAGGTTTCGGGGCGGGCTCAAACGCCCACAGGGGTATCGCTTCATGCGCAAGTTCGTGCCGTTCGCATTGGCTCTCCTGCCGCGTCCGCGAGCAGCACCTTCACGACGAGCACCTCGGTCACCCTGACCCATGGCTCAAAACGATCGCCACGCTCCTCGGTGTCGTCGTCCAACTCGACCGCGACCTCCTCGCGAGGGGCGTCATCGAGGTCGAGCACGGACGGGTCGTCGTCCTTCGGAACCGGCGCCAAGATTGACATGTCGTTCTCGGACATCCTCTCAAACCTCCAGTTCGGCGCCGTGGGCCTGGTCGTGGCACGCAAGGGAAACTGGGGCGTTGGCGGGGATGCCATCTGGATGGCGCTGGGCGCGAGCGGCACGGCACCCGGACCGCTCGCCACCACGGGCAGCGCCGACGTGAACCAGGGGGCGTTTTCGTTCTACGGGCTCCGGCGACTGGGCCCGGCCGCAGACGTCTTCTTCGGCGGCCGCGTGAACACGTTGCAGGCCATCGATGAGAGCGACCATGAAGCGTCGGCCGGTGGCGTCACCAAGAGGACGAGCCCGGGCAGGGGCTGAGGCAGCCCAGGTCGTGGTCTCGCCCGGGACGCGGGCGGAGCAGTACGCCGCGGGCAAGGCCCTGCGAACGACCTGCCCGCGCGAGGCCCACGCCGCCTGGAAGGCCCCATCCGACCGGCGAGACGCGGTCGAACTGGTCCTGGCGGCGGAGAAGGGACGCATGCCGGAGCTGCTCCCGCTGCGCCACGGGCGCATGGTCCGCTCCGCGTTCACGTTCTACCGCGGCGCGGCCCTCACGATGGCGGCCGACCTGGCGTCGACGCCGTCCACCGGCATCCGCGTCCAGTGCTGCGGCGACGCGCACCTGTGCAACTTCGGCGGATTCGCCACCCCGGAGCGGAAGGTCATCTTCTCCATCAACGACCTCGACGAGACGCTGCCGGCGCCGTGGGAGTGGGACGTCAAGCGCCTCGCCGCGAGCTTCGTCGTGGCGTGCCGGGACAACGGCCTGAGCGAGGCCGTGGCCAAGGACGTCGGTGCTGACCTGCGTCCGCACCTACCGCGAGTCCATGGCCGAGTTCAGCCAGATGAAGACGCTGGAGCTGTGGTACCGGGCGCTGGCGGCGGACGAGCTGGTGGCGGGCCATGCCCCCCAAGCTCCGCAAGCGGGTCTCGAAGCGCATCGAGAAGGAACAGGCGAAGAGCCGCGGCGAGGAGATGTTCCCGAAGCTCGTGGAGCAGAAGGGGGACATGCCCGTCATCAAGGACCAGCTCCCGACGATCTTCCACGCCGAGGGCCATCCCCCGGGCGAGGTCCAGCAGGCCGTCCGGGACGCGCTCGCCGCGTACCGCGCGACGCTGCCCTCCGCCTACCAGTCCCTGCTCGACCGCTACGAGCTCCGGGACGCCGCCATCAAGGTGGTCGGGGTCGGCAGCGTCGGGACCCACTGCTGGGTGCTCCTCTTCATGGCCGGCGACGGAGACCCGCTGTTCCTCCAGGTCAAGGAGGCGCGCGCGCTCGGTCCTGGAGCCGTACGCCGGGCAAGAGCGTCTTCCCGAACCACGGCCAGCGCGTCGTGGACGGCTACCGGCTCATGCAGCCCGCCAGCGACATGTTCCTCGGGTGGAGCCGGGGACCGAAGCGCGACTTCTTCGTCCGCCAGCTGCGGGACATGAAGATCAGCCCGATGGTGGAGACCTTCGGCCAGCGCCGAGATGGACATCTACGCCGGATGGTGCGGACGGGCCCTCGCCCTCTCCCACGCCCGATCCGGGAACTCCGCCATGCTCAGCGGCTACATGGGCAAGAGCGACGCCTTCGACCAGGCCATCGCGGCCTTCTCGATGGCCTACGCCGATCAGAACGAGAAGGACCACGCCGCCCTCGACCGCGCGGTGCGGACGGGCAAGGTGAAGGCGGTCTTCGAGGAAGAGCGCTGAGACTGAGACCGAGCTGAAGAAGGCGGCCCGGAAGCAGGGAGCGTTGGACAGGCCGGAGGACGGTAGTGACCGAAACCAAGAGCGCCCGGTGTTGGCAGGTTGCGTTGGCGGTGGTGGCAGCGGCCTGCCTCCAGGGCTGCTCGCATCCGAACGACGCGATGACCCGGAGAGCAGTAGACGCCACGTCGCAGGGATCTACGCTGTTTCAAGGAGAAGCGCGATGATGACACGGAGCTTCCTGACCCTGACGGCCGCCCTTCTGGCCGTGAGTGTGTGGCCGTCGCCTGCACAGCAGACGCCCACGGTGGTACCCAAGATACTTTCCGACGGCGCAGGCGCCAAGCCCACGCGTGTCGACAACATGCACAAGACCCGCTTCATCGAAATCTTCCTCGCCCACCGCGACGCGAAGACAGGGAAGCCGGTCGCCGAGTGCTACAACACCATGTTCACGCCCAGGGGCATCCCGGCCTCGAAGGACACAGCCCCGCAGGCGCGGGTCGAGGGCCTCGACTTCGATGCGATGAAGCAGGAATTGGGCGTCGCCGGCGCCTCGCTGAATGGCCCGAAGCTGTGGTTGTCCGACTGGGCGGAGGTGGACGCCGGCGTGGAGAGGACCTTCAACGGCATCGCAGCCATTTGGGTCGCCCGGCTGAACATGGGCGACAACGCCCGCGGTGTCGGAGAAACCACTCCCTACCAGCCCATGACCATCGCCCGGAAGAGCGGCTTGGGCTGGAACAAGGGCACCACCGTGCTGTTGCTGGACGATGCGGAAGGCAATACCTGGGTCATGAAGGGATTCCAGATGGGCCTCAAGCCTTCGTATACGTACGAGGAGTTCGTCGCGGCAGGGGCAGCCATGTTCAAGAAGCTCCCTCCGGGCTGGAAGTTCCGGGTCAAGACCCTGGAGAAGGATCTGATCGAGCGGCCGGAAGGCGGCGTCGCCACGATCATGGCGGATGAGTTCTTCAACGTCTACGACAAGACGGGTCCGGGCATGACCAACTACAAGCCCTGAGCTCACTGCAGCATCATGCCGCAACCCTACCCGCCGATCGACGACCGCACGCGGCGCGGGGACAACCGTCGACTCCGCGACCAGGAGGGAAACGTTGAAGACGATGATCTCCGCCGCGTCCGGCCTGGGCTCGGGAACGAGAAGCAGCGCCTGCGTGTTGTTCGGGCTGCTGCTCTTCGCGATCCCGCTGTCCGCCCAGGATCTCGATCCCCGGGCCTATGCGAACGTTCCCGTCAATGCAACGCGTCGAGAACGATGATCGCCAGTCCAA
Source organism: uncultured Acidobacteriota bacterium (assembly GCA_963724775.1). Classification (GTDB taxonomy): domain Bacteria; phylum Acidobacteriota; class Vicinamibacteria; order Vicinamibacterales; family Fen-181; genus CAVRWB01. The sequence goes on from CAVRWB010000009.1 coordinate 246,132, forward strand.
CTCGCGCATCGGCGCAACGCTCGTGCTGCCGGTGGGACGACGGCACTCCGTGAAACTCGCGGTGAGCCGGGGCGCCATCATCCGCTACGGTGCGGATTTCAGCACGATCTCAGTAGGGTGGCAGACGGGCTGGGCGCCGATGCCGAAACCCACCCAGTAGGCTGCATGTGCGACTCACCGGCCAAAGAGCAAGACCACCGAAGTCGGGACCTTTCCTCGGTCGCGTGGGGCTCGGCGTCGCGGCGGTATCTGTCAGTGAATGCATACCAACGAGCGGCTGCCGGCGATGAAACGGGCGACGCCGACGGCGCCGAGAAAGGCAAGCGATGGACAGTCAAGCCGCGGATCCCCGGGTGGACCTGGCCGTGGACCGCACGGCCATGGCGAAGTTTCGAACGGAGCTGGCGCTGGACCGTACGACGCTCGCCTGGATCCGAACCACGCTGTCCTGCCGTCACTCTGCGCGTGCGAACCGGGCGGCGGCATGGTACTGAGCGAACGGTCATGGCCGCGTGGAGCAACGCGGTCGGCCACAGCGTGATGCTGGTCAGTCCTATGGCCCGGGGCCCTCTAGCGCAACAGGCCGAACGCGAGCTTCAGTAGATCTTCCAGTGGCATCACGGTGAGTGCCAGCGGCGCGATCGGCACGAGTGCCGCGAGGGCGAGACGGATGATGTCCTGTAGAGCGACTGGCGCCATGCGCATCGTCCGAATCACCTCGAAGCTGTTAGCCAGATCGGCGAGGGACTGGATGTCCGCGCTGCCCACGAGCGGCTCATCCTCCGGCGCGCCCCCTCGCAGCCACTTGGCGTCGAATTCGCGGATATAGCGCTGGGCGAGGCGGCCGTATTCGAGAATGCCCGTCCGCTTGGCCTGGGCGATCCGGGGGATGAAGACCAGGAGCGGCCCGGTGAACAGCAAGACCAGCAGGATGACCGCCGCGGCGATCTGCATCTTGAAGTCGGGCAGCTTGGCCCCGGCATAGAGGATCCGGTCGGCGAGGGTCCCGGCCAGGACCGCGCCGAACGCGGCCGAGAGCGGGATGAAGGCGTAGAGCACGTTGGACAGGAACCCCAGGCCGCCCACTCGGTCGGGGTGTGTCGGGACGAGACTTAGGTCCAGCCGCGAGACCTGCCAGAGAAAGCGCGCCCAGACGGACAGCCGGAAGAACCAGCGGAGCGTCAGGAACTGGAGGACCGGCAGGCTGACCAACCCGTACCACCACCCGACGAGCGAGAGCGTGGAGCCTCCGGCGGACGGCGTGGCGTACCACGTGGTCGTGTCGAGGACGACGTAGTGGCGCCAGAGGACGGGGACGCCGAGGCCGTACACGAGGGCGATCAGCAGCACCTCGGCGAGCACCGAGTTGCGAAGCCGCAGCGCCGATGCGATGGCGGCATCGAACCGCGGTTTGGCCGCTTTGGGGATCAATCCTTGTTCGAGGAACTGCTTCACGAGGGGATTCATGCGCCGGTGCACCACGAGCTCGGCGACGATCAGCAACGGGACCACGACGAGAAGCTTGACGTGGACGTCCACGTCCATCAGGAAGGGCACGGCGGCGCTCCCGCCCAGCAGCTGCCCGCCCACCGCAGACAGCACCAGGAGCGGGAGCCAGGTGAACGCCGCGATCGCGAGGACACGCCTTCGCAGCAGCGTGAGCGCATCGCCCGACAGACGCGCCCGGCGAAGAAGCTGGAAGAGCGGGCCACCGAGGACGAGTGAGAAGTCGTTCGGATGCCCCGGGGGTTCGCCGACGAGCTGCGACAGGCGGTGGGTCATGACGAGGCTCCCTTCAGGCTCTCGGCGCGTCACCGACCGGGGATCGCCCATTCCGCACGGGCGAGACGAAACCCGTAGTCGGTGTACCGGAACGCCGGGTCGAGGCGGCTGCGGGCCGCATTCCGGCTCAGCGTGACGGCATGTCGCCACGAACCTCCGCGCGAGGACCGGCGGAGACCGCCAGCCGGGCCCGCGGGCGCGCGGTCCGGCGAGGTGGAGTAGTAGGCCGCGTCGTACCAGTCGGCACACCACTCGTGGACGTTCGCGCCGATGCCGAAGAGACCGAAGGCGTTCGGGGACCCGAGGCTCACCGGCCATGGTCCCGCCCTGGGACCGCGGCCCCCGTCGGGGATCCAGCCCGGCACCTCGTCTCCCCAGGCGTAACGCTGCCCCTCGACGCCGCCGCGCGCCGCCCGCTCCCACTCGGCCTCGGTCGGCAGCCGCACCCCCGGCGTCCGGGCGCCGGCCCACGTCGCGTAGGCGGTGGCGTCGTTCCAACTCACGCCGACCACGGGGAGATCCGCTCCGGCGAACTGCGGACTAGGCCAGTCACGTGGCGCATCGTGGCCAGTGTCCGCGAGAAAGGCGGCGTACTCCGGTCTCGTGACGGGGAACGCCGCCATCTCGAAGCGGTCCACCCACACTCGGTGCACCGGCCGCTCGTCGTCCTGGCCCCGTTCATCGCCCATCAGGAACCAGCCGGCGGGAATCTCGATGAAGTCCGACATGCGGGAATCGTAGCTCGGTCGCCCGCGAGGACTCAACGCGAGCCGACCAGCCGCTTAGGTACTTCGACTCGCAATTCCGGCCACGACCGCCTGCGAGCGTGCGTGGCCGGCCCTTCTCGCTCAGCACTTAGTCCTGAGGGCACAAATACGCTGCGTATTTGTGCATCGAAGGACTTAGTCCGACGGTCGGAACGCGAGGCAGCCGACGGCGCGTCCCTCACGCCGAGCCAACGGGCCGATCCCCATGGCTCATCGGCCCCCCGCTCGCGGGGCCAGCCGATACCGTCCTCATTATGATCACATCCGGCCGCCCGCTTCTTCACCCATCGCGCCGTCGCCGCTCCGCGTGACCGCCTTGGAGCAACTCCGGCCGGATCTCCACGAGCGTGCGGCCCGAGGTGACCACAGCGGCGGGCGGGCCTCGCCGGGCGCTCGATGGTTCCGGCCCGGCGCTGCTCAAGCTGGAGCAGGAAGGGGCCATCGTGGCCGAGTGGGGCGTCTCGGAGACTCGACGTGATAGCGTGGTGAACGGCTCGAACCAGGGCTAGCGCTTGCGCCGCGTCAACCACCTGCCTTCTCCTATTTCGACTCCAGCCCCGAGGGAGGTATCATCGGCGACCGAGGAAAGGAGTTGGCCATCCCTCCCATGAGCGACCTTCGAAACGGCATCAGGGACATCTGCCAAGCCTACGGCAACGATCCCTCGCGGATGATGGACATCGTCCAGGCGGTTCAGGTCCGCTACGGGTGGGTTGGGGACGAGGCCATCGACCTCATTGCCACCGCCGTGTCCACGCCCAGGGTGCGGGTGGCCGGCGTGGTTTCGTTCTACGCGTTCTTCTCCAGCCGGCCCAGGGGACAGGTGGTGATTCGCCTCTGCAACGACATCATCGACCGGATGCACGGCAGCGCACGGTCGGCACAGGCGTTCTTCGACGACCTGGGCATCACTTTCGGCCAGACCACCCCCGACGGCCTGATCACGCTGGAGTCGGTTCCGTGTATCGGGCTTTCCGACCAGGCCCCGGCCGCGCTCATCAACGACGTCCCGGTCACCCACCTGACCAGCGACGCAGCCCACGACATCGTGGCGGAACTCAGGACGCACATGGACCCGCAGAGGCTCGTCAAGAGCCTCGGCGACGGGAACAACGCCCATCCGCTGGTCCGTTCGGTGGTCCGAAACAACATCCGGGTCCCGGGACCGATCATCTTCAGCCCGGGCGTGCGCGGTGAAGCGATCAGGAAGGCGCTGGCGATGTCGCCGGCGGAAGTGATCCGGACGGTCAAGACGGCTCGACTTCGCGGGCGAGGCGGGGCGGGCTTTCCAACCGGTATGAAGTGGGACTTCTGCCGCGCGGCCGGCGGTGCCAGGAAGTTCGTCGTGTGCAACGCCGACGAGGGCGAGCCTGGCACCTTCAAGGATCGCGTGCTCTTGACCGAGCGGGCGGACCGGGTTTTTGCCGGAATGACCATCGCGGGGTACGCCATCGGCGCCGCCGAGGGCATCCTCTACCTGCGCGGGGAGTACGCCTACCTGCGTGCGTTCCTCGAGGACGTCCTGGTCGCCCGGCGCAGCGACGGCCTGCTGGGCGAGGACATCCTCGGCAAGAAGGGATTCGGCTTCGACATCCGCATTCAGATGGGTGCCGGAGCCTACGTGTGCGGCGAGGAGACGGCGCTCATCAGTTCCTGCGAGGGTCTGCGGGGCGACCCCAAGACGCGCCCGCCGTTCCCGGCCCAGAAGGGCTATCTCGGTTTCCCGACGGCGGTCAATAACGTCGAGACGCTGTGCTGCCTCACGAAGATCCTGGAAGAGGGGCCGGCGGCGTTTGGCGGGCATGGCTCCCGGGGCAGCAGCGGTACCAAGCTGCTGAGCATCTCCGGCGACTGCATGACACCGGGGATCTACGAGGTGGAGTTCGGCATTCCGCTCGCCGACGTGCTGAGGCTCGCAGGGGCCGAGGACGCCATCGCCGTGCAGGTCGGCGGACCGAGCGGCCAACTGGTCGGGCCGAGCGACTACGGCCGGACGATCTGCTTCGACGATCTCGCCACCGGCGGGTCGATCATGACCTTCGGGCCGGGCCGGGACGTGCTCAAGACCGCCGATTGTTTCATGGACTTCTTCGTCCATGAGAGTTGCGGGTACTGCACCCCGTGCCGCGTCGGCAACGTGCTGCTGAAGGAACGGCTCGAGAGGATCATCCGGGGCCGGGGGGAGCCGGGCGACCTGGATTATCTGCAGCGGCTCGCCATGACGGTGAAGACCGCGAGCCGGTGCGGCTTGGGGCAGACCTCGGCCAACCCGATTCTCACGTCGCTGGCCAACTTCCGGCCGCAGTACGAGGCGCTGGTGAAGGCCGACCAGGACGGGTTCAACCCGTCGTTCGATGTCAGGGCGGCGCTCTCCGAGGCCGAGAGGATCGCCGGGCACTCGTCGGTCATCTACCCGCAGGCCATCGAGGAACGCTGACATGAGCGACAGGGTGACGCTGTCCATCGACAACGTGGAGATCCATGCCCGGCCGGGGCAGACGGTCCTGGAGGCGGCCGACGAGGCTGGCATCTACATCCCGCGGCTGTGCTACCTGAAGGGCCTCGAGCCGTTCGGAAGCTGCCGGGTCTGCACGGTGCTGGTGAACGGCCGGCCGCAGGCTGCCTGCACCCAGCCGATCTCGCACGGCATGGTGGTCGAGAGCGCGACGGAGAAGGTCAGAGAGATCCGCAAGGATCTCATCGATATGCTGTTCGTCGAAGGCAACCACTTCTGCATGTTCTGCGAGAAGAGCGGCAACTGCGAGCTGCAGGCGCTGGCCTACCGGTTCGGGATCACCGCTCCCAAGTACCCGTACATGTTCCCGACGCGCGAGGTGGACGCGTCGCACCCGGACATCCTGATCGACCACAACCGCTGCATCCGGTGCGCCCGCTGCGTCCGGGCGTCCCGCGACCTGGACGGCAAGGAAGTGTTCGGCTTCGTCAATCGCGGGCCGCACAAGGAGCTGGCCGTCAACGCGGCAGCCCGCCTGGCGGACACCAACGCCGACGTCACCGACCAGGCGATCGACGTCTGCCCGGTCGGTGCGCTCCTCAAGAAACGCACCGGCTACGCGATTCCCATCGGGCAGAGGAAGTACGATCACGAGCCGATCGGCTCTGAGATCGAGGGCAAGCGGGGCAAGTAGAGGAAAGCGATCCATGGCCAAGCCAAAGGTTGCCACGACGTCTCTGGCAGGGTGCTTCGGTTGTCACATGTCGCTGCTGGACATCGACGAGCGCATCCTCGATCTCATCGAGCTGGTTCAATTCGACAAGTCGCCGATCGACGACATCAAGACGCTCACGGGTCGGTGCCGGGTCGGCCTGATCGAGGGCGGCTGCTGCAACGAAGAGAACGTCCACGTGCTGCAGGAGTTCCGCACGCACTGCGACATCCTCGTCGCTGTCGGCGACTGCGCGACCATGGGAGGCATCCCGGCGCTGCGCAACGTCATCCCGCTCCAGGAGTGCCTGGACGAGGCCTACCGAAACGGCCCGACGGTGTACAACCCCACGGGCGCGATTCCGAGCGACCCGGATCTCCCATTGCTCCTGGACAAGGTCTACCCGGTGCAGGACGTGGTGAAGATCGACTACTACCTGCCCGGCTGCCCGCCGTCGGCCGACACGATCTGGGCGGCGCTGACGGCCTTGCTGCGCAACGCGAGCATCGACCTGCCATACGAGCTGATCAAGTACGATTGACGGTTGGAACCCGGAGGATCGTCGTGGACGTAGCGCTTCCCACCGGCAACAAGATCGTGATCGAGCCGGTGACCCGCGTCGAAGGGCACGGAAAGGTCACGATTCTCCTCGACGAGGCGAACCAGGTCGTCCAGGCCCGCCTCCACATCGTGGAGTTTCGAGGTTTCGAGCGGTTCATTCAGGGGCGGCCCTTCTGGGAGGTGCCGGTCCTCGTGCAGCGGCTGTGCGGCATCTGCCCGGTGAGCCACCACCTGGCCGCGGCGAAGGCGGCCGATCGCATCGTCGGCGGCGAGAAGCTGACGCCGACGGCCCTGAAGATGCGGCGACTGATGCACTACGGGCAGATCTTCCAGTCGCACGCCCTGCATTTCTTCCACCTCTGCTCGCCCGACCTGCTGTTCGGCTTCGACGCGGACGTGGCGACCCGCAACATCATCGGCGTGGCCGCCGTGCACCCGGAGCTCGCCGTGCAAGGCGTGATGATGCGCAAGTTCGGGCAGGAGATCATCAAGGCCACGGCGGGGAAGAAGATCCACGGCACCGGCGCGATCCCGGGCGGGGTCAACAAGAACCTGTCGATCCAGGAACGCGACGGCTTTCTCGAAGACGTCGACCAGATGCTCGCCTGGGCCCGTGGCGCGCTGGGGATCGCCAGGAACTACACGACGTCGAACCTCGAGGCGCTGGCGCCGTTCGGCTCGTTCGAATCGAGTCACATGTCGCTCGTCCGGAGCGACGGGGCCATGGACCTCTACGACGGGAACCTGCGAGCCATCGACGCCCAGGGCGAGAAGATCTTCGACCAGGTTGACTGCCAGGACTACGCCGGCTACATCGCCGAAGAAGTGCGCCCCTGGTCGTACATGAAGTTCCCGTTCATCAGGTCGCTGGGCCCGGAGCACGGCTGGTACCGCGTGGGGCCGCTGGCCCGGATCAACACGGCGGACTTCATCGACACGCCCGAGGCGGAGGCCGAGCGCCGGCAGTTCGCGGCGCTGACCGGACGGCAAGCCGAACAACCTCACGATGGCCTATCACTGGGCGCGCATGATCGAGCAGTTGCATGCGATCGAGAAGATCCGCGACCTGCTGCACGACCCGGACCTGCAGGGCTCCGATCTCGTGGTCAAGGGAGAGCGGCGCGAGGAGGCGGTCGGGATGATCGAAGCTCCCCGCGGGACGCTGATCCACTACTACAAGGTCGACGACCGCGACCAGGTGGTCCAGGCGAACCTGATCGTCTCGACCACGCACAACAACGAGCCGATGAACCGCGCCATCCAGAAGGTGGCCACGGACCATCTGTCGGGAGTGGAAATCACCGAGGGCCTGCTGAACCGCGTGGAAGTCGCCATCCGGGCCTACGATCCGTGCCTGTCGTGCGCGACGCACGCGCTCGGTCAGATGCCACTGACCGTGGAGTTGCTGGGGCACGAAGGCCGGGTGCTGGACGTCAAGAGCACGAGATGAACGAGAGGCGCGGGACCGTGCTGCTGCTCGGATATGGCAACCCCGGCCGCCTGGATGACGGGCTGGGCCCGGCGCTGGCCGCGCAGGTCGAGTGCCTGGCGTTGCCCGGCGTGACCGTGCAGTCGGACTACCAGCTTTGCCTGGAGGATGCCGAGGCGGCGTCCCGACACGATGTGGTCATCTTCGCCGACGCGGCCGCCTCGGGGGCCGAGCCGTTCTCGTTTCGACGGGTCGAGCCGGCCTCCGGCCTGGGCTTCAGCACGCACAGCCTCCAGCCGGAAGTGGTCCTGGGCCTCGCGCAGCAGCTGTTTGGCGCACGGACGGACGGCTACACTCTGGGCATCCGCGGATATGTATTCGATGATTACGAGGAATCGCTGACCGACCAGGGGCGGGCGAACCTCGCGGCCGCCGTCGCATTCGTCAGGCGAGTCTGCGAGCAGGGCAGCTTCGCCGAGTGTGCCGCCAGGGGATGCTCCGCGGCGTGAGAGGTTGGCAGCCGTCTGCAGATCATCTGAGGTTGAGCCATGAAAGACGGAAGGCCGGTAGTCCTGTTCATCGATGACGACGACGACGCCCGGGTGGCGATCAGGATGATCCTGGAGGCGAACGGCTACGCGATGGCGGAGGCCTCGAGCGCCGAGGACGGGTTGAGGGCCTACAAGGCGTTGAACCCTGACTTCGTCATCGTGGACCTGATGATGGAGGAAGTGGACTCGGGCGCGAACTTCGCCAAGGACCTGAAAGCCCTGGGCAACAAGGTCCCCGTCTACATGCTCAGCTCGGTGGGCGACGACCTCAGCACGAGCACCGACTCCGTGGCTCTCGGCCTGGATGGCGTGTTCCAGAAGCCCGTCGAAGCCGCGACGCTCCTGGGCGTCCTGAAGAGCAGACTGTCGCTGCCGGAAGCTCCATCCGCACGAGCGTAGGTGCTGATGCCGTGCGCTCGTGCCGCGGTGAAGCGCGAGCCGAGAAGCCGAGGTCGTGGCGGGCCGGCCGGACGGCGTCCATCTCCGCGAGGCCCCGTCATACCGCCGCTGCAGCCGCGCGTGCATCGCCTCGAGCGCGCGGAGGGCGGTCCGCGCCAGCCCTCAGAAGCGGAAGAGCGGCTTGTTCACGCCCCGGGCCTTCTCCGCCTTTGCACGCTCCTCGTCTGCCTGCTTCTGCCGCCGGTCGATGTCTAGTTGCGGCGCTTCGAGCACGTCGAGCCGCGTGGCCGCGAGTGTTGCCGCGCGCGCCAGCAGGTCCGGCTGTCGCGCCAGGAGCTGGAGCTCGAACGCGGACGGGTAGGTGGTACGGAGCAGGGTGACCGAGAACTGCAGGTCCGCCCACTGCGCGGCAACCGTCTGGTCGCCGCCCAGGCTCAGATCCTTCCCCCGGGGCGGCGCCGTACCCCCGAGTTGCGTGGACACGAGGATGACAGGGCCATAGGAAGCCGAGATGGCCTGGACGAAGTCCTCGGCGGTCAGGCCTTCGACACGGCTACGGTCATACCCGACGGTGATCTGGTACAGGCGCCCATCGAAGAACGTGAAGCGGACGCGATCCACCGCTTCCGATTCGGCCGCGCCCGCGCGTTGCTGTTGTTGTGGGTGCCAATCGAGTTCCTGGATGAGCTGCGGACGCTGGTGGACCAGGCGGGCCGCGGTCGGTGTGAGCCGCGCCTGCTGAGCGACAGCAGCGAGCGTCATGCCGAACTCAAACTCCCGGTACCGGGACAGATCCTGGCCCTGGATCAACGATGCCGACACCGCCAGGCAGACGACGGACAAAGCCAATGACCGCAGGCTGAACATCTCCGTCTCCCTCTCGAACATCACGACCGACCAGGGGCGTCGCCCTCGAGGCGGGCGATCGCCGCGTTGACCGCCTGGAGTTCCGTCCACATGGCATGCCACAACCCGCGTTCCTCCGCCGTCAGGTGATGGTGCACGTGGGCGATCGTGCTGGATTCGGCCCACAGGTCCGCCTGCCTCGCTCGCCATCGTGGCAGGGCGACCGTCTCTGTCGGCCCGTCCATCACCCGGCGCACCTGTATCCCGCCAATGTCATAGCATCCACCGGCGCTCCGTCTCATGACCTTCCTCCATGGTTCCGGGGAACGCGCTTCCCCATACCGGTTTCGCCGGCTACTCCACCGGAGGCGTGGCCGGCCGGACAGGTCACCGCGGGCCTGTTAGCGGCTGCCGGCGCGATGCTCGGCGAGCCATTGCTGGCTCATCCAGCCAAGATCCACGTGGCGCACGCCACGCCACCCACGGGACGGGAACCCGAGAATGGCCAGCCCGCCCAGCGTCAGGCTCACCGCCATCTGCCACATGGTGGAATCTCCCTTATTGGCGAGGCTACGCCCCCTCACCGCTCGCGTCTGTTCCGTTGTGCACATGTCGGATCGTCGAGCGGGCGACCCTGTGCAACCCGGCACAGACGCCTGCTCGCGTCGCGGGCTACAGTGGAAGACGAGGGACCAAGCCCATGCCGTCTGAATCCTCTTCGGCAGCCGTCTTGTACGTCCGGCTGGCGATGTGGATTGTCCGCGTGTTCTGATCGGAGTCGGCGCGAACAGCAACAGGCTGTGCCCTGAAAAGTGAGGCATCCCATGTCGGAAGCGAACGGCAGCCCGGCGAGAGCCCGGAGGCTGCGCGAAGCGGTGATGCGGATCCGCGAGCCGGTGCGGCAGGCAGGGACCGCGATGCAGGATGACGCGCGTCGGTCTCACCGCGGGTGGGACAGCGAGCAGTCTGGGGGCGTGCGAGGACGCGTTGCGATGCAGCGCTTGGTCAGTGGCGGGTTCCTCGCCGACTGACCGAACGGCGCGGCAAGCAGAAGGAGAGCAGCGATGTTCCAGGCAATCGGCGAACACGACTCGGACGCCAGGTGGCAAGCGTGGCTGGCCAAAGGCCGCGCGCACGATCTCCGCGTACGGCGGAAGGTGAAGGTCTTCGGCCTGTGGCTGTTGGTGGCCGCGACGCTGTCGGCGGCCGGGGTTTTGGTGCTCCGCTGAGGTCCCAAGGAGGAAGGCACATGTTGCGCAACGTCAGGCTCCTGCGGGGCTATTCGATCCGCGCCACCGATGGCGCCATTGGTGCAGTGGACGACCTGTACTTCGACGACGATCGCTGGGCGATCCGCTACCTCGTGGTCGACACGAGCTTCTGGCTTCCCGGCCGAAAGGTGCTGATCTCCCCGCACGCCGTCGGGCGTCCGGACTGGATGGCCCAGCAGTTGCCGGTGTCCCTGACGAAGGCACAGGTCGAGGGCAGTCCCGATGTCGACACGAGGAAACCGGTGTCCCGACAGTACGAAACCGAGTACCTCCGGGTACTACGGCTATCCGCACTACTGGGGAGGCGCCGGACTGTGGGGCATGGGCGCGTACCCGGGCAGCCTGACGACGGAGGGCAGCTTCGAAGAGGCCATGAAGCCCACGCGGGTGTCACCGATGCACACGCCCGGTGATTCACACCTGCGCAGCTGCTGGGCCCTCACCGGGTATCACATCCACGCGACGGACGGTGACATCGGTCACGTGAAGGACGTGCTCGTGGAGGATCGCACCTGGGCGATTCGCTACCTGATCGTGGACACGAGCAACTGGTGGCGCGGACACGACGTGCTGGTCGCGCCGCAGTGGATCGAGTCGCTGAGTTGGCCGGATGCGAAGGTCTCGGTCGGCCTGACCCGCCAGGCCGTCAAGGACGCGCCCCCGTACGATGCGGCGGCACACCTCGGCCGCGAGCAGGAACAGGCGATGCACGAGCACTACGGCCGCCCAGGGTACTGGACGGACGAGGCGGGCCACGACGCTGCCGCGGCGTCCGCCAAGGAACCCTAGCCGGATGCGGCGGTCATCCTCATGACGGCGTTCGGGTCGGTGACGAACGCGGCCGAGGCGACGAACAGCGGCGTGGCCTGCGGCGGCGCGCTGGGCAAGGTGATGGGCGTCGCCCGCACGGTCGCCCAAGAGCGCAAGACGGAGGAAGAATACTGGCGATGCCGCAGGACCCATCGATAGCTGACCACGATCCCTACGCCGTGCTGGCACGCGAGCATCGTCTGATCGAACGAGCGCTCGATGTCCTCGGCCGACTCTGCGAAGCGTCCCGTAGGAGCAAGGGGCTGGACGCGGCGGACGCCACGCAGGTGATTCAGTTCCTGCGCGACTTCGCCGACCGGACCCACCATCTGAAAGAAGAGAGAATCCTCTTTCCGGCCATCGAGTCCAGGACGTTCTTTCCAGGCTGCGGGTTGATCAGCGAGCACCAGTTGGGCCGCGAACGAGTCAAGGGCATGGCCGACGCGGTGGAGCGGTCGCTGCGAGGTGACGCGGAGGGCGTTCGCGCCTTCCGGCGGCAGGCGCGGTCCTTGATCGGCATGCTCCGCGCCCACATCGCGAAGGAAGACGATTGCCTCGCAAGCGTGGCGCAGCGGGCGTTCTCCAGAGAGGAAGGCGAGCGCCTCACTCAGGAGTTCGATGAAATGGAACGCCGCGAGATCGGCGAGCGGACGTTCGAGCGGTTCGCCGCCGTCGTCGAGGCGCTGGAGGCGAAGTACAGCGACCCCGACGACGGCGACTCAGCTCGCCCTGCCCGCCTGTCGACCGAGACGTCTAGTCGTCGATGATGAAGGTCACCATCATGTTGACCTGATACTCCGTGATGGCATCGTTGCTCACCCGCACGTGCTGTTCCTTGATCCACGCACTGCGGACGTTGCGGAGCGTCTTGTTCGCGCGGGCCAGTCCCTGCTCGATCGCGTCGGCAAAGCCTGTGGTCGATGTCGCGCTGATTTCAGACACTTTTGCTACTGACATCTCATCCTCCTCATCCGTCCCCTCGGCGTCGCGGGATCTCAACTTCACCTGCAGACCATTCGCGACCTGCTTCAGGTGGCTTGCGCGCCCGCCAGTGACCGTGCCGTGTCTCGGCTTGCCGGTTCAGGCCGGTCCGCGGCCTGGTGCCGCAGTTTCCCGGCGCTCCTGGCCCTCGTGGCTGGGCACGGGCCGCTCGGGCCGGTCAGCGGCGTTCTCGATGCCGGCCTGGATCCCGGCCTCGTAGTCCTGCCCGTCATCGGCAAGTTCTTCGACCGTCTCCTCGCTCGCGTCGGCCGTCTGCGACAGGCCTTGCGTGTCGCCTGACTGTCCGCCGCTATCCGCGCCGCCCTGGCGTGTCTGGGCGCCGGGCGCAGCCGGCGGAACCTCGAACTCCGGAAGTCGTCGTGTCATGGTGTCTCCCTCCGCGCGAACTCCTCCGTCCATATTCGCCTCAGCGCGTGGGCAGGGCTGTCTCATTGCGGACAACGGGAGTAAATGGAACGCGGCATTCTCCTGACCGCGACCTCACGGTTCGAGGTCAGGAGTCGGCGTTGAGGCCCTTGCACGAGGATAGTGCGGTCGCTCACGAGCATCTGTGCCGTTGAGCACACTCTCGATTCCATATATCGCCTCACCCCATCCGGTTGGCCCCGCCTCCCCGCGAAATCGCCGAGCCGCTCACTGCAGCCGGCGGCCGCAGGTGTTCCATGCGGGACATTCCCCATCGTGGACGTACGCCAGACTGTCGGTGTCTGCCACGCACCGTTGTCAGAGACGACCACAGCCCGCGAAGCGGGACCGCGTGGGTCGAAGCGTCCTCGACATCCGGCGGCCGACAAGAGAGGTGCAGCATGAGGTTCCTGTTCAGGACGGTCCTCGTTCTCGCGCTGGTGGCCATTGGCACGTACCTGCTCGGGTACTGGTCCCTCGATCAAGTCACGGGAAACTCGTGGCGGGTGACGAGGACCACGCCCACGTCGGGACCGGTCAGCGCGGGCACCGCCGGGCGAGATCGCATGGCCCAAATCGACGCGCAGGCCGGGAAGGCCGCGACCAAGGTCGGCGACTTCCTGTCTGATGCCGAGCTCACCGGCAAGATCAGGTCGAAGATGGCGCTGGACGACAGCGTGCGTGCGCGCACGATTGGCGTGTCGACCACCGACGGGGTCGTGACCCTGGAGGGCACGATCGGTTCGGCCGCCGAGCACGACCAGGCGGTCCGGCTCGCGCGGGACACCAAGGGCGTCAAGCAGGTGGTGGACCACCTGAAGGTCGTGTTGCCCTGAGCGAGGGGGCCGTCAGAGTCGCGCAGACACGGAGGACAGGTATGACAGCGTTGACCGGGACAGAACTGATCGCCATCGTCGGTCTCGTCGTGGTTATCGTCGCGGCCGTCGCGACGATGCTCTTTCTCCGCAAGCGGCGGACCGAGAGACTGCGCAGCAAGTTCGGTGGCGCCGAGTACGCGCGCGCGCTGAAGGACGGCGGCAACCGGCGGCACGGGGAAGCCGGCCTCGACCAGCGCACGGAGCGAGTCGAGGGTTTCCACATCCGGCCGCTCGCGCTCGGCGATCGTGCACGCTTCCTGGAGTCCTGGCGCGGAGTCCAGGCACGCTTCGTTGACGGACCCGCCGGTGCGGTCACCGAAGCGGACCAACCTGCTGGGTGACGTGATGTCCACGCGCGGATATCCGGTCAGTGACTTCGAACAGCGGGCGGCGGACATCTCCGTCGACCATCCACTGGTTCTGAAGAACTACCGAACGGCACACGAGACTGCTCTTCGGCAGATGCGGGGGGAGGCCAGCACGGAAGACTTGCGACAGGCCATGGTTCACTACCGCAGCCTGTTCGAAGAGCTGGTCAACGAGCCGGAGGTACCGCTCGCGAAAGTCGCGTCATGAGCGCGAGACCGGCGAACGGGGCAGCATGCCGAGCGACAAGGATCGGTGAAGCGGATAAGAGGTAATGCGATGAACGACGAACGTCAGAGAGAAGAAGACCAGAGAGCGGCCGGACTCGCCGCGGTGGCCCTGGCCGACCCCAGCGAGCGAACGGAGGTGACGAAAGATCTCGAGCCCCGGCCAGTGGACACGACGCTGCTGCGGCAGGTTCGCGCCGGCGGCCCGTCAACCCTCGGTGGCGACAGCGTCGCACCAGCGGGAACCGCAACCACGGTGGTCACCGGCGAACAGGTCACGCCGCTCTTCTCGGCGGACGAAGCGAGGGAGTTTCGCGCCCGCTGGGATGCGATCCAGGGAGGTTTCGTTGACGAACCCCGCCGGGCGGTTGAGCAGGCGGACAGCCTGGTCGCGGAGACGATGAACCGGCTGGCTGGAATATTCGCGGACGAACGGGCGAAACTCGACGGCCAATGGGGCCGCGAAGAGAGCGTGTCGACCGAGAATCTCCGGCTTGCGCTGCAGCGTTATCGGTCGTTCTTTGGACGTCTTCTCTCGTTCTAAACAAGGGAGCGCGATTCGGGACTGCGGTGTCCCCTCGCTCGTTTCCGAATCGCGACCTTCCACACGCGCTGCCGATGGCAGCTGGGAGGAATCACACCATGCGAGTCACTCTTGGATTCGGGGCGATTGTTCTGGGCCTCGCGATCACTGTCACGGGCTGCGCGTCGCCGCCCGCCGCGGACGTGGATGCGGCCAAAGCATCCGTCGATGCCGCCGTGGCCGGCCACGCCGATCAGTATGCCGCCGCGTCGCTGAAAGCTGCCGAGGACGCCCGGGCTGCCCTCGACGCCGAGCTGAAAGCCCAGGAAGGCAAGTGGTTCAAGTCGTACGACAAGACCAGGGAACTCGCGGCTGCTGCCAAGGCGGCAGGCGACAAGGCGGCGGCGGACGCCGTGGCGGGCAAGACGGCCGAAGAGGCTGTCGCGATCAAGGCGAAAGCGGATGCCGCGGTGAGAGCGAAGGCCATGAGGGCGCCGATCCGTATCGGCGGTCACATCAAGGCACCCACCAAGATCAAGGACGTCAAGCCGGTGTACCCGGCCGTGGCGCAGGCGGCGCGTGTCGGCGGTGAGGTCACGGTCGAAGCGACCATTGGGCCAGATGGGAAAGTCGTGGACGCGAAGGTCGTGCGCTCGGTCCCGCTGCTCGACCAGGCCGCGCTCGACGCCGTGCGGCAGTGGGAGTACACGCCGACTCTCCTGAACGGCGTGCCCGTGCCGGTTGTCATGACCGTGAAGATCAACTTCACGCGGTAGTGCGTGTCTTCGACCTCATGGGAGAGCAACCTGGACGCGGCTGCTCTCCCGTTCTCCGCGGTAGCCCACCTGGGTTGCTCTTGTCGAGAAAGGACTCCATATGCCGAACGAACACATCCCGCCGGAGCACCCAGACGATCAGGCGGATGGCGTGCACGACAAGGCCGACGACAGCCGTCACGATCCGGGGCAGGGCGGGCTCACCCAGGAACACCTCAAGTCGGCCGAGTCTGGCCGGAACGAGGCGGAGCGGTTCAGGCAGTTGGCTGAGGAAGCAAGGGAGGTCCGCGACCAGCATCGCGAGGCGCTCGAGACAGTCCGGCAGGAGCGGGAGCGCCTGCGGGAAGCCGGGGAGGTGGCGCGGATCGCCGGCGAGGAGGCACGGTTGGCAGCCGAGCAGGCCCGTCACGCGACGCTGGATGCCGTGCACGCGACCGCCGAAGCGCTCGCTTCCACACTCGAAGGGATGAAGGTCGTGGAGGATATGCGGCGGACGCTCCGTGACATTCGGGACGTGACCAAGCGCGAATCCAACTAGCCCGAAGCTACTGCCCACCGAGCGTGCTGCAGGCCGTTGCTGCGATCGCCACGGCTCCAACGCATGGGTGCATCCTCCGAACGACCGAACAACGAACCGTCGCATCTTGCCCGAGTTGGCCACGTTCGCCACGCTGGTCGCCGCCGCCCGCCGGCCACGGCGTTTCGGGGCGCGTGGCCGGCATCTTCGCCATCCGCTACACCAGCACCTTGATCACGACGCGGCGGTTCTGCGCGCGGCCCGCCTTGGTCGTGTTCGGCGCGATCGGCTTGTCGGACCCGTAGCTGATGACGCTGATCCGATGCAGCGGGATCTGGTGCTCTTCATACAGGTAGCGCTTGACGGACTCGGCGCGATCGAGACCCAGCTGCTCGTTGTACGCCTTGTCGCCGCGGTTGTCGGTGTAGCCCTCCACCTCGACGTAGGCGCCGTTGGGAGTTCGCCTTCAACTGCTTGACCACTTCGTCGATCCGCGCCTTGGCTTCGGCCGGCAACGCCGCCTGGCTGAACTTGAAGTTGCCCTGGTCTTCGCTGAGCGTCACTTCGTAAACGATCCGCTTGGTCGCTACCTCGACCGCCGCGGCCTTGCTGGCCGCGCTGTCGGCGGCCGTCCGCGCCGCGGCCGCGGCCTCGTTCGCCGTTGCGGCCTTCTGGTCGACCTGGACGATCTTCTGGTTGGCGTCGGCGATCGCAGCCTCGTTCTTCTGCGTCCGCTCCTGCGTTTCCTCGAGGGACTTGGAGACCGACTCCACCTTGTCGTTGACTTCGCCGACGCGGTTGCGGACGTAGCCCTTGGTCGCGCACGCGGTCGTGCTGCCGGCCGCAAGGACCGCTACGGACAACACCAGGATGAACTTCCTCATGATCTGCCTCTCCTCCTTAACCAACGATTGACGGCTTCGAAACGATCGGTTCGCGGCTGCCCCGCGGTGTAGCCGCCGCGCGCCCTGACGACCAGCCGGCGGTCCCTGGCGCGCACCTCGAGCGGGTGCCACCCGGGCCGGCTGGCCGGCTCGAACGCGATGAGATACTGATGGCGGAGTTCGTCGACAATCTGCCGGGCGGCCAGGGCGGTCTGCGCCGTGGCGCTGGTCGCGAAGAACTCCCCGCCTGTCCAGCGCGCGAGGTCGGCCAGGTCGCCGACTGGGACCGGGTTCTCGGTGGTCACGGCCGTCGTCGCGCCCGCGTGATCGAGCGGAGACAGCACGGCCATGATGTACACGGGGACGTCGATCGAGCTCGCAATGCCGGATACCTGGGCTGGCGAGAGCTGGCTGTGGTTGTCCCGGCCGTCCGTCAGCACGATTACCGCGCGATGGGAGTTCGCGCGAGTGGCCACATCCTGCGCAGTCGCGGCGATCGCGTCGTTCAGCGACGTCATGCCGAACGGCGCCATGCCGAAGAGTGATCGCTCCAGTTTCGCATCCTCGCGATAGAGGGCGAACGGCTCGAGCTGGTGAAGCGCCGTGTCGAACGAGTAGATCGCCAGCTCGTCGCGCCCGGCCTCCAGCAACCCCAGCACCTGTCGCGCGGCCAGCCGGGCCGACTCGATCTTCGCGGCCACCTCCATGCTTCCGCTGCCGTCGAACAGGAGGGCCACGCTGACCGGCGCGCGCTCGGCGCGGAAGTCCGTGATCGGACGATGGTCGCCGTTGTCGAGCACTTCGAAATCCGCCTGAACCAGGTCGGTGACGAGCTTGCCCTTGTGGTCGCGAACGACCGCGCTGACGAGCACCCTGTCGACGGCGGCCCGGAATGTCAGCCCCGCGGACGGCGGCGCCGTCGACGTCTGCCCGGACGCCGCTTGACCGGCGGCGAGCGTCAGCACGAGTGTCAATCCCTGGAGCCATCGCATGACCAGAGGAGCTTATCGCGTGCAGCCCGCGGGATTCTGCCCTCTACTGCACACTGCCCCCGGACAAAGACGATGGACACGCAGAACGGCGTCCGGCTGCATTCGACGAGGGAGGTGACCCTGGTGAACCTGTTGGTGTCGCTCCCGGCGGGCGGTTCGCAACGCGAGCGGACTCGAACGGGCGGAACACCCGGCAGGTGACGCCGGGGAGAGCGGCTGTGCGCATTTGAACAGACACGCCTCATTGCGGCTGGTAGGTTGCTCATGCGGTTGGAGCCGCGTGGTGGTTGAAGGGGACAGATCGTAAAGGAGGGTGCCGAGATGCAGGCAGAACGGATGAAGGTCGCGCCGGATACCGTCGCGTACGCCGACGGCGAGC
This sequence comes from uncultured Acidobacteriota bacterium, assembly GCA_963724775.1. Taxonomy (GTDB): domain Bacteria; phylum Acidobacteriota; class Vicinamibacteria; order Vicinamibacterales; family Fen-181; genus CAVRWB01. The sequence continues at coordinate 264,664 of CAVRWB010000009.1, forward strand.
ACCACAAGCTGATCGTGGAGTTCGCCATCCCCGGAGCACCGACGGAGACCATCGACGTGAAGATCCTGGAAGACAGCGTCTATCTGTTGGCGCCGGCCAGGGACATCGAGTACGTGTCGGCATTGGCGCTGGGTTGGCCGGTCAAGCCTGCCAAAGCCGAAGCGAACTACCTGAACGGGTTGCTGCGGATCGAGGTGCCGTTCAAGGATCCCATGGAAGATGCGGTGAAAGTGCCCGTCAAGGTGGGCGGGGCCGAAGCCGCGCTCAAGAGCATCGAGGGCTGATGTGAGGAGGCACTCCATGTCCGAGGTTCGGTGGTCAGCACGTCGCGGTGTCGCGGCGATCGCCGTGGCCATGCTGCTCTGGTGTGGTGTCGCCGCCGCGCAGACCGTGATCACGGCCCCCGCCAACCGCTACAGCGCGGCGGAGGACGTGCAGATGGGGCGCCAGGCCGCGGCGCAGGTTGCCCAGCAGCTTCCGATCCTGGACGACCGCAACGTGGCCTCGCCGATCGCGTCGATTGGGCGGCGCCTTGTTGACGCCATCCCGCCGGAGTTCAGGCACTCCGAGTTCCGCTACTCGTTCGACGTCATCAACGTGCGAGAGATCAACGCGTTCGCGTTGCCCGGCGGGCCGATGTACATCAACCGAGGGATGATCCAGGCGGCACGCAACGAGGGTGAAGTGGCCAGCGTGATGGCCCACGAGCTCAGTCACGTTGCGCTGCGGCATGGCAGCGCGCAGGCGACCAAGGCGACCAAGTACGAGATCGGCGCGCTGGCGGGTGCCGTGATCGGAGCGATCATCGGCGGGCGCGTCGGCGGTGCCGTGTCGCAGGGCACGCAGTTCGGGCTCGGGACGGCCTTCCTGCGGTTCAGCCGCGAGTACGAGCGCCAGGCCGACCTGCTCGGGTCTCACATCATGGCGCGCGCCGGCTACGATCCGCGCGACATGGCGAGCATGTTCAAGACGATCGAGAAGGCGGGCGGTCCGAGTGGGCCCGCGTGGCTGAGCGATCACCCGAACCCCGGGGATCGCGCCGCGGCCATCACGCGCGAGGCGCAGTTCCTCGAGGTGCAGAACCGGGTCGACGATCGCGCGGCCTTCGCCGACGTCCAGGCGCGCCTGCGCCGGATGTCGCCGGCACCGACAACGAAAGAGGCGACGCGCGTCGTGCCGGCTGGCGGGTCGCGGCCCGCGCCTGCCGCGCCGTCCCCCAATGTGGGTGGCGTGGAGGCGCCGTCGTCAGATTACACGACGTACACCGAAGGGAACGTCTTTCGCGTCAGCGTCCCGTCGAACTGGCGCGAGCTGCAGGGTACGCATGCCGTGATCTTCGCGCCGGAAGGGGCCTACGGAAGCGCGAACGGGCAGGGCGTCTTCACTCACGGGATGGAGATCGGCCTCGTCGGGACCGAGACGCCCAACGTGCGGACCGCAACCGACGAACTCATCGGCTCGCTCGCCGCCAGCAATTCCAGCCTGAGCCGGCCGTCCGGCTATGACACGATGACGCTCGCCGGCCGGCAGGGGCTTCACACGATCCTGTCGAACGTGTCGGACGCGACGGGACAGCAGGAGCGCATCGAGGTCTTCACGGCGCTCGTCGGCGACGGCGGTCTGTTCTACGCACTGGGGGTGGCCCCGCGCGACCGCTCCTCCGCCTACCAGGCGACGTTCCGCCGCGTCGTCGGATCGATCCAGCTCAAATGATCGCACCCGTCGCCTGTTTCGCTCCAGGGCCCGCGGACTGTCCGCTCTTGAACATACGGCTCAGGCACGGCACTGCTACCCTGCTGACGTTGGCGAAATGCCCGGGTCGGCGCGCTCGCCGATGGAGGAGGAGTCAGATGACAGGAACACGGCGCCTGCTCGCGCTCGCAGTCGGGTTCGCGATCGCGTGTGCCGGTGCGGCGGCAGCCAGTGAGCAACGCCCTTATCGTGTGAGCGATCAGCAACTACAGGACCTGGTGAATCGTCTCGACACCCACAGGGACGCCTTCCGCGGCAGCTTCGAACGGGCGATCGGTCGCAGTCCGATCAAGGGCAGCGCCGCGGAAGACGACATGGGCCGGTCCCTCAAGTCGCTCGATCAGGCGGTGGATCTGCTCCGCGACCGTGTGAACGACCGGCACTCCGACACGGCGGATGCGGAAAACGTGCTGCGGCGCGCGTTGAGCATCGACACCTTCATGATGCGCAACCAGCTCGATACATCCGTCCACGGGGACTGGCAGGCACTGCGGTTGGACATGGACCACCTGGCGCGCGCGTACGGGATTACGCAGAGCTGGGGTGCCGTCTCGCAGAACGTGCCAGATCGGGTCGACGACAAGCAGGCCGAGCAGCTGCTCAAGCAGATCGGGGAGAAAGCCGATCGGTTCGACAACAGCCTCGACCGCGCCTTCGATCACAGCGGGATCGACGACCGCCAAGGGAAGGACGCCATCCGGCAAGCCGTGAAGGACTTCAGCCAGGCCGCCGACCGGCTGCGCGATCGTGTCAAAGGCCGGCAGTCCAACACGCTCGACGCCGAAGAGGTGCTCCGGCGCGGCGCGAGCATCGAGGGCTTCATGCAGCGGTATCAGTTGAGCGCCGCGGCGGAACAGGGCTGGCTCTCGCTGCGCGGCGACCTGGACCGCCTCGCCCGTGCCTACAACGTCGCGTGGAACTGGAGCGATCCCGCATACGCGCCGGCGGTGCAGGGCGCGGGCTTCCACCATCGCCTCACCGGGACCTATCAGCTCGAGGCCAACGGCAGTGACGACCCGCGCCGGGTGGCGGAAGTGGCTGCGCGTGCGGCGCCCTCCGACCAGAGGCAGCGCACGTACCAGAACCTCCTCGCCCGGCTGCAGGCGCCGGACCTGATCGCGATCGAGCGCAACGAGAACAGCGTGTCGATGGCCTCGACGCGGGGACGCCGCGTGACCGTCGAGGCCGACGGCCGTGACCACGTGGAACGGTGGTCCGCCGAACGGACGATGACCACCCGCGCGACCCTCGAGGGGGAACGGCTGGTGGTGGCCACCAGCGGCAACCGCGGGCGTGATTACACCGCGACCTTCGATCCCATGGAGAACGATCGCGGCCTGCAGGTGACTCGCACCATCGACGACGAGACCCTCCCGCAAGGAGTGACGGCTCGAAGCTCCTATCGCCGGGTGTCGGATAACGCCCGGTGGGACCTCGATCCCGGCGGCCAGCGAGATCCAGGCGAGAGTAACACCTCCTCGACGGGGAATCTCGTCGTGCCGGACGGCACCCGGTTCGTGGCCCTGCTGGATAACGCGCTGAGCACGACGAATGCGCGTGAGGGCGACCTCTACACGATGACCACGCGCAGCCCGTCGCAATACGAGGGCGCGGTCATCCAGGGTGTCGTGTCCGCCGTGAACGAATCGGGCCGGCTGACCGGCCGGGCGGGCATGTCCCTCAGCCTCCGGAGCATCCGCCTGCGCAACGGCGGCTCCTATCAGTTCGACGGGTTGATCCAGGACATCCGCACGCCGGGTGGCGAGACGGTCAGGGTAGACCGCGAAGGCGCGGTCGACACCGACAGCAGCCAGACGCAGAAGACCGTGGAGCGGGGCGCCATCGGCGCGGCGCTCGGCGCGATCATCGGCGCCATTGCCGGGGGGGGCAAAGGCGCCGCCATCGGTGCGGTGATTGGCGCGGGCGGCGGCGCGGGGACCGTCATGGTCGAGGGGCGAGACCGGCTCGACCTGGAGCGCGGCACGGAGGTGACGATTACCTCTGGCGACCCGGCGAGCCTGCGGACACTCCCGGGCGGGCAGCGGTGACCCGACACGCGACGGGCGAGACACGAAGCCCATGGGTTGGGCCATCAACAGGGCACATCGACTAGCGAGGCACACATGAAGATATTGACGGCGTTGGCGTTGCTCGGCGCGACTGTGTTCACGGGGTGTTCGCGGGACGTCCAGGCACTGGACGCCCAGCAGATCGAGCAGCGATACGGAGTGGCAGGCGCGTTCGCGGGCACGATCGCCACCGCCGACGGCACCCTGAAGGGCACCCTCGTGCCCATCACGCTGGCGAACGGTCGCCAGGGACAGCTCTTCATCCCGGAACAACACGCCGGCGCCCCTGACGCCGTCTATCTCCGCGACGAGCAGGGGTTGCATCCCGTGCGACTCACGGACAACGTGACTCGCGTCGAGGTCGCCCGTTCCCCGAGTATCGTCGAGACCAGGGCCCAGGCTCCACAGGCGAAGAAACGCTCGTGGGAGAGGGAAGCGTTGATCATCGGCGGGAGCGCTGGCGCGGGAACGGCGATTGGCGCGCTCGCCGGTGGCAAGAAGGGCGCTGCCGTGGGCGCGGCAGCCGGCGGCGTCGGCGGCCTGATTTACGACCTGGCCACGAGAAACAAGAAGTAAGCCGGCCGCCCATCCTGTCTGTCGCCCGGGAATCGACGAAAGGACGGTCCCATATGCGGTTGATCGCGATCGTGCTGCTCGCGGCTGGCGTGCTGGCCCTCGCGTACGGCGGCTTCAGCTACACCAGGCAGACCCACGACGCCAAGGTGGGCCCGCTGGAGATCTCCGTCACGGAGAAACAACGGGTCAACGTGCCGGTCTGGGCCGGGGTGGTCCTGGTGGTCGCCGGCGCCGGAATCCTGCTCACCGGGAAGAAGTAGGCCAGGGTTCAGGAGATCGCCCTGGCGATACTGAAGGCCGCAGCCGCCGCGAGGCCGCCGATGATCACGGTCTGCACGGCGCTGCGGAGGGGTCCTGTCCCGGTGAAGTGCCCTTTGACGTAGCCGAAGACCGCCAGGGCCAGTAGCGTCACAGCCACCGAGAACAGCAATCCCGTACTGACCGAGGACCACACGAGGTAGGGCCCGAGCGGGATGAAGCCTCCGACGATGTACGCCCCGGCGATCGTGAGCGCGCTCGTGAGCGCGCGCCGGGGATCGGGCGTTTCGAGCCCCAGCTCGAACCGCATCATGAAATCGACCCAGGCGGCCGGCCTCCCGCTCAGCGCCCGGACAATCGGCTCGCTTTCCTCCGCCGTGAGCCCGTACGACACGAATACCTCGCGCACCTCGCTCGCCTCAGCCGCGGGCTTCTCACGCACCTCCCGTTCCTCCCGCGCCCGCTCGCTCGCGTAGTGTTCGGCGTCGCTCCTGGCGGCGAGGTACCCACCGAGCCCCATCGCAATCGACCCGGCCGCGATTTCAGCCAGGCCGGCCGTCACGATGATCGCCGTCGAGTTGACGGCGCCAGAGAGGCCCGCCGCGAGCGCAAAGGGCACCGTCAGCCCATCGGACATCCCGATCACGACGTCCCTGACGGTTTCGCCCGACGTGAAGTGGCGCTCGAAATGAGGGGTGATCGGCATGGTTGGCGCTCCTTTCGACAGACGTCACGCGCCTCAGACCGCGGAAGGGGCTCCATCCTCGACGTGGTCCGCGTCTTCCGCCGCCTGCATCACCACCTCGGCGGCCTCGGTCGTGGTGAGGATGCGCCTGGCCGCGACGACTTCATCCTCCACGCCGTGAACCACGAGCACGTAGTTGTCCGCCTTGAGCGCCGACTCGCACTTCAGCACGTTGTCTTCCGAAAGCCCGATGCTGTGGAGGCCCGCACCGAGCGCGCTCATGCCGCCGGTCCCCCTGCTGGCGTCGTCGAGTGCGGCGACGATCCAGCCGACGAGGGGCCCGGCGACGAGCACCGGGCCGATGCCCGGAATGGCGAAGAAGGCGGCCCCCGAGAGGATTCCCCAGATCCCGCCCCAGAAGGCGCCGAGCCTGCCCCAGCAGAGCATCCGGTCGCCCGTCTTGTAGTACCCGACCACGTGCTCCTCGGTGTGACAGTCCTTGCCTGCGATCGAGATCCTCGTCATGTCGAACCGCGACCGATACAACACCTGCACCGCTTCTTCAGCCTGGGCGTGCGTCTCGTAGAGGGCGACCACGCTGCTCACCTGCGACATGACACTGCCTCCTGGTTCCAGCCTCTTCCCGGTCGACGGCCTACGCTCGGTCGACGCCGGCGCCTGTTCCGTCAGTGACCGTGTCCCCGCGCCATTCCAGCCAATGCCGAACGATGACCGAGCCGATCGCCACGGCGGGGATTGCCAGGAAGATGCCCGCGATGCCACCCAGTTCGACGCCGGCGAGCACCGCGACGATCACCGCCAGCGGGTGCAGGTGGACGCCGTGGCGAATCAGGCGCGGGTACACGACATAGTCTTCGACGACACGGACGACGCCGAGAAACGCGCAGACCCACAGGGCCATCAGCGGCGAATGCAGGGCCGTGAGGCCCGCCGAGAGGATGGCGGCGAGGAGCGGGCCGACCAGGGGCACGAACTCCAGGACGCCCGCGAGCGCGCCGAGCAGGACCGCGTAGGGCACGCCCAGCGCCGCGAAGCCGACGCCGCAGATGGTTCCGACCAGCAGGCAGGCCAGGAGTTGCGCACGGATGTACGCGGCGAGGGTCGCGTTGAGCTCCTCGAACAACTCGTACCCGCGCCGGCGAACGCTGTGCGGGAGCGCCCACACAGCTGCACGCCGGAAGCCGTCGGCATCCTTCAGGAAGAAGAACGAGAGAACCGGGACGAGGATCAACCACGGGACGTACGAGGCGAGGCCGACGGTGGCGACCAATGCGCCGCGCGCAGACTCCACCATCGCGTCCCCGACCTGGAGCGCCGACCGGTTGATGCCGTCGCGCACCTCTGCCGGCAGCCTCGCGCGCGCGTAGTAGCGCGACCAACCCTGTGCCCACGCGCGGAGCGACTCGGCGTGGGCCGGTGCCTGCGATACGGCCTCATCGAGTTGTGAGGTCAACGTGGGCATCAGCATCGCGGTGCCCAGCCACGCGCCCCCCAGGATGACCAGGTAGACGAGGCCGATCGCCAGTCCCCTTGACAGCGCGCGCGGTCGACGTCCGGCGAAGCGAACCGGGTGCTGGGCAAACCGCACGAGCGGCGCCACGACGTAGGCGACGAACATCGCCACCGCCAGCACGAGGAGGACCCGTTCCAGCTTGTAGACGACCCACGCCGCGGCGGCGACCGCGATGATGACGAGAATGACCTGCAGAGCGGCGCGACCGTGGGGCGGAGCCGCCCCGCGCGCGTTTTCAGGTTCCATGACGGCACGCCCGGGCGTCTCGTGGCTGAGCATGTGGATCACATCGTCTCGGACGGTCTCTCTTGTCAGTGCCGCCGTGTGCCGTCGGCTCCGGCCTCTCGGCGACCGATCCCGTAGTGCTCCTTCACCTTCGCGACGATCTGCGGATTGGTCAGCGTGTCCGTTGTCTCGATGCCGACGATACGGTCACACAGTCCCCTGGAACGGCCGAGACGAACCTTGAGCTGCAGCTTGGCCTCGCCCGGCCCGAAGATCAGGAGAGCCTCGGGCTGCGCCAGCAGGCGGACGACCTCGTCGTAGTACCGATCCAGAAGCTGGCCGTAGCGTTCCTCGTATGTCTTCTCGCCGCCGCCGTCCCGCGGGCCGTCAGGGGTCATGTACCCCGCGTGATCGGAATAGCGGGCGTGCGGCCCGACCTCCGATTCCAGCGTCCTCGTCGTGACGCGATCGCCCGACGCGAACACGATCACCGCCTTCTTGTGGTCGATCCAGATCCCGACTTTGTGGCTCATGGCACCTCGCGAGGCAGTCTTTCCTGGCCGGGGCGGCCTCGCCCGCGAAAGAGAAATGGAACGCCTGGACGCCCCAGTGTCCCAGGCGCGCCGGGACGCCGGCTATCCCGTTTTGAACAAGCGGGCGGATGTGCGATCCGCGACAGGCAGCGGGAGACGAGTGCCCTACAGTGGAAGAGCGCACTACTCGTAGGAGTGTCTTCAGCGTCGAGCACCATCGGCAACCGTCACGTCTCAGCGAAAGGACCACCTGTCATGACGATTACACTGCCGGGCCTCATCCTCCTCATCGTCATCGCGGCGATCTGCGGCGCCGTCGGCAAAGCGATCGCCGGCGGCGCCCGGGGAGGCCTCATCGTGTCCACGGCGCTCGGGTTCATCGGCGCCCTGATAGGACCCTGGGTTGCGGCGCGGCTCCGGCTGCCCGAACCATTCCTGGTCCATATCGGTGGCCAGTCCTTCCCGATCCTGTGGTCGATCGTCGGCGCCGCGCTCTTCGTGGCGCTCATCCACCTGATCTCGCGGCGGAGGTAGTCGGCGAGTGCCCGGGCGGCAACGTTGCGGCGCGGGCAACAACACGGAAAGAGATGGCGGATTGAACTCATGAGCGTATTCCGCGCCGTGGCCATCGCGCTGCTGGTGGCCCTGGCGTCACCGGCGTCCGCGCAGGAGCAGGCGCCCGCGCCGCTTCTGACGGGCGTGGTGAAGGCCGTGATCCTCGATCCGACGACGTACGCGCCGGCCATCGTGGCGTGGGAGGCGACACGTCTCGATTGGCGGAGCTCGCAGGTCTTCTTCCAGCTTGGGTGGACCGAGCACAATGCGCGCTTCACGACGAGTGGTCTTGGCGACGACACGGCCATCGGGTACGCGGCGGGAAACCGCAAGATCGCCGTGGACGCGCTCGCGAACCTGCGCCTTTCGGTGGTCAACAACTTCTCGTCGCGCCTGGTGGAGCGCCTGCTGATACGGCGCTATCCCACCCGGGGCACGCTCGTTCGTACCGTCGGCTGGATCGAGCGAATCGCGTTCGCGTCGTACTGGACGCATCGGCTCTCGGCCGACCACTTTCGGCAGTGGCAGGAAAACGAGCGGCGCGCCAGGCAGTTCGGGTATCAGTGAAGGCCGGGCCCAGGCTGTTGGACGGGGCTCACGGCGGGCGCGGCGAGCATGGCGAGGTACTGGTCGATCCCGGCCTCGATCTCGCGCGGGAAGCGCGGCACCCGTCCGACGAGCTGGTCCTTGTAGACGCGGAGCATGATCTCGCGGAAGATCGGTAGCGCGGTGCGCCCGCCGGTCTCCCTCGATCCCAGCGGGCGATTGTCGTCGAAGCCGACCCGGACCGCCACGGTGATCCCCGCCGCGCCGTAGGTGGACCCCACGAACAGCGCATCGCGGAAGTCGCTCGTCGTGCCGGTCTTCCCCATGACCGGGACCGGGAAGTCGCGGGCGTCGAGACTGTGGGCGGTGCCGTCGGGGAGGCGAACGACCCCGCGGAGCCCCTCCTGGATCGAGCGCAGGGCGGCGGAGGAGATCGCCCGCCCGCCGCGCGGTGCCTTGTACAGCCCGTCGCCCGAGACATCGGTCACCCGGTCGATCACGTACGGTTCCGCCAGGACGCCCGACGCGATGGCGCGATAGGCGTCGGCCAGCTCCAGCAGCCGCACCTCCGACGCCCCGAGCGCCGTGGAGAGATAGGGTTGCAGCGGGGACCGGATGCCCATCCTGTGCGCCGTGCGAATCACCGCGTCCACGCCGATCTCCTGGGTGATCCACACGGCCACGGCGTTGCGCGACTCGGCCAGCGCCTGGCGCACCGGGATGGGGCCCTTGAACTCGTTGTCGTAGTTGGCGACCCACTTGACGATGCCGCCGGCGTCTGCCGCGGGCATCTCGATGGGCTCGTCGGGGACTTCGGTGTCGAGGCCCATGCCCGACTCGAACGCGGCCAGGTACACCAGCGGCTTCATCGCGGAGCCCGGCTGGCGCAGCGAACCGGTGGCGCGGTTGTAGTCGGAGTAGCGCGCGTCGCGCTGGTTGAAGACCCGCCGCCCGCCAGACTCGGCGATGACGGCGGCATCCGCGTTGCCAAGCACCACCACCGAGCCCTGGATCAATCCCTTCGCCCCGGCGTGCCGTTTCTCGTAGGAGGCCAGGCCGCGCTCGAGCGCTTCGTTCACGATGGTCTGCACGCGCGCGTCGATGGTCGAACGGACCACGATCCGTCCCTGGAACAGGTCTTCGATGCCGAAGCGGGTCCCGCCACGACGGGTCAGTTCGTCCAGGACGTGCTCGATGGCGGCGGGAGCGTCGGTCTTGAACGGGCTGACGGCGACGACGCGGATCGGGTCGCCCTGGCACCGCTTCGCAAGGCTCTGGGGGATGTACCCGTTGCGCGCCATCAGGGCCAGGATCTGGTTGCGGCGGACCAGCGGGCGCCGGCTGCCCGTCACGGGGGCGTAGTCCTGCGGCGACTTGCTGATCGCCGCCAGCAGCGCGGCGTTGCCCGCGTCGGCGGTCGTGTAACTCGACAAGCTCTTTCCGAAATAGTACTCGGATGCGGCGGCGAAGCCGTAGCGCCCGTTGCCCAGGTAGATGAAGCTGGCGTACCGGGCGAAGATCTCGCGCTTGGCCTGCTCCTGCGATCCGTACCGCTTGCGCATCTCCCGCTCGAGCCAGAGCGTCAGGCGCACTTCCTCCATCTTCCGAAGGAGCTTGTTCATGGCGGAGGCCCCCAGGACGGCGGAGAGGAGCCGGGGCGGGGCGAGCCCGGCGTGGAAGACCGCATCCCCGTCAGCGCGGCTCGTCAGGTTCTGCAGGAAGTAGCCGCGGACGAGCTGCTGCGTGATGGTGGACCCGCCTTGCGGCAGCAGCAGTCGCAAGCCGTGGCCGCCCTTCCACCATTCCGCCATGGAGCGCACCGCCGTCTTCTGGATCACCCGGGGCAGCGCGCGGTAGTCCACGCCGCTATGGGAGAAGAAGCTCTTGTCCTCGGCGGCCATGATGGCCTGGCGCAGGATGAGCGGCACCTCGTCGTAGGTCACGACGCGCCGGTACTCGCGGGCCAGCTCGATCAGCACCTGGCCGTGAACGTCCCGGACGACGCCGGTCGTGGGAGGCTCGAACCGGATGAACGGCTCGAGGTCGGGCAGGCCGCTGCGGTCGAAGTAGACGTGATGCACGATCCACGTCGTCGGAAAGAGGACCGATGCGACCGCCGCGAGGGCGGCAGCCAGCCGCACGGGACGGCGCCATGCCGCCGCCCTCAGCCGCGAGGCCACGCGCCGTGTCGCGCGGAGCCGCCGCACGAGGCGGAGGTGCAGGCCCGGCGGGGCGAGGGGCGGTCCGTCGCGCTCACCTGGATGGCTGATGTCCACGGCAACACACCCTCATCTCGGCACCCGCCGGACGGATCAGAGGACGTCGGCTGTCACCACGCAAGCCGTCACAGCCGCCCGGTCAGCAGCAGGATCACGAGGATCAGCAGCACGATCCCCAGCCCGCTGCTCGGGTAGTACCCCCAGCTCCGGCTGTGCGGCCAGGTGGGCAGCGCCCCGAGCAACAACAATACGAGGACGACGATCAGGATGGTGAGCATCGGTCTTCTCCTCCCTGTCACGTGCCGAGTGTCTACGCGTGCGTCTTGGCCTCGGTCGCGTACCGTTGGACATCCTGCGCGCCATGCTCGACGTCCTGCGCGGTCCGGACCACGGTGTCACAGACATCGTCGCGAAGCCCCTGCCCCTTCCGGGTGAGGCCGTCGACCGCCTCGGTGACGCGGCGGCCGGCATCCCGGTACCGCTCGGAAACCGCGTTGCCGAGCGTCTTCACCGAGTCGGCCGCCCGCGCCTTGATTTCAGCCGCCGCCCGCGGAGCCAGCCACATCGCCAGGCCCGCGCCGACGACGCCGCCCACCACCATTCCTGTCACGAACGCATGGTCATGATGCTGTCTCGCCTGGTCGTTCATTGCCGTTCTCCTTTTGCTCCGCGCTGATGTCGGCCTGATGTCGGACATCCACACGCGGGCCACGAGCAGTGTCGCGCGATACGCCAAGCCGCGCTGTTCCGCCTTGCACAGCTGACGAGCGCCGCTCACGTGCGTGGGGTCTTTGCCAACCCCCGCAGGCGCGTTCACGCTCGATGGCGGCGTTGAGCTCCGCGCCGATGAGAATCGCGAGGCCCGACGCGTAGAGCCAGAGCAGCGCGACGATGACGCCGCCGATGGCGCCGTACGTCTTCTGGTACTCGCCGAAATGGCCGGCGTACCACTTCAATCCGAGCGACGCGAACACCCACAACAGCGTGGCCACGACCGAACCCGCCGTGATCCATGCCCCTCGCCGCCGCAGGTCGGGGGCGAAGCGGTAGACCCAGCCGAGGGCCGTCACCATCAACCCGAAGACGAGCGGCCACTCCACGATCGGCCACAGCCAGGCAAAGCTCGGCGGTACGCCCAGCGCGCTCTCGAGGTACGCCGCCAGCGCCGGTCCGGTCATCACGAGCGCAACGGCGATGAGGGCGAACGCAGTCAGCACGACGGTCAGGCCGGTGGCGAGCAGGCGGACCCGCCACCAGGATCGCCCCTCCCTGACGTGGTAGGCCTGGTTGAGCGTGTCGATGATCGCGGTCATCGCCGACGAACTGCTCCACAGCGCACCGAACAGGCTGAGGGCCAGGAGACCGTGGGGCGGCCCATGCGCAATCTGGTCGAGCTGTTCCCGCACGAGAACCAGCATGTCGCGGGGAACGACGCGCGCCAGGGTCCCCACGGCGGCATCAACCAGTTGCTGCACCGGGAAGGAACTCGCGAGGGCGACCACGAAGAGCAGGGCGGGGAACAGCGCGAGAAACCAGAAGAAGGCGAGTTCGGCGGCCCAGCCGAGACAGTCGTCCGCGTACACGGCGCGACCCGTGCGCCCGAGGACGTGGCCCCACCGGATCACGGAGTGCGAAAGCCGCATGATGTCCAGCGCTCCGATTGTGCCGCTGGCGTCCCCTCCGTGGCTGTTCACAGTGGCACAGGCTCCTTGCGAGCCCGGCGGTTGTCCACAACTGAACAGACGCGCGGTCGAGCTCTCTTCTAGGATGGCGGTGGCGGCCGCTGGACAGGCGCGGCCGCCGACTTGCGGACGCCCATGGTCCGGCCTCGAGGAAACCCTGGTCAGAAGGACAGGTGCAATGAGCGCGAGCGTTCTGGGTGACGTGTTGTCGGGGATCCTCAACCTGCAGTCGATTCGTTGAGCTCCGGGTTGCCTCGGCAACCCGCTGGTGAGCAGGCATGCCCGACAAGCCCCACTCCCCGCCGCCGTCTCGATCCTCGCCGCGGGCGCTGAGGATCATCGACCTCGTCCGGCCTCACTGGAAGGCCCTGACGCTGGCGTTCATCGCCGTCCTTGGCGAGACGCTCGCCGACATTCTCGAGCCGTGGCCCATCAAGATCGTCATCGACAACATTCAGCAGTCGAAGGCCCTGCCCGGCCTCCTGGGCCGCATGGTGGCCGGGATCTTCGGCCAGGGCCCGTATGCCGTGCTGAACTTCGCCGTGGCTGCCGTGGCGGTCATTGCGATTGTCGGCGCGGTCAGCGCCTACTTCGAGAAGTACCTCACGACCAGCGTGAGCCAGTGGGTGGGGCACGACCTGCGCCGGACCCTCTACCACCACATCCAGCGGCTGTCGCTCGCCGAGCACGACAAGGCGCGAACGGGCGACCTGATCACGCGGGTGACGACCGACATCGAAGTCATCCAGGACTTCATCGACTCCGCGCTGCTCGGCATGCTCGTCAACGTGATGACGCTGGTCGGCATGATCGCGGTCATGTTCTACCTCAACTGGCGCTTCACCCTCATCGCGCTGTCGGTGATGCCCGTGCTCTTCGTGGTGGTGTACCGCTACACGCGGCGCATCAAGAAGGCGTCGCGGGCGGTGCGCAAGAAGGAAGGCGACCTGCTGTCCGTCGTGGAGGAAGTGCTGACGTCCATCCGCGTGGTCAAGGCGTTTGCCCGTGAAGACTACGAGCAGAAGCGATTCGACTCCGAGAGCCTGGCCAACGTCGAGGCCGGCCTGGAGGCCCGAAGCCTCAAGGCCAAGCTGGCCCCGGTCGTCGAGGTGATCGTCGCGATCGGCACCTGCCTGGTGCTGTGGTATGGCGCGCGGCTCGCGCTGGCGGGCGAGCTCAGCGCCGGCGTGCTCATCGTCTTCCTGTTGTATCTGGGCAAGATGTACAAGCCGATGCGCGATCTCTCGAAGATGACCGACACCGTGTCCAAGGCGATGGTCGGCTACGAGCGCATCCAGGAAGTGCTCGACATCGAAAGCCACGTCCGCGACGTGCCCGGCGCCCGCCGGGCGCCGAGGTTCACCGGCCAGATCGAGTTCAACAACGTCAGCTTCAGCTACGGGGCCGACAGGCCGATCCTGAAGGACGTCAGCTTCAAGATCGAAGCCGGCCAGGTCGCGGGCATTGTCGGTCCGTCAGGGGCGGGGAAGACGACGATCGTGAGCCTGATTCCGCGGTTCTACGATCCGGTGTCCGGCCGGGTCGTCATCGAGGGCGCGGACATTCGGCGGTACAAGTTGAAGTCGCTGCGCGACCAGATGAGTTTCGTCCTGCAGGACACGGTGCTCTTCCGCGCGACGATCTGGGAGAACATCGCGTACGGCAAGCCCGGCGCGTCATCCAAGGAGATCAAGCGCGCGGCCGAACTGGCGAACGCGAGCGAGTTCATCGAAGCGATGCCCGACGGCTACGACACGATGGTGGGTGAGCGCGGCATCACGCTCTCGGGCGGTCAGCGCCAGCGCATCGCGATTGCCCGCGCCGTCATCCGCGACACGCCGATCCTGATTCTCGACGAGCCGACGGCCGGTCTGGACGCCGTGTCCGAGCAGGCCGTCATGGAGGCCCTGGGCAGGCTGATGAAGGGTCGAACGTCCGTCGTCATCGCCCATCGTCTCGGCACGATCCGCCACGCGGACGTCATCTTCGTCATGAAGGACTGCGAACTGGTCGAGCAGGGCACGCACGAGGCGCTCATGGCCCAGAACGGCGTGTATGCAGAACTGCACAGAATCCAGACCCCCGATGGTGCGACGATCGGCACAGCTCCACCGGTGGCCGTGCCGCAATGACCGTCACCGGTTGCGGGCGTGAGGGTAAGACCATGCGACGAACGGCTTTGATGTTGTGCGCCACCCTGATGCTGGCCCTGGCAACCTTGTCGGCCGGCGTCACCGCGCAGAAGGCAGGACACCACCGCCCGCGAAGGCTGGCGCCGCCAGCGGGCCGGAACGGATCTGGCGCGATCCCGGCCGCGTGGCCGGCCTGGACCTGATGTACGGGGCCGGCGGGAAGGCCCACGCGCCCGACCCGGCGGGCACGTTCACGTTCGTCAAGGAAGACACGCTCGCGTCGAGCCCGAAGTTCGATGTCACCGACGAGCAGGGCGTCACGTGGAAGGTCAAGCTGGGGCAGGAGTCGCAGCCTGAAACGGCGGCGACGCGGTTCCTGTGGGCGGCCGGCTACTTCGTCGACGAGGATTATTACCTGGCGACGCTCACCGTGAAGGGCCTGCCGGCCCTGCACCGCGGCCAGGAACACGTGTCCCCCGGCGGCGTCATCCACGGCGCCCGCTTGGAACGGAAGCGAACCACGGGCGAGAAACTCGGAGACTGGGACTGGTTCGCGAACCCGTTTGTCGGGCAGCGGGAACTGAACGGCCTCCGCGTGATGATGGCGCTCATGAACAGCTGGGACCTGAAGGCCGTCAACAACTCCATCTACGAGGTGAACGGTGAGCGCCACTACGCGGTCACCGACGTTGGCGCCTCGTTTGGAAAGACCGGCAGCGCGGGGACGCGGTCCAAGGGCGTGCCCAGGGACTACGAGGACTCGAAGTTCATCGCGAAAGTCACTCCGGATTGCGTCGACTTCGTGCTCCACAGCCGCCCCCTCTCCCTTGGCGTCTTTGCGGTCTCCAATTACCGTGAACGCACGAAGATGGAGACAGATCACCAGGCACATCCCGCGCGCCGACGCGAGATGGCTGGGGCGTCGGCTGTCGATGCTGACCGGCCACCAGATTCGCGACGGGTTCCGCGCCGCAGGGTACGGGGCCGCCGATGTCGAGGCTCTGACGAGGACCTTGCGGCACCGTATCGCGGCGCTCGAAGGCTCTGTGATGACAGGGGGCACCCGGTCGTGAAGCTCATCATCGAGCCGGCGGACGGCGTCGGGCCGCTGCTCGCGGCGATCGGGCGCGCGAAGAAGAGCGTCGAGATTGCCATCTTCCGCCTCGATCGCAAGGACGTCGAGCTGGCACTCACCGCGGCAGCCGCGAAGGGCGTCCGGGTGACCGCGCTCATCGCCTTTGCCAACCGCGGCGGCGAGAAGCGGCTGCGTCAGCTCGAAATGCGGTTGCTCGCGGCCGGGATCATCGTCGCGCGCACCTCCGACGACCTCGTCCGGTACCACGACAAGTACATCGTGATCGATCGCCGCGTCCTGTACGTCCTCTCGTTCAACTTCACGCATCTCGACATCGATCACAGCCGGGGATTCGGCCTCGTCACGAGCCAGGCGAACTGGGTCCAGGAAGCGGTGACCCTGTTCCAGGCCGACTGCACGCGGACCCCGTACGCGCCGAAGGTCGAGACGTTCGTCGTGAGCCCGGCAAACTCACGGACCGTCCTCAGCACCTTCCTGAAGCGGGCAAGGACGCAGTTGCTGATCTACGACCCGAGGATCTCGGACCGGCAGATGCTGCAAGTCCTGCAGCAGCGCGCGAAAGAGGGCGTGGAGGTGAGGGTCATCGGGCAGATGTCGAAACCGGCCTCGTTCGATGTGCAGAAGCTGGCCGGCACGCGGCTCCACACGCGCACGATCATTCGCGACCGTCGCCAGGCCTTCGTCGGCAGCCAGAGCCTTCGCGCGGCCGAACTGGACCTGCGCCGCGAAGTGGGCCTCGTCATCCGGAACCCGAAGGCCGTCAAGACGCTGATCGAGACGTTCGAGGCCGACTGGGCCGCGGCCGGCAGCAAGAGCGTGCCGGCTCCACCGCACGTGGTGGAGGCGGTGCACGCGATCGACGCGGTGGACGCGCCGGAAGGGGAGCCGGCCGCCGCGTCCGCCGCGAACATCGCGAAGGCCATCGAGGTGTTCACCGAGGAGCTGCAGCCGCTCGCCACCACCGTGAAGGAGGCAGTGCGGCAGGCGGTCGTCAAGGCCGGGCAGGACGTGCTCAACGACGAAGACGTCAAGGTCACGATGAAGAGAGTCGTCAAGCGGGCTGTGAAAGAAGCCGTCAAGGACGCGGTTCAAGAAGCTCAAGAAGCCCTGCCGGCGAGGAGCGTCGAATGATCACGCAGTGTTGGATCCGATGTGGGGTCGTGTCAGGGCTGGTCGCCCTTGCCCTTTGCGCCGTTCCTGCCCGGAGGCTCGCCGGCCAAGTCGCCGCGCCGAGCAAGGAACAGGCCGACGACGCGGCTGCGTTCACGGAGTTTTCTGCCCGCGTGCAGGAATACGTCAAGCTGCAGAAGACGGTGGCGTCGAGCCTTCCCGCCCTCAAGCCCACGGATCTGCCGGAGATGATCGCGGCGCATCAGCAGGCGCTGGCGAGGAAGATTCGGGAGGCGAGACCAAATGCAAAGGCGGGCGACATCTTCACGCCCGCGGCCTGCGAAGCGTTTCGCCACGCCAGCCGCTCCGCGCTTCAAGGCCCGCGTTCGGCCGGTTCACGCGCCTACATGCAGCGCGGCGAGGCCGACCCCGCCATGCGCGTGGCGGTGAACGGAGTCTACCCGGACACGCAGCCGATCACGACCGTCTCGCCGGCGCTGTTGGCTTCATTTCCGCCGCTTCCCGTCGAGGTGGCCTACCGCATCGTGGGCCGGACGCTGATCGTGATTGACGTCGAGTCCCGGCTGATCGTGGACGTCGCCCGCCATATCCTTCCCCCGGCATGAGGCCAATGGAGCCACGCATGCGACGCCGCGTCTTCTTCTCATTGGCTGTGCCGGTGGTTGCCGCCCTGGTCCTGTCGGCCAGCGACGCGGCTGACTTCGCGTTTCCGCTCCAGGCGAACTCGGTCCGCCTGGCTGTGATCGGCGATTTCGGGACCGGCGAGCAGGCGCAGATCGACGTCGCGCGGCAGATGGTGAAGTCGCGCGCGGTGTTCCCGTTCGACTTCGTCATCACGGTGGGTGACAACATCTACACGGGCAGCCAGCCGTCCGATTTCGAGAAGGCGTTTGCGGTGCCCTACAAGCCGCTCCTGGACGCCGGCGTGCCGTTCTACGCCACGCTGGGGAACCACGACAAGACGAACGAGCGGCTCTACAAGCCCTTCGGCATGAACGGCGCGAACTACTACGCCTTCAAGAAGGGCAACGTGCGCTTCTTCGCGCTGGACAGCAACTACATGGACCCGAAGCAGACGGCGTGGATCGAGACCCAGCTTCGGGAGGCCGGCAACGGGGACTGGAAGGTCTGCTTCTTCCACCATCCGCTGTACTCCTCCGCGAAATACCACGGTTCGGACGTTGATCTGCGGAAGGTGCTCGAACCCCTCTTCGTCAAGTACGGCGTGGACGTCGTGCTGTCCGGCCATGACCACGTGTACGAGCGCGTGCGCCCGCAGCACGGCATCTACTACTTCATCGAGGGGGCCTCCGGCTCGCTGCGCGTCGGGAACCTGGCGCCCTCCGCCATCACCGCGAAGGGATTCGATACCGATCGCTCGTTCATGATGATCGAGATCGCCGGGGACGACCTGTACTTCCAGGCAACGTCGCGCACGGGCGTGGCGGTCGACTCGGGCGTCATACACCGCACCATCCGGCCGGCGCCGGGAGGCGCCGCGCGCGAGTGATTCACCCCTGCCGGGCCAGGCGCGGCGCCTCGAGCGGTCCGCCGCCCCGGTCCGAACGCCTGGCGCCGCCCTCGTTCTCCCACCCGCACACATCGACCTGGTCGGGGTCTCGCGGCAGACGAGCCGGGTCGTCGCCGACCTCCCGTGCGCGGTCGGCCCAGGTCGGGCCGACTATCCTGCGACGCCGACGTGCCTGGGTGTCTCGCATTGGAACCACGCTCCGAAGCCACTATAGGCAGGCGCGGACCACGGCGATGTACCGAAGGTGACAGCCGCTCGACTCCGGCTGCGCGGCTGCACGGACTACCAGGCGGCCGAGCCCTGTCCAATAGTGAACAGACCCAGGTGATTCACGCTGGCGATGATGAAAAGATGCGCGGGAGGGAGCAGTGACCGTGAATCCCTTGGCAGGAACGCCGGCGGATCCCGCGACGCTGGTGAACGTGCCGGCACTCGTCACCGCCTACTACACGGAGGCGCCGGATCCCACGATGCCGGCGCAACGCGTTGCCTTCGGCACCTCGGGGCACCGCGGGTCGTCACTGGACAAGGCGTTCAACGAAGGTCACATCCTCGCCATTGCCCAGGCGATCTGCCTCTACCGGGCGCAACAGCGGATCGATGGCCCGCTGTTCCTCGGCATGGACACGCACGCCCTCTCCGTCCCGGCGCGTGCGAGCGCGGTCGAAGTGATGGCGGGCAACGGCGTCGTGCTCATGATCGCGGACGGGGAGGAGTACACGCCGACACCGGCCGTCTCTCACGCGATCCTCGCGTACAACCGCGGGCGCACGGCCGGGCTCGCCGACGGCGTCGTGATCACCCCTTCCCACAACCCGCCCCGCGACGGCGGCTTCAAGTACAACCCGCCGCACGGGGGCCCGGCGGAACCCGTCGTCTCGCGGTGGATCGAGGCCAAGGCGAACGAGTTGCTCGAGGCCGGTCTTCGCGGGGTGAACCGGATCCCGTACGAGAGAGCCCTTCGCGCCTCCACGACGCACCGGCACGACTACGTCACGGCCTACACGAGCGATCTCGGCAGCGCGATCGACATGGACGCCGTCCGTGCAGCGGCGATACATCTCGGAGTGGATCCGCTCGGGGGCGCGGGTGTCCGTTACTGGGGCCCGATCGCCGAGCGCTACGGGCTGGATCTCACCATCGTCAACGGGGCCGTCGATCCGACCTTCCGGTTCATGACGGTGGATTGGGACGGCCAGATCCGGATGGACCCCTCCTCGACGTACGCGATGCAGCGGTTGATCGGCCTGAAGGACCGCTTTGCCGTCGCCTTTGCGTGCGACCCCGACCACGACCGCCACGGTATCGTCACGCGCAGCGCGGGGTTGCTGCCGCCGAACCACTACCTGTCGGTCGCGATCTCCTATCTCTTCGCGCATCGACCGGCGTGGCGCGCGGACGCGGCGGTTGGCAAGACGGTCGTGAGCAGCCAGATGATCGATCGCGTCGCGGCCAGGCTCGGCCGGAAACTCTACGAGGTGCCGGTCGGTTTCAAGTGGTTCGTGGACGGCCTGCTCGACGGCTCGCTTGGCTTCGGCGGCGAAGAGAGCGCCGGCGCGTCGTTCCTGCGGCGGGACGGGAGCGTCTGGACGACGGATAAGGACGGCATCATCTCGGCGCTGCTCGCGGCGGAGATCACGGCGCGGACCGGGCGCGATCCAGGAGAGATCTACGGCGACCTGACGCGCGAGTTCGGCGAACCGGCCTACGACCGCGTCGAGGCGCCCGCCACTCCCGGACAGAAGGCCCTGCTGGAAAGGCTCTCGCCCGCGAACATCCGCGCAGGCGACCTGGCTGGCGAGCCCATCGAGGCCATCCTGACCTCCGCGCCCGGCGACGGCGCGCCCATCGGCGGCGTGAAGGTGGTGGCCCGGAGCGGATGGTTCGCCGCGCGTCCGTCAGGGACCGAGGACATCTACAAGATCTATGCGGAGAGCTTTCGGGGAGCGGACCACCTGCGCCGCATCCTGGAGGAAGCGCAGGCGATCGTCAGCGACGCGATCGCGGCGGCGCCCGAGTCGGCCCCGGGCGGCCGCGCAGAGGGGACGAACTCGTGAGAAGCCCCGCCCGGCGCCGGCCGTTCCCGGGCAGCCGTCAACGGACCAACGATCGATCGCGACGCACGAACGCGCCGTCGCGGGTCGGTGCCAGGAAGCCCGCGCTGACCAGATCGCCCAACAGGGTGTCGCACAAATCCCGGTCGAGGCCCATCAGACGCTGGGCTTGCGCCAGCGTGAGCTTGAGCCCGGGCATCTCCCAGGTACTCAGCACGGATTCTGAGAAGGGTGGTCTCTGCCGACTGGACGAGTTGGGATGGCATGGCGGGCTCCTTGCGGCGGACGGGATTCCGCCCGTGAGGACGTACGAAGTGACGTTACGCGAGCGGGTGTGCCCGGTCTGTTCACTCTTGCACACCCTGTCCGCCCACGCGCCCGACGGCATCTGAAGGTCCGTCGGCGGCACGCCGCTCCCGCGCGTGTTCGCACCGGTGGCGGGAGCCCGTCCTGCCCGGAGAGGAACGATGACGTACGAATTCGACGCGACGATCTCGAGCGCGGTGGAAGCGAACGGTGCCAACGCGATCCGGCGCGAGGCCACCAGGGAAGGGGCTCTCTCGACGGCGCTCCTCGGCAGGGTGCACCGGTACTGGCAGGCCGCCAACTACCTGACGGTCGGGCAGATCTACCTGCTCGACAATCCGCTCCTTGGCGAGCCCCTCCGGCCGGAGCACATCAAGCCCCGGCTGCTCGGCCACTGGGGCACGTCGCCGGGGCTCAGCTTCGTGTACGCGCACCTCAATCGGCTGATCGTCGAACACGACGTCGACATGATCGTCCTCGCCGGCCCCGGCCACGGCGGACCCGCGATCATCGCGAACGTGTACCTCGAAGGCACCTACTCGGAGGTCTATCCCGAGATCGGACGGACCACGGCAGGCCTCTGTCGTCTCTTCCGCCAGTTCTCGACGCCCGGCGGCGTGCCCAGCCATGTCAGCGTGCCGACCCCCGGATCAATTCACGAGGGCGGCGAACTGGGCTACGTGCTCGCCCACGCCTTCGGCGCGGCCTTCGACAACCCGGACCTGGTGGTCGTCGCGGTGGTCGGCGACGGGGAGGCGGAAACCGGCCCGCTGGCAGGCGTCCTGGAAGAGCGTGACGTTCCTGAATCCCGCCCGCGACGGTGCGGTGCTGCCGATCCTGCACCTGAACGGGTACAAGATCGGCGGGCCCACCGTCCTGGCGCGCTCCACCGATGGCGACGTGCGATCGACGATCGAGGGACACGGCTACGACGTGCACTTCGTCGAAGGCGACGACCCGGCGCTGATGCACCAGCAGTTCGCGGCGGAGCTCGATCGCTGCTATCGACGGATCCGGGACATCCAGTCCCAGGCCCGCACCGCGGGCGTCGCGGGACGGCGGGTGCGCTGGCCGGCGATCGTGCTGCGGACGCCCAAGGGGTGGACCGGGCCGCGCGAAGTGGACGGGCTGCCCGTCGAGGGCACGTTCCGGTCGCACCAGGTGCCGCTGCACCGGGTGAAGTCGGATGCGGCCGAACTCGCGGCGCTCGAGGCGTGGATGCGCAGCTACCACCCGGAGACGCTGTTCGACGCGAACGGCCGGCTGGCTGCCGACCTCGCCGACCTCGCGCCGAGGGGACCCCGCCGCATGGGCGCGAACCCGCATGCCAACGGCGGCACGCGGCTGGTCGATCTCCACGTGCCCGACATCGGCCGCTTCGCCATCCCCGTCGTACAGCCGGCCGTCTCGCGCTACGAGTCCACCCGCCCGCTCGGCAGGATGATGCGGGACATCTTCACGGCCAACGAGAAGCAGGCGAACTTCCGCCTCTTCTGCCCGGACGAGACCGCCTCGAACCGGCTGGACGATGTGTTCGCCGTCGAGAACCGCTGCTTCGTGGGCAAGACGATCGGCATCGACGACCACGTGGCGGCGGACGGCCGCGTCATGGAGGTCCTGAGCGAGCACCTGCTCGAAGGCTGGCTCGAGGGCTACCTGCTCACCGGCCGGCACGGCCTGTTCGCCACCTACGAGGCGTTCGCGATGATCACCGCCTCGATGGTGGTGCAGCACGCGAAGTGGCTCACGGAAAGCACGCGACTGGCGTGGCGCGCGCCGGTCGCCTCGCTGAACATCCTGCTGACGTCCACCTGCTGGCGCAACGATCACAACGGCTTCAGCCACCAGGGTCCGGGCCTCATCGACGTCATGCTGTCCAAGCGCGGCACGGTGGCGCGCATCTACCTGCCGCCGGACGCCAATTGCCTGCTCTCGGTGGCGGACCACTGCTTCCGCAGCCGCGACTACGTGAACCTGATCGTCATCGACAAGCAGCCGCAGCTGCAGTGGCTGGATCTGGCCGCCGCGAGGGAGCACTGCGCGCGCGGCGCCTCGGCCTGGCCGTGGGCGGGCAACGACGAGGGCGGCGAGCCCGACGTGGTGCTGGCGGCGGCGGGCGACGTGCCGACGCTGGAGACGACGGCCGCGGCCTGGTGGCTGCGGCGTCACGCGCCAGAGCTCACGGTGCGGGTGGTGAACGTCGTGAACCTCATGACGCTGTTCCCGCCCGACGCCCACCCGCACGGCATGTCGCGCGACCGGTTCGTCGAGCTGTTCACCGAGGACAAGCCGGTGGTCTTCGCCTTCCACGGCTACCAGCGCGCCATCCACGAGATCGTGCACGGCCGGCCCGCCGCCGCGCGCTTCCACGTGCGGGGGTTCAACGAGCAGGGCACGACGACGACGCCCTTCGACATGGTGGCGCTGAACGGCATGAGCCGCTACCACCTGTGCATCGAGGCGCTCCGGCGCACGTCGCGCGTGGGCGATCGCGCCGCGACGCTCATCGCCGACTGCCGCGCCGCGATCGACCAGGCCGCCGCTTACGCGCGGGCGCACTTCGAGGATCCGCCGGAGATTCGCGACTGGGTGTGGAGCGCATGAGCGACGCTCTCGACCGCTTCTGGAGCCTTCCCGCCGCCGACGTGCTCCGGCGGCTCGATGCGACCCCCCGGGGCCTGGCCGGCGCCGAGGCCTCCCGGCGGCTCGAGCGGGTCGGCCCCAACGTCCTGCAGGCGAGGAAGCGAACGGGGGAGGTCGGCCTCCTGCTCAGCCAGTTCAAGAGCCCGCTCATCCTGATCCTCCTCTTCGCGGCCGGCCTGTCCTTCTTCCTGCACGACCCCGCCGACGCGCTCATCATCCTCGGCATCGTCCTGGCCAGCGGCGTGCTGGGGTTCTGGCAGGAACGCGGCGCGGCTCACGCGGTGGACAAGCTGCTCGCCGTCGTGCAGACCAGGGCGACGGCGCTGCGGGACGGTGCAGAGAAGGAGATCCCCGTCGCGGAGATCGTCCCGGGCGATGTCGTGGTCCTGTCCGCCGGCAAGAGCATCCCGGGAGACTGCCTGGTGCTCGAGTCGAACGACCTCTTCCTCGACGAGGCGACGTTGACCGGGGAGACGTACCCGATCGAGAAGAAGGCGGGGACCGTCGCGGCGGATGTGCCGCTCGGGCAACGGGCCAACACGCTCTTCATGGGCACGCACGTGGTGAGCGGCAGCGCCGCGGCCGCCGTGGTCCGCACCGGGACGGCGACCGAGTTCGGCAAGGTGGCCGAGCGGCTGCGGCTCCGCTCGCCGGAAACGGAGTTCGAACGGGGCGTCCGGCGCTTCGGGTACCTCCTGATGGAGGTCACGCTGGTGCTCGTCATCGCCATCTTCGCGATCAACGTCTACCTTCCACCGCCCGGTCCTCGAGGCCTTCATCTTCTCGCTGGCCGTGGCCGTCGGCCTGACGCCGCAGTTGCTCCCCGCGATCATCAGCATCAACCTCGCCCACGGCGCCAAGCGCATGGCGGTCGGCAAGGTGATCGTCCGGCGCCTCTCGTCGATCGAGAACTTCGGCAGCATGAACGTGCTCTGCTGCGACAAGACCGGCACGCTGACCGAGGGCGTCGTGCGCGTGCACTCCGCGCTGAACGTGGAGGGCCAGGAGAGCGAGGAGGTGCTCCGCTACGCCTATCTCAACGCCGTTCTTCGAGACCGGCCTGGTCAACCCGATCGACGAGGCGATCCGCACCTACCGGCGCTTCGACCTCGGCGACTGCCGGAAGCTGGACGAGGTGCCGTACGACTTCATCCGCAAGCGCCTCAGCGTGCTGGTGGCCGACAAGGATCGGCACGTGCTGGTCACCAAGGGCGCGCTGGCGGAGGTCGCTCGCGGTCTGCGCGCACGGCGAGAACGGCCGGCGGGGCGGACGTCCCGATCGCCGCGGTCCGCGACCAGATCGACCAGCGCTTCGCCGATCTCTCCAGCCAGGGATTCCGCACGCTCGGCGTCGCGTGGCGCGACATCGGCGAGCCGTCGCTCGTCACCAGGGACCAGGAGCAGGCATGGTGTTCGCCGGCCTGCTGGTCCTCTTCGACCCGCCGAAGGCCGGGGTCGGCGACACGATCACCGACCTGAAGCGCCTCGGCGTGTTCGTCAAGATGATCACCGGCGACAACCGGCTCGTGGCGGCCCACACCAGCGCGCAGGTCGGGCTCTCGAACCCACAGCTCTTGAGCGGCACGGACCTCCGGCGCATGAGCGACGAGGCGCTCCTGGGCCGGGTGAACGGCGTGGACATCTTCGCGGAGATCGAGCCCAACCAGAAGGAGCGGATCATCCTCGCGCTGAGGAAGGCCGGCAACGTCGTCGGCTACATGGGCGACGGCATCAACGACGCCTCGGCGCTCCACGCGGCCGACGTGGGGATCTCGGTCGAGAGCGCCGTGGACGTGGCCAAGGAGGCGGCGGACATCGTGCTGCTGGAGCGGGACCTCGGCGTCCTGGTGCAGGGCGTGCAGGAAGGGCGGCATCACGTTCGCCAACACGCTGAAGTACGTCTTCATGGCCACCAGCGCGAACTTCGGCAACATGTTCAGCATGGCGGGCGTGTCGCTGTTCCTGCCCTTCCTGCCCCTCCTGCCCAAGCAGATCCTGCTCACGAACCTGATGACCGACTTCCCGGAGATGACGATCGCCACCGACGCGGTGGACGCCGAGATGGTGGAACGGCCCCGCCGCTGGGACACCCGGTTCATCCGCAACTTCATGATGACCTTCGGCCTGGTCAGCTCCGTCTTCGACTACGCCACCTTCGGCGTGCTTCACCTCCTCGGCGCAACGGCGCAGCAGTTCAGGACGGGCTGGTTCCTGGAGTCGGTGGTGTCGGCGTCGCTGGTCGTGCTCGTCGTGCGGACGCGGAGACCCTTCTTCTTGAGCAGTCCGAGCCGCCCTTTGGCCATCACGACGGGATTGGTGGTCGCCGTCACGCTCGCGCTTCCGTACACTCCACTGGCGGCGGTCTTCGGCTTCGTTCCCCTGGGCCTCCAGTACCTGGGCCCGTTGGCGGTGGTGGTCGCGCTCTACATCGTTACCGCCGAGCTGGCGAAGAGAAGATTCTACCGGCTGTGACGGGCCATCCCGTCGTCAACTACCGACGGTCGCCGGCCCCCGCGCGGCTCTCGCGCACGCGCGTTTAGCGCAGCTCCCGGCGCCCACGCAAGTGCTACAATAGGCCCGGCTAAGGCGCATCCCATGACATCCGAGCAGGCCGCCGCTCTCTTCAACGTCGAGGCATTTCTCCGCTCGTCCGGCGTGGCGAAAGCCCTCCTGGTGCGTCCGGGCGAGCGCAGCCTGTTCACCCAGGGCGACCCCGCCAGGAGCGTCTTCTACATACTGGAAGGCGCCGTGAAGCTGTCCGTGCTCGCCAAGACGGGCAAAGAGGCGGTAGTGGCCATGTTCGGTCCAGGCGACTTCGTGGGTGAGGGCGCGCTGGCCGGCCAGAACACCCGCATGGCGTCCGCGACGGCCAGCATACCGACCCGGGTCATGGAGATCCAGGTGGGAGACATGTTGCGGATGCTGCATTCGCACTCCGAGTTCTCCGACGTGTTCATCGCCTACACGCTGGCCCGGAACATCCGCGTCGAAGCTGACCTGGTGGACCAGCTGTTCAACCGAAGCGAGAAGCGACTGGCGCGCGCGCTGCTGCTGCTGGCGCGGTACGGCACGCCGGATGCCACCCACCGCGTCCTGCCCAAGGTCTCGCAGGAAGTGCTCGCCGAGATCGTCGGCACGACCCGATCGCGCGTGAACTTCTTCATGAACAAGTTCAGGAAGCTCGGGTTCATCGACTACAACGGCGTCATCAAGGTCCACGACTCCCTGCTCACCGTCGTCCTGCACGATTGACCGCCTGCCCGGTCACTCCACCCTGCGATCTGTGCAATCGGGCACAGACGCGTCCTCACCTCGCCGATACGCTGGGAGCCAGAACGAAGCGATCTGGATCCTCCCGGAGAACCCGGCATGGTGGCCTCAACGCAGCGCCTCGTCGTCATCCTGATTCGGACTTCGAGGTACGACGACGACGGCTACGTCGTGCGGCACTGGCGCGGCACGCTTCCGAGCAACACCCTGAGCTGCCTGCACAGCCTCACCGAGGACGCGGTGGGCTCCGGGGCGTTCGGGCAGGTCGAGGTGCGCGTCGAGGTAATTGACGAGATCGTCTCGCGCGTGGACCCACCCGCGCTCGCCCGGCGCTTCCGGCGGAACGGCACGAAGGTCGTCGTCGGGCTCGTCGGCGTCCAGACCAACCAGGTCCCCCGCGCGCAGGATCTCGCCCGACAGTTCAGGACCAACGGCTGCGACGTGATCATCGGCGGCTTCCACGTCAGCGGCGCGATGGCGATGTCGCCGGCCACGCCGCCGGAGTGCCAGGAGTTGCTCGACGCCGGGGTCACGCTGGTGCTGGGCGAAGTGGAGGGCCGGTGGACCGGCATCCTGCTGGACGCGCTCGCAGGACGGCTCCAGCCGGTCTACGATTTTCTCCAGGCCCCGCCCGACCTCGCCGACGCGCCGCTGCCGCGCGCGTCGCGCCGCACCCAGAAGCGGTTCGTCATGGCGCGCAACGGAACGATCGACGCGGGGCGCGGCTGCCCGTATTCGTGCTCGTTCTGCACGATCATCAACGTCCAGGGCCGGACGATGCGCTCGCGCAGCGCGGCGCACATCATCGACCAGGTCCGCCGGAACTACTGGCTGAAGGGCCGGCGGGGCGTCCGTCACTATTTCTTCACCGACGACAACTTCGCGCGCAACCCCCAGTGGGAGCGGATCTTCGACGGCCTCGTCGGGCTGCGCGACGACGAGGGGCTCGACATCGACTTCATGATGCAGGTGGACACGCAGGCCCCGAAGATCGCGCGCTTCGTCGAGAAGGCCGCCCGCGCCGGCTGTGTCCAGGTCTTCATCGGCGTCGAGTCGGTCCGCGACGACAACCTGGCGGCCGGGGCCAAGCGCCAGAACAAGGCCGCGGAGTACCGCGAGATGTTCGCGCGGTGGCACGAGGTGGGCGTCGTGTGCCACGCAGGAGTCATCATCGGGTTCCCCAACGACACGTACCAGCGCGTGATGGAGGACGTGCGGTCACTTGCCGAGACGATGCTCGTCGACCAGGCGTCCTTCTTCATGCTGACGCCGCTTCCCGGATCGCAAGACCACCAGGCGGCGGTGCAGTCTGGCGCGGCGCTGGACACCGACTACAACAACTACGATTCCTGTCACGCGGCCGTGTCGCACCCGCGCATGAGCCGCGCGGAATGGGCCCGGGCCTACCGCGACGCGTGGACCGAGTTCTACTCGTTCGCGCACATGCGGCGCGTGCTGCTCGCGCAGAACCCCCACACGTACTGGGCGGTCCTCAAGACGCTGCTGTGGTACCGGGCCGGCATGATCGAAGGCGCGCACCCCATGGTCACCGGGTTCTTCCGCCTCAAGGACAGGACGTCGCGCCGCGCCATCTTCCCCATCGAGCACCGGTGGCCGTTCGCCAGGCGCCGTGCGGCCGAGATTGCGCACGCGCTGCGCGAGTACCTGAAGCTGTATTTCGAGATGCAGGAACTGTGGCTGGTCACTCGCATCCGCCGCGACGACTACTGGTTCCTGGGCGACCTGGGGACCCTCGGCCCGCGGTCCGTGCGGGAGGTAAAGCTGGCGTGGGGTCGCGTCCATGCCGCCGTGGACACGGGGCTGGCGACGTTGCAGGAACGCCTGGGCTCGGGAGTCAACGGGCTCAGCGCCACGATGGCCGCGCGGATCGACATCGTGCGTGACACGCTGGGAGGCCGGGCCCCGGCACTGCCGTCCCCGACCGGGGTGCCCGCCGCCAGCACAGGCGGCCCGGGCGACGTGGCGTCCGGCGTGGCCGCGGGACGGGAGGCCGACCCGCTCGACGCCGTGCACGCCGCACTGGCGGCGCTCGGGCTCCCCGACCTGCGGCCCGCGCCCGCGGCCTCCTGGCTGGCGCGGAGGATCAAGCGGGTGAACCCTCTGTCGCTGGATCGGATCGAGTACAACCCGGCGCTGGTGGCGTACTGGCGAAGCGCCCGCCAGGTCATGGGCCGGCTGGAGTGGTGGCGTCTCAACCCGCTGGAACTGGCGTGGAACCTCGGCTGCGGTGTCCGCCAGACGCTCGCGTTCCTCGTCGCGATGCGCGGCGAGCGGTATTGACCGATTTCAAGACTGGAAGCCAAAGACATGACCCCAGATAACTCCTCGGCTGCGCTGGCCCTGCCTGCGCCCGCAAGTCTCTATGTCCGCCTGCCAGCGGCCGTTCAGATCGTTCGAACGCCGGCACGCGACGGCGCCGTTGCGGTTACCCGTGCCGGGCCCGAACACGGATTCCGGCGGGTGGTCTCGGCGCTCGGCGACCTGGCCGGGTTCGTGGCGGTCGCCTACGCCTTTCCTCTCGTGGTCCTCGCCATCGGCATTCCGGTCGCGCTGCTGGTCCGGCTGGTGATGTGGCTCGTCGGTGCGCTCTAGCGGCGATGTTCGGTGAGTAGCAACGGTCGGGTCGGCCAGGCGGTGTTCTCTTTTGAACAGCCGAAAGTGCAGGGCTCCGCCAAACTGTTCAGGCTGAGGAGGAGCCGTGCTACACCGGTTCGTCACGAACCATCGCGACGAGATCATCGCGAGAATGCGGGAGAAGGTGGCCGACCGGGGCGGGCCTTTCGCCCCGTCGAGCGACGCGGAAAAGGGCGTTTCTGCCTTCCTGACCCAGTTGTCGGCGACGTTGCGCCTGGAAAAGACCGCCACGCCGTTCTCGGCGCGCGCCATCGGCGATACCGCGGCCCGGCACGGGCGCGACCTGCTGGCCTTGGGGTTCAACGTGTCCCAGGTGGTCCACGACTATGGCGACGTCTGCCAGGCAATCACCGAGCTGGCCCTCGAGCAGGGCGCGCCGATTGGGGTCGAGGAATTCCGCATCCTGAACCGTTGCCTCGACACGGCGATCGCGGAAGCCGTGACGGAGCATGCTCGCGTCACCGCCCGGAGAACGGACGCGGAGAACAACGAGCGGTCGGGGCAGGTCGCCCACGAGATCCGCAACTCCCTCAACACGGCGCTTCTCGCGTTTCAGATCCTGAGACACGGGGCCGTCGCCATCAACGGAAGCACGGGGATGGTACTCGGCCGCAGCCTGATGGAACTCCGTGACCTCGTTGACAGCGCCCTGACGGACGCCCGGCTCGAGGCTGGCATAGAGCGGCGCGAGCGGCTGGCCGTCGCGGAGTTTCTCGACGAGATAGCGGTCGCGGCCCGTCTTCACGCCGAGTACCGCGGGATCCACCTCTCGGTCGCGGCCGCGCCAAAGGAATGGACCCTGAGCGCGGATCCCCAGATCCTCGGCTCGGCGGTGATGAACCTCCTGAACAACGCCTTCAAATACACGGCGCCCGGAGGTCGCGTCGTGCTCAGGGCGCGGGCTGAAGACGGTCGCGTGCACCTCGAGGTGGAAGACGAGTGTGGTGGCATTCCAGACTCGACGCGTGACCTGTTCCAGGCCTTCGGCGAGCGGCACGGCAGCGACCGGTCGGGTCTCGGCCTGGGGCTCTCCATTGCCCGAAAGGCCGTCCACGCCCACGGCGGGCGCATCCACGTCCGCAACATGCCGGGCACGGGCTGCGTCTTCGTCGTCGACGTGCCGCTGGCAACCGGAGAGTCGAGCGCTCAGGAGATGAGTGCGTGAATGGCGCAAACGCCGACGGCTAACCTCAACTCGTCTGGACGAGGACCGGCGTCTCATGCACCTCGACGGGGAGCCCCATCAGTGCCGTCACTTCGCGGATCTCCGCCGCGTTGAGCGATTCGGCCTTCAACAGCGCATGGGCAAGGGCGTCCAGCGTCTCGCGGTGCCCGGCCAGCAGCCGGTCGGCGTCGTGGTGGCTCTCCTCGACGATGCGCCGCACCTCTGAGTCGATCAGCTCGGAGGTGGCCTCGCTGTATGGCTGGTGCTGGAAGGCCGGCGGCAGGCCGTCGTCCTGCGGGGCGACGAAGCTGATGGGGCCGAGCTTCTCGCTCATTCCCCACCGCAACACCATGCGACGGGCAATCTCCGTGACCTGCTGCAGGTCGCTCTCGGCCCCGGTCGTGGCCACTCCGTACACCAGCTTTTCGGCCGCGCGGCCGCCCAGCGCGCAGGTGATGCGCGTCTGCAGGTAGTCCTCCGCATAGCTCGTCCGATCGTCGACCGGGAACTGCCACGTCGCGCCGAGCGCCATGCCGCGCGGCACGATCGAGACGCGGTGAACCGGGTCGCTGCCCGGCATCAACAGGCCGAGCAGCGCGTGCCCCGCCTCGTGGTAGGCCGTGCGCTCCCGCTCCGCCGCGTTGAGCAGGATGTTGCGGGCCGGGCCGAGGGTGATCTTCTGGAGCGCCTCCGCGAAATCCGCGGCGCCGACCGTGCTCCCGTCCTTGCGCGCGGCGAGCAGCGCCGCCTCGTTGACCAGGTTGCGCAGTTCGGCGCCGACCAGGCCCGGGGTCTCGGCCGCGATGCGCTCGAGCGAGACGTCCGGCGCCAGCGGCACCTTCTTGGTGTGCACCGCGAGGATCGCGGCGCGACCCGCGCGGTCTGGGCGCTGAACCACGACGCGGCGGTCGAAGCGCCCCGGCCGCAGCAGCGCCTGGTCGAGGACGTCGGCGCGGTTGGTGGCGGCGAGGACGATGACGCCCTCGCGGGAATCGAAGCCGTCCATCTCGGTCAGGATCTGGTTCAGGGTCTGCTCGCGCTCGTCGTGGCCGCCGAGCTGCGCGCCGCTGCCGCGCGTGCGGCCGATCGCGTCCAGTTCGTCGATGAAGATGATCGCGGGCGCCGCCTCCCGCGCCTGCTTGAACAGGTCTCTGACCCGGGACGCGCCGACGCCGACGATCATCTCGATGAACTCCGAGGCGCTGAGGCTGAAGAAGGGCACGCCCGCCTGGCCGGCGATCGCGCGCGCGAGCAGCGTCTTCCCGGTCCCCGGTGCGCCGATCAGCAGGACCCCCTTCGGCACGGTGCCGCCGAGCCGCTGGTACTTGGCGGGGTTCTTCAGGAAGTCGACGATCTCGATCAGCTCGTTCTCGGCCTCGTCGATCCCCGCGACGTCGTCGAAGGTGACCTTCGGCTGTTCCTCGCTGTAGCGCTTGGCGCGGCTCCGCCCGAGGCTGAACAGTCCGCCGCCGGCGGCCGCCGCGGCGCGGCGACTGAGCCAGACGAACGCGGCGATCAGCAGCAGCGTGGGACCGAAGCCGACCACCAGCTTGAACCACGACGAGGCGTTCTCGTCGACGGCCTTGATGACCACACCCTTCTCGTCCAGGCGCCTCTCGAGGTCCTGGTCCGCAAAGGCCGGGCGCTGCGTCCTGAACTGCATCGAGGCGCGCCCCTTGGGTGCGTTGGCGGCCGGCGGTTGGGTCCCCGGGGGCGGATACGTCGTCTTGCTCTTGAACGTGCCCTCGATCGACTCGCCCACGCTGGTGACGTCCCCGACGTTGCCCGCCGCGACCTGCTGTTTGAAGAACGTATAGGGAATGGTGATCGCAGCGGGCTCCGGGAAGAACAGTTGCGCGGCCACGTAGTTGCCGAGCATGAGCACGAGGAAGATCAGCCACCACGGCTGCGGCCGCAGCCGCCGGCGCCCGGGAGGCGCCTCTTTCGACGTCGGAGAGGACCCGCCGGGTCCCGGTGTCGCCGCGGGGTCGGATGCTGAACTGGCCATTGTGGATTGGAGCGACGCCCGGTGCGCCCGGTGCGACGCGCGGTTCCTCCCGATCTCATCGTAGGGGCCCGAGGTCGATCGGTCTGTGCATTTCGGCACACCGGCGCCACGTTCCTGTGCACAACAGGACAGCGCGACGGCGAACCGCCGAGCCATAGTGTCGGCAGCGCTGAAGAAGGAAGAAGAACGAGAGGGACATCGTGTCGCGGACACAGCTCGGCCTGAGGCTCTCCATCCCCGCCGGTACTGCTCGCGATCGCCGTCGCGGCGGTCTACGCCTACATGACGTCGGGCGCCACCTTGCCCGTGGTGACCACGGCCCTGGTGACGCGCGGTGACATCGTGCAGGGCGTGGCCGCGTCGGGCACGCTGGAGGCGGTCACCACCGTGCAGGTCGGCACGCAGGTCTCCGGCACGGTCACCGAGCTGTTCGCCGACTTCAACGACATCGTCCGCAAGGGCCAGGTGCTGGCGCGGCTCGACGCCTCGTCGCTCGAGGCACAGTCCGCGCAAGCGGACGCGGGCCTCGCGCGAGCGAAGGCGGACTCGGATCGCCTTCGCGTGTCGGTGGAAGACGCGACGATCAAGCTGACGCGGGCGACGACCTTGTCCGAGCGGGGCCTCACTGCCGCGGCCGACCTCCAGGCGGCGACGTACGACGTGCGGACGGCACAGGCGCAGCTCAAGTCAGGGGATGCCCAGGTCACGCAGGCACGGGCCAGCGTGAACCAGTCGCGAGTGAACCTCGGCCACACGGTCATCACGTCGCCGATCGACGGCGTCGTGATCGCGCGGAACGTGGACGCGGGACAGACCGTCGCGGCGAGCATGTCGTCGCCGACGCTCTTCGTGCTGGCCGCCGACCTGACGCGCATGCGCGTCAACGCGAAGCTGGACGAATCGGACATCGGCCAGGTCGCGCCGGGGATGGAGGTGACGTTCCACGTGGACGCGTATCCGAACGAGACGTTCACCGGACACGTGGCGCAGGTCCGCCTGCAGGGCGAGATCGTATCGAACGTCGTCACATACCTGACCGTGATCGACGTCGCCAACCCGGATCTCACTCTGAAGCCGGGCATGACGGCCAGCGTGACCGTGCAGGTGGCCAGACGCGCGCAGGCGTTGCGCGTGCCGAACCTCGCCCTGCGCCTCCGGCCCACCGCGGAGCAACTGGCGGCGCTCGGAGCGACCGCCGCGGCGACGACCGCCGCACCAGGGACGGGGAAGGGCCCGAAGGCTGCGGGCGTCTGGAGGTCCGTCGGCGGGACGTTCGAAAGGGTGCCAGTCCAGGTCGGCCTCACCGATGGCTCGTTCACCGAGATCCTCGGGGGCGCGCTGAAGGCCGACGACCGGGTGGCGACAGCGATTGCGTCGGGCACGACCGCCGCCAAGACGACGGCCAACCCGCTGGCGGGGGCCGGGGCGCGTGGAGGGGCGGGGGGGCGGTAGCCCCATCGCCTCGGGACGGGCGGAGTGGTGGCCGAGTGGCACCGGGATGGATGTAAGGAGGCGCCCGTGCGAAGCGCACTCTCGGCGTGGCGGGGCGGCTCGGCCTTCGTGCTGGTCGCCTCGTGTGGCGCCCTGGCGGGGTTCGGCGTCGAGGCCGTCGATCGCAGCGAGCGCCTGCCCTCGCAGGCGCAGCGGATCGTCGCCGGCCTCGAAGCGACCTCGGCCCGGGAGGATCGCCTGACCGAGTCGTTCGCCACCGAGAAGACGTTCACCATCGTGCGCGACGGGCAGACCAAGGCGGAGGTAGTGGCGGCCCTGCGTTTCACGGCGCCGGACGTCAAGGTGTTCACCGTCCTCGACAGCCGGGGGTCCGACTTCATCCGGACGCGCGTGATCGACAGGATGATGGCGACCGAAATCGAGCTCGCACGGGACAAGTCGCGCCGCCGCGTGGCCCTCAGCTCCGACAACTACGAATTCGGGTCGGTGCGGGAGGAGGGCGACGCGTTCGTCATCGAGACGCTGCCGCGGCGCCAGGATGAGTTCCTGTTCAAGGGGCGGGTCTGGATCACGAAGGACGGCTTTCACCTCAAGCGGGTCGAGGGCGAACCGGCAAGGAACCCGTCGTTCTGGACGAGGCGCATCCGCTTCGTCTCCGAGTTCGAGCCGGTGAACGGCGTCTGGATGCAGGTTCGCTCGCTGGCCCGGGTGACGGTCCGCTGGTTCGGC
Source organism: uncultured Acidobacteriota bacterium (assembly GCA_963724775.1). Lineage (GTDB taxonomy): Bacteria > Acidobacteriota > Vicinamibacteria > Vicinamibacterales > Fen-181 > CAVRWB01. Next base: position 299,470 of record CAVRWB010000009.1, read on the forward strand.
GAGTACCGACGTACGGTCCGTGTGCGGTCCGTACCGGATATCACTGGCCGCTGACAGGCCGGCCGACCGGTTCTGACATGCCGGTTCACAGGTGGAGGGATACCCGGATGACAGCCTTGAACCGCGTCGTCGTGCTGTCGCTCGTGCTCTCGGCCGCGAGTGCCGGCCTGGCGATGCGGGCCGCGTCGCCGAGCCTGCGGCTTCTCCGGGCGGAGCGCGAGCAGGCCGAGCAACGGGCCGTGTTATTGAAGCGGATCCTGACGAACGCCGACCGGTTCGACACGACCCTCGTCCCGCCCGATGATCGCAGCCCGATCGACGACTCGCGAGGGAGTAACGAGATGCGCGAGGCCGTGAACGACTTCAGGCAGGTCGTCGTTCGGCTGTGCGACCGGGTGAGGGACCGCGAGTACAACGCCCTCGATGTCGAGGAAGTGCTCCAACGTGGCGCCGGCATCAACAGTCTGACCGCGCGCCATCAGCTGAGCGCCCGCGCCGGGCAGGCATGGCTCGCGCTCCGCGCCGACCTGGACCGGCTCGCCAAGGCGCACACCATCGCGTGGGACTGGAGCACCGTGCAGGCGACAGCACCACCACCAGCTGCGGTGACAGCAGACCACTCGTGGTAACCACAGACGGCCCGTGTCGTCGAGGGTACATTCGATGAGCGCGGATGCCGTGCGTATTCTCCTGATCGGGCAGGATCCCTCGGACGGTCAATCGATTCGCGAGGCGCTCGCCGACGTTCGGGACGGCCCGTTCACAGTCGAGTGCGTGCCGCGGCTCGCCGACGGGCTCGACCGGTTGCGCGGGAGCCCGGTCGCAGCGGTCCTGCTCGACCTGAGCCTGCCGGACAGCCAGGGGATTGCGACCTTCGAACAGCTGTCGCGGGCGGCGCCGCACGTCCCGATCGTCGTCGTCGGCTCGCCCGAGGACGACGACGCCGTCGCACAAGCCGTCGCGTGCGGGGCGCAGGACTATCTCCAACGGGCGGCCATCGATCGCTACACGTTGCCTCGGATCCTCAGGCGGGTCATCGAGCGCCAGGCTGCGGACGAGGCGCTTTTCTTCGAACAGCAGCGCGCCGAGGTGACGCTCCGTTCGATCGGCGACGGCGTGCTCAGCACCGACGTCCCGGGCAACGTGACCTACCTCAATCCCGTGGCCGAACGCATGACGGGCTGGCCGCGCCAGGAGGCGCTGGGGCGACCGCTCGCCGAGGTCTTCCGGATCGTCGACGCCGAGACAGGCGCAGCCGCCCGCAACCCGATGGAGGAGGCCGTTCGGCTCGACAAGACGGTCGCCCTGACCCCCAACTGTCTTCTCGTCCGGCGCGACGGGATCGAGACGCCCATCGAGGACTCCGCGTCCCCGATCCACGATCGCCGCGGGCAGGTGATTGGCGCGGTGATCGTGTTCAGGGACGTCAGCGAGGCGCGGGCGATGTCCCTGCAGGCAGTCCACCTGGCGCAGCACGACTTCCTGACCGACTTGCCCAACCGCCTGCTGCTGAGCGACCGGCTCACGCAGGCGATCGCCCTGTCCCATCGTCACGGGAACCGCCTGGCCGTGCTCTTCCTCGACCTGGACGGGTTCAAGCACGTGAACGACAGCCTGGGACACGCGATCGGCGACCAGTTGCTGCAGTCGGTGGCACGACGCCTGACGGGCTGCGTCCGGGGCGCGGACACCGTCAGCCGCCAGGGCGGCGACGAATTCGTGGTGCTGCTGTCCGAGATCGGGCACCGGGAGGACGCCGCCGCCACCGCCCGGCAGATCCACGCGGCGCTCGTCGCGCCGCACGATATCGCGCACCACCAGCTGCACGTCACCGTCACCATCGGGATCAGCATCTTCCCCGACGACGGCCTGGACGCGGAGACGCTGATCAAGTGCGCCGACGTGGCGATGTACCACTCCAAGGAACGCGGCCGGAGCAACTTCCAGTACTTCGTGCCCGGCATGAACACGCGGGCTGTCGAGCGGCACTGGATCGAAGCCGGCCTGCGCCGCGCCCTTGCCCGGCGCGAGTTCGTGCTGCACTACCAGCCGAAGATCGACCTCGAGTCCGGCGCCATGACCGGGGCCGAGGCGCTGATCCGCTGGGCGCACCCGGTGCGCGGACTCCTGTTCCCGAAGGACTTCGTGCACATCGCGGAAGACTGCGGCCTCATCGTGCCGATTGGCCAGTGGGTGCTGCGAGAAGCGTGCAGCCAGGCCCGGGCCTGGATCGACCAAGGCCGCCGACCGATGGCCGTGGCCGTCAACATCTCGGCCGTCGAGCTCCGCGACCCGGGCTTCCCGGATCACGTGCGCACGGTGCTGAACGACAGCCGGCTGGACGCCCGATACCTCGAGCTCGAGCTGACCGAAAGCTGCCTCGTCCGGCACGTCGAATCCACCGCCCTCGTCCTCCAGGCGCTGAAGGACATGGGAGTGCAGATCGCCATCGACGACTTTGGGACGGGGTACTCGAGCCTGAGCTACCTGCGGCAGTTACCCATCGGCGTGCTGAAGATCGACCAGTCGTTCGTCCACGAGATCAGCGACGTTCCGGCGGGCAGATCCATTGTCTGCGCGGTGATCAGCATGGGGAAAAGCCTGGGGCACCGCGTCATCGCGGAAGGCGTGGAGACGGAAGACCAGCTCGCGTTCCTCCAGGCGCAGCGATGCGGCGAAGGGCAGGGTTTCTATTTCAGCGAGCCGCTCGTGGCCGCGCAGTTCGCCAGCATGTTCTAAACCCTGAGCTCACTCGCGTTGACCACGCGCCGCGCGACGTCCAGCGCGTGAACCGGGCGGTTGTCGCTCGGTGGGATGGTCAACGCAAACGAGTCGAAGGGTAGACGCTGTTGGGTCACATCTTGAAACGTGAACAATGCTGCGTTTCGAGATGTGACCCCATCCACCGTTTACTGCTGGTCCGTCTTGGATTCGTTGCGTGGAGAGCGCTTCTGCAGCACGTCCACCAGCCGCTGGCCCGATGCCGGGACCGCCATCGTCGCCCCGGTGAGGATTCGCCGCGCCGTGACCTTGTGGCCGTAGATCTGTGCGCTGGCGTCGTTGTCGGGGCGCAGCGATGCGCCCGAGACCGACACGCCGGCGAACAGGCCGCGCGACCTGGAGTAGCTGAGGATTTCCGCGCGCATGGTCGCGTCCGTGGACGCCTCCGTGGCGCGTCCCTTGGGCCCGGCCGCGACTTCGGCGCGCGCCCCGAGCTTGACCTTGCTGTCGAGCAGCGCGGCCGCCCCGCGCGGGTTCATGACCATGAGCACGAGGTCGGTGGCCTCGACGCCGAGCTGCGCGCCAAAGCTCCCGCCGTCGAGCGAGTACATCGCCGGGGCGCCCCACGCCCCTTCGAACGCTTTGCCCGACCGGCACACCATTGCGCCATGGCCCCAGGTGCCGCCAACGCCGAGCGCCACCTTCATCAATGACGGAATGACGATGACGCACTCGGCCTTCTCGAGCAGATCCTGGGGGATGTCCTCCTGGATGTTGAGGATCTCCTCCATCACCGTCCCGCAGTTCTCCAGGCGGCTCTGCTCCTTGTTCTGCGCGCCGAGGGTGGCCATGCCGAAGACGAGACCGAACGTGACGACGTAGCGAACCATGTTGCACACCTCTTTGAATGACCCGTGTTTGCGGGAGCGACCCGCGTGACCCCGCCTGCTACGATTAGCCCGCGAGGCGTCGCCCCTGGAGCAGCCGAACGACCAGGAGGACGACAGCCAGGACCACCAGGATGTGGACGAAGCCGCCCATCGTGTACGAACTGACCATCCCGAGCAGCCACAAGACGAGCAAGACGACCATGAGCGTGTAAAGCATGCTGACCTCCCGTCAGGCTTCGCGCCGGAGCGGCGCACAAACTGTGGGAATGACCCGTGAGTCAGTCTACGCGCGGGCGACCTGTGCGGTATGTTCCGTTCTGGACACTCGGGCACCGTTCCTCAGAATGACCTTCAAGGATCGGAACGCGGCCTCGGGCCGTCGGATCGAGTCAGGTTCAAATGTGAACAGATCCGCGTCCGCGGGATGGCCATGATGAGGAAGCGGGGGCCTTCGGGCGCGCGGCAGCGCCCCCGGAAGAACTCGCGCGACGCGACCGACAGGAGGACACCGTGAGCAGCCTGCCCCGGGTGAGCAACCCGATATGGAGCCTCCTCCCGACCGACATCGAGGGGCTCGAGACCCTGGCCGAGCTGGCGCTGGATGTGCGGTGGTCGTGGAACTACGGCGCCGACGAGGTGTGGCGACAGCTCGATCCCGACCTGTGGGATCTCACGCACAACCCGTGGGGCGTGCTCCAGACGGTCTCACGCGACCGGATCGAGCGGGTGTTGTCCGATCCCGAGGCGCGCGCGAGGATCGACGACATGGTGCAGGCGCGGCGGCGAACGGCGGAGGCCCCCGCGTGGTTCCAGCATGAGCACGCGGACGCGACGCCTGCCCCGACGCTCAGCGTGGCGTACTTCAGCATGGAATACATGCTGAGCGAGGCGCTGCCGATCTACTCGGGAGGACTCGGCAACGTGGCCGGCGATCAGCTGAAGGCGGCCAGCGACCTTGGCGTGCCAGTCGTCGCTGTGGGGTTGCTGTACCAGCAGGGTTACTTTCGGCAGGTGATCGACAAGGACGGCGCCCAGCAGGCGCTCTTCCCGTACAACGATCCGGGACAGCTGCCGATCACGGCGGTGCGTCGGGCCAACGGCGAGTGGCTGCGGCTCGAGATTGCCCTGCCCGGGTACTCGGTCTGGCTGCGCGCCTGGCAGGTCCGGGTCGGCCGGGTGACGCTCTACCTGCTGGACAGCAACGACGCCGCGAACGTGGCCGCGCATCGCGGGATCACCAGCGAGCTGTATGGAGGCGGGCCCGAGTTGCGGCTGGTGCAGGAAATCGTCCTCGGGATCGGTGGGTGGCGCCTGCTGGGGGAACTCGCCATCCGGCCGGACGTGTGCCACCTGAACGAAGGGCACGCGGCATTCGCGGTCCTGGAACGCGCGCGCGGGTTCATGCAGGACACCGGCCAGCCGTTCGCCGTTGCGTTGGCCGTCACGCGGGCCGGCAACCTGTTCACCACCCACACGGCGGTGGACGCCGGGTTCGATCGGTTTGCGCCGGCGCTGATCGAGCAGTACCTCGGCGGGTACGTCCAGGCGCAGCTTGGGATCACGCTCGACCAGTTGCTCGCGCTCGGCCGCAAGGACCCGGCAGACTCGTCCGAGCCTTTCAACATGGCGTACCTGGCCATGCACGGGTGCGGCCGGGCCAACGGCGTCAGCCGCCTGCACGGGCAGGTGAGCCGCCACCTCTTCGCGCCGCTGTTTCCGGGCTGGCCGGATGACGAGGTGCCTGTGGGCCACGTGTCGAACGGCGTCCACGTGCCGACCTGGGAATCCACCGCAGCCGATGAACTCTGGACGGAGGCGTGTGGGGAAGACCGCTGGCTGGGCACGGCCGAATGCCCGGAGAAGGCCATCCGTCGCCTCCCGGGGCCCAGGCTGTGGCAGCTGCGCGTGGCTGCCACCGCGTCTCTCATCGACTTCGCCCGCGACCGGCTGGCCAGACAACTCACGGCCTGCGGCGCCGCGCGCGAGGCCGTGGAACAGGCAAAGGAGTTGTTCGATCCCAACGCCCTGACGCTGGGATTCGCGCGACGCTTCGCGTCCTACAAGAGACCGAACCTGCTGCTGCACGACCCGGATCGCCTGCTTCGCCTCCTGAGCAGCCGTGAGCGCCCGGTGCAGATCATCATCGCCGGCAAGGCCCACCCTGCCGACGAGGCCGGGCAGGCCCTCATCCAGCAGTGGATCCGTTTCAGCCGCCGGCCCGAGGCGCGCTCCTACGTCATCTTCCTCAGCGACTACGACATGCTCCTCACTATGCGCCTGGTGCAGGGGGTCGACGTCTGGATCAACACGCCGAGGCGGCCGTGGGAAGCCAGCGGGACGAGCGGCATGAAGGTGCTGGTCAACGGAGGCCTGAACCTGTCGGAACTGGACGGCTGGTGGGCGGAAGCCTACGGGCCGGACGTGGGATGGGCGGTGGGGGATGGCCGCGACCATGGCGACGATCCCGCCCGGGACGCGGCCGAAGCGGAGGAACTGTACGACGTGCTCGAACGGGCCGTGGTGCCGGAGTTCTACACCCGCGACGCGACGGGCATCCCGACCGCCTGGGTCGCCCGGATGCGCGAGAGCATGGCGCGACTGACGCCGCGCTTTTCAGCCGACCGCACAGTACCGCGAGTACACCGAGCAGCACTACCTTCCGGCTGCGGCAGCCTACCGGGCGCGCGCGGCCGACGGCGGCGCGCTGGGCCGCCAGGTGGTCACCTGGCGGCAGGTGGTGGAGCAGCAGTGGGCCGCGCTCCGGCTTGATATCGTAAAGGTCGAGACCAACGGAGTGCACCACGCGTTCGACGTCCGCCTGGCCGTCCACGATCTCGACCCGGGCACGGTGTGCGTGGAACTCTACGCCAACGCCAACGGGGTGGGCATCGACGGCCCGTTTCGGCAGGAGATGACGCGAGTCGGGCGGCTCGAGGGGCCGGACGGCGGGTACGCCTACCGCGCGCTGGTGCCAGCCACGCGTCCAGCAACGGATTACACCGCACGAGTCGTCCCGCATCACGAGGGCGTGGCGGTCCCTCTGGAAGCCGCCCGCATCCTCTGGCAGCGATGAGGCGAACCGTCAGGCGTCGACGGTCAACGGTGAACGGTCAACGGTGAACGGACCGCGGCGTCGTCAGTCGTGCAGGACGACGCTCAGCAGCGAGTTGTTGATCGTCAGCCCTCCGTCGACCGTGATGAACCCCAGCTTCTTGAAGCGGTTCATGAAGAAGTTCACGCGCGACCGCGTCGTGCCGACCATCTCGGCGAGCGTCTCCTGGGAGATCTTGGGGATGACGCGCTGCGGCCTGTGCTCCTCGCCGAAACGCGCGAGCAGCAGGAGCGTGCGGGCCAGCCTCTTCTCGGCCGAGTTGAACAACTGGTCGATCAGGTCCTCCTCGATGCGGACGTTCCTGGTGAGCAGGTGCGTGATGAAGCCGTCCGACAGCGCGTGTTCCTCGTGCAGCAGCCGCTTCATGTCGGCCTTGTCGACGGCGATGATCGTGCTCGGCGTGTGCGCGCTGGCACTCCCGATGCGCACCGTTTGACCGGCCAGGGCTCCCTCGCCGAAGAAGTTCCCGGGGCCGAGGATCGCGACGATGGCCTCGCGGCCGGTCTTCGAGATCACCGACAGCTTGACCTCGCCCTTCTTGAGGTACATCACCTGTTCGCAGGCGGTGCCCTGCCGGTAGATCGTCTGACCCTGGTCGTAGTCAAGGACGGTCTTGGGGACGCCCGTCGAGATGAGAAACGCCTCGGGGTCAAATGGGTGAGCTTTCCTTGCGGCCATAGAGTCATGGTTGCACGGGACCCTCCGCGTGGCTGTTCGAAACAGCACATCTTCGGGTCTGTTCACACTTGTACAGCGACCAGCGCGGGCGCAGCGCCAGAATGGAGACCGTGGCGGCCTGTACTGGCCGTTTGATTCAGAGGGTTGCACTCCATGGACATGGTTGACTGGCAACGGAAGGCTCAGGCGGTCATCGACGTCGGGCGCGTGCCCCGGTTCTCGTTCGAGGGGCGAGGCCGGATGCTCGGCTGGATCGCCGCCGGGCTCGTCGTCCTTCTCTGTCTGTTCTCGACCTACTACCAGGTGAACGCGGACGAGGTCGGCGTGGTCCAGCGGTTCGGGCGCTACGTGCGGACCACGGAACCCGGACCCCACGCGAAGTTCCCGTTCATCGAGCGGGTGACGCGCGTGCCGGTGCAGCGCCAGCTGAAGACCGAGTTCGGGTTCCGCACCACCGCCTCCGGGGTGCAGTCGCAGTTCGAGCAGACCGACGTCACCAAGGCCGAGTCGCTCATGCTGACCGGCGACCTGAACGTGGCGGTCGTCGAGTGGATCGTGCAGTACAAGGTCAAGGACCCCTACAAGTACCTCTTCAAGGTCAGGAATCTCGACAGCGCCGCCCGCCGCGGCGACCCGTCGACGTTCCGCGACATGAACGAGGCGGTGATGCGCGAAATCGTGGGCGACCACAGCGTCAACGAGGTGCTGACGGTCGGCCGCGAGAAGATCCAGGTCGACGGGAAGGAACTCCTCCAGCGCCTGTGCGACCGCTACGAGACCGGCCTCGAGGTGCTCCAGATCGTCTTGCAGGACGTGAACCCGCCCGACCCCGTCAAGCCGGCGTTCAACGAGGTCAACCAGGCGATCCAGGAGAAGGAGCGGCTGATCAACGAGGCGTGGGCCGACTACAACCAGACGGTGCCGAACGCGCGCGGCGAGGCCGAGCGGGTGGTGCGCGCCGCGGAAGGGTACGCGCTGGAGCGGGTGAACAACGCGCGGGGCGACGTCGCCCGCTTCGTGAACATCTACGACGAGTACCGCAAGGCTCCCGACGTGACCCGCAAGCGCCTGTACCTCGAGACCCTGAACGAAGTGCTGCCGAAGACTGGCCGCAAGCTGATCGTCGATTCCTCGATGAAGGGGCTGCTGCCGCTTCTGAACCTCGACCCGGCCAAGCAGGAGGCCAAACAGTGAAGCCCGCCCTTGTCGCCGCTCTCGTCATCGTCGGGCTGCTCACGCTCTGGTCGTCGGTCTACACGATCGCCGAAACCGAGCAGGCCATCATCACCCAGTTCGGCGAGCCGGTGGGGAAGCCGCACACCGACCCCGGCCTCCACATGAAAGTGCCCTTCATCCAGACGGTCTACGCCTTCGACAAGCGGTGGCTGGAGTGGAGCGGCGACCCCAACCAGATCCCGACCAAGGACAAGAAGTACATCTGGGTGGACACTTACACCCGCTGGCGCATCAAGGACCCCCTCCTCTTCTACCAACGCGTCACCGACGAGCGCAGCGCCCAGTCGCGCCTCGACGACATCGTGGACGGCGAGACCCGGAACGTCATCGCCAACAACGACCTGATCGAGGTGGTGCGCAGCACCGACCGGGCGTTCCCCGAGACCGAGGAGAACGCGGACGTGGACATGGGCGTGGCCGCCGTCGCCGGCAAGATCGCGATGGGCCGGGACAAGATCACCCGGGCGATCCTCGAGAAGTCGCGTCCCATCGTGGCGGAGTTCGGGATCGAGCTCGTGGACGTGCAGGTCAGGCGCGTCAACTACGTGGCCGAGGTGCAGCAGAAGGTCTACGACCGGATGATCTCCGAGCGCCGGCGCATCGCCGAGCGGTCGCGATCGGAGGGCCATGGCAAGGCCGCCGAGATCCGCGGCCAGAAGGAACGCGAGCTGAAGGGCATCCAGTCCGAGGCGTACCGCAAGGCCCAGGAAGTCATGGGCAAGGCCGACGGCGAGGCGACGCGCATCTACGCGGAGGCGTACGGCCGCGACCCCGAGCTCTACCAGTTCCTGAAGACGATGGAGACCTACCGGAAGACCTTCGCCGCGGACACGACGTTGATTCTCTCGACCGACGGCGAGTTCCTGAAGTACCTGAAGCAGAGCCGGTAGGGGTCGCCTCCGGCAACCCTCGATGGCGCGTTTCTCCGATTGCGATTCGTTGCCGAGGAGGACATCCATGTATCGACTGGTCACGACGGTCAGGCGCGGCTCTGCATCGAATCTCCCCGGCGCCTGGCTTCCGTACGCGACGATCGAGGCCGCGCGTGAGGCTGCCGCCGGGCTCCTGCGGCACGAGCGCGTGGCGCGCGTCATGATCGTCCTCGACGCGCTGCCGATGGCCTTCGTGGAGTGGCGGGATCGCTAGAAGGAGGTGCGGCGCAACGCGAGGAGAAAGAGCGCGCGCTGCAAGATCTGGATGAACCTGCAGGCCACGTGGGATCTCGACCAGGCGGTGCGGCGGCGCCGTCATGCGGCTTGAGGCCCCGCGCGGCGACTGGTTCGAGGAACTGAAGGCCAAGGTCCCGGTGCCCGCTGAGGACTGCCGCCCTCCTCGACCCCTTCTTCTGCTTGGCGGCCCGACGCCTCCGCGATTTCTTTGCGGGCTTCTCGTTAGACCGGTTCTTCTCGCCGCCGTCGCCCGCTGATTGTGTTGCTGCCTCCTGCCCTTTCTTCTTCGCCCAATACGCCTTCATCCGTTTCCGCGCGGCTTCCTTGGCCGCAGCGGACATCTTCCACTTTCGGGGCTCTTCCTTGGGGGTGGGCTTATCACCTTTGGTGGCTGGTTCCTTCGGTTTCCTCAGACCCGAGAACGCCCTGCGAATTGCAGCAGCTTCTTCCTCCACAGCCAGACCTGCCAGACCCTCTCGGGTCTACGCCCATTTTCATTGGTCCAACTTGGTCCGGGGTGTCCCGGACCTGCCCGGACTTACTGGACCAAATGAGGCCAAGTTGGAGAAAACGGGGGGCTTTCCGCTTGACATCTCCTGGGGCCGAGCGCAGCCTCAAATCCGGTTCTCCTTCTTCACAATTCGGCGCGCAGGAAATGTCGCAATGCCGCGCCACTTTCGGCCTGCCCGCGCGCGAAGCCCGCCCAGCGGAACCCCTGCTGCAGGCTGACACGCCATCCTCAACGGGCGGCAGCCAACAAACGGACAAGCCGGGAGGTGAGCATGCTGTATCGTGTCGCGGCTGCGGCGGCGTGTATCGTGTTGCTGGCTGGATGCCAGCAGGCTGGCCCGGGGACGAACTCACCCGGGGTCACAGCCCCCTCGTCGGTGGCGATGAAGGCGGTCGATGTGCCGTTCTCTGGCGAAGTGACGGGCACGTTGCGGTTCGACGTTGAGAACCCCCAAGCCTGCGCCCCTTCGCCGCTCACAATGGGGCTGGGAGCTACCGGGCTGAGTAACGCGACCGGAACTGCCCTGCACATGGGCAACGTGACCTACCACACTGAGCAGTGCCTCATCCCTCAACAGGGCGCTCCCACCGATGTCGTTGGCAGACTCCTAGTCCTGACCGCAGCGAACGGGGATGAAATCCGCGGGACGTTCTCTGGACAAACGAACACGGACCCCGTGCTCAAGCTCCCCGTCGTGCAGGCCGCGTTCACGTTCAGCGGAGGGACGGGGCGGTTCAAGGACGCCAGCGGAACGGCCCAGATGACAGGTGTGCTGACCCCAACAGCCACGGTCGGCGTCTACACTGGCCGCTGGGAATGGACGGGAACCATCCGCTACTGAGTGGACCAGCGGGAAGCACGTTCGACTACCACAGGGGCCACCATCGCGGTGGCCCTTTTCGTTTCACCGCTTGGTGTCCCGCTCCGCTTTTCAGCCGCGCCCTCATCTCCTCCCGTCGTTTGAAGTAGATGTCCGGGCGTCCCTCGGGAACGAGCGGGTAGAACCGCCGCTCGGGTGTGGGCGGTGGGGCAGGCGCAGGTCGGTCCTCGGGCCGTGACGGCGGGAACACCGCGTCGGGATGTCGAGAGCCGACCAACGCGATGACTTTCAGCCGCTGCTCAAGCCAGACGATCGGCATCGAGCGAGTCGCCGCATCCGGTTCATCGCCTGCCCGCGTGACTCGTGACGGTCGAGCGCGTCCCGTTGCCGCATCGGTCGCAGTCCATTATCACCTCGGCGGCAAGAACTTTGATCCCGGCGCACTCGATCTCGCAGGCGGTTGGCCCGGTCTGGGTACCAAGCTGGCTCGCCGCCATCTCCTTCACAGCGGTCAGCTTGACGGTCAACGGCACCTCGGTCTTCGTGAACTGCGCGAGCTGGCCGATGGGCGTAGCGAGGTTTTCAAGTTGGCGGATGCGCCCGCCGGGTGGAACCGCAGCCGGCGTGATGTCCCAAAGCACCACGAAGACCCCGGCGTCGCGGACGACCGGCGTCAACCCGAGGGTGCGGTTCATCGCCAAGACCTTGACGGTCGCCAACTCGCCGTTTGCCACCTTCAGCCGGGCGGTCTGTCCCTGGATGGTCACCTCGCAGAACACCCAGTGGTCCGAGATCCGCGTCGTGGTCGGCTCCTGCGACCAAGCGGCGCTCGCGGCCAGGGTCAAGAGGAGGACGAAAGAGGACACGCTGGCGGGTCTCGGCATGAAGATGCTCCTTCTGAGGGGCCGGACGATTCCGGCGAAGAGGAACATCTCACCGGGCCGGCCCCGGGGCAAGCGACACGAAACGCCAAGAAGCGCCAAGAAGCGCCGAGAAGCGAAAGCTGCCGGTTGTCGCCCCTCGGCCCCGCGCGGTGAAGGCGCCTACTGCGGAGTCGGGTGGGTGGCGCGCCAGACGATCCCGATCATTTCACCATCGACCTCAATCGCACCCGGAGCATTGAGGCCGAGCCGCACCGATGCGAGTGGTCGATACCCTTGCCGGCTATCGGGTAGCGCCTGGCTCAAGTCGAGGACGAGGTCATTGCCCCGCAGCTGCGCCGCCAGCTTCAGCGTGAAGCCAGACGGGCGGGCGACAACCGCTTCGCCTCCGTCCACCACGAGGATCCGCAGAGGCGTTGGCCGGATTCCGGTGAACTCCAGTTCTACGGAGCGGCGCGCGGCGATGTTGGGCGGCGTCAAAGAGGACCGTCGAGGCCCTTGCCGCGTCAGGACGACACCGACGACGCCCAGCAAGCCCAGAATCAGGACGGCGGTCGCCGCCGTGGACCAGCGCCTCCGGCCAGCGGGCAGAGCGGGGGCCGGAGCGCCTTCGCGGGCGTCGGGTGCACTGTCCCTTGCCCGCTCAAGCCAGGCCCGCAGCTCGCTCGGGACCGCTCGGACGAACGCCCCTTTGGCTTCCCTCACCCGAACTACCGGGAGGCCCAGCTCCCGCTCAAATCGTTGTGCGGTGCGCTCGGACACGCGCAGGAACGCGGCGATCTCCTTCCAGCCGGTGAGGTCGTGTTCGTCCATGGGGTGTTCGGCGGAAAGCGGTTTGTGAAGTGGCAAACGCGCTGCGCCGTGGATCATATGACGCGGGCGGCGTGGCGGGACTGCAGAATCTCGTCCGTTCGTTCCGCGAACGCGCTGTGGCCGGCGAGACCGTTGGGTTCTAACCCAACGTGCCGCTGCTAACCGTTGCGCGAGAGCGACTTGCACGGGGCTGTCCGTGAATTGTCCGTCTTTCTGGTTGGCGCAGGCAGGTGGAGGATTGGCGCCTTTGCCCTGACCGAGAATCTTGATGTCCGACAGACCCGATACATCCGTGACCTGTGGCGCCTCGGCGGCTGGCTCGCGCAGGTCGAGTGCTTCGTTGTCGAGGATGCATCGGGCTTCGCCCTGTGCGTCGAGCGGCGCGGCGAGCTCCTGGTCGCTGAGATTTGACCACCGGCGACCACAACGTCGGCTCGTCCAAGACCTGACGTTCGGAAGCCGAGATGCCGAGACCGAGGTGTGGCTAAACGGTCCCTCCGGGTATGGCGGTCTGACCCTCTGGTATCAAGACGAGGACAACTACGTGGAGGTCGGCCTCTATCCCGCGGCAGGTGGACTGCGGGTCTTTGAGTTCAGCGGGGGCCAATTCTACGACACCACCTACCCCACGACCGCTTACGGCGAACGCACTTGGCATCTGCTCCGGGCCAAGGCAGACAGCCGCACCGGCCGCATCAGAATCTACGTCAACGACACCTATCTCGCTACCTACGAGGCAGCCAGTGTCAACCGGGAGGGTCTTTCTCGACTCTTTGGCGGCAACTCGGGCGGCTACTTCGACAACTACAGCGTGAGGGGCCAAGCGCCAAGGGTTCGTTAGCCCGCCACCGACAGCGGTTCTCGACAGCGGGGCCACCATCGCGGTGGCCCTTTTCGTTTCTTCAAACGCGCACGGGACCAAGGTGGGTGGTCGTCAGGGGGCAGTCAATCCTCCCGGGTGTCCCCACCCATCCGCGACGTTCTCAGACGAACAGGCCCAGCTTGTTGAACTTGTCGGCCAGAAGATAGCAGACCGTCACGCGGCTTTTCTCGCGTTCGGCGCCCATTCGCGCCATCACTTCTTTCAACGCGGCGTCGAGTTCGGCGTCGGATTGCGTCAAGCCCAGCTTCTTCTTCATGAATCCGTCGCGCACTCGCTTCAACTCCTCGGGGTCGCTGGCGGCGACGAGGGACGAGTCCTTTCCTCGCAGTGCGATGCCCAAGTGCCTCACGATGCCCGCCAGTGCCGGTGCATTGAGCGTGGCAGCGTATTTCTTCACGTTCGACGCGTAGTCGGGTTGAGCATCTGCCACTTGAATCTCCTTCTACCGCCAAAGGCGTTTTGGTTGTTGGGTTGCCATCAGTTCTTCGACTTGTTGCTGGAGCTTCTCTATTTTCTTGAGCTTAACATCCTGTTCCGCTCTCATTTCGAGCAGCAAGTCCTCCATCCGAGAAAGACGAGTGTTGACACGCCGAACGACGGCGGCGACAACCGCCGGAGTCTTCACACTGGCCGTCTTGTTCTTAGGCATCGCCGCATACTTTTGTTCAGGCGCGAGGGAAATTCTGTATAAAAGTGAACACGGTGACGAGGGGCTAGGAGTGGGGCTGGGCGTCAGGGAAGCCGCCCCCGGGCTGCGAGGTAGGACCGGCGACAGGTTCAGGAAGCGCAGGGCGTAGCGTTCGATTCGTCGCCACCTGCCTGAAGGGCCACCATCGCGGTGGCTCATCTTGTTTCACGGTTTCTTTTCCCGCTCCGCTTTCAGCCTCGCCTTCATCGCCTCCCGTCGTTTGAAGTAGATGTCCGGGCGTCCTTCGGGAACGAGCGGGTAGAACCGCAGCCGCTCGGGTGTGGGCGGTGGGGGAGGCGCAGGTCGGTCCTCGGGCCGTGGCGGAGGGAACACCGCGTCGGGATGTCGAGAGCCGACCAACGCGATGACCTTCAGGCGCTGTTCCAGCCAGCCCTCGGGGTCGCGGTCCATTTCTCTCTGCGCGGCGTGGCGCAACCAAGGGTCGCCGTCGAGGATGAGGATGTGGGCGGGCATGAGGGAATGGTAGACGCGCGCTGGCCTCAGGTGTCGCGTCAACTACGTCATACGGAACGCCGACCCTTTCGTCGGGTTCATCGTCAGAATGGAGAGCGGGTGCGGTTGTCCACAGGAGGGCAGACGATATGAGGCGTCTTGTCGCATTCGTCGTTGTCGGATTCATCCTGGCGGTTTTTCTCCCCACGGTCGCCTCGGCTCAGGCATCCCAGTTCGCTGGGGACTGGGTGAACGTGGACCCGAACACGAAGGGCATCGTGTCGCTTCACATCACCGTTTCCCCGGAGAAGGTGACCGTTGAGGGTAAGGGGTTGTGCCACCCCGTGAACTGCACCATCCCGCCGCACGAAGTCACGGCGTTCAGCCCAGCGGACACGCCGAACGGGCAAGCGGATGTCCTCGCCTACGCTTCCAAGGGGGCGCCGAGTTCGATTGGGAAGTCCTATTCCGTTATCCAAGTTCTGAGCTTTGCCAAGATGAGCGATGGGCAGTTGCTAAAGGTCGAGTCGTTCAATCGCTACGATGACGGGTCCGGTCGAGGCCCGTGGCGCTTCACCTACTACTTGAGGCGCGCCGACGAAGCAGGGAAGTAGCAGTTCGCCCGCTCCTGCGTCAGCCCTCCCGAGCCGTCCAAGGCGTCTGGGCACTTCTACTTCTCGGCCGATTCTCGCTCTAATGAGCCGAGAGTCCGCGTTGGGCATGGCAGTTCGAAAACGGCGGGAAGGCGAAGTAGCGACTCCACGTCGATGGGGCTACAGCGCTGGTGGCTCCTTGAACCTTGCTTAGCGCTCTACGAACTCAATCTTGTGGTCGGTCGCTTGGCAATCGTAGGGAGCTTGCTGGGAAACCCTGAATGTTGACAACGAGTCAAAAAGAGCCATCCGCCCTCGGAAAGCGCCGGAGATCTTTCCCTCGACGATCGTCGCCTGGGCGTCCCCCTCAAAGAACAGTGGTTTCGTCTGGTCGACCATCTCGATGACGCCATAGCCGTAATCGTAAGAGATGTCGAAGATCACGGTGTCGCCGGTGCGTGTCCCAGAAAAGAAGCCGTAACCCTGCATCATCTCGCCCCCGCTAATCGACACGTCCCAACGGGATCCTCCCGCTTCCAGAATCCACTCTTGCAGCGTGGCCGTGTAGGTGCGTTTCTCGATCCCCGGCGGAAACGAGCACGACGGAGAGCGCCTTCGCACCCATCCCACGCCGTCGCGTGGCGACGACCTGGACGAACGGTTCCACCGGGCGCGGGCCGCCTTCTCCGGGCCTCGATTCAAGGCACTGTACCGAGCCTGGAAACAGGATAGCGAGGCTGCTTTGGCGAGCGCCCGATCCCAGGCACTCGGCGATGCCGTACAAGCGGGCGCCGGGCGCGTCGAGACCCTCGAACTCGGCCACCGTTACGGCCATCTCTCTCCCCTGGTTGCCGTCGCCTAGCCTAGGGTGCATTTCCGCCGAATGGGGTCGCCCGTCTTGGCGAACAAGCCGACCACACCGCTGGCCAGCTTATGCCGTGCGAACAGCCACGCGACATCCGAGCCGTGTACCGACTGGTGCGACCACGCGTGTGTCCAAAGGTCGTCGCGCCGACCGAACCGTTGCGCCATCTTGGCGTTGTTTCAGCAGTTAAAGGGCCGCGCGGCCACCGCCGAGGAGATCGAGGCGATGCGGATCCAGCTGGCCGCAGCACGCACGCTGCGAAGAGTGTCGGCGCCACGCGGACAGGAATCCTGACCGACGCTACTTGATGCGTGGCTTCCCGACCGGCGCCATGCCGTACTCGTTGATCGGCGTCTGCTTGCCGTTCGCCGGAAACGCCTATCCCAGCGTGCGCCACGCGCATCCGCGATCACGCGGCAGCTGGAAGCCCTTGTCGTCCGCGCTGAAGCGTAGCAGGAACAGTTTGAGCGTCTTCCACACCCAACCCTTGTCACACGTCAGCGACACCCCGTCGCTCGTCCGCACGAAGGAAGGGGGCAGCTCAGCGGGTCTATCGCTTCCTCGGAAGATGATGCAAGGTCAAGCCCCAGTAAACCCTCTTGGACGTTGTGGAGGTTCGCCGGGTGACTCTCCACCGGAAGGGGCCGAGCGCCCGCTCGGCTGCGGTCAGCGCCTCCAATAGGGAACCCCCAGCGAAATGAACGGAGAACCGATCCGGTTGATCAAGTTCGAAATCGCTGAAAGGACCAAACCCCCCTCCGAGATCGAGTCGCACCAGCTTGTAGATGGCACCAAGTGCATCGTCCAGCCTTGCATCGACCAGATCGAATGCTGCGACAGGGCGGTCGAGGATATCGTCCCTGTCGCCCCATGCCGATTGCAGACGCAGGACGGCATAGCCATCTATCTCGCGCCACTCATATCGCGGATTTGCTTGGACAAAATCGTTCAGGAAATCCCGCATGGTTGTGGCGGGGACTTGCAGCCGGGAGCGGTTGTTGCCAAGCGGAGTGCCCCCGGATCGAGCATCGTCAACCTCGATGCCCAGCGGAAGGTCGAAGCGAAAGGCCAGCATCCAGATGCAATCGACGCCACCGTCACACGAGAGATTGGTTGCCGGGATAGCCCTGTCCAACGAGGATGCCTGCCGCTCCTGAGTTGCTGCCCACAAAGTCACGACGGCAGACGCCAGCAGAAAGGCCACGAACGAGGGACATGACCGTCGCATCACAAGTCGAATGTAGCAGCGCCGGAGAGCGATGTCATCTTCGCCTCTTCGCCTACTGCTTCTGGGTTGTCACAGCCGCCAGTTCGCCTCCGTTCGCCTACGTGCGGATCTTCCGCGCCCTAACGCGGGTAGAATCGGGCCTAAGAAGTTCCGCGGATTGTCAATCCGACCGTAATCAGCGAGGTGCGGCCCCGGTACACGTCGGATGGCCGCGCGGCGAAGATCCAAGGTTCCGTGACGATGGAATGTGTCGTCGGACCGGACGGGACCGTGGGCGACGTGCAGGTGGTGAAGTCGCTCGACAAGGAGCACGGCCTTGACGACGAGGCAGTGAAGGCCGCGAAGCAGTGGCGGTTCAATCCGGGTCGGCGAGATGGAAAGCCGGTTTCGACGTGCCAGCGTGAGAACCGCCTCATGGGGCCCTACTTGCACCGTCCTTCCGTTCGCCGTACTCTGACACTGGAGCCTGAAGAGTGACCCAGAAAGTCGAGGCTGTTTACACCGGCGGCGTCCTCAAGCCCACGCGCCCGTTGCCTCTTCGTGACAAGCAACGCGTGCGCCTTACCGTGGAGACGATCGACGCGCCCGAGACAGATCGGCAGGCCGCCGTGGCGCGCCTGAGGGCGGGCATCGCCAACATGAGTTTTTTCTCGGAGGGGCCACTTCCCAGCCGAGAGGAACTGCATGATCGCCGTTGACACCAATGTTCTGATCTACGCCTGCGACCGGGCTGAGCCAAGGCGTCAGAAGATCGCACTCGACCTCATCACAGACGCCTCGGACGGCGTCCTCCTGTGGCAAGTCGCCTGTGAATTCGTCGCCGCTTCTCGAAAGCTGAGTAAGCAGGGATTCACTCCGACCGACGCTTGGGATCGCCTCGGTGAGTTCCTGGATCTGCTGCCATTGGTCTTGCCGACCGACGGCAACCTGGCTCGGGCGAAGGAACTGCACTTGACGCGGGGAGCGTCGCTCTGGGACGCGCTGATCATCGCGGCGTGTGCCGAAGCCGGCATCCACAGGATCTACTCCGAGGACCTGCCGGGATTCGACGACTTCGCGGGGGTCAGTGTCATCAACCCGTTCAAGTAGTCGAGGCCACGGGGGGCCGAGAAGGGGGAACGCTGGCCGAAAGCGCGGTTGGCCCCCTCCGGTCCCGCCGCTGTGACTCCGGTCCCGCCCTTCACACGTATGACTGACCGGCGATACACGGCCTCCAACTGCACGAGCGACAACGCCTTCGGACGATGGCCGCCACGACTGGCGGGCGGCGCTCTGTGCCGCCCGGTGAGCGCCCGATTGCCAGTGTCGCAGTGGGGAAGAGGCGTGAGCGACCCCGCCCGTGGCGCGCGAACCTGGCCCCGCGCTCGTCCACGGGGTCGCTCACGCCTCACGTGCTGGTGTCGATGTCGAAGACGGGCGCAGCCCGGATGGCGACCGAATCGACCGCGTCGTGCCCGGCGGATCAGGGCGTTTTCGCGGCCCGCGGCAACAGACTCAATGCGGTCGGAGCCGGCGACATTTCGCCCGCATGGACACGACGATTCCGACGGGGAATGCCGACGCTCCGAACGGGCATTTTGCGGGGAGCGAAGTCGCGTGTCAAGGCTGCCCTCACTGCCTGGGCTGGAGGCGGGGTACGAGCCATACGCGCTCCTCGCCGAGCGTCGGCGAGTTGCTCCATCCGCGAGCGGATTTCTCGGACCGAGCACCCCTCAATCGTTCCGGCGTCGGATCCCTCGGCTTGGACGGTTCCGCTCGCCAATGTGCAGCACAAGTGGAACTCCGCGGAGGATGGCAAGTCATCACGTACTCTCGCGAGCACCTCGGCTGCTTCGGTGCACGTGGCCGCGGCACCTGTACAACTTGCTGACGATTCCGCGTCGGGAGGTGGAACAACGCGTCCTGCGAGCGCTGCAAGAGAAGCTGATGCGCAACGACTTCTTCGAGGAATTCTGCCGGGAGTTCGCGAAGGAGATGAATCGGCTCCGCATCGAGCGCGCGCTGGCTCAGACTCCGCGAAGCGCGAGCTCGTTCAACTCGAGGCCCGGCGGAAGAAGATCGTCGACTCGTTCTCGACGAACTGCGGGGCAGCGAGGCGAAGGAGGAGCTGATGGCTAATGGGAAGCGGAAGGAGGAACTGGAGGCCCAGCTCAAGGTCCGAGGAACCGCCACCGCTTCTTCACCCGAGCATGGCCGACCTCTACCGTGGGAAGGTGGAGGAACTCGCGTCAGCGCTCCAGCGCGAGGACACGCGAGTGCAGGCCTCAGAAATGCTCCGGGGGCTTATCGATTCGATCGTCCTGATTCCGGATGACGGCCGGCTCCGGGTCGAGCTGAGGGGAAATTTGGCCGCGATGCTGACTGCCGCCCAAGAAACGAAAAGGTCGCCAGAAACAGGCGACCTTTTCGTGCCGGTACAAATGGTTGCGGGGGCTCGCAAGAATTGTACCGGCAGCTCTGTTGGGCGGCAGCGTGAACGTCAAAACGCTGGCGTTTCTGACGGAGGTGCCCGATGTACGATCCTCGTTGGGGCGATGACCCGCGTGAGCGCGACGACCAGTCGCGCGACCTCAGTCGTGGGGGTCGTGGTGGCTCGGACCCGCGTGAACGGGAACGTGCCGAGCCGCGCGACGTGTTCATGGAGCACGTCAACCTGCCTCGTGGGCCCGAACGCGAGCACGTGCGGTTCCGGGACCACGACTACACCCTCCGCGGTTCCGAGAGCCGCGCCCTGGCCTCGGTAGGGGCCTTCCGCGTCGTTCCAGCCCACGACCTGCGCGATACCTTCGACAAGCCTCTCGATCCGCGTCGTGGAGAGCTATGGCATCTGCGGGAGTCGGGACTCGTTCACACCGTCCGGCTCGACAGAGACAGGACCGTCGTGACGCTGACGAAGGAAGGGCACGACTTGCTCGACGCTCGCCGCCAGGACCACGACATTCGCGAGCGCCAGGTGTTCCATGAGGGGGTCCAAAGACCCCGCGAACTGAAGCACGACGCCGAAGTCTACCGTGCCTACCTCGAAGAGGCTGAACGCCTGCACGAGATGGGCGCCCACATCCACCGCGTCGTCCTCGAGAACGAGCTGAAAGCCGAGTACCAGGAGTTCCTGCAGGAGCGCAATCGCGATCGCGACGACAGCGATGGCCGGCCTGACCGGGATCCCCTGGAGATTCTGGACTGGGCGAGGCAACACGACCTGCCGTGCGACGACAAGGGCCACGTGCAGTTTCCCGACGTGCGCATCGAGTACGACACCGACAGACGCGACCACACCCTCGACGTCGAAGTGATGACGCGGCACTATCGAGGCGCTCACGCAGCCGCAAAGGCCGGCTCCGGCTTCACTCTCTACTTCTCAGGCCGCAGCAGAAGTGGCGGCGGCGGGGGAGGGGCGCCGAGCATCATCGAGGAGTTCCTGCGATGACGCTTCGCCCGTCGGGCCCGCTTGCCTTTCGATGACCGCGTACAGGCCGTCGCCACGATGGGTTTTACCGAGCGTCAGGCGCGGTTCCTGACGATCGTCATGCTGCACGCGGGCGTGTGCGTCCCCCGCCAGTACGCGAGGTTCTGCGGGATCGTCCACGGTGCAGAAGACACGGAAGTTCTTCGCCAAGCTCGTTCGCCTCGGCTTGGCCTCGATGTACGACTGCCGGCACAACCGCGCGCGGATCTACCACGTGACCGGGCGGGCTCTCTACGCGGCCATCGGGGAGGCCGACAGCCGCCTCCGCAAACCCGTCACGCTGAACCACGCGATTCAGCGGTTGATGGTGCTCGACGCCCTGGTCGAAGACCCCGACCTCGTCTGGCTTGGGACCGCCGAAGAGAAGACCGTTCACCTGACGATGCTGACGCGGATTGACCCGAAGGACCTCCCTCACGCCATCGTCGGCGAGGGTGAGGGTCGCGAAGTCCGGTACTTTCCAGACCGCCTACCGATCGGCATCCACCTGGCCGGCCGCGGGGTCGTCGTGTACGTCGTCACGGACCCCTGGCTGGACGAGTTCCGGTTGTTCCTGGAACGTCACGCCGCGCTACTCCGGGCGTTCCCGGCCTGGACTCTCCGGATCGTCGTGCCGCCGCAGTGCCCGGACATCGCCCGGCGCTCGAAACTGGTCGTCTGGAACCAGCTGCTGACGCCGCTTCCGGATGAGAAGTTGGACGAGCTGCGCTGGTACTTCGAGCAGGATCCGCACCCACCCCACACCATCGCGTGGCGACGACCTAGACAGACGGTTCTACAAGGCGAGGGCCGCCTTTTCTGATCCTCGATACAAGGCACTGTACCGGGCCTGGAAACACGACGGCGAGGCTGCCTTGGCGAGCGTCCGTTCCCAGGCACTCGGCGATGCCGTCCAAGCGGGCGCCGGGCGCGTCGAGACCCTCGAACTCGGCCACCGTTACGGCCATCTCTCTCCCCTGGTTGCCGTCGCCTAAGTCCTTCGATGCACAAATCCAGCAACGTCTTCACGCCCTCAGGGCTTAGTGCTGAGCGAAGCGGGAAGGCCACGGCGCCAACACCGTTCGCGGCCGTAATTGCGAGTCGAAGCACTAAGGTGCATTTCCGGCGAGAAGCGTCGACGTGCCAGCGCGCAGAACCAGCCGCGTTCAACGGCGGAGTATCTTCGAGTTGGCATTAATACACATAGACGTTATGTCATTGCCGTAACTGCTCATCATGTACAAGCGCAGTGGGATACGGTCCTCTACGACATCGCTGAAGACAAGGCCGGCTATTTCACAGCCTCCCAGGCTCGAGCGGCCGGACTGTTCCGAGTCCGGCTCATTCAACTCGCAAAGCGGGGAGACATCGAACGAGTCTCGTGCGGTGCGTGTGCCGCCTCGCGCGCTTCCCCATATCCCGGCGTTCGCGACGCGCACGCCGCCCACCTTGCGAACGAGCTCGTGGGTCAGGCGATCGCTGACGGCCGACGCTCCGGCGTCCTCTACCCTGGCCGAAGCCAATCGTCTGGAGCGAGAGCTGCTTGAGACCACGCCGACACGTCGGCGTTCGACCCCCGGCAGGGAAAGACCGTGACGGTGCAACGGGAACGACCCACGGCGCCTCCGCCGTCTGCCGGCGTGTTGGCAAGGTATGCCGGGGCCCCGACAACGCTGATGATGTTACGGTGGCACCCGACGACGCTCGGGCTATTGGAGGCCGCGCGGTCAGGTGTCCGTGGGTGGCCGATCTTGGCAGTCCCACCGGCCGGGGGATCGACGAGATGCCGGCTGTCGATCGCTGCCGAACGTCGAGCAACACCTTGACAACGCCGTCTAAAGCCAGTAAAAGAGGGCCACGCTGCTGAGTTGCGCAGCTTGATCGTCAGGACGACAAGGAGTACGACAACATGAGCGAATTTCGTACGAAGGCTGGTTTGGCAATGGCCGTGCTGCTGTTGTGTGCGGGAATGCAGCTCGTGGCTCAGCAGACGGACGCTGAACTAGACGGCCGGTGGGATGGCGTCTCGTCCGCGACTGACGGAAAGACACGGGAGTTCAAGCCAGGCGAAGTGTACATGTTGTTTGCGGGAACGAGATTGGTTGGAAAGGGCATCGTGGCTGTCGGAGAGAAGCACATCTCGTTCACTGTCGATCCTACCAAACGCCCGAGGCAACTCACCTACTGGCCCCCTGCAGAGCCTGACGGCAAACACGAGTGCATCTACGAGATCAAGGACGACACGCTCACCATCGCTGTTCCCGTCGTGGGCGGCCGGCCAACCAGCTTTGTAGAGGAGGGGCATACCAAGGTCGTGCTCGTGTTGAAGAGAAGCAAGAACTCCTAGCGGTCTGGCTGAATGACACAATCGCGCCACCGTTCTGAAACGCAAGACGCACGACACAAGCTCACAAACGTTGCCTGCGTCGCTCTGTTGGGAGGTCTATTCGTAAGTTTGCTGTACCTCGACCGCATGGATGGTCGTTCGGGCTCTCGTTCCCGCCCCGACGCGTCTCCCGTTCTCGCGGTTTCCGCCCATGATTTGGCAGGGCGTCCGCTTGCCTTCGCCACATTCAAAGGGAAGATTCTTGTCGTCAACTTCTGGGCGACATGGTGTAATGCCTGCCGATCAGAGATACCGTCGCTGGTTAAACTCCAGTCAGACTTTAGACGGGATCTCCAGGTGATTGGTGTCTCAGAGGATCGGGTCGCTGGTGCCCAGGAGCTGCGAGCCTTCATCGCGGAACGAGGCATCAACTACCCCATCGTCGTCGGCGATGATGGCGTGCATAAGGCCTTCCCGCCGGTGACGGCGCTACCGACGACGTACCTTATCGACCAAACCGGCACAGTCGTTCAGCGCTACAACGGCATTCCCGACACCGCTCGCGTCCGTCGGGACATCGCAGCGCTCATTCGCTCTCACACCGGATAGAACAGCATGAAGCAGAGAGCGCCGAGTATCGTGACTGTCAGGACCGAACCGTAGCTTCTGTCCCACAACTTCGCGAAGCCCGCCGAAGCGACCAGGCACCACCACAAGCCGAAGATGTCGATTCGCGCAAGCCAAGGCTCCACCCAGCTTTGGTGCGACGCAAATCCCGCGAGACTGAATGTCCCAGTATCGTGGCCCCACGCAGCGCTGATGGCATAGCGAATGATGAAGCCAAGCGTGCCAGGCAGGCCTGCGAGCACGACGACCCAGACGACGCGACCGAAGTGGCGGTGACGAAGATCCATGATGACCCACGTGCACGCGACCCAGAAGACAAATGCCGCCACTGCCAGATTGGGATGACTAAGCTCGCCCAGCTGGAGCCAAAGATAGACAACAAGCAGGCCAGTTCCTAGCCCCCCGAGCAGGTACGAGTCCCAGGACGAAGAGCGCTTGATGAACTGGCCTAAGAAGAACCAGCAGGCGGACAGCATCGCGACCGACCATACCGTCAAGCTGGCGCGCATTCCGAGTATTCCCAAACAGTAGGAAGTGAATGTCGAAGTGGAACCACCAGCCTCCACCTCCTCTTTGAAGTGCACCCAGAAGAACGACGGCTGCACCAGCATCAGTCCAACCAGGGTTCCGAGCCGGGCCAGTAGACAAAACAGGAACGCCAGAACGGCTATAGGTGCCGTCATGAGGGGAAAGGCTTGGGAAGGCGACCACAGGGCGAGCCCGGCAACAGCGGCAGTGCCCCGCGCAAGTTCGACTGCACGCTCTGTCAGTTCGGGCTTGCTTTTCATACCACTCCCCGCAGGGACGCGCGGCGCTGAGACACCGCCGCCAGGAACTGAATATTCAGGACTCCCGGAGCAACGTGCTTGGATCGATACGCTGTAACCGCCTTGATGAGGCAATCGAGCCCAACCAGACGACGACAATGGTCGCGAAAGCAACGGTACCGACAGCTAGAGGGTCTACAGCCGATACTCCAAAGACCTGGCTTTCGAAGAAACGGCCTACTGCGAAGCCAGAAGGAAGTCCAAGCGCCACTCCCAAGAACCCAACACAAGCCATTCTTGCCTGAAGGCGCTTGCCAATGGCGCTTGGTGCGGCGCCGAGCGCGAGCCGGATTGCCGCGTCTCGCTTCTGCATCTCCACCTCGTGAGCCGCCGCGCCGTGGACACCGAGACACATGATTGGCGCGCACAAAGACACGACGAGGAACATGATCGCGGTCCTCGCTCGATACTCGGCCAGAGCGTTCCAAACGACATCCTCGATTGAGATCGGTCTTAGCCGTTCTCCTCTTAGACCCCACACGTCGCGCATTGCTCGGCGGATGTGAGACAGTGCGAGTGTGGGGTCTGAGACTCTGACCAGCATGAACCTGGAGTAACTCGTTGACGGGATGTAGGGGTAGATTGTGGGTTCGGCCGGTCGATCGACGCGCCCTTGTTTGATGTCGTCAATCACTCCAAGCACACGGTATGCGAAGCTGATAGTAACCGGGAGAACGCTCCCCACGACTACTCCCCGCCGTTCCAGGTTCCGGAGGAGAGCTCGGTTCACAAGAGCCGGGACGGGGAGATCCCCCTCGCCCTGGCATTACCGTCGTCTCAGGGTCGGTAGCTTCCCGTCCCTCGAGCAGTCGGGCGCCGACAACCCGGGAATAGCCCACTCCGACGGGCATCCGAAGGACTGCGACGCGGTCAGTTTGGTTGTCATTCGCGCTCAGACTCGAGGTGTCGCTAGGCGCACTCATGGGCCAAGTGGAAGCAAATGTCACCGCGACGACTCCAGGCACGTCGCGCACCATTGCGATCGTTTGCCTGGCCAACTCGTTATTCCTGGCCTCGATCTGTCGCGCCTCAACAGTGGGGGTGTCACGTTGAACGACCGGCGCCGGAATCGGAACAGCGAACAGTCCATGGGGACGAAACCCAAGATCCACCGAGTTCGCCTCTGTGAAACTGCGATAGGTGAGTCCCGCGATGTATACGATGGCCACCCCGAATGCGATCTGAAGCACGAGCAAGGCGAGACGCATTCGCGTGACATGCACGCGGGCAGCACCGAAGAGCGCAGTGCATGCCAGCCCAGCGTCGCTTATTCCACCGAAAAGGCGAACTGGGACACTCGACCACAGAACGAAACCGAGAAACGTGAGTGCAAGAGCCGCTGCGGCACCCGCCCCGCTGGAGTCCAAGGGCCGCCCAGCCATCAGCTCGGGGGGCAACCTCGCCTCGATCGCGAGCGCGCAGGGCCGCGTCAGCAACAAGGCGACTGCTAACGAGGCAGTGGCCAAGATAGCCCCTTCCGCCACGAAGAACATTCGAACTCGGGTTGGGCTCGCTCCCAGGGCCACCTGAAGCGCAATCTCCGGGGCCCGAGCTGCTGCTCGTGAGAGCAGCAGGGAACCGATCTGAACGAAAGCCACTAGCAGGAATAGGACGGTGGCCACCACGACATAGGCGAGAGCCACGGCACCGTCTGGCCTGACATAGTCGTCAAGAGACGTCACATCGACGGCGGGTAACGTTGCCCGGAGTGACTCAACGGAGGCGTTGGGCGCGAGAGTGGCGAACCGGGGCACAAGGTCTTGTGAGAATACACGCTCGTCAAGTGCGTACCAGAAGTTCGAGTGTGACGGAACACCAAAGACGTCAGGGACTACTCCGACAATGAGCCAACGTTCGTCATCGAATGTGTCTGGTATCCGAATTACGCGGTTGAGAACACTACCGTCAGAGCCGAACCTACCTCGCCACACGCTCTCCGAGATCACGGCAGGTCGAGGGTGCGCACCCGCGTCGCTGCCAATCAACAGCCGTCCAGCGATAGGTGAGACGACGAATACCGAAAAGCACTCCGGCGAGATAGCAGCAGGTCGAAGTCGCCACTCAACCTGTGCCGGACTACCTGGCTGGAAGGGCGATTCATCACTTGCCGCGCACCGGTGCATCAGAAGGTCTGACGTCGCGACCGTGTCACGAATTCTCAGACCGATATCCGGGCTAGACAGAAACCTAGATACGGGAGCACTCAGGTTCACTATGCGCGGTGCATCGGGATAGGGCAAAGGCTGGAATAGCGTCCGCACGACGGAGAACAGCGCGCAGTTCGCACCAATCGCGAACCCTGCAGTCAGAATGACCAGTACAGTGACGGCTCGCCTCTTCAACAGAGATCGAATAACCAGTCGGATCGTGGACATCGAGGCGCCCACCTCCGCAGGATGCGCCAAGTTCAGCTCAGGGCGTGAGGGATGCACTGCGCCTAACACTACTTTGTTAGGTTCAGCTTTCCGTACGAGTCATCCAACATTTCGTACTTGTACGAATGACCCGAGTTCTCTACGATTACGCTCGTGGACGAGCAAGGGGCCCGAGCGGTCCTGCAACGCTTCGGACAATTGTCGATCAGTTCGCGGCCTGTTTCGGCCGACGTGTCCAGCGCGATGCGGCCAGTCACTACCTGGCCGGCCTGGGCAACGACAGCGAGCGCAACCCGCCGCTGAGAAGGTGACAAAGTAGTGCTAATGGCAAGACGCGGATTCGCCCTTCAAGGGCCAGGACGCCCCTGACCGCGCTTCTCCTGTGATCAGGAGACTTGCCACCCAGCGCAACGTCCGACTCAACCGGTCTGGGGAGTCGCTGCGGGACCGGTCACGAAGGCGGCCAGGAACGGAACACTCCCCGTCAACTCAGTCTCGATCAGCAACAGTAGCTCTTCGACTGCCGAAGGGAGAACAAGAACCCACCCAACCGCGTGCTGTCGTAACCATTGTGAGAGGCCACGGTGAACGCCCCGAGGGCCGTCGGCGTCGTCGTGGCCTCTCTGCCGTCGTCAGGAGCAGTTGTGAAGGCCACCGACGATGCACTGCCTCCCCACGAAGCCTCCGTAGCAGATGGCTCCGTGATAGGCTGGCGAGAAGATCAGTCCATCGCACTCGCAAACGCCGCAATAGCCAGCGTTTGCGCGAATAACGGACGTCGCACCGACGACAAGCAAGGCGCCGACCAGAAGCAACTTCATTCCGCTACGCCGTACCCTGTGTCGCATCGTCGTTCATCCTTGTTAGGCTACATCAGCAGTGGATGGTAGCTGAGCAGGGACGCCTAATCAAGATACTCCGGCCGGGGGTCGCTCATTCAGTGTGCAATTGCTGTCTTGCCGGAACCCGGCGCCGCCGACAGCCAAGCGAGATTAGCGTCCGGGCGGTGACTTCACGCGCTCCCGTCCGGAACCAACCGCCCCTTCGGTCAAACGTGGCTCACTCAAGTCCAGACAGCTTGTGGGTACCGACGGCCGCGTCAAGATGAGGCTTCCACACACTGTTGGGTGCAGGCCTACGCGCGCTCGGCGTCGCCGAAGGCCGTGTTCGCGCAAGCGTCGCCTACATGAGTCTCGCGGGTGTGCTCGAGCGTGCCACCGGTGCGCGAACGCCCAGGTTCATGGTCAAGGGCGGGGTAGCGCTGAAGCTGTCTGCGTGACCGAGCCGACCTACCAGGGACGTAGACATCATGGTTTGCGGACGGCAGCGGACCTCGCGAGAAGCATCAACCTGCCGGCGTGAGAGCCGCCTCATGTGGCCCTACTTGCACCGTCCTCCCGTTCGCCGTACTCTGACACTGGAGCCTGAAGAGTGACCCAGAAAGTCGAGGCTGTTTACACCGGCGGCGTCCTCAAGCCCACGCACCCGTTGCCTCTTCGTGACAAGCAACGCGTGCGCCTTACCGTGGAGACGATCGACGCGCCCGAGACAGATCGGCAGGCCGCCGTGGCGCGCCTGAGGGCGGGCATCGCCAGCATGAGTTTTTTCTCGGAGGGGCCACTTCCCAGCCGAGAGGAACTGCATGATCGCCGTTGACACCAATGTTCTGATCTACGCCTGCGACCGAGCTGAGCCAAGGCGTCAGAAGATCGCACTCGACCTCATCACAAACGCCTCGGACGGCGTCCTCCTGTGGCAAGTCGCCTGTGAATTCGTCGCCGCTTCTCGAAAGCTGAATAAGCAGGGATTCACTCCGACCGACGCTTGGGATCGCCTCGGTGAGTTCCTGGATCTGCTGCCATTGGTCTTGCCGACTGACGGCAACCTGGCTCGGGCGAAAGAGCTGCATTTGACGCGGGGAGCGTCGCTCTGGGACGCGCTGATCATCGCGGCGTGTGCCGAAGCCGGCATCCATAGGATCTACTCCGAGGACCTGCCGGGATTCGACGACTTCGCGGGGGTCAGTGTCATCAACCCGTTCAAGTAGTCGAGGCCACGGGGGGCCGAGAAGGGGGAACGCTGACCGAAAGCGCGCTTGGCCCCCTCCGGTCTCGCCCGTGTGACTGGGCTCCCACCCTTCGCACGTCTGACTGACCGCCGATACACGGCCTCCAACTGCGCGTACAACAGGGCCTTGGAACGATGGCCGCCACGGCAGGCGGGCGGCGCTTTGTGCCGCCCGGTAAGCGCCCGGTTGTCAGTGTCGCAGTGGGGGAGAGGCGTGAGCGACCCCGCCCGCGCCGCGCGAACCTGGTCCCGCGCCCGTCCACGGGGTCGCTCACGCCTCACGTGTTGATGTTGATGTCGGGCGGCAGCCCGGATGGCGGCTGAATCGAGTGCGCGATGCGCTGCAGCGGGGGCCGAGCCAGGGTCCGCGGCGCGAGGACAGACTCAACGCGTTCCGAGCCGGCGCCATTTCATGGGGGGCCGCGAACCTGACCTTGACGAAAGTAGCGCTGCAAACGAGCCAGCGTCTGTGTCGTATCGCTCCGCCGCGTGCCGCCGTAACAGCCCGCTGCGAACGGTCTGGCAAGATAGCTGACACCTCGCCGCCCCGCCGCATGAACGGCCTCCATGTCGCGGGACGTCGGAGGATGGCGTGATCTACTCCGATCGCGTCGGCGGTGCCTAACAGCTCCTTCCCGACGCCGCCCTCGATGTATGTGCTTCGCTGCCCTGCCTCCTTTGTGCAGCTGCAGGCCGGAACGGAGGACGTCGTCACCCGTGGTCAAGGAACTCCGACTACCGTGTCGGCGAAGCTGGCGGTGGAGCTTCGGGGCGAAGGGGTGTGTAGGAGGCTGTCGAGGACGCCGGCAGAGGTGGGGCCTGGCCTGACCCTCCTCCAGGCCCCGTGACCAGTTCGCGCTCAATGGGACCAAGGCGATCGCCAGCGCCCAGTCGCGGTTGCCCTATGTCCTGCTCGGCGGGCGACGCTTGGCCTCCATACTTATCCCCGGTGGGCCCACCCGCTCGCTTTCTATCCCCGCTGCGAACGCGGAAACCAGCGCGATCCCAGCGCGGTACCGCGTGCGCTACCGTCTGATGCGACCCCCTGTGCTTGCCAGTTCCCCTTCACTCAAACCGCTATTTCTTCTGTCGCGACAGGTACTGCTCGTCGCGTCGCCGCAGAGAGTCCATCAACGGCGGTGGAAGGACGTATGCCCGGGCGGCGTCCTCGCCGCGGTCCTTCTTGATCTGATTACGAAGCTGTATTTCTTCGAGTTCAGACGGTTTGACTTCCCGGTAATTCCCTGGAACGTCAAAATACTTCTGCTCCGGCTCTCCGAACACAACGCGGATCGGTTTGCGCTCGAAGGTGCCGAGGCTGTCGCCGCTTACGTCGCTGAACTTACGTGACAGCCTCTTCAGGTCAAAGCAGCTGAGGGCAGGGGTAGCCCAGCGCTCCGCCTCGATTCTGATCCCGCGCTCCACAGACCGCGGTAACTGATAGTGGAAGGTCCTTAGACCCAGCACTTCCTCCTCGCCGATGAGCTGTTCTTGCTCGCCGCCGATAAGGCTGACATGGCAGTCGGGACTTGGCGCCTTCATCGGTGCGGGGCCTTGGTCCGTGGGTGCCGGCTCGTAGGTGGTGCTCTTGAGCATCTCCCCGTCCGCCAGCTCACAAACCCACCTCTCGGCACGGTTGATGACGCGACGACGGGTGGACACGGCTCCCAGGAACCCGTACGCAATGGACGACCCATTGCCGCGTTCGGCCCAGAATTGTTGCCGTTCTACGGCCCTCCCTCCATCTGCCGTGCTTGCCTCAACGTATTCGACCGTGAACGGGCGGCGGTCTCCCGTCAACTGCGCCTCACCCGTTTTCGCCCTGGCGCCAAGGAAGACGAGGCCAGAAGCCGTGATTGTCACGAGAGCGGCACCATAGAAACGCCGAGACGCAGAAACGAACAGTGGCCACATGGTCCTTCCTCCGTCTAGACGTCACAGATCCAACCGAAGCACGGACATTCCTGCGGAAGGGAGTTGATCGTCTGGCACCCCTGGTAGTAGGCGTCTCCTGTGATGTAGCAGTGCGTTATATATGCAAGAAAGCTCTCCTTGAAGCATGTAGTCCGATAGCAAACCGTGTAAGGCGGACCTTGATAGCCCGGGCAAGACACTTGGTCGCAAACGCAGTCGGCCCACCAGTCGTTGTACTGTTGGCACATGCCGCCCGCGGCCGAGTTGCAGTCGGCGATCACCGTGCTTCCTGGAGACATACTCAGGACGCACCCGAGAATCAGACCGAGGAGCACGGACCTGACAGTGAGGTACTTCATCAGAGACACTCCTTTCCGAACAGACTGTGTCGGCCAGCACCCGACTCAATTAGTGCGCTCGGTGGATTGCCGGCCCTTCGGCACTCAGCTCTCGCTCGATGTTCCGTGCGATGCGTGTCGCGCGTTCTCCAGTGTTCACAGCAAGTCGGTCAGGTTCCCTTCACTGCTTCATGCTCTATGCACGCGGAGTGGGCACGCAAGTGCGATGAGACCGCGAGGAGATCAAGAGGTTCTACTGCCAAAAGCGTCCGCGGGTCTTTCTGTCCAGTGGACGACCTCGTGACGACCGCTTTGTCCTGCTCGCCGACTCCGTGGAGCCGGTGTCACGGACCAGTCTCCAGGGGCAAGGACCATTCCCGCCAAACTCGCATCGACCACGGATCGGCAAGGACATGCTCGCGAATTACTTGGAATTCACGACCGTCCGACTTCTCGTGTTGCGACTGCATCGTTTCCAGGCAAAGACTTCGCCGTCAGTGAAGAGGAATGATACGACAAAGACCTGCGAACACCTGGAGGTCGAAACACCCACCAGCCCATTCCTGCCTTGTGGGGCAGTGACCAAGAACTGGGGCCGAGAGGCGGGAACGCCAGCCCAACATCAAGAGGCGTCGTTTTCGAAACCTAGGGACCCTTTCGCGACCACTTTTTCAAAACCTCTCCCCCCGTCGGTCTGAGGTTTTTCAAAACCTCACCCCCTGATCGGATTGCCGATAGACACGCGTCGGGTCCCGGCTGACGACCGGGCCGGGCGGCGCGAGGCACCGTGAGGTCGCGGGGCCCGGTCTGCAGGCTGATGCATCATCGCCGTCCGATGACCAGCTGCGCGAGGTGCTGCTCGCGCTGCACCCAACCGGCGGGCGACCCTTGTGCGCCGACCGGTGAGCGCCCGATTGCCAGTCTGCTGCGACGCGCGAACCTTGCCCGGCGCCGTCCACGGCCCACGCATCTACGTTTGGTGTCGATGTCGAAGGCCGGCGACAGCTAGATTGCGACCGAATCCACCCCGTCGCGACGGCGGACAAGGCGCTTCGCGGCCCGCGGCAGACGAGGAATTGCGGTCGAGCGGGGGACATTCGCCCGGAGTGGACACGACGCATCCAACTGGCGGAATGCCGACGCTCCCAACGGGTATTTTCGGGGAGCGAAGTCACGTGTCAAGGCTGCCCTCAATCCGCGCTGTTCGGCGCTGCGCGGCCTTGACACGCGCTTCTCGGCGTTCACCTTCGATCACTGGAAATGATCGGTATGCCTGCGAGTAGATTCGTCAGGCAGAAGGAGGATGACGTGCGCGGCATCATGGGCGGCCCGATGGCTCTTCCTCGAGACCGTCGGGACGCGCCTCGCTCTCCTCCGCCGCCCGGGCTTCGCCGCCGACATGGAGCCGCCTGCGCAAACCCTCGCGCTCGGCATCGGCGCCGGCACCGCCATCTTCAAGGGGCCGCGGACCGGCGTCCTTGAATCCGCGAGCTTCCATATCGGGATGAAGTGAGTTTGTTCTTTGTCAAGTTGTGTGGGGAGACGGGAGAACAGGCGGGGTTATGATGATTGGCCTCCACCGGAGCCGACCTGGGGCAGGGGCTGCAGCCAAGCTGGGTGCTGCAGTCGCTCGCCCCTGTGTGAGCGGGACCTTGTCGCTCTCGACTCCAACTCGGGCTTCAAAACGCTGAATGGCGTATGCCTCTCCAGCCAGTTCTTTGCGGCCTCGGCGTACGAACGGCGCTCGGCCGTCTTGCGGTATATTCCGCTGCGAACGAGATTGTCATCAGCGACGGTCTTTGGCGGCGGCGCTTCGAGTCAGACCCCGAGGGTCGTGGGTCGTCAGGTGCGCCTCAACTCGGGACACACAGATCGGTTGGAGTGCTTGGACTCGAGCGTGACCTTCCCATGGGTCGAGACAACGCAGCTGATCTCGGGGCGCCCCCGACCCTCCCGATTCCGCGGGGACCCTATCCATACCTCCAAACCGGTGTGTTCGGCCAGATTCGCCGCTCGGCCAGATTGTCGCGCGCCTGGCTCCCCGGGCGTCAGCACTTCGATCAAGGGCGCGCCGACGTGCGCATTACCGCCCGCGCGTGGGAAGGCAATCACCCTGACTGGGCTGGAGTATCATCTAGCCTGGTCCCGCTCGTATCGGCCATGGGGACTCCCTTCTCCCGGCGCGCCCCCGGGTGGCATCGTCCCCTCATGCTGGAAGAGGGTGCCCGTCGAAACGAGGTCCCCACCCGTCCGGCGCCCTCTAATCAAAGCCCTGCATGCTCCGGCGTACGACTACTCGATGTTTGATTGGAATGGGCGACTCGACAGTTAGGCGAGGACGTCGGTCGCAGCCGTGGCGCACAGTGCCCCGATCCATTGCGAGGACTTGGAATTCGCACCGCGACCGACGGTCCCCTGGGCGGTCGATATGGCGGAGAGGCAACTCAGGCGTATCATGGTGCCGCGCCACGGAACTCTGTAATGGAGGTTGCGATTACCGGTTCCTGCCGATGGCCTTCAGCTTCGTTGCGTTGTCGGGCGCACTCTGTGGTGTTTTGCTCAGGGGTCGAGTCGCTTCAGACGATGA
>CAVRWB010000010.1:0-252019 GCA_963724775.1 uncultured Acidobacteriota bacterium
AACCAGCCATGCGGTTCGCCTTCCCGTCGGGCTGCCATAGGTGCCATAGGGATTTCCAAAACTCTTTCTCTCTTCCAACCCTTCCCAGAAATGTTTTGTCTTGCTGCCTATTACTACTTTGTTAAATCCACGGATTCGTACGAGCGCATCCAAGATTTCGTACTTGTACTTCTCTCACAGGTTTTCTATCCTCTGATGCGTGGACGAGGCGACGGCGCGCGCGGTGATGGAGCGACTCGGCGCATTTCTCGATCAGTTCGAGAGGTGCTTGAGCCGACGTGTCCAACGCCGCAATGCCAGTCGCTACGTCGAAGGCCTGCTCAACGACAGCGAGCGGAAGTCGATGCAGGCCATGCACGGCCGCCTCGCCGATCCCGGCTCCTACCAAGGGTTGCAGCACTTCATCACCCATGCGCGGTGGGCGTCGCCGCCGTTCTGGAAACGCTTGCGCGAGGTGGTGCCGGTCCGGACGGGGCTGCTGTTGCTGGACGAGACGAGTTTTCCCAAGCAGGGACGACACTCGGTCGGCGTCGCGCGGCAGTACTGCGGCGCGTTGGGCAAAGTGGCCAATTGCCAAGTGGCGGTGTCGAGCGCGTTGCGGGCGGACGGGCTGACGTGGCCGCTCGCGATGGAGCTCTATCTGCCGAAGGAGTGGGCGGAGGACGAGGCCCGACGGGAGGACGCCGGGATCCCCGCGTCCGCTGGGGCATCGCGAGAAGTGGCGCATCGGCCTCACGCAGATTCGGCAAATCCGGGCCGCCGGCTTCACGCTCGACGGCGTGGTCGCGGATGCCGAGTATGGCCGCGTCACGGCGTTCCGCACCGCCCTGGAGCGCAGCGGGTTGATCTATGGGCTCGGGTGTCGGACGACGCAGACGGTCTGGCCCGTCAAGGCGCGCCGGTACTGGACCATCGCGGCGCTGATGGATCGGCAGCCGGCCGACGCGTGGACGTACGTGTCGTGGGGGACGGGCACCAAACGGCCCTTGGCCGCGCATTTCTTCGCCCTGCGGGTGCGGCCGAAGCATGCCCGTCGCGAGTGCTGGCTCTTGTGCGAGCGGCGCGAGAGCGGCGAGCGGAAGGCGTACCTCTCCAACCTGCCGGCGTCGGCCTCGCTGGAGGAGCTGGTCGCGTTGACGCATGGGCGCTGGCCCATCGAGCAGCAGTACCGCGAGTTCAAAGACGACCTGGGTCTCGATCATTTCGAAGGACGCAGCTATACCGGGTGGAATCACCACGCCGTGCTCGCGGCACTGACGTTCACGTTCATCCAACTCGAACGCCGGCGGCAGACCGAGCCATTGCCGACGTTTCCGGCGGTGCGCAACCTGGTCCGCGAAATCGTCACGATCCAGTACCTGTTCACCCGGCCAGATCTATTGGAAATGCTCACCAGTTTCAAGGGGAAGCATCCTCTACGAAACTGACAAAGTAGGTACTATGTCGCTATTCCTCTTCGGCAAGTCTGGTGAGGCTGGTTAGTCGGCCTCGCATCGGCTCGAACGCCAAGATGTAGTGTGCCACTCGGCCATCCACTCCCACTGCCTCAAGCCTCACTCGCCATGCGATTACGACGATGTGCGGAGCCTCTGGTCGCCGCCATACGAAATCCACCTCTACCTTCTGGATCGCCCCAAGAACCGGAGCGAACCGATACACATCGAGGTGGGCTTGAAAGGCATCTTTGCGGTCGAAGGGATACTCGGCCTTCGCACGGTGTAGTGCTGCGACGAGGTTCTGCTCCGTCCACTCGGAATGAGCGGCGGCCTCCTCGGTTAGGGAATTCAGCACCTTTGATTCAGGGTCTTGCGGAAACTCGAAGCTTACACGGTCATGAGAGGGTGACGCGAGCCGCGCCAAAAGGACGGTTTTCCCCTGCGGGCCTCGTTCGCGCACGTTGACCCCAGTGACGAGTGAAGACGAGTCATCGTTGTCGAACTCGCTTGTGAAGGTGACTTCCATCAGATGCCGATTCCCGGCGAGTTCGGGAACGGATACCCGGACGAAGTTCTTCACCCAAGCGTAGTCATGTGCGGGGAGTGCTTGTGCGACAAGGGGTGACGCGGAGACGAGAACCAGAAGCAGGGCAGCGGCTAGAACGAAAGCGTGTCCCGCCGAAGACCACGAAGTCCATTTTGCTTCTCGGCCGTCTGGCATTTCGTCCTCCTTCCAACTGCCCACACCTTCCTTGATCTATCGGCAGAAGAAGAGGTGCGGATAACGTTGCTCCAGAGTGGAACACCTGGAACACCCGGAACACTCCCGCCTTGTGAATGATTGGATGTTCCACTTGTTCCGGTTGTTCCATCTATCCGAAACCGGAAACTCTACCCCGCATTCTATCCGCCCATAATTTGCCGGGTGGGAGTTCGCAGCTACATTCGGTCCCGACGATCCCCGACTTGCACAGTTCTTGTCGCCCTGCGATTTCGATGGTGTGCGGGTTGCTTGTTCCGGTCGTGCCGGCGGCGCTTGTCACCTATCGGAGCCACGTGGTGGAGGACAACATGCGTATTCTCCGCGTTGTCGGAAGCCGCAGATTACCTTGCGGGTGTCTGGTTGGGCGATATGAGACGTATGGCGGCCGGTGTGTCGAATTGATCGACCACGTGGATGGGCACTGCGCTCTTCCGGAGCATCAGGCGCTTTCGCCGGGGCGATCAGGGTTACTGGGAAAATGGCTCCGACAACTGAAGCAGCGGGATCAGGTAAATGGGTGAGGGGCGGCCTGCGGCATTCAGAGATGGTGTTCTCTGCCAGGGACATTACTCGATTATCGTAGGCGAGTAGTCGCCTTATAGGTTCCATCCCGGCACAGAAGTCAGCTGCACGCCAAGCGTTTAGTTAGCTCGTAGTTAGCTTTTCGTGACTACACGCTAACCTGCGCCGGCACGGCCAAGAACACCTCGTGAACGCGCTCCAGCAGCTCGTGCTGTTCACGCCCGACTGCCGCGTCCATGATCGCCCGTCAGTGCAACGCGGACAAGCGGATGAGTGCCTTCGCGGCTGGAACGAGCTGTGGCGCATGTAGCTAACGCTTCGGCAGGTGTAGACTCACGCACGACGGGAGGGCGACATCAACATTCTGCTTCTGCTCGTGTCCTTGTCGGCTTTCACCTACCCGGTTGCCCAGCAACCCGATGGCCTCGGAACGCTCGTCGGAGTAGTCGCTGACCATAACGGCGGGACGCTTCCCGGTGTGACGATTGTCGCCGCGACCGAGGGAGGGCGAGAGACAACTATTGTCACGGACAGCCAGGGCCGCTTCACCTTCCGTCTGGCAGGTGGAACAGTCTCGCTGACGGCGACCCTTTCCGGCTTTCGGCCGGTAGAGAAGCGCACGGACTTGCGACCCGGCGAGCGCAGGACGGTCGAGTTCACCTTGTGCCCTTCGGGACAAGTTTTCATTGACTGGATCGCCCCACCAGAGGATTTGCGCGACTTCTTCGCGGAAGCTCATGCGGTCGCCCACATCCGCATCGTGACGAACGACGGGCGGGCAACGGACTGTCCGGCTGCGGGTGCGATGTTGACCGCGACGATTCTGGAGCAGTTCAAGCCCGCGCCCTCGGATGAACGAACCCTGACGTTCTGGCACGAGGTTTGGTATTCCGAGCCAACCCCCTACGCGGTCGGGTCCGAGCTGGTCGTGTTCCTCGATCAGTGGAACGGTCGCCTCGTGCGTTCGCACGGACCCTCGGGGGTGTTTCTTGTCGGCGCAGGCAGGATCGATGGATCACGTCTCCCGCACCATCGCGCCTACGTCGGGATGCCCATCGCGCAGTTCCTTGCGGAGCTGCGAGGGATGCAGGGGAAGTGAGGCTGAAGAAGTAGGGGAGGAGTTATGCAATCTTGCAGAACCCTTACCCTCACCGTCACAGGCTTGAGCGTCGAGAGCGTCTTCGCTAACTATGCGTTGGGATCTCGCTCGCGCTCGTTAGCTTCACGCTAGGTTTCGAGGAAACCGCGACCGCGTGTGACCCACCACCCGGCGGAGGTGAACCCGCATGGAACGACTCGTGCCGTGTTGCTTCTTCTACGTGCTGGTCTGGCCGCTGTTCCTGCTCGCTTCGGGCTGCGGTGGTAGCTCGCCGGCCGCCCCTGCCCCGACCGGCACCGTTCTTCTGCAAGGCGCACTGAGAATCGAGCAGACCGTCCTGGCCGACTTGGATCGCGGGGCCGTTTGGGTGTCGGACAGTGCCGCTGACGTGTGGTTCGAGGCGGTCAAGCCAGACGAGCGCTATCTGACCCCGCAAAACGGCGCACGGTTTGTTGTGGTCGGCACAAACGCCCCCGGCTTCGCCACCTGCCGCTCGGCCGCTCCCACGACCAAGCGCATCCCGATGGATGCCCTGACCGCTGGCGTCTACGCTTGTGGGGTGACGAAACAGGGCCACGTCGTGGAGTTCCGCGTTGACCAACCGGCCGCCGCCTACGTGGCTGGGTCACCGATTCCGACCCTGGTCATCACCTTCACGACCTACAACTGAGACGCGCTTGCTGCCCGGAGGGCCGCCCAGCCGGGGGAAACCGGAGCGGAGGGGAAGCACTCGGAAGCCGAACGCCGCCGCTAGCTACACGCTAGGATCTGCTCGCGCTCCGCTAGCTACATGCTAGCTTTCGCGCTGTCGCCAGCTGGCCAGCCGGCGCCGGCTTGGGCTATCTTCTCGCCGGGAGGAAGCGATGAAGGCGACCTTTCGGCTGGTCGATCACGCGGGTGAATACCCCTCCGAGTTCAGCGACGAGAGCTGGCAGAAATTGCTAGCCTTCCGCACCTACGCGCAGGAACTCTGCACCACCCGCCTCTTGGCGACCCCCGGCTGCTTCGACTTCGGCATGAGCTGGTCGGATGGCGACGAAGAGATCACCTTCGAGCCGCGCCAGATGCGGGACCCTGACGCTCTCAGGGCGTTCCTGCACATGATGCGGCCGTTCGTGCTGGAGAGGGAGCCGACGTTCTATCCCCACATCCGCAACATCGTCTGCCGGGAGCTGCGGTCCACGCCCTTCCGACAGTTGTTGGGCGAACAGCTGGACGTGTTTCAGGGGAAGCGGTGCCAGTCGTTCGTCTTTGTTGCTGACGGAGTGGTGCTAAACAGCGACGAGACGTTGATGAAGTGGCTCAACGCCTACGAATACCACCGGGACGAGGACAAGCGGCGACAGCTGGGGGAGCTGCACGAGGTGTGGCCCATCGGCTTCAGCAAGGGCATGTGGGGCGGGATGATGATCCACAAGGCGAGGGCGGTTGTGGAACTTGCCGGGTGGATCATCGCCGCCGAGCGGGGGATGGCCTGCCGCCCCTTACCCGGGTGGACACCGCCCGATTGGGAGAAGGAAGGGTTCTAGCCAGCGCGTCCCATCGCAGCCGCCAGCGCTCAGGGTTGGTAGTCTGACACGGCCACTTCGACCGTCCGCTTGGCGCGGTGTTCTCTTGGTGCTCGCCGCTCCCCACGAGCCACTGGCGTCGACCCAGGACGATGGCATCCAGCCCTGGGGAACGTGGGTGTGGCAAACCTCGTTCGGCCCTGGGATGTCGATGCCCGCGCTCCTCACCCTGCACAGGGACGGGACGGTCAGCGTCCGACGGCCTCATGTTCGGCGGGCTGCCGGGATCCACCACGCGCACGTCGCCGCTTCACGGCATCTGGGAGAGCGCCGGGCCCAGGCGGATCGGGGGCACCAGCCTGTGGCTGATCTTCGACGCTCCATCGGGGGTGCTCGTGGCGATCGGCCGCTGCCGCACCGCGCTCCAAATGGCACGGGACGGCGAAGAGCTGGAAGGAAAGATGTTCCTTGAGATGCTGACGTGCAACGGCCCGCTGGGCTGTCAGGACCCGCTCGACCCGGCCGCGCAGTGGCAGCCGTACCCGAACCTCCCGCCGACGGCGTTCCTCTCAGTCACGGCCAAGCGGCTACACCGTGTGCCCGCTGGTCCGCTCGTGCCGTGACGAGGCCCCCAACCGGGGTCAGGTCATGAAGAGACTGGTGATCCCAGACCTGACCCCAATCCACCCATGAGGAAGACCGGGGCGAAGTGAGAATCCTGCGGAGGGGGTGGAGGTGCGCCCTTCGACTCGCTGCGGCCCCCGACAGGTTCGGGCCGCCGTGAGTGCCATCGAACGGCGCTCGCTCTTTAGGGTGTTCGCGCACCGAGCGTGTTCCTGCGTCGTGAGATCGGAGCAAGTACCGACAGCCCGATCGTCGAGGCTCGTGCAACGGTTGCCCAACGTCTCCCCTGACGCAACGAAGCACCTGGTCGCCGCCGGGCGGACCTATGATCTCAGGTGTGAAGTTCGAAGTCGTCGGCGAGATCGAGGCCATTCGCTGCCGGGCCAAGCGTCAAGGTTCGGCCGTTGCGACGTGGACGAGCCATGAAGTGCCTGACGAAACGACTCGCGGTGTGCATCGAGAACGACGGGACTGAATCGTCGCTGATTCCTGGCAAGATCTATCAGGTCATCCCGGACGCGCGGGCGGCCAAGGACGACTTTGTGCGGACCATCGCCCTCCTTGAGCGCTCCGCGGCGCCTGCCGCGCACGCCGCATCGCTCGTCCCAACGAGCGCGTCATGAAGAGCCCACTCCCGCTTGCCCCGCCGAAGCCGCACGCCGCCGAAGGCGGGTTCACGGTTCGCCTCGCGGGATTCGTGGTCACCGTCGTCCTCTGGCGAACGGTCGAGGCCGCCCGCTTGTCGCCGCTCGCCTCCCTCGTCTTCATCGTAGGGGCAATCGTGCTCGTGTTTCCGACCGTGTGGTTGGGACGGAGGATGATCGACAGGAATCCGACCGTGGGGCACCTCGCCTGGATCACCTCGGTCGTGCACTTCCTTCTGATGACCCTCTTCGGCACGTCCGTCGTCGAGGCGGTGAAGGTCCTGTCGTCCACCCGCGGGGTGACGATCCCGCTGCCGTCGGGGATCGGGGCGGCTTGCCTGGCGGTCAGCGGGACGTGTCTCGTTCTGACCGTCGTCAATCTGGCGGTGGGCGGCCTGGGTGCGCCGTTCGCCATCGCTCTGAGCAGGCGCCTCACGCGGCGCTGGATGTACCGGTGGACGAGGAACCCGATGGTCTTGTGCACCCTCGCGACGCTCCTCTCGGCCGGCTTGTACCTGCGCTCGCTGCTGTTCGTCCTGTGGACTCTCTTCCTCGTGGGACCCGCGTGGATCTCTTCCTCAAGATGTACGAAGAACGGGAACTGGAGATCCGGTTCGGCGAGGAGTACTTGGACTACAGGGCGACAACGGCGTTCCTCTGGCCGCGCGCTCCGGATCGCTCGAGTACACGCCGTTCAAGCGTGGTCCCGTAACTCGCACACGGATCGAGATCGCCAATGGCAATCTACGGCGGTGGAGTTGGACAGGAATCTGCCGCAGGGTGAGCCGAAGGCTCACCATGAGCCAGGCCAGAGCGAAGTGAGTGACCGAGTCGAATGGTGCGGAAGGGGGGATTCGGAGCTTGACAAGGGACCGAGACATCAAGAACTTACAGGAAAACCGAATCGCCGAACCCGCGCAAACCGGTCAAATGCCTGGCAGCAGGTACAAAACAGGTACACAGAACCGGGCGGCTATCAGCGGCGGGTCGGGGACGTCGCGCTGCAACCGGCTGGTCGACGAACTCGGGGAACGTGGTCGTGCCGATCACGCGCGTGGGGTCGATCGTCGCCCCGTTAAATGATCGCACCGCTGAGCAGCGCGTTTGACTTTCGTGGCCGGCTGGTCGCTTGCCACGTCGAGAGCGCAGGCGAAGCCGACGGCCAGGGCAACCTCCTAGCAACGTCTGACGACTGTGACGTCCTCCGGAAGGACTACGCACTCCAGTGCACGGTGTCGGGGCCGGTTACCTGATTCAGGGCGGGCGGCTTATTCCTGAAAGGGCACTATCTCCTGCGTTCCCTCTGGCCGACAGGTGCAGACTCGGCCATTCCCTGGAGCCGTCGCCATGCCTCGCGCTTACCCATGTCCTTGATCCTCGCCAGTGCGGAGAGAGTCGTCGCACGCATTCGAACACGCCCCTCCTTGCTCGCCCACTGCACCACCGCCTGACCGCTCACGCCGAGCAGCTGTCCAAACTGGGCCTGCGTCAAGCCGAGGCGGGCACGGAGCCTCTTGAGGCTCTTTGACGTCG
This sequence comes from uncultured Acidobacteriota bacterium, assembly GCA_963724775.1. Taxonomy (GTDB): domain Bacteria; phylum Acidobacteriota; class Vicinamibacteria; order Vicinamibacterales; family Fen-181; genus CAVRWB01. The sequence goes on from CAVRWB010000010.1 coordinate 8,130, forward strand.
GACGTAGCGTGTCGGCGCTCTTGGTCGCGTCTTCGATCTCCCTGGTCTCCATGACCGGCGTCACCTTCTTGACGAGTTCGCGACTGGCGCGACTCAAGGTGGCAATCTGGCGACGCAGTTCCGCGACGCTCTTCTTCAGGCGAACATTGTCACGCTTGAGAGAGCTCAGCTCCGTTCTCACTTGCCTCTTTGCGAGCCGTGCAATCTCCTCGCGAAGCACCTTACCGATGTTTGGCATGTACGGATTCCTCGTCGCCCGTGACCAGAAAACACACCTCAACCACTGTCTGCGCCAGTATTGCTGCTTTCTCTGCGAATTGCCACTGATCAAGCTGCAAGGGCGAGGACGTTAGCGACCGGTTGCAGAGGGTCGTGACCTGGCTCGCCTGACTTGCTTGTTGGCAGCAGTGGTGTCCTCAGGTCGATGCCCTCCAGGGAAACGGACGGAATGTCAGCGCAGCCTGTGTTGGACCGGTCTCCGTTGCACGTCCTGTTGCACGTCTCACAGCGCGGTCTCGCTCATTACACGATTCCCTGAGGGTTTCGTTGAGTGGTGAATCCAACCGCCAAGATTCGGCAAGAAGGCACCCTTTCGCCTCAGAGGGAGGGGAATCCGGCGCAGTGTCTTGAGGTTTTGGTGAGCCGCGTAGGAATCGAACCTACAACCCGCAGATTAAGAGTCTGCTGCTCTGCCAATTGAGCTAGCGGCCCACACCAGGGTGAGGCCCGGCCGCCGGGAGCGGCACGGGCGGGGCGCGCATGGCAGCGCCATGTGCGAAAAAACATTATAGCAGCCCGGCGCCGGGCAATCAACGATGAGGCGGCCGCTGGGGACTGCGGCGCGCGCGACGATCGGCGCTCCGCTTTGGTCGGCGCGAATCAGATTGCGGTAAAGTCTCCCCGCGCGGCTGAAGCCCCCCGCTTGGGGAGACGTATGCCCGACCGCTTCACTGTCACCACCCACAAATCCTGGTTCTCGCGCATCGGCCAGGCCATCGTCGGCGTTGGCGTCGGCCTGCTGCTCGTCATGGCCGCCTTCCCGCTCCTGTGGTGGAACGAGGGCCGCGCGGTCCACCGGCTGCGGAGCCTCGAGGAAGGCGCACGCCTCGTCGTCGACGCGCCGTCGGACACCGTGAAGCCGGCGAACGACGGCAAGCTCGTGCACGTGACCGGCCTCGCGACCAGCGACCAGACGCTGACAGACCCGGACTTCGGCATCTCGGCAGCCGCGATGACTTTGCAGCGGATTGCCGAGACCTACCAGTGGCGCGAGGAGTCCTCCTCGAAGAAGCGAAAGAAGCTCGGCGGCGGCGAGGAGACGACGACGACCTACCGCTACGAGAAGACGTGGTCGCCCGGACATCTCGATTCGTCCGCGTTCAAGAGCCCGGGCGGGCACGAGAACCCTTCGTCGCTGCAGTGGCAGTCGCGCACGATGACGGCAGGCCGCGTCACCTGCGGCGCGTTCACACTTCCGCCGCAGCTGGTGGAGAAGATCGGCGGCGCGGCTGCGCGGCCCGCGGAGCCGGACGACGTGGACAAGATGCGGGCGCGCGGCTTCGCGCTGGCCGACGGTGGCGTGTTCTACAAGGGGGCGAGCGCTTCGAGCCCTCAGATTGGCGACGTCCGTGTGCGCTTCGAGGTGATCCTGCCGCAGACGGTCAGCCTGGTCGCGGTTCAGCGCGGCGCGACCTTCGAGGCGTACCAGGCGCGGGCCGGCAGCGACATCCTGCTGCTCGAGGCGGGCGGCGTGCCCGCCGACCAGATGTTCAAGGCGGCGCAGGCGACCAACCGCATCACCACGTGGGCGCTGCGAGGCGCCGGCTTCCTGATGATGTTCATCGGCCTGGTGTTGGTCCTTCGCCCGCTCTCGGTCCTCGGGTCGGTGATCCCGATGGTGGGCTCGCTGCTCGGCGCCGGCACGGGCCTTGTCGCCTTCCTGGTCGCCCTGGCCTTGTCGTTCACGACGATGGCGGTCGCGTGGCTGGCGTATCGGCCGCTGCTAGGTATCACGTTGCTCGCGGCGGCGATCGGCAGCCTGGTCTTGCTGCGACGCGCGCGAAGGCCCAAGACGGTCGTGCCGCCGCCGATACCGACGGGGGCGTAGGACGGAAGGAAGGCTCGGGGCTCAAGGATCAAGGCTCAAGGCTCAGGGGAGGATTCGCGGTCCCGCTTGTGATCGGCAGGGCTTTTCGGGCAAGATTCAGAATCCCCGGCTCGTTCCCGGACCATCATCATCATTTGTCGAGCGGGCCTGAAGGCCGCCTCCCGCACAGGGCTTCCGCCTTTGCTGCAGGAGCTACCGGTTTGCAGTGAGGACAGACATGCAGCTGAATCGCCTGGACGCAGAGGACATCGACCTCATCGTCAAGACGCTCAAGGAGTTCACCCAGAACGAGGCGCCCTTCGATCGCCGCCTGAAGTGGGACGAGTCCGATACCTGCCCGGCCGATGTCGTCCGCGCGATGCTCGGCCCCGACGTGGGCCTGCACCTCGTGTTCCTGCCCGCCGACTACGGCGGCATGGGCGGCGGCGCCTACGACGTCTACCGCCTCTCGCAGGAGTTCGCGAAGATCGACCTCGGCCTCGCCACCGCGATGCTCGCCGTCGCCCTGGGAACCGATCCGATTCGCGTCGGCTGCACGCACGAGCAGAAGTCGAAGTGGATCCCGAAGATCGCCGAGGAGGGCCTCGTCGTCGCCTACGGCGTCACCGAGCCCGAGGCCGGCTCCAACGTGCAGAGCCTGAAGACCGAGGCCACGCCCATCACGGACGCCGGCGGCCGCGTGACCCACTACCGCCTCAACGGCGTGAAGCAGTTCATCTCCAACGGCTCCATCGCGGACCTCTACACCATTCTCGCGAAGGCGCCCGGCGGCCCCACCTTCTTCGTCGTCGAGCGCAACACGCCCGGCCTCACACCCGGCCGCCACGAGATCAAGCACGGCATCCGGCTCTCCGACACCGCGCAGGTGCTCCTCCAGGACGTCGTCGTCCCCGCCGACAACATCGTCGGCGACAAGGAGGGCGAGGGACTGAAGCAGGCCAACGAGGTCTTCGGCTTCACGCGGCTGATGGTCGCCGCATTCGGCCTCGGCGCGGGACAGGCCGCGCTCGATCGCGCCATCGCCTACTCGAAGCAGCGCAAGCAGTTCGGCACGTACCTGGCCGAGAAGCAGGGGTACACGCACAAGCTGCTCGTGCCCAACAGCGTGCGCCTCGCCGCCGCGCAGGCCTACATCGAGTTCGTTGCGGACCTCCTCGACGGCGGCAACACGGACCGGCAGGTGGAAGGTTCCGTCGCCAAGCTGTTCGCGACCGAGACAGGCAACGTCGCCGCCGACCAGGCGGTGCAGGCGCTCGGCGGCTACGGCTACTGCGTGGACTTCGAGGTGGAGAAGATCCGGCGCGACGCACGCATCCTGACGATTTACGAGGGGACCTCCGAGATCCAGCAGAGCATCATCGGCCTGTTCCGCATGCGCGAAACCGTCCGCAGCAAGGGCCGCTTCTACACCGACATGGCCGCCGAGGTCGAAGGCTTCGCGGATGCGGGCGGCCCCGCCGTCGCGCGTGCGGCGCGGTTCCTGGCGGAAGCGGCGCAGTCCGCCTTCCGCGCGAAGCTGATGCGCCAGCAGCACGTGTCGTTCGAGTTCGCCACCTCGATGACCGAGGTCGAGACCGCCGTGGCGCTGTCGCGCGCCGCGGCGAAGAAGAACGACGCGCTGCTCAAGGCGCAGGCACGGGTGTGGGGCGCGCAGGTGGCGATCTCCGTGCCGACGCGGATCCTCACGGCGTTGAGCGGGTCTGGCGCGCTGGCCGCGGAGGAGATGGGGCGTCTCCAGCGCCTCGGCGATCTCGACGGCGCCGTCACGCTGCAGGCGGGAACGATTGCCGACATGAACCTGATTGCCGAGAAGATCACCGGCTTCAAGGTGGCGGATTAGTCGGGGCACTGACTGAGTCGGAGCACTGACTCAGTCGAAGCACGGACGGAGTGGCACTCCGACCGAGTCGCACTCCGACTCAGTCAATCTCCCACCTCGGCGTCCACGCGAGCGCCACGAGCTGCACCGTGATGCCGGTCTTCTTCGGCGCGACGGTGAGCTGATCGAACGGGCCGGACGCCAGCCTGGTGTCGAGCGCGCCGGTCTCGTCGCGCAGCTCCGCTTCAATCGCGTCGATCTGCTGCTGCACGCCTTCGACGCTCGAGATCCGCCCGCTTCACGTCCTCCGCTTCCTTCATCGTCCGGCCGACGCCGCGGGCCGCCGTCGTGGCGCGGCCGAGCGTGGTCGCGCTGACCGCCTTGCGGCCCATGAACGCCCCGAGCAGCGTCGCGCCGAAGGAGATGGCCGTCTGGAGCTTCTGCGCGGTCGCCTGGCTCGACTCGCGCTCGCGCGCCGCCTGCGCGCGCTGCAGCTGGTTCTGCAGTTGCGCGAGCCGCGCGGCGTACTTCTGGCGGAGCGCGTCCACCGCCTGGTCGCGGCGACTCGCGCGCGGCCTGCTGCACGCGGACGCGGAACTGGCCCTCGCTCTCGCCCGGCTCCGAAACGAGGCCGACGTCCGGCGCCCGCAGCACCGTCGAGCTTGCGCGCGCCGTAGACCCACGCGCCGAACGCTTTCTTCCACGCGTCGTAGCTCTTGGCTTTGACGCCGGCGCCGGCAGCGGCGCGAACCCCGCGCGTTCCTCGGCCTCGCGCTCGAGATCCGCCGGCCCGAAGTCGCTGTCCTCGGCTGCCGACCAGTCCACGGGCACCGCCGCATCCGTGATCGGCGCCAGGACGTTCACCTCCTGGGTCATGTCGACGCCTGCTTTCGGATCGGCAAACCGCACCTGCGCCGAGCCGAGCAGCATCGGCTGGTAGACCAGCCGCGCGCCCGCGGGGCCGGCCCCGCGAACCGGGAGGAAATACTGATCGATGCCGGGGGACAGGACAGGAGCGGCCACTCGCTGCAAAGTGGTGCGACGCGGCGCAGGGGGTGCAGCGCCGGGGATTGGTCGGCGGAAGGACGAGGCCTCCGTCGGCGACCGGCGGGACGCCGTCGACTGACAGGCGCGGATGCCGGCGACAGGCGAGACGCCTGTCCTACTGGCGTCGCCTGTCTTTCTCCGCTCCATCAGCCGCTTGATCTCCTGGCGGCCCAGCGGGCCGCGCAGGTAGCGACAGCGCCCAGCGCGTCTCGAACACCACCGGCTGGTCCTCGTGCACGTTGTTCATCAGGAACACGCGGCTGCCGAGGCCCGCCAGCGTCTGCTCCATCTGCCCGCGGTCGAACGGACCGCCGGCCGTCGCCGCCGCGCCCTCGAGCCCCTCGAGCACGCGCGCCTTGTCGCGCTCGGTCTGCAGCCGGCCGAGGAACCAGGTGCCGGCGTTCGACAGCCCCTTGTAGTCGAGGTCCACGGGGTTCTGCGTCGCCAGCACGACGCCCAGGCCGAACGCGCGCCCCTGCTTGAGCAGCGTCAGCAGCGGCGGCTTCGACGGCGGGTTGGCCACCGGCGGGAAGTAGCCCGAAGATCTCGTCCATGTAGACGAGCGCCCGCAGGCTCGTCGTCCCGCCCTGCGCGCGCATCCAGCCGACCACCTGGTTGAGCAGCAGCGAGACGAAGAACATCCGCTCGGCGTCGCCGAGGTGGGAGATCGAGAAGATCGACGACGCGCGGCTTGCCCGTCCGCGGTGTAGAGCAGCTGCTGGACGTCGAGCGGCTCGCCTGTCATCCACGACGTCGAAGCCGGGCGACGGCCAGCAGGTTGTTGAGCGCCATCGCCAGGCCGAAGCGCTCCTTCGCCGGGTAGAACGACTCGAGGTCGAACACGCCCACGCGCGGCATCGGCGGCGACTGGATCTGCTGGATCAGCGCGGCGAGATCCAGGTCCTGCCCGCGCTCCACGACGCCGTGCGAGGATGCGTCGAGAGCAGGATGTGGTCGCGGCTCTGCACCGGGTCGGCGTCGATGCCGAGCAGGCCGAGCAGGCTGCGTCACGGTGGTGGTCACGCGCTCGCGGAGCGCCTCGCCCTCGCATGCCGCCGGCCGGGCGCCGGCGAGCGACTTGAGGATCGACACCGGCAGCCCGGCTTCGCTGCCCGGCGTGTAGATGGCGAAGTCGGCCGAGGCCGCAGGCGCGCAATCCGCTCGCCGTCCTGGCCCCACTCGGCCAGGCCCTTCTTCCACAGCTCGGCCTGCTGCGCGGCGAACTCGCTCACCGCTCACGCCCTGCGCGCCGCGCATCGTCCGGGTTGACCCACGGCGCGAAGTCGCTCGGGCCGAAGGTCGGGGAAGGTGAGCAGCAGGTTGCCCAGGTCGCCCTTCGGGTCGATGACAATCGCCGGGCACGCCGTCGATCGCCGCTTCCTCGAGCAGCGCGAGGCACAGCCCGGTCTTGCCGCTGCCCGTCATGCCCACGCACACCGCGTGCGTGACCAGGTCGCGCGAGTCGTAGAGGAGCCAGCCGTCCCCGCGCTTGCGCGTCGCGAGGTCGTAGGGCCGGCCGAGGTAGAAGGCGCCGAGCTTCTCGAAGTCCTGCATGGGCGATAGTGTACGCCGTGGGGTGACATCCTGAATTATCAGTTTTTCGCGCGTCAAGATGTGACCCCATGGCCGGTCCTGGGACGGGCGCGTCCGGCGACGAACAGGCGGCACGCCGCGGCGCACGACAATCTCGCAAGAATCAGCCTGAAATGCACTATTCTCCACGTGGCACGCCGGCCGCACAGGAACGGCCCTCATGAGCAGCTTCCTCTCAGACATCAGGCTGGCCATCCGGCTCCTCGTGAAACACCCCGGCTTCCTCGCGGTTGCCGCCGGCACGCTCGCCCTCGGCATCGGCGCCAACACCGCGGTGTTCAGCCTGCTCAACGCGGTCCTGCTGCGCCCGCTGCCCTACGCGGCGCCCGAGCGCCTGGTCGTCGCCTGGGAGGTCAACTTCGCCCGGGAGGGGAAGCCGAACGTGGTCGGCCCGGCCAACTTCCTCCGATGGAAGCAGCGCTCGGCGTCGTTCAGCGCGATGGCAGCGATTGCGGATTCGCGGGGAATCCTCACCGGCGTCGGCGAGCCGGAGGAGATCCAGGGGCAGGACGTGAGCGCGGAGTTGTTCCCCCTGCTCGGCGTCCGGCCCGCGTACGGCCGCGCCTTCCGCAACGAGGAGGACCAGCCGGGCCGCGACACCGTCGTCGTGTTGAGCGATCGGATCTGGCGGACGCGCTTCAACGCCGATCCCTCGACGGTCGGCCGCGCCATCGCGCTGAACGGGCGGTCGCTCACCGTGGTGGGCATCATGCCGCCCGGCTTCAACGTGCTGTCATCGACGGCCGACTTCTGGACGCCGATTGCCTTCGACGAGAAGGCCCGCTCGCCACACGGGCGTTACCTGCGGGTGGTCGGCCGGGTTCGCGACGGTGTCTCTCTCCGGCAGGCGCAGGCGGACATGGACGTGCTGGCCGCCGGTCTTCGCGCGGAGCTCCCCGCCTTCGACACCGGCTGGGGCGTTCGGCTGGTTCCTCTTGCCGAGCAGGTCGTGGGCGAGGTGCGCCCCATCCTCCTCGTCCTGTTCGGCGCGGTAGGGCTCGTCCTGCTCCTCGCGTGCGTGAACGTGGCGAACCTCGTGCTGAACCGGGGCCTCTCGCGCGAGCGCGAGTTCGGCGTCCGCGCCGCGCTCGGCGCGGGTCGCGCTCGCCTCGTCCGCCAGGTGCTCACCGAGGGCCTCGTGCTGGCCGCCATCGGCGGCGCGCTTGGCGTGGGGTTGGCCGCGTGGGCGCTCGGGTGGCTGCTGCCCGCCGCGGTCCGCTTGCTCGATGTTCCGCGCGTCGAAAACGTGGACGTGGATCCCACTGTCCTCGCGTTTGCCCTCGTGGCGTCGTTCGCCGCGGTGCTGATCTTCGGCCTCGTTCCCGCGCTCTCGGTGTCCCGCCTCCACGTCGAGGCGTCGCTGCGCCAGGGGGCGCGCAGCGGGCAGGCCGACCGCGGGCGCCGTCGGCTGCGTCGCGGACTCGCCGCCGCGCAGCTCGCCCTCGCGTTCACGCTGCTCATCGGCGCGGGCCTCATGGTCCGGAGCGTGGGGGAACTGCTCGCCGTGGACCCCGGGTTCAAGTCGGACCACGTGCTCACGATGAGGCTGCTGCTGCCCGAGAGCCGGTACCCGGAACGGGCCGACCGCGTGGCGTTCATGGACCGGGTGATGGAGGAGTTGCAGCAGGTGCCAGGCGCCACCTCCGTCGGTGCGTCCAGCCGTCTCCCGTTTCACGGCGTCCCGATCGGCACCGGCTTCGCCATCGACGGCCGTCCGTCGCCGGGCGAAGCCAGCCTGCCTGTGGCCGACGTGGCCATCGTGCACGGCGACTACTTCAAGACGATGGGCATCCCGCTTCGACAGGGACGCCTGTTCGACGGGCGCGACGGCCAGCCCGGACGGCGGGCCGCAATCATCAACGAGGCGCTCGCCCGCGAGTGGTTCCGCGGCGAGAACCCCATTGGCCAACGCGTGTCCGTGCGCCTCGGGGCGAAGATCGAACCGGACGAGATCGTCGGCGTCGTCGGCGACGTGAAGCACGCCGCCCTCGACGTGGCCGTCCGCCCGATGATCTACTGGCCCAACCGGCAGGCCGGATTCCCGTGGATGGGCGTGGCAGTCCGGACCGCGGTGGATCCCGAGGCCCTTGCGCAGGCGGCCACCGCGGCGATTCACCGCATCGACTCCGGGCAAGCGGTCTCCGACGTCGCGCCGATGACCGACGTGGTGGCCGAAACGGTGGCGCGCCGGCAGTTCACGCTCGAGGTGCTCGGCGTGTTTGCCGTCATCGCGCTCGCGCTCGCCGCGCTCGGCGTATACGGCGTGCTCGCCTACAGCGTGTCGCAGCGCCTTCCGGAATTCGGCGTGCGGCTGGCGTTGGGCGCATCACCCCGGCAGCTCGTCAAATCCGTCGTGCGCGATAGCGCCGGGCTGGTCGCCATTGGCATCGGCGCCGGGATCGTCTCGGCGCTCGCCGCCGGCCGGCTGCTCGAGACCCTGCTTTACGGAGTGACGGTCGCTGACCCCCTCACCTTCGGCCTGGTGTCCCTCGGCCTGGCAGGGGTGTCGCTCGCGGCGGCCTGGCTGCCCGCCCGCCGCGCCTCGCGCATCGATCCATTGGCTGCTTTACGCGCCGAGTGAAAGGTACGCTGCTTGCTAGAGTTCATTGGCGAACGCTTGCAGGACGCGGAATCATGTCAGAAACACCCGGCGCGTTGGACAAACTGTATTCGATGTTACGCGAAGCGAACCAGCTGGGACTGTCAAGGCCAGTTCGCCTCCGGCTCATCGGCATCATCGGATCTCTCGAGAACGAGGAGTTGGATCGCTACCGAAACGCCAGCGAACCCCGCTATCGACCGGACCCGGACGCCGACCCCGACCGCGCCCCGACCTTCAGCGAGCGCCTCGTCGGCCGCTAGGCCTCGGGAGTCTTTTCGTGGCGAGACAGAAATGTAATTCAATTCTGTAATTCCACGAAAAGACTCCCGAGGCTTCGGCAGGCTAGAACCTCCCCAGCAGACGCACCAGCCGGGTGGCCGAGATGGGGCCGCGGCCCTCCGCAGCCGGCCGCACGTGTTCCGTGAGGCGCGCGACCTGTGCGAGGTAGCGTCTTCTAACGTTCGCGTTCAAGCCCAGACCGATGACGGCGCCCATGTAAATGGCGCCCACCACGGCCCCCTCTCCCACCACCTCGATGAACCGGGACGGCGGCAGCATCGTGCGGAAGGCGAACACCGCGAGGATGGCGGGCACCGAGCCGATGAGCGGGGCCGGCAGCACCAGGTGGCCGAACTCCGTCACCCTTAGACCGACGGTGCGGCACGCGGCGGGCAGCAGCGTGAACATGTTGGCGATGAGCACGGGGATGCCCGTTCCCAGCGCGACGCCCAGAATCCCGTAGCGCCGCACGAGGATCACGCTGAGCACCAGGTTGCTGAGCGCCTCGAGGAACGCCACGACGGCGACCAGCCGGTGACGGCCCGTGCCGAGCAGAACGTTGCCGAGCGGTCCCTGGCCAACGAGGACGACGCCCGTGATGGCGAGGACGATCAAGGGGGCGATGCTGCCCTCGAAGCCTGGTCCCATCCAGGCACGGACGAGCGGCGAAGCGAAGCCGATTACGCAAATCGTCACGCCGACGACCATGACGACGGCGATGCGCGTGCCCTCAACCAGCGTGTCGCGAAGCGCGTCCGTGCGGCCGACGCTGCCGAAGCGCACGACGACGGGGAATAGCAGGTTGTTGAACTGGTTGCAGAGCTGGCGCTGGTAGTCGGCGATCCGGAGCGTGACCGCGTAGACGGCGACGGCGGTCGTGCCGAGGAAGCCGGCGATGATGACGTTGTCGAGGTTGAAGCCGATCTGCACGGCGATGTCGATCATGAAGAAGTAGATGCTGAACGTCGTCACCTCGCGCACGATCCGCCGGTCGAACAGCCTCGGCCGGATGTCGAGCGCGGGGAAGGCCAGGTGCGCGGTCCACGCGTACGCCAGGTAGCCGAGCAGGCTGAAGGCCGTCGTGGCGGCGACGAGGGCCACCAGGCCGTGGCCGGACGACAGCACGGCGACCGTGATGCCCGCGTTCGCCAGCGCGACGACGATTGCGACGCTGTTGTTCAGGGCAAAACGCTGGCGCGCGTTGGTGATGGCGCCGAAGACCGACATCGGGAAGCCGACGACCACGCGGAGGCCGGTGATGGCGAGCAGCGCCTGCGCCGTGGGCACCTGCTCGGGCGTGATGCGCGGGAAGCGCGGAACCACGAAGAAGATGAGGCCCGCGACGCCGACAGCGGCCGCGACGCCAATGGCGCCGTATACGCCGACAAACGTGCTCAGGATCCGGTTGACGCGTTCGACGTCGTGGTGCGCGTCCGCGTCGGTCACCTGCCGGACGATCCCACTGCCGTATCCGAGGTCGAGCAGCTGGAGGTAGTACGTGAGCGACGCAACGAGCATCCAGAGACCGTAGTCGGCCGCGCCGAGGTGACGGACGGTGAACGGCATCATCACCAGGCCGATGGCGATGTTCACGGCGAGCAGCGCGTATCGCGTCATCGTGCCGGTCATCAACGGGATGGCCGTGCCGGGATCGGAGGGCGGAGGCACGCACCCCAGCCTTCAAGGCCTGTGCCACACCGTCTCATCAGTGATGTTGGGGAAGGGCGAAACCTTCTACGTTCTACGTTCTACGTTCTACCTTCTACGTTCTACCTTCTACGTTCTACCTTCTACCTTCTGCCCCCGTCCACCGTCCTTCGATCTCCTCGAGCGTCCGGCCCTTCGTCTCCGGCACCAGCCAGGCGACGAGGAGCAGGGCGGCCAGGCTACAGGCGGTGTAGGCCCAGAACGTCACGGCAGGACCGACGGCGGGCGAGTCGTTGAGCATGGGAAACGTTTGCGCCACGACGTAGCACGACGTCCAGATCGTGAAGGTGGCGAGCGACATCGCCCGGCCCCGGATGCGCGTCGGAAACAGCTCGGAGCAGAGGATCCAGGGAATCGGTCCGAGCGCCATCGCGAAGGCGGCGATGAAGACGAGGATGGCCGCGAGCAGGGGCAGACCGCTCACCCCGGCGCTGAAGAGCCACCCGACCACGCCGAGCGCCACCACCTGCACGGTGAGGCCGACGAGCAGCAGCGGGCGGCGCCCCGCGCGATCGACGAGGCCGATCGCCACGAACGTGAACAGCAGGTTCACGAGCCCCACCACCACCGACGAGCCAAACGCATCCTGCAGCCCGACTCCTGCCGTCGCGAAGATCTTGGTCGAGTAATACATGACTGCGTTGATGCCGCTGAACTGCGAGAGCGCCATCAGGCCGACGGCGATGACGATCGGCGTGCGGAAGCGCGGCTCGAACAGCTCGGTGAAGCGGCCCTGTTCTGGCAACGCTGGAGCATTGCCCGACGCCTGTCTGGCGTAGCCTTGGCGAAGGCGCGTCGGTGTGCGGTGCGCCAGCCAGCGCGGGCTTTCGGGCACGAACAGCAGCAGGGCCAGCAGGATGGTCGCCGGCGCCACCTCGGCGCCCAGCATCCACCGCCATCCGGCCGACGCGTTCCAGGCGGCGTCGCCGAGGCCCTGGATCCAGGCATTGGCGAACAGCGTGAGGAAGATGCCCGTGACGATGCCGAGTTGGAAGAGCGAGCCGAGGCGCCCGCGCCGTTCCGGCGGTGCGAGCTCCGCGATGTAGACCGGGATGATCATCGACGAGGCGCCGATGCCCAGTCCGCTGATGAAGCGGGCGGCGAGGAACTCGCCGAACGTCCGCGGCAGCGCCGAGAGCAGCCCGGAGGCCGCGTAGAGGATCGCACAGAGGAACAGCACCTTTCGCCGCCCGAACCGGTCGCCGAGGAATCCTGCGGCCATGGCGCCCGGGATGCACCCGAGGATCGCGCTCGCCCCGGCCAATCCCTCCTGCGCGGGCCCCAGCGCGAAGTGCGCCCTGAGGTACTGGTTGGCGCCGTTGATGACCGCCGTGTCGTACCCGAACAGGAAGCCGCCGGTGGCCGCAACGAGGGTGACGAGGGCGAGCGGGCGGGTGGATGCCATAAGACGGGAAGATAACGGAAAATTGAAAACGTTGACACCCCGCGGCGCGGGGTGAACCATTTCAGCCGATGACGATCCTCGCGTCCGACGTCGGCGGCACCGAGATCAAGCTGGGACTGGTGTCCGCAGGCCGCATCCTGGCCCGCGCCGGCATTCCGGCCCACGCCGGCCAGGGTCTCGCGGCTGCCCTCAGCCGCATGGCGGCCTGCGCCGAGAGTTTGTGCCGGCAGATCGGCATCGGGCGCGACGAGATCCAGGGCCTGGGCCTCGCGTTTCCCGCTGTCGTCGAGCCCGCAGACCCAGCGCATTCTGTCGACGCCTGCGGGCAAGTTCGACGACGCCCGGACGCTGGACGTGGGTGCGACGGTACGCAGCGTCATGGATCTGCCAGTGTTCGTCGTCAACGACGCCAACGCGGCGCTGGCGGGCGAGTGGGCGTACGGCGCGGCCCGCGGCTGCCGCGACGTGGGCATGCTGACGCTCGGCACCGGCATCGGGTCGTCGGTGATCCTCGACGGCGTGCCGCTGCGCGGGCGTCACGGCTCCGCCGGCAACCTGGGCGGCCACTTCGTCGCGAACGTGGGCGGCGCGGAGTGCACGTGCGGCGGGCTCGGGTGTGCGGAGGCGGAGGCGTCAGGCTGGGCGCTCGCGCCGATGGCGCGCGCCCACCCGGAGTTTGCCGCCAGCGCGCTGGCCTCGGCGGACACGCTGGACTACCGCGCGGTGTTTCGCCTCGCGGCGGCCGGCGATGCCGTGGCGGCGGCGCTCCGCGATCGGAGCGTGAGCGTGTGGGCGGCCGCGGCGGTGTCCATGATCCACGCCTACGATCTCGAACGGCTGATTCTCGGCGGCGGCGTGATGCAGGCGGGCGAGGCGATCCTCCGGCCGGTGCGCGCGCACGTCGCACGTCACGCGTGGAGTCCCTGGGGCTCGGTGGACATCGTCTCCGCAGAGCTCGGCAACGACGCCGGCATGCTGGGAGTGGCGTGGCTCATGGAGAGGAGGCTCGGGTGGCGAAGGACGAGTGACGATGGCGAGTGACGATTGGCGAACGACGATTGGCGAATGACCGATGGGCGTAGAGGACGCCTCGTGTACGACAAGCATCCCTTCGTCGATGTTCCCGGCTCTGGCGGCGCGTGTGCGGCCGGCTGGGACGCAATTGCCTCGCGACTGCGCGACGCCGTCGCCGCCCGGCGGGCGGCGCGGACCGTGCTTGCCATCGAGTGCTACACCGGGGTGCACGAGGACGCGATCGCGCGAGAGCTGTCGCGGCGCCTTTCGCCGGCGCTGGCCATCCGCGCCTGCGAGGCGATGCGGCCGCCGGCCCAGATCGATGCCCTGGTCGCGCCGTTCCTCGGAGGAGACGACCCGGTCTTCGGATTCCTCTCGGGGCTGACGCTGCCGCAGTTCTTCGACGCCAGCCGGTGGAACGGCTGCGCGGCCGGGCCGAGGCGATCGAGGCCGGCCTCGTCCTCGTGGTCGGGTGCGGCGCCGCGCTCGTCGCGCAGGCGGACATTCTCGTCTACGCGGACCTTGCGCGCTGGGAAGCGCAGAACCGTTATCGCCGCGGCGAGTCGAGCAATCTCGGCGTCGAGAACCGGGCGCTGGCGCCCGGGCTCCAGTACAAGCGCGCGTTCTTCGTCGACTGGAGGGTGTGCGACCGGTGGAAGCGGCCGCTCATCCCGCGCTGGGACTTCATCCTCGACACCAACGCCGCTCGAGCGCCCAAGCTGGCCGACGGCGAGGCGGTTCGGCGCGGCCTCCACCAGGCGGCGACGAGGCCGTTCCGCGTGGTGCCGTTCTTCGATCCGGCGCCGTGGGGCGGAACGTGGATGCGCGAGGTCTGCGACCTCGATCGATCGGTCGACGACTACGGCTGGTGCTTCGACTGCGTCCCGGAGGAGAACAGCTTGCTCCTCCGCATCGACGGCACGCGCGTCGAGATTCCGTCGATCGACCTCGTGTTCGACCGGCCGCGCCCGCTGCTCGGCGACGCCGTCCACGCGCGCTTCGGCGACGAGTTTCCCATCCGGTTCGACTGGCTCGACACGATGCGCGGCGGGAACCTCTCGTTCCAGGTGCATCCGCTCACCGAGTACATCCAGCACGCGTTCGGCATGCACTACACGCAGGACGAGAGCTACTACCTGCTGGATGCGGCGCCGGATGCCAGCGTGTACCTCGGCCTCCGCGAGGGCATCGAGCGGGAGGCGATGGCGCGCGACCTGCGCGCGGCGCAGGCCGGTGGGCCGCCGTTCCCCGCGGACCGCTACGCCAACCGCTGGCCGGCGAAGAAGCACGACCACTTCCTCATCCCCGGCGGCACCGTCCACTGCTCGGGCGCCAACGCCATGGTGCTGGAGATCAGCGCCACGCCGTACATCTTCACCTTCAAGCTGTGGGATTGGGGCCGCATGGGGCTCGACGGCCGGCCGCGGCCGATCCACCTCGATCACGGTCTCCGCAACATCCAGTGGGACCGCACGACGCGCTGGGTGGAGCGCAACCTGGTCAATCGGATCGAGCCGGTCGCGACCGGCGACGGCTGGCGCGAGGAGCGGACCGGGTTGCACGAGCGCGAGTTCATCGAGACGCGGCGGCACTGGTTCGAGAAGCCGGTGCCGCGCCACACTGGCGAAGGCGTGAACGTGCTGAACCTGGTGGAGGGCGGGGAAGCGGTGGTCGAGAGCCCGGACGGAGCCTTCGAGCCGTTCCTCGTCCATTACGCGGAGACCTTCATCGTCCCCGCCGCCGTCGGGCCCTACAGGGTCCGCCCCGGCCCTGCGGCCAGGGGACGGACGTGCGCGACGATCACGGCGACGGTACGGACGGGAGGGACTGAGAACGGGGAACGTAGAACGTAGAACGGAGAACGTAGAACGGAGAAGGCGGGGTTGTTGCCGAGTTCTCGCTTCTAACGTCTCCGTTCCAAGTTCTACGTTCCAAGTTCTGCGTTCTAACTTCTGCGTTCTACACTTCTTCGTTCTACTTCTTCGTCGCCTTCCCCTCCCCGCTTGATGGGGTACGGCGGCGGAGGCGGCACCGGGACCGGCTTCGTTTTGATCTGCTCCAGCAGGTACTTCACGGCGGCGTCCAGCTGCGCGTCGTCGCCCTTGAAGGTGGCGTGCGGCAGGTTGTCGACGACGATGTCCGGATCGACGCCGTGGCCTTCGATGAGCCACTGGCCCTCGGGGCCGTACACGCCGGTCTCGGCGGCCGTCGCGATGCCGCGGTCGACGAGCGAAGTTGCTCGAGCTGAGCCAGATCTCGCCGCCCCACGTGCGCGTGCCGATCACCTTGCCGAGGCCCAGCCGCCGGAAGCCCTCGGCGAACGCCTCGCCGTCCGACGCCGTCTGCTCGTTGCACAGCACGACGACGTGGCCGCGGAAGGCGTACTGCATGTTCCAGGTCGGGCCGGCCGACGCGCGGCTGCCAGTAGAACCAGGCCTTGCGCAGCAGCGGCTCGAGGACCCAGCTGTCGATGTTGCCGCCGCTGATTGTGGCGGACGTCGATGATCAGCCCGTCGCGGTCGAAGACCGGGTAGAAGTCGCGATACCACTCGCGCCATGTTGTCGCCGCCCATCGCGCGCAGGTGGACGTAGCCGATCTTGCCGGCGCCCGCCTTCTCGACGGCCAGGCGCCGCGTGTACTCCCACTCGTCGTAGCGCAGGTCGTTCTCGCGCGACGCCGTCATCGGCACGACGATCGTCGTCGCGCGCCGCGCCGCCCGCCTTCGGCTTCACGCGCAGCAGCACCTGCTTGTCTGCCTGGTTGCGCAGCAGCATGCCGACGTCCGGCACGGACAGCGGCTGGCACGCCGTTGACCATCTCGATGACGTCGCCCTCCGACACGTCCACGCCGGGCTTGACGCAGCGGCGACGAGGCGATCGGGCCGGTCGGGATCGGTCCGGTAGATGTGATCGACCCGGTAGCCGCCCGCCGCCTCGTCGCGCTGACCAGCCGGGCGCCGAGCGAGGCCGGCGTCACGCGGTCCTGCCCTTCCCGCGCGGTCGCCGCCGCGCACGAAGATGTGGAGCGCCGAGAGCTCGCTCACCATCTGCGCCAGGACGTCGCTCAGCTCGTCGCGGTCGGTCACGCGGTCGACGAGCGGCTGGTACTTGGCCTTGATCGCCGGCCAGTCGAGGCCGTGCATGCCGCGGTCGTAGAAGTAGTCGCGCTCGAGGCGCCAGGCCTCGGTGAACATCTGCCGCCACTCCTCGCGCGGGTCGAGCCGGAACGTCCAGTCGCTGAGCGGCACCTGCTTCTTCGCCATCTCGGCTGCCGCCGGCGCCTTGGCGCCGCCGTCGAGGACGTAGAGGTCCTTCGCCTTCGCGAACCAGCACCTTCTTGCCGTCGAGCGACAGCTCGTAGTCGGATACGTCCTCGACGAAGGTCTCGAGCTCGGGCTTCTTGTTCTCGAACGGGAAGCGTCTTCAGCGCCGGCTTGGCTCCGCGGCCGGCGTCACGGGACACGAAGTAGAGCCGCTTGCCGTCGGCCGAGAGGTCGGAGTAGTTGCCGGCCGGCACGGGGACCTCGATGAGGCGCGATTCGATGCCGGCGAGGTCGATGTCCACCTTCACGGCTGCTTCGCGTCCTTGGCCTCGTCCTTGTGGTCTGCGGCAGGCGCCGGCTTGGCCGGCTTGGCGCAGGCGACGCCTGGCTTGGCGCCGGCGGGACGCCTGTCCTACCGGGTCTTCGTCTCGGTCTTACTCGTGCTCTCTCTTGATCGTCCTTCGTCTCCGCTTCTTCTCGTCCTTGTCGGCTTTCTGCGGAGCGTGCAGTTCGTCGTCCGGCGGCGAAGGGCGAGCGCTCGCCCTGCTTCAGCGCGAGGCCGTAGATCTTCGTCTGCTTGTCGAAGAACGGCTCCGGCTGGCGCGATCCCCACGGGCTGCCGACGACCGATTCGAAGTTGCGGTCGGACAGGAAGTAGAGCCACTTGCCGTCCGGGCTCCACGCCGGGCTCTGGCTGTCGTAGCGATCGGAGGTGACCGGCGTGACGCGGCCGGTCGCCGCCTCGCAGATGGAGATGCGCGACAGCTGGTTGGGGCCGGGCACGTCGAACGCCAGCCAGCGGCTGTCGGGCGACCACTGGACGTCGTCGAAGTCCGCCGTCGAGCGCCTCGGCCACCTTGGTCTGGGTCTTCTTCTGCGACGTCGTAGATCCAGAGGCGGCTGGTCCTTGTCGTGGTGCGCGATGTACTTGCCGTCGGGCGAGGGAAGGCCGTCCCAGCGCAGCACCTTGCCGTCGGTCGTCAGCTGCGTCGCGGCGCCCACGCCGTTGGCCGGCACGCGCCAGAACTCGACCTCGCCGCTCTCGTCCGACAGCGCGAGGACCGACTTGCCGTCCGGGAGGAAGCGCGCGTTGCGGTAGCGCACCTTGCTGTTGCGCGTCGCCTCGACGATGCGGCCCTGCTGGGCGGGCGCCACGAACACCTGGCCGCGCGCGGTGAGGACGACGCGATCGCCGTTCGGCGAGAGGTGCGCGGAGGTCACCCAGTCCATCGGGTTCGTCACCCACTTCTCGCGCAGCTGGTCGAAGTCGGACACGAGCGTGATCGGAACCGCGCTTGTCCTCGCCGGTCCGCGATGTCGAGCAGGCGGATGTCGGCGCCCGAGCTGGTAGGCGATGCGGCCGTCGGACAGCGAGGGCGACTGCACGTCGTAGCCGCGGTGGTGGGTGTGCTGCTTCAGGTCGCCGCCGGCCACCGCCATCGACCAGATGTTCATCGCTGCCGTCGCGGTCGCTGGCGAAGTAGACGCGGCCGTTCCACACCATCGGCGTCTTGCTGGTGCCGGCGTAGTCGCCGGTGAGCGGGGCGGCCTCGCTGCCCTCCACGAACTTCCAGAGGTTCTGCGCGGTGCCGCCGCGGTAGCGGCGCGTGTGGCTGCCCTGGAACGCGAGCCGCGTGAAGAAGAGCGTTCGGCCCGACTCGGTCGTAGGCGCCGTCGCTCGCCTGCGCGAGCGGCAGGATCGCGCGCGTCCGCTTCGCCGGGTCCACGCGAACAGCTGCGCGTCGGGCAGGGTGCGAGTACCGGCGGGTGGCGTAGAGGATCTCGCCCGGACGGCGTCCAGCCGACCACGAGCGCGCTCCCGCCGTCGTAGCTCTGTCGCACGGGCACCCCGCCCTCGAGCGGCAGGGTGTAGACCTCGGTCGGCCCCTCGTACGCCGCCGAGTACGCGACGGTCTTGCCGTCGGGCGAGATCGCCGGCCGAGTCTCCTCGCGCGGGGTGCGAGGTCAGCCGCTGCGCGACGCCGCCGGTGACCGGGACCCGCCAGAGGTCGCCTTCGGCCGTGAAGACGATCGTGTCGTGCCAGAGGGCCGGGAAGCGGTAGTAGCCGAGACGAGCTTGCTGGCCGCCGACCGGGGCGACGAGCAGCAGGGCGAGGACGAGCGGGAACAGGACAGAAAGGCGACGGTTCATTGGGATTCCGGAGATTCGGTCCCAAGGCGGAGCAGGTAACACCATCACGGCAGACAGCACACGGCACACGGAGACTTCTCGCACTCAGCACTCAGCACTTCTCGCACCTGCACACTTGCACTCTTGCGCCCTGACACCCTTGCGCTTGGCAGTCAGAAGACAAACCTCAATCCCACCCCGGGCCGGATCGTCCATTGCTTGGTGTCGTCGAAGTCGCCGGTGCCGCCCCAGAAGGTGCGGTGCGCGCGGAACGCGACGACGAGGGCCGTGCGGCCGGCGCCGGCGCGGAGATCGGCGCCGAACGAGAAGCCTGCCGCGGCGGGGAGCGTCGATTTGTATCGCGGTGATTCCTCCACGGGGCCGCCAACGTAGGGCACGCGCTCCGACGCGCTCCACGTTTCCTCCTTCACGACGTCGAAGCCGAAGACCGGCTCGACCTCCAGGGCGCGATGCGGTTGCGTGTGGATGCGGACGGCCGTCGTGAAGAAGTTGTCCCGACGCTCTTCGTGGTAGGTGAACCCGTAGCGTGTGGGTTCCGTGCGCTCCAGGATCCCCGTTCGCGCGAACTCGAACTCCACGCTCGCATGCGCCGCGACGAGGACGCCGCCGAGCACCGACCACCCGACGGTGAGCCCGCCCGGCGGCAAGACATAGATCTGGAACTCGTCCGACGTCAGCCCCTGGCTCCAGGGCAGGTTGACGAGCGCGGACAGATAGATGGCCCCGCGCTGTTCAGAAGGGCCAGGCTGCCCGCCGGTCACTGTGTAGGGCGACGCCCCTTCTTCGCCGGCCTGCGCGTAGGCGCTCCGGGGAGGAGGACGAGCGCGAGCGCACTGCTGGGCGAGGACCCGGCGAGCCATGGTGTTCCCCCGAGGCCGCGGGGGCGCACGGCTGGACAGATGCTAGCACGACAGGGAGTAACGGGTGCACAGGTGCACGGATGCACCGGGGCCCCGGGTGCACGAGGTGCATGCCGTGCAGTGTCCTGCACCTTGCACCTTTGCACCCGTGCACCCGTGGTGCACCCTTTACCCGTCACTTGGCCACGATCGTCGAATCGTTCGTCACCGGCCCTGGCGGCGAGTTCAGGTACGTCGTGCTGCTCAGGACCATTTGATCGAGTTGCACGCCGTCCTCGCGGATCTGGATCCGCAGCGTGTGCGTGCCGCTTGTCGCGAAGGTCACCGTGACCGCCTGCGACAGCCAATAGGCGCCGTTCTGCCAGCCCCACCCATTCAGGCTGGATCCGGTCGAATCGGTCGCCAGGTTGACGAGCAGGCCCGACGTGCTGCCGATCGGGTAGACCGCGCTGCCGTTCACGCGGGCATCCGAGAACTGCGCCCACACCGAGTCGTTGAACTTGTTGTTGTTCAGCGCTTTCAGTCGCAGCCAGATCTTGTAGGGCGTGCCGGCCGGGGCGCTGAACGTCACGTCGAAGTACTGCGACGGGTTGGCGAGCGGCGCGGTGGTGTTTGCGGCGGTGGTGTCGGGCGTCACCAGCTTGATCCCGTTCGGCGACGTCGCGTCGGCGGCCGTGCTCCATCCGTGCAGGTTGGCCGCGGGCACGTCGCTCGCGTAGAGGACGACGTTGCCGGTGGGCGGCGGAGGCGTGGTGCCCGTCGCCGTCGTGAACGACCAGACCGATCCGGCTGTCGTCCCGCCTGGCCCTTTGGCGGTCACCCTCCAGAAGTACCTCGTGCTCGCCGCCAACGCCGCCGACGGCTGGTAGGTCGTCGTCGTTTGCCCGCTGGACACGGTGGGCGGCGGGTTGCTCGTGCCGAACGCCACGTCGTAGGACGTCGCGTTGGCCGACGCGCTCCACGCGAGGGAGGTCGTGGTCGAGACGTTCGTCGCCCCGTCCGCGGGCACCGGGTTGGCCGGCGCGGCAGGCGGACCAGGCGGGGGCGGCGCGGTCACGTTCCGGTCAATCCTGAAGAAGTCGAAGCCGAACGCCATCTGCGCGGCTGCGCCCTGGCTCACCATGATGCCGGCAAGCGAGGTGTTCGCGGCGGCACCGGCATTGTTGCTGAACCAGCCGGCCGGGACGGAGACCGCCGAGCCGAGCGCCGTCATCGTGCCGCTCGTGTTCAGGTCGTAATACGCCGTCAGCGTGTGCGCCGACGCGCTGCCGACGATGAAGACGTCGAGGTTGTCGATCGTGGTGGCGCTGAGATCGAGCGTCGCCTGCACGACGAACGAGCCGGCGGTTTCCACCGCGAACTGCAGCGCCTTTCCGCCGCCAGCCGTCCCGACGAGCGCCAGGCGCGCGTAGTTGTCCTCGTTCGGTCCGAAGAAGATCGAGCCAACGTGCCCAGCCGCCGGCGTGACGCCGGTGAACGGCTGCACGATCCGGCTGTATATGCGGAAGGCAGTGGTGCTGTCGAACCCGATCTGCAGCGCGTTCACCTGGTTGTTCGACGCGCCCTGCGCGGTGCCGTTGTAGGTCCACACCGTGAGGTGGCCGCCGGCGTCGCCGGGATGGATGCCTTCCTTGACGATCGCGTGGCCGCTTGCCGCATCGACCGCGGCCTTGCTCGAGATCTGCGTCCCCGTGAACCCGGTGTTGGCCACGTTGCCGTAGGCCGGATCGCTCGGATTCCATTCGAGGCCGAGAGGCACGGCGGTGGCGGAGCCGTTCTGGGGGTCGAGCTGCAGCTGGTCCTGGGTGTCCGCGATCCCGTCGTTGTCGTCGTCCGCGTCGAGCAGGTCGCTCACCTTGTCGCCGTCGAAGTCCGCCGGCTTGCTGGCGGCGCTGCACGGATCGGTGCCGTTCGACTGCTCGTCGTAGTCGGTATAGCCGTCGCCGTCGCTGTCCACCGTCTTCGGGTCGGAGTTCGGCACCGGGCAGGAGGGCAGCACCGTCGGGACGAGGACGGTGACGCGGTTGGCGCCGTACTCCGCGACCCACACGTTGCCCGACACGTCCACCCACACGTCGAGCGGTTGGACGAAGGTGCCCAGCGCCGACACCTGCTGCACCGAGCTGCCGTCGGGCGAGAGGATCACGCGCCGCACGGTTTGGTCCCCCGCGTAGGTGGCGGAGATGAGGTTGCCCCGCAGGGCGCCGTTGAATGCGTCCGATTTGTACTCGGCGATGCCGTCGCTGCTGCCACCGTTCACGTACTTGGTGATCGGCGCCCTGAAGGTCGAGAGCGGCTGGAGATCGGGGCTGTAGATCGTCCCGTCCCCCCACACGCACTCGCCGCGAGCAGGGTCCGGGTGCCCGCCGTAAATGCCGGCCGTCACCAGGTTCAGGGTGTCCGGCTGGTCGCCCGGGCTGATGGACGGCGTCGAGCAGCCGTCCGTGGTGCCCGGCGTGTTGCCCTGGCTCTGGTTGGCCGCGTTGCTGTTGAGATACAGGCGCCCGTTGCTGTGCCACAACAGGTCGTAGCCGTTCCGGTAGCCGGTGGCATGCAGCTCGAACACGCCCTGCAGCGGCGTAAGGTCCGACCTCTGCTTGACGTTGTGGACGTCCACCGGCAGGGTGCGGCCGACCAGTGAGGCGAGGTTCAGGCGCACCACGGACGCCGAGAGGAAGTACTCCGGCAGGTTCGCGAAGAAGGTGCTCGGCTGGCCGGCGTTGGTGTTGCCGCCCACCGAGAGATAGAGCCACCCGTCGCTGCCGATCGTCATGCCGTTGATCGAGTGTGCCTCGCGCGAGCGGGGCAGGCCGACCACCAGGTCCTGGTTGCTCGTGATCACCTGCCTGGCGGCGTTGGCCGGATCGGGCTCGAAGACGAGGCGCGTGATGGTGCCGCTGTAGGTGTCGAGCGTGATGTCGGTGCTGGCCTTCCCCAGGCCGCTGTTACTGACGTAGAGGATCACCTTGCTCGCCGTGCTCGCCGGGTCGATCGCGATGCCGGTCACCTGCCGGCCGGAACCGGTCGAGCTCAGTTGCTGGCAGTTGAACGGGTCGTTGTTGATGTTGCAGGTGAGCGACGGGTGGAGGTAGATGTCGTCGAACTCCTGCACCGCCGTCACCGGCACCTGCCCCGCCTGTCCCAGCTTCGCCTGATCGATCGTCATGACGAACAGCTTGCCGTTGACGACCGAGGTGTACAAGCGCCCGTCCGGTCCGACGGTCAGGCTGGTGGGACCGTTGAAGCCGTTGATGCCGACCGCCGTGCCCGACGCGGTTCCAGCCACCGCGATGGTCTTCGGCGTGAAGCTGACGGACGGCGGCGGCGTGCTCACGGCGCCCACCGCGACGTTGTCGAAGGTGCCCGTCGTCGTCGTGCCGGTGACGTGGCTGCAGACGGCGAGCCCGACAAAGACCGACGTCGCCATCGAAACAGTCGTCGAGCCGAGGACGGGCCAGGTGGATCCTCCATCGGACGACACCGAGGCGGTGATCGTCGTCCCGGTGCGCGCCAGGCGCAGCCAGACGGGGGCGAGGTTGGAGCCGCCGGCGACGAACGTCGTCGAGCCGCCGCTCGGGGTGCGCGCGATGAACTCCACGCCGCCGCCCCCCTTCAGATCGAGGAGCGCGTGTGCCGAGCCGGCCGTCAGCGTCTCGCGGATCATCACGCCGGCCTTGGCGAACGAGTTGGTGTTCTGCACGCCCGTCACGCGCGCGGTAATCTGCCCGTCGCCGTTCAGCGGTTGGTACACGTAGTGGAACGCGTCCGCCGTGCCCCAGATGTCGGCTCCCGCGCCGTTCACGGTGTACGTGCCGTTGGACACGGTGGCGGAGCCTGCGGCGCCGACCGACCCGATGTCCTGCTGCTGCCACGGGGCAGGCAGGGTGCCTCCTGTCGTGCCTGTGACCGTGACGTTGACCGCGCTCGACGTTGTCTGGAGGCCGGTGTTGTCCGTGGCCTTCGCGGTCAGCGCGTAGCTGCCGGCTGGCACGTTCGTCCAGTTGAAGCTGTAGGGGCTGGAGGTGCCGCTGCCGACGAGTGCGTTGTTGGCGTAGAAGTCCACGCGCGCGACGCTACCGTCCGAGTCCGCCGCGGTGGCCGCGAAGGGGATCGTGGCCGGCGCCGTGTAACTCGCGCCGTTGGACGGGCTGGTGAGCGATACGGTCGGAGGGACCCCGGTGGTGCCACCTCCCGACGACAAGGTGACGTTGTCGATTGTGGCGGTCGTCAATACACCCGCCACGTGACTGGTGACCGCCAGCCCCACGAACGCGCTGCCGGTGAAGGCCGTCGTGCTGCCGACGCTCGTCCACGCCTGGCCGTCGGTGGAGGTGAGCGCGGTGATCGTGGACCCGCTGCGCGTGAGCCGCACCCAGGCCGGCGCGCCGCCGTTCGCGCCCGCGATGAACGTCGTCTGCGCGCCGCTGGACGGCCGCGTCATCAACTCGAGGCCGCCGCCGCCCTTGAGGTCGAGGAGGACGTGCGCGCTGCCAGCCGTCAGCGCCTGCCGAACCATGACGCCGGCCTTCGCGAACGTGTTCGTGTTCTGGAGGCCGACGATGCGCACCGTGATCTGGCCGTCGCCGGAGAGCGGCTGCGACACGAACTGGAACGCGTCCGCCGTGCCCCAGATGTCGGCGCCGGCTCCCTGGATCGTGAACGTGCCGTTCGAATACGAGGCGCTGCCCTGGGCGCCGACGGCCCCGATGTCCTGGCTCGTCCAGGGCGAGGGGAGAGGAGAGGCGCTCGCCACCGCGTCGAACCGCTCGTGGACGGAGGTGGCCGCGTCGCCGCTCGCCGTGGCGCCGCCAGGGACGTAAATGCTGCTGCCAATCGTCGCGCCGCCCGTGCCGTGCCGCGGCGTTGGCATGTTCGGCAACGCCGTCCAGGTATTGGCAGCCGGGTCGAAGTCCTCGGCCGTCGCGATGGCGCCGCAGTTGGTCGGGTTGCCCTCGCCGCCAAACACCTGGACGTGGTTGTTCGCCACGCCGGTAGCGTGCCCGGCGTGGCCGTTGATCATCGGCGCCCCGGCACTCCACGCGTTGGTGGCGGGGTCGTAGATCTCAACCGTTTTCAGCGGTGAGCAGGTGCCGGCGTTGCGCCCGCCGATCGCGTAGATCTTACCGTTCACCGCCGCGGCGGTGAGGTGATCGCGGGTGGTCGGCAGCGGCGGCAGCGTCGTCCAGGTGTTGCCAGCCGGATCGTAGACCGCGAAGTCGTTCACGGACACGCCCGCGCGGATGCCGCCGGCCGCGTAGATCTTCCCGTTGAGCGTGGCGACGCCCATCGCGCCTCGCGCAGCGGGAAGCGGCGCGAGCGCGGTCCAGCTGTTCGTGGACGGGTCGTACTTTTGAACCGTGGTCACCGAGGGCTGCGGCCACGCGGTGACGCCTCCGATCAGGTATAGCAGGGATCCGACGCTGACGATGCCCATGTGATCCCGCGCGGTGCCCGGATACGGTGATTTGGAGGCCCACACCCGGTTGCTTGGATCGAAGGCGCGCGTCGCGTTGGAACGCACCTGGTTGAGCGAGCCGCCGACGACATACACCTGCCCGTTGAGCGCGGTGACCGAAACCTCCTGGATCGCGCTCGGCAAGTTGGTCTCCGGTGCCCAGGTGCCGAACGCCTGCAGGCCGACGACAAGAGCGAGGAGCGCGGCGATCGTTTGGAGGAGGATGAAGGTCCGACGAAGGGCGACACGCCTGGTGCGCGGAAGCTGTGAAGACAGGGGCATGGGGGCTCCGATGAGTTCCGATGGGTGAGAAGCCGCTTTCTGTTTTGTGTCGATGCATCGCCCCAGCTTGAAGTCTTCAGGAGGCGCGACCTGCAAAGAGCAATCGGGGTGCCGCGGCCGGGAAGCACCGGAAGGAGCAGGGCTTCAGCCCTGCTCGCCTACCGGCTCCATGCCGGCATCGAGTTGTTGCCGGTGGTCGTGACCTGCCGGAGGCCCGTTCCTGTCCGGCTGATGACCCAGATCTGCTCCCCGCCGCGATAGGTGGACGCGAAGGCAATGTGCCGGCCGTTGGGCGCGAAGGCGGGGCTCTCGTTGAAGCCGTGTCCGAAGGTGAGTTGGCGCCCGGCGCCGGTCGCCGGGTTGATGACCTTGATGTCGAAGCCCGTCGTCGTCTTGGAGACGTACGCGATCTCGGCGTCCGTCCCGGCCGACCAGCTGGGGCGGTCGCAGTACTTTTCGGTGGTCAGTGCCTGCGGGCTCGACCCGTCGGCGTTCATCACCCAGATCTGCGGCGAGCCCGTCCGGTTGGAGGTGAACGCGATGCGCCCGCCGTCGGGCGACCAGGTGGGCGAAGTGTCGATGGCAGGGTGGCGCGTGAGGCGGCGGAGGTCCGATCCGTCGCGGTTCACGACGTAGATTTCCTCGTTGCCCTCGCGGCCGGACGTGAACGCGATGCGCCCGCCGTCGGGCGACCACGCTGGCAGCCAGTTCTTGCCGGCGCCCCTCGTCGGGCTTTCGACCCGGCGGTCGTCGAGGGACGTGATGAAGATGTCCTGGAAGCCGCGCCGGAACGAGGTGTACGCGATGGCGCGCCCGTCCGGCGCCCAGCTCGGCGTCATGTCGAGGTCGCCATCTGAAGTCAGGCGCTGCTGGTTGGCGCCGTCGTAGTCCGCGGTCCACACTTCCTTGAAGCGGCGGATCATCCCGCCCAACTCGCGCCGCGTGCCCCCGCGATCGGACACGAAGGCCAGCCGCGTGCGCGACACCCCTTTTATGCCGGCCTGCGCGAGCAGGACCTCATCCGCGGCGGTGTGCGCCACAAGACGCGCCTGGGCTGCGGGCGCGGTGTAGCCGCGCGCGAACGCTTCCTCGCCGGTGGCCACCTTGATGATCCGCACCTCCATCTCGAGCATGCCGCCCGCCTGGCTCAGGCTGCCCACGACGAGGCCGTCCGGATCGCGACCAGCGACAGGCTGCGCGGCTGTTCCGCCGGCGATTTCGAACGCGCCTTCGAACTCGAGGTCCTGCCTGAGCACGTCGCGCACGAGCGCGGCCGTTGCGGCGTCCGGGCCGTCTCCAGGCTGGAAGTCCTGCACTTCATAGAGCGGCTCGCTTCCGTTTGGGCCGGTAATCGACACGGATGCGGTCCGTTCGATCCGGGTGACACGCACGAGAGGCGGCGTCGCCGGAAAGAGCAGCAGGACGAGGGCCGCGAGGGCGGCGACAACGGGGGAGATACGGCGCATCTGGGATTTGGCAGATTTGGCTCGGATTTAACGATTCTCCGTCACGCTGCGATGAGTCCGTGAACCCCCGACGCGGATGACGCGGAGAAGAAAGCCAATATAGACGTCTTGCGTTCGCAGCGTCTCTGCGTTGAGCGGAACGATTAGCGGATTTGGCAATCTCGAACGCGGAAAGTACCGCGCAGGGGAACCATTCGCCGGCGCCGGCCGTAATCGTAGGCGGGGGTGCTACCGATGTCCGCCTGGAGGGACTTGCGATTTGCCCTGCGCGGCCTCCGGCGCGACCGTGCCTACACGATTGTCGCGCTACTGACGCTCGCGTTCGGGATCGCGGCCAACACGGTGATCTTCTCGATCGTGGACGGCGTGCTGCTGAAGCCGCTCCAGTACAAGGATCCCGGCCGCCTGGTCGTCGTCAACGAGGTCGTCGCCGAGTTGGCGAATGCGTATCCTCGCCTCCCTGCCGCTGCGCGACACTACTTCTACTGGCGCGAGCACGCGGCGTCGTTCGAGCAGGTCGCGATCATCGAGGGCGACCGCGCCGTCCTGACCGGGGCCGGCGAACCGCAGCAACTCGAGGCGGCCCGCGTTTCCGCCAACCTCCTGCCGATGCTCGGCGTGCGAGCCCGTGCGGGCCGGCTGTTCGTCGAGGCGGAGGACGCGCCCGGCCGGGACAAGGTGGTGGTGATCAGTGAGGGGTTGTGGCAGCACCGCTTCGGCGGAAACCCTCGCGTGATCGGCCAGGCCATGACCCTCGACGGGGTTCCGCGCACGGTCATCGGGGTGGTCCCGGCCAGCTTCCATCTCCCGAAGAGCCAGATCTTCGCGATCGTCGGCATGCCGTCGAAGGCGGACGTCTGGGTGCCGATTGCGATCAGGCGCGAGTCGCTCAAGTGGTTCGGGCCTTTCAACTACTCGGTCATCGGGCGCCTGAAGCCCGGGATACCGGTCCGGCAGGCGCTCGCCGAACTGGATACTCAGCAGTCCGCGATCGCCGCCAACCTGCCGGACAAGCTGCACCTGCGGGCGCTCGTCACACCGCTGCAGGAAGACGCGACGGGCAGTTCGCGCAAGCCGCTGCTGATGCTGCTCGCCGCGGTGGGCGTGGTGCTATTGATCGTCTGCGTGAACCTCGCAAACCTGGCTCTCGCGCGCGGGACGGCGCGGCAGCGCGACATCGCCGTCCGGCGCGCGCTCGGCGCCACGGGAGGCCAGCTGGCTCGCGGCGTCATCATGGAAGCCCTGGTGCTGGCGGCCTGCGGGGGCCTTCTCGGAGCCTTGCTCTCCTGGGCCGGCCTCAGGCTCGTGCTCGCCGGCGCACCGGTCGACCTTCCGCGCCTCGACGAGGTTCGGCTGGACGCGCGCGTGATGCTGTTCGCGCTCGGCCTCTCCGTGCTGAGCGGTCTCCTCTTCGGCCTGCTCCCGGCATGGCGTGCGGCTGCTGCCGATCCGCAGCGCTCGCTCCGCGACGGCGGGCGCAGCACGACGGAGGGGCGAAGCGGAGGGCTGCTCCGACAGGGTCTGGTCGCGGCCGAATCGGCGCTCGGCGCGCTGCTGCTCGTCGTCGCTGGCCTACTCGTCGCCAGCTTCTTCAACCTGCTCAACGTGGACAAGGGCTTCGACACGGCGCGCCTGCTCGCGACACGCCTCACCCTGCCACGCAACTCGTTCGCGAGTGGCGACGCGCGCGAGGCCTACTTCCGGGACGTCCTCCGTCGGCTCGAAGCGACGCCCGGCGTGGTGCGCGCCGGCCTCATCTCGACGCTGCCGCTGCAAGGCGAAGACTGGGTGGACCTGGTGCAGAAGGAGGGCGAGCACCGCCCGACCGCGGAGCTGCCGCCGACCAACTACAGATTCTGCAGCGCAGGGTATTTCCAGGCCGCCGGGATCCCGTTCGTCCAGGGCGGCACCTTCGCCGACACGGACAAGCAGCGCAATCTCGCCGTGATCTCCGAGGCGACCGCCCGCGTCCTCTGGCCGGGCGAGGCCGCCGTGGGCAAGCGGTTCAACCGGAACCAGCCGGACGAACCGGCCTACGAAGTGGCGGGCGTCGTGCGCGACGTCAGCGTCGGGCTCGACCGGCAGGCCGTGCCCACCGTTTACGTGCCATTCTGGAGCAAGAACGAGCGCCCGACGATGAACGTCGTCCTGCGCAGCGCCGCCGACCCGCGGGCGGTCGCGCGCTCGGTGCGGCAGGCCGTATGGGGCGTCAACCCCGATACGGTTGTTGGCGAGATCCGGACGATGGACGGTCTCGTGGCAGACTCGGTTGCGGGGCGGCGCTTCCAGGTGCTGCTCACGGGCGGCTTCGCCCTGTCCGCGCTGCTGCTCGCCTGCGTGGGCATCTACGGCGTGGTGTCGTGGTCCATGGCGCGTCGGCAGAACGAGATCGGCGTCCGGATGGCGCTCGGCGCGCGGAGCGGCGACGTGCAGCGAATGGTGATCGCGCAGGGCCTGCGGCCGGTGATCGCGGGTCTCGTGTTGGGACTGGCCGTTGCGCTCGCGCTCGGCGGCGTGATGAGCAGCCTGCTGTTTGGCGTCAGCGCGCGCGACCCGGTGACATACGCGGTCGTGGCCCTGACCTTGTCGGCCGTCGCCGCCCTGGCTTGCTACATCCCGGCCCGCCGGGCCACGCTCGCCGACCCACTGCGGTCGCTTCGGTACGAATAGGGAACTGAGAAGGTAGAACGTCGAACGGAGAACTGAGAAGGAACAGCGGCCGGGGCCGAGTTGGTTTCTGCCCTCTCACTCTCTACGTTCTACCTTCTTCACGTTCTACCTTCTACGTTCTACCTTCTCACGTTCTCAGTATCCGCCCTCGATCGCCGCCTGAAGGACCGACTTCTGCACGTCGCTGCCGACGAAGAGGTCGTCGGGGAAGCGGCGGTGCCCCACCATTCCGTTGTAGATCAAGGCGCTCTCGCGCAAGTTGAGGCCGAGGCCCGCCAGGTACTGGAGCCGCAGATTCCGGTCGCGATTGATGTCGGCGTCCTTGAGCCACGGCCGCAGGTCCTGCCCGCGGCCGCCGTAGGTGGCCAGCAGCTGCATCGCCGAGTGGATGCCAATCTCGCCCAGCGACGCGGCGACGGGTGCGTACTCCGGGCTGCGGAGCCGTGCGTCCATGTCGTCGATGCTCAGATGCAGCGGCTCCGCCGAGCCGAGCAGGACCAGATCGTAGCCGGCGCCGTCGAGCGTGTTCGCGAAGACGATGCCGTGGGGGAAGGCGTCGAAGAACGTGGCGATCTCGCTCTTCACCGCCGCTTCGCTGCTCTCGTACAGCTGCACGAAGATCGTCACCACGCCGCCGCGGTTCAGCCTCGACTTCACCAGCTCGAAGAACTCCTTCGTGTAGAGCATCGCGGCGCCCTTCACCCACGGATCCAGGGGGTCCGACGTGATGGCGTCGTACGTCTCCCTGGACGTCTGCAGCACGTGCCGCGCGTCGTCCAGCCTCACCCGCACCTTCGGGTTGCGGACGACGTCGAAGTTGTAGGCGCTGAAGAAGGTGGAGACGGTCTTGACCACGAGGGGCTCGATCTCGGCGATGGTCACCCGCTCCACGCGGGGATCGATCGACACCGCGCCCGCCGTCACCCCCGCGCCGCATCCGATGACGAACACCGAGCGCGGCTTGTCGGGCACGAGCGTCGTCAGGTGACCGAGCATGCGCTGGAGCCGCATGTCCTGCGCCTCGCTGGACGCCTGGATCTTGCCGGCGTTGTGGTAGTTGAGGACGCCGTTCGCCAGGCGAGACACGGCAACGGAGGCGTTGTACCCCTCGCCCATGTAGATGATGGACGCGCCCGACGCCCGTGTGGGCGCCCAGCGCCCGTACGCGACCATCGAGCCGGGCACCGGTTGAATCAGCGCCGGCATGGCGAGGCCTCCGGCGACCGCGATCGCCACGAGGCCGAATGCGAAGCGGAGGCCGCTGCGCCGGTCGGCCGCCATCGCGAACGGCCGGAGCACGACGAGCGCCGAGGCGGCGCAGAAGACGACGAGGATCTGCTGCGCCCGCTGGCTGCTCAGCGAGGCGACCACGAGACTCGCGCCCAGAGACCCGACGATGGCGCCGACGGTATTCGCCGCGTAGAGTCCGCCGACGAAGCGGGCCGGGTCGTCGCCGCCCCGCGTCGCGGCGGCGGCGAGCGCCAGCGGGAAGCTCGCGCCCCAGAGAATCGCGCCGGGGAGGACCACGAGGATCGTGCGCGCGAAGTCGAGGTGGAATTCGAGCCACGGCGAGGGTGCCAGGGACGGATCGATCGGCCAGTACGGCAGCGAGACCGTGAGGAGGTACCCGCCCCAGGCGATGGCCGCGCAGAGGAGCGCCTGGCAGACGCCGAACGCCAGCCGCGGGCGTTCCAGCCCGCGCGCCAACGCCGCGCCCCCGCTGCTGCCAATCCCGAGACCGAGCAGGAAGGCCGCGAGGATCAGCGAGAACGTGTAGGTCGTCCCGCCGAAGAGCAGCGACAGCAGCCGCGTCCACACGACCTCCGCCGCGAGCGCCGTCATCCCCGACAGCCCGATCGCGACGTACAGCTCCCATGGGGTCACATCGTGAATTGCCACTTTTGTCGAATCCGTGGCCCCGGGTGCCCCTTCGGTCACCGACGACACTGCCCAGGCCAGCCCGGCGACGATGAGATTGATCGTCACGGCGACGTAGGTCGCGAACGAGACGTCGTGCACGCGGAGCAGGTAGAAGCCGGCCAGCAGCGTGCCGACCACGGCCCCTGCCGTGTTGCCCGCATAAAAGAAGCCCAGCCAGGAGACGCCGCGCGGCGTCGTCTCGACCCAGCGCGCAAGTGCCGGCAGCGTGGCCCCCATCAGGAACGTCGGCGGCAGCAGGCAGAGCGCGGCGACGATGCCCCGCAGGATGACGCTCCACGCCCCCGACCCCGCCCACGCCGAGTACACTCCGCCGATGAGCGGAACGAGGAAGAGGACCAGGAGGCCGATGAGGCCGATGCCGAGCTCGAGCGCCGCGTAGACGCGAAGCGGATGACGGCGCGACGAGACGAGCCGCGGAAGCCCGAGGCTGCCGAGGCACAGCCCGCCCATGAAGGTCCCGAGCAGGACCGCCATTGAAACGGCCGACGAGCCGATGACCAGTTCGAGCAGTTGGTACCAGACGACTTCGTAGATCAAAGCCGCACAGCCGCTGCCGACGAACAGCGCCAGCAGGGCAGGAAGGTAGCGTCGCGATTTCATGGAGGGGGAGCGTATAACGGAAACGGAGAACGGAGAACGGAAAACGGAGAAGTAGGCAGTATGCAGTAGGCAGTAGGCAGAAGGAGTTCTGGAGGCGAAGCTGAAGCTTCGCCCTACGTCTTTGAAACGCAACTCCGCGCCTGCCGCTTACTGCCTGCTGCCTACTGCCTACTCTTTCTGCGCCGTGACAAACCAGTTGCGCGGGGCGTCGGGGACCTCGAGGGCGATGGTCGGGTACGGCCACCGGCCGTAGTTCGCGTCCTTGTCTCCTGCCTGCGCCGGCGTCGCCGTCCACCCGCGCGCCGCGAGCACGGCCCTGGGATCGTCCATCGTTCCCAGGAAGGGCGCGCCGAGCATCGCCTGCATGTCCACCCACGCCCTGGTCCACGCGTGCGTCAGCGTGGTCGCGTTCGGGATGTCGAACCCGAGCCAGCTGCCCGGCGCGGCGAGGGCCGTCAATCTGTCCAGGATCTCGAGGCCGGTGTCGTTGGCCAGATAGAAGAGCAACCCTTCGAGGAGCCAGCACGACGGCTGATGGCGGCGGAACCCGCTCTCCATCAGCGCCTCGCCCCAGGGATGGGTGAGGTCGGCGGCGATGACGCGCCGCTCGCACGCCGGCCGCGCCCCGTCCGCGCGCATGACCTGCTCCTTCTCGACGAGGACCTCCGAGCGGTCGAGCTCGAACAGGCGGGTGCCGACCGGCCATGCCAGGCGAAACGCGCGCGTATCCAGGCCGGCGCCGAGCAGCACGACCTGCCTCACGCCCTGCTTGTCGGTGACGCGTTCGAGGAAGTCGTCGAAGAAGCGGGCACGGATGGCGATGATCTGCAGCGCCGGCGTGTCGCCACGCCGCTCGAATCCACGCCTCGCCCTCGGGCCCGGCGAGGGCGGCAGCCCATCGGTCGTGGAACAACCGATCCTCACGGCGGCTCTCGTGCGCACGAACCGCGGCCATCCAGCGCGCGGTCGACGCGAGTGCGGCGACGGGCATGAACGCCTCCTGTCGTTTGACGCGGGCTGACGGTAACGGACGCGGGCGCGGGTGGGCTCCGTGGGACAGGGTGCCACACTCCGGGCGCCGATGGAAGAGTGTAGGGCCGCAGGGCTGCGCGGCCCAGCTTGCCCCGGCCGCTGGTGCACGGTAGTCTGCTGATAGATCGGCGACGTTGCTTCCCGCTCGTCCTCTCTACCCTCTTTTCTTGCGCAGGTACGGCCGCCCCTCCATTGCGCCGCGGGGACGTTGACATGATGCTGCCGGAGACGAACATCGGGTCGCGGCCGCCAGGACCGGCGTTCGGCCTGCTGGTTGGCGTCCTCGCCGTCGTTGCGGCGACCGCCGTGCGACTCGCGCTGGACCCCGTGGTCGTCGGCGTCCCGTTCATCCCCTACGTCCTGGCGGTCGTCGTCGCCGGCTGGATTGGCGGGCGTCCGGCCGGCCTCCTGGCGCTCGGCGGCAGTGTCCTCGCCGCGGACTACTTCTTCCTCGAGCCGCGCCATTCGTTTGCCATCGCCAGCACCCAGGGCCGCGTCAGCGCGGTGGTCTTCATCGTCATCACCTCGTGCCTGCTCGCCGTCGTCTTCGCCTGGCGACGGAACCGGGCACTCCTGCTGCGCTCACAGACCGTCTTCGCGCAGGCCGGGCAGATGGGGCGCCTTGGCGCGTGGGCGGTGGACGTCTCGAAGCCCGAGACCCTGGAGAGCAACGCGTTGTACTGGTCCGACGAGACCTACCGGATCTTCGGCTACCAGCCCCGCGCCGTCCGGGTCAGCAATGCCCTCTTCTTCTCGCGGGTGCACCCCGAGGATCGCGAACGGGTCAACCAGGCGATGGCGCAGGCGCTCGCGACGAGGAAGCCCTACGAGATCGAGCATCGGATTGTGCACCCGGACGGCAGCGAGCGCACCGTGCACGAGCACGCGGAGATCGAGTTCGACCGGACCGGCCGCCCGCGCTGGATCATCGGCGCGGTCCAGGACATCACCGAGCAGCGCCGGACGGAACAGACGCTGCGGGAGGCCTCCGACCGCCTCCGCCGGATCCTCGAACACATCCACGACGCCCTGATCATCGACGACATCGACGGCCGGCTGGTGTTTGCCAACGACCGGTTTCTCGCGATGTTCGGCTTCGATCGGTCGGAGGTCGGGAGCCTGAGGCTCGAGGATTACGTCGCGCCCGAGCACCGGGAGTTGCTGCGTGACCGGCACGGCCGCCGGGTGCGCGGCGAGGAGGTGCCGACGCAGTTCGAGTACATCGGC
This sequence comes from uncultured Acidobacteriota bacterium, assembly GCA_963724775.1. GTDB lineage: Bacteria > Acidobacteriota > Vicinamibacteria > Vicinamibacterales > Fen-181 > CAVRWB01. The sequence continues at coordinate 42,652 of CAVRWB010000010.1, forward strand.
CTGCATCGCGACGGGCGGCGCATGTGGGTCGAGGTGGACATCGTGCCGGTCCTGGACGATGGCGGGATGGTGATCGGGACGCAGTCGGCGCTGCGCGATGTGACGGACCGCAAGCTGGCGGAGGACGCCCTCCGCGCCAGCGAGGAGACCGCGCGCTGGCGAGCCGAGGAGCTGGAGAAACTGATGGACGTCGTGCCGACCGCCATCTGGGTGGCGCACGATCCCGAGTGCCGGACGATCACCGGCAACCGCGCGGCCAGGCATTTCTACGACGCGCGGGGCGGCCGGAACGTCTCTGCCGGGCCGGTGGGCGGCGACCAGGACGGGACGCACCGGTTCTTCCGCGACGGCGCGGAGCTGACGCCAGACACGCTCCCCATGCGGGAGGCCGCGGCAAAGGGCATCGAGATCCGCGACGCGGAGCTCCAGGTGCTGCTGCCGAGCGGGCGGACGATCACGATCCTCGGCAACGCGACGCCGCTCTTCGACGCCGACCAGCGCACGCGCGGCTGCATCGGCGCGTTCATGGACATCACCGAGCGCAAGCGCCTGGAGCAGGAGCTGCGGCAAAACGCCGAGCAACTGGCGGAGGCCAACCGCCTCAAGGACGAATTCATCGCCACGGTGTCCCACGAGCTGCGGACCCCGCTGAACGCGATGCTCGGCTGGGCGGAGCTTCTGCGGGAGCGGCGCCTGGGCGCCGCCGCGGAAGCGCGCGCGCTGCAGGTCATCTCGAGCAACGCGCGTCGCCAGGCGCAGCTCATCGAGGACCTCCTCGACATGTCGCGAATCGTTGCCGGCAAGCTGCGGCTCGACCCGCGGCCGATCGATCCCACGCTTCCCGTGGCCGCGGCCATCGAAGCGGTCCTGCCGAGCGCGGCCGCAAAAGGCGTGGCCGTTCGGCCACCCGCGGCGACGGCCGAGGTCAGGGTGTTCGCCGACGCGGCCCGGCTCCAGCAGGTGGTGTGGAACCTCCTCACCAACGCGGTCAAGTTCACGCCGCACGGCGGCGAGGTGCGGGTGGACATCCACCCGCGCGCCGGCGAGGTGGACGTCATCGTCCGCGATACGGGCATCGGCATCCGGCCGGAGTTCCTGCCGCACGTCTTCGATCGCTTCCGGCAGGCGGACAGCCGAAGCACCCGGACTCACGGGGGCCTCGGGATCGGCCTGTCGATCGTGAGGCACCTGGTCGAGGCGCAGGGAGGCCACGTGCGGGCTGAGAGCGGCGGCGAGAACCAGGGCTCCACCTTCGTCGTCACGCTTCCCGTGCAGATCGCGTTCGACGACGTTCGGCCGGCGCAGGCGCCCGCGTCGCATGCCCGCCAGGACGATTGGCAGTCCCTCGAGGGCACGCGTGTCCTTGCGGTGGACGACGAGGCCGACGCGCGCGAGTTGATTGCGGCGATGCTGAGCCACCACGGCGCGGAAGTCAGGACGGCCGAATCGGTGGACGATGCCCTCGACACCATCTGCCGCTGGGCGCCCGACGTGCTCGTGGTGGACATCGCGATGCCAATCGCCGATGGCTTCGCCCTGCTGCGGCGCCTGCGGGAAATCGGTGGATCCGCCTCGCTGATCCCGGCGATCGCCCTCACCGCCTATGCCCGCGAGGAGGACCGCCAGCGCGGCCTCGAGAGCGGGTTCGGACGCTACCTCACCAAGCCGGTTGACGAGGCAGCCCTGCTCGAGGCCGTGTCGGCCTCCAATACCAGCGCCCGCGGCTAGCGCCCGCGCGTCCCTCAATCCCGTTTCATGGCCACGACGGCAGTATCATGGTCCAACTTGGCGAGCCGATACTCGGCTGAAGCCTCGTTACTACGACCGGCGGGAGACCCTGCCATGCGCTGCCCCGGCTGCCGAGCGGAGATCCCCGACGCCACCCTGTCCTGCCCGCATTGCGGCGTCCCCGTGGACCAGGCTGCCACCTTCAGCCGCACTGCGCCACCGGTTCCCGCACAGCCCGCGCGTGATCTCCCGGACGCGCTGTTCGCAGGCCGGTATCGGCTGCTCGAGGAGATCGGACGCGGCGGGATGGGGGTCGTCTTTCGCGCCGAGGACACCCGGCTGCGCCGGCCGGTCGCGCTGAAGTTCCTGTCGTGGGACCTGTCCGCCCAGCCGGACGCGCGCGTGCGGTTCCTGCGCGAGGCACAGGCCGCGGCCGCGCTCGACAGCCCCAACGTCTGCACGGTCTACGAGGCGGGCGAACACGACGGCCTGACCTTCATCGCCATGGCGTTGGTCGAGGGCGGAACGCTGAAGGCGCGCATGGCCCGCGAGCGCCTTCCGATCGCCGAGGTCCTGACGCTGGCCTGCGAGATCGCGGGGGGGCTGGCCGCCGCGCACGCGAAGGACGTCGTGCACCGCGACATCAAGCCGGCGAACATCCTGCTGACCGCCGCGGGGCAAGCGCGCATCGCGGACTTCGGCATCGCCAGGCTCGGGACGTCTGGCGACGTGACGGGCACCGGCGTCGTCCTGGGAACGCTCGCTTACATGTCGCCCGAGCAAGCCGGGGGTCTGCCCGCCGACGCGCGCAGCGACGTCTGGTCGGCCGGCTGCGTCATCTACCAGATGCTCACGGGGCGCACGCCGTTCGCGTCGCCCGCCGGGCCGCCCGACGTCCATGCGATCCTCCACAGCCCGCCGCCGCCGATCGGTGAGGCGCGGCCCGACGTGCCCCCCGGCCTGGCCGCCGTGGTCGATCGATGCCTGCAGAAGAACCCGCGCCGCCGCTACGAGCATGGCGCGAGCCTTCTGGAGGCGTTGAGGAACGTCGTCTCAGCCGCGGCCCGGTGAAAGCGCCTCTGCGCCACATAGGCTTGCCAGGCTTGCCGGACCGGTGGGCCGAACCTCTCCGGCCGGTCGGCTACAATCGAAAGGTGCTCCGTACCCCCAACACCCTTCGCTCCCTGCTCAACCAGCCAGCCCTGACGGCGGTTGCCATCCTGACCCTCGCGCTGGGCATTGGCGGCAACGCCGCGATGTTCACCGTGGTGAACGCGGTGCTGCTGAGGCCGCTTCCATTCCAGCATCCGGACGACATCGTCGCGCTCACCGAGCGCGCGGCGAAATTCGGGAACCTGTCGGCTTCGTGGCAGAACTACGCCGACTGGCGCGACCAGAACGACGTGTTCACCGCGCTTGCCGCGTATCGCCCGCTGAACGTGACGCTCACCGGCGGCGATCAACCGGAACGCGTGCCCGCCAAGATGCTGACGGCCACGATGCTCCCGTTGCTGGGCGTGCAGCCGGCGCTCGGCCGTGCCTTCTCGGCGGCGGAGGATCGGCCGGGCGGCCAGCCCGTGGCGCTCATCAGCGCGGGGCTGTGGGCGCGGCGATTCGCAAGCGCCCCGACCGTACTCGGCCGGGGCATGATCGTGGACGACAAGCCGAGGACGATCGTTGGCGTCCTGCCCGCCTCCTTCCAGTTGGTGCAGCCGGCCGATGTCTACGTGCCGATGGGACCGTGGGCGGCGACGCTGCCGGACGATCGCAGCTGGCACCCCGGCATCTTCCCCGTGGGCCGGCTCAAGCCGGGCGTGTCGCTCGAGCGCGCGCGTGCCGAGATGGAGGCGATCGGCGCCCGCCTGGCGAAGCAGTACGCGGCGACCAACATCGCGCTTGGCGTCAACCTCACGCCCCTCCAGCAGCAGATCGTGCAGAACGTCCGCCCGGCGCTGCTGATGCTGCTTGGGGCCGTGGGCCTGGTCCTGTTGATTGCGTGCGCCAACGTGGCGAACCTGCTGCTGGCGCGGTCGGTGGACCGGCGCCGGGAATTCGCCGTGCGCGCGGCGCTTGGCGCCTCGCGCTGGGACATCGTCCGCCAGTTGCTCGCGGAGAACCTGGCGCTCGCGATCCTCGGCGGCCTGCTCGGCCTGGTGCTGGCCAGCTGGGTGGTCTCATCGCTGGTCACGCTGGCCGGCGCCAGCTTGCCCGCCGCCGCCGCCCTCGTGGAGGTGGACTGGCCCGTCTTCCTCTTCTCGCTGGCCGTTTCGGCGGCCAGCGGCCTGTTGTTCGGCCTCGCGCCGGCGCTCACCGCGTCGCGCCTCGACCTGCGCGAAGCCCTCAACGAGGAATCGCGCGGCGCGGCCTCATCGGGAAGCGGCCGGCGGCTGCGCGCGGTTCTCGTGGTGTCCGAAGTCGCGCTGGCGACCATCCTCCTGGTAGGGGCGGGCCTGCTGCTGCAGTCGTTCACGCGCCTGCAGGCGGTGCAGCCCGGCTTCGACAGCACCGGCTTGCTGGTGGCCGACCTCCCGTTGTCGCCCGCCTCTTACGCGGGCGACGACGAGCGCGCGCGCTTCGCCGAGAAGCTGCTCGGCCGCGTGGCCGCGCTCCCCGGCGTCACGAGCGCCGGCACGACGACGACGCTCCCGATGGCTGGTGGCGGTGCGTCTCTGCACTTCAACATCTACGGCCGCCCTCCGAAGGGCCCCGATGACTACGTGGTGGCCGGGTACCGCGCCGTGAGCCCCGGCTATCTCCACACGCTGGGCGTGCCGCTCGAGCAGGGCCGCCACCTGACCGAGCGCGATCGCCGCGGCACGTCGCCCGTGGTCGTCATCAACCACGCGATGGCAAGCCGCTTCTTCGAAGGACGCGATCCGATCGGGCAGAGGGTGCAGGTCGGCGCGACGCCCGACGAGTCGGTCCCGTGGATGGAGATCGTCGGCGTTGTCGGCGACGTACGCCAGAGCTTCGACGCCGACGCGCAGGCGGAGATGTACGTCCCGTATCTCCAGGGCGCGCCCGACCCGGTGCTCGGCGGCCTGTTCCGCAACATCTCGATCGTCATCCGCAGCGCTGGCGATCCGGCGCAGCTGACCGGCGGCCTCCGGCAGGCGCTCGCGGCGATCGACCGCAACCAGCCGGTCGTAAGGGTGCGGACGATGGACGAGTCGATTCGAGCGACGGTTGCGGCCCCGCGGTTCCGGACGACGCTGGTGGTGCTCTTCGCGCTGGTCGCGCTGGTGCTGGCGGCGATTGGCGTCTACGGCGTGATGGCGTACAGCATCAGCCAGCGGCGGCAGGAGATCGGCGTGCGGATGGCGCTGGGGGCGGATGCGACCGACGTCCGGCGCCTGGTGCTCAGGGAAGGGCTGCGACTGGCCGCTGCGGGTACGGTCGCCGGCCTCGCGGGCGGCTTGGCGGTGGCGCGCGTCATCGGCACGTTCCTGTTCGACACCGCGCCGGCCGATCCGCTGACGTTTCTCGCGACGCCGCTGGTCCTCGGCGCCACGGCCCTGGCGGCAAGCTACATCCCGGCGCGGCGCGCGATGCGCGTGGATCCCATGATCGCGCTTCGCTGACGAATGAGTCACTAGATCGTAGAACGTAGAACGTAGAACGTAGAACGGAGAACGTAGAATAGAACGCAGAACGTGGAACGTAGAACGTAGCGGAGAGCGAATCGCGAGGAGATCCAGGTTTCTCCGTTCTAACTTCCCAGTTCTCAGTTCAGGCCCTACTTCTTCCCGATCGCGTCCTGCCTGGCTTTCGCGCGCTTCTGCTGGCCTTCGGCGAGCATCTGGTAGGCAAGATAGTACTTGTAGATGTTGGACACGTACTGGACGGTCTCCCGCCCGATCGACTCGGCGGCCAGGATCTCGACGTTGTTGAACCACTTGTTCGGATCGAGGCCCCGGCTGGCCGCGCGCTGGCGCAGTTGCGTGATGCGCGCCGGCCCCGCGTTGTAGGAGGCAAAGGTGAACAGGCCCTTGTTCAGGCGATCCATCGGCTCGTTCGCGTAGAACTGGTCCATCATGAAACGGATGTACTTCACCCCGGCGTGGATGTTCGGGTCGAGCTTCGTTACGTCGCCGACCTTCATGTCCTTGCCCGTCGCGGGCATCACCTGCATCACCCCGATCGCACCCACCGGGCTCTTGACGTTCTGATCGAGCTGCGATTCCTGGTAGCCCTGCGCGATCATCAGCAGGTAATCGAGACCGTACTTCTCGCCGTACTTCTGGAAGATGGCCCGGCTGACGTCCAGCTTGCGCCGCTCGGATGGGGAGGTCGCTTCCTTCGCGAACTTCGTGTTCTTCAGGTACTTCTGCAGCAGCACGTTTCGCTCTTTCGACCCTTCGGGGTACCGCGCGAGAAACGCGTTCAGCTCCGCCTTGAGCTGCGGGCTGTTCTTGCGGATCATCATGCCCACCTGGGCGTCACTCTTGACCGCAGCGTCCTTGTTGAGCACCAGCTTCGGGAAGACCTGCTGCCAAAACGAAGCGATGTCGTCCCGCGCAATGGTGGTCCCGACCAGCCCGGCGTTCACCATCTCGAGGATGTCCTCTTCAGCCAGGACCTCCGGCGCAGGCTTGATGGTGACCGGCGGGAGGCCCTTCTTCGCCAGTTCGGCGTTGAACCGGTCGACGGCCCCAGGCGCGGCCGCGGACTCCTGAAGGTAGATTTCCCGCCCCGCCAGATCCTCGACGCGAGCGACGGGCGGGGCGCCTGGCCCGGTCACGGGGATGGCCGAGATGCCGCTCCGGCTCGCATCGGCGAAGTCCACCTGGGTGCGCCGCGCGTCCGAGATGATCGTGCCGGCGGCAACCACATCGCCCCGGCCCTCGAGCAGTGCCGGTATCAACTCGTCGTGGGCCACGGGAACGAACACCACGAATACGCGGACGTTCTTCTTGTTGAGCTTCTTGTTCAAGTCGTCCTCGAACAGCCGGAACGACTCGTACGCCAGCCCCATCTGGTGGCCCTGATCGACGAAATAGGTCGTCTTCGAGTAGGTGGTGAGGACGCGAATGAGCCGGCGCTCGATCATGCCATCGAGGTCGCCAGTCCACTTCCGGAGAATCCGTTCCCGGCTCGTCGCCTGGGTTGACGGTGTTTCGGCTTCGCCGGGGGGCTCGACGGCGGAAGCGGGTGGTGCGGCCTCCGTTTTCGGCGGCGCGGCCGGGGGCTGGGCGGGCTGCTGGCTGCAGCCCGCCGCCAGCAGGAAGAGTCCCAGTAGAAGCGCCGCACCCGCTGAACGGTTCCTCATGGCATGCCCCCTACTTCGATCCCTTGGGCAGCTTCTCGGTGATTTCGTTCAACCGCGTCGGCTGCTGTCCGTAGATCTCGATTTCGAGCTTGCCATCCTTGACCGACAGCGACGACTGCCCCAGCAGCTTGCCTTCTCCCTTGCCGCCGCCGGCGGGGAACCGCATCTCGATCAGGGTGAACGCGTAATCCATCGTGCGAGTCTGCCTGGAGGCGGCGAGGAAGCTCACCGGCTTGTCGGTGGCGATGACCACCTGCCGGGTGCCGTCTGCCAGCGTCTTCTCCCATGCGTACTTGAGGTCATAGCCCAGGCTGTTGGGCGTGCGGAGGTAGCCCACCCGCTCCTTGATGTCCTGCAAGGCTCCGACGAGCTTTTGCTGATCCGCCTTACTGTCGGAGCTGACCTGCACCAGCCCGATCAGCGCCTTGCGCTCCTCGTCGGTCGTCCACCGCTCGATCGCGATTTGGACGGCGCCCGACATCCCGCCCTGCATCTGGATGGCGAACGCCGAGTACCGCACCGGGTCCTTCTTCGTGGGCGCGCTGGTTGGCTGCGCGAAAGCGGGAACGGCCATCGCGACGACGGCGGCAAATGCGGCGCAGGCGACCGTCCGAGTCATTCTCTGCATTGAAACTCCTCGTTGATTGAAGCGCGTACACAGACCAGCCCGTGCGGAAGACTCTAAGTGTGGGCGATCCGGCCTGCCGCATTCTACTGGCAATTGTACGGGGTAACAGGGACTAGGTCGTGGCGTCGTGGTGCCGCTTGACGAGGTCGGGGGAATCGATCACACTCCGAGGGGTCTGGCCAAACCTCGAGGACAACCCGATGAAACAGGGTCCGACGCTTGCCCTCTGCGCCCTGCTCGCCCTCGTTCTTGCCGGCTCCGCCCTGGCTGGCGGCCTGAAGGTGACCGTCAAGCACGACAAGACGTTCAACTTCACGGGCCTCAAGACCTACTCGTGGCGGCTCGACGGCGCCAACCCGGTGAAGCTGCTCCAGAACACCGATCACGACCCGGAGAAGATCCGGGCGACCATGGAGCCGATCGTCATCGAGGCGGTCGATCGGGCGCTCGCCAAGCAGGGGTTCACCCGCGTGCCGATGGGGCAGTCGGACCTGTTCATCGATTACTACGTGCTCATCGGGCCAGGCGTCTCGTCGCAGTACCACGGTCAGTTCGTCGGGGCAATCCCCGAGTGGGGCCTCCCGGACTTCGCCATGAGCACGAGCGCCCTGAAGATCTTCCCCCAGGGGTCGCTCATCATCGACATCCTCTCGGCCAAGCAGCAGATGATCGTGTGGCGCGGATCGGCGGACACGGAACTGGACGCCAAGCGGACCAGGGAGCAGCAGGTGGCGCTGATCAACGAAGCGGCCAACAAGATGCTGCAGAAGTTCCCGCCGAAGTACACGGGTAAATAGGGAGCCCTGCGAGCAGGCCAACAGGCCACTGAAAGGGCTCGGCCCGAACGTCGGCCCCCTCAAATCCCCCCTGTTTCCCCCTTGGTTCGGGGGATTGCCGAGGGCCATCGGGCGTGGACACTGTAGTCCTTGCGGCCGGCCACCTTCACAGGCGGGAGCCGAACGCGGCGCCGCCGTAGTGGAGCCAGATCGTGCTGTTCACACCAATCGCGTCGTCTCGCCGGGTTGCGGCCGGCCGTCAGTTAGCAACCCTTGCCCTCCTGGGGTGCCTGATCCTCCCACTGCCGGCCGTGGCCCAGACGATGACCGGCGAGCGGGGCGACCTGCCGCCGGCCGAGAGCGTCTCGCTTGCCGGCCTCGGCTCTGCGCCCTCTCCGTTTGCGGGGTTGTTTCAGCCCGCCGCGCCGGTGGCCTTCGTCCGGCCGAACCCCGCACCAGTGACGTTCGCCACAGCCGGCACCGTGGCGCTCGCGGACGCGGCTCGCGACTGCCCGGGGTGCCCGCGGCGCCGGCCCGTGTCCGCCGTCCTCCAGACGCTCGGCGTCAACCTCGCGTTCAACTGGATGAACCGCCTTCGGAACCCGAACGACGAGTTCATCGTGACGTTCCACTCGTGGTGGGAGAACCTGAAGTACGGCTTCGAGTGGGACTACAACTCGTTCTCGATCAACCAGTTCGGCCATCCGTACCAGGGGAACCTGTATTTCAATGCCGGGCGGGCCAACGGCCTCACCTTCTGGGAGTCGGCGCCGCTCGCCGCGCTCGGGAGCGCGACCTGGGAGTACTTCGCCGAGCGGAACCACGCGTCGATCAACGACTTCGTCACGACGACGATGGGCGGCATCGCGCTGGGCGAGATGTTCCACCGCGCGGGCTGGCTGCTGCGCGACACGACGGAGACCGGCAAGTCCCGCCGGAGGGGCGAGCTGCTCGCGATGCTCCTCGATCCGATCACGGGCGCCAACCGGTTCCTGAGCGGGGATGCCTCTCGCGTGTCGGAGAATCCGCCCGACCTCAAGCCGACGACGAAGGTCGGGCGACTTCGAGGCGGGCGTCCAGTTCAACGGCGAGGTGAACGAGCGGGCCGTCAACTCGCAGGGCAAGCCGTTCTTGGCGCTGCGCCTCGGCTACAACGACCTCTTCACGTCGCCCTTCAAGGTCCCGTTCGACGCGTTCAACCTCACGCTGCGCATGGGCGGCGGGTCGAGCATCTCCGAAGCGACGGTGCGAGGCCGGCTGTACGGCCGCTTCCTGGGGAACCCGGAACAGCAGACCGAGTTCCTCGTCGCGCAGGCCTACGACTACCAGTCGAATGGCATCTTCGATTACGGCGGCCAGAGCGTCGTCGCGGGCGTGAGCCACATCTTCCGCCTGTCCGATTCGACGAGCCTTGCCGCCTTCGGCGTCGGCGGCCCGATCGTGCTCGGCGCCATCACGTCTCCAGTCCTCGAGCCGACAGCGACGCCGGTGGAGGGAGAGGCAGGCGGAGAGGTTCAGCGGACATACGATTTCGGTCCCGGCCTCGAGGTCGCCGGCTGGCGCGGCGCTACGGGCGCAGCGGGTCCCGGTCGCCCGAATGAGCTACACCAGCTTCTACCTCCGCTCCGTGAGCAGCATCGAGGGCATCACGGCCCAGCACTACGCGCAGTCCCTGCGGCTGGAACTGCTCGTTCCCATGTGGCGCCAGATCCGGCTTGGGGTCGCCGGCGACTACTTCAATCGGGCGACCTACTACCAGGATCTGCCGGACGTGCACCAGTGGATCCCGCAGCTGCGCTTCTACCTCGCGAAGGTGTCCCGATGACCGGACCACGATCCGTCTTTGCCCCTCACCTCTTGCTGGCCGCGGCGCTGCTCCTCGCGCCCGCTGCCGTGCGTGCGCAAGGGACCGCGGCCGCCCAGCCGTCGCAGGGAACCGCGGCTGCTGATTCGCAGGGCGCTCGCTGGTGGGTCGGCGGAGGACTGGGGTACCTCGCGGGCCGCGCGGCGTGCAGCAACTGCGAGACCGACCCGCCGTTCGGGGACGGCGGCGCCGGGCTGATCCAGGGAGGCGTGCGCGTCGGCGAGCGGCTGCAGGTCGGCGGCGAGTTGTATAGCACGCAGCGGAAGGTGGATGTCCGCGAGCTTGCGCGATACCCACCTGCTCGGGATCTTCCAGTTCCGCCCGTTTGCCGGCCTCGGGTTCTTCCTGAAGGGTGGCTACGGGATGGCGCTCGTGAAGGACGTCCTCCCGCTGGCGGGAGGCGGCGAAGCGACCTTCCGCACCTGGGGCATGGGCGTGATGTACGGCGCCGGGTGGATCTTCGGGGCGAAGCGGCGCGTCTCCTTCGCGCCAACGGCAGCCACCTACATCACGACCGTCGGGGACGTGCGGGGCGTCCAGGCCACGGCGCAGAACGTCGTCATCAACGGCTGGTTTGCCGGCGCAGTGGTCATGTTCCGGTAGGGGCGCCAACCTCGAGTCGCAAAAGTCGATTCACCGCAGAGGCGCCGAGGGCGCAGAGACTCGCCCAAAGCCTGAAGCCCAAAGCCTGAAGCCGTTTCATGCCCCGTGGCACCGCTTGAACTTCTTGCCGCTGCCGCAGGGGCAAGCGTCGTTGCGGCGGGCGACCGCCAGCTGCGCCGACCGGTCTTTCTCCGCGTACATCCCCATGATTCCCTCGGCCGGGCGTCCCTCGCGCAGCAGGCCGGCCATCACGCTCATCGGCTCCCTGATGTGCGTGAAGAACGTCTTGTACCCCTCGCACAAGTAGTTCAACCCCGTCTCGCCGTCCGGCGCCGCGATGAAGCGGTTGCGCGGGCACTCGCCGTAGCAGGCGAACAGGACCTCGCAGTTGCGGCAGTACGCCGGCAGCGAGTCGAGCTTGTCCCGCCCAAATGCGCGCTGCCGCTCCGAATCGACCATCTCCGCGAGCGGCCGCTCCATGATGTTGCCGAGTAGGTAACCCGGCTCCACGTAGTGGTCGCACGAGTAGAGATCGCCGTTGTGCTCGAGTGCCAGCGCGTTCCCGCACGTGGGCGAGACGGTGCAGAGGTTGTGCTGACCGAGCCAGCTCCCGAGCGCGACGTCGAACGCCTGGACGAAGACCTTCCCGACGTCGCGCCGGACCCACTCGTCGAAGATCGCGCAGAGAAAGCGGCCGAACTGCGCCGCGCCGACGGAGCGCGCGCTGACCAGCGACCCGGCTTGCGTGTAGAGCGGACGGCGGCTCCCGGAAGCATTCACCAACGGCAGGCCTTGCGCGGTTACGCGCGCTCGACGATCGGGATGAACTGCAGGAACGCGGCGCCCAGGTTGTCGCGGAAGAACTGATACACCTCCAACGGGTGATCCGCGTTCGCCGCGTGGACCGTGCAGAGGATGTTCACGTCTACCTGGTGAGCGCGCAGGCGGTCCCACCCGCTCATCACCTGGTCGAACGAGCCGGCCCCACCCCTGTTCACCCGGTAGGCGTCGTGCATCGCCTTCGGGCCATCCACGCTCAGGCCCACGAGGAACGCGTGCCGCTTGAAGAACGAGCACCAGGCGTCGTCCAGGCGGGTCCCGTTGGTCTGGATAGTGTGGGTGACGTGCTGGGTCGGCTTGCGGTACTTCTCGACGTACGCCAGGGACCGTTCGAAGAAGTCGAGGCCCATCAGCGTGGGCTCGCCGCCTTGCCAGGCGACGACGACCTCCGGGGCCGCCTGCGCCCCGAGGAGGTCGCGGACGTACGCCTCGAGGACGGCGTCGTCCATGCGGAAGGCGCTCCCGGGGTACAACTCCTCTTTCGAGAGAAAGAAGCAGTAGGCGCAGTCCAGGTTGCAGGCGGCGCCGGTCGGCTTGGCGAGCAGGTGAACGGCGGACGGCACCCGCTAAAGGTACACCGTCCGCCCGTGGAGGAGGGCGTTATCCCGGTTTAGAACTGGTTTAGAACGGTATGCCGATGCCGAGGATGGGCCCATGCAGCGTCTGGCTCACGTGGATGTTCCGCTTCGCGATCGTGCCGTCGACCGTCAGCTTCGTGAAACCGTAACCAGCCGTCACCGCCAGGTTCCTGATCGGACGCCATTCGATCCGGCCGGTTCCAGTGACGGTCGAGACGTCGTTCGTGGCGAATCCACCGTAATCCAAGTGCGTGTACAGCAACCAGTGCTTTCCCAGCGTTGGACGGAAGGTCGTGCCGACGGCCGGCGACCAGCCCGTTGGCCTCCAGTCGACGTTCGGGAACTGGAGGATCCTGAAGGTCGCGTCCATGCGCTGGTACCGCGCGCCTCCGTCGAGGAAGAGAGCCTTGTACACCCTCACGCCGCCGAAGATGGACGCGAGGTACAGTTTGACGTCGGCGTTGAGGAAGGGACTGTCCCTTTCCGCCGAGAGGCCAGCATAGTTGAAATCGCCGGACACGGCGATGCGGCCCATTTCCAGCCGGAGACCGGCGAACCAGGCGCCGCTGAGGCCCGACGACGATCCGCTGGGCGTCGTCGGCTCCGTTGGGCAGTCGACGCACGGCACGCCCGACGGCAGGTTCACGTCCAGCCCGTAGAACGGCAGGAAGGCGAGGACAGGGTAGATCACGCTGCGGGCGGGCTCTTCGCTCGCGGGCGTCGTGGACGTGGCGGTCTGCGCGAGGAGCGGCGCCGCACCGCACGCGAGAACCAGGATGACGGCCGCGGCTGTCCGAAGGAGTTGTCTGTTCATAGCTCTTGTCTGTGAAAGGGTCCGCGCAGTATGCCACCAAAACGGCAGAGTAGAGTGTGGACCGCCGCGCCCAGCGCTGAATCCCCCGAAACAGGGGGGAAACGAGGGGGTGCTACTTCGCTCCCACCGTCAACTTGATCATTTCCCCGCTGTAGTCCTTCACCACGAACGAGCCCTGGTCGTCCAGTTTCACCCACCCGGCAGGCACGATCGTTCCCGACCCGGCGCCCGTGGCGTCGAACTCCAGGTGAATGATGCCGAAGTTGTAGCCCTTGGTCTGCTGGGCGCCCGGCAGGCTGGCGCCAAGGAACAGCAGCGGCTCCAGGGTGATGATCGTCAACTGCCGCCCCTTCTCGGTCTTGCGCTCGGTGGTGAGGCGCGTGACGACCGGCTTGGCCCCGCCCAACTGGATGGTGCCCGTGGTCGGGATGTCGATCAGCGCGTTCCGCAAGCCGGCCTCGCCGCCGCGCTTGAAGGCGGTGACGTACTTGTCCGCTTCGAACTGGGACATCACGCGCTTGATCGTGATGGTCACCGGCGCCGTGAGCACGGCGCCGCCCGACCCCGTCACGGTTCCCGTCGCCTTGAGCACTTCCGGAGCGGCCGGGGTCTGCGCCGTCGCCATCGAGGCCACCAACGCCACGCCCGCCAGGACCATCAATGCTATCGTCGTATGCCGCATTCCAGTGCCTCCACGAAGTCGACGAGTCGACTCGATTGACTTTGTCGACTCCGTTGACTCCGTCGACTCGTTCGACTCCGTCGACTCCGTCGACTCCGTTGACTCCGTCGACTCCGTTGACTTCCTATCCCCCATACTCATCGAAGTACTTCTGGATCTGCTTCACGTCGGTCGTCTTCGTCAGCGCGAGGCGCAGCAGCACCCTCGCCTTCTGCGGATTCGACCCGAGCGACGCCACGAACCCCAGCTTGTCGTCGTCCAGCTCGACGTTGCGGCCGACGATGCCGGTCGCCACGCGCGAGGCCCGCACGCACACGATGCCCTTCTTCGCCTGCGCCGCCAGCGCCTTGACTGCCGGCTCCGTCATGTTGCCGTTCCCGACGCCGGCGATGATGATCCCCTTCGCGCCAGCCGCGGCGGCCGCGTCGATCAGGGCACCATCCATGTTCTCATAGGCCATGACGATATCCACGCGGGGTAGCGCGGTTACGTTATCCAGCGAGAATTCGGAGTCCGCGGTGTTGCGGCCGACCGCTCCGCGGTAGAACTCGGCGTCCCCGTAAGCGATGGTCCCGATGAGACCGCGCACCGGCGAGAGGAACGTCTGCACGGCGGTCGTGCTCGTCTTGGTCAGCGAGGCGGCGCCGTGAATCCAGTCGTTGACGACGACCAGGACGCCGCGCCCGGCCGCGTCCTTGTTCGCCGCCACCGCCACCGCGTTGTAGAAGTTGAGCGGGCCGTCCGCCGACAGCGCCGTGGACGGGCGCATCGCGGCGGTCAGCACCACCGGTTTCCTGGACTTGACGACGAGGTTCAGGAAGTAGGCCGTTTCCTCGATCGTGTCGGTGCCGTGCGTGATGACGACGCCCGCGACGTCGGGCATCGCGACCAGCTCGTTGATGCGGCGGGCGAGCTTGAGCCACACCTCGTCGTTCATGTCCTGGGAGCCGATGTTCGAAACCTGCTCTCCCCGGAGGTTGGCGAGCTTCTTTGCCTGCGGGACGGCCGCCAGGAGCTGCTGCACGCCCACCTGTCCGGACGTATAGCCTGCCTGGACGTCGGACGCCGCGGCCCCCGCGATGGTGCCGCCCGTCGCGAGCACGACGACGGTCGGCAGGGCCCCGCCTGCACGCTGGGCGTCCTGGGCGGCCGTGACGGGGACATTCAGCGGAGAGAGGATGGCCAGCGCGAGGCCGGCAGCGATCACATACGAGAATGCGCGGCGAGTGAACATGACGGGCTCTCCTATTGAGTCAGCATGACGATGACGGGGCCCCACGCGGTGAGGAGGATGTTGCCGAGCGCGTACGGGACGGTGTAACCGAGAACCGGCAGCTTGCTGTCCGCTTCGTCCTGCAGGGACCGGAGCGCCGCGGTGACCGTGCCGGCGCCGGCGCAGGCGCCGAAGAGGATCACCGGGTTCATCTTCAGCACGTGCCGCCCGAAGAGCAGCGCCGTCATGTGCGGGACCGACGCCACGAGAAAGCCGACCAGCAGGAGGCTGGGTCCCGCGCTGCGCAGGCCGGCCACGAAGCCGGGCCCGGCGCCCAACCCGACGACGCCGATGAAGACGGCGAGGCCGATCGTGTCGAACACCCACAGGGCGGGCTCGGGGATGCGGCCGAACGTCGGGCGCATGGACCGAAGCCAGCCGAAGACGAGGCCCATCACGAGCGCGCCGCCGCTCGCGGTGAGCGTGAGGGGCAGGTTGCCGACCGTGACGGTCAGCAGGCCGACCAGGCCGCCCAGCACGATGCCGAGCCCGACAAAGACGACGTCGGTCTCGCTCGACGGCCGCTCGATGTAGCCCAGGACCTTCCCGGCGCGCTCGACATCCGGCTTGGCACCCGCCAGCCGGAGCAGGTCGCCCCGGTTCAGGATCGTCGCCGGACCGAAGGGGATCTCCTCGCCGGCGCGCACGAGTTTCATCAGGATGACGCCTCGCCCGTATTCCTCGGCGAGCGCCTCCAGGGGCTGGTCTGCCAGCGCTCGGTTCGTCACGACGACGTCGAGGGCCACGACCGGGAAATCGAGCAACTCGCGGTCCGCCACTTCCTGCGCGACGGTCGTGCCGCTCACGAACACGCTCCGCCGGGCGGCGACGGCGACGACGTCGCCCGCGTGCAGGAGCGCGTCGGGCGTCGGATCGATGATCTGATCGCCGCGGCGGATCCGCTCGACGAAGACGCGAGCCGGCGCGAACGCCTTTTCCAGCTGGGAGACGGGCCGCCCGGTCAGCGGCCCGTCACCGAGGCGCAGGGCCCGCACGTCCCACTCGCGATAGGCCGACTGCGCGTCCGGTTCGGACGCGGGCGCGCTCGACATCTGCGCCGCCAGCTTCCGGCTCTCTGCTTTCAGGTTCACTCGCAGCAGTCGGGGCGCGAGACTCGACAGGAACCAGACGACGAAGCCGGTCCCCACCAGGTAGCTGACCGCGTAGGCCACCGGGATGTTGTTCAGCATCCGGTTCTTCTCGGCCTCGGGAAGATCGAGCCTGGAGATGGCGTCGCCCGCGGTCCCGATGACCGTGGACTCGGTGAACGCGCCCGCCATCAGGCCGGCCGCCGTCCCGCTGTCGTACTTGAAGATCTTCGCGGCCCCGACTGTCATGACCAGGCTCGTCACGCACAGGACGACCGTGAGCGACAGCTGCGTCAGCGCGTTCTTCTTCAGCCCTCGAAAGAACTGGGGGCCGACCTTGTAGCCGGTGGCGAAGAGGAAGAGATCGAAGAACACCACCTTGACGGTCGCGGGGACCTGCACGCCCACCTGGCCGATCAGCACGCCGGCGAGCAGCGTGCCGACGACGTTCCCCAGCTTGAAGGAGCCAATCCGGACGCCGGCCGATCAGGAACCCGAGCGCGAGCGTGAGGAAGATCGCCAGCTCGGGATTGTGTCGAAGCGCCGCGAGGATGTAGTCCATGCTGTTCGCCCTCACCGCGAGACGGCCATCAGCCAGGGGGTTCCGACCACCAGGTACACGACCAAGCTGAACATCGTGGCGAGCGCGCCCAGTCGATAGGCATCCTTCTGCGACAGGAACCCGCTGTCGACGAACAGCAGGTTGGCGCTCGAGCCCTGCGGCGCGATCACCGAGAAGAAGTTGCTGGCGAACAGCAGCAGGAACGCGAGGGGCGCCGCCGGGACGCCAAGCTTGACGCCGACGCCCATGAAGACGCCGAACAACGCCAGCACGTGGGCCGTCTGGCTGACGAACAGGTAGTGCAGCAGCACGTACGCGCCGGCCAGGATCAGGTAGACGGCCACCCAGTGGAGGCCGCCCAGCGCGCCGGCCAGGCGGAGCCCGAGGTACCCCATGAACCCGAGTTCGTTGAGCTGCCCGCTCAGGGTATACAGCACCGCGAACCAGATGAACGTCGCGAGGACGTCGCCCTCTTTGGCGATGTCGCCGGGCGTGATCACGCCGGTGGCGAGCAGGATGCCGAGGCCGAGGAACGCGACGGCCGTCGAGTCGAGGCCCAGCGTCCCGGCCCCGGCCCACAGGGCCACCATGCCGACGAACGTGCCGGTCACGATCTTCTCGTTCCGGCTGAGGGGGCCGAGCGCCGCCAACGCCGCGCGCGCGGCCGCCGGCGCTGCCGGCGTGGCGCTCACCTCCGGCGCCATCAACCGGTAGAGGAACAGCGGCAGCAGCGCCATCGCCGCGAGTGTCGGCACCGAGGAGGCCAGCAGCCAGGAGCCGAAGTTGATGCTGACGCCGAAGGTCCGTGCGATCTCGGCGCCAAGAGGATTGGCCGCCATGGCGGTGAACCAGAGCGCCGACGAGAGGCTGAGGCTCGCCATCCCGGAGAACATCAGGAACGCGCCGAGCCGCGGCCGCCCGCCCTCGCCGGGCTTCGCGCCAGCCGCAACGCCGAGCGAATACACGAGCGGGTACAGGACGCCCGCGCGGGCGGTGTTGCTTGGGAACGCCGGCGCGATGATGCCGTCCACGACGAAGATGCTGTACGAGAGGCCGAGCGTCGAGCGCCCGAACACGCTCACGACCATGTGGCCCAGGCGTTCGCCCAGGCCGCACACCACGACGGCGCGCGCGACGAGAAATGCGATGACGATCAGCAGGATGGTCGGGTTGGCGAATCCGGAGTAGGCGTTCGCCGGTGAGAGCGTGCCGGAGAGGACGGCCAACGCGACCGCGAGGATCGACGCGGTCAGGATCGGAAACGCGCCGATGATGACCGAGAAGATCGCGCCGATGAAGATGGCGAAGAGGCGCCAGGCCGGGGGCGTCAGCCCTTCGGGGACGGGGGCCAGCCAGATCCCGGCGACGACGAGCAACGTGGCCGCGCGCGCGATCTGCCTCCGCCGTCGCTCGGCGGTCTGCGGGGCCGGCGGCACCCGCCCCGCGCCCGAAGTAGTGCCGGGCGGCGGGGCGGCGACGGGCGTCACCGGCCGGCCTCCCCGGTGCGGAACCGTCCCTCGAGGCCGACAGCCCGGCCCTGGATCGTGCCGCCCTCCGCGTCCGCCACCACGTACTGCCACTCGAACGAGTAATCGCCGGTGACGCCCGCGTAGCGTCCCGTGCCGCCCGTGATCGTGCCCGCGAAGCGCCCGGTGCCGATCGCCTTGCCCGCGATGACGCTGAAGATCCGGTCGCCGCGCTCGTCGGTCCAGACGCAGCGCCCGGCGCTCGCCTTCGTCCCGTCATCGAATCCGATCACCTCTCCCCGGAAGCCCTTGGCGACGCCCTCGCCCGTGATCACGACGGAGCCGGACAGGTAGACCGTGAAGGCGGCGCGCGAGGTTTCGGTGGGGAGGGACTGGCGTCGGCCCGAGGCCGACCAGCTGCCTTCGAAGACACGCCAACCGTCCGGCGCCATGCGAGGCTCGGAGGCCGCTGGGCCCGGGATCGACGTCCGTAGGAGAGGCGTCTCGCCTGTCGGCAGGAGGACCAGGGCAAAACCGAGAACGAGAGCGAATCTCATGGCGAGCGCCCTCCACACACGGCTTTCTGCTCTCGGCTTCGGCGCTCGTTGGCTCTCGGCCCCGGCCCAAAGCCTGGAGCCGAGAGCCTGTCGCCTGTCCGTCTCGCTTACTGTCCGGTCATCGCGGCCGGGTCGAGCACTTTCGCAATCTGCTCCTCGGTCAGGAGCTTCCGCTCGCGGATGATCTCGAGGATGCCGCGGCCGGTCTTCATCGCCTCGGTCGCCAGCTCCGTGGAGCGGTCGTAGCCGATGACCGGGTTGAGCGCCGTGACCGTCCCGATGCTGTAATCGACGTAGTGGCGGCACGTGTCCGGGTTCGCAGTGATGCCCTCGACGCAGTGCACGCGAAGCGTCCGCGCGGCGTTGATGAACATCGTCTGCGCCTCGAAGACGCACGCCGCGATGACCGGCTCGAAGACGTTCAACTGCAGCTGCCCGCCTTCAGCCGCCATCGAGACCGTCAGGTCGCTCCCAATCACCCGGAAGCAGACCATGTTGACGACCTCGGGAATGACCGGGTTCACTTTGCCCGGCATGATCGACGACCCCGGCTGCTTGGGCGGCAGGTTGATCTCGCCCAGCCCGCAGCGCGGCCCGGAAGAGAGGAGCCGGAGATCGTTGCAGACCTTCGAGAGCTTGATCGCCAGGCTCTTCATGCAGGAGGAGTAGAGCACGAAGGCCTGCGTGTCCTGGGTGGCCTCGATGAGATCGGTCGCGAGGTGGATCGGGAACCCGGTGATGCGGGCGAGGTGCTCGGTACACTTCTGCGCGTAGCCGACCGGCGCGTTCAGGCCGGTGCCGATCGCCGTCGCGCCCATGTTCGTTTCGCACAGGACGTTCTGGATCCGCTCCAGCGCCTTCACCTCGCCGGCGAGCGTTTCGCCGAAGGCCATGAACTCCTGGCCCAGCGTCATCGGCACGGCGTCCTGGAGCTGCGTCCGGCCCATCTTGATGATGCCGGAGAACTCCGCGCCCTTGCGGCGGAACGCCTCGATCAGCTCGTTGATCGCCGCGACCAGCCGCACGTTGCCGAGCGCCATTCCCACGTGGAGGGAGGTGGGGTAGGCGTCGTTGGTGGACTGGGAGCCGTTGACGTGATCGTGCGGGCTGCAGTGCGCGTACTCGCCCTTCTGGTGGCCCATGAGCTCGAGGGCCCGGTTGGCGATGACCTCGTTGGCGTTCATGTTGGTCGACGTCCCGGCGCCGCCCTGGAAGACGTCGATCCGGAACTCGTCGTGCAGCTTGCCGTCGATCAGCTCCTGGCAGGCGCCTTCGATGCCGGTGAGGATCTCGCGGCTGAACTGCCCGCAATCGAAGTTGGCGCGGGCCGCCGCCAGCTTCACCATCGCAAACGCCTTGATCAGGTCAGGGTAGAGGCGCAGTTCGACGCCGGAGATATGGAAGTTCTCCAGCGCGCGAGCTGTCTGGACGCCGTAGTATGCGTCGTGGGGGACGGCCTTCTCGCCAAGCAGATCGTGTTCGATGCGGACGGCTGGCTGGGTCATGGGAATGAATCCTTTCTCACGCGTACGCCGGCGAGTCTAGTCCCCCGGGACACCCGCGAGAACTGTCAGATGTGCTAGAGGCCTCGCACGAAAGGGGCTAGGGGCTGGGGATTGGCGAGTGACGATTGGCGAATGACGAGTGGCGAGCGGCGAATTAACGTCAATCGGCAATCGCCAGTCGTCAATCATCAATCGGCAATACCGTGTAGGGCCCGCCCCTAGCCCCTAGCCCCTACCGATCAGTAACTGTAGGCCAGGTAGATCATCCCGTAGCCGAAGTTCTTCGTGCGGCCGCTGTTCTGTTCCACGAGCTTCCCGGGGTTGGCGAAGGCGGCGACAAAGCTGGCCGTGAAGTTCCTGTTCAGTTTCCAGTCCATGTACCAGTCCATCTCGAAGGCGATGTCCCGGGCCGTCACGTTCGGGCCGATCGACGCCGGCTGGTCGGCCAGGAAGTCCCAGGCGATGACGCCCGTCCCGATCGTCTCGCTCGGTGCGAAGTGGAGTCGCAGTTGGTGGGAGGCCAGGTTGGAATTCGCCACGAAATACTCGCCCGCGATCTCGCCCTGCCACCACGAGCCCCAGTCGGAGAAACCGGGCAGCAGCGCGTCCCACGCCTCACCCTTGGCGGTCCCCGCGTCGTCCCCCTGAAAGTACGCGTAGCGGTAGGACAGCTTGGGCGTCCACCTCGCCTCGGCGAGCTCGTACGCACCCAGGAGCGTCCAGGCATGGGAGTCGAGCCGCTCGCCGTTCCTCTCCCGCGCGTACTCGACCTCGAAGGACAGCGCTTCGAGCGAGGGAATCGGCGCCGTGTACGCGCGCAGGTTGTAGACGTTGAGCCCGTTGCGCTCGGGCTTCAGAATCGTTCGCCCAGAACCGCATGTAGGTGGCGCCGAGCGTCGTGGACTCGCCGAGGCTCGCCTCGTAGTTGATGCCCGCGAGCCGCGTGTTGGTGTCCGCCTCGGGTAGCTCGTCCCGTTTGAGGTAGAACGCTTCCGCCTTGTGCGGGCCCGTCTGGAAGCGGGCGATGGAGGCAAAGGCGAAGGCCTTGCGCGCGTTCGTCCAGTAGCCGCCCCGTGTGCCGCCCTCGGCCGCGCCGTCCCAGAGCAGTAAGCCATGCCCCAGCTGGTACTGGGCGCGCCCGACCGTGAACGCGAACGCGTCCTCGCCCAGCTTGCCCAGCGCCTGTCCCGACCGAACGCCGAAGGCGAGGTCCTCGGCCTTGAACGACGAGGCGTCCTCTCCCACGAGCGAAGGTGCCGCCCCATAGGTTCGCTCGCCCACGGCGCTCAGTTTGCCCCACAGCTTCCACGTGCTGGCCGTGGTGTAGGTGCCAGTCAGCGTCGGCTTCACCGATCCCTCGAACCAGTTGTCCCCGAGGTTGCCCGACGGCTCCTCCGGTTTCGGGTTGGTGTACAGGGAGTTCATGAAGCCGAAGGTGCCCCAGGCCGCATCGAAGTTGAACGTCCAGTCGAGGCCGCCGGGCAGACCGCTGGACCGCGCCTCGCTCTCGGGAGGCGCCTGCTGCGGCTGCGCCTGCGAACTCGCCGGTGGGCGGGACGGCTGCTGCGCGGCGCTCGCAGGCGCAGGACTAAAAAGGAGGGACGACAGCGCGATGAACACGGCAAGGACGGTCACCGGTCGCCGACCTGTCCGCGGTCGCCCGGCGACAGCGGCACCTCGCGAGACGGTCGTTCGCAGCATGGCGGGCAACGCTACCGTGTCCGGGAGGCGGCCGGAACTGTCACTTCGCCCAGCGGCCCGAACAAAAATAACCCAGGAAGACCGCCGCGCCGCCCCGTTTTCGCGGCGACGGCTCCCAGGCTGCCACCTGTCAGATTTTCCTGCCCGGCCACGCAGTGCGCCCAGTATCCGTCGAGGGATCGGCCAGCTATCCTCAGGTCGCCTCGCCCTGCGGACGCGTCGCCCACGCTCGAGAACGGTCGAACAGGAGAACTCCCAATGAAGATGTGGCGTTTCATCGGTCCCGTCGTCGTCGCCAGCCTGGTGCTCGGCCTGGCCGCGCCGCTTGCCGCGCAGACCAGCCAGTCTGCGACGACCAACATGGACATCCTCGCGCAGAAGATCAAGGCCGACAAGAAACTGCTCGTCGCCCAGACGATGCAGCTGACCGACCAGGAGGGGACGGCGTTCTGGCCGATCTACGACGCGTACCAAGCGGACCTGGGGAAGATCAACGCGCGGCTGAAGACCGGCATCGAGAACTACGCCAAGGACTACAACGCCGGCACGATGACCGACGCGAAGGCCTCCGCGCTCACAACCGAGGCGATTGCGATCGAGGAGTCGCTCGTCGCGTTGAAGAAGACCTACGTCGCCAAGCTGAACGGCGTCATTCCGCCCATCAAGATCGCCCGGTTCGTGCAGATCGAAAACAAGGTCCGGGCCCTGGTCAACCTCGACCTGGCCGCCGGCATTCCGTTCGTTCAGTAGCGAGGAGCACGGCAGGCGGCCGCGCCGCCTCGAAGGTGCGGGGCGAGGCTTCGGCTTCGCCACCGGGAAAGGGAGGAGTTCGTGCTCCAGGCACCGCCCTTGTGCGAGGCCGCCGCGGAGGCGCTGCGCCGCCTGCAAGAAGGGAACGCCCGCTTTCTCGCGGGCACTTCCCACCTCTCGCGGTCTCACACCGACATGCTCGCCCACCTCGTGCACGGGCAGCAGCCTTACGCGACGATTCTCTGCTGCAGCGACTCGCGCGTTCCGCCCGAACTGGTCTTCGATGCCGGCCTCGGCGACTTGTTCGTCGTGCGGGTGGCTGGCAACGTGGTGTCGGCGGAGGTGGCCGGGAGCCTGCAGTACGCCGGAGCGCACCTCGGCACACCGCTGTTCCTCGTGATGGGGCACGACGGGTGCGGAGCGGTGAAGGCGGCCATCGAGACCATGGTGCACGGCAGGCAGCAGCGGTCGCGGATCCAGGCGCTCGTCGACTCGATCATTCCCGGGCTGAGCGAGGTGGACGTCGATCTCGCCCGGGACGACCTCATCTCGCAGGCGGTGGAAGCGAATGTCCGCTGGACGGTGCGCCAGATCGTCCAGGCGCCCGAAGCGTCGGCGCGGCTGGCGTCCGGGGAAGTGGGCGTCGCGGGCGCCGTCTACGAACTCGAGTCTGGTCGCGTGAGGATCCTCGCATGACACCCGCCGATACTCCGCGCACGACGGCCGGCTCCCTGGCCCTGCTCACCCCGCGGTCCTGGAAGCGGGTGAGCCCGCGCCGCTGGCGACGCTTGCGTGCGCGGTCGGGCCCGTGGGTGATCCCGGCACTCTACGCGGCCGGCGCCCTGGCCGCCGGCCTGCTGTTGCCGCGCCTGGAGTATTTCTTCCTGCCAGGCCTGCCGACCACCGTCAGCTCCAGCGCCGCGATGGCGATCTACTCGTCGATCGCGTCGGGGATGATCGCGCTGACCGGCATCGTGTTCTCGCTGACCATCGTCATGGTGCAGTTCAGCGCGACCGCGTACTCGCCACGGCTGGTCGTGTGGGTGGCGCGCGACCCCGTCGTGTCGCACGCCCTCGGCGTCTTCACCGCCACGTTTCTCTACGCGATCGCGGCCCTGGCCTGGGTCGATCGCGGCGGCGCCCAGCGGGTTCCTCTCATCAGCGCGCTCGCCGTCGTCGTCCTCCTCGGCGCGAGCGTCGCGGTGTTCATCGCGCTCATCCAGCGGATCGCGCTGTTGCAGATCACCCGCATGCTGCAGTTCACCGGCGACCAGGGGCGGCAGGTGATCGACACGACGTACCCGCCGCTCGACGCCGTGAGCGCGGCGGTGTCGCTGCCGCGCCTGGAGGCGGCCGCGGTGAACCAGGTCGTGACGCATCGAGGGAGGCCCCAAGCGATACAGGCGTTCGACACGGTGGCGCTGGTGGAGCTCGCGAGCCGCGCGGGCGCGATCGTCGAAGTCGTCGCCGCGGTTGGCGACATTGTCACCGAGTCGGCGGTGCTGCTGCGGGTGTACGGCGGCGCCCCCATCAAGGAGCGGCAACTCCTCGACGCCATTCACCTCGGCCAGGATCGGACGTTCGACCAGGATCCGAAGTACGCGCTGCGCCTTCTCGTGGACATCGCTATCAGGGCACTCTCCCCCGCGGTGAACGACCCGACGACCGCCGTCCAGGCGCTGGACCAGATTGGCGACCTGCTGTACCGGCTCGGGCGTCGCCGCCTGGAGATCAGCGTGATCCACGACGAGGCCGGGCAGCCACGGCTCGTGCTGCCTTCACCGACGTGGGAGGACTTCCTGCAGCTGGCCTTCGACGAGATCCGATCGTACGGCGGCGACAGCGTGCAGGTGGTGCGGCGCATGAAGGCCCTCATCACCGATCTCACGGCAAGCGTTCCCGAAGAGCGGCGCCCGGCGCTCGCCTACTGGCAGCGGCGCTTGAGCGCGACGGTCACGAGGCGCTTCGCCGAACCGGACGAACAGCTCGACGCGTCGGCGGAGGACCGCCAGGGCCTCGGCGCCCCGCGCCGTCGATCCGCCGAACCGGCGTAGCCGCGAACCTCTCGGTTCGCGCCACCAGGCGGGCGAGCGGGCGCGCGCAGCGCAGGAGAGGCGGAATGCCCCTGTATCCGAAGAACATGCTGTTCTCGTCGGAATCGCTGACGGAAGGACATCCAGACAAGTTCTGCGACCAGATCTCGGACGCCGTGCTCGACGAGTGCCTGAAGCGCGATCCCGGCTCGCGGGTGGCCTGCGATGCGTATGTGACGATGGGGACGGTCGTGGTCGGCGGCGAAGTGACGACACGTGCGGAGTTCAATCTCGACCAGGTGGTCCGGGACCTGGGCAACCAGGTCGGGTACGACTCGCTGGCGTCCGGGTTCGACGCCAACGCCTGCACCATCACGCGCTCCACGCACCAGCA
This sequence comes from uncultured Acidobacteriota bacterium, assembly GCA_963724775.1. GTDB lineage: Bacteria > Acidobacteriota > Vicinamibacteria > Vicinamibacterales > Fen-181 > CAVRWB01. Next base: position 67,763 of record CAVRWB010000010.1, read on the forward strand.
GTCCTCGGATGCCAGGTTCGGCCTGTCGCGGCCGGGCGGCGCGTGCGACGCCGGCAACCAGGGCGTCGTCTTTGGGTACGCCTGCAACCAGACGCCGGAGCTCATGCCGCTGCCGATCGTGCTCGCGCACCGGCTGGCGATGCGCCTGGCGGACGTGCGCAAGAAGGAGATTCTCTCCTTCCTCGGACCCGATGGCCGCACACAGGTCACGGTCGAGTACCGTGACGGCAAGCCGGCACGCGTCGAGTCGGTGGCCATCGCCGCACAGCACACGCGCGACGTCCTGACGCGCGACGGCCAGTCGATGACCGAGGACGCAAGGCAGGAGATCGTCGCGCGAGTGGTGGCGCCGATCGCCGGGAGCCTTATCGACCGGAAGACGAGAATCCGGGTGAATGCGCTGGGCCGGTTCCTGGTCGGCGGGCCGCGCGCGCACACCGGCTCGACCGGCCGCAAGAGCGTCTCGGACACGTACGGCGGGTGGGCGCCGCAGGGCGGCGGATGGTTCAGCGGGAAGGACCCGACCAAGGTGGACCGGTCGGCCAGCTACATGGCGCGGTACGTGGCGAAGAATGTCGTCGCCGCCGGCCTTGGGGACGAGTGCCTCGTGCAGCTGGCCTACTGCATCGGGGAAGCGGACCCGGTGTCGGTGATGGTCAGCACCCTCGGGACCGGCACGATCGCCGACGCGGCCCTGGCGGGGCTGGCACGGCAGGTGTTCCCGTTCTCGACCAAGGCGATTGGTGAGCACCTGGGGCTGTCCGGGCCGATTTACCGGAGGACGGCGGCGTACGGCCATTTCGGCCGGACCGACATCGACCTCCCGTGGGAACGGACCGAGCTGGCGGACGAGCTGCTCGCGAAGCTGATGAAAGCGTAGGCGAAACCTGGCGGTTCTCTGAGAGGAAAACTGATGAAGACACGAATTGCGGTTGCGGCGTTGCTGGTGTTGCTGTGCCCGGTCCTCGGCGTCGCGCAGAAAGCCATGGTGCCGACCGTGATCCACCTGGACAAGGCGGTGGATTTCACGGCATTCCACACATACTCCTACGAGCCGAGTCATCCCGCCATTCTCAAGGAAGTCGACGCGCGGATCGTGGCGGGCATCGAGGCGCAGTTGCAGGCCCTGGGCCTGACCAAGGCGGCCGCGGGGAAGGGCGACGTCGTCGTCACGTATCACAGCGTGTCGCGGACGGACGTCGATCTCGCGACGTTCGACAAGGTCGAGCCGGCTCCCGGCGGCGAGCGCAAGGCGGCGCAGGTGCTGAAGGTCGGCACGCTCGTGGTCGACGTGAACGCGGCGAGCACCGGCAAGCTGGCGTGGCGCGGGAAGGTCGAGAAGGTGTTTGCGGGGGACGCCGCCACGCAGCTGAAGACCGTCGACGAGGCGGTGGTCGCCGTGTTCGGGGTCTACCCGACGAAAACGGCCAAGAAGTAGCCGGCCCCCGACTGGCACGGCGCGTGTGGGAGCTGCCGCGGCGTGCCCGCTCGCTGTCGGAATGCCGGCGAGGCCTGGCGGACCTTGGCGTGTCGGTGTTGCGGGACCTGCAACTTTGTCCACGTGAAACTAGCAGAGTTGCGAGGGCACGGTTTCGACGGCCGCGCGTAGAATCTGTTTGTCCAGATGACGACCCTTCCCGAACATGACGTATCGCGAGAGGTGGCCGACGACCGAGCCGCGACCGGCCGCGGCGAGGGCCCGGCTGCTCGTGGCCGACGACAACCCGCGTGTGTTCGAGCAGCTGGTGCTCATGCTCGGCCGCGAGTTCGACGTGGTCGCGCACGCCGCGTCGGGACGTGAAGCGCTCGACGCGGCGATCCGCTGTTCTCCGGACGTGCTCGTCCTCGACATCTCGATGCCCGTCATGAGCGGGTTGCGCGTCGCCGAGCAGTTGAGGAAACAAGGCCGGCACTTCCCGGTCGTGTTCCTGACTGTGCACGACGACGAGGAATACGTGCGAGCGGCCCAGGAGGTCGGCGGTCTCGGCTACGTGCTGAAGTCCCACATGGCCTCCGACCTGGTGCCCGCGATCAGGGCCGCGCTGGATGGCCTGCCGTTCGTCTCGACGCCGCTGCCGCACTGACCCCGGAATCCGCTGACGATCACAAAGCCTTGGAGAGCCAGTATAGCCCCGCCCATCAAGTTATCTCCCGCCCCCTGACAGTTCTGACAGTTCAATCTCCCCGGCTCCACGGCTACAGTAGCGGGGCGGCCCTCTGCGGCCGCTCTACCATGGTTCGGTTCAACCGGAGGAATCCGTGAACATGATGCTCCGCCAGCGGGTACTCGCGGGGGTCGGGGTCGTCGCTGCCGGCATGCTGCTGGCCGGGTGCGCCGCCTCGCCGCGCACGCGCCCGCTGGACGTCGGGCCCGTCAACGACGCGCCGGAATCCACGCAGGCCGTCAGGCGGCAGCTGCAGGGGAAGTGGCGGCTCCTCGCGTTCGAGACCTATCCCGCCGCGGGCCAGGTCGTCAAGCACGAGGCCGTTGGCGAGTTGACCTACGACGACTTCGGCAATCTCGTCATTCGCGCGGCGCTCACCGACGTGCCGGCCGGCGAGCAGGCCAGCCTGCTGCGCTATTCCGGGCGCGCGGTTGTCGATGCCCAGAACCACCGCCTGGTCCTGCAGGCGATGGAGGGCCAGGGCGCCGAAGCGCTGCCCGCGTCGGTGGCCGCCAACAACGTCCGCTACTACGAGTTTGCCGGCGACCTGCTGAAGCTCACGACGAAGGATCCCGACGGGCGGCCGACGGCGACGATCACGTGGAAGAAGGGGCAGTAGGGGAAGTCGACGGAGTCAACGGAGTCGACGGAGTCAACGGAAGTCGAAACGGAAGTCAACGGAGTCAAAAGAGTCAACGGATCGGTAGTCAACTGGGCCGGGGACGGCAACGACGTTGATGGCGTCTACCGGATCCAAGGAGGGAAGCATGAGGCGCATTGCTGGAGTGGTCATCTGCGTGGCGATGGTGCTGGCGGCAGCCGGGTTGCTCTTCGCCCAGACGAAGACGATCCCGGGTGAGAAGCGGACGGTGACGGGCACGATCGAGGCCATCGAGGCTGGCACCCGCCAGGTGACGGTCAAGGGGGAGAAGGGCAACTACGTGACCTTCACCGCGCCGGCAGAGGCCAAGAAGTTCTCGGAGATGAAGGTCGGCGACACCATCACCGCGACCTACTACGACAACATCGTCCTTCGGGTGAAGCACCCGGGCGAGAAGGACGTCGACACCGACAAGGAAGCCGTCACGCCGTCGAAGAGCACCAAGCCGGGAGCGACGGCAGCCACTCAGCGGACCATCACCGCGACGATCACGGAAATCGATCCGGCAATCCCGTCCATCACGTTCACCGGGCCGAACAACTGGAAGTACAGCTCCAAGGTGGCGGACAAGCAGGCGCTCGCCACCGTCAAGGTCGGGGACAAAGTGGACATCACCTGGACCGAGGCTGTCCTGATTTCCGTCCAGGCTCCTGGCCAAGAAGTAGGTAATGAGACCGACCGATCACAAGGAGGCGGACGATGTCGAGCAAGGGGATGGGGTTGCGCGGACCCATGGTGGCGCTGATTCTCGGCGTCGCCGCGATCGGCTGCGGCGCAGGACGTGAAGTACAACGCCCTGCCCGACACCGACTTCACCAAGTTCAAGACGTACAAGTGGGTGGCCATCGAGGGCGGCACGAAGGTGGACCAGATCACCGACACGCAGATCAAGACCGCCGTCGACAAGCAGCTCGCGGCCAAGGGCCTGACGAAGACGGAGGACGACAACGCCGACCTGTACATCGGCTACCAGGCTGCCATCGGCCAGGAACGCCAGTGGAACACCTACAGCACGGGCGGCTATGGCTACGGCTACGGCGCGCGCTGGGGGGGCTACGGCGGGGGCGGGATGGGCACCGCCACGAGCACCACGATCAACATCGGCACGGTCGGCCTGGACATGTACGACCCGGCGGCCAAGCAGCTGGTGTGGCGCGGTGCCGCGTCCAAGACGATCGACGAGAAGGCGAACCCCGAGAAGCGTCAGAAGAACCTGGACAAGGCGATGGAGAAGCTGCTGAAGAAGAACTTCCCGCCGCCGGTCAAGAAGTAGTCGTTCCGTTCGTGGAATCCGGCTTCAGCCGGATTGCGTGACCAGAGGTTCCGCGACGGCTAGGCCGTCGCGGGGCCTGGCACGCCCGAAGGCGCGTGAACCTCGATGCGCGTTCCGCGTCCGGGCCCGCTGTCGATCGCGAACCGGCCGCCGATGGAGCGGACGCGTTCCCGTATGCTCGACAGGCCGAGCGAGTCCTTCCGCTGTTGCGCCGCCGGGTCGAACCCGCACCCGTCATCGGTCACCACCAGCCGGAGTTCGCCGAGGCAGGCGGCCAGGTCCACCATGGCCGTCGACGCGCCGCTGTGCTTGACGACGTTCTGAAGCGCTTCCTGGGCGACGCGGTACAGGCAGACGGCGACCGCCTCGGGCACGTCCCGGGCCACGTCGCGCGCGTCGAACCGGATCGGCAGGCCGTGCGCCGCGGAAACCTCGCCGCAGAGGCCGCGCATCGCCGACTCGAGGCCGAGCTGCTCCAGCCGGGCCGGGTGCAGGTCGTGCGACATCCGCCGCATGTCCCTGGCGAGCGCCTGTACCTGAGCGTAGAGGTCGGTCACCGCCGCCCGAGAGTCCTCGGCCGCGTCCGGCAGCGACTGCCGCAGGAGGTGGAGGTTGACCGCCAGCAGCGCCAGCCTCTGGGAGAAGTCGTCGTGCAGCTCGCGCGCGAGGCGCGACCGTTCGGCGTCCTGCGCGGACATCAGGCGGACGCTCAGGTCGCGGAGGTGCTGCTCGCTCTGCTTCAACTTGAACTTCTCTTCGCTCTCTTCCAGCGCCTGTTCTCCGCGCTTGCGCTCAGTGATGTCCCGCACCGCCGAGGCCAGGCCCATGGGCGCGTCCCCGGCGAGGTCGCGGATGACGAACGTGCGCGCTTCTACCGGGAAGACGGTGCCGTCCTTGCGGCGGTATTCCTTCTCGTAGCGCTCGGACTGCCCTCGCGCGAGGACCTGCGTCTCGACGATTTCCGCCTCGAACGCGTGCCACCGCTCCGGCGTCAGGTCGCGAGAGGTCAGCGAAAGCAGTTCCTCCTCGTCGTAACCGACCATCCGCTGGAACAGCTCGTTGACTTCCTGGATTCGGCCGTCCATGGAGACACGGACGAACGCGTCGATGCGCGTCTCGTGCAGGCGGCGGTACTTCGCCTCCGACGCGCGCAGGGTCTCGATCTCCGCGCGCAACTCCTCGGTCTCGCGTTCGATAGATCTCCGAGTCTCGGAATGGGGGGGCATGTCGGGCGCCGGCCTCCGGGTGGCGGGAATGCGAGCACAGTATAGGCACGCGGCGGGCGCCGGCGCGCCAAACTGCGCACTTTTCACGCGCCTCCTGCCAGATCTGCCAGTCTCCGTCCACCGTGGCCGACGCGTAAGCTTCAAGCAAGCAGCGAGGCGACGATGAAGCTTGCAGGAGAGCAAAAAGTGGTGGCGGCAACGCTCCTCGCGGGATTGACGGAGAGCGAAGAGTCCGCCGTCATGGCGGTCGCCGACTCCCGCGAGTTCCCGGGGAGCGCGGTGTTGTGCCGGCAGGGCGAACTGGCCGCCTCGATGTTCGTGATACGCACCGGCCGCGTGAGGTTCGCGCGCACGACCGTCCAGGGCCACGACGTGCTCCTGCGCCGGCTCGGCCCCGGCGAGTGCTTCGGCCTCGCGAGCCTGGTGCCCGGGCCGGTGAACTACATGGCAACGGCCGTGACCGTCGAGCCGGTGCGCCTCGACCTGTGGGATGCCGCCGCGATCCGTTTGGCCGCCGCCACGTATCCCCGGCTGTCGGAGAACGCGCTGCGGATTGCCCTTCAGTACCTCGAGGAATTCGCCGAGCGCCACGTCTCCCTGCTCTCGCGCACGGCGGAGCAACGGCTGGCCCGAACCATCACGCACCTGGGTGCGACCAGTGGACGCGTGCTGCCGACCGGCGTGGAGTTGGAGATCACCAACCACGACCTGGCGGCGCTGTCGGACGTCGGCATGTTCACCGTGAGCCGCCAACTGCAACGCTGGGAGCGGGACGGCCACCTCGAGAAGCGGCGCCAGCGCGTGCTCATCCGCCACCCGGAGGCGCTGCTCGGCGAGTAACCGTCGTTTGCGCTGGGGCAACGACGCCGCGCTCGTCCGCTCCGTAAACTGAGACATCCCGTTCCACGAGGGCTGGAAGGACGATGTCTCAGATTTCCGTGTTGGTAGCGGACGACAACCGGCCGATCCGCGAGCTGCTTTCCTCGGCATTGAAGCAGCACTTCAAGGTTCTGCCGCCGGTTGCCGATGGCCGGCAACTCGTCGAGGCGGCTCTCGCACACATGCCTGATGTCATCGTCAGCGACGTCGCGATGCCGGTGCTCGACGGGCTCGAGGCGCTGTCCCTGCTGAAGAGGCTCGGTTGCGCGTCTGCCTTCGTCATGGTCAGCGCGGACTCGCACGTGGGTTCCGCCTGCCTGAATGCCGGCGCGGACGCGTTTGTCTGCAAGGACGACATCGGCGGGAAACTGGTTCCCGCCGTCCTCGCGGCCGCGGCGCGAGGACGCAGCACGAGGCTGTAGCCGAGTGTCACCGCGATGGAGAAGAACCACCCCTGGTCGATCCCCTTTCGACAGATGCTGGCCGAGCTGATCGGCACCGCCCTGCTCTTGCTCGCGGGCCTGTCGGTGGTGATCGTGATGTTCGGGACGGGCAGCGTGATGGCGCGGGTGGTGCCGGCTGAGGGCCTGCGACGACTGATCACCGGGTTCGTCTTTGGCACAACCGGCGGCCTCATTGCGCTCTCAGCCGTCGGACGAGCCAGCGGGGCCCACATCAACCCGGTCGTGACCATGGCCTTCTGGCTGATGCACAAGCTCGATTCGCGGACGGCGATCTGTTACGTCGTGGCGCAGCTCGCAGGCGGCGTGATCGGTTCGCTGCCCCTCCTCGCCTGGGGGTCCATGGGACGGAGCGTCCTGTTCGGTGCGACGCTGCCGGGACAGGGCTATACCGCCCGGACGGTGCTGCTGGGCGAGGTGGTGACCACGTTTGCGATGGTCACGCTGCTGGCCCTCTTCCTGGCCTTCAGGCGCATTCGCCCGTTCACACCGGGGATCTTTGCGCCGCTGTACGCTGTCATGGTGTACCTCGAGGCGCCGATCTCGGGCACCAGCACCAACCCCGCCCGCAGCCTCGGTCCCGCGGTCGTGTCGGGGCAATGGGACGGATGGTGGATCTACTGGGCGGGTCCCGTGATCGGAGCCTTCGCCGCCTGCCTGGCGTGCAGCTTCCTGGCGAAGCGAATCGAGATCGCGAAGTTGTACCACTTCGACAGCGACCGCGATGCCTTGCTCCGGAGGGCAGGTGGAGACGCGCACCTCGTCTAGAGCGGCGAGGCGGAACAGAGGCGTCTTCCTCCGGCGAAGCAGAAGCTTCGCCCTACACCTGAATACAGGCACGTGATGATGCACACGCGCGCGGGTTTCAGACTGCCGGCGATCCTCTCAGCTGTCGTGCTCGCCCTGTTGACAATGCCGGCGGGTGTCCGCGCCCAGGAACCGGCGCCGCCCTCGACGTCACCGCCGCAGGAAGCGCCCAAGCCGGCGCCTGGCGCAGCGGAGATCCGCTACAAGGCCGTCACCTTCGTGCCGGGCGGCTTCATCGAAGCCGCCGCGCTCTACAGGTCCGCCAACGAGAATGCCGACGTGGGAAGCACGTTCGGCAACGTGCCGTACGAGGGGTCGGTCAACTCCTACCTGAGCGAGTTCCGCGGCTCGGCGCGCCAGTCGCGGCTGTCGCTGCTCGTGTCGGGCAAGGCCGGCCGGATGACGATGTCCGGCTACTACGAATTCGATTTCCTGGGTGCGGCTCCGACGGCCAACGAGGTGGAGAGCAACAGCTTCAACATCCGCCAGCGCCAGCTCTGGGCCCAGGTGGCGCTCGATGGCGGCTTCTCCTTCGCAGCCGGCCAGACCTGGAGCCTGGTCACCCTCAACCGCGCCGGGATCGCGCCGCGATCAGAGTGGGTCCCGCTGACGATCGATGCGCAGTACGTCGTCGGCTACAACTGGGCTCGCCAGTGGAGCGCCAGGGTCGCGCAGAAGCTCGGCGGCGGCACCTGGCTGGCCGCGTCTGTGGAGAACCCGGAGACGACGCTGAACGTGGTCAACCCGCCTGCCGGTGTGTTCGGCTTCAACACCAGCCCGAACGCGACGTCGCCCAGCTCGCAGTTCGTCGTCAGCAGCACCCCCGGCGCCAATGGCGTCTCGACCGATGTTGCGCCGGACATCGTGGGCAAGGTGGCGTTCGAACCGGGGCCCGGCCACTTCGAGATCAAGGGCGTGCTCCGGTTCTTCCGCGATCGGATCGACGGCGGCAACCACACGGCGGCCGGCGGCGGCCTGGGGTTTGGCGCGATCGTGCCGCTGACGAAGACCCTCGACCTGCTCGCCCAGGGCCTGGCTGGGTCGGGGATCGGGCGGTACGCCTCGGGCCAGATGTCGGACGTGACGCTCCGCCCCGACGGCCTCATCGAGCCGATCAAGGCGTGGCACCTGCTCGCCGGGGTGGAGACGCACCCGGCGCCGATGCTGGACGTCTACGCATACGTCGGCCGGGAGCATTCCGGCCAGCACGCGTTCGTGAGCATGGCCGGACAGGGCGTCGGCTACGGGTCGCCGCTCAATGACAACTCGGCGTGTTCGGTCGAAATCCCCGCACCGGGCCAGGCATGCCAGGCGCAGACCAAGGACCTGTGGCAGATCCAGCCGGGCCTCTGGTATCGCTTCCACAAGGGACCGGAGGGCACGCTCCAGGCTGGGCTGTCGTATTCGTACACGCGCAAGGACACATGGCCCGGGGCAGGCGGCCTCGCCCCGCGCGGCCGCGATCACATCGTCATGGCTTCGTTCCGCTACTACATTCCCTGACACTCGCCCGGAACCGGGATTCAGCCCGGCCGTTCGCTGCAACGACGTGCTGCGTGTTCTTTGCGTAGTGCCTGTACTTTCTGACAGGTTCCGCTGTGGAGCCGAAGGACTAAGCTCACTTCTGGCCCGCCTGTAGACGCAGCAGACGAGGAGACCATGACCAAGAACGCCCTCATCGACGTCACGGAGCAGAAGCGGCTGAACGAAGCGCGCGAGGCCGGCATTCCCTGGAAGAAATGGGGGCCGTACCTGAGCGAACGGCAGTGGGGCACGGTGCGCGAGGACTACAGCGACGACGGCAACGCGTGGGACTACTTCTCGCACGACCAGTCGCGCTCGCGCGCCTATCGGTGGGGCGAAGACGGCCTCGGCGGGATCTCCGACGACAAGCAGCGCCTCTGCTTCGCGCTCGCGCTGTGGAACGAGCGCGACCCGATCCTGAAGGAGCGCGCTGTTCGGCCTGACCAACAGCGAGGGCAACCACGGCGAGGACGTGAAGGAGTACTACTTCTACGTCGACAGCACGCCGACGCACTCGTACATGAAGTACCTCTACAAGTACCCGCAGCGGGAATACCCGTACCGCGACCTCGTGGAGACCAACCGCGCGCGCTCGCGCGAGGAGATGGAATACGAGCTGCTCGACACCGGGGCGTTCGACGAGGACCGGTACTTCGACGTCTTCGTCGAGTACGCGAAGGCGGGCCCCGAGGACCTCCTCGTCCGGATCACCGTCCACAATCGCGGGCCCGAAGCGGCGCGCCTCCGCGTGCTGCCGACGCTGTGGTTCCGGAACACGTGGTCGTGGGGCGGCGACGACCAGAAGCCGTCACTGCGCGCAGGCGAGCGCCGGGCGTCATCCACGCGTCGCACGACGAACTCGGCGACTACTGGCTGTGCTGCGACGGCGAGCCCGAGCTGCTGTTCACCGAGAACGAAACCAACGCGCAGCGCCTCTGGGGCCAGCCGAACGCCTCGCCCTACGTGAAGGACGCGTTCCACGCGTACGTCGTCGGCGGCGACGCCGGCGCCGTCAATCCCGCCCGCACCGGGACGAAGGCGGCGGCGCACTACGCGCTGGACGTGCCCGCCGGCGGCAGCCGGACGGTCCGCCTGCGGCTCGTCGGCCGGCGCCGCCGGCGGCGCCCTTCGACGGCTTCGAGACGGCGTTTCAGCAGCGGCTCGACGAGGCGGACGAGTTCTACCAGCGGATCACGCCGCCATCGCTCAGCGAGGACGAGCGGCGGGTGCACCGGCAGGCGCTGGCCGGCATGCTGTGGAGCAAGCAGTTCTACTACTTCGACCTGGAGCGGTGGCTGAGCGAGCACAAGAGCCACCCGCTGCTCGAGTCCGCACGGCCGGGCGTGCGGAACACCGAGTGGTTCCACATGCTGAACGCCGACGTGATCTCGATGCCGGACAAGTGGGAGTACCCGTGGTACGCGGCCTGGGACCTCGCCTTCCACACCACCGCCCTGGCGCTGGTGGACTTCGATTTCGCCAAGGAGCAGCTGCTGCTGATGCTGCGCAATCTCTACTTCCACCCCAACGGGCAGATTCCCGCCTACGAGTGGAACTTCAGCGACGTCAATCCGCCCGTGCACGCGTGGGCCACGCTGTATCTCTACAGGATGGAGCGGACGCTCGGCCGGGCGGACCTTCGCTTCCTGGAACGGTCGTTCCAGGGGTTGATGCTGAACTTCAACTGGTGGGTGAACCGGAAGGACCCTTCCGGGCAGCAACGTGTTCGCCGGCGGCTTCCTCGGGCTGGACAACATCGGCGTGTTCGACCGGAGCGCGCGAGCTGCCGACGGGCGGGTCGCTGGAGCAGGCGGACGGGACGGCGTGGATGGCGTTCTACTGCCAGTGCATGCTGGAGATGGCGCTGATCCTGTCCGAGTACGACGCGATGTACGAGGAGATCGCCTTCAAGTTCGTCCAGCATTTCATGTGGATCTCCTACGCGATGGACCGGATCGGCGAGCACCACGACGAAATGTGGGACGAGGAGGACGGCTTCTTCTACGACCTGCTGCGGCTGCCGGACGGCCAGGCCACGCGGCTGAAGGTGCGGTCGATGGTGGGCCTGCTGCCGCTGTGCGCGTCCACCGTGTTCGAGGGGGATTCCGTCGACGCGCCTTCCGAAGCTGATGGAGATGATCGCGCTGTTCCGGAAACGCCACCCGGAGCTGGTGTCCCACGTGGCGCCGACCGACGAGGGGTTCATCGGATACAAGGGACGGCGTCTGCTGTCGATCCTCAACAAGAAGAAGCTGGAGCGCGTGCTCGGCTACCTGCTCGACGAGAACGAGTTCCTGGGGCCGCACGGGATCCGCTCGCTGTCGCGGTATCACCTGGATCATCCGTTCATGTTCTGGGTGGGGCACCAGGAGTTCAAGGTGCAGTACCTGCCGGCCGAATCGAACAACGGGATGTTCGGCGGGAACTCGAACTGGCGCGGCCCGGTGTGGATGCCGGTCAACGTTCTGATCGTCCGGGCGCTGTTGAACCTGTACGGCTTCTACGGCGACGACTTCAAGGTGGAGTGCCCGACCGGTTCCGGCCGTTACATGACGCTGTTCGAGGTCGCGAAGGAGATTGGCCGCCGGCTGGCGGGCACGTTCCTGCGCGACGCCGAGCGGCAACCGGCCGGTCTACGGGGGGACCCGGAAGTTCCAGGACGACCCGCACTGGCGCGACTACATCCTGTTCTACGAGTACTTCCACGGCGACAACGGCGCGGGTCTCGGCGCCAGCCACCAGACGGGATGGACCGGCCTGATCGCCCTCGTGCTGGACGTCTTTGGCCGCGTCGAGGCCAAGGCGCTGCTGGAAACCGAACGGACGCGCCTCGCCGAGCGGATCGTCCGGGAACAGGTCGGGGGAGTCAAGAACGAGACGGTCTGACACGGACGCGGGGTGCAGGGTGCAAGGGTGCACGGGTGCATAGCGGTGCACTGTGCACCTTGCACCCTTGCACCTCTGCACCTTGCACCTCTTGCACCTTTGCACCCGTGCACCCGTGCACCTTTGCACCCGTGCACCTGAATATGGAACCCGTGAAGTATCCGTCACTTGTTCCAGGTGAACACCCGGGTGTATCTGTCGCAGCTGGCATCGGGGCTCGGGCGTCCGGCGACGTTCGATGACGTGCCGGATGGTCAGTTGGACGAGTGGGCGGAGACGGGGTTCGACCTGATCTGGTTCCTCGGGGTCTGGCAGACAGGCCCTGAGGGCCGGCGGGTGTCCGCGTCGCACGTCGACTGGCTGGAGGAGTATGCGCGGCTCCTCCCCGACTTCCAGCCGGACGACGTGTGCGGCTCGTGTTTCGCCGTGCAGGACTACCGCGTGCACGACGACTTCGGCGGCGATGCCGCGCTCGGTCGGCTTCGGGAGAGGCTCAGGGATCGCGGTCTCAGGCTGATTCTCGACTTCGTCCCGAATCACACGGCACCCGATCACCCTTGGGTGCACGAGCACCCGGAGTACTACGTCGGCGGCTCGCCGCAGCAGCTGGCGGAGCAGCCCCGCAACTACTGCCGCGTGGACGGCGGCCGCATCCTCGCCTACGGACGCGACCCGTACTTCGACGGCTGGCCCGACACCCTCCAGTTGAACTACGGCAGCCCGGCCCTGCAGGAGGCGCTGATCGGCGTGCTCCGGCAGCTGGCGTCCAGGTGCGACGGGCTGCGATGCGACATGGCCATGCTGGTGCTGCCGGAGGTGTTCGAACGAACATGGGGCATCGCGTCAGAGCCGTTCTGGCCGCGCGCCACGCAGGCCATCCACGACGAGCATCCCGGCTTCCTGTTCCTCGCCGAGGTGTACTGGGACCTCGAGTGGACGCTCCAGCAGCAGGGGTTCGACTACACCTACGACAAGCGCCTCTACGATCGGCTGCGCGACCGTCACGTGCGGCCGGTGCGCGAGCACCTGATGGCGGGCCTGGACTTCCAGGACAGGCTCGCCCGCTTCCTGGAGAACCACGACGAGCCCCGGGCCGCGGCCACTTTCCCGCTGGAAGTCCACAAGCCGGCTGCCGTGGTGACGTTCTTCACGCCGGGCCTTCGCTTCTTCCACCAGGGCCAGTTCGAGGGACGGCACCAGCGGATCCCGGTGCACCTGCGCCGCGGACCGGCCGAGTGCCCTGATGGGGATGTCGCGGCCTTCTATGCGACCTTGCTCGACTGCCTGCGCCAGCCGGCGTTCCGCGATGGAGACTGGCAGTTGTTGGAGTGCCGGCCTGCCTGGGATGGCAACTGGACGTGGGACTGCTTCGTGGCGTGCGCGTGGACGGTGCCGGACGGCAGCCGATGGCTCGTCGCCGTCAACTACTCGGATCACGCCAGCCAGTGTTTCGTCCGGCTTCCCTGGACGGACGTCGAGGGCGGAGTGTGGAGCCTCGAGGACCGGATGGGATCGGCGATGTACGAGCGCAGCGGCACGTCGCTCGCGGCCGACGGCCTCTACCTGGACATGTCCGCCTGGGGCTACCACGTCTTCGACGTGCAGCGAGCGTGACGCGGGGTCACATCTTCGTCAGCCGCAGCCATTGCCATCCGACGCTGAACGTTCGGAAGTTGCTGCCCGTGCGGACCGAGATGCCGCTGCTGTAGGCGACCTTGAACGACTGCCGCTGTCCGACGGGCAGTGAGATGGTCGCGCCCAGCCGCGAGTTGTTCATGTCCGGTGACGGCGCGCCCCCGCCCGCCGTGGTGGATCCGCCTTGGTACCAGGTCGCGTCGACCGCCACCCACAGGCGGGGCTTGATGGTGTAGCTCGCGTGGCCCTGCAGCGCGACGACCCGGCTCTGCGAGCGCTCGATGCCGCCGGGAAAGAAGTTGTCGTTCCGCGCGAACAGCCACACTCCTAGGTACGCGTCGAAGTCCCACCGGCCCGTCGGCACCGACACACCGATCTCGGGCTTGAACGACCACCGGTTCGTTCCAAGGTTGATCAGCTTGGTGCCGTCGTACTGTCCGGTCGGCCCGGTGAACGTCAAGCTGGTCCCGAGGATGGTCTTCTTCGGCGCCCGCACGAATTCGCGGGCCCTCATCGCCGGGTTGCCGAGAAGGTTGACCGAGAGCTTCACGCGGGTATCGGTCAGGCCGCTCCGTGTGACGGTGCGCGCCTCTTCGAGCACCCGGCCGCTGACGTTCGCCCACCCGAAGGGAATCGCGGCGGTGACCAGGGCGAGCTTGCCGAAGAGGCCGAAGCTGTAGCCCACCGCGAGCGGCACCGCGTTGACCTTGGCGTTGACGTCGGTCAACGGCAGCGTCGGGTCGGTCAGGACACCGCCAGTTGACCGCGCGAAACCGGCAACGAGGAACGCGGCGCCGACAGGGCTGGCGCTGTACGCCTTCGGCTCCAAGTCCTGCGCGCGAGCCAGGTCCCCGGTCGCCAGTACGCACGCGGCCGCCAGCAGCACCCGGAACGCCCCACCAGGCACCGCGACGGACAGACCAGCACGTGTGGTTGTCATCGACGTGGAATCACTTCGCGGCCGGCTTGAAGCCGGAGTTCTGGATCACGACCCGAATGTTCTTGGCCTTGGCGTCGAGCGTCGTCTCGGACGCGAACAGCGCGCCGTCGGGCAGCGTGGTCATCTGGACGGCGAGCGTCACGGTGTCCTCCGGCTTGTCGAGGTACGAATTGACGTTGAGCCCGAGGAGCCTGTTGGCCGTGCCATCCATGTCGATCGTGAGCGAATCCCCGGGTAGCAGGTACTGGGCGATCGCGACCTGCACCTTCCCGCCGGCCTGCGGGTTCGCCTTCACCCGGCCGGCATCCTTCGCCGCCTGGATGCGCGCCGGCGCCGGCGGCACGTACTGATGAATCAAGGCCGCCGCCTGCTTCATGTAGTCCTGTATGTCGCCCTTCTTGTTCTCGACCACCTGCTGCTTGACCCGGCCGCCGCCCTTGCGACCGCCTTTGCCGCCCTGGTCCTGGCTGGGGGCCGCGGCCTGGTCCAGCGAGACTTTCTGCACCTTGCCGTCGGCGCCGTAATAGCATCGATTCTGCTTCCGGGCCTTCTCCTCGCCCTTGAGGCTGATGATGGTCGTCTCGACCCACTCGTACTGCCGGGCGAGTTTCAAGCCCTGCTGGATCGACTGCTTGAGGGCCGCCACGTGGTCCTGCGCGCCGCCAGCGGCCTGGGCTGGCGGCTGCTGCGCGCGCGCAACCGCGACCACGCCGAGGATGACGGCGGCCGCGGCGATCGCCGAGATCGGTCTCCAGGTCGTCATGTGACTCTTACTCCTGCTGGCGGAGCGGTTTACGTCGAAGGGGTTTGAGACGTCCGCACGGACCGTCGCATTATATGCGGTCGCGTGGGCTCGAAGGTCCTGTCAGAAGGTGCAACTCCAGGGTCGGGATGTCGCAGTCGCTCGGGCGGACGTCGAGGTTGAAGAGCTGGCTGTTCGGCGCGTTTCTGGCGTGCCTCCCTGTCGATAGTGCCAGTGCCTGGCCGTACCGCGCGCGGGCCCCCCTGATTCCCCCTCGTTTCCCCCCTGTTTGTAGGGTTTCGCCAGCCTGGGGACCGATCGAAACTGTTAGATTAGCTAGATTGGCAGCTCCAGCTTGCCATGCCATGCCCCTCATATTTGCCCGGCGACCTCCTTGCCGCGCGACGTGCTGCCGTCGCGTCGGCGCTCTTCTGCCTCTGGATGCTGGGCGCCGTTCCCGCCTTCGCGCAGGCTCCCAAGAACGTCCTGGTGCTGACGTCCGAGGGGATCGAGATGCCGGGGCTGGCGCTCGTCATCGATCAGGCCATCTCCGGGATCCGCGCCTCGTCGGGTCCCGTCAACTTCTACGTCGAGTCGTTGGAACTCAGCCGGTTTCCCACGGACGCCGAGCAACTGGTGGCCCTCTACAAGCAGCGGTACGCCGCGCGCCGGGTGGACCTGGTCATCGCGGTCTGCGCCCCGGCGCTGGACTTCGCGCTGCGGTACAGGGACGAGATCTTCGGCGACGTGCCGATCCTCTTCGGCTTCGTCGACCCGTCCATGGTGCCGCCGCTTCGGCCGGGCGCCCGGGTGTCGGGCGTCTTCGCGGCGCCTGACTGGGTCAACCTGATCAAGCTGGCGCTCAAGCTCCATCCCCACGTCCGCCAACTGCTGATCGTCAGCGGCACGTCCGATTTCGACCGGGGATGGCGAGCCTCCGTCGATCACGTGGTCCGCGGCTTTTCGAGCGTGACCACCCGGTACATCACCGACCTGTCGTTGCGCGATCTGCTTGGCGAGGTCGCGACCGCACCGGGCGACGCCCTCATTCTCTTCCTGACCGTCACGCGCGACGCGAGCGGCGCGGGCTACCAGCCGAGCGACGTCCTGGACATGGTCCGGCGCGTGTCACCCGTCCCCGTCTACGGTCCCGGCGTCACCTACCTGGGGCACGGCGTTGTCGGCGGACCCTTGTTGGATCTCGAGGCACACGGCGCCGACCTGGCGCGGCTGGCGGCCAGGGTGCTTGCGGGTGAGCGGCCGGACGGCATCCAGCCCATCACGACGGCCAACCGTGTCGCTTTCGACTCGAGGGAGTTGCGACGCTTCGGGATCCGCGAGACGGAGCTGCCGGCGGGCGCCGCCGTGTTGTACCGCGAGCCGGGATTCTGGACTTTCCGGCGAGGATTGATCATCGCCGCCGTATTGCTGCTCGCGGCGCAGACGGCCCTCATCGTGGGCCTGGTCGCCCAGCGCCGCAAAGGAGCCAGCCTCGAGAGGCGCCTCACCGCGCGCCTTCGGTTCGAGACGATCCTGTCGGAGGTGTCGGCCGCGCTCGGAGGCGTGACGGTCCCGCGCATGGAGCTGGCGATCCACGCGGCCCTCGAGCGAATCCGCCTGTACCTGGGCGTCGACCGAGTCTCGATCCTCGAATTGTCGGCTGACGGGAGAGCGATCCGCACGGCGGACAATTCCGCCCCGGGGAGCCCGGCGGTGCCCGACGACTACACGCTCGCCAGGCTGCCGTCCATCACGCTGCACCTCGCGTCGCTCAAGCCGTTCGTCATGGAGAAGGTGGACGATCTGCCGGACGACGCCGCTCCCGAACGTGACGCGATGCAGAAGGCCGGCATTCGGTCGCTGGCCATGGTGCCGCTGGAGGTCGGCGGACAGTCGCTCGGCGCCCTGTCCTGCATCTCGCACGCCGAGGAATTGAAGTGGCCGGCCGACCGCGTGCAGCAGGTGCGCACGCTGGGACAGGCCCTCGCCAACGTGATTCAGCGCCGGCAGACCGATTCGGCCGTCGGCGAAAGCGATCGCCTGAGGGGCGCCATCCTCTCGTCGATGTCCGCGCAGATCACCGTCCTCGATCGGGGCGGCGTCATCATCGCGGTGAACGATGCGTGGATGGCGTTCGGGCGGGCCAACGGCGTGGCCGCCGAGCCGTCCATCTCCCCGGGCGTCAGCTACCTCGCCGTTTGCGAACGCGCCGCGTCCGAGGGCGTGCCGGGCGCCGCCGAGGTGCTCGCCGGGATCCGCGACGTCTGCGAGGGACGGGGCGAAGGGTTCGACACCGAATACCGCCTCGTCGGGCCGGACGAGCGAGCGGTGGTTTGCGATGAAGGCCGTGCGGCTGCGCCGCCCCGACGGGGGCGCGGTCGTGACGCATCGCGACATCACCAGCGAGAAGCAGCAGGAGATCGACCTCCGGGACAGCGAGCGGCGGTTCCGGCTGCTGGCCGACGCCCAGCGGGATCTCAGCGGGCGGCTGATCACTGCGCAGGAGGACGAACGGCGCCGGATCGCGCGCGAACTGCACGACGACCTTCAGCAGCGGCTGGCACTGCTGGCGATGGAACTCGATGGCGCGGCCCTGCGTACTCCGCCGCTCACCGGCAAGCAGGTGGCGGCCTGCGCGCGGGACCTGTGGCAGAAGACGGTCGAGATCTCGTCCGACGTGCACCGTCTCTCGTACCGCCTGCATCCCTCGAAGCTCGAGGCCCTCGGCCTGCTGGCGACGGTGCAGAGCTACTGCCGCGAGCTCTCGCAGCACGGTTTGCAGGTGACATTCACACACGACGCGGTCGCGTCGTCGATCCCGCCCGACGTGGCGCTGTGCGCGTTCCGGGTGGTGCAGGAATCGCTGCAGAACGTCCAGAAGCACAGTGGAGTCGCCGAGGCCCAGGTGCGCATGGCGGGGGGCGGCGGAATACTGCGGGTCGACATCGCGGATGCCGGCCGTGGCTTCGACTCCGCGGCGCCGCCGAACGGCGGCCTGGGGCTGGTCAGCATGCGCGAACGGCTGCACCTGGTCGGCGGGGAGTTGACGATTGAGTCGGCGCCGGGGCGCGGCACGTCCGTCGCGTTCGAAGTGCCGATTGTCGAGGACGGTGCGCCTGTGTGAATGGTGTGACGCCAGAGGAAGCGAGGATGTGAGATGAGACGACCACGGGTGGTGCTGGCCGACGACCACACCATGATCACCGAAGCGTTCGAGAAGCTTCTCGCCCCGTCCTGCGACGTCGTCGGGAAGGTGGGGGACGGCCGCGCGCTGCTGGCCGCCGTGAAAGAGCTCCATCCCGACGTCGTCGTCGTGGACATCGGCATGCCGCTGCTCAACGGCCTGACGGCGGCGCGGCAGATTCGCGAGCTGGACCCCGACATCAAGCTGGTGTTCCTGACGATGAACGAGGACCCGGATCTCGCCGCGGAAGCGTTCCGGGTGGGCGCGTCGGCGTACCTGCTCAAGCGGTCGGCTGCCTCGGAGCTGGTGACCGCGATTCAACAGGTGGTGCAGCACCGATCCTATGTCACGCCGCTCGTGACGCAGGGCATGGTGGGCGCGCTGATCCACGGGGGGAAGGAAGGGAAGGACCGGCACGAGCTGACGCCGCGCCAGCGCGAGGTGGTGCAGCTGCTCGCCGAGGGGCGGTCGATGAAGCAGGTCGCCGCCATCCTGAACATCGCGCCCCGGACCGTGGCGTTCCACAGGTACCGGCTCATGGAACAGATCAACGTCAAGACCAACGCGGAGCTGATCCAGTACGCGATGAAGCACCACCTGGTGTGAGGCCTCGCTGGCGCTCGGCCTCACAGCCCTCGAGGCTCAAATACGGCAGCGTATTTGTGCCCTGAGGACTAAGGCTGAGCGCGAATCACGCGTGTCACGCTGTCGCGTGAGCCGGCATCGGCCGTGAGTTGTGAGTCGAAGCCCTAAGCCTATTTCTTCTTTGGCGCGAACGCTTCCTTGACCTGCTTCTCGATGCTCTTGTAGTTCTTGCTGAGCATCTTCTGCTCCTCCTCGGTCAGGATCCGGAACGGCACGCGTACCACGCTGTCCCGGAACTGTATGTTCAGCCAGTACTGGCCGTACGCGATCCCGCCTTCCACCGGGAAGTACACCCGTCCGAGACACGCGCGCGTGTTGCTCAGCTCGACCTGGTCGTACGGCATCGCCCGACTGCCCTGCTCGGCGAAGTAGCCGATGCGACAGGCCCTGCTCGCCTTCGGTGGAAAGTAGTTGATCGAGTCGCGCACCACACGGGCCCGTGTCTCGAGCGCGCGGACGTCGGCCTTCTGGTACTCGGACTGTGACGGCAGGGGAACCGTCTTCCCGTCTGGCGTCGTGAGCGACAGGGCCTCGCGTTTCAGTTCGAAATCCTTCACGTTGTCGCGCAGCGTGATGCCGATCTCGAGGAGGAGCCAGGGGTCGCCAACGGACTCGTTGGATGCCTTGTAGCCAAGGATGGCGTAGCCTTCGTTGTTGTACGCGGCGCGGACGTAGGCGCCTTCCATGGTCATGATCTGCGGCACCCCCGGCTGGGGGATCTGCACCTTGGGCGGTTCCTGGCCCTGGGCCAGGGCGGACGCCCCGAAGAGGGCGAGAATCATCATGGCGACGACGGCCAGCGACGGTACGTTCGTGTGCTTCATGTGGCCTCCTGAGCCGAACAGAATTGATACCACGAAACCGGGGCACTCGGGCATCGTCTGACACAACTTCAGGTTCCCGCCTGTCACTTCTCGCAGGCCACGGCGGTCGCGCGCGGGGGCTAGCATAAGCGAGACCGGAAGGGTCCGCGGCCACGGCCGTGATCGTCAAACTGGATCCGTTATCAGACGCTCAACGCTCGACGCTCGATGCTCGACGCTCGACGCTCAACGGTGAACGGTGAACGGAACGGTGAACGACATGACGGGCAGACGCGAACGGAGGACGGAAGACGGAAAACGGAGAACGAAAGCCGTCGGCGGTGGACGGTCGACGGTCGACCCTCAACGCCGGGCGTTCACCGAGGACTTCCTGCAGCACCTGTTCTACACCCAGGGAACCGTGCTGAGGATGGCGACGCCGAACGACCTCTACACGGCGCTGGCGTGCACCGTCCGCAACCGCCTGCTCGAACGCTGGTTCCACACGGTTCGAACCTACTACGAGTCGGACGTGCGGATCGTCAGCTACCTCTCCGCGGAATTCCTGCTGGGGCCGCACCTCGAGCAAAACCTGGTCAACCTGGGCATCTACGACGAGGCGCGCGAGGCGATGGACGGCCTCGGTTTGGATCTCCGGAAGATGATCGACCACGAGGAAGAACCGGGGTTGGGGAACGGCGGACTTGGCCGGCTGGCCGCGTGCTACATGGAGAGCCTGGCCACGCTCCAGGTCCCCGCGATCGGCTACGGCATCCGGTACGAGTTCGGGATCTTCGACCAGGAAATTCACGACGGCTGGCAGACGGAAGTCACGGACCTCTGGCTGCGACCCGGGAACCCCTGGGAGATGCATCGGCCGGAGATCGCGTACCACGTGAAGTGGGGCGGCCGCACCGAAAGCTACACCGACGACCGGGGCCGCTACCGTGTCCGGTGGGTACCCGGCCGCGAGATCAGAGGAACGGCCTACGACACGCCAATCGTCGGGTACCGCGTGAACACGAGCAACACCCTGCGCCTGTGGAAGGCGGAGGCGGTGAAGTCGTTCGATTTCCAGGATTTCAATGTCGGCGACTACTACGGCGCCGTGGAGGAGAAGGTCTTCTCGGAAACCGTGAGCAAGGTCCTCTACCCGAACGACGAGCCCCAGGTGGGCAAGCGGCTGCGGCTGGGGCAGCAGTATTTCTTCGTGTCCTGTTCCCTGCAGGACATGCTGCGGATCCACGGCCTGATGGGCGGAAGGCCGGAAACGTTCCACGAGAGATTCGCCGTCCAGCTGAACGACACCCATCCGTCGATTGCCGTCGCGGAGCTGATGCGGCTGCTCGTGGACGAACACGCCATCGGGTGGGAGCAGGCATGGGAGGTCACGGAGAGAAGCTTCGGCTACACGAACCACACGGTGCTCCCCGAGGCCCTCGAAAAGTGGCCAGTCCCGCTGTTCGCGGGCCTCCTGCCCAGGCATTTCGAGATCGTGTGCGAGATCAACCGCCGGTTCCTGGAGCAGGTGCGGGCGAGATACCCTGGCGACGACGCGCGGTGCCGCCGCATGTCGCTCATCGACGAGAGCGGCGAGCGATACGTGCGCATGGCCAACCTGGCCATCGTCGGCAGCCATGCGGTCAACGGCGTGGCGGAGCTCCACAGCGAGCTGCTGAAGACGGACGTCCTTCGCGACTTCTACGAGTGGGCGCCCGGGAAGTTCACCAATGTGACCAACGGGGTGACGCCCCGCCGCTTCCTGGCCGTCGGCAACCCGGCGCTGGGCGCCCTGATCACGCGCACCATCGGCGACGGCTGGATCACGAACCTGCGCGACTTGAAACGCCTCGAGCCGTTTGCCGACGACGCGGAGTTCCAGGCGGAGTGGAGCCGGATCAAGAGGGAGAACAAGCAAACCCTCGCCTCGGTCATCCAGTCGCGCACGGGGATCGACGTCGCCGCGGATTCCCTGTTCGACGTCCACGTGAAGCGGTTCCACGAGTACAAGCGGCAGCACCTGAACGTGCTGCACATCATCACGCTGTACAACCGCCTGAAGCGCGAGCCGGGGATGGCGATCACGCCTCGCACGTTCATCTTCGGAGGCAAGGCGGCCCCCGGCTACTTCATGGCGAAGTTGATCATCAGGCTGATCAACGGCGTCGGCGAGGTCGTCAACGCCGACCCCGACGTCGCCGGCCGCCTGAAGGTCGTGTTCTTCCCGGATTTCAACGTCAAGAACGCCGCGTACATCTACCCGGCGGCCGACCTGTCCGAGCAGATTTCCACTGCCGGCAAAGAGGCGTCGGGGACCGGCAACATGAAGCTGTCGCTGAACGGAGCGCTGACGATCGGGACGCTCGATGGCGCGAACGTCGAGATTCGAGAAGAGGTGGGCGCCGAGAACTTCTTCCTGTTCGGCTTGACGTCGGTCGGTGTCCAGCACTTGAAGGCGGCCGGGTACGACCCGAGGACGTACTACGACGCGGATGCAGAACTGCGCGAGGCACTGGACCAGGTTGCATCCGGCCGGTTCTCGCGCGGCGACGCCGGCCTCTTCGCGCCCCTCGTGGATGCCTTGCTGCGCGAGGATCAGTACCTGGTGCTGGCCGACTACCGGCCGTACGTGGACGCGCAGCAGCAGGTGAACCGCGCATTCGAGGACAGGGCCCGGTGGACGCGGATGTCCATCCTGAACGCGGCGCGGATGGGGAAGTTCTCGTCGGACCGATCGATCAGTGAGTACTGCGAGCGAATCTGGGCGGTGGAGCCGGTCCCCGTTGAACTGAAGCCGTCGAGGATCGGCTAAGAAGAGGCTCTGGGCTTTAGGCTCTGGGCTTTTGGCTCTGGGGTTCAGGCTCTGGGCGTCAGAGCCCAAAGCCCAAAGCCAGAAGCCGTCCTAGAATTTCGGGCCGAAGCGCACGCCGATGCTGCCCGACGCGCCACGGAGCCAGCTGTCGTACCTCCCCGCACCGGCGGTCAGGCGGTAGCCGCCCGCCAGGTCGATGGCAACCCGCGCGCGACAGGCGCACGACCGCCGTGGCCTGCGGCTCGAAGATGAAGAAGTCCTGGTAGATCCGCACCTCGCGCACCACCGGCGTCCCCGGTGGCGCGTACAGTCGCGAGACGGCGCGGATCCGGGTGGAACTCCGCCGCGTAGGTGAACGAGTCGGTCAGCGACGCCTGCCCGAACCCGACCAGGGCGCGGACGCCGGCGTGGAGCACGCGGCCGGCGGGCACGAACCAGCCCGCGACGAACCCTCCGTACCCCATCCCCGCCACGCTGTCGTGGTGCCCGTGATCGACGAGGAAGCTGGCCCCGCCGCCAAGCAGTAGCTTGCTGTCAACCAGCCACCCGCCGTAGCCGCCGATGAGCGTTCCGTATCCGCCATGCTCGAAGTTCGTGAACCTCACCTCGGGCGCGATGACGGGTCCGTCGCTGGAGGGTTCGAGCACCAGCGTTCCCTGTGCGGGCGCTGGCTTCGTCTGGGCCGCCGCCGTGACCGCCCCGAGGGACACGCAGGCAGAGAGGGCGGCAATCGCGATTCGTGTTGTCAGTCTGTCCATCCGACGCA
This sequence comes from uncultured Acidobacteriota bacterium, assembly GCA_963724775.1. Classification (GTDB taxonomy): domain Bacteria; phylum Acidobacteriota; class Vicinamibacteria; order Vicinamibacterales; family Fen-181; genus CAVRWB01. The sequence continues at coordinate 91,172 of CAVRWB010000010.1, forward strand.
CTCCGTTTGGGTCACTCCCCGCGGGGCGGGAGGCTGACGTTGAGCGGGGTGGTTTCGCCCCCGCGGACGGTAATCTCGGTCGTGAAGGGCACGAACCCGTCCTTGCGTATTTCCACGCGGTGCGAGCCCTGCGCCACCTGGACGACGAGGCGGTCCTCGTTCTCAGGACCCTGCCACCGCTCGCCGTCGATCAGGATCTCCGCCCCGGCCGGCTGCACGCGGAAGACCACGGCCCCGAACGACCGCGCCTCGACCCCGCCCGGCTGAGCCTCGACTCCGCTCGAGGGCGCGCGCGGCGAGGGCGGCGTGGTCCAGCCTCCCTGCTGCGGGGCCGCGCGCTCCGCGGGCTCCTCGCGCTTGGGGGGTGGCGGCGGCGGATCCGCCGTCTCACCCGCGGGGAGCGGCTGCAGTGCGTAGCGAATCTTCGAGTCCTGGTTGGGACGCAGGCGGATCGTCTGCTTGACCGTCCGGAACCCGGGCTTGTAGATCACCAGTTCGTGGTCGCCCGACGGGACGTGCAGCTTCTGGAACATGCCGTCGAAGTCGTCCACGACGCCCACGAAGTACGCGTCCACGTACACCTGCGCGTCTTTCGGCGTGACCTCGAGCTTGACCTCCGCGGAGGTGTCGGGGGGACCGGGGTAGTAACCCCACGGATAGCCGTACCACGGGCCGCCCCAACCCCAATACCCGCCCCAGCCCAGGCCCCAGTAGGGATAGCCCCAGCCCGGATAACCCCAGCCCAGGCCCCAGTAGGGATAGCCCCAGCCGACGCCCACGCCGACGTAGACGTGGCCGCCGCCCGGGTGCCCGTGACCGTGTTGCGCCAGCGCTGGCGCCGGGGCAAACGCGAGGCCCAGGAAAATCACTGCTGTCAGAACAGAGAGGAGAATCGTCCGTCGCATACAAGTCCTCCGAGACATATCGGCGATCGCAAACAACGGACCAGTCGGAATCGCGGGAATTGGGGAAAAAGAGACGTGATTTCGCGCCGCCCGGCTGCGGCTGTCCTCTCGGCACGACAGCCGGCAGCGGGCGGCGTCCGTTAATCAGGCCAGCGGAAGGGCGCAAGAACGGGAGAACGCAGAACGCAGAACGGAGAACTTGAGCCTTGAGCCCTGAGCCCAGAGCCTTGAGCCCTGAGCCCTGAGCCCTGAGCCTTGAGCCTCGAGCCTGCCCTGAGCCTGCTCCTAGAACTTCTCCGGGACGTGCTTGTACGGGTAGTCCGGCTCGTGGTAGCCCTTCGCCTTCTGCCGCTTCGGCAGGTTGACCTTCTCGCGCGGCGCCTTCTTGTAAGGCACCCTGCTCAGCAAGTGGCTGATGATGTTCAGGCGCGCCCGCTTCTTGTCGTTCGAGTCGACGACGAACCAGGGTGCGAAGCCCGTATCGGTGGCAGCGAACATGTCGTCGCGCGCCCGCGAGTAGTCGTACCACCGGCTGTACGACTCGAGATCCATCGGCGAGAGCTTCCAGATCTTGCGCGCGTCCTTGATGCGCCCCTCCAGCCGCCGCGTCTGCTCGTCCGGGCTGACCTCGAGCCAGTACTTCAGGAGGATGATGCCCGAGTCCACCATGACCTTCTCGAATCCAGGCACGGCCTTCAGGAAATCCTCGACCTGCTTCTTGCTGCAGAAGCCCATCACCCGCTCCACGCCCGCCCTGTTGTACCAGCTGCGGTCGAAGATGACGACCTCGCCGGCCGCGGGGAAGTGAGGCAGGTAGCGCTGCACGTACATCTGGCTCTTCTCGCGCTCGGTCGGCGCCGTCAGCGCGACGACCCGGAACACGCGCGGACTCACCCGCTCGGTGATCGCCTTGATCGTCCCGCCCTTGCCCGCGCCGTCGCGCCCCTCGAACACGATGCAGACCTTCAGGCCCTTGTACTTGACCCACTGCTGCAGTTTCACCAGCTCCCCGTGCAGCTTGACGAGTTCCTTGAGGTAGGCCTTGTCGCTGAGCTTCTTGTCCTTGTCCTTCTTGCCTTTCTTCTCGCCCTGCTGCTTCTGTTCCGGCTCCGCGCCGGCGGTCATCGCGGCAGCGTCATTGTCAGCCGTCCCGTTCTTGCCTTTCTTGCCTTTCTTGTCGTCGCTTTTCATCGTCACACCTCAATGCTGAACAATGTCCTCGGCTTTGGGCTCTTGGCTTTGGGCTTTGGGCGCATGTCCCACCACCGTGCCTGGAGCCTAGAGCCCAGAGCCCAGAGCCTAGAGCCTGCCCAGAGCCTCGAGCCGTGTACTTCTCCACCGCCGCCTGCCGGTTGAAGAACATGCGATCGCGGCCCAGGGTCTGGCCGATCCTCGAGCGTTTCACGACGGCGAGCACGTCGGGGTTCAGCGCCGCGAGCCACAGGTCGATCCCGTCGCGCCGCAACTGCTCCTCCATCTCGGCCACCATCTTCTGCGCGGTGTACTCGATGTCGAACACCGCGCTGCAGTCGAGCACGACGACGGACGGCCGGGCCGCCTGGACGTGCACCCAGATCTGGTCGCAGATGCGTTGGGCGTTGGCGAAGAACATGCGGCCCTCGGTCCGAAGGATCAGCAGTCCCGGCCACGTCTCGTCGTCGGGGTGTTCGTCGGACAAGGGCCGGAAGACGTCCGTCCCGCGCTTGCGGCCGAGCACGTAGACGCGCGGGCTGTACGCCTGGTGCGCCAGCGCGAGCAGCGAGGCAATCACGGCGACCAGGATTCCCCGGAGCGTGCCGAGGACCGCGACGCCGCCGACGGCGATCAGCGCCCACCGGAACTCGGTCTTGCGGACGCGCGCGATCTCGCGGAATTCCGACGGCTTGACCAGCGTCACGGAGTAGACGACGACCACCGCGGCCAGGACGGCGTTGGGCATGAGCGCCATGAACGGGGCGAGCAGCAGCACCGTCGCCAGCGAAGCCGCCGCGGTGACCAGTTCCGCCATCTGCGTCCGCGCGCCGGCGCTCCGGTTGACGGCCGTCTGCGTCGTGCCGCCGCCCGCCGGCATCGCCCCGAACAACCCGCCCACCGCGTTCGCGAGGCCAATCGCCAGCAGTTCCTGGTTGGGCACCGGGCGCGGCTCGCCTGTCTTGGCGAAGGCACGCCCGGCGGCGATGCTCTCGGTGAAACTCATGAGGGCGATGCCCACTGCCCCGGGCCACATCGCACCGGCCAGGCCGAGGTTGGGCCAGACGAGCGACGGCAGCTCGCGCGGGATGTCGCCGACCGTCGTCACGCCCATCTGGGGCAGGCCGAGCAGGGCGCAGGCCGCCAATCCCTCCGGCCACCGCGATGAGCGGCGCCGGCGCGCGCGGCGCGAAGTGCTCCAGGCCGAACAGCAGCGCGAGGATGGCCAGGGCGAGCAGCAGCGTCGGGATCGAGGTCTCGGGCAGGTGGCGCGCCATGGCGGCCAGGTCCCTGAAGAACCCCGCCTTCTGGATGTGGATGCCCAGCAGCTTGGGGATCTGGTCCACGACGATCACCACGCCGATGCCGGTCTTGAAGCCGGCGAGGACCGGGTCCGAAATGAAGTTGGCGACGAACCCGAGCCGCAGCAGCGAGGCGAGCACGAGGATGGCGCCGACGAGGATGGCAAGCGTCGCGCCGGCCGCCGCCAGTTCCGCCGGTTCGCCGCGGGGCACCGTCCCACCGAGTTCCGCTGCCGCGAGAATGGCAATCGTCGTCGTGGTGCTGACGCTGAGCGGGCGGGACGTGCCCATCAGCGCGTAGATCACCATCGGCACGAGCGCAGTGTAGAGGCCCACTTGCACCGGGAGGCCCGGCGATGGTGGCGAACGCCATCGCCTTGGGGATGACGACGGCAGCGGCGATCAGGCCGGCGACGACGTCCGCTCGCAGCCACTGCGGCTGGTAGCTGCGCAGCCACTCGACGGCGGGAAAGAGGGGGGACTCCAGGGGCATACGGCTGAACCGAGAAGTGAGAACGGAGAACGGAGAAGTTGGAACGCCCTCGGAGCCTGTGCGATCTGTGTCGACTTCTCAGTTCTCCGTTCCCAGTTCTACGTTCTTACTTCACGACGCCGGCAGGCGGCGGAGTACTCGTATCCGGCTGCCAGCCGCCGCCCAGTGACCGGTAGAGGTCGGCGAGCGCGCGGAACTGCTCGCCGCGCGTGACGGCAAGCTGCTGTTCCTGCTGGAACAGCTGCTGGTCGGCTACCAGCACTTCGAGATAGCTCGACAGCCCGGTGTCGTAGCGCGAGCGGGCGAGCTGGGTGCCGTCGCGGAGCGCCTCGACGCCCGACTCGAACTCCAATCGCCGCTGCGCGAGTTTCTGGATCGTGACGAGGGAATCCGACACTTCGCGGTACGACACGAGGGCCGCCCGCTGGTACTCGCCGAGTGCCTGGTCGTATCGCGCCCTGGCCGCCTCGTAGTTGTGCTTGATCCGGCCGCCGTTGAAGATCGGCTGCAGCAGGCCGGCGCCCAGCGACCAGACGATGGCGTCGGGCCGCATGAAGTCGGAGAGCGATCCGCTGACCGACCCGGCGGAACCCGTCAGGCTGAGCGTCGGGTAGAAGAGCGCCTTCGCCGCGCCAATGTCCGCGTTGGCCGCGGCCAGCAGCCGCTCCGCCTGCACCACGTCCGGACGCCGCATCAGCAGTTGGGCCGGGACGCCGACTGGCACCTGCGGCGGGATGTTCCGATCGGCCAGCGCATTGCGCTGCACCGACCCCGGCGGCTTGCCGAGGAGCACGCTCATCGCGTTCTCGGCAATGACAATCTGCCGCTCGATGTCGGGGATCGTCGCCGCGGTGATCGCCCGGTTGGCTACCGCCTGGTCCACTTCGAGGCGATTCGAGACGCCGCCTGCCAGACGGGCTTTGTAATACGCCACCGTGTCTTCGTTGATCTTCAGCGTCCGGCGCGCGATGTCGAGCTGAAGATCCAGTTCCAGGAGGAAGTAATAGGTCGAAGCGATGTCGCCGACGAGCGACACGAGCACCCCGCGGCGGCCCTCCTCGGTTGCGAGGTACCGGTTGAACGCCGCCTCCTGCCCGCGGCGCAGCCGGCCGAAGAGATCCGCGTCCCACGCGACAGTGCCCGTCAGGTTCCAGTTGGTATACCGCCGGTCGGGGTACGTGTCCTTCGGCAGGGGAGGCTGCCCCAGACGCGAAGCCTGCTCGCCTGCGACCCCGAAGCCGGCATTGACCTCGGGGTAGCGAAACGACTTGGCGAAGCCGGTGAGTTCGCGCGCTTCCGCGACGCGTGCGGACGCGATCCTCAGGTCGATGTTGTTCGCGACGCCTTCGCGCACCAGGTTGAACAGCGCCGCGTCGTCGAACACTTTCCACCAGCCGGCGTCGGCGAGCGACTCGGGGCTCGGGGCTTCCTGCCCGCGGTAGACGGGCGGCGGCTGCAGCTCCGGTCGCTTGTAGTTGGGGCCCACGGTGCACGCGCCGGCAAGCAGCGCGAGCGCCAGCGGCAGGGCGAGATGCGCGGCAGGGCTGGAGCCCTGCCCCACGCGGCGGCGGAAGACGGGTCGAGTCGTCATCAGTGGCCTCCCACACCGGCAGCCGGAGCCGGCGGCTCGGGGGCCGGCGTCGTGGGGCGCTTCCCGCCGGCGAGTTTCTCAACGAGCACGAAGAGCGTCGGCACCAGCAGCACGCCGAGGATCGTGGCGATCAGCATGCCGGAGAAGACCGTCATGCCCATCACCTTCCGGGACTCGGCACCCGCGCCGGTCGCGCGCACGAGCGGGACGACGCCGAGGATGAACGCGAAAGCCGTCATGAGGATCGGGCGGAATCGCAGCTTCGCCGATTCCAGCGCGGCCGTCAGCGGATCCTTGCCCTGCTCGCGGAGCATCTTCGCGAACTCCACGATCAGGATCGCGTTCTTCGCTGCGAGGCCGATCAGCATGATCAGGCCGATCTGCGCGAAGATGTTGTTGACGTAGCTCGGGCCCGCCAGGTTGCGCGCGGCCCACAGGCCGAAGAACGCGCCGAGGCCGGCGAACGGCGTGCCGAGCAGCACGCTGAACGGCAGCGTCCAGCTCTCGTACTGCGCGGCGAGCACCAGGAAGACGAGGAAGATCGCCACCGCGAAGGTCGGGCCGGGCGAGGGCGCGCGCTCCTCCTGGTAGGACAGGTCGGCCCACTGGTAGCCCATGTCCTGGGGCAGGACTTCGGCCGCCACCGCCTTCAAGGCGGTCATGGCTTGCGCCGAACTGATGCCGGGCGCGGGGACCCCGGTGACCTCAGCCGTCCGGTACAGGTTGAATCGGTTGGTGAACTCCGGCCCGCTCGTCGGCCGCGTGCCGACCAGAGTGTCGAGCGGCACCATGTCGCCCTTGTTGCTCCGCACGTAGAACAGCCCGAACTGCTTCGGGTCGTTGCGGTACTCGGGCTCGGCCTGCACGTACACCTTGTAGACGCGCCCGAACCGGTTGAAGTCGTTCACGTAGGCGCTGCCCAGCAGCGAGCCGAGCGTGGTGTTGACGTCGGTGATCGGCACGCCCACCTTCAGCACCTTGCTGCGGTCGATGTCCGCGTAGACCTGCGGCACGCTCGGGCGGTAGAGCGTGGAGATGCGGCCGATCTCCGGTCGCTTGCGCGCCGCCTCCATGAAGCGCTGCGTCTGCTCGCCGAGGTATAGGGGCGTGTTGCCGACGCGGTCCTGCAACTCCATGGTGAAGCCCGCGCCCGTTCCGAGGCCTGGGATCGCCGGCGGGCCGAAAGCCGCGATCTGGGCTTCGGGGATCTCCTTCGCAAACGCCTTGTTCAAGCGCCGCGATCACGCCGTTCGCGTGCAGCTCCGGCGTGTGTGCGCTCCTTCCACTCCTTCAGCTCGACGAAGAAGAAGCCCAGGTTGGTCGAGTACGCGCTGGTGAGGAGGCTGTAGCCGGTGATCGTGTTGTAGCCGGCCACGCCCTCGTTCTCGGCGAGGATCTTCTCCACCTTCCTCATCACCGCGTCGCTGCGCTCGAGCGACGAGGCGTCGGGCAGCAGGGCGTTGACGAGGATGTAGCCCTGGTCTTCCTCCGGCACGAAGCCGCCCGGGATGCGCCCGGCCAGGCGGACCGTCAGGAAGACGATGCCGCCCATGATGACGATGCTCACCAGGACCTTGCGGGCCAGGAAGCCGGCCAGCCCGACGTACTTGTCGGTGCCGTAGCCGAACGCACGGTTGAAGATCCGGTAGAACGGGGTGAGCAGCGTCTTCTTCCCAGTCGCCGGCTTGAGCAGCAGCGCAGCGAGTGCCGGCGAGAGCGTCAGCGCGTTGAACGCCGACAGAAGCACCGAGATCGCAATCGTGATCGCGAACTGCTGGTAGAGCCGCCCGGAGATGCCGCCCATGAAGCCGACCGGCACGAACACCGCCGCGAGGATCAGGGCGATCGCCACGACCGGCCCGGAGACTTCCTCCATCGCCTTGTAGGCGGCGTCCTTCGGCGTCATCCCGTGCTCGATGTGGTGCATCACCGCCTCGACGACGACGATCGCGTCGTCCACGACGATGCCGATGGCGAGCACGAGGCCGAGGAGCGAGAGCACGTTGATGGAGAAGCCGAGCAGCGGGAAGAAGATGAACGCGCCGACCAGCGAGACCGGGACGGTGAGCAGCGGGATCAGCGTGGCGCGCCAGTTCTGCAGGAAGATGAACACCACGATGATCACGAGCCCGACCGCCTCGAACAGCGTGTGGATGATCTCGGTGATGCCCTCGGAGACCGGCAGCGTGGTGTCCAGCGAGACCTTGTATTCCATGTCCCGCGGGAAGCGCGCCTTCAGGTCCTCCATCGTCTGCTTGATCTGCCCGGCGACCTGCAGCGCGTTGGTGCCCGGGATCTGGAAGACCGCGATGACAGCCGCCGGCTTCGCGTCGTGCCGGCCGACCGCGTTGTAGAGCATCGTCCCCAGCTCGAGGCGCGCGACGTCCTTCAGGAAGACCTGGGAGCCGTCCGGGTTCGTGCGGACGATGATGTTGCCGAACTCCTCCTCGTTCAGCAGGCGCCCCTGCGTGCGGACGGTGTAGGTGAACTCGGTGTTGGGCGGCGACGGCGGGCCGCCGATCTGGCCGGAGGGGCTCAGCTGGTTCTGCTGGTTGATCGCGTTGACGATGTCCGGGCACGGTGATGCCCAGGCGCGCGATGCGATCGGGCTTCAGCCAGATGCGCATCGCGTAGTCGCTGCCGCCGAACAGGTTGATCTGCCCGACGCCCGGGATGCGCGCGATGTTGTCGTTGATGTTGATCGTCGCGTAGTTGGACAGGAAGTTGTTGTCGTAGGTCCCGTTCGGCGACTTGAGCGAGATGATGAGCAGCGGGAACGCCAGCGCCTTCTTCGCCGCGACGCCGTAGTTCTTGACCGACTGCGGCAGCTGCGGCATCGCCTCGGACAACTTGTTCTGCGTGAGCACGTTGTCCATGTCGAGGTTGGAACCGACCTCGAACGACACCTTCAGCGTGAGGGTGCCGTCGTTGGCGTTGGTCGATTTCATGTAGATGCTGTTCTCGACGCCGTTCACCTTCTGCTCGATCGGCGTGGCGACCGACGCCTCGACGTCCGTCGCGCTCGCGCCGACAAACGTGGTGGTGACCTGCACCATCGGCGGGACGATTTCCGGGTACTGCGCGATGGGGAGGCCGCTCATCGCCACGAAGCCGAGCAGCACCGTGACGATCGAGATCACCATCGCGACGATCGGACGGCGGATGAAGAAGTTCGCCATGTCTACTTCACCTCGGAAGCCGGCTTCGCGTCAGAGGCCGCCTTCGCGGTCACCACCGCGCCTTCACGCGCGCGTTGGAGGCCTTCGACGATGACCTTCTCGCCCGGCTTGAGCCCCTCGTCGATCACCCAAAGCGAGTCGACCCGCGGACCCACCTTGACGTTGCGGAACGACACCTTGTTGTCGGCCCCTACCACTGCGATGCTGTACAGGTTCTGCAGTTCCTGCACGGCCCGTTGCGGCACCGAGCAGCGCGCCCTTCTTCACGTCCGACTCGAAGCGCACCTTCCCGTACTGACCCGGTCTGAGCAGCCGCTCGGGGTTGGGGAACGTCAGCTGCATGGCGAGGGTGCCCGTCGTCGGGTCGATGTTGCGTTCGACCGTGTCGAGGTGCCCGATGTGCGGGTGCACCGTGCCGTCCGCGAGGATCAGCTGCACCTCGCCCCGCTTCCAGGTGCCGGCGGCCTTCTGCTCCTGGATGCGTCGGGCCAGCCGCATGTATTCCGCTTCCGCCATGCCCACGCGGAAGAAGATCGGGTCGATGACGGAGATCGTCGTGAGCAGCGTGCTCTCGTTCCGGCCCACCAGGTTCCCGGGCTTGACCTTGGTCGTGCCGGCCAGGCCGTCGACCGGCGCGTAGACGCTGGTGTAGCCGAGATCGAGCGCGGCCTTGTCGACTGCCGCCTGCTGCGCATCGACCTGCGCCTTCGCGGCGTCGTGCGCGGAGACCGCGTCGTCGAGTTCCATCTGGCTGACCGCCTGCTGCTTGGCGAGCGGTCCCAGCCGCTTCACGTCGTTGCCGGTCTTGTCGTACCTGGCCTGCCATGTGGCGAGGTTCGCCTTCTGGTTGGCGAGCGTCGCCTCGAACGGCTTCGGGTCGATGCGGTAGAGCAGCTGGCCCTTCTTGACCAGCGTCCCTTCGGTGAAGTTCACCGTCTCGAGGAACCCCTCGACGCGCGCGCGGATCTCGACGTCCTGCGAGCCGACGGCCTGACCCACGAGCTCCGACATCACGGGGACGTCGCGCTGCACGGGTTCAGCGACGACGACCGCGGGCGGCGCGGCGGCCGGGGCTGGCGGCTCGGAGCACGCGGCGAAGGTAACGAACATGACGCCGAAGATCAGGAAAGTGCATTTGCGCATAGTGCCTAGTCCTCAGTGGCGGGGAGACCGGTGGAGACCCCGAGTCTACCGTTCTTGGCGGGGGAGCCAGAACTGTCAGAAGTGCCAGAGGGGTGGCAAAAAGCGCACAGCGCGGGACGGGAGCAAACGCCGTACGCATCTGGCTCGCGCCGCGCCCGTCCTCCGCGACCCGCACCACGCGCCAGCCGGGTCACGCAACAAAACCGCTGTTTGCTGGCAGTACTGACAGTTCATCCGGCAGGGACGCGGGACTACAGTGGGACCCTTGGCGGTGCCAGCCGCCACGCAATCCCGAATCGACTCGCGCCCGCGTCGAGGTCGCCGGCGGGAATGCGCCATCCACCACTCTGTCGTCTCGGAACGGGCGATGCGCCCGTCGCAAGGAGGAACTGATGGTACGCAGGTGTCTCGTCGTCGCGGCCGTGTTCGGGCTGCTGGCCTCGCCGGCGTTCGCCCAGCCGCGAATCGAGGTGAGCGGCATGTTCGGCTACACCTTCGCCGAGGGGGTCCAGTTCACCGGCACGCCGGTCGTCAATGGCGCCGTGTACACGCGTGCCGATCCCGCGGACAGCGTGAGCTACGGTCTGAGCTTCGGCGGCTACCTCACGCCGCAGGCGGAGATCGAGTTCCTGTGGAACCGCCAGTCGACCACGCTCGACGTCACCGGCACCGGGCCGACGCTGTCGGGCGACATGAAGATCGACAACTACCACGGGAACTTCATCTACAACGCCGGCGACGAGGACGCGGTCGCGCGGCCGTTCATCTTCATCGGCGTCGGCGCGACGAACTATGGCGAGGCGGCGTTCGCGGGCAAGACGCTCCCTGGGATCACCAAGTTCTCCTGGGCGTTCGGCGGCGGCGTGAAGGCGTGGGCGTCGCGCAACGTGGGCTTCAAGGCGCAGCTGCGCTGGGTGCCCACCTACATCAAGACGGAAGGGTACGGCTGGTGGTGCGACCCGTTCTACGGCTGCGGCGCCGTGGGGAACGCGCACTACTCGCACCAGATCGAGTTCTCGGGCGGCATCGTGGCGCGGTTCTGAGACCAGGAACATGCACCATGTGGACGGCTGAACCTCCAAGCGGGGGCGGCAGGCGACGACGGGCACGTGCGGTGGGCGCGGTGCTGCTCTGTGCCGCGGTCTGCCTCGTGCCGGCCGCCAGCTCCGCGCAGGCGGCAGCGCCCGTATCGGGCGGCCCACAGGTCCCGGTGGCGAGCGCGCCGGGTGAGCCGGGCGCTCACCCGGCGGCGGCGACCGAAGAGCACGGCCTGCCGCGCAACGCCGTCGAGATCGCTCGCCCGTTCGGGTTTCCCATCACGAACTCCATGGCCGTCAGCTGGGTCGTCGGGTTGGGGCTCATCGTCTTCTCGCAGGTGGCGACGCGGAGGATGAAGCGGATCCCCGGAGGCGCGCAGAACGTCGTCGAGTGGCTCGTCGAGAGCCTGTACGGGTTCCTCGAGGGCATCATCGGCCGCCGCCTCGTGGAGCGGACCTTCTGGTTCTTCGCGACGATCTTCATCTTCATCCTCGCGGCGAACTGGGTCGGCCTCGTGCCCGGAGTGGGAACGATCGGATGGGGTCATCGAAGCGCACACGGCTTCGCGATCGACCAGCCGCTCCTGCGCGGCGCCAACGCGGATCTCAACCTCACGCTGGCGATGGCGGTCGTGTTCTTCGCCGCCTGGATCGTGTGGGCGCTGCGGGAGGTCGGCATCCGCGGCGTGCTCCACGAGCTCTTCGGCGCCAAGGGCGACACCGCCGGCCTCATGAAACTCCTCATGGCGGTCGTGTTCTTCGCGGCGGGCTGTCTCGAGATCGTCTCCATCCTCTTCCGGCCCGTCTCCCTCAGCTTCCGTCTCTACGGCAACATCTTCGCCGGCGAGACCATGCTGGAGACGATGGCCACGCTGGTCCCCGGGCTCGGATGGCTGCTTCCGGTGCCCTTCTATTTCCTCGAAGTGCTGGTGGGGCTGGTGCAGGCGCTGGTCTTCATGCTCCTGACCGCCGTGTTCACGCTCCTGATCTGTCAACACGAAGAAGACGAGGCCCCCGCAACCGCGCACGAGTGACGACGGCAACCGGCGCCCGTTCCGCGGCCGAGGGCGCGCGGTCCGCGGGCGAGCAACGACGGGACGAACAGGAGAACACAATGAGCGGCAGCATCCATGTCGGTCTGGCGGCCCTGGGCGCGGCAATCGGCGTCGGTCTCATCGGCATGGCGGCGTCGACCGCGGTCGGACGCAACCCCGGCGCGGCGACGAAGATCCTCGTGCAGTCGATCCTGGCCATCGCCTTCGCGGAGGCGATCGTGTTCTACGCGCTCTTTCTCGTCCGGTAGACGGGGTCGCGGCGAGGCCGACGGCCGCCGCGGGGACGACCACCACGTGAGGGGTGCGACATGACTGCTCTCGCTCTGTTGACGCAGCCCGAGGCTGGCGGGCAGGTCCAACAGATCGCCAGGACCTTCGGCGTGGACTGGCCACATCTCTTGGCGCAGATCGTCAGCTTCTCGATCCTCTGCGCCCTGCTGTACCGCTTCGCGTACCGGCGCGTGCTGGACACGCTCGCCGCGCGTCGGACGGAGATCGCCGAGGGGCTCGCGAGCGCCGAGAAGATGAAGGCGCAGCTGGCGGAGACCGAGGCCAGCCGCCGGCAGACCATGGCTGAAGCCGGCGCCCAGGCAGCCCGGCTGATCGAGGAGGGGCGCGCGGCGGCCGCCATCGTCCAACGCGAGGAAACGGGCAAAGCCATCGCGGCCGCCGAGCAGATCATCGCCAAGGCGAGGGAAGCGGCCGAGCAGGACCACGCGCGCATGCTGGCCGAGCTCAAGCGCGAGGTGGGCAGGCTCGTCGTGCAGACAACGGTCGCGGTGACGGGCAAGATCCTGACGCCCGACGACCAGCGCCGCCTGGCCGAGGAAACGGCGAGGCAGCTGACGGGCGGGACGCCCGCGAGACCCGCGTGAAGACCACGAAGCGAACCCGGCGCGAGGCGAGGCGCCTCTACCGCGCCTGCCTGGTCGGCGGCCTGCTGGACGAGGGCCGCGCGCGGGTCGTCGTGCAGCGGATCGCCGCGGCCAGGGGTCGAGGGAGCCTCCCGATCCTCTCGCACTTCCAGCGGCTGGTTCGGCTCGATCGCGGGCGCCACGCCGCCCTGGTCGAGAGCGCCACGCCGCTGCCGCCCGACCTGGCGGCACGCGTCGAGGCCGGCATCAGCCGCGTCTACGGGGCGGGGACGAGCACGGCGTTCGCGCAGAACGACGCGCTCATCGGGGGTATGCGCGTCAAGGTCGGCGACGACATCTACGACGGCAGCGTCAGGGGCGCGCTCGCCACGCTCGAACAGCGATTCTCACGATAGTTGGCCGAGGTCCCATGAACAACCTGCTGCGCGAAATCGAAGAGTCGATCGCCGGCGCCAAGGCGGCGGCCGCGAAACAGAATGTCGGGATCATCCGCGAGGTCGGCGACGGCGTGGCCCGCGTCGAGGGCCTCACCGACGCGATGCTGAACGAGATGATCGATCTCGGCCACGGCCTCACCGGCCTCGCGCTGAACCTCGATGAAAGCGAGGTGGCCGTCATCATCCTTGGCGACTACACGCAGCTCCAAGAGGGCGACGAGGTCCGCGCCACCGGCAACCTGCTGCAGGTGCCGGTCGGAAAGGGGCTGCTGGGGCGCGTCGTGAACACGCTGGGCGAGCCGCTGGACGGCAAGGGGCCGGTGGTGGGCGAGGCGATGTACCCCGTCGAGAAGCTCGCGCCGGGGATTCTGCAGCGCAAGCCGATCAGCCAGCCGGTCCAGACCGGCATCATGGCCATCGACGCGATGATTCCCATCGGGCGCGGGCAGCGCGAGCTGATCATCGGCGACCGGTCGACCGGCAAGACGGCCATCGGCATCGACACGATCATCAGCCAGGCGCGCCTCAACAAGGCCGCGGAGGAGGCCGGCGACACTGACTACCGGCCGCTCTACTGCATCTACGTGGCCATCGGCCAGAAGCAGTCGAGCATCGCCCGGCTCATCGCCACCCTCGAGAAGGAGGGGGCGACGCCCTACACCATCGTGCTGGCGTCCCCCGCGTCCGACCCCGCCGCGAGCCAGTACCTCGCGCCGTTTGCGGGCGCCGCCATGGGCGAGTGGTTCATGGACAACGGCATGGACGCGCTCATCGTGTACGACGACCTGTCGAAGCACGCGGTGGCCTACCGCCAAGTGTCGCTCGTGCTGAAGCGCCCGTCCGGCCGCGAGGCGTACCCGGGCGACGTCTTCTACCTGCACAGCCGCCTCCTCGAGCGGGCCGCGCGCGTCGCCGAGCAGCACGGGAACGGATCGCTCACAGCCCTGCCGATCATCGAGACCCAGGCGGGAGACGTGTCGGCCTACATCCCGACCAACGTGATCTCGATCACCGACGGGCAGATCTACCTGGAGACGGACCTGTTCTACCAGGGGGTCCGACCCGCCATCTCCGTGGGCGTCTCGGTGTCGCGCGTCGGCTCGGCGGCGCAGGTCAAGGCCATGAAACAGGTGGCGGGGCGCCTGAAGGGCGACCTCGCGCAGTTCCGCGAACTGGCGGCCTTCGCGCAGTTCGGTTCGGAGGTCGACCCCAAGACGAAGGCCCAGATCGACCGCGGCCGGCGGATCGTGGAGATCTTCAAGCAGCGGCAGTACAGCCCGGTCCCGGTCGAGATCCAGGTGGCGGTGATGTGGGCGGTCCAGAACGGCTTCATGGACGACGTCCCCATCGAGCGCGTCAAGGAGTGCCAGGCGAAGCTGACCGATTTCCTGGTGACGCGGAAAGGCGACCTGCTGGCGGCCCTCCGCCGGCAGCAGGCGCTCGACGAGACGCTGACCGGTGAGCTGAAAGCAGCCGCCGAGCAGTTCAAGCAGACGTGGCAGTGAACACGGGGCTGGCATCTCGAGCGACTGAGCCATGAACAGCCTGCGCGACATCCGGCGACGCATCCGGTCGATCAGCAGCACGTCCCAGATCACGCGGGCGATGCAGATGGTGGCCGCCTCGAAGATGCAGAGGGCCCAGGAGGCGGCGCTCGCGGGCCGGCCGTTCGCGCGCCTCATGTACCGGATCCAGCGCGAGGCGACCCGTCGTGGCGAGATCGACGACCGCCTGCTGGAAGTCCGCGACGTGAAGCGGCGCGGCGTCATCCTCGTGAGCGCGGACAAGGGCTTGTGCGGTGCGTTGAACAGCAACCTCTTCCGCGTCGCAAGCCAGTACGACCCGGTGACCACCCTGTTCGTCACTGCCGGGCGACGGGCCGCGCAGTGGGTGGCCGGCACGGGCCGGCAGCTGGCCGGCGAATTCGCGTACGGTGACAACCCCACGTTTCCCGAAGCGCGGGCCATCGCCACCTTCGCGCGGGATCTGTTCCTCAAGCGGCAGGTGGACCGGGTTCACGTCGTCGCCACGCGCTTCGTGAACACGCTCACACAGGACGCGATCTCGGTCGATTTCCTGCCGGTGGGCGAGATCACCAACCTGGACCTGTCGGGCGGGCAGTCCGAAGAGGCGTGGCTGGCCGGCGGGGACGACTGCGTCTTCGAACCCAGCCCTGAAGGTGTTCTAGGTTACCTCCTGGGGCACTACGTGAACTTCTACATCTACCAGGTGCTGCTCAACGCGAAGGCGAGCGAGCACAGCGCCCGCATGGTGTCGATGAAGAACGCGACGGACAACGCGGCCGGTCTCATCAACGACCTGACCCTCGAGTACAACAAGCTGCGGCAGGGCAACATCACGACGGAACTGTTGGAAATCGCGGGCGGCCAGTCCGAGTGAGGCCGCTGTTTCCACCGGGTGGCGTATGAACAAAGGCACAGTCGTTCAGGTGGTGGGCGCGGTCGTCGACGTCGAGTTCCCCAACGGGCGGCCGGGTATCTACAACGCGCTGACCGTGGAGTACGAGGTCAAACGGCAGCCTGTCAAGCTGACGCTGGAGGTCCAGCAGCACCTGGGCGACAACTGGGTCCGGACGATCTCGATGTCCGGCACCGAGGGGCTGAAGCGCGGCTTCGAGGTGGTCGACACGGGAGCGCCGATCTCGGTGCCGGTCGGCGATGGAGTCATGGGCCGCGTGTTCGACGTCACCGGCAACCCGGTGGACGACCGGGGGCCCGTCGTGACCGAGAAGCGGTACGCCATCCACCGCCCGCCGCCGGCCCTCATCGAGCAGTCCACGTCGCCCGAACTCCTCACGACCGGGATCAAGGTGATCGACCTCATCTGCCCGTTCCTGAAGGGCGGCAAGGTCGGCGCGTTCGGCGGCGCCGGCGTCGGGAAGACCGTCGTCATCATGGAGCTGATCAACAACATCGCGAAGCTCCATGGCGGCATCTCGGTGTTCGCGGGTGTTGGCGAGCGGACCCGCGAGGGCAACGACCTGTACCACGAGATGTCGACGGCGGGCGTCATCAACCAGAACGACCTGGCCGCGTCGAAAATCGCGCTGGTCTACGGGCAGATGAACGAGCCTCCGGGCGCGCGGCTGCGGGTGGCGCTGGCGGGCCTGGCGATCACCGAGTACTTCCGGGACGAGAAGAACCAGGACGTCCTGCTGTTCATCGACAACATCTTCCGCTTCTCACAGGCGGGGTCTGAGGTCTCGGCCCTGCTCGGCCGGACAGCCAGCGCGGTTGGTTACCAGCCGACTCTCGCCGCCGAGATGGGGGCGCTGCAGGAGCGGATCACGTCCACCAAAAAGGGCTCGATCACCTCCTTCCAGGCGGTGTACGTGCCGGCGGACGACCTGACGGACCCGGCGCCGGCGACAACCTTCGCGCATCTCGATGCCACGCTCGTCCTGGAGCGGTCGATCGCGGCGCTTGGCATCTACCCGGCGGTCGACCCCCTTGCCTCCACCTCCCGGGCGCTCACGCCGGAGATCGTCGGTCAGGAGCACTACGACGTCGCGCGCGGGGTGCAGCAAGTCCTCCAGCGCTACAAGGACCTGCAGGACATCATCGCCATCCTCGGGATGGACGAGCTCGCGCCGGCGGACAAGATCAGCGTGCTGCGCGCGCGGAAGATCCAGCGCTTCCTGAGCCAGCCCTTCAGCGTGGCCCAGGTCTTCACCGGCATGGAGGGAAAGCAGGTGCCGGTGGCCGAGACGGTCCGGGCGTTCAAGGAGATCCTCGACGGCAAGCACGACCACGTGCCGGAAGGCAACTTTTACATGAAGGGCGGGATCGACGAGGTCTCGCCCAGCTGAGTCCTACTCAGTCAGACGAGAGTCCTACTCACTCAGACGAGCCGCGCGGAGAGGCGCGGCGACCATGGCCGACACCCTCAAGCTCGAGATCGTGACGCCGGACGGGCACGCCTTCGCCAGCGACGTCGAAATGGTGACGCTGACCGGCGTGGACGGCGAGATGGGCATCCTGCCAGGGCACGTGCGACTGATGACGCGGGTCGTGCCCGGTGAGATGACCGTGCGCAGGGAGGGGCGGGAGATCTTCGTGGCGACGGGGGAAGGGCTCGTGGAGGTGACGCCGACCAGCGTGTCGATCCTCACGGACATGGCCGTCGCGGCGGACAAGATCGACGAGGCCAAGGCGGAGGAGGCGCGGCTTCGCGCGGAGGCGCGTCTCAAGGACAAGCTATCAGACGAGGAAGTGGCGTCGGTGAACGCCGCCCTCGCGCGGTCGCTCGCGCAGTTGCGCGTCAAGCGCCGGGCGCGCGGGTGATTGCTTCTTCTCAGCAGGTGGACTAAGGAACGTGGAGAAGCCCATGGGGATGCGAACGCACGAACAACTCGGTCGGGCCAGGGTCGCCGTCATCACGGCGCTCGCCCTGCTCGCGCAGCCGCTGACACCCGCCTTCGCCGGCGTCAACCAGACGTCGGCTTCGGCGGGGCAGGCTGCCGCCGGTCAGGCTCCGGCCCAGACGACGACTACGGCTCCCAAGACGGGGACCCAGGCGCCCAAGACGGGAACGCCCGCCTCGGCGACTCCGGCCAAGGCTGCGCCGGCTACCGCGGCCCCGCCCGACGGCGGCTGGCCGCGGCATTACCAGACCGCGGCCGGGACGCAGATCGTCGTCTACCAGCCACAGGTCGCGGACTGGGCCAACCAGAAGCACATGACCGCGTACGCCGCCACGTCGGTGCAGCGCCGAGGCGAGCCGAAGCCGGCGCTGGGCACCGTGAAGATCGAGGCCAACACCAAGGTGTCGGTCGATGCCCGCCTCGTGAACTTCACCGACATGACGCTCGCGGACCCGAACTTTCCCACGCTCAACAAGGAACAGGTGCGCGAGGTCGTCGACGAGATCGTCAAGGCCATTCCGACGGAGGAACGGGTGATTGCGCTCGACCGCGTGCTCGCCTCCGTGGACAAGAGCCAGATCAAGCCGAAGAACGTCGAGGGCGTCAAGGCGGATCCGCCGGTGATCTTCTTCAGCAAGACCTCGGCGGTCCTCGTGAACATCGACGGTGAGCCGATCTGGAGCCCGATCAAGGAGAACGATCTCAAGTTCGCGGTCAACACGAACTGGGAGCTGTTCCAGCACACGCCGACCAACGCCTACTACCTGCTCTACAACGGCTCGTGGCTGACCACGATCGGACCTGTCAAGGGCACGTGGGCGCCCGCGGGCAAGCTGCCCGAGAGCTTCGGCAAGCTGCCGGCCGACGACAACTGGAAGGAGGCCAAGGCCGCGCTGCCCGGCAAGAAGCTGGACGCGAAGAAGGCGCCGCAGGTCTTCGTCAGCACCGCGCCCGCGGAGATGATCCTGCTGACCGGCGAGCCGAACTACCTGCTCGTCAGCGGCACCAAGGACCTGCTCTGGGTCAGCAACACCGAGAGCGACGTGTTCCGCGTGGGCAAGACCGGGGCGGTGTACTTCCTGGTGTCCGGCCGCTGGTTCTCCGCGCCCGACTTCAAGGGGCCGTGGACGTTCGTGACGCCGAACCTGCCAGAGGACTTCAAGAAGATTCCGCTCGAGCACCAGCGCTCGCGCGTGCTCGCGTCGGTGCCCGGGACGTCGCAGGCCGCCGAGGCCGTGCTGCTGGCCAGCATCCCGCAGACCGCGCGCGTGCAAAAGAGCCTGAAGGCTCCCGACGTCGTCTACGACGGCGATCCCAAGTTCGAGCCGATCGAGAAGACGACCGTCTCGCGGGCCGTCAACACCGACAAGAGCATCATCAAGGTGGGTGACCTGTACTACATGTGCTTCGAGGGCGTGTGGTTCATGGGGCAGAGCCCGGAGGGTCCGTGGAGCGTGACCGGCCAGGTGCCCGGCGAAATCTACGAGATCCCGGTCAGCTCGCCCGCCAACAACGTCACCTACGTCAAGGTCGAAGAGGACAACGACGACGCGGTGGTGTTCGCGACGACGATGGCGTTCACGGGCGATGATGATCGCCTGGGGCTGCTGTGTCTGGGGCAGCGGCTATTACTACCCGCCCTACTACGGCTGGCACGGCGGCTACCCGTACTACTACGGGCACTATCCCACCTACGGCTACGGCGCGAGCTACAACCCGTATACCGGGGCGTACCGCCGCGGCGCGGTCGCGTACGGGCCGTACGGCGGCGCCGGCGTCAGCGCGCGGTACAACCCGAGGACCGGCACCTACTCGCGCGGCGCGGCAGCCTACGGGCCGTACGGCGGCCGGGCGGCGGGGCAGGCCTACAACCCGCGCACCGGGACCTACGGCCAGACCCGCCAGGGCTCGAACGTGTATGGCAGCTGGGGATCGACGCAGGTGGCGCGCGGCGACGACTGGGCGAGCACCTCGCGCGTGACCAACAACCGCACCGGCAACACGACCCGCGTGTCGCAGGGCAGCGGCGGCGGGACCACGGTCCGTCACAGCGGCGGCGGCAGCACGGGCGCCGTCGGCGTGTCCGGGTCTGGCGACGTCTACGCGGGGCGCGACGGCAACGTCTACAAGAAGAGCGGCGACAGCTGGCAGAAGTACGACGGCAGCGGCAACTGGAACAACGTGCCGGGTGCGACGCCGCAACAGAAGGAAGCGGCACAGCAACGGGCTGACCAGGCGCGGACCGAGGGCACGGCGCGGACGCAGGGTGCGCAGGCTGGCGCGACGTCGGCGGGCGAGCGTGCCGGCGCCGGTGCAGGCGACCGGAGCGGCGGCGGCAACACCATGGGCCAGTTGAACAGCGACGCCGCGGCCCGGGCGAGCGGAACCGAGCGGACCAACAACTGGTCGAGCGGCCGATCGTCGGGCGGCAGCAGCTACCGGCCGAGCAGCGGCGGCTCGCGGTCCGGCGGCGCGTCGCGCGGCGGTGGTGGCGGGCGGCGGCGGTAACGCGAGGAATGTGGAATGTCGGAATGTGGAATGTGGAATGTGCTGCCCGGGGGCACCGCATTCCAGATCGGCCGACCTTGAGAGTTCAACCATTCAACATTCTCCATTCGACATTCCACATTTGATTTCTTGACCTCCCCCTCTTTCAGGGGATTCGTCGATCGGCGTTCAGACGGAGACCAGGCGTTCATGCGCGTGAAAACTCGAACGGCTTCGACGATTCGTCTCGTCGGTTTCGTCCTCGTTTCGATGCTGGCCATGGCACCGCCGGCGCTGGCGCAGTCGGAGCAGCAGCCACAGGCAGGGCAGGCAGCGCCCGGACAAGCGGTGGAAGCGACTCGGATCACCTGCACGTCGGTACCCGGTGGGCGCCAGGAGTGCCCGGCCGACACGTCGCGGGGCGTCATCCTCCTCAGGTCCATGGGTGAGTCGGCGTGTCTGCTCGGCAAGAGCTGGGGCTACGACGACAAGGGCGTCTGGGTCTCGGAAGGCTGCAGCGCGGAGTTCATCGTCGGGCCCAAGACGCCGACGGCGGAGAGGCCCGCGCCCGGAGAAGAAGGCGCCGGAGTACGTCCCCAACGCCGGGTTCAAGTTGTACGACGGCGAGAAGGGCCAGATCTACATGCGGCTCTTCTCCTACGCGCGCTACTTGAATCAGAAGGGGATGGACTCCAGCTACACCGACTACTTCGGCAACGAGCACACCATCCAGGTCCGCGAGGACGCGCAGCTGAACAAGTTCTTCCTGCCGTTCTCCGGGTGGTTCCTCACGCCGAAGTTCCGCTACTACCTGTACGTCTGGTCGTCGAACCCCTCGCAGGGCGATCCCGCGCAAGTCGTCGGCGCCGGGAACATCAGCTACGTGTTCAACCGGTATGTGACCTTCGGCGCGGGGATCTCGAGCCTTCCCAGCGTTCGCAGCACCGAGGGCCAGTTCCCCTACTGGCTGGGCGTGGACGATCGGCTCATCGCCGACGAGTTCTTCCGCGGCTCCTACACCACGGGCTTCTGGCTCAAGGGCGAACTGTCCACCACGGTCAAGTACATGGCCATGCTCGCCAACAACCTGAGCACGCTCGGCGTCAGCGCGTCGCAGATGGACAACACGTTCAACACGACGTCGCTCATGCTCCAGTGGCTGCCGTCGACGGGTGAGTTCGGCCTGTTCGGCACGTTCGGCGACTACGACTACCACGAGAAGGTGGCGACGCGCGTCGGCGGGCACTACACGCACAGCACCGAAGACAAGCAGAGCCAGCCGGGCACGAACGCGATCGAGAACAGCCAGATCCGCCTCACCGACGGCAGCGTCATCTTCACCCCGAATCTCTTCGGGCAGGGCATCACCGTCGAGAAGGTGAACTACGACATGGAGAGCGTGGACGCCGGGGTCAAGTACAAGGGCCTCTCGCTCGAAGGCGAGTACTACTGGCGCCACTTGAGCCACTTCAAGGGGAGCAACGTCGCCGGCATCGCGGACATCAACGACCATGGTTTCCAGCTGCAGGCGTCGGCGATGGTCGTGCCGAAGATCCTCCAGCCGTACATCGGCACGTCGGCGATCCGCGGCCACTACGGCGACGCCTCGGAGTTCCGGGCGGGGGCGAACATCTACCCGGTGAAGCAGCGCGGCTTCCGCATCAACGCCGAGTGGCTGCACCTGAACAAGTGCCCCGTTGGATACACCGCGGTCCCGTACGCCGTCGGATCCAACGGCAACATCTTCCACACGAACCTCGAGCTGAACTTCTAGAGGAGAGGGCATGACACGGCGAGATCGAGGCGAACCGGGTGCGGCGATCAGGCGCGTCATCCTGTCGTTGGCCGCCATCGCGGTCGTCGCCGGCCTGGCGTCGTTTTTCGTGGCCAGACCGTCAGCCCAGCAGGCCGCCGCCGCCGCCGGCCGGACCGTATGTCCTCAACGACTCCCACCTGCACCTCACCAACTACGCGCAGGAGGGAACCGACATCCATGAGTTCCTGAAGATCATGGGCACGAAGGTCGGGCGTGTCGCGGTGTTCGGTCTGCCGCTGCAGCAGATGTGGGATTACAACAACACGGGCGAGTACGGTCCGACCTATTACCTGCAGAGCGACTCGCCGCTCTACTACTACTCGTTCACGGACGCCTTCATCGCGATGGCATACCGGTCGCTGACGCCCGCCGAGCAGGCGCGGTTCGACCCGATGATCACCGGGTTCAACCCGGCGGACATGTACGCGGCGGACCATATCAAGCGGGTCCTGCGGACTTTCCCGGGCGTGTTCAGCGGCATCGGGGAGTTCAGCATTCACAAGGAGTTCGTCTCCTCGAAGATCCCCGGCAAGACGGCGACGCTGACCGACAAGGCCCTGGACCGCATCCTCGAGACGTGCGCCGAGACCGGCCTGCTGGTACTCCTGCACAACGACATCGACATGCCGTTCCCCAAGCCGGGGCAGGAGCCGTGGGTCGTCCCGCAGTTCCGCGACCTGCTGCTGCGGCACCCGAACACCAACGTGATCTGGGCGCACGCCGGCGTCGGACGGATCGTGCGGCCGCTGAAGGATCAGCTCGGGCTCATGGAGAAGGGCCTGGCGAACCTGAAGAACTTCTACATCGACATCTCCTGGACGGAGCTGGCGAAGTACATCGTCGCGACGCCGGAGTCGACGGCCGCCGTGGCGGATCTGATCAACCGCTACCCGGACCGCTTCCTGTTCGGCACCGACGAAGTGGCGCCGAAGGACCAGGCCAGCTACCTGAAGATCTACGACATCTACCAGCCGCTGCTGGCCAAGCTCACCCCCGAGGCGAAGGAGAAGCTGCTGAAGGGCAACTACGAGCGCCTGTTCGACGAGGCGCGCACGAAGGTGCGCGCCTGGGAACGGGCCAACGTGAAGTGAACGTCGAGCAGGGCTGAGCCCGGCTCCGACCGTTGAGGCTGGGCAGCCCTGGCGGAGCACCCATGCGACACAGAGGAGACGACAGCCATGATGACAACGTGCAAGACACAGGCGGGCGGCCCGCTGGTGGCTCGCTCTCGCGCTGGTGCTGGCGGTCGCGTCGGGAGCGAGCGCGCAGACGGCCGCCGGCGGCGGCCAGTCCGAGCCGAAGCCGTCGATGACCATCTACGGATTCGCGATGCTCGACATCGGCGAGAACTTCACCCAGATCAGCCCCAACTGGTTCGACACGATGCGCGTGTCGAAGCTGCCGTCGTTCAAGGACCAGTACGGTAAGGACGGCGTCGCCTTCGCCGGCGTCCGCCAGTCGCGACTCGGCGTCAAGACCGCGACGCCCACTGCGCTCGGTGACTTGAAGACGCAGTTCGAATTTGAGCTGTTCGGCGTCGGCGTGGACGAGGGCCAGACGACGTTCCGGCTACGCCACGCCTACGGCGAGTTGGGCCAGTTCGGCGCCGGCCAGACGTGGAGCCCGTTCATGGACCCCGACGTGTTCCCCAACTCGATCGAGTACCTGGGGCCCGACGGGCATGGTCTTCTTCCGCAACGTGCAGGTGCGCTGGATGCCGATCAAGGGCGACTCGAACCTGACGCTGGCCCTCGAGCGCCCGGGCGCGAGCGGCGACCCCGGCGTCCTGGCCGGCCGGATCGAGCTGCAGAACGTCAAGGGCCGAACCCCGCTGCCCGACTTCACCGGCGCCTACAGCTACGCCGGCAAGTGGGGCTACGTTCGGGTGGCCGGCGCCCTGCGCCGGATTGTGTGGGACGACGTCCTCGCGGACCAGTTCGACCTGAGCGGCAAGGCAACCGGCTGGGGCCTGAACTTCAGTTCGAACCTGAAGCCGACGAAGACCGACGTCGTCCGCCTGCAGTTCGTGTACGGCGAGGGCATCCAGAACTACATGAACGACTCTCCCGTGGACGTCGGCGTCGTGAGCAATCCGGGCAGCACCGTGAGCCCAATCAAGGGCAAGACCATCCCGCTCGTGGGGGTGGTGGCCTTCCTCGACCACTCCTGGAACGAGCGGTTCTCGAGCACGGTGGGCTACTCCCTCGCCGACCACCACAACGTGGAAGGCCAGACCCCCGATTCGTACAAGCGCGGGCAGTACGCGCTCTTCAACCTGCTCTACACGCCGGTCCAGAACGTGATGATGGGCGGCGAGTTCCAGTGGGGCCGCCGCGAGAACTTCACTGACGGCTTCCACTCGGACGGCGTGAAGATCCAGTTCTCGTTCAAGTACAACTTCTCGCACACGTTTGGAGGCTAGTGATGAAGCGACTCGCACGAATCGGGGCCGCGGTGATCGCCCTGGCGTTCGTGTTCGGCGTCAGTGCGTCGACGCAGGCGCCCGCGGACATCCAGAAGGCGGTGGATGCCGCCTACGCGAAGTACAAGGATCTCCAGGAGGGCAAGAACGCCGACTACATCCCGGCCCTCGCCAAGGTCGATCCGAAGCTGTTCGGGATCGCCGTCGTGACCGCTGACGGCAAGGTCTACTCGGCGGGCGACCTCAAGACCGAGGTCTCCATCCAGTCCATCTCCAAGGTGTTCACCGCCGCGCAGGTGATCCAGGAGCAGGGGCTCGACTCCATCGCGAACCGCATCGGCGTGGATGCGACGGGCGCCAGGTTCAACTCGATCATCGCCGTCGAAGGCGTCAAGACGGTGGTCGGCGCAGGCGCGCCGGAGATGAACCCGCTCGTCAACCCGGGCGCCATCTCGGCGACGAGCATGGTGACGGGCGCGACCGCCGACGAGGTGTGGAAGAAGATCATCGGCATACACAACGACTGCGCCGGCCGGCCGTTGACCGTGCTGCAGGACGTCTACAAGTCCGAGTCGGACACCAACCAGCGCAACCAGGCGATCGGCGCGCTGATGCTGGCCTATGGCTACATCAAGACCAACTGGCAGCAGGCGGTCGATCTGTACACGCGCCAGTGCTCGATCGGCGTGAACACCAAGGACTTGGCCACCATGGCCGCCACGCTCGCCTTCGGCGGCAAGAACCCGGTCACCGGCAAGCAGGTGGTCGACACGGCCAAGGTGCCGGGCATCCTTGCGATCATGGCAACGGCCGGGCTCTATGACGATTCCGGGAAGTGGCTGTACCGCACGGGCCTGCCGGCCAAGAGCGGCGTCGGCGGCGGCCTGATTGCCGTGTCGCCCGGGAAGTTCGGCATCGCGGTCATCTCGCCGCCGCTGGACGACGCGGGCAACTCGGTGCGCGCGCAGAAGGCGATCGCGGACATCTCGAACGCGCTCGGTGGGAACCCGTACTCGGCCGTGCCCAAGGGTCATTAACTCTAGAGTGTGTAACATCCGATGAGCGATTGGAGGAGACGATGAAGAGGCTGTTTGCTGCGTGCGTCCTGCTGGCGCTGGCATCGATGCCCGCGCTGGCGTTTGCCCAGGTGAAGGAAATCCCGGGCGAGATGACCTCGAAGGCCGTCACCATCGAGGCGATCAACCACGGCACGCGGGAGTTGTCCGTCAAGCTGGACGACGGCACCTACGAGCAGTTCGTCGTGTCGAAGGAGGTCAAGCGCTTCGACCAGCTCAAGGTCGGCGACAAGATCACCGCGAGGTACTACACGAACGTCGTCCTGCGCGTGAAGCTCCCCGGCGAGAAGGACGTGGACACGTCGACGGCGGGCGACACGAAGAACGTCGTGCGCGTGGGCACGACGATTGCCACGCAGCGGACCATCACGGCGACCATCACCCAGCTCGATCCCAGCATCCCCTCGATCACCTTCAAGGGCCCGAACAACTGGACCTACAGTTCGAAGGTGCAGGACAAGAAGGCGATCGAGAAGGTGAAGGTCGGCGACAAGGTGGACATCACCTGGACCGAGGCGGTCCTGGTGGACGTCGGGCCGCCGGAGAAGAAGTAGGAACAGGACTCTCGGCTCTGGGCTCCAGGCTTTCGGCCGTTCGGGCCGCGGCCTGGAGCCAACAACGCCCGGACCCAGGAGCCACAAGGCTTCCCAAGGAGACCGCGATGAGGACGACAGTCAAGTCGATCATCATGATGGCCGCACTCGTCGCGGTCGTGCACGCCACCGAGTTCACGTCGCAGTACACAGCCAAGGGCATCGAGGCCCAGAGTTTCGCCGGCAAGAAGGTGGCGGCCCTCGTGATCACCGAGGACCTGGCACTCCGCATGTCGGCCGAGGAGGCGCTCGTCCGTCAGCTGAACGAGCGAGGCGCGAAAGGCGTCGCCTCGTACAAGATGATTCCCGGCCCCCGAGCTGAAGGACAAGGACCAGGCGAAGGCCTGGTTCGAGAAGGCCGGCATCCAGGGCGTCGTCGTGCTGCGGCCGGTCGTGCTGGAGACGAAGGTCACCAAGTACGAGCCGCAGTGGGTCAGCGGCTACTA
Organism: uncultured Acidobacteriota bacterium; assembly: GCA_963724775.1. Classification (GTDB taxonomy): domain Bacteria; phylum Acidobacteriota; class Vicinamibacteria; order Vicinamibacterales; family Fen-181; genus CAVRWB01. The sequence goes on from CAVRWB010000010.1 coordinate 117,603, forward strand.
CCAGAGCTTCTGGGGCTACTACGGCTACGGCTGGTCGGCCACCTACGTCCCGGGCGGCATCACGAGGGAGGCGATCGTCATCGTCGAGACGATGGCGTACGACGTGGCGAAGGACCTGCTCCTGTGGGGCGCGGTGAGCGACGTCAGAGAACCCGGAGAACATGGACGCCTACATGAAGGAGCTGGTGAAGGACAGCGCGAAGGAGATGAAGAAGGCGGGATTGATCAAGAAGTGACCGTTCGAAGTTCCGAGTGCGAACGGCTCGCTCCGAACGCCCGTGAAAGGCCACGCCCGCCCGCCTTCACCGCCGCCGCGGTCTTCCTGCTGCTGACCGCCCTCACGGCACCCGCCCGCGCGCAGCCGCGGTATTCCGACGTCGTCGTGTTGACCAACGGCGACCGCATCACCGGCGAGATCAAGTCGCTGTCGCGCGGCCGGCTCTCGTTCGACGTGAAACCGATCGGCATCATCCGTGGACGCCGACAGCCAGACGCTGCTTCCGGGGTTCCTGACGTTCAGGCACTCGTACTTCACCTACAGCACGCCGAAGACGAGTCTCGACAGCACGTTCACCGCGCTTCCCATCTTGAACCAAATTGGCCGGTGGCGCATCGAGGCCAACACGAGCGTGTCGCGGGAGATCGTCAAGAACTTCACCGTGGCCCTGACGCTCTACGAGTCGTACGACAACCAGCCGCCGAGTGCCGGGGCGAGCAAGAACGACGCGGGCGCCACACTGTCGGTCGGCTTCACGTTTTGACAGGCAGGGGAAGGCGCACCCGTAACGTGACGCCGTCGGGACGACCGCTGATTCCGCCCGACGGCTCCGGAGGGCAGGAACCGTGAAGACAAGAACCATCCTCGCCGTCGCGCTCGCGCTGCTGTTCGCGTCCGCCGGTTGCTCGACCACTGCACCAACCGCGGCTCCGCAGCGGCGCGATCTCGCCGCGATCAGAGCTGAACAGGCGGCGCTGACGCCCGCGCACGTGCTGGAATCGCTCCAGCAGGGCAATGACCGGTTCGCTTCCGGGAAGACCCAATCACGCGACATGCTGCACGACCAGCAGATCACCGCCGCCGGTCAGTATCCGCACGCCGTCATCTTGAGCTGCATTGATTCGCGCGCGCCTGCCGAGATCATTTTCGACGCGGGACTCGGCGATCTCTTCAACGCCCGGATCGCCGGCAACATCGCCGACGCCGACCTTGTCGGGAGCATGGAGTTCGCGTGCGCGGTGTCCGGGGCGAAACTCGTCCTCGTCATGGGCCACACGAGTTGCGGTGCGATCAAGGGTGCGTGCGACCGCGTCGAACTGGGCAACCTGACCGGCCTGCTGCAGAAGATCGATCCCGCCGTCGCGTCCGTGCGCGACGTGCCGGGGGAACGCAACTCGAAGAACACCGCCTTTGTCGAAGCTGTCAGCGAGGCGAACGTGCGGCTGACCGTGCAGCGCATCCGCGAACTGAGCCCGATCCTGCGCGACCTCGAGAATGCCGGCAAGATCCAGATTGCCGGCTGCATCTACGATCTCGAAAGCGGTCGTGTGCGGTTCCTTCCACGAGACCGGCGCTAGTCCAGCGCTAATCCCTGGTCGGGCATCACGCGGTCGCGCCTGTCCTGCAGCGTCAGGGGCTCCCCGTGACCGACGCGGACCGAGGCCCGCGGCGCGGTAAGACGGCCCCGTGAGATGGGACGAACCGGTTCCCAGTTCGTCGGCCGACGTTCTGACACGACGCGTTCGTGACGAGGACTGATCGCATGAAGCGGTGGGCGCGTTCTTGGATCCGGGAGGCTCCGCCCGCGCTGGACGGGCGCCGGACGCGCGGAGATAATGGCCTGATGATGTCCGTGGAAGCCGGCCATCCTCGAGGATTCGACGAACCTGGGCGGTTCGAGACGCTGCTGGCCGACCTTTCCTCGACGTTCATCGATCTGCCTCCCGGCGACGTCGACCGCGCGATCGATGCAGAACTGCGCCGTGTCTGCGAGTTTCTGAGCATCGACCTCGCGGTGCTGTGGCAATGGTCGATAGCGGAACCACGCGTCCCCTCGCCCACCCACGTGTACCGGGCCGCGGAGGCATCGCCCCGCTCCGAACCGCTGCGGCAGGAGCTCTCGCCCTGGTGCCTCCAGCAGATGCTCGCCGGCCGCCCGGTTGCCGTCTCGTCTCCGGATGAGCTGCCGCCGGAGGCCTCCAACGACGCCGAGCACTGCCGCCGTCACGGCATCAAGTCGAGCCTGTGCCTTCCGCTCTCGGTGGGAGACGGGCAGCGCCTCGGCGCGCTGGCGTTCAGTACCCTGCGGGCGCCAAGCGACTGGCCGCAGAAGCTCGTGCAACGCCTGCGGCTGGTCGCGCAGGTGTTCGCGCACGCGCTGGCAGGCCAGTCTGCCGACGAAGCGTTGCGGGAGAGCGAAGCGCGCCTGGGTCTCGCGGCCGATGCGGCCGAGGCGGGGCTCTGGACGCTGGACTACGGCACCGGCGTCTTCTGGGTGACGCCACGGGCTCGAGCGATCTTCGGGTACTCGCCTGACGAAGTCGTCGATTTGCAGCGCTTCGAGGCCTCGGTCCATCCCGACGACTGGCATCTCGTCCAGGGCGCCATCGAGCGGTCCGCGCGTCTCGCCGACTTCGTCGACGTGGAATACCGGATTCTGCTCCCGGGCGATGGCAACGTGCGCTGGATCGCCTCCCGCGGGCGGCCTCAGTTCGGTCCAGCCGGAGAGGCGCAGCGGCTGATGGGCGTCTCCATCGATATCACCCGACGCCGGCAAGCGGAAGAGGCGCTTCGAGCCAGCGAGAGTCGCCTCGCGGTGGGAACCGACCTCGCCGATCTCGCGTTCTACGAGCTGGACTATGGCAATCGCTCCGCGCTTGTCGACGACCGGTGTCGAGAGCTCTTTGGCGTCCCGCCCGACCGTGCGCGGGGCTTCCAGTTCTTCGAGTTCTGGCAGGAGGGCCTGCATCCTGACGACCGCCAGCGCGTGCTGGAGATCCGCCAGCAACTCCACGACGGGAATCTGGAGCGGCTCTCCGCCGAGTATCGCTTTCTGCATCCGACCCGCGGGGAACGGTGGATTCACCACCTGGGCCGCGTCCTCACGCGCGACGCCACCGGGCGCGCGGTTCGCACCTTCGGGGTGCTCCGCGACATCACGGAACGCAAGCGCGCCGAGGAGGCCCAGCGGCAGTCGTTCGAGGAAATCCGTCGGCTGAAGGACCGTCTCCAGGCGGAGAGCGACTACCTCAAGGCCGAGCTGAGGGTCACCACGTCCCAGGGCGACGTCACCGGTCAAAGCGCGGCCATCCAGAAAGTCCTGCGCCAGGTGGAGCAGGTGGCGCCCACGGACGCCTCGGTGCTCATCCTGGGCGAGACCGGCACCGGCAAGGAGCTCATCGCCCAGGCCATCCATCGGCTCAGCCCCCGGCACCACCACGTGATGGTCAGGGTCAGCTGCGCCGTCCTGCCGTCCGGGCTCGTGGAAAGCGAACTCTTCGGCCGCGAGAAGGGCGCCTTCACGGGGGCGCTGACGCGCCAGGTCGGTCGCTTCGAGGTCGCGGACGGCTCGACCATCTTCCTCGACGAGATTGGCGAGCTGTCGCTCGAACTGCAGGCGAAGCTGCTGCGCGTGCTGCAGGAGGGCGAGTTCGAGCGGCTCGGCAGCCCCAGGACGCTCAAGGTCAACGTGCGCGTGATCGCCGCGACCAATCGCAGATCTGGCCGACGCGATCCGCCAGGGACGCTTCCGCGAGGACCTCTACTACCGGCTCAACGTGTTCCCGATCCGGGTGCCGCCGCTGCGGGAGCGGGCGGAGGACATCCCGCAACTGGTCTGGGCCTTCCTCGCGGAGTTCAACTCCCGCATGGGCAAGAAGATCACCCAGGTGCCGCGCGGGACGATGGACGCGCTCCAGCGTTACCGGTGGCCGGGCAACGTCCGCGAATTGCGCAACGTGATCGAGCACGCGGCCATCGTCACCCCAGGCGAGACGCTCAGAGTGCCGATGATCGACGAGGCCATGCCGTCGGCGGACCGGCCGACGACGCTGGCCGACGCCGAACGCGAGCACATCCTCCGCGCGCTCGAGACGGCAGGCTGGCACGTCAAGGGGCCGAACGGCGCGGCAGCTGTACTGGGGATCAACCCGGGAACCCTCTACGGCCGGATGAAGAAACTGGGCATTCCGCTCGGCCGGCCGGCGGCGGGCCGCTCGTGACACTCGCCGACTGACGAACCGGCGCCTCCCAAAGGCCGACGGCCCGCCTTCGCGTCAACCGGCGTCACGAGGAACACATGCCGTGTCATGGCGGAACACATGCCAACCCGCAGTTCGTATGTGTTCCTCGCCGAGCACTCTCGATGCGCCGGGCGCTGACTCCGCACACCATTCAACTCCAGCCCCCTCAATGAGCTAGACCAGGTCACCGGCTCGAAGCTCGACCTGGCACGGATCGAGCAGTCTCCGGTTGGCATGATCGCTGGAACGCTCAGAATCCTGCCGCTGCCGAACCGTCGTGGCGACGTGCTGGAAGCCTTGCGGAGCATTCAAGAGCCTGCGCTGGCCCAGCCCGGCTGCGTGGCCTGCCACGTCTACGAGGAGCAAGGACCGGAGCGGGCCATCGTGCTGGTCCAACGGTGGGAGTCGGAGGCGGCCATCGGGGCGCACATTCGGTCGGACATGTATGACCGCGTTCTCGGCGCCCTCGAACTGTCGAGCAGTCCGCCGGAGATCTGCTTCGACCACGTCGTCGCCAGCGAGGGGATCGAGTTCATCGAACGAGCGCGCCTTCCGCTCCGCACAGCGGAGCGCTGATCGCGACGTGCGCAGCCTCGCGCTGCCCTCGGTTTCGAATGGTGCTGGCGATGGCGCGTATCACGTCTGGTGTCGTCGTTTCCGTCTTGAAGGAGGACTGACATGGAGAACGTCAGAGAAGCGATCGGCGGCTGGGCTCAAGAGGCGAAGAAGCACGCCGGGTGGCTCGTGGTGCTGGGGGTGGTGACGGTGATTGCGGGTTGTGTCGCCATGGCGGCTCCCCTGCTGAGCGGCCTCGGCGTCGCGTTCTTCATCGGGATCGCGATGGTGATCGCCGGCGTGGCGCGAACCATCGGCGCCTTCCGCGCCGGGTCGTTTGGCCAGGGCACCCTCGCGTTCATCGGGGGCATCCTCACGTTTGTCGCCGGCGTCATCCTCGCCGGCCGGCCCGGAATCGGCCTCGTGACACTGACGATGTTGATGGGGGCGTACCTGCTGGTGGACGGAGTCGCCGGCGTCCTCCTGGCCTTCCACGTGCGACCCGAGAAGGGCTGGGGCCCGATGCTCTTCAGCGGCGCCATGGGCGTCATCCTGGGCTTCCTGCTGCTCAGAGACTGGCCGCTGTCCGGGCTGTGGGCCGTCGGCACGCTGGTGGGGGTCAACCTGCTGTTCACCGGGTTCTCCTTCATCTCCGTCGGCTCGGCCGCGCGGGGCGTGGCCAAGCGGGTGGCGTAGAACGCGCTCGGGCGGCCGCGTGTGCGCTGTTGGCACAGTGTGGCGACCTCGCGGCCGGTAACGAGGACCGACGCGGCGGCAGCCGTGAACTCACTGACGGTATCGAGGAGGAACCGCATGAAGGCCATCACCGTGGAACCGCACGACCCGGGCACCGCGTGCCTGGAAGACATCGCTGAGCCAGACCCCCACTACGGGTCGGTTCTGGTGGAGGCCGTGGCGGTCGGCGTCTGTGGAACCGATGTCGAAATCGTCGAGGGCAAGTACGGCTGGGCTCCCGAGGGCAAGAAGCGCCTCGTGCTCGGGCACGAATCCCTCGGCCGGGTGATCGACCCTGGTCCGAGTGGCGGGCTCACGAAGGGGGACCTCGTCGTCGGCATCGTGCGGCGTCCCGACCCCGTGCCGTGCCCGAACTGCGCGGTGGGCGAGTGGGACATGTGCCGGAACGGCCAGTACACCGAGCGCGGCATCAAGGCGATCGACGGCTACATGTCGGAGCGCTGGCGGATCGAGCCGGAGTACGCGATGAAGGTCGATCGCTCACTCGGGCTCCTCGGCGTGCTGCTCGAGCCGACGACGGTTGTCACCAAGGCGTGGGAACAGGTCGGTGCGGTCGGTCACCGTGCCTTCTGGGAGCCGCGCACCGTGCTCGTGACCGGCGCGGGGCCGATTGGCCTGCTGGCCGCCCTCGTCGCCAAGCAGCGCGGGCTCGAGGTGCACGTCCTCGACCGGGTCGAGACCGGGCCCAAGCCGGAGCTCGTCCGCGCCCTGGGGGCGACGTACCACAGCGGCAGCGTTGGAAGCGTCGGCTTCGAGCCGGACGTGATCATCGAGTGCACGGGGGTTGGCCAGGTCATCACCGACGCGATCCAGGGCGTCGGGTCGGGCGGCGTCGTGTGCCTCACCGGCGTCGGGACGGGCGGCCGCACGGTGGGACTTCCCACCGCCGACGTGGGGTCCCACATCGTGCTGCGCAACAACGTCGTGGTCGGCAGCGTCAACGCGAACAAGCGGCACTGGTACAGGGCGGGGCAGGTGCTGGCCAAGGCGGACCCCGCGTGGCTGGCGCGTCTCATCACGCGGCGCGAGCCCCCGGAGCAGTTCAAGCAGGCCTTGCAGCGCCAGCCCGACGACATCAAGGTCGTCATCCAGTTTGCCGAGGCGTAATGTTCCGCGGCCAGCGGTACGAAGCGGCCTGAGAGGCAGGTTGAGCGATGGACGCCATCCTGGCCCTGCTGAGTCGCGAGGTCGGACAGCTGCTCGGCCGGGAGAGCGGGCCCCTGCACTTTCGGCTGGTGATGATGCCGACCGTGGTGACCGTCCTTGGGATCCGGGCCGGCCTGAAGGACGCGCGTGAAGGGCAGCCGCCGTTTCTGTGGACCATTCTCACGGACCCGGGCGAGCGGCGGCGGCTCTTCCGCTCCGAGTTGAACGACGTTGGCCGCGTCTTCATCATGGCGCTCGTGCTCGACACGACGTATCAGCTGGTGTTTCTTCGGTGGTTCTACCCTGTGCAATTGCTCATCGTCGCGGTGGCGTGCGCCATCGTTCCGTACGCCCTGGTCCGGGGCCCGGTCACACGCCTCGCGCGCGCGCTTTCCAGCAGAAGGTCGGCCAAGGAGAAGCGGCGTGGATAGGGAGCGGGTCCTGCCGCCTGGGAGGCCCCGCCTCATCGCAGGCTCGCAGATTCCGTCGCCACGCGGGAGATCAACGCCATGCCAGACCAGAAGATCGTCGATGTCGCGGAACAGAAACGGCTGAACGATGCACGCGAGGCAGGAACCCCCTGGAAGAAGTGGGGGCCGTATCTGAGCGAACGGCAGTGGGGCACGGTCCGCGAGGACTACAGCGAGGACGGCAACGCGTGGGACTACTTCTCACACGACCAGGCGCGCTCGCGCGCCTACCGGTGGGGCGAAGACGGGCTGGCGGGCATCTCCGACGACAAGCAGCGGCTGTGTTTCGCTCTCGCCCTGTGGAACGAGCGCGATCCCATCCTGAAGGAGCGGCTGTTCGGGCTGACCAACAGCGAGGCCAACCACGGCGAGGACGTGAAGGAGTACGACTTCTACCTCGACAGCACGCCCACGCACTCGTACATGAAGTACCTGTACAAGTATCCGCAGCGGGAGTACCCCTACCGGGACCTGATCGACACGAACCGCGGCCGGTCGCGCGAGGACTTCGAGTACGAACTGCTCGACACCGGCGTGTTCAACGACGACCGCTACTTCGACGTGTTCGTGGAGTACGCCAAGGAGGGCCCGGAAGACCTGCTCGTGCGGATCACCGTCTGCAACCGGGGCCCCGAGGCGGCCCGCCTGCGTGTTCTGCCGACGCTCTGGTTCCGGAACACGTGGTCCTGGGGCGACGACGAGCCGAAGCCCACCCTGCGCGCCGAGGGGCCGGGCGTGATCCACGCATCGCACCCCGACCTGGGCGAGTACTGGCTGTCGTGCGACGGGGCGTCGGAACTGCTCTTCACCGAGAACGAGAGCAACACCGAGCGTCTCTGGGGCCAGCCGAGCGCTTCGCCGTACGTGAAGGATGCGTTCCACAACTACGTCGTCTCGGGCCGCCGCGACGCGGTGAATCCCGGGCAGGTCGGCACCAAGGCGGCGGCCCACTTCGCGCTCGACGTGCCGGCGCAGGGCAGCCTGACGGTTCGCCTGCGGCTTTCCGCCGCGAGGCCGGACCATCCGTTCGACGGCTTCGAGAAGACATTCGACAGCCGGATCGCGGACGCAGACGAGTTCTACGACCGGATCACGCCGCCGTCGCTCAGCGAGGACGAGCGCCGCGTGCACCGCCAGGCGCTGGCGGGGATGCTGTGGAGCAAGCAGTTCTACTACTTCGACCTCGAGCAGTGGCTCGCCGAGCACAAGAGCGACCCGCTGGCCAAGGCTCCCCGGCCCGGCGTGCGGAACACGGAGTGGTTCCACATGCTCAACGCCGACATCATCTCGATGCCGGACAAGTGGGAGTACCCGTGGTACGCGGCCTGGGACCTCGCGTTCCACACCACCACCCTGGCGCTGGTGGATTTCGACTTCGCCAAGGAGCAACTGCTCCTGATGCTGCGCAATCTCTACGTGCACCCCAACGGGCAGATTCCCGCCTACGAGTGGAATTTCAGCGACGTCAATCCTCCCGTGCACGCCTGGGCGACGATCTATCTCTACAAGATGGAGAAGACGCTCGGCCGCTCCGACCTGCGCTTCCTGGAACGGTCGTTCCAGGGGCTGATGCTGAACTTCAACTGGTGGGTGAACCGGAAGGACCCGTCGGGGAAGAACGTGTTCGGCGGCGGCTTCCTCGGCCTGGACAACATCGGCGTCTTCGACCGCAGCGCGCAGCTCCCGACGGGCGGCTCGCTCGAGCAGGCGGACGGGACGGCATGGATGGCGTTCTACTGCCAGTGCATGCTGGAGATGGCCCTGATCCTGTCCGAATACGACCCGATGTACGAAGAGGCCGCGTTCAAGTTCGTCCAGCATTTCATGTGGATCTCCTACGCGATGGACCGGATCGGCGACAACAAGGACGAGATGTGGGACGAGCAGGACGGGTTCTTCTACGACCTGCTGCGGCTGCCGGACGGCCAGGCCACCCGCCTGAAAGTCCGGTCGCTGGTCGGGCTGTTGCCGCTGTGCGCGTCCACCGTCTTCGAGGGAGATGCGGTGACGCGCTACCCGAAGCTGATGGAGATGATCGCGCTGTTCCGGAAGCGTCATCCGGAACTGGTGTCCCATGTGGCGCCGACCGACGAGGGGTTCATCGGATACAAGGGACGGCGCCTGCTGTCGATCCTCAACAAGGAGAAGCTGCAGCGGGTGCTCGGGTACATGCTCGACGAGAACGAGTTCCTGGGGCCGCACGGCATCCGCTCGCTCTCGCGCTATCACCTGGACCACCCGTTCATGTTCTGGGTCGGTCAGCAGGAGTTCACGGTCCAGTACCTCCCCGCCGAATCGAACACGGGCATGTTCGGCGGGAACTCCAACTGGCGGGGGCCGGTGTGGATGCCGGTCAACATCCTGATCGTCCGGGCGCTCCTGAGTCTCTATCCCTTCTATGGCGACGACTTCAAGGTCGAGTGTCCCACCGGTTCCGGCCGGTAGATGACGCTGTTCGAGGTGGCAGAGGAACTGGCGCGCCGGCTGGCCGGCACCTTCCTTCGCGGCGCCGATGGGCGGCGGCCCGTCTACGGTGGGACCACGAAGTTCCAGGACGATCCGCACTGGCGCGACCTGCTCCAGTTCTTCGAGTACTTCCACGGCGACAACGGCGCCGGGCTCGGGGCCAGCCACCAGACGGGCTGGACCGGCCTGGTGGCCCTCCTCCTGGACGTCTTCGGGCGGGTCGATGCCAAGACCATGCTGGAGAGGGAACGGGGGGCACTCATCGATCGACTGGTCAGGGAACAGGTGGGCGGAAGACAGGCGGCCTGAACTTCGGCCAGGCAGCGGCCCAGGCGCGTGTATGGGTGACCGTCGAATCGCGAGGGCGGCAGCACTGGGGCTGGGGCTGATCATGGCGTCGATGCTGTCCGGCGCTCAGGAGGGCGTGGTCGCGCCCGGCGCCAAGGTGGAGAAGCTGGCCGGCGGCTTCGAGTTCACCGAGGGGCCGACGTGCGACACGCAGGGCAACGTCTTCTTCACCGACCAGCCGAACAACCGCATCCTGAAATGGAGCGTGGAGGGGAAGCTCTCCACGTTCCTGCAGCCGGCCGGCCGCGCCAACGGCATGTATTTCGATCCCCGCGGCCATCTGATCGCCTGCGCCGACGAGAAGACCGCGCTGTGGTCCATCGCGCCCGACGGCAAGGTCACGGTGATCCTCGAGCGAGTACGACGGGCAAGCCGCTGAACGGCCCGAACGACGTCTGGGTGCGGCCGGACGGCGCGCTCTACTTCACCGACCCGTTCTACGACCGGCCCTGGTGGGCGCACCACACGATGCCGCAGGACGGCGAGCACGTCTACTTCCTGTCCGCCGACCGCCGGCGGCTCGTGCGCGTGGCCGACGACCTCGACGAAGCCCAACGGCATCATCGGCACGCCCGACGGGAAGACGCTCTTCGTGGCCGACATCGGCGCGCGGAAGACCTATCGGTACGACATCCAGCCGGACGGCACGCCTCACCGGCAAGACGCTCGTGATCGAGCACGGCTCGGACGGCATGACGCTCGACAACGAGGGCAATCTCTACCTGACCGGCGACGGCGTCATGGTGTTCGACAAGGCGGGGCGACAGATCGAGCACATCCGGATTCCCGACGAACGCTGGACGGCGAACGTCTGCTTCGGCGGCAAGGACAGACAGACGCTCTTCATCACGGCGAGCACGGGCCTTTACGCGGTCAGGATGCGCGTGAAGGGAGCCAACGCGGCGAAGTAGTCACCGGCGGCGGTCCGTCCACGCCAGCGTCGCAGGGCGACGAGGGCGTGCGGACGCGGTGCGCGAGGATCAGATGATTGAAAGCGCCGATGCGGCCACCACCCTGCCGTGGCGAGTGTTCCTCGCGGAACTGCTCGGGACGGCGGCCCTCGTGTTGGTGGGCCTGTCGCTCGTGGTGGTGATGTTCGGGGACGGCAGCCCGGTTGCGGCGTGATTCCGAGTGAAGGCTGGCGGCGATTGATGACAGGCTTCCTGTTCGGCACGACAGGCGCACTGATTGCGCTCTCGCCGGTCGGCAGGCGCAGCGGGGCGCACATCAATCCGGTCGTGACGCTTGCGTTCCGCCTGATGGGCAAACTCGACCTGGGGACCACCGTCGGCTACATCGTGGCGCAACTGGCTGGCGCAGTTCTGGGATCGCTGCCGCTGCTAGCCTGGGGTGCGATGGGCCGCAGCGTGGCATTCGGGGCGACGCTGCCTGGAGCCGGCTATTCCACCGCGGCCGTGCTGGCGGGGGAGGTGATCACCACCTTCGCGATGGTCACGCTGCTGAGCGTGTTCCTGAGCGTCCGTCGGCTCCGTCCCTTCACGCCCGCGTTATTCCCGTTCCTCTACGCCATCATGGTGTTCGCCGAGTCGCCGATCTCCGGCACCAGCACCAACCCGGCCCGAAGCCTTGGGCCGGCGGTTGTCTCCGGACAATGGGACGGCTGGTGGATCTACTGGGTCGGTCCGCTCATCGGGAGCATCGCGGCGTGCCTGGTCTGCAGCGCGCTGGCGAAGCGCATCACGGTCGCGAAGCTCTACCACTTCGACATCGACCACGACAGGCTGTTCCGAAGGAGGAGTCCGGATAGATGCCGCAACGGTCGCTACACTGAGCACGGGATAGAAGACCGAAGCCAAACAGAGGGAAGGAGACTGCGATGAGTTCCATGGCACCGAACGTCGCGGTGTGGGCGCCCCGGGCCGACGCACGGTCTACAGCATGTGCGGCATGTGCGCGGTGCGTTGCCCGATCGAGGTGACGGTCGAGGACGGTCGGGTGACCTGGCTGCAGGGCAATCCGCACGACAAGGCCATCGGCGCCAGCCTCTGCGCGAAGGGCTCGGCCGGCCTGGCGTTCGAGTACGACGACGAAGCGGCCGCAGACGCCGCTGATCCGCAAGGGTCCGCGCGGCGGCGGCCAGTGGCGGCGGGCGTCCTGGGACGAGGCCCTCGACTACATCGCCGACAAGCTGCAGGAGACGATCGAGGCCTTCGGCGGGCGCGGCATCGCGCTTTCCGATCGCGGCGGCTTCTTCACCGACCTGACCCGGACCTTCGTGCAGGCGCTCGGCTCGCCGAACTACTTCAACCACGACGCCGGCTGCGGCGGCAACGTCCACAACGCCGCGCGCTCGATCTCGGCTTCGGCCACGAGGGGCTCATCCCCGACCTGGAGCACACGAAGCACCTCGTGCTCTACGGCCGCAACATCGTCGAATCGCTCATGGTCAAGGAGGCCAAGGCCTTCATGGCCGCGCTGGCGAACGGCATGCGCGTCACCTACATCGATCCGCGCGCCAGCATCACCGCCTGCAAGGCCACCCGCTACTGGCAGGTGCGCCCGAACAGCGACTACGCGCTGAACCTCGCCATCATCCACGAAGTGCTGAAGCAGGAGGCGTACGACAAGGAGTTCGTCGCGCGCTTCGTCTCCGGCATGGACGACCTGCGCGAGGCGGTCAAGGACACGACGCCGGAATGGCAGGAGAGCCACACCGGCGTTCCCGCCGCGCAGCTTCGCGCCTTCGTCAAGGAGATCGCCGCGGATGCGCCGCGCGTGATCTTCCATCCGGGCTGGATGACGGCGCGCCACAAGCAGTCGTTCCACGTCAGCCGCACGGCGCTGATCCTGAACGCCCTGATGGGCAACATCGAGGTCCCCGGCGGTTGCGTGCTGGCGAAGCCGCCCGAGTACTACGGCCGCAAGGGCCTGAAGCAGCTGACCGACCGCGTGCCCAAGGTCGACGAGCCGCGCGTGGACGGCGCCGGCACCACCCGGCCGCAGTGGGACCCGGCCATCGGCATGCTGCACCAGGCGTTCGCCGCCATGGAGACGGGGCAGCCCTACGGCATCGGCGCCTACTTCGCCTACCGCCACGATCCGCTCACCGGCATGCCCGACCCCGAGGCGACGAACGCGCGCTGGACAAGCTGAAGCTGCTCGTCTCCATCGACGTGCGCTATTCGGAGACGGGCTGGTTCTCCGACGTCATCCTGCCCGAGTCGACCTACCTCGAGCGCGCCAACATCCTGGCCAGATGAACGGCCCGGTGCCGGTCGTTCGTCATGCGCGACCAGGCGATCGCGCCGCGCTTCGACAGCCGCCCGGCCTGGTGGATCTTCCGCGAGATCCTGCGCCGCATGGGCATCAAGGAGGCGCTCGACTTCGAGACCATCGAGGAGACTCTGGAACTACCAGCTCGAGGGCACCGGCGTCACCGTCGCCGAGATGCGCGAGGCGGGCATCGTCAGCCTGGCCGACGCGCCGAGGCTGACCCCGCGCGAAAAGCTCAGGTTCCCGACGCCCTCCGGCAAGATCGAGATCGAGAGCGAGGTCCTGAAGAAGGCCGGGCTGCCCAGCCTGCCGCCCTACGAGCCCAAGGCGGCGCCGACGGGCGACCGCTTCCACCTGCTGTTCGCGAGGCCGGCGACGCTGGCGCACGGCCAGTCGCTCAACAACCCGATCCTGAACGAGATCGCGCCGAAACAGGTGCTCTGGATCCACCCCGACCGCGCCAGGCCGCTCGGCATCGCCGACGGCGACGAGGTGGAGATCAACGGGGGTGGCAGCTACGTCGGGACGCATCAAGGCCAAGGTGACGCCCTGGATCCATCCCGAGGCGGTGTTCATGCTGCACGGCTACGGCGCCACGGTGCCGCTCGCCACGCGCGCCCTCGGGCGTGGGCGTGGCCGACCAGCGCCTGCAGCACGGCAAGCTCTACGAGTTCGACCCGGCCGGCGGTGGCTGTGCCATGACCGAGACCATCGTCCGGGTCAAGCCGCGTCGGCGAGGGAGGGAGCGCGACCATGAGCAAGTACATCCTGCGCCACGATGAGGCCGAACTGCATCGGCTGCCAGGCCTGCGAGGTGCACTGCAAGACCAACAAGGACCTCGGCCCCGGCCCGGCCCCGTGCAAGATCGTCACGGTCGGCCCGATCGACGTCGGCGGACGGCCGCGCATGCGCTTCGTCTTCATGCCCTGCTTCCACTGCGAGGAGCCGTGGTGCGTCAGGGCCTGTCCGACCGGCGCCATGCAGCAGCGCGAGAAGGACGGCATCGTCTTCGTCGAGTCCAGCCTGTGCGTCGGCTGCAAGAGCTGCATCGCCGCCTGCCCCTGGGGCACGCCGCAGTGGGACCCGGCCACCCGCAAGGTGGTCAAGTGCGACTACTGCAAGGACCGCCTCGATGCCGGGCTGCAGCCGGCCTGCGTCACCAAGTGCGTGACCGGCTGCCTGTCCTTCGGCGTCGCCAACGAAGTGCCGGATCCCGCGCCGCGAGCGTTACGCCCGCCAGATTCTCGCCGAGCCGCCGGCGGCGCATAAGGAGGAGCCATGAGCGAACTCCAGATGCTGCCGGCGTGGCTCGACGCGGGCGCCGCCGCCCTGGCGGGCGCCGTGCCGCCGGCGCCGACCCTCGCCGGCGCGCTGCCGGGCCTCGCCCAGGCCCAGTCCCTGACGCCCCTGCAGCGGCTGCAGCGCCTGCAGGAGTCGGGCCTCGCCGAATGCGGCGGCGCGGGCGAGCCGGTCCATCTCGCCTGGCGCCAGTTCCTGCGCGGCCACGGGCCTTCGGTGCTGGTGATCGACGCGACCGGCCTCGACGTGCGGGCGCGCGGCACGGCCGCCGTTCTCGACCGCGCTCCCTGGCTGCTGGCCGAGGGCGTGCTGATCGCCGCCGGCCTGCGCGACAGCCGCAAGGTCGAGCTGCGCCTGCCGGCCGAGCTGACCGGCCGCGAGGCGGCCCTCCTGAACGCCGCCGATGCCATCCGCTCGCTCGCCCAGGTCGCCGTCCCCCGCCGGCAGATGGAGGTGCAGCGCAACAGCCAGCCGGGCTGCTGGGGGAGGGACGGCCGCCGACGGGTCGCGGCTGGTCCACACGCCGGAGACCTGGTGCCGGATCGCCCTGCTGTTCGCGGCGCGTCGGACCTCGACGCGTCGCTGCTGACGCTGCGGCGCGGCATGAAGCAGCGCGGCCTGGTCGAGCTCGCGCGCTCCGGCAACCTGCGACGCCAGATCGACGACTGGGGCGGCGGCGTCGAGGTGCAAGGCAGGGACGCCGTGCTCGTCTTCGACGACGGGTTGGGCGGCTTCCTGCCGCTCTCCACGGCGGACCTGTCGTGCGACCCGCTTTCCTTCGCGTCCGCGGGCATCGTCCCGGCGCCGTCCACGCTGATGGTGATGGCCGAGGGCGTGTGCGTCGTCAAGCAGACCGGGCGCGCGCTCTACGCCACTGGCAGCTCGCCGAGGCGAAGACGCACGGTGCGCGCGCTGCTGGCGCGCGCCGCGCGCCTGGTGGCCGAGATCACGCTCGGCCGCGGCGAGGCCGCGCACCTGGCCGCGCTGGACGAGGTGGCGCTCGAGCTCGCCACGCAGGGGCTGGCGGCCGCCTGGCCGCTGGGCAGCTCCCTGCGCTACTACCGCGCGCAGTGGGAAAGCCACGTGCGGCGCGAGTCCTGCCCGGAGGGGCTCTGCCTGGAGCGCAACGCGGCGCCCTGCCACCGCACGTGCCCGGCCAACATCGACATCCCGAGCTTCATCGCCCACCTCGGTCACGGCGACTATCGTTCCACCATCGAGGTCATCCGGCGCGACAACCCGCTGCCGCTGACCTGCGGCCTGGTCTGCCCGGCGCCGTGCGAATCCGCCTGCGTTCGCGGCGGCAGCGACGGCGCCGTCTTCATCCGGCCGATGAAGGCCAAGGCGGCCGAGCACTGCCTCGCCGAGGGCGGCTACCCGAAGCCCGAGATCGCGCCCGACACGGGCAAGCGGATCGGCATCATCGGCTCCGGTCCGTCCGGCCTCACGGCGGCCTACTACCTGCGCACCCTCGGCCACGAGGTCGAGGTGTTCGAGGCGCAGGAGCACGCCGGCGGGATGCTGCGCTACGGCATCCCGGCCTACCGCTGCCGCCCGACCTGCTCGAGCAGGAGATCGACCAGATCCGGGCGCTGGGCGTCCGGATCCACACCAGCGCCCAGGTCGAGAGCCTCGAGGCCTTCCGCAAGGACTACGACGCCGTGTTCCTCGGGCTCGGCACCCAGAAGGCGCGCCTGCTCCCGTCGAAGGCGCCCATCAGCCCTTCGTGCTCGGCGGCATCGACTTCCTGCGCGCCGTGCGCAGCGGCGAGCCGGTGCGGGTCGGGCCGCGGGTCGTCGTCATCGGCGGCGGCAACGTCTCCATCGACGTCGCCCTGACGGCCTTGCGGCAGGGTGCGACGCACGTCGACCTGACCTCGCTGGAGAAGCGGCGCGACATGCCGGCCAGCCCGGACGAGATCGAGCTCGCGGTCGCCGAAGGCGTGCAGCTGCACCCGGGCTGGGGCCCGATGCGCTTCGAGGAGGAGGGCGACGCCGTCTTCCAGTTCTGCGAGCGGGTCAAGGACGAGACCGGCCGCTTCGATCCGAAGTTCGACGCCAGCCGCCTGCTGACGCTCGAGGCCGATCACGTGATTCTCGCCACCGGCCAGGGCACCGACCTGGCGTGCCTCGAAGGCAGCGGGGTCGAGAACACGCGCGGCTTCATCGTCGCGGACCCGAAGACCAAGATGACCACGGTGCCGGGCATCTTCGCCGGCGGCGACGGGCAGCACGGCCCGCGAACGGCCGTGGAGGCGATCCGCTCGGGGAAGATCGCCGCGGCCTCCATCGACGCCTGGCTGCGCGGGGCGCCGATGGACGCGGCCACCGGCACGCCAGTACGCCGCGCCGAGGTCGATCCCCTGGCCGTCGCGGCGGGCGATCGCACGCACCGGCGCCGCGCCATGATGCCCGAGCGGAGCGTCGAGGAGACGGTCGGCGAGGGCAACTACGTCCGGATCGAGGAGGGCCTGACCGACGCGATGGCCCACGACGAGGCCCGCCGCTGCCTGCGCTGCGACATCTGCATCGGCTGCGGCCTGTGCATGGCCGCCTGCAGCGAGATGGGCGTCGAGGCGCTGCGCATGGCCGACACGAGGGCCGGCCGGCTCGCCTACTTCGACTTCGCGCGGCCGGCGGAGCTGTGCATCGGCTGCGGCGCCTGCACGCAGGTCTGCCCGACGGGCGCGATCCGCCTCGAGGATCGGGACGGCGTGCGCCGCACGATCATCACGGGAACCGTCGTGCGCGAGCAGCCGCTGCTGGCCTGCAGCGAGTGCGGCGCGCCGACGCAGACGCCGGCGCACCGGGAGTTCGTCCGCCGGCGCCTGCCGGACCACATGGCGGCCCACCTGGATCGCGAGCTCTGCCCGTCGTGCGCGCGCCGGCGGGCCGATCGTCCCGCCGTGGCAGATCAGGATCTGAACGTGTGATAGGCGATGAGCAACACGCAGCTCGAGATGACCAGGATCACGATCCTCAAGGAAGCCATCAAGGCCGGCCTTGCCTTCGCGGCGGTCTTCGGCATCGCGATGCAGCTCGGCTGGATGAACCCGTACTGGGCGGGCTGGGCCGTGGCCGTCATCGCGCTGCCCACCGCAGGGGAGGCCATGCGAAAGGGCACCCTGCGGGTGGTGGGCACGATCCCAGGATGCGTCGCTGCCCTCGTCATCCAGGCACTGGCGCCGCAGGAGCGCTGGCTGTTCATGTTCCTCACGTGCGCCTGGGCCTTCTTCACCAGCTACCTGATGGTCAGCCGGCCGAAGGACTCCTACCTGTGGACGATGGCGTGCTACGTGTGCCTGATCATCCTCCTGTCCGACGTGGATTCGTCGCAGAACATGTTCGAGAGCGCGGTGTTTCGCACCGTCGAAACGATCATGGGCGTCGTGGTCTACACCCTGATCTCCGTCTTCCTGTGGCCGCGGACGAACCTCGGGGCAATCAAGCAGTCGAGTGCGGCCCTGGCGTCGGCGCTACGGGACGTCTGCCGCGCGGGCCGGGACACGCTGGTCGGTGAGCGGAAGCCCGAGGCCAGCTACGCGGAACTGCAGGACACGGTCGTGCGACGCCTTGCGCATTTCGAGAGGGCGCTGACCGCCGAAGGATCGGAGAGCTACGAGATAGGCGAGGTACGCCAACTCTGGGCGCGGTTCCAGGCCCTGTCGACGGCCTGGCTGGAAACGGCAGGACGGTGGCAGTCCGGCTTCGCCGAACTCGCGCGCATCGACGTGCGCGCGGTGTTCCCGGGGCTGCCGGAGTTCTTCGCGGCACTCGACGCGCGCTTCGCGGCTCTCCCCGGACTGCTCGCCGGCGGTTCGATGGAGGCGCCGGCGCGCCTCGGCGAGGCTCGAGGTCGACCAGGCGGCGCTGCAGCAGTTGTCCGCTTTCGATCGCGCCGCGGTGGAGGTGGCCCGCAAGGAGATGGAGCGCATCGGCGACCTGACCGGGGCATTGGTGGACTGCGCCCGCGAACTGGCCGGCGGCGCCGTCAGCCGCGACGCGGCGGCCGTGTTGCCGGGCACCGGGCACGCGAACCGATCGACGTGGCTGCCCGTGCCCGACTGGGATCACGTGCGGTGCGCCGGGTTCGTGGCGGCGACCACGGGCGTCGGGTTCCTCATCTGGATCCTGTTCGACCCGCCGGGCCATTCGGGCTGGTTCCAGGTGTCGGGCACGATCGCGCTGCTCGTCGCGGGCACCCCGCACGTGCGGGCGAGCAAGTTCATCGCGCCGGTCGCGGTGACGTCCGCGATCTGCCTGGCGATCTACGTCCTCGTCATGCCGCAGTTGTCCAGCTTCCTCGGGCTCGGGACGCTGCTGTTCCTGTGCATGTTCCTGGTCCACTACTTCTTCACGGGCATGCCGCGGTTGTTCTGCAGCATGGCCATCCTGAACATGCTGCAGATCCAGAACGAGCAGGTCTACAGCTTCTACGTGATGGTCAACCTCTTCCTCTTCCTCGTGATGGGCTTCACGTTCCTGTTCGTGATGTCCTACCTGCTGGGATCGCCGCGCCCCGAGAAGACCATGCTGCGGATGCTGGACCGGTTCTTCCGCAGCGCCGAGTTCCTGATGTCCCGCACCGGCGCCGACGCCTCCCGCGTGTCACTCGTCGGCCGGTGGAGAATCGCGTTCCACCTGCGTCAGTTGCAGGCGATGCCGGCGAAGGTCGCGGCGTGGGGAACGGCCATCGACCGCAGGTGGTGTCCCGACACGACGCCCGAGCAGGTCCAGGCGCTGGTCGGCAGCCTTCAGGCCCTGGTCCGCCGCATCGAACAGCTCATGGACGCGGGCGGAACCGGCGGCGAAGCTGTTCCCGTCGTGCGGGACGATCTCGCGACCTGGCACGCGGGCCTCGGGGGCATGTTCGGCAGGTGGGCGCGTCACCCCGAGGCCGATCCTGTCGCGACGCTCGAGCAGCGGCTCGAGCGGCAGCTGGCCCAGCTGGAGACCCGCCTCGGGGATGTCGTCAACCACGGCGGCCGCGACCTGAGCGCAGACGCGGGCGAACGGTTCTTCCGGCTGCTCGGCGGCTACCGAGGCGTGTCGGAGGCGGCCCTCGCGTATGCGGGCGTTGCGCAGTCCATCAACTGGTCCCAATGGCGGGAGGAGCGATTCTCATGACCGGCGTTCCCAGTGAATTCACCGTCGGCGGCGTGTACCTGTCGCCCATGCTGGTGGCCGCAACGCTCGGGGTGTTGCTGGCGTACCTGACGGCGCATGTGCTGAATCGCTTCCGGCTGTCGCGCTACCTGTTCTATCCACCCCTCGTCTTCGTCGCCCTGACCGTGCTGTACACGGTCGCGGTGGGCTACGTGCTCGTTCCCTTCTAACCAGGAGTTGCCCACGCTATGAAATCGATCATCAGGTACGTGGTGACTGGCGCGATCGTCCTCGCGGCGATTGCCGTCGGCGTCCACCGGTGGCGTGAGTACCTCGACAACCCGTGGACCCGCGACGGGCAGGTGCAGGCCCAGGTGATCGAGATCGCGCCTCGGGTCTCCGGGCCGATCGTCGCACTGCCGATACGCGACAACCAGTTCGTCCGGGCCGGTGACGTGCTGTTCGAGATCGATCCGCGCACCTACCAGGTGACCCTCGACCAGACGCGCGCGCAGCTCGACCAGACCAGCGGGAACGTCGAGGCGCTGGTCAAACAGGTCGATTCCGCCAGGGCCGGTGTGCAGGTGTCGCGCGCGTCGATTGAACAGACGAAGAGCCTCATCGCGCAGATCGATTCGGCGACCGCCAGGAACAAGGCCGAATACGAGCGGCAGCTGGAACTGCTGCCGAAGAAGGCCACGTCGCAGAAAGCGCTCGAACGCGCCCAGGCCATCTACGAGGTCTCCCTGGAGGAACGGAAGGTCGGCGAGGGGGGCCTGCTCCAGGCCGAGGCGAACCTCCTGAAAGCCCAGGCCGCGCTGGCCGAGGCGCAGGCCAGGCTCGGCGCCGTGGGCGCGTCGAACCCGCAGCTCCGGCTGGCGCTCGCCACCATCCGGCAGGCCGAACTCAACCTCGAGTTCACCACGGTCCGCGCCCCGGCGGACGGCTACGTGACCCATCTCCGGCTTCGGATCGGAAGCCACGCCGTGGCCAACCAGCCCACGCTGGCGCTGGTCGACACGGCCACCTACTGGGTGGACGCCTACGTCAAGGAGACCCGCATCGGGGGCATCAGGTCCGGCGATCAGGCCGTCGTCACCCTCATGACCTACCCGGACCGGCCGCTCAAGGGCGTCGTCGACAGCCTCGGCTGGGGCATTTCGCAGAAGGACGGCAGCACCGCGGCCAATCTGCTGCCGCAGGTCAGCCCGACGTTCGAGTGGATCCGGCTGGCGCAGCGGATTCCCGTGCGGGTCCGTCTCGTCGACGTGCCCAAGGATGTCGAGTTGCGGGTGGGCTCGACGTGCTCGGTGCTCATCGCGACACGGAGCGCCGACGGCCGACAAGACGGGCGCCCGGCGCCACAACAGTAAGGCGGTCCACGTGAGACACGCGAACCGATTCATCATGCTGGCTTTCGTCGCCGGGGGCCTCGCTTCCGGATGCGCGACGGTGGGACCGAACTACAAGCCCTCAACGACGCCCGCGGCGACCAAGTGGCTCGCGTTCGAGGATCCCCGCCTGGAGGCCTCGTCGCCGATCGTGCCGCTCTGGTGGAAGCAGGCGTTTCGCGACCCGGTGCTCGATCGCCTCGTCGACGAGGCGCTGGCCGGGAGCCTGACGCTCCGATCGGCGGCGCTGCGCGTCCTGCAGGCGCACCAGCAGCTCCTGATCGTGAGGGGACTGCGGCTGCCGCAGGAGCAGTACCTCGCGGTGAGCGGAGGCGGCGGGGACCCGGGAGCCAGTGCCGACGCCTCGGCGGCCTTCAGCGCCAACTTCACGCTCAGCTGGGAGATCGACGTGTGGGGCCGGATTCGCCGCCAGGTCGAGTCGGCATCGGCGGCGTACGATGCCACGCTGTCGAGCTACGACGGCGTGACGGTCACGCTCATCGCCGAGGTGGCGCAGACGTACCTGCTCATCCGCACGACGGAGCAGCGGCTGGCGGTTTCCAGGCAGAACCTCGCCTACCAGACCGAAAGCGTGCGCATCAGCCAGGCGAAGCTCGAGGCCGGCGAGATCAGTTCGCTCGACGTCGAACAGGGCCAGACGCTGCTGCACAACACCAGGGCGTCGATCGCCCTCCTGGACCAGTCGCTGAAGCAGCTGAAGGTGTCGCTGGCGGTTCTCCTCGGCCAGCCGCCCCAGGACATGGCGGAACGGCTCGGCACGCCCAAGCCCATTCCGGTGGTGTCACCGCTGCTTGCCGTGGGGATGCCTCAGGATCTCATCCGCCGTCGGCCGGACATCCGCGTGGCGGAGCGGCGGGCTGCGGCGCAGAGCGCGCAGATTGGGGTCGCGGTGAGCGACCTGTACCCGAGATTCGGGCTGACGGGATCGATTGGCCCGGTCGTCTCCACGGCCGCCGATCAGCACTTCTCGGACCTCTTCAACGTCACGAGCCTCGCCTGGAGCGTCGGTGGCCTGGTGAAGTGGAACCTCTTCAACTGGGGGCGCATCAACAACAACGTCCGACTCCAGGACGCGACCTTCCAGCAGCTGATCGAAGACTACCGCCAGGTCGTCCTGCAGGCCCAGGCCGAGGTCGAGCTCAGCCTGATCGCGTACTTCCAGTCGCACCTGCAGCTCGAGGCCCTGCAGCAGGCGGCCGACGCGGCGCAACGGGCGGCCGACGTGTCGATCGAGCAGTACCAGGACGGGGCGGTGGACTTCAACACCGTCGTCAGCAACTTGAGGGTGCTCGTCGCGCAGCAGGATCAGCTCGCCTCCATTCAAGGCGCGGTGGCGGTGAACCTGGTCGGCGTCTACCGCTCGCTCGGGGGCGGCTGGGAGATTCGCCAGGGCGGGAACCCCGGAGACGTCATTCCGGAGGCGACCAAGGAGGAATTGAAGGCGCGCGGCAAGTACTGGGGCGACCCTAAGAAGGACAAGTGAGCGACTGACTTTCAACGCAAAGGTCTGGCATGCTCTCATCGACCCAAGTGACCAAGCACCCGATCGCACCGCCGTCCATCACCTCGGGCGGCGCGGCCCTCCGCTCCAATCTCGTCGCCGGTCTCACGGCGGCGGCGGTGGTTCTCCCCAAGGCCATGGCTTACGCCACCGTTGCGGGCCTGCCGGTCGCCGTGGGGTTGTACACCGCGTTCGTGCCGATGACCGTCTACGCGCTGCTCGGTTCCTCGCGGGTGTGCTTCGGCAGTTGTCGCCTCGAATCCCTGCGTGTGCGCCTGGCCCAGTTACCCGAGCCACCGCCCCACGCGCGCCTGGGCAGCGAGGACTGGCTCGGCGCCCTCGGTGTATTCCTCCTCGTCTTCGTGTCGTCATGGAGTCACGCTCGAACTTACGCCCATGGTCGGCGCCGTTTTCGGGACCACCAGCGGCGTCGCGCTGCGCTACAAGGGGTCCCTGGCCTGACATCCAGCCCGGGTTCCTCGTGGGCTTCTCCTACCGCGCGGAGGTCACCGGCTACGTCTTCAACCCTGATGCGAGCCGGCCGACGGTGGTGATCGCGGTCGGCCTCGGCGTCTGACCAGCGAGGCGAGGCCGGGCCGATGTCAACAACTCAATCGCGACGGGGCAGAAGAGGAGGAACCGGCGCCTGAACGGCCTGGGCTCAAGAGGGAGTCATGCCCCGCGGACCTTCGACAGAGACGGTGACGGACCACATCGGGCTTCCGCGCGCCCGGTTCGCGACCGTGCTGGTGCTTCTGCTGGGCCTCCTCTTCTGGCTGGTAGGGCCCGGGGCGGCCCGGGATTCGCGGTTCCTGCTCGAACTCACCACCGCGACCCTGCTGCGCCGCCGTGTTCGCCGCCACTGACCACAGCCATCGGCGTCGGACGGTGATTCTCTTCGCGGGCCTGGCCGCGCTGCCGAACGCCTTGTCGATCTGGGGTCTTTCGTTTCCCGGTCTCGACCTCGGACCCCTCATGGCGGCCGTGTTCGCCGGCTATGCGACATTCCGGTCGCTGGGCGTCGTCCTGAGGAGCCGGAGGGTCACGGGTGACGTGCTGGCTGGAGCGCTGGCCGCGTACATCATGGCCGGCCTGAGCTTCGCCGTTGTGTTCGGCGTCATCGAGGCCGGTGCGCCCGGCGCGTTCAGCCTCGCCAGCCGCCGGACGGAATTCGTGGACCTCGTGTGCTTCAGCTTCGTGACATTGCTGACGGTCGGGTATGGCGACGTGACACCGGCGCTGCCGCTGGCGCGGGCCCTGGCGCTGTTCGAGGGCCTGTTCGGCGTTGTGTACACCACGATGGTGATGGCGGCACTTGTCGCGGCGTACCTCGGCGGGCGGCGTGGCGCGTAACGACAAGTGGCTGCAGTCCTGTGGCATCCGACGCCCGCCGGAGCGGGCGCAGAATGTCCTCGGTCTGGTGCACATCAATCGGCTCGAGGCCGATGGGAGGCTACGATGAGTGGACTCATCACCGCAGCGATGTGGGGCGGGCTCGCGGCGGGATCGCTGCTGCTC
This sequence comes from uncultured Acidobacteriota bacterium, assembly GCA_963724775.1. Taxonomy (GTDB): domain Bacteria; phylum Acidobacteriota; class Vicinamibacteria; order Vicinamibacterales; family Fen-181; genus CAVRWB01. The sequence continues at coordinate 141,653 of CAVRWB010000010.1, forward strand.
GGAGCGGGACTGACGCTGCGTTGGACCCTGTCCGAACGCCTGACGGGGGCGATCATGGGTTTCGGGTCGGGCGCCCTCGTCTCGAGCATCGGCTACGAGCTGGTGCCGGAATCGCTCGTTCGCGGCGGCGGCTGGGGAATGGTCTTCGCGTTCTCCGCAGGGGCGCTCGTGTTCTTCGGCGGCGACTGGCTGGTCGACCGAAGCGGCGGTGCCGAGCGCAAGAGCCTGGTGGGAGGCGAAGGAGGCGGGTCGGGCACCGCAATCTTCCTCGGAACGCTCCTCGACGGCGTTCCCGAATCGATGATTCTGGGCATGGGCCTCGCGACGGGGGGCGCGATAAGCCTCGCGTTCCTGACGGCGGTCTTCGCGTCGAACGTGCCGGAAGGCGTCGCAGGAACACGCTCGCTCGTCGCCTCGGGCCGGTCGGTGAAGCACGTGGTCTTCATGTGGGTGACCCTCGTGATCGCGTCGGCGGTCGCGGCGGCTGCGGGCTACGCGATCGTCCGGTCGATCCCGGCGGCCGACGGCCGGTACGCCAAGGCGTTCGCGGCGGGGGCGGTACTGACGATGCTTTCCGACGTGATGATGCCGGAGGCCTTCGAGCACGGTGGAAAGATCGTGGGGCTGCTCGTGACCCTCGGGTTCCTCACGGCGGCGATGCTCTCGGTGATGGAGTGAGGACGTGGCGGGAAGCAGGGACCGCTTCGATGACCGCTGCAGGTGACCCGTTCTCCGAGACGCGGTGAAGGCGCGCGACGGCTCGTGGCGGCGTTCGTCGCGGTGCCGCCCCGTGGTGGCCGCGGTGCAGGCCGCGCAGGCGGGGATCGCCGCGGTCCGATGGGTCGAGGCGGCCGACCTCACAGGCCGAGCGGCAGCGGGGGCTTGCTGCTGACTTTCCCCGGGGTGGCGATGGGCGCGGTGTCACGCCTCGACGAGGCTCGTCAGAACGTCACGCGCGCCGAGACGACCGCGATGGGCTTCGAGTCGTCCGGGTTGAACAGGTAACCGGCCACGTCCAGGCGCTTGTAGGTGAAGCCAACGAGCAGGCCGCGCTGGATGTCGCGGTCCGAGTGATAGGCGTGCGTGCGCTGCCCCGCGATGCCGAACCTGAACCACTCGGTCGGGGCGAGCGTGAATTCGGACCAACTGTAGAAGAAACTCGCCGACGTGTCGGCGGTGTCGATCAGGTACTCGCCTTCGCTGTCCACTTCTAGCTTCCGCCAGCCAAGCGAGAGCCTGTAACCCGGAGCCACGCCATCGGTGTTGCCGAACACCCCGCCGACCATCGGCGTCACTTCCCACGTCAGCGACTGCCCCCCGCCGAAGGTGACGCCAACCCACGCGGAGCCGGTCTTCATGTCTTCGTAGTTGTAGCGCGCCTCGAGGTGCAGCCGGCCGCGGTCCGCGGTGAGAGTCGGCTGCACGTAGTCATCCGCCTCGGGCAGGAAATAGGTATAGGCCGAGGCGGCAAACGACCAGTGCTCCGTTCCGCCGTCGGCGGCGGACGAAGCGGGTTGTGCGGAAACTCGAGCGGCGGCCATCGGCTGCGCCGCCGTCTCGGCGGCGCAGAGCGCCAGCATGGCAGACGCGAGCGCGGGCCAGGTTCTCGTACTCATCCCCCCAGCGCCATGATGATGGCCACCAGCGCCACTCCAATCGCCGCGATCGAGATGCCGTAGCGCCACGGCCTGCCGCCCGCGTAGGCGCCCAGCAGGTGGCCGTAGAAATAGAGCGTGGCCACGGCGAGGCCGTCCGAAACGCGCGTGGCGGCAGCGACGTTCCCCATGAACACGAACGGCAGCACCACCGGGAATGTCGCCAGGACGACGATCGCGAAGACCCCGACCGCGGCGCGAAAGTCGCGCGCTGTCAGTGCGCCCCGCGGGATCGGCACTGCGACCAGTGTCTTTCGGATCGCTTCCAGGGTGCCTTCCTGCGCGCCCCACGCAAGCCGTTCCGGCAGTTCATCGGCAACGAGGCGATGCGCGACCTTCCGGTCGTTCGTCTCTCGAAGGCGCTCGAGCAGGTCGACCCTGCGGCGCTTCTCGCTCGCCGCGCCGATGAGGTACATCACGGCATCGGTCAGACCCCAAGCGAGGTTGCACCCGATCGCCGTCATCAGCATCGTCCGGATCTCCTGGCGGCCCGCCGTGGCCACGCTGAGCGATCCGGTGATGCTCACCGCCATCAGCACGCCGAAGATCGCCTCCGAGGCACGCTCGATAGGATCGAGCACTGGCCCGCGACTGCGCGTGTCGTTCGGCATACCGGTCCCTCCCTGCCGGCCGAGCGGACCCTGCCGTGCAGGCCAAAGCGACGCTCCAGGTACCTGGCTCCAGGCGTCCGCAAAATGCGCCATCTCTCACGCGGAGGGCCAGACTCGGCGCCCTCGCTCGCTTCTCCAGGCGATCGTCGGACTGCACCGCGGTCGGTCGGCCCCCGGCGTGCCTGGCGCCCGACGCTAGCGCAGCACCAGCGTGAGGATCACGACATAGAGCGCGCCCAAGGCGAGCTGGGCCAGGGTGATCGGCACGCCGAGGCGCATGAACTGCCCGAAACTCACACGCTGGCCCTCGCGCGCGCAGATGCCCACGCTCACCACGTTCGAAGAGGCGCCAATCAGCGTCGCGTTGCCGCCGAGGGTGCCGCGCCGATGAAGACGAGCGTCTTCCAGTCGACCGCCCGCAGCACGTCCTCCACCGTTTCTTCTGGCGCAGGCTCCGGCAGATGGTATCACCCACCGACGGATGGTGAGGCTCGTTTCGCCCCGCCCCGGCTTCCTCGCCATCATGGCCACTGCCGGCCTGTACGACGATTCGGGCCAGTGGCTGTATCATACGAGGCTCCCGGAGAAGGGCGGCGTCGTGAAGGACGGTGCGAAGGAAATGCAGAAGGCGGGGTTGATCCGGCGGTGACGGATCAGAACTGAGAACGTAGAAGATAGAAGGTAGAACAGAGAACGTAGAACCGAGAACCGAGACGTGCGACGCCGACGCGCCACCACCATCACCACCGCCGCTGCCGCCACCATTCTGTCGATGATGGTGGTCGCGGCGCCCGCCCGGGCGCAGCAGCCGCCGTCGGACATCGTCGTGCTGACAAGCGGCGACCGCCTGAAGGGCGAGATCAAGGCGCTGTCGAAGGGCCGGCTGTCATTCGACGTGCAGGCGACGGGCGTCATCAGCATCAAGTGGGATTACGTCGCTGAGCTGACGAGCGCCAGCCTGCTTCAGGTGGAGACCAACGAGGGTGCGCAGGTGCTGGGCACGCTGCCGCCCGCCGGGCCGGGAAAGCTGGCCCTCGTCACAGCGGCCGACACGCTGGGAGTTCGAGCTCGGCGCCGTCGTCGTGGATCGCGCCAATCTCATCGCTCGTTCCTGCGTCGGCTGGACGGTGCGATCAGCGTCGGGCGGCAGCTACACGCAGTCGAGCGGCGTGGCGCAGATCTCGTTCACCTTCAACGTCAAGGCCGGCGGCCGTCGTTCGAATGGCGCGATCAGCGTCGACGACTACGTCACGTTCGAGAGTGACGGCGCCACCAGCGAGCGCTTCCGGCCAGCGTCGGGTACTCGCGGGACCTGACGCGCCGCTGGGCGATCTTCACCGGCGGCCAGGTCGAGCGGAACCCGGACCTCGGGTTCGACTTCCGCGGCACGCTTGGCGGGGGCCTGGAGCGCACGCTCCTGCGGTCCAACAGGAGCTCCATGGTGATCGGCGCCGGGCTCGGCGCCTCGCGCGAGGCGCCGGTGGACGGCGACAGCCAGACGTTGCTGCCCGGGGTCCTGACGTTCCGGCACTCGTACTTTCGCCTACAGCACGCCGAAGACGAGCCTCGATACCACCTTCACCGCGCTTCCCATCCTGAACCAATCCGGGCGGTGGCGCGATCGAGGCGAGCACGAGCGTCTCTCGCGAGATTGTGCAAGAACTTCTCGGTGGCCCTGGGCGTTCTACGAATCGTTCGACAACCGGCCGCCGAGCGCCGAGGCGAACAAGAACGACGCGGGCGCCACGCTATCGGTCGGCTTCACCTTTTGACAGGTTCCCCGCTTCAACATTCACAGTCGCGCGACTCCGGCACTGGCTCCTCCGTCTAACCTGTAAGGGTAGCGGTGCGCTCCCCTGTTTCTCCCCTGTTTCCCCCTCGTTTCCGGGGATTCGGGCGACGACACAGCGGGCGATACTGGAAACTGCCCCGTGCCGGTGGTGACCGCGACGGCGGCGTGAAAACATTTCGACCTGAATCAGAGGAGGCAAGATGCGCAGGGCTTTCGTGTTCCTGTTCCTGGCCGCACTCATCGTGGCGATGCCCGCGAGCGCGCAGGACAAACGGGCCGACGTAAACATCGGCGGCGGGTACACCTTCGCGCTGTCGGACGTGAAGGACCAACTGGGCAACGGCTACAACTTCAACCTGGGCGTCACGATCTGGGCAACGCCGAACATCGGCATCCAGGCCGAGTACAGCTTCAACGGCATGGGCGAGAAGCAGATCTCGATACCTACCACACCGACGCCGCCCGGCCTACCCTGCCCGCCCACGGGCTGCAACGACATCGCGCAGGGTCCGTTCTTCGCCGACATGAACATGCAGTACGGCGACTTCAACCTGGTGTTCCGCCCCCACACCGAGGGCGCGGCGCATCCGTACATCGTCGCCGGCGTCGGCGTGTATTACCGGCCGGTGAAGGTCACGACGCCGTCGGTTGGCTACGTGCCGGGATACTGCGACCCGTGGTGGTATTACTGCGTGCCGGGCGGCTGGGTGCCCGTGGATGCGATCGTCGGCTCGCGCAGTTCGACCGATTTCGGAATGGACTTCGGCGCGGGCGTGAACGTCAGGCTGGGTGGGAGCGCCGCATTTTACGTCGAAGGCCGGTATCACTACATCTGGGGACCGAGCGTCACCAACTCGCTCACGAACACGACGCAGAAGGCGACCGGGCAGTTCTTCCCGCTCACCTTCGGCTTCCGGTTCTAGCGGCGTTGAGCGTTCAGCGTTGAGCGTGTCGAGCGTTCGAGCGTCGACCGTTGAGCGTCGGCCGCCGTCGGTCGAACGGCCCGCACGGTCAAGCTCGGCCCTGAACGGGCGAGCTAGACCGGGAGCGGTGAGGGGAATCCGAGGGTGGTGAGATATACTCGCCTGGTTCCTCGGATTCCCCGAACCCAGTGCCAACCTTCAGTCCTTTGTTCCTTCTCTTGGCGTTCGCCGCGGCGCTCTCGGGCGCCAGCGCCTGGCTCGACCGACACCCCACGATCGTCCTCCGGCCCGTTGTGACGCACCGGATCCTCGACCTGCTGGCCGGGAGCGACACGAGATGACGCGGCCGATGACGGACGCCGGCCCTCACGGCGGAGAGATCCTGGTCGTCGATGACACGCCCGCGAACCTCGAGTTGCTGACGCGTGTGCTGTCGTTGGCGGGCTATGAGGTGCGCCCGGCCGCAAGGCCGGAGGTGGCGCTCGCTTCGGCGCTCGACGCGCCCCCGGACCTGGCCGTGCTCGACGTCCGGATGCCGGGCATGGACGGCTTCGAGCTGTGCCGCCGCCTCAAGGGGGACCCGCGCACTGCCGCCGTCCCGGTGATCTTCATTAGCGCGGCGCACGACGAGGCGGTCCGGCTGCAGGGCTTCGACGTGGGCGGCGTCGATTTCGTCAGCCACGCCAATCGAGGAGCGGCTCGTCCTCGCGCGGGTGGCAACCCATCTCCGGCTCGCGCGCGCGCAGCGCGACCTCGAGACGGAGCGCGCGCTGCTCGAGCAGCGCGTGCGCGAGCGCACCGCCAGGCTGCAGGAGAGTGAGACGCTCGCAAGGACACTCCTTAATGCGACCTTCGACCTCACCCATCTCCTGGACGCGGACGGCACGATCCTGGATCTCAACGCCGCGATGGCGGACGCGCTCGGCGCCCCGCGTGAAGCGCTGATCGGCACGTGCGTCTTCGATCGCTTCACCGAACACGTGGCGGAGCACAGGAAGCAGCTGCTCCGCCGCACCATCGAGGAACAGCAGCCGCTTCGCACCGTCGACGTGTCGCAGCCCGGAACGGTGCTCGACACCGCTTTCTACCCCGTGCCGGCGGCGGCCGGGCAGAAGCGGAGGGTCGTGGTGTTTTCGCACGACATCACCGAGCGCCAGCGGACCGAGGATGCGCTGTGGGAACGGGCGAGAAGCGAGGAGCGGGCGCGCGCCATGTTCGACCAGGCGGCGGTCGGGATGGCGTATGTCGGGCCGGATGGGCGCTTCCTGCGCATCAACCGGAAGTTCTGCGACATCGTCGGTTACTCCGAGTGCGAGATGCTGGAACGGACGTTCATGGACATCACCCACCCGGAGGATGTCGGGATGGACGGCGGCGCGCTCCGCCGCCTGGTGAGCGGCGAAATCGACACCTACGGCCGGGAGAAGCGGTACGTCCGCAAGGACGGCACGACCATCTGGGCGGAAGTGGCCGTGTCGCTCGTCCGGGCCGACTCCTCCACGGCGCCATGGCTCGTCACGGTGGTGCAGGACATCAGCGCCCGCAAGCGGGCGGAGCAGGCGGTCCTGGAGTATCAGCGCAGGCTCAAGGAGTTGGCGGCCGAGCTGTCGAGGACCGAGCAGCGCGAGCGGCGGAACATCGCGGCCGAGCTGCACGATCGCGTCGGGCAGAGCCTCAGCGCGATGCGCGCGGAACTGGCCGCCGCAAGGAAAGAGACGTCCGGCCCAAGCGTGGATGCCAGGCTGGAAGACGTGTCGAACTGCCTGCGCGAGGCGATCCGCGACACGCGCAACATCATGTCGAGCCTGAGCGATCCCATCCTCGACCGGCTTGGCCTCTCGGCCGGGATTTCCGCAGTGGCTGCGCGAGGAGATCGGCGCGCGGCACGGCCTCGACACGCGGTTCAGCGACGACGGCGAGCAGAAACCGCTGGGAGCGGACGCCAGCAGCCTGCTGTTCCGCTGCGTGTGCGAACTCGTCACCAACGTCGTGAAGCATGCCCGGGCGAGCCGGGTCTCGGTCAGCCTGCTTCGCAAGGATCGAGACCTGGAAATCGTCATCGAGGACGACGGCGTGGGGATGGAGGCCGACAGGCTGTTCGGCCGGACGAGGGGCGAAGGGTTCGGGTTGTTCAGCGTCGAGGAGCGGATGGCGGACATCGGTGGCGCGCTGTCGATCACGACCGCGCCCGGTCGCGGCGTCCGGGCCTCCCTGATCGCCCCGCTGGAGATTTGAGCAGGCGGCCGAGCGGCATGTAGAATTCTGAAGCCCTATGCCCAAGCGCGCACCTCAACCGGCGACGATCCTCCTCGTCGACGACCATCCCTTGGTGCGGAAGGGCCTTCGTGCGCTGCTCGAGAGCGAGTCCGGGTTCACGGTCGTGGGGGAGGCGAGCGACGGCGAAGGGGCTCTGCAGCGGGTCAAGTCGCTTCGGCCCGATGTGGTGGTCATGGACGTGTCGATGCCGGGCATGAGCGGCATCGAGGCAGCCGCCAGGATTCTCGCCGAGTCGCCGGGCAGCAAGATCGTCACGCTGTCGATGCACAGCGAGAAGCGCTTCGTGGACGACATGCTCAAGGCGGGCGCCGCCGCCTACGTGCTCAAGGACAGCGCGCCCGAAGACCTCGTGGACGCCATTCGGGCCGCGCTGCGCGGCGAGTGCTTCCTCAGCCCCCCGATCCTCGGCACCGTCGTCTCCGGCTACCGCCAGTCGGTCGAGGGCACGCCTCCTGGACCGTTCATCCTGCAGACCAAGCTGCACCGCCCGACGCTGCCGACTGACCTCGTGCCCCGCACCAGCCTGCTCGAGCGCCTGGACGCCGGGCGCGATCTTCCGCTGACGCTCCTCTCCGCCCCGGCCGGCTATGGCAAGAGCCTGCTGATTGCCAGCTGGCTCGGACGCTGTGCGTGCCCCGGAGCGTGGCTGGCGCTCGACCCTGACGAAGGCGACGCGGGGCAGTTCGTGACCTACGTCGCCGCCGCCGTTCGCCGCGTCTTCCCCGACGCGTGCCAGGACACCGTGAGGCTGGCTGCGGCGCCCGCCAGTCGGTCTGTCGGCACGCTCGCCGCCACCTTGAGCAACGAGCTGGACGCCCTGCCGGCATCGATGATTCTCGTGCTCGACGACTATCACCGCATCGGGACCGGCTCGCCGGTCAACGAGCTCCTCCAGCAGATGCTCGCGCGGCCGCCCGGCCGCCTGCACCTCGTCATCATCACGCGGCGCGATCCGCCGATCGCCTTGTCCCTGCTGCGAGCCCGCGGGCAGGTGAACGAGATCCGCATGCGCGATCTCCGGTTCGACGCCGCCGAATCGCGGGCGCTGCTCGAAGCGTCGGTCCGGTTCCCGCTGACCGACGATGCGCTGGCCCAGGTCGAGCAGGAGCTCGAAGGGTGGGTCGCCGGCCTCCGCCTGGTGGCGCTGTCGCTCCGGAAGGACCAGGATGCCTCGACCGTTCTGCATCACTTGCGGGGCGGAGTCCAGCACGCGCAGCAGTACCTGACCCACGAAGCGGTCGCCGGGCAGCCGCCCGAGGTGCGCGACTGGCTGCTCAAGACGGCGATCCTCGACCGCTTCTGCGCGCCGCTTTGCGCGGCGGTCTGCACGGGCGGCGACGATCCGGACGCGGCCGCGAAGGGCGCGAGCTTCGTCAGGACCTTGAGCGACGAGAATCTCTTCGTCATCCCGCTGGACGCCGAAGCGCAGTGGTTCCGGTACCACCAGCTGTTCCAGGAACTGCTCGCAACCGAACTGAAAGCGTCGGGCGGTGCCGCGCAGGTTGCGGCCCTTCACGTCCGCGCGAGCGAGTGGTTCGAGGGCCAGGATCTGCCGGACGAAGCGATGAAGCATGCGCTGGCGGCGGGAGACCCGGAACGGGCGGCGCAAGTCGCTGCGCGCTACGCGCACGCGATGGTCAACGAGGGGCGGGTCCACGTGCTCGGCGCGATGGCTCTCGCAGTTGCCGCCCGAACTCGTGCACGGGCGCGCGGACCTGCTGCGGGCCGAGGCGTGGAGACTGTGCCTCCGCATGGAGACGGGCTCGCTGCCCGCAACGGTGGATCGGCTCGAAGAACTGGTGAGTGCCCAGCACGGCGACAATCGCTTCGCGCTCGACGTCGCCGCGTTCCGCGGCTGGTGCGCCCTGCTCGCGAACGACGCCGGCCTGGCGCTGGCATTCAGCGAGAAAGCGCTGGCGCTCGCGCCCGCGGCGGAGGACCGCGTTTCCCGCTCGATCGCGGAGCTGGTGTTCGGACTGGCGGGCCAGATGCAGGGCCAGCGGGAGCGGGTCGGCCGGGCGTTGACGCGCTGGCTCGTGGATCGGTCCGCTCGCGACCCCATCGGCGAAATCCGGCTGTCGCAGACGCTCGCGTTCGCATCCTACATTGCTGCCGATCCCCCGGGCGCCGAGGCGCTGCTGGACCGAGCGCGCAGGGTGGCGACGGCGTCGGGCCTGTCGCAGCTGCTCCCGCTGACCGACTATCTCGCGTCGCTCTTCCGCGTGCAGCGTGGCGATATCGAGGCGGCCCTGCCGACGATGGCAGACGCGAGGCAGCGGCAGTTTCTCTCGCGGAGCGCGATCGACGGCATGTGCGCGCAGGTGATCGGCTACCAGCTGCTGGGAAGGCCGGAGCAGGCGGCCGACGCGTTCAACGCCGTCGAGGCTCTCGTCCGCAGCGGCCACCCCTGGCTGGCGCCCGTTGCCGAGGCGTGCCAGGTGCGCCTGGCGCTGCTGCAAGGGCGAGCGGACGCGGGCTCCGCCTGGTTGAGGACCAACGCCCCGCCGGTCGCCGAAGCGATGCTGTGGTGGTTCGAGGTGCCGGCCCTCACCTGGTGCCGGGCGTTGATTGCCGACGGGACGATGGAGCGGCTCGTCGAAGCGGAGGAGCGACTGCGCGCGCACGCGGAGGTCAACGAGGCTCAGCACAATACCTGCCAGCTCATTGGCATCCTGTGCGCGCTGGCCGTTGCGCGTGCCAAGCTCGGCAAAGCCGAGGAGGCCGATTCGACCCTGCAACAGGCGATGACGCTAGCGGAGCCGGGCGGCTTCGTGTTCCCCTTCCTGGAGGCGGGCGGCGTCCTGCTGGACCTGCTTCGCGGCGTGCAGGCGGAGCACGACGAGTTTCCGGCGCGCCTGCTGAGAGTGATGGAGTCGGGCGCCAGGGCCGAGGCGGGTGCGCGCCAAGAGGCCACCGACGCGTCCGCGTTTGCGCGCCAGCAGCGGGCGACGCCGGCGGCCGCGCGGTCGATCGTCGAGGCGTTGACCAACCGCGAGCTCGACATCCTCGAGCTCCTTGCGGAGCGCTTCCAGAACAAGGAGATCGCCTCTCGGCTGTCGATCGCGCCGGAAACGGTGAACTACCATCTCAAGCACATCTACCAGAAGCTCAACGTGCAGAGCCGCCGCCGGGCGGTCACGGCCGCGACGGAGCTGGGACTGCTCCAGGGCCGGCCCGGCCGGCCGGTCGGCGGCGAGCAGCCGCCCCGCAACACGCTGAACGAAGCTGGCTCACGGCGCGACCGCTGCCCGTTCGGGTCTCGCGTCCGGGTTGAGCGCCGAACCGGGCGGTGGGTACTCAATCGCCCGCCGCATCCGGTCCTTTTCCGCGGGTGCGAAGTCAGGGAACGGCAGGCCGCCTGCGCGACGCCATCCCTCCACCACGGCAGCTGCGCGCTCGGCTCCCTCCTTGTCGAGTCCCGAGTCGCGACCCAGGTACATCGTCTGCGAGGGAAACGCGAGCGCGGTGCCGCTGGCGGCGATCACATCCATCAGCCGGAGGAGCAAATCCTCCTGTATGGCCAGAAACTGCGCGTAGTCCTGCGTCAGGAGATAGGCGAACACCTCGACGTCGAAACCCGACGGCGCGAAGCGGAGCAGGCGGACACGCGCGTCCGCCTGCTCGACCGCTGCGTGCTGGTACAGCAGGCGTCGCGACTCGGCGATGACGAACCGGAGCTGGTCGACGGTGGTTTCGTACCGGAGGCCGAAGGTCTGCTGGAAGAGCAGCTTGTCGCGCGCGGCGAAGTTCTCGATGCTCGTGCTGGCGAACTCGGCGTTGGGCACCGAAATCACCGTGCGCGCCAGGGTTCGGATGCGCGTCGATCGCAGGCCGATGTCCTCGACGGTGCCGGCTCATCGAGCCGACCCGGCAGAAGTTGCCGATTCTCACCGGGCTGTCCCCGATGACCATCATGCCGCCGAAGAGATTCTCGAGCGTCTTCTGCGAGGCCAGCGCGACAGCGATGCCGCCGACGCCGAGGCCGGCGAGCACCGGCGTCAGTTCGATGCCGAAGGCCCGCAGGAGCGCCAGCATGCCGATCACCGCCACGGCACCCTGCAGGAGACGGCCGGCGAGCCGGACGAGCGCGACCCGCCCGGTGGTGCCGGCCTGCTCCATCCCCCGCGTCCAGCGGGTGATCGCCACCGCGAGCGCGCAAACGACGAGCCACGTGGCCGCGGCTATCACGATGACCGTGGCCACCCGCGTCCCGACGTACCGCTGCCGCAGCGTGAGGAGATAGCCCGACGCGGCGGCCATCATCACGCCGAACGCCAGCCAGAGAAACGGCTTCTTCAGCGCCGACCAGCGCGCCACGACATCGTCGGGATTGGGCAGGCGGCGCAGGAAGATCCTGACCGTCATCCAGATGAGTCGCGTGAGCACCAGCGCCGCCAGGAACGCCACCAGGTACACCACGACGGCGACGCCGCGGGTCATCAGCCGGAACGCCGAGCCCTGCTCCGACCGCATCGTCGCCGGCAGGAGCTGCTCGACGAAGGATGGCTCGAAGCTCTCGTGAAGGCTGGGGATCTCCTGGAGCGTCTCGGGTGCAAAGAGCCAGATGGGTGACGGATCCGCGAGGTGCACGTGAGCCAGAAGCACCTTCAGGCTGCCGCCCTCCTTGTCGATCGTGCCGATCAGCTCGCGGTTCTTGCCAGCCCGCTCGTCCTGCTCGCCCTCTGGCTTGCTGCTGAGACGGCTCGGGTCGATGGCCAGGCCGCGGTCGAGGACCACCTTCAGCTGCTGCGCCAGTTCCTCGGCCCTTGCTGGAGGCAGCTTCGTGTCGAGGTACTTCGCGGCCTTTCCGTAATCCAGCTTCGACGCGGCGACAATGAAGCCCCTCACGGTCCCGGCCGGGGTCTCACGGCCGAGCGGGTCGGTGGGCGCGGGTTCGGCCGCCGGGGCCGGTGGCGACGGAAGCCCGGCCTTGGCCCCCGACAGGGGACCGCCCTGCGGCGCCGCCGGGGCGGCCAGGGCGAGAAGCAGGCCCAGCGCGGCCGCGGGGGTGATGAGACGCTTCACGTGGAGCTCCTTTCTACTTCTTCACCGGCGCGCTGCCTGGCGCGTCACCGGGCAGGGCGGCGGCGAGGCAGCGTGCCCGGCTGATGCAAGGTGCGGAACACCCGATGAGCCGTCCGCGGAGGAGGATCCTCAGGATTCTTCTACGGTCACGACGGCGAGGATGGGCAGGTGGAGGCCGTAGAGGGTGTCGAGCACTCCGTTCAACTCCGCCTGGTCGCGGATCCGTCCCACGAGCGTGGTCCGCGGCGCGTGGCCCGTCGGGTAGGTCGTGGAGATCGCCAGGCCGGCAAGGCGGTCGCGCCAGTGCTCGCCCAGGACTCCCTGGACGACGATCCGGTAAGTCGCCGGTCCCGCGAAGTCGAGGGACGAGCGAGGCTCCTGGGCAGACATTATGTGTTCTCCTCCGCCGGGCGGAGTGGAATGACCCGCAACCTGTCCAGTATCGTCCGCGTCGTCGCTTCCGGAATCCCCAGTAACAAGGGGGAAACGGGGAAACAGGGGTGCCTGATTCGCGGATTGATGAGTCAATCGCCAATCGCCAATCGTCCATACCCCCGCGTTCGGCCCTTTCGTAAAAGGCTTCTTGCACCGCGAGGTACACCCCGCTGGACCCCTGTTTGCCCCATCCGACATCCAGGCACAGGTTCGTTTTCGACCGCTTGTTGATCAGCAGCCGGAGGCCCGCGCCGGCTGCGCTGGCGAAGCCGTCGAACAGCTGCTCGCCCGATAGCGAGTTGGCGAGCGTCGTCGTGTTGACGAAGGCGACCATCCCGAGCAGACCGTTCTTCGTCAGCGTCCCGCGGTATTCCACCTCGCCGTAGAGCAGGCGCTCGCCACGAAACCGGCCCTCGGCGTAGCCGCGGCCCGACCGCCCGTACGTGTCCATGCCGGTTGCCGGCAGATCGAGGTAGGGGGCGGTTCCGGAGACGACGAAGTCGCCGAACAGCCAGAAGGCGAGCTTGTGGCGGCCGTCGGCCGAGAGCTTGCGGTAAGTCCGCGCATCGAGCGCGAGCTGCTGCCACGTGGAATCGCCGCCGAGAAAGCCGTTGAAGAACGCGCGATAGTTCACGCTGCCCAGCCACCCGCGGTCCGCGTTGATGGCGCTGTCCCGCGTGTCCACGACGAAGTTCGCGCTGGCGCCCGCCGAGGTCTGCGAGGCAAGCGGAAGGCCGTGGTCTTCGCTGTACGTCACATAAGGCGAGTCGCCCCAGCCCGCCTCGGCGTCCTTGCCCGGCTCGACGGAGGTGTGCGCACTGTAATGGAACCCGACCCCGGCGAAGACGCCGGGGGCCAGAGAGCGGTACGCCGTCTCGTAGACCCGGAAGTAGTCGAACTTCAGGTTCACCTTGTCGGCGGCCGCCGCGTCGGTGCCGAGGCCGAAGGTATCCTGCGAGGTCCACTGGAACCGGTTGTCGCCGTCGTACTTCCAGCGGTCGCCCGTGCTGAAGGCGCCGAAGCGAGCCGTCATCGATGTCTGCTTGAGCGTAGAGAACGTCAGCGAGGCGACCGCCGAGGAGATGTGCGTGGTCTTCGGGTCGCCGCGGAAAAACGCGACGTTGCCGGCCGCGCCGAACATCGCGCCGCTCGACGGTTTGTAGCCGATGACAGGAGCGAAGGCGTACATCGGATGCGCGGGGTCGGCCGCCTGGGCCCGCTCCGCTTCGGTCAGCTCCTTGTGGCGCAGCTTGCGGAGCAGGTCGAAGGCGTCGAGCAGCTCGGGGGCTCCGGGCGGCGTCGTCGGCTGGTCGGACGCCTGCGCGACCGGTGCCGCGGCCGCCTGCGCCTGCGCGACCGGCGGCGACGAGGCGGACGAGGCGGCAGGGGGAGACGACTGTGCCAGCCGCACTGCCGGCACCCACAAGGACGACCAGAGCGGCCCAAACCGTGACGTTCATGTCCGGCGCGCCTACTTTCCGGGCTCGACGCTGATCGCCAGCGCCCGCGTATACGTGATCAGTACGCGGTCGCCCACCTTGAATCCTTCGAGGTTCTTCTTGTCTTCCACCTTGAAGCTCGAGAGGCTGCCATCCTCCGTCTTCACGCTGACCGAGGGAATCTCGAGGTCGATCGCATGGATGGTGACCGTCGCGGTCATCTGCCGCGAGAATCGTCCCCCCGGGCTTCGGACCCTTGCTGCGCGTGAGAGTGACGTCGGGGTTCGCCGCCGCGGGCGCGGCGTCGCCCGGCTTGCGGATCTGGTAGACCACCGACTCCTGGTAGCGGACCGTCACCTTGTCGCCGACTTTCAGCTCGTTGAACCGCAGGACGTCGGGTCCCGCATACACCGAGTCCACCAAGCCGTCCTTGTCCTTCAGCGTGACGACGCGGTTCGCCTGGTCAATCGCGACGATCGTGACCGTCTCGGTGACCGACGCCGACTGCGACTTGGCCTGCGCGGCCATGGCGGCCGGGACACAGACGGCAGCCGCAAGGGCTGCCAGGGCGAGCACCATCAAAATCCGGCGTACGCGAATCCATCAATCCTCCTTCAGCGGCCGGGGGCCGTGCCTTGCGTTAGCTTTTCGGCTCTCGGCTTCAGTCTCTAGGCTGGGCGGAGCCAACCTCCGCGCCGGCGTCGGCGATAGAGCAGGAGCCGCGGGCCGGCCGCTGCCTCAGCAACCGCGACCGCGGGCCTCCCGCTTGCCTCGCCGAAGCCGCGAAGCGGCGAAGGCGGCACTCTTAGTGTGGCGGCACGCGGGTTTGGGGGAATCCCCTGAAATGGGGGAGAAACGAGGGGGAAGTGGGGGGGCGGGTCGAGACGGCGCGGCGCACCGACATCCGCAAGACGCGCGGCAGCAGCCCCCAGGCCAGGCGCGCGGGAATCGAGGCCCACGCCGCCGGGCCTCCGCCGACGGCACGAATCGCCTTGGCCTGTATCGCCGCGCTCGCCCAGAGGTACGGCAGGCGGTTGCGCAGCTCGAACTTCTGCCCGGGGTGAAGGCGCTTGGCGACGAGCCGGGCGTTGACGGTGCCGAGCCGCCAGCCGGCTCCCGCGAGCCGAATCCAGAGGTCGTAGTCGACGTGCGTCTGCCGCCCCGGGTCGTAGCCGCCGACCGACTCCACCGCCTGCCGGCGCATGATGACCGAGGAGTGCGTGACCGGGTTGTAGAACGCGAGCGCAGCCGTCACGTCGCAGGGAGGCGGCGTTCCGTTGACCGGCGGCCAGGTGATGGGCTCGGCGTTCGCGACGTAGCGCGGTGCGGCGGCGACGACGGCCAGTTCCGGGCTGTCCCTCAGGATCGCCGCGCCGAGTGACACCCATCCCGGGTGAATCGCGTCGTCGGCATCGACGTTCACCACGAACTCGCCCCGCGATTCGCCGAACGCCAGGGCGATGGCCGGGCCGCGGCCGATGGCCGGGCGGCCGATGATCTTCACGCGCCGGTCCTCGGCGGCCAGCCTCTCGAGGACGCGCAGCGTCCCGTCAGTCGAGCCGTCGTCCACGACGATCAGCTCGAAGACGTCGGGGGAGAGGGCGCTGGAGAGGGCGGCGCGGGCATGAACCTCCTCGTCGCGGACGGTGCAGATCACGCTGATGCGAACGCCGTGGGCGCGCGGACCCGGGCGAAGGGCCATGGCGCGGCCATTATCGCTCATACGGCCCGGCTGAAGGGATTATCCGGCTACCGGCCGAACACCTCACGGAGAATGGCGGTGACGCGGGCGGCGGGGTCCTTGCGGATCTTCTTCTCCTCCTCGCCGAGCACGTAGAAGAGGCCGTCGAGTGTCTTGCCGACGACATAGGCGTCGACGTCGAGCGATTGGGCGTTGCCGAAGGGCAGGCCCTGGATCAGGTCCTTGTCCTGCCTGGTCACGCCGGCTTCGTTCGTCGCCCGCTGCACGATGGGCCGGAACGCCGTCGTCAGCTGTTCTTCGGTCTTTCCGCGGAAGTAGTTCGTGGCCGCCGTGTCGGTGCCGGTGACGATGGCCTTGGCATCCTCGAAGGTGATCTGGTTGATTGCGTCGAGGAAGATCGGCTTCGCCGAGGCGGCGGCCCGTTCGGCCGCACGATTCATGGCGAGGACGAACTCGTCCACCTTCGGGCCGTAGCCCACCGTGCGCAGCGCCGTCTCGAGGCTGTGCAGCTTCTCAGGCATCAGGATTTTGATCGCCTCGTTCCTGAAGAACCCGTCGAGCCTCCCCGTCCGGCTGACCGCATTCTCCGCCCCGACCGTCAGCGCGTCTCGCAACGCCAAGGCAGTCCTCGACTGGCTGCCGACCGTCGCCTGCGGAACGCCGGCGGGCACAGGCAGCGGCTGCGCGCGGGCAGGGGAGGGAACGAGGAGGGCGACGAATACAACCACGATGCCGCAGCCGGACCGGTTCATGTCTCCTCCTGGGGACGACCCATCGAGAGGTGCAAACCGGGTGCCTCAGCAGCGCTCAGCGCTCGCGCTGGCGATTATCCTCTCCAACCCATCCGCGCTGCGACCCTTGCCGGCAGAGCCGGCGCTCTCCTCGACGGTCGTTGTCAGCGCGCGCTCGCGGCGATTAAGATGGGATTATCCGCACACTGAAAGGCGCGAGCTGTGAAGCGCTGGAAAGAGACCGGGGATCTCCTCGCTCGTCTCGCTGCCCTTGCCGCCGGCGGCCGCCGGGCTGCGCTCGCGACCGTTGTCGGCATCGTGGGCTCCGCCTACCGGCGGCCGGGCGCCAAGTTCCTCGTCGAAGACGACGGCCGGACGAGCGGCAGCGTCAGCGGCGGCTGCCTCGAAGCCGACGTGCGCGAGCACGCGCTCGACGCGATCCGGACCGGCGTTCCCCGGCTGCTGCACTACGACACAGGTTCCGACGACCGAACGGTCTGGGGCCTCGGCCTCGGCTGCAACGGATCGGTCGACGTCTTCGTGCAGCCGGCCACGACGCCGTCCGCGCTCGCGATCTTCTCGGCGCTCCAGGCGGCGCTTGGCGCCGACGCGCCGCTCACACTCACCACGATCCTCGAAGGGCCGGATGCAGGCCGGTGCGTTCTCGCCTCGGAAGGCTGCGTGCTGGCGTCGTCGATCGACCCCGCCGCGAAGCAGAAGCGTCGCACGACTCCTGAAGACGACGCCGCTGAGGCGAAGCAGGTGGTTCGCTCCCGGCAAAAGCCGCGCGCCTTCACCGAAACGCTGGTGCCGCCGCCGCACCTCGTCGTGTGCGGCGCCGGCGACGACGCGCGGCCGCTCGTCGCGTACGCGGCCGACATCGGCTTCCGCGTGACGGTGGTCGATCACCGCCGCGGATACCTGTCGCGCGATCGCTTTCCGGCGGCCGCGGCGCTCCGTGAACTGCGGCCCGAAGACGAGGGCTGCCTGACGCTGCCGATCGGCCCGCGCACCGCGGCGGTCGTCATGACCCACTCGCTGGCGAAGGACGGCGAATGGCTGCGGCGCCTGCTTGCCGGCGGCGCCTTCTACATCGGGCTCCTGGGGCCTCGCGAGCGGGCCGCGCGCCTCGCGGGGGAAGCCGGCGCGGAACGATTGCGTGTCTTCGGACCCGTGGGGCTCGACCTGGGTGCGGAGGGGCCGGAGCAGATCGCCATCAGCGTGCTGGCCGAACTCCTGGCGCTCATCTCCGGGCGCAGTCCCAAGCACCTTCGCGACAGGGAGGCCGCGATCCATGCCGGGTGATCGGACTTCGAGCGCCGTCGCAGGCGTCGTGCTGGCCGCCGGCGTGTCGAGCCGCATGGGGCGCAACAAGATGGTCCTGGAGATCGGCGGCGAGACGCTGTTGCACCGCGCCGTTCGTGTGGCGGGTGAGGCCTCTCTGTCGCCGGTGGTCGTCGTCCTCGGTCACGAGGCGGACCGAGCGCGCGCGCTGGTCGCCGACCTCGCGTGCGTCCCGATCGTCAACGCCAGCTACCTCGAGGGGATCCAGTCGTCGGTCCGCGCCGGCGTCGAGGCGCTGCCCGACACGGTGCGCGCGGCCGTGGTGCTGCTGGCGGACATGCCGCTGGTGACCAGCGAGATGATCGTCGCGCTGGTCCGTCGATACCGGGACGACGACGCCCGGCTCGTCGTGTCCACCTACGGCGACGTGCACGCGCCGCCAACGCTCTACGACCGGTCCCTCTTTCACGAGCTTGCCACGCAGGCGGGCAACGGCTGCGGCAAGCAGGTGGTGAAACGGCATCGGCACGAAGCGATCGGTGTCGATTGGCCGATCGAGGTCCTCAACGACCTGGACGAACCGGAAGACCTCGAGCGACTCGCGCCGCTGCTTGTCGGCCGAACCGACCCGTGAAGTGCAGGGCAAGCGACCCGTGAAGTGTAGGGCGAAGCTTCCGCTTCGCCGGGGGCAATCATGCGTTCTGAACTCCTCGGCCTTGCTGCCAGCCTCGCCGCGTCGGGCGAACCGTTCGTGGTGGCGGTGGTGGTGCGGCGGGAACCGGCGAGCTCCGCTCAACTGGGCAACATGGCGGTGATCTCCCAGCATGGCGACTTTCACGGCTGGCTCGGCGGCAGCTGCATTCGGCCCACCGTCGTCCGCGAGGCGCAGGCGGCACTGGCCGACGGCACGCCGCGCCTGATCTCCCTCTCGCCCGATCCGTCCAGCGACCAGCGGCGTGGAGTCACGGTCCTCCCGATGACCTGCCACAGCGGAGGCAGCGTGGACATCTATATCGAACCCGTTCTACCGGTCCCGCACCTGTTCGTGTTCGGCGTGACGCCCGTGGCGCAGGCGCTGGTGCGGCTGGGGAAGGGGATGGGGTTTTCCGTTGACGCGGTCGATCCGGACGCGGATGCGGCCGCCTTCCCGGACGCCGACCAGGTGCTGCCGAGCACGTCCTCGCAAGGCCCTTCATCCGCCCGACGCATCGTCGTCGTTGCCACCCACGGCGAGCGGGACGAAGAGGCGCTCGCCGAGGCCATCCAGCTGGATCCCGACTATCTCGGGGTCGTGGCGAGCCGAAAACGCTTCGCGCAGATTCGCGAGACGCTGCTCGCCGGTGGTACGCCGGCAGCCTCGCTCGACCGCGTGAGGAGTCCCGCAGGCCTCGACATCGGCGCGAAGACGCCCGCGGAGATCGCGCTCAGCATCCTCGCCGAGATCGTCACAGTCGGCTCGGGCGTCGTCGCGGCCCGCGCCGGCGCCGCGGGCGTTTCTGCCCGCGTCGCGGAGCACGCGCCAACCGAGCGTGAGGCGCCGGCCGAGGCGCTCGACCCGGTGTGCGGCATGACGGTGCGCACCGCGACCGCCAAGCACGTGGCGCAGCACGCCGGGCGGAGCTTCTACTTCTGCTGCGGCGGCTGCCGGCAGCGCTTCCTCGCGGCGCCCGAACAATACGAAGCCGCGGTCCCGCGGTGAGGACGGCCGGTGAACCCCGAGATACGTTCGCTCCACGACGCGCTGGAACGCCTCGGCTATGTCGCCGATCCTGCCATCGCGACCGCGCTGTTCCTCGCGCGCGAGATGCGCCGCCCGCTCCTCGTCGAGGGTGACGCGGGTGGCGGCAAGACCGAGCTCGCCAAGGTGCTCGCGCTCCTGCTGGACACGGAGTTGATCCGGCTCCAGTGCTACGAGGGGCTGGACGTCAACACCGCCCTGTACGAATGGAACTACCCGCGCCAGATCCTCCGGCTCAGGATCTCGGAGGACGAGGGGCGGGCGGGGCAGGACATCGAGGCGCTGATCTTCGGCCGCGACTACCTGCTGGAGCGGCCGCTGTTGCGCGCGATCACACGCCGGGCGGGGCCTGCGGTGCTGCTCATCGACGAGATCGACCGCGCGGACGAGGGCTTCGAGGCGTTCCTGCTCGAGATCCTGTCCGACTTCCAGGTGACCATCCCGGAGCTGGGGACGATCCGTGCGGAGCACGTGCCCTACGTCATCCTCACGTCCAACCGCACGCGTGAGATCGGGGACGCGCTGCGCCGCCGCTGCCTCTACCTCTATATCGAGCACCCGGACCTCGAGAAAGAGGTCCGGATCATCCGCGCCAAGGTACCGGATGCCGACGAGCGCCTGGCTCGCCAGGTTGGCCGCTTCATGCAGGCCCTCCGCGCCAGGCGGCTGTCCAAGGTTCCCGGCGTGGCGGAGACGATCGACTGGGCGCAGGCCCTCGTTCGGCTGCGACAGACCGAGCTGGCCCCGGATGTCGCGGGCGAGACGCTGGGTTGCGTGATCAAGGACCGGCACGACCTCGAGGCGCTGGGGCCGGCGGAGATTGGTGCGCTCGTCGCCGGCGCGCGCGAGGAGACGAGCGCTCCGTGACGAACGCGATCCTCCACCTTGCCCGGTTCGCCGGCCTGCTGCGTGCGCGCGGCGTGGGCATCGCCATCGGCGACGAGATCGACGCGGCCCGTGCGCTGTCGCTCGTGGACCTGCTCGATCGCGATGAGATGCACCGGGCGTTGCGGACCGCGCTCAAGGTCCGGCGCCACCAGTGGGCGGTCTTCGACGCCGCCTTCGAGGAGTTCTGGATCGGACGCTCGGTCGCGCCCGTTGGCCGGGCACGGCCGCCCGCGGCGGCAATTCCGAAGGCCCGCCCGTCGGGCGGCACGAGGAGCGAGAGCGTCACCCACCGCATCGCCGCCGCGGAAGCGCCAGAAGCCGCCAGCGAAGGTGACCAGCCAGGGTACAGCCCGCAGGCGCTGCTGCGGCGGAGGCCGTTCGAAGAGTGCACCGCCGACGAGCTGGCCATCCTCGAGCGAATGCTCGCGCAACTGGCAGCCAGGCTCGCGTTGAAGAAGAGCCGGCGGCTCGTGCCGGCACGAAGCGGTGGTGTCGTGGATCTTCGGCGAAGCCTGAGGGCGTCGCTCGGGACCGGCGGCGAGCCGCTGAGGTTGGCGCGGCGCACGCGCGCGATAGAAGAGGCGGAGATCGTGGTGCTGTGCGACACGAGCGCCTCGATGGATGCCTACTCGCGCTTCCTGCTCGCGTTTGCGCTCGCGCTCAAACAGGTGGCGCGGCGGACCGAAGTGTTCGCGTTCAATACGTCCCTCACGCGGCTGACGCCATGGCTCAAGGCGGGACGGATCCGCTCGACCCTGCGCAAGCTCGAGGCGGGGGAGCGCGAGTGGTCCGGGGGCACCCGGATCGGGGAGAGCCTGGCGGACTTTGTCGCGCGGCACGCGGCGCGCGTCCTCTCGCATCGCAGCGTCGTCGTCATCCTCAGCGACGGCCTGGATCGCGGGGACGTCAGCCTGGTGGCCGACGCGATGCGCGCGATCAAGGCTCGCGCCCGGCGCGTCCTCTGGCTGAACCCGTTGGCCGGCGACCCGCGGTACGAGCCAACGGCACGCGCGATGCACGCCGCTCTTCCATTCGTCGATCGGCTGGCGCCGGCGCACGATTTCGAGTCACTCGAGCGGCTGCTTCCCGAACTCACCGGTTGACCAGTTGCTGATCGGAGCCCGACCCGATCTGTCGGCAGATCATCTGCTGACTGCGTGACGACATGGCGATGGAAATCTCGAAGACGTTCGTCGTGAGCGCCCCGGTGGATGCGGCCTGGGCCTTCCTGATCGATCCTGCGCAGGTTGCCGCGTGCCTGCCGGGGGCGGCGATCACCGAGCGGGTGGACGACCAGACCTACCGCGGCACGATCACCGTGAAGGTGGGGCCCGTCGCGGCGAGCTACAAGGGGACGATGCGGTTTGCGCGGCTCGACGCGTCCACCCACTCGGCGGAGATCGTCGCGTCCGGCAGCGATACACGAGGCAGGGGCGGCGCCGACATGGTGATGAACAGCCGCCTGGCCGCGCGCTCCCCCGGCGAGACCGAGGTGACGATCGTCTCGCAGGTGAACGTGATGGGCGTGCTGGCCCAGTTCGGCCGCGGCATGATCCAGGACGTCAGCGACCAGATGTTCCAACGGTTCGTGACGTCCATGCGCGCCCGGCTGGAGATGCCGGCCAGCCAGGCTGCGGCCGCTGCACCGGCCGCCGGCGCACCGCCCTCTGTCGCGGCCGTCGTCCCTGCCGCTCCAGGCGCGAGTGCTGTCGCGGATGCCGAACCCCGCGCCGTCTCGACACCAGCCAGCCCGCCGATTGATGCGCTGTCTTTCGGCTCGGCGGTGCTTGGCCGGGCCGCGTGGCGCGCGGCTCGCCGCCCTTTAGTCTGGGCCGGCGCCGCGCTCGTCGTCACGCTCGCCGCCTGGAGGAGAGTGCGCCGCCGGAAGCGGACGACGTAGGGCGGAAGGCGCCCACTCTCCTGGAGGTTCGCGCCACACCTCTCGGAAGCCTCTCTCGGAAAGGACCGCTGCGCGATGATCCCAGCCCCCTTCGAGTACCACGCGCCGGCGACGCTTGCCGACGCCGTCTCGCTCCTGCGAGACATTGGCAGCGACGCGAAGATCTTGTCCGGGGGGCAGAGCCTGCTGCCTCTCCTCAAGCTTCGCATGAGCTTCGTCGGTCACCTCGTGGACATCGGCCGCATCCCCGGCCTGGAGTACATCGACGAGGCCGACGGTTTCCTGCGGATCGGCGGCCGCACGCGGGAGTCGGCCATCGAGCGCTCGGACGTCATTGCCTCGCGCCTGCCGATCGTGCACGACACCGCCCGCGTCATCGCGGATCCGATCGTGCGGAACCGCGCAACGATTGGCGGCAACCTGGCACACGCCGACCCGGCCAACGACCACCCGGCCACGATGCTCGCGCTGGGCGCCCAGGTGGTGGCCACGGGGCCCAAGGGTCAGCGGACCATCCCGGTGGGCCAGTTCTTCACCGGTCTCTTTTCGACGGTCCTCGACCCGGAGGAGATCGTGACGGAGATCCGGATCCCCCTTCCCCCCGCGCGGAGCGGCGGCGCCTACATCAAGCTCGAGCGCAAGGTTGGCGATTACGCCACGGCGGCGGCCGCCGCGCAGCTGACGCTCGGTGCCGGCGGGCGAGATCGTGGGGGCCGGCATCGGCCTCACGGCGGCTGGCCCCGTGCCGGTGAAGGCGCTGGAAGCCGAGCGCTTCCTGAAGGGCCGGAAGCCGGACGCGCCCACGCTCGCGGAAGCGGCCCGCCTCGCCGCTGCGGCCGCGTCGCCGTCGCCCGACCGGCGCGGCTCCGTCGAGTACAAGCGGGAGATGGCGCGCGTGCTGACCGTGCGGGCGCTCGCCAAGGCCGTCGAACGGGCTGGAGGTCCACGACCATGACGACGCAGAAGATCAGCGTGACGGTGAACGGAACCATCCACACCGCCGAGGTGGAGCCGCGCCTGCTCCTCGTGCACTTCCTGCGCGAGGACTTGCGCCTCACCGGCACCCACATCGGCTGCGACACGACGCACTGCGGCGCCTGCACGGTGCTGCTCGACGGCGAACCCGTCAAGTCGTGCACCGTTCTCGCCGTGCAGGCCGACGGCTGCCAGGTGATGACCGTCGAAGGGCTCGAAAAGGACGGCCAGCTGCATCCGTTGCAGGAGGGCTTCTGGCAGGAGCACGGGCTGCAGTGCGGCTACTGCACACCCGGCATGATGATGACGAGCTACGCGCTCCTGCAGCGCCAGCCCAACCCGTCGGAAGCCGAAATCCGCGAGGCGATCTCCGGCAACCTTTGCCGCTGCACCGGCTACGTGAACATCGTCAAGTCGATCCAGTACGCGGCTGCGAAGTCGCAGGCCACGACATAGTCCTTCGATGCGCAAATACGGCAACGTATTGCGCCCTCAGGACTAGGTGCTGAGCCCCTCGGCGCGGCTCGGGGCTCCCTGAGCAACGTCGAATGGGAGCGAGCACGACCGGCCACACGCGATGAACCAGCGTGGCCGTTATTGCGAGTCGAAGCACATAGGCGAAGCGGGAGCTTCGCCCTACACCGAAGCGGAAGTTCGCCCTACACCTGTGGAGGCAGTGATGGCGCCGCAGACAACGGCCGACGTGGGCGGGATGGGCCATTCGATCAAGCGGAAAGAGGACCCGCGGTTCATCCGCGGCCAGGGCCGCTACGTGGACGACATCCAGCTGCCGGGCATGCTGTACCTGGACATTGTCCGCAGCCCGTTCGCCCACGCGCGGATTACGAAGATCGACTCGACGAAGGCGTTGCAGGTGCCGGGCGTCCTGGCCGTGATTACCGGCGAGACGCTCGCGAAGTACAACTTGCACTGGATGCCCACGCTGATGTCGGACACCCAGATGGTGCTGCCAACCGAGAAGGTGATGTACCAGGCCCAGGAGGTGGCGGGCGTCATCGCGACGTCCCGGTACGCCGCGGCCGACGGGGTGGATGCGGTCGAGGTGGAGTACGAGCCGCTGCCGGTGGTGGTCGATCCGTTCAAGGCGCTCGAGCCCGGCGCGCCGGTGCTCCGCACCGACAAGAAGGACAAGAAGGACAACCGGATCTGGCACTGGGAGGCGGGCGACCGCCAGGGCGTGGAGCAGGCGTTCGCGCGCGCCGACGTGGTGGTCGAGCAGGACATGTACATCCCGCGGATCCATGTCGCTTCCATCGAGACCTGCGGGTGCGTGGCGGACTTCGATCGCGCGATGGGCAAGCTCACTGTCTACATGACGACGCAGGCGCCCCACGCGATCCGCACCGTCCTCGCGCTGGTGGCCGGCCACGTCGGCCTGTCGGAGGAGAAGATCCGGATCGTCTCGCCGGACATCGGCGGCGGCTTTGGCGGCAAGGTGCCGGTCTACCCCGGGTACGTGATTGCGATCGCGGCGTCGGTCGTCATCGGCAAGCCGGTGAAGTGGATCGAGGACCGGACCGAGAACCTGCAGGCGGACTCCTTCGCCCGCGACTACCACATGAAGGCGGAGCTGGCGGCATCGAAGGACGGCACGATCGAGGCGCTGCGCATCAAGACGGTGGCGGACCACGGGTACACCGACGCCGCCGCCAACCCCTCCAAGTTCCCGGCCGGGCTCTTCTCCATTTGCACCGGCTCGTACGACATCAAGCACGCGTTCACGGAGATGGACGCGGCGTACACCAACAAGCCGCCGGGCGGCGTCGCCTATCGATGCTCCTTTCGCGTGACCGAAGCCGTCCATGCCATCGAGCGCGCGGTGGACGTGCTGGCCCAGCGGCTGCAGATGGATCCCGCCGAGCTGCGGATGAAGAACTTCATCCCTCCCGACAAGTTCCCGTACAAGTCGGCGCTGGGCTGGGAGTACGACAGCGGCAACTACCCGGCGGCGCTGCAGAAGGCCATGCAGAAGGTGGGCTACGCCGAGCTGCGAAAGGAGCAGGCGGACAAGCGCGCTCGGGGCGAGCTGATGGGGATTGGCATCTCGAGCTTCACGGAGATCGTCGGCGCCGGGCCGTCGAAGGACTTCGACATCCTCGGCATCAAGATGTTCGACTCGTGCGAGATCCGCATCCACCCGACGGGCAAGGCGATCGCCCGGTTCGGCACGAAGTCGCAGGGCCAGGGCCACGAGACGACCTACGCGCAGATCGTCGCGGAGGAGCTCGGGATCCCGGCGGCGCATGTCCAGGTCGAAGAAGGGGACACGGACACGGCGCCGTACGGCCTGGGGACCTACGCCAGCCGCTCGACGCCGGTTGCCGGGGCGGCGGGCGCGGTGGCGGCGCGCAAGATCCGCGACAAGGCGAAGAAGATCGCGGCGTACCTGCTCGAGGTGGCGGAAGAGGACCTCGTGTGGGAGCCGGGCAAGTTCTCGGTGAAAGGCGCGCCGCAGAAGTCGAAGACGATCCAGGAGATTGCCTTCGCGTCGTACACCAACCACCCGCCGGGCATGGAGGCGGGCCTCGAGGCCGTGGACTACTACGACCCGCCCAACCTGACGTTCCCCTTCGGCAGCTACATCGCCGTCGTGGACATCGATCGCGGGACGGGGATGGTGAAGATCCGCCGGTTCGTCGCGGTGGACGACTGCGGCAACATCATCAACCCGATGATCGTGGACGGGCAGATCCACGGCGGGCTGACGATGGGGATGGCGCCGGCGCTGCTCGAGGAGATCAGCTACGACGAGAACGGGAACAACCAGGCCGGCAGCTTCATGGATTACCTGCTGCCGACGTCCATGGAGACGCCCAGCTGGGAGACCGACAAGACGGTGACGCCGTCGCCGCACCACCCGCTGGGCGCCAAGGGCGTCGGCGAGTCGGCGACCGTCGGCGCGCCCCCCGCGATCGTCAACGCCGTCGTGGACGCGCTGTCACACCTGGGCGTGAAGCACATCGACATCCCGATCACGCCGGAGAAGGTGTGGAAGATCCTCCACGAGAAGGGGGTCGCGGAATAGCTACAACGGAGCGCGCTCCTAGCTCGGCGGAGGGAGATGGAGCCGGTTCAGCAAGGCGCGGAATCGCGGATCAGCGTGCACGCTCGCTGGGAACTCGAGCGAATTGAGGTAGACGAGACCCTCATCCTGCGCCGCAAACGCGCGTTCGAGCCACTGAAAGGCGGCGTCCATCTCGCCGAGTTCGGCATACAGACCTGCCACCTCGGTCGGCGTGGGTGCGTCGGCCTGCGGGTGGTGCAGGAGCAGGTCGAGACGCTTGCGGAGGAACCCCTTCCAGCCCCCCCTCTCGAAGCCCTTCCTGAGTTCGGCGATCTGCGGGGCCGTGACACCGAAGGACGGCAGCAGCTTCTCGTACTCGTCGACGGCTTCCGTGTACCGGCGCAGTCCGGCGTATGCCGCTGCCAGTTCCTGGCGGGAGCTGATGACACCGGGGTCGAGAGCCAGCGCCCGATTGCACTCCTCGACGGCCCTGGCGTTCTGACCGGCCATGAGGTAGTGATGGGCGAGGTGATTGTGGGCCGCCGGTGACCGTGGGTCGACCTCCACGTAGCGCTGCGACTGGGTCAGCGAATCGGCGAGGCGACCCATGGCGATCAGGAAATGGGAGGTACATGTGGCGCGCCTCGCCGTAGCTTGGGCTCAGTTCGATAGCCTTGCGGAACTCCGCCTCGGCGCCTACCCAGTCCCGCTCCGCGAGGAACTTCACCTGGCCGAGCGCCGCGTGCGCCTCGCCTACCGAGTCGTCGAGCGACAGAGCCTTGTCGGCCATGGCACGCGCCAGCGGAAGGGCTTCCTTCTGCGGCAGCGCTACGGAGCCGAACACGTACGTGTCGGCAAGCGCCGCGTACGCCTGCGCGTAGCCCGGATCGACTCGGATCGCCTCGCGGAAGTACTCGCGAGCCTGCCGCGTGCCCTCCGGCGTCCACTGCTCGAAGCCGGAGCGGCCCTTCAGGTAGAACTGGTGCGCCTCCGGGAGGACGGCGCGTGCGGTCGCCAGGCGTGACTGCTGGCCCGGCGTGAGCTGAAGTCGAAGTTCGTCCGCCACGGCCCGGGCCACCTCGCGCTCGAGGGCAAGCACGTCGCGGACGTCGCGCTCGTAGCCGCGCGCCCACAGGTGCCGGTCGGACGCTGCCTGGATCAGCTGCACGGGTGATCGTCACTTGATCGCCTGAACGCTGCACGGAACCCTCGATGATCCCGTCTACCTCGAGTTCCCGGGCGATGACCGGGAGCGCCTTGCGGACGCCCTTGTACTGCATCGCCGACGTTCGCGAGATCACCTTCAGCCCACGGAACTGGGCCAGTTCGGTGGTGAGCGCCTCGGTCATCCCGTCAGCGAAGTACTCCTGCTCGGGGTCGTGCGACAGGTTCGTCATGGGCAGCACCGCGAGCGAGCGGACCGTTGCTTCCGCCTGGCCCTCCGCGAAGCGCTGCCGGATGCCGCCGAGGTTCAGGGCGACAGCGGCCGCTGCCAGGGCGGCAGCGCCGACGAGCGCCAGGCGGCCCCATGTGCGCCAAGGGCCGGGCGCCGTTCGCATCCGCATCTCCGAGGCCGCAGGCAACGCGGCCGGTCCCATGAGCCGGCGAAGGCCCGCGTGCAGATCGCGCACCGACCGATAGCGGTCCGCCGGGTCCTTTTCCAGGCACTTGAGTACCGAGGCGTTCCAGCTCGGGAGACACTTGCGGGTTCACGGCGCGAAGCGCCGGCGGAGCCGCGTGCAGAATGGCATCGACCAGACGCGCAGCCACACTGCTGTCGAAGGGACGGCGGCCCGTGCTCATCTCGTAGAGGACGACCCCGAAGGCAAAGATGTCCGCGCGTGTGTCGACCCGCTCGCCCAGGAGTTGCTCTGGCGCCATGTAGGCGAGCGTGCCGGCGATGGCGCCGGCGCCAGCGACGCTCTCGGTGACCGAGGCGTCGGTCGGTGGGCCCAGCAGCGTGGCCAGCCCGAAGTCCAGCACCTTGACCTGGCCCCTGGGCGTCAACGTGATGTTCGCCGGCTTCAGGTCCCGATGCACGACGCCGCGGTCGTGGGCCTCCCCCAGGGCATCCGCGATCTGCGCGCCCAGCCCGGCGACGTCGGCTTCCGCGAGGGCGCCTTCTTCGAGCCGCTTCGCGAGCGATCCGCCTTCGACGAGTTCCATCACGAGGAAGTCGACATCCCCCTGCGAATCGAAGTCGTACACGGTGGCGATGTTCGGATGGTTCAACCTCGACAGGGCAAGAGCTTCCCGACGGAACCGCCTGCGGGCGGCCGGGTCGGAGGGCCGATTGGAAGGCAGCACCTTGAGAGCGACATCGCGGCCCAGACGTTCGTCGTGGGCGCGATATACCTCACCCATGCCGCCCGCGCCGATTGACGCGACGATGCGGTACCGACCGAGGGTCTGGCCGATCATCGGGAGGAGCCCGTGAGCAATCGTAGGCCGCGGGTCGAAAGCAAGTGAACGAGGCGAGCGCGCCCGGATCAGGTCGCTACTCGTTCCGGAGCGCGACGAGCGGGTCCACGCGCGCGGCGCGGCGCGCCGGTATGTAACAGGCCGCGAGCGCCACCACCGAGAGCACGACGATCACGATCGCGAGGGTGGCAGGGTCCTGGGGCCGGATGCCGAAGAGCAGGTTGCCAACCAGCCTGCCCGACAGCAGGGCGGCCACGAGTCCACCCGCCGCACCCAGGGCGGCCAGCGTCATGCCCTGGCGAAGGACCAGCAGCAGGACGTCGCGCGGCTGCGCGCCGAGCGCGATGCGGAAGCCGATTTCCTGCGTGCGCTGCGCGACGTTGTACGACATCACGCCGTAGATTCCGATCACGGCGAGCACGAGCGCGAGGGCGCCGAAGATGCTGAGGAGGGCCGCCCCCATCCGGGGCGCCCATAGTCCCTGCTCGATCTGCTCGCTGACGGTCCCCACGTTACGCAGCGGCATGTTCCGGTCGATTGACCTGATCTGTGTCCTCAGGGAATTGAGCGGCGCACTCGGGTCGTCTGCGGTGCGGACGATGAGCGCCGCGGCGGGCGCGTACTCCTGCCGGAGAGGACGGCAGATCATGGGAGTCGGATCCTCGCCGACCGCGAAGATCACCGAGTCGGCCACGACGCCCACCACCTCGTAGAGCTCGGGGCGCTGCACGATCGTAAAGCGCTTGTGGAGGGCCGGCTGGCCCGGCCACAGTTGCCTCGCCACCGCCTCGTTGATGATCGCCACCGGCGTGGTGTCGGCCCGGTCGAACTCCGTGAAGTCGCGCCCGGCGCGGAACGGGATCCGAAGCGTCTCGAAGTAACCGGGCGAGACGTCGTTGAACGAGACGAGCGATCCCTTGTAGGACGAGTTCTGAGCCTGCCCCTCGGGGAAGACCGTCAACAGGACGCCGTTTCCGCCGGCGATCGGGACAATCGACGCCATCGCGGCGCCTTGAACCCCGTGCACCTGGCGCGCCTTCTCGATGGCCTCGCCGTAGAACCGCTGGCCGTGTTCTTCGTCGTAGCGCTGGCTGCCGGGGCTCAAGCCCAGGAACGCGACGTGCCTGGCGTCGAAGCCGACGTCCATGTTCTGCGCAGCCTGCATGCTGCGAACGAAGAGCCCCGCCCCGACGAGCGCGACGGTGGCGAACGCCACCTCCGAGACCACCAGCAGGCTGCGGATGCGGCCGTGGCCAAGGCCCAGCGACCCGCGTCCGCTCTGCTTGAGGACGTCGGTGAGGTTGGTGCGGGACAACCTGACGGCCGGGACGAGACCGAAGACGAAGCCCGTGAGGATCGAGACGGAGGCGGTGAAGGCAAGGACCCGCGCGTCGAGGCTCAGCTCGACCGACGCGTTGGCCAGGAACGGCGGGCGGAACGCCCAGAGCGCGGTGCGCCCCCAATTGGCGACCAGCAACCCGACCGCGCCGCCGGCCACCGCCAGGATGACGCTCTCGATGAGCAGCTGCCGCACCACGCGCCCCCGGCTCGCGCCGAGCGCGGCACGGACGCCGATCTCCTTCTCCCGCCGGGCGGACTGTGCCAGGAGCAGGTTCGCGAGGTTCAGGCACGCGATCAGGAGCACCAGGCCGACCACCGCCATCATGACTCCGCCGGCCTGCAGGAACTGACGGCGGTTGTTGATCCCGAGCGCGGCGTCGGACACCGAGCTCAATTCGACGGTGCGCCCCGCATTCGCATCCGGGTACTGCTTCTCCAGCGACGCTGCCAGGACCTTCATCGCGGACCTCGCCTGGGTCAGGCTCACGCCAGGCTTCAACCGGCCCACGATGCTGATCCAGCGGAAGCGCCGGTTCGTGCTGAGCGTCTTGACCTGTCCGACGAGCAGCTGGTCGCGCATCCCGAGCGGCAGCCAGACACGGTCGGGGCCGGCCAGCGAGAGCGTGCCCTTGAATCCCGGCGGCGTCACGCCGATGACCGTGAATGGCAACCCGTCGAGCGGAATCGTCCGCCCGATGACGTCACGGTCCGATCCGAAGCGGTTCACCCACACGCTGTGGCTCAGCACGGCCACCGGCACCGCATGGTCGAGATCCTCGTCTCGCGAGAACAGGCGTCCCAGGGCCGGTTTGATGCCGAGGACCTCGAAGTAGTTTGCCGAGGTCATCATTCCGGGCAACGCCTCGGTCTCGCCCTTGTTGGCCCATTGCAGCCCTGTCAGGAAGTAGGCGGCGAGCCCGCTGAACACGGGGTTCCTGTCGCGGTAGTCCTCGAAGTTCTGCAGCGACGTGGGCGTGAGGTTGAAGTTGCCGACCTGCACCGTCTTGGTGTCGAGCGTGAACGCCTCCGCCACGGTGGACGGATCCTCAATCGCCAGTGGATGGAGGAAGACGGCATTGATGACCGTGAAGATGGCCGTGTTCGCGCCGATGCCCAGCGCGAGCGACAGCACCGCGACCGCGGTGAAGGCGGGCTGCTTGATGAGGGTGCGCAGGCCGTAGTTCAACTCGCGCAACAGCGTGTCCACGACTCCACCTCCTCGCCGCATCGTTGCAGCGCCGTCCCTCTCATCGTGTCAGACGGTCGGTGGCGGCTGCAAGTACGTCGCCTACCTCATCAACCGGATCGACCGGGGCGGCCTTGTCGACCGCCTCGGTGCTAGGATCAAGTATCCGGCGACAACACTTCACTGACGCTGCCCAAAAGGAGGCTCCCAATGATCTGGACATCACGCGTCGCCCGATACGCCGTCTGTTGGTTCGCGACCGTCGCCGTTTGCCTGCTCGTTTCCGCCAGCGCGTTCGCCCAGGACAAGCCGCCAGTCGGCACCTCCGGCGGCATGTCGCCCGAGGAGAAGGCGATGATGGACGCGATGGTGAAGGCCGCCACACCCGGGCCAAACCACCAGCTGCTTGCCTCGGTGGCCGGCGATTGGGCCTTCAAGAGCCGGATGTGGATGAAGCCCTCGGCGCCACCCTCCGAGTCGACCGGGACCGTCTCCTACACGACGCAGCTCGGCGGACGTTTCGTGGAGGGCATGTACCGGGGCGAGATGATGGGCATGCCGTTCGAAGGTCGAGGCCTCATGGGCTACGACAACGTGAGCGGCCAGTTCCAGTCCACCTGGGCGGACAACATGGGGACGACGATCATGTT
Organism: uncultured Acidobacteriota bacterium; assembly: GCA_963724775.1. GTDB lineage: Bacteria > Acidobacteriota > Vicinamibacteria > Vicinamibacterales > Fen-181 > CAVRWB01. The sequence goes on from CAVRWB010000010.1 coordinate 173,651, forward strand.
GATGACCGGGCAGTACGACGAGGCGACGAAGACTCTCACCTACAAGGGCGAGATGCCCGACGTCGTCAACCCGGCGAAGAAGGTGCCCGTGCGACAGGTCGTGCGCCTGCTGTCTCCCGACTCGCACGTGATGGAGTGGTACGAGACCCGCGATGGCAAGGAGACGAAGACGATGGAGATCTCCTATACGCGCTCGAAGTAGACGAGGCGCCACTTCGCTTTTGAGAGAGACGCGCCGCTTCGCTTCCGAGAGACATGCCTCCCGGGTGGGACGTCCCACCCGGGACCGGGCGTTCGGGGCCGCTCGAACGGCCGTGCTTCCCGTTGCCGCCGTTTGCCCCGCCCCCGCCGCGGCCTGATAATCGAAGTATCCCCGAGAGGACCATGCAGGCTGCCGGGCCCGGCCGTGGAGGCCCGCCCGATGGCCGGAAGGAAGCCCCCATGACGCTCAGAAAAGACGCGGTGATCAAGGGTATCGACCAGCGGCATTACGCGCACCCCGAAGCCCTGGTGACGACGGACTGGGTGGACGCGAACCTGGACGATCCGTCGATTCGCCTGATCGAGTCGAACGAGGACACCCTGCTGTATGGCTCAGGCCACATTCCGGGCGCCGCGCACGTCGACTGGATCGCCGATCTCAACGACCCTGTGAGGCGCGACTACATCTCGGCCAGCGCATTCGGCGCGCTGATGTCGCGTCTCGGAGTCACGCCGGAAACGACGGTCGTGTTGTACGGCGACAAGAACAACTGGTGGGCGTGTTACGCGCTGTGGGTGTTCGAGCTGTTCGGCCACACGAGGGCGCGCGTCATGGACGGCGGCCGGGTGAAATGGCAACGGGAGGCGCGCCGCGTGACGCGCGAGGTGCCACCCTTCGAGCCGTCGGTCTACCACGCCCCCGAGCGCGACGATCGGACGAACCGGGCGTTCCGCGACGAGGTGCTTCGCTTCGCGCAGGCGGGCGGGCAGCTGGTGGACGTCCGCAGCACGGAGGAGTTCACGGGCGAACGGCTGCACATGCCCGACTACCCGAATGAGGGCGCGCTGCGCGGCGGACACATTCCCGGCGCGTCCAGCGTTCCCTGGTCGCGGGCGGTCAACCCCGAGGACGGGACCTTCCGGAGCGGGGAGGAACTCAGGCGCATCTACGTCGAGGAGCAGGGCCTGCGGCCCCACAGCGAGGTGATCGCCTACTGCCGCATCGGCGAACGAAGCAGCCACACCTGGTTCGTGCTCAAGTACCTGCTCGGGTTCGAGAAGGTCCGCAACTACGACGGGAGCTGGACCGAGTGGGGCAACCTGGTGGGCGTACCCGTGGAGCGCGGTCGCGGCGGAGCAGGCCGTTGAGCGCCGAGCCGGCGGCGAGCGGGTACCCGGGGCGCCTGCCGGAGATGCTCGAGATGCTGGCGATGGCGCCCGATCCTGCTGACCGCGCCGATCTGTTGTTGTCGCTGGCCGATCGCTTCCGGGAGGTGCCTCCGGACGTCGCGCGGCGACCGTTCGCCCGCGTGCACCAGGTGCCGTCGTGCGAATCCGAAGCCTACGTGTGGGGCGTGCTGAGCCCCGGCGGCACGCTCGTTCTGCATTTCGCCGTCGAGAGCCCGAGCGGCGTATCGGCCAAGGCGCTCGCGGCGATCCTCCAGCATGGGCTCTCGGGCCTGCCCGCCGCCACGATCGCGACCGTGTCGCCCGACCTCGTGTTCGACGTCTTCCGGCGCGACATCTCGATGGGGAAGGGACTCGGCCTCATGTCGATGGTGCGCGCGGTGCAGGTCACCGCGAAACAGGCGGCCGCGGCCGCCGCCCACGACGCGTCGGCCGGCGGCATCTTCCCGCGGGAACGCGCGGCCGCCTCGGACTGACGCCTTTCGGCTTCCGACTATCTCACTCCGAGCGGAGCGCGACCACCGGGTCGATGCGCGAGGCGCGGCGGGCCGGGACGTAGCCCGCCAGCGCGGAGACCGCGGTCAGGAGCCCGATGGCCGCGGCGAAGACGACGGTGTCGGTCGGGCTGACGCCAAAGAGCAGGCCTCGAACGAGCCGGGTCGACGCGAGCGTGAGCGTGATGCCGACGGCCAGGCCAATCGCGGTGAGCGACAGCGTCCTTCCGACCACACCGAGGACAACGCGCCGGGGAACGGCGCCGAGCGCGACGCGAATGCCGATCTCGCGCGTCCGCTGCACAACCGCATACGAGAGGGTGCCGTACGTGCCGATAGCCAGGAGAACGAGGACCATCGCGGCGAGCACCGTGAGCAGCGAGGCCATCATGCGTTCCTGCGTCAGCGTCCGCTCGAAGTGAGCCCTGGCGGTCCGGACGTTGGTGAGCGGAACGTGCGGATCGAGCGCCGCCAGTTCCCGCCGCACGCCCGCCGCGAGATCGCTGCCCGGGCCTGACGCGCTGCGGACCTCCAGCGTCATCCCGGCCATGTAACGTTGTGCGAGCGGGAGGTAGGCGGTCGGCTCCTTGCTCGCGCGGAAGCTCCGGAACGGCCCGTCCCTCACGATTCCCACGATCTCCACCGTCGTCGCCGGCGGCCACAGCAGGCGGAATCGCTCGCCGATCGGGTTGCGCCCGCGGTACAGCCAATCCGCCATCTCCTCGTTGATGACGGTGACGGCCGTCGCGCCGGGGCGATCGGCCTCGCTGAAATCGCGCCCGGCGAGGACCCGGATTCCGACGGTTCGGAAGTAGCGTGGCGTGACGACGTTGAAGCCCACCTGCACGACGCGCGGCGACTGCCCGGGAGCGCCGAGCTCGATGTTCGAGCCGCCGCGGCGGCGCCCGAGCGGGACCACGAACACCAGCGCGGCATCGCGCACGCCCGGGAGCGCCGAGACGTGGTCGAGCAAGCGCGAGTAGAGGCGAGAATCCGCTGTCGGCGTCCTTGTAGCCGGCATCGGCAAGGTCGAGACCGCCCAGCATCACCTCGTCGCTTCGCGCGGTGACGTCCACCGCCCTGGCGTTGCGCAGCGTGCCGAGAAACAGGCCCGCGAAGACGATCAGGACCAGCGAAACGGCCACCTGGCCGGCGACGAGCACCTGGCGCGATCCCTGGACGCCCGTTCCCCCGGCGACGGAGCGACCACCGACCTGCGACGAGATGGTCCGTCGGGTGAGCATCCGCAGCGGCAGCAGGCTGACGGCGACCCCGCTGAACAGGGCGGCAGCAGCGGCAAAGAGGAGGACGCGCCCGTCGAGCCCGCCATCGAGAGCCGACCGTGCACCGAACCCCGGCCCGAATCCGAGGAGCAGGCTCGTCGTCCAGCGGGCGACGAGGAGACCGCCAGCCCCGCCGGCGCCGGCCAGCACGAGGTTCTCGGTGACCAGTTGGCGTGCGAGCCGTCGCGCGCCCGCGCCAAGCGCCAGGCGCACGGCCAGCTCGTGCTGCCGGCTCGCCGTGCGGGAGAGGAGGAGGTTGGCGACGTTGACGCACGCGGCCACGAGCACGAGCGCAGCCACTGCCGCGAGGAGACCCAGGAACGTGATCATCGTCGTCCGCGAGTCCGGCAGGACGCGCGTATCGCCCGCGGGGAACACCACGACGCGGAGGTCGGCCATGTCCGGCAGGTCCTTGCGCCACCCCTCTGTACGCTCCGGGTGATCGGCCTTCAACTGGACGCCGACTCGCGTCATCTCCTGACGCACCTGCGGAAGCGTCCAGCCCGGCCGAAGCCTGCCAACGACGCCAAACGATTGGTTGAACCAGTTGCGGGGCAGGTCGTCGTCGGCCAGGGAGCTCACCACGTCGCGCCATGCGCCGACCGGGACCCACGCGTTCGGCGGGTCGTTGTCGACCTCGAGGCCGCGGAAGCGCCGATCCGCCACGCCGACGATCGTGCAGGCCGCCGTACCGATGCGGATGATCCGGCCGACGACATTCGGATCCCGGCCGAACCGGCGCGTCCAGAAGTCGTGGTTCAGGACAACGGCCGGCTGCCCGGCATCGGCCGCCCCGATCACCCTGCCGAGGGCCGGCGCGACGCCCAGCACCGTGAAGAACGTCGGCGAGACCAGTTCCACCGCCGCCCTCTCCGCCAGGCCAGCCGCTTCGACGGTCGTCGGGTAGCGGGCGAACGCGGCCATGTCGTCAAACGCACGCCCCTGATTCCGGAAGTACTCGAACTCCGGGTACGACGCGCTGGTGTAGGTGCCGAGGCCGCCGCGGGTCTGCTGGTAGATCGACACGAGGCGATCCGACTCGCGCACGCCGGCGATCGGCTTGAGGAACACCGCGTTGACGACCGCGAACATCGCAACGCTCAGTCCGATGCCGATGGCCAGCGAAACCAGTGCCACCGCCGAGAACGCGACGTTGCGGCTCATCATGCGCAGCGCCAGGCGGATATCGAGCAGGACGCTCTCCAGCCAGGCCCAGCCCCATTCGTCGTGTGCGCGCTCGCTCAGCGCCAGCCCGTTGCCGAAGCGCCGCCGCGCGGCCGCGCGCGCCTGGTCCGGCTCCATCCCGGTCTCGACGTTCGCGCGCGCTTCCATTTCGAGGTGGAACGCCATCTGCGCGGCCATCTCGTCGTCCGCCCGTCCTCGGCGAAGGAGGAACCGGAGGCGTCGATACGTCTCGCCCAGCCACTCCATGAGACTCCTCCGCCGATGCCAGGACGAACGCTCGTCAGGCCGGCTGGATGACGCGCGAAATGGCCTGCATCACCCGCGCGAACTCCGACACCTCCGCCTTCAACTGCTTCCGGCCGGACGTCGTGATCCGGTACGCGCGCACCTCGCGGTTGCGCGGACGGCGGGTGCCGTTCGTCAGAACCCGAGGTTCGGGTGAATGGCCAGGCCAAGGGGCAGCGTGAGGACCAGCGCGATGACGAGCACCGCGTACGCGATCCCCACGGCCCGGCGGCTCGTGCGGGGATATCGTGATACCCCGGGATGGGATGTCGCCAGCGCTGCACGAGTGTATAGAGGCCGGCCGCGAGCACGATCAGCAGCAGCGGCGAGCGCGTCACCAGCACCGCCAGCACCCCGAGCAGGTAGCCGCCGACCCACGCGCCGCGGCTGAAGGCTCCGGCGACACGCCCGCCATCGAGCGGCGAAACCGGGATCAGGTTGAACAGGTTGATGAGGATGCCGGCGTGGCCGAGCGTCACCAGCAACCCGCTGCCCCATTCGAGACCAACGGCAAGCACCGCCCACGCGGCCAGCGATCCGAGGACGGGGCCAGCCAGGCCGACCTTGGCCTCCACGTAGGCGTTGCGCGGCATGCCGCGCATGGCGATGAACGCGCCGACAAACGGGATGAACACCGGCGCGCCCGCCGCGATCCCCTCGCGTCGAAGCGCGATGGCGTGGCCGCACTCGTGCACGAAGATCAGCAGCACGAAGCCGGCGGCGAACGGCAGGCCCCATTCCGTGGCGTAGAGCGCGATGCTCAGCACCATCGTCGCCAGCGTCTTCAGCTTCAGCACGCCTGCCAGGACACCCAGGAACTTCAGCTTGCCGAGCAGCAGCACGGCGGTCGCCCCCACGCCTCCGAGCAGGCCGTTGCGCGCAGCATGCGAATGCGGCATCGCCTGTGGCGGTTCCCCCGGGCCCCGCGTTCCCGCCGCCGGCCCGGGAGCAGGCATCACCGCGGGCCCGGCGAGCACCGCGCGCAGGTTCTCGAGCCGCTTTCGTGCCTCTTCTTCGGAGGTCACGCCGTGACCTCGGGAGGGAGGGCGATGGCGCGGGGGATCTTCCACGCCTCCCACACCACGATCGCCAGGAACACGAGGTCCATCATGCCGAAGTCGACCGTGACGACGCGAAACAGCAGTCCCAGGCTGGCGGGCGGGAAGCCGACGCGGAAGGTCTCGCCCTGTTTCGCCAGCGCCTGGTTGATGAATGTCATGTTCACCAGGTACGTGGCGCCGACGTAACTGAGGAGCGCCACGCCCACCGACAGCGCCTGGAGGCCTGCCGTGCGCTTGCCCCCGCTGAACCGGACGGTGCCCTGGCCGACCAGGAAGCCGATGGCGACCGCGAACAGGCCGAAGGCGATGTGCGTGAGAACCGTGAAGCCCCACCAGGCGAGTGCCCCCACGATGCCGCCGAGCACGGCGCCCGCGGCCGCGTGCAGGTAGTTGACGTCGGTGGACGTGGCGGCCACGACCGTTTCGAGTTCGGCCCGAAGCGAGTCGTAGCACGAGCGACAGAATGCGCGGCCGCCGGTCAGGACGGACTCGGCGGGCGTCAGCGTTCGCGCGCACTGCGCGCACGTGGTCACGTCGGCGACAGGGTCCGGGCTGGTAGCGGCAACGGCGTCAGGCATGGGATCTCCCGGGGGGCGGTTCGCGGCGGGGGCCTGGGCCCGGCGATATTACTCCAAACATGCGCCGAGCGCGCCGAAATGGGCGGGGCAGGCCGCGCGGCCTGCCCGCCAGGCATCGCGTGCCTATCCGCCTGCGTTCATGTCCTTTCCCAGCTTGAGTTTCGCAACGGCGTCCTCGAGGCTCTTCTTGTTCAGTGGGTCGGGGGCCTGGCGCAGCGCGATCTCGGCGTGCTGAAGCGCCGCCTTGTAGTCGCCCATCGCCGAGTAGATCCGGGCCAGGCCGACATGCACCGGCCACGCGTCGCCGAAGCGCTTCTGGTTCTTCTGGAACACCGCGAGGGCTTCGTCCTTCCGGCCCGCCGTCAGCAGCCGGCGCCCGTACATGTGTATCTCGATCGCCTGAGCGCCGGGCAGGTCGAGCGCCTTCGCCATCACCTCGTTGGCTTCCTTCCCCCTGGAGAGCTTCTCGAGGATCTGCGCCTTGGTCGAGAGCGTCGTGAAGTTCTCCTGGCCGACGAACGGCTCGGACACGGCGTTGTCCGCCCAGCGCAAGGCCTCCTCCAGGTTGCGGTTCGCCTGCAGGCAGTACTGCGCGGCCGCGTTCCACGCCTGCCACGTGAAGCCCGGCGCATTGCGCAGCTCCTTGCGGAGGTTGTCCACGTAGAGCGCCGGCCCGTCCTCCACCTCGATCGTCAAGGGGATCCGCAACTCCTCCCACTCCAGCGCGAGCGTGGCGCGGTCCGGCTTTCGCTCGAGGAACTCGTAGGTCAGCCACTCGCGGAAGGGCGCCTTCTCGGGCACGCTGGGGACGCGCAGCGCGTCCTCGGCCTCGTCGTAACTGAACGAACCCCACGACGTGGAGTTCTTGGAGAAGATCACCGTGAACTCCTTCTCGCCGGCGATCATGTGCAGGCCGTAGCGGCCGGCGGCCAGCGGTTGGCCTTGCACCTTGACCGGGTGCGAGACGGTGAACACCGTATTCTCGTTCGCACCGGCCCGCCACGGTCCGCGGCGCCCGTTGAACCCCAGGTCGTAGACGCCCCAGGGCACGAGGCCGCCCCAGATCTTCCCGCGCCGGTCCTCGCCGCTCGGGCTGATCACCCGCGGGCTGCTGGTACTCGATGGTGACGGTCACGAGCCCGATGTGCTGCGTCACCGTCGCTTGCTGGTTGTTGCCGCTCGGGGGCAGCGTGACGGACTGCGCGGATGCGGCAGTCGCCACGGCTGCCAACAACACGAGGATCGGGCCGATCTTCGATCTCATGGGAGCTCCTCCGGCATCGAACGCCAGGGCAGTGGCGTTTGTAGACAGGTTGCCTCGGTTCATCGTCGCACGCCGGCGGGTTGGAACCCTGACATCGGGGACCAACGGCGGTGCTACTGTGACGAACCGTCGGCCCCGAGGGATGCACACGCTGGCGCGGCGAATGTCGCCCTAGAATGAGAGGCCGCGATTCGGCTCACAATCACGGTTCTTTCATTTAGAACGTCAGCTTCGCCGAGAGCTGGATGTTGCGCGGTCCGCCGCCGCCCAGGAACGGGTTGCCCACCGCCACGTCCGGCGTCGCGCTGAGCGCGAGGTAGCCGACCCCTCTGCCGTTGGCTGCGTCGATCCCGTTCACGAGGAAGTCCGTGCTGAAGTTCGGCATCAACGGGTTCGAGAAGTTGGTGATGTTGAACAGGTTGAAGAAGTCGGCGCGCAGCTGCAGCTTGGCGCCGCGCTGCAGGGTCAGCGTGCGCGAGATCGCCAGGTCGAAGTTCTTGTAGCCCGGGCCGCGGTACGCGTTTCGCGGCAGGTTGCCGAAATGGCCGCTGAAGGGCACGCAGTCGCCGGCTGCCGCGTCCCACGTGCAGGGCACGGCCAAGGCGGCCAGGTTCAGGAACTTGTCGGTGCCGTTGGTGCCCGCGAGGGGATCGCCGACCACGTCGGGCCGGCCGAAGTACTCGCCCGATCCGTTGTAGTCCCCCTCGAACAGGTAGTTGAGGTTGTAGGGCTGCCCGCTTGCGAGCGTCAGCACGCCGTCGAGCGCCCAGCCGCGCGTCAGCGCGCCGCCCTTGGACCAGGGGGGCACCTGGTAGCTGAACGTCGCCGTGAAGCGATGCCGCACGTCGAAGTTCGAGTCGGCCCACTCGGCGCCGGGGTTGAAGCTGTTGTCAGGCTGCGCCGCGTTCGGGACGTAGTCCTGGCCGTCGCTCGCGTTGTCGCGCGAGTGCGACCACGTGTAATCGACGCGCGTCGTGAGGCCGCGTGAAGCCCGCACGGTGAGATTGGTCTGGAAGGCGTTGTACTTGGACTCGGAGGTCGCTTCGAACTGGTTCACGTAGACGAACGTGCTGCCGTCCGGGGCGAATGGCCCGCTGTCGAACGGCCGGCCGCCCGTGGCCGGGGTCGCCTGGTTGATGTCGCGGAACCGGTACAGCCGGCGGCCGACCGAGCCCACGTAGCCGACCTGGAGCGCCGCGCGCGGGCCGATCTGCTGCTCGGCGTTCACGTTGTAGTTGTGCATGTAGGGCGTGCGCATCTTGTCCTGCGCCACCGTGAACACGTCGGTCGCCCCGAATCCCGACGGGTCGAACACCGGCTCGTTGACGGCCAGCGTGGACGTGGGCGAGTAGCTGAAGAGGATCGGCGACGGCCCGGTGCCGTTGAACGCCGGGCCGGCGTTGAACGTGTTCCAGGGAAGCTGGCCCACGAAGTAGTCCTGCGAGTACGAGTCGAAGTAGATCCCCCAGCTGGCGCGGACAACCGTCCGGCCTTGCCGGCTCACGTCCCAGACCGCGGCCACTCGCGGACCGAAGTTCTTGAAGTCGCGCGGGTAGAGCCGATCGAGGCCGCCCGTGCCAACCTGGACGAGGCCCTTCGCCGGGTCGAGGATGCTCAACCGGTTCTTCTGCTCGCCGAGCACGCCCATATAATCCCAGCGCAGCCCGTAGTTCAGCGTGACGGCGCGGTTCACGGTGAAGCTGTCCTGCGCGTAGAGGCCGTGGCTGTTCTGGAACGTCTGGCGGCTCGAGTCGCCCGTCGCCTGGCGGCCGCCCGCGATGTTGCCCGCCAGGAAGTCATCGAGCGTGTCGAAGTTCATGACGCCGCGGTAGCCGGCGTCGAAGAACGAGTCGACCGTCGTCCGGCGGAACTCGTACCCCGCTTTCAGGTTGTGCTTTCCCCCGCTGTACGCGAACGCCAGCACCGTGTGCACGTTCTCGTCGGTCCGGCCGCGCGGCACCGACGCGTTGGCCCCGATTGGCGCGAAGCCGGTGATGCGGAACAGGGGGAGCCCGTAGTCCTGCGGGCCGACACCGGTGTTCAGACCGATCGACGCGGGGTTGAACGTCGCGTCCTCGGGAAGGAAGCTCTCGACGAACCGGTTGTAGCCGCCGCGCGCTTCCATCAGGAACTGCGGCGTGAAGGTGTGGATGTACGAGAGAGACACGATCTGCACCCTCGTCGGCGTGACCGTGTTGTAGCCGGGCAGCACGTTGCCGCCGAGTACCGCGAGCGGGAAGCTCTGGTCGCTGTCGCCGAAGAAGTACCGCCCGGTCAGCAGGTCCGCCTGGCCGACGTGGTGGTCGATCTTCAGGATCAGGCTGTCGACGCGGTTGCTCGCGTTGGTCGTCGACAGCAGGTTGGGTTCGTCGGGGCCGGCCGTCGTGATATTGGGCGCGGGCCATGGGTTCAGCGCCACGAGCTGCCTGATGACGGGGTTGGTGGCCGTCGCGAGCGCCTCGCGGCTCGGCACGCGGCTCAGGCTCGGAAGGCCCACGTCTTCGCGCTGCCCTTCGTACGACGCGAACCAGAACGTCTTGTCGCGCGCGATGGGCCCTGCGATCGAGCCGCCGAACTGGTTGTTGTGGAAGGTGTTCTTCGGCTGCGGCGAGGGGTTGAAGTGGTTCCGCGCGTCGAGCGCGTCGTTGCGGAAGAACTCGTACGCGCTGCCGTGGAGCGTGTTGACGCCCGACTTGGTCACGATCGAGACGACGCCGCCGGAGTTGCGGCCGAACTCGGCCTGGCCGCCCGACAGGACCGTGATCTCGGCGACGGCGTCCACCGGCAGGACAGTGGCCGGCGTGCCGAACACTCCGCCCTCGTTGATCGCGGGGAGGTTCCGGAAGCCGTCGTTCATGTCCGTCCCGTCGAGCAGGTAGTTGTTGGACCGGCCGCGGCTGCCGTTCAGGCTGAAGAGGCCGAAGGAGCCCGGCGAGTCCATGGCGCCGCTCGGGTCGCCGACCGAGCCGGGCACCAGGACCAGCACTTTCGTGAAGTCGCCGCCGTTGATCGGGATGGCGGCCAGTTCGCTCGTCCCCAGCTTGCCTCCCATCGTGTTGCCCGTCGTTTCCACGAGCGGGGAGGCGGCCACTACCTCCACCCTCTCCTGCACGCCGCCCGGGCTCAGCTCGACGTCGACGCGCCGGCTGCTCCCCACCTCGACGCGGATCTCGGTCACCGTCTTCGGCGCGAAGCCGGAGAGTTCACCGGTCAGCGTGTAGTCGCCGAGCGGCAGCTCCGGGATGAAGAAGTGGCCGTCCTTGTCCGTGAACGTGCTTCGCGACAGCTTGGTGGCGACGTTGGTGATGGTCACCGTCGCGCCGGGAAGCGCCGCGCCGGTGGTGTCCGTAATCGTTCCCTGGACGCCGCCCCGGAAGGTCTGGGCGTCCACGGGCCACACCGTGAACACGGCGAACAGGCACACGAACGGCACGATCAGGGCCCCGCGACGGGTGATCATCCGCATGGGAAGCCTCCGCGAGACGTGTCGTTGACCGATTGTAGCTAGTGAAACTGTGATACCACCGGGCATACCGCAAAGCAAGCGGCGTTTCCGGCTGGGGCGGCGACGAGCGAGAGCCCGCGCGCACACCTGGCCCCTCGGGGCCGTCGATTCCGCGTCTTCCGGTAGTCCCCCTTTCAAGGAGCGAAACGATGCAAGGAAGACGCGTGATCCCGCTGGTCATGATCGCGTTGGCGATCCTTCTGGCGCCGGGAGTGGTGTGGGGGCAGGGTACGTTCACGGCGATCGACTATCCAGGCGGCAACCTGACCGTCGCCCAGGGCATCAATCCGCGTGGGGACATCGTCGGGTACTACAGGAACCCCGACGGCGCTTACCACGCCTTCTTGCTCGACCATGGCGTCTACGCTCGGATCGACTACCCGAACGCCGCCTACACCGACGCGTGGGCCATCAACGCGGCCGGTGACATCGTCGGGAGCTACACCGACGTCGACGGCGCTACGCACGGTTACTTGCTTCGCCGTGGACGCTTCACCTCGTTCGACGTGCCGGCGGCCCTGTTCACGGCGGGTTTCGGCATCAATGCGGAAGGGGACATCGTGGGCCACTTCGGAGCGCCGCCGGCAGGCAAGATGAACGGCTTCCTGCTTCGCAACGGCACGTTCAGCACCTACGACTATCCCGACCCCAACCTCATGACCTGCGGCATGGGGATCAACGCGGGCGAGGACACGATTGTCGGACACTACCAGGTGGGCACACTCGTCCACGGGTTCGTGCTGTCCGAGGGCGTCTTCACAACCCTCGACATTCCCGGAGCGAAGACGACGCAACCGTACGGCATCAATCCTGAGGGCGATATCGTGGGGTTCTACGTGGAGGCAGCCAACGGCAAGGTCCACGGCTTCTATCGGGACCCGTCTGGAGCGACGAGCCGGATCGACGTTCCGGGTGCGGCCAAGACGTGGGTGAGGCGGAACAACCCCCAGGGAGACATGGTCGGCAACTACCTGGACGCCGCCGGTGTCACTCACGGCTTCCTGTTCACGGCCCGCTGACGCGCCGCTTGGCGAGGCATGCTCGGCATGCCTCCGTCCGGCGCCGGGTGTCGAGGGAGGGGCGCGGCGTGTCAGCCGCCGCCGCGCAGCTCGCGGTACAGCCACGCCCTGGCCGCGCGCCACTCGCGCTTGACCGTCCGGGGCGACCGGTTCATGACGCCGGCCACTTCTGCGACGTCGAGTCCCGCGAAGAACCGCAGCTCCACGATCTGGGCCTGCTCGGCGTCCAGCGCAGCCAGGCGATCGAGCGCTTCGTCCACGGCCAGCACCTCGATCACTCGATCGGCTCCCTCCAGCGCGACCTCGCCCGCCTCCTCCAGCGCGATCGTCAGCGCCGCGCCGCGCTTGCCGGCGTGCCGCGCCCGGGCATGATCGACCAGCACCCGCCGCATCAGCCGGGCGGCCAGCGCGAAGAAATGGGCGCGGTTGTCCCAGGTCGCGGAGCGCTGCTGCACGAGGCGGAGATACAGCTCGTTGATGAGCGCCGTTGGCCGCAGGCTGTGATCGGGCGGCTCGCGCCGCAACTGGCTCGCAGCCAGGCGGCGGAGCTGGTCGTACACCAACGGGAGCAGCTGGTTCAGCGCCGCCTCGTCGCCCTGGCGCCACTCCACGAGCAGGCGAGTGACGGTCCCGTCAGCCGACCGGCTCATCGCACCCCCTCCAGGCCAACCCGGCGCACGAGCGCCGCGAAGCGAGGGTCGGACCGCAGGCGGGTATGACGATCGGCGAGCAGATAGGCCATGTGATTCGAGCGCTCGCGGTACGCCTTTTCGAGCCACTCGAAGGCAGCGTCCACCTCTCCAAGTTGTTCGTAGATGCCGGCAATCGACGCCGGCGACACGTAGCGTCGTTTCGACTCGGCGAGCAGCCGGTCCAGCAGCGAATGCGCCTCGTCGCGGCGGCCAGCCCTCGCGTACACCTCGCCAAGGGAGGCCACGCTCGAAGGGCTTTCGCCCGTCAGGTGGACGGCGATCTCGGCCTCCCGGGTGGCGGCATCGAGCCGGCCGGTCGCCTCGAGCACGCCGATGAGACGGATGTGGGCCTGCACGTAATTCGCGTCGAGATCCAGTACGTGGTGGAGCTGGTCGAGCGCCTCTTTCTCCCGGCCCGCGTATTCGAGCGTCCAGGCGACGTTCGTATTGACGACGAGCGAGAACGGGTCGAGGTCGCGAGCGACCTGGACCTCGCGTACGGCTTCCGAAAGCCGGCGCCGGCTTGCGAGCAGGTTGGCATACCAGATATGAGCCAGCGAGTTGCTCGGGTTCAAGCGGATCGCGCGCAGGAATTCCCGCTCGGCGTCCTCCCATTTCCACTCGTAGTGCTCAATGTACCCGAGGGTCGCGTGCCCCTGCGCGAGGTTGGGGTCTATCTGCAAGGCCCTGATGGCCGAGGCCCTTGCGAGCGGCCGGAAGTCCCCCGGCGAGCCGGTCCCAACCATGACCGTGCCCAGCTGGTTGTAGCAGTCGGCGAGCGCCGCGTGCGCCGGCGCGTACGTCGCATCGAGGCGAATCGCCTCCTGGTAGTACTCGACGGCTTGCCGCAGCGAATGCTCCGTCCTCTCGTTCCAGTAGTACCGCCCCTTCAGGTACGACTCGTAGACCGCGGGGTCGACGGTACGGACCGTCGAGAGGCGCATGCGCGCATCCGCGGTCATCGAATGGCGCATCGCGGCGGCCACGCCCCGTGCGACCTGCGACACCAGCGCCAGCACTTCAACCGTGGTCCGTGTCTGGCTCGTGGACCAGAGGACCCGGCCCGTCGCCCCGTCGTTGAGACGGACCGACAGCTGCACGCGATCCGCGAACCGGCTGACCGATCCCTCGACGACGACGTCGACGCCGACCTGGCGTGCGATCTCGGTCACGGACCTGCCGCCGCCGCGGAACCTCATGGCGGTCGTCCGCGAGATGACCCGCTCTACGCCCGTCTCGCCGATCTCCGAGATGAGCGCCTCGGTTAGACCGTCCGCGAAATAACGCTCGGCTTCGCCGCCGGCCGCGTTCTGGAGCGGCAGCACGGCGACCGTTCTGATCGGGCTCGCCGCGCGGTTGGCTTGCCGCAGCCACCAGGTGCCGGCGGCCAGCGCGATCGCCGCCGCAAGCACGAGGGCGGCGCGCGCCGTGAACGCGGGTCGCACCCTGGCGAGGACCATCCGGGCGACGAAACGGCGGTGGCCTCGCCCCTGCAGCGCTTCGAGCGCCGTACGGACCTCGGCCGCGCTCTGGTAGCGCGCGTCCGGGTCGCGCACCAGGCAGCGCCCGATGACCAGCTGCAGCCCCAACGGCACACCGGGGGGAAACGCGGGAAGGCCGGCGCCGAGGATCGCGGATGCCGTTTGAAAGGGGGTCTGACCGCTGAACGGCAAGTCGCCCGTGGCCATCTCGAAGAGCAAGATGCCCAGCGACCAGAGATCCGATCGCGCGTCCGCGACGCCGCCGAGCAGCACCTCCGGAGCCATGTAGCTCACGGTGCCCGCCATCGTGAGGGTGTCGCTGGCGCGCGACGTTGCCGCCTGGAGGGTGGACTCGGGCAGCCGGCGTGCGAGTCCGAAGTCGAGCACCTTCACACCGCCCTCGGCGACCATCACGTTGGTGCTCTTGAGATCGCGGTGAATCACGCCGCGGCCGTGCGCATGCTCCAACGCGGCAGCCAGCCCAATCCCGTGCCGCAGGACCAGGGCCGCCGCGAGCCGTCCCGATCGGCGCACGGCGTCGCGCAGCGTCTCCCCCTGGACGTGCTCCATGACGATGAAGGGGCGTCCGTCGGCGGCCGCGTCGGCCTCGTGAATGGTGCAGATGCGTGGATGGTTCAGGACGGAGGCATGGCGGGCTTCGCGCAGGAGCCTGGCGTGCGAGTGTTCGTCGTCCTGGCCCGCACAGACGATCTTGATGGCGACGGTGCGTTGGAGACGAGTGTCGTGCGCGCGGTACACCTCGCCCATGCCGCCTGAGCCGAGGAGCGCCTCGACGACATACGCGCCGAGGCGGGTTCCGGCCGGCAACTCCGGTCCGCAATCCGATGCCGCCGGCGGCCCTTCGCCGGGAGTGAGGTCTCCGAGCAGCGTGGCCGCGGGGACCTCGATGAAGCTGTCGGCCTGACGGTCGCTCGCGAGGAGCGACTCCACCTCGCGCAGCAGGTCGCCGTCGCCGTCGCACGCCGAGGTCAAGACGGCAGTGCGGTCGACCTCGGGCAGGTCGACCGCCTGGCAGAAGATCGTCTTCGCCCGGCGGAAGCGAGCGCGGAGGGCGTCAGTGTCGCCGTTGTTCCCCCCGGAGGTGCCCGCGGCGGACATGCGGCCAGCGGTCATCGGCACGACGCCTCCTTGGCGCCGGACACGTGCTCGGCGACAGACGGCAGCAGCGTCTGGGGGGGCTGGGACCAGATGTGATGAGAGCGAGGGGAGTATACACCTCGGTGCTTTCCCCGCACCGAACCTTCTTGCTACACTCCGCGTCTTCTGCAGTGGCTGGCCCCAATCCGGGGAAGGGGACGTTCCCAGCCGGAGGGGTGAAGTGATGCCATCGAGTCCATGGAGACTGCGTATACCCGGGGCGGGTGTCGCGAGCCGGTTCGGCGAGCCGCTCGCGGGCCTGGCGCTGTGCCTGCTGGCCGCCTGCGGCGGTTCATCGACGTCAAAGGTCGTGGCGGACGGCCTCGTCATCGAGGACGTGACGCTCATCTCGCCGGAGCGCCAGGCGCCGCTGCCACATGCCGTGGTCGTCATTCGAGCCGGGCGGATCGCGGAGGTCGGGACGGACCTTGTCGCCGGCCCGCATGCGGCGCGGATCGACGGGCACGGGCGCTTCGTCGTCCCGGGTCTCATCGATTCGCACCTGCATGTCGACAGTCCCGCGCCACTCGACGACGCCGCGGTCAACTCTCATCCAGAGCTGCTGCGAGCCTTCCGCTCCCAGCTTCCGAGAACCTACCTCGCGTTTGGCTTTACCACGCTGGTGGATCTGGACCTGAGGGAGGGGACCCTCTCCTGGTTCAACGCCGCACCGGTTCATCCCAACCTGTATCACTCCGGTCGTGGCGTCCACGTCGCCGGCGGCTACGGCGCGCAGCGAATTCCGACCGACCCGGCGGCGGCGAGTGCCGCCAACCTCGTCTACGAAGCGGCCCAGGCGGCACGATGGCCGGCCACGCTCGATCCGCGCGACTACACGGTGGCGCGCGCCGTCGATCGAGTGGTCGCGTCAGGCGGGATCTGCGTGAAGACGTTCGTCGAGCCCGGGTTTGGCGGGGCCGCCGACTGGCCGGTGCCCCGGCCCGAAACGCTCGCAGCCCTGCGCGCCGAGACGCGGCGGCGCGGCCTGGCGCTCGTCGTGCACGCCAACGGCGTGGACAGTTGGCGCGCCGCATTGGACGCCCGCGCCGACGTGATCGCCCACGGCCTGTGGCACTGGCCGGGTGACCGGCTCGGCACGACACCACCCGGCGAGGCGCTCGACGTCATCCGGGCGGCGGCCCGCGCAGGGATTGGCGTTCAACCCACGCTGCAGGCGGTCTATGGCGACCTGTCCATATTCGACAGGTCGGTGCTCGACGACCCCCGTTTCGCGGAAGCGATGCCGCGCGCCGTCGTCGCCTACCTCCGGAGCGAAGAGGGGCAGGCATCGTGGCGCGCCATCGCGGACGAGTACAGGCAGGCGATCGCGAGTGTCTTCGGATCCGCGGCGCCGGATCCCGCGGCGGCCATGTCGACGGCTTCCGCGCGAGCGACGGCCACGCTTCGGATGATGCTGGCGGAGAAGGTCAAGCTCTTGTTCGGCACCGACACCCCCTCGAACGAGGGCATCGGCAATCCACCCGGTCTCAATGGACGGCTCGAGATGGCGCGCTGGTTCGAAGCGGGCGTGCCGCTTCCGCGGATCCTGCGCGCCGCGACGCTCGACAACGCGGCGGCGTTTGGCCTGTCGGCGGATCTCGGCACCATCGAAGTCGGAAAGCGCGCGGACCTCCTGCTGCTGCGAGAAAATCCGCTCCAGACCATCACGGCGTACGACGCGATCGAGACGATCTTCCTGAACGGCGAGCGTTTCACGCGCGCGTCTCTCCTGCCGCGAGACTGACCGCGCCGATTTGGCGCCGTGCCACCTGCCGACCGCTCGCGAACGGGTCGCCTTGCGAGAGCAAAGCGCGTGCGGCTAGAATCCGGGCGCTGCCTGCCAACCTGTTCGAAAGGAGTCTGCATGTCGTCCGGTCGGATCGTCCTTGCCCTGCTGCTCGCGTGGCTGGTCCCTCAGAATCCCGAATGGCAGAAGAAGAGCCTCGTCGTTCGCGATACACCCGAAGCCGAGATGATCGTCCGGGCGGGCGATGTCGATAACCTTGGCTTCGGTTGGCCGGACGGCTTCGACCCGTACTCGGGGTTGAGCACCAAGGCACACCGCTTCCCGTTCAAGCCGGCGTCGGACGATCCCGACGGCACCGACCGGATCATGGTTCCCAACGGCTACAAGTACGGGGTCCCGGGTGGTCGGACCGACGGGTATACGCGCGCGACCAAGCGCCCCGACAACGACCCTCGTCCCATCGTGCTCGACTATGATCTGGGTCCGACCGTCCCGAAGGCGGCGCTGCTGCGCCTGTTCATCGACGATTTCCAGGCGCCGGTCTTTCGAACGGCGTTTCAGGCGACGCTGAACGGCGAAAGAGCCCGCTTCGTCGAGCAGGCCCTCACCGCCGTGGGCCAGACGGGACCGATCGGGAAGCTGATCACGGTGGAGATCCTGCCCGAGTACGTGCGGCTGCTCGCGGGGGGCAAGCTCACCATCCTCATCGACGATCCCACCACGCCGGTTGGAGACGGTTTTGCCATCGACTTCGTCGAGCTGCTCATCAACCCGCGCCAGTTGCGGCACGTGGGCACGGTGCACGGAACCGTGACCGACAAGCTGACGCGCAAGCCGCTTGCCGGGGCCGTCGTGTCGGCGGGCGGCGCCTCGTCGGTCACCACCGACAGGAGCGGCCGGTACTCGATGTCGAATGTCGCCGCGGGGCTCGTCGTCGCGAGCGGATCATTGAACGGGTACCAGCCAGGGACCAACTCCGTCGATCTGGTATCGGGCGGGCAGGCGCTGCTCGACATCAGGCTGGAGCCGTCGAAGAAGGAGACGGCGGACAGCATGGCCGAGGCGCTGGACGCGAAGGGGCGGGCCGTTCTCTACGGCATCCATTTCGACAGCAACTCGGCGGTGCCGAGGCCGGAATCAACCGCCACACTTCAGCAACTACTCGCCCTGCTGCGCGGTAGGCCCGCGCTCGGCCTCATCGTCGAAGGACACACCGACTCGCAGAACACCGAGGAGTTCAACCAGAAGCTGTCCGAGAACCGCGCGAAAGCGGTGGTCGGCTGGCTGGTCAAGAACGGGATTGCGGCCGCCCGCTTGCGGCCGGCGGGATACGGCGAATCGCGACCGGTGGCGGACAACCGCACCGGGGAGGGACGATTCCTGAACCGCCGGGTGGAGGTTGCGGCGATGACCGAGAAGAAGTGACCTACTGGCCGGCGGGTTTGTGGCTGGCCACCCAGCCGAGCGCATCGAGCAGGCGGGTCTTGAACTCGGCCTCGTTGTCGCTGAAGCGGTGGTCCGAGGACGTGATCGTCCAGAGCTGCTTGGGGTCCTTCGCGCGCGCCATCATGGCCTTGATCGTCTCGAGCGGGACGAACGGATCGCTGGTCGAGTGGATGACGGCCAGTGGCACCGGCGCCACCCGCTCGAGCAGCGAAGCGGTATCGAAGGTCGGCTCGTTCGGCACGCCGTGCGTCAGGTAGATGATCGAATCGCGCCAGCGCCAGCCCAGTTCGGTCTTGTCCGGAAGCCCGACGACGATCACCCCCTGCACCTTCCGTTTGATGTCGTCCCTCGTGGCAGCCAGCACGGACAGGCCGGCGCCCTCCGACACGCCTACCAGGACTGGCGCCGCCGACGACCCCGCGGCGGCGAAATCGACGACGGGGGCATAGTCTCGGGGAACGTCCGCTTCCGTCAGCGTCGAGTTCTTCTCGGTGAACGCGGAGAGGTAAGCCTTCGAATCGAAGCCGACGACGAAGAACCCCCGGCTGGCGAGCAGCCCGGCGATGAGCGGCGCGAGACGGACCCACCCGCCGTCGCTGCTGCTCACGACCACCGCCTGCTTTCCGCGCGTGCCCAACGTCCGGACGGTCTGCTGCTTGCCACGAATCGTGATCGTGGCGGTCGTCTCCGCCTGGCCGCCAAGCGTCCCGAGTCCCGCCCACCCGCCGCCGAATACCAGTGCGCCGGCGAGTGCCGCGGCCGCGACCCCGACTCTGACGCCGTGCATCCGTTTCATCCAGTCGGACACCGCCCGCGGCCGTGCGTGCCTTTTGCCGTTACGCGCATCCGGTCCAACCCGGCGAAGACAGCAAGAGAGCGGCCAACAGGTGGCCGCTGAAGATGCGCCGAAAAACAAATCCCTTCGAGGAAGTGGACTCTTGCGGGATCGTCGCGATGGGCCTACATTGCTCGTGATCGTCCTCCGCTCGGTTCACGGCAGCACCGCCAGGAGTCGCACATGGAAACCGCCCCCCATGCGACCGGGTCAGCCGGGGATCCCGTCGCCCCGCTTCGTCTCGACGAGTGGGTCAGGCACCTCGAACACAGCGGCACGCCGAGGAGCGCGCCTCCCGCTTCCCCCGCGCCGGCCTCGCTGCCCGAACCGCCCTTTCCACGGCATCCAGAACTCCTCGGCGAGCCGACGGGGCCGGTGGTGCAGGAACGGCGCTGGACCGCGCCACAGGTCCTGCGCAAGGCGAACTGCTGGCTGGTGCCGTACGTCAAGTCGCGCGTCCTCCCCGGCGACTTTCACCCGCTCGTCGCCTACCTCCTGACCGACTGGAAGTGCAACGTCGATTGCCACTACTGCCCGTCGTGGGACAACCGCGTGCCGGGCATGACGGAGGACATGGCCAGGCGATCGATCGACTGGCTGGAAACGACGACGTGCCGCGCGCTGGCGATCATGGGCGGGGAGCCGCTCGTGCGGCCGGCGCTCGTTCACAAGGTCACCGACTACGCGACGTCCAAGGGCTTCTGGGTGTATCTCGGGACCAACGCGCGGCTGCTCAAGCCCGACCTGGTGGATCGGCTGGGCGACGCCGGGATTGCCGTGTTCAACGTCGCGATGGACGTTCTGGATCCCAAGCCCGGGCTGCCGAAAGCCTTCAACCCGGTGCGGTCATCGTTCGAGTACCTGCTGAAGAAGCAGTATCAATACGGGTACATGGTGTTCTTCAACATCTGCATCTGCCGGAACAACATGGACGATGTCCGGCGACTGACGGAGATCGCGCACGAGTACCGCATTTCGACCGATTACCACATCTGCGAATCGCCGATGTACGCGCAGCAGCAGTTCAAGCACCTCGCGGACAACGAGACATTCATCAGGCCCGAGGACTGGCCACGCGTCGACGAACTGGTCGACTGGCTGATCGCCCGCAACCGCGAGGGCTACTCGATGGTGAACTCGGTGCAGCGCCTCGAAGACATGAAGGCCTTCCTGCGCGGCCGGGTGGAGTCGTGGAACTGCCGGGCGGGCCGCAACAGCGTGGTGATCCGCACCGACGGCACGCTTGCCCCGTGTTCGACCCTCTACAGCGCGAACTGCGACTGGGGCCACGTGGGGAACCCGAAGTTCGACGCGGCGCAGCTGGACGTGATGAAGGGCGAGTGCCAGCGCAACTGCTTCTCGACGCTGCAACACAACCTGGGATACTGCTACGACGACCGGCGGGTGGCGCGCTGGTTGGCCCGGCAAGCCGCACACGGCTTCCGGGGAGGCGCGACGAGCTTCGAGTGACGAGCCGCCCAGGTCCAGGAATCCAACGGGAGAGCCGACTACGCCGCGGACAGCTCGAGGCGCTGGCCCACGGCGAGCCGGGTATCCGACGCGAGCGTGATCGTCAGGCGCCCCGCAGTGAAGGCGTGGGCCGCACGAAGCGTCCTTCCAGCCACCCGCACGCGTACCGAGGCTGGCGCCCTGTCGGTTGCCAGCGCGATCGTCTTCACGCGCAGCGTGCCGTGCTTCACGTGCAGGGCCGCCGTCAACTGCCCGCCTTCGCGCTGCTGCATGAACGTGCCCCAGCCCTCGGCTGACGTGAACGCCGCTTTGAACGCGCGGGGCGACAGCCGAGGCGCGAAGCCGATGTGCCCCTTGGGGCCGTGGTACTCGAAGCCGCAGGCGGCCAGGTAGACGCCGTAGCTGGCCATCGAGCGTGCGTAGTGGTCGCCGCACTCGATCTCGTTCCAGGGGTTGCGGCGCGAGGCGTGGTAGCGGTCGTGGACCGCGCGGGTGATCGCCAGCCCCTCCTGCACCAACCCTTCCCAGATCATGTGGCCCGCCGCCTGGTACTCGAAGCCGTTCATGCATTCGTTGAAGCGGGATCCTACCATCCTCGCTCACGTGTCTCGCACCACGGTGGAGCTGGCACGCGGCCTGCAAAACCCACCGGACGACCGTGGCGCACTCGCGCGCGACGGGCGCGGCCGGCAGAAACGCACACGAATCTGTAACCGCGCGCACGGTTTTCGGGGCTTCCGCTTCACCCTCGCCATGGAAGGCGGTCCGGACATGGAGCCGACTCAATCGGAGATCGTGCAGAAGGCCATCGCCGTCATCGACTGGGGCGACACCCTCCAGGGGTTGATCGCGCTCGAAGGCGCGCCCTCGCTCCGGGAGATCCCGGTGGTGCGCTCCTACCTTGGCTACTGCATGGCCAAGGAGCGGAAGCAGTACCGCGAGGGGATCAAGTTGTGCGAGTCGGCCCTGGCGAAGGAGCCGCACAACGCCGCGCACTACCTGAACCTCGGTCGCGTCTACCTGCTGACCAGGCAGAAGGGCAAGGCGCTGGCGACGTTCCGGAAAGGGCTGTCGAGCGAGGCGGCCACGGACAAGACGGATTCGGCGGAGTCGCCCGCGGAGCGCCAGGCCAAACAGCAGGCGCTCATCCTCGCGGAATTGCGCCACCTTGGCATCCGGAGGCGATCGCCGTTCCCATCACTTCCGCGCGAGCACGCGCTGAACCGGATCGTCGGCAAGATGCTGGCGCGGCTTCAACTGCGCTGAACGAAGAACCAGCCGCGTGCTTCTCCCGCTACTGCACGTCCAGCAGCTCGACCTCGAACACCAGCGTCGAGTTCGCGGGGATGGGGCCCACCGACTGCGACCCGTATCCCAACTCGGGCGGGATGACGATGCGGCGCTGTCCGCCGACGCGCATGCCGACGAGGCCCTGGTCCCAGCCCTTGATCACCTGGCCCGCGCCGAGCGTGAAGGTGTACGGCGCCTTGCCCACCGACGTGTCGAACTGCGAGCCTTTGTTGCCGGACGCCGTCGAGCTGTAGAGCCAGCCGGTGTAGTTGACGGTGAGGCGCTTGCCGGTCGTGGCCTCGGTGCCGGTGCCCGCCTTGAGGTCACTGGTCGAATACGGGGCTGAAGCGGTCGAGGGCGAGGAGGGGCTGCTGCCGCCGCACGCGGCCATCGCGATCGCCAGGAGGAGCGTCGGAATCAGGAGTCGCATCGGAGTCATTTTAGTCCGATTTACTTGGAAGGCACCGTTCCAACGACGGCCCAGGCGCGAGCGCGCAGCACGATGGGACGATCGGCGGCATCACCAAGCAGACGCCGGCGCAACCGAAGGCGGAGTTGCTCGCGGTCGCTGGCCGAGAGGGCCGCGACGTATGCGCCAGCCGGCCCCTGCTTCTCCAGGAACGGCGACCAGTAGTCATCGAACGAGGAGAAGGCGGTCTGTATGGTGAGCGCCTCCTCCACGACGTCCTGCAACCGGTGGCGGCGCCAAAGCGCCGCCAGCTCGCCGCTGCGGCACAGCGGCATGTGCCGCTCGTCCCGCGCGTCCATGGCAGGATTGAGCGCAATCGCTTCGTCCCAGAAGACTCGCAGCATCTCCATCCCCTGCCCATAGTCCCAGACTGCCGCGGCGATCGTGCCGCCCTCCCGGGTGACGCGGATCATCTCGCGCAACGCTCTCGCAGGATCCGGTACGAAATTGACGACGAGCAGCGACAAGGTTCGATCGAAGCTTCCGTCCGCCAGTCGAAGCTGCTGCGCGTCGCCCTGCTCGAACCTGACCCGGGCGCTGCCATGACGCGTCTGCGCGAACGCGACGTACGGCGCCGCGGGTTCGATGCCCAGGACCCGGCTGGAGGGCGCAGCGGCCGCTACGGCGGCGGCCAGTGCCCCGGTTCCCGATCCGATGTCCAGGACATGGTCCCCGTCGCGCACCCGCGCAAACCGTACGAGGAGGGGCGCCAGGTCGCGGCTCCATCGACCCATGAATCGCTCGTAGGCGTCGCCCGCCGAGAACATGGCGTCCTGAGCCCCGGCGGGCATCAGGACTCCGAGAACAACGCCCGCCGCCGCCGCCGTCGCCGCGAAGAAACCGACGTGAAGCCCACCGACGATGTTGGTGCCGCACATACTGAACCGTCCTCGGGGAATGGGCCGGCAGAGGATCGGGTAGAGCGATCCGACGCGTAGGCGGAATCGTCCCCCTGGGCCGCTCTCGATCAGCTTGGCCAGCTCGTAGCCATGCCGCGGGCGCGCCTCGAGCAGCGCGAGGATCAAGAGCTCGGTGCCGCCCTTGTTCAGTTCACGGCTGAACACGCGGCGTCCTCCAGGCGATATGCGTGTTTGAAGTATATCGCCGTGCAGTCGGACGTGAACGCCGTCGCATTGGTTGCCTGGGCGGCAAGCTCGGTGCGTGAAGAGACGCAACCATGAGCTTCGCGCCGCTGGCGACGGCGTGGTCATTCAGGATTCGGGCCTGCAGGTGTGCAGATCGGCGCCCGCCTTGCGGTTCGCCATAAGAACGGCTGATTGTCCAAACGGGGAGGGGAGAGCGGCGACCTTCCGGGCGGGAGCCACCTAGGCTAGTGAAGCGCCTTCACCATTGCCCAGACACACGTTCGAATCCCCAAGGGGGACATAGCCCTAACGCCCCGTGTTGACGTTCGTTCGCCACTGGCGGAAGTTCTTCGCCGAGTTCACGTATGCGGTTCCGACTGCGAACGCAACCCGCTCGACCGCGGATGCGACGTGGAAGAAGCGCTTGTGATCCGGCCAGCGAGCAGCGAGCGCCCGCGTGGCGACTCCGGCGAGCGCGTTGTTTGCGGCGGACGACGCGAGCACGCGGAGCGAAACCTCGAGATTGATCTCGTGGCCGGTCGCGCGCGAGACGGGCCGGTCATGTGGAAGACCCGAGACCGTGTAGAACGGATTGTCTTCGACGTAGCCGGCCGCGAACAGGCGTTGGGACGAGGTCCAATCGAGAGACTTCCCGATTTCCGATGCAATCGCCGGAGCATACGTCGTCGGATCCGTGAGCACGTCGAGCACCACGGAACGTTTGTGCTCGTCGAGCGATTGAGCGCGGCCCGGAGCAGGCGCGAGCGCGACGAGAAGAGCGGCGACGAGTGCGGTTCTCATGAGCGGGTGTCCCTTCGCTGCTACGCACGTCGGAGCCTGGACCGCTCCGCGGGCCACCGGGGGACGCGACTTCGGCACGCCGTTCCTCGACGGCCCGCGCGATTCTCAACAAGAGCTGCTTGTGCAAGTTGCTTTCCGAGCACGGAGAGAACGGATTCCGGCGTTTATCGCTGCGCCGAGGTCGCGAAGACGCCTGGTATGGAGACTTTTGTCAAACAATCGCGGGAAGCCGTCGCCCAGCAGTCCGAACGTCGCCGCTCGCGCCTCGGCTACCGGGCTGGGCCTTGCGGCGCGTGCCAACCACCAAGGACCAACAGCAGCGACATGAGGAGCTGAGTCATGGTCGGGGAGGATCCCGTGAACCGCTTTGGCGTTTCCGGTGACCATATATCAGCCATGGAAGAGGACGCTCGCCGAGCGCGAGACGCATGGATCGCGTATCGCTGTCAGCTCGGGGAACCGGAAGGGTTCGAGCTGCTCGTCGCGGAGATGGAGCGGCCGCTGTTCTATTACGTGCTGAAGCTGCTTGGCGACGAGGATGCGGCACTCGATGTCCTCCAAGAGGTCTGGCTCAAGGTGTTTCGGACCATCGGTGCGCTCCGCTCCCCGGAGGCTCTGCGGACGTGGCTGTATCGAGTGGCGCGGGGAACCGCCCTCAACCGAGTGCGGGACGATTCGGCAAGGGTTGGCGCCGAGGAGGCCCTCGACCCGACCAACGAGTTCCTGCCGACGGGGCCTGGCCTGCGGCCGGACGATGTGCTCGATGTGCAGGCGGCGCTTGATCACCTCGACAGGCGGCACCGCGAGGTGCTGGTGCTGCTATTCCGCGAGGGACTGACGATTGATGAGATTGCGCGCGTTGTCGGTGCGCCGCCGGGCACCGTCAAATCGCGCATCCACCACGCGAAGATGGTGCTCGGCGCCCTGCTCGAGGGTCACGGTCATGAATGACGAAGATCTCCGGGGAGTGTTCCTCCAGAGCGCGGAGCCGGACCTCGGCGCCGCGCAGGCCTACCGTCGAAAGGTGGAGACAATGATACGAGACCAGGAACGATGGCTGCGTTGGGGATCCTGGGCTGCCGGGGCCGGATACGCCACCGCGCTGCTCGTGGCGATCACGCTCATGGTCGCCGGGGGCTTGTGGTTCGACGGGGAGCTGAAGGCCGTCTGGCTCGGTGTGAACGCCTGCTTCTACCTCGTGATCGCGTCGGTCATGGCGTTCAGTCACCTGCTCGCGAGAAACCGCGTCGAGATGCTGAAGGAACTCAAGGGGATTGAGATGCGGGTGATCGAGATCCAGCAGCGGCTCGGGAAGATCTGACCACGCGATGCATACGTGTTTGCCGCACGTTGCGGCGGTGAGCGGAAGAGCGAAGCGCGCTGGCACCCTGGCAATCGCCTACCAGTCGAGCGCCTCGGGAAAGAACTCGTCTGCGAGCTCCTCGTAGAAGGGGCGCAGAGCCTTCGTGTCCGGCTTGCCGTCCGCCTTCGAGTAGAGGTCGTACCGGTTGAACGCCTTCACCCATTTCAGGTTCTCGCGGTCCTGCTCGTTCGTCAGGTGCTCGTACGCGCCTTCCTTGTGCCACGGGTAGAACGAATGGTAGCGCAGCGCATACAGTGCGCCGATGGGAAGGTGGTCCTTCACCACGTGGTAGATGTACTCGTCGTGCCCCCACGAAAGGTGCACGCGATCGAGGCCGATGCCCTCCTCGTAGATCCCGAGCTTCGTCGAGTACACGGGGTGGTGGCAATCCGGGTTCAACTCGAGGAACTCGCGGTAGACGATCGTGTCCGAGAAGGCGCAGCCGACCGGGAACGTGTCGCCGACGACCGCCCATTGCGGCTCGCCCCAGAGGCACATCATCTTCCCGAGGTCGTGGATGAGGCCGGTGACGATGAACCACCGGGGCTGGTTCGCGCGCCTCAGGGCCTCCGCGGTCTGCATGGCGTGCTCGATCTGGGTGAGGTCGGTATCCGGGTCGCTGTCGTCGACCAGTGTCTCGAGATACTCGAGCGCCTCCCAGACGCCCATGCGCTTCCGGTTCAGCCCGAGATACGCCTTCTTCTTGGCGAGCACGAACTCGAGTGTCTGGTGCGCGTGGTTGAGCCGGTAGAACTCCTTGACCGTGCTGCGTGTCTCAGCGGCGTAGTTTCGGAACTCGTCGGGGGTCTTGGACGGATTGAGGTGAGCGGCGGGCGTGGGTGACGTCTCCACGGTTCCCTCCTGGCAAACACGCGTGTTGCGCGGATGAACTCATGTTACACCGGGAGAGAGCGGCACCGTGCCGACGCGAGGAGGGGAAAGCCACGGAAGGCGTCACCAACCGTGTGGACGATGGTGGTCAACCAGAATGATCTTCCGCATCCTCGCGAAGAGGTCCGCGAGAACTGCCGCATGGCGGCGCATCAGCGTGTCGGTGACATCAACGCAGTTGCGGCGCCGCCATTGGCGGGGACGACATGGCGAGTCGCGTACAACGCAAGCTCCAGTCGGCTGGACACACCCGTCTTGTCGAAGACGCTCCGCAGGTGGTTCTTGACAGTCTGCGTACTCAGGTGGAGGTGGGCACCGATGTCGCGATTCGTGGCCCCCTCCAGAACGGCCGCAACGACCTGTCGCTCGCGAGGTGTCAGCGTCTCGGCCGGTGTTGGGGGCGGCAGCGCGTCCGCTGGAGCGTGGCGCAGCGCCGAGACCAGTTCGCGGATGTCCTGAGGGCGTATCCAGTGTTGACCGTGTGCCACCGCCCTCACGCATTCGCAAAGGAGCGGCGACGGCATGTCCTTGAGCGCGACACCGTATGCGCCGAGCGTGACGGCGGCGACCACCTCCTCGTTCGAGATGGCGGCAGTGAGGATCACGGTTCGGACACCCGTGTTGCCTGACTTCAGTTGTCGGAGTGCGTCAAGGCCGCCTGCGCGCGGCATTTGCAGATCAAGCAGCAGAACGTCCGGGCGGTGCTCGACCACGCAGCGAACGGCTTCGTCGCCATCGCACGCTTCGCCAACGACAGAGAATCCCTCCGCCGAGAGCACGAGCCGAAGGGCTTCCCGAAACAGCGTATGGTCGTCCGCAATCACAATCCGCGCTGCGGATGGATCGGACGGGAGCAGGGGTGTGGGCATCGAAACGGATGAGGTGCCGAAAACTCGACGAATCAGCTGTGTTGCGGCCTCTGATGCAAGTTGCGCACCCGCGCCATACGGTCGAGGTGGTGTCGGTGGCGCACGTCCGCAGCGGCGGCCATTCCGTCGGGCAGCTGCCGCCTTCTGGCTGATCGCTGCTTCCCGAGCAACGCCGCCGGGCCGACGATAGACGGTATCGGCGGCCGCGGCACATCGGTGGCTGCTGAACTGGCCGGAGGTCTGCTATTCTCGAAAGAACGCCAGCGCCAAGAGAGGAGAGCACATGTCGCGCGTCCTGTGGTTCGGTCTCGGGATCGTGTTCGGGATTGCCGTCCTCCTGGTCGGCGGCTACTTCTTCGTTCGCGGCGGCGGCGTGCCGATGGGCACGGCGGCAGAGCCCCTGCCGCTCGAGCGGACCGTCGCTCGCATCGCCCTCCGGGCCAGCTACGGGCCGTCCGCGACGCGGAAGAATCCCCTGCCGGTCAGCGAACAGAACATGCTCGACGGCGCAATGACCTACGCCGACAACTGCGCGGTGTGCCACGGCGTCCCCGGCAAACCCCGCACAGCTCTCGCAAAAGGGATGTTCCCCGACCCGCCCGGCCTCTTCGAAGCGAAGGAGATGGTGACCGACGACCCGGAGGGGACGATCTACTGGAAGGTGACCAACGGCATCCGGCTGTCAGGGATGCCGGCGTTCCAGAAGACGCTCTCCGAGAACGAGCGCTGGCAGGTGACGATGCTGTGCAAACACGCGGACCGCCTTTCGCCGGCCGTCCGCGACGCGTTGGGGCGATGACGTCGATCGGCGGCAGGCTCAGCCTGACAGTCGAGCGGTTTCGGATGACGCAATAAGGCTGAGCTGTCGGCCGGTCAGCTCGAAATTCCCCTTGCCCTGACATTTCATCGGCGTATACTGCCGACCTCCCGCACCATACCGCGCATCCCAAGCGCCCCCCGACACGATGGATACGTGGTCTCCGCTCCTGGCGGTGATCCTCGCAGCGCTGTTTTCGAGACAGCCGGGCGAAGGTCGTGCCGCCAGCGCGGTTGAAGTAGTTCCAAGGTGAGGGAAGTCCCCATCCCCGGCCGCTCGACTCGTGCTCCCCACACTTCGCCGACCGAACAGGCCCCCACTGCCACGTGAAGGAGGGCGCTGCGATGACTGGTCTGACCTGGCTGATCGCACTCAGGGTCATGTTCCTTCCGCTTCCTTGTCCTGCCGACGCTCAAGAACCGTCGCTCCGCGGCCTCCAGCACGTTCGGGGAATGAACGCGCGCGCACGCGAGATCCTCGAGAGCGCCCGCGCGCTGTCGCCGACGGTGGCCAGGCTAATGGTCGAACTGCAGGACACCGACGTGATCGTCAACATCATTACGGGATGGCTGCCGGGGCGGGCGGACGGCGTGGCGTACGTCGTCGCCGCGACGCCCTCGGTTCGCTACGTGCGCGTGGTGCTCCGGCTCCCCAACACCGACCGTTGTCTCATGGCCGTCCTCGGGCACGAACTTCAGCACGCGGTGGAGATCGCCCGGATGCCGGGCGTGCGCGATGCACGGAGCCTGGGGGCCGCGTACAGGCAGATTGGCGTGGCGATGGCGGACAACACGAACTTCGAGACCGCGGCGGCCGTCAGGGCGGGCAAGCAGGTTGCGCTCGAAGTGAGACGAGCGGTCGAGCAGGTTGCCCTCGACGTCAGACGCGGGCAATGAACCCTCGGTCGGACTGACGTTCCGCGCCGAGGAACTCGTAGGCGCTCGCGTCAGCTGGCAGTAGGCGGTAGGCAGTAGGCAGT
Source organism: uncultured Acidobacteriota bacterium (assembly GCA_963724775.1). Classification (GTDB taxonomy): domain Bacteria; phylum Acidobacteriota; class Vicinamibacteria; order Vicinamibacterales; family Fen-181; genus CAVRWB01. The sequence goes on from CAVRWB010000010.1 coordinate 203,107, forward strand.
AGGCAGTCGGCGGCACCTGACAAGTGTGGGGCAAAGCTCCAGCTTTGCCCACACGCAACGGGCAGGAGAGGTACCGTGGACCAGCGCAAACTCCGCGCGGCCGTGGGATTCACCGTGAAGTCGGGGTGGGCCAGCGCCGTGGTGCTCGCCGGTCCGGCTGCGGCTCCCCGTGTCCTGGACAGCCGGAGAGTCGATCTGAGCGACCCGGCGATCCCCGACTCGCGCCAACCCTATCACGCGGGATTCGGAACCGCGCGCCCGGCCGGTCAGAGACTCTCGAGGCTCGTGGAGTCGGTCCAGGAGTACGGGCGGCGCTCCATCGCTCGAGTGATCGACGAGTATGAGGACGCCGGGTATCGGCTTCGGCGTTCAGGGATCATCGTGGGCAGCCTGATCGAGCCGGAGGGGATCGCCAACGATCACATCCGCAACAGTATTGATAGCGTCCAGCAGCGAGCCGCCGTCGAAGTCCAGAGTGACCCGCCGTGGACGTTCGTCGCCTGGGGTGATCATGTCGCTGCTAAAGTGTCTGATCCGGTCTGACGTGTCGAGGAGTTGGACAAACTCGCCCAGCGTCACGTCCGCGACATGGAACGCCCGGACTGGGCGGTTGAGCACGCTCTCCTGGCCGCTCCATGCCGCGCGCGGGCGCACCACCACCCCTCCGTCTATTTGCCGCCTTCAGCAGGATCGATGGGCGCGCAGTCATCCCGCTACTCACCAGCGCTGTCCGCGGCCGCGTAGACTGGGAGGCCTGGGATATATGCGCTCACCGCTCCACTGTCTTCAGTCTCGAAAACGACCGGGTACCTTGTGGTCATTCCAGCCCCGCATCCTTCAATAGGTGCCGGGCGAACCGTCCGACATCGACGGAACCCGCGTCCCCACGGCGACGGATCAGCTCTCCCCACGTCATTGTAGAATGGTTGCCGGGCTTTCCACCTGCATTCTCTGGACGTGCGTCGTGCTCGCAAGTGGCGGGGGCGATGAGCGGTTGCCGTATCCGAGGAGTTTACATGCGCAAGGTGCTCGCCGGTCTGTTGGTCACGTTGGCGGTTGGCGCGTCGGGGTGCAAGGCCAAGCCGGAGCCTGCCGCGCCCGCCGCAACGCCGCAGGCTGCCATGGTGGATCGCACGGTGCTGCCGATCAGGGCACCCGCGTATCCGCCGATCACCGAACTGGACGCGCGCAAGGCGACGCCGCCGCCCCGTTTCGAGATCAAGGCCCCCGAGGGCGCCCCGAACGTGTTGATCGTGCTGATTGACGACATGGGCTTCGGCATGTCGAGCGCGTTCGGCGGGCCGATCCACATGCCGACGGTGGAGCGCCTGGCCAACGACGGCCTGCGCTACAACCAGTTCCACACGACGGCCCTCTGCTCGCCGACGCGAACGGCGCTGCTCAGCGGCCGCAACCACCACACGAACAACATGGGCGGGATCACGGAGGCGGCGACCGCCTTTCCGGGCAACACGGGGCAGCGCCCGGACGAAGTGGCGCCGCTCGCCGAGATGCTGCGCCTCAACGGCTACAGCACCGGCTTCTTCGGCAAGAACCACGAGACGGCGGCCTGGGAGGTGAGTCCCTCCGGCCCGACCACCCGCTGGCCGAACCGCTCCGGCTTCGACGAGTTCTATGGGTTCATGGGCGGCGAGACCAACCAGTGGGCGCCCCTCGTCTATCACGGCATGAACCGCGTGGAACTCCCGCACGACCCGAACTACCACTTCATGACCGACATGACGAACAAGGCGATCAACTGGGTGCAGTACCAGAAGTCGCTCACGCCGGATCGGCCGTTCTTCATGTACTTCGCGCCGGGCGCCACGCACGCCCCGCACCACGTGCCGAAGGAGTGGATTGCGAAGTACAAGGGCAGGTTCGACCAGGGCTGGGACGCGATGCGAGAGGAAGTCCTCGCCCGGCAGATCAAGCTCGGCGTCGTCCCGGCCGGGACGACGCTCGCGCCAAAGCCCGAGGCGATCAAGGACTGGAGCGCGTTGTCGGCTGACGAGAAGCGCCTGTTCGCGCGCCAGATGGAAATCTTCGCTGCCTTCGGCGAGTACGCGGATACCGAGATTGGCCGGCTCGTCGATGCCATCAGGGAGGTCGGGCAACTCGACAACACGCTCGTGCTCTACATCGTCGGCGACAACGGCACGAGCGCCGAGGGCGGCATGAACGGCATGTTCAACGAGATGACGTACTTCAACGGTGTCCAGGAAACCGCCGCGGACATCCTGAAGCACTACGACGAGCTGGGCGGCCCGTCGTCGTACCCCCACATGGCCGCCGGCTGGGCGGTCGCGGGCGATACGCCGTTCACCTGGACCAAGCAGGTCGCGTCGAACTTCGGTGGCACACGCAACGGGATGGTGGCCTCTTGGCCGAAGCGGATCAAGGCCAAGGGCGAGGTCCGGTCGCAGTTCCATCACGTCATCGACGTGGCGCCCACCGTGCTGGAGTCGGCCGGCCTCCCCGAGCCGAAGATCGTGAACGGCACGGTGCAGACGCCGATCGAAGGCGTCAGCATGGTCTACACCTTCGACGACGCAAAGGCGGAGAGCCGGCACAAGGTCCAGTACTTCGAGATGATCGGCAACCGCGCCATCTATGCCGATGGCTGGTTCGCGGGAACCATCCACAAGGCGCCGTGGGAGGCCAAGCCCCGGGCGGCCCTCCTCGACGACCGGTGGGAGCTGTACGACACGCGCTCGGACTTCAGCCTGGCGAACGACCTGTCGGCCCGGAACCCGGCGAAGCTGAAGGAACTGCAGGACCTCTTCATGAAGGAGGCCGTGAAGTACCACGTGCTGCCCATCGACGACCGCAGCATCGAGCGCCTCAACGCCAAGCTGGCCGGGCGGCCCGATCTCATGGGTGACCGCATGTCGCTCACGCTCTATCCCGGCATGACGGGCATGAGGGAAGACGCGTTCATCAACGTGAAGAACCGCTCGTTCACGATCACCGCCGAGGTGGTCATCCCGGCCGGGGGCGCAAGCGGCGTCATCCTCGCCCAGGGGGGACGCTTCGGCGGGTGGAGCCTCTACATGAAGGGCGGCAAGCCGATCTACGCGTACAACTTCCTCGGCCTCCAGCGGTTCACCGTTGCCGGCGCGCAGGCCGTTCCCGCGGGCAGGGCGACGGTGCGGTTCGAGTTTGCCTATGACGGCGGCGGGCTGGCCAAGGGCGGCCTGGGCACGCTCTACGTGAACGACAAGAAGGTGGCCGAGGCGCGGATCGACCGCACGGAGCCGATGTCGTTTTCCAGCGACGACACGGCGGACGTGGGCATCGACGAGGGCACTCCCGTGACGGAAGACTACACGTCCACGGCGAGCGCATTCACGGGCAAGATCCTCACGATCACGGTCGCGGTGAAGGAGATGGCCCCGGCACAGAAGGCCGAGGCGAGCAAGGCCGGCGCCGAAGCCGCGGCGAAGCTGGAAGCGGCCAAGTAGCCGGGGAACGGGCCTCTTCTCGGGTGGGAGGCAACTGCTTCCCACCCGAGACCGCGCACGATTGTCAGCCGGTTGTCACCACTCAGCCGTTTTCGGACGGCACCGTTCAGCACCCCTCAGCACTCCGACTCTATTGCCCCAGAACCCGCGCCGCCTCCTTCGCCAGGATGGCGTGGCCCGCCGCGGTTGGATGGATTCCATCCCAGAACAGGAACTCGTCGGGACGGTCGCAGTGGAACGGCGCAATAGTCGTCACGCACGCGGCGGTCACGTTCGAGAGCCCGAAGTTGGCCGGACTCGCCACGATGGCGTCGATCAACTGAAACGCGTCGAGCCTTACGATGCTGATGCCCGGCAACGCAGACGACTGCCCCACGACCTCGTCGAGGCCGTCGTTGAACGCGACCGTCAGGCCTGCCGCCAGCGTCGTCGCTCCCGGACTCATCACGTCGAGCCTGCGGAGCGCCGGCGTCAGCCCGATGTTGGGCACGCGCCACACGAGGAAGTTCCTGGCGCCAGCCACGTAGAGCCTCTGGATGTTCTGAGCGATCGCGACGTTCGCCTGCTCGAGGACCGCGGCGGCCGCGAGCGGTCCGCCGCCCAGGTATGCGACGAGCGCGTCGCGGACGTCGTTGCCGCCCATGTCAATCACGTAGAGCGCGTCGGGCGGTGCAGCGGAGCCAACGTCATTCAGGAACGCGTCCACCTGCGCCGAGAAGTTCAGGTTCTGGTTGTCCTCCCTGGCGCGGGCCGCGGCCACCGCGTAGTTGGTGCCCTCGCCTCGAGACGCAAACGCCGGCCGAACTGTGCCGGCAAGGCCCCTGGAGCGCGCGAACTGCTCGATCCACGTGGCGCCGTTGCTCAAGTGATGGCCGCCGCGGGTGTACGGGACTGCCGGCACGAGGAGCGGGTCGAACTCGAAATCGTGCGGATTGTTCGTCCCGCCGCGCAACGCGAACGCGTTGCCGGAATCGGACAGGCTCGTTCCGAAGACCACGATCCGGTTGAATGGTGCCTTCGCCTCGGTCGGAACCGTGATGGCGGCAAAGACGGCGGCCGTCGCGACGAACGCGGTGAGCGGGACTCTCATTGCATTTCTCCTATCGTTCGGGACGCAGGGTGAACACGGCATCGAGCAGCGATGGGATCCATCGTCCTGCCATCGGCCATCCACTGCCGCACCTACTCGTCGCCAGAGCGCGCGGCTCGACTTTGCCATGACTGGAACGGGAGAGGAGGTTACATTGGGATGGCGGGGGCGGCGGGTCCTTTTTCGAGACGCATGGCGGGTTGGGTTCCGCTGATCCTGCTCGCGGTTCACGGCCAGTAGTTTTCCTCGACCAGCAGTGGTAGTGTCTCGCTGTTGCCAAGGCGGGTGCGAGTTCTCGTTTCCGCGCTGACGGGCCGATTTGCGAGAGTGCGCGGAGTACCGTCATGTTGCGAAGTCCTGGGCGTGTGCTTGGAGCTTGGCTCTGTCTCTGCCTTCCGGCATGCTCACCACTGAGCGATCGCGAGAAGGCGGGCATAGACGCCGTCCTGTTGGGAGTCGCCCACGCGGCTCCAGAGAACAAACGGGCAGCCAACACCGCTGGCCGCCTGGAACTCAACCTAACCCCCGAGATCCCACGCGTCATGCACGCCGGCGACCGCCTAGTCGTTTCCGTGAACCCCGCGCTGAAGAGCGGCGCGCCCTGTCGCATGTGCACGGTCAAGTGGACCACCGCTTCCCCATCGACCGCCGAGTGGTCGTCGTTTGCCACGTCCGGCACCGGGCACTTGGCCACGCTGACGGCCCTCTCGCCTGGCCAGGTTCGGCTCGTCGTCGAAGTCTGCCCGGGCGTGTATTTCAAGTGTCAGCAAACGACGTTCGCAAGCAAGATCGTCGAGTAGCGGGACGCCCGAAATAGCGCTGGTCCGTATCACGAAGTTCGGGTCGCGACGCCGATGAAGAGCCAGCCGAAGAGTCACGGACCAGCGCAGATCCGCCTTGGTGAAGAGACGTGCCGTCCTCGCCCTGGACCTGACCGCTCACGCGATAGGAGGAGTTGGTGAAGAAGGGTGTCACCATCCCGTGCCTCGTGCTGGCCGCTGCCGTCCTGGCCGTGCCAATCCCTACCGCGGCCCAGGTCCCGCCCAGGCCCGGTCCACTCCCCCCCAACATCGTGCTGATGTTCGCGGACAACGTCGGGATGGGCGAGGTGAGCGCCTACGGGAGCGCGCGCGACGTTCGCACGCCGAACATCGATCGGCTCGCCGCCGAGGGCATCCGGCTCACGAACTTCAACGTGGAGTACTCGTGCATCCCGTCCCGGATCGCGCTGCTCACGGGCCGCTACTCCGTGCGGACCGGCGACAGCTACACCGGGGGCATGACGCTGTGGGAGATCACCATTGCCGAAGCGCTGCAGTCGCGCGGCTACGCGACGGCACTGTTCGGCAAGTGGGACGTCGGCGGCGTCGCCTGGCAGGACCGCCGCGAGCCGACGGACCAGGGATTCGACGAATGGTGGGGCATTCCGGGCACCAGCGACACGGCGCAGTACTCCTCCTTCGAGGGGTTCGATCCGTCAAGGACCCCGGTTCCCTACATCTGGGAGGGACGCGCCGGCGATCCGTCGCGGCGCGTCAAGCCCTACACGCTCGACTCGCGGCGCACGATCGACCGTGAAGCCGCCGCGCGCGGAATCGGCTTCATGGAGAAGAACGTGAAGCTGGGCAAGCCGTTCTTCCTGTACTTCCCGATGACCCAGATCCATTTCCCCACGCTCCCGCACCCCGACTTCGCGGGCACGACCGGAGCGGGCGACGTGGGTGACGCCATGGCGGACATGGACCACACCGTCGGCTTGGTGGCAGACGCCGTCCGGCGCCTTGGCATCGAAGAGAACACGCTGGTCATCTGGACGGCGGACAACGGCGCGGAGATGCGGCGCCCATGGCGGGGAGCGGCGGGCCCGTGGCGCGGGTACTACAACTCCGCCATGGAAGGCGGCATCCGGACTCCGTGCGTGGCCAGGTGGCCCGGGCGGATCAGGCCGGGCCAGGTGTCGGCCCAGGTCATCCACGAGGTCGACATCCTGCCCACGATCGCCGCGGCGGTCGGCGCGCCGGAGATCGTCCCGCGCGACCGGCCAATCGACGGCCGCGATCAGCTTCCGCTGCTCCAGGAGACAGCGCGTTCCGCCCGGGACAGCGTCCTGTTCGTGGCCCGGGAGGGCCAGGTGATGGCCGTGAAGTGGCGGGACTGGAAGTTCTGGTATCTCTTCCGGACGGAGATGCCCGATCCCGATCCCGGCAACCTGAACCGCTTGTTCGATCTCCGCGTCGATCCCCGGGAAGAGACGGACGTGAAGGACTTCTACCCCTGGGTCATCAGCGTGATGGATGGCATCGTCGCCGAGTTCGAGGCGTCCCTGCAGCAGCACCCCAGGGTTCCGGGGGGCATCGACGATCCGTACGTGCCTCCCCCGACGGGTTCGGGCACTCCCGTGGCAACCTATTCACGAACGGACCGCAGCGCCCTGGGCCTTCGCACTGACGCACTTCCGATTCCCGACTTCTCCGGGACCTGGTCGACGGCCAGCGTCACTTCCGCACCGCCATCGTTGCTCGCCGCTCCGACGGTCGTGCCCACGCTGGGCAGCGGCTGGGGCGACCGGATCTCGATCGTGCACAAGGCGGACCGGCTCGACATCGAACGAGTGTTCTTTCTGCCGCGGGAACTCCAGCCGGTGATCCGCTACCGCTACGCGCTCGACGGATCGGAGACGACAAACGCCCCGCTGCTCGGCCGCTCCGGCCCGCCCCCGACGTCGAGGGCCGCGTGGGACGGGAACCGTTTGGCCATCACCACGCTGTATCCGTTCCAGGATCCGGCGGACGGCCGCTGGCGCACGCACACGGTCACCCAGACGATGTGGCTGCAGCCGTCCGCGGCTTCTCCGTTCGAACCCTCGCTGGTGGTCGAGACCACGCGCGGGGGAGCCCTTGGTGGACCGCCGTCGACCAACCGGACGGTCTACGCCAGGGGCTATCGATAGACGCCCACTCTGACCGGTCGTGCGTGGCAGGGGATGTTGCTCACCGACGCGCGAACTTCCCGCATTTCCACCGCGCATCCTCCTGCAATCCAGACCGAGAAGACCGATGAGAGCAACACTCGCTTCATGTTGTAACCTCGTCCGACGTTCATGTCAGAACGATGACAATGCGGGCGTGTCACCTGGATTACCGCCTCGTCGTCCCGTTGCGTGTGATGCTCGATCTGCCCCCGGCTGGGGCCAACCGGCAAGCCCGCAGCGTGCTCGTCTTGTCCGTGCCACTTGTTTCTCCTGGAGGGCCGCGATGGAGCAACCGTCCTGGGTCGTGAGGCGGGCGTTTCTTGCACTTGGCCTGATGGTCGGCTTCTATGTGCTCGCGATCGGCATCGCGCTCGCACTCCTCTGGGTGCCGTACGCCCAGTACGTCTACACGCACCGAATCTACGGACGGGTTGTCGTCTTTTGCCTGGGTGCCGCGGGCGCGTTGCTCTGGGCGATCCTGCCGCGCGTCGATCGATTCGAGCCGCCGGGGCCGGCCCTCTTCCGTGAGAACAACCCCCGCCTGTTCGACGCGATCGACTCGGTGGCGGCGGCAACCGGGCAGGCGCCACCCGCTGAAGTGTTCCTCGTGAACGACGTCAACGCCTGGGTCACCCATCGCGGCGGAATGATGGGCATCGGGAGTCGTCGAGTGATGGGGGTAGGCCTCCCACTGCTGGAGGCTTTGTCCGTCGAGGAGTTCACCGCCGTGCTCGCGCACGAATTCGGCCACTACTCGTCCGGAGACGTGGCGCTCGGTCCGTGGATCTACAAGACGCGCGCGGCCATGGAGCGAACGCTGCAGGGCCTCGAAGGTCGCGCCCTGCAAAAGATCTTCGTTGTTTATGGCACGCTCTTCATGCGCCTCACCCGGGCGGTCTCGCGACAGCAGGAGTTCCTTGCGGACCAGACAGCGGCCCGCGTGGCAGGCGCCGCGCACGTGGCCCGCTCCCTCCAGAAGGCGCCCGCCGTGGAGGCGGCCTTCAACGGGTACTGGGAGCAGGAAGTCGTGCCCGTGCTCCAGGCGGGATTCCTTCCATCTATCGCTTCCGGTTTCCAGGCATTCCTGTCATCGGACGCCGTCGTCCGTCGCTGCCGCGAGATCAGTGCCGCCGCGCGCACCGAAGGGAAAGCGGGAGAGTTCGACACGCACCCCTCGCTGGCCGAGCGTCTGGCCGCGTTGGGGACCAGCGTCGAGATTCCGGCCGGCACGGTTGACACCTCGGCTTCCGGTCTCCTGGGCGACGCCGAAGAGATGACGTGGGAGCTGTTGAAGCGGTCGGCCGGACAAGAGGCGGTCGAGCGTCTTCGACCCGTGGAGTGGAGCGACGTCGGGCGCGTTGTCTACGTCGCCAACTGGCGCCAGGCGGTCGGGGCAAACGCCCTTTCGCTGTCTCGGTTTCGAATCCGATGACCTGCCCGTCGGCGTCGAGGCTTACGTTGGCGTGGGCGCCCAAATCGTGCCCCCCGCGAGCCGCGACGAAAAAGTCAGACGGGCCGTCGGCTTGCTGGGGATGGGGCTGGGGGTCGCCCTCCTCGACGCCGGGTGGGAACTCGACAACGGCATTGGCAGGCCGCTCGTCCTCGTCCATCGTGGGGGCGCAACGGAATGCATCTCTCCCTTTGAGGTGGTGCACTCGCTATGTGACGGGACTCTGGGTCCCGAGGCCTGGCGCGTCCGGTGCCAGGAGCTCGGGATCGCGGGGATCCAACTCGGCGCGCGCGCCACCGCACCGGGGTTCGCCACAACGTGAGAACGGGCAGACGGCTAAAGCAGCCTGATCCTTCGTGGCCAACAGGGAGGTCCCGATGAACTCGATCTCGATGGGCGAAGTGCTGGGTGGGGTCATGCCGATGATCTTCCTGTACTTCGTCTTTCAGGTGATGGCGATCGTTACCGCACTCGTTGTGTGGGAGCGGTTCTTCCGAAGAACGTAGGCGCAGCCCGCTTCAGTTCCCGATTGACGCCGAGGCGGCTGGCTCTCGATACTCGCGGTGGCCTCCGCCCTGGTGGAACGGCATCGCGCTATGGCCCATGCGGCGGACGAAGGCCTCTGCCGCGGTGCCACTCGCACCAGTCATGACCACGACCCCCACGGTGAAGAAGATGCCGGCAACGGCCTCGGCGACATTGAGGATGACGAGGTCGATCACCTTCGCGGCCGCCCTCCGCACGTAGCCCTCCCCGGACAGCCCGTCGCCGCCAAACGCATGGAACATGTGGCCGTCGGCCGCTGCCGCTGGAGGCGTTGAGGGACTGTCCACGGTCGTCGACAGGAAAGTCATGTCCGCCTTCTCAGGAACCTCAGGCTGTCACGGAGAGGAATGGCAGGCGCTCTTGCGAACTCGGCTGCGGCACGCGCCGACAGTTCCCGCAAACCGAGATAGCCGGATGTCCGGCCCCTGCAGTTCCGGACGATTCGTGTAACCTCGTCGCACGTTCGCGTCAGAATGACGACAACGCGGAGGTGTCATAAGAAGCGTGTCGAGGGCGAGGGCGGGAGGCACCAGTTCTTCTACAAGGCGATCCGGACGGAAGTCGTCGGGGACAAGGGCATCACCGGTACCATGCGCGTGACACTCACTCGTGACCCGACGTTCCGAGACCTGGACTGGGTGCTCGGCCAACTGCCAGCCTCGCCTCGCGAACCCCGCGAGTACCCGCTCGCACCGAGCGTCCGACCCGGGTACCTGCCGACGCTGCAGGGTGTGGTGCAGGAGAGCGTGGCGTGGCACCAGGGCGGTGAGCCCGCGGCGACATCGCCGGTCGGGCGTGTTGTGCGGTACGTCTTCAACGGCACGACTTACGACCTGGTCTTGCGCTCGTCCAAGCGGATCGCTGCGGCCCGCTATCGCGGGCGGGCGTTCGAGGACTTGATCCACGGTGAGTTCCTGATCACCAACAAGAAGACGGGGGAAAAGACGCAGTTCGCGGTGCAGTACCCACGTGCGGGTGCGCTCGCCGGCGTGCCAATTCACGGCGTCTACCGGCCCCGATGGTGGTTCGAGGTGGAGATGACGCTGAACGACCCCGCCGCCGCACCGACGAACCGCTAGCCACTCGGCACCCTGTGGTATTGTGACGGCTCGCAAAGGGCACCGGAAACCCGTGAGGGAGCCGAAGGTCGTTCGCCAAGGGGATGCCATGGCAGACGAAGCCGAGGTGGAAGCGCGGCTCGCTCGTTTTGTCCAGGACCACCTGGGCGGCGAGCCGGTGCACTCTCCCGAGGCACCGAGCCCCGGGAACCGGGACTGGGTGGCACCGCATGATGCCCTGATCGCTTCCTACCTGCAGCTGGCGGCGCCCGGAGATGACCGGTCTTCCGGCCTCTCCGGGATGGACACGCCCGGCGGATCTCCTACGGGCTTACACCCCGACCTTCCGCAAGTCCAGGGCTTTCAGACGATCGAGCGACTCGGTGCGGGCGGGATGGGTGAGGTCTACAAGTTACGCGACCTTCAGCTCGATCGCCTCGTCGCCGCGAAGCTGATTCGACAGGGCCGGGAGGCGTCAGCCGCCTTCGGAGATTTCCTCCGGGAGGCCCGGGCCCTCGCGCTCTTCAAGGACCCGCGCATCGTCCAGATCTTCGAGTTCCGGGCCGACGCGAACCCTCCCGTCATCGTGATGGAGTTCGTCGAAGGGTTCGAGTTGGACCGCGTCGCGCCGTCCCTCGAATACCACCAGCGCGCCCGAATCGTGGAGCAGGTGGCCGAGGCGATCCATCGCGCTCACGGGCTCGGGATCCAGCATCGCGACCTGAAGCCTTCCAACATCATGCTCGACGCGGCGCTCATGCCGAAGATCCTCGACTTCGGACTGAGCGGGGGGAACCCGGCGCACGGCCACCTGCGGGGCACGCTCCCGTACCTCGCGCCGGAACAGCTGGACCGGAAACGGGCGATCGACGCGAGGGCGGACGTTCACGCGCTCGGCGTGATTCTGTACGAGCTGCTGTGCGGCACCGTGCCGTACTCTGGCGCGACCGAGTCGGAAGTGGTCGCGGCGATCATGGAAGGCCGGCCGCGGCTGCCGGTGGAGGTCGATCGCCGCGTACCCGAGCCTCTCCAGGCCATCGCGCTCAAGGCGATGGAGACCGACCCGGTCGCGCGTTACCAGTCGGCGCACGAGATGGCGCTCGACCTGCGGCGCTACCTGGAGAACCAGCCGGTACTCGCAAGGCCGACACTCTACGCGTCGGCTCTCGAGACTCGTGTCGGGCCGCACCTCGGTCAAGTGGCCGAGTGGCACCGCCTGGGCCTCATCTACCCCCACGAAGCGGAGCGTATCGCCTCATCCTACCGGAGCCTGGAGGTTCGCGAGGACGAGTGGATCCTCGCAAGCCGCACGCTGTCCTGGTCGCAGATCGCGTTGTACCTTGGTGCCTTCTTCCTGATTGCCGGCGCGCTGTTCTACTTCGGCGCCTACGCCCGCGACGCCGTGAGCGGACTCGGTAATCCCTTCCTCGTCCTCGCGCTGCCGTTCCTCGGCCTGAACCTGGCCGCGGCACGCTTGCATCGAAAGGGCCATCCGGCGGTGGCCGTCGCCTTCGTGCTCGGAGGGGTGGCCCTCCTTCCGCTGTTCCTGATGATCTTCCTCAACGAAGCGAACGTGCTGGCGGTGCCGAAGGAACTGGCGGAAGCAACCGGCCAGCTGTTCACGCACGGCAAGCTGTCGAACCACCAGTTGCAGGTCACGATCTTCGTCGCGTGCCTCTGGTCCGCGCTGCTCGCGCTTCGGACTCGTACCGTCACGCTGAGCACCGTGTTCACGCTGTTGGCGTTCCTGATGGCGCTCGCGATTCTCGCGGACTTCGGCCTCCGCCGGTGGGTCCTGGACGAAGAGGCGTGGGACCGCGTCGCGCTGCATCTCGCGCCGCTGGTCGCGGTGTATTTTGTGATGGGGTACATCCTGGAGCGCGGCCGGCGGCCGTGGTTTGCGCGTCCGCTCTACCTCGGTGGCGTCGTGACCCTCGTCGTCGTGCTGGAACTGCTGGCGCAGCACGGCAAGGCGCTCGAGTACCTGCGCATCTCGATGGAGTCGTGGAAGGGCCGGGCCGAGACCGCCGTGATGCTGCGGACGCTGACGGCCATGTCCCTCAACGGCCTCGTCATGTACCTGGCGGCGGCTGTGATCGAGCGGCGGGGCTCGGCGGTGATGCAGCGGGCAGGTTCGCTGCTCTTCGTGTTGTCGTCGTTCTTGGCCCTTAAACCGCTCGGGTATCTCTGCTCGACGGGAGACTACGCGCTCGGTTTCGACTGGTTGTATCTCTGTCTCTCGCTCGGATCCTGCGTGCTCAGCCACCATCATCAACGCCGCAGCTTCTACTACGCGGGGTTGATCAGCATCGGCTGGGCGTTGTTCGAGATCGCCAATCACAACCACTGGCGCGATAGGCCGGCCTGGGCGATTGCGCTCGTTGGCAGCGGCCTCGCGGCGCTGGCCGGCGGCCTGATCCTCGATCGCCTCGCGAGGCGTCGCCGCTCGGCCAGATGAACCGGACTGCCGAACGGCCGGAGGGGCGATGTCGCGACGCGGAAGCCAGGCACGCGCTGGGGGAGGCATGGCCGAGAAAGGCGGAAAGAGCCAAGAATGGCTAACAAGCCGCTGGAGCCGGCAACGCCGAGCGCGCGGCTCAGCGGCAGCGTTCCAGGAGCCGAATGAACACGGAAGATCTGATCCTCCTCATACCACAGAAGGCCGATGTTGAGCGCGACGCTGTCGCCGCCGCCTGGGAACGCGGCGGTGGCACCGTGGTACGGCTCGATCGGTTCTGGGAACCACCCGTGATCGCGGCCGACAAAGTCCGAGTCTATGGCAACGATGCGTTTTGTCTGGTCGTTCAGCAGAAGTTCGACCTGACCCTCATCGCCCCACCGAATGATCTGATTCTTGCCGTGACCGGCGCGGGCACCCGGCGCTCCTTGGCTAGGCAGACGATTGGTGCGGCGTCACAGCTCACGTATCCACTATTTGCAAAGCCGCTCACTCCGAAGCAGTTTCGGGCGCGCGTATACGCCTCACCCGAGGACCTGATCGCCGAGTGTCAGGGCTTGGCCGCCGAAACGGCGATCGTCGTCTCCGAGATTGTCGAATTCTCCGCCGAGGCTCGTTCATTTGTGCTCGACGGCGACGTACTCGATTGTGCGGTCTATGAAGGCGCGGGCGACGCGGACGTTGCTGCCGCTCTGGCGCGAGAGATCGTCCAGGGGATCCCGGGGCCGCGCGCGTACGTTGTCGACGTTGGCTTCATCACGGGGCGAGGCTGGGCAGTCGTTGAGTTCAATGCAGCGTGGGGCGCTGGCCTGAACGGGTGTGATCCGGAACGCGTCCTGCCCGCGATTGCCGCAGCGTCTGGGTCGACTACCGCCCAACCCCGGCATCCAGCGACGGCGGTTTGCGATTATGAACCGCTGCGGGTGGATGCCGGAGTTGGGCGAACGAACACGAGACCACTAAACACGAGGACATCATGAAGGCCGCGCCATTCAGATGACGCGTGTGATAGGCGTAGAATCTCCACGTCCCGATGACCGCAAGCACCGTGCCCGTCTCTCGCTGGTTCCGCTATTGGTGGCCGCTGCTGCTACTCGTAGCCGCCATCGCCATCGTCCTACCCTTCGACTCGTTTGCGTTGACCATCCCACCGAGCGACAACCGCCCGGTTCACGCGCTGGACGTCGCGCGGCGCGTGGTCAACGCGAGTGAGCTCAGGGTTTAGCGTTCGTTGGCCTCGGATGGTGGGTCCAGTTTGGTGCCCGTGAGTTCGGCGACGAGGCAAGGCGAGAGTTCAGCGGCGACCGCGTCGAGGCGCTTTCCGCCTACGTGGACTCGGGGAAACACGCGCTCGCACAACGGAACCACGCCGTCTGGGCATTGGGACAACTGCGCGATCCTCGTGGGCTTCCCGTGCTCATCAAGCACCGCACCGGCAAGCCGTGTGATCACTCGCGGTTTCTCTGCCAAGAGGAAATCGAAAAGGCGATAGCCTTGTGTCGCCAGGAGGGCGCGCGAGGGTGGATTACACGCGTCTTGAAGCTCCCGTGACCGCTCGTCGCGGCGCTGCGTGTTCTTGACAATGAAATTCGTCGGCTCACTTGCCGCGATTCCTTGCAAGAGCGTTGCAAGCAATCGCCTCGATAGGCCTTCGGCCCCATTGCAGGCCCGGCGTCCGCTAACGCTTCAAGCTATTGTGACTGGGGACTTAAATGTGGCGCGCCCGACAGGATTCGAACCTGTGGCCTTCGGCTCCGGAGCTGTTTCCGAAATGGAGCCGACCGCGCCAGATCGCGGAAATCCCAAGAAAATCTAGTCCTCGTGTCGTCGAGGTAGGTCGTTCGCGGCCGTCTGTGGGCCCGTGTCCAGGAATTCCTTGCGAGTTCTTGCAAGGCGCATGTCGCTGATCGAGCGTCGGCCCACCCGCCAAATGCGCACTCAGATTTCGCGATTGTTCGTCGACCATGTTGCTGAGGTGTTCCTGCAAGCTCTGTTGCAAGCCCGCTCCAACCCTAGCCAGTCCCGGATCATCCGGATGTCGTCACCAACATCGGGAGGTGCGGCCCACCGATGAAAGGGCGCCGACTCAGCATCGCCCGCCGGCTCGATGCCCAGTTCGTTACCCGCGACGGCTGCCGCTCCGCGGAAGAGCCATGATGTGGCGCCCTCAGCGAACCGGCGGTACCGCCGGCCGTGCCAGCAGAGAGCTTACTGGCGATCTGGAGCGCCTTCATTGCCGAGCTCGGCGAACAGAGCAGGTGGCGCCTCGCCAACGCTGCGGCCTACCTTCCGTCATCGAGGTCGTAGAACTTCTTCCAGTCCTCGCGCCGGAGTAGGTGCGGTATCTCTTTCGACTCGACCTTCTTCCAGCTGTCGCCGACGTAGCTCCATCGCTCGACGCGGTGTTGTTCGAAGTCCAGGTGACCGGCACCGGAAGCCGTGAAGCCGCTCGCGACTTCGACCGTTCCGTCCTCGAGCAAGCGCGCGATGCCCTCGAAATCGCCAGTGAACCGTTTGTCGAGCACCAGCGTCTCGCCGCTGGCGATCCGATACGCCTCCAGCACCTGCCTGAATCCATCCCCCGCCGTCGCATTGTACCGAACCCATACTTCCGGCCGCCCGTCGCCGTCAGTGTCGCGGAAGACGGGACGCCATGCGTGCTGAATCTGCAGACCCTCCGCCAGTGTTGCGCTGTACAGCCGCGGCTTGCCGCCGGACTGGTCGTCCACGCTGATCGACAGGACGCTCCGGCGCTGGGGGTCGGTCGTGGCGAGCGGGAACCGGACCGGGGCTTGCGCCATCACTATCCAACCCTCGATGAAGGGGGAAGAGAGGATCTCTGCGTGAAACGGGCCGCTGTCGGACGCCGCTATGGCTACCAGTTGACGTCCCTCGTCGCGAACCGCGCGCGGCCGCGACCACATGACGAAGGAGGACTGGATGAACCACGCGAGGAACGACTGTGAGAACCGGCCGGAGATGAACGCCGTTTGTTTCAGTATGCTCGGGTGGTTCGAGAACATCTGGAACAGCTCGCGCGCCTGTCCCCCGGATTCGTTCATCAGCGCGACGCCGACGCAGCGCGCAACCTGGAAGTCCTCCTTCTGACCGCTGTGGGACATCGTGTCCTTCAAGGCGGTCGGTGAGCAGCCGCCACCGGATTGGGCTGGCCACCCAGTCATCGGCCCCGCAGATGACCGCGCAGAGGGTGATCACGAGAATGGCGGAGAGCTCATGGCGACGCGTGCGTCGGACGCGGGGATCGGGAACCGCGGCGAAGTGGCCGACATGGCGGGCGCTCGGCGTCTCGGCATGACACCTCCTGGGTGTCATCCCACGTACACCATGTACGATTTCGTACAAGTCCCATGTAGATACGTTTGCCCTGGGCCGAAGGAGAACCGCCAGAGACCTCCGGTCTGTGGTACCATTAAAAAGGGGGAGTCTGCGGCACCCGAGAGGGGCGCCTGCCCCGGCCGGGCCGCGGCCGAATGATGGGAAGGATGCCATGAAGACTGCCAAGATTCTCATGCTCGCGCTCGTAGCCCTCGCAGTGGCGATGCCCGCGGCCGCGCAGCCGACCCGGCTGTACGACAAGGACGTGAAAACCCTCATCGAACAGTCCAAGAGCACATTCGACCGCTGTTGGGACACCTTTGACAACGAGCTCAAGAACGCGACGTACAAAGGGCCAGACGTCGAGGTCGTTGTCAAGAAGATTGGCGAGGACTACAAGACCGCGCTCGACCTTGCCAAGAGCCGGTTCTCCGACAATTCGTCGGCCAGCACCGAGGTGGGCGCCTTCATGAAGGACGCCGTCCGCATTCACAATTACGTGGACAAGCAGGGCCCCAACATGAAGGGCGCGTCTGAGTGGCAAGCCCACGCGAACGTGCTGGGCAAGCTCGCGGCCGAGTACCGGTGCGACGTTCCCGCCGGCGCAAGACCAGAAGTTCCGCCGCTACTCTGACAAGGAGATCGTTGATGCGACGGTCGCAATCGAGCAGTCGAGCAAACAGCTCGCCAGCGCTCTCGACAACGGGCTGAAGAAGGACAAGGCCACCCCCGAAACCACGAGAAAGGCGATGGTGGCGGACGCGAAACGGGTGGGTGAAGCCGCCAAGGCGCTGGGATCGTCAGTCAAGGACGCGAAGCCGGCATCGGCGCAGGTGACGACGCTCTTTGACCATGTGAAGAAGGTGCAGGACGTCATCGCTGCCAACAGCACCGCGAACGCCGAGACCGCCGTGGCAGGCCAGTTGGGGAGCTTCAAATCTCCGCTCGCGACGATCAGCGCCGCGTTCCACTTGAATTAGCACCGCTCCAGGCGCCGTCAGACTCGACTCGACGAGGGTCAGACACCACCTCCACCTGAGTGGTGTCTGACCCCGTTTCGTGTCGAATAGTTGACGCCGCGCACCCAGGACCGAACGGCAGAGAGCGTCTTCGGGCGCTACCTTGTAAGTGGTTGAAATTGCAGGAGGTAAGTGGCGCGCCCGACCCGCCTTCGCACCTGACGGTGCTTCGGCGCGTCTGGTGGCGTAGCCAACCGTAGCTCGCGCGAGAGTGTGCGAAGGGGGCGAGCGCGAGCGGAGGGTGGCGCGCCCGACAGGATTCGAACCTGTGGCCTTCGGCTCCGGAGGGTGGCGGGACCAAACCGCCTGACACCACTCCAGACGATTCCTCCTGATTTTACGGGCCTTTTCTCGGGTGGGAGGCAACTGCTTCCCACCCGAGACCGCGCACGATTGTCACCCGTTTGTCACCACTGAGCCGTTTCGTAAACGAGTTCGCCGCTCCCATGCGGTGATGGCGGGATGGGCACATCTCCGCCCTTGCTCAAACAGTCCTCGGCGCCGCCTTGCATGCCCGCCCAGGTGTGGCGCGAACCTCCAGGTTCGCGATTCGGGCGGGCGGCAAGGCAACGCCTGCGGAACTCGCCGGTCGGAGACGTGCCCACCCCGCTTCAGGTGTCCGTGAGTTCTTCGCAGATCAGGAGCGTCATCATGTTCGATCGATACGATCCGCTCGACGATGCTCGAGACCGTGACGACCGCGAAGGACTCGATCGCCACCGAAGTGGTCGAGGGCCTGCCGAGGAACGCGATCGGAGCGTCGATCCCCGCGACGTATTCATGCGCGACCTGAATCTGCCGCGAGAGCGCGAGCGCCAGGAGATCTCGCTGCGCGACCGCTCGTACGAGCTTCGCGGGTCGGAGAGTCGCACGCTCGCGACTGTCGGCGCGTTTCGGGTTGTCTCCTCGAGCGACCTCCGCGATCACGATGGCAAGCCACTGGACCCGCGCCGCGGCGACCTGAGGCATCTCCGGGAAGCCGGCCTGGTCGAAACGGCCCGCCTGGGTGGCCGGCGCGACCACGTGGTCACGCTCACGAAGGAGGGGCGTGACCTCCTCCACGAGCACCGGCGCAACACCGGCGAGCATGCTCGCCAGGCGTTCTACGCGGGCGTCAGGAAGCCGCGCGAGCTCGCACACGACGTCCAGGTCTATCGAGCCTACGAGCGCGCCGCGGAGGGCATTACCGAACGCGGCGGGCGTATCCGACGCGCCGTCCTCGACTACGAGCTCAAGCGCGAGTACCAGCGCTTCCTGCAGGAGCGCAATCGAGACCGCGACGACAGCGACGGGCGCCCGGACCGCGATGCCGAAGAGATCGCCCTCTGGGCGGTCGAGCACAACCTGCCGTACTTCGACGAACAGGTGCACTTTCCCGATGTCCGTATCGAGTGGGAGGACGAGCGCGGGCGAACGCGCGAGGAGGACATCGAGGTCACCACGGAGCACTATCGAGGCGCCCACGCGGCCGCCGTTGCACGCTCCGGCTTCTCACGGTACCACGCTGGCTCAGTAGGCGTGTTCGGGCGTGGCGGCGGCGGCAGCCGCGGAGGACGCCGCTGGAGTCCCGGCCTGGCCGAGGAGGTGCTGTCATGACGGCCCAGGAACGCATCGACGCCGTCGCACGAACTGGGCTTCACCGAGCGCCAGGCGCGCTTCCTGGTGACCGTGATGACCCACTCCGGCGTCTGCCTGCCGCGGCAGTACGCGACGTTCGCCGACGTCGCGTACGGGCACAGGATCAACCGGTTCTTCGAGCGCCTGGTGAGCTGCGGATTCGCATCCGTCTGCCCGTGCCTTCACAATCGGGCGCTCGTCTACCACGTGCATCACCGACCCTTGTACGCTGCCATCGGACGAGCTGAGAGTCGGCTTCGTCGCCCAGTTCCGGCGGCCTCCGTCATGCCCCGGCTGATGCTGCTCGACGCCGTCCTGGAAGCGCCGCAGGTGGCGTGGTTCGGCGGTGAGCACGAGAAGGTCGAGCACTTCACGATCGGTTGCGGAATCCCGCGCGTGAGCCTGCCTCAACACGCTTCCCGAGCCGGTGGAGCCTCGTCCTCCCGTCTGTTTCCCGATGCCTTGCCGATCGGTGTCGAAGCACCGAACCGAGCGGTGTTCGTCTACCCGGTGACACGCTCGTCCGTGCGTGGACTTTCGACCATTTCTCCGGCGCCACCACGCCCTCTTGTCAGCGATTCCCGCGTGGACCATCCAACTCGTCTTCGCGCCGGACGAGAGGCTCGTGGAGGCAGCCTGGCAGGCGGTCGTCGAGCGCGAAGTGGGCCCGCTTCTCGGCCTCGGCGACCGTGCCGGCCGGCGCGTCGAATGGCGCGTACTCGGCCACCGATACGGCCACCTCTCTCCCCTGGTTGCTGCTTCAGGTTGGTCTCGGGTCGGGGTTGAGCAGGGGGAACAGGGGGAGGCTCAAGGCTCCGCACGTTCTCAACCCTCCTGGCTGACTGCTCTGCGACAACAAAGACGAAGGCCCAAGAGCGCGCGCATGCCCGCCTTCAGGACGACCAACTATTGGCCGTGCGTGTTATAGCGACCCTCGAGGCGCCGTTCGCGGGCGGCGTTCTTTGCCGCCCGAATCGCCCTCACCGTCAGGAGTGTAAGCAGGGAACTGGGCGTGAGCGACCCCGGGGTGCCCCCCGGCACCCTGACCCCGGCCTGTCCCCGGGGTCGCTCACGCCCAGCTTGTCGGTGCCGTTCTCAGTGATGCCGATGGACCAAGGTTCGCTTGCCGTCATACGCGCGAAGGGCGGCGAGAATCCACCGCGTGGACCGCGAGCAAAGCCGACGCGCAAAGCACGTCGCATAGCACCGCCAAAGTCAGCGGCGGGGCAACGTCGAAACGGTGTCGTGACCTCGACATGGAGGCTGCCCACGAGGCGGTCGTGACCGGTGTTCGCGATGGCGCGTATCACAGGGTCGCCGTCGCTCCGACGTTGGATTGTGCGGAGTGCTCGGTCGTGTCAAGGCTCCGCTCGCTGCGCTCGCCGCTGCGCGGCCTTGACCCGCCCTCCGCACTCCATCGAAGGTGCGGTTATCGAAGTGACGGCTGGTCTGAGGCAGACACGTCCACGGTGACAGTCAAGGCGCGGGCCTCCCGACCATGTCAACGAGCAGGATCTGACGACGAGCCTCCTCCAGATCACGCGTCCGTCACTATACGGCCGTAAGAGTGCAACAAGATCGTCCCTTGCTGCGCTCCGGCCAGTTGGAACGACCTCGTCGGTGAGTCGCTCTCAAAGTCAACAAAGACGAGTGTTCCAACGCGTGCGGTGCGGTGGCCTCTTACATGAGCGCTCTTGAGGGATATGAGGCTGGCGGGAATCCGCTGATATGCCGCCGGCGCCGTGCTGACCCGAAAGCGCCCGGGGTGCCGCCAGAACGTAGTTCCCGACGCCGCTATCAGAGAAACGATGGCAACGTACTCAAGAACGATCTTCACGACGTCAGGGCGTTCCTCTCGTTCGTGCCATGTTGCTCATCGTCGGGTACTCAGCGTCAGTTCCACCATGCCATCGGGCTGTTAGCGTGTCTGGCCCTGCTGGCTGGCGCGTTCTTTTCCCCGGCAACTCCCGCAGTTGGCCGAGACGACTTGGCCGCAGATTGTCACGCCGCCGCAGACCATGCAGCACGGTTCGCGGTTAGCCTGATGTGGCGACGCTAGGGGGCCGGACCAGGTGACGGCCGTCGGTTCGCCGTTGACGTCGATCTGGGCGGTTTCAGACCTCGAATCCAGGCTGTAGCTGCCGATCGACGTCGCCGATTCACCAGACCCAAGAGTCTCCAGCCGAGACACGACCAGCGTGAGTCGACCGCCGGCCTGGCGCGCCTGCATGCCGAGCCTGCTCTTGGCCGTTTCGATGCGCGCCATTTCCCCTTCGGCCACCTGGACAGCGGCCTCGCGGCGTCCCGCGACGGTCACTCGCAGCTCGACCAGGTCGCTTGACACCGCCTCACCGTGCGCGCCATCGGCGAGCCGCGAGGCGAGGCGAGCGGCGTGGTCGCTCGCCGCCGGACGCCGAAACGCCCACCCCCACACTGCGATCACCACGAGCAGGGTCACCACCACTCCTGTGATCAGACGTTTGAGACGCCGCCCTCGAGCAGAGAGACGGTCACCGTCTTCGCTGGGCACCGCGTGGGCGTCGGGGTCCGGCGTTGCGGCGTCGAAACCGGGCGAGATGTCGGATCGAGCGGCGCCCTCGGAATGCGCGGTCTCGCGCCGCGCCTGGGCCGCGGCGCCTGATTTCCACCAGCCGTCGAGTTCGTCGACCTCCGCGAAGACCAAGGGCCGGTTGCCGCGAGGCACGCGCTGAACCGGTAATCTGAAGGCGTCCGCCCACCTGACCGCTGTGCGCGGTGAGACGTGAAGGTGGGCGGCGATGGCCTTCCACCGATCAAACGGCTGTCGGAATCCTTCGGCCCAGGGCCCGATGATGGCATGTCCGTCTCGCGTGTCGCGCGGCGAATGCTGTCAAGAGTAGTCAGAAGTTGCCATGGCAGCTTCTGACGCTTCTTGTCCCTTGCTCCTCCCGGGCGGCCGGGCTAGCTTCCCGCACAAGGCCAAGTTACCTCATGGCCGTCGCAGAAGGGAGCCTAATGAGAATGAAGAGCTTGGTGATCCTCGCTACGCTGCTCTGTTCCACCAGCGTGGCGACCGGTCCTGTGAGGGGGGCAACCCAGCATCCGGGTGCGGGAATACTACTACGACTCCACGACTGGTTTGGTCGGAATACAACGGTCACCGTGCAGGCGGGAGGTCACGCGTCGATCACGTGGCCAGGCCTGTCCACGCTTCGGCTCACGCCGACGATCCGCCCGGATGGCCGAATCGACATCGCCGCGTCAATCGAGCCCGAGCCCACGGCAGACCGCTCGGCTGACGCCGCTCTTCAACCCGCGACGGTAGTCACGCTGAGTCTCGGGGAGGTGTTGCCCATCGCCCACGGCGGCTACCGTCTGGACGTCGAATGGATGGACGCCTGGGAGCCGGTTGGCACGCCGGCATCGCCACAGAACCAGTCCGAATGTTGCGTCGTCTGCAGCGGGATCAAGACGTGCGCTTGCCGAGTGCAGGCGACGTGCGGGAGCTGCTGCGACGAAGGGTGCGGGGGATGCGGCTCTCAGTCCGCAACGACTGCCGCCCCTCGATCGCGAGCTCCGTGGCCAAGTGCGACCACTGAGCAAGACGGCCCAGCGAACGCGGAGGCCGATGAATCCGAGCGTTGAAGAGAATAACATCGGCGCACGCAGCGTGGGCGATCGCTACACATCGGGAGGAGGGAAGGCGCTATGGCCAAGATCGTGAAGCTCTTGCTGTTGGCGGTCGCCGCCACCTGCGTCGTAGGCCTTAAGGCACAGACTGGGCAAACGAGCCGCGAGAAAGTGCTGATTGAGGGAGCCAAACACCCGGAGGAGATACCCGAGTGGTTAGCCTGGCAGTCCACCTTCCGCACGCTCAGAGCAGCCAAGAAGGCGTCGCTCAACGGGTTCACGGACAGGCTGCGAATGGCCGAGCCGGAACGGCAGACGATCTACCGGGAGGTGGACGCTCAGGCTGATCGCGAAGGTCGCTGCCGCATTCGCGTGCAGCGCTTGGAGGCCGACATGCGAGGAGCGTCCGTCGAGGCGGTAAAGGACGCGCAGCTGAGGGCAGAATTTGACTACCGCCAAGATGTCCTTGCCGCCCGAGACAGGCTGCTCGCCACTCTCTCCGATGACGCCCGCGATTCACTTCTGGCGTTTGTCGCCGAACAGCGTCGCAGTATCAGCGTTTCTATCGCGCCCGCGGAACTGCAACGCTTTCGATACCCCCAATGAGCGACGGTCGCGCGAGACGACGTTTTCGGCTGGCCACAAGTCAGGGGTTTCGTCTGCACGCACAGGAGGCGACGATGCTGACACGGGTTGTGACGCTGGTGACCGCGGTGTTTCTCCTTTCCTGCTCGCTGTTCGTGACTCGAGCCTTTGGTCAGCCGAGCTGCGGTGCCGTCACCGTGACTTTGGCCGGGTATTACGTCCCGGCCAGTAACCACGGTCCTGTGCAAGGTTACGCCGAGACCGCCCGGGAACTAGTCGCATGTCCCGTCACCAGTGAGGTCGAGGCCTGGGTCGACGGGCTCGCTGGGGGAGCGGTAACAAACACAGGCGCCTACGTTGCCAACGTCACCTTCGTACGCCATGCCTACCAGGACGGAACGTACATCGCACGCTCGAAGCACTGGACGATCTGGTACGGTTACGAGTGGGTGTACATGGGTACAAGAAGCGGTCCTGTGGAAGTGACGTGGGATATGCGGACGCCCAAGCGGCATGTACCCCCGACGTCGGGTACTGGGACGGTTCCCGGTGTGTCCCGAATAATTGCCCCGTCGTCCTCGATACAACGGGCGAGGGGTTTCATCTCACGACGCTCGAAGATGGGGTTCGGTTCGATATCGACGGAGACGGACGGCAGGAGCAAGTTGCGTGGACGCCACCCAACTCGAACATCGCGTTCCTCGTGTACCATCGAAATGGAAACGGCATCGTCGACGACGGGACGGAGTTCTTCGGGAACGCTACGCCGGCTTACGCGGACACGAGAACACCGACGGCGGCAAATGGTTTTGAGGCACTAAAGTTCGGTCAAGGCCCGGGGTACGGCTCCAGCATGGTGGATGATCTAATCGATAATCGAGATGCGCTCTACGGTCGACTGCGCCTTTGGCGCGACGCGAACCACAACGGAATCTCGGAACGTGAGGAATTGTCCGAGCTTCCGGTGGCAGGCCTTTTGGCAGTGACTCTGGACTACAAGGCCTCTGGGCGACACGACGGCAACGGCAATGAGTACCGCCTGAAGTCACAGAGCCAGTGGGTAGTCGGCGGCCAGACGGTAACTAGACCCACCTACGACGTGTGGCTGGCGGTGATGAGATGACGCTCCTATCGGCCGTCAAAACGGAGAAGCGCCCAATCTGCGAAGAGTGAGATGAACCGCGAGAGCCCAGGGAGCGCAAGAGACGCCGCGTCCTGACCGGTCTTTGTGACCGCGCTATTCACCCGTCCACGCCGTCGCTCCGACATGGCATCTTGCGGGAGTGCTCGGTCGGGTCAAGGCTCCGCTCGCTCCGCTCGCCGCTTCGCGGCCTTGACCCGACCTGTGCGCTCCCGTCAGCGAGGCCACTATCGGAGCGTCGGCATGGCCCGCCATCGCTCAGTGAGGTCTGCCGGAGACTGTTGTGGAACTGGCACCACCGCCTCTTGGCCTCTGGTTCGTGACGGGCCTCCGGACGGCGGTGTTCCTTGAATCGCCGAACCCCGCAATGACTCCCCTTGACCTCCGAGGGGTCCGTGGCTCATAGTTCCTCTCGCGATTCGACAAAAGCCACGCTTTGCCAAAGACCGATCTTCTCCAAGGCACGCTCGACCTTCTCATACTGAAGATCCTCGCCCTCGGACCCAATCACGGGTGGGGTATCTCCAACCGGATTCGCCAAGTCTCGCGCGAAGGCCTGAGCGCCAGCCAAGGCTCACTGTACCCGGCACTCCACCGGTTGGAACTGCGCGGCTACATCACGTCGGAGATGGCGCCATCCGAGAACAACCGGCGGGCGCGCGTCTACACAATCACCGAAGCCGGCCGTGAACAACTGGCGACCGAGACCGATAGCTGGGAGCAGTTCGCCCTATCGATGCGCCGCATTCTGCGCAGGACCTAGACACCTGCGTTTCGGAGGCCCGCAGTGCTCACTCGACTGGCGGCTTACCTTGGTGGCCTCGTCCGCCGAAACCGCGTCTACTCAGAGGCAGAAGAGGAACTGCAGTTGCACCTGGAAATGGAGATCCAGGCGAACGTGGCGAGGGGTATGGCGCCGGCCGAAGCTCGGCGGATCGCATTGCGCGATTTGGGTGGGCCGACCCAGACCAAGGAGGCCGTCCGCGACGTACGCGCCTTGTTTCTCGATTCGCTGCTCCAGGACCTGAGGTTCGCCGTCCGGTCCCTGCGGCGGAGCCCAGGGTTCGCGCTCGTTGCCATCCTGGCGCTGGCCCTGGTGATCGGCGCAAGCACGGCGATCTTCAGCGCGCTCTACGGACTTGTCTTTCGTCCCATGCCCTACCCAGACCCGGGCCGCCTCGTGATGCTGTGGGATCACAATCTCAAGAGCGGCGCGGAGCACTTGCCGCTGATGGGTTCGGCGTTCCCGGTATTCGAACGTGAAGGGCAGAGCTTCGAGGCCCTGGCTCCGTTCCTTCCTCCATCGCCGAAGACGTCGATGTTTGCGTCGAAAGTCTGGGGCACGGAGGAACGCATCTCGAGAGCCAGTTGCACTCACCGACTCTTTGCGGTGTTGGGTGTCTCCCCCATGCTTGGCCGACCGTTCGTCGCCGCCGACGCGGCTCCGGGCAGCGCACAGGTTGCCATCCTGAACCACGACTTCTGGCGGCGGCGCTACGGAAGCCGGCCGGACGTCGTCGGCCAAACCCTCTCGCTCAACTTTGCTGGCGAGCGAACCGACTACCTGGTCGTCGGCGTCATGCCCGAAGCGTTCGAATTCCCCTTTCCTCTGGTGCCCGAGAAAGCCGACGTCTGGGTGAACCTTCAGTGCTCCTCGGACCGCTTCATTCCGTCCAACGACTTCACGGTCCTCGGCCGCCTTCGCAAGGGCATCAGCCTGCGGCAGGCGCAGGCAGAAGTCGACATCATTGGCAGCCGAATCGAGCGCGACCACCGAAAGTATTACGAGGGTGAGCGCACCGCCGTGGTGTCCCTCGAGTTTGAACTCATCCGCGACGTCCGGACGCTCCTCTGGGTGCTGCTGGCTGCCGTTGGCTCGCTCTTGCTCATTGGCTGCGCGAACGTCGGACACCTGCTCCTCGTCCGCGCGGTAAGCCGCGAACGTGACTATGCCCTTCGAGCGGCGCTCGGAGCCGGGCGCGGTGCGCTGGTGCGTGGTGCCTTCGCCGAGGTCGCCGTGCTCGCGGGTGTGGGCGGCTTTCTTGGTCTTCTCTTGGCCTACTGGGGAATGCGCGCCTTTCTCGCGTTGCTACCGGCGTCACTCTACATTCCGAGGTTCGACGTGGTCGCGCTGGACTGGCGCCTCTTGTTCGTGTCCGCAGCCGTCTCCATCGGCGCAACCGCCGGGTTCGGACTTGTACCGGCTATCCGCGTCCTGCGGCCGGACCTAAATCCCCTGCTCAAACACGGAACCCGAAGCGGGAGACACGTCGGCTCGGCGTTTCGTCGGCCAGGGAGTCTCCTGCTCGTCTCGGAGGTGTGTTTCACGCTGGTCCTGCTCACGGCCACGGTGATGCTCACCAGGAGCTTCCGTGCGCTCCTTGACACCAACGTTCGTTTCCAGCCCGAACGCATGCTGGTCGTGGACGTGAGCTTCTCGAACCATGCCGCCCGCACGCTCAGCGATTTCAGTAGCCTGAAGGTTTCCTTGTTCAAGGACTTCAACGAGCGGGTGGCTGGCATGCCCGGCGTCCGCGCGGTGGCCGTTGCGGACAGTTTCCCACTCCCCAGCTACCCCAATTCCTTCAAGGCAGACAGCGGGGTCGATGCGATCGCGCAGGCCTATCAGCCGGCCGAACTGCACATTGTGTCGCCGAACTTCTTCGACATGATGTCGGCGAATCTCCTCCGTGGCCGCTGGCTTGCGGATTCCGATCTGCCGTCCTCGCAGCCCGTCGCCGTGGTCAACGAAGCCATGGCAAGGCGCTACTTTCCCGGCGGCAACTCCGTCGGCCGCAGGATAGCGCCCATGATTAGGTTTACGAACGAGACCGTTTGGTACCTGGTTGTGGGTGTCATTGGCGAGCCGGGACGGTTCGGTAAGGGGGAAGAGGCACAGCCTGCAGTGTATCTGCCGGAGCCGCAGGTACCGCTCAACCGCCGCTCAGTGATCGTGCGGACGGTTGGCGATCCCAGCGCGCTGGCAAGTGCTGTGCGCCAGGCGGCCCTGCAGATCTATCCCGGCCAGATGTTCGTGAGCGACGTCCGAACGGGCTCGGAAATCGTCTCCGATGCGAGCGCACGATTGCACTTCACGTCGATGCTTCTGGCCGCCCTCACAGGGATCGCGGTCCTTCTGGCAGTCATCGGCATCTACGGTTTGCTCGCGTACTACACAGCCCGACGAACACACGAGATCGGCATCCGGGTCGCTCTCGGGGCATCACGGCGCGAAATCCTGAGCTGGATTCTCGGGCGGGGCATGTCACTCGCTGCCGCTGGAGTGCTAGGCGGCACCGCCATCGCAGTCGGGTTCGCCGGCACCATCCGGGGCATGCTTTATCGCGTTGAACCACTGGAGGCGCAGACGTTTGTCGGAGCGGCGGGGTTCCTCCTGCTGGTCGCGTTTCTGGCGTGCTACGCGCCGGCTCGCCGCGCGTCGAAGGTCGACCCCGTGGTTGCCCTTCGAGACGAGTGAACGGCGTCTGGTCTGGACTTGTGGTTGCACAGTGGTAGCCACTCCTGCGTGGGATCTGTACTTCGCCTGGTCACGATTCATCCCTCGGCATCGGGCGGTGTGTCCTCGCGCAACCGCTCCATTCCCGAGCGGATTGTTTTACCCGGTCTTCCGCAATTCTTCTCGAACGATCCGCCGGATCGTCGCCGCGTCCAAGGGCTCAGCGGAGCGGCCGAGGGTACTGGCGAAGCGCGACATTGATTAGCGTCTGGTAGCCGCTGCCTGGGGCATCGGCGCGTCTGCGCAACTCCTCGAGCAAGTCGGTGTCGAGGTGTATGGTGACGCGCGTCCTGTCTTTGCGTCGCACCGCCTGGCCCCGCTTTGCGTTCCGGAAGTCGTATTCCTTCTTCATGTCGCGATCAGGCTGCTGCCCTATGAGTCCCGTTCACGCGGCGGTGAGTCGCTTGCGCTCGATGGGCGCGAGGCTCAGACGCAAGCGAAATGGGCGCAGGAGGCGATTGAGCGTGTCCTGCGTGGGATTGTGACGCGGGTTGATGGCCCGCAGGACGTTCGGAGGGGCCATGTCCGACCGAGGCCGCGAACTCCTTCACCCCCATCGCACGGATCACCTTGCCCAGCGCGACCTGGATCGACACTCCTTCGTCGATGGCTGCCAGGAGGAATTCCCGCGCGAACGTTTTGTCGCGAAGGTCCTCGGCAAGCCCCTCGTTCCAGTCTCTACGGCCGCGTCGCGCCACTGTAGCGATCGTCTCCCATCGACCAGGACTCCCTCCTTCGGCATCCGAGAAGCGAACGCATGACATGGAGGTTGAAGGGCAGGGAGTCGTCAGGATCTATCACCAATTTCGACGATGGCGCGGCCCTCGTCGAGCAGATGCGCATGCGCTGCTGAACACCGTCGCGAAGACGTTGCGTAGGCGCTCGTTCGTCACGTTCCCGCAGGTCACCCACAACAGCTGCGGCGGCGGACCGAAACGCGACACGAGTTCGACGAAGTCCGAGTCCTTGCTGATCAGTACGACCCCGGCCGCCTTGGCGCGCTCGAAGATATCGAAGTCGTTTGCATCGCGCAGTCCGAGATTCACGAGAGCCTGCGCATCGACACCGAACGTTGCTGCCAGCCAGCTCGCGAGTTGTGGCGGGAGTTGGGCGTCGACCCAGACAATCACGCAACGAGCCTCGACAGGTCAGCCCGACGGGCGGCGAACCGCAGGCAGGCACGGATATCCTCTGTTTCGAGGTCGGGGAAGTCGGCCAGGATCTGAGCTTCGGAGACGCCGGCTGCGAGCATCTCGAGGATGTCGCTCACGCGGATGCGCATCCCGCGAATGCACGGCTTCCCGCCGCACTGCTGCGGGTTGAACGTAATGCGAGATTCGTCGGCCATGCCGTTCCCCCGGTTCTTCGTCGAGCAATCGGCTCGACGAGCGCGAACGCCAATCGTTGCGATTGTAGCGCAGCCGGGCCTTCGGGAGATCGTCGCCGAGAAGTGGTTTGACGGCTCGGGTCCTCCTCGGTCGCCCCATCGTTACGACAAGACGGGATCGCGCTCTTCGTTCGTACGCCTGGGCGTTGTCCAGTGCCGAGGTGTGTAGACGAGAGGGACCAGTGCACACAACGCCCGGCGGTCACTTGACAACTCAGGCCGGCACGCCTAACTTGAGTTTATCTTCTCCCGTGGCGATCCGTCGCCACCCTCCGCGTCGCCCACACGGCCACGTGGACAAGCTTCACACCGTCGCGCTCAGCGCCTCGGCCACGAAGCAAACCCAACTCGAGACAACGTCTGACAGTCGCAGGCTACTGCGAGCGACTCCTCGCCACGAGATGGCGCCGCGTGGCCCACGTCGAATCCGTCGATGCGTTCGCGCACATCCGCCCGCGCAGCGACGGTTGCTCGACCCTGGCGTTGAACGGAGTGCACGCCAACACGGGCCTGCGCTCCGCCCGCCGCGTCACCTGGGACCAGGCGCCGCCCGGCACACCGCCGCGCTGACCTCCATGTTCCCGCCGAGCCGGCCGCGTCCTCGGTGCTCGACGAAGTCCAGCACCCGGCGTGGCGTTCACCGGCTCGTCCACCCACCCATTCAACCCGTCCGGCCAGACGCCGGACACCGCGGCCGTGGAGGACGTCATGAGGAACAGGGAAGTCGTGGAATCGGGCGATACTCGGGGGACCAGCCTCTCGAACGTGGGAGCACCAGCGGACGCCGACGGCCTGCCGCGCCGGCTGCTGACGACGTACGAGGTGGCCGAGTTCGTGGGCTGCCACGAGGAGACGGTGAGGCGCGCCTATCTGCGCGGCCTGCTCGTCTCGCAGCGATTCGGCGTCAGGTGCCGGCGGTTCCGACGCGAGGACGTTCTGGACTGGATCCGGCGGGGCGCGCCGACGATGGCCCGCGTTCGCGCGGAGCGCGGCGGCGGCCAGACAGCAGCCAGAGGCGAAGACGGGTTCTGAACGGAGGCAACAACGAAAGGAGCAACGATGAAGGAGGGCGTATGGCCATCAGGCGCAAGTGCCGCGGGGAATGCGGCAACGGCCGCCGGTGCCTGGAGCACCTGTGGTTCGACGTGATGTTCCGAGGGACCCGGTATCGGATGCCGGCGAACGACTTCGCCATCCCGAGGATGGAGGTCGGGAAGCAGCGGCCCATCGAGTCGATCGAGGAGGCGCGCGACTGGGAGCGCCTCTTCATCGGCGAGATCAAGGCCGGCCGCGATCCTCGGCCGAAGCCCACGGTCAAGCGGGCGGAGGTCGTCGACCCGCAGCTCGTCGCCGGCTTCCTCGACCTCTACTTCGACCGCCAGGTGAAGCCGGCCGACCTGCGGAGCGCCGACACGATCCAGAGCCGGATCAAGATCCTCAAGGAGCACTTCGGCGACCGGCGCGTCAGGGAGCTCGAGGATCCGGAGGTGATCAACACGTTCAAGACCGGTTCGAAGTACGCCGAAGAAGGTCGAGGTGGCGACGCTCCACAAGCTGCTCGCCACGCTCCGGGCGGCGATTCACTGGGGCCAGGCCCAGACGCCGCCGCTCATCGACAAGTCGCCGTTCCACCGGTTCGGCGTACGGATGAACAAGAAGCACGAGACGATGCGCGATCGGCGCATCTCGAGAGAGGAGGAGAGGCGACTACTGGCCGCAGCAGACGCCATGAACACGTGGCAGCACCGGTACGCAGGGCCGATGATGCGCGACCGGATCATCGGCGCGCTGGAGTTGTGCTGCCGGCGCGGCGAGATGCTGCTCATCCAGAACAAGCGCGTCGATTGGGACAACCACACGATCGGCATCCCGGGTCACACGACCAAGGACCGCGAGAACCGCCGGATTCCCTTCAACCCGGAAGGGCGGCTGGTCGAGATTCTCGAACGGCGGAAGCCGCTCGGTCCGAACGCCTACGTGTTCGGGTCGGAGTGCGGCGAGTACCAGCCGAACATCCAGACCGGGTGGGACGCGCTGCGGCTCCTCGCCTATGGCATCGAGCCGCGCCGGAGCCGCGGACGGGAGAACGCCGAGTGGAACCGGCTGCAGCTGCGGAAGATCGACCTGCACTGGCACGACCTTCGGCACGAAGGCGCCTCACGACTGCTCGCCGACGGCGTGGACATCCGCATCATCCAGCTGATGCTCGGACACGCCAGCCTGCAGCAGACGCAGCGGTACCTGAACGTGACGGATGAGGAATTGCGAAGAGGGCTTGGAGGTGAGCTGGAAGACGCGCCCGACCGGTGCCGGTGGAGGAGACGACCACGCGGGAAACCCCGCACGATTGTCACCCGTTTGTCACTCAACCGGTCGAAATGTGGCGCGCCCGACAGGATTCGAACCTGTGGCCTTCGGCTCCGGAGGCCGACGCTCTATCCAGCTGAGCTACGGGCGCGCAAGTGAGACGCGACGGAGGCGGGCGGGGATGCCTGCGTCCGCCTGCGCCTTTCCGGCAGGCGCAGAATCACCAAAGTCTATCACAGGTGCCGCGCCCTCACCGGCCCCAGGCGCGCGGCCTTCGTCCGCGCCGCCGCTTTCGGCTCATGGTGGCATTTTTCCGTTTGTTCAGCCCCGCCATTCGGGAGTAGGCTCATCCCGCAGCGCCTATGCCCTTCGTCCCCGGCGACCGCATCGGACGGTACGACCTGCTCGACCGCCTCGGGGCCGGAGGCATGGGCGAGGTGTTCCGAGCGCGCGACTCGGACCTTGGCCGCGAAGTGGCCGTCAAGGTCCTGCCCGAGCGCTTCGCGTCGGATCGCGACCGCCTCGCCCGCTTCGCGCAGGAGGCCCGCGCTGCCTCCTCCCTCAACCACCCCAACATCGTCACCATCCACGAGGTCGGCCAGGCGTCTGGCCTCCCCTTCATCGTCATGGAGAAAGTGGAGGGCTCGACTCTCCGGCAGGTGATCGAGAAGCGCCCTCTCGCCACCCGCAAGGTGCTCGACATCGGTGTGCAGCTGGCCGAAGGGCTGGCCAAGGCGCACGAAGCCGGGATCGTCCATCGCGACCTGAAGCCCGAGAACGTCATGGTCACGAGCGACGGCTTCGTGAAGATCCTCGACTTCGGCCTCGTCAAGCTGCGTGAGGCGGCGCCTGGGGAACCGGTGCCGGCCGTGACCCGCGGCGGAGACGCCGACACGCGCGCCCCGAGTTCGACGCTGCCCGGACTGGTCCTCGGCACAGCGGGCTACATGTCGCCGGAACAGGCGATCGGCGCGGACGTCGATTACCGCAGCGACCAGTTCTCGCTCGGCACCGTGTTGTACGAACTGGCCACCGGCCGCCGCGCGTTCGCCGCCGATTCCCTCGTCCAGACGCTGAACGCCATCATCGAGCGGGAGCCGGAGTCGATCGCCACTCTCAACCCGACCTTCCCCGCACCGGCACGCTGGGCCATCGAGCGGTGCCTGGCGAAGGAGCCCGCCAGCCGCTACGCGTCCACCCGGGATCTGGCGGGCGAGCTGAAGAGCGTGCGCGATCACCTCTCCGAAGCGAGCAGCGACGCCGTCCGGCTCGCGCCGCCCAATCCGCGCGCCTCACGGCGGCGAGCCTGGCCCGTCGCGCTGGCCCTCGTCCTGGCGGTTGCGGGGGTACTTCTCGCCGGGCCGGCCCGCGACGTGCTGGTCCGATGGCTGCGCCCGGCGCCTCGCATGCCGGATCAGGTGCGCGTGGCGGTGCTGCCGATCGCCGTAGCGCCCGGCGCCGACGACGGCGCGCTGTGCTGTGCGGGCCTGTTGGACTACGTTGTCGTGCGGCTCGCCGATCTGAACCGGGTGGGCAGCGCCGTCGCTGTCATCCCCGCGGCGGAGGTGCGCGAAGCGGGGGTGGCCACGCCAAGCGCCGCCCGCCGCGTGGTCGGGGCGACGGTCGCGGTGAGCATCGCCGTCCATCGATCCGGAAAAGACCTCGTCGTCAGCGCCAGCCTCGCGGACGCCGAGGAGGTGCGCCAGCTCGGGGGCGAGTCGCGGACGTTCCCGCCCGGCAGCTTCTCGCCCGAAGCCGTCGCCACGCTCATCGTGCAGCTCCTGCGCGTCGAACTGGACAGCCAGAAGAAAGCCACGTGGAGCCGAAACGCTCCACAGGTTGCCGAGGCGGGTGTCCTCTTCGCGCAGGGACTCGGGCAGACGCCGTATCAGCAAGCGAGGAGCGCGCTGGATCGGTATGAGCAGGAGCAAAGCCTCACGCGGGCCATCGACCTGTTCAATCGGGCCATCGACCTCGACCCGCGCTACGCGGCGGCGCACGCCGGCCTGGGTGAGGCGCGGCTGCGGCTGTACCGCCTGACGAAGCACCCGGAGGACCTCGACCTGGCGGCGGCATCCCTGTCGAAGGCGCTCGCCCTCGACGACACGCGGCCCGCGACGTGGATGGCGCTCGGGATGCTGCACGCGCAGAGGAGGGAGATGGCGGAGGCCGAGAAGGCGTTCGCGCAGGCGATTGCCCGGAACCCGATGAACGCCGACGCGCGCCGCGAGCTCGGCCTGGCGTACCAGCGTGGGGGGCAGTTCGAGAAGGCCGAGGCCGCGCTGCGGAAGGCGATCGAGCTGCGCCCCGATTCGTGGGCCAACCACAACGCGCTCGGGGCCTTCTTCTACGCCCGAAACCGACTGCCCGAGGCGAAGGCCGAACTGGAGAAGGCGGTCGCCGTCGCGCCCGACAATCCCCGTGCATGGTCGAACCTCGGGGGCGTGGCGCTGGCGCAAGGGCGAACGGACGAAGCGGAGGCCGCCCTCAAGTCGGCGCTGCGGCTGGCGCGCTACGGCCCGGCGCTCTCGAACCTCGGCACCCTTCAGTTCACCGCGCGCCGCTTCACGGAGGCGGCGAGGACCTTCGAGCAAGCCGTACAGGTGTCTGCGCGCGAGGCGACGATCTGGCGCAACCTCGGCGCCGCGTATTACTGGGCGCCCGGAGAGCGCCCGCGTGCGGCCGAGGCGTTGGCGCGGGCCATTGCGCTGTTCGAGGAAGAACGCCGTGTCGACGCGAAGAACGCCAGCATGCTTGCGGAGCTCGCAGACGCCTACGCGATGACGGGCCAGGCGGATCCCGCGCGTCGGGTGCTGCGGGAAACGCTCGCCGTCAACCCCTCGGCCGAAGACCTGGCCAGGGCGGCGTCCGCCTACGAACGTCTGGGCGACCGCGAGGCGGCCCTCACGACGGCCGCCGCCGCGCTCCGAGCCGGCTACGACCCGGCCGACTTCGGGATCGACCCGCAAATGGACGCGCTCAGGAAGGATCCCCGCTACACGGCGCTGGTGACGCGCGCCAGCAAAGGCAAGAAGGAACGGCCATGACGACACAGCAAGGAGGAGCCATGCCGGATGCGTTTGTTCACACTCACGGCCAGGGATTCAAGGTACATCCCCCGGTCGTCTGGCGCAGGCGCGACGACGGTTTCCAGTTCGGGAACGGAACGAAGTGGCCGGTGACGATTCAGTTTCCCGACGGTGTGGTCGAGCCCAGCCCGGATTTCTCGTCGCGCCAGTCCTTGCTGCAGAAGGTCTTCCCTGAGCCGCTGGCAACCATCCTGGCCGAGTCCTTTCCGGTGGCTCCGCACGGGCGCGCGGACTTCACGTTCATCACAAAGGAATATGGAGAGATTGAATACGTGGTGACCGTGTATACCGATCACGGTCCGGTTGACGCTCCGGGGTGCTCCCCGCCAAAGATCATCATCGAACCCTAGCGTCAACGCGAGGCGACTCCCTCCTCTCGCTGACGACAGGCGAGACGGCTACGGGACGAGATCCTTCGCCCGATACTCGGCGATCTCCGGTGGATTCTGGCCGAAGTCGCTGTACCTGATCCACGTCGGCCGCACGCGAACGTGGATCAGGCCGGGCCAGGCCGCTCGACTCGGCCCGTCCGGGTAGACGGCGTAGTACCTCCAGTTTCAGGCGGGCGAGATCTGCGCCAGCGGGTTCGTCCGCCACACCTTCGACCTGCACCGTGCGTTCGTCTCCGGGACCCCAGCCGCCGATGACCAGGGCGATGCGCGGGTTCTGTCGGAGGTTCGCGGCTTTCCGGGTCGTGTCGATCGTGTCGAACACGATCTCGAACCGGTCGGTGACCGCAATCCCGACAAGGGCCGCCTGCGGCGCGCCGGAGGGCGAGACCGCTGCCTGCACGGCGACGCGGTGGCGACGCATGAAGTCCAGCAGGATTCGGGGAGTCATGCGTCATTTTCGCAATTTTGCGCTTTGACGATTTGACGATTTGCCGTTTTGCGATTTCGCGATTTGACGATTTGGCGGCCGGGCTGGCCTTGAGTCTTACGCCTTGTTCTCCCCGTGCTCGTGATGCCGGTGCACGTGCGGGTGCACGTGCAGCTGCGCGCCGTGGCGGTGGCGGTGCACGTGGATCAGGTTGGTCCGGTCGAGGAGGGCGGTGTCCCGGAGGATGTCCGCTGGCCGAGCGTCGGCCACCAGCTCGCCCTCGTGCAGCACGCAGCAGCGGTCGGCAATCTCCTCGAGCGCGTCCAGGTCGTGCGTCGCGGTGATCACCGACTTGGAGCCGTCGCTCCAGCCCACCAGCAGGTCGATGACCTCGCTGCGGCTCCGAGGGTCCAGCGCCGCCGTCGGCTCGTCGAGCAGCAGCACCTCGGGGTCCATGACCAGCACGCTGGCCAGCGCGACGCGCTTCTTCTCCCCGCCCGAAAGCCGCTGCGGCGCCCGGTCGCGCACGTGCGTGAGGCGCATCCGTTCCAGCATGTCGGCAACCCGCGATCGAACGTCGGCTTTCGTCCAACCGAGTTGCAGCGGCCCGAACGCGACTTCGTCGAACACCGTCGGGTTGAACAACTGCACGTCCGGGTTCTGGAACACGAGCCCCACGCGCCGGCGGAACGATTCAGAGAAGGCGTCGCTCGCGAAGCTCCCCTCGGTGATCGCGTCGCCGCGGAAACGGACGGCGCCTGCGTCGGGGAAGTAGAGACCGTCGAGCAGCCGGAGCAGCGTGGACTTGCCGGAGCCGTTGGCTCCCACGAGCGCGACGCGCGTGGATTCCGGGACCTGCAAGGTCAGCGAGCGGATGGCCGCCACGTCCTGGTAGGAGAAGCTGACCTCGGCGAGCTCGAACAGCATCATCGCCCCGCCCAGATGGCGGCGGCCGCCAGCGCCTCGAACGACGCGAGCGCCAGCCAGTCGAACGCGGCCATGCGGAAGTCATCCAGGACGCGCACCTCGCCCCTGAAGCCGCGCGCCAGCATCGCCAGGTACACTTCGCCGCTCAAGCCGATCGTCTTCGACAGCAGCACGGCCACGCTCCCTACGGCCTGCCGCGCCCCGTCCATGCCGCGCGGCCGCGCCACGGCCCGCGCGCGGTGCGCCTCGAACATGTCGCGCGCCGTCTCGAGCGTCAGCAGGATGTACCGATAGGTCATGCCGAGCACGACGACGAGGACGACCGGGACGCGGAAGACGCGCAGCGCCTTGAGCACGTGCGTCCACGGCGTGGTGACGATGAGCAGGTAGGCGAGCGTGGCGGCGGCTTCCACGCGGAGCAGCAGGTAGCCCGCGGCCGTGAAGCCCTGGGCGGTGACGGGCCACGGCAGCAGCGGCGACGAGATCAGCGGGTCGCCTGGCGTGAGCACCAGCGCGGGCAGCGCGATCGCACCGGTGAAGATGAACGCCTGGACCCACACCCCGGCGGCAAGCGTCGAGAGCCTCACCCGCGAGGCAAGCGCGGCGAAGATGGCGATCGCGAAGACGCTTCCGATGGTCGCCGCGTTTCGGGCGAACACCACCGCCGCGACGAGCGAGAGGAGGCCGGCGAGTTTCACCCGCGGGTCGATTCGCTGCAGCAGGCCCGGGGCCGACGCCGATCGTTCCGCGCCCTGGGCCCGCTCCATGGCAGCGAGGAGCGACGCAATCGTCCGTTCCACGAAGCCCCGGGCGGGGCTCCTCACCGGGGCACCGCGTCGGCACCCTCACCTCGTCCCGCCCGCCGCCGGCGGGCAGAAACCAGGCGGCCGATGCCTTGCGAGAGGAGCACGACGAGGCCGGCGCCGAACATCGCCGACAGTGCGTAACCGACCGCGGAACTGCGAACGAACGCCGGCGCATAGTCTGCCCACGGTGCCGTCCAGGCAGACGACAGGCGCTTCAGGCCCGCCGGGGCCTCGGCCGGTGGCGGCCGGTGCAGCGAAGCTTCGGCAATTTCCGCGCGGCCAGAGGCGGTCGAGAAATCGGAGGCCGCCCACTCGCCCCATGCGGTTCCGCTGGCGAGGATCCCGACCGGCGTCAACAGCATCAGGACGCCGAGCGCGAGCCAGAGCGGCCGCAGGCGCGCGCGCGCCGCGCGATCTCCATTCAGCGCAGCATGTGCCGGGTTGAGCAGGAGGAGGCGCCGATCGGTCCGCTGCACGAACGCGACGACGCCCGCGGAGACGACGCCCTCGGCGAGGCCGGCAAGCGTGAGATGGCCGATCATCATCGCGGGAATGGCGATGCCGAGCGGGTAGGGCGCGTAGAGCGGCGCCCCGGCCGCATCGCGATACAAGGCTGGTTGCAGGCCGAATTCGACTGCCGCGCACAGCGCCGCCGCGTTGCTCGCGGCGTAGCCGGCGATGCCGGCCGCCACCCACCGCGTCCGCGAGTCGAGCGCGGCGCGCCCGGTGATCGCGCGGTAGACCACGTGCGCCACCAGCGAGCCAACCACCGCCATGTTGAAGGAGTTGGCGCCGATGGCGGTGATGCCGCCATCGCCGAAGAAGAACGCCTGGATGACGATGGCGATCGACACCGCGAGCATCGAGGCGGCCGGCCCCAGCATCACGGTCGCGACCCCCACGCCCACGGCGTGGCCCGTCGTCCCGCCGGGCAGCGGGATGTTGAACATCATCACGACGAACGAGAAGGCCGCCACGAGCGACAGCACGGGCACGAGGCGCGTGTGCAGGGCCCGGCGCACGCGGCGCAGGGCCACGTACCAAAACGGCGCGGCGCCGGCATAGAGCGCGGCGCAGGTCGCGGGCGACAGGTAACCGTCGGGGATGTGCATTCTACGAAGGTGACAAAGGGTCAAAGTGCAAGTGCAAAGTGCAAAGTGCAAAGTGCAAGGTGCAAGGTGCAAGGTCAACGGTCAACGGTCAACGGTCAACGGTTAACGGTTAACGGTTAAGTGCAAGGTGCGCGGGGGCCACGTGCAGGGTGCACGAGGTGCAGGGCCCGGGGCGATCGTAGCATTTCTGACCGGCTGACCGGCCGCGCACCTCAGGTATGATCGATGTGTTACCCCGCGCCAACCTGGACTTTGGATGCCACTGCGACCCGGCACCATTCTCGGCCCGTACCAGATCCTCGGCCCCCTCGGCGCCGGCGGAATGGGCGAGGTGTACCGCGCGCGAGACGGGCGGCTCGGGCGCGACGTCGCTGTCAAGCTGCTGTCGGCCGAAGAAGCCGGCGGAGCCGCCGGGCGGGTGCAGTTGCTGCGGGAAGCCCGGACCGCCTCCGCGCTGAGCCACCCGAACATCTGCACCATCTTCGACGTGGGCGAGGCGGACGGCCGCGTCTTCTTCGCGATGGAACTTCTGCCCGGGACGCGCCTCGACCAACTCGCCGGGCCGGCCGGGCTTCCCGTCGAGGACGTCGTGCGCTACGGCAGCCAGGTCGCGGCCGCGCTCGACCACGCGCACCGCCGCGGCGTCGTCCACTGCGACCTCAAGCCCGCCAACGTGATCGTCACCGAGACCGGCGCGAAGGTCCTCGATTTCGGCATCGCCGGCCGCGCCCGGGCGCTGGAGGCGGAGTCGCTCACGCGGTCCCTCGACCAAGGCCCGGCGATGAGCGGCACCCCGGCGTACATGGCGCCCGAGCAGCTGCGGATGCAGGCGCCCGACGAACGGACCGACGTGTGGGCCCTCGGTGTTCTCTTGCACCAGATCGCGACCGGCCATCTGCCGTTCGAGGGCGAGACGCTGCACGACCTGACGAGCGCTGTCCTTCGGGATCCGCCCACGCCGCTGCCTGATCGTTTCCCGGGCGGACTGCGAACGGTCATCGACCGCTGCCTCAGAAAGGACGCGGAGCAGCGCTACCAGCGCGCGAGCGAGGTGGGCGCTGCGTTGGACGCGGTAGCGGCCGGGGCTGGTGCCCGCGGCCTGCGCTCCACACCTGCCACACCAGGCGCACGGTTCCTCGGCGGCCGGCTCGCCTGGGCGGCGGCGCTCGGCGCTGTCCTCCTTGGCGCGCTCGCGGTCGGTGGTTTCATGTGGAAGCGCGGCGCCGAGCCGCCCGCGCCGGCGAGGCGCACGCTGGCCATCCTGCCGCTCCGCGCGCTCAACCAGCAGGCCGCCGACGACTTCCTGGGCCTCGGGATCGCGGACGCGGTGATCACCAAGGCCAGCCAGCTGCCGGGTCTCACGGTGCGGCCCATCAGCGCGGTCCGCGGGTTTGCGAAGGGCGACGTCGACGCCCTTGACGCTGCCCGCAAGCTGCAAGTGGACGTCGTGCTGGATGGGAGCGTCCAGCGCGCGGATCACCGCGTCCGGGTCAGCCTCAACTTGCTCGACGTGCGCGACGGCTCGTCGCTATGGGCGGAGAGTTTCGACACGTCGGCCGCAGACATCTTCGAGGTTCAGGACGACATCGCGCGCGCGGTCGCCGCCCGGCTGCAAGTGCGGTTGGGCCCGGCCGAACAGGCGGCCATCGCCCGTCGCTACACCTCGAGCCCCGAGGCATATACGTACTTCACGAAAGGGATGTACCACCTCGACAACCGGGGATGGGACAAGCCGAACCGGAAGGAGTCCGACGAGGCGGTCGCCCTCTTCCGCCAGGCGATCGCGCTCGATCCGGCATTTGCGCGTGCCCGCGCGCAGCTGGCCTACGCCCTCGTGTGGACGGCGATCTTCATCGACGACGACCCGGCGTTGATCGCCGAAGCGAGGCGCGAACTGGCGACCGCCGAGGAGCAGGACCAGAAGCTGGCCGACGTGCACATCGCCAAGGCGCTGGTCGTGTGGTCGAAGTACGGGCGTTGGGAAACGGAAGCCGCGATTCGCGAGTTGCGGGAGGCGCAGCGTCTCGATTCCTCCGCGGGCAACGACGAGCTGGCCGCGCTCTACCGCCACTGCGGCCTGGACTCGCTGGCGGAGCAGCACTCCCAACGCTCGCTCGCCCTCAACCCCTCGTGCGAGACCTGCAAGGAGGGGGCGTATACCGGTTACCTCGACACCGCGCAGCCGGAGAAGGCGGCGGCGGCGCGGAAGGCGTTCTGGAACCTGCCGCCCCCCGCGTTCTACTACCTGCTGAAGCGGATGCCCGCCGAAGCGGAGCCGCTGGTGCGGGAGGAAGACCGGAGAGAACCTGGCAGCACGGCGACGCTGACGCTCCTCGCCCTGCTGAACGCCCAGCAGGGCCGCCGCGCGGAGGCCGAGGCCACCGCCCGGAAGATGCTCGAGACCGCCCCGCGCGACCGCGGCTATCACCACTGCACGTATTCCGCTGCGACCGTGTTCGCCCTGATTGGCAAGCCGCGAGAGGCCATGCGCCTGCTGAAGGAGACCAGGGACCACGGCTTCTTCTCCTACACGCTGCTCGCCCGAGACCGCCAGCTCGATCCGATCCGCAGCGATCCCGAGTTCGTTGCGTTCCTCGCCGAGGCAAAGACCGAGTGGGAGCGGTTGAAGGGCGAATTCGAAGGCGAGGTTGGGAGAACGCCGTGACGTGTGTCGAGAAGAGAGACACAGAGACACGGAGATATACTGGGCGGGCGTGACGCTGATCCTGCCTCAGTCGCTTCCGCTCGCAGACATCGCTGCGCCGTTCCACCGAAACGGCTTCGAGGTGTCGATCGCGAACCCGGCGGAGTATGCCGAGGTGGAGGCACTCGCGCGGGTGGCCGATCGCGACGAGATCTTCGAGCGGCTCACGGCGCACCTGCTGTCGTGGTTCGTCGACGAGAACCCCGCCGGGCCAGGCTTTCTCGTCGTCGCACGCTCGTCCAGCGACCAGGCCGTGGTCGGACACTTCCTCTTCTATGCGAACACGCTCCTGATTGCCGGCCGCGATGGTGGTGTGGAGGCATGCCCGTCGTATCTGTACGTGCACCTCTACGTCGCGCCGGCGTTTCGCCGGCTGGGGGTGTTCGCAGCGATGTTCGCGTTCGGGCAGACCGTTCTCGCCCGAATGGGTGTGCGGTTCGCCTACACGGTTCCCAACCCGCGGTCGTCTCCGGGCTTCGTGAAGTTCGGCGTGCCGCTGCTGGGCGCGCTGCCGGTTCGGATGGCGCCCGCCTGGGCGTCGTGGGAAGCGCTCGTGCGGTTCGCGGCGCCTGGGAACGCAGGTGTCGATGTCGAGCGGACCCAGGTGTTCGACGGGGACATGGTAAAGGCGGCCGGTACGCGGCCAACGACAGCGGTCCGCGGCGCTCGCACCGTGGATCTCCTCGCCTGGCGGTTCCTGCGGCGTCCCGGTACGAACTACGGCATCTGGCGCGTGCATCGCCGCGGCACAGCAGCCGGCTACGTGGTGACGCGCGTGCTGACGATCCGGACGCACCGCGTCCTCGCGATCTGCGATCTGGCGCTCGACCGCCTGGATGCCGGGTCGGTCGCACAGATCGTGCGCCATGTTCGGCGAGGCACCACCGAGGCGGTGGACCTCGTGATGCTGCAGGGCGGGCCCCGCGAGCCGGCGTCCCGCCGCGCACTGCTCCGCGCGGGGCTCGTGCACGTGCCCGACCGCCTGCTGCCGCAGCCCGTCGCAGTATTCGGCGGCGAACCGGCACGCCCCGGCTCCACGAGCGGCCTTCCGCTTCTCCATCAGTGGGAGTTGACGCCGTGTGACTGGGATGTCTTCTGATCGCGCGCGCTTCCCGCCGCTCATCAGCTCCGCCGACGTGTCCGTCCGTGCGATGCGCCTGGCCGCGCCGACAGTGTTGCTGTCCATCGACGTCGAAACGGACTACGGCACGGGACGACGCGAGGCGCTGTCGCAGATCGATCGCTTCCTGGCGCGCCTCGGCTCGCTGCACCTGCCGCTGACCGCGTTTGTCGAGGGGCAGCTGTTCGAGCGCGAGCCTGCCCTGTGCGAGCGCCTGGTGGCCGCAGGTGCGGACGTTCAGCTCCACGTCTACGACCACTCGACTCCCGGCGACACGCCGCAGTCGCTCGAGCGCGGCGCGCGCGCGTACGAGACGTTCATGGGCCGGCGCCCGAAGGGGTACCGCGCGCACACGTACCGGCTGACGGCGCCGCTGTACCAGGCGCTGGTGGCGCTCCGCTTCGACTGGGACTCGTCGCTGATGCGCGCGTGGGGCCTCGGCCGAAACGCCGATCCCGCGTTCAGGCAGGGCGACTACTTCCTCCTCGGCGACCTGGTGGAGTTCCCGCTCGGCGTGTGGCGCGGGGCGGGGCTGCCGCTCAACCATCCCTACTCGCTGCTCGCGGGATCGGCCGGAGGCGCCATCCTGCGCGGGATGTTCGGGCCCTCCGGCTCGCTGGTCGCCTTCAACGTGCACATGACCGATCTCGTGCGCTCACCAGCGCTGGAGAAGGCGCCATACGGGCGGGTGTTCCGCGCGATGCAGCGCTGGATGTGGCTCGGGCACCGTGAAGACACCTTCGCCGCCTACCAGGCGGCCTGCGACGACTTGCGCGGCCGCGGTTTCACGTTCATGACCACGTCAGACCTGTACGACCAGGTCAGTAGGTAGTAGGCAGTAGGCAGTTTGCTGGCCTGCTGGCAGAACTGCATACTGCTTACCGGCTGCCTACCAGGGTATCAGTCGCCCGTTCAAGCCACAGGTATCATCCACGTCAGGAGCGTGGCCTGCAGCCACGTGAGAAGCGCCACGATGGCGAGCAGCAGCAGCGAGTGGCGGAGGGTGAACCGAAAGAGGCCCGCCTCGTTGCCCACCTGGCCCGTCGCGGCGCAGGCGACCGCGATTGACTGCGGCGAGATCATCTTCCCGGTCACGCCCCCGGACGAGTTTGCCGCGACCGCGAGGATCGGGCTGACGCCGACGCGCTCGGCCGACACCGTCTGCAGCTTGCCAAAGACGGCGTTTGCCGAGGTGTCGGAGCCTGTCATGAAGACGCCCAGCCACCCGAGGACCGGCGAGAAGACCGGGAACAGCGCGCCGGTGCTCGCCAGCGCCGTGCCCATCGCGGTCGTCATGCCGGACGAGTTTCCGATGTAGGCGAGCCCGAGCACCGAGGCGATCGTCAGGAGCGGGGCCGCGAGCGACGTGATGGTCCGGCCGAAGAGCGCCACCGCGACGGCGGGGCGCATGCGCGCGATCGCGATCGAGATGACCGCCGACAGCAGGATGACGGTGCCCGTCGCGGAGAGCCAGTTGAACGTGAACAGCGCAGGCACCGGCTTGCCCGACGAGGCCAGCACCACGCCGTTGTGGATGACGGGAAACGGCATGGCCACCGTGAGGTGATCCAACATGGCTTTCAGCGGCCGGATACCCCAGCAGCCGACGAGCACGGTGAGCACGACAAACGGGCTCCACGCCCAGGCGAGGGCGCGGCCGTTCACCGCGCGCGGCTCGCCCTCCGGCGACGATTCCGCGTGGAAGCGGAACGTGGTCGCCGGCTTCCAGGCCCTCAGGAAGGCTACCAGGCAGACGATGGACACGAGAGAGGAGATGATGTCGGGCAGCAGCGGCCCCAGGTAGTTGGATGTCCACCACTGAGCGACGGCAAAACTGCCACCCGAGACGAGCGCGGCGGGCCACACCTCGCGCACGCCCTTGGCGCCCGACATGGTGAAGACCAGCCAGAACGGCACGAAGAGCGACAGCAGCGGCAGTTGCCGGCCGACCATCTGCGAGATGAGCATCGGGTCGATGCCCGTCACCTGGCCGGCCACGACGATGGGCGTGCCGATGGCCCCGAAGGCCACGGGCGCGGTGTTCGCGATCAGGCAGAGGCCGGCGGCGTAGAGCGGCTCGAAGCCGAGGCCCGCCAGCATCGCGGCCGAAATCGCGACGGGCGTGCCGAACCCCGCCGCCCCTTCGAGGAAGGCGCCAAAGCTGAATGCGATGAGGAGCGCCTGGAGGCGCCGGTCGCCGGTGAGCGAGGCAATCGAGTCGCGGATGGTGTCGAACTGCCCGGTCTCGACGGTGATGCGGTAGAGGAAGACCGCGGCGATGACAATCCAGCCGATGGGGAAGAGGCCGTAGAGCGCGCCGTGCAGCGTGGACGCGATGGCCAGCGGCGCGGGCATGCGGAAGACGGCAATCGCGACGGTGACGGCGATGACCGCCGTGCACGACCCGGCGAGGTGCCCCTTCATCCGCTTGAGGGCGAGCGCCCAGAAGAGGAAGACGATCGGGATCGCCGCGGCGAGCGCCGAGAGATACGGGTTACCGAGCGGATCGGCAGCCTGGGTCCACACGATGCAGCTCCTGTCGCTCGCGGTTGCACGGCGACGACGCGGGGGACATTATATTCGGTGCATCAGGTAGCCCACGGAGTCCGGCGTCCAAGACGGGAAGTCGCAGAACTCGAACACAGTCGAAAGGAAGTCAAGATGAAACGCGTGCTGGTGGTATCGCTCGT
Organism: uncultured Acidobacteriota bacterium; assembly: GCA_963724775.1. Lineage (GTDB taxonomy): Bacteria > Acidobacteriota > Vicinamibacteria > Vicinamibacterales > Fen-181 > CAVRWB01. The sequence continues at coordinate 247,929 of CAVRWB010000010.1, forward strand.
CGTCCTGGTGGCGGGGCTGGTCGGCGTGGCTGCGCAGCCACAGGACAAGAGCGCGATGAAGATGTCCACCGTCCAGCCGTCGCCCGAGTGGGAGAAGCTGAAGACGCTGGTCGGCCAGTGGGAAGGCGTGATGGAAGAGGGTGGGAAGCCGATGCCGGCGACGGTGGAAGTGCGCATGACGGGCGACGGTTCGGCCATCATGCACGTGATGGGCAAGGGCTCGCCGTACGAGATGGTGACCATGATCCACCCGGACGGGAAGCGGCTGCTGGCCACCCACTACTGTGCCGCGCACAACCAGCCGCGCATGGCGCTCGTGCCCGCGAAGGCGGCCAACCAGGTGGCGTTCGACTTCGTCGACGGCACGAACATCGGTCCGGGCGAAGGGCACATGAAGGGCGTCGTGTTCACCTTGACGGACGCCGACCACCACGACGAGGCCTGGACCAGCACGGGCGGGACCGCCGCGGCCCTGTTCAAGTTCACGCGCAAGAAGTAGGACAGGCGTCTCGCCTGTCGGTGCGTCAGCTCGTAGGACAGGCGTCTCGCCTGTCGGTGCGTCAGCTCGTAGGACAGGTCCGCCGTGCGTCGCGCTGAAACACGGGGTCATATCTTGAATTGGCACTGTCTTCAACGCGGTGACCCCGCGGGGTCACAGGGATTGAAGAGCCATCACTTCAAGATGTGACCCCCAGCCGCCCTGGCTCGCGCACGCCCTTGCCGGTCCTGTTCGTCAGCGCGGGCCCGCCGATCCCGCGTGGGCGCCGAAATTGAGCCAGGGGCCGTTGTCGCTCGTGAAGATGACGATCGTGTCCGTCGACTCCGTTGACTCCGTCGACTCCGTTGACTCCGTCGACTCCGTCGACTTCCCATCACACCTTGATGAAGATCCGCTTCTTGTACAGCCAGTACAACGTGCCCCAGATCAGGAGATACGTGACGAGCGCCAGCCAGACGTCGCGATAGGCGCCGAACAGCGCCGCGACGTGGCCTCCCGCCAGGCGCGCCGCCGCCTCGCGGAAGTTGATCAGCCCTTCGAAGGCGTACACGGCGATGGCGTTGGCGCCGATGACGATGAAGGGGAAGCTCCAGCGCCGCCACTTCTTCACGTCCAGCACCCAGTAGAAGAGCGCCAGCAGGAGCAGGCTCCAGCCGCCCGCCACGAGGACGTAGGAACTGGTCCAGAGCAGCTTGTTCACGGGGAACACGACGTGCCACAGCCAGCCGGCGGCGAGCGAGGCGCCCCCCGCCAGCAGCAGGCCCAGGACCTTCCGCATCTCGGCGTGCGGCGACCGCAGCCAGCTTCCTGCCATCACGCCGAGGAGGCAGGTGACGATTGCCGGGAACGTGCTGACGATGCCTTCGTTGTCCCAGGTGCCCTGGTACATGCGGCCGGGCAGGTAGTGAAAGTCGAGCCAGTTCGCCAGGTTGAGGTCGGGGAGGTAGATGCCGGCGCCCACGCCGGGCACCGGCACGAGCGCCATCACCACCCAATAGCCGACCAGCACGCCGCCGGAGACCCACGCAATCTTCCGGACGCTCAGGTGAAGGTAGAGCAGCGCAGAGGCGCCGTAGCAGATGGCGATGCGCTGCAGCACGCCGGCGAGGCGCAGGTCGGCCAGGGGCATCCTCTTCAGCCCGCCCGCGAGGAAGAGGCCGACCGCGAAGATCGTCAGCGCGCGCCGCACGACGTGGCCGTGCAGGCTGCGCGGCGAGGCGCCGGAGTCGAGGCGCCTGGCGAACGCGAAGGGAATCGACGCGCCCACGATGAAGAGGAACAGCGGGAAGATCAGGTCCCAGAAGTGGAAGCCGTTCCACGTCTGGTGATCGAGCTGATCGAGGAGCGCGTAGTTGCCGGACTTCTGCGCGAGCAGCATGACGACCAGGCCGCCGCCGGTGATCCAGAACATGTCGAAGCCGCGCAGCGCGTCGATCGACACGAGGCGGCCGGGCGCGTAAGCGTCCGGCGCATCGGCCCGGATTCTCTCGGCGCCGACCGCGATCGCGCCCCACACGAGGATGATCAGCGCGAACGGGAACCACGCGAGAAGGCGCTGCCCGAGCGTCGGGGCGGGCAGAACGGCCGCGCCGAATTCCGCCGGCTTCTTCGCGGCCTGCGACACCTTGAGCAGCAGCAGGTTCTTGCCCGCCGCGAACTTCACGGGAACGATCACCGAGTCCGAGTCCATTTCCCGGATGGGGTTGAGGATGTCCGCGACCTGCCGGCCGTTCAGCCACGCGCGCTGCGAGTTGACGGAAGAGAGGTCGAGGAGCGCCGGCCCACCGGGGCTGTCGATGACGGCTGCCGCGTAGAAGACGGCAGCGCCGGACGCGTCGGGAAACGCGTTCGCGATCTCGCCCTTGCCCGAATCGTCGGCGTGCAGCGGACGCCAGGTGTATGTCCTGCCCTCGAAGACGACGGGCACGTCGAGTGCGAGTCGGCCGGACCGTTCGGTGCCTGCGCCCGCCAGGTAATCCACCTCGAGCTGCGCGCGGTAGTACGCGGGCCTCGCCGGCGTCGAGAGAGGCCCGAGGACGTACCATTCGGGCACGGGCTGCCGCGGTGATGCGTTCGCCGGCGCCTGCTGCGCTGCCGGCTGCTGCGCTTCGGCGGCAAGCGGTACGGCGATCGCGGCGAGCAACTGTGCGACCAGGATCGACCTCGAGATCTTCCACCGCATCGTGCGTCCCCTCGAAACTCCTACTTCGCGAGCCGGTTGTATTTCCGCAGGACCTCGCGCAGCCGGTCGTGCGGCAGCGCGTACACAGTGTTGCCGTTGATGCCGGTCATCGTCTCCGCGGCCACCAGCGCATTGACGATCGCCTCCTCGACCGCTTGCGCCGTCGCAACGAACAGCCCGTTCAGCTGCTCGTTCGGGAGCATCGTCAGGTTCGCCAGGCCCGATGTCCTGGCCGCCTCCTGGTTCGCCGTCGAGAACGCGATGAAGATGTCGCCGGAACTGTCGCCGCCGCGGCCCCCGACGACGCCGAGGCCGAGCGGCACCCGCTTGGCGATGCGATCGAGTTGGTGCGGGAGGAGCGGGGCGTCGGTGGCGACGACGACGATGATCGAGCCCTGGTCCTCGTCCTTGCGGCCCGTTACTGGCAGGAGGTCGGTGATCTCGCGGCCCACGGGAACGCCCGCGATGGTCAGCAACTCGCGCGAGCCGTAGTTGGCCTGAACGAGAACGCCGACAGTGTAGGCGCCCTGGGCCGCGGTCAGCACGCGCGACGAGGTGCCGATGCCGCCCTTGAACCCGTGGCACACCATGCCGGTGCCGCCGCCCACGTTTCCCTCGGGGACCGGCCCCGGCCGCGCGTTGTCCAGCGCCTGGAAGACATGCTCCTTCCTGACGTGGAAGCCGTCGATGTCGTTGAGGAAGCCGTCCCACGTCTCGGCGACCACCGGCAGGCTGAAGTCGCCCGAGTAGCCCTCGCCACGGCCCCGCCTTCCGTTCCACTCGATCACCGCGTCGCGCACGATGCCGACGCTGTGCGTGTTGGTGATGAGGATTGGCGTGCCGAGGCAGCCCGACTCGCGCAGCCAGGTGGTGCCGGTCATCTCGCCGTTGCCGTTGAGCGTGAACCAGGCGCCGAACAGGCGGCCCCGGAACGACCGGCCCTGGGGGAACACGGCGGTGACGCCCGTCCGCACCGGGCCTTTGCCGATGACCAGCCGGCCGTCGCCCTCGACGATGGTGACGTGGCCCACCTCGACGCCTTTGACGTCGGTGATGGCGTTCAGCGGGCCGGGGTTGCCCGTGAACGGCACGCCGAGATCGCGTGCGCGCTCACCCGCGCGGCGCGAATCTCCCGTTTCGCGGGCCGGCTGGGCGAGGGCCAGGGTGCTGGAAAACGCGACCGCCAGAAGGGCTGCGCCGCCGACGATGGGGCGAGCCCGACGTCTCGTCCTTGGCGCCGTCGAGGTAATGCTCATCGCGCGAACTATAGCGCGTCGACGTGGCATTGGCGATGCTGAAGCCACCGCGTGGAGTCAAGTGCGGCATCTCGCCCGGCGCCGCCCCTGCCGCTCATCGCGCGGCTGCTGCGGGCGATCATTCTCAGCGGCATGCGCGGCAGCACTCGGCTGT
>CAVRWB010000011.1:0-319447 GCA_963724775.1 uncultured Acidobacteriota bacterium
CGGCCGAATCGGGCGGGGCGCCGCCGCGTGCTTGGCGGGCGCGGCTGGGAGAAGCGGCCGCCGGGCGGCCTCGGCCTTCACCGCCGCCGCCGTCTGCCCGCCCAACCCGCTGCGAACGGTGTCAACCGTCGCGGCGACGGCCTTCGACACCAGCTCCTTCGTTTCCGTCAGCACCCGCTGCCCGCGGGGCGCGTCGTCGCCCACCAGCCGCCAATCGCGATGCACGATGACGACGGGCACGCACGCGGCGAGCAGCACCTGCCCCCGCCGCCACGGCACCCGCTTTTCCTTCTTCTCCTTCGGCGCGGGCTTCGCCGCCTCCGGCTTCTCCGGAAGGGGAGCGACCTCGCTCTCGACGGCCGGCAACTTGATCGCGCGCTCATAGACGGCGCGGTTGACCAGGCGCCGGTCCGGCCGCTCGAAGTACTCGAGCGCCTGCGTGAACTCGAGCACCGTCTTGTAGGTCGGCTCGGGGGCCAGCGCCGTGAGGACCAGCAGGCGCAGCTGCACGGGCGGCGTTCCGCCCGACAGCAGCGCGTTGAGGACGTGCGCCAGGCGGAAGACCGGCGCCTGGTCGGCGCCGCCGGCATCCATGACGCGCACGGTGCCGTCAGGAAGCAGCTCGGCGCCCGGGAGGTCCGGCACGCGCGGGCCTTTCGACCCTGCGTCCTTCACCACCGCCGCCGCCAGCTCCTGGACGATGGCGACGCTTTCGAACCACTCGAGGGGGGTGCCCCGGGCGACGAGATCGCGCAGCGTGAGGGGCATAGGACTTTTCGGCGGGCCTGAAGGTCCGCCCACGGCGGGTCTGAAGACCCGCCCTACGAAGCTCGAACTCGGCCTCAGCGCGGCCGCCGGCCGGGCGGCGGAATCTCCGTGGTCTGGCGCGCGTGGTCGTGCGGCGACCTGCACGGGCCCGTTGGGTCCCGGGTTCCGGTACGGACGGAAATCCACGACGCAATCGTGCGTCGTCAGGAAATTCATGAACTTCTTGTAGTCCGCGTCGCGCCAGCCCGAACAGCCGCACCACGCCGCGGTAGTTGCCGTGCGTGGCGGCCAGGCCGCGGCGGACAAGTTCGCGGATGTCGTGCCGCGTCAGGTCGCGGTCGAGGAACAGCACGTGCACGTGCTCCCAGAACGACAGCTGGCGATCGACGAGCGCGCGGAACAGGTCGTCGGCCCGCTGCCGCCGCCGCTCGCGCGACGGGCAGGACGTATTCGATGCGGCCCGGGCGGAACTGCGAGGGCAGGTCCTTCAGATCCACCGTGCTCGCCGGGCGACATCCAGATCAGCCGCTCGACGACGTTCTGCAACTCGCGGACGTTGCCGGGCCACCGGTAGGTCTCGAGCGCGGCGCAGGGCCTCCTCGCTGAACGCGATGCGGCGCTGGGCGCGCTGCGTCAAGTGCTCGATGAGCGCCCGCACATCGTCGCGCCGCTCGCGCAGCGGCGGCACGTGAACGTGCACGACGTCCAGCCGATACATCAGGTCTTCGCGGAAGCGGCCCGCGGCCACCTCCTCCGTGAGCGACTTGTTGGTGGCGGCGATGACGCGGACGTTCACGCGGGTGCGGCCCTGGTCCGCGCCGACCGGCTGGATTTCGCCGTTCTCGAGGAAGCGGAGGAAGAGCGCCTGCATCCGCAGGCTCATCTCCGCGACTTCGTCCAGGAAGACCGTGCCCTCGTGCGCCAGCTGCAGCTTGCCGACCTTGTCGCGATGCGCGTCCGTGAAGGCGCCGCTTGACGTGGCCGAACAGCTCCGATTCGAGGAGGGTCTCGGTGACACCGGCGCAATTGACGGCGACGAACGGGGCAGCCGCCCGTCGGGAGTAGAAGTGAATGTGCCGGGCGATCAGGTCCTTCCCGACGCCGCTTTCGCCGGTGATCAGGACCTTCGCGTCGCCAATGGCCACCCGCTCGGCCATCGCGCAGATGGCCCGCATCATGTCGCTTCGGCCGACGATGAGTGGAGCGGTCGCTTCCACTCCGAGGTCGCCGCCGGTCGTCGGTGCGTCTGCCGGGTTTTTCATCGAGGTCGCTGAAGGGAAGACGGCCGCCGAAGGCCGATGCTCGACTCCTGCCCACTACTCTGCAAGCTGGACACCTCCGCCTTGCTTCCAGAAGTCGCGGAAATCTTAGCAATTTTAGCTGTACTCTTGCCGACAAGTTGGATAAAGTCATCTCTGTTGGCGACTTAATTCCAACGTCACCGCAAAATACCCCATACCGGCAGAATTTTCCAGTCGCAGGCCGACGCAGCCTGCAAGGAGAAGGCCGCGCGGCTGCACGGAAAACGCGAAGGAATTTGGAACTAGCGCAAAGAGGGGTGTACAAAATCTGTGTCTCGCAAGACTATTTGGTGAAGGGCTGCGCTACGCGGGCACAGCAAAGGGGGCTTCGTTCGCTGAAAGTCTGGCCGGTCTCGGAGAAGGCATCGCGCGAACACGCGCGACGCCCTGCCCGGAAGCCGGCATGCGTGGGTGGTGGCTTGCGCGCGGCGTCAGCCCACCAGCAGGAAGACGCGCAGGCGGTAGGCAACGGGAAGGCCGTTGCGGGTCGCGGGCTGGAATTTCCAGGCTTTGACCGCGCTGAGAACCATGCCATCGAAGTACGAACGCGGTCCGGACACGGCTTTCGCGGCAACCACCTCGCCGCGATCGGAGACGAGAATCTCGATCTGCGTCAATCGCCCGGCCGAGACCCCTGCGGCGGCTCGTACCAGAACCGGGGGCGGATCCCGACCGGCCGACGCACGCCGGCGTCGCCGGCGGAGTAGACGGGGCCCTTCGGCGCCCCACGTGCCGGGTCGCCCGAGTCGAGGTTCAGGTAGATCACCTCGTCGTAGGGGACTGGCCGGCCGCCGTTCCCACCGCCGTCGTCGGCTGCGTGCCCGGGCGCCGTCGCAGCGGCAGCGGGGAGCGAAGCCGGCAACGGCGTGTCGTTGCGAGGCGCCGGAGACGTCGGCCCCGAGGATTCGATGCGGGCGGGCAGATGCGTCCGCTCGTACGAAAGCCGTTCTGCCGGTCTGACGGACCGCACAGGCGTCGCGGAGGCGGAGGTGACGCCGCCCCGTGGCGCAAGAGACGGGAGGCGGCGGGGGAGAGACGTTTGCAGAGGCCGTGGCGGACGGGACTTCGGGAGCTTGCGGCTGGGCGGCAGCCGTGTTGGCGCCCGCGGGCCGCGAGGTCACGCCAGGCTGCGGTCGGCTTTCAGCCGCGCGCGGCCACAGCCACCACCCACCGACAACCATCGTCACAACCGGAACACAGGCGGCCGCAAACAGCCGCTGCCGCGGCCACCGGGAGACGGCGCGCCGCGCGTCTGCCCCTGCCCGCTGCCATTCCGCGGCTCGCGCCTTCACGCCGGCGGACCACGCCTTTCCCGCTCTCGAGCGCGTGCGCTCTGCCAGGTCCCGCCAGGAGGCCGCCGGCTCAATCTCCGCCTCCGACCGGAACGCGTCCTCCCAGTGCTCGTCGAGCGCGGGAAGCGGCACGAAACTGACCGCCTCCCGGGCCGCGTCTGCCGCGGTCGGATAGGGCCGATGCGCCCCGTCGTCCGCTGGCGGCGAGGGCACGGTGCGCGCGCCCGCCGGCAGGCGACGGGCCCGCTCGTACGTTGCCGCGAGAACGGCGCGACGGTCCGGGCGCTCGTAGTATTCGAGCGCCTCGGACAACTCCTGCAGCGATGCGTAGCGCGGTGCCGGCGAGAGAGCCGTGATGACAAGCAGGCCGAGGGCCGCGGGTGCGTCGGCGTCCGCGAGGAGCGACTGCAGGAGGGTCGCGGCTCGCACGACCGCGGATCCGCCGTCCGGACCCTGGGCCGTGAGAGCCACGATGCCATCAGCCGTGAGAATCACCGCGTCCGCGTCCGGGACCCGCGGTTCATCACCTCCGGACCGCGTGATCGCGGCGCCGCAGACGCCTTGCACGACGGCAACGGCCTCCCACCATCGAAGGCCGACGTTTCGGGCGACGAGATCGTCGAGGGTCAAGGACATTCAGGAGTGCAGAGGATCAAGTGCACGAGTGCAAGAGTGCAAGGGTGCAAGGTGCAAGGGTGCACGGCTGGACCAATCGTCATTCGCCAATCGTCACTCGCCATTCGTCAATGCCGTTCCCGGCTCCGGGGTGCAAGGGTGCAGAGTGCAACGGTGCAGAGTGCAAGGTGCAGAGTGCAGTGCCGACTGCCGGGCACACGAGCGCCGTCTACTCTAATGCAAACCGGACACCCTGCGGACGAGATGCCTTTTGTTGGGGAAACCGTGCGGCCGCGCACGAATTCGAAGTGGAAGTTCCGAGGGAGCCAGACTTTTGTCGCTGGAGACGCGCAGTCCACGGAGCGGTGGTCACGGAGTCCTGAACGCGAGAGGCACGGAGAAGGCCTGAAGGCACGAGTCCCCGGCTCACCGCTTTCGCACGACCACCAGCGCGGTCCGGTCGTCGCCGGCGGGAACCGGGCTGAAGGCACAGACAGACGCGAAGAGGGCATCCAGCGTCGCCTCGGCGTCCCGTGCGCCCGATACGGCTCGCGCGAGCACGTCCGACACTCGCTCCTCGCCAAACTCCTCGCCGCCCGGGGACAGCGACTCCGTGAGGCCGTCCGTGTAGAAGGCGAGCGCGTCGCCGGGGCCGAGCCGCGCGACCCCCTCGGCGTACGCGGCCTCGTCCGCGATTCCGAGGACCATGCCGCCGCTCGTCAGCCTCCGCACGCCGCCGGTCGCCGTGGCGAGCAGCGGCGGCAGGTGGCCGGCGTTGCAGTAGGACACCTCGCCGCTCGCCGGGTCCAGCACCGCGTAGAAGAACGTGATGAAGTGGCCCGGCGCGATCGACGCGCACAACGCACGGTTCACCTCGCCGCACAGGCGCGCGGGCGGCAGGTCGCGCGCCGCCGCGGACCGCACGGCCGCCTGCAGGTTGGATGCGAGCAGCGCCGCCGGGACGCCCTTGCCGGACACGTCGCCCAGGCTGAAGGCGACCCGGCCGCCGCCGAGCAGGATGACGTCGAAGGTGTCGCCGCCAATCGTCTCGGCCGGGATCGTCCGCGCCGCCATCGACCAGCCCTCGACCTCCGGCAGCGACCGCGGCAGCAGCGCGAGCTGGATCTGGCGCGCCTCGTCGATTTCGCGCGCATGCTGCGCCGCCCGCTTCCGGCTGGCGCGACGCTCGTCGGCGTGCTGGCGGATCGCCGTCACCATGCGGTCGTTCTCCCACGGCTTCTGCACGAAGTCGCGGACGCCGAACCGCAGCGCCTCGATGGCGATGTCGAGCGTGGCCCAGCCGGTCATCACGAGGACGGGCAGGGACGGGTCGAGCGCGTGCACGCGCGACAGGAGGTCCAGGCCCTCACGGCCGGACGTCGTGTCGCGCGCGTAATTGAGGTCCATCAGGAGGACGTCGAAGTCATGGCGACCAAGCGCGTCGAGGACGCCGGCGGGCGACTGCACCGCCTCGGTGAGGATGCCCTCGGGGTGGAGGAGGAGCCGGAGGGCATCGAGCACATCCGCCTGGTCGTCGGCAATCAGGACGCGGGGAGCTTCGGTCGTGGCCGGGATCATGCGGCGGAAGGGACAAGCCCCGTGCCAGCCGGGACCGTGGCGAGAAAGGGCAGCGCCATCAATCACTTGCGCAGGGTGCCCACCCCGGATTCCAGCCGCTCGCGGTGTCCGGATCCGGTCGGCCCGTCCCACGCCCGGCACGGGGGCCAGCGTTAAGGCTCAAGGCTCAAGGCTCAATAGGCACTCGTCAATCGGCGCTCGCCAATCGGCACTCGCCACTCGCCAATTCAGGTCCGTCCGTACAGGCCAAAGGGCCGATCCTGGTTCTACGACGCGCCGATGCGGCAGCGCTCGGTCTTCGTGGTGTCTGCGGACCTGTTGTCAGGTGAGCAGGAGGAGCAGCAGCGCCGCGACGGCGGCGCCGGCCACGATCGTGCCGCCCAGGATGTAAGCGACCCTCTCCAGGGCAGGCATGGGCCGGGCGGCGAGCACCGAGGGGCGGCCGGTCGAGCACGACGTCCCCATCGCCTTGATGGCGGCTTGCTGCTCCTCGTTCACATCTCGCTTGGGGAACACGTAGGCCGCGCCGGGTCCGGCAAACAGGTAGACGTGACGGATGTCCTCGACGACGTCCGTGATCACCGACCAGCGCGTCGTCTCCTCGCCCGCCTGGTTCTCGCGGTGGATGCCCTCGGGCGTCAGCACGATGCGCTGCTCCCCGAGCGCCCCGGGCAGGTTCTTCACACTCCCCATCACCCGCCACCGCACGTACGCCTTGTAGAAGACCGGCGCGATAACCCACCCTGCGAGCCCCATCAGGAGCATCACCAGGAACCCCGCGTTGCCGGCGCTCCAGGGCGAGAGCCCGAGCGGAGCCAGGAGGGCCGCCGCAGCGGCAGGCCCAAGCGATCCGGCGAAGACCACCGCGGTGGCGAGGTGCGCCAGTCTCCGCGTGCGCCCGTATAGAGGCGTTTTCAGGAGGGAGAAGTGCGCCAGCGCCCAGTGATCCTCCGGAGTCCAGGTGACCCGGACGCGCACCGCCTCGTCCACCTTACCCACAGGTCCTCCCCATTCGACCGTCGGGGGCCATTCGGGGTCCGCGCGCGGCCGAACGAATCCGTGCCAGCGGGCGCAGTTACAGAAAACGACGTGACAGTCGACAGTCGGCCGACATTATGCGGCTGATTCGGGGAAGGTCTTTCCGCGAGGAGACCGCGCCCGGAGGGATACTCTGCCCGCGGTTTTTCTCGATGCGCTACCCGCGCCGCTTGGAGCGTCCTGCCTCGAGCGCTGTGACCCGCTTATCCAGTACCGTTTCCCGCTTGATGGTGTCAGCATGCTGCCGCGCGTCGCGCCGATCGAGTGCACCGACCTTCTCCCCGAAAAGGCCGATCTCCGTTTTGACTTCCTCCATGAGGACCTTCATGTAGAGCCGGCTGGTCGCCCCTTCCGCCGTGATCTTCTCTTCGAGGTCCTCTTTGGCCTGCCTGAGTTCGTCCTTGGTGGCCAGCGTCGCGACGGCGTCCTGCAGTTCCTCCTTGGTGGCAAGCTTCGCGACAGCGTTCTGCAGTTCCTCCTTGGTGGCGAGCTTCGCGACAGCGGTCTGGAGTTCGTCCTTGGTTGCGAGCTTCGCGACAGCAGTCTGGAATTCGTCCTTGGTTGCCAGCGTTGGCAGGAATTGCTCCACGCGGTCCATCCGCTGATCGAGGTTTCTGAGAGCCCCTCCGATGTCCTCGCGTTCCATCACAGCCTCATCTCGCTAAAAGCGCCAACAAATCAAGCTTGGTCGGAGGACGCGTCCAGCCGGGCGTGGCCCCCAGCGGGTGTCTCTGCCGCAAACAGCGTACCGAGCCTCGACAGGCCGGACCTTGACAGGCGCCCTTCGACTCGCTGACGCTCGCTCAGGGCGGCCCGAGCTCGACTCCGCTCGACTCCCTCAGCCGTGCCGAAGGGAGCGCAGTCGAGGGCCGGGACGCCTGGCCTATCTAAGCGCTACACGGCCTTGCCGAGCGAGCGTCGAACGGATTGGATTCGTGCCTCGGGTCGCTGATTTTCTGCGAGGTCCAGGTCGTTGCAGATCACCGCCCAGAGGCGGGCGTCGAACGCGTCGATGAGATCCGAACGCGCCTGCTCCAGGGTCGGAGCCGCCACGACCACGCGCCACTGTCTGCCTGGGAAGGTCGCCTGCCACTCGCCGCTGTCGAGCCTGGAGTATTCCGTCTTCTTACGAATCAAGTCCTCAGTATCGAACATGGCGGCTCTCCTCATCTTCACACGGAGTCGAAGCTTGTGCCTCCGGGCAGACGACGATGCCATCGTCGGGGTCAGAAGGCAAGAGGGACGACGGAAGGCTCTGGGCTTTGGGCTTTGGGCTCTGGGACGAAAGACAGGCGGGACGCCTGTCCTACGGAAGCCCGGGCAGACGACGATGCCATCGTCCACGGCAGAAGGCAAGGGGGCCTTCGGAAGGCTCTGGGCTCTGGCTTTGCGCTCCAGAACGAATGCGTGCCTCGGCGTTCTCGGCGCAAGGGGGAACGAGCTGCGCACGGGCGAAGAGAAACGCCGACGCGACCCGGGCGCGGTGCGACGGACGTGCTCGCCGCGAGAAGCGGGTGCGACCGAGAACGCCGTCAACGGAGTCGGCGGAGCGCGCTCCCTTCAGCGCGTGATGCCGCGCAGCATCAACGCGAGCAGCGCGGCCACGGCGCCGACCTGGCCGACCCAGAACACGAAGCTCCACTTGAGCAGGTCCGACTTGAGTTCGGCGACGTCGATCCGGATCCGGGAGGTCTCCTCGACCAGCCGTCGCTCGAAGCGCCCCTCCGCCAAGTTCAACACCTGGTCACTCCAGTCGCTTTCGACACGGGTCAACAGCTGGAGCAGCCCCTCCGTTGCCTCCGCGCCGAGGTGGTTCCGAACGCTGTCGGGCACAACCTGAGGATTCATGGCACACTCCTCCCGCGCCCGGCCTCACGACGACGATGCCATCGTCGTCGGCAAGGCGTCAAGGGGAAGATCGGGTATGCTTGGCCCTTCAATCCTAGCGCGGCCAGGGAGGTGCACCGATGCCCGCACTGATCGTTGCCCAGGCGCTCGTGGAGCACGGTCTGCTCAGTTCGATGGCCGCCGGCTTCACCCGCCTGCGCTACGAGATTGACGCCTACCTCGGATACGACAACTCCAGCTACGTCGTGGCGGGCGCGCTGCTGCTGATGGTGTACCTGCTGGTGAGGCGGAAGCGGTAGGCGGCAGGGCGGACCTGAAGGTCCGCCCACACGGCGCCCTTCGACTATGCTCAGGGCGCGGTGAGCTTGTCGCCTGCCAAGGGTCGAACCGCGGGTCTGAAGACCCGCCCTACGACAGCCGGAAAGCCTGTCCTCTCTTCTGACAGGCGAGACGCCTGTCCTAGACCGACAGAGACGACGCCGTGTCCCACCGAGGTCCGTCCACTGACAGGCGCCCTTCGACTCGCTGACGCTCGCTCAGGGCGGCCCGAGCCCAGTCGAGGGCCGAGACGCCTGGCCTACGGCCCGACAGGCGGGACGCCTGTCCTACGGAACGACGCCTGTCCTACCGGACTTTCATGTTCGCCAGCGCGAAGGCCCACTCGTCCGCCAGTTCTGCGATGCGCTTGTCGGTCGGGCGGTAGCCGTGCGAGCCCTGCGTCTCGACGCGGATGAGCACCGGGCGGTCGCAGCCCTGCGCGTCCTGCAGCGCGGCCGTGAACTTGAACGAGTGGCTCGGCACGACGCGGTCGTCGTGATCGGCCGTCGTCACGAGCGTCGCCGGGTAGCAGACGGCCTTCTTCACGTTGTGCAGCGGCGAGTACTTGTAGAGGTACGGGAACGCCGCCTTGTCCTCGGACGAGCCGTACTCGGTGGCCCACGCCGCGCCGCCGCTGAACTTCTGGTAGCGGAGCATGTCCATCACGCCAACGGCCGGCAGCGCCACGGCGAACAGCTCCGGCCGCTGCTCCATGACCGCGCCCACCAGCAGCCCGCCGTTCGATCCGCCCATGATGCCGAGCGTGGCGGCTGACGCGTAGCCCTGGCGGACGAGGAACTCGGCCGCGCCGATGAAGTCGTCGAAGACGTTCTGCTTCTTCTCCTTCATCCCCGCTTCGTGCCACGCCTCGCCGTACTCGCTCCCGCCGCGCATGTTCGCCGTCACCCAGACGCCGCCGCGCTCCAGGAACGCGGGCACGTCCGGTCGGAACGAGGGCAGCGTGGCCACGTCGAACCCGCCGTACCCGTAGAGCATCGTCGGGTTGCGCGCCGTCCTTCTTCAGCCCCTTCTTGTGGGTGATGAACATCGGTACCTTCGCGCCGTCCTTCGAGTTGAAGAACGCGCGCTGGATCTCGTAGAGATCCGGGTCGAACGTCATCCGCGGCGCCTGGTAGGGCACGCTGGCGTCGTGCGCCACGTCGTAGCGGAACACGGTGGACGGGTAGAGCGGCGACGCGAAGGTGTAGAAGATCTCGTCGCGCTCGAAGCGGCCGCTCGGCCCGCCGATCGCGCCGAGGCTCGGAGGCGTCAACACCTGGCCCGGGGTGCCGTCCAGCGCGTAGAACCTGACGGTGCTCGCCGCGTCCTCGAGCGCGTTGACCGCGATCTTGCCGGCCACCATGTTGGCGTCCTGGATCGCGAACTTGCCCGCAGGCACGAGCGTCTTCCAGTTCGCCGGGTCCGGCTTGTCGATCGGCAGCCGAGACGATCTTCTTGTTCGGCGCGTCGCGGTCGGTCATCAGGTACAGGACGCCGTTCCAGATGCCAAGCGGATCGTACTGCGCGGTGTGGCCCGTGTAGAGCGGCACGACCGGCGCGTCGATCTTCGGGTTCGACGCGTCGCCCAGGTCCTTCACCAGCAGCTCGTTCTTGTTGCTCGTGCCCTTGTTCGTGACGAGGAACAGGTAGCGGCGCGTCTCGTCGACGGCCGGCCGAAATGAACAGCGTCGGTTCCTCGGGCCGCTCGTAGACCAGCCGGTCGGCCGACTGCGGCGTGCCGAGCACGTGGTAGTAGATCTTCTTGTCGCGCACCGCCTGCTGCAGCGCCTTGCCAGCCGCCGGCTCGGGATAGCGCCCGTAGAAGAAGCCCTTGCCGTCCTTCGTCCACGAGAGGCCGCTGAACTTCACCCAGCGGATCTCGTCGCTCAGCGGCTTCCCGTCGGGCAGCGTGCGCACGCGGTAGGTGGACCAGTCCGATCCGCCCTCCGACTGCCCGTAGGCGAAGTGCTTCCCGTCGGGCGACGGCACGAAGCCGGAGAGAGCGATCGAGCCGTCCGGCGAGAACTCGTTCGGATCGATGGCGACGTTGTCCGCGCCGCCGCCCAGTGATTCGCGCCAATAGACGACGGACTGGCGCTGCAGGCCGGAGTTGCGGCTGTAGAACCACCGGCCGCCCTCGAAGGACGGCGTCGAGACCTTCGGGTAGTTCCACAGCTCGGTGATGCGCTTGCGCAGTTCCTCGCGAGCCGGCAGCGTGTCGAGATACTTGAAGGTGACGGCGTTCTCCGCCTCCACCCAGCTCTTCACATCGGGCGAATCGAGCTCCTCCATCCATCGATACGGATCGGCGACCTTCGTGCCGAAGTAGTTGTCGACGACGGTGCCCTTCGTCGCCGGCGGGTACTTGCCGGCAGGGGCCTGCGCGCCTGGCAGGGCGACGAACGCCCACGCCGCGGCAACGAACACGAGGACTGCAGCTGTGGGTCGAAGGGGATGAGGCATAGGGGGATTTTACGACACGGGGGGTGCAAGAGTGCAAAGGTGCACGGGTGCACGGGGTGCAAGGGTGCAAGGGTGCAAGGGTGCAGAGTGCAGGTGCAAGGTGCAAGGCCATTCGCCAATCGTCAGTCGCCAATCGTCAATATCCTCCAGTGCCAAGTGCATGGGTGCAAGGTGCAAGGTGCACGGGTCCAAGGTGCAAGGGTGCATGGTCAAGGGTGCATGGTGCAAGGGTGCAGGTGCAAGGGTGCATGGTGCAAGGGGTGCACGTGGTGCGGGCAGCAGGCAGCGGGCAGCGGGCAGCTGGCAGCTCGTCGCGCTGCCAGCCGCCGGCGGCCGTTCTCGTTCTGCGTTCTCCGTTCTGCGTTCTCCGTTCTACGTTCTCACGTTCTCCGTTCTCCGTTCTACCTTCTCCGTCCCACCGTAAACGGCGTCTCTTCCCCCGTCGTAAGTAGCCGCAGGCCGACCTGCGTGTCGCCAACAACTGGAACGCTCGGGCAAAGCTGGAGCTTTGCCCCACGCCTGTCATCCCTGTTTTTCCCGTCGTCAGTGAGGATTCACATGCATCAGCCCAGGTTCGTGGGCCTGTCGGCCCTCGTCGCCGCCGCGGCGCTCCTCGTCGCCGCCACCGCCTCCGGCCAGCCGACGCCTATCAAGGTGGACGGCGAAGTCATCAAGGGCTACGTCGCGAAGATGGCCTCGGGCGAGGCCCAGGGACGGCGGGCGATGACGCCCGGTTACGAGAAGATCGCCGAGTGGGCGGCGGGGAAGTTCCAGGAGTGGGGCCTCAAGCCGGCCGGTGACAACGGGACGTTCTTCCAGGTGGTCCCCGTCGCCAACGGCCTCGTCTGGACGACCGGCGTCCCGGAACTCGTCGTGGACGGCCGGACGTTCTACCTGCGCGACAACGATTTCCAGGTGGACACGCAGTCGTCGCCCGGCGCGAAGGCCTCGGCCGACATCGTGTTCGTCGGGTACGGGATCTCGGCCCCGGCGAAGGGCCTCGACGAGTACGCCGGCATCGACGTCACCGGGAAGATCGTCCTCGTGCTCAAGGGCTCGCCCAAGGACGCCGCCGCGCCGCGCGCGTCGTTTGCGCCCGCGCCGCCGGAGGCAACGAACACAGAGGCGTGGACGGACGAATCCGCGGACCAGGCGAAGATCACGACCGCCTACAACAAGGGCGCGGCCGCGATCATCCTCTACAACCCCGAGGCCGCGGCGGCGCAGGGCCCGTTCGCCGGCATGGGCGGCGGCGGCCGCGGACGCCAGGTGGCCGCCTCGCCCTTCACCCGCCCCTTCATCGTCGTGTCGAACGCCGACGCCCGCGTGTTCCGCACGGTGATGATGCGCGACCCGCAGGAAACCGCGCGTGGCTTTACGAGCCGCGTGGACCGCATCCGCTGGGACATCCGGAACAAGAAGGCTCGCTCGGCCGCGACCGGCGTGAAGGCGCAGATCAAGGCCTACGACGAGGTGACGGTCTACAGCGCCGCAGCGAAGAACAACACGTCGCGCAACGTCATCGCGAAGATCGAGGGCACCGACCCGGTCCTGAAGAACCAGTACGTCGTGCTCGGCGGCCACCTCGATCACAACGGCATGAACAACGGCGTCGTGATGAACGGCGCGGATGACGATGCCTCGGGCGCGGCATCGGTGATGGAACTGGGACGGCTCCTGGCGGCCAACAAGGTGAAGACGAAGCGGACGATCGTCTTCGCCCTCTGGACCGGCGAGGAACTCGGCCTGCTCGGCTCGAACTACTGGACGTCGAAGCCCAGCGACGGCGCCTCGATGGACCGCGTCGTCGCGAACTTCAACTTCGACATGGTGGGCCTGGGCGAGAAGATCGGCGCGCCCGGTGCGATGAACTTCCCCGAGATCTTCGACGTGATGAAGCGCGACCAGCCGGCCGAGATCATGTCGCTCGTCGCGCAGACCAACGTCACGGGGCCCGGCGGCAGCGACTACTCCGGCTTCATCTCGCAGGGCATCGAGTCGCTGGCGCTGATGACGGTGGACTCGGCGGGCCACCCCGACTACCACGACGCCGGCGACGACGTGGAGAAGATCTCCGCGAACATCCTCGCGAAGAACGCGCAGTTCGTCCTGCAGGCCCTGCTGAACGTGGCCAACGAAACGAAGGTGAACCTTCTCATCGCCGACCGCCTGCACCTCTACAACGGCCTGCTGCTCAACATCCCGACGATGAAGGCCGGGGCGCGCGGGGCGTGGGAAACGCTCAAGGCGACCAACGCCTCGGAACTCGGTTCGCTCGTCTCCGCCCGGGCGAAGGAACTGGTCGCCGCCTCGCGGCCGGCCGGCTTGGGCGTTCCTGCCGCGCCCGCCGCTGCCGCTCCGCGCCGCGGCCAGGGCCAGCCGCTGCGCGTCGCCCGCGGCGTGGGTGATGTGTCGGTCTTCGGCGGCAGCCTGCCGTTCTTCCAGGCGGCGGCGGCCGTGCTCGACTTCGGGCGCGTGGACGTCGTGAAGGACGATGGGGCGTGGTTCAAGGACGGGGTCACGGCAGACGGACGCGCGGCCATCAAGGCCATGGAAGCCGCAGGCGTCATCCTGCACCTGGTCAAGCCGTCGCCCAGGCTGCTCGCCGAGGTGCTCGACGCGGCCAGCATGCCGGTCATCGTCAGCGGCCTCGCGGACGTCGACGCGGCAACCGCCGCGAAGATGAACGCGAAGAACGCCGTGCTGATGGTGGAGTTCGACGCGGCCGACGCGTCAGGCTCGACGGCGCGTCTTCAGGCCGCCCGGAAGGCCTTCGGCGATGCGGACAACCTGATGCTGGTGACGAGGGCGGAGAACGCCGACAAGGGGCGGCAGGACTTCTACCTGTCGCTCGTGAAGAACGGGTGGACGAAGGACGAGATCTACGCGGCGGCCGGCCTCGGGCCGAACGGCCGCGCCGGCGGCCCGGTGCTGACGAAGCTGGGATTCACGGCGCCGGCGGGAAGGTTCTGACGACGTAGGGTGCAAGGGTGCAAGGGTGCACGGGGTGCACAGGGGTGCACGGGTGCACGGGGTGCACGGGGTGCAAGGGTGCATGGGGTGCACGGGGTGCAAGGGGTGCACGGTGCACGGGGTCGTGCACGGTGCCGGTGCACTTTGCACCGTTGCACCTTGCACTCTTGCACCTGGTTGTTTCTTACTTCGCCTGATTGATCGCGCCCTGCCCGGCATCCCGGAACGCGCGCGAGACGCCGCCCACCCCGAGCTTCACGCCGCCGAAGATCCGCGACACGACCAGCGCCCCCTCGATGTCGTGCTTCCGCAGCAGCTCCAGCAGCACGCGGCCCGGGTGTCCCACCTCGCCATCGTCCTTCGACGCCTCGACGAGCGAACCGCTGGCATCCCGGAGCCGGTAGCCCCAGCAGTGGTGGACCGCCTTGCGATAGTCGCGCCTCCGGTCCTTGAGAAGCGCTTCCATGCGTTCGGGGGAGTCGAGCGGCGTCAGCAGCGCGTAGAAGCGCGAGCGCTCGACGGTCAGGGAGAATTCGGAGGGAGCGAGGACCTTCACAGGAGTCCACGTTAGCCGCCAAAGGCTCAGGGCTCAAGGCTCAGGGCGTCAAGCGTCGAGCGTCGAGCGTTCGAGCGTTGAGCGGCAAAATCGAAAAATCGCCAAATCGAAAAATGGCCAAAATAGTCTAGGGTAACGTCACCGTGAACGTCGTGCCTTCCCCTTCGTCCGAGCGGAACTGCAACGTGCCGTGCAGGTAGCGCTCGGTGAGCAACCGGGCGCTGTAGGTGCCGACGCCGCGGCCCGTGCCCTGCTTGGTCGAGAACGACCGGCGGAAGACCTGGAGCTTCACGACTTCCGACATCACGGTCTCGTTGTGAACCTCGAAGGCCGGGTGGCCGTCGCAGTGATAGCGAACGGTGACGGTCTGGCCCGGGCGAGAGGCCTCGAGCGCGTTCTTCACCAGGTTGCCGAGGACGCGGCGAAGCAGCGCGGGGTCCGCTTCCAGGGTGGCCGGCCCGGCCGCCAGCTCCATCACCAGGTTGCGGCCGTGCGCCACCGAGTGGTGCTGGTACAACACGAGCACTTCCTCGAGCAGCGATCGCACGTCCACGGGCTCCGGCCTCGCCTCCAGCTCGCCGCGTTCCGCCGCCGACAGGTCGCGCTGCGCCTGGATCTCCTCGACCACCTGGCCGGCCAGGTTCGACGCGCTGTGTGTCAGCTCCGCGGCCTGATCGGGTGGAACGTCGGGCAGGATCTGCAGCAGGCTGCGCAAGCCGCCCGCGGAGTTGAGCAGATCGTGGAAGAACATGCGCTCGAGGACGCGGCGCCGCTGCTCGTCGGACGTGTCCTTGATCGCGAAGACGGTGTAGGGCTCGCCTTCGACGTCCACCGGAGTCGTCCACACCCCGAGGTCCAGCGACTCGTGACCCTTCTCCGGCATCAACGTGATTCGGCATTCCTCCCGCGCGGGCTGCCGGGTTGCCTGCGTCGTCTGGATGGCCTTGGCCGCGCCGCATAGCTCGCACGCGGGCGTCGTGCCGCATCCATTTGGAAGCTCGTGGCTGTACTCGCAGCCCATGGCTTCGCCCATTCGCTGTCCGATGAGGCCGGCGGCGTCGCTCGCGGCGAAGGCCCCCATCTTGTCGTTGGCGAGGACGATCTGGCGCTGGCGGTTGACGATCGCGGCGGGCTCCGGAAAGCTGTCGAGCAGCGCGCTCACGAGCGGGTTGGCCATCATCAGCAGATGCTGGCGCTCCAACTCCTCTCGCGAGGTGCGCTCGGGATCCGCAAAGTACGTCAGACGAATGTCACTGGCGAAAGTCATGAGACCCGATCCTGGCAGGAATGTGCCCACCGATTGGGCACGGCGAGGGAGGATACCACACGGGGGGCTTCAGGCTCTTGGCTTTGGGCTTTGGGCCGTCCCCGTCCCAGATCCCAGAGCCTAAAGCCTAAAGCCTAGAGCCTAAAGCCGGGCGTCCATTCACGTCTGGGCTTGGTCCTCTTCGAGGATCTTCGCCAGCTCGTTCACGAGTCGGTCCGCATCGCTGTCGGAGAACTGCAGCGGCGGCTTGATCTTGATCACGTTGTGGAGCGGGCCGTCGGTGCTGACCAGGACCCCTCGCTCCCGCAACCGATTGACCGCGTAGTCGGCCTGTCGCGCGGCGGGTGCCTGCGTCTCCCGGTCGGAGACGAACTCCACGCCCAGGAACAGCCCCAGGCCGCGGACGTCGCCGACGATCGGGAAGCGATCGCCCAGCGACGCGAGGCCGGCGCGGAGGCGGCCGCCAACCGAGAGCGCGCGAGCCTGGAGATCCTCGTCGCGCATCACGTCGAGCACGGCGTGACCCACCGCGCAAGCCGCGTGCGAGCCGCCGAAGGTGTTGAAGTATTCCATGCCGTTGTCGAACGCGTCCGCAATCTCGGGGCGCGTCACGACCGCCGCGAGCGGGAAGCCGTTCCCGATTGGCTTTCCCAGCGTGACGATGTCCGGCACGACGCCCTGCGTCTCGAATCCCCACGCATGGGTGCCCACCCGGCCGAAGCCGACCTGCACTTCGTCGGCGACGCACACGCCGCCGGCGGCCCTCACGGCGGCGTACGCCGCCTGCAAGTAGCCGTCGGGCAGCACGATCTGCCCGCCGCAGCTGAGAAGCGACTCGCAGAAGAACGCGGCGACACCACGTCCTTCGCGCTCGAACTCGCGCACTGCCTCGGCCACGTGCGCCGCGTAGAGCGCCCCGGCATCCGGACGGTTTCCCTTGTACGGGCCGCGATAGACGTCCGGCATCAACGCGACGCGCGTGTGCGGCGGGCGGCCGGCGCCGCCCGGGCCGTCGAACTTGTACGGGCTGATGTTGACGAGCGAGGTGGTGTTGCCGTGATAGGCGCCGGCAACGACGATGACGCCGGGCAAAGCCGGCCCGTCTTCGCCCACCGGCAAAGCTGGCCCGCCTTCGCCAAGGCTACGGCGAGGTCTCGCCGAAGCGCTTCGCGCGGAGGCGGAAGCTTCGCCCCACGCCGGTCGAAGCAGAAGCTTCGCCCCACATCTGCTGCCTGCGATACGCGTACGCGAGGCGAAGCGCCAGCTCGTTCGCCTCGCTGCCGCTGCACACGATGAAGCAGACGCTCAGCGGATCGGGCATCAACGAGGCCAGGCGCTCGGCGTAGCTCGCGAGCAGCGGGTGCAGGTAGCGCGTGTTCGTGTTGAGAACGGCCAGTTGCCGGGCGGCGGCCGCGACGACGCGCGGGTGGCTGTGCCCGACGTGCGGCACGTTGTTGACCGCGTCCAGGAAACGGCGGCCCTCCGCGTCGAAGAGGAACTGCATGTGTCCGCGGACCATCGTCAGCGGCCGGCGGTAGGAGACGCTGAGGTTGCGCCCGAGGTGGCGATGACGCGCCGAGAGAATCTCGGCGGCCGGCGGAGGCGCCGCCGGGAAGCGATCGGCGGGAATGCCGAGAATGAGATTCGGGTCCGGGCAGAGATCGAGGTAGATGGCTCGCTCGCTTGGTGCCGCCACGCCGGGAAAATCCCCGCGTCGGCCGAGCAGGTCGGTCATCACCTGGAAGTGGAGGTGCGGCGGCCAGCCGCCGTTGACCGTGGCGTCGCCCAGCCGGGCGATGACGGCGCCCGCGGCGAAAGGCCGTCCCGGCGCGAGGCCGTCCAGCGAATCCTCACTGAGGTGGCCGTAGAGCGTGAAGAACCGGAGCCCGGGCTGCGGCTCGTGCTCCAGGATGATGGTCGGGCCGTAGTCGCCCGCGCCAGCATTGTTCCGGAAGCTGTGGACCACGCCAGCCAACGGGGCGCGGACCTCCGTGCCCGCGGGCAGGAAGACGTCGATGCCGATGTGGACGGTCCGGTTCTCGACCTCCCAGTTGTTGACGTGCCGGAACAGGTCCGTCACGTAGACGAGGCGCGGCTCGTCGTAGCGACCTATGCCGGGTGAGGAGTCAACCTGGGAATCCACCAGCGCGCAGAAGCGATCGATCGTCTCGACATCGGACAGGGCCGGGATGTCGAGGCTGCCGACGCTGAGATCGAGGACCTTGACGGTGCCGTGGCGCAGATCGTCGTTCACGACGGATGCGAATGTCCGGGTGTTCGCGGCGAGCCAGTCGCGAACGGCGTGGGAGGCCGCGGTGGCGGGGAAGCCGCAGGCGCGCCGGAAGGACGCCAGCGCCCAGGCCGGCGGCGGTCTGGTCGAGCGCCGCCAGCAGATCCCAGGCAAGGCGTTCGCTGATCCGCAGGTACTCGTTGTCGGGCGCTTGCGCGGACTGGCAGGCCGCCATCGTCACGCTGATCGCCAGGCGAGCGCGGATGAGGTCCAGGAGCACGTCGAGCTCGTCTTCGCCGAGCGGCAGCGAGGCGTGGTAGCCCTCGACGATCGCGGCCGCGGCGCCGATCGGATCGGGCTTGCCGAGCATCGCGTAGGCACATGCGACCGCCAGGTCGGCGACGGTCCAGGACTCGAGCATGTCGCCAAAGTCCACGGCGCCGACGACCTGTTCGGCAAAGCTGGAGCTTTGCCCCACACCTGAAGCAGCGGCAAGCTGGAGCTTTGCCCCACACCTGAGGCAGCGCAATAGCAAAGCTGGAGCTTTGCCCCACACCTGAGGCCGCGAAGACGGGCAGGTTTGCGACGATGACGTTGTGGTCGTTCCAGTCGTTGTGGATGACCTGTCGGCGCATGCCGGTGAGCAGCGGGATGGCATGGCTCTCGAAGCGGGCGACGACGCGCTCGATGATGCCCCGGTGAGCCCCATCGGCGAACCGGCCCAGTTCGGCGTTGATCCACGGTGTCCTCGCGAGATCCCACTGCAGCGGCCGGTTCATCGCCGGATGCGCGAAGCCCTCGAACGCCCGGTCCATTTC
The DNA here is from genome assembly GCA_963724775.1 of uncultured Acidobacteriota bacterium. GTDB lineage: Bacteria > Acidobacteriota > Vicinamibacteria > Vicinamibacterales > Fen-181 > CAVRWB01. The sequence continues at coordinate 19,066 of CAVRWB010000011.1, forward strand.
GCCGAGCGCGCGGCCGAGGCTGACGAGGAGCGCTCGCGAGTGCGGCTTCACGTCGGCGAGCACGCGGCCGGGAACCCACGACAGCATCCGCACCATGTACTCGGCGCCTGCATGACGCACGCGGCCGATCGTCGCGCCGTCCAGATCCAACATGGCGCGGGGGAGGGCCAGGGTGGTCGTTCGCGCGGCGAGGTGCGCGAGCGCGCGCTCCTGGAAGTCGAGAATCTCCGGCCGCTCGGTCTCGTTGGCGATCTTGAGGACGAAGGAGCGTTCAGCGTTCGAGCGTTGAGCGTTGACCGTTGAGCGTTGAGCGTTGAGCGTTCAGCGTCGAGCGTTGAGCGTTCGGCGTCGAGCGTTGAGCGTTGAGCGTTGAGCGTTGACCGTTCAGCGTTGAGCGTTGAGCGTTGAGCGTCGAGCGTTGACCGTTCAGCGTCGAGCGTTGAGCGTTCGGCGTCAGGCGACGGAGGTTCCGCGCGGATGCGGAAGTTCTGATCGCGCTCGCTGGGGAGCGGTGAGGCCTGGCCGGCAACGCCGAAATGCTCGGCGGCCAGCCGCTCGGCCTCCGCGGCGGTGAATTTCGGCGCGTGGCGGACGAGGACGGGCAACTCGGACATGTCGGGCCATGTTATAAGAGAGGGCACAGAGAGGGCTACTCGATCGAGGGCACAGAGACGGTTCAAGAAGAGAGACACGCAGACGAGGGCACAGAGAGGGCTACCCGATCGAGGGCACAGAGACGGTTCAAGAAGAGAGACACAGAGACACAGAGGGGAGGGGCAAAGGGGCCATGCCCTCTGCCCGGCGAGTTCCGCCCCTCGACTTCACTCGGGGCGTGGTGAGCTGGCCGAACCACGCAGGCGGCGTCTTGCCGCCCGCGCTGACTTTCTCGAGCGGGCATGCAAGCCGGCGCCGAGGACTGTTTGAGCAAGGGCAGAGGGCGTGGCCCCTTTGCCCCTCGGGTTTCAAGGAAGCGGCGGCTCAGGCGGATGACGGATCCCACACGCATCCTTCTTACTGGCGGGGGTACGGCAGGGCACGTGAATCCTGCCCTCGCCATCGGCCGGGCGCTGGCCGGTGAAGGCTCCCGACTGCTCTACGTCGGCGTCCGCGGCCGGGCCGAGTCGAAGGTGGTGCCGCGCGAGGAGATTCCGATCCGGTTCGTGCGCGCGTCGGGCTATCCCGGCATGCGTCCGTCACTCGCTCTTGCCGCTTTCCTCGCCAACCTCTCGGTCGGCATCCTTCAGGCCATCGCCATCCTTGCCTCGTTCCGGCCCGACGTCATCGTCGGGACAGGTGGGTTTGCGTCGGCGCCCGTGATGTTCGCAGCGGCACTGCTGCGGAAGCTGCGGTTGAGCCACACGCGCGTCTACGTGCACGAGCAGAACGCGGCGCCCGGCAAGCTGAACCAGGTGGTCGGGCACTTGGCGGACCGCGTCTTCGTGACGTTCCCTGAGACGCTGTCGAGCTTCCCGGCCAATGGAGTCGTGAGCGGCTATCCGCTGCGCAAGCGGATCGCGGCCGTGAGCCGCGAGACGGCGGCCGCCAGCCTCGATTTCACGATTCCGCCCGGCCGCCAGGTCGTGTTCGCCTTCGGCGGGTCGCAGGGGGCCAGGACGATCAATCGGGCGGTGGTCGATGCGCTCCGCGATCTGCTGCCCTACCGCGACCGGTTGTTCATCATCCACGGCACGGGCCTGTTCAAGGGCGGCGCGTACGACGCCGAGCGGGACAGGCGGGCGCGGCTGGACGCGCGATACACGGAGGAGGAGCGACGGCTGATCGACACCTTCTACGTGGCGCGCCCGTTCTTCTACCAGATCGAGAACGTCTACGCGGTCGCCGATCTCGTCGTCGCGCGCGCCGGCGCCGGCACGCTCTACGAGCTGGCGTCGCTGGGCCTGCCGGCGATCGTCGTGCCGAAGGCGAACCTGCCCGGTGACCACCAGGTGATGAACGCGCGGGCGATGGCGCGCTGTGGCGGCGCCACCGTGCTGTACGAGGAGACGACGCTGGCGGGCGAGCGGATCATCGAAGAACTGGACGGTGGGCGACTGGCGTTCCAGGTGGTGTCGCTGCTGACCGACCCACAGCGGCTCTGCGACATGCACGATCGCGCGCGCACGTTCGTGCAGCTGGATGCGCTGGAGATCATTGTCAGGAAAATCAAGGGGGAGGACGGCTCTGACGCCAGGCTGGAGCCTGGCGCCACGCCTGGTGCGGAGCCTGGCGCCACGTCTGATGCGGAGGCTGGCTCGACACCTGATGAGGCGGCGAAGCAGAAGCTTCGCCCCACATCTGCCGCGTTCTCGCCGTTGCCCGGCAACCACGCCCTGCTGGCGCAGCTCGAGCGGGCGGCGGCGCGCGAGGGGGCGGGCTTCTGTCCCGAGGAGGTCGTGCCGTCGCCGGACGACCGAGCCTACTTCGTCAGCCGGGCGGCATCGCTTCTCGCCAGCCCCGCGTGGGAGCAGCGGAATCTTGGCGTCAAGCTCCTGGGCCTGCTGAACGCGCGCGACAAGCTGCCGCTCCTGCTGGCGCTGCTCGAGGACAAGCGGCCGGCGCCGTGGTACCAGCGACTGCTCGGCGGCGATTACCGGCAGGTGGGCTTCATCAGGCGCAACGTCCTCACCGCGATCGGCCGGCTGGGCGTCGTGAGGCCAGAAGTGGAGCGGGCGCTGCTGGCGGCGTTTCACGACCCGTACTTCGAGGCGCGCGCGGAGGCGGTGCGGACGGCGTCCCGCTTGTCCGAACGGCTGCTCGATCGCGCGGCGATCGTCGAAGGGCTGCGCGGCCTGCTGGCCGACCGCTGGCTCGAGGTCGCGGCGGCCGCGGCGGATGCGCTCGGCAAGATCGGCGGGTCCCACGACGCGCTGCCGGCGCTGCTCGCGCTCAAGGACGCGAAGTACTGGATGGTGCGGGCAGCCGCGCTCGAAGGGATCTTCTCTCTCGTGCGCCGCGGCGAAGCGGGCGACCACGACGCGCTGAGGGCCGACCTGCAGGCGTTCGTCCTCACGTCCACCGACTTCAAGCCCGAGTTCCAGATCAAGCGGCTGTATGGGCGCGTCATTGACGCGATGTCCAACCGGGAAGGAGGCGCCCGGTGATTTACCTCCTCGGCGCGCTGATTCACTCGCGCGCGGGCGCGCTCGCCCTGCTGCGTCTCTCGGAGTACCTCACGGTCCGCGCCATCGGCGCGGCGCTGACCGCGATCGTCCTCACGCTGATCATCACGCCCCGCTTCATCTGGTACCTGCACCGCCGCGGCCTGGTGGACCAGCTGCGCGAGACCGGCGTCCGATCGGCCTTCGACAAGGCGGGGACGCCGGTGATGGGCGGCGCGGTGATGGTCGGCTGCGTGGTCGTCGCCACGGTGCTCTGGTGCAACCTGGCCAGCCGCTACGTGCTCATCGTCCTGGCGGCGCTCCTCTGGTTCGGCGCGATCGGCCTGGAAGACGACGTGGCGAAGTGGCGGGCGCGGTCGGGCAACCGCGGCATGTCGGAGGCGATGAAACTCCTGCTGCAGGGAATCTTCGCGGCCGGCCTCGTCGCCCTGCTCGCCAGCCCCTGGTCGCCGTTTCCGGCACGCGAGCACAGCACGCTCTACATCCCGTTCGTGAAGTCCGCGGTGTCGCGCGAGCTCTACATCTACCTCCCGGTGGTCTTCGTCTTCGTGATGCTGGTCGGCAACGCGGTGAACATCACGGACGGCCTGGACGGCCTCGCCATCGTCCCGTCGGTGTTCGTCGTGAGCGTGCTCGGGATCTTCGCCTACATCATGGGCAACGCGATCTGGGCGCGCTACCTGTTCTACCCACTGTTCCCGGGTGCGGGCGAGTTGATCGTCTTCTGCGCGGCGTTTGCCGGCGCGGGGATCGGCTTTCTGTGGTTCAACGCGTACCCGGCGCAGATCTTCATGGGTGACGCCGGGTCGCTGGCGATCGGCGGGTGCATAGCGACCGTGTCCGTCCTGCTCAAGCAGGAAGGGCTGTTCCTGATCCTCGGCGGCCTGTTCGTCGTCGAGGCGGTCAGCTCGCAGGTGCAGGACAAGATCGGAATCAAGTGGCTCGGCCGGCGCATCTTCTACCGCGCGCCGTTCCATCACCAGATGCAGCACACCGGGCTGGCCGAGACGAAGGTGGTGATCCGCCTGTGGATTGTATCGGGCATCCTCGCGCTGGCGGCGCTTGCGACGATCAAGCTCCGGTAGGACAGGCGTCCCGCCTGTCGGGCACAGGCGTCCCGCCTGTCGGCGCGGCGTGGAGACGTTCACCGCCGATACGGCAACGTAGCGCCCTCAGGACTAAGTGCTGAGCCCCTCGACGGTGCCGGTCCTGAGCGTAGCCGAAGGGAGCGAGCACGAGCGGCCACGTGCAGCGAAGCGATTCGTGGCCGTACTTGCGAGTCGAAGCACTTAGGGCTTAAGGCTCTTGGCGGTGAAGATTGGCTGACACCATGCGACTTCGACATCTGTGCCTCGCGATCGCGCTCACCCTCGTCGCCGGCGTTGCGCTCGCGCAGCCTGCCGCCCAGGCCGCGGCGCAGCCGTCTCCGGGCGCCAGGGCCATGCGCGAGATGTTCGATTTCCTGCTCGGCTCGTGGGAAGGGGAGGGGAGCGGCGCGCCGGGTCAGGGCACCGGCGGCTTCGTCTTCGAGGCATCGCTGGACGGCAACCTCGTCTCCCGCCGAAGCCACGCGGAGTACCCGGCCTCCAAGGACCGCCCGGCGGTGAACCACCAGGACTTCATGGCGGTCTACGCGGAGGGCGGCCAGGTGCGCGCCGATTACGTCGACAACGAGGGGCACGTCATCCACTACACCGTCTCGTTCGCCCAGGAGTCCGCGACGGTGACATTCCTCAGCCCGATCGCGGAGGGCCAGCCGCGCTACCGCCTCATCTACCACCCGCTTGCGAAGGACCGCGTGGAAGTGGCTTTCGACATCGCGCCGCCAGGGAAGGCGGACGCGTTTGCGAACTACGTCAAGGGAGTCTCGCGACGATCGAAGTGACGGACGATCACAGCGGAGGCGCCGACGACGCAGCGGAACTCCCAGCCCCTAGCTCCCAGCGCAACACGGTATTGACGATTGACGATTGACGACCGGCGATTGCCGATTGACGTCTAATTCGTCACTCGCTCAGCTCGCCATTCGCCACTCCGTCCGTTCACTCCGTTCGTCCTAGCCCCCAGTTCGTCCTAGCCCCTAGCCCCTGTCAGAGTGATCAGCGTGATCTCCGCACGCTTGAAGAGCCGCATCGGCGGGCCCCAGAAGCCCGTTCCCCGCGACACGATCAGCGTCATCCCGTTCACGCCATAACGCCCGGCGACGTACGGGTACATCAGCCGGACAAGATAGGTGAACGGCCAGATCTGGCCGTCGTGCGTGTGGCCCGAGAGCATCAGGTCCGCGCCGAGTTCCGCGGCTCGCTCGACTTCCCAGGGGCTGTGGCACAGGAAGATGGTCGTGCCCGGGGGCCGGTTGGCGAGCGTCCGGTCCACGGCGTGATCGGACATGCCGTACTGCCGGCGCGCGGTGAGGTCGTCCACGCCGGCGAGAACCAGGCCGGGGGCGGCCTCCGCGGACCGGTCGCGCAGCACCTCGATGTTGGCCGCCCGAAATACCGCCAGCGAGCGGTCGAGGCCGGCGTAGAACTCGTGGTTGCCGGTCACGCCCCACACGCCGTGGGGCGCGCGGAGCCGTTGCAGCCACGGCACGAGCGCCTCGGACAGCGCCGCATCCTGATCCAGCAGATCGCCAGTGACGACGATGAGATCGGGGCGGAGGGCGTCGACCTGCGCGAGCCGCGCCTCGAGCCAGCGTGAGCGGAGGAACGGACCGAGGTGCACGTCGGACAGCTGCACCAGTCGAAACCCGTCGAGCTCTGGCCGGAGATTCCTCACCGCCACCTGATGCTCCTCGACCACGGGCGCCCGCAACGCCTGCACGAGTCCCACCACCGACAACACGGCGGCGGCAAGAAGGGCGACCTGTCGCGCGGGCCGGGCCGGCAGGAGCCAGCCGAAACCGGTCACGACGTCCGCGGCGAGCAGCATGACGAGGAGCATGAACAGGATGCCCACCCACGCCGCCCCGGCGAACTCAATCGGTGCGGCCGCGCGTCCGAGCGAGCGGGCAAGGAGCTGGCCGAGCGGAAAACTGAGCCACAGGGCAACGGCGGCGATCACCAGGCCGCGGTGCCACCACGCTCCCGGAATCGCGGGGAGGCCCCAGAGGCGAGACACGACGTAGAGGTGCATCACGGTCCAGACCGCGAGCACGACGAGCAGGAACACGACGAAACGCCAGGTGGTCATGAAATGCCTCGGGAGTCTTTATGCCAGATTACAAATCCGAAACTCAATATTGTAAGCTGGCATAAAGACTCCCGAGGCATCTCCCTATGACCAGCTACCGGATCGGTCTCGCCGCCGCACCGCCCGAACTGGCCGGGGAATGGGACGGCCCCGTGTGGCGGCATGCAGCCCCACTCGCGATCGATCAGTTTCACCCGAGAAGCTCCGCGCACCGACCGCGGACCGAGGCGAAGCTTCTGCACGACGGGGAGGTAGTGTACGCCCTCTTCCGCGTGGACGACCGCTATGTCCGGTGTGTCCACGAGGACTACGAGAGCGACACCTACAAGGACAGCTGCGTGGAGATGTTCGTGCAGCCGCAGGGGCGCGCCGGCTACTTCGCGCTCGAGGTGAACTGCGGCGGCGCCTTTTCGCTCCGCTACATCGAAGACCCGACCCGCACGGCCAACCGGTTTGCGAAGTGGACGCCAGTGTCGCGCGACGAGGCGGCCACCGTCCGGGTCGCCCATTCCATGCCGTCGCTGGTGGAACCGGAGCGGACGGAGCCAACGTCATGGTGGGTCGAGGTGGCATTTCCCTGCCGAGTCATGGAGCCGTACTGCGGGCCGATTGGGACGCTCTCCGGCCAGCGGTGGCGCGGAAACCTGTTCAAGTGCGGCGACGAGACGTCGCACCCGCATTGGGCCAGCTGGGCGCCGATCGGCGAGGCGCTCAATTTCCACCAGCCAGTTTATTTTGGCGCATTGGAATTCGAGTAGCGCATGGGGGCATGGGGGATTTTGGCCATTTCGCGATTTGGCGATTTGGTCAACTTGCGATTTTGCGATTTTGCAGTCACCGCGTCGGCATTACTCTGAAATCGTCAAATCGTCAAATCGCTAAATCGTCAAAATTCCGCTCAGGGGGCGCAGATGAACACGCCAGCCACCTTGGTCGTCACCATCTCGCGGCAGATAGGCGCCGGCGGGGCGTACGTCGGCCAGGCGCTGTCGCGCCGGCTCGGGGTTCGCTACGTGGACCGGGAGATCCTCCAGCAGGCCGCCGCGCTGCTTGGGCGCGAGGAGGGCGACCTCGAGCCGCTCGAGGAGCGCGCGGCCTCGATGTGGGACCGGATGGCAACCATCCTCTCGCTCGGCGCACCCGAGGCGCCGTTTGTCCCCCCGCCGCTCGCCACCATCGGCGAGGACGAGCTGTTCGAGGTGGAGAGCCAGGTGATGCGCGAGATCGCATCGCGCGAGGACGCCATCTTCGTTGGACGCGGCGCGTCATGGGTGCTCCGCGCCCATCCCGGCCTGCTGCGGGTCTTCCTCCACGCCACCGAAGAGCGGCGAGCGCAGCGGGTCTTGCAGGCCTATGACCTGCGCGACCTGGAGGCGGCCCGGCAGATCATCAAGCGGAGCGATCAGCAGCGCGGGCGCTTCGTGCAGGCGCTGCTCGGCGCGCCGTGGACGTCGCCGGGAAGCTACGACGTCTGCGTGAACACGACGGACGTGAGCCTGGACGAGACGACGGAGATGCTGGTGAAGCTGGTGGAGGGGAGGAGGGGGCGGGGATGAAGAGACGGGCCTGAAGGCCCGTCTCCAACGGCGCCCTTCGACTATGCTCAGGGCGCGGTGAGCCGGTCGCCTGCCGAAGGGTCGAACCGCGGGTCTGAAGACCCGCCCTACACCCGCCCTACTGCCGCTCCGGCGGCGCGTCCGACGCGTTCCAGTCGGGCGGCTCGACGCCGAGCAGGTTCCGGACGAAGAAATCGTAGCGCTTCCGCTCACCGTAGGTGGCGCCGGCCGAGTGGCGCTGGCCGGGCAGGACCAGCAGGTCGAACACCTTGTTCGCCTTGACCAGCGCGTTCACCACCTGCATGGTGGACGCCGGGTCCACGTTGTCGTCCATCTCGCCGACCGACAGCAGCAGCTTGCCCTTCAGCCGCCACGCGTTGTCCACGTTGGACGAGGCGGCGTACTCGGGGCCCAGCGGCCATCCCATCCACTGCTCGTTCCACCAGATCTTGTCCATCCGGTTGTCGTGGCACCCGCACGACGACACCGCCGCCTTGTAGAATTCCGGGTGGAAGAGCAGGGCCGCCAGCGCATTCTGTCCGCCCGCGGAGTGCCCGTAGATCCCGACGCGCGTGGCGTCGTACCACGCGGTACTTCGCCGCGACCGCCTTGTGCCACAGGATGCGATCCGCGAACCCCGCGTCCGCCAGGTTCTTCCAGCACACGTCGTGGAACGCCTTCGAGCGGTTGGAGGTGCCCATCCCGTCAATCTGCACCACGATGAACCCGAGCTCCGCCTGCGCCTGCATCGCCGAGTAGCCGCCGAACGCCTTGGGGACGAACGAGTCGTGCGGGCCGGCGTAGATCTGCTCGATCACCGGGTACTTGCGCGAGGGATCGAAGTTGGACGGCTTGAAGATGACGCCCCAGATGTCCGTCTTGCCGTCGCGCCCCGTGGCGGTGAAGCTCTCGGGCGGCCGCCACCCGGCTTTCTGCAGTTCGCTGATGTCCGCGCACTCGAGTTCCATCACCGCCTTCCCGTCGCGCGCCGAGCGCAGGACGGAGGTGGGCGCAAGGTCGATGCGCGACCAGGTGTCGACGAAGTACTGCCCATCCCCCGAGAGGCTGATGGCGTGCTGCGCGTCGGCCTCCGTCAACGCGGTGAGCCCGCTTCCGTCCAGGTTGATGCGGTAGAAGTGGACGAAGTAGGGGTCCTTGCCCGGGTACATTCCGCTCGCGCGGAACCACACCTGCCTCGTCGTCTCGTCCACGCGGTCCACGCCGCGCACGACCCACGGCCCTTTCGTGATCTGGTTGCGGATGACCCCCGTCGCGCCGTCGACGAGGTAGAGGTGGTTCCAGCCGTCCCGCTCGGACATCCAGACGATCTCGCGGCCGTCCTGCACGTCGTACCGGTATTTCTTCCCCGAGTAGCTGAAGAACGTCTTCGGTTCCTCGCTGACCGCCGCCCGTGCCCGGCCGTCCGCGGCGTCTACCTCGATGACGCGATAGACCTGGTGCCCGCGCTCGTTGTACTCGAACGTGAAATGCCGGCTGTCCTTGCGCCACGCGAGGTTCGTGAGGTCGTAGGCATTGGGGAAGAGCGCGTGGTCGATCGCGATCGACTTGCGCGACGCCACCTCGAACAGCACCGGTTGGTCCATGTCCAGGGCGTCGCCCGGCTTGGCGTACTCCCGGGAGGAGTACTTGGGCTGCAACTGGTCGGTCGGCGACGACTCGACGTACTGAATGAAACGCCGATAGCCTGGGCGAACACGATAGGTGACCAGCCGTGTCGAGTCCGGCGACCACGCGACCGAGTCGCTGTAGTAGTTGCCTTCCGAGCCGTCGAAGCTGAGAGGTACCACCTTCCCGGTCCCGACCTGGCGCACGCAGACGTTGTAGTTGTTGACGAGGGCTTCCCACTTGCCGTCGGGCGAGATCTTCGGCCGCTCCGGGTCGCCGTGCGGCCCGCGGGCCCAGTTGTCACGACGCTCGGGGATCGGCCGCTCGACCTTCACGCAAGTATTGGCGGACAGGTCGCAGGTCCAGCGCACGCTGTCGATCGCGAATTCGATGCGCCCGGTGTCTGCAGGGGACGTGTAGGTGGTGAAGGGCAGCGTCACGGCGGTGTACTTCCCGCCGCTCGCCTTCGAGAGTGCGGTGGCAAGCCTCTCGTGGTCGAACGCGGGCGCCTTGGTGCCCTTGTCGGCGTCCACCTGCACGAACTCGAAGCCGCCGCGCACCGACCGCCGGTAGACGAAGCGGTGCGTCTTGTCCACCCAGCGCCCGGCCTCCGGCACGTTCAGGGCCAGTCCCTGATACTTGCTCCTCAGCCCCATGGCCCGCTCGTAGTCGGCGGCGGTGCCCTGGGCGGTTGCTGCCGCAGGCCCGAAGACGGTCAGGATGAGCAGGGCCAAGGCGAGCTTGCGCGCGGTGATGTTCATAGCGGCCTGCGGGTCTAGTAGGCAGTAGGCAGTAGGCAGTCGTGCCATGTCCGAGGATGCAGTAGGGCAGTGACAGGCCGATCGCCTTGACCGGGCATAGGCAGGCGCACACACAACGGCATACCGCCGCGCTTCCTGCCTACTGTTGGCTTACCTTGGCAGCTTCACCACCTTCGCCCCGTGCAGTTCGCCCCAATTGTGGTGGCTGCGGTCTTCCACCCACGGCGCGGCGACGACGATGTGATCCCCGACCGCGGGGAGCGTCATCTTCGCGCCGGTGAACTTGTCACACGTGCCCATCGCGTCCTGCTGGACGATCGGCGCCTGGCAGGGGATTTCGACGACCAACCAGCCCCTCGAATACTGGTTGCCCGGGCGCATCAGGTTCGAGTGCTTCGCATCGGGCGTGATCCAGATCTCGGCGTCGCCATCGCGCTCGATCTCCGTGCCCTGCACGATCCCCGTCGCCACCTGGCACGCGTTCAGCACTCTCAGCCGGTCCTTCGTGTAGACGGGGTCCCACAGCGCCTTGTCGCAGGTCACCTCGATGTCGGACGCCGACACCTCGCACGTCGCCGCGTCTGAAGTGGCCTGGCCCGCGCATCCGCTGGACAGCGCGAAGGTGTAGCCGTCCAGCGGGGCGACGGCCACGTGGTAGTTCGCCCCGCGAGGTACGCTCACCGAGATCCTCTCAGCGGAGGTATCGAGCGTAGCCGTGGACGCCGACGGCCCGTCATACCCGACCGACAACTTGAAGTCGGACGGAACGGCGTTGCCGAAATGCGTGTTGGCGAGCTTGACGACGATCGTGAGCTGCTGTGGCGCCGAGGGCGCTGCGGCGGGGACCGCCGACGGGCGATCCGGGCTCGACGAACAGGCGGCGAGAACGACACATAGGGCGATGGCGCCGGCGCCGGCGACGGAGCCGCCTACGCACAGGTACAGCGGTTTCTTCATCCGCGACTCGCGACGAACTCAAGGCAATGAGGGGGAAGGGAAGGGGCCGAGTTGCGGAAGAATAGCAGAACGCCGGACCGGCGTCAGCCCGAAGAGAGGGCGAAGCGGCAGATCACGATGGGGCGAGAATTCTGGGCCGCCCCGAGTCGCGGTTCTACCGTCTTGCCGCGCCCGCGGGCGGCACGAACTGCTGCTGGAGGCCGTATGTCAGTACCCGGTTCGACACCTCCAACTGGCGCACGGCGTCTGCCTGCGCAGGCTGGCACGCGGTCAGCGGCACTTCGCCGCGCGATCGCACGTCGAAGCAGGCACGCCTGGAACTGTAGCCCTGGCCGGCGAGATAGAGGTGGCGCGAGTCGATCCAGTCGCCGTAGCGCCGCACGACTGGGGCGTCTCCCGGCGACCCGAGCAGGTTGCGGCCGATGAACGGCAGCGGCGCGGGATCGACGCCGAGCAGCGCCAGCAGCGTGGGCGCCACGTCCGCCTGGCCCGCGACCGTCCGCAGTTCCCCGCGCGGCGCCTGCGTGCCCGGCACGCGCACGACGAGCGGCACGCGATCGGCCAGGTACCAGTCGAGCGTATCGCGGTGGAATCCCGCCGCCTCCGCCACTTCGTCCCACGGCGCGCCCGCCTCGTGGTCGCCCTCGACGACGAGCAGCGTGTCGTCGAGGAGTCCGTCGTGCTTCAGGCCGTCGAGCAACTCGCCAAGGCCGCGGTCGAACAGGTGCATCGCCTCGAGATAATTCCCGAGACGCGTCCCGTTCCAGCGTCCGAGATCGAGCGACTTCAAATCCGCGGGAAACGTGTCGAACGGGTGGTGCAGCGAGAGCGTGATCAGCCAAGCGCAGTAGGGGCGAGCCGCGGTTCGGAGCCGGACGCGCATCTGTTCGAGGAAGTCGCGGTCGTTCAGCCCCCACCCCACTTCCTCCCCTGCCTTGAAATCCGCCGCGAAGAAGCTGTGCGAGAAGCCGTAGGCCGGGTGGGTGACACTGCGGTTCCAGAAACTGCCGTCGAACGGCACGGCCGAGAACGTCGTGTAGCCGCGCCGCGCCAGCAGGTCGGGCAGCGAGACGAAGTGGTTGCCGGGATACTGGAAGGCGGCGGCGCCGTGCGACAGCGGCAGCAGCGACGCCGCGTTGATCAACTCGGCGTCCGACGTCCGGCCTTCACCCACCTGGTCCACCAGGGCCGAGGTCCACAGCGACTCGCCACGCAGGCGGTTCAGGTTGGGCGTGATGTCCTGTCCGTTCACGCGGAGGCCGACGACGAAGCCCTGGAGCGACTCGACGAGGATGAAGACCACGCTGTGGCCGCGCGCGGCGCCGAAGTAGGGGCCGGTGCCCGCGCGCTGCCGGGAGCGGGTGGTAAACCACGCGCGCGCCTCCGCCATCTCGCCGGCCGTCAGGCTGGGACGCATCAGCCGCGATTTCGCGTAGCGCACCGCATCGTCCAGGTGGTAGCCGATCACGCCGAGATCCGCCGCGACGTTCAGGTGACGGAACACCGCTTCGTTGTTGCTGCCCACGGGTGCGATGGCGACCGGGGACGGCACCGCGGCGAGGGCCACGATGGCGAGGCCGGAGACGGCGACGGCCCTGCGAGGCCACCGGGCCGGACGCCTCTGCAGCCGGCCCAATCCGGAGACGAGGGGCAGCGCCACCACGAGATCCACGGCCAGCCAGATATCCTCCGGCCGCAGCAGGGAATTCACGCTGGCTCCCAGGTGACCCGCCTGCGAGCCGGCCGACAGGGCGGCCACCGAGAGGAGGTCGCCAAAGAACCGGTAGTAGACTGCGTCGGCAAGCAGGACGAGGGACGCACCGGCCGCGACAAGCCACGCCAGCCGCGGCCGTGCGCCGTCGCGGACCGTGAGGAGCAGCAGCAGCGCAGGGACGGCAGCCAGCAGCGCCGACATCACCAGGCCGGTCGTGGTGATGGAGAGATGCGCGGCGGACAACAGGCCGATCTGCTTGAAGAAGAGCGACGAGGCGCACCACGCGAGATCCCAGCCCGGGAGCAGCAGGCCCGCCACCGCGGCGACGCGGCTGGGTTTTGGGGCGAGACCGTCGCGCCCGGGCGTCCAGCGCCGCGAGCGCCAGAGCAACAGCAGGCCGAAGAGCGCGACGAGGCCAGGTACCGCGCCCAACCCGGACACGACGGACGCCATGCCGGGGAGCACGACAACCAGCGTGCGAGTGAGCGGCGCGCCATCCCGGTCCGAGAACCAGGTCACGCCCTCCTGGACCATGTCCCACTCGAGGACGTAGACGCCCGCGCGGGGAGGAGGCCCGAGTTCCGCGGTCAGGGTGATCGTGCCGCCGGGAGACACACCGGCCGGAAGCGGCGTCCGGGTGCCGTCCCGCTGCACGAGGGCGTCGAAGGGCGTCCGCCAGTGGTACGACAGCGCGTAGCCGGCGTCCGCCTCCCAGCGCATCGTGCCGTCGTTGCTGAGCGTGATTCGGACCGAGCGGGCCTCGCCGCCGCTCACCATCCAACGCGGGGTGGCGCTCGAGACGATGGTGAAGGCATGCGTCGCGCGGCGCGGTTCGCGGGCAGCCTGCAGCGACGCCGCCAGGCTCAGCACGATGAGGAGAGCGAGCGCCGACACCAAGACGGACGCGGGCCTGGGTCGGCCGCGACGTGCGGTGTGCCGATGATCGCTTGCCTGAAGGGCCATGAGGAATCAGGGGGCGTCGAACCGCACCCCTAATGCAAGTTCGGGGCCTTCGCGACGCCGGTTGAATGTGGCGCAATTCGCCCAAGCCTGTTGAGCCGTCCGTCGCTGCTGTCAAGCTTAGAGAGGACAACCGCGCGACAAGTTACATTATCGTCGACGTGGTCGGCTGGTTGCCGGGAGGAGGCTATGGAATGACGCAACATGTGGTGGCGGATTTTCGTCAGCGTGTTCTGAACCGTGACCGGTTGCTCGGCACCATCGTGACGTTGCCGTCCCCCGAGATCGCCGAACTGCTGGCTGGCGCCGGGTTCGATTGGCTGTTCATCGACATGGAGCACGGGCTGATCGATCTCACCGCCGCGCAGCGGATGATCCAGGCGGTGGCCGGTGTGTGCGCGTGCGTCGTGCGGGTGCCGACGCACGAGGCCGCCTGGATCGGCAAGGCCCTCGACACCGGCGCGGACGGCGTCATCGTCCCACACGTGAACAGCGCGGAGGAAGCGTGTGCGGTGGTGTCGGCGGGCCGGTACGCGCCGGCTGGCAGCCGCAGCATCGGTGTGGCGCGGGCACACGGGTACGGGCGGCGCCTCGCCGAGGAGTTGGCGACCGCCAACCAGCGGAGGGCGATCGTTGCACAGGCCGAGCACATTCTCGCGGTGAAACAGATCGACGAGATCCTCGGCGCGGGTGGTGTCGACGCGATCTTCATCGGACCGTTCGACCTGTCGGCGAGTCTCGGCCTGCCGGGGCTGGTGGGGGAGCGCGTGGTGCAGGAGGCGATCGGCCACGTGCGCGGCGCCTGCGAGCGGGCCGGCGTGGCGTGCGGCATCCTGGTGCCGGATGCCGCCGGTGCGCGCCGCGCCTTCGAGGCCGGTGACTCGCTGGTGTGCCTGGCCACCGACACGCTGCTGCTCGGCGCGGTGGCCCGAGAGGCCGTGGCGGCCGTCCGGTAGGACAGGCGTCTCGCCTGTCGCAGGCAGCACAGGGCTGAAGCCTGTGCCTTCCGAAGATCGACGGCAGAACTGCAGGGAGGCAGGCCTAAAGCCTAAAGCCCAAAGCCTAGAGCCAAGGTGCAGCCTGTTGTATCCTGTCGGCTTGTTTCGACGACTTGCGCAGCGGCTTTTCGCCGTCGATCTCCTGGTGATCCTGTTCGCGGCCGGCCTGGCGCTGCTCACGGCCGCGTTCGCCTGGCGTATTCCCAACCCCGCGCTGGTTCTCGGCGCGTGCCTCGCCATTGTCGCCGGCCTGCCGCTCCTGGGCCTGGCACGGTCCCGGATCCGCGCCTGGCCGGTCGCGTTCCTGCACGACTGGGCCTTCGCCCCGCTGGCCTACGGCTTCTACCTGTTGATGCACGAGGTGGTGGCGCCGGTCCGTGGGGCATGGGTGGCCGACCCTCTCCTGATTGCGCTCGACCGCCGCCTCTTCGGCGCCGACGTCGCCGTGCTGCTGGCGCCGCTGGCGCGGCCTTGGCTCACCGAGTTGCTGCAGCTGGCCTACACGTCTTTCTATGCGCTCATGCTGGCGGCGGGCGTGGAGCTGTACGCGCGGAAGGGACTTCCGCCGCTTCCATCTCTACTCGTTCTCGTGCGCCATCGGCTTCTTCGTCTCGTTCCTCGGTTACCTGGCGGTGCCCGCCGTCGGCCCGCGGTTCACGCTCTTCGACATCGCGACGGTCGAGCGGGCGCTGCCGGGCCTGTGGCTCACGCCCGGCCTCCGAAGCTTCGTGGACGGGGGAGGCCTGGTGCCGCCGGGCCTGTCGCACGCGGCCGCTGCCGCGCTCGCCCCCAGGGATGTCTTCCCGAGCGGTCACACGATGATGACCGTCATGGCGATGTACTGGGTGGGGCGGTTTCGCCTGCGCAGCCGCTGGGGAGTCTGGGTGGTGGGCGCCCTGCTGATCGTCGCTACCGTTTACCTGCGATACCACTACGCCGTGGACCTGATCGCGGGCATGGTTCTGGCGGCCGCGTGCCTCGCCGCGACGCCGCCGTTGTACGCCTGGATGACCGGACGGATCGTGACGAGAGACCGCCAGTAGCCGCCCGGAATGTCACAAACGAAATTCCTGCTTGACGAACGTCTGCCACATCTCTAGTGTACGCGGCATCTCGGTACCCTTTTCGACCCTGCGTGGATTACGGCGTAGCGCTCGGACCCCCCTTCCCGGCTTCCTTCGCCCACTCGTGACGGCGACGATGCCGTCCCTCCACGCGGCCTGATGCTCTGACCTCGCTCTCGTCGTTGCCCTAGCTCGGGATTGGTTTCTTTCTCCGGAGGACTGCATGGCGCACGGTCGGTTCAGGTTCCTGCCCATTCTCTATCTGCTGCTGGCGCTGACCGCAGTCGGCGCCCCGGCGTACGCCCAGGGCGGCGCGACGTCGAGCATCGCAGGCACGGTCGTCGACTCGTCGGGCGGCGTCGTGCCCGGCGCGGACGTGACGGCGAAAAGCATCACCACCGGCACCGTCTTCACCACCGTCAGCGGCGCAAACGGGGCCTTCTCGATTCCGGCGATCCCGTCGGGCACCTACGCCGTCACCGTCGCCCTCATGGGCTTCAAGACGGCGGTTCTCAACGGCGTCGTGGCCAACGTCGGCGTCCCGGCCACGGTGAAGGCCACGCTGGAACTCGGCGAGCTCTCCGAGACGGTCGTCGTCGAGGCCGCGTCGCAGATCGTTCAGACGCAGGCGACCTCGGTGTCCTCGACGCTGAGCGTCAAGCAGGTCTCGAACCTGCCGCTGCCCGGCCGCGGCGCGTTCGACTTCGTCTCGTTCATGCCCGGCGTGGCGACCGGCGGCGGCGGCACGCGCAACGCCACGGTCAACGGCCTGCCGCAGGCGATGGTCAACATCACGCTCGACGGGATGAACATCCAGGACAACTACGCGAAGTCCTGGGACGGCATGTTCACGCGCGTCAGCCCGCGCCTCGACGCGGTCGAGGAGATCACCGTCGGTTCGGCGTCGCAGGATGCCGGGTCGGCCAGCCAGGGCGGCGTGCAGATCCGCTTCGTCACGCGCTCTGGGACGAACCGCTACCAGGGCAGCCTCTACTACTACCTCCAGAAGGACGCGCTCAACAGCAACACCTGGTTCAACACGCACTTCAACGTGGACTCGAAGACCGGCGCCCCGACCGCCAAGCCGGTGGTCGCCAACTACCAGCCGGGCGGCCGCATCGGCGGCCCGATCGTGATCCCCGGACTCTTCGACGGCCACGACAAGGCGTTCTTCTTCGTGAACTACGAGTGGCTGAGCAGCCCGGGCACGCAGACGCGCACGCCCACCGTCATGACCCCCGACTCGGAGAGGGGCGTGTTCAAGTACGGCGCGAACAGCGTGGACATCCTCGCGCTCGCGGCGCGCAACGGCCAGCTGGCCGCGATCGACCCCCTGGTGGCGAAAACGCTGGCCGCCATGCGGTCGAGCATGTCGCAGGGCAAGCTGAACGCCACCACCGACCCGGCCACGCAGACGCTCTCCTGGCAGCTGCCCACGAAGAGCAAGACCACGTACCCGACGGTTCGCATCGACTACAACCTGACGAAGAACAACCGGCTGTCCGGTTCCTATACCCGCAATCACCTCGTGTCCGACCCCGACACGACCAACGGGTACTACACCGACTACCCCGGGTTCCCTGTCCGCGGCACGCAGGACTCGGCGCGATATTCGGGCCAGGGCTCACTGCGCACCGTCCTCGGCTCGAGCATGGTGAACGAGCTCCGTTTCGGCGCGACGGGCGGTGCGACGCTGTTCTTCCCCTCGCTGAACGAAGACATGTTCTCGCAGTTCGGCGGCTACGGCCTGATCATGAACACCTTCAAGAGCATCGCGAACCCGTACGGCACGGTGTCCGCGAACAGCGCGCGTGAAGCGACGACCAAGGTGTTCGAGGACACGCTGAACTGGGTGAAGGGGAAGCACAACATCAGCATGGGCGCCAACTTCACGCTGGCTGAAGTGTGGCTCAAGAACCAGCAGATCGTGCCGACCGTGACGCTGTCCATGGCGGCCAGCGGCGACCCGGCGGACGCGATGTTCACGACGGCCAATTTCCCTGGCGCGTCGAGCACCGACCTGACGGCGGCCAAGGCGCTCTACTCCATCCTGACTGGCCGCGTCTCCTCGATCGGCCGCAACGCGCGCATCGCGGAAGACGGCACCACCTACAACATCCTCGGCCAGAGCATGCAGAAGGGCCGACTGAAGCAGACCGGCTTCCACATCCAGGACTCGTGGCGCATCAAGCCGAACTTCACGGTCAACGCCGGTCTCCGCTACGAGCTGCAGCTGCCGTTCTACGCGCTGAACGACAGCTACTCGATGGCCGGCATCGACGACCTGTTCGGCAAGAGCGGCACCGGCTCGAACTTCGACCCGGGGTCCACCGTCAGCGGCATCGGGAACATGTACACCCCGGGCGCGAACACCGGGGCGCCGACGACGTACGAGCTGTACTCGGCGGACACCGCGGCCTACCACACCGACAAGAACAACCTCGCGCCGAGCGTCGGCGCGGCGTGGACGACCGGCTCGGAGAAGGGCTTCCTCCACACGCTGCTCGGCAAGCCGGGTGACAGCGTGTTCCGCGGCGGCTGGAGCATGGCGTACTTCCGCCCCGGCATGAACGACTTCACCGAGATCTACGGCGCCAACCCGGGCGTGTCGATCGGCGCGACGCGCAACCAGACCAACGGCAACCTCGGGACCGTGCCCGTGCTGCTGTCGAGCAGCGACCTCGGCGCGCCGCCGATCAACCTCACGCGGACCTACCCGATGGCGGTCCCGAGCGCGGGCGAGAGCGTCTACGTGTTCGACCCGAACCTGAGGGTGCCGTCCTCCTCGTCGTTCAACATGGGCTGGCAGCGCGCGCTGAACAAGAACACCTCGATCGAGGCGCGCTTCATCCACACGAGCAGCAAGGACCAGTGGACGGTCGGCAACTTGAATCACCTGAACTATAACGAGGTGAACATCGTCGAG
This sequence comes from uncultured Acidobacteriota bacterium, assembly GCA_963724775.1. GTDB lineage: Bacteria > Acidobacteriota > Vicinamibacteria > Vicinamibacterales > Fen-181 > CAVRWB01. Next base: position 37,939 of record CAVRWB010000011.1, read on the forward strand.
AACGGGTTCCTGAACGAGTTCAAGCTCGCGCAGCAGAACCTCGTCGCGAACCTTGCCGCCGGCAAGGCGGCGAGCTTCGCGTACACCGGGGCGCCGGGCACGAGCCCGCTGCCGATCTTCCTCGCGTGGCTCAACGGCTCGACGGCGTCGGGTGACTCGTCCAAGTATTCGGGGAGCGGCTGGACCAACTCCACGCTGATGCAGTCGATGTACGCCCTCAATCCGAACCCGATCAACGCCGCCGCCACGCTGCGGACCAACGCCACCTACAAGGCCAACGCCGCCACGGCCGGCGTGCCGGCCAACTTCTTCGTCGTCAACCCAGAGGTGACCAACGCGGATTTGGGCACCAACGGGCCGCCGACGCGCTACAACGGCGGGCAGTTCATCTTCACGCGCCGGTTCACCAAGGGGTTCACCGGTTCGGCCAACTACTCGTACGGCAAGGGCTACACCGGCTACTTCTACTCCTTCCGGAAGCCGGTGCCGGAGCTGGAGCAGACCTACCAGACGCGCGGCGCAGGCAACGCGCAGGGCAACATCCGCCACGTGGCGACCGGGCAGTGGGTGTACGAACTGCCGTTCGGCCAGGGGAAGAAGTACGGCAGCGGAGCCGGCGGGTTCCTCAACCGCGTGATCGGCAACTGGAGCTGGACCGGCCTGGCGCGCATTCAGAGCGGCCGGCTGGTGGACTTCGGCAACGTGAGACTGGTCGGGATGAGCGCGAAGGATCTGGTCAACTCGTTCCAGACACGGATCGCGACGGACCCGGCCAACCAGTATCGCTCGGTGGTGTACATGCTCCCGCAGGACATCGTCGACAACACGCTCAAGGCATTCAACGTGACGGCGACCGGATACGGCACCGGCGGCGCGCCGACGGGCCGGTACATGATGCCGGCCAACGGCGGCGGCTGCTACGAAGTGTCGCAGACGTCGAACGCGCGGCCCGACACCGGGTATGGCGATTGCGGCAGCCGTACCCTCGTCGTGCAGGGGCCGATGGTGATGCGGTGGGACATGAGCCTCGTGAAGGAGATCCCGATCGCGGGCCGGGTCGGGTTCCGGTTCGAGCTGCAGGTGTTCAACGTGTTCAACCGCGTCAACTTCACGCCGACCACGCCTGGCGGCTCGCCGGTCGTGACCGGCGGCTTCAGCGCGGCCGACAACTACACGATCAGGGCCGCGGCGGACCAGGCCCGGACCTCGCAGCTGGCGTTCCGGCTCACATGGTAGGGGACGTCGACCGTTGACCGTTTAGCGTTAACCGTTGACCGTTAACCGTTAGGCGTTGACCGTTGACGTTAAGCGTTGGCGGTTGACGCTCGACGCTCGACGGTAGACGGTGAACGAATCCCAAGGGGCGCGTGCCGCGAGGTGCGCGCCCTTTTTTTATTTGGCGATTTTGGCCATTTCGCGATTTGGCGATTTGAACGCTTGACGCTCGACGGTCAACGGTTGACGGTCGACGATTTCACGATTTGGCGATTTGGCGATGACGCTCGACGCTCGACGGTCAACGCTCGACGGTCAACGATTTGGCGATTTGACGCGATCTGGACGCGCTGAACGCTCGACGGTCAACGCTTGACGCGTCGACGGTCAACGCTTGACGGTCGACGATTTCACGATTTGGCGATTTTGACGTCGAACGCTGAACGCTTGACGCTCGACGGTCAACGGTTGACGCTCAACGCAAAACGCTTGACGCCCGACGCTCAACGCTGAACGATTAGCGCCATGACAACGACCGCTCGCGGCGCGCTCGTTCTGCTTCTCATCGCCGTTGCCTGGGCGGTGTCGATCGCAGCACGCGACGCGTCCACCACCAGGCTGCTCGCCAGCCGCTACCCGCAGGAGTTCGTGGCCGCCCGTCTGCAGCCTCTCGGCGCGTGGCAGCCGTTTCCGCCGGCCGCCGACCGCGCCGCGTGGGACCGCCTGCTCTCGCTGCCGTTGCACCAGGCCCGCCGTACCTGGGTCGTCGCAGCGGCCGAGCGGGAACTGGAGAAGCCGTGGCCGGCGCTGCCCGCCACCCTCTACATGGAGTTCGCCCGCAACGGCAACCGCTCGCGCTACGAGCAGCCGTACTTCGAGCGCCGCAAACGCCTGGCGACGCTCGTCATCGCGGAGTGCTTCGAGCACCGCGGCCGCTTCCTCGACGAGATCGCGAACGGGCTGTGGGCCATCACCGAGGAGGCCACCTGGTGCGTGCCGGCGCATGCCGCGCGAGCGGAGAAGGACGTCCTCCATCGCCAGGACCTGCAGAGCGTGGACCTGTTCGCGGCCGAGACCGCGATGACGCTGGCCACTGCGCGGTATCTCCTGTCCGCCGAGTTGGAGCACGTGTCGCCCGCGCTCTCGGACCGCGTGAAGCGCGAGGTGCTGCGCCGGGTCGTCGAGCCGGTGGAGTCGGGCGCGTTCGGCAGCGACTGGTGGATGGACGGCCGGAACAACTGGTCGCCCTGGTGTGCCTCCAACGTGCTCGGCGCCGCGATGTTCCTGGTGGACGACACGGCGCGGCTGGCGCGGCTCACCTGCCTGATGATGGACGTGGCTGATCGTTTCATCGACGGGTATGGCGACGATGGGGGGTGCGACGAGGGACCGGGTTACTGGAACGAGGCAGGCGGCGCGCTGCTGGTGCTGCTCGAACTGCTGCACTCGCGCACCGGCGGCGCCGTGAACATCTATGCCGAGCCGAAGATCGCCGCGATGGGCGCCTTCATCGCCAACGCCCACATCTCGGGGCCATGGTTCGTCAACTTCTCGGACGCCGATGCCCGGACAACGCCGCACCCGGGCAAGGTCTATCGGTATGGCGAGCGGACCCGGCAGGCGGCGTTGCAGGACCTCGCACTTCTCGCGATGCGATCGTGGAAGGCTGACGGCCCGGTGACGCCGCCGCTGCAATTATCGGGCGTCAGCCGCGCCCTGTTGGGGCCGCTGATGGAGATCTTCTGGATCCCGGCGGACGCTCCTGGTTCTTCTCGCCCCACGCTGCCCGCCTCGATCTGGATGCCGAGCATCCAGACGCTCGTCGCTCGCGAGTCGGGGGACGCGCCCTACTCGGGCCTGTTCGTCTCCGCTCGCGGCGGCCACAACGCCGAGAGCCATAATCACAACGACGTCGGCAACCTCGTCGTCTACCTCGACGGGCAGCCCGGCGTGATCGACGTCGGCCGCGAGACCTACACCGCGCAGACGTTCGGCAAGAACCGATACGACCTGTGGTTCACGCGGGGGAGCGCGCACAACGCGCCGGTCGTCAATGGCGTGGAGCAACAGGACGGCCGCGAGTACCAGGCAACCGAGGTGGCGTTTCGGTCCGCGGGCGCGACCGACCACTTGTCGATGAACCTCGAACACGCCTACCCGGCGGAAGCCGGTCTGCGCACGCTGCGCCGCGAGATCGAGGTCGCGCGGCTGCCGTCCGCGAGCGTCAGGGTTCGCGACAGCTGGGCGCTGGCAAGCGGTCCCGGCAGCCTCCGCTACACGTTCTACGCCGCGGCGAAGGCCGAACGCTCCAGGCCCGGGACGATCCGGATCGAGTGCGGCGCGCGCACGCTCGCACTCGAATACGAGCCCGTCTCCGCCCTCGTCGCCATCGAGGTGGTGCCCATGCAGGATCCGATCATGCGCGACAACTGGGGCCCGGAGCTGCGGCGGATCGTCCTCGACGTGAAAGCACCGCAGTCGGGGGCATTCACGATGAGGTTCCGGGGATTGCGGGATTGACGACGGCAGTGACGATTGGCGACGATTGACGATTGGCGATTGGCGATTGGCGAATGGCGATTGACGACACAACGGGACCGCGGACCGAGCATGTGTCAATCGGCACTCGTAAGTCGACAATCATCAATCGTCAATGCCCTCCGTCGTTCCCTGAACCAGCCGAAGGCCCGCCGGCAGCGCCTCGCCGAACGCCTGGAGCGCGCTGCGCGAGTCGCGGGACCGGATCTCGCGCATCGACTCGGCTTCGGCCACGAAACCGGCCGCCGCGAGGCGTTCGATCGCGCGCACCCGCGACTCGCCCGGTATGTCGCGGAGCGGGTCGTCGCTGCGTCCACCGATCTCGGCGATGGCGCTTGCGGCGTCGGACGTCAGCTTCTTGAGCGCGAGCAGCCGTTCCAGCCACGCCTCCGCCCGGTCGGGCGGGATGACCGACGTCACCGCGCCGTAGGCCGGCGTCCGTGCACCGAACCGGCCGAGGGCCCACAAGTAGCTGGCGTTGCCTGGGTCCTTCTCGATGCGCGTCAGCAGCGTCTCACCCAGCTTCACCCGCTCGCCGGCAGCCAGCCGTTCGAGGCTGGCGAGCAGGCGCCAGGCCTCGCGCTGCACCTGCGCGTTCGCGCGCGGCAGCCGCTTGCCCGCCCGGACATCGAGCACGGTCGCGTAGCGCTGATACAGGTCTCGCTGCTGGCCGGCCTTCAGCCCGCCCGCCACCCGTTGCCACAGGACGATCCACTCGACCTGGCACTGCAGGTCGGACGGCGAAGGCCAGGCCCTCCACGTACACGCTGCGCGTCTGGTTCACGCGCCAGTCGTCGAGCGGCGCGCCAAACCCGGGCCGGAGGCAGAAGCCGAGCAGGTTGAGCCATCTCGCCTCGTAGCGCGGCCCCTTCCGCCTGCCGCCGGCCATCGTCAGGAGCGTGTCGGCCAGTGCACGAATGACCTCGACCGGCCATGCTTGCCGGCCGAAGCCGAGTGTGGCCTCGAGCTGACCGGGCAGATCCTCTGGAGTGATGGTGGGGATCGCGCCGGTCTCGCCAAAGACGCCGGCGAGAGCGGCCCGCGCAGCCGTGAGGCGCTCGTCCGCGACGAAGGCGTGCGCCTGGTCAGAGTCCGATTTGTCGGCACGGGGGGTCGTGGCCGATTCGCGGGCGAAGAACTGCAGTCGCCAGCGGTGATCCGTGCTGCGCGACGTGCACTCGACCTGCAGCGTTCCGGTTTCCGTGTACATCGCAGCGAGGCCGACCTCCAGGTCGACTTGCCGCGTCTTCTTCCCGAAGCGGAGGACCGACGACAGCGGCGCGTGCGCGTGGAGTCCCGCGTCCGCGGCCGCAACGATCACGCCGAGCGCATCGGCACGGGTCGTGCTGCTGAAGAGGGGGAACGAGACCGGCCGGTTGGTCATGACCGCGAAGGCGCGATCGGCAAGGCTGAAGCTGCTCCCTTCTTCGGTTCCGCGCGGGAGGATGCACACCGCCCGGCCGGCATCCTCGCCCCCGAGGCCGATGTAATAGCTGCGCGCGCTGCCGGCGTGGATCCGCAGTCCGCCGCCACGCCGGGCAAGGGCGTACGCGGCTGCGCCCAGTGCCACGGCGGCCGCCGGGTTCGCGTTCTCGAGCACGCGAGGACGCCACTCCTCTTCGCCGGCGTACCAGTGAGCGAGGTTCTCGAGGACCCGTTCGCGTGCGATGGCGGGGGTGAAGAACCCGCCGTTGAAGAGCACCGCAGTCGGGGTCAGATTCAAGATGTGACCCCGGAGGAACGCCGCGAGGTGCCTCGTGATGGCCGGATCGTCCGCGTAGGGCAGGCCCATCTCGCGCAAGGCGGCGTGGCGATCGCGCACCGGCGCCGCGTCGCGATCGACCAGCGGCAGGAAGCCGTCCAGCAGCGCGCCGACGACCTGGTCGCGGGTCAGCTCGGTCGTCAGCGCGCCACCCACCACGCTTCGCCCGCTGCCCAGCACGGTGACCGCCACGCGGTCGGTCGATGCGTCCGCGAGGAGGCGTTCCTTGGCCGCGGCGGCACTGCGCCGCAGGGCGAGGCGCTGCACCAGGCTCAGCGAGGAGGCATCGAGCGTCGATTCGAGGAGGCGGGCGAGGGCCAGGTCCAGGTTGTCGCCGCCAAGCAGCAGGTGCTCCCCAACGGCCATGCGGTCGAACGTCAGCTCGCCGTCTGCGACGCCGACGCGGATCAGCGTGAAGTCCGACGTCCCCCCGCCGACGTCGCACACGAGCACCAGGTCGGCATCGGTGAACGGTGTCCCGTTCTTCGTCTCCCGGCCAGGCGCAGCGCGAACCTTCCGCTTTCGCGCCCGGAGCGCGGACGGATGACTCTCAATCCACGCGTAGAACGCGGCGAGTGGCTCTTCGACCAGCGTCAGCTGGTGGAGGCCGGCCGCGCGCGCGGCCTCGAGCGTCAGCTCGCGCGCCTCCTCGTCGAACGACGCCGGCACGGTGAGGACAATCGGCTGGCGCTCCAGCCGCCACTCGTCCTTGCCGGCCGACATCGACTCGTTCCACGCGTCGCGCACGTGGGTGAGGATGCGGGTCGATGCCTCGACCGGCGACACGAACGGCGGGTCGGCGCCCCACGGGAGAACGGGCGCCGTGCGATCGACGGCCGGGTGGCAGAGCCAGGACTTCGCGGACGACACCTGGCGCGCGGGCGCCAGCGCCCCCTGCTCGCGTGCGTACTCGCCGACCACGCCGGCCGATTCGGCGTCCTGGGGGAAATACACGAAGGAAGGCAGCGTGTCGCGCGCCTCCACTTCACCGGGCGCGACGACCTGTGGGATGCGGAACAACCGTGGCCGCGGCGTGTCCGGCTCGTGCAGGTCGACGAACGCGCACGCCGAGTTGGTCGTCCCGAGATCGATTCCGATCAGGAACCGCGGGTCGTTCATGCCGGGGCTTCGGGGCGCCGTTCCCGGATGTTCAGCTCCAGTTTCCACCGGTTCGCCTCGTCGCGCGAGACGCACCACAACTCGAGGGTGCCGACCTCGGTGACGCGCGCCAGGAGGCGCACCGGGATCACCTGGTCCTCCCGGCCCTCCAGCGTCAGCGAGACCTCCAGGGGCCCGAGTTCTTCGATGTCGTCGCCCCAATCCTCGACGAGACTTCCGATCTGGTCGTCTTTGCGGACGGTGGATGTGAGAAAGCGGAACTCGGCCGGCTCTCCCACCACGAGGCCGAACTCGCGCTGCGGGATCTGCGCCTCGGTGCCTTCCTCCATGCCAAAGGGCACCACGCACAGGGCCTTGAGCGGCGCTCGCAAGCCTGGCACCGCGGGCATCGCGCTCTCGATCCCGATGTAATACGTCCGCGGGACGCCGGCGCGGATGCGGATGCCGCCGACGCGGCGCGCCCGGCCGTAGCAGGCCGCTCCGCGCGCGACGGCGAGATCGAGGTCGGGCGCATCCAGCACGTGCGCGCCGGACAGCTGCTCGAAGCCTTCCTGTTCCAGCCAGCTGCTCAACACCCCGACGATCCGCTCGCGCAAGGCCGGCGCCTTCATCACGCCGCCGTTGAAGAGGACGTGCGTGGGACACGCCATCCCGCTGGGACCGCGGCGGACGGGCGGGCGGGCCGAAGGCAAAGCTGGCCGAGCCTTCGCCAAGGCTACGGCCAGGTCTCGCCGCAGCGCTCTGCGCGGAGGCGGAAGCTTTGCCCCACGCCTCCTGCCCGAGGAACCGGGCAAGATGGCGGGTGACCGCGGGATCCGCGGCGTACGGGAGGCCGAGTTCCTGGAACCCGATGCGGCGCGGCCGCTCGGGGCGGGCGTCGGACGCCACGACGGGGAAGAAGCCATCCACCAGCACCTGCTCGAGGTCCCCCCGGCGCAGTTCCGTGCGGATCGTTCCACCGACCAGCTTCGTTCCGCGCCCGCGGATGACGACCTCCTGGGTCGCGATGCCCGCGTCCTCGAACAGCCGTTCCTTTGCCGCGCGCGACTGGTACCAGAGCGCCTGCAGCTGCCAGCTGTCGATCCGCTGCCCGGCCGCCTCGAGCCGCTGCTGCAGCAGCCGCGCGAGCGCGAGGTCCATGTTGTCCCCGCCGAGCAGGATGTGCTCGCCAACCGCCACCCGCTCGAGCGCGAGATCGCCGGCCTCTTCGGACACGGCGATGAGGCTGAAGTCGGTGGTTCCGCCGCCCACGTCGCACACGAGGACGAGATCGCCGACGCGCACGCGCTCGCGCCACGCGTCCCCCTGGCTTTCGAGCCATGCGTAGAACGCGGCCTGCGGTTCTTCCAGCAGCGTGAGCCGCTCGAGCCCCGCCTCGATGGCCGCCCGGCGGGTCAGCTCGCGCGCCTCCTCGTCGAACGACGCCGGCACGGTGAGGACGATGTCCTGGTTCGCGAGCGAAAGGCCGCGGTTGGCCGCGTCCCACGCGCGTCGGAGATGTGTCAGATAGGCGGCCGACACTTGGACGGGCGAGAGTTTCTCGACTTCCGCCGGGGCCTGCCAGGGAAGGATGGGCGCGGTGCGATCGACGCCGCCGTAAGACAGCCATGACTTCGCAGACGCGACGAGACGTGCGGGCGCCTCCGCTCCGCGCTTGCGGGCAAGCTCCCCGACCACGACGGGCGAGGACTTCTCCCAGGGCAGCGCCAGGCTGCCTCGCGGGAAGTCGAGATCGCCGGCGACGTACAGGAACGATGGGAGCAGCGGGCGCGCGTCAACTTCACCCGGATTGACGAGCTGAGCGACCGGGCACGTGACGCTGCGCGCGCCTTCGGCTTCCGGGTTCCCGTCGATCTGCGCGAGCGACGAGTTCGTGGTGCCGAGGTCGATGCCGATGACGTAGTGGTGGTCGTCCAAGGGGAGCCTCATCCCACTTCCACTTCTGCCGGGGCGATGATCGCGGCGGCCGCGAGATCCGTGGCGGGCGGCAGTTCGACCCGTCCGGCCCGCCAGCCGCGGTGTCGCAGGACGCCACGAAACGGCGGCTTCCCGGCGATCGTTCCGACCAGCTTCACGGCGGCCGGCTCGAAGCCCGGTTCGACGACCGTCGGGCGGCCCTCCTCGCCCGCGATCACCGGCTCGAGCCCGACGTACTTGAGCAGCGTGTCGCGGCAGCTCGCGTGCACTTCTCGCACCGCGGCGCCCACCTGGTCATCCGGGTAGCTGGCGATGTCCTCGCAGAGGAAATCCACCAGCCGGCCGTCGCGCTGCAGCAGGGCGAGCAACTGGACGGCACGATCCGGCTGCGGCGCGCGGGAGGGGCGCGGTGCTTCTCCTTCGGCGGGCGGTTGCTCGGCCGTGCGGCGGTACTTGTCAGGCAACGGTTCCGGGAGCCGCCCGGCGAACAGCACGAGGAAGAAGCACTTGAAGGCCAGGCCGATGCGTTCGAAGAGTTCCGACACGTGCGCCTCTCACTGTTATCGGTCGGACAGGTGTAGGGCGAAGCTCCAGCTTCGCCTTCGCGCGGATCCGATCCTAACCGTCTGCGGCGGAAAACCGAGCTCTGCCGCAACCCCATCGTAGGCTCTTTCCGGTGGGATCGCGCGTTTTTCGACCAAATCGATGAATCGGCAAATCGTTGAGCGTCAAGCGTCGAGCGTCGGGCGTTCAAATCGTCAAATCGAAAAATCGCCAAATCGATAAATCGTAAAAATGAGCATGGGGCTCTACAATGCCGCATGCTCAAGCCGACACTCGCCATCGCCACGCTCCTCCTGTCGACCGCCGTCTTCGCGCAGCAGCCGACCTCCACGCCGCAGTCCTCCACGCCACAGGCCTCCACGCCGCAGGCCTCCGCACCGCAGGCTGCCGTGCCGCAGGCTGCGGCGCCGGCGCTGCCCTCGTGCCCGGAACTCTCGCAGGCGCTCAACGCCGTCGTGCGCAACGACGTCCGGCTGCGCGACTGGCCTGCGCTGGCGCGCTATCGCGAGGCCAACCGATCGCTCGCCAAGCCGGCGGCCGGCGAGGCGCGCGTGGTCTTCATGGGCGACTCGATCACCGACGCCTGGCAGCAGCCCCGGTTCGGCCGCCTGTTCCAGGATCGGCCCTGGGCGGATCGGGGTATCAGCGGCCAGACGACGCCGCAGATGCTCGTGCGGTTCCGCCCGGACGTCATCGAGCTCTCGCCCAAGGCCGTCGTCATTCTCGCGGGCACCAATGACATCGCCGGCAACACGGGGCCGATGACCGACGAGCAGATCGAAGGCAACCTCGCGTCGATGAGCGAGCTGGCCGCCGCGCACGGCATCAAGGTGGTCCTGGCCAGCATCACGCCCGTCAGCGCCTACCACGCGAGCGGCAGCGCGCCGCCGCAGACCACGGTGCGGCCGATGGCGCGGATCAAGGCCGTCAACGACTGGATCCAGAAGTACGCGCGCCAGCACGGGCACGTGTATCTCGACTACTTCTCGGCCATGGTGGACGCCGACGGTGTGCTGCGCACGGAGCTGAGCGAGGACGACCTGCACCCGAACGCGAAGGGTTACGAGATCATGGCGCCGCTGGCCGAGGCGGCGATTGCCAAGGCGCTGAAGTAGGGCGGAGATGCCGCGCACGACATCGACAATCCGGCTGGACTATTGCGCCGCCAGCGTATGATGTGCAGAATCGCCGGGCATTGCCGGGGAGGATCTCGTGTCCATCACGCCCAGAAGGCAGTTCGTCGCCGCCTTGGGCGCCGCCTCGTTGGCGCCGCTCGCTGGCCGACGCGCGTACGCCTCCACGCGCGTGGCGCCGGTGCCGCCCGTCGCGCCGCGCCCCTTCCGCGTCAGGACGCTGACGGCCGGCGTCACGGTGCGCGACGCCGGCGATCTGCGGCCGGTGGACGACGCCATCGCCTTCCTGCAGCGCGCGAAGAAGCGGTTCGAGGGTGAAGGGTACGAGGTTCAGACGACGCGCATTGCCACGCAGCCGTTCCTGGACCCGGTTGGCGTGGTGGCGAGGCGCCGTGCCATCGAGCCGCTGCAAGTGCTCGACCGTTGGGTGACGGAGCGCGGCGTTCTGATTAGCCTCGGCCCGGTCATCGTGACGGATAGGCTGGACCCGGACTTCGCGCCCTGGGTAGCCGAGCTCGTTCGGACGACGCGCAGCACGAGCCTCTCGGTGTCGGTGGCGTCGAGCGCACAGGGGGTGCACACGCGCGGCGCGAGGGTCGTCGCAGAAGCCATGCAGGCGATCGCCAAGGCGACGCCGGGCGGGATTGGCAACTTCCGCTTCGCGGCCGCGGCGAACGTCCCCGCGGGGACGCCGTTCTTTCCCGTGGCCGTGCACGACGGCCCGAGCTCTCTCGCTGTCGGCATCGAGATGGCCGGACTGGTGGGCGAGGCGTTCACCGAGGCGCGCGGAGCGGCCGACGTCACGGCGCGGGCACGCGTCACCATCGAGGCGGCGCTTCGCGATGTGGAGCGGCTGGCCGACGCGTCGGTCGCCAACGAGCGCCGGACCTACATCGGCATCGACCCGTCGCCCGCGCCGTCGAAGGATCGGAGCATCGGGGCGGCGATCGAGAAGATCTCGGGCGCGCCATTCGGCAGCCCGGGAACGTTGCGAGCGTGCGCGATGATCACCGATGTCCTCCGCTCGCTCGGCACGCTGACCTGCGGATACTCCGGCCTGATGCTGCCCGTCCTGGAGGACCCGGTGCTCGCGCAGCGCGCGGGCGAAGGGCGCTACGGCGTGCAGGACCTGCTGCTCTTCTCCAGCGTCTGCGGCACCGGGCTCGACGTCGTGCCCGTTCCCGCCGACACGCCCGTCGAGACGCTCGCCGCGATCGTGACCGACGTGGCCTCACTCTCGGTCAAGCTCCACAAGCCACTGTCCGCGCGCCTCTTCCTGGTCGCCGGCAAGCGTCCGGGCCAGCTCGCGCACTTCGACGACCCGCTGCTCACCGACTGCGTCGTCTTCAAGGTGGAGTGACGCTGTAGGACAGGCGTCTCGCCTGTCACCAGCGGCGGTCGTTCTTGTCCTCAGTGCGCAAGCGAGCGCTTGAACGCGTCCCACTCCCCCCTGGAAAAACGAGCGGCTCCACCCGGCGTCATGAGCACGTCGTTGAACGCCCGCTGGTTCGGTTCCCCAGCGGCCGGCAGGTGCAGCTGGTACCAACCCGAGGTGTGAAGGAAGATCGTGCGGGACCGGCCGGCTGGAACGGGCGTCGCGGCGAAGCGCAGTTCCGCCTCATCCCCGGCCTGCGGCATCGAGTAGTAGTTCCCGTCGGGTACCTGGCGATCGACCCGGCGACGGCGAGGCCGCCGGACGTTCGGGCGTCGAGTGCGCGGATGCGCGTGACGTCCACCGGCGCTTCGTTGTCGTACCAGATCTCGAACGCGTTCAGCGCCCAGAACCCGGCGGGCGGGCGGACACGGAACCGCGCGACATCGACCGGTTCGCTGCCAAGATCCACCTGGATCGCCTGAGTGGCGCTGACGGCCGGTCCGCTGCCCAGGAGCGCGCCAGCGGGCTTCCACCGGCCAGCCGTTTCCACTTCCACCGCGAGTTGGAAGGTCTCCTCGCGCGCGACCCAGCTGTAAACCGCGGCGGTGCGGAATGGATCGCGGCCGAGCGAGTCGAGCCATGGCGCGGCGTCGCGCCCGAGCAGGCCGACCATCCGCTTGACCACGATCGAGCCCCACAAGCTGCTCGCGGCGTTGACGACAAGCCACGCCCGACGCGCGTCCTTCGGCTTCGGGAACTCGAGGACGATCTCGTCGCGGTCCGTGTTGCCGGCGGCCGAGGCGGCGTCGGGCTCCCAGACGCGCCGGTCGTTCGAGGCGAGCCATCGGGTGAGGTCGCGGCCGTGGCTGTCGCGCGCCAGCGCCGGGGGCGCCAGGTGGCGGAGTCCGCGGAGGGTGCCGGTGCTATCCGCGACGATGCGAAGGCCCTCGGCGTGATCCACGACGAGCAGTTCCGCGAGGTCCGTGTGCTGCGTTTCGTCCGCCTCGTTGGTCATGAGCAACCGGTATTCGCCATGCTGTGCGCGGAGGTGTGAGAGCTCCGACCAATCGTCGCGCTGGAAGCCGCGCGCGATCGCACCCCCGTAGGGTTCGGCGTCCAGCACGTAGCGGGTGCCGTCCCAGGAATACACGTACGGGCAGGATCCGCCCGTGGTGGGCGGCGGCGCGGGCGGCGGCGAACTCGCTGTCGCGACCAGGATGACCACGAAGAGCCCGGCGACCACCGTCACGGCCACGGCGGCCGCCTTGCCGCCCGCGGTCAGTTTCGTCTTCTCGACCCAGACGTGCTCGAGTTCCTCGATGGGAAAGAGGCGGCGCTGCCCGCCGATGCAGACCCTCCACGGCAGGTCGTTTCTCCTCGAGCCCCAGGAGCTGTCCCGGCTTGTCGAACTCCACGCTCTCGCCGGCCGTTGTGGTGACACCGAGGATCTTCGCGCCGGCGAGCTTTCCGCCATCGGGGCGCGGATCGACTTGCACGCGCCTCTTCTCAGAGCATGCCGGGGAGACGAGCATCAGTGCCGCCGCGAGGATGAGAGCGGTCGCTCGTTTCAGCATCATCGTTCCTCCAGGGGCACCGGGTGGAACAGCGAGGTGGTGGCGACAAATTGCGCGGCACCAGACGCGCGGCTGGCCAGGCAGCCGGTCCGAATCGGTTGCGCCACCGCGGCGCGCATCCGCTCGAACACCGGTCGGAATCCCTCCTCGAGCGCGTTGCCGAACGACACCGGCAGGAATGGGCAGGGTTTGACCCGGCCGATCGCATCGACGTGCAAATGCGAGAGACCACCCATCAGGCAGCCGAGATGTTCCGGGGCTTCCATGACGCCCGGGTAGTAGACAGCAGCGCTGCGCTTGAAGGGGCGCCGCGTCGTTTCCCAGAAGAAGGCGGCCACGGTTTCGCGATCCGTCGGCGAGCAGAGGTCGACCGGGCCGGCTGAGGCGTGCCCGCCGCACGGCATGGGTTCCAATAGCTGTATGGCGTCCGCGCCTTCACGGGTCACGAACTCGTAGAACCGATGAAGATGATCGCGAACCTTGAGCCGCGGGGTGATGCAGGTGTTGACGCAGGTGAGGAGCCCGGCGTCGCGAAACAGGCGGAGCGCCGCGAGCGCGGCGTCGAACGCGCCCGGTGCCCGGCGGAAGGCGTCATGATGCGAGGCATCGTAGTCGTCGAGGCCGACGGCGGCCGCCACGAGACCCGACTTGGCGAGTGCGGTGACGCGCTGCCGCGTGACCCCGAATCCGGTCGTGTACAGGTGAAAATCGGAGCGGTCCTGGTTCGCGCCGCGCAGAATCCGCAGGATGTCGCCGTAGCGCATCATCGGCTCGCCACCCGAAAGCGCGATGACGCTCACGCCGACGTCCTGTAGCTGGGCGACGACGGAGTGCCAACGATCGAATCGGAACGGTCTCCTCGGCGGCGAGAGCGTGGCGTTCGCAGCAATGCGGGCACCGGTAGGGACATCGTCGCGCGATGCCGAGAATGGCGAGGTCGATGTGCGCCTTGCGGGTGGTGCCGGCCGCCGCCACGTTCAGGCCGCCGTTCGCCATCATCAGGTCGTAGGCACGCGACGGCCAGCGCGGTTCGACGAGCGAGAAGTGGTAGCCGCCGCCGGCGGAGATGATCTTCGTCATCCGCATGCGGTACAGGAGACGCAGAGTGCGGAGGAACCCGCCCTTGCGGGGATCGAGGAGGAGGAGCGGGTATCTCGTGCGGTGGAACAGCCAGCGCCAGAAGACGCCGCCGAGGAAGCGCAGCGCGACAGGGCCCGCGCGAACGCCGCCGAGAATCCTCGACACGCGGGCCTCCTTCGTCCACCGGCATGTCCTGCTGGCGTGGGGAGCGAGCGCCGACGACGGCGACGATGATAGACGCGGCCTCCGGGAAAGACAAGCGAGATGCCGGCGAACTACTTCCCGTTCAACTCCTTCACGAGCTGCGGCTGGTTGTAGACCTTCAGCAGCGCCTCCTGCACGATGGCCGCGGACACCGCGACGGTGCGGTTCAAGCGGGGGTCGTAGCCGTACGTGCCGCCGTTCGAGTGCAGGTTGCCGTCGAAGACGGCGCCGATCACGCGGCCCTGCGCGTCGATGAGCGGCGAGCCGGAGTTGCCGCCCACGATGTCGTTGGTCGTCGAAACGGTGAAGACCGTATCGGGAGAGAGCCGGCCGCGGGCCGCATCGAGCTTGGGTGAGACGACGTAGGGATCCGCGCCGGTTGCGCGCTCCCAGAGGCCCGAGACGCGCGTCATCGGTTCCACGGTCCGATCGCCCTCGGTCCATCCCGCGATGCGGCCGTAGGAGAGGCGGAGCGTGAAGGTCGCGTCGGGGTAGAGGTTGTCGCCGTAGGCTGTGAAGCGTGCCTGAGCGAGACGTTCGGCGGCCCGGTCGGTCGGCGCCGTGACGCGCTCCTCCCAGGCGGCGCGTACCGAGCGGGCGGCCGCGTCGGTGCCCAGCACGAACTTCAGCATCGGGTCGTCGGAGGTGCGGACGGCGTCCGGGCCGCCGTCCCAGAGCGCCTTGCGGAAGGCGGCATCGGCGAGCTTGGTACCCGAGACGAGCCGGGCCGGCGAGCCCTTCTGGCGATTCCTGCCCGAGGAGGCGCTTGCTTTCTGGCGCGTCCGTCCCCATCGCCTCGCGCGCTTTCGAAAGCCAGAACTCGAAGTAGAGCGCCTCGAGCTCCGGCTCGATCGCCCTCGGATCGAGCAACGCCTTTTCGACCAGCGGGAGCCGCGCGTCGGTGTACTCGGTGGGGCGCTCCGCGCTCGGCTTCGAGCGGGCGTCCGCGGCGCGGACGAGGGTTCGCGCGTACCCGAAGAGCACCGACGATCCCCCCGCCAGCTGTTCGAGCTGCTCGGTACGCGGGGAGGAGTTCGCGGCGGGCGCGCTGGGCTGCTGCAATCTGTTCGATCGCTTCCGCGACGGAACCCGGCCCGGTGCCCGCGCCGCTGCGCGCGACCAGTTCGCGCTCGGCCGATCGCTTCGCCTCCAGGAACGACGGGTCTGCCAGCGTCTGGTGCTGACCCCACGTGCGCTTCAGGTTGTTCTCGGTCCCGCGAATCGCGTCCCTCGTCATCCGGCGGTGGTCCTGGCTCTCGGCGGCGAAACGCAGCAGGCGGCCACGGAGCTCCGAGTAGCGCTTGATGGCCGACGGCAGCACGACGTCGCGCGCCGTCTCGAGCTGGGCGACGGTCTCGAGGCGCGACGTGGATCCCGGGTTGCCGGCCACGAAGACGGGCTCGCCGGGCAGGGGCGCGCGGGGCGTCCACTGCAGGAACGCGGGCGTCGCGGCGGGGCGTCCCTCGTCGTAGAGGCGGAGGAACGCGGCGTCGAGCGCGAAGCGCGGGAAGTTGAAGTTGTCGGGGTCGCCGCCAAAGACGACGGCCTGGTGCTCCGGCACGTAAACGAGGCGGACGTCCGCGTAGCGGCGGTACCTGTACAACTTGTACTGGCCGCCGCGGTGCAGCGTGACGACCTGGCAGCGGAGGCGCGGGTCGGCGCCGCAGCCCGCCTTTTCGATCGCCGACTGCTCGGCGCTGCGCGCGCGCACGAACTCGCCGCCCGAGCGGCCTGTCGTCGCCCGGCTGATCCGCGCGGTCACGTCCTCGATCGAGAGAAGGATCTCCGCCGTCTGTCCCGGGCACGTCCGTTCCTCCGGGCGCGACGCGGTGAAAAAGCCCTCGGCGAGGCGATCGCGATCGGGAGTGGAGAAGGTCTGCAGGCAGGCGCGGACGCAGTGCTGGTTGGTCAGCACGAGGCCGTCGGGCGAGACGACCGACGCGGAGCAGCCGCTCAACCGGACCGATGCGGCCTGCACCTTGTCGAGCCACGCCTGGTCAATCGACGTGCCGAGCGCCGCGTTGATCTTCGCCAGCGGCGCCGCGTCGAACGTCCACATGCCTTCTTCCGCGGCCACTCCAACGCAGAGTGCCGCCGCCACGACCGCCGCGAGTGCGAACTTGTGACAGGTCTCGGGAATCATTTCGTGGCAATCCAGGATTGAAGTTACAGAAATGTGATCGGATGAAACTGGGCCGGCTGCACCATCAGCCGAGCCCCACGTCGAGCATCATCATCACCGCGAATCCGAAGATCACCCCCATCGTCGCCAGGTCGACGTTGCCGTTGCCCTGCGATTCCGGGATGAGTTCTTCGGCAACCACGTAGATCATCGCGCCGGCCGCGAACGACATCGCGTACGGCAGGATCGGCGTCATGAGGAGGACCAGGCCCGCACCGATGACGCCGGCAATCGGTTCAACGATGGCCGAGAGCTGACCCCACCATAGCGCCGTCGCCCGGCTCGCGCCTTCGCGGCGGATGGGCAGGGCCACCGCGGTCCCTTCCGGGAAGTTCTGCAGCCCGATGCCAATGGCCAGCGCGATCGCGGCGCCGATCTGGCGCACCTGATCCGCGTGGGGCAGCGCCTGGCTGGCCGCCGCCCCGAACGCCACGCCAACGGCGAGCCCCTCGGGAATGTTGTGGAGCGTGATCGCGAGCACGAGCAGCGTTGCCCGCCGCCACGACGTTTCGGGCCCTTCGGGCTTGGCCAGCCCGGGGTGAAGGTGCGGCAGGATCCGGTCGATCAGGCGCAGGAACAGCGCGCCGCCGAGGAAACCCAGGAGCGCGGGCGCCCATTTCAGGCCGCCATACCCCGCCTGTTCCGCCAGCTCGATCGACGGCTGCAGCAGGCTCCAGAAGCTGGCAGCCAGCATGACGCCAGCGGCCACGCCCAGCGACGCGTCCATGTACCGCTGCGACACCTTCTGTGTGAACAACACGACGCTCGCGCCGAGCGCCGTGACGAACCACGTGCCGGTCGTGGCCAGCAGGGCCTGGCGAACCGGGCTCAATGCGTAGAACCAATCCATGGAAGAAGGCTCAAGGGTCAGGGCTTAGGGCTCAGGGCTCAGGGCTCACGGCAGGCTAGGCTCGAGGGCGGCTAGCCACTCAGGGCTCGAGGCCTGGTGGCTCGTTGCCGCCCAGGCGAACGGCTGCCGAGTATAGCTCACCCGCCCCGGCCGGGTGGCTCCGCGGGAGCGAAGGCGATACACTCGAAGTAAGGCGCCATGCTGCTCAATCCCGACCAGTGCCTCGGTCCGTACGAGATTCTCGCGCTCGTCAACAGCGGCGGCATGGGCGAGGTGTACAAAGCGCGCGACACCCGCCTTGGACGGCTGGTCGCCGTGAAGGTCCTGACCGGCAGGGGACGCGAGCAGCCCGACGCGGTCATGCGGTTTCGGCGGGAAGCCCAGGCGGCCGGCGCCCTCAACCACCCGAACGTCCTGCTCGTGCACGATGTCGGCGAGTTCGAGGGCGTCCCCTACCTCGTCTCGGAGTACATCGAGGGCGGCACCCTTCGCGACGTGCTCCGCCGCGGCCCGCTCGCGGCGCCGATCGCCGCACAGTACGCGGCGCAGATCGCTCGGGGGCTCCACGCGGCCCAC
This sequence comes from uncultured Acidobacteriota bacterium, assembly GCA_963724775.1. Classification (GTDB taxonomy): domain Bacteria; phylum Acidobacteriota; class Vicinamibacteria; order Vicinamibacterales; family Fen-181; genus CAVRWB01. The sequence continues at coordinate 56,028 of CAVRWB010000011.1, forward strand.
CAGGGCGGGATCGTCCACCGCGACCTCAAGCCCGAGAACGTGATGCTCACGCTCGACGGCCGCGTGAAGGTGGTCGACTTCGGCGTCGCCACCCTTGACGCCCCGCTGCTGGATGACGTCGAGGACCCGCCGAGCACCGGCGTCCTGAGGACGCTGCCGGGGACGATCCTGGGGACCGTCGCCTACATGTCGCCCGAGCAGGTCCGCGGGGCGGCGGTCGACCATCGCAGCGATATCTTCAGTCTCGGCGTGATCCTGTACGAGGCGCTGGAAGGCATGATGCCGTTCCGCGGCGGCACGGCGGCCGAGTTGATTGCCGCGGTGCTGCGGGACGAGGCGCCGGCGATGCGTTTCGCTCCCGAGGGCTTCGAGCGCGTGATCCGCCGCTGCCTGCAAAAGGCGCCAGCAGCGCGGTTCCAGTCGGCCGCGGACGTGGCGGGCGAGTTCGAAGCGATGCTCGGCCGGCCCGAGTCCATCGCTGCCGCTGCCGGCCGCGTGCCCACGCCTCCCGCCGCCCAGGCGGTGCGGACCGTGGCCGTGCTGCCGTTCACCAACATGACGGCGGAGCCGGACAACGAGTATTTCAGCGACGGCCTCACCGAGGAGCTGATCCACGCGTTGAGCCACGTGCGGGGGTTGCAGGTGGTGGCGTGGAGCTCGGCGTCGAAGCTGAAGGGACGGACAGACGACGTGCAGGCGGCGGGCGCCGAGCTGGGGGCAACGACGCTGCTCACCGGGAGCGTCCGCAAGGCGGGCGACCGCGTGCGTATTGCCGCGCGGCTCGTCGAAACCGTGTCCGGGTACCTCCTGTGGTCCGGCACCTATGACCGGCGACTGGAAGATCTCTTCGCCATCCAGGAAGAGATCGCGCGCTCGATCGTCGAGACGCTGACCGAGCGGCTGCAACTCTCGGGCGTGCCCGGCAGCCGCCACCAGCCCTCCAGCCACGAAGCCTACAACCTCTATCTCAAGGGGCGCTACTTCTGGAACCAGCGCACGCGGAGCAGCCTCGCGAAGAGTGTCGAGTGCTTCGAGAGCGCGATCGCCATCGACGCGTCATCCGCGCTCGCGCAGGCGGGACTCGCCGACGCCTACTGCCTGCTCGTCGAGTACGGGCTCATGGCGCCCGCCACCGGGATGCCACGGGCGCGCGAGGCCGCCCTTCGGGCGCTCTCGGCCGATCCGCGCTCGGCCGAAGCCCACGCGTCCTTCGGCTTGATCCGCGCCCTCTATGACTGGGAGTGGCTCGAGGCCGAGGCGTTCTTCCGTCGCGCGCTGGAGCTGAACCCCGGTTACGCCACGGCACGGCACTGGTTCGCCGTGGACTTCCTCTCGTCGCTCGGCCGCTTCGACGAGGCGCACGAGGAGATCGAGATCGCGCGGCGCCTCGATCCGCTGTCCCTCATCATCGCCGAGGGCCACTCCTATCTCTACACGCTGGCGCGGCGCTACGACGAGGCGGTCGAAGGCTTTCGCAGCCTCCTCGAACTCGATCCCTCTTACTACAAGGGGTACACCTCCCTGGGGCGGGCGTACGCTCAGCAGGGACGGTACGAGTTGGCGGCCGAGATGCTGGAAAAGGGACGGCAACTGGCGGGCGATCTTCCGAGCATCCTCGCGGCGCTCGGCCAGGTTCGCGGGCTCGCAGGAGAGACGGAGGCGGCGCGCGCCCTTCTCGAACGGCTGCACGAACTGGATCGCGCGGAGACGTTCGTGCAGGGCACCTCGTACGCGCTCGTTCACGCGGGCCTGGGCGAGAACGATCGGGCCCTGGAGTGGCTCGAACGGGCGGTCGAACGCCGCGAACTGTCACTCTCCGTGCTCAACGTGCATCCGGCCTACGACAGCCTTCGGGCCGAGCCGCGCTTCGCGGCCGTCGTTCAGCAACTGCGCCTGGATGCCGGGCCCTCGCTCACCCCCGGGCCCTGAGCCTCGGACCATGAGCCGCGATCCGACGGCGTTCTACGTTCTACGTTCTACCTTCTACGTTCTCAGTTCCTACAGGCGCTGCTTGAGCGCCTCCCACTGCTCGCTGGTCAGGATGGTGGGCGCCACCTCCACCAGTCGCGGCAGCATCTCGAACACCGCGCTGGACGTCCAGGCGCTGCCGCCGCGGGCGCGGTAGCCCTTCTGGTTGAGTTCCTGCGCAATCCTCGAGAACGGGATGTCGTCCTTCACGATCAGGTCCAGCATCGCGACCAGGATGACGCGTTCCTGCGGGTCCTCTTCCAGCGTCAGCGCGTTGGTGGCGACGCGCAGGCCGTACGGCACGTCCAGCGCGAGGCCCATCGATGTGGCCTCGGCCACGTCCATCTCGCGCTCCCACTCGAGCGCCACGAGCGTCCAGCCTTTCCGCGCCTTCTCGATCAGGTAGTGGGGGCTCGGCGGCTCCCACACGGTTTCACGCACGCGCATCGTCGGCATGGTCGAGTCCTCCGGCAGGCAGGGACGGATCGTCCCGGTACCGGAAGAGACGGAGTCCAGGTCAGTTTCGTTCGCGGGCCAGCGCTCGGACGGTGTCGAGCAGTAGCGGGACCGCGTCGCGGACGACCGGCGACAGGTCCATTCCAGGCTCGATGACTGCCGGCTGGATGCCGACCACCGTCACCGGCGGCCTTCGCTCGCGCGGGAGCGACCGCCAGAGGGCGGGGAGGTCGAACTCGTGGAGCGAGGACGGCGGGGACACCTGTTCTCCATGCTCGAGTTCGAACGACACGACGGTACCGGGTGGCCGCCCGGCATCGACGGCGTCGATGCTGATGACGTGGCTGGCTTCTTCGAGAGCGGGCAGCGCGCCGAGGACCGCCGTGCCCACTTCGCGCAGGATGGCGCCCGGCGGCGGGTCGGCACCCAGCGCGCGCAAGGCGTGGATGCCGACCCCGTCGTCTGTGAGCAGGAGGTTGCCGAGGCCGAGGATCACGAGCGGCACGGCCTGGACTATCCCACGACCGTGACCGCCGCGCGTCCCGGGCGGGCAACGTGCACCGCGCACGACAGGCACGGGTCGAACGAGTGGATGACGCGCAGGACTTCAATGGGTTGCGCCGTGTCTTGAACCGGGGTGCCGACCAGCGCCTGCTCCAACGCGCCGCGAGTGCTGCGCGCGTCGCGAGGCGCGGCGTTCCAGCACGTCGGCGTAACGATTTGATAGGTCTTGATCGTTCCGTTGCTGGCCACCGACATCCAATGGCCCAGGGCGCCGCGAGGCGCCTCGGTCAGGCCGACGCCCGTGGCGCCCGGCGCCAGGGTGCCCCGCGTGAACACCGGTGCAGACGGGACGAGCTGGTTGAGCCAGCCGTCGAGGGCCGTCGCGATCTTCAGCGCCTCCGCCGCGCGGGCCTGGTGCCGGTCCATCACCGACACGCCGCCCGAGTAGTCTGCATTGACCGTCATGCGCGCCAGCGGTCCGACCTCGTAGACCTTCGTGCCGTATCGCGGCGACTTGATCCACGAGTAGCCGTTGGCCTTCGGGTAGCTGGGCGTCGTCGTTCCCGAGGCGGGATTGAGGTTGTCGCGATCAGCGTACCAGGACGAGGCGACGTCCTCCGTGATGGCTTTGGCGTCAACCGCGAGGACTGTATTGGAACCCGCCTCGATGCGGCCACGCCGCAGCAGCCGATACGCCCCCTGTGCGTCCTCGTCGAAGACACCGAATGCGAGGAGATTGCGGGGCCCGGCGCCAACCTGGAAGTAGTCGCTGTAGGTGCGGGCCACCGCCTCCACGTCCGCCGCGTAGACGTCGCGAACGAAGGCGAGGATCTCGGCGGCATACGACCGGAACGACGCGATGCGCTCCGGCGTCGGGACGCCGGAGAATCCTCCGCCGACGAAGGTCGCGGTATGCGGCAACCGGCCGCCGAACACCGCGCCCATTTCGTGCGCCTTGCGTCGCATGTCGAGGGCGGTGACGTAGTGGTTGACGAGCGTCTGGCTCGTCGCCGCGTCGACCCGGATGTCGGAACTCCAGGCCGGCTGCCACGGCGCCATGTTGGGCGGCCGCATGAAGTCCAGCGCGGCCAACTGGTAGAAGTGCAGGATGTGTGAGTGCAGGAAGTCGGCCGCGAGCACCAGGTTCCGCAAGATCCTCGCGTTGTCCGGCACCTGCAGGCCCATCGCCGCGTCGAGCGCCGCGACGGCCGCCTCGTTGTGCGGCGTGGGGCAGACGCCGCAGATGCGGGCCGTGATGTCCGGCGCGTCAAACGGGTCGCGGCCCTGCAGGATCGTCTCGAAGCCGCGGAACAACGTCCCCGTGGCGCGGGCGTCCACCACCTGCTGCTGCCCGTTGACGAGATCCGCGGTCACCTCGATCTTGAGATGCCCCTCGATGCGCGTGACCGGGTCGATCGTGAGCGTGGTTGCCATCGTCTGTTCTCCTTGCCCCGGGGGTCAACCGAGGGACTTGCGGAACGGGCCGGGGCCCGGGAAGGACGCGCTCGTGCAGCTCAAGCAAGGTGAGCCGGACGTGGTGCAGAAGTTCACGCCGTTGTTCCACTTCTGCACGGGGCACGGCGCCGTCGTCTGCGGTCCCTGGCATCCCAGGCTTTTCAGGCAGTGGTTCGCCTCGCCCCAGGTTTGTGCCATGCTGGTGCCCCTCAACGGGCAGTTGGCGTGGACCCGGTCGCTGAAGATCGCCGTCGGCCGGCCGTAGCTGTCGGTCCGGATGGCTTTGCCCAGCATGACCTGGACGATGGGCCAGACCATCCAGTCCGGGTGTGCGGGGCAGCCTCCGATGTTGATCGTCTTCTTCCCCAAGAACGCGCCGACGCTTTTCACCGCCGTCGGGTTCGGGCCGGTCGCCGGCACGCCGCCCCACGAAGCGCACGTGCCCATGCAGACGATCTGCGCGGCGCGCGCCGCGTATCTCTGCACGGCGTCCGCGATCGTCACGTCGTTGCCCGACGCGTCGGTCATCAGCCAGCCCGCGGCGCCTCCAAACGCCGTCGGCACGCCGCCTTCGACCGCCAGCACGTATCCGCCCTTGGCGTACGCGGTGTCGAGCGCCGACAGCGCGGTGCCCCCGGCCGCGGACATGAGGTTGGGGTGGTAGACGAGGTTGATCGAGTTGATCAGGAGTTCGGCAGCCGTCTTCGGCGCATCCGTCGAGATCCGGTTGAGCAGCGAGATCGAGCAGCCGGTGCAGCCCGATCCCTGCAGCCACAACACGCCTGGTCCGTTCGGGTTCGCCATCGCATCACTGAGATGCAGCAGGTCCGACGCGGTCAGGCCGAGCGCGGCCGCGGAGATGCCGCAGTACTTGAGGAAGTCGCGGCGTGTCGTGTTCATGCAATCAAGCCTCCTCCCGCCGGCGAGTCGCGCGGCAGGGCGAGTCCCGGTCCCTCGCGCGTCATACCCGGCCGAAGCCGGAATCGACGTGCCGCGGGAAGTCCTGGACAGGGAAGAATGCGATCGAAAATGGCACCGAGCGGGGGTCTCGGCGGGTCGGGTCAGTCGAGATGGTGGCGGAACAGCAACGACCGTTCCGGTCGAGCGGTGAATGGCGTGGTGCGGGCCGCGGCGGCAGCTTGCGTCAAGCAGGCGAGCGGTTTAGGGATCGCCCGCGGCGGGACGCGGCGCTCGCCGGCCCACGAGAGCCTCAGCTATATGGCGTGTAACGTGTAGTTTTTGCTTCCCACCGGACGATTCACTTGGGCCAACCCGCCTGCGGCAGCCCTGGCGTCACGCGAAGTGCGTTCTGGTAGTAGATCTTCTTCAGGACCTCGTCCGGCAGATCCATGCCGTAGAGCTTCCAGAAGGCGTGGTAGGGCCGGTAGTAGTCGAAGTACTCGTCGGCGGTCTCGAACACGCGCCAGTAATACGGGTACTCGCTCGGCTCGTACGAGTCCTTTCCGAACAGGACGCGATCCTGGTACTTGATGAAGAACTCGCGCGCGGCGCGCGGCTGCCGACCGAAGTCGTAGAGGACCGCGGAGAGATCCATGACGACGTTCGGCAGGGAGTCGAGCAGGCGGGCGGCGCGTTCCAGGTTGCTGCCGTACCAGCCGAAGTGCGCGTTGATGAACCGCGTCTTCGGGTTGGCGGCGAACATCCGGTCCCGCTCGCCCATCAGGTCCTCGAAGGACGGTTCCCCCTCCATGTAGTGGCGCCGCTCGCGGAACAGCGACAACTCCAGCCAGCGTTCGTTGCTCGTGTCGAGCGGCGCGAAGAACTCCTCCGGTTCGGCGACGTGAATCAGCACCGGCACGTTGAGGCGCGCGCACGCCTCCCACACCGGCTTGAGCGCCGGGTCGTCCACGTGCAGCCGCGTCCCGTCCGCGTTCTTCGCCGAGAGCCCCAGGTTCTTGAAGACCTTCAAGCCGATCGCGCCGTTGGCGAGCGACTGCTCCAGCCGCGCGACGGCGCGCTCGGCCCAACCTGGTCCGCCCGCGCCGTTCCAATCGACGTTCGCGAAGACGCGGAAGCGTTCCGCGTACTTGCTCGCGCGGATGAACTCCACCTTCTGCCTGATTGTCTCGGGATCCGACCCACCACTGAGGTTGTTCAGGACCTTCAGGTTCAGGGCGTCCATCTCGCCAATGAGGCGGTCGATGTTCGACGCGGACACGGTGGTGTGGTTGTGGATGTCGATGACAGGGTACTTCGCCTTTGGCACGAGGTGCTCGCGCGCGACGAGGGTGGACCGCGGGCGGTAGTCCACGATCGACGGCGGAGGGAATTCCGGGGCCTGGCAGCGTCCAGGGCGGACCTCGGTTTGCCCGGGCGGGCAGGCGGCCTTCGGCGTCGCTCCCGCCTGCGGCGGCGTTGCCTGCGGCACCTGGCCCAGAGTGATGACCGCGAGCGCCGACACGAAGAGCGAAAGTCCCGTCCCAACCAGCCATCTCGCCTGGCGCATCATCCACCTCTCGCCGACTGCGGCACAGAAATCACCCTTCGCCGAGAAAGCCGCGGAAGTTCTTCGGGCTGACGGAGTAGCCGGGGAAGACAGGCGACGCGTCGGCAACGCCCAGGTGACGCACGACGACTTCGCAGAAGACGTCGCGAAAATCGGTGGTCACCGCGACGTCGCGCCCCTCGTACCGCTGCTCGGGCGCCAGGCCGGGCCACCGCCCGTACACCCGCCCCCCTCTCACCGCGCCGCCCATGATCATCATCACGTTCCCGTGGCCATGATCGGTGCCGCCGGTTCCGTTCTGGTTGATGGTCCGGCCGAACTCCGACATGGTCAGTACCGAGGACGTCGTCGATGCGGTCGCCGAGGTCGACGAAGAACGCCGTCAGCCCGCGTCCCAGTTCGTCGAGACGATTGGCGAGTTGGCCGACGGCCGCACCTTGGCTGACGTGCGTGTCCCAGCCGCCCAGCTCTGTGAACGCCACCCGGAGGCCGACGTCCGCCTTGACGAGCTGTGCGATCTGCTTCATCGCATCGCCAAACGGCGCTCGCGGATAGTCGGCGCCGCCGGACGCCTGGTACTGCTGCGGATTCGCCGCTCGCAGTTGCCGGATCGCGTCGAACGCGTCGCGGCCGGTGGCGTTCAGGACGGCGTCGGCCGCCAGCTGGTACTCGCCGGCAAGCGCCTGCTCCATGCCGGCCCCCGTTCGCCCGGGCCGCACGCCGAACTGTGTCAGCTGGCTCAGCGCAAGCGCCGGGGCCCGTCCCTGAAGGCTGCGCGGCAGCTGGGCCGACAGCGCCACGCCGCTGAACGGTGACGGCTCGAGGGCATCGGCTGCGTTCGCCTGCAGGTACCGATTCAGCCAGCCGTCGGAGGTACTTTTCACGCCAGGCGTCGCCGACTCCATGTAGTCCTGGGCGTCGAAGTGCGAACGCGTGTTGTCGGGCGAGCCGACAGCGTGGACGATTGCGAGATGCCGCGCGTCGAAGATCGGCTTCAGGCTGCCGAGCCGCGGGTGCAGGCCGAAGAAGCCGTCGAGGTCGATCGCTCCGACGTCGCGGCCAGGCGGCGCGATCGCGATGCCCGGGCGGGCCGCGTAGTACGCCGGCTCGCCGAAGGGCACGACCACGTTCAGGCCGTCGACGGCGCCGCGCTGGAAGATCGCCACGAGGATCTTCTTCCGGGAGCCGGCGGCGTTGACGGTCCGCGCAAGGAACGACGGCGCAAAGCCAAGGCTGACGAGAGCCAGGGCGCCGTTGCGAACGAAGACACGGCGAGTGAGCATGACCGTCACCGTCTCTGGAAGTCCGGCGAGCCGAGCACGAGGGCCGCGACCTGCGGCACAGTGGTCGCGCGGTCGACCGCCGCCACCGTCGCCGGCGCGGCGGTGGCGCCGAGCAGGCGGACGAGGAGAGACTCGCGAGCCGCGGCCATGTCGGCGGTGCCGGCCACCGCGGCGAGGTTCAGCCGCACGCCCGCCAGCCGGTTATCGACGAGAGCGAGCGCAAAGTTCATCCGGTTCAGCAGCGTGCCCGCGTTGATCCACGTGTCCGCGCTGTCGCCGTAGCCGTTCGGGGTCGCGCAGCCGTACAGCGGCATGCCGAGCGTCCGAATGGCCTGCACGGAGGCCGCCGCGTCCACGACGTCGGCTCCGGTCACGCGCAGGGCGCTCGCCACGAACTCGAATGGCGACTTCACTTTTGCCGCCCGCGACTGCTGGGCCTGGAACTCGGGCGACAGCAGGATCGCCCGGTAGACCGCGCTCAGGTCGCCGCCCGTTTCGAGGAAACGCTTCGCCACCCGCCCCACGAGGGCCGGCGGCGGCGCGTCGGCGACGAAGCGGCGGACGAGCTTGGTGGCAATGAACCGCGCGGTGGACGGGTGGCGTGCCAGCAGGTCGAGCACCTTGTCGCCGTCGCCCTTGCCGCCACCCCCTTTGATCTTCTGGCCGAGGACGGTCTTCGGGCCGACGTCGTGCTGGCGCGCCTCGAACCGAAAGCCGCCGCCTTCGCGCGGCTGGGCGATCGTCCACCCGGTGAAACAGCGCGCCACCTCGACGACATCCTGTTGAGTGTAGCCGCCGTCCACGCCAAGCGTGTGGAGCTCCATCAACTCGCGCGCGTAGTTCTCGTTCAGCCCGCGCGCCGCGCGCCGGCCATTCGGGGCCGACGCGCCAGCTCGCGCCGGCGGTATGGGGCGCATCGCGCGCCGCGCGGTGGCGGGACTGGCGACCGCGTGGGGGCCGGCCGGATCCACGCTCATCCAGTTGTCCAGGTAGAAGAGCATCGCGGGGCTCTCGGCCGTTGCCCCAAGCAGCTCGCGGAATGTGCCGAACACGTGCGGGCGTATCACGTCGCGCTCGTACGAGGTGATGAGGCCGCGGTCAGCCCCCTTGCCCGAGAAGACGTTGAAGTGGTTGAACCAGAAGTCGACGAGGACTTCCTGCAGCTGGCGCTCGCTGTAAACGGCACGCAGCAGCTTCTGCTGGCCAAGCTCGTCGAGCACCACGCGCGGCTTGCGAAGCACGTCCCGCTGTGCCGCCGAGAGGGGCGTCGGCGCGGCGGCCGCGTTCGCGGGTGGTGTTCCAGCGGCGACCGCCGCCTGCCTCTGTCGCCGGGCCTCCATGGCTGGCTGGTAGTACCGCTCCACGATGTCACGCGACGCCAGGTGAAGCGTCTGGAAGGCCGCCAGCCGGGCCTCGAGCGGCGCGTCGTCGATCCGCTCGGGGTGCAGCTGGGACTCGAGATAGCGTGACACGCCCTCGCGCTTTACGGCCGCAAGGCTGGCCGGAGTGGCGCCGAACGACGTTCGAGCGAGGAAATGCAGGAATGCACCCTGGTCGGCGGCACCCGCCGCCAACTCGGGGCCGACGGACGGTCGGCCACGACCCTGGCCGGAGGCGCATCCCGACGCGCAGGCGAGTGCCGGCGCCAGCGCGAAGGCGAGAAGACGGACCGCAAGCCCGCGCATGTTGGATTCTCCCGTCTTCAGTTTAGACCGGGAGGCGTCCGGCGGGTTACACGGGAGGGCTGGGAGAAGCTAGGGCTACCTCGCCGCGTCGCGGACGAGGCGAACAATCTCCGTCGGCGTGAGGCGTTCTTCGCGCCCCCGCAACGCCGAGCCGGCGTTGTGCATCACGAGCCGCTTGCCGACCATGTCGGCGGCGGTCCCGAAGTCGCCCGCCCGGCGAATGCCTGGAATCTCCACGTGATCGAGGAAGGCCTGGTCGCTGGACGCGTCGAACTGCTTCACATCCAGGACGGCGAGCCGGGGCGGCTCGATGGCGGAGGCCAGCGCGCCCGCGAGCGCCTCGTCTCCTGACGCCACGAGGATCGCGCCGGGCGTCGCGCGGAGCGCCGAGACGATGTCCGCGACGCGCTGGCTGGCGGCCGTGCGGTTGTAGGTGTCGAAGTGCTCCACCTTGGCGGCAGCCGACTCGTCGAACGGTGTGAAGCGAATCGCACGCAGCTCGAAGCCCGCCGCGCGCAGCGGCCGCTCGACGCTGCCGGTATCGCCCGCCAGCAGCACGAGACGGCCAGGCCGCTCGGACGCAAACCTGCCCGCCTCCGCCGAGGCTTCGGCGGGCCAAAAGCCCAGGGCGTGGCGAAGCGCGGCGGCGCGCGCGGGCAGCGGAGTCGCGGTAAGTTGCTTCTGAGCCGCGGCAATCCAACCGGCCGTCAGCGTGTCGGCGCTCGCGGCGCCGTCCGGCAGCGGCCGCTGATGGAAGACCAGCAGGTCGGGCAGCGCGGGGGCCGTGAAGGGTCGCTCCGGCTCGCGCGTCTCCGCCGGGGCCTGCTTCAGCCATCGCGCCATCCACGCGTACATCGCCTCGCGGCTGTCCTGGTTGTAGTTGTGTTCCGCTGTGAACCGCACGGCGCGCACGCGGTCCTCCGCGCCAAGCAGGCCGTAGATGCGCCGGACGGCCGGGTACTCGAGCTCGATCGTCTCGTTGGTCCAGTCGCCAGTGGCGGAGACCATGAGCAGCGGCCTTGGCGCAACGGTCGCGGCGATCTCGACGTTGTTCGTCTGCAGACGCAGCCCGGGCAGGTTCTCGCACAGGCACCCGCCCTGCATGTGCAGCGAGATCATGTTGACGGGCACCGCTGCGGCCACCCGGTCGTCGACGGCGGCGAGCAGGAAGGTCTGCGTCCCGCCGCCCGATTCGCCCGTCATCCCGAGGGCCTCGCGCCTCACGTAGGGCAGCGATTCGAGGAAATCGAGCGCGCGAATGCTGTTCCAGAGCTGAAGGCCCCCAAGGCTCAATCCCCAGAGTTTCTCCCTTGGACCGCCAAAGGTGTGCGTCAGCTGGCGGCTGTCGTTGTAGCCGATCATGTCGTAGGCGAAGACGACGATCCCCTGGCGCGCGAGGTTGATGGCGCGCCCGGGGCCTGATGCCAGCGCGTTGTCGACGAGGCGGCCATACGCCCAATGGCCGTGCGGCGACAGCACCGCCGGGAACGGGCCGCTCCCGACCGGGCGATAGAGGTTGCCGGTGACGAAGAAGCCGGGGAGGCTTTCGAAGTACACCTTCGAGACGCTGTAGTCACCAGACGTGATCTCGCCAAAGACGACCGGGCGCAGTGGGGTCTTCGCCGGCAGCGGCAGCAGTCCCGCGGAGGCCAGGACGTGCTCGCGGACGCTCGGCGCGCGCCGCTCCCACTCTTCGCGAGATGCCGGCTGCGGCGCAGGGTAGCGATCGTTGAGCGTGCGGTACGGGCCGGCCGGGCCCTGGGCCTGAGAGAGCAGCGCGGCGAGGACGAATAGCAGGGTGCGCATGCGCGGAGGGTATCATGGCGGGGAATGGGGAATGTGGAATGGTGGGAATGCGGAATGGGAAATGCGGGATGCGGGATGTGAATGGCGGATGCGGGATGTCGAATGCTGAGCGTGAAGTGCGGAACCGCGTTGCGAGGGTCGGCTGACACGGAGCGCGGCGGTCCTTCAAGGAGGGGGCACGGCGACGGCGCGCAAAACTAGATGATCTGCTTCGAGCGCCGGCGCCTGTGCATGATCGCTGTTACTGGCAGGCGGCCGCCAGCATCTTGAACGACTTCACGCCCAGCAGTGGCAGCTTCAGGTCGCCGGAGACCTCCGACTTCCGCTCGGTCTTCTGCTCGTCGCCGGACGTGCCCTTGGCCTTTTCCTCGACCTCGAACTTGACCTTGCCGTCGCCCTGGTTGGCGGCCTTCCCCTCTACTTGCACCTGGTGGCCGACTTCCTTCTCGAGGTCCTTCTCCTGGTCATCCTCGAGCACGAGGATGTAGTCCGGGAGCGGCCCCTTCTTGTCAGCGACGCCCGTCAGCATGAGGGCGCCAGTCTCGGATCGGGTGACGCAGCCCGTTGCCTTGATGTTCTTGCCTTCCTTGATGGTGACCTTCGTCTTCGTCTCCGTTTCCTTGCCGGATTCCTGCGCGGCCACAATCACCGCGGTCCCGGCTGCCAGGACCAGACCAAGCAGGAGAGTAGAGAAGACCGGTTTCGAGCTCGACCACACTTCATGCCTCATGAACGACCTCCTCCATGGACACAGTGCACGAGCCATTCCACCCGTGCGGCACGGCCGGTGGTCAGCGCAGCGTGAGGTCGCCCGCGGTCAGTCTCGCCGTCAGGCTGTATTTGCCCTGACCCTGCCACGAGAACGACCTGAACAAGCCGCCCTTCGTGACATCGAACGGTCGCGCGCTCAGGTCGCCGGCGGTGACGGAGGCCTGCACCGAGCGGTAGTCTTCGCGAGGCCCCACCTCGATGGTCATGTCGCCCGCCCAGGAACTGATGTCCTTGCTCCCCCTCACCCCTTCCACCGTCAAGTCGCCCGCGCTGAGCCGAACCGTGAGATCGCTCTGCGCAGGCACTTCGACGACGACCTTCATCCCGCCGTGCGGCCCGTTGGTGACCACCAGGAGGTCACGTCCCTTCGTCTCGATAGTCGCCTTGCAGCGATTGATGTCGTCCGGATCCGGGGTCGTCCATTCCACCCACACGCGGTCGGCACGCCCCGGCCGAATCCGGTAATCGCCCGCCGACAGTTCCATCCAGACGTGCCCCGCCGGGTTGAACGCGCGCTCGACCGACCGTGGCGTCGTCTTCGCCTGCCCTGAGAGGACGCCGCCGGCCAGTGCTGATGCGAGGATTGCGAGAAGGACTCGTCTGCGCATGATCGACACCTCGGTGAAGGGAGCACACGACAGCCAACTACTGCTAATACGTGCTGGGCGTGCTCGAGGTTCGGCGAGAGCTACGGCTCAGTGAGCGAAGCGAACGTCGCAGGAAGGGGAGCTGCGACCTTGGCGGCCCGACCGGGCCTCGCGGCAAGCAGCCGCTCCAGCATCGGGCGCGCGAGGGCGAGCTGTCGTGCCCTGATTGCGACGTCCCACACGCGCTCGAACTTCTTCCAGGACGCGCTGTAACAGAAATGCCTGGCGGCCTGGCGCACCGAGTCGTGCGCGGCAGCACCGCTCGCGATCGAGCGCCACCGGTAGAACTCGCGGTACACCCAGGAGTACCCCGCCTCCAGCTCGGCCGGCGACATCCCTCGTGGCTGAAAGACGGCGTGCCTCGTGTCGTAGAGGTCCCAGTCGCGCGTGAGGATGCGCCCTTCGCGCTCCACGCGGTCGAAAAGAGCAGTGCCGGGGTAGGGCGTGAGGACGTGGAACGTCGCGGTGGTGAGGCCGTGTGAGATCGCCCAGTCCACCGTTCGCCGGAAGACGTCGCGGTCGTCGCGATCGAGTCCGAAGACGAAGCTGCCGTTGATCATCACGCCCGACCCGTCCAGGCGGCGGACCGCCTCGGCGTAGTCGACGCCGATGTTCTGCCGCTTCCGCGCCGCCTCGAGACTGCCCGCGTCGAGCGTCTCGAATCCGACGAACAGGCTGCGCAGGCCGGCCGCCACCGCCCGCTCGAGGAGGTTCGCGTCCAGGACGGACTGCACCGTGGCAGCCCCCTGGAAGACGCGCCGCATGCCGCGCATCCCCTCGAAGAGTTCGGACGCGAAGCGGGCGTCCGCGAAGAGATGGTCGTCGAGGAAGTAGAGGTGACGGCCGGGAAGCGAGTCGATCTCGGCGAGGGCCTCGTCCACCCGCCGGCGGTAGAACGAGCGCCCGTGGGCAAAGAAGCCGTCCTTGTAGCAGAAGTCGCAGTGGTGCGGACAGCCGCGCGAGACGGAGAGCGAATTGGGCACGAGATAGAGCGGGCGGCGGAGCAGGTCGCGCCTGGGTGGCGGGACGCCGAAAAGAGTCCGTGCCGCGGAGACGTACCGGCGGAGGGGCCGGCCAAGCTCGAGGTCGTGCAGGAAGCGCGGAAAGCTCTCCTCGGCCGGGCCGAGGAAGATCGCGTCGGCGTGCGCCGCCGCCTCGTCCGGGCAGGCGGTCACGTGCAGGCCGCCGAGAATGACGGGTACACCCCGCGCGCGGTAGTGGTCTGCGATCTCGTAGGCGCGGCGCGCATTGGTGATGTAAACCTGGATGCCGACCAGGTCGGGCTGATCCTCCAGCGGGAGCCGCTCCACGTGCTCGTCGACGATGTGCACCTCATCGTCCGGGAGGAATGCCGCGAGTGTGGCCAGGCCAAGCGGCGGAAAGAGGGAGTACTTGATGGGACGCCACGCCGGGCTCGACGCCTCCACGAGCGACGGCAGGATCAGTTTGACGCGCATGTGCACTTTGTATCACAAAGTGCTTCGGCCTCGGGAGTCTTTTCGTGGCAAGCGTCGGGAGTCTTTTCGTGGCAAGACGGTCCCTCAGTGACAATTCTGTAAGTTAACAAAACTGTAAGCGGTGAAGGCGTTTGCCACGAAAAGACTCCCGAGGCTTCACCGCCAGACCAGCCGGATGGGACCCGACAGGCCCGCGGGCACCGGCTGCACCTTGTCCATGTCCTGCGGCTCGAACCGCGTGCCGTACCGCAGGTTCAGCAGTCTGTAGTCGGGGAGCGCGCGCCCGGCCATCGCGTTGATGGCGAGGTTTCCCACCTCGATGCGGATGGTGTTGGCGCCGGGTCGGAGCCACCGCGTCACCTCGACGGCATACGGCGGACACCAGACCGTTCCCGCGCGCGTGCCGTTGACGAGGACGAGGGCGGCCTCCCGGACGGGAGGCTCGAGCCAGGCGCGCATTCTCGCCCTCGGACCGCCCATCTCAATCGGCTTGGTCGGCCCGAGATCGAGCCACACGGAGCGCCCGGGCCCCAGCAGCGTCTGCGGCACGTCCACCGTTCGTTCGTAGGCGCCGACGCCGGAGAAATACCTCGTCGCCTCCTCGTCGGTCCAGGAGCGCAGCGTGGGCCAGTCGGCAGGCGTGGCGCCGTCGCCCAGCGTGACGCGCCAGTCGCGGCTGATGTCGATGGCGGGCGGCGGAGGTGCGCCCTGCCGCTTGACTGCCCCGGGACCTCCTCTGCCGGCCCCGCCTGAAGGAAACACGATGACGGTCGACGCGTAGGGCGGCAGATCGAGCGAGACGGTGGCGCCCGCTCCAGAGCGGCGGACGGCGGCGGGCGTGATCGCCCCGCTGATTGGATCCCACCGTTCCGCGGCGCCGGCCGCCACCCGGAACGTCGCGTCAGTCGCGATCGGTAGGTTCGAGGTATTGACGACGAAGTAGACGTCGCCCGCATCCGTCTGGCGGTGAACGAAACCGATCGCGCTCGTCCCGGCGGTCACCGCGGCATCGGGCTGAAGCCGCGCCCGGAGCGCCGCGCCGAGATCCGCATCGCGGTCCACGACCATCCCTGGCGCCGACGTACCGCGAAACAGCCGCTGCGCGGCCGCCTCCACCTGCGCGTGATCGGCGGCCGTCGCCAGGTATCCGGGCGCGATCGCGGGAACCCTGCGCGTGGCCAGCACCTGGACGCCTGCTCTCGCAAACGACTCGATCGCACGCATCGTCGGCGGCGACATGCGCTCGATGCCGGGGAGCACGATCGCCCGGTAGCGGTTCTGCCCGATCGCCAGCCGCCCCGACTCGATGTGCGCGGTCGCCAGCACGGTGTCGTCCACGAAATCCAGGTTGAAGCCCGCTTCGACGATGGCGGCGACGATGTCCGGGCCCAGCGCCTGCGACATCGCCTCGATGAAGCTGCCCGCTTTGCCGGGCACGAAGCGCGACCACGTGTCGTCGGTCGGCAGGTAGACGGCGACGTCGTTCGCGGGGAGGCCCTGCCGCAGCAGGAAGCTGACGCGTTGCAGGTAGCGCGAGACGTCCGGCATCACGACCCACCACGGGTTCTTGTCGTTGAAGGCGCCCGCCGCGTAGAAGCGCCAGCCGGGATACGCCACGCCGTCCGCCGAATAGGGCCACCCGTGTCCCACGAGCTGGTTGATCCCCTGCAGGAAGTGGACGTCGGCCTCGGCTTTCATGTCGAGTGGGGAGGCCATGAAGACCGGCGAGTGCAGCCACGTCCACGTTTCCGACGAGATCACCGGCCGTCCGTAGAGATGGCCGATCGAGGCCGCCCACCGCGAGGCCTGCAACATCTTCCACTGCGCGCCTTCGCCCTCGGGCAGGTCGATGCCGGCGCTGCTCGAAATCGTCGCCGGCGGGATGCCGTAGGACTGCACCCTGAAGCGGGTGCCATGCCTGCGCGCCCAGTCCTGCACCGGCGAGAGAAACCGCTCGTCCACCAGTTCGGTGAGTGTCTGCCCCCAGTCGTGCCGGACCGCGGCCGACGTGGCGCCGCCGTCGAGGACGAGCGCGGGCAGCAGCGGGCGCAGATCGTATCCGCGCCTCGCGCGGAAGACGTCGAGGAAGTCGTCCGTCCAGTCCGACTCGTACACCTCGAGGCTGTCGCAGAAGATCGCGTAGGGCAGGTTCGGGCCGAACGGCGACAGCAGGCGGTCCCCGACCTCGTGCAGGTAGCGATCGACGGCGGTGCGGTCGAGGTGATTGAGCACGAAGCCCTCGGCGCCGACCGCCGCCCGCTTGACCATCATGCCCGTCCGGCCGCTGATGAAGACGATCGCCTCGCGCGGGCCCTGCCGGCGGTCGGGCAGTCGCACCATGCCGTCGGAGACGTCCACGACTTCGCGCAACCCGGCCAGGTTGAGCAGCGGCGACGCGTCGCCGACGAAGACCGCAAGCAATCGCTCGCCCGAGCGGATGTCCGGGAGCGGCACGTGCGCCGCGCCGGCCGGGATGGCGACGCGCTCGACTCTCAGCCTGCCGGCCGCCTGCGCGATCCCCACCTGCGGTCCGCCGAAGGGCCAGCCGCTGCCGAGGGTGAGATCGAGGCGGAGGCCAAGCTCGCGCGCCCGATCCGCGACGTATCGGACGTCGGCGAGAAACGCGTCCGAGAGAAACGGGTGCGTCACCAGGCCGCTGCCGTCATCGTCCAGGGCGACCGGGTAGACCGGCTGGATCTCGAACCCGCCGATGCCCGCCGCCTTCATGGCGCGCATCTCACGGTCCAAGCCCGCCGGTGTGACCGCCGGCCCGAACCACCACCAACGCATCATGATCCGGGCCTCGTCCGGCGGCGTCGCGAAGTCGCGCGCCAGGCGGGCGAGAGAGGATTCCTGGCCGAGGAGGGCGGGCGGTGATGCGAGGGGAGCGGCAAGCAGCAGCGCGACGGCGGCGATGGCTCCCGGGAGGGTCCGGCAGTGGCGCTCGGTCATGGTCGGCGTTCCTCCTGTTCCTGCTGGCGTTGTGTATAACACAACTGGAGTGGTATGACCACGCGCTCTTTTGAGCTGGAGGCTTAGTGCCGCGGTCGTCGGCCAATCGGCCGGAAAATGCCCGTTGCATCGTCTGTTTTGCAAGGGTATTGACTTCCCGTGGGTTTAGTCCGACTATACGCGCGGACCAGCCGAGTGGTTTGTCCAACCATCCGACGAAAACAAAAGAGGTCTGTCTTTACGCGTCTCTATCCGGCGCCTTCCTCAGAAGGGAGTTGCAGATGGAACGGAGAGCTACGCCAGCCAGTTTCGTGCGCTGGGCGGTGGCCGTTGCGTTGATGGCCCTCGTCCTGCCTGCCGCCCTGTACGCCCAGGAAACCCGTGGGCGAATCACCGGGCGCGTGACCGACAGCAGCAAGGCGACCGTTCCCGGCGCGACGGTCACCGTGACCGATGCCACCCGGGGCACGACCGTCTCGGCGGCCACCAACGAGCATGGACTCTTCCAGGTCAGTTACCTGCTGCCAGGCACGTACCGGGTGACCATTGAACTCACCGGGTTCAAGAAGTGGACCCAGGAGAACGTGATCCTCCAGCTCGGTCAGACGGTCGACCTGCCCATCTCGCTCGAGGTCGGCGCGCTCGAGGAGTCGGTCAGCGTCACCGCCGAGTCGCCGGTCGTGAACACGTCGGATGGGAGCATGGGGCTCGTCGTCGACCAGGCGCGCCTCGCGTCACTGCCGCTGATCCACGGCGATCCCTACAAGATCATGGGGCTCGCGCCCGGCTTGGCGCACTCGGGCTCCCAGCGGCTCGACCGGCCGTACGAGCCGACGCACATCATCGGCTACGCCTACGACGGCACCCGCAGCAATCGCAGCGACCTGCTGATCGACGGCGCGCCGAGCACCGCGACGGCGAACGCCAACGAGGTCATCGCGACCTACGTTCCGCCCTCCGACCTGGTGCAGGAGTTCAAGGTGCAGACCGCCACCTTCGACGCCCAGTTCGGCAACACCGAGGGCGGCGTGACGAGCATGAGCATCAAGTCCGGCACCAACAGGCTCCACGGCTCGGCCTACTACTTCGCGGAGCCCTCGAGCTGGGGCGCCAACGACTACTTCGGAGAGCTGCGAGGCCAGCCGAAGATCAAGAGCAGCTCCGACCGCCCGGGGTTCACCATCAACGGCCCGGTCAAAATCCCCGGCCTGTACGACGGCCGCGACAAGACGTTCTTCACGTTCGGCTACGAGCGGATCAAGGACATTCGCCCGCGCTTCGACATTTCCGGTGACAGCTGGGTGCCGACCGAGGCGCTGCGCAACGGCGATTTCTCCGAGTACTCCTCGCTCGTCACGATCTACGACCCGTTGACGCGGGTCCCGTCGGGCAGCAATTACGTAGGAACGGCGTTCCCCGGCAACAAGATCCCGGCGAACCGGATCAGCCCCATCGCCAAGAACGTGCTCGAGTACTACTCGATGCCGAAGAACCCGGGCCTGGTCGGGAACATCAACGACTCGACGCTGCCCGAGACCGCCAACTACAACACCATCACGGGCCGCGTGGACCAGAAGATCACGAACAACAACCGCATGTTCGGCCGCTACAGCTGGTACAAGCGCGACAGCACCTACAACGACTACCTGAACTCGCTGGCCACGCAGACGATGTTCCAGTTCGTGTCCTACCAGGCGGTCGTGGACGACGTGCACATCTTCAATCCCACGACCGTCCTCAACGTCCGCTACGGCTACAACCGCTTCGACCGCATCTCGGGGTACCAGGACCAGGTGTACGGCTTCGACATGACGAAGCTGGGCTTCCCCGCGGCGTACAACTCGCTGGTTCCCGACGCCAACCGGCTCTTCCCGCGCCTCGATTACGACGGCAACATGGTGGACGTCGCCGTCGGTGGCGACCGCAGGCCGGTCACCTCGCAGACCGTCGCCGCGGTGCTGAACAAGACGGTCTCGGCGCATGCGTTCAAGGGCGGCATGGAGATGCGGATCTACGGCGAGAGGAACAACCCCCCCGGCAACGACCAGAGCGGCCGGTACCAGTTCACCAACGCCTACACCCGCGACAGGAGCAACGGGTCGAGCGGCACGGACTACCAGGGCCTGCAGAGCTATGCGGCGTTCCTCCTCGGGATGCCCTCCACGACGTCGATCGTCCGACCGGCGACCTACGACGAGCACTCGACCACGTGGGGGTTCTTCGTGCAGGACGACTGGCGCGTCAACGACAGACTGACGCTCAACCTTGGCCTGCGCTACGAGTTCGAGCAGCCGCTGGTGGAGAAGACCAACCAGAGCGTTTCCAACTTCGACTATGCCTACGTCCAGCCGATCGAGGCCGCCGTCCAGGCGAAGTATGCGGCGCTCAACGACCCGATGAAGGCGCTCGTGCCGCAGCTGAGCGTCAAGGGCGGCCTGATGTACGTGGGCAAGGACACCAAGACGCTGTACAGCACGCCGAAGGACGGCTTCCTGCCGCGGGTCGGTTTTGCGTACAAGCTCGACTCCAAGTCGGTCGTGCGGGGCGGCGCCGGCCTGTTTGCCGGGTTCCTCGGCGAGCGGCGCGGCGACGTGATCCAGTCCGGATACTCGCAGACGACAACCATCCCCACCACGTTCAACGCCAACGGCGCGCCCATCCCCAACTACTGGGACCAGGCGCTCCTCCTCACGCCGATCCAGGAGCCCGTGGGCAACGCCAACGGCAAGCAGACCTTCCTTGGGAACGCCATTTCCTTCTTCAATCCCAACCCGAACGTCTCGAAGCAGCTCCGGTGGCAGATCGGCTACCAGCGCGAGCTGGCGCCCGGCCTGGCGGTGGAGGCCGCGTACGTCGGGAACTACGGCTACAACATCGAGATCAACCGGAACATCAACGCGCTGCCGGCCAAGTACCTGAACACCGACAACTCGCGCACGGCCGACATGGTTGCCAACAACGCGTTCCTGTCGGGGTCGGTTGCGAACCCGTTCGCGGGGCTGCTGCCGGGAACCAGCTTCAACAACGCCACGATCGCGCGCTCGCAGCTGCTTCGGCCCTACCCCCAGTTCGGTGATATCACGACGACCAACAACGACGGCAAGTCGTGGTACCACTCCGGCCAGTTCGGCCTGCAGAAGCGGTTCTCGAAGGGCTACACGATCGGCGTGTCCTACACGCGGTCGAAGTGGATGCAGGCGACCGAGTACCTGAACGCCACGGACCCGACGCCGACCAAGATGATCTCGGACCTGGACGTGACCCACCGGGTCTCGGTCAGCGGCATCTACCAACTGCCCTTCGGACAGGGCAAGCCGTTCATCTCGGGGGCCGGCGGGATCGTGCAGGGCCTGGTCGGCGGTTGGCAGATCCAGGGCGTCTACACCTACCAGACGGGCTTCCCAATCGCCTTCTCGAACGACGGGTTCTACAACGGGGGCGACATCGCGATCAAGGACAAGACGATCCAGAGGTGGTTCAACACCGACGCCTTCACGTCGATCCTCACGGACTCGTCCACCAACGCGAGCCCGGTCAACCACCTGCGGCCGGCCTCGTTCCCGCTGCGGTTTGCGAATGTCCGCCGGGATGCCATCAACAACGTCGATTTCTCGCTACTCAAGGACGTGCGGTTCTCCGGCGGGACGCAGATGCAGTTCAGGTTGGAGTTGGTCAACGCGTTCAACGAGCCGTACTTCCCTGCGCCCATCGTCAGCCCCACGTCAAACACGTTTGGGCAGATCTCGGCGTCGAACCAGGACAACTACGCGCGGCGGGTGCAGCTTGGAGTCAAGCTCCTCTTCTAGACGGAGATTGAAGAGAGAACGTAGAACGTGAGACGGACGTAGAACTTTGGTGGCATCGAACGGAGACCTGGGAACGTCCTGGTTCTCCGTTCTCCTGTCGTGTTCTACCTTCCCAGCTCTCTGTTACCCTTCTTCTGTTCTCGATTCCAGGATCTCGATTCCAGGAGACCATCGTGAAGAGCGCACGCTGGCGGTTGGCTGTCGTGGCAGTCGGAGTGATCGCGGCGGCCGCCGCGGGGGCCAAGGCCTTCGACTCTCGACCGTCGGCATCCTTGCAGGGCCAAAAGCCCATGGCCCGCAGCCAGGAGCCTCCTGCCCGCGCGGCCGGCGCGGACCTGTTCGCCGACTGGCCGGCCGGGCGCTCGCCGGCGGAAATCGGCAGGCGCGTCGCCGAGAACTTCGCGGACCGCCCCTTCGAGAGGCCCAAGGCGTTCATCATCTACCCGGAGGTCTGCACCTGGTACGGCGCGCTGACGCTCGCCGACCTCACGCGCAACCGCGCGCTGCAGGGCCGGCTCGTGCACAAGTTCGACCCGCTGCTGACGCCGGAGGGCTCGAAGAACATCTCGCCGGACGCGCACGTCGACTACCGCGTCTTTGGCGCGGTGCCCCTCGAGATCTTCATGCAGACCCGCGACGCCCGGTTCCTGGAGCTCGGTCGCAGCTTCGCCGACAGGCAATGGGAGACGACGACGCCCGACGGGATCACGACCGAAGCGCGCTACTGGATCGACGACATGTTCATGATCACCGCGGTCCAGGTGCAGGCGTACCGCGCGACGGGCGACGGGCGCTACGTCGATCGCGCCGCCCGGACGATGGTGGCGTATCTCGATCGCCTGCAACAGCCGAACGGCTTGTTCTTCCACGCCCCCGACTCGCCGTTCTACTGGAGCCGCGGCAACGGTTGGATGGCAGCGGGTGCCGCCGAGTTGCTCCGGTCGCTGCCGCTTTCGCATCCCGCCCGGCCGCGGATCCTCGAGGGGTACCGGAAGATGATGGCGTCGCTGCTGGCGCTGCAAGGCCAGGATGGACTGTGGCGCCAGCTGCTCGATCGTCCCGACGCATGGCCCGAAACGTCGGGCACCGGGATGTTCGCGGCGGCCATGGTCACCGGCGTCAAGGCCGGCTGGCTCGACCCGGCCGTGTACGGCCCGGCCGCGCGAAAGGCCTGGCTGGGCCTGATCGGCTATATCAACGACAAGGGCGACATCGGCAACGTCTGCGCGGGCACCAACAAGGGCACGACGGTCGAGTACTATCTGGCTCGACCCCGGAACGTCGGCGATCTGCACGGCCAGGCCCCGGTGTTGTGGACCGCCTCGGCGCTGCTGCGCTGACGCGCGTGCCGTTCTTGAGTAAGCTATGCGGCACGGGATTCCTGAGGAGGGACACCAAGAGATGAGAACGCGCGTCCTCGCAACCGCCCTGGCACTCACCATCGCCGGCAGCACCGCCGCCCTCGCGCAGTCCGTCAACACGCTGACGGCCGCCGAGAAGAAGGCCGGCTGGGTGCTGCTGTTCAACGGCGTGAACTTCGACGGCTGGCGCCAGTGCAACGGCACCGCCATGCCCGCCAACTGGGTGATCGACGATCACGCCATGAAGGTGTTCACGGGGCCCGGGAAGAAGCCGGGCGAAGGGGCGGGTGGCGACATCCTGTTCGGCGCCAGGACATACCGGAACTTCGAGCTGTCGATCGACTGGAAGACGGAGAAGGCGGGCAACTCCGGGATCTTCTACAACGTGAGGGAAGAGCCGGGCAAAGCCATCTACTACGCGGCGCCCGAGGTGCAGGTGCTCGACAACGTGGACGCCACCGACAACAAGGTGCCGAGCCACCTTGCCGGATCGTTGTACGACATGCTCGCCGCCGACCCGAAGAGCGTGAAGCCGGTGGGCGAGTGGAACACGATCGTGATCAGGGTGAAGGACGGCAAGGTCACCCACACCCAGAACGGGATGAAGGTCGTCGAGTACACGCTCTGGACGCCGGAATGGGACGCGATGGTCCAGAACAGCAAGTTCAAGACCTTCCCGGGATTCATCGCGGGCATTGCCAAGGAGGGGTACATCGGCCTCCAGGACCACGGCTACGCCATCTGGTTCCGGAACATCAAGATTAGGGAGCTGCTATCAAGATTAGGGAGATATAAGGGAAGTCAACGGAGTCAACGACCGCTTCTGCTTCGCCCCTCCAGTCGGAACGGTCACCACGCGCGCGCGGGGCGGGCGGCGATGCAGCCGGGCGCGACCGGTGACGCCGCGGGTGCCCGAACCCAAGGGCGCGGTGGCAACTGCGGCCCGGGCGAAGGCGGCTGTTGGAGGTCGACGATCATCGAGCCCCCCATGCCTGCAAACGGGCGGAACTGCGTGATCGCGCCGATCTCCGCGAGGCGGGTCAGGAGCAGGTCCTCGCGTGCATGCGGCCAGTCGTCCATCCGGAATCCCAGGTAGAGCAGCACGCGCGGCGGGTGGCCGAGTTGCGCCGCCAACGAAGGGGCGCATCGCGTGCCCCCTGGCACGGCGATCGCCTCGAACACCGGGATGTCCGCCTCGCCGGCCCTCAGTGCTCCGTCTGGCGTCCACGAGTCGCCTCCGTACCACCAGATCGCGGGCAGCGCGAGGCGCGTCGTCAGGACGACGTCGCCCGCCCGCCGCTGCTTCATCAGCCAGCGCACCGCGCTGCGATCGTCGAGCTGATGGTAATCGTCGGTCGGCCGCGCGGTGAGGAACGCGACGCCGCTCCTGGTGATGTCGAAGGCTACCAGGCCCGTGGGGATCGCGGCCGCGGCTGCCAGGATCGCGGGCAGCACGCGCCGGCGTGCAACGGCCGATAGCCCCGCGCTGACCACGCCCTCTACAGCTGCCGCCACGCCAACGTAAAGCGCCGGTACGATCCACAGGGACAGACGCTCGTACACCGGCACCAGGCGAAGCGCGCCGAACACGAAAGCCGATAGGGGGATCAGCGCGAGCAGGAGGCCCGGCGCTGGGCGCGAACGAATCGCCAACCCGATACCGGCGGCGACGACCAGCCAGAAGGACAGCGGGTGAGTGGTCCCGACAGGTTTTTCGGCCAACGGCTCGAGCCTGGTCATCGCCCACTCGACCGCGCCCGGCAGCCCGCCGGACGCCGGGGCCATGGCGAAGCTCCAGTAGCGATGCAGCGAGGCGCTCGCCGCCGTGTGCGAGATCGCCAGCTCGTAGTGCACGCCGAACGACGCGAGCCACCCGAGCGCGCCCACCGCGGCCATGCCGGCCATGCGCGATCCATGGCGCCGCCACAAGACGGCGTGCAGGACGAGCGCGCACGCGGGGGTGACGAGCAGCGCGCCGTTGCCGAACCAGTGCCCTACCGCCGCGGCTGCCCACCAGGTCAGCACGCGACGAACGGTGCGCGGCCGGTCGTCGGCGGTCGCGTCGACAGGCGTGGCGCGAACCTCCAGGTTCGCGGGAGGCGAAGCTGGAGCTTCGCCCCACACCTCTGGTTCGAGCACCCACGCAGCCAGGCCGGAAAGCAGCAGCGCCCAGAACGCGTCCGAGGAGTAGGGTTTCAGTTCGAGCGCGTGATACGCGAGCCACGGGCCGAAGGCGCAGAGGAGCGCGAGCACCGCGGCGCCCGCGATGCTCAGCCAGCGGCGGCCAATCCAGGCCGCGCATGCCAGCGTGCCGATGTCGAAGAGCAGAGGAAGCAGGCGGAGGGCGCGTTCCCCGGTGCCGAACGCGAGCAGGGCCAGGCGTTCGAGCGCGAGCCACCCCAGCGGCGCCGATTGATCGAGCCAGAGAGGCGCGGCGAGCCCGCCGAAGGAGCGGCCGCGCAGGTTGAGGGCGAGCATTTCCTCGTCCACCCAGAACGGGTGGCCGGCGGCCCACTGCCACACGAGGAGCATGGCCCCCGCGAGCGCGATGAGCCCTGGGAGCCCGGCGGCGGCGCGACGGCGTCCTCGGTTCGACAGCGTTGATTCCCCTACGACCCCTGGCCCGGCAGCCGGTCCTCGAGCGGCACGATGCTCTCGTCGAACACCGTCCAGCCCTTGTCCAGCTCGATCTGCATGTCGCACACAGTCAAGGTGTCGAGCCGGTGCGCGATCATGAACGTCGTGCGGCCACGCATCAGGCGCTGCATGGCGTCGATGATGCCCGCCTCGGTCTTGACGTCCACCGCACTGGTCGGCTCGTCGAGGATCAGGACCGGCGCGTCCTTGAGGAACGCGCGGGCCAGCGAGATCCGCTGACGCTCGCCGCCCGACAGCCGCATGCCGCGCTCGCCCACGAGGGTCTCGAAGCCGTCGGGCAGTCCCGTGATGAAGTCGTACGCGTTGGCCAGCCGCGCCGCCTCGACAATCTCTTCGCGGGTGGCGCCGGTCCGCCCGTAGGCGATGTTCTCGGCGATCGTCGTCGAGAATAAAACCGTGTCCTGCATCACCGTCGCGAACTGGCTCCGCAGGTCGGCGAGGTTGAAGTCGCGCAGGTCCACCCCGTCGAGGGTGATCATCCCGTCGGACGGGTCGTAGAAGCGCATCAGCAAGCCCACCAGCGTGCTCTTGCCGGCGCCGGTCGCCCCGCGGATCCCGACGCGCGTGCCGGCGGGCACCGCGAACGACACGCGGTGGAGCACGACGTGCTCCGGGTCGTAGGCGAACGAGACGTCGAGAAAGAGGATCGTCCCGGACGCCCGGGTCATCCGCCGAGCGTCCCCGCGCTGGGCCACCTCCGGCACTTCGTCCAGGAGGCTGAACGCGCGCTCGGCGCTGACGAGCGACGACTGCAGGTCCGCGGACTTCTTGCTGAGGGTCTTCAGCGGCTTGTAGATCTGCTGGAGGTAGGCGAGGACGAGCAGCAGGCTGCCGAGGCTCAGTTGGCCCGAGCGGACCTGCTGCACCCCGATGAGGAGCGCGGCGGCGCTGCCGGCGGCCATCACGAGCCCTACCGAGATGTCGAACCCGCCCTGCAGGGCCGCCACCTGGAGTTCCCGCTGCAGCCGCTTGTCGGACTGATCCAGGAACCGTTTCTGTTCCCGGTCCTCGCGCCCGAACGACTTGACGAGACGGACTGACGAGAGCACCTCCTGGACGATGCCCATCGCCGAGCTGTCGAGCTTCTTGATCTCCTTCCAACTGCTGCGCAGGCGCGGTGCGTACCGCCGGTTGAGCGCGAAGAGGACCGGGCAGACGGAGAGTGCGACCAGGGCCAGCTTCCAGTCGAGCCGCGCGGTGACATAGACCATCGCGAGCAGGGTGGTCATCGCTCCGATCAGCGGGATCACACCATCGACGACGATCTTCTGGATCGACGAGGCGTCGTATTGGATGCGGTAGGTGGAGTCAGCCGTGCCGCGCATGTCGTGGTAGGAGAGCGACAGGCGCTGCACGTGGCGGAAGAGGATCGCCCGGAAATCCTGCGCCAGTTTCTGGCCGGCATACGTCTGGAGCAGTTCGCTGGAGAGGTCCTGGAGCGATCCGACAACCGTCGTCAGCAGGAGGAGCGCCGCGGCCAGCGTGAGCAGCGCACCAGGCGATGCTTCCAGTCCGTCCGGAACGATGGTCCGGAGCCAGCCGGGCAGCGGGCGCGATCCGAGCACGGTGTCGACCGCGATCTTCAGCGGCAGCGGCGCCAGGAGCGCGAGCGGCGTCGACAGGAGTTGCAGGAGCAGGATGCCGACAATGTGCCGCCAATACGGGCTGCTGTAAGCGACGAGGCGACGATACAGCGTGAACAGGTTCGTCATCGCCGGAACGCGACGATCATAGCCCATCCCGTCAGGATCCCGGGTCTTCACCGGCGTTCGCTTGCGCTGGCGCGGCCCGCGGGGCGAGAATCAGTTGTGGTAACCCCCCTCACAGATGGAGCCCCTTCGCATGCTCAATCTCCGTGGCCACTCGGCCCGCCTTCGTCGAATCGTCCTCGGTGCCCTCGTTGCCACGGTGCTCGCCGCGGCCTTCTCCGCCCCGATCTCGGCCGGCGAGAAGCTGCTGCCGTGCGAGTACCAGGATGTCGAGCGGGTCGTGGCGATCGGTGACGTTCACGGCGCCTACGACCGTTATGTCGAGATCCTGAGGACTGCGAGCGTGATCGACGAGCACCGGCACTGGGCCGGCGGCCGTACTCACTTCGTGCAGCTCGGAGACATGCTGGACCGCGGGGCGGATTCGCGAAAGGTGCTCGACTTGCTGCGCGAGCTGGAGGGCGAGGCGCGCCGCGCGGGCGGTGCGGTGCACGTGCTGCTGGGCAATCACGAGGTCATGCGCATGCTCGGCGACCTCCGCTACGTCTCGGCCGGCGAGTACCGAGGCGTTTGCCACGGGTGATTCGGCCGACATGCGCCGGCGCTACCTCGAGAGGCTGAGCGGCGAGGAGCGCGCGAAACTCCCTGACGATCTGCCGCTCGGTTTCGTCGAGATGCGCCTGGCCTTCGGGCAGAGCGGGCCCTACGGCAAGTGGCTGCGCACGCTGGACACGGTGATCCGCGTCAACGATGTCCTGTTCGTGCACGGAGGACTCAGTCCCGACGTCGCCACGAAGCGCTGCAACGTCGTCAACGACACCGTGCGCCGCGAGCTGACGAGCGACCTCGACAAGACGCGCGCGGCACCGCTCCAAAGCCTCGTGGCGAGCGCGAACGGCCCGCTCTGGTACCGCGGCATGGGGAAGGAGTCCGAGGAGTTGGCCCCGAAGCTCGACGAGATACTGGCCGCCCAGGGAGCCCGGGCGGTCGTCGTGGGCCACTCCGTCCAGGAAGAGGGGCGCATCCAGAAGCGCTTCGGCGGCCGGGTGATCGCGCTCGATACCGGCATGCAGGAGAAATACGCCACAGGCGGGCGGGCCTCGGCGCTGGAGATCAAGGGCGGCGTGTTCACCGCCATCTACACCGACCGCCGCGACGTGCTGCTCGAGCCGCAGCCCGCCAGGCAGTAGGCCTGGCAGTCCGCAGTGGCTCGCGAACGGGACGCCGGGCCCTGGTGACACTTTGTCCCCCGGCAGGTGTCTGTAGGTGAGCATGGCGGACGGGACGGCGGATCTCGAAGACCTCTGGAACCGCTACGGATCGCTCGTACTGCGGCGCTGCCGGCAATTGCTGCGCGACGAGGACGAAGCGCTGGACGTGTGCCAGGACGTCTTCGTGCAGCTGCTCCGGCGCCGGGGCCTCCTCGACATTCGCTTTCCTTCGAGCCTGATCTACCGCATCGCCACAAACCTGTGCCTGAACCGCATCCGCGATCGGCGGCGGTGGCCAGACCTCGTGGAGGACGAACAGCTCGCGCGCATCGCGCGCCTCGACGACCCGACGGCCGCCGTGCACGCCCGTTCGCTCCTCGGCCGACTGTTCGCGCGGCACCGCGAGTCGACGCGGATCATCGCCATGCTGCACTTCGTCGACGGCCTCACGCTCGAGGAGGTGGCCGGAGAGGTGGGCATGTCGGTGTCCGGCGTGCGCAAGCGCCTGCGGGCCCTGCGCGCAACGCTCGTTGAACTGGAGGCGTCATGAGCACGCGGGAGACGCAGCCGATGGTCTCGGACGTCCGCCTGGAACGATACCGGCTGGGCGAACTGCCTCTGGAAGAACAGCAGGCCGTCGCGGCCCGCCTCGCCGGCGACCCGGCACTGCGCCACCGGCTCTTCCGGCTGGAGCGCTCGGACGAGGAGATCGCGGCAACGTACCCGGCCCACCAGGTGGCGAATGCCATCCGCCGCCGGGCCGCCCCCCCTCCGCGTGCCTGGCTGGTGCCCCTCAGCCTCGTCGCCACGTGCGTATGCATCGCGGCGGTCGCGGCGTCGGTGTGGCTCGTGAGGCCGCGCGGCGACGACACGACGATCAAGGGCGGCAGCGAGGCGTCGCTCGTGTTGTATCGAAAGCTGGCGGATGGCAGCGAGGCGCTGAAGCGCGGCGCGGTCGTGCGCCAGGGGGACGAGATCCGCGTCGGGTATCGCGCGTCGGGCCGCGCCTACGGCGCGATCCTGTCCATCGACGGCCGCGGGAACCTCACGCAGCACCTGCCCGCGACCGGCGAACAGGCAGCGGGTCTCCAACCGTCGGGAACCGTGCTGCTCGATTTCGCGTATGAACTGGACGATGCGCCGCGCTGGGAAGCGTTCTACTTCGTGACGGCCGATGCGCCGTTCGAGCTCGAACCGGTCCGGCGCGCCATCCGCGACGCAGCGGCGAGGACAGCCGGCTCCCCGGCAGCGCTGGCCCTGCCCGGCGCCTTCACGCAGTCCCTGTTCCCGTTGACCAAGGATCACCCATGATCACCGGTGTGGCGGCCGCCCTGTTGGCGACGGCTCTGACCGCGGCCCCGCCGCAGTCTCCGCCCGCTCAGACCACCGTGCGTCGCGTGGTGCTCATCGCGGCGGCCAACCGCGGCGGTGAGGACCGTCCGCTTCTCAAATACGCCCTCACCGACGCCGAGCGTTTCAGCCAGGTGATGCAGGCGCTCGGCGGCGTGGAGGCCGCGGACGTCGTCCTTCTCAAGCAGCCGCGCGTCGGGGAACTGGACGCCGCGCTCGACGCGCTGAAGGCGCGGGTCCTTGCCGCACGCCGGACCGGCCGGGCCGGCGCCACCATCCGCACCGAGGTGTTCTTCTACTACTCGGGGCACGCCGACGAGAAAGGCCTCTTGCTCGGCAACGACCGCCTGTCGTACCTCACGCTTCGCGAGCGGCTGGAATCGGTCCAGGCGGACGTGCGGATCGGGATTCTCGACGCGTGCGCGTCGGGTGCCGTCACCCGCCCCAAGGGCGGCAAGGTCCGCAGCCCCTTCACGGTCGACGAGTCGTCCGACATGCGCGGGCACGCGTTCCTGGCGTCCAGCTCCGCCGACGAGAGCGCGCAGGAATCGGACCGTCTCGGGGGCAGCTTCTTCACGCACTACCTGATCTCCGGCATGCGCGGCGCGGCGGACGTCTCGGGCGACGGGCGGGTGACGCTCAACGAGGCCTACCAGTTCGCCTTCAGCGAGACGCTGAGCCGCACGGTCGGCACGAAGGGCGGTCCCCAGCACCCGGTCTACGACATCACGATGTCGGGCACGGGCGACGTCATCGTCACCGACCTCCGCCAGACGACGGCGGGATTCGTGGTAGCCGCGCCGATCGACGGCCGGTTCTACGTGCTCGACGATCGGAAGCGCCTGGTGATCGAGTTCTACAAACCGGCCGGCCGCAAGGTGGACATCGGCCTCGAGCCCGGCGTCTACGAGGTGCGGTTCGAGCGGGAGCCGAAGGCCCTGCGCGCGCGCCTCGAGATCAAGGAAGGGCCGCACCAGGCGCTGGAGCTGGCCGCGTTCGGGCCCGCGAGCCTCGAGTTCACCCGACTTCGGGGCGTGGACACCGGGCGGGAGTACCTCCTGAACGGGCGCCACATGGTCGGCCTCAAGCTGGGGATGTGGAGCGGGCCGGGCGGCGGTCAGCCGGTGAGCGGCGCACCGCCAGCGTTCGCCGGGTCGTACGTCAGCGCGGGCAGCCTCGCCGGCACGATCGAATACCTCAAGTTCGTGCGCGAGGACCTGGCGGTCGGCGGCGGGCTGCACTTCATGCTGGACAGCGCCGAATCGACCGTCACGACGCAGACGCTGGCCGTCAGCGACCGCGTCGGCCGTGAACTTCCCGCTCGTCGTCCGCTGGAACCCCGTGCGCCGCTTCACGTCGTGGCGTGCGGTCGAGCCCTACGTGCGCGGCACGTTCGGCCCGCTGGTGGGCGCGTACAACGCCGAGAGGATGACGGGCACGACGACCGTCACCGAGACGGTGATGAACACGACGGTCGGCGGGAGCCTGGGAGGAGGCGCGGACGTCCGAGCCGGCCGATCCTGGGTTCTGGGAGTCAACGCGTCGTGGAACTACAGCGGCAACGTGCAGGAGGTGGGCCTCGATCACTCCCGCTACTCGGGCTGGGAGGTCACGTTCGGCGTCGCCGCGCTGTTCGGCTCCACGCAAGACCGGCCACCGGTGACACTTCCGCCTTTCTCGCGTGTCTCAACAGTTGGAACCGGCTGGTTCCGCTTCGCGAGAAAGGAACGGAGATGACGATCGCAACCGCACTTCTCTTGACGGTCCTGTGCGCCGGCCACACCCCCCAACGTCCGGCGGATACCGAATCCCCTCAGCGCCAGCAGGCGACCTCCGGCATCATCATCGGCGCCGACATCGAGGGCCGCCTGACGATCTACGACGACGGCCAGCGCCTCGTCGTCGAGTTGGAGAAGGTGGCTGGTCGGCAGCTGCAGGTCGGGCTCGCCCCAGGCGCCTACGAGGCGCGGCTGGGCGAGCACGGATCCAGGCGGATGACTTTCCAGCTCGGCGAAGGCCAGCAACTCCTGCTCGCGCTCGCGAACTTCAAGGAGCCAGACGCCGGGGCGCCGCCGCACGCGGATAGCGCGGCGGGTCACTCTGTCTCGCCGCATCATTCCTACCCGCGCGAAGCCCGCCACCGGATCGAAGTCCGATTCGGCGGATGGGGAGACGCGTGGTACGACCACGGCGAGAGCTGGAACTATTCGGGCTCCGCCCAGGCGGCATTCGGGCTCGAGTACCTCAATTTCGTGCGCAACGACCTGGGCGTCGGCATCGGGCTCTCCACGCTCGCCCGTGCGAATGGCGACTGGGACCGCTGGGATGACGGAGGCACGGGGCAGGCGACGTGCGGCGTTCCCGTCGTCGTTCGTTGGTACCCGCTTCGCCGCGTCACGCGGACGCGGTCGGTCGAGCCCTACGTCACCGGGGGGATCGGGCCGGTCTTCGGAGTAGACGCTGTCTACATCGACGATCACAACCCGCACGATTGGGACCATGAACGCCTGTCGAGCGGTCACGTGGGGACGACGATCGGCGGGCGCCTCGGCGGCGGGATGGACATCCGGCTCGGGTCGGTCTTCACGATCGGCGTTGCGGGGGCCTGGAACTGGGACGCCGGCTTCTCGAACAGCACGTGGAGCGGTGGCAGGCCGGGCGGGGGCGAGTTCAGCGTCGCGCTGGGGTGGATGTTCGGACGGTGATGCCTGTCAGCGCGGGCGCGTGGCACACTGACGGTATGACGCCCGCACCGATCAAGCCCCTCATCGACACGAAGCTGCTCGAACAACTCGACGTGCGCGTGGGCACGATCGAGAGCGTGACCGACGTGCCCGGCTCCGACAAGCTCGTGGAATTGCGAGTCCACTTCGGCGATCACACCCGCACGATCCTGGCGGGCATGAAGCAGGAACGCGCGAACCCTCGCGAGATCGAGGGGCGGCAGGCACTCTTCGTGGTGAACCTGCCGCCGCGCAAGATGAGAGGCCTCGTCTCGGAAGGGATGCTGTTCGACATCGGCTACGCCGACGGCGTCACCCCCGTACTCGCTGTGCCCGAATCACCCGTCGCCGACGGCACGCGGGCGGGGTAGGGGCGAAGGGCGGGCTCCAGGCTCCACGCTCCGGGCTTTGGGCGCTCGTCACACCAGGCGAGAGAGGGCGAAGGCCGCAACTGCGGCCAGGGCCCCGAAGGCAGCATCGAGCGCGTAGTGGTAGCGCCCGGCGACCGAGCCCAGGGCGATGCTGACGGCCAGCAGCCCGAGCACCGCCCCGGCGCCTGGCATGACGGCGCCGACCGCGAGCGCCGCGGCAAACGACGCCGCCGCGTGGCCGCTCGGGAACGTGTTGAGGCCGATGCTCGCACGCTCGAGGATGGCGAGGTTGAGACGGCGCACCGCCACCCGTCGCGGGCGTGTAAGGGGCCGCACCTCGACGCAGCGGGGTGGTCGCGTTTCAAACCACACGACGAGCGCATAGCAGGGCAGGGCCGCGAGCAGCACCGCCGTCCAGAAGGCATCGGCCTCGCGCCGGTGGCCGGTGAAGTACATCCACGCCAGGGCCCCGGGGACGGTGAAATAGCAGCAGAGGTAGGCGGCCTCCAGGTACTCCAGGAACAGGCGAGGCGCGCGATCGAGGACGCGGGCGAATCCGGCCTCGAAGAGGACGTGGTCGGTCGCCTCGAGATGTGCCTGGAAGCCGGGCGCCGGCCGCCGCCGCAACTCCCCTGGCAGCCAGTAGCCGGCCAGCAGGTAGATGCCGGGCAGCCAGTCGAGCGCGATGACGGCCCAGGCGGCCGGTCCCGCGAGATGCAGCCCTATCCCGGCCGCTACCAGCCCGAGGGCAACCGCCGCAATCCAGCGCGGCCCTCCGCCCGCGGCCCGACGCGCCTGGGCGCGCGGCAACTGCAGAGGCAGGTGGGGGGCGACCCTCCCGCCCTGCCGCACTGCGGCCGGCCCGTCCGCCAGGGACACGAGGCCGATCACCGCGAAGTAGACGATTCCGATGGCGACCGACACACGGAAGCTCACACCATGGAATGCGCAAGCCATCGCCAGATCGGATCACCGCCTACTCTCAGGGGCGGACGATACGGGCCCAGAGCCCCGCGGCGGACGGAGGAAGTCGCTCGAGCCGTGACTCGACGTCTCGCACGAGCCGGATCGTTCGGCGCTCCCCAGCAATTGCTCGATATCCCAGGCGTCCTGCGCTCCCCCGGCGTACAGCTTGAACAGAATGAGATCTGCCGGGGTGACAACCGGAATCACGACCCCGGCAAGCCGCACTGGGTCTGCGCGGCCGATGGCCTCCGACTGCCAGGCGGACCGGCCGACCACGACGTCCACCTCGCGCTCTCCGGCGACCTCGACACGAACGACGCCGGCCAACGGGTCGTCCGCGTCCCCCCGGCGCACCGTGACGCAGACATCCGGGTCGGCCGCCAACTCCGCCCAGGCGGTGGCGTCGAGAACTGCCGTCGAGGTCGTGAACAGATCGAGGTCGAAGGTGGACCGCGCGATACCGTGCACCGCGAGCGCCGCCGCGCCGACGAGCGCGTACGGCACGCTCAGACTGTCGAGGAGTGTGGCGACACGCGAGATGAGCGTCGGGTTCATGCCGACTCCCGGAGCATGACGCGGCTCGTCAGACGGCCCACCTGCCGCCGCCGCTTCAGCGCCGCCCGCCCCTCGTCCCGAGCGATGCCGTGTCGTCCGCAAAACAACTCCAAATCGGTCTCGGCCAGGCGGCCGGTCAGCGCGAGTCGTTCGTCGGCGGACATCGCGGCCATCCGTACGCGAAGCGAGCGGCGCAGGGCGTCGGCGGTCGAAGACATGCTGCTACCCTTCGACTCGTTTTGCGTTGACCATCCCACCGAGCGACAACCGCCCGGTTCACGCGCTGGACGTCGCGCGGCGCGTGGTCAACGCGAGTGAGCTCAGGGTTTAGTATACGGTCGGCGTTGGGTGCCGCCAGCCGGTTTTGGGGTCGCCGCGGTTCACCCGGCCCATGCGGGACAATGCCGGACCCCCGCCTCGTCCTCCGCGCGCGCCTTTGCCAGGAGTACAATCTCAGATTCCTCCAGCCTGGAGTTGTGATGATGCGATCGACTCGAGCAGGGGTGGCGTTGGTTCTGCTGTCCATCGCCGCCGTCGCCAGCGCACAGGGAACCCTGGGCGGGGACGTGGCCGCCAAGGTCGAAGCCGCCGTGCACGACGTGATGACGCGTACCGGCGTGCCGAGCGCCTCGGTGGGTATCGTGCAGCAAGGCCGGATCGTCTTCGCGAAGGCGTACGGAAAGGCGCGGCTCGATCCCGCGCTGCCGGCAAACGCGGACATGCTCTATGCTGTCGGGTCCATCAGCAAGCAGTTCACGGCCGCCTGCATCCTGCTGCTGCAAGAGGAAGGCAAGCTGAGCGTCGAGGATCCCGTTGGCAAGTACTTCCCGGAGCTGACCCGCTCCGGCGAGGTCACCATCCGGAACATCCTCTCGCACACGTCGGGCTACCGCGACTACGCGCCGCAGGACTACACCATCCCGGCGTGGACCAAGCCGACGACGGCCGTGAACATCGTCCACGAATGGGCGACGCAGCCGCTCGATTTCGAGCCGGGCACGCAGTATCAGTACAGCAATACGAACTTCAACATCGCGGGGCTCATCGTCGAGAAGGTGAGTGGCGAGCCGTTCTGGTCGTTCCTGTCTCGCCGCGTCCTGAAGCCGCTCGGGATGGCGCACACGATCGACCTGGACGCGGACCACGAGAAGGTGCAGCCGATCGGCTACATGCGCAACGCGCTCGGCCCCTTGCGCCCGGCGATCATCGAGGCGTCCGGCTGGTACTTCGCGGACGGCGAGATGGCGATGCCCGTCTCCGACCTGCTCGCCTGGGACATCAGCGTGATGAACCGCTCGCTCCTGAAGCCGGCCTCCTACGCGGTGATGGAAACCGACGTGAAGCTGAAGAACGGCGACAGCGCCCGCTATGGCCTGGGTGTCAGCCTGTCCGTACGGGACGGGCACCGCGTCGTGGCGCATGGAGGGGAGGTCGGCGGCTTCGTCGCCTCGAACACGGTCTTCCCCGACGACAAGATCGCCATCGCGGTCTTGACGAACCAGGAAGCGAGCCCCGCCGCTGGAAGCATCGCGCGCGCGATCTCCGCGCTGCTGCTGGCTCCGGCGTCTGGCGGTACGGGAGATCGGGCGGCAGCCGCGAAGGCCGAGTCGCAGGCGAAAGACCTGCTGCGCGACTTGCAGCAGGGAAGGGTGGACCGCGCGCTGTTGACCGAGAACTGCAACTTCTACTTTGGCCAGGTTGCCCTTGACGACCACAAGGCCAGCCTCTCGCCGCTTGGCGCCGTGCAGGCCGTCACGCAGTCATCGGCGTCGCTGCGCGGCGGCATGACGTTTCGTGCGTTCGATGTGTCGTTTGCGAACGGCACACGGCTCCGGCTGACCACCTACACCACGAAGGACGGGAAGCTCGAGCAGTTCATCGTCGGGCCGGCCGGGTAGCGTCGCCTGCAGCTGGCGGTCCTTACCACCGCGCGCCCGCGGTGCTACAATCACGGGGTTCGGTACCCCGGGTCCACGCCTGTCGCCTGGAGGTTCGTATGAGCCTCGTCGCCGGGAGCCCCCACGGACCGCTGGAAGCCCACTCGCCGCTGGCCGCGCCGAGGCCGCTCACGTCCTTCCTTCTCACATGCGTCGCCTGCGCGTTCGCGATGCCGCTGTTCGTCGCGGCGCCGGCGAGCGCCCAGGAGTTCCGGTGGGTTCGCGGCAGAACCGTGGCCGTCACGGCTGACACGCTGACGATCCTGGTCGCCGGCCCGAACCTCAACATCACCTTCGCGGTGGACCAGGCTTCCTGGCTCCATCCCGGCAGGGACCTGACATGGGAGGGACCGCCCGAGCAGCGGCGGCCCACGCTTCGGCAGTCCGTGAGAGTGGGCGACCTCGTCGACGTTCACTATCTCCAACAGGCATCGCGCAACTACGCGGCCATCGTCCGTTCGCCCTCGGGCGGTTCCCTGGTCGCCGGCACGAGCATGACGGGAGTGGTGACAGCGATATCTGCCGAACACGTCACGCTCGAAGCGGATGGCCACGGGGAAACGTTCGACGTCGAGCACTCGACCCGAATCGTTGCGCGCGAGCGGCGTGGCGCGAGCCTTCTCGACTACATCGGAAGGGAAGACCTCGTGCTCGTGACGTACAGGTTGGAAGACAGTCGGCGGGTTGCAGTGGAAATCGTCTCCCTCCGAAGGCACGAGTCGCGGTGACTTCGGATGGCATGGTCTCGGCTGTCCGGGCAGATCACAAGGAGGACTTCATGAGGCGCGTGTGCATGCTGACGGTCGTCGTTCTCGCGGCAGCGCTGCTGTCGGTGCCGGCCCTGGCGCAGAACAAGTGGGTTCGCGGCCCCGTGAAGGCCATGGGCCACGACACGATCACCGTGACGGTGAAGGGTGTCGAGTCGACGTTCAAGATTGAACCGACCACGATGGTGACCGCCAAGGGCGGCAGCACCGCCATGAAGGAAGCGGAAAAGGGCAAGCCGGCGCCGAAGCTCGGGGACTTCATCAAGGTGGGTCAGCACGTCGAAGTCCACTACAAGGACGTCGCGGGCGAGAAGGTCGCCACCGAGGTCCGGCCGATCGCGACGGCAACCGAGGCAGCCTCCGAGGAACCCGAGCCGAGCGCGACGTCCGGGCTCGAGCGCGTCCGGTGCGGTGGTGTCCGTGGCGCCGGAGTCGATCGTGGTGAAGGTGGACGGCAAGAACATGCAGTTCGCCGTCACCCCGAAGACCCAGGTGAGAGGCAAAGGGCTCAGCACGAAATCGACGGAACTGAAGGCCGAGAAAAAGCCTTCCGTGATTACCGAGTTCGTGAAGCCCAACGACTGGGTCACGATCTACTACACTGGCGACGCCGTGAATGCCACGGCGACGGGCGTGCGCGTGATCCAGACGGCGATGAAGTAGCGCTTGCCGTCATCGCAACACGAGGCTCTATACCCTGAGCTCACTCGCGTCGACCACGCGCCGCGCGACGTCCAGCGCGTGAACCGGGCGGTTGTCGCTCGGTGGGATGGTCAAACGCAAACGAGTCGAAGGGCAGCCGAGTGTCCGCGGCTCCGTCGCACGAGGCCATGCAGGAACTGCCGACACGTGGCTCGAGCCTCGTGTCGGCAGGCGGCGCCGCTAGGTCTCCGTCCTTCGGCTAATTGGGGGCCCGGCGTCGCCGGCCACGGACTTGGCCCCGCAAGCTAACCGCCCGCCTGTCGTCTGAGATCCAGCCCCACTCCGTCGGCCAGCCGTCAGGCAGCATAAAGTCGCCGCCTGGGCCGACTATCCAGGAGGCGCAGGCAGAAATGGACTGCAAAGCAGATCGCTCCGCATGGGCTGGCTGTTGCATGCATGGACTCTGGCCTCTGATGGCGCGAAGCCATTCGGGTTCTTGCGAGCTCTCAAACGCGTCGAAAGGACAGCGATATGACACGCCGGTTGATCTTGGCTCTCGCCTTCATGGTACTGCTCGGCGCCGCGGGATGTAGTGAGGACAAGACGTTCAAGGTCGTGTTCGCCAACCGCCTCCCCGCAGCACACGACATCGAGTGCTACGTGAACGGCACCCTCTTGGGCACCGTGTTGGCCGGCGCCACGGGTGAGTTCTCCTGGGACACGCGCAGGCTGCAGACGCCCACAGGTCCCGATCCGGCTTACGCTGCCGATGTCGTCTTTGCCGCGCGCGATAGCAGTACCGGAAACCTCTCCCATGAGATCCGGCGCACGGTGTCGACCGATCGCACCGAGTACGTGGAAGTCAACACGGGGGATTTCTGACCGTTCGGCAGGTCGGTTGAAGACAGAGAAGGGGGCCAGCCGCCGAGCGCGGTCCCTTCGATCACCGCGAGGGCATGACGAACGGACCGCCGTCCTGCGCGTGCAGGCGCTCGAGGACGGTGCGCGCCTTCTGCTGGTCCTCCAGCGACAGTCGCCACAGCCTGAAGAGTGCCGGGGCGGTCACCACGTCGACACCCATCCTCTCGAGCATGCCCAGCGCGTCAGGCAGCACGGGGTCCGGACGGTTCGCGGGCGGCATGGTGGGGTCGTTGTTGGCGACGAGCACCACCCGGTCGTCCACTGCGCTGAACTGCACCGCCTGGAACGCTTGCGCCAGTTCCTCGTTCGTCTTCCGGATCGGGCTGTCGGCGCGCGAAACGACAAGCAGCAGGCGGCGTGATTGGCCGATCTTCACCGCGATCGGCGCGGCGGGGCCGGCGGTGACGTCCACTTCGCACTTGAGCGCGTCGAACACCACGGCCACGGCGTCTCTCAGCCGCTCGCCTGTTTCCCACAGGACGCGCCCGATGCGGTCCATCGCCTGGAGATCGGCCGACAGGCGCTGGATCTCGAAGAGCCGCGTCTGGTAGCCCGGTGGCATCTCCGCGGCCATCCACTCGGGCGCTTCATCCACGGCCGGCTGCATGCAATCAGTCATCGTGACCTCCCGGCGGCGCGCGATACGTGAAGCCGCGTCGGCTCGCCCTGCCGATTCTATACCCTGAGCTCACTCGCGTTGACCACGCGCCTCGCGATGACTGCGGCGTGAACCGGGCGGTCTTCGCTCGGTGGGATGGCAACGCAAACGAGTCGAAGGGTAGCGCAAGCTCGGTGGGGCAATGGCCAGCGCCTCGCGGCCGGCGCTCACTGATTCTCAACTGGGGGGCGAACGCGGGCGGGTTCTGTCGTGGGCCTCATCGCAGATGGAATTCCGGCAGCAGCCGCCGGATCGCCGCGACCAGGGCTTCCGGCGGACACGGTGCAACGAGTAACTCGTCGCAACCGACATCCTGCGCCCGCTGTACGGGACCGGTGCTTGCGGCAGCGAACCCGACGATCGGCATGTGCCCCGTGTAGCGACCGTCGCGAAGGAACCGGCAGATGCCACTACCGGCGATCTGTGGCGTGCCGATGTCGATGATGATGAGATCCGGCGGGGTTGCCGCGGTAGCGAGAGCCGCCTCCAAGGCTGTGGCGGCGCGGGCGACGCAGATACCGCTGGTCTCCAAGGAGAGCTGCAACGTCTCCAGCTTGTCAGCGTCGGCTTCCACGACCAGCACCAGTGGCGACTTCGGCCGCATACGGTCGTCCGTGGCAGGGCCAGCGAGGTGAGCACTGGGTAGGGTGTGACGTGCGGGTCGTGCCGCGCGTCGTACCTCGCGGACACGCAATAGGGTATCACGATGCCGGATGACGCGTACGCTACGAATGGCGACGCGTCCCGGTTGGACAGGGTATCAGGACTTCGCGGCGCGCCGCAGCCTGTACTCAGTGATCCTCGCGCCGACCGCAGCGCTGCGGGGGTCGCGGCGGACGACGACGGCGCGGCACCAGATGTGGGCGAGGCCGAGCGGACTCAGGGTCACCACGATCTCGATCTCCGCTTTGTCCGGGACGGAGGTGGCAGGGCTGAACAGGAGGCCGCTCGCGCTCATGTTGCGGAGCGTTCCTCTGTGCCAGTCGTGCCCGTCGCGCCGCCGAAAGCGGAGCGGGCACTCGATCGCGTACCGGTTGGCGCGCGGCGTGGGCAGCAGGCCTGGCATAGCGTCTCGTTCCGGCTTCCACCGGTTGTCGACACCCCCAAGACCCCACGACGAACCACCTGCACTCGGACGGCCTTGACCACCCAGAGAGAAGGTTCAACCCTCTCGACAGTATGGGAGCCTCGGAAATCCATGTCAACGCGTTGGCGTGTGACCTGACTCCCACCGCAGGCCGGAAGGCGAAGGGGCCTTCTCCGTAGTCGACGAAGCTGGGGACGTCGCGGTCCGAGCGTCTCGCTTCGCGCAAAGCGGGCAGGCCTTGCGGCCGTTCTCGAGTCGAAGACGCTTGCCGTGGATCGCGCAGAGTCTCACCGGCACATTGTCTCTTCCAGGCGGCCCCGACGTCGTTGCCCTGGAGCAAAGAGATGGGCCGAGCTTCAGGAGCTACTGGCGGACGGCAGACCATTCGCCCCCGAGCTGGCGGTACTTCGCCGGTCCGCACACCCGGCGCTGCGGCTCGCGAGAACTCTCGCCACCTGTGGCGGACACAGACCATCAGCGCCGTCCGACCGTTGGGCGCGACGGCTCCAAGCCGATGCTAAACCCTGAGCTCACTCGCGTTGACCAGGCGCCGCGCGACGTCCAGCGCGTGAACCGGGCGGTTGTCGCTCGGTGGGATGGTCAACGCAAACGAGTCGAAGGGTAGGCGGCTACTTGCCTTCACACTCCTTCGGTGTCTTGTATTGTCGACACGTAACTGCGTCCTCGAACGTGATGGCTTTTCCGCTTCGGTCCTCGAGAATCTTCAGCATCGTCCTAACGATGTCCTTTCCGAGTTCAAACACGCCGCTCTGCTCCTTTCCCTCTGCGTCGCTGTACGTAATCGTGAGGTAGTAGGCCAGCCGCTTCGAAACGGGCGGGCCGAGGCCGATGACCACAACCACCCGCTCCTTCTGCTCAAACTCAAGAGACGCAATCGCAGCATAGGGTATCGCGATAGATCCTCTCTTGCCCGCACTGAACGCAAGCTCAGTCTCCGGCTGCGTGTTGAATCTGCCTTCGGTTTTCTCTTTGATGGCACTCAGGGTCCCGCGCACATACATGGCCTTGTCGCGACCGACGGCAAGGACAGCGCCGCTGAGGAATGTTGCCAGCGCAACAGAGACAATCGTGATCGACAAGACCCGGCGGTTGCGCGGTACGTTCAGCGGCATCTCGTCCTTCCCTTTCCGAACAGTGCCCTTACCACGTCGAGGATCGGCTAGATTCGCGCCGGTTCTTGTCCGCCTGACGATCGCGCCCCGCCGGCGCTCACGCCGCACGCGCCGGTCAGGTGCAGCGCGCTGTCA
This sequence comes from uncultured Acidobacteriota bacterium, assembly GCA_963724775.1. Classification (GTDB taxonomy): domain Bacteria; phylum Acidobacteriota; class Vicinamibacteria; order Vicinamibacterales; family Fen-181; genus CAVRWB01. Next base: position 97,469 of record CAVRWB010000011.1, read on the forward strand.
GGCAGCCGCGGTCGTGTTCAAGTCCCGGCTTTCGCACGCTCCTGAGCTCGTTGCCACCGACGAATCCGCGTCCGTGCCCAGGAGTAGTGCGCCGCTGTCGCCGCGCGGAGGTAATCGCTGAGTGTCCACGAGGGCCCTGTCCACGAGAATCGTCGCAACGTGACCAGGTCGGTATCCGACAATCGACCGATCAGGTCGACGACCTGGTCGTGGTATGAACGGTAGTCGTGCACGACAGCGCGCAACGAGCGTCGATGATGCTTCCGGTAGATCGCGGCGTTCAACCGTGGCAAGTCCCGCAGGGTGTACCCGGGCGCCGGCATCGCAGGCCTCTCGCCCCGCGCGCCCGCGGCGTACCAGTCAAGGTTCATCCGTTGCCATTCGACCAGGTGGGCCAAGATGTCCTTCACGGACCACCCGCCGCGCGTCACGCCGCCCTTCGTCATTTGCCGTGTCGGCAATCCGGCGAGAAGGTCGTCAAGCGCGCCGCGCTCGCGTTCGATCTCGCGCAGCAGGTCAGCCTTCCTGAGGCGTTTGCCCATTGGGTCACCTTGGCTGTTTCGTCTTGAACGCAGCCGGCGTCAGGTACCCGAGACTCGAGTGCGGCCGGACCTTGCTGTAATGTTGCCGCCGCGCCTCGATGCTCGGACTAGGAGCCACACGTGTAGGGGATAGGGACTCAGGCAGGGCCGGCATTCACGACGCCATTCGCGTGAGGCCGGTCCGACGCCTTCCTGGAGACCTCGAGCTTCTCGTAGAGCGTCTCCGGAGCGATGTCCGCGCCATTCGGCCAGGCAATGGTCCCCCCCTCGACCGAGGCCAACCGGAAGTATTGCATTCCTACGCAGCCAGCCGGTATCCGAGGAAGACAGCGGCCAAACCCAAACCGATTTGTCCGACCACGTTCCAAAAGGCAACGACGTGCTCACCGCTGTGGCCGAGCGTCAGCGTGTCCAGTCCGAACGCGGAAAACGTGGTGAACCCGCCGAGCACGCCGACGAACAGGAACGTTCGGGCTGGCGGCGGTAGGTGCAGCCGACCGCTGGCCGTGACGCCCGCCAGCACGCCAATCACGATGCAGCCAACGACGTTGACGACGAACGTGGCGTACGGCACGGCGCGTCCCATCAGGTGCGTGACCACGATGTTCGTGAAGTGCCGTGCCATCGAGCCGATTGCGCCACCAAGTCCGACGGCTATCCACGTCATGCCCATTCCTCTCCATTCAGGCTGGCACCGCCGACGCGGGCACACGGAGAGCCGCTACTCGGTGCCGGTTTGACTGAGAGGCTGATTCGCGCGTTGAGGGAGACTCCCACGGCGGCTCAGCCCGTAGGAGTCATTGGTCACGCAAAGAACGCGGGACGGTTGATGGCGAACTCCACCGCCAAGAAGTCTATTTTACCACCAGCGCGACCAGCACGAATCCGAGAACGAGCCACACTCTGAAGAGCAGGCACGCGCGTCCTTCGCCATCAGCGGGCATGGGATGGCCGCCCTGCCTGTAACCGTCGGCGCCTGACCGAATGAGCGCAAGAAAATGCGGCGCGACGTGACGAAAACTGTCAGTTCAGGGAGTGCAATAGCCCTGCGGACTCCCGAATCACCAGCCGATTCCCGACCGTCATGATTCTCCCGATGGAATCGTTCTTGCGCCCAAGCTGAACAGATGCACAGGACGGGAAGACAGGAGGCGACATGGGCATCACTCACACTGAATCTGAACGACCCGGAGCCTCCGCTGACGGAAGAGGAAACGAAGGACAACTGATGGCCACTTCTTGAAGGCGGGGCTGCGCGAGGAATGCGCTGCCACTTCCTCGACGGACGTCAGCTAACTAAACAGGAGCCGGCCAGTCCATTGAGTTCGCTTGGCGAAAGGCGGCTCCGCTGCGCTACACTGCGACCTTCCATCCCTTGGTGTTCTCTGCGTGCTCGAACTCGTCGGAGGATTCTGCGTGCCCCTGTCAACGAAGGCACTTCCTCAGCCTCGCGTACCACGCCGCTGGTACATCCGGTTTCTTTTGGCCGTCGCAATCGTCGCGGTCGCCACGCTTCTCCGCGCGTCGGTGGACCCCCTCATCCACGATCAGATTCCGTACTTTATTTTCGTGGCGTCTGCCGTCGTGACGACGTGGTTCTGTGGCGTGGACGCGGGTCTCTTCGGCACCGTTCTTGCCGCCTTCGCTGGAAACTACTTCTTCGTTCCGCCGCGTTACGAGTTGGTGCCCCACGGCGAGGACTGGATTGCGATGGGGCTGTTCGCGCCGGTCGCGTCCGGTCTCGTGTGGCTCATTGGGCGATGGAGGCGGGCGGAACGGAGCCTCTACGCCCGTGCGCACCGCATGCAAGAGCAAGCGCAGCGGCTGCAAGAACAGACCGAAGAACTGCGCGGGCTAAACACCGAGGCTGAGCGCATTAACCGTGTGAAGGACGAGTTCTTGGCGACACTCTCCCACGAACTGCGTACGCCACTCACCGCCGTCGTCGGTTGGGCGCACATGCTGAAACAGGGCGTGCTGAGCGAACGCCAACTTGAGGACGCCAGCGACACGATCTTGCGGAACTCGCAGTTGCAGATTCGGCTGATTGAAGACTTGCTGGATGTCTCCCGCATCATCAGCGGGAAGCTGCACCTGAACCTCGCCGCCATGAACATGTCCGACGTGGTGCAGCAGGCTCTGGACACGGTGCAGCCAGCGGCAGCGGCAAAGGCGATTGAACTTCGTGCCTCGCTCTCCCACGATGTCGTGTTGGTGGGCGACGCCGACCGGCTCCGGCAGGTTGCGTGGAACCTGTTGTCGAATGCCGTGAAGTACACCCCGAAGCACGGATGGGTCGATGTTCGTGTTGAGAAGAAGCAGTCGCAGATTTACCTCACAGTATCGGATAGCGGCATGGGCGTCGAGCGAGAGTTCCTGCCGCACCTGTTTGAACGGTTTACCCAAGCTGACAGTTCCACGACGCGGCGGCACGGCGGTCTTGGTCTCGGTCTCGCCATCGTCCGGCATATTGCCGAACTCCACGGTGGGACCGTGGTTGCGGTCAGCGAGGGCACGGACAAGGGTGCGACTTTCACCGTTACCTTGCCAATTCGGGCGGTGGCAGAACCGCGAGACGGCGAGGCCAGCCTGCGCCCGACGCGGGAAGAGTCACACCAGACAGTAGACCCGCTTGCACTGCACGGCATCCGAGTTCTTGTCGTAGACGACGAACCGGACGCCCGGACGCTGGTGGAGGCTGTGCTGCGTCAGTACGGCGCGGACGTGCGCGCAGCCGGTTCTGCGCAGGAAGCGTTTCAGGAACTGCAGCGGTGGCGTCCAGACGTGCTCGTTGCTGATATCGGTATGCCGGTCGAAGACGGGTATTCCTTGCTGCGTCGTGTTCGTGCGCTATCGGCGGCTGAAGGCGGGTCAATCCCGGCAGCAGCATTGACCGCATACGCGCAACACGAAGACCGGGAACGCGCGTTTGCAGCGGGCTTCCAAGAGCACGTCGCCAAACCCGTTCCGCCACAACGGCTGGCCCATGTGGTCGCGCGGCTGGCCAGTCGTGATGTCAACTGAACCGTCGCTCACCGTTGGAGGGGTCCTCCACCAACATCCCCTCTCGTACCTCCAACCGCAAACGTCCCTTAACGAAGCGCAACTCGGACCCACGCCGTCGGGCAGGCCATGAGGAAAGCGATGGGCTGGTTGCACCACTGAGGATTGTCACCCAGTTATCACCCGACCTCTCAGAGCCTCTCCAAGAGATTCCTGGCGACCGGCGCTGAAGTTGTTGTGATTATTGGTGCCGGAGGAGGGAATCGAACCCACACTCCCCGTGAAGGGAACGGGATTTTGAGTCCCGCGCGTCTGCCAGTTTCGCCACTCCGGCACCGGAGGAGTGAAGCAACAGTATACCCTGCCAGCAGGCGCAGCCTGAAGGGCGGCGGCGATGCCCTGCCAACCGGATCGCCGCCGGTCAGCGGGGGACCGCTGCCGCCTTCCGCGCCACGAAGACCAGTTCGCCGGGGTACTGCCGGCCATAGGGACTCTTGTCGTAACCCGCGTACACGTGCTCCACCTCGAAGCCGGCGCGCGCCAGGAGGTGCTCCGCTTCGTACCGGAAGAAATAGCGCATCGAAAACGGCTCCACCAACCGCTCGGTGCGTCCGTCAGGATAGGTGAGGTAGTACACGAGTTCGACCCGAATCACCTGGGCGAACCGGTCGTGCTCGACGATCTGGTGCCGGCGAATCACCCGGCGGCCGTCCGGCGTCGAGAATTCAGGCTCTTCGCTCGATTCTCCGCTCCCCGGTCGGTTGACGAGATCCTCGAGGGAGGGGTTGAAGAGATCGAGGATGAGCCGACCGTCGTCCGCCAGGTGCCGGCGGATCGCTGCAAGGCAGGACAACTGGTCCGGCACGGTGAGGAGGTGCTGAAACGGCCGAAAGGGAAGCGTGACGAGCGCGAATGTCCGCGCGAGGTCGAAGGCGCGCATGTCGGCTTCGACCAACTTCACGCGCGTCCGCACCTCGTGGGGCTCCCGATCGAGCGCGGTCCGGCAGATGGCCAGCATCCGCGCGGCCCGATCGACGCCGGTGACCTCGACCCCGGCTCGCGCGGACGGTATCAGCACCCGCCCCGTCCCACACCCGAGCTCCAGCACACGCCCGCCCGCCGCCACACCGGCCTCGACGAAGAACGCCACGTCGGGCCGCTCGCGGTAAGGCACGACATGGTCGTACAGGTCGGCGGCGACTTCGTAATCGTGGCTGTCGTCGGCGGTCATCACGTCGCCTGGCCACGGGTCGGCCGAAGCCGGCCCGTCGGAAAAAAGCGTGGCGTCCGGTCGACGCCGAACGCCACGAGGAACGGCGCTTCGCTGCGGCGCATCTCGCGACGACGAACCCGTCGCCCGACCGCCTACCAGACGCTCGTTCGCATCGCCGCCGGCTGCACCATCTTCGCGTCCGCCGGGCAGCTGAAGGCGCTGGCGAACTCCGGCATGTTGCCGATCGGCCCGTTGACGCGGAACTGGCCGGGGCTGTGCGGGTCGGTGGCCAGCCGTACGCGCTGAGCCTCCGGTCGAATGGTCTGGCGCCACACCTGCGCCCAGTTGAGAAAGAAGCGCTGCTCCGGCGTGAAGCCGTCGATGGCCGCGGGCCGGCCCTTTGCGGCCAGCACCTTCTGCAGTGCCGCGTAGGCGATCGTCAGGCCGCCCAGGTCGCCAATGTTCTCGCCCAGCGTGAGCTTTCCATTCACGTGCTCGCCCGGCAGCGCCTCGAACGCGTCGAACTGCTTCACGAGCAGGTCCGTGTGGGACTGGTATGCGGAGCGGTCGCTCTCGGTCCACCAGTTCTTCAGGTTGCCGTCCGCGTCGTACTGGCTGCCGCTGTCGTCGAAACCGTGGCCCATCTCGTGGCCGATCACCGCCCCAATCCCACCGTAGTTCACCGCATCGTCCGCCTTCGCGTCGAAGAACGGCGGCTGGAGGATGCCCGCCGGGAACACGATCTCGTTCATGCTCGCGTTGTAGTACGCGTTCACCGTCGGCGTCGTCATGCCCCACTCGGTCCGGTCGATTGGCTTTCCGAGCTTCGCGAGGTTGCGGGCGCTCTCGAATCGTTGCGCGCGCAGGACGTTGTCCGCGTACGACCCACGGGTGACCTGGAGCGTCGAGTAATCGCGCCACTTGTCGGGATAGCCGACCTTGACGCCGAACGCGTCGAGCTTGCGCAACGCCTGCGCCTTGGTGTCGGGCCCCATCCATTCGAGCTTCTCGATTCGTTCCTTCAGCGCGGCGCGCAGGTTCGCCACGAGCTCGATCATGCGGGCCTTGGCCTCCGGGCTGAACGCCTTTCGGACATACAGCTGGCCGAGCGCCTCGCCAAGCGCCCGGTCGGTCGTCTCTTGCACGCGCTTCCAGCGGTCTTCCTGCTCGGGCACGCCGTTCAACACCTTGCCGTTGAACGCAAACGCCTCGTCCTGGAAGGCCTTCGTCAGCATCGCCGCCATGCCGCGCACGACGTGCCAGCGGAGGTACGTCTTCCACTGCGCCGGCGTGAGGCTGGTGCTCGCATCGCCGAATGCCTGGAAGAACTGCGGCTGGCGCACGTTGATCGGGGGAACATCCTGGATGCCAAGCTGGCCGAAATACGTCGACCAGTCGAAGCCAGGCGTCAACGCCTGCAGTTCGACGAGCGTCTTCTTGTTGTAGGTCTTCTGCGGATCGCGATTCTCGACTCGCGTCAGGCTCGCCCTGGCGAGGCGCGTCTCGACGTCGAGGACCGTCGCGGCGGCGGCAGACGACGCGGCGGTCGGCGTGCCCGCCAGTTCGAGCATCCGCGCGACGTGTGCCACGTACTTGTCTCGGATGTCCTTCGACTTCGGGTCGTCCTTCAGATAGTAGTCGCGGTCCGGCAGGCCCAGGCCGCCCTGGTTCAGGGTGCCGATGTAGCGCGTGCTCTCCTTCGGATCCTGGCTCACCATGAACGCGAAGCCGGCGCTCAGCCCGTTCAGGCGAAAGTCGGCCAGCACCTTCGGCAGGTCCTTCGCGCCGGTGATCGCCTCCACCTTCGCGAGCCAAGGTGTCAGCGGGGCAGTGCCGGCCTTCTCGATCGCCGCCTCGTCCATGCCGCTGGCGTAGAAGTCGGCCACCTTCTGCTCGATGCTGCCGGCGGGCCAGTCCTTGCGGGCACTGACCTCATCGAGGATGGATTTCAGGACATCGCGGTTGCGGTCCGCAAGTTGCTCGAAGCTGCCCCAGCGACTCTTGTCGGCGGGCACCGGGTTGACCTTGATCCAGCCGCCGTCGGCGAACTGGTAGAAGTTGTCGCACGGCGCGGCCGAGCGGTCCATGTTCGCGGCGTCAATCGGTTTCGGCGACTGGGCCACGGTGGCGGCGACGCCAGCGGCGCAGCTGAGGAGAATGATAAGAAGTCGACGCATGAAGAGGTACCTCAATGACAGGCGGGACGCCTGTCCTACCGATGACGAACCGACAGGCGAGACGCCTGTCCTACGGACGACCAAGCGACAGGCGGGACGCCTGTCCTACTCGCGAATCTTGCCATCCGTCTTCCACAGGTACAGCGTGCGGGTGATGCCCTGGGCGTCGTCGTACTGCTCCACCTTTCGCCGGCTCCCAGTCGCCCATGCTGAACGCGTGCGAGACGATGCGCGAGCCGGGCGCGAGCTGCTTGGTCAGCAGCGGGCGCAGCTTCATGTTGGACGCCGACAGCAGGTAGAGCGTCACGACGGTAGCCTTGGAGACGTCCACCGTGAGCGCGTCCTGCAGCTTGAACGACACCAGCTTCTCGACGCCCGCCTTCCGCGCGTTGGCTTCCGACTCGGCGATGCGCTGCGGATCGATGTCGACGCCCACGCCGCGCGCGCCGTACTTCTGCGCCGCCGTGATCACGATGCGGCCGTCGCCGCAGCCCAGGTCGTAGACGACGTCCTTCTCGGTCACGCCTGCGAGCGCCAGCATTCGATCGACGACATCCTGCGGCGTTGCCACGTAGGGTGCGAGGCTGGCGGGACTCGGCATGCCCTGCTGCACGGCCGACGCGAGGAGACGGCTCGAGGGCATCGTCACTGCGACCGCGACGATTGCGAGCGCGAGCGCACAGACAAAGCGTGGCACCGGGCAGCGACATGTGCGAAGCATGGGGCGTCCTCCATCGCAACTCGACTGTCGAAGTCTACAACATCCTGTGGTTGAACCACCGACGTCCACCACCCCTGCGGCTCCTCGGCTTCGTCTCTGCTCATCCGCCTAACTCGCAGCACCTAAAGGAGTAGCGGCGTTATGGTCGAGCACGGTCCGTTGAAGCCGTGATCGGGAAAGGCGAAATAAATACGAAGATGAGTCATTTGCGGCCAATTCTCTTGAGGCTGCGGGGCGGGTCGTGTATACTGTTGTCAGTGCGTCTGTCGACCCGAGCCTCCTGAACAACCTACCCACCCAGAACGGGGGACACGTGACATTCCAGATCGGTGACAAGGTCATCTACCCGAATCACGGTCTCGGCGTCATCGAGCGCATCGAAGAGAAAACGATTCTCGGTACCACCTGCGGATTTTACTCCCTCCGGATCGCGGCCAACGAAACCACCGTCCTCGTGCCGGTGGATAACGCGGACAGCGTCGGCCTGCGTCGCGCGATCGGCGACGCCGAAGTCGACCGCCTCTTCCGGATTCTCGGCGACGGCAAGATCGACAGCCAGCAGAACTGGAAGGGCCGCTTCAAGGACAACTCCGAGAAGATGCGCACCGGGTCGATCTACGACGTGGCCGACGTGCTGAAGAGCCTCACGCTGCTCAGCAAGTCCAAGAGCCTCTCGTTCCGCGAGAAGCGGATGCTGGATCGCGCGCGCTTCCTCGTCGTCTCGGAGATCTCCGAGGTGCTGCACGAGGGACAGCCGGCGGTCGAGGCGAAGGTGGACCGGGCGCTCGACCGGTCGCTCACCACGCGCGCCCGCTTGACGCCGGTGAAGATCAAGGCGCCTGTCAAGATCGTGCCGCCGCCGGTCGTGGCCACGCGCCGCGCCGCCCGCGCATCGTAAGGTGTGAACGGTATCCCGATACCCTTTCAAGGCCTGGGTCCCCGGGGGTCCAGGCCTTTCGTGTATCATGGCACCGGCCATGAGCCTCTCCCGTGACGACGAGCCCCGGCCTGGTGCGCCGCATCCCGCAGCCGCGCCCCTCACCGGCCCCGCGTTGATCGTCGCCGCGCTCCGTTCCGTCGCCACGTACGTCGGCATCAGCCTCTACGTCCTGGTTGTCGGGCCTCCCGGGCTGCTGATCGTCTTCCTGTTCCGCTGGGTGGGCCTGCTCTTCGCGCTCGCACGCGGCGGCGTCCGCCTCGGCCTCGGGCTGTCCGGCATCCGCTACCGCGTCGAGGGCGCCGAGCGCATCCCGCGCGGGCACACCGTGGTGTTCTGCGCCAACCACGTGAGCAACGTCGACGCGCCGCTCCTGTTCGTGGCGCTGCACCCGAGGCTGCGCCTGCTGTTCAAGGCCGAGTTCCTCAAGGTCCCGATCCTCGGCCGCGCCGCGCGCATGGTGGGCTTCATCCCCGTCGAGCGCCACAACCCGGAGCAATCCCAGCAGGCGGTGGACCAGGCGGCGGCGGCGCTCGCTCGCGGCGAATCGTTCCTCGTCTTCCCGGAAGGGACCCGCAGCCGGACCGGCGCGATGCAGCCGTTCAAGAAGGGCGGTTTCATCATGGCCATCAAGGCGCAGGTGCCGGTGGTGCCCGTGGCCATCGAGGGCGGCCGCGAGGCGATGGCGAAGGGCAGCGCGATCATCCGGCCGGTCACGGTGCGCGTCCGCGTCGGCCGGTCGATCGCCACCACTGGGACGACGTTCGACGACCGGGACCGGCTGGCGGCCGCGGCACGCGAGGAAATCCAGCGGCTGCTGGACAGGACGGCAGCGAATTGAGAACGTAGAAGTGAGAACGTAGAACTGAGAACCTGGACTGAGACGTAGAAGAGAGGCCGTCGAGCTCTCCTTGCCGGTTCTCACTTCCCAGTTCTGCGTTCATGTCTCTGGCGTGTATCGTGCACTTGACCTCCGTTCACCAGGAAACTGACTCAACCCGAGGACGCTCGATGTCCCGTTCCTTGCTCCCCCTCACCGCCGGCCGGCTCGTGTTCGCGGCGTCGCTCGCCGGGTTCGGCGCCCTGCTCGCCGCAGCGCCGCAGGGATCGCGGCCAGAGACGGCCGCGGCTGCGGTGCCGGCCGGGACGCAAAAACCGTCGGACCCGCAGAAGCCGGCCGATCCCCAGAAGCCCGCGGCGGACCAGCCGCAGCAGCCGACCTTCCGCACCGAGGCGAACTTCGTCCGGGTGGACGTCTACCCGACGGCCGACGGCCGCGCGGTCCAGGACCTGAAGCAGGCGGACTTCGAGGTGTTCGAGGACGGCAAGCCGCAGGAGATTCGCACCTTCGAGCACATCCTCGTCAGCACGGGCGGGCCGCAGGAAACGCGCAGCGAGCCGAGCAACGTGCGCGAGTCGCAGGAAATGGTGGGCGACCCGCGCGCGCGCCTCTTCGTCCTGTTCCTGGATACCTACCATGTCTCGCGCGATGGGGCGTGGACCGTCCGCCGCTCGATCTCGCGCCTCCTCGAGAAGGTGATCGGTCAGAACGACTTCGTTGCCGTGATGACGCCCGAGATGTCGGCGGGCGCGGTCACCTTCACCCGCCGGACCGGCACCATCGACGAACTCCTCGACAAGTGGATCACCTGGGGCAAGCGGCACGAAGAGGTGATGAACCCCGACCCGGTCGAATCGCGCTACCAGTTCTGCTACCCGCCTCAGCCGGGTGAGGGGTCGATCTCGGCGATCGCGCAGGAGATGACCGCCCGGCGCCGCGAGCAGATGACGCTGGACGCGATGCGGGACCTCATCGTGCACCTCACCGGCTTGCGAGAGGAGCGGAAGGCGATCCTGATGGTCAGCGAAGGGTGGGCGCTGTATCGCCCGAACTCCAGCCTCGCCCGGCCGGTCGACGGCCGAATCCCCGGGCCGCAGCCGGTGGGCGTCGGTGTGAACGGCGGCCTGCAGATGGGCGATCCCTCCCGCAACGCGGGCGGCGCCACCAACCGCGAGTGCGATACCGATCGCATGATGCTCGCGCAGGAGGATCACGACCGCCAGTTCCGCGAGCTGCTCGACGAGGCCAACCGGGGCAATGCCAGCTTCTACACGATCGACCCGCGCGGCCTGCCGGTGTTCGACTCGCCGATCTCCGCGCCGCTGCCCCCGGCGCTGGACCAGGCAATGCTCCATGCCCGGCTCGAGTCGCTGCAGACGCTCGCGGTCGCCACCGACGGCATGGCCGTCCTGAACAGCAACGACATCGACAAGGGGCTGCGCCGCGTCGTCGACGACCTGACGTCGGTACTATCTGCTCGGGTACTACTCCGCCACCGCAAAGCCCGACGGCCGGTTCCACGCCATCAACGTGAAGGTGAAGCGGCCGGGCGTGAATGTCCGCGCGCGGCGCGGCTACCGGTCGGCCACGCGCGCGGAAATGGAGAGCGACGCCAAGGCCATGGCGGCGGCCAAGGCGGATGTGTCGCCGGCGACCCGCGTGATTGGCACGCTCTCGAAGATCAGGACCGACGCCTTCGTCCATGCCACCGCCGGATACGAGTGGGGCCCGTCTCCGTCGGGCGCGCCAGTCCCGTCGCTCTGGGTTGCGACCGAGCTGGACTCGAATGCCGCGGCGCGCGAGGAAGCATGGAGAGCGGGCGCGGACGTCTCCATTGTGGTGACGGCGGCCGACAAGTCCACGGTGCAGGAGACCACTCAGACGCTGAAGCGCGAACAGCGCGCTGCGGTCGTCCGCATCCCGCTGCCGCCGACGCCCGGCGACTACGCAATCAAGATTACGTCGAAGCCCGCGGGCGCCACGCTCGGCAGCACCGAGACACTCCGCGTGGTCGTGCCTCGGCTGCAGCCCGAGTCGCTCGTCTTCGGTCAGCCGATGCTGTACCGCCGCGGCCCGTTCTCCGGGCCCGGCTGGCAGATCGTCGGCGACCCGCGCTATCGGCGGCAGGAGCGGGTGAAGATGGAGGTGGCGGTGCTCGGTTCGTTCACCGGTGCCGAGGTGCAGCTCCTCGACCGCAATGGCAAGCCGCTGTCGAACATCCCCGTCGCGACCGCGACGCGCGAGGAGAACGGCCAGAAGTTCGTGTCCGCCGAAGTGGTCCTGGCTCCGCTCACGACCGGCGACTACATCCTCGAGGCCACGATCAAGCAGGGCGGCGCCGACACGAAGATCCCGGTGCCGTTTCGGATCATCCCCTGACGCACACGGCTCAGGGCTTATGGCTTAGGGCTCGGGGCCTGCACGCGTGTCAGGCCCTGAGCCATTGACAGCCTTGAGCCCTGAGCCCTGGGCCTTTCGCCTATCCGCCAACCGAGAAAGTCAGTGTGAATGGCTTCAGCGGTTGGCCATCCGTCCCCTTGATCCCTTCCAGCAACTCCACCTTGACCGTGCGGAAGCGTTCGAAGGGCTGATCGAATTTCAGCTCCAGGACGCGGCTGCTCCGGTCGAACGCCGCCTTGAAAGGAATCGTGGGCGCGCCCGCCGGCTGGCCCAGGTAGGTCACGAGGATGTGCTTCTCGACGCTCTCTGGATCGAGGTCGCGCGAGGTCTGGATCCGGACCGAGGTGCGCGCCGCCACATCGGTGTCGTCCTGCGCGGGCAGCGAGAAGACGACTTCTGGCGGCGGGGGAGGCAACGCAACCGGCGCGTCCGGCGGTGCCTCGGTGTCCGCAGCGTCCGCCTTCGACTGGCTGACGGCCTTTGCGTCGATCCAGACGAGGCCATTGCCGTGCCGCGCGATGCCGTCCACCTGCAGCCACTGCTCCGTGTCGAGCTTCGAGTCGGGACTCAACTGCCATCCCTTGCCTCTCGCCGCGACGCCAGACACCCACACGGCGCCGCCCGCGTTGCGGATCACGAAGTCCGTGCGGCTGACGCGCGGTGCCTGCGGAAGATCGCCGAACAGGTTCCGGCCCGAGAACTGGCCTCTCACGCTCACCGGCTGGCCGTCGTAGCGGTCCGGATCGAGAGACAGCTGCCGCAGCGACGGGTGCGGGGCGGGAGGGGCCGGCGGCGTCACGGAGGAGGCATTGACGACGAGCAATTCCCCGTGGGCGGGCCACCGATCGCCAACGCGCGCCTTCACGAACTCCGCCACCTGATAGGCTGCGGCAGCCGGATCGTCCGCCGACAGCCGGCCGACGTCCCAGAACTGGCCGCGCACCTCCACCAGTCCGCTCCCGGTCGCACCGCCCCGCGCGATCATCTCCACGCTGCGGCCCACGCCGCCGGGCGGTAGCAGCCGCGCCCGGCCGTCCTTCACCGACAACTCGCCGCGTACGACGATCGATTTCAGGTGATAGAAGTTCGGGTAGGTCGTGAGCGCGTCGAGCGTTGCGGCAGTGGGGAAGGCGCTCGACGGAGCCTGCGCGGGCGCGGCCGACGGCAGGAGCAGGACAAGGACGGTGAGGACGACGGGAAGCCGGCGCATGATCCAGCTTCGCATAGAACTGAGAACGGAGAAGCGAGAACTTGGAAGTGAGAACTTGAGGAGTGAAAAGGGCGAGCGACAGCGCAAAAGAAACCGGGCGGCACTGGTCTGACCAGCCGCCGCCCGTTTCTCGGTTCTCAGTTCTACGTTCGACGTTCTACGTTCTCCGTTCCTACATGACCGCCGTCGGCGGCGCCGGCTCGTCCGGCTGGCCGGCCTTGCTCAGTGGCACGAACACCAGGTAGGAGGCGAGGATCGCGAACACCACCAGCGCGAGCCATGCGGCGATCGGGCCGATGTCCACCGACCAGAACTGGTTGTTGGCCCGCGTGCCGATGACGGCCGCGATGAACAGGCCGATCAACGCCTCGCCCGCAATCAGGCCCGAAGCGGCGAGGATCCCGGCGTTCTCCACGCGCGCCTGCTGCGCGGCGTTGAAGTTCCGCTTCGCCACCATCCGGCTCACGAAGCCCTTGATCATCCCGCCGACGAAGATCGCGAAGGTGGTCTCGAGCGGCAGGTACATCCCGACCGAAAACAACATGGGCGAGCGTACCTTGATCATGATGAGCGAGAGGCCCATCAGGATGCCGACGATGACCAGCGGCCACGCCATCTCGCCGCCGACGATGCCCTTGGAGAGCGCAGCCATCAAGCCGGCCTGCGGCGCGGAGTAGGTCGGGCCGCCGAAGCCGCCGACCCCGATGCCCAACTGCGCGACGTCGGAGGTGTGCATGATGTAGAACGGCCAGAACAGGACGAGGCCGGCGAACACCACGCCGATGATGTCGCCCACCTGCATCTTCCAGGGTGTGCCGCCCAGGATGTGCCCCACCTTGAGGTCCTGCAGCATCTCGCCCGCGACCGCGGCCGACACGCAGCCGATGGCGGCGACGCCGAGCGCCGCCATGATCCCCTTCGGCCCCGCCATTCCGGCGAGCACCATCGTCAGCGCCGCGATGATGGTCGTGGCGAGCGTGAGGCCCGAGATCGGGTTGTTGGACGACCCGATGATGCCGACCAGGTTGCCGGAGACGGCCGCGAAGAAGAAGCCGGTGATCAGGATTACAATCCCCGCCATGACGGCGGCGTGGATGGCTCCGGTGAAATAGAAGTAGAGCGCCATCATTGCGACGAGGACGACGGCGATTCCGACCAGGACGACTTTGAACGACAGGTCACGCTCGGTCCTCAGCGTGGGAGCGGTCGACCCGGCCGCCTTCTGCACGTCCGCGATGCCCCGCTGGATGCCGAGGAACAGGTTCTTCCTCATTTTCCAGAGGGTGAAGCAGGCACCGACGAGCATGCCCCCGACGGCTATCGGCCGGACGATCGACCGGTAGATGTGGCCGGTCAGTGCCGCCCAGTGGGCCGGGTCATCCGGTCCGCCGTACGCGCCGATCATCGTCGGGCCGATGAAGTAGACGAGCAGCGGGACGAAGAGGCCCCAGGCGAGCAGGCCGCCCGCGAAGTTGATCGCGCCCAGTTCCGGTCCGATGATGTAACCGACGCCCAGGTAAGCAGGCGTCGCCGCCGGCCAGGTGAAGGTGGTCACGCCGCCCGCCGCGACGGTGCGGTCGCCCGCCAGGCGAACGAAGCCCTCCTTCAGCTTGCCCATGCCGACCTGGATGCGGTTGACCGCGTAGAAGATTCCCAGGCCGTCGAACGTCCCCTCGTCGGTTCGGCCGAGCAGGCGGATGAGGGCGCCGACGCCCATGGCCCGGAACAGCTGCATGGCCGCCTCGGGGCCACTCTGGCCGGCCTTGTGGATCTCGCTCGCCGCCACGGATTCCGGGAACGGGAGCGACGGGTCCTCCACCATCACGCGGCGAAGGATCGTCACGAGGAAGATCCCCATGATGCCGCCGAGGATCATCAGCGCCGAGCTGATCATGTACTGCTGCCAGAGCGGCATCCGCACCACGCCCTCGGGGGTGACCACGCCCGCGATGCCGAAGTCGAAGTAGTTCAGGATGACGAACGCCGGAATGGTGAACGCAGCCCCCGCTGCCACCGACTCGCCGATCGAGCCGACCGTTCGGGCGAAGTTCTCCTCGAGCACGCTCCCCTTGAAGAGCCGGAGCACCGCCATGCCGATGACCGCCGCCGGGTACGTGGCGGCGATCGTCATGCCGGCGCGCAGGCCGAGGTAGGCGTTGGCCGCGCCAAGGATGACGCACATCACGAGGCCCAGCACCAGCGCCCGGACGGTGAACTCGCTCTGTGTCGAGTCGGCGGCGACGAGCGGCTGGAAGCGGGGCGGACTCTGCGTATCGGGAGAAGACTGCTTCATGAGGGCGCATCTTAGCATGCGTCCCGTCGTTTGAGGCCGTGACGGATGAGCGCTTGACGCTTGCCGGGCGCCTCCATACAATCGCATCAAACCTTGTGAAAAACAGAAACAAGTCCCGAAGCGGGGCCGACGAGGTGTCGGAGCTGACCACCAACCGGCTCTCGATCTACCTCCGCTGCCTCGACCACTTGCAGGCTCACGGCGTCCGCACCGTTTCGTCGCAGGCGCTCGCCTCGCAGTTCCACCTCAATGCGGCGCAGATCCGCAAGGACCTCGCCTGGTTCGGGGAGTTCGGCGTGAGGGGCGTCGGCTACTCGGTGGAGGGCCTGGCCACGCACTTGCGCGACATCCTCGGGTTGGGCAGCCCGATCCGGGTTGCGGTCATCGGCGCCGGAAACCTGGGCCAGGCCCTGGCCGATTACCCGGGGTTCCCGCGCGAGGGGTTCGAGCCGGTCGCGCTCTTCGACAAGCAGGCGGCGAAGGTCGGCAAGCGGTCGCGGGGCGGCGTGCCGATCTACGAGATGCGGCGGTTGCCGGCGGTCGTGCGGCGCGAGAAGATCCGGATCGCGATGATCGCCGTGCCGGCTGACGCCGCGCAGCGCGTCGTCAACCAGGCCATTGCAGCCGGCATTTACGGCATCCTGAACTTCGCCCCGGGGCGCCCGATCGTGCCGCCCGACGTCAAGCTCAAGAACGTGGACCTCACGGTCTCGCTCGAGAGCCTCGCGTACCACCTCGCCAAGCAGACCGATGGCAAAAAGAAGAAGTAGCCCGCCTTCGCCAAGGCTGCGGCGAGACGGTGCCGCAGAGCGGCGCCGCCTGTCGCACATGGATGCGCAGGGCCGCGTGAAGATGGTGGACGTCGGCGCCAAGCCGGCGACCGCGCGCGAGGCGGTGGCGCGCGGACACATCACCATCGCCCCCGACGCGCTCGCCCTCGTTCGCGCGGGGCGTATCGCCAAGGGCGATCCGCTCCAGGCGGCGCGCCTCGCCGGCATCATGGCGGCCAAGCGCACCTCGGATCTCATCCCGCTGTGCCACCCCCTTCCGCTCACGCACGTGGACGTCGCCCTGCGCCCGACCTCGACCGGCTACGAGATCGAAGCCAGGGCGCGAACCACCGCCCGGACCGGCGTCGAGATGGAGGCGCTGACGGCGGTCTCCGTCGCCGCGCTGACAATCTACGACATGGTGAAGGCGGTGGACCGCGGGATGGTCATCGGCGAGATCCAGCTCACGTACAAGGCAGGCGGGAAGACAGGGACGTGGAGACGGGTGGACACAACGAAGAGAGAACGTAGAACGTAGAACGTGGAACGTAGAACGTAGAACGTGGAACGTAGAACGTGGAACGTAGAACGGCTTCACGATCGGTGTTCGCACGTGCCATCAGTTCTATGTTCTCAGTTCTACCTTCTCAGTTCTAACTTCTGTGAAAGTTCTGACATCCGTCGTCCCCGACGGCGTCTGGGTTCTGCCGCCCGCGCTCGTTGAACGTCTGCGCGGGCAGTTCCCGGGACTCGAAATCGTCGATGCGCCGGGGAGCGCCGAGCGTCTGCGCGAACTCCCGGACGTCGAGATCGCATTTTTGTCACGCCTCAAGGCCGACGAGTTCGTCGCTGCGCGCCGCCTTCGGTGGATCCAGAGCCCCGCCGCCGGCGTGGGCAACCTGATGTTCCCCGCGCTGCGCGAGAGCGCCGTGGTCGTCACCAACGCGCGCGGCATCCACGGCGCGCCCATCGCCGAGCACGTCGTCGCCGTATCGATTGCGCTCTTCCGCCAGATGCACCACGCCATCCGGCGGCAGGCGGCGCACGCGTGGGCGAAGGACGAGCTGCCGCTGTCGGCGTACCGGTCGCTGGCGGGAGCTTGTCTTGGTCTCGTCGGCCTCGGAGCCATTGGTTCCGCCATCGCCGACAAGGCCGCGGCGCTCGGCATGCGCGTCATCGCCGTGCGGCGCAGCCTGGCCGGTCCTCGCCCGGCGGCCGTCTCGGCCGTCTTCCCGCCCGACCGGCTGGCCAGCCTGCTCGAGGAAGCCGATGTCCTCGTCGTGGCCGCGCCGCTGACGCCGGACACCGAGGGGCTCATCGGCACCCGAGAGCTGCGGCAGATGAAACCAGGCGCCATCCTGGTGAACATTGCACGAGGCAAGCTGGTGAGGGAAGGCGAGTTGGCCGAAGAACTGGCGAGGGGAACCATCGCCGGCGCCGCGCTGGACGTGTTCGAGCACGAACCCCTGGACTCCGCCAGCCCGCTGTGGGACCTGCCGAACGTCATCATCACCCCGCACACCTCGGGGTTCCGGGCCGACTACTGGGATGCGGCAGTGACGCTGTTTGCCGAGAATCTGAGACGTTACCTCGATGGGCGCCCGCTTCTGAACGTGGTGGACAAGGCGGAGGGGTACTGAAGAAGGTGCAAGGGTGCAAGAGGTGCAAGGGTGCAAGAGGTGCAAGAGGTGCAAGAGGTGCAGGGTGCAAGAGGTGCAGGGTGCGTCGTCTTGCGGCCGCTTTTTGTGTTCTGTTGAGCTTCTGGTAAGATTCGCAACTCTGTGAAGAGCCACGACCAGCTGACCCTCGCGGACCTGCCGTTCCGGTTGCTGGAGCAGTTCGAGCGCTCCGTGTACATGGCGCGCTGCGAGGAACACGGCTTCGCCGAACTGTCCACCTCGGCCCTCGTGGATCGCGTGCGGGCCATGAGTCTCGGCCTCTCCTCGCTGGGGCTGCGCCCGGGCGACCGCGTGGCCGTGGTCTCGGACAGCCGCCCCGAGTGGGTGATTTCCGACCTCGCCATCCTCACGGCCGGAGCGGTGACCGTCCCGATCTACCCCACCCTCTCCGCGCCCCAGCTTTGGTACATCCTCGCGGAAAGCGGCGCCCGTTTCGCCATCGTCTCGACCGCGGCGCAGGTCAGTAAGCTTCGCGAGGTGACTCGCGGCCTCGACGACCTCGAGGCGGTGATCGTCATGGACGGCACCGCCGAAGGGGAGGGGTTCAAGGTCCTCCGGATGGAGGAGGTGGCGGCGGCGGGGCGTGAGGCGCTGGCCGGGGATCCCCAGGCGGCCGCCCGCCACGAGGCGTTTGCGCGCGGCATCGACGCCGAGTGCCTGGCGACGATCGTCTACACCTCGGGCACGACCGGAGATCCCAAGGGCGTGATGCTCAGCCACCGGAACATCATGTCGAACGTCGTCGGGACGCTCGACGTGTTCCTGATGGACTCGAGCGACACGATCATGTCGTTCCTTCCGCTCAGCCACGTCTTCGAGCGGACCGTCATCTATCGGTGTCTCTACGACGGCGTCACGATCTACTTCGCGGAGGCGCTCACGACCGTCGCGCGCGACCTGGAGCGCGTCAAGCCGACGGTGATGACCGGCGTGCCGCGCGTGTACGAAAAAATCCACAACGCGCTGCAGGACGGGATCGCCAGGCTGCCGCAGCCCCGGCGGGGGCTGGCCCAGTGGGGCGTGGCCGTCGGCTACCAGCGGGCGCGCGCGTGGCTGGCCGGCAAGCCGGTGTCAGGCTGGCTGCGGGCGCAGCATGCGGTCGCGGACCACCTGGTCCTCGCGAAGATGCGCGCCCGGACTGGCGGCCGCCTGCGCTTCCTCGTGTCCGGCAGCGCGCCGCTGTCGGCGAAGGTTGCCGAGTTCTTCTACGCGATCGGGCTCCCGGTGATCGAAGGCTACGGTCTCACGGAGAGCTCGCCCTGCATCACGGCCAATCCGCCGGACGCTCCGCGGCTCGGGACCGTGGGAAGGCCGCTGCGCGGCGTGGACGTGCGACTCGGGCCGGACGGCGAAGTGCTGGCGCGCGGGCCGAACATCATGCAGGGGTACTACAAGCGCCCCGAGGAGACGGCCCAGACGATCGAGGACGGGTGGCTGCACACCGGCGACATCGGGCAGATCGACGCCGACGGCTACCTGACGATCACCGACCGCAAGAAAGACCTGATCGTCACGTCGGGAGGGAAGAAGATCGCGCCGCAGCCCCTCGAGAACCAGTTGAAGGGCGACCCCCTGGTCGTCGAGGCGGTCCTCGTCGGCGAGCGCCGGAAGTTCCCGGCGGCGCTGATCGTTCCGGACTTCGCCCGGCTGGACGCCTGGGCACGCCAGCAGGGCGTGGCGTTCGAATCCCGCGAGGAGCTGCTGCGCCACCGGGAGGTGGTGAAGCGCTACCAGTCCACGCTGGACGCGCTCAACGCGACCCTGGCGCAATTCGAGCGCATCAAGCGCTTCGCGCTGCTGCCGACCGAGTTCACGATGGAGCGCGGGGAACTGACCCCGACCATGAAGGTGCGGCGGGCGGTGGTCGAAGAACGCTGGCGCGGGGTGATTGACAACCTCTACGCCTCGCGGCCCGGAATCAACGGAAAACTGAAAACGGAAAACGAAAAGTAGGCAGTAGCGGTCGGAGGCGCGCTGCCGAACGACGCTTGAGCCTGTCCTCTGTTTACATGTCTCTGCCGTATGGCCAGCAGCGTCAGAAGATCCTTGCGTCCGGCAGTGGCCACCACCGCAGCTGCACCTTGCCGATGATGTATTTCTTCGGCACCTCGCCCCAGTGGCGGCTGTCGGAGCTGTTGTTGCGGTGGTCGCCCATCACGAAGTAGTACCCCTCGCGAATCACCTGCGGACCCCAGTCGTCGTGGCTTCGGAACTCGCTCGGCACGTAGTCGTCCTTCAACGGCACGTCGTTGACGTAGACGCGCCCATCGACAATCCGCACCATGTCGCCCTCTTCCGCGATCACCCGCTTCACGAACGACTTGTCGGGGTTGACCGGGTAGTACAGCATCACGATGTCGCCGCGCCGCGGGGCCTGCAGCCGGTAGATGAGCTTGTTGACGATCAGGCGATCCTGGTCCTCGAGCGTCGGCGCCATGCTCATGCCCTCGACGCGCGCCACTTGGAAGCCGAACGTGACAATCAACGTCGCGTAGACGGCCGCCGAGGCGACGGTCTTCAGCCAGGCGACCAGCTCGTTGCCCACATTCTGGAGCGTGGCCGCCCGCGCGGCCTGCCGGTGTACCTTGCGCTCGGCGGGTGTCACGATGTGGACGGCCGGCGTTGCAGCGGCGGCGGCCGCCGCCTGTACCGGCGGCCGGTCCTCCTGGCCGAGGGCCCACGGCAGCCAGGGTTCGGGCTGCATCGGGGCCGGCGGCTGGGGCGCCACGTCAACGGGGCCCGGGTCGTCGCGGAGGGCCGGGGAATCCGGCGTCAGAGCTTCAGATATTCCCGCAACCGCTTGGTCTGCGACCGGCTGACCGGGATTTCCGTCGCCTTGCCGTCCTTCATCCTGAGGATGTAATTCCTGCTGAACCAGGGGACTATCTCCTTGATTTTGTTGATGTTGACCAGGTGCGACCGGTGCACCCTCCAGAAGACCTCGGGGTCCAGCCTCGCCTGCAGTTCATCGAGCGTCCGATAGTTCGAGGTGCCCGACACCGTGCCCGTCGCTATGGTTATCGTATCGCCATTCAGCGAGGCATAGATAATATCGTCCGCCTGGACCAGCAGGAACCGTTCGCCCACCTTGACGGCGGTCTGCCCGCGCCGCTGCTGCCGGTCGCCTACCAGTTTGACGATCTTCTCGAGCTGCTCGTTCAGTGGCGCCTCGGTCTCGATCCACCGTCGCGTGCGCTGAAGGGCGAGATCCAGGCGTTGGGGCTCCACCGGCTTGAGCAGGTAATCGACGGCATTCACCTCGAACGCCTCGATCGCGTACTGGTCGAACGCGGTCACGAACACCACGTGGCAATTCAGCTGCCGTTCGAGGACACGGCGCGCCACCTCGAAGCCGGTCAGTCCGGGCATCTGCACGTCGAGGAATACGACGTCGGGCTTCAGGCGGTCGATGGAGTCCAGGGCTTCGAGACCGTTGCCCGCCTGGCCTACGACCGCCACGCCCTCCAGCTGCTCGAGCTGGAAGCACAGCTCCTCCCGGGCCAGTTGCTCGTCGTCCACGACCACGGCGCTTTCGATTTGACGATCGCATGCCGGATCGTCATCAAGCCGATCCATCCTCCTCGCCCCGGCTCGCCATCTCGGGGATCTCGATCCGGGCGCAGGTACCTTCGCCCAGGGTGCTCGTCAGGCTCAGCCGGCACGTCTCACCATACGTGACGCGAAGCCGCTCGTCCACGTTGCTCAGGCCAATCCCCGCCGTCAGGGCGTCCCGCAACTGCTCCTCGGTCATCCCCAAGCCGTCGTCGGCCACCTCGATCACCACGTGTCCCGCCTCCCGGAAGCTGCGGATCGCCACCGTGCCACCCCCGATCTTGGAGCCCAAACCGTGCTTGATCGAGTTCTCGATGAGCGGCTGCAGGATCATGCTCGGCACGACCACGCCCAGGGTTTCGGGCGCAATGCGCTTCTCGACCCGGAGGTTTGGCCCGAAGCGCACGACCTCGATGTCGAGATACTGATCGATGGATTCCAGTTCCTCGCGAAGCGTGACGAAATGGTCGCGGCTTTTCAGACGATGGCGCAGGAGGCTGGAGAGCTTGGCGATCAGGACCCGGGCGGTCTCGGGGTTGGACCGGATGAGCGACGAGATCGAGTTGAGCGCGTTGAACAGGAAGTGCGGGTTGATCTGGCTCGACAGCGCCTCGATCCGCGCGGTCATCAGGAGCTTTTCCTGCTCCTCGAGGCGGTGCTCGATCCGCGCACTGTTCCAGATCTTGATCGGGATGGCGATCGCGAGGACGGTGGCGATGATGAGGGCGACGGTCATCCAGGCCGAGCCGGTCGGCAGGTAGAAGAGCCGCCGCACGCCCCACCGGTGGCCCACGGCCAGCCGGATGATCTCCATGCCGATGGGCGCCAGCACGAGGACGATCTGCCAGTCCACTTCGAGCGTCCGGACGGACTTCCACAGCCGCCGGTGCAGGCTGGTGAAGACGAAGGGCGAGAAGTGCCAGATGGCAGGTTTCGGACACAGCTCCCGCAGGCCGCCGCCGGCAAAGCCGCAGCCGACGGCGAAGGGGAGCGCGCCCCATTCGCGGGCGAACATGGGCGGCAGCCCCACCATCACGCCGACGAGCGCGCCGGCGGTGGGACCGGCGATGAGTCCGGCCAGAAACGTGCCTTCCAGCGTCAGGTCGGCCGCCTTGTAGTTCAGGGCCAGGCGCGAGACGACGGCCGCGGTGAGGGGGATCCCCAGGCTGAGCGCAAATGTCAGCCGCTCCGGCGTGGCGCGCCGCTCGGTGAGGAGGATGGCCCGGAAGCGGTGATACCGCACCAGGACGATGGCCACCAGCGCCGCCACGGCCAGCCGGACGACGAGCGTCGTCAGCAGGAGTTGATTGGGGAGAGAGGCGTCTTGTGCCACAATGGCTCAGATCACGATCCTCTCTAGCTTGCGGCATGCCTCGGCCCGGTGTCAAACTTGCCGGGCCGAAAGTGTTATGATCTCAAGGGGTTAGCCACGATCAACTGCCGGCGGGCCGGGACCGCCGTGGTGTTTCACGAACGGCTGCCAGCCGGGTGCTGCCAGCTTCTGAGGAGGCCGTCGGATGAGCATCATTCGACCCCTGCTGGTCGGTTTCGCCACGACCTTTCGCCACATCTTCCGCAAGTCCGTCACGGTCAACTATCCCGACGAGAAGGTGCCGGTCTTTCCGAAATACCGAGGGAAACAGGTGCTGATGCGCGACGAGGCGGGCCTGGAGAAGTGCGTCGCCTGCGGCCTGTGCGCGGTCGCGTGCCCGGCCGACGCCATCTACCTCGAGGCGGCGGAGAACGACGGCACCGTCCAGGCGGGGCCGCGCTACGCCAAGGTCTACCAGATCCACAAGACGCGCTGCATCTTCTGCGGTTATTGCGAGGAAGCCTGCCCGGTATCGGCCATCTTCATGGGCAAGGACTACGAGCTCGCCGTCTACAGCAAGGACGACTTCATCTGGGACAAGATGGATTTGCTGGTCACGGCGAACTGACGGCTTCAATCTGACCGTTTGCTATTTTGACCATTTCGCGATTTGGCGATTTGGCGATTTGGCGATTTCAGCGATTTGGCGATTTCGGCGGTTCTTCCCGCCGGTGACCGAACGGCTGGCCGACGGAGAAATCGAAAAATCGAAAAATCGAGAAATCGACAAAATGCTAGTAGCCGTCCTGGGCGACGTCCACGGCGACTTCGAGGCGATGGAGCGGGCGTTCGCCCTGGAGCCGGTCGCGGTCGCCTGGCTCTGCGTCGGCGATGTGGCGACTGACTCCGGGTTGTACCCGGTCCCGTCCCGCCCGTTCTCCTTCATCAAGGGCAACAACGAGGATTTCGACGTCATCGCCCGCCTGGCGGCAGGGGAGCCCGTGCAGCCCAACCTGCGCCTGGTTCCGAACGGGCAGGTGGTCGAGATCGACAGTGCCGAGTGGCGCGGTTCGACGAGCGCGCCGCGGTCTGAGCTTGGCGAAGGGCGGGTGTCGCGTGCCGAGCGGCCGTCGGTCGTGCGGGTTGCCGGCCTTGGCGGCACCTTCGCGCCGAAGTGGTACGACACGCCACCCGAAGCGCTTCCCGACGGTCGTAGGGCGGGTCTTCAGACCCGCCGCAGGGGCGGACCTTCAGGTCCGCCCCACGGCCGCGATGACAAGCGTCGCCACTTCGTGCGCGCCGAGGTGGAGGCGTGCCTCGCCCTGAGAGGCGTGGACCTCTTCCTCACGCACGAGGCGCCTCGGCCCTACTGGGCGGGCTCCGGCGGCCGCCGTAACGACGCGGGCAAGACAGTCATCAACGAGATCCTCGCGACCATGCGCCCCCGCCTGCACGTCTTCGGTCACCACCACAAGTTCTCGGAGAGGCTCTGCGAAGGCGTCCCGTCGATCGGGCTGCCGCTGGCGGCGGACGGGTACCTGCTGGTCGAGACGGATAGGTGGACCTGGAGCATTTCGAACATTTGGCAAATTGACGATTTGACGATTTCGCGATTGATCAGTCCCGCGATGGCGCTCGTCTGACCAGGAATCGCGCCGGTGTCAGAGCCGGGACTCGCGGCGGAGACAATCGCCAAAATCGGAAATCGCAAAATCGCAATCGTCAATGACAGACATGGTGCCTGGTCCGGCTGATCCATGCTTCCTCCGTTCCTCGATGAAGTTTCCCGCCGGGTGCTCGTGTGCGACGGCGCCATGGGCACGGTGCTCTACTCGAAGGGCGTCTTCGTCAACCGCTGCTTCGAATCCCTGAATCTCTCTCAGCCCGACCTGGTGGTCGAAGTCCACCTGGGCTACGTGCGCGCCGGCGCGGACGTGCTCGAGACCAACACGTTCGGCGCCAACCGGGTGAAGCTGGCCGCCTTCGGCCTCTCGGACAAGGTGCGGGCGATCAATATCGCGGGGGCGCAGGTCGCGCGGCACGCGGCGCGCGACCAGGTGTACGTGGCGGGGGCCATCGGTCCGCTCGGCATCCGCATCGAGCCCTGGGGAAAGACCGGCGTGGACGAGGCGCAGGAGTACTTCCGCGAGCAGGCGGCGGCGCTGCTCGAAGCGCCGGTGGACCTGTTCATCCTGGAAACCTTCCGCGACGTCAACGAGATGGGGGCGGCGATTGCCGCGGTGCGGTCGCTGTGCGACCTGCCGATCGTCGCGCAGATGACGATCGAGGACCACGGCTCGACGCTGGATGGGACCCCGCCCGAGAAGTTCGGCCCCGAGCTGGTGCGCCGCGGCGCCCACCTGGTTGGCGTCAACTGCAGCGTCGGTCCCGCGCCGATGCTGGAGACGATCGAGCGGATTGGCGCGGAGACCGACGCGCCGCTCTCGGCGCAGCCCAACGCCGGCAAGCCCCGCCACATCGAGGGGCGCACGATCTACCTCTCCTCGCCCGAGTACCTCGCGTCGTACGCGCGGCGGTTCATCGCGAAAGGCGTCCGCCTGGTGGGCGGCTGCTGCGGCACGACCTACGAGCACATCCGCCAGATCAAGCTCGCGGTCGGATCGGCGTCCACCGCGCCGGCGCGCATCGGCGTGGCGCGTGTCGGCACCGCGCCCGGCGAGGTGATGCAGCCGCCGCTGGAGCGCGAGCGCAAGTCGCGGCTGGCGCACGCGATGGCGCGAGACAAGTTCGTGTGCCTGGTGGAGCTGACGCCGCCGCGCGGCCACGAGTTTTCGACGACGATCGAGGAAGCCCGGGCGCTGAAGATCCGGGGAGTGGACGCGATCAACATCCCCGACTCGCCGCTGACGGCGGCGAGGATGAGCGCCATCTCGATCGCCGTGCTCATCGAGCAGCAGGCGGGGATCGAGACCGTCCTGCACTACGCCTGTCGCGACCGCAACCTGCTCGGTATGCAGTCGGATCTTCTCGGGGCGCACGCGATGGGAGTCCGCAACGTCCTGCTCGTCACCGGCGACCCGCCGCGCCGCGGCGACTATGCGTTTGCCACCGGTGTCTACGACGTCGACTCGATCGGGCTGACCAACGTCGTGAGCCGCCTGAACCGCGGGATCGACGTCGGCGGCGAGGCGCTCGGTCGGCAGACGTCCTACCACATCGGCGTGGCCGTCAACCCAACCGCGCTCAATCTCGACGATGAAATGCGGCGGTTCGAGTTCAAGGTCGAGGCCGGAGCGGAGTTTGCGATCACGCAGTCGGTCTTCGACCTGGAGGCGTTCGATGCCTTCCTGCGGCGCGTCGAGCCCCTTCGAATACCCATTCTCGCGGGGCTCTGGCCCTTCGACAGTCAGCTGAACGCCGAGTTCATGGCGAACGAAGTGCCCGGCGTCCGCGTGCCCGAGCCCTTGCTCCGGCGCATGCAGTGCGCCGGCAGCCCCGAGGAGGCCGCGGCTGAGGGAGTGGCGATTGCACGGGAAATGGCCGTGGCGCTGAAGGACCGGGTCCAGGGCTTCCAGCTGTCGAACGCGGGCGGCCGGGTCGGTCGGGTGCTCGAGGTCCTCGACGGCGTCCTATAGGGGTGCTAAACTGAACAGCTTCGGCGGTTTCGTCAAGTCAGACGTTGCCGAACAGCTGGCCGCGGAGAGCCTCAATGGCGCTATTCGATCGGAACGAGCGGCGCGGGCGGGACGAGTTCATTACCTCGTCCCCGTCTGACGCCGCGACCCGTGCACTGTCCGTGACGGCGGTCGAGAACGATTTCGTGGAGGGCGTCTACGGGAAGCTCGCCTCCTGGTACGACTGGTTCTTCGGGCCGACGCTGCACGCCGGCCGGCTCCAGGCGATTCAGCGCATGGGCATTCGGCCAGGCGACCAGGTGCTGGAGGTGGGTGTCGGCACCGGGATCAACGCGCTGCTCTACCCGCGCGACTGCTCGGTCGTCGGCGTGGACCTGTCCTCGTCGATGCTCGAAAAGGCGCGCGAGCGGGTGGCCCGCAAGGGCATCACCAATGTCCGTCTCCTGGAGATGGACGCCGCGGAGCTGAAGTTCGCGGACAACAGCTTCGACATCGTCTACGCGCCGTACCTGATCAGCGTGGTGCCCGATCCCGTACGGGTGGCGGCGGAGATGTCGCGCGTGTGCCGGACCGGCGGGCGGGTCATCTTCCTGAACCACTTCCGCAGCCCGAACTTCCTGCTCTCGCGCCTCGAGCGGCTCATCTCGCCGCTCACGGTGCACGTCGGCTTCAAGGCGGACCTGGATCTCCCCGCCTTCCTCGCGCAGGCCGGCCTCACCCCCGTTTCGATCGAGAAAGTGAACGTCCCGCGCATCTGGTCGCTGGTGACGTGCGTCAAGCCGTAGACGGAGGCACGGGCTCTCAACGGAAGACGGAGAACGGAAAACGGAAAAACAAGAGGCCGCATGCCGGAACCGGCGTGCGGCCTTTTTCAATTCTCAGTTTTCAATTTTCCGTTGACGGGCGCCAGCCCCTTATTCCGCCGGCTTGAAGAGATCCAGCACCCTCGTGCGCTCCGGGCGCGGGCCGAACGTCGCCTGGCGCTCCGCCACGTAGGCGCCGAACGGCGGGGGCGGCTGCGGGTCGCGGTAGAAAACACCTGTATAGAGATCCCGCCCGTAGTGCTGGGCGAGGTCCATCGCCTTGATGCGATCGGACGCGTCGTGGCCGAGCGACGCGAGCGTCTGCATCTTCTGCTTCTGCGCCTTCAGCTGCGTCTCGGGCTCGCCGTAGGTGACGCACGGCGACTGGACGTTGATGAAGGCGAACCCCGGGAAGCGGATCCCTTCCTCGACGAGCGACGCGAGCTGCGCCATGTCGGCGGGCGTGCCCTGCGCGACGAAGCGGCAGCCGTAGCCGAGCACGTACAGGAGCGGGTTGACGGGATCTTCCATCGACCCGTACGAGCTGGACGCGGTGCGCAGACCACGCGGCGAGGTCGGGGAGAGCTGCCCCTTGGTCAACCCGTAGATCTGGTTGTCCATGATGATGTAGGTCAGGTCGATGTTGCGGCGGATGGCGTGCGCCACGTGGCCGCCGCCAATCGAGAAGCCGTCGCCGTCCCCGCCGGCCGCGAGCACGAGCAGTTCAGGGCTGGTCAGCTTGATCCCCTGGGCGATGGGCAGCGCGCGGCCATGGACCGTGTTGAAGCCGTACGCCGTGGTATAGCCGGGGATGCGGCTGGAGCAGCCGATGCCGGAGATGAACGCGATCTCGTGCGGGGCCCGCCCGATGTTGGCGAGCGCGCGGTAGATGGCCTGGACGACGCCGAAGTCGCCGCAGCCCGGGCACCAAATCGGCTTGAGGTCGCTCTTGTAGTCTTTCGCCTGGTAAGCCTCCGCGCCGGGCGGAAGAGCAGTGGTTGGCATATCCTGATTCCTGAATTCCTGAATCCTGATTCCTGTTTTACTCCGCCTGGCTGACCGGATGACGCTCCTCGTTGACGGCGCGCGACTGGGCGCGCAGCCGATCGACGATCTCGGCCGGGCTGAACGGGTTCGAGCCGCTCTTCGCGAACGACTTGAGCCCCTTCGGCACGTCCGCATACATCCGGATGAGGCGATAGAGCTGGCCCTGGTGCGACTGCTCGACGACGAGGCCGCACTTCACCGAGGCGAGGAAATCGTGGTAGACCTCCTCGGCGACCGGGTAGAGCAGCCGCGGGATCAGCGCCTTGACCTGCAGGCCGGACTGCCGGGCCAGCGCGAGCGCCTCGAGCACGATCCCGGACGTGGAACCCCACGCGATGAGCGCCATCGGCGCGTTGGCGGGCCCGTCCACGACGAACAGGTCGGAGCGGCTCTTGAGCGGGTTCAGCTTGCGCAGCCGCTTCTCGTTCATCTTCGAGTGGATGGAGCCGGCGGCCGTCGGCGCTCCCGACTCGGTGTGCTCGATCCCCGACGCGAGGTAATTGCCCCCCTTCATCCCGGGGTGGCTGATCGGGCTGATGCCAGACTCTGTAATCCGGAAGCGCACGTAGTTCCCGAGCTCGGTCTCGGTCGGGACGCGGCGCGACTCGACGTGCAGCCCCTCGGTCACCGGCCGGTTGATGGCTTCTTTCCGCTGGGCGATCTCCTGGTCCGACAGGATGATCACCGGCGTCTGATAGCGCTCGGCGATGTTGAACGCCTCCACCGTCACCGGGAACGTGTCCGCCACGTTCATCGGGGCCAGCACCGGGCGAGCGGCATCGCCGTGCGCCGAAAATGCGGCCTGGTAGAGGTCGGACTGTTCGCTCTTCGTGGGGATGCCGGTGGACGGTCCGCCCCGCTGGACATTGACGACGACCAGCGGCAGCTCGGCAATCGTCGCGAGGCCGATCATCTCCGTCTTCAGCGACATGCCGGGGCCGCTCGTCGCCGTGAGCGCCTTCTTCCCGGCGAAGCTCGCGCCGATGCACGCGCCGACGCCGGCAATCTCGTCCTCGCACTGGAGCATCACGCCGCCGTACTTCCAGATCTCGCGGTTGAGGAAGTGCATGATCTCGGACGACGGGGTGATCGGATAGCCGCCGAAGAACGAGCAGCCGGCGACGATGGCCGCGGCGGCACACAGGTCGTTGCCGTCGGCCACCATCTTCGCGCCGCTGCCGGCCGGCATGGGCGCGAGCGGCTGGCTCGTGTGGAGCGGGTGGTCCTTTGCCCACGCGAGGCCGGCCTCGAACGCCAGCTCGTTGCGCGCCATGATTTCCTCGCCCTTCTTGGCGAAGCGCTTTCGCAGGCCGGCGCGGATGTGCTCGGGCGCCAGGCCGAACCAGCCGGCCATCAGCCCGAGCACGACGGTGTTCTTCGCCTTCTCGGAGCCGGCGGTCTCCTTGGCCATCGCCTCGATGGCCACGGCCACGACTTCGGCCGGCTTCACGCCGGGAACCGGGATCTCGTTGGGCGCGACTTTCGTGTTGGAGTCGTAGATGACGATGGTCTGGCCGCCGATGGGCAGTTCGGCGCCGAACTTCAGGAAATCGTCCCAGTTCAGGGCGACGGCGACGTCCAGCGTGCCGCCGGGCCCGAGCACCGGGCTGGTGGACGCCCTGAGCCGGAACGACGACTCGCCGCCGCGAATCTGGGGGCCGAAGCTCTTGGTCAGCATCGCGTGGTAGCCCGCGAGCGCCAGCGAAGTCATGAGGGAGTCGCCCGCCGACACGATGCCGTCGCCGCCGGAGCCGGCCATGCCGATGATGAGGTCACTGTTCATCCGAAATCCTCGGTATTCTGCGGGCGCGATGCCGGCCTCGCGGTCGGCCGCCGCCCTGCGCAGGAAGGAGCCAGGATGCAAAAGATATCACGGGGGGGCACAGGGCTAAAGCCCCGTGCCTTCCGAAGATCCCTGGCAGCCTAGTCGAGTACTCCCTGAAACGGCTCTTCAATAGATGGGCTCTGCGGCGTGAGCAGCTCGGCACCCTTCTCGGTGATCAGCATGTCGTCCTCGAGGCGCACGCCGAACTCGCCGCGGATGTAGATGCCCGGCTCGTCGCTGAAGGTCATGCCCGGCCGGGCGGCGAGCGACGTTGTCCACCCGAACATGTTGTTCTTCGCGAGATACGGCCATTCGTGCCCGTCCATCCCCAGGCCGTGGCCCACCCGATGGGTGAAGTAGCGGAAGCCGGGTCCGTACCCCGCCTCGGTGATCACCCGGCGGGCGGCGGCATCGATGGCATCGAGCGGGATGCCCGGCCGCGCGGTGTCCAGGGCCGTCTTCTGCGCGCGGTGGACGATGTCGAAGACCTGCTTCATCTTGACGGTGGCTTTGCCCAGGACGAACGTGCGGCTGAGATCCGAGCTGTAGCCCTCGACACTGCACCCGCCGTCGATGAGGATGATCGTGCCCTCCTTGATCACCTGGGGCGTCATCGAGCCGTGGGGCAGCGCGCTGTAGACGCCGACCTGGGCGCCGGCGCCGCCGGTGAACCCCAGGCGCGAGTGGGCCGAGGCGACCAGCGCGGCAAACTGGTCCTGCGTCATGCCGTCCTGCAGCGCCCGGAAGGCGGCGGCGTACGCCTTCAACGTCACCGTCGACGCCAGGCGCATCAGCTCGACCTCGTGCGCCGACTTGATCATCCGGCAGCCCGCGGTGACGGGCGTCGCACTCACGATCTTCACCGCCGGCGCCACCTGCGCCACGCCGTCCGCGAAGTTGAAGTAGGTCTTCTCTTCGAACCCCAGGCGGCCGGTCGCGATGCCTCGGTCCTTCAGGCCGGCGGCCACGAGGGCGTAGGGGTCTTCGTCCTCCTGCCACGTGCGCACGTCGGCGTCGCCGCCCAGCGGCCCCGCCGAGATCTGCTCGCGTGCGCGGTCCTCCTCGAATGCGGGGCACACGTAGAACGGCGCGCCCTTGGCGGGCAGGATCATCAGGAACAGGCGCTCGCTGTTCCACCAGCGGATGTTGCTGAAGTAGACGAGCGACGTGCCGCCCATCATCGCGATGGCGTCCAGCGCGCTGTCGGCCATCAACCGGCGCGCCTGCTCGATCCGCTGCAGCCGCTCGATGTTGGTGATCGGCGTCGCCTTCGACCGCATCGACTGCAGCGCCGCGATCGACGGCGGCAAGGCGGGGGGCTGGGCGTGGGCAGGAAAGGGCGCGGCGAGCGGAACGAGCGCCGCTCCGGCTGTCACGCCAGCGGATTTGAGAAAGGACCGGCGACTCGCCATCGATGACTCCTTCGCTGTTGACGGACTGCCGTCACGCTGACTGCGCTGCCCACGAATTAGACCACAAAGGACACGAAGCGCGTGTCACACAGCGGCGGTCTTCGGCGCCGCTGAGCGGCGCGAGCGCAAGGTGCGACGGCACGAAGCGAGAGCGGATCGTTCTACTCGCTTTCTCGACTTCGCGCCTTCGTCACCCGCGCGCCCGGCCGGCCACGGCACGATCCTGCGCGTGGCCGTCCGGCGAAGACCGCTCAGTCCACGACAGGAGATCCGCCGTCTTCGTGGTCTTCGTTATCTCCGTGGTTGCGTCGTCAAAACCGTCACGTCAGCCAGCGGAGGATCGTCTCCGCTCCGACCGTTGCTCCGCTCACGTCGGTGGGCGCCGGCGCTGCCTGGGCCAGCAGCGCATCGAGATACGGCCGCCAGTTCCCGGCGAACAGCGCGTCCTGCGGGATGAACCGCGAGCGGATGAACGCCGGCATCTCGCGCACGAGCACCTGGTACTCCACGAAGTGGCCCCGCGACGTGTAGAGCATCGCGGTCTCGTTCGCCGCGCACTCCGCGATGATGCCGTAGCCCGGCTTGGTGGCCACGACGTCGACCGCGGCGACGAGATCCTCGTAGCGCCAGCCCGCATCGTAGAGCGCCTGCTCGTCGAACTCCACGACGCCGCTCCGGCTGCGGCACGCGGCGGCGGACATCTCCAGGTGGCCGGTCAGCACCGCCACGTAGTCGTCGCCGAAGCTGGCGAACGTGTCGGGCGACAGGCCCTTGAGCCCGTGGCCGCCGAACGACAGCAGCACGAGCGTCTTGTCCTCGGGTAATCCCAGCGCCCGGCGGGTCTCGGCTGGCGGCCGCGCCGACTTGCGCGCAACGAGCGGAATGTCGAGCGTCCAATCGGGCGGCGCCATGTCGAAGCCGCCCCACATCGGCAGGCGCAGGAAGTAGTCGGCCTTGGCGGTGGCCTCGCGCACGAGCGACACGAGCCCGGGCGCGCCATTCGCCTCGGGCTCATAGCCCTCGTAGATCCAGTCCCACGTGAAGTTGCTGAGGGCAATCGACGGGAGGCCGGCGGCGGCTGCCGCGGCAAAGGCCAGCGGCGGAATGTCGCCGACGACCAGTCGCGCGCCCGCGTCCTTCAGGAACGCCGCCTCCTCGGCGACTCGCCGGCCGAAGCTCGCGTAGAAGCCCGCCGCGCGCCGCAGCGTTTCCGCCTCGTCCAACCGGAGGCTGTCGATCTGGGCGATGCCCGTGTCCGCCTCCACGGGCTGGAAATCAACGGTCGCCTTCAACGTGAGATCGAAGATCCAGCGCGTCGCGCTCGTGCGGACGATGACGGGGAGTTCGGGACGGCTCTCCTTGATGGCGTTGATCACCTCGATGTCACGCGAGGCGTGCCCGAAGCCGTGGCCCGAGACGTACCAGACGAGCGGTCGGATCATGGGGAGACAAGGGTAAACGGAAAATGGGGAACTGAGAAGGTAGAACTGAGAAGGTGACGCCGAGACAGGGCTGAAGAACAGCTGCCGAGTGTCAACGGCTGCCAACTACCAGTCGCAAGAGACAGTGCTGCCAAGCATCATCGGAAGGAGCTGGCCTTCAGGCCTGCTCAACTGCCTGTTGCCAGTTGCCAGCTGCCAGCCACGAACTGCCAGCTACCTGGCGGCGGCGAGCGTCGGCAGCGCGACGCGCAGGACGTCTTCGATCGTCTGCGCCGGGACGAAGGTCATGGTCTTGCGCACGTCCTCGGGCAGTTCGGCGAGGTCCGCCTCGTTGCGGGCCGGCAGGATGAAGGTCTTGATGCCATGGCGCCGCGCCGCGAGCGCCTTCTCGCGGATGCCGCCGACCGGGAGCACGAGGCCGCTCAGCGTGATTTCGCCGGTCATGGCCACGTCCTGTTCGACGGGCTCGCGGCGCAGCGCCGACAGGATCGCCGTCGCCATCGTCACGCCGGCCGACGGGCCGTCCTTCGGGATGGCGCCGGCGGGGACGTGCACGTGCAGGTCGTGCTGGGCGAGGAAGGCCGGGTCCACGCCGAGCTCGCCGGCGTTCGCGCGGATGTGGCTCACCGCGGCGCGAGCCGATTCCTGCATCACGGCGCCGAGCTGCCCGGTGAGCGTCACCTCGCCCTTGCCGCTCGGCATCAGCGTCGCCTCGATGAAGAGCACGTCGCCGCCGGTCTCGGTCCACGCGACGCCGGTCGCCACGCCGGGCCTCGACGTGCGAAACGCCACCTCGCCGTGAATGCGCGGCGGCCCGAGGTACTCCGGCAAATCCGCCGCCCTCACCCTGACGGGCCACGCGGCCGGCGTGGCGCCGGCAGTCGCCACGCGCGCGGCCACCTTCCGCGCGATGGCGCCCACCTGCCGTTCGAGGCTGCGGACGCCCGCCTCCCGGGTGTACTGCGGAGATCACCGCCCGCAGTGCCTCGTCTTCGAGCTCGACGGCGTCGGCCGCGAGCCCGTGTTCCGAGAGTTGCCGGGGAATCAGGTAGCGGCGCGCGATGTGGACCTTTTCTTCTTCGGTGTACCCGGCGAGCGTGATGATCTCCATCCGGTCGAGCAAGGCCGGATGCACGGTGCCGAGCTGGTTGGCCGTGGCGATGAAGAGGACGCGCGAGAGGTCGTAGTTGATCTCGAGGTAGTGGTCGCGGAACGTGTTGTTCTGGGCCGGGTCGAGGACCTCGAGGAGCGCGGCAGCGGGGTCGCCCTGGAAGCCGACGCTCACCTTGTCGATCTCGTCGAGCATGAAGACGGGGTTGGCGCAGCCGGCCTGCTTCAGCGCCTGGATGATCCGCCCGGGGAGCGCGCCGATGTAGGTCCGGCGGTGACCGCGGATTTCCGCCTCGTCGCGGACGCCGCCAAGGGAGATCCGCACGAACTTCCGGTTCATGGCGCGCGCGATCGACTGGCCGAGCGACGTTTTTCCCACCCCGGGGGCGCCGACGAAGCAGAGGATCGGCCCCTTCATGTCGCCCTTCAGCTTCCGCACCGCGAGGTACTCGACGATCCGTTCCTTGACCTTGTCGAGGTCGTAGTGATCCTCGTCCAGGACCTTCCGCGCCTCGACGAGGTCCAGGCGATCCTCGGTGGTCTTCGTCCACGGGACGTCGAGAATCCAGTCCAGGTACGTCCGGATCATCTGGTATTCCGGCGAGGCCGGCGTCATCCGCTCGAGGCGATCCACCTCACGCTGCGCCACGCGATGGGCATCCTCCGACAGCGCAGCATTGTTGACGCGCCCGCGCAGGTCCGCGATCTCGGCTCCTTCCTTCTCCCCAAGCTCCTCCTGGATCGCCTTCAGCTGCTGCCGCAGGTAGTACTGACGCTGCGCGTCGGTCATTTCCTGCTGCGCCTGCGATTCGATCTTGCCCTTCAGTTCGAGAAGAGAGATCTCGCGCGCGAGCGCGCCGGACACCGCCTGGAGCTTCACCACGAGCCGGTTCTCTTCGAGGAGCTTCTGCTTGTCCTCGACCTTCATGTCGATCAGGCTGCCCACGAGGTACGCGAGCCGCATCGGCTCGTCGATGCTCATGACGATCGGGCGAAGCTCCTGCGACAGGCCGCTGGCGAGGTTCAGGGCGCGATCGATCTGCTCGCGCAGCGTCCGGACGTACGCCTCGACCTCGATCGACTGTTCCTCCTCCTCGGGCAGCATCGTGAGCCGTGCCGAGAGGACGCTGTCCTGGCGCGTGATGTCACCTCTCGCGCGCGCGACGCCTTCGACGAGCACGTGGAGGCCCGCTCCGCCCGGCGCCTTCGCCATCTGGCGGATGATGCCGACAGTGCCAATTGGAAGGAGATCACGCGGCTGCGGATCGTCGGCCTCGGTTTGCTGCAGCGTGAGGAAGACCATGCGGTCGCTGCCGAGCGCTCGGTTGATCGACTCGACCGACACGGGGCGATCGACGGCAAGCGGCTGAACGGTCAGCGGGAAGAGGACGGAGCGGCGAAGCGGGACGACCGGAAGCTCGTCGGGGAGCTGTTGCGGAGTGGGGGTCTCCATGAATCGATTTTCTCACACGGCTGACGGCTGCGGTGAGCGGCGGCCGTGTGAGGAGCCAGCCGTGGCGGGCAAGCGCTCGCCGACCGCCACTCGTCCAACCGCCAATCGTCAGTAGATGAACGGGATCATCCTCCAGCGCACCCGCTGACGGTACGCCTCGTAATCGTGCCCGAACTGCCGCACGAGGAGGCGTTCCTCCCAGGGGATGGCAATGGCGACATACGCGGTGCTGAGGCAGGCCATCAGGAATCGGCTCGTGGTCATGAGAGGAGCGCCGAAGACGACGAGGACCCACCCGAGGTAGATCGGGTGGCGTACGAGACTGTAGGGAAACGAGACGACGAGCGGTTCCGTGCGGCCGGGCCGGCGACCGAGGGCCTGGTTGATCCCGGCCAGCTCGAGCGGCGCGAGACGGCGCGCGCCGAGCGCGATCAGGACGATGCCAGCCGCCACGCACGCGACGTGCAGCGCGGCCACCCAGCCGTCGTGGCGATAGAGGACCTCCGGCACGGGCTGCCAGGCCGCGCAGACGAGGATCAGGAGCAGGCTGGCCACCCAGACGTAGAACGAGCGCTCGAGCGATGGAGAGACGAGGCGCACCACGAGGCGCTTCATCCACGGGCGGGCAAAGACGCTGTGGTGCGCGGCGAACAGGGAGAACAGGAGCGTGTTGACGAGGACGGCCTGGATGAGCGCTACCGTCCGTCGTCGCCGGACGTCCGAGCGTGACGGCGTACGTGTAGGAGAAGTACGCGAGCGCGGCAACGAACGCGCCTCCTCCCAGCCACGCGATCACCTGCGTCATGTCCCTGCAGCCCGCCCTGCTAGCGCCCGTCTACGGATTTGACCACCAAGATCACGAAGATCACAAAGAGGGAACAAGAGAGACACGGAGACACAGAGACCCGACGCGACATGCGCTTTCGTGCGGGGGGCGGCAGCCCATCGGCGCGACCGCGCGCGCAGCGCGGGGCAGGCGTGCCGAACG
This sequence comes from uncultured Acidobacteriota bacterium, assembly GCA_963724775.1. Lineage (GTDB taxonomy): Bacteria > Acidobacteriota > Vicinamibacteria > Vicinamibacterales > Fen-181 > CAVRWB01. The sequence continues at coordinate 133,795 of CAVRWB010000011.1, forward strand.
AACACGCCCGGGGCATTGAGGGCGTGTTCGATTCGACACGCCTCGCCCCGCGGAGGCGGTCGGCCAATGGCCGACCGCCGAAGGGCTGCTCCGTCTTCTCCGTGCCTCTGTGCCTCTCTTCCTTTCCTTCGCTTGTCTTTGTTACCGTCCCACGTCGCCCGCGTACGAGATTACCCTCGAGAGCAGCAGCGACAGCACCGGGGCGGACGCATCGATCGTCCTGACTGCGGCGGCCGAGGCCGTCAGGCGGCGGAGGGCGCGGTTGAACAGCCGCTTCTTCCCGAACAACTGGCGCCGGCGGAGAGCCAGGCGGTGTTGAACGCCGTCCCATCCGTGCTCCAGGGCCGCCAGGGCCGCCAGGGCCGCCAGCTCGCCGCCCGCAATGGCAAACCGCATCCCGTCGCCGGTCATCGGGTCGATGAACCCGGCGGCGTCTCCGGCGACAAGCAAGCCATCGCACGCCGGGGGACGGACGTCGACGGCCATCGGGCCGAGGATTGCCGGCGGCGCGACCGGCCGGGCGTGGGCGAAGCGCGGCGCGAGTTCCGCGTCGCGCGCGAGCGCATGGGCCAGGAGCCGCGGGACCGGCTCGTGCTGCCCGCGCATGGCCGTCAGCGGGAGTACGAGGATGGCGTTTGCGAGTCCGCCGGGCAACGGCGCCACGCCCAGATAGTGGCCGCCGCGCACGTGCATCTCGCCGAGCGGCACCAGCATGCCGACGTTCTCGTAGTAGCTGCCGATGGCCCACCTGCCGGGGAAGGCCGGCCGCCGCGACAGGCCGAGCGACGAGGCGAGCACCGACGACCGGCCATCCGCAGCAATGGTCACCGGGGCGGAGATCTCGGACGCGCCGCCCGCGGCGCGTATCCTGACGCCCGCGACGATCGTGCCGCGCGTTGTTCCGCGAAGGAGCGCCGCTTCGACCGTCACGCCTTCCTCGAACGTCGCGCCGGCACTGACCGCGGCGCGCACCACTCGCACGTCGAGGTCCCGTCGCGGCAGCGCGGCCGCCGTCACTCCAGCCGGGTAGCGTCCCTCCACTCTGGCGCCACCCGGTCCCGTGAGCCGCATCCCCTCGAGGCGTACGGCTCCCGATGTGACCTCGTCCTCGATTCCCAGGCGGCGCAGGATGGCGATCGTGCCGGGATTGAGCGTGTCGCCGCATAGCTTGTCGCGGGGGAACCGGGCACGGTCGAGCAGGGTCACCTGCACGCCGGCCCGCGCCAGCACGATCGCGGCCGTCGCGCCAGCCGGCCCCGCACCGACCACGACCACGTCAGGGGGCACGGTACGACTCCGTCGACTTCCGCGTCAGTCGTTCCACCATTCGACCCGCTGCCGCAGCGGCTGGCGGAAAACGAAGACGCCGCCGAGCCCGGCCGCGAACCCGGCAACGTGCGCCCAGAAGGCGACGCCGCCGCTCTGGGTGCCCGTCGTGTGGGCAATGGAACCGACGCCGCTGAACAGCTGCATCAGGAACCAGAAGCCGAGGAAGTAGATGGCGCGGATCTCCAGGATCTCGATGAAGATGAACAGCGGGATGAGCGTCAGGACGCGCGACTGCGGGTAGAGCACGAAGTAGGCGCCCATCACCCCGGCGATCGCGCCGCTGGCCCCGATGGTCGGCACGTACGAGTCCGGGTTGACGAGCGTTTGAGCCAGGCCGGCCACCGCGCCGCACATGCAGGTAGAACACGAGGTAGCGGGCATGGCCGAGGCGGTCTTCGACGTTGTCGCCGAAGATCCACAGGTACCACATGTTCCCGAGGAAGTGCAGCCAGCCGCCGTGCAGGAACATCGACGAGATCACGGTGGACCACGCGAAGGCGGCGGGGACGATGCCCCACTCGCGGATGAACCCCTGGCGCTCGGCACCGGGCAGCATCAGCTCGAACAGGAAGGCGAGAGCGTTCAGGACGATGATGACGATCGTGACGACGGGCGTGGTGCGTGACGGGATCACGTCGCGCAGGGGAATCATGTTGGCAGTATATAATTGAACTACATGCTCATGGCGAGCTGCCGCCCCCCGCTGCGTGCCCCGGCAGCACTTGCGCTCGCGATCTACGCGTTCGTGGTCATGGTTGGCCCGGCGCTGCTCCACGAGTTCGCCTGCTCGGGTCACGGCGCTCCCCACTGCCTCGTCTGTGCCTCCGTGGAATCGGTCTCGTCCACGGCGCAGCCGGCCGCCTTTCTTCCCGGCGACCGCTCGGATGCAGGCCTCGTCGTCTCGATCGGGTCGCTCCGCGACGGCGTCGTGGCGACGGCACCCGCGGTCGATCGCGCGCCCCCCGTCATCGCCTGAATCAGGCGCGACCACATCCCATCATCTGAGTCGAACCCGGTTGGGGGCGGGCATGTCCGCCTGCCCTCCAAGCATGGCTGACCGGGTCGGAGAAGTCCGAGGCGGCCCTGCTCGGAACGGATCCGATCGCCACGATCGTCCGGACAGCGGAGAAGAATGACGCCATGCGAGCGAAAGGCCCCCTGGCGGTCGCTCTGATCGCCCTGTTTTCATTCGCGGCCTGGCCTGCGTCCGCGCAGGCTCCGACCACGCCCACCGCTTCGCCGGCAGACCAGGCGGCAGCGGCGCAGGCGGTACGCGCGGAGGTGGAACGCCTGCGGCAGGAGTTCGACACGCTTCGGCAGCAGTACGGCGACCGCCTCGCGGCTCTCGAGGCGCGGCTGGCGGCCATCGAGGCCGGGCGAACGGCTGCCCCGCAACCCTCGGCAGCGCAGCCACCCGTCGTCGCGCAGCCACCAGCAGGTCAGCCCGCCGGGCCTCCCGCCGCGCCGCAACCGACCGCTGCGCCGCCGCTGCCGGCCGTTGCGCCGCCGGTGGAGGCCCAGGCCGCGCCACCGCAAGCCGGCGCTGCCGGCGCCGGGCAGGGCGTCGAGGTACCGCCGGGCGCCGCGGGCTCCGGCGGGCCGCAGGGCTCGCTGCCGGTCTACGGGAACGTCTCCGCGCTGTCGAAGATCTTCAACCCCGACATGGCGGTGATCGGCAACTTCCTCGGCGCCGCGGGCAGCAACCGCGTCGCGCCCTCACCCGCGCTCGAGATGAGCGAGGCAGAGGTCTCGTACCAAGCCATCGTCGATCCGTACGCCCGCGCCGACTTCTTCATCAGCGTGGGCGGCGACGGCAGCGTGGCACTCGAGGAAGGCTTCCTGACGCTGACCAGCCTTCCGGGCGGGTTCCTCGCCAAGGTGGGCAAGGTGCACGCGGCCTACGGCAAGGTGAACCAGATGCACAGCCACGTGCTGCCGTGGACCGATCGCCCGCTGATGACGGTCAACCTGGCCGGCGGCGAAGAAGGCATCACCGATGCCGGGTTCTCCGTGTCGCGCCTCATCCCGAACCGCTGGCTGTTCCTCGAGGCGACCGGCGAGGTGTTCAGCGGGGAGTCGGCGATCTTCCGCGCGCCGAGCCGCAGCGACCTGACCTACGTCGGTCACCTTCGGGGGTACCAGGACATCTCGGAGTCGTCCAATCTCGACGTCGGCGGGTCTGTCGCGTACGGGCACAACGACGCGGCCACCCACGGCACCACGCGTCTGATTGGCTTCGATGCCACGTTCCGCTACCGGCCGCTGCGGCGCGCCATCTACAAGCGGTTCCTCGCACGCACCGAGATGACCTGGAGCCGGCGCAGCGAGCTGGGATCGGTGCCGCAGTCGTTTGGCGCCTACGTAGCTGGCGAATACCAGTTTGGGAGGCGATGGTTTGGCGGCCTGCGTTTCGACTACTCGGATCGTGCGACCGACGCGCACGTGACGGACAAGGGAGGATCGGTGCTCCTGACGTACTGGCCGAGCGAGTTCAGCCAGGTGCGCGGGCAGTACCGGCGCACGCGGTATGGCGATTCACCGTCGGTGGCCAACGAATTCCTGTTCCAGTTCCTGTTCTCGATCGGCGCGCACGGCGCGCATGCGTTCTAGGGAGGCTCAAGGCTCAGGGCCAAAGGCTTAGGGCCTGGCTGAAGGAGACAGCGTGAGAGACCGCCACTCGTTCTCAGTTCTCAGTTCTCTGTTCTCGCCTCTCGGTTCGCGCACCCTGCGCGTGGTGGCGTTGCTGGTTGTGGCCGTGACGGCCGCGCCTCGCGCGGCCGGCAAGCTGAACGTGGTGGCGACGACCGAGGACCTGGCGTCGCTCGCCCGCGAGGTGGGCGGCGATCGCATCGACGTCGACTCGATTGCGAAGGGCTACCAGGACCCGCACTTCGTCGAGCCGAAGCCCAGCTTCGTGCTCAAGTTGAACAAGGCCCAGCTGCTCATCGTCGTCGGGCGCGAGCTGGAAATCGGCTGGCTGCCGCCGCTCATCACGCAGAGCCGCAACGCGAAGATCCAGCCGGGCGGGGAAGGCTACCTCGACGCGTCGCAAACCGTGCAGATCCTGGAACTGCCGACCGGCCAGATCACGCGGGCGATGGGCGACGTGCACCCCCAGGGCAACCCGCACTACTGGCTGGACCCCGAGAACGGCCGGCGCATCGCGCAGTCCATGCAGAAGAAGTTCGCGCAGCTCCAGCCGGCCGACGCGAGCTACTTCGCCCAGCGTCTGGCGGATTTCGAGAAGCGGCTGACGGAGGCCGAGAAGCGGTGGGACAGCCAGTTGGCCCCAATCAAGGGGATGAAGATCGCGACCTACCACCGGTCGTGGCCGAACTTCGCCGATCACTTTCACCTGGATGTGATGGGCTACGTCGAGCCGCGGCCCGGCATCCCGCCCTCGCCGAGCCACACGCTCGACCTGATGCAGGAGATCAAGCGCCAGGGGGTCAAGCTGATATTCGTCGAACCCTACTTCGACCTGAAGACGCCCAACGCCATCTCCCGCGACACGGGGGCGAAGGTGCTGGTGATGGCGCCCTCGGTCGGCGGCGAGAAGGAGATTACGGACTACTTCAAGCTCTTCGATTACGATATCAACCTGATCGTTTCGGCGTTGAAGTAGGACAGGCGTCTCGCCTGTCGGAGCGGTAGGACAGGCGTCTCGCCTGTCTTGAGCGATTGCATGGACCTGACGATTCTCCAGTTCCTGGCGGCGCCCTTCGTGGCCAGCCTGATCCTCACCGGCATCCACGCCTACCTGGGCGTGCACGTGGTGGAACGGGGGGTGATCTTCGTCGACCTGTCGCTCGCGCAGATCGCCGCCCTCGGCGCTACCATCGCGCTGCTGCTCCCCGGCAGCGCCGGCGACCCGCACGCGCCGCTCGTCTATTGGATCAGCCTGGGGTTCACCTTCATCGGCGCCGCGGTCTTCTCCACGATTCGCGTTCGGCACGCGCGCATTCCGCAGGAAGCCATCATCGGCATCGCCTACGCGGTCGCATCCGCAGCGGCGATCCTCGCGATGAGCAAGGCCACCTCGGAGAGCGAGCACCTGAAGGACATGCTGGTGGGCAACATCCTCGCGGTTTCGTGGCCGGAAGTGGCGAAGACGGCCGTCCTCTACGGCGCCGTCGGCCTCTTCCACTACGTCTTCCGCCGGAAGTTCCTGGCGATCTCCATGGACCACCGGCGCGCCGAGGAGAGCGGCATCTCCGTCCGCCTCTGGGACTTCCTCTTCTACGCCTCCTTCGGTTTCGTCGTCACCTCGTCCGTGTCGATTGCAGGCGTTCTCCTCGTCTTCTGCTACCTCATCGTGCCGTCGGTTGGCGCGATGCTATACGCGGAGCGGATCGGCCGGCGCCTCGCGATCGGCTGGACCATGGGGACCGTCGTGTCGGCCATCGGCGTCTACCTGTCGCTCAAGCTCGACCTGCCAACGGGGGCGACGATTGTCTGCACGTTCGGCGCGGTGCTCGTTCTGATGGCCATCGCGCGGCTGTTCGTCCCGCGGCGGGTGGGAGCGGCGTAGCCATGATCTGCAAGAATTGCGGAACCGAGATTGCCGACAAGGCGCTGGTGTGCTTCCGGTGCGGGGCAGCCACCTTCGAAGCGAAAGTGAAACCCGGCCGGCCCGTCCAACCGCGGAGCCGGGTGCCGCTGATCCTCGCGCTGCTGATCCTTGTCCTGGCGGCGTTGTTCATGGCGCAGGCAGCGGCCGGCGAGGCGCCGCGCCTGGTGTCGTGGCTGGTGGCCGGGCTGGCGGCAATCGCGCTCGCGTGGCGGCTCTTCCAGCGCCGGCGGTGACGACAGGCGAGGAGCGCGAGTTGTCCCCGGGGGCGGGCAGGAGTACAATTCCGGGGGCAATATTTTCCAGCAAGACTCTATGACACAAGCGCGCCTCGAGATCAGCGAGCCCTTGGGCCGTCGTGTAGTGCCGATCGACAAGGAGTCGTTCGCGATCGGCCGCCGGACCGGGAACGACCTCCGGCTGACGGCGGCGGACATCTCACGCGAGCACGCGGAGATCGCGCGCGCCGGCGCCGCGTTCGTGATTCGCGACCGGCAGTCGCGTTTTGGCACGTTCGTCAACGGCGTCCAGGTGGCGGAGCAGTCCCTGAAGCACGGCGACCTGATCCGCCTCGGGCAGAGCGGCGGCATCGAAATGGTGTTCCTGTCCGAGGGCGATCTGCGCCACGACAGCAGCGAGCGGCTGACGACGAGCGCGGGCGGTGAGCTGCGCCAGGTCGCGACGCTCCTCGAGGGCCTCCGCGCCCTGGGGTCCGCCCGCGTGCTGGACGAAGTCCTCGCGATGGTCATCGACTCGGCTATCGAGTTGAGCGGAGCCGAGCGCGGCTTCATCATGCTCGCTGACCCGGCTGGCCACCTCGAGTTCAAGCTGGCGCGGGCCCGCGGCCGGGTGACCCTGTCGGGCAAGACCTTCGAGACGAGCCGCAAGATCCCCGAGGAAGTGTTCACCAAGGGCGAGGCCCGCGTGGTGGCCGACCTGCTGCAGGGCGACCTCCCGGCCGCGCACGCCGGCACGATTGCCATCGGTATCCGCCACGTATTCTGCATTCCGCTTCGCCTGGTCCGCTACGTGGAGGAGGCCGACGCGTCCACCGAGGAGAAGCGGATCGGCGTCCTGTACCTGGATAGCCGCGAGCGCGGCACGCTCGCGTCGGGCGGCGTCCGCACCGGCCTCGAGACGCTGGCGACCGAGGCGGCGGTGGCGATCGAGAATGCCCGGCTCTACCGCGAGGCGGTGGAGAAGGCGCGAATGGAACAGGAACTGCGGATCGCTGCGGAAATCCAGCAGGCCTTGCTGCCGCCGCCCGCGTGGTCCCTGTCGTACTTCAGCGCGGTCGGCCGGACCGTGCCCTGCCGCGCGATCGGCGGAGACTTCTTCGACTACCTGACGTTCGCCGACGGCCGGCCGGGATTCTGCGTGGCGGACGTGTCGGGCAAGGGCGCCCCCGCGGCCCTGCTGACGGCGGTCATCCAGGGCGTGCTGGCCGCCCAGACTTCGTCGGGAGGCGGTCCGGCGGCGACCCTGACACGCATCAACGAGGTCCTGATCCGCCGCGCGATCGAGTCACGGTTCGTGACGATGTTCCTCGCGGCGCTCACGCCAGACGGCCAGCTCACGTACTGCAACGCGGGCCACAACCCGCCGTTCCTGCTGAGCGGCGGAACCGTGCGGCGGCTGGAAAAGGGCGGCACGATCTGTGGCCTGTTCCCGATGGCCTGTTACGAGGAGGAGACGATCCCGCTGAAGCCGGGCGATCTCCTGGTCATCTTCAGCGACGGCATCTCGGAGGCGCTGAACGCCGACGGCGAGGAATTCGGCGACGATCGCATCCTGGCCTCGGTCAACCAGGTGCCGGGGGCCAGCGTCCAGGATGTACTGGACGGACTGGTCTCGACCGTCCGGCAGTTCGCCGCGGGCACCGTCCAGAGCGACGACATGACGACGGTCGTCATGCGGTACGGCCCGCAGGCGTGACGCGATGAGGCGGGTGATCTGGCGGGTGGCGGTCGCGGCCTGGCTGGCCGCCGCCGTCGTCACCTGGAACGCGGTCTTCGACCGGCACGTCGAGGCTGGGGCGCGGGATTACGTGGACCGGCAGGACGCGTTCGTCCGGGGAGGCGGCCCGCGCGCCGACATGGATGCGACCATGCGGGCGGCCGCAGCCGACGGACTGAAATCAGCGACGCTCTGGACGCTCCTCGTGCTCGCGCCGGGCTTGGGGGCGATTTACGTCAGGCGTCGGTGAAGAGCAGGGCTGAAGCCCTGCTCCTTCCGTGGATCCTCGGCCGAACCGTCAGGGCTGAGGGCCTGCTCCTTCCGTGGATGCTCGGCCGAACCCGAGAACATCGGAAGGCACCGGCTTCAGCCCTGTGCTACTTCTTGGCCAATCTCTTCTCGATTTCCGGCAGCGCCTCGGACAGGACCTCCCCGACAATCTGCATGCTGCGCGCGCTCACCTTGTCGAGCGTGTCGCCGGCGGTGTGCCACGGCGCGTAGTCGAGGTCGATGATGTCCACGGCCGGTACGCCGCCGTCGAGGAACGGGACGTGGTCGTCCTCGATGGGCGTCTCCTCGTCCACGAACACGTCGCCGTACTTCAGGCGTTTCGCGGCCCCCCAGATCGCGTCCTTGAGCCAGCGCGTCGACTCGGCCTCGCGCTTGATGCGCAGGTCGCGGTCGCCAATCATGTCCACCAGGATCATCGCCCGAAGCTGCTTGATCGACCCGTCCTGTTGCCCGGTCCGCACGTAGTGGCGGCTGCCGTAGCGGTTGTCGGGATCGATCCACTCGGATCGCATCGCCTCCTCGCCGTCGAGGAAGAGCAGTTCGCTCGTGAACTTGTTGGGCCGCGCCTTGAGCACGCGCGCCCACTCCAGGAGGAACGCCGTGCTCGACCCGGCGTCGTTCGCGCCCACGAACCGGAACTGCCGAAACAGTTTTGTGTCGTAGTGGCCGGCGAAGACGATGCGCTCCGGCGAGGCGCCAGGGATGCGGGCGATCAGGTTGACCATGTGGAAGCGGCCGAGCGGCGTGTCGGCGTCGAACGGCTGCTCGACGGTGTCGATGCCGAGCGCTTTCAGCTCCTTCTTGATGTACTGCCGCGTCTGGTCGAGCGCCGCGGAGCCGGCGGGCCGCGGCCCGAACGCCACCACGTTGCGCACATAGTCGTAGGCTCGCGAGCCGTCGAAGGTCACTTTCGCTCCCTGTGGGGCAGGGGCCGCGGCCGCCTGGGCGGGCTTGGGCGCGGCCACCGGGCGCGCCTGCGCGGCGGCGGACGCCGCGCAGGCGGTCGGCAAGATGGCCGATAAGGCCACAAGCACGATGCCCGTCGCCACCGCCTTACCCTTCACGATCTTCGTCGTCATCGCGCTGTTCCTCGACCGGTTCGCCCGGGACCCGGTAGTCGCCGTCCACCCACTTCGACAAATCCAGCAGTTTGCAGCGCTCGCTGCAGAACGGCCTCCAGCGGGGGTCCACCAACCTCTTCCGACAATACACGCAGCGAGCATCGGGCACGAGGGAATTATAGGATAGAGGGTGTAGCACGAGGCTTGAGCCGAGTGTGGGTCGTGGGAGGAGGCTTCAGCCGAGTGGCCGGCGGCCGGTCCCGCTTGACGGTTTCGCCTCGTTCCCGCACAGTTGACCACAGACCATGACGGATACCCTCGTCTCGCCGCCGTTGGATCCCACGCTCGATTTCTTCGAGGAAATCGAGCGGCTCAAGCGCGAACTGGATGCCGTCGTCCTGGCGCACTTCTACCAGGATCCCGACATCCAGGACATCGCCGACGTGATTGGCGACAGCCTGGCACTGGCGCAGGCGGCCGCCCGCACCGATGCGCGCACGATCGTGTTCTGCGGCGTCCACTTCATGGCGGAGACGGCAAAGATCCTCAACCCCGACAAGTTGGTGCTGCTTCCCGATCTTGCTGCCGGGTGTTCGTTGGCTGACAACTGCCCGGCGCCGCTGTTCGAGCGCTTCCTGCACGCGCACCCCGACCACGAGGTCATCAGCTACATCAACTGCAGCGCCGGCGTGAAGGCGCTGAGCGACGTCATCTGCACGTCGAGCAACGCCGAGCGGATCATCGCGAGCGTGCCCGCGGACCGGCCGATCCTCTTCGCCCCCGACCAGCAGTTGGGCCGGTACCTGATCAAGCGAACGGGCCGAGACATGCTCCTGTGGCCCGGGTCCTGTTCGGTGCACGTCACCTTCTCCGAGCGCCAGTTGCTGCGCCTGAAGGCCGAGAATCCGGGTGCGCTCGTGCTCGCGCACCCCGAGTGCGAGGAGCGGATCCTCAGGCTCGCGGACCATGTCGGGTCCACGACCTCGATCTTGAAGTTCGCCACCTCGAGCCCGGCGAGGTCGTTCATCGTGGTGACGGAGCCGGGGATCATCCACCAGATGAAGAAGGCGTGCCCGGACAAGGAGTTCATCCCCGCTCCCTCCGACAGCGGCTGCTCGTGCAACGAGTGCCCGTACATGCGCCTGAACACGCTCGAAAAGGTCTACCTGTGCATGCGCGACCGGCGGCCGGAGATCACGATGCCGGACGATCTTCGCCGCCGGTGCCTGGCGCCGCTGCAGCGGATGCTCGAGATCAGCGCCGCGTAGCCGCCACGGCCACACCTGTCCGTCCTCGCGAAGCCACGATGACTACCGACCCTTACCTTCGCCTTGCCGACCGGGCGCTCGACGCCGCGTTCGTGCGCGACGAAATCCACCGGTTCCTCGCGGAGGACGTCGGGGAGGGCGACCTCACGACGGAGCGAGTAGTGCCGTCGGGGGCGACAGCGGGCGCGCGGATCGTGGCGCGCGAGCCATGCTGCGTGGCCGGGCTGTTCCTTGCGCGGGCGGTCTTCGGCCAGCTCGATTCAATCGTGAATTTCAGGATCGACGTGCAGGATGGCGAGTGCGTGCCGGCCGGCGCCCGGCTCGCACGCCTCCACGGCCCCGCGGCTCCCATCCTGACCGGCGAGCGCCTGGCGCTGAACCTGCTCCAGCGCCTGTCCGGCATCGCCACGATCACGCGCCGGTATGCAGACGCGCTCGCCGGCACCGGCGCGTCGGTCTCCGATACCCGCAAGACCACTCCGGGCCTGCGCCGCCTGGAGAAGTATGCGGTGCGAGTGGGCGGCGGGCGGAACCACAGGTTCGGCCTGTATGACGCCATCCTCGTCAAGGACAATCACGTGGCAGCGGCCGGCGGCATCGGCCCGGCATTGCGGGCGGCGAAGCGCTTCCCCCCGCATCGACTCCCGGTTCAGCTCGAAGTCGACTCGCTGGAGCAGCTGGACGAGGCCCTGGAGATCGGCCTCGACGCCGTCCTCCTGGACAACATGCCGCCGGAGCGGGTCGCGGTGGCCGTCGTGCGGATCCGGCAGCACCCGCGCGGCGCCGCCTGCTGGATCGAAGCGTCGGGCGGGATTACGATCGAGAACATTCGCGCCTACGGCGAGGCCGGCGTGGACACGATCTCGGTCGGCGCCCTGACGCACTCCGCGCCGTCGGTCGACATCGCCCTGGACTTCGATCCGCCGGACGGTTAACGCTCAACGGTCAACGGTGAACGACGATCCGCCGGACGGTCAACGCTCAACGGTTAACGCTCAACGGTGAACGCTCAACGATGCATGACTGCGACGTACTCGTGATCGGCAGCGGCCTCGCCGGGTGCGCAGCGGCCCTGGCGGCGGCCAGGGCTGGCGCCCGCGTGCTCGTGCTGACCAAGGCCGAGCGCCCGGAAGAGTCGAATACCTGGTACGCGCAGGGCGGGATCATTGCTCGCGGAGCGATCGATTCATCCGAGCGCCTCGCGGAGGACATCCTCAAGGCGGGCGCGGGCGTGTCGGACCCGGCTGCCGTCGAGCTGCTCAGCCGCGAAGGGCCGCGACTCGTGCAAGACCTGTTGGTGGAGGACGTGGCCGTTCCCTTCGACCGTGCGGCCGGCGGGGGATTCGACCTGACCGCCGAGGCGGCTCATTCGGTCGCGCGCATCGCGCACTGCCGGGACTCGACGGGCCGCGCGATCGAGACGGCCATGCTCGCGGCGCTGCAGCGGGAGCCGCTGGTGACCGTGGTGACGGGTCGCACCGCCATCGATCTCCTCACGTTGTCCCATCACTCGAGCGACCCGCTCGATGTCTACTATCCCCCCACCTGCGTCGGCGCGTACGTGTTCGACCAGGAGACGCGCAATGTCGAGACGGTGCTGGCCCGCCGCACGATCCTGGCGACCGGCGGTCTCGGCCGGGTCTATCTCCACACGACCAACCCCCCCGGGGCGTGCGGCGACGGCGTGGCGATGGCCTACCGCGCCGGCGCGCGCTGTCTCAACATGCAGTTCGTCCAGTTCCACCCCACCACGCTCTACCATCCGGGCGAACGGTTCCTGATCTCGGAATCGCTGCGCGGCGAAGGCGCGCGGCTGGTGGACGACCGCGGCCGGGAATTCATGACCGGCTACGACCCGGCCGGCTCGTTGGCGCCCCGCGACATCGTCGCGCGCGGCATCCACCAGATGATGCACGAGACGGGAGCGCCGTGCGCCTACCTGGACATCTCCCACAAGCCGGCCGCATGGGTGCGCGAGCGCTTTCCGCAAGTGTACGAAGGCTGCCGACAGGTGGGGATCGACATCACGGCGCAGCCCATTCCCGTCGTGCCGGCCGCGCACTACAGCTGCGGCGGCATCGCGGTCGACCTGGACGGCCGATCGAGCATGCGGCGCCTGTACGCCGTCGGGGAGGTGTCGTGCACCGGGCTGCACGGTGCGAACCGGCTGGCCAGCACGTCGTTGCTCGAGTGCCTGGTGTGGGGTACGCGTGCGGGCCGCGACGCGGGGCGGGAAATCGCGGCTGCACCGGGAGAGCGACTGCCGTCGATCGCCTCCTGGCGGCGCGAGAGCGAGCCGGTGGACCCGGCCCTCATCGCACAGGACTGGCTGACAATCAGGCAGACGATGTGGAACTACGTCGGCCTGGTTCGCAGCCATCGGCGCCTGGATCGGGCGCACGAGATCCTGCGCGAGCTCCATCTCGAGATCGGCCGCTTCTACGCGCGCTCGGAGTTGAGCGACGCCCTCATCAGCCTCCGCAACGGCGTGCAGACGGCGTTGGCCGTGCTGCTGGCGGCGATGGAGGCGCGCGAGAGCCGCGGGTGCCACTACCGGGTCGACTGAGCGTCCGGCTCTTGATTTGGGGGAAGTCATGACCAAGCCTGCTGCCTCCGTCCCTGCGCCCAACGAGGCGCACAGCGTCTGCCCGTGGTGGCTGGGTCCCTTCCTGGCCAGCCCGGTGCGCCGGCTTTTCGAGAGGCCCGAGGCGATCCTCGGGCCCTTCGTCCAGCCGGGCATGACCGTGCTCGAACCAGGCTGCGGGATGGGGTTCTTCAGCGTGCCCCTGGCTCGCCTCGTCGGGTCGTCGGGACGCGTGGTCTGCGTGGACCTGCAGCCGAAGATGCTGGAGGGGCTGCGGCGGCGGGCGCGGAGAGCGGGCGTTCTCGACAGGGTCGAGACGGTGGTCGCCGACGCGACCGACCTCCGGATCGACGCCTGGGTCGGGAGAATCGATCTCGCGCTGGCCATCCACGTCATCCACGAGCTTCCCGACCCCGGCGCGTTCCTGTCTCAGCTCCACCGGGTGTTGCGCGCGGGCGGGACGCTCGTGATCAGCGAGCCGAAGGGCCATGTCAGCGAGGCGGGTTTCGCCGCGACAATCGCGCTGGCGGAGCGAACCGGCTTCGCGCGGTCGCCTCGCGGTGTCCATACGCGGAGCCTTGGCGCGGCGTTCGAGAAGCGCTGAGGGGCGAGCCGGCCGCGTGGAGCGGCCGCAGCCTGCCTTTACCCGACCTCCGATCCGCGGATCCGCGGCTCCGCCGATTCCGACCAGTTGACACCGGCCCCGGGTCGCCGGTAGCGTACTTCCAGCCACAACTTCGGGGCGGGGTGCAAGTCCCCACCGGCGGTACAGCCCGCGAGCCCGCAAGGGCACGACCCGGTGCGATTCCGGGGCCGACAGTGACAGTCTGGATGGGAGAAGTTGAAGGCCCTGCCGGCGTCCGCCTGTCTGGGGGTACGCCTGCCTGCGCCCGCCTGCTCTCCCATCGAAGCACAGCCCTTCCGGAGCGCCGTGACGGCTCAGTTACGCGACGACCTCTCGTACATGGTCGAGGCGCTCGCGCTTGCCGCGAGGGTGCCCCGCCGGCCCTGGCCCAACCCGCCGGTCGGTGCGCTCGTCGTCGCCGACGATGGGGAGGTTCTCGGCCGGGGCGCGCATCACGGTCCCGGCACGGCCCACGCCGAGGTGACCGCGTTGAACGAGGCGGGTTCGCGCTCCCGCGGAGCGACGCTCTACTGCACGCTCGAGCCGTGCAACCACCACGGGAGGACGGCCCCGTGCGCGCCTCGGGTGGCGGCGAGCGGCGTCCGCCGCCTCGTTCTCGGCGTCCGCGATCCGAACCCGCGCGTCGCGGGTGGCGGCCTGGAACTGGTGCGGCGGTCGGGAGTCGCCGTCACGGTGGGCGTTGCAGGCGCCGTGGCGCTCGAGCTGATCTGGCCGTTTGTCGTCACGGAAGCATTCGCGCGTCCCTTCGTGCTCCTGAAGACGGCGACGTCGCTCGACGGCCGCTTCGCGCCGGCCACCAGGCCCGGGGGCACCGGCCCCTTCTACCTCACGGGCATCGAGGCCCGGCGCGACGTCCACCGGCTTCGCCGCTGGGCCGATCTCGTGCTGGTGGGCGCCGGGACCGTCGTCGCTGATCGACCGGCACTCGACGCCCGCCTGGTGGCTGCCGATGCGGCGTGTCCGCGCGCCGACCCGCTGCCAGGCTACGTCGACACGGATCTCGACGTACACGCCTGCTGGTCGGGGCAACCCCATCTTGCCGCGTGCGGGCGGAGTGCCGCGCCCGAGCGGATCCGGGTCGTGGAGGCGAGCGGGGGAAGCGTGATTCTGTGCGACGAGCGCGAAGGACGGGTGGACCTCGCCTCGCTGCTCGAGCAGCTGGCGGGAGCCGGGCTGCACGCGGTGCTCGTGGAGGGTGGCCCGACGCTCGCCCGTGGATTCCTTGCGCGCGGGCTCGTCGATCGATGGGTGTGCTTCATCGCGCCCGTCGTGCTGGGTGCCGGGCCGGGTTGGCCGCAGGCCTCTCACGAGCTGGAAGGCGAGCGCGTTCCCGTCCGCCCGTACGAGCTGACGCGATGCGAGGCGATTGGCCCCGACGCGCGGCTCGTGTACGACGCGGTGTCCTTCGACGACACGTTGCGGCGACTGACCGCGTTGGCGGAGGTGTGAGGTGTTCACCGGGCTCATTCGGGAGATCGGCCGCATCGAGACGATCGCCCGGCGCTCGTCGATCACGCGCCTCGAGGTGTCGGGGGCCCGTACCGCTCGGACGCTGGCCGTCGGCGACAGCCTGGCCGTCGATGGCATCTGCCTCACGGTGACGCGCAGGGCCGTGGCCACCGTCGAGGTCGAAGCGACCGAGGAGACGAGACGGGTTACCACGCTCGGACGCTGGACTGCAGGCGACCGCGTGCACCTCGAGCCGGCACTCCGCGCCGGCGATCCGATCGGCGGCCACTTCGTCCTCGGCCACGTGGACGGCGTCGGGCGGGTGGAACGATTCGAGCGGCGCGGACCCGCCGGCGTGTTGCGGGTGGCCGTCCCCCCGGTGCTGGCCGGGCAACTCCTGCCCAAAGGGTCGATCGCCGTGGACGGCGTCAGCCTGACACTCGACGAGGGGCCTTTTCGCGGGACGTTTTCGATCACGCTCGTGCCCCACACGCTCGCGGCGACAAACCTCGGGAGACTCGGTCCCGGAGACGAGGTGAACCTCGAGCTCGACGTCCTGGCGAAGACAGCCGGGCGCTCGGTGACGGCATCAACCAACCGGGTTCAGCCCGGCGGGCCGACGACGCTGGCGTCGCTGCTGGCGCGCGGCTGGCAGAGGGGGCCACGGTGACGGGTGTACCCATGAACGACACTATTCGGCTGGATTCGATCGATGCGGCCCTCGACTCCCTTCGCCGCGGCGGCACGCTCATCGTCGTGGACGACGAGGCGCGGGAGAACGAGGGCGATTTCGTGATCGCGGCGGAGAAGGTGACGCCCGAGGCGGTGAACTTCCTGAGCCGACACGGCCGGGGCCTGATCTGCCTGGCCGCCACCCGCGAGCGGATGCAGGCGCTCGACGTGCGGCCGATGGTGGCTGACAACCGGGCGGCGATGGGCACGGCGTTCACCGTGTCGGTGGACGCGGCCTCCGGCATCACGACGGGGATCTCCGCGCACGATCGCGCGCGGACGGTCTCGGTCTTCGTCGAGCCCGGCGCGCGCCCGTCCGATCTGGTCCGCCCGGGCCACCTGTTCCCCCTCGAGGCGCGGCCCGGCGGGGTCCTGCAACGAGCGGGGCACACCGAGGCGGTGGTGGATCTCTGTCGCGCCGCGGGACTGCAACCGGCCGGGCTCCTCTGCGAAATCCTCGACGAGGACGGCTCAATGGCGCGCGGCGCGCGCCTGCGCCGGATCGCGGACGGCTTTGGCCTTCCGATGATCTCGATCGCCGACTTGATTGCCTACCGCCGCATCCACGAGAAGCTCGTGTCGCGCGGCGCGGAGACCGATCTGCCGACCCGGTTCGGCGACTTCCACGTCGTGGCCTACACGACCACTGTCGACGACACGATCAACCTCGCGCTGGTCAAGGGACGCGTCGACGCCGATGAAGCCATGCTCGTCCGCGTGCACTCCGAGTGTCTCACCGGCGACCTGTTCCACTCGTTGCGCTGCGACTGCGGCGACCAGCTGGAGGCCTCGCTCGCGGCCATCGAGGCGCGGGGCAGCGGGGTGTTTCTGTACATGCGCCAGGAGGGCCGCGGGATAGGCCTGCTGAACAAGCTCAAGGCGTACGCGCTCCAGGACCAGGGCGTGGACACCGTGGACGCGAACGAGCGCCTCGGCTTCGCGGACGACCTCCGCGAGTACGGGGTGGGCGCGCAGATCCTCCGCGACCTCGGGGTGCGCCGGATGGAGCTGGTCACCAACAACCCGCGCAAGATCGTCGGACTCGAGGGCCATGGCCTCGAGGTCGTAGGCCGCGTGCCCCTCGAAGTGAAGCCGAACGCGCGGAACGTGGGCTACCTGCGGACCAAGAAGCACAGGCTGGGGCACCTGCTGGAGCAGGTCTAGCAGGCCGCCGAAAAGGCCGGCCTGAACGAAGAATTGAAAACGGAGAACGGAAAAGGGCCTTCTCAGGTCGTTCGCGAAATCGCGAAAATCGCGAAATCGCGAATCGCAAATCGCGAAATCGCCAAATTCAAAGGGGGGGCAACCGATGGGCAGGGTGTTCGAGGGGCGGTTCGACGCCCGCGGCCGCCGAATCGCGGTCGTCGCGTCGCGGTTCAACGACTTCTTCACGCGCGAACTGGTCGCCGGCGCCATGGATGGCTTCCGGCGCCACGGTGTCGCGGAGGACGCCGTCGATACCGTGTGGGTGCCGGGGAGCTTCGAAGTCCCGCTGGCCGCGCAACGCCTCGCGCGGGCCGGCCGGTACGCGGCCGTGGTGTGCCTGGGCTGCCTGATCCAGGGGGACACGCCGCACTTCCACTACATTGCCGGCGAAGTGACGAAAGGAGTGGCGCAGGTCGCGCTCGACACCGGCGTGCCCGTCGTGTTCGGGATCATCACCGCCGAGACGCTCGACCAGGCCATCGAGCGGGCGGGGACGAAGGCCGGCAACAAGGGGTTCGACGCGGCGATGACGGCCCTGGAGATGATCGACCTGTTTGCCACGCTCGACGCCGAGCCCGCGTAGCCCGCCCGGCGTTCTTTCGGCGTAGAATCGGTGTCCCGAGAGACCCGATGCCGACACCGACCCACGTCGCCGATCGCGGAAAGCGTGCGAGGTCGCAGCCCCTCCACATGCTCGATCGCGATCTCAGCTGGCTCGAATTCAACCGCCGCGTGCTTCACGAGGCAATCGACGACCGGACGCCTCTCCTCGAGCGGGTGAATTTCCTCGCCATCTTCACCTCGAACCTCGACGAGTTCGTGATGAAGCGCGTGTACGGCCTGCGTGAGCAGGTGCGGGCGGGCGTGGAACGGTCGGAGCGGTACCAAGCCACGTCGGCGGAGCGGCTCGCCACCGCACGGCGGTTGATGCAGGAGATGCAGCTGGAGCAAGCGGAGGTGTACGGCGAGGTGATACGGCCGGCCCTCGCGCGCGAGGGAATTCACCTGTTGGAATGGGCGGACCTGACCGGCCCGGAACGCGACGCGGCGCGCGCGTTGTTCGAGAGCCGCATCTTCCCGGTCCTGACTCCCTTGTCCGTGGACGTCGGGCATCCGTTTCCGTTCATCTCCAACCTGTCGCTGTCGCTCGGCCTGTTGGTCCGCGACCCCAGGTCGGGCGAGCAGTGGTTCGCGCGGGTGAAAGTGCCGGACTCGCTGCGGCAGTGGGTGCGCATCGAGACGCCGGCCTTCGAGGGCGAGTGGCGCTTCGTCCACCTGGCCGAGCTGATTCGCGAGCACGCCGGCCTCCTGTTCCCGGGGATGGAGATCGACGGCACGATGCCGTTCCGCGTCACCCGCAACATCGAGGTGGACGCCGACGCGGACGACGTCGAGGACCTGCTCGAGGCCGTCGAGCAGCAGCTGCGGCAGCGGCGGATGGAGTGCGCCGTCCGCCTGGAAGTGCTGCGCTCGGCACGGCCCGACCTGGTTCGCCTTCTGCTGGAGGAACTCGATCTCGGCGAGGACGACGTGTACGAGATGCCCGGGCCGCTGGAGTACGTGAGCCTGCGCGAGATCTCGAGCCTGCCCGTCGCCAGCCTTCACTATGAGCCCTGGACGCCGATCGTTCCGCCACGGCTGCGCGGCGGCGACCGGAGCATCTTCGACGTCATTCGAGCCGGCGACCTGCTGGTCCAGCACCCGTACGACTCCTTCGACGAGTCGGTGCTGCGTTTCGTCCGCGAGGCCGTGTACGACCCGGCGGTGCAGGCGATCAAGATGACCCTGTATCGGACCGGGACCGACAGCCCGTTCATCCCACTCCTGATCACCGCCGCCGAGTCGGGGAAGCAAGTGGCCTGCCTGGTGGAACTGCAGGCGCGCCTGGACGAACAGCGGAACATCGAGCTGGCGCGGCGAATGGAGAAGGCGGGCGTTCACGTCGTGTACGGCATCGAAGGGCTCAAGACCCACACCAAGACGACCCTGGTGATCCGGGTCGAAGGGCACGACGCGCGGTGCTATGCGCACATCGGCACCGGCAACTATCATCGGCAGACCTCGCGAATCTACACGGACCTGGGTCTCCTGACCTGCCGGCCGGACCTCACGACGGACCTCCTGCACCTGTTCAACTTCCTCACCGGCCGGAGCCGCAAGCACGACTACGCCCGGCTGCTGGTGGCGCCCGCGAACATGAAGCGGCGCTTCCTGGAGTTGATTGGCGGGGAGGCCGAGCACGCCCGCGCCGGCCGGCCGGCGCGGATCATCGCGAAGATGAACCAGCTGGAGGACGCCGAGATCTGCGGGGCGCTGCGTGGGGCCAGCGAAGCGGGTGTCGCGATCGACCTCATCGTCCGCGGGTTCTGCGTCTTGAAGCCGGGCCTGCCGGCCGTCACCGAGAAGGTCCGCGTCGTCTCGGTCATCGGCCGGTTCCTCGAGCATTCGCGGATCTTCTACTTCCGCAACGGCGCCGAGCACGAGGTGGACGGCCTCTTCTACATCGGGTCGGCCGACTGGATGCACCGCAACCTGGATGCGCGGGTGGAGGCGGTCACACCGATCGAGACACGAGGCCTGCGGCAGGAGTTGTGGACGATTCTCCGCACGCACCTCAACGATCAGCGAAGCGCCTGGGACATGCGGACCGACGGCACGTACATCCAGCGCCGCCCGCAGCGGCCGAGCGCGTCGGCCGGATCGCACCAGCAGTTGATGGAGCGCGCGAGGCGCCGTCGATGAGCGGGATCAGTTCCTGGGACTGGCCATGTGGCGGACGTCTTTCGCCGACACCATGAAGATCACGTCCTCGGCGACGTTGGTGGCGTGGTCGCCGATCCGTTCGAGATGCCGCGAGACGAGGATCAGGTCCAGCGAGGCGGCGATCTTCGCCGGGTCCTGCAGCATGTAGGTCAGGAGGTCGCGAAAGACCTGCGTCTTCAGGTCGTCCAGCCTGTCGTCGCGGGTGAGCACGGACTGCGCGAGGCCGACGTCCTTCCGCACGAATGAGTCCAAGGCGTCGCGCAGCATGCCCTGGGCGATCTCCCCCATGCGGGGCAGATCGACGAGCGGCTTGACCGGCGGCATGGTGAGGTAGCGGGTGGCGGCCTGCGCGATGTTGACGGCCAGGTCTCCCACACGCTCGAGGTCGGTGTTGATCTTGAGCGCGGCCACGATCGCCCGCAGGTCCACCGCCATCGGCTGGTGCAGCGCCAGGAGCCGAAGCGCCAGCGCATCGATTTCCAGGTGCAGCTGGTTCAGCGGTTCGTCGCCCGTCAGCACGTCGTCGAGCGCAAGCGGGTCGCCGTTGACCAGCGCCGCCACCGCCATGCGCACCCGTTCCTCCGCCAGACCGCCCATCGCCAGCAGGCGCGTCTTCAGGATCTGCAGCTCCTCCTGGAAGTGCCGCCCGGCCGGCTGCGCCGTCCCTGTCTGCATCAGGTGTCTTCTCAGTTCTTCGTTCTCGTTCTACGCTTCTACGTTCTCAGTTCTACGTTCTCACTTCCGTCTATCGCGCTAGCCGAATCTGCCTGTGACGTAGTCTTCGGTGAGCTTCTCGCCCGGGGCCGTGAAGATGCGGTCCGTCCTGTCGAACTCGACCAGCTTTCCGAGCCAGAAGAAGCCGGTGTAGTCCGACACGCGCGCCGCCTGCTGCATGTTGTGCGTCACGATGACGATCGTGTAGGTGCGCTTGAGCTGGTAGATCAGTTCCTCGATGCGCTGGGTCGCAATCGGGTCGAGCGCGGAAGCCGGCTCGTCCATCAAGAGGACGTCCGGCTGCACCGCCAGCGCGCGGGCGATGCAGAGGCGCTGCTGCTGTCCGCCGGAGAGGGACAGCGCCGTTTCCGCGAGCCGGTCCTTTACTTCGTCCCACAAGGCGGCCTGCTTGAGGCTTTCCTCCACGCGGCCGTTCAACTCGGACCGGCTCCCGGCCAACCCGTTGACGCGGACGCCGTACGCCACGTTGTCGAAGATCGACTTCGGGAACGGATTCGACTTCTGGAACACCATTCCGACGCGGCGACGAAGCGCGACGACGTCGGCGGCCGGGGAGTAGACATCCTCGCCGTCGAGGGTCACGCGGCCCTGCAGGCGCGTGCCGGGGATGGTGTCATTCAGACGATTGAAGGTGCGGAGCAGCGTGCTCTTTCCGCATCCCGACGGCCCGATGAAGGCCGTGACGAGGTTGGCCCCGATGTGGAGAGAGATGTCGAAGAGCGCCTGCTTGGTCCCGTAGAAGAAGCTGGCCCAATCCACGACGAGGCGGCTGGGTCGGGCAGCCGCGTTGGATACGCGGGCGTCCGCGCGCCGGGCGTTGAGGACGGAGAGCGGCGGCAGTTGGATGTCGGGGGGCGCGCCGGGCGCGGCCCACTGTGGCAACCCCATGCGAGAAGGGTACGGCCGCCTCGTTACCGGGGGATTACCGTGATGTTAATTCGCGGTAAATCGACCGGTCGCGCAGGAAGGGCGGCGGGCCCGGAAGCATCGGCGCTCGCGGCGCTGCGATATCGCCACAGCTCTTCGTAAACCGTGTCACCCATGTCGCGCGCCGCCTGCGTTTCGTAGCCGCCGACGCTGCGCTCGCCGCCCTTCTGGTAGAAGGCCTCGAGCGTGGCCGAGTCCACCACCTCGGGTGCCCTGCCAATCTCGAGGGCGTGCTGCAGCTCGTGCCCGAGAAGCGCGATCAGCCGCTTCCTCACCGCGCGGATGCCGATCCAGATGCGCAGGTAGCGCGCGGGGCCGGTCGTGGCGACGAGCTCCGTCACTGCCTCCGTCCCGCCCGGCAGCCACTCAGCAGGCTGGACGTATACGACCACGTCGGTTTGCTGGAGGGCGTCGACGATCCCGCGGAACGAGGCGGACTTCTGGCGGCCTTCCGCCACGAGGTCCAGACCCCACCGGGTACTCGACCGCACCTGGCGGGGAATCGGCCGAGCCTCCTGCCCGTGAGCCGCAACCGACAGACAGCAGGCGACAAGGCACGCGCCGGCAATTCGGATCACGACAACACCTCCGCAGGCGAAGCAGACGCTTCGCCCCCACAGCATCGCCCGACACCTCCACCGGCGCAGGGCTCACGCGGGGGCCAGGGTCGTGGGGGCGTCAGTCGTGTAGGTGAAACGCGGGATGGTACCGACAGGGGCCTACGCGAGGGGGGAGTGTAACACGGCCGGAATGAACTGAGAACGGAGAAGTGAGAGGTGAGAATTGAGAACCTGGAATGCCCGAGCTCAGCCACTGCGGCTTCCAAGTTCTCCGTTCTACGTTCTCACTTCACGGCGTCGCTACGCCACGGTGCCTTCTCTGACGACGCCCCACTTCGGCACGATGATGATGCCGTTGCGGATGTAGAAGCCGTCGCCGTCGGCGTTCTCCACGCCGGCTTCGTTGGTCAGCCGGACGCCCTTGCCGATGCGCGCGTTCTTGTCCACGATCACGCGGTCGAGCACCGAGCCGGCGCCAATGCCCAGTTCCGGGCCGCCCGCATGGTGCGACGGCGCGTCGTCGTCTTTTTCGTAGAAGTCGGCGCCGAGCAGGACCGAGCGCGAGATCCGGCAGTCGGGGCCGACACGCGTCCGGATCCCGACGATCGATTGGGACACCTGGCTGCGCTCGAGGAGCACGCCTTCTGCGATGACCGCCTCGTCCACGCGTGCAGCCGTCCACGCGCGACGCGGGCAGGAAGCGCGGCCGCGTGAAAACCGGCCGCTGCGGGTCGTAGAAGTTGAAGCGGGGCGTCGCGCCGCGTCAGCATGATGTTCGCGTCGTAGAACGATTCCACCGTTCCGACGTCCTGCCAGTAGCCGCGGAAGAGGTAGGCGTTCACTCGGCGGTTGCCGAGCGCCGCAGGGATGATCTCGTGGCCAAAGTCGACGCCCGCGTGGCGCTCCAGCGCCTCGAGCAGCACGTCGCGCGTGAAGACGTAGATGCCCATCGAGGCGACGAACGGCTTGTCGGGTGACGGGTTGAAGAAGCGCGAGCCGGCCGGAATGCTCGAGCCGATCTCATTCAGCCTGTCGGGCTTCGGCTTTTCCTCGAAGCCGGTGATCTGGCCGCTCTGGTCGAAGCGGAAGATGCCCATCGACGGCGCGTCCTCCGGCGACACCGGCTGCGCCGCGATGGTGATGTCCGCGCCGCGCTCGACGTGCTCGTCGATCATCGCGCGCGTAGTCCATCCGGTAGAGATGGTCGCCGGCCAGGATGAGATAGTGCTCCGCTTCGTGATACACGAAGTGGCGCGCCGCCTGGCGCACCGCATCCGCCGTTCCCTGGAACCAGTTCGGGTTGTCGGGCGTCTGCTCGGCCGCGAGGATCTCGACGAAGCCGCGGGAGAACAGGTCCATGCGGTAGGTCTCGGCGATGTGCCGGTTCAGCGACGCCGAGTTGAACTGCGTCAGCACGTAGATGCGGCGGATGTCCGCGTGCAGGCAGTTGCTGATCGGCACGTCGATGAGCCGGTACTTGCCGCCGATCGGTACCGCCGGCTTGGAGCGGAGGTGAGTGAGCGGGAAGAGGCGCGTGCCGCGGCCGCCCCCGAGGATGAGTGCCAGGACGTGTTGCATAGGGGTGATGGCGTTTCAGTGCCGAGTGCCGGTTTCAGTTTACTCTCGTCGCATGAAACTGTGGTCCGGTGTCCTCCGGATCGACTGGAAACGTGATCGTGAAGACCGCTCCTCCCTCGGGGCGGTTGGCCGCCCATACCCGGCCGCCGAGCAGGTCCACGAGGTGTTTGACGATGGACAGGCCGAGTCCCGTTCCGCCCGATTCCCGCGACCTGGCCTTGTCCACGCGGTAGAAGCGCTCGAACACACGCTCCAGATCGGCCTCCGGGATGCCCGGGCCTTCGTCCGATACCGTCAGGAGGACCTGGCCGTCCGCGGTGATCGCCTCGACACGGATCCGCCGGCCCTCGGGCGAGTAGTTGACGGCGTTCTCCACGAGGTTCCGCAGGGCGGCCTGGAGCTTGGCGGCGTCGGTCCGGGCGACGGCGTCCGGCGGCCGAACGCGAATGTCCACCTGCTGTCCGCGGGCCTCGATGATCGGGCCGAGGTCCGCCACCGCCGCACTCAGCACGGCGTCCAGTCGGTAATCTCCAAGTTCGACCGTCTCGCGCCCGGCGTCCAGGCTTGCCAGCCTGAGCAGGTCGCGCACCAGTCGCTCCATGCGGCTGGCGTGCCGGGTGATCACCTCGAGGAAGCGGGCCCGCTCCTCGGGCCCCGGCCCGTCTGACGACTCGATCCGCCAGGGCCTCGGCGTAGCCCCTGATCGCGGTGAGGGGTGTCCTCAGCTCGTGCGACACGTTGGCGACGAAGTCGCGCCGGACCTGGTCCGCACGCCGGAGGTCGGTGATGTCGTGCAGGACGAGCACTGCGCCGCTGGTCCCGGCCTGCCGAGACAGGCGCCGCGCGGGCGACCAGCCGACGGTCCGGTTGGCTGAGGCGGCGCGATCTCCAGGCCGGCCGGCTGGCCGCCGCCGACGGCCGCCGTCAACAGCGCCGCGACGCCCGGGTTGCGAACGGCCTCGAGGTAGTGACCGCCTGTGGCGTGCGTCGGCAAGCCAAGCATCGTTTGCGCCGCCCGGTTGACCACCTGGACGCGCCCGTCCGCGCCGACGACGACGACGCCCTCCACCATGCCGCCGAGGATGGCGTCCATGCGGGCGCGATCCGGCCTTCAGCTCTCGCCACCGTGGTGGCCAGCTCTCGAACAATGTCGTCGAGGGCGCGGGCCACCGTTCCCAGTTGGTCGTCCTCGTAGTCGTGCACCGGGTGGGACAGGTCGCCGACTCGCATAGCGCCGGGCGGCGGCCGCGAGGAGATTGAGGCGGCGGCCGAGCAGGAACGACGAGAGCCATGCCAGCGCGGCTGCGCCGGCGAGCGCGACGACCAGCGCGAGCAGCGTGACGCGCCGGACGGCGGCCACCTGCTGCCCACCTCCGTCAGAGGCAGCGCCAGCCGGACGATTGCGACCAGCGGGTGCCGGGTCCGAACCGCGACGTAGAGCATGTCCGTGCGGAGGGTGTGGCTGTACCGGCGTGACGCGCCGGTTCCCGTCCGCCGTGCGTCGATCACCTCCGGGCGAGTCGTGTGGTTCTCCAGGCCGGCCAGATCAGCCGT
Source organism: uncultured Acidobacteriota bacterium (assembly GCA_963724775.1). Taxonomy (GTDB): domain Bacteria; phylum Acidobacteriota; class Vicinamibacteria; order Vicinamibacterales; family Fen-181; genus CAVRWB01. Next base: position 159,004 of record CAVRWB010000011.1, read on the forward strand.
GGCCACCATCGAGTCGCCGACGACCTTGCCGTCGGGGGCGATGAACGTCACGCGCGCGGGCAGCGTCGCGCCGAGGCGATCGGCCTCGCGCATCGACGGTCGCCGCGTCGATGTCGGCCGGGTGATGTTCGAGGACGTCGGCGACGAGCCTGCGCTTCGGCGACCAGCGATTGCTCGATGCGCGGCGTAGGTCTGCGTCCGCAGCCAGAGGGTTGCGAGGGTGGCCACGAGCCCGAGCGCCGCGGCCGCGACGCCGAAGATGGCCAGGAACGTCTTTCCGCGGAAGCCGAGGCGCATCGTGATGAATGCGGGCACGGAGGCGTCAGGCGCGGCACGCCCGCGGCTACTGTGACTGGTCCGCGAGCTTGTAGCCGAACTGCTTGACGGTGACGAGCGCCTCGGTGAGCAGCGGCAGTTTCTCGCGCAGCCGCCGCACGTGGACGTCCACCGTCCGCGTGCCTCCCGTGTACTGGTAGCCCCACACGTCCGACAACAGCTGGTCGCGGGACAGCACGCGGCCGCCGTGCTCGATGAAATACTCCAAGAGCAGGAATTCCTTCGCGGTGAGCGACCACCTCGCGGCCGCCGTCGCGTGACCACGTGCTGCTCTCGGTCCACTTCGATTGGGCCGTAGCGCAGGGGCTGCGCCGAGGCTGCGGCCGGCCGGCCCGCCCGTCGGAGAAGCGCCGCGACTCGGGCGACGAGTTCCTTCGGGCTGAACGGCTTCGTCACGTAGTCGTCGGCGCCGAGTTCCAGCCCAGCCACGCGATCGGCTTCCTCGGCCCGCGCCGTCACGATGATGATGGGGAGGGCGGCGGTCGCCGCGTCCGCACGCAGGGCCCGGCAGACTTCGAGGCCATGCACGCCGGGCAGCATCAGGTCGAGGACGAGGAGGTCCGGGCGCCGCTGTCGGACGCGCGGCAGCGCGTCGGCGCCGATGGTCACCGTCTCGGCCGTGTGGCCGGCCTTGACCAGGTAGTGGCGGACCAGTTCCGCGATGTCGCGGTCGTCTTCGACGATGAGGATGTGGCTCACAATCGCATCCGGCCGCTCGATCCTCTCAGCCCGGCCGGCCTGGTGTCAACAGCCGACCGGGCGTCGTAACACCCATTTAACCCCGTCGATACGCGGCTGAAACGCCTGCTGCTCTAGACTGGCGCCATGAATGCTCGGCCGGGCACCCTTGCGCGCGCTCCCGCCCGGCTGTCGGTGCTGGCGCGGCTCACCGCGCGCCTGCGTGGCGGCGATGCGATGGCGCACGCGCTCGCGGTCGCTCTTCGGCGCGCTCGTCGTCGGGGTCACCGGCCTCCTCGCGATGGCAGCTGTGGACGCAACTCGGCCCTCGCCCGGCACGCGTTCGGCTGGGCATTCCTGGCGAGCCAGGCGTGGGACCCGGTGGCCGGCCAGTTTGGAGCGGCCGCGTTCGTCTACGGGACGCTGATGACGTCGGCCATTGCGCTCGTCATCGCGGTGCCGCTCGGCGTCGGTGTCGCCATCTTCCTCGCGGAACTCGCCCCGCCGCGCCTGTCCGCGTCCGCGGGGATGCTGCTCGAACTGCTGGCCGCCATTCCGAGCGTCATCTACGGCCTGATTGGCGTGTCCGTGCTCGTGCCGGTCATGCGGCAGTACGTCCAGCCCGGCGCTGAAGCAGGCGACCGGCGGAGTGTTCCGCCTTGTTCAGCGGGCCGTCGTACGGGATCGGACTGCTGACCGCCGGCCTCGTGCTCGCCATCATGGTCGTGCCCTTCATCGTCTCGGTGGGCCGGGAGGTGCTGCTGTCGGTGCCGCAGCGAGCAGCGGGAGGCGGCGCTGGCGCTCGGTTCGACCCGCTGGGAGAGCACGTGGAAAGTCGTGCTGCCGTACGCGCGGCCCGGGTCTGTACGGCGCCGTGTTCCTCGCCCTCGGCCGCGCGCTGGGCGAGACCATGGCCGTCACGATGGTCATCGGCAACCGGCCGGAGATCGCCGCGTCGCTGTTCGCGCCGGCCTACTCGATGGCCGCCGTCATCGCGAACGAGTTCACCGAGGCGACCGAGGAGATCTACCTCCACTCGCTGATCGAGGTCGGGCTCGTGCTGTTCGCGCTGACGATGGTGATCAATGCCTTTGCGCAGGGGTCTCATCGCGGTGACCGGCGACAGGGGTGCGGCACGATGAGCCGCTTCGACCGCGACCGGCCGCCGGAAGGCGTTGAGCGCGGTGATGCTCAGCCTCACCGCGGTGTTCACCGCCATCTGTGTCGCGGTTCTTTTCTTCGTCCTCGGGTACATGGTCGTCAAGGGCGGCTCCTCCCTCAACTGGGCCTTCTTCACCGAGCTGCCGAAGCCGGTGGGCGAGAGCGGCGGCGGAATGGCCAACGCGCTCGTCGGGAGCGCGAAGCTGCTCGCGATTGCCGCGGCAACCGGGCTGCCGGTCGGCTTCGCTGGCCGGGCTGTACCTCGGCCGAGTTCGCGGGCCGACGCGCGGCGCCACGCCGTACGGTACGCGGCCGATCTCCTGAACGGCGTCCCTTCGATCGTCGTCGGCATCTTCGTCTACACGCTCATCGTGCTGCCGATGAAGCACTTCTCGGCGCTGGCCGGCGGGCTCGCGCTCGGCGTGATGATGATCCCGATCATGACGCGCAGCACCGAGGAGTTCCTGCGGGCGGTGCCCGGTTCGCTCCGGGAGGCGTCGCTGGCGCTCGGCGCCACGCAAGACGACGACGATCCTCCGTGTCATCGTGCCGGCCGCGTCTCGGGGCATCGTCACGGCCGCCATGCTCGGGCTGGCCCGCGTGGCCGGCGAGACGGCCCCGTTGCTGTTCACCGCGCTCGGCAACCGCTTCTGGAGCGAGGGCCTGCAACCAGCCGACGGCCTCCCTGCCGGTGATGATCTACACGTACGCGATCTCCCCGTACGAGGACTGGCACCGCCAGGCGTGGGCCGCCGGGCTGGTGCTGCTGGCCCTCGTCCTCGCTGCCAATATCGGCGCCCGGCTGCTGTTGTCCCGCCGGCACGCCTGACCGCCTCGCCCGCGGCTTCCCGCCTGCACGGCCCGCCCTGTCCTTCGCCGTCGGCCTCGGTTAATGTCGAGGTGAGATCTGATACAATTCGTCGGCTCGTGGCTTGCTGGGGGAGGACTGCGTGGCGTTTCGACTCATCCCGAGGGAAGAGAAGTTCTACCAGGATTTCCTGGCGATTGCCGACGAGCTGAAGAAGGGGGCGAAGCTGCTCGAGGAGATGCTCGAGCGCGAGCCGCCGGAGTTCGACAAGGCCGAGGAGATCAAGGAAATCGAGCACAAGTGCGATTTCCTGAGCCACGAGGTCTACCAGCGCCTTCACCGCACGTTCGTCACGCCGCTCGACCGCGAGGACATCCACGCGCTGGCGCGCTCGCTCGACGACGTGATGGACACGATCGACGCGACGGCGGGCTACGTCCGGCTGTACAAGGTGGAGCAGGTGCGCTACGGCGCGCGCGAGATGGCGCGCATCATCTCCGAGTCGCACCGGCGGTGCTGCGACTGGCGATGGAGGGCCTCGAGGCGCGCAAGGGTGTCGGCGAGCACGTGGTGGAGATCAACCGGCTGGAGAACGAGGCGGACCGCATGCACCTGGAAGCCATCAAGCGCCTGTTCGAGGAGGAGAAGGACCCGATCCTGATCTTCAAGTGGAAGGAGATCTTCGACCGCCTCGAGGACGCCACCGACCGCTGCGAGGACGTCGCCGACGTGATCGAAGGCGTCGTTCTCAAGAACGCCTGAGGACCGGATGGAGCTCTTCGTTGTCGCTGCCCTGATCCTCGTCGCCCTCTGCTTCGATTTCATCAACGGCTTTCACGACGCCGCGAACTCGATCGCGACCGTCGTTTCGACCCGCGTGCTCTCGCCCGGGAAGGCCGTCATCTGGGCGGCCTTCTTCAATTTCGCCGCCGCGTTCCTCTTCGGCACCGCCGTCGCGAAGACCATCGGCAACGGGATGATCGCAGCGGATCGATCACCGTCGCCGGTCAGCAGGTGGCCGTCGTCACCTTCGCGGTCATCTTCGCCGGGTTGTTCGGCGCGATCGTCTGGGACCTGATCACCTGGTATTTCGGCCTGCCGACCAGCTTCGTCGCACGCGCTGATCGGCGGCTACGCGGGCGCGGCCATCGCGCGGGCGGGCCTCGGCGTGATCATCCTGTCCGGCTGGACGAAGACCCTGCTGTTCATCGTCCTGTCGCCGGTGATCGGGATGGGCGCCGGCCTCACCCTGATGGCGGCGATCTACTGGATGTTCCGGCGGATGTCGCCGACGCGCGTCGACAAGTGGTTCCGCAAGCTGCAGCTGGTGTCGGCCGGGTTCTTCAGCCTGACGCACGGCGCCAACGACGCCCAGAAGACGATGGGCATCATCGCGGGCGTGCTCCTCACCGCCGGCTACATCGACCGCTTCTACATCCCGTTCTGGGTCGAGATGTGCGCCTACTCGGCCATCTCGCTCGGCACCCTGTCCGGCGGCTGGCGCATCATCCACACGATGGGGTCGAGGATCACCAAGCTGCAGCCGGTCAACGGCTTCGCCGCGGAAACCGGCGCGGCCTTTGCCGTCGCCCTGGCCACCGCTGTTCGGGATCCCCGTGAGCACGACGCACGCAATCACCGGCTCCATCGTCGGCGTCGGCGCCACCCGGCGCTGGTCGGCCGTCCGGTGGGGCGTGGCCGGCCAGATCGTCTGGGCCTGGGTGCTCACCATTCCCGCGGCAGCCGCGATCGGCGCGGGGACGTACCTGGCTGCTGCGGGCGCTGAGGATCGGATAGACGCGGTCTGCCCGCGCGTAACACGCTTTTAACACTCCCGAAACCTCGGCTTAATCGCCCGCGGCTACACTCCAGGTGCTCCCCAGCCGGAGCCACCATGGATCACCTGCTCCTCGTCGTCGGCCTCCTCATCTTCATCGCCCTGGCGTTCGACTACATCAACGGCTTTCACGACGCGGCGAACTCCATCGCCACGGTCGTGTCCACGCGCGTGCTGACGCCCGGGCAGGCCGTGATCTGGGCGGCGTTCTTCAACTTCGTCGCCGCCTTCGCCTTCGGAACCGCGGTGGCCTCGACGGTCGGCAAGGGGATGATCGACATCAGCCTCGTCACCTTCGCGGTCATTTTCGCCGGCCTCACGGGCGCGATCGCCTGGGACCTGATTACCTGGTACTTCGGCCTGCCGACGAGCTCGTCGCATGCGCTCATTGGCGGCTACGCGGGCGCTGCCGTGGCGAAGGCCGGAATGATCGCGGTCACCGGCTGCCAGGGGTGCGGCAAGGGCTGGACCAAGACCCTGTCGTTCATCGTCATTTCGCCGCTGATCGGGCTGACTGCGGGCCTGCTGCTGATGGTGGCGATCTACTGGATCTGCCGGAGAACGACGCCGTCGCGGGTGGACCGCCGGTTCCGCCGCCTGCAGCTGGTGTCAGCGGCGCTCTTCAGCCTCAATCACGGGGCCAACGACGCGCAGAAGACGATGGGGATCATCACCGGCGGTTCTGGTCGCGGCCGGCTACTTGAAGACGTTCCACGTGCCGTTCTGGGTGGTCCTCATGGCCCACAGCCGCAATCGGCCTCGGCACGCTCGCCGGCGGCTGGCGGATCATCCACACGATGGGCTCGAAGATCACCAAGCTGCAGCCGGTGAATGGCTTTGCCGCGGAAACCGGCGCCGCGGGCGCCATCTTCGTCGCGACGCTGCTCGGCATCCCGGTCAGCACGACGCACGCGATCACCGGGGCGATCGTCGGGGTGGGGGCAACCAGGCGGCTATCGGCGGTGCGTTGGGGCGTCGCAGGGCAGATCCTGTGGGCGTGGGTGCTGACGATCCCCGCCGCCGCCGCCATCGGCGCAGGAACCTACTGGCTGCTCCGCGCGCTGAAACTCGGGTAGGGACTCCCATCCGCATCACCGTCGAGGCGCGCTGAACTCCTCGGCCATCAATGCCTCTGTCGTGGTGATCTCTGCGCCGTACACGGCCTTCAGGTAGGAGAGGGCGTCCTCCCCGTTGACATCGCCGAAGGCCGACACCGCATCGCGCGGGACGGTGATCCTGTATCCGCGGATCATCGCGCCGTACGACGAGTGGCGCACGCAGATATGCGTGTGCTGGCCGGTCATGACCACCTCGTCCACGCCGAGTGCCTTCAATTGTTCGTCCAGGCCCGTGCCCTCGAACGCGCCGTAGAATCGCTTGGGCGAGATGATCTCCCGGGGACCTTCGATCGGGGCCAACGCCTTGATGACCTCGGCGCCGGGGTCGCCGGCCATCGCGTGCGGGCCCCAGACGGCTATCTCCGGATCGCCCGGCTGGTGCGCGTCATTGGAGAAGACGACAATCCAGCCCGCTTCACGAGCGTGGGCGAGCAACCGTTGCAGGTTCGGGACGATTGCCTGGGCCCTGGGATTAGCGAGCGCCCCGTCCACGAAATCGTCGAGCATGTCGATGATGATCAAGGCTTTCATATCACCCAGTTTACTGCGCCCAGCCCATCGTGCACCTTGCACCTTTGCACCAGGGAACCGGGAACGGCATTGACGATTGACGAGTGACGATTGGCGAATGACGAATGGCGCTACCCGTGCACCTTGCACTCATGCACCCGTGCACCTTGCACCGATGCACTTCGCACCTTGCACGCGTGCACCTTGCACCCTTGCACTCTTGCACCTTTGGACTCTTGCACCCTCGTTATCGCCTGATCTTCTTCAACGCCTCCAACTCCAGCTTCACGACGCCGTCCGGAAGCGGCGCGTAGCCGAGCTGGGCCGCGAACTTCTGGCCGTCGGTCAGAGCCCACTTCATGAAGTCCACCATGGTGTTCGCGGACGCCTTGTCCTTCGGGTTCTCGTAGAACAGAAGCCAGGTGAACGACGAGATGGGGTAGGCGCCATCGCCCGGCGCGTTGGTGATGGAAACGCGGAAATCGGCGGGCATCGCGCTCGCCGCTGCCGAGGCGGCCGCGGTGACGCCTTCGATCGACGCCTTCACGAACTTGCTGCCCGCATTCTGCACCGCGCCGTAGGCGATCTTGCTCTGGAGTGCGTAGATCAGCTCGACGTAGCCAATCGAGCCCGGCGTCTGCTTGACCAGGCCAGCCACGCCCTCGTTGCCTTTGCCTCCGAGCCCCACCGGCCAGTTGAGCGCCGTGTTGACGCCTACCCGCTTCTTCCACTCGGGCGCCACCTTCGCAAGGTAGTCGGCGAAGATGTAGGTCGTGCCCGACCCGTCCGAGCGGTGCACGACGGTAATGTCGTCGGCTGGCAGCGTGACGCCCGGGTTGACCTTCGCGATCGCCGGGTCGTTCCACTTCGTGATGGCGCCCAGGAAGATGCCGGCGAGGACCGGTCCGGTGAACTTCAGGTCCATGGCGCCGTCGATGTTGTAGATCGGCACGACCGCTCCCAGCACCGTGGGGAAGTGGAGGATCTTCCCGGGCGCGGCGAGCAACTGCTCGTTGGTCATCGGTCCGTCGGTGGCGCCGAAGAAGACGGTTTGCGCCGTCAACTGGCGGATGCCGCCTCCCGAGCCGATCGACTGGTAGTTGATCTGCACGCTCGGGAACTTCTTGTTGTACTCGCTGAACCACTTCGAGTAGATCGGGAAGGGAAACGTCGCGCCGGCACCGTTGATCTGGCGCCCCTGCGCAACGAGGACGACGCCGGCCAGCGCCAGCATCGCGAAACTGCTCATGACACGTCGCTTCATAGTCCTTGTTCCATTTCGTCATTCGCTGTCGGCTGGCAGCTGCCAGCTGCCAGCTGCCAGCTGTTCCTAGAAGCTAATCAACGAGTGGACGAAGATCCGCTCCTGCGTCGGCTTCGACGGCGTCCAGTCCGGGAACGTCACCTGCTCGTAGTCGACGAGCAGCGCGGCCGAGACGCTGCCCTGCCTGGGGAACCAGTACGCCACGCCGGCGATCGTCCGCTGGTTGAGTCCGTCCGGCGAGGTGATTGCCGTCGCGCTGGCCGTGCCGCCCGGTTTCATGTGGTCGTACCGGATCAACGCTTCGATAGAGGATCCGTTGGGGAACGGCTTCTTCGGGGTCAGCCAGATCGACCAGCCGTTGCCTTCGAGGGTCGGGTAGCGATCCACGCCGTTGGTGAGTGCCGACGACACCTTGTCCTTGGACCAGAGATAGTCGTAGCCCATGTTGATGTACGGGTGCTCGAAGATCATGTTGAAGACCGTCCGGTCGCGCGGCGCGTTCTTCATGTAGTTGTCGCGGGTCCAGAAGCCCTGGACGCGCCAGTTCCGAAGGATCTCGTGCGTGTGCAGCGGCCGGACGCCGATCCGCGCCATGAATGCCTTCTGGTTGTTCACCTCTGGCCTCGAGTAGCCCTCGCCGTTGTAGAAGCCGACGTGGACGTCGCCCCAGTTCTGGGGGAAGTTCAAGCGGAAGGTCGCGCCGATGTCGGACGAGGCCATGTAGCCTTCGCGCTCGGCGAACACCGTGCCCTGGAAGCGGTAGCGGTAAGCGCTTTCGAGCGAATCGATGTAGGACGTCTGCTGCATGCCGAACCGCACCCAGCTTCCCTTCGGCAGCCAGTCGTCGAGGGCGACGTTCAGGTACGCGTACTTCAGCCGGTAGGTGATGCTGCCGTCGAGGGAGGTGGAAGCGCCCGTCCCAGTGGTGGCGAAGCGGGTGACGTCCGGGGTGATTCGGAACGAGACCAGGTGCGAGATGTTGCCGGTGACGTTGATGTAGGCGCGGGCCACGTTGAACGAACTGGGGTTGTAGTCGTTCCCGGCCGCGTCCTTGGCTGTCGGCGCATTCTGGTAGGTGTAATCGGCGAAGATGACCGCACCGATCTTGATGGAGGGCGTGTCATCGGGCGGCGTGTAGCCGGCGGCGGGTGTGACCTGGGCGCAGGCAGAGCGCGCGGACAGCGCGATCGACACAGCGGCACACACGACGACGACCGTGCTTCGCTTCGAAGAAGAAACGCGCCTCTTCAACTCAGGCTCCTTTCGTGCCCGTGGCACTACCTGAGCAGAATAGAAGGGGCCTGTGTCGTCGAAATATCGGGCAGGTTAACTGTGGGTAAAAAGCAGTAGGCAGTAGGCAGTAGGCAGTTGAGCAGCGAGACCGTCGGACAGTCAGGCAGAGTCAGGCAGCCAGACCGCCGTGACCGAACTGCATACTGCCTACCGCATACTGCCTACTGTCACTTTGCCGTGAGGAACGCCCCGATCTGCCGCCTCAGCTCCTGCTGGATTCGATCGATATCCAGCCGGGCATCGAGCGTCCGGAACCCGAACTCCTCGGCCAGCGACGCGTACTCCCGCAGCAGCTTCGATTGGTAGGTCCGGAAGCTGTCGTAGATGTCGTCGGACGCCTTCATGTCCATCCCCGATTCCCAGAAGTCCATGCCTCCGGACTGGAGGACCCGGCGGATGACGGTGTCCACGTCCGCCTTGAGGTAGAAGACGAGGTGCGGGACCACCGAGAAGCCGTACAGGTTCCGGAGCCACGGGCGATCGACGCCGCGCACGCGCGCGCGGGCCAGCGCCGTGTAGATGTAGCGGTCCGCGAGGACGATGAAGCCGGCCTTGAGCGCCGGGACGATCTCCTTCTCGAGGCGGTCGGCGAAGTCGGTCGCGTAGAGCAGGACGAACGTGAGCTTGTTGAGGGTGTTGCTCGCCTTCGCCAGGTCGATCGTCGGCTGCATCAGCATCGACCGCGTCCAGCCGGTCTCGACCACCCCCCACCCCTGCACCTCCAGCCACTCCCGCAGGAGGCGGATCTGCGTCGAGCGCCCGACGCCGTCCGTGCCCTCGATCGCGATGATCTTCCCGGGGTACTGATCCAGCGACTGGTAGGGCAGGCCGCGGCCGTAGTACCTGGCCCGGCGCCGGCACGGCGGGTTCTTCACTGCTCACGGTCGCCCTCCAGGTGTTCCGCCACGAGCCGGCGGACAATCCGCTGCTGCGCAGCGATGCTCACCGTTGCGTCCACGACCTGGAGACCGAACTCGTCCACCAGGTTGTCGTACTCTTCCAGCACGCGGCCCTGGAACAGGCGGAAGCTCTCCTGCACCTGCTGGCTGATCCCGAGGTCCATGCCCGCCTCGTAGTACTTCAACTTCACCCGCCGGGCGAGCAGCCGGTCGAGCGACACCTCGATCGGCACGCGGAAGTAGAGGGCGAGATCCGGCTTGACGGCGAACCCGTAGAGATCGCGGACCCACTGGCGGTCGACGCCGCGGGCCACGTCCCGGGCGAAGGCCGTGTAGCAGTAGCGGTCGGCCAGGACGGTCAGGCCCGCCTTGAGCGGCGGGATGATCTTGTAAAGGAGCCGGTCGGCGAAATCCGTGGCGTGCAGCAGGCTGAAGGTCGTCGGCGTCAGCAGGTTCTTCTTCTTTCCCGCCTTGGTCGCCGCTTTCACCAGCGTGGACGAATTCCATTCCGTCAGGACCACCGGCCGCCCGGCCGCGGTCAGCCATTTCCCGAGGAGCTCAAGTTGCGTCGTCTTTCCCGACCCGTCGATGCCCTCCACGACGCAGAGTTTTCCCGGATACACGTGCGGGGTTGTCAGCGTGTTCAGCATACGTTGCGGTGTCCTCGATCTCGACGTGCTGGCCGAGCAGTTTCGAGAGCGGACGAAGCTGGCGATGGGCCGCCCAGCGCTCCAGTTCCACCGGTCCGCGCGAGCGGACGACCAGGCAGAAACGATCCCCGCGCGGCTGCAGCTCGACGTGATCGACCATCTGCCCGTGGCTCCGATCGAGGCTCTCGGCGACGCGAAGCAGTGCCGCGCCGATGCGCACCGCGCGGCGGGTTGGCCTGGGGAGCGAGGCCAGCGCCGCGTGGGACTTCTTCGGGCGGCCGCGCCGGTGGTAGCGTGCCATCAGCGCGATCGCCTCGATCTCCTCCGGGTCGAATCCCCGCAGGCCGCCGTTGCGGATCAGATAATACGAGTGACGGTGGTGACCGATGTAGGAAATGTGACCGCCGATGTCATGGAGCAGCGCCGCGTACTCCAGCCACTCGCGCTCCCGTTCGCCCCCGCCGTGAAGCCCGCGCGACTGGTCGTACAGCGACAGTGCCAGGCGTGCCACCTGCTCCGAGTGCTCGGGGTACCAGCGGCACCGCTCGCCGAGTTCCACGACGCTCCGGCGCCGGATGTCCGGATACCGATCCGTCCTGACGATCTGCTTCTGGTTGCGCGCGATGTAGTCGAGGACGAGCCCCTCGCGCAGGCCGTAGTCGGAGAGCGTCACGTCGTCCGCGCCCAGCTGCCGGACGATGGTGTCGAGCAGGATGGCGCCCGGCACGATGAGATCGGCGCGGCGCGAGTCGAGGCCCGGGAGGCGCAGCCGCTTCTGCATGTCCCGGCTGACGACCTCCTTGCGCGCCCGGTGGAGTTCCTTGGCCGAGAGCCGGCTATGGTGAATCTTGTCACTGTCGAACAGGCGGCGGCCGCTCAGGGCTACCTCCCCGAGGCTCAGGCTCGTTCCGGAAGTGGCAATCACCCGGTCGAAGCCCGCCGCACGCACTTGTTCAGTGAACTCCCCGACCTCGCCCCGGATGTGCTTCACCAGGCGCCGTTCGTCGCGCGGCGAGAGGGGATCCGAGGTGACGAAGCGATCGGTCAGCCGGATCACGCCCAGCGAAAAGCTGCGGGCGAGATGGACCTCGGAAGCCGTTCCCAGGGTCATCTCGGTCGAACCGCCCCCGATGTCCACGACAACCGTCGTCCCGCTCGACGCGTTCACGCCGTAGGTCGCCGCCAGGTGAATGAGCCTCGCTTCTTCGGGGCCCGAGATGACGCGGGGCTTGATTCCCGTCAGGTCGGCCACGGCCGAGAGAAACGCGCCGCCGTTGGACGCCTCGCGGACGGCGCTGGTCGCGCTCGCGACAATCTCATCGACCTGCCTGGAGACGGCGAGCTGGCGAAAGCGGTTCAACGTGTCCAGCCCCGCGGCGATGGCGGCTTCCGACAGGGGTTTCCCGTCGAGCCCGCCCGCCCCCAGGCGCACCATTTCCTTCTCGCGATCCACTGTCTCGAACGACAGGTCCGGCCGGACCTGGACGACGATCATGTGGATCGAGTTGGTGCCGATGTCGATCGCGGCGAGGCGCATAGGACAAGCTCACGGGGCGCCATCGCTCGCGGCCGCACGCCCGCCGGACGAGGTGGTCCCGCTCGGAGTACAATGTTCTATTGTAGCGTTTGAAGCCTGAACGTGAGAGCAAAGCCCACTCTTCCGTCCGTCGCCCGCTCGCGCCGCTTCCAGCAGGCACTGGGCAAGCGTTTGACCGTGCTGGACCGCGACCTGCCCGCTGCGCTCGACCACGACGCCGAGGCGCTTCACCGAACGCGCGTCGCATCCCGGAGGCTCCGAGAGGTCCTCCCGGTGATCGAGGCGCCCGGCCCCCGACCGGATCGGAAGAGCCGTGGCCGGGTGCGCCGCCTCACCCGTGCGCTTGGCGGCGTGCGGGAGCTCGACGTGGCCCTCGCCCTCCTGGATGAGCTTGTCGCCCGTCACCCGCATCTGGACCGCCCCTCCGCCGCCGTTCGCGAGGAGATCCACCGCGAGCGGGCCGTCCGATACGCCGAGATGATCCGCAGCCTCGAGAGTATCAAGCCGGGCCGCCTGACAAGGGAGTTGGCGTCGCTTGCTGCGACACGCGGCGCGCCCAGCCGGGCTGAGCAGCACCGTCGTCTGCGGGCGCGGGTTCTTCGGCGGGCACGCCGCCTGGACCACTCGATAGATGAGGCTGGAGCTTTGTACGCATTCGATCGGCTCCACCGGGTTCGTGTCGCCGCGAAGAAACTGCGGTATGTTCTCGAACTGGTGCCCGAGCTGTCGCGGGTCGGCACGGTCCGGCTCGTGAACCGACTGAAGGAAGTCCAGGACCTGTTGGGCCGGTTGCACGACCTCGAGATTCTCGCCGGCTACGTGCGGCGCGGGCAGGACCTGGCGGCGTCCACCCGGCCGGCCCGCGGCACCGGCCTGATCGACGCCATCGAGAAGGAAACCCGCGAGCTGCACGCCCAGTACCTGCGCCGGACAGCGGTGCTGCGGACGGTGACCGCGGCCTGTCGGGACGAAGTTGGGAAACGGTTGCGCTGAACACTCGAGTTTCAGGAGGAAGGAGCGGCAATGTCCGACGGCTACCGCCTCTACATCGTCAGGCACGCGATCGCGGAAGAGCGGGGGGACAAGTTCCCGGACGACTCCCTCAGGCCGCTCTCTGGCAAGGGAATCGAGCGATTCCAGAAGGTGGCGCGCGGGCTTCGGGCGCTCGACGTGTCCATCGACCGCATCCTGACGAGCCCCCTCGTGCGCGCTCGCCAGACCGCCGACATCCTCGCGCAGGAAGTGGACGGCCGGCCGAACGTCGTGGAGGTGCGGGCGCTGGTTCCCGACGCCACGTTCGAGGACCTGAGCGCCGCGCTCGAGGCCTGCCGCGGGTTGTCGTCCATCGCGCTGGTCGGTCACGAGCCGTCGATCGGGAAGTTCGCCTCGAGGCTCGTCGGGGTTCGCGCGGCCCTCGAGTTCAAGAAGGGCGCGATCTGTCGCGTGGACGTCGACACGCTCCCGCCCGCCGGCCCGGGCCGGCTGCGCTGGTTCGCCTGGCCGAAGATGCTGGCTCCGCTTGGATGAGGGCTCGGTTCCGAACGGAGAACGTAGAACTGAGAACGTAGAACGTAGAACGTAGAACGTAGAACGTAGAACGTAGAACAGAGAACTGGGAGAACCCGGATAGACCCAGAACGGGGCTTCATGAAGTACCTACGAATCGTCGCCGTCTCCGCCCTGTCGGCGCTGCTGGCCGGCTGCTTCAACTCGACGACCGTCATCAGCGTCAAGCCGGATGGGAGCGGCACGATCGAGCAGACCACGACGATGAGCCCGCAGGCGCTCGCGCAGATGCAGCAGATGACGGGCGGCATGGGGCAAGGGGCCGCCAAGACACCCGGCTTCCTGAACGAGCCGGATCTTCGGGCCGCGGCGCCCAGGATGGGCGAGGGCGTCACCTTCGTGTCCGCCACGCCGATTCACACCGCGGATGCCGAAGGCACGCGTGCGGTCTACGCCTTCGCGGACATCACCAAGCTGCGCATGGACCAGAAGCCGCCTGCGGCGGCAGGCGGAGCCGGCGCGATGGCCATGCCCGGAGGGGCGGCGCCCGAGGACCTGTTGTTCCGGTTTGCGAAGACGCCCGCCGGCACGTCCCGGGTGACGGTGGTCTTCCCCGAAGCCAAGGTGGACCAGGCGCGCAAGGCGGCGCAGGCGCAGCAGCCGGCCGCCGCGAAGGACCCGATGCAGGCGGCGGCGCTGGCCATGGCGAAGCAGATGCTCAACGGCATGAAGATCTCGATCGCGCTGCAGCCGGCGGGGCGGATCGTGAAGACCAACAGCCCGTTCGTGCAGGGGCAGCAGGTGACGCTGCTCGAGATCGACATGGGCCAACTGATGGCCGACGAGACGATCCTGCAGAAGTTGCAGGGCGCCGCCTCGCTCGAGGACGCGAAAGCGATGCTGAAGGGCGTGAAGGGCGTGAAGCTGAACCCGGACCGCGAGGTGAGCGTGGAGTTTTCGGCGAAATAGGGACGGATGTCGCGCAGTGGCCGCTCGGCTCGCTCAGCCTGCAGGGCCGCTCCTCAAGGACGAAGCCCTGCGGCGACCGATGATCGACGACCCCGGTGATGGGGCCGGGTCAACCTGGCCATCAACTCAATACCATCACCATCACGGCGAGCCCTGCGACCACGAGGGCGGTGACGTCCATGCCGGCGAGCGGAACGAGCAGGGCGCTCGCCGCGATGGACCCCAGGCAGCCCCCCAACACGTCCGCCGCGTAGACGCCGCCTATTCCTCGCTCGTCGCCGGCGGGCACCAGCGCGCTGGCGCACGCGAAGAGTCCCGCCACGGCCGCGCCGATGCCTGCCAGCAGGCTCACCGCCCCGCCGAGTCCCAGCCGCGTCCCCGACGACACCAGCCACCACGACTCGATGGCGAAACCCGCCAGGGCAACGAGCAGTAAGACGGTTCGGAGGCGCGGACCGAAGCGCCCAGGCGCCGACGCTCCGGCAGCCAATCCCGCCATGAACGCCATGACGAGTACGCCGAGGTCCTCGAACAGCGCTCCGTGAGTCGCCTGGTAGTGCAGCAGGACGACCGTCTCGAGCGCCATGCCGGCCGCGCCGGCGCAAAGGGCGAGCGCCGCACGGCGGCTGCGCGTCGTGAGCCGTGCGGCCGCGAGCAGGCCGCCCAGGAGAGCCGCGCCCAACCAGCGCCACTGAGCCGGCCATCGGCGAGGGTCGGCCACCGACGAGGGGTTGGCCCCGATCAGCGCGGGCCAGAACTTCGACAGCCAGCCCGTTGCGGCGTACAGGTAGGCAATCGGCTGCCGGTCGCGATTCTCGGGCGCAGTCGCCGCCGAGAACGCCGTTCGCAGTTCGTCGCGTCAATCGTTGGTGTAGAGGTAGTTGACGTACGCCTCGGTGACCAGCCGCGTCTCGAGGCGTCGTTCGCCGACGCGCGCCGCGACCACCTCTCGCGGCGGCAGGAGAGCGCCGGACGCGAGCGCAATCGTCCGGGAGCCGGGGAGGAACTCGACGTGAGGAAACGCGCCCATCAGGGCGCGCGCCACGCTGGCCGGCCGCAGGAGCGCCGCGGGCCCGAGGTAGTTCTGCGGCACGTCGAGGCGGAGCGCGAGCACGCCGTCGGGCGCGAGGCGGCGCGCGCAGGCATCGAAGAACTCCCGCGTGTAGAGCCGGTTCGATTGCCCGGACACCGGTTCCGCGGTCGCGATCACGATCAGGTCGTAGGCGCGCGGCTCGGACAGGATCGCGCGCGGATCGGCGATCTGCGCCGCGCCGGCGGCGGGAAGCGCACGCCGCACCGCGGCCACCATGGCCGCGTCGAGTTCGACGTGATGCAGGAGCAGGGGCTGATGGCGCGCCAGCGCGCGGTCCATCAGCTCGGTCGTGCCGCCGAGAAGGAGCACGCGCGATCGCACCGGCCGCTGGAGCGCTGCAAGGTGCGGGAGCTCCTCGCTTGCCGCCGACTCGCTGTCGGAGGCGAGGACGTCGTTCTCGAAGACGGCCACCTGCGATCCGGACCGCGTGACGGTCACGCGCGCGTACGGCGTGTCGCGCGTGGCGGCGAGTGCCGGGTGGTTCCAGCGGGTCAGGCGCACGTCCAGCGGCCCGCACTGCCAGGCGGCGAGGAGGGACAGGAGGAAGAGGGAGTGTGGCGCCAACCTCCAGGTTCGCGGTGAGGGCACGGCCAGCGCCAGCCCCACGCCGGCCGCGCCGATGGCGACCGCGAAGTTCTGCGCGCCGAGCCTGAAGGCGAGCGTCGCCGCGAGGCCCGCGAGCGCCGCGCCGGCGCACTCGATGGCGTAGGCCTTCGCCAGCCGGCCGCCGCCGGCGATGTAGTCGCGGGCGGCGACGCTGAACGCGAGGCCGCACAGCGCCGCCATCGGCACGACGGACACCAGCAGCGCGATCAGCTGACGTTCCAGCGGCAGGTAGGCGCCCGGCACGCCGCCGAACAGGATGCGGCTGCCGCGCAGGAACGCCACGTCGACGGGAAGGGCCACGGCGGCCGCCGCGATAGGCCACAGGGCGCGCGAGCCGTCAGATGACAGGCGAGACGCCGGTCCCGCGGGAGACACAGTAGCCGCGGCCGTCGCTGGCGGCGCGATGCGCACGATGGCGCCCGCCGCGGTTCCTGCCATCCACGCGGCGAGCGCGAACAGGTAGGCGAGCTCGATCCCGTAGAAGGCGACGTTCAGCTCGCGCAGCAGGACGACCTGTGCCAGCAGCGAGAGGAAGCCGACGAGGAAGAGACTCGTCACCGGTGCGCTTCGGTCTCCTTGAAGATTTCCGCCTGGAAGGTGGAGAGCCTCGCGCCGCTCTGCCAGCAGCCGCGCGAGAGGCCGGCCTTCACGCAGAGGTTGTCCAGGAGTTCTTCCCGGCCCCAACCCTCCTCGGTGGCGACCTGCGGCAGGAACACCGCCGACGAGCGCCCCTTCTGCAGCAGGACGCCGTCGCGGCCGGGGACGATCGCCGACGGCGAGGCCACCTCGCGGAAGGGCGTGAGCACCGAGATCTCGATCTCGATGTCCTTCATCTCGTTCGCGCGGACCTTCGGGAACCGCGGGTCTTCGAAGGCCGCGGCGAAGGCCATCGCGCCCACCACGCGGCGCAAGGGTCCGGACGGCGTCATCTGCCCGATGCAGCCGCGCAGGTCTCCCTTCTTGCGCAGCGTCACGAAGGCGCCCTGCGATCGCTCGACACCCGCCGAGAGCGGGCGGCCGAGCGGCAGCGTGCCGCTCTCGAGGTAGCGCGTGATGGTGCTGCGGGCAAGGACGAGGAGCGTCCTGCGATCGGACGGTGGCAGGGACGACGCCGCGGAGGAGGGGGCCGGCCGGTCCAGCGTCGAGGTGTCGGCGCCTCGTGGACCGGTCGAGAAGACCATCGCACCATAACCCACGACCCGGTCCGAGTCGCCGACGGGCACATCCCCCGAGTTCGCATAGCTGACGAGGCGTGCGCGCGTCGCGCCGAGCGCGGCCGCCGCCACCATGGCCGCGACAACCGGCGCCTCGCCGCACGCGCACGTCACGAGGCCGTTCACGCCTCGCGTCAGCTGGCCGTCCGCCGCGGCCCGGAAGCGATCGACGTCGAGCGTCGCCATCGCTTCGAGCGTGCGCCGGTCGACGACCCCCGCGTCTCGCGCCGACGGGTAGTGCGAGAGGTCCGAGCTGGCGACGACGAGCGCCCGCCTGCCGGCCAGCAGCTTCGCGAGAGCACGCCCAAATCGCGCGGGGACGCCTTCCACCGGCGGCACGATGGCGGCGATGATCGCCGCTTTCGGAAAGAGGCGCTGGACGAAGGGGAGGTGCACCTCGATCGAATGTTCCTTCAGATGCGGCGTCGCGTCCGCGGCAGTGTCCGGTTCCTTCAGCAGCGCGGCCTGGAGCGCCTGGTCGATCGGCACGACGCCGAGGGGGGTCCGCAGGCCGGTGCCGGGGTAGAGCGCCACACGGCGCAAATCCCCGGTGGTGTGGTTGGTGCCGAGCAGCACCACGGTGTCGTACGACGCCGTTGCGGCCTGCCGCCACGCGTCCGCGGCGACCTGGCCGGAATAGACGTAGCCCGCGTGCGGGACCACCATGGCGATCGGCGGCACGGTATCGGGGCGCAGCGCGTCCTTCAGGTACCCGTCAACGGCGGCGGCAAGCTGGGTGGGGTCGCCCGGGTAGAACTGCCCGGCGACGGCGGCGTCGCGAATGCCGGCCTGCGATTGGGCGGCGACGAGCAGGTCGCGGCAGCCGAGGCCCACACAGGCGAGCAAGACCGAGGCGAGCACGATGCTCGTTCTTCGCGATTCCTGCACCTGGCACCTCGCACTCTGCACCTTGCGCCTCCTGCCGGGCGGCGAAGCGGAAGCTTCGCCCTACGTGGAGAACTAAGAACGCAGAACTGCCAACGGACAACTGAAAACGGAAAACGGAAAAGACGATCGGCTCAACAAAGCCAATTGACGCCTCTGCGTTCTCGGCGCCTCTGCGTTCACCATCCGTGCACCCGTGCACCCGTGCGACAGGCGGGACGCCTGTCCTACCGATGCACCCCCCGTGCACCCGTGCACCCTGTGCACCCCGTCTATGTCCACACTCCCGCGATGGGGTGCTGGCAGAAGCGGCACTTGCCGCCGGTGACGTTCATCTCGGTCACGAAGAAGTTGTCGCGCACGACGACCGCCTTTCGGCAGCCGGGACAGTACGTGTGGTTGCCCGCGTGCCCGGGCACGTTGCCGACGTAGGCATAGCGGATGCCGGCTGCCATCGCCATCTCGCGCGCCCGCTCCAGGGTGCTCACCGGCGTTGGCGGGAGGTTGAGCAGCTGGTAGTCGGGGTGGAACCGGGTGAAGTGGACCGGTACATCCGGACCCAGTTCGGCGGCCACCCAGGCGGACAGGCCCTTCAGGGCCTTGTCGCTGTCGTTGAGCGTCGGCACGACGAGGTTGACGATCTCGAGGTGCGAGGCGGTCTTCGCGACCTGAGCGATGCTTCGCAGCACGGGTTTCAGCTCGGCGCCGCAGACCGAGCGGTAGAACTCCTCGCTGAAACCCTTCAGATCGATCTTGACCGCGGCCAGCGACCGGCACATGTCGGCGAGCGGGGCCTCGTTCATCAGGCCGCAGCTGACGAGCACCGATCGGATGCCCCGGCCGCGCGCCTCCTGCGCAACATCGAGGAGGTACTCCGTGAAGGTGGTCGGCTCGTTGTAGGTGAAGGCGATGACGGGCGCGCGGCGCGATCCGGCGGCCCGCACCATGTCAGCGGGCGAGGTGAACGGCGCCGGCAGGTCGCCGGGCGTGGACTGCGAGAGCTCCCAGTTCTGGCAGAACCTGCACCGGAGCGGGCAGCCCGAGCTGCCGAAGGAGAGCGCGCTGCTCCCGGGCAGGAAATGGTAGAACGGCTTCTTCTCGATCGGGTCGAGGTGCACGGCCAGCGGGCGCCCGTACGTCAGGCTCCGCAGCTCTCCCTTGATGTTGATGCGCGCGCGGCAGCGGCCCCGCTCGCCGGCTTTCACGGTGCAGCCGTGCGCGCAGAGGAGGCACTTGACGGTGGCGGGGTCGTGCGCGTGCGGGCGCGAGAGGTCGGTCGTGGCGGGGTGGCAGGCGGCGCAGTCCCGCCCGGCGAGGGCGACCGATGTCCAGTAGCGCGCCCGGACGGCCGTCCGGGTCCAGTCTTCCGCGCCTGCCGCGAACCCGGAGCCTCCCGCCGCACCCCGCGTGAAGGAAGCGAACGGGGCCAGCGCGCAGCCCGCAGCCGTCGAGAGAATCTCCCGCCGCGAGAACATACCGGTTGCCCCACGCCTCATTTCAGAACGATTCGACAAGAGAGGCACAGAGGCACAGAGAAGAGATCGCGCGAGCCGGAGGTTTGACCTCTCCAGCCGCAGAGCGACCGTCCAGCCCTTCAGGCGGTCGGCATCGCCGACCGCCTTGCGGCACGGGCGGCCGCGCCGAGCGAACACGCGGCGCCAATTCCACGCGCGTTCGCTCGGCGCGGCGGCCCGCGCCGCTGCGCGCCAATGGCGCGCCAGAAGGGCTTCCCGGTCGCCTCTGTGTCTCTGTGTCTCTCTTCAAAACCCTCGTTAGGTCAAAACCTCGTCTAGCCCGACCGGCAGCAGGACCCGAAACGTGCTGCCACGTCCCACCTCGCTCCTCACCTGGATGAAGCCGTGGTGCCCGCGTACGACGCCCAGCGCCGCGGGGAGTCCAAGCCCTCTTCCGGTGAACTTCGTGCTGAAGAACGGATCGAAGATGCGGGCGATGGTCTCCGCATCCATGCCTCCTCCGGTATCCGCGACCTCGAGGACCGAGTACTGCCCGGGCGGTACTGGCTCATTGAGGTAGTCCGTGGGCACCGGGCCCTCTCCGCACGCCTCGACGCTCGTCCGCACGAGCACCGTTCCGCGCTGTCGGGGATCGACCGCCTCGCCTGCGTTCACCACCAGGTTGAGGACCATCTGCCGCAACTGTGCGGCGTCGGCCTCGACCGGCGGCAGGCCGTCTCGCAAGTCGAAGCGGAGGGACACTCCTTTCGGAACCGACACTTCCAGCATCGGCGCCATGTTGCGAACCAGGCGCGAGACGTCGATGCGTTCGACAACGAAGCGCCCGCGCCCCGAGTACGCCAGCATCTGGTGGCTGATCTCCGCCGCGCGGCGCGACGCCGTCTCGACGTGCAGGATGTACTCGCGCACGGGCGAGCCTGGCGGCAGGTCCTGCAGCGCGAGGTCGACGTTGCCGAGGATCGAGGTCAGGAGGTTGTTGAATTCGTGCGCGATGCCGCCCGCGAGCACGCCGAGGCTCTCGAGTTTCTGTCCTTGCAGCAAGCGCGCCTCGAGGCGCCGGCGCTCTTCCTCCTGGCGCTTGTGGTCGGTCACGTCCTGGATCGCGCCGAAGACGCGCATGGGCTCTCCGGCGGCGTTCAGCCGGATCTCCCCGTATCCCTGCACCCACCGGGTTTCGCCGTCAGATGGCCGCAGGACCCGGTACTGCTTGTCGAACCGGTCGCGTGTCGCGAGAAGATTCTGGAAATAGGCGACCATCATGGCCCGGTCGTCGGGATGCACGAGCGCCGCCCAGCCCGCCAGGTCGCGCCGGTACCCATCGTCGATGCCGAAGATCTCGTCCAGGACCGCGGAACTCGTCCAGCGGTCGGCGGCGACGTCGAAGACGTACGACCCGACGCGCGCGATGCGTTGCGACTCGCGCAGCAGGAGCTCGCTGCGGTGGAGCGCCTCCACCGCCTCGCGCCGATCCGTGATGTCCGAGACGACGCCAAAGAAGCCGGCCAGGCGGCCGTCTTCCGCGTGAATTGTCCACGCCGACACGAGGCACCACACCTCGCGCCCGTCGCAGTGGCGGAAGCAGGCTTCCAGCCGCTCCGTCCGCGCCTGCTTCAGCGCCGCGAGCCGCCCGGCGTAGATGCCATGGTCCTCCGGGAAGAGAAAATCACTGACGGGGCGGCCGATGATGTCCGACGGCGCGTAGCCGAAGATCTCGGCCGCGCGGTTGTTGACGTACGTGGCGAGAGCGTTCTCGTCGAGGACCCAGATCCCTTCCGTCGACATCTCGCCGATCTGCTCGAACGTCAGGTAGCGTTGCGGCACGGTCGTCTCGGAAGTGGTAAAAACTGGCTCATGGTAGCATGGGCCCCGGGCCGAGGAGCCCGGGAGACGCCATGGCTGTCATCATCGACATTCAATACAAGGGCGGGCTGCATTGCCGGGCGACCCACGGGCCGTCGGGGCAGTCGTTTGAAACCGACGCGCCCACCGACAACGGGGGGCAGGGCGAGGCGTTCTCGCCGACCGACCTGGTCGCCACGGCACTCGGCGCCTGCCTGACCACGGTAATGGGGATCGTGGCGACGAGGGAAGGGCTCGACCTCGACGGGACGCGCGTCCGGGTGGTGAAGGAGATGACGTCCGACCCGGTCCGCCGAATCGGCGCCCTCACGGCGACCGTGACGTTCCCTGCCGGGCGGCGCCTTTCAGAGGAGCACCGCGCGCGCCTGGAGCGCACGGCCAACACCTGCCCGGTCAAACAGAGCCTTCACCCGGACGTCAGGGTCGACATCCGGTTCGAATACCCGGAGTGAGCGAGCCGAAAACGGAGAACGGAGAACGTAGAACGGAGAACGTAGAACGAAACCCTGGAACCCGTTCGTTGGCACGCGCCTTCTCAGTTCTTCGTTCTCAGTTCTACGTTCTCACTTCGGAATCTTCCCGATCAGGCCCCAGATCCATCGGTGAAACCCGTGGAACCCGACCGGTTCCGCGAACATGAGGATGCAGTGGCCGTCGACGACCTGCAGGCCCTGCTCCTCGCACGCCTTGATCGCCGCCGCTGACGAGGCGCCCTGCTGCAGCCAGACCTGCCGGATGCCCGCCGAGGCGGCTTCCTTGACCACCGCTTCCGTTGCGGTGGGAGCCGTGACGACGAGCAGGCGTTCGACTGGTTCGGGAAGCTGGGCGAGGCTGGGCCAGCAGGGGTCGCCCTGCACGGTCGAGGCGGTGCGATGCACCGGGAACACGCGGTAGCCGCGTGCCTTCAGTTCCTTGTAGGCGCTGTTCCCGAAGCCCCTTCCGGTGGACGAGACGCCGACCATCGCGAGCGTCTTGCCCTGGACGAATGTGTCGATTGCCGTCTTCGTGGTCGCCATGATACCGGGAGAGTAAGCCAGCCGGCACGCGCCGGTCAACGGGCCGGCGGGTGGCGTGTTCAAGCGGGTGGTGTGGTGGCGGTGTGGCGGTGGGCCGTGCGGGGGGCGCGTTCCCTGTGCTACTCTTGTTCAGATCCCGCACATCAGGAGAGTTCGATGAGACTGGGAATGCCGGAGTTGCTCGTTATCTTCGTGATCATCTTGCTGATCTTCGGGACCAGCCGCCTTGCCGGCCTCGGCAAAGGCCTCGGCCAGGCGATACGCGGCTTCAAGGACGAGGTCGGCGGCGACAAGGAAGAAGAGCGCGACGTGCGCAAGTAGCGCCCGGTTTTGAGGAATCCGGGTCAGGCCGGATTCCGCCCCCCCGCCCCTCACTCATGGCACCGCGCGGGTACCGCATCGGCATCGACCTCGGGGGCACCAAGATCGAAGGCGTCGCCCTGGCGCCCGGTGGAACCATCGCTGTCCGCCGCCGCGTCCCGACGCCGCGCGGAGACTACGCGGCCACGCTCGATGCCGTCGCCGCACTGGTTCAGGACATCGAGCGCGATCTCGGTGAGGCCCGCCTCACGGTCGGCGTCGGGATGCCCGGCGCCATCTCTCCTGCGACCGGTCTCGTCAAGAACGCCAATTCCACCTGGCTCATTGGGCGCCGCCTGGACACCGATCTCGGCGGCCGGCTTGGCCGTCCCGTCCGCTTCGCGAACGACGCCAACTGCTTTGCCCTCTCAGAGGCCAGCGACGGCGCCGCGGCCGGCGCCCGCTGCGTCTTCGGGGTGATTGTCGGCACCGGGACAGGAGGCGGCATCGTGGTGGACGGAGGCGTGCTGACCGGGCCCAACGCCATCGCCGGCGAATGGGGGCACAACCCCTTGCCGTGGCCGACCGACGCCGAGCGGCCGGGGCCGGCCTGCTACTGCGGCCTCCACGGCTGCATCGAGACGTTCCTCTCGGGGCCGGCGCTCGCGCGCGACCACGCCGATGCCAGCGGAGAATCCTTCGGCGCCGAGGAGATCGTGCGGCGTGCGGATGCGGGAGAAGCGGCGGCCGTGCGGACGCTGGAGCGTTACGAGGACCGGATGGCGCGCGCGCTCGCCTCGGTCCTCAACCTGCTGGACCCCGACATCATCGTGCTGGGCGGTGGGATGTCGAATGCGGGGCGGCTGTACCAGAACGTGCCGCGGCTCTGGACGCGGTTCGTGTTCTCGGACCGCGTCCGGACCCGGTTGGTGCCGCCGCTGCACGGCGATTCCAGCGGCGTGCGCGGCGCCGCCTGGCTCTGGCCCTGAGGCCGCCAGCGAACCACGTTTAGGGTTGCGCCGGGGAGCAGCTCGCAAGCGCGAGCACGCGGCGGACCGCCTCGGGTTCCGCCGGCTTGGTGAGGTGCGAGTCGAAACCGGCCTCGCTCGCGAGCCGCCGATCCTCGTCCTGTCCCCACCCGGTGACGGCCACGAGGTACATGTCGAGAAGCCTGCGGTCGCCGCGGACGCGCCGCGCCAGTTCGTAGCCGTCTGTTTCCGGGAGGCCGATGTCGAACAGGCCGACCTCCGGCGTGAACTCCCCGGCCACCGCGAGGGCCGAGGCCGCGTCGTGAGCCACGCGGACTTCATGTCCGTCCAGCTCCAAGAGCATCGCCATCATCTCCGCTGCGTCGGCATTGTCATCGACCACCAGGATCCGCTTTGCGCTCGGGTGTCGCGCGTCCTGCCTGCTCTCGCTCATCGGGAGAACTCCAAGGGAAACCCCAATCGGGACGAATTTCAACCCCGGCGCTCTCGCGCGCTCGTCGGAGACTGAAATGAGTTCCAGTTAGATCAGCGTGGGGGTTTCGTGATTCTGACGTGTGGCGAGGGTTCTGTCAAAGTCAGGCGTAAGCGCGACCCGGACCGGCTCAAGCGGATCGTGCGATGAGCTGCTCGAGGTAGCGGGACCGCAGTTGCCTGGAAGCCAATGCCCGGCGAACGGGCGGCAGCCGAAGCACGACGCCAAGGATGGCGGCGAGAGTTCGATGGCTCAGCAGGGCCTGGTTATCAAAGACGAGGTTCTGGAGCTTGCCGCGCTCGATGGCCATCAGCACGGCCTTGTGCACCGAGTTGAGCGGCGTGATGACGCGGGCGGCCCGCTCACGCAGCTGAAGGCCCTGCCGCTCGCACGCCCCGACGCACACCCCGCAGCCCAGGCACACCTCTTCTTCCAGGCGGACGGTCTTACGTCGCAACTTGGACGGGTCGTTGGCCGACACGAGCGCCATCGCCTCGACCGGGCAGGCATCCACGCACTTGCCGCAGCCATTGCACCGCTCGCGGTCGATCGCCGGGAGATAGTTGGTGCTGTGGACCGGGTGGAGGAAGCCGAACCGGCGGGCGGCGATGAGCGCCTCGCAGCAGCAGCCGCAGCAGTTGCAGATGAAGTTGACCTTCTCGCGGACGTTCTCGCCGAACTGCACCAGGCCCCGCGTCCGTGCCTGCTCGAGCAGGTCCAGGCACTCGGCCGCCTCTGCCTGGCGCGCGGCGCCGTGGCGGACCAGCGCGCTCGCGGTGCTGTTGAACGTCATGCAGATCTCGAGCGGCGCGTCGCAGGCCCGCCCGACGTGCTGCATCTTGTGGCGGCAGTAGCACAAGCCGACGCCGATACACGACGCGCTGCGCGCGATGTCGCTGGCGCGTTCGTAGTCGAGCACGTGGAGCGACAGTTCCGCGGGCAGCTGCCGCTCGTCGACGAACACCCGTCCGAGCTGCGTCTCCCCGTCGAGGAACAGCGCGCGAATGAAGTCGTCCTCGACGTTGATGTACTGGTAGAACAGCTCGGCCAGGAGGTGCTGATCGATGTCCCCCCGAAGCCGCATCATCGAGAACTCGAAGAAGCCGGCCATCGGCGGCGGCAGCACGTAGCTGCGACGCCCGTCCTCGCTCTCGAGATCCACGAGGATGGCACGGTCGGCCAGCGCGTCGAGCGTTCGCTGCGCGTCGGCAATCGAGACCTTCCACCGACGGGCGGCAGTCTCGACGGAGAAGGGCCGGATGGGAAGCTGCGCGACGAGCGCTGCCTCGCGCTCGCTGAACAGCATCCGCAGGATGGCGAACAGGAGCTCCGAGGGCGGCGCCCCCTGCGGGAAGCGATTCAGGCGTTCCGCCAGCGACTCGTACGCGCCACGAGAGGTGAGGTGCGACATGGGCCCGCTCCGCGAGAAGGGGAACCGTCGCGTACCGACTACGAACGGAGAACGGAGAAGTGAGAAGTGAGAACTGAGAAATCGGAGCCCGCGCGTCCCGCGATTTCAAGGTCCTCAATTCTCCATTCTACGTTCTCCGTTCGCAGTTCTCCGTTCTCATATTACTTTAGCGCTTCCTCCCCCCCGAACTCCCTGTCCGGCCGGAGTTCCTCGAGGATGGCCAGATCGTCCGGGGAAGCGACGCCGCGCACCGTGCGGCTGAGAACCGCGCCGACGCCGGGTCCGAGCATGTACCCCTGCCCGCACATGCCTTCCGCGTGCATGTAGCCTTCGACCTTCTTCGACCAGCCCACCACGGGCGCACCATCTGGTGTCATCGGGTAGAGGCCCCGCCAGGTCCGCCGCACCTTGACGTTGGCCAGCTTCGGCATGAGGCCGACCATCCGGTTGGCGATCATTGGCAGGTAGGCGGACGTCTCGCGCCGGTCGGTGCCGACAATCGGCGGGTCCGGCGTGATGCAGAAGACGATGCCGCCCGGCTTGTGCTGGTAGAAGTAGTAGTTGCGCGCGCCTTCGGTCGGGCGGATGTCCACCAGCATCGGCGTGAAGAAGCGGGCGACCGGTTCCGTGATGCCCGCCTCGTGGCTGTCGGGCACGACCGGCGTGTCCAGTCCGGCCGACTGGGCGATGGGCCGGGCCCACGCGCCCGCGGCGTTGACGACGGTTTCCGTTGCGTATCCGCCCTTGTCGGTGCGGACGCCCACCACGCCACCGCGGCGGCGCACCACGTCGGTGACGCGCTCGCCGAAGCGGAAGTGAACGCCAAGTTCCACGGCGCGCCGGTAGAACGCCGCCGACGACATCATCGGCGACGCGGAGCCGTCCTCCGGCGAATACGTCCCGCCGCGCAAGCCCTCGCGGTTGATCGCCGGCACGAGATCGATCATCTCCTCGCGCGCCAGCCACCGGATGTTCAGCCCGTAGCTCTGCTGTACCTTCAGCAGGTCCTTGAGCGCGCGCTCCTCCTGCTCGCGATACGCGACGAACACGTAGCCCCCCTGGAACCACTCGATGTCGTCGCCGCGGCAGGACTGCCACGTGGAGAAGATGCGCAGCGACTCCAGGCACAGCCGGATCTTCGCACGCGACGAGTGCGTGGCCCGAATGCCGCCGATCGCCGCCTTGTTGCTGCCCTGGCCCGGGCCGGCGAACTGATCGATCACGAGCGTTGAGACGCCGGCTTCCGCCAGGAACACCGCCGTCGGCAGGCCGACGCTTCCGGCGCCGATGACGATGACGTCGTAGACCTTGGCGCTCATTACATGCCTCCTTCGTGCGCGTCGGTGGCATGCCGCCGCGGGACGTCCTTGATGGGCGCTTCGCCGGCCACGACGCCGGCGAAGGCGCCGAGCGGTACTTCCATGAAGAGCGGCCTCCGCGTCAGGTCGGTCACCTGCTCCGCCGGGATGCCCTCCTCTCTGAAGATCCGCTTGATCAGGTTGGGGCAGGTCTTGCCACCGCATGCGCCCATGCCGCAGCGCGTCACCGCCTTCAGGTGATTCATGTCCCGGATGCCCCTGCGAATCAGTTCGCGCAGTTCGCGCGCCGTGACCCGCTCGCACCGGCACACGATCTCGTCGTCTCCGACCGCCTGCGCGAACGGCTCGGCGCGCTCCGCCTGCCACGGCTCCTGCACGCGGATCCCGGCAATGCGCGGCGCGATGTCAGCCGGAGCGGTCACGCGCACGAGGAGCGCGCGGTCGGCGTCCTTGGGCGCGCGCACGCGCGTCACCTCGACGTTCCCCAGCACGCCGCCCTCGCTGTCGAGCACCGTGACCGCGTCGCCCTTCTTGATCGTCTTCGCAGAGAATTCGTACGGGATGATGACGGTCGGCCGGGCCGAATCCTTGCGGAAGTCCACCAGCGTGATGGCGAGGCCGGGGCAGATGGCCACGCACTTCTCGCAGCCGTCGCACGCGTCGCCCACGAACTCCGGCAGCCCCATCACGTCGTCTCCGCAGATCACGATGCCGTGGTTGGGGCAGATGGACGTGCACGGGTTGCAGGGGATTTCCTGCGCGCAGTGGAAGACGGGGAAGACGCCGGTGCGGGCCTCGGGGAGATCTTCGGTGATCGTCATCCCCGGGCGCGACTTCAGGACCTCCGCGGTGCGGTGCCACTCCGGCGGCACCTCGCCCACGTCGCGTCCGAGGCGGCGCGCAATCTCGAGGCCGCGAATGCGGCCGGTGAACATCGCCGCCGATGCTTCCGCGATCTCTTCCGAGTCGCCGGCCGCGACCGCGGGCAAGCCGAACTCCTTCGCCTTGTGCAGGAACTCGTCCACGGGATCGAGCCCGACCGCGACGAGCACCGTGTCGCACTCGAAGCGCTTCTCGGTTCCCGGGATCGGCTTCCACTGCTTGTCGATGGCGGCAATCACCACCGCGTCGACCTCGTCCCGGCCCTCGGCGCGAACGATCGTGTGCGACGTGTAGACCGGCACGCCCATTCGGACCAGCTTGTCCTTGTGCACTTTGTAGCCGCCGCATTCCGGCAGCGCCTCGCACAAGCCGACGACCTCGACGCCGGCCTGCAGGCCGTGGTAGCCGGCGATCAAGCCGACGTTGCCGCCTCCGATCACGAAGAGACGCTTCGTGGGGCGGACCAGGTCGCGGTTGACCAGGGTCTGGAACGCGCCCGCCCCGTAGACGCCGGGCAGCGTGTTGCCAGGGAAGACCAGCGACTTCTCGCGGGCGCCGGCGGTGACGAGAAGGATGTCGGGCCGGACGACGAAGTACTGACCGTCGCGCAGGACGCCCACCCGGCGATCGGAGAACACCGAGAGCACCGTCGAGTTGAGCCAGACGCGGACGTTCTCGAATGCGCGCACATCCTGCTCGAGCCTGGTCGCGATGTCGATGCCGCGCGTGCCGGCATGGCACGCCTCGATCGAGCCGAAGAACTTGTGCGTCTGGAGGACGAGCTTGCCGCCCAGGCGGTGCTTGTCGTCGACGATGAGCGCGCGGACGCCAGCCTTGCCCAACTCGATGCCGGCAGTGAGCCCGGCCGGGCCGCCGCCGATGATCAGGCACTCCACGTCCACGGTCTCAATCGGGTGCATGCGCGGCTGCCCGTCGATGTCGGGCAGGGCGGGCAGCCCGTCGAGGGGCCGGACGTCCATGCCCGGGCGGACGACGACCATGCACGACTTGACCGGCAGGCCGTCGGCGACGACGGAGCACTGGGCGCACTGGCCGTTGGCGCAGAAAATGCCCTGCGGCGCGCCGTCCTTGTGATGGTGCCCGAACGTGCGGACGCCGCTGGCGAAAAGGGCGGAGGCGATCGTTTCGCCCTGGCGCGCCTGCAGCGCCCGCCCTTGCCACGAAAACGGCACGTCGGCCGGCCCGGGCGAAGCGAGGATCGGGTGTTCGAGAATGCGGTGATCGGTCACGGGGATGACTCCTCGCACGACACGGCTGGAAAGGGGAGCGGTTGCGGCGCGTGGGGGGCGCGGAAGGCTCGAAAAGCGGCTCGTCCTCGAACTGTCACCGCACCTTGTGAAGGATATCACATAGAGCAGCGGACAGCGGACAGCTGACAGCTGACAGTGGACAGTGGGCAGTGCGCGGTGGGCGGTGGGCAGTGGGCGGTGGGCGGCGGGCAGTGGGCAGTGGGGGCGGACCGGGAGGCACAGGGCTGCTGCAACAGGCTGCCGAGAATCACCGGAAGGCACAGGGCTTCAGCCCTGTGCATCGAGGTATCCTTGACACGATCCGCCTGAAAGGAGCCTTCTTTTGGCCGCACGCGCCTCCGTCGCCGCCCTGTTGCTGTCCCTGTCCGTGCTGCTGGCCGCCCTCGCCGCGCAGGCGCCCGCTCCCGCGCCGGCGAACCTGTCTTCGCAGACGATTGCCGATCTGTCGCGCCTTCAGTCGGCCGCCCTGGAGAGCGACTACGCCTGGGAGCAGGTCGCTCATGTGTGCGACAACGTCGGGCCCCGGTTGAGCGGCAGCGCGCAGTACATGCAGGCCGCGCGGTACGTCGCGGAGCAGCTGCGACGGGAGGGCCTGGATGTCCGCCTGGAGAAGGTGATGGTCCCGCGATGGGTGCGCGGCGTCGAGGCGGCGGAGCTCGTGGGATTCCCAGGAATGGCACCGGGCACGACGCAGCGCCTGGCCGTGACGGCGCTGGGCGGAAGCGTTTCGACACCGCCCGACGGCCTGGTCGCTGCCGTCGTCGTCGTCCGGGACTTCGACGAACTCGCCGGGCTTGGCCGGGAGAACGTGGCGGGCCGAATCGTGGTGTTCGACGAGAAGTTCGATCGCCGCCTGGCGGCAGCCGGCTTCGGATTGGATGCCTACGGCGCCGCCGCCGATTACCGGCATGCGGGTGCGAGCGCCGCGGCGCGCCTCGGTGCCGTCGCCTCCCTCGTCCGATCGGCCGGCGGTGCGGAGTTCCGCCTGCCGCACACGGGCGCCATGGGCTACGACGCGGGCGTACCGAGAATCCCCGGCGGCGCGCTCGCGGCGGAAGACGCGGACCTCGTGGCCCGCCTCGCCAGGCAGGGCGAGGTCCGCCTGCGCCTCGTGATGACGCCCCGCCAGGAGCCCGACGCGGAGGCCGCGAACGTCGTCGCGGATGTGAAGGGTACCGAGCATCCAGGTGAAATCGTGATCGTCTCGGGGCAC
This sequence comes from uncultured Acidobacteriota bacterium, assembly GCA_963724775.1. Lineage (GTDB taxonomy): Bacteria > Acidobacteriota > Vicinamibacteria > Vicinamibacterales > Fen-181 > CAVRWB01. The sequence continues at coordinate 189,576 of CAVRWB010000011.1, forward strand.
CTGGATTCCTGGGATCTCGGCACCGGGGCGATCGACGATGCGGCCGGCGTGGGGACCGCGATGGCGGTCGCTCACCTGGTGAAGCAACTCGGGCTCCGGCCGGCGCGGACCATCCGCGTGGTGGCGTGGGCGAACGAGGAGAACGGACTCCGCGGCGGTATCGGCTACGCGGCGGCGCACAAGGCCGACGTCCCGAATCACGTGGGCGCGATCGAGATCGACCTCGGCGCCGGGCACCCGCTCGGCGTCAGCTACGACGCGGCACCGTCGGTGGCGGGGATGCTGAGACCGGTGATGAAGGTGCTGGGAAAGCAGGGCGCCAGCTTGCTGCGGCCGGCCGACGAGACGGGGGCGGACCTCATTCCTCTCAGCGTGGCCGCCGTGCCGACGTTCTCGCCGATCCAGGACGCCCGCACGTACTTCGACTACCACCACACCGCGGCGGACACGCTGGACAAGATCCGGCCCGACGAGCTGCGCGAGAACGTGGCGCTGGCGTCGGTGCTCGCGTACGCACTCGCCAACATGAGCGGCCGCGCGCAGGGTGTGCCGAAACCGATGCCCGAGTGGCTGAAGAAGGAGATTGAACGGCAGTAGGACAGGCGTCCCGCCTGTCGCGGGCGATAGAGGAGGGGACAGGCGTCCCGCCTGTCGCACCAAGTTCGCGGCGCCGGTCCAACCGCCGAGACGCAGAGATCGCCGAGAAGGCCACGCGCCGGAACAGACCGCAAAATGTTGATTCTCTGCGTCCTCCGCGCCTCTGCGGTGAACGTCTTTTTGCGGTGCCAAAAATCGGACGTTCGCCAAATCGAAACATCGCCAAGTTCGCGGCGCCGGTCCAACCGCCGAGACGCAGAGATCGCCGAGAAACCGTGAGGGTTGATTCTCTCCTTCCTCCGCGCCTCTGCGGCGAACGTCTCTTTGCAGGTACCAAGAACGAAAGATCGCGAGGTCGAAATTTTCGCCAAATTCACGGCGCCGGTTCAACCGCCGAGACTCAGAGATCGCCGAGAAGGCCACGCGCCGGAACAGACCGCAAAATGTTGATTCTCTGCGCCCTCCGCGCCTCTGCGGTGAACGTTTGTGCTGCAGGAGCGAAGATCGAGAATCGACAAATCGCGAAATCGCCAAATCGTCTACGATCCTCCTGATGCCGCCCGTCGATTACCAGCGCGCCCGCCGCCACCTGATGCGTGCCGACCCGGTGATGGCTGCCATCGTGAAGGCTCACGGTGCGTGTGGCCTCGCCGCGCGCGCACCCGAACTCCTGCTGCGCTCGCTGACGCGCGCCCTCGTTGCGCAGCAGCTGTCGGTGAAGGCCGCCGATACGATCTTCCGGCGGTTCCTGGCCCTCTTTCCAGCCGACTTCCCTCCGCCGGCCGCGATCCTCGAGCTGCCGGCGCCGCGCTTGCGCGAAATCGGCATGAGCTGGCGGAAGGCCGAGTACCTCCACGACCTCTGCAGGCGGACGCTTGACGGTTCGCTGCCGCTCGACCGCCTCGGGGGCATGACCGACGAGGAGGTGATGGCGACGCTCACCGCGGTGAAAGGGATCGGCCGCTGGACCGCGGAGATGATCCTGATCTTCCAGCTCGGGCGGCCGGACGTTCTGCCCGTGGACGACGTGGGGCTGTTGCGGGCCGCAAAGCAGGTCTACGGCTTGAAGCGTCCACCGACCGCGAAGCAGTTCACGCGCATGGGAGAGAAGTGGCGGCCCTATCGCTCGATCGCGTGCTGGTACCTGTGGGCGGAGCTGGATAAGTGAATCAACGGTAATGACGAATGACGACGGACGAGTGCCGAATGACGAATGGACGCCTGCCGGGCGGCCTGCCGAGCGACTTGCCCACTTGCCGCAATCGCCAATCGCCAGTCGCCATTCGCCAATCGCCAATCGTCAATCGCCATTGCCCTTTGCCTGGGAGGTTCCGTGTCCGCCTCTCTTGACCGTCTGAAGTCCGAGTTCGACCGCTGGGCCAGAGAAGGGCGGGGCGAAGGGATGGAGGAGGGCCACGTGGCGGTGACTCGCCTCATCGTCGACCAGATGCCGCTGCGGCCGGACAGCCGCGTGCTCGACCTTGGCTGCGGCACCGGCTGGGCGACGCGGATGCTGGCGGCCCGCGTGCCCGACGGCATCGTCACCGGCCTCGACGTGTCCGAGGAGATGATCCGCCGGGCGCGCGAGCATCCCGCCAACCCGCCGAACGTCGACTTCCGCGTTCTTGCCGGTCCCCGGTATCCGTTCCACGACGAGGTCTTCTCCCACTGCCTGTCCATCGAGTCTCTGTACTATCACCCGGACCTCGCCGTCACCTTTGGCGAACTGCACCGCGTGCTCGCCGCGGACGGCCACGCCTGGCTGATGGTGAACTTCTTCCGAGAGAACCCCTACGTCCACCACTGGGCGCAGTTGCTCGATGTGCCCGTCCACTTGCTGAGCGGCGACGAGTATTGTCAGTTCGCGAGCCAGGCTGGCTTCGTCAGCTGCCGGCACTTCACGATTCCGGACCCGACGCCTGTTCCACCTGATTACAGGGGCCGGCACTACGGCGACGCGGAGAAGATGCGCGCCGCCCGCGCCATCGGCTCGCTGGTGATCGTGTGCGAGAAGAACAGCTGACAGCGGACAGCAGGCAGCGGAACGGGTTCTGACGTCCGACTCGAGACTTCTGCCCTCGGAGGCAATGGAGTGGATAGACCGCCCATGCACGACAATCGCCACTTCCGGCGGGCCTGTTCTGTTGGAGCCGCGTGCTTGCTCTGGCTGGTCGCGCCGCCTGCCGTCGCGCAGGAACCCGCGCCATCCGCGCAGCAGAGCGCGCCGCTGCCGTCCAGGCTGGTGTTACTGGATGCCGCGCCAGGTGGATGGGCCCCGCTCAACGGCCGGGTTCGCCCAGGCGAGGCGTTGGAGCTGCAAACGCGCGGTGTCGGAGCCGTGCGCGGCCATCTGGCGTCCTCCGACGAGAAGAGCGTGACGCTCATTGGGAAGGACGGGCCGCGTGTCGTTCCGACAGCGGCCATCGAAAAGGCGTGGACGCAGAGGGAGGCATGGTGGAAGGTCCCGATGGTGGGCGCTTACAGTGCTATAGGGGGCGCGGCGGTTGGTGCTCTCGCGTGCCAGGGCTCTGACAGCTGCATCGCCTGGGTGGCCGGCGGATTTGCCGCGTGGATCACCAGCGCCGGCACCTATCTGATGGTCAAACAGCATCGAGAGGCGCTCATCTACGACGCGACGGCACCGTCCCATCGGCGGGAGACGAGGTTCGCGCCGGTCCTCGGCCGCGGCACCGCCGGCGTGCATTGCGCGGTCACGTTCTGAAGCGCCGCAGAACGGGACTGCTGCAGTCCTGCCGGCTCAGTCTCCCGTCGGCACCACGCCCGCCCCCTCCATCATCAACACAATCGAGCGCTCGGGCGCGCGCGTGCGGTGCACCACGCCGCGCGGGATCGTAATTCCCTGGCTCGGCGCCAGCTCGACCGACCGGTCCTCGAGGTCCACGATGAACCGGCCCTCCACGAGGAAGAAGAACTCATCCTCGTCGTCGTGCTTGTGCCAGTGGTACTCGCCTTTCAGGACGCCGAGGCGAACGACCGAGTCGTTGACGCGGGTGAGTGTTTGGTTGTACCACTCGTCAGTGCACGCCTCTACCAGCGCGGGGATATCGACAATCTGGAGCGGGTCGTAGAGGACGTTGAGGTAGGTCTTGTACGGGTAGCCGCGCTTGTCAGTGTCAGGCATCGCGTTCATCTCCCGCCCCGATGTTACGACATCCTCCGCCTCGCTTGGAGAAGAGGAACCGCACCAGCCAGTCCCGACGCCGATGACCCTGTACGGCCGCGACCTTGCCTACATCCACGACGCCGGGTTCAGCGGCGTTGCCCAACGCGCGGCGGCGGGCCTGGTGCGGCTGCTGACGCGGCACGGCATCCGCGAGGGGCGCATCGCCGAGTACCGGCTGCGGGGGCGGGCACCTGGCTCAGGCGCTCATAGAAGCCGGTTACGACGTGACGGGCATCGACGTCTCGCCAGCGATGATTCGCCTGGCGCGGGCACGGGCTCCCGAGGCGACCTTCCGCGCGGGGTCACTGACCGACGACAACGTGCCCCGGTGTCGCGCCATCGTCGCCATCGGCGAGGTCGTGAGCTACGTTCGTGAGCCGCGACGCGAGCCGCGGCAGCTTGCCCGCTTCTTCGCGAGCGCATTTGCAGCGCTCGAACCTCGCGGCCTGCTCGTGTTCGACTTCATCGAGTCGGCCATGGGGCGGACTGGAAGTGGCGACTCGAGCGGGGACGACTGGGCCGTCGAGTGGCGCACCACGGCAAGTCGCTCGGGCCGGGTCCTCTGCCGCCACATCGTGACGACCCGCCGGGCCGGGGGCCGGACCAGGCGGAACATTGAGATTCACCGTGTGCGGGTGTACGAACGCGAGGTGATCGCCGAGACCCTGAAGGCGTGCGGTTTCCGCGTCGCGATGCGGCGGTCGGTACGGCACCGCCCGGCTGCCGCCGGGCGACGCTGTGTGCGTTGCGGAGAAACCGGGGCGGCCGCCTTCCGGAACCCGGATACGGGGCTGAAGCTCCGCGCTACTTGCCCCGCGCTACTTTTTCGGAAACTCCTCCGGCTTGGCGAACGCCGCGACGAAGCCGAGCGGCTCGCCCTTGGTCGTCGGCGGGGTGCCGACGACGTACAGGATCTCGCCCGCGAACGGTGCCCGTACTTCCTCGATGGTCTTGCCCGTGAAGTCCGTGATGCGGCCAATCAACGCGCCCTCCGCGACCGTGTGGCCGCGCTCCACCATCGGGTACCAGAGGCCGGTATGCGCGCTGGTCAGGACCAGGTTGCGCCCGAGGTACACCGGGTTCTGAATCGGGTCGGGGCCGAAGGCACGCATCTGGAGGTGCTTGAGGACGCCCGCCACCCCGCGTTCGATCCGCTGAATCGACTCCTCGTCGCTCTGTCCCATGGCGCCCGATTCGATCGTCATCGCGGGCTTGCCCCGCGTGAGCGCCGTGTTCTCGAGGTAAAGGGACGCTGCCGGGTCCTTGGGGCGGCCGCCGTCCAGGACGATGTGGTCGAGGCCGAAGGCGAGGGCGAGTTGCCGGATCGACTCGACCAGCTCCGGCGACGCGTTGATCGTCCAGTACAAGTAGGGGCGTAACGACTCGTTCGCGTCGCCGCAGTGCAGGTCGATCAGGTACTGCGCCTTCTCGATCACTTCGCGCGTGAGCACGAACGCGATGCGCTCGGAGATGGTGCCGTCGGCCTTTCCCGGGAAGACCCGATTGAGGTTCTTGTGGTCGCCCGGCGTGTAGTAGATCGACCGGCCAAGGAACGCCGGCATGTTGGCGACGTGCACCATCACGATCGTGCCGGAGAGTTCGCGCGGGTCGATCGAGGCGCGGAGGCGCTGCAGCGCGAGGACGGGCGGATATTCCGCGCCGTGGGTGCCGGCGACGAGCGCGAGCACCGGGCCCGGTCTGGCGCCGTTCACGATCGAGAACGGGACGACCGCCGCGCCGTCTGCGCCGGCGGGGATCTGCAGTTCGCCGGAGACCGTCGTCCCGGGAGGCGCCGTCACGCCGCCGATGGTGTAGGGCGACTGTGCGAGGGCGGGTTGGGCCAGCGCCACGACGAGAGCGGACAGCACGGACAGGATCGTCAGTCGCATGGGTCCTCCAGGGAGTCGATGGAGTCTACGAAGCGGATCGTCCATACCGCTGTGCCCTGAAGTGGACAGTCGTCACCGGGCCTCAGCAGCGTTGGCGAGCAAGTCTAGCGAAAACCGCGCAAATGCGCACGTCGCCTGCTGGCATCCTCCTTGTTCTTCCCTATGTCAGGCCCCGCAGATGCGGGACCAGCGGCCGAACGAGTCAAAGGGGGCAGGCCATGAAAACGACGACCGGGGTGGTAATCGCAATCTTCACAATCGGGCTGGTGTTCATCGGATTTGGTTTGCGCGCCAACAGCCGCGCGGACGCACGGCAGCCGATCGCCGCATACGCGCAGCCCGCGGGCGACGCGCGCGTGATGATGCAGCCGGTGAACGCCTTCACGACGTCCGGCGCGCAGGTGGTGCCGGTGAACGCCGTCGCGCAGGCCGACCAGGGATGGCAGGCGGCCCCGGCCGCGCAGCAGCCGGTGCTCGTCAACTGCGGTCCTGGCGCCCAGACGCTCGTGCGCCCGGTGTGGATGAACGGCCAGCAGGTGTCGCAGGTGGAGTGCGTGCAGGCCGGCGGAGCGGTCTATCCCGGCGCGCAGGTTCGGACCGTCGCCTATGACGCCGGCGTCTACGACGCGCGGATGGTGACGCGGCCCCAGGCCCAGACCTACACGTCGCAGCAGCCGGCTCCGCGCCGCGTGGTCACCAGGCCCCAGCGCTCGTGGACGAAGACGGCGCTCGTCATCGGTGGCACGACGGCCACTGGCGCCGGGATCGGCGGGCTGGTCGGCGGCAAGAAGGGCGCGCTCATCGGTGCGGCCATCGGCGGCGGTGCGGGCACGCTGTTCGAAGTTCAGAAACGCCGATAGCGCGGCGTTCGGGCCGACGCAAAACGGCGAACTGAAAACAATGGGCCGGCGCCCGGCGCCGGCCTCTTTCCGTTCTAGCCCCTAGCCCCCAGCCCCCAAGCCCCTGCATAATCCAGCGATGGAATACCGCCTTCTCGGCCGCACAGGCGTCCGCGTGTCTCCCTTGTGCCTCGGCACCCTCAACTTCGGCGGGCCCACCCCGGACGAGGAGGCCGTCCGCATCGTGCACGCGTCGCTGGACGCGGGCATCAACTTCATCGACACGGCGAACACGTATCACCAGGGCCGGTCGGAGGAAGCCGTGGGGAAGGCGATCGCCGGCCGGCGCGAGCGCGTGGTCCTCGCCACCAAGGTCCACGGCAAGACGGGCGAGGGGCCGAACGACCTGGGGAATTCGCGGCTGCAGATCCTGAAGGCGTGCGACGATTCGCTGCGCCGGCTGAAGACGGACCACATCGATCTGTACCAGGTGCATCGCCCCAGCCCGGAGATCCCGATCGACGAGACCCTTGGCGCGCTGACTGACCTCGTGCGTACCGGCAAGGTGCGCTACATCGGGTGCTCGACGCACCCGGCCTGGATGGTGATGGAGGCGCTCGGCGAAAGTGAGCGGCGGGGCTTTGCGCGGTACGTCAGCGAGCAGCCGCCCTACAACCTGCTCGACCGCCGGATCGAGAACGAACTGCTGCCGCTCGCCGACCGCTACCGCCTGGCGATCCTGCCGTGGGCGCCGCTCGCTCAAGGCCTGCTCGCCGGGCGTTACCCGGCCGGCGCACCGCTGCCCGCCGATTCGCGCGCGGCGAGGATGCCGGACACGATCTACTCACGCCGGGTGACGGCTCGCGGCATCGAGGCGGGGAAGCGCTTCACGGAACTCGCCGGGCGGTTCGGCCGCGCGCCGGGCCACCTGGCGCTCCTCTGGTGCAAGGACCAGCCCGGCGTCACCGCTCCCATCGTCGGGCCCCGCACCCTCGCGCAAATCGAGGACCTGCTGCCGGTGCTCGAGATGACGCTGACCGACGAGGAGCGCGCGGCTTGCGACACCATCAACCCGCCCGGCACGGCGATCGTCAACTTCCACAATACCGCGCCGTGGATGAGGACTGCGTTGACTACGTAGACTACGTGGACTACGTCGACTCCGTCGACTGTCAGTCAGACTTCCCGCAGCTGCTTGAAGTAGGCGAGGAACGAGCCGGCCACGGCGATCATCAGGACGCCGTTGATCACCAGCGCAGTGGGGGCGGAGGTCGCGTTGGCCATCCAGCCGCTCGCGAGGCTTCCCATTGGCATCCCGCCGCGGAACGCCACCATGTAGATGCTCATCACGCGGCCGCGCATCTCGTTGGGGGCGACCAGCTGGACGAGGGAGATCATCAGCGAGAAGACGACGACGAGCGCGGCGCCCCCGGCGAAGAGCAGGAGGTTGCTGACGAACAGCACGCGCGAGAGCGCAAACGCGATAATCAGCACACCGAAGCCGACCTGCACGACGAGCGCGGCCACGCCCATCCGCCGGAACTTTCCCAGCCACGCGACGATCAGGGCACCCACGACCGCCCCGGCCCCTGAAAACGCCATCATCCGGCTGTATTCCGCCACGCCCTGGTGGAACACCTTCGACGCGACGACCGGCAGCAGGGTGAGCAGCGGCGTGCCGAGGAAGGTCGAGGCGAACGCGAGGATCGTCAGGCCGAACAGGGGGCCCTCGTGCCGGACGTAGGAGATGCCGCCGCGCAGTTGCGTCATCATCGGCTGCGGCGGCGGCGCGACGCGCGCGGGGATGCGCAGCATCATCAGCGCCGCGATGACGGCGAGGAACGAGACGCCGTTCATCGCGAAGCAGAAGACAGTGCCCAGCGTCGCGAGCGCGATGCCGGCCAGCAGCGGGCCGATCACGCGGGCCAGGTTGAACTGGATCGAGTTGAGAGCGATCGCGTTCGGCAGGTCTTTCTTCTGGACGAGCGACGGCACGAGCGACTGGTAGGCCGGCCCGCCGAACGCCTGCGCGCAGCCGGTGGTGAACGACAGCGCGAGGACGAACCAGATCTTCACGGCGCCGAAATACACGAGCGCGGCCAGGGCGAACGCCGTGGACATCTGGATGTACTGCGAGGTGAGCAGTACCCGGCGCCGATCGCGACGGTCGGCAACGACGCCGCCGATCAGCGTGAAGAGCATGATGGGCAGCTGACCGAGGAACGCGTCGAGGCCGAGGAAGAAGGCCGAGTTGGTGAGCGTCAGCACCAGCCAGTTCTGGGCGACGCTCTGCATCCACGTGCCGATGCTCGAGGTGCACGCGCCGAACCACAGCGTCCGGAAGTCACGGTAGGCGAAGGCGGCCGCCACGCGGCGCAGCGCGGTGCCGGCCACCGACACGCCGGGTGTCGCCTGGGTGGCCTGGGCGCCGGGAAGCACGGGGTCCGCGCCGGGGGGAGCGGGAGACGTAGGAAGAGCGTCGGAAGGCGTTTGCGGCATCGGTTCGGGTGAGGGTCCATGTTAGCATGCCGCCCACGCATGCATTGGCGCACCGCGGCCATCGCGATGACTGTTGTCGTGCTGGGCCTGTCGTCTGCCGGCGCAGGCCAGGACGGAGCGAGCGGCGTTCGCCTGTTGCGAACGTCTGCCGGAGTCAGGCGCGATCAGCCGGCGTCGATCACCTACGTCGTCGACAGGCAAGTGCACGCGGTGACCATCGAGATCGTCGATGAGCACGGCCGCGTCGCCCGCCGCTTCTCATCGTTGCCAGAGGAGGCCGCGATCCTCGGCGGACAGCCGCTCCCCACCAGCGCTGGCGGGCACGTGGTCACCTGGGACCTGCGTCACGCGTGCGGTACCGCCTTCGCGGGGATCGAGAGCCGTGCCGACATCGAAGAACGCGAGCCCTGGGCCGTGCCTGGAACGTTCAACGTCCGGCTGACGGCCGGCCAAGTGGTCGTCACGCAGCCGTTGGTGGTGACGCTCGCCTCGCCGCTTGCGGCTACGCGGGCGGACCTCGAGGCACAGCTCGAGCTGTCCCTTGCGATGTGCGATCGACGCCGGACCGCGCTCTCGGCGATTCAGCGTCTGCGCAGCCATGCTGAGATGGTGAAGGGCCGTGTGGCGACAGAGGAGGACGGGGCGAGGAAGGCCGCGCACGAGGAGCTGCTGAGGAGGATGTCGGATGCCGATGCGCTGATTCTCGGCGAGAGCAGCGGGCCGGAGGGGGCGACGCCGGGAGAGTTCCTTCCGTGGTGCGCCCGGCAGGCGGCCCTGCAGAGGGAGGTGACGGCCGGGGACCGCCGTCCGCTCGAGAGCGAGTACGCCACGTTCCGGTCGCTGGGCGCCGAGTTGGACGCACTGTTGCGGCAGCTACCCTCGCTGGAAACGCACGCCGCCGGGCAGCCTGGCGCGTCGATCCAGTTCGACAGCCAGGGGGTGGATTTCAGGTCATGGTTGCAGAAGCTCATCGCGCGGCTGAAGAAGGGGTGGTTCATTCCGTTCGAGGTGAGCCAGTGGCGTGGGAAGGTTGCGGCGACCTTCTACGTGCACAGGTCGGGGGAAATCGACGAGGTGACCATCACGGAATCGAGCCCGTTCGACTCGCTGAATACGTCGTCGCGCAACGCGATCCTCAATGCGAACCCGGTGGAGCCGCTTCCGAAGGAATACCGCGGCGATCGCTGTTTCTTCACGGTCCGGTTTTTCTACAACGAAACTCCATCGAAATAGCCGCCCGTGCACAGTGGTGCACTTCGTGCGCGCGTTGACGTGCACCCCTCCGTCGTGCACCGTGTGCACCCCTCTGCACCATGCACGTTCTACGGGGCACCTCTGATCCGTGGTGCGTCGCCCCCATGCCTCCGTTGTCTTGCCCCTTGACCTTCGCCGGTTCTTTCGCTATATTCCGCTGTAGCGAACATAAAGCGAAAGACATCCCTATGCCGGCCACTGCAACCGCCCGGGCCGACCTCGAAGCGTTGCTGAGGACCCGGAAGCTCGATCGCACCGTGACGCGGGCGGAACCGTCGTCCGGACAAGGCGTGGTGCCGACGGGCGTGGCGAGCCTGGACGAAACGCTCGGTGGAGGCCTCCCGCGAGGGGAAATGTCGGAAATCACCGGCCCGCGGTCGTCGGGGCGCAGCAGCCTCGTGTCGGCCGCGCTCGCCGCCGTCACGGCGAAAGGCGAACTGGCGGCGCTCGTGGACGCCCTGGACATGTTCGACGTGGAATCCGGGGCGGACGCCGGCATCCGGTTGGACCGCCTGCTCTGGATCCGGGGCGATGCCGTCAGCCGCCACCCCTCGCCCGCGGCCGGAGAGCTCGGCGACAGGGGTAGACAGGCGGGACGCATCGCCTGCACCGGCCGCTCCCTGGGCGGCGAACGCCTGGCGGCTGCAGATCCGTGGGCGCGCGCGCTCGATCGCGCGGTCAAGGCGGTGAACCTCGTGCTCCAGGCCGGCGGGTTCGACTTGGTGGTCCTCGACCTCGCCGAGGTGCTGCCGGAGGCCATTCGCCGGCTGCCGTTCACCACGTGGTTTCGCCTGCAGCGCACGCTCGAGGGCAGCCGGACCGCCTGCATCCTGGTGGCCCCGGTACCGGTCGCGCGCAGCGCCGGCGGCGTCACGGTGATGTTGGGTCGCGAGGAGGGGGGCAGCCACTGGAGCGGGCGGCCGGGCGAGGTCCGGCTGCTGCTCGGCATCGACATCGAAGCGCGCGTCGTCCGCTCGAGGGACGCGGCCGGCGGCACGTGCCGCTTCGCGGTGAATGCGTAAAACGGATTAACCGCCGAGGCGCCGAGATCGCCGAGACGAATTTGCAGGATTTCAATCTCTGCGTCCCCTGCGTTTCGGCGGTGAATTGAGGTTCCGGTGTTTGCGTGCCTTTCGCTTCCCGCCTCCATGGCGGAGCCGTCGGGTGTCGAGTCCGATGCGCTCGAGGCCGTCGCGCGTGCCTTCTCGCCGCGCGTCGAGGTGCACGCGTCGCGCCTCGTCACCCTCGACATCTCCGGCCTGCGGCGGCTGCTCGGGACGCCGGCGGACATCGGCCGCGAGCTCGCGCGCGATGCGCGGGAACGCGGCTGCCCTGCGGACGTGGCCATCGCGGCCAGCCGCACGGCGGCGATGCTCCTCGCGCTCGCGTGTGACGGCCTGACCGTGGTGCCGCCGGGCGAGGAACGCCGGATGCTGGCGCCGCTGCCGCTGGGCGTACCTACGACAGCTTGCCGTAGGACAGGCGTCTCGCCTGTCGGAACCGGCGTCTCGCCTGTCGGAACCGGCGTCTCGCCTGTCGGAACCGGCGTCTCGCCTGTCAGGACCGGCGGAAAAATCGCCAAATCGAGAAATCGCAAAATCGAAAAATGAGAGTCTCCCGGTCGTTGCCCTCTTCCGCCGCTGGGGCCTGAGGACGCTGGGCGACCTGGCCGCCCTCCCGAGCCCGGCGCTCTCGGAACGCATCGGGCAGGAGGGCCTGCGATGGCAGCGCGTCGCACGCGGCGAGGATCTCGAACCGCTGGTGTCGATGGCGCCCGAGGCGCCCATCGAGGAGAACCTGGATCTCGACTGGCCGGTCGATGGCCTCGAGCCGCTGTCGTTTCTCCTGCCGCGCCTGCTCGAACCGATCTGCGAGCGCCTCGAGCGCCTCGACCAGGCGGCGGTGGGGCTCGACCTGTCGTTTCGCCTGGCCAACCGCGAGCAGGAGGCGCGCCGCATCCAGTTGCCCGCCCCCATGCGCGACGCGAAGGTCCTGCGCACGCTCATCCTGCTGCACCTCGAGTCGCATCCCCTCGGCGCCGGCGTCGATCGCCTGGGCATCGCCGTGGAAACGGCGCCCGCCCGCATCGTGCAGTTCTCGCTGCTCGCGCGCGCGCTGCCGTTCCCGGAGCAGATGGCCACGCTCGTCGCACGCCTCGGCGCGCTGATGGGCGAGCGCCGCGTTGGCGCGGCGGCTGTCGTCGACTCCCACCGGCCAGGCGCGTTTGCGATGCAGCCGTTCACGGCGGAGGAGGGCCAGCGTGCGGCGAACAAGAAAGTTCGCCCTACACCTGAGTGCGTGCTTGTCCTGCGGCGCTTCCGCCTCCCGGTGGCCGCTCGCGTGATCGATCAGGCCGGGCGGCCGGTGCGCGTGACGACGGAGAGGCGAGGCCTGGAAGGCGGGCGGGTCGAGGCGTCGGCCGGCCCCTGGCGGACGTCGGGGGAGTGGTGGAAGGTGGGGAACAGTGGACAGTGGGCGGTGGGCAGTGAGCAGTGGACAGGGGGCGGCAAAGACGAAATGCCGCCAACGGAAAACGGAAAACGGAAAACGGAAAACGACGCCGTAGGACAGGCGTCCCGCCTGTCGGAGCCGGCGTCCCGCCTGTCGGAGCTGGCGTCCCGCCTGTCGGGGTGGAACCGTGACGAGTGGGACGTCGCTCTGAGCGACGGCGCCGTCTACCGCATCTATCGCGATCGCCCGAGCGAGCGATGGTTTGTCGAAGGGATTCTCGATTGAGGAGTTGGCAGTGTGCAGTGAGCAGTGGGCAGCGTGTCACGCGTGACCCACCGTCCACTGTTCACTGCCCACTGTCCACTACAGATGTACGTAGAGCTCCACACCTCCTCCGCCTTCAGCTTTCTCGACGGCGCGTCGCTGCCGGAAGCGCTCGTCGATCGTGCGGCGGAGCTCGGCTACCCGGCGGTTGCGCTGCTCGATCGCGACGGCGTTTACGGCGCGCCGCGTTTCCACAAGGCGGCGAAGGCAGCGGGGATCCGGGCGATTATTGGGGCGGAGCTGACGATGGATAGCAGGCAGCAGGCAGCAGGCAGCAGGCAGCCTGTTGCCGCCAGCCGCCAGCGGCGCCCTGAGCGAGGCCGCGCAGCGGCCGAGTCGAACGGGCTGCCAGCTGCCAGCTGGAAGCTTCCGCTTCTTATCGAGTCGGCCGAGGGCTACCACAACCTCTGCCGCCTGCTCACCGGCATGCACCTCCGGTCGCCGAAGGGCGAGGGGGCGCTGTCGCTCGACGATCTCGACGGCCACACCGCCGGCCTCGTCGCCCTCGTCGGCCGCGAGGCGCTGCACGGCGGCCGGCACGGTGTCGGCGGCCTGGTGGATCGGCTCGTCGGCCTGTTCGGCCGGTCGAACGTCTGCGTGGAACTGCAGCGTCACCTGATGCGCGACGAGGAGGCGGACAACCAGCTGCTCGCGGATCTCGCCGGCGCCTTTCGCGTGCCGGTCGTTGCCACCAACGGCGTGCGCTTCGCCGCGCCCGAAGACCGGCCGCTCTACGACGTCCTCACCTGTATCCGCCACCGGACGACTCTGGATGGGGCCGGCCGCCGGCTCGCGGTGAACGCCGAGCGCTACCTCAAGCCGCCGGTGCGCATCGAGGAGCTGTTCCGCGACCGCCCGGAGGCGATCGCCAACGGCGTGGCGCTCGCGGACCGCCTCCGCTACACGATGGCGGATCTCGGCTACAAGTTCCCCGAGTACCCGGTCCCGCCCGGCGAGACGATGGCGTCGTTTCTCCGGAAGATGACCGAGGTGGGCGCCCGCGAGCGCTATCGCCCGTATCACGACCGCGCGCGCGCGCAGATCGCCCGCGAGCTGGCGCTCATCGAGAAGCTGGATCTCGCCGGCTACTTCCTCATCGTCTGGGACATCGTCAACTTCTGCCGGCAGCAGGGCATCCTCGTGCAGGGGCGCGGGTCGGCGGCCAACAGCGCCGTCTGCTACAGCCTCGGCATCACGGCGGTGGATCCGGTCGGCATGGACCTCCTCTTCGAGCGCTTCCTGTCCGAGGAGCGGGGCGAGTGGCCGGACATCGATTTGGACCTGCCGAGCGGCGATCGGCGCGAGCGCGTCATCCAGCACGTCTACGAGAAGTACGGCCAGCACGGCGCGGCGATGACCGCCAACGTCATCACCTACCGGGGACGCAGCGCGGCGCGCGAGGTGGGGAAGTCGCTCGGCCTCGAGCCGGTGCAGGTGGACCGCCTCGCGAAGGTCATGCACAACTTCGAGTTCAAGGACGACGGCGAGACGCTGGCGAAGCACCTGGACACGATCGGGATGGACGCGGCGCAGCCGCGGATGCGGCTGTTCGCCGAGCTGTGGCAGCGCATCCAGGACCTGCCGCGGCACCTCGGGCAGCATTCGGGCGGGATGGTGATCTGCCAGGGCCGCCTCGATGGCGTCGTGCCGCTCGAGAACGCCAGCATGCCCGGCCGCGTCGTCGTGCAGTGGGACAAGGACGACTGTGCGGACATGGGGATCGTCAAGATCGACCTGCTCGGCCTCGGGATGATGGCCGTCCTGCAGGACTCGCTGGCGGAGATCAACAGCCGCCGTCCGCGGGAAGTGCAGCCGCTCGGCCTCTGGAACCTGCCGCCGGACGATGTCGAGGTGTACCGCATGCTGCAGGCGGCGGACACCATGGGCGTCTTCCAGGTGGAATCGCGCGCCCAGATGGCGACGCTGCCGCGCCTCAAGCCCGAGCGCTTCTACGACATCGTCGTCGAGGTCGCCATCATCCGACCGGGGCCGATCGTCGGCCAGATGGTGCATCCCTATCTCAACCGGCGGGCCGGGCGCGAGCCGGTGCGCTACCCGCACCCGTCGCTCGAGCCGATCCTCCAGCGGACGCTCGGCGTGCCGCTGTTCCAGGAGCAGCTGCTGCGCATCGCGATGGTGGCCGCCGGCTTCACGGGCGGCCAGGCGGAGGAGCTGCGGCGGGCGTTCGGGTTCAAGCGATCGGAGCGGCGGATGAAGCAGATCGAGGTGCAGCTGCGCGAGGGGATGGCCCGGACGGGGATCACGGGCAAGGACGCGGACGAGATCGTCACCTCCATCACGTCGTTCGCGCTCTACGGCTTCCCGGAGTCGCACTCTGCGAGCTTCGCGCTCCTCGTCTACGCCAGCGCCTATCTCAAGGCGCACTACCCGGCGTCGTTCTACGCGGCGCTCCTGAACAACCAGCCGATGGGCTTCTACCACCCGGCGACGCTGGTCAAGGACGCGCAGCGGCGCGGCGTGCACTTCGCGCCGGTGGACGTCCAGCGCTCGGGCTGGGACTGCACCATCGAGGAAGACGGCGCGGTGCGGCTGGGGCTGCGGTACGTCGCGGGCCTCAGGAGCCACGTGGGACAGGCGATAGCAGGCAGCAGGCCGCAGGCCGCAGGCCGCGGATCAACGGAAAACGAGAAACGGAAAACGGAAAGAGAAGCGGACAGCCGACAGCGGACAGCCGACAGCGGATCGACGGAAAGAGGAGTAGTAGGACAGGCGTCTCGCCTGTCTCGGGTCGGAACGGAAAAATCGCCAAATCGCGAAATCGCCAAATTCCCAAATCCTGTCCCTCCCGTCCGCTGCCCCAAATGCCACTGCGACGACCGCTCGATGCTGGAGGTGGTGGTGGACGGCCGCGGGCAGTCGTTCTTCTGCAACAACTGCGCGCACGAGTGGAAGCCGGGGCCCTTGCGCTTTGCCTCGATCGAGGAACTCGTGAAGCGGAGCGGTATCAACCGCGAGGAACTGTCGGTGCTGGCCGAGATCGGCGCCCTCAACTCGTTCGGCTACACGCGGCGCGAGGCGCTGTGGCAGGTCGAGCGGGCAATCAGGCCGGCGGGAGAGTTGTACGAAGAAGCCGACAGCGGGCAGCTGGCAGCTGACAGCGGATCGACGGAAGACGCGTTAGGACAGGCGTCTCGCCTGTCACTGGACGGTGGCCAGTGGGCGGCGGGCGGCGTGAACGCGGCCAAAACAGAAAACGGAAGACGGAAAACGGAAAACGAAGCGGACAGCGAGGCAGAGAAATCGCAAAATCGCAAAATCGCAAAATCGCGAAAATCGCAAAATCGGAAAATCGGAAAATGATATGTCCCCGCTTCCCGAGATGTCTCCCGTCGAGCGCGTCGTGGCCGATTATGCGGGCACGGGGCTGACAGTCGGGCCGCACCCGATGGCGCTCCGCCGGCAGGAGATGCGGCTGCGCGGGGCGCTGCGCGCGTGCGACCTGCCGCACACGCGCCACGGCCGGCGGGTGCGCGTGGCCGGCGCTGTCATCACGCGGCAGCGGCCTGGCACGGCGAAGGGCTTCGTCTTCCTGACGATCGAGGACGAGACGGGCATCGCGAACATCATCGTGCGGCCGGACCTCTTCGCCCGCGACCGGATGACGATCATCCAGGAACCGTTTCTCCTCGTGGAGGGGACGCTGCAGAACCAGGAAGGCGTGACGTCGATCCGCGCCGAGCGCCTGGTGGGCATCGGCGGGACGCCGATCGACGTCGAGGCAAGGGACTTCTACTGACGGAACTGAGAACGTAAGAACTGAGAACCGAGAAGTAAGAACTTAGGAAAACAGGGATGTCACCTGCGAGTTCTCGGTTCTCCGTTCTCAGTTCTACGTTCCTAGGTCATCCTGACCCACCTGACGAGCGTCGCGAATGACGGCGGCTTGCCGAACATCAGCAGGCCCACGCGGAACACCTTGGCCGCGGACCACACGGCCCCGTACACACCGGCCGCGCCCACGGCAATCGCCAGCCATGCCTGCCACGCCGGCGGGGGAGCGACGGATGTCATCCGCAGCAGCATGACGAAGTTCCCGAGCGGCGGGATGAAGCTCAGCACCACCGCAAGGGTCGAGTTGGGCTCGCGGCTGATGGGCAGCCAGAGCAGCCACGGGATCATCAGGAACATCATGACGGGCGCCTGGAGCGTCTGCGCCTCGCGCATCTCGTTTACCGCCGACCCGATGGCCGCCATCATCGCCGCGATCGTGAAGAACGCCAGCACGAAGAAGATCAGCAGGTAGACGATGAGCAGCGGGTCGAGCAGGCCGATCGTCGCGAACGAGATCAGCGCCAGCAGGCCGAGCCCGGCATACAACAGCAGCACCAGGAAGCCGACGCCCATTTGTCCAAGGATCTTGCCCGTCATCAGTTCCATCGGCGACACGGCGGACAGGAGGACTTCGACGACGCGGTTGGACTTCTCCTCCACCGTCGAGGTGAGCAGGTACTGGCCGCTGGTCAGGACCGACACCAGCAGCAGGATCATGAACGCCGCCGGCATGAGGGCGTTCAGCACTTCGTTGGTGGCCTGCTCGCCCTCGGCGCTGACCGTCCGCGACGTCGGCTTCTCGACGTCGGTCAGCCCCTGCAGGCGGGCCGCATCGAGGCCCGCGGCCTGCAGGCGTGCCATGACGATCGCCTCGCGCAGGCCGTCTTGCAGGTCGTCCACCAGGCGGTCGTCCAGCTTTTCCCGGACGAAGACGTCGTAGCTGCCGAATTTCTCCTGCTCCGCGCGGCGCTCCACCGCGTCGTCGTGGACGACGATGAGCGCGAGCTGGGTCGACTCGTCCGCGCCCCCCTTTGGCAGCACCGATTTCAGCGGCTCCTTGGCTGCCTCGATATCGGCGCCGGCTGGCAGCGCCGCGACGGTGATGCGCGGCACTTCGCCCAGCGCCGCGTCGAGCGACTGCCGCATGACGGCATCTCCGGCGGGCGACGCCGCCACCTGGCGGCGCACGGCGTCCGGCGTCGCTGCCTCGATCTTCCGCCGTTCCTTGGCCCGCCGCTCGGCGAACCGCTCCGGCGCGAGGTACGACGCGAGCGCGCCTGCCACGCGCCCGGTGGGATCGACCACCGCGACGCGGCCGGCCATCTTGGGCGGCGCCTTCGTCATGATGCGGGGCATGATGTAGATCATCAGCGCGAGGATCGCGGGGGTCACCAGCATGCCGAAGACGAATCCCTTCGTCATCACGGTCGCCATGAACTCCCGGCCCGCGACGTGGAAGATCTTCTTCACCGCCTCACCTCCTGGACGGCGTTCCCGTCCCTCAACGCGGCCCGGAGCCTCTCGTCTTCGCTCTCCGCGCCGGCGGAGGCGCCCGAGACGATGCTCACGAAGACGTCCTCCAGCGTCGGCCGGCGCACCTCGATCCGCGACGGGACGACCGCCGCCACGACCGACGGGATGACCGACGCCGGCGTCGCGCCTTCTCCGAGCGCGATGTCCCACGATCCGCCGACGCGGGAGAGCCCCGAGACGCCCGGGATGGAGCGCAGCGCCTGGACGTTCGCCGACGGGTCGAGCGGCTCGAAGATGATCCGGCGCGGGTCGAAGGTGGCGCCGATCGACGCCACCGTCTGGTCGAGCACCTTCTCGCCGCGGTGGATCATGACGACGTGGTCGCACAGCTGCTCGGCGTGCGTCATGATGTGCGTCGAGAAGAGGATCGTGGCCCCCCGGCGGTGCTCCTCGAGGACCAGGTCGCGCAGCAGGCGCGAGTTCACCGGGTCGAGCCCGCTGAACGGCTCGTCGAGGATCAGCAGGTCGGGCTGGTGGATCGCCGCGGCGATGAACTGCACCTTCTGCTGCATCCCCTTCGACAGTTCCTCGCAGCGCTTCCGTTCGAACGCGCCGAGTTCCACGCGCTCCAGCCACCGCTTGACGCGCGCCGCGACGTCCGGTCCCTCGACGCCCTTGAGGTGCGCCATGTACACCAGGAAGTCGGCGACGCGCATCTTCTTGTAGAGACCGCGCTCCTCGGGGAGGTAGCCGATCCGGTCCTTCGCTTCCAGCGCCGACGCGCGTCCGAGCACGCGCAGCTCGCCGCGATCCGGGAAGAGGATCGACAGGATCATCCGGATCATCGTCGTCTTGCCCGCGCCGTTCGGGCCGATGACGCCGTACAGCGCGCCCTGCGGCACGACGAGGTCCAGGTCCCGGACGGCGACGATGTCGCCGAAGGTCTTGGTGACCTGGCTCACCACGATTGCGTCTGCCATGGCGGCGAATCATACGCTCCTCGACGTCAATCGCCAATCGCCAATCGACAATCATCGATCGTCAATGCTCATCTTTTCCCGTATGATCTCCCGGCCCCTGGCGCAGCAGCAGCTGCCGAGGATGCTGCGCGTGCTGGCTCAGCGCATGGAGATCGGACCGCGGTTCTGACGAGCGGGCCTTCAGCCCTGCTCCTGGAGTTGGGAATGTTCAAGCATGGTCTTGTTTCGCTCGCTTTGATCCTCTCATCGGCTTCCCTCGCCTCCTCGCAGCCCGGTCCACCGCCGCCGATGCCGAAGACGCCCCTCGCGCAGGAGGTGCTGTCGCGCCTGGCCAACGAGCTGTCGGGCCAGATGGCGTTCAACAACGAGGTGCTGCTCGCCGGCGCGCCCAGGATGCGCGAGCCGGGCGAGTTCGCCGGGACGATGTTCGAGGCCCAGAAGATCTACGACCTGGTCAAGGGATACGGCATCGAGAACACTCGCATCGAGCGCTATCCCTCGACCCGGACGTTCGACTACCCGGTGGAGGGGGAGCTGTGGGTGACCGCGCCGGAGCGCCGGCTGCTGGCGCGGCTCGGCGCCGATGCCGCGCTCGTGGCCAGCGGATCCGCGACGGCGGACGTCACCGGCGAGTTGATCTACATTCCGCCGATCTCGGCCGACGAGGCGAAGAAGATGGCGGCGGCTGGTGTCCAGGAGAAATACCGCGGCAAGGTGGCGCTGATGTGGTCGCACGCGCGCGAGGAGACGGCCAAGGCGCTCGACGCGGCCGGTGTGTCCGGCGTCATCTCGTTCAGCTCGCGCGAGCGCTACTTCGATCCCAACCAGGTCGTGTACGGGGGCGGCTCCTACAAGAACCCGAACCTCAAGGTCGGTCTCAACGTCTCCTGGCGCCAGTGGTCGGAAATGCTCGAGGACGTCCTCTCCGGCCGGAAGGTGGTCGTGCGCGCGAAGACGAAGATCGAAACCTGCCCGGACAAGTTCGAGGCCGTCTACAGCTGGATCCCTGGAACCGAGCCGGACGCGAAGGGCGTGATCTTCACCGCCCACCTGTTCGAAGGCTACGTCAAGCGCGGCGCCAACGACGACATGAGCGGGTGCGTCGTGCAGCTCGAGATCCTGCGGGCGCTCAATCGCCTGATCGCCACGGGGCAGCTGCCGAAGCCGCGGCGCACGATCTACTTCCTCTGGCCCAACGAGATTTCGGGCACCTACGAGTTCATCAAGCAGCACCCGGGCATCGCCGACAAGTGGTCGATCAACATCAACATGGACATGGTGGGCGAGTGGCTGCGCAAGAACAACGCCGTGATGACCATGAGCGAGTGCCCTGACCACCTGCCGTGCTACCTGGACGGCCTGGCTACCTCGCTCATGAACTACGTCTGGCGCACCAACGACATCGTCTACCTGCCCGACGCGCCCAGGGGACGGCCGGGCGGCCAGTACTTCCCCCAGCCCATGATGGAGAAGAACGGGTCGGACGATGCGTTCCGGTTCTTCGTGCACCGGGCGACGGGCGGCAGCGACCACATCTGCTTCAACAACCCGGCGGTCGCGGTGC
This sequence comes from uncultured Acidobacteriota bacterium, assembly GCA_963724775.1. Taxonomy (GTDB): domain Bacteria; phylum Acidobacteriota; class Vicinamibacteria; order Vicinamibacterales; family Fen-181; genus CAVRWB01. Next base: position 210,422 of record CAVRWB010000011.1, read on the forward strand.
CGGGCATCGAGCTGTTCACGTGGCCGGACCAGTGGTACCACGCGGACACCGACACGCCCGACAAGTCGGACCCGACGCAGATGAAGCGCATTGCCTTCATCGGTGCCGCGTCAGCGTGGGCGGCAGCAGACTGCACGGACGATGTGCTAGTCGGCCTGCTCGACTCCGTGTCCGAGTTCGGCTACCGGCGTGTGGCGGAACGGGACCTGCCGAGGGCGCTCAAGTTCCTCGACGCCGCGGACGCGACCGCGCTGACGGGGGCGGTGGCGAAGGCGTTGAACCTGGTCGACTTCGCGGTTGACCGTGAAACGGGCGCCGTTCGTTCGACCGAGGATGTCTACTCCGCGTCGGCCGCGGCGAAGACGGCCGTCAGCGATCGGCTGCGCCAGTGGGAGCTCTACCGGGCGGCGCTGCGCGGGCAAATCGACGGGTATGCGAAGGTGCGGGCCGCGACCCTGGGGGTGACGGTACCTGTTGCCGGGAAGCCGCGCGACGCGCGCCGCCCGGCCCCTCCCGCGATCGTGCCCGCGTTGACGCCGGCGGTCAAAGGCCGCGAGTTCTCGCTCGCCGCGTTCCCGCCGTACAGCGACTTCGTGAAGGCGAACCCCGAGGCGCTCAAGAGGCTGGGACTGACACCATCGCTCGGGAACACCATCCTGAACTACGTGAATGGACGCCGATCGGCGGCCGCCATCCGGAACGCCGCGGCGGCGGAGACCGGGCAGGACCTGACGCCCGAAAGCGTCACCGGTTACCTGGAGATCCTGAAGAAGGTAGGGTGGATTGGGTATCAGAACGGAGAAGTTAGAAGTTAGAAGTTAGAACGGAGAAGTTAGAAGGTAGAACGGAGAAGTTGGAACGGAGAAGTGAGAGCGGAGAAACTCCGGCTCGTTTACTCGCGATAGTTGCCGAACTGCAGTTCCACGCCGAAGTCCTGCTCGCGGAGCAGGGCGATGACGGCCTGCAGTTCGTCGCGGGAACCGGAGGAGATGCGCAGCTGGTCGCCCTGGATCGCCGGCTGCACTTTCTTCAGCTTCCGGTCCTTGAGGAACTTCACGATCTCGCGGCCCGCCTCGGTGGGAATGCCCTGCTGCAGCGTCACCACGCGGCGGATGGTGTCGTTGGCGCCGCGCTCGATCTCGCCGCGCTTCATGTTCTTGAGCGGCACCTTGCGGCGCACGAGCCGCGTCTCGAGCACCTCCCACAGCGACTGCATCTTGAACTCGTCGTCGGCCGTCAGCGTCAGGGTCCCTTCGGTGCGATCGAAGTCGATCGCCGCCTTCGACCCCTTGAAGTCGTAGCGCTGGCCGATCTCCTTGCGCGCCTGGTTGACGGCGTTGTCGACTTCCTGGAGGTCGACTTTCGAGGTGACATCGAACGACGGCATGCGCGTATTTTACACCACCGCTCAGACCACCCGGCCTACAGGACGGAAAGACGAAAGATGGATTGAACCACGAAGGTCACCAAACGAAGATGCCTGGAGCGCACGCAGAGAGCGTTACGTTGAGATGCACAGCCTCACCGGTCCGCCACGTTGGCATTGGGATGTGGCGGAACCGTGCGCGAGGGCGAACTCGCCAAGCTAAAGCCGTCGTGCTACGAGTTTGCTTCCCAGTTCTACCTTCTCAGTTCTACGTTCTCCGTTTCTCCTATTTCACGTATCGCTTCTCTCCCTTGACCGCCGTCATCATGATCTCGACCAGCCCGTCGGGTGCCACCAGGCCCGCCTCGATCGTGGCGCGCGCCGGCAGCGGCCCGCTCCCGAACGGCTCTCGGTACGCGCCGTTCATCGCAGCGAAGTCGTCGAGCCTGGGCAGGTACACGATCGCGTCCACCACGTCCTTCCACTCGAAGCCGGCCGCCGTCAGCGTGCGGCCGATGCGCGCCAGCGTTTCGCGCGTCTGTGCTGCCGCGTCCTGCTTGGTGCTCGCGCTGTTGCCCAGCATCCCCGACAGGTAGAGACGATCGCCGACGCCAATGGCCGAGCTGAGGACCGGGCGGACGACGCCTCCCGCAGGCGCACCCGCCGACGGTGCGGGAACCGCCGCGTCTGGAGGGACAACGGCTTTCCGACTGGGGTCTTTCACGGCCAGCATCGTGATCTCGACCAGGTAGTCCTTGCTCATCAGCCCGCAGCGCACCGTCGCGCGCGCGGGCGGGACATTGGGGAATCCGTCCCGGTAGACGGCGTTCATCTCCTGGAACTGGGCGGTGTCGGTGATGTAGACACGCGACGAGACGACGTCGGCCAGCGTCATACCCGCCGCCTGCAGGATGTCACGCGCGTTCTGCAGCACCACCTGCGTCTGCGCCTTCATGTCGCCGGGGACGACGGTGTTGTCCTTGCCGTTGCGCGACACGAGGCCAGACAGAAACAGCGTGTTCTTCGTGCGAATGCCGTAGCTGTACGGGCTCGGCGAGCGAAGCCACGTCTCTGGATGCACCACCTGCCGCTCGACGCCGTTCTTCAGCGCGACCATGCTCACCTCGATCAGCGCCTCCGGCACGACGAGGTTGGCCACGACGGTGGTGCGGGTGGGAGGATCCTTCGGCCAGTACTTCCCGTAGACCTCGTTCATCGCGGGGAAGTCGGCGGCGCTCTTCAGATAGACCGTTACGGCGGCGACCTGTTCCATTCGCGACCCGGCGGCCTGCAGGCGCGCCGCGAGGTTGTCGAGGGCGCGGGCGGTCTGCGCCTTGATGTCGCCGGCCACTACCTTGCCGTCGGCGCCGGTCGGGAGGGTCCCTGCCAGGTAGACGAAGTCGCCGGCGACCACAGCGGGGCTGAAGGGCGGGCCGCCGGGAGCGCCCTGAGCGGACGCGATCGCGGTGACGCAGGGAAGAATCAACGCGGCAAGCGACAGGATGGTGAGCAGGCGCATGTTCCGGCACCTCCATGGGTCACGCGGACCCGCGGGCAGTCGATGGTCATCGGCTACAATGAGTGGTGATGATTGCACGGCGTCGGTCGAAGTTGCATGGGTGGGGCGTGTTCGCGACCGAGCGTATCCCCAAGAACAAGCGCATTATCCACTACGCGGGTGAGAAGATCACCAACAAGGAAAGTCGCGGGCGGGAAGCCCGGTACCTCGACGAGGGGAAGATCTGGTGCTTCAAGCTCAATAGCCGGTGGGTGATCGACGGCGCTGTTGGCGGCAACCTCGCGCGATACATCAACCACTCCTGCACCCCGAATTGCTACGCGCAAATCGCCGACGGCGTGATTTGGATCCGCGCGTCGAAGACCATCGAGATCGGCGACGAGCTGACCTACGATTACCAGACTGACGGCGCGAAGAGCATCGCCTGCCGCTGCCGGCCTGGTTGCAGGACGCGTCTGTAGGCCATGCACTTCTTCTATCTCCACGGGTTCGCCTCGTCGCCGGCGTCGGGCAAGGCGCGCGTCTACCGGGATCGGCTCGCCGAGCGGGGCCTCTCGTTGGAGATGCCGGACTTCAACCTGCCGGAGTTCGGGTCGCTGACCGTGACGCGCATGCTCGACCAGCTGGACGCACTGATCGACGCGCGCCCGGCCGGTCCGGTGACGCTCATCGGGTCGAGCCTTGGCGGGTTTGCGGCGTGGCACGCCGCCGACCGGAGGAACCGCGTGGCGGGCCAGCCGCGCCCCGTTACGCGCCTGGTGCTGCTGGCGCCCGCGCTCGGTTTCGCGGCAGACCGTCGCTTCGACCCGATCGTCGAGGAGTGGCGCCGGAACGGCCGCCGCGAGGTGTTCCACTACGCCTACGGCCGGCCGATGGACATCGGCTTCGCGCTCTACGACGACGCGAGACGTTACGACTCGAGCCGTGTTCGCCTCGACGTGCCCGTCCTGATTTTCCAGGGCCGCCGGGACGACGTGGTGCCCCCTTCCACCGCCGTCGAGTTCGCCGAGTGCCGGCCGAACGTCCGGCTTCGGCTTCTGGACGACGACCACCAGTTACAGGCGCACCTGCCGGAGATCTGGCAGGAGAGCGCGGACTTTCTTGGACTGGGGCGCCAATGATCGGGACAGGCCTGCTGCCTCAGGGAAGGGCAAGGGCTCGCGCTCGCCACTGCGCGAGGTTGGCGCTGCTGGCGCTTTGCGCGGCCGCCGCCGCACCGCTGGCGGCCCAACCGCCGGCACCCGCGCAGGGCCCGCCAGCCAGCCGTGCCGTGCCGCGCGCGGCCGTTCCCGCCTACCTTGTCGTCGAGTTGCAGACGGGCCGCCGGCTCGCGGTTCGACGAGAAGACGTGCTGCGGACGGCCGTACCGCCCGGCTCCCTCGCCAATATCGCGACGCTGCTGGCGGCCGTCGAGTCCCACGCGGTCGAGCCGGGCGAGACCTTCCTGTGCCGCCGCCGCACCGAGATCGACGGGGAGACCATCATCTGCTCCCACCCCGCGCTGGGACGGCCGCTCACGCTCGCCGAAGCCCTCGCGCACTCGTGTCATTCCACCTTCGCCGCCATCGCCTCTCGCCTGCGCCGCGAGGACTTCGATCGCGCGCTCGTGTCGCTTGGACTTCCGCCGTCCGACCCGGCGGTGTCGCTCGTGAGCGCCGCGCTCGGCCTTCGAGGCGCGCGCGCCACGCCGGAGCAGATGCTGAACGCGTTCGTGCGGGCGGTGGGTGCCGGTGGCGGCGTCAAGCTGGCCGCCGACGCGTCGCGGCCCGTTCTCGTCGAGGGCCTGCAAGGGGCCGCCACCTACGGGACGGCCGCTGCGATCAAGTCGCATGGGGTGACCGCGCTCGCGAAGACCGGCACGGCGCCCATCCCTGGCGGACGGCCGGTCGGGCTCGTGGTCGCGGTGGCACCCGCGGATCGTCCCACGGTGGGCGTCGTGGTGGTCGCGCCTGGTGCCGTTGGCGTGGATGCCGTCGGCGTGGCGGCCGATCGGCTGCAGGAAATCCTCGTGCGCACGGTGGCCCCGAAGGCGGAGCCGATTCCCGAAGTACAGGTCAGGATGGGCAAGTCGAAAGCATCGGGCCGCTCCGAGGTGGAGACCATCGGCCTCGAGGAGTACGTGGCGCGTGTCGTGGCCGCCGACGCGGTGGCGGGCGGCGGGCTCGAGGCGCGCAAGGCCGAAGCCGTGGTGGCCAGGACGTTCGCCCTCGCGAATCGCGACCGTCACCGGGCCGAGGGTTTCGACGTGTGCGACCTGCCGCACTGCCAGAGGGCCATTCGCGCCACGTCAGCGAGCCGCCAGGCGGCCGAGGCGACCCGTGGCCAGGTGCTGCGATACGGGCCCAACGTGGCCTCGATTCACTCCACGCTGTCATGCGGCGGCCAGACGGAACGACCCGGACAGGTGTGGAAGGGCGTCACAGATGCGGCCTACCTCCCGTCGCGTGCGGAGGACGAGTGCCGCGCCGCCTCGCGGTGGACGAGCGAAATCCCGTCGGCAGGCCTCGCCCGGGCATTGCGGGCGGCGGGCATGAAGGGCCAGGAGATCCGTAATCTCTGGGTGCGATCGAGAAGCGCCACGGGGCGCGCCGCGCGCATCGCGGCCAGCGGCTTCGAGCCGCAGGAGATCGACGGCGAGGTGTTTCGCCTCGCCGTCGGACGCACCCTCGGCTGGCAGTTGTTGAAAAGCACGGACTTCAACGTCACGCGCACGGCGGAGGGGTATCGGTTCGACGGCCGCGGAGAGGGCCACGGCGTCGGGCTCTGCCTGATGGGGGCCGCGCGCGCGGCGAAAACCGGCGCGACCGCGGAGTCAATCCTCAGCGCGTACTTCCCCGGAACGAGCCTCGGTGCCGTCGCCCTCGCCGAGCCGAGGGTCGAGGTCACGGTGCCAGCCGGGGCCGAGCGTGACCGCGAGGCCGCGATGGAAGCGGCAAAGCACTGGTTGAAGGAGTACGCGACCCGCCTCTCCGTGCCCGCGCCGCCGCTCGTGTCGCTCGTGTATCACCCGAGCGTCGAGTCGTACCTCCGGACCACGGGCCAGCCGTGGTGGACCGGCGGGGCGACGCAGGGCCACATAGTGGACCTGCTGCCTCCGTCTGTGCTCCGCCAGCGCGGGACGTTCAATCGCACGCTCCGCCACGAAATCGCGCACGTCGTCATCGCCGACCGTTTGCGGGATCGCCCGCTCTGGGTACGGGAAGCAGCGGCGATGTACCTGTCGAACGAGATCCCGCTCTCCAAGGACGAAGCCGTGGTGAAGGCGACCGGCGCCCCGGGGTCGCGCCGCTCGTGCCCGTCCGACGAGGAGATGCGCCAGTTGGCGTCGGCCGAGGTGATGCGCGACGCGTACGCACGCGCGGCGGCGTGCTACGCCGAGCAGCTGGTGGCCGGGAAGAAGTGGGACGAGATCAGGTAGCTCGGTCCGCGTCCTCGAGGCGCAGCGGGTCGCGGTCTGCGAGCCGCGCGACGAGCGGCTCGTTGAGAAAGCGGACCATCGGCATCATGCGTCGCATCAGGGCGAGCACCTGGCGGTAGTAGCCGGGGCTGGTGGCAAAGGCGGCGGGAAAGCTGCGGCCGAAGAGATACTGTTTGAACTTCAGGATCTCCGCCGCCGGGTGGTCCTTGGCGAAGCCGCGCGGCACCCGCTGAAGCGCCTCCCCCTTCACCGGCCCCGCCGCCCGCGCGAACCCCGGCGATTCGTTGATGGCGCGGAAGCGCCGGTAGTTGGCCGCGAGGTGCTCGCGCACCGCCTGCAATTCGACTGGTTCCGGCCTGTAGAGTCCCCCGAACACCATCGTCCCCGTCGGACCGATCTCCAGGTACAGGCAGGCTCCCGCATGCCGGGGCAGATCGCGGTGAGGCAGCAGGCACCCGACTTGCGTCTTGTAGGGCGACTTGTCCTCGCTGAAGCGCGTGTCGCGGTTGATGCGGAACAACGACGCGCGGGGCGAGGCGGCCAGTTCAGGGGCGAAGGACGGGAGATCGAAGGCGAGCCGCTCGACGAGCGCCAGCAGCCGCCCCTTCACCTCGCGCTCGTAGTCGTCACGGTGCGCGTTGAACCACTCGCGGTCGTTGTGGCGTTTCAGGGACCGCAGGAAGGCGAGCGTTCTCGGGGTGAACCTGGGGACGGGCGGCGTCTGGGACTTCACGGGGATAGTGTAGCCGACGGAGCGAACCTCCGGCTCGGCCGGGGCGTCAATCGCAGTTTGACATTTCAGGGAATGGGACGTTAGGTTCCGAGAGTGGGCCATCGCCCGCCGGGTTGCGCACATGACCACGCCTGATTCAGCAGACAATGACAAAAGGGCACGGGCACCCGTGGTGTTCGTGCACTGGGGCCAGAGTTGGATTCGTGGCAGTGAACAGTGCCTGCTCGACCTGATCGCGCACGTGGATCGCACGCGCTTTGCACCGGTCCTGCTCTGCAATCAGCAACTACTTGCCGACGCGGCGACGGCCCACGGTGCCAGTGCCCGGGTGTTGCCCGAGGTCGCACCGGCGAGTGTCGTCGCCGGCCGCCAGCAGGTGCGCGGGCTGCAGCGGGTGATGCACGAATGTGGCGCGCGCGTCATCCATGCGAATGGCACGGTGTTGATGCCCGCGCTCGTGCGAGTCGCCCGCAACCTTCGCATTCCGCTGGTGGCGCACTTGCACATCGTCCCGACCGCAAGTGAACGGCGCCACGAACTGCTGCATCAGGCGACGCTCGTCGTTGGCGTGAGCCGGGCGGCCGTAGCGGGGTTCGCGGAAGAAGGGATGCCCCCCGAGAACATACGCGTGATCTACAACGCGGTGGACGATGCCCGAATCTCGTCGGGAGATGCGACGGGTCTCCGCTCGGCGCTGGCCATTCCGCCGGAGGCTGTGACGCTCGGCGCTGTCTGCTCGCTGATTCACCGCAAAGCTGTCGATGTGTTGCTCGATGCCTTCGCGGTGTTACGCAGTCGTGGCGAGCAGGTCCATCTGATCATCGCCGGCGAGGGGGAGGCGCGCCTCGCGCTGGAGCAGGCGGCCGATTCGGCTGGAATCGCGGCGTATGTGCATTTCCTTGGCGAGCGTCGCGATGCCGGAGCCATCCTGCGTGACGCCGTCGACATCGCCGTCACCGCGGCCCGTGAGGAGTCCTTTGGACTGACCGTCATCGAAGCGGGATATTTCGGACGCCCTGTCGTGGCCAGTGATATCCCGGCGCACCGCGAAGCGGTCATCGACGGCGTGACCGGGCTCATCGCTCCTCTGGAAGACCCGCGTGGATTCGCCGATGCCGTGTGCGCATTGCTGAAGGACGTCGAGCGACGGCGCAGCATGGGGAGCGCGGCACGGGAGCGCGTACGGCGGGAGTTCACCATGACTCGATACGTGACGGAGTTCGAGCAGGTGTACGCCAGCCTCCTCGACCGTCCCGCGCGCAGCCTTGGCTGGATGGGCGCCACTCGCTGGCCGAAGGTGTACTGGGCCTGGGTGGAAGAGGCCATGGGTAAACGGTTGCGGAAGTATGGACTCCGGCGCGTTCCGTTCGGCGAAGCAGGCGGTCGCCCTTCGCGTTGACGCGGGCGAGAGAACCGACAGGCGGGACGCCTGTCCTACGGCCCGACAGGCGGGACGCCTGTCCTACCAGCAAATACCCCGGTAGTCTGCCGTTACTTGCTCGTGCGCGAGAGGCAGGCGGACCAGGTCGATGACGATGTGGCGCGGGGTGCACCGGCGAACGGCCTCGCTGAACTCCTCGGCGGCGTTCCCGACGATGATCACGTCCGATCCGTCGATCACCTCGTCCACCGTCTGGCAGAGCAGCGACGAGAGGTGCGGGATCTGCTCCTCGATGTATTGGCGGTTGGCGCCGACCAGGCGAGCCAGCGACACGTTGCGGTCGTAGATCCTCAAATCATAGCCTTTGCCGAGCAGCGCCTCTGCCAGCACCACCATCGGGCTCTCGCGCAGGTCGTCGGTTCCCGCCTTGAAGCTGAAACCGAGCAGGCCGACCCGCTTCCTCCCGGTCTCGACCACCTCGTCGATGGCGCGCTGCACGTGGACGTGGTTGCTCTGAAGGATCGACTGGATCACCGGCAACTCCACATCCATTTCCTTCGCCCGGTACTGCAGGGCGCGCACGTCCTTCGGCAGGCACGACCCGCCGAACGCGAACCCCGGCTTGAGGTAGTAGGGCGACAGGTTCAGCTTCGTGTCGCGGCAGAAGATCTCCATCACCTCGTGACTGTCCACTCCCAGCCGCTTGCAGACGCTGCCGATCTCGTTCGCGAAGGCGACCTTCAGGGCGTGCCACGAGTTGCTGGCGTACTTCATCATCTCGGCCACGCGGATGCTGGTGCTGACCAGCGGCGCGTCCACTTGCTGGTAGAGAGCGATGGCGCCGCTCGCGTCGGCCGCGTGGTTGTGGCCGACCAGGGTCAGTGGCGGCTGCCTGAAGTCGCGCAGCGCGCTGCCTTCCCGCAGGAACTCCGGGTTGACCGCGACGCCGAAGCCTTCGCCGTATTTCTTCCCGGAAGCCTGTTCGAGAGCCGGGATCACGACGCCGTGCGTGGTACCCGGAAGAATCGTGCTGCGCACTACCACCACGTGGTATCCCTGCTTGGAGCGCAGGTGCTCGCCGACCTCGCTCGAAACCCGCTCGAGGTAGGTGAGGTCCAGGCTGCCGTTCTTGCGGCTCGGCGTGCCGACGCAGAGCAGGGAGACATCGCTCGCCCCCACGGCTTCCGCGGTATTGGTGGTGGCCCGGAGCCGGCCGGCTTTCGAAACCTCGGCGATCAGCTCGTCGAGACCCGGCTCGACGATCGGGCTACGGCCATCCGCGATGCTGTGGACCTTGTCGGCGTTCACATCGACGCCGATGACGCGATGCCCATCCGCCGCGAGGGCGGCAGCCGAGACGCAGCCGACATAACCAAGGCCGAACACTGAGACGTTCATAGGAGACCTCAAGAATGAACCCGGCGGCCGGGGGCGCGGCCCGCCGCGCGGCGCTCGACGGCGTCCAGCGGCACGGGCCTCGGGACCGGCCCTCGCCGCTGCGCCTCACGGGCGGTGCGGCTGGCCGCGTGTAGTTCGACGGCCGATTGAATGGCGTGCTCGAAGACCGACGCCACCGCGCCCCAGTCGTAGCGTTCGCGCACGAGCTGGAGCCCGGCTTGCTCGATCGACCGCCGGGCCGGGACGTCGCGAAGCAGGCGCAGCACTTCGGCCGCGAAGGCCGCGGGGTCGTCCGCCAGGGCGATGTGGACGCCGGGTGTCAGCGGCAGCCCCTCCGCTCCAACCGTGGTCGAAACGACGGCGCGGCCCATGGCCATCGACTCGTAGATCTTCAACCGCGTTCCCCCGCCGATGCGCAGCGGGACGATCGATAGCACTGCCCGCGCGACATGCAGCCTGACGTCGTCCACGCGGCCAGTCACCTCGACTTGCGGGTCCTGCTCCGCCAGGCGCTGCACCGCGGGCGTGGGGTTCCGCCCGACAACGGCCAGTGAGACACGGGGTTCGGCCTGTCGAAGGAGAGGCAGTACTTCACGACAGAAGTGGAGAATGGCGTCCTCGTTCGGGAGCCAGTCCATGGAACCGGTGAACACGAGGCGGAAGGGCTCCGGCTGCGCCGATGAGGCGGGCGCGAAGAACTGCGTGTCGACGCCGGTCGGGATGACCCGGATGGGCGCGCGCGCGGCCCCGTCGTAGAGGCGCGAGAAGGTGTCGCGATCGGCGTCGGACACCGCGAGGACCGAGTCGAACCGGGCGAGGGTTCGACGCTCGAAGGAGAGCATGCGCCGCCACTGCGGTCGGAGCAGGAGCCGGCGCCACGCCCGGCGCTCGGTCTCGGCGTGGCGCCGCCAGATCTCCGCCTCGACGTTGTGCGTGAAGAGCACCGTCGGGCAGGGGATGCGGGCGGGCATGTTGACCGCCGGGACGAGGAAGTCGCAGATGAGAGCGTCGCAGGAGCCGGCTGACAGCAGCGCCTCCAGCCGGGCGCGGTACTCGGCCGAGCGGTACTTGGCCACCGCGTAGGGCAGCCGGTCAGCCAAATGACGCGCAGCGTCCACGTAGAAGGAGAGCGTGCCCTTCTCGACGTCGCGCCGCTCCACCGTCTGCAAATCGTCGCACGCCTCGAGCATGCCCTGGAGGTCCCGAACGGGCGTGGACGGATCCGAGAAGCCGAGATACGTCACGGAGTGCCGCGCCGCCAGGTGCCGAAGCAGGTGCCAGCTGCGCAGCTTTCCGCCCTTGTCGAGCGGCAGCAGCAGCCCAGCGTTCAACCAGAGAATCCGCATGAACCCTTCCTCACCGGCCGGTTCGACCGGAGAGACACAGAGGCACAGAGAACGATTCCGGCCGGGTGAAACGGGCAGAGCGACCGGTCCTGCCTCTTCGCGCGCGCCGGCGTAGCGCGACGGCGGCGCGAGCGTCCGCCGCGACCGCGCGAACACGCCCCTTCGATTCGCGTAGGCGCGTTCGCGCGGTGCGGCGGCTCGCGCCGCCAGGCGGTCGGCAATGCGACGCGAAAGGGCGGAGCCGGTCGCCTCCGTGTCTCTGTGTCTCTCTTCATAACCATCGCGATCGGTCCTGTCTCGCTCACGCCGCCGTGCCGTCGGCTGCGATGGCGCGTGCCGGGCTCGCGTCCCGGCTGGCCGTCTTGACAGCCGGCGACGGCAGCACCTGGACGCCATCGCCGTCGACGAACGTGCGGTACCACAGTTCGAGGTTCAGCAGGCTCCAGAGAATGTCGCCTCCCTCCGTGCGCTCTCCTTCGTGGTCGTTGATGAGGGCGGCGACGGCCGGGCCTGAAAGGAGGCCGCGCTGGAGCGTCCGCCGGTCCAGCAGCACCTCGCGCAGCACGTGCTGCCACCCGTTGCGTGCCCACCGGGCAAACGGCACGGGGAACCCCATCTTCGGCCGCGAGAGGATGCTCGCCGGCAGCAGGTCGCGCGCGGCCTCGCGCAGGATGCGCTTGGTCGTGAAGCCGGAGAGCTTGTAGCGCGCCGGCAGCTGTGCCGCGAACTCGACGAGCATGTGATCCAGGAACGGCACGCGGCTTTCGATCGACGCCGCCATGCTCATCTGGTCCTGCTTCATCAGCAGCTCGACGAGGTACGTCTTGATGTCCGTGTACAGGATGCGGTCGAGCAGCGAACCGGCGTCCGCCGACCGGCCGAACCAGTCGAGTGAGTCGGCATAGGCCGCTTCGGGGCGAGCGAGGGACGCCAGCCGGCCGGCCAGCAGCTGCCGCTGCGCCGCTATCGGCACCGCCGCGAAGTTGTCGAAGAACGTCGCTTCCGGCGTGTGCGCCACCGAGAGGAACGACCGGCGTGCGTAGCGATGCAGGCGAGCGGGGAGGTGCGGCACCACCCTGCCCGCGACCGCCGACCGCATCACCCCGGGCACCAGCCGCGACCAGGCTTGGCCGAGACGCCAGTTCCAGAGCGCCCGCGGGTACTTGCCGTATCCGGCGAGCAGTTCGTCGCTGCCCTCGCCGGTCAGCACCACGGTCACGTGATCGCGCGCGAGCTGCGAGACGAAGTACAGGGGGACGGACGAGGGGTGCGCGATCGGCTCGTCCTCGTGCCAGACCAGCCGAGGCAGCGCCCCGAAGAAGTCCTCGTCGTCGATGACCACCTCGTGCCGGATCGCGCCGATCACGTCGGCGACCTGGCGCGAGTACTCGAGCTCGCTGAAGGCGCGCTCGTCGAACGCCACCGAGAAGGTCTCGATCGGCCGGCCGACGCGGCGGGCCATCAGCGCGGCAATGACGCTGGAATCGATGCCGCCGGAGAGAAAGACCCCGAGCGGAACGTCGCTCATGAGGCGGAGCGCGACGGACTCTTCCAGGAGTTCCCGGAAACGCCGGACGACTCCGGCGTGCGACGGGGCGGCGGCGGACCGCGAGCGCTGTCCCTGGATCGGCACGTCCCAGTAACGGTTGATCGTCACCTCGCCGTGGTCGAAGGAGAGGGTGTGACCGGGCAGGAGCTTGAAGATCCCCTTGAACAGCGTCTCCGATCCGGAGAGATACCGCGTGGACAGCAGTTCCGGCAGCCGCTCCTCGTTCGCGCGAGCCTCGATGAGCCCGGATGCGAGGATCGCCTTGATCTCCGAGGCGAACAGGATGCGGTCGCCTACCCGCGCCCAATAGAGCGGCTTGATGCCGAGGCGATCGCGGGCAAGCAGCAGCCGCTCGCGGCGAGAGTCCCACATCGCGAACGCGAACATGCCGCGGAACCTGTGGACGCACTCGGCGCCCCATCGTTCGTACGCGTGGATCACCGTCTCGGTATCCGACCGGGTGCGGTAGCGGTGCCCGGCGGCCTCGAGCGTCGGCCTTACGTCGGCGTGGTTGTAGATCTCGCCGTTGTAGGAAATCCAGATGCTGCGGTCCTCGTTGCACATCGGCTGCTGGCCGGAGGCCGAGATCGATGATGCTCAGCCGCCGGTGGGCGAGGGCCGCCTGGTCGTCGAGGTGAAAGCCGCTCTCATCCGGGCCCCTGTGGCGGAGCACCGCGCCCATCCGACGCGCGCGATCCGCGTCACCCGGTGCCAGCCGACGCGCCCCGACGATGCCTGCAATCCCGCACACGATGCTGTTCTCCGTTGACGGATGAATCGGCTCACGGCCGGCGGCTCTCGGCCGGCGCAACCCGTACCGCGCTACGAGGTGACGGGTCGCGAGTGAGGCCGCGCGGGGAGCCGCGCGGCGTGCCGGGCCAACTCGAAGAGATAGAGGGCCTCGAATTCGCGGACCATTCGGTCGAACGAGGTACTGCGCCGTGACGTCGACCCGCGCCTTTCGCCCGAGAGACCGCGCGAACGACGGGCGGAGCAAGAGGTCGGTGATCGCCCGCGTGAGTTCAGCCGGATCCGCGGGCCGCACGAGAATGCCGTTCCGGCCGTGCTCGATCAGCTCCGGGATCCCGCCAACGGCGGAAGCCACCACCGGCAGACCCGTCGCCATCGCCTCGATCACCGAGTTCGGGAACGCCTCCGATCGGGACGCCAGGACGAAGAGACCCTGGTCGCGCAGCTCGGCGCCGACATCCTCGCGATGGCCAGCCAGCCGCACGCGCGCCTCCAGGCCCAGCCCCTTCACGCGGGCCGCGAGCTGGTCGCCGAGCGGACCGTCGCCGACGATCGTGAGCGTCGCCTCGGGGAACGCACGCGAGACGTTGGCAAAGGCGTCGACGACAGTGTCGTGGCCCTTCTCGGGCCGCAGTCGTGCAACGGTCACCAGCCGAGTCAGGCGCTGCGCGTCGGCGGGCGGCTGGAAGGCCTCGAGGTCGATGCCGTTCGGAATGCGGGCGATGCGCCGCGCTCGCACGCCCTCTTTCCGCAGCCGCGCGGCCGCCGCCGAGCAGTTGGCGACGATCCGATGCGCGAAGGCATAGGCGCAGCGCTGCGCGGCAAGCTGGAGCTTCGTCTTGTCTGGGTTGATGTCGCGCCGGCTTCCGATCCGCACCGGCACGCCGGCACTGAACGCCAGCGGAAGCGCGAAGACATTGGCGTAGAGGTCGCTCGCGTGCAGCACTGCCAGCGAACGCGACTGGCACCACGCCCGGAAGGCTGCCGCGAGGCGCAGCGTGCCAGCGGACTTGAAGCTGGTGATCGGGAATTCGGTCACCGAGTCCGCGTACTGCTCGACGAGAGGCAGCCACGTGCCCTCGCGGTGGAAGCAGGCGACGTGCACGGCGAAGCGCGATCGGTCGAGTCGGCGGACGAGCTCGAGCGTCTGTCGTTCGGTGCCACCGGGCCAGAAACTGGTCAGGAACACACCGATCGGCACCGGGAAGGCGGGCGGCATGGCTGAGGACGGAGCAAGCGAGGTGCCACGAGCTGGGGTGCCGGCGGCCAGCCGTTTACCGGGAAAGAGAACGCGTGTCGCCACGGGCCAACGGCGCCCGCGCGGCCCTGGGAAAGCAATTGCTCATCCACGCCCGGCCGGAGGCGCAGATCAGGCCGCGTGCGCGGTCACGCGGGCATCGACATACTGCCGCTGCCACAGTTCCAGCACGACCAGCAGCCAGAGCCGTAACGTATGGTCGCGTCGTCCCTCGACGTGTTCTCGCACCAGGCGGGTGACAGTCCGTTCCTGGAAGAGGCCCCGGCTGGTGGTGCGGCCGGACAGCAGCGTGTCGGCGAACAAGTCCCCAACGCCACCGCGGAACCAGCTTCCGATCGGGACACTGAAGCCGTGCTTCGGACGATCGAGAATCGCCGACGGGAGCAGGTCCGCCACGGCTTCCTTCAGCACGTGCTTCTGCCTGCCCGCCTTCATCTTGACGGACGCCGGCAGCGTGGCCGCCAACTCGATGACCGCGGTATCGAGCAAGGGCACGCGCGACTCGATCGAGTGCGCCATGCTCATGCGGTCGACCTTGGTCAGCACGTCTTCGGGGAGATAGGTGCGAAAGTCGAAGCGCATCATCCGCGCAGGCCAGGGCAGCGACTCGTCGCCGTCGAACGCCGTGGCCGCCCTCGCCTCGGCATCGGCGCGACCCAGCGCGGCGACGAGTTCGGGCGTATACAGCTCCGCCTTCTCGTCCGGCCTGAAGAACCCGACCGCGTCGAGATAGCGCGCCTCGGGATCGCGGGCGACATGGCGAAGGAAGTTGCGCCCCCTGGCGCCGTTCGGCCACCGGCTGGCGGCGATCCGGGCGAGTCGCTGCTTTGCAGGAATCGGCAGCCTGTCGAAGGCTTCGACGCGCGGGTGCGGAACGTAGCGCTCGTACCCTCCGAAGAGCTCGTCGCCGCCGTCGCCCGAGAGGACGACGGTAACGTGGCGGCGTGCGATCTCGGAGACGTACCACGTGGGGATCGCCGACGAGTCGCCGAACGGCTCGTCGAAGTGCGCGATGAGGCGGTCGAGGATGGCGAGCGCGTCCGGCCGGACGACGAACTCGTGGTGCTGCGTGCCGAAGCGCTCGGCCACCGCGCGCGCAAACGGCAGCTCATCGTGGACCTGGTCGTCGAAGCCGATCGAGAACGTCCGGACCGGCGCCGGCGAAGCCTCCGCCATCAGGGCAACGACCGCGCTCGAGTCGACGCCTCCCGAGAGGAATGCGCCGAGCGGAACATCGCTGATCATGTGGGATCGGACGGCCGCCGCCAATGCCTCCCGCAGCGCGTTCGACGCATCCTGTTCCGAGCCTCGGAACGTCTCGCCGGCCGGAAGCTGCCAGTAGCGCTCGACCGTCGCGATGCCGTCGCTCCAGCGAAGCACGTGTGCCGGAGGCAACTTCCTGACGGCCGAGAAGATCGATCGGTCGCCTGGCGTGTAGAGGAAAGAGCAGTAGTGATCGAGCGCCCCGAGGTCCATCGCGCGCGGGAATCCCGGATCGACCAGCAACGACTTGATCTCCGAGGCGAAGCGGATGCCATCGCCGAGAAGAGCGTAGTGGAGCGGCTTGATGCCGGGGCGGTCGCGCGCCAGCCAGAGCGTTCGCGACCGGGTGTCCCAGACCGCGATCGCGAACATCCCGTGCAGGCGTTGAAGCGCCCCCTGGCCCCACTCCTCCCACGCGTGGACGATGACCTCGGTGTCGCTGGCCGTCCGGAACCGGTGGCCGCGCTCGCGCAGTTCCCGGCCGAGCGGCTGGTAGTTGTAGATCTCGCCGTTGAAGACGACCCAGAGCGTTTCGTCCTCGTTGGCCATCGGCTGATGGCCCGTGGACAAGTCGATGATGCTCAGGCGCCGCATGCCGAGCGCCGCCACCTCGTCGACGTACTGCCCGCTGTCGTCGGGACCGCGATGGCGGATCGCATCGCACATCTCCGCCACGCGCCGGGCCCTGGGCTCAGCCGGCGAAGGGTGGCTCTCGACGAATCCGGCAATTCCACACATACAACCTACTCCGTGTTCACCCCATGTTGGTACGTCGAGATCCCCTCGCCCCCGAACCCTGGCGGCAGCAGGGGTGTCCCGTCGTCGGTCCGGCGAGCGAACGTCCCGTCCACCATCGCGACACACGACGGCCGCCCGTCGCGGGACAGGCGGAGGCCGAGCAGCCGCGCGTCCGTTTCAATGCCGGCCGCCTCGACCCGTTCGCCTGGGGCGCTGAAGACGACGACGTCGGCGAGATGACCGGATTCGACCCGGAGCGCGACGGCCGCATCCGACCCAGCGTGAGGCAGCCGGGTGATCACCGGAGCTTCCGAAGGGCTTCCCAAGGCGAACAGCGTGACGATGCTGAAGGGCAGGACCGCATCCGCCGTGAGGCGCACCGTCGTCGACGGCCTTACTCGGCCGTACAACGGCGAGTGCCAGCCGACGCCCTCGTCGTCGCCCGTGAGGAGTTCCACGTGCCCGCCGACCGAGGCGACCCATCCTCGCGCGCCGTTGTCATGGCGGAGCATGACGAGGGCGTGCTCGTCGCCTTCGACGCGCCATCCGGGATCGAGGTGCCAGTGGACCTCGGCCGCGTGAGGGCCGCCATCGCCGGTGACGGCATCCACGACGACCACCGGCCCGCCAGGGACCACAGCGACGCGCCGGCGGTGGGTCGCCGGCGCGTAGCCGTCGTGCGTGCCCTCGAAGTAGTCGAGGACGCGGCTCGTCAGCCACCGCTCGACCCGGCTGTTGGCCATCGTGCGCCACTGGAACGGGCCGGCCGGTATCGACTGCGATCGGCCGTCGAGCGTGAGCGTGTTGTGCATGCGCGTGGAGCGGAAGCGGTCGCGCGTTTCGACGGACATCGTGTAGGTCGCGGTGCCGGGATCGATGAACAGGGGAAGTCCCGCGAGCGTGGCGGTGAGGGAGAGCGCGTCGGCGTGCGCGTGGCCGCCGTTGAGGTATCCATGAGGGCCGCCGTCGATCACGAGGTGATCGCCGGGCATCGGCCGCGAGACGAAGTAGCCGGTCTCCTCGAGGCTCCCCGATGCGAGTGCCGGCCGGCGCTTCAGTCCCTTCCGCCGCCCCTCGATAATCCATGCCGGCTGGTTGCCGAGGAGCCACATGGTCTCCTCCGGTGTGCCGTCGACGACAAGTTCCTGCCGGCCGAGAAGCGCGGCCGCGGACGCCAGGCTGTCGCGGACGTCGTCCGGCGCGCGTCCGCACACGGGGAACAACGCGCCCCCATCGTCATCACCGATATGCGGCAGTCGCCCACGCGCGTCCGCCAACAGCCGCGTCGCGGAGGCAAGCCGTTCGAGCGTGTCCGCGAACCGGTCTGCGCACGCATCGTCGGTGGCACGGGCCATCGCGAGCGCGAGGAGATAGAAGTCGAGCGTGTAGCGCTGATAGTGCGTCGAGCGCTCCCGGTGCCCGCCGTCGCTCGCCACCTGGCGGTCAGCCTGCTCGAGCAGGACTTCGCGACCGACGTCGGCCCACGCCGTCGCGGCCCGCAGTTCGGGAAGCGCCCTGCCGCAGACGTAGAGACCGAGCGCCTCCCCGGTGAGATGCGTGTTGGGGCTGAAGTAGCGCGAGAGATTCATCGACACGTGGGACAGCTGCCGGTCGAGGGCGAGGAGCAGGTCGACGACCCAGGGCGACGAATCCCCGGCGGCCGCCTCGCCCGCCGCCGGCTGCCGCCCGCGCCACGCCCGCGCGGTTGGCGCCTCGACGAACAGGTGCAACGCCCACAGCCACGAGAGCGAGCGCAGCGACAGCTCCAGCATGCTCGCCCAGTTGATGCCCCACAGCGGGGGGTTGGCGAGCAGCCAGCCGTCGAGGTGACGGACGAACGCGTCGCGGTATGCGGTCCGGCCGGTGAGCCACGCCGCCCGGCCGAGCGCCAGGAAGTGCTGGTGGCGGTTCAGCTCCCAGATGATCTTGTGATCGCCGATCGACGGGTCGAGGTACCGCACGCGCGACCACCAGCCGCCCCTCGCTCGCCGGCCGTGTGCCGGGTCCGCATGCCAGTCGATCGAGCCGTCGGGCGTGGTGAAGTTCAAACCGTCGTAGCCCAGAAGGTCGAAGCAGCCCGCCGCCGCCTGATCGCCTTGGGCCGCGGCATCCGCCGCCGCCTGCGGAAACTGCTGCCGCACGGCGTCGGCCAGCTCCGGCAGGGCATGCGGAGAGATCAGGAAGCGCGACACTCGTCGATGGAAGTGCTCCGCGAGAGCCCGGTGCGCTCCCAGCCAGTCGCGCGCGTCGAGTCGCTCGAGAGCGGTGCCGACTGGGCCGACTGACGGCACGAGGCGAGCGGCGAGGGCCTCACGGCGCCACCCGGAGGGGCGCCACGCCGTCGTCACCAATTCCGTCTTCTGACGCGCGGCGGCCCGGGCGCGGAAGACGATCTCTGCGCGATCCATGCGGCCGACGCGCTCGAGCCAGCGAGCGGCACTCATGCCGTGCGCACCTTCGCGCCGGCCGGGGCGCCGACCTCGATCAGCTCGCGATAGAGCGCGAGCCATTGGGCGCGGACAGTCTGCCAGCGGTAAGGCTCACAAGACTGGCGGGCGGCGCGGGCCAGCCGCCGCGCGAGGGCCGGCTGTTCCAGAAGACGGATCACCTGGCGTGCGACCGCACCGGCGTCGCCCGGGGGCGCGAGCAGGCCGTGGAGGCCGTCCTCGAGGATGGCCGGGACGCCTCCGACCCGGGTCGAAACGACGGGCGTGCCGCTTGCGAACCCCTCGAGCACGGACAAGGGCATGTTGTCGATATCCGGAGTCTGCACGTAGATGTCGGCGTCCGCGTAGGCCTCGGGCATCCGGTCGGGCGAGAGCCTTCCCAGGAACGTGACGCCTTCGAGACCGAGGCGCGCCGCGAGACCCTTCAGTGCTCGTTCCTGAGAGCCGGCGCCGACCACCGTCAATGTGGCGTCCCGGAACCTCGCCTGCACCTGGCGGAACGCTTCCAGCGTGAGCGCGACGTTGTACATGGGTTCGAGGTTTCTGGTGGAGACGATCGCGGGACGCAGAGGATCCCGCGCCCGGAACGCGAAACGATCGAGATCAACCGTGTTTGGGATGATTCGCGCCGGAATGCCGTGTTCGGCGAACACGCCGGCCAGGAACGCAGACGGCACCGCATTGCGCTGGCACGCGCGGATCGCCGCTCTCGCCACCGCGGACCGGCGCAGGTGATCCGGTGCCTCCCCGCTGTGGTAGTTCAGCACGACGGGCCGTCGGAGAACACGGGCCACGAGGATCGCGGGCAGGGGAGCGAGCAGGAACGAGAAGTACGACGCCGAGAAGATGTGCACGAGGTCGGCGCGGCGAAGCTCCCGGACGAGCGTGGGCCAATAGGTGGCCTGCGTCGCAACCGTTCGCGCGTACTTCACACCAATCAGCTGGCGCAGCGGCCCGGGCGGTACCGGGTTCACCGGGACCAGCCACGCGCGCACGTGCGGATCGCCGGCCCAGCCGGCGAGCAGCCGGTCTGCCTGCACTGCCTGTCCGCCGAGAATGCCCAGCGTCGGCGCCACGATCGCGACGTTGATCGGTCTGTCCATGGCGGCGCTACGCCCGGGTGCGTCTGCGGTCCCCGCCAGCCAGCGACCCGACGAACGGCTCGGGGCGCGGCGTTCGTTCTGGCGGCTTGCGAGGGTTCGGTTCATCGGCCGCCAGCTGGCCGTCCAAAAAGCTGCCGCTCTCCGGCATCGGCGTCGCGTCCCGGTTGCGCCGGATCGACCACTCCCAGCATTGCGCGAAGTAGCCCAGGTGTTGAACGGTTCGCAACTCCTCGATCAGGACCGACAGTGCGTCGCGGCTTCCGACCACCCGCGCGAGTTGCCAGACCTGGCCGAGGAACTGGCGGTAGAGAAAGCGCGGGACGCCAAGGACAAGGGGCACCTGTGCGAAATCGAGGTCGTAGAAGATCTCCTTCGGCATGCGGGCGAGCGTTTTGCCGTGCCAGTAGAACCACCGCCGGAAGTACTGGCGGGTGAGGCGCCGCGCGGGGACATAGTGCCGGACCGCGATCGACGGATCGTAGAGCCCGCGATAGGCGTCGAGCCGCTTGAGGCGATGGAAGATCTCGTGGTCCTCGCCAGAGATGAGCGTGTTGTTCACCTTGCCCAGATCGGTGCGCCACCCGCCGATGTCGAGGAGCGTCTGGCGGCGGAACGCCAGGTTGGCGCCGACAGGAAGGCGCTGCCCTTCTTCTTCCGGCACGTAGAGCACCTTCTCGTCACCATAATCGAGGATCGCCAGCGGTCCCCAGATCGCATGCGCGCGCGGCATCAGGAGTTCCGGCGGCGGCTGCTGGCTCCATCGGGGCAGGACCTTCCCGAACGCGAACGTGATGTCGTTGTGGCGGAAGGCGTCCACGATCCGGTCCAGCCACTCCGGTTCCGGCCACACGTCGTCGTCCGTGTGCGCGATTACCTCTCCCCGGGCCATCTGCAGGCCGC
The DNA here is from genome assembly GCA_963724775.1 of uncultured Acidobacteriota bacterium. GTDB lineage: Bacteria > Acidobacteriota > Vicinamibacteria > Vicinamibacterales > Fen-181 > CAVRWB01. The sequence continues at coordinate 231,591 of CAVRWB010000011.1, forward strand.
GATTCAGGGCGAAGCTCTTGCCCTGGCGCGGCTCGAACGCGTAACGGACCGGGATGGGCGCGTTCGCGGCCTGCCGTTCGACGACCGCTCGCGTCTCGTCGGACGAGTTGTTGTCGATGACGATGAGTTCGGCCCGGTAGTCGTCCCGTCGGGGCGACGCCAGGATCGCTTCGAGAGTGTCCCTGAGGAACGAACTCCGGTTGTACGTGCAAATCAGCACCGTGACGGTGGAGACGGTCATGCAGCCTCCACGCGGCGCCGTCCGGCGGCGGCGCGGCCAGCGGGGTCTCCCGTCCAGGTTGACCACAGGTAGCCGGCGGAGAAGGCCACGCGGGTCGCCTGCTCGGCAACGGCGTTCCACGATGCGCGAAGGCCCGCACCCGTGGCTCCGACACACGCCCCTGCGAACTCCCGAACCACGTGGCCCGGCGCGCCGAGCAGCCGCCGGCCCCTTGCCTCCGCGCCACGATGCCGGTCCATGGACGCGTGGGTGACACCGGACCAGAAGAACCACCGGAGAAAATAGCCGAGTGTGAGGCGCTCGGGGGGAACCAGGTGGCGCACGCGGATGGTGGGGTCGTACAAGGCTGTGTAGCCAGCCGCCTGGATCCGCTCGCACAGTACATGGTCCTCGCCCGAGAGCAGCGTTCCGCGCAGCTTGCCGAGGTTCGACGGGTAGCCGCCGACCGCGAGGAACAAGTTCCGGCGCACCGCGATGTTGGCGCCCAGCACCGCCCGGGGCCCGAGCGGCGAGGCTGCCTGGCCGTAGTGCAGCAGCCCGAGCGGCGCGGCCATCCGGTTGAATCCGGCGCCGGCGTCGAGATCGAGCCAGTCCGGAACCCGCCGGGTGTACATCGGCAGCACCGGGCCGCCGACGAGCGCGACGTCAGGGGCCGCCATCGCCCGCCGAATGCCGGCGATCCAGTCGTCGGCGACGAGCACGTCGTCGTCGGTGAACGCCAGAACATCCCCGCGGCAGTCGGCCAGCGCCGTCGCCACCGCGATGGACTTGCCGGGCCGGGTCTCGGTCACGAGCCGCACCGCGACCGCCATCCGGGTGGACGCGTCTTGCGCGACGCGGATGGTCGCGTCGGTCGATCCGTTGTTGGCCACGACCACTTCGTCACCCGGCTGGAATGCCTGCCGTGCCAGCTGGCGCAGGCACGGCTCGAGGAGTCCCGCCCTGTTGTATGTCGCAATGATCACGCTGATTGTCATCGTCATCCCATCGTGCGCAGCCGCTCGAGCCACGCGCCCCGCAGGAACCCGGCAAACCGCTCCATCCGCGTCTCCACTGCAAACCTCGAGCGCGCCGCGAGCGTCAACACCTGAGGACGCTCAGCGAGCGGCCGGCGCAAATGCCGTTCGGCCCTCCGAACGTTCCGCCGTGCTCGGCGCCGGCGCCGCCAACCCAAGCATCTCGTAGACCACCGCTGCCACTCGAGCCGAGGCGGTTCCCGGCCTGTAGAAGTACCGTCCCGCGAGGGCGCGCCGCTCCTCGCTGTGCAAGCATGGGGCCTCCAACTGCCGGCTGACCGCCCCGACGACTTCCCGGGCGGATGGCACCACCTCGGCCGCCGCGCGAAGCTCAACCACCTTGGACCGCGTGATGCGGGCGCTCTCGATCAAATCCGGGCAGTCGACGATGACCATCGGGCGGTCGAGTAGCGCGAACTCGAAGCCCACCGAGCTGTGATCGGTGACCATCGCATCCGCCACTGCCAGGTAGGGCGTGGAGTCCGGATCGGTCACCACGCGAACCGAGGGGTGGTCGTCGTACTTCCGGAATTGCGCCGCCCAGTCGATTCCCCCCGAGCCGCGATGGCTGAGATCGTACGAGCGGTCGTGAAGCTTGACGATGACGTTGAAGCCAGCGTCCGCCAGGCTGTCGACGATGGCTTCACCGCAGCCGTTGAGCGACGAGTAGGGCGACCATGTCGGAGCGTAGATGACCGTGACACGCCCACGGTCAAGCTCGAGCTGCGAGCCGATCGCGTCGATATCCAGCGTCCCATCCACGAGGCGGTCCACCTTTGGATAGCCGGCCAATACGCCCTTGGATCCGCCGCGCCATACCAGGCCGGCCTCCACGTAGCGGTCGAGGCGGTCCTGGTTCGGGAAGAACAGTCGGTCGTATGCCGCGACGATCGGCGCGAGTTCGAGCGGGGCGTCCAGTCCATACTTGCCGGCTACGCCGTGGAAGAGGTGCAGCCATCGAGTGCGTCTTCGCAACCAGGTGGTGTCCCAGAAGTCGGTGTTGATGCAGGCGTCGACCTTCACCCACGCGGCCGAGGCGGTGGGAATGACGCCCTCCCGAATGCCGACTCGCTCGAAGAGCGCCTGCGGCGCCCAGGTGCTGCCGGCGGATGTGAACCAGAATTCAAGCCGTGGGTCGCTTTGCAGCCGCTCGTACACCGGGCGGAAGATGACGAAGCTCATCGGAGACGCGGCCTGGAAGAGGATCCGGCGCCGTGAGCCGCGCCGCGAGAGGAGGTCGTCGACATCGTGCGTCCGCTCGGCAAAGGCGTGTCGCGCTCGCCGGTACCACGTGTCGTGCACCAGAGAGGCCGGTGGGTTCGAGTCCTGGGCGGTGGTCAACGTGCCTCGCGGGCGGGGTTCGAGCGTTCCACGCCCGTCCATGGGCCCGGACGCCGGCAAGCCGTCGGCAGTCTGCGCGGGTGCCTGCGGCGCTCGGCGAAGGGTTCGTGCCGTGCGCCGGAGTCCGGGGCTGGCGAACGTCGCGGCGAGTTGCACCCATGTGCCGGGATTCACGGGCTGCCGCGCCAGCGCGGTGAGGAACGCTGCCCGGGCGCCGCCCGCGTCGCCGGCACGTAGCCGCGCAAATCCACGCTCCCAGTTGAAGCGGTGCCATCGGCGCCGCAAGCATGCGGCCGCCTGGCTGCGGTGCAGGGGGCAGGCGGCCTCGCAGAGCGGGATCGTCTTCCGGATGACCGCGGCCTGGCCGTCGAAGGTCTTCTCGAACGCGCTGCTCATCATCCCGCCGGCTCGGTGCACCGCGGTGGCGCAGGGCAAGTAGCCGACAGGATATCGAGCGGCGATCCGAAGCCAGAGGTCCCAGTCTTCCACGTGGATCTCGCGCCGCTCGTCGAATAGCCCGACGCGATCGAGGATCGCACGCGGCACCATGACGGTCAGCGTGTGCACGTCGAGGTCGGTGTGAAACAGATCGCAGAAGGCGCCGCGGGGCGGGCTCGCCTCACCGTGGCTGCCGGCCGCGGGAACCCGGCCGACCGGCTGGTTCAACGTCGCCGTGTGCAGCAGACCCGTCTGCGGGTACCGCTCGAAGTACCCGACCTGCGCTTCGAGCTTGCCCGGCAGCCACGTGTCGTCCGCATCGAGGAACGCAACCAGCGCACCGCCCGTGGCCAGGATGCCCGCGTTGCGCGCGCGCCCGGGTCCGCCGTTTGCCTGGCGAATGACCCGCACGCGCTCGCGCCACCTGTCGAGCCGGGCCCCTGTCCCGTCGGTCGATCCGTCGTCCACGACGACGACTTCGATGTCCGGGTACGACTGCGCGAACACCGAATCCAGCGCCGAGTCGATCGACGACTCGGCATTGAAGGCCGGGATGACGACGCTGACCGTCGGACGGCGCAGGGGCGCGGCCATGGTGAGGTCTCCGTGCAATCAGTTGACCGGGGCCGGGGCCGGTATCGAGGCGCGGCCCGCCTGCCGATGCGCGGGTCTCGCAGCCGGCGCTTCGACGGCGCGGGCCGCGAGGGCGGCGCGGGTCAGGTCGCGGGTCACGACGCACAGGCCGAGTAGGTAGTAGAAGGTCCAGTTGTAGGCCACCGACGCGAAGATCGCGCAGACGAACCAGCCAACCAGGCTCGGGACGAGCGCACTGGCGTGCAGATACAGGATGCCGAGATCGGTGGAGTCACTGAAGATCGTCGCAAAGCTGGAGCTTTGCGCCACGCCGGTCGGTGAGCCTTGCGCCAGGCCGGTCGGCGAGCCTTGCGCCACACCGGTCGGCGACGAGCCTTGCGCCACGCCTGGAGAGCCGTGCGCCAGACCTGCTCTCCGGCGACCGGCTTTTGCGAACTCCGCGAGGCGTCGGCGCGACCAGAAGGCCGCGCGAAACGCGGCGATCACCAGGTACGCGAAGGCCAGGAGGCCGAAGATCCCGGTTTCGGACGCCACCTGGAGCCACACGTCGTGCGCCTCGCGCCAGCGTTCCACCTTTCCAGGCGGGTTGTAGTTCTTGAACTGCCCGGCGCCGATGCCCGTGAAGGGCCGTTCGGCGAAGACCTGCGCCGCGTCGAGCATCAGCTGGCGTCGCGCGGCGCGCGACCCGGTGACGTCCTCGCTGGGATCCGCGATGCTGCTCATGCGCGCCCAGAACGACGGGGGCAGAAGCGGAACCATCGCCAACGCGAGCACCACGGCCGCGACAGCGAGTCCCGGCTTGAGCCGGCGGCCGTAATAGAGCAGGACCAGGAACATGGCCAGGAGGCCAAGCGCGCCGCCTCGCGACTTGGTGAAGATGATGGCCATCAGCATCGCGAGGACGGCGGCAGCGGCGAGCAGGCGCAGCCCGGTCGCCCCGGCGAGACCGGCGGACGGCCGCCGCGCAGTCCTGCGTGCAGGCTCCGTTCCCTCGGCGTCGCCGTTGGCGTGACCTGCCTGTTGGCGTCCCGCCTTCCGCCCCGCCGGCCGGGGCCGCCGCATCGCGAGGATGGCGAAGAGGGCGGCAAAGGGCATGAAGACAACCATGTTCAACGCGAGGTCGTTCGGGTTACCGAAGATCCCGCGTACGGCGCCCGCCACGCGGCCGTCCTCCACCAGGTTGGCCCCCCGGAGGTAGTCGATCACCGCTCGCGCCGAGATGTACGAAGACGCGAGGACGACGAGCCAGGAGAATTGCTGGAGCCGCACCGGCGTGTTGAGGGAGTTCATCATCAACACGACGATGAGCAGCACCTTCAGGTACATCCCGGTGATCACCTCGACGGAACCACCGGGCCAGAACGAGAACGGCACGGTGGCGACGAGCACCAGGCCAAAAGCCACGAGGCCCCAGAGTTCCGCGGTGGCGTGCACCAGGGGCAGCCGGCGGACCAGCCGCTTCACGGCCATCGCCGTCAGGCCGAGCACGGCAGAGAGTTCCGCGAGGTGGAGCGGCTCGAGGAAGCGGAGTTGGTCCTGCGGGCGGAAGAAGAGCACCGCGGTGAACGCGAGCAGGCCGAAGTAGGCCCAGTCGCTGCTCTCGCCCGGCAGCGGGTCGGCGACGACCGCGTGAACCTCGTCTTCGGGCGGCGGCTCGACGCGGCGATGCACGTCGGGCGCATCAACGTGCCGTCGCGGGACGCCGTACCCGAAGGTGAGCCGTTCCATGCTACCGCCAGAGACTCCGGCCGCGCAGTGCCGCGACGAGGCCGGCGACAGCCGCGTAGTTCATCAGCGTGAACGTGAACGCCACGCGCGAGAGACGGTCAATCAACGGTTTCATTCAGTCACTCCGTCTTCACGGTGCAACCCGGCCAGGCTCCCCCGGGCACGCCATGCACCTCGTGCGCCGCGTGCACCGTGTGCATCCCCTGCAGCGCGTGCGTCCGCTCCCTCGGTCAGCGCGATGATTGCGCCGTGGGCGGCCAGCAGGTAGAAGGCGACCTGCAGCGTCAGGGCCGCCGCGTAGATGATGCCGGCGTCGGCGAGCGCAGCGCTCGAGACGAGAAGCGCCGCGAGGGCATACGGCACGACAAGGCGCCCCAGCTTGTGCGACACGAACTGGAGCCACACGGGGTTGCCGAACGGCAAGAGGAGGCGCGGCTCGAGGCGCAGCAGCTGGTAGTTGCCGGCCAGCGTCCGAACCTTGCGCCGCCGCTCCGTGTCGGCATCGGGCGAGCTGCGATCGTACGCCCGGGCCTGCGGCACGAAGACCACGCGGTGGCCGTCGAGAACCGCGCGCATGGGGGCGAGGACGTCGTCGAGCAGCGTCTGCGGAGGCAACGGCCGCCAGGCGGCACGGCGCAGCGCCCAGATCGCGCCCGTCGCACCGAGCGTCGAGCCGACGTCGCTTTCACGTTGGCGCAGCCACTTCTCGTACCGCCAATAGAGTCCCACACCCTCGGCCACCGGCGATTCCCCGGCAGCGGCGGCCGGCGAAGCGTCGGCATCGATCATCAGCTCGCCCGACACGCCGCCCACGCGCGGGTCGTCGAACGGCTGCACGAGGTGCCGCAGGGCATCAGTGGCAAAATGCTGCCGCGCGTCGGCGAACACCAGGATCTCGTGGCGTGCAGCTGCCACCCCCGCGTTGAGCGCTCCGGCCTTCCCGACTGGAGGCAGCGCCAGCGTTCGCACTTCCGACGCGAACGCGCGCAAGACCTCGCCGGTCTCGTCACTCGAGCCGTCGGAGACGACGACGATCTCGCGCAGGCGCCGGGGGTAGTCGAGCGCCAGCAGGTTGTTCAGCCGTGCGGCGAGGCGGCGCCCTTCGTTGCGCGCGGCCACGATGATGCTGACCGACGGCAGCATATGACCCGCGGCCATCGGCCGCATTCGCCGCGCCGGGCGCAGCCATGCCCACGCGGCCAGCAGCGCCGGGTAGCCCGCGTAAACGTAGAAGACGATCACCGCTGCGATCCAGAAGACGGATCTCATCACGCGGCTCCGCTCAGGAGCGGTCCTCCATCACCGGTTCGGAAAAGCCGAGCAACAGGTGCTTGACGCGGCGCCAGAAGCGCCGGCGCGGCGGCGCCGGCTCGCTCCACGCGGCCCCGTCGAACGGAGCCACGACGCCCGCATCCGGAGCCTTCGAACGCGGCCCGCCGGGTCGCCGCCCGCCTTCGTTGGCCGGCCACACTCCCGCGGCAGCCGGCCTCGCTGTGGGCACCGCCCGCGTGACCGCGGGCGGCCACGGCGCGGTTCCGCCATTCGCGTGCGGCTCGGGCCGGCTGTCGAAGGCAGAGAGCGTGAGGTCGCGTGACTGGCGCGTCCGAAAGAGCCGGTATTCCTCTGCCAGCACTCGCCGCTGCTCGGCCAGCTGCTCCTCGCGACGGCTGAGTTGCTGCTCCTTCATCCGGAGCGTTGCTTCCTTCTCTACCAGTTCCCGCACGTGGCCGGCCTCGGCCGCCGGGTCCGCCGGGGAAGGGGGCGGCAGCGCATCCTGCGCGACGGCGACCGCCGCCCGATAGGGATCCACGGTCTCCGGAACGTTGAGAGCGGCCGCCTCGGTTGGCACTCCGGCGGTTTCCGCCGGGGGACGCAGGACGCCCGTGGCCTCCAGCTCGTTCAGCGCCTCGGCGAGCAGCGGGCGGTCGATGTTCCGCCGCTCCTCGGCGTACGCGAAGACGAGGGCCGCGTCGCAGATGATGTTCACCAGCCTGGGCACGCCCCGGGCGCGCTCGTGTATGCGGTCGGTCACGTCCCGCTGGAACTGCAGCGGGGCGCCGAGCGACGCGCGCCGCAACCGGTGGTTGATGTACGCCTCGGTCTCGGCGGCGTCGAGCGCCGCGAGGTGATAGCTGACGGTGATGCGCTGCCGAAGCTGCTCGAGTACCGGCAGGTTCAGCTTGTCGCGCAAGTCGGGTTGGCCGACCAGCACGATCTGCAACAGCTTCGACTTCTCGGTTTCGAGGTTCGACAGCATCCGGATCTCCTCGAGCGCGGGGAGCCCGAGATTCTGCGCCTCGTCGATGACGAGCAGCACCAGGCGGCCGGCCGTGCGCTCGTCCACCAGCCGGGTGGCCAGCTCGCGCAGGAGCGACGGCTTGCTGGTGTTGGCCGGCTCGAACCCGAGGTCGATCGCGATCGCCTCCAGCAGCTCGCGCGGTTCGAGCAGCGTGTTCATCAGGCGGATGACGGTCGTCTGCCCGTCGAGGCCGCGCAAGAGGGCCTGGAGCAGGGTCGTCTTGCCCGACCCGATTTCGCCGGTGATGACGACAAAGCCGGCCTGGCTCTCGATCCCGTACCGCAGGTAGCCGAGCGCCTCCCGGTGGACGCGGCTCGGGTACAAGTAGTCCGGGTCCGGGCTGAGCGCGAACGGCCGCTCGCGAAGGTTGAAGAAGCGCTCATACATGGCCCGTCTGCGGCCTCCAGTCCGCTGGGGAATCGCCGGCTGCCATCGGGGGCGCGCCGAGCGGATGTATCTCGCCGTTCTCGACGACCTCGCCATCCACCTGCGGCAGGATCTCCGCGGCGGCGCGCTCATAGTCCTCGGGGAAGTCGATCTCGATCCAGGGGAAGCCCCGCGTGCCGATCGCGTGCAGCGGGCGACGCACGGCAAACGCCTGGAAGGCCCTCGGCGCCCACTCGCGCAGGCGGCCTTCCGCCACGAGGCCGTCCATCGTCTCGCACAGCAGGCACGCGCCCCGGGACGAGAACCGGGCGATGCCGACGTTCTCGCCGTCGGCATCCGCGGGGGGAAGCGTCTTGGCGATGTCCACCACCCGGCCACCCCTGACCTTCACCTTCATCTCCTCGTCGCCGAACGGTGCTGCCGCCGCGTCGCGGAACGCGACGAGCAGCGCGTCGTCGTGCCGCGAGGACAGCAGGTCGCACAGTAGCTGCGGATGGAACAGGACGTCGCCGTTCATCACGACGAATCCTTCAGCCAGCAGCGGACGAACGAGCCAGAGCGAGTACATGCTGTTGGTCTCGGCGAATCGCTCGTTCACGACGACGTCCGCAAGGCCCGCGCAGATTGCCGACACGCGCGGCGCTTCGCACCCCGCGACGACCGTGATGGCGCGAATCCCGGCCAGTCGCAGCGACGCCAGCTGGCGCTCCAGGAGCGTGACGCCGCCGAGGCGCAGCAGGCACTTGGGAGCGCCGCCGAGCTGCGCTCCCAGGCGCGACCCGCGGCCTGCCGCGAGAATGATGGCCCTCGAACTCACGTGGTCACCTCCGCCCGCTTGAACCACGCCGCCAGCGGCGCGGCCTTCGCCAGGTAGAACCGGCGTTCGGCGGCAGGCAGGCCCCACCGCAGGAAGAGCAGGAGGTAAAGGCCTCCCGCGATGACGGCGTGCGCGGCGACGGCCGGGAGCCGGTCGGGCACGAACGGCCGCACCGCGAACAGCCACGCGGTCATCACCGCGGCGGGCCAGGCCGCCGGCCACACGGCCTCGCGGAGCGCCCGGGTCAGCGGAATGCCCACGCGACGACAGCCGACCGGGAACACGACGAAGAGCGACGCGATCGCCACCGGCGCCAGCGTGCCGATCGCGACCCCCGTGAGGCCGAGGCGCCGCACGAGCAGCAGGCTGAGGGAGAGGTTCGCCGCCGCCGTGCTGAGGTTGGTCCACGCGAGCAGGCGATGAAGCCCCGCGCCCTTGAGAACCGTCATGGCGGTCGCCGTGCCGACGCGCGCCGCGACGACGCCGGCGAGCAGGCTCGCGACCGGGACGGCGCCGGAGAACCCGGGGCCGACCCACGCGGTCACGATGGGACCGGCAAGGACCGCCAGCACGCAGGCGGCCGGGAGCACCGCGGCCAGCGAGAGCCGAGTCGCCTGGACCAGGATCAACTGCAGCCGATCGGTCCGGCTGGAGGCAACGCTGTCCACGACGGCGGGGAAGAGCACGTCGTTCAGCTGATTCGTCATCCGCTGGGTCGCCTCCATGAGCCGTTGCGGCACCGTCCAGACCGCGACGGCCGCGGTGCCGAGCGTTGCACCGATGACGATGGCGTCGACCGAGTAGTTGACCTTGGCCGCCCAGTCGAGCATCAGCACGAACACGCTGAAGCCCGTCACCTCCTTGAGTCGCGCGAGGCGAAAGCGGGACGGGCGCACCGACAGGGCCGGGAAGACGCGATAGGCGTTGTGGCGGTACACGAAGTAGGTGAGGAAGCGCATCGTCGTCGTGGAGGCGACGAGCATGACCAGGCTGCCGCCGGCCATCAGGACCGCGACGTTGACGATCGCGACCAGAATGCTGCTGGCCGCGCCCACGACGTTGTTCAGGTCGTACCGCTGGAACCCGTTGATCACCGCGCCGAACACGCTGAAGGCAAAACCGCAGGCCACGTGCGCGGCGGTGATCAGCAGGACGACGCGGCCGGTGGCGGCGCGGGCCGGGTCGAGGTGGAACAGCGATTCCAGCTCGAAGCCGATCGCGGCGGCGGCCAGCCACGCGATGATCGCGCCGCCCGTGAAGACGACGAAGAGCGTGGAGAGAATCTCGTTGATGGCGTCGGCGTCTCGGCGCGCCCGGTACTGCGCCACGAACTTCACCAACGCGCCGCCGTAGCCGAGATCCAGGATCGAGAAGTAGGCCGTGATCGATGCGGCCACCATCCAGAGGCCATAGCCGTCCTGTCCGAGCTTTGCCACGTTGAACGGCAGGATCACGAGGCCGAGGATGGCTTCCGTGGCAATCGCGACGTAGCGGGTGCCGACATTGCGGGCGATGGCGGGCAGCGCGGTGCCGGACCCCTCCCAAAGCGACCGGCCGGAAGGGGTGGCGGTCACTTGGCCCCCTTGCCGAAGAGGATCACCTTCACCGTGTCGAACATGATCGTGAGGTCGAATCCGAGCGAGAGGTTCTTGATGTAGTAGAGGTCGTAGCGAAGCTTCTCCATCGCGTCTTCCACCGACGCGCCGTAGCGGTACTTCACCTGCGCCCAGCCGGTGAGCCCCGGTTTCACCGCGTGACGCTGCGGGTAGAAGGGGATCTCCGCGCTGAGCTGGTCCACGAAGAACGGGCGCTCGGGCCGAGGACCGACAAAGCTCATGTCCCCGCGCAGCACGTTCCAGAGTTGCGGCAGTTCGTCGAGCCGCGTTTTCCGGATGACGCGGCCGACGCGGGTCACCCGGTCGTCGCGCTCCCGCGCCCAGACGGGCGTGCCGGACGATTCGGCGTCGGTGCGCATCGACCGGAACTTGTAGAGCGTGAACGTGCGGCCGTTCTCGCCGACGCGCTCCTGCCGATAGAGCACCGGGCGGCCCGTCTCCAGCCAGATGGCGAGGCCAGTCAGGACCATCAGTGGCGCGCCGACGACCGCCCCGAACAGGCCGAGGCCGAGATCCATCACCCTCTTCGTGGCGCGCGTCAGGCGCGAGACGTGGAAGCCGTCCGAGAAGATGAGCCAGCTGGGGCGGAGGTTGTCGACGAGGATCTTCCCGGTGATCCGCTCGTAGGTCGCGGTGGCATCCTCGACCCGCACGCCCGACAGCTTAGCGTGCATCAGTTCCTGGATCGGGAGGCGCCCGCGGCGATCGCGCAAGCCGACGACGATCCGGTCCACGTGGTATGTCTCGATGATTTTCGGGATGTCGCTCGGGCTGCCGAGCAGCGCGGTACGAGTCGCGCCGATCACCTGGCTTGCCGGGTCGTCGTCCACGAAGCCCACGAGGCGGTAGCCGAAGTCGCGCTGCACGAGGATCTGCCGCGCGACGGTCCGGGCCGCGCTGCCGGTGCCGACGATGAGCACGCGCTCCTCGAGACGCCGCGAGTCGGCGATCCGGTAGAACAGCAGGCGCCACGTCAGGACGGCCACGAGGAAGAGGCACAGGGCGGTGACGACGACGCTGCTGCCGATGTCGAACGCGGGGACGAGAACGTACAGCGCCGCGAGGATGAGCGCCGCCGCGCCGGCGGACTGCAGGAGGCGAACGACGAGCTCGCGGCTCGACTGCACGAGCGTCAGGTCGTAGAAGTCGTTGTAGTAGAGCGTGAGCTGGCACACGACGGCCGTCAGCCCCGCCTTCCACAGCACCGTGGTCGGTGCGGCGGACGGGTCGTGCAGGCGCATGGCAGCGGCAATCGAGCCGGAGATCAAGAGGATCTCGCCCGCGAATACCGCCACGCCGCGCGCTGAGACGGACCGCTTGAACAGCGTCACGCTTCTGCCTCCGTCGTTACGCCGAAACCCGCTGGTCGCCGCGCGGCCGCGGCGAGGTGGTGTCGGCCGCCGGCAACGCCGGCCCGCCGTAGCTGTAGTCCGCCGCCACCTCCTCCACATCGTTGAGGACCAGGCCCAGGATTCGCGCCGGGTCGATGTCCTCGATGGCCCTGTCGATGGCCGGGCGCGGCGTGCGCCCCGACCGGACGACCAGGAGCACGCCGTCGGCCAGCGGGGCGAGAACGCCGACGTCCGCGAGCGGCGCCGCCGGCGGGGTGTCGAAGATCAGCCGATCGAACTGCGTGCGCAGCGTGTCCACCAGCCGGCGCATTTCCCCGGAGCCGAGCATTTCCGTCGGCCGGTCAACGGCGCTGCCGGCGGGGATGACCGTGAGCCGGCAGTCGGGCAGCGCCACCATGACGTCGCCGATGTCGGCCGAGCCTGCGAGGACGTCGGAGAGGCCCGGGCGTCCGGGGATGCCCAGGAGCTTGTGCAGCGACGGGTCGCGCAGATCCGCATCGACGAGCAGGATGCGGCGGTGGAACTCCTGCGCCATCGCGAGGGCGAGGTTCAACGACGTCACGCTCTTGCCGTCCCCCGGCGACGGGCTCGTGACGAGGATGGCCCGGTAGTACCGGTCGTGCTCCAACTGGGAGATCCGGGTGCGGAGCGCGCGGGTACTGTTCCGCGACGGCCGAGTGGGGCTCGAGCGCGGTGATACCGAGCGGCGCCAGCCGGGCGTCGGCCGCGCGAGCTGGCATCACGAGCGGACTGGCGACGGCCCTCGTGGCAGCGGGCGCCGCGGCCGGCGGCGCAGCCGGCGCGGCGACGGGCCGCACGGCGGCAGCGACGGGCCGGGGCGGTTCCGGGCGGGTGGAGTCAACCCGCGGCGCGGCCGGTTGGTCGCCGGGGCGCGGCGCGGCGGGTGGCGGCACTTCTTCGAGCGAAGTCGTGCGGCGCATGCGTCCTTCGCGCTCCGCCTTGTCCAGGATCTGTTGGATGCGGCTCATGACGTCTCCTATGCGACCTTGATCCGTGCGATCTCACCGAGCACCGGCAGGTCGTATTCGTGCTGCAGGGTGTGGGCGTCGTAGATCGATCGATCGAGAAATTCCCGGCCGACCGCCGAGACGCCGCCGAGGAAGACCCCCGCCACCATCGCCATGAGCAAGATGCGCAGAACGTTCGGCTTGAACGGCTCGTGCGGCCAGGTCGCCGGCGAGAGCACGCGGAACCGCTCGCCGGCCTGCTTCCGCTCCAGGTCCTCGGACAGCGCGGCGGCGCCGCGCCTGGCGGACAGCTCCTCGTACTGCTTCTTCTCGAGGTCGTAATCACGCTGCAGCGATGTCAGCTGCTGCTCGACGAGCGGAGACGACTCCACGCGCTGCTGGTACGCGCTGATCTGTGCGCGAATCTGCGTCTCGGACCGCTGCAGCTCCCGCACTCGCATCCGGCCAATCTCCTGGTCAGCGAGCAGCTGACGGTACGTCGGGTCGGACTTGAGGATCGAAACCCGGTCGGACTCGGGCCGGCTGCGCTCGGCCGCCGCCTCCGCCCTGGCGTTCTTGAGCTCTTCCTGCAGCCTGATCACCTCGGGGTGCTTCTCCGTGTACGTCATTCGCGCGTCAGCCAGCTGGCGCTCGAGCGCGGCGACGCGCCCTTCCGGGGAGGATGGGAGCTGGATCTCGGTGCCTCCTCTCACGAGCGGCACCGAATCGGCGCCCTGCCTCATGGCAGCCATCTGCCGCTCGATCATCGACAGGCGGTCCTGCTCGCCGCGCAGCGCCGTCTCGGTCGAGTCCAGCTGCTGGCGCAGGCCGTTCAGCGTCTGCAGGTTGGCCGCGCTCTGCTCGGGCAGCCGGCCCATGTAGGTACGCTTTGCCGCGGTGAGCCGCTCTTCGAGCTGCGACAGCCGCGTCTTGCTCAGCGCCAGCTGGTTGGCCACGAACTGCGTCGTGTCCTGGGCGCGGATCTCGCGCCGGCGCGAGGTCTCGTCCACGAAGACTTCCGCGAGGCGGGCGGTGATGCGCTGCGCCGCTTCGGGCGTCGCGTCGACGTACGACACGACGAACGTGTCGGCGCCGCCCTCGGTGCTGCCCGCGATCGGCGGCGCGAGGGTAATCGGCTGGACGTTGCGCCGCAGTTGCGCCACCGCCGCCTCCTCCGACGCGTCGTCGGCCGCCAGGTGCTCGGCACGCGCCACCCGGGCCAGGACGCCCTTGCTCAGCAGCTGCTGGCCGATCGCCCGCTGCCGCTCCTCGCGGTCGAAGGACGTGCCGACCTTGGCGATGTCGGGCGAGACGGCCGCCGAGGTGATGCCGATCGTCGTGCTGGAGAGATACTCCCGCGGCAGCAGCAGGGCGAGTGCCGTTCCGACCGTGAGAGCGACGGCGAGCGGGACGATCAGCCACCACTTGCGGCGCTTCACCACCGAGAGGTAGTCGAGTGGGTGAAAACGGGGTTGGTCCATTACTGGATCCTCATGGGCATGGTGGTCACGAGTTGGATCCCCACGCGGTTGCGATCGACGATCCCGCCGGGAAGCTGGGAGTCCTGCTGGGTGCGCCAGAAGTAGCCTTCGATGCGCAGCCAGCGTTGGATCGAGTAGCCGACCCAGTTCGTGAACCACAGCGACCTCAGCGTCTGCTGGGCCGTGTTGACCGGCTCGTTGCGGCGCCAGGAGAGGCCTGACTGCCAGTAGACGCGATTGCGCGCGAGTGGCATGTGCAGACTGGCGGTGAACTCCTCGTTCTGGAGCGTGCCCCCGAGGCCGAACGACGGGACGTAGGATCGAACCCAGGACGCGCTGACGGTCGCGCGATCGAGGCGCTGTTCCACGGCCAGGCTCCACGAGGGTCCGGTTTGTGACGTGAGCTTGGTCAGATCGGAGAGGCGCGCGAACCCCAGCGAACCCGAAAGGTTGAGCGTCGCGGTGGCGCGGTAGGAGATGGTCCCGGCACCTTCCTGCGTGTCGAAGCGCTCGTTGGTCTGCGAGACGATGGCGCGCCGGAACGTGTAGCCCGCGCCGATGGTCAGCCGATCCGACAGCTGCTGGTCGAGGCCGCCGATGATCGCGTGCGCATCGCCGCCGTGGAGGAACTCGGCGTATGGCGCGTTGGGGTCGAAGCTCACCCACTCGTTGCTGTACGACCCGTGCGCCACGGTGTGGCGCGCCAGCTGAACCTTCACCTCGCCGCGCGCGTCGTTCATGCGCGACCCGGTCCGCAGGAACGGCACCCCGATGAGTTCCACGACGTCGGTCGTCGGGTGCAGCGATAGCTGCTCGTGGAAGAGCAGCGACACCCGGCGGGACACCTCGTGGCGCGAGTCGAAGCGGACGTCCTGGTCGTACGTATTGAGGCCGGTCAGCGTGCGGTAGACCGACCAGGACCCGTCGTACCCGAACCCGACCCAGTTGTGACGTCCGCGGTACTGGAAATCGGTGACGGGCGTGAGCACGGTGACGGTGTCGGTCGCCGTCGGCGCGCCCTGGCCGGCCAGCGTGACGTTGTTGTCGTACGCGGTCGAGAAGACGAAGGTCGGCGTGAACACCCAGCCAGGCGTCCGGCCGGGATCCGTTTCGCGGAACGTCTGCGCCCCGGCGGCGGTGGCACCGGAGGCCAGCAGGACGGCCACGCAGACGGTGCGGCTGAGGGCAGACGCAAAGCTGGAGCTTTGCGCCACGCCTGGAGCGCCTTCCGCCACGCCTGGAGCGCTTGGCGCCACGCCTGGCGCTCCACCGGGAGGACGAGCGGACATGGTTGGGGGCATGGGTCCTCGCTCGCTACGGCACGATGATGGTATCGCCCGACCGGAGGTAGACGGGCGCGCCGTTGCCCTTCACCGCCTCCCGGTAGTTGAACCGGATGGTGTCGACGCCGGTCGCGGTCCGGCGCAGCACCCTGATGTCCCTCGTGTTCGCGAAGTCCTTGAAGCCGCCCGCCATCGCGAGCGCCTGCAGCACGGTCATCGGGCCCGTCATCGCCAGCGGCCCCGGCTTGTTCACCTCGCCCATGACATAGACGTTCGACGCGACTGCCTCCTGGACAATCACGGTGACCACGGGGTTGGTCACGTAGTCCTTCAGCATGGTCGCCAGCCGATCGCGCAGCTCCAGCGGCGTCAGGCCGACGGCCGCGATGTCGCCGATCAGGGGCATGGTGATCTTGCCGTCCGGCCGAATCTGCAGCGACTGCGAGAGCTGCGGATCCTTGTAGACCTCGATCCGGAGCTTGTCGCCGGCGCCCAGCCGGTAGTCGGCGCTGATGCCCTCGCGCAGAGAAGCCGAAGGCGCCGGGGCGGGAGCTGGACCGGTGCCGCTGGTGCCGGTGGGCTGCTGCGCAGCTGCCTGCGCCGCGCAGAGCGCGAGGGCCGCCAGGCCGGCGAGGATGACGTCACGGATGGAGCGGGAGATGTTGTTCATGTGCGATCCATCGGGATGGCCGGGTCGATACCCCGGCGGGCGCTCAGCATCGGGCGCGAGATCGCCTCGCGCATCAGGGTCTCGGGGTCCACCGCGTCGGTCGGGCAGCACGCCGCGCCAACCGCGACCGACAGCGGCGTCGCGAAGCGGTGGCTGTCGATCCGGGTCACGACGCGAGCGATCACGGCCTGCGAGCCCTCCGTGTCGGTGTCCGGCAGGACCAGCCACAATATGCCGCGGGACGCGCAGCCAAGCAGGTCGGTGTCCCGGACCTCGTGGCCCAGGATCTC
Source organism: uncultured Acidobacteriota bacterium (assembly GCA_963724775.1). Taxonomy (GTDB): domain Bacteria; phylum Acidobacteriota; class Vicinamibacteria; order Vicinamibacterales; family Fen-181; genus CAVRWB01. Next base: position 248,112 of record CAVRWB010000011.1, read on the forward strand.
GGCCACCTCCGACACCGTGCCGTCGTCGGCGGCGATCGTCAGCCCGTCCCAGACGCGGCGCGCCTCGACGGCGACGAGCGCGACGAAGGTCTGCGCGCGCATGGCGCGCTTCAACTCGCCGGCAAGGGCGAACTCGAACGCGCCCGGTGTCAGCAGCCGCGACCCGTCGGTGTAGAAAGGTCCGTCCTTCATGGCGTCGAGGGGTTCTTGTCCAGCCCCGTTTCCTTGATCTTGTAGAGCAGCGCCTTGTAGCTGATGCCGAGGATCTCGGCGGCCTCCTTGCGGTTCCAGTGCGTGCGCCGCAGCATCGCCCCGATCGCCACGCGCTCGGCGTCGCGCGCGGCCGCGCGCGCGATGTCCTTCAAGCTGCCAGCGGGCGGTGCGGTCGCGGTCTCGGGCTGAGGCGTCGACTCGGGCGCCGGCAGCCGCGGCCCGGCAGCCGAGGCGGCAGCCCCGTTCGCCGGCGCCCCATCCGCGGTTGCGCGGGCCGGCCGAGCCGGCAGCGCTCGCGCCAGCTCGCGTTGGATCGGCGCCTCGCTCCCGAGGATGATCAAGCGCCGCACGGTGTTCTCGAGCTCGCGGACGTTGCCGGGCCAGTCGTACCGATCCATCAGTCCGCGCGTGTCGGCCGAGAGCGAGGGGCGCGGCTTGTTGTATTGCACGGAGTACTTCTTGAGGAAGTACTCGGTGAAGGCCGGGATGTCCTCGCGACGCTCACGCAGCGGCGGCAGCGCGATCGTCACGACGTTCAGGCGGAAGAAGAGATCCTCGCGGAACTGCCCTCAGCGCCACGGCTCGCTCGAGGTCCCGGTTGGTGGCCGCCACGATCCGCACGTCGACGCGGACGTCGGCCTTGCCGCCGAGACGCGAGAACTCGCCGTCCTGGAGCACCTGCAGCAGCTTTGCCTGCAGCGGCGGGCTGCATCTCGCCGATCTCGTCGAGGAACATCGTCCCGTGGTTGGCGAACTCGAACTTGCCGGGCTTCTGCTGGATCGCGCCCGTGAACGCGCCGCGCTCGTAGCCGAACAGCTCCGACTCCAAGCAGTTCGGTGGGCAGCGCCGCGCAGTTCACCTTCACGAACGGCCGGTCGCGTCGCGCCGAGCCAGAGTGGATGGCGCGGGCGACCAGCTCCTTGCCGGTTCCGCTCTCGCCGCGAACCAGCACGGTGACGTCCGTGTCCGCGACGCGGTCGATCAGTCCGCGCACCTCGGCGACGCGGGGGTTGCTGCCCAGCAGGAAGCGATGCGAGGGCTGCAGCTGGATCTGCGTTCGAAGCGCTGCCAGCTCGGCGCTCAGCTCCCGCTGGCGCAGCGCGTGGGCCAGCGGCTTGCGGAGCGCCTCCTCTTCGAACGGCTTGGCGACGAAATCGGCGGCGCCGAGCCGCATCGCCTGGACCACGGTGGTCGTGTCACTCCGGCCGGAGACGACGATGACGGGGATCTCGCGGTCGAACTTCTTGATGGCGCCCAACGTGGCGAGACCGTCGAGGCCCGGCGTGACAACGTTGAGGATCACCGCCGACGGCCGGTCCGCGGCAAGCCGCGTCACCGGGTCGTCGCCGCTGGTCAGGGCGATCGCCCTGCAGCCCTGCCGATCGAGAATGCCACCGACCAGGCGGCAGATGGCACCGTCGTCGTCGATCACCATCACCCGCGGACATGACTCGTTCATTGGACCCGCTTCACCTGAACCGATGAAGGGGTCAGCAAGTGCGGTGCCACGACTCATGCGCGAACCGCGACACTGGAGGGAAAAGAAAAGCGGAAAAGCGGTAGGAGCCGAGCCGGCTCGCCGCGGCCCCGCGCGATTGCGGGGCAACGGCGTGCTCAGAAAGTGGAACCCCTTACTTCTGGCTGATGCCGCACTCCTTGATCTTGTTGAGCAGCGTCTTGTAGCTGACGCCGAGTATCTGCGCCGCCTTCCGTCGGTTCCACTGACCTGATCCAGCGTGTGCTCGATCGCCGCGCGCTCGGCCTTCATCGCTGCGGCCTTCGCGACGTCGGCGAGCGTGCGTCCGTCTTCCGCGGGCGCGGCCGGCGGAGCCACCTCTTCGATCAGCTCCGGCTCGGCCTCGGCAGGCATGAGGGGAGGAGCAGGCGATCAGCGGGGGCGGGGCCGCGAGCGTGGCGCGGTCCGCCGCCATGCCGACCGGTACACCGGCGGCGGCCGCGGCCGCATACTGAGGTGCTCGCGCCGCGAGTTGCCTGAGCTCGCGGATGACGAGCTGCTCGTCCTGGAGGATGACGAGCCGCTTGATCATGTTCTCGAGCTCGCGGATGTTGCCCGGCCAGTCGTAGGTCTAGGAACAGCTGCGCGCAGCTCGTCGGAGAGCTGCCGGCACCGGCCGGTTGTACTTGCGCGCGTAGCGGTGCGACGAAGAAGTCGGTGAGGTGCGGGATCTCGTCGCGCCGCTCGCGCAGCGGCGGCACGGTGATCTCGATGACCTTGAGGCGGTAGTAGAGGTCCTCGCGGAACTCGCCGCGCAGCATCATCGCTTCGAGATCGCGGTTGGTGGCCGCGACGCACGCGCACGTCGACCGTTGATCGGCTTGTTGCTGCCCAGCTTCGTGAACTCGCCGTCCTGCAGCACGTGCAGCAGCTTGGCCTGGAGCGCCGGCTTCATCTCGCCGATCTCGTCGAGGAAGAGCGTGCCGCTGTCGGCCTGCTCGAACTTGCCGATGCGCGTGGTGGCGGCGCCGGTGAACGCGCCCTTCTCGTGGCCGAACAGCTCGCTCTCGAGCAGTTCGGCCGGCAGCGCCGCGCAGTTCACCTTGACGAACGGCCGGTTCCGGCGCGGCGAGCGCTGGTGGATCGCGCGCGCGACCAGCTCCTTGCCGACGCCGCTCTCGCCGCGGATCAGCACCGTGACGTCGCTGTCGGCCACCTGCTCGATCACCGTGGCGATCGTGCTGCATCTGCTCGGCTGTTGCCCCAGAACAGGAACGCGCCGTCCTGGTCGTCGCTCAGCTGCTGGCGCAGCTCGCGTCGATCTCCGAGACGAGCCGGTTCTTCTCGATCGCGTTCTTGATCGCGACGTCGAGCGCGATCTCGCCGAGGCCCTCGGGGTCGTCGGGCTTGACGACGTAGTCGGCGGCGCCGAGGCGCACCGCTTCGACGATCGTCGAGGCCTGCTCGCGGCCCGACAGCATGATGACCTGCGTCTCCGGGCTGCGCCGCCTTGAGCGCCCGCAGCGTCGCGAGGCCGTCCAGCCCGGGCATCATCACGTCGAGCAGCACGACGTCGGGCGGATCGCCCTGCTTGATCGACGGCGAGCAGCTCGTCGCCGCGGGAGTAGGACCGCGTCTCGTAGCCGCGGAGCGAGAGGAACGTCCGCAGGTAGTTGGCGAATCCCGAGTCGTCGTCGACGATCGCGACGTAGGGCTTCTTCACGCTGCGTTCTCCGATTCGGTCGCCACGGGCAGCGACAGCACGATGGACAGGCGGCCGCGGGCGGCGATGGGCGAGGACACCCGGCCGCCGTGAGCCTCCACGATGCGGGCAGCGATGGGAAGCTTGAACCCCATCCCGCCCCGGTATTCGTCGAAAGACTGGCCGCCGGGCGACGCGTCCCCTGCAGCCGCCAGGCGCTCCGCCTCGTCGCCGTCGGCGATCGCGATGACCGCCGCCTGGCCGCCCGACCCGCTTGCCAGCATGCAGGCCGCGACCACCGTTCCCGCCTCCGAACGCTCGCGCAGCGCGGCGGCCAGCAGGGACGTCAGCGCTGTCGCGAGCTTGTTGCGATCGCCCATGACCACCGCCTCGCGGCCGCCGTGCCGGACGGCCAGGGCAACCCCCCGGTCTTCAGCCTCATGCACACCTTCCGCCACTTGCTCGAGCAGCGCGAACAGCGGGATCGGATCGCGCCGGAGCGGCAAGCGGCCGTCTTCGAACTGCGCCAGCTCGCTCAGTTCGGCGAGGAGCGCCGTCAGGCTGCCGCACGATTTCTCGCCTTCCTGCAGCAGCTTCCGCTGCTGTTCGGTGAGATTGTCCCCAAAGTGCCGCAGCATCATGCGGAGGTAGCCGGAGACGACCGCCACGGGCGTGCGGAACTCGTGCACGGCGAGCGACAGCAGCTTCGCCACGTCATCGCGATGGTCGGTCATACATCAAGTGTTTCAGGAACAGACGGCCCGGTACGATCGTAGCACGCACGTTCTCCCGGCGACCCGCCGCCGGCGGCCCACGCCGGAGTTTCTGCCGTACGTTGTCCCCGCGAGGTGCGATCGACGGAAACTCCTTGCAGTGCTGTCACCTGGCGCGTGTCGGGCGGCGGAGGTCCCGGCCGTTCCGGGCGCGATTCCTCGTTTGTCCTCGTGGCACAGGCCTTGAAGCCTACCGGTGGAGAAACGTACGGGTTGCAAGTTCGTGGCCGAGTCGGCTCCCGGGCGTGCGTCGTCATTCTTGCGGCGCAACACGATGCGCTCATTCGGTTAGGTAGCAGGCCGGTCCGGAGGAGATCGATCTTGTCGAAGCTGAGGCTGGTGGCGGCAATCCTCGCCGTGGTGGCGATCGGGGCGGGGGGAATGGCGGTGGCGACCGCCAAACAACAGGAACGAAAGGAAAGCCAGGCTGTTCGCCCCGAGTATACAGTCGCGGCGGCGTCCACGACGGCCGAGGCGGGCGTCGCGGTGGGCGCTCGAGTCGTCGTGCCGATGCGCCGCGGGGCGCTGGGTCCGCTGTCAGAGACGCTGACCCTCGTCATGGTCGGGGGCCTGTTGCTGGGGTTGGCGGCGGCGGTCCGCCGCACGACGTAACCTCGGCTGCCTGGCCGTCGAATCGGTGATGGATTGAGAGTCGAACATCGCATGACCTGGTTCGTGGCCGCTGCGGCGCTCGCCGGCCTTCTGCAGGCCGGACCGTCCGGCGGTGCGACCGTGTTTGTCCGGTCGGGCGGCGATCTCCAGGCAGCCCTCAACCAGGCGCGCGACGGCGACGTCGTCCTGCTCGAAGCCGGGGCCACGTTCGTCGGCAATTTCGTCCTGCCGGCCCGCCCCTCGTCAGCCGAGCCGATCATCGTCCGGACCTCGGCGTCTGACGCGCGGCTGCCCGCCGAGATGGCCCGTGTCTCGCCCGAAGTCGCCGACCTTCTGCCGAAACTGCGGTCGCCCAACGGCGAGCCGGCGCTGCGTACGGCGCCCGGCGCGCGCGGGTGGCGCCTGGTCCTCTTGGAGTTCCTGCCAACCTCCGGCGGCGCGGGCGACATCATCCGCCTGGGCGATGGTGGCGGGGCCCAGTCGAGCCCATCGTCGGTTCCGTCCGACATCTCCATCGATCGCTGTTTCATCCACGGCGACGCGCGGAGCGGTCAGAAGCGGGGCATCGCGCTCAACAGCGCCAACACGACAATCCAGAACTGCTGGATCGCGGACATCAAGGTAGGCGGTCAGGACAGCCAGGCGATCGCCGGCTGGAACGGACCCGGCCCCTACCGGATCCTCAACAACTACCTGGAGGCGGCCGGGCAGGGCTTCATGCTCGGCGGTGCCGACCCTGCGATTCGCGGCCTGGTACCGACCGATGTGTCCTTCACCGGCAACCACGTGACGCGTCCGCCTGCCTGGCGGGGCGAGTCGTGGCAAGTGAAGAACCTGATCGAGTTGAAGAACGCGCGCGCGGTGTGGATCCAGGGGAACCTCTTCGAGAACAACTGGCGCGGCGCGCAGTCCGGGTACGCGATCCTCTTCACGCCCCGCAATCAGGATGGCGCCTCCCCATGGTCCACGGTCGAGGACGTGCACTTTCGGTACAACGTCGTCCGCCACTCCGCCGCCGCCATCAGCCTGCTCGGGCGCGACAGCCCGAACCCGAGCGGGCAGGCGAAGGGGATCGAGATCACGAACAACCTGCTCTACGACATCGATTCCGGCTGGGGAGGGAACGGCGAGTTCCTCCTGATCGGCGACGGCCCGTCGGATGTCGTCGTGGCGCACAACACCGTGCTCCAGTCGGGCAACATCCTGTCCGCCTATGGTGGCACTTCGAGCCAGCCGGCCACCGTTCGCGGCTTCGTGTTCACCTTCAACCTCGTGCGCCACAACGCCTATGGCGTGCACGGCAACGACCGCGGGGTGGGGAACGATACGCTCAGCGCGTACTTCCCGGGCGCCGTGTTCGCGAGGAACGTGATCGCCGGCGGATCGCCCGGCCAGTACCCCCAGGACAACAGCTTCCCCTCACCGGCGAGCTTCGATCGCTACTTTGCCGACGCGGCGGGCGGAGACTTTCACTTGTTGGTCTCCAACGTCTCGCATGACGGAACAGTGCCGGCCGGGGCGGACATCGACGAGGTGAACCGCGCGTGGCAGGCGGCGCAAGCCGGCTCGTGGCGCGACTCGCCGCGGTTCAAACGCGAGCGCGAGCGGCCCCGAACCGACAAGGGGAAAGGCGGCCGGGGGAATAGGGGAATAAGCGCGACGCCCCGCGGGTTTGAGCCTGTGGGAGGCCAGATGCTGATTCGTCGCGAGCCGCCGATCCCTTCGTCAGACATCACCGATCAGCGGCTCTACCTGCGGCGCCGCGAATTCCTGAAGGCGGCCGGCCTTGCCGCGATCGGCTTGGGTACGTGGAATCCGGCTCTTGCCGCATTCGAGCGGGCAGCGGCGGAGGCCCAGGCGGACCGGCCGCCGCGAATCGACGGCATTCGAAAGGGCCCGTTTGGCACGACCGAGCCGCAAACGCCCTACGACGCGGTGACCACCTATAACAACTACTACGAGTTCGGGACCGACAAGTCGTCGCCCGCGAAGTACGCCGGATCGCTGCGCACCCGCCCGTGGACCATCAAGGTGGACGGCGAGTGCGCCCGCCCGGCCGACTATCAGCTGGAAGATTTCCTCAAGCCGGCCGCGCTCGAGGAGCGGGTCTACCGGATGCGGTGTGTCGAAGGCTGGTCGATGGTCATCCCGTGGGTCGGGTTCCCGCTCGCCGATCTCCTCAAGCGGGCGGAGCCGAACACGCGCGCGAAGTTCGTGGAGCTGACGACGCTGCACGACCCGAAGCAGATGCCGGGGCAGCGCGGCGACGTGCTCGAGTGGCCATACGTCGAAGGCCTGCGCCTCGACGAGGCGATGCACCCGCTGACGATCCTGGCCGTGGGGCTGTACGGCGGCCAGTTGCCGAACCAGAACGGGGCGCCGCTACGGCTGGTCGTGCCGTGGAAGTACGGCTTCAAGGGCGTCAAGTCGATCGTCCACATCCGCCTGGTCGAGAAGCAGCCGTTCACCGCCTGGCAGCGGCAGAACCCGAACGAATACGGCTTCTACTCCAACGTCAACCCGCAGGTCGATCATCCGCGCTGGAGCCAGGCGAGCGAGCGCCGCATCGGCGAGTTCTTCAAGCGGAAGACGCTGATGTTCAACGGCTACGGCGACCAGGTGGCGGGGATGTACGCCGGGATGGACCTGCGGAAGGTACTTTTGATGGGAACTGAGAACACAGAACTTAGAACGTAGAACGGAGAAACGGGAATTGGCCAGGGACCGCCGAGGCGCCGAGGATGCAGAGGCTGCTTTGGTAGACATAGAATCTCCGCGTCCTCCGCGTCTCGGCGGTGAACGTCGTTTCCAGTCGTCAGCATGAGAGTAGTCCGCCTCGCCAAACCCGTCGTCTTTGCCGCGGCCCTCGTGCCCGCCAGTCTGCTGGCGGCCGGCGCCGTTCGGGGGACGCTCGGTGCGAATCCGCTCGAGGCGATCACGCACGGGACCGGCGACTGGATCCTCCGCTTCCTGCTGGTCACGCTGGCCGTGACGCCGCTTCGCGCGGTGACCGGTTGGAACTGGCTGATTCGCTTCCGGCGGATGTTCGGCCTCTTCGCTTTCTTCTACGCGGCGCTGCACCTTCTCACCTACCTCTGGTTCGACAAGTTCTTCGACTGGCGCGACATCGTCGCGGACATCCCCAAGCGACCATTCATCACCGTCGGTTTCACCGCGTTCGTGTTGCTGGTGCCCCTCGCGCTCACCTCCACGACCGGGATGATTCGCCGGCTGGGCGGGCGGCGGTGGCAGGCCCTTCACCGCCTGGTGTACGTCGCGGCCGCGGCCGGGGTGGTGCACTTCTGGTGGCTGGTGAAGGCGGACGTGAGTCGCCCCCGCCTCTACGGCCTGGCGCTCCTCGCGCTCTTCGCCTCTCGCGCGTGGGTGGCGTGGTCGCGCCGGCGTCCCACGCGATTTGCAGCGCAAAGGGCTTGACAGCGCTCGCCGCGCTTGCTAGCTGTACCTCACCGGATGCCGAATGCTCCCCTGCGGACGGCTCGCCGGACGTGCCTCGCGCTCCGGAGTCCATCCAGGCGCACGCGCTCGACCATCTCCGCTTCATCCGCGAGATCGATGGAGCGGGCTGGCGCATTCATCGCTGCGAGGTACGGTGGGTAAGACAGCACTGGCACGCGAACGGGAAAGCCGGCCGCCGAAGCCGGCCCGGGACGGGTCGCGGGCGCCGCGGCACCGCCAGGAGGCGGTGGCCCCGGATCTCGACCGCCTCATTCACGAGCGGATCCGCCTGGGGATCGTCAGCGCGCTCGCGGTCAACGAGTCGCTCTCCTTCAACGACCTCAAGGCACTCCTGCGCACGACCGACGGCAACCTCAGCGTGCACGCGCGCAAGCTCGAGGAAGCCGGCTACGTCGTGTGCGCGAAGTCGTTCGAAGGGCGGCTGCCGAAGACCGAATTCCGGCTGTCCGCTGCCGGCCGGCGCGCCCTGACCCGCTACCTGGACCACATGGAAGCGCTGATCAGGGCGGCCCGGGTCGGCCAGTGATGTGAAAGAAAGGCGTCAATCGTCAGGTCAACTCCCCGTTCGTGCCTCGTTCGCTCTCCCGCTGATCTTCGACTTCACCCACGCCACGATTGCGGGCAGCAGCGACAGGAAGATGACGACCGCGACGAGCAGGTCGATCCGCTTTTCCAGTGCTGGGAAGAACCGGACCAGGAAGAACCCCGTCAACAGCATCGAGTTGATCCAGAGGACCGCGCCGATGACGTTGAACGTCGCGAACCGGCGGTAGGGCATGCCGGCGGCGCCCGCGACGACGGGAGCGAACGTGCGGACGATCGGCATGAACTGGGCGAGGATGATCGTCTTGCCGCCATGGCGCTCGTAGAATTCGTGGGTCCGGATGAGGTGCTCGCGGCGGAAGAAGAAGGAGTTCGGCCGGCTGTAGAGCGCCTGGCCGGCCTTGCGGCCGATCAGGTAGCCGGTGGTGTTGCCGACCACGGCTGACGCCATCAATGCCGGGACCAGCCAGTAGATGTCCAGCCAGCCCTTGGCGGCGAAGAGGCCGGCGGTGACGAGCAGGGAGTCGCCTGGCAGGAAGAACCCGACCATCAGGCCGGTCTCTGCGAACACGATGAACATCAGCCCCGGGAAGCCGACCAGCCTGATCAACTCCGGGACGTTGTACACGGTCTTGAAGAACTGCTCGATTAAGCCCACGCATTCGCTCCTGAACAATTCCCGGTCACGGGGAAACGTCGCACTATAATACGTGCGCTTCGTTCGCGCGCCGAAGGGTTTCCGCAGTCAGGACGTCATGTCTCGACGATCGGCCCCATGGTGGGTCTTCGCCTGCGCCGCGCCGTTTGTCGCCTTCTTCGCGATGCTCGTCTACTGCGACGTGCAGCGCCCGGAGTCGGAGGGCCTGACCTTCATCTTCCGCGATCACCTCACGGTGAAGGAGGTCGTCCCAGACAGCGCCGCGGAGCGAGCGGGCCTCCGACCCGGGGACGCCATTCTCGCGGTTGACGGCCAGCGGGTCGGTCCGCGCAAGGTCGACTGGGAGACCGTGACGGTCAACGTCGCGTTCGATCAGCCGATTGTCCTCGACGTGCGGCGCGCCGGCGTCCCGATGCGCCTGGTCCTGACGCTGTCCCGCGAATCCTGGTCGCGTTGGGCGACGCGCGAAGGGATCGACCTCGTCCTCGTCCGGATCGTCCAGGCGTTCACGCTCGCCGTCGGCTTCCTGGTGTTCTACCGGCGGCCCCGCGATCCCGTCGCGCGCCTCGGGGCGTGGCTTCTCGGCGCGGTCGGCGTCTTCTGCGTCATCCTGCCGTTCCGGCTGGCGGCCGTCTGGCGCGGCCTCTGGTGGCCGGCCGGGATCCTGCTCTGGTTTCCCTACCTGAGCACGCTGCTGGTCGCGCCGCTGCTGCTCACGTTCTTCCTCCTGTTCCCGTCGCGCCGGGTGCAGCGCCCGGGGATGCTCGCCGCGATCTGGCTGCCGTCGCTGGGCGCCGCGCCCTTCGTCCGCTACCGGGCGACGACCATCTACCAGCCCGCCGCGTCGTTTGCGCTGTGGGACGGCTTCGACATCCTGCTCGGCGTGTCGATGGTCTACCTGGTTGCGGCAGTGGCCGCGGCGATCTGGAGCTATCGCCACCTCCAGGACTCCACCGAGCGCCGGCGCCTGCGGGTGCTGCTGGCGGGCGGCGGATTTGGCTGCGCATGCGGCGGCGCGGTGATGGTCGGGTGGTGGAGCAGCGGCTCGCTCAGCCTCTTTGGCGGGCGCATCATGGGGTGGGTGTTCCCTGCGCTCGTCGTGGTGCCGGTGTCCTTCGCCTACGCGATCCTCCGGCATCGCCTGTTCGACGTTCGACTGATCATCCGGCGCGGCGTTCAGCACGCGCTGGCCCGTCGGCTGCTCCTGTCGCTCGTGCCCGCACTACTGATCGGCATGGCCGTGGACCTCTACGTTCACCGCGATGAGCCGATGAAAGACGTCGTGGCCGCTCGCGCGGTGGCTTACCTGGTACTCTCGGGCATCGCCATCGCCGCGCAGTTCCAGCGGCAGCGCTGGCTCGAGGGGCTGGACCGGCGCTTCTTCCGCGAACGGTACGATGCGCAGCGGACCCTGAGGCAGGTGGCCGACGACATTCGCGAAGCGGGCAGCGTCGGGCGGGTCGCCGCGCGCGTCGTGGCGCAGATCGAGATCGCCCTCCACCCGCGGTTCGTGACGCTGCTGCACCGGCCGGCGGGCGCCGACGAGTTCCGTCCGGTGGCCGCCGCGCCGCCGGGCGCCGGGCCCGAGCGGCTCTCATCGTCGGGAAAGCTGATCGCGCTCACGCGGGTACTCGCCCGCCCGGTGGAAATCTCGACGCGCGAGACGGCCTGGTTGAGCGGGCAGCTCCCTCCGGACGAAGTCGAAGCGGTCCGGGCGTCGGGCGTCGAGCTGCTGGTGCCCATCGGCAGCGACGCGCAGGGACCGGAAGCGTTGCTCGCACTTGGCGACCGGCGCTCGGAGGAGCCGTACGCGCGAGAGGACCAGGACCTGCTGCAGGCGATTGCCGGCAACCTCGGGCTCCTGCTGGCGCGCGATGCCGCGATGGGTTCCGGGGCCTCGTTCCGCGAGTGCCCGCGCTGCGGCAGTTGCTATGACGAGCAGGAAGGGAAGTGCGCCACCGACGGCTCCGGGCTGGCGGCCGTCCGGCTGCCACGGGTGCTCGTCGCTCGCTACCGGCTGAACTGCCGGCTGGGCCGGGGCGGGATGGGGACCGTGTACGCCGCGTCGGACCTCGCGCTCGAGCGGGAGGTTGCCGTGAAGGTCCTGCGAGACGACCTGGCGGGCGACGGCGATGCGGTCGCGCGCTTCGAACGCGAGGCGCGGACGGCGGCAGGCCTCTCGCACCCGAACGTCGTCACGATCCACGATTTCGGCGTGACGGCCGGCGGCCGCGCGTTTCTCGTGATGGAACGATTGAGGGGACGGACGCTGCGAGAGGAGATGGAGCAGCGTGGAGCGCTGCCGCCCGGGCGCGTGATGGAATTGCTGCGCGGCGTCTGCGCGGCGGTGGACGCCGCGCATCGCCGCAGCCTCGTCCACCGCGACCTGAAGCCCGAGAACGTGTTCCTCGTGCTCGGCGAAGATGTCGAGATTCCGAAGGTCCTCGATTTCGGCATCGCCAAGGTCGTTCGGGCGGCGGCGGGGACCACGCAGACGGCCACCGGGGTGCTCCTGGGCACGCCGGAATACATGGCGCCCGAGCAGCTGCGCGGCGAGGACGTGAATGCCAGCTGGGACATCTGGGCGCTTGGCGTGCTCGCCTACGAGATGCTGACGGGCGCCCACCCGTTCTCGTCGATGGTGGTCGGGCGCACCGAGCCCGGCGCCGCGTCGGGGCCGACCGTGGCCGCGCGTGGCGCGTGTGCCGGCGTGGACGAGAGCTGGGCAGCCTTCTTCGAAGGCGCACTGGCCGTCGAGCCCTCCGCGCGGCCGTCGTCCGCCGGCGCTTTTTCCGCGCGCCTCGAGCGAATCCTGCTACCGTGATCCGCCAATGACGCCACGCGATTCCCCGGAACCGGCCCCCCGCCCCGCGCCGCGCCGCTTTGCGACGACTCGCTGGAGCCAGGTGATGGCGGCCGGACACGCCCATACCGCCGCCTCCCGCGAGGCGCTCGCGAGCCTCTGCGAAGCTTACTGGTACCCGCTCTACGCGTACGTCCGCCGCTGGGGCTTCGGCCCGGACGAGGCCCAGGACCTCACGCAGGAGTTCTTTACGCGCCTGCTCGAGAAGCACTACCTGCGCGACGCCGATCCGTCGCGCGGCCGGTTCCGATCGTTCCTGCTGGCATCACTGAAGCACTTCCTCTCGAACGAGCGGGACAAGGCGGCTGCGGTGAAGCGCGGGGGGCGGGTCAACATCATCGCGCTCGAGATCGAGACCGCCGAAGGGATGTACCAGCTCGAACCGCCCGACGCCGACACCCCGGAGAAAGTCTTCGAGCGGCGGTGGGCGCTGACCCTGCTGGAGCGAACGCTCCGCCGTCTCCGCGAGGAGTTCGCGGCGGGCGGTCGCCAGGAGATGTTCTCGCGCCTCGAGGGCTACCTCACGGGGGAGCGCGAGACGCTGCCCTACGCGCAACTGGCCCAGGAACTGGGAATGAGCGAAGGCGCCGTGAAAGTGGCGGTGCACCGCCTCCGCAAACGGTTCGGCGCGCTCTTGCGGGACGAGATTGGCGAGACGGTGTCGGACTCGGCGCAGGTGGACGACGAGGTACGCGAGCTCTTCCGGATCCTCACGGCCCGCTGAAACCTCTCGCGTCGGATCCTTCACGCAGCTAGTGCAAGGATGCAAAGGTGGGCTCAGGTGTAGGGCGAAGCTTCGGCTTCGCCTTGGTTAGTGCCGGTGCAACGGTGCAAGGGTGCATGGGTGCAAGGGCGAAAGGGCGGGCAATCGCCACTCGTCACTCGTCAGTATCCTCCGCGGTAATGGTCGACCGTCGACCGTTCAGCATTGACCGGCAGGGCGGCGCCTGGTTTCACTAGTCCCATGCCGGCCGCCGGGCTTGGCACGCCTCCTCTCACGACACGGAGGCCGCCATGATTGTCAGTCAATGGACGCCAATGGCGAGATCGCTGGATCCAGGCGGCCGATGTTCGGTGTGCGGGACGCCGATGACCAGGCAGGTCGGAGGCTCCCTCTGCCCGGCGTGCCTGGTGGCATTGGCCCTCGACGAGGGCGACGAGCGCGGCGATCCTGCACTGCCCGCAGGATCGCCGGCGCACTCGTACCAAGTCGTCTCGGTGCTCGCGCGGCAACCCGGCCGCACGCGCTATCTCGCCCGCCGTCAGGACTTCCACGCGCTCGTGGCGCTCGAGATCGTTCAGCCGTCCGCCATCCCGGGCGTGACGCCCTCTGAACTCGCGCTTCGGTTCGACCAACTGCGCTCGCTTCGCCACCCGGCCGTCGCGCGGGTGATGGAGGCATGGCTCGAGCCTTCGGGTGATTGCTGCCTCGTGTCGGAGTACGTGGCCGGACGCGCGATTACCCACTGCAGCCAGCTCGATCTGGAAACCGTGCTCCGCATCTTCGACGCCGTTTGTGAGGCCATCGGGGCGGCGCATGCGTGCGGGGTGCTGCACGGCGGGCTGGACCCCGCATGTGTCGTTCTGGTCGCTGCGGGATCAACCGTGTTGCCCAGGCTGACCGGTTTCAGCGTGACGGCGCCTTCTCCGCGCCTGGCCGACGACGTGTCCGGGCTCGGCGCCATCCTGGCTGCCATGACGGCGAGCCATCCGATCGCCGCTGCCGCCGCACGCATTGCGGCGCGCGCCGCCGGCACTTCCGCCGACCGACCGTTGGGCAGCGTTGGCGAACTGCAGGCGGCCGCCGCCGCTCTCACTCTCTTCTAAAAACTGTACATCACGCCGGACTGGAAGCGTGTCTGCGTGGATGCGCCGTCGGTCAGCCGCTCCGCCGTCGTGAGCAGCGAGGTACCGCGCGTCATGTGCAGGAGGCCAGACACCGCGAGTCGCCGCGTGTGGGGACGCGTTTCGATGAGGAACCCGCTGGAGGTCAGGAATCGCAGCACCGAGATCGACGATCCGTAATCGCCGCTCAAGTACAGCCGCCTGGTGAACGAGCGCCCCGCCGACACGTACCACGAGTCGAAGCTGTTGCCGCCTGGCCGTTGCATCCGCGAGTCCGCGCCGCTCACGTCGAGGCCGCTGCCGAAGAGGTTCGACGCGAACAGCCCGTACGTGAACCGGTTGGACGCCGCCTCGTCATGGTTGTTCCGGTCGCGCCCGTAGCCGCCGAAGAGCCGAACGCTCGACGTGACGCTGACGGTGACGCGCGCGTTCGCCGACTCGAACCGCAGCCCGTCGAGCAGCCGCGGATCCACCGGCCGCCCGTCGAGTTGATCGCGCACGATCGACCGCGAGTCGAAGGAGCGGCCCCGGTGATAGCTCCCCTGGATTTCCAGGTAGCGGTTGGCCGTGTATCGGGCGTTCGCGAACAAGTACGTGAGGTTGCCCCCTGACACCCCGGCCGTCTTGACGTCGTATTCGCCCGCCTGGTAGACGAACAGCTTCTTGCCGAGCGGCAGGAGGTTGTTGACGACGATGACCGAGCGCTCGGTGACTCCCCGATCCCGCAGCGTGACGAAGCCGACGACGTGGCGGCGAAGCCCGGCGCCGTCAAACGCGGCGAAGACGCCGCCCTTGGTCACGCTGCTCACATAGCCAACGTCCATCACCTTCGGCTCGAGGCCGGCGAACAGCACCCCGCGCCATCGTCCGCGCCCCTGCCGCGGCTGCTGGCCGATCTCGAAGAGTCCGCCGCCGACCGACCCGAGGCCGCCCAGGTCGTTGAGCCACATCTGCCCCGCCCGCACGCCGATCGTGCCGCGGCGCAGCCGGGTGCCCACGTAGCCGTCGTAGATCGACACGCGGCGCGTGCGGTCGCTCGAGCCGGGATAGCCGGCAAAGCGGACGTCGGCCCGGTATTCGTAACGGACCTGGTCGCCCGAGGGCGATTCGAAGGTCGCGGTTCCGATCAACTCGCTCGTCGTGGTGGCGTTCGATCCGCTGCCGCTGTTCCACGAGTTACCGAAGAACGACACCCGACCCCACGCCGGGCGCGTCGTCGTCTGCGCCGACGCCGTGGTGCCGGCAAGCACGAGCAACAGGCTGCAGGCAAGCCTCATCGTAGATCCTCCGAAGATCAGTTCCCGCGGCCCGTCGGGTGGCAGGCGTAACAGGCGGCCGAGTCGTACCGGTAGCCGGACACGCCCGTGTGGTGCGAGTCGGTCTGCGTCCGGCCGTGGCAGGCCGTGCAGCTGAAGGCGGCGAAGTTGTTCGGCGTCGTGTGGCACGACGAGCAGGCCAGGCCCGCGTGGCGCCCCGACGTGATCGGGAACCACGTGTGGTTGAACGTGCCCTGCTGCCAGGTGCTGTCGCTCGCGCGGTGGCACGACTGGCAGGTGGTGGGGAAACCGGCCGCCGTGTGATTCGGGTTGGCCGTCCGCTGATAGTCGGCCAGGTGGCAGCCGGCGCAATCGGTCGGCGTGCCGCGGTAGACGTTGTTGCGGTGGCAGGTCGCGCACGCCTGGCGCTGGTGCACGCCGACGAGCGGGAAGACGCGGTTGTGATCGAAGCTCGCCGACCACGTGGCCGAGGCTGCCGAGTGGCAGGTTTCGCACGTGGTGGGGAAGCCGGCCGCCGCGTGGTTCGGATTCTGCGAGCGCTGGTAGTCGGTCTGGTGGCACGCCACGCAGTCACGCGGCGTGCCCTTGTAGACGGCGTTCTTGTGGCACGAGGCACAGGCCTGGGTCCCATGGACGCCGACCAGCGGGAAGACGCTCGCGTGGTTGAACGACCCACCCCGCCAGGAGCTGTCCGACGACCGGTGGCACGACTCGCAGGCGGTGGGGAACCCGGCAGACGCGTGGTTCGGGTTGGCCGCCTTCTGGTAGTCGGCCTGGTGACAGCCGACGCAGTCCCGCGGTGTGCCCTTGTAGACGGCGTTCTTGTGGCACGAGGCACAGGCCTGCGTCCCGTGGACGCCGACCAGCGGGAAGACGCTCGCGTGGTTGAACGACGCCCCGCGCCACGTGGGGTCGGACGCGCGGTGGCACGATTCGCACGCGGTCGGGAAGCCGGCGGCGGCGTGATTGGGGTTCGCCGTCCGCTGGTAGTCCGATCGATGACAGCTGATGCAGTCGCGCGGCGTGCCGGCGAAGACGTTGGCGCGGTGGCACGACGCGCACGGCTGCTGCGCGTGCGCGCCGGTGAGCGGGAAGCTGCGCCCGTGATCGAAGGTCGCCTGGTGCCAGGAGGTCTGCGCGGCCGTGTGGCACACCTCGCAGTTCGTCGGGAAGCCGGCCGCGGCGTGGTTGGGTGTGGCAGCGCGCGAGTAGTCCGCCTGGTGGCAGCCGACGCAGTTGTTGCTCGTGGACGCAAACTGGCCGTCCTTGTGGCAGTTGTCGCAGCGCAGCACCTGGTGCGCGAGGCTCAGCTGGAACCCGGTGCTCGCAGCGTGGTTCCACTGCACCGGCACCCAGCCCGCCGGACGGTGGCATTGCTCGCACTGCATGCCCAGCCGGGTCTGGTACCGGTCGTCCTGCCGCCGAATCCAGTGACAGTCGTAGCAGGCGGTCGGGGTTCCCTTCGTGACGCCGTTGGTGTGGCAGCTGGCACATGCCACCGCGAGATGGCGCCCCTCGAGCGGGAACAGGCCGGCCTTGTGGAACGATCGCGACGCCGACTTCCACTCCGCCGTCTCGTGGCAGGTCTCGCACGCCGGGCCCAACGCCCCGTGGTGCGCGTCGTCGCTCGAGTGGCAGCTGCCGCAGCGCGTGCCGGTTCCCACGTAGCGAGTCGCGACCCCGGTTGCCGAGGGGAAGCGGGCCTGCTCGGGCTTGTGACAGGCTCGGCAGGTGAGTGTCCCGTGTGTGCCCTTGAAGAAGCTCGACAGCGCCTTGTCCGAGTGCTTGAACGCCCGCACGCTGAACGACTCGGCGCTGTGGCAGCGCTCGCACGCGCTTCCAAGCTGGCCGAGATGCACGTCCGCGTGGCAGGACGCACAGTCTTTGCCCATGCCCTTGAAGACCAGGGGACCCTGGCCCTGGGCCCGCGGTGCCGGAGCCTGGGGCGTGGCGGCCTTCGCCGCGATGAGCGAGATGCGCGCAACGCTGCCGGTGTCCGATGGGCGGCGGTGGCAGCGCGCGCACTCGACCAACTGGTGCCGGCCGGTCAGTGGGAAGCCCGTCTTCGCGTGCGAGAAGCGTGAGGCGCGAAAGCCAACCTCGTCGACCGCGTGGCAGGTGTCACAGCCGGCGGTGAGCTGTCCCTGGTGCGGATCGGCATGGCAGGTCGTGCAGGAGGTGTCGAGATTCCTGAAGCGCCACTGACCGATTGCGGGCGACGGGCGGGACGCGTCCGACGACAGGCGGGACGCCTGTCCTACGTCACCGGGTGACGGGCGGGGCGCCGTCCTACGCGCCGCGTCCATGGCAGGCGGAGCAGGTCGCTGACGCGTGCCGTCCGGCGAAGAAGGGCGCGAGCCGCGGCTCGTGTTGGTAGCCAGCCACGCGGAAGTCGTTCGTCGTGTGGCAGGTGACGCAATCGGCTGCCGTTTCGCCACGATGCGGGTCGGCGTGACACGACGAGCACGCGCTGGACGCGCCGGTGAAGAGCACGGTCGAGGCGGTTCGTGCCGGCCCGCCGCGAGCCGCAGGCCGCTGCGCCGATCCAGCTCCCGGCATTGACGAGGGGGGAGCCGAAGCCGCCGCAGGTGCTTGCGTTGCGGTGGCGGCGCCCGCATGGCAGCGCGCGCAGGCGAGCGTCGCGTGGCGGCCGGTCAGGGCGAATCGGGTGCGCGCCGCATGATCGAACGGCACAGAGCGGAAGCCCGTCTCCGTGTGGCACGACGCGCAGTCCTCCTTGAACTGAGCGCGGTGGACGTCCGCGTGGCAGGCGGCGCAGCGGCCGAACTCGAGGCGCACCTGTACGGGCGAGCCGCGGTGGCAGCTGGCGCAGGCGACGGTTTCGTGCCGGCCTCGCAGCGGGAAGGCGGTTCGCGCGTGGTCGACCTTCTGCGTGCGCCAGGAGTCGTTGCCGTGGCAGACGGTGCAGTCGCGGGCGAGCGCCTGGCGGTGCGGCGACTTGTGGCAGTCGGTGCACGACGCGAAGCGCAGGCCCGTGAACTGCTTGTTGACGTGGCACCGCGCGCACTCCACGGTGCGGTGGGCGCCGGCCAGCTGGAACTTCGCCAACGAGTGGTCGAAACCGCGGCGCGCGTCGGTGAAGGCCTGCTGCGCGCTGTGGCACGTCGCGCACGACGTGCCGAGCGCGCCCTTGTGCGGGTCCGCATGACAGGTGGAGCAGGCAGGCCGCGCCTGCAGGAAGGATCGGGTCGTGTGGCACTTGGCGCAGTTCGCCGCCACCGCCGCGTGCCGGCCATCGAGCGCGAACCCGGTTTCGGCGGCGTGATCGAAACGCCTGGTGTCGAACGGCCGCAGCTCGCCGTCGGCGCCGTTGTGCTCCGAGTGACACCGCACGCAGTCGTCCTTCACGTTCCGGTGGACGCCCCGGCGCGCCGCGATGCGCTCGGCGATTGGCCGGTGGCACGCGAGGCATCGCGAGGCCGTCACCTGCCGCCCGGGCTCGTGGCATTTCGCGCAGTTGTTCAGGCCTTCGAGCTGCGAGTGCGCCTTGGCCAGCGGTCCCGGCGCCAGGAGCGCGGATGCCTGTCCTGCCGCGCTCCGCGCGCCGCCGAGCAGGAGGGCGAGGGCCAGTGCCAGCACCCACGCGTGTCGAGGCGGGACGATTCGCGCCGGGGGGGCGGCTCGCTGCATCATCGAGTCATCGCCGAAGGAAGAAGGCGTAGCCGAGGTAGAGCGCCACGCCGATGTGGACGAGCGCGATCGCGAACATGACGTAGACCAGCGGCAGGTGGAAGACGTGCCACATGGCGAAGAGCTGCTTCGTCCGCTGGAGATAGCCGAGCCGGCGAAGCAGCGTCGCGCGTGCGGACGCGACGTCGATGGCCTCGCTCACCAGGTCGGCAGGGAAGCCGTTCCGAGTCATCTCGCGTGCCAGCGCACGGAGCCGGAGGCGACGGGTCAGCGCGCGAGGCGTGCTGCCGGCCGCCTCGAGTGCCTCGAGGAGCGCGGCGGGCAGCCCGGTGCGTTCGAGCGCCGCATGAAGCGCGCCCGCCCGGCCGACAATCTCCTCGTACCCGAGCTCGGCACCGCGAATGCTGCGCGGCACGCGCACATACAGGTAGCGTCCGACGAAGCCGGAGAGCATCACGGCCATCATCGACCAGTAGGCGACCGAGATCAGGCCGTTGAACTTCAGCGCCGAGTGGAACGTGATGAGCGCGGGTCCGACGATGCCGCAGAAGATGTGGACGTCGAGCCAGGCCTTCATCGAGCCGACGCGCGAGAGGCGGCGCCACTTCTTCCGGATCGAGTACGCGACGGGGACCAGCATCATCGCGACGCCGGCAACGCCGAGGGCGCGGCCAATCGTCCCGGACGGGCGGAGCAACCGGTGTCCATCGGCATAGGCCCGAACGGACACCGGCGTCCGGTAGTAGTCCCAGCCGCCGGCGGCATAGAGAACGCCCAGGCCGACGGCCATGATCGTGATGGCGCTGGCGACGAGCGCGCCGGACAGAGGCCATGGCTGGCCGAGGTCCTTCGGCTGCACTCTCGCGGTCCTCGTCGTGCTGGCGCCGCCGGGGCTCGTGGCCTCTCCAGCCCGAAGAGGGATGCCGGTCGCGTCACCCATCCGTTCACGCCTCCAGGACGCAATCGCCCGCCGCCCACGCCACGCAGGGCAGCACGTAGCCGCTCTCTCGTTCCGCGGTGGAGAGGGCTTCCGCGTCGCAGCGGACCTCGCCGGACACGAGGCGCGTGCGGCACGTCCCGCACATGCCCGCCCGGCAGAACGACGAGATGCGGCCTCCGGCGCGCTCGGCCGCGTCGAGAAGCGTCTCCGATGGATTCACCTGGGTCTCGTGCCCGCTGAGAGCCAGGCGGAGCCGTGCTGCCGCCTCGCCAACCGTTCCGCGCGCGGCGTCGTTCGCCACGGCGGCTGCGGCTTCGAACGCCTCCCACCGGATCCGCTCTGCCGAGACGCCCAACTCCGCCAGCGTTCCGCGCACGGCGTCGATCATCGGCAACGGGCCGCAGATCAGGAACACCGCGTTCTCGAGGTCCGCTACACTGCTGCGGATGAATGGCTCGTCTATGCGACCGCGGTGGCAGCCATCGAACTCGTCGCCGGCGGTGACCGTCATCGCGAGTCGGACTTGCGGATGGCGCAGGGTCAGCCACTCGAGTTCGGCGGCAAAGGCCGCATCGCGGCGCTCCCGCACGGAGTAGAGCAGCGTGACGCGGCGCGCGGGCTGCGTGGCGACGGTGTGACGCAGCATGCTGATCAACGGGGTGATGCCGATGCCGCCCGCGATGAGCACGAGGTCGCGTGGGCCGTCGGCGGGCATCGTGAAGCGGCCGAGCGGCGGGTGAATCAGCAAGGAGTCGCCGGCGCGCACGGTTCCATGGAGCGCGGAGGACACGATGCCCTGCCGCTTCACCGAGATTTCCAGGTAACCGGATGCCCCCGGGGACGAACTGATCGAGTAGCACCGGGCGATGCTGTTGCCCGATACGTCCACTTTGACCATGAGAAACTGGCCAGGCGCGAAGTCGAAGCCTGGCGGGCGCGCCAGGCGGAACGTGCGGATCGCGTCGGTCTCGTCGATCACCGCGAGCACCAACGACCTCACGAAGCCGACGGGAACGGAGGTGTGGGGCAAGGCTCCAGCCTTGCCATCGGGCAGGGCGTGGGGCGAAGCTGTACCAGAAGCGTGGGGCAAGGCTCCAGCTTTGCCATCGAACGAACCGCGGGCGACGTCTCCGGCTTTGCCAACCATGACCGCCAGCCACGCGGCATGCACGACCACTCCCGCGGCCAGCCAGGCGGGCGTGGTGAGCACCCAGGCCAGCGTGGCGAAGGCCGCGGATGGCAGCGCACCCAGCACGCGCAGCGCGCCGCGCGCACGCTGCACGTGGATGACGAACATCGCCGCGTGAACGGTCGTCACGAACGCGATGACAGACGACGACACGGGGAGACCGGTATCGAGCATGTAAACTGGTTGCCGATACGGTTGGGGTGCAAGGCCGGTGCCGAAACGAGGGATCAGCCGGCAGGGCGCTGCCGCATCTTCCTCGATCGTGTTCACAGGCGGACGCTTGCGGGCGCCGTGGTGGCTGACGCGACGCGCGAGAGATGCGGGGAGCGCGCGGCGAAATTGGACTCCGCGGGTGTAAATCCTACGCGTCGCCGTACAAACCGGCGTCAGCGTGCGGAGTCGGGCGGCCTGCCGACGAGGTAACAGAGGAGACGTTGTGGCGGATCTGCTGGAATGCCTGATTCAGATCAAGGGCGTCGCCGACACCCCACGGCGCCTGGCGTTGCGCGTGCGCGCTTCGCTCGCCGTGGGTCGCGAACGCGAGGCGGCCTCTGTCGCTGCGCGGCTCGCCGCGGCGGAAGCGCGCTTCGCGTCGTGCCTCGAGGCGATGCTCACTCAGGATCGGCCGTCGCTGCCGTCACTCGATCTCTCGTCGCTCGACGTCGATCCGGACCGGCCGCTCGGCGAGTGGATGCAGTCGTTTTGCTGGAGGCGCGAGGCGGTGGTGCGCCGGTTGGAGGCGTGCTCCGCCGACGACTTGAATCGCGTGGGCGTCGAACCGTCCCGAGGCCCGATGATTGTCGCGGATCTCGTCGCGCTGATGCTCGCGCACGACACGGATCAGATTGGCAGGCTGAGCACGCAAGTGAGAACGGAGAACTGAGGCACGGGGTGCAAGGGTGCAACGAAAGCCACCCCGTGCACCTTTGCACCATGCACCCATGCGCCCTTGCACCCGTCCGTAAGTAACCTTCGCCACCAGCGCCGTCAGAACCTTCCGGTTGGCAGTCGACCTTCGCCCGATGATAAAATCCAGGGTCCTCACCTTCGCGGTGCGCCATGGCGTGCCGTCGCAGCCCAACCGGTGCCTCGGTGAGAAGCGTCGCACGGGACTTTCGTTCCGTGTGTGAGTGTGTTCATGTCCTTTCACCTCAACCATATCCTGGCCGCCGATCCCGTCCGCGCCTCCCGGTGGGCGGCCGTCGCCGCAATCGTGGCGCTGGCCGCCTCGACGTCTGCTTGCTCGCTCGTCATCAACAAGGTCGGGAACGCCCTGGCGAGCGGGAACTCGGTCTACGCCACCGACGACGACCCGCAGCTCGTGTGGGAGGCGGTTCCGTTCGGGCTGAAGACGATCGAAGGCCTGCTGGCCCAGTCGCCGAAGAACAAGAACCTCTTGCTCGCCGCCTGCAGCGGCTTCACGCAGTACGGCTACGGCCACCTCCAGCAGGATGCGGACCTCATCGAAGGGGCGGACCTCGCGAAGGCAACCGAACTGAGGGATCGGGCGCGCAAGATGTACCTGAGAGCCCTCGAGTACGGCCTGCGTGGATTCGAGGTGGACTTCGCGGGCTTCCGGGACCGGCTGCGGAAGGACCCGGAGGGCACCCTCGCCAAGCTGGAGAAGAAGCACCTGCCGCTGGCGTACTGGACGGCCAATGCCTGGGGCGCTGCGATCTCGATCAACAAGACCGATACCGAGGTATCGGCCGATCTGAATCTCGCCGAGGCCCTGATGCGGCGAGCGCTCGCCCTGGACGAGACGTACGAGGGCGGGGCGATCCACGACTTCTTCATCACGTACGAGGGCGGGCGAGTGGGCGTGGGCGGCACGTACGAAGCCGCCACAAAGCACTACCAGCGCGCTCGCGAGCTCTCGAAGGGCCAGCGCGTGTCGCCGCTCGTCAGCTATGCCGAGAGCGTCATGCTCCCCCAGCAGAAGAAGCAGGAATTCCAGGCTCTGCTCGAAGAGGTCGTGGCCTTCGACGTGAACAAAGCGCCCGAGCAGAGGGTGGCGAACCTCATCGCCCAGCGAAGAGCGAAGTGGCTGCTCGGACGGCTGCCGGAATTGTTCGTGAATTGACGAGGAACGGTTTGAACATGAAGACTCGATCCGGACGGACGTTGGCGGCGGGGCTGGTGGTGGCGGCGGCGTTGCTGGCCGCGGCACCCGCGGGCGCACAGACGATTACCGTGAAGCTGGCCACGATGATGCCGGAGGGCACGTCGTGGCACCAGATCATGAAGGAAGCGGCTGCCGAATGGAAACGAATCTCCAACGGCCGCGTCAACCTCGTGATCTTCGCCGGGGGTGTGGCAGGCGACGACACCGACGTCGTGCGCAAGATGAAGATGGGGACGCTCCAGGCCGCGGCCTTGACCGCGGTCGGGGTGGCGGAAGTCGAGAAGTCGGTGTACACCCTGGAGATCCCGATGATGTACTCCTCGTACGAGGAGGTGTACGACGTGCTCGGGAAGATGCGGCCGCGACTCGAGTCGGCGATGGCCGCCAAGGGGTTCGTCGTCCTCAACTGGGCGGACGCCGGGTGGCTGCACTTCCTCACGAAGAATCCCGTGAAGAGCCCCGATGAGCTCAAGCAGCAGAAGCTGTTCCAGTGGGCTGGCGACAACGACTCGCTCGAGATCATGAAAGGCGCCGGCTTCAACGTGGTGCCGTTGCCGGCCACCGAGCTGGCGACGGGCCTCCAGACGGGCCTCGTGAACGCCTGCACCACGACGCCGCAGGTGGCCGTCCTGACGCAGTACTACAACTACGCGAAGAACATGACCGACATGCAGTGGGCGCTGCTGCTTGGCAGCACGGTCATCAAGAAGGACGTGTGGGACCGGATCCCGGCCGACCTGCACGCGCCGCTTCTCAAGGCGATGCAGGATGCGGGCGCCAAGCTGCAGGCGGATGTCCGGGCGGGCGGTCAGACCGGCATCGAGGCCATGAAGAAGCGCGGCCTCAACATGGTCCCGGTGGATGCGAAGACGCGCGAGCAGTGGGTGAAGACCGTCGAGGCCGCGTACCCGAAGATCCGCGGCAAGATCGTTCCCGCCGACGCGTTCGACGAGGCATTGAAGTATCGTGACGAGTACCGCAAGCGCGCTGGCGCCAAGTAGTCGTTCGGCCGTCGACGCCTGGGTCCGCCGGCTGGAGCAGCTGCCGCTGGTCCTGGCGCTGGCCCTCGCGACGGTTCTGCCGCTCGTGGACGCAGTCGGGCGGCCGTTCGGGAACTTCCATATTCCCGGCTCGGCCACCTACGTCCAGATGCTGACGCTCTGGCTCGCGTTCGTGGGCGGCCTGGTCGCCACGCGGGAAGGCAAGCACCTCACGCTGTCGACCGCCGAGCTGTTCGGCGGCGGCCGGGCCGCCAGGACCGCGCGAGTCTTCGCGTACTCGGTGGCCGCCGCCACGGTCGGCATCCTGGCCTATGCGAGCGCGCAGGTCGTCCTGGCGGACCGCGACGGCGGGAAGATGCTCCCGATCGGCGTGCCCGAGTGGGTCGCCGAGACGATCATGCCGATCGCGCTCGCCCTGATGGCGGCGCGCTTCGCCTGGCACGCGTCCTCCGGGTGGAAGGGCCGCGCGGTCGCCTTCGCGGCCATCGGGGCGGCGTTCGGCCTTGGCGTGCTGCCGCCGGAGACCATCGCGCACGTCTGGCCGCTCGTCTTCGTCATCATCGCCGCCGCCCTCCTCGGTGCCCCGGTCTTCGTGGCGATGGGCGGCATCGCCCTGGTCCTCTTCTTCCGCGACGGGACGCCCGTCGCGGCCGTATCGGCGGAAGTCTACCGGCTCGTCGCCTCGCCGACGCTCCCGGCGATTCCGCTCCTGACCGCGTGCGGCTACGTGCTCGCCGAGAGCGACGCGGCCACGCGGCTGGTCAGGTTCTTCCGCGCCTTGTTCGGGTGGATGCCCGGCGGCATTGCCGTGATGGTCGCCGCAGTCTGCGCGCTGTTCACGACGTTCACCGGGGGCTCCGGGGTCACCATCATCGCGCTCGGCGGCCTCGTCTACCCGATCCTCCGCAAGGACGGCTACTCCGAGAGCTTCTCGCTGGGGCTCGTCACCGCGTCGGGCAGCCTCGGGCTCCTCTTTCCGCCCAGTCTCCCCGTCATCCTGTACAGCGTCGTCGCGTCCGTCGGCGACACCAGCGTGCCGGCGGACCAGCTGTACCTCGCGGGCCTCGTCCCCGGTCTGCTGCTCGTCATCTTGGCGGCGGGTTACGGCATCTATACCGGGCGGACGCTCAAGTCGGAGCGGCAGGCGTTCTCCGTCAAGGAAGCGCTCGCGGCATCCTGGGAAGCGAAGTGGGAGCTCGGTCTCCCGATCTTCGTGGTCGGCCTGTTTGCCAGCGGCAAGGCGTCGATGGTGGAGACGGCGGCGGCGGGCGTCGCCTATGCCGTCATCGTCGAGTGCTTCATCATCCGGGACATCAAGTTCCTGCGGGGCCTGCCAGGGGTGCTCCTCAAGTCGTCATCGCTGATGGGCGCCGTCCTCATCCTGCTGTCGATTGCGATGGGGCTCACGAGCTACCTGGTGGACGCGCAGATCCCGGCGGCCCTGCTCGAGTGGGTCAAGACGAACATCCACTCGCAGGTGGCGTTCCTGCTCGCGCTGAACGTCCTGCTGCTGGTGCTGGGGAGCGTGCTGGAGATCTACTCGGCGATCGTGATCCTCGCGCCGCTCATCGTGCCGATGGGGAACGCGTTCGGGGTGAACCCGGTTCACCTCGGCGTGATCTTCCTGGCGAACCTGGAACTGGGCTTCCTGTTCCCGCCGATGGGGCTGAACCTCTTCCTGTCGTCGTCGCGCTTCAACAAGCCCCTGCCGGCGCTCTACAAGCACGTGCTGCCGTTCCTGATCATCCTCGGGATCGGCGTCCTGCTCATTACCTACATCCCCGCGATGTCGCTGGGCATCCTCACGCTGTTTGGCAAGTAGGGCTAGGCCTTCTTGCTTTTCCAGTAGTAAAACACCGGCACGCCGAGCGCGAGGAACCCGAGGCCGGCCCAGGCCTGCGCCGGGCGCTGGATGAGGGTCATCACCACGAACCAGGCGGACATCGCCACGAAGAAGGCGGGCGTCAGCGGGTAGAAGGGGACCGGAGCGGTGCGTTCGGCGGTGGGCATGCGCTTCCGGAGGACGAAGACGGCGGCGGCCGCCAGGCCGAAGAAGATCCAGTCGGTGAACACCACGTACGAGATCAGGTTCTCGAAGGTTCCCCAGAACACGATGAGCAGCGCGGCCCAGAGCGACTGCAGGACGATGGAGAAGGCCGGCGTGTGGAATCGCGGGTGGACCTCGGCGACCCGCCGGAAGAACAGGCCGTCGTTCGCCATCGCGAAGTAGATCCGCGGCGCGGTGAGCGTGTAGATCCCGACGACGCCGAAGGTCGAGATGAAGATGGCGAGCGAGATGAGGGTGCCCCCCACGGGGCCGAGCGCGCGGCTCATCGCGTCCGCCGCGACGCGCGGCGACGCGCCGATCTCCGCCGGCGTCATGACGAACATGTAAGCGACGTTCGCCGCCAGGTAGATGCCCGTCACGCTGACCGCGGCAATCGTCATCGCGAGCGGCAGGGTCCTGCGGGCGTTCTTGACCTCCGCCGATGCGTAGGTGGAGTGCTGCCAGCCGCCATACGACCACAACACGCCAACCATCGCGGTCGCCAGGGCCGCGCCGGTGCCGCCGGGCACGGACGCCACCGTGAGCGAGAAGTCCGTCGTGTGGCTCGAGCCGGCCAGCAGGCCGACGGCCACGAGGCCGGCAATGCCCGCGAGCTTCAGCACGGTGAAGACGTCAGAGAAGATCGCGCCTGCCTTGACGCCAACGACGTTCACCATGGTGAGCGCCAGCAGGCCGCCGACCGCGACCGCCTTGGTCGCGAGCGGTCCGAGCGGAACGAAGTAACCGAGGTAGGTGGCGAACGCGACGCTCAATGCGCCCAGGCCGCCGGCGTTCACGACGAGAAAGTACGCCCACCCGAAGAGAAAGCCGACGAGCCCGCCGTACGCTTCCGACAGGTACACGTACTGGCCGCCCGCCCTCGGCATGAGCGCGGCGAGCTCCGAGAAGCTCAGGGCGCCGGCGAGCGCCATCAGGCCGCCGACCACCCACACGAACACGATGAGCCACGGCGATGGAAGCGCGTGCGCGATGAGCGACGGCGTCAGGAAGATCCCCGACCCGATGGTGCCGCCGATGGCGATCATCGTCATGTCGAAGAGGGTGAGGCTCTGACGCAGCTGGGACATTGGAAAGACAGGGTAACAGAAGTGCGGAGGGCGGAGGGTGCAAGGTGCACGGGTGCCTCGGTAGGACAGGCGTCCCGCCTGTCGCAAGGTGCAAGGTGCAAGGTGCAAGGGTGCAAGGTGCAAGGTGCAAGGGTGCAAGTGTGCAAGGTGCAAGGGTGCAGAGGTTCGCGGCGCCAACGGCTAGATGTCGATGTTCCTGGTGCCCATGACTTCGACCGCTGGTGTGCGGTCGCCCTTGCAGCTGATGCGGCGCGGGGCCTCGAGGAACTGCAAGTCGAAGCCGCACTCGCCATAGAGCGAGACGATCCGATCGGTGGCCTGGTTGACGAGGACCACCGGGCCAGGATGGCGGGCGAGGCGATGGGCGGTTCGGACCTGGTCGCTCCAGCTGAACCCGCCCCGCGCGTAGGCGGTGAAGGGGACGTCGTATGGCGGGTCCGCGTAGACGAAATCGTCGGCGTCGATCGGCACGCGCGCGAAGTCGCCCGCGCGGAACGACCAGCCGGCGAGCGCGTCGCGGTAGGCCGTGAAGTCGCGGCGGTAGGCGATGCGCAGGTAGCGTCCGTAGGGCACGTTGAACTGCCCGCTCCGATTGAAGCGGCACAACCCGTTGTACCCGGTCCGGTTGAGGAAGTAGAACAGCGCCGCCGCCTCGCGGGTTCGCTCCCGGCCTTCGGCCAGCAGATCGTTGAAGCGGCGGCGGTATCGATAGAAGAGCGCGCTGTCGTTGTCGAGCGGGATGTCGATTCGCAGATCGCGCTTCAGCCAGCGGTAGAAATTGACCAGGTGCGCGTTGACGTCGTTGAGGAGCGCCCGTTCGGGCTGCAGGCCGAGCGCCACCGAGAGCCCGCCGCAGAACGGTTCGACCAGCCGCCGGGAGGAATGGGACGCCCAGAGGTCGCGGAGGACCGGCAGTTGCCAGCGCTTGCCTCCGGCCCACTTGAGCGGCGGCGGCAAGGGCTCGGGTGTGGGCTGCGCCGGGCCAGGTGACATCGCGGCCGAGTATACCGTGAACCGGAGACGAACTTTTTGCCGCAGTCGTCCGTCTAACCATCCAGAGAGCCGACAGCCTCTGATTCCACCTCCATGGGACCCCTTTTGAGCCAAAGGGGTCCCCCCCTTCCGTACCACTGCCTCCCCATATCCCGTCGCATGCGCCGCGCCGCCACGAGCGTCCGCTTGATCCAGCGAATGGTCTCGTAACTCAGGAGCGCCAGCCAGCCGGGACGGTGCACCTCCATCGCGTCGTGCAGGAAGCTGACCACCCGGTCGTCGGCGATGTCCACGCGGTGGAGTGCGCAGTTGATCTGCACCCCGAGGCGTTCGATGTCCGCTTCCGCGGGGTTCGCCGTGAAGACGGCGTATTCGGCGAGCAGCGAGACGGCTTCGTCCTCGCCGGCGATGAGCAGGAACGGCGTGAGCTCGGACCACAACGAGGGTTCCGGCAGGAGCTGACCGCGGGAGAGGCAGTGGCTGCTCAACGCATCGCAGAGCCCCCACCAGTGGGGCGGCATCTCGCTGACCAGCCGCCCGGCGTGCGCCCGGCCCTCGTCGGTACGCGTGTCGGACCGCGCTACGGCATGACCCGGCGGCGAAGCTTTGGCGCAAGGTCATCGACCCTCCCTGCGTGGAGTCTAGCTCTACAGGCACGGAATGACAAACTCGAGCCGGTGTGTTCGCCGGTGTATCATCCTGCGCGTGCGCGGTCGCCCATGATCGACGACGTATTCGAGAAGCTCGCTCAGCACCTCGACTCCATGCCGGCCGGGTATCCCCGCATGGCGAGTGGCGTCGAACTCCGGATCCTCCGCCGATTGTTCGCCGCGGAAGAAGCGTGGCTCGCACTCCATCTCACCGTGATCCCCGAAGAGCCCGCGGTGGTTGCCCGGCGTGCGCGGAGGCCCGTCCCGGAGACCGCGCAGCGCCTGCAGGAGATGGAGCGCAAAGGCCTGATCCTTTCCGACGTCCGCGGCGGTATCACCCGCTACATGGCCCTCCAGTTCGTCGTCGGATTCTGGGAGGGCCAGGTCGACAAGCTCACGCCGGAACTCGTGAGGGACTTCGAGGAGTACCTGCCTGGGCTGTTCGATCCGGACCTGTGGCGCCGGACGCCGCAGATGCGCGTCGTGCCGGTGAACGCCAGCATCGAGGCGCGGGCTGAGGTGCTGCCGCACGAGCTGGTCGAGGAGCTGGTCCGGGGCGGAGCCGGCCACTACGCCGTGGCCAACTGCATCTGCCGGCAGGAGCGCCGGATCGCGGGGGATGGGTGCGACCGGCCGATGGAGAGCTGCCTGAGCCTTGGGACGGCGGCGGACTACGTCACGCGCTCGGGCCGCGGCCGCGCAATCACCCGCGAGGAGATGCTGGACATCCTGCGCCGCGCCGACGAGTCCGGCCTCGTCCTCCAGGCCTCCAACGCCAGGCGCGCCGTCTTTCTCTGCACGTGCTGTGGCTGCTGCTGCGGCGTCCTGCGCTCGCTCAAGCGCCACCCGGCACCGGCGCACATCATCGCCACGCCCTTCGTGGCGATCCTCGAAACCGCCTCGTGCCAGGGGTGCGGCGCGTGCGAGCCCCGATGCCAGATGCAGGCGCTCAGCATGTCCGACGGCGTCGCCGTCCTGGACGCGTCGCGCTGCATCGGCTGCGGTCTTTGCGTGACCACCTGCCCGTCCGGCGCCGTTCGTCTCGCGCGGAAGCCGGACGCCGAGCAGCCGGACGTACCCGAAAGCCTGGTCGCGAACTACCTGAAGATCGGCCGCGCCCGCGGCCGATTCGGTGTTCGCGAGCTGGCCGGACTCAAGGTGCGCTCGGTCGTGGACCGGCTGCTGGCCGGCCGATCCGGTTAGCTCGCCTCAGGTGGCGCTGAGAATCATGACCCCGAAATGCGCTACACTGAATGCGCCTGCCTGCTCGCTCCTGTCCTGTCACTTGCCAGCGCCAGCCCTGATCACCCGGAGGCTGCATGTCCCGCGCCCGCTCGCTGTCGCTCGTCCTGGTCGCCGCGATCGTCCTCGCCGCAGGTGCCCGCATCCCTGCTGCAGACAAGCAGGAGTTCTCGAGCCGGTGGCGGGATCGCGACGTCCGCATCGACGGCATCGACGAGGAGTGGCGCGACCTGCTCCAGCCGGTCAAGGGAGAGCACTTCTCGGTCGCCTTCCAAAACGACGGTGACGCGCTGTACTTTTGCCTCGTCACGACCAACAGCGTGGCCATCAAGCAGATCGCGAGGATGGGGCTGACCGTGTGGCTCGACCCGGCTGGCGGCAAGAAGAAGACCTTTGGCGCGCGCTTCCCCGCGCACGGCAGCCCGCGCCCGCAGCCCGGCCGGCCGCCGGGGGCGCAGCCGCCCGGCGACGCGGCGTCCGGCAGCCAGCCTGTCGGCGTGCGCCCGCCGGACATCGACGTCCTTGGGCCGGGGTCGAAAGACGTCAGGCAAGTGGAAAACGGGAATTCCGGGATCATCGCGCGGATGGGCGGCAACCCCAACCTGCTGGTTTACGAGATCAAAATCCCGCTGCGAAGGACGGACGCCGTCGTGTTCGCGCCCGACGTCGATGCGGGCGCCGCGCTGCGCGTCGAGCTGGAGACATCAGAATGGCGGGGTCCCGTCCCGGTCTCGCGTGGGGGGTGGCCGGTCAGCGTGGGGATTGGGGGCCCGAACGGCGGCGTGTTCTACCCGGGGCCGGACACGGCGCTGCTGAAGCCGTTGGACGTCTCGGGCACACTCCGGCTCGCCTCGGCGCCGCGGTGATCTGCCCTCCGACGAAGCGGAAGCTTCGTCCTGCGGTCTGGACCTACCGCAGCAGCGTCTGCGCGGCCTCGCGGTTCGCCCACTCGAGCTTCTTCTGCTCGAGCAGATCCTTCACAAGGAGAGGCGAGACGTCCTCGTCGAGTTCCTCGAGAACCTCGAACGTGAAATCCGCCTCGCCGTGGGTGCGCCACTCGGCCTGGAGGGTGGCGTTGCGGTGCGAGCCGGTCCGCAGCGTGAACCAGGCGCCATTGCGGGCGGCGTCGAGGTCCGGCACCGCGCCCACCCAGGTTTGGTGCGTCGACGCGCACCGGATCGCGAAGATGCCGCACCGCGGCTTGCGCTGCTTGTACTCGTCGATCGCCCGCTTCCGCGCGTCCTTGAAATCGCCCATTCAGCGCGCCTTCTTCGCGCGTCCCTTCCGGGCCTTGCGCGGCTTGCGCCTGCGGGCCGGCGCACGCTCGGACGCCAGGGCGGCTCCGGCCTCGCCAAGCGCGGCGGCGGCCGTCCCGGACTTCCTCCTGGCCCAGTAATCCTGCATTCGCTTCCTGGCGGCTTCGCGCGCTTCAGGCGACACCTGGCGCTTCCGGCGGGCAGGCATCCGCTCTCGCGCGGTGGCCGGCTTGCCGCCGCCCCGGAGACCGGGAAACGCGCGGCGGATCGCGGTCGCTTCCGCTTCGATTTCCTTGAGTCGTGCGATCGCCCCCAAACGCGCAAGGCGCTGCAATTCGGACGCGGCCAGTGTCGTGGGCAAGATGAGCCTCCTTTCGCCCAATCTATCACACGGCACCGCCTGGCGCGGCGTGTGCTTTGTGCCACCGGCGAAGCGGAAGCCGCCACGCCGTCGCCGAAGCAGAAGTCGCCACGCGCGTACAGGATGCGGACGCAACCGGCAGCAACTTCCGGACACGCCACGCCACCTCGACGCACGCTGGCGCACGTTCTCGCAATCCTGGCGCTGGCCCGGCTCTGGCAGCACCGTGCCCTGGGGGGAATCATGTTCGTGCACAAGGCTTACATAGACCGGCTGAATCAGGCGAGGGAAGCGAAAGGGTTCTCCGTCGACTCGCTCTCACGTCGGTGTGGCTACCCGGCCGATCTCGTCGCACCGCTGTTCGAGGGACAGCCCGTCGTGGTCTCCGAAGAGATGAACAGGGAACTCTGCGAGGCGCTCGAACTCGACGCGCTGGAGATGTGGGGGCTAGCGCAGCCGACAACCGCGCGCGAGGCGACACGCACGGCCGAGTAGGCGCACGTTGGCGTTGACGCTGGGGAGCGCGGCCGGGTAACGTGATCGCACACGCTTCACACGAGGTCGTCATTGCGCACCGCGCCACTCGCCATGGAGCCGGATGAGTTCCGGCGCGTCGGACACGCGCTGGTCGATTCGATCGCGGCCTTCCTCGGCTCGCTCCCCGATAGGCCTGTGACACCCGGAGAGTCGCCTGGCGAGATCCGGCGGCAGCTCGATGCCGGGCGGCCCCTGCCCGCCTCCGGCGCGGATGCGGCCGGGTTGCTGCGCGAGGCGGCGGACTTGCTCTTCGATCATTCCCTCTTCAACGGCCACCCGCGCTTCTTCGGTTACATCACCTCCGCGCCCGCGCCGATCGGCATGCTGGGCGACTTCCTGGCCGCGGCCGTCAACCCGAACGTGGGCGCCTGGCGGCTGTCGCCGATGGCGTCGGAGATCGAGGCGCAGGCGGTCCGCTGGATCGCGGAGCTGATCGGCTTCCCCGAGGCGTGCGCCGGCCTGTTCGTAAGCGGCGGCAACATGGCCAACATGGTGGGGTTTCTCGCCGCCCGCGCCGCCGGGGCGGGCTGGGACGTGCGCAAGGGCGGGCTCGGCCAGCCGTCCGCGCCGCGGCTCAGGGTATACGCCTCGGCCGAGACGCACACGTGGATCTACAAGGCGGCCGACCTCGCCGGGCTCGGCACCGATGCCATCCACTGGATACCGGCCGGCTCGGATCTTCGCATGGATCTCGGCGCGCTCCGCGAGGCCCTGGGGGGCGACCGAGAGGCGGGTGAGCGCCCGCTGCTGGTCGTCGGGACGGCTGGTTCAGTGAGCACGGGCGTCGTGGACCCGCTGACCGCGCTCGCCGAGATCTGCCGGGAGGAGGGCGTGTGGCTCCACGTGGATGGCGCGTACGGCGGCCTGGCCGCCGCCGTTCCTGGCGGCCCGCAGGACCTGCAGGCGCTCCGGCTGGCGGATTCCGTCGCGGTCGATCCGCACAAGTGGCTCTACGCGCCGCTCGAAGCCGGCTGCATCCTCGTTCGCGACCCGCAGGCGCTGCGACAGGCGTTCTCCTACCACCCGCCGTATTACCACTTCGGCGAAGAAGCGGTGAACTTCTTCGACTACGGGCCCCAGAACTCGCGCGGCTTCCGCGCGCTGAAGGTGTGGCTCGCGCTGCGCCAGGTGGGCCGTGAGGGCTACCGGCGCATGATCGCGGACGACATCGCGCTGAGCGAGCGGCTGTTTGCGGCGCGCAGCGGCCCACCCGGAGCTCGAAGCCTGCACCCAGGCGCTCAGCATCGCCACGTTCCGCTACGTCCCGCCCGACCTTCGGGGCCAGACCGGGGAGGCGGCCGCCGAGGCCTACCTGAATACCCTCAACGAAGCGCTGCTCGAACGGATTCAGAACTCGGGCGAGGCCTTCGTGTCCAACGCCGTCGTCCACGGCCGCTACCTGCTCCGCGCCTGCATCGTCAACTTCCACACGTCCGAGGCGGACGTGGACAGCCTGCCGGACCTCGTGGCGCGATTGGGCAGGGACGTGCACGCCGAACTGCGGCCGAAGGCGTCCTGATCCGCTGCCATTTCGCCGGCGATCACTGGTAATTCGCACAGTTGTTTCGCTCCTGCCGCGGGACTACTCTCTGCCGCACGGGTCCCTGCCCGTCATCCAGTCCGGCGCCCGCCACGACGCCGGCCATCCCAGCCGAAGGAGGCATCCATGAGTGCGAGCAACGCGCGACGACGGCTTGATTCTGCCCGAGCTCGACCAGACCCCGGTTCCGTCCGGCGTGGACCGTCGCGCGTTCATGATGCGTTCGGCCGTGGTCGGCGCCGTGGCCGTTATCACCGGGTGCAAGCCGGCAGACAAGGGGCAGGGCGCGGCCGTCCCGCCTCCGGCCGCCGCCGCGCCCAAACCGGCGGGTGGCCTGTCGCAGGATCTCGAGGTCGTCAAGAAGGCGAAGGGCCCGATCATGACGACGATCGACGAGTTCTACAAGGTCGGCCCCGGCCCGTCCAGTTCCCACACCATCGGGCCGATGCGGATCACCTATGACTTCTACCAGCGCTGCACCAAGCTGCCCGCCGACCAGCTCGCCAAGGCCACGGCGCTGAAGGTGCACCTGTTCGGGAGCCTCAGCGCGACGGGCAAGGGGCACGGCACCGAGCGCGCGGCGCTGGCCGGCATCATCGGCAAGGAACCGGCCACCATCGATCCGCTGTTCCTCGACGGACTTCGCGACAAGCCGGACCAGGTCTTCCCCGTGAAGCTCGGTGACAAGACCTTCGATGCGTCGCTGAAGGACGTCATCTACGACGCGCCGAAGGGAGACTTCCCGCACCCCAACACCATGACCTGCAAGCTCATGGGCGGCGACACGGTGCTGCTGGAACAGGAGTACTACTCGGTGGGCGGCGGGTTCATCGAGTGGAAGGGCTACCAGCCGCCGAAGAAGGGGCAGCCGAAGTACCCGTATGCGACGATGAAGGAGCTGCTGGCCCACGCCGAACAGAACAAGCTTTCCATCGCGCAGGTCGCGATGGCCAACGAAGTGGCCGTGTCAGGCAAGAGCGAGGCCGAGATCAACGCGTTCATCGACAAGGTCACTACGGCGATGGTCAACATCGTCAAGACGGGGCTGAAGATGCCGGTGAGCGTGCTGCCCGGGCCGATCAAGCTCAAGACGAAGGCCGGCGAAGTGTACAAGCGCGCGATGGACGACACGTACATCGGGCAGCGGGGCGTCGGCGTCGTCGCGGCCTACGCGTTGGCCGGTTCGGAAGAGAATGCCCGCGGGCACCTGGTCGTCACCGCGCCCACCGGCGGATCGGCGGGCGTCATGCCGGCCCTGGTCTACGCGCTGGGTGAGGGTGGCCGCAAGCTGCCCCAGGAGAAGATCCGCGCGGGGATGCTGGCGGGAGCGGTCATCGGGTACCTCTGCAAGCACAACGCGACGCTGGCCGGAGCCGAGGGCGGGTGCCAGGCGGAAATCGGTGTCGCGTCGGCGATGGGGGCGGCGTTCCTGGCCCAGGCCCACGATTTCCCGCCCCAAGTCGTGGCCAACGGCGCGGAATCGTCGCTCGAGCACCACCTCGGGTTGACGTGCGACCCGGTCGCCGGCTACGTCCAGCTGCCCTGCATCGAGCGCTGCTCGTACGGCGCCGTCAAGGCGTGGACCGGGTTCATGATCGCGAGCAACGAGATCCCGGCCGATCGCCGCGTGGACTTCGACACGACCGTCGAGGCCATGGCCCTCACCGCCAAGGAGATGAACTCCAAGTACAAGGAGACGTCCGAGGGCGGTCTGGCGGTGTCGGTCGTGCTCTGCTAGCTGGCTGAAGTCTACGGAGTCGACGGAGTCGACGGAGTCGACGGAGTCACGGAGTCGACGGAGTCTACGGAGTCCACGGAGTCTTCCGACTACGTCGACTCCGTGGACACGTCGACTACTTTGACTTCGTCGACTACGTTGACTCCGTAACGACTTCTCGACTACTTTGACTCCGTAGACTACGTTGACTCCGTCGACTACGTCGATTATCCCCGGAGGGGACCCCATGAGCCGCGGCGTCAGGACGGCCGTTGTCGCGTGGCTGGTGACCGCCGTGTACTACTTTTATCAGTACACGCTCCGATCGGCGCCAGCCGTCATGATGCCGCAGCTCTCGGAGGCGTTCGGCCTCACGACCATGGGCGTCGCGTCCATGGTCGGCCTCTTCTACTGGGGGTATTCGCCGTTCAGCCTCGTCGCCGGGGCGGCGATGGACGGCCTGGGGCCGCGCAAGATCGTCCCCATCGGCGCCGCCGCGGTCGGCATCGGCGCGCTCCTGTTCGCCACCGGCAACGGGACCGCCGCGAGCGTGGGGCGCTTCCTCCAGGGCGCCGGAGGCGTGTTTGCCCTCGTCGGCGCGATCTACATCGCCTCCACCAACTTCCCGGCGTCGAAGGCCGCCACGCTCATCGGTGCGACGCAGATGTTCGGGATGGCCGGGGGCTCGGCGGGGCAGTTCGTCGTCGGTCCCCTCATCGGGTCCGGGGTCGCGTGGAGCACGTTCTGGCTCGGCATGGGGATCGCGGGGTTGGCGATCGCCGTGCTGCTCGTCTTCCTGATTCCGGCGCCCGAGCCCGTGGCGCGGCGCGACGACTGGGTGAAAGGCGCGGGCCGAGGCCTTGGCATCGTCTTCCGCAACCCGCAATCGATCCTGTGCGGGATGATCGCCGGTCTCATGTTCATCCCGACGACGATCTTCGACATGATCTGGGGCGTGCGCTTCCTGCAGGACGCGCACGGGTTCGAGTACGCCAGCGCCGTCATCCGCTCGGCCACGGTGCCGCTCGGCTGGATCATCGGCTGCCCGCTGCTCGGCCTGCTTTCCGACCGGATCGGCCGGCGAAAACCGGTCATCATCGCCAGCGCGGCCGTCCTCCTGGGGACGCTTGCCTGGATCCTCTACGGGCCCGCCGGCATCTTGCCGCCGTACATTCTTGGCGTCGTCGCCGGCATGGCGTCCGGCGCGGCGATGCTGCCGTACACGGTGATCAAGGAAGCCAACCCGCCCGACGTGAGCGGGTCGGCCACCGGCGTCGTCAACTTCCTCAACTTCACGTTCAGCGCGCTGCTCGGGCCGGTGTTCGGCTGGATCATGGTGAGCGTGTCGGGCGGCGCCTCGTCGATGTCGCTCGAGCACTACCAGACGGCGTTCGAGCCGCTGCTGTACGGCGTCGCCCTGGCCATCGTCCTCGCGCTCCTCCTGAAGGAAACCGGACCGGCTGCGCGCCGGCCCGCGACCGCGCCGGCCGTTGGCACGCCGTAGGACAGGCGTCCCGCCTGTCGCAATCGGCAGCGCTAGGACAGGCGTCTCGTCTCGCCTGTCGCAATTCTCGGATCATCGGACAGGCGTCTCGCCTGTCGGGGGGGGACCACCATGGCTTCGGTCGGCCATCGCACGGCAACGGCAGTGGAAGCGGACGGCGAGTGGCGCGGCTTCCGGTCGGGCCTCTGGCAAGGCGAGATCAACGTCCGCGACTTCATCCAGCAGAACTACGAGCCCTACTACGGTGACGCGAGCTTCCTGGCTCCCGCCACCGCGCGGACCAGGGCGCTCTGGGCGACGCTGACGGAGTTGTTCGTCGAAGAGCGGCGCAAGGGCGTGCTCGACATCTCGCAGACGCCCAGCTCGATCACGGCGCACGCGCCCGGTTACATCGACCGCGGCCTCGAGGTGATCGTCGGCCTGCAGACCGATGCTCCGCTGAAGCGTGCGATCATGCCGAACGGCGGCTTCCGCATGGTCGTCAGCGCGCTGAAGGCTTACGGCCGCGAGCCGGATCCCCACCTCGTCGAGGCGTTCACGAAGTACCGCAAGACCCACAACGACGCGGTGTTCGACGCGTACACGTCGGACATTCGGCGCTGTCGCAGCTCGCACATCCTCACCGGCCTGCCGGATGCGTACGGCCGCGGGCGGATCATCGGCGACTACCGCCGCGTCGCGCTGTACGGCGTGAAACGGCTGATCGACCGCAAGCAGCAGGAGCGCGTGGCGCTCGACGCCGTCATGTCCACCGACGCGATCATCCGTGACCGCGAGGAATTGAGCGAGCAGATCCGCGCGCTCGAGGAACTGCAGCAGATGGCCGCCAGCTATGGCTTCGACATCTCGCGCCCCGCGCGCAGCGCGAAGGAAGCCGTCCAGTGGCTTTACTTCGGTTACCTGGCCGCCGTGAAGGAGCAGAACGGCGCCGCGATGTCGCTCGGCCGCACCTCGACGTTCCTCGACATCTACTTCGAGCGCGACCTCGCCTCGGGCGCCCTCGCCGAAGAGCAGGCGCAGGAGATCGTGGACGACTTCGTGATCAAGCTCCGGATCGTTCGCTTTCTGCGCACGCCGGAGTACGACGAGCTCTTCGCCGGCGACCCGACCTGGGTGACCGAGTCGATCGGCGGGATGGGCGACGACGGTCGGCCGCTCGTCACGAAATCCAGCTTCCGCATGCTCCAGACCCTCTACAACCTCGGTCCCGCGCCCGAGCCGAACCTGACAATCTGGTACACGCCGCGGCTGCCGGAGCCCTTCAGGCGCTTCGCCACGCAGGTGGCCATCGACACCAGCTCACTGCAGTTCGAGAGCGACGAGATCATGCGGCGGGCGTGGGGCGACGACGGCGCCATTGCGTGCTGCGTGTCGCCGATGCTCGTCGGCAAGCAGATGCAGTTCTTCGGCGCGCGCGCGAACATGGCGAAATGCCTCCTGTATGCCATCAACGGCGGGCGGGACGAAATCAGCGGGGAGCAGATCGGTCCGGCCTTC
Source organism: uncultured Acidobacteriota bacterium (assembly GCA_963724775.1). Classification (GTDB taxonomy): domain Bacteria; phylum Acidobacteriota; class Vicinamibacteria; order Vicinamibacterales; family Fen-181; genus CAVRWB01. The sequence goes on from CAVRWB010000011.1 coordinate 286,870, forward strand.
GGAGCGGTGACGGGTGAAACGCTGGATTTCGATGACGTCATCGCGCGGTTCGAGCGGATGATGGAATGGCTGGCGGGCGTGTACGTCAACGCGATGAACGTCATTCATTACATGCACGACAAGTACGCGTATGAGCGCCTCGAGATGGCGCTGCACGACTACGCGCCCCTCCGAACGATGGCATTCGGGATGGCCGGCCTCTCGGTGGTCGCCGACAGCCTCTCCGCGATCAAGCATGCGAGCGTGAAGGTCGTCCGGGACGACACCGGACTCGTGACCGACTTCGTCACCGAGGGCGAGTTCCCGTTCTTCGGCAACCACGACAATCGCGTGGACCACCTGGCGTCCTGGGTGGTCACGACCTTCATGGGGAAGCTGCGGAAGTACCCGACGTACCGCGACGCGCTCCACACGCAGTCGATCCTCACCATCACCTCGAACGTCGTCTATGGCAAGGGGACCGGCAACACGCCCGACGGACGGCGCCGGGGCGAGCCGTTCGCGCCCGGGGCCAACCCGATGTCGGGCCGCGACAGCCACGGCCTGCACGCCGCCGCGGCGTCCGTGGCGAAGATCCCGTACCGCGACGCGGCGGACGGCATCTCGATGACGGCGACGCTCGTGCCGGAGGGGCTGGGGCGCACCGCCGAGGACCGCATGGTCAACCTGGTCGGCATACTCGACGCGTTCTTCGGCGTCACCGGCTTCCACATGAACGTCAACGTGCTGAACCGCGAGACGCTGATGGATGCGATGGACCACCCGGAGAACTACCCCAACCTGACCATCCGCGTGTCGGGCTACGCCGTGAACTTCGTCCGCCTGACGCGCGAGCAGCAGATGGACGTCATCAACCGGACCTTCCACGGAGGCCAGAGCCTTGCCTGATCAGGCCGCCGCGCCCGGGCAGCCCTCGCTTGGCGCGAAGAGCCCGTTCGAGCTGCGCGTCGATCTCGGCGCGCACGTGCCCGAACCCGACGTGCGGGCTGCGCTCGCTACGGGGGACATGGGATTCCTCCACTCGTTCACGACCGGTTCGGCGCTCGACGGTCCGGGTGTCCGCGTCGTCGCGTGGACATCCGGCTGCATGTGGCGTTGCCTGTACTGCCACAACCCCGACACGTGGAAGATGACCAACGGCATCCCGGTGTCGGTGGCCAAGGCAACGGAGGAGTTGCGCAAGTACCGTCAGGGCCTTGCCGTCATGCGTGGCGGCTTCACGTTGAGCGGGGGAGAGGCGCTGATGCAGCATCGCTTCGCCGCGAAGCTCCTCGCGGCGGCGAAGGCGATGGGGATCCACACGGCCCTCGACACCAACGGCTACTATGGCGATCGCCTGACGGACGTCGACCTGCAGTCGATCGATCTCGTGCTGCTCGATCTCAAGGGCTGGGACAACGAGCGTCACCGCGCATTGACGGGGATGGACATCGGCCCGACGCTCGATTTCGCGCGCCGGCTGGCCGCACTCGGGAAGCCGATCTGGGTGCGGTTCGTCCTGGTCCCGGGCCTGACCGACAGGCCGGAAGACATCGAGCGCATGGCGGCCTTCGCGGCGGCGCTTGGCAACGTCCAGCGCGTGGATGTCCTGCCGTTCCACCAGATGGGGCGCTTCAAGTGGAAGGCACTCGGTCTCGACTATACTCTCGACGAAGTGAAGCCGCCCTCGCCCGAGGCGGTCGAGCGCGCCTGCGCCGCCTTCCGCGCCGCCGGCCTCGCAGCCTACTGAGACGCCGGGCATGTCGCCACAGAGGATCATCTGCGCGTGCGGGACAACCGCGGTCATGCTCGTCCTGGCCGTTCCTTTGTCCAGCGATAAGCAGCGTACGTACGCGGACGACGTGCTGGACCGGGCGGCCTATTACGCCGTTCGCTACGAGAGGGAGTGCTCCGCAGTCGTGGCGGAGGAGCAGGTACACGCAGCAGTTGAAGTGGGGCTGCCGCGGGGCACCGGGAGGCGCAGTCGGCGATGCGCACCCGGCGACCGGCGCGTCCGCGTGGGGCGACTCGCGACCGATGTCGCGAGAGAAGGCGCCCCCCGGCCCTACCCATCGCGAGCTGATTTCGGACGTCCTCATGGTGCAGGTGCCCGACCAGACCTGGGCAGGGTTTCGGGACGTGGCGGTTGTCGACGGCCGCCAGGTGAGAGACCGCGCGGAACGGCTCGAGTCGCTCTTCCTGAAATCGCCGGCCACCCTCAAGAGAATCCAGCGGGAGAGCGCCCGCTACAACATCGGCAACATCCGGCCGGAGTTCAACCTGCCCACCTTCGCGCTCGCGTATCTCCACCCCGGTGTCCGCGACCGCTTCACGTTCCGCAAGACCGCCGAGGAACCGGTCGAAGGCACGAAGACCTTCCTGTTTTCCTTCAACGAGGTCGATCAGCCGACCGTGATCAAGGACGCCGTGGGCCGCGACGTGCCATCGAGCGGATGGTTCTGGGTCGATCCGTCCTCGGGCGAGGTGCTCCAGTCGCTGCTCGTCGCGGGCGACGAGACGAGCGAGGCCCGTGTGGAATCGCGTGTCCTGTACCGCCGCCACGAGAGCTGGCGGTTCCTGCTGCCCGCCGAGATGAACGAGGTCTACGACCAGCCCGCGAGGCCGGACGGTCCCTGCGTCGTCGGCCTGGCGCGCTACTCGAACTTCCGTCGCTTCCAGGTTACCGTCGACGAGAAGACCAAGCTGCCCAAGTAGCCGCGGCCGGTGCCGCGCGAACTTTCCGTGCAACCGCATCCCCTCCGGTGGGCATTCGGCGCGACAATGCTGCCGCCCGTCATGAGAGAGGAGCGCGTGTGAGCACCCTGGCTTACGCGGCACTGACCACCACGAGCGAGCGCGCGAAGGCAGGCGGGGGCGCCAGCGCGCCGCCGTCGGGAGTGCGGGCCTACGTCGATGCGATGGCGGCGCTGGTTCCCGCCGAGGTCCTGACTCTCCACGCCCTGGTCCTCGCCGTGACGACCGAGACCACAAGCAACGCGACCAGGATCACAGACGCGGTCACCTTGCGCTGGGCCTTCTTCGGCCTGCTCGTGCTCAGCGCGGGCTTCTACGTGGTGCCCCGGCTGCTGGCCAGGCGGTGGGATCGTTTCGATTGGTGCCGGGCCGCCATTCCTCCGCTCGCGTTCGTCGCCTGGACGATGCTGCAGCGGGCGACCGCGTTCGATGCGCTGTTCCCGGGTGTCGCCAACGCGCCGCGGACCGTGAGCGCGCTGTTCGTCGCGGTGCTGCTCGGCGCCGCAGCCACCGCTCTGGGTCGGCTGCCGCACAGCCGCGCGATCTTCGCCGGGTCTGCGCGGAGCACTCCCACGTAGCAGTCCCTACGAGCCGTAATCCTCGGTGTTTCGGCGTGGCGCGCGCCGATGTTTGGGGCGTGACGCAGCGCAACTCTCACTCCCGGATGTGAGTTTGCGTGGCGGCGTGCCGGGGAGAGGTGTAGACTCCGGGCCGGCCGGAGGAACGCGACGCGTCCAACAACAGCCAGTCGCTCCGGAGGGAGCAGCCGATGGACGAGCATCCGATCGATCAGGTGCCGGCGGCAGCCGACGGCGCCGGCACGGTGTATGGCAGCGGGGTGGCGGTGGGATTGACTCCGCTTGCCCACCAATACCTCGACCAGACGCGGCCCTGGGTCCAGTTCATGGCCGTCATCGTCTTCATCTCGGCGGGCCTGATGGTCCTGTCCGGCATCGTCATGCTGGGAATCTCGCTGGCTGCAGGTGCGACGGCTGGCGCGGGGGCATCGGCCTCTCCGTTCGGCGCCGTCGGCGGTGCGCTGTTGGGCATGTTCTATGTTGCCCTCTCGCTCGTCTACATCGTCCCGGGCGTCTACCTGGCCCGTTACGCGAAGGCCATCAAGCTCCTGAGGACGGACGGCGGCGCAGAGCGCATCGAGAACGCGCTCAAGCAGCAGCGCTCGTTCTGGCGCTTCGTTGGCATTGTCACCGCGATCTGCATCATCCTGGTCATCGTGGGCCTCGCGCTCGCCGTCGTGATCGGAGTGCTGGCCGCGGGAATGACGGGACGGGTGTGATTCGTACAGGCCTTTGTGTCCTTTGATCCTTCATGGTCGAGACCGTGAGGGGCGTGGGCGGATGGAACACGAAGGCGTCGCCTCCGGCGCCGGGCGCATGCCGGTTGCCCATCGCCTCAGGTAGAGTGCCGCAGGGCCCGGCGTGCGGAGTCCCACCGCCACATCGCTTCCTGGCCCTCGAGGTGCACCCCGCCGATCCAGCGGTCGATCCCATTGACCTGCACGAGGTCTTCGCGTCCCGCGACGACGCGTCGCCCGAAGTTCGTCAGCCGGAACAGGTGGTTGGCGATCGACTCGAGGTCTTCGCCCGGTGCCAGGGCCTGGTCTTCCCCTGTCCGTTCGGCGACAACCAGCGGCTGGCGCGCCCGGAGCAGGTCGCGGAGGGCTGCGTAGAACTGGGTATCGCCAAGGAACGGCCGCATCTCCCTGTCGCTCACGGTCCGAAACAGCGCGGATCCGCTGGCGCTTGCCTGCGCCAGCGATTCCAGGGCGAGTCGCTGCACCATCCCGAGGCCGTTCTCGACCGAGGGAAACTCGCCAAGCAGGCGGCGCAGGGCGTCCGCGAGGAAGGGCAGTTCGTGAACCTCGATGGACGCGAGACGCTCGACCGCGTCGGGTGTGGCCGCGGTGAAGGCGGTCCACGCCTGGCGAGCCACGGCGAGTTGGGCCGGTGTGACCGCCGTCCGCCCCGGTTCGAGCGACCGCATCTGTTCCACGGACAACTGGCCGAGTCCCACGAACCGGTCGATTCCGGGGAACTCACCGATGCAGATGAGCGTGATGGAGTCGCGCTCGTTCCTGACGGCCGCCAGCCGATCGAGCAGCTGAACCAGGAGCAACTGATCGTACAGGTCGTGCTCGAACCAGAGAACGATCTCCGTGTAATGGCCAACTGCGTCCACCATGTCGGACTGCCGCCGGAAGTCGGCCTGCACCCGCGCGAGAGGCGCGTAGCCTCGCGATACAAGGTACTCCGCCCTCACGTCGGCCAACTGCCGGGCAGGCAGCGCCGGAACCGGACCTTCGTGCAGAACGTCCGACCAGGTGGCCACCGTTCCCTCGACCGCCTGCCGAAGCGTCCCCGCGGCGCTGTCGCCGTTGGTGATGTGCAGTCGCATGATTCACCTCGCTGCCGCCAGCACGTTCACCCACTCCACGCCAGCGCGTTGCTGGCCGATGTCGTCGGTCGGCCACAGTTTCAGGATGCTCCAGTCCATCTGCGCCTCGACGAAGTCCTTCAGACTCTCCTCGTCGTAGTCGCTGAAGAACCGGCCCTCGCGAAACTCCTCGGAGCGACCGCGCTTGAACGACGCGTAGAGAATGCCGTGAGGGACCAGGGCATGGTGGAGGTCATGGAAGACCTGCGCCATCGCGTCCTTCGGCAGATGCAGGAGGGAGGCAGCGGCCCAGACGCCGTCGAACTCGTGAGCGAAGTCGAGCTGGTGGAACGAGAGCTGGAGAACGGGCTGACCGATAAGCTGACTGGCGATGTCTACCATCGCCTTCGAGGCGTCGAACGCGGTGACGCGGAACCCTCGTTGGATGAACGCCGCGCTGTCTCTGCCGGTTCCACAGCCTGCATCCAGAATGCGGGCGCCGGGAGGAAGCAGCGGGAGGAACTCCTCGTAAAGCGGCGCCAGGTCGATGTCCTTGGTTCGCCGGGAAAATTCCTCCGAGTGCTGGTCGTAATAGTCGAGGGTCACGCGGAGGGGATCAGAATCGCTCCATGATGCCTGCGATTATGCCCTGGACTGGGCCTGCAAACACGCGTCCGCCCGCATCTCAGCCACACGTTGACTTCGTGTGCCGAGCGGCCCAGAATCCGCGCAGTTGGAGAAAGACATGTCTTCTGAGGTGAGCGACGGACGGCGAGCGGGCCGGTCCACTGACGTGGTTGCCTTGGCCGCGCTGGCGGCAGGGGCCGTGGGTTCTCTCGCCTTCACGCTTTACGCGGGGTTGCGCATCGGGTCTCCTCCTGTGCTGCTCGTGCTCTTCGCCGGCTGGGTGGTCCTCCCGTTCGCCATCCTCGCGGTCAGCTACCTGGTCTCCAGGCGGCGGTCAGTTGTTGCCCAACTCGCGCTCTCCCGCTCCGTTCTCGTCGTCTCGCTGGCTTCGTTAGCGCTCTACGCGATCGCCGCCATGGGCTCCGGCCGCCCGAAGACAGCCGTGTTCGTCCTGGTCGCCCCTATGTCGTTGCTGCTGGTGGGGCTGGCAGTCCCGGCAGCGATACTAACGGGTCGGAATCGTCGGTAGAGCGCGCGAACCACGTGGCCGGCGAGAGGCACGACTCGCTCCCCGCTCAGTAGCAGGAGTCGGTGCCCAAGTCGCTGAAGCTGCTGCCCGCGGAGGTATACGGAGAGACGTAGACCCGGCTATCGGTCGCGACGCACGGCCGGTTTCCAGAAGACTCGATAACTGGGACGCAGCGAGTCCTGCTCGGCCTCCGTGAAGCCGCGCTCCCGCAGCAGCCGGTCGTAGCCGCGCTGCCGCAACGTTGCCTGCGTGAGTCCTACAAGTTCGACGCGCTGCGCCGACAGGAAACCGTCGAAGGCTTCGGCGGACGCCAGCGCCTGCTCCGGCAACTCCAACACGGCCGGCGTCTTCATCAGGAACAGACGCCCTCCCGCCACCCAGCTCTGCTCGAGCGCCGCCACGTTCACGCGTTCGCGCGCCGCGATCGATGCCACGGCCCGCACCGCGGCTTCCGAGCGTCGAAACCGGAAGCCGTCGGCCTCGAGGAGAAGCGCGGTGGCCAGCGCCGCAACGACGAGGCACTGCCACATCGGCTCACCGACCTTCGCAGCGAGGCGCCGGGGAGGTGCGGTCAGCAGGCTCCAGAAACCCCAGGCGGCGAGAATCGAAGCGAAGGGCATCGCTGGCACCAGGTACCGTGCTTCTTTGTGCGGAAGGCAGGACAGCGCCGCGACGGGAACGAGGAACCAGGCGGTGACTGAGAGCGGGGCGCGCCACGCGCCGTAGACGATGAAGACGAGAAGTAGCCAGTCGGCCCAGGTGGGTGCCGCCGAGAGATAGTAGTGGAACGGCTGGTAGCCTCGCGACGACAGCCGCTGCACAAGCGTGAAGTCCACGACGTGGACCAGCGATGACAAGGGCCTGTCCCAGAACACCAGGTCGGACGCGCCGACGACGAGCAGGAAACACGCGACGGACAGGACGCCGAACGCCGCCGCGCGCGCCCATCGGCGCGTCGCACAGAGGCTGATGAAACCGGCCGGGACAAACACCAGCTCGCTGAAGCGAAATGAAGCGGCCAGACCCACGAAGAAAGAAGCGAGCAGAAGCGTGAGGAAGCCGCCGCGAAGCAGGAGCAGCGCCGCCGCCACGACGAAGGCGGCCGCGACGGTTCCCGGCAGCTCGCTGCTTCCGTAGTTGCCGAAGATCTTGTTGACCGCGATGACCGTCGCGGCGGCAACGGCGATGGCCTCCGATGCCGCCTGCCGCCTCGCGAGATGGAACGTCAGCCAGATGCTCCCCGCCGCGAAGGCAACGGGAACCAGGCGGCCGACGAAGACGAGGGCTCCCGCGTCCGTGATTCCCGCGCGCACGGCGGCGGCCTGCAAGGGATACACGAACAGCATCGGGTAGATCGCCGTCCGGATGTTCCATATCGGCCAGCTCATCCCGAACAGCCGCGAGAACGTCATCTCGTGGATCTCGACGTCGTCGCCGCAGCAGAAGCCCGAGTAGTGCCAGGCGTTCAGAAGGCGCGCGAGCGTCGAGGCGACGACGATGCCGGCCAGCAGTCGTCGGGTCGTCGCGGGCGTCCATCGGGCACGGACGAGCTGCGACCACCTTGTGAAGAGCCGCACAAGCGATCCCGCCGGAAGCAGACCCGGATGGCTGGGACCCGCAGCCGGCCCGCGAGCGAGCATCACTCTAAGGCACGTGAGGGCCGCGGAGACGTAGATGACGCTGCTCGCCGTTCGTGCGCGCACCACGCCGAACCGCGAACTCCATTCCCAGCCGCCGGTCGCCAGTATCAGCAGCGACCAGCCCCACCCCACGAGGAGCAATGCGTCGAGCGCGCCGATGACGACCCGCGGTACCGCGCTCCTAATTGGACGTTCGCGCACTTCTGACATAGGCTGCGGCTTCAAATCCTACCCTCTTCGGCGGACACGACGCCTGGCTTTTCCCACACGCCATCCGGTGACTGTCGTGTCTCTGAACACCTTCGAGCCACGGCCGTGTTTTGTTCCCGTCGGTGCCGCGCGCACACATGGCGGAATCACGTGGCATGTCGGGTGGCGCCGACGAGGCGTTCCAGAAGAAGGAGTACGACCGCATCGTGGAGTCGCTGCCGCCGCTGCTCGAGTGGGAGGCGGCAGTCGGCGTCGGGAAGAAGATCCCGATTGGCGGGCTCCGGAAGACCCCGATGGAGGTCAAGGCCTACTTCAAGGAGCTGGAGGAGACCCTCCTGTTCAAGAAGTACGAGGTCAAGGATTTCATCGCGGAGAACGACAAGGTCGTGGTGCTCGGCTACTACCACGCCATCGTCAAGCAGACCGAGAAGCCGGTGCAGACGCCGTTTGTCGCGGTCTTCACGATCAAGGACGAGAAGCTCGTGAAGTACGAGCAGTACCTGGACACGGCCGCACTGCTGGCGGCGTTCGCGGTCCCGATGATGGTCTAGACGAACGAGGGGGCGGCCGGCGTTGCGCTGGTCGCCCCCGGGCAGAGCGGAATTGGAGGGTAATTGCCGTCGAACGCGATCAGTGGCAGGAGCCGGTGCCCATGTCGCTGAAGCTGCTGCCCGCGATCGGAATGAACTGCCAGTCGTAGGCGCCGGCGCGCAAGGTCAGTTTCAGCACGCCGTGCACGCTTGCCTGCACTTCGGAATTCGGCTGGAGTCGGACCACGCCGTACAACGAGTAGCCACCGGTGCCAACCGTGAACTGGCGGATCCCGTTGGCCATGTCCAGGTGTCCGGACGGGTCCTGCGGCGCGAATCTCTCGAAGAGATGGTCGTGGCCATTCAGCACGATCTCAGCCCCGTACTCGTAGAGCAACTGCCAGGCATCGCGAGAGGCCGCGTTGTTGCCGTTCGTGCTCGAGCTGAACAGCGGCTGGTGCCAATAGGCGAGCGTGCAGCCCGTTCGATTGGCCTCCAGGTCCTGGCGCAGCCATGTCGCCTGCGGCGAACCGGTCTTCATCGACACGTTGCCGTTGAGCGAGACGATGTGCCACGACCCGAGGGTGTAGCTGTAGTAACCCAGTCCGGCCGGGCCGGCCGCGTCGCCGAAGTACTGGTAGTACGCCGCGCCTGCGGCCGTCTCGTAGTCGTGGTTGCCCGGGGAGGGGCGTGTCCGCGCCTTGTGGCGGCCCCAGGTCGGTTCGTAGCACTCGCTGAATTCCTGCGCGGTGCCAGAGCTCTGCGTGTTGTCGCCGGTGGTGAAGACGGTGCCGCCGATGCCATCCAGCAGGCGGGAAGTGGCGTACGCGTTGGCCAGATTGCTGCAGTTGGCGATGTCGCCCGCGCCGACGAGCACTGCCGGCGTCGGGTCGATTGGCGCTGGTGACGGCGCAGGCGAGCTGGGGGAGACTGAGGTCTGCGATGCCTGTGACGGCCCCGTGGGCGAGGCCGGCTGCTTGGAACCGCACGACGCGAACCCGAGAGTGGACGCCGCGAGGACGACCACGAAGTACAGCCATCCCGGTGCGCGGCGGGCGCGCGACGCCATCTCATCCATAAGACGTTGACTGACAAGGGGTTACGATCGAGGGCACACCGATGCTACCACTTTGAGCTTGTGCACGGAAGCACAATCTTGAGTGTGACAGTCCGAATTGCGACGACGGGGGCCCAACGCTCCTTGCGGCGGCGAACGAGATCGTGTCGGCCGGCAGTGGTTTGGTGCAATATGGTGGCGTCGCGGCCGAGGGCGTGGACGCAGATCACCACCGGATGGAGGCTGCATGGACGACATGCGACAGCCACGTGTTCGTGCAGGCCGTGGCGGCGCGCCCCCAGCGAACCTCGCGGCGTCAGTCAGCGGCGCCGGTAGTCGGTCTGTCGTCCGCCGGGGCCTGCTCATCCTGCCGCTGGCCGTCGTCGCGGTCTCGGCACTCCTCGGCGCGCAGAGCCCTCCCTCGACGTCGACCGACGTCCGGCAACTGTTCGACGACAGCGTCCTGCAGCGCGTCGACTTGCAGGTCAACTCGCGCGACTGGGACACGCTGCGCGCCAACTGGAAGTTGAGCACGTCACTATCCGGCCACGTTCCAGTGGCAGGGACAGACGGTCCGCAACGTCGGGATCCGCTCGCGTGGAACCGGCACGCGCAGCGGCCAGAAGCCCGGCCTGCTCGTCGACTTCAACCGGTTCATCTCGCACCAGCACTTCCTCGGCCTGAATTCGGTCGTGCTCGACAACCACCTGCAGGATCCCCTCCGCGATGCGCGAGGCGCTCGCGATGGCGGTCTACGCGAAGGTCGGGCTGCCGGCGCTTCGCGTGGCGCCCGCCGAACTCTGGGTGAACGGCGCGTTCTTCGGGGTCTACTCGCTCGTCGAGAACGTGGACCTGGTGGCCGCCAGGCGCCTGTTCGCGCCGGCAACGGCCGCCGCGTCGCTCGGGCGCGTCCCGCTGAGCCGGCCGCCCGCGGAACGGGACCCAATCGACAGGGACCGCTTCCCGCGGCCGCCCGCTCCACCGCCGCCACCCCCTCCCGTCCCGGCGCCAGCGCCGGTGAAGGGGCCGAACGGCTACGTCTACGAATACCACTGGCAGGACTACTTCTACATGACCTATCCCGGCCCGGACCTGTCCCGCTACTCGCGGATGCTGGAGGCGAAGACGCACGAGACCGAGCCGCTGGAGACCTTGTTCCGGCCAATCGAGAGGCTCTTCCGGGAGATCAACGAGGCACCCGACACCGACTTCGCCACGCGCGTGGGCGCCGTGCTGGATTTGCCGATGTTCGTGAGGCAGCTGGCGGTGGAGTCCTACCTGGCCGAGTGGGATGGCCTCGCCGGCGCGTTCGGCCTGAACAACTTCTACCTGTTTCGCGCCGCCGCCGGCGGCCCGCACACGATCGTCCCCTGGGACAGGGACAACACGTTGCGCGCGGTGGACTACCCGCTGCTGGTCGATGCCGACAAACACGTGCTCGTGCGACGCGCCCTGCAGGTGCCCGAACTCCGCCGGCTCTTCCTCGACACGCTGCAGCAGGTGGCGCAAGTGGTCGAGGCGCGGGAGAGCGACGGGGGGGCCACGTGGCTCGAGCGCGAGGTGATCCGGCGCCGCGATCTCGTGTCGGCGCGGATGCGCGACGACCGCGCGAAGCCGTTCAGCGACGACGAGTTCGCGAGCGCGGTCGCGCACAACATCGCCTTCGCCCGCGGCCGCGGCGACATCGTCCGCCAGCAGGCCGCGCGGTTCCAGCAGTAGGGCCAGCGCCGCCGGTGTACGATACGACGATGCACAGCGCCTCACGTAACCTGGCCGTCACCGTTCTGGCCGCCGCCGTGGCCACCTTTGCTGCCGGTCCGGTCTCGGCGCAATCGGACCGCATCCGCCGCATCCTGCGCGAGACCCCGCTCGTCGACGGGCACAACGACGTGCCCGAGCAGTACCTCGACCGGGTCAAGGACAGGCTGGATAGGATCGACCTGGCGTCCGACACCTCGACGCTCACGCCACCCATGCACACGGACATTCAACGTCTGAAGGCGGGAGGCGTGGGAGGGCAGTTCTGGTCCGTCTACGTATCGCCGCAGCTGCCCGGCGCAGAGGCCGTCCAGGCGACGCTCGACCAGATTGACCTGGTCAAACGCCTGGTCGCTCGGCATCCGGAAACATTCGAGATGGCATCGACGTCCGGGGATGTCCTGCGAATTCACAAGGCCGGGAAGATCGCTTCGCTGATCGGCATGGAGGGCGGTCACTCCATCAACAACTCGCTCGCCACGCTCCGGGAGATGTACCGGTCCGGGGCGCGCTACATGACGCTGACGCACTGGGCGAACAACGCGTGGGCCGACGCGGCAACGGCAGCGCCCGAGCACGGGGGCCTGACGGCGTTTGGCGTGATGGTCGTGCTCGAGATGAACCGGCTGGGGATGCTCGTCGATCTCTCGCACGTCTCGGAGCAGACGATGAACAAGGCGCTCGACGTGACGAAGGCGCCCGTCATCTTCTCGCACTCGTCCGCGCGGGCGATCGACGGGCACCCGCGCAACGTCCCCGACGCCGTGCTGAAGCGGATGATGTCGAACGGCGGCGTGGTCATGGTGAACTTCTCGCCGGATTTCGTGTCCGACGCCGTGCGTGAGTACTACGCGGACGTCGAGGCCGAGACAACCCGCCTGAAGGAACTGATGCCGGGCGATCCCGCCGGGGCCGCGAAGGCGCTGAACTCGTGGAAGGCAGCACACCCCGAGCCGCAGGCGACTCTGCGCCAGGTGGCGGACCACATCGATCACATCCGCCAGGTCGCCGGCATCGATTACGTGGGTCTTGGTTCGGACTTCGACGGGATCTCCCGCGTGCCGCAGGGCCTCGAGGACGTCTCCCATTATCCCGACCTCCTCGAGGAGTTGGCCCGGCGCGGCTATACCGACGAGGACCTGCGAAAGGTGGCGGGCCTCAACGTGCTCCGCGCCATGCGACAGGCCGAGACGGTGGCGGCGCGCCTGCAGGCCGAGACACCGCCGAACGACGCCCGGATCGACGAGGTGGACAAGAAGTAGGTGGGCGGACACGGAGGCGGGCGGGATGTGCAAGATGATCGTGGTCCTGTATCGCCGGGCGGACTTCACCCGCGGACGGTTCCAGCATTACCTCCGCGACGTCCACGGCCCCATGGCGGAGCGATTGCCCGACCTCGTCGCCTACCGCCAGAATCACGTCGTGAACGACCGGGCCCGGCGCGACCCCGGCTGGGACGCCGTCGTCGAATTGTGGTGGGAGGACGACGAGCGCATGGAGAGGGCGTGGCGCTCGCCGGAGGGCCAGGCGGCGACCGACGATTTGGCCGCGTTCACCGATCCGTCCCGGACATCCTGGTCCATCGTGGAGGAGCAGGTCCGGCGATGATCCCGGGGCGCGCGTTTTGCTGTACGGTTCAAGGTGACGATGCTTCGGGTTGAGCTTCATGCACACACGGCCGATGACCCGGCCGACCTGATTCCCCACTCCACCTCGGCGTTGATCGACCGCGCCGCCGTGCTGGGTTACGACGCCGTTGCCGTGACGCTGCACGACCGGCAGCTCGATCTCGCGCCGTGGCGGCGCCAGGCATTGGAGCGCGGCATCGTGCTGATTCCGGGGGTCGAGCGCACGATCCAGGGACGCCACGTCCTGCTGCTGAACTTCCCGGCGGCGGCTGAGCGTGTCGACACCTTCGATGAGCTGCGCGCCCTCAAGCAGCGGTTCGGCGGCCTCGTGATCGCTCCGCACCCGTTCTATCCGGGCCATACGTGCCTGCGCCGGGAGATGGATCGCCACGCGGACCTGTTCGACGCCGTGGAGTGGACCTGGTTCTACACGGCGCGGACGCGCCAGTTCAACGACCGGGCGGCGGAGTGGGCTCGCGCCCACGGCAGGCCCGTGGTGGCCAATGCCGACGTGCATCGCCTCCAGCAGCTCGGAACGACCTACTCTCTGGTCGAAGCGGATCGGGGCGTGGATAGCATCTGCGAGGCGATCCGCGCGGGCCGGGTGACACCCGTCACCCAGCCGATTGGCGCCGTGGACGCGGCCACGTATTTCGGCAGCCTGCTCAGCGCGAGCCTCACCAAATCGTGGCTTACCTTTGCAGCCGGGCTCTTGGAGCCTTCCGTCATGCGGCGTCCGGAGCACGAGACGGACTGACGGGTGCGACCAAGGCCACCACGTCATTGCCGCTCTCAGTTCTTCAGGTGGGGCACCAACTTCCGGGAGGGCTCGCGTGTAGTGTTAAGACAGCGATCCGAAAACACAGAACCGCGAAAGGCAGAGCATGTCCTCGTGCCGCGAGTGTCGTTGGTGGACGCAGGATTGGAAAGAGCTTCCCGCCGACGAGGGTGTGTGCATGATCGCTCGCACGGAACCCGGCAGCGATGGCATCCCGCGTTCGGTCATCGCGGACGCGTTGATGCGTGCGGTTGGAGATGACGGGCACGTCGCCGGGTGGCTTTTCACGCACAGCGTATTCGCCTGCGCGCAGTTCGAGCGGCGTTGAAATCGCCGCACGCCTCGCCCGTCGAGCTGCCGGCAGGCCATAGGCATGACTTTCCCACACAGCGACGCGCATCCTCGATCCTCGTGCGACCCCGTCATCGACTGGCTCCTCGACGCCGACCCGTCGATCCGCTGGCAGGTCATGCGCGACCTCACCGATACGCCTGCGGAGATCGTCGCGGCCGAGCGGTCGCGCGTCGCGTCGGAGGGATGGGGCCCGCGGCTGCTCGATCAACAGCGCCCGGACGGCCAGTGGGGCGATGGCGTCGCCACGCCGTTCTGGTGGTCGAACCTCTACACGCTGCTGTTCCTGCGCGACCTCGGGCTCGACCCGACGAGCCCGCGCGCGCGAACCGCGATCGATCTCGTTCGCGACAACGTCACCTGGGGACCCGGGTTCGGCGACTCGCCCTTCTTCGAGGGAGAGGTCGAGCCGTGCATCAACGGCCGCGTCGTCGCGCTCGGCGCCTACTTCGGCGAGCGCAGCGATCGGCTCGTCGATCGACTGCTGAGCGAACAGCTCGTGGACGGCGGCTGGAACTGCGAGGCGGAGCGCGGCTCGGTGCGCTCGTCGTTCCACACGACGATCTGCGTGCTCGAAGGGCTGCTCGCGTTCGAGCAGGCGTTCGGCGCCACGTCGGCGGTGACAGACGCGCGAGGGCGCGGGCAGGAGTATCTCCTCGAACGTCGTCTGCTCCGACGGCTGTCGACCGGCGAGATCATCGAGCCGGCGTGGACGCAGTTCGCGTTTCCGGCGCTCTGGCACTATGACGTGCTACGCGCGCTCGACTATCTGCGCGCGGCCGGCGTGCGGCCGGATGCGCGAGTCGAGGAGGCGGTCGCGACCGTGCTCGAGCGGCGCCAGGACGCCGGGCGCTGGCTGCTCGACGTGCGACACCGCAACACCCTTCACGAGGAGTTGGCCGGCACCGTCGGAGCGCCGAATCGCTGGATCACGTTGCGCGCTCTTCGAGTGCTTGGACTGGTATGCACGTCGGGACTGAACGATTCCGCATGCTGCACGTCAAAGCTCGACGCGTTATGCGATAATCCCGCCTGCCAGGATCGCCCTGCGCCCTCGGACCCCGCGTCATGGCCCCGGACCGTCGGCCGGACGGGCACGCGATTCTCGCTTGTCTTCCTGGAGGTCCCGCATGAGACGTGTTCGTGCGCTCGCCGTCCTCCTCGTCCCGGCCCTGGCATCGATTCCGCTCAGCGCACAGAAGGCCCCGCCTGTCGCCGATGTTCTCCGCGTGGCGGGCGAATACCTCGCCTCCTATGCCTCGCGTGTCTCGGGCGTGACGCTCGAAGAGGACTACACGCTTCTGGATGTGTCGGGCGGGCGCCTGGGTCTGACGCGCCGAATCGCCTCCGATGTCGTGCTCCTGAACCTCGACGGGAACGTCATGGGCTTGCGGGACCCCTTCGCCGTGGACGCCAACCCACTGCGCGATCGGACGCCGCGCATCACGGCGCTGCTGGCGAAGCCGAGCGAGGCCGTGTGGGCCCGCGCCATGGCCTACGCCGGCGAGTCTGCGCGGTACCTCCAGGATGAGCTCATCCTCCGGCTCAACGACCCGACACTCACGCTGCGGTTCCTCGCGCCGGGTAACCAGGCTCGCGTGAGCTGCAAGATCGACGGGCGGAAGAAGATCGCTGGCGTCGAGACCGTCGTGCTGAGGTTCCAGGAAACCAAGTCCACGCCGCCCGCCTACATTCTTGACACGCCCGGCAAGGCCAGCGCCTCGGGAAAGCTGTGGATCGATCCTGCGACGGGGCGGATTCACCGGACCGAGTTGTCGATGCAGTCCGACTCGGAGTCCGCGCACGTCATCGTGGACTACGCGCACGACGCCGGGCTCGATCTGTGGCTGCCGTCATCGATGACGGACACCTATGAGGCGACCGAGCGCGTCGGCACAGGAATGAGCAACATGGGGGCCGGCACCCCCGGGGTTGCCCGGCGCTCCTTCGACTGCCGCGCGGCCTACTCCAACGCGCGGCTGACGCCGATCGACCTGCACATCACGAAGTAGCGTCGTCGAGGACGATCTCCACCTCGAACCACCACCGCGGGCGGTAGATCACGTGGACAGGGACCCCCTTCAGGGATCCGGACCGCGGGACGTCGATTTGGAATCGAGTCGGTTCAGCGGTGATCGTATTTGTGATGACGAATTCAGCCTGGATGAGATCCGAGAACGAGTGGCCGCGGAATACTGCCGTCGGACGGGTTTTCGACGACCGGACGACGAGTTCGTACCGCTTGCCGTCGTAGACGTATGGCCTGACGCGTCCAACCGGGGAGTCCTGGCCTGGCCGGCCGCGCTCGTACCACGTCACACAGTCGTCCACCGCCCGCTGGAGCGTGGGGAGATAGCTTCCGCCGACTCCGGGCAGCAAGGCGTACTCTTTCGGGGACGGGGCCGCGGCCGGCAGTTGTGCGATCACGGAGTCGAGGTCGCGGTATGTCGGGTCGCGGGGCAAGGCGAAGTGGATCACCCCGGTGCGGCCGGTTGCCCCCGTCACCTCCGTGCGAATGGCCTTGTAGAGGAACTGCTTGGCCTCACCCTCCGCCTTGACTCCATTCTTGGCTTCCTCCACCGACTTCGGGTCGGTGTCCTTGCCGACGCCGAGCAGTGTCGCGCCACCCGGCCCGACTTCCTCGGCGACGTAGCCCCATTGGTTGATGTGACGCGGGGCGCGAGCCGGGTCCGACGCAATCAGCAGCTCGAAGCCTCGGCGCTCGTTCTCCGCGCGCCACCGCAGCCTGGCGAGGCCCACGTCGTCGCGTGAATACCACCAAAGGAGAATCCGGACCCGGGCGGTGACCGAGTAGTGGTGCTCGGCGACGATCGGGAGCTGGCTTCCGGGGACGGGTGTCGTTGCGGTCGCCGGAGACTGTGCCAGGGTGGGGTAGGGGAGAGCGGCGGCGAAGAGGAAGGGCACGAGAGGGCGACAGTGCATCGCGAGACTCCTCCGTTTCAGG
Organism: uncultured Acidobacteriota bacterium; assembly: GCA_963724775.1. Classification (GTDB taxonomy): domain Bacteria; phylum Acidobacteriota; class Vicinamibacteria; order Vicinamibacterales; family Fen-181; genus CAVRWB01. The sequence goes on from CAVRWB010000011.1 coordinate 304,070, forward strand.
TGTCTCTGACGGGCACCAACGAGAACGTTACACGGCGCGTAATCCCGGCTTTTGTTCCTACCCGCCTTGCTGAGATCGTCTAGACCTTCGTCGGAATACTGAGGGAAGGCGGCTGCGCCTCCGGTACCGGCGGGTGGTGCAAAAGCGCGACGCGTGCCTGCCCGCGAGCCTGTCGGCGGCCCTGTCGGCGAACGGGATTCGCGTTTCGGCGGACGACATGGCGTCGGAGATCACGTTCGGCGGGACGGCGCCGTGGGCCGCGGCAGACTGGTTGCGGACGCGCGGCTGCCACGTTCGCTTTCTCGCCGTCACGCCGGGGCTGGCCCGTCGCCTGATCGGGGCCGGCATCGCCTTCGTGCTGGCGTGGGACGGTGAAGAAAGCGCGCACGCCGTGGCGGTCGTCGGCGTCGACGAGCGCGCTGAAACCCTCATCGTCCACGACCCGAACTCCTTCCGCGAGACCGAGTGCCTGCAGGACATCGTCAATCGCGATCAGAGCCCCCTGGGCATCCGCGGGATGGCCGTCGTCGCCCAAGACCGCGCGTCTGTGCTGGATGGTCTGCTCACCTCCGATTGTGACCTTGCGGAGGCCGCCCAGGCGCACATGCGGGCGATGACCACCGAGGGCCCTTCCGCCGCACAACCGATCGTCGTCGACGTCAACGAGCGGTTCCCCGCGCACCCGGGAACGCGCTACCTGCGCGCGGTGCAGTGGCTGGAGGAAGGGCATGTCGGGCGAGCACTGGGTGAGCTGACCGCGCTCCTCGCACAGTTTCCCACGGCACGGGGTCGACATTCTCCCGAGGAACGCGACGCTGTGGCTTCTCCTCGGCACGACGCTGATCGAGATGAAACGGTACGCGGCGCCGGGGGAAATCGAGAACTGCCTTCGCCGCAGCCTCGCCCTCGACGCGAGTTCCTTTCCCGCCGCCGAGGCACTCGCCACCTGGCTCCTCGATCGCGAGCGATATGGGGAAGCGGCGCAGACGATCCGTGACATCGAGCCTCGGCTGGCCGATCCGTCACCCGCGTGGGGCTGGCAAGCGTGGATCCGGCGGCGCCAGGGAGAGAAGTGGGAGGCCCTGAAGGACATCATCGCAGTGGTGGAGGCCGCTCCCTGGTATCGTACCGGCTGGGGCGTGCTGTGCGACTGGCTCGAGGAGGACGAGGCATGGGAGGAAGCGCGCCGTCTCCTTCGGCAGATTCCTGGTCCGGTCGCCAACGTCACGGCGCTTTCGAAACGGCGCCTCCAACTGCTCGAGAGAGCCGGCGTCGATCGTGTGGAGCTGGACGGGGAGTGGGAGCGCGTTCTGCGCGACCATCCACTCGATGCGTCGCTGCAGGCCGGCCGAACCCAGGTGCTCGACCGGCGGGCAGAGGCCGACAATCCGGCGAGTCAGTTCTCGGTTCCGGAGGTTTCACCCTGGATCTGGTGGGGCGCACTGATGCTGGCGATGCAGGCGTTGCGCAACTGCCAGTGATGGTCCAATCGAGTCGCGGTTATCGGTCCGACGGCACCACGAGGTCCAGCGCTCCTGTCGTTCGTACCGGCACCGCCGCGGCAGCCGTCATCATGCCGAAGTCCGGCAAGCGGCACGGTTGGGGCGGCCTGCCGTCGGCGTGGAGGTAGACGGTGCGCGAAGAGGAGCACGCGGCGGCCCCCGCCGTCGAGCGGAAGTCGCTGTCCACGAGGCTGCGCAGCAGGCAGGCGATGGACGCGGGTTCCGCGTCGTAGCCCGCGGGGATCCACGGGGACCGCACGGCGAACGTCGTCGAGTAGCTGTCGGTGAAGTCGGATGGGCTCATGGCCTTTCGGGTGTCGGCGGTTGGGTACACGAGTGTGATGCGCGAGCCGTGGTCGCCCTGGACGATGACGACTGCGTCGCGGCGAAGCGCGGCGGGGATGCTATCGAGGAGGCGCGCCACCTGGCGCTCGCCGCACGCCACCTGCTGCAGGTACGCCGCGTACCGCGCCGCCCGGCCCTTCGGCGTGTTCGAGGCGCCGCCACCGACCTCCGGGTCGCCCCGCTCCAACCACTCATTCACCGGTCGAGGCTTGCAGCTGCTGTCGTAGATGTACGGGTCGTGCGGCAGCAGGACGTGCGCAAACACCAAGGTACCGCCGCGGGCCTTTGACAGGTCCTCCGACACCCCTTCGAACATCTCCTGGCTCGAAGCCACCGTGGGGATGCCTCGATCCCACGACCAGGCCGGCAACGGCAACACGCCCGCGAGGCGCCGCCGGAGCGTCCGGTACTTGGCCTTCACGCGGGCGTACGTCTCCGACTGGCCCAGGAACGTGCCAGCCACCACCGACAGCTTCGCCGTGAGCGGGATGTCGAGGGGGTCGAGCACGTTGAGGGACCGGCTCGCGTAGGTGCGACAGGACGCCGGCACGTTCGAGGGACACAGATACAGGTAGTCCGGCTCGTGAACCTTGATCTCGTACCCGAGCTGCGCGAACCGCTCGAAATAGGCGTTTCGCGTCAGCCGGAACGTGCCGTCGGATGGGCCGGGAACCACCAGGTCCTCCCGCCCGGACGTGGACAGGTTCAGGAACTGAGGCACCGAGTACATGGTGTCGCGATGCTGGCTGTAGGCCTTCCCGAAGAGGCGGAAGCCGTGTTCCACGAAGAAGCCCTGCATCTCCTCCCTGAAGCCTGGTGGCGTGAGATCCGCTGGCAGGCCTTCCACGCCGATCAACTCATCGAGGAGCACGTGGACGACCAGCGGAAGGTCCTCGCGGCCGGCGAGAGCGGTTCGCCCGCCCGGCGACGTGCCGTCGAACCGCGTCGGGAACAGCACCAGCGACCCGACGAGGGCGAGCATTGCCACGGAGACGATCCACGACGCGTGGCGGCGCAGCACCCACAGCACCAGCGAGAGGCCGACGAACAGCAACCCGAGTCGCTTCAGCCCGGGCTCGCGGGCCTGGATGTCCATGAAGAACGTCAGCAGGCCGGCCAGGATCACCACGTTGAAGAGCGGCCACCTGGCAGCGCCGGCGCCGAGAAGGAGGGCGAGGCCGGCGAGGAGCAGCGTGAAGACCGCGACATCCGGGTGCTGCAACCCGTGACGGTGGTACTGCACGTAGCTGAGGAACGGCGCGAAGAGGATCAGGAACGGCGCGACCGACGCGGTGAGGACGCGAACCACGTCGTGCCGACGGATGCGGAGCATCGAGGCGTCCTTTCTCGTTGTCGAAGTCACGCCTTCCGGCGTTCTGTCACTGCTGGTCGGGTTTGGGGGCGTCGGACGGCACCCGCCAGCGAACGAAGAACGCCTTGACTCGCTCCCGGTACGCTCGCAGCGTCGCGAGGAGTGCGACAACCCCGGCGAGCACGAGCTGAAGCGCCATGCTGCCCGTGTTGGGGTCGAGGTACGCCTTCAAGCCACCCTGAAGGTGGGACACGAGCAAGAACATGGCGACGAAGAGCAGCAGCGCGGTGGACCGATCCATTCCTGCCTCCCGGCGACATTCGGGGAGTTCGTCCGAGCTCCAACAGAGACGGCCGGGGTCGTGCAAGAGCATTGCCGCGGGCGGGCTCCGCAAGAACGCGCTTCCGGGGCTGCTTGTGCCTGCAGCAGGGAATCACCAGACGCCCATCCCGGCGGGGGACGCCCGAACATGAAGACGGGAACGGCCGTGCAACTCTTCGGTAAAGGAAGACATGGACCCTGTAACCCTGACGACACAAGTTCCCACCCGCCCGCGCCGTCATGGGGCGTCGTACCGCGACCCCGCGGGATTCGTCTTCACCGACGGCGGCGTCCTGTATCGCCAGGTGAACCACGCCGGGCGGCACGACTACGAGCGCTTGATGGCGTCCGGTCTCTACGGGAAGCTCATCGAGAAAGGCGACCTCGTGCCGCACGACGAGGTAGACGAGGACGTCTCGCCCGACGGCCGGGCTTTTCGCGTCATTCGGCCGGAGCGCGTGCCGTTCATCTCGTATCCCTACGAGTGGTGCTTCAGCCAGCTGAAGGATGCGGCGCTGCTCGCGCTGCGGCTGCAGAAGACGGCCCTGGCGCACGGGATGTCGCTGAAGGACGCCACCCCCTACAACGTCGCGTTCTCGGGAGGCCGTCCCGTGTGGATCGACACCCTCTCCTTCGAGGAACTGACGCCGGGGAGGCCGTGGGTCGCTTACGGGCAGTTCTGCCAGATGCTCCTCGCCCCGCTCGCGCTCATGAGCCGCGTGGACATCCGGCTCCAGGACCTGCTCAGATCCTCCATCGACGGCATCCCGCTCGACCTGGCCAGCTCGCTGCTCCCGAGAGCGACGTGGCTGCGCCCGGGGTTCTTGATGCACCTGCACCTGCACGCCGTCTCGCAGCGGCGCATCACCGGGCGCGCCGTCGGGCAGGGGAAGGCCCAAAGCTTCGGGCGGGCGGCGCTCGAGGGGTTGGTTGACAGCCTCGCGAGCACGGTGGAAGGGCTCGAGTGGCGGGTGCCCCGGACGACCTGGGGGGACTACTACACCGACACGAACTACAGCGACGCCGCATTCGCGCACAAGCGCGAGATCGTCTCGGCCGCCCTCGATCGTCTCGCGGCCGTCAGCGTTTGGGACCTGGGCGGGAACGACGGCACGTTCAGCCGCCTCGCGAGCAGCCGCGGCATCGCGACGGTCTGCTTCGACATGGATCCCGCCGCGGTCGAGAAGAACTACCGCCAGGCGAGAAGCGCGGGGGAGCGCCAGCTGCTGCCGCTGCTTCTGGACCTCGCCAACCCGAGCGGCCGGTACGGCTGGGCCAACGAGGAGCGGGATGCCCTGGCCGATCGCGGACCCGCCGACCTCGTGCTGGCGCTGGCGCTGGTCCACCACCTCGCCATCGGCCACAACGTTCCGCTCGAGCGCATCGCCGACTTCTTCTCCCGCCTCGGGCGCGCGCTCGTCATCGAGTTCGTGCCGAAAGAGGACTCCCAGGTGCAACGGCTCCTCGCCTCGCGGGAGGACATCTTCGACACCTACACCCCCGAGCACTTCGAGCGAGTCTTCTCCGCGCTGTTCGAGATCGTGGACATGACGCCGGTTCGGGAGAGCGCGAGGACGATCTACGTCATGCGGCGGCGGAACGGACGCGAAGGGTGACAATCACCGCGGCGCCAGGCTCCAGTTGGCCGGAGAACAACTGCCGCCTCCCTGCGGTCCGATCAGGCTAATGCTCCCCACGACACTCCCACTCGCCGTATGCTCGCTCGTGACCTGCCCGCTGATGCTAGCGGGTTCGGTGCCTTGCACCGAGAGCGCGAACCCCCCGGTTCCGTCATCCGCGTCCCCCTGCACGGTGCCGCTCGCGCTCGACCCCGACACGGTGATCTTGAGACGGAGGGAGCCGTTGACTGCCTGCGCCTGATAGTTCGCGCCTTCGGCCTGGACGATCACGGGAACTTGAACGGAGGTGGGATAGCTCCCGGCACCGACGCAGAGCCGGATCGTGCTACCACCGACGCTATCACCTTGCGAGATGAGGAAGGAGTAGGCACCCGGTTGCAGGGTTGGAGTCGGTGGCGAGACGGGGACCGGTGTCGAGGGAGTCGTTGGGGAGCTGCCGCAACCGAGCAGAAAGAGCAGCAGGCCGCAAGGCAGGCACGCAGAGTGCGTCCTCACACCCCACCTCCGTTGTCGGTTTCCATTCTATACCCTGAGCTCACTCGCGTTGACGATGGCGAGGCCGGGCCGAAGCCCGTCGATCCCATCCGCCGGCTCTCCACATCGTCAACGCAACCGAGTCGAAGGGTAGCGCGAGCGGTCGGCCGTGGCGGGACGATGGACCTGACTCGAACGATCATCCCCTTCGTGGCTTTCGACTTGCGGATCGGGTCGGTCCCTTCTCGACCGCGTTGCGCCACGCCAGCGTCAGCGCCTCGCCCACCGCCTCTTCGTCGGCCGCGTCCAGGCGCACCGTGGTGCTTCCCTGCTCACCCCACGTGCCCGCCGCCGGCGCGAACACGCCGGGATGGTCGCGCAGGAACGTGCGCTGCTGATCGGGCGTGAGAATCGCCATGCCCCACTTCGTGTCTGGATAGCCGAGCGTGGCGAAGATCCTGCCTCCGACGCGAAAGTCGGGATGGCCGTGGTGCGCATGTTCGGCCACATCCTTGAGGCCGAGCGCTATCCGCCGAAATCGGGCTGGGGTCACGCGCCGATCATGGCATAGGGTTCGAGGCTGTCAAGCAGGGCCCACCGCCAAGGTGAAGGTGGTGGCACGGAAGTGCCGCGCACGCCCGCAGCGTTCTCCACCCCAGTGCTACAATCCGCCCGTTCGCCGTCCACAGCCGTTCGCCGGAGGGTTCCATGTCCCTCGCATCGGGAACGCGGCTCGGGCCCTACGACATCCAGTCAGCCATCGGCGCCGGCGGCATGGGCGAGGTCTACAAAGCCCGCGACACCCGCCTGGACCGAACGGTTGCCATCAAGGTGCTCCCGCCAGATGTCAACGGCGACCCTGAACGCCGCGCGCGCTTCGAGCGTGAGGCGAAGACGATCGCCGGCCTGAACCACCCGAATATCTGCGTGCTCCACGACGTTGGCGACCACGAGGGCTCGATGTTCCTGGTGATGGAGCACCTCGACGGCCTGACGTTGGCGGAGCGCCTGGACAAGGGCGCGCTGCCGCTCGACCAGGTGCTGACCCTCGGCATCGAGATCGCGGATGCACTTTCGGCCGCGCACCGGCAGGGCGTCATCCATCGCGACCTGAAGCCCGCCAACGTCATGCTGACGAAGGCGGGCGCCAAGCTGCTCGACTTCGGCCTGGCCAAGCTGCGCTCCGCCTCCACCGTGCCGTCCGTTGCCGGGGCCACGGACCTGCCGACGACCGCGCCTCTGACCGGATCGGGCCTGGTGTTCGGCACCGTGCCCTACATGTCGCCGGAGCAGTTGGAAGGCAGAGAAGCGGACGCGCGCAGCGACCTGTTCGCCTTCGGCTGCGTGCTGTTCGAGGCGTCGGCGGGACGGCGGGCGTTCTCGGCGGCGAGCGACGCCAGCATCGTCGCGGCGATCATGAGCGAGCAGAGGCCGGACGTGAGCGCGCTCGGTACGGCCGCTCCGTCTGCACTCCGCCGCCTCGTCCACCGGTGCCTCGCGAAGGATCCCGACGCCCGCTGGCAGAACGCCAGCGACGTGGCCGGCCTGCTGCGGTGGATCGCTGAGGAACGCGGGAGCGGCGACGGGTCTTCCGGACGGCGGGACGCTGCGGCGGGCACCGTGCGATCGCGCCGCCCCTGGAGGGCGAGGCTGCCGTGGGCGCTCGCGGCTGCGGCGATCGCCGTGGCGTTGGTGCTCGCGGCGTGGCCGCGGTCGCAGGTTGCGCCCCGGGTCATGCACGTGTCGCTGCCGCTCCCGGCAGACGCGCCATTCGGGACGACGTTGTTCGACGGAATTGCCATTTCACGTGACGGTCAGACGGTTGCCTACTCATCGGAGAAGGGCATCTACGTCAGGTCGTTGTCGCGCGATACCTTCCGCGCGATTCCCGGCACGGAGAACAGCCGCTCCCCCCAGTTCTCGCCGGACGCGGCATGGCTGGCCTACGGGAACAATCAGGGCATCTACAAGGTCCCGGTCGCGGGCGGCGCGCCGGTCCGCCTGGTCCAGTCGCCCACGATGGCCACGTTCGTCGGCGACTGGCTCCTCGACGGTTCGATCCTCTTCATGCCGTCGGCCACCACGGGCATTCTCTCGGTCCCGTCCGAGGGCGGCGCGACCCGGCCGGTTGTCGCGCCCGTCGCCGCGAAAGGCGAGGCGTTCGTCGGTTGGCCGAAGCAAGCGGGGAGGTCGGCTCCTCTCATCCTGACCGTGCTCCCCGATTCCGCCGAGTCGCCCGATGACTGCCAAATCGCGATTGAAGACCCGGCGACGGGCGGCGATCGCGTCGTCCTCGGCAACGGCGCCTTTGGTCGCTACCTGCCGACCGGTCACTTGATGTTCGGTCGCGGCGGCCAGATCCTGGCCGCGCCGATGGACCTCGCCGGGCGGCGGCTCACCGGCCCCTCCGTGCCGGTCGTCCCCGGCGTCGGGATGAACGCCATGATGGGGCTGATGCACGCCGCTGTCTCTGATAACGGCACGCTGGCCTACGTGCCAGGCGCGATGCAGTGGGTAGGCCCGTCGCGGCTGATCACCGTGGATCGGAAAGGGATCGAGCGCCCGTTCAGCCGGCCGCAGCCGTTCGTGATGCTCGAACTGGACGCCACGGCCGACGGGGCCAGGGTGGCCGTGCGCGCCGGCAAGATGAACGACGACATCCACGTGCTCGACGCCGCCGCCGGTGCGTTCAACCGGGTCACCTTCGAAGGGGGCAACGAGATTAGTCCCACCTGGTCGCCCGACGGCAAGCAGCTGGCGTACTACTCGTCGCGATACGGGGGACCGGGGATCTACGTCCGCGAGGTGTCGGGTGCCAGCGCGCCGCGGTTGGTGGTGCGCGACGATCAGCGCGAATTGCCGGTCCCTTCGTCCGTCTCGCCCGACGGCCGGTGGCTGGTGTTCGGCCGCGTCGATCACACGACGGGCTGGGACATCTGGCGCGTCGAGCTCGACGGCGCGGGCGCTCCGGAAGCGCTCATTCGAACCCGCTGGGACGAGCTGAACGCGGCGGTTTCGCCGGACGGCGCGTGGATGGCGTACCAATCGAACGAGGGCGGGACGCCGCAAGTCTACGTCTGCCGCTTCCCTGGTCTCGGTGACAAGCGCCAGGTGTCGGTGGAGGGCGGCACCGAGCCACGCTGGTCCAACAGCCAGCGGGAGCTCTTCTTTCGTGACGGGAGCCGGCTAATGGTGTCCGCACTCACCGGAGGGGCGGTCCTGCGGACCGCCACGCCCGGGGTCGCGCTCGAGCGCGCGTTCGAACGGTCGCTGAGGCCGTACGGTTTCAACTATGCGGTGCTGCCGGGCGGGCAGCAGTTCGTCTTCGCGAGGAACGCCATGACCGAGCCGGCACGCGAGATCCGCCTGATCGTGAACTGGTTCGAGGAACTCGAGGCGAGGGCGCCAGCGGCGCGGTAGGTCATTGGTCCAGAGATCTCGCCCGCCCTGCGACTGACACGGCGACAATCTGCGCCAGGTAGGCGGCGGTCGTCAAGGCGACGAGGTATGCGCCGATCTGCCACCTTTCGTGGCCGAACGCGCCGAGGCAGAAGATCGCAACGGTCACGTACACCATCTGCATGGCTGCGATGGGTCCAGCGTCAAGCGGCACACCCCTCCGACGGTTTCGAAAAAGGAGAGAGGCGCCGACAGCCGGCGCTGCCAGTCCGAACGCAAACAAGGACCACTCCGAGAAGCTGGATGGCGGGTTTTCGCCGGACAGGTAGATGCACAGGAAACAGCACAATGCGACGAGAGCCATGAGGTAGGCGCTGACGCGCTCAAGGCGCGACAGCCGTCTCGCGAGGTGCCAGCGGATGCTTGCTGCGGCAACCGGAACGGCGAGCAGCAGTGGCACGCCCAGCGCCCACAGTCCTTCGCCGAAGTACCCCTTCATGAGGGGGAGCGTACGGGCCGCGTCGAGCGGGGAAGTATTCCAGGTGAAAGGCAGGAATGCGCCTGGTATTCCGGCGACGCCGGCAATGGTGAGGAGCAGCGAGAAGCCGGCACGGGAATTCCCGGCAGCGGGTCTATCTGTCGGCATGGCAACCTCAACCAAGCGGAGAAGGAAACCGGGCCAGAGGTTACCACGTGCCCCAGTGCTGCTCGACGGAGTTGAACAACTGGCGCGGGTGCGGCGATCCGAAGGCGACCGGGGACCGGACGTACACGAGGATGGCTCGTTCGGCGCTGGCTCAAGGCGCCGGAGCGTGCACGAGCCCCCGATCGCCTATTCCCGCTAGCGGACGCTGACCTCCCTCCGCACTTGGCGCGCCACGCGCACCGCCGCATCCGTCTCGAACGTGCCGTGGCCGGTGGAGCGGCCAATCCGCACCAGCAGCCTCGCATGGCCCGCCACATCGGTCACGTCTGGCGCGTCGGCGACCTCCATCGCGTGCTGCAGCTCGTGGCCGAGGATCGCCGCCTGTTCCTCCGGCGACTGCCACGGGCTCACGCGGATCATGAGGATCCGATGGCCCGCGGCGACCGACACGAACCTGAGATCGCCCGCGACACCGTTCGGGACGAAAGCGACCTGCACGAAGACGATCACGTCCTGCTGGCGGACATTGTCGAGAAGGGTGGCCACGGTGGGCGACAGGGCAGCCGCGGTGCGAACCAGCGCGGCGGCGCGACTGTCCGACGGCTGCACGCGACCTTCGGCGCCGTCCGCGGAGGTAGCGGCGAACGCCCGTGAAGCGCCGAGTGGACTGGTGCCCGCGACCAAGAGTGCGATCGCCGCCACCTGCGGAATGCGCAGCGTCCTCGGTGCCATCTCCACCCTCCCGCTTCTTCCCGGCTTGAGGCTCCGGGCACAGACACGAGCGGAAAGGGAGAGAAAACGTGATCACGACGAGCGGCGGTCGGTGTAGGATCGGGCGATTTTGGACGCACCGGCGGGAGGGCCTCGCATGACGGCACCACCGGCCCCGGACGTCACACAGCTGCTCTTGGCCTGGCGAGACGGCGATCCCGACGCCCTCGACCGGCTCCTGCCGATCGTCTACTCCGAGCTGCGCCACCTGGCGCACGGCCGCATGCGCGCGGAGTCCCCCGGGCTGCCGACGCTCCAAACCACCGCCCTCATCCACGAGACCTACGTGCGCCTTGTGGACGGTGCACAGGTCCCCTGGCAGAACCGTGCGCACTTCTACGCGGTGTGTGCGCGCCTGATGCGGCGAATCCTGGTGGACCGCGCCCGCGCTCGGCGAGCAGACAAGCGAGGCTGCGACGATCGGCCGATCGCGCTTGGGGACTGGCAGGCCTCGGTGCCCGCGCGGGATGACGAGGTCGTCGCCCTCCACGAAGCCCTCGAGCGACTGACGGCGGCGGATGCGCGGATGGCGGAGGTGGTGGAACTGCGCTATTTCGGCGGCTTGACGGTGGAGGAAACGGCCGAAGCGCTCGGGGTGTCGCGTGGAACGGTCGTGCGCGACTGGAAGGTGGCGCGGCTGTGGCTCCGCCGGGAGCTCAAGGGCGTGGGAGCTGGGTGTCGCCCACGGCGAGCCGGTAACCAAGAGGGTCCTATGACTGACGATCGTCTCGCCGACGTCCTGCGGATCTGCCGGGAGGCGCTGCCACGCGAAGGTGCGGAGCGCGCGGCGTATCTGGACACGGCCTGCGGCGCCGATGCGGTGCTGCGCGGCGAGGTGGAGGCCCTGCTCACCCACGAGGCGAGCGGCGAGGGCTTCCTCGACACGCCGCCGTGGGCGCCGGTGACGCCCACCCTCAGGGCCGGCCAGCGGCTGGGGCCGTACGAGGTGCGGGAGCAGGCCGGCGCCGGCGGCATGGGTGCGGTCTACAAGGCGCGCGACACGCGCCTCGGTCGGACGGTGGCCGTGAAGGTCATCGCCGGCGTGGGCGCCACGGATTCTGCCGCGCGCGACCGGTTCACACGTGAGGCCCGCGCCGTTGGCGCCCTCAACCATCCGCACATCTGCACGCTGTACGACGTGGGACGGGCAAGGCGAGATCGACTTCCTGGTGATGGAGTATCTCGATGGGCAGACGCTCGCGGAGTGGCTCCGGCGCAAGGGCCGCCTGTCCATCGAGCAGACGCTCGACTGACGCGATCCAGATCGCGGACGCGCTCGCGGCGGCGCACCGGCAGGGGATCGTCCACCGCGACCTGAAGCCGGGCAACGTGATGCTGACGAAGGCGGGTGCGAAGCTGCTCGACTTCGGTCTCGCGCGGCTGACCGAGCCGGTGCCGGGAATCGCGGACACGGCGCCCGTCAGCGCGCCTGGGACCGTGTTCGGCACGGTGCCCTACATGGCGCCCGAGCAGGTGCAGGGCCGAGCGGTGGACGCGCGCACGGACCTCTGGGCGCTGGGGGCCATCATCTACGAGATGGTGACGGGCAAGCGGGCGTTCGAAGGGGGCAGTGCCGTCAGCCTGATGGGCGCGATCCTCGAGGGTGAGCCGGCGCCGATCGGATCGCTCCAACCCCTGACGCCGCCGTCGCTGGACCGCCTCGTCAAGCAGTGCCTCGCGAAGTCGCCCGACGACCGGCCCGACACCGCGCACGACCTCGCCAACGAGTTGCGCTGGATGCGGGAGGCGAGCGGCGTTGGTGCCACGCCGGGTGTTCAGCCCGTTCGGCAACGGAATCTCAGGACGGCGCTGGTGATCGCGTGTGTTGCGGTTCTCGCCGCAGGCGCTGCCGCGGGCGTCACCATGTGGTTACTGCGTCCCGCTGCAAGGCCGGCGCCGTCGGTGGCACGCGTCAGTCTCGACGTGCGCCCCGCCGAGGAACTGAATGCCGGCGGATTCGAACCGAGCGTCTCTGTCCCCACGCCGGGGGGGGCGCGAACAGCGCTGACCTGGGCGCCGGACGGGCGGGCACTGGTCTTCGTGGGTCGGCGGGGTAGCGTGCAACAACTCTACGTGCGGCCGCTCGACGAGGCCGAAGCGCGCCCGCTGCCCAACACCGAGGGCGCGCAGGTGCCGGCGGTGTCGCCCGACGGAAAGTGGGTGGCCTTCTGGGCGGGGGGGGCGCTCAAGAAGGTGCCGTTGACGGGTGGCCCAGTGATGGACGTTGTGGCCGGCATCCAGATGCCCCCCGCAGGACTCGCCTGGGACGCGCGGGCGGGTCTGGTCTTGGGCGGCAGCATGCAACCGGCAGACGCCGGTGTGCTGATGAAAGGTGGCTGCATCTGGGCTGTCCCGGCGGAGGGGGGAAAGCCGACGGCGCTCACGACGGTGCGCGAGGGCGAACTGAAGCACACGCTGCCGTCCCTCCTCCCGGGCGGGCGGGTACTGCTCTACACGATGCGGAAACGAGTCCGGAAGTGGGGCGACGAGGAGGTGATCGCACAGCGGCTTCCGAGCGGGGACCGGATACCGCTGCTCACGGACGCGGCGGATGCGCGGTACGTGCCGGCGACGGGCCACTTGGTGTTCCTGCGACGAGGCGTGCTGTACGCCGTGGCGTTCGACGCCGAGCGGTTGAAGATCCAGGGCCCGCCGGTGGCAATGTTCGGCGGGGTGGCGCAGGCGCTGACCGCAAGCCACTCGGCCGATGTGACGGGCGCGGGCCAGTTTGCGATTGCGGCGACGGGGACGCTGGCCTGGGTGGCCGGGCCGCCGGCGTCGGTAGGGGAGTCCGCCCTGGTGACCGTCGATCGCCGCGGGCACGTCGCTCCGCTCCCGGCAGAGGTCAAGAACTACGCGGGCATTGTGCGCGTCTCGCCCGACGGCCGGCGACTGGCGGTGACGGTGCGGAGCCTGACGGAAGTCGGTCTCTGGCTCTACGACCTGAACCGCGCGACGCTCTCGCCCCTGCTCGTGGACGGGGAGGTGGTCTCGTTTACGTGGACACCGGACGGGCGGCACCTCGTCTTCGACTGGACCACGGGCGGCCGGCGGGCTATCGCGGCACAGCCCGCCGACGGCACCACGCCGCCGCGCGTGCTCCTGCCCGGGCCCGGGCCCTTCAATCCGTCTTCCTTGACACGCGACGGGCGGACGCTGGCGGCAATTGGGGGCGGTGACGTGCAGCTCATCACCTTGGAGGATGGGAAGGCGAGCGTGCGGCCGCTGTGGCAGACGCCCCACTCAGCAAGATGGCCGGCGTTCTCGCCGGACGGCCGCTGGCTGGCATACGCTTCCGATAAGTCAGGCCGCTTTGAGGTGTACGTCCAGCCATATCCTGGTCCCGGTCCAGCGGAGCCGGTGTCAATCGAGGGTGGGCGCGATCCGGCGTGGAATCCAGCTGGACGCGAGCTGTTCTTCGTGAGCTTAGCCCACGCGGCCGACAAGACCCGAATGATGGCGGCGGACTTCGCGCCCGGGTTGCCCCCGCGCATTGGGCGTCCGCGGTCGCTCTTTGAGGTTGACGGGCGCGATCTCGGGACCTGCACGCCGGTGCGCTGCTACGACGTGGCGCCAGACGGGCAGCGGTTCTACGCGGTCCAGACCCGGAACTCGCCACGCGCGCCGTTCGTCACGCAGATCAACCTGATCCAAAACTGGGTAGAAGGGCTGAAGCAGGAGGTGCCGCGGTAGTCAACGAGGTCAACGCAGTCGACAGTCGCGGGCTAGAACGACACCTTCACACCAAAGCGCACCTCGCGCGCGCGCTGCTTCGCGTCGGGCGTCTTGTACCAGTCGGAATCGAGGATCGTCGCGCCAGCGGCGCGCCGCTCGTTGACGAGCGCCACCGGGTCCCAGGTCCCTCCGGTTGCCCTGCGCGCGTCGCACTGGGTGGATTACCTACAATTTTAGCAGCAAGGAGGTTCAGCCTCGGGCTCCGTCACTGGTTCACCATCCGCGCACAACTCGCGGCGAACACCTGCCGCATGAAACCGCCCGCCTCGGGAAGCCGCGCCTCGCAGTGCATGAATGGAACGAGATCGGGCGCACCGCGAAGAACGGTGTAGAGGCCGTCAGGTAGCGGGTCCGTCATCGGATCGACCGACCGGGTGCCCACGACCTTCGGTCCCCCTGGCAGATCCACGCCATCTACCAGGATGACGTTTGCGTTTCCGAGCGCGATCTCTTGACCGGCCACGCGGGCCACGCCCTTCTGCTTGTCGAGGCTGACCTCCAGAACGAGGCCTCCCAGCTCCACCCGCTCGTTGACGTGTCCCTTGTCGTCGCCGCCGCCGCTACCGGCAGTATGGTCCCCCTTCGTGAACCACGCGGGCGAGCCTCGCCAGAAGACGAGCAGATCGAGCGTCACCGGGCCGGCCGGCGGTTGGGAAGAGGACGACAAGTGCTGCCCCGGTGGATCCGCCTCGTAGTGCGCGATGAACGTAACGACGACGGCGGGCGAGACGGGCCACGTGCTGAGGGAGGTTGCCTCGTGACGGTTCTGGGAAGGCGCATTGGCCGACAGCAGAGCTACAACAATGGCGAGGGAGGTTGGGAGCGTAAGCACCTCCAGTAGTGGCCGACCTAATCAGTATACGGGCCGTGGTGCGCGATAGAGTGGAAGAGTGGCGCTCTCGGCAATCCGCTACGGGCCTCGTCTGCTCCAAGTTGCGAGGCTGTTACACTCTCGTCGACACAACCCTGTCCCGCTGGCAACTCTGGCTCGACGTTGAAGTGATCCGGCTGCTGGTGTGGATGGCAACGGTTGGGAAGGACGCTGAACCACGGCCAGAGGTGCATCTGTTCCTCGCTGCCCGCTACAGCCGACTGTCGTTCCACTACGCCAAGCGGGCGCCTGCGAAGGCCGAGCGATTGCGGGCAAAGGCGGAAGCGCACTACGAGGCAGCTGGCGTCCGGCCGCTTCCTCCGGCGGAAGGCGAGGGTTCTGCGGTATTTCGACGAGGATAG
>CAVRWB010000012.1:0-516552 GCA_963724775.1 uncultured Acidobacteriota bacterium
AGTGAAAGGCCAATCAAACCTCGTGATTGCCCGTTCTCCTCGAAATATCTTTAGGGATAGCCTCGGGAGGTCGGCGCTGGTGGTAGAGATCTGGATGGACTAAGGGGCTTACCAGCTTACTGAATCCAACCAAACTGCGAATGCCAGCGACACGTATCCCGGGAGTCAGACGGTGGGGGCTAAGCTTCATCGTCGAAAGGGAAACAGCCCAGACTACCGGCTAAGGTCCCTAAGTTTGTGCTAAGTGGTAAAGGATCTGGAGACACTCAGACAACCAGGAGGTTGGCTTAGAAGCAGCCATCCTTTAAAGAAAGCGTAATAGCTCACTGGTCAAGTGGCTCCGGGCCGACAATTCAACGGGGCTCAAGCACAACACCGAAGCCGTAGAATGGTGTCCCCTGCGGGGGATATCTTTGGTAGAGGAGCGTTCTCACAGCCGTGAAGCCAGACCGTAAGGACTGGTGGAGTGGTGAGAAGTGACCCTGCCGGCATAAGTAGCGAGAAGAGAGGCGAGAATCCTCTCCGCCGTAAGCCTAAGGTTTCCTGAGGAAGGTTCGTCCGCTCAGGGTTAGTCGGGTCCTAACGCGAGGCCGAAAGGCGTAGCGGATGGATATCAGGTTAATATTCCTGAACTACCTGGAAAACGTTATCACGAAGGGGGGACGCAGGAGGCTAACCGGGCCCACGATTGGACGTGTGGGTTCAGGCATGTAGGGGGATCCGCCAGGCAAATCCGGTGGGTCACATTCCCTGAGGTGCCATGGCGAAGACCGCAAGGTCTATAAAGCCGGTGACGCCACGCTGCCGAGAAAAGCCTCTAAGGAGTTTTCTAGGTACCCGTACCGCAAACCGACACAGGTAGGCGAGGAGAAAATCCTCAGGCGCAAGTGAGAACCCTCGTTTAGGAACTCGGCAAACTCGCCCCGTAACTTCGGAAGAAGGGGTGCTCCGTTAGCGTCAGCCGGCTTGCCCGGCGAAGCGCGAGGGAGTTGCAATAAAGAGGCCCAGGCGACTGTTTACTAAAAACACAGGGCTCTGCTAAGTCGAATACGACGTATAGGGCCTGACGCCTGCCCGGTGCCGGAAGGTTAAAGGGAGGGGTTAGCCGCAAGGCGAAGCTCCGAACTGAAGCCCCGGTAAACGGCGGCCGTAACTATAACGGTCCTAAGGTAGCGAAATTCCTTGTCGGGTAAGTTCCGACCTGCACGAATGGCGTAACGATCTGGGCGCTGTCTCAACGAGGGGCACTGCGAATTTGTGGTACCGGTGAAGACGCCGGTTGCCCGTGGCTAGACGGAAAGACCCCGTGCACCTTTACTACAACCTAGTAGTGAATGCTGACGCATTATGCGCAGGATAGGTGGGAGACTTTGAACCGGGCTTCTTGGGGTCCGGGGAGTCAACGGTGAGATACCACCCTTAATGTTTCGGCGTTCTAACCTCGTCCTGTTATCCAGGACAGGGACACTGCTAGGCGGGTAGTTTGACTGGGGCGGTCGCCTCCTAAACTGTAACGGAGGCGCGCGAAGGTTCGCTCAGGCTGTTTGGAAACCAGCCGTAGAGTGCAAAGGCAGAAGCGAGCTTGACTGCGAGACCTACAAGTCGAGCAGGTGGGAAACCAGGCCTTAGTGATCCGGTGGTTCCGCATGGAAGGGCCATCGCTCAACGGATAAAAGGTACGCCGGGGATAACAGGCTGATCTGAGCCAAGAGTTCACATCGACGCTCAGGTTTGGCACCTCGATGTCGGCTCATCGCATCCTGGAGCTGTAGCAGGTTCCAAGGGTCCGGCTGTTCGCCGGTTAAAGCGGTACGTGAGCTGGGTTTAGAACGTCGCGAGACAGTTCGGTCCCTATCTGCCATGGGCGCAGGAGATTTGCGGGGGGCTGTCCTTAGTACGAGAGGACCGGGATGGACGCACCTCTAGTGTACCAGTTATCCTGCCAAGGGTAGCGCTGGGTAGCTACGTGCGGAAGGGAGAAACGCTGAAGGCATCTAAGCGTGAAACCCTCCCCAAGATGAGATCTCCCGAGCCGTAAGGCTCCTAAAGGCTCCTGGAAGACTACCAGGTGATAGGCCAGGTGTGTAAGGGTGGCGACATCCTAAGCTAACTGGTACTAATCAGCCGTGAGGCTTGACCATAAAATCTATTCAGACGCGCTGCGCGCGCGTTTAGGAAAGAACTACCGTTTGCAGGGTAATCAGTTGTCGGTAGGGGCGACACCATGTGTCGCCCCTACCGAATCGGTTTGAATCGCCTCGCGCCCTTGGGCGCGCATGTCGTCGAGGAAGAGCGGCCACAGCCGCCGCGAGGCGCGTTCAAAGATATTCCGTCGAAGACGCCACTCCGGGTGGCGTTTTCATACGGAACCTTTTCCCGGTGGTCACAGGAGCAGGGCCACACCCGTTCCCATTCCGAACACGGAAGTTAAGCCTGCTACCGCCGATGGTACTGCAGAGGCGACTCTGTGGGAGAGTAGGTCACTGCCGGGAGTATCTTGAAGGCCTGACGTGGAGGACAACCCTCCGTCAGGCCTTTTTCTTTGTACCGGCAGTGACCTACCTGCCTGAGCCCTGCTCCGCGGAAAACGCGCCTCCGGTGGCGCGTTTTCATAGGAGTTGGCGTCGCGTTCCGCTCCGCCAACTCCAAAGCGGAGCCTCGGTCACTGCCGGGAGTATCTTGAAGGCCTGACGTGGAGGACAACCCTCCGTCAGGCCTTTTTCTTTGTACCGGCAGTGACCTACCTGCCTGAGCCCTGCTCCGCGGAAAACGCGCCTCCGGTGGCGCGTTTTCATAGGAGTTGGCGTCGCGTTCCGCTCCGCCAACTCCAAAGCGGAGCCTCGGTCACTGCCGGGAGTATCTGAAGGCCTGACGTGGAGGACAACCCTCCGTCAGGCCTTTTCTTTGTACGGCTCAGGGCTCACGGCTTGGGCTCACGGGCTCAGAACTCAGCGCCTCGGCAATCGCCAAGCCGCAATCCCCGCCGCTTCTGCCTGTCTTGTCGCTCGTGCCGCCTTAAGCCTTAAGCCTTAAGTCCTAAGTGCTTCGACTCGCAAGTACGGCCACGAATCGTTTCGGTGCACGTGGCCGCTCGTGCTCGCTCCCTTCGGCTACGCTCAGGGAGCCCCGAGCACCGTCGAGGGGCTCAGCACTTAGTCCTGAGGGCGCAATACGTTGCCGTATTTGCGCATCGAAGGCCTAAGCCGTGTACAATTCGGCCCCATGCGCAACCGCCGCTTCCTCGCCGTCGCCTGCCTCTGCTCCCTGTTCGTCCTCGCCGCCGTCGTCGGATCCATCGCCCAGCGCGGCCCCGCCGCGCCGGCCTGGCCCGGCAGCCTCGGCCAGGGCGTCACCCTGCTTCCCAATGGCTGGAAGATCAAGCCGGCCGGGCGGCACCTCTCCATCGGCGACCTGCCGCTGGCGATGGTGGAATCGCCCGACGGCAACTACCTGGTCGTGACGAACAACGGGCATGCCAAGCCGACGCTGACCGTCGTCGACCTGCGGCGGGGCTACGTGTCGTCGAAGACGACGCTCGATCACGCGTGGCTGGGGCTCGCGTGGCACCCCGATGGCCGCCGGGTCTTCTCCTCGGGCGCCGGCCAAACCACCGTCAATGAGTTCTATTGGACGCCGGGAAAGCTCACCGCGGGTGCCAGCTACGCGCTCGGCCGCGACACGCAGAAGCCGATGCCGGGGATCAACCGCCCCGAGCCGGTCGAACAGAGCTTCGTCGGCGGGATCGCGCTGTCCGCGGACGGCCGCTTCGTCTACGCCGTGCATGTGCTCGGTGAGGCCCTGACACAACTCGACCTCAAGTCGGGCCTGGTCAAGCAGACCGTGGACGTGGGCGCGGAAGCCTACACCTGCGTCGTGTCGCCCGACGGCAGAACGGTGTACGTGTCGGTATGGGGCGGCGCCAAGGTCTTGGCGTTCGACGCCGCGACGCTCGAGAGGCGGGGCGAGATCCCCGTGGGCGAGCACCCGAACGCCATGGTCTTCTCGAAGGACGGCGCGCAGGCTCTTCGTCGCGTGCGCGAACACCAACACCGTGTGGGCCGTCGACCTCGCGGTCGAACAAGGCGATCGAGCAGATCTCGGTCGCGCTCTTCCCGAATCGCGCCGCCCGGGGCGACGCCAAACGGCCTCGGGCTGTCCCCGGACGGAAAGACCCTGCTCGTGGCCAACGCGGACAACAACGCGGTGGCCGTGGTGGACGTCACCGATCCGCAGCGGAGCGTGGTGAGCGGGTTCATCCCGACCGGCTGGTACCCGACCGCCGCCCGTTTCAACAAGGACGGCTCGCGCATCTACATCCTCAGCGGGAAGGGCCTTACCTCGCAGGCCAACCCGCGCGGCAGCCACCCCGGGATCCCCGGCATGGGGGAACAATACAGCGGCGCGCTGCTCCAGGGCTCGCTCTCGATCCTGCCCGTGCCAGCCGCCCGACGCCCTGGCGGCGATGACCAAGACCGTCTACGCGATGGCGCCGGTGACGGCCTCGAGCATCCTGGCGCCGACCGCGGCGCCGGCGGCCAGTCCCGATTCCGCAGCAAGGTCGGCGACCCGTCGCCCATCAAGCACGTCTTCTACATCATTCGCGAGAACCGCACCTACGACCAGATCCTGGGCGACCTCGAGCGCGGCAACGGCGACCCGAACCTCTGCCTCTTCGGCGAGGACGTGACGCCAAACGCCCACGCCATCGCCCGCGAGTTCGTCGTGCTCGACAACTTCTACGTGGACGCCGAGGTGAGCTACGACGGACACGCCTACTCGACAGGCGCGTACGCCACCGACTTCGTGGAGAAGATCTGGCCGACGAACTACGGCGGCCGCGGCGCCCGCTACATGAGCGAGGGCGGGGGCAAGATGCGCAACGCCTACGGCAACGTCACGGCACCCTTGAACGGCTACATCTGGGACGCCTGCACGCGGGCCAAGGTCAGTGTCCGCAGCTACGGCGAATTCGCGATGCGCGGCCCGGAGCCCGAGGACGAGCACGATTCGGGCAAGGGGGATGTCGTCGCGACGGTGCCGGGGCTGAAAGGACTGGTGCACCCGAACTACGCGCCGTACGACCTGACGATCCCGGACAACAAGCGGGTCGACGTCTGGCTCGAGGAGTTCCGGCAGTTCGAGCAGTCCGGGGCGCTGCCGCGGCTGAACATCATCCGTCTCGGCAACGACCACACCGCCGGGACGCGGGCCGGATACCCGACGCCGCGCGCCATGGTGGGGGAGAACGACGTGGCCCTCGGCCGGGTGGTCGAAGCGATCAGCAACAGCCGTTTCTGGAAGGAATCCGCGATCTTCGTCCTGGAAGACGACGCGCAGGCGGGCCCTGACCACGTGGACACGCACCGCTCGATCGCGCTCGTCGCGAGCCCCTTCATCCGGCGCGCCAGCGTCGATTCGACGCTCTACGACACCGCCGCGATGCTGCGCACGATCGAGCTGATCCTCGGCCTGCCTCCGATGAGCAACCTCGACGCCGGTGCGACCCCGATGTACGCGGCATTCCAGCCGGCGCCCGTGCTGACGCCCTTCAAGGCCCGCCCGGCCGGCATCGACATCCAGGAGAAGAACGCCGCCAACGCTTGGGGGGCCGCCGCGTCGGCGGCGATGTATCTCGCCGAGGCGGACCTTGCGCCAGAGCAGCCGCTGAACGAGATCATCTGGAAGTCGGTGAAGGGAAAGGACAGCGTGATGCCGCCGCCGGTTCGCGCGGCGTTCATTCGTGCACTCGCGGCGCTGGCCGACGATGACGACGACGAGCGGTAGAAAGCAGGCCGCGCTGAGGCCCTGAGCCTTACCCTCTCTGCCTACGCGGGCTTCGCCTTGAGCACGCCGGTCGCGACCAGCACCGCGGTCCAGTCGAAGACGTGCCGGGCGGACTCGATACCGTCCGGTCCGAAACGGTAGTCGCCCGCGCCGTTCGCTTTTACTTGCGTGCCGCTTCCGACGATGCCGTAGAACGGACCGCTCGCAGTACCCGTCAATGTCCAGAAGAAGACGGCGCGGTCGCCCTCGATCACCTCGTCTTCCCAGCTGAGCAAAAGGTCGGGGAAGCCCTTGAACCAGGAGCTGTAGACGGCCTCGATCGCCGCACGCCCGCGCACGAGCCCGGTCGCGGGGCTTTCGAAGGTACCGTCCGCCGAGTGGTTGGCGGCGAGCGCGGGGGGATCACGGCGCAGGAAACACTCGTGGTGATGGAGCAGCCGTCTCTCGATCTCGGCGCGTGTCATGGAGGCTCCCTGGCGAGCGCCCGCCTCGGACTGGTTTGACGTGGATGTCTCTCTGAGACTAGCGCGTCGCGTCCTCCGACGCAACTGCAGCGCGGTGAATGGAATGAACGCGATAACCCGCACCTTGCTGATGACGAGCCTCATCCTTGGCCCCGCCGTCGCGTCCTTCGCCGCGACCGCTCCGACGCAGGACCGCGGGGCGCCGGCGGCCGCGGTGGTCGCCGACGCACTCATCCCGGTTCTGTGGTTGGAGCCGGCCGGTGAACGCGCGGCAGGCGACAGCCTCCCGCTGTACCGGCCGATCCCCGCGGGCGACGCACGATTGAAAGACGCCGAGCGCCTGGTGGACAACGAGGCCGCCCGCTTCACGCGCTCGCTCGTCTCGTGGGCCTGGCACACCTACCCGCCGCCGCCCGACTGGATGCCCGCCCGCCTCCCGATCGTGGTCCAGCGCGGGGGAAACCACGCCGAGAAGGGATTCCGCCTGCAGGCGGACGCGGGGATCGAGGACCACCCGGAGGTCCCCTACCTCCTGCTCGAACTGGACTCGCAGAGCTTGAGCAACACGCTGATTCACGAGGGCGCGCACCTCCTGCACACAATCGCCACGGGCGGCCGGCGCGCGTCGCCCTGGTGGTCGGCCGGCCCGCACTCGACCTTCGCCGTCACCGATCCGCTCACCGCGCTAGCGGAGGGATACGCGATCCACTTCGAGACCATGTGGGCCCACTACGGCCGGCAAGCCGAGATGCGGGCGTTCTACCACCGCCTGGCCCCAGCATTCGATCTGAAGAACAGCCGGCGTGCGGAGTTCTACGTGCCGATCGGCGACCTGATGACGTTCTCGCAGACCTGGGCGCGGTACCAGGCGGTTCGCGATACCTGGCCGGCCTTTGCCGGGCACATTTACCCGGGCGATTACCTGCGATCCCAGTACGATCCATCACGCGACCGATCCGTGCTCAAGCCGGCGAACGCGATGGTCGCGTCGGAGGGCGTCGCGGCGGCGACGATTTTCTGGACGGTGGTAGGCATCGCGGAAGAGGGCGGCGCGAAGGCAGGCGAGGGCCTCCAGCAGCAGCCCTTGCTCGAGGCGGAACAGGTGATGCTGCGAGCCATCGCGGCGCTGCCCGCTCCGGAGGCCTTCAGACCCGATCTCGTCGACCTCGTCTCCGCCGTCGGCGCGCCCGGTTCCCCCGCGCGCACGATCGCGGTCTCGCGCTTCGTCAGCGTGTCGAGGGGCGTGACGGCGCAACCCGACATCCGCGCCAAGTGGTCGGCGCTCTACCACGACGCCCTCGTGCTCGACTTCGATGCGACCAAGCCCCTGTTCACGGAGATCGACGCGTCCCGCGAGGCGACGCTGCAGGCAGCCTGGAACGATCCGGCGACGCTGCGACGACGCCTCGGACCTGTCCTGCCCGTCCGGGCGCCGAAGGTGAAGCTGGAGTTGAAGATGCTCGGGCAGGCGTTCGAGCTGGACTTCGATCTCAATGCCGCGGGCGAGGCGGAGTGGCTGGCGGCCGGCACCGACCGGACAACTGCCGCGGCGCTGATCGGCGAGCGGGACAAGGCGCCGTTCGCATCGATTCCCGACTTCGTGAAACGGACGGGCAGGACATTGGCCGCGCTGGGCCTTGTGACCGTCGAGCAATGACACGAGGGGTCAACCCGAGGCCTCTGTCTCCTCGAGCGGCCGCCCTTCCGAGGCCGGCGGTGGCGCGGCCGCGGGGTCGATCCCGTCGCCAGCCATCAGGCGCTCGACGATCCACGCGTGCGCCTCATCGTCCTGGCGCGCGAGCAGCGCCTCGAGCGGGGAACGAGCGAAAGTGAGCGACTCGCGCTCCTGCATCGCGGGCCACGAGCCGTCTGGCCGCCGCGGCGCGTATCGGCACCAGAAGCCCGCGTGCCACGTCGCGAACTCGGCGACCTGCCTGCGCCCGCGTTCGTCGTCTCCCCAGTGAGCGAGCGCCAACTCGACGTAGCGGTTGTAGATGGCCAGGCGCTCTTCGCCCGACATGTCGAGATAGCCCTCGCCCGCCTCGCGGAAGATCCACGGCTTGATCAACGCGCCGCGCGCGACCATCACGGCCGCGCAGCCGGAGCGCTCGCGCGCCGCCGCCGCCTCGTGCGCGAAGAGGATGTCGCCGTTGCCGATGACCGGCACGGGCACCGACCGGGCGACCTCCCCGATGGCATCCCAGTCCGCCGCGAACCGGTACCGCGCATCTCGCGTGCGGCCGTGGACCGCGATAGCCGCTGCGCCGCCGTCGACGGCCGCGCGCGCGACATCGAGGTAGTTGCGGTCGTCGTCGTTCCAGCCGAGGCGAATCTTCACAGTGATGGGCACGCGGGTGACGCCGGCCTTCATCGCCTCAACCAGACGGCGGACGCGATTGGGCTGTCGGCCCAGAGAGGCGCCGAGACCGATGCGCGTGAAGCGGTCGATCGGACATCCGAGGTTGAGATCGACGAAATCTGCTCCGCGCGCCTCGGCAAGGCCGGCCGCCCAGCCGAGCTCGTCAGGCTTGTTCCCGGCCAGCTGGACTCCGAAGCACGGCTCGTCCGGCGCCCGGCGGATGAGCGCATATTCCGACCGGCGCTTCTGACGAAGTCGCCTGGCCAGCGTCATCTCGCTGACGGTGATCCGTGCGCCGAGTTCGACGCACAAGCGCCGGTACGGGAGATTGCAGCCCTTCGCCATGGGACCGAGAAGGACCGCACCCTGGATTCGCTCGTGAAACCCTTCCACGGGAACGAGTGTATCAGACGGTCGCGGCCGGCCCCGCCGGCGCGACCCCGCGCGGAGCGCCTTGATCGTGAGATAGGGTCCGTCAAGGCACCGTTATAATCGTCACCGTTCCGCGCCCGCGTCCGCAGGAGGCATCGATGACCGAAGAAGCGACAGAGCCGGGCAGCAACCAGTCGCCCGCCCCGCCGGCGGAGAAGCGGCGGCGCTCGTCTTTGCGACATCGCCTGCCTCGGCTGCGGAAGACGTCCGCCCCTGGAGCGGTTGCGGGAATCGACCTGGATCAGTTGTCGAGAATGCCGAGCGGCGCGGAGCCGGCGGCCGTCACGTGCATCGACTACGGTCCCGGGCAGGTGCGGGTCGAGGAGATCAGCGACCTGTCGGCATTCGTGCAAGGCCACCGGCCGGAGTGGGCCGTCGTGCGATGGATCAACGTGGACGGCCTCACCGACATGCGGGTGATTCGCGCGTTCGCCGCGAAGTACAGGCTGCACCCGCTCGCGATCGAGGATGTGCTCCACGTCACGCATAGGCCGAAGGTGGAGCCGTACGCGGAAACCGGGGGCTACCAGGCGCGACTGTTCATCATCGTTCGCATGCTCGAGCTGCACGCGGGCCACTTGAAGGGCGAGCAGATCAGCATCTTCCTGGGTCATCGAACGGTCCTCACCTTCCAGGAGAGCCGCGGCGACGTGTGGGACGTGATTCGTCAGCGGCTTCAGGCGCCGGGGTCGAGGCTGCGCGCGAACGACGCCAGCTTCCTGGTCTACTCGCTGCTGGACGCCATCGTGGACCACTGTTTTCCGCTGCTCGAGCACTACGGCGACCGGCTCGAGGAGGTTGAAGCTTCCGTGCTTCAGCAGTCCTCGCCAGCGGCGATCCAGGACATCCACGAACTGAAACGCGAGCTGCTGCTCTTCCGCCGCGCCATGTGGCCGATGCGGGAAGTCATCAGCACCATGCAGCGCGAGCCCCACGACTGCCTGAGCGACTCCACGCGCACCTACCTTCGCGACGTGTACGACCACGCCGTCCAGATCATCGACATCATCGAGACCTACCGCGAGATTGCCATCGGGCTGACCGAGACCTACATGACGGCGATGAGCACCAAGCTCAACGAGGTGATGAAGTTCCTGACGATCGTCGGCACGATCTTCATCCCCCTCACGTTCGTCGCCGGTGTCTACGGGATGAACTTCCAGTACTTCCCGGAAATTGGCTGGCGATGGGGCTACGGGTTCTTCTGGACGCTGTGCATCGCCATCGCGGCGGGGATGGTGTGGTGGTTCAGGAGGAAGAGGTGGATGTAGCGCCGGGAGTCGTGTCGGCGTCGCCAGGGACGTCGAAGCCCGGCCGGAGGAACGCCCGCGCTCCGGGGAAGGCCGCTTCGACACCGCACCGGAGCCGGTCGAGGTGCTCGATGACCGGCAAGATCGACGTCAGCGTCGCGGGGAGCGTCGAAGACACGTCGGTCCAGGCGACCAGCGATTCCTCGATTCCCATCAACGCGACCTTTGCGGATCCGTCCGCGTCGCTCGGCCACTCCGGGTCTGTCTCCTCGTCGTGGAGCCGTCCGGACACGGCGCGGTGAACCTTGACGAAGATCATCGTGTGGAACCACTGGATCACTTCCAGCGGTCCGGCGGGGCCGTCGAGCGCGAGGGCGCCGATCCTCGCGCGCGCCAATTCCATGTACTCGCGGGCGGCGACCGTCAGCGGGTGCCCGGCGGCGAGGGCGGCCTGCGCCTCCTCGCGCGCGAGGTCGTCGGCGGCCGGCGGCGCGCCCACGTCGACGCCGTACTCGACGGCCGCGTGCTGGAGCGCCGCGCGGGCTTCAGCGAGCGATGCCGCGACCGATTCGAACGGATCCAAGCCGGCCGCATCGTGCTTCGAGTGCATGGCGAAGACGCGGCACCTTGCCGTGAACCGGCAGCGCTCGCACCATCGGTCGCAGTAGTTGTAGACCCCGTCGATGAAACTGGTGGCCGCCATCGGTCTGCCTCCTGTTCAGAAGCCGATCCGCCGCCGCCGTCGATGCGGCGGCAGCAGGTATCGGCGCAGTGATTCGAACACCACCTTGAACTGCGCGTCGTATTTGTCCTCGAGCGAGGTCAGGCGGCGGGCAAGAGCTTCTTGCGATGCAAGGAACTGGCGGACGCGCACGAACGTCCGCATGATGTCGATGTTCACCTGGATCGCGCGCGCCGACCGGAGGACGCTCGACAGCATCGCGACCCCCTGCTCCGTGAACGCGTACGGATTCGCCCGCCGTGCGCCGCCCCAACTTGAAATCACAATTTGTGATTTCAAGATTGCCACCTCCGAGTCGGTCAACTGAAACATGAAATCGGCGGGGAAGCGTCGGCGGTTACGGGTGACCGCCTGGACGAGGACGCGCGTCTCAACCGCGTAGAGCTGCGCGAGGTCGGGTTTTGCTCTCGACACGTTCCGCAGGGATGAGGCTCTCCACGCCCAACCGATGAGCAAGGCCGGCGCCACCAGCCAATCCGCGGGAACGCGAGCGTTTTGGGGAGGTCCGACTCCGCGGCGCGCAGTTCCGGCAAGCCGGCAAGACGTCCCGGATCGCAGATTGGGCGACGGGCTCGGGCGCGGTTACGGCAGGCGGGGCGCAGGCGCGGCTGCCGCAGCGCCCAGCGGGCCCTTCTCGGTACTGCTGGAACAGGGCGCCCCAAGTGGTGTCCCGGCGCCAGCGCTCGAACGTCCTCCGGTCTTTCGCCGGCCACCGGTAGTAATCGTGGTAGGCCTCGGACGCGAAGACGAACAGGTGGACGATCGGCGTGTGAAACAGCAGCTTCTGGAAGACCTTCAGCGGCGAGAACCAGAACAGGTCGCCGCCCAGGCTCGCGAGGTTGTCGCCCACCCGGAAGCCCCACGATTCGCGCGACACGTCGTCACCGACGATCTCGATCTCGCGCGGGTCGCCGACCCCGAGGCCGTCGGCGTGCGCGACGTTGATGTATTCGAGGGAGAGCGGATCGAACCCCATCATCTTCGCCGCGACCGCGTCAATCGCCACCTGGTCGCGCGACGCGAGCATCAGGTTCTTCACGACCGGGTACATCGTGCGCGGCCCCGGGCCGTTCCCCGCCGTCGTCCCGTCCATCACCGCGAAGAGACCGGTGTGGATCTCCTTCTGGATGGCCAGCAGGTCCACGAGCGTGCGGTGGATCCAGCTGTGGGTGTAGTGACGGTGCGTGTGCAACAGGCCGCCGAACGCGTTCTTCATCGCGCCGGTCGTCGTGGTGTAGATGTGGCACTTGACCGTCGGCAGGTGGACGATGTTCTTGCCGAAGAAGTAGTCGGGGATGTGGATCCCCTCGGGGAAGATCGTCTGCAGCACGTGCATCCGCGCCTTCGGCTCGTAGCGGACCCACGCCATGTCTTCGTCCCGGAAGTTGTAGAGGATCGGTACCTCGTACTGCGACAGGATCGGCAGGTAGCGGTTGAGATCCTCGCCCTTGAACGCGTCGGTGACGACGGTCTTGTTCTGGACGCAGGTGAGGTCGCGGTAGCCGGACGAGCGCAGGGCGCGGATCGATCCCTCGAGCTGCCACGGCGTGGTGTTCGCGCCGGGGAACGGGAAGTGCCAGGAAATGTTGTCCTTGAGGATCGTCGTCGCCCGCGGGTCGAGCGCCTCGCGCATTCCGCCGAGCTCGCACAGCCGCTCCGTCGACTCCAGGACGGTGGCCGGGTCCACCCACAGCGCCGCAACCTTGCTCTTCATCTGTACAAGGGTACCGGGAACGCTTTGCCGGGGCAAGGTTAGCGGCGTCCTTGGGCCCGACGCCTGCCTGGTCAAATCGACGGAGATCGGCCCGACGCTCGTCGGGCCGAGGCCTACGCCGTCACCGCCACTTTCGTCGCCTCGACCGCTCGCAGGATGACGCGCCCCAGGCGGGCGATCCCTTCCTCGATCTGCTCTTCCGTGGCGTTGCTGAAATTGAGGCGGATCGTGTTCGTGCCGCCGCCGTTGGCGAAGAAGTAGCGGCCGGGCACGAAGGCCACCTTGTCGCGCACGGCGTCCTTCAGCAGTTCGACGGTGTCGACCGGTTCCGGCAGCGTCGCCCAGAGGAAGAGCCCGCCCTGCGGCCGCGTCCACCGGACGCCGATCGCCTCGGCGCCCGGGATCGCCCGCTCCAGCGCCTTGATCATGATCGTCCGTCGGCGCCCGTAGACCTCGCGAATCCGGTGAACGTGCCGGTCGAGGAAGCCGCCGCGGCCGACCTCGTAGGCAACCATCTGGTCGAACGTGCTCGAGTGCAGGTCCGTGCCCTGCTTGGCCTGCACGAGGCGGAGAATCACTTCCTTCGGCGCGACGATCCACCCGAGCCGCAACCCCGGCGCCAGGGTCTTGCTGAACGTGCTGAGGTAGATCACGTTCCCGCTGTACTTGCCGTTGTGCTGGCACTCCAGGCATTCCGCGTCGAGCACGACCAACGGCTTGATGTGGTCGCCCTCGTAGCGCAGCTGGCCGTACGGGTCGTCCTCGATGATCGGGATGCCGTAGTGATCCGAGTTCTTGATGATCGCTTGCCGGCGTTCGAGGGACAGCGTGACGCCCGACGGGTTCTGGAAGTTCGGCAGCACGTACATGAACTTCGGCCCGGCGCGCAGCGCCTCGTCCATCCTGTCCACGCGCATCCCCTCGTCATCCACCGGCACGGTCACATAGTCGGCGCCGTACATCGTGAACGCCTGCAGCGCGCCGAGGTACGTGGGGTTCTCTGTGAGGATCTTGTCGCCCGTGTTGATGAGGACCTTGCCAATCAGATCCAGCGCCTGCTGAGAGCCGCTCGTGATCAGGACGTTGTCCAGGCCGACGACGATGCCGTAGCGCGCCATGTGCCGCACGAGCATCTCGCGCAGCGGCGGATAGCCTTCCGTCGTGCTGTACTGCAGCGCCTTGCGGCCCTTCTGCTCGAGGACCGTTTCAGTCGCTTCCTTCAGTTCCTCGACCGGGAACAACTCGGGTCCCGGAAGGCCGCCCGCGAAGGAAATCACGTCGGGCTGCTCGGTCAGCTTGAGCAGCTCGCGGATCGCGGAGCTGGTCATGCGTTGTGTGCGTTGGGCGTAGCGATGGTTCCAGCCTGTGCTCATAAGACGGCTCCTTCGGAGAACGTCATACGTCGTCCGACGGAGTAACATCTTAGCGCTTTCGGAGAAATGGCGAGATGGGAAAAATTATGACAGCCGAACAGCTTATGGCCCGTCAAATTTTCACAAAATGGCAGTCTGTTACGTGACCTACGTGACCAGCCCACGGCCCTTCTCGCCGACGGCACCCTGCCCCAGGATGTCGGCGAGTTCGGCGACGAGCCGGTCGATTTCCTCGAAGGTATTGTAGAAGTGGGGTGACACGCGGATGCCCACCTTCGGCCGGTAGTCGACGAGGACGTCGCGTGCCTTCAACGCGCGCGAGGCGGCGAGGGCGTCGGGTACGTCGATCGCGACGGTGCCCGCCACCCGCTCCGGGTCGCGGGACGTCGCCGTCGGCCAGCCGTGTTCGTCGATCAGTTCCAGCAGGCGGGCGGTCATGCGGCGCGACCGGTCGCGAATCCGATCGATGCCGACCTCGGCGACGATGTCCAGACCCGGGATGGCGGCATAGAAGGTGGGGATGGCCGGCGTGCCGTTCATCATCCGCATCGCGTCCTCGCGCAGCGTCCCGTCCTCGATGTCGAAGGCGAACGGGTTTGCGAGCGCAAGCCAGCCGGTGAAGCGCGGCGCCAGCGATTTCAGCAGGTCGGGGCGCGTGTACAGGAAGCCGTTGCCGGGGCCGCCGCAGAGCCACTTGAGGCAGCCGCCGGTTGCGAAGTCGACGTCGAGCGCCGTGACGTCGAGCGGCACGATGCCGGCAGCCTGGTAGGCGTCCAGCATGACGAGCGCACCCTTCGCGTGCGCTCGCTGGACGATCGGACGCGGATCGACGATGAACGAGGTGCGGAAGAGCACGTGCGAGCACGCGACCACGAGCGTCTCCTCGTCGATCGCGTCCACCAGCCGTTCCTCCGAGACGTTCAGCCCCCCGTCGTTCGGTACCACGTGGAGCTCGAAGCCAAGCGCCTCCTGCGCCCGGTATAGATGGACCATCGAGGGAAAGTCGGCCGCGCTGCACACGATCTTCCTGCGCCGGCCCTGGGGGTGGAGGCAGGAGAGGACGACCATCTCGGCGGTCGTGACGTTGTCGTGCATGCTCACCGAGCCCGCCGGGGCACCGATGATTCGCCCCACGCGGTCGCCCACCTCGAGCGCCATCTCCCACCATCGATCTTCCCAGGCCCGGACGCCGCGCGTGGCCCAGGTGCCCGCGTACTCGGCGAGCGAGGCGGCCGTGGCGCGCGGCATCGCGCCCAGCGAGTTGCTGATCATGTAGGTGGTGCGCTCGAGGATCGGGAACTCGGCGCGGTAGCTCTCCAGGGAGCGGTCCGGCATGCCGGGGAGTGTATCATTTGGCGATTTGCCGTTCCTCCGCTCCGCGACCGGGTGACTGACGATGGCTTCAACCGAAGGCTGGCAGGGTTGGGACGAGTACGCGCCGTTCTACGACTGGGAGAACGCGCGCACGATGGGCCGACAGGACGTGCGATTCTGGCAGGACCTGGCGCGGCGCGAGGGCGGCCCCGTCCTCGAACTCGGCTGCGGCACCGGTCGCTTGACGATGCCGGTCGCTCGGACCGGGGCGCGGGTGGTCGGCGTCGATCGCTCGCGCCCGATGCTCGCGTTCGCCACGGTGCGGGCACGGAAGCTCCCCCGCGCGCGGCGGCCGCGCCTGGTGCTCGGCGACATCCGGCACCTGCCGTTCGGGGACGGCACGTTCTCCGTAGTGATGGCGCCCTACGGCATGCTGCAGTCGCTCACGCGCGACCGCGACCTGTCCTCGACGCTCACCGAGGCCGCGCGAGTCCTGCGGACGGGCGCCGTGCTGGGGATCGACCTCGTGCCGGATCTGCCGGCGTGGGACGAATATGAGAACCGGGTCACCTTCCGCGGGCGCAACGAGCGGACCGGGGCCCACGTGACGCTGCTCGAATCGGTCCGCCAGGACAGGCGGCGGCGCCTGACGCTGTTCGACCAGGAGTACGTGGACCGCCGGGGATCGAAGATTCGCCGGCACCGTTTCTCGCTGGCGTTCCGAACGCTTCCGCTCGCCGCGCTCGTTGGCCGCGTGGAGAAGGCGGGCTTCCGCGCGACGGCGGTACTGGGCGACTACCGGGGCCGGGCGTGGGATCTTCGTGCCGACGTCTGGCTCATCCTTGCGCAGAAGCGCTGACGCCCGCGGGCGACCAATCCTCGTAGGTCACGCGGTTGCGGCCATCCGCCTTCGACCGGGTCACGCCCCGATCGGCCGCGGCCACGAGGCTCGGCGCAGGCTCCGGCAGGCGGGGCCGGGTGGTGGAGACGCCGAGGCTGAGTGTGACGCTGGGGCGCACCGGCGAGTGCGCGTTCGGGATGCGGAGCGCCTCGACGTCCCGCCTTACGCGCTCGGCGAACGTCAGGGCGCCTTGCGTATCGGTGGCGGGCAGCAGGATCGCGAACTCTTCTCCTCCGACCCTCGCCACGCAATCCGACGGGCGACGGGCCGCGGCGCGCATGCAGGCAGCGACGCGCGCCAGGCTGCTGTCACCTTCCGCGTGGCCATACGTGTCGTTCAGCGCCTTGAACGCGTCGATGTCCGCCAGGACGAGCGACACCGGCTCGTGGGTGTTCGCCGCACGCTGCCACTCGAGTTCCAGCTGCTCGAGGAAATAGCGGCGATTCCGGATCCCGGTCAGTTCGTCCCGGGTCGCCATCTCCTCGAGGCGCACGTTGGCCTGCTCGAGCTCGACGGTCGCTTCCTGCAAACGGAGTTTCAGCTCCGCCTCTCGGCGGCGACCCGCGTGCAGGCGGTATGCCGCGAGCAGTGCCGCCGCGCCCAGGCCGCCCAGGGCGAGCGCCGCGCGGATGAACCCGATGTCGGCCACGACGTACCCTCCACCGTGGATTATCGGCTCGACCGGGCCCTGCCGACTACCCAGCCGCAGAGCTGCACTCAATGGCCATTTCGCTCCATTTCGCGAATTGGGCGATTGACCAAACATCCCGAATCGGAATCTGTCGCCTGGTCGTGATGCTCATCGGGCGACACGCCAGGTTACGCCAAGTTGCGCCATTGGCCTGACACGTCGCGCCATGGCACGACTTGGCACCTCGTGACATCACTTGTCGCTTGAGCCGGGCACCCAATTAAGGCGATTCTTCGCCTGCCAGCCCCCGCCCTGTCGCACCCCAGCCGCAAGGAGACCTTCGTGGGTAAAGTCCTCCTGGTCGAAGACGACCTCGTCGTGCGTCGCGTGGTCCACGTCTTCCTCGAGGGGGCAGGCCATGAGGTCGTGGAGGCCGGCAACGGCATCGATGCCCTCGCGGTCTTCGACGAGGCCCGCCCGGACGTCGTCCTCACCGACATCCTGATGCCGAAGATGAACGGCCTGGAGATGATGGTCGAGATGCGCCGGAGACGGCCGGGCGTGAACCTGATCGCGATGTCGGGCGGCGGCCGGCCGGGCGCGGGACAATCCGTGCTGATGCTCGCCCGCGACCTCGGGGCCGCGCACACGTTCGGCAAGCCGCTCGACATGGCCGCGCTCCTTTCCGCCGTCGCCAGCCTCGCGCCCCGCCGGGCCTGAGCCCGCCTGCCGAACGACTGCCCGACCGTCGCAACTTGTTGACCTCGAAGGTCCTATGGTACAATCCTTGCGCTTTTCCACGTGTTTTTTATGGAGTTTCCCTGATGTCTGGCCATTCCAAGTGGCACACGATTAAGCACAAGAAGGGCGCCGCCGACGCCAAGCGGGGCCGGATCTTCACGCGGATTATCAAGGAGATCAGCGTCGCCGCGCGAGCGGGCGGCGGCGATCCCGACTCGAATCCGCGGTTGAGGACGATCATCGCCGAAGCCAAGTCGGTGAACATGCCCGCCGAGAACATCAAGCGGGCCATCCGGCGCGGCACGGGCGAGGAGCCCGGCGTCAACTACGAGGAGGTCGTGTACGAGGCCTACGGTCCGGGCGGCACCGCCATCATCATGGAAGGGCTGACGGACAACAAGAACCGGACGGTGGGCGAGATCCGGCATCTCCTCGACAAGTACAACGGCAAGATGGCCGACAGGAACACGGCGCTGCGGAAGTTCAGCAAGCGCGGCCAGCTGATTGTCGACAAGAGCCAGGCCGACGAGGAGACGCTGATGGCGGCGGTGCTCGAGGCGGGCGCCGACGACATGCAGGAGGACGGCGACAGCTGGGAGATCCTCACCGCGCCGGAGAGCTTCCACGCCGTGCGCGAGTCCCTGACGAAGATGAACATCGAGCCGGCGAGCGCGGCGGTCGCGATGGTGCCGTTCGAGTACGTCAAGCTGACGGGCAAGGAAGCCCAGTCGATGCTCAGGCTGATGGACGTGCTCGAGGATCACGAGGACGTGCAGCACGTCTGGTCGAACTTCGACGTTGACGAGAAGGAGCTCGAGGCCTCGCTCACGTGAGGATCTTCGGGATCGATCCCGGCTCCGAGCGCACCGGCTACGGGTGCGTGGATACCGACGGCCGCCGCCACCGCCTCGTCGACTGCGGGGCGATCGCCACGGTCCGTCGCGACGGCTTTCCCGCTCAACTCCTGACGATCTACAGGCGGCTGACCGCACTCCTGGCCGATCACCGGCCGGAGTGCGTCGCCATCGAGAGCCTCTTCCACGCCGTCAACGTGCGCAGCGCGCTCAAGCTCGGGCACGCGCGCGGCGTGGCGGTGCTGGCGGCGGTGGAGAGCGGATTCGAGGTCGCGGAGTACACGCCGGCCCAGATCAAGCTGGCCGTGGTCGGCTACGGCCGCGCGGAGAAGCACCAGGTCCAGGAGATGGTGCGCATCCTCCTCGGCCTGCCGGAAGTGCCGACGCCACACGACGCGGCGGACGCGCTCGCCGTCGCGATCTGTCACGTCCACAGCCAGGGGCCGGTGACCAGTGCCCCGTCGGCCCGCGGCGGGAAGGCCCGGTCGTGGCGGGATTACAAGGTGGACTGTAGGTCGAAATCTGGCCGAATTGACGATTTGATGATGTCGACGATGTCCGTCGCAGCGCGCGACCAGAGGCGCCGTTTCCGGAACGCGCCAATCGTGGACGACCACCGGCCAATCGCGAGATCGTTAAATCGACAATCGCGGATGAATCCGGAACTGCATGATCGCTCTCCTCCGCGGATGCCTCGTCGAGAAGCAGGCCACGGGCCTGATCGTCGACGTCCAGGGCGTCGGCTACCAGGTGCAGGTCCCGCTGTCGACCTACTACCGGCTGCCGGACGCCGGCGGCGACGTCGTGCTGCGCATCCACACGCACGTCCGCGAGGACGCGCTGTCGCTCTACGGGTTCGGAACGGCCCTCGAGCAGCAGTTGTTCGAGCGGCTGATTGGCATCAGCGGGATCGGCCCGCGCCTCGCGCTCTCGGTCCTCTCCGGCATCGATCCGGGCGACCTCGTGCGCGCGGTGCAGGCGGGCGACGTGGGCCGGCTCACGCTGATCCCCGGCATCGGCAAGAAGACCGCGGAGCGCATCGGCCTGGAGTTGAAGGACCGGCTTCCGGCGCAGCTGCAGTCCGAGCTCGAGAAGTCCGCCGGCGGCGAGGCGGGCGAGTCGTTGCTGCGGGCCGACGTCCTCTCGGCGCTGCTCAATCTGGGGTATCATCG
This sequence comes from uncultured Acidobacteriota bacterium, assembly GCA_963724775.1. Lineage (GTDB taxonomy): Bacteria > Acidobacteriota > Vicinamibacteria > Vicinamibacterales > Fen-181 > CAVRWB01. Next base: position 19,732 of record CAVRWB010000012.1, read on the forward strand.
CGCCCTCGCCGAGAAGGCGATCGATTCGGTCATCCGCGCCGGGGGCGAGGCGAGCTTCGAGCGCACGCTCAAGCAGGCGCTGAAGGCACTGGCCGGCCGCTGACGCGGCGTGGCAAGAACAGACAATACTGACGATTGATGATTGACGAGTGGCGAATGGCGATTGCGTCGTCACGCTCGTCATTCCTGCATTCGTCACTCGACACTCGACATTCGTCAATCCGTCCGTGATGTCCGATTCCCGCCTGATCACGCCGGCGCGCGTCGAGGAGGACGCGCAGTTCGAGGCCGGGCTCCGGCCCCGCTCGCTCGATGAGTACATCGGGCAGGAACGGGTGCGGGAGAACCTCATCGTCTCGATTACCGCCGCGAAGCAGCGTGCCGAGGCGCTCGACCACGTCCTGCTCTACGGTCCGCCGGGCCTCGGGAAGACGACGCTCGCCTTCGTCATCGGCAACGAGCTTGGCGTCCCGGTCCGGTCCACCTCCGGCCCGGTGCTCGAGAAGCCAGGCGATCTCGCCGCGATGCTGACCAACCTCAAGGAACGCGAGGTGCTCTTCATCGACGAGATCCACCGGATGCCGCCGGCCATCGAGGAGATCCTCTACCCGGCGATGGAGGACTACCAGCTGGACATCATGATCGGGCAGGGCCCGAGCGCCCGCTCGGTCAAGGTCCCCGTGCCGAAGTTCACGCTGATCGGATCGACGACGCGCGCGGGACTGCTCACCTCGCCTCTCCGCAGCCGCTTCGGCATCGTCCACCGGCTGGACTTCTACAACCCCGCGGACCTCGAGGAGATCGTGCGGCGATCGGCGCACATCCTCGGCGTCCCCCTCGACGCCGGCGCGGCGGCGGAGATCGCGCGTCGGTCGCGCGGCACCCCCCGGGTCACGAACCGGCTGCTGCGGCGCGTCCGCGATTTCGCGCAGGTGCGCGCCGAGGGGCGGATCACCATGGAGGTGGCGGAGGCCGCGCTGCGGCTGCTCGAAGTGGACGAGCACGGCTTCGACGAGATCGACCGCCGCCTGCTCCGGACGATCATCGACAAGTTCGCGGGCGGGCCGGTGGGGCTCAACACCATCTCGGCCGCGATCAGCGAAGAGAAGGACGCGATCGAGGACATCTACGAGCCGTTCCTGATCCAAATCGGCTTCCTCGATCGTACGCCGCGCGGGCGCGTGGCGACGGCCCGGGCCTACGAGTACTTCGGGCTCCAGGCGCCGGGCAAGGACACGCGACTCTGGTAGCGGCTCGAGACGATTTGTCGATTCCCAGGTTCTACGTTCTACGTTCTACGTTCTACGTTCTCACTTCGGAACGAGGAGACGATCAGTGGCGCAAGAAGAAGGGCAGAACTTGATTCGCGACCACCGGCCGCCCGGCATGGGCTGCGGGCGCCTGACGGAGATCACTTCGCTCGCGACGTACGTCCCCCCCAGGCTCCTGACGAACAGCGACCTCGAGAAGATGGTGGAGACCTCCAGCGACTGGATTCTCCAGCGGACCGGCATCCTCGAGCGCCACATCGTCGACCCCGGCGTCGCCACCTCCGACATGGGCAAGGAAGCGGCCCTCGAGGCGATCGCGCAGGCCGGCCTGACGCCCGACGACATCGATCTCATCGTCGTCGGCACCACGACGCCGGACATGTTCTTCCCGAGCACCGCCGCCCTCATCCAGCACAAGATCGGCGCGAGCCGCGCCTGGGGCTTCGACCTCGCCGGGGCCTGCTCCGGATTCACCTTCTCGCTCGCCACCGCCAGCCAGCTCGTGTCGACCGGGCGCCACAACCACGCGCTCGTGGTCGGCGCCGACACGATGTCGAGCATCATCGACTACAAGGACCGCGCGACCTGCGTGCTGTTCGGCGACGGTGCCGGCGCGGTCGTGGTCAGCCCGGCGAAGGACCGCGGCCTGGCCATCATCGACTTCGCCCACGAGATCGACGGCAGCGGCGGGGCCGCGTTGAACATGCCGGCGGGCGGCAGCCTGCGGCCCGCGTCGGCGCGAGACCGTCGCGCAGCGGCTCCACTACGTCAAGCAGGACGGCCAGGCGGTGTTCAAGTTCGCCGTGCGCAAGACCGAGGAGATCAGCCGGCTGATCCTCCAGCGCAACCACATCACCGCCGACGACCTCGCGCTGTTCGTGTCGCACCAGGCGAATCGGCGGATCATCACCGCCGCGGCCGACCGCCTCGGGATCGAGCCGTCGAAGGTGATCATCAACCTGGAACGCTACGGCAACACGACGGCCGCGACCATCCCGCTCGCGTTGTCGGAAGCCATGGCGCAGGGCCGCTTGAAGAAGGGCGACCTCGTGCTTCTCGCCTCGGTCGGCGCCGGGTTCACCGTGGGATCGGTGCTGGTGCGCTGGGCGTACTAGGAAGTGAGAAGTGAGAACGCAGAACGAGGAACTGAGAATCAGACCGGCACCGGCGCAGCGACGTTCTGAATTCCAACTTCTTCGTTCTCCGTTCTCCGTTCTCCGTTCTATCTCTATTCCCCGAGCAGCTCCCCAATCGGCTTGAGGTCCTCCACCCGGTCGCACACCGACTTGGTCACCATCACCAGCGGGACGGAGAGCAGCAGCCCCGGCAGTCCCCAGAGCCAGCCCCAGAAGAGCAGGCCAAGGAAGACGGCGACGGCGTTCATCCGCGCGGCGCGGCCGGTGAGCCAGGGGGTGAGCAGGTAGCCTTCCAGGACGCCGACCGCGACGGTGATTCCAGCCGCGAGCAGCGCCATCCGGATCGTGCCGAATTGCAGGAACGCGGCGAGCGCCACGCCGATGGTGATGACCGTGGGGCCGAGGTACGGGACGACGTTCAGCGCGCCCGCCAGGACGCCCCAGAGCCCCGACTGCCCCAGCCCGATCAGCGCGAGCGGCAGCCCGGTGGCGACACCGACGATGACGCTGATCACCAGGCGGATCAGGAGGAACGCCGCGACCTGGCGGTCGATCGCGGTCAGTACCTGCACGATCAGCTTCTTTTCCGACAGCGTGGGCCCCGCGAGGTTCACCAGCTTCCGCTTGAACAAGTCCCCCGACGCGAGCAGGTAGAGCGCGAGGAAGAAGACCACGACGGCCTGTGCCGTGAGCTCGAGCATCCCCATCGAACCGCTGACGATGAGGTCGCCGGCCTTGAACGGCGGCTGCTCGATCTGCACCTTGGTGACGCCCTGCGCGGCCGGCGCGGGCCGCGCGATCTCGCGGGCCGCCGTCTCGATGGTGGATGCCGCCTGCTGCACCTTCGCGACCGGTCCCGCCCCGCCGTCTTTCCCCATGTCGTGCACCGAACCCCGGACACGCTCCGCGATCCTCGGCAGCCGTTCGGCCAGGGCCGTCACGTCGTCGCGGAGCGCATAGCCGAGCCACGACGTGCCGCCGACGAGTGCGGTCAGCACGAGCGTGGCAGCGAGCCCGCGCGGCACGCGCCATCGGCAGACGGTCGTCACGACCGGGTCCAGCGCATAGCTGATGAGCAGGCCGAACACCACGGGCACGAGAACGGGCTTGGCGAAGTGGACGGCGGCCACGCCGAGGAGGACAGCGATCGTGGTCAGGGCCGCGCCGCCGGCGTCGGCCGGGCCTTTGACCGGCGGCGGCCCGGGCCGCGCCTCGGACTCGCCGACCGATTCGGCAACTTCCCTCAGGTCGGGCTCCATCCTTCGTTCCGCGCGACGCGCTCCCGCTGAAACGCCGTGTTGATCGCACAGGCGGCCTTGACGCCCTCGGCGGCGGCCACAATCGCCAGCTGCACGTCGCGCGACGCGTCGCCGGCCACGTAGAGCCCTGGGACGGCAGTCTCTTCCAGCCGCCCCGTCTTGACCACGCCCTTTGCGGTGAACCGGCAGCCCAGCCGGCGCGCGAGGTCCGACTGGGGCGACTGGCTGGTCTTGAAGAAGATCGCCTCGCACGCCTCGGAGTACCCGGCCTCGAAGACGATGTCCCTCACCTGGCCATCGTCGTGGTCCAGCCGGCTGAGCCGCTCCTGGCGGACGCGAACGGCATGGTGCGCCAGGCGCCGGCTCTCGTCCTTGGACAGCCTGGCCGGGCCGTCGGTGACGAGGAGGACGTGAGGAGACCAGTCGAGAAGCGCCAGGGCCATCCCCACGCCGCTGCGGCCCCGCGCGTAGAGGGCGAGACGCCGGCCGCGGACCTCCCAGCCGTCACAGTAGGGACAGTGGAACACGCTCCGGCCGTAACACGCGTCGAAGCCGTCGGCGGAGGGGACATCGTCGCGGACGCCGGTCGCCAGCAGCAGCTTCCTGCACCGTTCCTCGCGCCCGTCCGCCAGCCGCACGGCGAACCCGTCCTCGTCACGGCGGGCGTCCTCAACGACGACGGCGCGGACTTCGACGCCGTAGCGGGCCAGCTCCTCGCGTCCTTTCAATCGGAGATCGAGCGGGCGAATCCCGTCGCGGGAGAGATAGCCGTGAAGCGCGTGCGAGCGCCGATTTCGCGGGGTTCCGGCGTCGCACACCAGGATGCTGCGGCAGCAGCGTCCGAGGAGCAGGGCGGCGCTCAAGCCCGCCGGGCCGGCGCCGATGATGATCACGTCGAACATCGTGGCCATCCGCGCTATTCCCGGCCCCGGCTGCAAGAGCACCGCCAGCAGCACGAAAGATTCGAGCCGTTCTCGCCGAGCTTTGGCGGAGGCTGCCGATCTCGTGCCGGGCGGTGTTTCATTCGGGCACACGCGTGTGCCGGTTTGGAACATCGAGGCGGGGCGCGAAACGCTGAGCAAATTGCAGAATTTGCCATCCTCAGCCGCGGGCCCCTGTTCAGTAATTGCCCACCCCCACTCCAGGCGGCCTTTTTCGACGATTTCGGGCTCAGGCGTAACTCCTGTTCTTTCTTGGGCTTGACGAGATTTGTCGCCGCCTGATCCATTGTGGCTGGCGAATTGCTGTGGTGTTGGACCGTGACTAGCACTCATCGCTTGCGCGTTTCGGCGTTGCTGCTCGCGTTCCTCGTCGGCGTCCTCGCCGGTCCGGCGACCGCTCAGCACCGTCCGTTGAACATGGACCTGGCTCTCCAGCGAGCGGTCCAGACCCCCCCCGTTGGCGGCACGGAGCGGGTCATCGTGTCCGCCCGCTCCGGGGCCGCCACCGCCCTTCGCGAGTTCCTCGCCGCCCGCGGCTACCTCATCCGCGGCGATCACCCGTCGATCGATGCCTTTGCCATCGATGTTCCCGCCGCGGACCTCGAGGCGCTGGCAGGGAACCCGGACGTTGCCGGCCTGTCGTCGGACGCCATCGTCCGCCCGACCGGCACGGCGGCCAGTGGCTCCTGGCTGGCGCCGGAGTCCTCGTTCCTCCGCGCCACCCTCGGCTTGTCGTCGTCGGCGCCGCTGGGCCTGGGCGTCGGGGTGGCGGTCATCGATTCGGGGATACAGCCCTCGCTGGATTTCATCGGCCGCATCGGCGGTTTCTACGACCTGTCGCACGGCGACATCCGCCGCGCGCTGCCCTACGACGATTACGGCCACGGCACCCATGTCGCGGGGCTGATTGGCGGCAACGGCTTCGGTTCTGGCTTGCAGTACCAGGGCGTGGCCCCCGGCGTCCGGTTCGTCGTGTTCAAGGTGCTGGACGGCACCGGCCAGGGCCTGACGAGCGATGTCGTGCGAGCGATCGAGTTCATCGCCGCCAACCGGCGCCTGCTCAAGGTGGACGTGATCAACCTCTCCCTCGGCCACCCGATCTTCGAGCCCGCGGCCACGGATCCGCTGGTGCAGGCCATCGAGAAGGCGTCGAGGGCCGGGCTCATCGTCGTGGCAGCCGGCGGCAACTTCGGCCTGAACCCCACGACCGGGCAGCCGGGTTACGCCGGCATCACGTCGCCAGGCAACGCGCCGTCGGCCATCACGGTCGGCGCCCTGCAGACGCAGGGCACCGTCACGAGGTCGGACGACCGGGTGGCACCGTTCAGCTCGCGCGGGCCGTCGTGGTACGACGCGTATGCCAAGCCGGACGTGCTGGCTCCTGGCGACCGGCTGGTTTCCGATGCCGCCCCGGGCAGCACGCTGTTCGAGACCTATCCGGCGCTCCGGGTTGCCGGCACGCTGGGCGGTCAGTATCTGCGACTCAGCGGTACAAGCATGGCGACCGCGGTTACCACCGGGGTGGTCGCGCTGGCCCTCGACGCCAACCGGCATCGCCCGGGAACGGGGTGGGGTGACGCCGCGTCGCCGGCGTTGTCGGCGAACGCCGTCAAAGCTGTCCTGCAGTTCACCGCCTTCCCGGTTCACGACGACCAGGGCCTGGACTACGACCGGCTCAGCCAGGGCGGCGGCGGCCTGAACGCAGCGGGCGCCATCGCGCTTGCCGGGGCGATCGACGCCTCGCAGCCCGTCGGTTCGCCGTGGATCGCGCCGCAGCCCGTTCCGGCCACCGAAATCGCCGGCGAGCAGCTGGCGTGGTCGCAGAACATCGTGTGGGGCGTCTGGCTCGTTCCCGGAAGCGTGCTGCAAACCAACCAGCCATGCTGGGGCAGCAACATCGTGTGGGGCGTGGCGGACGGGCAGAACATCGTGTGGGGCGTGAACGACCACACCCTGGCCGGCACGAACATCGTGTGGGGCGTGAACATCGTCTGGGGCGTGAACATCGTCTGGGGCGTGAACATCGTCTGGGGCGTCAACATCGTGTGGGGCGTGAACCTGGTCGGGACGGCGGACCCGGGGAACCCGGGCAACGTGCTGTGGGGCCAGGTGGGAGCGCCCGAGCAGGTGGTCTGGGGCCGCCTGGATGCCAACAACATCGTGTGGGGCGTCCTCGACAACATCGTGTGGGGCGTCAGTGACGGCAATCTCGGGGCGACAAGCGCCCAGGCTGGCGGAGGACGGTAATGGAGCAGATGCCCTACCAGGTAAGCCTCGACATGCAGACGGTGACGCGGCCGATCGAGGAGAGCCGCCGCCAGGCGCCGGTCGATTGGCGCAGCGGCCTGCCGGTCCTCGCCGACGCGCAGGTGACGCTCCGCGAACTGCGCGCATCGGACGCGCCCTCCCTGTTCTCGATGCTCTCGTCCGAGGAAGTGCTTCGCTTCATCTCGCCGCCGCCGGCTGACGTGCGCGGGTTCGAGCGGTTCATCCAGTGGGCGCACGCGGAACGGTCGGCGGGGCGATACGCCTGCTTCGCGATCGTTCCCGCGGGCTACGACGTTGCGGTGGGCATCGCGCAGGTCCGGCAGCTCGACCCCGTGTTCTCCACCGCCGAGTGGGGCGCCTGCCTCGGCTCGCAGTTCTGGGGCACCGGCCTCTTCACGGCCGCCGCGCGCCTGCTGCTCGACTTCGTCTTCGACGTCATCGGTTCGCATCGTCTCGAAGCGCGCGCCGCCGTCCAGAACGGACGCGGAAACGGCGGCATGCGCAAGCTGGGGGCCGTCCAGGAAGGCGTCCTCCGCCGGTCGTTGTGGTGCCGGGGGCAGTACCACGATCAAATCCTCTGGTCGATCCTCGCGGAAGATTGGCGGCAGTCGCGGATAGAGCTGCGCCCGAGGGTCCACTAAGGCAAGACTGGCGCGTCGCCGGGGGGAGGAGCACGCGGGCTGCCTCCCCCTTTGTTCGCCGTCAATTGACGATTGACGATTGACGAGCGGCGGTCACTCCGCGAACTGTCCGTAGACTCCATCGACTCCATCGCCATGACTCCATCGACTCCGCAGACTCCTCGACTCCATCGACTCCGCAGACTCCATCGACTCCCAGACTCCGCAGACTCCATCGACTGCGTCGACTCCATCGACTCCGTCGACTCCATCGACTCCGCAGACTCCATCGACTCCGTCGACTCCATCGACTCCATCGACTCCATCGACTCCATCGACTCCGCAGACTCCGTCGACTCCATCGACTCCGCAGACTCCGTCGACTCCGTCGACTCCATCGACTCCGTAGACTTCGTCGACTCCGTCGACTGCCTGTAGACTGTCCCCGTGGACGTCGCGGAGTTCGACTTCGACCTGCCCGCGGAACAGATCGCGCAGCAGCCGGCCGCCGACCGCGAGGACGCGCGCTTGCTGGTGCTCGACCGCGCGTCGGGCCGTGTCGCCGCTCATGCGACAATCCGCTCGCTTCCGCAGTTCGTCCGCCCGTCCGATCTCCTCGTCGTGAACAACACGAAGGTCTTCCCGGCACGGCTGCTCGGCCGCCGCGACCCGAGCGGCGGTGCGGTGGAATGCCTGCTCGTGCGGCGCCTCGACGCCGAGTGCTGGGAAGCGCTGATGCACCCGGGACAGAAGCTCCACCCGGGGGCGCGGGTCGTGTTCGCCGGCGAAGGGCACGAACTGCGCGGCGAGGTGGTCGCGCAGCACTTTCATGGGCGGCGGACGATCCGGCTGTGGAGCGACGCCGGCCTCGACATCGATCGCATCGTCGACGCCATCGGGCACGTCCCGCTCCCACCCTATATCCATCGCCCGGACGAGGCAGCCGACCTCGACCGTTACCAGACGGTATACGCGCGGGCCCGCGGGTCTGTGGCTGCGCCGACGGCGGGGCTGCACCTGACACGGCGGTTGCTCGAGGAATTGACGGAAGGCGGCGTGGAGCGCGCTGAAATCACGCTCCACGTGGGATACGGCACGTTTCAGCCGGTCCGCGTCGAGCGAGTCGAGGACCACCACGTGGAGCCCGAGTGGTTCGAGATCGACCACGAGGCGGCCGCCGCCATCACCGCGGCTGTCGACGACCGGCGCCGGGTCGTCGCGGTCGGCACCACGACGACGAGGGCGCTCGAATCGGCGGCAGCATTGGGAGACGGCCGTGTGAGGGAAGGCGCGGCGGCGACGGCCGCGTTCATCTACCCCGGGTTCCACTTCCGGGTGCTCAACGGCCTTCTGACCAACTTCCACCTGCCGCGCTCGTCGCTGCTGATGCTGGTGTGCGCCTTCGCCGGCCGCGACGCGGTGCTCGCCGCGTACCGCGAGGCGGTGGAGCGCGGATACCGCTTCTACAGCTACGGGGACGCGATGTTGATCATTTAGGAATTTCTCGATCTTTCGATTGTTCGATTGTGCCGAGTTGGGCCGCTGCCGTCAGACGCGACTCGGGTCGTGGAGAAATCGCGAAATCGCAAACTCGTGAAATGGCAATAATGGAGGGCCGCCATGCCTTTCCCTTACGAAGAGTTCGACCTGTCGGGCATCAGGACCTACCCGCTGAAAAGCCGGAAGAGCAAGGCGCGGGCGGAGCAGTTCGCCCGGCCGTACCGCCCGGGCTCGGGCATGGCCGGCTTCCTCGAGTCGCTGCCCGCCATGCTGGCCGCCGGCGACTTTCGCGCCGTCGTTGCCGCCATTGTCGGGGCGCGATCGTCGGGTCATGGCGTGGTGTGGGGCCTCGGGGCGCACGTTGTCAAGACCGGCTTGTCGCCCCTCGTGGTCGACCTGATGGAGCGCGGGTTCGTGTCGGCGCTGGCCACCAACGGCGCGGGGATCATCCACGACTTCGAGATCGCGCTGGCGGGAGCGACGTCGGAGGACGTCGAGCAGGCGCTCGGCGCCGGGCAGTTCGGGATGGCGGACGAGACCGGCCGGCTGCTGAACGGTGCGATCAACGAGGGGGTTGCGTCCGGCCTCGGCATCGGGCAGGCCGTCGGCCGGTACCTGTGCGAGCGCCACCCGCAGTACGAGCGGGCCAGCATCGCCGCGGCGGCATGGCGGCTGGGAATCCCGCTCACCGTTCACGTCGCCCTCGGCACCGACATCATCCATATGCATCCGGACGCCGACGGCCGCTCCCTGGGGGAGGGCAGCCTTCGTGACTTCCGGTACTTCGTTTCCAACGTCGCCCGCCTCGAACACGGCGTCTACCTCAACTGCGGATCCGCCGTCGTGCTGCCTGAAGTCTTCTTGAAGGCGGTCTCGCTCGCCCGCAACCGGGGCGCCGGCCTCGAGGGGATGACGACCGTGACGCTGGACTTCGCGCGGCTGTATCGCCCGCAGGTCAACGTCGTCAGCCGGCCCACGTCGGGCACCTCCGGGAAGGGGTACTACCTGGTCGGCCACCACGAGCTGATGATCCCGCTGCTCGCCGCCGCCCTGGTTGAGGAGAGCGAAAAGCCGTGTTAAAATGAGTTGTTACGCCGGTGTAGCTCAGTTGGTTAGAGCACGCGGCTCATATCCGCGGAGTCCGGGGTTCAAGTCCCTGCACCGGCACCAGTTAATTCTCGCCTGAGTGTGCGCTCGCTCTCGATGCTGTCTCTCGCCGAGCGAGTCGACCGGACGATTCTCCGATACAGCCTGCTACCGCCCGGCGCGCGCGTGATCGTGGCGTTGTCGGGCGGGGCCGACTCGACGGCCCTCGCCTGCTTGCTCGTCGACCTCGCGACCCGGCGTGGTTTCGTCGTGGCGGCTGCGGCTCACTTCAACCATCGTCTGCGGCCGACTTCCGGCGAAGACCTGGAGTTCTGCCGGCAGCTCGCCGAAACGCTTGGTACGCCCTGGGCGGCCGGCGAGGGCTATGTTCGGGAGTTCGCGAGCGGCCGAGGCGCGTCGCTCGAGGATGCCAGCCGGCAGCTCCGCTACGACTTCTTGCGGCAGACGGCCCGTGATGTTGCCGCCACGCACGTCGCCGTCGGCCACACGCGCGACGACCAGGCCGAGACGGTGCTGCTCCAGATGGTTCGCGGCGCGGGACCGCGGGGGCTTCGAGGTATGGCGCCGGCCCGCTGGCTCGGGGACGCCCAAGAGCCAGCGGCAGCCGGGGACGCGGTACAGCTCGTGCGGCCGCTCCTCGAGGTGGGTCATGAGGAGCTGGTCGGCTGGCTCCAGGCGCGGGGACAGGCATTCAGGGAGGACGAATCCAACCTCGACCGCCGGTTTCTGCGGAACCGCGTGCGGCACGAAGTCATCCCGTTCTTGCGGGAGCACCTGTCGCCGTCCATCGTGAAGGTGCTGGCCAGGAACGCGGAGATCGCAGCGTCGGACGCGGAACTGCTCGAGGGCCTCGCCCGGCAGGCGTTCGGTCGGCTGGCCGCCATCGGCGATGGCACGGTGGAAATCGACTGCGAACGGCTGCTGCGGGAGCCAGATGCCGTCCGGCGACGCGTCGTGCTGCTCGCCCTCGGGAACCTCCGCGGTGTCAGGTTCGTCGGGAGAGAACAGGTGGCGCGTGTGCTCGCACTGGCCGCCGGGCTGGTCAAAGGACCGCTGGCGGTTCCGGGTGCCACGGCGGCGGTCCTCGGGACGCGCCTGGTTTTGGTACGGTCGGCCGCCTCGGAACGCTCATTTTCGTCGGGAATGAACTTCTCGAGCTGCGCGTTGTCTACTCCAGGAGAGGCCCGGCTTGCCGGGCTCGTCGTTTCGTCTTTTGTTTGCTCGTGGAACGGTTCGACTGATGCGGGACGCCTGTGCGCGCCGGGCGCCGGGACCGTCGAAGCGGTGGTCGATGCGTCGCGTGCGTGGGGCCTGTCGGTGCGCACTCGGCGGCCGGGGGACTGGTTTCGTCCGCTCGGACTCGTGGGACGGAAAAAGAAGCTCCAGGACTACTTCGTCGATCGCAAGGTGCCGCGGGAGGCGCGCGACAGGGTGCCGCTCGTGGTCGATCACCGCGACCGGATCGTGTGGGTGGCGGGCCACGGAATCGACGAGGAGTTCCGCGTCCGCGACGGCACGCGCGACGTGGTAATCTTGAAGCTGAGGGGAGAAAGCGCTTGAACTCGACGCTCAAGAGCCTGCTGTTCTGGATGGTGCTGGTCGTCGTGGGGGTTCTGATCTGGAACTTCTCCGCGAGCTTCAACCAGCGGGACAGCGTGATGACGTTTACCGAGTTCATGCAGAAGGTGGACTCGGGCCAGGTGGCGTCGGTGACGATCACCGGGAACGAAGTGACGGGCGTGACGAAGGAGAGCGCCTCCTTCCGGACCTACGTCCCCTCGCAGTACGAAGGGTTCGCGAACAAGCTCATCGAGAAGGGCGTGCTCGTGACCGCCAAGGAGCCGAGCAACAGCCCGTGGGCCACACTGCTGTACTCATGGGCGCCCATCCTCCTCATGATCGGCTTCTGGATTTTCCTGATGCGCCAGATGCAGAGCGGGGGGAACAAGGCCCTCTCGTTCGGCAAGAGCAAGGCGAAGCTGTCGTCCAGTTCGCAGAAGAAGGTGACGTTCAAGGACGTCGCCGGCGTGGACGAGGCGAAGGAAGAGCTGCAGGAGATCATCGAGTTCCTCAAGGAACCGCAGAAATTCCAGAAGCTCGGCGGCCGGATCCCGAAGGGCGTGCTGTTGATGGGCCCCCCGGGAACCGGCAAGACGCTCCTGGCCCGTGCCGTGGCGGGCGAGGCGAATGTCCCGTTCTTCTCGATTAGCGGGTCGGACTTCGTCGAGATGTTCGTGGGCGTCGGCGCGTCGCGCGTCCGGGACCTGTTCGAGCAGGGCAAGAAGAACGCGCCCTGCATCGTCTTCATCGACGAGATCGACGCGGTCGGTCGGCACCGCGGCGCGGGCCTCGGCGGCGGCCACGACGAGCGCGAGCAGACGTTGAACCAGCTGCTCGTGGAGATGGACGGCTTCGAGTCGAACGAGGGCGTCATCCTCGTCGCGGCGACCAACCGCCCGGACGTGCTCGATCCCGCTTTGCTGCGGCCTGGCCGGTTCGACCGCCGGATCGTGGTGAACCGTCCCGACGTGAAGGGCCGCGAGGGAATCCTGTCGGTCCACACCCGCAAGATCCCGCTCTCGGACGACGTCAACGTGTCGGTGCTGGCTCGGGGCACCGCGGGGTTCTCGGGCGCGGACCTGGCCAACCTGGTGAACGAGGCGGCGCTCTACGCCGCGCGCTTCAACCAGAAGGTCGTGCGGATGGGCGACTTCGAGTTCGCGAAGGACAAGGTCCTGATGGGCAGCGAGCGGAAGTCGATGATCATCAGCGACGACGAGAAGCGGGTCACCGCCATCCACGAGGCAGGCCACGCGCTGCTCACCGTGCTGCTTCCGGGAGCGGACCCGATCCACAAGGTGACGATCATCCCGCGCGGGATGGCGCTGGGTCTCACCCAGCAGCTGCCGGTGGACGAGAAGCACAACTACTCGCGGGTGTACCTCGAGGACCAGATCGCGATCCTGCTTGGCGGCCGCATCGCCGAGGAGATCACGACGGGCAACGTGACGACGGGCGCCGGGAACGACCTGGAGCGGGTGACCGACCTCGCGCGCAAGATGGTGTGCGAGTGGGGCATGAGCCAGGCGATGGGCCCGCTCACCTTCGGCAAGAAGGAAGAGCAGATCTTCCTTGGCCGCGAGATCGCGCAGCACCAGGACTACTCGGAGGACACGGCGATCCGGATCGACCAGGAGGTCAAGGGGATCGTCACGCAGCAGTACGAGCGGTCGCACCGGGTCCTGACCGAAGCGCGCGAGGGCTTGCTGCGGATCGCCGAGGCGCTGCTCGCCAACGAGGTCCTGGACGGCGAGCAGGTGCGCCAGCTGGCTGCGGGCGGCGTGCTCCAGCCGGCGGCTCCGCGCGCCTCGGCTCCCGCCGCGTCGGACGAGGACGCCAGGAGCCGGCCGCGGGAGCGCACGCCGATCGTCGGGCCGCTGCCCCCGATGCACAAGCCGGTGCCGCAGGAATAGCACCGCCCCGCGGTGAGCCTGCCGGACCGCGGGTCCGACGCAGACAGGCGAAGGGCGGATGCGCACACGCCAGGCCTACATCGTGCCCCTCGCGGGCGGGCGCTGCCTCGAACTGGGGCAGCGCACGCTCGTGATGGGCGTCATCAACATCACCCCCGACTCGTTCGCGGAATCCGCCGCCTCCACTGACCCGTCGCGCGCGCTCGAGCGCGCGCTGGAAGCGCAGGAGAGTGGCGCTGACATCCTCGACCTCGGCGCCGAGTCGACGCGCCCCGGGTCCGACGCCGTTCCGGCGGTCGAGGAGCGGCGGCGGCTCCTGCCGGTGCTCCGGGCCCTCGCTCACCGGGTTCGCGTCCCCATCTCGGTCGACACGCGGAAGGCCGACGTTGCACGGGCCGCCCTCGAAGAAGGGGCGGCCATCGTGAACGACGTCAGCGGCCTAAGGTATGATGCGGCCCTCGGCGGGGTGGTCGCGGCCGCCGGCGCCGGCCTGGTGGTCATGCACATGCGCGGCACGCCGCGCGACATGTACGGCCGGGCGGCCTACGCGGACGTCGCCGCCGAAGTGACCGCGGAGCTGGAGGAGAGCCTGGAACTCGCCGCCCGCGCCGGCATCGCGCGCGACGCGGTCATCGTCGACCCGGGGATCGGGTTTGCCAAGCAGGCGGACCACAGCTTCGAGATGCTCGCGCGCCTCGAGGCGCTCGCCGCGCTCGATCGGCCCGTGCTCGTCGGGACGTCCCGAAAGTCCTTCCTGCGCGCCGCCATCGGCGACCGGCCGGCGGTGGAGCGGGACTGGGCGACGGCCGCGAGCGTGACTGCGGCGGTGCTCGGCGGCGCGCACATCGTCCGCGTGCACGCCGTCGCGGAGATGGCGCAAGTGGTGAAGGTGGCGGACGAGATCGTCAGATACGGGAAAGGACCGTGACGGACGGTAGTTCCGAGTGCCGAATGGCGATTGCCGAATGGCGATTGCTCGTCGCTCTCGGATCCGAATCGTCATTCGCAAATCGTCGATCATCAATCGTCAATTGACCGTGATCCTCCCCGACTCCCTCCTCAGCGTGCTCCACCACTTCGGCTGGTGGGACCTGCTCGACATCACCATTGTCGCGCTGGTGATCTACGAAGTGCTGAAGCTGATTCGCGGGACGCGGGCCGTGCAGATGGGGGTTGGCGCCGGGCTGCTGCTCCTGCTCTTCTACGCATCGCGGCTGGGCCACCTCGAGACGGTCAACTGGCTGATCAGGAACATGGTTGGCTACGTGGTGTTCGCGCTGATCGTCCTGTTCCAGGCGGACATCCGGCGCGCGCTGGCGCACTTCGGCCGCACGCCGTTTGCCAGCTACTTCACCAAGGCCGAAGGTGCCGACGAGATGATCGAGGAGCTGGCCGTGGCGGCCGGCATGCTGGCGGGGCAGCACACCGGCGCGATCATCGCGATCGAGCGCGAGATCGGGCTGCGCAACTACATCGAGGGCGGCATCCCCCTCGACGCGACGATCACCTACGACCTGCTCGTCACGGTCTTCCGCCCGGGGACGCCCCTGCATGATGGAGCGGTCATCGTGCAGGGCGACCGCGTGGCGGCGGCGGCGTGCTTCCTGCCCCTCACGGTGAACCCGAGCGTCAGCAAGGACTTCGGGACCAGGCACCGCGCGGCAATCGGGCTGACGGAAGAGACCGACGCCGTGGCGATCATCGTCTCCGAGGAGACGGGCCGGATTTCCCTCGCCCTGGACGGGCGAATCGACAGCGGTCTCACGGTGGAAGCCCTTCGCGCAAGGCTGCGGGAACTGCTCATGGGGCGGGGGCCGCGCCGGCCGGATCCGCGCCCACGGTTCGATTGATGGCGTACCATCCATTTCGCCACCTCGGGTTGAAGTTCCTCTCGGTGGCAATCGCCGTCGCGCTCTGGTTTGCCGTCGCGGGCGAGCAGACCATCGAGCGGACGCTGCGCGTCCCCCTCGCCTTTCAGAATCAGTCCGACGCGCTGGAAATCGTCGACAACCCGAGGGACGCAGTGGATGTCCGCGTGCGGGGCGCGGCGAGCCTCGTCAGTCACCTGGTCGCAGGCGATGTCGTCGCCCTTGTCGATCTGTCCGGGTCGCCGCGCGCGGGGAAGAAGCTCTTTCACCTGACACCACCGCAGGTCCGGGCTCCGTTCGGCGTCGAGGTGCTGCAGGTCGCGCCGGCGGCGATCACCCTCACGTTCGAGCCGTCGCTCACCAAGGTTGTGCCGATCAAGCCGAACATCGAGGGGGAGCCGGCGTTCGGGTACGCGGCCGGAGAAGCGACGAGCGATCCGCCCTCGGTCGCCGTGGTCGGCCCGGAGAGCTCGCTTCGCAGCCTCAAGTCGGCCGTGACCGAGGCGGTGTCGGTGGCAGACGCGACGCGCAGGGTACGAGAATCGGTCAACGTGGGGGTGGCGGATGCGAGCGTCCGGCTGCAGACGCCAACGATGGTCACGGTGACGGTGCCGATTGCGCCGGTGCCAATGGAGCGGCTCGTGCAGAACGTGCCGGTCCGGATACGCGGTGCGGGCCGCGCGGTGACCGCGCAGGCGCTGCCGGCGGTGGTGTCGGTCGCCACGCGAGGGCCGAAGGCCATCCTGGACCAGATCACGGGCGGGGAGATCAGCGTGTACGTGGACCTTGCCGGCCTGGGACCGGGCCGGTACAATCTTCCCGTTCGGGTCGAACCGCCGCAGAACGTCGAAGTCCTGCAGACCGACCCCGCCACCGTGCGCGTGAGGATCAAGTAGTCCTTGCGTCTTCCCGGGCCCTGACACTCATGGCAGACCGACTCTTCGGAACCGATGGTGTGCGCGGACGGGCGGGCTCGCCGCCGCTCGATGTCCGTACCGTTCGCCGCCTGGGCGCCGCCCTCGTTCGGGCCCTGCCACGGGCGTCGAGCGAGCATCGGCTGCTCGTCGGCCGCGACACGAGGGAATCCGGCGCCTGGATCGCGCGCGAGCTGGCTCACGGGGCGCGCACGGCGGGCGGCCACGTGATTAGTGCCGGCATCATCTCGACGCCCGCAGTGGCGTACCTCACGCGCGAGGGAGACTACGACGCGGGCGTGGTGATCTCCGCCTCGCACAACCCTTTCGAGGACAACGGCATCAAGGTCTTCTCGGGTGGCGGCGAGAAGTTCACCGAGCGCCTCGAGCGCGAGATCGAGACGGTCGTGGCCGACCAGGCGTGGGAAGTGCCGGACGGCGACGCGGCCCCGCTGGCCGACGAGGATCTGTCGGGGGCCTACCTCGCGCACGCGCGCGCCGCGCTGCCCTCCGTGGAGCTCCTCCGCGGGATCCGGCTGGCCGTCGACTGCGCCAACGGCGCGACGAGCGTGCTCGCCCCCCGTCTCTTCACGGACCTGGGCTTCGACCTCGTCGCCATCGGGTGCTCGCCCAATGGGCGCAACATCAATCTGGACTGCGGCTCGACGCACCCGGACGCCTTGGCCCGCACCGTGGTGGAACGGGGGTGCCGGCTCGGCGTGGCTTTCGACGGCGATGGCGACCGGGCGATCTTCGCGGACGAGACCGGGCGGATCGTGGACGGCGACGCGATCATGCTGCTGGCTGCCCGCTACCTGCAGTCCGAGGGCCGGCTGAAGAATGGCGCGATCGTCGCCACCGTCATGAGCAACATCGGCCTCGAGATCGCGCTTCGCAACTCGGGGATCCGGCTGTTGCGGTGCCCGGTGGGCGACAAGCACGTGATGGAGGAGATGATCAGGAACGACATCTCGCTGGGCGGCGAGCAGTCGGGCCACGTCATCTTCTCGGAGTTCCTCTTTACCGGCGACGGCCTCGTCACGGCGCTCAACGTCCTCCAGGTGATGGCGGCGACCGACAGATGGCTGGGCGACCTCGCGGCGCAGCTGACCACGTATCCGCAGGTGCTGCTGAACGTGCGGGTCAAGCACAAGCGAGACTTGCGGGAGGTGCCCGCGCTGGCCGCCGTCGTCGCGGACGTCGAGCGCCGCCTGGGAAACAGCGGTCGCCTGCTGGTACGGTATTCCGGAACCGAGCCGCTGCTGCGCGTGATGCTGGAAGGGCAGGACCAGGCCCAGATCCGCGCGTGGGCCGAGGAGATCGCCGACCAGGTGCGACTGCACCTCGCGTGACATCGCGCATGGCCGTGGGCTGCCGAGCGCCGAAAGCCTGGAGCCTAGAGCCTGAAGCCGAGAGTCTGAAGCCTAAAGCCTTCGAGGTCCGCCCATGCGACTTGCTGTCAACATCGATCACATTGCCACCATCCGCGAGGCGCGCAAGGCACGGGAGCCCGAGCCGGTGGCCGCGGCGATCATCGCCGAACTGGCCGGCGCCCAGGGCATCACCGTGCACCTGCGCGGCGATCGCCGCCACATCAAGGAGCGCGACGTCGACCTGCTGCGCCAGGTGATTTCCACGAAGCTGAACATCGAGATGGCGGCCACAACGGAGATGACCGGAATCGCGGTGCGCATCAAGCCCGACCAGGTCACGCTGGTGCCCGAGCAGCCGCACGAGCTGACGACCCAGGGCGGCCTCGACGTCGCCGCCAACCGCGACACGGTGGCGACGGCCGTGCGGGCCCTGCGCGAGTCGGGAATCCGCGTCAGCATCTTCATCGATCCCGACGAGGCGCAGGTGCGCGCGTCGCGCGAGGTTGGCGCTGACGCCATCGAGATCAACACGGGAGCCTACGCTGACGCCGGCGCCGGGGACGCCCCGGCGCGCCTCGAGGCCGTGCGGCAGGCGGCCGCCGCCGCCGCGCGCGCCGGCTTGGAAGTGCTCGCCGGCCACGGCCTCACGTACGTGAACATTCGGCCGATCGCGGCAATCGAGGCCATCGTCGAGCTCAACATCGGCCACAGCATCGTCGCCCGCGCGTCGCTCGTCGGCTTGGACCTCGCCGTGCGCGAGATGATCGCGCTGATGGAGTAGCGATGCGCCGTGTGCTCGCCCTGGCCGCGTGCCTCGGATTGATGGCGTGCGCGGTGCCCGGGGCTGCCGCAGCCGCCCAGCAGAACGTCTCGTTGAGGACCGAGGACGGCATCACCCTGGCGGGCAGCCTGTATCTGCCCGCGCGGCCCGGACCCGGCGTGATCCTGCTCCACATGCAGACGCGCTCGCGGGAGGACTGGCAGCCCCTCGCCGCGCGGCTCGCCGACGCGGGTTTCGTCGCGCTCGCCATCGATCTTCGCGGTCACGGCGCATCCGATCCGGCTCCTCCCGGCAGCGACGCCGAGGATCGGTCCCGGATGATGCTGGACGTGAAAGCGGCCCGGACGTTCCTCGCCACGCGGGCTGACGTGGTGCAAGGGCGTGTCGGCCTGGCGGGGGCGTCAATCGGCGCCAACCTCGCCATCCTGTTCGCGGCGGCGGATCCGACCGTCCGGTCGATGGTCCTCCTGTCGGCCGGCCTGGACTACCGGGGCCTGCGGACGGAAGCGGCCATGACCAAGTTCGGGAAACGCGCCGCGCTCCTCGTCGCAAGCGACGAGGACAGCTACGCCGTGAACTCCGCGCGGAAGCTGGCGCAGCAGCAAGGCGGCACACGGGAACTGCGGCTGTTGAGCGGGGCCGGCCACGGCACGGTCATGCTCGGCCGCCAGGCCGACCTCCCGGCCGCGCTGGTGGACTGGTTTCGGCGCACCCTGTTATGATCGATGGTCTGCCTTATCTGTTATGAAACCCGAATCAATCGTTCTTGCCGTCGCCGGCATCTTCTTCGGTGTGCTCGTCGGCTGGGTCATCGGAAGCCAGCAGGCGTCGCCCTCGCGCCTGGCCGCGCCCATGGCCGCCGTGCAGCAGCCGTCCACGACGCAAGCGCCCGCAGCCTCGCCGGCCGCGCAGGCGGCTCCGAAGCTGGACGAGGCGAGGGTGCAGGAACTCCAGAATGCCGTCCGCCAGAACGCCGGCGACGTACCGTCGAGGGTGCAGCTGGGCAACCTGTACTTCGACGCGGAGCGGTTCCAGGACGCTGTGAAGTGGTACGACGAGGCGCTGAAGCTGAACCCGAAGAACGTCGATGTCAGCACCGACCTGGGCGTGGCGTACTACTCGCTCAACCAGCCCGATCGGGCGCTCGCACAGTTCGAGTACTCGCTCAAGGTGGACCCGAAGCACGCGAAGACGCTGCTGAATCAGGGTATCGTGCGGGCGTTCGGCAAGCAGGACCTGCAGGGGGCGGCGGCGTCCTGGCAGAAAGTCATCGACGCCGCGCCGAACAGCGAGGAAGCCGCGACCGCGAAGCGTGCGCTCGAGGGCCTCAAGTCTGCGCACCCTAACCTCGGCGGTTCCCCGTCCGGCGACGCGCCGGGCCTCTAGGCCGGGCCGGTGTCTTTCGTGATCCGCATCCTGCTCCTGTTCGTCCTCGCCATGCTGGTGGCCCGGGCGTTCTGGCGCCTGGTCGCCGGCGTCATCGTTGGCGCCTCCCTGCCTCCTCCCGGGCCGCGCCGCACGCGCAACGGCCCGCCGGCACGCGGCGTCCAGATGGTGCGCGACCCCGTCTGCGGCACGTTCCTGCCGCCCGGCAACGCACTGACCCTCACCGAACGCGGGGGGGCGGTCCGCTACTTCTGCTCGGAGGCCTGCCGCCAGCGCTTCGAGGAGCGATCGCCCGGCCGGCGATGACCTCGAAGCCTTCCGTCCTGCTCACGCGGCGCGTCCCCTCTGCCGTTCTCAGCCGCCTCGAGGCCGCGTGCGAGGTCGATCTCCTACGACGGCGCCTCGGCCATCCCTCACGCCGAACTGCTCGCCCGCGTCCCCGGCAAGCAGGCGTTGTTGTGCCTGCTCACGGACCGCGTCGACCAGGAGGTACTCGCGGCGGGCGCGGACCTGCGGATCGTCGCGAACATCGCGGTCGGCTACGACAACATCGACGTGCCGTCGGCGAGCGAGCGCGGCATCGTGGTGACGAACACGCCCGACGTGCTGACCGAGGCGACCGCCGAAATGACCTGGGCGCTCATCCTCGCGATGACGCGGCGGCTTCCCGAGGGAGATCGGCTGGTTCGACGGGGCGCCTGGAAAGGCTGGGCGCTCGACTTCATGCTGGGGATGGAACTGCGGGGCAAGCAGCTTGGCGTCGTCGGTCTGGGCCGCATCGGAGGCGCAGTGGCCTCACGCGCGCCGGCCTTCGGGATGACGGTTGCACATTGCTCAGCGGGCCCGCCACCAGCGCCAGGCAGCCCGCTCCTCCTGCCCGAGATGAGAGCGCTGCCGCTCGACGAGCTGCTCGCGACCTCGGACGTGGTCTCGCTGCACGTGCCGCTGACGCCCGCGACCCGGCACCTGATCGGTCGGCGCGCGCTCGCCCGCATGAAGCGGTCGGCCTACCTCGTGAACACGTCGCGCGGGCCCGTGGTGGACGAAGAGGCGTTGGCGTGGGCGCTTCGCGAGCGCCTGATCGCCGGCGCCGCGCTCGATGTGTACGAGCGGGAGCCCGCGGTGAACGCCGAGCTGCTCTCGCTGGAAAACGTGGTCCTTGCCCCGCACCTGGGAAGCGCGACGACGGAGACGCGAACGGCCATGGCTGACCTCGCCGTGCGCAACGTCCTCGCCGTGCTTGGAGGCGACCCTCCGTTGACGCCGGTTGGCGGCTAGCATGTCCAGTCCACTGCCAATCGCACAAGTGATGCGCACGCTGGCCCGGGCGATCGAAGAGCACGAGCTGCCCGCCGTCGAGAAGATCGCGAACGCCCGCCATGCCTTTCACGTGCTCATCGGAACGCTGCTCTCGGCGCGCACACAGGACGCCACGACGCACGCCGCGTCGGAGCGTCTCTTCCGGCGTGCGCCGACGGTCCGCCGGATGGCCGCCCTCAGCGTGAGCGAGATCGAGCGCCTCATCTACCCGGTCAGCTTCTATCGCAACAAGGCTGTGCACGTGAAGGAGACGTGCCGGCTGTTGATCGAGCGCTACCAGGGGCGCGTGCCGGGCACGATGGAGGAGTTGCTGACGCTGCCGGGGGTTGGACGAAAGACCGCGAACCTCGTTTTGATCCTCGCGTTTTCCAGCCGGCAGAACATCTGCGTGGACACCCACGTCCACCGCATCTCGAACCGGCTTGGTTGGGTCCGCACGAAGACGCCCGACCAGACCGAGCAGGCGCTCTACCGCGTGGCGGACAGACGATGGTGGCCGGACATCAACTTGTACCTGGTGGTGTGGGGTCAGAACGTCTGCAGGCCGATCTCGCCGCGATGCGGCGCCTGCGCGATCAGCCGGTGGTGCCCGCGAGTCGGCGTCGCGGTGCACCGCGCGCGCTGATCCAGGTCAGGGCAGCAGCCCGTCGTCGCCCGCCGGCTGGACGATCCCGTCCAGCTCCGGGTACCGTTCGACCAGTTCCCGGCGGTACTCGCCGCGAATCGGCTGACCCAACTGGTTTTTGAGGACCGTGGCATTCACGACGGCCTTGGCCGCGAAGTGGTTGTTCAGGTAGACGTAGGCCTTCCCTCGCGCGCCGGCGCGCTCGGCGGCGTCGGCGAACCCGTTCAATTCGCCGGGCGAGTACAGGTAGTTGTAGCGGTCGTCGGGCGACTCGTGGTCCCACCACTGCGCCGCGTTGCGGCCGTGCAGCCGCAGGTAGAACGCGCTGCCCTCGGCCCGCGCCGGGTCCTGCCGAATCGAGAACCGGAACTTGGGCTCGTCGATCTGCACCCAGGTGGCGCCGTGCGCCTTCAACAGGGCATCGGTCGCGTCGACGGCGTCGCTCCAACTGCGGTGGCGAAGTTCGACGGCGAGCGGGTAGTCTCGCCACGTTGCGAGCAGGGAGGCGAGGTACTCCTCGGACTCCGACGACCGGTGGAACGCCGGCGGGAACTGGACGAGGAGCATGCCGAGCCGTCCGGCGGCGGCGATCGGTTCGAGGCCGGCGCGGAACCCCTCCACATCGGCTGTGGTTGGCGTGGGAATCGGGGAAACGTCAGCGCGCGGCGGTGCACCGCGCCCGCGCATCATCGGGTGAGTGAACGCCTGGTGCAGCTTGACGGAAAACTCGAAACCCGCTGGCGTCCGTTGAATCCACCTGCGGGTCATTCCCGCGTCGGGCGGCCGATAGAACGTCGAGTTCACCTCGACGGTGTCGAAGTGCTCGGCGTAATACGCCAGTTCGTCCCCGGCCGTGAAGCCCCGTGCACCGCGAGGCGGGTAGAAGATGCCGTTCCAGGTTCCCGCCCCGCCGGGATAGCTCCAGCCGGACGTGCCGATCAGGATCATGAGATGTCGCGACTTTGGGGTTTGACGATTTCGCGATTTTGACCTGATGCTTGCTGCCACGTCATCGGGACGCCGCCAAAATCGGCAAATCGACAAATCGACACATGGTCGAAATTACTTGAAAGCCTTCCGGTATTCGTCCTTGTCGAAGCCGAACAGCACTCGCGACCCCTTGATCAGGATCGGCCGCTTGATCAGGTTCGGCTGCTCCAGCATCAGGTCGATCGCCTCGCTCTTGGACGAGGGCAGCGGCCGCCCCTTGAATGCGGGGCTCCGCCTGCTGACGAACTCGGCGAAGCGGTCGGCGGGCACGTGCTTTTCGAGGAACTCCCTCGCCGGCGGCTGCTTGTTGATGTCGCGGAACTCCACCTCGACGCCGATCTCGTCCAGAAAACTTCTGGCGTGTCGGCAGGTCGTTCACGTGGGCTTGCAGTAGAAGACCGGCTTGTTCATGGCCCCTCCGCGGAACATACTACAATGTTCTGCGAAATGCTGACGGTGAACGAGATCTTCCATTCCATCCAGGGGGAATCGACCTGGGCGGGCGTTCCGTGTGTCTTCGTGCGGCTGACCGCGTGCGACCTCCGCTGCTCCTGGTGCGATACGCCGTACGCCTTCTCCGAAGGCCGCAAGCGATCGGTAGACGAGGTCCTGGCCGAGGTGGAAGGCTACGGCTGTCCGCTGGTTGAGATCACCGGTGGGGAACCGCTCCTCCAGGAGGATGTTTACACGCTGATGAACGCGCTGATCGCCCGCGGGCACGCCGTTCTGCTCGAGACCGGCGGCCACAGGGGCCTCGATCGCGTTCCGGACGGCGTCGTGACGGTGATGGACGTCAAGTGCCCGGCCAGCGGCGAGTCGCACCGGGTGGAATGGGCCAATCTCGAGCGGCTCCGTCCTCGCGACGAGGTGAAGTTCGTCATCCAGGATCGCGCCGACTACGAGTTCGCGCGGGGCGTGGTGTCCGAGCGCGCTCTCGCCGACAAGGTTGCGGCCGTCTTGTTCTCGCCGGTGCACGGCGTGTTGGACGCCCGAGAGCTTGCCGCCTGGATCCTCGAGGATCGCCTGCCCGTTCGCCTGCAGCTGCAGGTGCACAAGTACATCTGGGGCGCGGCGACACGAGGAGTCTAGGGGAACACGGAGAACGTAGAACGTAGACAAAGAACGGAGAACGGAGAACGGAGAACGGAGAAGTCAGAATTCAGAACGGGAAAACGGAAGAACGATCGCCACATCAGGGTGAGCCTGATCGCCAGGGCGTGGAACGAACGAAATCGGCAAATCGGAAAATCGTGAAATGGCCGAAATGGCCGCGCATCCCCGTGCCATCGTGCTCCTGAGCGGCGGCCTCGATTCCGCGACGGCCGCGGCCATCGCGCGCTCCGAGGGGTACGAGCTCTATGCCCTCACGGTCTCGTACGGCCAGCGGCACGCCGTGGAAATGCAGGCGGCGCGACGCGTGGCTGCCGCCCTCGGGGTCAGCCGCCACGTCGAATTGTCCGTTGACCTGTCGGCGTTCGGCGGATCCGCGCTGACCGACGCGATCGACGTGCCGAAGGACCGCTCGCTCGACGGCCAGGACATTCCCTCGACCTACGTTCCCGCTCGCAATACCGTGTTCCTTTCCCTTGCCCTCGCCTGGGCGGAAGTGGTCGGCGCGCGCGACATCTTCATCGGCGTGAACGCCCTCGACTACTCGGGGTACCCTGATTGCCGCCCCGAGTACATCGACGCGTTCGAGGGCATGGCGCGGCTGGCGACGAAGGCCGGCGTGGAAGGGGACCGGTTTCGCATCCACGCGCCGCTCATTCGCATGACGAAGGCCGATATCATCCGCGCGGGCACGGCACTCGGCGTCGACTACGCGCTCACCCACAGCTGCTACGACCCCGGACCGGACGGTCATCCCTGCGGCCACTGCGACAGCTGCCTGCTGCGGGCGAAAGGCTTCGCCGAGACCGGGGTGCCCGATCCCGCGCTGACGTGACGAGAGCCATGAACGAGCCCATCTACTATTCCGACCCGCAACGCGCGGAGTTCGACGCGGTCGTCGTTCGCGCGGCGACTGTGGGCGACAGGCCGGCCGTCGTGCTCGACACCACCGCGTTCTACCCGACCTCCGGCGGGCAACCGTACGACACCGGCACGCTGGATCAGGCCCGAGTGGTCGAGGTCATCGAGGAGAACGGGGAGATCCTGCACTTCGTCGATCGCGAGCTGCCGGCGGGCAGCCGGGTCCATGGCCGAGTCGACTGGCACCGGCGCTTCGACCACATGCAGCAGCACACCGGGCAGCACATCCTGTCGGCGGCGTTCGACCGCCTCTCGGCCGCCCGCACCGTGGGATTCCACCTTGGCGCCGACGTGTCGACGGTCGACCTCTCCATCCTGCTGTCGCCAGAAGCGATCGCGGCGGCCGAGGCCGAAGCGAACCGGGTCGTGTGGGAGGATCGGCCTGTTTCCATCCGGTTCGTCAGCGACGAGGAAGCGGCGGCGCTGCCGCTGCGGAAGGAGCCGGACCGGACGGGAATCCTCAGGGTGATCGAGGTCGAGGGCTACGACTTGTCGGCGTGCGGCGGCACGCACGTGGCGCGCACGGGCGGCATCGGCTCCATCGCGGTGCTGTCGTCCGAGCGGCTGCGGGGCGGCACACGGCTGGAGTTCGTGTGCGGCGGCCGCGCGCTTCGGGCGCTCCACGCGTACCGGGACGCAGTGGCCGGCTGCATACGGCACGTGTCGGTGGCACCCGAGGAACTGCCCGCGGCCATCGAGCGCCTGCAGGGCGAGAGCAAGGACCAGCGCAAGGCGCTCAAGGGCCTCCAGGAGCGCCTGGCGCGCTACCAGGCTGCCGAGATGGCTGCGCACGCCGAACGCGTCAACGGGGTGAAGCGGCTGGTGGAGGGGGTCGAGGGCCAGGACCAGGGCGGACTCAAGGCCATGGCGATCGCCATCTGCGCTGCGCCCGGCTTCGAGGTGACGCTGTTCTCCCAGGCGGAGCCGTTCGTCGTGGTGGTCGCGCGGTCGCGCGACTGCCGGATGGATGCCGCCGACGTGCTTCGAACCCTCCTGGCGCGCTTCGGCGGCCGCGGCGGCGGCAAGGCGGACCTTGCCCAGGCCGGGGGCCTCACGGGCAATCTGCAGGAGATGCTCGATGCCGCACGCGCGGCGATGACGCGGTAGGGGGCAGGCCTTGTGCCTGCCCATTACCCAGCGACGTGCCTACTGCTGGGCGGCCACGAGGGCCACGTTCGTCGCGTTCTGCTATGCTCAACCCGGCGTGGAGGCGAAGCTTCCGCTTCGCCCTCCTCGGTGCCCTGTTCATCCTGATGGAGGCCTGTATGCGCAAGTCCTGCCTGGCCTTGTCGTCGTTCTCGGCCGTGCTCCTGACCGTGCTCTCCGCATGCAGCCAGCCGGCGCCGCCCGCCGCGGAGCAGAAGCCGGCGCCCGCGGTGGACAAGTCCCAATTGCAGGTGTTCGCGCCGCTTCCGGCCGGCGTTCCAGGCCAGCCAGCGAACGAGGACGAAATCGCGCTCGGCCGGATGCTCTACTTCGAGCCGCGCCTGTCCAAGAGCCAGACGATTTCCTGCAACAGCTGCCACGACCTCGGGAAGTACGGCGTGGATGGCCAGCCCACGTCGGAAGGCCACAAGGGCCAGAAGGGCGATCGCAACGCCCCGACCGTCTTCAACGCTGCCGCGCACTTCGTGCAGTTCTGGGATGGCCGCGCGCCCGACGTTGAGGCGCAGGCCAAGGGGCCGGTCCTCAACCCGGTGGAAATGGCGATGCCCGGCGAGAACAAGGTGGTCGCCGTCCTCGAGTCGATGCCGGAATACGTCGACCGGTTCAAGAAGGCCTTCCCGAACGACCCGACGCCGATCACCTACGACAACATGGCCAAGTCGATCGGCGCCTTCGAACGGCGCCTCATGACGCCCTCCCGGTGGGATGCGCTGCTCGCCGGAGACGAGAAGGCGCTGACGCCCGAGGAGCTCGTCGGCCTCAAGACCTTCCTCGATACCGGCTGCCAGTCGTGCCACAACGGCGCGCTGCTCGGCGGCACCACGTACCAGAAGATCGGCGCGGTCAAGCCCTACACGCGGTCCGCGGATCCCGGGCGGTTCAAGGTCACCAAGAACGAGGCCGACAAGGCCGTGTTCAAAGTGCCGTCGCTCCGGAACGTCGAGAAGACGGGCCCGTACTATCACGACGGCGGCGTGGTGTCGCTCGAGGAGGCGGTTCGGCAGATGGCCGAGTATCAACTGGGGAAGAGCCTGACGCCTGAACAGGCGAAGCAGATCGTGGACTTCCTGAAGGTGCTGACCGGCAAGATCGATCCCGAGTACATCAAGCCGCCGGTGCTTCCGAAGAGCACGGCGAAGACGCCCAGGCCGGACGTGACGTAGGACTCAGGGTCCAGGGCTCGAGGCGGGTTACTTCCCGTTCCTCCCCACGTTCGCGAGCCGCTCGACCGCCTGGTCCGTCGCGGCGTCGATTGCCGCCTGCGGCTGGGTGAAGCTGTTGGCGATGATCGAGAAGACGAGCGGCTCGCCGTCGAGAGTGGTGACGTAGCCGGACAGCGCCCGCACGTTCGCGATCGAGCCTGTCTTGGCCTTCACGTTGCCTTCGGCGCGCGTCCCCTTGAACCGGCGCGCGATCGTCCCGCCGTCCTGACCGCCCACCGGCAGCGTCGCCTGGAAGGCGTCGCGGTGGCGCGGGTCGACGTACATCTGCCGCAGGATCCGAACGAGCATCTCCGCGCAGACGTAGTTGTACCGGGAAAGACCCGAGCCGTCGGAGAGCACGTACGCGTCGGGCGGGATTCCCCAGCCGGCGAGCACGTCGCGAACCACCTTCTGGCCCTCGAGCGCGCTGCCGATGCCGGACGCGGTCAGCCCGAGCGTCCGGAGGAGCGTCTCGGCATAGAGGTTCTGGCTCACCTTCATCAACACGCGCGCGATCTCGGAGAGCGGCGGCGAATCGTGCGCGATCAGCACCCGGCTGGCGCCGCCTGGCCGCGCCAGGGGAGCGTCCAGGCGGACCGCGTCCCCGGACACCTCGATGCCCCGGCCGATGAAGGTCGAGCGCAGGACGCGCGCGAAGTAGAGGGCCGGATCGTCCACCGACACCAACCGGGTGATGTCCTTGGCGCCGACCGGGATGCGGCCTGTCACCACGACCCGGCTCGATCCCGGCAGGCGCTCCAGTTCGATGTCGGCATCCCCGGCGGGGGATGTCGTCAGCCGACTCTCGATGAGCAGCCCGCTTTCGATCGGCTGGAGGACGACGCCCGCCGGCGAGCCGGCGTCAGGCCCGGGCCGAATGGTCAGCGTCGCCACATCCTGGTTGTACTGCAGCGCGCTGACGCCCGCGGCGTAGTCGTACCCGAGGTAGTCCCACGCCCAGCCGGCTCCCAGTGTCTCGGGCTCGAATGCACCCGCGTTGGCGACGATGCGCCCGTCGATCTTCCGGATGCCGGCAGCGCGCAGTTGATCCGCCCAGGACTCGAACACGCGGGTGGGGCTGCCGCCACGGTCGTTGATCGTCGGGTCGCCGCTGCCCACCACCTCGAGGTCGCCCCTCAGCGTGCCGTCGTCGATCGGCGCCGACGTCAGGAGCGAGGTGCGGTAGCGATAGTCCCAGCCGAGGCGCTCCGCAACTGCCGACAGCGTCACGACTTTCATGTTCGACGCCGGCATCATCAGCTTCGACGCGTTCCGCTCGTACAGAACGGCGCCCGATTCGAGCGACTGAACGAGCACCGCCCACTGCATGCGCGCATACTGGGGCGCGCCGAAGATGCGGTCGAGTTCCGCCGGGAGGCTGCGCGGCGAGACGGCCGTCGCCGCGGCGATGGCGGGCGTCGCGGGCTGCGTGGCGGGCGCCTTGTGCGCACACGCGCCGACCGCAAGGAGCAGGGCGAGGAGAGACGGCGCCAGCGGGCGCGCGTGTCGAGATCGAGGAATGCAGGTCATCTTCGAGACGCTACTTGACCGCGTCGAGCGCCTTGAGCGCCTCTTCGAACTCCGCGGGGTCCACCTTGGCGGCGCCGGGCTGGCCGGCTGCTGACGCGTAGACGTCCGCGCCGGACTTCCCGAAGCTCACCTTCTCTTCGCGCTTCCCTTCGTCGAACTTCATCGTGACGACGAGGACGGGCGCCTCGAGGCCCGTCTTCACCGTCGAGTCGGCCCACGACTGGGCGCGCAGGTTGGAGAGCTTCGTGAGCAACGTCTCGAGCTTGGCGGCGTCCGCGTCCTTTGCGGTCGGGCGGGTTTCCCGCCACTTGTCGGCCGCGTCCTTGCCCTGGGCCTTCACCTTCTCGAAGGCGACTGTCTCGGCGCCGCGGGTCATCTCGACGCTCGTCGTGTTGTACGCGCGTGAGGTGAAGAGGTCCTTCCTGCGGACCTGGTCGGCCGGCTTCTTCAGTTCGTCCAGCACGCCGGATTCGACCGTGAACACCATGGGGCGTGAGGCGTCCTTCGCGTACACGGTCCCCTCGTCGGCCTTCTTCCCGATCAGGAACGAGGCTTGCGAGCTGCCCATGCCGAGCACGGCGGTCAGCTCGGGCTTGTCGAGGCCGTACTGCTTGAGGTCCGCTGGATCCGGGGCGGCGATCGATTTCATCTGGGCCGACTGCAGCCGCCCCACCATGCTCTCGACCGTCCCGAAGTCCGCGGGCGCCTGGATCGGCTTGACGAGGCTCCACTCGCCGTTCGCCAGCGAGAGCTGCAGCGCCTGCCCGCCGGCGTCCACCTGGAACCGATCGACCTTGTCGCGGTCGAACGTGAGGGCCGTCTTGTCTCGCAGGTCGAACGTCGTCTTGTTGAAGGTGCCCTCGAGGAAGCCGGCAATGAGGAACACCTTGGGGTCGCTGCCCACTTTCGCGTACAGGTCGCCGCCGGTCGCCGTCTTGTCGCCGACCAGCAGGTGCTTGAAGTCCTTGTCGGCGCCGGTCTTGAAGCCGACGTCGATGCGCGGCTCGGCGAGGCCGTACTGCTTGAGATCGGCAGGCTTCTCGTCCACGATGCGCGCGTTCTCGAGCGTCGCCAGGTTCGTCGTGATGCCCGACACCTCGCCGGCGTCGGCCTTGACCGGCCCTGGATCGACAATCTCCCAGTTCGAGCCCGTCTTGCGGATGGTCGTCTTTTCGCCGGCTTCCGACTTCACCGAGACCTCGGCGATCTTGTCCGCCTCGACGCTGAACACCTTCGGCTTCGCGTCCGCCGCCTCGCCGCCGGCGGGCTTCTTCGACTCGATGAAGTAGATGTAGGCGCCGAGGCCGGCCAGCACGACGACGAGGATGATCAGAGATTTCGCGCCGCGCATGCCTATCGCCTCCGCCACCAGGTGTAGACGCCGCTGCCGAGTACGAACCCTGGCACGATGAGCAGGACCAGGAGCAGGACCCGCACCTGCTGGCTGGACGTCATGGTGATCCGCCGGTCCGCCGACTCGCGCGGCCGGATGGCGATCAGGTTCTCCTGCTGGGACAGCCAGTTCACCGCGTTCATGAACAGATCGCGGTTGCCCTGGATGCCCAGCGCGAAGTTGGAGGCAAAGTCGGAATCGCCGAACACGACGACGCGCGTCTCCGGCTTCGGGCTTTCGTCCTTCTTCTGGTCCTTGGCCGCTGCCGGGTCCGCG
This sequence comes from uncultured Acidobacteriota bacterium, assembly GCA_963724775.1. Classification (GTDB taxonomy): domain Bacteria; phylum Acidobacteriota; class Vicinamibacteria; order Vicinamibacterales; family Fen-181; genus CAVRWB01. The sequence goes on from CAVRWB010000012.1 coordinate 50,163, forward strand.
GGAGCGGACACGGCCGCGGAGGCGGCGGCGCCGATGGAGATCGGGCCTTTCTTGTCGCCCTTGTCCTCCTCGAGCTTGATCGGTTTGCCGGTGAGCAGGCCGGCGAGGTCGGTCTCCGCCCAGCTCCGCGGGCTCGTTTCGACGAACGTCTGGGCGAACCGTCCGTTCACGCCGCCAGCGACTGTTGCGGCGGAGCGCGCCATGGGGAAGGCGGTCAGCAGCTCGAACTTGTCGACGATCGGGTGGTTGGGATAGCTTGCGGCCACCGGCACCGTTTCGTCCGTGCCCAGCAGCTTGCCGACGCCGCTGACATCCACCACGATGTTGTTGCCCACGTCGATCGACCAGTCGTGCGCGAGCGCGATCAGGTTGGAGAGCGGGGGCGCGTCGGCCTTCTCGGGCGGGTCGATCATCAGCATCAGCTTGCCGCCCTTCTCGAGGTACCGCTTGAGGGCGTCGATCTCCGGCTGCAGGAAGTCCGCCCTGGGCCCCGCGACGACCACTGCCGTCGCGTCGGCGGGCACCTCGGGCTGCTGCGCGAGGACGATCTTGTCCACCTTGAAGTTGTCGCGCCCCAGCTGGGTCGTGATGTTGTTGTAACCGGTCCGCTCGGCGCTCGTCGTGTCCTTTTCGCCGTGGCCCTGCGTGAAATACAGCTTCCGCTCCTGCCCCGTGACCACCTTGATGATCCCGTTGGTGATCTCCTGCTCGGAGTCGCCGACGACCCGCTCGATCCGGCCCTTGTACTCGACCGCGATGGTGCCGTACGACTGAATCGCGAGCTGCTTGGCCAGCGCCGGCTTCTTGTCCGGGTCGACGTAGTCGAGGGCCACCTTCTTCGAGACGTACTGGTACTCGGGCAGCCGTTCCTTGTAGCGCGGGAATTCCGTCTCGCGGGCGAAGACGGTGATCTTGAGGGGCGAGTCGATCCCCTTGAGCACCTTGACGGTCTGCGGCGACAGCGTGAACTCGCTCGTCGCGGTGAGATCCCACCGCTTGTGCTCGCGGGACGAGATGTAGTTGATGGCGGCCAGGATCGCGAGAACGATGACGACGCTGGCGAGGGAGATGGTCCCGAGACGCGCCGAACGTCCGGCAAACAGCGCCACGATGTCCCGCCAGTTGCCCACCGCGTACACGAGCAGGCAGACGAGGCCGCCGATCGCGAACCAGCGGAATGGCCAGTCGGGTCTCGTGAACACGAGGACGATGGACAGGAGGACGAGCGTCACTCCGAGCCAGCTGATGACGTCGAACAGTTTTTTCAGCATCGCTACCCTCGCCACCGCTCGCTGTCCACCGCCTTCGCCGTGATGAAGAGGCCGAAGGTGATGAAGCTGAGGTAGTAGACGACGTGCTGGCTGTCAATCACGCCGCGCAGGAAGTCCTCCAGGTGGCCGGTGATCGACAGGTACGTGACCACCTTTTCCACCGTCGGCCCGGTGAAGCTCCCAACCCAGTCGACCACCCAGAGCAGCAGCAGCACGGCGAAGGTGAACATGCCGGCGACGATCTGGTTGCGCGTCAGGCTGGAAAAGAACAACCCCACCGACACGAAGCAGCCGCCGAGCAGCAGCAGCCCGAGGTAGCCGGTCGCGATCGGCTTCAGCTCGGGGTTGCCGTACACGAAGAGGACCGCCATGTGGATGAGGGTGATGCCCACCATCGCGCAGTAGAGCGCCATCGCCCCGAGGAATTTGCCGACGATGATCTGGAAATCCGTGACGGGGGACGTCATGAGGAGTTCGATCGTGCCCGACCGCTTCTCCTCCGCGTAGGTGCGCATCGTGATCAGGGGCACGACGAGGAGGTTGATGACCGTCGAATTCATCAAGACGTAGCGGATCATCTGCTGGTTGATGTTGAGCGGCCCGCCGCCCATCGCCGGCCCCTGCATGCTCTGGCGAACGAACCAGTTGAGGCCGACCGCGTAGAAGAAACCGAAGACGAGGGCGTACATCCCGATGACCACGTAGCCCACGGGAGACGCGAAGTAGCTGCGCAACTCCTTGCGCGCGATCGCGATGATGTTCGTCATTGCTGGTTGTCCCCCCCGGCCGGGCGGCCGTCGCCCGCCTCTGCCTGCGGCGGCGTCTCTGCGCCCGCGCGCTCCTCGGTGGTCAGCTGGAGGAAGATCTCCTCGAGGCTCATCCGGACCGGCCGCAGTTCCAGGAGACCCCAGCCCGCCCCGACAACCGCCCTGGCCAGCTCGCGCCGGACGTCGCGTCCCGGCTCGCTCTCGACCTCGTAGCCCACGAGGCCGCCATGGCGATCCACTTCCGCGACCCTCGTCACCCCCTCGACGCTGGTGAGCGTGGTTCCGGCCTCGCCCGCGCCGTCCACCTGGAGATACATCGTCTCGGATCCGCTGAGCCGGCGAGTGAGGTTCCCGGGCGTGTCGACCGCGACGACGCGGCCGCGGGCGATGATCACGACGCGCTCGCAGGTCTGCGACACCTCGGGCAGGATGTGCGTGCTGAGGATGATCGTGTGGTCGCCGGCCAGCTGCTTGATCAATTCGCGCGTCTCGATGATCTGCTTCGGGTCGAGGCCGGCCGTCGGCTCGTCGAGGATCAGGACGTCGGGATTGTGAATCAGCGCCTGCGCGAGGCCCACGCGCTGCCGGTAGCCCTTCGAGAGCTTGCCGCAGTGGCGGTCCGCCATGTCCGTGACGCGGCTCCTCTCCATCGAGGTGTCAATCCGCACCTTCCGCTCGCCGGCGGGGATCCCCTTGATCTCCGACACGAACGTCAGGTACTCGCGGACCGTCATCTCGGGGTAGAGCGGCGGCGTCTCGGGAAGGTAGCCGGTGCGCCGCTTCGCCTCGAGCGGCTGCTCGAACACGTCGAAGCCGGCGACGATCGCCCGCCCCGAGGTGGCCGGCATGTAACCGGTCAGCACGCGCATGGTCGTCGTCTTCCCCGCGCCGTTGGGCCCGAGGAAGCCGAGGATCTCCCCTCGTTCCACGCGAAAGCTGACATCGTCGACCGCGGTCACGCGGCCGTAGCGTTTGGTCAGGTGCTGAACCTCGATCACTCTGGTCGCTCCGTTGTTAGTAACTCAACCGCTCATGGTAGTCGATGGCTCCCGCCAGGGGCAAGCGGGGCGGGATCGGGCGGCGCTGCATATCGGACGAACCGGCGCTTGTTTCGGCCGGGTTCGGGGGGTATCCTGATATATGAACAGGTGTTCATATGAGCAAACAGGACATTGACGCGGAGGCCTGCGAGGTGTTCGTGGCCGACCGCGCGAAGGTGGCGCGCGTCCGCGCGGGGTTGATGGCGCCGGGCGAAGTGGGCGCGCTCGCGGAGACGTTCCGCGTGCTCGGCGACCCGACGCGCGTGCGCATTCTCGACGCCTTGTCGGCCGCCGAGCTTTGTGTCTGCGATCTCGCGACGCTGCTAGGGGTCACCGAGTCCGCCGTGTCGCACCAGCTGCGCCTCCTCCGGACGATGCGGATCGTCAGATCGCGCCGCGAGGGCCGTATGGTCTTTTACGAGCTCGACGATCACCACGTCACGGCCCTCTTCGAGCAGGGGCTCCACCACGTCGAAGAGGCGGGCGCCGGCCGGCGGCACTCGGCGGTCGCGGCCGAGGTCGAGGTGGCGCGATGACCCGAGCGAGCGACGCCGCGGCCTGCCAGGTGTGCGAGGTGCACGCCGAGTCGGTGTACCGCGTCGAGGGCATGGACTGCCACGACGAAGTGGCGATTCTCGAACGCCGCCTCAAGCCGCTGCCTGGCCTCGAGGCGCTGTCGGCCGACGTGCTCAACCAGCGGCTGCGGGTGAAGTACGATGCCGCCCGCCTGTCCGCGGCGGACGTGGCGGAGGCGGTGGCGAGCACCGGGATGCGAGCCTGGCTCGAGGACGAGCGGCCGGTCACGGTCAGGACGGGCAGCGCCGCCACGCGGCTTGCGCTGGTCGCGCTCTCTGGCGCCGCTTTCGGCGGCGGGTTCCTGCTCCACCTCGCCGGTGCCGGCCGGGAGTGGATCTTCGCCGCCTATGCGGTTTCCATGGCCGCTGGCGGCATCTACACGGCGCGGCGGGCGTTCTCCGCGGCCCGCACCTTCACGCTCGACATCAACGTGCTCATGCTCGTGGCGGTGGCAGGGGCCGTGGCCATCGGCGAGTGGTCCGAGGGTGCCGCCGTCCTGTTCCTGTTCGCGCTCGCGCAGCTCCTCGAAACGCGCAGCATGGAGCGCGCCCGGCATGCCATCCGCGCGCTCATGGAGCTGGCGCCATCGAAGGCGCTGGTCCGGCGGGACGGCGCGGAGCGGCTCGTCGCGGTGGACGACCTGGCCATCGGCGACACGATTCTCGTCAGGCCGGGCGAGAAGATCCCCATGGACGGCGTGGTCCTCGAAGGGGCGAGCGAGGTGAACCAGGCGCCGATCACCGGCGAGTCGGTGCCCGTGGAGAAGTCCGCGGGCGAGCGACGTGTTCGCGGGCACGATCAACGGGTCGCGGTGGCGCTCGACGTCCGCGTCACCAAGCTGCGGCGCGACACCACGATGGCGCGGATCATCAACCTCGTGGAGATCGCCCAGGCGCAGCGGGCGCCTTCGCAGGCCTTCGTCGAACGCTTCGCCCGCTACTACACGCCGGCCGTGCTCGTCATCGCCGCCGCGGTCGCCATCCTCCCGGCCCTGGCGTTCGCGCAGCCGTTCCAGCCATGGCTCTACCGCGCGCTCGTGCTGCTGGTCATCTCGTGCCCGTGCGCGCTGGTCATTTCGACGCCGGTCTCGATCGTGTCGGCCCTCGCGAGCGCCGCGAGGCACGGCGTGCTGATGAAGGGCGGCGTGCATCTCGAGCGAACCGCGGCGCTGCGGGCGGTAGCGTTCGACAAGACCGGCACGCTCACGACCGGCCGGCCGGAAGTCGTGGACGTCGTCCCGGTCAACGGGGCAAGCGCGGCTGACATCCTGCGCGTGGCCGCCGCGCTCGAAGCGCGGTCCGAGCACCCGATCGCGCGCGCCATCCGGCGTCACGCCCGGGCCGCGGGCCTTGTGGGAAACGGCGCCGAAGCGTTTCGCGCGCTCCCGGGGCTCGGCGCGGAAGCGCGGGTCGGGACGACGGCGATCATCGCCGGCAACCACCGCCTGTTCGAGGAGCGCGGGCTGTGCTCGCCTGCGATCGACGCGATGCTGCAGGAGATGGGCGCGCGCGGCCGGACCGCCGTCCTCGTGGCGCGCGGGGGAATGACGATTGGCATCGTGGCCGTGGCGGACGCGATGCGGGCGTCGGGGGTCGAGGCGGTGCGGCGCCTCCGGCAGGAAGGCATCGAGCACATCACCCTGCTGACGGGCGACAACACCGATACCGCGCGCACGATTGCGGCGGAACTCGGCGCTGACGACTTTCGCGCGGAACTGCTGCCCGAGGACAAGGTGGCGGCCGTGGCGGAGCTGCGACACCGTTACGGGCACGTGGCGATGGTGGGCGACGGCGTCAACGACGCGCCGGCCCTGGCGGCCGCGGACGTGGGGATCGCGATGGGCGCGATCGGCACCGACGCCGCGCTCGAGACCGCGGACGTCGCGCTGATGGCCGACGATCTCGAGAAGGTGCCGTATCTCCTGCGCCTGGGGCGCCGCACCGTGCTGAACGTCAAGGTGAACATCGCGGTCGCCCTGGGGCTCAAGGCGGTGTTCCTCGCTCTCGCCGTCGCCGGGCTTGCCACGCTGTGGATGGCGGTCGTCGCCGACATGGGCGCGTCGCTGCTGGTGATCGCCAACGGCTTGCGATTGCTGAAATCACGGTAGAGACAGGCGGCCCTGCCTGCTTGCCGCGCGCGGGCGCGGCCTTCGACGTCGTTCAGGCCAGGGAGACCCGCGGCTACTGCGATGCGCGAGGCGCCGACAGGTACACGCGTGCGACCCGCAGGTGGTCGAGCGCCTCGACGCGCAGCGTCCGGCCCTCCACCTCCACCCGGTCGCCGAGCCTCGCTCGCCGCCCCAGGCGGCCCAGGACGAACCCGCCGACCGTCGTGTAGATCGTCTCGTCGATGTGCAGGCCGAACTGCGCGTTCACGTCGGTGGTGAGCGCCAGGCCGTCGATGAGCGCGGAGCCGTCGGGCAGCACCGAGATGCGCGTGCCCGGCTGGCTGAACTCGCTGCCCACCTCGCCGACGATCCGCTCCATCAGGCCCTCGAACGTCACCAGGCCCGCGGTGCCGCCGTACTCGTCGATGACGACCGCGTGGTGCGTGCGATGCCGTTTCATTTCCTCGAGCAGCTCGTCCGCCTTCAGCGTCTCGGGCACCGTCAGCGCCTCGCGCAGATGATCCGCCAACCTTGAACTGGGCCGGCGGCTGCCGCAGCGCGGGGAAGAGGTCTTCGACGTGAAGAAAGCCGACGATGTCGTCGAAGCCTTCGCGGTAGACGGGCAGCCAGGCGTGCGGCTGCCGCGACAGGAGGTCGATCACCTGGTCGAGCGTCGCGTCGGCGCGGATGCCGCTCATCTCGGTCCGCGGCACCATCACCTGGCCGGCGGTGAGATCGCCGAAGCCGAAGACGCGGTGCAGCATCTGCTCCTCGTCCTCCTCGAGGACGCCGGCTTCCTGGCTCGCCGTCACGAGCATCTTGAGCTCCTCTTCCGAGTGCACCATCGAGTGACCGCTCGGTGCGCGCAGCCCGAGGAGGCCGACCGCGCGCCGGCCCATCCCGTTCAGCAGCGTGATGAAGGGCCAGAACGCGACCATGAACACGTGCGGTCGGCCCGGTGACGATGAGCGCGGTGCGCTCGGAGTGCTGAAGGGCGATCGTCTTCGGCGCCAGCTCGCCGAGGACGATGTGGAGCGCGGTGATGAGGGCGAAGGCGATGGCGACTGCCGATGGTGTGCGCGCTGGCCGCCGCCCACGCGGCGGGCAGCCGAGCGAACAGCGGCTCGAGGGACGCGGCAATCGCCGGCTCGCCGATCCAGCCGAGGCCGAGGCTGGCCATCGTGATGCCCAGCTGCGTGGCGGCGATGTAGCTGTCCGGATCGCCCACGGCCTGGCGCAGCCGACGCGCCCGCCGGTTGCCCTCGGCGATCAACTGGTCGATGCGCGTCTTGCGGACCGTGACGAGCGCGAACTCGGCGGCGACGAAGAACCCGTTGCGCCACCACGAGCAGCAGCACGGCGCCCAGCCGAAGCGCCACGTCGTACGTCGAGTGGTTCATCAGCGTCTCCGTGGCTGGAAATGTAGCGGGAGGGCCGGAAGGAAGCAAATCTCCGCGGCCGGACGGGCCGAGGCCCGGGTCGGCGTCACGCCTTGGTGTTGAAGAAGTGCGCGTCGACGAACTCGTCGACGGCGGCCTGGTCGGCGGCCTCGAGGCGCTCGAACTGCAGGCCCATGCCGACCCGCCGGTCGCTCCACGCGACGCGGGCATCGGCGTCGACTTCCCGGCTGGCGCCGGGCAGCCGGAACCGGATCCGGGCCTTGGACCCGACCGACAGCGGGCTCATCGTGCGGATGGCGACGCCGCCCTTGCTGAGGTTCAGCGTGAGGGCCGCGGCGATGGTGTTGCCGAAACGGTACGCCACCGGGATGCCGAGCACGACGCGCGGGCTGCTGCGGCGGTTGAAGTTGTCGGGGAACAGGTGCGGCGCGAGCGACGGCAGGATGTGCTGCACGGCGCTGTACTCGTTGACGTAGCCCGCGACGCCGAGCGCCGCCAGCTCCCGGACTTCTTCCGCGCTCGCGATCGTGCCGCTGAAGACGAGGATCGGCAGGCGGCCGTTGTCGATCCGTCGGACCGCCCGGACGAGGTCCACGCCCGAGCGAGTGCGGCAGCCGCAGGTCGATGACGAGAAGGTCGATCTCCTCCAGGTCGGCGCGCACGCGGGCCAGCAGCTCCGCGGCGCTCTTCACCGTGACGGCCCGGTGCCCCGCGTCTTGCAGGGCGGTCTGGAACCGGTCCCGGACGAATGCCGTGTCGTCGGCGATCAAGACGGTCTTGGTGGCGACGCTCGCGGGAGGCATCACCTGGGTTATCGGGAGGGCGGGCGCGCAACGTTATACCGGGGTGAATCGGCGCCTCGAGCGGGCGCCGACGGCACAGGGTCGGCCGATTGCAGGATTTCCGATCTTGTGGCTATAATCCGAGTCCTCCCGGTGGATCCTCTACATACAACGGCATCTGCCGCGCGCGAGGATTGTCGCCGATTCGATCGCGGGGGGCGCCTCGCAGGAGGATGGGGATGGCCACGTGCCCCGAGTGTGACTTCGACATCGATGTCGACGAGTACGACGTAGACAAGGGTGACATCATTCCCTGCCCGGAGTGCGGGAGCAGCCTCGAGGTCACCTCGGTCTCGCCCGTCGAGCTGGACGTCGCGCCCGAAGAGGACGAGGACGAGCTGGACGAGGACGAGGCCGACGAAGACGACGAGGAAGAAGAGGAAGAGGATTGGGACGAGTGACGTCAGCAGCAGACGCCAGAGCGGCGGCGGAAAGTGGCGAGAGTCTCGAACGGAAGGAACAACGTCTCCGTGAGATCCTCGAGGGCTTCGGCTCGGTGATCGTCGCGTTCAGCGGCGGCGTCGACAGCGCCTACCTGGCGGCCGTCGCCGCCTCGGCGCTTGGCGATCGCGCGTTGTGCGTCACGGCCGACAGCCCCAGCTACCCGTCGCGCCACCGCGAGCTGGCCGTGAAGATCGCCGCCGGAGTTCCACCTGCGCCACGAGTTCCTCCAGACGGCGGAGATGGATCGTCCCGAGTACGTGGCCAACCCCTCCAACCGCTGCTACTACTGCAAGCAGGAGTTGTTCGGCCGACTCACGGCGCTCGCGCGCGAGCGCGGGATCGCCGCCGTCGCCGACGGCAACAACGCGGACGACCGGGGAGACTACCGGCCGGGGCGCGAGGCGGCCCGCGAGTTCGGCGTCCGGAGCCCGCTCGACGAGGCGGGTCTGGGCAAGGCCGACGTGCGGGAGTTGTCCCGGCGGATGGGCCTGCCGACCTGGGACGAACCGGCCTCGGCGTGCCTTTCCTCGCGCATTCCCTACAACTCAACGGTCACCGTGGAGAAGCTGCGGATGATCGAGCAGGCGGAGGAGGTGCTCCACCGCCTCGGCTTCCGCCACTGCCGGGTCCGCCATCACGGCGACGTGGCCCGGATCGAACTCCCGCCGGCAGATCTGCCGCGGGCGCTCAGCGGCGACGTGCGGACCGACATCGTGAAGGCATTGAAGGCGGTCGGCTACCGCTACGTCAGCGTGGACCTCGAGGGGTACCGGACGGGCAGCCTGAACGAAGTGCTTCGCCTCCGCCCCGCCTAGGCAGGACGCGCGTGACCGCTGGCATCGCCCCATCCTCGCCACGCCGCATCGACGCGCGGGCGGCCGGGCCTCTCCGCCTGTCCGGCTGGCGCGCCCCGGCGATCGCGGCCGCCGTGTTCCTCGCGGCTCATCTCGCCTTCCTCGCGCCGACGCTCGATGACATCGACGCGGTGAACTTCGCGTTCGGCGTCCGCGCGTTCGACCCGGCGCAGCATCATCCGCATCCTCCCGGGTACCCGGTCTACATTGCACTCGGCAAGCTGTCCACACCCCTCGTCCGCGCGGTTCGGCCCGCCGACCCGTTGGCGCCGATCCGTCGGGACGATGCCGCGCTGGCTTTGGCGCTGTGGAGCGCGCTGTGCGGCGCGGTTTGCCTGCTCGCGTGCTACGCGGTGTTCCTCCAGCTCGAGGCCCTCGACCCGCGCGCAAGTGATCCCGGGAAATCCACCGGACCCCCGGCCGCCGCCTGGGCGGCCATCCTGTCCGCCGTGGCGCCGCTGGCGTGGTTCACGTCCAGCCGGCCGATGAGCGATGTTCCGGGCCTGGCCGCCACGCTCGTCGCCCAGGCCCTGTTGCTCGATGCGTGGCGGCGTGAGGAACGCACGCGGGGCGTGTCGGGCGGCGCCGTGTCGCTGCGCGCGTACGCCTTGCCCGTCGGCGCCCTCGCCGCCGGCCTGGCGCTCGGCGTGCGCTCGCAGGTCCTGTGGCTCACGCTGCCGCTGTTGGTGGCGGCGGTGGTCGCGCGTGGCCGCCGCCTGGGCGTGCGGGCCATGGTTCCCGGCGTCCTCGCCTACGGCGCCGGCATCGTCGCGTGGGCGATCCCGATGATGGTCGCCACCGGCGACTGGCGTCGCTACCTGAACGCGCTGGGCGGGCAGGGCGCCGAGGATTTCTCGGGCGTCGATATGTTGTGGACGCACTTCGGGCCCAGGCGCTTGACCGTCGGGCTCTGGCAGACGTTCGTGCTGCCCTGGTCGTCCCTGCCGCTTGCCGTCGTCGTCGTGATGGCGGGCCTTGCGGGGGTCGCCGTGATGTGGCGCCGCGCCCGCGTGCCGCTCGCCTTGGTTGCGCTGCTCGCGGGACCGTACGCCATTTTCCACACGCTCTTCCATGAGACGGTCACGACGCGCTATGCGCTCCCGCTGGTGCCGTTTGTGTGCTATCTCGCGACCCGCGGGCTTGCCGCGGCAGGCCGCCGGGCCTCGGCCGCCCTGTTGGCCGTCGTGACCGTGTGGAGCCTCGTCGTCGGCGTTCCGGCCATCCGCGCCTACTCGGAAATGCCGAGCCCGATCTTCCAGGCCCTCGATCACCTGCAGGCGGAGGCGGCGTCGGGGACTCGCGACGCCGTCCTTGGGATGCACCGGCGGATCAGCACGGAGTCGCGGCCGGCGCTGGCGTGGGCCGACCTCGCTCCGTGGTCGCGCCGCTTGCCATCGCCCAGGGGCGGCGAATGGAACGAGGCGCTCGCCGTCCTGCGAGCCGAGCCCGACCGTCCCATCTGGTTCCTTGGAGAGCCGGCCCGGCGCGGCGAGCTTCGCGTGCGCGACCTCGCGCTGATCGACCCGCGCGCCGTGCGCGACGTCCGCGAGTTGGACTGGAACTTCCGCGCCGCGGGCCTGCTCGATGGCGTGCGTCCCGGCGCCGTGGACGTCTACGTGATCCAGGCGCCGGGCTGGATAGCCGGGGAGGGGTGGGCCCTGACGCCCGAAACAGCGGGTGTCGCGGAGAAGCGGGGGCGCGGGCTTTCATACGGCCCCATCGACGCGCTCGTTCGACGGCGTGCCGACGAGACGATCCTGCTCGTCGGCGGCCGCCATCTTGGACGCGCAGCGGACGGCGCGGGGCGGGTCGATGTGCAGATCGACGGCCGCACGGTTGCCGAACTGGTCGTCGAGGCCGAGCCGCGGTTCTTCCTGCGCCTGCTGCGCCTGCCCGCCGGCACCCTCGCCGGGCCCGGGCCATTCGCGGCGCTCACGCTGAAGGCGATGAACGTGCGCGATGCGACGCGCTCGGTGCCGATCGCAATCGAGCAGTTCGACATCGACGGGGTGAATGGCCTGCTGCAGGGGTACGACACGGGTTGGCAGGAAGAGGAGTACGACCCGTCGCGGCAGCAGTCGTGGCGTTGGATGAGCGAGCGCGCGACGATGGTCGTCCGCGCGGGCGGCATCGCCCCCCTGACGTTTCGGCTCACCGCCGAATCGCCGCGCAAGTATTTCGATCGCGCCTCACAGGTGACGGTGCGGATCGGCAACCAGGTGCTGGCCCGCGTGACACCCGACGCCCGCCTGCCGCGGCTGGTGGCCCGCGCTGCCGGGAGCGGCACCTTCTCCGTGACCGTTCCGATCGACCGTGCAGCGCTGGACCGCGCGTCGGGCCGGATCACGATCGAGACCGACCAGTTCTTCGTCCCCGCCGACCGCGAGCAGAGCGCGGACCGCCGGCACCTGGCCATGCGCGTGCTGGACCTGCAGGTGGTGTCTGCCAGTGGCGGCTTCTAACGGCCGTCAGTTCCTCCTCGCCAGGCAAAGCACCGAGCTGCCGAACGGCACGTTCACCCGCCGGACGACCCCTGCTTCCATCGCGAGCACACCGGCGAGAACCGTGTTCACCGGGGCCGCGGGCACCTCCAGTTCGATGCCCGGGACCGGCCACCCGGTCAGCCGCTGCATGGTTCGCACCGTCGCGAGGATGGGAAACAACGAGGCGTTCGTGTACGTCAGGCGCACCGGCCGCAGTCCGCTGCGCGCGAGCGACCGGCGCATCGATTCCAGCGTGTAGCGCCGCCGTTCCGCGCCGAGCGCCGCCGAGTGTCCACCACGAACAACGTCCATCGCGGCGACGTTGATGACGACCGCGCCTCCGGGCTTGAGCACCCGCGCCATCTCGTCGAAGGCCTTCGCTTCCTGCTCGTCGTCCAGCGCATACAGCACGTCGAACGACGTGACGAGATCGAAGCTTCTATCGGCGAATGGCAGGTCGGTGACGCTGGCGCGCGCCACTGTGCGCCGGCCCTTCCTGGCCGCGAACGAGAGCCCGAGCGCGTTGAGATCGATCCCGCAAGGACGCCCGAACGCGTCCAGCATCACGAGATTGCGCCCGGTGCCGCAGCCGGCGTCGAGAATGCGGGGCGAGGGGAGGCCCGACACGGCCTCGGCGAGCAGCGGAGCGACGAAGCGCCGGAAGCCTCGAAACCAGAAGTGCCGTTCCTCCGCCCGGTAGGTGCTCTCCAGGAGTTGATCCACGGGCGGGATTCTACACTGGCCGCGATCGTGACGTGTTCGCGAAGCTCGGCAGGTCAGCGAATGGCGGCCGTGAACGCTCAAACGTTTGACATGCGTCGGTCGAGACTATAAGCTCCGTTCTGCTGCCGGAGTCGGTCAACGGCCATCGTTCTCTTCCCCTATTTCCAAAAAACCCGGCCGACCGGAATCCGGATTCAGGAGACTCGCTGATGACCCGTTTAGCTCGCTGTCTTGTTGTCACCGCGACGGCAGGCGTGCTGGCGATGGGAGCTGCTGGCTGCCACAAGAAGGCTCCCCAGACCGCGCCACCACCGCCCCCGCCGCCGGCTGCCACCCCAGCTCCCCCGCCGCCACCCCCGCCGCCACCCCCGCCGCCGGCGCCCGCGCCCGCTCCTCTCACCGAGGAACAGATCTTCCAGAAGAAGACCCTCGACGAGCTGAACGCCGAGAAGCCGCTCGGAGACGCGTTCTTCGACTACGACCGGTTCGATCTGAAGGACGAGGCGCGCGCGGCGCTGCAGAAGGACGCCGACTGGTTGAAGAAGTGGACCTCGACGAAGGTCACAGTCGAGGGGCACTGCGACTCCCGCGGCACCGCGGAGTACAACCTCGCCCTCGGCGAGCGGCGCGCCAACGCCGTCAAGAGCTACCTGACAAGCCTTGGCGTGACCGCGGACCGCGTCACGGTCGTGAGCAAGGGCAAGGAACAGCCGTTCTGCAACGAGGAGAACGAGAGCTGCTGGCCGCAGAATCGCCGCGGCCACTTCATCGTCACGGCGAAGTAGCGCGGGCATTCACCGGCGCGGAGTGACATGAGATGGGGCGGGAGCCGGGCAACCGGCGGCCCGCCCTTTCTGTTACGGTCGCGCCATGTCGAGGGCCGCGGCGCGAGGGTCGGGCGCCGCGAGGATCGGACGACCGACGACCAGGTAGCTCGCCCCGGCCAGGAGCGCCTCCCTGGCGCTCAGCGTTCGCGCCTGGTCGTCGGCTCGGCGCTGCCCGGCCGGCGCCGCCGCCCGGATTCCGGGCGTCACGATGACGAAGGCCGGCCCGCGCGCTTCGCGCAGCCGTGCCGTCTCTTGGGGCGAGGCCACCACGCCGTCGAGCCCCGCCTCCTGCGCCAGTGCGGCGAGCCGGTCGACCTGCTCGATCACCGTCCGGCCAATCCCCACGCGGGCAATGGCAGCCTGGTCCAGGCTGGTGAGGACGGTAACGGCGATCACGAGCGGCGGCGGGGTGCCGAGCGTGGCGGCGGTCTCCGCGGCCGCATCGCGGGCCGCGCGCATCATCTCCACGCCGCCGGCCGCGTGAACGTTCACCATCCAGACGCCGAGGCGCGTCGCCGCCGCGACGGCGCCTGCCACCGTGTTGGGGATGTCGTGGAACTTGAGGTCGAGGAACACCCGGTGTCGCTCCTCGACCAGGCGCCGGACAATGGCCGGGCCCTCGGAGGTGAACAGCTGACTCCCGACCTTGACGCCGCCGATGGCCCCCGAGAGCCGGTTGGCAAGCGAGACCGCCTGGTCCCCGTCGTTCACGTCGAGCGCGACGAGCAGTTCTTTCATCGTCGGTCCTTCACCGGCAGCTCCAGGCTGCCAATCAGGTCGGTCACCGCCGGGATCTCGTGGCGCTCCATGTAGCTTGCCACGCCGTCGATCAGCTTCGGCCAGATGAAGGGGTCGACGAAGTTGGCGGTGCCCACCTGGACGGCGGTTGCGCCCGCGATGAGAAACTCGAGGGCGTCCGCGGCCGACGCGATGCCGCCCATGCCGATCACCGGGATCTTCACGAGCCGCGCGCACTCGAACACCATGCGCACGGCAATGGGCCGGATCGCCGGCCCGCTCAGCCCGCCCATCACGTTGGAGAGCCGCGGCCGGCGCCGTTCGACGTCGATCGCCATCGCGAGGAACGTGTTGACGAGCGACACGGCATCCGCGCCCGCTTCCTCCGCCGCGCGTGCGAACGAGGCGACGTCGGTCACGTTCGGCGTCAGCTTCGGAATGAGCGGCAGCCTCGTCGCCTTGCGGACCGCGGTGACGACGCGGTGGGTGTTCACCAGGTCGCAGCCGAAGGAGATCCCGCCCTCCTTGATGTTCGGGCACGAGATGTTCAGCTCGATGCCGTGCACCCCCTCCACGTCGGAGAGGATCCGGGTCACCTCGACGTACTCGTCTACCGTGGTGCCGCAGACGTTGACGAGGACCGTTGCCCCGCGCTCGCGCAGCTCCGGCATCTTCTCTCGCACGAAGCGATGCACGCCGATGCCCTGCAACCCGATCGCGTTGAGCATCCCGGACGGGGTCTCGACGATGCGGGGCGGCGGGTGGCCATCGCGCTCGTTCAGGAAAAGGCCCTTCACGACGACCGCGCCGAGGGTCGACAGGTCCACGACGCCGGCGTACTCGAGGCCGTAGCCGAAGCACCCGCTGGCGGACATCACGGGGTTCTTCAGTCGGAGCGATCCGATCTGGACGGAGAGATCCATGTCGTCTAGTCCCAGATGATGTCGTCGCCGTTGAAGACCGGGCCTTCGAGGCACGATCGCGCGAAGCGCGATCCGCCGTCCGGCGTGCGCACGCGCACGACGCAGCTGTAGCAGCCGCCCATGCCGCAGCCCATCTGCCGTTCCATCGCGAGTTCCGACGGCTGGCCGTACTGCGACGCCATCCGGCCGACCGCCGCCAGCATCGCCTCCGGCCCGCACGCGTAGACCATCACGCGCGCGCCTGCCGCCAACCCGTCGAACGCCTCCTGCAGGGGGGCCGTCACGCGGCCGCGCGCGCCCCGGGTGCCGTCCTCGGTCGCGAGGACCAGCCGCACGCCAAGCGGTTCGAACCGATCGAGGCAGAACAGCTGCTCCGCCGTCCGGGCGCCGTAGAAGAGCGTCGTCGGCACACCGGCCGCAGCCAGCCGTTCGGCCAGGGTGGCAAACGGGGCGAGTCCGACGCCGCCTGCGACCATCCATGCCGCGATCGGCGTCTGCGCCACGCTGAAGGGCCGGCCGAGCGGGCCCAGGCAGGCGAAGCGATCACCCGGCCGCGCGGAGAAGAGGAGGCCGCTGCCCACCCCCACGCGCTGATTCAGGACCGAGAAGCCGACCGGCACGCCGCTGCCGTCGCGCAGCAGGTCGAAGATCGAGTAGGGCCGGCGGAGCAGCGGCGCGTCGCAGCCGCTCGTGCGCACCATGACGAACTGGCCTGGCTCGATCGCCGCCGCGAGTTCGGGCGCCCGCAGCCCCACCACGCAGTAGTCGGCGGAGAGGCGCGCGTTGGAAAGGACTTCCGCGTCGGCGTCAAGTGGCATCGGGGGGAGTGTAACAACGGAAAAGAAAAAACGGAAAACGGAAAAGGTATCATCCGTGCGTGCGGTACCTTCGGATGTTCAGCAACGCTCTCCTCGCCGGCGCGCTCGGCGCCGCCTACCTGGGGGTGTTGTTCTTCCAGCTGAACCCCGCCGTCCCGCTGTACCCGATGAACTTCCTCCCGCTGCTGGTGACGCTGCTGCTCTCGTACGGCGTGCACCTGTCCGCGCTGTACTACGGCGTCCTCGTCCTCAGGGAAATCGTCCTGTTCGAGGAGTTCTCGCCCGCATGGCTCAGCCTCCGCCTGCTCTCGTGGCTGTTCGCCGTCGATGCCTCCGCGGCGGCGGCGCTCATGTGGCTCAACCTCGGGCTCTACTGGCCGATGCTGGAGCACGACACCTCGCGGCGGATGGCGGTTGGTGCGGCCATGGTCACGGGCGCGGGACTCGTCTTCCTGTTCGTGGCCCTGGTTCGGGTACTCGTTCGGCCGCCGCCGCGGCCGCGTCGGGTCGAGCATCCTCGCCCTGACCGCCGCGGCGTCGCTGGTACTACCGCTGCTCGCACGGGGAACGGGCGAGTCGTCGAGACTGGCGTCGCGGCCCCTCGACCTCGACCTCGGCCTGGTGCCGGCGGCCGCAGGGCCCAGGGTCGTGATGATCCTGCTCGACGGCGGTTCGCTCGACTTCATCTCGACGGCCGCGCTCGAAGGGAAGCTCCCGAACTTCGGGAAGATCCTCGACTCGGGCGCCGCGATGCACCTCGCGACGCTGCGGCCCACGCAGCCGGACCCGGTCTGGACCACGGTGGCGACCGGGAAGCTGCCCTGGAAGACAGGCGTCCGGTCGTCGGCGCTGTACCGCGTGCGTGCCGCCAACGACCCCTTCGAGCTGCTGCCCGATCACTGCTTCACGCAGGGGCTCGTTCACTTCGGCTTTCTCGGGACGATTCCGCACTCGTCCACCTCGCCACGAGTCCGGCCGATCTGGCGGATCCTGGCGACGATGGGCATCTCGGCCGGGGTGGTGAACTGGCCGCTCACGCACCCGGCGCAGCCGACGCGGGGATACCTGGTCAGCCCGCAGTTCTACCGCCCGGACGATCCGTCGCTCGAGCCCGACGATCCTGCTTCGCTCTACCCGCCGGAGGACTTGCCGCTCGCGCGTTCCGCCGGCGAAACGGTGGCGCCCGTCCCTTCAACGGCGAGCAGCGCGGAGGAGATTGCGCGGACGGCGGCTCGCCGGCGGCAATCAGGGGCGTCGTGGCGAACGGCGGCGGCGCAGCCGTTCGTGATCGACGCGATGTACGAGCAGGTGGCACAGGCGCTTCAAGCGAAGGCGCGCCCACGGCTGTCAGCGGTGCGGTATACACAACTCGACGAGGCCGGCCACGAATTCCTGCGTTTCGCGTTTCCGCGCGAGTTTGGCGACGTGACGCCCGTGGAGCGGCGGCAGTACGGGTCGCTGCTGGAAGGAGCCTACGCGCGGGTGGACGGGATCGTCGGCCGGGCGATGGCGTCGCTCGGCCCTGACGACCTGCTCGTCGTGGTGTCCGGCTTCGGGATGGAGCCGCTCAACCTCGGCAAGCGGCTGCTCGAGCGCGCGATGGGAAACCCGACCATGTCGGGCACGCACGAGGACGCTCCGGACGGGTTCCTGATGGCCTGGGGCCGCGCGGTGGCCCCCGGCCGCAAACTGCGGGCGTCGGTCCTCGACGTCACGCCCACGGTTCTCTATTTCCTCGGCATGCCGGTCGCGCGAGACATGGACGGCTTCGCCCGGACGGATCTCTTCCGGCGCGCCTACACCGACGACCGGCCGCTGGCCCGCATCCCGACCTACGAACAGCAGTAGGTGCTATACTATCCGCGCTCTTTAAGCCGGCCCGGTGAGGTCGGGAAGATCCTGCATGGCACTCCATCCCACCACGCCCGCGCGCAGGCTCCGGCCGGACCGGCCACACCTGTTCTCAGCGGTCTCCCCGTTCTACCCCTGTGAGGTTTCGCTATGCCGGTCGTAATGGACGCGGACCGGATGAGCCGCACGCTCACCCGCATCGCGCACGAGATCGTCGAACGCAACCGGGGCCTGGACAAGCTCGCGCTCATCGGCGTGCGCACCCGCGGCGTGCCGCTGGCCAGGCGCCTGGCCGAGCGCCTGCAGGAGATCTCGGGAACCGACGTGCCGACGGGCGCGCTGGACATCACGCTCTACCGCGACGATCTGATGCACAACCCGGTGGGCCCTCAGCCGGTCGTCCGCAGCACCGAGATCCCGTTCTCCATCGACAACATGGTGATCGTCCTGGTGGACGACGTGCTCTACACGGGTCGCACCGTGCGGGCCGCCCTCGACGAATTGATCGACTTCGGCCGGCCGAAAGCCATCCAGCTGATGGTCATGGTCGACCGGGGTCACCGCGAGCTGCCGATCAAGGCGGACTACGTGGGGAAGAACGTGCCCACGTCGCGCGCCGAGAGCGTCGCCGTTCGCCTGGTCGAGACCGACCGCTGCGACGAGGTCGTGATCGAGAAAGCTGAAGAGATACCCGCATGAACGCCCAATCCACGCCACTGGCTGCCGGCCGTTCCGACACGCCCGAGGGCCGCGGCTCGAGCCCGGCCAAGCGCCTCCGGGGCAAGGACCTGGTGGGCATCGCCGAACTGACGGCCGAGGAGATCGCGCTCATCCTCGACACGGCGACCGCGATGAAGGAAATCGCCTCGCGGCCCATCAAGAAGGTGCCCGCGCTGCGCGGCAAGACGGTCGTCAACCTGTTCTTCGAGCCCAGCACGCGCACGCGCACGTCGTTCGAGATTGCGGAGAAGCGACTGAGCGCCGACACGCTGAACATCGCGGCGAGCACGTCGAGCGTCGTGAAGGGCGAGACGCTCTCTGACACGGTGCACAACATCGAGGCGATGTCGCCGGATCTCCTCGTGGTCCGCCACTCGTCGTCCGGCACCTGCCACTTCCTCTCGCGTATTTGCCGGTCGGGCGTCATCAACGCCGGCGACGGCATGCACGAGCACCCGACGCAGGCGCTGCTCGACGCCTTCACCATCCGCGAGCGGAAAGGGCGCCTCGCCGGCCTCAAGGTCGCGATCGTCGGCGATCTCCTGCACAGCCGCGTCCTGCGGTCGAACGTGCAGCTGCTGACCAAGATGGGAGCCGACGTCTGGCTGTGCGGCCCCCCCACGCTCGTGCCCATGGGGTTCGAGAAGACCGGCGTGCACGTCACCTGGTCGGTGGAGGAGGCGGTACGCGACGCGGACGCCGTGATGATGCTGCGGATTCAGCTCGAGCGCATGCTCGGTGGGTTCTTTCCCTCGCTGCGCGAGTACTTCAACGTGTTCGGGATGACTCGCGAGCGGATGGCGCTCGCCAGGCCGGACGTCCTCGTCATGCACCCCGGGCCGATGAATCGCGGCGTGGAAATCGCCTCGGACGTCGCCGACGGCCCGTACTCGGTCATCCTCGATCAAGTGGCCAACGGCGTGGCGGTCCGCATGGCGGTCCTGTATCTCCTTGCAGGCGGAGCTGAACATGAAGCGGTTGCTTAGAGGCGGACACCTGGTGGATCCCGCCCAGGGGATCGACAGCATCACCGACATCCTGCTGGATGGTGACCGGGTGGCGGCGGTGGGCAGCGGGCTCACGGCCGGCCCGGACACCGAGGTGATCGACGTACCCGCCGGCTGCATCGTGGCGCCGGGGTTCATCGACATGCACGTGCACCTGCGCGAGCCCGGGCAGGAGCACAAGGAGACGATCGCGACCGGGACCGCCGCCGCGGCAGCCGGCGGCTTCACCGCCGTCGCCTGCATGCCGAACACCGTTCCCGTGAACGACACCGCGAGCGTGACGCGGGCGATCATGGAGAAGGCTGCGGCGGAAGCCGTCGTGCGGGTGTACCCAATCGGCTGCGTGTCGAAGGGGATGAAAGGCGAGACGCTGGCCGAAATCGCCGACATGCGGGCGGCGGGCTGCGTCGCGCTCTCCGACGATGGGAAGCCGGTACTCACGGCGCTGCTGATGCGCCGGGCGCTGGAGTACGCGGGCATGTTCGCCATGCCGGTCATCGACCACTGCGAGGAGCCGACGCTGAAAGGCGAGGGCGTGGCGCACGAGGGATACGTGGCGTCGCTGCTCGGGTTGCGCGGGATCCCGGCCGCCGCCGAGTCGATCATCGTCGAGCGCGACATCGCGCTCGCGGAGATGACGGGCAGCCCGCTGCACATCGCGCACCTCAGCACGCGCCAGGCGCTGCGTGCCGTGCGCGCCGCCAAGGCGCGCGGCGTCAAGGTCACCTGCGAGGTGGCACCGCACCACTTCACGCTGACCGACGAGCGCCTCGCCGGCCCGCTGAGCTACGACACCAACCTCAAGATGAACCCGCCGCTGCGGGAGCGGGTTGACGTGGACGCGATGCTCCACGGCTTTGCGGACGGGACCGTCGACGCGATTGCGACCGATCACGCGCCGCACCAGCAGGACGAGAAGCACGTGGAGTTCGACCGCGCGCCGTTCGGCATCATCGGCCTCGAGACGGCCGTTCCGCTCGCGCTCGATCGCCTCTACCACCCCGGCGTCGTGACGCTGCGGCGCCTCGTGCAGCTGCTCTCCGCCAACCCGGCGCGCATCCTCAACGTCGGCGGCGGCACCCTCCGGCCGGACCGTCCGGCCGACGTGACCATCTTCGCGCCCGAGGCGACGACGACGGTGGACTTGTCGCGGTCGCGGTCCAAGTCCCGCAACTCTCCCTTCGGCGGCTGGACACTCCGGGGCGCCGTCGTGGCCACGATTGTGGGCGGAGCGACGGTGTACGTGAACGACCAGGTTCCGGATGCCAGCGTCTTCGGGGCGGCGGCGCGGGCCTAGCATGAAGCGGTCCTCGGCCGACGGCCCGGCCGCGTTGAAAGCCGCGCTGGACGCGCTGTACGAGGACTACAACCGCGAGGCGGGCCGCGGGACCTCGCCGCATTCGGGCTTCGGCCCTGCTCTTCGCGATCCCGTCCACATCGTCCACCGATTCGACTCCGGTGCGGATCGCGAGGTGGTCGGCTTCATCGCGTCGGCCCTCGCGTTTGGCCGCGTTGCGAGCGTGATGCAGTCGGTCGAGCGGGTGGTTGGCGAGATGGGGCCGGCCCCCGCCGCCTTCGTCCGGCGGTTCGACCCGGCGTCGGATGGGCGGCCGTTCCTCTCCGTGACTCATCGCTGGACGCGCGGCCCGGACCTGGTTGCCCTGCTGTGGGTGCTTCGCCAGATGCTCGATCGAGCGGGGTCGGTCGAGTCGTTCTTCCTCGAGGGCTGCGATCCCGCGGCTGCAGACATCGGTCCCGCCCTCGAGTCCTTCTCATCCCGCGCCCTGGGCCTCGACCTCGGACCCGCGTACGGGCTGGTGCCGCGTCGGCCCGGCGTTGCGTATTTCTTTCCCCGGCCCTCGCGTGGCAGCGCCTGCAAGCGCCTCAACCTGTACCTTCGCTGGATGGTGAGGCGCGACGCGATCGACATGGGCGTCTGGAGCCGCGTCTCGCCGTCGCAGTTGATCGTGCCGCTCGACGTGCACGTCATCCGCCTCGGACGCTGTCTTGGACTGACGCGCTACACCTCGCCCGGCTGGCGCATGGCGTCGGACATCACCGCGTCGCTTCGGCAGATGGATCCTTCCGATCCAGCGCGCTACGACTTCGCGCTCTGCCACGTCGGCATGCGGGATCAGTGCGGGTTTCGAAAGCCGGTCAAGGACGCGAACTGCCCGTTGCGAGGCTTCTGCCGGCCAGGCGCTCGTACACCGCGAGCGTTGCGTCGACCATCCGCTGGTCGCTGAACTGCCGCTTGACCCTGGCGCGCCCGGCCGCTGCCAGTTCCGCCCGGCGGCCGGGGTCGCGAAGCAGCGCCAGGATGGCATTCGCGAGCGCACGGCTGTCGCGCGGCGAGACGAGGACGCCGGTCTCGCCGTCAGCGACGACTTCCGGGATGCCGCCTGCCGTCGTGGCGACAATCGGGCGCGCGGCGGCCATGGCGTCGAGCAGCGCGCTTCCCAGGCCCTCCGTGACGCTGCTCATCACGAACAGGTCGAGCCCTTTCAGCAAGCCGAGCACGTCGGGCCGGAACCCGGCGAGGACCACGTGCTGGCCGAGGTGCAGCCGCCGGATCTGATGCTCGAGATCCTGCCGCAATTCTCCCTCGCCCAGGATCACGAACCGCGCTTCCGGCGCCTCGTGGACGACGGCCGCCGCCGCATCCACGAGGAACTTCTGCCCCTTGTGCGGGACGAGCGCCGCGATGTTGCCCACGACAACGGAGTGCGGCGGGAACCAGAACTCCTCGCGGACGTTCAACGGCTCGGCCTGCTCGACGCGCGCGACGTCGATGCCGTCGTGGATCGTGAAGATCCGGTCGCCGGGGACGCCGTCTTCCACCAGCATCGCCGCGATCGCCCCGGACGCAGCGACGAAGGCATCCACCTGCCGGTACTTCCACTTGGAGAAGGAGTTACCCCGGAGGCGGAAATCCACGCGCCGGGCGAAAATCAGCGGCGGCCGCGGCACCGGGGCGCCGAAGGACAGCGCCGCCGCGGCCATGGCCACGGCGTGCGAATCGTGAGCGTGGATGATGTCGGGCGACAGGTCGCGCAGCAGGCGAGAGAGGCGCCAGGCCGCTGGCAGGTCGATCTCGTTGCGGGGGCCGAGCGCGACGAGGTCGTCGCTGTCACCCAGCCGCCGGCGCAGCTCGCCGTCCGGGTGCGCGACGACGACGACCCGATGGCCTCGCGCGCGAAGGCCGCGCGTCATCAGCATCACCTGGTTCTGCCCGCCTCGCCAGGTGCGCCCGGTATCGATCTGGACAGTCAGCATCTACGGTTTCAATTCTCCGTTGCCATCCCGTAAAACCCGCTGCGCCTCCCAGAGCTTCGCGAACTTGAGGAACACGTAATAGCTGTTCAGGATGGACACTACCAGGCCGACGCCGCCGTCCCGCCAGCCGCCGTGCAGCAGGTAGTTCCGGATGAAGGCGCCGATCGGCCGGGCGATCAGGCCCGCGGCTCCGACGGTGCGCCCGGCGACCAGCATCTGGCTGGAAGCGAGCGTCGTGTAGCGATCCATCGTCTGGAGATGATGCGCGATGTCGCGGTAGGGCAGGTGCTGCAGGTCGTGCCGAAGGCGCTCCACCCGGCCGTCCACCTCGACGCGCTCGTGCACGAAGTCGCCCACCCATCGCGCCGCGCGCCGGTCGTACAACCGCAGCTGGTGGTCGGGGTACCAGTCGGTCGTGCGTATCCAGCGACCCAGGTAGAAGCTCACGCGGGGCACGCGATAGCCTCGCGCCGGTGGTTCGGCGGCGAGGAGCGACCTGATCTCGCCGGCCAGCTGCGGCGTGACGCGCTCGTCCGCGTCCAGCGACAGGATCCAGTCATGGGTCGCCTGGCTCGCGGCGAAATTCTTCTGAGCCGAGAATCCCGGCCACGGCCGCACGCACACGCGGGCGCCGTGCGCGCGCGCCCGGGCCGTCGTGTCGTCCGTGCTCTCCGCATCGACGACCATCGTCTCGTCTGCCCAGGCCACCGAGTCGAGCACGGCGTCGATGTTCGACGCCTCGTTCCTGGTGATCACGATGACCGTCAGTTTCGGCACGAGGGGCAGTGTAGTGCGAGGCAGGACGGGCAGGAAGTGGAAAAGTTCCGAGCTGAGAAGTGAGACGTGCGAGGTGTGTGAGTCGGGAACTGAGAACGGGATGAGGGTGCGCCTTCGTCACCGTCCACGTTCTCAGTTCTCCATTCTGTCTCCGGCGGGCCAGCCCGCGTACCCTACTGGATCCGGCCGCCCACCGTGCTCGTGTTCGCCGTGGATCCGCCGGTACTGGACTGCTGCACGGCAGCCGCCGTCGCGTAGCCCGACGCCAGGCTGCCGCCGACGGGGGCCTGCTGGACGGTGTCGAAATCGACCTGCGACTGGTTGAAGTCGAGCAGCGCCCGGAGTTCCGCGTTGCGGGCAGCGGCCAGGTCGCGCTGGGCCTGGATCACCTCGAAGTTGGTGGACATGCCGGCGGCGAACTTCTTCTGCTGCGCCTCCAGCTTCTTCTCCGCCAGTTCGCGCGACGCCTGCGTGGCATTGACGCGCTTCTGGTTGGTGTTCAACTGCCGAGCCACCTCGCGCACCTGCGTGGCGACCTGCAATTCGGCCGTGCGCAGTTCCAGCAGCGACTGGGAGTACGACACCTTGGCGCGCGCCAGGCCCGCCTCGGCGGAGCTTCGGCCGATCGGGTAGCCGACCGTCACAGCGAACGACCAGTTGTGGAAGTCGTTCCCCAGCATCTTCGACAGGACGGACGTGTACCGCGTCTGGGCCGACGACAGGAGCACGGGCGGGAACGTTGATTGGTCGAAGTCGTACACCGTGCCGCCCTGGCCGGTGATGCCGTAACCCGCCTGCACGTTCAAATCGGGCAGCGTCTGGTTCTTGAAGTAGCGGATGTTGACGTCCGTCGCCTCGAGGTTCTTGCGCGACTGCTCGAGGTCCGTCCGCTTGGCCAGAGCGTTCTTGACCGCGGCGTCCACGTCGACCGCCTGGGCCTTGAAGGCCGGCCGCTCCGTCAGCTCGAACTGCGTCGCCCAGAAGTCGGGGTTCTTCGGGTCGAAGATGAGCGCGCGCAGCGTGTCCTCGGCCCGCGTGATCTGCGCCTCCGCGACAATGACCGCCTCCTCGTTGCGCGCCACCTCGGCCTGCGCCTCGATGATGTCAATCGGCGCCATCGTCCCGATGTTCACCCGCGATTTGTTGTCCTGCAGCGATTGCCGGGCGATGTCGAGCGACTGCTGCTGGACCTTGAGATTCCCGACCGCGTACGCGAGGTCCCAGTAGGCGCTCTTCACCGCGCGCGTCGTCACGAGGATTGCCTGCCGGAGCTGGATGTCGCTCATCTCGCGGTTCTTCTCGGAGACGAGGAGCTGCGCGCGCGTGCCGTCGATGGTGAAGTTGCGGAGCAGCGGCTGGACGTATTGAGCGCTGAGGTTCGACTGGAGGAACGGGTTGGGGCTGTCGTAGATGCTGTTGCTCTTGCCCCGGGAGTTGTTCCAGGCGACGTTGTAATTGGCGCCCCACGGCAGCAGCTGGCTGACGCCGAAGTTGGCGCCGAAATTCTGACTGGTGAGCTCGTTGGACGCACCGGCGAAGACGTTGGTGATTGGGCTCGTCGAGCTGCGGTTCACGACCGTCGAGTTGAAGGTCGGCGTCCACGCGGTTCGGACCTGTGCCAGGTTGAGGTCCTGCAGCTGGGGGTCCAGCCGCTGCACCTGGAGGTTCAGGTTCTGCTCCAGGGCGAGTTGGACGGCGTCGTCCATCGAGAGCCGGTGCACCTGCCCGGCCGGCGCCCCCGCTGGCGCCGGCGGTCCGGCTTGCGTCCCCGCCGGCGGCGGGGCGGTTTGCGCCAGGAGCGTGACCGGCACGATGAGGGCGGCGAGCAGGAAGCCGAGCGTACGGGCGCGGGGTCGAAGGGTCTCACGCATGAGAATGTGCTCCATCCAAGCAATGGTCCTGTACATAGACGTTTGCCGGCGGCCGGCGGTTCTCGCGCCGCCGGCAAATGTATACTACCGCCGCTCGGCCGCTCGGCCGTTGGGCACGTCGCCCTAGCCTTCAGCCCGATCCCGCGAGGTCTCATGAACCGACCGACGATTATGGCCGGGTCGATCCTGGCCGCCGTCCTCCTGTGCACCGGCACGCCTACGGCTCAGCAGCCCGCCACCCGGCCCCACAACGAAAGGGGGGCGGCGGCTGGCGCTGGCCGATTCGAAATGAGCGTCGAGAGCATCATGCGCGGGCCGAAGCTCGTTGGATACGAGCCGGCAAGCCTCCGATGGTCCGGCGACTCCAAGGACCTGTACTTCGAGTGGCGAAAGCCGGGCGAGGACGAGGCGGCGACGTACGTGGTGGGCCGCGACGGCGGCGAGCCGCGGAAGCTGACGGACGCGGAGCGCCGCACGGCCCCGCCCGCCCTCGGACAGTGGGACCGGGCGCATCGCCGCGTGCTCTTCGCCGATGCGGGCGACATCGTGCTGCTCGATACCGTCTCCCGGGCGCGGCGCCAGCTGACCCGGACCTCCGGGCCGGAGGCGAGCCCTCGGTGGGCCAGGAACGAGTCCGCTGTCGCCTTCGTCCGCGACGGCAACCTCTTCCTCCTGCCGCTGGAGGGCGGCGGGCTCGAGCAGTTGACCGACGTGCAGCCGAAGAAGCGCGAGGCGCGCGAGAGCGACAGTCAGAAGTTCCTGAAGGCCGAAGAGCAGCGGCTGATCGACCACACTCGAGAGGCCGTCGAGAAGAAGAAGAAGACAGAGGAGAAGGCCAAAAAGGACGCGCTGCCCTTGTTCGAGGTGCAGGAAGGGCAGACGGTTTCCGACCTGGCGCTGTCGCCCGACGACGAGCACGTGTTTCTCCTCGTCACGGAGCGGCCCACGGGCGCGCGGAACGCCGACACGCCGAACTACATTTCGGAGTCGGCGTATACCGAGATGATTCCGGGGCGAACCAACGTCGGCGACGCGCAGGGCCGGCGGCGCCTGGCCGTTCTGAATCTCAAGACCGGCAAGACCGCATGGGCGGACCAGTCGTTCGCGGGCAAGAAGCAGGTGGTCCAGCCCTCGGGGCAGGGGGGTGACAAGCGGGACGCGGACCGCGACGTGGCGTGGAGCATGCCGCTTCTTTCTCCCGACGGCAAGCTTGCGGTCGCCTGGGCGCGCGCGTCGGACTTCAAGGACCGCTGGATCGTCGTCATCGACCCGGAGAGCGGCAAGTGCCGGGTGATCGACACGGTCCACGACGACGCGTGGGTGCGGGACGGGGCAGGCTTCGGGCGCTCGTCAAACGCCGGCTTCCTCGCAGACGCCCACCGCGTCTACTTCACGGCGGAGAAGGACGGCTGGATGCACCTGTACGTCCTGGATGCCTTGCAGTCGGGCGCGCAGGCGAAGGCCCTGACGACGGGACGGTTCGAGGTCGGCACGGTGACGCTTTCGACCGACCGCTCGACGTTCTACTTCACCTCGAGCGAGCGCCACCCGGGTGAACGTCACCTCTACTCGATGCCAATCGAGGGCGGCGCGTGGACGCAGTTGACGTCGATGATCGGATCGAACGTCGGCGAGGTCAGCCCGGACGATGGGACCGTCGCCTTCGTGCACTCGTACAGCAATACGCCGCCGGAACTCTACCTGGCTCCCTGCCGGAAGGGCGCCGCGAAGCGTGTGACCACCACGCCGACCGAGGAGTGGCGGTCGTTCAAGTGGGCCGATCCCCAAGTGCTGTCCTTCAAGGCGCGAGATGGGGCGGAGGTTCCGGCCCGGCTCTACACGCCGGAGATGCTCGGCGCCCGCCGGCACGCGCTGCGCCCGGCAGTCGTGTTCGTCCACGGCGCCGGCTACGCGCAGAACGCTCACAGGTACTGGTCCAGCTATTACCGCGAGTACATGTTTCACAATCTGCTCGCGAGCCGGGGCTACGTCGTCCTCGACGTCGATTACCGGGCGAGCGCCGGCTACGGGCGGGACTGGCGGACGGCGATCTACCGTCACATGGGCGGGAAGGACCTGGACGACATCGTCGACGCTGCGAAGTACCTGGCCGCCGCGCACCAGGTCGATCCAAAGCGCATCGGCGTCTACGGCGGAAGCTACGGAGGCTTCATCACGCTCATGGCGATGTTCACCGCCCCGCGCACCTTCGCGGCGGGCGCGGCGCTGCGGCCCGTGACCGACTGGAGCCACTACAATCACTCGTACACAGGCGAGATCCTGAATTTCCCGCAGGACGATGCCGAGGCCTACAGAAAGAGCTCGCCCATCTACTTCGCCGAGGGGCTGGAGGGGGCGCTCTTGATCTGCCACGGCATGGTGGACACCAACGTGCATTTCCAGGATTCGGTCCGCCTCGCCCAGCGCCTGATCGAGCTGCGCAAGAACAACTGGGAGCTGGCCGCCTACCCGGTCGAAAACCACGGCTTCGAGGACGAAGCCAGCTGGGTGGACGAGTACAAGCGGATCCTCCGGCTCTTCGAGACGAACCTGAAGAAGTAGCCCGCCCCGGGGCCGGCAAATCCGGCTCCGCTCGGATTTGGCGGCGAAATTCGCCCCGATCGAATTTCGCTCGCGGTAGGATGGGATCAAGGCCCGGCGTCCGGGCTGCTTTGGGGGGCGCCCGCATGACTCGTGACGAACTGCTCGACCTGTTCCGCCGCTCCTCCGCGCTGCTCGAAGGACATTTCCGGCTGTCGTCGGGCCTGCACAGTTCGGGCTACCTGCAGTGCGCGCTCGTGCTGCAGCATCCCGTTCATGCCGAGACGCTCGGCCGCGCGCTGGCCGACCGCGTGCGCGATCTTCGCGCGACCACGGTCCTCTCACCCGCGCTCGGCGGCCTGATCATCGGGCACGAGGTGGGGAGGGCGCTCGGCGCCCGCGCGATCTTCGCCGAGCGCGAGGATGGCGTCCTGCGCCTGCGACGGGGCTTCAACCTGGCGGACGCGGAGCGCGTGATCGTGGTGGAGGACGTGGTCACGACCGGCGGTTCCACGCGCGAGACCATCCAGGTCGCGACGGCAGCCGGGGCGCAGGTTCTGGCGGCCGTCTCCGTCGTCAACCGAAGCGGCGGCAAGGCGACGCTCGACGTCCCCCTCCACTCGCTGCTCGAGTTGTCCTTGCCGACCTACGACCCCGAGGCCTGCCCGCTCTGCGCCCAGGGCCTGCCGATTGCCAAGCCCGGGTCGCGCCAGATCGCGGTCCCGCTCGAGAAGTAGGTGAGGACCGTCAAGCTCGTCGTCGCCTACGAAGGGACGCCTTTCGTCGGCTGGCAGCGGCAGGCCGAGGGAGTCTCGGTGCAGTCGCTGCTCGAGGACGTGCTTGCCCGCATCGAGGGGCGGCCCGTCTCCGTCATCGGCGCCGGCCGAACGGATGCTGGCGTCCATGCCCTGGCGCAGACGGCGAGTTGCAGCCTGGAGCACGCAATGGCCCCGGGGGACCTCCGGCGGGCGCTGAACGCGATGCTCCCACCCGAAATACGGGTCACCGCGGTCGAAGAGGCCCCCGACAGTTTTCACGCGCGGTACTCCGCCCGCCGCAAGACCTACCGCTACGCCATCCTCAACGGCGATTTCATCTCACCTTTCCTGCAACGCTACGCCTGGCACATCACCCAACCCCTGTCTGTGACCGCGATGGCCAGGGCGGCCGTGCTGCTCGAAGGCACCCACGACTTCGCGGTGTTCCAGAGCGCGGGGAGTTCCGCCAGGACGACGACCCGGACGGTTTTCTCGTCCAGGATCATCGAGGACGGGAAGAGGGCCTCCGATCACTGCGGGGGCCGGATCCTGGACACCGGCAATCGCGACTCGTGCGTGATTCTGTACGAGGTCTCCGGCGACGGCTTCCTGCGGCACATGGTCCGGGCGATCGTCGGCAGCCTGGTAGAGGTAGGGACCGGGCGCCGGGACCCCGAGTGGATCAGGCAGCTGCTCCAATGCGGCTGCCGCGCTGCTGCCGGTCCGACAGCACCCGCGCACGGCTTGTGGCTGGTGGAGGTTGAGTACCTGAGCTTGCCCGATCTCCAGCCCTGCCTGTAAGATCCGTATTTGCCTTCCTGGGCGCCTTATGTCTCTCGAACAGGTGCTGGCGTGGGTTCAGCCGGGCTCTGCGGAGGAGTCGCTTGCGCGGCAGGTCGACTTCGGCAGGCTGCCCGCTCACGTTGCCATCATCATGGACGGCAACGGCCGCTGGGCGGCCCTGCGCAAGCTCCCGCGCGTCGAGGGCCACCGCGCCGGGATTGACGCCGTCCGCGACGTCGTCGAGACCTCTGCTCGCCTGGGCGTGCCGGTGCTCACCCTGTATGCCTTTTCCGTGGAGAACTGGAAGCGGCCGCGTGCGGAAGTCAGCACGTTGATGACGCTGCTGAAGCGGTACCTCAGGGTGGAACTGGACACGCTCCTTCGGAACGACATCCGTTTCAAGGTGATCGGCCGCGCGGACGAACTCGCTCCTGACGTGCGCGACGAGCTCGCGCAGGCCACCGACCGCACCGCGTCCAACGGCGGCATGCAGTTCAATATCGCCTTGAACTACGGTGGGCGCGCCGAAATCGTCGACGCGGTGCGGCGGCTGATGCAGGCCGGCGTGGATCCTGCCTCCATCGACGAGCACCGCTTCTCGGATTTCCTCTACACCGCGGGACAGCCCGACCCCGACCTGCTGATCCGGACGAGCGGCGAGATGCGGGTCAGCAACTTCCTGCTCTGGCAGATCGCTTACGCCGAGATCTGGTTCACCGACACCTTGTGGCCCGACTTCCGGTGCCGGCACCTCCTCGAGGCGGTGGTGGCGTACCAAAAACGCGACCGGCGCTACGGCGGCATCAAGCCGGTGCGCGTGGCCACCAGTTCACGCTGATCTCCAGGATGCTCCGACTCCTCAGCGGCCTCGTGCTCATCGTCCTCGTCGGCGCGGCCATCTGGTTCCTGCCGACGCCGGCGCTGCTGGTCGTGGCGGAGGCGGTCCTGGTCCTCGGTTTCGCCGAGTACGCGAGGCTGGCCGACGCGTTGGGCGCGCGGATTCCCCGCGTGGTCGCCGGCGCGGCCACCGTGCTGGCCGCGGCGTCGCTCGCGCTCGCGTACCCACTCGAACTGCCGCTGCTCGCCGCGTTGATCGCGGTGTGTGCGGTGATCATCGGTGCCCGGGTTCCCGGCCCGGGGGTGCTGACGGATGTCTCTGCTTCGCTGTTTCCGGTGTTGTACCTCGGGCTGCCAATCGGGGCGCTCGTCGCCATCCACGGCGTAGGCGGCCGCGAGGCGGTCTTGCTGCTGTTGTCGACGATGGTCGTCAGCGACACCGCCCAGTACTACACCGGCCGGATGTTCGGCCGCCGCCGGCTGTCGCCGGTCATCAGCCCGAAAAAGACGGTGGAGGGGGCGATCGGCGGCTTCATCGTGGCCCCCGCGGTGATGGCGCTCCTCGCCCGGTGGTGGCTTCCGCAGGCGGCGACGAGCATCCTGCTCCTCCTGGGCTTGCTCCTGGTTGGCGTCGGCATCGCCGGCGACCTCTTCGAGTCGCTGCTGAAGCGCAGCGCCGGCGTGAAGGACAGCTCGGCGCTGATCCCCGGGCATGGCGGCGTCCTCGACCGGATCGACTCGCTCTTGTTCGCTGCCCCGGCGTTCTACCTGTTCCTGCGGTACGGCGCGTAGGCCTTGATCGTGAAACGGATTGCCATCCTCGGTTCCACCGGGTCGATCGGCCGCAGCGCGCTCTCCGTCGTGGAGGCGCACGCGGACAAGCTGGAGGTCGTCGGCCTCGCGGCCGGGGCCAATGTGCGACTCTTCGCGGAACAGGTGCGCCGTTTCAGGCCCCGTGTCATCGGCATGGCGTCCGAGGCATCATCGCTCGCCGTGTCCCGCGAGCTGGGCGGGGCAGCGGCGGGGGCGGGTCCGGAGGGGCTGGTCGCCGTGGCCACGCACCCCGACGTCGACATCCTGCTGTGTGCGTCCTCCGGCACCGCGGCGCTCGAAGCGGTGCTGGCCGCGATCGAAGCGGGGAAGACCATCGCGCTGGCGAACAAGGAAGTGCTGGTCATGGCCGGCGCGCTGATGACCGACGCCGCGCACCGCAAGGGTGTCGAGATCCTGCCGGTGGACAGCGAGCACAACGCGATTCACCAGTGCCTGGATGGCCGCCCGCACGCCGAGATTCGGCGCCTGGTGCTGACCGCGTCGGGCGGGCCGTTCAGGGGGCGCCCGGTCGCGGTCCTGCACAAGGTCCGGCCGGAGGATGCGCTGAAGCACCCGACCTGGCAGATGGGGCGGAAGATCACCATCGACTCCGCCACGCTCATGAACAAAGGCCTCGAGGTGATCGAGGCCCACTGGCTGTTCGACGTGCCTGCCCCAGCGATCGAGGTCGTCATCCACCCGCAGTCCGTGGTCCACTCGATGGTCGAGTTCGTGGACGGATCGATCCTTGCTCAGCTCGGCGTCACGGACATGCGGTTGCCCATCCAGTACTCGTTTTCATACCCGGATCGGTGGGCCTCTGCGCTGCCCCCGCTCGACCTCACGACGTGCGGGCGCCTCGACTTCCACGTGCCCGACCACGACAGCTTTCCATGCCTCCGTCTGGCGTACCGCGCGCTGAAAGGGCGGAGCGGCCTGCCCGTCGTGTTGAACGCCGCGAACGAGGTGGCGGTCGAGGCGTTCCTCGCCGGCCGCCTTCGCTTCACCGCGATCCCCGAGGTGATCGAGCGGACCATGGACGCGCACCCCGGAACGGCGGTGACCTCGCTGCTCGCCGTGCGCGAACTGGACGCCTGGGCGCGCGCATATTCCCAGGACGTCGCGGGCGGGCTACAATTAGAGGTTTGAGGGTTCTTCCTTGCTGATTACCTTGCTTGCGTTCGTGTTCGTGCTCGGCGTGCTGATCTTCGTCCACGAACTGGGGCACTTCCTGGCCGCGCGGCGAATTGGCGTCCGGGTGCTGACCTTCTCGTTGGGCTTCGGGCCGAAGGTGCTGAGCTTCCGGCGCGGGGACACGGA
This sequence comes from uncultured Acidobacteriota bacterium, assembly GCA_963724775.1. GTDB lineage: Bacteria > Acidobacteriota > Vicinamibacteria > Vicinamibacterales > Fen-181 > CAVRWB01. The sequence goes on from CAVRWB010000012.1 coordinate 82,530, forward strand.
ATACTGCGTCAGCGCGGTCCCGCTCGGCGGCTATGTGAAGATGGCCGGCGAGACGCCGGACGAGCCGTTGACCGGCCGCGAGGACGAGTTCCTCTCGAAGTCCAAGTGGCAGCGCTTCCAGGTGCTCATCATGGGGCCCGTGATGAACATCCTGCTGGCCTTCGTCCTCACCTGGGTGGTGCTGCTGCGCGGCGCCGAGATTCCGGCCTACCTCGACAGGGCGCCGGTGATCGGCGCGGTGGCGGCGGGCTCGCCGGCGGAACGCGCGGGCATCAAGGCCGGCGACCGGCTGATCAGCGTGGCCGGCCGGCAGGTGACGACGTGGGAGGACGCCGGCCTGGCAATCGGCACGAAGGCGCGGCGCGAAGTGGTGATCGAATTGGTGCGGGATGGCCGGACCGAGACGGTGCGCGTGACGCCGGATGCGGAAGGGAGGTTCGAGGTCGGGAACATCGGGGTGGAGCCGGACTCGCGGCCCGCGATCCGCAGCCTGATTTCCGGCGAACCGGCGCAAAAGGCCGGGTTGAAGCCCGGCGACGTGGTCGTGTCGGTGAACGGCGAGCGGATGCTCGGCAGCGAGCAGCTGTCAGAAGCCATTGCCAAGCACCCCAACCAGCCGATTGCTCTCGCGATCGAGCGCCGCGGGACGCCGATGGTCTTCACGATCACGCCCGCCCTTCGTGGCAACAAGGGCATGATTGGAATCCAGATCGGCATGGAGACGCGGGTGATCCAGCCTGGCCCGGTACAGGCGCTGAACCTGAGCGTCAAGAAGAACTATGAGTACGGCGGCTTGATCTTCCGGACGCTCGGCGGCCTCGTCACGCGCGAGACGTCCCCGAAACAGCTGATGGGGCCTGTGGCGATCGCTCAACTCTCGGGCGAGTACGCGGCGCTTGGCTGGATCCCGCTCTTCAGCCTCATGGCGATGATCAGCCTGAACCTCGGGATTCTCAACCTCCTGCCCATCCCCGTGCTCGACGGGGGGCACATCTTCATCATGGCCATCGAGGCGATCGCCCGCCGCGACTTCAGCGCGAAGGTGAAGGAGAACATGCTCCTCGCCGGCTTCGTCGTGCTGATGCTCCTGATGGTGACCGTGATTTACAACGACCTGATGAGAATCCAGTGGATCCAGAGACTCATTTTCTGGAGATAACGATCCTCATTTTTCGATTGTGCGATTTCACGATTGTGCACCGGGAGACTGCGGGACTGGGAAATCGAAAAATCGCAAGATCGAGAAATCGACAAAATCGATCCTACCGTCCGTACCTGGTTTCCACGTAATCGTCGACCAGCTTGCGGAACGCTTCCGACAGCTCGTCGTAGTTGCCGCGCAGGGTGGTGAAGTGCTTGCCGTCGACGAAGACCGGGCAGTTGGGTGACTCCCCGGTGCCGGGCAGGCTGATGCCGATGTTCGCGGCCTTCGACTCGCCGGGCCCGTTGACGACGCAGCCCATCACCGCCAGCGACATCGTCTCGACCCCCGGGTAGCGCCCCTGCCACTCGGGCATCTTTTCCCGCACATAGCCCTGGATTCGTTCCGCCAGTTCCTGGAACGTGGTGCTGGTCGTGCGCCCGCAGCCCGGACACGCGGTGATCGACGGCGCGAACGATCGGAGGCCGAGCGCCTGCAGCAGCTCGCACGCGGCATAGACCTCCTCGCGCCGGTCGCCGTTCGGCCGAGGCGTCAGGGAGATTCGGATCGTGTCCCCGATCCCTTCGTTCAGCAGGACACCCATCGCCGACGCCGACCAGACCAGTCCCTTGATGCCCATGCCCGCCTCGGTCAACCCGAGGTGGAGGGGCTGTTCCGTCTTCGACGCGAGGTCCCGGTAGACGGCGATCAGGTGCTGCGGGCGGGACACCTTGCACGAGATGATGATCTGGTCGCGGCGCAGGCCCGACTCGAGCGCCAGCTCGGTGGACTCCAGCGCCGAAACGACCATGCAGTCGTTGACGATCTGTTCGGAGGTGAGCCCGAGATCGCGATCGGTGTTCTCCTGCATGCGGCGCATCACCAGCTCCTGGTTCAACGAGCCGCCATTCACTCCGATGCGCACCGGCTTCTCGTTGTCTACCGCCACCTTGCAGATCGTCGAGAACTGCTCGTCCCGGCGGCGGCCCTGTCCCACGTTGCCCGGGTTGATGCGGTACTTGTCCAGCGCTCGTGCGCACTCCGGGTAGCGGGTGAGCAGCAGATGGCCGTTGTAGTGGAAGTCGCCGATCAACGGCGCCTCGCAGCCGGCATCGAGCAATCGCTTCTTGATCTCAGGGACCGCCTGGGCCGCCTCGGGAAGATTCACCGTCACGCGCAGCATCTCGGACCCCGCCCGTGCGAGCTCGAGGTTCTGGTGACACGTGGACTCCACGTCTGCGGTGTCGGTATTTGCCATGGACTGGACGACGATCGGCGCGCCCCCACCCACCTGGACCTTGCCCACCTGCACGCCGACGGTCTGATGCCGCGTCATGCCCTCGATCATAGCAGCAGCGCGCCTGGGAAAGTCGACCCGAGGATGTCGCCAGCCGGACAGTAATCCGATCGGGATCTTCGAATTGACTCAGAAATTCAGCCAGTCGGCAGCGGTGTTATTTTTGCAGTCACCTGCGGCGGCGGCTGGTGGTGTCGCCGTCGGGCGGCGTGGTTCCTGCCGTTGCGCCGGCTCTCGTTCCGGCCCATCCGCACCACCAGCCGCCAGGTCTCATGGAGGTGGCGGCGCATTCGTCTTCTGGAGGAGCAATGAAGCAACCAGTGTGGAGAACCGGACGCGTCTACGCGGCCCTGATCGTCTGTTTCGCGTGCCTGTTGACGGTCCCGGCGGTGGGTGCGCAGACGAGCACCCGCCCGCTCCCGGCTCAACCGGCCAGGATCGACATCCAGCGCCTGCAGGACACCGTGTACGACGTCGGCACGGACATCGGGCGCCTGCGGCCGCACGATGCCGCGCGCGCGGACGATTTCCAGGCACGTCTCGACGATCTTCGGGACGAGGTCGTTTACCTCAAGGTGAAGCAGCGAAAGGAAGGCGTGTCGAACTCCGAGTACACGGCGCTGCGGAACCAGATCGACGACCTCCGCGGGCAGGTGCGCAGCGCGCTGCCCGCTTCGGCGGCCGACAACCGGACCCAGGGAAACTCCGGCTATGGGAGTCAGCCGCCACAGACGCGCGGCGAGGACCGTGATCCCTCGTCGGGGACGACCGGCTCGCGCGGCGAGACCGATCGCGGTGACGCCAGCGCCACGCGGCCTGCACGCCAGGGAACGACCGGGAGGGCGGACGAAATCCCGGCCGGAACCGAGATCGACGTTCGTCTCGAGAACGCGCTGAGCTCGGATACGGCACAAGTGGAGGATCGCTTCAACGGGACCACGGTGGCTGACCTCTATAACGGCAACCGGGTGCTGATCCCGGCCGGTTCGACGGTTCGCGGCGTGGTGACGGCGGTGAACAAGGCGGGTCGCGTCGACCGCAAGGGCAAATTGACGCTGGCGTTCGACCGGGTGACGGCGAACGGGCGGTCGTACCCGATTCACGGCACGGTCGAGCAAGCGCTGGAGAGCGGCGGCTATCGCGAGGACGCCGGGAAGATCGGCGCCGGCGCCGGCGTCGGGGCCATCATCGGCGGGATTCTCGGGGGCGTGAAGGGCGCGCTCGCGGGGATCCTGATTGGGGGCGGAGGCGTGGTGGCCGCCACCGAGGGCCAGGACGTGAACCTGCCGGCGGGTACCGTGCTACGCATCAAGCTCGACTCGCCGGTCACCGTGCGGTAGGACAAGGACAGGGCCAAAGCCCTGTCCGTTCCACAGATCGACGGAGGAACCGGCACCGCGGGGGACCGGCTGCCGGGTGGCGTCCGAAGGAGCAGGGCGTTTCAGCCCTGCTCTACGACCTCCTGCATCGCCTCTCTGGCCGCGCGGATGGTCTTCTTGATGTCCGCCTCGGTGTGGGCGGCCGACAGGAACCACGCCTCGAACTGCGACGGCGGCGGGTAGACGCCGCGCGCGAGCATGCCGCGGAAGAACGTCGCGTACTGCGTGCGTGTTGGCGCTGCAGCGCCGACGCGGTAGTCGCGGACCGGCGAGCTCGGTGAAGAACGGCGTCAGGACCGAACCGACGGCGTTGACCTGCAGCGGCGACGCCCGGCCTCGCGCGCCGCATCGGCCAGGCCGACGGCCAGCGCGCGCGCCGAGCCTCGCCAGCCGCTTGTACAGATCGCGGCGACAGGCCGCCGAAGCGACCAGAGCCCCGCCGTCATCGCGAGCGGGTTGCCCGACAGCGTTCCGGCCTGGTACACCGGGCCCGGCGGGCGACACGTGCTCCATCAGGTCCGCTCGTCCGCCGTAGGCGCCGACCGGCAGGCCGCCGCCGATGATCTTGCCGAGGCAGGTGAGGTCGGGCCTCACCTTCCACGCCTGCTGCGCGCCGCCGGCCGACGCCCGGAAGCCGGAGATCACCTCGTCGAAGATCAGCAGCGTGCCGTAGCGGTCGCAGAGGTCGCGCAGCGCCCGCGAGGAAGCCGTCGGCCGGCGGCACGACGCCCATGTTGCCGGCGATCGGCTCGACGATGACGCGCGGCGATCTGGTCGCGGTTGGCGTCGAACAGCCGCTCGCACGGATCGCGAGGTCGTTGTAGCGTGGCGAGCAGCGTGTCGGCTGCGACGGCCTTGCGCGGCACGCCGGGGCTGGTCGGCGCGCCGAGCGTCAGTCGCGCCCGAACCGGCCTTCACCAGGAACGGGTCGGCGTGGCCGTGGTAGCAGCCTTCGAACTTGATGATCCGATCGCGCCCGGTGGCCGCGCGCGCCACGCGCACGGCGCTCATCGCCGCTTCGGTGCCCGGAGCTGACGAAGCGCACGCGCTCCATCGACGGCATCAGCGCGCGGACGCGTCTCGCCGAGCTCGACCTCGAGCGCGGTCGGCGCGCCGTAGCTGGTGCCCAGCTTGCGCGGCGTCGGCCAGCGACCTTGACCAGCCCGCGCGGCGCGTGGCCGTGGATCAGCGGGCCCCACGACATCACGTAGTCGATGTAACGTGTTGCCGTCGACGTCCTCGAGGCGCGCGCCCTTGGCGCGCCTGATGAACAGCGGCGTCGCCGCCGACGGCCTTGAAGGCGCGGACCGGGCTGTCGACGCCGCCCGGCAGGATCTTCTGAGCGCGGGCGAAGAGTTTCGCGGATGTGGACCAGCTCGGCTTTTTCATGGGTTGTCGTCGTGGATGATCGTGTCGCCGGGCCGAAGGCCTATCTCAAGGCACGCGCCGCCTCGCGCGCGTAGTAGGTGATGATGATGTCGGCGCCGGCGCGGCGGATGCGCGGTCAGCGTCTCCATCATCGCGCGCGGCTCGTCGATCCAGCCGTTGCGCGCCGCCGCCTTCAGCATCGCGTACTCGCCGCTGACGTGGTACGCCGCGGTCGGGTAGCCGAACTCCGCCTTCACGCGCGCGATCACGTCGAGGTACGGCAGCGCCGGCTTCACCATCACGATGTCGGCGCCTTCCTCGATGTCCAGCTGCCACCTCGCGCAGCGCTTCCTCGGCGTTGGCCGGATCCATCTGGTGCGATCCGGCGGTCGCCGAACTTCGGCGCCGAGTCGGCGGCGTCGCGGAACGGGCCGTAGAACGCCGAGCAGTACTTCGCCGCGTACGACATGATCGCGACGTCTGCTCGAAGCCGCGCTCGTCGAGCGCCTGCGCGGATGGCGCCGACGCGGCCGTCCATCATGTCGGACGGCGCGACGATGTCGGCGCCCGCCGCGGCGTGCGAGACGCGCCGCGCGCGACCAGCTGCTCGACGGTCGCGTCGTTCGCGATCTCGTCGTCCATCGACGATGCCGCAGTGGCCGTGCGCGGTGTACTCGCAGAGGCAGACGTCGGTGATGACCAGCACGTCCGGGCACCTCGCGCTTGATCGCGCGGACCGCCGCCTGCACGGGCGCCTCGCGGATCGTAGGCGGCCGAGCCGACGTCGTCCTTGTGCGTCGGGCAGGCCGAACAGCAGCACGCCGCGGACGCCGTCGGCGCTGCGCGGCCGCCGCTTCCTTCACCGCTTCGTCCACCGACAGGTTGAAGACGCCCGGCATCGACGGCGACCTCGCGGCGGACGCCCTCGCCCTCGCAGACGAACAGCGGCAAGATGAACATGTCCGGCGACAGGCGCGTCTCGCGCACCAGCGCGCGCAATGCCGGCGACCGCCGCAGCCGGCGGCCGCGGCGGATCAGATCGAGACGAGACGTAGTCTGAGTATCCATGATGTCGTCAATCTACGTGTTCAACCGGCCTGCGCCGCCGGCTCGAAGTGCTCCACGATCGCGCGGACGAGGCCGGGGATGGTGTACTCCTCGGGCATGATCGCGGTGCTGATGCCGCACTGCTGCGCCGCTTCGGCCGTGACCGGCCCGATCGAGGCGACGCGACCGATCGGAGCAGATCCGCGACCGCCTCCTGCCCGTGCCGGCGCACGAAGTTGCGGACCGTCGAGGCGCTGGTGAACGTCACCACGTCGATCTTCTGGTCGAGCAGCATCCGGTAGATGTCCGGCTCGCCCTCGCGCTCGGCGTCGACCGACGACGCGTGCGGTACGCGACGACCTCGGTGACCTCCGCGCCCCGCTTCGCGCAGCTCGTCGGCGAGCACTTCGCGGCGCGATGTCGGCGCGCGGCAGCAGGAAGCGCTTGCCCGCGAGGTCGCCCGTGCGCCCGCAGCGCCTCGACGACGGCTTCGGCCCGGTATTCCGCGGGCATCGAGATCGACCTTGAGGCCGTGGCGCGCCAGCCGCTCGGCGGTCGCCGGGCCCGATGGCGCACAGCTCGACGCCGTTCAGCGCGCGGACGTCGCAGCGGGCTCGACTGCAGCCGCTGCATGAAATACGTCGACGGCGTTCGCGCTGGTGAAGACGATCCAGTCGAAGCCGCCGACGCTCGGCGCACGCCTCGTCGAGCGGCCCGAAGTCCTCGGGCGGCGACGATGCGGATCATCGGCGCCTCGATCGACTTCGGCGCCCAGCTGCCTCGAGCGCGTTCGACGAGCTCCGCCGCCTGCTCGCGCGGGCGCGTCACGAGGATGCGCTTGCCGAACAGCGGCCGGGCGTCGAACCAGCGCAGGTGCTCGCGCAGCGCCGGCCACGCGGCCGACGACGAGCATCGCCGGGTCGCCGATCGTCGGCTGCTTGGCCTGCTGCTGCAAGCTCGCCGAGCGTTGCCGAGATCGTCTCCTGCGTCGGCAGCGTGCCGTCGTAGATGAGCGCCGCCGACTCGCCTTCGGACCAGCCGCCGTGCGCGAGCAGCGCGTCGAGCAATCGCCGGCAGCTGCTGCGGGCCCGCAGTAGCAGACGAGCGTGCCGTCGAGGTCGCGCCAGGCTCGCCCAGTCGACGTGCGGCTGGCGCTTGCCTGCTCGTCCTCGTGGCCGCGCACGAAGGTGAGCGTGTCGCCGCCGCCCGGGTAGGTGATCGGGATGCCCGCGTAGGCCGGCACGCCGATGCGCGGCGGGAATGCCGGGCACGACCTCGAACGGCACGCCCTGCTCGTGCAGGAACAGCGCTTCCTCGCCGCCGCGGTCGAAGACGAACGGGTCGCCCCACTTCAGCCGCGCGACCATCTTGCCCTCGCGCGCCTTTTCGGCCAGCAGGTAGCAGATCGCTTCCTGTTCGAGCGGCTCGCGGCGCCGCCGGCGCCGACGTCGATCATCTCGGCGTCGGGCCGCGCGTGCCGCAGCAGGCGCGCGTGCACCAGGTGGTCGTAGATCACGACGTCCGCGAGGTCGAGGCAGCGCAGGCCGCGGACGGTGATGAGCCCGGGGTCGCCCGGGCCGGCGCCGATGAGGTAGACGACTGGAGTCTTCATAGTGATGTCGGCAGGCTTACGGCTGAATCCCGTCGGTGGGCACCTGGGCGCGCCTCACTTCGTCGAGGATGAGGCCGGCACCCTGCTCGAGCAGCACTCGCGCGACCCGGGTGCCGAGCGTGGCCGCCTCGTGCATCGGCGACCGGTCGCGGCCTCGTACTGCCTGCCGCCCGTCGAACGAGACTACCACCGCGCGCAAGTCGAGATCCATCGCCGTCGCGCAGCGCGAGGGCGCCGATCGGCGTCTGGCAGCCGCCGCCGAGCGCCGCCACCAGCGCGCGTTCGGCCTCCAGCGCCCGGGCGGTCACCGGGTCGTCGATTCGCGCGATGACCTCCTGGACGCGCCCATCGTCGGCCCGCAGTCTCGATCGCGACGATGCCCTGGCCGGGCGCCGGGACGCACGCGTCGACCGGGAGCGCTGAACGAGATGCGGTCTGCGAAGCCGAGGCGGCGCAGGCCGGCGGCGGCGAGCACGAGCGCGTCGAAGTCGCCCCGCGTCGAGCTTGCGCAGCCGCGTGTCGAGGTTGCCGCGAATGGGCGCGAAGTTCGCGTCCGGGCAGCAGCCGCGTCAGCTGCGCGATGCGGCGCACGCTGCTCGTGCCGACTCGCGGCCGCTGGCCGACGGCGGCGATGAGCGCCTCGATGGTGGCCAGCGCCGGCCGGTGAGCCCCGGGCAGGACCAGCGCGTCGCGCGGGTCTTCGCGGGGCAGCACCGCGGCGATGTCGAGGCCGTCCGGCAGGACCGCCGGCATGTCCTTGCTGCTGTGCACGGCGAGGTCGACCTCGCCGCGCAGCAGCGCGTCCTCGATTTCCTTCACGAACAGCCGCTTGCCGCCGACCTCGGAGAGCGGCGCCTCCTGCAGCCGATCGCCGGTCGTCTTGATGACGACGATCTCGCAGGCCGGGCCGCCCGCTGTCCGACCAGGCGCCGCGGCCGTGCGCGCCTGCCAGAGGGCGAGCTGGCTGCCGCGGGTGCCGAGACGGAGCTTGTCCACGCGGGTTACCGATTGCCGGCGCCGGCCGCCCGCCGGGGAGCCTCGTTCGGCCCGGTGTCCGCGGCCGGGGCGTCCTCGGCGTCCAGCGCGAACAGGCGCGTGAGCGCGTCGGCGTAGGCGCGCACGCGGTCAGGGTCGTCGATGGCCTTCAGCTGCTCGGTCGGCGTGAGCAGCAGCTTCTCGACGATCAGGCGCGTGATTTCGTCGACGCGCGCCCGCGCTTCCGGGCGGCAGGCCGGCGAGCTTCGGCTCGAGCCGCTCGAGCTCGGACCGCCGGATCGCCTCGAACCGCTGGCGCAGCGCGACGACGGTCGGGATGGCGCCCGCGCGACGTGAGCCACGCCGTCGAACTTCCGCACCTCCTCGGCGACGATCGCCTTCGGCGCGCGCGACCTCCGCCGGCGCGCCGCGCGAGGTTCTCCTGCACGATCGCCTGCAGGTCGTCGATGTTGTAGAGGAAGACCTGCTCGAGGTCGCCGACCGCCGGCCTCGACGTCGCGCGGCAGCGCGATGTCGATGAGGAACAGCGGCCGGTTGCGCCGCGGCCGCATGACCGCCTCGACGTGCGGCCGTGGTGAGGATCGGCAGCGCCGCGCCGGTGGCGGTGATGACGATGTCGCGCGGCGTCGAGCGCGCCGTCGCAGTCCGTCCCACGGCAGCGCCTCGCCGCCGATCGACTCGGCCAGCGCGCGCCGCGTGCGCGAGCGTGCGGCTGGCGATCGAGCATCCGCTCGACGCCCTGCGACTTCAGGTGCAGCGCGGTGAGCTTGCCCATCTCGCCGGCGCCGAGGACGAGCACGCGTCCGGCCCTTCAGGTCGCCGAAGATCTTCGCGCGAGCGCCACCGCCGCGAAGCTGACCGACACGGCGCCTTCGCCGAGGCCGGTCTCGGTGCGGACGCGCTTGCCGACGGCGAACGACGACGTGAAACAGCCGGTTGAGCACCGGGCCGACGGTGTGCTGCGTCGGTCGCGGCCGCGTACGCGTCCTTCACCTGGCCGAGGATCTGCGGCTCGCCGACGACGAGCGAGTCGAGGCCGGCGGCGACGCGGAACAGGTGCCGCCGCCGCGCCGTCCACCTTCTCGTACAGGTGCGGCTCGACCGCGCCGGCGTCGAGCCGTGGTAGTCGCAGAGGAAGCCGACCAGCTCGGTGCGCGCCGCGAACGTGTCGTCGCACGCGACGTAGATCTCGGCGCGGTTGCAGGTCGAGACGACCACCGCCTCACTCGCGCCGGGGCGGGCTGCGAGCGCCGCCAGCGCGTGGTCCAGCCCGCGGGCCGCGAAATCGAGGCGCTCGCGCAGTTCGACCGGCGCGGTGCGGTGGCTGACGCCGAGAAGGAAGAGATGCATTGCCGCGTCTACAGAAGTTGTGGCTGTTGGTCAGGAAGTAGCCGATCGGCACGAAGTTCAACAGCACGATCGCGAAGCCGAGCGCCGACAGGTACGCGGCCCGGCGCCCGCCCCAGCCGATGCCGCGCGGCGCGAACAGCGCGAACGAGTAGACCGCCCAGCAGACCAGCGCGCACGAGGATCTTCGGGTCCGCCAGCGACATCGCCTGCGACGCGCGGATCGTAGATCGGCCCGCCCCGCGCCTCGGCCGCCCAGATCGCGCCCGACGATCACGCCGACCGTCAGGAACACCCAGCCGACGTCGACGGCGCGGCGGTTCATCAGGTCGAGCACCTGCAGCGACGGCAGCCGCGCGTAGAAGAAGCCGAGGTGCTTCGCCTTGATCTCCTTGAACAGCAGCACGTAGGTGATGCCGAGCACGCACGCCAGCGCGAAGCTCGCGTAGGCGAACAGCAGCGACGCCACGTGCACGCCGAACAGCGGGCTCTCGAGCATCGGCACCCGCTGCTCGACGCACCGGGTTGCAGCGCGCGGATGGCCTGGAGCGCGACGAGCAGCGGCGAGGATGAACACGCCCATCGCGCGCTCGTCGGTCGTCATCTCGATGTAGAGATACGCGAGCGCCAGCAGCCACACGAACGTCGAGATCGCCGGCGTCGTGCCGGCGAGCGGCACGTGCCCCGCCTGCCATCGTCTGCATGCCGATGACGAAGGTGTGGGCGAGCGCGCCGGCCGCCAGCAGCGTGGTCGCGGCGCGGCCGACCGCCACCTGCCGGCGTGGCGAAGTGCGCGCCGTAGGTCAGTCCCGCGGCGAGGTAGAGCAACAAGGGGATGGTGTTCATGAGTGCCTCTGCCGGAAGATATCGGAACCTTGTCCGGGCATGCCGCTCCAGGACGAAGTCCCGATACCTCGCTACCGCACGGGCCCGAAGTAGCCCTGCTTGGTTCGCGCCGTCGACGCCCGGCCGGTCCACCCGGACGACGACGCGGCGCCAGGCGCCGTCGCGCTTGGCGTTCTTCGAGGTGTAGCCGACCAGTGTACTGGCTCGCCAGCTCGTCGGAAATCTGCGTAGACCGACGCCAGATCTTCGACCTTGGAGGGGAAGAACGCGCGGCCGCCGGTTTCCTGCGCGAGCTGGCGCAGGACGAACTCCGCTTCCTTGAACCCCTTGGTCTGGGCGTCCTCCTGGGTGCGCAGGCCGATCGTGTAGATCGCGGTCTCCGAGCGCTTGGCCAGGTCCAGCACCTCGTCGAACGGCACCAGGCTCGACGTGTCCTCGCCGTCCGACAGCACGACGATCGCCTGGCGGCGGACGTCCTCCTCGGTCCGCGCGCGAACCTTCTTCAGTTCCTTCAGCGCGATGTAGATGGCGTTGTAGAGCGAGGTCGAGCCGCCGGCGGTGGTCTTGCGGATCGCCGTCTCGAGGGCCGCCGAGTCGTTGGTGAAGCTCTGCAGTCACCTCGACGCGGCTGTCGAAGTCGATGACCTCGGCGAGATCCTGCGGCCGGAGCCGCCTGGCGAAGCCGATCGCCGCTTCCTGCGCCGTCCGCAGCTTGTCTTCCATGCTGGCGCTGGTGTCGAGCAGCAGCGCCAGCGCGATCGGCAGGTTGGAGCGGTTGAAGAACGTCGATGTCCTGCTTGACGCCGTCCTCGAAGACCTCGAAGTTGCCGGCTCCAAGCCCGTGACGTAGCGCCCGTCCGGCTGCGTGACGGTGACGTTCAGCGACACGAGGTCGACGCCGGCCCGGAACGAGGGGAGCGGTTGCTGCGGCGGCTGCTGCTGCGCCGCCTGGGGCTGCTGCGCGGTCGCCGGCTGCTGCACCGGAGGCGTCTGAGGAACCGGCACCTGAGGCGCGGCCGCCCGCGGCGGCAACGCGGCCACGACGACCAGCGCGGCGAGGGCCAGCGCCGGGCCAAGGCGGGGGCGTCCGGCGTTCATCCGCGCGGCTTCTGCTTAATCGGCGTGCCACGGGCGTCGAGCCCCGGCCGCTTCACGCTGACCTCGATCTTCTCCGGCGGGATCAGCGTCTCCGGGCGGGAGTAGGTGATCCGGTACTCATTCGACAGCCGGGCGGCCAACTTGCGCAGGGCGCCGTCGATCGACATGCTCGACAGGAGGTCGTCCCGCCGGCCGCCGGTCTCGCGCGGACCTCGGTCCAGGACGGCCCCGCGCTGGCGGACGCTGTCCGCACGCGGGTCCGCCGCGACCATCGCCGTGAAGACGAAGGCCTCGAGGGATGCGCCGCTGTCGCGCAGGACGGGCAGCACCTGGTCCTGGTTGAGTTCGCTGAACTCCGGCCCCTCCGTGGTGATGGCCACCATGACGCCGCGGTCGAAGTCGCGCTGGCCGAAGCCCTTCGCCGTTTCCACCAGCGCCTGCAGCAGCGTGCCGCCGCTTCCGGGCACCGGGAAGATGCGCTCGACGCCGCGGACGACCTGCGGAACGACGAGCGTGTAGTCCTGCAGGACGGTGGGGCGGTCGCCGAAGGTCGTGATCGCGATCGGGTTGTGCCCGCCAATCGTCTCCGCAAACGCCTTCAGCGCCCGGCGGACGTCGGGAATCACGGGCGACGAGATCGCGGAGTTGTCAACGAGCACGGCGATGGTGATGGGGTCGTCGGATGGCTCCGCGATCAGGACCTCGCGGGCAACCCCGTCCTCGCGGACGAGGAAGTCGCGCGCCGGCAGTCCCGTCACCGGCGCTCCGTCGCGGTCCACGACGCTGACATACATTGCGCGCTCGCGGGAACGTGCATCCTGCACGCCGGGCGCGCCGCGGCCGGCTCCGGCGAGGATGCCGGTTGCGGCAAGCGCGATCGCGAGGGACACGCCGATCCCCACGAGCCGAAACACGCGCGGGCTTCGAGGCATAGCTCTCCGGTATTGTGATCCGCTGGCTCAGTCAGTATAGGTCCGGGTTGGAGGGAGCGTCAAGGCTGGACGGGCCCTGAAAGTATCTGAAAAATATGGAGTTAGCTGAGGTGATGAGATTCGCAACACTGCCGTGCATTCCTTGACACCCCGAGTGTCGCATGTTATAAAACCACCGATATCCGCTTGTTCGTCTCAGTCACCTTCAGGTCAGCGCGCCGCTTGGGCGGGACGCGGTGATGGGCCCGGCGACGAGCGGCGGATGACCATCCCTTGGCTCACGGGGGCTCAGCCCGGTACAACGCATTGATCGCCTGCGGGCCGCCAGGCCCTCTCGGGGGCATCCTGCCCGAGCCCGCGGCGACCGGTCCTGGAAGATGCTCGAAGCCTACATTCCCGTACTCTTGTTCATCCTGGTGGCGATCGGGTTCTCGATTGTCGCCCTCGTGTTTGCGGCACTCGTCCGGCCGGAGCGCTACAACAAGGTGAAGCTCGAGCCGTACGAGTGCGGCATCGAGACGCGCGGCGACGCGCGCGACCGCTACAGCATCCGCTACTACATCGTGGCGATGCTCTTCGTGGTCTTCGACGTGGAAACCGTCTTCATGTTCCCTTGGGCGGTCATCATGGACCGGCTGGCGCTGTTCGGCCTGATCGAGATGATCGTCTTCCTCTTCATCCTCATCGTCGGCTACGCCTACGCCTGGAAGCAGGGGGCGCTCGAGTGGGTGTAAGGGGTCGAGCCGCCTCAGCACCAGCGAAGAACGAAATCCATGGCTGACAACGAGAAGCAGAATCCCGCGGGCGCGCCGGCGCCTGCGCCAGCGCCGGCGGCCACGCCGAAGCCCGAGGCTGCAACTGGTCCCAAGGCGGCCGAGGCCGCGCCGAAGCCGGCTGCAGCGCGCAGCGGCGAAGGCGGGCAAGCCGCCGGCCGCGCCGCCGCCTCCCCCCGGTCCTCCCGATCCTCCGCCGCCAGCCGACGTCGAGGTGCCGGCGTACATTCAGGCGCTGCACGCCGCACTGCCGGGCGCCATCGTGGCGCTGAGCTACCACCTCAAAGACTGGACTGTGATCGCTGCGCCCGAACGAGTGGTGGAAGTGGCCACCTGGCTGCGGGACACGGATGGGGCGACGTTCGACTACTGCTCGGACGTGACCGCCGTCGACTGGCCGACGCGGGCCGGCGCACGCTTCGACCTCGTCTACTGTCTCTACTCGACGCCGCTGCGGCACCGGGTGCGGGTGAAGGCCCGCCTGCCCGAGGGGCAGGCAGTGGGCTCGGTCGCGGGCCTCTGGGCCGCGGCGAACTGGCTCGAGCGCGAGGTCTACGACATGTTCGGGATCACCTTCACGGGTCACCCCGATCTCCGGCGCATCCTGATGCCCGACGAGTGGCAGGGACACCCGCAGCGGAAGGACTACCCCCTGGAGGGCCCGGGCGAGCTGATCCTCGAGAGCCCGCAGGAGTGGCTGAAGCTGCGCCAGTCGTTCAACGAAGCGGAGATCGAGTAATGGAACGGGATCAAGCCCGCCCGATGTTCGACACCGACGAAATGGTCATCAACATGGGGCCGCAACACCCGGCGACCCATGGGGTGCTGCGCGTCGTGTTGAAGCTGGATGGCGAGAAGGTCGTCGACGCGGACGTGGTGATCGGTTACCTCCACCGCGGCATCGAGAAGCTGAGCGAGAACCGCGACTGGACGCAGATCGTCCTGTTGACCGACCGCATGGACTACGTGGCGTCGGCGGCGGCGAACCTGGCGTATGTCGAGACGGTCGAGAAGCTGCTGTCGATCGAGGTGCCGCGCCGGGCGCAGTACGTCAGGACGATCCTCGCCGAGCTGCAGCGGATAGCCAGCCACCTCGTCTGGCTCGGCAGCCACGCGATGGACATCGGCGCGGTGACCGTCTTCCTGTATTGCCTCCGGGAGCGGGAGCTCATCCTCGACCTGTTCGAGGAGTACACCGGCGCCCGCCTCACCTACAACTCGATGCGGATCGGCGGCCTGCCGCTGGACGTGCCGCCCGGCTGGGACAAGAAGGTCCTTCAGTTCTGCGACCTCCAGATCGAGAAGCTCGCGGAGTACGAAACGCTGCTCACGCGCAACCGGATCTGGCTGGAGCGCACCAAGAACATCGGCGTCATCTCGGCGGCCGACGCCATCTCGGTGGGGCTGTGCGGCCCGCCGCTGCGCGGCTCCGGCGTGAAGCGCGACGTGCGGAAGGATGAACCGTACGCCGCCTACCCGGAGTTCGAGTTCGACATCCCGACAGGCGAGCACGGCGACACGTACGACCGGTACCTGGTGCGGCTGGCCGAAATCCGGCAGTCGGTCCGGATTCTCCGCCAGGCCGTCGCGGGATTGCCCGAGGGTCCGATCATGGCGAAGGTGCCGCGCCTGATCAAGCCGCCGGCGGGCGAGACCTATCACGCCAACGAGTCGCCGAAGGGCGAGATCGGCTATTTCATCGTGAGCGACGGCAAGTCGACGAGCCCGTACCGCATGCGGGTCCGGCCGCCGTCGTTCTGCAACCTGCAGGCGTTGCCGCGGCTGGTGCGCGGCCACCTGGTGGCCGACGTGATCGCCGTGATCGGCACGATCGACATCGTGCTGGGGGAAGTGGATCGATAACAGGACAGCAGGCAGCATGCAGCCTGCAGCGGGCAGCAGGTAGCACCGTGGACACCGCCGCGTCGAGAATGCTGCCAGCCGCCGCCTGCCAGCTGCCAGCTACACGGATCCAGTCATGATTGACCTCATCGTCCTGCCCCTCATCAAGATCGTCTTCGTCCTGACGGGCGTGCTGATCACCGTCATGTACCTCGTGCTGCTCGAGCGCAAGGTGCAGGCGTGGGTGCAGGTGCGCCTCGGGCCGATGCGCGTCGGCTACCACGGGGTGCTGCAGCCCATTGCCGACGTGCTGAAGCTGTTCATCAAGGAAGACATCACGCCCGTCCGCGCCGACAAGTGGGTCTACACGCTGGCGCCGATCATCGTCCTGGTGCCCGCGTTCATTGCGTTCGCGGTCATCCCGTTCGGCGAGGACGTGAACATCTTCGGCAAGCCGGTGCCGCTGCACCTGGCGGCCGACCTCAATATCGGCCTGCTGTATATCGTCGCGGTTGCGTCGATCGGGGTGTACGGGATCATCCTCGCGGGCTGGTCGTCGAACTCGAAGTACCCCTGCTCGGGAGCCTCCGCTCCTCGGCGCAGCTGATCAGCTACGAGCTGGCGGTGACGCTGACGTTCGTCGCGATCATCCTCGCGTCCGGCAGCCTGAGCATGGTGCAGATCGTCAAGGCGCAGGAGGCCAACGGCGTGTGGTTCGCCTTCGTGCAGCCGATCTCGCTGTTCATCTACGCGGTCGGCGGCCTCGCCGAGACCAACCGGGCGCCATTCGACCTGCCGGAGGCGGAGTCGGAGCTGGTCGCAGGCTTCCACACCGAGTACAGCGGGATGCGGTTCGCGCTGTTCTTCCTGGCCGAGTACGCCAACATGATCGTCGTCTCGGCGATCGCGACGACGCTGTTCTTCGGCGGGTGGCTGCGGCCGTTCCCGAACGTCGCGATGCTGTCGTTCCTCGGGTGGGTGCCGGGCTGGATCTGGTTCATGCTGAAGACGTTCATCCTGCTCTACGTCTTCCTGTGGATCCGGGCCACGCTGCCCCGCTACCGTTACGACCAGCTCATGCGCCTCGGCTGGAAACTCCTGATCCCGCTGGCCATCGCCAACATCATCATCGTGGCGGCCGTGAAGGTGGCGCTGACGCGCTGAGGTCTGAACAGAAGCTATGGGCGAAGCAGTCGCTTTCTACACACTGGCCGCGATGATCCTGGCGTTCGCCGTCCTGGTGATCACCGCGAAGAACACGGTGCACAGCGTCCTCTTCCTGGTGGCGAACTTCCTCTTCGTCGCCGGGTTGTACGTGACGCTCGGCGCGCAGTTCCTCGCGGTCATCCAGGTCGTGGTCTACGCCGGCGGCATCGTCGTCCTCTACCTGTTCGTCATCATGCTCGTGAACCTGAAGCGCCCGCCGGAGGCCCATCAGGACAAGCGGCGGCGGAGTCGCCTCGGCGTGGCGTTCTCGCTCGTCGTGCTGGCGGAACTGATCCTGATCGCGACCTACAAGATCGCGTCGCCGGCGAGCCTGGTGCCTCCCGCCGCGCCAATGAGCCGCGGGAACGTCGAACTGGTCGGCTGGCTTCTCTACACGGATTACCTGATCCCGTTCGAGCTCGCCTCGATGCTGCTGCTCGTCGCGATGATCGGGGCGATCGTGCTGGCCCGGAAAGAGCTGTAGCCATGACACCCATTACCCCGGCCCACTACGTCATTCTCTCGGCGGCGCTGTTCATCATCGGCGTGATGGGCGTCATGTTCCGGCGGAACATCATCGTCATCTTCATGTCGATCGAGCTGATGCTCAACGCGGTGAACATCAACCTGATGGCGTTCTCGAACCACCTTCAGAACGCCGTCGGGCAGGTGTTCGCGATCTTCGTCATCTGCGTCGCCGCCGCCGAAGCGGCCGTCGGCCTGGGTATCATCCTCGCGTTCTACCGGAACAAGGAAACGGTGAACATCGACGAGATGAGCCTCATGCGGTGGTAGGAGGGAACGGTATTTTCGACTGACGAGTGGCGATTGGCGAATGACGATTGTTCGTTCGTCAATCGCGGGCGCATCGGCCAAGTCGCCAATCGTCAATCGGCAATCGTCAATCGGCAATCGGCAGCACTGAAATGGAATCTCCCTGGCTCTGGCTCATCCCCGTCCTCCCCGGCCTCGGCGCCGCGGTCAACGGGATCTTCGGCATCCGGTACTTCAGCAAGCGGACGGCTGGCGTGCTCGCCTGCACCACGATGGGGCTGGCGTTCCTGCTGTCCGTGTCGGCCTTCTACCAGCTGCTGCAGCTGCCGCCGGAGGTCCGCGAGCTGAACAACCGGGTGTTCGACTGGATCCCCGCCACCTCCCTGCAGATGGCGGGCGGCAAGTTCGGCAGCTTCCACATCCCCTGGCAGTTCCGCGTCGATCCGCTGTCGGCGTTGATGATCCTGGTCGTCAGCGGCATCGGCTTCCTCATCCACGTCTACTCGACGTCGTACATGGCCGACGAGCCGCGCGGCGGCGTGGCCCGGTATTTCTCGTACCTGAACCTCTTCTGCTTCTTCATGCTGACGCTGGTTCTCGGCGCGAACTTCCTCGTGATGTTCGTCGGCTGGGAAGGTGTGGGCCTCTGCTCCTACCTGCTGATTGGCTACTGGTACGAGAAGAAGAGCGCGTCGGACGCGGGCAAGAAGGCGTTCATCACCAACCGGGTCGGCGACTGGGGCTTCCTGCTCGGCGTCTTCCTGGTCTACGCGACGTTCGGGACGTTCGACTTCCGCGACGTGGCCAACGCGGCGGCCGCCTGGCCCGTCGAGACGGCGCAGTTCGGCACGCTGTCGCTCATCACGCTGTTGCTCTTCATCGGCGCGACCGGCAAGAGCGCCCAGGTCCCCCTCTACGTCTGGCTCCCGGACGCCATGGAGGGCCCGACGCCGGTCTCGGCGCTGATCCACGCGGCGACGATGGTCACGGCCGGCGTCTACATGGTCGGCCGCAACGCGGTGCTGTTCTCGCACGCGCCGACGACGATGCAGATCGTGGCGCTGGTCGGGGTGCTGACCGCGCTGATGGCGGCGTCGATCGGCCTCGTGCAGCGCGACATCAAGCGGGTCCTGGCGTACTCGACGGTCTCGCAGCTCGGCTACATGTTCGTGGCGATGGGCGTCGGGGCGTTCGCGGCCGGCGCGTTCCACCTGATGACGCACGCCTTCTTCAAGGCCCTCCTCTTCCTGTGCAGCGGCGCGGTCATTCACGCGATGGCCGGCGAGCAGGACATGATGAAGATGGGCGCGCTGAAGAAGTACATGCCGGTCACGTACGCGACGATGATGATCGGCACGCTGGCTATCGCCGGCATCCCGCCATTCTCGGGGTTCTTCAGCAAGGACGAGATCCTCTGGCGCGCCTTCCAGGCGAACAAGCTGGTGTGGGGGCTCGCCGTCCTCGCCGCGCTGATGACCGCGTTCTACATGTTCCGCCTGATGTCGCTGACCTTCTTCGGCGGCTACCGCGGGCGGGCGTTCGAGGGCGCCGGGCATCACGCCGCGGTCGCCGAGGCCGCGATCCACGGCGCGGCGCACCCCGCGGACCCGTTTGCCCACGGGCAGGCGCAGAAGCAAGCGCACGAGGTCAGCCACGGGCCGGCTGACGGCGTCGCGGGGCAGGGCGGCCACGACGATGCGCATGGCGGACACGGCGGCCATGGCGCGTGGCACGGGCCGCACGAGGCGCCGAAGCCGATGACCTTCGCGCTGGTCACGCTGGCGGTCGGAGCCGTCCTCGCCGGCTTCGTCGGCATCCCGGGCGCGCTCGGCGGCGGCAACGCGATCGAGACGTTTCTGCACCCGAGCTTCACGGCCCGCGAGGCGAGCGTCGCGCCCGCGACCGTCGGCGAATCCGGATCCAGCCACGCCGTCCCCGCCCCCGAGCACGGCGCGGCTGTCGAGGCGGGCGCCGCCGCACACGGCGAGGCGGGCGCCGAGCACGAGTCGCGCGGGCTGGAACTCGGGCTGATGCTCTTTTCCGTGCTGGTCGGCGCGACCGGCATCTTCGTCGCGTACCGCTTCTACGTCCGCAGCCCCGAGATTTCCGAGCGCCTGGCGGCGCGCTTCGCCGGTCCCCACAAGGTGCTGACCCACAAGTACTACGTCGACGAGCTGTACGACGCCACCGTCATCAGCGGCACGATGGGGAGTGCGAACGGCCTCTGGACCTTCGACCGCAACGTCGTGGACGGCGCGGTGAACGGCTCGGGCTGGCTCACGATCTTCTCGTCGTGGATCGCGCACCTCGCCGACAAGTACATCGTGGACGGCCTGGTCAACCTGGTCGGGTCGGTCCTGCAGGAGTCGAGCTTCATCTTCCGCCGATTCCAAACCGGCCTGATTCAGAACTACGCGCTCCTCATGGTGTTCGGCGTCTTCGCCTTCGTGAGCCTCTATCTCCTCGTCCGCCCCTGGTAGTGTGACTATGAATCATCTGCTGTCGCTGATCCTGTTCACGCCGCTCGCGGGGGCGGCCGTCCTGATGTTCGTGAACAAGCGCAGCGAGAATGCCATCCGCTGGATCGCGAACCTCTTCGCGCTGGCCGGCTTCCTCGTATCGCTGCCGCTCTGGTTCTACTACGACTACCACAACCCCGCGTGGCAGTTCGTGGAGCGGGCGCAGTGGATCCCTTCGATCGGCGCCGAGTACCACTTGGGGGTCGACGGCTTCGCGGTCCTCATGCTCCTGCTCACGACGCTGATGGGCTCCATCGCGGTGCTCTCGTCGTGGACCGCGATCAAGGAGCGCGTGAAGGAGTACTACATCTTCCTGCTCATCCTCCAGAGCGGGATGATCGGTGCCTTCGTGTCGCTCGACTTCCTGCTGTTCTTCCTGTTCTGGGAGGTCATGCTGGTCCCGATGTACTTCCTCATCGGGATCTGGGGAAGCGACCGGCGCCTCTACTCCGCGATCAAGTTCTTCCTCTACACGCTGGTCGGCAGCGTCGTGATGCTGCTCGGCATCCTGACCCTCTACTTCTACCAGCACAGCCTGACCAACGTCTGGACGTTCGACGTGACGGTCTTCCAGCAGGCCAACATCCCCACCGGGATGCAGTGGTGGGTCTTCCTGGCGTTCTTCCTGGGGTTCTCCATCAAGGTCCCGATGTTCCCGTTCCACACCTGGTTGCCGGACGCCCACACGGACGCCCCGACGGCCGGGTCGGTCATCCTGGCGGCCGTCCTCCTGAAGATGGGGACCTACGGCTTCATCCGGTTCAGCCTGCCGATCCTGCCCGAGGCGTCGCGCGCCTTCGTCCCGATGATGGCGACCCTCTCGATCATCGGCATCGTCTACGGTGCGCTGGTGGCGATGGCGCAGAAGGACTGGAAGCGCCTGGTCGCGTACTCGAGCGTCAGCCACATGGCGCTCGTGATGCTCGGCATGTTCGCCCTCAACCCGGTCGGCATCAAGGGCAGCATCGTCCAGCAGATCAACCACGGCATCTCGACCGGCGCGCTCTTCCTCATCGTCGGAATCGTCTACGAGCGGAGGCACACGCGCCTGATCTCCGGAGTACGGCGGCCTGTCCAAGGTGATGCCCGTTTACGCCGCGATCTTCTGCGTGATGATGCTGTCGTCCATCGGCCTCCCGGCGCTCAACGGGTTCGTGGGCGAGTTCTTGATCCTCCAGGGCGTCTTCACCGCCAACATGATGTGGGCCGCCGTCGCCGCGAGTGGCATCGTGCTGGGCGCCGCCTACATGCTGTGGCTCTACCAGCGGACGATGTTCGGCAAGATCGAGAACCCGAAGAACGAGAACCTGCCGGACCTCAACCTGCGCGAAGTTGTCACCTTCGTGCCGCTGATCATCCTGGCGTTCTGGATCGGCATCTACCCGACGCCGTTCCTCGACCGGCTCGACACGTCGGTCAACAGGGTGATCGCCCGCGTCAGCCCTCAGTACATCGAGCACCTCGCCGCCAAGCCGGCGGACTGCGCGCAGCCGGTCGCCGCCGCCTCCAAGTTCACGCGGGCGGCGTGCGGGGAGGGTGAGGCGGCTGCCGCTGCTGCCGCGCCGGCTCCGGCAGGGACGGTCCCGGCCGGGCACGAGGGTGCGGCCGCCGAGCCGCCCGTCCAGCCCGCGGGCCAGGCTGTGACGCCGGTTGCGGAGGCGGGCAAGACGCCGCCGACGGCAACGGCGGACAAGCCGGCGGGGGGACGGTAATGCCAGCCGGCTATTCGGCGCTCGATTTCGCCCTGCTGCGGCCGGAGTTCATCCTGACCGGCGTCGCGCTGATCGTGCTGCTCGCCGACGCGTTCATCCCGCGCGCCAGGCACTCGATCATCGCGTGGCTGTCAATCGCGGGCCTGGGGCTGACGGCGCTGTCCGTCCTGCAGCTGGCCGGACAGCACACGACGGTGGCGCACGGGATGATCGCCGTCGACGCCTTCGGCGCGTTCTTCAAGATCCTGTTCCTGGTCGCCGCCGCGCTCACGATCCTGATGTCCACCCGTTACCTCGAGATCGAGGGCGGACGGCCGGGGACCTATTACTTCCTGATCGTCTCCGCGACGCTCGGCATGCTGTTCCTGGCCAGCGGGCTCGACCTGGTCACGATCTTCATCGGCCTCGAGACGATGGCGATCGCGTTCTACATCCTGGCGGGGTTCCTCAAGCCCAACCGGCGGTCGAACGAGGCGGCGGTGAAGTACTTCCTGCTCGGGACCTTCTCGCTGGGCCTGCTGCTCTACGGCATGTCGATCCTGTACGGGCTCACCGGGACGACGAACCTCCGCGCCATTGCCACCATCCTCGCCGGCCACGAGCACGATCGCTGGCTGGGCCTGGCCGTGATCCTCGTCGTCGCCGGCGTCGGCTTCAAGATCGCCGCGGTGCCCTTCCACATGTGGGCGCCGGACGTGTACGAAGGCGCGCCCACCCCGATCACGGCGTTCCTGTCGGTCGGTTCGAAGGCCGCGGCGTTCGCGATGCTGCTCCGGATCGTCTTCGAGGGGCTCGTGCCCGTGAAGGCGGACTGGGGAACGCTGTTCTACACGCTGTCGATTCTCACGATGACGATCGGCAACGTCGCCGCGCTGACGCAGAGCAACATCAAGCGGATGCTGGCGTACTCGTCGATCGCGCACGCCGGCTACCTGCTCATCGGCGTGGTCGCGGCGACGGCGGACCCGACCATCGGCGTGAAGGCCACCCTCATCTACCTGGTGGTCTACGCCTTCATGCAGCTCGGCGCCTTCGGCGTCGTCACGCTGCTTCGGCGCCAGGACGTGATCGGCGAGGAACTGAAGGACATGAGCGGCCTGTTCGCGCGCAGCCCGGTGGCCGCGACGGCGATGCTACTGTTCATGCTGTCTCTCGGCGGGATCCCGCCGACCGCCGGTTTCATGGGCAAGTTCTGGCTGTTCAGCGCCGCGATCGAGGGCGGGTACTACTGGCTGGCGGTCATCGGCGTGCTCAACAGCGCCATCTCGATCTACTACTACCTGCGCGTCGTGGTTTTCATGTGGTTCAAGGACGAGACGGCCGGCTCGCCGGTGGTCATCACGCCGGCCATGGCCGTCCTCCTGGCGATCACCATCGTGGCGACCATCGCGATCGGCGTCTACCCGCGGCCGTTGTTCGATCTGGCCGACGCCTCGGCACGCACGCTGGGAG
Organism: uncultured Acidobacteriota bacterium; assembly: GCA_963724775.1. Taxonomy (GTDB): domain Bacteria; phylum Acidobacteriota; class Vicinamibacteria; order Vicinamibacterales; family Fen-181; genus CAVRWB01. The sequence continues at coordinate 105,871 of CAVRWB010000012.1, forward strand.
TGGCCGGGATGGCGGCAACTGCGCTGAGGTGAACAGGGCTGAAGCCCTGCTCTTCTATGGCAGCACTATGACCGACCGTCCTCCCAAGTCCTCCCTCGGCTCCCTCGGCGCGCTCAGCGCTGTCGGGATCGCCTTCGTTCTGGCCGTCGTTTTCGGCTTCCTCATCGGGTACTTCCTCGACCGGTGGCTCGGCACCTCGCCCCTGTTCCTCATCCTGTTCTTTTTCATTGGCGTCGCCGCGGGCATCGTCAACGTCGTGCGGACGGCGAGCGCCGTGGGTGAGGACGAGAAACGGTGATGCCGGCCGCCGCGGACCGGGCCCTCCGCCGGTTCGAGCGGGATGCCATCCTCGCCTGCCTGGCCATGTCGGCCGTGGCGCTCATCGTCGCCATTCTGGTCGACGGGGCTGACCTCGCCGCCCGGGCGGCGCTTGGAGTGCTCGGCGGCGGGCTGCTGATGGCCCTGTCCTACCGGGCCATCAAAGGGGCGGTGGACGTCCTGGTGGAGGTCGCCGTTGGACAGACCGGGGCCGAGGCTCCGTTCCAAACCGAGTCCCCTGGGGGCTCCTCCAGTGATCCCGATCCGGCTGCCGAGGATCGGCGGTCGGAGCAGGACTTCAGTCCTGCTCACCCTCCCGCCCTCTCCAGCGGCCGGCGGGCCGTTCTCGCCGTGAAGTTCTTCACGAGGTACGCTTTACTGGCCGTTGCCGCGTACGTTATGCTGACGTGTTTTCGGCTGCACCCGGTCGGCATCCTGGCCGGCGCGACCTCGCCGTTCCTGGCCGCGCTGATGCAACTCGCCCGCCTGGCCCGGGCTCGCAGGCAGCATCCCTGACGCATGGAGAAACTCGAACATCCGCTCTGGATCGTTCACCTCGTGAACGCGCTGTTCGGCCCGCTCGTCGCGGCCGCGCTGCGCCCGCTCGGCATCGTCTTCCAGCCGGGCCAGGAGGTGATCCCCGACTTCATCGTGATGTCGCTGCTGATCCTGGTTGGCGTGTCCGTTCTCTGCCTGCTCATCCGATCGAGGCTGAGCGTGGACAACCCGGGGAAACTGCAGATCTTCCTCGAGGAGGCGGTCACGTTCCTCTACGGGATGGTCGACGAGTACGTTGGGCCGAAAGGCCGCAACTACCTGACGCTCGTCGGGACGATGTTCATCTTCATCCTGTTCGGGAACCTGATGGGACTGGTCCCAGGGCTCAAATCGCCCACGAGCAACATCAACGTCACGCTCGGCTGCGCGCTGACCGTCTTCGTCTACTACCAGTACCACGGGTTCAAGGAGCAGGGGCTGGTCGGCTACGTGAAGCACTTTCTGGCCCCCGTCGGCGCCCCGATGTGGATCGCCCCTATCTACTTCCCGATCGAGATCATCAGCCACCTGTCGCGCGTGCTGTCGCTCTCGGTGCGGTTGTTCGGCAACATCTTCGGCGAGGACCTGGTCATCCTCATCCTCTTCAGCATCGTCCCGTTCCTGGCGCCGTTGCCCATGATGTTCCTGGGCATCATCACCGCGGTGCTCCAGGCGTTCATCTTCGCGATGCTGACGACGATTTACCTGGCCGGGGCCGTCGTGGTGGATCACGGTGACGAGCACGGCTCGCACGCGACGGACCACGAGTCGGTGGCCGAAATGGGCGCGGTGTAGGGTCGGAGGTGGCGCAGACCACGCGGTCTGCGCGTCTGCGCGGGGCACGCTTCGCGCGTCGGTCGGCAGTCCTGCAAGGCTCAACCTTGCCTGATCTCTGAGGAGGTCTCTATCGTGCGCAAATCGCTCGTGCTGTCACTGATGGTGCTGTTCGTGGCCTTCGGCATGGTCGCGCCTCTCTACGCGCAGGGCAACGCGGCGGCAGGGGGCAGCGAGGTGGCGAAGTGGTCGATCATCACGGCGGGGTTCGCCCTCGCCATCGCGGCGGCGTTCGGCGCCCTCGGCCAGTCGAGGGGCCTCAGCGCGGCTGCCGAAGCGATCGCGCGCAATCCCAGTGCGAACGCCGATGTGCGCTTCGCGCTCATTCTCGGCCTCGTCCTGATCGAGTCGCTGGTCATCTACGTGCTGCTGATCGCGCTCATCCTGTTCTTCGTCAAGCCGTTCCCGGTATAGTCGCGACGGGCGCTGCGCCCGGCTGGGCGCAGAGGGACAGCGGGCAGCCGGCGACCGCCGGCGCGCCCGCTCCGCGCGCTCGTACCACGCCTCCGGCGCGGGCCTTCGCGCCCGCGCGGTTGTCCGCGGCTCACGTCAGAAGAGCGTCCGCCGCACGAGGTCGATCCCAAACCACGCGAGCACCGCGCCGCAGCAGGCGTCCGCCGCGCGGAAGAAGGCGCGCGTCAGGTACCGCCGCCCGACGGCCACGGCCCCGGCAAACAGGAACGACCAGACGACGCCGCCCGCCATGACGCCGGCCAGGAACACGGCAAACTCCAGCACGCCCGGCCGCGCGAATCTCGCCGACACGACGCTGCTTCCCACCCCGAGCCAGAACGCGGCCGCGAACGGGTTTCCCAGGGAGAGCGCCGCGCCGAGGCCGAAGTCGCCGCGCCCGGGCTTCGACGACGCGTCCGCGCTCGCTGCCGGGGCGCCTGACGTGCGCGCCGGTACCGCCCCGCTGGCCGCATCGCGAAAGGCGGCGATCGCCAGGTAGAGCAGCAGCCCGCCTCCTACCAGTCCAATGACTTCGCGCGCGCCGCCGGTGCGAACCAGGACCGCCCCGCCGGCGAGCGCGCTGACCGCCCAGACCGCGTCGCCGACCAGTGACCCGAACTGGAGGGCGAGGGCCGCCCTGAAGCCTCGCGCGAGGCCTCTCCGCATCGCCTCGGCGGCGATCACGCCCGGCGTGGCGCAGAACACGAGGCCGAGGACGAGGGACTCCAGCGCCAGTGAGGTCATGGCCGGGGACGGGCTGCCGGATCGAACTCGTAGCAGCCGGGAGTGACGAGCAGCCGGCCGGTCGATGAGAAGAAGAGGCTGCTGGGCGAAACGAGGCCGGCGCCGCGGAACTGCACGACGCGGAGCTTGTCGCCATCGCTGTCGTAGACGTACGTGAAGGGAACCGGTGCGAACGACAGCCAGGGCCGCCCGGCGGCGTCCACGCGGGCCGCGCGCACGACGGGGGGCACCAGCGGGATCTGACGGTCGCCTGCTCGCCGCGTGGGCCACTGGGCGGGGAGCGAGGCCAGCGTATCGTCGAGTTCGCGCCCCTCGACGTGGCGTTCGAAGACCAGCTTGCCGCCCGGGTCGTACTTCCTGAAGACGGGCACGCCCGTCTGGAAGACGAAGTAGAAGCCGCCGCGCGGATTGAGGAGCGGCAGGCCCGTGTTCAGCGCGAAGTGCAGGTCGCGGTCGGACTCGTGGCCGGTCGGGCGCAGCGCTCCGAACGTCCGAAGCGGCATGCCCGTCGGCGAGTACTCCGCCACGAGGGCACCGGTCTCCGGCTGGCTGAGGAAGACCGTCCGCCCGTCGGTACTGGAGCGATCCGACGCCGTTCAGGACCATCGAGTCGAGAATGACGCTCTCGCCGGCGCGCCCGGGCAGCGTGAAACCGCCGACCAGATTGCCGCCGCGCCCGAAGAACTGGATTCGCTCGCGGGCGGCCGGCCGGTCGGCCACGGCGAACGTGCCGTTCGGCGCCACCGCGAAAGCGGTGGGTTCCAGGATTCGGCCCGCCTCCTGGCCGATCTGCACCACCTTCCACGTACCCGACAGATCGCGGTCGATCCCGAAGACCGTGTGGCCCTGCCGATCGAAGACGAAGTACTGGCCGGAGGCGTCCTGCTGGAACGCCATCGGCGATCGGAACTCGCCGACGATCTCTGGCGGAACGCCGCGGACCGAGCGAAGGGTCTCGACGGCGGCGGAGGCGTCGGGTCTCGCATCCGCGCGCTGGCCCGGCAGCGCCGCCCGCTGAGGGACCGGAAGCGCCAGCGCTGCAACCGCCGCGAGGAACGACCGGCGATCCATGGGCATCCTGACCGGGGGCCAGGGGCCAGGGGCTAGTACCCTGCCGTCTCCCGAATCGCAGACAGCACGTCCGCGCTCTGGGGCAGGATGACTTCCTCGAGGCCCGGAGAGTAGGCAACGGGCGCGTCGAGCGCCGCGACGCGCCGCACCGGCGCGTCGAGGTGCTCGAAGAGTTCGCCCGCGATCCGCGCGGCCAGCTCCGCGCCGAAGCCTGCCGTCAGCTGCTCTTCGTGGGCGATGACCACCCGGCTCGTGCGCCTCACGAGCGCCGCGATGCCCTCCCAGTCGTACGGGATGATCGTTCGCAAGTCGAAGACCGCTGCACGGATCCCGTCCTTCTCGGCCTGCTGCGCGGCCAGGAGGCTGCGCTGAACCAGCGCGCCCCAGGTGAGGACCACCAGGTCGTCGCCGTCGCGGCGCAGGGACCCGCGGCCAAACGGGATCATGTAGTTGTCGCCCGGGTACTCGCCCTTGTTGTAGGTCTGGCGGTAGAGGTGTTTGTGCTCGAGGAACATCACCGGGTCGTCGCAGCGGATGGCCGTGCGCAGCAGCCCGGAGGCGTCGGTGGCGGTAGAGGGGTACACGATGCGGATGCCCGGGCAGTGGGCGAAGATGCTCTCGCCGCTCTGGCTGTGATACGGGGCGCCGCCGCGCAGGTAGCCGCCGATCGGCACGCGGACGACCATCGGGCATGAGAAGTTGTTGCCCGATCGGTAGCGCAGCATCGACATCTCGTCGCGCAGCTGCATCATGGCCGGCCAGATGTAGTCGAAGAACTGGATCTCGACGATCGGCTTGATGCCGCGAGTGGCCATGCCCACCGCGCGGCCGATGATGTTCGCCTCCGCGAGCGGCGAGTTGAAGACGCGCGTCGCGCCGAAGAGCCGCTGCAGTCCGTGCGTCACCTTGAACACGCCGCCCTTCCCGGGCACCGCGCTCAGCGCGTCCTCGCGCGTCGCGTCGGCGACGTCCTCGCCGAACATCACGATGCGCGGATTCGCCGCCATCTCGCTCCGCAGCGTCCGGTTGATCGCCGCCACCATCGTGTCCGGCTTGCCGGCAGGCTGGGCCGCCGACTCGAAGTCCGCGGAAGACGGGTCGGTGTCGGGCGAGAAGACCCAGCGCGTCGCGCTGTCCTTCGGCGGCTTGGGCGCCTGCAGCGCCCGGGCGGCCGCCTCGTTCACCTCGCGCTCCGCCTCGGTTGCGAACCGCTGCAGCTCGCCTTCGTCTGCCAGCTCGCGCGCGAGCAGGAACCGCGCGAAGACGCGAATCGGATCCCGCTCGGCCTCGAGTTGACGCTCCTTCGGCGTCTTGTACAGCTTCTCGTCATCCGAGAGCGAGTGTGAGTAGGGACGAATGACCTGCGCGTGGACGAGCGCCGGGCCGCGCCGCTCGCGCGCGTACGCCACCGCCTCGCGCATCGCCCGGTGGCTCTCGAGGAAATCAGTCCCGTCGGTCTTCAGAACGAGCAGGTTCGGGAACGCCCGGACAATCTTGGAGATGTCACCGCCGGGCGTCTGCACTTCCACGGGGACGGAGATCGCGTATCCGTTGTCCTGCACGAGGTACACGACCGGCAGCCGCTTGCCGCACGCCGTGTTGAGCGACTCCCAGAACTCGCCCTCGGCGGTGGCCCCCTCGCCGAGCGACACGTACACGACTTCGTCCGGGTGGAAGCGCGACTCGCGATCGGGAATCTCGGTGAGGCGTTGGTAGAAGCGGCCGGCCTCGCTGCAGCCGACCGCCTGCAGGCACTGCGTGCCGGTCGGGCTGCCCTGCGAGACGATGTTGAAGCGGCGGTGTCCCCAGTGAGACGGCATCTGCCGGCCGCGCGACGCCGGGTCCTCGTCGGCGCCAACCGCTTCCAGTAGCATTTCGTACGGGGTGACGCCGAGCGCGAGGCAGAGCGCGCGGTCGCGGTAGTACGGGAAGAACCAGTCGTAGCCGGGGCGCAGCGAGCTCGCCGCCGCGACGAGGACCGCTTCGTGTCCGGCGCCGCTGATCTGGAAGAAGATCTGACTCTGGTTCTTGAGCTGGATCTCCTTGTCGTCCAGCTTCCGCGACAGGACCATCCAGCGGTAGGCTGCCAGCAGCTCCTCGCGCGTCAGGCCGTTGCAGCCGGGCGCTTCCGCCGGCACCTGCCCGCCGACGCTGCCGAGCGTCGTCGATGTGTCCATTGTCGCCTCGATTATAGCATCGGGCCCGGGGTGTATAATCGCACGACCAATCGCGACAACACCCGCATTCCTATGCTGATTTCCGCGCAACTGCACCGCTGGGACGAGATCGCCCTCGAGAAGATCACCGAGATGATCTCCCGCAAGATCGTCCCCGGTCACCGGCTGACGCTTGCGCAGGTGTACCTGAAGCGGGGCGCCCTGGTCCCGATGCACCGGCACGAGAGCGAGCAGATGACCTACGTGCTGCAGGGCGCGCTGCGCGTGCACGTAGGCGGCGAGGAACTGACCGTGCGCGAGGGAGAGGTCGTCCACATCCCCTCGCAACTGCCTCACCAGGCCGAAGCGCTCGACGACACCCTCGAACTCGACCTGTTCAGCCCGCCGCGCAGCGAGTGGGTGAGCGCAAACGAGGTCCAGAGCCCGGAGCCCAAAGCGTAGGCACTCCGCCGCTCAGTGCAGCTTTCGGTCCCAGTCCTTCTTCCCGCCGGAGTAGACGTCGAATCGCCGGCGCACCCGGTTCATCTTCCACTTGAAATAGCGGTACTTGATCTCCGCCAGCGGCCGCGCGCGCCACACCCTGAGATACAAGTACCCAAACGCCAGCCCTCCCAGGTGCGCGATGTTCGCGACACCGCCTTGCGTGGCCGACATCGACGACAGCAGCGCGATCCCGCCGAGGATCATGACGAAGTACTTCGCCGCGATCGGGATCGGGATGGGGAACATGTAGAGCGGCCGGTCGGGGAAGTAGAGGGCGTACGCGAGCAGCAGGCCGTAGATGGAGCCCGAGGCCCCGACCGTCAGGGAGTAGCGCAGCGTGGCGTTGATCTCGCCCGGCAGCGGGAAAAAGGCCAGCAGCATCGTCGTGACCGCCGCACCCACGCCTGTCAGGAAATAGTACTTGAGGAAGAACTTCGTCCCCCACAGCCGCTCCAGCTCGACGCCGAACATCCACAGCGTGAGCATGTTGAACAGGATGTGGAAGAAGCCGGCGTGCAGGAACAGGTAGGTGACCGGCTGCCACACGTAGAACCGCGTCACCACGTCCTCCGGCCTGAGGCCGAGGTAGCGGGTCACGCCGGGAATGAGCCACGCCACGACGAACATCGCGACATTGGCCCAGATGAGGGCCTTGATGGTCGGGCTGACCGGCCCCGGTCCGAAGGAGTAGGAAATCCGGGAAGGTGATGGATATCGCCGCATGAACGCCGGCCCCCGACTGCAGGCATGCGGCCTGCGCAAGAGTGCGATTTACATCGAATCTAACACACAACCCCAGTACGGATCCGCGGAGCAACTTCCGTGCCTCGGCACGACGGGTCGGACAGCGTCAATCGGCCTGCCGCGAGCCCGCGATCCTGGCGAGGACGAGGCGCACCGCCTCGTCGAATTCGGCGAGCCGCAACGCCCTCGCGGACGCCGCCAGCACGACGAGCGCCGCTCCGATGGAGCCGCCTACGCGGACCAACCGCGCGACGGTGGACGCGCCGGGTGCCAGCAGGTGCAGCCACCCTTCGACTGCCCACGCGGCAAGGCCCATGACGAGCGCCGCCCCGAGGACCTTCGCGAAGGTCACCGCCATCCGCCGGCCGTCCAGGCCACCCAGGCGGAGGCGCAAGAGCCAGAGGAGGGCGCCCGCGTTGAGGATGGCGGACACCGCGGTGCCAAGCGCGAGGCCCCGATATCCGAGGACGCGTACCAGTGTCAGGTTCATCACGATGTTGACCGACACGGTTGCCGCGCTCACGAGTACCGGCGTGCGGCTGTCGTGAATCGCGTAGAAGCTCGGGACGGCGATCTTCACCGCGGAGTAGCCGATCAGCCCGGGTGCGTAGAACATCAGCGCGGTCGCCGTGGCGGCGGTATCCGCCGGCGTGAACGATCCCCGCTCGAACAGCAGGGACACGATCGGGCGCGCGAGGACCATGAGACCAATCGTGGCGGGGACGTTCAGGATCAGCATCATCCGGAGCCCACTCGACAGCGTCCGGCGCATCGCGGTGAGGTCGTCGAGCGCGGCATGTCGAGAAAGCGTCGGCAGGGCGGCGGTCGCGATGGACAGCCCGAACAGCCCGATCGGCATGTACATCAGGCGGAAGGCGTAGCCGAGCCATGAAATGGCGCCAGCCCCCTGGCTCGTGGCGAGCAGCATGTTGATCAGCAGGTTGATCTGGACCGCGGCGAGGCCGATCATTCCCGGCCCCATCAACACGAGGATCTCGCGAAGGCCCGGATCGCGTGGCGCCAGGATCGGGCGGTAGCGGAACCCTTCGCGGCGGAGCGCGGGCCACTGCAGCGCGACCTGGCCGACGCCGCCCACGAGCGTCGCCACGCCCGCCGCGAAGATCGGCTCCACGCCGGCGGCGCGAAACACCGGGACCAGCGCGGGGATGACGAGGATCGCGGCGACGTTGAAGGTCGCGGGCGAGAGGGCCGGCAGGAAGAACCGGCGGAGCGAGTTGAGCATTCCCATGCAGGCTGCCGCGATGGCGACGAGCGTCAGGAAGGGGAACGTCAGCCGCGCGAGGTCAATCGCGAGCTCAATCTTTCCTGGGACCTCGGCGTAGCGTTCGGCGAAGACGGTCACGAGCGGGCGGGTGAACAGCATCCCCACTGCGACGAGCGGGAGCGTCACCACGACCAGCGCGTTGATGACGATGTTTCCGAGCCGCCAGGCCGCCGGGCGGCCCGCGGTCGTCAGCCGGCGGGTGAATGTCGGTACGAACGCGGCGCTCATCGCGCCCTCGGCGAAGAGGTCGCGAAAGAGGTTCGGGATTCGGAACGCCACGTTGAAGGCGTCCATCGCGTGGCCGGCGCCGAAGTAGTAAGCGAGAATCTGGTCGCGGACGAGCCCCAATACACGGCTCGCCATGGTCGCCGCGCCGATGAGGCCGGCCGACCGCGCCAGGCGGGCGCTCGCGGCGGCGTGCGAGGGACCGAGGTCAGCGGCGTCCATGCGCCTGTCAGCGTAACACGGGGGTTGTACCCGAACCGTGTTGGAGGATGTCGGGGAAGGCTGAACAAAAAGAAAGGGCCCCTGGCTCAAAGGGGCCCCGGAGGATGGATCAGAGGCTCTTGACTCTCGCTGTTGGTTTAGACGGAGCCAGCCTCCCGAAAGTTTGGCGCATCGGTACCCGGTTCTTGCGGCTAGCCCAGCCGCTTGCGGACGAGCGCGTTGACCACCTTGCCGTCCACTGGGGTGCCCGCGAGGCGTGGCATCAGCACTTTCATCACCTTGCCGAGATCCTTCGCGGAGGTGGCCCTGGATTCCGCGACGGCCTCGTCAACGAGCCGCTCCAGCGCTTCCTCGCCGATGGCCGGCGGCAGGAACGCTTCGAGGACGACGATCTCGGCCGCTTCCTTCGCCGCGAGGTCGGCTCGTCCGCCGCGCTCGAACTGCTCGATCGACTCGCGCCGCTGCTTGACGAGCGACGACACGACCTGCACGTCCTCGGCGTCCGTCAGGGCGCGGCCGCGCTCGAATCTCCCGATTCACCAGCGCGGTTTTCAACATGCGGAGGGGCGCGAGGCGACCCTGGTCGCGCGCCTTCATCGCCTCGGCGATGCCCTTGCTCACCTTCTCCATCAATGACATGGTCTGGCCCTTCGGGTCGGGTTTCACCGATCCTGGTCCGAGTCCCCGAGGGTCACGTGCCAGGTGTCCGGGTTCTCGTAGAACCGCGGCCCGACATCGAGCCCGTTGATCTTCACCGTGAAGTCGACGTCCGACGCCACGTTGAAATAGCCGGACTGCCTGAGTGCCTGCCGAAAGCCCGCGTGCATGGCCAGCGTCCGGATCTTATCCGAGTCAGCGGCCCGGGCCTCGCGGTCCACCCACCGCAGCAAGGTCTGGAGGCCGGCGACGTCGTTCGGATCCGCCAGGAAGTCGACGAGCAGCGTGGCGCGGCCCCGCGGTTCCTGGACGTGTCGGTACACCGCGTAGCCGCCAACCGTCTCGTCGCGCTTCAGCGCGGCCATCGAGTAGCGCACGTGGGGCGGTTCCGCGTACTTCCAGTTGAGGTACCGCGCGTCGCGACGCACCGAGAGGCCGAATGCGGGCTTCACCCGTTCCCACAGCTCGGTGAATCGCTCGTCGAAATGACGGATGGGTTGAATCTGTGCCTCGAGCGGGCGCGATCGCGCAATGAACCGGATGTAGGGATAGGTAATCGCGGAGACGAGCCGGTTGAGGGGAACGGGCCAGGTGGCCCGCCTCAACGCGCGGCGCGTCAACGGTTTCATCAGGCATGGCACCGTGCGGAGAAATGGCCAGCGGAGCTTTTCGAAGAGTCTCCTCGACGAGGGTGAGAGACCGAGGCCCATGGCGGCGGGGACGTGGTGGTCCCACGCCCGGAAGAGCAGCTCGCCCACGCCTTGCCGCTGGCGTTCGGGCGCCACCATGACGTCCATGCCCCAGGAGCCCTGGATTTCGCGGCCCTGCACCGCGAGCTGCACCGGCATGGCGGCATATTGGCCGATGATCGTAGGGCCTTCGCGCGCGAGCCAGATTTGCAGGCCGTCGGGAGGCGCGTTGGGGTTCCTGGCGTACTGCCAGTTCCAGCGCAGCTGGCTGGCGTTCGCCATGTCGTGGCCGAACACCCGCCGGTACAGGAGATCGAGCGCCGGGCGGTCCTCAGGTCGGTAGCGAACGATGTCGGGCATGTCGTCGAGGCCGCAGAGCGCTCGTCGGGCAGATCGCTTATACGCCCCCGGGTCCGCCCGGGGACCCCGGCGGCTTCGGTGGGGCGCCAGGTGTCATCACGCCCGGGCGGCCTGCGGCGGGCTGACCCGGTTGCTGGCCGGGCGGCAGCGGCGTGGGCTGCGGACCCTGGGTCGGCATCCCCGGCTGGGGAGCCGCGGTTGTCGGCATGCCCGGCTGCGGGGCACTCGCACCCCCGGCACCCGGCGCTACCTGTTGCGGCTGGGGCTGCGGCTGCGGCTGAACCACCGGTTCGTCCTGGTCGTCCACCATCAGGCTTGGCTGGGGCTGGTATCCGCCCATGCGGCCCCGCTGATTGTACTGCTGCGGCTGCGGAGCGGCGGCGGCGCCCCCGACGGGCGAAGGTCCGCCCGAGGCGGGACGGGCGACCGCCATGATCATGATCCGGTCGTACTGCGATCCGGCGGCGGCGCTCGCCTGTCGGGGCGCCGCGACGTAGCCGGCCACCGCGCGCAGGACGATATCGAGCGCGCGCGCTTCCGGCACCCCATTCAACTCGAGGTTGATGAGGCCCCCGGGCACGCGCTCCGCGTTCACGATGCGCGTCTGGCCGATCCGGGCCCATTCGGCGAGGATCTCGCGAACCGAGGCGTCCTTCGCCGACAAGGTGACGAGGCCCCCGCGGATCTCGAGCTTCACCTGCCCCGCCCAGCACGGCGAGGCGAGGGCCACCGCCAGCAACGCCGCCGTAGCCGCTCGACTGACTGATCTCATGGATTGCCTCTCGACGGGGCCAGTATAGCGCCCGGGAGGAAGCAGGGAAAGCTGAGCGTCACAACTGCTGGAAGTAGGCCACTACGCTGTCGAGGATTTCGTCGAGCTGTACTTTCGGCTCGTACCCGATGAGCTCCCGGATCCGGGTCGTGTCGGGAACGCGCCTCGGCATGTCCTCGAAGCCGGACTCGTACGCCTGGTCGTACGGGATCCTCACGATCGGGGACGTGCTCCCGGTAATCGACTTCACCCGCTCGGCGAGGTCGTTGATGGTGATCTCGTAGCCGTTGCCCACATTGAACACCTGCCCGATGGCGCGGGGTTCCTGGACCAGTTTCACCAGCGCTCCGACGACGTCGCCCACATACGTGAAACTCCGCGACTGGGTGCCATCGCCAAACACGGTGATCGGCCGGCCCGCCAGCGCCTGGCGGACGAAGTTCGGGATGACCATCCCGTACTGGCCGGTCTGCCTCGGGCCGACCGTGTTGAAGAGCCGGACGATGATGACCGGGAGCTTCTTTTCTTTCCAGTAGGCCAGGGCGAGGAACTCGTCGATCGCCTTGCTGCACGCGTACGCCCAGCGGTGCTTCAGCGTCGGCCCGAGCACCAGGTCCGCATCCTCGGTGAAGGGCACGCACGTGTTCTTTCCGTAGACCTCGGAGGTGGACGCGATCAGCACGAGCTTCTTCTTCTTGTTGGCGTGCTTCAGCACCACCTCCGTGCCGCGCACGTTGGTCTCGATGGTGTGGACCGGCTGCTCGACGATCAGCTTCACGCCAACCGCCGCGGCCAGGTGGAACACGACGTCGCTGCGATCGATCAGTTCCGCGAGCACCGGCTCGTTGCTCACGGTGTCGATCGTGTAGTGAAAGCGCGGGTCCTGCTTCAAGTGGATGATGTTCTCGATCGATCCAGTCGAGAGGTTGTCGAGGACGAACACTTCGTGCCCCTCCGAGAGAAGGAGCTCGGCGAGATGCGATCCCACGAATCCCGCCCCGCCGGTGATCAACGCGCGCATGTCTGCAGTCCTTTCGTATCAGCCGTGGAACGCCCGGACGGCGGCGGCGACCTCGACGGCCTGCGCATCGGGCAACGAAGGGTAGAGCGGCAAGGAGAGGACCTCCCCGCAGACCCGGTCGGCGACCGGGCACGGGCCGGGCTCCGCGGCGGCCAGTGCCGGTTGGCGGGAGATCGGTACCGGGTAGTGAATCAACGTCTCGATGCCGCGATCCGCCAGGTGGGTCTTGAGCGCGTCCCGCCGTGCGGACCTGACCGCGAACAGGTGGTAGACGTGCCCGGCCTCGATCTCCGGCGGAACGCAGATGGGGGCGCCCGCCAGTTCGCGGCGATACGTCCGGGCCAGGCTGCGCCGCTGCTCGGTCCACCCGGCAAGAAACGGCAGTCGCGCGGCAAGCACCGCAGCCTGGATCTCGTCGAGGCGTGTGTTGACGCCGAACTCGCCGTGATGGTACCGGTCCGTCTGGCCGCCGTTGCGGAGCCGCTTCACGCGCTCGTCGAGCGCCGCGTCGTTCGTGGTGACGGCGCCGCCGTCGCCGAGGGCGCCGAGGTTCTTCGTGGGGTAGAAGCTGTAGGCCGCCGCCGCGCCCCAGGATCCGACCGGGCGGCCGCCGCACGACGCGAGGTGCGACTGGCAGCAGTCTTCGACGAGGGCCAGACCCCTCCGGCCGGCGATCGCCGCGAGCGCGGGCATGTCGGCGGCCTGGCCGTACAAGTGCACCGGGAGGATGGCGGCCGTTGCCGGGCCGATCGCCGCTTCCACCGCGCGGGGATCGAGCGTGAGGCGTTCCGGGTCGATGTCGGCAAAGACCGGGCGCGCCCCGGCCATCATGACCGCGAGCGCGGTATAGGCCGCCGAGAGCGGCGTCGGTGATCACCTCGTCGCCCGGGCCGATGCCGAGGGCGCGGAGGATGAGGGCCAGCGCGTCGGTGCCGGTGCCGACGCCGGCTGCACGCCCGCTGCCGGTGGCCGCGGCAAACGCCTGCTCGAACGCCTCCACCTCGGGGCCGAGCACGTACCAGCCGCGATCGACGACCCGCCGGATCGCGGCCTCGACCGCGGCGGCGTCCTCGCGCGGGCGCAGACGCATGAATGGGATGCGGGCGTTCATAGCGTCTCGGCGATGTCCTCGAAGGCCGGGTCCAGGTAGTGCGCGAGGTGCTCGCGGTAGATAGGCGACCGTGCGTGCGAGGCCCTCGCGGAGCGGGACGCACGGCGACCACCCGACGGCTGCCTGGAACTTGCTCGAGTCCGCGTAGAACGAGCCGATGTCGATCGCCTTCTTCTCCGCCGGCCACTCGACGTAGCGCACGCAGCCGGTTCCGGCGACGTCGAGCAGGATCGTCACGAGGTCGCGGTGGCTCACGGGCGCGTCGCCGCCGACGTTGTACACATCGCCGTTGCACGCGTCGCATGCCCCGGCGCGCAGGAACGCGTCGGCCGCATCCTCCACGTAGACGAAGTCCCGCAGTTGCGACCCGTCACCGTAGATCTGGATCTCGCCGCCCTCGACCGCTGTGCGGATGAACCACCCGATGAAGCCTTGGCGGTTGTGCTTCACCAGCTGGCGCGGACCGTAGACATTGGTCAGGCGCAGCGAGCAGGCGCGGATGCCGAAGACGTTGTTGTAGAGGATGTGATAGTTCTCGCCGGCCGCCTTGTTGATGCCGTTGACGTCGGTGGGCCTCACGAGGTGCGCCTCGGTGACCGGGAGCGTGTCGGGCTTCCCATATACCTGGCGCGTGCCGGCGAACACGACCTTCACGCCCGGGTTGTAGCGGCGGCAGGCCTCGAGGAGCGACAGCTGGCTGCGGCAGTTGATCTCGAGATCCGTGTAGGGATCCCGCATGCTGTCGATGTGGCTCACCTGTCCGGCCAGGTTGAAGATCACCGCCCGGTCGCGCACGAGGTAGTCCATCGTGCTCTCCTGGCGGACGTCTGCCACGTTCACCCGCACCCGCGACTCGATGCCGCGAATGTTGAAGAAATTGCCGCCGTAGTCCGGGATCATCGAGTCGACCAGCAGGACCTGCGCCCCGAGGTCGGCCAGTTGGCGCGCGAGGTTGCTGCCGATGAAGCCCAGGCCCCCGGTGATCATCACCTTGCGGCCGCGGTAGAAGGATCGGTAATCAGTCACGTTCGATGCTGGCCTCGCGCCGGCCTGTCCGGCCCGCGCCGGCCGCTTCGGGCGGGGGTTCGGGCGCCGCCTGCCCCGCCTCGCGGCGAACGGACAAGGACCACCACAACTTCATGACGTCGAGGCCCGTGCGGAAGATGCGGCGGAAGTTGAAGAACTGCGACTTGCCGTACGCCCGGTGATAGTGGTGAACCGGGACCTCCACGATGCGGAACCCGGCGTCGGTGATCTTCTTCATCATCTCCAGGCAGATGACGCCGCTCGATTTCTCGAGGCGCACCCGGTCGAAGATGGATCGCCGCATCAGCCGGAAGTCGCAGTCCACGTCGCGAACCTTCAAGCCGAAGAGACGCTTGACGAAGTGGTGGTAGACGCGGCCGATGACGACGCGGTGGAGCGGATCGGACCGGCTGATCTTGTAGCCGTTCACCAGGTCCACGCCGTCGCGCATCTGCGCCCAGAGGCCAGCCATCTCGCGCGGGTCGTACTGCGCATCGCCGTCCGTGTAGAAAATGAGGTCCTTCGTCGCGTTCGAAAACCCGCTCCGCAGCGCGCCGCCGTATCCCCGGTTCTTCTGGTGATGAATCACCCGGACCTGCGGGTAGACGCGCGACAATTCGTCGGCGATTTCCGCGGTCCCGTCGCGGCTGCCATCGTTGATGACCAGCACCTCGAAATCGGGCGTCAGGCGGGCTGCCGCCCGGACGGCCGCGATCACCATGCTCGCGATGGTGCCGCTGTCGTTGTAGGCGGGGAAGAAGACCGTCAATCCGAGGGGTCGGTCCATGCTGCTCGACGGATGAAGAAAGCGCTAAACCATAGCACGGCAGGGACTTGAAGGGCAACAAGACCAGTCCGGCTCAACTACTTCCTCCCCTCGAACCGGAGCGCCGCAATCTGCTCCGACACCAGGCCGACGAGGAAGACGACCACGGCCAGCATGATCAGGAGCACGGACGAATTGGTCACGTGCGACTGCGTGGCGATCGTCCAGGCGGCGTACGAGGCGCCCAGCAGGAACGAGGCGAGGCTGACGGGCAGGAACACGCGCAGCGGGCTGAAGATCGTCACGATCTTCAGCGTGATCAGCATGAACTTCGCCCCGTCGCGCATCAGCCGGATCTTCGACGAGCCGACGCGCGACCTTGCCTCGACCGGCACGAACGCGACGCTGTACCCCGCCTTGACGAACGCGAGCGTCGTCGTGGTCGGCGTCGAGAACCGGTTGGGGAGCAGGTGGAGGAACTCGCGCAGGCACTCTCGGCGCGCCGCACGGAACCCGGACGTGAGGTCGGGGATCGCACGGCCGGTCAGGTAGCTGGCGAGGCGGTTCAGCGCGGCATTGCCGGCGCGCCGGGCGAAGGTGGCCTGCGTGGACCCGGCGCGGGCGCCGACGACGAGGTCGTAATCGCCGAGCAGCGTGACGAGCCGCGCGGCGTCCTCCGGCTGGTGCTGCCCGTCGGCGTCGATGATCAGCACGAACTCGCCCGCGGCCGCGCGTATGCCGCTCTTGACCGACGCCCCGTTACCCTTGTTGTACGGGTGCCGGATCACCCGGGCGCCCGCCGCCTCCGCGGCTTCACGCGTTCCGTCCACCGAGCCGTCGTCGACGACGAGGATCTCGCGCCAGGCCGCCAACCGCGGACAGGCCCCGAACGACCGCGCCGATGGCGCGGGCCTCGTTGAAGGCAGGAATGAGGACCGAGGTTTGTTCCGGCGAGGCCACTCGTGCTCCAGTCGTGTCGACCCTGCTCACGGCACGTTCAGATTCCCAGCAGCTGTTCGATCACCCCGTCCCACGTCACCAGGCGGCCGCGCTCGAGCGCCGCGTCGCCGAGACCGGCCGCTCGCCGGGGATCGGACATCAGGTCCGCCAGCGCGTCGGCCACGGCACGCGGGGCCGGTTCGCACACCCGTCCCGTGACGCCGTCGGACACGAATTCCAGCGTGCCGCCCGAATCCGCCGCCGTGACGACCGGCTTTCCGCTCAGGAACGCCTCGAGGGTCACGTAGCCGTAGTCCTCGTCGAACGGCGCGAAGATCACCGCGCGGGCGCCCGAATACAGGCGCACGAGCGTGTCGTCGTCCACTGAGCCCCGGAACTCCACCCGGTCCGCCACGCCCGCCTCGTCGGCGATCGCTCGCAGGGCGTCGCGCTGCGTGCCGTCGCCGACGACCACGAGGCATGCAGGCGGAGGCACGAGCGCGAGCGCGCGGATGGCGAGGTCCACCCGCTTGAGCGTCTCGAGGCGCCCCACCGACAGGAAGTAGTCGCCGAACGGGCCTGGACGCAGCCTCGCGGCGAGCTTCGGGGGCGGGTGGAGGGCCGGCGCGCGGATGCCGTTGTACTTCTCGAGGCGGGCGGTCGGCACGCCGCCGATGGTGTAGACCCGTTTCGCCTCGCCGATCATCCGCCGATCGAGATCGAACAGCCGCTGCCGGCTCCCGACGTCGCTCTCGGTCCACTCGAAGTCCAGGCAGTACGGAGTGCCGGCCAGGTCGTAGGCCGCCCGGTGCTGGTGCACCAGCCAGATCGCCTTGTTCGAGTGCCGCACGAAGTAGGAGGGGAACTTGGTCGCGATGACGCAGTCGATCCGCCGGCCGTTGGCCTCGCTCAGGTCGATGCAGCGCCAGGCGGCGGCGTGCGCGAAGATCTCCTCCTTCGGGTACCACTTGAAGGGCAGGCTCACCAGCTCGCTCTCGTAGCCGCGCGCCTGCAGCTGCGAGACCAGTTCGCTGACGAGAATCTCCGCTCCGCCGTGCACCAGCGGCACCTGCACGCCGCACACCAGCACAGTGCGAACGCTCACGGCCCTCCCTTACGTGGCGAACCGGAAGTTGATGACGTCGCCGTCGAGGACGGCGTACTCCTTGCCTTCCAGCCGCACCTCGCCGTGATCGCGGCAGGCCGCGATCGATCCGCGCGCGATGAGGTCGTCGAAGCGGACCACCTCCGCCCTGATGAAGCCGCGCGCGATGTCGCTGTGGATCTCGCTCGCGGCCAGTTGCGCCGCGCGTGCCGCGCGGGATCGACCAGGCGCGGCACTCGTCCTCGCCGGCCGTCAGGAACGAGATGTACCCGAGCAGGTCGTAGGTCGCGCGAATCACCCGGTTGACGCCGGGCTCGTCGAGGGCGAGGTCGGAGAGGAAGGCGGCCGCGTCGGCCTCCTCCAGCTGCGAAATCTCCAGTTCGATCTTGGCGCAGACCGCGACCGCGCGGGTAGCGGCCCGCGACAGGAACTCGGCCAGGCCGGCGCTCTCGGCCGCGCGCGCGCCGTCGGCGAGCAGCGCCGTGTCGGCCTCGTCCATGTTGATGACGAGGAGCAGCGGCTTCGCGGAGAGGAACTGGAACCCGCGGACAATCTTGCGCTCGGCGTCGCTCATGTCGATCCCGCGCAGCGGCCGGCCTTCCTCGAGCGCCGTCTGGCAGCGGAGCAGCAGATCGCGCTCACGCTCGAGTTCCGCGGTGCGGCTCTTCTTCAGGTCGCGCTCGATCCGTTCGAGGCGCTTCTCGGTCACCGCGAGGTCGGCGAGCAGGAGCTCGTCTTCCATCGCCTGCGCGTCGCTGGCCGGCTGGATCTCGTCCGCGTGGTGCGTCACCGACGGGTCCCGGAAGGCGCGCACGACGTGCACGAGGGCGTCCGCGTTGCGGAACGGGATCACGTCGAGCAGCGCCGTCGCGCCCGTTCGGCCCGCAGCCGCGATGTCCGCGAACTCCACCGTCGCGTGGGTCTTCTTGCGCGGCTTGTACAGGTCGGCCAGACGCTCCACTCGCTCGTCCGGCACGCGGGCGACGCCGACAACGGCCTCGAGCTTGCCGTGCCCGGCTCGCGGCGCTTCGCGCTGGCTGGTCATCAGCTGGAAGAGCGTCGTTTTGCCGGACGAAGGGAAGCCAATCAGTGCGGTGCGCAGCATGACAAACTCAAGATGCTATCACGGCGAGCTCAGAGGCCTGTCCGGGCCGTTCGCCGCCACCTCGAAATTCCACAGGAAATGCGTCACCGGGCCCGGGAGTGGTCGGACCACTCCAAGTGGTGCATTTGCCCTAGCACGAAAAAATGGCGAAAGTCGCAGGCGTAAGTTGTTAGGGCTCTTCCTTTTGCGTTGACAACCTCTGGCGGCAGTCTTACCATTCGAGTGGTCCCGAATGGAGTGAGGTGGGCGACAAGTCATGTTTCGGGGAAGTTTCCCGGCCCGCATCGACGAGAAGAGTCGCCTCAAGATACCACGCGACTTTCGCGCCCTGATCGAGGAGCGTTTTGGCCGGGATCTATTCGTCACGTCCGTCGACGGGCAGTCGGTTTCCATCTACCCGATGGCGACCTGGCTGGAACTCGAACGTCGCCTCGGCAGCGGGGGCGTCGTGCGCGACCCCGCGGTGCAACGTTTCTTTCAGCGCACGAACTACTACGGGCAGACGGCTGAGCTGGACAACCAGGGTCGCGTGCTGATCCACCAGCGGCTGCGCGAGTCGGCAGACATGACGGGCGAGGTCGACATCGTCGGGAACTTCGACTTCCTCCAGGTGTGGAACCACGAGCGGCTGGCGTTGAAGCTCGCGAACGAGCCGTTCACCAGGGACGATGAACTCGCGCTGGTGAACCCGCGGACGTAGGCAGGCCATGCCCGAGCACGTCCCGGTGATGAGGGCGGAAGTGGTGGCGGCTCTCGCTCCGGGGCGGGGCGGGCTGTTCGTCGATGGAACGGTTGGCCTCGGCGGGCACGCGTCGGCATTGCTGGAGGCCGGAGCGTCCCGCCTGCTCGGGATCGATCGCGACAGGGACGCGCTCGCCGTCGCGCGGGAGCAGCTGGCTGCGTGGGGTGACCGCGTCGAACTGGTGCACGCCGACTACCGGCAGCTTCCCGCCCTGCTCGACGCGCGCGGGATCGGCCGCGTGGACGGCATCCTGGCGGACCTCGGGGTCTCGTCGCTGCAGCTCGGAGCCGCCGGCCGCGGCTTCAGCTTCCAGCGGGACGAGCCCCTGGACATGCGGATGGATCGGTCGGCCGGCCCGACGGCGGCGGACCTGATCGCCGCGCTCCCGGAACAGGAACTCGCCGACGTGATCTTCCGGCTCGGCGAGGAACGGTACTCGCGACGCATCGCGCGGGCGATCGTCGAGGCGCGGCGGCACGAGCCGATCGCGACCACGGGACAGCTCGCGGCTCTGGTGCGGCGGGCGGTTCCGCGAAGGGGCTACAGCCCGATCCACCCGGCCACGCGCACGTTCCAGGCGCTGCGCATCCGGGTGAACGACGAACTGGAAGGGCTCGACCGGTTCGTCGAGGACGCGTGCCGGCGCCTGGCGCCCGGCGGCCGGCTCGCGATGATTGCGTTTCATTCGCTGGAAGACCGCGTCGTGAAGCACACGCTGCGACGCCTGGCTGCTGACGAGACGATGTCGCTCCGGCTCCTGACCAAGAAGCCGCAGCAGCCGACCGAGGCCGAGGTCGCCGCGAACCCGCGCTCGCGCAGCGCGCATCTGCGCACGGCCGAGCGGCTGGCGTGACCGGCTGGCGGAGGAGGTCCCGGGATATGCAGGTCAGAGCCACCGACCCGATGGGGTTTGCGATCGCGCCCGCGATTCGCAACCGCCCGGTTGCCGCCGAAGTGGACCGCGGGCGTCAGCGCGAGATCCTCCGCTGGCTGCTCGTCGGCGCCGTGCTGGTCGGCGCCGCGCTGTTCGACGGCTGGCAGCGATTCGGGATCCGCGATTTCGGCTACAAGCTGAGCGAGGTGCAGAAGGCACGCGCGGTCGAGGAGTCGAGAGGCCGCACGGCTGCGTTTGAACATCGAATCCCTGCGGGCGCCCTCGCGGATTGCAGACCTGGCCGGCCAGCTCCAGCTCGTCGCCCCCGGACCGTCCGATGCCGTCGTGATCGAGCGGATCGTGCCGCCCGAACCGCCGCCGTCTTCCGTCGTCGCGTCCCGCTAGGAGCTGCGCATGGCCGAGCCGCTCGATCCTGCAGTCTGGCGACGGACGATTCGCAGCCGTCTGCTCGTCGTCGCGATGATGCTCGGCCGTCTGGGTCGCGGCGATCGAGGCGCGCCTCCTCTACTTCCAGGTCTACAAGTACGCGGACCTCTGCAACGAGGCGGAGCAGCAGCAGGACCGCACGGTGACGGTGCCGGCGCGCCGGGGCGACATCCTCGATCGCCACGGCCGAATCCTCGCGTACAGCGTGGACGCCGACTCGGTCTTCGTGGTGCCGAAGAGAGCTCGCGTCGGTGCGCGGGACCATCGACGCCATCTGCCGCGCGCTCGACGGCTGCAGTCCGGAGGATGCAGCGGCTCCTCGAACAGCAGTGCAAGAACTAGAAGCAGCGCTGGCTCGTGTGGGTGCGCCGCGCGGTCAGTGCGGAGCAGGCCAAGCGCGTCCGCGCGCTGAGAACATCAAGGGCGTCGGCCTGATGAAGGAGTCTCGCCGCTACTACCCGAAGCGCGAGCTGGCGGCGCACGTCCTTGGTTACGTCGGGATCGACGAGCAGGGGCTGGGCGGCATCGAGCTGAGGTACGAGAAGGAGGTCCGGAAGGGTTTCGGCGATGGCCTCCAGGGACGGGCCGGGGAGTTCCTGATACAGCAGGACGGCAAGCAGCACGTCTTCAGCCAGGTGGGCGACCCGCCGGTGCCGGGCGCGACGCTCGAGCTGACGATCGACGAGAACCTGCAGTACATCGCGGAGACCGAGCTTCGGGCGGGAGTCGAGGAGAAACGGGCCGCGGGCGGCAGCGTCGTCATGATGGATCCGTCGAGCGGCGAGATCCTGGCGATGGCGAACTGGCCGACGTTCAACCCCAACGACTACAACGCATCGGACCAGGACGCCTGGACGAACCGTGCGGTCGAGGACTCGTACGAGCCGGGATCGACATTCAAGATGATCACGGCCACCGCCGCCCTCGAGGAGAAGGTGATGTGGCCGGAGCGAATGATCGACACCGGCAACGGGGTCCTGGTGATGCCGACCGGCCGCGTGGTGCAGGACACGCACGCGCACGGCACCCTTCCGTTTCACGAGGCGGTTGCGGTGTCGAGCAACATCGGCGCGATCAAGACCGGCTGGCTGCTCGGGCCCGAGCGACTCGGGAAGTACGTGAAGGATCGGTTCCATTTCGGGGAAAGGCTGTCTCCGGACTTCGCCGGCATCGGCGAGAACGCCGGTCTTCTCTACCCGCCGTCCACGTGGACTCCGTACGAAGCGCTCGCCTCTGTCGCGATGGGCTACCAGATCAGCGTGACGCCGCTTCAGATGGCGGCGGCGGCGAGCGCCATCGCAAACGGCGGGGAGCTGGTAGTGCCCCGCATCCTTCGGGCCACCATCAAAGGCAACACCCGGTGGGAGGTCCCCAGGAGGGTGCTGAACCGCGTCGCGTCGCCGGAGACGATCCAGACGCTGACCGGGATCCTCGAGGAGGTCGTCGAGAGCGGAACGGCGACGCTGACGCAAATCGACGGCTTCACGAGCGCGGGCAAGACCGGCACCTCCTCCAAGCTGGTCCCCGACGCAGCCGGCAAGCTCCATTACTCGAAGAGCGACTACAACTCGTCGTTCATCGGCTTCGTTCCGTCCCGCAAGCCGGCGATGACGATCCTCGTGTGGATTGACACGCCGCGCGTCGGCTCGAAGTACGGCGGCGTCGTGGCGGGCACCGATCTTCAAGCGCATCGCGACACGCGCGCTCCGCTACCTGGCCGTTCCGCCGAACGTCAACCCGGCGGCCCCTCTGATCGTCACGCCGCGACAGGGCGAGGGAGATCCGCGTGGCGGGCCCGGCGGCGCCGCTGACGATCGTGCCGCCGCCGGCCGGCGCCAACGGCGACATCGTTCTGCCCGACCTTCGCGGCCTGGGCGGCCGCGAGGCGCTGCACGTGCTGGCGCGGCTGGGCCTTGGCGCGCGAGTGACAGGCGAGGGCGTCGTCCTCGAGCAGGAGCCAGCGGCCGGGATGCCGGTCGGAACAGGGCGCCAACTGCCGGCTCGTGCTCGGCAGGAGCGCGCCACGCGAGCAGGGCGCGAAGGTGGGAGGTGAGCGCCCATGACGCTTGCCGAACTCCTGGCGAGCCTCGGCGACCTCCAGGACGGCAGCGCGCGCGCTCGACGCCTCGGCGTCGGCGCGCCCGGTCAAGGCGATCGTGTACGACTCGCGCAAGGCGGGTCCAGGGACACTGTTCGCTGCGCTGCCAGGGCGAGAAGGTGGATGGGACGGCGTTTGCGGCACAGGCGCTCACGCGGGGCGCGATCGCCGTCGTCTCGCAGCGCCCGAGCGCCGGCGGACGTCCAGGCGCCCTGGATTGTCGTTCCGGACGCGCGCCTGGCGCTTGCGCGGCTGGCCGCCGTGTTCTACGGCCATCCGAGCCGCGAGCTGCGCGTCGTCGGGATCACCGGCACCAACGGCAAGACGACGACGGCGTACCTCGTGAGCGCGCTGTTCGAGGCGGCGGGCATCCAGTGCGGGATGCTCGGGACCATCGTCTACCGGATCGGCGACGAAGACCGGCCGGCGACGCGCACCACCCCGGAGTCGGTGGACATCCAGCAGATGCTGCGCGAGATGGTCGAAGCGGCGCTGCGGCGCGTGCGCGATGGAGGTGTCGTCGCACGCGCTCGCGCAGTGCCGCGTGGATCACGTGCGACTTCGCCGCCGGCGTGTTCACGAACCTCACGCGGGACCACCTCGACTATCACCACGACATGGAGTCGTACTTCCGGGCGAAGCGCCGCCTCTTCGAGTTGCTTCCGCCCGGCTCGCCCGCAATCGTCAATGCCGACGATCCCCGGGGGATGGCAATCGCCGAACCGGCCGGGCGCGTGGTGACGTATGCCGTCGATCATCCGGCGGACGTCCATCCGGTGCGAGTGACCAACTCGCTCGGCGGGCTGGAGTTCGATGTCGCGACGCCCGCGGGCGAGGTACGAGTGAGGTCCCGGCTGGTCGGCCGGCCGAACCTGTACAACATGCTGGCCGCCATCGGCGACAGCGGTCGCCCTCGACGTTCCAGCCGAGGCGATCGAGCGCGGCCTGGCGGGCATCGAGGGCGTGCCGGGCCGTTTCGAGGTGGTGTCGCGCCCGGGCGACGACATCACCGTGGTTGTCGATTACGCCCATACCGACGACGCGCTGAAGAACCTGCTCGAGACGGCCCGGCCCCTGGCGAAGCAGCGGCTGATCACGGTGTTCGGCTGCGGCGGCGAGCGCGACCGGACGAAGCGGCCGCTCATGGGGGCCGTCGCGGCGCGCATGAGCGACCTGGTGATCATCACGTCCGACAACCCGCGCGGCGAGGATCCGGCGGAGATCATCGAAGAGGTCAAGCGCGGGATTGCGATGCCGGCCGAGCGGACGCGTCCGGCCGAATCGCGCGAGCCCGAAGTACGTCCCGCCCCGGGCGACGGCGCACATGGGGATCGTGGACCGGCGCCTCGCCATCGACCGTGCCATTGCGCTGGCCAGGCCGGATGACGTCGTCCTGATTGCGGGCAAGGGTCACGAGAAGTACCAGGTGATCGGCGACAGGGAGATTCCGTTCGACGACGCCGTCGTGGCGCGCGAGGCGCTGGCGCGCCGGGGGGGAACGCGTGAGCGCTGAAGCTGCGGCGCCCAGCGCGGCTGGCGGCGGCGGGGGGCGCGACACGCTGCTGGCGGGGAGGGACATCGCGCTCGCCGTTGGCGGCCGGCTGCTCAACGGGTCGCCGGACGCCGTGGTCGGCGGCGTGTCGATCGACACGCGCACGTTGAAGCCCGGCGACCTCTACGTGGCGATCCGCGGAGAGCGGTTCGACGGCCACGCGTTTGTCGAAGCGGCGCTCGCGGCTGGCGCCAGCGGGGTGATCGTGAGCGACCCGCCCGCCGTTCCGCCGGCGCTCATGGGCACGCGGCTGCTCGTGGCTGCCGCGGACACCACCCGGGCGCTGCAGGCGCTGGCGCGGTGGGTTCGGCGGCGCTCCGGCGCTCACGTGGTGGCGATCACCGGGAGCGCGGGCAAGACGACGACGAAGGAGATCGCGGCGGCGTTCCTGGAGCTGCGGCACCGGGTCATGCGATCGAGCGGGAACCTGAACAACCACATCGGCCTGCCGCTCTCCCTGCTCGAGCTGCGGCACGGCGCCGACGTGGCGGTCGTCGAACTCGGGATGAACCACGCGGGTGAGATTCGGACGCTGGTGGGCATCGCCGAGCCGGACATGCGCGTCTGGACGAACGTGGCCGAGGTGCACAGCGAGTTCTTCGACTCGATCGACGCGATCGCCGACGCCAAGGCGGAGGTCCTCGATGGTGCGACCGCGGCCACGGTGCTGGTGGCGAACGCCGACGATCCGCTGGTGATGCGGCGCACGCGTGGCTTCATCGGGCGAACGGTGACGTTCTCTGCGGGTGGCGACGCCGCCGCGAGCGTGGTGGCGACAGGCATCGAGGGCCTGGGCCTCGACGGGATGCGCGCCATCGTGCGGACGCCGGCCGGGGCCACGGAGTGGCGGGTGCCGCTGCTCGGCCGGGGAAACCTGCATGAACTCGCTGGCGGCCCTGGCGATCGGCCTCGAGTTCGACGTGCCGTTGGCCGCGATGACAGAGCGGGCGGCCAGCCTCCGGCCGGCGGCGCACCGCGGCGAGGTGGCCAGGCTGGCGGGCGGTGTGACGGTCGTGGACGACGCCTACAACTCCAACCCGCGGGCGCTGCAGGGCGCCCTGGCGGTTCTCGGGGCGGAGCGGCGGCCACGCCCGGCGGGTGGCGGTCCTGGGCGAGATGCTCGAACTGGGCGCGGAGAGCCAGGCGCATGCACGAGGCATGCGGGCGCGCGGCGGCGGGGGTCGGCCTTGTCGGCGCTCGTCGCCGTCGGCGGACGAGCCGGCCCGCGCCCTCGCGCGCGGCGCGGTGGCGGCGGGTATGGACCCTTCCGTCGTCCGGTACGTGCCCACGAGCGACGAGGCCGCCGACGTCGCTGCGGCGATGGTTCGGCCGGGGGACGTGGTGCTGGTGAAGGGATCGCGCGGCATTCGCACCGAGCGCGTGGTGGAACGCCTGAAAGCGGTGTTCGGGTAGCACGATGATGGACGACTTCAGCGTGACCGGCAAGCGCGTGGTCGTGGTGGGCGGCGCGCGAAGCGGCGTCGCGGCCGCCGAACTCCTTGCCGCGCCGGGGCGCCCGCGTCACGCTCAGCGACCTGAAGGTGAACCTGCCCGGACGAGAAGCGGCTGGCCGACCTGGGCATCGCCCTCGAACTCGGCGCCGCACGAGACCCGGACTGTTCGAGTCGGCGGACCTGATCGTCCTCAGCCCGGGCGTGCCGCTTCGCCAGCCCGCCCTCGACCGCGCACGCAGGGCGAAGGTGCCGATCATCGGCGAAGTCGAACTCGCGTCCCGGCTGGCTGAAGGGCCGCGTCATCGCGATCACCGGCACGAAGGGGAAGTCGACGACGACGACGCTCGTCGGGCGAATCCTGAAGGAACAGGGGCTTGCGGCGACCGTGGCGGGCAACATCGGCGACGCCGCTCGCCGCCGAAGTCGACGGCGTCGACGCCGGAGACGATCCACGTCGTGGAGGTGAGCAGCTTCCAGCTCGAGACGACGTCCACGTTTCACCCGTGGATCGCGGCGATCCTCAACCTGTCGGCCGACCACCTCGATCGGCACGCCAACTTCCAGGAGTACGCCGCCGCGAAGGCGCAGGGTCTTCGCGAACCAGGGCGAGGGTGACTGGGTGGTCGTCAACGCCGACGACACGCCGGCGATGAACCTCGCGACCAGGCATGCGAAGGCGCCGCGGCGGCTCTTCGCCGTCGAGTCGAAGCTGGCGGAAGGGACGGTGCTGGAGGGCGGCTGGATCGTGGAGCGCGCCGCGGGCCGCGACGACCTGCCGCTGCTGCCCGTGAGCGAGGTTCGGCTGATCGGCAGGCACCTGCTGTCCGACGTGGCGGCCGCGGCGACGATCGCCCGCCTGGCCGGGTGCGTCGCCCGAGGCGATCCGGAAGGCGGTCTCCGAGTTCGGCGGCCTGGAGCACGCGCTCGAGCCCGTGATGGTGATTGCCGGCATCCGCTTCATCAACGACTCGAAGGCGACCAACGTGGAGTCGGCGCGGCGGGCGATCGAGAGCTTCGAGGGACGCCTGGTGCCGATCATCGGCGGCCGCTTCAAGGGCGGCGACCTGCGCGATCTCCGGCCGGCGCTGCAGGGCCGGTCGACGGCCGTCATCGCCATCGGCGAGGCGAGGCCCACGATCAGGCAGGCGCTCGGCGACATGCTCGCGGTCGTCGAGGCGGAATCGATGGCCGAGGCGGTCCGCGCGGCGCTCGCCGCCGCGCCGCCCGGGGGGACCGTGCTGCTCGCGCCCGGCGTGCGCGAGCTTCGACATGTTCCGCGACTACGCGGAGCGCGGGCGCGTGTTCAAGCGTGAGGTTCAGAAGCTCGCCGAGGAATTCGACGGGCACGGTGAACGGTGAGCAGTCGTCAGTCGGCCTGCGGCGCTTGAGAGCTGGCTGCTGGGAACGCGGGCTACCCCGGCCCGCGAGGTTGGTGGCTCAACCCCGGCTGGCTGATGACTGCCCACCGTTCACCACGATTTCGGGGCGAGGACGGGACGAATGGCGCGAAAACTGAAGTCGGACATGCTGCTCGTCTGGGCCACGCTGGCGCTGCTCGTCGTCGAGCCTGGCCTGGGTGTACAGCGCGTCCGCGCTCCGGGAGTTCCGCGCCGGGAACGACCCGGGCTACGCCGTCGCCAAGCAGGCCGTCTGGGCGATGTTCGGCCTGGCATGCCTGCTCGTGGCGACGCGGGTCGACTACCGCGTGTACAGGAAGCGGCCGGTGCTGATCGGGATGATGGCTGCGACGCTTCTCGGCCTGATCGCGGTGTACCTCTTCAAGCCCGTCAAAGGGTCGCACCGTTGGCTCGGCATCAGCGGCCTCGGCATCCAGCCCTCCGAGTTCGCCAAGCTCGTGACGATCGTGTTCGTCGCGGCGGCGCTGGAAGAGTGGCTCGAGAGGCGAGAGTTGTTCAAGCCCGTCGTCACGCGAGTGGCGGCGGTGGTGTGCGTGTTCTTCGTCCTCATCTACAAGGAGCCCGACCTGGGCAGTGCCGCGGCGCTTGCCGCCATCGCCGGCGTCATGCTGTTCGTGGCCGGAATGTCGATGAAGTGGGTGACGGTCCTGGCGGTCGCGGTGCCGCCCGTCGCCTTTCTCTTCATCTGGTCCGCGGACTACCGGTGGCGCCGATTGATGGTCTTCCTCGACCCGTGGAGCGACCGGCTGCACGACGGCTACCAGGCGGTGCAGTCGGCCATTGCCGTCGGCAGCGGCGGGGTGCTCGGCAAGGGCTTCATGAACGGCGTGCAGAAGCTGCTGTACCTGCCCGAGCCGCACAACGATTTCATCTACGCGGTGATCGCCGAGGAACAGGGGCTGATTGGCGCCACGTTCGTGCTCGTGCTGCTTCGCCATCATCGCGTGGCGAGGGCTCCGGGCGGCAAGCCGCGCACCCGACGCGTACGGGGCGCTGCGTGGCGACCGGGC
Source organism: uncultured Acidobacteriota bacterium (assembly GCA_963724775.1). Lineage (GTDB taxonomy): Bacteria > Acidobacteriota > Vicinamibacteria > Vicinamibacterales > Fen-181 > CAVRWB01. Next base: position 134,110 of record CAVRWB010000012.1, read on the forward strand.
ATCACCGCGATGCTCGGATTGCAGGCGCTGGTGAACATCAGCGTCGTGCTCGGGCTGCTGCCGACCAAGGGCATCGCGCTGCCGTTCGTCAGCGCCGGCGGCTCGTCGATGATCGTCAGCCTTGCGGCCATGGGAATCCTGCATCAACGTGTCGCAGCATGGGACCGACTACGGGCTGGGGGCTAGGGGCTAGGGGCTGAGGGGCTAGGGGCTAGGCTGAGACGGACGGAGTGGCGAGTGGCGAATGGCGAGTGGCGAATCAGACGCTCAATCGGCAATCGGCAATCGGCAATCGCCAATCGTCAATCGGCAATACCGTGCGGCCGGGGGCTGGGACGGACGGAGTGCGACTGGACCAACGGTGAACGGACGTAACGTGCTCGGACGCACCCGCAGAATCCACTTCGTCGGCATCGGCGGCAGCGGCATGAACGGCATTGCCGAACTGCTGGTGAACCTCGGCTACGCCGTGACCGGGTCGGACGCGAAGCTGTCCGCGGTCACCGAACGCCTGGCGTCGCTGGGCGCGCGTGTGTTCGAGGGCCACGATGCGGCTCACGTGCGGGACGCCGACGTTGTCGTCTACTCGTCCGCGGTCAGGCCCACCAACCCCGAGATCGTCGAGGCGACCCGCCGCCGCGTCCCGGTGATCCCGAGAGCCGAGATGCTGGCGGAGTTGATGCGCCTTCGCTACGGCATCGCGGTGGCCGGTGCGCACGGCAAGACGACGACCACGTCGATGATCGCCATGGTGCTCGAGCGCGGCGGCCTGGATCCGACCGCCGTCATCGGCGGCCGGCTCAGCGCGTTCGGCAGCAGCGCGCGCCTCGGCAAGGGCGACTTCATGGTCGTGGAAGCCGACGAAAGCGACCGGTCCTTCCTGCGCCTCTCGCCGGCCATCGCCGTGATCACGAACATCGACCAGGAGCACCTCGAGGCGTACCGCGACTTCGAGGACCTGCAGCAGGCCTTCGTCACCTTCGCGAATCGCGTGCCGTTCTACGGCCGGATCGTGGCGTGCGCCGACGACGAGACGCTGCGGCGCCTGCTCCCCGGAATGACCCGGCCGGTGGTCACCTACGGCCTCGACGCGCCCGATGCCCAGGTCCGGGGCGTGAACGTGAAGGGCGCGGGGCTGCAATGGCGCTGCACGGTGGTGGCGGACGGGCGGCCCGGATCGTCGCGCGCGGCGTCGGGTCCCGTCACGCTGGGCGACATCGTGCTCCAGGTGCCTGGTCGGCACAACCTGCAGAACGCGCTGGCCGCTGTCGCCGTCGGAATCGACCTGGCCGTCCCGTTCGACCGGATCGCGGCCGCCCTCGCCGAGTTCCGCGGCGCCGAACGACGGTTCGAGAACCACGGCGAAGCCGACGGCGTGATCGTGATCGAGGACTACGGCCACCACCCGACCGAGATCGCGGCGGTTCTCGGGGCAGCCCGGGCGGCGCTCGGCCGGCGCCTGGTCGTCGTGTTCCAGCCGCACCGCTACTCGCGCACGCGCCGCCTGTTCGATCGCTTCGCGCCGTCGCTCGCCGATGCCGACGAGATCGTGCTGACGGACATCTACTCCGCCGGCGAGGACCCGATTCCCGGCGTGACGATCGAGGCGCTCGCGGACGACATCGAACGCAGGTCCACCGTCCCGGTTCACGTCGTGAAGGACGTTGGCGCCGTCCCGGCGGCCGTCGCGCGACTGGCGCGCCGCGGCGACGCGGTCATCACGCTGGGCGCCGGGTCGATCGGCGCGGCCTCGGATGCGATCGTGGAAGAGTTGAAGAAGCGGGTGAAAGCCTAACCCATGCCAGTCACCGCACCGGCCGATCGGCGGTTCCTGCGAGCGCAGGTGAAGCCCGGGCGCCGGCACAGTCCCTGGCGCGTGCGTCTGCGGGCCGCGGGGAACGTGTTGGTTGCCTTCCTGGTGCTCGCCGCGGCGTGGCGCGGCGGCGTGATGGTGATGCGCTCGCGGCTGCTGCAGGTGACGCACGTGACGGTCACCGGCAACCACCGGTTGTCGAGCGGCGAGGTGGCCGGCCTGCTCGGCGGCCTCTCGGGGAGCAACATCCTCGCGGTGGACCTGGAGGCAGGGCGGCGGCGCGTGCTCGCCTGCCCGTGGGTGGAGGACGCGACGCTGCGGCGCTGGCTGCCGTCCACGATCGAAGTGAGCGTGACGGAGCGGTACCCGATCGCCATCGGCCGGTTTGGGGAGGATCTCTACCTGGTTGACGACCACGGAGCGATCATCGACGAGTACGGCCCCCGCTACAACGACCTGGACCTCCCGATCCTCGATGGCCTCAGCGAAGTGCCCGGACGGGACGCGGCGCTCGACGAGCGGCGGGCGTGGCTCGCTGCGCGGCTGCTCTCGCGAGGTGCGCGCCAAGCCGGAGTTGGCGAGGCGCATTTCGCAGGTGGACGTGTCGGACCCGCACGACGCGGTCGTGATCGTCGACGGCGACACCGCCCGGCTGCGGCTCGGGCGAGGAGCACTTCGTGGCGCGGCTCGAGTCGTACTTCGATCTCGGCGTCGACCATCCGCGAGTCGGTGCCGGAGGTGGACTACGTCGACCTGCGGTTCGGCGAGCGCGTGTTCGTCGGGCTCCCAGGCCCAGGCGGCGGCGGTGAGCGTGCAGGGGCGGCGCGCGGTCAGCGTGTCGAATCACTGAGCGACAGGGGCAGGAGAATCCGGTTGACGCCGGGTTCCACGTGGGTGTGGTTGGGGAGGCGGAGTGGCACGGAAGGAACGGTACCTGGTCGGCCTGGACGTCGGGACGTCGAAGACGACGGCCATCGTGGCTGAGCCGTCGGACGACGGGCTGCACGTCGTCGGGATGGGAGTGGCCGAGTCACAGGGGATCCGGCGCGGCCTCGTCGTCAACCTCGAGACCGCGGTCGAGTCGATCAAGAAGGCGGTCGGTGACGCGGAACTGACCGCGGGCATCGAGATCGACAACGTCTACCTGGCCCTGTCGGGCACCCATCTCAAGGGATTCAACAGCCGCGGCGTCGTCGCGGTCGCCGGCAAGAACCGCGAGATCACCCACGAGGACGTGCAGCGCGCACTGGACGCGGCCAAGGCCGTCTCGCTCCCGCCAGGGAAGCAGATCCTGCACGTCCTGCCGCAGGACTTCGTCGTGGACGATCAGGACGGCATCGGGGCGCCGGTCGGGATGACGGGCGCGAGGTTGGAGGTCAACGTCCACGTGATCACCGGCGGCGTGACGGCCACGCAGAACCTGGTGGCCTGCGTCAACCGGGCGGGCGTGCACGTGAAGGGCACGGTGCTCGGCCAGCTGGCGGCCAGCGACGCCGTGCTCACGCCCGACGAGAAGGAACTGGGCGTGGCCCTTCTCGACATCGGCGGCGGCACGACGGACCTCGCGATCTTCGAGCGCGGGTCGCTTTGGCACACCGCCGTGATCGCGATCGGCGGCGACCACTTCACCAACGACATCGCGGTGGGCCTCCGCATGCCAATCCCGGAGGCGGAGAAGCTGAAGCGGCGAAACGGGTGCGCGCTCTCCTCCATGGTGGACGACGAGGAGACGATCGAGGTGGCCAGCGTCGGCGGGCGGCGGCCGCGCGTGATGGGGCGGCGGATCCTGACGGACGTGCTGCAGCCGAGGGCGGAGGAGATCTTCCACATGGTGTGGGACGAGGTCCGCCACGCCGGCTACGAGAAGGCGCTGAACTCGGGCATCGTCCTCACGGGCGGCGGCGCGATCCTCGACGGCCTGCCGGAGATTGCCGAGCAGATCTTCGACCTGCCGATCCGCCGCGGCTGCCCGGTCGGCGTCGACGGCGGGCTGGCAGACCACGTGAACAGCCCGGCGTTCGGCACGGCGGTTGGCCTGGTGCTCCGGGCCCGCGAGCAGTGGCTTCGCGAGGATCACGGCAACGGCCGGCCGGGAGCGGGACTCGCCGGTCGCTTGAGCCGTTGGATGCGGGAGTTCTTCTGAGGGTGGACTTATGAGGAACGACACGCGCGACGAGAGGACCCAGCCGGAAGGGCGGCCCATCGCGGCCGCCGGCGAGCGGCAGGCCAACCGACCGGCCGCCGGCGCCACCGTGTTGATCCCGCCCAGGCCTCGCAGTGCCGCGCCGTTCGACGCGAGCCCGCTGCACGCGCAACTCGCGCTGCTGCGGCCGCGGCCGGTCTGGCTTCGGCCGGCGACGGGGAACGAGAGATAGCGCGGTCCGCGTGGGCGGGCGATGTGAAGACCAAGAGGCGATTCCACGATGTGGCCAGTTGACGACGCAAGCAGCCCGCGCCGCGGCAACCCCGTCCCGGCGCGATCCCCGATGAGCGGTACGACCCAAATGGAGCGAGAGCTGGAGGCCCGCATGCCGAACCCGCAGCACGAGACCCGCGGCGGCCGCAGGGACGCGGCGGAACCACCGCGGATCCTACTCGCCGACGACCCGCGCCGCCTCGGCGCGCGCATCAAGGTGATTGGCGTCGGCGGCGGCGGCAGCAACGCCGTCAACCGGATGGTCCGCACCGGCTTCCCCGGCGTGGAGTTCATCGTCGCGAACACCGACGTGCAGGCGCTTCAGCAGAGCGAGGCCGCGATCAAGGTGCAGCTGGGCCAGAAACTGACGAAGGGCCTCGGCGCCGGTGCCGACCCGGTCGTGGGCCGCGCGGCCGCACTCGAGGACACCGAGCGGCTGCTCGAGGTACTCGACGGTGCGGACATGGTCTTCGTCACCGCCGGCATGGGCGGCGGCACCGGGACCGGAGCGGCCCCCGTGATTGCCAGCCTGGCCAGCGAGATCGGCGCCCTCACCATTGCCGTTGTGACCAAGCCGTTCGTGTTCGAGGGCGGCCGCCGCATGAAGCAGGCGGAGCGCGGGTTGAGCGAGCTGCGCCAGGCGGTGGACAGCGTCATCACCATCCCGAACGAGCGGCTGCTGTCGGTGAACCGGAGCGTCAGCCTCCTCAACGCCTTTGCCGAGGCCGACGACGTGCTGCGGCAGGCCATCCAGGGCATTTCGGACCTGATCCTCGTTCCCGGCCTGATCAACCTCGACTTTGCGGACGTGAAGACAATCATGAGCGGCGTCGGCGTGGCGGTGATGGGCACGGGCATCGCCGAAGGTGCCGAACGCGCCGTCGAGGCCGCGCGCCGCGCCGTGTCCAGTCCCCTGCTCGAAGACGCCTCCATCGAGGGGGCGCACGGCGTCATCATCAACATCACCGGCGGCCCGGACATGTCCATCGGCGAGGTGAACGACGCCTCGCAGATCGTCCATGGGGCGGCCCACGAGGACGCGAACATCATCTTCGGGGCCGTGGTCGATCCCGTGCTCGGGGACCGCGTGAAGATTACCGTCATCGCCACCGGCTTTGGCGAGGGCCGGGAGGGGCGCGCCGGGGTGAAGCCGCAGACGCCAGTCGATCTCCAGAACTACTCGAGCTGGTACCGTCAACATCACGAGGCCTCCGGGCAGGCGGACCCCGGCCAGGCGGCGACCCCGTCCATACCCGTCCGGCGCCGCGCGGTCATCCCCGTGCCGCAGCAGGCACGCGCGGTGGTGGGCGGCACGCCTGCACAGCCGCCGGCGGAGAGGACTGACACCGACGAAACGACGCCGTTCGACGTCCCGGCGTTCCTGCGCCGGCAGCGAGACAACTAGCCCGGACGAGCAGGCCCGCCTCGACGTCGCCATTCCCTCCGCGCGAGCCCGGCAGGCAGGCCGGGCTCGTCCGCATCCGCGTGATAGACTAAAAATATCCACGGCATCCGCGATCGTCGCCGGCGCAGGCGGAGCCTGAGGACCGCCTGGCCATCCCGGCCCGTCAACGCAGCCGCATCCGAGCATGAAGTCCTGGCAGCAACGCGCGCGTGCCCGCGACACCTTGTCGCGGGAAGTCGGCTACATCCGAAAGGCGCATGGCGGTCGTCTGCGCGTGGCCCTGGCATTTCCCAACACCTACTTCGTGGGGATGTCCAACCTCGGGTTTCAGACGGTTTACCGCCTGTTCAACGCGGCGGACGAGGCGGTATGCGAACGCGTGTTCCTGCCGCCCAAGCAGGAGCTGAAGGAAGCGCTCGCGTCCGGCGCCGGCCTGGTGACGCTCGAGTCACAGACGCCGGTCGCCGAGTTCGACGTCCTGGCCTTCTCCGTGTCCTTCGAATGGGACTACCCCAACATCGTGACGATGCTCCGCCTGGCCGGCATACCGGTGCGATCCGAGGAGCGGAACGAACACCACCCGATCGTCGTGATCGGCGGGGCCGTCACCTTCCTCAACCCCGAGCCGCTGGCTCCCTTCGCGGATCTCGTCGCCTCGGGAGAGGGCGAGCGCCTGGTCCCCGAGATCGTCGAGGGCGCCGGGGAGGGCGGCGGCCGCCGCGCGGTCCTCGACCGGCTGGCTGCGCGTCCGGGCATGTACGTGCCCTCGCTGGTGGACGTCGTGTACGGCGAGAACGGCACGATCGCGCGCTTCGAGCCACGAGGCGCCGCGAAACACGGCTGGCCGATACGTAAGGCGGCTCTCAAGGCCGGCGAGCTGGCCGACCCGCCCGCGACGACGATCTTCACCCCCGACACCGAGTTCGGTTCGCGCCTCCTCGTGGAGGTGGTGCGCGGGTGCGCCAACCTGTGCCGCTTCTGCTGGGCCGGTTACAACTACCTGCCGGTCCGGTCGTTCGAAGCCGACCGGATCCTGCGGATCGCGGAAGCCGCGCGGCCTCACGCCAGCCGGGTGGGTCTCGTGTCCATCGCGCTCTGCGACCATCCCGAGATCGAGCGCATCCTGACCCGCCTGCACGACATGGGCTACGGCATCAGCCCGGCGTCGCTCCGGCTCGACGATCTCACGCCTGCCATCGTCTCGATCCTCCGCGCGAGCGGCGAGCGGAGCATCACGATTGCCCCGGAGACCGGCTCCGACCGGCTGCGGCGGGTGGTCAACAAGACCGTGACCAACGAGCAGATTCTCGATCGGGCCGAACTCGTGTTTTCGAGCGGCATCGAGAACCTGAAGCTGTACTACATGATCGGGTTGCCCACCGAAACCGACGAGGACCTGGTTGCGATCCGCGACCTGACGCTGGCGATCCGCGATTGCATGCTTCGGCACGCCCGTCCACGCGGCGCCATCGGGCGTATCGTCGCCAGCGTGAACCCGCTGGTACCCAAGCCCGGCACGGCGTACCAGTGGATGCCGATGGAGATGGCCGCCGCGACCGACCGGAAGATGAAGCGGCTGCGGCAGCTGGTGTCCGGCCTCGACAACGTGTACTTCAACATCAAGTCCGAGCGGCACTCGTTCTACCAGGCGCTGCTCTCGCTCGGCGACCGGCGCGTGGCCGCGGTCGTAGAAGCCGCCGAGCGGAACGGCGGCAACTGGCGCGCGGCCGCGGCGGAGACCGGCGTGGACGCGGACCGCTACGTCTTCCGCGACCGCGGCGCGGACCCGGTGCAGCCGTGGGACGTGATCGAGGGCGGGATGAAGACGTCCTTCTTCCGCGCGGAATTCGACCGCGCGCTCCGCGCCGAGTGGACGCTCGCTACTCCGCCATCGCCACCTGCTCCTCCTGCTCCGAGTACGCCTGCAGGATGAGGTCCCGCACGCGTTCCTGCGCTCCCGCGTCGACGATCGGCCGCAGGAGCGCGAAGCTGCGCCGCTCGCCGTTGACCGAGTACTGGCGGGCAGGGAAGGTGACGTTGCGCCCCGCGCCGTTTCGTCTCTCCCAGACGCCGAAGCCGATCAGCTTCAGGCCGTCCAGCACACCCTCGGTGAAGTGCAGCTCCGCCTCCGCGAGCTTCCCAGGCGGGTTCCCCTTGTCGTTGCGGCTGATTTTCACGACCATGTGCAGCCTCCGCGTGGCGAGCCGTACGGCGCCGCCGTACGGCCCCGTTCGGGCGCGCAGGTCGCAAGGATCCGGCCGTCGCAGCCACACGGGCCTCGTGGCCGCATCCCGCTGACGCGAGGAGAGTTGGCCCGCCGCACCCGCCGCGGGCGTCCGCGGGCCGTCGCTCGAGGCCGCAATTGACTACGGCGGTTGACGCCGGTTAGCGTGTGAAGCGATGACGATCATCGGACTCGGCATGGACGCGACGGAGATTCCCCGCATCGAGCAGACGATCGCGGACTACGGCGAGCGCTTCCTCCAGCGGATCTTCACCGTCGGCGAGATCGAGTACTGCCAGGCGCGACGCCGCTCGGCGCAGCATTTCGCGGCCCGCTTCGCGATCAAGGAAGCGGCAATGAAAGCGCTGGGAACCGGGCGATCGCGCGGCGTGCTGTGGCGCGACATCGAGGTGGTCCGCCACGGGGGGCCCCCGCAACTGCGGTTTCACGGGGGTGCCGCGCGCCGCTTCGAGGCCATCGGCGGGCACTCGTCGGCTATTACGATCACGCACACGGACACACTGGCGCTGGCGCAGGTGATCCTGATGGGCTAGGGCTGGTGATTGGCGAGTGGCGATAGAGACGAATGACGAGTGGCGAATGATGAGTGACGAATGGCGAATGACGATTGGCGAATGACGCGTGGCGGGAGATCGGCAATCGTCGATGCCGTGCGTGGGGCCGGGGGCCAGGACGAAAACATGGCGGATCTCGTTGCCGATGGATTCCATTGGACCGAGGCGCCCTGGGGGCGCGCGTTGCGATCGAAGTCGTTGACCGAAGTCGCGGATCACTTCTTCACCAGCCTGCCGCTGCGCCTGCGGGGCGAGGAGGGGCAGGAGGAGCGGGACTGGGCGCTGGTGGCGTCCGCCATCGGCGTGACCGATGACCGACTTCGTCGCTTGAAGCAGGTGCACGGCAACCGGGTGGTCGTCGCCCGGGCGAGCGAGGGCCGCACCGGGCAGCCATGGCGGCAGCCGGAGGCGGACATTATCCTGTCCGACGATCCGGACATCGCGCTGGCCGTCCAGGTGGCCGACTGCGTTCCCTTGCTGGTCGCCGATTGTGCGACGGGCGTCGTCGCAGCTGCGCACGCCGGCTGGCGCGGCACGGCGTCCAACGTGGCCGGCACGACGGTGGCGGCGCTCCAGCGCGAGTTCGGTTCGCGTCCGGCGGACCTTCTCGTCGCGCACGGACCGAGCATCGGATCGTGCTGCTACGAGGTGGGCGAGGAGTTGATGGAGGAGTTTCGCCGTTCGGGGTTCGGCGCAGCCCTCGACCGGTGGTTCTCGCGGGATGCGCAGCACGGCCTGCGTCTTGACCTGTGGGCGGCCAACAGGGATCAGCTGGTGTCGGCGGGCGTCCCGCCGGAGCAGGTGCACCAATCGGAACTGTGCACGGCGAGCCACCCCGCCCTGTTCGCCTCGTACCGGCGGGACGGGAAAGGCACCGGACGCATCGCCGGCGTCATCCGCGCGAGAGGCTAGGCAGTCCGAGGGCGCTATACTCTGCCTGCCGGCTCGAGGCGGCTTCTGTGGTACGACCTTCGCGCGCCCGATTCCCGATCCTCGCCGCGGCGTTCGCCGCGGTCGCGGCGGCGTGCGGTTCGCCGACCAAACCGTCCGCGCCGCCATTGCCACTCGCCCCGAAAGAGCCATACGCGCTCGCTTCGAGCAAGCCTTGGGCATGACGCTCGAAGACGCCGAGTCCGCCTGGCTCGCCTTCATCGGCTGACCGCTACCAGTCGAACACGGCCTGCCCGCGCCGCGGGGGCGGGGCCGCCGCCGCCTCATCCATCGCCTTGTTCGCCAGGCGGTCTGCCTCGGAGTTCTGCTCCCGGCGCACATGCTCGAAGACGACCCGGCCAATCTGGCGGGCCAGCTGCTGCGCCTCCTGGTGGAGGGGCTGGAGGCCAGGGTTCTTCACCCGGTAGACGCCCTTCATCTGCTTCACGAGCAGTTCCGAATCCGAGCGCACGCGCAGTGAGGTGAGGTCGTGATCGCGCGCCCACCGCAGCGCGGCGAGGAGGCCGCGGTACTCGGCGACGTTGTTCGTGGCCGTCCCAAGGAACTCGTACAGTTCCTCCACGAGTTTTCCCGCGCCGTCTTCGATCCGCACGCCGTACCCGGCCGGCCCGGGGTTTCCGCGCGACCCGCCGTCGGTGTAGGCCGTCGTCACTGTTCGTTCCCCGCCGCCGCGGCGTCCGCCGCCGGTTCCGCGGCCTGAACGAAGTAGAGGATCCGCTGGCAGCTCCCGCACTGGTGGATGGTGTCGCCGCGCCGGATCTCGTTGAAGACCTGGGGCCGGAGGCGCACGTGGCACGCGGTGCACAGATAGTCCCGCGCTTCCACTACCGCCAGGCCTCTCCGTCCCTTCATCAGCGTGTCGTAGGTGCCGAGCAGCGCGGGCGTGATCCCGGCGACCACCTCCGTCCGCTCCTGTCCCACCTTCTCGAGCTCGCCGCGCAACCGTTCCGTTTCCTGCTCGAGCGCCGCGCGCTCCGTCGCGATGGCGCCCTTGTCCGCGGCGAGCGCGCCCTCGGCCTTCTTCACGTCGGCCGCCAGTTCGTCGGCCTCCAGCATATGCTCGAGGATCTTGTCCTCCAGCCGGCGGACGTCGTGCTGCGCGACCTCGATCTCCTTCTGGATCGCCTGGTACTCCTTGTTGGTCTTCACCTGCATCAGCTGGTCGCGGAACTTGCTGAGGCGGCTCTGGATCATCGCCAGGTCCTTCTCGACAGCTGCCCTGGCGGTGCGGTTCTCGGCAACCCGGTGCTTGGCCGTCGCCACCGCCTCGTTGGCGGCCGCGAGCTTGGTGTCGAGGGCTTCGACGAGCGTGGGGTGGTCGGTGACGCGCCGCCGCGCGGTTTCGATGAAGGAATCGATCTGCTGGAGGCGGATCAACCGTTCGAGATCAGCAAGCATGCGCAGCCCGTCTGAAGGGCCGGTCGGGCCGGCCGGATGGAGCCAAAAAAAAAGCCCCGGGTGCCGGGGCCTTGGTGCAGAGCGCGCGGACGTCGCGCGCAGGAACGCCTCGCGTCGAGGAGGCGTCATGCGCGCGGAACGACGAATCGATGGCCATCGTGGGAATTCTGAATGGGCCCACCAGGATTCGAACCTGGGACAGGCCGGTTATGAGCCGGCGGCTCTGACCGCTGAGCTATGGGCCCTCGCGTCCGTATGAGTCTACAGCCGGAGGTGGGTCGGCACAAACCCTACTTCCGCGTTACTTCCGCGCTGCGTCGGGGGCGAGGCCGAACACGAAGGCGCTCGCTTCCGCGTTCCTCACGCTGGTGAACGAGTTTGTCGCCCCGCTGCAGGAGTTGCCCGCGAACGCTGACGTCACCGCGGCCACAGCCCATGCCCCGCCCTCGGACAGCAGCAGCGGTCCTCCGGAATCGCCGAAGCAGACGCCGCTCCCGCTGCCGCCGAGAGCGAACGTGGTCTGCAGGGAAGCGGCGCCGACGTTGCTGATCGCCGTGGTGCCTGCCCTCAGGTTGTTGCGGGCGTCGGTCTCCGTCTGGCCCCAGCCCGCGATCACCGCCTGTTCGCCGACTCGCGCATCCCGGCTCGCCAAGAGCGGCATCAGGGTCGTCGCGATGTCCTGTGACGTCAGCACGACGCCGAGATCCAGCGACGAGGGGTCGCTGACGCCGCGGTAGCCGGGGAACGAGACGAACCTGGCAACCGGGACCGAGTCGCCGGCCGCCGTGAAGATGCTCACCGAGACGGTCGGCGCGCTCAGGCAGTGAGCGGCGGTGAGCACGGCCCGGTTCGAGATGACCGTGCCGGAGCAGAACCCATACCTCGAGCCCGCTTCCCCGTTCAGGCCCACGATGACAACGGGTGAGGCCGGGGCGTTGCACACGGTGCCGTAGAGAATCGCGAGCGCCGGCGCGCTCGCGCCGCCGATGGCCGCGCAGGCGCTGACCGAACCGGGCACCGGCGCCGAGGGCGAGGGCGAGGGCGTCGCGGGGCTGCCGCCGCCGCAAGCCGGGAGGGTCAGCGCAGCTGCGAGCGGGAGGATCACGGCGACGACGCAGGCTGGCGGTTTCACGGGTGGTGGCTGCATGGTAGGACGGTCGCGCGGGGCTGTCAAACCGGCGTCCGGGGCCTGATCGCGGATAATGGAACTCTTCACGCTGGAGGTTTGCCGTGACGCGACGCGCGCTCTGCCTGGCTGGTCTCCTGTTCGCCGCCGGACCACTGCTCGATGCCCAGGGTCCGGGTGCCGGCGTCGACCCCGGCATGTTCCAGGAACTGCGGTACCGCCTGGTGGGCCCCTTCAGGGCTGGGCGCACCGTGGGCGCGGTCGGGGTCCCGTCGCAGCCGGGCACGTACTTCGTGGGCGTGAACGACGGTGGCGTGTGGAAGACCGGCGACTACGGGCGCACGTGGCGGCCGATCTTCGATCAGGCGCCCACCGGGTCGGTGGGCGACCTCGCCGTGTCGCCCTCGGAGCCGGACGTGATCTACGTCGGAACGGGCGAGGGTTTGCAGCGCCCTGATCTCAGCGTCGGCGACGGCATCTTCAAGTCGGTCGACGGCGGTCAGCAGTGGACTCAGATCGGACTCGACGACGTCCAGCAGGTCTCGCGCCTCGTGGTCCACCCAGCTGACCCGCGCACCGTGTTCGTCGCGGCGATGGGGCATCCGTACGGACCCAACGAACAGCGCGGCGTCTTCAGAACGAAAGACGGCGGCCAGACGTGGGAGAAAGTGCTCTACGTCGACCGCAACACCGGCGCCAACCAGGTCGAGTTCGATCCGGTCCAACCGCAGACCGTGTACGCCGCGCTCTGGGAGCACCGAGACGGGCCCTGGGAGAACGCAAGCTTCTCGGGCCCGCACGGAGGATTGTTCAAGTCGACCGATGGCGGCACGACGTGGCGGCGGCTATCCCGCGGCCTGCCCGCCCCCGACAAGGGACTCGGCCAGATCATCCTCGCCGTCGCGCCAAGCGCGCCGTCGCGCCTGTATGCGCTGGTGGCGGCACCCGAGGGCGGCGGGGTATACCGGTCGGAGGACGGGGGCGAGAGCTGGTCCCTGGTCAGCACGGACGCTCGCCTGGGTGTCGACATCCGCGTCCACCCCAAGAACGCCGACGTCGTCTTTGCCGCCGGCACCGCCTCGTACCGGTCGGAGGACGGCGGCCGGACGTGGACGAGCATGAAGGGCGCGCCAGGGGGTGACGACTACCAGCGCATCTGGATCAACCCGCTACAGCCTGACTTCATGATCTTCACCGCCGACCAGGGCGCCACGATTACGACCAACGGGGGACGCAGCTGGAGCTCGTGGTACAACCAGCCCACCTCTCAGCTCTATCACGTCACGACGGACAACCAGTTCCCGTATTGGGTCTACGGGGGCCAGCAGGAGAGCGGGGCGATCGGCATCGCGAGCCGCGGGAACGGCGGCCAGATTACGTTCCGCGATTGGATGGGCGTAGGCGCGGACGAGTACGCGTACGTGGCCCCGGACCCGCTCAACCCGGACATCGTCTATGGCGGCCGCGTGCAGCGGTTCAACAAGAAGACCGGCCAGTCACAGAACGTGGCGCCGGAGGCGTTGCGTTCGGGGAACTACCGGATCCTGCGCACGATGCCGCTGCTCTTCCATCCGGCCGACCCGAAGACGCTGCTGTTCGCCACCAACGTCCTGTGGAAGACGACGACCGGCGGGGATTCGTGGTCCATCATCAGCCCCGACCTGTCGAGGGAGCGGCCGGCGGTTCCCGAAAGCGTGGGCGATTACCGCACGCCGGCCCTCGAGACGATGCCGCGCCGCGGTGTCATCTATGCCGTCGGCCCCTCGCCCCTCGACGCGAACACGATCTGGGCCGGGACCGACGATGGGTTCGTGCACGTCACCCGCGATGGCGGGCGCAACTGGACGAACGTGACGCCAAGAGAGCTTCGCGCGTGGGACAAGGTGGCGCAGGCCGACGCCGGCCACTTCGACGTCAGGACGGCCTATCTGGCGGTCAACGCCTTCCGGCGGGACGACCTGCGCCCGCACATCTTCAGGACCCACGACGGGGGCGCGACGTGGGCCAGGGTCGTCGAGGGTTTGCCGGCGAGCGGCCCGGTCAACGTCGTCCGAGAGGATCCCAAACAGCGGGGCTTGCTGTTCGCGGGAACCGAGCGCGAGGTGTTCTTCTCCGTGGACGACGGCGACCACTGGCAATCGCTTCGCTTGAACATGCCCGCCTCCTCGATCCGCGACCTCGTCATCCACGACGACGACCTGGTGGTGGGGACCCACGGCCGCTCGATCTGGATCCTGGACGGCATGGCGCCGCTGCGCGAGCTGGCGCGCGGCGTCACGAGCGAACGGCCCCACCTGGTCGGCCCTGGCGTCGCGACGCGCGTGCGCTGGAACATGTTCTCGGACACCCCGCTGCCGCCAGAGGAGCCAGCCGGGCAGAACCCGCCGGATGGCGCGGCCATCGACTACCTGCTGCCCCGCTCGGCGGGTGAAGTGCGGGTCGAGATCGCCGACTCCCAGGGCAGACCTGGTGCGCACGTATTCCAGCCGTGCGGAAGCCGAGCAGATCGACGCGGCCATGCTGCCGTACCCCACGTATTGGTTCCGGCCGCCGCAGCGTGTCGCGACAACCATCGGGCACCACCGCCTGGTCTGGGATCTCCGGTACGAGCCGCCGCGGGGCGTCCGGCGGGCCTACTCGATCGCGGCCGTCTACCGCAATACGCCGAGCGGCCCGCAGGGCCCGTTTGTCCACCCCGGGCGCTACACCGTCCGGCTCACCGTCGATGGAAGTGTCATCGAGCGGCCGATTGAGGTTCGCCTCGACCCCCGCGTCGCGCTCGATCCGGCCGGCCTGCAGCTGCAGACGGACCTGTCGATGGCATGCTATCGTGGCGCCGACCGGGCGCAGGAGATGCGCGCGTCGATCGACCGGGCGCTGGCGGCGCCGGGAGGCGATGCGGCGCGTCGCGCGGCACTGACGAAACTGCGCGGCCAGGGCCTGCCGGGAGACCCGGACATCCTCTACGACAGCATTGCGGCGGCGGCGGCCGGCGAGGAGACCGCGACCGGGCTGCAGGAGAAGTTCTTGTACCTGCTCAACCTGTTGCAGGCTGCGGACGCCCGGCCCACGACGCAGGCAACCGCTGCCGTCCGGGCCCTGGAGCGGGCACTCGACGCGTTGCAGTCGGAGTTGAGACGGATGGCGGCGCTGCCATGAACAGGATCCTGGCGTTCGTCCTGGTGGCGCTCGCCGTGTCGGGGTGCGGCGGGTCCGAGAGCCCGCTGGCTCCGCAGCCGCCGATCGATGTGACCGCAACCATCGCCTACGGCCAGACGGGAGCGATCGGCGACGCGACAGGTCTCTCGGTGCGGTTCGATGCGGTCACCGAGGACTCGCGCTGCCCGATCAACGCCACCTGCATCTCGGCGGGCCGTGCCGTCGTCCGGGTGACGGTCAGCGGCAGCGCCGCGCCCGAAACAGCCGATCTGGCCAGCGATCCTGTGAATGCCCGGTCCGCGAGCGCCCAGGGCGTGCGCATCGAGTGGCAGCAGCTGGAGCCGTATCCCTGGGCCGGGCGGCCCACGCCGCCGCACGACTACCGGCTGACAGTGCGAGTCGTCAGGTAGCGCAGAGCGGCCGCTCCCGTAACCTCCCTTCGGCAGCCCTTCATGGCAGGGTGGAGGTGCGCATGAAGAAGGTCCTCGCCGGCGGCGCGCTGGCGTTCCTCGTCCTGACGAACGCCGGCTGCATCGTGACGTCCGTCTACCCGTACTATTCCGACGACACCGTCGTCTTCGAACCGGCGCTGCTCGGGACGTGGCTCGAGGCCGACGGAAAGACGAGGTGGACCGTCGCGAGGGAAGGGGACAAAGCCTACCGGGTGGAAGCCATCGAGCAGAAGGCCGAGGCGGGACCGGCGACTGACGTGTCTGCCTTCGCCGGTCATCTCTTCCGCCTCGACGGCGCGCAGTTCATCGACCTGTATCCGACGAAGGTGCCGGACCTGTCCATCGGCGGTCACTTCCTCGTCCGCATCGACCTGCAGGGGGACATCCTCACGACCCGCGCCTTGGACACGGAGGCGTTCGACCGGGAGAAGGCTGCCAACGGGCCTGTCCTTCACGTCCACCGCCTGGACGACGGCACGATGGCGCCGACGGCAGGCGGGCCAGGATTCGCCGGCACCCTCCTCATGGCGCCGACGCCCGAACTCCAGGCGTTTCTCCGGCAGCACGGGCCGGCGGTCTTCGAGACAGGGACCTGCGTGCTGAGACGCCAGAAATGAAAAGGCGCGAGCGCCCTCGGGCACCCGCGCCTTGCTGTTCCGGGTTTCGTTTTCCGCTTCCGCTGATACCGTCAGCCGCTAGGTTCGTCCCTCCAGGAACGCCCGCAGCTTGCGGCTGCGCGACGGGTGGCGCAGCTTGCGGAGCGCCTTGGCCTCGATCTGCCGGATGCGCTCGCGCGTGACCGCGAAGTTCTGGCCGACCTCCTCGAGCGTGTGCTCGCTGCCGTCGCCCACGCCGAAGCGCATCTTGATCACCTTCTCCTCGCGCGGCGTCAGCGTCTTGAGGACCGCCTCGGTCTGCTCGCGCAGGTTCAGGTTGATCACCGCGTCGGCCGGCGAGACGACGCCGCGGTCCTCGATGAAGTCGCCAAGATGGCTGTCCTCCTCCTCCCCGATCGGCGTCTCGAGGGAGATGGGCTCCTGCGCGATCTTGAGGACCTTGCGGACCTTCGACACCGGGATGTCCATCCGCTTGGCGATTTCCTCCGAGGTCGGCTCGCGTCCCAGCTCCTGCACGAGCGACCGCGACGTGCGGATGAGCTTGTTGATCGTCTCGATCATGTGGACCGGGATGCGGATGGTCCGCGCCTGGTCCGCGATCGCCCGCGTGATGGCCTGGCGGATCCACCACGTCGCGTAGGTCGAGAACTTGTAGCCGCGCCGGTACTCGAACTTGTCGACGGCCTTCATCAGGCCGATGTTGCCTTCCTGGATCAGGTCGAGGAACTGCAGGCCGCGGTTGGTGTACTTCTTCGCGATCGAGACCACCAGGCGGAGGTTGGCTTCGACCAGCTCCTTCTTCGCCTGCTCGGCCTGCGCCTCGCCGCGGCGGATGGTGTCCAGCGTGCGGCGCAGCTGCTCGGGCGTCTCCTCGAGCTCGTCGGCCTGGCGCTTGACCTCCGCCTTCAGCTCCTTCTGCTTCCCGAGCGGCGACCTTGCGCTCGTCCTCCTTCAGCTTCGCCTTGCCGCGCACCTTCGCGGTGAGCTGCCGCTCGAGGCCGTCCCACTCGCGCTGCAGCCGCTGCACGCGCTCGACCGACTCCTTGATGTCCTCGATCAGGCGGCGCTTGACCGACTCGGTGAACTCGATCGCCCGGATCAGCTGCGACACGCACGACGCGCGCGCGCATCGCCTTCCAGCGCGCCTTGCGGTACTTCTTCTTGTCCTTCTTCGGCGTGTCCTCGAGCTTCTCGAGCGTCTTCTCGTACGCCTGGCGCGCCTTGCGCACCGCGTCGATCTGCTTGAGAACCTCGCGCGTGCGCTCCTCGATGCGCTCGTCGGTGATCTCCTCGTCGTTGAAGATCACCAGCTCGCGGATCGTGCGCTCGCCGGCCTTCAGGCTGTCGCCCATCTCGATGACCTTGCGGGCGACTCGTCGGCGTCCGCGAGATCGACTTGATCACGGCCAGCTTGCCGCGCTCGATCCGCTTGGCGATCTCGACCTCGCCCTCGCGGGTGAGGAGCGGCACCGTTCCCATCTCCCGGAGGTACATCCGGACCGGGTCGTTGGTCTTGTCGAGGGCGCCCGGGGTGAGGTCGAGCTCCAGCTCCTCGCCCTCCGCCTGCTTGTCCTCCCGGTACTTCTGCTCGGAATCGACGACCTCGATCCCGGCCGTGCCGAAGGTATTGAACAGGTCGTCGAGCTCGTCCGGCGAGGTGATGTCCGACCGCAGCAGGTCGTTGACCTCGTCGTACAGCAGGTAGCCTTTCTCCTTGCCGATGGTGATCAGCTGCCGTACCTCGTCGTATTTGTCCTCGATCGACAAGGGCGTCTCCTTCTGAACAGAAATGTCAAGACTTCAGGTCGAAAGTTGTTCGATGCGCCGAACCAGTTCCATCTTCCGCTCGGCCAGCACCGCCATCTCCGCGTCGTCGGCCGGCCGCCGACTGCAGCGCGTCGATGCGCGCCTGCAATTCCGCCCGTTCCCGCTCGTAGCGCTGCCGTCTGAGCGCTGCGACACACTCCATCATCGGGGCCGGCGCCGCTGCCTTGGCGGCGATGCCGCTGACCAGACGGGCCTCCTCCATATTTAGACGCGCGAGGAGGGCCGAAGGTACGTCGTCCGGAGCCGAATCGTGCAGGCCCCGCGCCAGTTCGAGAATCCGGCGGGTCAGGAGCGTCGCGAGGTCCTCCTCGTCGAGGTCCGCCAGGGCGTCGCGCGCGGCAGCCGGTTCGTGGAAGATCGCCCAGATCAGGCCCCTTCTCGGCCTGGCGAACCTGTCCAAAACTCGGCAGTTCCCGGGGCGTCAGCGCCGGGCGCCGCTCCACGGCGGCTTTCCGGATCTCGGCGCGGACGACGTCTTCCGTTATGCGGGCCTTGTGCGCCAGCCGGTCCGCAAACTGGTCGCGTCCGGCCGCATCCGGCACCTGGGCCGCGATGGGAAGCATCCGGTTCAGGAACTCGCGTCTCGCCTCGTCGCTGCCGAAGTCCACGCCCCGCGCCGCCCGATCGAGCAGGTAATCGAGGTACGGCCTCGAGGTCCGGAGCTGCTCCATGTAGGCCGCCGCCCCCTGCTTCCTGATGAACCCGTCCGGGTCGTCGCCGGGCGGCAGGAGGGCGACATTCACCTGGAAGCCCTCCTGGACGAGGAGCAGTGACGACCGTTCGGCCGCCCCCTGGCCCGCCGCATCCGGGTCGTAGCTCAGGACGATCTTCGCCGTGAAGCGACGGAGCAGGTGTGCCTGCTGCGTCGTCAGCGCCGTGCCGCACGACGCGACGACGTTCGCCACGCCGGCCTGCAGCGTTTGCGCGAAGTCGAAATACCCTTCGACCAGCACCGCGTAGCCCACCCGCCGGATGTCCGCCTTCGTCAAGTGGAGGCCGTAGAGCGTGCGGCCCTTCGAGTAGATCGGCGTCTCCGGCGAATTCGAGGTACTTCGGCTGCTGCTCGGCGTCCATCGACCGGCCGCCAAACGCCACGATCGCCCCGCTGTCGCGGCAGATCGGGATCATCAGCCGGCCGCGGAACCGGTCGATCAGCGTCCCGTCGTCACGCTGCACCACCAGGCCGCTCTTTACCAGCAGCGCCGGCTCGAACCCCTGGCGGCCCAGCCAGGTGCGCAGGCCGTCACGCGACGGCATCGCGAAGCCGAGACCAAGGCGCTCCACCGTCTCCGCGCTGACGCCGCGCGCCGCCAGTTGCTGCCGGGCGCGCGCCCCCGCGGGCGATGCCAGCTGTTCCCTGAAGCGAGCCGCCGCGATCTCGTGGACCTTCAGCAGCGTCTCGCGTTCGACCGAGTCGCCGCGGTCGTCGCCGCCGGTCGGCTCCGGCACCGTCATGCCGACTTTCTGCGCCAGGATCCGGACGGCGTCCTGGAAGCCGACCTTCTCCTGCATCTCCACGAACTTGAAGACGTCGCCTCCCGCCTGGCACCCGAAGCAGTAGAAGAACCCCTTGTCCGGGTTGACGTGGAACGACGGCGTCTTCTCGCCGTGAAACGGGCACAGCCCCTTCCACGTGTTCCCGGCCTTCTTCAGCGGGACGTAGTCCTGCACCATCCGGACGATGTCGGCCCGGGTCCGCAGGTCGTCGATGAAGGTGGCGGGGAACAACGACACCCCGTTTCTACTCCTTCAACTCGATCACCGTCACCCCGCCGCCTCCCTGCTCCGGCGGCGCGGTGTCGTGGCGCGCGACCAGCGGGTGGTTGCGGAGGTATTCGCCGATGGCCCGGCGCAGCTGCCCGGTGCCGTAGCCGTGGATGATCCTCGCTTCGCGCTGATCGCCCATGACCATCTGATCCAGGAAGCGTTCGGTGCGCGAGAGCGCTTCCTCCACCGAGCACCCGATGACGTTCAGGTCCGACAGGAGGCCCTCGCCCCGCGGCTGGAGCTGCACGTTCACGCTCACGCGCGCCTGCGGCACGGCTTTGTGGGCGCCAGCGGCCGCCTGGGCCTTGGTGAGTACCCGCACGTCGCCGACGCGCGCCCGCAGCCGCTTGCCGTGGACGTCGATCTCCGCTTCGTCGCCGTGAATCGCCGCCAGGATGCCTTCCATCCCGAGGCCGCTCACCACCACGCGATCGCCGACGACGGCGGGGCGCGTGTCCGCAGGGACGCCGGCTGCGGTCGCCCGCTCCTGCTCCTCGCCCCGGAACCGGGCGGCGGCCTCCTCGAGCGCCTGCCGTGCATCGGTCCGCGCGGCCCCCGCGTCCCCGGTGGAGAGACCGGGCATCCCAGGGACACGCTTCGACATCCGGCGCTCGGCCTCCGCGGTCAACTCCGACGTCCGCCGCTTCAGATCGTCCACCACCTTGTCGATCTCGCGCCGAGCGTCGCGGAGGCGATCGTCCAGCCGGTCTTCGACCTTGCGACGGAACGCGTCCTCGCGCTGGCGCAGGCCTTCCTCGCGCGCTTTGATGCGCGTTTCCGCCTCGCTCAGGACCTGCCGCTCGCGCGAGACCAGGCGGCGCTCGTGCTCCAGCTCGTGGAGGTTCGTGTCGATCTTCGCGAGGTGCTCCGCAAGCTGCGCGTCACGCGCCCCGAGATTCTCGCGGGCCCGGGCGATCACGGCGGCGTTGAGCCCGAGGCGCGCCGCGATTTCGAGCGCCAGGCTGCGGCCGGGTGACCCGTACACCAATCGGTAGCTGGGCGCAAACGTCGCGGGGTCGAAGCCGAACGCCGCCACGGCCACGCCCTGCGTGGTCGCCGCGTAGGTCTTCATCCCCTCCGCGTGCGTGGTGCAGAGCACGATCGCGCCCCGCGTCCGGAAGTGCTCGACGACGGCCGTCGCGAGCGCCCCGCCTTCCGCCGGATCGGTCCCGGAGCCGATCTCGTCGAACAGCACCAGCGCGGGCAGCGCCAGCAGGCGGTCCATCGACGCGATGTTGGTGACGTGCCACGAGAAGGTGCTCAGGTTCGCGGCAATCGACTGCTCGTCGCCGATGTCGGCGAACACGGAGCGGAAGACCGGGAGGCGCGACCCTGGCGCCGCGGGCACGTGCAGGCCCGCCTGGGCCATCAGCGCCAGCAGCCCCGCCGTCTTCAGGGCGACGGTCTTTCCGCCGGTATTCGGCCCGGTGATGACGAGGACCGTCGCCGGAGGCGCGACGAGGATGTCCACCGGCACCGGTTCGACCGGCGTGTCCTCGATCGCGCGGCGACCCCGCCCGTCCTCGTCCGCCGGCTCCTCGGCGTCAGGTACGAGGCGCTCGACGACGGCTCGGATGAGCAGCGGATGCCGCGCGGAGTGCAGCTCGAGGCCGCCTTCGTTCGCGATGCCCGGCTCGACGCCGCCAACCAGCTGCGAAAAGCGGGCCCGCGCCTGGACGACGTCCAGCTCGGTGGCCGCTTCCAGCGTGCGTTGCAGCTCGATCGCGCGCCGCCGGAAGGCATCGGTCAGCGCGAGCAGGATCCGCCGGACTTCCGCGGCCTCCTGCTCCTCGAGCGCGACGATGTCGTTGTTGACTTCCACGGTGCTGAGCGGCTCGAGGTAGAGGCTGGCGCCGCTCGACGAGGCGCCGTGGATGATTCCCGGGATGGCGGATCGGTGTTCGGCCCGGACGACGAGCACGTAGCGGCCGTTCCGGTCCGTGACGATCTGGTCCTGCAGGTACTTCGCGGTGTCGCGGCCACGCAGGTACGACTCCAGGGTGCTGCGGAGCCTGGCCCGCTGCTTGCGCAGCCGGTCGCGGATCGAGCGCAGCTCGCCGCTCGCGTTGTCCGCCACGTCGCCGGCGCCGTCGATCTTCTCCCGGATGTCCGCGATCTCGCCCTTGAACGACGCGCCCTGTTCGACGACGGAGCCGAGATGCGGGTAGCTGCCCGCCGCGCGCCGCACCGCCGCGCGGGTCTGCTCGACGGAGTCGAGGAAGTCCGCGAGGCCCAGGAGCCGGAGCGGTTCGAGCGGCCGGCCCTCGACCGCCAGGGCGGACAGCGTCGCCTGGATGTCGGCGGGCGACTGCAGTGGGAACAGGCCGCCGTCGGACAGGAAGCGCACGCCCTCGGAGGTCGCGGACTGAAGCTGTGCCACGCGCCGGGAATCGGTCTGCGGGCGGAGCCCGGACAGCCGTTCGCGGCCGAGTGGCGTGGCGGCGAAGCTGCGCACCGCTTCGACCACGCGGTGGAATTCCAGGGCTTGCTGGGCAGCTCGCATATCGAAGGCTGGGGAACCGGGCTGAGAAAGGGCGGGGAATGACGACCGCCGGCCTGCCCCGCGTTTGACGGAGGCAACCTCCTACCCTAACACAGGGGCCGGGGGAGATCCAATGGAATATGGGACCTGCGGGGGAGTCTGTCAAGGGCGGGCCGGAATTGACGAGTGCCGACCGGCGTTGGCCGGTCTACAGGTGGTTGATGGCGCTCGCGACCGTCGCCGCGCCGAAGCCGTTGTCGATATTGACGACCGACACCCCGGACGCACAGCTGTTCAGCATCCCCAGGAGGGCGGCCAGGCCCCCGAAACTGGCGCCGTAGCCGATGCTGGTCGGCACCGCCACCACCGGGACGTCCACCAGGCCGGCCACGACACTGGGCAGCGCGCCCTCCATTCCGGCCACGACGATGATCACGCGCGCCGCAGTGAGGCGATCATGCGCGCTCAACAGGCGGTGCAGCCCGGCCACCCCGACGTCGTACAAACGCTCGAGCCGGTTGCCCATCAGGTCCGCGCTCACCGCCGCCTCCTCGGCAACGGGGAGGTCCGAGGTTCCGGCGGCCGCGACGAGGATCGTGCCCTTGCCGGGCTCGATGTCGTTCTGGCGCAACGTGATAGCTCGTGCCTGGCAGTGGAAGTCGGCATCCGGCACGACCGCCCGGACGGCCGCGTACGCTGCCTCGTCGGTCCGCGTCACGAGCAGCGAGTGGCCGCGGGCGACGATCTTCCCGGCAATGGCGGCGATCTGGGCCGGACTTTTGCCTATACCGAGGACGACCTCTGGAAATCCCTGCCGGAGGGCACGGTGGTGGTCTACCCTGGCGAAGCCGAGGTCCTCGAACGGCAGGTCCCGGAGGTACTCCCGGAGCTGGCGCTCGGCATCGCTGGCGGTCAGGCGGCCCTGCTGGACCTGTTCGAGAAAGTCACGAAGCGGCGGAAGGTTCATTGCGGTGCGCTTGGCTTTAGGACGACCCGGCCGTATAATGCCGTGTTTGTGACTGTCGAGATGACCTCTAACCTATGACGCCCATTGAAACGCTCATCCTCGGGGCGTATTTTTTCATCCTGTGCATCCTGGCGGTCTACGGCTGGCACCGCTATGCCCTTGTGTATCTTTACATGAAGCACAAGGACCGCAAAGTCGCCACACCCGTCGTCCCGGACGACTGGCCCGCCGTGACGATCCAGCTGCCGCTCTACAACGAGATGTACGTCGTGGACCGGCTGGTCCAGGCCGTTTGCGCGGATCGACTACCCGAAGGACAAGCTCGAAATCCAGATCCTGGATGACTCGAGCGACGAGACCCAGGAGATCGCGCAGCTGGCGGCCCAGCGCTATGCCGCCCAGGGCTTCGACATCCACTACCTGCACCGCGACGATCGCACCGGCTACAAGGCGGGCGCATTGGACGCGGGGCTGAAGGTGGCGCGCGGCGCGCTCGTCGCGATTTTCGACGCGGACTTCGTCCCGCAGCCCGACTTCCTCAAGAAGACGGTGCCCTACTTCGCGGACGCGAAGGTCGCGATGGTGCAGGCGCGCTGGACGCACATCAACCAGGATTACTCGCTCCTGACCAAGGTGCAGGCGATCCTGCTGGACGCCCACTTCGTGCTGGAGCACGGCGCCCGCAACCGCGCCGGCCGGTTCTTCAACTTCAACGGCACCGCCGGCATCTGGCGGCCCGAGGCTATCGCGTCGGGTGGCGGCTGGCAGCACGACACGCTGACCGAGGACCTCGACCTCAGCTACCGCACGCAGCTCAAGGGCTGGCAGTTCGTGTTCCTCCCCGACGTCGAGGCGCCCGCCGAGGTGCCCGTGGAGATGAACGCGTTCAAGTCCCAGCAGCACCGGTGGGCGAAGGGCTCCATCCAGACCTGCCTCAAGCTCCTGCCGCACATCCTGCGCGCCAACCTCCCGCTGTCGATCAAGGCGGAGGCGTTCTTCCATTTGACGGCGAACTTCAACTACCCGCTGATGACCATCCTCAGCGTGCTGATCTTCCCGTCGATGGTGATCCGCTACAACATGGGCTGGTACGAGATGCTCCTCATCGACGTGCCGCTCTTCTTCGCCGCGACCGCCTCGGTCGCCAACTTCTACATCGTCTCGCAGCGCGAGCTGCACGACGACTGGAAGACGCGCCTCAAGTACCTGCCGTTCCTCATGTCGATCGGCATCGGCCTGTCGATCAACAACACGCGCGCGGTCATCGAGGCGCTGCTCGACAAGAAGAGCGAGTTCGCGCGGACGCCCAAGTACGGCGTGGTGAAGCGCGAGAACGACGAGTGGCTGAGCAAGAAGTACCGCCAGTCGGTTGCCGTGCAGCCGCTGATCGAGCTGGCGCTGGGCCTCTACTTCACGGCCACCGTCTTCTACGCGCTCGCGAACCAGATCTACGCGACGGTGCCATTCCTCATGCTCTTCCAGATCGGGTTCCTCTACACCGGCGTCCTGTCCGTCGTGCAGCAGTACGCGGGCGACCCGGTGGTGCTGAAGACGGAAGTGGCGAAGTAGCGAAGTAGCGAACAGGATTCAGGATTCGGGAATCAGGGAACGCCGGGCGAGAGTCAACGCTTCCCCGGCGCTTTTCTGTTTTCCGATCGTCCCGGAATCCCGGCTCCGGAATCCTGAATCCTCGTCCTGTTATAATTCCCTGATCGCCCAATGGACCCGCAGTACATCCGCAACTTCTCCGTCATCGCGCACATCGACCACGGCAAGTCGACGCTCGCGGACCGCTTCCTCGAGCTGACGGGGGCCGTCCAGTCGCGCGAGATGGAGGCCCAGTTGCTCGACAGCATGGACCTGGAGCGGGAACGCGGGATCACGATCAAGGCGCACCCGGTTCGCCTCACCTACACCGCGGACAACGGCCAGCGCTACATCCTGAACCTCATCGACACCCCCGGACACGTCGACTTCTCCTACGAGGTGACCCGGTCCCTCGCGGCCTGCGAAGGCGCCCTCCTGCTCGTGGACGCCGCCCAGGGCGTGGAGGCGCAGACGCTGGCCAACGCCTACCTGGCGGTGGAGAACGACCTCGAGATCATCCCGGTCATCAACAAGATCGACCTGCCGGGGGCGCAGCCCGACGAGAC
Source organism: uncultured Acidobacteriota bacterium (assembly GCA_963724775.1). Taxonomy (GTDB): domain Bacteria; phylum Acidobacteriota; class Vicinamibacteria; order Vicinamibacterales; family Fen-181; genus CAVRWB01. The sequence continues at coordinate 159,442 of CAVRWB010000012.1, forward strand.
CAAGCGCCAGATCGAGGAGATCATCGGCCTCGACGCCAGCCACGCGATCCTGACCAGCGCGAAGCTGGGCACCGGCGCCAAAGAGGTCCTCGAGGCGATCGTCCACCGCCTGCCGCCGCCGGCAGGCTCCGGCGACGCGCCGCTCAAGGCCCTCATCTTCGATTCCTGGTACGACGCCTACCGGGGCGTCGTCATCGTCGTCCGCGTGATCGACGGCGTGCTGCGCAAGAAGATGAAGGTCCGCTTCATGGCGCTCGGCCAGGAGTACGAGATCGAGGAGGTCGGCGCCTTCACGCCCAAGGCGACGCCGCTCGACGAGCTCGCCGTGGGCGAGGTCGGCTTCATCACGGCGGGCATCAAGAAGGTATCCGACGCGAAGCTGGGCGACACGATCACGGAGACTTCCCGGCCGACCTCCGAGCCATTTCCGGGGTTCAAGGAGCTGAAGGCGATGGTCTTCGCGGGGCTGTACCCGGTCGAAGGCCACGAGTACCCGGAACTGCGCGACGCGCTCGAGAAGCTGCGGTTGAACGACGCGTCGTTCTTCTACGAGCCCGAGAGCTCGACGGCCCTGGGCTTCGGGTTCCGCTGCGGCTTCCTGGGTCTCCTGCACATGGAAATCGTGCAGGAGCGGCTCGAGCGCGAGTTCAACCAGGACCTGGTGACGACGGCGCCGGGCGTCTTGTACCGCGTGACGACCACCGACGGCGAAGTGCACGAGGTGGACAGCCCCGCGAAGCTGCCGGACGCCGGCCGCATCTCCAAGCTGGAGGAGCCGGTCATCACCGCGATGATCCTCACGCCGCCCGAGTTCGTGGGCGGCATCCTCACGCTGTGCCAGGAGAAGCGCGGCGTGCAGAAGACGCTCGAGTACCTCGCGAGCAACCGCGTCCTCGTCACCTACGAACTGCCGTTCAACGAGGTCGTCCTCGACTTCTACGACAAGCTGAAGACGATCTCGCGCGGGTACGCCTCGCTCGACTACCACGTGACCGGGTACTGGGAATCGAAGCTGGTGAAGCTGGACATCCTGGTGAACGGCGACCCGGTGGACGCCCTCTCGACGATCGTGCACGCGGACTCGGCGTACCAGCGGGGACGCGCCCTCGCCAGCAAGATGCGCAGCCTCATCCCCCGACAGATGTTCGAGGTGGCGATCCAGGCGTCGGTGGGGAGCCGGATCATCGCGCGCGAATCGGTCAAGGCGCTCCGCAAGAACGTGCTCGCCAAGTGCTACGGCGGCGACATCACGCGCAAGCGGAAGCTGCTCGAGAAGCAGAAGGAAGGCAAGCGCCGCATGAAGCGGGTGGGGAAGGTCGAGATTCCCCAGGAAGCGTTCCTCGCCGTCCTGAAGGTCGATACCGACGAGCAGTGAAGGGGTATCGGGAACCGTCTTCGCCCGCCACGATGCCGGCGGGAAGACCGCCCGGATACCTTCGACAGCGGAGACAACCGTGAGCAAGCCGAAGACGAAACCGTCCGCGCCGCCCGCCGCGAAGACCACGCCCGCGACTCCCGCGCCCTATCGCAAGTCGACGGCCCGCGAGTACTTCGAGTCGATTGCCATCGCCGTCATCCTGGCGCTGTTCGTGCGCACCTTCGTCGTGCAGGCCTTCAAGATCCCGACGGGATCGATGGAGAACAACCTTCTCATCGGCGATCACCTGATCGTCAACAAGTTCGTCTTCGGCCCAGACGGCGGCAAGCTCGACCGGGCGCTCCTGCCGATGCGCGACATCCGGCGCGGCGACATCATTGTCTTCAAGTACCCGGAAGACCCGGAGCGCGACTTCATCAAGCGCGTCATCGGCTTGCCCGGCGAGACGCTCGAGGTGAAGGACAAGCGCGTCTACATCAATGGCAAGCGGCTCGACGAACAGTACGTTCACTACCTCGAGCCGCCCCGTGGTGCGTCGGAGTACCACGAGGTGACGTCGTTCGACCTGCGAGAGCGCTATGGTCCCGTGAAGATTCCGGCCGATAAGTACTTTGTCATGGGAGACAATCGGGACAACTCCCAGGACAGCCGGTACTGGGGCTTCCTGCCCCGCGAGTATGTAAAGGGCCGCGCCCTCATGATTTACTGGTCGTACGAGTCGGAAACCGAGGATTACCAGCAGACGGGCCTGGGTTCCACGATCAAGGACCTCTTCTCCGTGGTGACCCATTTCTTCACCCGGACGCGCTGGACCCGGATGTTCCACATCATTCACTGAGCTCCGGGTTCCTCCCCGAAGACGGCGACGCCCGTCACGCACCACGCCCAGCGGATGCCGACGGCGATTTGCTGCAGGCGCAGGAATCGCGTGCCGGGCGCCGAGAACGCCACGTCGACCGGGGTGAGCTTCGGGTTCGACAGGGCCCCGGCGAGCGCCAGCGCGCCGGTCGGGCCCCGCCACACGCGCCGCCAGTCTGTTCCATTCGGAGACACTTCCACGTCCAGCAGCCGCGGATAGCCTTCGACGTTGTCCCCGCCGAGGGCGATGCTGACACCGGAGACTGCCGCAGGCTCGCCCAGGTCGATGTCGATCGTCTCGCGCCCCGACTGGGGACCCGGCGAGCAGGCCAACGGCTTCGGCGCCGCGAGGCCGTCACCGTTCCAGTAAGGCGGAGAGAACGTGATCGAGGCGGGTTCGAATCCGCTTCCCTGCCAGCGCCCGGTGCTTCTCGCCGCCAGGCACGACGAAGACCGTGGGTCCCGGCGCGGGCACCCGCGTGGCGCCCTCTGCTTCCACGTAGGACAGGTAGTCGGCATCGTTGACCACCACGGCCAGCGGATGGCGGCCGGCGAGAACGCGCAGCGTTCCTGGTTCCCGGTCCGCGAGGGCGAGGCGCAACACACGGTAGTGCGGGGGATCATAGCCGCTGTAACCGTTCACCACCGGCAGCCCGTGTGCTTCTCCTCGCGCCATGGCGAACGTGGCGGCGTCAGTGGGGCCGAGAGGGAGTTCGAGCACGCCGGCCGCCTGGACGCCGGTCATCCCCGGCGCCGGGGCCCCGGGCGGTGCATGGAGCGGGACCGGGAGACACCAGGTGTCGGCGACGAGCGCGGCGGCTGCGACGGTGAGGAAGCCGGCACGCCCTCTCGGTGACAGGAGCTGCTGCAATCGCGAGAAGCCCAGCCCGGCAGCACAGGCGAGGCACGCGACGGCCAGCATGGCGAACCGCGCCGGCACCCGCACGCCCTCGTAACCAGGAATCGAGAGCAGCCAGGCGTAGGGCGCCTCGTACAGCATCGTCACGCCTGCGAACGTCGGTTCCGGCCCGAAGCTGAAGAGCCACATCACCGGGGTCGCCGCCGCGTAGAACATGAACGACGACCGGCGGGAACGCCCGCCGCGCCAGGTCCGGCTCGACGCGGCCAGCACGACCACGCCGAGCAGCGCAAGGGTGAGCGGTTTGTGGCAGCGGCGCGCCGAGAGGCTCAGCCCGAGGACCGAGATCCGCCAGGGCCCGAAGACCAGGATGCTTGCGACGACCAGCAGCGCGATCGCGGACGCAACTCCGACCAGCAGCCGCCATCGCACGCGCCCCGCGAACGCTGCGGACGGACGGCGGCCGCGCCATGCCAGGAGCGCGCCGCCGGCGGTCAGCGCGACTGCGGTCACGCCGGGGAACAGCTGTGCCTCCGGGACGCCCAGGCCGGGGAACGCGGGCCAGAACCGCAGCCAGCCTGATCCGACGATGAGCGACGTCATGTCGGCACTGAACATGCGGATTTCGGTGAGCGTGCGTGTGAGGCCGAACCAGGCGTGAGCCGCCTGGTATTCGAGCAGGAGGGGAACCAGCGGCAGCGACGCGAGGGCGAACGCGCCGGCGATCGCCAGGAGCCGCCCGGGTCGTTCGCGCAGCGGGACGAACCAGCCCACCCATAAGACGAGCAGCACGGGCACGAACAGGAGGTAGTACCCGTTTGCGGCGGCCTGGAGGAGCCAGGCCAGGGCGAACAGCAGGAGCCAGCGCGCGCGCCCGCTGTCCATGTACCGATGCAGGGCGGCCAGCGTCAGCGGGATGCCCCACGACCAGAGCATCTGGAGGTGCGAGAGCTGCGCCATGCGGTACGGGTTGAAGCCGTACGCGAGGCCGGCAATCAAACCGGCCGCGTGGCTGCGCGTCAGGGTGTAGACGAGGAAGTGCGCCGCGAGCGCGGAGAAGACGAAGGACAGGATCAGGGCGGTGTTGTACGCGCCGAGCGCCGAGACGCCCAGCCACTGCAGCGGGGATGTCAGCGCGCTGATGCCCAGCAGGTGCTCGGAGAACGTGAGCGCGCCGGCGACCGGGTAGAACGACGGGGCGTTCCACCACGCGGCGGTCCACGGCAGGGCGTGGGCGTTCCACCAGAGAATCCACACGTTGAGGAGCGGATCGCCCACGTCGGGCGCCACCGCAGAGCAGAGCCGGGTGGCCAGCGGCCAGGTCAGGAGGACTGCCAGCGCGGCGTAGAGCAGCGCGGCCGAGGCCGCGCCGGCGAATCGGCGGAACGGAGCACGGACGCCGACCGGCGACGAAACACCCGCAACCGTCATCTGGCCCGTCAGCATACCGCACTTCCCCTAATGCCCGCCGGGCGTCGTGCCGAGAAACCAAGCAGAAGCCGCGTCTCTGCCTTGGAAGGGAAGAGCCATGTTCCGCCTCCTCATCAAGCTGGCGATCGCCGCCCTCGTGCTCAACGCCGCGTGGCGGGTCGGGTCGACCTACTTGCGCTACTACCAGTTCGAGGACGCCCTGCAGGAACTCGCGCAGTTCGGCGAGACGCGCACCGACAAGCAGTTGTGCTCGCAGGCGATGGAGAAGGCCGCCAACCTCGACGTGCCGATCACCGCGGAGGCCGTCACCATCCGGCGGGGATCGAACCCGGTGTTCAACTGCGACAAGGGCTTCGAAGGCGGGGTGATGCCCTCGGCCAGAGGCACCGCGAAGATCTTCATCGACGCCGTCTACGTCGATCAACTGCGGCCGCTGCCCGGCTACCGCCTCGACTGGGAGTTCAAGCCCAGCGTGAGCGCATGGGTTCGGCCGTAGCTACACGGAGAACGTAGAACGTAGAACGTAGAACGGAGAACAAGAGACCCCTGAGCAGTTCCAACAGTTCTGCGTTCTCACTTCTACGTTCTCAGTTCTCAGTTCCTTCCCCCGCCCACACCACCCGCCCCTTCTTCACCACGGTCCTGATCACCGGCGCGCCGACGCGGATCAGGTCCACCGCCTCTCCGGCCACCAGCACCGCGTCCATCTGCTTCCCGGTTTCGAGGCTGCCGACTTCTTCGTGGCGGTCGATCGCGTAGGCGGCGTTGATCGTCGCGGCGACGAGCGCCTCCTCGAGGGTCATGCGCATCGCGAAGCACGCGAGCGTGATCGCAAACGGCATCGACGGCGTGAACCCGCCGCCCGGGTTGAGGTCCGTGGCGAGTGCGACCGGCACACCGTGCTCGATGAGCAGGCGCGCCGGCGCGAACCGGCCGATCTTGAGGTAGAACGCCGCCGATGGCAGCAGCGTGGCGACGACGCCCGCGCGGGCCATGTCCGCGGCTGATTCGGGTTCGACGAACAGGAGGTGGTCCGCCGAGCGCGCGCCGACGTGCGCGGCGACGCGCGAGCCGCCGCTCGCGCCGAGTTCATCGGCGTGGATTCGTGGCTTGAGCCCGGCGCGCAGACCCGCGTCGAGAATGCGGCGCGACTCCTCGGGCGTGTAGACCCCGGTCTCGCAGAAGACGTCGCACCACTCGGCGAGCCCCTCCGCCGCCACTGCCGGGATCATCTCGTCGGTCAGCATGCGAACGTAATCGTCGCGCCGTTCGCGGTACTCCGGCGGGATCTCGTGGGCCCCGAGGAACGTGGCGGTCAGCTCGATTGGCTGGAGCGGGCGAAGGCGCCGGATCGCCCGCAGCATCTTCAGTTCGGCGCCCGTCTGGAGGCCATAGCCGCTCTTGGCTTCGGCCGTCGTCGTCCCACACCGGAGCATCTCCGCGAGGCGGGGCAGCGCGGCCGCCACCAGTTCGTCCTCGGTGGCCTCGCGCGTCGCGCGAACAGTGCTCAGGATCCCGCCACCTTCCGCGGCAATCTCGGCGTAGGTCGCTCCGGCAAGCCGCCGGCGCAGCTCCTCGCGGCGGTCCCCGGCGAACACCAGGTGCGTGTGGGGATCGACAAAGCCCGGCACCACGGTGGCGTCCGCGGCGTCGATGATGACCGCCTCCGCCGACAGGGTCACCTGGCGGCCGCACTCGGCGTCAGGGCCGACGAAGACGATGACGCCGTCCTTCGCGGCGATGGCGGCATCGGCGACCGGCGAGCAGTCGTTCTGAGCCGGTCCGCGCCGGGGCGCCGGCCCGGCGCACGTCAGGACCTGCCGGGCATGGCGGATGACGAAGTCGGCAAGCATGGCGACAGGATACAGCACTCGCGAAAGGGTGCGACGTGCGAGTGCCTGAGCGGCGAGTGCCGAGTGTTTCGTCGGTTATCCGTTTGCCTTTTGTGCTTCCGCCGCCGCGTCGAGGGCTCGCATGACCGCCTGGGTGGCGGGAGCCTGGCCGGGTGCCTCGGGCGCGTTGGCGCGCGGGCGATGGAGGAGAATCTTGTCGTCGCGCTCCTTCTGCTCCTGCTCGTGGACGAACTCGAGCGAGTTCCGGACGGCGGCGATGACCGCCTGCAGCGACGTCTCCACCTCGCGGCGCTTCAACTTGAGGCCGTCGATCTCCCGCTGCACTTCCTCGAGGCGGTTCTGGGCCTGCTGGAAGATGAGGTCCGCCCGCGACTCGGCCTCCTCTGTCATGCGCCGCGATTCCTGCTCGGCGTGCTCGCGGATTTCGTCCGAGAGCCGCTGCGCGGTCAGCAGCGTGTTGCGCAGGTTCCGCTCGTGCTCGCGATGCTCGGCGAGGAGTGACTCGAGTCGATGGAGTTCCTGGTGCAGCCGGTCCGTTTCCCGGAGGGCCTGCTCGTAGTCGTCGGCGACCTCGTTCAGGAGCGCGTCCACCTCGTTCTTGTCGTAGCCGCGGAACGTCACGGTGAGCTTCGCCTGCCTGAGGTCGAGTGGCGTTACCTTCATCTGTCGTCTCCCGCGGACCGCGTCGGCGGCCGCTGCTCTGCCATCTCACGTGTCGGTCGTTTGGCCTGCCTACGTTACCCCGGGTTCCGGAAATTCCCTACGCCTGGCTGGCGCGAGGCCCGAAAATCGCCGTGCCCACCCGCACCATCGTGGCCCCTTCTTCGATGGCCACCTCGAAGTCGTGGCTCATCCCCATCGACAGTTCCCGCAGCATGGCGGGGTCGACGCCGTCCGCCGCAAGCCCGTCGCGAAGCTCGCGGGCCTGGCGGAAATAGGGTCTGACCGCCTCCGGGTCGTCCAGGAACGGCGGTAGCAGCATCAGGCCGCCTACGCGAGCCGAACGGCAGCGCGTGGCGGCTTCGAAGATCTCGCGAAGCCGGTCCGGGGGGGTCCCGTGCTTGGTGGCCTCCCCAGCGAGGTCGACTTGCACCAGCAGGGTGGGCGCCGCACCCGCATCCGCCGCCGCACGGTCGACCGCCAGGAGCAGGTCGACGCTGTCCACGGAGTGGATGAACGCGAAGCGGCCCGCGGCCTTTCGCGCTTTGTTCGACTGCAGGTGTCCCACGAGGTGCCAGCGGATGGGAAGCGCGGCTGCCGCGTCGATCTTCGGCAGCGCTTCCTGCACGCGGTTCTCGCCGAAATCCTGTTGGCCGGCCGCCGCCGCCGCTCGCACCCGGTCGAACGGATAAGTCTTCGACACCGCCACGAGCCTCACGTCGCCGACGGCTCGGCCGGCGCGGGCCGCGGCCCGCGCGATCCGGCTCTGCACGCCGGCCAGTCGTTCGGGGAGGTCGTCGTCGAGCGTCACGGTGTTCGGAACAGACGGGGTCGGTCGCAGACAAGAACGGTCGCCGGAGGGACTGGCCCGCCGGCGACCGGTGGTCACCGCGATATCGACTCGGCCCGTCGACCTCGCCTTACTTCTTCAGCTGGGCGACGAGCGCCTTGGCCTGCGCCGCGTACTGTCCCTCGGGCGCGAGCTTGAGGTATGCCTCGAACTCGGTCGCCGCCTCGGGCAGCTTGCCGAGGTTGACGAAGCACATCGCCAGCTGGTAGTGCGAATCGGCGTGGTCGGGCTTGATCTTGATCGCTTCTTCGAAGTGCGCCTTGGCTTCCTCGGCCTTGCCGGCGTTCCAGTCGATGACGCCCTGGTTGTAGAGCGCATCCACGCCACCGCCGCCGCCCGCGGGGCCCGCCGCCGCCGCGAGCTCGGCCGCCTTCTGGCTGGCCTGCTGCGCCTGGTCGAACTTCTTCTGGGCGTTGTAGATGGTCGCGAGGCCGTTGTACGCCTCGACGTATTCCGGCTTCATCTCGAGGGCCTTCTTGAACGCCTCTTCGGCCTTGTCGTATTCCTTCTTCTGCGCGTAGGCGAAGCCGATGTTGTAGTAGCAGTCGAAGCAGCCGGGCAGCTGCGTGGTCGCCTCGGTGAATTTCGCAATCGCCGCATCGTGGTCATTCGCGCGGCTGGCCGCCACCCCCTCTTCGAAGAGCTTCTTGACGGCCGCGGCCTTCGCCGCTTCTTCCTTCGTCATCGACACGCCGGCAGCGCCGGGGGCGAGGGCGAAGTTGACCTCGGCCGCATCGCCGAGGCGGACGCGCGCATCGAACGACTGCGCACCGAGCTTCTCCTTCTCGGCGGTGACCTTGTAGTTGCCGGGCGGCAGCCCGATCTGGATGAATTCCCCCTTCTTATTGGTCTTCACCTCGTAGGAGCGGGAGATGCCATCCTTGAACGCGATGGTGACCTTGGCGCCCTCGACCGGCTTACCTTCCTTGTCGACGACCTTGCCCTTGCACATGCCGGTCGACTGGGCCGACACGGGCCACGCCATGGCAACGGCCACGAGCACCGCAAGCGCAATCAGCAGCGCCCGGCGGCCGGATGATACGGGAAGCATCTGAACCTCCGTCAGTAGTAGTGTGTGAGTAGAATCGCGGCGGGGGCCGTGAACCCCCCCTAGTCTACACCGAAATCAGCCAGTTAGCGCCCTTCCAGCCTCGAGAATGCCTCGAGAATGGAGGACGCACCCCGGCCGTGAAGAGGCGTGGCGGTCGAGAAGCCGGAGACCGGCGCCGGGGGAAGAAAGGGCTACCGGGCAAAGAACCGGCCAACGTCGTCTATCCGGGAGGTCACCGGCGCGGGGGGCATCGCCTCGAGGAACCTCGCCCCGTAGCCTTTCGTACGAATCCGCGGATCGAGCACCGCCAGGACGCCTCGATCGCGGCGATGCCGGATCAGCCGCCCGAGACCCTGTTGCAGCGTCAGGATGGCGAGCGGCAGCTGGTACGTCGAGAAGGCGCTCTCCCCGCGTGCATTGATCGCGTCAATCCGCGCTGCCGTGATCGGGTCGCCTGGCGAGGCGAAAGGGAGCTTGTCGATGATGACGCAGCTCAGGGCTTCGCCCACGACGTCGACACCCTGCCAGAAACTGGACGTCGCGAGGAGCACCGCGTTGCCCAGCGATCGGAACTGACGGAGCAGCAGCGAGCGCGGGGCCGTGCCCTGCACCAGCAGCGGGTAGTCGAGCACGTCCGCGAGGCGACGCTCGATCTGGCGCAGCATCGCGTAGCTGGTGAACAGGACGAACGCGCGGCCCTCGCTGTGGCGCAGGATCTCGACGACCTCGCGCGCGGCGGCTTCCACGAACGCGGGCGACCGGGGGTCGGGCATCCGCGGCGGCAGGTACAGCAGCGCCTGCTCGGCGTAGTCGAATTCTGAGGGGAGCCGCACTTCCTCGGCCTCGCGGATGCCCAGGCGCCGCCGGACGTACTCGAAGGAGCCGGCGACGGACAGCGTGGCAGAGGCGAGGACAGTGGCCTGCATGCGATCGAGCAGCAGCTCGCGCACGATCGTGGATACGTCGATCGGCGAGGCGCGCAGGAAGGCGCCGCGGCCGCGGACCTCGAGGTAGTACACGAAGTCCGGATCCGCGGCGCGAAGCAGGAAGCGCAAGTCGTCGCGGATCTCGCCCGCCCGGCGGCCGATCGCCTGGGCGTCTTCGCCGGCATCCGGCAGCAGCGCGATGGCGCCCTGCAGCTCGTCGAGCGCGCCCATCAGCGAGGTCCCGGGATCGTGCACGCCGGCGAGCAGCTCGCTCGTCACGCGCCGCCGGTCCTCGCCCGGCCCGTTCGCGCGCGGAAGGTTGGCAAGCTGCAGGAAGAAGAGCGCGCCGCGATCCTGCACCCGGCCGATTGCCTGGCGAACGTCGCTGCCGTCGCCCTTGATGGTCCCCGCGGCGAGCTGCCTCTCGGCGTCGTGCAGCAGGTCCTCCACCCGGTAGCTGCTGACCACGACACCGAAGTACTGCGTCGCCACGTCCTCCAGTTGATGCGCCTCGTCGATGATCGCCACGTGGCACTCGGGGATGACCTCCCCGTACGCGTTCTGCCGCACGGACGCATCCGCGCACAGCAGGTGGTGATTGACGATGACGACGTCCGACTCCGCCGCGCGCTGGCGCATGCGGGTGATGAAGCAGTCCTGGAAGCGCGGGCACTCCGAGCCGACGCAGTTCTCGCTCGTCGCGGCGATCTCCGGCCAGAAGGACGCCTCGTCCGGCAGCGTCTCCAGTTCCGCGCGGTCGCCCGTCTCGGTTTGCCGGGCCCAGTCGGACAGCGCATCGACCACGTCCGGGTCCACGAACGCCATCGCCATGGGATTCTCGCGGAACGCCTCGAAGCGATGAAGGCAGAGGTAATTGCCCCGCCCCTTCATGCAGGTCGAGGTGAACGGGATGCCGAGCGCGCCTCGCAGTTCCGGGAGGTCCTTGTTGAAGATCTGTTCCTGGAGGGTCTTCGTGCCGGTCGAGACCAGGATGCGGCGGCGGCTGAGAATCGCCGGAACCAGGTACGCCATCGTCTTGCCCGTGCCCGTGCCGGCCTCCGCCAGGAGGACGCCGCCTTCCTCGATGACGTCGGCCACGGCACGCGCCATCGCGCGCTGGCCGGGGCGCGGCTCGAACTCGTCAATCGCGCGCGCAAGAAGGCCGTCGTCTTCGAAAACCAGGTCGACGCTGGCGACGAAGCGGCTCGCGTCGGTGTCGCGCCGCACGCTTCAGCCGCCCTGCCGGCTGGCGAGCGCGTCGATCTTGTCCACGCGCCCCTGGTGGCGGCCGCCTGTGAACGGCGTGTCGAGGAAGATGCGGACCAGGGCGATCGCCACCTCGGCGGGCAGCACGCGGGCGCCGAGCGCGAGGATGTTGGCGTCGTTGTGCTCTCGCGCGAGGCGGGCTGTATCCGCGTTCCACGCGGTCGCGGCCCGGGCCCCCGCGATCCTGTTCGCTGCCATCGCCATGCCGATGCCGGTGCCGCAGACGAGGATGCCGCGGTCGCACGTCCCCGAGGCGACGCGGCGCGCGACGGCGGCCGCGAAGTCGGGGTAGTCCACGGACGCGTCGCTGTCGGTGCCGAGGTCCTCGACCTGGTCGGCGGTGGAGTCGAGGGCCTGCTTGATGGCCTCCTTCAGGATGTACCCGGCGTGGTCCGCCGCGATCGCAATGCGCACGACGAGATTGTACTCCATCGGCTTTAGGCTCTAGGCTTTAGGCTCTAGAAGTGGCCGTCGGCAGGGTTTTGAAACCCGTTGTAGGTTTTCGGCTCTTGGCGCTCGACTCGCGCCGAGAGCCTAGAGCCTGGAGCCTGAAGCCGAGAGCCTGTCATAATCCCCCCATGCCGACCGTCGCCATCACCGCGCGCGGGGAAGAGCGTATCCGCGCGGGTCACCTCTGGATCTACCGGTCCGACGTCGTCGAGGCGAAGGCCTCGGCCGGGGAAACGGTCGTGGTGACGGGCGCGCGCGGCCGGCGCGTGGGCCAGGCGCTCTACAGCGACCGATCGCAGATCGCCCTCCGGCTCCTGACGCACGGCGAGGAGGCTGCCGACCGCTCGCTGCTGCGGCGCCGGCTCCAGGCCGCGATCGCATTCCGCCAGTCGCTGGCGATCGACGCCACCGCGTACCGCGTGGTGCACGGCGAAGGCGACCTCCTGCCGTCGCTGGTCGTCGACTGCTACGGCGACTACCTGGTGCTGCAGTCGCTCTCGCAGGGCACCGAGCGGCTCCTGCCGGAACTCACCGCGCTGCTCGTGGAGTTGCTCGGCCCGGTGGGAATCCTCGCGCGCAACGACTCGAAGGTCCGGGCGCTCGAGGGGCTGGAGGCTCGCGTCGAGGTGCTGCACGGCGACGTGCCGCCGTCCGTTGTCGTGCGCGAGGGACCCGTCGAGTACGACGTCGATCTGTGGAAGGGGCAGAAGACCGGCCTGTTCCTCGACCAGCGCGAGAACCGGGGGGCGGCGGCGGCCTACGCGCGGGGCCGCGCGCTCGACTGCTTCAGCTACAACGGCGCGTTTGCGCTGCGCCTGGCGCCAGCGTGCGAGGAGGTGACCGCCATCGACGTCTCGGCGGACGCCGTCGCGCGCATCACGGCCAACGCCTCGCGCAACCACCTCGCGCAGGTGCAGGCGCGCGAGGCCAACGTCTTCGACGAACTGCGCCGCCTCGAGCACGAGGGCGAGCGCTTCGACACCATCGTGCTCGACCCGCCCGCCTTTGCGAAGAACAAGGCGGCCGTGTCCAAGGCGCTGTCCGGTTACCGTGACATCAACCTGCGCGCGCTGAGAATCCTGAAGCCGGGCGGGTACCTGGTGACGTGCAGTTGCTCGTACAACGTGGACGAGGCGACGTTCGCCCAGGTCGTGTACGAGGCCGCGCTCGACGCGCACGTGCACGTGGACGTGGTGGAGAAGCGGATGCAGGCCCGCGACCACCCGGTGCTCCTCGGCGTCCCCGAGAGCTATTACCTCAAGTGCTTCATCCTGCGGCGGCTGGAATAGCGCAGTCACGGAGGCCCGCGACGACTGGGAGGGTGCGCAGGCGGAGGCCGGCGCGTTACGATCCGCTCTTGGCAAACTCGAGGGTCACATCGACGCGGACGGCGGTGGCGTCTGGCCGCTCGCGGATCGTGATGCTCGTGCGGCCGGCCAGTGCCGATGCCTCGGCGTCGCGCACCTGGGCGACGAAGCGCCGCGTGTACTCGCCGTCGTAGAACTCGCCCGCCGCCAGGCTCCAGCGATCGCGGATCCGGGCCAGAGCCTCGGCGTCGAGTCCGCTCAGTTCCAGGCGGCCGAAGCGGAAGCGGGCGCCTTCGTCCACGCTCATGTCGCAGTCCACGCTCGCCCGGTCTTCGTACACCGCCGTGACCGGCGACACCTGGACGGTCATGTATCCGCGATCGTGATACCAGCGCACGGCCGCGTCGATCGTCTGCTGCAGCCGCTCGGCCTCGGCGGGCTCGCCGGGCCGCATTCGCTGCACGGCTGACAGATCCTCCGGCCGCGCCGCCGACGCGCCCGCCCACCCGACCGTTCCCCACGTGTAGGACCGGCCTGTCTCGATCGTGATCGTCACGTCCGCCCCGCCCGGGCACGCCTCATCCTGCGACGCGTTGAGCGTCGAGGAAACGATGCGCGCGAGGTAATGGCCTCCCCGCTGTGCCACGGGCCGCACCGTCCGCTCGGCGAACTCGCCGACGAAGTCGCGCGAGTAGTCGGTGCCGACGAGCGAACGAGCCTTGTCGGCCGCTGCGATCTGGCCGTCTCCCGACAGGCCGGCGATCGCCACGCAGCAGATCGGAAAGGTGCGACCCGGCAGCTCCATGCGAAAGCGGTAGTGCCGGGGAAGGCGCGACGACGCGCCGGCTGTCACGTAGCTGACGTTCGCCGAGGGATGGCGGCTCCCCACGACGCCCTTCAGCGTGGCGGCGATCCGGTTCAGCACCGCTGGCTGGTCGGGTGCGTTCCCTTTGAAAACCGGAAACCGGGCGGCAAGAGCGGCTGTCAGCTCCTCGTCCCGATAGCCCACGAAGTTGTCGAAGACAACGGGCGTGTCCCACGCCGCTTCTTCCAGGACGAAGATGACGACAAGGCTGTAGCCCTCCATTCGGTACCGGTGGCTCGCGGACGCGAACAGGCCGGAGTCCGCCAGCCGCGCCGTCGCAGCCTCGACATCCCTTGCCGTGACGGTCGTGTTCGTCCGAAGGCCAGCAATGGCGAGAGCCCGTGCGCGCGGGACGAGGCGCAGTCCCGTGAATTCAACGCGAGCGAGGGGGTAGGGTCGCGTAGACTCCTGCGGCGCGGCCTTGGCCAGCGTCGTCGCGTGCGCCGGCGGCGCGGACGCCGCAACGGGCACTCCATTGGCGGACAAGAGCGCGAGGCAGGCTGCAATGAACGGGACCAAGACAGCACCTCCGCTGGCCGAAATCCGCCGTGCAGTATAGCGCTGCGCGTAAGGTGGTGTGGAGTCTTGTTCAGCTAGCCGCGCACGCTCGCCCGACGCGACGCCGCGCGGTGCTATAGTGAAACCAGCCGCCAGGGGTATCCCGCCGGGATTGAGAGACCACCCTTGGAACCTGATCCGGTTGAGACCGGCGGAGGGAGCGCGGCCGCCCGCCACGCTTTCCCGCCTTCGCCCTGAGCCTCGAACCTTAAGCCCTGAGCCATCCTATGTCCAAGCCCCTCACGTCCGTGCCGCTGTCCTCCGCGAGCCTCGAGACCGCGTTCCCGGGATCGAGCAAGGTCTATGTCCAGGCTGGGCGCGTGCGAGTGCCCATGCGAGAGATCGCGCTGTCCGGCGGCGAGCCGCCCCTGCGCGTCTACGACACGAGCGGCCCGCAAGGCGCCGACGTTCGCGAGGGCCTGCCGCCGCTGCGCCGGGAGTGGATTCTCGCGCGGGGCGGTGTGGAGGAGATCCCCCGGTCGCGGGCGCTCACGGGCGAGGCGAAGATGTCGCCGGCCCTTGCGGCGAAAGGCCGCACCGCGCTGAGGGGCACCGGGCCGGTGACGCAGCTGCACTTCGCGCGCAAGGGTGTCGTGACCCCCGAGATGGAGTTCATCGCCGCCCGGGAAGGGCTCGATCCGGAGTCCGTGCGGGCCGAGGTGGCCCGCGGCCGGGCCATCATCCCGGCGAACGTCAACCACCCGGAGACCGAGCCGATGATCATCGGTCGCAACTTCCTGGTGAAGATCAACGCGAACATCGGCAACTCCGCGGTGTCCTCGTCGATCGAGGAGGAGGTCGAGAAGCTGCGGTGGGCGACGCTCTGGGGTTCCGACACGGTGATGGACCTGTCGACGGGCAAGGACATCCACGAGACGCGCGAGTGGATCCTGCGCAACTCGGCGGTGCCGATCGGCACTGTGCCGATCTACCAGGCGCTCGAGAAGGTCGGCGGCCGGCCCGAAGATCTGACCTGGGAGATCTTCCGCGAGACGCTGATCGAGCAGGCCGAGCAGGGTGTCGACTACTTCACGATCCACGCGGCGGTGCTGCTGCGTCACATTCACCTGACGGCGCGGCGCGTGACGGGCATCGTCTCGCGCGGCGGCTCGATCATGGCGAAATGGTGCCTGGCGCATCACCAGGAAAACTTCACCTGGACGCACTTCCGGGAAATCTGCGAGATCATGCAGGCCTACGACATCGCGTTCTCGCTGGGTGACGGGCTGCGGCCTGGCTCGATTGCCGACGCGAACGACGAGGCGCAGTTCGCCGAGCTGAAGGCGCAGGGCGAGCTGACGCGCATCGCGTGGGAGTACGACGTCCAGGTGATGAACGAGGGCCCGGGCCACATTCCCATGCACCTGATCAAGGAGAACATGGAGAAGCAGCTCGAGTGGTGTGACGAGGCGCCGTTCTACACGCTCGGGCCGCTCACGACCGACATCGCTCCAGGGTACGACCACATCACCTCGGCGATCGGCGCCGCGATGATCGGCTGGTACGGCACCGCCATGCTGTGCTACGTCACGCCCAAGGAACACCTCGGCCTGCCCGACCGCGACGACGTGAAGGCCGGCGTGATCGCCTACAAGATCGCGGCGCACGCGGCCGACCTGGCCAAGGGCCACCCGCGCGCCCAGGAATGGGACGATGCGCTCTCGAAGGCGCGGTTCGAGTTCCGCTGGGAGGATCAGTTCCGGCTCTCGCTGGACCCGGTCACCGCGCGGGCCATGCACGATGCCACCCTGCCGGCGGAGGGCGCGAAGCTCGCGCACTTCTGCTCGATGTGCGGCCCGAAGTTCTGCAGCATGGAGATCACCCAGCAGCTGCGCGAGTACGCCGCGGCGAAGGGGCTGAGCGCCGAGGAGGCCGCGAAGACGGGGATGGAAGAGCGGTCGGAGGAGTTCAAGAGGGAGAGGGAGATCTACGTCAGGCAGACGGCAGGCAACGGACGGTGATGCACAGGCCTAAAGGCCTGCGCCTTCCGAAGACCCACGGCAGCGGCGTCACAGTTCGGCCGAGGATCATCGGAAGGAGCAGGGCTTCAACCCTGCTCTACTGAACCACCCTGATCATGACCACGTCGTGCGACGGCACCGTCGCGACGAAGGTGCCCTTGACGCCCGGCGTCTCCTTCTTCGTCCAGAGATCGCGGACGAGCGGCGCAGCGTCGTACGGCAAGCCGATCTCCTGCCACGAGACCGCGATGGTGGCGTCGGTCTTGCCCCGGTTGAGGAGCACCACGGCGTAGTCCTTGCCGGAGAGCTTCTTCGCCCACACCTCCAGGTCCCCGTTCTTGCGCACGCGATAGCCCTGGCGGCCGAGCGCGTCCTGGTCGATCGCGATCACGTCCTTGTTGGTCAGGATCTGCTGGGTCTCCGGCGTCATGTTGCGCAGGTCATTGCCGGCCATCAGCGGCGCGGAGAGCAGGCACCAGAGGCTGAAGTGGGCCCGGTACTCGGGCGTCGTCATGCCGCCGTTGCCCACTTCCAGCATGTCGGGGTCGTTCCAGCCGCCCGGTCCCGCGAACTTCTCCAGCCCGACTTGCTGGTCCAGCAGGCGCGCGAAGCTCGCCCAGCTGTCGTTGATGTCGCCGGTCGTCCGCCATAGGTGCCCGACGCCGCGCGCCCACGTCCACGGCTGGTTCCGGCCCCACTCGCAGATGCTGAACACGATCGGGCGACCGCTCGCCTTCAAGCGCGTCGCGCATCGTCGGCGTACGCGATCTTCGCGTCCTGCCCGTCGGAGTTGCACCAGTCGTACTTCAGATAGTCGACGCCCCACGAGGCGTACATCCGGGCATCCTCCACCTCGTAGCCAGCGCTGCCCGGCCGGCCCTCGCAGGTTCGCGCACCGGCATCCGAGTAGACGCCGAACTTCAGGCCCTTCGAGTGGACGTAGTCGGCGAGCGCCTTCATGCCGGCAGGGAAAGCGCTGCGCGTCGGGCACGATGTTGCCGTTCTTGTCGCGCGACACCTGCCAGCAGTCGTCGATCACGATGAACTGGTAGCCGGCGTCCTTCATGCCCGTGGCGACGATCGTGTCTGCCATTCCCTTGATCAGCTGCTCGCTGACGTCGCAGCCGAACTTGTTCCAGCTGTTCCATCCCATCGGGGGCGTTTTGGCCAGGTCCATCCAGGCCATCTGCCCGGCCGCCGGGCCGGCGAGGAACAGTCCGAGGAAGAGGACGAGAGCCAAGAGCCTGGTCATCGGGTGTCGCACGGTGTCTAACCTCCAGGGGCAGAACATTCTAACGGGTGCAAGGTGCAAGGGTGCAAGGGTGCAAGGGTGCAAGGGTGCAAGGGTGCAAGGGTGCAAGGGTGCAAAGGTGCAAGGGTGCAAGGGTGCAAGGGTGCAAAGGTGCAAAGGTGCACGGGTCCAAAGGTGCAACGGTAGGACAGGCGTCCCGCCTGTCCGGGAGGGCGCTTGACATCCTGCACTGTTAGTACTATTTTATTAGTATGAGACCGCGAAGCGCCACGCTGACCCCCCAGGAGCTCGAGATCATGAAGATCGTCTGGCAGAAGGGCCAGGCGAGCGTCAGGGACGTCTACGAGACGCTGCTGGAGCGCCGCAAGATCGCCTACACCACGGTGATGACGATGATGCGGGTGCTCGAGCGGAAGGGTTACCTGAAGACGCGACGCGAGAACCGCGCGTTCATCTACCGGCCGGCCCACGCCGAGCGGCTGGTCCTGCGGTCGATGGTCCGCGAGTTCGTCGATCGCGTCTTCAACGGTTCGGCGCACCCCCTCCTCGTGCACCTGGTGGAAGACCGCCGCCTGTCGAAGGACGAGATCGAGCAGCTCGAGCGCCTCGTGCGGGAGGTAGAGAAATGATCCCCGTGACCGTCGACAACCTGGCCGCGCTCGCCGTCCAGGCCGGCGTGCTGGCGCTCGCCGGCGCGCCGCTCCCGTGGCTGTTCGGGATGCGCTCGCCGCGTGCCCGTCTGGCCTACTGGCGCGCGCTGCTGCTCGCGTGCCTGCTCCTGCCGGCCATCCAGCCCTGGCTTCCGCAGCCGCTTCCGGCAATCGCGCTCGCGCCCACCCAGACCGAGCGGGTGACCGCGCCGACGGGCGCGGCACCCTCCGCCGCTGGCAGCGGGCTCGCCTCTCCTGCGCTTCCGCGAATCGGCATCCTCGACGTGGTCGGCGCTGGGATCGCCGCTCGGGCCGGCTGGTTCCTCTTCGGGCTCGTGACGCTCGCCCGCGTGCGGCGCCGAGCCGCCCGCCTCGATCCGCGACCAGGCAGCGTGGTGGATGCCATCGGCCTCGCTCGTGCAGACGCCGAGTTCCGCGTGGCGCCGACGCCCGCGCGCCCGGTGACCTTCGGTCTCCTCCGACCCGTCGTTGTCGTCCCGAGTGACTTCACGGCGTTCGCCGAGGACGAGCAGAAGGCGATCGCGTGCCACGAGCTGGTGCACGTCCGGCGGCGCGACTGGATCAGAAACGTCGGCGACGAGGTCGTTCGCGCCGTTGCCTGGTTCCATCCTGCCGCCTGGTGGCTGACCCGCCAAATCCGGCTCGCGCGCGAGCAGGTCGTGGATCAGGAAGTCGTCCGTCATCTCGGCGCACGCAAGCCGTACCTCGACGCGCTGCTGCGCCTCGCCTCCCCGGACCGCGGATCGCTGTTCGTCCCGGCGTCCCTGTTCCTCGGCCGATCGCACCTTGCCTATCGGGTTGCGCTGCTCTTGAAGGAGGTCCGCATGTCCCGGCCGCGTCTCGTCCTGTCGTTTGTCGCGATGGCCGTCGTCCTGCTGCTCGCCGGGCGGGCCGCCGTCGTCGCCTTCCCTCTCCATGCCGCGATCGATGCCGGGCAGGCTGCCGCCGCCGCGAAGCCGGGGCAGATTTCCCAACGCCCGCAACCCCCCGCGCAGCCAGCGCAGCCCGCGGTGGCCAAGTTGAAGGATGCGCGGCCGGCCTTCCCCGCGGGTTCGGTTGAGACGCCAGTGATCGTCAAGGTCGAAACCGATGCGTCGGGAGCCGTGACGGCAGCGACCCCGGCCGTGGGGCCGACGGATCTCGCGACCATCGCAATGGCCGCGGTGAAGCAGTGGAAGTTCTCCCCCGGCCGCCCGCTGGCGTTCCTGGTTGGGTTCAACCCGGCGGCGTCGAGCGGCGACCTGTCGGACCAGCCGCCCGTTCTCGTCGGCGGCAACGTCCGACCGCCAACGAAGGTCAAGGACGTGAAGCCGATCTACCCAGACGACGCTCAGCAGGCGCACGTGCAGGGTGTGGTGATCCTCGAAACGCGCATCGCCGCGGACGGTATCGTGAGCGACGCCCGGGTCCTCCGGTCGGTGCCGAAGCTGAACGTCGCGGCGCTCGAGGCCGTTCTCGCGTGGAAGTTCAAGCCGGCGGGATTCCCGATCCAGATGACCGTCACGGTGAACTTCACGCTCGATGACGGTCCGCCGGCCGGCGTGAAAGGCGGCGTGGCTGGAGGCGTCGGGTCCGGCGTGGGCGGCGGCGTCCAAGGCGGCGTGGCAGGTGGTGTCGAAGGCGGCGTCGATCCGAAGACCGTCAAAGTGTGGGGCGAGTTGCCAAACGGCGAGCGGGCGTTGCGCGTTGGAGGACCGATCAAGGCGCCGACGAAGATCGTCGACGTGAAGCCCGTCTACCCCAAGGACGCGAAGGACGCAGGCGTGCAGGGCGTGGTGATTCTCGAAATCGCTGTCGGCCCGGACGGGAAAGTGAAGGACGCGAAGATCCTGCGCTCGGTGTCACTGCTCGATCAGGCCGCCCTGGATGCCGTTCGCCAGTGGGAATTCACGCCGGTCGTCGTGGACGGCTCGCCCCAGACGGTCATCATGACGGTCACGGTGAACTTCACGCTGGAATAGGGGCTAGGGGCTAGGGGCTAGGGGCTAGGCGAATTGACGAGTGGCGAATGACGGATTGCGGTGACAATCGCCAATCGCCAATCGCCAATCGCCAATCCGTCAATCCGTCAGCGTAGATGCCGGCCTCCATCGATCCGGATTGTCTCGCCGGTGATGAAGTCGGATTCGACCAGCAGCAGCACCGCCTTGACGATCTCTTCTTCGCCGCCCCAGCGGCCGAGTGGTGTCGCGGTGGCCACCTCCCGCAACTCCTGCTCCGACAGGTCGGGTGGCGGCACGATCGGGCCGGGCGCGATGGCGTTGACCAGGATGCGGTCGGGCGCGAGCTCCAGCGCGAGGGCCTCGGTGAGCGCGATGACGCCCGCCTTGGCCACGTAGTACGCGGTGAAGCCGCGGTACTGCGGCCGGCCGCTCGCCGCCAGCCAATCCGCGAAGTTGATGATCCGGCCGCCCAGGGCCTCGCGCATGCGCGGCGCCGCCGTGTGCGAGCAGTGGTAGGCGGCGGAGAGGTTCACGGCGAGGTTGGCCTCCCACTCGTCGGCGGTCAGCCGATCGAATTCGACCGGCCGGTAGATCGACGCCATGTTCAGCAGGACGTCGAGCCGGCCAAAGGTCTCGACCGCCGCGCGAACGAGCGCCTCACAGTCCCCCGCCCGCGACACGTCGGCCGCAACGACGGCGCTGCGTCGCCCCAGGCGCTCCACCGCGGCGGCCGTGTCGTCCGCCTCGGCTTTCGAGCCCCGGTAGCCGAGGACGATGTCCGCACCCCGCGCGGCGAGCGCCAGGGCGACGGCCCGGCCGATCCGCTTCCCCCCCGTGATCAGCGCAACACGATCCCGCAGCTCCATGACGAAATGATAAGCTGTGCAGCGGACATTTTGACAAAGGAGCCCACGTGACGAAGAAAGAGCTGACGATCCTGGAAGGCGCGATGGCGCGCGTCGAAGACGCGATCGCCCTCCTCGAAGACGCGCAGGAGACGCTCGTACACGCGGATCCCAAGTTCGAGTTCCCGGTCGGCATCATCTTCTCGGCGCAGACGTCGCTGCGCGTTGTCGTGGAGCTGGCCAAGGACGCCTCGGCCGGGGACGGGGCGCCGAAGAAGAAGCCCGCGCGCGGGAAGAAGCGGACGGCCAAGAAGGCGCGCTGACGCGAGGTCTCGTGCAGGGCGGAGCTTCCGCTTCGCCTCGCGCGGTCACGGAGGGCGCGGCTACTCCTCGGGGACGCCGCCGGCGCGGGCGACGTCTTCCTGTTTCACCTTCTCGACGTTGAACCGATCGGCGGCGGCCGCCATCTTGCCCAGCACCTCGTCGACGTCGAACTCGGTGGCCTTCGAGAACCGAATCGGGTTGATGCGGGCCACGACGAACGGCTTCAGGTACGGGCTGGTGAGGCCGCGCTTCTTCAGTTGATCGACGACCGCCGCGACGCGGTCGTCGATCGCCATCACCTTGCCGGCCCACTTCTCGCGCCGCGACAGCGCGCGCGCGAGCGCCTCCTCCT
Source organism: uncultured Acidobacteriota bacterium (assembly GCA_963724775.1). GTDB lineage: Bacteria > Acidobacteriota > Vicinamibacteria > Vicinamibacterales > Fen-181 > CAVRWB01. The sequence goes on from CAVRWB010000012.1 coordinate 181,102, forward strand.
GGAACATCTCGATGCGCCGCAGCACCGGCTGGTAGGCGCCGCCGCTGAAACGCGGGCGCTGCTCGTAGCAGAGCCCGAGTGTCAGGTACGAAGGCTCCTCGAACTCGAACGCGTAGTCTGATTCCGGCTGCCTGGACAGCGCCGCCAGCTCCCTGGCCATCCGGATCGTCTCGAGGGCCTTCTCGCGCAGGTTGTGGGCCTTCTCGGTGTTCAGGGCGAGGATCTTGAAGGCGACTTCGTGCTCCGGCACGACGAGGGCGACCACGGTTTGCGCCCCGAGGCGCTTCATCGCCTGGAGGCGATGGTTGCCGTTGGGCGTCCAGTACGCCTCGTTGCGACGCACCGCGACGACCGGATCGAGGAAGCGGCCGATCTTCTCGATCACCGTCATCAGCCGCTTCACGTGGGTGTCAGAGGCGTCCCGCTGGTACGGCGTCGGTTCGACGCGGTCGATCGGCAGCGCCGCGAGCAGAAGTTCCTTCCCGCCGAACGGCTCGCGATAGACGCCGAGCACCGAGCCGCCGTCGGCCTCCACCTGGCTGGCGAGTTGCTGGAGTTCCGCGGTGGGGGCCGACTTGGTGTCGGCGGGCGACAGGCCCACGGACCCCGGCTTGACCTTTTTTCGCCGAACGGCCTTCTTACGCGCCATGGCTCCAGTATACAAATGGCGGGGACCGGGCGGGGTGTCCGGGAAGGGCGGCGGGGTCAGCCTACTAGAATCGAAAACCGGCAACGCAAAACGTAAGACGGCGGGGCACCGGCCTATCGGCGCGGTTCCGCGGCGGCCGGTGGGATCGGCACGACCTGCACGACGGTGGGGAAGCGTGCCGGTTCGGCTCCCGGCTTCGGGTTCATGTACCCGCGCATGCCGCCCCATGTGTAGTCCTTCACCGTGACGCTCGGCGGAAACGCCATCGTGTCTTCCCGGAACCGGCCCACCTCGAATTCGTGCGTCGCCGGCTCCTCGAAGACCAGCTCGCCCTTCTGCTTCAGCACCGACTTGTAGTAGTTGACGACATCGGCAAAACTGGCGGTGGTGCCGAACAGGTAGTAGCGCTGGCCGCGCCCTGCGTCATAAGACGCGAGAAACTGCGCGTTCGGGTAGATCGGGAGGCCGAGCGTCGCTTCGCCGGGTGTTTCGGCGGGCTGGGGCGCGACAGGGCGCGGAGCGGCAGGCGTGGCCGGCTCCGCGGTCGCGGGCTTGACTGGCGGCTGCCCGGTCTTCGGTGGCGGCTGCCCCGGCTTCGGGTACGGCTGCGGCACGGGCGGCTGTTGGGGCGGCTGCCCGGATGCGCCGGCCGCCAGGGCCATGACAAGGATGACGGCGCCGTACAGCTGCTTCATGGCCCAATTATGAAACACCTGCTGGCCTTTTGCGAATCCCGCCGAGCCGAAATGGTCGGCGTGCTCGACGCGCTCGCGAGGTTGGAGTCGCCGTCCCCGGACAAGAAGGCTGTAGACGCGTGCGCACGCGCGGCGGCCGCCCTCCTCCAAGACCTCGGCGGCGTGGCGACCATCCTCGCGCGCGAGACGGCCGGCAACTGCGTCCTGGCGGAGTTCGGCGACGCCGGGAAGCGGGTGCTGCTCCTCGGTCACCTCGACACTGTCTGGCCGTTGGGTCAGCTCGATCGGATGCCTCTTCGCGTCCAGGCCGGACGGCTGCACGGCCCGGGCGTGTTCGACATGAAAGCGGGCGTGGTCATTGGGCTGGAGGCGATCCGGGCGCTGCGCGCGGTGGCGCCGCGGCGGCTTCCAAGGATTGCTGTCTTGCTGACCGGCGACGAAGAGACGGGCAGCGCCGCCTCCCGACCGCTCATCGAGGAGCAGGCGCTCCAGAGCGACGCCGTGCTCGTGCTGGAGCCCGCCCTTCCCGGTGGCGCCCTCAAGACGTCGCGCAAGGGGTGCGGCGAGTTCGAGCTCACGGTCCGCGGGGTCGCGGCACACGCGGGCATCGAGCCCGAGAAAGGCGCGAGCGCGATCCTCGAGCTCGCCGGGCAGCTGCTGGCGATCGATCGGCTGCAGGACCGGGCGAGGGGCACCACCGTGAGCCCGGGCCTCGTGTCGGGCGGGACGCGGGCGAACGTCGTGCCGGATGAAGCGCGCGCCATCATCGACGCGCGGGCGGTCACCCGCGCGGAGGCGACGCGCCTCGAGACCGCCCTGCGGGCGCTCTCCCCGACGAATCCTCGGACCTCGCTGCACTGGCGCGGCGGTTTCGATCGGCCGCCCTTCGAGCGCACCGAAGACGTGGCACGGCTCTTCCGCCACGCGGAAGCGGTCGCGCAGGAGCTGGGCTTCGGCCTGGGCGAGGGAGCGACGGGCGGCGGTTCGGACGGGAATTTCACGGCCGCTCGGGGGGTTCCTACTTTAGACGGACTCGGTGCGGAGGGCGACGGGGCCCACGCCGCTCACGAGCACGTGCTCATCGACCGCCTCGCGCCCCGCGCCGCGCTGGTGGCAGGGCTCATCGCGCGGATCGGTGGACGGGAAGCGTAAAATAGAAGTATGGCAAACGGCATCAAGACGGCATTGCTCCTCGGCCTGCTCAGCGGCGTCCTGTTGGTGATCGGCGAATTGCTCGGCGGCGCCAGCGGACTCGTCGTCGCGTTCGGCTTCGCCGTCGTCATGAACTTCGTGTCGTACTGGTTCTCGGACAAGATCGTCCTGCTCGATGTACCGGGCGCAGGCCGTGGGCCCCGAGCAGCGTCTGTACCGGGTGGTCGAGCGGCTGGTCGCCAGGCGCAACCTGCCGATGCCGAAGGTGTACGTCATCCCGGAGATGTCTCCGAACGCCTTTGCGACCGGGCGCAACCCGCAGCACGCGGCGGTGGCGGCCACCGAGGGCATCCTGCAGATCCTCGACGAGCGACGAGCTCGAAGGCGTGATCGCGCACGAGCTGGCGCACGTCAAGCACCGCGACATCCTCATCAGCTCGGTGGCGGCGACGATTGCCGCGGCCATCATGATGGTCGCCCGGATCGCGCAGTTCGCGGCCTTCTTCGGCGGCAGCCGCGACAACGATCGCGAGGGATCGAACCCGATTGCGCTGCTCGCGACGATCATCCTGGCGCCGATCGCGGCGATGCTGATCCAGGCCGCCATCTCGCGTTCGCGCGAGTTCGCCGCCGACGCCGGCGGCGCGGCGATCGCCGGCAACCCGTACGGCCTCGTCGACGCGCTCAAGAAGATCGAGGCGGTGTCCAAGCGCGTTCCGCTCGATGCGAACCCGGCGACCGCGCACATGTTCATCATCAAGCCGTTTTCGGCGGCGGGGCTGTTCTCGCTGTTCAGCACGCACCCGCCGACCGAGAAGCGGATCGCCGCGCTGCTGCATACGGCGTAACGAGTTGGCTAGGGGGCTGGGGGCTGGGAGCGACGGCCGAACGATGCGGCAAGAAGCTACCTAGAACACGCGTACCCGCTACTTCCGTACCACCCTCATTCTCCCGCCCGACGGGCCGTCCGGCTCGTCGGTTTACCCTTCTGCTCTTCCACTGCGTGTTGCGCCTGTCGAAACCTCCGGTTTTCGAGTGGCGTAGCTTTTGCTCCACCTGAAGGCAACGCGACTGGTTGAGGGAGGCGACGACTCGTGGAAGACTTCGATATCGCGCAGAACAAGATGGCGGAATCGGCGCAGCGCGTCGTCGACCGCGCGGTCGAGGAATCCCGGCGCCGCGAGCACGCGCTGCTGACGAACGAGCACGTCTTCCTGGCGTTCGCGCAGGTCGAGTGGGACATGTTCGCGCAGGTGATGCGCGACCTCGACCTGAACCCGCACGAGATCCTGCAGGCGCTCGAGGAGCACCTGCAGCGTGCATGCCGGCGTTCGCCGGATCGCGACCTGCGCGTGGCGCCGGCCACCAAGCTGCTGTTCAAGCTCGCGCTCCACCACGCGAGCCGCGGCGGGCCGGCAGGCGATCGAGGCGGCCGACCTCTTCTCCGCGATCTTCGAGGAGAGCCAGGGCGTGCCGGTGTCGATCATCCGGCGCCACGGCGTCGAGCCCGAGGTGCTCGTCGCCCGCATCGCCACCCGCATGCGCGACATCGAGCTGCGCGAGGAGCGGCTTGCAGAAGCGGTTCGAGCTGCCGCCGTTCCTGAAGCACTTCGCCACCAACCTCAACCAGCTCGCGCGGCAGGACAAGATCCCGCCGGTCTTCGGCCGCGACGGAAGAGATGCGAGCAGGTGCTGGAAATCCTCTGCCACCGCGAGCGCGCCAACTCGGTGCATGCTCATCGGCGAGCCCGGCGTCGGCAAGACCGCGATCGTCGAAGGCCTGGCGCGGCGGATCGAGTTCGAGCCCGAGACGCGTGCCCGTGCGCCTGCGCGACTGCCAGGTCGTCAACCTGCAGATGAACAGCATGGTCGCCGGCACGATGCTGCGCGGCATGTTCGAGGACCGGATCCAGAACGTCATCCGCGAGATCAAGGAACGGCCGAACCTCATCCTGTTCGTCGACGAGGCGCACACGATGATCGGCGCCGGCTCGGCGCTCGGCGCGCCGTCGGACGCCGCCAACGTGTTCAAGTCGGTGCTCGCGCGCGGCGAGGTCCGGATGATCGGCGCGACGACGCTGAGCGAGTACAAGGAGTACATCCAGGAGGACGAGGCGCTGGCGCGGCGGTTCCGCACGCGTGCACGTCGCGGAGCCGACCATCGAGGAGACGCGCCGGATCCTCTACAACCTGCGGCCGCGGCTCGAGCGCAACTACTCGGTGCAGCATGCTGGACGAGGCGATCGACACGGCGCTCGAGATGTCGCCGCGCTACATGCGCCACCTGCACCTGCCGGACAAGGTGATCGGCTGGCTGGACACCGCCGCCGTGCGCGCGGAGATCGATCGCGCGCTGGGAGGTCGAGGCGCCGAGACGTCGTCGCCGTCATCTCGCAGCGTCGGCGCAGATCCCGGAGGACATGGTCTTCCGCGACGTCACCGATCGCTTCAAGGACATCGAAGCGCGCGCTCGGCCAAGCGCGTCGTCGGCCAGCGGCAACGCCGTCGACGCGGTCGCGCGCCGGCTGGTGCTGAACAAGGGTCCGCTGAAGGACGGCTTCGATCGCCCGGACGGCGTGCTGCTGTTCCTCGGGCCGACCGGCGTCGGCAAGACGGAGCTGGCGAAGTCGGTCGCCGAGTTCCTGTTCGGCGACGAGAAGAAGATGATCCGCGATCGACATGTCCGAGTACCAGGACGGCGCGGTGGCGGTGGACAAGCTGATCGGCATGCCGCGCGGCATCGTCGGCTCGCGAGCGCGGCGGCATTCTCACCAACCAGCTGAGGGACAATCCGTACACGCGTCGTGCTGCTCGACGAGGTGGAGAAGGCGAGCCCGAACCTGCTGAACGCTCTTCCTGCAGGCGTTCGACGAAGGCTGGCTGACCGACGGCCGCGGCAAGCGCGTCTACCTGAGCGACGCGATCATCATCATGACGTCGAACCTCGGGTCGGAGCACTTCCGGAAGCTGACCAGCCCGCTGGGGTTCCTGCTCGCGCAACGTGGGCGTCGAGCAGGTGCAGGGCGAGGTGATGCGCGAGCTCGAACGCCGCTTCCCGCCCGAGTTCCGGAACCGCATCGACGAGGTGGTGCTGTTCAACGCCGCTGACGCAGGACGAAGTGCGCGAGATCGCGCGGCACTACTCGCGGCGGTCTCGAACGACGCTGGCGCAGGCAGGCCGGCAGGCTGATCGATGCTGCCGGGCGCGCTCGAGAAGCTGGTCGAACGAGGGCTACAGCCTGGCCTACGGCGCGCGCTTCCTGAAGCGGGTGATCGACGACAAGATCAAGCTGCCGATCAGCCAGCAGTGGAAGAACGGCCGCGACTTCATCGTCCGCGTGAAGGACGACGAGGTGGTGGTCGAGTGCAAGGCCGAGGGCGAGGGCCTTCAGCTGGCGGTTGGGATTTAGGGAAGTCGACGGGAGTCAACGGAGTTGACGGAGTCGAGTCTAGACTTCGTTGACCTCGTGGACTTCGTCGACTTCGTTGACTGCCGCCTAGAGCAAGTACGCGAGCGCAAATCCGATCTGCGCCACGAACATCATTCTGTACATGTGCGCCCACGACACGTGGTTCTCCTCGACGGCCAGCTCTTCCGGCCGGCGGAGCATCAGGTAGCAGACGTACAGGCCGTACGCGGTCATCACGACGCCGAGCAGCTGCAACAGCCAGAAGTGGCCGGTGAGGACCCCGGCCCACGCGCCCAGCGGGATCATCAGGAACGGAACCACGAACGATGGCGAGATCATCCACGCCGCGCGTTGGACACCGTACTGAATGGGTAGCGTGCGGCATCCTCCCCGCGCGTCGCCTTCCATGTCGGCGAAGTCCTTCGTCGTGGTAGCGCCGAGCAGGAACAGCCCGAAGATCGTGCCGATGAACCAGGGCTCGAGGCCGACGATCGTCTTCACCGACGACCAGCCGGCTACCTTGAGCAAGGCGCCGCGCGGAATCGCGACGGTGACGTTCGCCCAGATGCCGAGCCGCTTGGTGCGGAACGGCGGCACGGAGTACAGGCACGTGATGAGCGTGGCCGCGACAACCAGCCAGAAACACTCGTGGCGTCCGCCGGGCGCCACCAGCCACGCGACCGCCCACGCCAGGATGAACATCGCGATGGTGAAGCGCCAGGCCTCGCCAAACGTCATCCGGCCGCTGGGCAGGGGGCGCTTCGGTTTGTTCACCGCGTCGATCTCGTAGTCGTAAATCTGGTTGAGGCCGTTGGAAGCGGCGTTGAGGACCGCGGCCATGAGTGCGCCCAGGAGCGGGTAGATCACCAGCCACCAGCTCCAGGCTTCGCGCGGCGCCGCGCCAATCGCCGTCGCGCCCCCCGACAGCATCCCAAGCGCCGGCGCGAACAGCGTGAACGGCCTGGCGAACTCCAGGTGGGTCTTCAGCGTTGCCGGCGAGTGTGTCCCTGTCACAGGTTCGGCCATCGGTAAACGTCCGAGAGGTCACACCTCTATCGAATCATCCAGGCCAGCGCCAGGGCAACCACCGCGGCGACGGCCGTGTTCAAGAAGTTCAGCAGGTCGTTGTTGACGATGCCCGGCCCCTCGAGCGTGGCGCCGAGCAGACTCTCCACGAACGATCCGATCGTTGCGCCGGCCGCGGCGTACCACACCGCGTGGCCATGCACGAGCCCGAGCGGCTGCGCCAGAGCGGCAAGGCCGAGGGCCGCCACCAACCCGGCCGCCGTGCCCTCGAGCGAGATCGCGCCAGAGGTTCCCGGCCTGACCCGTGCGAGCGTGGGGAAGAGGAAGGTCCGGCGTCCCCATGCCTTGCCAATCTCGCTGGCCACCGTGTCGCTGCCCGCTGCAGACAGCGCGGCCACCATGGCGAGCAGCGCGCCGTCGGCGTGCGGGGAGAGCACGGCGAGCGCCGCCGCGAATGCGGCGAGGCCCGTGTTCGCGATCGCGTTGCCGGGCCCGCGCCGGCCGCCGCGTTCCTCCGCGATGCCGAGGACGGACTTCCGCTTCAACCCGAGCCGCGACGAGACCGACGCGACCAGGAAGGACGCGAACAGCAGCGTCCATCCTGCGAAGCCGGTAAACGTGAAGACGACCGTCCCGACGATGGCGCCGGCCACCGCCCCCGGCGTCGTGACGGTGCGGGCGAACCAGCCGGCGGCCGCGACGAGCACGTTCACGGCCAGCGCCAGCGCGAAGGCCCGGGGCAGCCAAGCCGCCGCTGTTCGGGCGGAGGCGCCGTCGATGAGCGCGAGGCCGCCGAGCACGATGGCCGCGGCGATCGGGACGGAGATGTTGTCGTCGAGGCGGACGGGCATGCTCTCGACGAGCCCGGCGATGACGGCCGCCATCACGGGCGCGCCGAGCGTGAACAGCAGCGGAGGCAGCGGCGCCACGGCCGGCCGCGTCCACAGCGCCAGCGCGACACCGCCGATGCTGCCCGCGATGATGAACGCCACGGTTCCCGCAACCGTCTTGTCACGGTTCCACGGCAGGCGGGTTCCCGGTCTCGCCGTGCCGACCGCTGCTGCGGCGGGATCGCCCGCCGCGAGCACCGCCCACGCGGCCGCGGCGATGTCGGGGCGGCGCGGGAACGCGAGGATCAGCAGCAGGACCGACAAGGGGTAGAACAGGATCCCGAGCGGGTAGCCGCGCGTCATGTCGGCGGGCCGGTAAAGGGTGGTGCCGCCGATGCGGGGAAGCACGAAGAGATTGAAGAGAAACGCCGCACACGCACACACCGCCGCCTGCCACCATGTCAGGAAGCGCAGGGCCAGGGCGAAAAGCCCCATCGCCATGTGCACGACCTGGCGGCGCGAGAACCGGATGGCGGTCACGATGCACGCTCCCCGGGCACTCGCGTGTTCTCGGGGCGCTCGAGCTCTTCGACCAGGCGCTTCACGCCGTCTCTCACCGGCGTGATGTGGTAGCCGAGATCGCGGGTGGCGAGGGTGCTGTCGAGAGGCCAGTCGCGCTGGAGGATCTCGACAGTGCCAACCGTGAGCAGCGGCACGTGACCGGTCATCGCCGCTCGCCACTCCTCGATCAAGCCCACGGCGACGCCGACCGGCGCGGGGATGCGGCGCGGCAGGCGCCTCCCGGTCAGGTCGCGCAGCGCCTCGAACACCGCCATCTGCCGCTGGTTTTCGCCGCCCACGAAATAGCGCTCGCCGGCGCGCCCGCGTTCGAGCGCGGCCACGTGGGCCGCCGCGACGTCTTCCACCCACGCGAACGACCAGATTCGGTCCGCGCCAATGATGCCGGGCAGGCGGCCAGCGACATGGTCGGCGACCATGCGGCCGACCAGGTTCCCGTCGGTCATCGCGCCCGGGCCGAAGATCACACCGGGGAACAGCCGCACGAGCGGGAGGCCGTCCCGCACCGCCTGATCGGCTTCTCGCGCCGCGACGGCCTTGGTCCGTTGATAGTCGTTCCAGGCGCCCGGCTCCGCGCCTCCAGCCGCGGGAAGAGCGAGGAAGGAGGAGGTATACACGAACCTGTCGGTGCCCGCGCGTCGCACGGCGGCAACGACGTTCCGCAACCCGCCGACGTTCACCTCGTCGAACTCGCTGGCGCGCGGGCGCCAGACGCTGACGAGCGCGGCGGAGTGGCAGACCGCGTCGCATGCCGCCACCGCGGCCCCCACCGCGCCCGCGTCACGGACGTCGCCGTCGATCGCCTCGCCGGGGACCCCAGCCTGCGATGCGCGCCGAGAGAAGGCGACGGTGTCGTGACCGGCCGCTCGACAAGCGGCCAGAATGGAACGGCCGAGGTAGCCGGTGGCACCGGTCACGAGGATCTTCACACGCGCGAGGTATCGCGAACCGCGTCGCGCCAGTAGGCGAGCAGGTCGTCCAGCGTCTGCTCGAGTGTCGTCGTCGGCGCCCAACCGGTCTCCGCGGTGATCCGCGATCGGTCGCCGAGCACCAGGGGCAAGTCGTGAGGCCGCAAGAGCGCCGGGTCGCACGCGACCTGGATCGGCACGCGCGCCCGGCGGAGGAGACCGTCGAGGATGTCGCCCACGCGATGCGCGGTGCCCGAACAGACGTTGTACACGCGCCCCGGGCGCCCGCGCTCGGCGAGCGCCGCGTACGCGCGGACCGTGTCGCGAACGTCGGTCAGGTCGCGGCGGGCGTCGAGGTTGCCGACGCGAAGGGACGCTTCCGCCTGGCCCTGTTCGATTCGCGCGATCTGCCGTGCAAAGCCGGCCGCGAAGAAGGACGGATCCTGCCGCGGGCCGATGTGATTGAACGATCGCGTGACGATCGCCCGGGGACCGCCGCCGTCCGCCGGCAGGTCCGCGCACATCTCCTGTGCGAGCTTGCTCAAGGCGTACGGACTGCGCGGCGCGAGCGGGTCGGACTCGGTGAGCGCTCTTTCCTGAGGCGCGTAAACCAGGGCCGAGCCCGGAACGAGCACGCGCACCTCGGAGCCCGCCGCGGCGAGCGCGGTCAGTAGATGGTGGGTGCCGAGGACGTTCACCTGGAGCGTTGCGGTGGCGTTGTCCCACGACTGACCGGCATGCGCGGCGCCGGCAAGGTGGTAGACGACACGCGGGCGCGCAACGGCGATCGCCGCCCGCACGGCGGCGGGGTCGAGGATGTCCACCTCCATCCACCGGCAGCTCGCGCCCGTGGGGGGGCGAGGAAGCGGCTCGCCCGGCCGGCGCCACGCGGTCACCAGGCTGCCGCCAGGCTCGAGAAGGTCGAGCAGGTGGCCGCCGACAAAGCCCGCGGCGCCGGTGACGAGGATGGGCGAGTCAGGCATGGGTTCCCGCGTACCACGCAATCGTCTCTGCGAGGCCCTCGTCGAATGCGACCGTCGGGCGCCATCCCAGGCGCCGCACCTTGGCGGTGTCCAGGCAGCAACGGCGGCCGGGGCCCGAACCGGCGCACTCGATCAGGGTTTCCGGTCGGCCCAGCCTTCGCAGAATCGCACGGGCCAGCTCGATGTCCGCCAACTGGTGCCCACCGCCGACATTGTAGACCTCTCCGGCCTCGCCATGTTCGATCACGGTGTCGAGGGCCAGGCAGTGATCGCTCACGTGCAGCCAATCGCGCACCGAGCGGCCGTCGCAGGGCAGCCAGAGGGGTAGGTTGTCCAGCGCGCGTGCAATCAGGCTGGGCATCAGGTGGCCGGGGCCCTGGCATGGACCGTAGGTTCGCGCCGCGCGCACGAGCGTCACGGGCAGGCGGTACTCCGGCCAGAAGCTGTAGGCCAGCCGGTCCGTGCCGGCTTTGCAGGCGGCATGCGGGTTCTCCGGCTTCAGTTCGTCGGTCTCGGCGCACGCGCCTTCGTCGCGTCGCCCGTACACGTCGTCCGGCGACACCTGGATGAATCGCCTCAGGCGGCGGCCCGAGCGGCGGGCGGCGTCGAGCAGGACGAACGTTCCGTTCACATTCTCGATCAACGCCTCCACGTTCTCGATCCCGGCCTCCGTGCCCGTCTCGGCGGCGAAATGGACGACGACGTCCGTGTGGGCCAGGAGCGACTCGGTCAGGGCGGCGTCGGCGATGTTGCCGCGAACGAACTGGTGTCGCGGGTGGTCGAGCACTTCGAGCAGGTTGTCCACGCGGCCCGCGTCGCTCATCGTGTCCAGCGTGGTCACGCGCCAGTCGGCGTGCGCAGCGAGCGCGTGGCGGACGAAATGGCTGCCAATGAACCCGGCGCCGCCGGTGACGAGGACGTCAACCATGATGCTGCTCCAATCCGCCCGCCCGACGCGGCGGGGGGCGGCTAGCGCGTGGCGCCGCCCAGGAACCCGAAGAAGTTGGAGAAGGTGCCAAGGCCGGCGAGCGTGAAGGAGAAGTTGAAGCGTCTGTCCTTGGTGATCGGGATGCCGACGTTCTGCGGAAAGTTGTAGGTCTGGTATTCGACCGCGAAACCGCAGCACTGCGCGTTGTAGTAGCCGACGATGCGGCTGCTGAGCAGCGTGGAGCGGCCGATGTCGTAGTTGAACGTGTACAGGCCGCCGACCCGGTTCGCCGACGAGCGCAGCGTCGTCGCCGCGTTGAGGAAGTTGTCGTTGGAGAACGGGTGGACCGGATCGGTGCTTTTCAGCTTGCGCGAGCTGTAGCCCGCCTGCACGTTGAGCCAGTCGCTGACGGCCACCTGGCCGCCGGCCGAGAGGCTCTGGAGGATGTGCGCCTGCTGGTCGTATTCCGCCCGCATCGTCCCGTTCACCCGTTCGTTGGGCGACACCGTCGCCGCCATGCGAATGGGCGAGAAGTTGCTCGGGGGCCGGCTGGTGAAGCTGGTGGAGTAGTTGTAGTCGGTACTGGCTGGCGCGGGCGTCCGTGTAGTACGTCTGCGTGAGCGCGACGCTCACGACGTCGCGGGCGCTCCCCCCGGCGGGCCCGCCCTTGCGCTTGGCCAGCAGGCGGTTGTTCAGGCCGTAGTCGAGCCGGGTGGTGCGGCCCACCATGTAGTCGAGCCCCTCCAGCTTCACGATCTCGTCGAAGTTGTCGATGGCCGTCACCCGCTGGATGTTCACGAAGGGTTCCACCGTGTGCTTCCATTTCTCCGCGTAGCCGTTGTCGGGCGTGTTCCACACGCGGTTGAAGACCGGGCCGGTCACGCGGGCCTGCAGGTCGAAGAAGCTCCGGTTGATCGGCTCGTCCACGATCGCGTCGTTGGCTGTCGGGTCCAGGCGGCGCGTCCAGTACGTGCCGCGCCAGGTCACCGACGAGTTCACCGTCATCCAGCGCAGCTTCGTGAAAGGGACACGCACGACGGGCGCGACGTCGATCCGGGAGAGGCCGTTGTCGGTGACCGTGTCGCCGTTCTTGTACCGGCGCACCAGATCCACGTACTCGCCGTTGGCCGACACGTAGACGATGGAGCCGAAGAGCGGCCGTTCGCCCCGGGAGATGTTGATGCGGGGCGAACCGCCCGTCAGGGCCGAGTTGGTCGTGCCGTTGAAGTACTCGGACCGGTCGTACGCGCCGTTGATGCCGAGGCCCATGAAGGTGCCGCTCACGCCGCCCGAGATGGAGCGCTGACTGCGCGACGCGTCGTAGATGTTGGTGTGATAGAGCTGCTGCGTCGTGAGGCTGGTGAAGTAATCGACGCGGCCGCGGGCGGACCATCCGTTGCCGAGGGCGTAGCTGGCGTTGCCCCGGACCTCGTAGGAGTTGGATGCGGGGATGGTGGTGGTGCCTTCCGTCGACTCGTGCTCTTTCAGCTTGTACACCCTCGCGAAGCCCTGCGAGCCCGGGCCGAGCACATACCGGTACTCGCCGCCGTAGCCGTAGCCGCGCTTGGAGTACCAGTCGTGCATGAAGGTGGCGTCGTGGCTTCGCCCCATGGCCCAGAAGAACTGGTTGCTGAGCGTGAAGCCGCGATACGTCGAGGTCCCGTACATCGGCATCAGGAAGCCGGTGGCGCGGTCCTCGCGGTTGATCGGGTAGTAGAGCACGGGGAGGTAGAAGACCGGGACGCTCTTGGCCTTCAGCAGCGCGTTGGTGAGGTAGGCGTAATGATCGAGATTCAGGATGACCGTCCCCGAGGTCACCTGCCACCGGGGCGTGGGCTGGAGGCACGTCGTGAAGCCACCTCGGCGGATCTTGTATTTCTTGTAGCCGATCTTCTCGATCTCATCGCCATAGAAGTACACGTCACCGTCCTGGCCACCCAGCATGTCGCGCTTCGGCTCCGCGGTGACCACCGAGGTTCCGGTCGCGCTGAAGAACGTGCCGAGGCGGGTCTCGGTGTTGAAATCGGCCCGGTCGGCCGCGATCCGGCTATCTCCCTGCGAGAAGACGACGTTGCCGGTGGCCACCACGCGGTTGCTGTCGGTCCACGACTCGATTTCGTCGGCGAAGAACTTCATGTCGCCGCGCTGCGCCTCCACGGCGCCCGTCAGCTTCACGTGGTTCTTGCCCAACTGTTCGATCTTCCACTGCTTGGACTGGTCGAATCCGGTCTCCTGCTGGGCCCGTGCCAGAACGGGGCAGAGCACGAGCGCGGCGATCAGGACGGCGGGAACTTGAAGTCGGCGGAGAAGAGCAGGCGCGAGAGACACTGGTTGTCCGGGTTCCGGCCGGCCGGTTTCATTCGAACGCTCAGGACGGGCCAAGAATATCACGTCGCTCTTTTGACGGTCCCCGGTGAAGTCCGGCTTTGACCGTGACTGGCCCGGGCCGTCTCCGGCCGATCAGCATAGCGGGTTGTTGGAGGACACGCCTCCTGTCCGCTCGAGGTCCGCAAGCACGTCGCCGACGAGGAAGATGGAGCCCGCCACGCAGGCCAAGGGCCCAAACGACCACGCGCGCTCGAGAGCCGCCTTGGGGTCGCGCTCGGCCAGCGTGTTGGACGACCCGAGGTGGCGCGCGGCGTGCTCGAGGTCGTCAACGGCGAGCGCGCGGTCCGTGCGGGGCCTGGTCAGGATCAGCGGCGCGGCCAGCGGCACCAGCGCCGCCAGCGTGCCGCTGACGTCCTTGTCTTTCATGATGCCGAAGACGATCGGCAGAGGGCCGGGGTGGAACTCGCGCAGGTAGCTGGCGAGCACCCGGGCGCCGGCCGGGTTGTGGGCGGCATCGAGGAGCAGCGTCCGCCCGGGCGCGGCCTCGCGCAGGTCCAGCCGTCCCGGCCACCGCGCGTTCGTCAAGCCGGCGGCCGTCGCATCGGCGCCTATCTCGAAGCCGGCGTGCGAGAGTTCTTCGAGGAGGCGCACGGCGACAATCGCATTGTCCACCTGGTGCCGGCCGCGGAGGGCGAGCGGCAAGGGCGGATAGGCGCGTCGGCCCGTCTGGAGCTCGAGCGACAGCCGGTCTCCCTGGACGCGCGCAGCCGCGACCACCCCGTCCCTCGCCGGCACCATCACCGCGCCGCGCTCCCGGCACGCCGCGGCGATCACGTCGACGGCGTCGGGCTTCGGCTCGCCGACGACGACCCGCATCCCCGGCTTGATGACCCCGGCCTTCTCGCCCGCGATGGCGGCGATCGTGTTGCCGAGGAAGCGTTCGTGGTCGAAGTCGATCGTCGTGATCGCAGCGGCCAACGGGGAAGCGACGTTGGTCGCGTCGAATCGGCCTCCGAGGCCTACCTCGAGGACCGTGAACCCGACGCCTGCTTGCCGGAACAGCTCGAAGGCGATGGCGGTCGTGACCTCGAAGAACGTCGGCTCGGTGGCCAGCCGGCGGGCGGCGTGCAGCGCCGAGACCGCCTGGCGGACCGTGCCGGCGGCCTCCACTAACGCCGCATGCGCGACGGGCTGGCCGTCGATGGCGAACCGTTCCTCGAGGCGGACGAGGTGAGGCGAGGTATAGAGACCGGTCCGAAGCCCCGCCGCGCGGAGGGCCGTTTCGACCATCGCGCCGACGGAGCCTTTCCCGTTAGTGCCGGCGATGATGACGGAGGGCCAGGCGGCTTCGGGGTGATCCAGGGCCGCGCAGAGGGCGCGGATGTTCTCCAGGCCGAACTTGATCCCGAGCTTCTCCAGCCCGAACAGCCAGTCGAGGACGTCGGGGCCCGCGGCACGCATGCCTAGCCCTGGCGCGTGGCGGCGGTCGCTCCGGTCGCCACTTCGGCCGCCTGGATCGCAGTCCGCGACGAGGCGCCCATGAACCGCAGCGCGCGGGCGATGGTCCCTTTCAGCTCGCGCCGATCGACCACCATGTCCAGCATCCCGTGCTCGACGAGGAACTCGCTCCGCTGGAAGCCCTCCGGCAGCTTCTGCCGGATCGTCTGCTCGATGACGCGCGGCCCGGCAAA
Organism: uncultured Acidobacteriota bacterium; assembly: GCA_963724775.1. Taxonomy (GTDB): domain Bacteria; phylum Acidobacteriota; class Vicinamibacteria; order Vicinamibacterales; family Fen-181; genus CAVRWB01. Next base: position 196,281 of record CAVRWB010000012.1, read on the forward strand.
GCCAATCAGTGCCTTCGGCTCGGCAATGTTCAGGTCGCCGACCATCGCGAAGCTGGCGGTGACGCCGCCGGTGGTTGGATCGGTGAGCACCGAGATGTACGGCAGCCCGGCCCGGTCGAGGCGGGCGAGCGCGGCGCACGTCTTCGCCATCTGCATGAGCGAAAGCGCGCCCTCCATCATGCGGGCGCCTCCAGAGCAAGAGACGATCACGACCGGCGCCCGCCGCTCGATGGCTCGTTCGATCGCCCGGGTGATCTTCTCGCCCACGACGACGCCCATGCTGCCCCCGATGAAGCTGTACTCCATGGAGGCCATCACGACCTCGATGCCGTCGAGGCGCCCGGTCGCCGTGATGACGGCGTCTTTCGCCCCGCTGGCAGCCTGGCTGGCCTTCAGCCGGTTCTTATAGGGCTTGGTGTCGGTGAACGAGAGCGGGTCGGTCGACATCAGCTCCGAATCGTGCACCTCGTACTCGCCGTCGAACAGCATCTGCAGCCGTTCGGTGGCGGAAAGCCGGAAGTGGTGGGAGCACTTCACGCACACGCCGACGTTGGCCGTCAGGTCCTTGTTGTAGATCAGCTGCGAGCAGCCTGGGCACTTGACGTACAACCCCTCGGGGACCCGGCTCGCCTTGTCGGACGGCGCCATCGGCTTGCGCGTTTTCTTGAACCACGCCATACGGGGGAGCTTACCTCAAAAGGGAGGCTCAGGGCTTACGGCTTAAGGCTCAAGGCCTTGAGCCAGACGAGTCACTGAGCCTTGAGCCTTGCCTTGAGCCTATTTCGTTCTCGGCACGTAGTAGCGCGTCCCGCGGCCCATGCCGCGGACCTGACGCAGGAGATCGTCGAGGGCTTCGTCGCTGCCTGCGAGGTCGATCTGGGAGGTTTCTACGACGAGGAGCGGCGTGGCGGCGTAGTGGAAGAAGAAATGCTGATAAGCCTCGTTGAGCTTCTGCACGTAGCTCGGGTTGGGCCGGTACGGTTCCTGGTCGTCTTCGTTGCGCCCTCGCAGCCGCTTTGCCAACAGCTCGGTGGGCGCCTGGAGGTACACGACAAGATCCGGCACCGACACGTCGCGCGCCAACAGTTCGTACAGCCGCTGGTAGATGAACAGCTCGTTGTCGTCGAGGTTCAGGTACGCGTAGATTCGGTCCTTCTCGAAGAGGTAATCGCAGATGGTGGACTGGCTGAAGAGATCGGCCTGGCGGAGCGAGACCTGCTGCCGGTGCCGGTTGAGGAGGAAGAACAGCTGCGCCTGCAGGCCCGCGCCGGCCCGATCGGCGTAGAAGTCGGCCAGGAACGGGTTCTCGGTTTCCTCGAGCACCGTGGTGGCGTCCACGCGTGCGGCCAGCCGCTCGGCCAGCGCCGTCTTGCCCACTCCGGGCGGTCCCTCGATGGCGATGTATCGGAAGTCCAAGGCTGACGGAGTATACAACGGACGGGCTGGCTTGACCTTCGTACCCGCTGTCCCGTGGGTTGCGCCGGTTGGAGCCGGCCGCCGCGTACGAGCGGCGGTGGATCCCTGTATTCTTCTGGTGATGTCCTGTTCTACGCGTTCCAGGAGGCGTGCACGCCTTCTGCTGCTCCTTGGCGCCACCCTGTCGTCCGCCTGCGCCACCATTCCCAAGGCCGCGCCGCCGCCCGTCATCGGGTTCGACCAGAAGATGTCGTGGGTCCTTCGCCTGGAGGACCAGCGGGTCCTCCGCGATCCGGCGCCGCCGCCTCCGCCGCCGCTGGCGAAGAAAGGACGCGTCGCGCCCCTGCCGCCGCCTCCCGTGGCCGACCTCGTGCCGCTGCTGTCGGATACCGACGGGCGTCTGCGGCGGCGCGCCGCCCTGGCCATCGGCCGCGTCGGCCTTGCCGACGGCGTGAAGCCGCTGGCGGCCGCGCTCGCCTCGGACAGCGAGGTCGAGGTCCGCCAGATGGCGGCCTTCGCGCTGGGGCTGCTCGGCAGGAAGGAGGCGATCGGCGCGCTGCGCGGCGCGTTGAACGACGCCTCGCCGATCGTCCAGGGCCGTGCGGCAGAAGCCCTGTCGTTCCTCGGCGACGCGACGAGCGCGCCGGCGATTGGGAGCTTGGTTGCCGCGCAAGTGAAGGGCGGCGCGCTCGCCGGGATCGCGCCCGACGACATGGAAGAAACGCACGCGCCGGCCGTCGAGGCGTTCCGCCTGGGGGTCCTGGCCCTGGGCCGCCTCAAGGCCTACGACGCGCTCGCCTCCGCGACCCTCGACGCGTCCGGCCGGCCGGCCGTCGCGTGGTGGCCGGTCGCCGCCGCATTCCAACGAACGGAGGACCATCGTGCGATCGACCAGCTCGTCGCGTTCGCTCGCGGCGAGGGCCGCGTGGCGCGCGGCTTCGCCGCAAAGGGGCTGGGCGCGCTGAAGGACCCGGCCGCGATCGATGTCCTGGCGGCGCTGGCCCAGGACTGGCAGGCAGATGCGCACACGGCGGCGTCGGCGCTCCGAGCGATCGCCCAGATTGCCGATCGCCGCGCCGCACCGGTCATCGTCAAGCTGCTGCAGACGCGCAACCTCGACCCGCTGCTCCTGATCGAGGCGGTGTCGGCCGCGGGTCGCGTGAAGGCGGTGTCTGCTGCCGATTTGGTCATCGACCTGGTCTCGCACCCGGCGCCACCCGTGCGTGCCGCAGCGCTTCGCAGCCTCGGCGAGATCGATCCGCAGGGCCTGGTCCTCGTGCTGTCGGGGCTGGATCCCGATCGCCACTGGAGCGTGCGGGCGGCGCTCGCCTCCACGCTGTCGAGCCTCGAGCCGGCGGCGGCCCTGCCGCGCCTCACCGTCATGCTGAAGGACGAGGACCTGCGGGTGATCCCGAGCGTGCTGTCGTCGCTGCGATCGCTGAAGGCGCCCGAGGTGGAGCGCGTCCTGCTCGAGTGGTTGACGCACGATGATCCCGTCGTGCGCGCGGCGGCGGCGACGGAGTTGGGCGAGCTGAAGCCCGCCGGCGGCGAGGCGGCCCTCGTGCACGCGTGGCGGGCCGCCGCGCGGGACCAGATCTACGTCGCCAGGGGAGCGATCCTCGCGGCGCTGGCGAAGTACGGCCCGGCAGCCGCCGAGGCGACGCTGCGCGAGGGCCTCGCGGACGCCGATTTCGCCGTCCGCGTCCGCGCGGCCTCGCTGCTTGCGGCAGCGGCTCCGGGGGAGGACTTCTCGGCCGCCATCCGGCCGGCGCCCACGCGTCATCCGCCCGAGCACTACGCCTCCGCGGAACTGATCGCACCCACCGTGTCGCCGCACCTGTTCGTCGAGACCGACCGCGGCACGATCGAGGTCGAGCTGGCGGTGCTCGACGCCCCCGGCACCTGCGCGAGCTTCGCCGCGCTGGCGGCGAAGGGATTCTTCAACGGCCTGCTGATCCACCGGGTCGTTCCGAACTTCGTCGTCCAGGACGGCGACCCGCGCGGCGACGGCGAGGGCGGGCCGGGCTACACGATGCGCGACGAGTTCAACGAGCGCCCGTACCTGCGCGGAACCGTCGGCATCGCGCTCGATTGGTCAGAAACGGGCGGCAGCCAGTTCTTCATCACGCACTCCCCTCAGCCGCACCTGGACGCGCGCTACACCGTGTTCGGCCGCGTGGTCGCCGGCATGAACGTGGTGGACAAGCTGCAGCCATGGGACGCGATCAAGCAGGTGCGGGTGTGGGACGGGAAGGCGATGAGCGGGCAGAGGTGAGAACGGAGAACTGAGAACGGAGAAGGTAGAACGGAGAACTCAGAGACGGAAAACGAAAAACGAAAAACAGAACCAACCCGTTCACCGCAACTCACGCCCAACCAGTTCAGCCAGACGCTCAACGCTGAACGCTCGACGCTCAAGGGTCAACGCTCGACGCCGGTACAATAAAAAAGGGGGCGACGCTCGCCCCCTCTTCTCGCGGAAGCACGATGCTACCGCTTCTTCCCAGCCTTCTTGGTCGCGGCCTTCTTTGCGGTCTTCTTTGCCATTACTGTATCCCCCCCTTCATCCGTGGAGTGCGCGAGTTGGCGCACGCCCGACGCGTATCCCGTTTGCTCCGACCGCGTCGCGTGCGCGCTCCGCTTCGTTGCTGACTCCCGCCCCGCCGCGGGAGGGTCGCATCTGAGGAAATGAGGGGTGGCATCCCGCTCACCCCGGTCGCGACCCGGGCGCCCTCGTGTGGCGCCTGCCTGGCGGAGAGCCGACTTCGCTCTTTCTCCTCCCCGCCCGCCGGCTGCCCGGCCTCTCCGGTCGCACCGCGTAATCACAAGACGTGGGCTATGCCCGTCTCGCTCATACCAAATGTAGATTACGGATGAGAGAAGAACGTGTCAAGCACAAATTTGGGGTGCTTGTCAAAACCGGAGGGCCGGGCCGGGGTGATCCAGGGGGCGCCGGGCGGTTTGAACCGGGCGCCGCGTGCCGCGTCCGCCTGGTCGAAAATCCTGAACGCTGTTCAGAACCGTGCAGGACGGCCGTTTCCGAAAATCCGGCGTGACACGGCCGTCATCGTCCGCATGCGCGAGGGCAGCGGCTCGTGCGGGGACAGTCGATTGCCGCGGCAGGTGCCGAGGAAGGCGGACATCGGGCGGCGCGGGCGGCGAAACCGTCAAATCGCAAAATCGCGAAACTCCAAAACCGCTTTTTACCGGCTCCCGCCAGGCGCGTGCAACCGTGAGAGGGACTGCGTGGCGGCGCGGCGAGTCTGCGATTCGGCGCCGCGGACCTTCGTCGTGCGGAGGTAGAGGTCGATGGCGTGCGCGCGGTCGCCGGCCTGCTCGTGGAGGCGCGCGGCCTCGAGGCAGGCGGACGCGAGGATGGTGGGTGGCGGCGACGGACGCCGCGCGAGCAGCTGCTCGAAGGCCGCCAGCGCGTCAACGGTGCGTCGCTGCGCGAGGCGCAGCCGCGCCACGCGATAGATCGTCGCCGGGTCCGCCGGCGCGAGCATCGCCGATCGTCCCAGCGCCTCGTCGGCGCGCGGCAGCTCGCCGCGCTGCAGTGCCCGCCAGCCCTCGATCGACAGGCGGTAGGCCTCCGCCGCCACGGGATCGGGCGCGTGCCGCATGTGTTCGCGGGCGGAGCCGCGGACGCCGTCGGGGTCGTCCGGCATCGCGGCGGCGATCGCCGACTGATACGCCGTGATGGCCTCCACCCGCTGGCCCTGGCGATCGCGGCACCGCCCGAGCTTCAGGGCGGCGCGGGCGACGACGCCGTAGGGCGCCGTCGGTTTGCTGTCCACGACGATGCGCAGCTGCTCGATCGAGTAGTCGGTCTCGAACAGCGCGTCGAGCTCCTCCGCGATTCCGAGGCGCGCGCGCGTCTCGCTCATGTCCGGCAGGGCGAGCCGCCCCTGCCGCGCGAGGTTGAACATCGCCCGCCACGTCTCGAGGCTCGCCGCGTGGTCGTGCAGGTAGACGTTCTGCACTTCGGCGGTCGCCTGGACGAAGAGCGGGTTGCGCGGGTAGCGTTCCCGCAGCTCCGCCAGCAGTTTCAACGCCTCCTCGGCGTCCTGTTCGTACCAGAGATAGATCAGGTGGAGCTGGTAGTTGGTCTCGCCGCCCAGCAGCTCGCCGCGCTCGCGCGCCTGGAGCATCTCCTTCAACCCCTTCGCGCGATCCCCGCCGGGCAGGAAGAGCATCCAGCGAACCAGCTTCAGCGCCGCCGGCGCCAGGTCCGCGTAGTAGTGGTAGAGGCCGATGCCGAAGTACGCATCCTCGAGGTCCGGATCGAGCGCCAGCGACTTCTCGAGCGCGTCCTTGATCCGCTTGCCGTCGCGCGCCGCCGAGAGTCGCTCGGTCCGCAGCACGCGGTACTGCACGCGCACGCCGTACGCCGCGCCGAGGAAGAACCAGGCGTCAGCCCGGGCGGGCTCCCGCTCGGTCCACTTCGCCATCGCCTCGATGACGCGGTTGAGCTGCGCCTGGAACGGGCCGTCGAGCGACCGGTTGAAGGGATCGAGCTGGATCCGCCACCACAGCGCGGTCACCCGCACGAGGTCGCAGGTTTCCGGCGGCGCCGGGCCGCAGGCCTGCTGCAACTCGGCTTCGACCGAGTCGAAGCGCGCGTCGAGGACCGCGTCGTAGGCCCGGCCGAGCGCGGCGCCGTAGGGAAGTTGCGCCGCGCGCGCCGCTTCGGGCGACAGGAGGAGCGCCGCCGAGCAGGCGAGCGCGGCGAGGACGAGGGGACGTCCCGCGAATCGGCGGCGGCGGCAGGTCACGGGTAGCTCGTGCGCAGGTTCTGCTTGCCGGCGTGTCGCTCGAACGCGAGCTCGACGAGTCGGTCGAGCACCTCGGGGTAGCTGAGGCCCGTCGCCTCCCACAGCTTCGGGAACATGCTGATCGTCGTAAACCCCGGGATGGTGTTGATCTCGTTCACGTAGAGCTGACCCGTGTCGCGCGCCAGCAGGAAGTCCACGCGGGCGAACCCTGCCGCTTCCACCGCGAGGAAGGCCTCGCACGCCAGGCGCCGGACTTCGGCAGCCTGCGCCTCGTCGAGCGGAGCCGGCACCAGCGCCCGCGACTCCTCCAGGTACTTTGCCTCGTAATCGTAGAACTCGCGCGTCGGGAGGATCTCGCCGGGCACAGACGCCTCGGGACGATCGTTCCCGAGCACCGAGCACTCGATCTCGCGCGCCGCCGGAACTGCCGCCTCGATGACGATCTTCCGATCGAACTCCGACGCGTTCGCGATGGCCAGCCCGAGTTCCTCCGCCCGCTTGACCTTCGAAATGCCGACGCTCGACCCCAGGTTGGCCGGCTTGACGAACACGGGGTAGCCGAGGTGCGACTCGACGAGTGCGGACACCTTGTCAGGGGCGGCCTGCCAGTCGCTGCGGAGGACGACCAGGTGGCGGACCATCGGCAGCCGGCGGTCCGCGAAGCACACCTTCATGACGGCCTTGTCCATGCCGACGGCCGACGCGAGCACGCCGGACCCGACGTACGGCACGTTGGCGAGCTCGAGCAGGCCCTGCACCGTGCCATCCTCGCCGTAGGGGCCGTGCAGCACGGGGAAGATCACGTCCAGGCCCAGGCCGGCGAGGTACGCGTTCTCGCGCCTGCCCGTCTCCTCCATCGCGCGCTCGATCGTGATGAGCGTTTCCTCGCCCGGGTGTGGCACGAGGAACGCCTCCCGCGGCGACCGCGCGGCCCGCCCCGTCTCCTGCCGCGCCCTCGTGATGACCTCCGCCGCGACCACCGCGGTCGGGGCCTTGTCGGGGATGTTCCACCGGCCGTCGCGATCGATGCGGATGGGCACCGGTTCGAAGCGCTGCCGGTCGAGGTTCGCGATGACGGACGCCGCGGAGGCCAGCGACACTTCGTGTTCGCTGGATCGCCCGCCGTAGATCACGCCGATGCGCAGTTTTTTCACGGTGAGGAAGCCTCGGGGACAGGGCGCGTCCGGGAGACGCAGGGGCGGCTACCGACGCGGCGGCGGCAAACGCCCTATGATACCGCAATGCCCGCGACTTTCGCGTTCCGCGTCACGCACCAGTCCGGCCCGGCGCGCTGCGGCGAGCTGACGACCGCACACGGTGTCGTGCAGACCCCCGCCTTCATGCCGGTCGGGACGCAGGGCGCGGTCAAGGGCGCGCTCCACCGCGACCTCGTCGACCTCGGTGCGGAAATCATCCTCGGCAACACGTATCATCTCCACCTGCGGCCGGGGGACGAGCGAATCGCGCGCCTCGGCGGCCTGCACCGGTTCATCGGCTGGGACCGCCCGATCCTCACCGACAGCGGCGGCTACCAGGCATTCTCCCTGGGCGAGCGCCGGACGATCGACGAGGAAGGGCATCCGCTTCCGCTCGCACCTCGACGGCAGCGCACACCTGCTGACGCCCGAGACGGCCGTGGACATCCAGGCCAACCTGGGATCGGACATCGCGATGGTCCTCGACGAGTGCCTCGCGTATCCGGCGACGCACGACGAGGCGGCGAAGTCCATGGAGCGCTCGGTCCGCTGGGCGGCCAGGTGCCGCAAGCGGTTGCTTCGGCTCGAGAGTCCAGCCGGCAGCCGGCCGCAGGCAGCAGGCAGCGTGACAGGGCTGCCAGCTGCCAGCTGCGAGCTGCCAGCCTCAACGGTCACGCTGACCAATCCCGGCCAGGCCCAGTTCGGCATCGTCCAGGGCGGCGTCTACCCGGATCTGCGAGCGGCCAGCAGCCAGGCGACGACCGCCATCGGCTTCGACGCCTACGCCATCGGCGGGCTCAGCGTTGGCGAGCCGGTCGAGCTCATGTACGACGTCGTCGCGGCTACCGTTCCGTTTCTCCCGCTCGACCGGCCGCGATACCTCATGGGGACCGGCACGCCCCTCGACCTGGTCGAGTGCGTCGCCCGGGGCATCGACATGTTCGACTGCGTGATGCCGACCCGCAACGCGCGCAACGGGCAGCTCTTCACCAGCGGAGGGCCGGCTGAACATCAAGAACGCCCGCTACGCCGACGATCCCGAGCCCCCCGATCCCGCCTGTTCCTGCTACACTTGCCGGCACTTTTCGCGCGCCTACCTGCGCCACCTCTATCGTTGCCGGGGAGATTGGGGCGGCGACGCTTAACACGTTGCATAACCTCCACTTTTACCTTGACACCATGAGGCGGATCAGAGAGGCTTTAGTGTTTGGCTCGCTCGATCAGCTGACGCTGGACGTACCGTCGAGCATTTACCCGCCGACCGGTCGACTCATGACGACATTGATTTACTCAGCGCTCCCGGTGGTGGCCTTGGCGACCCCTCCGGATTCGAACGTCAGCCCCTGGGTGCAGTTCCTGCCGTTCATCCTGGTCATCGCCATCTTCTACTTCGTCATTCTCCTGCCGATGAAGAGGCGGCAGAAGAAGGTTCAGCAGTTCCTCGAGGCGCTCAAGGTCGGGGACCGCATCGTCACCAGCAGCGGGATCTACGGGACGATCTCGAAGATCACCGACCGCACGGTGAAGGTGAAGATCGCCGACAGCGTGACCATCGAGCTTTCCAAGGCCGCGATCTGCGGGTTACCAGGGACAGGACCCGGTCGTGCCTGACTCCACTCAAGCATGAACAACCTTCGCTGGCGCATCCTCCTGATTGTCGTAATCGTGGGCGCGTGCCTCTGGGCGATCATCCCGCCCAGCCAGAAGATCCGGCTCGGGCTGGACCTCAAGGGCGGCGTGCACCTCGTCCTCCGCGTCCAGACCGACGACGCGCTGTCGCTCGAGACCTCGACCGCCGCCGACCGGGCGCGCGAGGAGATCGAGAAGGCGGGCGTCTCGGGCGCGACCGTCAAGCAGCTGAACCCCACGCAGTTCCAGGTGTCGGGGATCGCACCCGACAAGGAGGCGGCCGTCAAGCAGGCGACCGTCGACCTCGCCACGACCTTCGACACCGAGTCGTCGGTCGGCACCTACACGTTCACGATCAAGCCGAACCGGCAGGTGCAGCTGCGCGAGGACGCGATCGTCCAGGCGCAGCAGACCATCGAGCGCCGTGTCAACGAGCTGGGCGTGACCGAGCCCCTCGTCGCCCGGCAGGGCGGGTCGTCGAGAGACCAGCTGATGGTTCAACTGCCCGGCGTCACGGACGTGGCGCGGGCGAAGGAGATCATCCGCTCCACGGCGATGCTCGAGCTGAAGATGGTGGAGCAGGGCCCGGCGGCCACGAAGGAAGCGCTGCTCGCGGCGACCAACGGCCAGGTGCCGCCGAATTCCGAGGTGGTTCCCGGGAGCGAGAGCGACCGGAGCGGCGGCCCGTCGTCGACGGTCTACTACCTGGTGCACAAGACGCCGGTCGTGACCGGCCGCGATCTGCGCAACGCGAAGCCGAGCCTCGACGAGTACAACCAGCCGGCGGTCTCCTTCTCGCTCAACAACGAGGGGGCCCGCAAGTTCGGCAAGGCGACGGGGGAGAACATCGGCCGACAGCTGGCGATCGTGCTCGACGGCCGCGTGCAGTCCGCGCCGCGCATCGACGGGCGGATCACCGACGAGGGCCGGATCTCGGGCGGCAGCTTCACGCAGCAGTATGCCCAGGACCTGTCGCTCGTCCTGCGGTCCGGCGCGCTGCCCGCGCGGCTGACGTACCTGCAGGAGGAGGTCGATCGGCCCGACGCTCGGCGCCGACTCGATCCGCTCGGGCGCTGATCGCGTCGCTCGCCAGTCTCCTGCTGGTCGCGCTGTTCATGCTCTTCTACTACCGGCTGTCGGGTGTGAACTCGGTAGTCGCCTTGGTCTTCAACCTGATCATCCTGCTCGGCGCGATGGTCTACATCGGCGCCACGATGACGCTGCCGGGCATCGCCGGCTTCGTCCTCACGATGGGCGTCGGCGTCGACTCGAACGTGCTGATCTTCGAGCGCATCAAGGAGGAGCTGGCGGCGCAGCGCGGCGTGCGCGCGTCCATCAACGCCGGTTTCAGCCGCGTGTTCCTGACGCTGGTGGACACCCACCTCTCGGCGCTGATCTCGGCGGCGTTCCTGTTCCAGTTCGGCACCGGGCCGATTCGCGGGTTCGCCACGACGCTGTTCTTCGGCCTCATCTCGAACCTGTTCACCGCCACCTTCGTGTCGAAGACCATGTTCGAGATGGTGCTGGCCGAGCGGCACTCCGAGACGCTCAGCATCTAGCGCGCAGGATTAGTCATGCAGATCTTCCATAACCCGAACTTCAACTTCGTCAAGTACCGCTGGCACGCGCTGATCCTGTCGTGGGCAATCATCATCGCGGGCCTCGTCGCGATCCAGATGTACGGCCTTCCGCGAGGGCGTCGAGTTCCAGGGCGGCACGTCGGTCATCCTCAAGTTCGACCAGCTGCCGAGCATCGACCAGGTCCGGACGGCGCTCGACCGGAACTTCCCGGGCGGCGGGCAGAATGTCGTCGTCCAGAGCTACGGCCAGCCCGGCCAGCGCCAGATCATGGTCCGCCTGCCGCACACGGGCAGGGAATCGGGCGGTGAGCTGAGCCGCACGTCCGAGGAGGTCCAGCAGGCCCTCGCCAAGGGCAACCTCGGCAAGTTCACGGTCGCTGGCACGCAGATCGTGGGCCCGGTCGTCGGCCAGGAACTCAAGAGCAAGGGCACGTGGGCCTTCGCCCTGTCGCTGTTCTTCATCCTCCTCTATCTCTGGTTCCGCTTCGAGCTGAGCTTCGCCGTCGGGGCCACCGTCGCGACCCTGCACGACATCCTGATCACGATGGCGTTCCTCGTGTTCTTCCGCTACGACCTGTCGCTCAACATCATCGCCGCCCTGCTGACGATGACGGGGTACTCGACCAACGACACGATCGTCATCTTCGACCGCGTGCGCGAGAACCTGCGCGGGATGCGCAAGGACAACATCAAGGAGATCGTGAACGTCGCGGTCAACCAGACGCTGAACCGGACGATCATCACGGGCGGGACGGCGCTGCTCTCCGTCATCGCGCTGTATTTCTTCGGCGGCGAGGTGCTGCGCGGCTTCGCGTTCACGATGATCGTCGGCATCCTCACCGGCACGTATTCGAGCGTCTTCATCGCGGCCGCCATCGTCACCTTCTGGCCGCACGGCCGGGGCGGGGCGCGGATTGCCGCAGGCGCGCCGCCCACGGCGGCCGCCGGCAAGGGCGCTGTCACCGCGCGTCAGCGAAAGAGCAGCCGCAGCGCGAAGGCGTCGTAAACGGACGATGCCCACCGCCCCCCGAGCGCTCACCTGGCTTCGGAGCCGTTTCGTCACCGGCTTCTTCGTCGCGGTGCCGCTCATCATCAGCGTTGCGGCGCTCCTCTGGATCTTCGACGTCCTCGACAACCTGACCGGCCCTGTGTACCAGCGGCTTCTCGGCCGGGAGGTCCCCGGCCTCGGGCTCGCGACGACGGCCGCGTTCGTGTTGATCGTGGGCGTCATCGGCAACAACGTGCTGGGCAAGCGCCTGGTGAAGAAGGGCGAGGCCGTCCTCCAGAGGATCCCCGTCTTCCGCACGATCTACTCGCCGATCCGCCAACTGCTGGCCGCCTTCTCGCCGGACAGCGAGTCGAGCCTGAAGCGCGTGGCGATGGTGCAGGACGGCTGCGGCGGGTACCGCCTGGGGTTCGTCACGAAGGACTTCACCGCGGACGTGCACGGGAGAGTGGGGGCGCTCGTCGCCGTGTACGTGCCGACCAACAACCTCTACCTCGGCGACATCCTGATCTGCGAGCGCGACAGCGTCGTCTACCCGGATCTGAGCGTGCAGGAAGGCGTGCGCGTGTTCCTCACCGGGGGCATGGCGATTCCGGACCGTCTTGCCATTCGGCCCGCCGACGCGGGTGCGGCCACTGCACTCCCGTCCGACGCCGTTTTGTGACGGGGCGGCCGCGGGTTGGCATTCAGCCGCCCGCTTCCCTATAATCTCTGGCTTGAGCTGCAGAGCCGATGCTCGATTTTCTCCCGCCCTGGGCTCTCTTCGCGGCCGGTGCTCCGCGAGGAAACGCGATTCTGCCCCATGTCTATTACATACAAGAGGTGACATGAACGAGGTGCTTTGTCTGCTCTCTGGACGACGCCACGGCGCCTCCGCGCGATTGTCCCGGACCGTCGTGGCGCTCGCTGCGGTTGCGCTGTTCGTCTTCCTCCTCCTCCCCGCGGCGGCCGCCGCCGCGGCGCAGCCGCCCGACACCGCCGCCGTCGCGCAGCCCGAGTCCGCCGTGGCGGAGCACGGGGGCGGGGAGGCGTCGCTCAAGCTGCCGGACCTCGGCCAGGCCGAGTTCGTCGGCGTCAACGGCCGCACGCTCCTGATCGGCGGGCTCGGCGTCTGCGTGCTGGGCCTTCTGTTCGGCCTGGTGGTCTACCGCCAGCTCCAGGCGCTGCCGGTGCACGGCTCGATGCGGGAGATCTCCGAGCTGATCTACGAGACGTGCAAGACGTACCTGCTGCAGCAGGGGAAATTCCTGCTGATCCTCGAGGCGTTCATCGGGACCATCATCGTCATCTACTTCGGATTCCTCCAGCACTTCGAGGCGTTCCGGGTTGCCGTCATCCTGGCGTTCAGCGTCCTCGGCATCGCCGGGAGCTACGGCGTCGCCTGGTTCGGCATCCGGATCAACACCTTCGCCAACTCGCGCACCGCGTTCGCGAGCCTCCGTGGCAAGGCGTTCCCGATCTTCGCGATTCCGCTCAAGGCCGGCATCAGCATCGGCATGCTGCTCATCAGCGTCGAGCTCTTCATGATGCTGTCGATCCTGCTGTTCGTGCCGGGCGACTACGCGGGGCAGTGCTTCATCGGCTTCGCCATCGGCGAGTCGCTGGGCGCGGCCGCCCTCCGCATCGCCGGCGGCATCTTCACGAAGATCGCGGACATCGGCTCGGACCTGATGAAGATCGTCTTCAACATCAAGGAAGACGACGCGCGGAACCCGGGCGTCATCGCGGACTGCACCGGCGACAACGCGGGCGATTCCGTCGGGCCGACCGCGGACGGCTTCGAGACCTACGGCGTCACCGGCGTGGCGCTGATCTCCTTCATCCTGCTGGCCGTGCACGACCCGGCCGTGCAGGTGCAGCTGCTCGTCTGGATCTTCGTGATGCGCATCATGATGATCGTCGCGAGCGGCCTGTCCTACCTGCTGAACGGGATCTGGGCGAAGGCGAAGTTCGGCGACGCCGCCACGATGAACTTCGAGCACCCCCTCACGACCCTGGTGTGGCTCACCTCGATCGTGTCGGTGGTGATCACCTACGTCGTGTCGTACCTGCTCATCCCGACGCTCGGCGACGGGACGCTGTGGTGGAAGCTCTCCAGCGTCATCACGTGCGGCACGCTGGCGGGCGCGATCATCCCCGAGCTCGTCAAGGTCTTCACCTCGACCACGTCGGCCCACGTGAAGGAAGTCGTCACCTCCGCCCGCGAAGGTGGCGCGTCGCTCGACATCCTGTCCGGCCTGGTGGCCGGGAACTTCAGCGCCTACTGGCTGGGCCTGGCCATCGTCGTCCTGATGGGGACCGGGTTCCTGGTCAGCACCACGTTCCCCGCCGGCATGATGCTGGCGCCGGCGGTCTTCGCGTTCGGCCTCGTCGCGTTCGGGTTCCTGGGCATGGGCCCGGTCACCATCGCGGTGGACTCGTACGGTCCGGTCACCGACAACGCGCAATCCGTCTTCGAGCTGTCGGTCATCGAGACGCTCCCGAACATCAAGCAGGAGCTCAAGAAGGACCTTCGGCTTCGACGTGAACTTCACCGTCGCCAAGGACCTGCTCGAGGCGGGCGACGGCGGCGGCAACACGTTCAAGGCGACCGCCAAGCCGGTGCTCATCGGGACGGCCGTCGTCGGCGCCACCACGATGATCTTCTCGATCATCGTCATGCTCACCAAGGGACTCCAGACCGAGCTGGTGGCGAACCTGTCGCTGCTGCACGCCCCCTTCCTGTTGGGGCTCATCACCGGCGGCGCCGTCATCTACTGGTTCACCGGCGCGTCGATCCAGGCGGTCTCGACGGGCGCCTACCGGGCCGTCGAGTTCATCAAGCGCAACATCCAGCTGGAGAGCAGCGAGAGGGCCTCGGTCGCCGACAGCAAGAAGGTCGTCGCGATCTGCACGCAGTACGCGCAGAAGGGGATGTTCAACATCTTCCTGACCGTCTTCTTCTCCACGCTGGCGTTCGCGTTCCTCGAGTCGTTCTTCTTCATCGGGTACCTCGTGTCGATCGCCCTGTTCGGGCTCTACCAGGCGATCTTCATGGCCAACGCCGGCGGCGCGTGGGACAACGCGAAGAAGATCGTCGAGGTGGAACTGAAGGAAAAGGGCACCGCGCTCCACGCTGCCACCGTCGTCGGCGACACGGTGGGCGACCCGTTCAAGGACACCTCGTCGGTGGCCCTCAACCCCATCATCAAGTTCACGACGCTGTTCGGCCTGCTGGCCGTGGAGCTCGCGGAACAGTTGAAGGCCCAGAGCGGCGACGTGACCAGCTGGGTGCTGTCGGGCGTTTTCTTCGCGGTATCGCTGGTCTTCGTGTGGCGGTCTTTCTACGGGATGCGCATCCCGCAGGAACTGCCGGCAGCGGCAGAGGTCACGGGCGCGTAGGGGTGCGAGGGCAGCCGCGAGTTCGTCCTCGTCGTCCGGAGGGTGGGCGTTTTCGCCCGCCCTTCGGTCTTGGTGCGGGATCGCGCGAAGGGTCGAGGTGGGTGAGTAACGTTTGATTTCTTGGGGGCGGGCCGCTACAATTCACCGATCTCGGTCTTGCGGGTGCCCTCGCTACTCGGCCGACCGCTCCCGATCATCCACTTTCCAAAACTCGGTGTCTAAGTTGTCAGGCGTGTCCCGGGTTGGCGGTTTCGTTGACACGATTTTTCTGACCTAGCTATAATCGGCCGCCTTGCCCGAGGTTCGGAACGATCAGGAGGAGCAGACCGGTGCCACGCGACATGTTCGGTGACGTAGTCAATCCTTCCATCAAGATCGGGAGCCAGAAGTGGTACACGGTGCCGCTCTCGGTCCTCGTTCACGTCGTCATCATCGGGGCGATCATCATCGTCCCGCTGATGGCTGCCGACGTGCTGCCGACGCCGCCGGTGATGATGGCGTTTGCTGCGGCTCCGCCGCCGCCGCCACCACCGCCGCCGCCGCCGCCGCCGCCGGCCCAGGCCGTGGCGCCCAAGCCCGTCATGGACGTGAACCCAGCCGCTGCGCCCGTGCAGGCGCCCTCGCAGATCAAGCCTGAAACCGGTCTCAACACCGGCATGGAAGGCGGGGTCGCGGGCGGCGTCGAAGGTGGCGTGCCCGGCGGCGTTGTCGGAGGTGTCGTAGGCGGGCTACCCGATGCTCCGCCGCCGCCACCGCCGCCCCAGGCGCCCGTGCGCGTCGGCGGCAACATCAAGGCCCCGCAGAAGGTCAAGGACGTCAAGCCGGTGTACCCGTCGATCGCGCAGTCCGCGCGCGTGCAGGGCGTGGTCATCATCGAGGCGACGATCGGACCCGACGGCAAGGTGAAGGATGCCAAGGTTCTGCGCTCGATCCCGCTGCTCGACCAGGCGGCGCTCGACGCGGTCAGGCAGTGGGAGTTCACGCCGACCCTCCTGAACGGCGTGCCGGTACCGGTCATCATGACGGTCACCGTGAACTTCACGCTTCAGTAGGACGGCAGGAGACGAGCTTCGTTCGGGATTTGCCCGGGTGCCGGGCGCTGCTAACCACGGTGAGAGACTTTCGGAGGATGGTCAGATGAACTTGATCGAAATCTGGAACCAGATGGGCCTGTTCGCCAAGGCGATCGCCTTCGTGCTGTTCGTCATGTCGATGCTGTCGTTCGGCGTCGCGATCGAGCGTATCTACACGTTCATCCAGGCGCGCAAGCAGTCGAAGCTCTACGCGCCCCAGGTGGCGAAGGCGCTCAAGGAAGGCCGCCTGAAGGACGCGATCGCGCTGTCGACCAAGAAGGACTATCGCTACAGCCACCTGGCCAAGGTCGTGCTCGCGGGCCTGCAGGAGTACCAGTTCTCCATGGAGACCGGCGAGAAGATGAGCCGCGAGGACATGCTGGACACGGTCCGCCGCGCCATTCAGCGCGCCACCGCGCTGACCAGCAACGACCTCAAGAAGATGGTCTCGTCGCTCGCGACCATCGGCGCGACGGCCCCGTTCGTCGGGCTGCTCGGCACGGTCGTCGGCGTCATCAACGCGTTCCAGGGCATCGCGGCCACCGGGTCGGGCGGCATCGGCGCCGTGTCCGCCGGTATCTCGGAAGCGCTCGTCGAGACCGCGCTCGGGCTCGTCGTCGCCATCCCGGCGGTGTGGTTCTACAACTACGTCACCGGCCGCATCGAGTACTTCAACGTCGAGATGGACAACTCCTCGTCGGAGATGGTGGACTTCTTCATCAAGAAGACCTCGTAGTTCGGCGACGCATCGGGAAGGAGTCGGGATTCAGGATTCAGGATTCAGGGCGCTGCCCCGGATCCCGAATCCTGACTCCTGAATCCTCTTGAACCAGCCAGCTTAGGAGATCGCCACAAATGTCAATGGATGTTGGCGGCGCAAAAGGCGGATTGAAGGCCGACATCAACGTGACGCCCCTCGTCGACGTCATGCTGGTGCTGCTGATCATCATGATGCTGGTCGCGCCGATGTTGCAGAAGGGCGTAGACGTGAGGCTGCCGCAGGCCGCCAACGGCGCGGACAAGCCCGAGACCCAGGAGCAGACGGTCATCGCCATTGCGGCGGATCGTCGCCTGTTCCTGAACTCGGTCCCCGTTCGGGAGGACGACCTGCGCCAGAAGGTCACCGAAGTTCTCGAGACCAAGAAGGAAAAGGTCGTTCTCATCAAGGCGGACATCGACGCGCCCTACTCCGCCATCATGGGCACGATGGACAAGCTGCGTGAGGCCCAGATCGAGAACGTGGGCCTGATCACCGAGAAGAAGGTCCGGGCCGGCGGCTCGGGCGGCGGGCAGTAGGAGGCACGGTCAATGGCTCACGCACACAAGCACTTCGGGGCCGAGGAGAACATCAAGTCGAAGGAAATGCACGCCAGTGCGGACATGAACGTCACTCCGCTCATCGACGTGCTCCTCGTCCTGCTGGTCATCTTCATGGCCGCGCTCCCGCTCAGCCAGAAGGGGATCGACATCAACCTGCCGCTCGAGACGAAGACTCAGCAGCAGCAGCAGCAGGACACGTCGAACCAGATCGTCGTCGAGTACACGGCCGACCGGAAGATCTCGGTCAACAAGCAGGACGTCACGATCCAGGACCTCGAGACGCGGCTCCGGAACATCTTCGAGCAGCGCAAGGACAAGACGATGTTCATCGTCGGCGCGCCCACGCTGCGCTACGGCGACATCGTCGAGGTGATCGACGCGGCAAAGGGTGCCGGCGTCGAGAAGGTCGGCATCGTGACCGAGGGCATGCGCCAGGCCGCGGGCGTGCAGACCGGCGGGAATTAACGAGGCTCAGGGCCCGGGGCTGAACAAGGCCCAGGGCTCAGGGTTGACAGAGGACGGCGGTGCGCGTCCTTCGACCACGCTCGCAGGACGCCCTGAGCGCTTGCCGAAGGGCGAAGCGCGTCGACCGTCCTTTGCTTTTGTACAGCGCCAACGGCTACGCTCTGCGCGTATGCCGACCAATCGACGCAGGCATCTTCACCTGGCGGCGGCCGCAACTGCCCTCATGGCCGTGGCGGCGCCCGTCGGGGCCATCAGGCGGCTCGGGACCCGGGGCCGCCGCCTGCGTCGCAGCCCGATCCCCACGTCGCCCGCCCGCGTGTCATCGTGCTCACCGACATCGCCAACGAGCCGGCCGACCAGATGTCGCTGGTCCGCTTCCTGCTCTACTCGAACCAGTTCGAGGTCGAGGGGCTCGTGGCCGGGACCTCGACATGGCAGAAGAACGCCATCCGTCCCGATGTCATCTTGTCGGTGCTGAACGCCTACGCGGCCGTCCAGCCGAACCTGGCGAAACACGCACAGGCCCTGATCCTGGCGGTCGAGGACAGCGGCACCCCGTCCCTCACGTCATATCGGCGCGTGATCCTGAGAATCAAGTAGCGCCAGATCCTGAGAATCAGGTAGCGCCAGATCCTGAGAATCAGGTAGCGCCAGCTTCCGAGCGGTACAGAAGAAGAGGCCGCCCAACCTTGCGGTCGAGCGGCCCTTTGGGGAAGCCGTCGTTGGGGAAGCGTTGTCAGCCCTAAGCCTTGAGCCTAGCGCCTTCTTACAGTCCGCCCGCCTTCTTCTTCTTCAGCTCGTTGTACTTGTCGCTCAGGGTGCCGGCGTCCTTCAAGAGCTGCTGAATCTTCGCCTGGTCCGCGACGTTGAGCGCTTCGGCGCGAAGGAGCAGTTCCTTGGACTTGATGGCGTCGAGATAGTCGGGCTGGAGCTGAAGAGCCTTGTCGGCCGCCTGCAGGCCGAGGTCGATGTAGTTCAGCTTTTCTTCCTTCTTCAGGCGGAAGTCGCGGTACGCCTTCTCCCAGTAATAGGCCGCGATCGTGTAGAAACCGACCGGATTGTTCGGCTCCTTCGCCGCTCCCTCGTTGAGCGCCGCCATCGTCTTGTCGAACTCGCCCTGCCGATTGTAGTAGCTCGCCAGCTGCTGGTAGACGTTCGAGTCCGTCGGGTTGGCGTCCTTCGCCCGCACGAGCGTCTGCTCGGCCAGGTCGAACTGGCCGGCGTCCTCGTACATCCTGGCCAGCATGACGTAGTTGGCCGGCTCCTTCGGGTCGATCTTGATCATCTCGTTCAGGAGCGGTTCCGCCTGCGACGGGTCGTTCAGCTTGTCGGGGCCGTACGCGGCCACGAGGTACTGAAGGCACCGCGTCTTGAGCGTCTTGTCCTGCTCGACCTGGACGCCTTTCTTGTAGGCCTCGACGGCCTTGTTCAGGAACGTGTCGTTCTGCGCCTCGCCCTTGCGGCTCGGCTTGTAGAGATTGTCGTAGCTGTTGCCGAGGAAGAAGTACACGCCCATCAGGGTGTCGTCGTTGGTGACGACCTCCTCGTACTTCTCCGAGGCGCGCTTGTAGTCCTGCTGCTGGTACAGCATGTTGGCTTCTTTGTAAGCCTTCTTGGCCTTCAGCTTGTTGACCTGGCCGCAGCCAGCGAAGGTCAGACTGAAGGCAGCCAGCGCGACAACCAGCGATGCTGCCCAGAACCGCCTCTGCATTGCTTCCCCCTTGTGCCCGCGCACCGCGGACAGCGGTCTTCAACGGTCTCGGATGATGATCGCGAAGAGAGGTTAACCGTGTGACGCAACCGGGGCCCCGGGCCCCGAGGAAGGACCCTGCCGGTCGCGCCAGTATAGTGAACGCAAATTTCCCAAGTCAAGTTGGACCCGTTCCCGGCGGTCCCGCTCGCTTGACCCCCCCCGGGGGGGCTTCTATGATGGAAACGCAGACACCATCACTCTGGTTAGACACCACTTATCGTGATCCGCTTCGAAGACCTGCTGGAAAAGGTCCGGGATTACAACCCGGACGGGGACGTGGAACTCCTGCGCCGGGCGTACGTCTTCTCGGCGCTCGAGCACAAGGGGCAGGTGCGCCATTCCGGCGAGCCCTACCTGGTCCATCCCCTCGAGGTCGCGACGATTCTCGCCGAGATGAAGATGGACGCGGTGACGATTGCCGCCGGCCTTCTCCACGACGTCGTCGAGGACACGCTGACCACGACCGAACGCATCCAGCAGACCTTCGGTGCCGAGGTGGCGCACCTGGTCGAGGGGGTCACGAAGATCAGCGCCATCACCTTTTCGTCGAGCGAGGAGCGCCAGGCGGAGAACTTCCGCAAGATGCTGCTCGCGATGGTGGACGACATCCGCGTCATCCTCGTGAAGCTGGCCGACCGCCTGCACAACATGCGGACGCTGAGCTTCCTGTCCGAGGAGCGGCGCCTGCGCATCGCCCAGGAGACGCTCGACATCTACGCGCCCATCGCCAACCGGCTGGGCATGTCCAAGGTGAAGAACGAGCTGGAGGAGCTGGCGTTCCGCTTCCTCGAGCCCGAGGCGTACGACGCGCTCAAGGCGCGCGTGGAGCGCCGCCGGAAGGCGAGCGAGGGGATCGTCGACGACCTCAGGCGCACCGTCATCGGCAAGCTCCAGGAGGCGCAGGTGCCGGTCGTGACGGTGGACGGCCGCACCAAGCGGCTGTACAGCATCCACCAGAAGCTGCGGCGCCAGAAGATCGACCTCGACCGGGTGTACGACTTCATGGCGCTGCGGATCGTCACCAAGACGATCAGGGACTGCTACGCGGCGCTCGGCATCATCCACCAGACCTGGTCGCCGGTGCCCGGCCGCATCAAGGACTTCATCGCGATGCCGCGCCCCAACGGCTACCAGTCGCTGCACACGTCGGTGATCAGCGAGGACGGCTTCCCGTTCGAAGTGCAGATCCGGACCGAGGAGATGCACCTGCGCGCCGAGGAGGGGATTGCCGCGCACTGGAAGTACAAGGAGGGCCGCGTCGGCGCCGAGCGCGACGAGCCCTACTTCGTCTGGCTGCGGCAGCTGCTCGAGTGGCAGCAGGAGGTCCACGACCCGCAGGAGTTCATCCAGCACCTGAAGATCGACCTCTACCCGGAGGAGGTCTACACCTTCACGCCCAAGGGCCAGGTGAAGCCGCTGCCGCGGGGGGCGACGCCGGTCGACTTCGCGTACACGATCCACACCGACGTCGGCCACCAGTGCGTCGGCGCGCGCGTCAACGGCCGGATGGTGCCCCTCCGCACGCCGCTCAAGAACGGCGACATCGTCGAGATCGTCACGCAGAAGAACCACCGGCCGAGCCGCGACTGGCTCAACTTCGTGGCCACCTCGCGCGCGCGGAACAAGATCAAGCAGTCGCTCGAGGCGGAGGAGAAGGTCCGGGCGATCGAGGTCGGCCGCAAGCTGCTGGAGAAGGAGGCGCGCCGCTTCGAGCTGAGCATGCGCCTGCTCGACGAGGCGGAGCTGCAGAAGGCCGCCGGCCAGCTCGGGATGCAGAAGGGCGACGAGGTGCTGGCGGCGGTCGGGCTTCGGCAGGCTGCCGGCGCGGCAGGTCCTCGACAAGCTGGTGCCCGCCGAGCAGCTCACCGAGAAGCCCGCCGGCGTCGTGTCGATGGTCCGGCGCGCGCTGGGGCGCGACGGCGACAAGATC
Organism: uncultured Acidobacteriota bacterium; assembly: GCA_963724775.1. Classification (GTDB taxonomy): domain Bacteria; phylum Acidobacteriota; class Vicinamibacteria; order Vicinamibacterales; family Fen-181; genus CAVRWB01. The sequence continues at coordinate 217,805 of CAVRWB010000012.1, forward strand.
AAGGTGCACGGCGCCGACGACCTCCTCGTCGTGCGCGCCCGCTGCTGCAACCCGATTCGCGGCGAGAAGATCGTCGGCTACATCACGCGGGGCAAGGGCGTCTCCGTCCATTCCGTGAACTGCCCGAACGTGACCAACCTGCTCTACACGCCCGATCGCCGCATCGACGTCGAGTGGGACCGCGCCTCGGAGGGCGGGGGCTACACGGTGGATCTCCTGGTGAACGTGGAGGACCGGAAGGGGCTGCTCGCGGAGATCAGCTCGAAGATCGCCGGCGTCAACACCAACATCACCAACATCGAGGCGAAGACGCGCGACGGCCACCTCGATCACATCAACATGACGCTCGAGATCCGCGATTTCAAGCACCTCGAGAAGGTGCTCAAGTCGCTGCGCAAGGTGTCGGGGGTGCTGGAGGTGGAACGGGCGTGAGGCGCGGGAACTGAGACGTTCTCCGTTCGTCGTCCGGACTGGTCTTTCTACTGTCCGAGGTAGGCGACCGCGTCAATCTCCACTCGCACGTCGCGCGGCAGGCGGGACACCTGCACGGTCGCGCGGGCTGGCGCCGCGGCGGTGAAGAAAGTGGCGTAGACCTCGTTCATCGCCGGGAAGTCCGCCATGTCACTGAGGTAGACGGTGGTCTTCACCACCTGGTCCGGCGAGGCGCCAGCGGCCTGGAGGATCCCGCGGAGGTTCTCGAGGACGCGGCCGGTCTGGACGCGCACGTCTCCCTCGACGCGCGTGCCCGTCACCGGGTCGAGCGGGATCTGGCCGGAGACGAAGAGGAAGTCGCCGGCCCGGATGGCTTGCGAGTACGGGCCGATGGCTGCCGGGGCCGCCTGCGTGGAGATGACGTCGCGCATCGACGCCTCTACGCGGCCTTGACCACCTTACCCGAGCGGAGGCACCGCGTGCAGACGCGGAGCCGCTTCACGCCACCGTTGACCGCCGCGCGCACCGTCTGGAGGTTCGGCTCGAACCGCCGCGCGGTGACGTTGTGGGCGTGGCTGATGTTCCGGCCCACCACGGGGCCCTTGCCGCAGATTTCGCAACGCTTCGCCATACTGTCGCTTTCCCGCTGAAGTAGTCGCTGACCGGTGAGAGTTCCGTACGAACACGAGCCCTTGAGTATAACACGGAGTCGACGGAGTCAACGAAGTCGACGGAGTCAGACCGAAGTCGACGGCAGTCAACGAAGTCGACGGAGTCAACGGAGTCACGGACCGGGTCAACGGCGTCGACGGCGTTCGCGGAGTCGCAGGGCGGACGTAGGTGTTCGCCACCGGTCAGACGTGCGCGGGAAGTGTCAAGGGAGGATGAGTGACGGCCCCGGTGATTCGAGGAGTTGCTCTTCGGCCTGCGCGTTCGACCCCGCTTCGGCCGACCGCATTGCGCGGGTGACGGTGGCGAGGCAGGCGGTCGGGCCGCTGTCCTCGAGGAGTTTCACGGCGTTGCGGAAGGTTTCAGCGATTCGGGCGAGGGCCGTCGCCGAGTCGCGGTCGAACGCGCTGCCGGCCTGTTCCCGTCCCCCGTCGAGAAAGACCCGGACGTCGGTGGCCAGCCGCTGCGCCATGAGCGACCGTGGCCGGTGTTCGTAAATCACGCCCCGCGCGGCCGTATCGAGCGTCGCCGAGAGCGATGAGGCCATGTCGGCGACATCTTCGTCCGTAAGGCGCAGGAGCGGGTCGGCATTGAACCGCGCCACGAAGCCAAGGACCGCCCAGGCAATCTCCTTCTGCCCCGGGGCGAGGCCCTTCAACAACGCGGTGAGGAACGTCAGGTCGTGCTGCTGCTGGCGGCGGACGACGGCTGCCGGGTGCGATTGGGCCGCGGCGAGGTAACCGCAGCTGCTCGGGCAGTCGATCTCGACAAGGCGCTTGGTTCCGCAGCACACGGGACAGATTTGCGCGCCGACGGCCGGGCAGGCGCGTCGGGCCGGGCGCTGGCGGCACAAGGGACACTGCATCGGACCAGAGTGGCACAAATCGGTCGGCGAAGTCGACTCGGTCGACTCCCTAGACGCTGACTCCGTCGACTCGGCTGACTCGCGACCGCGTCGCCAACTGCCGTGGCGATATGATGACGTAGCGTGGCTCTTCTGGCGCGCCAGAATGACACCGATCACGTCCAGAAATGTCATCCGCAGATGACACGCAGAAGAATCTCCTGCCGGAGAACCGGATCCGAGAAGCCGGCGTCTAAAAAGGCGACGGAGGCGAAGTTCATCTGCACGGAATGGCGATCGCTCCGGCAAGTAGCTCTACTCTAACGGCTTAGTCACGATAGTCCCGTGTAGTGCCGCGTCCCGGCGTGTCAAAGTGCTACACGGCCGGCCCGGGCGGCTGGGCGAACCGGCCGACGAAACCTCGACGGATCAGCTGCAATGCGTCGCCCGCCTGGAACGGCACGACAATGGCAGTTCCTTTGCATGGTGCGACGTGCTAAGATACCGCCCTCACGAGGGGCCGACGCGGAAGGAGCGTCAGCGCCATGGAAGCGACGAACAAAAAGAACCAGATGAACAAGGCCCGTTACGACGACCTGAAGCAGATGCTCAATGAGCGGAAGCGTCACATGCTGAGCCAGGTTCACGAGAAGATCCGGGACGTTCGCAGCGAGAACGTGTCGGGCAAAGTGAACAATGTGCTCGACCCGGGCGAGACTTCCGAGGCCGGCATCCAGGAAGACATCGAGTTTGCGCTGATCCAGATGAAGGCGGAGACGCTCGACAAGATCAACGAGGCGTTGACCCGGCTGGAAGAGGGCGCGTACGGCAATTGCTTCGAGTGCGGGGAGGAGATCTCGCAGGCGCGCCTCCGCGCCCTGCCGTTCGCCGTCCGCTGCATCGAGTGCGAGCAGGCGCGCGAGAACGCGCAGAAGCGCGAGCGTGCGATGGCCCAGCGCCAGAGCACGTCGAACCTCTTCTTCGACCTCTCGAGCTAACCAGACCCCGGAGCGGCGGGCCCCGCGGGGGCCTGCCGCCCCCGGCCGCCGCCCCGGCCCGACCCACAACATCAGAGAGTGTCCCCGATGAGCGACGAAATCGAAGCTCCGACATTCGATGAGACCTCGGGCAGGGAGGAGCGAGTCGCGATCCCGCCCGAACTCCCGGTCCTGCCATTGCGGGACACGGTGCTCTTCCCCAACTCGTTCATGCCGCTCGCGGTGGCGCGGGAGAGCTCCGTCCGCCTGATCGACGACGCGATTGGAGCCGGCAAGCTGATCGCGGTCTTCACGCAGCGCGACGCCGCCACCGAGGAGCCGGGGCAGGACGATCTGTACGCCGTCGGGACGGCCACGCACATCCACAAGATGTTCAAGCTGCCCGACGGCAGCCTGCGCCTGATCGTCCAGGGCCTCGCGCGGCTCCGCCTGGAGCAGGTCACGGCCCTCAAGCCGTACCTGCGGGCCACGGTTGTCGCGGCCGAGGAAATCACGCGCGACGAGGACAAGCTCGAGATCGACGCCCTCCAGCGCAACATCAAGACGAATTTCCAGCGCGTCGTCTCGCTCTCGCCCCTCTTGTCCGACGACCTGCAGACGCTCGCGACGAACATCTCGGATCCGGGCAAGCTGGCCGACTTCATCGCCTCCAGCCTCACGACGATCGTCACCGCCGTGAAGCAGGAAGTGCTGGAGACGCTGGACGTCCGGGCGCGGATGGACCTCCTCAACCGGGTGCTCATCAAGGAGCTCGAGGTCCTGGAGCTGGGCTCCAAGATCCAGTCGCAGGTGCAGTCGGAGGTCGGCAAGAACCAGCGCGATTACTTCCTGCGCGAACAGCTGAAGGCGATCCAGAAGGAGCTGGGCGAGGGCGACGACCAGACGAAGGAAATCGAGGAGCTCCGCGAGAAGATCGAAGCGGCCGGCATGCCGGAGGCCGTCAAGAAGGAGGCGCTGCGCGAGCTCGATCGGCTGTCGAAGATGCCCGTGGCCGCGGCGGAGTACACGGTCTCGCGGACGTATCTCGACTGGCTCGTGGCGTTGCCCTGGAACAAGAAGACCGACGAGGTCATCGACCTCAAGCGCACCAAGGATGTCCTCGACGCCGACCACTCGGATCTCGTGAAGGCGAAGGACCGCATCCTCGAGTACCTCGCCGTCCGCAAGCTCAACCCGGACGTGAAGGGGCCGATCCTCTGCTTCGTCGGCCCTCCCGGCGTCGGCAAGACATCGCTCGCGAAGTCGATTGCGACATCCCTGGACCGCAAGTTCGTGCGCATCTCCCTGGGCGGCATGCGCGACGAGGCGGAAATCCGCGGCCACCGGCGCACGTACATCGGCGCGCTTCCCGGGCAGATCGTCCAGGGCCTCCGGCGGGCGGAATCGAAGAACCCCGTGTTCATCCTCGACGAGATCGACAAGCTGGGCTCGGACTTCCGCGGCGACCCGGCGTCGGCGCTGCTGGAGGTGCTCGACCCGGAGCAGAACAATACGTTCCGCGATCACTACCTGGACGTGCCGTTCGACCTCTCGGAGGTGCTCTTCATCACGACCGCCAACGTCCTCGACCCGGTTCCTCCCGCCCTTCGCGACCGCATGGAAGTGCTGGAGCTGCCGGGATACACCGAGGAAGAGAAGCTGAAGATCGCGCGCGAGCACCTGCTCGGCAAGCAGGTGAAGAATCACGGCCTCACGCCGGAGTACATCACCTTCACCGACGAGGCCCTGCGTGCCGTGATCCGCGGCTACACGCGCGAGGCCGGCGTGCGGAACCTGGAGCGCGAGATCGCGGCCCTCTGCCGGAAGTCGGCGCGCCGCCGCGCCGAAGGCAACGAGGAGCCTGTCGCGATCACGCCGGACGTCGTCGTCGAGATGCTGGGCGCGCCCAAGGTGCTCGACGAGGAGATGGAGGAGCGCACCAAGGATCCGGGCGTCGCCATCGGCCTGGCGTGGACGCCGTCGGGAGGCGAGGTGCTGTTCGTCGAGGCGTCGCGCATGCAGGGCGGGGGCAGCCTCACGCTCACCGGGCATCTCGGCGACGTGATGAAGGAGTCGGCGCGGGCGGCCCTCTCCTGGCTTCGCTCCAACGCGTCGCGCTACGGCATCGAGCCGGATTTCTACAAGACGTCGGAGATCCACCTGCACGTCCCGTCGGGCGCCATCCCCAAGGACGGGCCGTCTGCGGGCGTGACGATGGTCACGGCGCTGTGCTCGCAGTTGTCGAAGCGGCCCGTGCGCGGCGACCTGGCGATGACGGGTGAAATCACCCTGTCCGGCCGGGTGCTGCCGGTCGGCGGCATCAAGGAGAAGGTGCTGGCCGCGCGTCGCGCGGGCATCCGCGAGGTGATCATCCCCGCGCGCAACGAGAAGAACATCGTCGAGGATCTCAGCGAGGACCTGCGCGCCGACATGAAGGTCCACCTCGTCACCGAGATCGACGAGGTGCTCCAGCTCGCGCTGCAGCCCCGGCCGCCGGCGCCGGCATCGGGCACGGACGAGACAACGGCCGCCGAGAAGGGCGAACTCGCGCCGGCGCGCTGACGGAGCAGGAATCGGGATTCAGGATTCAGGAATCAGGATTCTTCCCGAATCCTCACATGCCCTCCATCGTCTACTCCCCGCGGTACCACATCGACATCGGGACGCACGTCTACCCCACGATCAAGTACCGCCTCCTCCACGACCTGCTGATCGAGCGGCGCATTGCGGCGCCCGACGACTTCATCGAGCCGGCCCCCGCCACCTGGGAGGACCTGGCTTCCGTGCACACGCCGGATTACCTCGAGCGCCTGCGCGAGGGACACCTCGACGAAGACGAGGAGGCCCAGCTCGAGATCCGCTGGTCGCCGGAGGTGGTGGAAGGGTTTCGCCTGATGACGGGCGGTACCAGGCTCGCCGCCGTGCTGGCGCTGTGCCAGCCGGGAGAGCACGTGGAGGGGCGGCCGGGCGAGCCGCCGTACCGGCACGCGCGCGGGGTTGGTATCCACCTGGGCGGAGGCTTTCACCACGCGTGCGAGGACCACGGGGAGGGCTTCTGTCTCTTCAACGACGTGGCCGTCGCGGTCCGGCTGCTGAAGCGCGATCGGCGCATCGGGCGGGCGGCCGTCGTGGACTGCGATGTCCACCACGGAAACGGGACGGCCTTCATCTTCACGGGGGACCGATCGGTCTTCACCTTCTCGATCGACCAGGAGCACAACTACCCGGTCTTCAAGCCGCTCGGATCGCTCGACATCCATCTCCCCGACTACACGGACGACGAGGGCTATCTTCGGCACCTGGCGGGCGCGCTGCCGAGGGTCTTCGCGAGCGGCCCGGACATCCTCTTCTACCTGGCAGGCGCCGACCCGTTCGAGGAGGACCAGTTGGGCGGCCTGAGCCTGACCAAGGAAGGCCTTCGCCGCCGCGACCGGATGGTCTTCAACGCGGCCAAGGAACTAGGCGTGCCGGTCGTCGTCACCCTCGCGGGAGGCTACGCCCGGCGCGTCCAGGACACGGTGGAGATCCACGCGGCGACGATTGAGGAGGCGATCCGGATGTTCGGGGAGTAGTTCCACGTTCTCACTTCTACGTTCTCAGTTCTACCTTCGAACCTCAGGTCAGCGTCAGCCCCACCACCGTCTTCATGTCCTCAATCTCACCGCGGCGGATCATCGCACGCAGTTCGTCGACCGAGAACGTCTGGATCTCGAGGTCTTCGTCCTCGTCCGGGAGGGCGGCCTGCTCGCCCTCGCCGGGCTTGCGCAGTCCGGTGAGCCGGTAGAAGTTCATCCGCTCGTCGCAGTAGCCTGGCGTCGCGTAGTACGTGCCGAGAAATTCCGCGCGCCCGGGTATGAGGCCCGTCTCTTCCTCACACTCCCGCCTGGCCCCGGCCTCCGCGTCCTCGCCCGGCTCGAGGCTCCCCGCGGCGAGTTCCCACAGCCACTTGTCCACCGCGTACCGGGTCCTGCTTGACCAGGATCACGTGGCCCGCATCGGGCATCGGCAGCAGGACGACGGAGCCGTGGTGGTGGACGACTTCCATCGTGCCTTCATGGCCGCCCGGCAGACGGACGCGGTCGCGGGACACCGTGAAGATCCGGCCGTCGTAGACCATCTCGTGCTGGAGAACCTTGCTGTGTTCGCTGGGCATGGCTTCTCTCCGACCACAATCCTGCTACTGGCGCCGCGCCTGGATCTCCTCGATGACCGACTGGAGTTCGGCCGGCAGGGGCGCCTCGAACTCCATGCGCCGGCCGTCGCGCGGGTGCGCGAACACCAGGCGTGCGGCGTGCAGGAACGGCCGCTCCAGGCGTTCGACCGGCCGAAGGTGCCCGGGCATTTGCCGCCGGACACCGCCGTAGGTCCCGTCGCCGACAATCGGGTGGCCGATTGCGCTCAAGTGCACGCGGATCTGGTGCGTGCGGCCGGTGGCGATCGCGACGTGGACCAGGGAGGCGCCGCCCAGGTCCACAGACCGCGTGATGCGAGTCACGGCCGTGCGCGACCGCCGCGCCCTCGTCGACATCTTCTCCCGATGCACCGGGTCGCGCCCAATCGGGAGATCGATTCGCCGGCCCGCGTGCACCTCGCCCCACGTGAGGGCGATGTATTCCTTCTCGACTTCGCGGTCCTGGAACTGGCGTGCCAGCTCCCGGTGCGCGAGGTCGTTCTTGGCGGCCACCATCAAGCCAGACGTTCCGCGGTCCAGGCGGTGGACGATGCCCGGCCGCTCTTCACCGCCGATGCCGCTCAGGTTCTCGGCGTGGAAGAGCAGCGCGTTGACCAGCGTGCCCTCGTCGTGCCCCGCGCCCGGGTGGACCACCATGCCTGCCGGCTTGTCCACGACAATCACGTCCTCGTCCTGGTAGACGATCGGGATGTCCAGCTCCTGCGCCGCCGGCGTCGCGGGAGTGGGCGGAGGAACCTCCACGTGGACCACTTGGCCGGCACGCAGGGCGAGGTTCGGCTTCACCGTCGCCCCGTCGACCGTCACCCGCCCCTCGCGAATGAGCCGCTGGAACTGCGAGCGCGAGTGCTGCGGAAGAACGCCGGCCAGGAACACGTCGACCCGCGTGCCTGCCGCCTCCGCGTCAACGGTGAGCTGGTGCCGTTCGTCCATGGTCGGAGCCTGTAGCGGCCGGCGCCAGCCGGCCGTGACGTGCCAGCAGCACCAGGGCGAGAAGGCTGCAGGGGAGAATGACGAGCGAGATGAACTGAGATGTCGAGACGCCGAGCAGCATGCCGCGCTCGTCCCCGCGGAAGAACTCGATCACGAAGCGCGACACGGCGTAGAGCGCCAGGTAGAGGCAGAAGGTCTGGCCCGGAAACGCCTGGGCAAACCGGGAGCGTTGCGCTACACCTGCGATGCGCGCCGAGTAACGCTCAGCGGCGAGCAGCACGACGAGGATCAGCGCTTCCGCGCCAGCCTCGTACAGCTGCGTGGGATGCAGCGCGATCCCGAGCGGCATCCCGACGTGCGCCGCGGCGAAGGGATCGTGAAACGTGATCCCCCAGGGGAGCGAGGTCGGCCGGCCGAAACAGCATCCCGCGGCCAGGCACCCGAGCCGGCCGACGACGTGACCCAGCGCGATCGACGGGGCGAGCACGTCGCAGGTGGTCCACAGCGGGAGCCGGTTGCGGCGGACGTACCACACCCCCGCCCCGATGGCGGCGATCAGCCCGCCGTAGAAGACGCCGCCCGATCGCAGGATCGTCAGGATCTCGCGCGGCTGCTGCAGCACGCTCGGCAGTTCGGTCAGCAGCAACAGCACCTTCGCCCCGGCCACCGCCGCGATGAGGACGATGACACCGAGATCGAGGATGCGGGCGCTGTCGATGCCGCGTTTGCGGGCGCGGACGGTCGCGAGCCACAGACCAAGGAGGAATCCGACTGCGAGCAGCGCGCCGTAGCTGTAGAGGGTGAACGGCCCGACCGAAAGCAGGCGCGGCAGCACCTAAGCGCGCTCCTTCGGCCCGATCCCGAGCATCTCCGCCATCATCCCCACGACGCCGACCGTGATGGCCGAGTCGGCGACGTTGAACGCCCAGAAGTGGTAGGTCTTCCAGTAGACGTCCACGAAGTCGACCACGTACCCCGCGGTCACGCGGTCGATGAGATTGCCCGCGGCGCCTCCCAGGATCAAGGCGAGGCCGAAGCGCGCCAGGCGCTGGTGCGGCGACAGGCGAGCGGCATAGATCGCGATGCTGATGAGGGCCGCCGTCGCGATGACCGCGATCAGCGCCTGCTTCATCGGGAAGTCGGCCGCGTTCAGGATGCCGAACGCGGCCCCGCTGTTCTGGACGTGCGTCAGGTCGAGGACGCCCGGGATGATCGTCCGGCTCGCGTGGAGCGGGATGAACGCGCGGACCAGCGCCTTGGTCAGCTGGTCTGCGACGACGATCACGCCCGCGACGGCGAACGTGAGGGGCTGCAGGCCTTCTGCCGACTGTCCGGCCGATGACGACTCGATGCGCGGCTGGTCGGTCACGCGTGTGCCTCGGCGACCGCCTGCTCGCAGCGGTCGCACAGGCCAGCGCTCGACGGTTCGTCGCTCACCCGCGGCACGTAGCGCCAGCAGCGGTCGCACTTCACCCCCGCGGCGCGGCCGACCGCAATGGCCGTTCCGCTCGTCTCGCTTTCCTCGTACACCGCGGAGCCGTCCGGCGCCTCGCCGTCTTCCACGCTCACGTCGGAGACGATGAACAAGGTGGGAAGCAGGTCGCGACACTGGTCAACCAACGCCGCAAGCTCGCCGCGCGGCCGCAGCACGACGCGGGCCTCCAACGACTTGCCCACGACCTTCGCCTGCCGCAGGCGCTCCAGTTCCGCGTTCACCGCCGCGCGCAGCTTGAGCAGGCGTTCCCAGCGGATCACGAGCCCGGCGTCCACCAGCTTCCCTGGCTCGGCGGGGAAGAGGGCGAGGTGGACCGAGTCCTCGCGCCGTCCCGGCAAGACCCGCCACAGCTCGTCGGCCGTCACCGGCAGGATCGGCGCGAGCAGCCGCGCGAGGCCGTCCGCGATCAGGAAGATCGCCGTCTGCGCGGAGCGGCGCGCCGCGGACTTCGGCGCCAGCGTGTAGAGGCGGTCCTTCGAGACGTCCACGTAGAAGGCGCTCAGATCGACCGTGACGAACGCGCTCAGCGCCTGCGGAATGGCGGGGAAGTCGTACGCCTCGTAGGCCCGGGTGATCCGCGACGCGACGTCGCCGTAGCGCGCGAGGGCGAAGCGATCCAGTTCCTCCAGCTCCGCCATTGGCACGGAATCGGTCTCGGGCTGGAAGTCATACAGGTTCGCCGCCAGGATCCGCAGCGTGTTCCGCAGCTTCAGGTATGCTTCGACCACGCGCGCGAGGATCTCCGGCCCGCAGCGGACTTCCTCCCGGTAGTCCACCATCGCGGCCCAGAGCCGCAGCACCTCGGCGCCGCTCTTCGCGATGATCTCCTGCGGCTCGATCGTGTTGCCCACCGACTTCGACATCTTGCGGCCGGACTCGTCCACGACGAAGCCGTGCGTCAAGTCCGCGCGGTAGGGCGACTCGCCCCGCGTGCCGATGCCGACGAGCAGGGAACTCTGGAACCACCCGCGATACTGATCGCTGCCTTCGAGGTAGAGGTCGGCCGGCCACCGCAGGCCTGGGCGCGGCAGCACCGCTTCGTGGCTCGAGCCGGAATCGAACCAGACGTCCAGGATGTCGCGCTCACGGACGAATTCCCGCCCGCCGCACTTGGGGCACGCCAGCGCGGCGGGGAGGAACTCCTCGATCGGGCGCTCGTACCAGGCATCCGCGCCGTGCTCGGTGAACACCTGCGCCGTCTTCTCCACCAGTGCCGTGTTGAGGATGGCCTCGTTACACGTCGCACAGTCCACGGCCGGGATCGGCACACCCCAGGAGCGCTGCCGCGAGATGCACCAGTCCGGGCGGTACTCCAGCATCTTCTGGAGACGCTCCTCGCCCCACGCCGGAATCCACTGCACCTTGCGAACCGCCTCGAGCGCGCGCTCGCGCAGATGGGCAGCGTCCATGGCGATGAACCACTGCGACGTCGCCAGGAAGATCACCGGGTTGTGGCAGCGCCAGCAGTGCGGGTACGAGTGTTCGAAGACTTCCCGGTGCCACAGCCGGCCGCGCGCAGCCAGCGCCTCCTCGATCCTGGGGTTCGCGTCGAACACGCGCTGCCCTGCGAAGATCTCGACGTCGTCCAGGAAATGACCGCCCGGGCCGACCGGTGCGTAGATCTCCAGCCCGTACTGCACGCCGGTGTTGAAGTCGTCCGCGCCGTGGCCGGGGGCCGTGTGAACGGCGCCCGTGCCCTGCTCCAGCGTGACGTAGGTCGCCAGGACGCCGACCGACTCGCGCTTGTAGAGCGGGTGATGGAAGCGCAAGCCTTCAAGCAGTCGCCCCTCGAATCGCGCGAGGGCCGGGCCGAAGGGCCGCTTCACTTCCTGCGACACGCGCTCGGACAGGCCTTCGGCGACGATGACCGTCGTGCCGCCGGCTTCGTACGCCGCGTAGCTGAACTCCGGATGGAAGGCGATCGCCAGGTTGGACGGGATGGTCCACGGCGTCGTCGTCCAGATCAGGACGGAGAGCTTGCGTCCGGCCAGGGCGGGCACACGCCGCCCCAGTTCTTCCTCGGCGCCGGCCGTGAACGGGAACTCGACGTAGATCGAGGGCGAGCTGTGGTTCTCGTACTCCACCTCCGCTTCGGCGAGCGCCGTGCGGCAGTGGATGCACCAGTGGACCGGCTTCTTGCCTTTGTACACCATTCCCTGCTCGACGAACCGGCCGAGCGCGCGCACGATCGCCGCCTGGTATCCGTAGTTCATCGTCAGGTAGGGGTTCGCCCAGTCGCCCAAGACGCCGAGCCGCTTGAAGTCGGTCCGCATCACGTCGACAAAACGCGCGGCGTACTGTCGGCAGGCGCGGCGGAAGTCACCGATGCTCATCTGCCGCTTCTTGGGTCCGAGCTCGCGGTCGACTTTCAGCTCGATCGGGAGGCCGTGGCAATCCCATCCCGGCACGTACGGGGCGTCGAAGCCCGCCATCGTGCGCGAGCGCACCACGAAGTCCTTGAAGACCTTGTTGAAGGCGGTGCCGAGGTGAATCTTGCCGTTGGCGTACGGCGGCCCGTCGTGGAGGACGTAGAGCGGCGCCCCGGCGCGCTCGCGCCTGAGCCGACCGTACAAGTCCATCTCGTCCCAGCGCTGAATCGCCTTGGGTTCGGCCGCCTGCAGGTTCGCCTTCATCGGGAACCCGGTCCGCGGGAGGTTGAGGGTCTCCTTCCAATCGGCCATAGATCCTTCAATTGTAGTCGGAAAGTCGATCGGGACGAATTTCAGGCCCGTTCTCGGGAATTCGTTCCGATGGGACGAGGGAAGGAGCGGCCGCAGGGGCATGGCGACCCGCGCCCCTGCGGTGTTCGGCGTCGGGCAGAAGTTACCTGCGGGGATGCCGGTCGCGGCGTGTCCGCCAGTGATCCTCACGACGAATTCGCCGCTGTTGTCCGTGAACATGTCGTCGTTCACGCCGAGATAGAGCGGCCCGGTGGCCGGCGCCATGATCATCGTCTGCTCACCGATCCCGAACGGCTTGCCGTTGCCGACGCGCCCGATGAGCGCTCCGCCGAGCACGCCCGGCAGCGACCCGCTCGCCGACACCTGGCGGCCGGCGCGGCCGTTCGGCGGCGCGGTGTCGTTGGCGTCAGTGCTCAACTGCACCTGGCCGGAGGCGGAGAACTGGATCGGCTGCCCCTTCTTCACCGTGACGCCGGTCGGGGTCCACGCGCGATTCGCCGCCACGTGGACGGTGCCCGGCTGATCGGTCACCGCCTGCGAGACCGTTCCGCTCGTCGCCGTGACCTGCCGGCGGGTTGCTCAGGTAGATGCGGGCTACGCGGTCTGAGGTGATGTTCTGCGGCCCTCCCGTATACGCGAAGTAGATCAATTTCGGCTGGGTGCCGCCGACGTCGTTCATCTTGCCCGAGTGCATTTCCCCATCGCGAAGAACCAGCAGGTTCTCGCCGGGGATCAGTTTCTGGGTCTCGTTGGCCGGGAAGCCCTGCGCGTTGCCGGTGAAGTCGATCACCGCGAGATCGTCGGGAGAGATCCTCTTCTCCTGGCCGTTGACCGTGATGACGTACCCGGACGCGTTGAGGTCGATGAGATCGCCGCTGATGCGTTCTCCCGACTTCAGTAGAAAGGTCGCGGGTGCCTGCGCCGCCGCGGTCCCGATCAAGGTGGTCAGCGAAAGGCATCCGACGAGGAAGAATGTTTTCAATCGCATCTAAAGTCCTCCTTCCCGTTGAGATCCTGCAAGAACGAGTCCGGGCCGAGGCGGCGCCCCCGGCTGATTTTCCGAGGGTCCGAGGGTCGGAACGTATGAAAACCGGCCTGTATAATGGACCAATGACGCTCCCGCCCGCCCCCGCCCGCGAACTGTTCGGCCTCGGCCTCGACTACGATATCAGGCTGCCGGGCCGGCTCGACGCGGTGACGCTGGACCAGGTGAACGAGCTTTCCCGCGGCTCTCTGGTTCCGGACAGGGCCGCGATCGCAGTCGCCGTGCATCACTCGTAGCCGTCATTTCGATGTTGTCGCATCTCCGCGCCGTGTTCTTCGACGTCGACTTCACGCTCATCTACCCGGGGCCGGTGTTCCAGGGCGAGGGGTACCGCGATTTCTGCTCGAAGCACGGCGTCGCCAACTGCGACCCGTCCGCCTTTCACGCGGCGGTCGCCAGCGCGTCGGCGCTGCTCGACGAGGCGGAGGACCACGCGTTCGACGCGCAAGTGTTCGTCCGCTACATCCGGCACATCATCGAGCGAATGGGCGGCAGCGGCGAGGCGCTCGACGCGTGCGCGCTGGAGATCTACCGCGAGTGGGCCGCGTGCCATCATTTCTCGCTCTACGACGACGTCCTGCCATCTCTGCAGGCGCTGCGGGCGAAAGGCCTGCTCATCGGCCTCATCTCCAACACGCATCGATCGCTCGAGAACTTCCAGAGCCACTTCGAGCTGGACGACCTCATTGCCGGCGCCGTCTCGTCCCGGGAGCACGGCTATAACAAGCCGCACCCGAGCATCTTCCGGACGGCGCTGCGGCTGCTTGCCGTCGCCCCCGGGGAGGCGTTGATGGTAGGCGACTCCTTCGGCCACGACGTGGAAGGGGCGCGGGCCGTCGGGATGCACGCCGTCTGGCTGCGACAATCGGGAGCCTTGCTCGGCGCCAGCCTGCCGGGCGCCGCCGGAGTGCCGGTCATTTCGACGCTTGCCGAGCTGCCCGGCCTCATGGCGGCTGCCAGCTCCCCCTCGCTTCGCTGAGCGGGCTGGGGAATCCTCGGATACAATTGCGCTCCGGCCGAGCTCGCGGGCTCTGCCGATCGCACCACCCGCCCGCTGCACCCGAGGAGGCAGGATATGAACCTCAAGGGGCCGCTCTTCTCAGGGCGCCTGCATGCGCCGCTCCTCTTGATCGCCGTCCTGTTGGCGGCCGGCCATTCCGGCCTGGCCCAAGCCCCCGCCGGCACGACGACATGGGACCAGGGCAAGTCGGTCTACAACCGGAGGGTTCGGGCGCCAGAGGCGCCCACCAACATCGATTGGAACGGACGGATCACCCAACTGCTCAAGGAGCAACCGGGTGATATCGTCATGACGGCTGTGGGCGACATGATCTTCAACCAGAAGATCAGCGAGCTTCCTGATCCCGATCGGCAGGGCCTGTTCCGGATCATGCAGGAAGCAGACATCGGCTACGGGAACCTGGAGTTCTCGATCAACGACCGGCCCGAGCTGCAGCGGCCGTTCTACAACTTCCGGGCGCCCCGGGAGTTCGCGTGGGAGGTGGCGAACATCGGGATCAACCTGGTGAGCATGGCGAACAATCACGCGCTGGACTTTGGGCCCGAGGGTTTGAAGGAGTGCCTTCATGCGCTCGATCTCACCAGCATCACCCACGCCGGGGCCGGCCTGACCCTGGCAGCGGCGCACGCGCCCGGGACGAAGAGGGTCCAGAGCCGCACCACCAAGTTCGGTCTCCTGTCCTACATGCGGTACTGGACGAACAGGTACCGCAGCGTCGATCCGTCGTCGCCGTCGCTGGCCACCATCGATCCCGCCGTGATCCTCGTCTCGCGCGACGGCAAGGTCGAGTCGATCGAAGGACCGCTCGAAGACGACGTGAAGGCGATGGAGGACGACATCATCCTCGCGAAGCGGCGCTCCGACATCGTCATGGTCTCGCTTCACAATCACGACGTCAGCCATCACCGCGTCTACGGGATCCAGGACAAGACGCCCGCCAACGACGAGATCATGTTTCGCCGCGCGATCGACGCCGGCGCCGACATGGTGCTCGGAAGCGGGCCGCACGTCCTCAGGGGGATCGAGATCTACAAGGGCAAGCCGATCTTCTACAGCCTCTCCGACTTCATCTACCAGTACCGGACGCCCGACAAGATCCCGATCGACCTGATTCACCAGCGCGACACGGAACTGGATCGCCCGGCGAACGTGTCCGTCTGGGACCGCCGGGACACGCCGCAGACCATGGAGGGCATCCTGGTGCGGATGACGATCAACCAGGAGAAGCTCCGGCGCATCCAGCTGATCCCGGTGACAATTGACGATGAGGGACCGCTGTACGGCGTGCCGCGGCTGGTCGGCGACGAGAGGGCCAAACAAACCTTCAGCCTGCTCCAGAAGCTGTCGGCTGCCTATGGGACCAAGATCGTGAGCAAGGGCTGGTACGCCGAGATCGAGATGTAGCCCGGAGCGGACATGCTGCTGATCAGGAACGCAACCGTGTACACGCCGGCGCCCGCCGGCCGCTGCGACGTGCTGATCGCGGGTGGGCGGGTCGTGTGGGTGGAGCCGGAGATTCGGATTGACCCTCGGTATTGCGAGGCGATCGACGCGAGCGACTATCTCGCCGTGCCAGGGTTCATCGACAGCCACGTGCACATGACGGGCGGCGGCGGGGAAGGCGGCTACGCGACGCGAACGCCCGAACTGCCGTTCTCCGACGCGATCCGCGGCGGCGTGACGACGGTCGTTGGCTGCCTGGGGACCGATGGCGTGACGCGGAGCCTCGCCGGGTTGCTGGCCAAGGCGCGGGCCCTCGATGAAGAGGGGATGACCGCGTTCATGCTGACCGGCTACTACGCGGTGCCCGTCCAGACGCTGACCGGCAGCATCGAGCGCGACCTGCTGTTCGTGGACAAGATCGTCGGCGTCGGCGAAATCGCCCTGTCCGATCACCGGTCCACGCAGCCGACGTTCGACGAGTTTCTGCGCCTCGCTTCGGAAGCCAGGCGAGGCGGCATCCTCTCGGGGAAGGCCGGAGTGGTCAACGTCCACATGGGGGACGGCCGCCGGGGCCTCGATTACCTGCGCCGGGCCGTCGCCGAGACGGAGATCCCGATCAAGCAGTTCGTCCCCACCCACATCAACCGCAACCCCTCGCTGTTCGAGGAGGGGATCGCCTACGCGCGATCGGGTGGCCTCGTCGATTTCACCACCTCCACGGTCCCTGCCTTCATTGCCGAGGGCGAGGTGAAGTGCAGCCGGGGCCTCCGCCGCATGCTCGACGCTGGCGTCCCGGTGGGGCAGGTCACGTTCACGTCCGACGGCCAGGGCAGCCTGCCAAACTTCGATTCGGAGGGCCGGATGGTGGGCATCGGCGTTGGCCGGGTGACGAGCCTGTTCGCTGCGGTGCGCGACGCGGTGGTCCAGGAACAGATCGCCCTCGAGACGGCGCTGCAGGTGATTACCGCCAACCCCGCGCGCATCCTCAAGCTCCGCGGCAAGGGCGAGATCGCCGCGGGCCACGACGCGGACCTCGTGCTGCTCTCGCCGGGTGATCTCCAGATTCAGGGCGTCATCGCGAAGGGCCGGTGGCTGATGAAGGACCGTGCCCTCCTGGCGAAGGGAACGTTCGAGTAGACCGGCGAAGCCGACAGCTGTAGGGCGAAGCTTCTGCTTCGCCGGGACAGCTGTAGGGCGAAGCTTCTGCTTCGCCTGTCGCGGCCTTGAGGGGCCGCGGTTGCTCTGCAGGGGACCGATGACCACCGCAGCCACTGGAACCGTCATGCCGACCGGCAAGAAGTCCTTTCTCCGGCACCTCCACATGCCCCACACGCTCGTCGTGGTCATGGGGTTGGTCGTCCTCGTGCTCGCGCTCTCGTGGGTCGTTCCGTCCGGCGAGTACCAGCGCGCGGCGGTGAAGACCAGCGAGGGAGTCCGCAACGTCACGGTCGCGGGCACGTACCACGAAGTCGAGAAGGTCTACCTCGGCGTGCACATGGTGCTGCTGGCGCCGATCAAGGGGTTCCTCGACGGCGCACTCCTCATCTGCTTCCTCCTGATGATCGGCGGCAGCTTTGCCATCTTCCAGGAGACCGGGGCGGTGGAGTTCGGGATCCGAAAGCTGACGGCCTCGATCACGCGGCGTCCGTACCTCGAGGGCCTGCTCATCCCCGTCCTGATGGTCGTCTTCTCGCTGGCCGGATCGGTCTTCGGCATGGCGGAGGAGACCATCCCGTTCGTCCTCATCTTCATCCCGCTCGCGCGCAGCCTGGGCTACGACTCGATCGTCGGCGCCTCCATCCCGTTCCTCGGCGCCGCCGCGGGCTTTGCCGCGGCGTTCTTCAACCCGTTCACGGTCGGCATCGCCCAGAGCATCTCGGGCGTTCCGCTCTACTCCGGTCTCGTGTATCGCCTCGTCACCTGGGTCATCGGGACGTCCGTGATCATCGCGTACGTGATGTGGTACGCGCGGCGGGTGAAGGCAAACCCGGAGATCAGCCCCGTGCGCGACATCGATCTCGAGCGCGAGGCGGTGAGCGTTCATACCGGCGACGTCGGGTGGGACATCCGCCACGCGGCCACGCTTGCCGTATTCGTCGCGTCGATGGTCCTGCTCGTCGTCGGCGTCCTGTTGTGGAAGTGGTACATCGACCAGATCGCCGTGCTGTTCTTCGGCATGGGCATCCTGCTCGGTTTCGTCGGGGGGATGGGACCCAGCCGCGTGGCGAGAACCTTCGTCACGGGGGCGAAGGACATGGTCGGAGTGGTGTTCATCGTCGCGTGCGCGCGCGCGCTGCTGGTCATCGCGCAGGACGCGAAGATCATGGACACCATCCTCTACGGCACGTCGCGGGTGCTCTCCGCGCTGCCGCGCGGGGTCATCGCGCAGCTGATGTTCCTCATCCAGTGCGTGATCAACTTCTTCATCCACTCGGGCACCGCGCAGGCGGCTCTCACGATGCCGATCATGGCGCCGCTCGCGGACCTCGTCGGCATCACGCGCCAGACGGCCGTTTACGCCTACCAGCTGTGCGAGTTCATCAACCCGATCCTGCCGACGAGCGCGGTGACGATGGGCGTGCTGGGCGCCGCGAAGATCCCGTGGGAACGGTGGGCGCGCTGGTTCTGGCCGCTGATGCTGATCCTCGTCGTGCTGAGTTTCCTGCTGCTCATTCCGCCCGTGCTGTTCTTCCAGTGGAATTAGGCACTGGCGCGACGACAGCTGGCGCGGGGCCGTACAGGTGTGGCGCAAAGCTCCAGCTTTGCGAACGTGGCGCAAAGCTCCAGCTATGCGAGGTCGCGCAAAGCTCCAGTTTTGCGAAGGGGCCATCATGCGTATCGATCGAATCGAATTGCGGCACGTCAGGCTGGTGCTCGTCGCCCCCTTCGTCACGTCGATGGGCGTCGAAACCGACGAGGAGCACATCATCGTCCGCGTGGATGCGGGCGGCGTGACCGGGTGGGGCGAGTGCGTGGCGGGGGGCAACCCGTACTACTCGTACGAGACGACCCAGACGGCGTGGCACATCCTGCGCGACTTCCTCGTCCCGGCCGTGCTCGGCAAGGACGTCGGAGACGTGAGCGAGGCAATCACTCTCTGGTCGCGCGTCCGCGGCCACATGATGGCCAAGGCCGGCCTCGAGTCGGCCCTGTGGGATGCGTTTGCGAAGGCCAGGTGCCTGCCGCTGTCCAAGCTGCTGGGCGGCGTGCGCGACCGGATCGACGTGGGCGTCAGCATCGGCCTCCAGCCGTCTCCCGCCGAACTGCTGAAGAAGGTGGCGGGGTACCTCGCGGAAGGGTACCGGCGGATCAAGATCAAGATCGCGCCCGGCAGCGACATCGAGTACGTGACAGCGGTGCGCAGGGAGTACCCGGACATCCCCTTCCAGGTCGATGCCAACTCCGCGTACGAGCTGGGCGACATCGACGTGTTCCGCGCGATGGACGACCAGAATTTGCTGCTCATCGAGCAGCCGCTCTCGCACGACGACATCTTCGATCACTCGAAGCTGCAGCGCGAGTTGAAGACGGCCATCTGCCTGGACGAGAGCATTCACTCCGTGGCGGACGCGCGCGCGGCGCTCGAGCTCGCCAGCTGCCGGGTGATCAACATCAAGCCCGGGCGCGTCGGCGGCTACACCGAGTCGCGCCTGATCCACGACCTGTGCGCGTCGCAACAGGTGCCCGTGTGGCACGGCGGCATGCTCGAGTCCGGCATCGGCCGCGCCGGAAACGTCGCCCTCGCCTCCCTGCCGAACTTCACGCTGCCCGGGGATATTTCGGCGAGCAAGCGGTACTACCGCGAAGACATCGTCGAACCCGCGTTCGAAGTGGCGCCGGACGGGACGATGGCGGTGCCGACGGGGCCGGGCATCGGGGTGGAGGTGGTCGCCGACCGACTGGAGAAGGTCACCGTGCGGCGCGAGGAGTTCCGGTCATGAGGCTCCCGTCGCGGGTCCTGCTCGCCTTCGTGCTCCTCGTCCCGGCCGCCGTCCACGGCCAGGCAGTCAGGCCGAAGCCCGCCGCCGGGCCTGCCGCGGATTTCGTCGCACCCGGGCCGTTGGTGCCGCTTCCCCCGCCGGTTGCCGCCGCCGTCGACGCCGTGCGCGCGGATGCTCTCGCCGCGCACATCGAGTTCCTTGCGGCGCCGAGCCTCGAAGGACGAGGGCTTGGCAGGCAGGGGCTCGAGGCGGCCGCCGAGTACGTGGTTACGAGCCTGGCGGTCGCCGGTATCCGCCCGCTGGCCGCCGCGCCCGCGACGCGCGCCGCCTACTTCCAGCCTGTTCCCGTCCGCGAGGTCACGAACGCTCGCGGCCAAGTGACGGTGGAGAACGAGGTCGAGGGACTTCGTCAATCGCGGACGTTCTTGTCG
This sequence comes from uncultured Acidobacteriota bacterium, assembly GCA_963724775.1. Taxonomy (GTDB): domain Bacteria; phylum Acidobacteriota; class Vicinamibacteria; order Vicinamibacterales; family Fen-181; genus CAVRWB01. The sequence continues at coordinate 237,906 of CAVRWB010000012.1, forward strand.
GCGGTCGACTGCGTGTTTCCCGACATCGCGCCACAGGTGTTGAGCGGGCCCGTAGTCTTCGCGGGCTACGGCATTCGCGAGCCGTCGGCCGAGCGTGACGACTATCATGGCCTCGACGTGCGCGGAAAGATCGTGGTCGTGATCGGCGGCCTCCCGGATGGCGCCGAGTGGCAGAAGCCGGAGTGGGTTGCCCGCTATGGCGCCGCGCGCGGCCCGCGCCGGTACACGGCCAAGCTGGCGACGGCAGCCTCCCTGGGCGCGCGCGCCGTCCTTGCCCTCGAGTCGGCGGAGTTCGCTGCCGCGTTGGCAGGCAGCGTCGCCGCGCCGGTGCCCTACTTCCTGCCAGCCGACGAGGTGACACCGTCCGACCCCCTCCTGGTCGTGGCGACGCCCGCGGTGGCGCACGCGCTCCTTCCAGGGTCAGACGGCGCGGTGACACAGGAGAAGCCGCGCGTGCTCGCAGGCATCACCGTCGCGTTCCGGCTAACCGGCGACGAGCGGGCCGTCGTTGCGCGCAACGTGATCGCGGCCATTCCGGGCTCCGACCCGAAGCTTGCGGACGAAACGGTGGTGCTCGGCGCGCATGTCGATCATCTCGGGCGCTCGGGCGAGACATGGTTCCCTGGGGCCGACGACAACGCGTCGGGCGTCGCGGCCCTGCTCGAAATCGCCAAGGCCTTCGCGGCAGTTCCGAACAAGCCTCGGCGCACCGTCGTGTTCGCGTTCTGGACCGGTGAAGAAGAGGGCCACCTCGGGTCGGAACACTACGTGCGGCACCCGCTACGGCCGCTTGCGCGCACGGTCGTCTACGCGAACCTCGACATGATTGCGCATCCCTGGCTCCCGGAAGAGATCAGGAAGCTCGTGTCTGATTCCGGTCTGCCAAGCGATTTCGCGTCGCGCGTCAAGCCCGCCGACTTCGTCGAGCCCGGCGTCGCGGAGTGGGCGCCTGAGCTGTGCCCCGTACTCGAGCGGGCGGGTCGAGGCCTCGGTCTGTCTCTGCACTTCGATCGCACCGACGGCAAGAGCGGCGGGAGCGACTACCGGGCGTTCGCCAGGAAGGGCGTGCCTTTCATCCGCTTCTTCGGCAACTACTTTCCGGGATACCACGAGCCGACCGACACGCCGGCGGCGACCGACGCCGGCCAGGCGCTGAAAGTGGCGCGCCTCGCGCTCGCGACGACGTGGATGCTGGCGGACAGGTGACATGCGGCCCGAGCTTCGCCCTGTCACGCGCCTCGCCGCCCTCGCTGCGCTCGTCCTCGTTCTCGCGGTCGGCGCCGCGCCAGGCAGGACGCACATCGTGGCGACGCCGAGGCCGGAAGGACAGAGGCGCGGAGGCGAGTCGCTTTCCGTCCCGGCCCGCCCGAACATCCTCCTTGTCACGATCGACACTCTGAGAGCTGACCGCGTCGGCGCCTATGGCAGCCGCCGGGCCTTGACGCCGGTGATGGACCGGTTGGGGGCGGACGGCGTGGTCTTCGACCACGCGATGGTGCAGGTGCCGCTCACCCGGCCGTCGCACGTCTCGCTCCTGACCGGCAAGCTGCCGTTCCAGCACGGCATCCGCGACAACTTCTCGTTCTCGCTCGCCCCCGAACATCACACGCTTGCCGAGGTCTTGAAGGGGCGGGGCTACGCGACCGGCGGCTTCGTGGCCGCATTCATGCTGAACGCGGAGTCGGGACTGAACCGCGGGTTCGACGCCTTCGACGACGCCTTCGAAGGCGCGGCCGCGAATTCGGCATTCCTCGCCGAGCACCAGCGCCGCGCGGCAGAAGTGGAGCGGAAAGCGGGCGCGTGGATTGAACGGGCCGCGCGCGGCAAGGAGCCGTTCTTCGCCTGGGTTCACTTCTACGATCCTCATTCTCCTTACGACCCGCCCCCGCCCTATGCCGCCCGGTACGCGGCGAATCCGTACGACGGCGAAGTGGCCTACACGGATGCCGCTCTCGGCAGGCTCCTCGCGCGCCTGGACCGCCTCGGGATTCGCGGTTCCACCCTCGTCGTTGTCACCTCCGACCACGGCGAGGGCCTCGGCGAACACGGCGAGGCCGAGCACGGGTTCTTCCTCTACGAGACGACGCTGCGCGTCCCGCTGATCGCCCGGTGGCCGGGGGCGCTGCCGGCCGGCGCGCGCGTCGCCGCCGACGCGCGGAGCATCGACATCCTGCCAACGATCCTCGACCTGGTGGGGGAGAGCGCGGCGACACCAACGGGGATCGCCGGCCAATCGTTGCTGTCCGCCCTGCCGGTGGAACCAGGTTTCAGCCGTAATCGACAGGCGACAGAGCCGGTGCGAGCGGGGGGGACGGGCTCATACGCGGAGACGCTCTTCCCCCGGATTCACTTCGACTGCTCCGACCTCCGGTCGGTGACCGTCGGCGGCTGGAAGTACATCGAGGCGCCGAGACCGGAGCTGTACGACCTGCGGACCGACCGCGGGGAGCGGGTGAACCTCTACGCGTCGGAAGGTCAGCGCGCCCGCACGATGCGCTCCCGGCTCCTCGACGCGATGGGCGGCAGCCTCGAGGCGGCGCTCGTGGGTGCCGCGTCGCCGAAACTTGACGCCGAAACGCAGCGCAGGCTCGCGAGCCTTGGCTACGTGAGCGGATCTGGCGGTAGCGGCGGCCGAGGTGATCCGAAGGATGCGATCGCGGACTTCCAGTCGTTCACGCGCGGCATCCGCGGAGCCTTCGAGGCATACGACCGCGGCGACATGAAGACGGCGATCAGCGCGTTCGAATCGGCGGTGGCGGGCGGCCGGGCGGCCTTCGACGTCTACTACTATCTCGGCTCCGCGTACGTGAAGCTGGGACAGCCTGCGCGCGCGGTCGCGCCGCTGCGCGAGGCGATCCGGAAGAACGCGTCGTACACGCCCTCGTCCCTGGAGCTTGCGGCCGTGTACATGAAGCTGGAACGCCCGGACGAGGCGACGGCCGTCCTTCGCGAGGCGCTCGTCAACGACCCGCGCAGCTTCCAGCTCCACTCACTCTTGGGCTACACGGCCCGGCTGCGCCGCGACCTCCCGACCGCCAGGCAGGAGTACGAGGCGGCCCGGGCGCTGAATCCCCGCGATTTCGACGTGCGGATGAACCTGTCGTCAATCTATCGGGACGGGGGAGACGTTTCGCGCGCGCTCGCGGAGGTCGACGCGGCGCTCGAGATGCGGCCGGACTCGGCCGATGCGCACAACCAGCGGGGCATGCTGCTCGGCGGTACCGGGCGTTTCCGTGAGGCGGCCGGGGCCTTCGAGCGCGCGACCGCCCTCTCGTCGCGAAACGCGCAGTTCTGGTACAACCTGGGGCTCGCGAGGTTCAGGGCTGGCGACCGGCCGCGGGCAGCGGAGGCGCTTCGGCGGACGCTCGCGCTGAAGCCCGGCTTCGCGGACGCCCGGACGCTGCTCGCGGAGGTGGAGCGGAAATAGAACGAGCCGGGCCCGGAACACTCCGGACCCGGCCCATTCCACACGGAGTCAGAGCTCCGTCCGACGACGCCCTGCTAGAACCACACTTTCGCAACCAGCTGCACGCGCTGCGGCGGCACGTAGGTGGAGCCCGTCAGGTAGCCGGGCGGCGTCGTGGATGACGGCACGTTGAGGCTGGCGACGGAGAAGAACGCATCGTCGTTGAGGAGATTGAGGATCGAGAACGCCAGGCTCAGCTTGCGACTACCCTGGAACGCGAAATCCCTCTGCAGCCGAATGTCGAGCAGGTTGAGCGTCGGAGCCCGGACGACCTGCTCGGACCTCGCGACGTCCTCGATGTAGATCCGTCCCTGCTTCAGCATCCCGCTCGGCGTCCTGATCTGCGTGAAGATGGGACGGCCGGACAGGAGCTGCCAGTCGCCACTGAGCTGGAGCTTGTACGGCAGGTCGTACGCACCCTGCATCTTGAACATGTACGGCCGGTCGCCGGTCAGCACGCCGTCCGAGTTGATGAAGTCGTTGGGATCCCGGCCGAAGGTGCCGACGTTCGAGTTCTGCTGCGAGCTCGGATCCCGCGAGGCGCTGCCCGCGTTGACGCCGGTCGACTTCGAGACCGTCAGCGAGGCGAGCATCATCCACTTGTTCGACATCCGCTTGTTCGCCTGGACGACGAATCCCTTGTACTCCTGGTGGAACAGCGGCTGGTTGATGACGCGCACCGTGTTGCCCACCGCGTCGGTGTTGTTCTGCGACTGGAGGGTAACGGTTTTCGACTGCCCGTTGCGGTCCGTGTAGGTCCAGTTGACCGGCGTGTACGTGGCATACGGGCGTATCCTGCCGACGAGGTCTCCCCCCTTCTTCCAGATGAACGAGCCTCCGACGGAGAGGTTGGCGCCAAGCTCGTGGTCGATGCCGATCGACACCTGGTCGGTGTACGGCGCCCTGAGGCTGTCCTGCAATTCCGGGATGCCAATGAGCGGATCGGAGGTGCTGATCAAGCTCACCCGGGCTCCCGTGTTGGGATCGAGCGCGTACGTGTACCGCGGGGCAACGGCCTTGTTCAAGTCGCGGTAGATGCGCGTCTGCAGCTGATTGTAGAAGCGGCCGTAGTGGAAGCGCCCAATCGTCTTGCCCGCCTCGTCGAAGCGGAAGTTGGCGCCGACGCGCGGCGTGTAGTTGTTCCAGAAGACGACGTTGCCCGGGTTCTTGATCGTCGTGCCCGTCTCGTTCCCCACGCCGTCCAGCTGCGGGTAGTCCGGCACGTTGCCCACCGCGTGGTCGTAGCGGAAGCCGAGGGTGAGGCTGAGACGTTTCTTGATGTTCCAGGTGTCGTCGAGGTAGATGCCGAACGTCCGTGCGACGGAGTCGCGGTGGTACGCGTCCTGGACGATCAGCTCGTCGTACTTGCCCTTGTAGTCGTAGTACGTCATGCCGCCGGCGAACCCCTGCTTGTAATCGCTGCCTCCCTGCAGGTACTGCACGCCCGCGCGCAGATCGTGGCTGCCGGCCGCATTTGGCACGAAGTGGGAGATCTTACCCGTCACCTGCGTCTTCCAGACGTTGCCGTCGTACCAGCTCGCGCTGTTGACCGAATAGACACCGGTCGCCGTGTCGTAGTGCCCTGGGGTGGTGATGTTGCCCGAGTTCGGCTGCCACTTGTCCACGCCGTAGAACCCGGCATACTTCACATCCAGGGTCGTCCTGTCATTGAGGACCGATGTCCACGAGACGTTGGGCACCGGGTTGTTGCCCACCTCTTTGCCGCTGGCCTCGTACGGGACGCTGATGGTGATCTGCCGTGGGAGCTCCATGCCGTCCCACTCGAGGGACGCGTTGATCTTGTTGTTCTTGTTCAGCTGCCAGGTGCCCTTCCCGAAGAAGCGATAGTCGTACGACATCTTCGGGAACTTCGGGTCGGTGCCCGGCTCCGAGAAGCGGTCCCAGCGGTACTGCAGTCCGCCGAAGTACCACAGCTTGTCCTTCATGATCGGGCCGCCGCTCATGATGCTGAAGTCCTGGTACATGTCGCGGTTGAACCCGAGCATCTCGCCGGTGTCGGGGCTCTCGAGCTTCACGTTCGTGTTCGTCACGGCCGCGGGCTGCCAGTAATAGTTCCCGTTGACGAGGAACTTGTTGCTGCCGGACTTCGTGATGACGTTGAACACGGCTCCCTGGTAGTTGCCGTACTCCGCCGGGGCGCCGAGGCCAACCACCTGCACTTCCTCGATGATGTCGGTGCTGGGCCAGACCCACGCGGCGCCCGACTGCGCGGCGGTGATGTCCACGCCGTCGAGCTGGTACATGTTCTCGTTGACGTTCGCCCCGAACGCCGATGCGCGCGAGGCCTCGTTGTCGAACCGCGCGGTCGCGACGCCGGGCGTCATGTAGGCCACGTCGAAGAACGTGAACCTGGCCGTCGGTGTCGACTCGAGCAGTTCGGTTGGCACGGTGGTGGTCATGGCGGACCGGGATGTGTCGACCAGCGGCGACGCGCCTTCCACCGTCACGGTCTCCGTCATGCCGCCGATCTTCATCTTGAAGTCGATGTCGAACTGGCTGCCCACTTCGACACGGACGCCGTCCCGCTTCATCGTCTGGAAGCCGGAGATCGAGGCCGTGACGGTGTAAGTGCCCGGCGACAGGTTAGGGAACCGGAAGGCGCCCTTGGCATCGGTGACGGCAGTCTTCGGGCCGCCGATCAAGGCCGGGCCGGACAGCTCGACGGTGGCCCCGGGCAGCACGGCGGCGCTCTCGTCGGTTACGGTGCCGCGCAGACTGCCAGTGATGATCTGTGCGTGGGTGATTGCCGAGGCGAAAATGAGCACGCCAACGGCGAGGAGTACGACTCGCAAGCCCCGTCGCATATGAGCCTCCCGCGGTTACGAGGAACGCCGACCGTCACGACCGCCAAACGCGCCCGCAGGGCGCGATGCTAGACTGACTGACCATAGGGAGACGTGCGGGGGCCCGCGTGGCCTAATGTATGGGCCGCCCTGACCCATGTCAAGCCAATGATCCGCGGCCTTCGGTGACATGATGAGACTACGCCAGTTGACCAGCATCGACGACTATCGTCGTGTGTACGAACTCGAGCAGTCGATCTGGGGTTACGCAAGCGTTGAAGACGCCGTTCCGGTGCCGATGATCATCGTGACCCAGAAAGTTGGGGGTCTCCTCCTCGGCGCCTTCGACGACGATGACCGGCTGTTCGGCTTCGCGTACTCGATGCCCGGCATCCGCGAGGGCAAGCCGTTCCAGTGGTCGCACATGCTCGGCGTCGTCGATGCTCACCGGAACAAGGGAACCGGCTGGCTGCTGAAGCTCGAACAGCGGCGCGTGACGCTCGAGAGGGGGCTGGACCTGATCGAGTGGACGTTCGATCCCTTGCAGGCGCTGAACGCGCACCTGAATTTCGTGAAGCTTGGGGCGATCGCGCGCGAGTACCAGCCGGATGTCTACGGCGAGTCGAGCAGCCCGCTGCACCGGGGGACGTCCACGGATCGGTTCATCGCCGAGTGGTGGCTGCGATCGCCCAGAGTGGAGAAGAGGCTCGAGGCGGCAGCGCGCAGGATGAACCCCACCGGTGTAGGGCAAAGCTCCGAGACAGGTGTGGGGCAAAGCTCCAGCTTTGCCGGGCCCGTGGTCAACGCCGTCCGGACCCATGGAGAATGGCTGGAGCCGGTTGGCGCGGATCTGTCGCTCGACGAGGACCGGGTCGGTGTTCAGATTCCGATGGGCTTCACAGAGATGCAGCAGCGGGATCTCTCGCTGGCGCGCGCATGGCGTGCGACGACCCGCGAGATCTTCACGACGTACCTGTCGCTCGGCTACGAGGTGGTGGATTTCTTGCTCGAGCGGCCGGAGCGACGCGGGACGTACGTCATGGCGAGACAGTCCGACAGGCGAGACGCCTGTCCCACCGAGTAGCTACCACCGACAGGCGAGACGCCTGTCCCACCGAGTCGCTACCACCGACAGGCGAGACGCCTGTCCCACCGAGTCGCTACCACCGACAGGCGAGACGCCTGTCCTACCGAGTCGGTCAACGCTCGACTTCCCCCAGCAGCTTCTTCGCGTCCTCGAACCCCGGCTTCAACGCCAGCGCCTTCCGGAACGCCGCCGCCGCGGCCGGCTTGTTGCCGGCGCGCATTCGCGCGAGGCCGAGGTTGAACCAGGTCGTCGCGTTCTGCGGCTCGAGGGAGGTCGCGCGCTCGAACGCCGCACCCGCGGCGGTGAAATCTCCCAGGCCGCCGAGGAGCATCCCGCGCTGATTGTGGGCGTCGGCGTCTTCGTGAATCTTGAGCGCCGCGTCCACTTCCTGCAGCGCGAGCTTCGGGAGGCCGAGGTCGCGGTAGATCGCCGAGAGGTTCATCCGGACGTCGAAGTCGCCGGGCTCCATCGACCGCGCGGTCTCGTAGTGCTGGCGCGCGGTAGGCAGGTCGCGCTGAAGGCGGGCGACGTAGCCGAGGTGCGAGTGGAACTGGAAGTTCTGAGGGTCGAGCGCGAGACCTTCCCGCAGCACCTTCACCGCTTCCGCGTTCTGCCCGAGGGCGACGTTCGTGCGCGCCAACTCGATGTAGGCCGGCGTGTACGTGGGAACCTTGTGAATCGCGTCCCGGAAGGCGGCGGCCGCCGCCTTGAAGTTGGAGAGCCGGTACTGCGCGCGGCCCAGCCAGAAACTCACGTCGAAACCGCCCCGGCCGGCGGCCAGAATGGCCTGCAGTCCCTTCACGGCGGCTTGGAGGTCGCCACGTTCGAACGCCTGCATCGCGCGCCGCACGCCGCCGCCATACGCAATGAACTCGTCGATCGTGTCCTTCGGATCCGCGTTGCTCGGCGTGGCGGCACCGGGGCCGCTGACATAGCCCAGGCTCGCCAACCGCTCCATCGTCGCCGCGTCCAGCTTCGGCGCCGCCACCCCTACGACCGCCGTCTCCGGGCTGCCGCCCAGTGTGTCGAGGAGCCGCGAGCGCAGGGAGGCCGCCCGTCGCCCCTCGGCGGCGTAGAGATTGGTGCGTTCGCCCGGATCGCGCTCGATGTTGTACAGCTCCGGTCGCGGCGCCTGGATGTACTTCCAGCCGCCCATGCGGACCGAACGAAGGTCGCTCCACCCGAAATGGAGCCGCGGAAAGAGTGTCTCAGAGTAGGAGACGACCTGTGCGTCGGCTGTCTGCGGCGCGTCGATCGCACGCACGAGCGAGCGCCCGGGGAGCCCCGGCGGGGCGGCTGCAGACGCGCCGGCGTAGTCGAGGATCGTCGGAAGAAGATCGATGCTCCGCGCCTCGGTCTTCGCGCGGACGGCTCGCGGGATCCGGCCGGGCAGGCGGATGATCAGCGGCACCTCGATCACCGACTCGTAGACGAAGAAGCCGTGCTCCTCTTCCTTGTGATCGCCAAGGGCTTCGCCGTGATCCGACGTCAGAACGACGAGCGTCTGATTGGCAACGCCGATGCGGTCGAGCCGGGCGAGGAGGCGCCCGAGGATTGCGTCGGTATACGCGACCTCGCCATCGTAGGGGCTCTTGGCGTACCGCGTGCCGTAGGGCGCGGGCGCGCTGTACGGCGAATGCGGGTCGTAGAAGTGCACCCAGGCGAAGAAGGCGCGTCCCTCGCGCGTCGTCCTTTCAATCCAGGGTCCCGCTCGCTCTTCCACCTCCGCTGCGCGCCTCTGGTAGTCCGTGAAGAACTTCGATCCCCTCGCGCCGGTCTCGAAGGTATCGTCGAACTCGTCGAATCCTCGGTTCAGGCCGGACTGGGTGTTGACGATGAACGACCCGACGAAGCCGCCAGTGGCATAGCCGCGGCCCTTCAGGATCTCGGCGAGCGTGCGGTGCTCCTTCGCGAGCGGCGGCGCGAAGTTGTCGCGGATGCCGTGCTGGAAGGGATAGAGGCCGGTGAGGAGCGTGGCGTGCGAGGCGCGGGTCAGCGGGACCTGGACGATGGCATGCTCGAAGAGGCAGCCCTCCGCAGCCAGGCGGTCCATCGCCGGCGTGACGGGGGTGCGGGCCCCGTACGCGCCCACGCGATCGGTGCGAAGCGTGTCGATCGTCACCAGGAGGATATTGGGACCGGGCACGGCGGCCGACGGCCCGGTTGGTGGGGCCAGCGTGACCGTGGTGGCGACGGCCGCGGCCGCGAGCGAGAGCCGGAAGAGCGCGCGAGTCATATTCCCCGCGGAATCCTAAATGAGATGTACGCGCCGCGATTGGATCCGCCGCGGCTCACAATCACGTTCTTTCATTCAGCACTACCCGGGCGGCCAGCCGAGCGGTCGGCCGCCGAGGACGTGCAGGTGGATATGGTAGACGCTCTGACCCGCCTCGCGGTTGCAGTTGAAGACCGTCCGGTAACCGCGATCGGCGAAACCTCGCTCCGCGGCAAGCGCCGCGGCCCGCCTGAACAGCGCGCCCACCAGGGCATCGTCCGCCGGCGCCAGGTCGTTGAGCGTGGAGATGTGCCTGCGTGGAACGATGAGCGCATGCAGCGGCGCCTGCGGGTTGATGTCCTGGATCACGACCAACTCATCGTCTTCGTACAAGATGGTCGCGGGAGCCTCGCGGGACAGGACGCGGCAGAAGAGGCAGGATTGAGGCATAGGTCGGAGTCGCTCACGGTCTCCTCGCCACGACGGTCCGCGGAATCCCCTGGAGATCGGGCCGGATGGCGACGAGCTCGAGGTTCGCCTCCGCGACGGCCGCGCGGACACCATCTTCCTGGCCGAAGCCGAATTCCACGATCAGCCAGCCGCCGCGTGCCAGCACACCGCCGGCCCCCTTCATCAGCTCACGGGCGGCGTCGAGGCCGTCCTTCCCGCCGTCCAGCGCCTCGCGCGGTTCGTGGTCCCGCACTTCCGGAGGAAGGCTGACGATATCGCCGGTCGGGATGTAGGGCGGGTTCGAGACGACGAGGTCGAACGTGGGCGTGACGCCGTCGAGGAGCGACGTCAGCCGGAAGTCGATGCGTTCGAGTACGCCATGACGCGCCGCGTTGCGGCGAGCCACGGCGAGGGCCGCGGACGACAGGTCGGTGGCGACCACCGTGCTGCGCGGGAACTCGCGCGCGAGCACGATGGCCAGGCAGCCGCTTCCCGTACCGACGTCAGCGATGCGAACCGCGGGCCGCGCCAGGCCGCTCGCGGGATGGGACGTGCCAGGCCCGATGGGCGCCTGCCCGCCGGTCGCGCGCGCGATCGCCTCTTCCACGATGATCTCGGTTTCGGGCCGCGGCGTCAGGACGTCAGCCGTGACCTCGAACTCGAGGCCCCAGAACTCGCGGCGGCCGAGGATCTCGGACACCGGTTCGCGCAGCTCGCGGCGCGCGACGAGGGCGGTGAAGGGGGCGGCCAGCGATGCGGGGGCCGGGTCTGTTTCGTGCGCGAGGAAGCGCGCCCGGTCCCAACCCAGCACCTCCCGGGCGAGCAGTTCGGCGTCCATCGCCGCCTCGCCGGGCTCGATGCCGGCGGCCGTGAGCCGCGCGCGCGCGTTGAACACGAGGTCCCGGAGGGTCAAGGGGAGCCATTCCTCAATGAACCGCCGTGGCTTCCTTCAACGCTTCGGCCTGGAAGTGCGTGGTGATCTGATCGATGAGCTCGGACAGGTCGCCGTTCAGCACGTTCACCAACTGGTGCGTCGTGAAGTTGATCCGGTGGTCGGTGATGCGGCTCTGCGGGAAGTTGTAGGTCCGGATCTTCTCCGATCGCTCGCCCGTCCCGACCTGGCTGCGCCGGTCCTTCGCGATCGCTTCCTGCTGCTTGCGCATCTCCATCTCGTACAGCCGCGACCGCAGGACCTTCATGGCCTTCGCCCGGTTCTTGATCTGCGACTTCTCGTCCTGCTGGCTGACGACGATGCCCGTCGGGATGTGGGTGATGCGAACCGCGGAATAGGTGGTGTTGACACTCTGCCCGCCCGGTCCGCTCGAGCAGAAGGTGTCGATCCGGATGTCCTTGGCGTCGATCTGCACGTCCACCTCCTCCGCTTCCGGCAGCACGGCGACCGTGGCCGTGGACGTGTGGATGCGGCCGCTCGCCTCGGTGGCCGGAACGCGCTGGACTCGGTGGACGCCGCTTTCATACTTCAGGCGGCTGTAGACCCGCCGGCCCTCGATGACCGCGATGACTTCCTTGATCCCGCCGCCGCCCGTTTCGCTGCTCGACATGAGCTCGATGCGCCAGCCCTGCGACTCGGCGTAGCGCGAGTACATCCGGAACAACTCGCCGGCGAAGAGCGCGGCTTCGTCGCCGCCGGTGCCGGCGCGGATTTCGAGGACGACGTTCTTCTCGTCGTTCGGGTCCTTCGGCAGGAGCAATACCTTGATCTCGGCGTCCAGCGCATCGCGCCTGGCCTCGAGCGACTGCAGCTCCTCCTGGGCCAGCTCCCGCATATCCGGATCGCTCTCCATCATCTCCTGCGACTGCGCGATCTGGGTGAGGATCGACTTGAACTCGCGGAACTTCTCGACGAGGGGCTCGATCTCGGCGAGCGCCTTCGCGCTTGTGCGGTATTGGCCGGGGTCGGCCTGGACGGCCGGGTCGGAGAGTCGCAGGAGCAACTCCCCGTACTTCGCCTCGACCGAGTTGAGCTTGTCGATCATCGTTGTGTACCTTGAGTCGGTCCGAGAGTACCGCCGGAAACGGGGGGCAGGAAGGCGACTTCGTCGCCGTCCGACACGCCCGCCGTCATCCGCGCGAAGTCGGCATTCACCGCCGCCGAGATCGAGCGCGAGTAGGGCGCCATCGACGGGAACTCACGCGCCAGTTGCTGCCACACCTCGCCAACCGTCGCGCCGGGTGAGACCTCCCGCTCCAGCTGATTCGCGCCTGCGAGGTCGTGCAGCCTGCCGAAGAGCCTCACGGTTACGTGCATGCGCGGCGGTACGCCTCCTCGCGCGCGGCTTCGTCCCCGGGGTCCGCCGTCGCGCCTTCAATCCACACGTCGCCGCCCTCGAAGAACTCCCGCTTCCAGACCGGCGCGATCTGCTTGATCCGCTCGATGACGTAGCGGCAGGCGGCGAACGCTTCGGCACGGTGCGGCGAAGAAGCGGCAATGGCCACGCTGGCCTCGCCGAGCTCCAGCCGGCCGACGCGGTGGTGGAAGGCGACGCGCGCCGACGGCCAGCGCTCGCGCGCCTCCTCCTGGATGGTCCGGAACACCTTGAGCGCCAGCGGCTCGAACGCCTCGTACTCCAGCCGCAGGACCCGGCGACCCTGGTTCTCGCCGCGAACGGTGCCGAGGAAGGTCACCACGGCGCCGTGCGCGACTGCCCCTCTCGCCTCGGCCTCGCTCACCAAACCGACGAGTTCCTCGAGGCTCACCGGTCCGGGTCCTATCCGCAGCGCGCGCTCATCCACCCGTCTAGTATAGCCGCCAGGCAACTGTCGAGTCAGGCGACCGGCCTTGGCACGCCGTTCCAGAAATGATCCATTGGGCCGTGACCGTGCCCAATGGCCAGCCCATGGCGGATCGCGCCGACGACGTACTCCTTCGCGAGGCGCGTCGCTTCGGGGAGGGGTTGTCCCAGTGCAAGGTTCGCGGCGAGCGCGGCCGCGAAGGTGCAGCCGCTGCCGTGCGAATTGCGACTCTGCACGCGCGGTCCCCGGAACTCCGTAAAGGAGTGCCCGTCGAACAGCAGGTCCACCACGTCCGGCGTGTCGAGATGGCCGCCCTTCACGATCACGGCGCCCGGGCCCAGCTTGTGGATGCGACGGGCCGCCTCGCGCATGTCGGCGACCGATCGCACGGGAATGCCTGCGAGGACTTCGGCTTCGGGCGCGTTCGGCGTGACGACGAACGCCCGACGCAGCAACTCGGCCCGCATCGCCGACACGGCTTCGTCTTCGAGCAGCCGGTCCCCGCTCTTCGCGATCATCACCGGGTCCACGACGACGCGTGGCAGTTCGAGATCGTCTATCGCCGCCGCCACCGCTTCGACAATCGCGGCGGTGGCCAGCATGCCGGTCTTCACGGCATCGGCGCCGATGTCCGATGCCACCGCTTCCATCTGGGCGATGATGAGGTCTGCGGGCAGCGCGAGGAAGCTCGTGACGCCGAGCGTGTTCTGCGCGGTCACCGCGACGATCGCCGACGTGCCGTACACGCCGTGCGCCGCAAACGTCTTGAGGTCGGCCTGGATGCCGGCCCCGCCGCCGGAATCGCTTCCGGCAATGGTCAGGGCAGTCTTCATGATGATCTCGAGCAGCTGACAGCCGACAGCTGACAGCCGGCAGCAGGCACCTGCGGCGCGGGATTTCAGGCCGCCCGGTGTCCGCTGTTTGCTGTCCGCTGTCTGCTGTCTGCTGTCATGTGGCACTACTTCACGAACACCAAGAAGAACTGGAACGGCAGGAAGTTCTCCTGCTTCACCAGGCGCAGACCGGCGCGCTGAGCCACCTGGACGATCGTCTCGGGATCCGGCCGGGGCGTGTCGGGTCCCGGGCCGCCGCCGCCTTTCTTGTATTCGACGATCCCCACGCGCCCGCCATCCTTCAGCGCCGCCCGCACGTTCTCGAGCAGCAGGCGCGAGTCGCCCTGGATCTCCTGGAAGGCTTCGACGATCAGCACGGCGTCGAGCGACCCCGCGGGCAGCATCGGATCGGTCGGCGAGCCGTGCTGCGTGCTGACGTTTCGCAGGTTCTCCTTCGCGGCGCGCCGCTTGATCGCCTCGAGCATCTCCGCCTGCACGTCCTCGGCCCACACCAGGCCGTTCGGCCCCACCCGGCGGGCGAGGCGCACCGTGAACCAGCCTCCGCCGGCGCCGACGTCCGCCACGCGCGCACCGTCCGCGATGCCAAGGGCATCCATGATCTGGTCGGGCTTCTGCCACGTGTCGCGATCCGCGCTCTCGAGCTGACCCAGATCCTCAGGCCGGAAGAGCGCGCCGTGACGGCTTTGCGCCGCGACTGGCGGCAGCAGCAGCAGGAGTAGCGAGAGAACGAGGGAAGCAAATCTCATCGGCGGAACGCGCGGGAGCGATTCATCATCCGGCGACTGTCCGTCGCAGAGCGGATCCCGCTCCGTGCGGTGATCCGTGCGGTAATCCATTGTGCCTCATGGACTTCCGAGAATATCCCAATCGGTATTATACTCTGCGCCATGTTACCTGCATTCTTCGGCAGCATGCTCGAACTCATCGTCAAGACCTCGACGGATCTGCCGCCAGACGTGCGCTCGGCGATGAAAGCCGCCCTCGGGGCGGAGCCGCCCGGCACCCAGTCGGCGCAGGCGCTGACCATCATCGCAGAGAACATCGACCAGGCCGCCGACGGCGAGGGGGCGATTTGCCAGGACACCGGCATGCCGACCTTCGAGATCAAGACGCCGATCGGCGCCAACCAGGCGTGGATGGCGCAGCAGATCCGCGACGCGATCGCCGAGGCGACCCGCCGGGGCAAGCTCCGCCCCAACTCGGTCGACTCCCTCACGGGGAAGAACTCAGGAAACAACCTGGGCCCGGGCACACCGGTGATTCACTTCGAGCAGTGGGAGCAGGACGAGATCGAGGTGAAGCTGCTGCTCAAGGGCGGCGGCTGCGAGAACACGAACATCCAGGTACTCGGTCCCGTGCGAGCTGCCGCAGCTCGGACGCGCCGATCGCAACCTGGACGGCGTGCGCAAGTGCATCCTCCACGCGGTGTGGCAGGCGCAGGGCAAAGGCTGCAGCCCCGGGGCGATTGGCGTGTGCATCGGCGGCGACCGCGCGTCGGGCTACGCGCAGGCCAAGCAGCAGCTCTTCCGGTCGCTCGACGACATCAACCCGGAACCGGTCCTCGCTGAACTCGAATCGGCAGTCATGAAGACGGTCAACGTGCTCGGTATCGGCACGATGGGGTTTGGCGGGTCGACGACCTTGATCGGCTGCAAGGTGGGCGTGCTGAACCGGCTACCGGCGAGCTTCTTCGTTTCGGTGGCCTACGATTGCTGGGCCTTCCGCCGCCTCGGCGTCGTGATCGATGCGAAGGACGGCTCGATCCGCCGCTGGCTCTATCGCGACCCCTCCACGCCGGCCATCCCGATGCTCGATCAGGCAGGCTTCACGCGGACCGGCCGCGAGGCGGTGCTGACGGCGCCCCTCACCGAGGAAGCGATCCGTTCGCTCGAAGTTGGCGACGTCGTCCTGCTCAACGGGATGATGTACACCGGCCGCGACTCGGTGCATTCGCATCTCATGAAGAACGACCCGCCAGTCGACCTCAACGGCGGAGTCCTCTATCACTGCGGGCCTGTCGTCCTCAAGGACGGCGATGGTTGGAAGATGATGGCAGCCGGCCCGACGACCAGCATCCGCGAGGAACCGTACGAGGCGGACGTCATCAAGAAGTTCGGCGTGCGCGCGATCATCGGCAAGGGCGGGATGGGCGCGAAGACGCTTGCGGCGCTCAAGGAGTCCGGCGCGGTCTACTTGAGCGCGATCGGCGGCGCCGCGCAGTTCTACGCCAAGTGCGTGGAACGGATTACGGATGTCTCGCTGCTGGAGTTCGGCGTCCCCGAGGCGATGTGGCACATGCAGGTACGCGACTTCCCCTGCATCGTCACCATGGACGCCCATGGCAACAGCCTCCACAAGGACGTGGAGACCGAGTCGGCCAAGCAGCTGGCCACGCTGGCGTAGGAGAACAGTAGGCAGTCGGCGGTAGGCAGTGGGCTGCAGAGCAAGAAGCAGCAGGCCGAGCAGAATCAGGCTGTCACCTGGCCGCAACCAGCCTGCTGTTGACTACCCACTGTCGACCTTCACGAAGGGCGCGGGGCGTATCCCGCGCCTTTTCTTCTATTTACGGCCTTCCTGGCCCGTTTCTTGCCTTGTCTGTCCCCTGGACTGCCGGTATAATCGGGGAAAGGAGACCCCCTTACAACATGTCCACACCCATCGCTTCGGTCGCATCGGCCATCAACGTGTCAACCGCGGCGGCCTCCAAGATTACCGAGTTGCTCGCGGAAGAGAACAAGCAGACATCCGGCCTCCGCGTCTTCGTCCAGGGCGGCGGCTGTTCCGGGTTTCAGTACGGGCTGATGATCGAGGATGAGCCGGCGTCGGCCGATCAGGTCTTCGAATCGAACGGCGTCAAGCTGTACGTCGACCCGATCAGCATCCGGTATCTCAAGGGCGCGCAGGTGGACTTCGTCGACAACATCGCCGGCGGCGGTTTCACCATCAAGAACCCTAACGCGGTGTCCACGTGCGGCTGCGGCCAGTCGTTCACGGTTGACGAGAACTAGCCCGCGAGTACGGGGGCAGTTGCGGCAACCGGCCGTCGGTTCGTCCGTGGACCGCCCCGGACCGCAACTGCCATGGCACACTCGCCAGCGGATGTCGAGGACCTGCGCCCCGCAGGGAGCAAGCGCTCCAGCAAGCGGGAGTTCATCCTCAACGTGTTCCTTCGTCACGAGGGGCACCTGAGCGCGGACGATCTCGTCGAGCTGATCCGACGGGAAGATTCACCGCATCAGCCGCGCCACCGTCTACCGCGCCCTGCAGTGGATGGTCGAGGCGGGCATCGCCCGCAAGGTCGATTTCGGCGAAGGCCGTTTCCGCTTCGAACACTCCTACCGTCACCCGCGCCACTTCCACCTGATCTGCCAGACCTGCAACCGCTCGTCGGAGTTCCTCAGCTCGGACATCGAGGGGCTCCTCGAGGAGATCGCCGCCGCGCGGAATTTCTCCGCGCGTCAGAGCGTGTTGCAGATCTACGGGACCTGCGAGGAGTGCCGGACCGGCCGGCCGCCGGCGAACGACGCCGTCACGACCGAGCTGCTGTTCGCGCGCGACGCCATGCGCATCGCGATCGCCACCGAGCGCAGCGGCCTCGAGTTCTACTCGCGCGCGGCCCGTGCGGCGCGCGATGCGCGCGGGCGCACGGTGTTCCTCAAGCTGGCGGAGGAAGAGCGCGAGCACCTGGGTACGCTCGAGGCGCGCTACCAGCGTCTCATCGCCCAGGATGCGATGCTCGAGTCGCGGCCGACCTTCCTCTTCTTCAAGGGGGCGGCGCAACGGGCTCTTCGCGGCCGGCGCCGAGCAGGTGGCCCGCGGCGTGGACGACCTCCAGGCGCTCATGATCGGCATCCGCTGCGAGCGCGCGTCGCACCGGTTCTTCAAGCGTTACGGCGAGAAGTTCGAGGACTCCGAAGGCAAGCAGATCTTCCTGGAGTTTGCCGCCGAGGAGCGGGCCCACCTCGAGCTGCTCATCAGGGAGTACCGCGCGCTCGCCAAGCGGCAGGGGCCGCGGGGACGCCGCCGGCCGGCCCGACCCGCCCGGGCCCACGCGTGATCGATCTCCACCTGCATACCAGCGCGTCCGACGGGCGCAGCGCTCCTGGCGCGCTCGTGTCCGCCGCCCGCCGTGCCGGTCTCGCCATCATCAGCATCACCGACCACGACACGGTGGCGGCGATCGACGAGGCGACGGCCGCCTGCGCGGCGGACAGGCTCCGGCTCGTGACGGGCATCGAGATCACCGCGGCTCGCGGGGGTGCCGAGGTGCACGTGCTGGGCTACTTCCTCGACCACCGCGATCCCGGCCTCCTGGCGTTCCTGGAAGACCAGCGCTCCGATCGCGTGCGCCGCGTGACCGCGATGCTGGGCCGGCTGCGTGAACTGGGCCTCGGGATCGACGACGCGGACGTGCTCGGCGGGCAGCCGGGCGGGCGAGCCATCGGCAGGCCGCTGATCGCGCGGGCCATGGTCCGCGCCGGGCGCGTGCGCACGACGCGGGAGGCGTTCGACCTCTACCTCGGGGAGGGACGGCCCGCGTTCGTGCCGCGGCGCGCCCCGGACCCAGAGGAAGTGTTTGGACTCATCCATGCGGCGCGAGGGATCGCGTCGCTTGCCCATCCAGCGCTGCTCGCGCATGACGAGTGGATCCCCGGCATGGCGGCCGCCGGCCTGGATGCGCTCGAGGCGCATTACATCGAGCATCCGCCGGACCTGGTGGCGCACTACCGCAGCCTGGCGTCCGCCAACGGCCTCGCCGTGAGCGGTGGCTCCGACTACCACGGCGATGTCCGCTACGGTCCGCAGCGTCCAGGCGACGTCGTGCTGCCGCCTGAAGCCTTCGAGCGCCTCGAGGAACTGGTACGAGAAAAGTGAACGCCCCGATGACACTGACCATCACACCGGAAGCCCGCCGTGCGATCGACGCGTGGCTCTCGCGCGATCCCTCGCGACCGGCGCTGCGCCTGTCGTTTGCCGGCGGGTGCGGCGCCCTGGGCTACCGCCTCACGCCGGCTGCAGCGGGCGCGCGCCCTGGGGAGCAGACGATTGCCGCCAGCGGCCTGACGATCTACGCCGACTTCAAGGCCGCGTCCGATCTCGACGGCGCCCTCATCGAACTCGGCGACTCCGAAGAAGACGTCGTCGTCGTGCACGAGCACGGCGTCGTCGGCGGCATGTGCTGACAAGCCCGGTCCTGCAGGCGACGGGCGTCGTGAAGGGCTACGGCGGCCTTCGCCCGCTCCGCCTCGCAGAGCTGTCCGTGGCGCCGGGCGAGATCGTCGCGTTCGAAGGTCCCGACGAAACCGCCGCGTCGGTGCTGGTCGATCTCGTCACCGGTACCACGGTTCCCGACTCGGGCGAGATCGTCGTCGCCGGCGCGCCGACCGCGGCGATTGGCACCCATGACGCCTGGCTGGCGTTCCTGGAACAGTTCGGGATCGTCAACGCTCGCGTGGTGCTCCTCGAGGCGTTGACCGTCCTCCAGAACCTGGCGGTGCCGCTCACGCTCGATCTCGATCCCATGCCGCCGGCCGTGCGCGGCCGCGCCACCGAGTTGGCCGCCGCCGTCGGCATCGACGGGGCGTCGCTGGAGAAGCTGGTCGCCGCCGCCCCTCCGATCACCCGCTTTCGCGTTCGCCTCGGGCGCGCCATCGCGCACGATCCGCGCTTGCTCTTGATCGAGCACCCGACGCTCGGACTCGCGCCGGGTGACGCTGGCGCCTGCGCGTCCGCCGTCCGCTCGGTGGCCGCCGCGCGGGGCGTCGCCGCCCTGATCATCACGCGGGACGCCGGCTTCGCCAGGAGCGTGGCGACGCGCCGACTCGCATGGGATCCGGTGTCGGGCCGCGCCGCGCCGCGCGGGAGCTGGCGCCGTTGGTTCGGACGCCAGTGACACGGACTGGACAACAGCCGACGCCCGAGGAAAGGAATTGCTACACAACACCGTCGCCGAGGGGCAAATGACGAGTCGTTCGATGGAGGAAAGTGACGGAACTCGGAGGATTCGCGGAAGCGGCTTAGCGGGCGGCATGACCGGTCGCGCTGGAACAGAACTTGATACGTCGGCTCCAGTCCCCACGCGGGGGACGACGACCGGAGGAGATTCGGATGCCGACCGGAACGATCAAGCGACTCGTCCGCGACCGCGGTTTTGGGTTCATTCGCGACGATGGGGGCCAGGAGTGGTTCTTCCACCGGAGCGCCGTGTCGAACGGCGTGTTCGACCAGCTCAACGAGGGCCAGCGCGTGAGCTTCGAGGAGGAACCGTCGAACAAGGGCCCGCGGGCGAACAACATCCGGGCCGAATAAGCCTCGTCCGACGCGAGTCAGCCGGCAGACACCGGCTCATCCTGTTCGACATCGACGGCACGCTGATCCATACGGGCGGCGCGGGCAGCCGAGCTATGACCCGCGCGTTCGCGGACGCCTGCGGCATCGAGAACGCCTTCAACGACATCCCGGTCCCCGGGCGCACCGACACCGTGATCCTGTCGGACGCGTGCGCCAAGTGGGGCGTGGACGGCGGCGATGCCTTCGTCGCGGACTTCCAGCAGGTCTATTACCGCTGCCTCAGCGAGGAGCTGTGCAGGCTCCCGGCCAGCATCGCGGGTGTCCTGCCCGGCATCCATTCCCTGCTCAACGCGCTTGCAGAAGACGAGGACCGGTTCACGGTGGGCCTGCTCACCGGGAACTACGTGGCATCCGCTCGGCTGAAGCTGGAACGGTTCGACCTCTGGCGCTACTTCGCGTTCGGCGCTTTCGGCGGCGACGCGGCGGACCGCGAGCGGCTGGTGGAGATCGCGATCGAGCGGGGCCGCGACGCCGGCATGCGGGAGGTGGCGGCCTCCGACGTCGTGGTCGTGGGCGACACGCCGCTCGACATCGCATGCGGGCACGCCAACGACGCGCGCGTGCTGGCTGTCGCGACGGGGAGTTTCGGGCTGGAGGCGTTGCAGGCGGCAGGCGCAGACTGCGCGGTGCCCGACCTGTCGGACACCGAGGCGATCGTGGCTTGGCTGCGAGCGTAGGGCGGCGGCGCGTCGCCGGCCCGCGTCCTAGAGGGGGACACTATTCGCTTGGGGATCGTGGCCCTGCGCGCTTGGTCATCCGCGACGTTTGGCGAGGCTGCGGAGACGGCGGCCATCTTGGTCGATCAACGCCCTCTTCTTCGCCCGTGACCATCGCTTGAGTTGGGCTTCGCGCTTCTGAGCGGCGGAGCGAGACTCGTGCGTTTCCGAGTGGACAACGCGTACGGGCCTGCGTCCTGCGGTGTACTTCGCACCGTGGCCTTCATTATGCGCCCGCTCGCGCTTCGCGACGTCCGATGTCGAGCCGACGTACAGTGTGCCGTCGGAGCAGGAGAGGATGTAGACGAAGTAGGGAGCTGGGGCAGGCGCTGGAGTCTGGCCCTTCGACTCCCCCTCGGCCTTATGCGATTCTGCGCGTGTGGTGTTGATGAGGGGAAGGCCTTGAAAGCGGTTTGCTTAAAGATCGGTGCGACGCTTCGCGAGAGAGTGGAGACGCTTACGGTCCCCATCGATCAGCGCCTTCTTCTTCGCGCGGGTCCATTTCTTGATCTGAGCCTCGCGCTCCCGAGCGGCAGGCCACGACTCGTGTTGTTCTGAGTAGACCATGCGAACGGGCAGTCGCGCCGCCGTGTATTCTGCGCCGTGTCCCTCGTTGTGGATGTGCTCGCGCTCGCGCAAGTCAGAGCTGGAGCCGACGTAGTAGCTCCCATCCGAGCAGGCGAGAATGTAGACGAAGCAGGGACCGGTGGCAGGCGCTGGAGTCTGGCCCTTCGACTCGCCTGCAATGGCACGCTCGCTCAGGGCCATTCGCCTCGGCCCGTCGGTACGCTGAGCCTCGCGTCTGGGAGTCGAATGGCTTGCCATGAGCGAGGCCTCATGTCGCACGGGCCGAGTCGAATGGCGGAAGCGCCTGGGAGTCGAACCCAGCCCCCCCGCAAAGCGGGGAGCGACCGGTTTTGAAGACCGGGAGGGCCACCGGGCCCCGTTCGCTTCCGCGGCAATTGTATCAGGCACACCGACAGCATGGATGGCGAGTCGCGCTTTCCTGTCGTCTGGAATGCGAGGCCGTGACGCCACCGCCGCCGTGCGAAGCGGGCGACCGGAACGCCCGGTCGGGTCTGTTGGGGATCGACCCGGCCCCCGCACGCGGGAGCCGGGGGCACCGGTGGTGGCGTGCCTAGCCTTCGATCAGGCGAACCTCACCCGCGCGGGGACCCTTCGCGGAATCCTCCGGGGTGAACTCGACGCGCTGACCCTCGCGCAGCAACTCGAACACCGCACCGCGGACGGCGCTTCTGTGGAAGAAGTGCTCGATGCCACCCTCGTCCCTGATGAAACCGAACCCCTTGTCGATGAGCAAACGTGCGATCGTCCCGGTCGGCATACCCGTGTCCTCCGATCAACGAAACCCCCGAGAACATCTCAGGAGCTGCAGGCAGCTGTAACGGCCGCAAAGGAGAACCCCGGTGGATCGGCGGCCGCCCAGTAAAAGTACAAACGCCGATGGGCCTGGAGTGCGCTCCCGACGGACCAGACGGAAGGCACCCGACGCGCGATGAACGACACCACAACCCCAATGACGAACGCCACCCGGCAGCGTTTTGAGCCAACGGGCGGGGGCGCCGCCACGATGAGGTTGAATTCGGTGAAAGTTTAGGGAGATCCGGGCCGGAAGTCAAGCAGAGGTCGATCGTTACGGCCTGAGAGGCGGCGGCGGGGCCGCGGCCACCCACCAGGTTTCCTCCTCCTCTTCGTCGCCGTCTTCGTCATCCTCCTCGTCGTCCGCGTCTGGATCGAAATCGTCGTCGTCCTCGTCGGGATCCTCGTCCGGCGGGTAGGGCTGCTGCTGGGCGAGCATGGGGGCTCCTTCGCGCAGGTGGCGCAAATGCTACGACTTGGACGGTTCCGGCCCGGGCGCCTGGCCGGCTGCGGCGGCGGGCGCGGGCGCCGCGGCGGCGGCCGGGGGATTCGCGTAGGTCGACCAGAAATGGCGGCCGCAGCGCGCGCAGACCCAGAACTGGTCCGGGCGCCACGGCTGCCCGGGCGCCGGGTCCTTCATCTCCATCTGGTCGCCGCACCGCTGGCAGCGGATCTTGAGCTCGAGTTCAGGCATGACCGGGGAATTGTAGCACTCGCCCCGAGTTGTAGAATACGCAGCGGTGATTCCCGCCATCATCCTGGCCGCCGGGGCCTCGTCGAGGATGGGCCGCACGAAGGCGCTGCTGGCGCTCGCGCCGGGCGACTGGTTCCTCGCGCGCCTTCACACCACTCTCCGGGCCGCGGGAGTCGAGGACATCATCGCCGTCATCGGCCACGACGCGGAGGCGATCGAGGCGGCCGTGTCGGCAGCGAACCTCGGCTTGCGTCTCGTTCGGAACCCCGACCCCTCGCGCGGGCAGCTGTCGTCGCTGATCGCGGGCCTCGATGCGCTGGCGGATGGAGGCGCAAGGGCAGTCGTGGTGACGCCGGTCGATCTTCCCCTCGTGTCGCCCGCGACCGTTCGCCGCGTGCTCGACGCCTGGCAGGCGACCGGCGCGCCCATCGTCCGGCCCGAACGCGGAGGCCGCCACGGCCACCCGGTCGTCTTCGCTGCGTCGATCCTCTCCGAGCTGCGCGCGGCCGATCTCAACGCCGGCGCGCGGCCGGTGATTCAAGCCCATCGCGGCGAGATCCTCGACGTGCCGGTGGACGACGACGGCGCGTTCGAGGACATCGACACGCCGGAGGAGTACACGCGGATCGTGAGACGTTGATCTCGATGGTCCGGGTTCGAGACGTGACGATTCTTCGTCCAGGGGAGGCGTGATGAAGCCCTGCCGGGAATGCGCTCACACCGTTTCGGATCTCGCATGGTCGTGCCCGAACTGCGGCGCGCCCTACCCGGCGCGGCCGCAGTGGGACGGCTGGGGCTACGAGTACAAGTCGCCGGTGGAGATCGCCGGCCTCCCTCTCATTCACGTGTCGTTCAAGTACCGGGCGAACCGCGTCCCCGTCGTCGCCCGCGGCATCATCGCCATCGGCCAGTTCGGCTGCGGCCTGGTGACGATCGCGCAGTTCGGTGTCGGCGTGGTGATGGTGGGTCAGTTCGCGCTCGCCGGCTTCGCCGTGGCGCAGTTCGCCCTCGCGTACTCGCTCATCGCGCAGGTGGGGATCTTCCTCCACGAGGGACGCGGACAGCTCGTCAAGAGCCTGTGGGACCTGCTCCGCTAGCAAGTCACTGCCCGCGCAGCCGCTACGTTCGTGCTTACGCAGGGGAGCGTCATCACTTCAGGCCGGCTGCGACGTAAAGGTCTGCCAGCAATCGGGTGTAGCCGTAGACGTAGCTCTTGCCGTCAGGGGCAATCACGAATCGCTCGAACGCTGGCAGGAGCCCGGCTGGATCGAGAGATGAGATCTCATGCAACGTCACTCGACGCGACGTTGCGAGGTCGAGACGGACAATGCGCGGCGGCGTGTTCGTGCTGTTCAAGGTCCAGACGGACTTGCCGTCTGCGCTCCAGCGGAGCGGCATCTCTCCCTGGACCAGGTCAGCGAAATGCACGCGCGTGCCGCCGTCGGGTGGATACAGCCACCGGCGCCCTTGCGAGTCCGCCGCGAGAACGTATCTGCCGTCGGGCGTCAGCACGAGTTACCTTGGGGCGGTGTGATTTGGTGGACCTGAGGGGAGTCGAACCCCTGACCTCCTGAATGCCATTCAGGCGCGCTCCCAGCTGCGCTACAGGCCCACTCGGTTGGAACTTCCAATCCTAACCCAGCACGGGGATAGTGTCAAAAGCAGCGCGGTCGACCACGGCGAGAGTCGACAGAGGCAAAAACGCCCAACCACCGAATTCCAGAATCGAGCGGTCGACTCGGTGGACTGCGTTGACTCCTCGACTCCGTCGACTCCGTCAATAGTCCCCGAACATCCGCTGTATCTCCGCGCTGTCCGTCGTCCTGGTCAGCGCCAGCATCAGCAGGATGCGGGCCTTGAGCGGCGCGAGGTCCTCGCCGGCGATGAAGCGCCGAACGCCGCGGAGAGCCGGGGTGCCCGGTTCCGCTGTCGCCTGGGTGGGGGCCGGCGCCTGGGCGGGCGGCGTGTCCGCGGGCCGATTGGCCCGTGGCGCGATGCGGCCGCTCCCGGCACGCGTCGTCGTCACCACCACGACGCCCTTCCGGACCGCGTAGTCGAGGCCTTCCGATTGCGTCCCGCTCGTCGCGCCGGCGCCGGCGGCCGCAATCACGATCCCCTTCGCGCCGTTGTCGGCCGCCGCGCGGATGAGATCACCGTTCGCGCCCTGGTAGACGAGGATGATGTCGACGCGGGGAAGGGCGGTCACCGCGGCCAGGTCGAACTCGCTCTTGGCCGTGTGACGCTTCACGACGTCGCGGTAGAAGACCACGCGGTCCGGATCGACGACGCCCAGGAGCCCATAGCCGCGGCTCTGAAAGGTCTGCAGCCGCAGCGCGTCGGTCTTGGTCACGTCGCGCGCGGAGTTGATCTCGTCATTGAGCACGACGAGGACGCCGCGGTTGCGAGACGACGGGTCGGCCGCGACGCGGAAGCCCTCGAGCAGGTTCGCGGGTCCCTCGTAGCCGAGCGTGCTGGGGTTCCGCATCGAGCCCACCACCACGACGGGCCGCACGTCGCGCACGGTGAGATCGAGGAAGTACGCCAGCTCCTCGAGCGTATCGGTCCCGCTCGTCACGACGATCCCGGCGAGGCCCGGGTCCTTCTGGTAGATCTCGTTCAGCCGCCGGGCCAGCCCGAGCCACTGCTCGAGCGTCAGCTGCGCGCTGGCGATGTTGGTGAACTGCTCGGCCTCGGCGCTCGCGTAGTTCTTCAGCGCAGGCATCGGTCTCCAGCAGCTCGTCAGCCGTCAGCCGTCCGCCCGCCCGGTTGGAGATCGTGCCGCCGGTGGCGACGAGCCGCACACGCGGCAGTTCGGCTGCGGCCGCCGTTGCGCAGGCGAGCAGCAGCGCCGCGAGCGCCAGGTGCCGGGCACTCAGAAGCGATCGAGGATGCATAGGATGCAGTCCGAATCAGCGAAGGACAACACGGGATCTGGGCTACGCCGCGCCCGAGGTGCGGTGCGCGCGCGCGAGCCAGGCGGACAGTCCGTGCGCAGCCTCGTCGGCCGTCTTGCCGTAGAAGGGCATCAGCGCGGTCGGCATCCCGGGCACCCGGGCAATCTGGGCGCGCCAGCGGTTGTCGCGCACGCGGGACGCCTCGATGTGGTACACGCGCCCGTTGATGGTCTCATGGAAGCGACGAACGGGTGTCATGCGTGGGTTCTGAAGCGGCCGAAATGAAGACGCAAGAGACTCGCACATTGTAAGCCGCGGGCGTGGGGCGTCAAGCGAAGCGCCCCGCGAAGATCGCCTCCACAGGCCGCGCGGCCGCGGAACGCGAAGGAATCGCGCGAAGAAAAGTCGAGCGTGTCGATCGCTGCACAGGATATTCACCTGTCATGCACAGGTTTTCCACACACGCGGTGCCGGGCGGGACCGAAGGCTGGCGACGAGCCGTTCGCCGGCCAGTCGCCGGCCACTCGCTTGACGCGCGGACGGACCGACCGTACCCTTGACTCGCATGTTCAGGTTGCGGAGCCTCTTCGCCACGCTCGCCTTCGCGGCGCTTGCCGCCGGCGGCCCCGCGGCTCGAGCGCAGGCGCCCGCGAGCGAGGCCGCCAGGCCGCCCGCCCCGCTGCTCTTCCGCGTCATCCTCAAGGACGGCACCGCGCTCGCCTCGTACGGCGAGTTTGCGCGCGTCGGCGATCGGGTCGTGTTCTCCATGCCCATCGGCGCCGAAGGGACGACCAGGCTGCAGACCGTCAACCTGCCCGCGAGCACGGTGAATTGGGAGACGACCACGCGCTACGCGGAAGCGACGCGCTACGCGCAATACGTCGCCACGAGAGCGGAGGCGGATTTCGCGATGCTGACGGGAGACATCGCGCGCGCGCTCAACGAGATCAGGCTCACGAGCGATCCCGCCCGGCGCCTGCAGATCGCCCAGCAGGCGCGGCGGCTGCTCAACGGGTGGCCCGCCGATCACTACGGCTACCGATCGGCCGACGTGCGCGAGATGTCGACGTTGCTGGACGAGACGGTCTCCCAGATCCGCGCGTCGATGGGCGTGCGGGAGTTCGACTTCAGCCTGGTGGCAATCGTCGACCCGCCCTCCATGCCCCTGCTGCCCGCGCCGACGCTCGCGCAGTCGATCGAGCAGACGATGGCGGTGGCGCGCGCGAGCGACGTGCCGGCCGAGCGGATGGCGATGCTCGCGACCGTCCTCAGCATCATCGACGAGTCGAACGGGAAGCTGCCGAAGGAGTGGGCGTCCCGCGCACGCGCCGCCGCCAGGTCCACGCTCGAGGCGGAGACGGAGGCCTCGCGGAAGTACGCCAAGCTCGCGGCGGGCGCCATGCGGTCGGCGAACGCCGCGGCGTCGGACGGCGACGTGCGCGGCGTCGAGAAATCGATCAAGAAGGCGACGCGCAAGGCACAGGGCCTCGGCCGCCCGCGTGACGAGGACGTGGCCGCGCTCATGGCCGCGCTGCAAGAGCGGCTGGACGCTGCTCGCCGTCTGCGCCTGATGCGCGACCAGTGGCAGCGCAGCGTCAAGGCGTTCGGGGAGTACAAGTCGTCGATCGCGAGTGCCGTCGACACGATCGACAAGCTCCGGCCCCGCCTGGAAGACGTCCGCTCGCTCGCCGGCCCGCCCGTCGGCGCCCTGCCCGACATGATTCAACGCTTCGAGCGCGCCTACCGGCAGCTGCGGATGATTCGCCCGCCCGCTGAGATGTCCTCGGCCCACGCCACGCTGCTGTCGGCCGCCGAGCTCGGGCAGCAGGCGGCACGGACGCGCGAGCGGGCGACTATGACCGGGGATGTCAGGCTGGCGTGGGACGCTTCGGCTGCGGCCTCGGGATCGATCATGATGCTGGCGCAGGGGCGCCAGCAGGTGGAGATCGTCTCCCGCCCGCCTGAACTGCGGTGATTACTCCCAGGCGAATCACGCTGACGACGGTCCCGGGGCTGCGCGCGCTGCACCGCTCGATCGCCGACCTCTGCCCGCCCGCCGACGTCTGGCTCGCTCGCGCCACCGTCGTCCTCGTTCCCACGCGGACCGCGGGCCAGGAATTCCGGCGCACCCTGGAGAACCTGTGGCTCGTCGCCCCGCTGCCCGATGCCGCGCCTGGCGTCGTGGTGTTCCCCGAGATCCTGACGCGTGCCGACTGGTACAGCCGCCTGGCGGAGAACGCTGGCCGGGGCGCCCGCGTTCTTTCCGAAATCGAGCGGGAAGCCCTGCTCGCGGCGCTCAGCGCGGGACGCGGCGGCGGCCGGCAGCGACCCGCCGTTTCGCATGCGCCCGGGGATCGTCGCGGAGATGCTCCGGTTCTACGACACCCTGCGGCGTCAGCAGAAGACGGTGGCGGACTTCGAGCGTCTCGTCCTCGAGGACCTGGAGCCGCGCGCCGAGTTCGACCGGGGCGCGGAGCGGCTGCTCCGGCAAACGCGCTTTCTCGCGGCGGCGTTCCGCGTGTTCGAGGAGCGACTCGGGGCATCGGGCGCCCTGGACGAGCACATCCTCCGGCAGCGGCTCGTGGGCGGCGAGGCCGCCGGCGGCCCGATTCGCCGGGTGATTCTCACGATGGGCGACCGCGTGAGCGATCCCTCGGCCGGCTTGTACCCCGCGGACTTCGACCTGCTCGCGCGCATCCCTCATCTCGAATCAATCGACATCGTGGCCACGCGTGCCGCCTTGCTGGCCGGCCTGGGGGAGCGGCTTCGCGACGTGCTGCCGGGCATCGAAGAACAGGCGTGCGGCGACAGCGAGCCGCCGCCGTCGATCGTCCCCCCTGCCGGGGGCCAAGGGCGGCTGCACTTCGCGAGCCGCGATCGTGAAGAGGAACTCCGGAACATCGCGCGGCGGATCAAATGCACGCTGCGGCAGCGGCCGGCCAGCACTGGCGGTCCGGCCCGCGTGGCCGTCGTGTTCCGGCGGCCGCTGCCATACGTGTATCTCGGCCGCACGATCTTCGACGCGGCGCGCGTCGAGTGGCAGGCGTCGGACGCCCTGCCGCTGGCGGCCGAGCCCTTCGCGGCGGCGCTGGACCTCGTTCTCTCTCTCGTCACCGCGCGCTTCGCGCGGCGCCCCCTCGTGCAACTGCTGCGGTCGCCCCATTTCCGTTTCGACGCCGCGGGCGTCGACGCGTCGCCGGCCGGTATCGGCGCGCTCGACCGGGCCCTGGCGGAAGCCGGATACCTGGGCGACCTCGATCGGCTTCGCTTGTTTGCGGAAGCGGCGGCCGGCCCGGCGGCAGCGGCAGCGCGCGTGTCGGTTGCCGTCGCAGACGAACTCGCGCCGCTGGCCCGCAAGGGGTCCGCGTCGGCACACCTCTCACGGCTGCTGTCGTTCGTGCGCGCGCACGAACGGTTGGACGCCGGCGACGAGGACAGCCGCTCGCGCCACCTCCGCGCCCGCGCGGCCGTCTTGCGGGTCCTCGAGGACATGCGTGCCGCGGCCGTCGACTTCGACGATCCGATCGTTCGGATCGCGGACCTCGCCGCTTCGATCCGGCGCTGGATCGAGTCGCAGACGTTCACGCCGGCCGGAGGCAGCGGGGGGGTTCGCCTGGTCGATGCCCAATCCGCCCGCTACGGCGATTTCGACGAGGTACACCTCGCGGGGCTGGTCGCGGGCGACTGGCCGGAGGCGTCGCCGCGCGACATCTTCTACCCGCCCTTCCTGCTCGCCCGCCTGGGATGGCCGAAGGAGGCCGAGCGCGTGGCAGCCGAGCGGGCGGCGTTCGCGGACCTCCTGCGCCTCGCGCGCGAGCGCCTGTCGGTCTCGTCCTTCACGCTCGAGGACGACACGATCGTCGAACCCTCGCCGCTGCTGGAGGACCTCGAGCGCGCCGCCCTCCCGCGGCTGCCTGAAGGGGAGGCGCGCGTGCGCGTGTTCGTCGACGAGGCCCTGACGGGTGATCCGGTGGACGCCGAGCCGCTCGCGCCCGAGGCGGCGGAGTGGGCCGCGCTCCGTTCCTCGCGGACGCCCGCGAGCGAGCCGCAGTTCCACGGCCACGCACGACTGGAGCCGCCGGACCGCCCCGTGCGGCCGTCCCGTCCCCACACGGTCACCGGCCTCGACCGGTATCTCGAGTGCCCGTTCAAGTACTTCGCCGCCACGGTGCTCAATCTCCCGGAGGAGCCGCCCGACGAGCAGGGGATGTCGCCGAAGGAGAGGGGGCGCTTCGTCCACGAGGTCTTCCGGGCGTTCTTCTCGGAGTGGCAGGCCCGCGGCGGGGGTGCGATTGCCGTCGACCAACTCGACGAGGCGCGCGCGGTGTTCGAGGAGGTGGCCGCACAGCGCCTCGGCAGCCTGCCGCAATCGGAAGCCGCGCTCGAGCGGCTGCGACTGCTCGGCTCGGTTGCCGCGCCGGGGTTGGGCGAGGTGGTGCTGGCCGCCGAAGCCGCCCGGCCCTCGATCATCTCCGAGCGCCTGCTCGAGTTCGCCTTCGAAGCCGACGTGGATCTCGAGGCGGACGATGTCCGGCGCACGGTCAGGCTGCGGGGCAAGGCGGACCGGGTGGACCTCCTCGCGGACGGCCGGTTCCGGGTGATCGACTACAAGATCGGCCGCCCGCCCGACGATTCGATCCAGCTGCCCATCTATGCCGTTTGCCTCGCGCAGCACTTCGCGCGCGAGGGTCGGCCGGCCGCCGGGGCCGAGGCGCTTTACATCGCGTTCGGCGACCGCCGCAACCCGGTCCAGGCCGTCGTGGGAGACGGCGCGAGGTCGGCCGCCGTGCTCGAGCAGGCGCAGCGCAGGGCCATCGAGGCGATCGACGGTATCGAGCGGGGCGAGTTCCCGCCCCGCCCCGCGTCGCCGCGGCTCTGCGCGACGTGCGCGCACGCCGCGGTGTGCCGGAAGGACTACGTCGTTGCCGACTGACCTGTTCCTGCCGTTCGACGACGAACCGCCGCCGCGCGACCCACTGCTCGCACGCGACGAAGCGGCACGCGCGTTCGCAGTCGATCCGGCACGCAACGTCGTCCTCGAGGCGTCGGCGGGAACGGGGAAGACGCGGGTTCTCGTGACCCGCTACATCAACCTGCTTCGCGCCGGGGTGGATCCGTCGAACATCCTCGCCATCACCTTTACCCGCAAAGCGGCCGCGGAAATGCGGGAGCGGATCCTCGCCGAGCTGCGGGGCATGGCGGCGCGATCGGCGCTGGATGCGGCCAGGTGGCGGGAACTGCGCGACAGGCTGGGCGACATCGGGGTCAGCACCATCGACGCGTTTTGCCTGTCGCTCCTCCGCGAGTTCCCGCTCGAAGCGGACCTGGATCCCGGCTTCGCCATGGCCGACGAGACGGAGGTGCCCCGCTTCGCGGACGAGGCGCTGGACGGCGCGTTGCGGGCGGCGCGGCGCCTGGTTGGTTCCGACGAGAACGTGGCGCTGGTCATGGCCTCGCTGGGGGAGCGGAAAGTGCGCGCCGGCCTCGGTGCGCTTCTCGACCGCCGGCTGGTTGCGGGTGACGCGATCCGGCGCTTCATCGGCGCTGCGCCGTCACCTCCACCGGGCATCGCCTTCGCACAGGCGGTCGGCCGGCTTGCCGCGCTGCTGGATGCGAACGCAGGCGGCCTGGACGGGTTCCTCGGAGACGGCCCGGTCGACCATCCCGGGTTCGCCTTGATCGAGGCGGACCTGCGAACAATCGCGCGCCCCCTGGCGGCCGCTGCCCTTTCGCCGCTCGACGCCGCTTCGGCGCGGTCGTCGGTGGACAGGCTCGCCGCGTATTTCCTGACCAAGGACGGACATCCCCGGAAGCGGCCGGCGCCGGGCTTCCTGAGGCATCACTGCGCATCGCCGGATGCGTGGAAGCGGCACTCGCACGCAGTCGCCTCGCTGTCGCCCTACGTCGCCGAGACGCTCCTGGGGCTCGAACGGGACCTGAACCGCGGCATGGCGAGAGGCGTCGAACGGCTCTTCCGCATCGCGCGAAAACGCTACCGCCGGGCGCTCGAAGCGCAGGCGGCCGTCGACTTCAGCGAGGCGCTCGCCCGCACGCTTGGGCTGCTCCGGCGGATGGACGAGTTCGCCCAAAGCCGCTACCGCCTCGAAGCGCGGTATCACCACGTCCTCGTGGACGAGTTCCAGGACACCAGCCGCGCGCAATGGCAACTCGTCGCGCGGCTCATCGAGTCGTGGGGCGAAGGCATCGGTCTCGCGCACGACGCGCCGGTCCAGCCCTCCGTCTTCGTCGTCGGCGACCGCAAGCAGTCCATCTACGGGTTCCGTGATGCCGACGTTCGCATGCTCCGCCGCGCGCGGCGTTACATCCGCGGACTGAGGCCGGGCGGTGACGTGCGCCGGTCGATCGCCCGGAGTTTCCGATCGGCGCCCGCGCTGCTCGGGTTCGCGAACGACCTCTTCGGGGCCATCGACAAGGTACCGGCACGGCCGGATGCCTTCCGCTACTCGACGATCGATCGGTTCCCGGTTCACCTGTCTGGCTCATCGGGCCTGGCGGCGCACCCGCTGGGCGTCGCGGCAGGGCCGTGTCAAGCGGACGTTGCGCGAGCGGTCGCCGCACAGGTCGAACGGCTCCTCGCCGGCGAGACCGTGCGCGATCGCCAAACGGGACTTGCGAGGCCCGCGCGGCCGGGCGACGTCGCCATCCTCTTCCGTTCGCGCGAGAGCCATCGGGATTTCGAAGCGGCGCTCGAAGCCCGGCGCATCCCGACCTACGTGTACAAGGGGCTGGGGTTCTTCGATGCAGACGAGGTGAAAGACCTCGTCGCGCTGCTCCGCTTCCTCGCAGACCCCTCGTCCGACCAGCGCGCCGCGGCGTTCCTGCGGTCGCGGTTCGTGCGCCTGTCTGACGCGTCGCTGCGGCGCCTGGCGCCCAAGGTGGCGGCAGGGCTCCACGAGGTCCCTGGACGATGGGAAGGTTCCGCCTCGACCGATCCTCGCCTGGCATCGCCGCGAGACGAGGACGCCCGCGTGTTGGCGACGCTTCGCGGCGCGCTGCCCCGCTGGCTGGCCCTTGTGGACCGCGTCCCGCCCGCGGAGGTGGTAGACCGCGTTCTCGAAGACTGCGCCTACGCGTACGAGCTGCGGGGTCCGCGCGAGGCACAGGCGAGGGAGAACGTGAAGAAGGTGCGGGCCCTCCTGCGCCGGATCCAGAACCGCGGCTACGCGACGTTCGCGCGAATTGCGGATCACCTCGACCGGCTTTCGGCAGGCGACGAGTCCAACGCCGTCATCGACGCTGCCGACGCGGTCAACCTGATGACCGTGCACGCCGCGAAAGGGCTCGAGTTTCCCGTCGTGTTCCTCGTGAACCTCGGGCGCGGCACTGGGTCGCACCCGGATCCCATCCTGGTCGTCTCGGACCCACGGCGCCACGAACCGTTGGTCTCGATCGGCGGAGGATTGCCGGACGCCGAGGCCGCCGTGCGCGAGCGGGACGTCGAGGAGACCAAGCGGCTTCTCTACGTCGCCGTGACGCGGGCGCGCGAGCGGCTGTACCTGTCCGCGGTGGTCAAGGACGGGCGCCTGAAAGCCGGACGCGGAAGCCTGGGCGAGGTCCTGCCAGCGGGGGTTTGCGAGTTGCTGGAGCGAGCCGCCGTGGCTTCCGACGGCGATCCCGTGGACTGGGACGCGCCCGGGGGAGGGAAGCACACCTTCAGGGTGTGTGGTGGCGAAGCGGAAGCTTCGCCCTACCCCTCCCCGCGTGGCGAAGCGGAAGCTTCGCCCTACACGCGCGATTTCGCCGCGTGGCGCGACGAGGGGGAGATCCCTCGCGTGCCGGTCACCGCGCACGTGCGGGCTCGCGACACGGAAGCCGGCCGAGCGAACGGCGCGGAACGGTCCCGGCCGGGCTCCCGCCTGGTCGGGACGCTGGTTCACCGCCTGTTCCAGGCGTTCGGTGCGCTGCCGGATGCGGGCGACGAGCGGGCGGTGACGGAGCGGGCGATCCGCCTCGTGTCGTCCGACGAACTGGCCGAAGTGGATCAGCCGGAAACACTGGTCGCCGAAGCGGTGTCGGCGTTTCTGCAGGTTCGCCGCCGGCCGGACGTGGCGGCGCTGCTCGATGCGGCGGACTGCCTCTACGAGGTGCCGTTCTCGCTCCCGAGTTCGGGCGATGGCACCGACCGCGACGTGCTCATCTTGCGAGGGACGATTGACTGCCTCGCGCGGTTGCCCGATGGGCGGGTGATGGTCGTCGAGATCAAGACAGGGCAGCCACGCCACTGGCACCAGGATCAGTTGCAGTCGTACGTTTTCGCCGCGCGCGCCCTGCTTCCGGGGCGGGAAGTGGACGGATTGGTGCTCTATGCGTGACGAAAAATTGAATGCAACCGCCGGGTCGGATGGCGCGTCTAACTAGGTGAACGCGCCAGGAGGATCGACAGGGTCGCGCGGAAGATGTGTCCGCGCCCGGCGAACGCCATCCAGCCGGAACGGAGGTGGGCCATGATGAGCAACGCAACGCGAACGAGCCAGCTGACGTCACGGGTCGAGACGGGAGAGTTCCGCCTCGAGGTGCTCGAGCTGTTGCCCTGCGGGTGCGTCGTGGCCGTCCAGCGAATGGCACAGTCCGGCGTTCGGCTGGTGTCGATGGAGGCAAAGGGTCACCATTGCCTCTACGCGGAACACCGGGCAAACAAGGTCATCCGCCTCGGCGAGCTCCCGGAGTCGTACGACGACGACGACTACGAGGGCGAGGCAATCCAAGTGGCCTGACGCGCCATCCACTCGCGCGCCTTGGCCTCGGCTTCCTTCCGCGTGGCGCCCACCACCAGCACGGACTGGTGGGGGCGCTGTTCGCCTGGCCGCGATGCCCACGCCACCCAGTGCGGCCCGCGAGCCTCGCTGTGAATCTCGAAGGATCCCGCCGACGTCCCAGTCTCTGGTTTCATGGTTTCATGCCCGCGCGGCCCGGCGCGCGCAGAAGATCGTCATTGCTTCGCCGGGCCTTGATTCCGTACAATTCGTTGTCCGGCTTGGCGATGCGGCAGGCGACTCTCGCCGTGGCGCATGCCCGGCGGGGCCACAAGGAGCACGACATGGCGCTGACCTGTCCGAACTGCGGCAATGCCCGGAATTTCCTGGTGAAAACGCTGCAGATGCACGTTGTCCGGCTCGAGGACGCTCGAGTCGATGTCACCGAGGAGAGCCGGCCGGCCGTGCTCGAGGTGCTGTGCGACGAGTGCGAGACGGCACTCAACTTCGAAGAGGTCGAGGACCAGGTTCGTAAGGAAGTCCTGCTCACGCTGGGTGCGCGGTAGCGCCTCCGGCGTCGGTCAACCCCGGCTTCCTTCCTTCTCGATCTCCTCGAAGTAGTCACACTCGGGGCAGACCCACTCGTTCACCTTCCGCCGCTTGGCCTCGTTCGTGCCAGGGATCAGGTCGACGAGCTCAGACTCTTTGCGGCGCATTTGCTCGCCGCAGAGTGGGCATTCTCGTGTGTCGAAAGGTTCAGGCATCCAGCGCGTCCGGGCGAATCGTACCACCCGCGCGTTGCCTTGACAAGGTTCCGGAATCGCCCCTATCGTAGCGAATGCCTTCGGAGCACAGTGAGTAACGAACCCCGTCGCCCGCTCGACGACGAACGCGCGGCCACTGCCCGGGTCCAGCGTCCGGGATTCGACCGCGAGTGGTCAGCCGACGAGCTGGCGATCGACTTTCCCTCGATCGCGCCGGCGGTGGAACGGATCCGGGCGTCGATGGTGCGCGAGGACGCGGAGCTGCCCCTGCGCGCCGAGGTGACGATTTCCCCGCGCGAGGCGATCGACGGTGTCACCCTGCCGCTCGAGGTGCCCGTGCGCAGCGCCTGTCCCATCTGCGGGGGACGCGGCGAGACCTGGATGGAGTCGTGCCGGGCGTGCGCGGGAACCGGCGACTCGCTGTTTCACCACCGCGTCCGGCTCTCGGTGCCGCCCGGGGTGACTGATGGCGCCCGCTTCCGCTTCCGCGTGAGCTCGCCTCTTGCCGCCCCTACCCGAGTGGAGGTTCACGTCGCGGTCAGGTGACCCCAGATGCCGTCCGTCCAGGAACTCCCACCGATGCGAAGACACGTCGATCTGGTCGGCGTGCTGT
The DNA here is from genome assembly GCA_963724775.1 of uncultured Acidobacteriota bacterium. Taxonomy (GTDB): domain Bacteria; phylum Acidobacteriota; class Vicinamibacteria; order Vicinamibacterales; family Fen-181; genus CAVRWB01. The sequence continues at coordinate 273,662 of CAVRWB010000012.1, forward strand.
TCCTGCTTTGGGGAGGGATGATTCTCCTTCTCAGCCTCTCTCTCCTCTCCATCGGGTTCGCCGCCACGGCTATCGGCGCGGCCGAGAGCCGGCAGGCGGCCAACGGCACCCTCGCGGCCGGCCTGGTGGCGGCCGGCTTCTTCACGCTGTCCGCCGCCGGTTTCCTCTTTGGCGGCGTGCACGTCTGGGTCGGCAGCCGGCTGCGGACCTACCGCGATTGGGCCCGGGCCTTCGCGGTCGTCCTCGCCATCGTCAACCTGACCCTGATCCCGTTTGGCACCGGCCTCGGCATCTACACCCTGTGGGCATTGCTGCACTCGGGATCGCGGAAGTTCTTCCAGGAAGGCTTAGGGCTCAAGGCGTAGGGCTCAAGGCTCCGGCTCATCCCTCGTCCCCATCTTCGTCCATGGCCCGCAGCGGGCGATCCGCTTGGCCGCCCGCCAGCCGCCCTTCAGGAGACCTTGCCGCTGGATCGACAGCTCGGCGTAGCGGCTGCACGTCGGCGTAAAGCGGCAGCGGCCGCCGGCGCGAGACAGCAGCGGCGATGCCGTGTGTTGGTACAGGCGGATCGTGGAGACCGCCGCGGCCGCGGACCATTGCGCGGCCGGTGGGCGCGTGAGGTCCCAACCGCAGGCGGCCACCAGGCAGGCGGCGAGCAGCAGTGCTGCCCGCCGGCCCCTCGCCGCTCCCGTCTTTCTCACTCAGAACCGATCCGCGTAATCGCTGATGACCGGCACGATCAGTCGCTTGCCATTGAAGGCCTTGACCACCGCGACGATGTGCAGCACGAGGAAGGCGAGCCAGGGGATTGGCAGCAGGACGAGGAGCCCGCAGCCGATGCCGGCGGTGAGCAGGCCGAAGATCAGCGCGATCACGAAGAGCCCGAGCAGGAGCAGCATCTCCGCGACCATGAGGACGATGCCGTGCTTGGCGTGCCAGTGGATTTCTGCGTCCTCCTTTTCGATGAGCAGGGGCACGACCGCAAATGGCGGGAGATACGCGAGGACGAGCAGGACGCCTTTGCTGTGTTGGTGGGCCGCGTGGCTCTCAGGTTGCGTCATGGGCAATCCGCCGCGGCGCCGGGCGGCACGCGGCCGCCCGGCCTCGCATCAGAACTGGTCCGCGTACTGGCTCACGTAGGGCACGATGAACCGCTGGCCGTTGACGCCCTTGATGATACACAGCACGTGCACGGCGATGACGCCGAGCCACAGGACGACGCCGATGAGGAAGCCCAGGATCGCGAGCAGGCAGCCGAGGAACGGGATCTGCCCGATCACCGTCTGGACGATGAAGAGCGCGAGCCACAGCACGATCTCGGCGACCATCAGCACGATGCCGTGCTTTGCGTGCCACTGCACCTCCCGGTCGTTCTTCTCGACGAGCAACGGGACCAACGCGAGCAGCCACAGATAGGAGAGGACGATCATTATCGTCCGGTTCCCGGACTGCGCACCGGCAGGTGTCGGGTCGGTCATGCCAGTTTCTCCTTTTGCAGGGGCGGGGCAGAGTAGCGGAAGTGTATAGAACGATGCCGCCGAGGTCCACTGAAAAGGTCCGCGCTGGCGGCTGACGCCCGCCGGTCACCGCGCTTGGTGGGCAGCGACGTTCGCGTGAACCGCGGCGCCCAGCAGGCCGGCGCGATCGTTGAGGATGACCGAGACAGGGACGTGCGAGACGAACGCGTCCATCGGCGCCTTGTCGCGGAAGGCGTGCATGAACACCCCGCTCTGAATCGCAGGCAGGATCTTCGGTGCGATCCCGCCCCCGACGAAGAGGCCGGCGCTCGCGACGGACCGAAGCGCCAGGTTCCCCGCCTCCGCGCCGTACACGGCGACGAACAGGCGCAGCGTCTCGACGCACTTGGGGCACCGCTCCTCGAGCGCCGCCTTCGAAATCATCGACGGCAGCAGCGCGGGATCGTCGGTGCCGCACTCGGCGCAGGTGCCCTGGTGCACGTAGCGGTAGACGTTGACGATCCCGGGCCCCGACAGCACGTGCTCGTAGTCGGCGCGCCCGTTTCGCTGCAGCAGGTGTTCGAGGAGGCCGATCTCCTCCGGGTTCCGGGGCGCGAAATCGGCGTGGCCGCCCTCGGTCGGCGACGGGATGAAGCGGCCGTCGATGTTGTGCAGCAGCGCTTCGCCGAGACCGGTGCCCGCCGCGATCAGCGCGGCGTTGCCCGTCGGCACGCGGCGCCCTTCCTGCAGGACGACCAGCTCCTGCTCCTCGAGCACGGGCACCGAGTACGCCATGGCCTGCAGATCGTTCAGGAGCGTCACTCGCGGGAACGAGAAGCGGCCGGCCACCGCGGCGGCGTCCACGTGCCAGGGGACGTTGGTCAGCCGGGCGACGTCCTCGACGATGGGACCCGCGACGCCGAACGACGCCGCCTCCACCGGCACGCGTCCACCGGGCTGGGCACGGAGGAACTGCTCGACGATCGCTTCCAGGCTCTCGTGTTCGAGCGTGGTGAAGGTGCGCACGTCGATCGGCTTGGGCCGCGTCGGCGCCGCCGCGAACAGGCCGATCAATGTCTTGGTCGCTCCGATATCCCCGGCGAGCAGCATCGGTGAATTGTAGCAGGACCGCCGTTGACTTTCCCCGCGGTGTCGTTCATCGTGTAGGCGACGTGTTCCTCACTAATTCAGGACCGTGACGACCGTTCCTCCCACCACGTCTCCCGACGCGCTCCGGCAGCGCTGGTACGCGCTGCGCGACGTCCTCGCGATGTACCCGCGGCTGCGCGAAGACCACCTCCGCTACCTTCAGAAGTGGAACCTGGTGCGGCCCGCGCTGCGCACGCAGGCCGAAACCTACTTCGCCTTCCCGGACCTGGTCGTGATCCGCCAGGCCCACGCGGAACTCGAACGCGGCACGCCGTTCCGCGCCGTGCTTCGCACGCTCCAGGCGAACCGCGAAGGCCAGATGACGCTCGATTTCTCCCTGGATGCGGCGCCCGCCAAGGTCATTGGCCTGCGGCGTCCGCAGCCCGCCGTGGAATCCGCTTCAGTCTCCGCTCGAATCGCGGACTCGGCAGCGGCCGAGGAGCTCTTTCGCGACGGCTCGGCCCTGGACGACGGCGACCCCAGGAAACACGAGGCTGCCAGCCGCGCCTATCGCAGGGCCCTGGAGATCGATCCCTGCCTGGTGCCGGCCCTCATCAACCTCGCGAACATCCATTACGCCCGCGAGCATCTCATCGAAGCCGAGGTGCTCTACGACCGCGCCATCGCGCTGCAACCCGACCTCTTCGAGGCGCACTTCAACCTGGGAAACGTCTTCCACGACCTGGGGCGGCTGGAGGAGGCGAGGGTCTGCTACGAAGAAGCCATCAGGCTGAACGGCCAGTATCCCGAGGCCCACTTCTACTTGGCGGTGACGTTGGAGAAACTGGGGCTGTCGGCGCTGGCGCGGCCGCACTGGCGGCGCTACCGCGATCTCGCGCCTGAGGGCGAGTGGGTGGAACTAGCCCGGGAATTCAGCGACTAGCGCGCCTCATCCCGGCGGGGGCCCTAGTACCGATCCTCGAAATAGTCCCGCTTCTTCGGCGTGCGACGCAGCTTGTAGTACGCGCACCCTGGGCACCAGGCCTCGGCGTCGAAGCCGTTGGTCCCGGTCAACGGCAGGACGTCGCGGTGCCCGCAGCACTCCGGCGTGCCATTCTCGGCCGCCTTGCGCCAACGGCAGGACTGGAAGCGCTGAACCGCGGCTGACAACGGGGTGGCGTCGGCCGCCGGCTCGGCGCCGGGAGCAGGTACGGTGGGTGTCCCGAAGCTGTGGTCGTTGTACGACTTATCGTAAACCGACAATCTGTCCCTCTTGTAGTGAAACCGTGTCCAAAACCACGCCCATAATCAAACATTGTGCCACACTCGCGAGCAGACGGCAAATGCCAGCAGGACAACAGCTTCAGCCGAGCTGCCTGACCGCCCTCTCCACCGTACGCGCCAGCTCCGCGTAATCTTCCCCCCCCAGGCGCAGCGGCGCGCCGAAGACGACCCGAACCCGCCCCGGCCGGGGGAATCTCCAGCTCTTGTGAAGTACCCGGTCCAGGCCTTCCAGGCGGACGGGCACGACCGGCACTGCAAGCCGAGACGCAATCATGCCAATGCCTGCCCGGAAGCCGCCCATGCGGCCCGTGTCGAAGCGCTCGCCCTCGGGGAAGATCAGCAGCGACCAGCCCTCGCCGAGAAGTTCGCCGATGTACCGCAGCGTGCGGCGGGCGCCCGCCTCCCGCTGGGGCAGCGGGAACGCGTTGAAGAAGAGCGCGGCGAGCGCATAGAGCAGGCTCTTTCCGGCACGCTCCAGCGCCGTGTGCCCCTCGGGATGGAAGTGCGCCGAGAAGAACTCCTTGGCCATCGCGACAGCCACGCGCCGCCGCCAGCGGGGCGGCAAGGCCGCCAGGATGGCAGGCGTATCCATGTGGCTCTGATGGTTCGCCGCGAACACGACCGGCGATCCGTCCACCGACCCGAGATGTTCGAGGCCTTCGACCCGAATGAACGCGAACAGCCGGGCAATCGGCAGCACCCACGTCGCCAGGCTCGCGTTCCGGAACCAGCGTGCCGCCCGCCGCCGGTTCCAGGCCGGCATCTCCCACCGATCGCTGGCTTCCTCCGCGCCGCCGGCGGGCGGAGCCATCACGAGTGCCTGCACGTCGCCGACCGTCCGCGCGCCTGCCAGGCGCCCTTCGTCGAGGGTCGTGCCGAAACGCTCTTCGAGGGCGACCATCAGCTCCACCCGGTCGAGAGAACTGAGACCGAGTTCATTCAGCGTCGTGCCGCGCCCCACCGTCCGGCCGGCGGCGAAGCGGGCGAGGATGGACTCGACGCCGTCAGCCATGGAATTCGGCTGGACACCGCTGCCGCGGGAACCCGGAGCCTGACCCGTTTCGGCCCACCGCCGGATCTCGCCCCGTTTCAGCTTCCGCGTTCCCTCGGTCCTCGGCAGCTCGCCGCCCGGCCAGGCCAGCGCCCCCCGGATCCGCTGGTGATCGGCCAGCCGCTCGTTGGCGGCGCGCACGACCTCGTCGACGCCGGCGCCCGGTTCGAGGACGATGACCGCGTGCACGCGTTCCTCGCCGCCTCGCGCGAGGCCGACCACGGCCGACTCGCGCACGCCGGGCAGGTCATCGACCACACGCTCGACGTCCTCTGGGAAGACGTTGAGCCCTTCCGGCGTGACGATCATTTCCTTCTTGCGGCCCCGGACGAACAGCCGGCCCTGCGCGTCGAGTTCGCCGACGTCGCCCGTGTGCAGCCAGCCGTCCTCGAAGGCCTCCGCGCTGGCCCGCTCATCGCCGTAGTAGCCGCGCGTCACGTTGTCACCGCGCACCAGGATCTCGCCGTCGGGCGCGATGCGCACCTCGGTCCCGGGCATCGCCTTGCCGACCGACCCTCTCGACGCGGAGAACGGGTGATTGAGGCTGACGATCGGCGCCGTCTCGGTGAGGCCGTACCCCTGGATGACGAGGAACCCCAGCCGTCCCCAGAACTCCTCCAGCGCCGGATCGAGCGGCGCGGCTCCGACGACGAAGCACCAGAACTTCGCGCCCGAACGCCCGGTGCACCTCCCGGTATCGCCACCACCGCCACGCCACGTGCTCGGGTGCCGCCGGCCGGGTGGCGGCAGTGGGCCACGCGCGGAGGGCATGCTCGCCGAAGCACGTCGAGGATCTTCGGCACGCACACGATGACCGAGACGCGCCGCCGCTTCACCTGCGCCACGATCTCGGCGGGGCTGTAGCCGCGCATGAAGACGACGGTGCCGGGCAGCAGCGGGGGAATGAAGGTGGCCATCGCCTGGCCGAACAGGTGGCTCAGCGGAAGCAGGTTCAGGAAGCGCAGCGGGAAGAACGGCTTTCCCCACCTTCGGTACTTCTGGATCTCGGCTTCGATGGGGTGCACGTTGGCGAGGATGTTCCGGTGGGTGATGACCACGCCCTTGGGCTCCGCCGTCGCCCCGGAGGTGAAGATGATCTCCGCGGTGTCGTCGCGGCCAACCGTCACGGGTGCGGGGCGCCCGCGGTCCTGCCAGTCGAAGTCGGCAAGGCGCCAGATCCCGACGGTGTGGGGCGAAGCTCCCGCTTCGCCAGACGGGGCGATCACGCTGCCCGCCCCAGCCGGCACCTCGTCGCCGATCAGCGCGAGCTTCGCGCCGACGATGCCCCGGACCCGCGCGACGAAGTCGGCGGATGATCGGTAGTCGATCGGCACCGCGACGGCGCCGGCGAGCACCGTTCCCCAGAACGCCGCGATCCACTCCGGCCGGTTCTCGGACCAGAACAGCACGGCGTCGCCCCTGGCGACCCCGGCCTGCTGAAGGCGCGCGGCGAAGCCCGATGCCGCGGCGGCAACCGCCGCGTAGCTGTACCGCCGCACTCGATACCCATCGTCGTAGACGAGGAACTCGCCTCGGGCGGCGGCAAGGTCCCGGAAGAAATCGAGCAGCGTCTCGCGGGACATGCGGTGATTATCGCCCGGAAGGACGGCGTCGTGGCGGCTGGGCTACAATCAGACCGACATGCGCATCTTCCTCACTGGTGCAACTGGGTACATCGGTCACGCGGTTCTCGAGGCGCTGGTTCGCGGCGGGCACGAGGTGACCGGCCTGGTTCGCCACTCGGAGAAGGCGGCGACCGTCGCGGCGACCGGCGCGCGGCCGCTGATAGGGGATCTCGCGAGGCCCGAGTCCTACCGGCAGGCGGCAGAGGAGCACGACGGCATCATCCTGGCCGGGTTCGAGTCGAGCGCGCGCGGCGTGGAGATCGACGCCCTCGCGATCGACACCCTGGCTGGCGCGGCGCGGTCCATCGCGGCCCGCGGCGCGGGGGCTTTCCTGATTTACACGTCGGGGATCTGGGTGCTCGGCGAGCCGAAGGAGCCGGCGACCGAGAGCACGATGCTGGACCCTGCGCCGCACGTCACCTGGCGGCCCGGGCACGAGCAGGCCATCATGCAGGCGTCGGCGGATGGCCTGCGAACCGTCATCGTGCGCCCCGGGATCGTCTACGGCGGCAGCGGCGGCATCGTGGGCGACCTCTTTCGCGACGCGATCAACGGGATCGTGCGCGTCGTCGGAAGCGGTGAGAACCACTGGCCTCTGGTGTACGCGCGCGACCTCGCGGACCTGTATCTCCGGCTCGCGGTCAGGCCCGACGCATCCGGGGTGTATCACGCAAACGACGAAGGGGACGAGCGCGTCAACGAGATCGTGGAGGCGATCGTCCGCCACGTGCCGAACGATCCGAGCGTCCGCCACGTTCCGCTCGAGGAAGCCAAGGCCAAGATGGGCCTTTATGCCGTCGCCCTGGCCCAGGATCTGATCCTTCGCAGCCCGAGGGCGCGCGCCCTTGGATGGACGCCCACGCTGCATTCCGTCGGAGGAAACGTCGCCCGGCTGCTCGAAGAGTGGCGGGCACAGGAGGTGTGATGGGTCGCCCCGGCCCAGGGCACCCCTCCGTTCACTGCAGCGTCACCTGCACCATCTTCATGAACTTCACCGGCACGTTGTCCTTCGTCGCCGGCTTGTAGCGCCAGGTCTTCGCCTCGTTCAGCAGCAGCTCGTCGTACACGCTCACCGTGGCCTGCCTGATCACCGCCGCGTCCACGCTTCCGCGCTCATTAATCACCACCTCGACGATCGCCTGCTTCCCGCGCGGCAGAAATGACACCGGCAGGTTGCTCGGCCATCGGGGCAGGCGCTGACTGATGATGACCGGCGCAACGACGCCCGGGTCCTCCCCTGTGTAGAACGCCTTTGGCGGGGGCGGCGGGGGTGGTGCGGCCACCGCCTTGGGCTCAGGCTTCGGCTGCGGTGGCGGCGGCGGGGGAGCGGCGGCCGCGCGCGCGAGGTCGCGGAAGCCGGCGGCCAGCATGCGGACGTCCGACAGTGGCGGCTGCGTGGCGGCCTCTGCGAGGTCCGGCGCTTCGGCGATGCGCAGCGTGGCATCGAACCCCGCCAACGCGGCCCCATAGTCCTTCCTGTCATACGCCGTCTTCGCCTGGATGTACCGCTGCTGCGCCACGCCGGGCAGCAGTCGTCGCCGCGCATCCCGGAACGCGCTGACCACGCGCGGCGCCACGTCCGACTCGTTGGGAACGAAGAACGGGTCGGCGAGCACGACGGCCTCGATGGCTCGTACCGCGTCCGTCTGACGCCCAAGCGCCATCAGGCAGAATGCGCGGTACTGATCGACCGCCAGCGCATCCGCCGACGCCGGCGGCGCAGAGGAGCGGAGGCGATCGAGCACCGAGAGGGCCTCGTCGTATGCGGCCGAGCCGTAGAGTTGCCTGGCCGATGCCAGCGTCATTTCCTGGCCGAAGGCGATGTGCGCCCCTACGACGAGGAGGGACAGCGCGAGAGCGAGACGAAGGATGCTCTTCATTGCTTCATGTCCACGCTGAGGCGGCCGGGCGCGCCGGTGGTGATGACCACGGTCCGGACCTGTTCGCCAAGCTGCGGATGCCGGAACGTCACCTCGTGCGAGCCGATGGTCAACTGAACGTTCCCGAGCGGCGTTTCACCCACACGCCGCCCGTCCACGAGGACCTCGGCCCACGGTGTGGCGTTGATGTTGACCGATCCGTTGGGTAGCGCGAGTTCCGCGCGGCTCACTCGACCTGCGCGCACGTCAACCGCCCGTGTCGCCCGGTAGCCCAACTCCTCGCTGACGAGATCGAGGACATGGTGGCCGGCGGGGAGAGTGAGCGGAGCCGCGCTGGTTCCGAGCGCCTCACCCCGCTCCGACACGCTGACGACGATGGGGGAGACGAGCTGGAGCGCGCCGGTGGCCGGCTTGGCTTCGACAGCCGCGGGTGCTGCGAGTCCGGCGGGTGTCGCCGCGGCAGGTTTCGGCGCTTCCGCGCCCGGGACTGGCACCGCCGCTTTCACGTCGCCGCCGCCCGGCTGGGTGGCGCCAGCGCTGCTTCTTCGCGACGTTTCGGCTGCCGGGGCGGGTGCAGGAGATGCCCCGAGGAACTTCCACGCCGCGAATCCGCCCCCGCACAAGATCAGCACGGCCGCCGCGGCGGGCCACTTCATTCCACGCTGCCGCGCATGCCGCGGCTCCTCGTGCGCGCCGTGATGCTCCGCTCCCTCCGCGGACAAGCCGAAGAACGACCGCGCCGGCGGCGCCGTCGCCGGGCGGGAGTCGGCCGCCGCCGCGTGCGCGCCGGAGGCTGCCGCGTGCGCGCCGGACGCCGGAGGCTGCGTCGCCGGCGTCACCGGCGGGGCCGGGTGGCTTTCGGCGAAGGGGGAGAGCGAGGCGTCCTTCGCAACGACAGGCTCGTGCGCGTTGACCGGTTCCGGCAGCGGGCTCTCCTCGCGCGGCCGCAGTGCGGCGGCCGTCGCGGCGCCGCCCGACTTCGACAGCCGCACCGTCTGTCCAGCGTTGCTGACGACCGTGCGGGCCCCGCTCGGTTGCCGGTCGGTCGAACGCGACAGCCACGCCTCGCCGTTCCACCCGGAACGCCGTTTCCCCGTCGGCCGGTCAATCGACAGCATGTCGGCCAAGGGCGCGACATCCGGAGGCGCTTCCGCCTGCGCGGCGGGTGGCGACGGTCTGGCCGGAACGGGCCAGAGCGCCGCTCGCGGGGAGGCGGATTCGGGCATGGGATCCGACGGCACCGGGAAGGAATCCACCACCCGTTCGGCCGCGAACTCCGCGAGGGGAGAAGGCATGACGATCAAGGGGTCGGCGGCTCCGGAACTGTCGTCGTCACTCTCCGATCCCTCGGTACGTCCCAGCAGTTCGCTCGCGGGAGTCAGTGAGACCACCGCGTCACCGCCAGTCTTGACCAGGGTCAGCACCCGCGGTTCGGGGGCCGCCGGCTCCACGGCGGGAATGGCTGGAACCGCCGCATGGACCGGCGCAGGGGTGGGCGGCGCGCCCGGATGCCCGGGCAGTTCCGCGTGCGCGGGCATCGCCGTGTGTGCCGTGCTGTGTGCGCCGACGGGCCCGGGATCTTCGGTCTCGGCCGGTGCCACGGTGAAAAAGCGCTCGACTGACTGCAGCAGCGGCTCGAGGCCAACCGGCGTCGAGAAATAGCCGCCTTCCGTGGACGCGATCCAATCCAGGCCCCGCTGTGCGTCCTCCATCGTCCAGCGCGCCCCGCCAGGCACCAGGCCGAGGGCGTTTTCCAGCCAGTCGCGGAGAACGCGACCCAGCGGCTGCCGCGCGCCTGTCACCTGGCTCTCGGTTGCGCCGTCGAGCAACTCCGAAAGGCGGGCCGGGTACTCGTCACGCTTCAGGAGACGGTTGTGCACGAGCGATAGCGCGATGACGGCCAGTTGCACCACGTCGGTGTGCGGGCCGAATCGCGGGCCCGCGGCGTCCTGCGGCACGGCCAGCCGGAACTCCTTCCACATGCGATCGGCAGGCAGTGCCGGGAGGTGTTCGAGCGCGCTCCCGAGAACGTACTCGACGACGAGCACGCGCCCGGCGGGACTGAGCACCACGCGTTCGGGGCCCAGCGCCCCGTGGCCGATGTCGGGGCCGCACGCCTGAAGCGCGGTGACGACAGACGCCACCTGGCGAAGCAGGAAGAGGACGCTGCTCGTGTGAATGAGCCGCCCTTCGTGCTCGGCCGCCTGCAGCACCTCGGACAGGCGCCAGCCCTTGGCGACGTCCGACACCACCGCGAGGCGTCCATCGGCGCCTGGAAGCCGGCTGATGCCCCGTACGCGGGCGGCGGCGCGGTGCTGGAACCCCGTCAACTGCTCCGCGCGGGCCTTCAGGTCGCTCTCGAAGGCCGGATCGCCGGTGAGATCGGGCCGAAGACGAAGGACCTCGAGGTCCCCACCGGTGCGATCAGTGACCACGACGCGATCCCCGAGTCGGTCGAGGAAGCCGGGGGTTGCGATGGTTGTGCGGGCCACGGTTCTGCTCCGTTCAACTGCACGGGCACACGTAGAGACAACAAGACGGCCAGAAAGCCCGCAAGAATGAAACCAGCTGAGTCGCGCGTGTAAGTGGCCACAACAAAGGGACTTAGTTCACGTTGCCGGGGGCGGATCCGCGGGAAAGCGACGGAATTTTGACGAAATTGCCGAGCGGACGACAAGAACGTAAGTTTTAGGGGCTAGGGGCTAGGGGCTGGGGGAGAACGGAGAACGGAGAAGTTAGAACTGAGAACGGAGAATGACGAGTGCCGAATGACGAGTGCGGCTAAATTGCCAGTCGCCAATCAGCAATCGTCAATCGGCATTACCGTCTAGGGGCTAGGGGCTGGGAGAACGGAGAACGGAGAAGTTAGAACTGAGAACGGAGAATGACGAGTGCCGAATGACGAGTGCGGCTAAATTGCCAGTCGCCAATCAGCAATCGTCAATCGGCATTACCGTCTAGGGGCTAGGGGCTGGGGGAGAACGGAGAAGTTAGAACTGAGAACGGAGAATGACGAGTGCCGAATGACGAGTGCGGCTAAATTGCCAGTCGCCAATCAGCAATCGTCAATCGGCATTACCGTCTAGGGGCTAGGGGCTGGGGGAGAACGGAGAACGGAGAAGTTAGAACTGAGAACGGAGAATGACGAGTGGTGAATGGCGACTGGCGAGTGACGACTGGCGAATGACGACTGGCGATTCAGAGGGCTACGGCTCTTGTCGCGGAGCGGACGGCCCGCCGTTGCCGGGGCGGGGTTCGTGCGCCGCGGCGTCGCGACGGACGGCTTCCGTGGCGGACACCGCATTCGCGACTTCCGCGGCGGCCTCGGCCGCCAGGCCCTCCTGGCCGAGGACGTCGTCGATGAGGCCGTACTCCTTCGCCTTCATCGCGTCGAGGTAGAAGTCCGTGCGCTTGGTGTCTCGAATGATGCGCGAGAGGGGCCGGCCCGAACGCGAGGCGAGAATGCGGTAGATCTGGGCCTGCATCTGTTTCAGGCGATCGAGGTGCTGCGCCGCCGCGGAGGTCGATTGCCAGCCCGCCCATTTCGCCGGCTCGTGGATCATGATCCACGAGTGGGGGAAGGCAAAGCGCTTCCCGGGGCTCGCCGCCTGCAGCACGACCGAGCCCATCGAGTAGGCCATCCCCTGGACGACGATGGTCACCTCGATGTTGCGTGACACGAGAAGCCGGATGGCGTCGTGGATGGCGAGGCCATCGGTGACGTTGCCGCCGGCGCTGTTGATGTAAAGCGTGATCGGCCGGGTGTTCTCGTTGGCCAGCTCGCGCAGCCGCTCGATGACCAGGCGCGCGCTGTCCTTTTCGATATCGCCGATGAGGTAGACGTCGCGGAGCCGCTCGTTTGCTTCCTTGCGGAGCACCTGCCTGACGCCCTCGATCAGTTCGTAGAGCAGCCGGTCACTGAACTCGGTCACGGACGCCTCCTGCTCGGTCGAGCTGCTGCAGGCCTGCCGGTAAGAGGCGGTCATCAACAATCATGCCGACCGTTGCGCCGAATCTGGCTTCCCATCGCGTGTGCTAGCATCTGGCCGTGCCTGAACTCGTCAGCCTCGAAGAGATTCGTGACGCCGCCAACCGCCTCCGCGGCGTCACCCGCGTGACCCCGCTGCTCGACGCCTGCGAACTCACCTCGTTCAGCCAGCCAGGACGGCTGATGTTGAAGGTGAAATGCGAGAACCTGCAGGTGGGCGGCGCCTTCAAGATACGCGGCGCCTTCAACATGGCGGCGCAGCTGAGCGAGGATCGGCGGCGCGCGGGCCTGATGACCTACTCGTCAGGCAACCACGGCCTGGCGATTGCGCTCACCGCGCGCATGCTCGGCAGCCCGGCCGTCATTGTCATGCCGACGACGGCCCCGGCCGTCAAGGTCGATGGGGCGAGGTCGCTCGGTGCGGAGGTCCTGTTCGAAGGCACCACGACGATTCAGCGGAAGGCGCGCGCCGAGGCGGAGGCCGCCGCGCGCGGGATGACAATCGTACCGCCGTTCGACCACGAGCGGATCATCGCGGGGCAGGGCACGATTGGCCTGGAGATCCTCGAGCAGTGCCCGGACGCCGCGGCCGTGTACGTCCAAATGAGCGGTGGCGGCCTGATCTCGGGCGTCGCGACGGCGCTGAAGCGCGCGCGGCCGGCGATCGAGGTGGTGGGCGTCGAGCCGGCTGGCGCCGCGCGGATGACGGCGTCGTTGGCCGCCGGTGAGCCCGTGACGATTGGCACCATCGCAAGCATCGCGGACGGGCTGATGGCCGTGAGGCCGGGCGAGACGACCTTCCGGCACATCCAAGCCTTCGTGGACCGAATCGTGACGGTAGAGGACAGGGCGATCGTGGACGCGATGCGCTGGTTGTTCTCGCACTCGAAGCTGGTGGCGGAACCGAGCGGCGCGATCACCGTGGCGGCCGTGCACGCCGACGGGCAGGCGGGCCGGCTCCCCGCGAGCGGCTCCATCGTGGCAGTCATCAGCGGCGGCAACGTGGAGGCGGCCGCGTTTGCGCGCTATCTAGCGTAGGACAGGCGTCTCGCCTGTCGTTCATCCGGCGTAGGACAGGCGTCTCGCCTGTCGTCAGTCTTCCGTTCTCGGGTTTTCCCTCCGTTCCCGCCGCTCGATGATCTCCCTGGCCGCGGCCAGGCCCTCCTCCACCGTACGAATGTCGCCGTCCAGCTGGCGTTCGTACACCTCCCGCAGAATCTCGCCGACGCGCGGCCCGGGTGTCATTCCGAGCGCGAGGAGGTGTCGCCCGAGCAGGATCGGCTTGGGTGGCTCGTGCTCGACGCCGAGCGACCGGGCGCGCCCGATGAACCACTCCATCGCGGTGCAATCGAAGTCGCCGGGGCGCCCGCGGCAGTCCGAGGCAGCCAGCCTCGCGAGCAGTTCGAGGTCCACCTTCTGCGCGAGACGGCGGAAGGCGCCGTCGCCCACTTCGTCCCGCACCTTGTACCACGCACCTGGCTTCAGATGGTGTGCGGTCAGCCCGATGACCTGCGCACGCACGTCGTAGCCATCGATGGCGTGGATGTTCAGGCGATCGAGCAGGGCAATGGCAGGGGCGACCCCCGCCTCCTCGTGACCGAGCGACCGGATGCGTCCGTCGATGAACGCCGTCGTGGCCGGTTTCCCGAGGTCGTGACAGATGGCGCCCAGCATGATGGCAAGACGCGCGTGGCGGGGCAGGTCGTCGACGCGCGCCCGCGCCTCGTCCGCCACCAGGAGCGTGTGGACCCAGACGTCGCCCTCCGGGTGCCAGGCCGGCTCCTGCTCGCATCCGACCAGCGCCTCCATCTCCGGGAAGAGCCGCGCAACGACACCCAGCTCGAGCGCGGCGGCGAGGCCGATCGACGGGCGGCGCGGCAGGAGCAGCAGTTTTTCCACCTCGCCCCAGATGCGCTCCGACGGCAGGTCGTCCAGCGGGATCGCGCGGCACAAGTCGCGAGTCGCGGCATCGAACGTCAGCTCGAAGCGGGCGGCAAGCTGCACGCCGCGCAGGACCCGGAGGCTGTCGTCGCCAAACGTGGCTGAATCGACGACGCGCAGGACGCGCCTGGAGAGATCGCCGCGGCCGTCGAACGGATCGAGGTATTTCTCCTCCAGCGGGTCCCAGCCGATGGCGTTGATGGTGAAGTCGCGGCGCCTGGCCGCTTCCTCGAACGACATTCCGGGATCGCCTTGCACGGCAAACGCCCGGTGACCTCGTCCGATCTTCGATTCGCGGCGCGGAAGCGAGACGTCAATCTCGGCGACCTTGTACACGGTGAAGCTCTCGCCGACGGTGTCGACGCGGCCGAGGCGCTCCAGCAGGAGGCGAAGGTCCGGTGCGGGGACCCCGAAGACCTCGACGTCGATGTCCTTGGCGACCAGGTTGAGGAGGCGATCGCGCACCCATCCTCCGACGATGACCGCCCGCCCGCCGCGATCCCGGACGGCGCGGGCGATTTCGGTGGCGAGCGGCGGAGGAAGGGGAGCGTGAGGCATGCGTGGGTAGTTTGTATGCTACCTTGGAGGGAACAGCTCGACAACAAAGGAGGCCCCTTGGGCATCGCTCGCTGGGCGTCGGCCGCGCTCGCCGTCGCCCTCCTCATCGCTGCCGCCCCGCTTGCCGCCCGCCGTGCCGGCGCCGGCGAGCCCGTGCTTCATCAGGTCGCTGCCGCCGTCCCCCGCGACATCCAAGCTGACCCGCGCGAGCCTCACCTCCGCAACCTCCGTATGCTGACCGACGGCGGCGAGAACGCGGAAGCCTACTTCTCGTTCGACGGCCGGAAGATCATCTTCCAGTCGACACGGGGCGGCGTGGGATGCGATCAGATCTTCACGATGAATGCCGACGGGAGCGGGGTGACGCCCGTCAGCAACGGGCAGGGCCGGACCACCTGCTCGTACTTCTACCCCGACGGCAAGTCGGTCCTTTACGCCTCGACGTTCCGCGCCTCGGCGGCATGCCCCCCGAAGCCGGGCTTCGAGCACGGGTACGTGTGGCCGGTGTACGCCGGCTATGACATCTACCGCGCCAACCCGGACGGGTCTGGCATCAGGCCGCTCACGACCACGCCCGGGTATGACGCGGAAGCGACCATCGCGCGCGACGGGCGCATTGTCTTCACCAGCGTCCGCGACGGCGACATGGAGATCTACTCGATGGCCGGCGACGGGTCGGACGTCCGCCGGCTGACACGGCGGCCGGGGCCCGATGGCGGCCCGTTCTTCTCTGCAGATGGGCAGAAGATCGTGTTCCGCGGCCGCCCGATTCCCGAGGGGAAGGATCTCGAGGACTACCGCGCGCTCCTGCAGAAGGAGTTGTGGCGGCCGACCAGTCTCGAGATCTACGTGATGAACCGGGACGGCAGCGATTTGCGGCAGGTGACGAAACTGGGTGCGGCGAGTTTCGCGCCGTTCTTCACGCCCGACGGGCGGAAGATCATCTTCGCGACCAACGTCGGCGATCCGAAGCAGCGCAACTTCGATCTCTACCTGGTGAACGCGGACGGGACCGGGTTGGAGCGTGTGACGTACAACGACACGTTCGACGGCTTCCCGATGTTCTCGCCTGACGGCAGCAAGCTGGTGTTCGCGTCCAACCGCAACGATCGGACCGAAGGCGACACCAACGTGTTCATCGCGGACTGGCGGTAACGCGAGTTGACGGGTGGGGCGGGGCTCGAGCCCTGCCCACCCGACGCTGAAGTCCTGCCCCCGCCTTCAGCCTACGCAATCTTCCGGGCGACCGCCAGATCGCCCGATGACGCGAGCGTCTTGCGCGTTTCCATCGGGCGGTGCCTCACCATTGTCGTATTCGCGGCGACCTCCCACCCCGGCGTCTCGTGGCCGCACGATGTGCACCGGAGGAAAATCCGGTTGCGCTCGGTACTGCAGGATGGGGTCGTGACCGTGGAGCGCGCAGAGCGCTTCCTGGAACCACGCGAGGAACCAGGCGACGAACCCCTGGGATCGGACATCTGCAGCCGGCATCGCGGATTCCGCGAGAAATACGTGGTTGGGGGCGTTGGTGATCATGGACCCGGCCTCTCCTTGTCGGCCGCACGAAACGCGCAAGACGCTTCCGATCATGCCTGGTGACCGACTTGGTCGGACGCCGCACGCTCTTAAGACGTCGCGATAGTCCAGCTGGGTTCAAAGAGCGTGCCAGTGATGAGCTCTCGTGCCGGAAGTGCCCGGTGTTGAAGGGCTTCAAGCACTTTCGGTCGAGGAGGCCATGAACGTGGCCGCGAAGATCAGCTGGAAGGTGGTCCGGGCAGTCTTCGAACCATGCAGTGCGAGTGGCGAGCTGTACAGCGAATGGACGCGGCCTATGGAAGAGTCAGCGCTCGTGCAGGATGCCGCGCATCACGAATGCCACGTTTGCCGGGCGTTCACCGAGCCGCCGCATGAAGTAGGGGAACCACTGCCGGCCGAACGGGACGTAGACGCGGACGCGGTAGCCTTCTGAGGCCAGCGCCGCCTGCAGGTCGCGCCGGATCCCGAACAGCATCTGGAACTCGAAGCGGTCCGCTCCGATGGCGTGCAACCGGGCGTACGCCTTGGTGTGCTCGATGAGCGCCGGGTCGTGCGTGGCGATCGCGGGGTAGATTCCCTCGGACAACAAACGCTCCGTCATGCGGGCGTAGGCGGCATCCACGTCCGCCATCTTCTGGTGCGCGACGGACTTCGGCTCCTTGTACGCCCCCTTCACCAGCCGCACCCGGGCGCCGAGCGCGTTCATCCGCGCCAGGTCGTCCTCGCTGCGATAGAGCGCCGCCTGCAGCACCACGCCCACGTTGCGGTATTCCTGCTGCCAGAGCGTCGTGAAGATGTCGAGCGTCGTCTGGACGGTGGGGGAGCTTTCCATGTCGACGCGCACGAAGAACCCCTGCTTGCCGGCGGGGCCGAGGATGCGGCGCAGGTTGTCGGTGCACACCGCCCGATCGATCTCGAGGCCGAGCTGACTGAGCTTGAGCGAGAGGTTCCGTTCGATGCCGGAATCGGCCACCTCGCGCATGGCATCGAGGTAGGCGCGCGTTGCCGTGTCCGCCTCGTCCAGGCTCGTCACGCTCTCGCCGAGCAGATCGAGCGTGAGGGCGAGGCCTTTCGCCTGGAGGGCGCGGGCCGTCTGGATGGCCTCACCGGCCGTCTCGCCCGCGATGAAGCGGCGCCCGAAGCTGTCGGGCCTGGCCATCCCGTACCGCGTCGCAAGCTTCTCGATCGCCGCGCTGCTCGCCAGCGCGTGAAAGAAGGCTTTCGAGAGAGCGTCCAGCATCAGTGCGTCCGTTCGGTCGCGGGACCGAGGAGGTGATCGATCGTGCGCGCGTAGTAGCGGAGGAGCGAGCGGCTCCGCACGCGGAAGCGTTCACCTTCCACCGCGATCACGCCGCGGGCCGCCAGCGGCCTGGAGGCCTGCGCAACGGCCTGCGCGCCGCTGTCGACCGCGAGGTTCGCGCCGTACGCGCGCAGCGCGCCGACGAGGTCGTCGATGCGGGCTTCGAGATCGACGCGTGACCGCGACGGACCCATCGCGGCGGCGACGAGGGCCGTGGGCGTGACCTTGTAGAGCCGGCCGATGGCGTCCCGCGTGCGATGGGCGAGGTCGAGCACGTCCCGCCGCGCCTGCGGGTCGTAATCCGAGATCCGAATGGGCTCGCCGAAGGTCACGAACGCTCGCGTCTTGTAGCCGACCGCGTAGCGCATCATCTCCGCGAGTTCGGCGGTGAACGGGCGCTGCCGCTTCTTGACCCCCTGGCGCGCCAGCACGTGGTCTTCCAGCACGAGGTCATAGGCAATGGCGATGGGCAGGATGACCATGCCCTCGACTTCGGCCTGCATGGCCGCCTGGAGCAGACCGGTCTTCAGGGTCTTCAGCTCGCCGCTGTAGCTTCGGCCGCCCTCCGGGTAGAACAGCATGTCGTGGCGGCGAAGGAACTCGGCCACGTACGCCTTCAGCGTGATGAGGTATGCCGGGTCCTTCGTGTTCCGGCGAATCGGGATGGCGCCGGTGACGTGACGGTTGATGAACCCCAGCGGACCGCCGAACAGGTTGATCCCGGCAGCGATGACCGGCGGACGGACGCCGTGGTCGTCGAGGACGACGGGCTCCACCAGGTAGTCGGTGTGGCTCTTGTGGTTCGACGCGTAGATCACGCGGCCGGCAGCGGTCGCGGCCTGCGCCCGCTCGACGTGCTCGACCACCCGGCGGATCTTCCGGAGGATCGGGTAGACGGGCGTCTTCAGTGCTTTGTAGAGCGGGTAGCGCTGGGTGGTGTGCAGTTCCTCGAGGTAGGCGTCGACGCGGGCGCGCGTCTCCTCGGCGGTGGCTCCGTGGCCGCCCCGCAGGTAGCGCACCACCTCGTCGCGCGCGAGGACTGCTTGACTGATCTCGTCCATGGGCAGCGGAGCGCTCCTGTCGAACTATACCACCTCAGCTCTTCGCCAGTTCCGCGCAGACCGCGTCCGCGAACGCGGTGCCGGTGGCCTGGCCGCCGAGATCCTGGGTCTTCACCTTTCCGTCCTCCAGCACGCGGCTCAAGGCGGTGCGGATGCGATCGCCCGCCGGCTGCTCGCCGATGTGCCGCAGCATCATGAGCGCAGAAAGGAGCAGCGCCGTGGGGTTGGCCAGGTCCCGGCCGGCGATGTCGGGCGCCGTTCCATGGACCGCCTCGAAGACCGCCATGTCCTTCCCCAGGTTCGCGCTGCCGACGACGCCCAGGCCGCCGACGAGCCCCGCGCACAGGTCGGAGACGATGTCGCCGTAGAGGTTCGGCATGACGAGCACGTCGAATGTCTCGGGCCGCATCACCAAATGCATGCAGGCGGCATCCACGATCCGCTCGTCGTAGGTGATCTCCGGGTACTGCGTCGCGACGTTTCGGGTGCAGGCGATGAAGAGGCCGTCGCCCATCTTCATGATGTTCGCCTTGTGCACTGCGGTCACGCGCTTCCGGCCGTGCAGCCTGGCGTAGTCGAAGGCAAAGCGCGCGATGCGCGTGGAGGCCACCTCGGTGATCACCTTCATGCTCACCATCACGTTCGGGACGACCTCGTGCTCGATGCCGGAATACAGGTCCTCGGTGTTCTCGCGGACGAGGACCAGGTCGAGGTGTCCGAATCGCGCCGGGACGCCGGGCAGGTTGAAGACCGGCCGCAGGTTGGCGAACAGCTCCAGCGCCTTGCGCAGCCCGACGTTCACGCTGGTGAAGCCATGGCCCACCGGGGTGGTCACCGGCCCTTTCAACGCCACCTTGGTCCGGCGGATCGAGTCCAGCAGCCGGCCCGGCAGCGGATCGCCGCCCTGCTCGACCGCGGTCTGCCCCGCGTCCTCGCGCTCCCAGTCCACCTGCACGCCGGCCGCGTCGATGATCTGCAGGACCGAGCGCGTCACTTCGGGCCCGATGCCGTCGCCGGGGATGAGCGTGATGGTGTGTCTCATGGGTGAGTCCGCAGGCGCCACGACTGTTTGCCGGGATGAGCCTGCCGCACCATTATAATGGGGCTTTCGCGGCGGTCTCATGCCGAACGGCACCGCCCCCTGGCCCCGCACTGGAGGATTCGAGTGACCGCTGACGCCCACGCCCTCGTGCCCGCTCTCAAGGACATCGCCGCCCGCCTGCGAATCGACTCGATTCGCGCCACGACGGCGGCAGGCAGCGGCCACCCGTCGAGCTGCTGCTCGGCCGCCGACATCGTCGCCGCGCTGTTCTTCGCGGAAATGCGCTTCGACCCGCGGCGGCCGCAGGACCCCGACAACGATCGGTTCGTGATGTCCAAGGGGCACGCTGCGCCGCTGCTGTACGCGGCGTGGGCCGAGGCGGGGGCGTTCGACCGGTCGGAACTGCTGAAGCTGCGCGAGATCGGATCCGACCTCGAGGGGCACCCGACGCCCCGGTTGCCGTTCGTCGACGTCGCCACGGGCTCGCTCGGGCAGGGCATCTGCGCGGCCGTCGGCATCGCGCTCAACGCGCGGCGCATCGGGTCTGCCTACCGGACCTACGTGCTGCTCGGCGACGGCGAGTCGGCCGAAGGCTCGGTGTGGGAGGCGGCCGACGTCGCCCAGCACTACGAGCTGGCCAACCTGTGCGGCATCACCGACGTCAACGCCCTGGGCCAGAGCCAGGTGACCGCGTTTGGGCACGACATGGACCAGTACGCCCGCCGCTGGCAGGCGTTCGGCTGGCATCCAATCGTCGTGGACGGCCACGACATGGAGGCGTTGCTCGACGCCTTCGAACAGGCGCGCCGCATCACGGACCGCCCGACGATGATCGTCGCGCGCACGATCAAGGGCAAGGGCGTGTCGTTCATGGAGGGGCTGAACGGCTGGCACGGCCGGCCGCTCAAGAAGGACGAGGCCGATCGCGCGATCGCCAACCTGCAGGCGCAATTCAGCACCGGCCCGGAAGGACTGCCCGCGCCGCCCATTCCTCCTCCGCCGAAGACGAGCGCCGGGGCCGACCGCAGCCACCGCGCCGAGCTCACGCCCCCTGCGTACAAACTGGGCGACGTCATCGCCACGCGCGAGGCGTATGGCGCCGCGCTCGTCAAGCTCGGCGAAGTCGAGCCGCGCGTCGTCGTGCTCGACGCCGACGTGAAGAACTCCACGTTCAGCGACAAGTTCGAGAAAGTCTTCGAGGGGCGCTTCTACGAGGCCTACATCGCCGAGCAGGCGATGCTGGGCGTCGGGATGGGGCTTGCCAGCCGCGGTGCGCTCGCCTTTCCATCCACCTTCGCCTGCTTCCTGACGCGCGGTTACGACTTCATCCGCATGGCCGCGATCAGCGGACTCAACCTCAAGGTCGCGGGCTCCCACGCGGGTGTGTCCATCGGCGAGGACGGCCCGTCGCAGATGGGGCTCGAAGACCTCGCCATGATGCGGGCGGAGCCGAACGTCGCGGTGGTCTACCCGTGCGACGCCGTCAGCACGGAGCGCCTCATCGTCGAGATCGCGTACTACGCGGGCCCGGCCTACATGCGGACGTCGCGGCCCAAGACGCCAGTCATCTACGGGCCGGACGAGAAGTTCCCCCTGGGCGGATGCAAGGTGCTGCGGATGAGCGGCAGCGACGTGGCGACGGTCATCGGAGCGGGCGTCACCGTGTTCGAGGCGTTGAAGGCCTACGAGGAATTGAAGCAGGCGGGGATTGCCGTACGCGTAATCGACCTCTACTCGATCCAGCCGCTCGACGTGGCGGCGTTGCGCGAGGCCGCTGCCCAGACGCGCGGTCGCATCGTCACCGTCGAGGACCACTTTGCCGGCGGCGGCATTGGCGATGCCGTGGCGGCGGCCACGACCGGCGTCGCCACGGTTACCAAGCTGGCGGTGACCGAGATCCCGCGGAGCGGGAAACCCGACGAGCTGCTGGAGCGCTTCGGCATCTCCGCGCGGCACATCGTCGAAGCGGTGAAGGCACTGTAGAGGCGAACGTTCTTGTTCGCCGCCCAGCCGGGTACAGGCGAAGCAGACGCTTCGCCCTCCGGTTGAATACTGTTGAGCTAAAGCTCTTCCTTTCAATAATTTACACGGCTGTTCCATCTCGGGTGGTGTAAGATCGGGAGGCTTCCGTCGCTCCCCGAGCGGAGCCTCCTCTACAACCACTGCGCACAGTCCTGTCCGGGAACGGGGTCCTGCCCGGGATGTGTGTGTTTCCGGGCCGTGTCCGCCATCCGCCCGCCATGCGGGGGCGCGGTCCGCTGGAGTTGCCGTGTCGCCTCGCAGCTGGCTTACACGCCGGAGTCTCGTCGTCGGCGTGATCGCGCTGTGCGCCCTCTTCCTTGTCGCGATCGTCGTGTGGTCGCGCGCGAGCGCCGAGCGGCAGGTGCGCGATGTGGTCTTCTCGGACTTCCTGTCCGCGGTCAACCGGGGGGCGGTGACCGAGATCGCGATCGGGGAGCAGGCCATCGACGCGACGCTGCGCGACGGACGGCGGGTGCGCACGGTCGCGCCCGCCGGCTTTTCGGCGAGCCCGGCCTTCATGAACGAGCTGATGCAGCGGCGGGTGCGTGTGGCGGTGCAGCCTGTCGGTGAATCAGGTCCGCTCTTGGGTTACGGCTCGATGCTGATGGGCATCGCGATCCTCTCGCTCGTCGCCTTCGCCCTCTACCGCATCACCGCGGGCCGCGTGCCGACGCTCGAGAGCAAGGCGCACGTCGCGAACACCGAGGATACGGTCATCACCTTCGCGGACGTCGCTGGCGTCGACGAGGCGAAGGAAGAGGTCAAGGAGATCGTCGACTTCCTGCGGGATCCCGAACGGTTCACGTCCGTCGGCGGGCGGATGCCGAAGGGGATCCTGCTGGTCGGTCCGCCCGGCACGGGCAAGACGCTGTTGGCGCGTTCAATTGCCGGCGAGGCTGGCGTCCCCTTCCTGTTCGCGAGCGGCGCGGACTTCGTCGAGATGTATGCCGGCGTCGGCGCGGCGCGCGTGCGGCGCCTCTTCAAGGACGCGGCGCGCCACCCGCGCTGCATCGTGTTCATCGACGAGCTCGACGCGGTCGGCCGCTCGAGGGGCAGCAACTCGCTGAGCCACGAGGAGCGCGAGCAGACGCTCAACCAGCTCCTCGTCGAGATGGACGGCTTCGCGGCGCACCGCGGCGTCGTCGTGATCGCCGCCACCAACCGCCCGGACATCCTCGACCAGGCGCTGCTTCGGCCCGGCCGCTTCGACCGGCAGGTGGTCGTTGGCGCGCCGGATCTGAAAGGTCGCGAGGAGATTCTCCGCGTGCACACCAAGAGGGTGCCGCTCGCCGAAGGCATCGACTTGCACTCGGTGGCGCGCGGAACACCCGGCTTCTCCGGTGCCGACCTGGCCAACCTCGTGAACGAGGCGGCGCTGCTGGCGGCGCGGGGCGGCCGCGCGTTCGTGACCGACGGCGATTTCGACGACGCGCGCGACAAGGTCCTGATGGGCGTGGAGCGGCGGTCGCTCGTGATGACGGCGAAGGAGCGCGAGAACTGCGCCTACCACGAGGCGGGGCACGCGCTCGTCGCCGCCCTGCTCCCGAACGCCGACCCGCTGCACAAGGTGACGATCGTCCCCAGGGGACGCGCGCTGGGTGTCACGATGCAGCTCCCGGAGGCCGACCGGCACACGCACACCACCGAGGACCTCGAGACGCAGGTGGCGATTCTGCTCGGCGGCCGCGCGGCCGAGGAGCTGCTGATGGGCCACTGGACCAGCGGCGCCTCGAACGACATCGAGCGCGCGACCGACATCGCGCGAAAGATGGTGTGCGAGCTCGGCATGTCGCCGCTCGGCCCGATGATGTACCGCGGGTCGACGGGCGGCTGGGATAGCGAGCGCCCGTCCGTGATGAGCGAGGACATGGCGCGGCGGGTGGACGAGGAGGTGCGAGCCATCGTCCTGCGCGGTTACGATCGCGCGCGCCGGCTGCTCACGGAGCACCGGGGCGCGGCCTGCGCGCTTGCCGAGCGGCTGCTCGCCGTGGAGTCGCTGGACTCCCAGGAGATCAAGCGGGTGCTGATCGAGAACGGCCTGGCCGCGTGAGGGAGCAGGGCGAACGCCCTGCTCCGACTGCGACTGCCTACGGCTCGGTGGCCGGCTTCGGCGCGATCGCTTCGGCGGCGGGCGAGTCGGGCCAGGTGGGTGATGGAGCTGCCGTGTACTGGGCATGCGCGAGCGATGCCTGGAAGAGCGCGACCTCCGACGCGTAGAACACGAGCTTCACCCAGATACGCAACAGCAGGTAGAACTGCGCGACGAGCAGGCCGAGCCAGAGCGACCACCCGGAGCCGCCCGCGCCCGGCGCGACGAGCGCGTACAGCGCGAGCAGCGCGACGAAGAGCGCGCTGTCGAGCACATACAGCAGGATGGTGTCGGCCGGCTGGCGGCGGATGAAGCGGAACGGCCGCCATCAGCGCGCCGATCATGCTGCGACGATCCTCGACCACCGCCCTCACCTTCGCGTAGTCGAACAGCAGGTTGACGGAGGCCACCAGCCCGCCGAACACGACGTAGAGCGCCAGTCGCAGGACGAAGGCCGAGCGCTCGACGGCGAGATTGTGCGTCGCCCAGGAGTACAACCCGCCAAACAGCCAGCCGTGCACCCACCCGAACAGGATCGCGTAGGCACCGAGCGCGACGATCCCCAGCCGCAGGAAACGGAAGAAGAAGACGCCGCACGTCGCGAAGAACGCCGCCGTCCGCACCCGCCGGTTTCGCGCGTAGCGGTCGAGGATTCCGCCGGCGACGAAGATCCAGGCGAGGAGATAGGCCGCGCCCGCGCCGATCACCACGAGAGGGTGGCTGGTGTTGTCCAGCATGCTGCTGGCGTTGTCGAGGACGCCGCCGAAGCCGATGGTGCGGGGCGTGAACGCGGTGCCGACGCCCGTCGCCTGCGCGGAGAACTCCTGCCACCACTCGTAGTTCACCCCCGAGGCCAACAGCGCGCCCGCCTCGCTCTCGCCGAGGCTGTTGGCGATCATCCCCGCCAGCACGAGGCCGAGCGGCAGGGCCACGAGGAAGGTGAGCGCGAACACGCCCAACAGGACGGCCGGGGCCCCGGCCGCTCGTCGCATGCCGTCGCGGAAAGCGTTGAGAGTCTTCATGCGTGCTCCGCGCTCAGATGAAGTAGGCGTACGTGAGGAGGAGGTCCTCCAGCCACGCCATCCACGTCAGCGACCACTTGCGCGCCGCCGCCTCGGTGGCCGGCGACAGCGTGCGGCTGTTGTTCGTGAAGTTCGCGTCGAGGAGCAGGATGCGGTCCGGGTCGACCCGCGCGCTCACGGCCCGCGACGGCCGGTCGAACGTGAACGATTTCCACCGCTCGGCGCCGCTCCACGGCTGGCGCACCTTCTCCCCGCTGGCGAAGGTCACCTCCACGTCGACGGGGAAAATGGCCTCCCCAAGCCGCCTCGCGACGACGACCGTGTGGAACCGGCCCTCGTCCGCCTTCCCCGCGACGTACGCGCGCTTGCCGCCCTCGCCGACGAAGCCGGTCACCGCCGCGGGCCCCGTCTTCAGGTCGTCGAGCGCGTAGTCGAAGACGTTCGAGCTGCGGTACACCTGGTCGAAGAACCAGGTCATGTCGCGGCCCGACACCTCGTTGACCACCGCGAAGAAGTCCTGCGGCTTCGGGTGCCGGAACCTCCAGCGCGCGAAGTACGTCGACATGATCCGCTGCATCGTCGGCCATCCGAGGTAGCGTTCCAGCGTGTGCAGCCACAGCGCCGTCTTCGCATACGAGAGCGCGCCGCCCGCGGCGGGGTGGTAGCGCCATGACGGCGTGGACTGCGCGTCGAGCTTGGCGCCCGCGCGGTAGCCGCTCAACCCGTCGCCGTCGACGCGCGAGATCGGGATGTCCTCGTACGCCCACGGGACGAAGCCGCCGAAGAATCGCGCCGAGTAGTAGTTCGGCGTGTAGGCTTCCTCCTCCGCCCGGGCGGTGGAGTAGGTGTTGAAGCCTTCGTCCATCCACGCGTCTTCGAACTCGTTGTTGCCGACGATGCCGTACCAGAACTGGTGGCCGCACTCGTGAATCGTGACGCCCTCGGGCGTCGTCACGTGGCGGGCCAGGAGCCAGCGCGAGCCGGCGGTGAAGAGCGTCGGGTACTCCATGCCGCCGGTGCCGCTTTGCCACGCCGGGTCCACGACGGTGATGTGGCCGTAGGGGTACGCACCGAACCAGGTGCCGTAGTCGCGCAGCGCCGCACGGGTGGCCTCGAAGTGGCGATCGGCCTGCGAGGCGTGCTCCGGCTGCAGGAGCAGCCGCATCTCCACGGAGGGCAGCCCGACGTGCTGGAAGCGCGCCGTCCGGACGACGTAGTCGGGGCTCGTCGTCCAGGCGAAGTCGTGCACGTCCTCCTGGTAGTAGTGGTGCGTCGTGGTCTCGCCGTTCTCCCGCTTCTCGCGCTCGACGCCGGTCGCGCCGACCACCCAGTCTCTTGGGACTGTCAGGTAGACGTCGTAGATGCCGTAGTCCGAGAAGAACTCGGTGCCCGAGTGAAACTGGTGACAGTTCCAGCCGCCGTCCTCGAGCACGCCGATCTTCGGGAACCACTGGGCCAGGAAGTAATAGTGGTCGAGGACGCCGGTGCGCGCGAAGGTGCGCGGCACTTGGGCATTCCACTCGATGGCGATGTTGACCGTTTCGCCGGGAGCGACCGCGCGGGACAGCGGGGCGACGAGCACCGTGCGATCGTCCGCGTTGTTGTCGTCGGGCGCGTCGTAGCGAAGCTGCGAGCTGAGATCGATCGGCGGCGCCCCGCCCACGCCGATCAGCCGCAGGCTCGTGACCTGGGTCCACCCCCACTCCTCCGGTGAGAGCCGCGCGAGCGGCACGCTGCGGCGGCTGAGGTCGAGCGCCTCACGCAGCCAGGTGGAGCGGCTGTTCTTCCAGGCGTTGTAGTACAGGTGGAAGCGAAGCTCGGAGGTGGGGCCGTTCGAGATGTTGCGCCAGGTGATCGTCTCCTTGCCGGAGATGGTCCGCTTGGCGGGATCGAGCGACGCCTCGATCCAGTAGCTCGCGTTGCGGGGCGAGAGCGCGCCGGCCACAACGGGGCGTGCCGGTGCCGGCGCAGCGGCGGGGGGCGGCTCGGATCGCGGCGGCTGTCGCGCGCGGCGCTGCGCACCCGCGGCGGCACCCTGCAGGACGGCCGCGGCCGCCACGGCCACGACGAGTACGAGCGGCAGCAACCATCGCGGCATGCCTGTCCTCCGATGAGCGCGATACGTTCTACGTTCTACGTTCTACCTTCTACCTTCTACCTTCTACCTTCTACGTTCTCACTTCCGCCTTCTCACTTCGGGACCTTGATCGTCTCCTCGGTCTTCACCTGGAAGCGCCGGAAGTTGGAGTACGTCGCCGTGGCGTCGATGGTCTGGTCGGGGTACTGGTAGAACTCCTTCATCTCGGCCGGCACCCACAGGTCCAGCGACGCGTTCTGCTTGAAGAGGACCGTCACCTCGACGACTCCGCCCCGGACCACGCGCCTGCTGACGCTCTCCCTCAGCACACGCCCGGTGGTCGGGTCGATCCAGAGGAGACCCGCGGTGACCGTGCCCTTCACGATGCGGCCGGTCTCGGGGTCGATCCACAGCGTGCCGACGATGGCCACGTCGTCGCCGCGACTCGTGCGGATGAGCGTCGGGTGCTCCTGCTCTTCGAATTCCACGCGGCGCGCCCGCACGCCTTCCACCGTCTGCTCTCCCTGGCGCTTCCAGCTGAAGCGCTGGCGGTGGCGCGGGTCGGCCAGCATGAGCGGAAGCGTGGGAGTGTTGATCGTGCGCGGGACCTCGCCCAGGTTGTAGCGGGCGCTTTCGCTCATGATGCGGCGCGCCTGGTCGAACGCGGTGGCCGGTGCATCGAGAAACAGTCTCCTGAGCCGATCTTGCCGGTCGCGAACCGCCTTGCCGTCCACTTCGAATACGTCCCGGAACGGAACCCAGCCCCGCACATCGGGCGACTGAACGAGCAGGAAGTCGGACTTCAGGTGCCGCTCCCGAACCGAATAGTCGACACCCTGGCCCCCCGAG
The DNA here is from genome assembly GCA_963724775.1 of uncultured Acidobacteriota bacterium. Classification (GTDB taxonomy): domain Bacteria; phylum Acidobacteriota; class Vicinamibacteria; order Vicinamibacterales; family Fen-181; genus CAVRWB01. Next base: position 301,533 of record CAVRWB010000012.1, read on the forward strand.
GCTCCCAGTTTGCCTGGAGCAATGAACGACAGAACGCGGTTGTGGTGCTGGATGTAGTCTTCTTCCGCCACGACCGACGACAGGGCCTTCTGGTACTCCGCGAGGTAGTCGCCAGCGCGCGCGAGCAGGGCATCGGCCTCCGCGTCCCGTGGGCGGGCGGCGCGAGGTGCAGGGGGAGCGCCCGGGATCGGCACTGCGACCGATCCCGCGGCGGGTGACGCTGGGGCCGCCGTGGGCGGTGGTGCTGGGGAGGCGGCTGTTGTCGCGGGCGACGCGGGAGTCACCGCGGCTGCGTCACCGCCCGGGAGCCGCGAGGGACAGAACACGCGGCCCTTGGCGGCCGCCGTCACCGCGACCGCGTGTGCGCGGCCGTCGCGGTCAGCTGCGTCCGCCTCCAGTTCGACCACGTAGGACGCCGCCAGCTTGTCACTTAACACGCGGCCGGCGGCTTCCGCGTCGCGCCGGCCGTCCACGACGATCCCCCCCGTGAACGAGGCCAGGTCGTCGAGCCAGGCCGCGCGGGCGGTGCCTCCGACCGCCGGCAGTTGCACGATGTCGACTGCCGAGCGGGAGGCGATGGCGGCGCTGACGAGCGGCCGCAAGGCGTCGGCCACTTCTGGTCCGCCACTCTTGACGTTGCCCCCAGCCGTGAGCAGGAGGACCGTCTTCGGTCCTGGCGTGTTCCGAAGGTTGGCGAGGACGCGCTGGAGCGGCGCCAGCGAAGCGGCAGGGGATGCCGCCTGGTCGCGCGGCGCCTGCGAGTCCGGGTTGTCCGGGCGCTCGCGCCCTTCGCGATCGGCCGTCTGCCGATCCACCGGCGGCCGCGCCCCGGCCTCCTGCTCGCCCGCCACCTGGACGTCCGCACTTCCCTTGCCGGCCACCTGATCGATCGCCGCCGAGAGCGCGGCGCGGTCGTTGGTGAACGCGATGCGCGGCGACGCGACCGGCAGGGTGAGCAGCGCCACGCGCGCGTCCGGGCCGAGCGCCGCCACGATCCTCCCGGCGAGCGCGCGCACGTTCTTCTCGAGCGAGGCCGCGAAGCTGCCTTCGTCGATGGCGAGCAGGACAAGGCGCGTCGAAGAGGGGGACGGGCCGGATTGAGATCACGCGACGGACGCGCCCGTCCACGCGGACCTCGAGGGCTTCGGGTGGCGGCCCGGCCACCGGGTGGCCGGACGCGTCGAGCCAGGCGACGTCGAGGACGAGCGGCGCCGGGCCCGCGGGGCGCGGCGGTTCCTGCCGGGCGGCGCCGCCAACGCTGCCGGCCACGCTGACAACGGCCGCGAGAAGCATGGTCGCCGTGCGCAGAACCATGGGCCGATCATACTCCCGCCGTCCGCCGCACGGCGCGGTGAGGGGTGCGATGTCTCTTGACGCCGCCGTCGCTGGGCCATAGTCTACGGGCTTCCAGGACTGTGCTGGCGGGGAGGAATCGATGGTCGACGGATGGTGCGACCGGCCACCGGGCGCGGACGAGCTGAACGAGCCACCGCGTGGCCTGCGCGCCCGTTTCGCGCGCGGCGAGCTCGTGCGCCCCACGGCTGGACTCGCGCCCGGCTTCGTCCAGGCGAACCTCGTCGTGCTGCCGCGGGATCTCGCCTTCGACTTCCTGCTCTTCACCCAGCGCAACCCGAAGCCGTGCCCGCTGCTCGAGGTGATCGAGGCGGGCGGCATCGAGCCGCGGACGATGGCCCCTGGTGCCGACATTCGCACCGACGTTCCGCGCTACCGCGTGTACGAGCACGGCGTGCTGGTGGACGAGCCGATCGAGATCGCGAGCCGGTGGCGCGACGACCTCGTGTCGTTCCTGATCGGCTGCAGCTTCACCTTCGAGTCGGCGCTCGTCGACGCCGGCATCCGCGTGCGGCACATCGACCAGTGCTGCAACGTGCCGATGTACATCACGTCGATCCCGACCGAGCCGGCCGGGGCGTTTCACGGTCCGATGGTCGTCTCGATGCGGCCGATCCCCGCGGGCCAGGTGGTGAGGGCGGTGCAGGTGACGTCCCGCTTCCCGTCGGTGCACGGCGCTCCGGTCCACATGGGCGACCCGGCGGCCATCGGGATTCGCGGACATCGCGAGGCCCGACCTCGGCGACCCGGTGGAGATCCGGGACGGCGAGGTCCCCGTGTTCTGGGCGTGCGGCGTCACGCCCCAGGCGGTCGCGATGGCGTGCAGGCCCCCGCTGATGATCACCCACGCACCCGGCCACATGTTCGTAACGGACCGGCGCGACGCCGAGTACGCGGTGCTGTGAGCCGCCCATGATCGAGAACATCGTGCTGTCGCGGGACCACCGGGGCATCTCGGCGCTCCGGCCCTACATGCCGCCCGACTTCTGCGAGCGGGCCGCGACGCTCCTCCTCGGTCACCCGGGCACGGCGCTGATCGCCACGGGGTTCTTCATCCCGTCGGCCGGTGCGACGGAGACGGACGGGCCGCCCGGGGCGGTTGCGCTGGCGCGCGCCCTGTCCGTGCTCGGCTACCGCGTGGCGTACGTGACCGACGAGTTCACCGCTCCGCTGCTGCGCGCGCTCGACCGCGGGCGGCACGTCTACGAGTTCCCCATCGCCGGCCACGAGGCGAGCCGGGCGCACGCGCAGGCGCTGCGCGCGGAGGCGCGGCCGGACGTGCTTGTCGCCATCGAGCGCTGCGGGCTCACCGACGAAGGCCTCTACCGCAACATGCGGGCCGTGGATGTGACCGAGTACCACGCCAAGCTCGATTACCTGTTCCTCGACCACCCGTGCAGCGTGGGGATCGGCGACGGCGGCAACGAGATCGGCATGGGCAACCTGGCGCCGGTCATCCCGCTCGTCGCGCCGATCGCCGGTCAGCCCTGCGCGACGAAGACCACGCGGCTCATCATCTCGAGCGTGTCGAACTGGGGAGCGTGGGGCCTGGTGGCGACCGTGTCGAAGCTGAAGGGCCGCAACCTGCTCGTCAGCGTGGACGAGGGTCGTGAGCTGCTGGCGCAGGCGGTCGCGCTGGGCGCGGTGGACGGCGTCAACGGCCGCGGGGGCGGGGGTGGCAGCGTGGACGGGTTCCCGGCCGAAGAGAACGATCGCGTGCTCGGTGAGATGCACGCGTGGCTGGCACGCCACGGGGTGGCGGCCGGCTGGCCGGTCTCACTGCCCTGACCCGGCCTTCCCCCGATCACCCCAATCGCCAATCGCCAATCGCCAATCGCCATTCGTCCAACGCCATTCGCCATCGCCATTCGCCGTTCGCCATTCGCCGTTCGCCATTCGCCGTTCGCCGTTCGTCAATCGTCCATCGCCATTCGCGATCGTCGTCGCACTCGCGACTCGCGACTCGCCAATTCGCGGCACTCGCCTTGCTGCGTGTGCCCGGTCCCCTCAATCGGCGACTGGAATCAAGACACCGCCAGTCGCATCTCCACGCGAACTGCACGGTTTCGCGTCAGGCGAGGAGCGCGGCCATGAGAACGAGCGACATCGGGCACGGCCGGCTGGCCGGCCCCCTTGCGTCCGTCCGACCCGACCGCGGCGACTGGCACGTGGCACACGTCCCGCTCGTCGACTTGAGCGACCTTCACTGGGACCGGGCGAACGCGGCCTCCAGACGCGACGAAGGGCCGACGTTGTGCGCCTTCACCTCCTGTGACTGCGTCGTCGCCGGCGAACTGCCACACCCGGCCGGCCACCACGGTCACCCGCACGCGGTCCGCGTCTGCATCTTGAAGGAGGACAACGACCGGTCGGTGTTCGATTGCCTCCGCCTGGAGGCGGGCCCGCCACCGAGAACGTTGGAGGAGTTGCAGGCTTGAGGAGGAACGGCAGCCCGCTTCAGGCCCGGTCGAGGCCGAGCCGCTGCCGCTTCAGGTAAAGGCCCTTGCGCGACAGGCCGAGGAGTTGCGCCGCCTCCTCGAGCCGGCCCCCACAGGCGCTCAACGCGTACTGCACCATGGCGCGCTCGACGTGTTCGAACGCGGCGGGCATCGGCTGATCGAGCCGGACGACGACCTCTGTCTCCGCGAGCTGGCGTTGGGACGCGGGAACCGTGCGGCGCGAGGCGGCGATCTGCGCGTCGAGGTGCTCGGGCATCAAGAGCGCGCCGCTCTCCGCCATCGCGGCCAGACGCCGCATCTCGTTGGCCAGCTGGCGCACGTTCCCGGGCCACCGGTACAGCACCAGGTATTCCATCGTCTCCTCCGCGAGGCGGAGGCTGCCTTTCTTGAACTCGCGCGCCGCCTTCTGCAGGAAGTGCTCGGCCAGGGGCGGGATTTCCTCGCGACGCTCGCGCAGTGGGGGGATCCGCAGGCGCACCACGTTCAGCCGGTAGAAGAGATCGTCCCGGAACCGGCCTTCGGCCACCAGCTCGTCGAGGTTGGAGTTGGTGGCCGCCACGACGCGCACGTCCGTCACCGTGTGCGGTCGCGGGTCGCCCAGCGGCTGGATCTCGTGGTCCTCGAGAAAGCGAAGCAGCTTGGGCTGGACATCCAGCGCCAGCTCGCCGATCTCGTCGAGGAAGAGCGTCCCGCCCGCGGCCGCCCGGATGACGCCCGGGAAGTCGGCAACGGCGCCGGTGAACGCGCCGCGCCGGTACCCAAAGAGCTGGCTGTCGATCATGTCGCGCGGCACGGCGGTGCAATTGAACGGGACGAACGGCCGGTCGGCGCGGGGCGACGAGGCGTGGATGACGCGCGCGACCACCTCTTTTCCGGTCCCGGTTTCCCCCGTGAGCAGGACGGTGACGGTGGTTGGTGCGACCTTGCGCGCGCTGGCGACGAGGTCCGTCATGCCCTGGTTCATGAAGACCGCGTCGCCCGCGTCGCCGCCGGGCTCGATCGGCCACAGCGCGGCGCGCTCCCGCTCGTCGCGCCGGGCCTTGTCCTGCCAGCGGGCCGCGCGGGCCAGCTTCTCCACGGCGAGCAGCGTCGTGAGCGGCGCGATGTCCGCCGGGGGCCGCATGGCGACGGCGAATTCCCTCCCTTGCCAGGCGCCCAGATCGAGGCGGCGCGGCGGTGCGGCCGCCAGGGCGCGCGCGTCGGCCCACGAGCAGCCCCACCAGGCAAGGACGTCGGGCGCCTCGCCGTCGCGGCCGGCGGCGAGCGCGCCGGCCGCGACGCAGCCGGCTTCCCGAAGAAGGCCGATGATTTCCCGGCCGAGGACTTCCGGGTAGGCCCCGGATTCCATGACGGCCGCCGCGCGGGCCGCCGCCGATGCGGCGGGGCCGAAGGCCGGCGGCGCGAGGCTGGTGCCGGCGTCGAGGCGGACCGTCAGGCGGCGGGGCGGCCGCGGCAGCGCGTCCAGGGGCCCGGCCGCCCGCCGGGTCACGACGGCCGCGCCGATCGCGTGGGCCACCGCGGTGCCGTGCGCGTCGAGCAGCTCGTTGCGCGCCGTCCGGTTCCCGACGACGTCGAAGATCCGCCCGGCCCGCTCGAACGCGAGCGCGCCGCCGTCTCCTCCGGGGTCGACCGCCGTGGCGTGCCCCACGACGCGCGCGATTTCGGCGATCGTCTCGATCGACGCCCCGTCGCACGCCCCGGCCACGTCGGCAATGATGGCGGCCGCCGCGTCCCGCTGCTCGTTGCGCACCAACGCCTCCGCGTACAACAGGCGGAGGGCGGTCGAGAGGGTGGGCAAGCTCTTTTGTCCCAGAGACTTGAGACCCTGCCGTAACGTGGCAATGGCTCCACGTTCGTTTCCCCGTTGAAGGCAAAGACGGCCGCGCGTTAGATACGTACAGAGGTAGTAGTAGGAGTCTCGACCGAGTGCTGGGGTGTGTTGGTCGATCTCAGCGACAACGCGACCGCATTCAGGTGGAGAACCTGCTGCAAGTGCCACCTGCGCTAGGCCGTCGAGTACTGCAGTTTCCGCACCCCCGCCGCGAGGACATATGGCCAGCGCCCGGTACAGGCACTTTGCGGCCAAACGGTAATTGCCTTCAGCAAGAAGTTCGTGGCCGACATTTGTCATCGCGGCCATACCCGTGATCGTGTGCCCTGACTGCCTCGCCGACTCCAGTGCTTCCTTCGCGTTTCTCTTCACCTCCTTCAAGTCAGACTGCACGTATGCCAGGCAGAGTTCAGCAATGGACGCGAAACCTCCGAGCCAGACATTCGGATCTCGGTCAAGGTGGCGTCGTCCTACTGCCAGGTGTTCCCGGACACTGTTGTACAAGCCGCGTTTGGTCTCTATTTCCGCAAGAAAGAAATGAAGAGCGGCGACGGCCTGACCATCTCCCAACTGGATGATGTGTCTTCGTACGTCGGGTAGGAGGGCCAGCGCCGCCTGTGGCCCGGTGTGCTCTGCGAGCGCCAACATAAGCCGCAGGTACGACCAGGTCGCCGCTTCTCTACTCGGAACGTCTGTGGCGATGCTAAGCGCGCGGTGGAAGTGTTCGACAGCTTCTTCGAGTCTTCCCTCGTCTCGGGAAGCGGTTCCGAGAACGATGTGGCACCTCGCAAGTAATCCCACGTGATGCGAAGTGGTTTCGAAGGACCGATCTACAGGTGTTTACCGCGATGCTGGATTGTCCGGTTCGAAGGTGGAGCTCAGCGATCGTCACGCGGTACTCGTCTTCGAATTCCCGCGGTACCCGTTTCAGGCTCGTCAAACTCGTCAGAGCCTCGCGATAATGCCCCTTCCGAATTAGCGAGTGTGCAGCCGCCAGCGAGTGGACGGAATCGAGCGACTTAGACTCCGGCATAGGCCTGGCCGCTGATGCTTAGTGAACGCAGCGACGCTCGGGTCTCGTGTAGCCAAATAGCGCGCGGTCGCGCGCGATCTTCACCAGATCGTCGAGGGAAAGACCATCGGTCGGAGCGATTGCGTAGCCCGATGCAAGTTCTACTCGCAGTGCTGATCCATCCGTAAGAACAAACGAAGAGGTCGACACTGAATCGACTAGTCGAACCGCAACACATTCGGCCGTCATGACATCGCTGTCAGTGAGTAGAACAACGAACTCATCACCCGCATACCGCAGCAGTAGATCGCCCGAGCGAAGGCCGCTCCGAATGATAGAGGTCACGTGCATGATGTACTCTGTCGCCGACATCAGTGCCGTAACCTTCATTGATTATCTTCAGGCGATCAACGTCGAGGAATACGACAACCATGGGATAGGGACGCTGCGTCGAATTGCGCGGCGCCGTGACCAATTGCGCGACGCTGGCAAAATGCGGAAGCCCGGTCAAGCCGTCCTTCAAACGTGTCGCCTGCTGCCGGTCGAATTCGATTGCCTCTTGGACCGCGCGCGAGATGTGGGGCAGGAGGAGTTCAAGAGTACGCAGGTCATTTCCCCTACGGAACGAGTCCTTTCCCGAGTACAAGGTGATGGCGCCGACGAGGTTGTCGGAGACCATTAATGGAGCGCTAAGGGCTCGGGTGAGGCTCGCAAACGATGTAACTTCGCTCCGTGACAGCTCGAGCCTTGCATCAGCGTCCGCGGTGGCTTTTCGGTGTGCGGCCACCCATCCTGAAACACCTGCTCCCAGCTTCAACCGAAGACCCTTCACTTTGTCCGCCTCCGTGCCGGAAGAATGGACCGCAACGATGTCATCCGTCTCCGCCTGATAGACGAACAGAACGCACAGAGAGGCCGGGATTACTTCTCGCAGATGCTTTACTATAACGTCGGCGGTGTCGGCGAGCCCGGCATGTCCAGCGAGACTCCTCGCGAGTTCATAAAGAGCAAGGACGCCTTGTCCGTTCTCCGCAAGATCCTTCGGCGTGAAGGCGATGGAGTCTGAGACCCGACGGAGGTCAATTCGTTCATCGCCAGATTCCGCTGATTGATCCCCCTCCTCCGCCTTCAGTACGTCGTGTACCCTCATAAATGCGTCGACGACAAGAGGGTCGTACATACTGCCGCGTCTATCGAGAAGAATCGCTGTCGACTCTTCGTCCGTGAGCTTCGGCCGGTAAGGACGATCGGACGTCAACGCATCGAAACAGTCGACGACCGCGAGAATTCGTGCGCCGATAGGTATGTCAGTCCCAGCAAGCCGGTCCGGGTAGCCCGTTCCGTCCCAGTTCTCATGGTGGTGGCGAACAATCGGAACGACGGGGTAAGGGAAATCGATTGAGGAGAATATCTGCGCGCCCACACTAGCGTGCAGTTTCATCTTCTCGAATTCCCCAGGCGTGAGCTTGCCCGGCTTATTGAGAATGTGCTCGGGCACTGCCAATTTGCCCATGTCGTGAAGCAGGGCTGCAGCTTCCACGCTTTCATCAGCTTCTCATCTCGGACGCCCAGTTCGTCGCGCAAGTCCACGGCCGTAGGTCTGCACTCGGCGGATATGCCCGTGGGTGATTTGGTCTTTTGCGTCAATCCACATCGCCAAAGTCTCGATGGTGGAGAGGTAGAGCAGGTTCAACTCGCCTAGATGCCGAGTTGTGTCCTCCAGACGCCCCATCGACGTCTTGTATGTCAGATACGAAATGATGAGCAATGGGATGATGATTCCAACGGCGATCCAGTCGAGATTGCGCGTTGACGCGACTAGCAGAAGAGCAACCGATGCCCCGCTGAGGAAGTTCAGGGAAAGCCAGAAGAAGTGTCTCTCGCCAAACCTTGACGGCTGGCGTGTCCTTTTCCACCAGATAGCGACCGCTATCAGCGAACTATTGAGAAGGAAATACGACAGTGTGAAAACGAGCAGCGGAAACAGCAGCTCCGAAATGTTGACGTGGGGTGCTCGCCGAGAGTGGTCTGGAGCCCGAGAGAGCAGAAGTACAGCTGAGCGGAGGCCCAGAGAGAAATCGACGGCGCGGCGACGTTGAAGAGCGCCTTGTAGGCCTCTCTCTTCTTCGCTGAAGCCAGAGCGAGATTATGAGGCCATCCAGGGCAACGGTGATGGTGCCAGCCGACGGTCCGAACAGCATCACCGCCGTGAAGACGAAAGTCTCCGAAACTGAGATCGTAGCGGGGATCGACGGGACCTTAACGGTAATTGAGCCGCTGAGGAGGGTGAGTCCGGCGAGGATGAACCAGTGCCAGTCGAGGGGATTTCGATAGAGGTCTATAGACGCCTGCGTGATGGCTGCGCCACCCGCGAGGATGACGCAACCCACGTAAGCCCGGCCGCTCCGAGACAATCCGGCGCTCTTGTTCACTTCGAAGAGACCCTCGACAGGGAGGAACGGCCTGTCCGGATCCCTTATCGGTCTAGCCGCCCCAAACAATTAGGAAATGCATCGGTTTCTCCTCGTTTCTGGAATCAGACGGAGTGCTTGCGTCGTTTAGATGTCCTCAAGGAGGGGTTGACCATTGCCCCAGACGATCGTGTTGCCCCAGACGATCGTGTTGCCCCAGACGATCGTGTTGCCCCAGACGATCGTGTTGCCCCAGACGATCGTGTTGCCCCAGACGATCGTGTTGCCCCAGACGATCGTGTTGCCCCAGACGATCGTGTTGCCCCAGACGATCGTGTTGCCCCAGACGATCGTGTTGCCCCAGACGATGCGTGTCGCCCCAGACGATCGTGTCGCCCCAGACGATCGTGTTGCCCCAGACGATCGTGTTGCCCCAGACGATCGTGTTGCCCCAGACGATCGTCTTAGCGGAAGGGTCGGATTTCTTTCCGCCCACCCAGAACGTCACGCCGTCGGGCGTCACGGACTCGTCCGCGATCGTCAGCGCGGCGCGGGCGGCGGGGCCCCCCTTCGCAACCTGCAGCGAGCCGGCGACGTTCAGGCTCCCGGCGCCAGCGCTAATCAGCCCGGCATCCGGCATGAAGGTCGCGCCCAGTTGCAGCGCCACCTTGACGTGCAGCGGATCCATCTTCGGGTTCGCTTCGAGGAGCAGCGCGGCCGCGCCCGAGACCACCGCCGCGGACATGCTCGTGCCGCTCAACTGGAAGTACGCCGCGTTGCCGCCGCCCGCCACGTGGTGGTCCGGGTAGGTCGTCGCCAGGTAGGATCCGGGAGCCTCGAGCGACACGATCCGGTTGCCCGGCGCCACGAGATCGGGCTTGAGCGTGAAGTCGAACACCGCGGGGCCGCGCGAGCTGTAGGTCGCCACGACGTCGTCGGAGCGCTGCGGCGTCTGCTTGGTGTTCAGCGCGCCAACCGTGATGGCAAACGGCGAATTGCCGGGCGACTCGATGCCGCCAATCACCGGCGTCCCGTCCGGCGTCTTGCCGAGATTGCCCGCCGCCGCCACGACCACGATGCCGGCCGCCACCGCCCGCTCCACGGCTTCGCACAACGGGTCGTCGGCCGCCGGCTCGAAGACCGGGTGCCCGAGCGACAGGTTGATGATGCGGATGCCGTACTTCTCGTGGTTCGCCACCGCCCAGTCCACGGCGCGGATCACGTCGCTCACCTGCCCGGAGCCGTCCGCCGCCAGCACCTTCAGGTTGATCAGGTGTGCGCCCGGCGCCACGCCCGCATACCGCTCGGTGACCGCCGGACCGGCCGCCGCCGCCGCCAGGATGCCCGCCACGTGCGTCCCGTGCCCGTACTCGTCGACGCCGTCGCCGCCCCGCTCGGTGAAGTCCACCGTGGCGGCGATGCGCTCGCGAATCGCCGGCAGCGCCGCGATCCCCGAATCGACCACCGCGATGCCGACACCGCGGCCGGTCAGCGACCCGCGGGCGCCGATGCCCTGCTGCAGCAGCGCGGCACCGATCGCCTCGTTGGTCACCGCCATGTTCGAGTGCACCGCGACGTCGCCGGACAGCTTCTCGACCGCCGGATCCTCGCTGAGCGCCTTCAGCTGCGCGGCGTTCACGCGGAACACGACGCCGGTCGCCAGCCATCGCCGCGCCTCGGCGCCGTGGCGTGCCGCCAGCTGCTCGAGCGTCGCCCGATCCCCGCGGACGATGACGTCGACCGACGTTGAGCCGACCGCCAGGTGCTCCTGGAGGTCGCGCGACAGGCGAGCATGGTGCTCCGGTGCCTGCGCGAACACGCTGCCGGCGGCCAGCGCCACGGCGCAGGCGACCAGCAGCAGCTGTTTGAAGAACGAAATCCGACCGGACATGACGCCTCCAGCGGGGACATCCGAACCTGGAACTGCACTGAATGAAGACGAAGGCGCGACGAGATCCCCGGCGGGGCACCCGTCGGCCAGCTCGCGTATCGATGCCAGGAGGATTCGCTGCGACCCGCCGGGGGTGCGGATCGTCCGAAGGCGCCCGTCACGAATCCAGTAGTAGACGGTGCGCTTCGACTTGCCGAGCAGCTGGCACGCCTGATCGATCAACACGCTGCGGCCCACCCGCGGCTCCGCACCGTTCGACGATCCGGCCTCGGCAGACTGCTCCACGCGAAACCTCCCGCCGCGCAAGTCGCATGGCCCGTGCCAGCGCCGGCGACGCCGGGGCCAGTCGTGTAAGTGGTTGCTTTGCTGAGAGTTGTTGCACTAGGATGCTCTCGCGAACGGAGGCGCGTTCCTTCGTGCGCCGGCCAAGCCGTTGGCCCACTTCGGTCCCACCGGGTCTTGCACAGAAAACGTTGCCAGCTCTGGCGTGAATCGTCGATCCGCGCCGCGTGCGGACCGGCCAATGGGTTGGCCAGGAGGGCAAGAAATTGACCGCGTCCAGACCGCGCCGCGCTCTTGCTGCCTGCAGTGTCGTGCTCGCCTGCCTGGCTCCCGTCGCGTGCGGGTCGCGCCCCGCCACGAGCGAGTCGCCCCGGCCCGTTCGGGCCCTCGTCTCCTCAATCCGCACCGAGCCCCGGAGCTTCAACCGCTACGTCGCCCGCGACGCGGTGTGCGAGACGCTGACCCTCTTGCTCCACGCCAAGCTGGTGAGGATCGATCGGCGGACGCAGGAACTCGAACCCTGGCTCGCGGAGTCGTGGACGGTCTCGCCCGATGGCCTCAGCTACACCTTGAGGCTTCGCCCGGACGTGACCTTCTCGGACGGCGCGCCCTTCACGTCGGCCGACGTCCTGTTCGCGTTCCACGCCGTCTATGACCAGAAGACGCCGCCGAGCCCCCTGGCCGACGGCCTGCGCGTCGGCGGCAAGCCGCTGCTCGTGTCGGCGCCGGATCCCGGAACGGTCGTCGTCCGCTTCCCGGCGCCGTTCGGGCCGGGCCTCCGGGTGCTCGACAGCCTGCCGATCCTCCCGCGCCACAAGCTCGAGGCGGCGCTCGCCGCGGGCGAGCTCGCGTCCGCCTGGGGCCCGGCCACGCCACCCGCGGACATCGTGGGCCTCGGCCCCTTCGTCCTCAAGGAGTACCAGCCCGGACAGCGCCTGGTCCTCGCCCGCAACCCGCGCTACTGGCGAGCCGAGAACGGCGTGCGCCTGCCGCTGCTCGATCGACTCACGCTCGAGATCGTCCCGGACCAGAATGCGGAACTGCTGCGCCTCCAGTCCGGCCAGATCGACTTCACGCAGACCGAAGTGCGGCCCGAGGATTACGCGACGCTCAAGGCGGCCGCGGACAAGGGACAGGTCACGCTGTCGGATGTCGGCGTGGGGCTCGACGCCGATTCGTTCTGGCTGAATCTGAGGCCCGGACGGACGACCGGCGCGCGCGCGTGGTTGCAGCGCGTCGAGCTGCGGCGCGCGATCTCGCACGCCGTCGATCGGAAGGCGTTCGCCGACGCGGTGTTCCTGGGCGCGGCGGTGCCGGTCTTCGGCCCGGTCACACCCGGCAACGCGCGCTGGTACGCGCCGGACCTGCCCAAGTACGATTACGATCCGGCCGAGTCCAGGCGGCTGCTCGCGTCGATCGGCCTCGCGGATCGGAACGGCGACGGTGTTCTCGACGACCGGACGGGCGCGCCGGCGGAGATCACCCTCCTCACGCTGAAAGGCAATACCGCCGTGGAGCGCGGAGCGGCCTTCATTCGGGACGAGCTCGCCAAGGTGGGGCTGGTCGTCAACGTCGCCGCGCTGGAGGGTGGCACGGCGATCGACCGCATCGAGCGAGGCGACTACGAGGCGGTCTACTTCCGCGTCTGGACGACGGACCTCGATCCCGCGCTGAACATCGAGTACTGGCTCAGCTCCGGGGACGCGCACCTGTGGAACCCGTCCCAGAAGAAACCGGCCACCGAGTGGGAGCGCCAGATCGACGACCTGATGCACCGGCAGGCGGCCGCGCTGGACCAGCCGACGCGCAAGACGCTTTTCGACCAGGCACAGCGGATCTTCGCGGAGCAGCTCCCCGTGCTGCAGTTCGCGGCGCCGCGGATGCTGGCCGCCACCACGACGCGCGTGCAAAACGCAACGCCGACGCTCTTGCGGCCGGCGATCATCCTGTGGAACCCGGACCGCCTGTCGGTGCGCGACACGAGCGGCCCACGCCGAGGAGCGAGGTGATCGGCTACCTGGCCCGCCGCCTCGCGTTCGCCCTCCTGCTCGTCCTCGTCGCCTCGTCTGGCGCGCTGCTCCTGACCCGTCTCGCGCCCGGTGATTTCGCATCCGAACTGGTGGGAACCGGCGCGAGCGCGGAGGCCATCGGCCGCGAGCGGGCGCGGTACGGCCTCGATCGATCCTTCTCCGCGCAGTACGGCGACTGGCTGCGCCGCGCGATCCGGCTCGATCTCGGGATGTCCATGCGCTACCGGCGGCCGGTCACCGAGCTGCTGAAGCAGCGAGGCGCGAACACCGCGATGCTGGCGGCGGCGGCCCTCCTGCTCGCCACGCTTCTGGGCCTGCCGGCCGGCATCGTCACCGGGAGCCGCCGCGCCGGCCCGTTCGTGGCCTGCGTGCGCGGTGCCTCCCTCGTGCTGCTCTCGCTCCCCTCGCTCGTGACGTCGCTGCTCCTCGTGCTCGTCGCGGCGCGCACCGGGTGGCTTCCCATCGGCGGGATGGTGTCGGCGGATGCCGCCGGCGCCGGGCCGGCCGCGTGGGTCGCCAGCGTCGCGTGGCACCTCGTGGTGCCCGCCGTCGCGATCGCGCTCCCGCTCGCGGCCATGCTGGAGCGTGTTCAGTCGCAGGCGATGGCCAACACGATCGCGCAGCCGTTCGCGCTCGCGGCGCTCGCTCGCGGCGTGCCGCGCGGGCGCCTGGTGTGGCGGACGGTACTGCGCCCGGCCCTGGGGCCGGTCGCGTCCACGTACGGCTTCGTCCTCGGCGCGCTCCTTAGCGGGTCGTTCGTGGTCGAAGTCGTCACGGCATGGCCGGGGCTTGGGCTGTTGATGTACGACGGCCTGCGGGCGCGCGACCTCTACCTCGTCGCCGGCTGCGCCGCGGCTGGCGCGGCCAGCCTGGCCCTCGGGACCTTCCTCTCGGACCTGGCCCTTGCCTGGCTCGACCCGCGACTGCGGCGGGGGCCGGCATGAGGCGGCTGGGCGTCGTCATCCTCGTCCTGGTGGTGGTCGCCGGCGCCGCCGCGCCGTATCTCGCGCCACATGACCCGTCACAGACGTTTCGCGATTACGCGTTCGCTCCGCCGATGAGGCCCCACGTCGTCGACGCAGACGGACGCCTGCGAGCGCCGCACGTCATCCCGATGCGCCTCGAGAGCCGAATCGATCGCCAGTACCGAGAGGAGGGACCACCCGTACCGCTCGGTCTCCTGGTCCGCGGGCGCCTGGTGGGCGCCGCCGACGAGAGCCGCGGCCCCTGGTTGGCGCTCGGCGCCGACAGCAGCGGGCGCGACCTCCTGGCGCGCCTGCTGTATGGGACGCGCACATCCGTCGCGGTGGCCCTGCTCGCCACGCTCATCGCCATTGCGCTCGGTGCCGTTGTGGGCGGTGTCGCCGGCTACACCGGCGGATCGCTGGACGGCGTCCTCATGTGGGTGGCGGAACTTGTCGTGGTCCTCCCAGCCGTCTACGTCGTGCTGGCGCTGCGCGCCGCGCTCCCACTCGTGCTGCCGGCCTGGGCGGTCTTCCTGCTCATGTCGGGAATCTTCGGCCTCGTCGGCTGGCCCTGGGTGGCTCGCGGCGTGCGGGGCATCGTGGCTGCGGAGCGGTCGCGCGACTACCGTGCGGCCGCCCGCTCCCTCGGCGCCAGCCACGCCCGCGTGCTGTTCCGCCACCTGCTGCCGGCGTGCGGGTCGTTCCTGGCCATGCAGTCCGTCGTGTTGGTGCCCGCATTCATCGTGGCCGAGGCCACGCTGTCGTTTGTCGGCCTGGGCTTTCCCGATGCCGTGCCCAGCTGGGGCTCGATGCTGATGGACGCCGCCGACGTCTCCGCCATCCGGCAGTTCCCGTGGACGCTGGCGCCGGCCGCCGCCATCTTCGCGGTGACGCTGGGCGCCAACCTCGTTCTCGAGACACCGCCGGTGCCGCCGGTGGACCAGCGTCGAGGGAACGTGATTCAATCGCGCCCATGAGTTCCGCCAAGAGCCGAGCCGCGGCCGTCTCCGTCGCCTCCAATGCCAGCCTCGTGGCGATGAAGCTCCTCGTCGGCATCCTCACCGGCTCGGTGAGCATCATCTCCGAAGCGATTCACTCGGCCAACGACCTGCTCGCCGCCGGGATCGCCTGGGTCTCGGTGAGGACCTCCGACAAGGAGGCGGACGCAGACCACCCCTACGGTCACGGCAAGATCGAAGGCGTCTCGGGGGCGATCGAGGCCGCGTTGATCGTCATGGCCGCTGCCTGGATCATCTACGAGGCGCTGCAGAAGATCCGCCAGGGCGGCGAGGTCGAGCACCTCGGGATCGGCACGGCGGTGATGGCCGTCTCTGGTTGCGTGAACGTCTTCGTGTCGCGGCACCTGTTCCGAGTAGCGCGCGCCGAGGGGTCGATCGCGCTCGAAGCGGACGCCCACCATCTGTCGACCGACGTCTACACGTCACTCGGCGTCGCGGGCGGCCTGGCCATCGTCTGGGTGACGGGCCAGTCCATCGTCGACCCGATCGTCGCCATCCTCGTCGCACTGTTCATCCTGAAGATTGGCGTCGGCCTCACTCTCGACGCCGTGCAGCACCTGCTCGACCGCGGGCTTCCTGCTGAAGAGGTCTTCCGCATCGAAGCGATCCTTCGAGCGGAGCCGATGGTGATGGACGTGCATCGGCTGCGGACACGGAAGTCGGGCAGCATGCGCCACGTGGACGTCCACGTCGTGATTCGCGGCGACGCGCCGCTGAGCGAGGCGCACCAGGTGGTTCACCGGCTCGAAGAGGCGATCGGGCGGCAGCTCGCGCCCATCCAGACGGTCATTCACCTCGACCCCTCGGACGTGATTCCCGCCGGCCGGATTACAATCATCCAATGAATCTCCAAGGCATCTTTCCGCCGATCCCCACGCCGTTCACGGACGACGAGCTGGACCTCGAAGGCCTGAAGGCGAACATCACCCGTTGGATGAAGACGGGGCTGTCCGGAGTGCTCGTGCTCGGCTCGAACGGCGAGGGGCCGATGCTGGACGCGGACGAGGCCTACCGGGCGGCGTCCGCTGCCCGCGAATGCGTGCCGCCCGGCAAGACGCTCATCGTCGGGGCCGGTGAGGAATCGACGCATTCGACCATCGCCGCGGTCCGACGCGCCGCAAAGGCGGGCGCGGACGCCGTCCTCGTGCGGACGCCGTCGTATTTCAAGGCGCAGCTGACGACAGAGGTGTTCGTCCGGCACTTCACGGCGGTCGCCGACGCCTCGCCCGTCCCGGTCCTGCCGTACAACGTGCCCGGCCTCACCGGCGTCAAGTTGGCCGCCGAGGCGGTGGCGCGCCTGGCGCACCACCCGAACATCCCCGGCGTGAAGGACTCGAGTGCGGACCTCGTGCAGATTGCGGATCTCGTGGCGATGACGCCGGGCGACTTCAAGGTCCTGGTCGGATCCGCGCCGACACTCTACGCGAGCCTGTGCGTGGGTGCGTCAGGTGGCGTGGTGGCCGCCGCGTGCGTGATCCCCGACCTGCTCGTCGAGCTGTACGAGCTGGCACGCCAGCAGAAGTACGCGGAGGCCCTCTCGCTGCAGCGCCGCATCACGCCCCTCGCCAAGTCGGTCACGTCGACGTTTGGCGTCCCGGGCCTCAAGGCGGCAATGGAGCTGGCGGGGTATGTCGGCGGGCTCCCGCGGCAGCCGCTGTCGCCGGCTGGGCCCGCGGTGGTTGAAACGCTGCGGGCGCAGTTCGCGGCCCTGGGAGTCGAGGTCTAGGATGAACGACACACGCTGCCCGCTTCCCGCGACCGAACGGTTCCTCCTCGGGCCCGGCCCGAGCATGATCGCGCCGCGCGTGATGCGCGCGCTCGGCGCGCCGGTCCTCGGCCACCTCGACCCCGACCTGCTCGCGATGATGGACGAGATGCGCGGGCAGCTGCAGCGGCTCTTCCGCGCGCCGGACGGGTCGCTGGCATTCGCGGTGTCCGGCACGGGCACGTCGGGCCTCGAGACGGTTGTCGCGAACCTCGTGCAGGACGGCACGCGCGTGCTCGCCGTCGTGACCGGCTATTTCGGTGACCGGCTCGCACAGGTGTGCGGTCGCTACGGCGGGCAGGTGACCCGGCTCGACGTCGAGTGGGGGCGGGCGTGCGATCCGCAGCAGGTGCGCGAAGCGCTGACGCGCCAGCCGGCCGACATCGTCTGCGTCGTGCACGCCGAGACCTCGACCGGCGTTCGCAACCCCGTCGAGGCCATCGCCGCCGCGGCGCACGAGCGCGCCGCGCTGGTGATCGTGGACGCGGTGACCTCGCTCGGCGGGCACCCGCTGGAGATGGCGAAGTGGGGTATCGACGCCTGCTACAGCTGTACGCAGAAGTGCATCGGCGCGCCGTCCGGCCTGTCGCCCGTCGCGTTCGCGCCCTCGGCGCTGCAGCGGCGGGTGCCCTGCCGCAGCTTCTACTTCGACCTCACCCTCCTCGAGGAGTACTGGCGCAACCGCAAGTATCACCACACCATTTCCGCGTCGCTGGTCTACGCGCTGCACGAGGCGCTCGCGGCGATCGAAGAGGAGGGCCTCGAGGCTCGATGGCAGCGCCACCAGCGGCATCACCAGGTGCTGGCCCACGCGCTCGACGCCATGGGGCTCGGCCTCCTGCCGCCCGAGGGCGAGCGGCTCTGGACCTTGAATGCCGTGAAGGTGCCCGTCGCCGTGGACGAGGCGCGCGTGCGCCGCGACCTGCTCGCGCGGTTCAACATGGAAATCGGCGCGGGCCTCGGGCCGCTCGCGGGGAAGATCTGGCGCGTCGGCCTGATGGGTGCCAGCTCCACGCCGCAGGCGATCCTGTATTTCCTCGGCGCGCTCGAGGCGGCCCTCGCCGCCGCCGGCCACCACGTGCCCCCGGGCGCCGGCACGGCCGCCGCGACTGCCGCTTTGTGAACAGGATTCGGGAACCCGGTTCCCGCAACGGCGCTCTTCTTACGGAACTGTCCGACTGGTACAATGCCGCGCGTGCGAACGCTCGGCCAGTTCCTTCTCGGCGCGCTCGTCGCGGCCTTCGGTTACCTCGGCTACGTGTACGCCACGCTGCCGGACGTCACCAGCCTGCGCGCCACGAACCCGACGACGACCGCCTTCATCGAGCTGCGGGCCACCGAGGCGCGCGCCAAGGGCGAGACGCCGCGCCGCGAGCAGCGATGGGTGAGCTACGGCCGGATCTCGCCTGCACTCAAGCGGGCCGTGCTCGTCGCGGAGGACGCCGGCTTCTGGAAGCACGAGGGGATCGACGTCGAGCAGATCCGCGAGTCGCTCGAGCGGGACCTCGAGAAGGGCACGTTCCTCCGCGGCGGCAGTACCGATCACCCAGCAGCTGGCAAAGAACCTCTACCTGTCGCCGTCGAAGAACCCGCTGCGCAAGCTGCGCGAGCTCCTGATCGCGCGGCGGCTCGAGGCGGCGCTGAGCAAGACGCGCATCCTCGAGATCTACCTCAACGTGATCGAGTGGGGCGACGGCGTCTACGGCGCGGAGGCGGCGGCGCGAACGTACTTTCGCAAGCCCGCCTCGCAGCTCGGTCCGGACGAGGCCGCGATGCTGGCCGCCTGCATCATCAACCCGCGCATGATCAACCCCGACAAGCTCACGCTCCGGCTGCAGCGGCGCCAGCGCCTGATTCTCGGCCGCATGGGCGCAGTGACGCCGCCGCCGGAGACGGCCGCGGCCGCCCCGCCCGCAAGCAGCCAGCCGAGCGAGGCGGAACAGCCGGCCGTTGCGCGTTAACCGGCGCGATGCGGCCGCCACCTCTACGGCTCACCTTGACTCCCCCCGGGGCATCGCTTATAGTCGCCGGCGCTCCCGTCCTCGAAGCCCCCAGCAACTCAACTCGAACGGTGATCGGTCGGACGCGCGCATGATCGACTATACCCAGCGCATCAGCGCCCTGGTGCGGGACGTTATCGAGCGCGTGCCCGCCCTGTCCTACATCGATCCGGACGAATTGCTGATCTTCGCGCGTTACGGCCGCTCGGGAGCCGAGGGCGCCTTCGCCACCTGCCACTGCATCAGCCTGCCGCCAACCGACCCCGGCTACTACTACTGGCGCGATCGCCAGACGGGCGACATCACGCGGCGCTCGCACTGGTTCGTCACCAAGTCGCCGCAGGTCTTCGTCGGTGGCACGCGGATCACGTACCTGATCTCGTTCGCGCTGCCGCGCTTCTGCAACCAGAAGATGCGGGGGTCGCGCAAGGAGCACTGCTACGGCCGCGTGCCGGGCTGGCTGGCGAAGCTCGACACGATCATCCACGAGCTGTATCACATCGATCCGACGCAGCCCGGCATCCGCCGCGTGCAGTTGCACGACGGCCGCGTGGCCGCCGGGTCGCACGGGCGCGACTTCCTCGAGAACGTCTCGGCGATGGTCCAGCAGTATCTCGCCGGCGCGCCCGATCCCGCCACGTACGAGTTCCTGCGCTACGACTTCTCGGAGCTCGAGGCGCGGTATGGCGGCGTGATGGCCACGACCTTCCGCACGTTTCCGTCGTTCCCGCAGCGCTACATCGAACTGCTGCCGAACGCCGCCCAGCCCGAGACGCCCGGCACGAAGGTCATCCAGCCCTTGAAGCTGCCCGCCGGTCCTCAGCACTTCACCGAGTGCGATCTCGTCTCCAGGCAGTTCCTGCAGCAGACGACGCGCCGGATTGCGCGTCGCGACGTGCGCCGGCAGTGGTTGGGCATGCGGGAAACGGCACCGGGGACCGAGCGCAACCGCGCGGCGGCGGGGCAGGCACGCGGCAACGACCAACAGAAAACGGAAAACGGAGAACGGAAGACGCGGGCTCGAGACTGAAGCTCGGGCCGCTATTCAATCCGTCTGGCCCCCGCGTACCGCCGGGCCCAGTACTCCCCAATCAATCGTTCCACCCGCACCACGCCGCGCGCGCTCGGCGCGTGCACGAAGCTCTTCGCGTCGAGGGCGATGCCAACGTGGCTGACCTCGCGGCCGCCTATGGCGAAGAACACCAGGTCGCCCCGGCGCACGTCCTCGGGCTCCACCGGCTCGCCGGCCCGCCATTGCTCCCGCACGCTGCGCGGGAGCGCGACCCCGGCCCGCGCGAACGCGTATTGAACGAACCCGCTGCAGTCGAACCCATCCGGATCCGCGCCTCCACTGCGATACGGCGTGCCCAGCAGTCCCTCGGCGACAGCCAGCGCGGCATCCGCGGTTGGAACCGCCTCGCCGGCTGCCGTGCCCGTCACGGCTGGATCAGAGCCCGCAGCGCTGGCGACGTCTGGCATGCGTCCCGCATCACCTGAAGAAGAGGGCGGCGGCGGCTGCGGCGCGACGGGGTACGGCCGCGGCGCCGCGCGAGTGGTCGCGCAGGCAGACAGGGCCATCGAGGCAAGCAAGACGGCGGTGGCGATGAGCGAAGTGCGCACGTCAGGCTGTATCGGCGCAAGTGGCGCCCCGATGCAGCTCGACTTGTGTAAGCGACTGCCCGGTAAAGGCTTACACGCCGGGCTGCGTTGACAGCCGGGTTGGCGTCGTTCACAATATGTTCGGCTATGGAGCACACGCTGCTCCTCAACGCTTCCTACGAGCCCCTCAAGGTCGTGCACTGGCGAAAAGCCGTCACCCTGTGGTGCCAGGGGAAGGTTGAGATCATCTCGGTCTACGACCGCGAGATCCGGTCGGTCTCGATCAGCTTCCGCCTGCCTTCCGTCATCCGCCTGCTCAGGTACGTCCGCATCAAGCGGCGGTTCGACTACG
This sequence comes from uncultured Acidobacteriota bacterium, assembly GCA_963724775.1. Taxonomy (GTDB): domain Bacteria; phylum Acidobacteriota; class Vicinamibacteria; order Vicinamibacterales; family Fen-181; genus CAVRWB01. The sequence goes on from CAVRWB010000012.1 coordinate 322,502, forward strand.
TGCCGTTCTCTCGCGCGAACATCTACGCCCGCGACGAATATTCGTGCCAGTACCTGCGGCCGCACGCTGCCCGCCGGCGAGCTGACGTTCGATCACGTGGTGCCGGTCGCGCAGGGCGGCCGGAAGGACTGGGAGAACATCGTCACCTGTTGCGTCTCCTGCAACCGCGACAAGGGCGGCCGCACACCGGAGGAAGCCGGCATGCGACTGGTCCGCAGGCCCTCCCGGCCTCACGCCGCGCCGGCGATCCGCATTACGATCGGCTTGAGGCACACGCCGGACAGCTGGCGCGATTACCTCTACTGGAACCTCGAGCTCGATGACTCGTAGGCGGCGCGGCCCCGCGTCCGCCCCGCCCGTGCCTCGTTCCTCCCGGCCCTCGCCCATGAGCGCTTCACGTTCGCTGGCCCGTTCCGTCATCCCGCGCTGCGCCGTCGAAGGGGGACGGGTCGTGCTCGAGGGCGAAGGCCTGCCGTTCCCGCCGGACCGCGCCCCGGACATCCTCATCAACGACGTGCCCGCGCGTGTGCTCTCCGCCTCTTCGCGCCGGCTCTCGGTCGTCCTTCCGCCCGGGCTCGACACAGGCCCGGCAATCGTCTCCTCGGAGGCGACCGATCGGCCGCTCGCCGTGGTGGAGGTGGGCGGGGCGCTGGCCGCCGGGCTCCACGTGGTGGACAACCCGGCCATCGACGCCGACGGCAACGTCTACGTGACGTACAGCGGAACGCGAGGGCAGCGGGTACCGGTCTCGATCTTCCGCGTCCGCCCGAACGGCGCCCGCGAACCGTTCGTCTCGGGCATCGTCAACGCGACGTCGCTGGCGTTCGATCGCGATGGCGATCTGTACGTCTCGAGCCGATTCGAGGGAACGGTCTACCGGGTCAAACCTGATGGGCGCGTGGAGAAGTTTGCCTCGGATCTCGGCGTGGCGTGCGGCCTCGCGTTCTCGCCGGATGGTTCGCTGTTTGTCGGAGACCGCAGCGGCACCTTGTTCCGGGTGAATGCCGCCGGCCGCGCCACGCCTTTCGCCTCGCTTCCGTCGAGCGTGGCCGCCTTCCACCTCGCGATCGACGCCGAGGAAGCGGTCTACGTGGCGGGGCCGACCCTGTCGTCGGTCGACTCCATCCACCGCGTCGATCGTCGCGGTGAGGTCTCCGTGCTCGCGACGGGGTTTGGCAGGCCGCAAGGGCTGGCGTTCGATCGCGACGGGCGGTTGCACGCGGTCGAAGCGCTTGCGGGGATGAGCGGACTCTATCGAGTGACGCCCGGCGGCCGCCGCGAACTGGTCGTCTCCGGTTCGGGCCTGGTAGGGGTTGCCTTCCACCCCGAGCGCGGCCTGGTGCTGGCAACCAACGATACGCTTTACCGGGTGGATGCCGACCTGCCGTGACCTCGCCGAGACAACGGACCTTCCAGGCTGGACAGTGCCGCGCCCCGCGGGATAGAGTGCGCCGTTCGAGGCGCAGTGCGCGCCATGCGGCAAACGGAGGCCTCTCTGCAGCTCTTCCAACGCAAACCGATTGCTGAACTGCTCGTCGACAGCGACCGCCCCGACGCCCTGAAGCGCGTCCTCGGCGCCGGCGACCTGGTGATGCTCGCGATCGGCGCCGTCATCGGCGCCGGTATCTTCGGCGCCATCGGCACTGCCGCGGCTGGCCAGCTCGATGCCGCGGGAAACGTCATCCGAATGGGAGCCGGGCCGGCGCTCGTCTTCTCGTTCCTCCTGCTTGGAGGCGCGTGCGCGCTGGCCGCACTCTGCTACGCAGAACTGGCTGCCATGATTCCGCAGGCCGGCAGCGCCTACGCGTACTCGGTACGCGACGCTCGGCGAGCTGGTGGCGTGGATCATCGGCTGGGATCTCATCCTCGAGTACGCGGTGGGCAACGTGGCCGTCGCCATCTCCTGGGGTGACTACTTCACGACGCTGCTCAGGGGCTTCGGCCTTCACATGCCTGCCTGGCTCACGACGGGTTACCGGACCGCACTGCTCAGTTCAGATCCTCATGTGCACGGCCTGATGCAGGCGGCGCCCACCATTGCCGGCGTTCCGATCCTCGTCAACCTGCCGGCCTTCGGGATCGTGCTCGGGATCACATGGCTGTTGCTGCGCGGTGCGAGGGAAAGTACGACCGCGAACAACGTGATGGTCGCCATCAAGCTCCTCGTCCTGACGCTGTTCATCGTCGTCGGGAGCATGCACATCAACACCGCCAACTACCATCCGTTTGCGCCGAACGGATTCACCGGGATTCACCAGGGCGCGGCCATCGTGTTCTTCGCCTACATCGGCTTCGACGCGATTTCCACCGCCGCCGAAGAGACGAAGAACCCGCAGCGGAACCTGCCCATCGGGATCCTGGGCGGGCTCGCCGTGTGCACCGTCATCTACATGATCGTCGGCTTCGTGCTGACGGGCATGGTGCCTTACCGGCAGCTGGCCGTTGCCGACCCGTTGGCTCGGGCCCTGGAGATCGCGGGACTGGGGACGGTGGGCTGGATCGTCGCGCTCGGCGCGGCAATCTCGATGGCCGCCGTGCTGCTGGTGTTTCAGTACGGGCAGCCGCGGATCTTCTTCGCGATGGCACGGGACGGGCTGCTGCCGAAATGGGCCGCGAAGGTCCACCCGAAGCACCGCACGCCGTACATCACGACGATTCTCACGGGTGTCCTGGTCGCACTCGCCTCGGCTGTCGGAGACGCGGCCGAGACCTACGACCTGACCAACATCGGCACGCTGTTCGCGTTCGTGCTCGTGTGCACCGGGGTGCTCGTTCTGAGGCATACCGAGCCTGAACGGCCGCGGCCCTTCCGCGTGCCGTTCGTCTGGCTGGTCACCACCCTGGGAGCGGCCTCGTGCCTGTTCATCATGAAGGGTCTACCGAAGTCGGCCTGGGAGCGGTTCGGCTGGTGGCTGCTGATCGGGCTGGTGCTGTACTTCACGTACGGCCTGCGGCACAGCAAGCTGCGGAAGGCGAAGTAGGGCGGGCCTTCAGGCCCGCCGTGGGGGCGCACCGTCAGGTCCGCCCCTTTCCAGTCTCATCTCTCCCCCCACGTACACCCTACGGATAGCCGAGCGGCCGGCGCGGTGGAGAATCCGCGACAACAGGTCGTCCGTCGACTCGGCGTTCGGGGCACCGGCCGGAATGATGTGGGCGGCGTCGAGGACGATGAAGTCCGCGGCCTTGCCCACGTCGAGCGCACCCACGTCGTCGAATCCCAGCGCCCTGGCGCCGCCGATCGTCGCCGCCGACAGCAGTTCTGCGGGGCCGGGCGCGTTGCCCGTCAGCGAGTACAGCGTCCACGACATCCGTGCGACGCGGAAGATCGAAAGGTCGGGGCCGGCGCCGACATCGGAACCGAGCGCGAGGCGAGCGGCCGACGCCCTCCGCCAGTTCATCACGCCGCTCCCGAGGAAGACATTGGACGTGGGGCAGTGGGCAATCGCGCACGGGGCCAGCCGCCGCCATTCGGACGCCGTCAGCCAGATGGCATGAGCGAACAGGCTGCGGGGCCCGACGAGGCCTGCCTGCTCGTACACGTCGAGGTAGTCCTGGCCGAACTGCTGGCGAACGGCCTCGCACTCCGGCTTCTGCTCGGCGAGGTGGGTTTGCACCGGCAGGTCGCGCTCGCGTGCCAGCGCGCCGCAGCCTTCGAGCAGTTCCCGCGTGCACGACAGCGCAAAGCGCGGCGTGACGGCGAAGCGGAGTTTCGGGCGATCGAGCTTCGCCAGGCGGCACGCCTCGTCCAGCACCCGCCGGGTGGTCACCGGGCGGTATGCTCCTTCGTCCATGAGCGGGGGACCGATCCACGCGTGGACGCCTACCGCTTCCGCCGCCTCGAAGCAGGCTTCGACCGAATCCGGCCAGGCGGACGTGTAGAGGCCCGCCGTCGTGGTCCCCTGCGCCAGCATCTCCTGCATGAAGTCGCGGGACAGCTCCCGGGCGCGCTCGCCGCGGAACCGCTTCTCCAGCGGGAAGGTCCACTTGCGCAGCCATTCGAGAAGGCTCTCCGGATGGACGCCGCAGACGGGCAGCTGCGGCACGTGCGCGTGCGTGTCGACGAGGCCGGGGAAGATGATGTGCGGCCGGAGGTCGGCATAGTCGCCGGCCGTGCGCCGCCAGGCGCCGACCGACACGATCCGGTCGCCCCGGATGTCGAGTCGGCCGTCCGGCCAGTCGCGCCACCGGTTGTCGCGCGCTGCGGTCAGGATGCGGCCGCGAAAGGTGCTCGTCTCGCCCGTCATCGCGTCTCGCTCCAGAAGGCGGCCAGCAGGTTGCCGGCGATCCGGCGCCGGTACGCGGCCGTGGAGCGGTCATCGTCGATCGGCGCGATCTCACTCATCAGCGTGTCGCACGCCTGCTCGATGGATCCGCCCTCCGCCAGGAGCGCTTCGGTCTTGCGCGCGCGGATGACAGTGGGCGCCACGCTGCCGACGGCGACGCGCGGCACCGGCGCGCGGACGGCCGCCATCACGACTTTCGAGATGGCCTGCGCGGCCCGCGTCCCAACTTTCCGGAACCACTGCCTGCCGTCCACCGGCGGGATTTCAACCGCCGCCACGATTTCGTCCGGCCGCATCACCGAGCGGCGGTACCCGGTGTAGAAGTCGCTGAACGGGATGCGCCGGGGCCCTTCCGCACTCTGCAGCACGACGACGGCGTCCGCGGCGGCGAGCACGGGCAGGCTGTCGCCGGCGGGGGACCCGTTGGCGATGTTGCCGCCGATCGTGCCGCGGTTCTGCACCTGCACGGCGCCGATTTCTCGCGCCGCGGCCGCGAGCATTGGCAGGCGCCGGCGCACGATGGGCGACCGGATGATCTGGCTGTAGGTGGTCAGCGCGCCAACCGAGACCACGCCGCCCCGAACGGCAATTCCGCGGAGCTCGTCGAGCGGCCAGAGGTTCAGGAACCTCCGGCCCGAGACCGCGCCCATGTTGAGGGCGACGTACACGTCCGTGCAGCCTGCGAGCGGCACGACAGGGCCATCGTCGCGCAGGATCTTCAGCGCGTGGCGCAGCGAGCGCGGCTCAATCAGCTCGAGGGTCGATATGGCGGTTCGCATGTTGCCGCTTCTTTGCGGGCGTCCGGGCCTTCTCGATCGCCCGGTAGATGCCCATGTAGCCGGTGCACCGGCAGATGTTGCCGGCGAGGCCGATCTTCACGTCGGCCGGCGTCGCGTCGCGCGGGAGCGCGGCCGCGGCCATGATCATGCCCGGCGTGCAGATCCCGCACTGCGTGCCGCCCTCTGAAACGAACGCCCGCTGCAAGCGGATGGCGCCCTTTGAGACCTTCGATCGTGACCACCTTGCACCCGCGCGCTTGAGCGAACGGGACCAGGCACGCGTTGACCGCCTGCCCGTCCAGCAGGATGGTGCACGCGCCGCACTCGCCCTCGCCGCAGCCTTCCTTGGTGCCCGTCAGGCCGCAGTCCTCACGCAGGACGTCGAGCAGGCGCTTCATCGGATGCGCGCGGACGTCGACCGGCTTGCCATTCACTGTGAATCGCATGACGCCATCTCAACGAGTCTCTCGGGCGTGATCGGCAGGCTGCGAACGTCGTGGCCGAGGTGGCGAACGGCGTTGGCAATGGCGGGCGCCGCGCCGTCGAACGGCAGCTCGCCGATGCCCTTCGCGCCAAAGGGGCCGTGCTTGTAGCCGCTCTCGAGCATCACCACGTCGATGCGCGGCGTATCCACGGTGGTCGGGACGATGTAGTTGGTGAGCTGCGCGTTGGCCATCCGGCCGTCGCGCATCACGACGGCTTCCAGCAGGGCGTACCCGATCCCCTGCAACGTTCCGCCCTCGATCTGGCCGGCGGCCAGCGTCGGGTTCAACGCCCTGCCGATCTCCTGCACGGCGGTGAAGTGCACGGGCCGCACCTCGAAGGTCACCGGGTCGATCTCGACTTCCGCCACGTCGCACCCCCAGGCGTACGTGCCGTAGGCGTCTCCCCGGTATGTCTCCTCGTCGAAGACCGACGAGGTGGGCGGTTCGTACTCCTTGGTGACAACGAGCGGCCCGTGGCGACGCAGGTACTCGGCCGGCGGGAGCCGCCCCAGGCGCCGCCGCATCTCCTTCGCGCACCGCTCGAGCAGGCGCCCGACGACCATCGTGGTGCGCGAGGCGACCGTCGGTCCGCTATCCGGCACGCGCGCCGTGTCGGCGCGTGCCACGTCAATCGCCTCCACGGGCAGGCCGAGGGTGTCTGCAACAATCTGCGCGTGGATGGTCCTCGCACCCTGGCCGATCTCCGTGCTGGCCACCTGGATGCGCGCACCGCGCTCGGTGAGCTCCAGCGACGCGCGCGACGCCAGCTTCACTTCTCCGGCACCCGTGAAGCCGGCTCCGTGGAAGAAGAGCGCCAGGCCCAGGCCGCGCCCCTTCGCCTGCAGCTCGCGCCGCCGACGCTTGAAGTCGGTTCTCGCCACCGCCTCGCGGAGCACTTTGAGCGCGCTGGTGTCCCGTCCGAGGACCTGGCCGGTGGCCGTCGTGTCCCCGGCGCGCAGCGCATTGATCTCGCGGATCCGGACCGGGTCCATCCCGAGGGTCTCGGCAATCCGCTCCATGTGCACCTCCGCCGCGAACTGCGTCTGCGGGGCGCCAAAGCCGCGGAACGCGCCGTTGGGCGGCGTGTTCGTCATCACCACGCGCCCCTTGACGCGAACGTGCTCGCACCGGTACGGCCCGGTCGCGTGGATGACGCCGCGGGACAGGACGACGGGGCTGAGCGTGACGTAAGCGCCGCCGTCGAGGATGACTTCGATGTCGACCGCGGTGAGCCGGCCGTCGCGCGTCACGCCGGTCCGGTGGCGCACGATCGCCGGGTGGCGCTTGGTCGTCGCCAGCATGTCTTCGGCGCGGTCGTACACCAGCTTCACCGGGCGCTGAGCCTTCCGGGCGAGCAGGCACGCGTGCGCGGCGATGATCGACGGATACTCCTCCTTGCCGCCGAACCCGCCGCCCGTCTCCACCTGCACGACGCGCACGCGATCGGCGGGCAGGCCGAGGACGGCCTTGAGCGCCTTCTGCACGTAGTAGGGGCACTGAAGCGAGCCGAACAGGGCGACGCCATCGTCTTCCGGCACGGCGATCACGCCGTTCGGCTCGATGTAGGCGTGCTCCTGGTGACCCACGCGGTATTCGCCCTCGACGACGAGATCCGCCGCGCGGAAACCGGCCTCGATGTCGCCCTTGTCGATCGCAACCGACTTGAAGACGGTGGTCGAGGCCAGCGGATCGAGGACCGGCGGATCCTCCTGGTACTCAACCTCGACGCGAGCCTCCAGCAGCCGCTCGCGATCCTGATGCGCCAGCAGCAGGATTGGCTCCGCCGCATGGCGCACTTCACGCTCGGCCAGGCACGGTTGGTCGTCGGCAATCAGCGCCACGAGGTTGCGGCCAGGGATGTCGTGGTAGTCCACGACGGTGAAGCCCGCCGGGTCGAACTCGTGCCGGATGCGCCGGATGCGACCGCAAGCGACCGACGATCGGACCGTTCGCCCGTGGATCATCCCGGGGAACCGGAGATCGTCGATGTACTTCGCGGCGCCAGTGACCTTGTCCGGGCCGTCACGGCGCGGGATGCTGCGACCGACTGAAGGCATGCCAGTCCGCCAATCAGAGGTTCGAGGGCGCGGAGAGCGTCCTGATCATACCGCAGGGCGCCGGCCGCGAAGCGCTCCCGACACCCGGACCCGCGCGGTATACTTGCCGCCGATGGACGTCGAGTTCAGGCTCAACGGTAAAGCGGTGCGCGTCGAGGCGCGCGAGGACGAGACGCTCCTCGAAACCTTGCGGGAGCGCTGCGGGATCCGGTCGCTGAAAGACGGGTGCGCGCCGCAGGGGCAATGCGGGTGCTGCCTCGCGCTCGTGGACGGCCACGCGAAGGTGACGTGCGCGATGACCACCGCCTCGTCGCGCGGCAAGGACATCCTGACCCTCGAAGGGCTGTCGGCCGAGGATCGGGATCTGTTCTCGCGCGCGTTTGCCGCCGCGGCGGGCGTGCAGTGCGGCTTCTGCATCCCTGGCATCGCCCTCCGCGCCAAGCACCTGCTCGACCACCAGTCATCGCCGACCCGATCGGATATCGCCCGCGCGATCGACGTCCACCTCTGCCGTTGCACCGGCTACAAGAAGATCGTCGACGCGATCGAGCTGATGGCTCGCGGCCGTCGCGGCGAGGCGATCCCCGAGCCCCTGGCCGACGGGGGAGTGGGTGACCGCCTGGCGAGGTATGACGCCGTCCGGTCGGCGCTCGGCGACCGGCCCTACGTGGCGGACCTCGACCGGGCGGACTTGCTGCACGGAGCGCTGACGCTGTCGCCGCACGCCCGAGCGCGCGTCGTCCGCATCGACACGTCGCGTGCGGCGGCGCTTCCCGGCGTGGTGGCGGTGGTTACCGCCCGCGAGGTCCCGGGGAATCGCTGGTACGGCCTCATCGAACAGGACTGGCCGGGATTCGTCGCGGAAGGCGAGGAAGCGCGATGCGTGGGCGACGTGTTGGCCGCGGTGGCTGCCGTCGATCGGCACACCGCCAGGGCCGCCGCCGCTCTCGTCGACGTCGAGTACGAAGTGCGCGCGCCTGTTGTCGACGCGGACCAGGCGCTCGCTGCCGGCGCCCCGCAGGTGAACCCGAAGCATCCGAACCTCCTGTCGCGCTCGATCATCCGGCGCGGCGACGCCGACGCGGCGCTCGCCGCCAGCGCTCACGTCGTGCACGGCGTGTGGCAGACGCAGCGCATCGAGCACCTGTACCTGGAGCCGGAGAGCGCGCTGGCCGAGCCGAGAGACGACGGCACGCTGCACCTCTTCACGCAGGGACAGGGGATCTTCGACGACCGCCGGCAGGTGGCGTCGTTCCTCGGCCTCGCCGAAGACCGCGTGTCCGTCGAGCTGGTGCCCAACGGCGGCGCGTTCGGCGGCAAGGAGGACATGTCGGTGCAGGCGCAGACGGCGCTCCTGGCGCTCGTCACCCGGCGCCCGGTCAAGCTCACGCTGTCGCGCGAGGAATCGATCCGCCTGCACCCCAAGCGCCATCCGATTCGGATGGAGTACACGGTCGGCTGCGACGCCGAGGGCCGGCTGACCGCCGTGAAGGCGCGCATGCTCGGCGACTCGGGCGCGTACGCGTCGGTTGGCGGGAAGGTGCTGGAACGCGCGGCCGGGCACGCGTGCGGCCCCTATCGCGTGCCGAACGTCGACGTGGAGTCGATCGCGGTCTACACGAACAACCCTCCCTGCGGCGCGATGCGCGGCTTCGGCGCCAACCAGGCGCACTTCGGCATGGAAGGCTGCGTGGATCTGCTCGCCAGCGCGGCAGCCCTCGACCGCTGGGAGATCCGGTGGCGAAACGCGCTGCAGGTGGGCGATCTCTTCTCCACCGGCCAGGTGCTCGACAAGTCGGTCGGCATCAGGAAGACGCTGCTTGCCGTCAAGCCGGCCTACGAGGCCGCCCGGGCGGCGGGCCGGGCGGTTGGCATCGCCTGCGGGTTGAAGAACAGCGGCATCGGCAACGGCGCGCAGGAGTGGGGCAAGGCTCGCCTGGTGGTGGAGCAGGACGGCACCGTGTCGCTGTACAACGGCTACACGGAGATGGGGCAGGGCCTCCTGACGGTGCTCGTGCAGTTCGCCGCGGAGGTGACGGGCCTGCCGGCCTCCATCTTCCGGCCGAAGGTCGATTCCACCTACGCCCTCGCGTGCGGGCAGACGACCGGGTCGCGCGCGACGCTGTTCGGCGGGCGGGCGGTGATGAGCGCGGCCGCCGGGCTGCGCGCGGCCTTGGACGAAGGACTCTCGATCGGGCACCTCGCCGGGCGCGTGTACGGGGCCGACGTCCTGGTTGACGACACCACCGAGCTTGGCGCCGGCGTGCCGAAGGTGAAGACCCACACAGCGTTCGGCTACGCCACGCAGGTCTGCGTTCTCGATGAGAAGGGGCGCGTGGAGCGAATCGTCGCGGCCCACGACGTCGGCCGCGCCGTCAATCCGGCGCTGTGCGAAGGACAGATCGAAGGGTCGATCCACATGGGCCTCGGCTACGCGCTGACCGAGGAGCTGCGCTGCCGGAACGGCATGCCCGAGACGTTCAAGCTGCGCGACATCGGCGTCCTTCGCGCGCGGGACATGCCCGAGATCGAGGTCATCCTGGTCGAGGAACCCGAGCCCGAAGGGCCGATGGGTGCCAAGGGCGTCGGCGAAATCGGCCTCGTGCCGACGGCCGCGGCGGTGGCGGGCGCGCTCGAGGCGTTCGACGGCATCCGGCGCTGCACGCTCCCGATGAAGGACTCGCCCGCCGCGCGGGCGATGAGTGTGGGGAAGGCTGCACAACGTCAGCAGACAGCCGCCAGCGGACAGCCGCCAGCGGATACAGCCGGCGGCGCAGTGTAAGAGGGTTTGCCTAGGACTGATCGGGCCACCAACAGCAAGTCCGTCTTGGCTGTCAGCTGTCCGCTGGCAGCTGGCCGCCATTGACCATGTTCGTAAACGCGCACACGCATCTCTACAGCGGTCTCGCCCCGCTGGGCATGCCCGGCCCGGGAGTGCCGCCGGCGAGCTTCGTGCAGATCCTGGAGCGCGTCTGGTGGCGCCTGGATCGCGCGCTCGACGCGCCCTCGCTGCGCGCGGCTGCCCGCTACTACGTGTCAGCCGCGAGGCGTGCCGGCACCGCCGTGCTCGTCGATCACCACGAATCGCCGTCCTTCATCGAGGGCTCGCTCGACATCCTCGCCGACGCCTGCGCGGAGTTCGGCGTCGCGGCCGTTCTCTGCTACGGCGCGACGGAGCGCAATGGCGGCCGCGGCGAGGCGCGCCGAGGCCTCGCCGAGTGCCGCCGCTTCATCGAGTCGAATCGCCGGCCGCTCGTGTCCGGCGTCGTCGGCCTGCACGCGTCGTTCACGGTGTCGGACGAGACCATCCGCGAGGCGGGCGACCTCTGCCGCGAGCTGGGGACCGTGCTCCACGTCCACGTGGCCGAGGACGGCGCCGACGTGGAAGACGCGCGGCGTCGCGGGTACGAGGGCCCGCTCGAGCGGCTGGCGTCACTCGGCGCGCTGCTTCCCGGCTCGATCCTGGCCCACGGCGTTCACCTGTCGGCGGCCCAGGTGCGCCTCGCCTGCGACGCCGGCTGCTGGCTGGTTCAGAACCCGCGCTCGAACGAGAACAACCGGGTGGGCTACCCGCACGCCCTCGGCTCGGCCGCGCTCGTGGCCCTCGGCACCGACGGATTCGAGTCGGACATGCGCGCGGAGGCCGCTGCGCTCGAGCGGATCGGCGCGGCGGAAGGCGAGGCCGGCGGCGCGGCTGCCGCCCGGCTGCAGGCCGGCTGGCGCCTGGCCGAAGAGCGCCTGGGTGCAGGCGTGCTGGCGCTGCGCGATCGGCGAACATTCGCGCTGCCGGACGACCCGTCGATTGACGCAGAAGCGCGCGAGGAGGCGGCCCGCCTGTGGGCGCGCTGGTGAGCAGGACGGGGCTTCAGCCCCGAGCGTGGGTGGCCCGACCGGCCCGTGAGAGCATCATCCATGAAACGACTTGGGATCGAACGCGACATCATCGACCGCGGCGTGTACGACAACTCGGTCAGCCGTTTTCGCGAGGCGGGCATCGTCCTGCCCACCTTTACGCAACTCGCCGACCCATCCCGGGTGCCGGCCGCGATCCACGAGGCGCTGGCCGCGATCGACCCGGACGCCCCGCACCCGCTGAATCTCTTCCGCGTCCACTGGTACAACGACTCGAGCCGCCGACACCGCGCGCCCGCACCGGACCACGTCGTTCTGCCGCCTTCGCTCACGGGCGTCCAGGCCCGGATCGTCGTTGCGCTCGGCAACCGGTTCCCGATGATCCGCGCGCACAAGGTCCTCGCCGCCTACGGGTGCCTGGCCCCGCGCGTGATCACGGGCCAGTTCGACCCGACCGCTCACCGCGCCGTGTGGCCGTCCACGGGCAACTACTGCCGCGGCGGCGTCGCCATCTCGCGCATCATGAACTGCCACGGCGTGGCGATCCTGCCGGAGGGCATGAGCGAGGAGCGTTTCAGCTGGCTCGAGCGCTGGGTCCGCGAGCCTGGCGACATCGTGCGGACGCCGGGGTCCGAGAGCAACGTCAAGGAGATCTACGACAAGTGCGCGGAACTGGAGCGCGACCCGCGAAACATCATCTTCAACCAGTTCTGCGAGTTCGGGAACTACCTCGCGCACTACTTCTGCACCGGGCGCGCGCTCGAGGAGATCGCCGAGGCGATGGACCCGTCGGGCCGGATGAAGGTGCACTCGTTCGTATCCGCCACTGGCTCGGCCGGCACTCTCGGGGCGGGCGACTACCTGAAGGAACGCTTCGGCTCGCGCATCGTCGCCGTCGAGGCGCTCGAGTGCCCGACGCTGCTCTACAACGGCTTCGGCGAGCACAACATCCAGGGCATCGGCGACAAGCACGTGCCGTTCATCCACAACGTCATGAACACCGACGTTGCCGTGGCCGTTTCGGATGCGGCCACCGACGGACTGGGCGTCCTCTTCGGCAGCGAAGCCGGAAGGGACTACCTGCTGAAGCGGCGGCAGGTGCCGCCGTCTCTCGTCGCGGCGCTCGATCACCTCGGCCTGTCGAGCATCTGCAACATCCTCGCGGCCGTGAAGACCGCGAAGTACTTCGACCTCGGCCGGGACGACATGGTTCTGACCGTGGCGACCGACGGTGCGGAGATGTACGGCAGCGAGCGTCACAAGGCGATGGCGCGTCGATTCTCCCGGGCGCTTCGACACGGTGACGGCGGCCGAAGTGTTCGCGCAGCACATGCTCGGCGCGGCGACCGACCACCTCCTGGAGTTGTCGGCAGTCGACCGGACGCGCATCTTCAACCTCGGTTACTACACCTGGGTCGAACAGCAGGGCGTGAGCGTGCCCGAGTTCAACGTGCGGCGCGACCAGCGCTTCTGGAAGGGCCTCCACGACATCCTGCCTGCGTGGGATGAGATGATCGACGAGTTCAACGCACGCACCGGCGTCAGCGTCTGACCATGGATCTCCTCTTTGCCTGCGCCGCCTGCGGCGCGGTGGTGAACGGGGCCGACCGGCCATTCCGCTGTCCAGCTGCCGACGCCGGGGACGACCGGGATCACGTTCTGCGCCGGTGCGTCGAGGCCGGCGCACAGGTGCGGGACGAGGCGGGGCAGAACCCGTTCGAGCGGTACCGCCGGCGCCTGTCGTTTTGGGCGCTGGGCCGATCGCGAGGCCTCGAGGACGAGGCGCTCGTCGGCATGGCGAGGGATCTCAATCGATCAGTGGCGGAGGTGGACGGCAGCGGCTTCGCGCAGACGCCGTTCGACTTGGAGGCCGCGCTGAGCGAGGCGATCTGGCCCGACGCCGCGCTCCGCGTGTGGGTGAAGAACGAAACCGGGAACGTGTCCGGATCCCACAAGGCGCGCCACTTGATGGGCATCATGCTCTACCTGCAGGTGGCCGAGCGCGTCGGGACGATCGAGGGCCGGCCGCCGCTTGCCATTGCCAGCTGCGGAAACGCGGCACTCGCAGCGGCCGTCATGGCGCGCGCCGCGGCATGGCCGCTGCAGGTGTTCGTTCCACCGACCGCGCACCCCGCCGTCATCGCTCGCCTGGAGCACCTTGGCGCTCGCCTCACCCTCTGCCGGCGGGAGGCCCGGCAGGCCGGGGACCCCTGCTACGTGGCGTTCCGGCGGGCGGTCGCCGCGGGCGCCGTGCCGTTCTGCTGCCAGGGAAGCGACAACGGCTTGACGATCGAGGGCGGGGCCACGCTCGCCTGGGAAATGCTCGATGCGCTCGACGGCGTCCCGCTCGACGCGGTGTTCGTGCAGGTCGGCGGCGGCGCGCTGGCGACCGCTGTCGTGCAAGGGCTGGAGCACGCACGCCGCGCGGGGTCGCTGAGCCGACTGCCGCGGATCTACGCGGTCCAGACCGCCGGCGGTCACCCGCTCGCGCGAGCGTACGATCGCCTCGTTGCCCGGATGCCGGGTGTCGTGGAATCCGAACCCGGTTCGAGCCGGGTTCGACAGGGCATCGCCGAGAACGGGGCCCTCGTCGATGAGGCAATGTCGTATGCCCGCCAGCACCGCTCCCAGTTCATGTGGCCGTGGGAGCAGGAGCCCCGCAGCATCGCCCATGGCATCCTGGACGACGAGACCTACGACTGGGCCGCGGTGGTGGAAGGCATGCTGAGGACGGGGGGCCGGCCGATTGTCGTCGGCGAGGAGCGGCTGGCGCAGGCGAATACCATCGCGCGGGCCGCTACCGGCATCGACGTCGATCATACGGGGTCCGCGGGACTGGCGGGGTTGATCGAGGCGCTGCCGCAGGAGCCCGCGTTGCAGAATGCGCGAGTGGCGGTGATCTTCTCCGGGGTGCGACGGTAAGAGGACGGGCGTGGCGCAAAGCTCCAGCTTTGCGTTCAGCGCACCAGCAGGAACGGCAACGATCCCGTGATCCCTCGATAGAGCACCAGCATCTCGGCCGCCGGCCGGAGCGAGAGCGGGCGATCGCCCGGTTTCAGGTACTCCACCTCGCGTACCGTCCAGTCCAACGCCACGCTCGCGCGGACCGACCTGTCCTCATACACCATGCCGTCTTCGGTCACCGCCAGCCGGCTCTCGTCGCCATGTTCCCGCCGCCGAATGACGTGGCCCTCGATATGGAATGCGTTGCTGTCCTCGTCTTCGAACAGCGCCGCGTCGAGGAACAGCCTGGGCTTGTCGGCGTACGGCTTGCCCCGGTGCACGCAGAACGTCTGGCAGTTGTCGCACTCGTTGCAGAAGTCGTCCACGTGGAGGATCTGGCGGTCCTGGGTCACGCGGAACTCTTCAGTGTGGATCGGCAAAGCTGGAGCTTTGCCCCACGCTTGTCCCGCGAGGATCGGCAGCCGCCAGTGGATCGGCTCGATGCGGAACGTGTAGTTCGCGCGGTTGGGGCAGACCTCGACGCACTTGTCGCAGAACGTCGTGCACTGCACGCAGCGCAGCGCTTCGGCCCGTGCGTCCGCCTCCGTGAACGTCGCTTCGATGAGCGCAAAGCCCGAGCGCTCGGCCACCGGCAGGGCCGCGGGCTTCACCTGCGGAACGCGGCGCGCGCGGACCGCCTTCACTTCGAGGATTTCCTGTTCGGACAGCGTTGGCCGCCGCCACGCAGGCTGCTCGAACCGGACGCCGAGGTGCGCGCAGATCGCTTCAGCCGCCCGCCGGCCATCGGCGCACGCCGAGATGATGCTGCCCGGTTCGATGACGACGTCGCCGCCCGCGTAGACGCCCTGTGGGCCGGCACATCGAGTCGTGCCGTCCACGAGGACGCCGCCGCCGGCGTGCCGGGTGACGCCGCTGCCGTCCAGGAAGGCGAGTTCCGGGAGCTGTCCGACGGCGACAACGACCGAATCGCAGGCGACGACGAAATCCGAGTCCGGAATCGCCACGGGCGTACGGCGGCCGTCGGGCCCCGGAGTCCCCAGGGCGTTCCGGACGCAGCGCACGCCGACCACGCGACCGTCCGAGCGCCGCACCTCGACCGGCGAGGCGAGTTCCTCGAGGATGTTGCCCTCGTCGAGCGCGCCTTCGAGTTCCTCTTCCGCGGCCGGCATCTCGTGCCGCGTGCGTCGATAGAGGATCGTCACCGGATTGCCGGTGAAGCGCTGCGAGGTGCGAACTGCGTCCATGGCCGTGTCGCCGCCCCCGATGACGACGACGCGGCTCCCCAGCTCGACGCGCTCGCCGCGACGCGACCTGTCGAGGAGCTGGAGTGCCGGGATCACTCCGGGGCCATCGGCGCCAGGAATCCGCAGCGGCGCATCCTTCTGGAAGCCGCTCGCCAGGTACACCGCGTCGAATCCCTTCCGCCAGCAGGTTCTCGGGAGCCACGGTGATCCGGGTGTTCAGGCGAATGTCGACGCCGAGCGCGGCGATCCGCGCGATGTCCCGGTCGATGATCTCGAGCGGCAGGCGGAAGGGCGGCACCACGCGCATCATGCCGCCCGGAACGTCCCTCGCTTCGAAGATGGTGGCCTGCAACGCCGTTGATCGCGAGGAACGCCGCCGCCGCAAGCCCGGACGGGCCGCTGCCGACGATGGCGACCCTGCGGCTGGCAGCTGGGCGATCCGTCTCGTCGTCCGGCTGCCCGCTGCTGGCGGCCTGCTGCCGGCTGACAGAGACATAGTCCGCCCGCCCGCGCTCCTCCGCGATTCGCTTGAGTGCCCGGATGGCGACGGTCTCCTCGTAGTCATTGCGCGTGCAGCGGGTCTGGCAGAGGTGCGTGCAGACGTAACCGGTCACGCCGGGCAGCGGGTTGCGGGCGAGGATGACTTCGAGCGCGCGGTCGTACTCGCCCTGCGCGATCAGCCAGGCATACTCCGGCACGTCCTGCTCGACGGCGCACGCCTCGACGCAGGGTGCGACCACGCAGTCCCAGAGGCCAAGGCCCGACGACACCTTCGGCAGCCCGTGCGGGAACGCGCGCTTGTGGTAGCGGGGATTGACGACCGCGTCAGCAGCCGCGGCGCGCAGGTTCGCGAGGCGATTGCGCGACCAGTCGCCGAGGCTCGCGGCGCCGGCCGCGGTCATCGCCGAGTCGAGGTTCTGCAGCCACTGCGTCATGCGGGCGAAGCCGCCAGGCTTGAGCAGATCGGTGCACCCCGTGACTGGCACCGCACCGCACGAGAGGACCGCTGCGACGTTCTCCGCGTCGGCGCCGGCGGAGTAGGACACGTGGATGTCGCCGTCGAACGCTCGCGCCAGCTGGTCGTAGAGGGCCATCGTCACCGGGTAGAGTGCCCTCCCTGACATGTACATCTCGTCGCCAGGCAGGCGCCCGAACTGGTTGCGCATCGCCAGCGTGTTGCTCAACTTCACGCCAAACGTCAGGCCGCGCCGCGCGGCCACCGACTTCAGCGACGCGATCAGCTCCAGCGCCCGCTCGTACGTCAGGTCGTGCTCGAAGACCGAGTCCGGGATGTCGACGGCGGTGAATCCGAGTCTGCCGTGGAGGATCTCGAGCACGCGCTCTTTGCCGAGCAGCGTGGGATTCAGCTTCACCACGGTGTGCAGCCCGCGCTCCTCCAGCAGGTAGCGTGCGATCCGCTCGATCTCGTCCGGCGGGCAGCCGTGCATCGTCGACAGCGTGACGCTGTTCGCGATGCGGCGGGGAATGGGGATCCCGGCGAGGTGCGGGAAGTCGCGCGCGATCGCTTCTTCGATGCGGGCGATATCCTCGGACGCATCCGTCAGCACGTCCATGAACCGCGTCATGCGCGGGTGCCGGATCCCCTCGAGGTTGTAGCCGACGCTCAGGTCGAAGATGGCGCCAGGCAGTTGGGCCTCAGGAACGGTGTGGTCCCACCCGAGGATGCGGGGCAGGAGGTGCACGAGCGCCCACGCCGCCACGTACTCGTGCGCCGATTCCTCCAACCTCAGCTCTTGCGACCACTCGACGTTGTAGCCCTCGTCGGTCATGTCGATGCACGGCCGGGGGATCTCGAGTTCGTCCATGACCTGGACGGTCTTCAGCTCGATGAAGCGGCCGCCGCACAAGAACGACGAGACGATGTTCTGGCTCAGCTGCGTGTGAGGACCGGCGGAGGGGCCGACCGGCGTCGCGAGGTACTTTCCGAAGACGTCGGGAACCGCGAACCGGGCGCCGCGGGTCGGGGTGTAGAACAACGACCCGTGAATGTCGAAGATCGAGCCATTGCGATCCAGTTCCGCCAGGATCCGGCGAAGCTGCGTCGCGAACGGCTGGATACGCATGACATCGGACATGGGTGAACCTGCGGCAAGGCTGGAGCTACAACTGCTCTGTTCGCCGACGGACGCCGCGCTCGACGCATCCGCGCAGCACGCCCGCGGGGTCTTTGAAGCGCGTGGCCAGGATCATCGCGGCGATGACGAACGGCTTGTGGGCCGCCTCGCGATAGGTCTGGAGCCGATGGCGCTCGAACACGCTTGCGCTCACCTCGCCGGCCTGGCAACTGATGCCCGTCACGTCCGCCGGCAGGCAGTGCATGTACTGGGCGCGCCCGCCCCTGGTCAACTGCATCATCCGCTCGGTGCATTCCCAGTCCTTGAACCGGGCGTTGTTGGCCAGGGCCTCCTGTTCGAGATCTGCCAGTTTCGCCGTCTCTCCCGCTCGCAGCAGCCGGGTTCGCTCGTGCATCACACGGGCGGGCGCCCAGCTCTTGGGATAGACGACGTCGGCGTCGCGAAACGCGTCTTCCATCGACGTCGGCGACCGAGAACGAGCCGCCGCTGCCGGCAGCGAAGCGGCGCGCGGCGTCGAGCGGTTCGCCCACCAGGTCGTATCCCTCAGGGTGCGCGAGGACGACGTCCATGCCGAAGCGGGTCATGAGCGCGACGATCCCCTGGGGCACGGAGAGCGGCTTGCCGTAGGACGGCGAGTAGGCCCAGGTCATCGCGAGCTTCTTGCCCTTCAGCGCCTCGACCCCGCCGAAGGTCGAGATGAGGTGGCGCAGATCGGCGAGGCTCTGGGTCGGGTGATCGAGGTCGCACTGCAGGTTCACGACGGCCGGGCGCTGCAGGAGCACACCCTGCGTCGAGCCCTCGCAGAGGGCATCGCTCACCTGGGTCATGTACTTGTGGCCCTCGCCCAGGAACATGTCGTCGCGGATGCCGATCACCTCCGTGAGGAAGGAGATCATCGCCGCGGTCTCTCGGACCGTCTCACCATGCGCGATCTGCGAGGTGGACTCGTCGAGTTCCTCGGTCATCAGGCCGAGCAGGTTGCAGCCCGATCGGAACGCGTACCGCGTCCGCGTGGACTTGTCGCGAAAGATGGAGATGCCAAGGCCGGTGTCGAAGACGCGCGTCGATACGCCCGCCGCCGCAAGGTCCTCGAGAATCTCCGCCGCCAGCAGGACACCGCGGATCGTCGCGTCGCGGTACTGCCACGTGAGGAGGAAGTCCTTGTCGTACACGCCGGTCTCGATGGCGGCGAGTTGGTCGAGCTTGGAAGACAGGTTCATATGATTGGCTGGCAGCTGGCAGATGGCGGCAGGCAGCTTTGACGTTTCTTGGTTGGCCACTCGCCAGTCGCCAGTCGTCACTCGTCATTCGTCATTCGTCATTCCGTTCGTCCTAGCCCCAGCTCCTAGCTCCTAGCCCCTAGAGCCCCTACATACGTCTTCCCGAACATCGCGTAGAACCGTGCCGCCAGCGTGAGGTGCTCGATGGGGCACTGGTCCTCGGGCGTGTGGGCGTACACCTCGTTGGCCGGGCCGAAGCCGACCGTCGGGACGCCGAACAAGCCACACGTCGCGATCCCGTTCGTGGAGAAGGTCCACTTGTCGACGATGGGGCGGCGGCCGAGTGCCGCCTCGGCGGTGGAGACCGCCGCCCGGACCGCGCGGTGGTCCTCGTCCATCACCCACGTCGGGTAGTACTTCTTCGTCGGGTACGTCAGCCCGGTGTACGCCTGACGCGCGTAGTCGAGCACCGTCACGACCGCGCCAGAGTGTTTCACGCTGTCCAGCGCCTCCACCTGCGCCACGGCGGACTCCAGCGTCTCGCCCTTCGTCAGCCGGCGGTCGAGGTGAATCGTGGCGCTGTCGGCGACGGCGCAGAGCGACGGAGAAGTGGACCGGATGTGCGAGATGGTGACGGAACCCTTGCCGAGGAACGGATCGGCGCTCGCCGCGAGGCGCTCGTTCAGCCGCTCGACGTCGGCGATGATCGGCGCCATCTTGTAGACCGCGTTCACGCCTCGCTCCGGCGCGGAGCCGTGGCACGAGAGGCCCTGCGTCCGGACTTCCATCTCCATCCGCCCGCGGTGCCCCCGGTAAACGCCCAGGTTCGTCGGCTCGGTGATGACGACCACCTCCGGCTTCAGCACCCCCTCCCGCAGGATGTACTGCCAGCACAGGCCGTCGCAGTCCTCTTCCATCACGGTACCGGTCACCCACAGCTGCACGCCTTCGAGCAGCCCGAGTTCCTTGGCGATGCGCGCGCCGTGCACCGCCGCGGCAATTCCCGCCTCCTGGTCGGACGCGCCTCGCCCGAAGATCGATCGTGTCCGTCAGCTCGCCCTCGTAGGGGTCGCGCTTCCACGTCGAGCGGTCGCCGACACCCACCGTATCGAGGTGCCCGTCGATCGCGACGACGGTCGCACCGCTCCGACGCGCCCGAGGACGTTGCCGAGGCCGTCGATCTTCACCTCGTCGAAGCCGACGCGCGCGCATCTCCCGGGCCACGCGCTCGACGACCGCCTTCTCCCCGGCGCTTTCGGACGGGATCCGGATCATGTCGCGGAGGAACTGCGTCATCTCCGGCGTGTAGGCGGCGGCGCGCGCGGCGACGAGGTCGGCGGTCTCGATCATGACGTCGGCATTCTAATCCATGGCTCCCGCAAACCTGGAGGTTTGCGCCACATCTGAACGGGCCGCACCTGTGAACGGGCCACACCTGCGTGCGCCGTACTTCCTTGCGCCACACCTGAGCTGACACACACCTGAGTTGTCCTTGTATCAAGCCCGCCGGCGCCGTAAGCTCTGCGGAAGGTCTGCGGAAGGTGAGAACAGCCACATCGTGAGAGCGACGCTTTTCTGCCTGCTTCTGTTCGCGCTCGCCGGCTGCTCCAAGCCGCAGGCGCCAGCGCCTGCGGCGCAGCGCCAGGTCACGAGCGTCGCTCCTGGCCGCGTCGAAGTGGGAGGGGCCACTGTGAGCCTGCCTGAACGCGTCGGCGAGTGGGAGCGGCCGGACGCGGCGAGGCGCATCACCGCCGAAACGATCTTCGACTACATGGACGGGGCGGGGGAGCTGTACGTCGCCTACCGTTTCGACCAGCTGGACGTCTTCGAATACAAGCCGGCGAACGAATCGGCCGGGACGATCCTCGTCGAGATCTACTCGATGAAGACGCCGGACGACGCGTTCGGCCTCCTGTCGAACGACTGGGGCGGCGAGGTGCCGCCGTTCGACAAGGCTCGTCCCCGGGCGACCCAGGCCGCGGCGGTGCCCGACGACCGCGCCCTCTACGGCGGCGGCCTGTTGAGAATCTGGTGTGCCAGCGCTTACATCAGGATCCTCGCGTCCCGTGAAACGCCGGCGTCCAAGGCGGCCGTGCTGACGCTGGGACGTGAGCTGACCGTCGAAGCCGACGCCGGGCAGCCCAAGACCGGCACCGGCACGGCTGCCGTGCCACCTGCGCCGGGCGGCTTCCAGTCGCCGGCTCCATCGCCGCCATCGCCGCCCCGGTGGATGACCTCCACGCCCATCCTCCTCGATGGGCTCGCCCGGAACTCACGCGTGCGGCCTGATCGCACCTGCTATTTCCGCTCGCACCTCGTGCTCAACTCCCAGTACTTCCTCGCGTCGCAGGACATCCTCGGGCTCGGCCCCGACGTCGAGGCGGCGACCACCGAGGTGCGTCCGGCGGCGGCGGGCGAGCGGCCGCTGCGAGTGATCCTCGTGCGGTACCCTTCGAACGAACGGGCGGTCGCCGGGCTTCGGACCTTCGCAGGGGCATACCTGCCGGAAACGTCGGGACGGCTCGGCCGCGCCGGCACGGTGCACGTCGAAAAGGGATGGGTCGGCTGGGCGCAGAAGGGACAGGACCTGGTCATCGCGCTCGATGCCGTCAGCGCCCTCCGGTGCGCGAGACACCGCGGGCTCGGTGCTCGCAGGTATCCCGCCCTCCGGTTCCTTCCGCAAGTAAGCAAGGAGTGCCATGAGCGACACGCACATCGTCACCCGTCGCGATTTCGTCAAGGGCACCGTCGGCGCCATGGTGGTGGCCCAGTCAAAGCCCGCGCGTCCGCCCCGTTCCGCCCGCGTCGTCCTCGTCCGCGACGAGAAGGCGCTGAACGCGGCGCACGACGTGAACGTCGCGGTGCTGGACCGCCTTCTCGCCGACACGGTCGTGCGGCTGACCGGGCAGAAGACGGCGAGGGCAGCGTGGCAGTCGCTCTTCAAGCCAAACGACATCGTCGGCCTGGTTCCCACGCCTCACCTCAACCCGACCCACCCGGAACTGGTGGAGGCTGTACGGAAGGCGCTGGTGGACGCGGGCATCCCGCCCGCACGGATTCGCGAGGCGCAAGGCGGGATCGACAAGCCGCGTGCCTGCACGGCGCTCATCGCCCTGCCAGCGCTCAAGGCCCACTGGCTGACGGGTCTCGGCACCGCGATGAAGCTGTACATCATGTATTCCGGCCGGCCGAGCAGCTACCACAACGAGAACAACGCGAACCTCGCGGAGACCTGGCTGCTGCCCGACGTGAAGGGCAAGACCAGGCTCGTCCTGCTCGACGCGTTGCGGCCGCTCTGCGACAAGGGGCCGCAGCCCGACCCGCGTTACATGTGGGACTACAAGGGCCTGATTGCGAGCACCGACCCGGTGGCAGTGGACGCTGTCGGGCTGCAGATCGTCATGGCGAAGCGGAAAGCGCTGCGCGGGGAGGAGTGGCCGCTCTCGCCGCCGCCGCTCTGCGTGTCGGTGGCCGACGAGAAGTTCGGCCTGGGGACCGCCCGGATGAGCGAGATCACGCTCGACCGGTCGGGGTGGACGCAAGACGTTCTCGTTTGAATAGAAACGCCGGATTGACCGCCGAGAGCGCCGAGAACGCCGAGAGGCAAGAGCGTTTTCCCGATTTGCCTCTGCAACCCCTGCGCCTCTGCGGTTAGCCGGGGTCGCTCCGGATCTGCTGCCCAGGCCGCCGCGTGATAAAATTGCCGGTTTAGGACCTCCGGCAAAAAGGCGGCTGTAACAGCATGGGTCATGACTGGATCGCCGTTCGCGGCGCCAGGGTTCACAACCTCAAGAATATCGACGTCGACCTGCCGCGCGGTCAGCTCACGGTCATCACCGGGCTGTCGGGGTCGGGCAAGTCGTCGCTCGCCTTCGACACGATCTACGCCGAGGGGCAGCGGCGCTACGTCGAATCGCTGTCCGCCTACGCCCGCCAATTCCTCGAACAGATGGAGAAGCCGGACGTCGACCTGATCGACGGCCTGTCGCCCGCCATCTCCATCGAGCAGAAGACGACCGCCTCCAACCCGCGGTCCACGGTCGGCACGGTCACCGAGATCTACGACTACCTGCGCCTCCTGTTCGCCAATATCGGCGTGCCCCACTGCCACCAGTGCGGCCGGGAGATCGCCTCCCAGTCGCTGAGCCAGATCCTCGACCTGGTGCTCGCGTTCCCCTCGGATGAGCGCATCAACGTCCTCGCGCCGATCGTCCGCGGCCGCAAGGGCGAGTTCAAGAAGGAGCTGGCCGCCTTGCGCGCGCGCGGCTTCACCCGCGCCCGCATCGACGGGCAGCTCCGCTCGCTCGAGGAGGACATCGCCCTCGACCGGCGGCGGAACCACTCCATCGAGGTCGTGGTGGACCGCCTGCTCGTGCGGCCCGGCATCGAACGGCGCCTGTCGGACTCCGTCGAAGTCGCGCTCGGCCTTTCGGACGACGTCGTCATCATCAACAGCGTGGAGGCTGGCGACCGGCTGTTCTCCCGGCGGCTGGCGTGCGTCGAGTGCGGCATCAGCATGCCCGAGATGACGCCTCGCGCCTTCTCGTTCAACTCGCCGCATGGTGCCTGCCCCGAGTGCCAGGGCCTCGGCGCGATGTACGACTTCGATCCGGCGCGACTCATCCCGGACCCGGCGCGGTCTCTGGCAGACGGGGCCATCGCGCCCTGGGCCAACGGCGATCAGCGGCTGGTGCGGGAAGCGCTCGGGGCGATCGGCCGGAACTTCGGCATCGACCTTTCCACGCCGTTCGCGAAGCTCCCCAAGAAGTCGCGCGACCTGCTGCTCAACGGCCCGGACCGAAACGGGAACGGCGCGTCGGCGCGCGCGGCGTCGAAGACGCGGCGCCCGGCGGATCCGTACGGCAAGGACTTCGAGGGTCTGCTCCCGAACCTGCGGCGTCGGTTCGAGAACGGCACGTGGATGGAGCAGGAGGAGCTCGAGCGCTATCGGTCCCTCCGCCCCTGCCCGGTGTGCGGCGGCGAGCGGCTGAAGCCGCAGAGCCGCAGCGTCCGCGTGAAGGGGCGGACCATCAGTGAGTACGTCGATCTGCCGCTCAGCGAGGCGCTCCAGGTCTTCGGGGCGATGGAGCTGACGTCGCGGGAGCAGCTGATCGCCTCGCGAATCCTTCGCGAAATCCAGGATCGCCTGCGGTTCCTGGCGGACGTCGGCGTCGGGTACCTGACGCTCGGCCGCAGCGCCGTGACGCTGTCTGGCGGCGAGGGGCAGCGGATTCGGCTCGCAACGCAAATCGGCGCGAGCCTGCGCGGCGTGCTCTACGTCCTCGACGAGCCGTCCATCGGCCTGCACCAGCGCGACAACCGCCGCCTGCTGGCGACGCTCCGGCGGCTGCGCGACCTGGGCAACACCGTCATTGTCGTCGAGCACGACGAGGAGACCATCCGCACGGCCGATTACCTCGTGGACCTGGGCCCCGGCGCCGGCGAGCACGGCGGGCACGTGATCTTCCAGGGCCGCCCCGGGGACCTGCTCTGCGACGGCAACGACTCGCTCACCGGTCAGTACCTGCGCGGCGAGCGGGCGATCGACACACCGTCGGCGCGCCGGCCCGCCGATCGCGGCGCCCTCTTCATTCGGGGGGCGCGCGCGAACAATCTCAAGAACGTCAACGTCACGATCCCGCTCGGCGTGTTGACGGCGGTCACCGGCGTCAGCGGCTCCGGCAAGTCGACGCTGGTCAACGACATCCTGTACCGATCGCTGGCACGCCTGCTCTATCGCGCAAGCGACGAGCCGGGCCCCCACGACGGCATCGACGGCATCGAGCTGCTCGACAAGGTGATCGAGATCGATCAGTCGCCCATCGGCCGCACGCCGCGCTCGAACCCGGCCACGTACACGGGCCTGTTCACGTTCATCCGCGAACTGTTCGCCGTGCTGCCGGAAGCCAAGGCGCGCGGGTTCAAGCCTGGCCGCTTCTCGTTCAACGTGAAGGGCGGGCGGTGCGAGACGTGCCAGGGCGACGGCGTCATCGCGGTGGAGATGCACTTCCTGCCGAACGTCTACGTCACGTGCGAGGAGTGCAAGGGCCGGCGGTACAATCGCGAGACGCTCGAGATCCGGTACCGGGGAAAGTCCGTCGCCGACGTCCTGGATCTCACCGTGGACCAGGCGGGCGAGCTGCTCGAGAACTTCCCGCCGATCGCGAACAAGCTGCGGACGCTGCAGGAAGTCGGCCTGGGCTACATCAAGCTGGGGCAGTCGGCGACGACGTTGAGCGGCGGGGAGGCGCAGCGGGTGAAGCTGGCCAAGGAGCTGTCCCGGCGGGGCACCGGGCGTACGCTCTACATCCTGGACGAGCCGACGACCGGGCTGCACTTCGAGGACACGCGCAAGCTGCTGGACGTCCTCGGGCGCCTGGTGGACCAGGGCAACACCGTCGTCGTCATCGAGCACAACCTGGACGTCGTCAAGTGCGCCGATTACGTCATCGATCTCGGGCCCGAGGGGGGCGTGGACGGCGGGCACGTGGTGGCGGCCGGCAGCCCGGAGGCCGTGGCCAAATCGAAGTCGTCGCACACGGGCCGGTTCCTCGCGGAGGTGTTCGGGCGGCCGCCCCTCCGCTTGGTCAAGCGGTTGGCAGGCTGAGCCGCTGTGGTAATATGACCACACCCATGCTGCCGTGGCCTGTGGCATTGTGACCACAATCGAGCCGCGGCGGGCGTGGGCCGAACACGGCGTCTGGCGAGTAAGTCCTTTAGAAAGAGTCTTTTGGTTGATTTGGCGGCGTGGCACGCTTCTGCGGTATGGAGCTTGCTCAGCAGTGTAGCGCCATTTTCGCTACGGGGCCTATGAGAGGCTAATGGACTCACAACGGACACTTCGTCGCCAGGTATCGTGCGCCGGGATCGGTCTCCATTCGGGCAACAAGGTCACGCTTTCCCTCAAGCCCGCCCCCGCCAATACCGGCATCCGCTTCCGCCGCACCGACCTCGGGAATCTCGAGATCCAAGCCACGGTTGCCAACCTTGCCGGGAGACACTATGCGACGGGCCTCGCGCAGAACGAGGGCTCGGTCGAAACGGTGGAACATCTCCTGGCGGCGCTCGTCAGCCTCGGCGTGGACAACGTCGTGGTGGAGTTGAACTACCCCGAAGTGCCGATCATGGACGGCAGCGCCGCGCCGTTCGTGTACCTGATCCAGGAAGCGGGGGTCCGGTCGCTCGGCGTCGCGAAGCGGGTGATCCGGGTGCTGCAGCCGATCGAGCTGACCCGCGGCGACAAGCGGATCGCACTCTATCCCTGCGACCACTTCAAGATCTCCTACTCGATCAGCTTCGACCATCCGCTGCTGCGCCACCAGGCGCGGACGCTGAGCGTCAACGAGGACTCGTTCGTCGAGGAGATCGCGCCGGCGCGAACCTTCGGCTTCCTCAAGGAAGTGGAGTTACTGAGGCAGCACGGCCTGGCGCTGGGCGGCTCGCTGGAAAACGCCATCGTGATCGGTGAGACGGGCGTGCTGAACAACCAGCTGCGGTTCGAGGACGAGTTCGTCCGGCACAAGATCCTCGACGCCATCGGCGACCTCGCCCTGATCGGCTACCCGGTCATCGGCCACCTGGTTGCGCATCGCGGCGGCCACGCGCTGCACACGGCCTTCGCGGCGAAGCTGCTCGAGGAGCGGCACGCGTGGGAAATCGTGGAGCAGCCGGGCCAGGCGCCGATCTCGGTCCCGGCCACCGCCCCGGTGGGAACGGCGGCGACGGCCAGGTAGACAGGTAGTCGGCGAAAAACGCAAGGGCCGCGGACGTTCGCGGCCCTTCGCTTGTACAACGCGAAGGGCGACGCGGATTGGCGATTGATGCCCGACGATTGGCCTTTGCCGTGTACCGCCAGAATCTGTCGCACTCGTCATCGCCACTCGTCAATAATCGTTCGCCAAGTCGTCAATTCGTCCGTGTCTACCCGTGCTGCCCTTTCCTCTTCGGACCGGCCGCGAGCTTCTCCATGTAGGAGGCGAGGCGTTCGTTCTCGAAGCGGACGGTATTGTGGAAGAGGCTCTCGGCGAGGTAGTCGCGGAGCTCAGCGTCGGTCATCTGCTCGATGAGGTGGCGGATCTCGCGCATCATGTCTTCGTAGGAGCGGTCCAGCTGTCGCTTGACCGTGATCTCCTGGAAGAGCGCTTCGATGATCGCGAGCAGGTCGCCGTCGAGGGCGATCGAGACGCCGGTCGTCGTGGTGATGGTCCGCATCGCTACCCCCCGAAGCTCCGGATGGCGCTCGCCTCGTCCGGCAGGATCTCGAGGAAGTTCTGTGCGCCGGTCATCGTGAGCATCGTTTCGACGCGTTTCTGGACGCCGGCCAGCTTCAGGCGGCCGCCGGCGGCAGAGGCCTGGCGGTAGAGATCCATCAGGCAGCCGATCGACGCGCTGTCGATGTAGCTCACGCCCGCAAGATCTATGACGAGCTTTCGCTCGCCGGCGTTCACCAGGGACGTGACCGAGCCGGCGAAATCCGAGAGGAGCGGGTACATCAGGCGCTCCTCGCCAACGCGCACCACCGTGACGTCTCCCGTGCGAGTAGTCGTGAGGTTCATTCTGACACTCCGGTGCCGCGGCGCCGACTGCGCAGCGCGTGCGCATCGGCCGGGGGCACGCCTGCCGCATTGAGGCGGGTGTTCGCTGCCCGCCCGTTGGCTTCGTCGCGAAGCCGCTGGATCTGGCGGGCCAGTTCCTTGCGCCCGCGGTTGATCCGCGATTTGACCGTTCCCTCCGGGAGACGGAGGCGCTCCGCGATCTCCTGGTAGGACAGTTCCTGGATGTCGCGCAGCAGGACGGCCATGCGCAGCGACTGCGGCAGGCCCTGCAACGCCTGGCGCAGGAGCGCCGCGAGGTCGCGGTGCTCGAGGGCCGCCAGCGGGCTGATGGTCGCCGAGACCGGCGAGACGTCCTCGGCCGTCACCTCGCGGTCGATCGTCTGCCGCTCCTTGCGCACGCTGCGGTAGTGATCGATGCACAGGTTGCGGCTGACGCTGATCAGCCACGTCTGGAAATTCGCCCGGCGGTCGAAGGTGTCCAGCGACTTGAAGATCTTGAGGAAGATGTCCTGGGTCAGATCCTCGGCCTGCTCGTGCGAGCCGACGAACTTGTAGGCGACGTTGAAGACCTTGCGCCAGTGCTGCCGGACGATCTGCTCCCACGCCGCCTGATCGCCACGGAGGCAACGCTCGATCAGCGCATCGATGGCGGTGAGCTCGGGCGGGAGAAGATCGGCACTCATGAAGTCGGTGGGGCCGGGGAAGCGCGATGATAACAGAGCGTTTTTCGGGATGTCAAACCGCGGACGCGTCGTATAGAATCGCGGGCGTGACCGTGACGACGACCCCGGGGTTTGCGCTCGACGAGCGCATCGGCCTCTGCTGCGACGGCATCTCCCTCTCGGCGATCGCGGATAGCGCGGGCACGCCCGCCTACGTCTACAGCGCTGTCGGCAATCCGCGCCGCGTGGCGCGGCCTCGATGCCGCGTTCGCCTCCGTGCCGCATTCCCTGCATTATGCCTTGAAAGCGAATTCGACGCTTGCCGTGCTGCGCCTGCTCCGGGCGCTCGGCAGCCGGGCGGACGCCAACTCGGTGGGGGAAATCGAGGTGGCGCTTCGGGCCGGGTTTGCGCCAGGTGACCTGGTGTTCACGGGAGTCGGCAAGACGCAGGCCGAGCTGGCACGCGCGGTCGCCCTCGGCGTGCGGTCGATCAACGCGGAGTCGGCGGGCGAGATCGAGCGGCTGGACGCCATCGCCGGCGCGGCCGGGCGCACGGTGCCGGTCGCCGTCCGCATCAACCCGGACATCGACGCCCGGAGCCACCCGCACATTTCGACCGGCCGGCGCGGGAACAAGTTCGGCGTGCCGTTCGACGAGGCGCGCGAGTTGTACCGCGACATTGCGCGCCGTCGGTGGCTGGAGCCCGTCGGCCTGCACGTGCACGTCGGGTCGCAGATCACGGAGCTCGAGCCCTTGACGCGCGCGGCCACCGCGCTCGCCAGCCTCGTGTCGGACCTTCGCGACGACGGAATCCGGCTGCAGCACCTGGACCTGGGCGGCGGCCTGGGCATCTCGTACGACGGCCGGCCGGTCCCGGGACCCGCGGACTACGCGTCGGCCATCATCCCGCTCGTCCGCGGCCTCGGCCTGGAACTGGTCCTCGAGCCTGGACGGGTGATCGTCGGCCCCGCGGGCGTGCTGCTCGCCCGCGTCGTGGACATCAAGCCAAATCCCGGGGGACCCACCTTCGCGGTGCTGGACGCGGGCATGACGGATCTCCTGCGGCCGGCGATGTACGGCGCGTATCACCGGATCGAGGCTGTCGTTCCGCGCAGGGGTCCGACGCAGCGGTACGAGGTGGCGGGACCGTTGTGCGAGAGCAGCGACATCGTGGGCAAGGATCGCGAGATGCCGCCCCTCGAGGTCGGCGACCTCGTCGCCGTGCGGGACGCGGGCGCCTACGGCTCCGCGATGTCCTCCACCTACAACCGCCGCCCGCTGGCGTGCGAGGTGATGGTGGACGACAGCCACTGGCGCATCGTCCGGCGGCGGCAGACGGTGGACGACATGGTCAGCCTCGAGGTGTGAGTTGATGCCCGGTGCCCTCTTCGCCTTCGAAGGCCTCGACCAAAGCGGCAAGGAAACGCAGGCGCGGCTGCTCGCGGCCCGCCTCGAGGCCGAAGGCCGGCGCGTGAAGGCCGTGACGTTTCCCGACTACCAGACGGCCATCGGCACCGAGCTGTACAAGGCGCTGCACGGCGAGCGCGACTACGGCGCCGACGTCATCCAGATGCTGATGATCGCGAACCGGTACGAGTGGAAGCCGGCCATCGTGCAGGCGCTCGCCGAGGGGACGATCGTGATCGCCGATCGCTACCTCGCGTCGAGCGTCGCCTACGGCGAGGCGCAGGGCCTCGATCCGCACTGGCTGTTCGACGCGCAGAAGTACCTGCCGGCGCCCGCCCTGACCCTGATGATCGACATCGCGCCGGAGACCGCCGCTGCTCGAAAGCGCACCCACCGCGATCGCTTCGAGCAGGATCTGCCGATGCTCGGCCGGGTGCGCGCCAGCTACCGGCGGCAGGCGGCGCAGGCCGGATGGGTGGCGATCGACGGCGAACGGCCGATCGACGCCGTGGCAGCCGATGTGGCTACCGCGGCGGCGTCAGCGCTCGGGCCGCGGTAAGCGTCCTCACCTCGCGCGCCCCCATCTGCCGCACCGCCAGCCCGCATTCGCGCAGCGTCGCACCCGTCGTCGCGAGATCGTCCACGATCACCACGCAGGCGTCGCGCAGCGCGCCGGCGCCGGATGACCGCCGGGCCCACCGACGCCGGGCCGAGAACGCGCGGTCGAC
The DNA here is from genome assembly GCA_963724775.1 of uncultured Acidobacteriota bacterium. Classification (GTDB taxonomy): domain Bacteria; phylum Acidobacteriota; class Vicinamibacteria; order Vicinamibacterales; family Fen-181; genus CAVRWB01. The sequence goes on from CAVRWB010000012.1 coordinate 352,834, forward strand.
GTTCCGATGCCGCGCGCCCGGCCTGAGCCCGAACTGCGGCCGCGTGGCTCGCGTCCGCGCGAGGGCGTGGCAGATCGGCAGCCCGAGGAGGCCCGCCAGATCCTCCGCCTGGTTGAAACCCCGCGACAGGTGGCGCCGCCAGTGCAGCGGAACGGGCACGACCAGGTCCGCGCCGGCGAGCACCTCCGCTCCGCGCTCGCGCATCAACGCGCCGAGTGGGCGCGCGAGGCCGCGCCGCCCTTCGTACTTCAACGCGTGGAGGACCGCGCGAAGGGCGCCTTCATACGCGCCAGCCGACCGGCCGATCGTGATGGGCGACGGTTGATGGCGGCAACGGGGACAGAGGAAGGCGTCACGCTCTTGGCTTGGGGCTCCAGCCAGGCGTGCAACCGGCTCGCCGCACCGGTCGCACAGCGGCGGCGAGAGCGGCCGGACCGACGCCCAGCACTCCGCGCACACGGGGCCGCCGGTTGGGGAAGGAAGAGGCGCACCGCACGCGAGGCACGACGGCGCGAAGAGGACCGCCAGCACCCCGTCACACGACGGGCGCCAGCGGGCGAACAGAGACCTATCGCTTGCGGCCCGATTCGTCGGGCACGTCGAGTCGTTCCGCGCTGCCCCAGAGCCGTTCGAGGGCATAGAACTCGCGGCGCTCGGTGCTGAACACGTGGACGATGAAGTCGAAGTAATCGAGCAGGACCCATTCGGCCCGCTCGAATCCCTCGACGTGCGCCGGCTTGACATCCGCCTTCTTCAGCGTGTCCTCGACCGCGTCCGCGATGGCCTGCACCTGCCGCACGTTCTGCCCGGAGCAGATCACGAAGAAGTCCGTGAAGCTCTGGAGCGCGCGCAGGTCGAGCACCACCAGGTCGAGCGCCTTCTTCCCGCGGGCGGCTTCGACCGCGTCCTGGATCTGTTCCGGCAGGCCGTCAGCCTGCCCCGCGTCCGTCCGTCTAGGAGTTTTGCTCATGCAAAATGGCATCCGAAATTGGGGAATACAGCCGATGGCGGCGGATGTGCCGCTCGACCTCGGGCGGCACGAGTCCCGCCAGCGGTTGGCCCGCGGCGGCACGCGCTCGAATCTCCGTGGACGAGACGTCCGGCGTGTCCGCGTGGACCAGGAAAATGCACGGGGATGCGGCGCGGTCCGCTCCTGGCGGTTCCGTGCCCACCTCGCACATGCGCCCGGCCAGGTGCGGCAGTCGCGTCCGCAGCAGGTCGAACGACTGCCCCGGACGCGAGATCACGACGAAGTGCGCGAGGCCGAGAACGTCGGGATACTCGTGCCACGTCGCAATTTCTGCAAACGCGTCGGTTCCCGTGATGAAGAACAAGTGCGAGGCCGGCCGCCCGCCGGCTTGCAGCGCGCGCAAGGTCACCGCGGTGAACGACGGGCCCGGGGTGCGAAGCTCGAGGTCGCTGGCGACGAAGCGATCCCGCGGGCCCACGGCAAGCGAGGCCATCGCGAAGCGATGGAAGGTCGACGCCCGCGGCTGCGACGCGCGGTGCGGCGGCTGGTGCGAGGGGATGAGCAAGACCTCGTCGAGGCCCAACGCCGCACAGGCGGCTTCCGCGGCGGACAGGTGCCCGACGTGGACCGGGTCGAACGTGCCGCCGAGCACGCCGGTTCGACGTTGAGCGCTCATTGGTCCAACCCGCCGCCCGTCCCCTCTTCCCCAGGGTTCCCGTCCCCCGCCGGATCGTCCGCTCCGGTCGAATCCGTGTTCCCCGCCCAATCAGCGTTCCTCGGCGCATCCGGCTTCAGCCGGACGATCCGGAGAGGCGCGTCGATCTCGCCCCCGGCGCCGGACGATTCGCGCCCGGCGTCGAGCGGCCCGCCGCGTTCGACGATTCTCGGCCAGACGGCCTCGAGCAGCCCGTGCACGCCCTCGCCCGTGACGGCGGAGATCGTCATCAGGGGAAGCCCCAGGCCGGTGGCGCGTTCGCGCAGCCGCTCCAGCCGCTCGGGCTCGTCGAGCGAATCGATCTTGTTCGCCGCCACGATCTGCGGCCGCTCGAGCATCTGTGCCTGGAAGAGGCCCAGCTCGCGCCTGATCACGTCGAGGTCGTCCGCCGGCTCGCGTCCCGACGCAAACGACACGTCCACGACGTAGACGATGACCTTGGTGCGTTCGACGTGGCGGAGGAACTGGTGGCCCAGGCCTTCGCCGCGGTGCGCCCCTTCGATCAGGCCCGGCACGTCGGCCACGACGAAGCTCCGCGCATCGTCCAGCCGCACCACGCCGAGATGCGGCGTGAGCGTGGTGAACGGGTAGTCGGCAATCTTCGGCTTTGCGGCGGAAATGCGGGAGATGAGCGTGGACTTGCCCGCGTTCGGGTAGCCCACCAGGCCGACATCCGCCAGCAGCTTGAGCTGCAGGCGCAGATGCCACGCCTCGCCGGGCGTCCCGGGTTCGGCGCGGCGCGGCGCGCGGTTGGTCGACGTGGCGAAGTGCTGGTTGCCGCGGCCGCCGCGGCCGCCGCGCGCGACGAGAATGTGCTGCCCTTCGTGGGCGAGGTCGGCCACCGGTTCGTGCGGTCCGCCGTCTTCGGGCGCCCGGAAGACGACGGTGCCGACCGGGACTTCGATGGTCAGGTCTTCGCCGTCGTGGCCGGTCCGGTTGGACCCCTGGCCGTGGACGCCGCGCCTGGCGTTGAACTCCGGATGGAAGCGGAAGTTGACGAGGGTATTGAGATGCGGGCTGGCGACGAGGTAGACCGACCCGCCGTGCCCGCCATCCCCGCCGTTCGGGCCGCCGCGGGGCACCCGCTTCTCCCGGCGGAAGCTGACGCATCCGCGGCCGCCGTCGCCGGCGGTCACGCGGATGTCGACTTCGTCAACGAACATGAGGCAGGCGAAGACCCCCTACTCGACGGGGAGAACGCTGATCTTCCGGCCGTGCCCGCCGTGGTCCTCGAAGCGGACGCGCCCCGTGACCTTGGCGAACAGCGAGTCGTCCTTCCCCAGGCCGACGTTGAGGCCGGGCTGGAAGCGGCGCCCGCGCTGACGGACGAGGATCGACCCGCCGGTCACGATGTTGCCGTCGAACCGCTTGACGCCGAGGCGCTGCGAGTTGCTGTCGCGGCCGTTGCGAGAACTTCCCTGACCCTTCTTGTGTGCCATATCGATTCCCGCAGGATCCAGGAGCCGGGAACCAGGGTTCAGGGCGCTCGCTGAATCCCGAATCCTGAATCCCGAATCCTGTCCTTAGATGACGATGTCCTTGACGGTGACGCGCGTGAAGGTGGTCCGGTGACCCTTGGTCCGCCGCATCCCCTTGCGCTTCTTCTTCTTGAACACGCGGATCTTCGGGCCGCGCGCGATCGCCGTCGACGACCGCCACGACGCGGACGCCGGCCACGAAGGGCGCCCCGGCCATCAGCTCGCCGCCGTCACGCTCCACCATCAGCACCTGGTCGAAATTGATCTCCGCGCCCGCGTCGCTCTCGAGGTGGTCCACGAGAACCGACTCGCCGGGGGTCATCTTCACCTGGTGGCCGCCGCACTGAACAATCGCGTACACGCCTGTATCTCCTGTCGCTGGTCGCCGTGTGCAAACCACGGGCGAGGCTTCCCGGACACTGGGAAACTCCTAGACTAGCACCAAACGGGGGGATTGGGAAGAGGTGGGTCGGGCGGGGCTTACTTCAGCAGCACCCTCGTTCCCTTGATCTTCTGGCTGCTGAGGGTCCCGAGGAACCCCGGGATCAGGCGGTCCATCAACTCGAAGTAGGACGAGAGCGCGGGCGTGTCCTGCTGCGGGTTGTAGAGGACCTCTTCGCGGAACGTCTCCGAGTAGAGCGTGGTCCCGGTGCGGCCGTCGATGAAGATGAACTTCGGCCGCAGGATGAACCCCTTGCGCTCCATGTACGTGCGCACAGGCTGCACGGAGCGGCGCCCGTACTGGTCGATGACCTCCCGCTCCTTCTGCACGAAGCCCGATCGCGCGTGCGGGGTGAAGAGCACCGTGCCGGTGACGATCAGCGGGTTCTGGAACTCCTCGCCGAGCTTCTTCCAGTAGTTCACGTTGGCGAACAGGTAGTCGTACGCCTCGAGGTCCTTCTCGTCCTTGATCTGCTTCGGCAGCGCGCTGCCGTTGGCCGCCGCTGCGGCCGCGCCGTCCGCCGGGTCGTTGGCGCGCGTCTGGTCGGCCGCCACCTGCGTGAGCGGGAGCGGGTCCGCCTCGATGACTTTCATGTTCGACTTCGTGCGAAGCTGACTTCTCAGCAGCCGCACGGTCTCGAGGTTCGCGTCCACGTCCTCGGTGCCGCCGGCGACAAAGCCGACGACCAGGACCCGCTGGAACGCGGAGACGTCCAGTTTGGGCTGGATGGGCGTCTCGACCGGAATCTCGACGTAGTTGGTGCAGGCGCCGATCAGCAGCGCCGCCGCCAGGCTACCGAGTGTTGCGGCGACTCGCGCGATCATTGATTTCCTTGAAGAACTCGTAGTTCTGCCGGACGTAGGTACTCTTGGGGTCGAGCTGCGCCGCCTTCTCATACGCCTGGCGCGCCTTCTCGAACATTCCCTCGTGCTCGTACGCGATGGCCAGGTTGTTGTACGCGGCGGCGTACTGCGGGTCGAGTTCGACCGCCTTCTCCCATCGATACAACGCTTCGCGCCACAGGCCTTTCTCCGCGACCTCGATCCCGAACAGGACCTCGGCCTGCGCCCGCTTCCGCGGATTGTCAGCGGACGCGACGCCGGCCGTCAGCAGGAGGAGAAGGGCAGCATACCCAAAGGCTTTTCGCATGACGCTCCCGGAGACTTTCAACTATAGCCCTTCAGTCCGGGGCTTGCAATTAGCTGAACACGGAGTCCCTTGACAGCTGAGCAAACAAGGTGCCACGAAGAACGGGCAAAAATGCTCAACGAAGTGGCACGGCTCGCGACTCCGCCGCGGCCGGCGTTCGCGGGCGAGGACAGCGGCGCGTCACAACCCGTAAGCAGTTGCGCGTCGCCCCTCGCAGCCCTATATTACTGGTCGAGGCCGGGCGCCACCGGTTCGTTGATCGGTGGCGAGCCCGGCTTTTGCCTTTTCAGACCGGCCTCGCCCGTTCCCGATACTTGTGAGGCCGCATGCTCGCACTGCCCGATGCCGTTGCCCTCTCCGTCTGGCCGAAGGTCCACAGCCGCCGGCTGGCGGACTTCCTTCGGGCGCACCTGGATGGCACCGCCTCGCCGGACCTTCCCGCGCTCACGCTGTCCACGGCGATCGAGGCCGCCGGCGGCGCGCCGGCGGAACCGATCCTCGCCAGGCTGCGCGAAGACGCGGCCCGCGCGATGGACCGGGCCGCCGCCAGCGCCATCACTCCCATTCCGCTGGGGAGCGCGCGGTACCCTCCACTGCTCGCGCTCATCCAGGATCCGCCCGTCGTTCTGTGGGTGCTCGGAGACTGCGGCGCTCTTCACCGGCCGGCGGTCGCCCTGGTCGGCTCGCGGTGCCCCTCCGCCTATGCGGTCGAAGCCGCCACCGAACTCGCCGCGGCGCTCGCCAGAACGGGCGCGGTCATCGTCAGCGGCCTCGCCCGGGGCGTCGATTCGGCCGCGCACCGGGGCGCCCTGCAGGCGGAAGGCACCACGGTGGCGGTGCTCGGCTCCGGGTCGGACACCATCTACCCGCCGGAGCACGCGGCGCTGGCCGATTCCATTGCTCGAACCGGCGCGGTCGTGTCCGAGTTGCCTCCCGGCACCCCGCCGCGCGCCCTGCACTTCCCGGCCCGCAACCGGATCATCAGCGGTCTCTCCCTGGCGGTCGTCGTCGTCGAGGCCGCCGAACAGAGCGGGTCGCTGATCACCGCGGAGTTCGCCGCCGAGCAGGGGCGGACGGTCATGGCGGTTCCCGGGAGCATCTTCTCCGCCCGGTATACGGGGTGTCATGCCTTGATTCGCGACGGCGCCGCTATTGCGAGTTCGGCGGACGAGGTCGCGTGGGAATTGAGCACCAGCCGGCTCCGGGCGCTCCTCGGCCCGCTGTCCGAAACACCCCTGCCCCGCAACCCGCTGCTCGAGCGGATGGTCCAGGGCGAAGCATATGACATCGACCGATTGTCGAGGGAATCGGGCCTTTCTCCTGCGGTTCTCCTGTCCAGGTTGCTGGAACTCGAGTTGCAGGGAGCGGTGCGGCGCAGCGACGGCAGCCGGTTCGTTCGGGTCAGCCGAACGTGCTAAGGTAGGACGGTATCGGGAACCTTTTTCGCGGATGCTCGCCGGAAAAGGTTCCCGATACCCTTGTTAGAGGACTCATGAAATCACTCGTTATCGTCGAGTCGCCCGCCAAGGCGGTCACCCTCAAAAGGTTCCTGGGGGCCGACTACGACGTCGAGGCCAGCTACGGCCACGTTCGGGACCTGCCGGACAGCGCCAAGGACGCCCCGGCCGGCCTGCCCAAGGACGTCCGCGAGCTGGGTGTGGACGTCCAGAACGACTTCAAGCCCGTCTACGTCGTGCGCGCAGCCCAGCGGCTCACCAAGCTGCGAGCGGCCCTGAAGAATGCGGACCAACTGCTGCTGGCGACAGACCCGGACCGGGAGGGGGAGTCGATCAGCTATCACCTCCGCGAGGTCCTGAAGCCGCGCGTGCCGGTGCGCCGGGTCACGTTCCACGAAATCACTCGGGAGGCCGTCGAGGACGCCATCCGGAACGCCCACGAGATCGACGAGGACCTCTTCCGCGCCCAGGAGAGCCGCCGTATCCTCGACCGTCTCTTCGGCTACAAGCTCTCGCGCGTCATCTGGGGCCTCGTAGGGACGGGGCTCAGCGCGGGGCGGGTCCAGAGCGTCGCGGTCCGGTTGATCGTGGAGCGCGAGGAGGCCCGCCGCGCTTTCCAGTCGGCCACCTATTGGGACGTCGAAGCGAAGCTCGCCGCGGAGGGGCGCGAGTTCGGGGCGACCCTCGTGCGGATCGGCGCGGACCGCGTGGCGGTCGGCCGCGACTTCGACTCCAACGGCGTCCTGGCCGGCGGGCGGTTGCGACAGGTGGACGAGCGGCTGGCGCGCGCCGTCGCAGACGCCGTGCGCGGCAACCTGCCCTGGCGCGTGACGGCGGTGGACCTGAAGCCGGGAATCGAGCGGCCCGCCGCACCCTTCACGACATCCACGCTCACGCAGGAAGCCAGCCGGAAACTGGGCTTCTCGACGGCCCGCACAATGCGGATCGCTCAGCGCCTCAAGGATGGCGTGGAGCTGGCCGACGGCTCGATCGAAGGCATCATCACCTACCACCGGACGGACTCCACGACCCTCAGCGACAAGGCGCTCACCGAGTCGGGGCGGGTGATCCGCGAGATGTTCGGGGGCGAGTACCTACCAGGGGCCGCGCCGCTACCAGACGAAGGTCCGAAACGCCCAGGAAGCGCACGAAGCGATCCGCCCCACCGACTTCACCGTCACCCCCCAAAGCCTCACAGGCGTGCTGGACCCGGACGGACTTCGCCTCTACGACCTGATCTGGAAGCGGACGATGGCGTCGCAGATGCCGGATGCCCGGGTCCTCAAGACGACCGTGGAATTCACGGCGGCCGGGCCGGGCGGCGAGGCATGCGTCTTCACCGCGACCGGCAAGGCAATCGAGTTTGCGGGCTACCGCCGCGCGTACGTCGAGGGCAGCGACGACCCGGACAGCGAGCTCGAAGCGCAGGAGTCGATCCTCCCCGCTTTTGCGGAGGGCGATCTGGTCGTGGCGCCGGGCCGGGAGCGGGGTGACACCCTCGCCAAGGCGACGCTCGTGGACCTCGCCCCGAAACGCCACGAGACGGTCCCTCCGGCCCGGTTCACCGAGGCCTCGCTGATCAAGAAGCTCGAGGAAGAGGGGATCGGCCGGCCCTCCACGTACGAGCCGACGATCGAGACGATCCTGCGCCGGGGCTACGTGTTCCGCCAGGGCAAGGCGCTCGTGCCCAGCTTCACGGCCTTCGCGGTTACCTACCTGCTTCGCAACCACTTCGCGGACTTCGTGGACATCGGCTTCACGGCGGAGATGGAGCAGGACCTCGACGAAATCTCCAACGGCGAGCGGCCCCAGGTGGATTTCATCAGGAGCTTCTACTTCGGCGACGGCAAGCACGAGGGACTCGAGCCACTCGTGCGCAAAGCGTCGGAGGCGCGTGACTACCCCGTGATCGACGTCGGCCAGGACCCGGAATCGAGCCAGGCGATCCGCGTGCGGATCGGCAAGTTCGGACCGTTCCTGCAGCGCGGCGACGGCGGGCCGGGCAACACCGCGTCGCTGCCGGACGAGATGCCGCCGGCGGACCTGACGGTCGAGCGGGCGGTCGAACTGCTCAACGCGAAGGCGGCCGGGCCGAGGGAACTGGGAACGGACACGGCCACCGGCCTGAAGGTCTATGTGAACAACGGGCGCTTCGGCCCCTACGTGCAGCTCGGCGAGACGCCCGAGAAGGCGGCGAAGGGTGCGAAGGCGGAGAAGCCCCGTCGCGCGTCGCTGCCACGCGGCGTCGGTGAAGCGGATGTGACGCTGCAGACCGCGCTGCGCCTGCTCAGCCTCCCCCGCGAGCTGGGGAAGCACCCGGAGACGGGCCAGCTGATCGTCGCGAACAACGGGCGCTTCGGGCCGTACGTCAAGCACGGCGACGAGTTCCGCTCGCTGGCTCCGGACGACGACGTCTATACGATCGCGTTGGAGAGAGCGGTCGCGCTACTGGCGGAGCCGAAGCAGGCACGGCGCCGGCAGTCCGCTGCGAAGACCGTGCTGCGCGAGCTGGGTGCGAGGCCCGACAACGGGGCGGCCATCAAGCTGTACGAAGGCCGCTACGGGCCGTACGTGTCGGACGGCAAAACCAACGCGTCGCTGCCCAAGGGAACGGATCCCGCCAACGTCGGGCTCCACGAAGCCGTCGAACTCCTGAACGCCCGGGCGGCTGCCGGGCCGGCGAAGAAGGCCGGCCGCGGGCGGGCGTCTGCAGGCGGGCCGCGCGCGCGGGCGACGGGCGGCGCGCGGAAACGAAAGAAGGAACCCGCGGGGATCGCCTGAGGGCGATTTTGTCGATTTGACGATTTAGCGCTTTGACGATTTCCCGGTCGGCCGAAACCGCACGGCGCCAGGGCGAGCAGCGAAATCGATGAATTGACCAATCGAGATCGATAAATCGACCAATCGAGAAATTGCCAAAATCCCCATTCCCCATGGTCCACGTTCTCGGCGGCGGTCTTGCGGGGTGCGAGGCTGCCTGGCAGATCGCGTCGCGCGGCGAACCGGTCACGATTCACGAGATGCGGCCGGTCCGTGGCACGGACGTCCACCACACATCGGACCTCGCGGAACTCGTCTGCAGCAACTCGCTGCGCAGCGACAAGCTGGATAACGCCGTCGGTCTCCTCAAGGAAGAGATGCGGCGGCTGGGTTCCCTCGTGATGCGCGTCGCCGACTCGGTCCGGGTCCCGGCTGGCGCCGCCCTCGCCGTCGACCGAAAGCGCTTCTCGGAGGAGATGACGGCGGCGGTCACGTCGCATCCGCTCATCACCGTCTGCCGCGAGGAGATCGAGACGGTGCCCGAGTCGCGGTCGGATACGCCGGTCGTCATCGCCACCGGACCGCTCACCTCGCCGGCGCTGTCGGCCGACATCGCCCGGTTGGTCGGCCAGGCTCACCTCTACTTCTACGACGCCGTCAGTCCCATCGTCCTCGCCGACACGATCGACCGCTCGCGCGTCTTTCGCGCGTCTCGCTGGGGCCGCAGCCTCGGGCCGTCCTCCGCCGGACAGCCGGCCCCGTCTGCGGCTCCGGCCGGTCGGACAGGCGTCCCGCCTGTCCGAGCCAGAGACGACCCGCATGACCGCGCCCGCGTGCGGCGCGGACGACGGCGAGGGCGATTACCTCAATTGCCCGTTCGACCCGGCGGAATACGCGGCATTTTACGACGCGATCATGCACGCGGAGCGCGCGGCGGTGCACGACTTCGAGAAGGAGAGGTTCTTCGAGGGGTGCCTGCCCATCGAGGTGATGGCGCACCGCGGGCCGGACACGCTTCGCTTCGGGCCACTCAAGCCGGTGGGCCTCCCGGACCCGCGAACCGGCCGCCCGCCCTACGCTGTCCTGCAGCTGCGCCAGGACAACCTCGCGGCCGATCACTACAGCCTGGTCGGATGCCAGACGCAGCTGAAGTGGGGCGAGCAGGCGCGTGTCTTCCGCCTGGTGCCCGGCCTCGAGAACTCGGAGTTCGTGCGGTTCGGCCTCGTGCACAGGAACACGTACATCAACGGGCCGACCGTGCTCGCGGATACCTGGCAGGTGCGGACACACCCGTCGGTGTTCTTCGCCGGTCAAATCTCAGGAGTCGAAGGCTACGTCGAATCGGCGGCCTCGGGATTGCTGGCAGGGATCAACGCGGCGGCGGTCGCGCACGGACGCGAAACCTCCACGCCCCCGCGCACGACCGCCATCGGCGCCCTGGCGTACTACGTGTCCCACGCGGACGCCGCTCACTATCAGCCGAGCAACATCACCTTCGGGATCATGTCGCCTCTCGAGCTCGTGGACCGCCGGTTGCGGCGCGACCGCAAGGCCCGTAACGAAGCAATCTCGGCGCGCGCGCTGACGGAACTGGAAGCTTGGACACGCAGGCAGTAGGCAGAAGGCGGTAGCAGTTCCCTCACACCCCGGCTGTTGCGGCTTCGAACTGCCTACTGCATACTGCCTACCGCCTACTACAGTGAAAGAGCTGCTCCGCGACTTCCTCGCCTTCCTGCGGTTGAACCGCAACGCCTCGGACCACACCGTCCGCGCCTACGACAGCGATCTCTCGCAGTTCCTCGTCTACCTGTCCACGCATTACGCGCGTCCGCGACCCGACCTCCAGCCCGCCGACATCACGCGCCCGGCCATCCGCGGATTCCTCGCGGAGCTGTTCCGGGTCGGCGACTCGCGCGCGACGGCCGCGCGCAAGCTCGCGGCCATCCGGACGTTCCTCCGGTACCTGCGGCGCGAGGGGCTGATCGACGACGACCCCGGCCTGCTGGTGGCGACGCCCAAGCGCGAACAGAAAGTCCCGCGCCACCTCGACATCGACGAGATCACGAAACTGCTCGAGACGCCGGATACCAGCACGCCGCTCGGCCGTCGCGACCGCGCGATCCTCGAGCTGTTCTATGCCTCGGGCCTTCGCCTCAGCGAGCTGGTCGGCCTCGATCTCGAGGACCTCAATCTCAGTTCACGCATGGTTCGCGTGATGGGAAAGGGACGGAAGGAGCGGATCGTCCCCTTCAACCGGAGCGCGGCCGATGGGCTGCGGGCCTGGCTCCCGGACAGGGAAGCCCTCGCAAGGTCCGCAAGCCGGGCGGCAACGCCGCCGCCACGCGGGCGCGCGACGGCACGGCGGCACGCCGCGGCTGAGCCGCTCTTCCTCAACTACCGAGGCACGCGCCTGTCGGCGAGGCACGTCCACCGGCTGGTGCGCCACTACGTGGCCGCGTGCAGCACGCGGTTCGGGATCAGCCCCCACGCGCTCCGCCACTCGTTCGCCACCCACCTGCTCCAGGCCGGCGCGGATCTGCGGGCCATCCAGGAACTGCTCGGCCACGTCCGGCTCAGCACCACCCAGCGCTATACACACGTCAACGCCGCGCAGCTCCTCGACGTCTACCGAAAAGCTCACCCGCGCGCCCGCGAGCAGAAGTAACGAGAGCGGGCGCGAGAGGTCTTTGAAGAGAGACGCAGAGACACAGAGGCCACCCAGGCCGCCAGCCCTTCGAGCGGTCGGCGCAGCCGACCGCTTCGGCCCGGGCCTGTCGCTCCGCTGTGAACACGCCTCATGCCCGTCCGTGTTCACCGCGGGGCGACCGGCCCGGGCGCCGCGCGCCCCGGCGCGCGCGAAGGGCGAGAGAGGTGGCGCTGCCCAAGGTGCATCTCTGTGTCTCTGTGCCTCTCCCTTTGATCCGCCTTTCAATCCGCGTTGTCGAGTAGGATTTGCCGTCTAACCGTTTGACGTCAGGATCCGTCCAATGACCGTGACGTTGCCTCCGTTCCTCGACCGGCGGATGTCCGATCTCAAGTGGGCCTGGCGCGCGCTCCGCAGGTCGCCGGGGACGAGCGCGCTCGCCGTGCTGTCCCTCTCCCTGGGAATCGGCGCCAATACGGCGATCTTCTCGCTGATCAATGCGGTGCTGCTCCGGACGCTGCCCGTCCGGGCGCCGCAGGAACTCCAGCTCGTCGCGAGCGGCGACCGGAACGCTGGCTCGCCTCGCCTGTCCTGGAACTACCCCGACTACGTCGCATTTCGCGACCGCACGAAGGGCTTCGCCGGCCTGGCGGCCGGATCGGGCGTGTCGTCGCTTGGGCTCCAGGTGGGCGACGGGGTAGCGGAACTGGTCCAGAAACAGTTCGTATCGGGAAACTACTTCGAGGTGATGGGCGTCCGGCCGGCGCTCGGCCGGTTGTTCAACGCGGGGGACGACCGCGCGTTGGGCGCTTCGCCGTGGGTGGTGCTCGGCTACGACTACTGGCGGTCGCGGTTCGCCTCGGACCCGCGCGTCGTCGGCCGCACTGTGCGGCTCAACGGCTTCCCGCTCACCATCGTCGGCGTCGTCCAGCGCGGCTTCAACGGCCACGACCCCACGCTCACTGTCGCCGTTTACGTGCCGATGACGATGCACACCGAGATTCAGCACGTGGCGCCGGGCGTCTGGAACACCAGGCACTACTGGTGGTTCCGAATCGTTGGCCGCGTGCTGCCGGGCACCGCCACGGCGCCGATCGAGGGGCAGCTGACGTCGATCTTCAAGGCGCAGGAAGAAGAGGAGCGCAAGGCGGACCCCCGGCACGGCCAGGTGAATCGCGGGCAGTCGCTCTACCTGGTGCCGGCGGCCACCGGCTGGTCCTATGCGAGGACCGTCCTGCAGAAGCCGCTGTTCGTCGTCATGGGCGTGGTCGGCCTCGTGCTGCTGATCGCATGCGCGAACGTGGCGAACATCATGCTGGCGCGGGGGGCGGCGCGGCAGCGCGAGGTGGCGATTCGCCTCGCGATCGGCGCCAGCCGACGGCAGATTGCGATGCAGCTCCTCGTGGAGGGGCTGGCGATCGCCGTCCTCGGCGCCGTTGGGGGCGTCGCACTGGCCTATCTCGGGATCCGCGTGGTGCTGGCCAACTTCCTGCCCACCTCGGGCTGGGAGGGCGTGTCGATCGATGCCTCGCCCGACCTCGCCGTCCTTGGTTTCACCGCGGCGGTATCGCTGTTGACCGGGCTGCTGGCGGGCCTCGCGCCGGCCCTGCAGGCCAGCCGGCCGGCGCTCGTCCCCGCGTTGAAGGATGACGTGCCCGGGCGGTCGGGCAGCTCACGCGTGTTGCTCCGCCGGCTGCTCGTCGTGACCCAGGTGGCGCTGTCGCTGCTGCTCGCCATCGGGGCCGGGCTCTTCGGCCGCAGCCTCGTGAATCTCCGTGACGTGGACGCCGGGTTCCGGCGCCAACAGACGGTGATGGCCTTCGTGGATCCGATGCGAAACGGGTACAAGGGACAGCGCCTGAGGGAGTTCTACGAACGGCTCCGGGCCTCGGTTGAGGCGATGCCAGGCGTGCGTTCCGTGGCGCTGGCGTCGATCACGCCGCTGGGCGGTTCGCGCTGGAATGGCGACTTCGCGGTGGAGGGCTACCAGTTCAAGGCCGGAGAACAGCGGTACGCCGACATGAACTCGGTCGGCCCGCGCTACTTCGAGACGGTTGGCATCCCGCTGCTGCTCGGGCGCGAGTTCCGCGACGAGGACAATCCCTCGGTCGTGCCCGATCCCCCGGAGCAGTTGCGCCGCCGCAGCGAACCGGAGCCCGAGCCGCCAGGGCCGCGCTACGCGATCGTCACCGAGAGCTTTGCGAAGAAGTTCCTGGCCGGCGGCTCACCACTCGGCCGCCGCGTGTCGTTCACCGAGGAGTACGACGGCAGCCGGTCGTACGAGGTGATCGGCGTGGTGAAGGACGCGCGCTACTTCGAGCTGCGCGAGGCGGTCGAGCCGATGATCTACCTCGTGTCCTGGCGGGGCGGGCTTGGGGAGAAGACCATTTGCGTGCGCACCGCGCGGCGACGCGCCGGGGCTGACCGCCGGGATTCGCCGCGCCGTCACGCAGATCGACCCCGCCGTGCCGCTGACGCAGACGAGGACGATCGAGGAGCAGGTGGACACGAACATCGTGGAGGCGAGGCTGATCGCCACCCTCGCGGGGTTCTTCGGCATGCTCGCGCTCGTGCTGGCCTGCGTCGGGCTGTACGGTGTCATCTCGTACCTCGTCGCGCGGCGGACCCGTGAGATTGGGATCCGCCTCGCGCTCGGGGCGCCGCGCTCGCGCGTGCTTCGGCTCGTGCTCGGGGACGCGGGGATGCTGGTCGGGATTGGCGTCGTGATCGGCGTGGGCGCCGCGCTCGGACTGGCGCGGCTGATCCGCAGCCTGTTGTACGGGATGAACCCGCACGATCCGGCCACGATTGCCGCCAGCGTCGCCGCGCTTCTCCTGGTGACGGCGCTGGCGGTCCTGGTGCCGGTGCGCCGCGCGCTCGCCGTGCAGCCGTCAGAAGCGCTGAGATACGAGTAACGAACAGTGCACGGAGTGCAGGCGTGCAAAGTGCACGGATGCTCAGACCGGCTCCACCTCCATGACCGGCCGCCTGGCTTTCGGGAACTCGATCCCCAGCGTCTTGATCTTGTAGTTGATCACGCGCGCGCTGATCTGGAGAAGTTCGGCCGCGTCCTTCTGCACCCAGTTGGACATCTTGAGCGCTTCGATCAGCGCCCGCTTCTCGATCTCTTCGAGCGAGATGCCGGACGGCGGAATCCTCACGATTGACGCCGCGTCATCGCCCCCGCTCGTCGAGATCTCACCGAGGCGCAGGTCGTCCGGCTTGATCTGGGAGCCCTCGGTCAACAGCACCGCCCGCTCGATGGCGTTCTCCAGCTCGCGGATGTTGCCCGGCCAGTTGTAGCGGAGCAGCATCTTCGCGGCCTCGGGATGGATGTTGTCCATCTTCTTCTTCAGCTCGCCGGAGAACCGACGCACGAAGAACTCGGCCAGCGCGGGGATGTCGTCCTTGCGCTCCCGCAGCGGCGGCATCTCGATCGAGACGACGTTCAGGCGGTAGTACAAGTCCTCGCGGAACTGCCCGCTGGACACCATCTGCGCCAGGTTTCGGTTGGTCGCCGCGATCAGCCGCACGTCCACCTTCAACGTCCGGGTACCGCCCAGGCGCTCGAACTCGTGCTCCTGCAGCACGCGCAGGATCTTCGCCTGCGTGCTGGCGCTCATGTCGCCGATCTCGTCGAGGAAGAGCGACCCGCCGTCCGCCTGTTCGAAGCGGCCGATCCGCTGCTTGTCGGCGCCCGTGAAGGCGCCCTTCTCGTGCCCGAACAGCTCGGACTCGAGGAGGTTCTCCTGGAGCGCCGCGCAGTTGACCCGGACGAAGTTGCGGGACGCGCGCAGCGAGTTGTGGTGGATGGCGCCGGCGATCAGTTCCTTGCCCGTGCCCGTCTCGCCGCGAATCAGCACGGTGGTGTTGCTCTTCGC
This sequence comes from uncultured Acidobacteriota bacterium, assembly GCA_963724775.1. Lineage (GTDB taxonomy): Bacteria > Acidobacteriota > Vicinamibacteria > Vicinamibacterales > Fen-181 > CAVRWB01. Next base: position 368,330 of record CAVRWB010000012.1, read on the forward strand.
CACCTTCTTCACGACGCCGAGCACCTTGGCCAGCGCCCCGCTGCTGCCGACGATCTTGTCGAAGTTGTAGATGTCGTTCTGCGTGTGGCGCAGGTAGTCGAGCTCGTGGCGGAGACGGCGCATCTCGAGCGCCTTCTCGATCTTCACCTCCATCTCCTCGATCTCGAACGGCTTCTGCACGAAGTCGAACGCGCCGCTCTTCATCGCCTCGACGGCGGTCGTCACGGAGCCGAACGCCGTCATCAGGATGACCGCGGTGGAGCTGTGCAGCGCCTTCGTCGTCCGGAGGACTTCCAGGCCGTCGCTGCCGCCCATCTTCAGGTCCGTCAGCACGACGTCGTAGTAGCCGTCGTGCAGCCGCTGGATGGCGGCGTTGCCGTTCGGCGCCTCGTCCACGTCGTGGCCCGCCTCGGTCAGCGCGCGAACCAGGCCGCGCCGCAAGGCGTCGTGATCGTCGGCGATGAGAATCCGACCCATGGCTGTACCTCGTGAAATCCGCTTACTGGAGCCATCCCTCGCCGCTGTTGAGCGGGAGCGTCACCCGGAACCGCGTCCCATGCGACCCGCTGACCAGATCGATGTGCCCGTCGTGCGCGTCCACGATCTTGCGGACGATCGCGAGCCCGAGGCCCGAGCCCTGGGGCTTGGTGGTGAAGAACGGGTTGAACACGCGCTCGAGGATGTCTGGAGGGATCCCCGGGCCGTCATCCGCGATTTCCACGACGACCGTCGCCCCCGGGTCCAGCTTGCCGGCCGCCGGCTCCTGGTACTGGACGCCCTGGGAAGCCGAAATGGAGATCATGCCGTTGCCGCCGAGCGCCTCCAGGGCGTTGATCAACAGGTTGCTGAACAACTGGCACAGCTGGTGATGATCCGCCTGGATCAGCGGCAGCTGCTCCTGGATGTTCATCGTCACCGCCACCCCGCCGCGGTTCACGTGCCGTTCGGCCAGCGTGACCGCGTCGTGCAGCACCTGCGCGATGGACGTACGCTCAACCTGGAGGCGAATCGGCCGGACGAACTCCAGCACCTCGAGGACGATCGCGTTGGCGATCTTCGCCTCGCTGATGATGTCGTTGAGCAGCGCCTGGGCGTCCGGCGATTCCGGGATGCGCCGGCGCAGGAGGCCCGCCATCACCTCGATGCCCGCGAGCGGGTTCTTGACCTCGTGGGCGATCGCCGCCGCCATCTCGCCGAGCGCCGCCAGGCGGTCGCGCAGCCGCTCGCGCTCCTCCAGCTGCTCGACGAGCGTGAGGTCCTTGAAGAAGAGCGCCGCGCCCTCCGGCCGACCGTGATCGTCGAGGATGTGCGAGAGCGTGTAGCCGATCACCTTGCCCGAACCCTTCAACCTCAGTTCGGCGCGGTTGGGCAGGTGCTGCAGGTCGAAGGCCGCCGCGAGAATGCGAAGGATGTCGGGCTGGTCTGCCAGGACCTCGCTGTACGGCTGCCCGATCGCGTCCGGGCGGGGCCCGAGGTCGAGGATGCGGGACGCCACCTCGTTGAGCACCACCAGCCGGCCGTCGCGCGTGATGGCCAGCACGCCGTTGCGCATGCTGAGAACGAGCTGCCGGAAGAAGCGATCGCTGACCGACGCCGTATCGTCTGGGGCCGGCGCAGACCCGGCCTCACCCTTCCCATTCTGCGCGGAGGCGCGGAGGCGCCCGGCCGACGACGTGCGCCCGCGCCGTTCAGGACGGTCTGTCATGAGGTCCTTGCCGGATATCGGATGTGCGGGCGATTTCAATAGTGTAATTGCCGACCGGTACGATCCCAAGTTCGTGCGCTCCGTCGGGCCCCGACGCCCGTTCGTGGGGCAAACCGACCACAACGGGGCAAATGATGTACCCCGGGTTGAAGGGCCGGAAACGCTTTGAAAACAATCGTTTGTGGCCGAAACGACCCGTAGGATGATTACAGAAATGTAATCGCCGGGTCAAGTCCGTCGTAGGACAGGCGTCTCGCCTGTCGTCAGGGCGTCTCGCCTGTCGCTCTACTCTTCGAGCGACCCTTGCAGCTGTTCCCACTGATGCATCAGATCGCCGACCTCCCACATCAGCGCCTGGTGGCGATCCACCATCGGCTGCGCCGCGCTCCGGTCGTCGTAGAAGCCGGGGCTGGCCATCGCCTGTTCGAGGTCCTTGATGGCCGTCTCACACGCCGCGATGCGGTCCTCGAGCTCCGAGACCTTCGCCTTGAGCGCCTTCAGCGCGCGGTCGCGGCGGCGCGCTTGGATCTGCGTCTGTCGCTTCGCCTCGCGATCCTCGGGAGTCTCGCGCGGCGTTGGGGGCGCCTGGACCGCGGTTCCGCCGGCGGTCGCCCGGCCGCCGGATGAAGAACTCTTCGCCGGGGCGGCGGCCCGGTTCGACGCCTGTGGCGCTTTCGCCGCCCCGCGGCCCGCCGGTTCGGGCGCCCTCGCCCGAACCTGCTTGCTCCACAGGAATTCGTCGTAGCGCCCGGGATAGCTGTGCGCCTCGCCGCTGCCCACCTCGACGATCCGGTTCGCGAGCTTCTCGACGAAATAGCGGTCGTGCGAGACGAAGATCAGGGTGCCGCCGTAATCCTGGAGCGCGTCGAGCAACACGTCCTTCGAATCGAGGTCCAGGTGGTTGGTCGGCTCGTCGAGGAGCAGCGTGTTCGACGGGCGGAGCAGCATGCGCGCGACCGCGAGGCGCGTGCGCTCGCCGCCCGACAGCACGCCCACCTTCTTGTACACGTCGTCGCCGGAGAAGAGGAAGCCGCCCAGGATGTTCCGGATGGCCGGCACCATCTGCATCGGGGAGCCGGCGCCGAGCGTGTCGTAGACGGTGAGCGTCGGGTCGAGCTTCGCCGCCTCGTCCTGCGCGAAGTACTGCATGACGACCTGGTGCCCTTCGTGCCGCGCGCCGGAATCGGGCGCCTCGACGCCCGCGAGCATGCGCATGAGCGTGGACTTGCCGGTCCCGTTCGGTCCGACGATGGCGATGCGGTCGCCGCGTTCGACGTGGAGGGTCGCGCGAGCGAAACACCACCTTGTCGCCGTACGCCTTGCGCGCGTGCTTCAACTCGAAGACCATCCGGCCGCTCTTCACCGCGGTCGGGAAGCTGAAGTGCACTCGCTTGCGCTCGGGCGGCACTTCGATGGGGACGATCTTCTCGAGCATCTTGATCCGGCTCTGCACCTGGGCGGCCTTCGTCGCCTGGTAGCGGAACCGGCCGATGAACATCTTGATCCGCTCGACTTCCTCGTCCTGCTGCTTCTTGGCCTCGCGCACCCGTTCCAGCTTGGCCTGGCTCTCCTCCAGGTAGTGGCTGTAGTTGCCGACGTAGTCGTTCAACTGCCGGAGGTACACCTCAGCGATCCGCGTGACGACCGTATCGAGGAAGTACCGGTCGTGCGACACGAGGATGACGGCGTGCGGGTAGTCGTGCAGGTACTCCTCGAGCCAGTTGCGCGCCTCGAGATCGAGGTGGTTGGTCGGCTCGTCCAGCAGCAGGAGGTTGGGGCGCGCGAGCAGCAGCTTCGCGAGCGCGATACGCATCTGCCAGCCGCCCGAGAACGTCTCGGTCGGGCGGTTGAAGTCGTCGGCGCCGAAGCCCAGTCCGTTGAGGACCGTCGCCAGCTTCAGGTCCATGCTGTAGCCGTCGTGGAGCCTGAAGTGATCCTGCAGGTCGCTGTAGCGGGCGAGCATCGCCTCGTGCTCGGCGTCCGGGACGTCCGGGTGGCCGAGGCGCTCCTCGAGCTCGTGCATTTCGGATTTGACCGCGAGCAGCGGCGCGAAGGCGAGGATCGCCTCCTCGTAGAGCGAGCGGCCGCTGTGAACCAGGCCGTCCTGAGGGAGGTAGCCGACGGTGAGGCCCGACGGCTTCACGACGCTGCCGGAGTCTGCCTCCTCCATGCCGGCGAAGATCTTCAGCAGCGTGGTCTTGCCCGAACCGTTCACGCCGCAGAGGCCGACACGATCGCCGTCCGATATCTGCCAGGTGACGTTGTCGAAGAGCACCCGATCGCCGAAGGACTTGGTGAGGGAGGAAATCTGGATCATCCGACCGGTCGAGCTTCGCCCACTGCAGCACGGGCGCTGGTGACACGCTGTCGCGCGCAAACCCTCAAGGGACAGGTCATGTTAGCACACGCCCTACGCCTTCTTCGGGCTCCGCCGTCCCCCGGCGAGGACCAGCAGATCCTCCACCATTCGCAGCGCCCGGCCGGCCTCCGACGTGAGGGCCGCGACGTCCTTCCGCATCGCGGCCGGCCGGTTCGTTCGTCCCGCGAGCGAGCCGGCGCGGTCCGCGATCGCCTCCAAGGGGCTCTTCAGGTCCCGGGCAATCCGCTTGACCAGCTCGCGAACCGCGGCCTGCTTCTCCGCCTGCGCCAGCCGATGCTGCAGTTCCGCGCGCTCCGATTCGAGGCGCGCCTGCCGGGTGATGTCCCGAGCGACGAAGACCGCGCCGTACCCTCCGAGGTCCGCGCCGGGAATCGGCGTGACCGTCATCGTGAAGCGCCCACCGAGCACCTCGTCGTCCAGTTCCTTCGCGTAGGTCGCCGGGTCATGCGCGCCTTCGGCTATCCGTATCGAGGCGAGCCACTCGCCCGCTTCCTCCCCGACCACCTCCTGGAGCGGCCGATCGAAGATGCGATCGCGCGGGTGCGCGACGCGGTCGGACAGGGTCCGGTTGACGTGCACCACGCGGAGGCGGGCGTCGCAAATCGCGATCAGGTCTTCGAGCGAGTCGAACGTCTGCGCCAGCTCGCGGCGCGCCCGCAGCACGTCTTCGAGGAGCAGGAGGTTTTCGATCGACGCGGAGAGCTGGCGGCCGAGATCCTCCAGTTCCACGACCAGCCGGGGCTCCACCTCGGGACCGAGGCCTTCGAACACGAGGACGCCGAGCGCGCGGCGCCGGCCGCGCAGCGGCAGCGCGATGACGGTCTTCGAGCCGCCCGCTGCGGGGTCGAGCCGGACCGGCCGGTGCCGTGTCAGGGCGATCGCCGGGAGGATCTCGCTGTCCGAGCGGATTCGCGTGCCTTCGGCGGCGCCCGAGGGATCGGACGAGGCCGAGAGCACGAGCTCGCGCGATCGCCGGTCGTGCAGCCACGCCGAGACGCGCGAGGCGCCGAAGGTGTCTGCGGTCGAGCGGCAGAGGACGGCAAGGCCCGCGGGCAGGTTGAACGCCGACGAGGCGGTCCGGGAGAACGCCTGCAGCACCTCGCGCAGGTCCTGCCCTGCCTCGTCCACGGCGCGTGACAGTGCCGGGGTCGACGAGTCGCCAGGAGTCATACGGGGCGGATTATACCGTCCGGCCGAGTTGGTGCGATGGTTATAATGGGCTATTCCGACAGAGAGTTGCGGCCGCCAGAGGGCCGGCGGCGGCAGATCGGCCCCGACTCTTTGAGGCGTTCCGGCGTCTTAATTTGCGGAGGCCGGATCCACCCGTACCCGCGGGTGCCGAGTCGGAGCCACCGGAGGACCTCCTGCAGGACGTTGCCGTTCTCGTCGGTCTGACCGACGAGGAACTCGTTGCGCGCTCGGTCGGTGGCGACACCGAATGCTTCAACCAGCTCATCAAGAGGTGGGAGAGGCCGATCTACGCCCTCGCGTACCGGACCTTGGGCCGCGAAGAGGACGCCCGGGACGTCTGCCAGGAGACCTTTCTCCGCGCCTTCCGGGCGCTTGGCGGCTTCAAGGGCCAGGCGAAGTTCTCCTCGTGGCTCTACCGGATCGCGCTCAACTTGTGCCGCGACTGGCTGCGCCGCGAGCGCCGGGCGCCCGTCGTCGCGACACCCGACGGCGTGGACCTGGTGGAACTGGCCGGGGAGGGCGCGGACGTCGAGCGCTTCGACGAGGCGGTCGCGCGCAAGGACTTGAGCCGGGCGGTGGCGCGCGCGATGCGCAGCCTGCCCGAGGATCAGCGCACGGCAATCGTGCTGAAGGAGTACCACGGGCTCACGTTCCAGGAAATCTCGGAACTGCTCGGGTGCCCGCTCAGCACGGTGAAGACACGGCTCTACCAGGGCCTCAGCGTGCTGCGTCGCGAGTTGGAGAAGAACGGGATAGGGTCGGCCAACGGGCTGGCGACCCGGGACGGGGCGGCCAAGCCCGCCCGGGTGATGAGGGCGATATGACCCGAGAGTTCAGTTGCTCCGACAAGGAGACGCTGATCGCGTACATCTACGGCGAGTGCGAGGCCGACGATCGCGGCCTCGTCGAAACGCACCTCGCATCGTGCGCCTCGTGTGCGGCCGAAGTCGGCGGCCTGGGCGACGTCCGACAGGCGCTCGCCGAGTGGGTTCCGCCTGCCGCGGCTGGCAGCTTCCGCCTGGTGCGCGACGAGGAAGTGGCCGCTCCCGCGACCGTGTTGCGCCCCGCGCGGTGGTGGAATCGGCCGCTCCCCGGGTGGGCGCGTGCCGCGGCGGCCGTGCTGCTGTTTGCTGCCGGGGCGGCCCTGGCCAACCTCGACGTCCACTATGGGGCCGATGGCTTGTCCATCCGCACCGGGTGGCAGCACATCGCCGCGCCCGCTGCAGTGGTGTCGCAGGCGAACGCCGGGCCGAACGCTCCCGCGTCGCGCACGGACCTCGCGGCGCTCGAGCGGCAGCTGCGAGGGGATTTCAGCGCGCAGTTGGAGGCGGCGCGCGCGGCGTCGATGCAGACGGTCGCCGCGTCGAGCCCCGACGAGCACCAGCTGATGACGCGCGTCCGCACGCTGATCGATCAGAGCGTCAGCGAGAGCGAGCAGCGACAGCAGAAGGAGCTGGCGTACCGCGTTGCGCAGGTCCAGGGTGAGTTCGGCGTCCAGCGGCGCGCCGATCAGATGCGCGTCCTGCAGAGCTTCGGGCAGCTCCAGGGCCAGACGGGTGCCGAAGTGGCGCAGCAGCGGCAGTTGATCAACTACCTGCTGACCGTGTCGCAGAAGAAGTAGCCCTCTACTGCAAGAGGTAGGACCGTGAAGTCTCTCCGCCTGATTTCGACCTTCTGCGTTCCGCTCGCATTTGCCGCGCTGCCGGCTGGCGCGCAGTCGCCGCCCACGCCGCGACCCGCGACTTCCGTGACCTCCGGCCCGCCGCAGGAAAGGTCTCGCCTCCAGATGACAGTCATGGAGGACGCGTTCCAGCGAGCCGTGGAGGTGGTGCACGGTCGCGCGTTGGAAGCGCTGCAGGTGAGCGCCGGGATGCCGGCGATGTTCACCCTCGAGGGCAACACGCGGGCCCGCGCGTTCCGCATCGAGGGCTACGGCGTCTTCTTCGACGTCGACCTGCCGCCCATTCCCCGCAGCGTCGAATGGAGCCTCCGCATCCTCGACACCGGCGCGGCCCTCGGACCCGACATCGAGCAGTTGAACGAGCAGCTGAAGCGGATCAACGACCCACGGGTCACGCGCATGCTGGACCCGATCGTCCGGAGCATGCAGGCCAAGGTGGCTGCCGGCGGCACGGCGTACGGGGGCGCCGGCCAGGCGCCGGACGACACGGTGGGCGTCAAGGCGGTGGCGGCCGGGAACCGGGGGGCAGCCGACCCCTTCGCCGCCTACATCGGCGAGCTGAAGAAGACGCTCGTCCAGATCATGCTGGAGTACGGGCCGACCATTCAGCTGAACGCCGACGACTGGCTCCACGTCGCCGCCCGCGAGATGTCCCCGAAGCTGCTGCCGGGCAATCCCACCGACGCCACCATCACCCTTCGGATCAAGGCCGCCGACCTGGTGGCGTTGAAGGCCGGCCGCCTGTCGCCCGAGGACGCCGCCCGGCGGGTCGAGGTGAAGGATTGGGTACGGGCTAGGGGCTAGGGGCTTGGGGCTAGGAGCTCCAGGCCGCTGAGAAGGGCTCGGCCTGAACTGAGTGAGAACTGAGAAGTGAGAACGCTAGAACGTAGAACGTAGAACAGAGCATCCCAGTTCGGTCAGCAGCCATCATCCGCCTGGCACCTGTGGAACCGTGGCTGCCCGGCCGGTGTCGAATGGGGCAAGGACGTATAGAATGAGCCTCATGCGCCACATGCGTCGATCTGCTGCCGTCCTTCTCGCCGCCGTTGCGCTGTCCGGCTGCTCCTCGCGACAGGTGGACATCGCGAAGGCCCTGCAGGTCACCGACGTGACGACGGGCTGGTTCGACGCGGGCGTGGTCGAGGGCGGCAAGAACAAGCTCGTTCCCGAGATCTCCCTTCGACTGAAGAACACCGATACCGAACCAATCACCAGCGTCCAGCTGTTCGCGCGGTTCACGCGCCTCAACGAGCAGGACGAAGAATGGGGAGCCCCGCCGTACGTGCGCGCCATCGGCCCCGAGGGCCTGGCGCCCGGCCAGAGCACCCCGCTGATGGTCCTGACGTCCAACCTCGGTTACACCGGCGAGCAGCCGCGGCTCGAGATGCTGCAGAACAGCAACTTCGTGGACGCGCGCGTCCAGATCTTCGTCAAGTACCGGGCGAACAACTGGGTGCAAGTGACCCAGCGCCAGGTCACGCGTCAGCTGATCACCCGGTAGCCAAGCGACAAGCGCGAGTACCGCGCCTCCCGTCCGCCGCGCCCTTTCCTAGTCGGGTCCCTTCTTGATCATCGGGACGAAGCGCACCGGCGCGACGACGCGCGAGTGCAGGCGCCCGCCCTCGTCCTTCTCGATCAACTCCAGGTTCTGATTCAGCAGGCCGCCGACCGGGATCACCATCCGGCCGCGTGCGCGCAGTTGATCCACGAGCGCCTGGGGTACCTGTTCCGGCGCGGCCGTGACGAGGATGATGTCGAACGGCGCGTGGGACGCCCAGCCCTGGTAGCCGTCGCCCGTGCGCGTGGTGACGTTGGCGTAGCCAAGCCGCGCCAGCCTTTCCTTTGCAGCGGTGGCGAGCGGTTCGATGATCTCGACCGTGAAGACCTCGCGAACGATACGCGACAGGACGGCCGCCTGGTAGCCGCACCCCGTCCCGATCTCGAGGGCGCGGTCGGACGGCTGCGGTCGGGCAAGCTCGGTCATCAGCGCGACGATGTAGGGCTGAGAAATGGTCTGGCCGTGGCCGATGGGGAGCGGAGTGTCGTCGTAGGCATCGGCCACCATGTCGTCAGGGACGAACAGGTGCCGCGGCACCGCGCGCATCGCGTCCAGGACGGCGGGGTTCCGCACCTGCCGGCGCGCGATCTGCTCTTCGACCATGCGCGCGCGCGCCGCGGCCTGGCGGTCCTGGGACCCTTCCGCCTCGTCGCCGGGAGGGGGATCGGTCAGCCAGGCCGCGCAGACGCAGCAGCCGAGAAGCAGCCCGGCCCACGGAAACGCTGATGGGAGAGGCATCGCTCATCCTATAATGCAGGCCGTGTCCGTCGAAGCGCCGCCGCAAACGCTCGAACGCCGTCTTGGTCCCCTCGACGCCGCCGCTATCGTCATTTCGAATGTCGTCGGCGTAGGCATCTTCATCACGCCGCGCATCATCGCGCAGGCCGTGCCGCACCCCATCGGGTTCCTCGCCGTCTGGTTCGCCGGCGGCCTGCTCGCGTTCATCGGCGCGATGGCCTACGCCGAACTGGGAACGCTGCGCCCGCGCTCGGGCGGCGAGTACGTCTACCTGCGCGAGGGCTTCGGGGGCCTCGCCGCGTTCCTCACCGGCTGGACATCGTTTGTCGCCGGGTTTGCCGGCGCCATCGCCGCCGGCGCGCTCGGCGCCTCGGATTACCTCGGGCGCTTCGTACCGGCCGCGGGCGATCCGACGCCCATCTTCACGATCCCGTTGCCCGGCCTGCCCGCGCTCCTTTTCTCGCCACGCACCATTGTCGCGCTTTCGGCGATCATCGGGCTGGCGCTGATTCACATCCGGGGGCTGGGCCCCGGCCGCCTCGTGCAGAACACGCTCGCCGCCGTGAAGGTCAGCGCGCTGGCGCTCTTTGTCGCCGTCGGCCTGGCGATCGGCCACGGCAGCGTGGCACACCTCACCGCGCCCGCGGCCTCCGCGTCGTTCAACCTGCCGCTCGCGTTCATCGTCGTCATGTTCGCCTATAGCGGCTGGAACGCGGCCTCCTACGTGGCCGAGGAGATTCGCGATCCGGGACGGAACGTGCCGATCGCGCTCGCGCTCGGCACCGGCGCGGTGGTCCTGCTCTACCTCGGCCTCAATCTCCTGTATCTCTACGCGGTGCCGATCGACGCGCTGGCCAGCGGTGCGCAGTCGGAGATCGCGATGGTCGCCGCCGACACGCTGCTCGGCCCCGTCGCGTCGCGCCTGCTGGGCGCGCTCGCCGTCGTCGTCCTGATCGGCAGCCTGAGCGCCATGACCGTCGCCGGGCCGCGCGTGTACTTCGCGATGGCGCGCGATGGCGCGTTCTTCTCGGCAGCCGCGCGTGTGCACCCGCGCTTCCACACGCCCTGGGTGGCCATCACCGCGCAGGCGGTGTGGAGTTCGCTGCTGGTGCTCACCAACACGAAGGACCAGCTCGCGGAGTACACGGGGTTCGCGGTGCTGCTGTTTTCCGCCTTCGCCGTGAGCAGCGTCTTCATCCTGCGCCGCCGGTACCCGGACGAGCCGCGCGCGTTCAAGGCGTGGGGCTACCCGGTCGCGCCCGCCATCTTCGTCATCGCCTCGCTGGCGATTACCGGAGCCGCGGTCATCGGCCGTCCCGGCCCCTCGCTGTGGGGCGCCGCGATCATCGTCGCGGGAATCCCGCTGTACCTGATACTCCGATACAGAGGGCTCAAGGCTTAAGGCTCACGGCTGAGCAACACCCACAGCGTGACCAGTGCCAGCAGCCCGTCGCACGCCGCGAACACCAGGAACGAGTCCGGCGATCCCCGCAGGAAGTGATCGGCCACGAACAGCACGGCGCCAAGACCCTTGAGGAACGGGCCCATCAGCCAGAGGTACGCGCGCCACTGGTCAGGGCGCCGGTAGGGGAGGATGTACCCGATGCCGATCGCGAGGGCGAACAGGCCGTTGAGGTCCGCGTGGATCGCAGGCACGGGGGGCGGCACGTGGAACGCGCGGACGAGCCACGAGCGCCCCAGCAGCAGCGCGGCGCCAAGTGCGAGGTCGTAGAGGCCCGAAACAGCGGCCACCGCCGACAGCAAGCGGGCGGATCTACCGCGAGGAGCGGCGTTCACGCGCGAACACCCGGCGAATGCCGTACGACAGCAGGACGAAGAGGGTGACGACGAGCAGTTCGGGGAGGTACGCGCGGGTGAGCAGCGACACGTCTTCGGACGCCGAGGACACCCAGGCGAAGAGCGTGCTCACGAAGACTCCATGAAGGGTGACGGAGACCGCGGCCGCAAGCGCGAGGTCGGAGCAACTCGCGCCTGCGGCCGTGACTGCGACCTTACTTGACCGGTTGCAGAGCCTGCATCGAGCCGTGGTAGGACATCGTGTCGCGCGGCTCGATCTTCACTTCGAACGAGACGTTGTTGAAGCCCTTCGCCCGGAGCTCGACGCGGTGGAGGCCCACCGGGAGCTCGAGGCGCTGGAACGCGCCATTGTAGTTGTCCACGCGGCCGATGTAGTAGCCGTCCACGTAGACCTCGGCATCTTTCGGCGTGACCTTCAGCTTGAGACCGCCCTTCACGACGTTCGTGCCGGTGGACCATCCGCTCGTGTCGCTGGAACTCACGCCGCCCGACCACGGGATGGACGCGCCGCCCCCACCCGCCGACGGCCAGTTGCCGCCGTACATCAGGGAACCGGCGGAACCACCGCCGGAATTGAACCAGAACGGATCGTAATAGAGGAATCCCAAGCCGTAGGCGCCGTAGCCGTAGAGGTAGAACGGGTCGTACGGATAGTAGGCATACCCGTACATCCAGTAGGGTCGATTCCACCAGTAATAGCTGCCGTAAGAGCCGCCGTAGTAGCCGCCGGTGTTCCACCAGTAGCCGTCGGACGGCGTCCAGCTGCTCCCGCCCCCGCCCGTTCCCGCGGGGGGAACGTAGGCGCCGCGCGGGATGGCACTGCCGACGCTCGGGGTGTTGCCGTAGTTCGGTCGGCTTCCACCGGGCACCGCGCGGTTGCCGGGGTCCGCGGCCAACTCGTTGCGGGCCGCGCCGGAACGCAGCGTCGCGCCGCCGGCTTCGGACCGGCCGACACGCTCGCCGCCCATCGGCCGTGCGCCGCCCATTGGCGAGGAGCCGCCGCCGCTGAACCCGCCGCCCCCGCTAGAGCCGCCGCTCGTGCCCCCGCCTCCACCGCTGTAGCCGCCGCCGCTGTTGCCGCCGCCACCGCCGCTGAAGCCACCACCGCTGCTGACGCCACCGCCGCTGCTGCCGCCGCTTGCCGCGCTCATGCCGCTCGAGCCTGCAGGCCCGTTGCTGCCACCGCCACCGGCGCCACCCGCGCCGCCGCCGCCGGAGTGGACCCCTCCGCCCGCGCCGCCCTGCTGCGACAGAGCGGGCGTCGCGACGGCCAGCGCCAGAACCGCAACCGCGCCCGTGAACGTGTTGAAGACGGATTTCATGGCCACTCCTCTGCGGAAGAGACAACCGGCCACCGTACAACTTACTCCCAAGCGCGTGGGAAGACAACGGCCGAGGCCGTCGCTACCGGCCAGGCTGCGCCGCCTGGAGCTGCGCGCTGTAACTGATCGTGACCCGCGGCTCGATCTTCACGTCGAAGGTGAGCGTCTGGTAGCCGTTCGCCCGGACCTCGAGCCGGTGCGGGCCTGCCGCCAGGTTCAAACGCTGGAACGGGCTGTCGAACTCGTCGACGGTCCCGGCGAAAGAGCCGTCCACGAAGACTTCCGCGTTCTTTGGCTCGATCTTGAGCTTGAGGCCGCCCTTGACGACATCTTCCTGCTGGCCGTAGCCGCTGTCGCCATAGCCGCCGCCGGAGTACCCGCCGCCCCCGTAGTAGCCGCCATAGCCGCCGTACCCGTACGCCGGGTAGCCCCACCAGTAGGGGTCGTAGTAGAACGCGCCGAGGCCGAAGGCGCCAAAGCCGTACAGGTAGTAGGGGTTATAGGGGTAATAGCCGTAATAATAGCCGCCGCCCGGGTAGTAGCCGGGGTGGTAGCCGGGGTACCCGGGGTGTCCTCCCGTGGAGTACCCGGGACGCTGCGCCGCCTGTCCAATCGTGGGATTGCCGTTGTTTGGCCGGCCGCCATCGCGCGGGCGCGCCGCGCCGCCGGACGGTGCGCCGGCGCTGCTCGGCCCCGCGGAGCGGGTGCCACCGCCGGAACTCGTCGCGTGGCCGCCGCCGGACGCGCCACCGCCGCCGCCCGACCCGCGGCTCACCGCGCTGCCGCCGCCGCCGCCACCACCACCGCCGCTGGGAGTGCGCGCGCCGCCGCCCCCGCCCCCACCGTGGTGCTGGGCCCAGACATCGGGCGCGCCGACCGACAGGGCGAAAAGAACCACCGCTCCCGAGAAGGCGTAGATCAACGATCTCATGATGGGCTCCTTGGCGCGACCGGGGGAAGTGTCCTGCGCCTAACCGGGGGAGAGCAACAGGGTTGCCAATCGGTCCCTGCGCCTTTCAAGCAAAATACGCCGAATCGCGCCGCGCCGCCAGTCCCTCCCGGCCCGGCTGTCACCGCTTTAGCACAGCCGCGCCGTTTTCTTGACACCTTTTTCGGGCATCCGATAGACTCGGACCAACCGGCATCCCTGACTAGGCACGCCTGTCCACCCCGGCATCATCCCTGCCTGCCATGTACCACAGCACAACGATTCTCGCGGTTCGACACAACGGCCGGGCGGTCCTGGCCGGCGACGGCCAGGTGACCCTCGGCGACACGGTCGTCAAGCAGACGGCGCGGAAGATCCGGCGCCTGTACAACGACAAGGTGCTGGCCGGCTTTGCCGGTTCCGCGGCCGATTCCTTTGCGCTCTTCGCCAGGTTCGAGGCGAAACTGGAACAGTACCGCGGCAACATCGAGCGATCGGCCGTGGAGCTGGCGAAGGATTGGCGAACCGACCGCATCCTCCGCCGTCTCGAGGCGATGCTCATCGTCACTCGACCCGCGGTCCACGTTCCTGCTGTCGGGCAACGGGGACCTGATCGAGCCGGACGACGGTATTGTCGGCATCGGGTCGGGGGGCGGGTACGCCCTGGCGGCCGCGCGGGCGCTGGCCAGGCACACGTCGCTCGACGCCCGCGCGATCGCCGAGACCGCGATGACCGTCGCCGCCGGCATCTGCATCTACACCAACGCGAACATCACGATTGAAGAACTTTGAGCATGCCCATCTACCTGCCGGAGTCGCTGTCCGCGCCCGCCGAATCGCTCACGCCGCGCCAGATCGTCGCGGAGCTGGACAAGTACGTCGTCGGCCAGCACAACGCGAAGCGCGCGGTCGCGATCGCCCTGCGCAACCGCATGCGCCGGCAGAAGCTGACGCCGGAGATGGCGCAGGAGGTGGCGCCGAAGAACATCCTGATGATCGGGCCGACGGGCGTCGGCAAGACGGAGATCGCGCGGCGCCTGGCGCGCCTCGCGCAGTCGCCGTTCCTCAAGGTGGAGGCATCCAAGTTCACCGAGGTGGGCTACGTCGGGCGCGACGTCGAGTCGATGGTGCGCGACCTGGTCGAGATCTGCCGTCGACATGGTGCGCGAGGAGAAGATGGAGGAGGTGCAGCACAAGGCCGAGCACAACGCGGAGGAGCGGCTGCTCGACCTGCTGCTCCCGCCGTCCTCGCCGGCCCCCGACGAGGACCCGCACGCCGCGCGCGAGCGGGCGAAGGCGACGCGCGAGAAGATGCGCGACCAGCTGCGCGACGGCCGCCTCGACGATCGGACGGTGGAAATCGAGGTGCGGGAGCGGTCGTTCCCGTCCTTCGAGATCATCGCCGGCTCCTCCGTCGAGGAGGTGGACATCAACATCAAGGACATGCTGCCGGGGCTCTTCCAGGGGCGGACCAAGAAGCGCCGGATGAAGGTGTCCGAGGCGATGGACTACCTGCTGGGCGAAGAGCAGCAGAAGCTCGTGGACATGGAGAGCGTGGCCCGCGTGGCGGTGGAGCGCGTCGAGCAGGCCGGGATCATCTTCGTCGACGAGATCGACAAGATTGCCGGGCCGCGAGGGGGGCCACGGCCCGGACGTCAGCCGCGAGGGAGTGCAGCGCGACATCCTGCCGATCATCGAGGGGACGACCGTCAACACGAAGTACGGGATGGTGGAGACCGATCACATCCTGTTCATCGCGGCGGGTGCGTTCCACGTGTCGAAGCCGTCGGACCTGATCCCGGAGCTGCAGGGACGCTTCCCGATCAGGGTGGAGCTGGAGCCGCTCGGCAAGGACGACTTCGTGCGCATCCTCACCGAGCCGCAGAACGCGCTGGTGAAACAGTACATGGCGCTGCTCGAGACCGAGGGGGTGACGCTGGACTTCAGGCCCGACGCGATCGATCGGATCGCGGACTTCGCGACGCTGGTCAACGAGCGGACGGAGAATATCGGCGCCCGGCGGCTGCACACGGTGATGGAGAAGCTGCTCGACGAGATCTCCTTCGAGGCGCCGGACCTCCCGGAGAAATCGATTACTATTGATGCCGCCTACGTCGACCGGATGCTGGCCGACATCGTCAAGAACGAGGACCTCACGCGATACATCCTGTGATCGACAGGGACCTCCCGGTTCGTTCGAATGCACCGGCACGCGAGGGCGGGCTGCTGCGGCGCCGTTCGCTTCGCCTCGCGGCGGCCCTGGTCCTCGCCGCCGCCGTGGTCGGCCCCGCCTGCGGCAAGAAGGGACCCCCTCTGGCGCCGCTCGTCAAGGTCCCTGTTGTCCCCCAGGACGTGGCGGCGCGGCGGGCCGGCACCGTCGCGTACCTCCAGTTCCGCATCCCCGAGGCGAACAGCGACAACACCCGTCCCGCCGACATCGAGCGGGTGGAAGTGTACGGATTCACCGGGCCGGCGCCGACGCCTGCCGACGTCGTCAGGTACGCCACGCTCGTTACCGCGATTCCCGTCCGCCGCCCGCTGGAGGAAGGGGACGACGCGCCGCGCGCCGCGAGCGGCAAGACGCCGCCCCCGCCATCGATGGCCAACGGGTTCGACCAGGGCAACCTGCTGACCGTGGCGGAGACGCTCGGAGCGGCGCAGGCAACACCGATGGAGATCCCCCGCCGCGGCAAGCAGCCGCCAGTCTTCACCGACCCGTGGCAGCCGCTGCTCCAGGTGGCGCGGAAGAGTGGCGACGCCCGCCTGTATTTCGCCGTCGGCGTGAATCACAAGGGGCAGCGGGGTTCCTTCACCGCGCCCCAGCCGGTGCCGCTCGGCCCGGCCCCGTCGGCGCCGTTGGGCGTCAACGCGTCCTACGACGCCAGCGGAGTGACCGTGTCGTGGACGCCGCCGCCGGACATGCCGAGACCCATCCAGCCGCCCGCGGCGGAGGGCGAGCTGGCGTCGACGCCGCGCGGCCTGCGGGCGCTGGTTGGCGGCTATCACGTGTACGACGCGCCGCGCGAGCCTGCGGCCGGATCGGTGCCAGGTCAGGGCGCACACGCTTCTCCGAGCGTCGTCGAGGCGACGGCGGTGGCCAAGCCTCTCAACGACAAGCTGCTCGAGACCCCGACCTTCACGGATCCGCACGTGGAGTACGGCAAGGAGCGGTGCTTCGTCGTGCGGACGGTCCTGCAGGCGGGCGGGGAGGTGACCGAGAGCGCCTCGTCGTCCGCCGCGTGCGTGACGCCAGCAGACACCTTCCCGCCTGCGGCGCCCACGGGGCTGGCAGCAGTCGGGAGCGAAGGGGCGATCAGCTTGATCTGGGAGGCGAGCACCGAGGCGGATCTGGCCGGCTACCTGGTGATGCGCGCGGAGGCAGGCGGAGCGCCGCGCCCGCTGACCCCGGAGCCGATCAAGGAGACGACGTTCCGCGACGCAACCGCGGCGCGCGGCGTTCGCTACGTCTACACGGTGGTCGCGGTGGACACGACCGGCAACCGCAGCACGCCGTCGAACGCGGTGGAAGAGACGGCGCGGTAATCTTCAACGCGAGGTTCCGATGGACCGCATCTATCGCATCGAGTACCGGGGAGTGATTCGCCACGCGGCCGACCGCGCCGGCCGGTTGTGCCCGATTGACGGGGACGTCTTCGGCGAGTACCGGCTCGGCGACCCGATTGCCGAGGGGTATTTCCCGCGCGATCTGCCGGAGGGCGCCCGGCTGCTCGCGCCCGTGCAGCCCTCGAAGATCGTGGCCATCGGGCTCAACTACCGCGATCACGCCGCCGAGCAGAGCAAGCCGGCGCCGACCGAGCCCGTCATCTTCATCAAGCCGTCCACCGCCGTCATCGGCCCGGGCGACCCGATTCGCCTGCCGTCCGGCGTCGGCCGCATCGACTACGAGACCGAGGTGGGCGCGGTGATCGGCAAGCGTGCGACGCGCGTGCCCCGCGAGCGGGCGCTCGAGCACGTGCTCGGGTACACGTGCGTGAACGACGTGACCGCGCGAGACCTGCAGCGCCGCGGGTTCCAGGTACTCGCACTGCAAGGGATACGACACCTTCGCGCCGGTCGGCCCGTGCATTGCGCTCGGCCTCGACCCCGCGAACATCACGATCGAGGGGCTGCTCAACGACGAGCGGCGCCAGGCGTCCACCACCGCGCAGCTGATCTTCCCCGTCGAGGACTTGATCGCCTACATCACGAACATCATGACCCTCGAGCCGGGTGACATCATCTCGACCGGCACGCCCTCGGGCATCGGCGTCCTGTCGCCGGGGGACACCTTCACCGTGCGCGTCGAAGGCGTGGGCGACCTCACCAACCCGGTCGAGGCGAGGGATTGAGATTCGGTAGACTCGGTAGACTCGGTAGACTCGAGTTAGACTCCGTTGACTCCGTACTGACTCCGTTGACTCCGTAGACTCCGTAGACTTTCCCATGAAACTCTTCCTCGACACCGGCAGCCTGAAAGACATCGAAACCTTCGTGCCGCTCGGCATTGTGGACGGCGTCACCACCAACCCGTCCCTCATGGCCAAGGAGATCGGCGATCCCCGGCAGATCATCAAGAAGATCTGCGATCTGGTGAAAGGCCCCGTCAGCGCGGAGGTGCTGGAAACCGAGGCCGAGGGCATGATCCGCGAGGGGCGCGAGCTGGCGGCGCTCGACGAGCACGTCGTGATCAAGCTGCCGTTCGGCAAGGAAGGCCTCAAGGCGTGCCGTGCCCTGGCGGCAGAGAAGATCCCGGTCAACATGACGCTGATCTTCTCGCCGACGCAGGCGCTGCTGGCCGCCAAGGTCGGTGCGGCGTACGTCAGCCCGTTCATCGGCCGCCTCGACGACATCGCCACCGAGGGGATGAACCTGATCGAGGAGATCGTGGACATCTTCCAGAACTACGCCTTCACGACGGAGGTGCTCGTGGCCAGCGTCCGGCACCCCGTGCACGTCGTCCAGGCTGCCCGCCTCGGCGCCGGCGTGTGCACCTGTCCGCCGGCGGTCGTCGAGTCGATGTTCAAGCACCCGCTCACCGACATCGGCCTCGAGCGGTTCCTGAAGGATTGGGAGAAGGCGCAGGCGGCGCGCGTGTAGACAGGACGGCATTGACGATTGATGACTGTCGGTTGACGATTGACGATTGGGTGATGCAGGCGAGATCCGTCAATCGGCCTTCGCCAATCGTCATTCGTCATTCGCCAGTACCCTCCTCGGTTCTTCGTCCCTGAGGTTCCGATGAACAACCGCGAAACCCTGGCTCGCCTCGAGAAGCTCGCGGAGCTCGGCGGGGGTGAGGCGCGCCTGCGGCGGCAGCACGAGAGCGGCAAGCTGACCGCGCGCGAGCGCATGGAGCTCCTCTTCGACCCGGGCACGTTCGAGGAGTTCGACAAGCTCGTCACCCACCGGTGCCGCGACTTCGGCATGGAGGAGCAGGTGATTCCCGGCGACGGCGTGGTCACCGGGTTCGGCCGCGTCGATGGGCGGCCGGTCTACGCCTTCGCGCAGGACTTCACGGTCTTCGGCGGATCGCTCTCCGAGACCAACGCGGCGAAGATCGTGAAGATCATGGACCTCGCGGTGCGCCAGGGCGCACCGGTCGTGGGCCTCAACGACTCGGGCGGTGCGCGCATCCAGGAAGGCGTGATGTCGCTCGCCGGGTACGCGGACATCTTCCTTCGCAACACGCTCTCGTCGGGCGTCATCCCGCAGATATCCGCCATCATGGGGCCGTGCGCGGGCGGTGCGGTGTACTCGCCCGCCATCACCGACTTCACCGTGATGGTCGAGCACACGAGCTACATGTTCGTCACCGGTCCGGACGTCATCAAGACCGTCACGCACGAAGAGGTGAGCAAGGAGGACCTCGGCGGCGCGATGACGCACAACGCCCGGAGCGGCGTCGCGCACTTCGCGGTGACCGACGACCGCGAGTGCCTGCTGCTGATCCGGGAGCTGCTCGGGTTTCTCCCGGGCAACAACGTCGACGACCCGCCGCGCGTCGAGACGAGCGACCCGTTCGACCGTGAGGATGAGGCGCTCGATTCGCTCGTGCCGGAATCGCCCAACCAGCCGTACGACATCCTCGACCTCATTCACGCCGTGGCCGACGACCACCACTTCCTCGAGGTGCACCGCCACTACGCCCGGAACATCGTCGTCGGCTTCGCGCGCCTGGGCGGCCGAACGGTCGGGATCGTGGCGAACCAGCCGGCACACCTCGCCGGCACGCTGGACATCGACGCGTCGGTGAAAGGCGCGCGCTTCGTGCGCTTCTGCGACGCCTTCAACATCCCGCTCGTGACGTTCGAGGATGTCCCGGGG
Source organism: uncultured Acidobacteriota bacterium (assembly GCA_963724775.1). Classification (GTDB taxonomy): domain Bacteria; phylum Acidobacteriota; class Vicinamibacteria; order Vicinamibacterales; family Fen-181; genus CAVRWB01. The sequence continues at coordinate 387,975 of CAVRWB010000012.1, forward strand.
TTCCTGCCCGGCACCCAGCAGGAGTTCGCCGGGATCATCCGGCACGGCGCCAAGCTCCTCTACGCGTTTGCGGAGGCCACCGTGCCGAAGGTGACGGTGATCACGCGCAAGGCGTACGGCGGCGCGTACTGCGTCATGGCGAGCAAGCACATTCGGACCGACGTCAACTTCGCGTGGCCGACGGCGGAGATCGCGGTGATGGGGCCGGAGGGTGCGGTCAACATCCTGTACAAGCGCGAGCTGGATGCCGCTTCAGACCCGGCGGCGCTGCGCGCGGCGAAGGTCGCCGAGTTCCGCGAGAAGCTGGCCAACCCGTTCGTCGCCGCCAGCCGCGGATTCCTCGACGAGGTGATCCAGCCGCGCACCACGCGGGCGCGCCTGATCCTGGCGCTCGCGTCGCTCGAGACCAAGCGCGACCGCAACCCGCCGAAGAAGCACGGCAACATTCCGCTGTAGATGGCTCCAGGGTCTGGGCCGTGGCTCCAGGCTCGAGAGTGTGTCGGGGGCGGCGAAGCGTCCGCTTCGCCCGTGACCGGTGGAGGACAACATGAACGTCGGGAACACACGCCGCGACTTCCTGAGGGTGTCCATCGGCGGCGCCGTCGGGGCAGCCCTCGCGGCCCGCGCTGCCTGGGCCGGCGCGCCCGCGGACCTCGCGCAGCGCCTGGCCGTCTGCAGTTGGTCGTTGCAGCCGACCTCCGTCCAGGACCTGCTCGCGAAGCTCGCCCAGACCGGGCTCTCTCGCGTGCAGATCGCGCTCGATCCCATTCGCACCAACGCCGGCGGCGCGTGGAACAACTTCGCCAGCCTCTGCGCGAAGAGTCGTGTCACCCTCGTCTCGGGGATGCTCGGCACGGTCGGCGAGGACTACACCACGCTCGAGTCGATCAAGCGCACGGGCGGCGTGGTGCCGGATGCGACCTGGCCCGAGACCTGGCGCAACATCCAGGCGGACGCGACGGTGGCCATGAAGCTGAACCTGCGGCTGGTCACCTTCCACGCGGGGTTCCTGCCGCACGAGGAGAAGGACCCGTCGTTCGCCAAGCTGCTCGGGCGCATCCGCCAGGTGGCCGACCTGTTCGCCGTGGAGGGCATGTCGATCGCGCTCGAGACCGGGCAGGAAGCGGCGCCGACGATGGCCGCGTTCCTCAAGAGGCTCGATCGCAAGAACGTCGGCGTCAACCTCGACCCGGCCAACATGATCCTCTACGACAAGGGCGACCCCGTCGAGGCGGTGAAGGCGCTCGGGCCGTGGATTCGGCAGTGTCACGTCAAGGACGCGGTGCGCACCAAGACGCCCGGCACCTGGGGCGAGGAAGTGCCGGTGGGTTCCGGGCAGGTGAATTGGCAGGCGTTCTTCGCCGCGCTCGACGCGGCGCGCTTCACGGGGAACCTGTGCATCGAGCGCGAGGCCGGCAAGCAGCGCGTCGCCGACATCCGCACCGCGAAGCAGTTCGTGGAAAAGTGAACTGAACATGATCACGCCCTGGCGGTTGCTTTGCGGCCTGTGCGTCGCCCTCCTCCTGCCGGTGGGGGTGGCCATCGACGGCGCGCGCGTCGAACAGACCTCGCCCGGCACACGTGCGCCGCTGCCGATCGTCGCCACGTTCGAAGGGCTCGGCGCGTCGTTCACCGGGCCGCAGGGCACGGCGAGCGTTCGCAGCCCGTCCGACAACAGCATCGCCGTCGGTCCCGATCACGTCGTGCAGACGGTCAACTCGCGCCTCGCGGTCTTCACCAAAAGGGGCAAGCGGTTCGCCGAGAGCGGAACGCCGCTCTACGGCCCGGTGCCGAGCCACACGATCTTCGCGGGCTTCGGCGGCGTGTGCGCGGCGCGCAACAACGGCGACGTCGTCGTTCGTTACGATCAGTTGGCGGATCGCTGGCTGATCGTGATGCCGATCTTCTCCCGCATCCGGCCAGGAGAGTTCCCCATGCCGCCGAGGCCTGCCGAACCCGGCCTGGTCGTTCCGCCCGGTCAACTCGCCGGGGCCGGTCAGTGGGCGTCTGCAGGATTGGCCGCCGCTCCTCCGGCGAACCCGCCCGTTCCGCCGCCGCCACCCGAGCGGCCGCAAGCCCGGGCCCCGGCTGCCGGCGCGGCGCCGCGGGTCGCGCCTCCGCCGCCAGTCTTCGAGCCCGGAGTCAAGCCCGCCACGCTCCGCGGCCCGTTCCCGGCCGCCGCGCCGGAGGGCACCTACGCGATCTGCTACGCGGTCAGCACGACGAGCGACCCGCTCGGGCCGTACTACCGCTACGCGTTCGAGCGCACCCTGTTCCCCGACTACCCACGTCCCGCCATCTGGCCTGACGGCTACTACGTCCCGACGAGCACCGGCGACGATGTGATCCAGAAGCACGCGTGCGTCGCCGAGCGTGCGAAGATGCTGAAGGGGCTGCCGGCACGCGAGCAGTGCCTCATCATCGACGAGGCCAACTTCCTGAACAACGCCGACGTGGACGGCCGCGCGCTGCCTCCGCCCGGTGCGCCGAACATCATGATGGCCGCCGGCGGCGCGCAGTTGCGCAAGGTGTTCGACGACGAGGTCGTGCTGGCGTGGAAGTTCCACGCGGACTGGAAGGACCCGTCGAAGACGGCCATCACCGGCCCGCAGAAGATCGCGGTGGCTCCGTATCACTATCTGTGTGAGGGCCAGCTCACCGCCTGCGTGCCGCAGCCGGGCACGGACCGCCGCCTGGACGCGCAGGGCGACAAGCTGATGCAGCGCCTCGCCTATCGCCGCATCGGGTCGCGCGAGTCGATCGTCGCCGTGCATTCTGTCGCCACGGCCGCGGGCGGGGGCGGCGTGAGGTGGTACGAGTTCCGGCTCGACGGAAAGGGCGACCCGCGGCTGTTCCAGCAGGGCACGTACGCGCCAGACGGGTTCTTCCGATGGATGGCCAGCGCCGCGATGGACCGGGCGGGCAACATCGGCATCGGCTATTCCTTCGGCGGAACGCCGCACTTCGCCGGGCAGCGCTTTGCCGCGCGCCTGGCGTCGGACCCGCCCGGCACCCTGTCCTTCCAGGAGGCCGTCCTGGTCGCCGGCGAGGCCCCGCAGGCCGCGCTGCGCTGGGAAGACTACACGACCACCGTCATCGACCCGTCCGACGACTGCACGTTCTGGTACGCCGGCGATTACCTCAAGGCCGGGACCACGAGCTATTCGAGCCGCATCGGCGCCTTCCGTCTGCCCGGCTGTGACGGTGGGGTCACATCTTCCCTCAAATCCACAAGTGCTAGAATAACTGGGAATTAACAGGGTGCTCAGCCGGGCCGCGCGCGCTGCGAGGCCTCCCGACCGACCGCATGAAGGTTCTCATTGCCAACCGCGGGGAAATCGCCGTACGCCTGATCCGCGCCTGCCGCGAGATGGGGTTGACGACTGTCGCGGTCTACTCGGAGTGCGACCGGGCAGCCCTCCACGTCCGCTATGCGGACGAGGCGTACTATGTTGGCCCGAGCCCGCCTTCCGAGAGCTACCTGCGGATCGACAAATTGATCGACGCCGCGCGGCGCGCGGGTGCGGACGCGGTGCATCCTGGTTACGGCTTCCTCGCGGAGAACGCGGACTTCGCGCGCGAGGTGACGGCGGCGGGGCTCACCTACATCGGTCCGCCGGCGGCGGCCATCGAAGCGATGGGCAGCAAGACCGCGGCGCGCCGCGTCGCGGTGGACGCCGCCGTCCCGGTCGTCCCCGGCATTGTCGAACCGCTCGACGCGTCGGTGCCGCTCGACGCGATCGCCCGCATGGCGGACGACATCGGCTACCCGATCTTCGTCAAGGCGGTGGCGGGCGGCGGGGGCAAGGGGATGCGTCTGGTCGCGGATCCCGCGGACCTCGCCTCGGCGATCCGCGGCGCGCGCTCCGAGGCCGGTTCGTCGTTCGGCGACCCGCGCATTTACCTCGAGCGGCAGCTGCTGCGGCCGCGGCACATCGAGATCCAGCTGCTGGCGGATCACCACGGCGCGGTCGTCCCGTTCACCGAGCGCGAGTGCTCCATCCAGCGGCGTCACCAGAAGGTGCTGGAAGAGTCGCCCTCCGTGGCGGTGACGCCCGAGCTTCGCCGTGCGCTCGCGGACGCGGCGTGCGCGGTGGCGAAGGCGGTCGGCTATACCAACGCCGGCACCATCGAGTTCCTCCTGGACCAGGACGGGAAGTTCTACTTCCTGGAGATGAACACGCGGCTGCAGGTCGAGCACCCGATCACCGAGCTCGTGTCGGGCGTGGACCTGGTGCACTGGCAGATCCGGATCGCGCGCGGGGAGCCCCTCACCCTCGATCCCGAGGCGACGCTCCAGCCGCGCGGCCACGCGATCGAGTGCCGCATCTACGCCGAGGATCCCGACAACCAGTTCCTGCCGTCGCCCGGCACCGTGCGCGGGCGCCGCGTCCCCGGCGGCCCGGGGATCAGGCGCGACGACGGCGGCGTGACCCCGGGCCTCGACGTCCCGATCTTCTACGACCCGTTGATCGCGAAGCTCTCCGCGTGGGGCGGCGATCGACAGCAAGCGGTGCTTCGCATGGCCCGCGCGCTCGGCGAGTATGAGGTGCGCGGGATCAAGACGAGCATCCCGTTCTTCCGCTGGCTGCTCCAGGAGGAGGATTTCCGGGAGGGCCGGTTCGACACGACGTTTCTCGATCGGGAGCTGGCCCGACGCAACGGGGAGCCGTTCGTCACCGTGCCGGCCGAGGCCGAACGGATCGCGCTCCTGGCGGCGGCGATTCACGCCGTGGAGCGGGCCGCCCGCGGCGAGCAGCCGAAAGCGACGCCGCCGGCGAGCGGGTGGAAGATGCGGGCCCGTGGGGAGAGGTTGGAGTAACGAGCCCTACGAGTTTCTTCTTGGATATTGCCGAATGATGATTGCCGAATGGCGAATGCCGAATGGCAAACGACGAGGAGTGGCCCAATCGTCAATCGGCAGTCGTCAATCGCCAATCGTCACTTCTGTCACTGAGCATTGATGCATTTCGAGATCGAGGTCAACGGCCGGCCGCACACGGTGACCGTCGAGCGGACGGGGAATCGGTACCGCATCGAGGCGGACGGGCGCGTCGACGTCGTGGACGTCGCGCGCGTGGACGGGACCACCCTGTCCCTCGTCGTGCTCGGCGAGCGCGAGTTCAGTCACGAGGTGTCGCTGGTGCCCGGGCGGGAACCGGGCGATCTCGAGGTGTACCTGCGCGCGGGCGTCGTGCAAACGCGGGTGTCCGGCGCGCCGGGGCAGAAGCGGTGGAGCGCGAAGGGCGGCACCCTCTCCGTCGGAGCGGCCGGTCCGCAGCGCGTGATCGCCCCGATGCCCGGCAAGATCGTCCGCGTGCTCGTCAAGGCCGGCGACGAGGTGAAGGCCCGCCAGGGACTGGTGGTCGTCGAAGCGATGAAGATGGAGAACGAGCTGCGCGCCACCCGCGACGGACGCGTCAAGGACGTCCACGTGGCCGAGGGTGCGCTGGTCGAGTCCGGGCGCCTGCTGCTCGTCATCGAGTGAGACAGAACTGGGAACAGAGAAGTGAGAAGTGGGAAGTGAGAAACCGCCGAGGACGGGGAACTTCGACGTTCTAGGTTCTACGTTCTCCGTTCTCAGTTCGCGTGGTGCGCCCCGTTGAAGATGTCCTGGTCCTCCCTGCGACGGCGCTGGCCGGAGGCCGCACTGATCCTGGTGCTCGGCCTCGCGGCCGTGCTGTCTGGTCTTGCCGTTCGTGCCGGCGCCCTGGTGCTCATCGCCGGCGTCCTGTTGTTCGCGGCCCGCCGCCGGCTGCGCGACGTCGCGCTGGCGGCCGGCATCACCCTCCTGATCCTCTTTGTCGCCATTGCCGTCTCGGTGACCGTGGACCTGGACGCCGTCCTGGGCGGCGGTGTCAAGAAGTACGCGGAGTCCCAGGCCTCCAGGTACCTCGACCGTCCCACCCATATCGGCAGGCTCGGGATCCACATCGCGAGCGGCCGCTTCGTCGTCGAGAACCTGAAGATCGAGGGAATCACCCCGGACGATATCCCGTTCTTCACCGCGAGGGAAATCCTCGTGGGGATCCGCTGGAGCTCGCTGCTCGCGCGCCCCTCGGCGGCCACCAGGCCGGCCGCCGGGACGGCCAGCGGGCAGCGGGATGCTGCGGACAACCGGCGCGAGCTGGTCATCGAGTCGATCGACATGACCGACTGGGAGATGACCGTCCAGAAGTGGGGCGACCGGCACAACTTCGTGAAGTTCGGCCAGCCATCCAACAAGCCGAAGGGGCCGAGCGCAATCAGGACGACGGTCGGCCTCGTGCGCGCGATGCGGGGCCAGTTCTCGTACATCGACCACGGCTCGTGGACGACCGTGGCGCGCAATCTCAACATCAAGGTCAGCCACGCGACCGGGGAGTACCGTGGGATCGGCTCGTTGACCGATGGGATGGTGCAGATCCGCGACTACCTGCCGATGCGGGCGGACATGAACTTCTCGTTCCGCATCGACAAGGGCATCGTCGATCTCGACCGCATCGATATGTTCACCGACGGCGCGGTGTCGAAGGTGACGGGCAAGGTGGACCTCGGGCACTGGCCGGAACAGACCTACCAGGTCAACTCGCGTGTCGATCTGTGGCGCATGCGCGAGATCTTCTTCGCGGACCAGCAGTGGCGGAGCCGCGGCGCCGCGAACTTCACCGGCACCTTCCACCTGTTCAAGGGCGGACATCAGTTGACGGGCCGCTTTGCCAGCCCGCTGGCCTTCGTGAACCAGTTCGCGTTTCCGGACCTCCGCGGGTCGATGGTCTGGGAGCCGAGCCGGTTCGAGGTCCTCGAGGCGACGGCGCGCCCCTACACCGGCACCGCGAAGTTCAGCTACTCGATGAAGCCCCTCGGCGACCCGAAGCGGCCGGGCGTTGCTCGCTTCGACGCGTGCTACGACGGTGTGGACCTCGCGCAACTATCCGACGTGCTGTCCCTCCGCGGCGTCCGCATGCTCGGCAGCATCACCGGCTGCAACCTGCTGGAGTACCCTCTCGGCCGCTTCTCGATGCATCGCGGCGATGGGCACATGACCATCACGCCGCCCGCGGGCGTCGTCGTGCTCGAGCGCGCGGTGGCGCCGCACGAGGACGCGATCCACGCGGAGCCGGTCGTGGCCGGGCCCGAGCCGTCACTCGCCTTGACGCCGCGGCCGACCGCGATGGGCGGGCGCCTCGCGTATCGCTACGACCCGGAGTGGGTGGAGGTCGACCCGAGCCACATCGCCACGGACCGCGTGTACGTGGAGTTCGAGGGGCGGACGGCGTACGGGGACCGGTCTCGCTTCCCGTTCTATGCCCGCGCGGCCGACTGGCAGGAAGGCGACCGGCTGCTCGCGGGCATCATCACGGCATTCGGGTCGCAGACGGGCGTGATCAAGGTCGGCGGCTGGGGCGAGTTCCAGGGGACGATGACCGAGTCGTTCAAGGAGCCGCGGATCGAGGGGACGTTCAACGGCGACGGGATGCGGGCGTGGGACGTGGTGTGGGGCCGCGGCCAGGCGCATGTCGTGATCGAGCACTCGTACGTGGACGTCACCGGCGGCGTCGTACGAGCGGGGGCCTCGGAGGTCCGCGCGGACGGACGCTTCTCGCTCGGCTATCCGCGCAAGGACGGCGGGGAAGAGATCGATGCGCGCGTCACCATCAAGGACCGGCCGCTGAAGGACCTCCGCCACGCGTTCCAGCTCGACGAATGGCCGGTCGACGGCGTCCTGTCCGGCGAGTACCACCTGTCGGGCAGCTACACCAGGCCGCTCGGCTTCGGCAACGTCGTCATGTCGAACATGACCGCGTGGAAGGAGCCGTTCGACGGCGGTACCTGCACGCTGCGGTTCGAGGGCCCGGGCGTGCGCGTGGACAGCCTCGACCTGAAGAAGGGCGGCGGCGAAATCACGGGCGCGGCATACGTCGCGTGGGAAGGGCGCTACTCGTTCAATGCCGACGGCCGGCGGATCCCGGTGGAGAGTGTCACCGCGGTGAAGTTCGAGAAGGCGCCGCTCTCGGGCGTCGCCCAGTTCACCGCGAGCGGCAGCTCGACGTTCCTCGTGCCCCGGTGGGATCTCGACGGCCGGATCGAGGACGTCTACATGGGCGACGAGGGCATCGGCCTCGTCACCGGGCACCTCGCGTACCGCGACAAGCTGCTGACGATGGAGTTCGAGGCCGCCTCGCCGCGTCTCGCCGTCTCGGGCACCGGCCAGGTCGAGATGACGCCGACCTCGGACGCGAATCTCTCGCTGCGCTTCAACAAGACGTCGCTGGATCCTTACGTCCGGGCGTTCCAGCCCAAGCTGTCGCCGTTCACCCGCGCCGAGGCCACCGGGACGATCAGGGTCGTGGGGCAGCTCGCGGACCCGGAACGCCTGATGGTGGACATCACGGCCGAGGACCTCAGCCTACGGCTGTTCGACTACGACCTCAAGAACGACGGCCCGGTCCGGATTGCGCTCGATCGCAACGTGCTGCGGCTTGGCACCCCGGCGCAGCCCGGCGCGCGCTCGCCGGCGCAACCCGTCGTGCTGGTGGGCAAGGACACGCGGCTGGAGCTGTCGGGGACCGCACACCTCCAGGACGACCGGGTGGACGTCAAGGCCGTTGGTGACGCCAACCTCGCCATCCTCCAGGCGTTCTTCCGCGACATCCGCAGCTCGGGGCGCGCCCGCCTGGTCGGCGGTGTCCAGGGGTTCATCGAGACACCCGTCCTGTCCGGCGAAGCGCAGATCACCGACGGCCGCATCCGCTACTGGGGTCTGCCGCACTCGATCCAGAACATCAACGGGCGGATCACGCTCGGTGCCAACGGCATCCAGATGGACGACGTGCGGGCGCAAGTGGCCGGCGGGAACGTGCGCTTCGGCGGCCGCATCGAGATGAACGGGCTGACGCCCGGGCAGCTGAGCCTGACGGCCGCCGGCGAGAACATGGAACTTCGCTACCCCGAAGGGTTCCGGTCCGTCCTCGACGCGCAGCTGGACCTGGTCGGCACGCTCGCCGCCCCGACGCTCAAGGGCGAGGTGACCGTTCGAAGCGCGACGTACCGGAACCGGATCGAGGTCGGGACCGCGCTGCTGGGCCTCGCCAGCGGCCGCGGCGGCGGGCCGGCCGCGCCTCGGCCTGCCGGGACGCTGCCGCTCCGCTTCGACGTGCAGATCAACGCGCCGTCCGCGCTGCGCGTCGACACCAACCTGCTGCGGATGGTGGCGAGCGCAGACCTTCGCCTGCGCGGCGACTTCGATCGGCCGATCCTCTTCGGGCGCGCGGAAGTGGAGCGCGGCGAAGCGATCTTCGAGGGCAAGCGCTACCTCGTGACGAGCGGGACCATCGACTTCACCAACCCGTCGAAGATCGAACCGTTCTTCGACATCGGCGCCGAGACGCGCGTCCGGGCGCCGGGCCAGACCTACATCGTCGACATCCGGCTGACGGGCACGCTGGCCCACCTCCAGCCGCCGCAGTTCAACTCCGACCCGCCGCTGCCGCCCCTGGAGATCATGACGCTGCTCTTCGGCGACGCCAGCCGCGCCACGCAGGACGCCGAGCTGCGGGCGGTGCAGAGCGCCGGGGAGGATCGCGCCAGGCTCGCGACGTCGCGCGTGGAGCAGGCGGTCGTCGGGACGGCCCTCAACCCCGTCACCTCCGCCGTCGAGCGGGCTGCGGGCCTCGAATCGTTCCAGATCACGCCGTACCTCTACGATCCGTATCAGCGGCTCACGCCGACCGCGCGCCTGACCGTCGGCAAGCGGCTCTCCGACAAGGTCTACATCACCTTCTCGCGGAGCATCTATACCGCCGGCAACGATCTCATCGTCCTCCTCGAGTACGACCAGAGCGCCAAGCTGTCGTGGGTGCTGTCGCGCAACGAAGACGGCACCTACGCGCTCGACGCGCGCGTGAGGCACGTCTTCTGATGCGCCCGCCGGTCTCTTTTTCCGCTTTCCGTCGTCCGCTTTCCGTTTGCGCGATCCTCCTCTGCCTGTCCCTTCCCGCCGCGGCACAGTCGCCGCTCGATCACCTTGTCGGCCAGCGCATCGACGAAGTGCGCCTCGTGCTGGAGGGCCGGCCCATCGACGACGTGGATATCAGCCGCGTGCTCGAGACGCAGGCGGGAATGTCGCTGACGACGAGCGCGGTGCGGGAGAGCATCGTCCACCTGATGGCCCTCAGTCGCTTCCAGGACGTGCGCGTGAGCGCGGAGGAGGCGCAGCAGGGCGTGCGGCTCACGTACGAGCTGCTGCCGTTGCGGAGCGTCAAGGGTGTCGAGTTCAGGGGCGATGTCGTGCTGCCCGCTCGCCAGCTGCGGAGCGAGGTGCTGAACCGGTACGGCTCGTCGCCGCCCGCGTCCCGCGCCCAGGAGATGGCACGGGTGCTCGAGGCGTATTACCACGACCGCGGCTTCCTGACGGCCGCTGTCCGCCCCGTCATCGAAGCGCCGCCGGGCGCGAAGTACTCGACGCTCTTCCTGGACGTGACCCCCGGTCCCCGCGTGGCCATCGGCTCCGTGGACGTGCAAGGGGCCCCGGGCGGCAGCGGGCCCGCCGTGGCACAGCGCCTGGGCCTCGTTCGCGGCCAGCCGTTCGATGCCGCCGCGTTGAGGGAGCGGACCGCGTCGTACGTAGACAGCCTGCGGACGCAGGGCTACATCGAGGCGAAGGTGGAGGTCGAGCCGGGTTATTCCGGCGACGGCAACAGCATCGACGTGACGGTGCGGATGAACCGGGGGCCGCACGTCACCGTGGCCTTCGCCGGGGATTCGCTGCCGGAGTCCCGGAAGGACGAACTGGCCGTCATCCGTCGCGAGGGTACGATCGACGAGGACATGCTGGAGAACGAGCAGCAGAGCCTCGAGTCCGAGTTGCAGGCGGAGGGATTCCGCGACGCGGAAGTTCGTTACGACCGCGAGGCGCACGGCCCGGACGAGATCCAGATTGTCTTCAAGATCCACAGGGGCCCGCAGTACCACGTGGCCCGGCTGGACGTGACCGGCAACCAGTACCTGTCGCGAACGGCGCTTCAGCCGCTGCTCCGCCTGGCGCCCGGGCAGTTGTTCGTCAAATCGCGTCTCGAGAGCGACGTCGCGACAATCGCCGAGCGCTACAGGCGCGATGGATTCGCCAACGTCAAGGTGCAGCCGAGCGTCACCGACGGCCGCGCGGTGGCCACCCTCGATGTCCTGTTGACGGTGACCGAGGGGACGAGGACGCGCGTCGAGAGCGTGGAGTTCAGCGGCCAGGCCGCGCTCGACCGGGACGCCCTGCGCGCCGACACGCGGTCGCGGCCGGGAACGCCCTACTACGAGCCGGCGGTCACCGCCGACCGTGACGCGGTGCTGCTCGCATACCTCAACCGCGGTTACCAGCTGGCCACCGTGGACGTTCAGACGTCCTTCTCGCCAGACCACACGCAGGCCAACGTGAAGTTCGCGATCGTCGAGGGGCCGCAGATTCGGATCGATCACGTCCTGGTCGTCGGCAACGTGCGGATCAAGGTGGCGACGATCGAGCGCGAGGCGGGCTTGCGCCGGGGCATGCCCCTTTCCTTGCTCACGCTGGCGGGGGCGCAGACCCGCCTGAACGCCCTCGGCCTGTTCCGGCGTGTGCAGATCAGCGAGTTGCAGCACGGTTCGGAGACCGATCGCGACGTGCTGATCACGCTGGAAGAGGCGGCGCCCAACACGGTCGGCTACGGCGGCGGCCTGGAGGTGTTCCGGCGCCCGAAGACGGACCCGGTCACCGGGGTGACGGAGCGGATCTTCGACGTCGTGCCGCGCGGCTTCGTGGAGTACGGCCGGCGGAACTTCTGGGGGAAGAACCGGTCGATCAACCTGTTCGCCCGGGCGGCCGTCCGGTCGAGCAGCTTGAACGACGAGAGCCCGACGCCCGACACGGGCTTCCGCGAGTACCGGCTCCTCGCCGCGTACCGCGAGCCGCGCGCGTTCGGATCCGGAGTCGACGTCGGGGCGACGGCCGTGGCAGAGCAGGCGAGCCGCCCCTCCTTCGACTTCGAGCGCAAGCAGGCGGTTGTCGAAGGGAACCACCGGTTCGGGCCGACCGTCACGCTCGGCGGCCGGTACACGCTTGGCCGGACCAGGCTGTTCAACCAGCAGTACTCCGACACGGAGAAGCTGCTGATCGACCGCGTGTACGGCGAGTCGGGCGCCCTGGTGTCGTCGTTCTCGACCTCCGTCACGCGCAACACCAGGGACGACCCGGCGGAGCCGACACGGGGCACGCTACTGCTGCTCGACGGGTCGGTCGCTTCCGAGAAGATCGGGTCGGATGTCGGTTTCCTCCGCGGGTTCGCGCAGGGCTTCGCGTACCGCGCGGTGCCGATCCTGGGTGGCAGCGTGCTCGCGGCCGGCGCCAGGCTCGGCCTCGTGACCGGCTTCTCGCAGCTCGTGCCGCTGCTCGATGCGTCGGGCCAGCCGATACTCGGACCGGACGGGCAGACGATCTACGTCCGCACGACGGACGTGCCCACGAGCGAGCAGTTCTTCGCAGGCGGCGACAACACGGTGCGCGGTTTCGACCAGGACCAGTTGGGCGCGGAAGGCGTGCTGGATGCCAACGGCGTCTCGAGCGGCGGCAACGCGCTGCTGATCTTCAACGCCGAGCTGCGCTTCCCGCTGGTGCAGAAGATCGGGCTGGGCGGTGCCGCGTTCGTGGACGTCGGCAACGTCTTCGAACGCGTCAGCGACATGGACCTCGCAAAGCTGCGGACGGGTCTCGGCTTCGGCATCCGGTGGCGCTCGCCGGTCGGGCCATTTCGCATCGACTTCGGCTGGAAGGCCACGCAGCACACGTTCGGCAACGGGCAACTGGAGCCGCGCTTCACGCCGTACATCAGCATCGGCCAGGCGTTCTAGCAGCCAGCGGACAGAACCGGCCTCAAGGCCGGTTCTGACCGGTGAATCCGGGCAGCGGTGAGACGACGACAATGACACTTCGGCCACGCATCAGCAGTCGGAGCAGGGCTTCAGCCCTGCTGGCCGTCGTGCTGGCAGCCGGGCTCGTCCCCGTTGCCCGCGCCGCGGAGATCATCGACCGCGTCCTGGCCATTGTCGGCACGCAGGTCGTCACGCTGTCCGACGCGCGGGCCGCCATCGAGTTCGGCCTCGTGGATCCGCGGCCTGGCGTGGACACCACCTCCGACGCGGTGCAGTACCTCGTCAACCGCCAGTTGATGCTCAGCGAAGTCGACCGCTACTCGGCGCCCTCGCCGGACGCGCCCGCGCTCGCTCGCCGGATGACGGCCATCCGCGCGCGCTTCCCGAGCGACACCGCGTTTCAGCAGGCGCTCGCGCGGACGGCTCTCACCGAGGGCAGGCTGCGCGACCTCATCGGCGACAACCTCCGGATCGAGGGCTACCTGGACCAGCGCTTCAACGCGGCCGCGCAGCCGACGCCCGAGGAGGTGGAACGCTATTACGTGGATCACCGCGCGGAGTTCACGCGCGATGGACACCTCCTGCCGCTCGACGAGGTGCGGGGCCAGGCCCAGGCGAAGGTGACCGCCGAGCGCCGGAACTTCCTGATCGCCGAGTGGCTCGATCGCGTCCGCCGCCGCTTCGCCGTCAGCAACCTCTACCTGCCCGCGGTCCGTTGACCGACGTCGTCGCGCCTGTCGTCGTCGCACGAGGCGCCACACCCTACGCACCGTACAGTGCAAAGCGGACGATCTCCACCGCGTTGAAGCAGGAATGGCTGACGACCGTGGACGCGATGCTGCGGCGACGCAGGTAGATGACTCCCCAAAACAGCCCGAGCCCCGCCGTCGTCAGCGCGACGTCCCGCCCCTGGATGACGTGGCCGCTCCCGAAGACCACGCTGAAGAGGATCAGCCCCACCCAGGCGCCGCCGAGGTGCTGCTCGAAGCGGTGCAGGATGAATGCCCGCTGCACCTCTTCGCGGATGCCACCTCCGACGACGGCCACCGCGACGAACAGCCAGGCGTCCAGCGGGCGCGAGATCAGGCCCTCCATCGGGTTCGAGGGCACGTTGTGCAGCCAGGGAGCGAACTGACGCACGACGGTCATCACCGCGATGACGAGCAGGAAAATGGCCGGGATCTGGAGCACGCCGAGAAGTGACTCGCCGAGCACCGGCCGCGTTCCGAACAGCACGGCACGGACGCGCTCTCGGTGCAGGCGCAGGAACCAGACGACCAGCGTCACGAGCGCGGCCGCGTCGGCCAGCGAGAGGATGAACACGTAGGACGCCGAGAGTCGCCCACGCGCGTCGAACGGTTGAAGGCCCGCGAGGCTCAGGAGCCCGGCGATCGCAATCTGCGTCGGGAAGCCCGAACAGGCAACGACTTCGATGATGGCCGCGAGGCGCGGCCTGCGGAGAGCAGGCGGGCCCTGCTCCACGGGCATGGCGGCGGCCGCGGGCGTCGCTTCGGTGGGGCAGGCCTCCAGGCCTGCCTCGTCATGCTCGGGCACCGCGCGACTCTATCACGCGGGCACGTGGACCGTGAGCGGGTCCATCAGCTTGATCACGAGGCGCGTGCCCTTCGGCAGGCGCACTTCCTTGCCGCGCGTGGAAAGCACCACCGCCGTGCCCGCGCCGCCGCCAACCGTCGTCCCGATCAGCGCGCCCTTCTTGCCGCCGAAGATTCCACCGAGAATCGCGCCGCCCGCAGCCGGGCCGGCAATCGAGAGCGCGTCCTTCTTGTGCGTGGTCGCCGCACGCCGGGTCACGATTCCCGTCCGCATGCGATAGGGCGACTCGCTGCCCTTCGGTTTGACGGTGTCGAAGCGGATGCCGAGTTCCGCCACGCCCTTCACCTTGCCCGACCGCTTGGCGTTCGTCACCGTCCCGCCAACGGCGCTGCCGGCGGGAAGAGCCGTGACGCCGTGAACCACGAGGCCTTCCACCAGCGTGGCACGCACCGCCTCCTCCATGCGGCTCGTGTCGGAGGCCACGGCGTCGTCGAGCCGAATATCGAGTTCCGTGCCCACCGGCACCACGACCTCCCGCGACTCGGGAACGGAGGCCCCGGTTCCGCCGGGGGGCTGTCCGCTCGCGCCGGCACCCGCAGCGTCCCTGGGCACGGCGGCCGCGGGTGCCCCGCCAGCCGGGGCGCCTGGCTGATCGCCCGGCGCGGTCTGGCCAGGCGGCACGGGCACCGGGGTTGCGGTCCCCGTTGCAGACGAACCGGGTGCCGCCGCGCCCGTCGCGTTGGCCGGCACGCGGGCGATCGTCACCTTCGCAATGTCCTTCGTCGCGACCGTCGCCGGCGGTCCGCTTGCGGGCTGGACCACGAGCGCGTCGCTGCGTCGCTCGGCCAGCCGCCCGGCCACCACCTGCCCGTCCTGCTTGGTCACCGCGATCTGAGACCCCGGCTCCAAGTGCTCGAGGACGTCGTTCGACCGCCGGCAACCGGAAACCAGGCCGGAAACCAGCGGCATCAGCACCAGGAAGGCCATGAAGTGCGTGAGGATCAGTTTTCGCATATGGACCGTCATCGACAGACCGGGCTGCAAATCACGATCCGGTCGGGCACCATGTCTCGCGATGCGCTTTCGCTAGGAAAAAGGCGGAAACAAGGTCATGCGCCGCGGCGTCTGGCCGCAGCCCTGCCTCCTGAAG
Organism: uncultured Acidobacteriota bacterium; assembly: GCA_963724775.1. Lineage (GTDB taxonomy): Bacteria > Acidobacteriota > Vicinamibacteria > Vicinamibacterales > Fen-181 > CAVRWB01. The sequence continues at coordinate 403,555 of CAVRWB010000012.1, forward strand.
GTGGTCCCTTCCGTCCCGCTGGAATGTGTAAGAATTACCTAGTACACTACTGAAACACCGAAACGAGCAGGGCTGGCCAGACCGTCGCTGACGCAGGCCCGGACAGAGGTCACGTGAATCAGGTGTTCGACTCCTCGGAGAACCAGGCATCAGCGGTGCGCGAGCAGCAGGCGCCGGTGGTCGAGCGCGTGCTCGTGGTCGAGGACGACCCGGCGACGCGCGTCGGCCTGACCGAGCTGATCCGCACGTGGGGCTTCCTCGCGGACTCGGCCGAGGACGGGCAGGAAGGTCTCCAGAAAGTCACCTCATTTCGTCCCGCCATCGTGGTCACCGACCTGGTCATGCCCCGCATGGACGGCCTCCAGCTCCTGAAGACGCTTCGGGAGGTCGATCCCGACATCAGCATCGTCATCCTCACCGCGCAGGGCACGGTGGAGTCCGCCGTCTCGGCGATCAAGGACGGCGCGTACGATTACCTCACGAAGCCCGTGGATCCACAGCGGCTGCAGATCCTCCTGCAGAAGGTGGTCGAGCGCCAGGAGACGCTGCGCGAGGTGAAGGCGCTCCGGCGGCAGCTCCGCGACCAGGGGTCGTTCGGCCGGATGATCGGCAACAGCGCCGGGATGAGACGGGTGTACCGGATCGTCGAGCAGGCGGCGCCCACCTCCGCGTCGCTCCTCATCAACGGCGAGTCGGGAACCGGCAAGGAGCTGGTGGCGCAGACGATTCACCAGTTGAGCCCGCGCAACGCCGCCCCGTTCATCGCCATCAACTGCGCCGCGATCCCCGAGACGCTGCTCGAGAGCGAGATTTTCGGCCACGAGAAGGGCGCCTTCACCGGCGCGTCCGACCGCCGCCAGGGCTGCTTCGAGCTGGCCGATCGCGGCACGCTGTTCCTCGACGAGATCGCGGAGATGACTCCCGCGACGCAGGTGAAGCTTCTCCGCGTCCTGCAGGAGCGGACGTTCCGGAGGTTGGGCGGGCGCCAGGAGCAGAAGGTGGACGTTCGCGTGGTCGCGGCCACCAACCAGGACCCGGCCGAGGCGGTGTCGAAAGGAAAGCTGCGCGAGGATCTCTACTATCGCCTCAACGTCTTTGCGATCACGCTGCCGACGCTGCGCGAACGCCGCGATGACATCCCGCTCCTGATCCAGTCGTTCCTGGCGGAGTTCAACGCGCGCAACGGGAAGTCGATCGCCGGTGTGAACAACGAGGCGATGCGGATCCTCGACGGGTACAACTGGCCGGGGAACGTGCGCGAGCTGCGCAACGTGATCGAGCGGGCGACGATCCTGGCCGACGGGCAGTTCATCGAGCCGAAGCATCTGCCGGCCGCCTTGGTGACCGTCGGCGAGAAATCGCAGCCGACGCTGGCACTGGCGCCGGGCACCAGCGTGGAGGAGGCCGAGCGCCGGCTGATCCAGATGACGCTGGAGCACACGCGCCAGAACAAGACGCGCGCGGCGGAGATCCTCGGCATCAGCCTGAAAACCCTGCACAACAAGCTGAACAAGCTGAAGCTCAGGAAGTAGGACAGGCGTCTCGCCTGTCGCGGACAGCAGACAGCGGATCACGACGCGGAGACCTGTGCAGCGTGCACGTTTTGCACCTTGCACTCGCATTTGGCACTCGGCACGGGGCACCCAGCACTGTCGTAGATGCACATCGGCATCAAGGCGAAGCAGATCGGCGGCGTGTCGCTCATCGTCGGCCTCGCCGTCGGGGCGCTGAGCCTCAACTTCCTGACGTCGCTGACGCGCGTGAGCCTGGAGGAGAGCCGGAAGCGCGGGGAACTCCTCGCCTGGGCGATCTTCCAGCGGGCGCAGGCGGTCGTGCCCGGCCAGGCGGATCCCTACGCCGCCCTGCGGGGCGACAGCGGGCTGCGGTCCATTCTCGAATCGGCCGCGTACTCGAAGGAACTGACCTACGCGGCCCTCTGCAAGGCGAGCGGGGTCGCCGTCGCCCACTCGTTCCCGGATCTCGAGGACAAGCCGCTTGCCGAGGTCCCGGACCTGGACGTACTGCTGGCAAGGCCCGGTCTCGCACAGCTCATCTCTGTCTACCGGTCCGGCGGTCAGACACTCGAGGTGCGCAAACCGCTCACCATGGGGGGGGAGGCATTCGGATCGATCCGCATCGGGGTGTCGACGGTGCTCGTCCGGGGCGACCTGACCAAGGCGCTCAAGCCTGCTGCCGCGACGGCGCTCGTCGCGATGATCCTCGCCGTGTTCGTGGCGGCCGGCTTCGCGCGGCTGATCCTCCGGCCTATTCACGTCATTCGCAGCGGCCTCACGCGTCTTGGACAAGGCGAGTTCGGCGTGCGCCTCGACCTGCCGCAGCAGGACGAGTTCGGCGAGCTGGGGTCGTTCTTCAACACCGTGAGCGCGCAGATCTCCGCGGACCGTTCGCAACTCGCGGGCGAGAAAGCGAACCTCGAGTCGGCTGTCGAGCACATGGAGGATGAGGTCGCGATCTTCAACCCGAAGGGGGAATTGCTGTTCGCCAACCCGGCGATGCGCGCCGCCCTTCCCGCCGACCCGGTCGGCCGGCCGATAGACGATGTTCTTCCCGCGGGCCATCCGTACCGGGAACTGGTGCAAACCACGCTGCGCGAGAAGCAGTCGAGCGGCCCGGTACAGGCGCCGGCGATTCGGCCGGACGGGCTCGGAGCGGACCTGGACGCCGATGAGGCGAGCGACGGCGCGGAACGCCTGGCGATGGCGCACGCGATCAAGGACAGCGATCAGCGGCTGGTCGGCGCGATGCTGGTCGCCCGCAACGTTCAGTACCTCGGGCGCGTGCAGTCGATGCTCAATTACTCGCGCAAGCTGATGGCGCTCGGCCGGCTGTCGGCGGGCGTGGCGCACGAGGTGAAGAACCCGCTGAACGCGATGACGATCCACCTCGAGCTGCTCAAGCAGAAACTGATCACCGGCGCCCGCGCGGTTTCTGCGCAGTCGGGACGGGCGGCCGTGGATGGCGGGCCGGCCGCGACGACCACGGCAACCGTCGCGAGCGAGGTGGCACCGTCGGCGGCGCTCGAGCACGTGAAGATCATCGGCGCGGAGATCCGGCGCCTCGACGAGGTGATGCAGGGCTTTCTCAAGTTCACCCGTTCAGAGGATCTCAAGCTGCAGCCGATCGACCTCGAGGGGCTCGTGTCCGAGGTGGTCCGCGTGGTGGAGCCCGAGTGCGGTCAGGCCGGCGTGGCCATTCGCGCGGAAGGCTTCCAGGATCTGCCGAGCATCAATGGCGATCCGACGATGCTGCGCCAGGCGTTCCTGAACCTCGCGCTCAACGCCTGCCAGGCGATGCCGAACGGCGGCACGCTGCACGTGGCGGCGCGGCCCGTCGCGCATCACCGTGTCGAGGTGCTGTTCGAGGACACGGGTATCGGGATCAAGCCCGACCACCTCGGGCGGATCTTCGATCTCTACTTCACCACGCGCTCGGGCGGGAGCGGGATCGGCCTGTCGATGGTGTATCGCACCGTGCAACTGCACGATGGCGAAATCGAGGTGCAGTCCACCGAGGGGCACGGGACCACATTCCGCCTCCTCTTCCCGAGAGCGTGAGATAATCGAGCCGTGCGCCGACTGTTCCTGGTGGCGGTGATCGTGACGGTGGCGGCGAGCGGCTGCATCAGGCCGCGGCCGAAAACGGGGCCATCCCTGTCGCCGCTCGACGTGCCGCCGCCGCCGCCCCGCGTCGTCGTGCCGCCCGAGCCGGAGCAGCCCGAAGAGGAAACGCCGCCCGGCGACCTGGACGCCGGGAAGGACAAGAAGCCGATCACGCGGCCGCAGGGGCGGCCGAACCGCGACCGGCAGGAACCCGCCAAGCCCGCGGAGCTCCCGAAGCCCGAGGCGCCGCCGCCCGAACCCCCGAAGCCTCCCGTGACGGCCCCGGCCGCGCCGCTGCAGCCCGCGCTAACACGACCGCCCTTCAGGTCCAGAAGCAGGTGGAAGCGCAGCTGGCGCAGGCGCGGAAGGATCTCGGCAGCGTCGACGTTCGAGGCCTCAGCGACGACGGCAAGAACCAGTACGAAACGGCGCAGCAGTTCATCGCGCAGGCGGGCACCGCGCTGCGTGAGGGGAACATCGTCTTCGCTCAGAAACTGGCCGAAAAGGCCGTCGGCCTCGCCGCCAACCTGGTGCGCCGGTAAGACGCGCGGCTGGCGTCCCTCACAAAATCCCGCATCTGGCAGAACACGTTGGATTTGGCCTGTTTACCCTACCTATTGCGACTGACCTAAAACTAGGGCACAATATCTTGTAGATCAGCGCTTGACAAAGCAGACGGGCCGTCGCATATTGACGACTCGAACGTGGACGCCCCGGCGCGGGAAGATCCCAGCTTCCCGTGATGTTCGCGTGCGGTCGGCCTCGCATCTACAGGAGCTGCCAGTAGCTCCGGCAGCGCGTTCGTTCGACTACGCAGGGGCCAGTACAAGCCGGTTTTGTGGCCACCCCGGTTGGCGGTGGCGTCTGTGGGTGTCGGCAGGGCATGCGGTCCGTGGGGGGCGGGCCCGGCCCACATCGGAGGTGGACGGGTATGCAGAGAGGCGTGACCCAGGACGCGGCTGCGGCCGCGCAGCAGGTCATCGAGAACCGGCCTCAAGACGCGGCGCGCGGGGCGCGACGCGCGGCGCAGGCCGCCGGGGCGGGCCTGAGCTTCTCCCGGTTTTTCACTCTCTCCGGTCGGGATCCGTTCGACGAGGTGGCGTGGGACACCCGGTCGGCGCTCATCACGAACGAAAAGGGCGAGGTCGTCTTCGAGCAGAAAGCGGTCGAGGTCCCGTCTTTCTGGTCGCAGCAGGCCACCAACATCGTGGTGTCGAAGTACTTCCGCGGCCCGCTCCGCCCCAAGCCGGGCGAGGCGCGTGAGACGAGCGTCCGCCAGTTGATCGGCCGCGTGGTGGACACGATCACCATCTGGGCGCGCGCCGGCAAGTATTTCGCGACCGAGGCCGACCTGCAGGCGTTCAGCGACGATCTGAAGCACCTGCTCGTCTACCAGAAGGCGTCGTTCAACAGCCCGGTCTGGTTCAATTGCGGCATCGAGAAGAAGCCGCAGTGTTCCGCCTGCTTCATCAACTCGGTCCAGGACACGCTGGAGTCGATCCTGACGCTGGCCAAGACCGAGGGGATGCTCTTCAAGTTCGGCTCGGGCACCGGCACCAACCTGTCGTCGCTGCGCTCGTCGCGCGAGTCGCTCGCGGGCGGCGGCACGGCGTCCGGCCCGGTGTCGTTCATGAAGGGCTACGACGCGTTTGCGGGCGTCATCAAGTCGGGCGGCAAGACCCGCCGCGCGGCGAAGATGGTCATCCTCAACGCCGAGCACCCGGACGTCCTCGATTTCGTCAACTGCAAGGTCGAGGAGGAGAAGAAGGCCTGGGCGCTGATCGACGCCGGCTACGACGGCGCGTTCACCGGCCCGGCGTACGGGTCGGTCTTCTTCCAGAACTCCAACAACAGCGTCCGCGCGAGCGACGAGTTCATGCGGGCGGTGCTGGACGACGGGGACTGGACGACGAAGGCCGTCACGGACGGCCGGCCGATGGAGACGTTCAAGGCGCGCGAGGTGATGCGGCAGATCTCCGAGGCGACGCACGTGTGCGGCGACCCGGGGATGCAGTTCGACACGACGGTCAACGAGTGGCACACGTGCCCGAACACGGCGCGCATCAACGCGTCCAACCCGTGCTCGGAGTACATGTTCCTCGACGACTCGGCGTGCAACCTGGCGTCGATCAACCTGATGAAGTTCGTGGACGCGCGCGGCGAGTTCGACGCGGCGGCGTTCCGGGCGGCGGTCGACACGCTGATCGTGGCGCAGGAGATCCTGGTCGACAGCGCCAGCTACCCGACGCCCTCGATCGAGAAGAACAGCCACGAGTACCGGCCGCTCGGCCTCGGCTACGCCAACCTGGGCGCGCTCCTCATGTCGCGCGGGGTGCCGTACGACAGCGAGCCGGGGCGCCAGTACGCGGCGGCGATCACGGCGCTGATGACCGGCGAGGCGTACGCCCAGTCGGCGCGCGTCGCGCGCGACCACGGCGGCCCGTTCGCGGGCTACGAGAAGAACCGGGAGCCGTTCCTGCGCGTCATGCGCAAGCACCGCGACGCGATCAAGGACGTCAACGCCGGCCTGGTCCCCGGCGACCTCTACGCGGCGGCGAGGGAGGCGTGGGAGAACGCGGTCGATCTCGGCGTGGAGCACGGCTACCGCAACGCGCAGACGACGGTGCTGGCGCCGACCGGGACGATCGGCTTCATGATGGACTGCGATACCACCGGCGTCGAGCCGGACATCGCCCTCGTGAAGTACAAGAAGCTGGTCGGCGGGGGCCTGATGAAGATCGTCAACCAGACGATCCCGGCCGCGCTCGTGAAGCTCGGCTACACCGACGTCCAGGTGAAGGCGATCGTCGACTACATCGACGCGAACGAGACCATCGAGGGGGCGCCCCACCTGAAGGAGAAGGACGTCGCGGTGTTCGACTGCGCGTTCAAGCCGGCGCGCGGCTCGCGGTCGATTCACTACATGGGCCACATCCGGATGATGGGGGCGGTGCAGCCCTTCCTCTCGGGCGCGATCTCGAAGACGGTGAACGTGCCGAAGGAAGCCACCGCCGGCGAAATCATGCAGGCCTACGTCGAGTCGTGGCGCCTCGGCGTCAAGGCGATCGCGATCTATCGCGACGGCAGCAAGCGGACGCAGCCGCTCAACACGTCGAGGGAGAAGGAAGAGGCCAAGGCCGCCGAGGCGCGCGTGGCCTCGCAGCCGGTTCGCCACAAGCTGCCGGACGAGCGGCGCGCGATCACGCACAAGTTCGAGATTGCCGGCCACGAGGGGTACATCACCGTCGGCCTCTACGAGGACGGGCTGCCCGGGGAAATCTTCCTGGTGATGGCCAAGGAAGGATCGACCATCTCGGGCTTTGCGGACGCGTTCGCGCAGGCAATCTCGTACGCCCTGCAGTACGGCGTGCCGCTGCAGGACCTGGTGGACAAGTTCAGCCACGTCCGGTTCGAGCCGGCGGGGATCACGCGGAACCCGCAGATCCGGATCGCGAAGTCGATCGTCGACTACGTGTTCCGTTGGCTGGCGACCAAGTTCCTGTCGCCCGAGGCGCAGGTACTGGGCCGGCGTGAACGGGCGGGACGCCGCCATGGCCGCTCCCCAGCCCGAGGGTCCGCAGCAGCTCACCCTGCCGCCGCTCAACGGCGAGCTGGAGCGGAAGGCAGCGCCGTTTGCGACTATCCAGAACCAGGAGGATGCGCCGCCGTGCACGACGTGCGGGGCGATCATGGTCCGCAGCGGCAGCTGCTACAAGTGCGTCAACTGCGGCAGCACGTCGGGCTGCGCGTAATGACGGAACTGAGAACAGAGAACTGAGAACTGGGAAGTGAGAAAAGGGCGGGCGCGATGGGAGGCAGCTCCGACATCGCGGCCGCCCTTTGCTTTTTCTAGCTTCTCCGTTCTAGGTTCTCCGCTCTCAGTTCTTGATTGGCGCCGCGCGTGGTCCCCGCCTGCGCCATGATCAGCAGCCCCCCCGCGATGACACCCCGGACGACCTGCGGGAGGATCAGCACCCGGCCGTAGAAGTGGACGTCGTTGTGAAAGGAGAGGGCCTGGAGGCCGAGGAGCGCGCCCGCCGCGAGCGCCAGGCCGCCGGGAATGAAGACCCGCACGAAGGCGGCGGACAGCATCAGGACGAGCCCGAGCCCGACGAGCGCCAGGTCGGCCCACCAGTCGAGGCCATAAACCCCGAAGAGGTCCACGAGACCCAGCCCCGCCGAGTACACGCCGTAGATCGCCATCCCCAGCACCGCAACACTCAGCATCCAGCCTCCTGCCTAGACTAGCCTAGCCCCTAGCCCCTAGCCCCTAGCCCCTAGCCCCTAGCCCCTAGCCCCTAGCCCCAATGCCTTTCGGAAATTCCGAGTGATCAGAAATTCAACGTGTACTTTTTACGCTTGTACTTTTTGCGCGGTTTAGGTATTGACCCTGGGAATGCGACCTCATTCCCAGCCTCACGATCGACGCGCCGGTCGTTCCGCGATTCCAGCGCCGGTCCGCCCCGTCGGCTTTCTGCCAGCCTGGACGGACATGCTGGGCGGCGACGCGCCGTCGCTGCCATCCCGACCTGGGCGGAAGCCGCGCGTGCCATTGACCCAGGTGCTGTCCGCCCTTACCTTTCACGTGATGAAGGGACCAGGGACGTTGGGCGAGCACTTTGGCGAGTTGTTTCAGACGCCACTGGCCGACAGTTCGCTGGCGGATCGGCGTGCGCGATTGCCGTGGGAGATCTTTGCCGAGTTGATGCACCGCATGCTGCGCCCCCGCGCCACGACCGACGGCGAGCCGGAGGCGTTCTGGCACGGGTGGCGCCTGCTGGCGCTCGACGGGACGCAGTTCAGTCTCACGAATGCGCCGGCGATCAAGCGGCGGGCGACCAAGGCGCGCACCCGTCGCGGGCGCGCGGCGTTCGCGAAAATGCCGACGGCCGTGTTGCTCGAGGTGGGGCTGCACAATCCGGTGGCTGCGGCCGTGGGCCGACACGGCGAGTCGGAAGGCGCCTTGGCGCGGACGCTCTTGCCGGCGATCCCCGCGCAGGCGTTGGTGCTCGCCGACAGGCTGTACGGCTCCGGCGCGGTGGCGGCGTCGCTCCACGCCGCCTGCACGCGCGTCGGCAGTCACTTCCTGGTGCGCGCGCAAACGGCGGTCAAGGGACGGGTCCTCGAGCGGTTGCCCGATGGCAGTTGCCTGCTGAGCGTGCCGGTGAAACCGCGGTATCGCCCCACGCCGGAGGCGCGGACGCTGACGGTGCGCGAGATCCAGGTGCGGGTGGCGCGACCCGGCCAGCGGGCCACCGTGTTGCGGTTGTGGACGACGCTGATCGACCCGCCTACGGCGCCCGCGCTCGAACTCGCACGGCTCTATGCCGAGCGCTGGGAGCAGGAGCTGTACTTCCGCGACGTCAAACACCACCTGCGACGGACCGACCTGCTGCAGAGTCATACCGTCGAGACCGCGGCGCAGGAGGTGGCGGCGATCGTCCTCGCCAGCGCGCTGCTCGCGGTCGAGCGGACGCGGGCGGCCGATGGCGAGGTCCCCGTCTTGCGCGTGAGCTTCGCGAAGATGTTGCCCATCGTGGAAGGCATGTGGTTCACCCTCGATATCGCCGCGCCGGTACTGACCGAGGACCAGAAGCAATTCATCCTCACACAGATGTACGAACGGATGCGGCGTCACCTCACCCCGAAGCGTCGGGCACGGTCGTGTCCGCGCGCGGTGCGGCAACCGGTCACCAAGTGGCCGCGTCTCCTGAAGAACACGTCCGTCGACGGACCGTTCGAATTCACCATCGTATGAACGTCTCAGCAATTTCCGAAAGGCATTGCCCCTAGCCCCTAGCCCCTAGCCCCTAGCCCCTAGCCCCTAGCCCCTAGCTTAGACCCCATCCCTGCACGTCATGTTCCGCGCGTCGTCTCGCGGCTCAGCGCGCCGCGCGGCCTCGCCGGAGCCGAAGGCGGAGGCGGGCCGAAGGCGGGCAGGTTGGTCGCTGCTATGATCGTGGGACGACCATGCGCCACGAAGTCGATCTGGACGGCCGGCTCATCAGCTTCCTCGATGTCGGCGGGGCGGGCGACCACCATGCGGGCGCGGTGCTGTTCCTGCACGCGTTCCCGCTGGCCGCCGAGACGTGGGCGCCGCAACTCGCCCGGGTGCCGTCCGGCTGGCGGTTCCTCGCGCCAGACCTCCGGGGCTTCGGGGCCTCCACTGCCGATCCGGCGACGTCGGTGCCGATGCGCGGGCGACGGCAAGTCCGTTCCGCCTGGCGTCTCCATCGACGATTACGCCCGCGACGCGCTCGCGCTGCTCGACGACCTCGGGATTCGTGAGGCCGTGGTGTGCGGCCTCTCCATGGGCGGCTACGCCGCTTTCGCGCTGTACCGGCTGGCGCCCAACCGGGTGCGAGGCCTCGTCCTGGCCGACACCCGGCCGGATGCCGATTCGCCGGCGGCCCGCGAGGCGCGCGAGCAGATGCTCCAGGTGCTGGACCGGGACGGTGTTCCCGCCATCGGGGAGATGATGCTGCCACGGCTGCTCGGGGCCACCTCCACAAAGACGAGGCCGGGAGTCGTCGATGCCGTTCGCCGCCTGGCGGCCTCGCAGTCCCCCGACGCCGTGCGGCCCGCCCTCGTCCGCCTCATGACCCGCCCGGACTCCACGCCGCTGCTCCAATCGATGACGTGCCCCGTCCTCGTGGTTGCCGGAGAGGAAGACGAGATCGCCGGTCCCGAGCTCGCGCGGCAGATGCACGGCTCCATCGCCGGCGCTGCGCTGGCGCTGATTGGCCACGCCGGCCACCTCTCCAACATCGAGCAGCCCGAGGCCTTCAGCGAAGCGCTCGACCGCTTCCTCGCCGCGCGGTTCATCCAGAGATGATCAGGAAGAGAGGCACGGAGACACAGAGCGGCACGCAGAGTTGCGCCAGCCCTTCGGGCGGTCGGCCTGCGGCCGACCGCCGATGGGCGGACCGGCGCGAGCGAACACGCGCCGCTGAACGGGTCCGCGGCGTTCGCTCACTCCGGGCCGTCCCTCGGCGCGCCGAACGCGCCCGAATGGCTGGCGCAACCTCCCATCTTCTGTGCCTCTCTTCTGCTTCAGGCAAGACGACTCTCCGCAAAATCGCCAAATCGAGAATCCGAAAAATCGTAGAATCGTCCGATGAACCTTCACCTCCGGGACCTCGTCGCCCTCGTCACCGGCTCCTCCCGCGGGCTGGGCCTGGCCAGCGCGCGCGCGCTCGCGGCCGAAGGCTGCTGCGTCTGCCTGTGTGCGCGGGGCGCCGAGCAGTTGGAGCGGGCCGCGATGGAGGTGAGTGGAGCCGCTGGTGCCGCCGACCGCGTGCTGACCGTTCCCGCGGATCTCACCCGGCCTGAAGGCATCGAACGCGTCTTTTCGGCCGTCGTCGATCGATGGGGCGGCCTCGACATCCTCGTGAACAACCTCGGCCTGGCACGCGGAGGCGGCGTGCTCGACACGTCCGACGAGGACTGGCAGGAGGCGTTCGACTACACGCTGTTCCCCGCGATTCGAGCCACCCGGCTCGCGGTGCCCGAGATGCGGCGGCGCGGGGGTGGATCCGTGATCATGATCGCCTCGATCTACGGGCGGGAGGCGGGCGGCCGCATGACCTACAACGCGGTCAAGGCCGCGGAGATCAGCCTCGCGAAATCGCTCGCCCAGCAGCTCGCTCCCGACAACATTCGGGTGAACAGCGTCGCCCCCGGGTCGATCCTGTTCCCCGGCGGCTCGTGGTGGAAGCGCCAGCAGGCCGACCCGGACGGCATCGCCGACTTCGTGAAGCGCGAGCTGCCATTCGGCCGCTTCGGTCGGGTGGACGAAGTGGGAGACGTCGTCGCGTTCCTCGCGTCTGCGCGCGCGAGCTGGGTCAGCGGCGCGAGCGTCACCGTGGACGGGTGCCAGTCGCGCTCGCTGATTTGAGACAACGCTCGTCAGCAGGCAGTAGCGGTAAGCCGCTACTGCCTACTGCCTACTGCCTACTGCCTACTGCATACTGACGATGCACAAACTCGCTCTCGCAAAACCCGACGGCCGGCGGCTCACGCTCTATGCGCACGGTCCGCTGCCGCCGAGCCTCGACGCGCCGAGCCCCTCGTCCGCGCCGCACGCGCCCAACAGCCACCTGCGCTGGCACCCGCTGCGCGGCGAGTGGATCGCATACGCGAGCCACCGGCAGAACCGGACGTTCCTCCCGCCGCCTGAGTACAACCCGCTGGCCGTGACGACCGATCCCGACAGCCCCACCGAACTGCCGCAGGGGCCGTGGGAGGTCGCCGTGTTCGACAACCTCTTCCCGACGCTCGTCGCGACGGCCCATACTCCGCCGGCGATCGAGGTGCAGACGGCGCCCGGGCGCGGCGCGTGCGAGGTGGTCGTGTTCACGCAGGACGCCCGCGCGTCGCTCGGGAGCCTGCCGCTCCGCCACCTCGAACTCGTGGCCGAGGTGTGGGCGGACCGTTACCGGGAACTGGGTGCTCGTGACGACGTCCAGTACGTCTTCGAGTTCGAGAACCGGGGGGTGGAAGTGGGCGTCACCCTTGCGCACCCGCACGGCCAGATCTACGCCTACCCGTTCGTGCCGCCGGTCCCCGCCCGCGAGCTCGAGCAGCAGGCGGAGTACCTCGAGGCCAACGGCCGCGGCCTCCTGGAGGGCATCGTCGCGAGGGAAGTCCAGGACGGGCGGCGCCTGCTCTACGACGGCCGGCACGTGGCGGCGTTCATCCCGGTGTTCGCGCGATACTCCTACGAGGTCTGGATTGCGACGCGGCGCGCGTGTCCCTCGATCGCGGAGTTCGACGCCGAGGAGCGGGCCGATTTCGTCCGGGCACTGAAGACGGTCCTGCTGAAGTACGACGGTCTCTGGTCGAAGCCGTTCCCATACATCATGTCGTTCCACCAGGCGCCCACCGATGGCCGGCCGCACCCGGAGGCGCATTTCCACGTGGAGTTCTACCCGGCCTACCGGATGCCCGGCCGCTTGAAGTACCTGGCCGGAAGCGAAATGGGGGCGGGCGTCTTCACCGCCGACACGCTGCCGGAGGAGAAGGCGAAGGAACTGCAGGCGGTGGCGGTGAGTATTGACTAGGGGCTAGGGTGCTAGGGGCTAGGCAGTGCTATGCCTTCCTTTCAAACGCTGTTCGGCGGTTCCCCGGCCGTGCGCGTGAGCGCCCCGGGGCGCGTGAACCTGATCGGCGAGCACACGGACTACAACGGCGGGTACGTCCTCCCGACCGTCATTCCGCAGCGGACGTCGGTGGACCTCGCCCGCCGAACGGACGACCGCGTTCGTGCGTGGAGCGCGAACGTCGGGGCGCGCGGTCTCGGCGAGTACCGGGTGGGGCAGGAGCGAAAGAGGCGTGGCTGGCTCGATTACGTGCAGGGCGTCACATCTGTTCTCGCGGCGGAGGGGTTTCGCGTGGGAGGCGCGGACATCCGCATCGAGTCGAGCGTTCCGTTGGGCAGCGGGCTGTCCTCGAGCGCCGCGCTGCTGGTGGCGCTCCTTCGCGCGTTTCGCGAGGCGTACGAACTGACCGTCGAGGACATCGCGCTGGCCCGTCTCGCGAAGAAGGCCGAGAACGACTTCGTCGGCGCGCCGGTCGGCATCATGGACCAGATGGCCGTGACGCTGGCCAGCGATGGCCAGGCGCTGTTCCTCGACACGCGATCGATGGACTACACGCTGGTCGCCATGCCGCGGGGCGGCGAGCTGATCGTCATCAACTCGGGTGTCGCCCACAACCACGCCAAGGGCGATTACCGGGCGCGGCGCGCTGAGTGCGAGCAGGCCGCGGAGCGCCTCGGCGTCCCGCAGCTGCGCGACCTGGCACCCGAGCACCTCCCGCGCGTGATGAACCTGCCCGAGCCGCTCGGCCGCCGCGCGAGGCACGTGGTGACCGAAGACGAGCGCGTGCTGGCGGCTGTCCGCGTGATGCGCGCCGGGGACCTCGACGCGCTTGGCGACCTGTTCTACGCGTCCCACGACTCGATGCGCGACGACTACGAGGTGTCGATCCCGGAGATCGACCTGCTGGTCGAATTGGCGAGAGCCGAGGACGACGTCTTCGGCGCGCGCCTCACCGGCGGCGGCTTCGGCGGCTCCGTGGTGATGCTCGCGCGTGAAGGCACGGCACGGGCGGTGGCGAGTCGGATCACGCAGCAATACGCCGCACGGACGGGACGGGTGGGAACGGTCCTGGTACCCTGACGCTTCAACGTCGTCCTTCTCCGTTGTTTCGCTTTCGCCTCTTGATCGACCGGTCGCCCGCTGCTACGATCCCTCACCATGCCCAGATCCAGGCGAGAAGACGGCGACGCCACGCCGGACCGCGACCTGCTGCCTGCCCGCCACAGCCCGCGGTCCGACGCGGCGGGCGACGGCGGGTCGCTCCGCGCCGCCGAGGATGCGCGCTCCGGCCGCGAGCAGGCGCTGCAGGCGGCGATGCACAGCCTCGTCCCCTCGTGGCACCAGGACTACCCGGACTCGCCGGAGCGCGTCGTCACCGCCGTCCGACGCATGCCGGCGGCGGACGCCTGCGTGGCGCCATTCCCGCCGGGCGTCGACACCCGGCTGGTTGCCGCGATGCGGGCGAGGGGCGTCGCGAGTCTCTACACGCACCAGGCGGCGGCCGTCGAGCACGCGCTGGCCGGGCGCAACGTGGTCGTGACGACGCCGACGGCCTCGGGCAAGACCCTCTGCTACAACATCCCGGTCCTCAACGCCATCCTCCGCGAGCCGTCCACCCGCGCCCTCTACCTGTTCCCGACCAAGGCGCTGGCGCAGGACCAGCTGGCCGAGCTCGATCGGCTTGCGCAGATCATCAACGAGTCGGCCGGCCTGGACCTCGGCGTCTTCACCTACGATGGCGACACGCCACAGGACGCCCGGCGAGCCATCCGCTCCCGCGCGCAGGTGATCCTCACCAACCCGGACATGCTGCACTCGGGGATCCTGCCGCACCATCCGAAATGGGCGCGCCTCTTCGAGAACCTGCGGTTCATCGTCATCGACGAGCTGCACGCGTATCGGGGCGTGTTCGGCAGCCACCTCGCCAACGTCCTGCGCCGGCTGCACCGCATCTGCGCGCACTACGGCTCGGAGCCGCTCTTCGTCTGCTCTTCAGCCACGATTGCCAACCCGGCGGAGCTCGCCGAGCGTCTCACCGAGCGTCCCTTCGAGCTGGTGGAGGAGAGCGGCGCGCCACGCGGCGAGAAGTTCTTCTTCTTCGTCAACCCGCCGATCGTCAACAAGCAGCTCGGGATCCGCCGCTCGTATACGCAGGAAACCCGCCGCGTCGCGCTCGAGTTCCTGCGTCGCGGTCTTCAGATCATCGTCTTTGCTCAAAGCCGCCTGGTGACCGAGATCCTCACGCGGTACCTGAAGGACACCGTCCAAGGCGCGCCCGGCGCCGACGACGTGGTGCGAGGCTACCGGGGCGGGTACCTGCCGAACCGGCGTCGCGAGATCGAGAAGGGGCTGCGCGAGGGCGCCGTGCGGGCGGTCGTGGCCACGAGCGCGCTGGAACTGGGGATCGACATCGGCGCCCTGGACGTCGCCGTGCTGGCCGGCTACCCGGGCACGATCGCCGCGACGTGGCAGCGTGCGGGCCGGGCCGGGCGGCGGTCGGGGCAGTCGGCCGCGGTCCTCGTGTCCAGCAGCGCGCCGCTCGACCAGTACATCGTCCGCAACCCGTCGTACTTCTTCGACGCGTCCCCCGAGCGGGCGCTGATCAACGCCGACAACCTGCAGATCCTGCTGGCGCACATCAAGTGCGCGGCGTTCGAGCTGCCGTTCGGGGTGAACGAGGTGTTCGGGCGCGAGAACGTCCAGCAGATTCTCGAGATCCTCGCCGGAGGAAGGCCTGGTTCACCTCGCCGAGGGCCAGGTGCCCGGCGAGGAGGCGCACTGGCACTGGACCAACGAGTCGTACCCGGCCGACGCGATCAGCCTGCGGTCGGTCTCGTCCGACAATTTCGTCGTCGTGGACAACACCGACCACGCGCGGGTGATCGGCGAGACGGACTACACCAGCGCCTTCTCCACGCTGCACGAAAAGGCGATCTACATCGTCGAAGGCGCGCTCTACCAGGTGGAGCGCCTCGACGTCGACAACCGCAAGGCGTTCGTGCGGGAAGTGGAGTGCGACTACTACACGGACGCCATCCGCTACGATCGGGTGACGATCCTCGACACGTTCGAGACGACGGCGGAGGACGCCGTTGCCGATCGTCAGCTTCGGTCGGAGCAGGACTTCAGTCCTGCTCAACGAGTCGCCCCCTGGGCGCATGGCGAGGTCCACGTCGTCTCGCGTGTCGTGGGCTTCAAGAAGATCAAGTTCTACACCAACGAGAACGTCGGTTCCGGCGAACTGAGCCTCCCCGAGCAGGAGATGCACACGACCGGCTGCTGGTTCACGATCCCGCGCACGCTGATGACTTCGCTGCCCTATGGCGGCGACGATCGGAGGGACGGCGTCATCGGCCTGTCGTTCGCGATGCGGCAGATCGCGCAGCTGCTCCTCATGTGCGACCGCCACGACATCGGCGTGTCGATCGGCAGCGGCAACGAGTCGATGGTGGACGGGCGCGGCGGCGCGGGGGGCAGGCGCGTGTCGGCGTCCCAGGCGAGCGCGGATTTCGACGAGCCTCGCGTCTTCGTCTACGACAATTACCCGGGCGGCATCGGGCTGTCCGAGCCGCTGTTCACGCTCCGCGCCGCGGTGCTCGACAAGACCCGAGGCCTGATTGCGGGCTGTCCGTGCGAATCGGGCTGCCCGTCGTGCGTCGGCCCGCTCGGCGACGTCGGCCCGCTGGCGAAGACCGTGGCGCTGGACATCTTGAACAGGCTTGCGAGTAGGCAGTAGGCAGAAGGCCAGAAGGCAGTAGGCGGTTGCGACGAGGGCCAGGCCAACTGCATACTGCCTACCGCATACTGCCTACTAGAGATACTTCCTTGGACCGCTCCGTTCTCGCCGCACGCATCCAGGACATCCTGAAGGGCCGGTCGAAGCCCTCGCGGCCGGAGCCCGCGCTGCAGGGTGAAGAAGCCGACGAAGAGGCGGCGTTTGCCGCCCGCTGCTCCGCAGACGAGGCAGCCTCCGCCGCCCGGGACGTGCTTGGCGGGGAAGTGCTCGAGGGGCCGGGTGGCCGCTGCCTCGTGGTGGACCGGTGCTACGCCGCCGCCCATGTTCACGGGCGCGAGCCGATCGAGCGCTATGCATTGGCCGCGACATCCGCCCTCCATGCGCTCCCCTGGTTTCTTGCCGGCTCCGCCCTCTCTCCCGCCCCGCGCCTCCTGTTCTTCGATCTCGAGACCACCGGGTTGAGCGGCGGCGCGGGCACGTATGCCTTCCTTGTCGGCTGCGGGTACTTCGACGGCGCCGACCTCCTCACCCGGCAGTTCTTCCTCCGCGGCTATGGCGAAGAGCGCGCGCTGCTCGATGCTGTCCGGAGCTTCGTCGGGGGAAGCGACGGCGTGCCCGTCGCCGGCGGCCTCCTGCCAGCGGGCAATCAGCCCTGCCTGATTACCTACAACGGGCGCGCGTTCGATCTTCCCCTCATCGAGACACGCTACCTGATGCACCGGCGCGCGTCGCCCTTTGCCTCGCTGCCGCACGTGGACATGCTCTACTCCGCGCGCCGGCTTTGGAAGCGCCGTCCCTCGTCCGTGGCGCTGGACCGCGCGGCGCTCGTGGGCGGGGCCGACCTTCGCGCGAGCTGCGCGCTGACCGCCCTCGAGCAGGACATCCTGGGCCTTCGGCGCGACGACGACGTGCCGGGGTGGGAGATTCCGTCGCGCTATTTCTCGTACACGCGAACGGGGGACGCGCGCGGTCTCGTCGCGGTCCTCGAGCACAACCGCCTGGACCTCCTGTCGCTCGCCGCGATCACGGGCGTGATCCTCGAGATGGTCGTGGAGCAGGACCGAGTCGTCCGCGGGCGGCACGACTGCCTGGCCCTCGCCCGCCTGCTCGACTACCTCGGGCGTCTCGAGCAGGCGGAGCGCGCGTACGAGCGGGCCGCGGCGCCTGACGGCCTCGTGGAAGGCGAGTACGATCGATCAGCGCGTGCAGAGGCGCTGCACTGGCTGGCGCTTCACCGGCGCCGTGCGCGCCGGTTCGGGGAAGCGGCGGAGGCATGGCGCGGCCTGCTGCAGATACCCGGCCTCGAGGTCGATCTCCGACGCGAGGCGTGCGAGGCGCTCGCCATCCACCACGAGCACCGGGCCAAGGACCTCGACACGGCGCGCTCGTTCGCGCTCCGCGCGCTGGACGTGGCACGGGGGGGCCGCTTCGCCCCGGAGGTCGAGCACCGCCTCGACCGGCTGTCGCGCAAGCTGGGCGGCCGCCGGCCGGGGGAGGACGCCATTCCAATCCAGCCGGCGTTTCCCGTCGATGAGTGACAGCTTTCTGGAGTCCGAATGCGCTTCAGAGCCTAGAGCCAATGCAGCCGGCCGCAGCGCTGCCCTTGACCTGTCTACCGCTGTAGGGTTTAGCCTCGGATCTGGCCCATGTACACGGTTTCCGGACTCGCGCGGCGGTGCGGTCTGAGCCGCACCGCCATCCTCTACTACGAGTCGCTCGGGCTGCTGAAGCCCGCCTCGCGGTCGGCGGGCAACTACCGGCAGTACGGCGAGCGGGAGTTCCAGCGGCTGCGGGAGATCTGTGCGTATCGCCACGTGGGCCTGAGCCTCGCTGATATCCGGACCGTGCTGGGCCGCCCGTCCAACGACGCGGCGTCAACGCTCCAGAAGCGGCTCGTGCAGATCGATGCCGAAATCGGCCGGCTGCGCGGCCATCAGCGAGTGATTCTCAGGCTCCTCGGCAACACATCATTCAGGAGAGCGGAGATGATCACGAAAGACCGGTGGGTGGCCATCATGCGTGGGTGCGGGTTCACCGACGAGCAGATGGAGCGGTGGCACACGGAATTCGAGCGCTCGGCGCCCGAGGACCACCAGGAATTCCTGGAGTTCCTGCACATCCCGGCGGAGGAGATTCAGCGGATCAGGGCGTGGAGCGGGAAGGGGAGGACGGGGAAGTAAGAGTGAGAGGCAAACGGAGAATCGAAAACGGTGAACGAAGAGAGTAGGCAGTAGGCAGTAGGCAGGGGCAGTAGGTCGTAGGCAGTTGGCTCAACTGCATACTGCCTACCGCATACTGCCTACTCCTGTTGGCTGATTGGCGCCGTGAGGCGTTACGCCGTGGTCGCGGGCGCGTCCGTCTTCGCCGTTTTCTTCGCCTTGGCGGCCTGCTTGCGGCTCTCCGAGGTCTGCGCGCCGAACTTCTTCGTGAACCGCTCGACGCGGCCCTCGGTGTCGATCAGCTTCTGACGGCCGGTGAAGAACGGATGGCAGTTGGAGCAGATCTCGAGTCGCAGCTCGTCCTTGGTCGACCGGGTCTTCCACGTCGCCCCGCAGGCGCACCGCACGTCGACTTCCTTGTACTTCGGGTGGATACCTTCCTTCACGATTGACTCCTTCAGACTGGCCGGAACTACCAATTATAGCACGAACCGGCTCAGGGCTTAAGGCTCAGGGCCTGGACTCAGGCTCAGGCCGAAGCCGACCCTAAGCCTTGAGCCCTAAGCCTTGAGCCTTGAGCCCTAAGCCTCACGGGATCACCGTCGTCCTGTCCCACCGGTGCTTCCGCAGTTCCTGCAGGAGCGTGGCGGGCAGGCGGGTGCCGTCGCTGGCCGCCAGGTTCTTCTCCACGTGCGCGACGCGGCGCATGCCCGGAATCGTCGTCGTGACCGCGGGATGCTCCAGGATGTAGCGCAGCGCCAGGTCCGGGAGAGCCATCCCGCCAGGAACCGCCGGTTTCAACCGCTCGACGCGCTCCAGCGTTTCCCGTAGGTTTTCGCCGCGGAAGTAGAGGGCTCGCCAGTCGCCCTTCGGGAACGTCGCGTCGGCGGTGAGGTGGCCGGTCAGGCTCCCCTCGTCGAACGGCACGCGGGAGATCACCGCGACCTTCAACTCCTGGCAAATCGGGAAGAGCTCGTCCTCGGGTGCCTGGTCGAAGATGTTGTGGACCACTTGCACCGCGTCGACGAGACCGGTCCGAAGGGCCTTCACCACGTTGACCGGCTCCCAGCGGTTGACGCTGATGCCGAAGGCCTTGATCAACCCCTCGCGCTTCAGGTCGTCGACCGCCCGCTGCCAGCGCTCGTCACCGGCCCACGCGTCGGACCAGACGTGCAGCTGCTGCAGGTCCACGCTGTCCACGCCGAGGTTCTCGAGGCTCTTCTCCGTGTACTCCCGGATGTGCGCGGGCGGGAAGACGTCCTCCAGCCGGTAGTCGGATCGCGCGGGCCATTGGCCGTTCTTCGGCGGCACCTTGGTCGCGACGTAGATCTTCGTTCCGCGGTGATTCGCCAGCAGCCGCTCGAGCAGCCGCTCGCTGTGGCCGGCCCCGTAGGCCCATGCCGTGTCGAAGACATTGCAGCCGAGCGCCACGGCGCGCTCCATCGACTCGAGCGATTCGGCATCGTCCGACCCGCTCCAGCCCGCCATGCCCCACGTGCCGTAGCCAATCTCGGCCCACTGCCAACCGGTGCGAGGGAAGCTCGGTAGATCATGACGTCGCTCCTGAGGATTCAGGATTCAGGATTCGGGATTCAGGATTCGCGGCAGTGACGCTCCCTGATTGCCGAATCCTGATTCCTGAATCCTACGTCGTCCACTCGCGTATCCGCCGCCACAACTCATCCAGCCCATCCCCCTTCAGCGCCGAGACGATGAGCGGGGGCTGGCCGAACGCCGTCTCGCAATCCCGGCGCAAGCGGGATTTCTCCGACTGCGAGAGCTTGTCGGCCTTCGTCGCGACGAGCAGGGACGGCGCATCGACGGTGGAGAGCCAGCGCAGGGCGTCCACGTCGCTGCGGAGGCCGGGATGGCGCGCGTCGATGGCGAGGATGCAGCCGGCAAGAGGGGAAGGGGCACCGTCGGTGCGGGCCTGGAAGTAGCCGCTGATCAGCGCGGAGAACTCCTCGCGCGCCTTCTCGCCGCCGCTCGCGTGACCGTAGCCCGGGAGGTCGACGAGGTAGAACGGGTCCGTGGGCAGTTGCTGGATCCGGTACACGTTGACCAGGCGCGTCTTGCCGGGCGCTGCGCTGGTGCGGGCGATGTCCTTGCGGACCAGCGCGTTGATGAGCGTGGACTTGCCGACATTGGACCGGCCGACCATGACGACCTCGGGCCGCCCGTCGCGCGGCAGGTCGCGAGCGCCCACGGCGCTGATCACGAATTCGGCACGGTCGATACTGCGGGGCATAGGGGGAAGAACGGCCAGTTTTACCGCGGAGACGCAGAGCACGCAGAGAAGAAGCCAACTGCGTCCCGGCGCTCTCAGCGCCTCGGCGGTTAGCTCTAACGTAGTGTACACAAAAGGGGCGGACCCGCGGGTCCGCCCTCTTGCCTTGAGTCCTGGGCCTCGAGCCCTGAGCCGTTCCTAGTGCGTCGTCGTGTCCTCCACCTCGTCGACGACGACGGCGGCCGTCGCGGCGTCGGTGGTGATCGGCGGCGGCAGCGCGTCCGCCAACGCGATCTTCAGCACCTCGTCCATCGTTTCGACCATGTAGACGTTCAGCACGTCCAGCACGTTCTTCGGGATGTCGGCGAGGTCCTTCTCGTTCTCCTTCGGCAGGATGATGCTCTTGACGCCGGCGCGGTGCGCCGCGAGGAGCTTCTCCTTGACGCCGCCGATCGGCAGCACCTTGCCGCGCAGCGTGATCTCGCCCGTCATCGCGACGTCCTTGCGCACCGGCACGCGCGTGAGGACGGAGACCAGCGCGGTGGCCATCGTGATGCCCGCCGACGGGCCGTCCTTCGGGATGGCGCCCTCGGGCACGTGGATGTGGATGTCCGTCCGGCGGTTGAAGTCCTTCGGGATGCCGAAGTCCTCCGCCTTCGACCGCACGTAGCTCATGGCCGCCTGCGCCGACTCCTGCATCACGTCGCCCAGCTTGCCGGTGAGCGTGAGGTGGCCCTTGCCCGGCATCAGCGTGGCCTCGGTGACGAGGATCTCGCCGCCCACCTCGGTCCAGGCGAGGCCGGTCGCGATGCCGATCTCGTTCTTCTCCTCGGCGAGCGTCGGGCGGAAGCGCGGCACGCCCAGGTGCGTGGTCACGCGCTCGGGCGTGATCTCTTCCTTGTACCCCTTGCCATCCACGACCACCTTGCGCGCGATCTTCCGGCAGATCGACCCGATCTCGCGCTCCAGGTTGCGGACGCCCGCCTCCCGCGTATAGCGCTGGATGACCGTCGCGATCGCATCATCGGTGAACGTGATGTTGTCCAGCGTCAGGCCGGTGCCCTCGACGGACTTCGGCACCAGGAACCGCTTCGCGATCTCGGTCTTCTCCTGCTCCGTGTAGCCGGGCAACTGGAGGACCTCCATGCGGTCGCGGAGCGCCTGGGGCACGGTGTGCAGCACGTTGGCCGTGCAGATGAACATCACGTGCGACAGGTCGTACTCGACGTCGAGGTAGTGGTCCAGGAACATGTGATTCTGTTCCGGGTCGAGGACTTCGAGGAGCGCGGCGGACGGGTCGCCGCGGAAGTCCATCGACATCTTGTCCACTTCGTCGAGGAGGAACACCGGGTTCTGCGACCCGGCCTTCTTCATCATCTGGATGATCTGGCCGGGGAACGCGCCGATGTAGGTGCGGCGGTGGCCTCGGATCTCGGCCTCGTCGCGCACGCCTCCGAGCGACAGGCGGACGAACTTGCGGTTCATCGCCCGGGCAATGGACTTCGCCAGCGAAGTCTTGCCGACTCCGGGAGGCCCGGAGAAGGTGAGGATCGTCGCCTTGGGCTTCTTGACCAGCGCCCGCACGGCGAGGAACTCCAGGATGCGCTCCTTGATCTTGTCGAGGCCGTAGTGGTCCTCGTTCAGGATCTCCTCGGCGCGCTTGAGGTCCCGGCTCTCCTTCGTCTTCTTGTGCCACGGCACCGCGATGAGCCAGTCGAGGTAGTTGCGCGAGACGGTCGCTTCGGCCGACATCGGGGGCATGGACTCCAGGCGCTTCAGCTCCTGGCTGGCCTTCTCCTCGACGTCCTTCGGCATCTTCGACTGCTCGATCTTCTTCTTCAGTTCGTCGATCTCGTTCCCCTTTTCATCCTTGCGGCCCAGTTCCTTCTGGATCGCCTTCATCTTCTCGTTGAGGTAGTACTCCTTCTGCGCCTTCTCCATCTGCTTCTTCACGCGAGACTGGATGCGGCGGTCCACCTGGAGCTTGTCCACCTCGGCTTCGAGGATCCCTGCGATCCGGTTGAGCCGCTCGAGCGGCGAGATGATCTCGAGCAGGTTCTGCTTCTCGTCCACGGCCACGACGAGGTGCGACGAAATCGTGTCGGCGAGCTTTCCCGGGTCGTCCACCCGCACGGCCGCGATCATCGCGTCGTAGTGCAGGTTGTTCGACAGCTTCACGTACTGCTCGAACAGCGACACGACGCGGCTCATCGCGCCCTCGACGTCGCCGGTGGCCTCCTTCATCTTGGCGATCACCTTGACGACGACGCGGTAGAAGCCCTTGTCTTCCTTCCACTCGATGGCGCGGGCGCGATCGACGCCCTCGACGAGCACCTTCACGTTGCCGTCCGGCAGCTTGAGGCTCTGCACGATGTTGGCGATGCAGCCCATCGTGTAGATGTCCTGCGGCAGCGGGTCGTCCACGGCCGCGTCGTGCTGGGCGGCGAGGAAGATCCGCTTGTCCTTGCCCAGCGCGTGCTCGAGGGCGCGCGTGGACGCGGGGCGGCCGATCACGAACGGCATCATCATGTGGGGAAAGACGACGACGTCGCGGAGCGGGACGATCGGGAGCGTTTCGTAGACTTCCATTTACTCAGAATTCCCAGGGACTCAGGAGTCAGGATTCGGGATTCAGGATACGGGCACCGGACGCAGGATCCCGAGTTGCGGTACCCGAGGACTGGCGGCCGCCCGTCGTTGTTTGGACGCGACGGCGGACGGTCCGGATCCCCGAATCCCGGGTCCCGAATCCTGCCCTTCTCTATCCGGCCTTCTCGATGAGCGTAATCGGCTGTTCCTTCGACTCCACGACCTCGCGCGTGATGACGCACTCCCGCACCTTCTTCTGGTTCGGGAGGTTGTACATCAGCTCGAGCATCAGGTCCTCGATGATCATCCGCAACCCGCGCGCGCCGATCTTTCGCGCCAGCGCGGCCTCGGCGATCGCCTCGAGGGCATCGTCCGTGAAGCGCAGCTTGACGTTCTCGTACTCGAACAGCTTCTGGTACTGGCGGGTGATGGCGTTGCGCGGCTGCGTCAGGATCTGGACGAGCGCCGCCTTGTCGAGTTCGTGCAGCGTGCCTACCACGGGCAGGCGGCCGACGAACTCCGGGATGAGGCCGTACTTGATGAGGTCTTCGGGTTCTACCTTTTCGAGCGTGGTGCCGATCTGGCGGCTCATCGGCTTGATGTCGGCCTTGAAGCCGAGCGCCTTGTTCCCGGTCCGCCGCTGGATAATCTTGTCCAGGCCGACGAATGCGCCACCGCACGATGAACAGGATGTTCGTCGTGTCGATCTGGAAGAACTCCTGGTGCGGGTGCTTCCGGCCGCCCTGCGGCGGCACGTTCGCGACCGTGCCCTCCAGGATCTTCAGCAGCGCCTGCTGGACGCCCTCGCCCGACACGTCGCGCGTGATCGACGGGTTCTCGTCCTTCCGGCAGATCTTGTCGACCTCGTCGATGTAGATGATCCCCTGCTGGCACTTCTCGATGTCGCCGTTGGCGGCCTGCAGCAGCTTGAGGATGATGTTCTCGACGTCCTCGCCGACGTACCCGGCCTCGGTGAGCGTGGTCGCGTCCACGATCGTGAACGGCACGGACAGGAGCTTGGCGAGCGTCTGCGCGAGCAGCGTCTTGCCGGTCCCCGTCGGGCCGATCAGCATGATGTTCGACTTGCTCAGCTCGACGTCGTTCCGGCCCGCGCGCCTGCTTCTGGATCTCGATCCGCTTGTAGTGGTTGTAGACGGCGACGGCCAGCTTCTTCTTCGTCCGCTCCTGGCCGATCACGTACTCGTCCAGGAACTTCTTGATTTCCGCCGGCACCGGCAGCTGCGAGCGCGTGCCCCGGTTCTCGAACCGGTTGTCGTCCGCGATGATGTCGTTGCAGACCTCGACGCACTCGTCGCAGATGAAGACGGTGGGGCCGGCAATCAGCTTGCGGACGTCGTTCTGGTCCTTGTTGCAGAACGAGCAGCGCAGGACCTCGGAGTCGCCGTTCTTTTTGACCATAGGGGAACCTGGCAGGACGCGCGCCGGCGACGGCCCCCGGGCCGGCGGCGCGGCGCCCTGCGCCGGGCGCTACGCCCGCTTCCGGATGACCTCGTCAATGATACCGTATTCCTTGCCCTGCTCGGCGGACATGATGTAGTCGCGCTCCGTGTCCTCCTGGATGCGCTTCATGTCCTGGCCGGTGTGGTGCACGAGGATCTCGTTGAGCCGCTCGCGCATCCGCAGGATCTCCCTCGCCGCGATGTCGATGTCGGTCGCCTGACCCGCCAGCCCCTGCATCAGCGGCTGGTGGATGACGATGCGCGAGTTGGGCAGCGAGAATCGCTTGCCCTTCGTGCCGCCCGCCAGCAGCACCGCCGCCATCGACGCCGCCTGCCCCAGGCAATACGTCTGCACGTCGGGCCGGATGAACTGCATCGTGTCGTAGATCGCCAGCCCGGCGGTGATCGATCCGCCCGGGCTGTTGATGTAGAGGAGGATGTCCTTCTCCGGATCCTCCGACTCGAGGAACAGCATCTGCGCGATCGCCAGGTTCGCCACCGTGTCGTCGATCGGCGTGCCGATGAAGATGATGCTGTCCTTGAGCAGGCGCGAAAAGATGTCGTAGGCCCGCTCGCCGCGGCTGGTCTGCTCGACCACCATCGGTACCAGTTGCATCCGGGGGGCTGTGAGCTCAGATGTCATAGGCTCCGATCCGCTTTCGAACGTGGAAGGTGGAGACCGTGAACGATAAGCGTCGGTCTGTCAGAGGGTTGCGACAGGATGGCGCGGCAGATTACGCTCCCGCGATTGTAACACGCGACAGCAGGAATTCGACGCTCCGCTCCCGACGCATCCCGGCACGGACCCGCTCGAGGTCCTGGTCCTTCTCCAGCTGGGCCCGCACGGCCGCAGGCGTGCGGCCCGTCCGCTCGGCAAATCCCGAGACCTCGCGGTCGAGGTCTTCGTCGCTGACGGCCAGCTGCTCGCGCCGCGCCACCTCGTCGAGCACCAGCGTGGCCTTGACCGCGTCCACGGCCGTCTCTCGCTGATCGTTCCGGAACGCTTCCCAGTCGATGCCCGCCTTCCGCGGATCGATCCCCTGCTCGAACAGGCTCCGGACGAACTCCTCCGTCCGCCGGTTCAGCTCGCGTTCGACCAGGACCTCGGGCACCTCGAAGGTGACCCGGGCGCCGAGGGCCTTCAGCAGGTCCTGGCGCAGCTGGCGGTCAGCCTCGCGCGCCGCCTGCTTTGCCAGCTGTTCCTGCAGCTGCTCCCGCAGCTTGTCGATCGTGTCGGCCTCGCTCACTTCCTTCGCGAGGTCGTCGTCGAGCGGCGGCACGACGCGTCGGCGGATGGCCCGCACCTTCACGGTGTACTCGACCTCGGTGCCGGCCAGTTCCTTGATCGCGTGGTCGGCCGGGTACTGCACCCGGAATGTCTTCTCGTCGCCGGCCCGCAGCCCGATCAGCTGATCGTCGAATCCCGGCGGGTTGACGGGCGCGCCGATCTCGAGCGACACGTTCTCGTGCTTCTCGGAGGTTCCCGGCTCGCCGGCCTCGATCGGCCGCCGATCGAGGTCCACCGACAGGGTATCGGCCTGCTCGACGCCCCGGTCCTCGACCGGCTCGAACCGCGCCGCCCGCTGTCGCAGCCGCTCGAGCGCTTCGTCCACCGCCGCCGGCTCCACCGTGGCCGGGTGCCGCCGCAGCTGAACTTCCTCGTAGTCGCCCGGGTCGATCGGGGGAACCGTCTCGACGGCCGCCGTGAACTTCAGCGGCTGGCCTTCCTTGACCTCGAGGTGGTGAAGGTCGACGTCCGGCTGCGTGATCGGTTCGACGCCATGCTCGCGGAGCGCCTCGTCCACTGCCTGGGGCACCAGGTCGTGGGCGACCTCGTGGAGGATCTGGTCACGGAACCGCTGCTTCACGACTTTCAACGGCACCTTCCCGGGCCGGAAGCCGGGGATCCGCGCCGCGCGGCCGTAGTCCTTCGTCACCCGTTCGATCGCCTGGTCCACGGCCTCGATCGGGATCTCGATGACCAGTTCCTTCTTTGTCTCCGAGACGTCGACAAGATCGCTCTTCATGAATGATATCGGCAGCAGGAAGGCTGGCATCAGGCGGGGAGGGCTCCGGTTCGACGGACGCGCCTCGGGCCCGGTGCTGTTGTCACAAGGCCCGGTCGGGGGGCCAACCAGTCAATTCTGTCACACAGGCACGGATGTGACAATTCGAGAGGACGGCGGGACGCGACTGGCCGGTGGACTGCGTTGACCTGCGTCGACTTCGTTGACTTCGTCGACTCCGTTGACTTCGTCGACTACCTTGACTACTGTCAGGTCGTGCGAAAGTGGCGGAACTGGCAGACGCGCCGGACTTAGGATCCGGTAGCCGAAAGGCTATGGGGGTTCGACTCCCCCCTTTCGCACCAGCCTCCACCTGCCTGCCCGGCCGGCATCCCTCCGGCGGTCTTCGGGACCCCTCCAGCCCGCCACGTGCAGTTCCGCGCCCGTCGCGCCGATAGTCAGTCAGGCTCGACTTGCGCCACGGCACCACCCCCACAGCTCATCAGGCGGCCGGGGCGGTCTCTTCCGCGCGCATGCGAGGCTGAGAGATGTCCTCTCCTGCTCCTGCGACCCCTCGGGTCAGCCCCGGCACCCGCCGGTGGCGTGCCGGCGTGACCGCCGCCGCGGCCACGGGTGCGACCTGCTTTGCCCTGGCCGCGCGCGTCCTCTTCGTGCAGTACCCGTCCGCGGAATGGCACCTGGCCGTCGTCCGGACCTTGACCGGGCTCGCCGTCGTCGTCCCGATCCTGCTCATCTTCTACGTGACGGCTCGCACGACGGTCGCGCGAGCGGCGGACGCGACCCGCCAGCTGAGGGAGGTCAACCGGGGCTACCGCTCCACGGTCGAGACGCTGGCCGCCGCCATCGATGCGGAGGACCAGGGGAGATCTCACCACATCGGCCGGCTCCAGCGCTGCGCGCTACAGATCGCCAGAGCCCTCGGGATCGAGGGCGAGTCCGACCTGAAGGCCATCGAGGCGGCCGTGCTGCTGCACGACATGGGGAAGCTCTCGGTCCCCGGCTTCATCCTGAACAAACCCGGCGAGCTGACCCCGGCCGAGTTCGAGCGGATCAAGCAGCACGTCACGGTTGCGGCCCAGATCCTCTCGCACGTCGATTTCCCCTACCCGGTCGCTTCCGTCGTTCGCCACCACCACGAGCGCTGGGACGGCACCGGCTACCCTGACGGCCTGAAGGGCGACGCCATCCCGATCGGCGCCCGAATCATGGCGGTCGTGGACTGCTACGACGCTCTGACGTCGCACCGCCCCTACCGCCCGGCGGTCTCGGGCGACCAGGCCCTGCAGATGATCGTCGAGCGCAGTGGGTCGGCGTACGACCCCAGGGTGGTGGACGCCTTCGTGAGCGTGATCGAGACCATGGCGGCCACCGAGCCGGCCCTCGCCGCGACGTGCCACGCCCCGGTGCCGTGGCTCACGCTGGAAGCAAGGGCTGAGGGCCCGGCCGTGGTGAACGTCCGTCCGGCCAGCCGCCGGGACAACGGAGGTTCCTCCCAGTGAAACGGAACAACCCAGTCCCCGCCGGGCCGCTCGACGCTGCGGGGACGGCTGCCGCGGGGGCTGGCCGAACCGTGACGCGGGGTGAAGCGGCCGTGTCCAGCGCGTGGACACGCGCGTTCGTCGGCGCGGTCATCGCCGCGGGTGCGGCCGTGGTCGGGCTGTCGCTTCGGCGGCTCGACGTCTCGCAACCCCTCCTCCTCCTCGCCCTTGCGGCCCTGTCCTCGCTCTGCGCCGTCATCAAGCTCCCGCACGCGCTGGCACGCGGCGGGTCGAGCCTCTCGCTGTGCTTCGCGGTCGACGTCGCAGCGCTCCTCTTCCTTGGGCCGTACGCCGCGACGTTGACCGTCGCGCTGAGCGCCTGGACCCAGTGCACGTTCCGGCTGCACCGGAACGCGTGGTACCGCACCGTGTTCAGCATGGCCACGCTTGCGCTCGCGATGCAGGCCGCCGGGCAGGTCTTCGTGCTGCTGCGAGCCGGCCAGGACACCGTCGCGCAAGCCCTCGTGGTGCCGCTCGCAGCGACGGCCCTCGTGTACTTCGTGATCAACACGGGCCTGGTCGCGGGGGCCATCGCCGTCTCGACGGGCGGGGCGACGTCGGGCGTCTGGCGCGAGACGTTCCTCTGGAGCGCCCCCGGCTACGTCATGGGCGCCGGCTGGGCCGCGCTTGTCTATCTCGTCGTCGAAGGGAAGGCCGACCCCTTGTGGGTCGTGCTCGTCGCGGTGCCGGCGTTCCTCGTTCACCGGGGCTACCGCCTCTTCCTCGAGCGCATCGAGAAGGAGCAGGCCGAGGTGCGGCGTACCTCGGAGGTCCAGCTCGCCACGATCGAGGCGCTCGCGCTGGCGATCGAGGCCCGCGACTGCACGTCCCCGATGCAGATTCGCAAGATGCAGTCGTACGCCGTCGGCCTCGCACGCACGGTCGGCATGCCGGAGGACGAGATCCCGGGACTGCAGACGGCGACGCTGCTGCACGACATCGGCAACCTGGCCGTTCCCGAGCACATCTTCTCGAAGCCCGGGCCCCTGACGTTCGAGGAATTCCAGAAGGTCAAGACCCATCCGCTGGTAGGGGCGGAGATCCTGAAGGACGTGCCCTTCCCGTACCCCGTCGCCGCGCTGATCGCGGCCCACCACGAGCACTGGGACGGCAAGGGCTACCCCCAGGGGCTGAAGGGCGAGCAGATCCCGCTGGGCGCGCGAATCCTCGCGGTCGTGGACTCGTACGCGGCGCTGACCTCGCATCGGCCCCACCGGCCCGCCAGGCCGTACCACGAGGCGCTCGCGACGCTGCGGCAGACCGCAGGCAGCATCCTCGACCCGACGCTGGTCGAGACGTTCATCAACGCGCTGCCCATTCTCGACTTCCAGTTCGCCACCTCCCGGGCGGTCCGCGCGGCGCCGGTTGGAACGGACGCGACGGAGGCCACGCACGGCGCCAGTGCCCTCGAACACATCGCCGGGGCCCACCAGGAGGCCCGCGCGCTCTACCAGATCGCGCAGGCGCTCGGGTCCAGTCTCGGGATCGGGGAGTCGATGGCGCTCATCGCCGACAGCCTCAGGGACCTCGTGCCCTTCTCCTGCGCGGCGCTCTTTCTCGCGAACGAGGAGACGGGCCGATTCGCGTGCCGCTGGGCGCTGGGCGTGCACGACCAGGCCATCCGGCAGATCAGCGTCGAGTCGATCGACGAGATCGAGCGGCTCCAGCCGAAGGGGGACGCCGACGCGGCCTTCCAGTCGTCACTCGCCGTGCGGCTCGTCTTCAACGACGCGGTGATCGGGGCGCTGGCCGTCTTCCACGCGGACACGGACGCCTACTCGGCCGACCATCGGCGCGTGTTCCTGCGGGTCGCCGACCACGCGTCGCTGGTCATTCGGAACTCGGCCGTGTTCGAGCGCACGCAGCAGGATTCCTTCACCGATCACCTCACGCAACTGCCCAACCGCCGCTACATGCTGCTCTACCTCACCCAGCAGATGACCCGGGCCCAGCAGCACCAGTCGAAGCTCTCCGTCGTCATGCTCGACCTGAACGACTTCAAGGCGATCAACGACACGCTGGGCCACCAGGCGGGCGACCGGGTGCTCTACGAGGTCGCCGTCGTGTTGCGGTCGATGGTGCGGTCCTACGACCTCTGCGTGCGCTACGGCGGCGACGAGTTCGTCGTCATCCTGTGGGAGTGCGACGCCGAGCAGGCGGAACGCCGCAGGCGGGAGATCGAGGACGCCGTGGCCGCCATGTTCTTCGAGGGGAAACCGGGTGAGTCGATCGGCCTCTCGGTGAGTGCCGGCGTCGCGGTCTTCCCGGAGGATGGCCAGGCGCACGAGGAACTGCTCGCGGTGGCCGACAGCCGGATGTACCAGAGCAAGGCCGGCCACAAGGCTCTCGCAACGGGTGAACACTCGAGCGGCCAGCCCTCGAGCCAGGTGCAGGCCCTCCCGACCCGTTGACGGTTGACTCCCCCTACCGCACCAACCTTGCGACCTCCGCTCCCCGCGCCGGGTCGAGCGCCTTGAGCCGCTCGCACGTTTTGAGCGCCGCGTCGCGCTGCCCGCTGGCCGCATACGCGACGGCGAGGCCGTAGTGACCCTGAACGAAATCGGGTTCCAGCGCCACCGCCTGGCTCAGCTCCTCGATCGCCGCGCGGTAGTCTTTCATGTCGTAGTACGCCACGCCCAGCTGGGCGTGCAGCCGGGCGTCCGACGGGCGGAAGCGCAGCGCGCGCGCGGTGACCGCGACCGCCTCCGAGTACCGCTTCAGCGCGATGCAGGTGATCCCGAGGTTGCGGAGGGCATTCACGTGCGCGGGGTTCTGCTCGAGCGCGGCCACGTAGGCGTTGTATTCGTCCTCGAACCGGTTGAGGTGTCCGTACGCCGTGCCCTCGTTGAAGTACGCTTCCGCGTCCGCAGGCCGCAGGCGCGCGACCGCGGCGAATTCCGGCGCGGCCTCCGCCCAGCGATTCGCATCCGACAGCGCGACGCCCAGATCGTGATGGAAGCGCGGATTCTCCGGGTCCGCGGCGATCGCCTGGCGGTAGGCCGCAAACCCGGCATCGCGCCGCCCGGCCGCCAGTTCCGACGCGGCCAGCGCCGCGCGCGCGTCGCCGTCGGCGCCGTTGTGCTCGGCCGCCTCGCGGAAGCCATCCGCAGCGGCGTCAGCCTGGCCGTCCAGCGACGCGTGCAGCCCGCGCAGGAATGCCGCCTCCGCCTCCGCGGGGCGGGGACCCTGCGCGCCGCGCTGCCAGTTGGCGACGGCCAACGGAGCGACAGGCGGAATCGACAGGACGCGGCTGGACGGAATGAGAAGCGTGAGCCGCGCGTCGCCCGCAGACCGCTCGACGAGGACGCCGACCATCTCGCCGTCTGTATCGACCACGGGGCTGCCGGTCTGCGGCATCGCGCCGGCCGCGCTGACGCGGCACACCGGGCCGACGCCCGCCAGGTCCTTCTCTGCGCCCACCTCCACCGCCGCGAACGTCCCATCGTCCGAGGGCACGCGGTAGGCGCCCGCGCGAACGGCCGCACGCGTCGTGCGCGCCCGGATGGCGGGCGGCGCGCCATCGGGCAGGTCCACGGCGACGAGCGTCAACCCGGCCCTGGGGTCGTCGCCGAGGACGGCCGTGATGCGCCGATCCTGCCCGCCATACACCACGGCGGCCGTCCGTGCGCGATCGAGGAGGAGCGTCCGCGGCATGACGAGCCGGCCGATGTCCGTGAACACACCGACGCCGGAGGCGAGCGGATTGCCGCCGGCATCGCGCGTGACGACCGCCGCGATGCTCGCCGCGCCGCGGGACAGCTCTCGCAGCGCGGAGCGTTCCTGCGCCGGTGCCAGCGCTGCCACGGCGAGGACGCCCAGCACGAGCGGGCCGATGCCCAGGCATGAGGCCAAGCTGCCTCGCCCAGCCAGGCGTGGCGCAACGCTGGCTGGACCCTGCACGTGCTGGCGCAAAGCTCCAGCTTTGCGAGGCAGTTCGCAACACTACGGCCTCCAGCCCGCGCCAGCGGGCAGATCG
The DNA here is from genome assembly GCA_963724775.1 of uncultured Acidobacteriota bacterium. Taxonomy (GTDB): domain Bacteria; phylum Acidobacteriota; class Vicinamibacteria; order Vicinamibacterales; family Fen-181; genus CAVRWB01. The sequence continues at coordinate 435,988 of CAVRWB010000012.1, forward strand.
ACGGCCAAACGCCGCCGGTTTCGAGTCGTGTGGTCAAGGCGTGGAGCGGGCGGGCAGCGGGACGGCCGGCACAGCGCCGGAACCGTACCGCGTCGCGACAGAGTAGGAGGACGAGCCGGTGGAGTCAAGCTGAGCAGTGAAGAAAGTAGGCGGTAGGCAGTAGGCAGTATGCAGTTGGATCAAACACGATGCTTCCCCTTGATAGTGTCTGGTATTTCAACTGCCTACTGCCTACTGCTCGCCTACTGCCTACCTACTCGTGACGTACCTTCCTCGTCGTATCCCACCAGAGGTACACGCAGATCGCGGTGAAGAGGACGAGCGAGACCGTCTGCGAGATCGGATCGTAGTCGTAGAACGGCGTCTTGATCTTGTCTTCCGCGTACCACGGCAGCAGGCGCAGCGCCGCGCCGATCATGCCGCCGAGCGCGCCGCCCGCCATGAAGCCCGACGCGATGATCACGCCGCGTTCGCGGACCACGCGTCCCCGCTCGCCGCCTTCGCGGTCCGACCGCTTGTCGACGTAGTGCGCGATCGCGCCGCCAACGAGCGCCGGCAGGTTGAGCTCGAGCGGCAAGTACATGCCGAGCGCGAAAGTGAGCGCCGGCACCTTCAGCATCTCCATCATCACGGCGATCATCCCGCCGACGCCGAAGAGCACGTAGGCGATCGGCTGCTGGCTCATGAAGCCTTGCACGAGCGCCTTCATGATCGACGCCTGCGGGGCGGCGAGGATCGGCCGCGCGTCGCCCGCAACGGCCTCGCCGAACTGGAACGTGAGCGCGAGGACGACGATCGCGAGGCCTGCCGTGAGGGCGGACGCGAGGACGCCCAGGAACTTCACCTTCTCCTGCATGGCGGGCGTCGAGCCGAGCCAGTAGCCCGTCTTGAGGTCCGTGATCGTCTGGCCCGGACACGGACAGCGCGGTGCAGACCATGCCGGCGATCGCCATCACGAAGAACATCCCGGTCTGGCCCGACAGCCCGAAGCGGAGCAGCACCACCGCCGAGATGATGATGGTGAGCATCGTCATGCCGGAGACCGGGTTTCGCGCCGTCGTGGCGATGGCGTTGGCGGCGACCGACGCGAAGAAGAACGAGAAGATCAGCGTGAGCGCCAGGCCGGCGGCGATGATCGACAGCGAGCCCGCCAGGCTGCCGAAGAAGACGCCCACGACGACCGCGCTGATCGCGACGCCGAGCAGGATGGTGATGATCGGGATGTCGCGGTCCGTGCGCGCGAACGACTCGTCGCCCTTGCCGGACCGGAACGCCTTGAACGCGATCGAGAACGACCCGACGACGACGCGGAGCGACTTGATGATGCCGAAGATGCCGGCGGTGGCGATGGCGCCGACGCCGATGAAGCGGACGTAGCCACGGAAGATCTGCGAGGCCGTCATCGCGCCCAGCGGCGTGGTGCCGGGGTAGACCGCGATGTCCGGGAGGTGGCTGCCCACCATCCAGACGAGCGGGACGAGGACGAAGTTGGAGAGGACGCCGCCGGCGACGAGGATCATCGACGACCGTAGGCCCATGACGTAGCCGAGGCCGAGGATGAAGATCTGCGCGTCGAAGCTGGTCTGGATCCTCGCCTGCTGCGCCAGGTTGCGGACGGGCTGCAGGAACTGCAGGTCCACGTACTCCTTCCACACCTGGAACGTCGTCACCAGGAAGTCGTAGACGCCCGCGATGGCGGTCGCCTGGAGCAGGAGCTTCGCCTGCGAGCCGCCCCTCTCACCGGTGACGAGCACCTCGGTGATCGCCGTCGCCTCGGGGTAGGGCAGCTGGCCGTGCATCTCGCGTACGAAGTAGCGGCGCAGCGGGATGAGGAAGAGGACGCCGAGGCAGCCGCCCGCCAGGCAGATGAGGATCGTCTGCACCGGGTGCGGATCGAGCTCGAGGATGTAGAGCGCCGGCAGCGTGAACACCGCGCCCGCGACCACGGCGCCTGAGGTGCCGCCGATGTTCGTGAGGATGACGTTCTCGAGCAGCGTCGAGCGGCGCCGGTACACGCGGGCCAGGCCGATCGCGAGGATCGAGATCGGGATCGACGCCTCCATCACCTGGCCGACCTTCAGCCCCGAGTAGGCCGACGCGAGGGTGAAGATGACGCAGAGAAACAGCCCCCAGAGGACCGCGCGCGCCGTTCCCTCGGGGAGGGCCGTGCCGGCCGGCACGACGGGCGCATAGTCTTCGCCTTTCGCCAGCGGCTTGTAGGCGTTGTCTGGCAGCCGGGTGGTGTCGAGGGTGGACGACACGGTCTCAGCAGGTGTCATAGCGGCGGATTCTACCTTGGCTAGGGGCTGGGGGCTAGGCTAGGGACCTGGGGGCTGGCTGCGCAACTCCTGTTCAGCACCGGGAACGGGCGTCCCGGATCCGGACAGCCGCGCGGGCGCCGGTTCGCGAGCGACGCTCCAAACCGCCTGCTGGGGCGCGGGTTACGACGCGGGTGGAAGCGGCACGTAATTCGCGGATGGGTGGGGCGAGGGTTATGACGACGTTGCTGGATCTTCGCTTCGCCATGCGGTGGCTCGGCCGCAACCCCGGGTTTGCCGCGATGGCGATCCTGACTCTCGCGTTCGGGATAGCCGCGAGCAGCGCCATGTTCGCCGTCGTCCACGCCGTTCTCTTCCGCGACCTGCCGTACCCGGATGTGTCGCGGATCGTGGCCGTGACGAGGATCACGCCGCAGAGCCAGCAGGACAACCACGCGGCGGCGGATTTCATCGAGCTAGGTCGGGAGAGCCGGTCGTTCCAGGCGCTCGCCGCGTATCGCAACGATGTCATCGACCTCTCCGGCGGCGGCCAGCCCGAACGGGTGGCGAGCGCGGAAGTCACCTCGCACGTTCTTCGAGGTCTTTGGCGTGCCGGCGGCGGTCGGCCGAACGTTCGCTTCCGGCGCCGAGGACGCCGCGCGCGAGCGGGTGGTCGTGCTGGCCGATGCGCTCTGGCGGCGGCGCTTCGGCGGCGACCCTGCCGTGGTTGGACGCACGATCCGCGTCAACCGGGAGCCGTGCACCATCGTTGGCGTGATGCCCGCGTCTTTCCGCTTCCCGGGCGACGCCCAGGCCTGGGTGCTCGCCACCCGCGTCGTGCCTGCGCCGCCGCTGACAGTGGAAGGGGACCTGCTGGCTGACCGGCAGGTCCACTACTTCAACGCGGTCGCCCGGCTGGCGCCGGGGACGACGCTGGAACGCGCGAGAGCGGAGCTGTCGTCGATTGCCGCCCGTTTGGGCGAGAGGTTCCCGCAGACCAACCGGGGCCAGGGCTTCGGGGCCATTCCGCTCAAGGAGCTCGTGACGAGCGACACGCGCGCCGGCCTGTTCATCCTGCTTGGCGCGGTGGCGTTCGTCCTCCTCGTCGCATGCGCGAACGTGGCCAGCCTGCTCCTCGCGCGGGCGACGGGCCGCCGGCAGGAGCTGGCCACGCGCGCGGCGCTCGGCGCGGCCCGGGCGCAACTGGTGAGGCAGTTGCTCGTCGAGAGCCTCCTCGTTGGCGTGGCGGGCGGCTGCCTCGGACTGCTCCTGGCCTCCTGGGGCCTCGACGGGCTGGTGGCGTTGTTGCCCGACGATGTCCCTCGTCTCTGGGAAGTGCGCCTGGATGCGACGGTGACGGTGTTCACGCTGGCGCTTGGCGCCGCGACGGCGCTCGTCTTCGGTATCCTCCCGGCCCTGCAGGCGTCGCGCACGGACCTCGTGGCCGGGCTGCGGGCCGGGGAGCTGCGTGCGGGCGGGGCGGGCGCGGGCCGGGCCCTGTCAGCGCTCGTCGTCGTCGAAGTGGTGTCGGGCGTCGTCCTGTGCGTGGGCGCGGGCCTGATGGTCAACACGCTGCTGCGGCTCGAGCGCGTCGATCCCGGCTACCGGACGGAGGGCGTGGTGCGCGTGCCGCTTCCGCTGCCGTCGACGCGATACGCGACCGGCCCGCAGCAGGGGGAGTTCTATGGCCGCGTTCTCGAGAAGCTCGCGGCGAATCCCCTGACTCGGTTGTCCGCTGCGGCCTTCCCCCTCCCGCTCACCAACGCCGGGGCATCGGGAGGGGTGCAGGTCGAGGGCCGGCCCTGGTCGACCGACCGGGAGCGCCCGGTTGCCGCGATCACCTGGGTATCGCCCGGCTACTTTTCGGTGATGGGGATCCCGATGCGCCGCGGGCGCGACCTGGACGCGCGTGACGCCAAGGGATCGACGCCGGTTGCGGTCATCAGCGACACCATGGCATCGCGGCTGTGGCCGGGCGAGGACGCAATCGGCCGCCGGTTCAGCTTCGGCGATCCCAACAACCACACCTGGATCACGGTGGTCGGTATCGTCGGGGACGTGCGCCACGAACAGCTGTCCTCGTCCCCTGCCTTGATGCTCTACATTCCGATGACCCAGGATACGCTGCCGTTCATGTCCCTCGCGGTCCGGTCGGACGCTGGCGCGGGCCGGGTTGCGCAAGCCGTCCGCGCGGCGGTCCGCCAGCTCGATCCCGAGCTGCCAGTGGACGATGCGACGGAGTTCTCGACCGCGGTCGCCCGCTCTCTGGGCGGCCCGCGCCTGCGCGCGCGGCTGCTGTCGGGGTTCGCTGCCGCCGCCCTGCTGCTGGCGGCGATCGGCGTGTACGGCCTGCTCTCTTACAGCGTCGCCCGGCGGCGGCGGGAAATTGGCATCCGGCTCGCCCTCGGCGCCGCCCCGGCCCACGTCGTCCGCCAGATGATGGCCGAGGGTATGCGGCTGGCGCTGATCGGGATCGTCATCGGCGTACCCGCGGCCCTCGCGCTCTCGCGGCTGATTGCCTCGCAGCTCTTCGGCGTGGCGTTCGGTGACCCGCTGACGCTCGTCGTCGTCTGCGTGATCCTCCTCGCGGTGGCGATGCTGGCCTGCTGGCTCCCCGCCAGACGCGTGCTCGCGATCGATCCCGTCACCGCCCTGCGCGCCGAGTAAAGGATGCGGGTCACATGTTGATGTGACACCAAATCTGTCATTTCGATTACGCTTCTGCTGTTCAGCTCCACCGACGATTTCAGAATTGTCGAGGCTTGACACGTCAAGCTGAGCGGCACTTTCCTTGCCCATCAGTTTGCGCGCCCCCGCGACGATCTCGACTCCTTTCCAGACGACAAAGCAGGCGAGGGGCAGGGTGACCTGCTCCACACACGGGGGCACGTGTGCGCGTTCGAGTTTCGGGACTTCACGTCGGGCAGCCTCGGTCAGGGCGAACTCGGTCAAGCGTGGCGCAAACCTCTAGGTTTGCGAGAGGAATGCCTCTCGTGCTCCTCGCCCTCGTCCTCTTCGCGGCCTCCGCGGGCGCGGCGACCATCCAGGTGAGTGCGGGCGGCAGCCTGCAAGCGGCGATCAACGCCGCGCAGCCCGGGGACCTGATTGCGCTTCAGCCCGGCGCGACCTACACCGGCAATTTCGTGTTGCCCGACAAGGGCACGAGCGTCGCTTACATCACGATCCGCACCGGGGGCGGCGGAACCGGCCTTCCCGGCGCCGGGACCCGGGTAGGTCCGTCCGCGTCCGGAAGCCTCGCGATCATCCGGTCGCCGAACACCATGTCCGCGCTCTCGACGGCGCCAGGCGCGCATCACTGGCGGCTGGAACTGCTCGAGTTTTGCGCGAACGTCCGCGGATACGGCGAGATCATCGCCCTGGGCTCGGGAGGCCGCGACCAGTCCACGCTGGCCGCCGTTCCGCACGACCTCGTGCTCGATCGGGTGCTGGTAAGAGGCGACGCGCTCACCGGGCAGAAACGCGGCATCGGCCTGAACTCCGCCGCGACCACCATCAGCAACTCCTACGTCTCGGACTGCAAGGGCGTCGGCTTCGACACGCAGGCCGTGGGCGGGTGGAACGGCCCCGGCCCCTTCACCATCACCAACAACTATCTCGAGGGGGCCGGCGAGAACGTTCTCTTCGGCGGGGCCAGCCCGATCATCCCGAACCTGATTCCCTCCGGGATCACCTTCACCCGCAACGACGTCATCAAGCCGGTCGCCTGGAAGAACCCCATCCTCGGCACGCCGACTGGCCTGACCGCCGCGCCGGACGCGGGCGGCGGCCTCGCGGCGGCGACCTATCACTACTTCGTGGTCGCGGGGCGTGCGACGGCGCAGGACAGTTGGGCGTGGTCGGGGAAGTCGGTCGAAGTGGCCGCCACCGTTGGTGACGGCAGCCGCGTCACGCTCTCGTGGACCGGGGATCCGACGGCCGCCCGGTACCGCGTCTATCGAGGGACGTCACCGGGGGCCGCGGACCGCTTCTTCGAGGCGGCGTCCACGACGTTCACCGACTCCGGCTGGGCCACGCCGGCCGGCATGGACAGCGGGTCGTGGATCAAGCCGACCGTCTGGTCGGTGAAGAACCTCTTCGAGTTGAAGGAGGCCGAGCGCGTCCTCGTCGACGGGAACGTCTTCGAGAACGTCTGGAAGGAATCGCAGAACGGCTACGCCATCCTCTTCACGCCGCGCAACCAGGACAACACGTCGCCCTGGATCGCGGTGCGCGACATCACCTTCTCGAACAACATCGTCCGCCACGTCGGCGCCGGCGTGAACCTGCTCGGCTACGACGACATCGCCGCCTCGTCCAGCCAGAGAACGCAGAGGATCCGGATCGTGAACAACGTGTTCGCCGACATCGGGTCGAGCGCCTTCCCGGGACCCGGGCACTGGCTGCTGGTGAACGGCGGGCCGGCCGACGTGCGCGTGGAGCACAACACCGTCGTCCAGGGCGGCGGAAACATGGTGCAAGCGTGCGGGGGATCGCCCGGCGCGGAAACGACGGCGCCAGGCTTCGTCTTTGCCAACAACCTCGCCCGTTACGGCGCCTACGGCGTCATGGGCGACAATCACGCACCGGGCAACAACACCATCGCGGCCTACTTCCCCGCGTCGGTGATCACCGCCAACGGCATTGCGTGCGGGGTGGGGAGCTCTGGCTGCCGGGCCTCGTCGTACCCTGCGGGGAACGTGTTCCTGGCGGAAGCGGAGTGGCAGGCGCAGTTCGTGAACTTCGCGGCTGGCGACTATCGCCTCGCGGCGGGCAGCCGGTTCGTCAACGCGGGAACCGACGGCCGGTCGCTCGGCGCCGATGTGGCGGCGATCGACACCGCCCGCGGCGCCAGCGCTGCGCCGCCCGTGCTGCCGTCGCCCGTCCGGCCCAAGGGCGTGCGGGTCGTCGCGAAATAACCCGTCGCACCGCCGCCCGCTGTGCCACTGCGGGCGGCACCGGCGTCAGTCCCGTGCCGCTCTTTGAGCCCTCCACGCCAGCCCCAGCATCAGCGCGCCGAAGGCGGTCATCACCACCCCCCACCACGCGTTGACGTTGATGCCGAGCGACGTCTCGTAGATGACCGGGTCGCTGACGAAGCCGTAGAGGAGCAGCAGCACCCCGAGCAGGGTGAACAGCAGGCCGATGGGAAGGCGGAGGTCAAGGGACATAGGGAACTCGGAATTGAGAACTGAGAACGTAGAACGTAGAACTTAGAACCTAGAACGGTAGACGACCGACCGTCGAGCGCCAAACGCTCAACGCTGAACGCTCAACGCTGAACGGTCAACGGTCAACGGTCAACGCTCTCTACCAGAAGTAGACATTCATCGCGACCGCCACCGCCAGCACGATGACGCCGAGCACCGCCGGCCGGCGATACCACTCGAGCCCGTGGTCCGTCTGCCGCGGCGTCAGCGACCAGACGAGTCCCACGAGGTCCTTCTCGTCGCGGCGCCTGGTGAAGAGGCTGATCACGATCGTCAGCACGAAACAGGTCGTCCAGGCGACGATGGCGCCCCAGAAGTTCTGCGCCATGTCGCTTGGGTACACGTGCAAACCGATGCGCGTCGACCCGGCGACGCCGGTCAATGCGTAGTGCACGCCCGCTGCAACCGTCCCGCCCAGCAGGCCCCAGAATGCGCCGTTCGCGGTCGTGGCCTTCCAGAACATCCCGAGCAGGAACGTCGCGAACAGCGGCGCGTTGATGAACGAGAAGACGAGCTGCAGCAGGTCCATGATGTTGTTGAACATCATGGCGATGTACGCCGTCCCGATGCTCGCCGCGGTGCCGAAGATGGTCGCCATCCGTCCCATCCACAGGTAGTGCGCGTCGTCCTGGCCGGGCTTGATGTAGGTCTGGTAGATGTCGTAGGTCCAGACCGTGTTGAACGCCGTCACGTTGCCGGCCATCCCCGACATGAAGCTGGCGAGGAGCGCCGTGAGCCCGAGGCCCAGCAGGCCCGGCGGGTAGAGCTTCTGCAGCAGCAGCGGCAGCGCCAGGTTGTAGTCGGTCTTGCCGCCCGCCTCCAGTCCGGCGGTGCCGAAGAGCGCGAGGGCGACCATCCCGGGCAGGATGACCAGGAAGGGGAAGAACATCTTCGGGACGGCGGCGACGAGCGGCGTCCGCCGGGCGGCGTTCATCGACTTGGCGGCCATGGCGCGCTGGATGACGAGGAAGTCCGTGCACCAGTAGCCGAACGACAGCACGAAGCCGAGGCCCATCACCATCCCGAACCACTCGACGCCCATGGGGTTGGCCGATGCGCTGCCCATGTGCTTCCACGACTCGGTCATGACGCCCGGCGAGAACTTTCCGATGATCGACGGGTCGGCGAGCTTCGCCTGCAGGCCCGGCCACCAGCCCACGGCCTTGAGGCCGAGGATCGAGAGCGGCAGGAACCCGAAGACGATCAGGAAGAACTGGAGCACCTCGTTGTAGATGGAGCTGGTGAGGCCGCCCAGGTACGTGTAGGCGAGCACGACGACCGCGGCGATGATGATGCTGTAGTTGATGTCCCAGCCGAGGAACTTCTGGAACAGCAGGCCCATCGCATACATGCTGATGCCCGACGAGAAGATCGTCATGACGGCGAACGAGATCGCGTTGAAGCCCCTGGTCTTCTCGTCGAAGCGCAGCCGGAGGTACTCGGGCACCGACCGGGCGCGGCTGCCGTAATAGAACGGCATCATGAAGACGCCGACGAAGACCATCGCCGGGATCGCGCCGACCCAGTAGAAGTGGCTGGTCAGGATGCCGTACTTGGCGCCGCTCGCCGCCATGCCGATCACTTCCTGGGCGCCCAGGTTGGCGGACAGGAAGGCGAGGCCGGTAATCCAGGTGGCCAGGCTGTGGCCGGACGTCAGGAAGTCGACGCTCGTGCGCATGTACCGCTTGAGCGCCGCGCCGATGCCGATGACGAAGAGGAAATACAGCCCGATGACGGCGTAATCGATCGCGTGCAGCTGCATGAAGCGCGGATTATAGTTGAAGAGCAGTCGGCTGCCAGCACGACAGCCGAGAGCATAGTAGGGCGGGCCTTCAGGCCCGCCGTTTGAGCGGCACCTTGAGGTCTGCGTCAGGAGATCCGATGTCCGACCGCGAGACCCTGCTCGACCGCTTTTGCCGTTACGTGCGCATCGACACGCAGTCGAGCGATGCGTCCGCCACCTATCCCTCCACCGAGAAGCAGAAGGACCTGCTGCGGATCCTGGTCGAGGATCTCAGGGCCGCTGGCCTGGCGGACGCCGTGATGGACGAGTGGGGCTACGTGATGGCCACCCTGCCCTCGAACATTCCCGCGTCGCACCAGGCGCACGGCCGGGTGCCGGTCATCGGCCTCGTCGCGCACGTGGACACGTACCACGAGGTGACCGGCCAGGACGTGAAGCCCCAGGTGCACCGCAGCTACGACGGCGGCGACATCGTCCTGCCTGGCGACCCCTCCGTGGTGCTTCGCGCCGCGGAGGAGCCCGCGCTGGCGGCGTGCAAGGGGATGACGATCATCACCACGGACGGGACGACGCTGCTGGGGGCCGACGACAAGGCGGGCGTGGCCGAGATCCTCGAGGTGCTGTGGCGGTTCAGTGAAGAACCGTCCCGGCTGCACGGCGACATTCGCGTCGCCTTCACGCCTGACGAGGAAGTGGGGCGGGGCACCGAGCACTTCGACGTGCAGAAGTTCGGCGCGCGTTACGCCTACACGCTGGACGGTTCGGCGGTCGGCGAGCTGGAGAGCGAGACATTCTGCGCGGATTCGGCCTCCCTCACCGTGCACGGGGCCGACGTCCACCCCGGCTACGCCAAGGGGAAGATGATCAACGCCGTCCGGATCCTCTGCGACCTGGTGATGGCGCTGCCGCAGCACCGCACGCCGGAGACGACCGAGAAGCGCGAAGGCTACCTGCACCCGATCAACGTCGCGGGGAACGTGTCGGAGGCCAAGGCCAATTTCATCGTCCGCGACTTCACGGAGGACGGCCTGCGCGATCTCGAGAACACGCTGCGGGCGGCGGCCGCGTGGGCCGAGCACAAGTACCCGGGCGCCAAGGTGGACGTCGGCGTCAAGGAGTCCTACCGGAACATGAAGTTCATCCTCGACCAGCACCCGCAGGTGACCGACTACGCCGAGGAGGCGATTCGCCGGGCCGGCCTCGAGGTGAAGCGGTCGTCGATTCGCGGCGGCACCGACGGCGCGCGCCTCACCTTCATGGGCGTGCCGACGCCGAACCTCTCGGACGGCAGCATGAACTTCCACGGCAAGAAGGAATGGGTGCCGCTGGAGTGGATGGAGAAGTCGGTGGAGACGGTGCTGCACCTGATGGAGTGTGGGTGGAGAAGTCAACGGAGTCAACGGAGTCGACGGAGTCAACGAAGTCGACTACGTAGACTCGTGGACTCCGTAGACTCCGTGGACTCCGTGGACTCCGTAGACTCCGTAGACTCCGTTGACTCCCATATAAATATGTCATCGTTCGCCCCATACATGGCGTGGGCCAAGCTGCACGCGCGGCCCGCCTTCAACCTTGCCGGCAGCAACCTCCTCCCCTGCACGGTGGACGATCTCCCCGGCGCCCGCGAGGCGCTCGAGCTGAACGGCGACAACGACGATGGGTATCGGCCGCTGGTCGAAGCGATCGGCCGCCGCTACGGTGTGACTGGCGGACATGATCGCGACGGCGCCGGGCACCTCCGGCGCCAACTTCCTCGTCTTCGTCGCCCTGTTGCAGGGCGGCGGCGACGTGCTGGTGGAGCAGCCGGGCTATGACCCGCTGATGGGAGCGGCGGCGGTACTCGGGGCGCGCGTCACCCGCTTCGAACGGCGCTTCGAGGACGGGTACCGCCTGGATCCCGACGCGGTTCGGCGCGGCCATCACGCCCCGCACGCGCCTCGTGGTCATCACCAACCTGCACAATCCGTCCGGCGTCCTGGCATCGGACGAGGATCTCGACGAGGTCGGCCGCATCGCGGATGGCGTCGGCGCCCAGGTCCTGGTGGACGAGGTCTACCTGGACTCCGTCCAGGCGTGGCGCAAACCTCCAGGTTTGCGTTCAGGCGAAGCTGGAGCTTCGCCCTACACCTCGGACGCCTCGCCTCTACCTTCCTCCGGCCAGCGGCCGGCGGGCGCGCGCGCTGCCGGTCTTCGTCACCACGAGCAGCCTCACCAAGAGCTATGGCTTGTCGGGACTGCGGTGCGGCTGGGTGATCGCGTCGCCGGACGTTGCCGAGCGGGTGCGCCGCGCGCGCGACGTGGTGGACGGCAGCGGCGCGTTTCCCGCCGAGCACCTCTCGGTGCTCGCCTTCTCGCAGCTCGACCGGCTGGCCGCGCGCGCCAACGGCATCCTCGAGCCGAACCGGCAACGGATCCTCGAGTTCCTCGCATCACGGCCGGAGTTCGATGTGGTCGCGCCGGCCGGCGGCACCGTGGTCTTCCCTCGCCTGCGCGGCGTGGACGATTCGACCCCCTTCGTCGATCGCCTTGCGCGTGATTACGACACCGGCATCGTCCCCGGCTCGTTCTTCCAGTCGCCGGCGCACGTCCGCATTGCGTTTGGCGGAAAGCGCGACGTGCTCGAAGAAGGACTGGCGCGGATCGGCCGCGCGCTCGACGCTTGAACGCCAGACGATGAGCCGTTGTTCAACGCAGAGGCGCCGAGCTCGCAGAGACGTTCAATCTAATTGATCCTCTGCGTCCTCGGCGTCTCTGCGGTGCAATCTGATCGTCGGGTCATTCGCCAACCAACTGCGGCCGGTGCCCGTCCAAAAGGCCATGGCCACCATTCTCGAAGACGTCCGCTTTGCGCTCCGCACGCTGCGCCTGAACCCGGTCTTCGCGTCGGTGGCTGCGCTGTCGCTGGCCCTCGGGATCGGCGCCAACACGGCCATCTTCAGCCTCATCGATGCGGTCCTGCTGCGTGCGCTGCCCGTGCACGAGCCGGAACGACTCGTCTTCCTGTCCGACCCCGACTCGTCGGGAGTGTCGATCGGGACGCAAGGCGGGACGCGCTCCCTCTTCACCTACCAGGAGTTCGAGCGGCTGCGCGCGGGGGCGCGACCAGTGGCCGCGTTGTGCGCGGGCGAGAGCAACCCGGCCCGGCTGCAGGTGCGCGCGGGCAGCGGCGCGGTGGAGGAGGTGCGCGGGAAGCTCGTGACGCACGATTACTTCACCGTCCTGGGTGTCGCGCCCGTGCTTGGGCGCGGTTTCACACCCCAGGAGGACTCGGCGCCCGGCGCCGGACCGGTGGCCGTGTTGTCCTACGACTTCTGGCAGAGCCGGTACGGCGGCGACGGGGGCGTGCTCGGCCGCACCATCGAGCTGAACCGGCTGCCCTTCACCATCGTCGGCGTCCTTCCGGCGGGCTTTCACGGCGAAGTCGTGGGTGATGCTCCCGGGTTGTTCGTCCCGATGTCGATGCAGCCCCAGCTCAAGCCCGGCCGCTTCTGGCTGCGGGACGACCCATCCCGAGTCGAGAAGGTGATGTGGCTGCACGTCATCGGCCGGCTCCAGCCGGGTGTCACCGTCGCGCGGGCGCAATCCGGCATCGACGTCGCGTTTCGCCAGGATCTCGCCGCGCAGGCGGGCGCTGTTGCGGATCCCGACCGGCGCCGGGAGCTGATGAACCAGCGCATCGAGCTGAAGCCGGGCGGCCGGGGCGGCTCGATCCTCCGCGACCGCTTCGGCGAGCCGTTGATGGTGCTGATGGCGATGGTCGGGCTCGTGCTGCTGATCGCCTGCGCGAACGTCGCGAACCTGCTGCTGGGACGGGCGGCCGCCAGGCAGAAGGAGATCGGCCTGCGCCTGGCCCTCGGCGCCAGCCGGGGACGGCTCGTCCGACAGCTCCTGACCGAGAGCCTGGTGCTCTCGCTGATCGGCGGCGCGCTGGGCGTGGTGCTCGCGCAGTGGTCCGCGCAGCTGCTGGTCAGGCTCGCCTCGTCTGGACCGACGCCAATCCCTATCGATCTCCGCCCCGACGCGCGCCTGCTGGGGTTCACCGCGATCCTGTCGGTCCTGACCGGCGTCCTGTTCGGCCTCGTGCCGGCGCTTCGCGCCACGCGCGTGAGCCTGAATACCACGTTGAAGGCCAGCGCCTCCGGGGTGTCGGCCGGCGGCTCCCGTCTCTCGCTGGGCAAGGCGCTCGTGGTCGCCCAGGTGGCGATGTCCGTCCTCCTGCTGGTCGGCGCCACGCTCTTCGCGCGCACGCTCGCCAACCTCCAGGCAGCGGATCTCGGCTATGCCCGCGAAGGCCTGCTCGTGGTTCGGGTGGAGCCGGTTGCGGCGGGCTACAAGGGGCCGGCCCGGGCGGCGGTGTACCGGCGGCTTCTCGAGAGCCTGAAGACGGTGCCCGGGGCGCGCGCGGTGACGCTGTCGGAGAATGGGCTGTTCGGTGGCACGGAGTCGGCGGACCAGGTCACGGTGGAGGGCTACCACTCCGACAAGGACGAGGACAACTCGGCGCGCTTCGACCAGGTGGGTCCGGACTATTTCGCCTCGGTGGGCATTCCGATCCTGCTCGGGCGGGGAATCGGCGAGCAGGACACCGAGAGCTCGCCGCGCGTGTGCGTGGTGAACGAGGCGTTTGCGAAGTTCTACTTCGGGAAGGCCAGCCCGATCGGGAAGCACGTGCCGCGACGAGTTCCCCGACACCCGCGAGACGTTCGAGATCGTGGGCGTGTCGCGCGACGCGAAGGACCACCGGGTGCGCGGCGACGTGCCGCGCCGCTTCTACATCCCGCTCTTCCACGGCCTCGGCGAGGTCCCGGCCAGCGCCTACTACACCATCCGGACCGCGGGCGACCCGGAGGCCGTCCTGCCGGTCGTGCGGCGCAAGGTGCAGGAGATCGACGAGTCGATCCCGATCGTCAACGCGTCCGCGCTCACGAAGCTGGTGGACCGGACGATCGCCCGCGAGCGGATGATCGCGCGCGTCTCGTCGTTCTTCGGCGTGCTCGCGTTGACTGCTCGCGGCGGTGGGTCTCTACGGCGTGCTCTCGTACTCCATCACGCGGCGCACGCGCGATATCGGCATTCGCATGGCGCTCGGCGCGGCGAGCGGTCGGGTGCAGCGGGGAGTGCTCGGCGAGACGATGACCCTCGTGGCGATCGGCCTGGCCATCGGCGTGCCGGCGGCCCTCGCCTGCGGCCGGCTGATTCGCAGCGCGCTCTTCGGCCTGGAGCCGTTCGACGCGCCTTCGCTCGCCCTTGCGGTCTTCGTGATCCTGGCGGTCGGCCTGCTCGCCGGCTACCTGCCGGCCCGGCGCGCGTCGCGCGTGGACCCGCTGGTGGCGCTGCGCTGGGAGTAAGGCGCTTCGCTTCATTCGACAGGCCGGAATCGACAACGTCAACGCCGAGGCGCCGAGGACGCAGAGAACAATTTCAACACTGATGGCTTCTCGGCGCCACTCTGCAGCCTCCGCGGAGGAATCCGATGCGTTCTCGGATGTACTTGATGACTACCAGCTCGATCTCGAAGATCAGCGTCGCGTTCGGGCCGATGTCGGCGCCCGCGCCGCGCTCACCGTAGGCCAGGGCCGACGGGACGAACACCTGCCACTTCGAGCCCACCGGCATCAGCTGCAGCACTTCGGTCCAGCCCTTGATGACGCCCTTCACGGGGAAGCTGGCCGGCTGGCCGCGCTTGAACGAGCTGTCGAACTCCTTGCCGTCGATGAGCGTGCCGCGGTACTGGCACGTGACGGTCTGCTCCAGCGTCGGCTTCGGCCCGGTTCCCGTCGTGATGACCTTGTACTGAAGGCCGCTCGGCAGCGTGACGACGCCTTCCTTCGCCTTGTTGGCCGCCAGGAACGCCTCGCCCTCGGTCTTGTTCTTCTCGCCGGCAGCTTTCGCGGCCGCGGCCTGCTTGACCACCATGGCTTTTTGGAGCTCGGTGATGACGGCCTTCGCCTCGTCGGGAGTCAGGAGTGTCTTGCCGCCAGCCAGCATGTCCTGGAGTCCCTTGGCGAACATGGCCGGGTCAACGTCCACGGAATTGGCCTTCAGCTGGCCGCCCGAGGTCCATCCCCATCGCGTAGCTCAGCTTGTCCTTCTCGGTCTTGAGCGCCTGCGCGTCCTGCGCGGAGACCACCATCGGCAGCGCCACCATCACAACCATCACAATCGTGAGAATCGATCGCATCGTTTCTGCCTTCTTTCTTTGGAAGTTCGATTTCACCGCTGAGGCGCAGAGCTGCGCTCTCGGCGTCTTGCGGTGAATCTTCGTGACGAGTGTCAAGTCGTGATCTCGCTGCCAGCTGTCAGCTGTCCGCTGTCGACTGTCGGCTTCACCTCGAAGTGCCACTTCCAGATCTCGTAGATGGCGGGGTAGACGATCAACTCGAGCAGGAAGGACGTGAAGATCCCGCCGATCATCGGCGCCGCGATCCGCTTCCACACGTCCGACCCGGTGCCCGTCGCCCACATGATCGGGAAGAAGCCGATGAACGTCGTCGCGACCGTCATGAACTTCGGCCGCAGACGTTTGGCGGCGCCGTGCACGATTGTCTCTTGCAGCGCGGCCAGCGACGTCAGCCGGCCCTCCTTCTTCGCTTGGTCGTACGCCAGGTCCAGGTACAGGAGCATGAACACGCCAGTCTCGGCGTCGACGCCCATCAGGGCGATCAGGCCGACCCAGACGGCAATGCTCATGTTGTACCCGAGGAGGTACAGGTACCAGACGGCGCCGATGGCGGAGAACGGCACCGCGAGCGCGACGATTGCCGTCTTCGTCAGCGAGCGCGTGTTGAAGTACAGCAGCAGGAAGACGAGGAAGAGCGTGAGCGGGATGATGTAATTGAGCCTGTGGCGCACGCGCGCCATGGCCTCGAACTGGCCGCTCCACAGCGCGGCGTAGCCCGGGGGCAGCTTGACCTTGTTCCGGATCAGCGCGTCGGCTTCGTGCACGTAGCTGTCGAGGTCGCGGCCGTCCACGTCCACGAACACGTAGCCGGTCAGCAGGCCGTCCTCGTTCCGGATCATGGCCGGTCCGGTTGCGACCTTGATCGTCGCGAGCTGGCCCAGCGGGATCTGCCGCTGCCCGCCCGACGCCGGCACGAGGACCCGCCCGAGCGCGTCGAGGTCCGAACGGAAATCGCGCATGTACCGGACGTTGACGGGGTAACGCTCGCGCCCCTCGATCGTCGTCGTCACGTTCTCGCCGCCGATGGCGCTCTGCACGACCGCCTGCGCCTCGTCCATGCTGAGGCCGTACCGCGCCAGCTCGTCGCGGTTCCACTGGATGTCGAGGAAGAACCCGCCGCCCGTCCGCTCGGCGAAGACGTTGCGCGTTCCCCGCACGGCGGGAAGCGCCGCCTCGATCTGCGTGCCGATCTCTTCGATCGTCTGCAGGTTGTCGCCCGAGACCTTCAGTCCGAGCGGCGTCCGTATGCCGGTCGAGAGCATGTCGATGCGCGCCTTGATCGGCATCGTCCACGCGTTGGAGACCCCGGGCAGGGTGAGCGCCTCGTTCAGCTGGTTGACGAGCTGCTCGGTCGAGATGCGATCGGAGGCGAACGGGCGGAAGACCGGCTTCAGCCACTCCGGGCTCCACCCGGAGTACCAGGTGTCCACGCGCCGCCACTCTGATTGCGGCTTCAGCGTGATGACCGTCTCGAGCATCGACAGCGGCGCGGGATCCGTGCTGGAATCCGACCGGCCGGCCTTGCCGAGCACCCGGTCTACTTCCGGAAACGTCTTGATCACCCGGTCGGTCACCTGCAGCAGCTTCTGCGCCTCGGTGATCGAGATGCCGGGCATCGTCGTGGGCATGTAGAAGAGGGCGCCCTCGTCGAGAGGCGGCATGAACTCGGAGCCGAGCTTGAAGAAGACGGGCACGGTCACCAGGATGAGCGCCACGGAGGCGCCGATGACCGACCACTTCCAGCGCAGGGACCAGCGGACGACGGGTTCGTAGATGCGGTTCAATACCCGGCTGACCGGGTGGTCGTCTTCGGAGTGGATGTGACCGACGAGCAGCCCGTTGGTCACGCGGCAGAGCCACGGCGGCCGGAACGCGAAGCGCCGGGTGCGGGTGAAGATCATCCGCAGCGCCGGATCGAGCGTGATGGCCAGGAACGCCGCGACGATCATCGCGAGCGTCTTGGTGTAGGCGAGCGGCTTGAACAGCCGCCCCTCCTGCGCCTCGAGGGTGAGGATCGGCAGGAACGACACGGCAATCACCAGCAGGGCGTAGAAGCTGGCGGGAGCGACCTCCTTCACGGCCTCGATGACCACGGCATGATGATCGACAGGCTGGCCGCTTCGGCTCCGCTCCTCCAGCTTCTTGTGCGTCTGCTCCACCACGACGATCGCGGCATCGACCAGCTCGCCCATGGCGATGGCGATGCCGCCGAGCGACATGATGTTCGCGGTAATCCCGAGCATCCGGAAGGGGATGAACGCCACCAGCACCGCGATCGGGATCGTGAAGATCGGGATCAGCGCGCTCGGCACGTGCCACAGGAACAGCAGCACGATGAACACGACCGTCAGGATCACCTCGATCAGCGTCTCGGAGACGTTGCTCACGGCGCGCCTGATCAACTCCGAACGGTCGTAGATCGGGACGATCGAGAGGCCCGACGGGAGGCCGGGCTCGATCTGCTTGATGCGCGCCTTGACCCGGTCGATGACATCGAGCGCGTTCTCGCCCTGGCGCATGACGATGATGCCGGATACCGCTTCGCCCGTGCCGTCGAGGTCCGACACGCCGCGCCGGAGGTCCGGGCCGAGGACCACCTGGCCGATATCGCGCACGCGGATCGGCGTGCCGCTGTCGCTGGCCGACACCACGATGTTCTCGAAGTCGGCAATGGAGTGCGCATACCCCCGGCCGCGGACCATGTACTCCGTGCCGCCGAACTCGATCAGCCGCCCGCCCGCTTCGATGTTCCCGCCACGAACCGCTTCGACCACGCGCTGGATCGACAGGCCGTAATTGCGAAGCCTGTTGGGATCGACGTTGACCTGGTACTGCCGGCCGAAGCCGCCAACCGACGCCACCTCGGCGACGCCGGGCACCGACTTCAGGTAGTAGCGCAGCGTCCAGTCCTGGTACGAGCGGATGTCCGCGAGGCTGCGCTGGCCGGACTTGTCCACCAGCGCGTACTGGTAGACCCACCCGAGGCCGGTGGCGTCCGGCCCGAGTTCCGTCTTCGCATCCTGCGGCAGGCGGCCGAGCACGCCCGAGAGGTACTCGAGCGTCCGCGTGCGCGCCCAGTAGATGTCGGTGCCGTCCTCGAAGATCACGTAGATGAAGGAGTAGCCGAAGTCCGAGAAGCCGCGGACGGCGCGCACCTTCGGGGCGCCAAGCATCGCCGACGACGATCGGGTACGTGATCTGCGCCTCGACGACGTCGGGGCTCCTGTCCCAGCTGGAGTAGATGATGACCTGGGTGTCGCTGAGGTCCGGGATCGCGTCCAGCGGCACCTGCTTGAGCGACCAGGCGCCGACCACCGCCGCCGCCGCGACGAGCAGCAGGACGAGGAACTTGTTCTTGAGCGAGAAGTCGATGATGCGGGTGATCATGGGTTACCGGTAGCTGGCAGCAGACAGCTGACAGCAGGCAGCGGATTCGCGCCTGGCATCGGTGGACAGGCGTCCCGCCTGTCACTTGACGTATGCCGCCGGGTTCTTCTGGAACTTCGCCTTGCAGTCGTCCGAGCAGAAGAAGTAGCGTCTTGCCCTTGTACTCCACCTTCCGCGCCGCGACCGCCGGGTCCTTCGGGTCCACGTCCATGCCGCAGACGAGGTCCTTCGTCACCGCCGCGGCCTGTTGCACGGCCGGCGGTTTCGGCATGGCCGGCGGCGACGGTGTGTCGGCGGCAAGGCTCCAGCCTTGCCAACCGGGGCCTGGCCCTGCGGCTCGACGTACTTCGCCGGCGCGGCGTCGAACTGCTTCTTGCACTCGTCGGAGCAGAAGTAGTACGCATGCCCGTCGTGCGTCGCCGTCCGGCCGGCGCTCTTGGCGCGGTCGCGATCCACCTCCATGCCGCACACCGGGTCGGTTTCCGGGTTGAAGACGCCGGCGGAGGCTGCCCTCATGCGGCTCTCGGAATCGAGCAGGAAGTTGGCCGCTGCCGACGACGCGCTCGCCTTCCATCAGGCCCTTGACGACCTCGACGCGGTCGCCGAGGCGCCAGCCGGTCTCGACGCGCCTGGCCTCGAACTTCCCGTTGCCGCGATCGACGAACACCGTCTTGCGAAGGCCGGAGTCGAAGACGGCATCGGCGGGCACCGTGATCGCCGGGGGCATTTCGACGTCGAGCTCCACGTCCACGAACATGTCGGGCTGGAGCACGTAGCCGGGGTTGTCGAGCTCGAAGCGGGTCTTCAGCGTCCGCGACTGCGCGTCGAACTGGGGCAGGGCGTCGGTCATGCGCGCCTTGAGGCGGCGGCCCTGGTAGAGGATGGTGGCTTCCGCGCCCGGCTTCAGGAACTGGCGGTCCTTCTCGAAGATGTCGGTCATCACCCACACGCGGCTGATGTCGGCAATGCGATAGAGCTCGGTCCCCTTGTCGAACCGCTGGCCGGGCGAGATGTTCCGCGCCAGCACGAAACCCGGAGACGGGCGAGTAGATGTTGACGTGGGGCGCGGCCGTGCGGGTCCGGTGGATCTCCTCGATCTGCAGGTCGCTCATGCCCAGGCCGCGCAGCGAGTCGATCGGGAACTGCGGGTTGGCGCTCCCGGCGGTCCGGATGGACGCCTGGCTGAAGTCCTTCGTCTGCGTCGTGCAGCGGTTCGTTCGCGGGGATGCTCAACAGGAACAGCCGCTCGTTGTCCAGGAGGTCGCGCGTGTAGTAGGACGCGAGCAGCTGGTCCTTCTTCACGAAGCGGCCGACCGTGTTCTGCCCGAGGTCGACGATCCAGCCATCGACCGCCGCGATGATCCGGTAGAGCCGCTGGTCGTCCACCGCGATGCGGCCGGGCACCCGCAGCACGTGGGAGGAAGAACCCCGCCGGACCTCATCCGTGCGGACGCCGATCAGCTGTTGCCTCGCGGCGCCGACCACGACCATCCCCGGAGTGTCGGGACCCGCCGAGCTCCGCCTTCCCCCGGGCGCCGCCGGCCGACACCGGCTCCAGGCGCATCCCACAGATGGGGCAGTCGCCCGGACGGTCGGACGTGTACTGGGGATGCATCGGGCAGGTGTACGAGGCCGCCTGCCTGGAGGAACCGGATGAAGCCGGGGCAACCGATTGCCGGTTGGCCATGTACCCGGCAGAGAAGAGTCCCGCCGCGAGGATGATACCGATCAGTACTTTTGCGGGCGTCCGCATGAGCCTTCTCTTCTCGTTGCCTGGAAGAAACTCTCGTTGCCTGAAAAAAAAGGGGGAGGGATGGCTCCCTCCCCCAAGAGACTACCACTCGTGTCTACTACCGGTTACGGCGTGCGAATCGGGAACGGCAGCGCGTTCGTCCACGCGGACGAGTCCGCCGACGTTGTTGTTCGCCCGGATCCGGTAGTAGTAGACCGTGTTGCGATTCACGGTCTGAGTCAGACTCCTGGCGGTGCCCGCAGCCGTAAAGGTCGTCAGGCCCGTCGTGAAGCTCGAGGTTGGTGGCACGCTGGATCGTGAAGCTGGTCGGATTGGCGGCGGCCGCCCAGGTGAGCGTCGCCGTGTCGTTGTTGCCGTTAGCCCGAGCAGCCGCGACCGTGAAGCTGGTCGGAGCGGCCGGAATCGCCTGGATGACGACCGCGGTTGCGAGCGTCACGAAAGCTGAAGTCCCTCCTGCGTTGAACGCCGCCACCCGGTAGAGGTAGCTGTTGCCGCCCGTGACCGTGGTATCGATGTAGCGTCACGCTACCCGTGTTGGTCCTCGGTCCCGGCGCGGCGATCTGCGCGAAGGTGGCTGCAGGTCGTTGCGGGCGCTACGAACGAACAGCGTTCGACCACGAAGCCGGTTTCGTTGTTCGCGTTGTCCCGCCACGTCAGGCTCACCTGCGGCCCCGCCTGGGCGGTGGCGGTCAGGTTGGTCGGCGCTGCCGGTGCAGTCGCGACCGCGAAGGTGTTGATCGGCCCGGCCGTGTTGGATACGGAGTCGGCGGACATGGTGGGGAAGCCTGCCATCGTGGCATCGCCCACCACCTGCGCCGTTGGCCCACACCCGGTAGAAGTACGTCGAATTCCTCGAAGGGGTCGTGTCCGTATACGTCACCGTGGCACCCTTGCCGGCGGCGGCCGGGAGGGTGGTCAGTGTCACCAATCCCGATGGTGAAATTCGCGTCCAACGCCCGCTGGACGGTGAACCCTGCCTCCTGGGAGGAATTGTCAACCCAGTTCAACAGTGACTCTCGGGTTGTTGGCGTTCCCGTTCCAGGCGCCGGTGAGGGCGGTCGGTGCCTTCGGCGGAACCGCGAACACCAGCGAGTGCATGAAGTCCATCTCTTCGTGGGACAGGATGTGGCAGTGCCACACGTACTCCCAGCCGAAGTTGACGGTGTGGTTCAGGATCTCCGTGATCGGGGTTGCCGTTCGGGTCGAACCATCCCGCCGGTCCCGGCGGGGGAAGCGTGGCTCCGTCGGGCAGCGTCGGATCGATCAGCCGCACGCTGTTGGGCAGCTCGAAGGGAATCTCGGTCGGAGTCGGAACGGTGGGCCTCAGCGCAAGGAAGGTGATCTCCAGCGGGTTCACCTTGAAGGTGTCCTTCCAACCCACGTCCTGGGCGTCAACAGCCTGCCCGTCCGGGAACGCTCCCGGCGCGACCTGTCCGTCCTGCCCGACGCGGCTGATGACCTGGGCGGTGAACAGGTGCGTGTGGATGGGATGGGTGTCCACGCCGTTGTGGAAGATCCGCCAGATCTGCGTGCCGTCGGCCAGCTGCCCGATCTTCGTGGATTCGAGCGAGCCCTTGACGACGTCAGTCGGCGGCGACGAGAAGGGGAACGGGAGGATGAACCCCAGAGCCGAAGTCGGGTTCGTGAGCCCGAGCATGCCGCTCATCCGGCCGAACCCCGTATCGTACACGCCGCCCATCTCGTCGTGCATCGCCTTCATCTCGAAGGGGATGGTGACGGCAGGCTGGAGGCTCCAGGCGCCGGCGACGCTGTCGTAGCCGAGCGGCTGGAAGGTCTTCTGCGTGTCCCCGATATTGAGGATGTACTGGGACGCCGTCCGTCGGGAACGATGCTGTTGTAGGCGGAGTTGTAGGCCGCCTGCGGGATGATGATGGGATCCTGGCTGACCTCGAAGACGCCGCGCTTTGTGGCGGTCTTGGCGAACACGGCCTGGAGGTTCGCGCAGCGTGACGTCGCGTCGTCGGCGTCGCGCCGTGGATCGCCACCTGGATCTGCATGATCGTCCGGGTGTTGGGCCCGTAGCCTGGCAGCGTGTTGGGCGCGCCGCCGCTATCCATCAGGTTCCCGTCTCCGGTGTAGTTGTCGTACGGCGCGGCGCCGGCCGGGACAGGCGCCGGGGAGTCGTTGTAGAGGATCAGGGTCTTGCCCGCGTAGGCGCTGAAGTCAACGATGACATCCGCGCGCTCCGCTGCCATGAGGAACAGCGAGTGCTGGTTGACGATGCCGAAATTGAAGTAGGCCGGGTCGAGGTTGTACCCGATCGGCTGCTGCGGGATCACGACCGGCGCCGGCGTGAAGCCACCCTCGGTGCCGATCTGGATCCACGACGGTCCTGCCGTTGTCGGATCGGGAATGCCGCTCGGCGTGTCGGCGTACTGGTTTGCCGGGGCGACACTGACCGGGACCATCTTGACCTCGGTGCAGTTCGCCACGGGCACGGCTGCCGTCGCAGAGACGGCGCCGGCGTGCAGCGTGCGGTCGCCGTGCGTCGTCGGAGCCGTCTTGTCCGCAGCGACGTAGAGCTGCAGGTTCTGGGCCCGGTCGTTGGCGGCGTTCAGGATGCGGAACCGGACCGCCTTCTGGTTCCACATGCAGGACCGGGTAAGCGGTTCCGTTCACGATCGGCGTGTCCAGGAAGCTCTCGCCCGGGATGGAGGGATTCGGCATGCCGGGATTGCAGCGGCGGTTCCCAGGGCGCAGTGCAGCCAGGGCCAGGGGGAACCAGGTCGCAGGCAGCCTGATGGTAGGGGTTCGGCACGGGGCCGACCTCGATGCATCCCACCGGGCCCCCGTTGACGCACACCGGGGTGGGGGGGTTGAACCAGGGCCCGTAGAACCAGCGGCCGAAGGGGTTCGTTCCGGTCGGATCAGCACGGATTCGTGACCGTCATGTAGACGTGGGGGTACCAGAAATCGCCCGTGACGGCGGTCCCTGGCGCTCCCGATCCCCAGGCCCACGTCGGGTCCTGGGCGTAAACCGTCGTCGGCGTCCACCCAGGTCTTGTCCTGGATGACCAGGGGAATGCCGAGGCCAGGGAGAACCTTGAGCAAGCCGGGGTTCACGCCCGAGACGTTGGTGCCGTCGATCATGTCCTGCTCGACGGCGTCCGTGACCACGTATCCGGCCGCCTCGCCCGCATACACGTTGAGGCGCGTGATGCCGTGGGCGTGGTCGTGGTAGAACTGCAGCCGGGCGCTCTGGGCGTTGGTGTAGAAGAACGTCATGCACCCGCTGCTCTTCTTGGCAGCAGCGTCGCCGGGAAGCCCGGGAGCCAGAGGATTGGCGTCGCAACCCGTGCCCATGTCCGGCACGTTCCGCGCGCTGACGCCCGCCGGGTAGGGGGTGGTTTCACTTGCCGGCGTGATCCACTGGTGGGTGTTGCCGTCGCTGATCCACACGGTGTTGTTGCCGTGGAGGTGGATGGTCGCCCGGTTCTGCGTGTACTTGTCGCCTGCCGCGCCCGGCAGCGCGGGTCCGATCCCGGAACCCGGAACCGTCTCGTCCACCGGCAGGAAGAGGTTTCCGCCGGCGGCACTGTTTGGAAGCAGGTTGTAGAACGTGATGCGAACCGGCTTCGCGGCGCCCGCCGGCGTCCCAAGGCCGGCTACCTTGCCCTGGGCCACGATGACGGGCCCGAGGTAATGGGGGTTGTCCACGCCAAACGCCTGGGTGCCGTCGGGCATCGTGACTCCGGGGAGCGCGATCGTGTGCGCCAGGAACTGCCGCTGTCGACAACTGCACGTAGCCCCTGAGCTTGGTCGCCGGCAGGTCCGAGTGCATCTTCTCCGTGTACTCGACCAGGGCGATCGAGTAGCAGTCCGCCGCCTGACCGCTATACGTGCACGGCTCGGGAACCCCAACCGGGATGTACTGCCCGAGGTTGTTTGCTCCAGCGGGCGTCAGTCCCGGCAGACGTGTCCACGAACTTGCGAATGCCGCCGGTGACCGCGCCGCCGATGATCGCGTCGCCGAGGGCGCCGGTGCCGCAGGCCGGCTGCAGGGCTCCGCAGATCGGTCGTCCGTGATGGTGACGACGGGAGCCATGTACCCGGCGCCTCCGCTGACGACGCTGAAGCCGGTAATGGCGCCAGTAGTCGCATCAACCGTCGCCGTGACCGTGGCCGGCGGTGAAGCCGTCGCCGGAAGGTACGCATCGTCGACGGTGACCATGGGTGCGGTGTACCCAGTGCCTCCGTCCACGACAGTGACGGTCGCGATGGGACCCTCCGGGAGCGGGCTGAACGCCCAGTTGCCGTAGGGCCCGAAATAGTGCGGCACGCCACCTGGGTCGGCGACCGCGGCATGCTGATCCCAGCCGGCCTGGGCTGCCAGCCCGGCGATCCCAGGCTTGAGGCCCTTCGCCGCGCGGCCTGCGCTGCCGCCTTCTGCACGGACGGCGCGATCCTGCTTGAACTTGTCGACGTACACCTGGTCGCGGGTGGGCTTGCCAGCAGGCTTGGTGGCCTTGGTCTTGCCCTGTGGCGCCACGGCCGCCGCGAGCGTGTTCGGGAACGGCTCTGACGGGAGGACAGCCGCTCTCGTCGCGGTTGCGCGGCGCGCCGGCTTTGCGGTCGCCGTCGGCGTCGGGTTGGCGGCCGCTGTCGCGGTCGCCGTGGCCGTCGCCTTCGCGGCGGCCTTCGCTGCGGTCAGGTCGAGGGTCGCGCCCCACGCGAGGGCGACGGCCACGACGAGGCCAATCAGCAATCTCGTTCGCATTCTGTTCATCTTCGTTCTCCTCTAGAACTGCCTCGCTTCGCTCCGGTGCAGTGCGGTCAGCGCGTCACCGCCGGATCAGACCGACCTCCACATCAACCCTTCCCGGGACGCCGTCGGGCCCGACGCCCAGGAAGTCGTACGCGTCGATCGTGGCGGCCATCGCGCACGGCCCCTGGCCGGCCGCCTGGCAATGCCGCACGATCTGACCCTGGCACTGCACCCGGGCACTGCCCGGGAGCCCCAGGCTTGGCAGCATGAGGATGAATTCGATCCTCGTCGCTGCCGGGAGGGCTGGCGGCACGGTGTGAAACAGGACGCCGCTTCGGCTGACGTTCACCGTGCGGCCCGTGAGCCAATCGCCTCCACCGACGGACCGGTACACCAGGGGCGCCGACATCTGGTACCGCGTCGCGCGGGGTCTGTCGGCCAACTGCTGCATCCGGCTACCCTTTCGCGGCCGCGGGCGCCGCTTCACACGTGTTGGACTTGGGGGCAAAATTACGAAGCTAATTTCGCCTGGAAGGGACAACCCGACAATGGCGCGAAGGTACCGGGACGGAGGGTACGGGGGTACTGAGCGGATGGTACTTTGGTACCAGTTGGAGACCGATTCAGTCGGAAATCGACTCAGTCGGAGAGTCGACTCAGTCGGAGATCGACTCGTCGAAGTCGACGACAGTCACGGAATCAAGGGAGTCGACGAGTTGATGCGGTCGCCGCTACTTGATGTACTTGGCGGGTTCTTTGTCGAAGGCGGCCTTGCAGTCGGCGGAGAAGAAGTGGTACCGCTTGCCCTTGAACTCGCTGGTGGCGACGCCTTGCGCCGTCGTGTCGACTTCGGCGCCGCAGACCGGATCGGTGGCAAAGATGGTGCGGCCGCGCGCCGCGGACACGGGCGTGTTCAGGTCCTCGTCGCCGCGCCGCAGGTAATCGGGCAGCTCCGTGGAGGCCGGCGGCCGCGCGCGTGTCCGCGGTGCCGGCCGCGGCGGCGGGATGGCGGCAGGCGTGGACGGCACGGCTGCCAGCGCCGAAGCGAACTTCGAGGGGTTGGCCGCGAACGTCTTCTTGCAGTGCTCGGAACAGAAGTAGACGGACGTCTGCCCGTGCACGCCCGTGAGTCCTGCCGCCTGCGCCTGGGTGCGATCCACGGTCATGCCGCAGACCGGGTCCGTTTCCGAATCGCCGATGGCCATCCCGGCCAGCTTCATGCGGTTCTCCGAGTCGAGCAGGAAATTGCCCGAGACCACGATCCGCTCGCCGGGCGACAGCCCCCGCGCCACTTCGACGCGGTCGTCGGCCCGCCATCCGATCTCGACGCGCCGTGGTTCGTAGTGGCCGTTCCCCCGATCGACGAACACGAGCGTCCGCGCGCCCGAGTCCACGACGGCGTCGATCGGGACCGTCAGCGCCTCGGGCAATCGCGCCGCGATCTCGACGTTGACGACCATGTCCGGCCGCAGCGTCATGTCGTCGTTGTCGATCTCCAGGCGAACCTGCAGGGTACCTGTCGCCCGATCGAACTTCGGGAGGACGTTGCTGATCGTCGCGCGAATGGGCGCTCCCGAGCGCGTCTGGAATGTGAGAAACGCCTCCGTCCCCGGGCGTGCGTAGGGCGCATCTCTCTCGAACAGATCCGCGAGGACCCAGAGGCGCCGAGGTCGGCGATGCGATAGAGTTCCGCGCCCCGCTCGACGCGCTGCTTGGGGAACACCGTCCGCGAGAGCACGTACCCGGTCACCGGCGACCGCAGCTCGACGTCGCGCACCAGCTTCCGCGTCTTGCCCAACTGCGCAATCTGCGTGTCGCTCATGCCCAGGTTCCGCAGCATGTCCACCGCCGATCGCAGCTGGGAATTGGTCAGGATCGACTGCTCCGTGGGCTCGGTTCGGGCGGCGCTGATCGCGGTCGCGCGTGTTCAGGGCGTAGTAGAACGACTGCTGGGCGTTGAGGAACTCGGGGCTGTAGTACGTGAGCAGCACCTCGTCCTGCTGGACGAACCGCCCGGCGGAATTGGGCCGCAGACTCGCGTATGACGCCGTCCATTCCGGCCGACGAGTCGGTAGACGCGGTCTTCGTCAACCTCCACGCGGCCGACCGTCCGGATCGTCCGGGTCACCGGCGAGCACTGCGCGACAGCGGTGCGCACGCCAATCAGCTGCTGCTTGTCGGGCGAGATGGTCAGCGTTGCGGACGCCGGCGCCGGCGCCGTCCGCCGGCTTCGCCCGCCGCGTCTGCGCGGACCGGCTCGAGGCGCATGCCGCACGAGGGCAGTCGCCCGCCTTGTCCGCGTGATACTGCGGGTGCATCGGGCAGGCGTAGTAGAGGATCGGCGTCTTGCCGCGGCACGCGCGCGGCGTGGAAGGCGGATCGCCACCCCACCCACGTCCCGCGGCAAAGACGAGGCCGAAGGCGATGAGCGCGACCGCCGCGAAGACAGGGACTTTCTTCATTCGGCCGTGAGTGGGTGAGCGCGCGCGTCCCGGGGAGCGGGGCCCGCGGGACATACGCCCGCGGGGCCCCGGGACATTATGCGCCGGGAGAGGATCAGTACACGACCAGGGGGCGCATCATGTCGTGCTCTTCGTGCTCGAGGATGTGGCAGTGCCAGACGTACTCGTGCCGCCCGTTCGCGGGCTCTGCGGCACCTTGTGGGGTTGTTCCTTCCCCCGAAATGCACGATCGGGTCGGGCGGGAGCGTGAACCGCATGATCGACGCGCGTTACGTCGCCCGGGTTCATCCGCACCGTCTCCTTCCAGCCGCGCTCGTTGTCGTCGGGCGCGACCCAAGCCCCGCTGGCCTCGAAGTTCCCGCCAACCGGATCGCCGGCATCCCACCCGTCGCCACCCTTCTGCGCGAACTTGGCGCGGCCGAGGATCTGAACGTTGAAGAGATGGAAGTGGATCGGATGAACGTCACCCGTGGTGTTGTAGATATCCCAGACTTCGGTCCCATCCTTTTGATACTGGTCATCGGGGCCGATCGGCGTATCCTGGTAGTACATGCCGTAAGTCGTCTGGCCCGGCTCCAGTCTTCGCATTGCTTCCCAGGAACTGCTGCAGTCGTCCGTACTTGTCGTAGCCCTCGTTGAGCGTCTTGATCCGGTGGACGGCGCCCGGGGGCGCGGCGACCGGCGGTGCCGGACGTTGATGAGCGCGTCCGGCACGATCAGCCCCAGGTTCACCTTCGGTAGCTCGTGTTGAGCATGTTCATGAGGCTGCCATCGCTCATCGTCGGGCCCCGGTAGCTGTTCTTCGTGCCGATGTGAAGCGCATCAGCGTGCGGGTGTTCGGCCCGTGCAGAGAATCAGGGCGCCGGCGGTGCCGGTGCGGAAGTCGTTCGCGCGTCGCCCATATCGAACGGCGCAGGCGCGTCGTTGTAGAGGATGAACTCCCACCGGCACGGTCGGTGAAGTCGATGATGAAGTCGAGCCGCTCCGCCGGGCCAGCAACCATCCCGTAGCCGCTCGCGTCGTGGTTATCGTACCTGCACCTGGTCCATGGACCGAGCACATCGGGTTGCTCGACGAGACTCGAACGGGCTAGGGCAGGAAGCCGCCTTCGGTCCCAATCTGGAATGAAGTCAGGTCCCGTGGGGTCGGGCGTGTGCGAAGGCTCGATGTCCGAGTCGTTGTCCTTGTCCCAGTAAGCTGCAGGTTGCAGAAGCGTGACTGCGCTGCGTTCAGCATGCCGGAATCGGTAGACGCCGGGATCGAGCGTGAACTCCGGGTAGGCCTTACCGTTCACGATGGCCGTGTCGCCGAAGAACTCCGGCATCGCAGGAAGGCATCGGGCAGGGACGGCAGGCCGTCCGGCTCCGGGGCGTCGCCGTACAGACTTGGATAGTCGAGAGCGCCGACCTTGCCGTAGGCGTCACGTTTGTTCTTGAAGGACTTCTCCTGGAGGACCAGGATGATCCCGGGAACCTGGTTCGGAAACACCGGGCCCGTTCGAACCGAACATCGCTGATCTCGATCATCGTCGATCAGGACATATCGCGGCCGCAAGGCCGGCGTAAGCGTTGAGGCGCGTGATGCCGACCGCGTGGTCGTGGTCCCACAGCAAACGAGCGTTCTGCGCGTTCGGGTAGAAGAAGTCGTGCGTCAGCCCGCCGGTAGCGTCGGGCAGCCAGTCCACCAGTGACGGCCCGTGAGTGCCGTCCGGCGCGAACCAATGGAACGGCCCGCCGTCGCTGGGCCACGGCACGAAGCCGCCGTGCAGGTGCACCGACGGCGCGGTTGACCAGTTGCCCGGTCTCCGCGCCGGGCAGGCTCGTGTCGACCGGAAGCGGGTGAATGTTCGGCAGCTGGTTGAGGAAGTTGACCCGAACCGGCGTTCCCTTCTTAGCGACGATCGACGCCCCCAGGTAGCTGAACTTCGGCAGCCGGCCGTCGGTGACATCGGCGTACCCCCACACCCGGGTCGTATCGGGAAGTTCGCTGTGGAACTGCCACGGGTACTGCCCCATGACGATGCGGTAGAAGTCCGCTTGTGCCCCGGGCTGGTTGTACATGGTCGTGTTCGCTGTCGCCAGAGACAGCGACGGCAGGCGGATCGACGAACTTGCGGAGGTTCTTGATCGGGTCGAGCGCGACGCCCGAACGCCCTCCGGCCCGCCAGCATGACGCCGGCACCGACCATGGCCGATGTCTGAATGAATCGTCTCCGCGTGGCTTTCATGAAGGTGCTCCTGTGGCCGCGCGGCCTAGGATCCGGAGGAGGTCGCCGTTGTGCGCCTTGGCGAGCGCCTTGTTGATCGCGTTCGGCCCCGGCGTGACCTCGATCGTCGCCCCGAGGGCGCTCGGGGCGAGCACGAGCGCCATCAGCGCCGCGACGGCTCCGATCAGCCCCGCCAGCGCTCCCCCGCGTGGTCCGCCTTCCCTGATCACCACGCCGCGAGGCTACACCACGACGCCGTCCAGTCAAGGGACGCGGCACTTGACCCGATGCCACCGGCGACCTATGCTCGGACGGTGCGGAGGCCTGGACGCATCGCGAGCCTGAACCGAGCGGCGATCCTGATCGTGGCGGTCATGATGCTGGCGATTCCCGGGACGGCGTTCGCCACCGCGTTCTTCAAGGGACCGGTCAACGGCGGCGCCAACAACGCCGGGGTGGAGTTCAGGGCCAAGTTCCGGCACCGCGAACCTAGGAAGGTGCTCGAGTTCCGCTGGTTCAACGTCCCAGTGCCGCCGAACTGCGCCGATTCGTTCGAGGGGATCCATTTCAAGATGCGCGTCAACGATCGTCACAAGTTCCACGGCAAGTACTCGGTGCCGAACACCAACCACGTGGCGACGGTCCACGGGAAGTTCAAGCACCACAATGACAAGGCCGCGGGGACCATCAAGCTCAAGGGCTCGTTCGCCGGTGGGTGCAGCGGCGGCACCGGGGCGCTGCACTGGACCGCCAAGCGGGCAGGGACCTAGGTCGTACCACCCGTCTCGTGTCGATCGAGCGCTAGTGGTGCTCGATGACGCGGTCGACGATCTTGTAGTCGACCGCCTCCTCGGCGCTCATGAAGTAGTCGCGCTCGGTGTCCTTGGCGACCTTCTCGAGCGGCTGCCCGGTGTGCTTGGCGATGATCTCGTCCAGGCGCTGCCGGATGTCGATGATCTCCCGGGCGTGGATCTCGATGTCCGTCGCCTGGCCCTGGAACCCGCCGGTGACCTGGTGGATCAGGATCTTCGAGTTCGGGGTGGCCATCCGCTTGCCCTGGGCACCGCCCGCGAGGAGCAGGGCGCCCATCGACATCGCGACTCCGACGCAGATGGTCTGCACATCGGGCTTTATGTACTGCATCGTGTCGTAGATCGCGAGGCCGGCATAGACGGAGCCGCCCGGGGAGTTGACGTAGATCGAAATGTCCTTGTCCGGGTCCTCGGACTCCAGGTGGATCAGCTGAGCCACCACGAGGTTCGCGATGTCCTCGGTGACTGGCGTGCCCAGGAAGATGATCCGCTCATTGAGCAGACGGGAATAGATGTCGAACGCGCGCTCACCGCGCGACGTCTGCTCGACGACCATTGGGACGAGGGGGCTCACGGGCGATGAGTCTATAAAAGCCGCTCCCGGGTTCCGCTCGGGCATCCGCGGGGAACGGTTGTCAGTTGACAGACAATCGGGCCCTGGCTACGTTCCGCCGACCGTGCGGCGCGCAAGGAACCGGATGCCAGGCGGCGGCGTCGCGCTGCTTCTCGTCACGCTCGCCGCGCTCCTGGGGGCCGCGCCCGCCCTGGGGTCGAGCGACCGCGTTCGCGCCGGCTTCTACGGGGTCAACTTCCAGGGCATCGCGAAGCTGGGCGCCGCTGCCCAGAACGTCCAGCTCGCGAGCATCGCGTCGCTCGGCATCGACCAGGTGCGCTTCAACGTCTCCTGGGCGGCGGTCGAGCCGCTCGCGCCCAAGAACGGCGTCCACGCCTACCGCTGGGGGGCGCTCGACCAGCAGATCACCGCAATGGCCGCCCACGGCATCCGGGCGCAGCCGACGCTCACCCAGACGCCCGACTGGGACGCCGTGCAGGGCCGATGGGTGGACCTGCAGTGCGCGAAGGCGTCCAGCCGGTCCCCTATGAACGTCGAGCCGTACGCGGCGTTCGTGAAGGCGTTCGCGAGCCGCTATGGGCGCAACGGAACCTTCTGGGCCGCGAATCCCGGCCTGCCCTACGTCCCGATCCTGCGCTATGGGATCTGGAACGAGCCCAATCTCAAGGGCGGCTGGTGCCCGCGCCCGCAGCCGTGGCTCTACGCGGACATGTTCGTGTCCGCCTCCAAGGCGATCAAGGGCGTCGACCCGGGCGCTCTCGTCTACACGGGCGGCGTGGCACCACCCTCGGCGAAGAACACGAAGAACCACAAGCAGTACCTCGGCGTCGCCGACTTCTTCGGCAAGGTGACCGCGCGGCAGCCGAACTTGAACAGCTTCGTCGACGGCGCCGCGGTGCACGTCTATCCGTCGCTGGACGGCGGCAAGCAGCTCGAGAAGCTCGCGTGGTTCCGCTCACAACTCCAGGACGGGCGCATCGCCACCCGCATCCCGATGATCGTCAACGAGATCGGCTGGGCGACCCACGTGGGCAAGACCCCGATCACCGAGGACGAGCGGGCGGCGGCCTACGGGAAGATGACGATCAACTTCGCCCGCACCAACTGCAACGTCGGCGCGGTCCTCCCCCACACCTGGATCAGCCCGCAGCAGAGCGCCAAGAACCCGGAGGACTGGTACGGAATCGCGGACCCGAGCACGGGCGCGCCGTACGCCTCGGCGATGCGCTACTCGTACGGCCTCCAGCTGATGGAGGGGGAGCTTTCGATCGAGCCGCCCATGCAGACGCTCATGGCCTGCCCGAACATGCCGCTTCCGGATTCGGACAACGACGGGTTCCCGGACCAGAACGACTACTACCCGTTCGACCCCACCCGCCACTGACGGGCAGGCGGGCTCACGCTACGGCGTGAACTTCGCCTGGCAGTCCTCGACCTTGGAGACGTCGGTCCCCGCGTCCTGTAGGCACGCGGTCAGCTTCTCGGCCTGGCTCAGCTGCTTCTTTGACTGGGCGTCGGGAGCGCTCTTCTTCGCCTGGTTCAGCTGCTGCTGTGACTCGTGGAGGCTCTTCCTGAGCACGTCGTTCGCCGTATCGGTTGTCGGCTTGATCACCGTGAAGTAGATGACCGCGAAGATCCCGACCGATACAAGAAGCCCCGCCAGCCAGTACTTACCGCCACCACCTCCGCTATAGACCATCGAATCCCCTTCCGTGGTTAGGGGGCGATCCTAACCGCGATTGGGCTCAGTCGGAGCCTGGCGTCCAGAGGCCGGCTTCGGCCTTCTCTGGCTCGGCCTCCTCCTTCTCCGGGGTCCAGAGCTTGTCCCGCGCCGCGGCCTGCTCGGCGGGGATCGGCTTGGCCGTTTCCGCGATCACGTCGGCCGCCTTGCGCAGCCGGACTTCGGAGCGGAGGAGGCCGTCTCGCCCGGCCTCGCGAAGGTTGTCGAGCAGCTTCTGCGGATCCTCGTCGCCGTCAGCCGGCCCAAGCGCCTCGAGCAGATCCTCGTCGGAGACCTCGATCTCCTCGGCGTCCGCAACCGCCTCGAGGACGGCCTCGCGCCTCAGGGCCTGCCGGGCGTCGTCCTCCATGTCGGTGACGAGCTCCTCCCGCGACTTGCCCTGCATCTGCACGTACATCGCGGGATCGATGCCGCGGGCGCTCAGCGAGCGCTCCAGCCGCTCCCACATGTCGTGGGCCCGGGCGTGCACGAGCTCCTTGGGCAGGTCGATCGTGGCACCCTCCGCCGCGGCGTCCACCGTGGCGGCGCGGAAGTCGTCCTCGGAGCGCTGCTCGAGCGCGGCCGCGATCCGGCTGCGGATCTCGTCCCGCAGCTCGTCCAGCGTCTCGAACTCAGACGCCTCGGAGGCGAAGTCGTCGTCGAGCTCCGGGAGCTCCTTCTCCCTCACCTCCTTGACCTTCACCGTGAAACTCGCCTTCTTGCCCGCGAGGGCCTCGGGGCGGTGTTCTGCGGGGAAGTCCACCTCGACGGTCACCTCATCGCCCGCGGAGGTGCCGGCCAGAGCCTCGTCGAACTCCTGCAGGAGCGTCTCCGCCCCCAGCTCGACGGTCAGGTCGGTGGCCTCGGACCCCTCGAACGGCTCGCCGTCCACGGTGCCCGAGTAGTCGATGACCAGGATGTCCCCCGCCGCCGCCGGCCGCTCCACGGGGTTCAGGCCGGCGAAGCCCTCCCGCAGCCGGTCGAGCTCGCCCTGGACGGCGTCCTCCGGCACCTCGGGCTCGACCTTGCCGACCTCAAGCCCCTTGTAGTCGCCGAGCTTGGCGGGCGGGCGTACCCCCACCTCGATCGAGAACTCCAGGTCCTCCCCGGCCGCGGGGAGCGACTCGACGTTCAGCTTCGGGTCGCCGATCGGCGTGATGCCGGTCTCGAGCAGGGCGCGCTCATACCACTCGGCGAGCGAGTCGCGGAGGGCCTGCTCGAGGACCGCCTCGCGCCCGACGCGCTGGATGACGAGCTCCGCCGGCACCTTGCCCTTGCGAAAACCCGGCACGCGCATGTCGCCGGCGAGCTGCTGCGCCGCGCCCTCGAGCCGCTTCTCGACTTCGTCCGCGCCGATCGCGACGTCCACGCGGGCGCGGGAGTCGCCGAGCTCAGTGACGGTGGTCTTCATCGGGAACTGAGCTTATTGATCGCCCCGCGACCGACAGCGACGGCCAGGTCGCAGACGAAGGCCACGAATCGCCCCACCGGCCCGGTGACGAGCCAGGCGGCGAGGCGGTCGCTCGTGCTCATCCGCGGCACTCTAAGCGCCGAGCGAATCCGCCACTGCGTGGATAATCAGAGCATGAGCCTCGGCGGGGTCCGTATACCGATTCGCCTTCTCGCAGCGCTGGCCGTCCTCATCGCCGTCGGGATCGCAGCATCCCCGGCCGCGGCGGCGAAGCCCCCGCGCGTCGGCGGGTGCCCGATCTTCCCGGCGTTCAGCGGCCCGGTGACCGCTCCGTCGGCCGCCAACCAGACCGCGTGGAACCAGGACGTCTCGAAGGCGCCGGTCGACCCGCGCTCGGGCTCCTACATCCGGGGCATCACCCGCCTCGGCGGCAACCAGGCGGTGCATCCGGACTTCGGCGGCAACGGGCGCTACGGCATCCCATACAACACTGTCGGCCGGGATCAGCGGCGGGTGCGGGTGCACGTGACCTCGTATCCCGGGGAGAGCGACTTCGGCCGCGCGCCGATCCCACCGCACGCCCGCCGGGAGAACGGCTCCGACCACCACGTGCTGGTCCTGCAGCGCGGCATGTGCGACCTGTTCGAGATGTTCGGGGCTCGCCACGTCGGCGGCCACGGCCACCGCTGGAAGGCCGCGTCGACCGCGAAGTTCAACCTCCATTCGACCAAGCTCCGCCACGACGGCTGGACCTCCGCGGACGCCGCCGGGCTGCCGATCCTGCCGGGCCTCGTCCGTTACGGGGAGGTCAAGCGCGGCCACGTGCGCCATGCGATCCGGGCGACCTTCTCGGAGACGCGCGAAGCGTACATCCACCCCGCGACCCACTACGCGTCAGATCAGTGCGCGCGCGACCTGCCGCCGATGGGCCTTCGCATGCGCCTCAGTCAGAGCTACTACGAGGGCAACCTCCACCGGTTCCCGAAGGGCAGCCAGTCGCGGGTGATCTTCACCGCGCTGTACCACTACGGGATCATCAACGCGGACAACGGCGGCCCCGGCTCGAATTGGTTCATCACCGGCGCGAGCTCCAAGGGCTGGCGCGACGGCGACCTGAACCGCCTCAAGAGCGTCCCGGGAAAGGCCTTCGTGGTCGTCAAGTCGCAGGCGGGGATCACCACGCCGTGCTAACGCGGTGTCGGGGCATCACCCTGGCGGTTGCGGGATCCGCCACGGCCTTCCTCCTGATCGCCGCGAACGGCGCCCTCGCGGCCGCCCCGGCGATGCCGAAGAACTTCCGCGTCACGAGCACTGCGACGCACTCGATCAGCCTCGCGTGGAACCAGGTCTCGGGTGAGACGCGCTACGACGTCGTCAGGGACGGCTCGGTCACCAAGCAGGCCGCCCGGAACGCGACCGCGCTCGTCGACTCCGGCCTCGCGGCGGGGTCGCGGCACTCCTACTCGATCCGCGCCTGCAACGCGTCGGGGTTCTCGGCCCCCTCGCCGCCCCGCGCCCAGGCCACCCTCCTCGCGCCGTTCGAAGACCCGTATCCGAGCCTCGGCGGCTGCCACGTCTTCCCTCCCTACACGGGGTCGCCCACCGCTCCCTCGGCGGCCAACCAGACGGCGTGGACCCAGGACGTCTCGAAGGCGCCGGTCGACCCGCGCTCGAGCCAGTACCTGGCCAAGATCCGGTCGCTCGGCGGCAACAAGTTCATCCACCCCGACTTCGGCTCGAACCCGACCTACGGCATCCCGTACGTCGTCGTCCCCGGCGTCCAGCCCAGGGTCCCCACGCAGTTCACGCTCTACGGCGACGAGAGCGATCCCGGCCCCTACCCGATCCCGCCGCACGCGCCGATCGAGGCGGGCTCCGACCACCACGTCCTGGTCGTCGACCGGGACCACTGCAACCTGTACGAGACGGACGGGTCGCGCTACGTCGGCGGCACTCGGAACTCGTGGAAGGCCTGGGGCGGCGCCCTCTTCAACCTCAACCGGGCGGGACCGCTCCGGCCGGACTCCTGGACGTCGGCCGACGCAGCCGGCCTGCCGATCTTCCCGGGGCTCGTCCGCTACGACGAGGTCTCGTCGGGTCACCTCGACCATGCGATCCGGGTCACGTTCGACCAGACGCAGCGCGCGTTCATCCATCCCGCCACGCACTACGCGTCCGACAGCTGCAACCCCAACCTGCCGCCGATGGGCCTGCGCCTGCGGCTGAAGCCGTCTTACAACCTCTCCCATTTCACCGGCGAGGCCCTGGTGATCGCCCGCACGCTGAAGCGCTACGGAATCATCAACGCCGACAACGGCTCCAACTGGTTCATCACCGGCGCCACCGACAGCCGCTGGAACGACGAGAACCTCAACCAGCTGAAGTCGATCCCCGGCAACGCGTTCCAGGTCGTGAAGAGCGCGGCGAAGCCAAAGGTCGCCTCGGACTGCTGAACAACGGGCACGTGGGGCAGCATCGCCCCCCGCGCCGGTGGCGTGACCCAGGGGTCAACGAATCTATGTCCGAAAACCGGACGTGGATTGAGTCGACCTGGCTTGGACGCCCAGGCGGCTGCCCTACATGCCCAACCCACGCCGGCGCCTCGACTGCGCCCGAGCGATCTCGGCGGGTCTTGGCCGCCTAGCTGCTGAAGCTGACCTGGACCGGCTCGCGGTCGCCCGCGTCCTCGATCTCGAAGAACTCCCGCGGCGTGAAGCCGCGGTTGCTGGCGATGACCGAGTTCGGGAAGACCTGGATCTTGGTGTTGTAGGCCTGGACGTTCGAGTTGTAGATCCGGCGGGAGGCCTGGATCTCGTCCTCGATCTCCGTCAGCTCGTTCTGGAGCTTCTGGAAGTTCTCCGTGGCGCGGAGCTCGGGATAGTTCTCCGCCACGGCGCGCAGGTCGGTGAGGGCGGCCGTGAGCTGGCCCTCCTTCTGAGCGGACTCGGCCGGTGTGTGGGCCTTGGTCGCCTCAGCCCGCGCCGCGGTGACCTTCTCGAAGACCTCGCGCTCGTGCGTCGCGTAGCCCTTGACCGTCTCAACCAGGTTCGGGACGAGGTCGTGCCGCCGTTTCAGCTGCACGTCGATCCCCGACCATGACTCGTCGACCCGGTTGCGCGCCCCGATCATCGAGTTGTTGACCGAGATGACGATCAACACGCCGACGATGACCAGTACGACGATGACGATGATTACGATCAGCATTGCCGGCGCAGCTTACAGACCGAGACGCGCAGCGCAAGAAATTCTGAGCGGCGAGCAGGCGATCGCTAGAGCGCGTTCTCGAGCTCGAGCAGGAACCGCTTCATCTCGGGCCCGCCGCCGTAGTTGCCGATGTCGCCGCCGGTGCGCACGACCCGATGGCACGGGACGACGATCGGTACCGGGTTGGAGCCCAGCGCCGTTCCCGCCGCGCGGAACGCGCGAGGGCTCCCGGCGCGCTTTGCGGCCTGGCCGTAAGTGATCATCTCGCCGAACGGCACTTTCGCCGTCTCCCGCAGCACCCGGCGGTAGAACCCGGGATGGCTGAGTCGCCAGTCGACGGCGAGCTCGAAGTGCTCGCGCCTGCCGGCGAAGTACTGGTCCAGCTCCCGCCGGGCCTCGTCGAGCCGGCGGGGATAGGAGAGGACCCGGGGCGAGACCCCGTCGGCCAGCTGCGAGAGCACGCTCTCGAGCGGCTCCCCGGGCAGGCCGATCCGCACCAAGCCGCGGTCGGTAGCCGCGACGACGAGCTCCCCCACCGGGCTGTCCAGCGTGGCGTAGGCGACGTCCAGCAGGCCCTCATCCGCGGCCCGCGTGGCCAGTGCCTCGACGAAGTCAGTCATGTCGTCATCTCCTTCAGCTCCGCCGCGCTCCTGCGCAGCTTCTTCAAACCCTCGTGGACGTTGCGTCGCGCTCCCTCCTCCGAGGTGCCGAGCGCCTCGCCGACGTCGCGGTACCGGAGGTCGACGGCGAAGCGCAGGACGACCGCCGCCCGCTGCCCCGGTGGCAGCTCGGCGACGGCCGCCCAGATCTCGCTGTGCCTGGGGCTCATCCCCACGCCGGCCGCATCGGCTGGCGGGGCGCTGTTTCCCGATCGACCAATGGCTCGACGTCCGCCACCGGCTGGGCACGGCGGGAGCGCGAGCGCTGGTGGTCGATCGCCTTGCGCCGCGCGATGGTGAAGACCCAGGCGCGCAGATTGCCCGCATGCGCTCGCGGGTAGGCGCGCAGCGCGGCGATGAAGGTCTCCTGGAGGCAGTCGTCGGCGTCGGTTGGGCCGACCATCCCGCGCAGGAACGCCCGCACGGGGTCGAGGTGATCCTCCAGGAACACCTGAAACGGCGGGAGGCATTGATCCATCACACGCATCCAACTACAGAACGTTCACGGGACGCCCCGAAACGTGACAAGCGCGCGCTGGCGGGACGCCGTCGGCCGAAGCTGGGAATCCGGGCGCTGAGCCCGATCCGGATTAGTCCGCGCCGCCGTCGGGCGAATAGCTCTGGTCGATCAGCTTCTGAGCCGCGAATGGCTGGTCGCCGGGGTCTGCTTGGGCAGTCGCGCCTGCACGACCACGTGATCTCCGCTCGAGACGTCGTCCGAGGTGATCGAACCGTCGGCGTTCGAGTCCGCGACCAGAGGCGCGCGCCGCTCAGGTCGAACTGAACGTCCTGGCCGACCAGGTCCGCCTTCTTGACGTGCCCGTTACCGTGGTTGACCGACACGACGCCGTCGCCGCGGTACGCCCCCTTGAAGACGTACATCACCGTCGGATTTTCGCCGTGACCGTGTTTGTGTAGTGATTATGCCCATGCCCGTGGTCAACGGGCTTGGCAATCGCGGCGGTCGGCAGAGCGAGAGCGCCGGTACCCAGGCGACAGAGAGACGTTCTCAGATTCATGCGCTCCGATCAAATCGCCTGCAGGACCTTGATCGGCACATCAGCGCCGGCCTTAGCGTCAGCCGGGGCCGCGGACGAAAGCCTCGATCCCCTGGACCCGCGCCCGATCGCCCTCCGGCAGGCTCACGTAGACGGCGCCATCCCGCTCGAGCTGCTCACGCGGGTTCATGAAGATGATGCCCGTGAAGCGGTCCTTGTCGT
Source organism: uncultured Acidobacteriota bacterium (assembly GCA_963724775.1). GTDB lineage: Bacteria > Acidobacteriota > Vicinamibacteria > Vicinamibacterales > Fen-181 > CAVRWB01. Next base: position 475,512 of record CAVRWB010000012.1, read on the forward strand.
CGAAGCGCAGGAAGTGGGACTCCGGCGTCTGCACCCGTCGGCCGGGGCGCGGGGTCCCGATCGCCGCGTACAGCACGTCGCTCGGTGGGTCGTAGGTGACGTGGGAGAAGGTGTAGGGACCGGCGCGCAGCGCCATATCTCGAGGGGTCGAGCTTTAGCTCGGCCAGTGGCAGGTGCGGTTCATTTGTTCTAGATTAGCGCCCGGGATTCCGCTCCTTCCAGGCCTTGGCCATCTCGATCCGCTGCATGATGCTCGGGTGGTCGCCGAAGATGAACTGATCCCAGCCGGCCGGGTTCGGCTGGGCCTTGGAGAGTCGCCCGAGGCGTTCGAACAAACCGGTCATCGCGGCTGGATCGCGGGTCGTGTTGAGGGCCACCCAGTCGGCCTCCGATTCGAGCCGGCGGGTGAAGGCGGTCTGCAGCGGCAGTGTCAGGAACAGGAGCACGGCGACGATGAAGATGGCCAGCGGCACCGATGCGGGCTCGTAGAGGCCGCCACGGCGCCGGGTGATGAGCGCGACGAGCAGCGCGATGGGGAGCGCGAGCAGGGCCATGAACCCGAACGATTTCCAGAGGTGGTCGCGGGAGAGGTGTGCGAACTCGTGCGCCAGGACGACTCGCACCTGCGAGTTGGGGAACCGCTGCACGAGCGTGTCCCACAGGATCACCCGCTTCGTCGGGCCAAGCCCGGTCGCCTCGGCGTTCGGCCCCCCGCCGAGGTTGTGGGTGTTCTGCACGGTGACCTTCGTCCCCGGGATGCCCTCCTGCTTGGCTAGCTCACGGGCATCGGCGGCGATCGCCGGGTTGTTGACGTCGTGCTGGCCCGGGATGAGGTACGGCTGGACGAACGCGAAGACGAGCGTCACCGCCACGAGCGCCGGCGCGGCGGCGACCCACCACCACCGCTTCCACAGTCCCGTGAGGGCCATGACGATGAGCAGCGCCAGCGAGATGAACAGGAACTCGCCGCCGGCGGCGAGGAAGTAGTCGATGACCCAGGTCACGTACCCCTGGCTCGAGACGTCGTGCTTTCGCTCCCACCAGAGCTCCGCGAGCCCGAACGGGAGTTGCGAGAACCACACGAACGCGAGCCCGAGCATGCCGAGCAGCATCCCCGTCCCGATGCGCCCCGCGGCCGACTCGCGGGTGAAGCCCGGGCCCTTGATCGCGTAGATCCCGAGCGCCACCAACTGCGCAATCAGCGCAAGCAGCGCATCGACGCTGAGGAAGGTCTGGTAGCTGGACGCCCGGTCGATCTGGTCCTGGCTGAAGTAGTGCGTCGGGTCGAGCGTCGGCAGCGAGAGGTCGCTGGGCACGCTCGTCTGCCACAGCTGCAGGAACGCGAAGATCCACAACGCGACCGCCGCGGCGATGCCCAGGGCGACCAGGGCACGGCGCCCGGCCGCGGGTGATGCGCTCAAGCCGGTTCGGGAAGCGAGCTGGATTCAGGCGGCAGCTGCTCGAGCGACGGCCCGCTGAACGGATAGCGGTCCGTGAGCAGCCATAGGTACCCGTTCACCTGAGCCGAATAACGGAGCGCGAAGACGCCGAGGTTCCGCAGCCCAACCGGCATCCGGCCGAGGAACAGCCCCACGAACCAGCCGAAGATGCCGACGACGAGCAGCAGACCGCCCACCCCGCTGGTGACGATGAGCGCGGGAACGCGAGGATGATGCGGAAGCCGGTCTTCCAGCGGTTCTGGCGCTCCGGCGGGGCGATGTGGAGGTCGACGGGGTAACTGCCCGGTGCGCCCACAAAGCCGGGGAACTCGTTGGTCACCAGAAACAGGTACGAGTAGACCTGCGTGGTGTAGCGCAGGTAGGCGCCGTTGAAGCGATGGAGAGCGTCCGCCGGCCGGCCGGCGAACAGGGTCACGAACCATTGGGCGATCACGGTGAAGAGCACGGCGATGCCCCAGAGCACGAGCCAGACGTAGTGGGGCAGGAACAGGAGGAACCGGAAGAACACGGTCAGGCGGGACCGGCGCAGCTCCGCGTCCTCCGAGATGCGGATCGGGTGGTCGGGGGCGGGATCGGGGCCATAGCTCTTCGTCAGCGGGTCGCTGTCGGGATAGCGGTCGGTGACGATGAGCAGGTATGCCCAGTACTGAATCCCGTAGTTGAGGCAGTAGACGGACAGGTCGCGAAGGCCGCGAGGCATCCGCCCGATGGCCATGATCGCGAACCAGGCCAGGAACGCGACCGTCGTGATCAGCCCGAACGAGTAGTAGCCCGAGTACGAGCTCGAGGCCGTCACGCCGAGCGTGCTCGCCAGCATCGCAGCGGGAACGATCAGGACGAGCCGGAAGCCGGTCTTCCAGCGGTTCTGCGGCTCCTGCGGCGGGATCTGCGGGTCGAGCGGGTAGGAGCCGGGCGCCCCCTCGAAGCCCGGAAACGGGTTCGCCGCGAGATTGAGGTAGCCGAGCACGTGTGTCGCGTAGCGCAGGTAGCGCGACTGCATGTCGTGGGCGACCGTGTCGCGCGTGAACAGCGCCCAGAACCAGTTGATGATCGCGAGGACGATCGCGAGGATGCTGAACAGCGCGAGGACGATCAGGTGCGGGATCACCAGGATCAGGCGGAAGAAGACCGTGAGGCGGGAGCGCTCGAGGTCGTCCGTGACGACGATCGTGGCGCGCTCGGCCGGCGGGCCTGGTTCAGCGGTGGGCGGCGTCGCGGGCGGTTCCCCTGGCGGCGGCGCGGCGGGCTCTTCGCCGGTCATGTGTGGGCAACATACCGTGCCCGGCCGATGCCGTTCTGCCGCGCCGCGAACGCGACGACGAGCAGCATGCCGGCGACGACGAGGCAGGGCAGCGCGTCGCCCGCGGCGCTCGCGGTCGCACCGGCGCCGACGCTGCCCAGGACCTGTCCGGCCGCCCACGCCACGTTGATCAGGCCCGTGGCCAGGCCCTGGTGGAGCCCGCTCGCCTCGGCCGCGTCGCTGAGCAGCGCGAGCGCCGGCGTGAAGCACAGGCCGGCGCCGACCGACATCACGACGAGCAGGGTCACGACCACCCCCAGCGCGTGGCTCGCGGGCAGGACGGCCAGGCCGGCGGCGCTGATCACCATGCCGATCACGTAGGGCCGCAGCCTCCCGACCCGATCCGAGACGCGGCCGACCCAGGCGGAGAGAACGGCCTCGAACGCCGCCCCGGCCATGAACCCGGCCGCGACGACCCCGGCCCCGCCGCCGAGGCTGTTGATCCGCAACGGGACGAGCACGGCGATCACGCCGAAGAACACCGACGGCGCCATCACCAGCCCGGTCGCCTGAAGCACCGGCCGTCGCCTGATCGCATGGGCCGTCTCGCGGACGCCCACCCGATCACCTTGCCCGGGAATCGGAAGCCGCAGCGCCAGGACGCTGAGGACGGCGGCCACCACCACGACCGACGAGAACACCGGCTTCGTCCCGATCGAGTGGGCCAGGACGCCGACGGCCGGGCCGAGGAGCGTCCCCGCGATCGCGATGGCGAGCACGTCGCCGATCACGGCGCCGCGGCGCGACTCGGCGGTGGTGACCATCAGCCAGGTGATTGCCCCCGACCAGGCGAGCGCCCCCGCCGCCCCTTGCACGAAGCGGGCCAGGTCCAGCAGCACGATGTGGTGCGCGAAGCCGAATGCCAGGCTGGCCACGCCGAGCAACACCAGGCCCGCGAGCAGGGTTCGTCGCGGGCCCAGGCGAGCGGCCATGAATCCAGCCGGCAGTGAGGCGATCAGCGTGCCGGCGGCGTAGGAGGCGGAGAGCACCCCCGCCGCCGTCTTCGACAGCCCGAGGTCGTCCACGTAGGCGGGCAGGAGCGGCGTGATCGCCGCGTAGAAGACGACGTCCAGGAAGACGACAGCCGAGCCGATGAAGAGCAACCGGCGCATCCATCCATCCTGCCAGGCCGGCAATCGGGAGAGCCGACTCGAGGAGGTGTCCATTTCCCCTCCCGCCGTTCGTCTCTGGGGCGTTACAACTCTCCACCAAAGGAGGAAGCGATGAAGTACATGCTGCTGATCCAGCACGGCGACACCCCGACGCCCGGATCGCCGGAGTGGGAGGCGATGTCCGAGGACGAAAAGAGGGGGGTCGCCACGGACTACCAGGCCATCAACCAGACCGGAGGAGTAACGCCCGGAGTGTGGATGGAGTCGCCCGATGCCGCGACGACGGTCCGCGTCTCCAACGGCGAGACGCTGACCACCGACGGGCCCTTCGTCGCCGTGAAGGAGGCGCTCGGCGGCTATCTGTTCTTCGAGGCCGACGACCTCGACGCGGCAATCGAGCTCGCGTCGCGGATCCCCGCCGCCCGGCTCGGCGGAGCGATCGAGATCCGCCCGCTGAAGGAGGGATAGCGGTCCTAGAGCGAGTCTTCCGCGACGAGTGGGGACGCGTCCTCGCCGCCATGATCGGCTTCCTCGGCGACTTCGACCTCGCCGAGGAAGCCGCGCAGGAGGCATTCGCGATCGCCGCGGGGCGCTGGCCGCGCGACGGCACGCCCGACAACCCCCGGGCGTGGCTCGTGACCACGGCGCGCAACCGCGCGATCGACCGGATCAGGCGCGATCGCACGCTCGCCGAGAAGACCCGGCTCCTCGACATCCCGGAGGCGGTCGAGATGGAGATGGACGAGACGACGATCCCGGACGAGCGACTCGAGCTCCTGTTCACCTGCTGCCATCCGGCCCTCGCCATGGAGGCGCAGGTCGCGCTGACGCTCCGGACCCTCGGCGGGCTGGGAACCGACGAGATCGCCCGGGCGTTCCTGGTCCCCGAGGAGACGATGGCGAAGCGCCTCGTGCGTGCCAAGCACAAGATCCGCGCCGCGGGGATCCCGTTCCGGGTACCGCCCGCGCATCTGCTCCCCGACCGCCTCGCCGCCGTCCTCGCCGTCGTCTACCTCGTGTTCAACGAGGGCTACGGCGGCCGGGAGAACCTGTCGGATGAGGCGCTCCGGCTCGGGCGCGCGCTCGCCGAGCTGATGCCCGACGAGCCCGAGGCGCATGGGCTGCTCGCGCTGATGCTGATCAACGATGCCCGGCGCGACGCGCGGTTCGCCGAGGGCGCCATCGTGCCTCTACGGGACCAGGACCGCGCACTCTGGGACCTCGACAAGATCGAGCGGGGCCGCGCCGAGCTCGACCGGGCGATGGCGCTCGGCGGCCGCGGCCCCTACGTGCTCCAGGCCGCGCTCGCCTCGCTGCACAGCGAGGAGCCGCAGGACTGGGATCAGCTAGCCGCGCTCTACGGCGAGCTCGCTCGGCGGACCGGCTCGCCGGTCGTCGAGCTGAACCGGGCGGTCGCGATCGCCGAGGCCGGCGACGTCGAGGCGGCGCTGGCGCTCACCGACACACTCGAGCTGGACACCTACCACTACCTCCACGCCACGCGGGCGGAGCTGCTGCGGCGGCTCGACCGAATTGAGGAGTCCCGCGCCGCGTACGGCCGCGCGCTCGAGCTCGTCCATTCGGACGCCGAGCGCTGCTTCCTCGAGCGGCGGCTCGCGGAGCTCGACGGCTGACGCCTACAGGTAGCCGCTGCGCCTGAACACGATCCCGAGGACGGCGCAGGAGACGAGCAGGCTGCCGACCCCAAAGCCGAGGAAGGCCGCCAACGACGTGATGTTCAGGACCATCCAGCTGAAGTTCATCCCGAAGAAGCCGACGATGAACGACAGCGGCAGGAAGATGGTCGCGACCACGGTCAGGTTCTTGGTCGCCTCGTTCTGGCTCACGCTGATCTCGTTCTGCCGAACTCCCAGCACCGCCAGATTGGCCTCGAGGATGCTGGTCAGCAGCTCGCGCTGCGATGCGATCTCGTCGTGCACGAGCTTGACGTGGTCGTTGACGTCCCGGAAGTAGTCCTCGATCTCGTCGGTGACGTTCGGGTCACCGCCGCGCTCGATTCCCGCCAGGGGCGCAAGCAGCGGATGAACCGCGCGGAAGAACTCGATCGCCTCGCGCTTGAGGAAGTAGATCCGCTCCGTCTGGTCCGCCTGGCCCTCGAATACCCGCACCTCGACGTCCTCGATGTCGTCGGTGAGGCCGTCCACGACCGGGGAGTAGTCGTCGACGACCTGGTCGAGGACGGCCCAGACCACGCTCACCGGCCCGGCGTCGAGAAGCTCGGGCTTCACCTCGAGCCGCTCACGCGCCGGGGCCAGCTGGCTCCCCTCGCCGTGGCGCACCGTGATCGCGTAACCGGGCCCGGCGAAGATGTGGATCTCGCCGAACTCGATGTCCTCCGTCGCGTCCACATAGCTCGCCGTCTTGAGGACGACGAAGTAGTGGTTGTCGTAGGTCTCGATCTTCGCCCGCTGGTGGGTGGAGCGCGCGTCCTCGACCGCGAGCTCGTGCACGGGGAAGTGCGCCTCGACGTCGCTCATCTCCTGGTCGGTCGGGTCGTGGATGCCGAGCCAGACGAACCCGTCCCCCTCCGCAGCGCACGCGGCCGCCTCAGCCACGGACATTCGAGCCTCGTGCTGGCGGGCGCCGCCTTTGTAGTGCGCGCAGTCGACGATCATGGAGGACCCCACCGGGTCGCCAGCAGGGCTTTCGGCTCAGCGCGCGCCGTTCCTGCCGAGCGGCCTGCTCAGCGGCCTTCGGCGCCTAACTGGCGGAGCCGGCTTCGGTTGTCCGTCTGGACCCATTCCTCGGCGAGGCGCCCCTGGTCGTCGTAGCGGAAGATGTTCATCAGCTCGAACACGATCCTGCGCCCGTTCGGCGGCAGGGGCCCGACGGGCGAGTGCGTGAACTCCCGGGCAAAGGTGCCGGTGATCGTCGTCTGGCAGGCGACGTGGTCGCCCTCGACGACCATGATCCCGCGGCTGACGGTCAGGTCGTCGAACGCAGCTCGCAACGATGCAAAGTAGCCCTTGAGGCCCTCGTAGTCCGACTCGGCGCCGTCAGGGCCGTGGAACACGAAGTCGGGGGCGAAGTAGGCATCGACCTCCGCTTCGTCTTCGCCGGTCAGCTCCTGCTCGCCGACGCGAATCAGTCTCGCAACGAGCTCTTCTCGACTGGCATCTCGTGCTGGCATCGCTCTCGCAATGGTGGCGCCGGTTCGAACCGGGCGCGGGTTGGAAGGGGCGTGTTCAAAAAAGTCCTCTGCCCCTTGCGCAAGGCTATTGCGATGAGCAAACGTGAATCTCAGTACACGCGCTCAGCGGTCTAGATGGCGGTAGAAAGGGCTCCGGGACCTGGGCCTGGTCAGCCGGCGGAGCGACCCGCGGAGCGGCCGGCGGACGGCGTGACTTCCATGCCGCCGACTCTAGCGAACAGGTGTTCGCATTCGCATATGCGCCGCGCGCGGGCTCGCTCTCGTCAGGTTTGTGCGCATTTCAACGTAGGTGTAGGTGCGGGTTGGCGCTTACCCCATCCGAGGTTTCACTCCGCTGGTCAGGAGGGCTTCGGATTGTGCCAATCCCATGCGGCGAGCGGCTCGCCAGGGTTACTCCTAGCGCCCAGGCGGGTTGTTCGCTGGCGGCCGGCGAGGCCTGCCGGAAAAAACACGCCAGGTAGCCAGAGCGGTTCATTCCCCAGTTTCGAGTTGCGTCGAGTAGGCCGCCCGTGAGGGGGTCCCCTCCTGAGACTCGCTCTCGCGCCGCCTCGCGCCGGTCACCCCAGCCGCTGAGCGCGCCATAGGCGAGCGCCTTCGTGCGGCGCCCTGAACCGCCTCACTTCGAACTGGGCGCGAGATACTGCGTAGGCGATGTCGCAGGAGAACGTGGAGATCGTGCGGCGCCATGTCGAAGCGTGGAACCGCCGCGACCTGAAGACGTGGTTGGCCACGTTTCGCTCCGACGCGGAAATTGACTGGTCGCGTGCCCGAGGGCCGTTCAAGGGCGTCTATCGCGGTCATGGCGAGCATGAAGCCTTCTGGGACGTGTTCTGGTCGACGTTTGAGGATGTCCAACTCGAGAACTACGGCTTAGTTGAGGTGGGCACCGAGGTCGTGTACTCGCAAACCGCCCACATGCGGGGGCGCCAGGGGATCGAAGTGATTGCGAGGAGCACGCACGTGCACACCGTCGAGGACGGGCAGATCATTCGCCTTCGGATGTTCCAAGAGCGAGACGAAGCCCTCGAAGCCGCGGGGCTCTCGGAGTAGGCGATGTCGCGGGAGGTCGCCAGGCAACGGCTGAAGTTCAAGGAGCGACCCCGACGAGACCTTGAGGAACGCGTCATGGCTCGCTTTCCGGCAGTCGCCCGTTTCTTGACGGCGCGTCTGTCCCGCCTGCCTCCAGCCTCTTGGCTGCGCCGACGGATCGTCGCACGGTCGGTACCACGCGGCTTCGCGGCAATCAAGAGGGGCGACATAGAGATACAGCTGAAAACCTTCTATGACCCCGACGTCGAATGGCACGGAACGGTTGGGGGCCTCGATGAACGCCGCGTCGTTTGGGGCCACGCCGAGGTCATGAAGGGGTTCGAGGATTACTTCGCGACCTGGGAACGACTTGATCTGAGGCCCGAGGAACTGATCGACACCGGCGATGAACTCGTCGTCTTCGTCCATGAGGTCGCCCGTGGACGGGAGAGCGACATAGTCGTGGAGACCGACACGGCGACGATAAGCACCTTGCGCGACGGGATGATTGTGCGGGTGAGGAACTTCATGGATCGCTCCGAAGCCCTCGAAGCCGCCGGGCTGCGGGAGTAGGCGATGTCGCAGGAGAACGTCGAGATCGTGCGGCAGGGAATCGTCGCGTTCCAGGCTGGCTTGGCTCGGGGCGATCCAGGCGTGATCTTCGACTCCGGAATCGTCGCACCCGATGCCGAGTGGATACCGGCTCCAAACACCCCAGGTCTCCGGCCCGTCTACCGAGGGCGCGAGGGTTTCATCGAGTTCATGCGCACTTGGACCGAGGATTTCGAATGGTCCATCGACCTGGAGCGGTTGATCGACGCGGGCGATGACCGCGTCGTCGCCATGTTCCACCAGCACGCCACCGGAAAGGGGAGCGGCGCGACAGTCGAGCTGCACATGGCCTTGCTCTATGAGCTGGAGAACGGCCGGGTCATCCGGATGCGGAACTTCCTCAACCCCGCCGAGGCCCTCGAAGCCGCCGGGCTGCGGGAGTAGGTCTCCAAACCTCGAAGGGGATCCACGGCCCGGTTAACCCTGCCTGTCCCTCTTCTCGTCGGCGGAAGCGGAAGTTGGGATGCTCCGGCGCGATGTTCGCCATACGACATCGAGAAGGTCCACGAGGGGGCGGTCGCCTACGAGGATGTCGACGTGCTCGCGTATCTGCGGGAGGCCGGATTCGAGCTTCATGTGCCGATCACGTACGGGCGCTGGGCGGGCAGGCCGGCACAGCCGTTCGGCCAGGACATCGTTGTCGTGAGGTGAAAAGTCGCGACGCCGAGTGGACTTATCGCCATGATCGCGCTGGAACGTGCTCTGCGTGCGGCAAGGCCCTCGAAGCCGATGGGCGGCGGGAGTAGTCCGCGAGGCAGGGCGAAGAAATAGGCCCAGTTTGGGCCCACGGCTCATGAGATCGCACCGAGGTCGTAGGACGAAACCCCCGCGTTAGCAGGGGCTTCGTGAGGGTGAGCGACCGGATTTGAACCGGCGACCGCCTGGACCACAACCAGGAGCTCTACCAACTGAGCTACGCTCACCGCGCGCTCTCCAATGTACCTACGGGCGGGCTACTTGTCGAAGCTGGTCGACCGGGAGGCCCGCGACCAGCTCGTGCGGCTCCAGCTCGCCCTCGAGGGGTCGATCTTCGAGAGGAGGTTGGCGCACTGCTGCTGCGCCATCGCGATCTCGTCGGACGACCAGCTCGTGCGGCTCCAGCTCGCCCGCTCGAAGTCCGTGCACGACTGACGGCGTCGCGCTCCAGCTGGCCCTCGACCAGCTCGCGCGGCTCCAGCTCGCCCGCGACCAGCTCGCGCGGAGCGGATCGGCCGCGGTGCCCCGGCCTTGATGCCTCACATTTCTTGCAATTCCATCCCCCGCGCGATCCGCTAGTCTTCGGCTATCTTGAGTAACTTGATCTACAAACTGAAGAAGGCCCTCTGGGATGAGGAACGGTGACTGAGGCGGGCGCGATCTTCGGCGCCTGCATGTGGGCGGCGATGGTCTGGTTCTTCGCCGGCCCGGCGGTCACCAGGCGGTTGCGGGGCGTTGGCACAACATTCCGCCGGCCGATCTTTGCGCCGCGCACAGCTTCCGCATCGCGGAAGGGCTCGGACATCACCGAGCCGGGGATGGCAGGCGGCGTCGCAGGCTCGGTCGCAGCGGGTACCCCACGTCCGCGCGACTCGAGCCTGCGATCCGCCGCTTGGCGGCTGGACGCCCCCGGCAGGATTCGAACCTCAGCGAGGCCGGAGGCCGAGCGGTGTCGCAGGTGAGATCGCTGACGGGGGCTGGACGCCCCCGGCAGGATTCGAACCTGCGACCCTCGGATTAGAAGTCCGACGCTCTGTCCACTGAGCTACGGGGGCCCGTCGGCGGAGCGTAGCGCCGCCACGGGGTCCGACCGGTGGGCCGCTTGCCTGGATGAGAGCTCCCGCTCGAACGTGGTCTCGAGGCGGGTCTGCTCGGGGTCTCCGCCCTTCGTCTTCTCGAGCTTCAGCCGCGATGCCCTCCCGTCCAGGGTCATGCTCGCGACCTGGTTGTCGAAGTACGGGCCGTCGAGGAAGCGCCACTGGATCTCGGGGTCGCCAGCGCCGGCGGCGCGAGCCAGCGCCCGGGTCAGCGCCCAGACGGGGCGCGACCAGGCCATCTTCACCTCCCGCCGCTCACCGGCGTCGAGCGGATTGCGGAACGGCGAGCAGACGGCCTGGTAGACGTGGCTCTCGACGCCCGAGCCGCGCGGGAAGCCGACCTCGCAGAGGTAAGCGTGGTGGACGTCACCCGAGACGAGGACGATCGATCCCGGCGCTGGTCCCGAACTCACCGGATCCCACCTGGCGGAGCAGGCGCGCCACCCGATCGAACGACACGTGGAACGAGGCCCAGTGGTCGAGGTCCACGGACCGCCGAAGTTTCTCCATCCACCTCGCCGCCAGGGGGCCCCACGCCCCGTCGCAGACGCGCTCGCCCCACGCCTCGGCGTAGTGCATGCCGTGCGACAGGAGATACGGGTCCGATGTGGCGATGATGAGGTTGTCGAAGTCGCCCTGGGCCTGGTCCTGGATCCATTCCCACTCGGGCTCGTCGAAGATCGAACGCCGGCCCTCCTCCAGCACCCGGCCCACCCGCGAGTCCATCACGATCACGCGGTTGCGCCCGAGGTCGCGGTGAAAGCTCCACCGGGAGCCGTCGCGATGCTCGTCGGCCTCCTCGGCGTAGCCCCGGACGATCTCGCCGGCGTCTCCCTCCGCCTCGCACACCCGCCGGTAGACGGAGTTCTCGGCGAGCTCGCGCGGCGAGAGGTTCCCGAGGTGCTGGTAGAGCCAGTACGACATGTATGCGCCGACGATCCGCTCGTGCCACCAGGGCTTGGCCCGCATCTCATCGAGCCAGGAGCGCGAGATGTTCCAGTCGTCGCGGACGTCGTGGTCGTCGATGGCCATCGACGTCGACACGGTTGAGAAGAGCCACCTCACGACCGGGTCGCGCCAGGACTCCTGGTAGAGGCGCGTGTACTCCTCGAAGTCGGCGATCTCCTCGCCGGGGGGCTTCGAGGTGTCCCGCCGCGAGCGGATGAACCCACGGGTCTTGGGCGCGCCCTCGTCCGCGTAGACCTGGTCGCCCAGCATCAGGAGCAGATGAGGCCACCTGCCCTCCGGGTTGCGGACCATCTCACTCGCGAGCACGCGGAGCGCGTCGACCTCCTTGCCCTCCGGGTGCTCGGTCTTCGTGAGCGTGTACGGCTTCTCATGGGGGACCGCAACACGGCATGAGCCGAACGAGATGTCGAAGGGCCCGTCGGGATCGAAAGTCCGGATACGGCTGGGTGGAAGGTCGCCCTCGGACTCCGGCCACCTCACGTCCCCGTCCAGTGCGACCTCGTACTCGTAGGTCGTCCCCGGCTCGAGGTCCTCCATGGCGACGATCGCGTAATGGTGACCGTAGACCTCGAACGTGCGCGCAGAGTGGTCGAGGATCTCCACCTCACACGGTCCATCGGTCTCGACCCAGACCGTCGCCTCCCGCTCTCCGAGGTAACGCAGCATGGGTCCGACGATGAGCTCAGGCATCCAGCCTCCTTCCTCCCATTCGTTCCTGGCGGGTGCCCGAGAGGCGGTGCGGCAAACGTCGCAGCAGGGCAGCCGGGCCGAAGCCAGGGCTAAACTCGGCGCATCGGGGCGTGGCGCAGCCTGGTAGCGCACCTGCTTTGGGAGCAGGGGGTCGCCGGTTCAAATCCGGCCGCCCCGATAGCGGCAAGCAAGCATTGCGACGACGGCGTTGCTGCGTTCAGGCCCAACGAGTCATGAGCCGTCCAACCGGGAACCGGTGCTTTTGCGAGGAAACGGCGTTCGCGACAGGTTCCGCGGGCTGAAGCGCCGACGGCATGTGAGTCCCGTCGTGTTATCGGGTCGGACAGCGCATAGGGTTGGCACTGGCCAATCCGGAGGTGAGAAATGGAATCGCAGGCGATGAACGCCGGTCAGTTCCGTGACGGACAACGGCAGCAGTGGAAGAAGGGCGCCGAGGGCTGGCGCAAGCGATCGGATTTCATCGATGCCGCCACCGCTCACGTCAGCAAGCGCATGGTGGAGCTTGCGGGCGTCGAGGCCGGGGGCCGGGTGCTGGACGTGGCCGCAGGCTACGGCGAGCCGTCGCTCACAGCGGCGGCTGTGGCGGGAGCCGAGGGCAGAGTCGTGGCCACCGACATCTCTCCAGAGATGCTGGCCTACGGCCGGGAACGCGCGGCGGCGGCCGGCATCCAGAACATCGAGTTCGTCGAGGCCGAGGCGGCCAGCCTGGACTTTCCGGCCGAGAGCTTCGATGCGGCGCTGTCGCGCTTCGGCATCATCTTCGAGCCTGAGGGAGAGGCCGCGGCCGCCCGGGTGCGTGGCTTCCTGGTCCCGGGGTCCAGGATGGCGATCAGCTCGTGGGGACCACCCGAACAGGTGCCGTTCATCGCGGTTCCAATGGGCGCTGCGATTCGTACGCTCGGCATCGATCCGCCTCCGCCCGGAATGCCGGGCCCGCTCTCGCGCCCGACACCGGAGGCGCTGGGCGGGCTGCTCCAGGGCGGCGGATTCTCCGGCGTCGAGGTCGAGGAGAGCGAGGTCACGTTCGAGTGGGAGTCTCCCGACGAGTTCGTCGCGCTGGTCAAGGACACGGTCCCGCCGCTGGTCGCGCTGATCGCGAAGAACGCGCCGGATGACCCGGAGAAGGTCTGGGACGCGATCCTCGGGGCGGTTGAGGAGAGGGCCTCCGACGACGGCACGCTCAAGTTCGCGAATCGGGTGCTGCTGGCAGTCGGGCGTGCATAGATCACCCGCAAGCGACGCGAGCGTCGCAATCAGTCGTGATGGTGGCCCTGACGCACCGTCTCCCACGACTGCCAGGTGATCCGAAGGATCACCCCTGTGATGACGATGGCAATCACCGGGTCGGCGAGCGGAATCCCGAGCGCGACCAGTGCCGCGCTGAGCATCACGCCCAAGCTGACGAAACCATCGGTGCGAGCGTGGTAGCCATCGGCAAGCAGCGCCGGGCTGTCCAAGCGGCGCCCCGCTCGTAAGCGGATCTGCGCCGCGAGCTCGTTACCGAGGCAGCCGATTGCGCCCGCGATCCCGAGCGCGAGCAGATGCGTTGGCGCCTCCGGGCTGATGATCTTCTCGATCGCGAAGACCCCCGCGACGCAGGCGCTGACGAAGATCGCGAACACGACCGCGAGGCCGGCGTACCGCTCGGCCCTCCCGGAGCGCAAGAGGAATGCGGTTCCGAGCGGAACCGCAGTCAGGGCGTCGCCGAAGTTGTGGATCAGGTCGGCGAGAAGGGCAACGCTTCCGGTCACGACGTAGATGACCACCTGGGCCGTGGCGGTCGCAGCAAGCACCCCGAGCGAGAGGCCCACGGCGCGCAGGCCGGCCCGGGAGCGCTTGATGCTTGGGTCGACCAGGCCGTGCGCGTGGCCATGCCCGGCTTCATCGTGCGAATGTGGCCCGCCGTGCGGGTGTGCGTGGACGGTTCCGTCGCCGTGGCGGTGACTTTCACCGCCCAGCTCGAGGTAGCCCGTCGTCACCGCCATTGCCTCCAAAACTAGTGGGGAGTCGCATCAGAACGTCCCCTTCATCGGGACCTGGGCCGGCGGGGGCGGGCGATGGATGGATTCCGGCGCCTATATCGCCGAAATCCATCCATCGTTGATCCGGTGCGCTGGGGGCTCAGTGAGTCACCTTCACCAGCCGGAAGCCCTCCTTGCTGCCCTTGACGTCCTGGCTCTTGATCTCGCCGATGCCAGGGGCGTACCACTTCCTCTCCGCGATGCCCGGCTCGAGCCGTGACTTCTCCTTGGTGCCGATCGTGTTCTGGTACGTCCCTGCCGGCACCGTCACCTGGCCGGTGTTGCCCAACACCCTCGCCTGGTCCTCGGCGTGCCCCCGGTAGTACTCCTGCCGGTAGGCATCGCCGCGCTTCGGATGCGCCTCCATCATGATCCCCGGCTGCGCGCCGTTCACGCCGGCCTCCCACGAGCCGTCGCTCTTGACCCAGTGGCCGTGCTCGTAGTCCTTGGAGTTCTCGCCGAAGTACCAGACGTTGCCGTGCTTGTCCTGCGTGTACCAGTCGAAGGTCCGCTCGACCGGGTTTCCGCGCGACGTGATCGTGTCGCGGACGACGACGCACTTCACGCCGTGGACCTTCCGCTTCCGATCGGTGACGACCTGCACGTCGCGCTGCGGCGTCTTCCCGTCCTCGGCGACGCCCTTGGCGACCGTCTTGGTCCCCGGCTTGAACGGGAGGTAGCGGTTGTCGATCTTGCGGCCGAAGTCCGCCGGATCGATGTGCGGGTGGTAGTTGCGCGTGACCGGCGCCGGATTACCGTGCGCGAACGCCGCCGTCTGGCCGCCGAGCCCGACGACCGCGGAGAGCGCGAGCGCGAGCGCAATCTGCTTGCTTCTGATGCTCATTTGGTGAACCTCCTTCTGGTATGCCATCGCGACGGTTCCTACGCGCCTCTGATGACAAGAACCTGAAAGCCGCCACTCCTGCGCGAGACGGAGCGATTTCGTTCATCGTTCTCTCATCTGCACGCACGATGCTCCACTCCGGGTGCAGCTGCGATGCGCGTTCTGATCGTCGAAGACCACGTCAAGATGGCCGGCCTGATCCAGCGCGGCCTGCGCAAGGAGGGCATGGCAGTCGATGTGACGGGCGATGGCGAGGAGGCCCTCTGGATGGCCGCCGCCACCGAGTACGACGCGCTCATCCTCGACGTCATGCTCCCGGGCGCCGACGGCTTCGATGTCTGCCGCGAGCTGCGCTCGAAGGGGAGTGTGGGCGCCGATCCTGATGCTCACCGCCCGCGACGCCGTCAGCGATCGCGTCGCCGGCCTGGACAGCGGCGCCGACGACTACCTCACCAAGCCCTTCTCGTACGCGGAGCTCCTGGCGCGCCTCCGCGCCCTCGTGCGCCGCGGGCCGGTTGAGCGCCCGGCCGAGCTCGAGGTCGGCGACCTCCGGCTCGACCCCGCGCGGCGCAGGGTGTGGCGCGGCGACACCGAGATCCAGCTCTCGCCGAAGGAGTTCTCGCTCCTCGAGACATTCATGCGACGGCCCGGCGAGGTGCTCTCGCGCTTCCAGCTGCTCGAGCACGCGTGGGACTACGAGTACGAGAACCGGTCCAACGTCGTCGACTCCTACATCCGCCTCCTGCGCAACAAGATCGACCGGCCGTTCGGCAGCACCAGCCTCGAGACGGTGCGCGGAGCCGGCTACCGTCTGCGAGAGGACGGCGGCGGGTGAGGCGCATCCCGATCAAGTTGCGCGTCACGCTGGTGTTCGCCGCGGTCATGGCGATCGTGCTCGCCGCAACGGGCCTCTTCCTCTACCTGCGCCTCGAGTCCTCGCTCAACCGAACCATCGACCAGGACCTCCAGTCGCGAAGCCAGCAGCTCATCAAGGAGATGCGGGTCAACAACAAGGGCATCGGCGAGGCTGCGTACAGCCTGCTCGACAACCGGTCCGAGGAGTTCGCCCAGATCCTCACTGCGCAGGGCCGTCTCTTCAACCCGCCCTTCAACCGGCCGCAGCCCACCGGCCGGCCGGTGCTCCCGCCCGGCAAGGTCGCCGAGGCCAGGCGCGGGGAAATCACATTAGAGCGCCCCGGGGGCGGCGCAAGCCCCGAGCCCGAGCGCTTCCTCGCCCGCCCCTTCGAGTTCGAGGGCCCCACGCTGATCGCGGTCGTCGGCGCCTCGCTCGGCGATCGCGACGAAGCGCTCTCCAGCCTGCTCCGACTGCTTCTGATCGGGGGCCCGATCGCGCTCCTCCTCGCGTCCCTGGCGGCATACGTGACGGTCGGCGCTGCGCTGCGCCCGGTCGAGGCCATGCGCCGGCGAGCCTCGGAGGTGTCTGCTTCCGGCGCGGGCCAGCGCCTGCCGGTCCCGGTCGCCCACGACGAGCTTCACCGCCTCGGCGAGACCCTGAACCAGATGCTCGACCGGCTCGAGACCGCGCTGGACCGCGAGCGCTCATTCGTCGACGACGCCAGTCACGAACTGCGCACCCCGCTCGCCGCCCACAAGGCGGAGCTCGAGCTCGCCCTTCGCTACGGCGCCAGCAGCGAGGAGCTGCGCGCCGCGATCGCCTCGGCGATCGAGGAGGCCGACCGCCTCTCGCAGCTCGCCGAGTCCCTGCTGGTCATCGCCCGCTCCGACAAGGGCAGGTTGGCGTTGAAGATGGAGCCGATCGAGATCACCGACCTCTTTGCGACGATGCGCGACCGCTTGAGCGACCGCGCCGGGCGCGATGGACGCGAGCTCCGCTTCGACGATGAATCGGACGCCGCCGTCGAAGCGGACCGGATGCGCATCGAGCAGGCGCTCGGAAACCTCGTCGAGAACGCCCTCCGTCACGGCGACGGCCCGGTCCGCATCTGGTCCAGCCAGTCAAACGGGCGGATCCAGCTACACGTCAGCGACGAAGGGCCCGGGTTCCCACCCGAATTCCTGCCGCACGCGTTCGAGCGCTTCCGGCGCGCCGACACCTCCCGGTCCACCGATGGCACCGGCCTCGGGCTCGCGATCGTCAAGGCGATCGCGGACGCCCACGGCGGCAGCGCGACCGCTCGAAACGCGAACGGGGGCGGCGCGGACGTGTGGATCGAGTTGGCGGCCGTGGCTCAGCGGCAGGCGGCAGCGGCGCGCGTCTGAGCCGCCGCAACCCGCCCATATACTCGCGCCCGTGAGGAGCACGGGCGTTCGGCGAGGGGCGATCGTGGCCTGCGCGGCATCCGGCGTGGTGCTGCTCTCCGCGGCGCCCGCCGGCGCGGGACCCGGTCATGGACCCAAAGCAGGTGACCCCGCCTCCTCGAAGCCCGCCCGCGGCAGCGTCCGGTTCGCCACCACGGGGGACAACTCGGAGATCCGCAGGGTCGTCCCCATCGCCCGTCGCAAGTGGGCGAAGAAGCGGGTCGTGATGTCCATCGGCCCCGGGGCGCTTCCGACCTTCCACAGGCACGACATCCTCCGGGCCGACGGCGAGGTCCAGATCACGACGACCTGCGTCGATCTCGGCACGCCCCGCTGCATCGGCCGCCACTACGGCTTTAGTCCGCGCGAGGATGCGCGGATCGTCCTGGCGAATCGCCGCGAGGCGAGCGGCGGCGAGGGCACGAAGGTGATCGCCGAGACCCACTCGCTCCGCTGCCATCAGGAGCGGCCGCAGCGCAACCACCACTGCGTTCTCGTCTTCACGCCGAAGCCGACCACGATCCGCCATCCGCACCGTCTCCCCTGCCGCCCCAGCACCTGCCGCCTCAACCTGGTTGTGGAGGCAGACCACAAGCACGCGCGCGACGGCCAGGTGATCGTCATCGGGGCCGATACTCCCGACGGGAGCGTCCGCCAGGACAAGGGGCGCCTCAACGCGATCACGCTGCACAAGCACGTCCCCCCGCCCAAGCGGTACCGGACCGCCAACGTGCGGTCGCACTCGATCCCGATCGCGCCCTCGGGCAAGGCCGGGCGCCGGGTCGTCTACTCGGAGCGCATCAACAACCTGCGAAAGGGCGACGTGATTGAGGCGAGCGCCAGGCACCTGGTGACGATCGCCTCCCTCCCCTACCCGAGCTTCGTCGGGACCGACCTGATCCTCAGCCGTGGCCCCCACTCCGTCTCGCCGACCGGCGTCGCGAAGGGAGCGGTCAGCACGAGCGGCCACCTCACGGAGGCAAATGGCTTCAACTGCACCCATGGCGCCAGCGCGTACAGCAGTCCGTGCCGCACCACGAAGGCCGGCGCCGTGCGCATCCGTCACACCATCGCCCAGAACGGGCACTCGATTCCGCTCTATCTCAACGTTGTCTGCGCCGGCAAGGCGAAGCGCGCGCAGCCGCAGCCAAACGACGCGATGCACGTTCTCTCCGACGGCGCGTTGGTCGTACGGCGCTATCGAGCCCCGTAGCTACGACCCGCCCGCGCCAAGGCGGAAGAACGAAACGGCGCGCGCGTAGCTGCCGACGAACAAGGCGGATCCGTCCGGGTCAACCGCGATCGACTCGGGCGACCTGAGCGAGTCGAGCCGCGGAGCGCGGCACCCGTACCTCCCCTGATCGGCGAAGCACCCCTTGTAGCCCAGCGATCCGTCGGCGCGGCGTTTGAAGTGAGTGAGCGCGCCGGCCCCGCCGTTGACCGTGGGGCCGGTCATCGAGGTCACGTACACGGAACCGCCATCCGGGCTGACCGCGACCCCGTCGGCCGCGTGGAGCGAATTCACCTCCGGCGACCGGCAGTCGTGCCCGCCCCCGTTCGCGTAACAGCCGCGCGGCGTGATCCAGCCGCTCGGCGAGCGCTTGAAGCCCGTGATCGAGTCGCCGTCGAGCGCCGTCGCGTACACCGATTTCCCGTCCGGGCTCACCGCGACGGCGTCCGCGCCGCCGAGTGAATCGTGCTTGAGCTGCCGGCACCCGTGCGCACGGGCATTCGCCAAACAGTTCTTGTAGGTGAGGGAACCATTGGAATGACGGTCGAAGCGCGTGATCGAGTCGCCGTCGAGGGATACGACGTAGACCGACTTCCCGTCCGGGCTGACGGCGACGTCGAAGGCGCCCCCGAGCGAATCGTGCTTCGGCTTGCCGCAGCCGTGAGCGCCGCGATTGGCCACGCAGCCGCGATAGGTCAGGGCTCCGTTTGCCTTCCGCTCGAAGCTGGTGATCGAATCGCTGTTCGACGAGGCGACGTAAACGGAGTGGCCGTCAGGGCTAACCGCGACCGCCTCGTTCGAGTCCAGGGAATTCCGCGGCACCTGCCTGCAGCCCGCGATGCCGGCGTGGGCCCCGCCGTTGGCGATGCACCCGCGATAGACGAGCGTCCCGTCAGGTTCCTGCTTGAACCGGTTCACGGCGTTCGTCGGCTGCGCCGAGGTGACGTACACGGATCGGCCGTCGGGGCTGACCGCCACTCCGGTCGCCGCGTCGAGCGAGTCGTGCGGGATGTCCCGGCAACCGCGCCGCCCCCCGTCGGCGAAGCAGTCCTCGAACGCCAGCCCGCCACGCGTTCCGTGGCGCAACTCAGTGAGCGTCCCCTCGACTGCCGCGACGTACACCGCCGCGCCGTCGGGGCTGACCGCGAGGCCCACGTTGTTGCCGAAGGAGTCATGGAGCGGCGCACGACAGTCGTCGTTTCCATGGTTGGCGATGCAGCCCTTGTAGGTGAGCGATCCGGTCGCGCCCAGGGCCGCGGCGGCCAGCGCGGGCAGGGCGACGGCCGTCGCGATCGCGAGCAGATGCCGTCTGGAGGGCCTCATCGTGAGCCGCCCGAGCCCGAGTCCATCGTCACCCTCCCGGTCCCGGTCTTCAGGTCAAGCGTCCCGCTGACTCCCTTCTCGCCGCTGAAGCGAACCGCGGCCGCCGGGTTCCTCAGCGCCGCCCTGCCGCTGCCCCCCGGGGCGTGCCTGAGTCGCAGCGGACCGGCGCCGGGCACCCTGACGACCCGCTGGGACTGGCTGACCCGCACGTAGTTCTGGCGGAAGATCCCCAGCACGCCGGTCGATGGGTGCACGGGGTCCGCGCCGGCCTCGACGGCGATGAAATGGCGGTGATCCGACGCGACCCACGCGTTCCGGACCGGATAAACGAGGCTCGTCGAGAAGAACGGCTCAGGGCCCGGCACCAGATGCGGCGGGATCGTGCCGGTCATCGGGCCGCCGAGCGTCGGGCCCCGTGGCGCCTCCGTGCCGCCCCCGGACGCCCGCGAGCCGGCGTTGCGGATGGTGATCACCTCTCTGCCGACGTGGTCCGCGCGGCGCTTCAGCATGGTCCAGCCCTGCGACGGTGTCAGCGGCTCGATCGGCGACCCGGTCACGCCCTCGAAGGCGTAATTGCCCGGCCACTGACGCTGCACCCTGGCCCACTGGGTCGCCTCGTAGGAGCGGTAGATCTCCGGCAGCGCCAGCGACCGGCCGTCCACCGAGACCTCGCCCAGGTCCCCGACGTCCCAGCCGTTGTAACAGCCCTGCGAGCCCGGCTGGCCCGGGCAACCACCGGCGTTCCCGAAGTCGTAGTACGGGGTACCGCCGTTTGCCCCCTCGACGAGCGCCTTGCTGACGCCGGGGAACCCGAACCCCGGCTCGATGTCGCCCGCCGACGCCGCCGACTGGTGCCGGTAGTGCCGTTCCTTCTTCTGGAACCGGATGAGGCGCTTCACCGTCAGGGCCTGGTGCAGGCCGGCCTCGCGGGCGTCGGCCTTGCTCATGTAGCCGGGGATCGAGTTCGTGTTGCCGTAGGCGATCGTCACCGACCCTTTGCGATGGCAGCGGTGATACGACCGCGCGGCCGCCTTCATCGACTTCAGGATCCCGCCGTTGCGGAAGCGGCGCACACCCCTGAGGGACGCCCCAAACGTGCCGTCGCGGTACTTCTGAGCTGCCCCGAAGTCGAGGAGCAGGAGCCGCGGGCTCTTGGGCTGGCGCTTCGCGAACTCGCACGCGCTGTGCTTGGCCTGACGCGCAAGGTCGGTGACGTTGCCGGCCGTCATGTACCAGGCGGGAACCGGCTTCGGCGGCCTGACCTTCGCATCCGCGGTCACCGCGCCGAACGCCCAGAGTCCGGCGAGGAGCAGCGCAACCGCGGTGCTCGCCGCCACTCGACTCCGAGATCGGGCGCCGCGCCGCTCGCGCGTCATCTCCCCTGCGGAGCCTGCCACTCCCCCTTACTGTGACAAGGGAGCGCCCGTCTTGCCTACTGGCCCAAGGGGAACGTGTACCGGTAGACGCCCCGTCCGAGGCTGGCGATCACGAGCTGGCGGGGGTGGCCAGGCACGAGCTCCATGCTGAACACAGGTGCCGCGCGCTGCGTCCGGCCCCTCACCGCCCCGCTGCGAGGGCTGCGACTAGGGTTCGCCGGCCATGGCAGAGGTCAGGCCGCTCAACGCGCTCCACTACAACCTCGCGGCGGTCTCGTCGCTCGGCGACGTGACCGCTCCGCCATACGACGTCATCGACGAGGGACAGCGGGCCGAGCTCCTCGCTCGGTCGCCTTTCAACGTCGTGGAGATGGACCTGCCCCGTGCCCCCGGGGGCGGCGACCCGTACGAGCACGCTGCGGAGACACTCGAGGCCTGGACGCTCGACGGCGTTCTCGCGGCCGACCGCGAGCCGGCAATCTGGGCGCTGACGCAGGAGTACTCGACCCCCGATGGCGGGCGCCAGACGCGACACGGCTTCCTCGTCCGGGTCCGGGTCACCGACTACGGCGCGGGCCTCGTGCGACCCCACGAGCGCACCCAGCCGGGCCCCAAGGAGGACCGCCTGCGCCTGACGCGGGCGACGCGCCACAACCTCTCGCCGATCTTCGCGCTGCATCCCGGCAACGTCTGGAGTGACCTCGAGCCCCACGTCGGGAGAGATCCGTGGGGCGAGGTGACCGACTCGGAGGGCACCATCCATCGTGTCTGGCGAGTCTCGGAGCCGTCCGTCCACGAGGCGGTGGCGGCCGGCCTCGCTGACGCCGAGCTGCTGATCGCCGACGGCCATCACCGCTACGAGACAGCCCGCATCTACGCGGACGAGATCGGCGGTGAGGGGCCGCATCGATACACGCTCATGTGCCTCGTCTCGCTCGACGATCCCGGCCTGACGATCTTCGGGACCCACAGGATGCTCAAGGGCTTCGACGCCGAGCGGCTCGAGCGTGGAATTCGCGAAAGCTTCGAAGTGGAGGAGATCGGCGACGACCAGGTCGATCCCGCCGGCATCGAGGGCGCCGGCGTCTTCGGGCTCATCGACGGCGACCGGCAGGCTGCGCCTCCGGCTTCGCGACCCCGGCGCCCTGGACGGCAGCGCTCGCGGACCGATCCGCGGCCTACCGTCGCCTCGACGCGGTCATCCTCGAGGAGATCGTCCTCAAGGGGGCGCTCGGGATGAGCAACGAGGACATCGAGGGCAAGCGCGGGCTCGGGTACGCGAAGGGGCTCGACGAAGCGCGGCGGCTGGTCGGCTCGGGCGACTACGACTGCGCGTTCGTGCTGAGGCCGACCCCGGTGTCCCAGGTGCGCGAGGTCGCCGCCGCCGGGGAGACGATGCCCCCGAAGTCGACGTTCTTCTTCCCGAAGCTCCTCACGGGGCTGGTCTTCAACCCGCTGAGCTGAGGCGCGCGCGGGGCCGGGCCTGGCCCCTCGCGCTCCCTCGCGCTAGGGTCATGGCCACGTGACGCGCATCTACACGCGCAAGGGCGACGACGGAACGACCTCGCTCTGGTACGGCGGCAGGGTCGCCAAGAACGACGCGCGCACCGAGGCCTACGGGTCCATCGACGAGGCCGGCGCCGCCCTCGGCGTCGCCCGGTCACTGTGCGGCCCCGACGACGGCGAGCTCGCGGCGGACATCCTCCGGCTCCAGCGCGAGCTGTTCGTGGCGGGCGCCGAGCTGGCGACTGCGCCCGAGGCCGAGGGGCGCCTGCAGGAGGGCATCAGCAGGATCGACGACGGGATGGTCGAGGCGCTCGAGCCGGTCATCGACCGGTACATGGATCGCGTCGACCTGCCGCCGAAGTTCGTGATCACCGGTGGGACCACGCTCTCGGCGCAGCTCGACATTGCCAGGACCGTGATCCGCCGTGCCGAGCGGCGGGTCGTCGCGCTCAGGGACGGCGGGGAGCTGGCATCGGACGCCGTGCTCCGCTACCTGAACCGGGCGTCCGACCTCGCGTTCGCGATGGCGAGGTTCGCCGACGTCCCGGACCCGGAGCTCTTCCAGGGCCGCGACGCGAATGCGGCCGATGGTTAAGGTCACCGCCCGGCGCCGGCAGGGCTTCACCCACGACGTGGAGATCCAGGGCGGACACCACCTGGTGATCGACGAGCCCGAGGCTGACGGCGGCAGCAACGCCGGGCCCTCCCCCACCCGCACCGTCGGAGCCGCGCTCGCGGCGTGCACGGCCATCACCACGGAGATGTACGCCGACCGCAAGGGCTGGGAGCTGGGCGAGGTCGAGGTCGACGTCGACATGGATTACGGCGACACGCCGGCGCCGCGCTCGTTCGAGGTCACGCTCCGCATCGGGGCCGACCTCAGCGACGACCAGCTCGAGCGCCTTCGCGTGATCGCCGGCAAGTGCCCCGTCCACCGCCTCCTCGCCAAGGAGGCCGAGGTCACGATCACCGACCGGGTCGAGCGAGTCCAGTGAAGCCGTCGGGCTGATGGACCTGGGGCTCGAGGGCAGGGCATGCGTCGTCACCGGCGCCAGCCGGGGCATCGGGCTCGCGGCCGCGGAGCGGCTCTGCGGCGAAGGTGCTCGGGTCGTGCTGGTCGGACGCTCGGCCGAACGGCTTGAAGAGGCGCTCGGCCGGTGCTTGGCCGCCGGGGGCCGGGCGGAGGTGCTCGAGCTGGATGTGACCGAGCCCGACGCCGGCGAGCGCATGGTCGCCGCGGCATCGGAGCCGTTCGGCGGCCTCGACGTGCTCGTCAACAACGCGGGGACCGCGAGTAGGCGCGCGCTCCAGGATGTGACCGACGACGACTGGGACGCGGCGTGGGAGCTCAACGTGATGGCGCCGATGCGCGCCGATGCGGGCCGCCATCCCGGCGATGGCCGAGCGCGGCTGGGGGCGCGTGGTGAACGTCTGCTCGAGCGCCGCCAAGCGCCCGAGCGGCCAGATGCCCGAGTACTCGGTTGCCAAGGCCGCGGAGCTCTCGCTGTCGCGCCTGTTCGCCGACGAGTACGCCAAGCACGGGGTGCTCGTGAACGCGATCTGCCCCGGGCCGGTCAAGTCGGAGCTGTGGATGGAGCCAGGCGGCCTCCTCGACCAGACAGCGGAGCTGTCCGGTCACGACTCACGCGAGGCGGCGCTGGAAGCGGCGGGCTCCAGCCGCCCGATCGGGCGGCTGGCCGAGGTCTCGGAGATCGCCGACGCGATCGTCTTCCTGTGCTCGGAGCGGGCCTCCTACGTGGCCGGGGCGGCGTGGAGCGTCGACGGCGGCTCCGTTCCGGTGATCATCTAATCGCGGTGAACCCCCTCGCCAGCGTCCTGCTGAGCCCCGAGGAGGCGCAGGCGATGAAGGCGCCGGGCGCCACGAACGCCGCGGTGCTGCTCCCCCTGTACGGCCATCCGGAGCGACCCGGGCTCGTCTTCACCGAGCGCCGGCTCGACCTGAGGCGCCACGCCGGCGAGATCTCGTTCCCGGGCGGCCGCCCGGACACGCCGGAGGAGGCGCTGCTCGACACGGCCCTGCGCGAGGCGGAGGAGGAGATCGGCCTGAGCCCTGACCAGGTCGAGGTCGCCGGGGCGTTGCCCCCGGTGGGCACCTTCGTCACCGGCTACAAGGTCCACCCATTCGTCGGCACTATCCCCGAGGGCATCCGCTTCCGGCCCAACCCGAGCGAGGTCGCGGCGGTCCTGACATTCACCCTCGACCGGCTGCGCGGCGGCTTCGCGATGCGCCGCCTGATCCGACGCGGCGTCCCAATCCGCACCCCGACCTACGAGGTCGGCGAGCACATGATCTGGGGAGCGACGGCGCGGATCCTGTCGGACTTCCTGGAGCGGTTGGCCCCGCAGGCCGAGGAGGACAGGTAGGGCGAGGCTTCAGTCCCTCTCTCCGGCTCCGCGGCCATTTCGAGGCTCGCAAACTCCGCTCTGCAGAGTTACGCTCCTTGGGTGACGGCCGGGCACGCGACACTGCTCATGTGGTTTTCCCTGCGCTCGCCGGAGCTCGCCGAGGATTTTGAGCGCCTGATGGCGAGCGATCGGGACATCGTCTTTGGCTCGCTGGACACGATGCGGGATTACCGATTGACGCGGCCGATGGATGTGCCCGGACAGGCGGCTGAATCAGCCGATTACGTGCTGATCGCGGAGATCGTCAACATCGAGCGCTGGCAGCGACAGGCCGAGGAGCGGGTCGAGAGCCTGGCTGATGCCCTGGCGCATCTGGTCTCCAGCCGGAAGATGCTCGTCCTCGAACGCATCCTTTGAGATAAGCCCTAGACGTCCTTCTCGATCGGGACGTCCACCAGGTTGCCCCACTCCGTCCAGGAGCCGTCGTAGTTGACGACGTCGTCGACGCCCAGGAGCTCGTGGAGGACGAACCAGGTGTGCGCCGAGCGCTCGCCGATGCGGCAGTAGGCGATCACGTCGTTGTCACCGTCCGAGATCACGCCCTTGGACGAGTACAGCCCGCGGAGGTCGTCGGCCGACTTGAAGGTGCCGTCCTCGTTGACCGCCTGCGCCCAGGGCACGGAGATCGCGCCCGGAATGTGGCCGGAGCGCTGCGCGCCCTCCTGCTCGTAGCCGGCCATCGCGATCAGCTCACCGGAGTACTCCTGCGGGCTGCGCACGTCGACCATCCGCTTCTCGGTGCCCAGCGCGTCCTGCACCTCTTGACGGCGGGCGCGAATCGACTCGTCCGGGCCGCTCGCGTTGAACGTGGCCTCGGGGTACGAGGGGACGTCGGTGGTTGTGTCGCGGCCCTCGGCGATCCACTTCTCGCGCGGGCCGTTCACGAGCTTGACCTTGTCGTGGCCGTAGTAGAGGAAGTACCAGTAGGTGTAGGCGGCGAACCAGTTGTTGCGGTCGCCGTAGAGGACCACGGTGTGGTCGTTGGAGATGCCGCGGCTGCCCATCAGACTGCCGAAGTCCTCCGCCGAGAGGAAGTCTCGCTTCACCTGGTCCTGAAGGTCCTGCTTCCAGTCGAAGCCGATCGCGCCGGGGATGTGCGCCTCCGCGTACAGAGCGGGGTTCTCGTCGACCTCGACGATCCGGATCCCGTCGTCGTCGAGATGCTCGGCGACCCAGTCGGTCTCAACCAGGACGTCTTTCGCGTAGTCAGCCATGCATGCGCCTCCGTCCGATTTGCCCTAATCCCTATCCGAGTTCAGGCTATTCGGTATCCGGCCACTCGTCAACGTCGCGGCGCTGGCCCCGCCGCCCGACGGGTGTAGGCTGAACTCCGTTGGATAGTCAGACGGGCGCTGAAACGGCCTGACTAGACAGCCAGCACTGCCTCGCCAGTTTGCTTGGCCTCCGCCTGATCAACGGCCTTCCTCGGTGTAGGCCCAAATGGCAGGAGGCACATGAGCGAACCCGCGACATTGACCCCGGTCCCGCGACCGTCCGGCGACGATTCGAGCCGTCCATTCGGGCGAGCGGAGGTGGCGCCGTACGCGCGGCCGCACCTGGGCCGAAGCCTCCTGGACCTCGCGACCTCGGTCGTGCCGTACCTCGCGCTCTCGGTGGCGATGTACTTCGCGCTCGACGTCTCGTACCTGCTGGTGCTCGTCGCTCGCGGTGCCCGCAGCCGGGTTCCTCGTCCGCACGTACATCGTCTTCCACGACTGCGCGCACGGCTCGTTCCTGCGATCCCGGCGCGCCAACGCCTGGCTCGGCACGTTCTGCGGGCTGCTCGTCTTCACGCCGTTTCAGCGCTGGCGGCACGAGCACGCCGTCCACCACGCGACGGCCGGCGACCTCGACCGCCGCGGCGTCGGCGACGTGCCGACGCTCACGGTCGCCGAGTACCACGCGCTGCCGTGGCGGGGCCGGCTCGGCTACCGGCTGTTCCGCAACCCGCTCGTGATGTTCGGGCTCGGCCCGATCTACGCGATGATCGTCGCCCCGCGCTGGCCGTCACCGCGACGCTCGGCCGCGGATCCGGCGCAGCATCATCGCGCACGGACGTCGCGCTCGCCGTCGTCGATCGGCGGGCTCTGCTGGCTGATCGGCTGGCAGGACTTCCTGCTCGTGCAGGCTGCCGATCGCTCTGGCTCGCCGGCGCGGCCGGCGTCTGGCTCTTCTACGTCCAGCACCAGTTCGAGGACACCTACTGGCGAGCTCGCGACGGCTGGAGCTACGCCGACGCGGCGCTCCGCGGCAGCTCCTACCTGAAGCTGCCGAAGGTCCTGCAGTTCTTCACCGGCAACATCGGCCTCCACCACGTCCACCACCTCAGCACCCGGATTCCCAACTACAACCTCCAGCGCGCCCACGACGAGAACGCCGATCTTCCGCGACGTGCCGACGCTCTCGCTGTGGGACGGCCTGCGCGCGGTGCGGTTGAAGCTCTGGGACGAGGACCGCGAGCGCCTGGTCACCTTCGCGCAGGCTCGCGCCCCCAACGAGGCGGCCCTGTCATCGGCCACCCCGATGAGCTGATCACGGTGGCCGACCGCCGCGATCTCGAGTTCAACTACTCCTTGACCGACAGCATCGTCAGGCTCAGCCTCGGGGAGCTTGCCGATTTCAGCGGTGCCATGTACGACGGCGACTTCTCCATGAGCCTGGAGGAGGCCCAGCGGCGCAAGCACGAATACGTGGCCGAGCAGGTAGGGATCGCACCCGGGCGGCGGGTGCTCGACCTGGGCTGCGGATGGGGCCCGCTGCTCGCCTTCATCCGCCGTCGCGGTGCGACCGGCGTCGGGGTGACGCTGTCCTCCGCTCAGGCGGACTCCTGTCGCAGGCATGGTCTTCACGTCTACCTCCGGGACGCGAGGAGCGTGACTCGCGAGGCATTCGGCCCCTTCGATGGGGTGGCAAGCCTTGGGGCCTTCGAGCATTTCTGCTCGCCGGAGGACTACCGCGACGGGCGCCAGGAGGAGGTCTATCGCCAGCTCTTCGGGAGGATCGCAAGCGTGCTGCCGGAGGGAGGCCGGCTCTACCTCCAGACGATGGTGTTCGGCCGCAAGATGATTCCCGTCGACGAGATCGACATCGAAGCCCCGCGCGAGTCGGACGGGTGGTACCTCGCCCTCATGGGACGCCAGTTTCCCGGGTCGTGGCTCCCGTTCGGACGGGACCAGGTGGTGCAAACCGCGGACGAGCGATTCGACCTCGTTTCGAGCGTGAGCGGCCGCCTGGACTACATCGAGACGATCCGCCAGTGGCGGGAGCGCTTCGCGGCGCCGAGCTTCCGAAAGACCCTCCTCAAGCTCCGGCTTGTGCCGCGCTGGCTCCGGAGTGCCGAGTTCCGGCTCGCATTCACCTCGGGAGTGAGCGCGAACAGCGTCTGCTTTCAGCGCGAGCTCCTGGACCACTATCGCCTCGTGCTCGAGAAGCGCTGACGCGGCCTTCCCGACTCCGGTTGGGGGTGGCGAAGAGGCCGGGCTTGTGCTTACGTATTGAGCGGGGATGGCGGAGGAGGCGAAGAGCGGCAGCCGCATGCCGTCGCACTCGAGCGACGAGGGGATTCCGAACGGGGATCGCGGTGAGCAGAATCGCCGTGAGCAGAGCTCACGGCGCCATCGCTCGGCCCGAATACCGTCATCGAGCGCGAGCCCGTCGAGGAGCGCCTCGCCAAGCACGACCAGTCCGAGGTCGACGCGAGGGGGCTGGACAAGCGCCGTCGGGTTGTCGGCCAGAGCTACGGGCCCAGCAAGGCCCGGCAACTTGGGATGTACGCGATCTTCCTCGCGGTCGCCACGGCGGTGGTGATCGGCGGCATCGTTCTCATCGGCAAGCTCGACACGGGGGTCGGCAAGAACGTTCCGCACTCGGCGCCGTGGTCGAAGCCCGGCGTCAGGCAGATCAAGCCGAAGCCCATCCAGTAGCCGGCGCCCGGATCACTCCACGCCGGACCCGCCGACCAGCCGCTCGGTCGCGGCGAGCATCTCCTCGAGCCACGCCTCCCAGTCTCCGGGGTCCGCGTGGACGACCTCGGCCGGGATTCGCCAGCGCTCGGAGGCCGAGCGGACGATCGCCGCGCCGACCTCGAGCTGCTCCTTCGGGACGCTCCCGGCCGCCTCGTACACGACCCCCCGCACCGGCGTGTCGACGAGCTCCTCGAGGAGGCGCTCCAATCGCGGCCCGTGGAGCGCCGCGACCTCCTCCGGCTCGCCTTCCGCCGACCCGAGCAGCCAGAACAGGATCGTCACGTCCCCGACGTACTCGAGGACGGTCCCGACCCGATCGGGGTCGGCGACCACGGCCTCGAGACCGGCCTCGAGGATCTGATCCGAGTTCAGAGGGTCACGCGTCGTCCCACGACCCTGCCACCCGGCCTGGTGAAGCCGCCGCCCGAGGGTGCTGCCGCGACATCCGCACCCGACGATGTACGCCCGGGCCACGTCCCCCGCCCGCCGGGCTCAGACGCCCAGCTCGTCCTCGAGCTCGTCCAGATGGTCGTCGTAGCCCTGGCGCTGGCGCTCGCGGATCGCCTCGTCCTCGCGGGCCATGCGCGGCGTCGTCCGCGGTCAGGTCGCGCTTGCCCCGGCGGCGGCGATAACGTTCTGCGCCTCGATCATCTGCTGGATGTCCTCGCTCTCGAGACGGGCCTCGTGCTCGTACGAGCGGGTGGGCCGCCAGTCGACGAGATCGGCGCCGCTTCCCGGATAGCCGCGAGCAAGCAGGACAAGCACGCCAGACGATGAAGCCAACCAGCCCAGGCTGAGGAGAATGAAGTCCACGGAGCCCCTGCATCTCGAGCCACCTTACGACGCTTTCGTCGTGCGACGCCGTGCGCACGCCGATGGGGCGCTATCGCGGCGTCGCTCGCGGGCGTGCGCCCCGACGACCTCGCCGCCCACGCGATCCGCGCCGCGGTCGAGCGCACCGGGCTCGATCCCGCGGCCATCCCGACGTCTACTGGGGCGCCGCGAACCAGGCGGGCGAGGACAACCGCGACGTCGCGCGCATGGCAGCGCTGCTCGCCGGGCTGCCGGTCGAGGTTCCAGGGGTCACCGTCAACCGCCTCTGCGCATCCGGCCTCGAGGCGGTCAACCAGGCCTCGCGGGCGCTGCGACTCGGCGAGGGCGACCTGTATCTCGCCGGGGGCGCCGAGTCCATGAGCCGCGCGCCGTGGGTGGTCCTGAAGCCCGAGGCCGGGCTGCCCCGAGGCCCGCAGACGATGCACGACACCGCGCTCGGCTGGCGCCTGATCAACCCCCGCATGGCCGAGCGCTACTCGACCGAATCCATGGGCGAGACGGCGGAGAACGTCGCCGAGCGGTACGGCGTCACGCCGGGAGGAGCAGGACGCGCTTCGCGCTCCGGAGCCACGCCCGCGCCGTGGCGGCGACTCGCGAGGGGCGCTTCGCCGAGCAGATGATCCCGTGGAGGCGCCGCCCCTCGGCGGCCGCGGCGACCCGGTCACGGTCGAGATCGACGAGGGGCCCCGCGCCGACACCTCGCTCGAGCAGCTCGCCAAGCTGCGGCCCGCGTTCCGCGAGGGCGGCAGCGTCACCGCCGGCAACGCGTCGACGCTCAACGACGGCGCGGCCTGCCTGGTCCTCGCCTCCGGCGAGCGCGCCGAGGCGCTGGGCGCGGAGCCGCTGGCGCGGATCGTCTCGATCGGCGTCGCCGGCGTCGACCCCGCCGTACATGGGGATCGGGCCCGGTCCCGGCGATCCGCCGGGCGCTCGACGCCGCGGGCATGCGCTCGACGAGGTCGACCTGATCGAGATCAACGAGGCCTTCGCCGCACAGGTGCTCGCCTGCATCGGCGAGCTCGGGATCGAGGAGGAGCGGCTGAACGTGAACGGCGGCGCGATCGCCCTCGGACACCCGCTCGGCTGCTCCGGCGCCCGCCTGATGACCACCCTCGCCTGGGAGCTGCGCCGTCGCAACGCGCGCTACGGGATCGCGGCGCTGTGCGTCGGCGTCGGGCAGGGCGTGGCGACGCTGGTCGAGAACCCGGCGGCGAGCTAATCGAGGCGCGCGATGGCGTCGCGACTGCATATAGCCTCGGCCCACGGTGACGGAGGTGGCGACCATTCAGGAGCTGGCGAGCGTCGACGGGTCGATCTCGCCGACCGCGGAGGCGACGATCGCGCTGCCCGACGACGGCCTCTACCGCGGCGACGGCGTGTTCGAGGTGATCCGGCTCTACGAGGGCCGGCCCTTCGCGCTGACGCAGCACCTGGACCGTCTCGAACGCTCGGCCGCAGCGATCGAGCTCCCGGTCGAGCGCGAGCCGCTGGAGCGGGAGCTGGCCGCGCTGCTCGAGGCGTTCGGCCCCGGCGACGCTCAGCTGCGGATCGTCATCACGCGGGGCGGGCGGCGGATCGCTGCTGATCGAGAACCTGCCCGACAAGGGCAACTCGGTGCGCCTGGCGACCGTCGACCTACTCGCCGACGATCATCCTGACAGGGGTCAAGTCGCTCTCCTACGGAGCCAACATGCAGGCCACCCGGATCGCACAGGCACGCGGCGCGGACGAGGCGCTGCTCGTGCGGCCCGACGGCATCGTCCTCGAGGCCGCCGACCTCCACGATCTTCTGGGTCTCGCCGAGGGCGGGCTGCGGACGCCGTCGATCGGCGTCCGGCATCCTCGAGTCGATCACCCGGGCGCACATCATCAAGGCGCTTCACGTCGAGGAGGGCGAGTTCCGGCTGGACGACCTGCTCGGGACCCACGAGGCGTTCCTGGCCTCGACCGTGCGCGAGGTCCAGCCCGTGCTCGGCGATCGACGGCTTCAGCTCGAGATCCCCGGCCCCAGGACGCACGAGGCGCGCCGAGGCGTTCCAGGCGATCCCTCGAGGCAAGCGCTCGCCGCGGACTAGGCTGCACCGCCGTGGACCTGGACCTCACCGACGAGCAGCGCCTGATCTCGGAGACCGCGCGGGACTTCACCGACAACGAGATCATCCCGCGAGCGCGGGAGAACGACCGCGACGTCAGCGGTTCGACATCGAGCTCGCCCGCCGGCTCGGCGACATGGGATATCTCGGCGCCCCGGTCGCCGAGGAGTACGGCGGCCGAGGCGCTCGACTACGTGAGCTACGGGCTGATCGTCGAGCAGATCGGCCGCGGTGACTCCTCATGCCCGGACCGTCGTCTCGGTCCAGACCTCGCTCGTCTGCGGCTCGATCGAGCGCTGGGGCACGGAGGAGCAGAAGCAGCGCTGGCTGCCGCGGCTGTGCGCCGGCGAGGCTTTCGGCTGCTTCGGGCTGACCGAGCCCGACGCCGGCTCCGATCCCGTCGTCGATGCGCACGCGCGCGGTGAAGATCGACGGCGGCTGGCGGATCACCGGCCAGAAGATGTGGATCTCGCTCGGCAACGTGGCCGAGGTCGCACTGATCTTCGCCCAGACCAACCCGGAGGAGCGACATCGCGGGATCGCCTGCTTCCTCGTCCCGACCGAGTCGGAGGGGTTCTCGTCGCAGGAGATCCACGGCAAGCTCGGGCTGCGGGCCTCGGACACGGCGTCGCTCGGCGCTCGACGACGTCGAGGTCTCCGACGACGCGCTGCTCGGGGAGGTCGGCGACGGCTTCAAGATCGCGATGATCGCCCTGGAGGCCGGGCCGCTACTCGGTCGCCGCCGGGTGCGTCGGCATCTGCGAGGGCTGCGTGACGGCCTCGGTCGACTACGCGAAGGAGCGCGAGCAGTTCGGCGTCCCGATCGCGAGCTTCCAGCTCGTCCAGGAGATGATCGCCGAGATGATCCTGAGGCGGGACGCGGCGCGGCTGCTCGTCCGGCGTGCCGGGATCCTCAAGGACACAGGGCGAGCCGAACACCACCGAGACCTCGATCGCCAAGCTCTACGCGACCGAGGCCGCGGTCGAGTGCGCCAACCTGGCGATCCAGGTCCACGGCGGCTCCGGCTACGTCGACGACTACCCCGTCGAGCGGTACCTGCGCGACGCCCGGGTGACGACGCTCTACGAGGGGACCTCGCAGATCCAGAAGCTGATCATCGGGCGCGCGGCGACCGGCATCAACGCGATGACGCCGGTGCGCGCGGATTGCCGGTGCGCGCAGACGTGAGCGCCTCGTCGAGACCAGCCTCGACGGCCACGTCGCCCTGTGCCGGCTGAACCGCCCCGACGCGCGCAACGCGCTGTCGCCGGAGCTGATGGACGAGCTGGCCACTGCGGTCGAGGGCTTCGATGCCGACCCACAGGTCCGGTGCGTCGTCATCGCCGGGTCGGACGAGGTGTTCGCCGCCGGCGCCGACATCCGCTCGCTCCGGAAGCGGACCTTCGAGGAGTCGCTGCGCCACCCGGCCGCCTCCTTCTGGCGGCGCCTCGCCGCGATCAAGACGCCGCTCGTCGCGGCGGTCTCCGGCTTCGCGCTCGGCGGCGGCTGCGAGCTCGCGTTGGTGTGTGACCTGATCGTCGCGTCCGAGACCGCCCAGTTCGGGCAGCCGGAGATCACGCTCGGGATCATCCCCGGCGGTGGCGGAACGCAGCGGCTGGCGCGCGTGCTCGGGAAGCAGCGGGCGATGGAGCTCGTACTCACCGGGCGGCGGATGGACGCCGCCGAGGCCGAGCGGTACGGCCTCGTCAACGAGGTGGCGCCGGAGGGCGACTGGCTCGAGCGCGCGATGGACCTTGCGCAGCGGATCGCCAAGCGCCCCCCGATCGCGGTTCGCCTCGCCAAGCAGGCGGTGATCGCCGCGGACGAGAGCGGGCTGAGCGAGGGCCTGGAGCACGAGCGCCGCCTGTACGAGCTCGCGATGGCCACCGAGGACCGCATCGAGGGGATGGGCGCCTTCCTCGAGAAGCGCAAGCCGGACTTCAAGGGGCGCTAGCTTGAGAATCGAGCGGGTCGGAGTCGTCGGCGCCGGGACCATGGGCGCGGGGATCGCCCAACTCGCCTGCTTGGGCGGGCTCGAGACCTGGCTCCACGACCCGGCGCGCGAGGCGCTTGCCGCAGGTGAGGCCCGGGTGGCCGACGGCCTCGCGAAGGGTGCCGTTCGCGGGATGTGGAGCGAATCCGAGGCCGAGGCGGCGCAGGAACGGCTGAACCTCGTGGAGCGCGTCGAGAAGCTCGGCGGCTGCCAGCTCGTGATCGAGGCGGCGCCGGAGGACCTCGAGCTGAAGCGCAGCCTGTTCGCCGAACTCGCCGAGCTCTGCGGGCCGGAGGCGATCCTGGCCACGAACACCTCCTCCCTGTCGGTGACCGCGATCGCCGCCGGCGTCGAGCGGCCGGAGCGGGTGTGCGGCATGCACTTCTTCAACCCCCCGGCGCTGATGCGCCTGGTGGAGATCGTCGCCGGCGACGACACCTCCCCGGAGACGCTGGAGGCGGCCACCGAGGTCGCGCGGGCGATGCGCCGCGAACCGATCCGCGCGGCCGACGCGATCGGCTTCGTCGCCAACCGGCTCGCGCGGCCCGTTCACGCTCGAGGCCCTGCGGCTGCTCGGCGAGGGCATCGCCCCCACGACCAGATCGACCGGATCATGCGGATGGGCGGCGGCTTCCGCATGGGCCCGTTCGAGCTCATGGACCTGGTGGGAGTGGACGTCAACTTCGAGGTGGCCAAGTCGTTCTGGGAGCAGAGCTTCCACGAGCCGCGCTGGCAGCCCAGCCCGATCCAGGCGCGGACGGTCGCGGCGGGGCGGCTACGGGCGCAAGGCGGGGCGCGGCTACTACGACTACGGCGGCGGGTCCCACCGGGCCGAGGACCCTCCCGCTCCAGAAGTCACGCAGAAAGTGATCGGGTACGCGGACCCGGTTCGGATCGACGGCGAGGGCTTCGTCGCGCTCAGCATGGCCGACGCGCCCGGTCTCGGCGTTCCGGGAAACCCACCACATCCCTTGCACGAGATCGAGCGGCTCCGTCCAGCGGATCCCGA
The DNA here is from genome assembly GCA_963724775.1 of uncultured Acidobacteriota bacterium. Lineage (GTDB taxonomy): Bacteria > Acidobacteriota > Vicinamibacteria > Vicinamibacterales > Fen-181 > CAVRWB01. The sequence continues at coordinate 510,573 of CAVRWB010000012.1, forward strand.
GCGCCTCGTCAACTTCATCGCCCTCCCCGATCTCAAGACCGCCCGGGTCGTCGAACTCGCGCGAGCTCCTGACACCAGAGCCGAGGCACTCGCCGCCGCTGGGCGCTACTTCGCGAGCCTCGGCAAGCACGTCGAATGCCTGCTCGATTACCGCCCGGGACTCGTCCTTGGCCGGATCCTTGCGCAGATCGTCAACGAGGCACACTTCGCCGTCAGCCAGGGCGTCGCGACAGAGGAGGACTGCAACACGGCGATGCGACTGGGCTTCAACTGGCCCCGCGGGCCGTTCGAGTGGGGCGAGGCGATCGGCCTTGAGCGGTGCGTCGCGATCCTCGACGAGCTCCACGCCCTCCTGGGCGAGGAGCGTTACCGGGTTGCGCCGCTGCTCCGCGCGCGAGCCGGCTCGGCGGGCGGCGAGGATCTCCGGTAGCCCGGGATCGTCCCCGAGACCGCCAGCCACGAGCCGCCGACGATCAGCGCCGAGGCCGACCAGCGTCGCCACGGTGATCGGCTCACCCAGCAGCGCCGCTCCGTAGACGACCGCGAAGCCCGGGCGCGAGGTAGGAGACGATCATCGTCCGCGCCGGGCCGACGGTCGCGATCAGCGGGTAGAAGATCGACGAACGCGATGCCGGTCCCGAACGACGCCGAGCGCGACGACCGCGGCGATCGGGCCGAGCCCGGGCGCGCTCGCCGGCGCGCGTGGCGATGCGCGGCGGATCAGCAGCATGAGCGCGCTCGCCGTCATCACCGCAGGCCACGACGCCGATCGGCGGCGCGTCGGAGAGCCGATGCTTGACGACGAAGCCGCCGACCGCGTAGCCGACGCTGGCGAGCACGCACCGCGAGGCCGCCGAGCAGCGCCGCGGAGAGCCGCCGAGGTCGAACCCGAACAGCAGCGCGACGCCGGCGACCCCGATCCCGACCCCGACGAGGCGCAGCCCCTCGGAGCGCTCCTCGTGATCGAGCCGGATCGCCAGCAGCGCGGTGAAGATCGGCGTGGTGGCGACGAGGATCCCGGCGAGCGACGAGGCGATCGTGCTGCTCACCGAGCGGCGATCAGCAGGAACGGGCCCGGCGACCTGGATCGCGCCGACCAGCGACGATGACCCCGAGCCTGCCCCGCAATCCGCGAGCGCGCCCTGCGCGGCCGCGATCGGCGATCAGCACCACCGCCGCGAGCGCGATCCGGGCGAACGCCACCATCTCCGGCGAGAGGTCGCGGAGCCCGATCTTGATGAGCATGTAGCTGGCGCCCCAGATCGAGGCGAGGAGCAGCAGCCACAGCCACGAGCGGCGGTCCACGGCGTCGAGGCTAGCCCCAGGCGGCTAGCCGGTGGCGGTGCCCCCGGGCTGAGTCAGCGGCCCGTCAGGCGCCGTTCGAGACGTCGGAGGCTCGATCACGCCCGTGTTGATGCCGCCGTAGACGAACGTCGGAACCACCGGCCACTGGCGCTTCCAGCTCGCCATCTCCGACGAGGGGAAGACGTTCAGGTAGCGCGGGTCGCGCCGGTTCGGGTCGGCGAGCGCCTTCTCCTTGATCATCGAGTCGTACTGGTCGATCGAGTCCTCGAGCGTGTTCGAGTTCAGGATCACCTCGCGGCCGAAGAACTCGGCGGTCTTGCGGACGCCGGGGATCTTCGAGAGGTGCGGGTGCCAGGAGTCGGCGGCGACGCCGTTCTCCGAGGAGACCCAGACGCCGTCGTCGGTGTTGACGCAGAGCGAGTGGTTGCCGTCCGTGTGGCCCGGGGTCCAGACGAGCGCCACGCCCTTGCCGAGCTCGACGTCGCCGTCGACGAGGACGACGTTGTCGGTGATCAGGTCCTTGATCCCGTCCTCGACGTACCAGGCCCACTGCATCGGGTGCAGCGACGCGAACGTGTCCCACTCCTTGCGCTGGGTGATCAGCTTCGCGTTCGGGAAGAGCGGCGGGCGCGGCGCGGCCTCGCCGTCGATCGGCTCGGTGGTGCCGAGCACGAAGCGCAGGTCCTGCACATGCAGGTGGTCGAAGCTGACGAAGTCGACGTCCTCCGGCCGCAGCCCGACCTTGGCGAGCGCCTCGTCGGGGTGGTTCCAGATCTTCGCGAGGACCTTGTAGGAGAGGAACTCGCCGAGCTTCTCGATCTGCTGCGCGTAGTACGGCGCCTCGGCCGGCCCCTCGGGGACGGTGGGCTCGTAGGCGAGCGTCCGAGCTCGCCGTCGAAGTCCTCGAACTGGACGACCTGGAGCCGGTTGATGATGTTGACGTAGGGGTTGGGCCCCTTCGCCGCACCGCCGAAGGCGAACTTCAGCGGATAGCCGGCCGACGCGATGTCGATCGTGCGAACGCCGCGAACCCGGTTCTCCGGGATCGCGAACCGAGCGCGGAACTCGGCGGCGGCCTCGCGAATCGCCGCCGGTCGGTCGCCCCGCGGCCAGGTGTCGTTGGCGTCATCGAACTCGTGGAACGGCTTGAGCCCGATCTTCTCGATCTTGACCTTCGGAACCTCGACGACCGCCATCGCAACGCACTCCTTCCGGGGGTTCGGCTACTCGGCCAACTCTAGAGAGTCGCGGGCGCGTTGCGGGTCGCCTTCGAGCCGATGGCGCCCGGCACTGACGGCCCAGGCGATCGCCAGGTACGCCTACTTCGCGCTGACCTCGGCGCGCTCTTCGGCGTCGTGCGCCTCCGGCTGCGCCTCGCCGGCCATGCCCGACCAGTGGGCTTCGGGCGAGGGCGGGACGTCGCGCAGGTACCACTCGGCGTCCAGGGCGCCCATCGTGCCCGTGCCTGCCGCCGTGACGGCCTGGCGATAGGTGTGGTCCACGAGGTCGCCGACGGCGAAGACGCCCGCGAGGTTCGTCCGGGTGGACTTGCCCTCGGTGATCACGTATCCCTCGTCGTCCGTCTCGATCTGGCCAACCACGAGCTCCGACCGCGGCGTGTGGCCGATCGCCACGAACGCGCCGCCGACCTCGAGGTCCTCGGTCTCGCCCGTCTCCGCCTGCTTGAGGCGGATCTTGGCCAGCTTGCCGTCGTCGCCGGCGATGAACTCCTCCGGGACGTACGGGGTCTTGATCGTGATGTTGTCGCGGTCGCGGGCTCGCTCTTCCATGATCTTCGAGGCGCGGAACTCGGCGCGGCGGTGCACGATCGTCAGGTCGTCCGCGAACTTGGAGACGAAGATCGAGTCCTCCATCGCCGAGTCGCCGCCGCCGATCACGGCGACGTTCTCACCCTTGAAGAAGGCGCCGTCGCAGACGCCGCAGGTGGAGACGCCCTTGCCGCCGAGCTCCATCTCGCCGGGGATGCCGAGGCGCTTGGGCTCTGCGCCCATCGCGAGGATGATGCTGCGGGCGCGGTACTCGTCGTCGCCGACCCAGACGGTCTGGATGCCGCCGTCGGAGAGCTCGATGCGGGTGGCGTCGTCGGTGATGAAGCGGGTGCCGAACCGCTCGGCCTGCTCGCGGAACTTCTGCATCAGCTCCGGGCCCATGATCCCCTCGGGGAACCCCGGGTAGTTCTCCACGTCGGTCGTGTTCTGAAGCTGCCCGCCCCACTGGAACCCCTCGATGACCAGGGGCTCGAGCTCGGCACGGGCGGTGTAGGTGGCCGCCGTGTACCCGGCGGACGCCCCACCGATGATGATCACGTTCTCGACTCGGCTGTTGTCGTTCACATTCACTCCGTCTTCTTAGCGGCTCCCCGTTTCGGGGGCAACCCTTATAAACCATCATACTTTACTTTCTGAAGTAATGGCGGCCCCGCGGAGCGGCTCGCCCACCCGCTCGGCGAGCGGCGCATGGGCCCGGTCCTCCTCCCATCGGGCCACCGTCTTGCGCAGCTGGAAGAAGGCGACGATCCCGGGCGGGATCGGCAGCCAGAAGGCCACCAGCCGGTAGGTCAGCACGGCCGCGAACACCTCCGAGCCCGGCAGGCCGAAGAGCACGAACGTGCCGATCATCCCGGCGTCCACCGCCCCCACCCCACCGGGCGCCAGCGGAAACAGGTTCGCGACCATGCCGACGAAGAACCCCTGGACGACCACCCCGAGTGGGACGTGGACGCCGTAGGCGTGGAAGGCCGCCCACAGGATGCCGATGTTGCACGCCCAGAAGCCGACCGCGCCGATCACCGCGAGCCCACCGCGGGACGGATTGCGAACGAAGTCGATCGCCGTCCTGGTGCCGCTGGCGAGCGTCGCCGGGGCGCTCGCCAGCCGCTTCGCCAGGCGCCTCGAACCTGGATCCCTGCGCGAAGCGCGAGAGCCGGCGTTCCACGTCGTCGGGAATCAGCGCGGTCAGCAGGCCCACGACCAGGATCGCTCCGGCGATCGCGGCCGGCACGATCGTCAACCCGACGGGGGCCTCGCCGCTCAGGACGCCCGTACCCGGAGCAGCACGCCGAACACCACGAGCGCGACCATGTAGACGGCATACAGCAGGACGAGGAATGCCACCATCCGCTGGGCCGTCTGCCGCCGCTCCATGCCGGCCTTTCGCAGAGCCCAGTAGGTGAGCACGATCCCGCCGGCGCCTGCCGCGGAGAACAGGCGACTGGCGGCCAGGCCCGCCATGGTGATCTGGTACGACTCGCTCCACTCGAGGCCGGCGACGCGCTCGCCGACCACGCCGCGGAAGAGCGCGACGTACGAGAAGAACATCGCGACGTCGAAGCCGAGCGCGACGACGAGCCACCCGGGGGTCGCGTCGGAGAGCTGGCCGACGGCGCCCTTGATGCCGACGATCTTCGGGCAGGAAGACGTAGATCGCCGCGAGGAGCAGGAGCACCACCAAGCCGGTCTGGAGGAGCCGTTTCGGCGACGCAAAGAAGGAGGGCTCGGTCTCCTCACCCTCATTCGGCAGATCCCGATCGACCACATCATGGTCGTTCCCCATCGCCTCTAATACTGTCAGGCGGCCCAGCCGTTCGTTTGTCAGCTAGGCGTCCGCGAACACGCGGCCGCGGCGGGTGTTCAGCTGTTCGCGATCCGCTCGAGCCGCTGCGCAAGGCGGCTGACCCGGTCCGCGGCTGGGCGCGCGAGCGGCTCGCCCCGCCGCACGGCGACCACGAGGGCCGCTCCCACCAACAGATCGATGAGGTAGTGCTCGCCCAGGTAGACGAGCGCGAAACCGAGGGTAAGCGCGTAGGACCACCCGGCCACGCCGGCCGACCGGACCCGACTCGGCGAGCAGCAGCGCCGCCAGCACGGAGCGTCCCGAAGTGCAGGGAGGGCATCGCGGCCCACGGGTTGCCGCCGAGCGAGGAGTAGAGGGCCGGCCAGGCGCGCCCCAGGTCTCCTCCCCCACCTCGACCATCACGCGCCGGACCCGCGGCGGCACCGAGTCGGCGGCGATCTCCTCGCTCTCGCGGCCCTCGCGGGCTCCGTCGGCCGGGATGTAGCCCTCCTCCGCCGCCCACCAGGGCGGCGCGGTGGGAATCGCGAAGTAGATCGCGCAGCCGATGTCGAACGCGGCGCCCATCTGCCGGCCGGCGCGCGGGAACCGGCCCTGGTTGCGAAGCAGGATCCACGCGAGCGCCAGGTGCGGCTCGAAGAACCAGGCCCAGTGGACCATGGCGAGAACGCGGTCGAGCTTGGTCACCTCTCCGGGCCGCGCGAACGCCCGCTGGAGCCGGACGTTCGGCAGCTCGCCGGCCCCGAGCACTCGGTCCGCCTTGATCGGGTAGCGGACCCGAAGCCGCTCGCGCAGCCGATCGGGCTTGTCGTAGGGGAGCTCGTGGATCACCGTGAACGCCCACATCTGGAGCGCGAACAGGCCCGCGTCCCTGCCCTTCGTGCGCGGGAGGAGCACCGCCAGCGCGAATGGGCCCGCCGCGGTCGCGGCGACCGCCACCCCTGCCGGAATCCGCAGGCGGCGTCGGGCCAGGGGGACGACGAACGCCGCCGCGAGCGCTGCAGCGGCCGCCGCCCGGACCACGGGCCTCAGCGGCGAGGGCCGTCGGCGGCGAGGGATCCCAAGGCGCAAGGCGCGGCGAGTG
>CAVRWB010000013.1:0-44818 GCA_963724775.1 uncultured Acidobacteriota bacterium
CATCCTTCGCTCGCCTGAACGCGTGAGCGAGCTACGGATGGCAAGCCAGCGAGTTCACATCACCAGCAGGCGAAGGATGTCCCCCGAAAGTGGACGTCGCTCGGCTGAATAGAGCCGAGAACCCACCGCGTTACTAGCACTGAAACCCTGCACCTCGGGCATTCGCGGCCTTCCACCGCCGGCCGGTGCATACTAGGCCGCGAAGCTGGAGGCTCGACTCAGGTCCGCCCGTCACTGCCCCGCAAAGGCCTCTGAAAAAGGAGTGGGTATGACCAGGTCCGGGTGGCGGTCTCTCCCCAGGATGCTCGGCGCCGCAATCGTCGCGTCCCTGCTCGCCGCGGCCTGCGCTGCCGTAGCGCGCCCGGACGTGCGGAGCCCGCTGCGCTTCTCGATCTCGTTCCCGCAGGCGCTGAGCCAGGCGCCGCTCGACGGCCGTCTGCTGCTGCTGGTTTCAACCGACACGACCGGCGAGCCTCGGTTCCAGATCGGCGACGGGGCCAAGACGCAGCTCGTCTTCGGGATCGACGTCGACGGGCTGAGGCCGGGGCAGGAAGCGGTCATCGACGCGAGCGTCGCCGGCTACCCGCTCGAGAGCATCGCCGACATCAAGCCCGGGACGTACCGCGTGCAGGCGCTGCTCCACAAGTACGAGACGTTCCACCGCGCCGATGGCCACACGGTGAAGCTGCCGATGGACCGCGGCGAGGGCCAGCAGTGGGCCCGCGCGCCCGGGAACTTGTACAGCATCCCGAAGGCGGTCACGATCGATCCCCGGACCGACGGAGTGATCGCCGTCGCGCTGGACAAGGTGATTCCAGCGATTCCCGACCCGCCCGACACCAAGTACATCAAGCACGTCACGATTCAGAGCCAGCTCCTCACCAAGTTCTGGGGCCGGCCGATGCATCTCGGCGCGAACGTGCTGCTGCCCTGGGGCTTCGACGAGCATCCCAACGCGCGCTACCCGCTGGCCATCTTCCACGGCCACTTCCCGCACACCTTCGAGAGCTTCCGGGAGGACCCGCCGGATCCGAACCTGGAGCCGGACTTCAGCGAGCGGTTCAACTGGCCGGGCTACAACCGGACCCAGCAGGAGTACGCGCACAAGTTCTACGAGGAATGGACGGGGCCGAAGTACCCGCGCATGCTGGTCGTCGAGATTAGGCACGCGAACCCGTATTACGACGACTCGTACGCGGTCAACTCCGAGAACCTCGGCCCGTACGGCGATGCGATCAACCAGGAGCTGATCCCCTACATCGAGAAGCAGTTCCGCGGCCTCGGGCAGCCGTGGTCGCGGTTCATGTACGGCGGCTCCACGGGCGGCTGGGAGGCGCTCGGCGTCCAGGTGCTCTACCCGGACTTCTACAACGGCGCCTTTGCGGCCTGCCCCGACCCGATCGACTTCCGCGCGTACACGCAGGTGGACATCTACAAGGACAAGAACGCGTACTGGGTCGAGGGCCCGTGGACGAAGATCCCGCGGCCGGGGATGCGCGATTACCTGGGACACGTAACCTCGCTGCTGGTGGACATCAACCGCCTGGAGTCGGTGCTCGCTTCGAAGGGCCGCTCGGGCGGGCAGTGGGACATCTGGCAGGCGGTGTTCTCGCCAGTCGCGAGCGACGGCTATCCCAAGCCGATCTGGGACAGGAAGACCGGCGTGATCGACCCGGAGGTGGCGGCCTACTGGCGCGATCACTACGACCTGTCCTACATCATGAGGCGGGACTGGGAGAAGGGGCTTGGCCAGAAGCTGCGGGGCAAGGTTCACATCTACGTCGGCGACATGGACAACTACTACTTGAACAACGCGGTGTACCTCGTGGAGGACTTCCTCAAGAGCACGAAGAACCCGCCGTACGACGGCGAGGTGGACTACGGGGATCGCGCGGAGCACTGCTGGAACGGGGATCACACCCTGCCCAACGCGATCTCGCGCCTGCGCTACAACCAGATGTTCGCGCCCAAGATCGTTGCGCGCATCCTGAAGACCGCGCCGCCGGGATCCGATCTGAAGAGCTGGAGATACTGACGGAGGGGCCGATCTCTGCCGCGAGCCACGCCGGCTTGTGAGCGGCCAGGAGGGACGACATGCTGAAACCTCTTACGTTGCTGCTTGGCGTGCTCGCGTTGTGGCGCGACCTTGAGCCCGCCTCACCGCTATAATCCCCGCGCATGAGGTGGGGCATGAAGCCGTTCGACAGACACTCCCGGGGGAACCGGCGCCGGCTCGCAGCCGTGGGCGTCGGCCTCGCCTTCGTCCTCCTGGCGCTCGGCGTCGGCGTGCCCGCGCAGCACCGGCCGTTCCTCGAGGCGCGTATCTACGTCACGGCCGCCGCCCCGCTGCAGTTGCTGTCGGACAAGGGCTTCAAGGCGTTCGAGCCGCTCGATCAGCCGGACGAGAACTACCCGACCGTGATGATCGATCCGGACAAGACCTTCCAGGCGATCGAGGGCTTCGGCGGGGCGTTCACCGACGCGACCGCTGATGTCTTCGCGCGCCTGCCGGCCGCCGCACAGGAGAAGTTCCTGAAGGAATGCTTCGACCCGGTGGAAGGGAACGGCTACACGCTCTGCCGCACGACGATCCACAGCAGCGACTACTCGGCTGGGATGTACACCTACGACGACGTGGCGGGCGACGCCGAGTTGAAGCACTTCTCGATCGACCCTGATCGGAAGAACCGCCTGCCGCTGATCAAGCGCGCGCAAGCCGTCGCCAAGGGCAGCATCCGGCTTTACGCCTCGCCGTGGAGCCCGCCGGCCTGGATGAAGACCAACAACGACATGCTGCACGGCGGCAAGCTGAAACCCGAGTATCGGCAGGCGTGGGCGGATTACTTCGTCAAGTACATCAAGGCTTACGCGGCGGAGGGGCTCCCTATCTGGGGCATCACCGTGCAGAACGAGCCGATGGCCACGCAGGTGTGGGAGTCGTGCATCTTCACGGCGGCGGAGGAGAAGGACTTCGTCCGCGACTACCTGGGCCCGGCGTTGGACAAGAACGGCCTCGGGGACGTGAAGATTACGATTTGGGACCACAACCGCGGGATCATGTACCAGCGTGCCGAGGTCGCGTACGAGGACCCCGTGGCCTCGAGGTACATCTGGGGCATGGCGTTCCACTGGTACATCGGCGACCACTTCGACAACGCGCGCATGGTGCATGACGCCTTCCCCGACAAGCGCCTGATCTTCACCGAGGGCTCCACGCGCGGCACATGGCCGTCCGGCAACCGGCTGGCGAAGCAGGTCATCATGGACCTGAACAACTGGACGTCGGCGTGGACCATCTGGAACATGCTGCTCGACGAGCAGGGCGGCCCGCGTCATGCCGGCGGCCTGATGGGCAGCACCGGCGTCAACGCCAACCTCGCGACAGGCGAGCTGACGTTCAACCCGCCGCACTACGTCTTCGGCCACTTCAGCCGGTTCATCAGGCCGGGGGCGAAGCGCATCGCCTGCACGTCCAACCACGACGACCTCGTCGCCACGGCCTTCGCCAACAGCGATGGCAAGATCGCCGTGGTCCTGAGCAACACTGCCGATCGAGAGTTGATCGCACAGGTGTGGGTCCAGGGGCAGGCGCTGAAGCTGACCTGCCCGGCCAACGGCGTCATGACCGTGACGATGTGATCGGCTTCGGTGCGCCCGGCGTCGCCATGCTCCCCGAAGGGGCGTCACCTGCTGCCACTCGGCTGCCGTATCATGGCGGACATGCATCCATACGACGTCGTGGTCATCGGGTCCGGACCCGGGGGCGAACGCGCAGCGGCCACAGCCGCGTTCTTCGGCAAGCGCGTGGCAGTCGTGGAGAAGAACGCAGCCTTGGGCGGCGTCTCCGCCAATACGGGAACCGTTCCCAGCAAGACGCTGCGCGAGACGGCGCTCGCGCTGTCGGGCTTGAAGGCACGCCAGCTGTACGGCGTGGACCTGTCACTGCGTCGGGAGGCGACGATCCGCGACTTCATGCACCATGAGCAGCAGGTGAAGGAGGCGGAGCGCGCTCGCGTCCGGGCGCAGCTGCAACTGAGCGGCGCGGAGGTCTACCACGGAGTCGGCAGCTTCCTCGACCCGCACACGATACGGGTGGCCGCCGGCCCGCACGACGACGAGACGCTGACGACCGAGCTGGTGCTCATCGCGACGGGGTCGTCCCCCGTTCACCCGCCCGGCATCCCGTTCGACGACGATCGCGTGCACGATTCGGACGAGATCCTCGAGTTGGGGCGCCTGTCCGGCAGCCTGGCGGTCATCGGCGCGGGCGTGGTCGGCAGCGAGTACGCGTGCACCTTCGCCGCGCTGGGCGTCGAGGTCCACCTGCTGGACGGCCGCGACACCCTGCTGCCGTTTCTCGACGCCGAGATCTCGAAGGCGCTGCACCGCGCGATGGAGCACCTCGGCATCCGCTTTCACTGGAACGAGACGGTCGCTTCGTGCGCCGTGGACAAGCCGGGGAAGGTCGAGTTGCTCTGCCAATCGGGCCGGGCGCTGCTCGTCGACGATGTGCTGGTGGCGGCGGGCCGGCGCAGCAACGTCGAGGCGTTGAACCTCGCCGCGGCCGGCCTCTCAGTGGGCGCACGAGGCCTGATTCCGGTGGACGAGCGCTTCCGGACGGCCGTCCCGCACATCTACGCGGTTGGAGACGTGATTGGATTCCCGGCGCTGGCGGCGACGAGCGCCGAGCAGGGTCGCGTCGCGATGTGCTATGCCTGCGACCAGCCGGCGTACGCCGTGGCCGCGCCCATCCTGCCGACCGGCATCTACACGATCCCGGAAGTGAGCATGGTCGGGCAGACCGAGGAATCGTTGAAGCAGCAGGGTGTCGACTACGTGATAGGTCGTGCGAAGGCCACGGAGAATGCTCGTGGCATGATCATCGGCGATCGTGAGGGCCTGCTGAAGCTGCTGTTCCGCCGCGACGACATGAAGCTTCTTGGCGCACACGTCATCGGCGAGCACGCGTCCGAAACGGTCCATATCGGCCTGCTCGCGATGGTGGCCGGCCAGGGCGCGACGCTCCTGCTGGAAACGTGCTTCAACTACCCGACGCTCGGCGACCTCTACAAGCTGGCGACCTACCGCGCGGTGGCGGCACGGGAAAGACGCACGTGAGACGGTTGTGCGAGCCGGACGAGAGACGGTTGTGCGAGCCGGGCGACCCGCCGCTGTGCTAGTCTTGCCGAACCGTGCGTAAGCTCCTCGTCGGCCTCGGGCTCGGTGCGGCGGCGGCTCTCCTTGGCGGACTCATCAGCCTCGTCGTGCCGCTCGTCGATACTGTTGAGTGGAAGACGTACGACTGGCGCATGCGCGCGACGGCGGACCCGGCGTCCGCGCGCCGCGACATCGTCCTCGTCGCCATCGACGAGGCCAGCATCCACAACCTCGAGCCCTACTTCGGCCGGTGGCCCTGGCCGCGCATGGTCCACGCCTCCCTCGTGGACTACCTGGCCCGCGGGCCGGCGAAGGTGATCGTCTACGACGTCATCTTCGGCGAGCGCGACCGCAAGGCGTTCACGGTCGGCGACCAGTCCTACACCGGAGAGGAATCCGACAAGGCGCTGGCCGAATCGGTCCGGCGCGCGGGCACCGTGGTCGCGGTAGCCGAAGTGGCGGGGGAGAGAACCGGGCAGGCAGGCGCGGCCGACGAGGCGCCGCCGCTGACGACGGCGTTCCGGCCGGGAGCCGAGTTCGAGGAGCGTTCGTCCGTCTCTCCGCCGTACGACGAACTGGCCCGCGCCAGCCGCGCGCTCGGACACAACCTGCTCATCTACGACGCGGACGGCCCGGTGCGCCGCACCGCGCCGTTCGTTCGCGTGCGCGGGCAGCACGTGCCGTCGCTGCCTGTCGCCGCCGCGGCCATCGTGCTCGGCTTGCCGCCGGCATCGGTGACGGTGAGCCACGACTCGTTGGCCCTCGGGTCGCGGGCCATGCCGCTCCTCGCGCCGTACGTCCTCGAGTCGTTTTACGGGGAGCGGCACGTGGCCCGGCGCGCCCTCATCCGCTACCCCGGCGGCGTCTTCGATGAGACGCGCAATGCCCCGACGTTCCGCGAGTATTCGTTCAGCGACCTCTTCCTGTCCGAGGAGCAGATCCAGGCCGGCGAGAAGCCGCTGGTCGACCCCTCGATCTTCAAAAACGCCATCGTCGTCGTTGGCACCACCGCGCCTGGCCTTTCGGACCTGTTCACCGTCCCGTTCAAGGGACGGATGCCCGGCATGCAGGTGCACGCGAGCGTCATGGACAGCATCCTCTCGTCGCGCTTCCTCCGGCCGGCGCCGCCCTGGGTCAACGTGCTGGTGCTCGTCGCGGCACCGATTCTGGCCGCCCTCGCGGTCGCGATGTTCGGCGTCTGGCCCGGCCTGGCGGCGACGCTCGCGCTGCTCGTGGCGGTTTCCGCCGGCTCGGTGGCCCTGTTCGCGCGCGGCACCTGGCTTCACGTGGTGAACCCTGGCCTGGCGACAGCCGTGGCGGCGTTCTCCGGCGTCGCGTACCAGTACCTCGTCGAGGACCGCGAAAAGCGGAAGGTCAAACGCCTGTTCTCGCGCTACGTGTCAAAGGACGTCTGCGAGCAGTTGATGGCGGACCCCTCGCGTGCCAGGCTGGGCGGCAGCCGTCGCACGATGACGGTGCTCTTCTCCGACATCCGCGGCTTCACGACGTTATCCGAAAAGGGGCAGCCGGAAGCCGTCGTCGCGCAGTTGAACGAGTACTTCACTCGCATGGTGCACGTCGTCTTCGAGCACCGCGGCACGCTCGACAAGTTCGTCGGCGACGCGGTGATGGCGCTGTTCGGGGCGCCGCTCGACGATCCGGACCACGCGGAACACGCCGTCCAGGCCGCCCTCGCGATGGAGGACGAACTCGCAGAGCTGAACAGGAGATGGGCGGCCGAGGGACGCCCGACGCTCGAGATCGGCATCGGGATCAACACCGGGGAGATGGTGGCCGGCAACATCGGCTCCGAGAGCATCATGAGCTACACGGTCATCGGCGACGCGGTGAACCTCGCTTCGCGTCTCGAGTCGTTGAACAAGCAGCACGGCACGCACCTGATCGTCAGCGAGTCCACCCGCGCGTCGCTCAAAGGGCGCTATGATGTCCGCGCCCTCGGCGAGGTCGTCGTCAAGGGCAAGACGCAGCCGGTCTCGATCTTCACATTGCGGCAGGATCACCTGGCGTCGTCGGTGTCGGAGGCCAGGTTGTAGTAGGGGTTGGGATCATCATGAGAGGACGCATCATCGTCGCCGCCGTCGCCATAGCAGCCTGCGGTCTGCTCGATACCGGCCCCGCACGCGCCGGCGCGCCGCAGTTCGACAAGATCATGAAGCGGGCGCAGCAGATGCGGAGCCTGATCATCACCGAGTCCGACGAGATCAGGATTGGCGAGGCGGTCAGCGAGAAGGTTCGCGCACGGTACGGCGTCGTCCAGGACGCGGCCGTCCACCGATACGTCACGCTCGTGGGCCTCGCGCTTGCCACGGGTACGAGCCGGCCCGGCCTGCCGTGGAAATTCATCGTCCTCGACACGGACGGCGTCAACGCCTTCGCCGCACCGGGCGGGTTCATCCACATCACGCGCGGCGCGCTTGGCCTCGTCTCGAGCGAGGCGGAGCTGGCCGGCGTGCTCGCGCACGAGATCGAGCACGTCGTGCAGAAGCACACCGTGGACGCGATCCAGAAGAACAAGGCGGGAGAGATCGCGGCGGCGGAGTCCGGGCTGAAGGACTCCAAGGTCTTCTCGCGGATCGTGGATGCCACCACGGACCTGGTGATGGCGGGCTTCGGCCGGAACGAAGAGTTGGAGTCGGACCGTGAGGGCCTCCGGCTCGCGAACAAGGTGGGCTACAAGCCCATGGCGCTGAGCGACTTCCTCACCCGGTTGTCCGAGCGGAACAAAGGCGGCACGGAGAAGCAGGGACTTTTCGCCTCGCACCCCGAAATGAGGGAGCGCCTCGAGAAGATCCGTTCGCAGGTGAGCGCCGAGAAGATGGTCTCCACGGCAACGCTCGAGGACCGCTACCGGAAGAACATCAGCTACGAGGCCAAGGCGCAGGCGGAGATCCTGACCGTCGCATCCGGCGCGGCGGGCCTCGCCTCCGGCGGCACTAAGACCGACGACAAGGCCGCCGCGGGTGCGAAGGAGGAAGAGCAGCCGAAGAAGAAAGGGTTCGGTCTCTCGAGCATGCTGAAGCCCGCCGGCTCCGAGAAGAAGTCCGCCGAGGTCACCGGGTCGGGCGCCTCGCGTGGAGTGGACACCGAGCGCAACGCGAAGGGCGGGCCGGTGTCGGCGCTGGTGAGCGTCGTGGTGAAGCCAGCGGACATCGCGGCGTTCAAGAAGGAAGGCAACCTGAAGTAGCGCACCCGCATGACACACACCTCCCAACTGATCATCGGCGCGGCTTCGCTGGTCGCGGCGCTCCTGGGCCGGGCCTTCACGGTCAACCGGCTGATTCACAGCAAGCTGCGGCTGGCGATCCTCTCGTTCGCCGTCTACCTCGGCGCGTCGCTCTTTCTCGTCTTCGTGACGCTGCCGGCCGACAGCACGGTGCCCGGGCAGATCGAATCGATCGGCAATCTCCTGCTCGCGCTCGGGCTGGTCAGCCTGGTGGTCGTGCTCGGCATCAACCCGTGGCGCGTGGACAGAGTCCCGGAACGCTTCCCGAACATCGTCCAGGACGCGATCATCATCGGCGTCTTCGCGGTGGTGGCGACGGGCCTGATGAAGGAGAAGTTCCTCACCACGTCCGCCGTGGGAGCGGTGGTCATCGGCTTCGCGCTGCAGGACACGCTGGGCAACATGTTCGCCGGCCTCGCGCTGCAGGTGGAGCGGCCGTTCTCGGTCGGGCACTGGATCAAGGTCGGCGGCTACGAGGGGCGCGTGACGGGGATCACGTGGCGGGCGACGCAGCTCCGGACCAAGTCCGGCGACTCGGTCGTCGTTCCGAACAACATCATCTCGAAGGAAGCCATCGTCAACTACTCGGAGCCAGAGGCGCCGACGCGGCTGATGGTGGAGGTCGGCGTCAGCTACGACGTTCCGCCCAACCGCGTAAAGGCCGTCGCGATCGAGGCGCTCGCGGACGCGCCCCTCGTCCTCAAGTCGCCTCCACCGGAAGTGGCGGTCGCGGACTTCGCTGCATCATCGATCGCGTATCGGGTGAAGTTCTGGATCGCCGATTATGCGGCCGACGACGTCGCGCGCGACCAGGTCCGGACCGCCGTCTACTACGCGTTCCGGCGGCAGGGCATCGAGATCCCGTACCCGATCCAGGTCGAGTACCGGCGTGAACCGACCGATTCGGAAATGCCGGTGGCCGACCGCGCCGGTTACCTGGCGGCCGTGGATCTGTTCGCGCTGCTGCCCGAGGCCGAGCGCGATCAGTTCGCGGCGCTGTCGAGCGAGCGGCTCTTTGGCGCGGGTCAAACGGTTGTGCGGCAGGGGCAGGCGGGAGAGTCGATGTTCGTCGTGTGCCGCGGGCGCGTGCGAGTGATCGTGGGCGAAAGCGGAGCCGAGGTGGCGACAATCGGGCCGGGCGGGTACTTCGGGGAAATGTCGCTCCTGACCGGCGACGCGCGCAGCGCAACGGTGGCCGCCATGGAAGACTGCCTGCTGCTCGAGATCACGGCCGCGGACTTCCGGCGAATCGCGCTGTCGCATCCCGAGGTGCTGGTGAAGGTCAGCCACGCGGTCGAGAACCGGCGGACCGGGCTGGAGGAGACGAAGCGGTCAGCAACCGTCGCACCGACCGCAGACGAAGCGCCGCGGACCTTCCTGGCTCGCGTTCAGCAGTTCCTGCGCCTCCCGGCCTCCCGCACCTGAGCGATCCCGACTCAACCTCCTCGGGAGTCATTTCGTGGCCGCCTACGGCCACGAAATGACTCCCGAGGAGAAAACGTGTCATTCTGACCACACGAGGAGGCGGTCGCCGCGCCGGCCGCTATGGTCGAGAATCAGGCCCGGGCCGCGCCGGTCGATGTCGTCCGCCGTCACCTTCAGCGACACCCCGTTGAACGAGCCGTGACCGGTCTGGATCGTGATCGGCTTGCTCCCCATCAGACGCAGCGTCCACATCGGCAGGTCGACCCTCACCAGCTTCCGGTCGCGCGGTGCCCACACGCGCACGTGCACGACGGTGATCTGCCCGGCGGGGTGTGTTGCCAGCTCGCGGTGCACCACCGGCTCGCCCTCGCCGTCTTCAGGCGGCATCTCGATGAACGCCGTCTGCCCGGCCAGCGCGGCCCGCAGCTTCTCGAACTCCTCGCTGCCTGCGGTCGCCGACGCCATCGTCTGCACCCCGACCTGGCGGGTGAACAGGTAGACGGCGCCCGCCACCAGGCCGAGCCCGACGATGACGACGAAGATCACGATGCCCGCGACGATGGGGACCCACTTCTTCATCGCCATAGAGAGGCTCCAGCATTGAGCAGTCGACGAAGTTGAGGACTCTACGGAGTCCCGCCAAATCGATAGGGCGTGTCGAGCAGCTTCTTCGCGGCCTCGGCGCCACCGGGGTCGCTGGACTTCTCGCACAGGCCGATCGCCACGTTGTATTCGTTCCGGGCGCGCGCCCGGTCGCCGGCGAGGTCTGCGATCTTCCCCATCTCGAGATGAACCCGGCCTCGGATCCACCCCGGACCGCTGCCGTCGGCGAGCGCCTGCTTGAGGTCCTGCTCCGCCGCCGCCATGTTCTTCTGCGCGAACCGCGCCATCCCGCGTTTGTAGAAGAGGTGCGCGCCTTCGCCCTTCATGCGGGGGCGGGCATCCTTTTCCATCTTGGCGATGCCCGCGTCCAGCGCCTTCTCCGCCTCGGCCGGCCGTCCGGCGCGCAGCAGGCAGCCGCCCTCCTCCAACCAGAGTAGACGATTGCGCGGGTACGAACGTTCAAGCACGCGCACCATCGACAGCGCGTCCTCGTGCCGCGCCTCGCGGCTGTAGATCAGCACCAGCGCGAACCGGGCATCGCTCTGCGCGTCACTGGGGTAAGCGGCCGCTTCCTGCAACCGCTTGATCGCGGTCTCGCGTCCGCCGCCAAATCCGACCATGTACGCCATCCACCGGAGCGGCATCGGCAGCGCAGCCACGATATAGCGGTAGGTGCCGACGACAAGGCCGGCGTCGTGGCGCTTGGGATCGAGCTCCAGCACCTTCTCGTGCTCTGAGTACGCGCGCCTGGCCGAACGCATCGCGCCGAACACCTTGCCGTCGATCGTCCCGATGTAGGACGCAAGGTACCCGAGCCCCGCACCGAGGTCGTAATGCGCGGAAGCCGATTGGAAGTTGCGCGCGACCGCCTTCTCGCCCAGGTCGATCGCGCGATCGATGTTCTTGTGGAAGTCGGTGGCGTACGGCTCGGGGGGCGCCGGCATCTTCAAATCCGACGAGCTCATCTTCCCGAGGTACTGGTCGGTCGTGACCGAACCGCTCATGAAGAGTATTCGCAGCCAGGCGGTCTTTGCCGCGCCCCGATACCCGGCCGGGTCGTTGGGCGCCGCCGCAATGGCCTGCTTGAACAGGTCGGCCGCAAGGTCGTAGTCGAGGTTGTAGACAGCATCGTAGCCCTGCTGAAGCAACGCCTGCGGTGAGGGCAAGGATTGCGGCGCGGCCTGCCCGGCGAGGAGGCTCCCACCGAGAAGGCTTCCAGCGGCGGCCAGCGAGCAGGCAAGGGTCAGCGCCGCGAGGCGCATTCGGGCCATCTTTTGATT
This sequence comes from uncultured Acidobacteriota bacterium, assembly GCA_963724775.1. Taxonomy (GTDB): domain Bacteria; phylum Acidobacteriota; class Vicinamibacteria; order Vicinamibacterales; family Fen-181; genus CAVRWB01. The sequence continues at coordinate 11,710 of CAVRWB010000013.1, forward strand.
CTACCCTTCGACTCAGTTGTGTTGACCATCCCACCGTGTCGAATGGGCTTGGTCCATGCGGTCCGCGGCGCGAGACACCGCGAGACACATGGTCAACACAGGCGAGCTCAGGGTTCACAGCGCCAGCTCGACACCGAGGCTCTTCCGCAGCGCGCGCCGGTGGACGAGAGCCGCCGTCGCCACGTCCTCGCACGCGAGGCCGAGCGACTTGAAGATGGTCACCTGCCGGGGATCCGTGCGCCCGACCATCTCGCCAGCCGCCACGGCTCCCAGCTCGCCGGCCACGTGTGAAGGGCCGAAGCGGCCTTCGGCGATCGCCTGGACGATGTCGCCCGATTCGGCGAGCGCGGCCGCGCGCGAATCGACGACGAGACGAGCCCTCGCGACGAGCGCCGGGTCCATCTCGCGCTGGTCGGGCCGGCACGCGCCCACCGAGATGACGTGCGTCCCGTCCGCCACCCATTTGTCCTCGATGACCGGCCGCTCGGAAGACGTGGCCAGGACGACGAGATCCGCGCCGCGAACGGCCGTCTCGGCGGACGGCGCCGCGCGCACGTCGATGCCGATGCGACGCGACATGTCCGCCACGTAGTCCTCGAGTTGCCGTTCATCGGGGCCCCACGCACGCACGTCCTCGAGCGGCCGCACTGTCGCCAGCATTTCGAGATGGCTGCGCGCCTGCACGCCCGTGCCGATGATCGCGAGGCGCCGTGCGTCCGGGCGCGCGAGCCAGCGAGCGGAGACCGCGGAGACCGCGCCTGTCCGCACTTCCGTGATGTAGCGGGCATCCATCACCGCTATCAGCGCGCCGGTGGCAGGGTCGAAGAGTGCGACGATGCCGAGGTGCGTGGAAAGCCCGCGTGCAGCGTTGCCGGGGACGACGCTCACGAGCTTGGCGCCCAGGCCGCCGCCAGCCGCGAGCAGTGCCGGCATGACGCCGAGGGTACTGTCCGGGAGGGCCAACGGGCACGGCCGAGCGCACCGGTTGCGTGACGCGGCCGGCGGAGAAATCGCGCAGCGTGGACTCCATGAGATCCACCACCGCAGGGTACTCGGATGCGGGCAGCACCGCGCGGACATCGCCTTCGTCGAGGAAGCGGAAGGGGAGAGGCATCGACAATAGTATGCAGTAGGCAGTAGGCAGTAGGCAGAGGCCATGTCTCTGCCCGGCGAGTTCCGCCCTTGCTGCCTACCGCATACTGCCTACCTCCTACTTCAGTATCCGATCGCCGCCCCGTCTTTCCTGAAGTCCGAGCCGCCGGCGAGAACCCGCGAGGCGCGATCGATCAGCACGCCCTGGAAGCCGCCGAAGACGCCCCGCGTGTCGACGAGGACGTGGCCCTTCGCGCGGAGTCCGGCGCGCGTGTCCAGCCCGATGCCCGACTCGAGCGCGACGCCTGCCGGTGAGTGGCGAAACCTCGCCGCATCGCCCGCGTCCTGGATCGTCATGCCGAAGTCGAGCAGGTTGAGGAGCACCTGGACGTGCCCCTGCGGCTGCATGTCGCCGCCCATGACGCCGAACGACAGCCACGGCCGGCCATCGCGCAGCGCCATCGCCGGGATCAGCGTGTGCAGCGGGCGCTTGCCCGGACCCACGCAGTTCGGGTGAGCGGGGTCGAGCGAGAAGAGGCTGCCGCGGTTCTGGAAGACGACGCCGGTTTCGCCGGCCACGACACCAGACCCGAACGACTCGAACAGCGACTGGATGAGCGAGACGGCGTTCCCCTGCGAATCGACGGCGGCGAGGTAGACCGTGTCGCCGCTTCCGACTGGCGGCGGCGGCACGTCGAAGGTGGCGGGGCCGATGCCCGGCGAGATGGCCGAGGCAGCGCGCTCGGCGTCGATCGCCTTGCGGCGCTCGGCCGCGTACGGCTTGGAGATCAGTTGGTCGAGGACGACCGGTGGGACGTGCGCCGGGTCTGCCAGGAGCGCGTCGCGATCTGCGAAGGCGAGCCGCTTCGCCTCGATGAGCAGGTGGAGGTGGTCGGCGGTGTTGTGGCCCAGCGACCGGAGGTCGTACGCCTCGAGGAGGTTGAGCATCTGCAGGGCGACGAAGCCTTGGGTGTTCGGCGGCAGCTCGCACACCTCCACGTCGCGGTACGAGGTGCGGAGCGGCTCCACCCAGTCGGCACGATGACTCCCGAAATCGGCGGAGTCGAGCACGCCGCCGCGCGCGGTGAGATGCGACACGAACGCTTGCGCCAGCGGCCCGCGATAGAACGCGTCAACGCCGCCGCTGGCGATGGCCTCCAGCGTTCGCGCGAGCCCCGGGTTCCGGAAGACCTCCCCGGCTCGCGGCGCCCGGCCGCCGGGAAGGAACGTGCGTGCCGAGTCGGGGTCGCTCGCGAGCACGTCCTGAACGTCCTGCCACTGGCGGGCGACGATCTCGGCCACCGGGAACCCGTCTTGCGCGTAGCCGATCGCGGGCGCCAGCGCCTGCGCAAGCGACAGGCTTCCGTGATGCCGAAGCAGTTCCGCCCAGCCGCCTACGACGCCGGGTACGGTCACGGATAGTGCGCCGCGCGACGGCATGACGCGATGACCGAGACGCGCCAGGTCGTTCGCCCCGGCGCCTCGGCCCCACCGCCCACTCGCGTTGAGCCCACGCAGTCGGCCCTCGCGGCCGTCGAAGACGAGCGCGAACAGGTCACCACCGACTCCCGTCATCGTCGGCTCGATCACGGCGAGGACGGCGGCGGCCGTGACCGCGGCATCGAAGGCGTTGCCCCCGCCGCGCAGCACCGACAGGCCCGCGGCGGAGGCGAGCGGCTGGCTGGTGGCCATCATCCCGTGCGGCGCAAGGACCGCCGATCGCGTGCCGCGCGGGTTGCCGGCAGGACGATCGCCGGGAAGAACGACTCGTTCGCTCGTGTAGCTCATCGGTAATCCTCGGCGCGCCTCGCCTCGCCTCGCCGCGTCTTCATTCTCCCGGTTCCGGCTGGCTCAGCCACGAGAATTCTTCCGCCGGGCCCGGCGTTTCGTTGTATATCGTTGCTTGCGGGCTGGAGGACGGTCATGACTTACCTGGTATGGCTGCTCATCGTTGCGGGCGTCGGGCTCGCGGCGTTCGTCGTCACGCGGCGTTATCTCGCCGTCCGCGGCGCCCGGCTGGTCGAGTGCCCGGAAAACCACGAGACGGCGGCGGTGAAGGTCGAATCGGCCTGGGCAGCGCTCGGCGGCGACTGGCGGCTGGCCGACTGTTCCCGGTGGCCCGAGAAGCGATCGTGCGGACGTCAGTGCCTTGCGCAAATCGAAAAGTCGCCGGAGGAATGCCTCGTCCGGACGGTCGTGACACAGTGGTACGAGGACAAGAGCTGCGTGCTCTGCGGAAAGCCGCTGGGCGAGATCGACTGGTACGATCGCAAGCCGGCCTTGATGGACCGGCAGGGCAAAGCCCGGCCCTGGCCGGAGGTCGCGCCGGAGACGCTGCCCGACGTGCTCGCAACCCATCGGCCCGTCTGCTTCGACTGCTACGTGGCGGAGACCTTCCGCAAGGAACACCCCGAGCTCGTCGTCGACAACCCCTGGGTGAAGCAGTAGGTTCGCCCCAGCACCGAGCCAGGCGTCCTTGCGTCGCCGAAGCGCGTCAGCCGCGAAGCGGAACTCGGCTTGCCTCGCCAAGACCGGCGTCAGCCGCGAAGAGCCTGCCACTCCGAAGCGGCAAAAGCCGGGAATGCTAGCGGGCCTGCCTCGCCGAAGCGGCGAAGCCGCGAAGGCGGGCGAACCGTTTGGCTCCCCCCGCCGTCTAACCAGGTGGGGAAAGGAGAGCCAACATGTTCGGGAAGTTGTACGACAAGGCCGATTGGGCCGTCGGTATTCTGCTGGTCGTCGCGATGGTCGCGGCGGTGATCCTCTAATGTCGGGGTCGTATCTGGATCATCGGTATCTTCAACGCTGTGGCACCGGCCGAGCACCGGGGTCAGAGCGTTGAAGAAACCGTCCATTCAAGATGTGACCCCGCTACGAAGCGACGTAGCTCTTTCTCGCCCGCGCCTTCATCCCCGGCCGCTTCATCCGCAATTCCAGCTTGTGGAGCTTGCCGTCGCGCGCCTCCGGGCTGAAGCCGATCACGTACTGGCTGTGAAGTTCCTCTGACACGCGCGTGAAGGTGGTGGTGAGCTGGTCGCGGTGATCCAGCTCGAAGTAGCCGCCGCCGGTTTCGTCCGCGATCTTCCTGAGGCTGCGGTCGGGCCGCGTTCGCATTGGCCGGCCGCCGGGTCCGGGTTCCTCGCCCGCCAAGCCGATTCCGTACACCATCACTTCGTCCACACGCGCCCGGTCGAGCACGGAGCCGAACCCGATCTTGCTCGACGTGTCGGCGCCGTCGGTGAATACCAACACGACCCGACGGCCTTCAAGGCCTTTCAACGAGTCGAGGCCGGCGTCCACCGCATCCCAGAGCCTCGTCGGGTAGCCAAAGTCGACGTCGCGCAGCGCTGAGACCAGGTCGTCGCGGTCGCCCGTCACGCCCGTCAGCAGCTGGATCTTGTCGTTGAAATCGCCCAGTTGCGCGCGGTCCTGCCGAAGCAGGCGCAGGAAGAACTGCTCGGCGCCCGCCTTCACCAGGTCGATGTTGTTGGTCATGCTCCCGCTCGTGTCGAGCATCACCACGACCGTGATCGGCGCGATTTCGGCGCTGAAGACCGTGATGGGCTGCAGCTTGTCGTTGTCGAGGACCTCGAAGTCCTCCTGGCCGAGGCCCGCCACCAGCCGCCCGTTCGCGTCCGTGACCGTGCTGTAGAGCGCGACGATCTTGGTGCCCGAGCGGAACGTGGGCGCCTGCTGCGGCGTCTGCGCCTGTGCCTGTTGGCCCGGTTGTCCCCGGGCGGCCAGCGGCACGACGGCCAGGAGCGCGGCGATCGCGAGCAGTCCCCTTCGCTTCAGTCCCATCCTTCGAGCTTACCCGAAATTCGACGACGAATTTCAAATCCTGCGCTACCATCGGCGCGCCACAGGAGGCAATGTGTCCGAGAAGCGCGAAACGGCGCCCGGGCGACTCGCCATTCCGCCGGAGTTGGTGACCGCCATCGAAACCGTGTGCGCCGAGCTCCGGCCACGGCTCGTGGAGACGCGGCGCGATCTCCACGCGCACCCGGAGCTTGGCTTCGGCGAAGAGCGCACGGCCGCCCTGGTTGCCAGCCGGCTGCGCGAAGCCGGGTTCGACCAGGTGAGAACGGGTGTCGGCGGGACGGGCGTCGTCGGCGTGCTGGCAGGGGCGAGGGAAGGTCCGGTGGCCGCGATCCGCGCCGACATGGACGCGCTGCCGATCCAGGACGCGCTTCAGAGGCCGTACCGATCGACGACGCCCAACGTGAAGCACGCGTGCGGGCACGACGGCCACACGGCCATCGCGCTGGCGGCGGCCGAAGTCCTGTCGCGCCTGCGAGATCGGATCCCCGGACGCCTGCTGTTCCTGTTCCAGCCCGCCGAGGAAGGCGACCCGGCCGGCGGCAGCGGCGGCGCGCAGCGGATGATCGAGGACGGCGCGCTGGCGGCGCCCGCCCCGTTGGCGATCTTCGGCCTGCACGTTCATCCCGCCATACCGACGGGAAGCATCGGCGTGAACAGCGGGCCGACGATGGCGTCGGACGCCACGTTCAAGATCGTCGTCTTCGGCCGGAAGACGCACGGCGCCTACCCGCACACCGGCCTCGACCCGATTCCGATCGCCGCCCAGGTGGTGCTCGCCCTCCAGACGATTCCCAGCCGGCTGGTGGACGCGCAGCAGCCGACCATTGTCACCATCGGCGCGATCAGCGGCGGGAACCGGTCGAACATCATCGCCGACTCGGTGCAGATGATGGGCACGGTGCGGTCGCTTGCGCGCGACGGCCAGGCCACGGTGAGGGCGCGGATGACGGCGATGCTGGACGGCATCACCGCGGCGTACGGCGCCCGCTACGAGCTGCGCTACGACGCGCAGCCGCTCCCCGTGGCCTACAACGATCCCGCGCTGTGCGCCGCCTCCCGGCCGGCTCTCGAGACGGCGGTTGGTGCGGACCGGGTCCTGACCCCGCCCGTGCAGATGGGCGCCGAGGATTTCGCCTGCTACCAGGCGCTCGTGCCCGGGCTGTTCTTCTTTCTCGGGACGGCGAACGAGGCGAAGGGCACGACGTCGATGCTCCACACGGAGACCTTCGACCTGGACGAGGATGCGCTGCCGATCGGCGTGAAGGCGCTCACCCTCGCCGCGCTCGATTTCCTCTTCCGCCATGAGGCATAGCACAGCCGTAGCACAAGGAGACGACGACATGCCAGAAGTCCGACCGGTCAACGCGACGATGGAATGGGACGGCGAGCAGCAGTTCACGGGCTTCGTGGGAAAGCACGAGATGGGCTTCGACGGGAGCGCCGAGGCGGCGCCGACGCCGGTGCAGACGCTCGCGCTGTCGCTGATGGCCTGCATGTCGATCGACCTGGTCCACATCCTGGCGCGCGGCCGGCACCCGGTGGCATCGCTCAAGACGAAGTTCCATGGCGAGCGATCGAACGACGATCCAAAGCGCTTCGTGAAGATCAGCCTCGAGTTCGAGCTGACCGGGCAGATGGAGCCGGAGCACGTGGAGCGCGCGATAGACCTTTCCCGCGAGAAGTACTGCTCGGTGTGGGCGGTGTTCCGCCCCGACACCCAGCTGATCGTCTCGTTCACCATCAAGAAGTAGTCGCGGGCCTCCGTGCCCGCGTCGGCGTAAGCCCAGTAGCCGCGGGCCTCCGTGCCCGCGTCGGCGTAAGCCCAGTAGCCGCGGGCCTCCGTGCCCGCGTCGGCGTAAGCCCAGTAGCCGCGGCTCTACGTGGCCGCGTCGGCGCCAGGACACGCGATGAACCGACTCCTCGCCGTCATCATCCTCGCAGCGGCCCTCCTCGCCTGGCGGGCGGCCGGTCCCTCGATCGGCGCGCAGTCGCCCCCGGCCGAAGACGAGGCGTCTCTGCGGGCGCGCGCCCGCGCCGCGCTTTCGCAAACGAGCGGCGAGATGGCGGTGCCCGGCCTGCAGGCCCCCGTCGAGGTCATCCGCGATCGGTGGGGCGTCCCGCACATCTTCGCGAAGAACACGCACGACCTCTTCTTCGCGCAGGGTTTCGTTGCGGCACAAGACCGGCTCTGGCAGCTCGATCTCTGGCGCCGCATGGCCGAGGGCAAACTCGCTGAGGTCGTCGGGCCCACCGTCGTCAACCGGGACATCTTCGCCAGGCTGCTGCGCTACCGCGGCGACATGGAAGCGGAGTGGCAGGCGTACCGGCCGGACGCACGCGCGATCGTCGAGGCGTTCGTCGCTGGCGTGAACGCGCAGATAGCCGTCGCGACGAGGGCGGCAGGGAAGCTGCCGATCGAGTTCCAGCTGACCGGCACGCGGCCGGAGCCGTGGACGCCCGAGGTGGTGATCGGGCGGATGGCGGGCTACGTGATGACCCGCAACGCGCGCACGGAGGTGCAGCGCGCCAGGCTGGTTCGGGCGGTCGGTGCGGATCGCGCCAGTGAACTCGCCGCGCTCGAACCGGCAACCCGGCTGAAGGTACCCGACGGCCTCGATCTCGCGGACGTGTCCGACGAGATCCTCGCGCTGACGAATGGGATCAGCGAGTCGGTGGCGTTCCCGGCGGACGTGGCACAGAGCACGAATGCCGCGCCAGGTTCGCGCTCAGGCGAAGCTGGAGCTTCGCCCGACATCTTCACGTTCGCCGTTTCGCCACTCGACATCAGGCCCGAGGAGATTGGCTCCAACGACTGGGTGGTGTCGGGCCGGCTGACCGCGACGGGCAAGCCATTGCTGGCGAACGACCCGCACCGCGCGCTGCTGCTGCCCTCGCTGCGCTACACCGTCCACCTCAATGCGCCAGGCTGGAACGTGATCGGCGCCGGCGAGCCCGCGCTGCCCGGAATTGCGGCGGGCCACAACGACCGGGTGGCGTTCGGCTTCACGATCGTCGGCATCGATCAGCAGGACCTCTACGTCGAACAGCTCGACCCGTCCGACCATTCGCGCTACAGCTATCGCGGCGCGTGGGAACCGGTTCGCGTCGAGCGAGAGCGCGTCGCGGTTCGCGGGCAGGCGGCGCGCGAGGTGCAGCTCCGGTTCACGCGACACGGCCCGGTCATCCACGTCGACGAAGCGAAGCATCGCGCCTACGCCCTCCGGTGGGTCGGCGCAGAACCGGGCGCCGCCGGGTATCTCCGATCGCTCGCGCTGAATACCGCGTCCAACTGGCGCGAGTTCAGGGCGGCGGTCGCGGGATGGAAGGTGCCTTCGGAGAACCTGATCTACGCCGACGTGGACGGGAACATCGGCTGGATTGCGGCCGGCCTCTCGCCCGTCCGCCCGAACTGGGATGGATTGCTGCCGGTGCCCGGGCAGGACGGCAAGTACGAGTGGAGCGGCTTCCTGGGCGTCGACGACCTGCCGCAGATCTACAACCCCGCGAGCGGCCTCATCGCCACCGCCAATCACAACGTCCTTCCGGGCGGGTACGCGCACTCGCTCGGGTTCGAGTTTGGCGCCCCCTTCCGCTTCGCGCGGATCCTCGACGTGTTGACCACGGAACGCGCGGAGTCGAGGAAATTCACAGTGGACAGCTTCGAGCGCCTGCAGCACGACGAGCGTTCTCTCGCCGCCGTTGCGGTGTCGACGGCGCTGCGGCGGGCCATCGAGGCGCGCGGCGCCGGTGCCTTCGATGCGTCCTCCGATCCAGCGATGGCACGCGAGGCTGCGCGGATGCTCACCTCGTGGGACGGAACGCTGTCGAAGTCGTCGTCGGCCGCGGCCCTCTACGAGACGTGGCTGCCGCGGCTCACCCGCGCCCTGTCGGAACGCTGGCTGACCGCTGAAGACCGGGCGGCTGCGCCGTCGGCCCTCACCACAGAGCGCGTGGTGCGCGTGCTTGCGGACGCCGGCCTCGCGTCCGTCTCACCGTCGCTCGATGCGTGGGTGGACGGCACGCCGCGGGTTCACGCCAACCTGGAGGTGGCCGCCACACCGTCAAAGAGGGGCACGGGGCAAAGCGCAGAGACGCGTGTGGGACAAAGCTCAGAGAGGGGTGTGGGGCAAAACTCCAGCTTTGCCATTTGGCCGAACGCCGACCTCCGACAGGTGCTCGTCTCCGCCCTCACCGGCCCGACGCTGCTCGAGGCGTGGAGGGATCTCGAGGACCGCCTTGGTCCTGCCGCCGGCTGGGAGTGGGCTAGAATACACCGCGCCTTCTTCGAGCACCCGCTCGCCTCGACTCCAGCGCGCAAGGCCGTGTTCAACACCGGAGACGAGGCACGAGGAGGCGATTCCACGACACCTAACGCCACGGGAACGGGGCCCAGGCAAACGGCCGGCGCGTCGTTCCGCGAGGTGATCGATGTCTCGAACTGGGACCGCTCGATGACGATCAACGTGCCAGGCCTGTCCGGCCAGCCGGGCAGCGCGCACTACGCGGACCTCTTTCCGCTCTGGGCCAGTGGCCGCTACCACCCGCTCCCGTTTTCCCGCCGGGCAATCGACGCGGCTGCCGCCGAACGCCTCGTGCTCGTGCCGGCCTCCGCGCGATGATGGCGCCGCCCGTTACCCCGGAAGCGTCGGGCGGCGTCGTTGCTCCGGAGGCGTGGGGCAAAGCTCCAGCTTTGCCTGGCCCATCATCGCGACCTCGGGCGCGGCGCCTCTCCTACATCGACTGGATGCGCGGCCTTGCCATCCTAATCATGATCGAGGCCCACGTCCTGGACGCCTGGACGCGGCCCGGCGACCGCAGCACCTTCGCATTTGGCTGCGCGGGAATCCTCGCCGGCTTCGCGGCGCCGATGTTCCTGTTCCTGGCAGGTGTGTCAGCCTCTCTTGGCGCCGGCGCCCGCGCGCGCCGTACGGGCGACGCCGCCGCTGCCTCGGCCTCGGTCCGGCGACGTGGCTGGCAGGTGTTCGGCCTGGCGTACCTCTTCCGCCTGCAGGCTTACATGCTGAACCCGAAGGCCCTGCTCGCCGGCGTGCTGAAGGTGGACATCCTCAATATCATGGGACCGTCGATCGTCGCGGCCGCGGCGCTCTGGCAGGTCGCCCGCGACTACCGCCGGCGAATCATCGTCCTTGGCGCCGCCACGCTGTTGGTCACGCTGCTCACGCCGCTCGTGCGCACCTCGGCGCTCGTGCAGGCGCTTCCCGGTCCGATCCAGTGGTACATCCGCCCGGTACCCGGCCGGAACAACTTCATGCTCTTTCCCTGGATGGGATTCGTGTTCGCGGGCGCCCTGGTGGGGGTGCTGCTCGATCGCCCGCGCGCGGAAGCCGCCGATCGGCGCTTCCACGCACGGCTGGCGGGTCTCGCGCTCCTGCTGGCGATTGCCAGCTACGCCGGCTCGTACCTGCCGTCCATCTACGCCGACTCGCAGTTCTGGACCAGCGCGCCGTCGTTCTTCCTGCTGCGCGTCGGCCTCGTCACCGCGATGCTGTCGGCCACGTACTTCTGGGAACAGCGGCCTCGCCTGTTCAAGGTGTCGGGAACCATTCGTGCCGGCCGGAATGAGGTTCCCGATATCCTGTTCAGCCCGATGGCGCAGTTCGGCCGCGCGTCGCTCTTCGTCTACTGGGTGCACGTCGAGCTGGTCTACGGCATCTTCAGCGCGCCGCTCCACAAGAACCTGGCCTTCGGGGACGCGGTCCTCGCCTTCGCCGGCTTCAGCCTGCTGATGTTCACCCTGGCGATGGCGAAGAACCGCGCGGTCGCGCAGTGGAAGGAATGGCGGCGCGCCCGGCGCGAAGTACCGGAGCTTGCCGCCAATTGACCGATCGCAAACCTGGAGGTTTGCGCCACCGTAGGACAGGCGTCTCGCCTGTCGTGAGCGTCTCGCCTGTCGCATGCGTAGGACAGGCGTCTCGCCTGTCGGATGCACCGGCGTACGTCCCAGCCTCAACGGCCCAAATCGTTCCAATGCAGGATCGTGTTGAAGAGCATGTTGAACTCGCCGAGGTTCTCCCAACGGTAGCAGGGGTTGGTGGCGAAGATGATCAGCTGGCCCTTTCCGAGGGGCACTTCCACGACCGCCGGCCTGTTCCGGATTTCGGCCGCGCCCCGCATCAGTCCGCTCAGGACGCTGGCGTCGCCGCCCGGGAACTGCATCAGCACCTGGCCCTTGTCCTCGTCCGGGACGCGCAGCAGCGGGCCGCCGGCCCAGCGGACAGGAAGCGTCTTCCGATCGTAGCCGTAGAAGATCGGGTTGGCGGGCTTCAGGATCTCCGCCTGGACCACGGGGCCCGGCGCGTAGAACTGCGCGGACGGGCGCGCGGCATCCACGCGCCGCGCAAGGCCGAACTCAGGCGGGAAGTAGCTCGCCGCGCCCAGCGTGACCAGCACGCCGCCCTCTTCCACGAACTTCTGCAGTTCCGCCACGCCCGGCAGCCCCATCCCGCCCGTGATGTCGTCCGACTCGCCATACATGCCGAGGAACTTGAAGCGCTCGGTCTTCTTGTACGCGAGCGGCTTGGCTTTCGGCTCCAAGTCGAAGACGAGGCGCTTGCCGCTGCCGCCCTGGCTCGGGATGACGATGACGTCGTAGGCGGCGCGGAGGCCGCCCTGCTTCACGCGCTCCTTGAAGATCAGGTCGTACGGCACGCCGTACTGATCGAACGCATAGCGCACCCAGCCCACTTCCTGCGTGCCGCTCCACGTGCTGAATACCGCGAGGCGCGGCACGTCCACGTCGTGGGTCGGCACGGTGGGCGCCGCAGCCGGTGCGGCCATCTCGAGCCCCAGGCCTTCGGCGGCCTTGGTGACTGCGTGGCCGTCCTCAGGCTCGAAGACCAGCGACCCCGCCGGCACCTCGAGATCGCCGGCCTTGAACGCCTGCTCTGTCGCGCGCACCTTCGTTTCTTTCACCCGGTAACGAAGGGTGATGAGGTTGCTCGTTCCGTTGGCGACGACCACCAGTGGGCTGGCGACGTCGCCACGGACGGGCGGGACGCCCGTCCCACCGGTGCTGTTGCTGCCGCCAGGCGCAGGCGCGGCGCCTGTCCGACGGTGTCTTGAAGGCTCGGCGGGCATCCTGTCGAATCGCGTCTCCAGCTTGATCTCGATCACCGGTTCCACGGCCGCAGCGAGCACGGTCTTGTCCGCCGTCTCCTTGATCTCGGTGTGGGTCATCAGGCCCATCGTCCAGCCGCTGTCGTCGTACGTGCGAAGGCTGGGGTCCGGGTAGTTCTGCTTCTCGAGCAGGATCTTCGCCAGTCGGCCATAGGGCTGGTCGCGCTTGATCACCAGCGAGCCGGCAGGGATAGCTGCCGTCGCTCAGCTTCAATGCCCGCCTTGATGCGGCCCACTTCGATCCCCTGCATCCGCAGGGTGTTGACGACGAAGGCCACGCGCGTGAGATCGCGCTGGCCGGCCGGGATGACGAACGCGTAGGGCGGTTCCTTCTTGCCCGACTCGATGCAGTTCCGGCTCTTCTGGTAGAAGTTTTCGAGGATGACCTGGGGGAATCGCTGCCGTGAGCTGCAGCGCGGACAGCGACGCCCGTCTCGGCGTAGTTCGTGTTGTTGCGGATCGACCACTCGACTTCCTTGTACGGCGGCAGCGGCCGGTACCACTCGCGCGTCGTCTGGCTCGCGCCCCCGGGCGCGCCCTCGCCCCGATCCACCTTGCGCTTCATCGTGTTCGCGCCGCCGTTGCCGAACATCTCGTACATGCGCAGCAGGCCGTTGTGGTTCGACGCCATGAAGCCGAAGTAGCCGGGCGACCACATGTCCACGAACGCGTGCGTCCAGACGCCCGGCATCCCGTACTTGATCGCCTGCGCCATCTCGAAGTTGGAAAACCAGGGCAGCTCGCCGTAGAGGATCGGATCGAGCGACGGGTTCTGCGGCGCCTGGCCGCTGAAGGTGTAGAGGAACGGCACCGACTCGTGAATGTCGTGCATGACCGGCGGATGCCACTGCAGATACCAGGCGAGGAGCTGGCGACTGATCGCCTGCGAGTAGTTGATGTCGCGGTTGTTGTCGTGGAAGACGTACTTGCCCCAGTACGGCGGCCCACCCATGCTGTCGTTCTCGCCGGTTTCCACCGTCTTGTAGGCGTAGTACCAGTCGACGTACCGGTCGCGGCCGTCAGGCTCGGCGACAGGCGTGAGCGTGACGATCACGTTGTCGCGGATCTTCTGCAGCAGCGGCGACTCTTCGGCGGCGAGCCGGTAGGCCAGCTCCATCAGCATCTCGGGCGGGCCGGTCTCTCCGCTGTGCAGGCCTCCCATCAGGTGGTAGATCGGCTTGGCGGCCGCGATGATCTCGTGCGCCTGCACGTCGCTGATCCCGCGAGGGTCGGCGAGCTGCGCGAGATATCCCCGGTATCGCTCGAGGTCCTTCATCGTCTCGGCGGACGCAATCGCAACGACGACGTAGTCGCGGCCTTCATCGGTCTTGCCGATCGTCATCACGCGGACACGCGGCGTCGCCGCCGCCAGCGCGCGGTAATAGCGGAGGATGTCGGCGTAGTAGGTCAGTTCCTTCGGTGCACCAACATGGTGACCGAGGACCTCCTTGGGAGACGGAATCCCCGGGACCCGTGGGAGGTGATCGACGAGGGGGCTGAGGAACTCCGGCGCGGTCGTCCACTCACGAACGGCCCGGGCAAAATCGTCGTCTTGTGGTTGGCTGACACTCGCGCGCGGCGACGCCCCGTGAGCCAGGGCGAAGACGACGAGGAGGCCGAGCACAGCCACCGCCCGGAGGCGAGAGGCGCGAGCAGACATGCCAACTCCTTTGGTTGCAGCGCTTTAACTGACGCAAAATCGTGCGGGAGCGCGCGCGGCGGCCGCCTGGCCAGCCGCCGGATGCTGCATCTTCAGCCGAAAACCGTTGAGCCAGGGGGTGCAGGCCGATAGAATGCGCGAACAACACACCCAGCGACCTTAGCCATGATCAATGTCGCCGCGATTCGGATGCAGCAGTTTGGCGTGCAATTCTATCAGGCCTCGCTGACCGCGCGAGACATCGACCGGCTGGTGCGCTTCGAGGTGCTGAACTACGGCGGCCAACCGGGTGGCCCGGTGCGCGGAAAGGGCCGGCGTCCGCGCAGCCGCGTCAACTGGGACCTCCTCGAGCGGCGCATCGCCTCCACCGACCGCGCCTACCAGCGGCAGATCATCCGGCGCAAGATCGAACAGCTGATCGACTACTACGAACAGTGCCGCCAGGCGCGCGATCTGCCGTCCATCCCGGGCGCCGTCATCATCTCGTCGGACGAGAAGCTGTCGTTCTCGCCGCTGGACGAGCGCCAGCGCGTCGGCATCCTGCACGTGCCGGAGCGTGAAGGCATCCTCCGGGCGATCGACGGGCAGCACCGGCTGCTCGCCCTGCACGCGGACCTCGAACGTTTTGGGGAGGAGGAGTTTGCGGTGCCGGCGGTGATCTTCGATCAGCTCCCCGAAGATCACGTCGTGCAGATGTTCGTGACGATCAACGCGAAGCACACGCGGCTCAACGCGTCGCATCTCGTCAGCCTTGCTGGCCGCCAGCTCTACAAGGATGAGAACCTCGCGGCCGCCCACGACGTCGTCCGGATCCTGAACGACCGGGAGGATTCCGCGCTCTTCCGGACGATCAAGCTGCTGGGTGTCGGCGAGGGCCGCGTCGCGCAGGCGCCGCTGGCTCAGGAACTCAAGCGCCTCTTCGCGTCGGAGGCGTTCGGCGGTCCGCGGCGGTCCGCGAACTTCCGCGACGAGTCGGCGCACTTCTTCGTCAACTACTTCAAGCAGGTGGCGCAAGTGTTTACGGCCGCGTGGAACGGCCGCAAGTACTGGATCAAGTCCGCGCCGGCGCTCCGGGCGTTTATCCGTGTCGCGCCGGACGTGGTGCGCCGCCTCGACGAGGAGCACGCCGAACGGACCGACGCGCGCGCCATCCGGCGCGTCATCGCCCCGTGGGGCCACCGCATCGGCGATGCGCGGTTCGAGACCGACGCCGCCTGGCAACATGGCGCGACGACGGTGGACGGCCTCGCGCGCGACCTCCGGCTCGCCCTGCAATATCCCGAGGGCGCCGGGCTGTAGAGATGAAATCGCCAAAATGACTGTCTTTCGCCTCGCCGCAGTCCTTTCCCTCGCCTTGCTCTCGTCCGCCTGCCTCGTCGTCAGCACGCAGCCCTTCTACGACTCGTCGTCGATCGAGTTCGACGAGCCGCTCATCGGGCGCTGGGAGAGCACGGATGACCGGACGCTGATAACAGTTGAGCGCGGCGAGTGGAAATCGTATAAAGTAATGTATCCCGCCCGGAGCGGCCCGGTGGTCTACACCGGGTACCTCACGCGCGTCGGTGAAAGCCGGGTGCTCGACCTGACACCCGCGCACTCCGCGGACCCGGCATCGCTTCTGATTCCCGCGCACTTCGCCGTCAGGCTGCAGTTGCTCGGCGATACCTTGACGGCGACGGGTTTCGACTTCGACTGGTTCTTCAAGGAGGCCGAGCAGGGACGGCTGCCGAAACTGCACCCGGTGCTCGACTCCAGGAAGAACGTCGTGCTCACCGCCGACACCGCGGGGCTGCGAGCGTGGTTTGCCGCGCTGCCTCGCGGCGGTGAGATGTTCGCGGACGAGATCCGCTTCGTCCGCAAGCCGTAAGGACAGCGGCCCCCAGGCGTGTGCGCGGCGGCGGGCACGGCCTATGCACCTTCCGTCGAGCGTTGGCCGTCAATGGCCGACGATTAACGGTTGACTCCGTAGATTACCGTCCAACACTGCTCCTCGATGGAGAGACGGCGCAGCTGCAATATTGCGAGCGCTTGAATGGCTCTGTTAGAATCCCGTGTCCTCGCACACTCTTCACTTACCCGCCAGCGAAATCTTCGGGGGCTCTCATGCAACAGCGCCGGCTACGGCTCGGTGACATCCTGGACGACTACTGTCCGCGCGAACGCCGCATCACCAACCACGCGGTGGTCGCGATGATCGAGGACGACGTCCGGCAAACGCGCTGCACCACGTGCGACGCGGAACACGAATACAAGCGCGCGAAGCTCCCGGTCCTGCGGCGCAAGAAGGACTCGGTGTCGAAGGCGTACAACGAAGTCCTCGCGGCAGTCACCACCGATGCCGCGATGCAGTCCGCCCAGGCGGCCGCGTCGACTGGCAGCGGCGACGAGGCGCCGCCGGACGCGGCGAACCTGCCGGTCGACGACACGCCGGCCGACGCACCCGAGGCCCAGCCGGAACCCGAGCGCGTTGAAGCGATCGCGGCGGACGAGGCAGGCAACGGCGAGGCCGCAGAGGCTCCCGAGAACGGCGAAGGACCAGACGACGCCGCCGGGCGCGTGCATCGCCGCCTCATTCGCGCCACGCTGCCGCGGCCCGAGAACCAGCAGGCGCAGCGCCCGGCTCCCGAATTCACCATGCGCCAGCCGCAGGGCCGGCCGGGGAAGTTCCGTGGTGCCCGCGGACCGTCAGCCGCGCGCGCAGCCACGACGGGACGCGGCGGCGGCTATGGCAACAATTCGCGCACGGGGGGCTTTGGACGCGCCGCCGGCGGGCGCACGTCGGGCGCCCGGAACGACTTCCATCGCCCGCCTCGCGGCGGCCAGGCCCCGCGCAGGGACAAGAAGCACTCAAAATGAGAGGTCAGGGAGATTGGCGAGATTCTGAGAGACTCCCGCGTTCGACAATCGCACGACCCGGCGACGGCAAGCCCCAATCCTCACTTCACGTAGGTTAAGAGAGACACAGAGACACAGAGCGCTCAATCTGGCAGAGCTCTGTCCGCGGTCTTCGGCGCCGCCCGCGGCGCGCGCGAGAGGGCGGGAGCGCGGATGCGAAAGACCTTGCGCCCGTTGTCTCTCGCATCCGCACTCCCGTCCTCTCGCGCGCGGCTCGGCCACCGCTGGTGTGTCGAAAGGTGGCCGAGCCGCGAAGACCGCTGCTGAGTCTGATACAGTCTCTGTGCCTCCGTGCCTCTCTTCTTATCCCCTTCACCCTCCAAACCTCGCACTGCTCAGGTGCGGTAGACTGTAAGATTGGGAATCCACCGGATACCTCTGTGACCTCGCATCTCGAGGAGCGATGACAGACTTCGCGGGGAAGTACGGCTTGGTCGTCGGCGTCGCCAACAAGCGATCGATCGCCTGGGCGATCGCGCAGGCGGCGGCCGGCGCAGGCGCGCGGCTGGCGCTGACGTACCAGGATGAGCGTCTCAGGGAGAACGTCGAGGAACTGGCGGCCACGCTCGACCACTCGCCGCTGGTCCTGCCCTGCGACGTGGTTCGCGACGTCCAGGTGAACGAGTTGTTCGAGGCGCTCGATGCTCAGTTCGGCGGCCTCGACTTCGTCGTCCACGGCGCCGCCTTCGCGCCCCGCAGCGAGCTGATGGCGCGGTTTGTCCAGACCTCGCGCGACGGCTTCCGCGTGGCCCTCGATGTCAGCGCCTACTCGCTCATCTCGATGGCGCAGGGCGCCCTTCCTCTCATGGCCCGCCGCGGCGGCGGCAGCATCGTCACGCTCACCTACCTCGGCAGCCAGCGGGTGTTCCCGAACTACAACGTCATGGGCGTCGCGAAGGCGGCCCTGGAGGCAACCGTCCGCTACCTGGCGGCGGACCTCGGGCAGGAAAACATCCGGGTCAACGCAATCTCCGCCGGGCCTATTCGCACCATCGCCTCATCGGGCATCTCGGGCTTCACCGACATCCTCCAGGTCTACCGCGACAAGGCGCCTCTGCATCGCAACGTGGAGACCGCCGAGGTGGCGGACGCGGCGATGTTCCTGCTCGGCAATGCAGGCCGCGCCGTGACCGGCGAGATTCTCATGGTGGACGCGGGCTACCACGCGATGGGCCTGTAACGAGCGGCGTCGAACCCCGCCGCACGTACGAAAAGCGTAAAAACACGAAGCCGTAGCGCGCGCCTCCAGTGCTGAGCCGTGGCGCAAAGCTCCAGCGTTGCGGTCAGATGGAATCCGGGTTGCACACCTGAGCGGCAGGAGGTGTTCC
Organism: uncultured Acidobacteriota bacterium; assembly: GCA_963724775.1. Taxonomy (GTDB): domain Bacteria; phylum Acidobacteriota; class Vicinamibacteria; order Vicinamibacterales; family Fen-181; genus CAVRWB01. The sequence continues at coordinate 29,641 of CAVRWB010000013.1, forward strand.
ATGCCGCGATATGCTACCGCTCGCCTGTCGTTCCTCCTGGCGGCCGTCCTCGTGTCCCTGACGCTGCCTGCGTGCGCTCCGCATCACGTCAGCCCTCAGGGCACCGCCGCCTACGACGATGCAACCATCACCACGCGCGTGAAGACGGCGCTTCTCAACGACCCCGAGGTGGGCGCGTTGAAGATCGACGTCAACACCGCGCAGGGCGTTGTCACGTTGTCAGGGACGGCCAGGAACCGGGGCGAGGAGCAGAAAGCCATCCAGCTGGCGAAAGGCGTGCGAGGGGTGAAGGACGTGCGGTCGACACTCCAGGTACAGGGGAGTTAGAACGGAGAAGTTAGAACGGAGAAGTTCTACGTTCCTCGTTCTACGTTCTCCGTTCTCACTTCCTTCGCCGCCTGATCCGCCCAGTGCTCCGTGTAGACGCGCGAGGGAGGGACGCCGAGCGCGGCGAGGAGGCGGGGGACGTCCTCGACGAGGGAGTCCGGGCCGCAGACGTAGCACAGCGGCTGGGGACCGGTCATCGCCGCTTCGAGTTGCGCGCGGCCGATTCGCCCCCTGATCCCCTGCCACGAATCGGGCGCTTCGCGCGTCACGGTTTCGACGAGATGGATTCGCCGTTCGTTTGCCAGCGTCCGGAACTCCCGGGCGTAGGGCAGATCATCAGGTGTCCGGCCGCTCAACACGAGGCCCACACGCGCGCCCTCGCCCGCTTCCAGCACCCGCCACAACATCGCTCTCAAGGGCGCGACGCCCGTTCCCCCGGCGACCAACAACAGGTCCCCGCCGAGCCGGCCGGTTGGGAGCACGAACTGCCCCTCCGGTCCGTCCACCTCCACCCTTTCTCCGATCTGCAGGCGCGGCAAGTGCGGGCCGGGCGTGCCATCGTCGGCCACCTGGATGAGGAACTCCAGGGCGCGCTCCCGCCGGCACTGCTCGGGCGAGCAGGCGACCGAGTAGGGGCGTGGCTCCGCGGCGCCCTGCTGACCGAGCAGGACGTACTGGCCGGCGTCGAAGTCGAAGCGGACGTTGCCAAGGTCGAGACGGATCACTCGATTGCGGGGAGTTTCGTAGCGGGCGTCGAGAATGGACAGCGACAGAAGGGGCACTGAGCCGATCTTACGTCAGTTCACGCGCCCCGCGGGCAGGGCGAGGCCCAACTCGTGGAACAGCGGATCGTGCGGCGCGTCCGGATCGGCCGCCGATCGGTGCTTCCGGGACCGCTTGTCGAGATACATCCGGCCGTCGGCGGCCGCGAGCAGGCTCTCGTAGCTCGTTCCGTCGCCCGGGAAGACGGCCGCGCCGATGCTCAGGCTGAGCGGCACTTGCTGCCCCGGCGCCGCCTCGAACTTCAGCATGTCGATCGCCTGCTGCAGTTCCACCCGCTTGGTATCCGCCTCCTCCTGCCCGCAGTCGGGGAGGACGATGATGAACTCGTCGCCGGCGTAGCGGACGCAGATATCGTAGGGGCGAATGGTTTCGCGCAGGACGCGGGCCACCTCGCGCAGCGCGCGGTCGCCAACGTGGTGGCCGTGGTTGTCGTTGATCTCCTTGAAGTCGTCGAGGTCGAGCACGAGGATCGACACGGGGCGCTCGTGGCGATCCGCGCGCGAAAGCTCGCGGCTGAGATACCCGAGCATGAACCGGCTGTTCGGCAGGCCCGTCAGCGGGTCGCTGAGGGACGCCTGCCGCGTCTGCTCGAAGACGATCGAGTTCGACACGGCGGCCGCCGCCTGTTCCGCGACGCGATCCAGGAGCCGGCGGTGGTCCTCGGTGTAGAAGCCCGGCTCCGAGTGGTACACCGCCAGCGCGCCGATGACGCGGTCGTTCGAGATCAGGGGCGACGCCAGGGCCGAATACAGGTGCGGCGCCACCGTACCGTCGTCGTCGCGGTCGAAGTCCACCGCCGGCCGGCCGCTCACGAGCGAGCGCCGGTTGCGGACCACCCACCCGGCCAGCCCGTGTCCCGGCGGCAGCGTAAGGCGGCGGATGTCGTCCGAGTCCATGCCGCTCGCGAACCGGCACCGGAGCATCTCGTCCTCGTCGCGCACGAAGAGCGCGCAGCACGAGAACGGCACGAGGGGCGACAGCTTGCCCGCGATGAGCGACATGGTGTCGGCGACATCGAGCGTCGACCCGATCGCCTGCGCAATCTCGTAGAGCGCGTAGATCTCCTGGTGGGCGTGGGCGATATTCTCGTACGCCGAGCGCTCCGTGACGCCGACGGTGCCGCTGCGCAGCGCCGTCATGCCGGAAATCCGCAGTTCGGGCGCGGCCGTCTCGGCCTCGGGGTCGCCGACGCCGGGCAGCAGCTCGAGGAACGCCGACACGAGGTCCGGGTCGAGCGCACGGCCGGCTTCCTGGCGCACGAGCACGGTGGCGATTTCGCGCGCGACGCGCTTGTGATACGGGCGGTCGCGCGTGACCGAGTCGAAGTAATCCGCAACGGCCAGGACGCGCGCGCCGAGCGGGATGTCCGCGCCGCGCAGGCCGAGCGGGTAACCCTTGCCGTCCCAGCGCTCGTGATGGCACAGGACCAGCGGCGCGACCGGGTAGGGAAAAGGCACGTGCTCGATGATCTGGAAGCCCACCTGCGGATGAATGCGAATCTTTTCGAATTCCTCTTCGGTGAGCCGCCCCGGCTTCGAGAGGATGTGCTCCGGGATCGCCAGCTTCCCGATGTCGTGCAGGAGGGCGGCCGTCGTCACGCCCCGGACCTCGTCCTCGGACGCGCCGACCGCGCGGGCGAGCGACTCGGCGTAGTGCTGAACGCGGCGAATGTGGCTGGCGGCGGTCTTGTCCTTGGCGTCGATGGCGAGCGCGAGCGCCTCGATGGTCGAGAGGTGCAGATCCGACAGCTGCCGGCCGCGATCGGCGGCGTCCCAGAGCAGCTGGCCGTTCCGGTGACAGAAGTACCAGGCGAACAGCGCCGCCGCCCCGGTGGCAGCGCCCAGCACCTCGCGGCCCGAGGCGAGCAGGCCGGCCGCGCCAGCAGCGGCGAGAATGCCCACGGCCGAAAGCGCGCTCACCCGGTGCGCCTCGAACCACGCGACCCCCACCCTCAGGGTCCTGTTGAACGCCGAATCACCGGACGATTGAGTGGAGAACACTGCCCACAGCAATGGCAAAAGGGCTGCCGCGCGCGGGCCACGCGTCAACTATCCTCGTAACACATTGTGAATGTGACGCTTAGAGGCCAAGTCGAACGGGTGAAGGCTTGCGCGCGCGCCATGCCAGCACCCCAGTCGTGTTCCCTTGTGGCACAAGGGCAGCGGCCAGACTTGCCGTAAGTCGCTGTTAATCAGCGACTTACGGCTTTGGTGCGATTGTGCTGGAATGGAACAACAGGGAAGGTCGAAGAATCAGGCCACAAAAGGCCAGAAACCGTGGCGCTACTCGCGACTTGTGCCAGTTCGAGACATCCGAGGCTGGCCGGTCTGGGCGGGTTCGAGGTTGTATTCGCTGATCTTGCGGTACAGCGTGCCGCGGCTGATCTCGAGGACTTCCGCCGCTTCCTTCTTGTTCCAGCCGACCGCTTCCAGGACGCGGATGATGTGCGCCCGCTCGACCTCGTGGAGCGAGGGCATGCGCTCGCGGGTCGGCTCGAGGGGTTCGGCGTTCGCGTGCAGGAAGTCGACGTCCGATGCACGGATGTTGCGGCCGGGCGCCGACAGCGCCGCACGCGACACCGTGCTCTCGAGCTCGCGGATGTTCCCCGGCCAGGGGTAGGTCGAGAAGGCCTCGAGCGCCTCGCGCGAGAGCACCTTGGCGTCGATGGGCAGGCCATTGGCGGCGCAGTAGCGCGCCAGGAAGCGCTGCGCCAGCACCGGGATGTCCACCTGCCGCTCGCGAAGCGAGGGCAGCCGGATCGAGAAGGCGTTCACGCGGTAGTACAGGTCCTCGCGGAAGCGCCCCTCTCGCACGAACTGGTCGAGCGCGCGGTTGGTGGCGGAGATCAGCCGGAAGTCGACCTCGATCGCGCGGTTGCCGCCGAGGCGTTCGAACCGGTGCTCCTCGAGCACGCGGAGCAACTTGGCCTGCGCGACGATGGAGAGGTCGCCGATCTCGTCGAGGAAGAGGGTGCCCTCGTTTGCCAGTTCCAGGCGCCCGGGTTTGCGGTCGTGCGCCCCGGTGTACGCGCCCCGCTCGTGGCCGAAGATCTCCGATTCGAACAGCGTGTCCGGCAGCGCGGCGCAGTTGACGGCCTGGAATTTGCCCGCTCCCCGCCGGCTCAGCTCGTGGATCATCCGGGCGACGACTTCCTTGCCCGAACCCGTGGGCCCGAGGATCAGCACCGCGATGTCCGACTTGGCCGCCGTCCGGATCCACTCGAAGACGACGAGCATCTTCTCGTCGCGGCCGATCATCTCGCGAAAGCGCTGTACCGACGGCGACTGGTCCTCGTGGCTGACCGTCGCGCGCCGATCGAGGAAGTCCTCGAGCAGGCGTCCGACGACCTCCTGCTCGGGGCGCGCCGCGATGTAACGCGACGGAGCACCGGTCGCGCGCTTGAGCACACCGAAGTGGACCAACTCCGACACGCAGTTGTCGACGTCCAGCCGCATCCGGCCGAACACCTGCATCAGCGTCTCGGCGTCGAACGACTCGCTTGGCCGGGAATGCGTGTAGCGCAGGATGCCTGCGCGCAGGGGCGACTGGACGAGCGTGCGGAACCGTGTCGCCAGGTCCGGGACGGGGCCGGTGTGCCGGGGACGCGGTTCGACGGGGCGGCGCGAGAGGAAGTCGATTTGGTCCACAGTGAGCCGGGTCGTTCGCCCGGCTCTTGATCTATCGGCCCGTGGTCGGCCGCCCAACAGTTCCCGGCTGCGAGCCCGGCGCCTGGAAGTACTCGGACTGGTACTTGTCGATCAGCTCCTTCATGCGCACCGCGTCTTGCTTGTGGTGGCCGTAGCAGCTGATCGGGCTGACGCCGCCGCTCGTCTCGATGAAGACGTCAGAAAAGATGAGGTGGGTGTCGATGCGCACTGATGCGATGTGGGCGATGTGGATGGTGTGTTCGAGCTTTCCGATCCACTGCGGGGTGTAATGCACCACGCTCGTGCGGGTGATCAGGACCTGGGTGGGGAACAGGCGGTTCCCGGAGCTGAGGCGGCTCGCGCGGAAGACGTCGCCCGCCGCGAATGGCCGGCCCTTGCGCTGGATGAGGAGGATGACGCCTGCGAGGAGGAGCACCACCACGACGCCGGCCAGGATGAGGATCTGCTCTGTGGTCATGGCCGGTATTCTAGCCCCTCGGACATGGTGCACGGCTGGACCATTCGTCATCCGTCATTCGTCATTCGCCAGTCGTCACTCGTCAATGCCTTTCCTAGCCCCTAGCCCCCAGCCCCTAGCCCCTAGCCCCTAGTGATACGCTGAACATATGAAGTCGCTGGCGTCGGAGCTTGCGCCGGTGGCGGAGCAACTGGCGGCGCAGCCGCGGGTCTATGCGGACGCGAACATCCCGGCCGGCCTCGTCGCCTTCCTCCGCACCCGCCTCCACTGGGACGTCCTGTTCGTCGTCGAGCACGACGACTTGCGGCGCCTGCCGGACACCGAACACTTCCGCAACGCGACCCAACTGCGGCGAACGTTGCTGACGCTCGACCGTGATTACCTCGATGACCGGACGTTTCCACCAGCCGGATCGACCGGCGTCCTCGTCATCTCGGCACCCGACGAGCGCGGCCTGGCAAGGCTGCTGTCGCGCCTCGACCGCGCGATGTTCCGGCCGCGGGGGAAGCGAGGCCGGCGCCGGGAGGACACCGGGACGCTTCCGCTGGCCGGCCGGAAGCTGCACGCGCACCCCGACTGGCGGCCGGAGCGGGCGCCCGCTGACTGAACTGCGGACGCGCCGATCCCGTCTAACCCGGCGAGGGAGAACTCCATGAACCGCCGACTGCACCGCGCCCTGCCCGTTCTCGCCGCCGCCGGCCTCGCCCTGTCGTCCAGCGCCTGCGTGGTGAGTGTCGACGCGGGTCGCTACTCGACAAGGGAGGAGAAGACCTTCAAGGTCTCGGGAACCCCGGACCTGACCGTCATCACCTTCGACGGGTCGGTGGAAGTGCGGTCGTGGGACAAGCCGGAAGTCCGAATCGAGGTGGAGAAGCAGGCGGCGGACAAGGCGCTGGCCGACGCGATCGAGGTCCGGGCCGAGCAGGCGGGAAGCGCCATTACGCTCGAGGTGAAGAAGCCGGCCGCGGTGCAGTCGCTCTTCGGCCTGAAGGTGTCGCCGAGCGCCAGGATCATCGCCACCGTCCCGCGAAAGTGCAACCTGGTGGCCCGAACGGGCGACGGGTCGATCGACGTGGAGCGGATCGATGGCCGCGTCGAGCTGAACACCGGGGACGGCAGCGTGAAGGCGGTCGACCTCGCGGGATCGGTCCGGGCGCACACCGGCGACGGCTCCGTGACGTTCGAGGACATCCAGGGCACGGCCGACATCGACACCGGCGATGGCAGCGGTTCGGTCAACGGCCGACTGGCCGGACTCCGGCTGCGGACCGGCGACGGCACCCTCACCGTCCGCCTGGACGAAGGCTCGGCGATGACCGACGACTGGGAGCTGCGGACCGGCGACGGCAACATCCGGCTGGAAGTGCCCGAGGGCTTTGCCGCGAACCTGGATGCGAGCACCGGGGATGGCCGGGTTCACCTCGAGGGGTTCGGCGACGAGGGCGCCGGCGGACCGGGCGAGGAATCGCGCAGTTCCATGAAGCGGCCGCTCGGCGCCGGCGGGAAGCTGCTGCGGGTCCGAAGCGGCAGCGGGGCCATCTCCATTCGGAAGCTCTGACCGCAGAACTGTGAACTGAGAACGTTCTCACTTCCGCCCGCGTCGCGGGCGTCAGTCTCCCGTGAAGCTTGCGTACAACGTCGGCGTCTCCCACACCTTCACCTTCACCACGTTGAATCCCTGCTCCCTTGTATAGTTGAAGATCAGCTGGGCGATCAGCTCCACGGTGGGGTTGGTGTCGACGAGGAAGACCGGCTCGCCGAGCGACTGCAGTGGCCCGACCAGGGGGTCGTCGCGGCGCAGGACCATCTGGTGATCGAGCTGGCGATCGATCCAGCCTTTCACCACGCGCTTGATGTCGCTGAAGTCGCAGACCATGTTGCGGGGGTCGAGCGAATCGGTGCGGATCTCGATCTCGGCCACCGCGTTGTGGCCGTGCGGGTGCTTGCAGATCCCGTCGTAGTCGAGCAGCCGGTGGCCGTAGCAGAAGTCGATGCGCTTGGTGACGGAGTACATGAGGGAATTGTAGTTCAGACAAGCTCCGCGGTCGCATTGCCGATTGATGATTGACGACTGCCGATTGACGAGTGAACGCGTGCAATCGTCATTCGCCAATCGTCGGAAATCGTCGATACCGCGCTTGAACTCAGCGGGAGGTTCTGGTGTCCCATCCTCAGGTTGCGGTCTTGTGCTCCGGGGGGCTGGACAGTGCGGTGCTCCTGGCGCTCGAGGCGCGCGACCACGCCGTCCTGCCGGTGTACGTCTGCGCGGGCCTGTCTTGGGAGACCGAAGAACTCGCGCTGCTCGACCGGCTGCTCGAGGCGTCGCTGTTCCGGGACCGCGTCTCGCCCCTCGTCCGCCTGCGCGTGGACGTGGCGGACCTTTACCCGGCCGGGCACTGGGCGCTCCGCGCCGCGCCTCCCGCCTACGACACGCCGGACGAGGATGTCTACCTGGCGGGGCGCAACGTGCTCCTGCTGTCGAAGGCGGCCGTCCTGTGCGCGTCCCGGGGCGTGCCGCGGATCGTCATGGGTACACTGGCCGGTAACCCGTTTCCGGACGCGACCCCCGACTTCTTCAGCGCCATGGCCCACGCGCTGTCTCTCGGTCTCGCCCACGAGGTGACCATCGGCGCGCCACTGGCGACCATGCACAAAGAGGAGGTGGTGGCGCTCGGAGGCGCGCTGGGCGTCCCGTTCGAGCTCACGCTGTCGTGCATGAATCCCTCACACGGCCGTCACTGCGGCCTGTGCAGCAAGTGCCGCGAGCGCCGCGACGCGTTCGCGGCGGCGAGTGTGGCGGACCCGACGGAGTATCTCGCTCCATCGCCGAGGAACTAGGAACTAGGGGCTAGGGGCTAGGAGCAGGCATTGACGATTGACGATTGGCGAATGGCGAATGACGATGACGACTGGCGAATGGCGAATGACGAATGAAGCGGCCCTGCACCGTGCACCTTGCACCCTTGCACCGTTGCACCCTTGCACCTTGCACTCTTCTTATGTTCTCCCTCGTCGTCTTCGACCTTGACGGGACGCTGATCGATTCGATCGGCGACTTGTGCGTCGCGGTGAACCGCGTCGTCACCGAGCATGGGGGGCGGGCGCTGTCGCGCGACGCGGTGGCGCGCATGGTGGGCGAAGGCGCGCGGTTGCTCGTCGGCCGCGCCATCGCGGCGTCCGGGGCGCATGTGGACGAGGACCAGGCGCTGGCGCGGTTCCTCGAGGTCTATGACAGCCTGCTGCCCGGCCAGACGGCTCCGTACCCGGGGATCGGCCAGCTGCTGGACGATGCGTCCGCGCTTGCGCGCCTCGCGGTCCTCACCAACAAGCCGGGCGACGCCACGCGCAAGATCCTGGATGCCTGTCGCCTCTCGCACTACTTTGCGGAGATCGTCGGCGGCGATGGCGCGTTCCGCCGCAAGCCGCATCCCGACGGCCTCGCCCACCTCGCCGGCGCGGCCGGTGTGGACGCGTCGCGCGTCTTGATGGTGGGCGATTCCACGGTCGATCTCCTGACGGCGCGCGCCGCGGGGACGTCAATCTGCATCGCCCGCTACGGCTTCGGCCAGGTCACCTTCGACCCGGCACAACTGCACGGCGGCGAGCGCTTCGCGGACACGCCGGGGGACATCCTCAATCTCATCCAGGCCGGCCCTCTATCTCCGTGACTCCGGACTCCGTGACTCCGTGGACTCCGTGACTCCTGACTCCGTCGACTCCGTCGACTCGGTAGACTATGACCCTCGACACCACCGGCTGGTCGGGCGACGGCGACTTCACCATCGAGCTGGTGGAGATCCTCAGGGTCTTCGAGGAGATCGCCACTCTCAAGGTCGAGGACGCGCCCGCGAGCCGGAGCGGCGCCGGCTTCAACTTCCTGGTGAACGAGATCTTCGTCACCTTCGCCACCGCGACGCGCGAGGTCCCTGCCCGGTGGCTCGGCATCGTACCGACCACCCGCCGCATCGCGGAGCCGCTGCTCACGCTGGCCGGCCTCGAAGCCCGCCTCGCACTGGTGCAGGGAGTTGGTCCCGCCGACTACTCCGACGGGGGGATGTTGCAGTACCTGCGCACGCAACGCATCATTCCCCCTTACCAGACTCGCGGCTACAAGCTGGTCGAAATGGTCCGCGTCTACGAGGCGCGGCCCGGACAGCCGCCCGTGCCGCGCGACGGCGCGGCCTAATGAGCGTGGCCATTGGCGCCGACACAGCTAGAGGACGCGGCCCGCAGGCCGCCACATAGGAGCACCTGTAATCTTGGTCAACTCTCTGTTGACCGCAATCGTGCGGGCGGACGGCGACGCGCTGGTGATGCACGTGGGGGAGCGCCCCTATGTCGTCGCCTCGTCCGGCCCCGTCGAATTGTCGTCGCGCCCGCTCACCCTCGAGGCGGTCACGGGGATGCTCGGCCAGCTGCTGCCATTCGACGCCCGCCGCGCGCTCGACGAGCTGGGTGCGATCGAACACGAACTGGCTCGCTCAGCGGCCGCGCAGGGCGACCGCTTCACGGTGGTTGCCGCACGCGGCGGCGACGACATCTGGATCGAGGTTCGACGTCATCGCAGAGCGCAAGCCGGGCCACAGCCGGTGGTAGCGCCTTCGGCTCCTCCCGCAATGGCTTCCACTCCTCCGGGTGTCAGCGAGGCCGAGCGGCCCGTGGCCGGAGACGCGACAGTGGACGAAATCCCGGCGCCCGCGCCGGTGCATCTCGAGCCCGAACCGATGACCGAGCCGGCGCCCCTCGAGCCGGGGCCCGTGCCCGCGCCGGTTCAAGTCCAGCGGGAACCCACGTCCGCGCCAGTTCAACTGGAGGCGGCGGTTGAACCCGATCCGGAAACCGCGCCCGAGCCTGAACGCGAGCCTGAACCCAAGCCGGAACCCACCGCGGCCATCGAGCCGCCGAAGCCGACAACGGCGGCGGTGGACGTGCCGCCCAAGGGTAAGAAGAGGAGACCCGCTCCGGACCCCGTGGTAGCGGCCGTCGAGGCGCCTCCAGCCGCCGCCGCGGTCGTCAAGAGCCTCGCCCCTGCAGCCGTGCCGGCGGCGCCTGTTCCCGTCCCCGAGGCGGTCGTTCGTCCGCCGGCTGCAGAACCGCTCCTTCGTCCGCTGGCGGCCGCTCCGATCGTCGAGCGCCCGCCCACGCCGTTCGTGTTCGACGAGCCCGTCCACCCGGCGCCCGCGAAAGACGCGGCGCCCGTCTCCCTGCGCCCGATCGCCGCCGTCGTGCCGGAGCCCGCCCCGGCCGTCGTGCTGCCCCTCGCGCGCAACCCGGTGCGTATGGAGCCGCAAAGCCGCACGCTGCCATCACCCCGCATTGCCGGCATCGACCGGCTGCTCCGCTTGTCCGCCGCGCGCGGCGCCAACACGCTCTACCTGATGGCGCAGGCCCGCCCGTCGGTGCGCGTGGACGGCGAGATCGCGGTGCTCGACGGCGAACCCGTGCTGAGCGCGCACGAGGTGGAATCGCTGCTCCTCGACCTCGCGCCCGAACGGAGCCGCGAGGCGCTGGAGGCGGGCGAGGGCACCGAGTGGATGTCGGAGGTGCCGGAAGTCGGGCGCATCCGGTGCCAGAGCTTCCGCGACCACCGCGGCCCCGGCGGCATCTTCCGGATGATCTCGGCTCGCCCGACCAGCGCCGAGCAACTCGGCCTGGCGCGCGAGATCCAGGCGCTCTGCGCCGAGCCCGAGGGCTTGATCCTCGTCGCCGGCCCGCGCGCGAGCGGCAAGTCCACGCTCGTCTCGTCGCTCGTGGACCTGATCAACCGGACCCGCAACGACTACGTCATCACCGTCGAGAGCCAGATCAAGTTCGTGCACGAGAGCCGAAGCTGCCTCGTGAGCCAGCGCGAGGTGCGCGGCGGCAACGAGGACCTCGCCGTCGTCGTGCGCGCGGCCTTGCGCGAGAACCCCGACGTGCTGGTCATCGAGGACATGGGATCGCCGGAGGTGGTGCGGCTGGCGCTCGAGGCGATGGAGGCGGGGCACCTGGTGATTGGCGCGGTCTCGGCCCACGGCGCCGCGACGGCCATCGGCAAGGTGCTGGATCAGGCACCGGAGGAGCGGCGCACCCAGATGCGGCTGGCGCTGGCGGAGGGCCTGCGCGGCGTGGTGTCGCAGGTGCTGCTGCGCAAGAGCAGCGGGGGCCGCGTGGCGGCGCGCGAGGTGCTGCTCAACATGCCGTCGATCGCCAACCTGATCGCCGAGGGCCGCATCAGCCAGTTGCCGCTGGCGATCGACAGCGGGCGCAAGCACGGGATGGTGCCGCTGAACGACGCGCTGGCCGCGTTCGTCCAGAGCGGCGTCGTGGACGTGAAGGAGGCCTACCGCAAGGCCTTCGAACGCCAGGCGTTCCTCGCGGTGCTCAGGCGCGAAGGAGTGGACACGAGCTTTGTGGAAAGACTGGCCTGAAGACGATTTGGGCGATTTCTCGATTTTGCGATTTTGCGATTTTTCCCCCGCGCCCGCGTGGGTCGCGGACTGAGGGACAGCGTACCAAATCGAAGAATCGTCAAATCGCTAAATGGCCAAAATCTCTCTGAACACTACCTTTCCGTCAGATTCCCTATCTCCCCGAGGAGCAGCGCCAGCACGTCCTCGTCCGTGAGGCCGTTGATCGGCGCGCCCGCGCGCACCGGCCGCTCGGCCGTGATCAGGTCGCCCCCTCGCCGGCGGTTGACGCGCGCCACCACGTCCGGCGGATCCTGCGAGGCATCCAGGAACAACTCGATGAAGTCGTCGGCGTGCCGTTCCGACACGAGGCGGACGCCGTCGGCCGGCGTGAAGATCGTGAACGGCTGCCCTTCCGCCTTCGCGACGTTCGAGAACATGCGAAAGACGGGGATGGCGACGTCGCGCAGGAACGCCGCGTAGGCGATCGAGGCGGCGTCGGCCCGCACGCGCCGCTCGGCCGAGACCTTCTTCGCTTGTTCGAGCGCCATGCGGAACCGGCGGCGGATGTCGGAGATTTCCATAAGGAAGACAAAACCGAGTATTGACGATTGACGATTGACGAGTGACGAGTGCCGATCGGGTCGGGGTGACCTGCGCAATCATCAATCGACAATCGACAAATCGTCGAATCGCTAAATGCCTCTTGTTGTTATACCGCCCCGTCCTCCCGCAGTCGCCGTATCTCGTCGTCGGCGAGCCCGAGGTCGTGACGGAGGATCGCGTCCGTGTGCTCCCCGAGCCTCGGCGGAGGCGTGCGGACGCTGCCGGGGGTGTCCGACAACTTGATGGGGACGCCCAGTTGACCGATGGTTCCGGCTGTCTCGTGCTCGAGATGCGTGACCATTTCGCGCGCGGCGAGCTGTGGATCCTGCAGGACCTCGCCGACGCTCCTCACGGAGCCGCAGGGGACGCCCTGCCTCGTCAGCGTCTCCACCCACTCGGCAGTCGTGCGCGTGCGCATCGCATCGGCAATCGCGGGGCGAAGCGCGTCGTAGTGGCGCACGCGGCCCGGATTGTCCGCAAAATCCACGTTGTCGCCGAGCGAGGGCAAGCCGGCAATCGTGCAGAAGCGCTGCCATTGCTCGTCGTTGCCGACGGCCAGCACCATCCCGCCGTCTGCCGTATCGAACGAGTCGTACGGCGCAATCGTCGGATGCCGGTTGCCCATGCGCCGGGGCGCCTGACCGGCAAACTGGAGGCCGGCCTGGTAGCTGAGGAGCGCCGCCACCGAGTCGAGCATCGCCACGTCCACCTTCTGGCCGCGGCCGGTGCGCTCGCGGGCGTGAATGGCCAGCAGCACGCCCTGCGCCGCCAGCATGCCGGTCAGGATGTCCGCGACCGCGACACCCAGGCGGTACCCGCTGCCCTCCGCCGGGCCCGTGATGTCCATCAGTCCGCCCTCCGCCTGGATCACCATGTCGTAACCAGGGCGATCGCGCTTCGGGCCGTCCTGGCCGAACCCGGAGATCGAGCAGGTGATGAGGCGAGGGTTGGACCCCGCGAGGATGTCGTGGCCGAGGCCGAGGCAATCCAGGGTGCCGGGACGGAAGTTCTCGACGAGGACATCGGCGCGCGCCGCGAGCGCCGCCGCCAGCCGGACGCCTTCCGGCCGCTTGAGGTTCAGCGTCAGGCTTTCCTTGTTGCGGTTGATGCTGAGGAAGTACGCGCTCTCGCCGCCGAGGAACGGCGGGCCCCAGGTGCGCGTCTCGTCGCCCCGCCCGGGCTGCTCAACTTTCACAACCCGCGCGCCCATGTCGGCGAGGAGCATCGTACAATAGGGACCGGAGAGCACGCGCGACAGGTCGAGCACCAGCAGGCCTTCGAGCGGGCCCTGGTTGGGATGTGCCATTCTCGGACATTCTATTATGGTTGATATCAAGGTCTATTCGGGCGGGCATTGAAGCGCCTGCAAGCGGGTGAAAGAGTTTCTTTCACGAACCGGCCGGCCCTTCACGGTCAAGAACGTCGACGACGACCCCGAGGCGTTCAACGAGATGGTCGCCCTGGGCATCATGACGATCCCGGTGACGATCGTCGGCGACTACGTGGTGCGCGGATACGACGAGAAGAAGCTGCGCGAGGCGCTGGCCGCCACGGCCTGAACGCGGAACGTAGAAGGTAGAACGTAGAAGGTAGAACGTAGAAAGGGGAAGCACGCACTCGCTGGTGTCGTCCTTTCTGACTTGTCCGTTCTCAGTTCTTACTTCTTCGTTCTGCGTTCTCACTTCCTGCTCCAACCCGCCGTCCCACCTCCACCAAATCCGTCACCAACGCATAGGCGGTCTGGGTCAGGCCGCCGCCTAGCTGAACGATCGAGAAGTCGCCCAGAAGATCGGTCTCGAGGACGAGCGCGTTCTGCTGGTCGCGCAGGGTCGCGAGCAGATCGTGCTCGGCCAGTTCCTCCGGCCCGACGCGCGCCGTCACCTCGCCCCCGCGCGACTCCACTCGCGACACGAGCTTGATCCGTCGCCCTCTCGCGACCGCCGTGCGCACGTCGGCTCCCGTCAGCGCCCCGATGCCCGTCCGCTGAACGGTGTGCGGAGTGAGCCTGGCGCCCATCAGGACGTTTGCGAGGGCAGCTGTCTTTGCCGCCGCGTCCCACCCGTCCACATCCAGCGACGCATCGGCCTCCGCGATCCCCGCCGCCTGCATCTCGGCGAGCGATTCGGCGAATTCGCGCCCCTGCTCCATCGCGGTGATGATGTAGTTCGTGGTGGAGTTCACGACGCCGCGCAGGCCACCAATACGGACGGCGGGCAGGGTGGTGCGCACGAGGTTGAAAATCGGGATGCCGTCCATGACGGCCCCTTCGAAGAGGAACGACCGGCCGGCCGCGCGCGCCAGTTGTTCGAGTTCGCCGTACGCGAACGCGACCGGACCCTTGTTGGCGGTGATGGCGTGCGCGCCCTCGCCGAGCGCGGCTCGCAGGTGGTCCGTTGCCGGCTGGCCGTCCTGGACATCCAGGACGGTCGTTTCGACAACGACGCACGGGTGAGGCGACACACGTGCCGCGCGAACGGCCTGCTGGATGAAGTCGACGCCGGATACGGCCGGCAGGGGCGCCGCGAGACCGTCCAGGCTCCCGCGCGACTCGACGTGCGCCGCGGCGCTCACCGCATCGAGTCCCTCAAGCCTGAATGCGTTGCCGTGCCGAGCCGTCGCGATGCCGACGATGCGCCAGTCCAGCGCGTGGCGCCCGTTCAACTCGTCGCGGCACTCCTCGAGCAGCCGAACGAACCGTCGGCCCACATTCCCGAAACCGACCAGAGCGAGATTGAGGACGATCATGGGGCTTCAGTCCTGCTCGTAGTCCTTCAGCACTTCCTCCAGCCTCCCCAACCCTTCCATCAGCTCGGGCTCCGGCCCGCCGTAGCCGATGCGAACGTAACCGTCCATGCCGAACTGATCGCCGGGGACAATCAGCGTCCCTTTCTCGACGCGCAGCCTCGTCGTGAGTGCCGACGAGTTCACGCGCCGGTGGTAGCGGGCAA
>CAVRWB010000014.1:0-355280 GCA_963724775.1 uncultured Acidobacteriota bacterium
CGACCTCGGCCTCGAGTACGTCCTCCCCTGGTATGCGAGCGGCTTCAGCCGGCGAAGCGGCATTGCCGCCGTCCTCGAAGTGCAGCCGAACCTCGGTCGCTTCCCGGGGGAAATCGAGCTGACGTTCTTCCGGATCGTCCAGGAAGCGCTGGCCAACGTGCACCGGCACTCCGGCAGTTCCAATGTGACGATTGCGCTGTCACGCGATGGAGACTCCGCGACGCTCGAAGTCCGCGACCATGGCGCGGGGCTCCCGCCCGAGGTGCTGGACGCGGTGTCCGCGCCGGCCAAGGGATCGGCCCACGTGGGCGTGGGCATCGCGGGGATGCGGGAGCGCGTGCGGCAGCTGCGCGGACGGATGGACATCAGCAGCGACGCTGACGGCACGATCGTGCGCGCGGTGCTGCCGACGACGGAACCGGAGGCCATCCCGGTCGCGAGCTGCTGCGGGCCGGAGTGCGGATGCCCGGTGTGCGGCCCCGGCGAGAACCGGGCGGCTGCCCAACGCAACCCGGTCCCGCGATTCCTCACGCGCGACGCTGCTTGAGCACGGCCCGCTCTGCGACGCGCGCCTTGATCAACTGGCGGACGAGCGAGGCGGGCAGCGGCTTTTCCGGCGGAAACCGGATCGTCCCCTTGCTCGTCTCGTACCTCGCCAGCGCCTCCTTGCAGGCCGCGATCGGCGCAGCCCCTGGATAGAAGGCGCAGTGTCGCGTGGCGGCCCCAAACCACGCGAGCATCCGGCCATCGAGTCGAAAGGCCGGCATCCCGTAGCTGATGCACTCCTCGGCCTTGGGCACGATGGCCTTGACGTCGCGGCGGAGCTTCTCGAGCGCCGCCCGCTTGTCGTCGCTCAGCGTGTCGAGGTACTCGTCGATTGTCGCTGGCTTCCGCGTCTTCACTGGCTGCCTCCGCCGCGCCCCTTCACCGACGACCGGTCTCCTGCTGCGCGGGTTGGTCGAACTGCAACAGCTCGATCGGCGCGCCCTCGTCCAGGATGAAGGCCACGCGCACGCCAGGCGACGGCGAGTTGGGCGGGATGAGGATGTCTTTCCCCTGGAGCGCGGCGTCCAGGTCATCCACGACGAATGCGACGTGCGGGACGGTCCTCACCACCTCCGGCACCTGGCAGTGCGGTTCGAAGCGCATCCACTCGATGCCGTACGGACTCGTCTCGAAGCCGCACACGTGCACGCCGAGGTGGTCGAGCGACCGCTCGCCGGGACGAGGAGCGTGGTGCGGGATGCCGAGGTGGTGGTAGCGCCACCCGAATCGGGCCGTCACTGCCGGCGGGTCGGCGCTGCGTCGTGTCTCGTTCATCGGGTGGTCACAGCCGGGAGGTACGGTCAGCGCTTGCGCATGCGGATCTCGGTGCCGCCGCGCGCGAAGACCACTTCGTCCATCAGTTGATTGATGAGGTATATGCCCCGCCCGTGATGCGAAAACACGTTTTCGCCGACCAGCGGGCTCGCAATCGACGCCGGGTCGAACCCCGGCCCGGGATCCCGCACGACAATGAGCACTCCGCGGTTCTGGTCACATGCCACCGCGCACTGCACCTTGCGGTCGGGATCGTGCCGGCAGCCGTAGCGAATCGCGTTCGCCAGCGCCTCGCGGAGTCCCGTTTCGATCTCGAACTCCTTGCCGGCGCTGCACTCCATGGTCTTCACCATGGCAATCACAGAATCGACCAGCGGAGAGATGGCTTTGGTGTCGCCCGGGATGGTGATGTCGAGGCGGACGATCAGATCGTCGCGATCGAACTCGATGCAGGAGTGACCCGCGCTGGAGGTTGGCGGTCCGGGTGTGTGATCCATGGATAGTCGATTCTACCCCAGGCCCGATGCTGCGGCCTCTCGAGCTTGACCGGCGCGCCGGTTCTTGCAAGGCGGGTCCCGGACCGGTGTGCAATTGTCGTGGTTCTCGGAGGCTGCGGTGAGCAATGGCGACTGGCGGACGACCGGGCTGGTGCACCCGGACGACAGTATCTCGGCGCGCGACGTTCTCGAGGCTGCCCCCGATGCCCTCGTCATCGTGGACGACCAGGGCCTCATCCTCCAGCTGAACGGGCCTACCGAACAGCTTTTTGGATACCCGAGGGCGGCCCTTCTCGGCCGGCCGATCGAAACACTGATCCCGCTGCGCTATCGGGCTGCGCATGTGGACCACCGCGCGGCTTACCAAGAGGAGCTGCGTCGCCGGCCGATGGGCGACGGGCCGGAGCTCTACGGCCTGCGCAGTGATGGGATCGAGTTCCCGGTCGAGATCAGCCTCTCGCCGCTGAACACCCGCCGCGGCCCCCTGGTGATAGCCGCGATCCGGGACATCTCGGCGCGGAAACGAGCCGAGGCCGAGCGCAGCCACCTGATTCGGGAGCGGGCCCTCTACGCGGAAATCTCCCGGCTCGCCCAGCACGACGCGCTCACAGGGCTGCCCAACCGAAGCCTGCTGCACGACCGCCTGGCCAGCGCCATCGCCTCCGCGGATCGGCACAGCCACCAGCTCGCGGTGCTGTTCCTGGACCTCGACCGCTTCAAGCACGTGAACGATTCGCTGGGGCATGTCGCCGGCGACCAACTGCTCCGCGAGGTCGCAAACCGGCTGTCGGAGAGCGTGCGCGCGACGGACACGGTGTGCAGGCAGGGCGGAGACGAATTCGTGATCCTGCTCTCGGAGGTCCAGCATCGGGACGACGTCGCGGCGGCGGCCGGGAAGATCGTCGCGGCCGTGAACGGCCCCCACCGCGTGGGGAAGCGCGCACTTCACGTCACGGTGAGCGTCGGGATTGCCGTCTACCCCGAGGACGGCGGGGACGCGGACGCGCTGATCAAGAACGCCGACATCGCGATGTACTACGCCAAGGATCACGGGCGCGATCAATTCCAGTTCTTCGAGCAGGAGATGAACACGCGCATCATCGAGCGGCAGGCGCTCGAGGGCAGCCTGCGCGTGGCCATCGAGCGCCGCGAGTTCCTTCTCCACTACCAGCCGAAGGTCGATCTCGAGACCGGGGCGATAACCGGCGCCGAGGCTTTGGTTCGCTGGCGCCACCCGGACCGAGGGCTCCTTCAGCCCGGGAGGTTCGTGCCGGTGGCCGAGGACAGCGGGCTGATCGTCCCGATCGGGCAATGGGTCCTGCGGGAAGCCTGCCGGCAGGCTCGCGAATGGCAGAAGGCCGGCCTCGAACCCGTGCCACTGGCGGTCAACATCTCAGCGCTCGAATTCCGGAGCAGGGGCTTCCTCGAACGCGTCCGCGCCGTGCTGGACGAATCGAGACTGGACCCGCGCCTGCTGGAACTCGAAGTGACCGAGACGGTGCTCATGGAAAGCGTGGGGGCCACCGCCGGGGTGCTGCACCACCTGAAGGACATGGGGCTCAGCCTCGCGGTGGACGATTTCGGCACCGGGTACTCGAGCCTGAGCTACCTGATGCAGTTCCCCATCGATGCCCTGAAGGTGGACCAGTCGTTCGTGCGGGAGATTACTGCCCATGGTGAGGGGTCGCCCATCATCACGGCGGTCATCGCGCTGGGCAAGAGCCTGCGGCAGCGCGTCATTGCCGAGGGCATCGAGAAGCCGGAACAGCTCGCGTTCCTGCAGGCGCAGCGGTGCGAGGAAGGGCAGGGATTCCATTTCAGCCGGCCCCTCCCGCCCGAGCAGTTCGCCGCGCTCCTGGCGCCCGCCGCGTAGGCTGGGTTACCGGTCCCGCCGCCGGGAGCGTGGCGAGCGGCTCCGTGGCAGGAGTCTGTTCGGCAGTGTCACTCGACAGCCGGGGAGTCCAGGGTGCCGGCGACGAAGGCTGCCGCCGTCCGCACGAACTTCGGGCACGCGGTCCTGAACACGCCCGCGTCCGACGCCGCCTGACGCTCCGCCGGGTCCGACATGTTGCAGCCGGTCAGCACGCGACAGTCGGTGGCGCCGTGTTCCTCGGTGAAGCGTGCGAGCAGCGCGTTGACGCGAAGGTAGGCATCGTCTTTCTTCGGCGCGGCCGCCGCCGTCCGGTTGCCGGCATGAAGTCCGATCGCGATCATCGCTCCGGTCAGCGCCCCACAGGTCCAGCCGTTCCGCGCCATGCCTGCGCCGAACGCGGACGCCGCGCCCGCCGCGACATCGTCCGGCACGCCAAGGCGCGACGCGAACGCCATCGCCACGGCCTGCGAGCAGGCGTAGCCTTCGAGAAAAAGCGCTTCTGCGCGGTCGACCGGACCTGATGTGTCGCTCACAGCGTTGCTCCCCGCCTGCCCCTATCGGCATCAGCGCCCGAGTCGTCCTCCCCGGGCGAGCCTGTTCCACTGCCACAGTCCATCCACCACCTCTCGAGGGAACGGATGGCCAAGCTCTCGAGCCAGCAGCACGATCTGACCTCGGTGGTGGCCCTCATGTGCGACGAAATAGGTCAGCACGTGTCCGACGTCCAGGGGCAGGTTGCGCCAGACGTAGGACTTCGACGGTGGCACTTCTCCGCCGTTGGCCAGTCCGAGCTCGAGAAGCGCCTCGATGCCCCTGCCGCTGCGGGTGAGAGCCGAGAGCAGTTCACGCCGCGTCACCTTGCGCCGGTCCACCAATGCCGGCGCCACAATCCCGTGTTCCTGTCCGAGGGTCCGGACCCATCGACTCCGGGCATTGTGAAAGTGCGCGGCGACCATGCGGACCGTGCGTCGCGGCGCTGCCGGGAGCGGCGCGCTCCACAGCTCGCCTGGAAGGTGTTCGACCAGGTACGCCGTGACCTGGCAATTGGTCCGCCAGGACGCGAGCAAGGTCGACGTGAGACCGGCGAGAGTCGCCGCGTAATTCATCGTGTCTCGTGTCTTCTCTCGCACGTGCAGTGCTCCAATGTAGCCGTCGCCGCCGGCGACATGTAACCTGACGAGCGCGTGCCGGCCGGCTATTGCACTCGCTGGACCGGACCTCCATGGCAGGCAGACCTCACTGAGGAACCGGCGCTCCCAGCGCTCAACCCGCTGTGGCAGGGGCATCAGGAGTAGAATTGCGCAGCTACCCGCCCCGTCGCGGGCGCACCCACTACTGGGTTTCTGCGCGCAGCGTCCCCGAGCCAACAAATCGGCGTGAGCCGCCTTGTGGCTAGCCTACCCCAGGCCGTTCGTCATTCCATCGCTGTAGGAACACCGCCGCTCACGTCTCGTCTCATTGGGAGGGAGCTATGAGAAGCGTGGTGACCGCGTTCGTCGTGCTCGCCGTGGCGTCTACCGTTCACGCGCAACCGGGATTCAAGCAGGCCGGGAGCTTGGTCGCGGAACAGGCGTCGGATCAAGCGCTAGGTGCCCAGAGGCTGGCCCTCGCCCAGCAGATCCTGCGGGCCCGTGAGGACGCCCAGCAGCGGGAGGCGTTCGGACAGAACTTCCGACAGCACTGGCTCGATCGCCTCACCAAGCTCTCCGTCGCGCAGCTCGCTACCCTCGCCGACGCCGGTCCCGCCACCAACCTCGAGGAGTCCATCGCGGCGTCTTCTCCCAACGTCCTCGCTGACACCGCCACCCAGGACCTGGGCAACAGCACTGCGGACCTCGTGTACACCAAGGTGGCGCCGTGCCGCATCGTGGACACGCGGGTTTCGGGCGGTCCTGTGGGCACCGCTTCCAGCCGCGATTTCTACGTGGCTGGCACCAATCCAGCCGGGTTCATGGGACAGGGCGGCGGACCGTGCGGGATTCACATCGGCGCGACCTCGGTCGCGGTGAACATCACGGTCGTGGGTGCGACCGGCCCCGGCTGGCTGCGGGCGTACCCGTATGGCGGAAGCGGCAACGCGTCGGTCATTAACTACAAAGCTGGGGACACGATCGCGAACGGACTGATCGTGCCGGTTTGCGATCCTGCACTGGCCACCTGCACGCGGGATCTCACCGTGGTCGCCGATTCCTATGGCGCCCACGTCCTTCTCGACGTGATGGGCTACTTCCAATACGTCAACAAGGCGGACTACCGAAGCACTGTCACAACGGCCTTCTCAACACTGTACGCCCCTGTACCATTCTACCCCGACTGCGTGTCCATGGCCTCGGCAACGGTTGTAGCACCGGGACCGGGGGTCATCCTGGTGGAGGCCGCCGCCACAATCGAACTGAACCACGCGGCCGGAGTTGCGAACGCCGCTTACTGGGGTATTGCCACCACTGCGACCGGCTGTACTTTCGGCTTGGGCAATCAGGGTTGGGCATTGGTGCCGGCAGCCGCGCCCTCAGGGTATTACTACGAGTCCGACAGGGCAATCTACAAGAGCGAGGTTTCGACTGCAGGGAGCTACACCTTTTATCTGAACGCCACCAAGCAGTCGGGTGCCGACAACCACTTCCAGAAAGGCAGTCTGGCCGCCACCTTCCATCCGCAGTAATCGACCGATGGAACGAGGTTCTTTGGGCTGGCGGCGCGCGCGATAATGGCGAGCGTGGGGGTGTGGTGTAGCGGCTCTGCACGTCTGGCTTTGACCCAGAAGGTGAACGTTCGACCCGTTCCGCCTCCGCCACGAACACGGGTAAGCCGGCGACGCGCTGTTCTACGCGGCTCCAGTCACCCAGGGCGAGGCTTGGCGTCATTTTGAGCAGCAGCCCGATGCTCGACGATGAGTCCGAGACCGTTGTAGCGCGCGGGGAGGCGAGCGACGGAACTGTAATCCAACTGTCATCTTCGACGGAGATTCCGCTGGCGCGTGGTGCGGAGCCGGCGCGCTGTGGGTAACTCAGCGCGGTATGGTCCTTGCCTTTCGGGATCGACACGGAGGTGGACAACGAGATGAGATGGCTCCTCGCACTCGTCTTGGCCTTGGCCCTTGTGGATCCGATTGCAGCGGTTGCACAGAAGCCAAAGAAGCAAAAGGGGAAGTCGCAAGACAGCCAACTGACCGTCGTCTTCAGCGACAGTGACCGGGAGGCCGCTCGCCGCTACTTCGTCAAGGAACACGGCCGAGGCAACTGCCCGCCCGGCCTGGCCAAGAAGCAGAACGGCTGCCTGCCCCCGGGACAGGCGAAGAAACGCTACGCCATTGGCCACTCGCTGCCGCACGGGATCGTTGTCGGGAAACTCCCGGTCGGAGCTATCGGTGACGATAGGACCCGCCCCCGCCGGCTATCGGTATGGGATTCTCGACGGGGATCTGGTCAAGCTTGCGGTTGGGACCATGCTCGTGGTCGACGCCATCGACGGCCTGGTTCGGTAGTGTTCATTGGGTACCGGTTCGGCGACGCGGCGGGAGGCGGCCGGTCGTGTCACCTCCCCTGGCCGAATGGTGAATCATCGAAACGACACGTCGTCAGGTTCCAAAGGAAGATCGTGGACAAGACGACGACGAGAATCACGAGCAGACGCTTCAAGACCCTTCGGACCGGGCCGGGCCGAAGCCTCGCGGTGATGATCGCCATGGCGAGGAGGGCGGCGACCGGGGCGATGAGGGGCAAATAGTAGTCGATGACCTGCATGGATCAGGATTCCGAAGACGAGTGGTCGTAGACGATGCGCCAGCCCACGGAGGTGCGGCGGAAGAGGACCGTGAAGCGGCCGTGCGGCTTGTCGGCTTGGAGCGTGAGTTGCCAGCGCCCGGTCCCCAGGATGTGGTCGTCACCGAGTTGCGTGAACTCCTGCTCGGTGAAGTTGAGCGTGCCCATCTTCTCGCGCGTGTCGTAGACGGTTTTGTATCGGTCAAACACTTTCTGCCAGCCGCGCGTGACCCCCTTCGCCCCGACGAAGGTGGTCGAATCCTCCTTCGCGTAGCTCTCCATGAACCCCGCGACATCGCCACGGTTCCACGCCGCGACCTGGGCGTCCATGACGCTGCGCGCGGCGGCCAGATCCTTGTTCTCCTCCTGCGGCTGGCTTGCGCCCGATCGGGCGGCCACAACGGCCGCACCGATGACGAGCAGGACCGCCACAGCCGGGAACAGCTTTCGGGGCATCGATTGGCTCCTCTCAGTCGGCACGCAGCTGGCCGGTGAGGCCGCGCGTCGTTCCAGGCACTTCATCGAAAAACGATGCAGACCGGTGTATTCGCCTTCACCACCTGACCGGTGGCGGCGAGCAACCCCGTTTCCTGGTCGACGCGGAACTCCACGATCGAGTCGCTCCGCTGGTTGGCGGCATAGAGGCGCGTGCCCCCCGGGTCGAGACTGATGAAGCGGGGCGTGGTGCCGCGCGTCGACTCCCACCCGACGGCAGACAGCGTGCCGTTCGACTCGTCGATGCGGAAGATGCCCACGCTCTCGTGACCGCGGTTCGAGACGTACACGAAGCGGCCGGATGGTGACACGACGATGGCGGCGCCCGTGTTGTTGCCGGTGTAGGTCGCGGGCAGCGACGGGACGATTCTGGATCGGTGCCAGGGTGCCGTCAGGATGAGTCGTGTACGTCGCGACCGTCGAGTCCAGCTCGTTGATGACCCATGCATACGGCAGGCGCGGGTGGAAGGCCAGGTGGCGCGGCCCGGCCCCCGACCTGGTCGTGACGAACGGCGGAGTCCCGTCCACGAGCGTTCCCGTCGCCTCGTCGATTCGGAATACGAACAGCCGATCGAGTCCCTTGTCCGGAACGACGAAGAACCGGCCGAGGGAGTCGAACGCGCACTGGTGCGGGTGCGGCCCCGGCTGCTCGGTGCGGTGCGGGCCCGGCTCGCCCTTCGTCGCCACGACGTCGGTGGGTGCGCCGAGCGAACCATCCGCGAGGATCGGCAGTACCTCCACCGATCCCGCCACGTAGTTGACCACGACCACGAATCGTCCCGACGGGTCGATGGCCACGTGGCTCGGATCGTCGCCGCCCGAGGGTTGGTGGTTGACGAGGTTCACGTGGCCGGTCCGTTCGTCCATGGCGAACGCCGACACCTGGTTCGCCACCGGCTGGACGGCATACAGGAACGGACGTCGCGGGTGGAGGGCCAGATACCCCGGGTTGACGACGTCCGGCAGCAGCTGGACTCGCGTCCACTCCCCGGACGCCGCGCCGATGGAGTAGACGGACAGGCCTTCGCCATGGGCGCCGCGGGTGCTGGTCGCGAACGACCCGACGTAGGCAAAGCGGGGCCGAGGGGAGACGGTCGCGCTGGACTGGAGCCGGGAGTCGTCCGCGGGTCGGGTGTCCGCCGATCCCGAGGCGCGAGCCGCGGCTGTCGCGATCCACGCGGTGGAGAGCGCCAGCATCTCCCGGCGGGTGGCCGTTCGCGAGCGTTCAGGATCGTCGGCGGTCATGATGGTCTTTACGCTACCGCAGGGAATCAAGGCTGCTTTGCAGCGAAGACGACAAATCTCCCTTGTCCCACGTCATTGATGAGCGGCTGCAATAGGCCACGGCCTGAGCTCCAAGCCATTGTTCGTACCCCGATGTCTTGATCGTCACGAACGGGGTCCACTCAGCCTTGCCGGCTTTCTGTTCTGGCAAAAACTCGCCGCACAATCTGTACTGTCGTGTCCCATCGGGAGTCATGACGTACCCGCTTCGCACATCACGAAAGCGCACAGGATACGGGGGGCGGTGAGTATGGAAATCAGTAGCGGCTGAGGTTAGTAGGAACTCAACCGCTGGATTTGTGGGAGCGTTCGGCAGGTGGGACTGATCGCGAGTGGGTGGAGCGGCGCTGCAAGCGACGAGAACGAATGTCGTGAGTAGCGCCACGAATGATCTCATGATGTCCCGTCGGGTAGTACACGATGCCACCGTGCGGCGTCGACTGCAAGCGGATGTTAGACGGCGTGCGCCCGTTGGCCGATCACCCACATCGTGGAGGCAGCGGCATCACGGCGCGAGAGCCAGGCGTTCTGCATGACGACGCACAAACCACTCGGCCAGCAGCGGCCGGTATTCTCTCTGCGTTTCCGCCGGGAGAAGGAAGAAGTCGCCAACGACCGTGCCTAGACAGCGACTGGACCCACAGTGGCACGGCCAGGCACTCCCACCGGAGATGTTCACGTTGTAGTCGATGGTGATTTCCTCGCCCTCCGCGATAGTCCGCCGAGCGATTACGCAGCAGGTCTCTGCCTCATAACGCGTGTACGCATTGGGATCGCACGAGTGGTTGAGGTGCCGGCTCGGAAACCCGATCAGGACGACCTTGCCGTCTGGATAGTCGCAATGATCGAACCGTTCGCCCAGTTCTTCGCGGAGCGGTGCGTCCGCAGTGATCTCGCGGACGACATTGATCCGATGGATACACTCGCGCTCTTGAAAGCGACGACCCGCGAACAGCCCCAGCCCTTCGATGGCGGATGCCTTGACGATGACCGCGTCCGCGTGGCTCATTGTTGAATGTCCTGATTCGTGTTCCCGCCGTCTAACGATTGCGTTTCAGCCGCGGCGGCTCAGAAGCGCCGCAGCCGCCGTCGTGCCCCCGCGCGAGCCAGCCCACGGCCACGATTCTGTCGGAGGCGCCGTACGGTGAAAGGTCCGCGATCCACATGCCCTGGACGAGCAGTCCCAGGTGAAAGTCGTTGCGCTAGTGGAGGAGCAACTCGAACTCGATCTCGTCTTCAATCGGACGGCCATCGACGCCGAAATGCGAAATCTCTGGCTTGAGCTTGCGTGATTCCGCAATCGCACCGCGATGAACGGCAGTGGTTCTCATCACGGACCAGACGGCGGCAGTTCCAAGAAGTGCGGGGGCGTGGCGAGGGCCTTATTTCGGTGCGACGATGCGGCCAGAGGTTTCGAAGCGGCGGAAATCCGAGTACGTGGCCGAGCAGTTGATCTTGTTGACTTCCTCCTGCCCCGTGAACGCGTTGACCGTCGGCCCCTCATAGGTTTCCATCATCTTTTCGGGCACGAGCAGTCCCAGTCTCGGATCCTTCTTGTAGCTGACGGTGACGCTCGCAGAACTGTTCAGGCGACGCACGACTCCGGTATCGGTATCCAATGGAATCGACCCGTACGTTTTGCCCAGCGTATTCGCCGGCCCCCCGGCGGGCGCGGTCGGCCCGGTCCGGGCTTTCTGGTCAGCGGACATGGTGGCCTCGGTCGCAATCTCCATGTGCGTTCTCAGGACTTGCCCGGCGGTCGCGTCGATCCAGTACGTCCCGGTCAGAGGCATGTCCTTGCCGGAGGAGGTGCGGATGATCGTCGGCTTTCGGGCCTCCTGGTACCGGACCTTCCAGACACGGTGACCGTCAATCACCTCTTCACCGTCCTTGCGGAACGTGAAACGGGCGACGTTCGTCGATTGCAGGAAGAACAGCGCCATCGTCGGCACGTTGAAATTCCGCTGGATCGCGCCCAGGTTGTACCGCGCGCTCTCGTCCGAGATCTTCCGGCCCTGCGTCACGGCGGCGTCCGGCGCTTCCAGGAGCAGCTTCTTGAGGCGGTCCTGCCGATCGCCAACGGGCTTCCCGTCGACCTCGTACACGTCTCGGAAGCCCAGCCAGTCGCCTTTCACGCGAACGAGGGCAAACTCCGACACGAGTTGCCGGCCATAGGCGCGGCTGAACGCCTCTTCACCCATGTACTGAGCGTAATGCTCGACGCCGATGACGAGGGACATCTGCTCGGCGTACTGGGCGACCCATTGAGACGCGCGCGCAACGAGCGCGTCGACATCGGTGGCGGGCGCAGCGGGACTGAAGCCGTCGGCAGAAGGCTGTGCGGGGGCCGCAGGGGCGTCTCCCCGCGACGATGGCGCGGGGACCGGCGAAGCGGCTGTCGCCGCCGATGGTACAGGCGGGTGGCGCGGCTGGCAGGGGTCTCGCGGGCGCGGACGTCGCACGGGCCGTGGGGGTCATGTGGGCAAGCGCCGTCTGGGTGTTGTCCGCAAAAGAGAAGAGACGGCGCGCGCGGACCTCGGTTCCCTCGCGCCTGACCTTCACGGTCACGTTGTGGGGCCGGCCGTCGCGATCGCGCCCATCCGGCTCGAAACCCACCACGTAGAATCCTGACATCTCTCGCGCGATCCGATCGAAGGCCGACTCTGCGCGCCCGCTCACCATCAGGCGGCGTCCACCGGTCAGGGCGGTGATTGTCTCCAGTCCAGCGGCGGCCATGTCGGCATCGGCGCCGCTGTCGCTGGGACGCACACGGCTCTCCACGTCGGCCAGCGGCCTATCGAGCTGGAGGACATACACCGTGGCCTGCGCCTGGGCCGCCAGGCGAGCGATCGATGCGGTCTCCGAATCAAAGTCCCTTCGCTCTGGAAGCGCGGAGGCAACCGGCAGCTCCTGGGAAACGAGGATGATCGTCTTGGGGCCCTGGACTTGGACGATGCCTTCCATCACACCGGTCAGCGCCCGCGCCGAGGTCAGCATCCGCTCGCGGACGTCAGCCATCATCGTTCGGGCCAGGTTCTCCATTTCCGGGACGCAGTCGGACGGGGCGTCGATCTGCTTGTTGGCGAACCCTTCCATGCATTCGTTGACCAACGCCTGGCGCCATGCCCGCTTGTCGTAGAGCATCGCAAATGCGTCCGATGGGGACAGGGACCGCCGCTGGGCCAGCCGCGTCTCAACGGGCACGAGGTGACCGACGATGCGGTCGAGTGCCTGCCGCACGACATCTCGGTCGGTCGTCGGCTCGATGCGCGTCGAGCTGTGCGGAATCGTCAGGAGTCCAACACAATCCGAGGGGTCTAGGTACTTCAGCAGGGTGGCCGCCGCGGATGCCGCCGCCCGAGCATAGCCGGCGCGGATGTTCGACTCGTCCACGACGAGGAGAATGGTTCGAGGCCATGCGGGAGCCAGAACGCGGGAGTCGCCGCCGTGGCCGGCTCGGAGCGGACGGCCGGCGATGGTTCGCGGGCAGGAGCGGTTGTCGCGAGGGCGTATCCGACGTAGTCCGCCGCAACGACGCGCCTGGTCGATCCTTCGACACTGACGACGAAGTCCTCGGGGCGGAGATCGCGGACGGGCTGACCGCGTGCTGTCCACGACGTTCACGTCCACGGTGACGAGGTCGACGCGCGATCGAAAGGTCGGTTGCTGCTGCGTGTTTATACTGAGGCTGGCGAGGAGAGCGAGTGCGATCGAATGCCAGTGCCGCATGGTCTGATCGCCTCCAAGTCCATCTCAGAGGGCAGGTGGCGGGTTCGGCCGGCGCGCGTCGCGATCGGCCGAAGGGCCCGAGCCGACGCCGCCATTTTCCGGAGGGGACGAGGGCAAGTCAAGCTTTTGGTTCTCACGCCCGCTCTTCATCGGTTTCTCCGTCTACACGGCCAGCCATCCCAGCCCGTTCATCACCCTGCCCGGCAGGTGCGTCAGGTGCGACCGCGAAGAAAAAGGGAGTGGCTTCAGGTCTCCTTTGATGCTCGTCTACAGAAGGTCACCCGTACGTCTCGGGGTTGGGCCACGGTCTCTCCGCCTACACGCCGTCGCCATCGCTCGGGGAACTTCCGTTCGAGAAACCACGCCGCGGCTATCCAGTGCCGCGTGGCCGCCCGCTGGATGGGTCTTCTCGGACAACGGTCCGAGAATGATGTCCCGAAGCCAGACGCCGGTCTGTGGGTCCTCCTCCGATGGAAGCGAGTCGATGATCGCGACGGTATCGAATCGGAACGAACCGCGATAGGTAGTCATGCCTTCCGCTCGGGCGGCGGCCCGAAGTCTGTGGGGACAATTCTGGGGACGGTTCCGAGAAGACGACGTGTCAGCGACTTGCGAGGGTAGTAGAAAACATTAGGGAATCTGGTGCCGAGGGTGGGAATCGAACCCACACGCTCCGTGAGGAGCCCAGGATTTTAAGTCCTGTGCGTCTGCCAGTTTCGCCACCTCGGCTCATGGCCTATCTTACGCGACCGGATGCCGCTTCTGCAGCCCATCCAATTGAGCTGGCCGGTTGATCGCCTCCGGCCCCGTGGCAGAATTGAATCGATAATGAGATCCGCGATGACCCTCTAACCTCGGTGAAGCGCCATGACCAGCCGGACCGCCGCCTTCGCATTCGCTCTCACGCTCGCGTGCACGCCTTCAAGCCTCGCCCAGAAGCCCGCGACGATGGAGGACATGCATCGCCTTCACGCGGACTCGAAGGCCTACATCGCGGTGCTCGACGACCCGGCGCGGGACGCCTACCAGAAGCCGCATGAAGTGCTGGAGGCGCTCGCAGTGAAAGAGGGCGAACGGATCGCGGACATCGGGGCGGGCTCGGGCTACTTCGCGCTGCGGTTCGCGCGCCACGTGGGCCCGGCCGGGCGCGTGCTCGCCGTGGACATCAGCCCGGACATGGTGCTGCACCTCAACGAGCGCCTGCGCGACGCGGCGGTGGACAACGTCCGCACGGTCCTCGCGCGGCCAGAGGACCCGCTCCTCGCCGACGGCTCGGTGGATCGGATCTTCATCTGCGATACCTGGCACCACATCCCGGGGCACCCCGCGTACCTCGAGCGGCTGCGCAAGGCGCTCCGGCCCGGCGGCCAGGTGGTGATCATCGATTTCCAGAAGAAGGAATCGCCCGTCGGCGCCCCGATGGAGATGCGCGTGGCGCGCGAGGACGTGTTGAAGGAGTTCCAGCAGGCCGGTTTTCGTCTGGCCAAGGAGGAGACGTTCCTCCCCTACCAGTACTTCCTCGTCTTCATGCCAGAACGGAAGTGAGAACGCAGAACCGAGGCGTTCTCAGTTCCACGTTCTCAGTTCCACGTTCTCAGTTCTACGTTCTGCGTTCTCAGTTCCAGTCTACATTCCCGCTTCCGGGAGCCTACGGCAGCGGCGGCGGTTCCACCGGGTCGGTGGCTGCGTCGGCCGGCGTGCCGTCCATGCCCGCAGCCGGCACATCCGCGGACGCCGTCGTCACCGGTCTGTCCGTCGTCACTTCCCGCTCGACGGCGATGCTGCAGTTGGTGAGCAGCGCGGCCAGCGCCCCCACCGCGGCGAGAATCGGCGCCGCCACGGTCCCGACCAGGCCGACGGTGAGCGGGAACTCGGCCACGGACCGATCGCCCTGCCGGATCACGATCCGCCGGACGTTGCCCTCGTGGATGAGCGCCTTCACCTTCTCGAGGAGTTCCCCGCCCTCGACCTTGATGTTCTCCCAGAACGTCCGCCCCTCGGTCACCGTCCACCTCCTATCGCGGCCGGCTCGACCGAGCCGGCCCGTACTCCTCAAGGACGAGGGCGGCACGCAGGAGGTTTCAACGACGGGCGGGCGCTTTCAACCCGGCCCCCCGGTATCAGGGACAGGCGAGCCTGCCCGCCGAAGCCGCGAAGCGGCGACGGCGGGACGCTGTCGCCTCTTCTGACGCGCAGACAGGCGAGCCTGCCCGCCGAAGCCGCGAAGCGGCGACGGCGGGACGCCTGTCCTACGACTGACGCGCAGACAGGCGAGGCGCCCGTCCTACCGGACAGATACGTTGTCGAAGGTCGCCGTGTTGCGCAGCGACGTGTCGTGGCTCGTCACCGCGAGGCCAATCGACGCTCCCGGCCCGAGCGAGACTTTCGTGCTGCCAATCGTCCGCCACGTGGTCCCGTCGGCCGACACCGACGCGGTGACCGTCTTGTTGGAGCGGACGAGCCGCAGCCAGGCGGGCGCAGCCTGCGTGGTTCCCGCCAGCATCGACGTCGTCCCACCCGCTGCCGATCGCGCCATGAATTCCACGGTGCCATCCGGCCGCACGTCCAGCGTCACGTGCGCCGCCCCGGCGGACAGGCCGCCGCGCAGCATGACGCCCGCCTTGGCCAATGCGTTCGTGTTCTGCTCCCCTGTCACGCGGGCCACGATCTGGGCGTTGTTACTTGCAGGCTGGCGGACGAACTGGAAGGCGTCGCTGGTGCCCCAGATGTCCGCGCCGCCGCCCGCAACGGTGAACTGCCCAGCCGAATAGGACGCCGTCCCCGGCTGCCCGACGCTGCCGATGTCCTGGCTGGTCCACGGTGAGGGCAGGCCGGCAGGCGGCGGTGGAGCGGGCGGCGCGGCCGTGGTGAACGACCAAACGGACCCGGCCGTCGAGGCCGACACGTTCGACGCCACGACTTGCCAATAGTAGGTCGTGCCGCCAGCGATGGTCCCCGGCGCATACGAGGTCGTCGTGAGGCCGGAGGCCACTTGCGGCGGCGGGTTGGAGGTGCCGAAGCGCACCGTGTAGCTCGAGGCGTTGGACGATGTCCAGGCGAGCGTCGGCGTCACGCCAACCGACGTCGCGCCGTTGGCTGGCGACGGCGACGCGGGCGCGCCTGGCGCGGCGGCGCCCGCCTGGCTGATCGTGAACGCCTGGCCGGCCACTGTCACTGCGCCAGCGCGCGCGGCGGTCGAGGTATTCGATCCCACCGTCGCGACGACCGTGCCGATCCCTGTGCCCCCGGACGCGCTCAGCGCGATCCAGGCGGCGCTGGACACGGCGGTCCAGGAGCAGGCGCTTCCAGTCGACACGGTGAACTGCGTTCCGCCGCCGGCCGCCGGCATCGACGCCGACGTGCCGGACAGCGCGTACGTGCAAGAGCTGAACGTGAACGGATTCGAGGCGTCAGACACCCCGGAGCCGGTCGGACCGACAGCGTTCACGCGCGACTCGTAGTTGCCGCCTGGCAGCGGCCACGACGCGACGCTGCCCGAGAAGTCGTAGGACACGAGGCCATCCGGCGCCGGAACGGGCTTCCCGATATTGGTGCTCTGGAAGGGTTGCGCGCCGCCAACCACGTAGACGTCGAACGTGTAATGGTCGACCGCCGGGCGCCCGTCGGCGAGCAGGGCATTGTGATCCGCGGACGCCGTGAACACGAGCGTCGTCGGATTGTTCACGAGAGAGGTCTGCCCCAGCGCCGTCGCAGGCAGGGCCGCCGTCACGGCGAGGATGAGGGCCGACAACAGACGCCTGTTTCCAGGGATCGACACACGCATGGATACAGTCCTGCCGCCTGTACGCAGGCGGGCCGCGCGTCGCGGGCAGTCGACCACGGTCGCCCGCCGCGAATTTCGCGCACGATGAATTGATCGGGAGGGGCTGATCGGCGTCACGCGGGCGGGAGGGCCCACGAACGACGCGTGACGAGGCGGGCAGTGCAGGATCCGGGCCGGCCGATAACGCGCGGTTTTTCACCGGAAGTTCCTGAAGAGCTCGTTGCCGGGCGATTGCAGTCCTCGTCCGCGGATCACAACGGTGTAACAGGCGGCTCACTACACTGCTTCACTGCTGCGGCCGGAGACGCGTGCGCACGGAGGTGTGAGAACGGAGAACGGAAAGAGGGCCTACAGATCCCGGCGCGAGTAGATCAGGTATGCCAGCGCGATTGCCGCGCCGCCGACTCCCAGGAGCACGGCTGCGTGCCCCAGCGGAAGCGTTCGTCCGGCGATGATCTCGACCGGGTTGAAGTAGTGGAATGGCGACAGCCGGCCCAGGCCCACGCGGCGGGCCGGCTCCCACACGCGGGCGACGAGGTCGAGCAGGTAGAAGGCCACCGCGACGAGGCCGGCACCCGCGCCCGCCACGCCCCGGCGCCGCGACGAGGCGCCAAACGCCAGGCCCACCCCGCCCCAGCAGAACATCAGCGCCCACAGGCCGGCTGCGAGCGACAGGAACATGGCCGGTGCGGGCCACTCCGGCTTGTTGCGCGCGAACAGCGTGAGGCCCGCCCACGTCCCGCCCAACATCATCAGGTTGGTCAGCGTGGCCGCTGCAAGGAGCATGATCACGGATCTCGTGACGGCCGAATCGCGGCGCAGGGGGCGCGCCATGAGCAGGTCGCTGTAGCCGCGCTCGATCTCCGCCGCGGGCTCCGTACCAACGGCAATCGCCAGCGCCACGAGCGATCCGACCACGGCGACGTGGATGTAGCCGAGCGCCGTCAGCCCCGTGAAACTCATCATCGTCACCAGCGACGAGCCAAGCGCCTGGCGCAGGTAGGGTGGCACGATCGCCGCAATTCGCCCGAAGAGCTGCGATTCCTCGAACGCCGATGCGGCCAGCGCGGTGAGCAACTGGAACACCGCGAACAGAAGCCCCATCCCGACAATCAGCGTCCGGGAGCGGCGAAACGAGTGGGTCGCGAGGATGAGGGCGGCGCGCATCACGCATCCCTCCGGTAGTACTCGGTGAGGATGTCCTCGAGGCGCGGCGCATGCACCTGCACGTCGGCAATCGCACGTCCCCCGATGCTGTCGAACAAGGCGCCGATCGGTCCCCTCGCCTCCACCTCCCAGCTTCCCGCGTCGCTCGCCACCAGCGTGGCCCCGGGAGGCAGCGCGAAGGCTGCCGGCGCGGCCTCGGCAAACGTCACGCGGACGCGCCGCGGTGCGAGCGCCTGCAGGTCGGTGACAGAGGCGAGCAGCGCAAGCTGCCCTTCGCGAAGCAGCGCGACGCGGTGGCACGATCGCTCGACCTCGGAGAGGACGTGCGAGGACAGGAAGACCGTCCGCCCGCGCGCGGTCACCTCCGCAATCAGGGTGAAGAACTCCTCCTGCATCAGCGGGTCCAACCCCTCGGTCGGCTCGTCGAGGACGAGCAGCGGCGGGTCGTGCTGGAACGCCTGGACGAGGCCCAGCTTCCGCTTCATGCCGGTGCTGTATTCACGGACGCGGCGGGAGAGATCGGCGTGCGACAGCCGGAAGCGATCGAGGAGCGATTCCCGCCGCGACCGGTCCACTCGACCGCGTGCCAGGCGGGCGAGCAGGTCGAGGAGCTGGGCGCCCGTGACGTCCGGCGGGATTCCGAGTTCGCCCGGGAGGTAGCCGAGGCGCCGGCGCACCTCGATGCCCTGGCGCTGGCAGTCGAAGCCGAAGACGCGCGCCCGCCCCGTCGTGGGCCTCAAGAGGTCGAGCAACAGCCGGATGGTGGTCGTCTTGCCGGCTCCATTGAGGCCGAGGAAGCCGAACACCTCCCCCTCACGAACCTCGAAGCTCAGGTCGCTGACCGCCAGCAGCCGGCCGTACCGCTTCGAGAGGCGGTCGAGGGTGATGGCGGCGGTCATAGGGCTATGTGCGACCTCCGAGCACGCGCGCGGGCAGGAAGAGAACGGCCTTCAGCAGCCCGAACACGCCCTCGACGGCGATGCCGACGAGGCGAAACGGCAGCAGGATGATCCAGACGATCGGATAGAGCACGAGCGCGAGCAGCGCCAGGGGCCAGCAGACGATGAAGAGCAGCAGCCACAACAGGAACCCGACCATGGCGTCCTCCCGGCCACACGGCGGCCTATGGGATTGGACGAGCCGACTGGCCGCCCGGTTCGGCCTTCCCCACCTATCGGTCGGCGAGCAGCGCCTCGATCTCGAGTTCGAGCATCCGCTCGGTCTCGGCGTCGTGGACGCGAGGCTTGAAGACGATGCGCCCGCGGGCGTCGATGAGGAAGTTGGTGGGGGTTCCGCGCACCCCGTACGTTTCCATCAGCGCCTTGCCGCCGCGAAGCGGCGTGAAGTCGTACCCGTTTCCGTTCATGAATGCGACGACGAGCGAGTCCTGGCCGGGTTCGACGTTGGGCGACAACACGTCGAAGCCCTGCGCCCGGTACTTGGCGAGCACGCGCTGCAGGCGGGGAAACTCCCCGCGGCAGGGCCCTCAACCGGGGTACCAGAAGTTCAGGACGAAGACGCGGCCGCGCTGGGAGGCGAGGGAGACCTTCCGGCCGTCGACGTACGACTCGTTCTCGAACGCCGGCGCGGCCCTGGCTTCCTTTTCGCGGCGCTGCCGCAGGTCCCCGCGGATATCGTCGGAGGCGCGTCCCGCCTGTGCGCCGTACTGCTCCAGGGCGGCCACCAGCGCCGGCTTGGGCTCCGCCGCCACGAGCGCGGCCAACATCTCGTACGCCTTCCCTGGATCACCGGCGGACGCCTGCGCCTCCGCCTTCAAGAGCTGGAGTGGCACCTGGTCCGAGTACTTCGGCGGCGTCACCGTGTCGAGCAGCGAGACCGCCTCCGCGGCCTGTCCGGCCGCGAGCCGCGCGCGCGCCTGCACCACCTTGTCCTGCACCGCCGCGTGACCATCCCAGGTCTTCTTGTCGTCCGGGTCGGTGGCGAGAGATGCGACCTCGCGCGCGAGGCCCAGGGCCTTGTCGGGGCCGGTCCTCGCGTACGCGTCGAACAACTGCTCCATCCCGCTCATCGACCAGGAGAACGTCGCGGGCGGGTACTCGCGCCTCAGGCGCTCGAGGTACTCGATTCGCGTCGCGTCGTCAGGCGCCCGCACGCCCAGCCAGTAGAGCGCCTGCGCGCCCCGCTCGTGCGTGGGGAAGCGGCGCACCAGGTCGAGGGCGAGCGCGGTATAGCGCGCCGGATCGGCGTTCTCGAACGAGTTCGCATAGTAGAAGGCGTAGGAGGGGTCCTCGGGGCTGGCCTCGGCCGCCTTCCGGATGAACTCGCGGGCGGAAGCGGCGTCGCCCTTCATGTCGGCGAGCAGCCATAGTTCCTGGTACGCGGGCGCGAACCTCGGGTCGGCGTCGATCGCCCGGCGGGCGAACGCTTCGCAGCGGCCGGCATCGGTGTAGAACAGGAACGAACTCATCCCCCACAGGTAGCCGGCGGACTTCGGGTGCTTCTTCAGCAGCCGCTGGTAGGCTGCCTCCACCGAGGCTCGCCGCGCCTTGGCCGCCTCATCGTCGCCGTACGTTTCCCACGAGCGGACGAAGAGTTGGTGCGCTTCGGTCCATGCGGGATCCAGCTCAATCGCCTTGAGGAACGCGGCGCGCGCGAGCGTCGCGTTCTTGGCCTTTTGGGCGGCTTTGCCCTTCTCCACGTGCGCCTTCGCCGCGGGTGTGCCCTGGCTCTCTTGCGCGCGCGCCGGCGCCGCGAACGAGATCGCCAGGCCGCACGCGAGTACGACGGCGGCAACCTGCCTGGTGTGCACGGAACCTCCTGGTCGCGGAGATTCTACTGCAGGAGTGCCGGGCAGGCGCGAACCTGAAGGTTCGCGTATACGGCGGACCTGAAGGTCCGCCCTACGGTCGCGCGGCCGGCAGGGGCGAACGTGGGGTTCGCGACACGGCGGACCTGAAGGTCCGCCCTACGGTCGCGCGAGCAATCCGGCCAAGGTATCCGGGTCGCTCGTGGGCGCCTGGCAGGCGAAGTCGCGGCAGACGTAGGCGGTCGGCCGGCCGTCTGGCGGCCGCATGGCGGCGATGGCAGGAGCCAGGCGCTCGAGGCGCTCGCTCACGGGCATGGACGGCACGACGACGGCGAACGGCAGGAACGGGCGGTTGACGATGGCGAGCAGTGCCTCCGCGGCGGCGTCACGACGTGCGCCGGACACGACGATCTGCTGGATGCCGGCATGCCAGGCGGACAGCGCGGCCAGCATCATGGGAACCGCGCGCGCCATCGACTCGATTCGCGGCGCAAACAGCGTGAAGGTCCGCTCGATGCGCGAGCCCATCGCCGGGTCGCCCGTGAGGTGAGCGAGACGCAGCAGGTTGTGGACGGCGACCGAACTGGCGCTGGGCTCGGCGCCGTCGTAGTCCTCCTTGAGGCGCAGCGCGATCGACGGGTCGCGACCCGTGGTTCCAAACCACCCGCCCTCCGCCT
This sequence comes from uncultured Acidobacteriota bacterium, assembly GCA_963724775.1. Lineage (GTDB taxonomy): Bacteria > Acidobacteriota > Vicinamibacteria > Vicinamibacterales > Fen-181 > CAVRWB01. The sequence continues at coordinate 21,355 of CAVRWB010000014.1, forward strand.
CGTCCCAGAAGAGCTCGTCCTGGCGTTCCTGCAGGCGCACAGCCCATTCGAGCCATGCGGCATCGCCTTCCGCCTCGAACAGGTCGAGCAGGCCGAACACGAGGCCCGCGTAATCCTCCGCGTACGCCTCGATCGCCGCCTCGCCGTCGCGGTACCTCCGGAACAACCGCCCCTGCGACTCGTCCCACATGCGCGCTCGAAGGAAGGAAGCCGCGCGCCGCGCGCTGCGCAAGTACGATGCGGCCGCGGCCCGGCTCGCCTCGGCATCCGGCATCATGGCGGGCACCACTCGGCCCGCCCTCGCGAAGGCCGCGATCATCAGGCCGTTCCACGCGGTGAGAATCTTGTCGTCGAGGTGCGGACGCGGCCGCTCGCTTCGCGCCTCGAACAGGCGCTGCCGCGCGTGCGACAGCGATTGCGCCAACGCGGCGGCGGACGTGCCGCGCGCCCGGGCGATGTCGTCGACCGCGGCGGCAGTGTAGAGAATGTTCCTGCCCGCAAACTCGCCGTGCGGATCGTCCGGCGCGTTGCCGTCCGGCTCGATGCCAAAGCGCGCCCTCACAACGTCGGCCTCGGCCCCGAACAGCCGGTCGATCTCCTCGGCTGCCCACACGTAGAAGGCACCCTCGGTCTTGCGGGCGCCTTCGCCGGCCCCCGGCGGAATGCTGTCGGCGTCCTCGGCCGAGTAGAACCCCCCGCCGGCGTCGGTCATGTCCCGCTGGACGTATTGCAGCGTGTCTTCCGCCACCTGCAGGAGAACCGGATCGCCGGCCGCTTGCGCGCCTTCGAGGTATGCGAGCGCCAGCTGCGCCTGGTCGTACAGCATCTTCTCGAAGTGGGGCACGCGCCACTGCGCATCCACCGAGTAGCGATGGAACCCGCCGCCCAGGTGGTCGCGCATCCCGCCCGCGGCCATGGCGCGCAGCGTCTGCACGGCCATGGCGAGCGGCCCCGAGTGGCCCGTGCGCCGGAACTCGCGCAGCAGGAAGAACAGCTCCGACGGTCGCGGAAACTTGGGCGCCCCGCCGAAGCCGCCAAAGCGCGCGTCGAACGTCCGGGCGAACTCCTCGACCGCGCGATCCAGCGCCGGCGGGCCCGGAAGCGCCTCACCGACCGGGAGCACGGACGCAGCCGCCACCTGCCTGCCAAGCTCCGCCGCGCCGCGAAGCACCCGTTCGCGGTCGCCCTGCCACAGCTGCGCGATCTGCCGCAGCACGTCCACGAAGCCCGGACGGCCCCACCGCGAGACCGGCGGGAAGTAGGTGCCGCCGAAGAACGGCTGGAGGTCGGGCGTCAGCCAGACGCTCATCGGCCACCCTCCGCTCCCGGTCGTCGCCTGCACGAACGTCATGTACACGCGGTCCACGTCCGGGCGCTCCTCGCGGTCCACCTTGATCGGCACGAAGTGGTCGTTGAGCACGCGCGCGATCTCCTCGTCCTCGAACGACTCGTGCTCCATCACGTGGCACCAGTGGCACGTGGAGTAGCCCACCGACAGGAAGATCGGCCGGCCGGCCGACCGCGCGGCATCGAACGCCTCCTGGCCCCAGGGAAACCAGTCCACGGGGTTGTCGGCGTGCTGAAGAAGGTACGGACTCTTTTCGGAGGCGAGCCGGTTCATCGCAAACTCGGTTCAAATGCTGACTGCCAGGTCCCGAGTGCGCGGAGTGCTGGTGCGAAGTGCCGAGTGCGAGACAAGTGCCAGATCGCACACGGCAGGTGAACACTCGCCAAATCGAAAAATCGCGAAATGGTCACAATCTCACGTGCGTGGGCTCGGCGCTGCCGGCGCCTCGTCCGTCCGGCCGCGCCGCAGGCGGGCGTAGGCGGCCGTGAACTCGACGCCGTACATCAGCAGCACGGCGCACGTGTAGACCCAGATCAGGAATACGACCACGGCGGCGATCGAGCCGTGGACCATGGTGAATCGGCCCATGTCCCTGATGTAGAACGAGAAGCCGATGAGCGTCCCCCGCCAGAGCAGGCCGGTCACGATCGCGCCGGGCCAGACGTCGCGGAACCTCACCTTGGCGTTGGGCACAAAGTAGAAGATGAGGCCCACGACGAAGATCAGCATCAGCGTCGTGGCCCAGCGGACGACGAGCGACTGGAAGACCACGAGGAAACGAAGCCGGATGACGAGTTCCGCCGCCCAGTTGGCTTCCACCACCTGCATCGCGCTGACGGCAGCCAGGGCGATGACCAGCAGGAACCCGGCCGCGAGCATCATGAGGAACGAGAAGAGCTGGTGTTTCAGAAAAGTGCGTTGTTTTTCCACGCCCCACGCGTGGTTGACCGCGGAGCTGACGGCGCTGAAGATACCGAGCGCCGCCCAGGTGAGCGCCACGAGGCCGCCAATCCCTATCTGCACGCGCTGAGTGCGGAACGCGTCGAGTTGATGGGTGAGGAAATCGAAATGCGCCGGGAAGTAGCGCAGCAGGAAGTCGATGATCGCGAGCCGCCGGCTCTCGTCCACCGCGAACTCGCCGAGCAGTGAGAACGCGAGCAGGAACGAGGGGAAGAGCGACAGGAGCGCGTAGTACGCCACCGACGCCGCGTACGTCAGGTCGTCGCTCTTGATGAACTCCATGAAGCCGCGCCAGAAGGCGGCCCCGATGGTGCGGACCCACGCGAGCAGCATTTCGCGCGACTGGCGCCAGATCCCGCGCGGGGCGCGCACCGTGCGGTCGTTCGGCACGCCGCTATTCTCTCACGGACGCTCGCCGGACGCCGCCCACGCGGCGCGAACCTCGTGGGCGAGGAAGCCCGGAAGCGTCGAGGTCACGCCGGTGCGCGCCGCCTGCCAAATCGCCCGGCGGAGCGACGGCGTGCGCAGGACGACGTAGACCGCGATGCCGACGGCCACCGCCAGCACGGCGTTCGCGACGGTGCGGCTGGTGCCAGGATCCATAAGGACCTCGGGTGCGGCGCGCGAAGCGGCTCGGGGGCCAGTGCCGCTTCGCGCGCGCCGGCTCTAGCTCCGGTTCGGACCGGACGAATATGGGCTGCCGGGCGTCGACGAGGACGAACCCGACCCGCTGCTGCCGGGCGACTCCGACGCGTACCGCTTCGCCTCCTCGGTCCCGCGCGACACGGCTTCACGCGCGCGACCCACGACGTCGCGGCTCACATCACGGCCGCGCTCGGCGAGGTTGCTCGCCTTGTCGGCCACCTTCTGGTAGTTCTCCGACGCGGCGTTCCCCATCCGCGACGCGGTCTCCGAGATCTGTCCGCGAAGTTCCGAACCGCTCTTCGGCGCGAACAGCATGCCGAGGCCGGCGCCGAGCACCGTGCCCGTCAGCAAACCCATCATGAAGCCGGGGCCGCCTCCGCTTTCGTAGTCGTACTCGTTCGCCATGTCCATTCCCTCCTGGTCCATTCAGCATTCCGACGGCAGCTGCCGAATCCGCCTGACGCCGGGGGTTATCGTGTCGGGTCTTACAGGCCCTCCGCAGGCGCCGTTCCCTGCGGGCGGCGCTCCGGCCTCCCGTTGAGGAACGTCTCGATCGCGACGCGTATGCCGCGGAACAGGCCGACGACGCGGTTGGCCCGCGCCTGCACCGTCGCGCGCACGCGGTCCGCCGTCTCGTCCACGCGCCCGAGCGTTCCGCGGATCGCCAGGTCCACCTTGTCGGTTTCCTCGTGAACCTTCGACGTCACGTCCTTCACGTCCTCCAGGATCGCGTTGACGCGCGCCATTGCCGGGGCCACCTGCCGCTCCTCGATGCCCTGCAGCAGGTGCATGTACCGCGAGATTATCCGGTATCCGAACAACCCCGCGACCAGCAGGCCGAGCAGCTCGATGACGCTCACGGCCGCCAGGATTCCCAGAAAGAGATTCGTCATCCCCAGATCCATCGATGTCTCCCTAAAACGGCGAGGTCTGCCGCGGCCTGCCCCAGTCCCCGTGCTGGCTTCCGCCGCCGGCCACCTGGTTGAGTGACCGCCACCCTTCCGCCGCCACCGACTGCGCCTTCCCAATCGTCTGGCGCAGGCGCGCAATCTCGCGCAGGGCGTCATCCAGCCGCGGCTCGATCTGGCCGCGGAGCCGCCGGCCGCCGTCGGTGAGGTAGAGGTAGCCCACCATCGCGCCGACGAACGCTCCACTGAGGCTGGCCATCATCACGCGTCCCTGATTGCTCACGGTCGTCCTCCTGCTGTCCGAGTGGCGATGGAAGCCCACGGCTCCAGTCCCGTTAGGAGGTATCAACTCGCGTGCCAGCGCGGCGAATCAGGAACTTCGCCAGCAACGCGCGCAACCGGGCTAATCCCTGTCCAGCACTGCAGGATCCACGAACAGCGCCAGGGCAATACCGTCCCACTTTCCGCCACTCGGGCTCCCCGCCGCCTCCCGTCCGAGGGCAATCGCTCCCGTCGACGAAGGGTCGAGCTGGAACCGGTTGAGCAGGTAGGTGCGCACCAGCGACGCACGGTCCCGCGAAACCAGGTAGCGCTCCGATGCGTCTCCCTGCTGCGCGTACCCCTCGAGAACGATCGGCCCTTCCTGCCGGTACGGCACGAACGGCCCCATCGCCGAATCGAGACGCGCCTTCCCCTCCGGCGTCAGCGTCTCGGCGCCCGACGCGTCGCGGTCGAACAGCACGTCGGCACTCAACCACACGCGCAGGACGCGGCGGCCGTTCGCTTCGAGCGCGCCACGTCGGTAGTCGGACGGGGACAGGTCGGCGAGCGTGAAGTACCCGCGCTGGTTGAAGTAGCCGCGCAGCAGGAAGTTGTGCTTCATCGCCTCCGTCGCGTCCGCGAGGTTGGCCATCGAGTCCCTCGCCTTGGCCATCGTCTCGGTGACGCTCGTGGTCAGCGTCGCGACCTGCCCGCCGGGGCCGCCGGCACCTTTCAGCGCGTCCCGGGCCTGGTCCGCCACGTCGCGCACCGAGGCCACCGCTTTCTGCGCATCGCCAACGGCGGCCGTCAGGTTGCGGTACAACTCGTCGTCGGCGAAGAGGCGCCCGACGGTCCCTCTCCCTGCTCGAACTGCAGCGATCAGTTGCTGCGCGTCGTCGAGAATGCGCGCCCCCGACTTCGAAATCGCGTTGACGTCCTTCGAAACGCCCCTGAACAGGTTGTTGGCGTCCGACGCGGTCTGCTGGATCGTGCCGATGGTCGCCTCGATGTTGTCGCGGAGCATGGCGATGGTGGTGTTCACCTCGGTGATGGTCTCGCTCAGCTGCTGCAGCAGGTCGGCAATGTCGAGCGGCTCGCGGCTCTTGATCGTCCCGCCGTCGGCGACGCGGGGCGAGGCTTGCGACCCGGCGCCTATCTGGACGAACTGGGCGCCCACCAGCCCCTGCGTCTGGATGGTGGCCACCGAGTCGCGGCGAACGAGCGGATGCAGGTCCTCGCGAAGCTGCATCTGCACACGGAAGGGCGCGGCCGGCCCGGGCGGCACCTCGATGTTCTTCACCTCGCCGGCGTCCATTCCCGCCACGCGGACGACAGACCCGACCTGGATCCCGGCGATCGATCGGAACTCGGCATACGCCATGAAGCTGTCCGAGAAGAGCATCCGCCGGTTGCCGATGAGGAAGAGCGCGAGGGCGAACAGGAGCAGGCCGCCCAGCACGAACGCGCCCACGCCAATCGACCGCGGGGATGGCATCGACGCCACGCTAGCCACCTCCCTCCGACTGCATGAACTGCCGGACGATGTCGAGATCGCTCTGCTCGAGCTGCTCGGCCGTTCCTTGCGCCACGAGATGCCCCCCTTCGAGGAGGGCCAGTTCGTCGCCAATGGCGCGCGCGCTCGGAATGTTGTGCGTCACCACGACGAGCGTCACGCCGCTTTGGGCCTTTCGTTCGATCAAGAGCCGGTCGATCTCCCCGGCGGTGATCGGGTCGAGGCCGGCGCTGGGCTCGTCCACCAGCAGCACCGCGGGTTCGAGCGCCATGGCGCGCGCCAGGCCAGCCCGCTTGCGCATGCCGCCCGAGAGGGCGCCGGGCATCTTCTGGTATTCGCGCTCCAGCCCCACCTCCGCGAGCAGCGCCTGCGCCCGCTGGCGCACCTCGCTGTCGCGAAGAGTGGTGTGGCGGCGCAGCGGAAAGGCCACGTTCTCGCCGACGGAAATCGAGTCGAAGAGGGCCGCGTCCTGGAAAAGGAAGCCGATGCGCCGGCGCAGCCGGTTCAGGTCGTTCGCGGCAAGCGTGGGGACGTCTTCGCCCTCGACGAACACGCTGCCGCGGTCCGGCTTCACCAGGCCGACGATGTGCCGGAGGGTGACGCTCTTACCGGTGCCGCTGCGCCCGAGCAGGCAGAACGCGCGTCCGCGCTCCACCTCGAACGACACGTCGTCCAGCACGCGGCGCTCACCGAACGCCTTGCTGACGTGAGACAGCCGGATCACGGGCCCGTCGGAGCCGGTCATGCGCTGCCCGCCTCGGGATAGAAGAAGAAGATGAGCCGGACCAGGATCACGTCCGCGAGGATGATCAGGATTGACGCGAAGACGACCGAGCGCGTCGACGCCCGCCCCACGCCCTCGGTTCCCTGCGTCGTCGTGAAGCCGAGGTAGGACGAGACGGTTGCGATGATGAAGCCGAAGACCGCGGTCTTGAGCGTGGCCGGCAGGAAGTCCGAGAAGGCGATGAACGCAAACGACTGCCGGAGGTACATTCGCAGGGCCATGCCGCTGACGAGCGTCTCCGCGACGAACCCGCCGACGATCCCGGCGAAGTCCATGATGACCGTCAGAAGCGGGACGGCGATGACGCAGGCAATCATGCGCGTCACCGCCAGGTATTTGAACGAGTCGACGGCACTGGCCTCGAGCGCGTCGATCTGCTCGGTGACCTTCATCGCGCCGATCTCCGCGCCGATGCCGGCGCCCACACGGCCCGACACGAGCAGGCCGGTGATGAGCGGCCCCGTCTCCCGAATCATCGCGATCCCGAGTCCCGCCGGAATCAGCGACTCGGCGCCGAACCGCTCGAGCGACGCGCGCGTGTGCATGGAGAGGACGATGCCGACCGCAAAGCCGGAGGTGGCGACGAGCGGCAGCGAACGCCAGCCCACATCGAAGAGCTGCCGGATCACCTCGCGTGGTTCGTAGGGCGGGAGGAAGGCGTCGCGGATCGCCCGCGCAGCGAAGATCGACACGTCGCCGATCCAGGCGAAGGCGGTGGCGAAGAGCAAGCCGACGGACGCGAGCATTGGCCCGGTTCAGCTGCGAAATCCGGGCCAAAACGGAATAGACGGGGTGGATTCCCGAATCCTATTGTTCCGCCGCCGCCTGCTGCCGGGCGGCGCGACCCATGTCGCGGATCTCGTGCTTCTTCATCTTGCTGTAGAGCGTCGGGCGGTAGAGCCCGAGGATCGCGGCCGCCTCCTGCTTGTTCCAGTTCGTGCGCTGGAGCGTCTGCAGGATCGCCATCTTCTCGATCTCGGCGAGCGTCCAGTGGGGCGGGAACACGAACTCCGCCGGCGCCATCGTCTCCTCGCGGAGCGATTCCGGCAGGTCCGTGGGCACGATCTCGGCGCCCTTGGCGACGAGCACCGCGCGCTCGATCGCGTTCTCCAGTTCCCGGACGTTCCCCGGCCACCGGTTGCGTATGAGCACGTGGTAGGCGGCCGGTGAGAAGCCTCGCACGTTCTTCTGGTAGCGCTGGCAGAACTTCTCGAGGAAGTGCTCGCACAGCAGCGGGATGTCCTCGGTCCGCTCGCGCAGCGGCGGGACCTTGAGCGTGATGGTGTTGATGCGGAAGTACAGGTCCTCGCGCAGCTTCCCGTCGCGCAGCGCCGAGTCGAGATCGATGTTCGTGGCGCAGATCAACCGGAAGTCGACGTGGACGATCCGGTCGCTGCCGATGGGCCGGTACTCGCGCTCCTGCAGCACGCGCAGCAGCTTGGTCTGCAGGTACGGCGGCATCTCGCCGATCTCGTCGAGCAGCAGCGAGCCGCCCTCCGCCATCTCGAACAGCCCCTCCTTGTCCATCGTCGCGCCGGTGAACGAGCCCTTCTTGTAGCCGAACAGCTCGGACTCGATCAGGTCCTTGGGAATCGCGGCGCAGTTGATCTTGATGAACGGGCCCTTGGAGCGCTTGCTGTTGTAGTGGATGGCGTTGGCGATGAGCTCCTTGCCGGTGCCGTTCTCGCCCTGGATCAGGATGTTCGCGTCGCGACGCCGCGACATTCTCGATCAGCTCGAACAGCTCCTGCATCTTCTTGCTCTTGCCGATGATGTTCGCGAACTTGAAGCGGTCGGCAAGCTTCTGCTTGAGCTGTATGTTCTCCGCCTGCAGGTCCTTCCGCTCGATGGCCTTGTCGAGCAGCGTGAGGATGCCGTCGGCCTCGATCGGCTTCTCGAGGAAATACGAGGCGCCGGCCTTGATCGCGTCCACCGCTTTCGGGATGCTCCCATGCCCGGAGATGACGATGACCTCGGCCTCCGGCTGCAGTTCCTTGAACCGGTGCAGCAGGTCGAGCCCGTCCACGTCGGGCAGCAGCATGTCGGTGATGACCGCGTCGGGCCGCCACGTCTTGAACAAGTCCTCTCCGCGCGCGCCGATGAGGGCCGTGCGGACCTCATACTGAGCGTGCTCCAGCAGGATCTTGAGCCACTCGGTCATCGCCGGCTCATCGTCGATGACGAGGACACGCTTCTTGCGTTTGACAGTCATTGCCCGGCCGCCAGTTCCAGGGAAAAGGGTTGAATGAAGTCTTCCGGTCGCAGTATCTGGAAATTATACACATGCAGGTCTGAATGTCGACAGGCTGACACGGTGTTTTGAATTCGTACGAGCGTCCGGCCAGACTTTCGGGAATAATTGAAGGGCCGGGTGCTCACATGATGGATGTCATCGAGACGCGGATTCAGCCCGATTCGGCGCTGTTTCGGGAGAACCGCGCCCAGATGGAGCGGCTGGTCGTCGAACTGCGGGACCGGACGGCCGAGGCCCGGCGCGGGGGCGGTCCGCGGGCCTTGGAGCGGCATCGGGACCAGGGGAAGCTGCCCGTCCGGGAGCGCCTGGATCTGCGTGCTCGACCCCGGTTCACCATGGCTGGAGCTGTCGCCGTTGGCGGCGTGCGGCATGTACAGCGGCGAAGCCCCCGGCGCCGGGCTTGTCACGGGCATCGGGCGCGTGAGCGGCCGCGAGGTCGTCGTTGTCGCCAACGACGCGACCGTCAAGGGCGGCACCTACTTCCCGGTGACCGTCAAGAAACACCTTCGCGCGCAGGAAATCGCGCTTCAGAACCGCCTGCCCTGCCTCTACCTCGTCGACTCGGGCGGCGCGTTCCTCCCGCTGCAGGCCGAAGTCTTCCCCGACCGCGATCATTTCGGCCGGATCTTCTACAACCAGGCGCGCATGTCGGCCGAGCGCATCGCCCAGGTAGCCGTCGTCATGGGATCGTGCACGGCGGGCGGCGCGTACGTGCCGGCCATGTCCGACGAGACGATCATCGTTCGGGGCACCGGCACGATCTTCCTCGGCGGGCCCCCGCTGGTGAAGGCCGCGACCGGCGAAGAAGTGACGGCTGAGGAACTGGGCGGCGCCGACGTCCACACCCGCCTGTCCGGTGTTGCGGACTACCTGGCGGAAGACGACGAGCACGCCCTGCGGATCGCACGGACGATCCTCGGCACGCTCAACACCGCGAAGCGCTTGCCGGCCGACGTCGCCTCTGCCGAAGCGCCCCGCTACGATCCCGCGGAGCTTTACGGCATCATCAACGCGGACATCCGCGTCCCGTACGACGTCCGCGAGGTCATCGCCCGGCTCGTGGACGGCTCGCGGTTCGACGAGTTCAAGGAGCGCTACGCGACGACCGTCGTCACCGGGTTCGCGCGGCTGCACGGCTTCCTTGCCGGCATCATCGCCAACAACGGCGTGCTCTTCTCGGAGTCCGCGCTCAAGGCGACGCACTTCATCGAGCTCTGCAACCTGCGCGGCATCCCGCTGATCTTCCTGCAGAACATCACGGGGTTCATGGTCGGCCGCGACTACGAGCGCGCCGGCATCGCGAAGGACGGCGCCAAGATGGTGCACGCCGTGGCGAACTCCGTCGTGCCGAAGTTCACCGTCATCATCGGCGGATCGTTCGGTGCGGGAAACTACGGCATGTGCGGGCGGGCCTACGAGCCGCGTCTCCTGTGGATGTGGCCCAACGCGCGCATCTCGGTGATGGGCGGCGAGCAGGCGGCGTCCGTTCTCACGACCGTCAAACGCGATCAGCTGGCGCGCGACCAGAAGGAACTGAGCGCCGAGGACGAGTCGGCCATCCGCCAGCCCATCCTGGAGAAGTACGAGCGGGAAGGGTCGCCCTACTACTCCACCGCGCGGCTGTGGGACGATGGAATCCTGGACCCGGCGCAGACCAGGGACGCGCTCGGCCTGGCGGTGTCCGCGGCCTTCAACGCGCCAATCGGAGAGGCGAGGTTCGGGGTGTTCCGGATGTAGAAGCAGTCGACGGAGTCAACGGAGTCACGGAGTCAACGGAGTCAAGGAGTCACGGAGTCCGGAGTCGCTATCGCCGTACACCTCATGAACGCCTTCCAGCACCTCCTCGTCGAACGCGACGGCCCCGTCGTGCGCCTCGTGCTCAACCGTCCCGGCGTCCGCAACGCCTTCAATGATGAACTGGTCGAGGAGCTTCACGAGTGGGCCGGCGGCCTCACCCGCGAGCCTGGAGGCGCGCGCGTGGTCGTCCTGTCGGGCGCCGGCAAGGTGTTCTGCGCGGGCGCGGACCTCGCCTGGATGGAGCACACGGCGGCGTTCACCCGCGCCGAGAACGTGGGCGACGCGCAGCGGCTGGCGGCGATGTTCGACGCGCTCGATCGTCTGCCCGTGCCGCTCATCGGCCGCATTCACGGGGCGGCACTGGGAGGCGGCGCCGGGCTGGCCGCGGTGTGCGACCTCGTCGTCGCCGCGGACGATGCCGTGTTCGGCTTCACCGAAGTGAAGCTGGGGCTCGTCCCGGCGGTGATCTCGCCGTACGTGCTGGCGAAGATCGGGCGCTCCGCGGCCCGAGCGTGGTTCCTGACGGGTGCCCGCTTCGACGCCGCGCGAGCCCAGGCAATCGGCCTCGTGCACCGCGTCGCGCACGCCGACCGGCTGGACGAAGAGGTCCAGGGCGTGGCGGCGGAATTCCTGTCGGCGGGGCCCGAAGCCGTGGCGGCGGCCAAGCAGCTGATCCGGCAGGTCTACCGGCTGGACGCCGAGGAGGCGGCCGCGATGACGGCCGACGCCATCGCGACCAGGCGCGCGTCGCTCGAAGGCCAGGAAGGCATGAGGGCCTTCCTCGAGAAGCGGCGCGCCGCGTGGGCGGCCACGTCGGACTGAACCGCAGAGGCGCAGAGAACGCAGAGTCTGCTGAATGGCTGGCTGTCATTCACCCGAGGGCGTCCTCTGCGCTCTCGGCGTCTCTGCCCTTCGACGAGCTCGGGCACCCCGAGCGTGCCGAGGGGTGCGTTGAGCGTGATCTGAAACGCTTGTGACCTCCTTATGATTCGGCGGCTGCTGATTGCCAACCGCGGCGAGATCACGCTGCGCGTCATCCGCGCGTGCCGCGAGCTCGACATCGAGACTGTCGCCGTGTATTCCGACGCGGACGCGGACGCGCCGCACGTCCTCGCCGCCGACCGGGCTGTGGCCATCGGACCGGCGCCCGCGATTGAGAGTTACCTGCGCGGGGAGGCGATTATCGAAGCGGCCCGGGCGAGCGGCGCGGACGCCGTACACCCCGGCTACGGTTTCCTCGCCGAGAACGCGGGATTCGCGGCCGCGTGCGCGGAGGCGGGCCTGGTGTTCGTGGGCCCCTCTGCTGCGGCGATCGAGCAGATGGGGTCGAAGATCGAGTCGCGGCGGCGCGCGCAAGAGGCCGGCCTCCCGGTGGTGCCCGGCGAGACGCCGGCCTCGCAGGACACCTCGTCGCTGACCGCGACGGCGCGCCGCCTCGGCTTCCCGCTGCTGGTGAAGGCGTCGGCTGGCGGCGGCGGCAAGGGCATGCGCATCGTCCGGTCGCGGCGCGGGCTGGAGGAAGCGCTCGAAGGCGCCAGGCACGAAGCCTCCGCCGCGTTTGGCGACGACACCCTCTACATGGAACGGCTCCTCGAACACGCGCGGCACATCGAGGTCCAGGTCTTCGGCGACTCCCACGGCCGCGTCGTCGCGCTCTTCGAACGCGACTGCTCCACCCAGCGTCGCCATCAGAAGATCATCGAGGAGAGCCCCTCGCCCGCCCTCACGCCCGCGCTTCGCGGGCGCATGTGCGATGCGGCGGCGGCACTCGCGCGTCACATCGGGTACGCCGGCGCTGGAACGGTAGAGTTCCTCGTGGAAGGCGAGGGCGAGACCGCCTCGTTCTACTTCCTCGAGATGAACACGCGCCTGCAGGTCGAACACCCCGTCACGGAGGCCGTGACCGGCCTCGATCTCGTGCACGCGCAGCTGATCGTCGCGTCCGGGCAACCGCTGCCGTGGGATGCGCGGCACATCGCGACGCGCGGCCACGCGATCGAGTGCCGAATCTACGCTGAGGATCCCTCGGCGGACTTCCTGCCGCAGGCAGGACGGCTCTCCGTCTACCGTGAGCCGAAGGGGCCGGGCATCCGCGTCGACAGCGGCGTGGTCGAAGGCAGCGAGGTCACCGTGTACTACGACCCGCTCCTCGCCAAACTCATCGCGAGAGGCGAGACGCGGGAAATGGCGCGCCGCCGCGCGATCGCGGCGCTGAGACAATACGCGGTGCTCGGGATCCGCACGAACATCCCGTTCCTCATTCGCGTCCTCGAATCGGAGCGATTCCGAGAAGGGCGGGTGGATACGGCGTACCTGGATTCGCAAGGAGAGGAGCTGCGCCGGGAGACGACGCGACGCGCGCTGGCGCCAGCACTGGCGGCGGCGGTGATCGCAAAGCTGGAGCTTTGCGCCACGCGCGCTCACCATCCACCGTTCACCGTCGGGCGTCGAGCGTCGGCGAACCTCTCGGGTTTCAGCCGGACCCGGTCGACAGCGCCACCGATCCCTGGGCGCGGCTGCGGAACTGGCGGATGTAGCCACCTATGGCACCACGCTCCACGCACGCCGTGCGCCTGGGGGACGAGCGCTTCACCGTCGAGATCGGTGACGAGGGTGACGTTCGCATTGGCGGAGTCGACGGGGCGTGGCGCGTCACGCGGCAGCCGGACGGCAGCTATCTCGCGTCGCAGGGCGAATCGCGACACCGCGTGATGGTCGCGAGCGTGGGCGATCGCATCCAGGCGTTCGCCGACGGGGAGTTCTACGACTTCCACGTGGAGCGCGAAGGCCGCGTGCGCCGGGTGGCCGGCCGGACACACGTGGAGTCGCTGACCGTCCCGATGCCGGCACGTGTCGTGAAGGTCCTCGTGGCGGAAGGCCAGGCAGTGAAGCGCGGCGATGTCCTCGTCACGCTCGAAGCGATGAAGATGGAACTGCCGCTGAAAGCGCCACGCGACGGCAGCGTCCGATCCGTTGCCTGCCGGGTGGGCGATCTCGTGCAGCCTGGCATGGCAGTCCTGGAACTCACATGAGCAACGCGAGGGAGTTCCCTCGGCCCACGCCAGAGAGGTGGCCGAACGCGGTGGAGATCGTCGAAGTCGGTCCGCGGGATGGCCTCCAGAACGAGGCCGCCACCGTATCGACCGCTGACAAGGCGGCGTTCGTGGACCTGCTCTCGGCGGCCGGCCTCCCGGTGATCGAAGTGACCGCCTTCGTCAACCCCAGGCGCGTGCCGGCCATGGCCGACGCAACCGAGCTGTTCGCGGCCATCGAACAGCGCCCGGGCACCCGCTACACGGCGCTCGTACCGAACATGCGAGGCCTGGAGCGCGCCATCGCCGCGGGCGTTGGCGAGGTGGCCGTCTTTGCGGCCGCCTCCGAGACGTTCAGCCGCCGTAACATCAACCAGGGCATCGAGGAGTCCCTCATCGCGTACGCGGCGGTGTGCAGCCAGGCGCGCGCCGCGGGCGTCAGAGTCCGCGGCTACTTGTCGACGTGCTTCGGCTGCCCCTTCGAAGGAGAGGTGCCGCCCGCGCGCGTCGCCGATCTGGCCGGTCGGCTGCTGGCGCTGGGCGTCTTCGAGGTCGTCCTGAGCGACACCATCGGCGTCGCTCATCCGGCGCAGGTGTGGACGGTCCTCGATGCGGTCGGCGGTGTAGTCCCGATCAGCTCGCTGGCGCTGCACTTCCACGACACGCGCGGAACGGGACTTGCCAACGTCCTGGCGGCACTCGAGCGCGGCGTGGCCACATTCGACGCCTCCGCCGGGGGACTGGGCGGCTGTCCGTTCGCGCCCGGCGCTACCGGGAACCTGGCGACCGAAGACCTGGTGTATCTGTTGGACGGCCTTGGGATCTCCACTGGTGTCCGGCTCGATGCCCTCCTGGCCGCGTCGCGCTTCATCGAATCGCGCGTCGGGCACCCGTTGCCCTCGCGCGTCTACCAGGCCGACGGACGGAGGAGATAGCCCGACTCGTTGAGACGGAACTGGGTAAAGAGAGACACGGAGACACGGAGAAGCAGACGGAAATGGCAGCGCGACCACCGCGGCCCTTCCGCGCCCCGGGGGCGCGGCGGCATGGGCCGCCGCGCCGTGCGAGCACGCGGGTGAGCATCGAACACGTGCTCGCACGACGCGGTCGCCCGTGCCGCGAGGCGGTCGGCGAGCCGACCGCCGAAGGGCCGACCAGGTCGCCTCCGTGCCTCAGCGTCTCTCTTACCCAAGTGCGGGGGATGCCATGCCAACTGCTGACGAACTGATGGAACTTGCGCGGGCGTGCGCCGAGAAGCTCGACCTCTCGGACCGACGCCGTCTTCCCGGGCTGGAGGATGTCGAGGAGCAAAGCGAAGAGGAATACGCGCAGTTGCTCGACCTGCTGCAGGAGGACGACGTGTTCGGGGCGGTCGATCTCGATCGCCAGCAGGAGCTGTCCGAGCAGATCGAGGCGGCGCTGCCCGAGAGCCGGCGGGCGATGGTGGATGAGCTGGCCGAGCTGCATACCCGCCAGGTCTGGCTGCTGCAGGAGGCGGCGTACCACGTGGGCCTCGCCATCGGTCTTCGTCTCGCCGGGGCAAAAACGGAGTAGAATCACCGACTCCAAGCCCCGGAGCCCGAACCGATGATCGACGCCGCACGCATCCGCAGCCAGTTCCCTTCCCTCTCACAAACGCTCGACGGCCAGCCGGTCGTCTTCTTCGACAACCCTGGCGGCACGCAGTGCCCGCAGCGCGTGATCGACGCGGTGGCCAACTACCTCGCGCACGACAACGCCAACCACGGCGGCGCCTTCGCGACGAGCCGCCGCAGCGACGCGATGCTCGCGGACGCCCACCAGGCGATGGCCGACATGCTGGGGGCCGCGTCGCCGGATGAAATCGTGTTCGGCGCGAACATGACGACGCTCACCTTCGGCGTGAGCCGCGCCCTGGGACGATGGCTTTCGCCGGGCGACGAGATCATCGTCACGCACCTCGATCACGACGCGAACGTCGGCCCCTGGCTGCACGTGGCGGCGGATCGCGGCGCCGTCGTCAAGTGGGTGGACATCAACCCCGCGGACTGCACGCTGGATCTCGACACGCTGCGGTGCCAGCTGTCGCCGAGGACCAAGCTCGTCGCGGTGGGGTACGCGTCGAACGCCGTCGGCACGATCAACGACGTCGAAACGGTGACGGCGATGGCGCACGCGGCGGGCGCGCTCGTGTTCATCGACGCCGTCCAGTACGCGCCCCACGGGCCGGTTGACGTGCAGTCGATCGGCTGCGATTTCCTCGCGTGCTCTCCTTACAAGTTCTTTGGCCCGCACGTCGGCGTCCTTTACGGCCGGCGTGACCTGCTCGATCGGCTCGAGGCCTACAAGGTGCGACCGGCCCTCAACCAGCCGCCGGACAAGTTCGAAACGGGCACCCTGAACCACGAGGGGATCGCCGGGACGCGGGCTGCCGTCGAGTATCTCGCGTCGCTCGGCGATCACCTGGCCCCGCCCGGTTCGTCGCGCGCGGCCAGAGTGCACGCCTCGATGGCCGCAATCCAGGCCCATGAGCAAGACCTCTCGGCCTACCTGCTTCGCGGCTTGAACAGCATCGCCGGCGTCCGCGTTCGCGGCATCGCCGATCCGTGCCGCACGGAAGAGCGTGTTCCCACCGTGTCGTTCACGATGGACAAGAGGTCGCCGCGAGAGATCGCGGAGCGCCTGGGCAAGCGCGGCATTTTCGTCTGGGACGGCAACTTCTATGCGCTCGCACTCACCGAGCGACTCGGCCTCGAGCCGTCGGGAGGGCTGCTCCGCGTGGGCCTCGCGCATTACAACACCGCCGACGAGGTAGACCGCCTCATCGACGAGTTGCGACAGCTCGAGTAGCCCGGGGCATCCCCGTTCGAGATCTGGCCGCGGCAATGCATCAGTGACAACTGCTGACCATGGGGAGGAGGTCGGCAGTTGTCATGAACACCATTCCACGGCCCATCCTGTTGGTTTTCGGCGTTCGCCTGTCCCTTTTGGCCCTCGCGGCCGCGCTGCTCGCCGCCGCATGCGGCTCGTCCTCGACCAGCCTCGTCGCTCCGACGGTACAGAAGTGCCAGATCTCTGTAAACGGGTTCACCGGCGCCTTCGGCCCGTCGGGCGGCAGCGGGAGCGCGACCATTGATGCGGCGCGCGAGTGCAGCTGGTCGGCCGCGACGCAGGCGTCGTGGATCAGCCTCGCGTCGCCGGCGCAGGGGACGGGCACGGGGACCCTCAGCTTCACGGTGCTTGCCAACCCCGCGCCCCGGGCGAGGAGCGGCGCGCTGAATGTCAACAGCCAGCAGCTCACTATCTCCCAGGAACCGGCGCCATGCCGGTTCAGCGTCAGCCCGTCGACCCTGAATGCGCCCGCGGCCGGCGGCACCGCGGCTCTGTCGGTCTCCGCCACCGACGCCAGCTGTGCGTGGACGGCGTCCAGCCAGTCGCCGTGGATCAGCATTGCCAGCCCGACGAACGTCAGCGGCAGCGCCACGGTGTCGCTCGGGTTCGCGCCGAACGCGGGCACCGCGCGCAACGGAACGGTCGTCGCGGCCGGCCAGTCGATTGCCGTCGAGCAAGAGGCGGCGACGCCATCGCCCGTCCCCGGGCCGCCGTCGCCAGTTCCCGGGCCGCCGTCGCCCAATCCGTCGCCGACGCCGACGCCCACGCCGACTACCACAATCCAGCTGGTGGGCGACGTGTCGGCGCGCAAGGGCGGTTGCCCGGTCCTCAGCTTCTTCGTCCAGGGCATCGCTGTCGTGACGACGGCCGACACGGTGTTCATCAATACACCCTGCAACAAGATCAAGAACGGGCTGCGAGTCACCGTCGATGGCGTGCAGCAGGCGGGTCAGCCGGTCGTCGCCACGCGAGTCACGAGCTCGGACTGACGGAGCATCCGATGAAGAGCTGCCTGGCCGCGCTCGCGGCCGCCCTCGTGTTGTGGCCGGCCGCGGCCGGCGCGCAGCAGTCCGTCAGCGACATCCTGTCGTTCCTCATCGTGACGCCGCCGGCCGTGCAGACCGGCGACCCCTCCCTGGACCGGGCGGCGGCGCAGGCGACGCTCGACGCGCTCTCGCGCTCGTTGCTCGCCGCGCTCGCCACCCAGCCGCTCACGTCCTCGTCGAGCGGGTTCACATACCGCTTCAACCCGGCGCTCGGGACGGTCGAGCGCTCGAGCGTGAGCTTCGGCCCGTTCTTCGTCGAGCGGGCGGCCACGGCGGGCGCGGGCCGCGGCTCGATCGCGGTCACCTTCCAGTACGCGGCGTTCAACCAGATCGACGGCATGAACCTGCGCGACGGCACGCTCGTCACCACGTCGAACCAGTTCGTGGACGAACCGCAGCCCTACGACGTGGAGACGCTCCACCTCGAGATCCGGGCCACGACCGTGACGCTCGAGGGCAGCTACGGCGTCACGGACCGCCTGGACGTCGGCGCCGCACTGCCGATCATCTCGCTCAACGTGGACGGCTCGCGGACCGATACCTATCGCGGCTCCCCGTTTCAGCAGATCACGGCGGCCGCGTCCAGTACCCAACTCGGCGATCTCGTGGGACGCGTGAAGTTCAATGTCAGCAAGGGGCCGTGGGGCGGCGTCTCGATCGGCGGCGACCTTCGCTTGCCGACCGGATCCACCGAGAACCTCGTGGGTGCGGGCGAGGCGGGACAGCGGCTCTTCGTCATCGCGTCAGCGGGAACCGGCGCGGTCACCTCGCACTTCAACGCGGGCGTCAGCCGGGGCGGGGTGTCAGGCGGATTCGACTACGGCGCGGCGCTGGCGGGCAGCCCCATGGCGCGCTTGACGATCGTCGGCGAGCTGTTCGGCCACCGCCTGTCGGACATCGGCCCGCTGGAGCCGTCGGTCGCTCCCCACCCGACGATCGCCGGGGTCCAGACGCTGCGCCTGGTGCAAGGCCTTGGCGCGACGAACACGCTGCTTGGTTCGGTGGGCTTCAAGTGGAACGTGTCGGAAGGCTGGCTGCTCAGCGGAAACGTGCTGGTGCCCCTCAACGACGCAGGCCTCACGCCCCGCTTCGTCCCGTCGGTCTCGCTCGAATACAACATCGGACGGTAGGGCGGAACGGAACGTAGAAGTTAGAACGTAGAAGTTAGAACGTAGAAGTTAGAACGTAGAAGTTGGAACGTGGAAGCCGACCGCTCTCAGTTCTCCGTTCTCAGCTCTACGTTCTATTCTACGTTCTCCGTTCTCAGTTCTACGTTCTACGTTCTCAGTTCTACGTCACCGAGCCTCCGCCCGCGTAATCTGCCAGCCGGCGTCCGCCCTGCGCAGGCGGAAGGTCCATTGCCGGCGCTCCACCAGCGGCTCGCGGCTGCCGACCTTGGGGACGTAGCGTGCCCGGCCGCTGCACGCGGCCGTCGCATCGTCGCCGGCCACCGCGACGTCGCAGTGCTCGAAGACGATGCCCTGCGATTCGAGGTTCTCGAACGCACGCGCCAGCGCGCGTTGATCGACGGTCGGCCAGACGGCGTGCGCCGCGGCGGCATCAAGGCGGCCGTACGCGTCGACATAGCGACGCAGCGTCCCTTCAATCTGGCCCGCGTCGTTGCCGCCCGACCGCAGTGACGCTTCGGCCGGTACATCCCCACCTCTCAGGGTGACCGGCGTCGGCGACGCGTCCGCGTCCGGCTGCGCGACGACCTTGACGGGCGGATCTTCGACGACGGGAACACGTTCGAGGGGCGGCATTGCGGCGGCGGGGCGGACGGTCTCGCGGCCGGCGCCGGCGTTCCTCCGGCCATCATAATATCGGGGGCAGCGCCGGGCGACTTCGCGTCGACGCCAACCGGCTGCGGAGCCGTCGCGCTGCCCGCTGGCTGCGGCTCACGCACGGGCTCGGCACCCCCGCCGGTCGTCGGCGGTCTCAGCCGCCTGCTGGCCCGACGGCACGATTGGCAGCGGGCGCTGCACGACCGGCTGCTCGGTCAGGCGAATGCCGACCGAGTCGTTGCCGGCGCGACGCGACGAGGCGTCGCCACAATCGAGCGAACCCGCGCCTGCTGTACCGACTGGCGGCGCCGCACTGCCCGCTGGCGGCCCGTCCCCGACGCCGAGTTGCGCGGCCAGGCCGGCCTCGGGCGCCTGCCCGGTCGCGGCGGGGGGCGCAGGAGGGGACGGGGCGGACGGCCCTTCGCGCGACGGCTCGACCGAGCCGTTGCTGCCCGCGGGGCCCATCGGCCAGAAGACCGCCAGCGCGGCCAGCGCGCAGATCGCGATGGCGGCCGCCACCCAGTGGCTCCAACCCGCCATCTCCGTCCGCGGCCGCATCTGGGCTGCGGCGACCTCGGCACTCGTTTCGTGAGAGCGCAGCTCTTCGAGCAGCAGACGCGCTTCGGCCGCGTCGGGATCGAGGGTGCACGCTTCCTCGAGCCGGTCGATCGCCTCGGCGATCTTCCCGCTGGCGACGGCGCTCCGAGCGACGGCCAGGCACGTAGCCGCGCGCCGCGCACGCATCCGATGCTCGAATTGCTCGCGAGAAACTGTGTAGACGCTCGGCATACTCTTCCCACACGGGCTCGGCCCACACCGTCCGGTGCAAGACGGGCGCCGATCCGTCGCGCCCGGTTCAGGTGCAGGCCGGGCCGTGCCGTGCGGTTGAGGCCGCGCGCGAGCTTGCATTATCATGAGCATCCCCCCTGGAGAGCACTCATGAAGAAATTCGCCATCGGCTGCGGAATTGTCCTGCTCGTGTTGTGCGTCGTTGCCGCGGCGGCCCTGTATGTCGGCTACACGAAGTTCTTGAAGCCGATGACCGGGACGTTCGCCGAGCTGTCGCAGCTCTCTGATCTCGAAAAGCAGGTGAAGAACACCTCGTCGTTCGCGCCTCCGGATACGGGTGAGCTCACCGAGGAGGTGGTCGGCCGCTTCGTCGCGGTGCAGGCGGCCATGCAGGCTCGGCTCGGCGCGCGGATGGACGATCTCAAGGCGAAGTACCAGCAGATCGACAAAGCTGTGAAGTCCGAGCGCCGGCAGGCCTCGTTCGTGGAAGCGATGGCGGCGCTGAAGGATCTCAGCGGCATCATGGCCGAGGCGAAGCGCGCGCAGGTGGACGCGCTCAACCAGGCCGGGTTCTCGGTGAAGGAGTACGAGTGGGTGCGGCAGCAAGTTTATGCGGCGGTTGGGGTGGTCGCGGCGGGCTTCGATGTGAAGGATATCCAGCGGATGGCCCAGGAAGCCGGCAGGCGGGGCGGGAAGCCGGACGCAAGACGCCGATTGGCGATGTTCCGAACCGGAACAAGGAGCTCGTCAAGCCCTACGAGCAGAAGCTCAAGGAATGGGCGCCGCTCGCGTACTTCGGCCTGTGATGCAGGGCGCGATCTTCGACCTCGACGGGACCATCGTCGACAACATGCCGATCCACGCCGAGGCGTTCGCGATCTTCGCAGCCCGCCACGGCCTGCCGCCGCTCACCCCGGCAGACCGCCGGCGACTCGACGGGAAGCGGAATCGAGACATCTTTCCGGATCTCTTCGGCCGGCCGCTGGACGAGGCGCAACTGGCGGCCTATGCCGACGAGAAGGAGTCGCTCTACCGATCCCTGTCGCGAGGCCGGCTGTCACCGCTCGCGGGCCTCGAACAGCTCCTGGCCCGCCTGGACGCGGCCGGCGCCCGTGTCGCCATCGCGACGTCGGCGCCGACACAGAACGTCCGCCATACCCTTGCGGAGCTGGGCCTCACGAGCCGCTTCCCCACGATCGCGCGGAGCGACCAGGTGCCGCGCGGCAAGCCGTGGCCAGACGTCTTCCTCGAAGCCGCGCGGCAGCTCGACGTCCCTCCGTCAGCCTGCGTCGCCTTCGAAGACGCCCCGATCGGCATCGCCGCCGCGGCGGCGGCCGGCATGACGACCGTGGCCGTGGCCACCTCGTTCGCGCCCGCCATCTTCCTCGCCAGCTCGCCCGCCCCCGACTGGATCGTCAGCGACTTCGGAGAGTTCCTCGAGGGACCCGCGCTCTCGATTCTCGGGCCTGAGAAGTGAGAACTGAGAGGTGAGAAGTTAGAACTGAGAAGCTGGAACAGCAACGGCCCGCGTGGGGACGATCCCAGGCGGGCCGTTCGTGTCTTCGGGTTCCAAGTTCTACGTTCTACGTTCTCCGTTCAGAATGTCGCTTCCGCTTCCGGCTGCGCGGTGCCCGGCGCCCCGGCCGGCACCGCCTGCGCCTTCGGCTTACGGACAAGGAGCTTCCTCAGCGCCTTCAACAGATCCGTGACCTTCGCCTCGCGCATGCCGTCGAAATACGAGTAGACGACCGGCGTGACGAGCAGCGTCAGCAGCAGGCAGAGCATCTGACCGCCGATGATCGTGACGGCCATCGAGGCGCGCGAGCCCGACCCGGCGCCCCGGCCGAACGCGATCGGCAGCATCCCGGCGACGATCGAGATGGTCGTCATCAGGATCGGCCGCAGCCGCACGTGGCTGGCCTGGATGATCGCGTCGTGCCGACTCAGCCCCTCGGCGCGCAGCGTGTTCGTGTAGTCCACCTGCAGGATCGAGTTCTTCTTGACGATGCCGAACAGCATCATCAGGCCGATGGCGCTGTAGACGTTGATCGTCATGCCGAACGCCATCAGCGCCAGCAGCCCTGCCGGCAGGCTGAGCGGCAGCGCGGTCATGATCGTCAGCGGGTGGACGAAGCTGTTGAACTGCGACGCCAGCACCATGTAGATGAACAGCACCGACAGGATGATCGCGAGGACGAAGTCGCTGCCCGGCCTCGCTGAGCGTCTTGGCGCTGCCGCCGAAGGTCACCTGGTAGCCCGCCTTCAGGTTCAACTCGCCGACTTTCTCGCGCGCCTGGGTGATGGCGTCGCCCAGCGTGATCTTCAGCCGGTCGAGGTTCGCGTTGACCGAGATCTGCCGCATCCGGTTGTACCGGTCGATCGACGCCGGCGCGTTGCCCAGCGTCAGGCTGGCGACATCGCTCACGCGCACCAGCCGGCCCCCGGTCGCCGGCACGAACAGGTCGCCCATGGTGGCCGGGTCCTTCAGGAACTGGTCGTCGAGCCGCAGCCGGACGCGAATACTGCTCGTCGCCGTCCTTGAACTTCGAAACTTCTTCGCCGCCGATCAGCGTCCTCATCGTCGAGGAGAGCGTGTCCAGCGGCACGCCCATGTCGGCCGCCCGCTTGCGGTCGACCGTGATGCGCAGCTCGGGCTGCGTCGGCTCGAAGCTGGTGTCCGAATCGGTGACGCCGTCGATCTCGCGGATCTTCGCGAGCAGCGTGCCCTGCGCCGGCGCCTGGATCGTCCCCTTCAGGTCGGAGCCGGCATAGGAGAGCTTCTGCAGTTCCTCGACGTCCGGGCCCTGCATGATCATCGTCAGCCGGTTCATGCCGCCGCCACCGCCGCCGCGGCCTCCGCCGGCGCTCGACGCGCCCGAGATGTCGGTGCCGCCCGACACGCTGGTGCGCGCGTTCCGGTACTTGCTCAGCACCCGGCGCGCCACCTGCATCAGCTCGAGCTGGGACTGCTTGCGTTCGTCGATCGGCGTGAGCCGCACCGAGTAGTTGGCGCTGCCGTTCTGGATCGACACCATCAGGGCGTCCAGCGTTGTCGCCCAGCGCGCCCCGCAACTCCCCCTCGATCGGCGTGACGTACTCCAGCGTCCGGGCGAAGCTCGTGCCCCTCGGCAGCCGCAGGTTCGCGCTGAACTCGCTCTGGTCGTCGTCGGGGACCAGTTCCTTGCCGACGTAGGGATACAGCAGCGCCGCCGACAGCGTGACGCCGCCCGCGATGGCCAGCATCACGCCGCGGTGCGCCATCGCCCACTCGAGCATGCGCGCCGTACTGGCCGGTCCATCCAGGCGTAGGCGCCGCGCTCCTTGCTCTGCTTGGCGTGCCCCTGCTTCGCGTCGGCCGGCCGCAGCCAGTACGCGCACAGCGCCGGCGTCAGCGTGAACGAGACGAACATCGAGAGCAGGATGGCGGTGGCCGACGAGATCCCGAAGCTGTAGAAATACCGGCCCACCTGCCCGGTCATGAACGCCACGGGGAGGAAGATGACCACCAGCGACAGCGTCGTCGCCATGACGGCCAGCCCGATCTCGCCGGTCGCCTTGATGGCGGCTTCCTTGGGCGAGACGCCCTTCTCCTCGATGTACCGGAAGATGTTCTCCAGCACGACGATCGCGTCGTCGATGACGATGCCCGTCGCGAGCGACAACGAGAGCATCGTCATGTTGTTCAGCGTGAACCCCAGGGCCTTCATCGCCGTGAACGTCCCGACGATCGACGTCGGGATGGCGAGCGCCGCGATGAGGGTGACGCGGAGATTCCGGATGAACAGGAAGACGACGAACGCCGCCAGCAGGCCGCCGATGAGCAGGTGGTGCTGGATCTCCTCGAACGACTTCCGGATGAACACCGACTGGTCGCGCGCCGGGCGGATGCTGATGTCCGACGGCAGCGTGGCCTTGATCCGCTCGATGCGCTGGAGCACCCGGTCCACGACCGCGACGGTGTTCGTGCCCGACTGCTTCCGGATCGAGAGCGAGATCGCGTTCTCACCGGGCGCGTCCTTGCCCATCGCCCGTTCCCACAGGCGCGTCTGGCTGCGCACCTCCTCGTTGGAGTCGGTCACCCGCGCGACGTCCGCGACGGTGATGACCGAGCCGGCGCTGTAGGACAGCACGATCTGCTCGAAGTCCTTGACGTCGCGGAGGCGCCCCATCGTGCGCATCGCGATCTCGGACGGCCCGGTGATGAACGACCCGCCGGGCGTCTCGACGTTCTGCCGCGACACGGCGTTGAAGACCTGCGCCGTCGTCAACCCGTACGCGGTCAAGCGCGTCGGGTCGAGCAGGATGCGGATCTCCCGGCGCCGGTCGCCCATGAGGCTGACCTCGCCGACGTCCTGGACGGTCTCCAGCACCTGCTTGATCTGCTTGTCCGCGATCTGCGTCAGTTCCTTCGGCGACCGCTTCGCGTACACGACGATCGTGAGGACCGGCGCGGCGTCCGGGTCCATCTTGTTGACGGTCGGCGGCTCGGTGTCGCGCGGGAAGTGCACCGCGGCCACCTTGTCGCGCACGTCCTGCGTCGCCGCCTCGATCTCGCGCTCGAGCACGAAGGTGATCGTGCAGCGGGACGAGCCCTGGCTCGAGCTGCAGCGCAGTTCGTCGATGCCGTTGATCGTGTTGACCGCGGCCTCGATCGGCTTGGTGACGGTGGTCTCGATCTCCTCCGCGCTGGCGCCCGGCAGCGACGTGAAGACCGAGACGGTCGGGTAGTCGGTCTTCGGCATCAGGTCGAGGCCGAGTTCCCGGTACGAGAACCACCCGAGGACCAGCAGCGCGGCGCTCATCATCACCGCGAACACCGGCCGTCGAACGCTGACATCAGCGAGTTTCATTACTCGCCTCCCTGCTGGCCGCCCTGGCCGCGCCCCGCGCCGCCCTGGCCGCGCCGGCCGCCACCCTGCCTGCCGCCCTGGCCGCCCTGGCCGCCTCGACCGCCGCCCTCACGCGACCCCGTCCGCACGTTCACGCCGGTGGCGAGCTCGTTGAGCCGGCTGTTGGCCAGCATCTCGTCGCCCTTCAGGCCTTCCACCACTTCCCACAGGTCTCCCTGGCGAACGCCGAGCGTGACCTGCTGCTGGGTGATCTTGTTGTTGGCGATCACGTAGACCGACGAGACGCCGGCCAGCGTGGAGACGGCCGTGTCGGGCACCGCCAGCACGCCCTCGTCCTTCACAGTCTGGATGATGCCCTTGGCGAAGAACCCTGGCTTGAGGCGGCGGTCGTCGTTGCCGACCAGCGCCTCCACCTGGAACGTGCGCATCGTCTGGTCGATCGCCGGGCTGACGTACGCGACTTTCCCCTTGAACGCCGTGTCGCCGAACGACGCCACCCTGAACTCGACATCCTGGCCGGCCCGGATGACCCCCGCGTAGCGTTCCTGCACGCCGGTCCGGAGCTTCAGCGGGTTGACCTGCACGATCGTCGCGACCACCGTCCGCTCCGGGATGAACTCGCCTTCCTGGACGAAGCGATCCACGACCGCACCGGAAATAGGCGCCTTCACCTGGGCGTCGTTGACCTTCTTCTGCGCCAGCTCGTAGGCCGCACGGCGGTCCATCAGCAGGGCCTTCAGACTGCGCACCGTGTCGAACGCCGACTGGTAGGCCGCCTCGGCCACCTTGAGGCGCGTCTGGGCGGTCTGCAGGTCCACCGGGGACAGGATGCCGCGCTTGTGAAGGGTCTCGGCGCGAGCCATCGTGGCCTTCGCATCCTCGAGGTTCGCGATCGCGGTCTTGACCGTCGCCACCTGCTCGTCAGGGGGCAACGGGGCGTCGCCGTTCACGGCGTCGTGCATGCCCAGCTGCGCGTAGGTCTGGCGCATCGAGCCCTCGGCCCGCGCCAGCGCCAAATCCAGTTCCCGGGGATCCAGGCGCACGAGGGGCTGACCCGCCGTCACCTCGGTGCCGATTTCCACCAGCACCTTGCGGACGACGCCTGCCGCCTCGGAACTGACCTTCGCCTGGTCGGGCGACAGCAGGGTGCCGGCCAGATCGACGGTTCGCTGGATGCTCATCCGCTGGACGGTCGTTGTCCTCACCTCAACCGAGGGGCCCGCGCCGCGACGCCCACCCGGACCACCGGGACCGGCGGCGCCACCGGCTCCGTTAGCGGCCGACCCGCGGTTGCACGCCGTCAGGCCCGCCGCCGCCACGAAACAGACCGCGACGACGACCAAACGGCAACGAACACAAAACGGAGCTTGGAAAGCCATGTATGACATTCGACTGTATTTGACGGGGATTCCTTCATCGCCTTCCCTGGGGCCGGACGGAAGGCACACTACGGCTCCGGGAGTCTACTACGACGCTGTCCGCGCAGGTGCTTACGCCCCAAGGGAGGAGGCGCCCCTGCCTGCCGGAGCGCGGCCAGGGACGGGCGCCGCCACTCATGCTAGCTACCGTACGGTGTGGGTGTAAGCGAACGCGAAGGGGGCGCCGTATACAGCAGCAGGACCGAAGCTACCCACCTCCTTGGGGCTCTCGCAAACGGGAGCCCCGTTTTTTATGGCCTTTGCCCCACGAACCTCGCTGGGCCAGGCATCCCGCCGGCCGGCTCGGCTGGCCGCGCTGCTCCTCCTGCTCGCCCTCGCCGCTGCCCTGGCGGCGCAGGCGCCAGCTCCTCCCCTTCACGAGACGGTTTCCAACGGCGTAACGCTGTCGCACTGGTCCGATCCGGACCTGCTGTCGCCGCCCGGCCCGGTGGCCGTCCACCTGCTCCGGCTCGATCCGCGCCGCGTCGATCTCCGCCTGGTGCCCGCTTCTGACCGCCCGCCCGCCAAGGCGACGGTTCCGGAGATCGCCCGGCAGCACCAGGCGCTGGCGGCGGTCAACGCCGGTTTCTTCGTCGTCGCAACCGGTGCGCCCGCGGGCCTGCTGAAAGTGAACGGGCGCCTGCTCTCCGGCACGCCGCTTCCGCGCGGCGCCGTGGGCATTCTGGGCCGGTCGTTGTTCCATCCCATGCGCCTGCTCTTCGACCAGGTGGCCGCCGCCAAGCCGGCAGCCGGCGGGAGCGTGGAGTACAAGACGCGCCTTGGCACCGCCCCGGGCACGTGGTCGCGAGCGCGGGACATCGTCGGCGGCGCCGGCCTGCTCGTCTACGACGGGCGGGCGACCGCGACGGCCGACTGGGCGGCCGAGAAGATGCGCGAGGGCTTCGCGACCGAACGCCATCCGAGGACGATGATCGGCGTTGACCGGTCGGGCGCTATCTGGCTCGTCGCCGTGGACGGACGCAACCCGATCGTCAGCCTCGGGATGAGCTTCGCGGAACTCCAGGGTTTGGCCGGCCGCCTGTCGCTGCGCGACGCGCTGAACCTCGACGGCGGTGGCTCAACGACGATGGTCGTGCGCGGAGCCGTGGTGAATCATCCCTCGGACCTGACCGGCCCACGCCAGGTCAGCGATGCCCTGCTGGTCTTTCCCCGCTAAAGCAGGCCGACGACTCGTCTTGAACCGTTCTCCGTTCTCTCTTCTACGTTCTCAGTTCTTCGTTCTACGTTCTCAGTTCTTCCTCCATTCGTAGAGGTGGCGTTTCCGGCACGCTGCGCCGATAATGCTGCCGACTCCCCGCCACCTGGACGGTAACGTCCCTCGAGCGTTCATTCAGGAAGGCCCAGAACCGGAGGCGCAACGTGGCATTCCTCTTCCTGGTCGTGGTCATCCTCATCATCTGGGTGATCCGCCTGAGTGACCGGGTCAAACAGCTCGAGCAGCGCACCGCGGAACAGGATTCATCGCTCCTGGTCCTCAAGGCGCTCGCGGCGGAAACGAAGGCCACCCGGCCGGCCCGGGAGGCCGAACGCCTGGCGCCGATGCTGCCCGCCGTTTCGGCGTCGGAATCTGCTGCGGCGCGAACGCCCGTTGCGACGGCGCCACCCGCCGCGACGCCACCTGGGCAGGCGCCGCCCGCCGCGACGCCACCTGGACAGGCGCCGCCCGCCGTACCTCCGGCGATCGCGCCTGCGCCCATCGCACAAAGCCCGTCCACGCCGCCGGCAGTGCCTGGGCAGGCGCCGCGTGTCGGTTGGGTTGCCGCCGCCACGCCCGCTCCGCCGTCGATTCGCCGCCCCGAGCCGTCCGCCGCGGTACCGCCGCCGCCGCGACCGCCCCTTCCGCCGCCGCAACCGCCGGCGCAACGGCCGCCGGAACCTCCAGCCTCGCAGCCCTTCGACTGGGAGGCGCTCGTCGGCGTGAAGCTCTTCTCGTGGGTGGCCGGTGTCACGCTGGCCCTCGCGGCCATCTACTTCCTCCGCTACTCGATTCAGAATGGCTGGCTGCAGCCTCCGGTGCAGATGGCGATCGGCATCCTGGTGGGCGTGGGCCTCCTCGTGGCATGCGAGCTGCGCGTGGCACGCAGCTACGCCGTCACCGCCAACGCGATGGACGCCGCGGGAATCGTGATCCTCTTCTCGACGTTCTTCGCCTCGCACACGCTTTGGCACCTGCTGGGTGCCCTCCCTACCTTTGCGCTGCTCGCGCTCGTGACCGTCGTGGCGGTGATGTTGTCGATCCGCCGCGACTCGGTCTTCGTGGCGCTGCTCGGCCTGGTCGGCGGCTTCTCTACGCCGGCCCTGCTCTCCACCGGCCAGGACAACCCGATCGGCCTCTTCGGCTACCTGCTGCTGCTCAACGCCGGCCTCGCGTGGGTCGCCTACCGCAAGCGCTGGGTGACGCTGGCCGCGCTGACCCTCCTGTTCACGACGCTGTACCAGTGGGCCTGGGTGGCCCGTTTCCTCGGAGCGGAGCGCCTGCCCCTGGCCGTCGGCATCTTCCTCGTCTTTCCGCTCGTCGGTGTGGCGGCGATGGCTCTCTTCGCCGGCCGCGGCAGCGGCGAGGACGAGGCTGATCCCACCGGCTATGTCCCAGGCCCGGCAAGCCGAGCCTTCGGCCTTCTTGCCGCCGTGAACGCTGCACTGCCGCTGCTGTTCGCCGTTCACATGGCAGCCGTGCCCGCGTACGGCGCGCACTACTGGCTGCTCTTCGGCTTCCTGCTCGTCGTGGACGCCGGGCTGTTCGCGATCGCCCGCTGGCGGGGGCCGCAGGCGCTCCACCTGGCCGGCGCGGCATCGACGCTCGTCGTCTTCCTCGCCTGGCTCGCGACGACATACCGCGTGCCGGGGCCAAGCGACGCGTGGCCGGGGATTCTCGGCTGCGTCGCGGTCTTCATAGCCTTCTACCTGGGGTGCGGCCTCACGGCGCGGCGCGGGTCGAACCGGCTGGAGGCTCCGGCCACTCTTGCGGTCTATGCCGCGCCGCTGCTCCTCGTCGCCTACCCGGTGCTGGCGGCCAACGAGCCGGCGTTCTCGTCCCCTGGCGTGGGCTTCTCAGTGCTGTTCCTGCTGCTGGCGATGGTTGCCGCCTACGCGATTGCCGAGTCGGCCGGCCTGGTGTACTTCATTGCGGCGTTCCTCGCGCTCGCGACCGAAGCGGTCTGGTCCGGCATTCACCTCCGCCCCGAGCGGCTCCTGTCGGCCCTCGCCATCTATGGCGGCTTCGGGCTCTTCTACCTCGGAGTGCCGTTGATCGCGCGCCGGCTGAACCGGCCGCTGCGCCCCGACGCCATGCCGGCCACCCTGCTCCTGGCCAGCATCGCGCTCCTCTTCTTCCTGTCGGTGGGCGGCGTCGCGCCCGCGGCGTTGTGGGGCCTGGCCCTGTTGCTCGCCATCCTCAACCTGGCGATGTTCGTGGAGGGCGCGCAGGTGCGTGGCCCATGGGTCCTGGTCGCCGGGTCGGTCCTCTCCTGGCTGGTGCTGGCGGCCTGGTGGGCGAGCGGGTCGCTGGCGGCGCAGGCGGTCGCCGCGATGACGATCGTGGGCGCCTTCAGCCTGCTCACGCTTGGCGGTCATCTCTGGTCGGCGACGCAGACAGGCGACCGCGCGTCGGCAAACAGCGGCCTGGCGCTGGCCCTCGTCGGCCACTTGTTCGTCGGCGTCGTCGCGGCGCAGCCCTCGCTGTCGGTTCCGCCATGGCCGATGCTGGGCGTGCTCGGCGTGCTGAATCTCGCCGTCGCCGTCGCGGCTCTGCACCTGCGGCGTGCCGAAGCGCACCTCGGCGCGACCGTCCTCACCCAGGCCATCCTGATTCTCTGGATCCTCGTGGCCGGCCCCGCCTGGACGATGGTGGGCATCGTCTCGGCGCTCGCCGCGGCAGCGCTCGCCCTCGCCTGGTCCGCGCTCGCGAGGCAGCGTGTGACAGACAGTGCGGTCGAGCTGTTCGATGCGACCGGTGCGGCGGCCGTGTTATTGGGGCAGGCACTCCTCACCGTCGCGGCGTACACGCCCGGCGCGCCGGGCGTGCCCGCGCTCGCGCTCTTCCACGTCGTCTTCGTCGTGGCGTTGCTCGCGCTCGGCACCCTGGCGCGATGGCCGGTGCTCGCCGTCATCGCGGTCCTGCCGGTGTGGTTCGCCACGTGGTCCTGGCAGGCGCTTCACGGGGGACCCGAGTTCTGGTGGCAGAACCTGACGTTCGCGACGCCGGTCTACGCCGTGTTCCTGGCGTATCCGCTCGTGCTCGGACGGTGGGCGGGCCGGCGCATCGAACCGCACCTGGCCGCCGTCCTCGCGAGCGCGTCCTTCTTCCACGTCGCGCGGCTGAGCCTGATCGCGGGCGGCTACGGCGGCGTCATCGGCATGCTGCCGGTCGCGCAGGCCGTCCTCCTCGGCGCGCTGCTCGTCGGCCTTCTGCGGATCGAGCCGGCCGGAGAACGGACACTCGGCCGCCTGGCCCTGGTCGCCGGCGCCGTTCTCGCTTTCGTGACCGTCGCCATCCCGCTCCAGTTGGAGAAGGAATGGGTCACCATCGGGTGGGCGCTCGAGGGCGCGGCGCTCGCCTGGCTGTTCCGTCGCCTCCCCCACCGCGGCCTGTTCTGGAGCGCGGCCGCGCTGCTCGGCGTCGTGTTCGTGCGCCTCGCGCTCAACCCGGATGTCCTGGCCTACGAACCGCGCGGCGACGCGCGCATCTTCAACTGGTACCTCTACACGTACCTGTCGTGCGCCGCTGCCTTGTTCGTCGCCGGCTGGCTGTTCTCCACGACCGACGATCGACCGGCGCCCGACCTGCCGCGGCTCTCGGCCCTGCTGCCCGGCGCGGCAACGGTGCTGTTGTTCCTGCTCGTCAACATCGAGATCGCCGATTACTTCTCGACCGGCCCGGCGATCACGTTCAACCTGTCGGCGGGGCTCGGGCAGGACCTGACGTACACGCTCGCGTGGGCGGCGTTCGCCGTCGCGCTGCTCGCCGCCGGCATCGTGCGGCAGTCGCACTTCGCGCGCATGTCGGCCATCGTCCTGCTCACGGTGACCGTGCTCAAGGGATTCCTGCACGACATGGCGCGGCTCGGCGGGTTGTACCGCGTGTTCTCGCTCGTGGGCCTGGCCGTCTGCCTCGCGCTCGTGGCCATCGTCCTGCAGCGGTTCGTGCTGGCGCGCAAGGGTGGAGCGGCGCGATGAGGACGAGGTTGCTCGGGCTTGTCGTCGCGCTCCTCGTGCTGCCGTCGCCACTCCCGGACGGCTCACTCGAGGGCACCCGCCTTCGCCGCTTCGCGGCTTCGGGGCAGGCGGAGGCCCGCGGGCAGGCAGCCGACGGTCCGAGCGGGCCGCGCTACGAGCGTCCCGTCACACCCGGGGCCGCAGGGCCCAACCGCCTCGCGGTCGATTTGCCGCTGCTCGCCGGCGCCAGCCCGTTCACGGTCGTCCAACGCCTCGTTCCCGACCTGGGGCAAAGCTCCAGCTCCCCGGTCTTTGTCGCCGAGAGCGGCCTGGCCGACCTGCGCTTCTACGACGAAGAGGGCCGCGAGGTGCCGTACCTCCTCGTGCCGCCGCCGGCGCGGGGCGCTGAATGGGTGGGCGGGACGATCTTGCCCATCGCCCCGACGAAGAAGGCCAGCGGCTTCGAGGTGGATCTCCACGCGCCCCGCGTTGCCGACCGACTCGAGATCGTGGGCCTTCCGGCGCCGTACCTCAAGCGTGCCAGGCTGGAAGGCAGCGGCGACCGGGTGCGATGGACCGTGCTCCAGGAAGAAACGACCGTCTTCGATCTGCCCGAAGAGAAGCTGACGCGCCAGGAGGTGGCGTTCGCTCCCGGCGAGTACCGCTACCTGCGCCTGGCGTGGGACGACACCAACAGCGCGCGGCTCCCGCTGCCTCGCGCGGCACGCGCCCGCCTCGTGGGCCTTGCCGCCGGGCCGCCGGCGCTGAGCGCGCCCCTCGTCTTCGAACGGCGCCCGAGCGAGCCGGGGGTGAGCCGCTACGCGATCTCGCTGCCTGGAGCGCGCCTGCCTCTTGTCGGCATCGAACTGTCGGTGGCGAGCGGATACGTGCTCCGCCGCGCTCGCGTCACCGAGTCGCGGCTCGACGGTGCCCAGATGGTGCCGGTCGAACTCGGACGCGCCATGCTGCGCCGCGCGGTGCGCAACGACCTCGCGGCCGCCGAACTGCGCGTGCCGATCGGCGCGTCCGAGGGAAGCCGCCTGGAGTTGATGGTGGAGGACGGCAACAACCCTCCACTCGATCTCGCCGGCGTCACGGCCATCTTCGCCGAGCTTCCCTGGATCTACCTCGAGGCCCCCCCAAGCGGCGACCTCGTGGCCAGGTTCGGGTCTGCCAGGGCCGCCGCGCCGCGGTACGACCTGGAAGCGGCACGCCCCTCGATTGCGCGCACCCGCGTGGCGGACGCGACCTGGGGCGAGCGGGCGGACCTCGCCCCGGTCGGCCCGGTCGCCGCGCCCGCTGGGGCCATGCCCGCGGTGGGCGCCGCGCTCGACACGTCCGCGTTCGGCTATCGGCGGCCCGTTCCGGCGGGGCCGAGCGGCCTCACCGCGGTGCGGCTCGACGCCGCGGTCCTCGCCCGGACCCGTTTCTCGGACCTTCGCATCGTGACGCCCGACGCTCACCAGGTGCCTTACCTCGTTGAGCGCCTCGACGAGCCGCTCGCCATCGATCTGCCCGCGCCACAGGCGGCACCTGGGGCCGGGCCGGGCGGCGAAGAATCCGGATCAGCGGGCTCGCATTCGAGCTACCGCCTCCGGCTGCCGGAGACCGGCCTGCCGGCCTCGAGGCTGGTCATGGACACGCCCGCCCGGGTGTTCACCCGCGTGGTTCGAGTGTTCGTGGAGCGCGAGGATCGCCGTTCACCCAAGGGGCGGGCGTTCGACCAGGTAACGGAATCGACGTGGACCCACAGCGAGCCGGAATGGCCGGCTCCTCCCCTGTCGCTCGCGCTCCCCGATCGGATGCCGGACACGCTGTGGCTCGTCGTGGACGAGGGCGACAACAGCCCGCTGCCGCTCGCGCGGCCTCGCCTGCTGCTTCCCGCGTTCCGCCTGCGGTTTTTCCGGGAGGCCGACGCGCCGCTCACGCTCCTCTACGGCAACCCCGCGGCCACCGCGCCTCGCTACAATCTCGCGCTGCTCGCCCCCCGGCTCGTGGGCGCCCCGGCGCACGAAGTGTGGCCCGGGCCGGAAGGGGCGCCGCAGGACGCGGGGAGCCGCACCCTCTCCCCCACCCGGATCTTCTGGGCCGCACTGGTCGGCGCGGTCGTGGTCCTCGTCGGTACCTGCTCGCGCGGCTGCTGAGAAGCTGAAACAGAACTGGTGTCGAACGCGCGACCCGCGCGTTGCACCTGGCGCGTTGCACTCGGCAGTGTCGCACCGGCGCCGAAGCACTTTGCGGCAGCGTCTGCGCGCTTGCAAGCTTGCACCACTTCACCCGCGCGGAGGCGGGACGCCTGTCTACGGTGCACCCTTGCACCCCTGCACGCAGTCGGCGCCGTGGTAAACTCCGGCCCCGTCCGGCCTCCGCGTTCCCAGCTCGACCGGCCTTGATCGTCCCATGTGGATAGTTCGCCTCGCGCTCCGCCGACCCTACACGTTTGTCGTGCTCGCGCTCGTGATCCTGCTCGTGGGCCCGCTGGCCATCCAGCGAACGCCCAAGGACATCTTCCCGAACATCGACATCCCCGTTGTGGCGGTCATCTGGAGTTTCAACGGCCTCTCCGCCGAGGAGATCGCCAACCGGATGGTGTCGATCTACGAGCGGGCGCTGACGACCACGGTCAACGACATCGAGCACATCGAGTCGCAGTCGCTGCGTGGCACCGGTGTCGTGAAAGTGTTCTTTCAGCCCGGCGTCAGGATCGAGATGGCGATGGCGCAGGTGACCGCCATCTCCCAGTCCATGCTGCGCCAGCTCCCGGCCGGCACGAACCCGCCCTTCATCCTGAGCTACAACGCATCCACAGTACCCGTCCTGCAGCTCGCCCTCTCGGGGGAGAAGCTCTCGGAGCAGCAGCTGTTCGATCTCGGGGCCAACTTCCTGCGGACGCAGCTGGCCACGGTCCAGGGGGCCTCCATCCCCCAGCCGTACGGGGGCAAGCAGGCGCAGGTGCTGGTCGATCTCGACCCGGCCGCGCTGCAGGCCAAGGGGCTGGCGCCGCTGGACGTGGTCAACGCGCTCGGCGCGCAGAACCTGATCCTCCCGGCGGGAACCTCCAAGATCGGGCCGGTCGAGTACGACGTGGACATCAACGCGAGCCCACGGACCGTCGAGGAGCTGAACGACCTGCCGATCAGGATGATCAACCGGACGCCCATCTACGTCCGCGACGTCGCCCACGTGCGAAACGGCTTTCCTCCGCAGACCAACATCGTGCGCGTCAACGGCCAGCGCGCCTCGTTTCTCTCCATCCAGAAGAGCGGCAGCGCCTCGACGCTCGACATCATCGACCGCGTCAAGGCGGCCCTGCCTCGAGTGCTGGCGGGGTTGCCGCCGGAGTTGAAAGTCGATCAACTGGGCGACCAGTCGGTCTTCGTGCGCGCGTCAATCGAGGGCGTCCTGCGCGAGGGCGTGATCGCGGCATGCCTCACCGCCCTCCTGATCCTGGTCCTGCTCGGCAGCTGGCGCAGCACCGTCATCATCACCGTCTCGATCCCGCTCTCGATTCTCGCAGCCATCATCATCCTCAGCGCGCTCGGCGAGACGATCAACATCATGACGCTCGGCGGCCTCGCGCTCGCCATCGGGATCCTGGTGGACAACGGGATTGTCGCGATCGAGAACATCAGCTGGAACCTCGAGCAGGGGAAGCGCCTCGAAACCGCCATCCTGGACGGCGCGCAGCAGATCACGGTGCCGGCCTTCGTCTCGACGATCTGCATCTGCATCGTCTTCGTGCCGATGTTCTTCCTCACCGGCGTCGGCCGCTACCTGTTCATCCCGCTTGCCGAGGCCGTCGTCTTCGCGATGCTGGCGTCGTTCGCCCTCTCGCGCACGCTCGTGCCGACCATGGCGAAGTACATGCTGGAGGAGCACGCGGAGGATCGGCATGCGGCGAGGAAGGCGAGCCGCAACCCGCTGACCAAGCTGCAGGCGCACATCGACGCCGGGTTCATGCGGGTGCGCGAGGGCTATCGATCCGGCGGCGCGGCCGCCCTGCGGCATCCCGCCCTGATCACGATCGTGTTCCTGGGCGTCTGCCTCGTCTCGCTCGCGCTGTTCCCGTGGGTCGGCCGGGACTTCTTCCCCTCGGTGGACTCGGGACAGTTCAAGCTCCACCTGCGTGCGCCCACCGGCACGCGGATCGAAGAGACGGCCGTGGTGTGCGACCGCGCGGAGGCGGCGATCCGTGAGGTCATACCGCCCGGCGAGATCGCGAGCATCACCGACAACATCGGCCTTCCCTACAGCGGCCTCAACCTCGTCTACACGAACTCGGCGCCGATCGGGTCCTACGACGCGGACATCCTCGTCGCGCTGAACCCGAACCATCGGCCGACCGAACGCTACACGCACGCCCTGCGGACGAAGCTCGCGCGCGAGTTCCCCGGCGTCCTCTTCTCGTTCATCCCGGCCGACATCGTCAGCCAGATCCTGAGCTTCGGGCTTCCGGCGCCGATCGACATCCAGGTGGTCGGCCGAAACCTCGAGGGCAACCGGCGGTTCGCCGCGGGGCTGCTCGCGCAGTTGCGGCAGGTCCCGGGCATCGCGGACCTCCGGGTGCACCAGGCGTTCAACCAGCCGCGGCTCCATCTCGAATCGGATCGCACATTCGCGGCGGCCACCGGCCTGACCCAGCGCGAGGTGGCCAGCAACCTGCTCATCTCGCTCAGCGGCAGCGGCCAGACTTCGCCGACTTTCTGGCTCAACCCGGCCACGGGCGTCAGCTACAGCCTGGCGACGCAAACGCCGCAGTACCGAATCGATTCGCTCCAGGACCTCGGGAACATCCCGGTGAGCGGGGCCTCCGGCGCCAGGCCGCAGCTCCTCCAGGGACTGGCGACCGTGGAGCGGGCGGCGGGCATGGCCGTCGTCTCGCACTACAACGTGCAGCCGGTGATCGACATCTTCGGCAGCGTGCAGGGACGCGACCTCGGCGGCGTCGCGAACGAGATCGCGCCGATCCTCGCCTCGGCGGAGAAACAGCTGCCGCGCGGATCGCAGATCATGGTGCGCGGCCAGATCGAGACGATGGAGTCGTCGTTCCGCGGCCTGCTGGCGGGGCTCGTCCTCGCCATCGTCCTGGTCTACCTGATCATCGTCGTCAACTTCCAGTCGTGGCTCGACCCGTTCATCATCATCTCCGCGCTGCCGGCGGCGCTGGCGGGCATCGTCTGGATGCTCTTCTTGACGGGAACGACGCTGAGCGTGCCCGCGCTCACGGGCGCGATCATGTGCGTCGGCGTGGCGACCGCCAACAGCATCCTCGTCGTCAGCTTCGCGCGGGATCGGATGCTGGAGGGGGCCCCCGCGATGGAGGCGGCGGTCGATGCCGGGTTCACGCGGTTCCGGCCGGTGCTGATGACCGCGCTGGCGATGATCGTCGGCATGGTCCCGATGGCGCTCGGCATGGGCGAGGGCGGCGAGCAGAACGCGCCGCTCGGCCGCGCCGTCATCGGCGGCTTGTCGCTGGCCACCGTGGCCAGCCTGTTCTTCGTTCCGGCGGTGTTCGCGCTGCTGCACCGGCGGGATGCCAAGGGTATCGGGAACCTTTCGTAGCGTATCGGGAAAGGGCTCCCGGTACCTTTGAGGCCGTATGCAATCGACCGAACAACGTGCTGTGCGAGCGGCGCACCCGATGCGGTGGGTGGCGCTCACCCTCGTCGCAGCCCTGCTGCTCGGCGCTCTCGCGTGGCGCGGCATCGCCGTTCGCACGCGCGCGATGTCCGTTCTCGCCGCCGAGACCCGCGAGCTGGCCGTGCCGACGGTCACGGTCACGCAGCCCCGGCGCGGCTCGCCGAGTGAGTCGATCCTCCTCCCGGGAACGTTGCAGGCCTTCACCGACGCGCCAATCTATGCCCGCACCAGCGGATACCTCAAGCACCGTCACGTCGAGATGGGCGAGCGCGTGCGGGCTGGCCAGCTGCTGGCGGAAATCGACGCGCCCGAGCTGGAGCAACAGCTGCAGCAGGCGCGGGCGGACCTGGCGTCGGCCGAGGCCAACCTGCGCCTCGCGCAGCTCACGGCGGATCGCTACCAGGACCTGGTCAAGACGGACTCGGTGTCGAAGCAGGACGCCGACACCGCGTCGGGCACGCTCGACGCCAGGAAGGCGGCCTCCCAGGCGGCGCAGCACAACGTGCAGCGCCTCGAGCAACTGCAGTCGTTCACGAAGATCTACGCGCCGTTTGCCGGCGTCATCACCGCGCGCAACACGGACGTCGGCGCCCTCATCGACCCCGGGGCCTCGGGCGGCGCCGCCCGCGAGCTGTTCCACCTCGCCTCGATGGACAAGCTGCGCCTGTTCGTCAACGTCCCGCAGGCCAATGCCCGCGCCGCCACGCCGGGTGTGGCGGCGGACGTCGCGTTGGCGGAGTTCCCCGGGAGGACATTCTCGGGGACGCTCGTGCGCACCGCGCAGGCGATCGACCAGGCCACGCGGACGCTGCTCGCGGAATTCGAGGTGCCGAACCCGGCCGGTGAGCTGCTCCCGGGCGCCTACGTCGAAGTCCGCCTGAAACTGCCGGCTCCGGCGGCGACCGTGATCCTCCCCGTCAACAGCCTGCTGTTTCGCAGCGAGGGGCTGCGAGCGGCGCTGGTCCGCTCGGGCAGCCGCATCGCGCTGGTGCCCCTCACGATCGGCCGCGACTACGGTACCGAGGTGGAGGTGGTGAGCGGCCTTTCCCCGGAGGACCTGGTGGTGGTCAGCCCGCCCGACTCGCTCGTGGATGGGCAGGAAGTGCGGGTGGTGAGGCAGGCGCCAGCGACGAAGGCCGGGAGTGGGCGGTGAGGATACCGCGTCTCCTGGTGATCCTCGGCGCCCTTTGCCTGGCGCTGCCCGCCTGCGTGACGGGGCCAACGTACGTGCGGCCGGAAACGCCGGCGCCGCCCGCGTTCAAGGAGGCTGACGGCTGGAAGGCCGCCGAGCCGAACGACCAGGCGCCGCGCGGCAAGTGGTGGGAAACGTTTGGCGACGCCCAGCTGAACGCGCTCGAGGAGCAGCTGACGGTCGCCAACAACACGCTTCGCGCGGCGCAGGCCTCATTCGAACAAGCGCGCGCGCTGGTGCGGAGTGCGCAATCCTACCAGCTGCCGACGGCGGTCGGCGTGGCGGGCCTCACGACGCGCGAACACGTCGGAGACGCGTCCGAACGCGAGCCGGACACCGAACTACACGGACTACCTGCTGCGCGCGGACGTCGCCTGGGAGGCGGACGTGTGGGGTCGCGTGCGCCAGACGGTGTCGGCCAGCCGCGCCTCGGCGCAGGCAGCGGCGGCCGACGTGGAAATCGTCTCGCTCAGCCTCCACGCCGAGCTGGCCGCCAACTATTTCGGGCTGCGCGCCCTCGAGTCGGAACGTCGGATCCTCGAGACGAGCGTCGCCGGCTACGAGCGGGCGCTGGAGCTGACGACCAACCGGTACCACGGCGGCATCGCGTCGGCGGTGGACGTCGCCCAGGCGCGCACGCAGCTCGAAGCGACGCGCGCGCAGGCCATCGACCTCCGCGTTCGCCGCGCGCAGGTGGAGCACGCGATCGCCGTGCTCATCGGCCAGCCGCCGGCCGCGGTGGCCGTGACCGTGGAGCCGCTCGCCGGCGAGCCTCCGGCGATCCCGGCCGGCCTGCCCTCGTCGCTCCTCGAACGTCGTCCTGATATCGCGGCTGCGGAACGCCGCGTGGCGGCGGCCAACGCGCAGGTCGGCATCACCGCGTCCGCGTTCTACCCCGTGATCGCCATTACGGCCTCGGGCGGGTTCGAGAGCGCCTCGCTCTCGACGCTCCTCCGTTCCGCCAGCAGTTTCTGGGCGGTCGCCCCTGCCGCGGCGTCGCTCCTCTTCGACGGCGGGCGCCGCCGGGCGGCCTCCGACCAGGCGCGGGCCGGCTACGACCGGTCGGTCGCGGCGTATCGCGAAACGGTGCTCGTGGGTTTCCGCGAGGTGGAGGACAACCTCGCCGCCCTGCGCGTCCTCGCCGAGGAGGCCGCGGTCCAGGACGCGGCGGTCGCGGCGGCCGAGCGCATGCTGGAACTCGCAGCCAACCGCTACCGGGGCGGCGTCACCACCTACCTCGAGGTCGTCGTGGCCCAAGCAAGCGCGCTCGCGAACCGCCGCGCGGCCCTCAACATCCTCTCCCGCCGGATGACGGCCAGCGTGCTCCTCGTCAAGGCCCTCGGCGGCGGCTGGCACGCCTCGCTCCTCGCGCCGCTCGACTGACGACTTCGAGCATTTCTGTCCGTCGACTCGCTTGACTCCCTTGACTCTGTCGACTCCGTTGACTTGCTGACTCCGTTGACTTCCGTCGACTCCGTCGACTTCTTCGACTCCGTCGACTCCGTTGACTTCTTCGACTTCCCCATATATCGTCCCCCCACATATGGTCGTGAATGCCGTCGCCCGGGAATTGAAACGGGGCAGCACGGAGCTGCTCATCCTTGCGCTTCTCGAGGAGCGTCCTCGGCACGGTTACGAGATCGCGCGGCTGATTGACGAGCGGTCGGAGGGCGAGATCACGTTCCACGTGGCGTCCCTCTACCCGACGTTGTACCGGCTGGAAGACCGGGGCCTCATCGAGGGGCGGTGGGTCGAAAAGGCCCGCCAGCGGCGCCGCCGCTATTACCGGATCACACCGACGGGCCGGAAGGTCCTCACCAGCCACCGAAGCGTGTGGGAAGGCTTCTTCGTCGCCCTCAACCGCGTCGCCCGGATCCGCCCGGTGTAGCGAACGACAGAATTGAAATCACACGTGGGCGATCCCACGAAAAGACTCCCGAGGACCTGTCATATGGAGTGGACAGCGCGCGTGAGGGCGGCGTTCGAGCCCACCGGCCAGCCGGAAGACGACGTCATCGAGGAGCTGGCGCAGCACGCCCGCGACGCCGACGAGGCGTTGCGCGCCGAAGGGCGCAGCGAGGCGGAGGCACGAGTCGTGGTCGAACGACAGCTGCGGCAGTGGGCGGCCGATGCGGCCGCGCTCCGGCGCCGCGCTCGCCCCCCGGCGCCTCCCCCGCCCTCGTCGTCCTCGGGGCCGCTGCTGGGCGGCTTACTTCAGGACGTCCGTTATGCGATCCGGCTGCTCGGGCGTCAACCTGGGCACGCGGCCGCGGCGGTGGCCACGATGGGCCTCGGCATCGGTGCCACCACGATCATCTTCAGCGTGCTGTACGGTGTCCTGCTGAAGCCGCTGCCATGGGCCGGCGCCGACCGCCTGGTCCGCCTGTCGGAGACGCGGCAGGGCGGCGCGAACCGGTTCGGCGCGATCCTCACCAACGCGACCTACCGCGCCTGGCAGGATAGGCCGGCCACGATCGAAGGCATCGGCGCCTACAGCTCCCGGCCGTATACGTTTTCGGATGGCGCCGCCACCGAGCGCGTCCAGGTCGTCGAAGTGACCGCCGCCCTCTTTCCCCTCATGGGCGCGCGGCCGGCGCTCGGCACCTTGTTCACCTCGCGCGACGAACAGCCGGGAGGGGCGGAGGTGATCGTCATCTCGCACGGCTTCTGGCAGGAACGGTTTGGAGGAAGCCGATCGGCGCTCGGCCGCACGGTCCGCCTCGATGGCCGCGGCTACCAAATCGTGGCGGTGATGGCGCCAGGCTTTGACTTCCCGACGCGCGAGACCCGTGCGTGGCTCCCGATGTTCGTGCCGGCCGTGTCGAACGGCAAGAGCCACGGCTGGACGGTCTCGATCTTCAGCGCCGTTGCCAGGCTGCGCCCTGGCGCCACGCCGCGCCAGGCGGCCGCCGAGGGCACGGCACGCGCACGCCGCGGTGAAGATCTCGGCCTCGCCGGGACGGCGGTGTTCGGATCGAGCGGCGTGGTGGACATCGCGGCCGCACCGCTGCTCGAGGCCGAGACCGCGGAGGTGCGTCCCGCGCTCGTGATCTTCCTCGCCGCGGTCGGCCTGCTGCTCGCCACCGCCACCGCCAATGTCGCGAGCCTGCAGCTGGCACGTGCAGCCAGCCGGCGACGGGAAATCGCAATCCGCTCGGCGCTCGGCGCCGGCACCGGGCGCCTGGCGCGCCAGCTGCTCGTGGAGAGCGCCCTCATCGGCGTCGCCGGCGGTCTCCTCGGTGTCGCGATTGCTGCTGCCCTTCGGCGCGCGCTGCCGTCCCTGCTGCCGGCGGACTTCCCGAGGATGGCCGACATCGGTCTCGACCTGCCGGTCCTCGCGGTCGCGTTCGGCCTCTCACTGATCACAGGGCTGTCGTTCGGCGCCTGGCCCGCTCTCCAGGCAAGACGGCTCGCGCTGGCGGAGTCTCTGGCCGAGGACGGCCTCGCCCCGCTCGGCTCGGGACTCCGGACGCGAACCTCTCGCGCCCGCGCGTTCGTGATCGTCCTGCAGGTCGCCTGCACGTGCGTCCTCCTGCTCGGCGCCGCCCTGCTCGCGCGCAGCTTCCAGTCGCTCCTCGGCGTGGACCGCGGGTTCGATCCTCATAACGTGCTGACCGCGGCCATCCCCATGCCGGAGGCGAGCTACACCGGCGCGAGGCGGGCGGAGATCGCCGACGAATCTCCTCGCCCGGCTTCGCGCGGTGCCGGGCGTCCGGGCGGCCGCCGTCACGGTCACGCTGCCGCTGATGCCTCACGAGCTCCTCGGCGGTTTCACGATGCCGGCGCGCAATGGGACCGGCACGCGGAGCGTGCGCGCGGCCATTCGCCAGGTGAGCCCCGGGTACTTCGAAGCGCTCGGCATCAGGCTGGTTGCGGGGCGACCGTTCTCGGAACGCGATACCTCCGCGTCGCAGCCCGTTGCCCTGGTGAACCGCGCGTTCGTCAAGCAGTACCTCGACGAACCGGCGATCGGCCAGCGGCTGCCGTCCGGCGAAATCGTCGGCGTGGTGGAGGACGTCCGGCACCGTGGCGCGGTAGACGCCGTCCAGCCGGAAGTCTACGTCGCGTGGCCGCAGCTGAAAGAGGGCCTGACCGCCGACGAGCCCAAGGTCGTCATCAGGACGTCGACCGATCCGAAGGCGCTGGTGGAGACGCTTCGCAGCCTCGTGCGCGCGCAGGACGCTTCGCTTGCGCTGGACGATGTGGGCACGATGGAGGACCGGGTCTCGACCAACGTGGCGCGCCCCCGCTTGTACGCGGTGCTGCTCGGCGGCTTTGCCGGCTCGGCCCTTCTGATCGCCGCGGTAGGCCTGTTCGGTGTGCTGTCGTACAGCGTCGCTCAGCGGACGCGCGAAATCGGCGTCCGGACGGCCATCGGCGCGCGGCCGGCCGACATCGTTGGCCTGGTCGTTCGCCAGGGGCTGGCGATGACCGCATGGGGCGCAGCGCTCGGCCTGGGCGCATCACTCGCGCTCGCGGGCTACCTCAAGGGGCTCCTCTTCGGCGTGACGGCGACCGACGGCTGGAGCTACGCGGTCGTGCTCGGCGCCCTGCTGGCGGCCACGGCGGTGGCCTGCGCGCTGCCCGCGCGCCGCGCGGCGAAGACGGACCCGCTCAAGGCCCTGCGCGCGTAAGACAGGCTGCAGGGGCCCGTGCGAGAGGCGAGCCGAACGTTTCGCCCTGTTGCACCCGTGCACCCGTGCGACAGGCGGGACGCCTGTCCTACCGATGCACCCTTGCACCCCGTGCGACAGGCGGGACGCCTGTCCTACCGATGCACCTTTGCACCCGTGCGACAGGCGGAACGCCTGTCCTACCGTGCACCCTTGCACCCGTCCACCTTCGCACCCGTGCGACAGGCGGGACGCCTGTCCTACCGTGCACCCTTGCACCCGTGCACTCTCTCGTGTAGCGTGGTCGCGCCCGCCTGACGGTTCGTGCCCGTTGCCGTGTCCGCGCGCTGCAAGGAGGCGCCATGTT
The DNA here is from genome assembly GCA_963724775.1 of uncultured Acidobacteriota bacterium. Classification (GTDB taxonomy): domain Bacteria; phylum Acidobacteriota; class Vicinamibacteria; order Vicinamibacterales; family Fen-181; genus CAVRWB01. Next base: position 64,602 of record CAVRWB010000014.1, read on the forward strand.
GTCGTTGCTGCTTCTCGCGTGGCTTGCGTCGCCGCAGGCTCCCACCCTTCCCGTTGACGTCACGAAAATCGAGGTCGGCGCGCCGGTGGTCGTCACCGAGATCGACACCGGCAAGCTGAAAGGCGAGGTGCGGCGCCTCTCCTGGTCCCCGGACGGCAGGTCGCTGTACATCCAGACCGCGGAGTCCGATCCGCCGGTCGAACGGTTCCGGCACTACTCGCTCGCGCTGGACGGCGGCGCCCTCACGCCGCTCGATCGCGAGCCCGACTGGGCCGCCAATTACTGGGCGGTGAAGCAGGACCGCGCGGCGCCGGGTATCGACTCGCTCACCATCGAGGTGGTCCAGGGCACCGAGAACATCAAGACGGGGACGGGGCCCGCGGGCGTTCTCGACCGGAGCTCGAGCCCCGATCGCGTGGCGGCGGGGAGCCCGAGCGTCGAAGGCCTGGCGTCGGGCAACATGGGCAACGACCGCGCGCGTGTCGTCCGGCTGACGCTGCTGGGGACCGACATCGCCACCTGGACGAATGAGCGGCCGTACCCCGGCGCTCGCTTCAGCTGGGGGCCGGCCAACAGCGGCACGCTCGTCTATGTCGGCGAGAAAGGCCAGCTGGTGTTCTTCGATCAGAAGAAGCAGAAGCGGGCGATCTCGAGCGTCAAGGACGCGGTGCTGCCTGCGTGGTCTACCGACGGCACGCGCGTCGCGTACCTGCAGAAGACCGGCAGGAAGAAGTACCTCGTCACCTGGGCACCCGTTTCGTGGTGAACACGTCCCGGCCTACTGGACCTCCGCGGCAATGACGGTGATGTCGTCCTGCTGCGGGGAAGAGCCGACGAACCGATCGACCTCCTCGAGCAGGTACTCCGGCAGGCGCTCGATGTCGCCCGACCCGTACGCGGCGACCGCCGCGAGCAGCCGTTCTTCGCCGAACATCTCTCCCGATGGCGCGGACGCTTCGGTGACGCCGTCGGAGAAGATGATCAGGCGATCCCCGGGGGCGAGGCGTGCGCACCCCTCCTTGTAAGCCTGGTCCGGGAACAGCCCGAGCACCATGCCGCCCTCCTCCAGGCGCCGCACCTCGACGGCGCCGGCGGCGCCTCGCGTCAGGACGAGCGGCGGCAGGTGTCCCGCGTTCACGTAGTGGATCGCCCTCGCCGAGTCGTCGTAGACACCGAAGAACAGCGTCGCGAAGCGGGCGCCGTCGGTCGTCTCCACCAGGTGCCTGTTCAACTCGCAGGCCAGCGCCTGCAGCGCCGCGACGTAGGTCGGCGCGTGGCTGCGCAGGAGCGCCTGCAGGCTGGCCATCAGCAGCGCGGCAGGGAGGCCCTTGCCCGCGATGTCGGCCAGCGCGATGCCGAGGCGTCCAGACGCCAGCGGCATGAAGTCGTAGAAGTCGCCGCCCACACCGCGCGCCGCGCGGCAGACGCCCGCGTACTGTAGCGAGCGCAGCGGCGGACGCTCGTGCGGGAAGAGCTGCTGCTGAACTTCCTGCGCGATCTGGATCTCCCGGCGCAGCGCCGCCTGTTCGGCCGCCTGGCCGATCAACTGTGCATAGTCGAGCGCAATCGCCATCTGGTCGGCCACGCCGAGCAGCAGTTCCTTGTCCTCGCGGCTGTACGGCTCCTCCGATCGTTTCTCACCCAGCAGGAGGAACCCGAGCACGCGGCCCACGGTCACCAGCGGCACCACCAGGCGCGCGTCGAAGGCGGCAAACAACTCGGCTTCCTCGGCGCACTGTTCCGTCGCCGCCGGACGAGGCCCTCCCCTGACCACGGGCGGCTGGTTCGCGCATCGGGATGGCGGGCACGGCGGCCTCGAAGACGTCAACGTCGAGGGTCTCAGGTTCGCCGGCGGCGCACATGCCGAGGAACCGGGCAAGCGGCGTGCGGCCGGCGTGCAGGCGGCGCGCCGCGAACCCACGGTCCGCCTCGACGCCCTCGTCGACGTACAACTGGAAACGGCGCACGGCGCCCGGTGCGAGCGCAACATCGCAGCAGCCGCGGCGGGACCGATCGAGAGGCCGCAGGCGGCTGCACGCGTCTGGCGCGACGAAGATCGCCATGGTGCGCGGGTGGAGCGCGGCGACGACCTCGCCGCTCACGTGCGACAGCAGCCCCTCGGGGTGCGACGACATCCGGCGCACCGCGCGGCTGAGATCGTTCAGGATGCGGCGGCCGTCGTAGGCGTCGCGGAAGAAGCGGCGGTCGATCACCGGGAGGACGGTCCTGTTCACGCGCCTCATGCCGAGCGTCAGCATGAAGGTGGCGACGGCGGTTCCTGCGGTGGACACGGCAACGCTCGGCTGCGGCTCGACCCATTGGAGCAGCGTGCCAGCCAGGGCGAGCAGGGCCAGGAAGATGATCGCCGCCTCGGTGAACAGGAACCCGCGCGAGACGAGCGCATAGGTCAGCCCTCGCCGGAGGATCAGCCGGATGCCGAACACGCGGTGCCTGACCACCGCATAGGCGAACGACAGCGGAAACAGGCCGATGAGCGGGATGGCGATGACCGCCAGGCCCATGGGGACCTTCGTCCCCGTAGACGCGGCGCCAAACATCAGCACGGCTGGCAGCAGGCCCGCCACCGCGCCGGTCGCGATGATCCGAAGCCGCCGCCGCTCGTGCCGGTTCCCGGCCGCGCGCGCGTTGAGAACGATCGAAAGAAGTGCGGTGACGAGCATCGCGACGGCGAACGCCGTGAAGACCGCATCGAGGCGGGCGACGGTCAAGCCCGCCGCGCCGAGCGTCCGCTCGATCGCGGCGGTCGTCTCGAGCGACAGGTGGCGGCTGAAGTCGTAGACGAGCGCGGTCACCCACGCGATCGCCGTTTCGGCGGCGAAGACGCCATTCAGCCAGGGCAGCGCGCGGTCGATGGGCGACCGCGCCGGGAAGCGCAGGAAGAAGCGGAACGCCAGGTACGGCAGGATGTGCGCCGCGGTCACCTGCAGGAAGAGCGCGGCGTGGCGCCAGCCCGGCGGGAACTGCGAGAGGCTGGGCACGACGGCCGTCCCGAGCGCAAGGAACAGCAGCGATGCCAGCCACGCCTGCGGGTCGCGCCACCGCAACACCCCGATGAGCAACCCGGTCATCGTGGCCAGAAACGGCAGGTAGAAGTCCGCCGAGAGGCTGGTCACCCATTCGGCCGGCGACCACGCGATCGGAACAGAGGGCGGCATCGCGAGCGAGAGGCGCAGAACGCCGGCGGGCGAGGGCCGGCCGACGACGAGCGTCCACGACTCTTCCACGTTGATCGGGCGGAGATAGAGCCCGTAATCGAAGAGCCCTGCGACTGTCCCGCCGCGGCCGTGGTGATCGTAGACCTCCAAGATGCGATCGCCGGGCTTCGGCCGCCCGGGGTCGCGCCATCCCTGGTAGCAGGCCGCGGTCGGGTCCACCCGGTCCACGATCAACGCGCCCCCGGCGGGCCGCGTCGAAAACGGCGGAGCCGAACTGAGCTCGGTCGAGAGGTACCGGAGATAGATACTCGTCGCCCGCACGCCGAAGGCGAGCGCCGCCACCATCAGGACCGTCACCAGTCGCAACCTCATGTCGACACCTCGAACGGCGGAGATCGGGTGTCACCCCCGGCCGGCCGCAGGATTATCAGGATGAATGGTACTACGGCGGCCGGATCCTGGAAGTTCCGCCAGCCGGGCCGCAGCGGCTGAACCCAGGCGGCGACCAGGTCGACAGCCCAGGCTTACCTGGCGGGGGTACGTCCGCGCCGGGCGCCGCTCCTGCAGCGGACAGAAGGCCGAAATCCGGGCGGACAGCGCGGCCGCGAGCGCGAAGCCTTGCCCACCCACCCTGCGCGCGTCATGGGCCCGGCCCCCGCAAAGGCCGCGCCGGACCGACGCGGGCACGGAGGCCCGCGACTACTTCCAGGCCGCCAGTATCCGCGCTTCGTCGGGCGTCGCGCCGGACTCCGGCCAGGGCGCCGTGGAGTCGGGTCGGGCGGCGAGCTTCGCGACGCGGCCGCGCAGCACCGCCGCCTCTGCAGACCGGCCCGCTTTGTCGAGACATGCCGCTTCCAGCCAGTCCTCGAGGCGTTCGTCCACATCCTCCGGATAGGGCTTCCCCGCTCCGAGGTTCTCGGGCCACTGCCGGGCAGCGGCCACGCGGCGAAGCGCCTCAGCGGTGCGTCCTTCTCGCAACGCCTGCGCGCCAAGCAGCAACTGCACCTCGCGGTAGAGGGCCCGCCCGTCGGTCGCCCCCTCGTAGGGCAGGACATCGACGCGGGCGAGCATCGCCTCGGCGTCCGCCAGCCGGCCCACGCGCAGCAGGCTCTTGGCGAACAGCATGCCGAGGATGTAGCTGTCGGGAGCCTGCTTGTAGTACCGGGAGGCCACCTCGAGCGCCCGATCGTAGACCCGATCGTCCAGGTAGCGCTCGGCGATCAGCTTGCCATAGCGCCACTCCTTCGGATCCCGTTCAGCGGCGCGAAGCAGGTCGGTCAGCGCCCGCTCGCGCGACACGGCCTCGAACGCCTTCGACCGCGCCGCGTAGAACGCCGCGAAGTCCGGCGTACTCCCGCACTCGTCGAGCAGGGCGCGCGCCCGCGGCAGGTCGTTCCGGCTCCAGCGAATCAGCGCCAGGTAGTACTTCGGACGCCAACTGCCCGGCACGGCGCGCATCGCCCACTCGAAGACCTCCGCGCTCTCCGAGCGGAACGGGAAGACCAGCCGAGGAGAGGCGGATTCGGCCTTCTGCAGAACCGCAACGCTGGAGCTTTGCGCCACACCCCCGTCCACCTCTGCGTGGGGCAAAGCTCCAGCTTTGCCCTCAGCAGCTCCGGCGTTGCCGTCAGCAGCTCCAGCTTGCTCTCGATCTGCCACTGCACGTACGCCAGCCAGTAGAGGACCTCGGCCTGCGGCGGCGCGAGTTCGAGCAGCTGCCGCGCCTCATCGAGCCGGCCCAGGCCGTGATACCACGCGGCGAGTTCGAGGAACGTCTCGTGCGGCATCTCGTTGCGGATGCCGTCCACGAACGCCTTGCGGCTGTCCTCGTCCCGGTTGAGCAGGTAGCGCTCGAAGCGTCCAACGTGCGCGAGGGGGTCGGCCCAGGTCGAGACGTTCCGCGCCGGCTGCCACTTGGGATCGCCTTTCAAGCGCCTGATCACGAGGAACAGCTGGTACGCCTCGGAGTACGTCTGGCTGTCCATCGCCTGGCCGGCGAGTGCGCGCTGGGCGTACACGTCGGCCTTCGCCAGATCGTCCGCTCTCAGGTACAGCTTGGCCAGTTCGGTCCACGCCGCCGGCGCGGAACGCGGCGTCCGACGCCGCCACTTCAAAACCGTCCATCGCGTCCGTCGTCTTGCCCAGACGCACAGCCGCGAGCGCGTAGTAGTAATTCGACGCGGCGTCGTACGTGTCGATGCTCAAGCCGCGCCGCGCGAGGTCCCACGCCGCCTGGTAGTCCATCGCCCGGTACCGGACGACGGCAAGATCGGCGAGCGCCGGCACGTAGTTCGGGTCCTTCTTCAGGCAGGCTTCGAGCGACGCCTGCGCCAGCGCGTACTCCCGCTGGCGCATCCACTCCTTGCCTTTCAGCCAGAGACCCTGCACCGAGTCCCAGTCGAAGTCCTTCGGCGACTCGAGCGGTCGCGACAACTCGTCGCCGGCGACGGCGCGGTAGTCGAGGCGGTGGCCGATTCTGCACGCGCAGGCGCTCCTTCGGCACCTGGGCCTCGATCGTCTGCGACCACACCTGCATCGGCTCGAGGAAGAGCGGCGCCGAGAACACGACGCGGTCGCCGTCGAGCACCTCGAGCGTGTCGGCGGTCTTCTGCAACGGGGAGAACCGCAGCGCGATCTTCCCGCCCTCCCCGACCGTCAGCGTTCAGCGCGCCATACTCGTTCGCCGCCACGAACCCCTTCGTCCCCTTCACCGGGAACCAGGTACTCGGTCCAGTCGTCGAACGAGTGCGGCGCGAAGCCTCGGTGCTTGAACGGCGTGAGCGTGCTCGCCTCCGCTGCCTGGTTGAACAGCCGGCCCGACTGGACCTCCACGTATTGCCCGTCGGTGTCGGTCAGCAGCTTCTCCCAGATCATCCCCTGCCGGGAGAGCCCCCAGATCCACGCCTTCTTCCCCAGCTTGTCGTCGCGCGTCGAGTACCGGCCCATCCCGAACTCGTCGTCGTGCCAGTAGGCGCCGAAGAAGTCCGAGTGGCGGCCGAGCACGTGGTAGGACTTGTACGGCCCGAAGTCGTTCTGCTCGTAGAACGACAGGTTCCTGCCGTTCTCCGCGTGGATCGGCCATGGGAACACTTCCCCGCCGTGCCCGATGTAGTGCGTGCCGGGGTAGATGAGCTCGAGGTTCCCGGCCGCCTTGATGCCGGTGTTCATCCACGTGTAGTACGGCTGTTCGATCGGCGTCGCGTTGTACCACGACGACCGCGTCGTGAAATACGCCTTGTCCGGCGGCAGGGCGATCTCGAGGCGCCACGGCGTTCGGGTGAGCAGGTCCAGGACGCCGATGATCACCTTGGCGGTGCCGTCCTGTTCCACGAGGGCGAGGTAGTCCACCGGCGTGGCGCAGTTGGGCGTGTGGCCGATGATGCCGTAGTTCGGCTCGATCCCGCCGCTCGTCCACGGGCCGCGCATGGCGATGTCGCGGAACTTGACCACGTGGTTGTCGTAGATGAACGACCGTCCCGTGGACTTCTCCACCGCGCTCCAGATCTTTCCGCCGATCTCGGGGAGGACCGTCACCTTCAGGTACGCGTTCTCCAGTTCGACGACCGTCCACTCCTTGTCGACGGGCACGTTGGTGTAGCCGTCGTAGCGGAAGTACGGGTAGATGCGCCCGGCCGCCGCGATCGGGTTCGGGTCGGAAAACGGGTAGGTCCGGATGACCTTCCGGTATTCCCGGACCGTCGCCTTGGCGGCATCCGCCGCCGCGGCGGGAACGGCGGCGCAAACGACAGCGAGAAGGAGGAGCAGTCGTCGCATGATGTGCATCCTGGGGCTCTCCGGGCCCGCCCATTCTGCGATACGATCCACCCCATGCACAAGCGAACGGCTCTTTCGCTCGGTCTCCTTCTCCTGTTCGGCCTCCGCGCCGGGGACGCCTCGGCACAGATCGACGCGCGCATGTTCCGCCAGCCCGCGGTCTCGGCGACACACATCGCGTTCGTCTACGCCGGCGACATCTGGGTCGTGCCCAAGCAGGGCGGCGTCGCGCATGCGCCTCAGCTCGCCGCGCGGCGAAGAGGCGTTCCCGCGCTTCTCGCCGGACGGCTCGCGCATCGCCTTCAGCGCCAACTACGACGGCAACACCGACGTCTACGTCGTGCCCGCGCTCGGCGGCGACGCCGGTCGCGGCTGACGCACCACCCGATGGCCGACCGCGTGGTCGGCTGGCACCCGGACGGCAAGCGCGTGCTGTTCGCGTCGAGCCGCGAGAGCGGCCGCCAGCGCTACAACCAGTTCTACCTGGTGCCGGCAACCGGCGGCCTGCCGGAGAAGCTGCCGGTGCCCTACGGCGAGTTCGGCGCGTTCTCGGCCGACGGCGGGCAGTTCGCCTACATGCCGCAGTCGCAGGACTTCCGCACCTGGAAGCGCTACCGCGGCGGCTGGGCGCCCGACATCTGGCTCTTCGATCTCGAAGACACTCGCGTCGAAGAACATCACGAAGAACGCCGCCGACGACGCCCAGCCGATGTGGCACGGCGACACGATCTACTTCCTGTCCGACCGCGGACGCCGGCGCAGCGCAGCAACATCTGGGCGCTACGACACGGCAACGGGCGCGACGCGCGCAGGTGACGCACTTCACCGACTTCGACATCACGTTCCCGTCGATCGGCCCGGCGGACATCGTCTTCCAGGCCGGCGGCCGCCTGTACCTGCTCGACCTCGCCACGGAGAAAGCCAGCCGAAGTGCCGCGTCCAGGTGGTCACCGACCGCGCCGACGCTCAAGCCGCGCACCGAGAAGGTCGACGCCGCTCATCGAGTCCGCGTCGGTGTCGCCCACCGGCAAGCGCGCGGTCTTCGAGGCGCGCGGCGACGTCGTTCAGCGTGCCCGGCGGAGCACGGCCCGGTCGTCAACCTGACGCGCAGTTCCGGCGTGGCCGAGCGCTACCCGCGCTGGTCGCCCGACGGCAAGACGGTGGCCTACTGGAGCGACCGCGGCGGCGAGTACGAGCTGGCCGCTGCGCCCGGCTGACGGCAGCGGCGCGGAGCGCAGGTGTCGACCACGCTCGGCGCCGGCTTCCGCTACGCGCCGTACTGGTCGCCCGACAGCAAGAAGATCGCGTTCGTCGACCAGGCGATGCGCATCCACGTCTACGACGCCGACGACGGCAAGCACGGCGGAGCATCGACCAGAGCCCGACGTGGATCGCGCACGACGGGCTCGAGCCAGCTTCCGCTTCGCCTGGTCGCCCGACTCGCGCTGGCTGGCGTACTCGCGCCCGGCCGACACGCGGCAACCCGGCCGATCTTCCTCTTCGACACGAGGACCGCCAAGCTGCACCAGGTCACGACCGGCTACTTCAACGACCAGCAGCCGGCGTTCGACCCCGAGGGCAAGTACCTCTTCTACCTGTCCGACCGCGCGTTCGACGCCGATCTACGGCAGCTTCGACAACAGCTGGACCTACGCCAACCCGACGCGCATCGTCGCCGTGCCGCTCCGCGAGGACGTCCCGTCGCCGCTCGCCGAGCGCAACGACGTCGAGGGCAAGGACGAGAAGAAGTCTGAAAGCGAGAAGGACAAGGACAAGGCCGAAGGCAAAGCGGGAGCCGGGAAAGACGACGAGAAGCAGAAAGCCGCGAGCCAGAAGCCGGAGGACCAGAAGGACAAGGCCGAGGGCGGAAAGGCAAAGGAAGACAAGCCCGTTGCCGTCGACATCGACGTCGACCGGGCTTCGAGGCGCGCGCCGTGATCCTGCCGCCCAAGGCCGGCAACTACAGCGAGCTTGACCGCGGTGAAGGGCAAGCTGCTCTACCGCCGCGCGCCGCGCGCCGGCGCGCCGGCGACGAGCAAGAGCGCCGATCGTCTACTTACGACCTCGAGGAGCGCGAGGAGAAGACGGTCCTCGACGACGCGGATGGCATCGAGGTCACGGCCGACGGCAAGAAGCTGCTCGTCATCGAAGGCACGCACGTACGCGATCGTCGAGGTCAAGGAGAAGCAGAAGCTCGAGAAGCCGCTGCGCATCGGCGAGATGCGAGACGCCGGTCGACCCGCGCGCCGAGTGGCGGCAGATGTTCACCGACACCTTCCGCTTCGAGCGCGACTACTTCTACGACCCGGGCATGCACGGCGTCGACTGGGAGGCGCTGCGCGAGCGCTACGGCGCGCTGCTCGACGACGCGGTGACGCGCTGGGACGTGAACTTCGTGCTCGGCGAGTTCATCGCGCGAGCTGAACGCGTCGCACACCTATCGCGGCGGCGGCGACGAGGAGCAGCCGGCCGCAGCGCGGCGTCGGCATGCTGGGCGTCGACTGGGAGCTGGCCAACGGCGCCTACCGGATCAAGCAGATCGTCCGCGGCGGGCCGTGGGACACCGACGTGCGCTCGCCGCTCGCCGAGCCCGGCGTCGACGTGAAGGAGGGCGACTACGTGCTCGCCGTCAACGGCGTCCCGCTGGACGCGAGGCGCGATCCCTGGGCGGCCTTCCAGGGGCTCGGCCGACAAGACGGTCATGCTCACGGTCAACGGCAGCGCCGACGCCCGACGGGCGCGCGGCAGGTGGTCGTCAAGTGCCTCGGCGACGAGACCGAGCTGCGCTTCCGCGCCTGGATCGAGCAGCGGCGCAAGCGCGTCGACGAGGCGACCGGCGGCAAGGTCGGCTACGTCTACGTGCAGAGCACCGGCGTCGACGCGCAGAACGAGCTGGTGCGGCAGTTCATGGCGCAGTGGACGCAAGGACGGGCTGGTCATCGACGAGCGCTTCAACAGCGGCGGACAGATTCCCGACCGCTTCATCGAGCTGCTCAACCGGCCGCTTCTCAGCTACTGGGCGGTGCGCGACGGCGAGAGCCAGCAGTGGCCGCCGGTGGCGCACGCGCGGGCCGAAGGTCGATGCTGATCAACGGCTGGAGCGGCTCGGGCGGCGATGCGTTCCCGTTCTACTTCCGCGAGGCGGGGCTCGGACCGCTCATCGGCACGCGCACGTGGGGCGGCCTGATCGGCATCAGCGGCGCGCCGTCGCTGGTCGACGGCGGCGACGTGACGGTGCCGACCTTCCGGATGTACGACGTGCGCGGCCAGTGGTTCGCCGAAGGCCACGGCGTCGAGCCGGACATCGTCGTCGAGGAGGATCCCACCTCGCTCGCCAAGGGAGTGGATCCCCAGCTCGAACGGGCGATCGACGAGTTGAAGAAGCGCCTGGCGGCGCAGCCGGCGACGCCCGGCCGGCCCGGCGCAGAGAAGCGGGTTCCTGGGCGGAACGACTGACACCTCGTCGCGAGATCGTACGATTGCGTCTTGAAAGACGACGGTTCCTCTCGCGTGACGACGCGATTCGAGGAAACCGCGCCTGAAATCGAAGGTCAGCCGTGGCACAGGAATCGCTGGGCTTGCGCACGATCCTCGGCCTGCAGACTGCCGCCCCACGCTATGTCACTTTTGCCGTCGATTCGTATCGTAGTTGCGGATGACCACGCGCTCTTTCGCGAAGGCGTCCGGCAGTTTCTGGGAATGGAGCAGGATTTCGTCGTCGTCGGCGAGGCGTCCGACGGCGAGGAGACGGTGGATCGATGCCAGCAGCTTCACCCAGACGTGCTCCTGCTCGACGTCTGCATGCCGCGCGTCTCGGGGATTGAAGCCCTGGACCGCCTGCGGCGGATATGCCCCCGCACGGCGGTGGTCCTGCTCACTGCCGGCATCGAGCGACGAACGCTGCTCGAGGCGCTGATGCTCGGCGTCCGCGGAGTCGTCCTGAAGTCCGCCGAGACCGACACGCTGCTCAAGTGCATCCGCACGGTGGCGACTGGCGGTTACTGGGTTGAGCACGGCGCCATCGGCGACCTGGTCGCTTCCCTCCGCTCGCCAGCCCTGGCGGCGACCTCCATCCCGCCTCCGGCTGCCGTCTTCACGGATCGTGAGCGGCAGATCGTCTCGGCCGTGATCCAGGGCGCGTCGAACGCCGAGATCGGCCGGACGTTCGGGCTGCGGGATCAGACCGTCAAGAACCACATGACGAAGATCTTCGACAAGGCCGGCGTGTCGACGCGCGTGGAGCTGGCGATCTACGCAATCAATCACGGGTTGGGCGAGCTGCCGGCTGGCCCGGCGATCATCGTCCCGCCGGCCGACGCGTTGGTGGCCGTCCGCCCGCGGCTGTAAGCGAGGTACTGTCGATAGGCGGCGGAGAGAATCGCGACGACGGGCACCGACAGGAAGATACCCGCCACTCCCCCCAGCTCGGCGCCGGCCAGAACGGCCACAACCACCGCGAGCGGGTGCATGTCCACCACCCGTCCCACCAGGCGGGGGTACACCACGTAATCCTCGAGAATGCGAACCACCGCCAGGAACACGAGCACCCAGATCGCGAGAACCGGCGAGTGGATGGCCGCGAGCGCGACGGCCGCAAGCGCGATCACGAACGGGCCGACGAGCGGCACGAACTCGGCGAGGCCCGCCAGGGCGCCGAGGACCAGGCCGTAGGGAACTCCCAGTACCGCGAAGCCGATGGTCACCGCCGCCCCGATGATCACACACGCCAGGAGTTGCGCGCGGATATAGGCTGCGAGCGCCGCGTTGATCCGGCCGAAGAGCTGGACGCCGTTTGCCCGCACCCGGCCCTCCGGCAGCAGGCAGATTGCCGCCTCCCTGAACGACTCCGCATCCTTCACCAGGAAGAACGCGAGGATCGGGATGAGGACGAGCCACGGCAGGTAGCCGAGCAGACCGACGAAGCCGAGGAGGGACCGGCGGACGGCTTCCTCCGCGCTCCTCCCGAGCGTGGAGAGCGCGTCCTCCACCGCCTTGCGGCTGTCCGGCGAGAGGCCGAGCCGGTCGAGGCGCGCGCTCAGCGAGTCGCCGCTCCCCTGGACCGCCTGCAGGTACGCGGGCGCCTGGCTCGCCATCTGGGACGCCTGCTGCGTGAGCCGCGGCACCAGCCAGGCGACAGCGATCGTGAGGAGGCCCAGGAGCATCACATAGACGACGCCCACCGAGAGCCCCTTCGAGAGCCGGCGCTGCCGCCCGCGCACGACGAAGGGACGGCCGGCGAGATCGACGAGCGGCGCAATGAGGTAGGCGAAGAGGATCGAGAGGACGACCAGCAGGATGATCGTCTTCAGCTGGACGATCAGCCACAGCACGCCGGCGACGGCCACGACGACGAGCACGATGCGCAACGTCGCCCGCACTTGCCGCCAGCCGTGATCGCGATCGTTTGCACGGCGCCGGTAGCGCTGCTCGGCGACGGCCATACTTACAGCTTACAGCCAACTGCGACAGGCTGTAGGGCGAAGCTTCTGCTTCGCCTCGAAGGCGTGTGACAGGCGTAGGGCGAAGCTTCTGCTTCGCCGGACCGCGAACCAGTAGTTCGCCCTACGCCTGCTCCTTACCGCACGTTGCGCGGCGCGGCCGGCGCCGCCACCGCCCCCGCCGGAAGCGGCTTTCGTGGCAGTTTCTCGTCGCGATTGGCCGCGAGGTACGCAAACGCCGCGGAGATCGTCGCCATCTTCATGACGTCGTTCGGCTGCAGGCGCTCGTAGGTGTCGAGGTTGGTGTGGTGGGTGACCGTGTTGTACTCCACCTCGTCCTGGATGAACTGGAACCCCGGCAAGCCGACCGCGTCGAACGACTGGTGGTCGGTCCCTCCAGTGTTGCGCACCGTCAGGGTGGTCATCCCCATGCTGCGGAACGGCTCCATCCACTCGCGGAAGATCGGCGCCACCGCCTCGTTGCCCTGGAGGTACAAGCCGCGAAGAGCGCCCGTGCCGTTGTCGATGTTGAAGTAGACCGACAGCTTGTCGTACTCGGGCTTGAGCTGCAGCGGTCCCTGCGGCCCGCCTCGCCCGCCTGGTGCCCCCGCCGGCGCAGCCGGCATCGTTGCCGGCGTCGCGCCGGGCAGCGGCTGACGCGAGGCGAAATGCGCCGCCACGTACTCGCGCGATCCGATCAGGCCCTGTTCCTCGCCTTCCCAGAACCCGACGCGGACGGTCCGGCGAAGCTTCACGCCGGTCGCCTTGAGGATGCGCACCGCTTCCATCATCGCGGCCACGCCCACGCCATCGTCGGCGGCACCCGTCGCGGCATGCCAGGTGTCGATGTGCGCGCCGAGCAGCACGACTTCGTCAGCCTTGTCGGTGCCCGGCAGCTCACCGACCACGTTGAAGACGACGGGATTGGGGTGGTAGGTGCTCTGGATGTCCGCCTCCAGCGTGACCGGTACGTTCTTGGCGATCATGCGTGCGATCCGTCCGTACTGCTCCGCGGGAATGGAGATTTGCGGCAGGGTCTTCTCGGGATCGGCGGCGCGATTGCCGCTGATCGTGTACATGCCGTGCCCGCGCGGCACCGTGGAGATGACGCCGAGCGCGCCCTCCGCGCGCAGGAACTCGTTTCGGGTGTTGGCGAAGCCGAACCCGCCGCGGCCCGCGGCCGGCGGCTGAACTGCCGGCGCCGCTCCTCGCTGTCCCGGCCCCGGCTGCGCGTTGGCCGCGGGCACGACCGCCGCCGCGGGCGCTCCGCCCCGTCCCCCTGCGCCCGCCGGCGGGGCCACGCCAAACTCCGCCAGCTGGCCCGGCGACAGTTCCATGGCCGCCAGTTCGTCGTGGGTGTAGCGCCTGGCCGGCGCCGCCCACAGGGCCGGCACGTCGGGTGCCGCCTGCGTGAGGATCCACTTCCCTTTCACCTGGCCCTTCAACGCCGCCAGTTCCTCTTCGGTTGTGGCCGTGACGAGCGCGACCTCACCCCGCACCAGGCCATTGGTGCCCGGCGTCCACGCGGTCGGCGTCCCGGGGATCGGGAACCTCTCGGGTGAAAGGGCCGCGAAGTAGAACTTCTCGTTCGTCCAGCCGCGCTCGAAGCCGTTCCTGTTCACCCACGGCTCGATCTTCACGTTGACCAGGCCGTACTCCTTCAGCTTGCCGACCACCCAGTCGGCCGCTTTCTGCGCGGTGGGCGATCCGGTCAACCGTGGCGCGTACACGTCCGAGAGCCACGAGCAGAGCTCCATGACCTGCGAGCGCTGCATGCCCTCGGCCTTGATCTTCGCGATATCGGACCAGTTGATGTTCTCTCCGCCCGCGCCGAGCACTGGTGCACCGAGCACCAGCAGGACGCAGACGATCGGCAGGGCCGCGAACCAGAGATGCTGTCTTCTCATGATGTCCTCTCCGAAAGGGCGCAGGCGGGGGCCCATACCTGTCCGAATACGTGCGTGGCGGACGGTGCGTTTACGCGGCGCGGCGGTTTCGCTCGAACTTGTGCCAGGCCTTGTCGCCGCGGAGGAAGTCGATGACGCCCTTCGCCTGGGCGAAGAACAGGAACGGACGGTAGAGCACGAGGTCCGCGGGCCCAAGCACCATCAACCGGAGCAGATCCCGCAATGGGTAGGTCCGCGACTCGACGTCGTAGAGGAAGAGGGCGACGTTGGTCAGGAACCCGTTCGTGAATGCCACCGTCAGCCCGAACAGGACCAGTTCGCGAATCGTCACGTCGCCAATCCACAGCGCGATCGGTACGACGACGACCGAGAGCACCTGGAAGAAGGGGGCGAGCACCTCGACGAGCAGGTAGTACGGCGCGCCGAGCAGGCCCACAGCGCCGTAGCGCGGGTTCAGCATCATCCGGCGGTAGTGCCAGACCGTTTCGGTAATCACCCGCTGCCACCGCGCGCGCTGGCTGACCAGGCTGCGCACGGTGTCCGGGCCTTCGGTCCGTCCGACGGCCTCCGGCAGCGCGAGCACCCGGTACGGCACCCGCTTGCGCCTGAAGTGCTCGTGCACCCGGAATGTGAACTCGATGTCCTCGCACGTGAAGTCGCCCGAGAACCCGCCGAGTTCCACCACGACGTCGCGCCGCCAGATGGCGAAGGCGCCGACGCTGCACAGCATGAAGTCGAGGCGGCTCCACCCGAGGCGGTTGTTGAGAAACGCGCGCAGGTAGTCCAGGTGCTGGAAATTGGTGATCGACGTGTCGTCGATCCGCTGCTGCGATCCGCGAAGGCCGCTGCCATCCTCCGGCCGGTTGCTGATCGCCACGTGGCTGGTGACGCCGACCACGCGGGTCGGGTCGCGCAGCACGAGGCGCATCGCGCGCGACAGCGCGTTCGGCTGGAAGAGCGTATCGGAATCGACGGTGCAGATGTACCGGTAGCGGGCCGCGTTGATGCCCGCGTTCAAGGCGTCCGACTTCCCGCCGTTCTCCTTGTCGATGACGGTCAGCCGGCTGTCCCAGCGGCTGGTGTAGATGCCGCGGGTCTGCTTCGTGGCAAAGACGCGCCGCACGAACGACTCGCGCGGCTGCAGATCGAAGGCCGCGACGAGCGCCTGCAGCGTGCCATCCTTCGACCCGTCGTTGACGACAATCACCTCGTACTGAGGGTAATCGAGGCCGAGCAGCGATTTGACGGCCGCGACGATCAGAACTTCTTCGTTGTACGCCGGGGCGATCACGCTGACCGGGATCGTGAACGGAGAATCCTCGATCGCGTCGAAGTCCTCGTGGCGGCCCTGGCGCGTGAGGTGGTACGCCTCGAGCCCGGACGGGATGAGCAGCAGCAGGAACGCGCCGTACACCGCGGCCAGGTACGCCAGGCAGACGACCATGGACCAGAACACGACGGCGTGCAGCATGGCGATGGTCACGACACGGCCTCCGGGCCGCCGAGCGCCGTGACCATCGACACGGCCTGCGGCCGGAGTTCCACCGGCAGCCGGTCCACGACGGCGCGCACCAGGCGGGGCCCACCGGCCGCGCAGGCGCGGCGGAGGATCGGCGCGCCGTCAGGGCGCCCGCTTCCGAGCACGGCCTCCGTCAGCAGCCGCTCGAACGCGCCGGTGTCCTGCAGGATTTCGGCGGCGCTGTTGCGGGCGAAGCGGTCGGGATGAGACAGGCACGCCACCACGGCCGCCTGGGCCCCCTCCCCCATTTGCGCCAGGGCGTCCTTGGCGGCCTGTCGAACCCACCACTCGCGGTCTGCCAACAGCATCGTCACGTCACCAGCCTTCTCGTGAACGCCGAGCTCGCCGAGCGCGCGCGCGGCGTGAGCACGGACGAACCAGGTGGCGTCGGAGAGGGCTCGAGAGGCGGCCAGCGCGGCGTAGTGACCACGCAGTACCGCAAGGGACTGCAGGGCGGCCTTGCGGACCACCGGCGCCTCGTCGCCGGCGAGGCGGAATACTTCCTCCTCGATCCAGGGCAGCCCGCGATAGCGGCGGCACAGCACCGCTCCCCAGTACCGCACGGTGGGCGTGGCGCCGTTGATCAGCGGACGCAGCGACTCCGGCATGAGGAGCGGGAAGCGTTCCAGGAACGTCGCCAGGCGCGAGGCCGAGTAGTAGCCTCGCTCGAGGGCCCGCACGAGGAGGACGCCGGCCGACGGGTCGGACATGCTCCCGAGCGCGGCGGCGGCCGCGGCGACGATCTCGGTGTCCGCGTCGCGCAGCGCGGCGTCGAGCGCCGGGAGCGCGTCGGGCGACGCCCCGAGCGCAAGCACCCGGAGGGCCGCAATCCGCTTCCAACGCGATACGCGGCGCCCCTGCCCCGACGCCGTGCGGGCGAGGCGGTCGGAACCAATGGTCGCGACGATGAAGTGCGCCACCATCTCGTTCACCGCTCGCGGGACACGGGCCTCGAAGGCAAAACGCCGCGCCGATCCCGACGAGACGCCCATGAATGGATCGGCCGTACCCGGTCGCCTGGCGACGAGACCGTCCGGGCCGCGCTCGCTCACCGCTTCCTCGACGCGGGCCAGCAGGCGGCGGCGCCGCTCGTACCTGATGCGCGACATGACCACCACCGCGCCCGACACGAGGTAGAGCGCGAGGGCGATCACCAGCGGCCAGTGCCACGGGATGGCAAGCCTCAAAACGCCCTCCGGTACGAGAACGTGAAGGTGCGTTGCGTGAACGACGGGTCCTCGCGCGCGTAGCCGGCGCCCAGTTCGAACGCGTCGCGCCGCGTGAGATACAGCATCAGCGCGCCACGGAGCGTCCACGAACTGGCGGGCCCGTAGGCGAGGGACGCGACGTCGAAGATGCGGTCGCCGACCGCGTAGGCAGCGTTGAAGCCGACGCGGGAGGTCAGCCGCGTGGTGGTGCGAAGCAGGAGGGCCGACGAGGTCTGGTCGCGCGTCGTGTTGCGGGTCACGTACAGCCGCGCCTGCACCTCTCCGCGCGGGTTGTACCAGGTAACGGCCGGCTGAACCTGGTGAATCCCGGCAACCGCGAAATCCATGTACCGGTAGGCAACCGACCCAACGACGGTCCCGACGAGGCGCCGGGACAACTCGGCGTCGAACGCTTTGCTGAACCAGAACGAGGCGTCCGACGACCCGGCGGCGGTCCCGCCAATCGTCCAGTCACCCATGCGCCGATAGCCGCCGGTGGTGAACACGAGGTCGCTCGCGTCGCCGCGTGCCTGGCGCTCGACCGAGGCGCGCCACCCGCCCGCGGCCTCGCGCGTGAAGCCCAGCGTCAGGATCTGGGAGCTCCACACGGTGTCGGTCGCATCCACGGTCACAGCAGATCGTTCTCCCGCAAACTGCACGGACCAGCCCGACTGCGCGGCGGCGCCTGCGGGACAGCAGAGCACGAGCGCGACGACCACGAGCAGGAGGCGGCAGCCGGCGGAACACAACCGCGCCAATGGCCGGCCGCCCACAGGGCCGCCGGGCCGTCGTGCTCGGGACAGTAATCGGTTCATCGATTGTGCTGTGACTCGACCGACGCCCGTCGTGAGCCCGAAGGCGGCAGGTGGCGGGGACCGACCAGCAAGCCCGACAGTAAGCGGTGGCTTGAAGGTAACACCTGAGCCAGGCGAACTGCAAGCTCGGCAGGGGCGCCCGGCGAGCACCCGGTGGGCGGCCGGCTTGACGCGGCGTACGGCTTCAAACGAGTATCACGGCTGAGGAGGGTCGATGCGGGGTTCGTTCGCGCTCGTTCCGGCGGCCATTCCGGTCCTCGCGCTCGTCGGTGGGTTGCCGTTCGCCAACCGCCTCGAGCCGGTCCTGTTCGGCATGCCCTTCCTGCTGACATGGATCCTGGGCTGGGTCGCGTTGACCCCCGCCTTTCTCTGGGTCGCCTACCAGATCCACCGCCGCGCGTCCGGGGACGAGGCGGGAGGTCGGCCGTGACGCTGCCCCTGCTGATCATCCTTGGCGTGATCGTCGGGTCGGCCGCTGTGGGCGTCATTGCCGCGGGCCGCGGCGAGATGAACCTGGAGCGCTGGAGCGTCGGCGGGCGCCGCTTCGGCGTGGTGCTCGTCTGGCTGCTGATGGCCGGCGAGTTCTACACGACGTTCACGTTCCTCGGCGCCAGCGGCTGGGCGTACTCGCGCGGGGCGCCGGCCTTCTACATCCTGGCGTACGGCGCCATTGGCTACGTCATCTCCTTCTTCGTCCTGCCACCCGCCTGGCGCATGGCCAAGCGGCTCGGCCTGCACACGCAGCCGGATTTCTTCCTCGCGCGCTACGGGAGCCGGCGCCTCGCCGGCCTGGTGGCCCTGGTCGGCGTCGTGTCGATCGTGCCTTACCTGCAACTGCAGCTGACGGGCCTCGGCCTCATCGTGGAAACCGCGAGCGGCGGCGCCATCGATTCGACCGTGGCCATCGTCGTCGCCTTCGCGCTGACCACCGCGTTTGTCTACACCAGCGGCCTCAAGGGCATCGCGTGGGTCGCGATCATCAAGGACGTGATGATGATCGTGGCCGTCGTGGTCATCGGCATCGGCCTGCCGGCGATGTACTTCGGCGGCATCGGCCCGATGCTGCGCGAGCTGCTCCGCCAGCACCCGGGGCACCTCACGTTTCCGGGCGGCACGACCACGATGGGCAGCGGCTGGGTGATGAGCACGATCGTCCTGACGGGCTGCGGTTACTACTGCTGGCCGCACGCGTTCGCCTCGTCGTTCTCCGCCAAGGACGAGAGGACCATCCGGCGCAACGCGGTGATCATGCCGCTCTACCAGCTGCCGGTCCTGCTCGTGTTCTTCGTCGGGTTCACCGCCCTGCTCGTCCTCCCGGGGCTCAAGAACCCCGACACCGCGCTGCTGGCGCTCGTCACCCGCAGTTACCCCGCCTGGTTCGCGGGGTTCGTCGGTGCGGCGGGAGCCGTCACGGCGATGGTGCCCGCGTCGGTCCTCCTGCTCTCGGCGTCGACGCTGATCGCGAAGAACGTGTACCGGCCGCTGCGGCGCGAGGGCGCCGTCGACGAACGGCACCTGATGCGCGCCTCGCGGGTCGTCGTCATGCTCGTGGCCCTCGTCGCCTTCGTCCTCACGCTGTGGGCGCCGCGCGAGCTGGTGAACCTGCTGATCTTCGGGTACGACGGCATCTCGCAGTTCTTTCCGGGCATCGTCCTGGGCCTCTTCGTGTCGCGGGTCACTGTCGTTCCCGTCGCGACCGGGCTCCTGGTCGGCGAAGCGGTGGTCGTGTCGCTGCTCTGGAGCCGCCACGATCCGTTCTACGGCATGAACGCGGGGTTCGTCGGGCTGACGGCCAATGCGCTGGTGACGCTGGTGATGACGGCGATCGTCGACCGAACGCCCACGCATCAGCCGACTGCCAACGCGTAGCGCCGATATCTTCCTCGTGGGGGAGACCTTCGGACCAGCCGACATCGAGCAGGGCTCGTAGGACGAAGCTTCTGCTTCGTCGGAGGGGCATAGGGCGAAGCTTCTGCTTCGCCGGAGGGGGCGTAGGGCGAAGCTTCTGCTTCGTCGGAGGGGGCGTAGGGCGAAGCTTCTGCTTCGCCGGAGGACGATCCAATGACCGACACGCTCGCACGTGACATCGACGACATGACCGCCGAGCTGGTGGCCTGGCGTCGCGACTTCCACCGCCACCCGGAACTCGCGTTCCAGGAGGGGCGAACATCGAGCGTCGTCCGGGCCTTTCTCGAGGCGCTCGGCCTCGACGTCCGGTCGTGCGGGGGAACGGGGCTGCGGGCCGTGCTGACCGGCGGCTGCCCGGGCCGGACCGTGGCTCTGCGCGCGGACATGGATGCCCTCCCGGTCGCCGAGGAGAACGAGGTCGAGTACCGTTCCCAGGCCCCGGGCACGATGCACGCGTGCGGGCACGACGGCCACATGTCGATTCTCATGGGGACCGCGCGCGCGCTCGCGGCGCGCCGCGAGACGCTGCCCGGCCGCGTGGTGTTCCTGTTCCAGCCGTCCGAGGAGAACCCCCCGGGCGGCGCGCAGGCGATGATTGCCGATGGGGCGCTCGACGGCGTCGACGCCGTGTTCGGCCTGCACCTGTGGCAGCCCCTGCCGACCGGCATGGTCGGGGTGCGGCCGGGGGCGATGATGGCGCAGTCGGATACCATCCGCGTGACGATCACCGGGAAGGGCGGTCATGCTTCCCAGCCGCACCTCACCGTGGACCCCATCCTCGTCGCATCGCACGTCGTCGTCGCGGCGCAGTCGGTCGCAAGCCGGTTCGTCGACCCGCTGCAGCCGGTTGTCGTCTCCTTCACGACCATCCACGGCGGCCGGATCCACAACATCATCCCGGATACAGTCGAACTCACCGGCACCGTGCGAACGCTGGACGCCGGCGTGCAGCGCGCCGTCGAGCAGCGGCTGCGCGAGGTGTGCGAGGGCACGTGCCGGCTGTTTGGCGCGACGGCGGCGTTCGAGTACGTCGAGGGCTACCCGCCGGTGGTGAACGAGCCGGGCGTGGTGGCGCGCGTGGCCGGAGATCGCGCGCGAGGCCTTTGGCGCCGGCCGCGTGGCGACGATCGCGCCGGTGATGGGCGGCGAGGATTTCGCGTACTACCTGCAGCGGGTGCCGGGCGCGTTCGTCATGCTGGGCATGGGCGACGGGCATCCCTACCCGCACCACAACGCCCGCTTCGACATCGACGAGCGCGCGCTGCCGATCGGCGTGCGGCTGATGGTGGAGGTGGCGGAAGCGCTGAACGCTCGGCGCTGAGCGCTCGCTGAAGGCAAAGCTGGAGCTTTGCCCCACGTCCTCCGACGCTGAACGCTCGACGCTCGACGCTCAACGCTCAACGCTTGACGCTTGACGCTCGACGCTTGACGTCTTATAGCAATATCTCTATATTGCTATCTCACATGGCCGTCACCGAGCTGCAGGCGTTCAAGGCCGAGTTCTTCCGGGCCCTCGCCCACCCGATCCGCATCCGGATCCTCGAGACGCTCGCGGGCGGCGAGCGGTCGGTGCAGCAGCTCCAGGACGCCCTCAACGTCGACCAGCCCATCGCCTCCCAGCAGCTGGCCGTCCTCCGCGCGAAGAACATCGTGGTCGCGCGCAAGGAAGGGACGTCGGTCCGCTACTCCCTGCGCGACCCGCTCCTTGCCGACCTGCTCGAGGTCGCGAGACGCATCTTCAACAATCAGCTCATCGGGAGCCGCAGCCTGCTCCGCGAGCTGCAGCGTGAAGCGAGACGCGGCTGATGTCCCTGTTCCGGAAGATCCTGTCCACCGGCATCGTCACCCGCCCGCTCGGGCCGGCAGGTGAAGTCCTCGTCACCATTGCCCGCGAGATCGACGCCCGCAGCCGGCGCCTGCTCGGGCGCGCCGTGGCCATCCGCGAGGTGGATGCCGGATCGTGCAACGGGTGCGAGATCGAGATCTCGGGCATGGGCGGCCCCGTCTACGACATGGAGCGCTTCGGCTTGCACTTCGTCGCCTCGCCCAGGCATGCGGACCTCCTCCTCGTGACCGGTCCCGTCACCGTCAACATGGCGTCGCCGCTCCGCAAGACGTGGGAGGCGACGCCCGAACCCAAGCTCGTTGTCGGCGTCGGCGAGTGCGCGAGGACGTGCGGAGTGTTCAAGGGGAGCTACGCCATCGCCGGGAACGTCGACGACATCATCCCGGTGGACGCCTGGGTGGACGGGTGTCCGCCGGAACCCGCGGACATCCTGCGCGGAATCCTGGCCGCGCTTGGGCGCGTGGAGACGGGAGGCCGGCGGTGAGCCTGGCGGACTTCCTCCTCTCCGGCCTCGCCTGGGGCTACGGCGCCGCGGCGCTCGCCGGGCTCATCGCGCCTGGCCGCATCGGCCGCTTCCTGTCGGCCGCCGCCGGGGCCGCCGCCGCTGCCTCGAGCCTCGCGCTGGCTATCGCCGTCCTTTTCTTCGGCGCGCGGCCCACGCTGGCGGTACCGTCGTTCGCCCTCACGCCGCTCGTCTTCGCCCTTGATCCGCTCGGCGCCTTCTTCCTTGCGGCAGTAGGCCTGGTCGGCCTCGCGGCCTGCATCTACGGCTACGGCTATTCTGCTGGCCTGCACGGCAACGGCGCGCGGCGGGCGTCCGGGGGGTTCGTCAACCTGCTCTTGCTCACGCTCAGCCTGCAGGTGATGGCCGACAACCCGCTCACGTTTCTCCTGACGTGGGAAGCGATGTCGCTGGCGGCCTACTTCCTGGTCCTCGCGGAACCGGATCAACCGGGCGCCGTCAGCGCAGCGAACTGGTACCTGGGCGTCACCCACGCCGGGTTCGCGGCGCTGCTGGCGATGTTCCTGCTGTTCTCCGGCGGCCAACTGGTTCCCTCGTTCGACCTGCTTCGCGGCGCCGAGCTCAGCGGCGGCCTGCGCAGCGCGATCTTCGTCCTCGCGCTCGCCGGTTTCGGGACGAAGGCCGGCCTGATCCCGCTGCACGTCTGGCTGCCGCGCGCCCACCCGGTCGCACCGAGTCACGCGTCGGCGCTGATGTCAGGTGTCGTGCTGAAGATGGGCGTCTACGGGTTCGTGCGAGTGGTGTTCGACCTGCTGGGCGGGTGGTCGCCGGCCACTGCGGTGCCGATGCCACACTGGTGGGGCGTGCTCGTCCTCGGCCTCGGGATTCTCTCCGCGCTGCTCGGGGTGTTGTACGCGCTCATGCAGCACGACCTGAAGCGGCTGCTCGCGTACCACTCCATCGAAAATATCGGGATCATCTTCATGGGCATCGGCGCGGCGATGCTCTTCCTCGGGTACGGCCTGCCGCTGGTCGCGGCGCTCGCCCTGACCGCCGCCCTCTATCACACGCTCAACCACGCCTGTTTCAAGGGCCTGCTGTTCCTGAGCGGCGGCGCGGTCGCCCAGGCGACCGGCACGCGGAACATCGAGGAGATGGGCGGCCTGATCAAGCGGATGCCGGTCACCGCCTTCGCCTTCCTGATCGGGGCCGCCGCGATCTCCGCGCTTCCCCCGCTCAACGGCTTCGCGTCCGAATGGCTGCTCTTCCAGTCGCTCCTTGGCGGCGTTCGGATCCCCGTCGCCGCCGTGGCGATTCTCATGCCTCTCGCCGTCGGCCTGCTCGCGCTGACGAGCGGCCTGGCCGCCGCCTGCTTCGTCAAGGCCTTCGGCATCACGTTCCTCGCCATCCCGAGGTCTCCGGCCGCGGAGCGAGCAACCGAGGTCCACCGGTCGATGCTCGCGGCGATGCTCCTGCTTGCGGCCGCCTGCGCGGCGCTGGGGGTCACACCGTTCCTCGTCGTCCCGATGCTCGGCCGAGTGCTATCGCGGCTCCCCGGCCTGGAGGTTGCCGCGGGGCTGCACGCGTCTTACGGCTTTGTCGGTGGCTTGCCGGCCGGCAGCGGCCAGATGGCTGCACCCTGGATCGCGGCCGGCCTGCTGGCGCTCACGCTGCTCCTCGTCGTCGGCCTGCGGCTGCTCACTCCTCGCTTCCGTGTGAGGCGCGAGGATACGTGGGGCTGTGGGCGGTGGTCGCAGACACCGCGCATGCAGTACACGGCGACCGCGTTTGCCGAACCGCTCCGCCGGATTTTCGCGGAGTTGTACCGGCCGACCGAGGATCTCAGCGTCGACGTGCACCCCGACTCCAAGTACTTCATCCGGGGCATCACGTACGAGAGCCGCGTGAAGCCGTGGTTCGAGCGGATCCTCTACGCGCCGATCGTGGCCGGTGTCGGCCGCGTCTCGGAGGCCGTGCGTTCCGTGCAGGCCGGCTCGGTTCACCTCTATCTCGCGTACGTGTGCGCGGCCCTGCTCGTCCTGCTGGTGGCCGCACGGTGGCTGCCATGACCGGCCTCTTCGTCGAACTCGGGCAGGCGCTCCTCGCCATCGCCCTCGCGCCCGCGCTTGTGGGCCTCGTCCGGCTGTTCAAGGCACGGCTCCAGAGCCGCCAGGGCTCGCCGTTCTGGCAGCCCTACCTCGAACTTCGCAAGCTGTTCGCGAAGGAAGCGGTCGTCTCGAACAACGCGTCGTGGTTGTTTCGCGCCGTCCCCTACGTCGTGTTCGTCAGCACGGCGGCCGTGACGCTGCTCGTCCCGCTCGTGGCCGTGCCGCTGCCGTTCGACGGGGTCGGCGATCTCCTCGTGGTCGTGTACCTCCTGCTGCTCGGGACCTTCTTCCTCGCGCTCGGCGGCCTCGATCCGGGCTCGCCGTTCGGCGGAATGGGGTCCAGCCGCGAGATGACGGTGGCCGCGCTGGCCGAACCGACGATTGCCGTCGCGATCTTCGCGCTCGCGTCCGGCGCCGGCTCCAGCAACCTCGGGCAGATCGCCCTTCGCATCATCCAGTCGCCCGGCGCCGTGCTCACGCCCGGCCACGGCCTGGCGTTCGCGTCGCTGTTCATCGTGATGCTCGCGGAAACGAGCCGGTTGCCGGTGGACAACCCCGCCACGCACCTCGAGCTGACGATGATCCACGAGGCGATGGTCCTCGAGTACTCCGGCCGGTACCTCGCGCTCGTCGAGTGGGCGTCGGCCCTGAAGCTGCTGGTGTTCTTCAGCCTGCTCGCCAACCTGTTCGTGCCGTGGGGCATCGCCACGACGCTCACCGCCGGCGCCCTCGCGCTGGCGGTGCTCGCGCTCGTGATGAAGCTGCTGGTCCTCTGCGCCGTGGTGGCACTGCTCGAGACCCAGGTCGCCAAGCTGCGGCTGTTCCGCGTCCCCGAGCTGCTCAGCGCCTCGTTCGTGCTGGCCTTGCTCGCGGTGACCTCGTCTTTCCTCGCGAGGTGAGCGTGAACGATACCTTCTCGCAGCTGTCGGCGCTCGGCTCGAGCCTGGCCCTGCTCTT
Source organism: uncultured Acidobacteriota bacterium (assembly GCA_963724775.1). Taxonomy (GTDB): domain Bacteria; phylum Acidobacteriota; class Vicinamibacteria; order Vicinamibacterales; family Fen-181; genus CAVRWB01. Next base: position 89,721 of record CAVRWB010000014.1, read on the forward strand.
CAGCCTCTTCCTGCTCTGGCGAAGGAGCGTCGCCGCCTACATCTCGGCATTCGCCTGGCAATCCGTGGTGCTCGCGGGCGTCACCGCGCTCGCGGCCTTCTTCGGCGGCGACCCGGCGCTCTACATCGTCGCCCTCGTCCTGCTCCTGCTGAAGGCCGTCGCGATCCCGCGCCTGCTGCGGAACATGGAGCGCCGCTTCGGCGCCGAGCGCGAGATGCAGCCGTACGTGAACGCCGCGACATCCGTGCTCGTCGCGGCGCTGCTGGTCATCGTCGCCTACAGCGTGACGCGCCCGCTCGTAGCCGTCAGCCAGCTCCCGACACGCGGCGGCATCCCGATCGCGATGGCGATCGTCTTCATCAGCCTGTTCATCCTCGTGAGCCGCAAGAAGGCGATCTCGCAGATCGTCGGGTTCCTGATGCTGGAGAACGGGATCGCGCTGCTGGCGGTGCTCGGCAGCTACGGCGTGCCGCTGATCGTCGAGCTCGGCGTCTCGCTCGACGCCTTGATGGGATTCCTGGTCATGCAGGTGTTCGTGTACCACATTCACGAGACGTTCGAGTCGATTGACGTCGAGCAGTTGAACCGGTTGAAACACTGAGATGATCTTTCTCCTGCTGCTCGCGCCACCGCTCGTCGCCGCCGTGCTGGCTGCCCTGTCGCTCCCGCAAAGCTGGAGCTTTGCGCCACGCCTGAAGCGCACAGCGCTGTCGGTCCCGCAAAGCTGGAGCTTTGCGCCACGCCTGGAAGGGGCGGCGTCCTGGTCGAGAGGAGGCCTTGAGCCACGCCTGGAGGGAGCCGGGCCACAGGCGGGCGAAGGCGAACTCCAGCGGGTGGTTCTACCGCAAAGCGGGAGCTTGGCGCCGCGCTCGAGCGCAACCGCACTACGGTCGGGAGAGGGTGTTGCGCCACGCCTGGAGCGGACCGCGCGGCGTGGACTCTCGGCGGAGCTTGCGGGACGCATCGGTGCCGGCCTCGCGCTGCTGCCCTTGGCCGCCAGCCTCGCGCTCTGGCAGGCGAACGTCGCGGGTGAGGTGCCTGCTGCAGCGGGCGGCTTCGTCCGGGCGGATGCCCTTTCGACGCTCCTGGCCTTCTGTGTCACGCTCGTCGGGGCGCTCGCCGCCTGGCTGGGCCCCGGCCTCTGGGGCCGCGAGCACTTCGACTCCGGTCAGGTCTCACGGTTCGTCGTCTTCTCGAACCTGTTCACGCTCACGATGCTTGCGGCCGTGCTCGTGGCCAATGTCGGCCTGATGTGGGTGGCCATCGAGGCGACGACGATCGTCTCGGCGCTGCTCATCCCTCTGCGCGTCACGAAGTCGTCGGTCGAAGCCTCGTGGAAGTACATCCTCATCGGGTCGGTCGGCATCGCCCTGGCGTTTGTCGGCACCGTCCTCGCCTACTTCGACTTCGTCGGTCACTCCGGCGCCGCGGCTGACGCTCTCAACTGGCCGGTGCTCATGGTCGCCGCCCCGCACCTTCCCCCGGATGTGATGCGGCTGGCGTTCGTCTTCCTGCTGGTCGGGTACGGCACCAAGGCAGGCCTCGCACCGATGCACACCTGGCTGCCGGATGCGCACTCGGAAGCGCCGGCGCCGCTCTCCGCGATGATGTCGGGCGTGCTGCTGGCGGTCGCGATGTACGCGATCATGCGCTGGAAGGCCGTCGCCGATCTTGCCGTCGGGCCGGCATTCACCAACGCGCTGCTCATCGCCCTCGGCCTCCTCTCGCTCGCCATCGCCGGCTTCAGCCTCGTCGGGCAGCGCAACTACAAGCGGCTGCTCGCCTACTCGAGCGTGGAGCACACTGGCCTCACCTGCCTGGGCCTCGCGCTCGGACCGCTCGGCGCCTTCGCGGCGCTCTTGCATCTCCTCAACCACAGCCTCGTGAAGTCCGCGATGTTCCTGCTGAGCGGCCGCCTGCACGCGCGGTACGAGTCCACCGACATGTCCGCCATCAGGGGACTGCTCAAGACGATGCCCCTCACTGGCGGCCTTTTCGCCGCGGGCGTCCTGGCTGTCGTCGGCCTACCGCCGTTCGGCCTGTTCATTTCTGAATTTGCGCTGCTGCGAGCCGGGTTCGTCGCGGGGAGGCCGGTCCTGATGGGATGCGTGCTCGCGCTGCTGGTCCTCGTGTTCGTCTCGCTCCTGCGTCACCTCAATCGCATGCTGTACGGCACGCCGTCGCGCCTCCCGCTGCCCGTCGAGGAGAACCGCCGGGCGTTGATCCCGATCGCCGCGTGCCTCGCGGGCGCCGTGGTGCTCGGCCTCGTCCTGCCCGCGCCTGTCGGCCGCCTGCTCGCGCTCGGCGCGGAGATCATCGCGAAATGACGTCCTTCACCAGCTTGCCGGCGGCGCTCGCCAACGCCCTGCGCCTGGCCCCGGACGACGCGAGGGTTGCCGGCACCAACCAGCTGCAACTCGCCCTCGCACCGCAAGACGTCCGGGCGCTCGCCCTGCTCCTGCGCGACCGCTTTGGCGCCGAGCTGATCCTCATGACGGCCGACGACGGCCGCCAGTGGAGCGGCGCGTTCCACGTGCACTACCTCTTCGCGCAGGCCGCGGAGAACTGGTTCGTCCAGGCAACCGTGAGCCTGCCGCCGGAGGACGCGCGCATCGAATCGCTCGCCTCGCTTTACTACCCGGCATCGAGATTCGAGCGGGAGATCTTCGACCTGTTCGGCATCCGCGCCGAGGGCCACCCGGATCCGCGGCCGCTCGTCCGCCATGGGTTCTGGCCTGACGATTACTACCCGCTCCGCAAGGACGCGGCGCCACCGCCGCTCGTCGACGACGGCCGGGGATTCCCGTTTGGCCAGGTGGCGGGCGAGGGCGTCTTCGAGATCCCCGTCGGTCCGGTGCACGCGGGCGTCATCGAGCCCGGCCACTTCCGCTTCAGCGTCGTGGGCGAAACGATCATCGACATGAAGTCGCGCCTCTACTACACGCACAAGGGCGTCGAGAAGCTGTTCGAGGGCCAGGCGCCGGCCGCGGCCGTGCGGCTGGCGGAGCGGATCTCCGGCGACACCGCAGTTGGCCACGCGCTCGCCTATTGCCAGGCGGCGGAAGCCGTCGCCGGCATCGAAGCCCCGCCGCGCGCGCGGTTCATTCGCACCGCGCTGCTCGAACTGGAGCGCTTGCACAATCACGTCGCCGACTTCGGGATGATCGCCAACGACACCGGCTTTGCCGTCGCGCAATCGCACTGCGCCCGCATTCGCGAGGGCCTGCTGGCGCTCAACAAGCGGTGGACCGGCAGCCGGCTGCTGCGCGGCGCGGTCGTGTGCGGCGGCGTCGCCGTGGACTGGCCTGCGGAGACCGACATCGCGGGTGAGGTCCGGGCGGCGGTTGCCGACTTCCGGTCGGTCGTCGACATCTGCCTGGCCAACACGCTGCTGGTGGACAGGCTGGAGGGCACGGGGCGCCTCTTCACGAAGACGGCGCGCGATCACGGGGTGCTGGGCTACGTGGCGCGCGCATCGGGTGTTGACCGCGACGTGCGGCGCGATCACCCGTTCGCCGCCTACCCGGACGTCTCGTTCCGGGTGCCCGTGCTGGCCGGTGGAGACGTGCGGGCGAGGGCGATGGTGCGCGTCGAGGAGGCCGTCGAGTCGGCTGAGATTCTCACGCAAGTCGCACGAACGCTTCCGTCCGGCCCGTGCTGCCTCGACCTGCCGCCCCTCCCGGCCTACGCGCCGGCCTTCTCTCTCGTCGAGGGGTGGCGAGGGGCCATCGCCCACTGGCTGATGGCCGACGCGGGCGGCCGGCTGGAGCGCGTCAAGGTGATGGACCCGTCCTTCCTCAACTGGCGCCCGCTCTCCTACGCGCTGCTCGGAAACATCGTGCCGGACTTCCCGCTCTGCAACAAGTCGTTCAACCAGTCCTACTCCGGGAACGATCTGTGACAAGCCTCGGGAGTCTTTTCGTGGCAAGACAGAAATGTAATTCAATTCTGTAATGCCACGAAAAGACTCCCGAGGCTTGCTAGGATTCACCATGAAGACACTGCTCGCCTCGCTCGCGTTCCTGTCTCTGGCCCTGTCTGCGTCCGCGCAGTCGGCACCCGGCTGGCTTCGCTACCCGGCCATCTCCCCCGACGGCAAGACCATCGTCTTCACCTACAAGGGCGACCTCTACCGGGTCGCCAGCGCCGGCGGGCCGGCGACGGCGTTGACCACGCACGAGGCCCAGGACTTCATGCCCGTGTGGAGCCACGACGGCCGCCAGATCGCCTTCGCCAGCGACCGCTATGGCAACTTCGACATCTTCGTGATGCCGGTCGAGGGCGGCCCCGCCCGCCGGCTCACGTTCCATTCCGCGGCCGAGTACCCCTACGCGTTCAGCGCCGACGACAAGTACGTGATCTTCGGCGCGGCCCGCATGGACCTCGCCACCAACCGCCAGTTCCCGACTGGCTCGCAGCCGGAGCTGTACCGCGCACCGGCCGCCGGCGGGCGGACCGAACAGGTATTGGCCACGCCGGCCGAGGACGCGAGGCCGAGCCGGAACGGGCAGCTGCTGCTCTACATGGACAAGAAGGGCGGCGAGAACACCTGGCGCAAGCACCACACGTCGGCGATCGCGCGCGACATCTGGGTGTACGACGCGAAGAACGGCAGCCACCGCAAGATCACGACGTTTGCCGGCGAGGATCGCAGCCCGGTCTTCGCGGACCAGGATACGGCCTTCTTCTACCTGAGCGAGGAGAGCGGGTCGTTCAACGTCCACAAGATGAGCCTGCAGGGCGGGAAGTCGCAGCAGGTCACCTCCTTCAAGAAGATCCCCGTGCGCTTCCTCAGTGCATCGGACGCCGGGCTGCTCTGCTTCGGCTACGACGGCGAGATCTACACGCAGAAGGCTGGCGCGCAGCCGCAAAAGGTCGCCGTGGCCATCGCGGCCGACGCCAAGAGCAACAACGAACGGGTGCTCCCGGTCAGCGGCGGCGCGCGCGAGCTGTCGGTGTCGCCCAACGGCAAGGAAGTCGCGTTCGTGTTCCGCGGCGAGGTGTTCGTCACGAGCGTCGAGGGCGGGGTGACCAAGCGGATCACCAACACGCCGGAACAGGAGCGGGCGGTGAGCTTCTCGCCCGATGGCAAGGCGCTGCTCTATGCGTCCGAGCGCAACAGCCGCTGGCGGATCTACGAGACGCGCCGCGCCCGGGACGAGGAGCCGTACTTCTACGCGTCGACGACGTTGAAGGAGACGCCCATCGTCGCGAACGAGCACGAGAACACGCAGCCGGAATATTCGCCGGACGGCAAGGAAATCGCCTACGTGGAGGATCGGACGACACTGCGAGTCTTCAGCGTGGACTCGAAGCAGACGCGCACGATCCTCACGAGCAAGGAAGTCGCGCCGCAGGGCGATGGCGACCATTACTACCAGTGGAGCCCTGACGGCAAGTGGATCCTGTTCGACTATTCGGTCCCCGGGCTCGCGCCCGGCGAGGTCGGCCTGATTCGCGCCGACGGCAAGGGCAGCGTCGTCAACCTGACGCTGAGCGGGTTCGACGACGGCCGGGCGAAGTGGGTGCTGGGCGGCAAGGGGATGATCTGGTTCAGCAACCGGGATGGCCTCAAGGCCGTCGCGCAGAGCGGCGGGGCGCAGCAGGACGTCTACGGCATGTTCTTCACGCAGGACGCGTGGGACCGCTTCAAGCTGACCAAGGAGGAACTGGCGCTCGTGAAGGAGGCCGAGGAGAAAAAGGACAAGGAGAAGGACACGGGCGAGGCCGCCAAGGACAAGAAGGACGGCAAGGACGCAAAGGAGAAGGTCGAAGACGTGGCCATGGACTTCGACAGCCTGAACCTTCGCAAGGCCCGGTTCACCATCCACTCCTCGTCGCTTGGCGATGCCCTCCTGAGCAAGGACGGTGAGACGCTCTACTACCTGGCGCGGTTCGAAAAGGGCATGAATCTCTGGTCGACGACGCTGCGCACCAAGGAGACGAAGATGCTCCTCGCGCTCGGCGCCAACGGCGGACGGATGGAATGGGACAAGGAGCAGAAGAACATCTTCCTCCTGGCCGACGGCGCCATCTCGAAGATCGACCCCGAGAAGGCGAAGCGCGACCCGGTGTCGATCAACGGCGAGATGGTGCTGAACGTGGCCGCCGAGCGTCAGTACATGTTCCAGCACGTGTGGCAGCGGACCAAGGAGACGTTCTACACCGCCGGCTATCACGGGATCGACTGGGACTCGCTCAAGCCTGTCTACGAGAAGTACCTCCCCCACATCGGCAACAACTACGAGTTCGCCGAGATGCTCAGCGAGATGCTGGGCGAGCTGAACATCAGCCACAGCGGCGCCAGCTACAACGCCTCGACGCCCGGCGGCGACGAGACGGCAGCCCTCGGCGTCTTCTACGACCCGGCCTACCCGGGCGCCGGCGTCAAGGTGACGGAGATCGTCAAGGATGGCCCGCTGGACAAGGCGGGCGTGCGCATCACCGCGGGAATGATCATCGAGTCGATTGACGGCGACGTGATTGCCGCCGACAAGGACGTCGCCCAGTATCTCAATCGCAAGGCCGGCAAGAAGACGCTCCTCGTCGTCGTCGATGGCGACAAGAAGACGGACGTCGTGGTGAAGCCGATCACCCCCGCGGAGGAGAACCGGCTGCTGTACGCGCGGTGGGTTCGGCGCAACCAGGACGAGGTGGACCGCGCCAGCAAGGGACAACTCGGCTACATCCACGTGCCGGGCATGAACGACGGCGCCTACCGGACCACCTACGAGGAGGCGATGGGCAAGTTCGCCGACCGCAAGGGGCTGGTGGTCGACACCCGGTTCAACGGGGGCGGCGACCTCGTGGCGGACCTCGCGATGTTCCTCAGCGGGAAGCGCTTCTTCGAGTACACCAGCGACTCGCGCAGCAGCGGTTTCGAGCCGAATTTCCGCTGGACCAAGCCGAGCATCTCGCTCGCCAACGAGGCGAACTACAGCGACGGTCACTGCTACGCCTACACGGTGAAGGCGCTCGGCCTCGGTAAGCTCGTGGGGATGCCGACGCCCGGCACGTGCACGTTCGCAGGCTGGGAGATGCTCCAGGACGGCAGCATCCGCTGGGGCGTGCCGCCCGTGGGCGTGAAGGATTCGACGACCGGCAAGTACCTGGAGAACAGCCAGACAGAGCCGGACATCCAGGTCCGGAACACCTACGAGGTGGTGGCCAAGGGCCGCGACGAGCAGCTGGAGGCCGCCGTCGCCGCCCTGATGAAGGAAATCAAGTAGGGCGGGTCGAGACTCAGAGGCTTACGGCTTAAGGCTCAAGGCTGAGGGCTCGAGGTGCGGCGCGCTCTTGCCCTGGGCCGACCCTCGTCTCGAGCCATGAGCCATGAGCCATGAGCCTACTTCCCGTCTTCGTACACCACGCACCGGTTCCTGCCCGTGTTCTTCGCGCGATAGAGCGCGGTGTCCGCCGCGCGCACCAGGCTCTCGACGTCGTTGCCGTCGGCCGGCCACCCGGCGATGCCGATGGAGATGCGCACCTGGAAGGCGGCGTCCTGGTAGCGGAACGTGTGCCTCTCCATCGCGGTGCGAATCCGCTCCGCGACGATCAGCCCCGCCGCCGTGTCGCTCTCCGGCAGGAACGTCACGAACTCCTCGCCGCCATAGCGCCCGTTGACGTCCGTCTCCCGCGTCGACTCCCGGATCAGCCTGCCGACCTCGGACAGGCAGTAGGACCCGGCCAGGTGCCCGTGAGTGTCGTTCACCTGCTTGAAGTGATCGAGATCCAGCATCAGGACCGCGATCGGGTGGTGGTAGCGCTGCGTTCGCGTGAGCTCCGTTTCCAGCGCGCGGAACAGCGACCGCTTGGTGAACAGGCCTGTCAGCTCGTCGATATGGATCATCTGCACGATGCGCGTCTGGTAGGCGAGGTCCGCCTTGTCGAGCATCGCGAAAGAGAGAATCCGGCCGCCGATGCCCACCTTGTCGCCGCTCTGCAGGATGGCGCGTTCCACCGGCGCTCCCTCCAGGAAGGTCCCGGTCGTCGAGCCCAGGTCGACGATCTCGAACTCGCCGGCGCCGGGCGCCGTGCGCCGGATCATGGCGTGCCGCGGCGCCACGCGCGTTTCGGGCACGACGATGTCGCAGCCGGTCGTGCGGCCGATGACGGTCTCGTCCTTGGTGAGGCTGTGCAGTCCCCCGATCTCGTCGCCGTCGTACAGGATGACCGCGGGCTGCCGCTCCTTTTGAGGTCGGCGCCTGCTCAATGGCGGGAGTTGCAGCGTTTCCTCGTCCACGCTCGGGTCTCCTGGCTGTCGGCCGCCGGGGCGGGAGGCCTCCGATACGTTATCGGACGAGGAATGCGTGAGCTTCAGGACAGAATGGGGCCGCCGGGTTGGCCGCAGGCGGCCCTCGTTTCTCGATTCTCCGTTCTCCGTTCCCAGTTCTCCGTTCTACGTTCCTTAGAACGGCATTCCCGGCAGCGGCGCGATCACCGGCGTCAGCTTGCCCCAGCCCTGGTCCTGCACCGCCTTCATGTCGTTCACCAATTGCTCGGGCAGCTTGGCGTTCAGCCTGGGAGGCGTCGCGGTGTTGCCGATGACCCAGCCGACTGCCGCCACCGTCCTCGCGACCGCCTGCATCTCCTGGTAGTCGAGCTTGTCCGGGCTGTCCGTCACCCGGTGGTAGTCCACGTGCAGGCCGTCCGCGAAGAACGCGATCGGAATCCCCATCTTCACGAAGTTGTAGTGGTCGCTCCGGTAGAAGATGCGCTGCCCCTGCGGGCCGGGGCCGAGATTGTCGTGCGTCGCATCCGGCGCAACCGCATCGTAGAAGTCGTTGATCTTCAACTTCAGGTAGCCGTCGTTCACGGTGCGCACGATCTTGCCGAGCGCATCGCTCGCGATGTTCGGGCCGACCACGAACACCTCGTTCGGCTCCACCAACTTGTAGGACTGCGGATCGGTGTAGCCCGGCGTCTTCGTCCGGCCGATCATGTCCATGTTGAGGTTCGCCACGACCTTCTTGATGTCGATGGGCGGGAACTGGTTGAAGTACTGCGAACCCCAGAGGCCCTTCTCCTCGCCCGCCACCCATAGGAAGACCATCGTCCGCTTCGGGCGCATTCCCTTTGCCGCGCCGTCGGCGTAAGCGCGCGCGATCGCCATCAGCGCCGCGGATCCCGACGCATCGTCGTCCGCGCCGTTGTTTACCCCGTCGCCGTTGGCGTCGGGCACGGCGAGGCCGACGTGGTCGAGGTGTGCGCTCATCACGACGTACTCGTTCCTCAGGACCGGATCGCGCCCCTCGAGCATGCCGACGACGTTCTCGGCGTGGTTGCGATCGGTCGTCACGGTGACGCGCAGCGTCACCTTCTTCTCGGGGTTCAGGTCGAAGGACTCCAGCTTCGCGCCGGCGGCAGCCCCATTGAACACCTGCGCGGCCTGGAGCTTCTCGCCCTGGAAGATCGCGTTGGTCAGCTCGATCCCGGCTGTGACCTGCGGAACGGGTACGGCGCGAGCCGCCTGGAACTTGACGACCTGGTAGGGCGGGCCATTGAGAGAGCCTCGCCCGGCAGCCGGCATCGCCATCGCGCTCAACTGCTGGAAGGTCGGGACCGTGATGATCCCCGCGGCCCCGTTCTTTGCGGCGTACGCCTGCGGCGTCACGAAGTCCACGTTCTCGACGCCAAGCGGGTTGGCAGCAGCACCGCCCCGGCCGCCCGCCGCCGGTGCGCCTCCCCTGCCCGCAGGCGCCGCCGCCTGCTGGGCGGCGAGTTCCGCCGGAAGGCCGGCGACGACCAGCACCTTGCCCTTCACGTCGATGCCCTTGTAGGGGTCGGCCTGCGTCTTGTTGATCACGTAGCCGTTCCCGACGAAGACCAGCGGCACGCCGGCGATGTCCGCGGCTGCGACCGGTGTTCCGCCGCGCCCGCCGCCCCCGCCAACGCTCCATTCCTTCCCGTAGTCGAAGGCGTGCGGACCGGCTGGCAGCACGGCCGCGCCGGAACCGAAAGCCGCGCCGCGCCCCCCTCGCCCGCCGCCGGCGGCAGGAGCCGGGATGTTGAGCGACAACCTCATGTTCGCCGCGTCGACCTGCGTGCTGGCCAGCTCGATCGGCTGGAAGTAGGGCTGCAGCGGACCATCGGTCCCCGCGGTGCTCCCACCTGGCTTCAGGCCCCACTCCTTCAGGTGGCTGGCGACGTAAAGCGCCGCGACGTCATAACCCCGCGAAGGAAGGTTGCGTCCCTCGAGCTGATCGGACGCCAGGAAGTACTCGTATACCTTCAGCTCGTCCTGCATGATCGCGTCCGCGTTGCCGTACGCGGCACCGGATGCCTTGATGTAGGGGGACTTCGCGGAAGCGGCCGCGACCGCCGGCGCGCGCGGCGGCAGGAGTCGGGCCGGCAGGCGGCTGCTGAGCGAGCGGCGTCGCCAGCCAGATCGCGGCGATCGCGATCGGCAGGATGGCGGTGGCGGTTGCGGTGACTCGACGCATAAGCCTCGATTAGCCTCGATGTGTGTGGTCGGTTTTCGGGTGAAGCCGGTCGGCTGCGCAGGATACCACCCCGGCAGCGGACCGGTCATGGGAAATGAGTGTGACAACCGCCGCTATAATCGAGGCCTTTGAGAACACCCAGCCAAAGGGGAAACGCATGCGTGCTGCTGCCGTCCCGGTCCTCATGGTCCTCGCCCTCGTGCTGCTGGCCGGTGCCGCGACGCCCGCATTCGCGCAACCCGCGCCGGCCGGTCAGCCAGCCGCTGGCGTTGCGGCGTCCCGTCCCATCCGCGAGACGGACCTCTTCTCCTTTACGTGGATCGCCGACCCGCAGGTGTCGCCTGACGGCACGCGCGTGGCGTTCACGCGCGTGGTGGTGGACGAGAAACGCACCGGCTACGAGACGTCGATCTGGTCGGTCGAGACGAGCGGGAGCGCGGAGGCTGTCCGCCTGACAAACGGGGTGCGCGACTCGCAGCCGCGGTGGTCGCCGGACGGCCGGCGGCTCGCGTTCGTGCGCGGAGGCGATCGCGGCGAAGACGGCAAGCCGCGGCCGGCACAGATTGCCGTGCTCCCGTTGAACGGAGGCGAAGCGTGGACGTTGACCGAGCTGCCGCGTGGCGCCTCCGGGCCCGCCTGGTCGCCGGATGGGAAGCGCCTGGCGTTTCTCAGCAGCACGACGCCCGAGGACCTGAAGCGGGCGGCGGCGCCAAAGCGCGTCGAGGCGGCCGGGGCCGCGGAAAGCGCGGACACCCCGCGGGAATCGGACGTGCACGTGGTGACGCGCGCCGTGTATCGAAGCAACGACCAGGGCTTCCTCGACCCGTCGCGCCGGCAGCACGTGTGGGTGATCGACGTGACGGACGTGCGGAGTGGACCTCTCCAAGCGCGGCGACTGACGACGGGGGCATTTGACGAGCGCGAGCCGCGCTGGTCGCCCGACGGCGGCCGCGTCTACTTCCTCACCACGGCCATCGTCGAGCCGTACTACGAGCTTCCGACGACGGACTTGTCCTTCGTTCCCGCGAGCGGCGGCGACGTGCAGACGCTCGCGGCGATCCCGATGCAGGTGCGCGACCTCGCGGTGAGTCCGGACGGGCGCCGCGCCGCGTTCCATGGCGCGGTCACGCAGCCGGTCCGCTCGTACTCACAGACCGACACGTGGGTGATCGATCTGTCGGCGGGCAGCCAACCCCGAAACCTGACGGTCGCGTACGACTCCGACCTGGGCGACACGGTGAGCGGCGACAACCAGGCGCCGCGCGGCGGCAGCGGGCGCGGGCTGAGGTGGGCCGCTGATGGCACGTTTCTCTACGATCAATCGTCGCGCGAGGGGCGGACGATCCTCGTGCGCATCGACACCGCATCCGGCGCGGTCCGCGACGTGACCCACGGGGACCAGGCGGTACTCGACTTCTCGGTGGGGCGCGAGAGCACCACGCTGGTGGCGCTCCTCTCGACGCCGGTCATGATCGGCGACCTCTTCGTGGTGACGGCGGACGGCTCCCAGCGCCGACTGACGGACGTCAATCGCGCCCTGTGGTCCCAGCTGGCGCTCACCATGCCAGAGGAGCTGACGTACACGAGCTTCGACGGCCGGCGCATCCAGGCCTGGGTGCAGAAGCCGCCGGATTTCGATTCGTCGAAGAAATACCCGCTCATCCTGAACATCCACGGCGGCCCGCACACGGCCTACGGGTGGGTATTCGACCATGAGTTCCAGTGGATGGCGGCGAAGGGCTACGTGGTGCTCTATCCGAACCCGCGGGGGTCGACGAGCTACGGGCAGGAGTTCGGGAACATCATTCAGTACCGCTACCCGGGCGACGATTACCGCGACCTGGTGGCCGGCGTCGACGAGCTGGTGAAGAGAGGCTACATCGACACGAAGAAGCTCGGGGTGACGGGTGGAAGCGGCGGGGGCGTCCTGACGAACTGGACGGTCACGCAGACCGATCGCTTTGCGGCGGCGGTCTCGCAGCGTGACATCTCGAGCTGGTCCTGCTGGTGGTACACGGCGGACTTCACCATGTTCCAACCGAGCTGGTTCAAGACTCCGCCGTTCCAGGGCCCGCAGGACTACGCCAACAGGTCGGCGATCACCTTCGTCGAGAAGATCCGCACGCCGATGATGTTCGTCCTGGGGGAGGAGGATTCGCGAACGCCGCCCGAGTGCGGCGGGGAGCAGCTGTTCCGGGCGCTGAAGTTCCTGAAGCGGCCGACGGCGATGGTGCTGTTTCCGCGCGAGACGCACGAGCTGTCACGCTCCGGCGAGCCGTGGCATCGGATTGAGCGCCTGCGGCACATCGTCCACTGGTTCGACAAGTGGCTGGCGGGCGCCCCGCACCCCGAGTACGACGTGCAGTAGGCCTCGGGAGTCTTTTCGTGGCGCGAAGGCCTCGGGATCACAATTCCGTCATGACGGAATTGTGATTCGGTGAGGCCTTCGCCACGAAAAGACTCCCGAGGCTTGTCACAATTGGCGGTAGACGAGGGCGACGACCGTCTTGTCGTCACCGCCCATGTTGACCGAAAGGCCGAACGGGCGGTCGGATGGAACACGCACCTGGTTCGCGCCGGCCTTCCCTGTCAGCTGCTCCCACACCGTCACTGCCTGGTGCACGCCGGTGGCGCCAGTCGGGTGCCCCCACCCAATCAGCCCGCCGGTGGTGTTGAACGGCACCGCCCCGTCGCGCGCGCTGCATCCCGCGAGCACGTAATCCGGCCCTTCCCCCGGCTTCGCGAGGCCGATCGCTTCCACTGCAAGGATGCCGGCGATGGTGAAGCAATCGTGCGTCTCCACCGTCGCTACGTGCGCGGGCGCGATGCCCGCGGAGGACAGCGCCTGCTCCACCGCCCGGCGTGTCGTCTCCAGGCGGGTGAGGTCTTCGGGCGCGCGGGTGAGATCGGCCTCGACCTGCCCGATCGCCACGATCTCCACGGCATCCTTCTTCGCGATCCCCGCACGGCGCAAGCCTTCCTCCGATGCGATGGCGATGGCCGATGCGCCGTCGGACACCTTCGAGCAGTCGTAGACATTGAGGTGATCGACGAAGGCCGCCGGGGTCGGCTCCGTCAGCGCCACCGCCTCGAGATCCTTGACCGCGTTGTGATACTCCTGCGCGGTTGGGCAGAGCCGGGCGTTCTCGATGGCGTTCCGGTACCACCGCGCCATCGCCCGCCGCGTCCGCTCCCGCCCGTACGCGTCGTAGCACGCCCCGGCGCGGTCGCTGAACTTGCCGGGGAAGAAGTACGCGTGCCCGGCCTTGCGCTCCCGGCTCCACCCCGCCGTCGCGAGGATGTCCGCGCCGTAGATCGCCTTCACCGTGTTCTGCACCTCGACGCCGACGGCGAGCACCATGTCGGCTGTCTCGGCCAGCACCGACTTGATCCCGCTGACGAGCGCCAGCGCGCCCGAGCAGCATGCGCCTTCCACGCGCGTGCACGGCTTCCACATCAGCCCTTCGTCGATAGCCGGGATGAGCGCCGCCAGGTTGCCCTGGTTGTTGAAGCGGGCAGCCATGAAGTTCCCGATCACGCCCTCATCGATGTGGCCGGCGCCCCCGACGTCCTTCAACACCGCCCGACCCGCCTCGCGGATGTAGTCCTCGAGACCCGGCCGAGGCTTCTTCGGGTTGAACTCCTTGCGGCCCGTCCCCATCGAAACCGTGTTGTGCCCCGCCGTCAGGTAGACCTTCCGCCTCAGCGTCTTCATGCTGTCACCGTCTGGGAAAAGTAATCATTGATCGGCCCGTACGCGTGGAAGAAGCCGGTCAGCAGCACCTGGTTCACGTCGGCCGTGCTGGCGGCCACCCCGTCAGCCACGAGCTGCAGGCCAATCGCTTTCGACCTCGCGCCGTACCTCCTCGCCAAATCGCCGCCGAGCGTGCGAAGCCCGTTGATCTGCTCGAAAAACTCCGCCAACGCCTGGTCCTTCGCCGGATGCTTGACCGCGGCCTTCCACGGCAGCGCGGGTTCCGGCAGCGGCCCGAGGCGCGCGTCTGCCGCCGCCTGGAACTCCGCGACCGGGACGTAGCGCCGCGAGTCCGGGTCGTACACGGCGGTGGGCCGGCCCTGCTCGTAGTGCAGGAAGCCGTCCTTCTGCGACCCGTCCTGGTGCTGGCCGCCCTTGACGCCCTGCTCCAGCAGGCGGTCGAGAAGCGCGCTGTGCAGCGCCTGAGCGGGAAGCCGCGCGTTCATCACGCTGAGGATGCACTGGCACACGTCAAGGCCGACGTAGTCGATCAGCTGGAAGATCCCCATCGGCCGTACCAGGTAGTCCTGGCTGACTCGGTTGACGGTGTAGACCGCCTCCACGAAGGGCATCTCCCCGGACAACCGCTGAACCTCCGCCGCACCGTGCAGGAGGTCGCGCATGAAGTGCCCGTTGCCGATGAAGCCCGCGATGTCGCGCGACATCACCACCGTTTTCCGAAGCGTCTTCGCCAGCGCCCGCGCGAATTCAGCAACCTCCGGCAGCGTCGTCGCGGCAGGGATCAACTCGACGAGTTTCTGGACGGCGGGCGGGTTGTAGAAGTGGAACCCCATCGCCCGGCCGCCGAGCCGTGCGCGTTCGTCGATCTCGCCGATCGGTATCGACGAGGTGTTGGTGAAGACCCAGGGTCCACCCGGCTGGTCACTCGCTGTTGGACCGAGCAGGCGGAGCTTCAGTTCGACGTTCTCCGGCGCCGCCTCGAAGATCACCCGCGCGCCCGCGACTGACTCCAGCGCGGTGGTCGGCCGGACGGTGGCCAGCACGTCATTCACGTACTGCTCGACGACGTCGCGGTTCTCGACCAGGAGCGCCCGATCGGCGTACACTTGCCTGAGCGCGACGATCCGCTTCTCGGCTGACTTCCGTACCTGCTCGCGGAGGTAGCGAACCAGCCCCGCCAGCGCGGCGTCCGACACGTCCATGGCATGGAGTACGTAGCTCCGGGACCGGTTCTCCGGCTTCAGCGAGAGGTCTGCCATCTCGAGACTGACGAGCAGCACGATGCCGCTGCCCATCTTCCCGGCAGCGCCCAGCACTGCGACTTTCTCCAGCCGCTCTGCGTAGTCCATAGCTCACACCAGTCGTTTTGAGGGTTGCCGCCCAGCCACTCTACGAGATGCGGCGGCCGGACTGCAAGGGGGTCCGTGTCGGGGTCCGCGTTGCGTGTCCAAGTTGCGGGCGGATCTACACTGGACGGAGATGGATGCCGCCCGAACGATCAACCGCGAGCGCGTCGTCGTGCTGGGATGGGGTCGCGCCATTCTGCTCCAGCTGGCGCACCCGCTGGTGGCGGCCGGCGTTGCCAGCCACAGCTCGTTCGCGGCGAAACGGTTCGGGCGGCTCCAGCGGCTGCACGGGACCGTCGGCGCGATGCTCGACTTCACCTTTGGAGGCTCGGCCCGCGTGGACGCCGCGGCGGCACGGATCAACGCGATCCACCAGCGGGTGCGCGGCCGCCTCGCGGAGGGCACCACCGCCTTTCCTGCCGGCACCCCCTACTCCGCCGAGGACCCGGAACTCCTGCTGTGGGTCCACGCCACCCTGCTCGAGTCCGTCCCGCTCGCCTTCGAGCGCTTTGTCCGGCCGCTGTCGGTCGAAGAGAAGGACGACTACTGCGCCCGGTCCGCGGCGGCCGGAAAGCTGCTCCGAATCCCGGAGGCGCTCCTCCCGATGACGACCGCTGAACTCGAGACGACGTTGGCGCACATGCGTGCGAGCGGTCAGCTGGAAGTCACGGCCGATGCCCGGGCGGTCGCGCGCGACCTTCTCTATCCGCCCTTCGGCGATCCCACGTGGCCGGGAGCGTGGCTCAACCGCCTGGTGACGCTGGGCCAGCTGCCGGCGGACATTCGCGAGGCGTACGGCTTCCATTGGTCGCCCGGCCACGCCCACTCGTTTCGCCTCGTCTCGTCGGCGCTGCGGCTCCTGTTGCCGATGCTCCCTCCCCTCGTCCGCTACTGGCCGGCCGCGCGGCGCGCGCGACCCGCCGCGGCCTGAGTGGTTCGACTCGCAACTACGGCCGCGAGTCGCTTTCGCCGCGCCTGGCACTCAATGGAGGATCTCGAGATGCCGTCACTTCGGGAGCTGGTTCACGGCCGCACGTTCGACGATTTTCTCTTCTCGCCGCAGTTCAGCGTCGTCGAGCGGCGCGACCCCGCGTCGATCGATCTCGACATCCCGTTTGTCGGAGCACATCACGCTCCGGCGACCGATCGTCTCCGCCAACATGGACACCGTGACGCGCGCGCCGATGGCAATCGTCCAGGCGGAGGAGGGAGGCATCGGCATCATCGACCGCGGCTTCCGGCCGGGCGAGATCGCGCCGCAGGTTCGCGAGGTGGAGATCGTCAAGCGAACGCAGCACGGCGTCATCGGCGACCCCTACACGATCTCCCCGGAGGCCACGCTGGGCGAGGCGACCGACGCGATGCGCCGTTCGGGCGTCGGCACGCTCGTCGTCGTCGACGGCGACCGCCGCCTGCGCGGCCTGCTGACCGAGCGCGACACCCGGTTCGTCGAGCGCGCACGCACCGTGTCGGACCGGATGACGCCCGCCGACCGGCTGGTCTTGCACGACGGACCGATCGCGCTGGACGAGGCCGAGCGACCTCATGGTCGCGCGGAAGATCAAGAAGCTGCCGCTCGTCGATCGCGAGGGGCGACTGTCGGGCCTCGTCACGGCGAAGGACATCCTCAAGCAGAAGCGGCTGCCGTTCGCCACGCGAGACGTCCAGGGGCGGCTGCGCGTGGGAGCGGCGATCGGCGCGACCGGCGACTACCTGGAGCGCGCAGCCGAACTGCTGGCCGCGGGCGCCGACCTGATCGTCATCGACATCGCCCACGGCCATTCGGTGGTCATGGAGCGGGCGCTCGAACAGTTCCGGAAGCGCTTCCCGGATGCCGAGCTGGTCGCCGGCAACGTCGGCACCGAGGAGGGCGCCCGCTTCCTTGCCGAGCGCGGCGTCAATGCGATCAAAGTCGGAATCGGCCCAGGCGGCGGCTGCACCACGCGGCTCACCACGAGCTTCGGCGTGCCCCAGGTGCAGGCGCTGGTCGAGTCCCGCGCGGGCCTCGGCCAGGCGGCCGGGCGGATCCCGATCGTCGCCGACGGCGGCGTCCACCGCGACGGCGCGCTCGTGCAGGCGCTGCTGTTCGGCGGCGACACCGTGATGCTCGGCAGCGCGTTCGCCGGCACGCGAGAGACGCCGGGCGACGTGGTGCAGAAGGCGGTGCTCGTTCCCGAGTCCCAGAAGAAGGTGAAGGTCCCGTTCAAGGTGCTCCGCGGGATGGCGTCGATCGAGGCGATCAAGGATCGGCTCGACGTGGAAGACGCCGAGGCGGCCGACCTGCAGGCGATCGGCGCCGAAGGGCTGGAGGTGAGCGTGCCCGAACGCGGCTCCGCCCGCCCGATCGTCCGCGACATGATCAAGCACCTCTGCTCGGCCGTGAGCTACGGCGGCGCCGCAAGCCTTGCTGAACTGCGCGAGCGATTCGACGCCGATCCCGCCCGGTACGTGATTCAGCTGTCGTCCGCGGCGCATCGCGAGTCGTACGAACGGTAGCCACGCACCTACTCTGTGAACGCCGCGTCTCGATAATCGCCTGCAGAGCGGGGTGATCCCCTCCGCCCGCGTGGCGAACCTTCTGCATGGCGACGTGCGCAGGGGCGCCACGTCATGTCGAATGGGAAGTCCGTCACCTACTTGCTTCGCATCGGCCGGGTGCTCCCCGCCCTGCTCGGCACGGTCCTCCTCGTCGGCTGCAGCTCCTCGGCGTCGACCAACCTGGTCGGCGCATCAACGAGCAAGTGCCAGGTCACGTGTGGGCGTCTCCGCCAAGTCCTTCCCGGCCGCCGGCGGCAGCGGGACCGCGTCGGTTGCGACGGACCGGGAATGCTCCTGGACGGCGTCGAGCGACGCGTCGTGGCTGTCGTTCGCCTCGACGGCATCGGGCCAGGGCCAAGGGACGCTGACATTCCACGTCGCCGCCAACCCGGCCGCCGCGGCGCGTTCCACCGGCATCCGCGTCAACGATCAGCAGGTGCAGATCTCGGAGGACGCGGCCCCCTGCCGCTTCCAGATCGATCCATCGTCCGCCTCGATGGGGCCCGACGGCGGAAGCGGCAGCGTCAGCGTCTCCACGCTCGCCGGGTGCAGCTGGTCGGCATCGAGCGGAGCGGGCTGGGTGAGCATCCAGGGTGGAAGCGGGACGGGCAACGGGCGGATGAGCTTCAGCGTCGCGCCAAACAAGAGCACCGAGCGCTCCACGACGCTCAACGTCGCGGGCCAGGCGTTCGGCGTCACGCAGGCAGGCGTCGTGGTGCCAGCGCCCGTCCCGATCCCGGCGCCCACGCCGACCGCCGGCGCCCGACGCCACCGCCGGCGCCCACGCCACCGCCGACGCCGACACCGCCGCCGGACCCCACGCCCATGCCACCTCCGCCGCCACTGTGCCAGTACCTCGGTGGCGCCGACGCGGACATCAGTTGGCGCGGCGGGTGGCGAGCTGGCCTTCACCGTGACGGCTGGCTCGGGCTGCACGTGGACCGCGACCAGCCAAGCGAACTGGCTGACCGTGACCGCCGGGGCAGAGGGTTCCGGCAACGGGACCGTGAGGGTCGGCGCCGACGCCAACGCCACCACCAGCGGCCGAAGCGGAACGGTGCAGATCGCCGGACGAGCGATCACCGTCACTCAGGATGGCCTGCCGGTGGTCACCGTCGAGGGCGTCGTCTCGAACGCCTCTGGCAACTGTCCCTCTCGGACCTTCGTGGTCGCCGACACCACGGTTGTCACCGGCAGCGGGACGGCGTTCACAGGCGGTCGTTGCCAGGACGCCCGCAACGGCGCCAGGGTGCACGTCACCGGCGTTCAACAACTGAACGGGACGGTCACGGCGACGACGGTTCAGATACAGAAGCAAGCGAAGGGATAGACCGGCGTTGCACGAGGTGCAGCGCCCTCTTGCACCTCGTGCATTCTTGCACCTGCACACCCCCGTCCCGTTACGGCTTGAGCACCACCTTCATGCAGTCGTCTTCCTTCTTGAGGAAGGTCTTGTAGCCGTCGGGCGCCTCCGAGAGACTCATGCGGTGGGTGATGACGAAGCTCGGATCGATCTCGCCCTTCTCGATCCGCTCGAGCAGCGGCTTCATGTAGCGCTGCACGTGGGTCTGCCCGGACCTGATCGTCAGCGCGCGGTTGACCACCGCTCCCATCGGGAACTTGTCGATGAAGCCGCCGTAGACGCCGGCCACCGAGACGGTGCCGCCGTTGCGGCACGCGAGGATCGCCTGGCGCAGCGCGACCGGCCGATCGGTCTCCAGCATCATCGCGGTCTTGACCCGGTCGTAGGTCGCCGACCGGTCCCGGTGCGTGGCCTTCCATGCCGACCGCGTCGATGCACGCGTCGGGACCGCGGCCGCCCGTCATCTCCTTGAGCGCGTCGTAGATGTCCACCTCTTCGTAGTTGATCGTCTCGGCGCCGGCCCTGCTCCCGGGCCATGCGCAGGCGGTACGGGAAGCGGTCGATCGCGATCACCCGCTCCGCGCCGAGCAGGAACGCGCTCTTGATCGCGAACTGCCCGACCGGCCCGCAGCCCCACACCGCGATCGACGTCGCCCGGCTGGATGTCGCAGGTCTCGGCGGCCATGTAGCCGGTCGGGAAAGATGTCGGACAGGAACAGCACCTGCTCGTCCGACAGGCTGTCCGGAATCTTGACGTGGTCCGACGTCGGCGAAGGGCACGCGCGCGTACTCGGCCTGCCCGCCGGCGTAGCCGCCGAGCATGTGCGAGTAGCCGAAGATGCCGGCGGGCGAGTAGCCCCACAGCTTCTCGGCCATCCAGGCGTTGGGGTTCGAGTTCTCGCACAGCGAGAACAGCGCCCGCTGGCACATGTAGCAGCGGCCGCAGGCGATCGGGAACGGGACGACCACGCGGTCGCCCGTCTTCAGGTTCTTGACCTCGCGCCCGACCTCCACCACCTCGCCCATGAACTCGTGGCCGAGGACGTCCCCGTCTCGCATGCGTCGGGAATGAAGCCGTTGTAGAGGTGCAGGTCGGACCCGCAGATGGCCGTCGACGTGATCCGCACGATGGCGTCGTGCGGGATTGAGGATCGTCGGATCGGGAACGTCCTCCACGGAGAGACTGTGCCTGCCATGCCAACAGTTGGCCTTCATCGCTCCCCCCTCGCGAACGCGTGATACGGCTTCATCTCGCGTGGCCGGCCGGGCTGGCTCATGCCGAAGAGGCTCTCGCTGGCCTCGGAGCGCGCGATTTCACCGGTCTCCATGACCTGCTTGAACCGCCGCAGGTCGTCCTGCAACTGCTGATCGGGGTGCTCTCCAAACAGCCGGGCCATGCCCGCACCGACGGCTCCTCCCGGCGGGCTGAAGTGCATGTGGACGATGACCTCCGTTCCGCGGCCGCCAGGCGCGGACTTGAATCGGACGGCGCCGCCGTTCTCCACTTGCGCGCCCGGCAGCGACCGCCAGGCGATCAGCTCGTTGGGACGGTCGTCCACGACCTCGGCATCCCATTCCACGTGGCTTCCGGCGGGACCCCTCGCCACCCAGTGCGACAGCTTGCCGCCGGCCGTGTCGACCGACTCGAGGTGGCGCATGAAGCGCGGCAGGTTCTTGAAGTCGTGCCAGAACGCATACACCTCGAACGCCGGACGGTTGATGGTGATGGCGCGCGAGGCGTAATCCCAGCGGTCCCGCGACATCACGTCGCCAAGCTTGCTCCCGCACCACAGGTCGAGCGCGGTCACGCCGGCCACCGCCGCCGTGGCGAAGCCGAGCCGGCGCGGCTGCGCCTCGGCCGACGTGAATCCCAGGCCAAGCAGTGCGAGATCCATCACGTCGCCACCGACACGCGCCCAGACCCAGCCAGCCTGGCGATCCCGTGTGAGGATCCCGACGCCGCTGGCGATTTCGCGGAGCCCGGCGGCGCGCAACAGCTCCCGGTTGTCGGCGTTGTCCCGCACGCCGATCACCTTCGCGATCATGCCGGGCGCGGCGACCTCGGCCACCCCCAGGCCGACGCTGAACCAGCCAAGCCCGCGTGCCAGCGCCCCATCGCCTCCGTTGCCCCGGGCGCGTGGACGCGCCTCGACGGCAACGTCCGCCGGGGTCCCCTTCAGTTCGAACTCCCGCGCCGCGTATTCGGTTGCCATGCTCCCCCTTCGTGGAAGACTGAGAGCTGCCTCTCAGCACTGCCTTGGTCGTTTGTGAATCGGGAATGCGCTGCAACGGGCGATCCGGCGTACGATGGATGGGGTGGCCGCCGCCGGCACTCGGGCGCGCCTCGGCGCGTTACCGCGGCCGGGCTCCGGAAGTCTATGTGAGGTAGGGAGACCCGAACAGGAGGCCAGATGGACGCCCGACTCGTGGACCGCGCGCTCATCGCTGAGCGCACCGCAGCGTTCTGGTTCGAACCGGCGGAGCCGTTCGAGTTCACGGCTGGTCAGACTTGCGACATCACCGTGCCCGACGCGATGTACCGCGACGAAGGCGGCTCATCGCGAACCTTCTCGGTCGCGTCGGCGCCGTCAGAGGCGCGGCTGATGGTTGGCACACGGCTGCGAGGCAGCGCGATGAAGCGCACGCTGATGGAGGCGCCGCTTGGTTTGCGCGTGGAACTCGACGGACCCTTCGGGTCCTTCACGCTGCACCGCAACGCCTCGAAGCCGGCCGTGCTCCTCGCCGGCGGCATCGGGATCACGCCGTTTCGCAGCATGGTGGCTGATGCCACGGCCCGGTCCCTGCCCCACCCCATCACCCTGGTCTACTGCAACCGCACACCGGCCGGCGTCGCGTGGCTCGCGGACTTCGAGGGCTGGGCGCGCGACAACCCGCACTTCCGCTTCATCGCCACACTCAGTCAGCCAGGTGCGGGCGATTCGTGGCCACACTCCACGGGCCGAGTCGACCGAGAGTTTCTCGCGCGCCACGTAGACGCCCCGGCGGAGAGCATCTTCTACATCGCCGGGCCCGACGGCTTCGTCAAAGGGATGCAGAAACTCCTGCCGCTGGTCGGCGCGGATCCCGACAACATCCGGGCCGAGGAGTTCCCGGGATACTGAGAGGTTGCCGGTTCAGTACGGCCGATGCCCCTCGATGTTGCCGGTTGGGCGGTATCGGCAGACCCACACCTGGCCGCGCGAGGGGCAGACGGCCATGCCGCACCCGACCTCTTCGGTCTGCGCCCAGATCAACTGCGTGTAGTGGCCGCACTGTTTCCCCGGAGCGCACCGGTTGCTCGGGTAGTCGTAATCGCGCCCCTCGGCGCCCCAGGCGTCCACCACCTGCGTCGGCGTGACGGGGTTCATCTCGTCCTCGCGTCCTTCGGCGCGGAGCGGCCAGGCTCGAAAGATGTTCTCCCCGACGTCCTCTGGCAGGAGCCCGTGTTCCATGCCGCAGTCGTGGCCGGCCAAGTATTTCGCGCGCGCCTGGGCCGCAAACGCCAGGTCCGCAACCCACCGCAGCGAAAGCACCCCGATCTTCCGCCGCCAGGCGTTGTGCGCGCGGAGGATCTCGTCGGCCTGAGGCCTTGGCAATTCGCGCTGCTCTACCCTCTCTCCGGCCCGCACGCCGCCGTATGCCATGGTGAGCGCAGCCACGACGGCCACCGACAATCGCCACAGGGGATTCATCGGCCTGATCTCCACGGATCGAGTTGTCGGCTCGAGCGGGCGTGCGCTTGAGGAGGTGCAGACGGTGGCGCCCTGTTCGGCTGGGTGACCGGAGGCTCCCGCCGCCACACACTTGGGCTGACGGCCCTCGGATTGCCGTAGTACACTCGGCTCACCGCAAGTCTTCGAAGGAGGTTCAAGCATGAGACGAAGGATCGCATCCCTGGTGGTGTGCGTCGCGTTGGCCTCGTCGTTCGCTGCTGCGCAGGCCGGGGCTCCGTCGAAGACACCGGGCAAGCCAGCTGCCGCCGGCGTGCCCGACAAGGCGCTTCTGGTTCAAATCCTCACGGCCTGGGAGTCGATGAACACGGACAACGTGGCCAAGTACTACGACCAGGCACCGGGCGACGTCTTCTACGACATCTCGCCGGTGAAATACGAGGGCTTCAAGCAGTACGCCGAGGGCGTCAAGCCGATGTTCGCGGGGCTCAGCGCGCTGAAGTTCACGCTGAACGACGACGTCGCCGTCCACCACGTCGGGAGCTGGGCCTGGTGCACGGCCACCGTGAAAACCGCGATGACCGACAAGGCGGGAAAGACCACGAGCCTGGACAGCCGATGGACGGCCATCTTCGAGAAGAAGGGCGCCGGTTGGTTGATCGTGCACGATCATTTCTCGGCGCCTGCGCCCGAGCCGCCGAAGTAGCACGCGGCATTGCCCCGGCGCCGCGATCGAGACTGGCTCCGTCAGCCGCGAGGATTCGCGGGCGGCGCCCCTGGTGGGTGGGCCGCCGCCCGCCCTGCTGCCGCCATGGGATTACGTGCATAGTCAGGCGCCTCGCCTGGCCTTGACCGCTCATCTTGTTAAGGAAGTATTGGAGGCGCCGTCCGGATTTGAACCGGAGATGGAGGTTTTGCAGACCTCTGCCTTACCACTTGGCTACGGCGCCCGACGGGACCGGGCGAGCGGCGTGGGCCGCAAAGCCGGAGCTTCGCGCCACCAGGACCGATCGCCGACAAAAAAGGCGCGGTCGCGACCGCGCTGCGAGAGAGGAAGGATGGAGCGGGAAACGGGATTCGAACCCGCGACTTCGACCTTGGCAAGGTCGCACTCTACCACTGAGTTATTCCCGCTCAGCGAACAAACAAATTAGCACACGAGGACCGGGCTAGGCAAGCGGCGACGGCCCGAAATGCGCGTCTGTCGGCCGGAATACGCGCAGTCCTCCCACGCGTTGGAAGTCCGCGTCCGCCGTCGCGATCGAGTCGATGCCTTCGTCGCGCATGGTCGAGACAATCAGCGAATCGTTCGTCAGAAGTCCCTCGGTCGCGCGGACCTCCGCCGCACGCAGGCAGCAGCCCAGTTCCAGCGCTCTCACCTCGACTCCCCACGCCGCGATGCTCTCGACCGCTTCGTTGTAGCGGCGCAGCTGACTGACGATGTCCGGCCGCTCGCGCAGCTTGCGCGCGACGCCGCCAGCCGCCAGGTGACCATCGGCGACCGCCTCAATCATCATCAACCGGTGCGCCGTTTCAGCGAGCGTGACGACCGACGTGACGCCGAAGAGTTCCGACCGCTCGCACCGCTCGAGGAGCCGCCGGCACTGCGACGACGCGCGCACGAAGTGATAGATGAAGACGGTGGCGTCCAGGAAGACGCGCTGCCCGGCTGGGATGTCGTCAAGCGTCCAGCCAGCCATCCTCGTCCTCCATCAGCTCTCGAATCGACGCCGGTGCAGCTGGAACGGCTCCCCATGTCGCGGCGACCGACCGGCCGCCGTCGGCCGGCCGGTCTGCGTTCTCGAAGTAGCGCAGGAGCGCGTCTTCGAGCAGCGCGTTCCACGGCCGGCCCTGGCGCGCGGCCTCCACCTTGGCCCGTCGAAACAGCGCCGCGTCGATGATCGTGCTCACTTTTCGCCTCGACCCCATGTCAAGACGATGTCATGATTTCATGATAGCGTCAAGACCGCCGCGAGTGCCGACTGCCCGACCGAGCTCGAGCTGCCTGGCACTCGGCGCTCACCGCCAGGGGACGGCGTCGAACGCCGACTTGATGACCTCGATCTTCAGCTTGCCCTCCCCGCCGAAGGTGACGGTGACGACGTCGAAGCGGCAGGGAGTGTCGTGGAGGCCGCGGCGGGCGATGAAGTCCTCCGCCATCGCGGTGACCCGGGCCTGCTTGTGGAGAGTGACGGCTTCCGCCGGGTCGCCGTAGCGGTCACTCGTGCGCGCCTTGACTTCGATGAAGACGGTAGTGGGGCCGTCGCGCGCGATGATGTCGATTTCGCCATAGCGGGTACGATACCGCCTGGCAAGAATCGCGTACCCCTGACGCTGCAGTTCGCGGCAGGCGAGATCTTCGCCCGATTTTCCGAGGCCGATGCGATCGAGGACAGGCATACGCTGCGGGCTGGTGCAAGGCCCGCGCCCGCGGCGGCCTATTTTCGCTTCCAGCGCGTACCGGCCGCCGTGTCCTCCAGGAGCACGCCGCGGTTGGCGAGATCGATGCGAATGCGGTCGGCCTCGGCGAAGTCGCGCCGCCGGCGGGCGGCCTGGCGCGCGGCAATCAGCTGATCGATTTCCTCCACCGGCACTTCCCCGGCGGCTTCTTCCGCCTGCCAGAGGGAGATGACCCCGAGGACCGCGTCGAAATAGCCGAACGCCTCGCGGATGCCGGGAACGTCCGCCGCGCTCACCTCGCCGGCGTCGATCGCCGTGTTCAGCGCGCGCACCAACTCGAACATCACGCCCAGCCCGCCCGCCGAATTGAGGTCGGACTCGAGCATCGCGCCGAAGTCCTTCCGTGCGGACGCCACCCGCTCTGCAACCGCCGGATGCGGCTCGTCGCCGCGGAGCGCGTCCATGCGGGCGAGGCAGTCGGTGATCCGCCGAAGGGCTTCCTCCGCCTGCTTCAGGCTGTCCCACGTGAACATCAACTGCTTGCGGTAGTGCGTCGACAGCAGCAGGTACCGCAGCGCGGAGGCGCGGTGTCCCTCTGCGACGATCTCGGGCAGCGTGAACTGGTTGCCGAGCGACTTCGACATCTTCTCCCGGTCGATCAGGAGGTGCTCGACGTGGAACCAGAAGCGCGCGAAGTGCCGTTCGGTCGCCCCCTCGCTCTGCGCAATCTCGTTCTCGTGGTGCGGGAAGATGAGGTCCACGCCGCCCGCGTGCAGGTCGATGGGCGGCTCGCCGAGGAGGCGGAGCGCCATCGCCGAGCACTCGATGTGCCAGCCGGGCCGGCCCGGACCGAGCCCGAAGTCCCAGGTGGGCTCGCCGGGCTTGGTGGCTTTCCACAGCACGAAGTCGCGGGCGTCTTCCTTCTCGTAGTTGTCCGAGTCCACGCGCGCGCCCGGCTTGATGCCCTCGTGATCGAGCCGGGCCAGTTCCCCGTAGTGCGGAAAGGTCGAGATCTTGTAGTAGATCGACCCGTCGCTCCGGTACGTGTGCCCGCTCTTTCCGAGCGCCTCGATGATCCCGGTCATCGCCTGGAGGTTCGCCTCGTCGGTTGCCCGCGGGCGCTCTTCGACCGGCTCGAGCCCCAGCGCTCGGGTGTCTTCGAGGAATGCCGCGATCCACTGGTCCGTGTACTCGCGCAACCCGACGCCGGCCTTCTGCGAGCCGGCGATGGTCCGGTCGTCCACGTCGGTGAAGTTCATCGCCTGCCGGACGTCCCACCCCATGTGGTGGCGCAGCGTGCGCCGGAGGACGTCGCAGCAGACGAAGGTCCGGAAGTTGCCGATGTGGGCGCGGTTGTACACCGTCGGCCCGCACGTGTACATCCGCACCGTGCGGCCGTCGGATGGGGCGAACTCGTCTTCGCGTCGGGTGAGCGTGTTGTACAGGAGCATGGGGAAGTCTACGGAGTCGACGGAGTCAACGGAGTCGACGGAGTCACGGAGTCACGGAGTCAGGGAGTCACGGAGTCGACCGAGTCACGGGATCGACGGTCTACCGAGTCCACGCGGTCGACGAAATCCAATCTACAGCGAGATTCTGTTCGAACAGCGCGCGCGCGCGGGCGCAGTCCGCCGCAATCTGGGCCTTCAGCGCCTCGATGCCGTCGAAGGTCCGCTCGTCGCGGATCCGCTGGAGGAACGACAGCCGCAAGCGCAGGTCGTACAGATCGCGGTCGACATCGAGGAGGTGCGTCTCGATGACCGTGGCCGACGGCTGGTGGAACGTCGGCCGCACACCGATGTTGGTGACCGACGGGTAGACGATGCCGTCGAGCGTGACGAGCGTCGCGTAGACGCCGTCGGGCGGAACCAGCTCGTTCTCGGTGTCGAGGTTGGCGGTCGGGAAGCCCAGCAAACGGCCCCGCTGGAGGCCGTGCACCACCGTGCCGTCCATGAAATAGTGGCGCCCCAGCAGGGTCGCCGCCTCGTCCACCCGCCCCTCCGCGATCAACCGGCGCACCCGCGTGCTGCTCACCACGAAGTCCTTGTACCGGACCGGGTCGATCTTCTCCGCCCGGAACCCGAAACGCGCGCCCAGCAGGCGCAGCAGGGAGAAGTTGCCGGCCCGATCGTGGCCGAAGAGAAAGTTCGCGCCCACCCACACCTCGGAGACGCGCAGCCACTCGACCAGCACCTGCTGGACGAACACTTCGGGCGGCCAGGCGGCCATCTCCGGCGTGAAGCGGACGACCGCCGCCCCGCGCATCCCGGCCTTGGCCAGCGCCTCCAGCTTCTGCGTCGTCGTCATCAGGAGCGGCGGCGCCTTGTCGGGCCTGACCACGCGCGTGGGGTGGGGGTCGAATGTCATCACCACCGGGGTGGCGTCGCGCTCCGCCGCGCCGCGGGCCACGCGCTCGATGATCTTCTGGTGGCCGCGATGCAGGCCATCGAAGTTCCCGAGCCCCAGCACCGGCTGGTGCCACCGCGCGGGTCGCGACTGGTCCGGGTAGTGAATGACGTCCACGGTCCTCAGCGCACGTGCCAAGTGCGAACGGGCCTAGCCCCTGGCCATGAGTTCCCAGGGGTACAGCGGTGCAAGGGTGCAAGAGTGCAAGGGTGCAAAGTGCAGAAGGCGCTCGTGCCCGGCGCCATTCGCCATTCGCCATTCGCCACTCGTCAATCGGAAATCGTCAATGCTCTTTCCCGCCCCCAGCCCCTAGCCCACCCTAGCCCCTAGCCCCTGTCTAGATCTCCAAAACCAACCCATCATATGCCAGCTCGACACCCGCCGGCAGCCGCGCCGCTGTCTCGGCGTGCCCGAGGTCGTGGCAGATGTGGGTGAGCAGCGCCCGCTCCGGGCGCAGCCGCGCGATCACCTCCAACGCCTGTGCCACGGTGAAATGCGTCGGGTGCGGGCGGTCGCGCAGCGCGTCCACCGCCAGGGTCCGCACGCCGTCGAGCAGCGCCCACGACTCCTCTGGAATGGCGCTGCAGTCGGTGACGTAGGCGAACGAGCCGATCCGGTAGCCGTAGATCGGCAGCCGGCCGTGGAGGATCGGCACCGGCGTCACCGTCATCGGCCCGAACGAACAGGGGCCGAGCAGCGGAAACAGCCGCAACTGCGGGACGCCCCCGCCGTCCTGCGGCGGGTTGAAGGCGTAGGCAAACACGCGGCGCACCTCGCGCAGGGTGCCCGGGTCGCCGTAGCACGGGATGGGCGCCTGCTGCAGCGTGTTATAGCGCCGGATGTCGTCGAGACCGAGCAGGTGGTCCGCGTGCGGGTGCGTGAAGAGCACGGCGTCCACGCGCGACAGGCCGAAGCGCAGCGCCTGCGTCCGCAGGTCGGGCGAGGTGTCGACGAGCAGCGTCGGACCGCCCTCGATCTCGAACGACACCGACGGCCGCGACCGGTTGTCGCGCGGATCGCTGGAGGTGCACACCGCGCAGCGGCACCCGATCATCGGCACGCCATGGGAGGTGCCGGTGCCCAGGAACGTGACGCGGGCCGCCGCCTGGCTCAAGACCCGGCCGCCTTGTCCCCGGTGCCAGCCGCGCGCTCGGCTCCGCCGGCGGCCTCGACGTAGCGCATCCGGAGGTCGGAGAGGACGCTCTCGATGAGGCGCTCCTCCTGCTCGTCCAGGTTCCCCTCGGTCTTGTCCTTCAGCATCGCGATGACCTCGATGAGGTGCGACGCCTCGGTGAGGTTCGGCTGGCCGGGCTTGTCGGTGCCGGGTTTCGGCAGGCTGCCGAGATGGATCTCGGCGCTCGCGGCGAGCGAGAGGACGAACAGGTTGAAGGTGATCGTCGGGTGTTCCGTCATGGTGTCGCACGGCCCGCGGCGTGGGCGCGGGCACATCCTCGAAATGTTAGCATACGCCCCATGGCAGACTCCCCCGGCCGCGCCTTCGATCGGCTCGTCGACCTCGTCGCCCGGCTGCGCGCGCCGGACGGCTGCCCGTGGGATCGCGCGCAGACGCTGGAGACCCTTCGGCCCTTCGTCCTGGAGGAGACCTACGAGGTGCTGGAGGCGATCGACCAGGGCGACATGGAGGCGCTGCGCGAGGAGATCGGCGACATGATCTTCGAGGGCGTCCTGCTGGCGCAGGTGTGCCACGAGGAGGGCCGCTTCTCGGTCGCCGACTCGGTGGGGTCGATCACGGACAAGCTCGTCCGCCGGCACCCGCACGTGTTCGGCGACGCGACCAAGGCGCGCACCGCGGACGAGGTGCTGGGGCGCTGGGAGGAAGCGAAGGCCCGCGAGCGCGAATCGGCGCCCGAGGGCGGGAAGCCGAAGACGATCCTCGGCGGCGTGCCGAAGACGCTGCCCGCGCTGCTGCGCGCGCACGAGATGGGCACGCGCGCGGCGGCGGTCGGCTTCGACTGGGCGCGCGCGACAGACGTCCTCGCGAAGATCGAGGAGGAAGTGGCCGAACTGCGCGAGGCGGTCGAAGAGCGCGGCGACCAGGCGCGCGTCGAGGAGGAGATGGGCGACCTGCTGTTCGCGATCGCGAACCTGTCGCGAAAACTGGGCGTTGAGCCGGAATCGGCGCTGAGGAAGGCCGACGAGAAGTTCGCCCGCCGCTTCACGGCGCTCGAACGCCGCTTCGCCAATCGCGGCGAAGCCCTCAAGGACGCCGGCCTCGCGAGGATGGAAGACGAATGGGGCCGCATCAAGGACGAGGAAGGCTGACGGGCCAGCGGGCTCTGTCTAGAGAAGGACTCGCCTGATCCCATCGCGCAGCATGACTTCGTGAAAGTTGATTAGGAGCCCCGCCCGAAGATTGAGAGCCTTCAGATACGAGAGGATCTGCGCGATGTGAATCGGCTCGATCGCGCTGACAGCCTTCAGTTCCACCACCACTTCCCCGCCCACCAGCAGGTCGACCCGCTGGCCGCCGATCGGATGACCGCGGTAGTTGACGACAACCGGCCTCTCCACCTCGAACGGGACACCCTTGGCGGACATTTCAATAGCCATGGCCGCGCGGTAGATACTCTCGAGAAAACCCGGCCCCAGTTCCCGGTGGACGGCCAGCGCACAGCCGATCACCGCATGCGTGAGCGTTTCGAGGGCGGGTGGAAGAACCAGATAGCTCATCGAGTGTCTCCTGAAGACGGATTGACCACGAAGGCGCGAAGATCACGAAGAAGAACACGCCGAGCGGTCTTCGCGCCGCAAAGCGGCGCAGCCGGGAGGACGGGTTGCGCGTGCAAACAACGCTTTTGTCCGCTTGCGTTGCTTGCTCGCGCTACCCGCCCTCCCGGTCGCCGGTCGGCCCGATGCGACAATCGAACGGCGGGCCGGCCGGCGAAGACCGCTGGACGTCCACGTCCGGGCACCTCACAGTCCGTCCGGTTGTTTCTTCGTGTCCTTCGTGTCCTTCGTGGTTTCCATCGTTGACTCTCGTCCGGTGAAGGTCCGGGTCGACACCCGCTGCCCCTCGATCGTCACCGTCACTGCGCCGTCCTCGTTCGTCCGAAGCACTTCCGCGCCAACCGCACGGTAGCGGTCGAGCACCTCTTCATTCACCTTGGTGGTTGCGCCGGCGCTGATGATGGCGAGCGAGGGACGGAGGGCCGCCAGGAACTCCGCAGAACTGGAACTGGTGCTGCCGTGGTGGGGAACCTTGAGAATCCGCAGGCGAGCGGGCGGGAACGACGCAGCGATCCGATGTTCGATCACGCTGCCGATGTCACCGGGCAGGACGAGCGACACATCGCGGTAGCGGAGTTCGAGCACGAGCGAATCGTCGTTGCGGACCTTCTGCCGCTCCCAGTCGGGCTCCCCGGGGTGCCACACGCGGAGCGTGACCTCGCCGAACTGCAGCACCTCGCCCGCACGCCGTTGCCGCCACGCCGCACCGGCCTTCGCCGCCAGTTCGTGCAACTGGTTCAGGGCCGCGGAGCGCGGAACCGGGATCCCCTCCCAGACCTCGCGCGGCCGGAAGTCGCGCATCACGGACGCCGCTCCGCCCACGTGGTCCGGGTCGCCGTGAGTCACGATGAACGCATCCAGGCGCCGGGTCCCGAGGGCCCACAAGGCCGGCGCCACGACGCGCCCGCCGATGTCGAAGGATCCGCCCGCCATCGAGCCGGCGGCGTCCACCAGGAGACTGCGCCGGTCGGGAAGCTGGATCAGCACGGCATCCGCATGTCCCACGTCGAGCACGGTGACACGCAGCCGCCCCGCGACACCGGGAAAGAGGAGGCTGACGGGCTCGGTGAGGATCCAGATACTGGATCCGGCGATGACCGTCACGCACGCGGCGCGCCACCGCCTGGCGCGCGGGGCGCCGCGGCGCCACAGCCAGCCGCACCATGCGCCGTAGTAGCACGCGAGCGCCGCCGGATGGGGCGGCGGAAGGCGCCACGACAGCCAGGGCGCGACATCGACGAGGGCGGCGCTGCGCACCAGGCCTTCGGCGCCAGCGTGCGCCGCCCAGCCCGCCAGCGACGCAGCGGCCGGCCAGACGAGGGCCAGTGGCAGGACGGCCATTCCCGACACCTGCGCCAGCGTCATCAGGGGAATGGCCGCGAAGTTCAGGACGAGGCCGGCAAACGTGACGCGCGAGAACGCGAAGGCCGACACCGGGAACAGTGCCAGTTCCGCCGAGACCGAGGCAGCGAGCAGCGCCAGCGGCGCCCGCAACCAGCGGGGCGCCAGGAGGTGTGGCGACGCCCCAATCAGGATCCCGAGCGTCGCGCCGAACGTCAGGGCGAAGCCGGCGTCACAGACCGCGAGCGGCGAGGCGATCAGGATCACGCCGCACGCCACGGCGAGGGCGTTCAACGGCGGGCTGCGGTGGTCGGCCTGCCGCGCCGCCAGGTAGCCGGCAGCCATCAGCGTGGCCCGCACCACGGACGCCCCGCCTCCCACCAGGCCGGCATACCCCGCAAGGCCCGCGATGGCCAGCCAGCAGCCCAGGCGTGGCGGCACGCGCGCCATGCGGAGGAGCAGCACGATCAGCGCCGCGAGGATCGCGATGTTGCCGCCCGAGATCGCGATGACGTGGTACGTGCCCGCCTCGCGCAGCTTCCGCTGCACCTCATCGTCCAGGCCGACGCGATCGCCGATCAGAATCGCCACCACGATGGCGGCCGAGCGCGGGCTCCAGCGGCCGACATGGCGTGCCAGCGCTGATCGGGAGTAGGCGCGAAGATCGGCCGCTCGCTCTTCCAGCCAACTGCCCCGCCGCAACACCTCCACCAGGAGCGCGCTCTTCACGCTGCCGAGCAGGACCGTGCCCCGGCGTGCGAGGTCCAGCCGGCTGTCGGGCACGCCGGGATCCAGGGATCGAGCCGGTTCTCTGAGGCTGGCTCGAAGGCGCACGAGGCGGCCGGCACGCCACTGCCCCGCGCGGTCGACGGCCAGCGAGCCGGAGACGGTGAGGCGGATCCCACCCGGAATCGACAGGCGAGACGCCTGTCCTACCGAAGACGCCTGGGACAGGCGAGACGCCTGTCCTACCGGCGACGCCTGCGACAGGCGAGACGCCTGTCCTACCGAGGACGGCTCCGACAGGCGAGACGCCTGTCCTACCGAAGACGCCGCGATGTCCAGGGAAACGCCGTTCGGGCCCGGGGAGGCGTCCGAGCGCAGACGTCCTTCGACGAGGACCGGCGAGGGTGTCGGCAGCAAGCCGGCGAGGGCCGCGCGCAGCGGAGGCACCTCGGCGTCGCGGAACGAGCGCGCGCCGAGGACCCAGGCGCCGGAGGCGAAGACGAGGGCGGCGGCCGGCAGGAACGCCGCGGCCTGGCGGCAGCGGAAGGCGGCGCACGCGGCGAGGAAACCGGCCGCACACGCCGCGGCTGGCCAGGCCGAAGGCACGTCCACGAAACAGGCGGCGGCAGTGCCGGACAGGATGGCCAGGGCAGGGACTGCGGCGGGAACGCGCACATGGGCGGCGCCAGCAAGGTGCAGGCCGATCACGCGAGACGCGCGTCAACGCAAGAACGGAAGACCGAAAACGGAAAAAGACCCGCGATAAGCGCGAAGGGCCCTTTTCAGTCTTCCGTTTTCAATTTTCCGTTGCTGTGCCGTCTAGCGTTTTTTGCTGCCGCCCGGGGCCGTCTGGATGGCCAAATCCGCGTGGTAGTCCTGCAGCGCGCGCACGCCCGGCTCGTGGCCGCGCATCGCGCGGATGGCCGCCACCGCCGCGGACGCGCCGGTAAGGGTGGTGATGCAGGGTATGCCATGCACCATCGCGGCCCGCCGGAGGGCGCGGTCGTCGAAGAACGACGCGCGCCCGAGCGGCGTGTTGATGACGAGCGCAATCCGGCCGTTGCGCGTGTGGTCCGCGATGTTCGGCCGCCCCTCGTTCACCTTGTAGAAGACCTCGGCCTGCAGGCCGTGCGCGGCCAGGTACGCCGCCGTGCCGCGCGTGGCGGCCAGCGAGAAGCCGAGTTGCGCGAGGTCGCGCATGATCGGCAGCGCGTTCGGCTTGTCGTGGTCGTTGACGCTCACGAACACGAGCCCGGAATCGGGCAGGGTCTGCCCCACCGCTTCCTGCGCCTTCGCAAACGCGACGCCGAAAGTCGGGCCGCACCCCATCGCCTCGCCGGTGGACTTCATCTCGGGCCCGAGCAGCGTGTCAACCCCCTGGAAGCGGACGAACGGGAACACCGGCGTCTTCACGAAGCAGCCGGAGACGGGCACGTCGGCAACGAGGCCCATCTCGGCGAGCGTGCGCCCGAGCATCACGCGAGCGGCCACCTTGGCCAGCGGCACGCCCGTCGCCTTCGACAGGAACGGCACGGTGCGCGACGCCCGGGGGTTCACCTCCAGCACGTAGACGACGCCATCCTTGATCGCGAACTGGATGTTCATCAGGCCGATGACGTTCAGCGCCCGCGCGATACGCCGTGTCCAGTCGCGGATCGTCTCCAGGTGGCGTTCGGCCACCAGGTAGGTGGGCAGCACGCAGGAGCTGTCGCCCGAGTGGATGCCCGCCTCCTCGATGTGCTCCATGATGCCGCCGATCACGACGGCGCCGGTGCCGTCGGCCACGGCGTCCACGTCCATCTCGAACGCGTCCTCGAGGAACCGGTCGATCAGCACGGGGTGCTCGGGCGAGGCATCCACCGCGCTTTTCATGTAGCGGTCCAGGCCCGCGTGGTCGTACACGATGGCCATGCCGCGGCCGCCGAGCACGTAGGACGGCCGGACGACCACCGGGAAGCCGATCCCGTCCGCTGCCCGCCTGGCCTCGTCGCGCGAGGTGGCGGTCCCGCTGGGCGGCTGGTTGATCGCCAGCTCCGAAAGCAACGCCGAAAAGCGCTTCCGGTCCTCGGCCAGATCGATCGAGTCCGCAGACGTCCCGATCAGCCTGACGCCCGCCTGTTGCAGCGGCAGCGCCAGCTTGAGCGGCGTCTGGCCGCCGAACTGCACGAGGCATGACACGTCCCCGCCCGCCTCCTGCTCGCGGTGAATCACGGCGAGCACGTCCTCGAGCGTCAGCGGCTCGAAGTACAGCCGGTCGGCCGTGTCGTAGTCGGTCGACACGGTCTCCGGGTTGCAGTTGATCATCACCGTCTCGACGCCCTCGCCGCGCAGCGCGAACGCCGCGTGGCAGCAGCAATAGTCGAACTCGATGCCCTGCCCGATCCGGTTCGGGCCGGACCCGAGGATGACGACCTTGGGCCGTGCAGTGGGCGCCGCCTCGCACTCGTCCGCGAAGGTGCTGTACAGGTACGGCGTGAACGACTCGAACTCCGCCGCGCACGTGTCGATCCGCTTGTAGACCCGGCGAATCCCCGCCGCGTGCTTGATCGCTTCCACCTGCGCTTCCCTCGTCCCGGACAGTCGCGCGATGTCGCGGTTGCTGAACCCGGCGTGCTTGAGGTCGCGCACCCGCTCGGGGGTCAGCGCGTCGAGGCCGCCGCCCCGCACCGCCGCCGCCATCTCCGTCAGCTCGGCGAACTGGACGAGGAACCAGCGATCGATGTGCGTGATGGCGTGGATGCGGTCCGCGGTCCACCCGCGCTCGAGCGCGCGGAACACCCGCCAGATCCGCCGCTCGTCGGCGACCGCCAGCCGGCGCGCCAGCACGTCGTCGGCCTCCTCGTCGGAGCGCGGGCCGAGCCACAGGTCCGCCGCGCGGCCGAGCTCCAGCGAGCGGAGACCCTTGAGGAAGGCCTCCTTGAACGTCCGCCCGATCGCCATCGCCTCGCCCACGGACTTCATCTGCGTCGTGAGGGTCCGGTCCGCCTCGGGGAACTTCTCGAAGTTCCAGCGCGGGATCTTGACCACGACGTAGTCGATCGACGGCTCGAAGGAGGCCGGCGTGACGCGGGTGATGTCGTTGGGTATCTCGTCGAGCGTGTAGCCCAGCGCCAGCTTCGCCGCGATCTTCGCAATCGGGAACCCGGTGGCTTTCGAGGCGAGCGCCGACGAGCGCGACACCCGCGGGTTCATCTCGATCGCCACGACGTCGCCGTTGGCGGGGTTCACCGCGAACTGGATGTTCGAGCCGCCCGTCTCGACGCCCACGCGGCTGATGATCCGGCGCGACAGGTCGCGCAGCCGCTGGTACTCCTTGTCGCTCAGGGTGAGGGCCGGCGCGACGGTAATCGAGTCGCCGGTATGGATGCCCATCGGATCGATGTTCTCGATGGAGCAGACCACGACGAAGTTGTCCGCCCGATCGCGCATCACCTCGAGCTCGTACTCTTTCCAGCCGAGCACGGACTGCTCGACGAGGATCTCGTGCACCGGGCTCATCGACAGGCCGCGCCCGGCGATGTCGCGGAACTCGTCCACGTTGTACGCGATGCCGCCGCCCACGCCGCCAAGCGTGAAGGAGGGCCGGATGATCGCGGGGAATCCGATCTGCCTCGCGAGCGCGAGCGCCTCCTCGAGCGTCCGGGCCAGCCCGCTCTCGGGCACCGCCACGCCGATCGACCTCATCGCCTCCCGAAACTGCAGGCGATCCTCGGCGACCTTGATCGCCGCGAGCGAGGCGCCAATCAGCTCCACGCCGTTTCGCTCCAGGACGCCCGATTCCGCCAGCGCCACTGCCAGGTTGAGCGCCGTCTGGCCGCCCACGGTCGGCAGCAGCGCGTCCGGCTTCTCGCGCTCGATGATCGCGGCGACCGATGCCGGCGTCAGAGGCTCGACGTAGGTCCGGTCCGCGATCTCCGGATCGGTCATGATCGTCGCCGGGTTGCTGTTCACCAGGACGATCTCGAGCCCCTCGGACCTCAGCGCCTTGCACGCCTGGGTGCCCGAGTAGTCGAACTCGCAGGCCTGGCCGATGACGATCGGGCCGGAGCCGATGACGAGCACGCGGTGAAGGTCGGTTCGCAGCGGCATTAGGGTAGTGGGCAGTGAGCAGTGGACAGTGAGCCGTTGAACACGGTCAGAGACCGCGGTGGAATCCGGCCTTGGCCGAATCGACCAGCGACCTCACGAAGCGGCCGAACAAGTAGTCCGCGTCGTGCGGGCCGGGGGACGCCTCGGGGTGGTACTGGACGCAGAAGATCGGGCGTTCGCGGTGCCGGAATCCCTCGATCGTCCCGTCGTACAAGCTCTCGTGCGTGATGACCACGTCGGACGGCAGCGAGCCGGCCTCCACCGCGAAGCCGTGGTTCTGAGACGTGATTTCAACCCGCCCCGTCTCGAGATCCTTGACCGGGTGGTTGCCGCCCCTGTGCCCGAACTTCAACTTGAAGGTGCGCGCGCCCAGCGCGAGCGCCAGCAATTGGTGGCCGAGGCAGATGCCGAAGGCCGGCAACCCGGCGTCGAGAAGGTCGCGGACGTTCTCCACCGCGTACGGCAAGGCCGCCGGATCGCCGGGACCGTTGCTGAAGAAGACGCCCGAGGGCCCGCTCGCGAGCACCTCGCTGGCCGGCGCTGATGCGGGGAACACTCGCACTCGAACGCCGTGGGCCGCGAACCGCCGCAGGATGTTCCACTTCATGCCGAAGTCGTAGGCGGCGACAAGCGGCGCCTCCCTCGATTCAACGCCCGGCGTCAGCACGAAGCCGGCGTCCGAGGGGATGCCGCTCTGCCCATCCTCGGGCGTGACGTAGTCGAAAGGCGCACCGCACGTGACGCCGCGCACGAGGTCGCTGCCCTCCATCGGCGGCACCGCGCGGGCCGCCGCGAGCGCCGCGGCCACATCGATCTCCCCGGTGGCGATCGCGCCGCGCATCACGCCGGACGAACGCAGGCGCCGCGTCAGCTGCCGCGTGTCGATCCCGCTGATCGCCACGACACCGTGCTCCGACAGGTAGGCCTGGAGTGTGTCAACGGACCGCCAGTTGCTGGCAATCGGGGACGCGTCGCGGACGATGAGGCCGGCCGCCCGCGGCACCCGGGACTCGGCGTCCAGCCGCGTGGTGCCGTAATTGCCAATGTGCGGGCACGTCATCGTGACGATCTGGCCCGCGTAGGAAGGATCGGTCAGGATCTCCTGGTAACCCGTCATGCTCGTGTTGAACACGACTTCGCCGGCGGATATGCCGTCCAGGCCGCAGGAGGCCCCCTCGAAGTACGAGCCATCCTCGAGCGCCAGAACGGCGCGTGGCAAGTTTGTCATCGCGGCTGATCAACCTGGAGAAAGCGCGGGCTGTCTCGCGCCCAGCGGTGGGCTCGCTGAACGGTCGACGCACGACGCTTGTTGGACTATCGCGGCTGCCGGTCGAGCGACCCCGTGACGCGGTTCTGCTCGCCCGCGACCACTTGGATCGCGGACGACCACGTCACGTAGCCATCGCTCTGAAGCCGCACGACGTGCGACCCCGCAGATACCTTCGACAACGCCATCGGCGTCGTCCCCACCGGGTGCCCGTCCAAGAACACGCGGGCGCCCGGCGGGCGCGAGACGATCGACAACGAACCCTCGAACACGATGCGCTGCGCCGGCACCGGAGCGGCCGCGCGCGCGG
This sequence comes from uncultured Acidobacteriota bacterium, assembly GCA_963724775.1. Taxonomy (GTDB): domain Bacteria; phylum Acidobacteriota; class Vicinamibacteria; order Vicinamibacterales; family Fen-181; genus CAVRWB01. Next base: position 128,083 of record CAVRWB010000014.1, read on the forward strand.
CAGGCTTCGGCTTGGCCGCGCGAGACGAGGCGTCGCTCTTCCCCGTCGGCTTCGACGGCCGGGACGGCGTCGCCGTCGATTCGCGCGGAGCCGCCGGTGGCGCAGCAGCCACCGGGGGCGGTGCAGCCGGCTTGGGCGCCGAGGTCGTCGGAGTGCCCGCCGGCGCATTGCCGGAGGGAGCCGCCGGCGGCGGCAGGTTCTCGAGGGAAGGCGCCGGCTGGGCCGGCGCCGGCGAATCGGTGGTCGTCCCGCCGCTGATATACCGCGCGGCAAGATAGTAGCCGCCGGCGAGGGCAAGCGCGACCCCCGCAAGCGCGACGAGAAGCAGCGTCGCCGCGGATGTCCGCCGACGCGGCCGAACCCGGGGACGGTAGGCCGGGGTGACACGCGGCGGAATCGCACGGGCGTCAGCGAACGGCGCGTCGGCAAACGGCGCGCGGGCAAACGGCGCCGGCGTGTCAGCCGGGCGCGAGGGTTCCGCCGCGGCCTCCGCCATGCTCCCGGCCGGCGTCTGGTCGGCGGGGGTGAACTCCGTCAATCGCGGCGCGTCGGCCTCGGGCGGGCCGGGAGGCGGACTCTCCTCCTGGCGAAGGTCGAGATCGTCCAGAGCCAGCGGAGGGGGCGCCGGCAACTCGGGTTCTGCCGCGAGAAGCGCCTCCCGCACCTCGTCCGTCTCCGCCGGCACCAGCGTCGCCGGAGGCTCGGGAGGCGAAGGCCGGGGGGGCGGGCTGAATTCGGGTTCCGCGGCGGGCGGTGCCATGGATTCCGCGGCGGGGGCGGCGTCCTCGCCCGCGGGCGTGGCGTCGGGGACCGGCAAGGTTTCCGTAGCGGACAACGCCTCGAGCGCTGGTGCCACCGACTGCGGCGCGATGTCCGCGGAGGGCGGCTCGTCGAGAGGCAGCGTCGGAGCCTTTCGCGTACTCGAGCGACCGCGCCGAGTGGGCGCCGCGGCGTCGAGCGGCTGCCCGGTGAGTGCGTGCTTGAGCGCGGCAGCGAACGCGAGCGCCGAGGGAAATCGATCGTCGGGCCGGACGCTGAAGGCCCGCGAGAACACCTCGTTGAGTGCCGCGGCATCGGAGCTGGGGATCGCCGGCGGTTCGGCTGTCAGCGTCTCCCCGGACGCAGGCGGCCTGCGCCCGGTCAGCAGCTCGTAAGCGATGGCCGCCAGCGAATAGACGTCGGCCGCCACGCCCCACTCACCGCCTTGCGCCCGCTCGGGCGCAGAGTACGGCCGGCGCGGTGGAATGCGGAAGCCCACGCGCTCCAGCGCTTCGGCCACGCCGATACCCGTCAGCCGCACGTCCCGCGGCGCGACGAGCACGTCCCTCGGGTGGAGAGCGCCGTGATGAACGCCGGCCACGGCAGCGAAGTCGAGGCCCCCCGCCAGCTGGCCGACCAGGCGGACGGCGTCCGGGACCGGCGCCGGGCCATACTGGCGCAGCGCGATGTCCACCGAATCGGCAACGAAGTATTCTTCGACGAGGTAGGCGGTGCTGCCCTCGGAGCCGCTTGCCACCGGGACGATCAACGACGGGTGGCCGAGGTCGAGGGTGGCCAGACGGCCGAGTCCCGCGGCCAACTCGTTCGCTTGTTCGGGCGTGAGGTCGAGCGGGAAGGACTTGAGCGCAACCGTGCGCTCGGTTTCGGGGTCGTAGGCGCGAAATACCGGACCGAGCACGCCCGCGCCCACCTGGTGCACGACGCGAAAGCGACCGAACGCGGAAGGCGGAGAGGATGGAGCGTGCGTCTCCCTGGTCAGCGGCTGGTTCTCCTCAACGGGGCGTTCTTTTGATGCTAGCATTGAACCTCCGTCGGTTCAACGAGTTATCGCCCATCGCTTGACAGTCGGTACAGCGCTCTGCGAGAGTAAACCCTACCGGTGCAAACCAACGTTCCGACCTCCGCTTCGTCGACCTTGCGACTCCCCGTCGACATTCGCCGGTTCCCGTGGATCCGCCGCCTTGCGGCCGACTACGCCTACGAGTACGCGGGCCTCGCGCCGTTCTTCGCGGGCGACCCCTCGTCGGGTGACGCCTGGCGGGACGCGATCGCCCGGGCTCAAGGGCACCCACGCGACCGCGAACGCGTGGCCGAGGTCGTCACGGCTCAACTCGAACGTCGCGGCGCGCCCGACGCGGCGCGCGCCGCGGCTGCGCGGCTGGCCGATCCCCGCACGGTCGCGATCCTCACCGGTCAACAAGCCGGGCTGTTTGGCGGCCCGCTCTTCACGCTGTTGAAGGCGATCACGGCCGTCAAGCTCGCCGAACGCGTCGCACGCGAGCACGGCGTCCCAACGGTCCCGATCTTCTGGACGGAATCCGAAGACCACGACTGGGCGGAAGTCGCGTCGTGCGCGGTGCTGGACGGCGACATGCGCCGGCGCACGATTACGCTCGGCACCCCGCCGGGAGCCGGCGAGCAGCCGGTGGCGGCCGTCCGGCTGGACCCGTCGATCTTCGCGGCTGTCGAGGGGCTGAAGCTGATCCTGCCCGCCACCGAGTTCACCGACGAGATGGCGGAGGCATTGTCGGCCGCCTACCACCCGGGCGCCACGATGTCGGAGGCGTTCAACCACTGGATGGAGGTTCTGCTCGGTCCGCTGGGCCTCGTCTTCTACGACTCCGCCGAGCCGCGGACCAAGCCGCTCGTGCGCGAGGTCTTCGCGCGCGAGCTGGAAACGCCGGGCGCGACGACGAGGCTGGCCCGGACGACGGGCGACGCGCTGGTGAGCCTCGGGTACCACGCGCAGGTCGTGCCGCACGACGACAACATCTCGCTGTTCCGGCTCGACGACTTCAGGCAGCCAATTCACCACCGCGACGGGTCGTTCCTTGTCGGCGACGCGCCGGTGCCGGTCGCCGACCTCGTGAAGGAAGCGCGCGAGCACCCCGAAGGCTTCAGCCCGAACGTGCTGCTCCGACCGATCGTCCAGGACACGCTCTTCCCCACCGTGTGCTACGTCGCCGGGCCCAACGAGCTGGCATACCTCGGCCAGCTGCGGCCGATCTACGAACGGTTCGGCGTGCCGGCGCCACTGATGTACCCGCGTGCGTCGGCGACGATCCTCGACTCGGCGTCGGCCAGGTTCCTGACGCGCTACCAGGTGGACCTCGAAACACTCCAACCCGACAACGAGGCCGCGTTCAACCACCTGCTGCAGGCGCAGCTGCCGGCACACGTCGAGGCGGCGTTCGAGGAGGCATCCCGGGCCATCGAAGGGAGCATGGCGCGGCTGATCGAGGCCGTGCCGGCGATCGACCCGACGCTGGAAAACGCGGCGCGCTCGTCGCTGGGCCGGATGCAGCACGATCTCCGGACGCTCCACGAGAAGTTGATCCACGCGGCCAAGCGCCGGGACGACACGCTGCGGCGGCAGTACGCGAGGACCCGCGCGCAGGCGTTCCCGGACGGGGAGCCCCAGGAGCGGAGCGTCGGGCTCGTGTACTTCCTGAACCGCTACGGCCCGTCGCTCGTCGAGCGCCTGCACGCCGACCTGCCGCTCGACATCGGGAAGCATTGGGTGATCACGATATAGCGGACAGCTGAGGCAGTGGAGCAGCTGTAGACAGTAGCCAGCGACATGACAGCTGCTTGGTCGCTGCGTCTGCCTTCCGTACTGCCATGTTCAGTTCTACGTTCTCAGTTCTACGTTCTACGTTCTAAGTTCTACGTTCTAAGTCTCCGTTCCCGTCCCCGCCCCCGTTTGGTCGTCCAGTGGCTCAGAAGGTCGTTCCGAAGAAATGGCAGGTGTCGGCCGCGCGCGCGCGCCGCCGGCGCTGGATCCGCATCCTCGCCGTCGTGTGCGGCGTCCCGGCGCTCGTTGTCTGCGCCCTCCTGGGTTACTACTACGTCGTCTTCGCCAGGCTGGTCGACGAGCGCCTGCACGGCGAGCGCGAGCGGGTTCTGCCGCGCGTCTACGCGCGCCCGTTCGAGTTGCGCCGCGGCCAGGCGCTCACCGAGCAACAGCTGGTCGATCGCCTCAACGACCTGGGATACGCGCAGCGTCCCGCCGCGGCCAAGCCGGGCGAATTCGCCATCGCGAACAACGTCGTCTCGGTGATCCCCCGCGGCGGCGACGTGGGCGGCAAGAACGTCCGCGCCGTGTTCCAGCGGCCGGCGGTCGCCAAGGCAGGCGGGCCGCCGTCGGCGGCTGCCGACCGGCTCGAGCGGCTGGACGTCACGGCCGTCGGGCGGCGCGAGAGCGTGATGCTCGACCCTCCCCTGCTGACGGCGCTCATGAGCGGCGAGCGCGAGAAGCGGCGACAGGTCAAGCTGGCGAAGATCCCGCCCCACGTGGTTCGCGCCGTGCTGGCCATCGAGGACCGCCGCTTCTACGAGCATCCCGGCATCGATCCGTTCCGCATGATCGGCGCGCTGGTCACCAACGTCGTCGGCGACAAGCCGTACCTCGTGGGCGGAAGCACGATCACCCAGCAGCTGGTCAAGAACGTCTTCCTCGGCACCGTGATCGCGAACCCGCTGGAGAAGTCGTACAAGCGGAAACTGCTCGAGCAGTTCATGTCGGTCGTGCTCGAGCGCCGCGCGTCGAAAGACGAGATCCTCGAGCTGTACCTGAACGAGGTGTACCTCGGGCAGCGCGGCTCGTTCGCCATCCACGGCGTCGCGGAAGGGGCGCGCCTGTTCTTCGGCAAGGACGTCACCAACCTGACGCTCGCCGAGGCGGCGACAATCGCCGGCGTGATCCACTCGCCGTACAACCTCTCCCCCTTCACGTCCGCCACCCGTGCCCGGGATCGCCGCAACGTCGTCCTGCAAGAGATGGCGCAGGCGGACTTCGTCACCCGCGAGGCGGCCAACGCGGCCTCCGCCGAGCCGCTGACCGTCGTGCCCCGGGCCCTCGAGGCCGAAGCGCCCTACTTCGTCGACATGGTGGGCCAGCTGCTCGCCGAGCAGTACTCGGCAATCGCGCGCTCGGCGCAGCGCATCGAGATCTTCACCACCCTCGACCTCCACCTTCAGCGGATCGCGCAGGACGCCGTCCGCGAGGGCCTGCTCGCCGTGGACCAGCTGCTGTCGCGCCGCAAGCACAAGCCGACCCAGCCGCCGCAGGCGGCGCTCCTCGCGATCGACCCGCGTTCCGGCGAGATCCTCGCGTGGGTGGGCGGCCGGTCGTATAACCAGTCGCAGTACAACCGCGTCATGACGGCCCGCCGCCAGCCGGGTTCCGTCTTCAAGCCGTTCGTTTACCTCGCCGCGTTCGAAAAGGCCGCGGAAGACGGGCGCACGGACCTGACGCCGGCCACCGTCGTCGCCGACGAGCCGACGACGTTCCTGTTCGAAGACCAGGTGTACGAGCCGCGCAACTACGAGGACGCGTACGACGGGCCGATCACGCTGCGCCGCGCGCTCGCGCACTCGCGCAACGTGGCGGCTGTCAAGGTGGCCGAGATGATTGGCTTCGACGCGGTGGCGAACTTGTGGAAGAAGTTCGGGACGGGCATGGCGCCAAAGCCATATCCGTCGATCGCGCTCGGGGCCTTCGAGGCGACGCCGTACGAAATCGCGACGGCCTACACGGTCTTCCCCAACCTCGGGCAGATCCGCCCGCTGCGCGCGATCATGCAGATCAACGCGGACTACAAGCAGGCGGCCAAGCCGGCCATGGCCGCGGCACGCACCGTCACCCGCCCGGAGACGGCCTACCTCGTCCAGAACATGCTGCGCAGCGTCGTCAACGAGGGCACGGGCGCCGGCGTGCGGGCGTCGGGGTTCGCACTGGACGCCGCGGGAAAGACGGGCACCACCAACGATCTGCGCGACGCCTGGTTCGTCGGCTACACGCCGGAACTGCTGACGGTCGTCTGGGTCGGATTCGACGACAACCAGGTGCTGGGCCTCAGCGGGTCGCAGGCGGCGCTGCCGATCTGGACGAGCTTCATGAACCGCGCGCTGGCCGGGCACGCAAACCTTCCGCTCCCCGAGCCGGATGGCATGGTGTGGGCGGAGATTGACAAGGAAACCGGCAAGCTCGCCGGGCCCGGATGCCCGCGCACCATGCGCGAGGCGTTCTTCCCGGGGACGGAACCGGCCGAGCATTGCGAGCTGCACAAGTTCTAGGGGCTGGGGGCTAGGGGCTAGGGGCCCTTGCGCCCTTGCACCTTGCACTTTGCACCCTTGCACCTTGCACCCTTGTTTTTTCACTCGAGTGTCCGATATGGACTCTGAAATGTACCGCTCGGTGGCCGACGCGCTCGACCGGGGCGATGCGGCGGCGCTCGTCACCATTGTCGCCACCAACGGGTCGACCCCGCAGCGCGTGGGCGCGAAGATGATCGCGTATGCTGACGGGCGCACGGAGGGCACGATCGGCGGCGGCTGCTACGAGCACGACGCGCTCGGCAAGGCGCGCGAGGCCATTCGCCTGCGGCGGCCCCAGCTCGTGCACTACACGCTGAACGACGATCTGGCAGCCGAGTCGGGGCTGATCTGCGGGGGACAGATGGATGTCTACATCGAGCCGCTCGAGCCGGCGGCCCACCTCTACCTCGTCGGCGCGGGCCATGTGTCCCACGAACTCGCCCGTGTCGCCCAGTTGGCGGGCTTCCACCTGCACGTGATCGACGATCGGGCCAAGTTCGCGAGCGACGACCGGTTCCCCGCGGCCGAGGTCGTCGTGGACGACATTCCCCGCTGGCTGGAGACCGCCGCCCTTCCGCCGACGGCCTTCGTCGTCGTCGTCACGCGCGGCCATCGGTACGACCTCGACGCGATGCGTGTGCTCGTCGGGCGCGAGTGGCGGTACCTCGGCATGATCGGCAGCCGCGCAAAGGTGCGCCGGATTTTCGACGCGCTTCGGGCTGAAGGCGTCTCGGCCGAACGCCTCGACCGCGTCCACGCGCCCATCGGCCTGGATATCGGGGCCGTGAGCCCTGCCGAGATCGCCGTGAGCATCGCCGCCGAGTTGATCGCGGCGCGTTCGGGCCGGCTGGTCGACCCCCACGTGGCCGCCGCCTCCCTCAGAAACAGCAAGCAGTAGGCAGCCGCAGGAAGGCGTTTCCCTTACTCCTTGCTGTCCTGTCGGTTAGCTGGCCGACCCCGACGGATCGTGTATAATACCGTTTAGCACTCTCGCGGCAGGACTGCTAATGGCCACCTCGCACCTCTCCGATCGTTCGCGGCGGGTCCTCGCGGCTCTCGTCAGCGAGTACGTCGAGACCGGCGAGCCCGTCGCTTCGCAGACGCTCGTCACGCGGGCGGCACTCGGGGTGTCATCGGCCACGGTACGTAACGTGCTGTCGGCGCTCGAGGAGCAGGGGTACGTGTATCAGCCCCACACCTCGGCAGGCCGAGTCCCCACCGACCGGGGGTATCGCTGCTACGTGGACACCCTGCTCGAGAACCGCCGGCCGGGGCGGGGCGCGCAAATCGAAGCCCAGCTGTTGGCTCAGACCGGCCACGTCCCGTTGATGGACGAGGCGCTGACGACGGTGACGCACGTGATCACGGAGGCGTCGCACCACGTCGGCTTCGCCGTGGTCCCGAGCGCCGAGGGGTCGGCGTTCGAGCGGATCGACTTCGTGCCGCTGGCCGAGACCAAGGTGCTCGTCGTCGTCGTGACCCGCGGCGGCCACGTGTCGAACAAGATGGTCGACATCGGCGAGCGGCTGACGCTCGACGACCTGCACCAGGCCGCGAACTACATCAACGATCAATTTGCCGGACGTTCGCTCGGCGACGTGCGGGCGATCGTGCTGGCGAGGCTGGCCGAGGAACGGACCCTCTACGACGCCCTCCTCTCGCGCGCGCTGCGGCTGGCGCAAACGACCTTCGACGGGCTTGCGGAGCAGCAGGCGCTGTTCATCGAGGGGGCCGCGACGCTGATCGAGCAATCGGAGGGAGGCGTTTCTCTCGCGACGCTGCGCACCCTGCTGAAGATGATCGAGGAGAAGAACCGGCTCGTCCGCCTTCTCACGGAATACATGGAAGGTCCCGGCGTCATGGTCGTCATCGGCGGCGAGCACAGTGCGCCGGACCTGCGCGAGTTCAGCCTCGTCACGGCCACCTACAAGGCCGGCGACCGTCGCGGCAGCATCGGCGTCCTCGGGCCGACGCGGATGCGCTACTCGCGCGCCATCGCCGTGGTGGACAGCGCGGCGCGCGCCGTGACCCGCCTGCTGCAGCAGGGCGGACCGGGACGGGACGAGTAGCACGAGGATATCGAGAATGCAGGACACTCCGAACACGAGCGGACACGACGAGCAGGACAACGGGATGCAGGAATCCGGGACGGGCGGCGTCCAGCAGCCGGCGGAGGCGTCAGATGCCGCCGTTCAGGGCGACGCGACGAATGCCGGCGAGCAGATCGAGCAACTGCGGCGCGAACGCGACGAGAACTACGACCGGCTCTTGAGGAAGACCGCGGAGTTCGAGAACTACCGGCGGCGCGTGGACAAGGAGCGGCGCGAGTTGGCGCAGTACGCCGCGGGCGACCTGCTCGAGGCGCTGCTGCCGATCATCGACGACTTCGAGCGCGCCCTCCAGGCGGACGCCAGCGCCGACCCTGACGCGTATCGGAAGGGCGTCGAGCTCATCTACAAGCAGTTCCAGGACCTTCTCGCACGCCGAGGCGTGACGCCCCTCGAGACGGTTGGCAAGGACTTCGATCCCCGGTTCCACCAGGCCATCACGCACGAAGAGAGCCCGGGCCGCCGCGAGGGTGAGGTCATCGACGAGGTGCGGCGCGGTTACATGCACGGCGATCGCCTGCTGCGACCCGCCATGGTGAAGGTAGCCAAGGCGTGAGCAAACGCGACTACTACGAGGTGCTCGCCGTCTCCAGGGAGGCGACGGAGCAGGAGATCAAGAGCGCCTACCGCAAGCTCGCGCTCAAGCACCACCCGGATCGCAACCCGGGTGACAGGGCTGCCGAGGAGCGGTTCAAGGAAGCGGCCGAGGCCTACGCCGTGCTGGCGGATGGCGAGAAGCGCGCGGCCTACGACCGCTTCGGCCACGCGGGCGTCAGCTCGACGACGGGCGCGGGCTTCGACCCGACGATCTTCGCCGACTTCGGCGACATCTTCGGTGGCTTGCGCGACATCTTCGGCTTCGGCGACATCTTCGGCGGCGGGCGCCGCGGCGGCCCGCAGCGCGGGTCCGATCTCCGATACGACCTGGAGATCTCCTTCGAAGAGTCGGCCCGGGGCATCGAAACCGGCATCCAGATTCCGCGCCAGGAACAGTGTGAGACGTGCCGCGGCTCGGGCGCTGCGCCCGGGAGCGCGCCGAGCGTCTGCCCGCACTGCAGCGGGCGCGGCCAGATCCGCTACCAGCAGGGCTTCTTCACGGTCGCGCAGACATGCCGCCAGTGCGGCGGCGCCGGGCGTGTGATCACCAAGCCGTGCGCCGAGTGCCACGGCAACGGTGTGATCGCGCGGCAGCGCAAGCTCACCGTGAAGATCCCGGCGGGGATCGCGAGCGGCCAGCGCCTGCGCCTGCAGAACGAGGGCGAGGCCGGCAGCGCCGGCGGGCCGCCGGGGGACCTCTACGTCGTCGTGCACGTCCAGGAAAGCTCGGTCTTCCAGCGCGAGGGTGACGACCTGTTCTGCCGGGTGCCCATCACCTTTCCTATCGCCGCGCTCGGCGGCGAGGTGAAAGTGCCGACGCTCGACGGCCATGAGACGCTCGCGGTGCCGGAGGGCACGCAGAGCGGCCACGTCTTCCGGCTACGGGCGAAGGGGATGCCCAGCGTCACCGGGCGGGGGCGCGGCGACCTGCACGTCGCGGTGGACGTCTCGACGCCCAAGAAGCTGACCCGGGATCAGCGCCAGCTGCTGGAGCAGCTCGCCAAGACGATGCCGGTCGAGAAGCTGCAGCCGCGCAAGCGCGACGAGGCCGACGACGACGACCGGAGCGTCTTCGACAAGGTCAAAGACATTTTCAGCTGACGCCCGATTTTTGCGATTTCACGATTGAGCGATTTGCCGATTTGCCGGCCGCCGCAAACGGCAGGCTGCGAAATCGAGGAATCGCCAAATCGGAAAATCGAGAAATAGCAGATGTCTGTCCGTCATTGGCCGGCCATCGACATCCAACAGCCCGGGGCGTGCTCCGATCCCGACGGACTGGAGGGCGCGATCCTCGCTGCCCTCGACGATGCGGGGGTGTCGGCGGTCCAGGAACTTCCCTTCGGCTGGCGCATCTTCTTCACCACGACCGGTTCGCGAGAAGCCGCCATGGCGACGCTCGCGAACTGGAAGCCCGAGCTGGTTGTTTCGGCTCTCGACATCTCCGACGAGGACTGGGCGCGGCGGAGCCAGGAGAATCTGGGGCCGGTGTGCGTGGGGCGGGTTCGGATTGCGCCGCCGTGGCTCGCAAACGCCGAGGCGACCCGGGACGAAGCCCGGTCGAACCCGGACGCTGTCATCGACATCGTCATTCTGCCGTCGATGGGGTTCGGCACCGGCCATCACGCCACGACGCGCCTCTGCGCGGCACTACTCCAGCAGATCGATCTCTCCGGCCGGCGCGTGCTCGATGTCGGCACCGGGTCCGGCGTGCTGGCGATCGTCGGCCGCGCGCCTCGGAGCCGGGTCCGTTCTGGCGGTGGACGACGATCCGGACGCGCTGGAGTCGGCTCGCGAGAACCTGGGACTGAATGGGATCGCGTCAGGCAAGGCAGAAGGTTCCGCTGCTGTCGAACTTCGGCAAGCTGATTTCCGCCAGCTGAAGGCTGGCCTCTTCGGCGTCGTCACGGCGAACCTCACGGGAGGACTGCTCGTCCGAGGCGCCGACGAGTTGCTCGGCGCCGTTTCGCCCGACGGCCGGTTGATCCTCAGCGGCATCACGCGGGACGAGGAAGCCAGCGTCCGCGCTCGATTCGAGGCACACCTGCCGCTCCTCGCACGCGTCGAAGAAGACGACTGGATTGGCCTGCTCCTGGGGAGTCGACGAGTCAACGCGGAGGGGTGAGTCGCTCGATCAGGGTCCGATGCTGCGGATACTGTGAGACGAGCGTCGTGCGATCCCCCAGTTCGAAGTCCGCGAAGCAGAACCCGGGCGCCACCGTGCAGCCCATCAGCGTGAAGCCTGCGTGCGAGCCCCGAGCCTCCTGCCAGCCCGGGTCGTTGACTGTGGCGCCAAACCAACAGCGTGCCGGAATCACCACCTGAAACGCCTCGCCCCGTTCGGGGTCCGGTCCGAGCGACTGCGTTCGCAACTGCCCGCGGGGATCGATCGCATGGAGGGTCAGCGAGAGACCCGCGTAGTAGTGCCACACCTCGTCCGACTGGAGGCGGTGGAAGGCGGAGATCTGCCCGCTCTCGAGGAGGAAGTAGATCGCGGTCGAGCAGGACCTGGCGGAACCGTATCGCGCAGGCAGTCCGGCGGTCTGGATTTCATCCGCCGATCGGAACATCTCGCGGTAGTACCCGCCCTCGGGATGCGCCTGCATCTGAAGCGTGTCGATCCAGTAGCGCGCGTCGCGATGCATCCGCACCTCCTCCCATTCAGGATACCCTCGACTCCGTTGACCGTTGACCGTTGACCGTTGACCGTCTGACCGTTGACTCCGTTTGACCGCTGACTCCCTCCGACCCCGTTGACCGTTGACCGTCGACCGTCGACTCCGTTGACTCCGTTGACTCCGTTGACTCCGTTGACTCCGTTGACTCCGCTGACTCCGTCGACTCCGTTGACTCCGTCGACTCCGTCGACTGTCTTAGACGAACTCCCCCCACAGCGTGTGCAGGACCGAGAGGCCGACGATGGCGGCCGATTCGGCGCGCAAGGTGCGGTGCCCGAGGGTAACCGCCCGGGCGTCGTAACCGGCAAGCAACCGCAGTTCGTCCTCCGTCCACCCGCCTTCTGGGCCCGATCAACAGCATCGGTGCGGAGGGCGGCTGGCTCGCCGCGAGTCCGCCGAGCGCGGCGGCAGGCAGGGGGCCGCCCGGCTCGACGAGCACGACGCGCAGATCCGAGGCCACCGACGACAGGATGGCGGCCAGCGACATCGGGGACGCGACCCCGGGCACGACCGCTCGCCCGCACTGCTTGGCAGACGCCACCGCGATCCGCTCCCATCGGCTGACGCGCAGGCCTGCCGCATGGCTCCGGCGGTCGCCTTCCACGTGCGCGGCGAGCACCGGCACGATCGCCGCGACGCCGAGCATGACCGCATCGCGGATGACACCGTCCATGCCGTCGCCCTTGAGCAGCGACTGGGCCAGCGTGATCCGCCTGGGTGACTCCCGCGCAGCCGGTGCTTCGTCGCCGATGGCGATCGTCACCTCGCCACGCTCCACCGCGGCCACGTGACCCTCGCACTGCAGTCCCCTCCCGTTGAAAACACGCACCGGGGCGCCGATACGAAGACGGAGCACGCGGATGAGGTGCCGGGCCTCGTCTATCGACAGCCTGACAGTCGTGTCGCCGGCTTCCAGAGCCGGAGCATAGCAACGCGAGTGCATGACAAGGAGATTATAGAGAACGGAAGATTGAAACCTGAGAATTGAAAAGGAAGCGTGACTGCGTCGACTCCGTCGACTGCGCAGACTTCGTCGACTTCGTCTATACTCCGCTTCGATGTTCTTTCGCGGGCAGACCATCGGCAAGTACCAGATCCTCTCGTCGCTCGGGAGCGGCGGGTTCGGCGCGGTCTACCTCGCCGAAGACACCTGGATCGACAAGAAGGTCGCGATCAAGGTCCCGCACCGCCAGAACCTCGACTTCGGCGAACTGCTCCGCGAGCCGCGCCTGCTCGCCAGCGCTCAACCACCCCAACATCGTCGCCGATCCTCACCGCGGAGAAGCAGGACAACGTCTTCTTCATCGTGATGGAGTACGTGCCGGGCGAGACGCTCGAGGCGATCATCGAGCCGCGAAGGCGCGCTCGACCTCGACGCGCGCGCTCGACTTCACCTGCCAGATCTGCAACGCCGTCGACCACGCGCACTCGCAGGGCGTGCTGCACCGCGACCTGCGGCCGGCGAACGTGCTGGTCTCCGAGAACGGCATGCTGAAGGTGGCCGACTTCGGCACGTCGCGCTTCCTCGAGATCGCGGCGCACGGCACGACGGTGATCGGCAGCCCGCCCTACATGGCGCCCGAGCAGTTCCACGGCAAGGCGGTGTTCGCCTCGGACATCTACTCGCTCGGCGTCACGATGTACCAGATGCTGACCGGCGGCCTGCCCTACGACACGCCGTCGCCGGCCGACATCGCAGAAGCTGATGCGCGGCGAGCTGCGTGTCGCCGCCGCGGCTCGCAGAACAGCCGCGATTCCGAAGGCGCTCAACGACATCGTCATGCGGGCGATGGCGCCGGCGGTCGGCGACCGGTACCAGCGCGCCGGCGAGCTGCTCGACGACCTGCTGGCGGCGCGCACCAAGTGGGTCGGCTCGCGGCCCGGCCGCGTCGTCGCCGGCACTTCGGCGCGTCGCGGAGCCAAGGACGAGCTGTCGGAGATCCAGGGCCGGCTGCGGGCGCGCGAAACGCCCGCCGCCGCGCTTCTGCTGGCACTGCCGCAAGCCGCTCCACTCGCGGACCGACCGCTGCCCGTTTTGCGGCGAAGCGCAGTGATGCTAGAATCCGTAATGCCCTCCATGGACAGGTTTTTCCCACCAAACATTCGATAAACGAGGTGTTCCCATGCCGTTTGCTGGCACCGGCACGATCTGGATGAACGGATCGCTGGTGAACTGGGCGGACGCGAAGATTCACATCGCGTCGCACGTCATCCACTACGGCAGCGGCGTGTTCGAAGGCGCGCGCTGCTACGACACGCCCAAGGGCTCGGCCTGCTTCCGCCTCGACGCGCACATCGCCGCCTGCTGGACTCGGCGAAGATCTACCGGATGGAGTATCCCGCTCGGCATCGAGCGGCTGTCAGCGAGGCGGTGCTCGACACGATCCGCGCCAACGAGTTCAAGGCCTGCTACATCCGCCCGCTCGATCTACCGCGGCTACGACGCAGCTCGGCGTCAACCCGCTCGCCTGCCCGGTCGACGCCGCGATTCTGCTGCTGGGAATGGGGCGCCTACCTCGGCCCGGAGGCGCTCGAGAAGGGCGTGGACGTGCGCGTCAGCTCGTGGACGCGCAGCGCGCCGAACACGTTCCCGGCGATGGCGAAGTCGCGCGGCCAACTACGCGAACTCGTCAGCTGATCAAGATGGAAGCGGTGCTCGACGGCTACACCGAGGGCATCGCGCTCGACGTCGACGGCCACGTCAGCGAGGGCAGCGGCGCAGAACATCTTCCTCGTCCGCGACGGCGTCATCTACACGCCGCCGCTGCACTCGTCGGTCCTGCCGGCATCACGCGCGACTCGGTCATGACGCATCGCCCGCGACCTCGGCTACGAGGTGCGCGAGGACAGTCCTGCCGCGCGAGGCGCTCTACATCGCCGACGAGGTGTTCTTCGCCGGCACGGCCGCCGAAGTGACGCCGATCCGGTCGGTCGACAAGATCGTCGTCGGCCCCGGCAAGTGCGGCCCGATCACCCAGGCCATCCAGACGCGCTTCTTCGACATCGTCGAACGGCGGGCGGCCGACACGCACGGCTGGCTGACCTACGTATACCCCGGGGCATCTGGAGCCGATACCAAGATACGGGAGAAGGTCGTCACGGGCTGACCCGCGGGTCCCCGGGCGGCCAGACACGAGTCGAGGATTCGGGAAATAGGTTCCCGAATCCGTTTCCGCCTGGGCAACCCATGCACGTCAACGACCTCCTGAAGATCGCCGTCGAGAGCGGCGCATCGGACCTCCACCTGAAGGTCGGCAGCTATCCCGATGATGCGGGTGCGCGGCATGCTGATGCCCGCCTCCGAAGAGAAGCGCCTCGACCCACGAGGACACCGTCGCGATGGCGGCGGCCGTCATGTCCACCGCCCAGCGGCAGAAGTTCAAGGAAGCGCAGGAGGTCGACCTCGCCTACAGCGTCCCCGGCCTCGGCCGCTTCCGCTGCAACGTCTTCCAGCAGCGCGGCACGATCGGCCTCGTCCTGCGCGTCATCCCGATGCGGCATCAAGTCGATCGACGAACTCGGCCTGCCGCAGGTGCTGAAGCACGATCGCCGACGAGGAGCGCGGCCTCGTGCTGGTCACGGGGACGACCGGCAGCGGCAAGAGCACGACGCTGGCCGCGATGGTCGACCACATCAACACGCACGCGCTGCGCGCACGTCATGACGATCGAGGACCCGATCGAGTTCCTGCACCGCGACAACCGATCGATCATCAACCAGCGCGAAGTGGCGGTCGACACGCGGTCGTTCGCGCACGCGCTGCGCAGCGCGCTGCGCCAGGACCCCGACGTCATCCTCGTCGGCGAAATGCGCGACTTCGAGACGATCGAGACGGCGCTGCTACGCCGCGGAGACCGGCCACCTCGTCTTCTCGACGCTGCACACGCTCGACGCCACCGAGACCATCAACCGCATCATCGCCGTCTTCCCGCCGCACCAGCAGAAGCAGATCCGCCTGCAGCTGGCCAGCGTGCTCAAGGCGGTGATCTCGCAGCGCCTGATGCCGCGCGCCGACGGCAAGGGCCGCGCGCCGGCCGTCGAAGTGATGATCACCACGCCGTTCATCCGCGACTGCATCGTCGACAAGGAGAAGACCCACCTGATCCACGGCGCGATCGCCGCCGGCACGTCGCAGTACGGCATGCAGACGTTCGACCAGTCGATCTTCGGCCTCTACGAGCAGGGCATCGTGTCGCTACGAGGAGGCGCTGCGCTGGGCGACCAACGTGGACGAGTTCAAGCTGCAAGGTGCAGGGCATCGCGATGACGTCGGACGCCGCGCGCGACCAGATGGCGCGCGCAGCCATGGGCGGCACGCCGGACATCCAGCGGTTCGGACAATGGAACTGAGACCGGCGATCGGCGCTCGCGGCTGACGGCCGTGCCACGTTCTGCGTGACGTGCGCCGTACAGCCTGACGTCACATTCTAGCCATGTCCGATCCCATCCGCGCGGCCTACAGCGCGGCGCTCGCGATGCTGTCGCGCCGAGAGCTGTCCGAGGCACAGCTGCGTGAGCGGCTGGCGCGCAAGGAGCACGAGCCGGATGCCGTCGAGGCGGCCATCGCCCGGCTGCGCGACATAGGCGCCGTCAACGATCGCCGGGTTGCCGTGGCCGCCGCGCGGACCGAGGCCGTCGTGAAATCGCGCGGCCGTGCCCGGGTGCTGCTCAAGCTGCGCGCGATTGGCATCCCCCCCGACATCGCCGACGAGGCGGCCGACGAAGTCCTCGGCGCCATCGACCAAATGGCGCATCTTGCTCGCGCCATCGAACGACGGCTCCGACCGCCCGGCGCCCCGATAACAGACCCCGCCCACTTCCGCCGCCTGCTCCAGCAGCTCGATCCGCCAGGGCTTCGCGCCATCCCTCGTCATCCGCGCCCTCAAGGCGCGCGCCAAGCGAGACGCCGTGCCCGACGAAGAAGGGTGAAGGGCGCGGGCTGCCTGCTACAATGATCCGGTTATGACGTCGAACGAGATCCGGGCCTCTTTCCTCGACTTTTTCGCGCGACACGGCCACCGCATCGTGGCCAGCTCGCCGCTCGTCCCGGCCAACGACCCGACGCTGCTCTTCACCAACGCGGGGATGAACCAGTTCAAGGACGTGTTCCTCGGCCGCGAGCGGCGCGACTACACGCGGGCGACCAGTTCGCAGAAGTGCATGCGGGTCAGCGGCAAGCACAACGACCTCGAGAACGTCGGACCGTCGCCGCGCCACCACACGTTCTTCGAGATGCTGGGCAACTTCTCGTTCGGCGACTACTTCAAGACCGATGCGATTGCGTTCGCCTGGGACGCTGCTGACCGAGGTCTGGAAGCTCCCGGCCGACCGGCTGCACGCGACGATCTTCAAGGGCGACGGCGGCACCGTCCCGCGCGACGAGGAGGCCTACGAGATCTGGCGGCAGTACCTCCCCGCCGAGCAGGATCAGCGAGCTTGGCGCAGGACAACTTCTGGTCCGATGGGCGAGACCGGGCCGTGCGGGCGGTGCTCGGAGGTCCATTACTTCCGCGGCAACCACCTTCCCTGCTCCCAGCCCGTCTGCCTGGGCGTCGCCTGCTCCTGCGACCGCTACGTCGAGATCTGGAACAACGTGTTCATGGAGTTCGATCGACAGGCAGACGGCACGCTGAATCCCCTGCCGGCGCCGTCGATCGACACCGGCATGGGCCTCGAGCGGATTACGGCCGTCCTGCAGGGCGGTGCTCTCGAACTACGAGACGGATCTCTTCACGCCGCTCCTGAAGGCGATTGGCGACCTGGCGGCACGCGACATACGGCGGGACGCTGGACGCGAAGGACGTCTCGATCAGGGTCATCGCGGACCACGCCCGCGCGTCGGCGTTCCTGATCGCCGACGGCGTCGTTCCCTCCAACGAGTGGCGCGGCTACGTGCTTCGGAAGATCATGCGGCGGGCCATGCGACACGGCAAGCACCTCGGCATGACGGAGCCGTTCCTCTGGAGGCTCGTCGCGGTGCTGGTTCGCGAGATGGGCGAGGCCTACCCCGAACTGCCGGCGCAGCAGGACTACGTCGAGCGGATGATCCGAGGCGAAGAGGAGCGTTTCGACTCGGTGCTGAAGACCGGCCTGCCCCGCCTCGAAGAGGCGCTCGATCGGGCGGCAGCCGGCGACCGGAGTTTGCCGGCGGACGAGGCCTTCCGGCTGTACGATACCTTCGGGATCCCGAAGAACTTCATCGAGGACCTCGCGGAGCAGCGCGGCGTGGCGTTCGACAAGGCCGGCTTCCAGGAGGCCATGAACCAGCAGAAGGAGAAGGCCCGCGCCGGCCATTCGTTCGGCACCGCCGAGGCCGGGGACCAATCGCTCGCATCGGCGACGGAGTCCCTGCGTGGCACCCCTGACGACTTCGAGGGGTATGACGCGACGCGCGTGGCCGGCGTCCCGGTCCTCGCCGTGCTCGACGAGCAGGGCCAGCCGGTCGGCGCGTTGGAGGCCGGCGAGTCGGGTTACGTCGCCCTGGCCCGCACGCCGTTCTACCTGGAGGCCGGCGGACAGGTGTCCGACTCGGGAACGATCGCCACCGAGACGGGATCCGGCCTCGCGGTCGTCGACGGCCTCGTCCGCGCCGGCGCCGAGCGCCCGCGGCTCCACCACGTGCGCGTCGAAGAGGGCGCGCTGCGTGCGCGCGATCTCGTGACGGCCCAGGTCGACGACAGCTTGCGCGATTCCACGCGGCGCAACCACACGGCCACCCACCTGCTCCACGCCGCGCTGCGGAAGGTCCTCGGCGCCCACGTGAAGCAGGGCGGATCGCTCGTGTCGCCGGACCGGCTGCGGTTCGACTTCGTCCACTACGCGCCGGTGACGCCAGAGCAGCTCGACGAGATCGAGCAGATCGTCAACGAGCAGATCTGGCGGAACACGCCGGTTCAGACCGAGGTCCGCTCCACGGAAGAGGCGATTGCGTCCGGCGCGATGGCGCTGTTCGGCGAGAAGTACGGCGACCGCGTGCGTGTCGTGTCGGTGCCGGGCTTCAGCACAGAACTGTGCGGCGGCACGCACGTGCGCGCGACCGGCGACATCGGCCTGTTCACGATCGTCCAGGAGGGCGGGGTGGCCGCCGGCGTGCGCCGCATCGAGGCGGTGACCGGAGCGGGCGCCCTGCGCCTGGCCCAGCAGCGCCGCGACGAACTGGCGGCGCTCGTCGGCGCGCTCAAGACACCGGCCGACCAGGCCGCGGCCGCCGTCGAGCGGCTTCAATCGGAGGTCAAGCGGCTGTCCCGCGAGAACAGCCAGCTGAGGATGAAGGTCGCGATGTCGGCCGCCCCCTCCTCGGCCGCGACGGCCGGGGACGACACGCTGGACGCGGGCGGGGTGAAACTGGTGGCTCGCCGGGTCCAGGGCCTGGACAAGGGCGCGCTCGGTCAGATGGCCGACACGCTGAAGAACGAGATCAAAAGCGGCGTCATCGTCCTCGCCTCGGAGGCCGATGGCCGTGTGGCCATCGTCGTCTCCGTCACGAAGGACCTCGTTCCGCGGGTGCACGCGGGCAACATCGTGAAGAAGATCGCGCCCCTCGTGGGCGGAGGCGGCGGCGGACGGCCGGACTTCGCCGAAGCGGGAGGCAAGAATCCTGCGGGCATCGACCAGATGCTGCAGGAAAGCCGGACGGTAGTCGCGGATATGGCAGCACGCTGACGCGCGCCCGAGGTTCTGTTCCCGGCCGCGGGCGCTTCATTGGAGGCACGCATGAAAGGCCGGCCCTCACTCATCGCTCCCCTCCGCTCGTCCCGCGTTCGCCGGGCGTCCGCCGCGCGGATGGCCGCCGCGTGCAGCGTGGCGCTCGCCCTGGCCACCGTCGCGGTGGTCGCCCAGCAGCCCAAGGGGGCGGCGACCGTCACTGACAAACAACGCAAGAGCCTGACCAAGCTCGCCCAGCCCTTCCCCGACGACGCGGCGGTCGCCAAGCGCAAGGCCGACGCGGACAAGCGGCGGCTGTTCCACTCGTCGGACTCGCTCCCGTTCACCCTGACGGCCGATTTCAAGAAGGTCACGGGCGACCGCTCGCCGAACAACACCACCGTGTATCCCGCGAAACTCACGGTCGCCGGTGACGACGGCCAGCCGATTACGATCCCGGTCCACATCCGCAACCGTGGCATCCTCCGCCGGAACCCGCGGACGTGCGGCTTCCCGCCCATCCGGATCGAGTTCCCGAAGGCGGCCAAGGACGAAGCGGGCGGCAAGACCGCCACACCGGGCAGGGACGAGCTCAAGCGCAGCGTCTTCGAGGGCAGCGAGAACCTCAAGCTGGTGACGCACTGTTCGAACGACTACGAGCAGTTCGTGATGCGCGAGTACCTCGCGTACCGTGCGCAGAACCTCATCACCCCCTGGTCGCTGCGGACACGGCTCGCGAAAGGCACCTACATCGACGCGGCGAGCGGCAAGACGCTGTCGACCAAGTTCGCCTTCTTCCTCGAGGAGGAAGACGACCTGGCGAAACGGATGGAGGGACGGACCGCCGTGCTGCCACGGACTTCGTTCGCCGACCACGATATGGATGCCCTGACGCAGGCGGCGATCTTCAACTTCTTCGTCGGCAACACCGACTACTCGATCTTCGTCCTCCACAACGCGTTCCTGGTCCAAACCAAGGACAAGAAGCTCCACGCGGTGACCTACGACTACGATGTCACCGGCATTGTCGACCCGCCCTACGCGCTGCCGGCGAAAGCGTTCAACCTGGCGACGGTCAAGGACCGGCTCTATCGCGGGCCGTGCCGCCCGGCGGCGGAATTGGAGCCGTTTTTCGCTGTCTACCGCGCAAAGAAGGACGAGATCTACAAGCTCTACGCGGACCAGCCGGAGCTGGCCAAGGGATCGAAGGAGAGCATGAAGGGCTTCGTCGATGAGTTCTACGACATCATCAACGACAAGGGACGGATCAAGCACCACTTCGTCGACACGTGCAACAAGGGCGTGTGGTAAGCGGTAGCCAGGAGGCTCCGTGATGCGTCGATTCCGAGCTGCCGCGGCGATCGCCGCGCTGCTGACCATCGCTGGTCCCCTGTCCGCGCAGCCGCCTGCGGGGCCGGCGGACCCATTGTTGTTCAGCAGCCTCCGGTGGCGGCTGATCGGCCCGTTCCGTGCCGGCCGCGTCTCGGCCGGCGCCGTCGATACCGACCCGCACACGTTCTACATCGGAACGCCGGGGGGCGGCGTCTGGAAGACGACCAACGCCGGGCAGACGTGGAACCCAATCTTCGACAGCATCCCGGAGGCGTCAGTCGGCGCGGTCGCCATCGCGCCCTCCAACCCGAAGGTGCTCTACGTCGGCACCGGCGAGGAAACTCGTGGCAGCGGGGTGTACCGCTCCTCTGACGCGGGCGCCACGTGGACGAGCGTCGGCCTGGCGGACACCGGCTACATCGGCTCGGTCCTCGTGGACCCCGACAACCCGGACGTCGTCCTCGTCGGCGCCATCGGCGATCGCGCGCCGGGTCCCGCGCGAGGCATCTTCCGGAGCACGGACGGCGGCCGTACGTGGAACAAGGTCCTGTTCAAGGACGACCGCAGCGGCTGCCCCGCGATCATCGCGGCTCCCGATGAGCCCCGCGTGCTCTACGCGTCTCTCTACCCGGCCGCAGGAGCGCGCGGAGCCGGCGTGATGGCGGGGCCGCCCGGGCAAGCGCCCGGTGCGCCGCGCGTCGAGGTCCGCGCCGCCATCTACCGCTCGAGCGACGGAGGCGCGACCTGGGCGCCGCTCCCTGCCACCGGTCTGCCCGGGCCCGCCACGGGGCGCCAGGCGCTTGGCGTGGTGGCAGGCACGAAGGGCCGCAGCCTGTTCGCCGGTGTCCGCGATGGCCTGTACCGCTCTGATGACGCCGGGGACACGTGGCAGCGGTGGACCACCGACCCGCGCATCCGTCCTTTCGGGGTGATCACGGATCCGCAGCGTCCGGAGCTGCTGTACGTGACGCAAACTTCGATGTACAGGTCGACCGACGGCGGACGCACCTTCGAGGCGTTCGCGGGCGCGCCGAGCGGCGACGATTTCCAGTTGTTGTGGATCGACCCGCGCAACTCGCGTCGCCTGATCGCGGGCGTGGACCAGGGCGCCATCGTCAGCGTGGACGGCGGGGCGACGTGGAGCAGTTGGTACAACCAGCCGACCGGCCAGTTCTACCACGTGTCGACCGACGACCGTTTCCCTTACCGCGTGTTTGCGGCACAACAGGACAGCGGCTCGGTGGCCGTGCCAAACCGCAGCGACTACGGCGAGATCACGTTCCGCGACTGGTATTCGCCCGGCGGCTTCGAGTTCGGCTACGTCGTGCCCGACCCGCTCGATCCCGACATCGTCTTCGGCGGCGGTTGGTACCGCACGGTGGTGCGGTTCGACCGCAAGACCGGACAGATCGTCCATGTGTTCGTCCCGGGCACCCGCTACCGGTCCGTGAACAACGCGCCGATGGCGTTCTCGCCGCAGGATCCGCACACGCTCTATCTCGGGACGCAGTTCCTGATGAAGACGAGCGACCGCGGGATGACGTGGCAGGCCGTCAGCCCCGACCTGACCGACGTGCCCGGCAAAGAAACCGCTCCCCCCGCGGGCGCGCCGCGCGGCGCGGGATCGTCCATCACGACGTTCTCGCTCTCGCCGGCAGCAGCGGGCGTCATCTGGGCGGGCACGGGCAACGGCGTCATCCAGCGCACCGAAGACGGCGGCGCCACGTGGAAGAATGTCACGCCGCCCGATTTGCCGGCACGCGGCTCGTTCGAGATCGTCGATGCCGGACGCCATGACGCCGAGACGGCCCACGCAGTCCTCATCGTTCCGCAGGACCTGCGGCCCTACATCTACCGAACGCACGACAAGGGGCAGACTTGGCAGAAGATCGTCCAGGGATTGCCCGAGACAGCGATCGCGCGCGTGGTGCGCGAGGATCCCGTCCGAAAGGGACTGCTTTACTGCGGCACGGAGGCTGCCGTCTACGTCTCGGTCGACGATGGCGACCACTGGCAGTCGCTGCAGCTCAACCTGCCGGCGTCCTCCATGCGCGACATGGTCGTGCAGGGCGAGGACCTGGTGCTGGTCACGTATGGCCGCGCGATTTGGATCCTCGACAACGTCACGCCGCTCCGCCAGTTGTCGTCGGTGCCCGCCTCCACTGGCGTCTGGCTGTTCGCGCCGCCCGCGGCGGTGCGCGCCCGATGGGATGTCAATGGCGACACGCCGCTGCCGATCGAGACCCCGGTCGGCGCCAACCCGCCGGAGGGCGCCATCATCGACTACTACCTGAAATCGCCTCCGGCCGGCGAGCTGGCGCTGACGATCCGCGACCAACGGGGCGCGGTGGTTCGCCGCTTCACGTCGGTGCCGCCGCCGGCCCCGACGCTGCTCCCCAACGTGCCTGAGTACCTGGTTCGCGCCGCCAGGCGTACCCGGCAAGCAACCGGGACTCAACCGCTTCGCCTGGAACCTCCGGCATCCAAATCCGAAGATCCTGCCCTTCGGGTATTCCGGCGGGATGCTGCCGTACGTCGAGTACACGCTCGCTGACCACGCGATACCGGGGCGAACCCCGCGCGAACAGCCGGAGGGTGCCCTGGTGGCGCCCGGACAGTACTTCGTCGAACTCGAGACGACCGGCCGCACCCTCAAGCAGCCGCTCACGGTGAAAGCCGATCCTCGCGTCTCTGCCAGCCAGGCTGACCTGGCCGCGCAACTGGAGCTCGCCACGACCGCGACCGATGGCCTGAGCGTCACCTACGACGGTTACTATGAGATGGCGCGGCTGCGCGAGGCAATCGCCGACCGGCTCAAGACGGCCGGTGGCGCCGCCGGCGCTGCTGAACTCGACGCGGGCCTCAAGGCCGCGGACGCGCAGGCGCTGGCCGTGCAGACCGGGACGGCGTCTGCGCCGGGGCTCGGCCCGGTGAACCGCGATCTCGCGCGGTATTTCAACATGACGGAGAGCGGGGACGCGGCTCCTTCGCAAACTCTTCGCTCGGCCGTGACGGACGCCTGCGATGCCCTTGGAAAGGCCCTGGAGGCGTGGCGCGGGCTCGCCGGCCAGACTCTGCCGGCCCTCAACCGCGCGCTCGGCAAGGCCCGGTTGAAGCCGGTGCCAGCCGCCACGGTCCCGGCCGGCTCGGGTTGCCACCTGTAGGGCGTTGTGGGGAGCCTTTGGGAAAGGCTATGGGGCTTTGGGGAGGCTCAGCTGGCCTTCCCCTGCCGCGCCGTGCGATACTAGACATCCAGAAGCCTCCTGGCGGAGACCAGCTGATCCCCAGCATTCCCCTTGCGGCCCTCATGCGCGTGAACGTGACACGCGCTCCTGATCGGACAGTTTGAGTATCGAAACCGCAACCCCTCGGTACCGCGCGACGCCCTTGGCGCCGCACGCCTCGCCCAGTTCATGCATCTTCGTCGCCCGCGCCGGCTCGCCGGGTGTCGTCCGCTCATCTGCCGGCTGAACGGCCGGCGTCCGCGCCCGACCCGACCGCCGATGGCGTCCCGTTCGACTCGCTCGGCCTCCACCCCGCCGTGGTCGGCGGAGTCGCCGCGCGCGGCTTCAAGCTGACGACGCCGATCCAGACGCAGGTGATTCCCGTCGCCCGCGAGGGCCGCGACATCATCGCGTGCGCCGAGACCGGCACCGGCAAGACCGCGGCGTTCGTCCTGCCGATCCTCGACCGCCTCCTTCGCAGCCGTGAAGCCGGGACGTCGATTGCCGGTAAGACGCGGGTCCTCGTGCTCGCGCCCACGCGCGAGCTGGCCGTCCAGGTGGACGACGACATCACCGGTTTCGCCTACCACGCCGGCATCAAGAGCGCGGTCGTCTGCGGCGGACTGCCGTCCGACCCGCAGGAGCGCGCGCTCCGCTCCGGGGTCGATATCGTCGTCGCGACGCCGGGCCGGCTGATGGACCACATGCGCTGCGGCGTGACGGACTTCTCGGCCCTCGAAGTGCTCGTGCTCGACGAGGCCGATCGGATGCTCGACATGGGCTTCTGGCCGGACATCCAGAAGATCGTCGAGTCGCTGCCGACCGAGCGCCAGACGCTCCTGCTGTCGGCGACCATCGCGGGTGAGGTCGTCACCCTGGCGAACGCGGTCGTCAAGAACCCCGTGGTGATCGGGCAGCCGCGATCCAACCAGCTGGCCTCGACGATTTCCCATGCCATCGAGGAGATGCCGACGGCCGCAAAGACGGACTGGCTGGCCCGGTTCCTCCGCAGCGAGCAGGGCCCAATCCTGGTGTTCGTCCGGACCAAGCGCGGCGCCGACCGCCTGGCGGATCGGCTCAAGTCTGCCGGCGTCCGGTGCGCGCCGCTGCACGCCGACCTGTCGCAGCAACAGCGGACGTCCGCGATGGAAGGTTTCCGCGCCGGGCGGTTCAGGGCGCTCGTGGCCACCGACCTGGCCGCGCGCGGTCTCGACATCCGCGGCATCACGCACGTCGTGAATTTCGAGGTCCCGTCGACCAAGGAAGCCTACGTGCACCGCGTCGGCCGCACGGGCCGTGCCGATGCCACGGGCACGGCCATCACGCTGGTCTCGCCAGAAGAGCGCCGCGCGCTGGCAACCCTCGAGCGCGAAGTCGGAGTGGAATTGTCCGCTCGGAACTGACGCCGCCCGCCCACACCGTGGAGCAGGGCTTCAGCCCTGCTCCCTGCGGTGGTATCCTCTCCCCTAAAGCCCTCCCCCGTCGCTGCCGATACCACGAAACAGAGTTTGTCTTTCTCGGCTGGCGCAGTGACCCGAATCGTACGCACCGTTGCACTCCTGGCACTCGGCTTCTGCGGGCTCGCCGGCTCCGCGCAGGCGCAGATTTACACCTGGCGCGACGCCAACGGGAACCTGGTCCTGTCGGACACCGCGCCGGCCGACTCCCCGTCCGCCCTGCACACCTACAAGGCCGCGAACACGTCGGCTCCCGTTCTCGTCACTCGCCCGCTCTCGCGCCAGTATCGCGACGACTACGATGATTCTGATCGTCGAGCACGCGCGCGCCCAGGGCATCCGGCCGGATCTCGTCCGCGCCGTCATCCAGGTGGAGTCGGGCTACAACCCGAATGCGACGTCGCCCAAGGGGGCCATGGGGCTGATGCAACTGATGCCCGCCACCGCGGCGGCCCTCGGGGTGTCGCGCCCCTACGACCCGGCGCAGAACATCAAGGGTGGGGTGACGTACCTCCGGCGCCTCCTCGAGCGCTACGAGAACAACGAGGAACTGGCCCTTGCCGCGTACAACGCGGGACCGGAAGCCGTCGGGAAGTACGGGAACAAGGTGCCGCCCTACCGCGAGACCCGCGATT
Source organism: uncultured Acidobacteriota bacterium (assembly GCA_963724775.1). GTDB lineage: Bacteria > Acidobacteriota > Vicinamibacteria > Vicinamibacterales > Fen-181 > CAVRWB01. The sequence continues at coordinate 153,857 of CAVRWB010000014.1, forward strand.
ACGTCCGCAAGGTGAAAACCCGCACGGCGGTCACGACGGCGGCCACCGAGCGGCGCCTCATGTACAAGACCGTGGAGACGGTGGACGGCCGGCCGATGACGCGCTGGTCGAACACAAAGCCCGCCAACGGTCCCTACGAGGTCTGGGACGCCACGCGGTAGGATTCTGGGTGGCTCAAGGCTCTAGGCTCTAGGCTCTAGGCTTTGGGGCTCTAGGCTTTGGGCTCTGGGCGCCCTGCCCTCAATTCGTCATTCGCCAATCGGCACTCGTCAATCGTCAATTCCCGCCGCAATCAACACTGGCTCGTCGGCCCTCCCTTGCGCTTCCAGGCAAAGCTGGAGCGATGCCCCACACCTGCCCGCTTTGCCCGGTCCGATTTCGCACAGCCGGCGTCTAATCAGGAAAGGTCTCGACGAGCTTCCCGACTGCATACTGCAAAGGAGGCCGCGTGCGCGCGTGGCGGATTCTGTCGCGTCTTCCCCGTCGTTGTCCTTGCGACGCTCGGCGTTCAACGCGCCGCGCTGGCGCAACCTCCCTCCGCTCCCGTCCAGGCCTCGACCACCGAGGCCGCCCCGCTCTTTCGTGACGTGCTCACGCGGTTCTACGAGGCCTACGGGCGAAAGGACTTGCCCGCGCTCGAGACGCTGTGGCACCCGCGGGGCCCGGCGCGCTACGGACGGAATGTCGTCGAGCTGGAGTTCGAGCTGAAGACGGCCACGCTGCTGAATCTGTCCGTCACCCAGGCCAGCATCACGCCGGGCGGCGGCCGGGCAAGGGTCATCATCGATTTGAACGTGGAGGATGCCAAGACCAAGCGGGTGCGCCACGAGCGCCGAGTCAGGGAAATCACGTTCCTGCAGGACGAGGGCACTTGGAAGATCTGGAACGACGGCGCGGGCGGCATCGCCATGGAAATCGCTGCGCGGCTGCTGGCCGCCACGCCAGACGAGCGGACCAGGCTGATCGCCTCGGATCCGGAGGTGCGGTCCGACGACACGCTGGCGAGCGTCTCGCTGCACGTCAACCGGCTTCGCTCTCAGGGGAAGTTCGGGGAGGTGATCGACGCGCTGTCCGTCCGCTCGGCCCTCGCGCGCGCACTGGGCGACGAAGGCGTTCTGGCGACGAGCCTGCTCGACACCGGCCTCGTTTACCAGGTGCAGGGCCGGACCGAGGAAGCGTCGCGTGCTTACGCCGAGGCCCGCGTGCTGTACGCGAAGGTCGGCACGAAGTCGGAGGTCGCGATCATCGACAGCAATCTGGGCGGCGTGGATTACGTGCGCGGCGACTACGCCAGCGCCGCGGATCGATTCCGCCAGGCCCTGGAGGTGTTCGAGAGCGAGAAGGATGCGCCGCGAATCGCGAGCGCGCTGCACGGCCTCGGCAACGCGCTGTTCATGCAAGGCGACTTCGAGGCCGCGATGGCCTCCTACCAGCGATGCCTCGGCCTGCACGAGGCGTCGGGCGACAAGTACTCGACATCGAGCGTGCTGCAGGCGATGGCGATGGTCCACAAGGAAGTGGGCAGCTACCCGGCCGCCGTCGAGGCGTACGCCCGAAGCGCGGCTCTCAGCGCTGCCGTGGGCGACGCGATCGGAAACGCCCGCGCCGAGCATGGGCTGGGCGAGGTGCACCGCCTCCTCGGCGACTACGGCCGCTCGCTCCAGCATTTCGCCGCGAGCCTGGCCTGCTGGGAGCGGACGCCCGACCCGATCAACCGCGCGGCCACGATGTACGCCACGGGCCAGGTTCACGCCCAGCAGCGGAATCTCGCGCGAGCGATCGAGTGGTACCAGCGCGCGCTGGAACTGGATCAGCAATCCGGTGAAACCGCCGCGGTCGCGCGCGACCTCGGGGGCCTCGGCGGCGCTCACTTCGGACAGGGTCAGCTGGAACTCGCGCTGGACGAATACCGCAAGAGTCTCTCGATCCGCGAGCAGCTGAAGGACGTGCCGGGCATCATGTGGACCGTTGTCCACATCGGCGTACTCCAGACCGCGCTCGGCGAGCACAGCGACGCACTGCAGTCGTATCAGCGCGCGCTGGGCATGGCGGAGCCTGCCGGCGACGCGGGCGCCGTCTGCACGATCTTCGCGCTTCGGGCCGCGAACGAGCTCGTTCGAGACGACCTGGAGTCGGCGCTCGCATCATCGGCGAAGGCCGCCGAGATGGCGCAGCGGCTCGAGTTGTTCGACGCGTTGTCACAGGCGAAGGTCACGGCCGGCAAGGCACACCGCAAGGCCGGGCGAATCGCAGAGGCGATTGCGAGCTTCGAAGAGGCGGTAGCCGCCCTCGAGCGGGTTCCGGTCGGGCCCGGTACCGAGACCTTCTTCGACGATCGCCGATCACCCTACCTCGCGTTGACCGACCTCCTCGCATCGGAAAAGGATGCCCCGGCCTCGCGGGTCGCCGACGCCTTCCGCTGGTGGGAACGCGCCCGCACGCGCAACCTGGCCACCATGCTCGGCGGAGACGGGGCGGTCGTCGTCAAGGGGCTGACTCCGACTGAACGTGACGAGGAACGCCAACTGGCGCGCGCCGCCAGGACGCTCGTCGTGCGGCTGAAACGGGAGCGAGCCCGCACCAAGCCTGATCCGGATCGGATTGCGAGCGTCAGCGGGGATCTCGAACGCGCGCAGGGCGCCCGAGTGGCATTCCGGCGCACGCTCTTCGAAGCGCACCCGGGATTGGCGGCCCTGCGGGCGCAGGCCGAACCGGCCGGCCTCGATGCCGCCGCACGCGTCCTGGCGGCATCCGATGCGCTGGTGTCGTTCGTCGTCCTCGAGCAGAAGATCCACGTGTTCGTGGTGACGAGGGAGCCGGCTCCTGCCGGCGGTGCGGTCACCATCACGACGATCGACGTCAAGGCCGCCGATCTCGGCGCCAAGGTTGCCGTCTTTCGCGATGCCCTTGCGCGCCGTGATCCGCGCGCCGCGCAAGCCGGGCGGGATGTGTACGACACGCTCATGGCGCCCGTCCGCGACCCGCTTCGGCGCGCCAAGTCGATCATCGTCGTGCCCGATGCATTCCTCTGGGGGCTGCCGTTCGAAGCGTTGCAGGACGAGCGTGGGCGCTATCTCGTGCAGGACTTCGCCGTCTCGTACGCGCCATCCTTCTCGGCCCTGGCCGCGATGCGGTCCGCTCCGGCTCCCGCCGACGACCGGCGCCCGTCGCTGCTCGCCATGGCGGATCCCGTGATCGCCGCCGCCGGGCTGGAACGGCTGGCGCTCGTGCGGCCCCCGGCCGCCCCGCCCTTCCCCGCTGCCACTCGCGAGGTTCGCAGCCTCGCGACGCTCTTCGGGCCGCCGGCGGCGCAAGTCCTCACGAAGGATCTGGCGCGCGCAGACCGCCTCTCGACCGTCCGGCCCGGCGCCGCGCTGCACCTTGCCGTGCCCGGCTGCCTGGTGGACGCGAGCCCGCTCTTCTCACTGCTTGCCCTGTCGCGCTCCGGGCCGAACGATCCGGGCGATGGGTCGATCGAAATCGCGGACGCGATGGACTGGACGCTGCCGGCGGGAATGGTGATGCTTTCACGCCTCGAGATGGGGCAAGGTGGCGTGAATGGCGACGCTTTGACCGCGCTCGCGTGGTCTTTCTACGTGGCCGGTTCGCCCACCGTGGTGGTGAACCGATGGCTGCCGCCGGAGACGGAGACGAGAGCCGTGAGCGGGTTCTACAGAGCCTGGCTGGCGCGAAGCACCCCTGGGGCGGCCCGGCCGACGCCCGCGGCTGCCATGCAGAGAGCGGCGAGAGCCCTCATCGCCCAGCCCGGCACCCAGCCGGCAGACTGGGCAGGGTTCATGGTGCTCGGAAGATAGGAAGTGAGAACCTAGAACGGAGAAGTTAGAACTTGGAAGGTGCGGACATCCGAGTCGTAGTTCTCAATTCTCGCCTTACTGTTCTCGGTTCCAGCTTCCCAGTTCTCCGTTCTCCGTTCTCCGTTCTACGTTCTACGTTCTACCGTTCTCCGTTCTCCCTGTCAGTTCTCGTCCCCCTCCACCTGGCTCGGTTCTGTCCGCTCCAGCACCCGGCCGAGCAGCAACGCCAGCAGCGCGCCCTCGATGAACAGCACCGCCATGAACAGCACGCCGGCCGGGATGAGGCCGGGAAAACCCACCAGTGCGTACAGGAGAAGGCCCGCAACCACGGAGACCGCGGCGGCGGGCAGGACGCCGACGAGGAGGGCGAGGAGCGTGCCGGCGAACATGAGCATCTGCTGGCCCATCGCCTCGATCCCCTTGGGCCTCGCGCCTCCAGTGGGAATCCAGCCAGGGAATACGATCACGGCGGCGTTTTGCAGCAGGAGCTGCGCGCCGATCAGGACTGGCGCGGTCAGTGCCGCGACGAGCGCCAGGGACGCCCTGTCGGCGAACGAAGACCATGACCAGCCGAGGCCGGTGGAGAGGCCGAGCGCCACGGCCAGCGAAGTCCAGACGAGAATCGACAGGACCGCCGCCGGCGCGAGCAGTTCGCCAACGAGCAGAGTCGTCCCGCCGACAGGCCACGTCTTCAGGATGGCCAGGCGCGGCATGTCGTGGCGCAGATCGTTGCGCACCATGTACGGGCCCAGCACGGTGAACACCGCAGCGAACAGCAGCGCGATTGACGCCAGCGCACCGCCGGCACGGGTGGACCCGAACGCGATGCTCAGGATCACGATCGGCAGCAGCATCCGGATGAGCATGCGCGGCGACGCGTACCGACCGAGCAGGATCAGGTTCTTCCACAGCAGCGCAAGTTCGGGCCGGCCGGCTGGAGCGAGGCTGAATGGCGCGCGGCGCGCAACCGGTGCGGGCAAGCGCCGCGACGACCCCGCCTGCCGCTTCTCCGCTGAGACGACGGCCTCTGCCAGCACGGTATCCGATTGGAGCACCCACCAGTAGTTGAGCGCGAGCAGCGCGAGCGCCGACATGGCGGCAACGAGGAAGGCGCGCCCCGGCGGAGACAGGACCGGCGCGACGAGCGCCGTGAAGGGCCACAGCCCCGTCGCCGCCGGCTGCGTGCGGGCGATCTGCAGGAGCATCCGACCGAAGGGTGGCGGCCAACCGGCACCGACACCGAGGCGCCACAGTTCCCGCGCGTGGACCACGACGGGAACCACGACGAGTCCCGACAGCACCGCGGTGACCGCGGGCGGGATCCATGCGCGGACCGGCACAGAGCCGCTGCCCCGGAGGCTCTCGCGGCTGAAGGCCACGCCGAGCAGGTGCAGTCGCAGCGTGGAGAACAGGATCAGCCCCCCAATCAGGAAGGTCCATCGCCCGGACGCCGCTGCCGTCGCCGCGCCCGAGAAGAGAGCGGCGACCAGGACGCCGAACACGACACCCACCTGGGAGCGGAGCAGCTTGTAGTTGAGAATCTGACGGCGGCGGACGGGCGCCGTGTAGAAGAACTGCACCTCGGCGCCGGTGAACTTCAACGGCGGCTCGGTAGAGGGCCAGAACCACGCAACCAGCGCCACGAACCAGAGGACGATGCCGCCCGCGACGACGATGGACGGCACAGCCGCGGCGAACGCCGGATCACCGAAGAGGCTTCCTCCCCTCCGCGCCGCCCGCAACTGGTTGCGCAGCACCGCAAAATACAAGTACGCCAGCCCCACCAGCAGGCCCGCGACGTAGCGCGGCTCGCGCAGACGTTTGAAGCGCCGGGCAGCCCGGTTCCGGAACGAGCGGAACGTGAGGTAGATGAAGGTCCCAATCACGACGCCTCGAGGCTGTCCTCGTGCCCGGTCGCGCGCAGGAAGATCTGCTCGAGGTCGGAGTCGCCGGAGGCGAGGTCCGCGCGCGCCGCAAGTTCCTCCAGCGTGCCGTCCGCGATCTTCACGCCCTTGTTGATGATCAGGATGCGGGTGCAGATCTCCTCCACGAGGTGCAGGAGATGCGAGGAGACGACGACGGCCGCGCCCCCGCGCGCGCGGGAGACGATCGTCTGCTTCATCCGCTTGATGCCGATGGGGTCGAGACCGGTGAGCGGTTCGTCGAACAGCAGCGCGGAGGGTTCGTGCAGCAGGCCGCACGCGATGGCCAGCTTCTGCTTCATGCCGCGCGACAACTCGCCGGGCAGCGACTTCTCCTTGCCCGCGAGCTCGAGTTCCTGCAGCAGCGACGAGGCCCGCCGCTCGACGTCGGTGACGCCGTACAGGCGCCCGACCAGCCCCAGGTGCTCGCGGACCGTGAGGTACTCGAACAGCTGCGGCTCGTCCGGCATGAAGGCCAGCCGGCGCTTCGCCTCGATCGCGTCGGTCACGATGTCATGGCCCGCGATGCGGACGGCCCCGGCGCTCGGCGCCTGGATGCCGACCATGCACTTCAGCGTGGAAGTCTTGCCGGCGCCGTTCGGGCCGATCAGGCCCACCACCTCGCCGCCCGACACCGAGAACGACAGGTTGTCCACGGCCTTGAGGCCGCCGTAGACCTTGGTGAGCCCCTCGACTGCGATCATCCGCGGCATTGTACGCGGAAATGCGATCGGGACGAATTCGACTTCCTGCCAGTTGGTGCCACGGCTGGGAAGGCAGGTTGTCGAATTCGCCCCGAATCGGATGTCCGGTACTAGAGCGTCGCGACCGCGTCAGCCTGCCAGACCAGCGACGAGATGGGCCAGGCCTGGGTGGCGGCGGCCAGCGCCGCGGCGCTCGGGCTCGTGTCGGGCTGGTACTCGGTCATGTCGCCGCGCGCGACGGAATCGAGCACGCGACGCGGGAGGGACAGGAGGCCGCTGACGACCCACGGGCAGTACTGGACGCCCGCCTCCCGCGACAGCAGCGTGCGCGCGGCATCGATCGAGAGCGCGTCGCGATAGGCTCTCGGGCTGGTCAGGGCGTCGTAGGCGTCCATCACGCTGACGATCCGCACCGGCCACGGGATGGCGTCGCCAAGCATCCCGTCCGGGTAACCGCTGCCGTCCATGCGCTCGTGGTGATAGAGCACGATCTCCGCAATCGAGGCGTCGAATCCCAGGCGGTCCACCATCGCCACGCCGGCCTCAGGGTGGTGCCGAAGCCGCGCCCACTCGCGGTCGGTCAAACGGCCGGGCTTGGCCAGGATCCGTTCCGGGATCGCGATCTTCCCAAGGTCGTGGAGGAGCCCCCCCAGCCGGATCGTGCCGACCAGGTCGCCCGGAAGACCGGTACTGAATCGCGAGCAGCGACGAGTACTCCGAGACCCGGCGGCAATGGCCCGCCACTGACGGGCACCGGGACTGCATGGCCGCCAGGATCGCGCTGACTTCGCCGACGATGGGGATGGACATGTCTCAAATCTCGCGGGCGTGCAGTAGGGGCAGGCGTCCCTGCCAGCCGGGCTCGCAGGCGCGCCGGCGCAGCCGGCAGGCCCGCCGCTACTTCTAGCTGAGCTCGCAAAGGGTTGTTTCGGCTCGTGGGCAGCCCGGCAACAGCCCGGCGGGTCGCGGGCGGCGTCCTACCTGATTGCCCCACCTGTGCTATGATTAGGGTTTCGCGCTGGTCCAACGGGGCCGGCCAGTAAGGCGGGCGTCCCTGCCTGCCGCACGAGAGACAACCAGGGGAAGAGCAACGTGGCCAGCCATGCATCCGCGCTGAAGGCGCACCGCCAGAGCGTCAAGCACCGCGAACACAACCGGGAGTTCCGTTCGAAGCTCCGCAGCGCCCTGAAGTCCATCCGCGCGGCGATGGACGTCAAGGACGTCGACGGCGCCAAGGGACAGTTCCGCGCGACCGTCTCGCTGATCGACAAGATGGCCAGGAAGGGCATCATCCACGACAACGCCGCCGCCCGGTACAAGTCGCGGATGCAGGCCCGGCTGACCAAGCTGACCGCCTAGCGGCTCGCGCGGCTCTAGGCTTTTGGCTCCAGGCTTTTGGCTTTGAGCTTTTGGCTTTAGGACCGGCGCTAGCCTCGGTCAGCGCCGAGAGCCTGAAGCCCAAAGCCGAGAGCCGAGAGCCTTCTACCCCCGTTCCCGCGCAGTCGCGCACATCTCCACGATCAGGCGTTCGAGCAGCACGCGCGGGTCTCCGCCCGACGTCTTGAGGGCGAGGTCCGTCCGCATCAGCGCGTCCACGGCGCGTGGCAGATCGCGCGCCGCGACGGTTCGTTCGATGACCGAGCGAACCATGCCGAGCAGCATGTAGGGCACGGCGCCGTCGGCCAGCTGCAGGTGCAGCTCGGCGAGTGCCGCCGCGGTGTTCCGGTCGGCCAATTCGCTCCACAACTTGCGGCCGCCGGCCGCGGCTGGCCGCCCGACGACCTCCGCCACGACGTCCCGCGTAATGACCTGCCGCCCCGCCGCGTAGAGCAGCACCCGCTCCACGTCGTCGCGGAGCCGTCCGCTATCGATCGTCTCGCCGGTGCCCGCGCGCTGCCTGAGCAGATCGACCGCGCCCCGATCGAACCGGACGCCGTGCTGGCGGGCCAACTCGGTGATGACGTCGAAGTTGGCGTCGCACACGACGTAGGCGGCCTGCCGCGCGAGCGGCTCGAACGTCCGGGCGAGTCCGGAACCCGCGATCACCACCGTCGCGTGCGAGTGCGGGTGACTGGCGTACGCCTTCAGCACGGCCAGTTGGCCCTTGCCCCCGCCCGCCTCCGCCTCGCCCTCGTCGTCGGCCTCGGTCTCCTCGGCCGCCGCCTGCTTCTTCCGGCTCGTCAGGACCCGTTCGGCCTGCAGCAGGACGACCACGCGGCGCGGCGAGAGCAGCGGCAGCGTGCTCGCGACATCGAGAACCGCCGCGAGCTTCATCCCGCTGTCCGACCCGTAGAACCGCTGGACGTTGAACGCGCGGAAGTCCTCTTCGACGCTGTCGGCAAGGGCCGCAGCCAGCTCGGACATCCCCACCTCGTCGTTGCCGGTGAGGAGGTAGAGAGGCTCGATCTGGCCGGTCGAGATCTGCTGGCGAACCGCCGCGGGAGTGAGGCGGCCGGGCACTAGAAGGCCTCGAGGATGGCCCCGACCACGCTCCGCGCGAAGTCGGTCGCCATGCGCTGGACGGCGTTCGACGACTGGCCGAAGAAGGCGTTGGGGTCCAGTTGCGTGGTGTCGCCCGAAGCGACGGCGTACTCCTCGCGGAACACCTGGCTGGGATTCTGCCACAGCACCTTGTTGTCCGAGGCTTGTACGAGCTGGATCGAGACGACCACCGTGGCCGCGTAGCGCGTGGCCACCTGGTTCTCGTTGAAGCCGCTCGGCGTAAGGGAGAGCGAAGTCACTTCGGCCTTCAGCACCGCATCCACGCCCGTATCCTGCGGGAGGACCTTGTACTTGCCCCGTCCGATCAGCTCCGTGCGGACGCTCTGCGTCAGGACGGGCGCCACCTCGTAGTACGGCGTGCGGTTTGTGAACACGGGCACGCCGATGGTGCGGATCGACTCGGGCAAGGTGGAGCCGCGCCCCGCGAGCGCGTAGCCGCACGAGCCCGAGCCGACGCGCGGAGAGGACGAGGAGCACGAAGCGCGATTTTGTGTACCACGATGTCACTGTGCGTGTCCGGCTCTCGGCGCTGGGCCTTCGGCTGTCCCAGAAACTCGAGGCAGGGACGCCCGGAACTACACCGATGTCCGCTGCCTGCTGCCAGCTTGTCAGTTCGCCACCACGTTGACCAGGCGGCCCTTGGCCACGATGATCTTGCGGACGGTCTTGCCGGCCGTGTGCGCGAGGACCGCCGGGTCGCCAAGCGCCAACGCCTGCAGTGCCGGCTCCGCGATGTCCGGCGGTACCGTCAGCCGGCTTCGCAGCTTGCCGTTCACCTGCACAGGGACGACGATCTCCGTCGAGCGCGCGACGACCGGATCGTAGGACGGCCACGAGGCTGCGCCGAGGCCTCCCTGGTGACCGAGCAGCTCCCACAACTCCTCCGCGATGTGCGGCGCGAAGGGCGACAGCACCAGCACCAGCGCGTCGAGCGCTTCCTTCAGCACCGCCAGCGATTCCGGCCGCTCCGCGACCGGCGTGCCGTCGTTCTTCGGCCGCCGCCCGGGCGCCCCCGTCGCCGTGTGCTCCTCGGAGAAGGCGTACAGCTCGTTCACCATCTCCATCAGCGCGGAGACGACGGTGTTGAGGTGCACGCGCGGATCGAGGTCGTGCGTCGCGCGGCGAATCGTCTCGTGGGCCACGCGCCGCACCCGCTGCTCGGCCTCGGTCAGGCGAAGCGCGTCGAGCCCGCCGGGCGCGGCCCCGGGCAGCTGGTCGCTCCACTGGTCCACCAGCCGCCAGACGCGCGCCAGGAACCGGGCGCTCCCCTCGAGGCCGGCGTCCGTCCACTCGATCTCGTTCTCCGGGGGCGCCACGAACATCACGTACAGGCGGAGGGCGTCGGCGCCGTACTTGCCGATCATGTCGTCGGGGTCGACGACGTTGCCCCTCGACTTCGACATCGCGCTGCCGTCCTTCAACACCATGCCCTGCGTGAGCAGACGCGTGAACGGCTCGTCGTGCTCCACCATGCCGAGGTCGCGGAACACCCGGCAGAAGAACCGCGAGTAGATCAAGTGCAGGATGGCATGCTCGACGCCGCCGCTGTAGAAATCCACCGGGCACCAGTACTTCACCTTCGCCGGGTCGAACGGCAGCTGGCCGTTCCGCGGGTCGCAGTAGCGGTAGAAGTACCACGACGAATCGACGAACGTGTCCATCGTGTCGGTCTCGCGGCGGGCGGGGCCGCCGCAGCCCGGGCACGTGGTGTGGACGAACTCCGGCACGTGAGTCGAGCGGCGAGTCGCCGCGGCCCGTGAACTGCGCGACCTTGGGCAGGGCCACCGGCAGCTGGTCGTACGGCACCGGCTGCATGCCACATGTGTCGCAGTAGACGATCGGGATCGGCGTGCCCCAGTACCGCTGGCGCGAAATGCCCCAGTCCTTCAGCCGGAACTGCACGGTGCGGGTGCCGATGCCCCGTGCCTCCGCCGCCGTCGCCATCTGCGGAATGGCGTCGGTGGACCAGAGCCCGGTGAAGTCGCCGGAGTCCACCACGCGTCCCGGCTCCACGTACGCCTCGGTCATCGTGTCCGGCGTCAGGGCCGCCGCACCCTCCGGCTGGATGACGACAGTGACCGGCAGGTTGTACTTGCGGGCAAACTCGAAGTCGCGCTGGTCGTGAGCGGGCACCGCCATCACGGCCCCGGTGCCGTACTCGCCCAGGACGAAGTTCGCCACCCACAGCGGCACGGCCTGCCCGGTAAACGGGTTCACCGCGTAGCGACCGGTGAAGAACCCTTCCTTCTCGATCTCACCCGTCAGCCGGGCGGTGCGGTCCTGAGCCCGGAACCGCTGCGCCTGCGCCCGAAACGCCTCCGGGCTGCCGGACTCGACGGCAAACTGCTCGACCAGCTCGTGCTCCGGCGCCAGCAGGACGAAGGTTGCCCCGTAAATCGTGTCGATTCGCGTGGTGAAGACGTCGATGCGAGCAGCGCCTTCGGGCACCACCGGCAGGCTTGCCGCGCCGCCCGGCTCGAAGGCGGCCGGCATCAGCGGGAAGCCGACGCGGGTCCCCTCCGATCGCCCGATCCAGTTCCGCTGCATCGTCAGGACCTTCTCGGGCCAATCCACGAGGCGGTCCGTCGCGTCGAGCAGTTCCTGCGCGTAATGCGTGATCCGCAGGAACCACTGCTCCAGGTTCCGGGACGTGACGAGCGTGCCGCAGCGCCAGCACCCGCCCTCGACGACCTGCTCGTTGGCCAGCACCGTTTGGCAGCTGGGGCACCAGTTGACCGTCGAGCGCCGCCGGTAGGCGAGGCCGCGCTCGTACATCTTCAGGAACAGCCACTGGTTCCACTTGTAGTAGTCCACGTCGCAGGTTGCGATTTCGCGGTCCCACGCGTAGCTGATGCCCAGGCGCTGCAGCTGCCCCTTCATGTGCGCGATGTTCGCGCGCGTGGACGTTTCCGGGTGGATGCCGCCCTTGATCGCCGCGTTCTCGGCGGGAAGGCCGAACGCATCCCAACCGAAGGGGTGCAGGACGTTGAAGCCGCGCGCCCGCTTGTAGCGCGCGATGACGTCGCCAATCATGTAGTTTCGGACGTGGCCCACGTGGGCGTGCCCGGACGGGTAGGCGAACATCTCCAGACAGTAGTACTTCGGCTTCGCCGGGTCCTCGATCACCTCGAAGGCCCGGCTCTCGGCCCAGCGCTGCTGCCACTTCCTGTCGAGCGATTGCGGTTTGTACTCGCGCACGTGTGGGTTCCTCGGCAGGAATCAGGATTCGGTTCGGCCCTGAATCCTGGCTCCTGATTCCCGAATCCTACAGATCTCTGAATTATATCCCAGGCCAATAGCGCTGCTGGGCTGCCCGCACCGCCTCCACGGCGGCCCGGCCCTTGTAGGTCGGCTCGGGATGGCCGGGCAGGCCGGGACGGTAGACTGGCTTCTGCCGGCGGGGCGCTGCCGAGAGGACGTCGATGGTCGCCTGGAGGCTCTGGTCGAGCGCGGCCAGGTTGTAGCCGCCCTCCAACACGAGCATCAGCCGCCCGCCGGCGCTCTCCTCCGCCATCAGGCGAACCCGCTCGGCAATCCTCCGGAACCCAGGTGTCGTCACGTGCATGCGGGCCAGGGGATCCGCGTCGTGCGCGTCGTAGCCGGCTGAAACGAGAAGAAGGTCCGGGCGAAAGGTGGACACCACGGGCTCGATCACCTGTGTGAACACCAGGAGGTAGTCGCCATCACTGGCGCCCGCCGACATCGGGACATTGAGCGTGAAGCCTTCGCCACGGCCGACGCCCGCTTCGCCGGCCGCGCCCGTGCCCGGATAGAAGGGGAACTGATGCGTGGATACGACGAGCACGCGAGGGTCGTCGTAGAACGCCCACTGGGTGCCATTGCCGTGGTGGACGTCGAAGTCCACGATCGCGACGCGCCTCGCGCCGTTGGCGAGGGCGTGGCGGGCGGCAATGGCGATGTTGTTGAACAGGCAGAATCCCATCGCCTGGTCGCGGAGCGCATGGTGTCCCGGGGGCCGCACGAGCGCGAAGGCGGCGCGCAGCAGGTCCGGAGGTTCTTCCGTAGCACGAGGCTTTGGCCGAGTGTCGCCGTCGGCCATCACCGTCTCGACCGCGACCAGCGCCGCCCCCGCCGCGAGCAGAGACACTCCGTAGGACGCCGGCGACGTGTAGGTGTCGGGGTCGAATGCCGCGGCGCGGCCGGATGTCGCGGCGACTGCCTGGATGTACTCGGGGCTGTGGTTCCGCGCCAGTTCGTCCAGGGTGGCAGCGCGGGGCGCGAGGACCGTGCCGCCGCGAGCGGCCCACCGGCCGGCGACCGCGGCGGCCACCCTCGCGCGTTCCACGCTTTCGGCGTGCCCGGTCGGTGGGGCGTGGTCGGCGAAGCGATCGGAATGAACAAGGACCAGGGACATATCCGCTGCCAAGCACCGGCCTGAAGGCCGGCGCCTACCGCGGACCTAAAGGTCCGCGCTACGACCGATCATCGCGAGCGCTCGCCCGTGCAGGGCGCGCAAGCGCTCCTCGAGCTGTCTGCGCGCGCCTTCGATCGCCGCCTCGTCCGCGTCGTCGCCCACATACAGCGGTTCGCCGATGGCAATCGCGACCCGGCTCCATGGCTTCGGCACCTGCGCAACGTCCCAGCTCTTCGCGAGCCAGTGTCGCTCCGCCTCGATGTGGAAGGGCACCACCGGGTTCCCCGTCGCCTTCGCCAGCCAGACGGCGCCGGCCTGCGCGCGGTACGCCGGCCCTCGCGGGCCGTCAACCGTGAACGCGGTCCACTTTCCCGCCGCCATGTCGCGCTTCATCTGCAGGAGGGCGCGCTTGCCGCCGCGCGACGTCGAACCGCGCGCCGCCGCGTACCCGAACCGGCGCATGATTCGGGCAATCCACTCGCCGTCGAAGTTCTCGCTGGTGATTGCGACGACGCCACGGTCGCGGAAGAACGGGATGGCCGGCAGGATGCGGCCGTGCCAGAGCGCGAGGATCGGCTGGCGGCCAGCGCCCACGACCTCGTCCAGGCGCTCCGCGCCGTCTTGCTGCCAGCGGTACGTGGCCGCGATCGCAGCGACGAGGGGGTAGCCGAGCGCGGCGATGGCCGCCGCTTCGAACCGCTTCGCCGGCGACGCGCGCCAGGCCGGCTCGGTCACGGCGCGGGCCGCGCGGAAGCCGTGTCGCCGCCGCCCGCCGGCGGTGTCCCCACCGCCTTGAGACGGCCGTCCACGTAAGTCATCAGGTCCACGACCTGCGTCGTGGCGTTCGCGCTCGCCTGCGCGCCCTTCAGCATGATCGAGCAGAAGGGGCAGGCGGTGATGATCGTGCCGGCGCCGGTCGCCTGGAGCTGCTCGAATCGCTCCTGGCTGATCCGCTTGCCTTCCTCGTGCTCCTCGAACAGGAGGCCGCCGCCGGCACCGCAGCAGAACGGGTTGTCCCGGTTGCGCACGGGCTCTCGCACGGCTGCGCCGACCCGTCCCAGGACCTCGCGAGGCTCGTCGACGTGCCCGGCATACCGCGCCAGGTAGCATGCGTCGTGGAGCGTGACATCGTCGGTAGCCGGCAGGCGCACGTCGGTCGTGATTCGTTCGAGCAGCACCGCCGAGTGGACCACCTCGGCCTCGAAGCCGAAGTGCTGATAGTCCTCGCCGATCGTCTTGACGCAGTGCGGGCAGGCCGTGAGGATCTTCTTCGTCCCCGCCGCGCGGAACTCCTCGATGTTCGCGTTGGCCAGCTCCTGGAACATGTACTCGTTCCCCGTGCGCTTGGCCGGGTCGCCAGTGCACCGCTCCTTCGCCAGCACGCCGAAGGTGACGCCCCGCGACCGCAGCACGTCGAACAGCGACCGGAGCGATTTCTGGAAGTCCGCGTCGTACGACCCGGCGCAGCCGAGCCACATCAGGTACTCGTGCTTCGACGCGTCGAAGGTCTCGAGGCCCGCGGCGGTCACGAACTTCTGGCGCTGGTCGCTCCCGAGGCCCCAGATGTTGCCTCTGCGCTCCAACTGGTTGTACATGGCGCCGAGCGCGTCGGGCGCCTCGCCGTTCGACACGAGACCCCTGCGGGCGCCGATGATCAGCGGAAGGTGCTCGATCCCCACCGGGCACTGGTTCTCGCACGCCCCGCACGTGGTGCATTGCCACAACACGTCAGGGTCGTAGACGTCCACCAGCCGCGCGTCCATCTTGCCGTCGAGCAGCGCGTCCTCGTTCTGGAGGATCAGCTTCTTGGGGTTCAGCGCCTTGCCCGTCCGGTACGCCGGGCAGTTCATCTGGCAGCGGCCGCACTCGACGCAGGTGAACGCGTCGAGTACCTGCTTCTTCTCGAGGTCCTTCACGGTCTCGAGGCCGACTTCCTCCTTCTCGAAGTCCAGGTTCCGGACATTCCCGAGCACCGGCGACTTGAGGAAAACGGTCGCTGGCGACAGCACCAGGTGGAAGTGCTTCGAGTCGGGGATCAGGACGAGGAAGACGAGGATGATGAGTGCGTGCAGCCACCAGTTGACGGCGGCCGCCGTGCCGGTGAGCCGAAAGTCGAGCAGGAAGGTGACCATCAGCGTCGCGATGAAGCCGCCGATGAGCACCGATTCGACGGAGAGGGGCCCCAGCGCTTCGGGCCGAAAGACGACGCGTCGAACGAGGAGAAACACGATCCCCGCGATGACGAGCACGGCGAAGGGGACGACGGCGAGCGCGTAGAGATGAAAGGCGCGCGTGCCAGTGACGTCGACAAGTCCCAGGCCGCGAGCGAACTGGGCGGTCGTGTAGCCCGCGAACGCCACGAACCCCCAGAACACGAGGGCGTGCGCCACGCCGACGGCTGGCTTCTCCGCGATGACTTTGGTCTGAAGAACGACTTCCTTCAGGAAACGGTTCGCGCGTGCGGGGATGTCGCGGGTGTCGAGCGTGCCCTTGGCGCTGGAAACCAGCCGCAGCCGCTTGGCTACCTGCACGCCGAACAGGGCCAGGAAGCCGAGGACGAGAAGGCGGAACAACCAGGTGGAGAGCATGAATGACGTCAACGGAAAACGGAAAACGAAAAACGGAAAAGGTGCCGCGAAGCGGCACCCCTTGTTTTCAATTCTCCGTTTTCAATTTTCCGTTTCAAGGCGTCAGCCTTGCAGCGCCTTGATCAGCGCTGGCACAACTTCAAACAGATCCCCGACGATGCCGTAGTCGGCCAGCTCGAAGATCGGAGCTTCGGCGTCCTTGTTGATCGCGACGATGGTCTTCGCGCCCTTCATGCCGACCGCGTGCTGAATGGCGCCGGAAATGCCGAGTGCCACGTAGAGCTTTGGTGCCACCGTCTGCCCGGAGCTGCCCACCTGCCGCTCGAGCGGCAGCCAACCGGCGTCGCAGATCGGCCGCGACGCGGCGATTTCTGCGTTGAGTGCCTGGGCCAGCTGCTCGGCAATCGGGAGCTTGTCCTTCTCCTTGATCCCGCGGCCCACCGCGACGATGCGCTCGGCCTGCGACAGGTCCACCGCCTGCTTCGCCTCCCGGAACGGCGCTTCCGGCTTCTGGCGAATGGCGGCAGCATCCACGCCGGCCTCGACCGTCGTGACCGGCGCCGGCGAGGCGCCGCGCGCCGCCGCATCGGCCTGGAAGGCGCCTGCCTGCACGGTGACGAGGAACGGTGCCTCGCCCTCGGGCACGACGTCGGCGGCAAGCTTGCCTTGCATCACCAGGCGCGTGAACGCCGGCTGTCCCTGTGCCTCGGTGATCCCGACGACGTCCGTGATGAGCGCACGCTGCAGGCGGGCGGCAAGCTTCGGCACGAAGTCGCGGGCCTGGTAGGTATGCGGGAACACCACGTAGCGGGGCGCCTGCGCGGCAACCAGGTCCGCGAGGGCGGCTGCGAACGCGTCCGCGGTGTACGGGTCGAGGGCCGGCCCCTGGAGCGCGATGACCTCCTCGACGGCAGCGGCAGCCAGCTCGCCCGCGCTCGCGCCTGGCTGCCCGCCCGCCACGGCAACCTTGATGGGCGGCTGCCCCGCCTTCGCCGCGAGCTGCTGCGCGGCGGTCACCGCCTCCCAGCTCGCCCGGTTCAGCTTGCCTTCACGCTGCTCGGCAATCACGAGAATCATAGACAGTCGCTCACGCTGAATGGTCGACGGTGCAAGCGTGCAACGGTCGACGGTAAACGGTCAACGCTGAACGGTGAACCGTGAACGCGTCGACCGCAGTTAATCGATCGCCCTTGCTTCGTCCCGCAGGCGGCGGACCAGTTCCGCGGCGGCCTCGGCGGGCGAGCCCCCGATCACCTGCGTCTGCTTCGCCTTCTGTGGCGCGTAGAGGTTGACGATGCGCTGGCGGGCCGGCAGGCGGTCGGGCGGCGCGGCCTTCCTGATCTCCTTCTTCTTCGCCGCCATGATGCCCTTGAGCGTGGCATAGCGCAGCTGGTTGATCCCGCTCTGGATCGTGAGCAGCGCGGGCAGCGGCATCGAGACCCACTGGAACCAGCCGCCCTCGAGCTCGCGCTTCACGCGCAGGCCGCCGCCCTCCGCCCTCACTTCCATGATGATGGTCGCGTGCGGCATGCCGAGCAGTTCCGCCAGGACGACGCCGACCTGGGCAAAGCCCTGGTCGTCCGACTGCAAGCCGGTCAGCACCAGGTCGAACTGCTCCCCGCGCATCGCCTCGGCCAGGGCCGTGGCGACGGCAAACGCGTCGGCCTGCGCCAGCCCGTCCGCATCGACATGGATGGCGCGATCCGCCCCTCGGGCGAGCGCCTCGCGGAGCACCTGCGACACACGCGCCGGGCCGGCGGAGCAGACGACGACCTCGCCGCCGTGCTTCTCCTTGAGTCGAAGGCCTTCCTCGAGCGCGTACGCGTCGGGCTCGTTCATCTCGAACGACGCGTCCTGCTCGCGGATCCAGTCGTGGGACTCGTTGATGCGCGGCTGCCAGTCGCGCGAGGGGACCTGCTTGATGCAGACGGCGATCTTCATAGGAAACAGGATACAGGGGCTAGGGGCTGGGGGCTAGGGTCTAGACGCCAGGGGGCTGGATACAAGCCTGACTGTCTTTCCTAGCCCCTAGCCCCCAGCCCCTCAAAGCTCCTAGCCCCTAGCCTAGGTTGCCGCCCTACTGCTCGAATCGCTTGAGCAGCAGGCTGGCGTTCGTGCCGCCGAACCCGAACGAGTTCGACAGCGCGTACGGAATGCTCGCCGCGCGGCAGGCGTTCGGCACGTAGTCGAGGTCGCACTCGGGGTCGGGGTTCTCGAGGTTGATCGTCGGCGGCATCACCTGGTGGTGGACCGCCAGCGCGGTGATGCCCGCTTCCAGGCCGCCGGCCGCGCCGAGCAGGTGCCCGGTCATCGACTTGGTGGAGGAGATCGCGAGCTTCGCCGCGTGGTCGCCGAAGCACCGCTTGATGGCAGCCGTCTCGAGCTTGTCGTTGAGCGGCGTCGACGTTCCGTGGGCGTTGACGTACATCACGTCCGACGGGCTGACGCGCGCGTTGCGCAGCGCCATCTGCATCGAACGGACCGCGCCGTCGCCATCCTCGGCCGGTGCCGTGATGTGGAACGCATCGGCGGAGGCGCCGTAGCCGACGATCTCGGCGTAGATGCGCGCGCCGCGGGCAAGCGCCACGCCGAGTTCCTCGACAATCAGCACGCCGGAGCCCTCCCCGATGACGAAGCCGTCGCGTTCCTTGTCGAACGGCCGGCTGGCCCGTTCCGGCGCATCGTTCCGCGTAGAGAGGGCGCGCATGGCGGCGAAGCCGCCCACGCCCATGGGCGTGATGGCCGCCTCGGAGCCCCCCACGATCATGACGTCCGCGTCACCGCGCTTGATCAACTCCGCCGCCTCGCCAACCGCGTGGGCGGACGCCGAGCAGGCCGTGCACGTGGCGAGGTTCGGCCCCTTGGCGCCGAAGCGGATCGACACCTGGCCGGCGGCCAGGTTGATAATCGCGGCCGGGATGAAGAACGGCGAGATCTTCCGCGGCCCGCCCTCCATCAGCGCCGTGTGCTCGCGCTCGATGGTGCTGAATCCGCCGATGCCCGACGCGATGAAGACGCCGACGCGCGTGGCGTTCTCTGCGGTGACCTTCAAGGCCGCGTCGTCCACGGCGAACTGGGAGGCCGCCAGGGCGTACTGGATGAAGATGTCGAGTTTCTTGACTTCCTTCTTCTCGACGAACTGAAGCGGATCGAACCCCCTGACCTCGCCCGCAATCGTGGCGGCGAACCCGGTCGTGTCGAACCGCGTGATCGGGCCGATGCCGCTGCGGCCGGCCAGAAGGCCCTGCCAGTTGGCCTCCGTCCCGATCCCGATGGACGAAAGGAGGCCGATGCCTGTGACGACGACTCGCCTGCTCAAGATCCCTCCGTTTGGTGGAGCCGGGCGCAGGCCGGGAGCCCGGCGCCACACCCATGCACCAAGTACGTGGACTCCGGCGTCAGCCGGATTAGCAGCGTCCGGCGGGAGCCGGACGCTACGTCGCACGTGTCCGCGGCCCGCCGCTACTTCTTCGCCTTCGCGTGCCCCTCGATGTACTCGACCGCTTCCTTCACGCGGGTGATCTTCTCGGCGTCCTCGTCAGGGATCTCGATGCCGAACTCCTCCTCGAAGGCCATCACCAGTTCGACCGTGTCGAGCGAGTCCGCGCCGAGGTCGTCCACGAACGAGGCATCCGGGGTGACCTCTTCTTCGTCCACGCCCAACTGTTCAACGATGATGCTCTTGACCTTGTCAGCAACCGCAGCCATTCATCCTCCTACGTGTACATGCCGCCGTTCACAGCGATCACCTGCCCGGTGATGTAGGACGCCTCGTCGGCCGCCAGGAAGCAGACGGCCTGCGCGACGTCGTCGGGAGTCCCGAACCTTGCGAGGGGCACCTTCGACACCCACTCCTCGCGGACCGCGTCCGGGAGGGCGCGCGTCATGTCGGTGTCGATCAGCCCCGGCGCGACCACGTTGACGGTGAGGCCGCGCGACGCGGCCTCGCGGGCCAGCGACTTGCTGAACCCGATCAGCCCCGCCTTCGAGGCCGCGTAATTCGACTGCCCGGCGTTGCCCATCTGGCCGACGACCGAGCTGATGCTGATGATGCGGCCGGACCGCTGCTTCATCATGGGCCGCAGCACAGCTTGCGAGCAGTTGAACGCGCCGGTCAGGTTGATCGACAGCACGGCGTCCCAGTCCTCGCGCTTCATGCGCATCAGGAGCTGGTCGCGGGTAATGCCGGCGTTGTTCACCAGGATGTCGACGCGGCCGTGGCGCCGCAGTACCAGGTCGACGACCTGCTGCGCGCTCTCGAGGCTCGTCACGTCGAGCGTGGCGAAATCCGTCTTCGCCCCGGTCGCCGCCAGGTCCTTTGCCGCCTGCTCAACCGCCTCGGCGAGCACGTCGGTGAGCACCACCAGGGCGCCCTGCCGCGCCAGCGCGGCGCTGATCGCGAGGCCGATGCCGCGCGAGGCCCCCGTCACGATTGCGACCTTCCCGGTCAGCTCGAACATGCGTCCCCTGTACGGGCGCTCCAAGGAGCGCCACATGATACACGGTTGGGGTGAGGGATTCTATGCGAAGAGCGCCGCGACGGCCTCGAGCCCCTTGGGGTCCTCGACGTTGGCATACGTCGCGTCGCGCTGGATCTTGCGCCCGAGACCCGTCAGTACAGTGCCTGGGCCCACCTCAACATAACTGCGGACGCCTTCGGATGCAAGTCGCCGCATCACATCCTCCCACAGCACGGGCGACGACACCTGCTTCACGAGCGCGTCGATGGCCGAGTTCGCGTCGCGCTTCGGCTGCGCGTCGACGTTGGCAACCACCGGCACACGCGGAGTCGAGACGGACAGTGCGCGGAGGTCGTGCGCCAGCCGATCCTCGGCGGGCTTCATCATGGCGCAGTGAAACGGGGCGCTCACGGGAAGCGGGACGACCCGCCTGGCGCCCATGGCCTTGGCGATCTCCGACGCCCGCGCCACGGCATCCCGAGCGCCGGCAATGACCACCTGCCCGGGCATGTTCATGTTGGCCGGGCTCACCACCTGGCCCTGGGCGGCATCCTCGCAGGCCTTCGCCACGGCCGCCGCGTCGAGGCCGAGCACGGCCGCCATCGCACCCTCTCCCACGGGCACCGCCTCCTGCATGTAGCGGCCGCGGCGGCGGACCGTGCGAACCGCGTCGGCGAAGCCGATCGTGCCCGCCGCAACGTGGGCGGAGTATTCACCGAGGCTGTGGCCGGCGACAAACGCCGGCTCGAAGCCGCGCGACGCGAGCAGCCGGTACGCCGCGACGCTCATCGTCAGGATGGCCGGCTGCGTGTTCTCGGTGAGGCGCAGCTGATCCTCTGGCCCCTCGAAGCACAGGCGGCTGAGGGGCTCACCGAGCGCAGCGTCCGCCTCGGCGAACGTCTCTCGGCAAATCTCGAACGTGTCGGCCAGTTCCCTGCCCATGCCGACGGCCTGCGAACCCTGTCCGGGAAAGATGAAGGCAATCACTGGTGAGAGTCTCCAGATTGGGTGATTTCCTGCTGTACCCGGGCGATGAAATCGGACGACGCGAACCGGTACGCCATGCCGATCCCGCTCTGTACCGCCCGAGGCGACGACCGGCCATGGCCGACCAGCGCGAGGCCGGCGACGCCGAGCAGGGGCGCGGCGCCGTACTCGTCGTGGTGGACCCGCTTCTCGAACACGCGGAACGCCTCTGCCGCCGGCCCACCCGGCCCGCCCGCCTCGAACCCTTCGCGCAGCACGCCGCCGATCATCTCGACGAGGCCCTCGCTCACCTTGAGCGCAATGTTGCCCGTGAACCCGTCGCACACGATGACGTCGGCGCCCCCCGCGTAGATGTCGCGCGCCTCCACGTTGCCGGCGAACTCGAGACCCGAGGCCTTCAGCGCGCGGTGCGCCTCCCGCGTCAGGTCGTTTCCCTTCGTCTCTTCCTCGCCAATCGACAGGAGCGCGACGCGCGGGCGCTCGATGCCGAGCGCCACGCGGGCGAACACCGTCCCCATGGCGGCGAACTGGACCAGGTGGGCCGGCCGGCACTCCACGTTCGCGCCCACGTCGAGCAACACGGCCACGTGGCGGCGCGTCGGGATGGTCGCGGCCAGCGCCGGGCGCTCTGCGCCGCGGAGCATCCCGAGGCCCGTGTAAGCGGCCATCACCGTCGCGCCCGTGTTCCCGGCGCTGAAGAGCGCGTCGGCACGATGCTCCGCCACTTCGGCCACGGCGGCCCGGATGGACGCGTTCGGTCGTCGCCGAAGCGCGGCCACCGGCCGTTCTCCCATCGCGATGGCCTCGTCCGAGTCGGTCAGGCGCACGTCGAGCGACGCGGCGCCGGGAATCGCCGCGAGCGCTTCCCGCACCCGTTCAACGGGGCCCACCAGCGTCAGGCTGATCGGCAGCTCGCGCGCCGCGGCCACCGCGCCCTCCAGGATGGGGCGCGGCCCGTAGTCGCCGCCCACGGCGTCGACCGCTATGCGAATCATGGGGAGAAGTACGAGGTGCGTGGCTGCGTCCGGCGTCCAGCCGGACGCGCCCGGCAACCGGCGGCCGATCGCCGCCGGTCCGTACGGCTGGCGCTTACTCTTCCTTCACCGCCACCGCCTGCCGCCCGCGATAGTACCCGCAATGCGGGCACACCTGGTGCGACAGCTTCGGCTCGTGGCACTGCGGGCATTCCGCGAGCGCAACCGGCGTGAGGGCGTCATGGGTGCGGCGCTTCCGGCCGCGCGCCTTGGAATGTCGTCGTTTCGGATTTGGCATGCTGTCCCGCCTGTCAGTCGGACGAACCCGTCCGTTGGGAAAAGAGAAAACTTACCTTGCGACCGGGCCCGGAGTCAAACGTCCCCATCGCCTCTGTCCAGCAACGACTTGAGGCTCTCGAGCCGCGGGTCGGTCCACTCGGTCGCGCAGTTGCACGACCCGGTGTTCAGGTTCGTGCCGCAATGGACGCAGAGCCCCTTGCACGCGTCCCGGCACAGCGGCTTCATCGGGATCGCCAGGTAGAACTGCTCGCGCACCAACTGGGCGAGATCGATCTGGTCATCCCGGTAGTAGGCGGTGGACAGGTCGTCGTCTTCCACCTCCACCTCCCCTTCGCCCACGTTCTCGGCGTGAGGGAGATAGAGGACATCGAAGGACGCGTCGACTGAGAGCCGGAAGGGTTCGAGACAGCGGCCGCAGGCGAGATCGAGCGTCGCCTTGACGCCCCCCACCAGGTGGAATTGCCGCCCGTCCTTGAATATCTCGAACGCCAGATGCACCGGGGACGTGACGCGGTAGTCGTCCTCTTCGGCGCCCGCAAACGCCTCCGGCGGAATGACGCGCACGATGCGCTCGCGCGCCTCGCGCATCCGGCTGAGATCGAGCACGAACGACATGGATGCCCTACCGACGATACCCCAGAACACGCAAATCCATGAGAGAAAGACCTTTGATTATAGCACACCGCCGCCAAGCCTCCAGCCCGGCTGAGCCGCTCGCGCTCAGTCCTTCTCCCAATCGTGGGGCACGACCCAGGGCTTGGGGATGTAGAGGCGCTCGAACAGCCCGACGGCGTAGCGATCGGTCATCCCTGCCAGGAAATCCCGGGCGGCCGCATCCACGCCCTCGGCCTCCAGCGTGCGGCCATCCAGGAACTCGCGCGGCCGCTCGTGCACCTTCTCCCAGAGGCCGCCCAGGATCCCGGACGCCTTGCGGAACTCGGCCGTCGAGAGCGTGTTCTCGTAGACGGTTTCGAACAGGAAGGCGCGCAACCCGAGGGTCGCCTGCAACATCCGGTCGCTCATGCCGATCTCTTCGAGACCGCCGTCGAGCGTCGTCTCCACCACATCCTTCACCATCCTCCCGATTCTCGCGGACGGCGTCGGCCCGAGCAGGGCCATGGCCTCCGCCGGCAACTGATCCTCGGTCAGGAGACCCGCCCGGATGGCGTCGTCCGTGTCGTGGTTGACGTAGGCAATCAGGTCCGCGATTCGGATGCACTGCCCCTCGAGCGTTTGCGCCTGCTGCCCCGCGTGACCGACCGGCGCCCCCATCTTGCCCTTGGAGTGACGCGCGATCCCGTCGCGCACCTCGAAGGTCAGGTTCAGCCCCTGGCCGTCCCTTTCCAGCACGTCGACGACTCGCAGGCTCTGCTCGGTGTGGCGAAAGCCGCCCGGCATCAACTCCGCGAGCACGCGCTCGCCCCAATGCCCGAAGGGCGTGTGACCGAGGTCGTGGCCGAGCGCGATGGCCTCGGTGAGGTCCTCGTTCAGCTGAAGCGACTTGGCGAGAGTGCGCGCGATCTGGGAGACCTCGAGCGTGTGCGTCAGGCGCGTCCGGTAGTGGTCGCCCGCGGGCGAGAAAAAGACCTGGGTCTTGTGCTTGAGACGGCGGAAGGCCTTGCAATGGATGATGCGGTCGCGGTCCCGCTGGAACGCCGGCCGCATGTCGTCCTCGGGCTGGGGCCGCAGCCGTCCGCGGCTTTCGGCGCTCCTCGCGGCGCGCGGAGACAGGAACTGGCGCTCACGTTGTTCCAGTTGTTCGCGGATGGTGGGGCCCATTGGCTGGCTCACGTCGATTCGCCTTCCGAAGCACCGATTTCACCGACGCCGACTTCACCGCCGAGACGCCGAGAGCGCAGAGAATCCGGGTAGTGGTTCACGACTCGCTTGATCCCGGCCTTCAACACTGACACGTGAAAGTTGATCAAGAGCCCGTTCAGGCGTTCCAGGTCCATCTCGGCGTCCTCCGCGTCTCGGCGGTTGAAGCACCGTGGCTACGTCATCTCCCGCAAGAAACTGGTGCCGTGGTCCAGCGGTCCGACCCCGAAGTTCTCGGCCAGCGTCTGGGCCAGGTCGGCGAAGGTGTCGCGCGTGCCGAGATCCGCGCCGGCGCGCACCTGCTGGCCCGTGACGAGCAGGGGCACGTACTCGCGTGCGTGATCGGTGCTGGACGTGGTCGGGTCGTTGCCGTGATCGGCCGTCAGCACCAGCAGGTCGTCCGGGCGGAGTTGCGGCAGCAGTTCCGACAGCCGGGCGTCGAACCGCTCGAGGTTGGTCGCGTAACCCACGACGTTGTTGCGGTGGCCATAGACCGTGTCGAAGTCGACGAGGTTGGCGAAGATCAGGCCGCGCGAGGTCGAAGCCATCGCGCGCTCGATCTCGTCCATTCCCTCGTCATCCGACTTGGTGTGCACGGCGTGGGTGATGCCGTGGCCCGCGAAGAGGTCCTCGATCTTGCCGATGGCGACGACCGGAAACCCGGCGTCCTTCAACCGATCGAGCAGCGTGGGCTGCGGCGGCGGCATGGCGAAGTCGCGGCGGTTCGAGGTCCGCTGGAACGCGCCGGGCTTGCCGACGAACGGCCGGGCGATGATGCGGCCCAGGCCCTGCCCCTTCACCATCATCTCGTAGGCAATCTCGCACTGGCGGTACAGTTCGGGGACGGGGACGATCTCCTCGTGAGCCGCGATCTGGAACACGCTGTCGGCCGACGTGTAGACGATGGGGTGGCCAGTGCGCAGGTGCTCGGGACCGAGTTCCTCGATGATCACGGTGCCGGAGGCGACCGTGTTGCCCAGGGTGCCGCGGCCGATGCGCCGCTCGAACTCGCGGATCGTCTCCGGCGGGAAGCCGTGCGGGAACACCGGGAACGGCGTGTCGAGGGACAGGCCGGTGAGCTCCCAGTGACCGGTGACCGAGTCCTTGCCCGGCGACCGCTCCGCCATCCGACCGAAGGCCGCCTGCGGCGACGCGACCGGCTCGACGCCCTCCAGCGCCACGATCCGCGGCAGGCCCAGCGCTCGGAGCGCGGGGATCTGCAGGCGCACGCGTCGCGCGATGTTGCCAAGCGTGTTGCTGCCCTGGTCGCCGTACTCCGCCGCGTCCGGCAGTTCGCCAACCCCCACGCTGTCGAGGACGATGACGATCGCGCGCGAAAAGGCGGCGGCGCTCACTGTGCCGGCTGCGGGTGGGTGTAGTAGCTGCCGACCGCGCGGGCCGAGGTGATCGTCGCAATCGCGTGCTTGAAGATCATCTGGTCCGATCCCTCGCGCTCGACGATGACGGCGAAACGGTCGAAGTTCTTGATGCGGCCGTCGAACTCGGAGCCATCGATCAGGCGGAATCGCACGGGGAGGCGATCTCGCCGGGCGTGGTTGAGGAACGCGTCCTGGATGTTGGGGGAAGTGGAAACCGGTTTCGCCTCGGGTGACATCAGCGGATCTCCTCGCCTCGCGTGCAGCCGCCAGCTGCCCGGAGACGCCGGTCGATGATCCGCACCGCGGAGTCAAGGGTCGCGGGCAGCTCTCCAGGGCCTGAGATGCCTTCTAGATTAGGCTCTTTGCGAAACCAGATCAACTGACGGCGCGCGTAACGACGGGTCTCGCGCACAACGAGCGCGCGCGTCTCGGCCTCGCCTCGAAGCCCCTGCACGTGCTCGAGCACCTGGCGGTACCCGAGGCTGGCAAAAGCCCTCGCGGCTGCCGGTACGCCGCTCGCCAGCAGCGCCCGGACCTCGGCCACCAACCCCCGCTCGAAGTGACGGTCAACCCGCCGCTCGATGCGCGACATGATGTCGGGCGGGGTGCCGAGCACGAGGCCAATCACGTCGAACTCCGGCAGCGGAGACGTGGTTGCGGCGAAGTGCGCGGTCATCGGTCGCCCGGTCAAAAAGAAGACTTCGAGCGCCCGTTCCAAACGCATCAAGTCGCGCGGCTGGATGCGCGCGGCCGACGCCGGATCGACGCGGGCCACCATGCGATGCAGGAACTCGACGCCGCGGCGCGCGGCGATGGCGCGCAGCCGCGCGCGCACTCGAACGTCGCGTCCGGGCCCGGGGAAGAGGCCGCGCGTCAAGGCGCGGAAGTAGAAACCCGTCCCGCCGGCCACGAGAGGAAGACGTCCTCGCTCGCTGATGGCCCGAACGGCGGCAGACGCGTCAGCCGCGTACCGCGCCGCGGTGTAGTCCTCTGTCGGGTCCGCGACGTCGACGAGATGATGGGGGATCCCGCGCCTCTCGGCCGGCGGAACCTTGTCGGTCCCGATGTCGAAACGCCGGTAGACCGCGGCGGAGTCGCAGCTGACGATCTCGGCACCGTAGGCATCGGCGAGGGCCAGGGCCAGTGAGCTCTTGCCGCTTGCGGTTGGGCCGAGGAGCGCGACGAGGACCGGCGGACGGGGCGTCACAGCCAGCCTGCCAGGCGCAGCAGCACGGCGGCCAACAGCAACGCCGCGAGGAGGAGCAAGCCTAGTTGCTGAGAGCGGGTCACGGGTGCAAGGAGCAATTCGGCCATTTCGCGATTTGGCGATTTCGCGATTTGGCAGTCAAGCCGACACGCCGCGCACCGACACGAGTTCCGGCTGCATCGCTCGCCAAAATCGGAAAATCGCGAAATCGTGAAATGGTCAAAATGACCGATTCGCCTGCTATCTGTCCGGCGGCTGTTCGTTGTAGAAGAACGTCACCGTGAAGAAGCAGTGGTCCGACGGGTACTCACGCGGCAGCGGCTCGGTCGGGTTGGAGGCGACGAGCGCGCCATAGGCGGCGCTGTTGAACCCTTCGACGCTGCTCGGGCCCGGCACCGCCAGATCGGAAATCGATCCGTCCCGGTGCACGTTGAACTGGATCACCACGTGGCCCTTGAACGCCATCGCCGCGTAGGGGATGTTCCAGTTCCTTCGGATCTGCGCGATGAATCGCCGCAGCCACGGTCCGAAGTCCACGCCCTTCGAGTCGAACTGGATCGACGCGCCCGGCTGACCGCCGCCGCCCTGGGGGTTGTTGTAAGTGTCCCTCGGGACGTAGCGATCCAGGTTGCGGAGCGAGTCGGCGAGCCCGCCCGGCGCTCCCGCCGCCGGTCCGCCGACCCCGGTTCTCGAGGACGCCGTGCGGCCGTTGAGCCCGGGAATCGCCATGGATCCGCCCGGCTGCTGCGACTCGCCGTTGTCGCCGTTCTGCCCGGGCGGCGTCCGATCAGGCGGCGCGGCCTGCTGCGGCTGCGCCTGGTTGCGCGCCATCCGCTGCGGCGTGTTGCCCGGCGTGTCCATTCGCTCGAAGGTGTTGCCGCGGGAGAAGGGCCGCAGGTTCGTCGGATCCGGCGCCCGTTCCGGCGCTTGCGCCCGGCGGTCGCGATCCGACATCTCCGCCATCGGCGACACGGTCTTGGGCGGAGGCGTTTCCAGCCGGGGCGACATGAAGACGAAACGGGGCGACTCCTGCTGCTGGTGCTGCACGGCGGCCTGCGCGGCAGCGCGGCGTGCAGCGGCGTCCATGTCCATGTAGCGGGGCAGGATGATGAGCAGGATGAGAGCCGTCAGGTTGAGCAGCCCCGCGACCATGATCGCGAGGATGAGATGGAGGTTCCCCTCGACCCGCTGCATGTCGCGGGCTATCAGGACGAAATCGGGGTGATCCTCGTAGAAATCGAAGTACATCAGGGAGTTAACCGATTATAACATCCGAGCTGCTGGCAGGCGGCTGGCAGGCACGCGCTTTCCTTAGGACGACCGGCGGCCCCAAAAAGCCGGCCCGACAGGCAGGACGCAAGCCCGACCGGCGGGACGCCTGTCCTACGCCCGGTGACAGGCGAGAGGCCTGTCCTACGCCCGGTGACAGGCGGGACGCCTGTCCTACGCCCGGTGACCGGCGAGACGCCTGTCCTACTTCGCCGCCGTATACAGCGTCACAATCCCGAACGTGAGCGGCGTCGCCTCGACCTCCCGGAAACCGCACCCCTCCAGCATGCCGGTCATCGTCTCGGGCGGCACAAACGCGCCGACCGAAACGGGCAGGTAGGTGTAAGCCGTTCCGTGCCCGGACACGGCGCGGCCGATCCTGGGCAGGACGTAGCGGAAGTACGGCAGGTAGAAGGCGCGCACCAGGCGCGACCCGGGAATGCTGAACTCCAGGATCGCGAGACGCCCGCCCGGCCGCAACACCCGGAACATCTCGGCCAGCGCCACCTGCGGCTTCTCGACGTTCCGGATCCCGAACGCCACCGTTGCGGCGTGCACCGACTCGCTGGCGGCCGGCAACCGCGCCGCGTCGCCTCGCGCGAGGAAGATCCGGCGGTCCATGCCAGCCGCCCGGATCTTCGCCACGCCGAACCGGAGCATCTCGCCGGAGAAATCGACGCCCAGCACCCGCTTCGCCCCGCCCCGCCGGCCGGCCGCCGCCAGCGCGACGTCGGCAGTGCCGGTACAGACATCGATGACCGACTCGCCGCCCGAGAGGCGGAGCGACCGGATGGCGCGCGTGCGCCACCCGCGGTCGAACCCCGCGCTGAGCAGGTGGTTCAGCAGGTCGTACCGCGCCGCGATGGCGTCGAACATGCCGGCGACGCGCTGGGGGCGCTTGTCAATCATGAGACAAGTCAGCCCGCAGCCGGCAGCTGGCCGCTGGCAGCTTGCCGCAGCCCGTCACTCGCTGCCTGCTGCCCGCTGTCTGCTGCCTGCCAGCTGTCACACGTGCTGCCGCCATACGGTCCGTGATCCTCTGCGCGAGCGCGAGGGCACGCCGACCCGCGTCGCCCGCAACCTGCGGCGGACGGCGGTCGCGAACCGCCCCAAGGAAGTCCGCGAGCTCGCGCTTGAGCGGCTCCTCGCGCGGCACCTCGATCTTCCCGCCCTCGATCGACGGGCGGCTCTCGCCGGTCTTCGTCAGCCGGTACATCTCCACTTCCTGCGCGGCGTAGTCGATCGAGAGGTACGCGCTCTCCTGGAAGAAGCGGATCTTGCGGACCCGGTCGCGGCTGATCCGGCTGGCCGTGATGTTCGCGATGCAGCCGTCCTCGAACCGCAGCCTGGCGTTCGCGATGTCCACCCGTCCCGTCAGGACCGGCACGCCCACCGCCTCGATCGACGCGACCTCCGACGGCACCATGGAAAGGACGACGTCCAGGTCGTGAATCATCAGGTCGAAGACGACGTCGATGTCGAGGCTGCGCTCCGGGAAGGTGCCGAGGCGGTGCACCTCGATGAACCGCGGCCGCCGAACGTAGGTGGCCGCCAGCGCGACGGCCGGGTTGAAGCGCTCCGTATGGCCGACCGCCAGCGTGGCGCCCGATCGCGCCGCCGCTTCGATCAGGCGGTCGGCTTCGGCCACCGACCGGGCGAGCGGCTTTTCGACCAGCACGGAGACGCCGCGCTCGAGGAACGGCAGCGCGACGTCGAGGTGAGCCTCGGTCGGCACGGCGACAGAAACGGCATCCACCTGGCCGAGCAGTTCGTGCGCCGCGTCAACGGGCCGGGTGCCGGAGGCCGCCGCGATCTCGGCCGCCCGGTCCTTCTTGGCATCGACGACGCCGACGAGCGCCGCCCCTTCGAGGGTGGAGTAAATCCGCGCGTGGTGCTTCCCAAGATGGCCCACGCCGATGACGGCGACACGAAGCGACTGTGGCATTTTGGCAATTTCGCGATTTTGCGATTTTTCGATTTGCGATTTCTCGATTGCCCTGATCCGGAAGGTCCTTCAGCGCCGCGGCTGAGGAATCGCCAAATCGATCAATCGCGAAATGGTCAAATTGGCTATCTCTCCCGCCCCACCACCGCGATCCCGGCGCGGTCGGCTGCTTCGCGCACCGCCGCGGCGTCGAAGATCAGCGTCCTGCCCGCGTCCACCGAGAGCGTCGTCGCTCCCGCTGCCCGCATCGCGGCAATCGTCGGCAGGCCGACGACGGGGACGTCGAAGCGCATGTCCTGCTTCGGCTTCGCCACCTTCACGACACGCACACCCGGGCCCGCCAGGCGTCCGGCGCGCGCGATGACTTCGTCGGTGCCTTCCATCGCCTCGACCGCGACAACCGCGAGATCCTTCACCGCAATGGTCTGACCGATGTCGAGGCCGGCCACGGCATCCGCCATGCGGTAACCGAACTCGAGGTCCGCCGCCTCCTCCGCGGAAACGACCCGCGTGGCCACCGCGCCAGGGCGCGCCAGCAGCGGCGTGAGGAAAGCCGTGGAGTCGAGCAGCTCGATGCCGCGCTCGCGCATGACCTCCGCGACGGCGGAGATCAGCGCGTCGGTGTTCTTCGCGCGCAGCCGGAGCAGCACCGACAGCAGCAGACGGTCGGGCACGATCCCCGAGAAGATCTTGACGTGCTTCACCTGCCCGGCCATGACCGCCTGCGTCACGCCGGCCGCCTGGAACGTCTCGATGCACTGGGAGAGCTGACCGAGAGACAGCCAGGTGAGGGACGCGCGGGGCTCGCGCGCCGCGGCGTCGGCAAGGTCCGGCCCGGCCTCCTCCTTCACCGCAACGATCGTGACGTCGTGGCCCAACTGCCGGGCGGCGTCGAGCACGAGCAGCGGGAACCGGCCGTTGCCGGCGATGAGGCCAAGACGCATAGAGAAGGCTCAAGGCTCGAGGCTTAAGGCTTCAGGACCGCCCTGAGTCCTCCGTCCTACTCGTCCACCACCGCTTCTTCCGCGCGCCGCGTCGGCCGGCGGAGCAGCACGCCGCGATTGGAGCTGCGGATGAAGTCGACGAGATACTGCACTTCCGGGCAGGCGAGAGTCGGGTCGGCCTCGATCCGGCTCACCGCGCGGGTGGTGTTCAGCTTCGAGACGAGCAGGTAGCGGTACGCGCGCTTCAACTTGCTGACGGTCTCCGGGGAGAAGCCGCGCCGCACGAGCCCGATGGTATTGAGGCCGTAGATCCGCGCCCGGTTCCCGACCGTCTTCGCGTAGGGCATCGCGTCCTTGGTGACGACCGAGTAGCCGCCAATGAACGCGTGCTTCCCGACGCGGCAGAACTGGTGCACGCCCGAGCCGGCGCTCACGTTGGCGAAGTCCTCCACCGTCACGTGCCCGCCCAGCGTAGCCGCGTTGCCGAAGATCGTCTCGTTGCCCACGTGGCAGTCGTGAGCGATGTGGGCGTACGCCATCACGAGATTACGGCTGCCAATGCTCGTCAGGCCGCCCCCCTGCACCGTGCCGCGATGGATCGTCACGAACTCCCGGATGATGTTCCGGTTGCCGATGACCACGCGCGTCGGCTCGCCCGCGTACTTGAGGTGCTGGGGCGGGAGGCCGATCGAGACCATCGGAAAAATCTCGTTGTCGTCGCCAATCTCGGTCCAGCCGTCGATGACCACCGACGCGCCGATCTTGCAGTGGCGGCCGATCTGCACGTTTGGCCCGATCACCGCGTTGTTCTCGATCGCCGTCCCCTCGCCGATGCGCGCCGTGTCGTGGACCTTCGCGCCGGGGTCGATCGACGTCCCGTCGTCATAGACCGCCAGCAGCAGGTCGGCTTCGGCAACCACCTGCTCCCCGATGTATGAAGCCCCATGCACCCTGGCCAGCGGGCCGCGCCTCGACAGCCGCGTGACTTCCAGCCGGACCCTGTCGCCCGGGACGACCTGGCGGCGGAATTTCGCGTCGTCCACGCCGCGGAGCACGACGCGGCCGGTCGGCCGCCCCTCCTCGCGGTGCAGCAGCAGCAGGGCGGAGACCTGCACGAGCGACTCGATCATGAGGACGCCCGGCATGAGCGGGCTTCCCGGGAAGTGCCCCTGGAAGAACTCCTCGTTGACCGTCACATTCTTGACCGCGACCAGGCGCTCGCCCGGGAGGTGTTCCTCCACCGCGTCCACCAGGAGCGACGGGTAGCGATAACACAGGCGGTCGAGGAGTAGCAGGAATAGTCGTCGCTAGCACGGTGTCAGGACCAGGGGGTGTCGTGGAGGTGAAGCGGGGCCGGCTGCCGGCCCCGCCCGGGATACGCGAGCCGCGGCGCCTACTGCTGCGGGCTGGTCGGCGGCTTCGGCGCGGCGGTGGCCGCCGCGTCGAACCGCTTGATCACCTCGGCCGTGAGGTCGACGCCGGAGTCCGCCCAGACGATCCCGGCATCTGCCTGGCTGAGGAGAATCTGCAGGCCTTTCTCGGCGACGAGCTGCTGCATGATCGGGATCAACTTGCGCTGGAATTCCACCTGCAGCTGCTGCTGGAGCTCCTGCAACTCGGCGTCGGCGTCCTGCTGGAACCGCTGAATCTCGACGTTCAGCCGGTCCACGTCTCGCTGCGCCGCAGCGCGCGCTTCCTCGCTGAGGACGGTCTGGTTGACCTTGCCCTGCGCCGTCTCGAGCTGCTTGTTCTTCGCGTTCAGTTCGGCGAGCTTCTTGTCCTGCAGCGCCTTGACCTTCCCGCTGGAGGCCTTGCCCTCGCTCGACTGGGAGGCGATCGCCTGGATGTTGATGAACGCGATCTTCGCGCCTTCGAGGAACGGCTTGGGCGGCTGCGGCGGCGTCTGCGGCGCCGGAGGCTGCGCAGCGGGCGCGGGCGGCCTCTGGGCCGGGGCGGCCGCGGGCGGCTTCTGCTGGGTCGCGCCCGGCTTGGCCTGGGCGAGGACGAACGTCGGGGCAGCTCCCAGCACAAGGCCGAGCGCCGCGGCAACGGCAAGGCGTCTCATCAGTGCAATCCTTTTCGAAAGAGAGTCAAACAGAGATACACGCACAGCAAAACCGAATAGCGAAGAGAGGCACAGAGGCGCGCAGAACCTCTTCTCCGTGCCTCGGTGTCTCGCATTGCCTAGAACGTGGACCCCACCGCGAACCGGAACGTGAAGTGCTTCGCCGGCTGCAGATTGTTGTCCAGGATCCCTTCGCGCTGAGGGTTCCAGGCCGCGATCAGGCGGAACGGCACGTTGAGGACCGGCATGAAGAACCGGATCTCCGCGCCCGTCGACGTCCTGAACTCGTTGAACGCGAAATGCTGTCCCTCGGCCAGCGCCTGGCCCGCGTCGTAGAACAGCACCAGCCGCACCGGCCCGGCGATCGAGATCAGGTACTCCGCGTTGAACAGCAGCGTCTTGTTGCCGCCGAGCACCAGCCCGGACGTCCGTCGGTTCCAGCTGGGCGACGCCCGCCACGAACGGCTGCCCGAAGGTCGGCGTCGGCCGGCGTCACCGCCTTGCGGGCCGATGGTGCGGATGTCGAAGCCGCGTACGCTGTACTCGCCGCCGAGGTAAGCAGCTTCTCGGTATCGGCAATCAACTTGCTGGACCCCGTGAAGGGCGAGATGTACTGCACCTGCCCGCGCAGGCCGACCGAGGTCCGCTTGGTGTGCTGCAAGTACCATGACCGCCCTCGACGCAGCGGCTTGAAGAAGTTCGTGTCGCCGCCCAGGCCAGCCAGGTCAACCGACACAGTATACCGTTTCCCGCTGCGTCGGGAAAATCGGGTTGTCGATCGTGTTGTCGACGATGCTCGGCGACGACCTTGCTGATCGGTCCGGGCCCCGCCCCGGTCGCCAGCGAGCAGCGAGTCGGCCAGGTACGGGTTGGTCGCGAGCAGCGCCGGGTCCAGGTAGAACGGGTTCACGTCAGCTGACCTTGGTGTATTCGTAGGCAGTAGTTGATGAACATCCGGGTGAAGTCCTTCAGCGGGAACCCGAAGATGATGTTCCCGCCGGTCGAGTCCTGCGTGAACTGGTTGATGTACTCGCAGCTGGCGCTTGAAGACGTCGATCGCCGCCCGTGATCGCGCGGTCGAACAGGTACGGCTCGGTGAAGGCCACCTGGTAGTTCTGGGCGCGCGACCCGGCCTGCAGGTTCACGCTGAAGGTCTCGCCCCGGCCCATGAAGTTGGCGGTCTGGAAGCCCAGCTGCCCGAAGAACCCCTCGTACTGCGAGACGCCGGCGCCGAAATGAGCTGGTTGCGGTTCTGCTCCTCGAACTTCAGCGTGACGTCGACCTTGTTGTCGGCGCCCGGCGTCTTCTTGACGTCCACGTCCTTGCCGCCCTCGAGCGCCTTGAAGTAGCCAAGCTGGTTGATCCGCTTGATCGAGTACTTCAGCGCCTCGGTGTTGAAGACGCCGTCCTCGAACAGCCGCATCTCGCGGCGCACGACGTGTCGCGCGTGTTGGTGTTGCCGGTGAACGTGATCCGGTTGACGAAGGTACCTGCTTGCCCTCGTCCATCCGCAGCGTCACGTCGACGCAGCGGCGCGGCCGCCCAGCGGCTCCGCCTTCGCCGGTGCGGCCTTGTCCTTCGCGGTCTCCTTGGCGCCGCGCTTCGCGGCGCGCGGCTGGCGTCGGCGGCGCCCGGCCGGAGTCGGCGGCGCGGCTGCGGGCTTCGGCGCCGCGGCCTGGCGTCGGCGGCGCGGCCGCGGGAGGCGCTGGCGCGGCGGCCGCTGGATTCCCGGCCTCGGGCTTCGCGGCAGGCTCGACCGCCGGCGTCCCGTCGCGCCGCCGGCTGGCCATCCGCACCTTGCCCGGGCTGGCCGCCGGGAGCGCCGGCATCGCCGCCGTGCGGCTGCAGGTCCGGGAGCCGGTTGAACTCGTAGTAGCCGCCCGCACCGTACACCTCGCGCGCCTTTTCCAGCCCCTTGCGGACGGCCTTGTCGCTGTACCAGTCGCCCGGCTTGAGCTTGAACAGCGTCCGCAGCCCTCGGACTTGACGATCTTGTTGTCCTCGAACGTCGAGCTTGCCGACCTTGTAGCGCTCGCCCTCAGTGACCGGGATGCGCAGCTGCACCCAGCGCGTCTTGCTTGTCGGCTCGAGTCTTCGAGGACCGCAACTCGGGGTCGCCGATGCGCGCGCGCGATGTAGCCGTTGTCGCGGTAGTAGCCCGTGATCTTGTCGGCGTCCTCCTCGTACTTCGCCTTCCTGGTAGCTGCCGTGCCCGGTGATCCAGCCAACGGCCAGGGCAGCCACTTCGCCTTGTTGTTCTTCATCTGGTGCTTGAGCGTCGACGCCGGTGATCGCCTTGTTGCCGACGAAGTCGACGTAGTCGGATCTTCACCTGCGGCCCTTCGTTGATGTGGAAGGTGAGGTTGACCAGCTTCGGACCGCCGGGCAGCGGCTTGATCTCCGGCGTGACGGTCGCGAACTGGTA
Source organism: uncultured Acidobacteriota bacterium (assembly GCA_963724775.1). Classification (GTDB taxonomy): domain Bacteria; phylum Acidobacteriota; class Vicinamibacteria; order Vicinamibacterales; family Fen-181; genus CAVRWB01. Next base: position 189,536 of record CAVRWB010000014.1, read on the forward strand.
GCCCTTCTCCGCCAGCATGTCCAGGACGATGCTCTTGACCTTCCTGACCATGCCGGGGTCGATGAAGGAGTCGAGGCGGATCTGGGCGTTCTGCTCCTTCAGCTTCTCGTCGATCTTCGTCTGCTCGAGTGCTTCGGCTGCCCTCGTAGTCCACGATCTTGACGCGCTGGCGCTCCTCCATGTTGTAGGAGACCAGCTTGCCGATCACGCCGTTGGGGAAGACGTAGTCGCTGACGTCGATCGAGAGGTTGTCGAGGAAGTTGGTGCCCCAGAGGCGCTTGAAGTCGTCGCAGGACGGTCTTCTCGGTCGTCGTCGTTCCACGGCACCCACGCGTCCTGTGACGGGCGGCTGGGCTTCAGCTGGATGTAGTAAAGGTAGGTCTCGGGCTCGATCACCGACACGCCGCCCTGCGTCGGGAAGCAGGGACCGTATGCCAGGACGACGGGCCCGCTCCCGGCGGGTGGCTGCTTTGCCGGCGCCCCGCGCTCGGCGCCGCAGAACCAGAACGGCCCGCCCGGGCCGGATTGGACGGGCCGCTGCTCCTGCACCGCCGGCGGCGGCAGGCGCCTCGGGAGCCGTCGCCTGGGGCTTTACGGGAGGCTGCGCCTGCCCGGGAGGAGGCAGCCTGCGCCGCCGCCAAGCTCGCACCGAGCGCCAATATCGGCAATAACAACGTCAGACAGAACTTGCGCATGAAAAGGCTACGTCCGGGGCCGCCCCCGTGGCCGGGCGCCTGGATCTCGGAGTGTTTTCGAGTGCGATCCGGTGTCGCCGACCGAAGAAGTGGGCGAATGTTCGAAAACTCTCCCGAGGTCCTAGACCGTCGGTCTTCCCGAAAACGGCCCTCGGCCGTTTCGGGAAGATCCCAGTTTACAAGGAATTGGACGTTTCAGGCCAGCCTCTGGCCGGTGGCGGGCGTTCCAGCCGCCCGGTACGCCAGCGTCGCACCGTCGAGGTAGACCTCCACGCTCCCCGCCCGCAGCTTCCCGCGGATGAGCTCCTCGGAGAGCGGATCCTCGATATATCGCTGGATCGCGCGCCGCAGCGGCCGCGCCCCGTACGACCGGTCCTTGCAGGTGGCGTTGATGATCCAGTCCGAACACCTCCGGCGTGAGCGCGATCGGCAGCCGGCGGTCGACGAGGTGCTCGTTGAGCTGGTCGACCAGCAGGCCGAGGATGCGCCGCAGGTCGTCGTCCGACAGCGGGATCGAACACGATGATCTCGTCGATCCGGTTGATGAACTCCGGGTTGAAGGTGCGCCGCACCTCGCCCAGCACCATGTCGGACACGACTTCGGTTCGATCTCGGCGACGTCGGCCGACTGGAAGCCCACCGCGCCCTTCTTCTGGATGAAGCGGGCGCCGATGTTCGACGTCATGATGATGATCGCGTTCTTGAAGTTCACGCGATTCCCCAGGCCGTCGGTCAGGTGGCCGTCCTCGAACACCTGCAGCAGGATGTTGAAGACGTCCGGGTGCGCCTTTTCGATCTCGTCGAGCAGGACGACCGAATAGGGGTTCCGCTTGACCTTCTCGGTCAGCTGGCCGCCCTCCTCGTGGCCGACGTACCCGGGCGGCGAGCCGATCAGCTTCGAGACCGAGTGCTTCTCCATGTACTCGGACATGTCGAAGCGGATGAGCGCGTTGTCGCTGCCGAAGAGGAAGTTGGCCAGCGCCCGCGCCAGCTCCGTCTTGCCGACGCCGGTGGGGCCGAGGAACACGAAGCTGCCGACGGGCCGGTTGGGGTTCTTCAGGCCGGCGCGCGACCGCCGGATGGCGCGCGACAGCGCCGAGATCGCCTTCTCCTGGCTGATCACGCGCTTGTGCAGCTGCTCCTCCATCCGCAGCAGCTTGTCGCCCTCGTCCTGGTTGATCGACGTGAGCGGGACGCCGGTCCACTTGGAGACGACCTCGTCGATCTCCTGCTTGCCGACGACGACGCGGCGGGCGCTCGACTTGACGTCGAACCGCTCGCGCACGAACTGCAGGTTCTCGCGCGCCGAGACCTCCTGGTCGCGGTAGAACTGCGCGCGCTCGAAGTCGCGCTGCGAGACCGCGCTCTCCATCTGCTCGACGGCCACGCGGATGCTGCGGTTGATCTCGCCCAGCTCCTCGCTGTAGCCGGCGTCGCGCAGCTTCGCCCGCGCGCCGGCCTCGTCGATCAGGTCGATCGCCTTGTCGGGCAGGAAGCGGTCGGTGATGTAGCGGCTCGACTGGTAGACCGCCGCCTCGATCGCCTCGCGGGTGTACTCGACGTGGTGGAACTGCTCGTAGCGCTCCTTGATGCCGAGGATGATCTCGATCGTCTCGGTCTCGGACGGCGGATCCACCTTGACCGCCTGGAAGCGCCGCTCGAGCGAACGGTCCTTCTCGATGTACTTCCGGTACTCGGCGGGCGTGGTCGCGCCGATGCAGCGGATCTCGCCGCGCGACAGCGCCGGCTTGAGGATGTTCGCCGCGTCGAGCGAGCCTTCGGCCGAGCCCGCGCCCACCAGCGTGTGCAGCTCGTCGATGAACACGATGATGTTCGGGTTGTCGGTCAGCTCCTTCATGATCGCCTTGAGGCGCTCCTCGAACTGCCCGCGGTACTTGGTGCCGGCGACGATGAGCGAGATGTCGAGCGCGAGGATGCGCTTGTCGGCGAGGAAGTGCGGCACGTCGCCGTAGACGATCTTCTGCGCCAGCCCCTCGACGATCGCCGTCTTGCCGACGCCCGGCTCGCCGATGAGGACCGCGTTGTTCTTGGTGCGGCGGCAGAGCACCTGCTGGACGCGCTCGACCTCGTGCTCGCGCCCGACCAGCGGATCGAGCTGGTTCTTCATCGCCGCCTCGGTGAGGTCGCGGCTGAACTCGGCCAGCAGCGGCGTCTCCTTCACCCGGGTGAGCGTCGTCTTCTCGTTCAGCAGCTGAACGATGTCCTCGCGGACGGTGTTGAGCCGCATGCCCCTCTCCATGAGGATCGACGCGGCGACCGACCGCTCCTCGCGCAGGATGCCCGAGCAGCAGGTGCTCGGTGCCGATGTAGTTGTGCAGCAGGCGGTCGGCTTCCTCGGCCGCGAACTGCAGCACCCGCTTGGTCTCGGCGCTGAACGGGATCTCGACCGACGTCGAGACCTTCTCGCGGAACACCGTCCGGCCCTCGATCTCCTTGCGGATGTTCTCGAGCGACAGGTGGGAGCGGGCGAAGATCCGGCTCGTCAGGCCCTTCCCTTCGCGGATCAAGCCCGAGCAGCAGGTGCTCGGTCTCGATCGAGATGCTGCCGAGCTGACTGGCTTCGTAACGGGCGAAGAAGAGGACTCGTCTCGCCCTTTCGGTGTAGCGTTCGAACATCCGGGCTACCTGCGCCGGCGGCGCGTGCTGAACGTGTGTTGTGGGTTAATGGGAACCTGATCGCATTATAAGGCAACGGTCCGGCCGGTCCAACCCGCAATGTGGGTAAGTGGAAGAACGGCAGGCAGTTCAGCCGCCGGTCGGCGGGGGCACAACGGACGGGAGGAGCGGGCGCAAGTGGGGTCGTAGGCTCTCCTCTACCATGAAGAGTGCCAACGGAGTGGCAGTAGGCAGTCGGGCAGGTGGCAGTTTGGCAGGTGGCGGCAGAACCCGCCAACGAAAAACGGAAACCGGAGAACGGAAAGGAAGCAGGGCTCAGGGGGCTGAAGCCTGCTCCACTGCTGAGACCTGGCAGGACTGTCACAGCACCCCGCTGCCGGCGATCTTCAGTCGGAGCAGGCCGTCAGCCTGTTCAACTGCCTACCGCCTCCTGCCTACTGCCTACTGCTCATCGCTCCGGCACCAGCTGTCCGCCGTCCAGGCGGAGGACGCGGTCGCAGACGGCGGCGAGGCGCAGGTTGTGCGTGGCGATGACCGAGGTGAGGCCGTGCTCGCGGTGCATCTCGCGGAGCAGGCCGTGCAGCGTGTCGGCCGTCTGCTCGTCGAGGTCGCCGGTCGGCTCGTCGGCGAGGAGCAGGGCCGGGCTGCATGACCAGCGCGCGCGCGATGGCCACGCGCTGCTGCTCGCCGCCGGACAGCATCCCGGGCCGGTGGTCGAGCCGGTCGCCGAGCCCGACGCGCCGCAGCAGCGCCTCCGCGCGCGGCCGCGCGCGTCGCGATCGGCACTCGCGCGCGATGCGCAGCGGCATCTCGGCGTTCTCGACCGCGTTGAACTCCGGCAGCAGGTGATGGAACTGGAAGACGAAGCCGACGTGCCGGTTGCGGAACGCGACGACGCTCCGCGTCGGTCATCTGCGTCCAGGTCCGCGTCGCCGATGCGAATGGTGCCCGCGTCGAACGCGGTCGAGGCCGCCGAGCACGTGCAGCAGCGTGCTCTTCCCCACGCCCGACGCGCCCGACGATGGCCACCATCTCGCCCGCGCTCGACCGACAGGTCGAGCGCCCGGAGCACGGTCAGGGGACCGCGTGGCGGTGCGGTAGGTCTTGTCGAGGGAGGCGACTTCGACAAAGGACATATCAGGTAGCAGACACTCGACACAGACAGCGGTTCACGGCAGACGGCCCTCACGCACCCAGCGGCGACGCTTGCGTCGCCGCTCCGCTGGCAGCTGTCCGCTGTCGGCTGTCCGCTATCCGTATCTCAGCGCTTCTGCCGGATCGAGCTTCGCGGCCTGCCGCGACGGGTAGATCGTCGCCACGAAGCAGATGACGATGCGCCGACACGACGACCAGCGCGAAGTCGAGCGGCAGCACGACGAACGGCACGTGCGACACCTGGTACACGTCCATCGGGATCCGAATCAGCTTGTAGCGATCGAGCACGTACGAGATGGCGTAGCCGCCCGCGGCGCCCGACCGCGGTGCCGACCATGCCGATGATCAGCCCCTGCAGCATGAAGACGAGCATGATGCTCCGCGCTCGACGCCCCCATCGTCTTCAGGATCGCGATGTCGCGGTGCTTCTCCATCACGAGCAGGATCAGCGACGCGACGATGTTCAGCGCCGCGACCATCACGATCAGGCCGATCGTGATCGAGATGGCCATCTTCTCGAGCCACAGCGCCGAGAAGAGCGACCGGTTCATCTGCGCCCAGTCCTGCGTCAGGTACTCGCCCGCGAAACGGTCGCCGATCTCGCCGCGCCACCTGCGGCGCCAGGTAGATGTCGTCCACGCGCAGCTCGATCAGCTCGGCGTGGTCGCGGCTCGATCAGCCGCTCCGCCAGCGTCGAGCGACACGAACCCGTAGGCCGAGTCGAACTCGTAGAGCCCGAGGCTGAAGATCCCGGCGACGGTGAACCGCCGCGGTCGCGGCATCATCCCGACCGGCGTGAGCGTGCCCCTCCGGCGTCAGGATGTGGACATCGTCGCCGACCCGCACCTCCAGCTTCTTGGCGAGGTCGGCGCCGAGGAGGATGCCTGGCATGTCCCCCGCCTGCGTCGAGCGCGGCGAGGCTGCCGCTCTTCATCGAGCCGGCCGATGTCGGTGACGCTCTTCTCGAGCGCCGGGTCGATCCCCTTGATGCTGATGAACGCCTCGTCGCCTGCTCGCTCGTGATCAGGCGCCTTGCCGAGGATGGCGGGCGCCGCGCCGACGACGTGCGGCATCTGCGCGCAGCCGCGTCGACCTCGGCCCGGTAGTCGGTGATGCCCGCGCCGCTTCCGAACACGTAGACGTGCGCCGTCGAGCCGAGGATCCGGTCGCGCAGCTCGCCCTGGAGGCCGGTCATCAGCGCGAGCGCGATGACGAGCGCCATCACGCCGACGTGACGCCGAGCGTCGAGATGAGCGAAATGACCGAGATGAACGCCTGCTTCCGCTTGGCGAGCAGATAGCGCAGGGCGACGTGGAGCTCGAAGGGCACGTTCATGACAGTAGGCAGCAGGCAGTAGGCGGTAGCACAATCACAACGATCGGCAGGATTCCCCGGAACTGCATACTGCCTACTGCATACCGCCTACTGACACCGTCAGTCTTTTCTGTGCCTCATCAGCGGAAACAGGATGACGTCGCGGATCGAGTGGCTGTCGGTGAGCAGCATGACCAGGCGGTCGATGCCGACCCCCTCGCCCGCCGGTCGGCGGCATGCCGTACTCGAGCGCGCGGATGTAGTCCTCGTCCATCTCGTGCGCCTCGGCGTCGCCGCGCTGCGCGCTCCTGCGAGCTGCTGCCTCGAAGCGGCGCCGCTGCTCCGCCGGGTCGTTCAGCTCGCTGAAGGCGTTGGCCACCTCGAACCCGCCGACGTACAGCTCGAATCGCTCGACCGTGTCGGGGTCGTCCGGCTTCTGCTTGGAGAGCGGCGACACTTCGGTCGGGAAGTCGTAGACGAAGGTCGGCTGGACGAGGCGACGCCTCCCACAGCGCCTCGAAGATCTCCGCGGTGATCTTCCCCGGGCCGACGCCCGGCTCTAGCTCGAGACGCCCAGCTCGTCGGCCAGCGCGCGCGCAGTCTCGGCCTGCGCAGCTCCGCCGCGGTCACCGTCCGCCCCAGCCGCCGGCTCGCCTCCTCCGCGGCCGCCTCCCGCAGCGACAGCCGGCGGAACGGCGCCTTGAACGAGATCCGGTGCTCGCCGAACGTCACCTCGTCGCCGCCCGTCACCTCGCGCGCCACGGTCGACAGCATCTCCTCGGTCATCGTCCATCAGCTCGAGGTAGTTGCTGTAGGCCTGGTAGAACTCGAGCATCGTGAACTCGGGGTTGTGCTGGGTCGAGATCCCCTCGTTCCGGAAGTTGCGGTTGATCTCGTACACCCGCTCCATGCCGCCGACCAGTGAGCCGCTTGAGGTACAGCTCCGGCGCGATGCGGAGGTACAGGCGCATGTCGAGCGCGTTGTGGTGCGTGACGAACGGGCGCGCCAGCGCGCCGCCGGCCATCGGCTGCATCATCGGCGTCTCGACTTCGAGGTAGCCCGCGCGCGTTCAGGAAGTCGCGGATCGCGGCGAGCACCCGGCTGCGCGTCTCGAACACGCGGCGCGAGTCCGGGTTGACGATGAGGTCGAGGTAGCGCTGGCGGTAGCGGATCTCGATGTCCTGCAGGCCGTGCCACTTCTCCGGCAGCGGCACCAGGCACTTGGCCAGGAACGTGCAGCCTCGACGCCCAGATGGTGAACTCGTTGGTCTTGGTGCGGAACAGGTGCCCGGCGACGCCGACGAAGTCGCCGAGGTCGAGCAGCTTGAAGACCTTGAAGTCGCAGCTCCGGCCACCGAGTCCTGGCGGATGTACACCTGGATGCCGCGCGCGGCCGTCGGAGAGGACCAGGAAGTTGGCCTTGCCGAAGCTGCGGATGGCGAGGATGCGCCCGCTGGTCGTGGTCTCGACGCGCGCCGCCTCCAGCTCCTCTTTCGTCTTCTCGCCGTGCGCGCGGACCAGCGACTCGATCGTGTCGGTCCGGGCGAATTCGTGCGGGTAGAGATCCACCCCCAGCGCGGCGAGCGCGTCCATGTTCGATCGGCGTTGCGCGAGCAGTTCGGATTCTTGTGGCATCGGACGGAAGGCTCAGGGCTCAGGGCTTACGGCTTTGGGGAGTCGATCTTCTTCCGGATCGCGTCCAGGACGCCGTTCACGAAGCGGCTCGACTCGTCGCCGCCGTAGGTGCGGGCCAGTTCGACGGATTCGTCGATGACGACCACCGGCGGCACCTCGGGCACGTGCAGCATCTGGTAGACCGCGAGGCGCAGGATCAGCCGATCGACCACCGCCATCCGCGACGGCCGCCAGTGTTCCGAGGCGCCGGCGATGATTGGATCGATCTCTTCGACGCTGCGCTCGGTCCCGACGACGAGGCGCGCCGCAAACTCTCTCGCCTCCGGCGTCTTGAGCTGCGCGGGCTGCCCCTGGATCTCCGCGTGGCCGGCCATCGCCTGCTCGGCGTCCACACCGCCCACCTCGCTCGCGTACAGAATCTGAAGCGCGGCTTCGCGGGCGAGCCGCCGCTCGACAAAAGCGTCCGGGCGGCCCGGGTCGGTCGGTCTGGAGTTCGGTGTCACGGGCGCGGCCCTACTTGCCCTGGAATGCGGCCTTCCGCTTGTCGAGAAACGCCCGGGTCCCCTCGCGGGCGTCATCCGTGGAAAAGAGCAGGCCGAAGAGCGTCGCCTCGAGGAAGGTCGCTTCCGGGAACGCCATCTCCGTCCCGCGATTGATCGCGTCCATGGCGTAGCGCATGGCGACGGGCGCCAGTCCGGCAAGGGACGCGGCCAGCGTGCGCGCCTCGGTCATCAGCGTGGCTGGCGGCACCACACGGTGGACCAGGCCGATGCGGAACGCCTCCTCGGCATCGACCATCCGTCCTGTCAGAACGATGTCGAGCGCCCGGCCCTTGCCGACCAGGCGCGCCAGGCGCTGCGTGCCGGCGAAGCCAGGCATCAGGCCCAGCTTGATCTCGGGCTGCCCCAGCCGCGCGGTATCGGCAGCGAGGCGGAACGTGCAGGCCATCGCCAGCTCGCAGCCACCGCCCAGCGCGAATCCGTTGATGGCCGCGATCACCGGCTTGCCGAGGTTCTCCAGGAGATCGAACACGTGCTGCCCTGCCTGCGCATAGGCCTTCGCCTGGTCGGGCCCGAGTCGCGCCAGCTGGTCGATGTCCGCTCCGGCGATGAACGCTTTCTCACCCGAGCCCGTCACGATGACCGCACGGATCTCGTCATCGCGCTTCAACTCGAGCGCCGCCCGGCGCAGATCGTCGATCGTCTGGCTGTCCAGCGCGTTGAGGACGCGGGGGCGGTGGACGGTGATGGTGGCGACCGCCGCGTCGCGTTCCACGAGCAGATTGTCGAAGGCCATCGGGAGCCTCTCAGCGGGAAACCGGCCTGATTATACCCCACAGCCACTGGGCCGCCGTGCCGATGGAGGCGCCGGCGAGGTCCGCCGCCAGGTCCTTCAGATCGAACTGCCGGTTGGGAACGAGCAACTGGTGCGTCTCGTCGGTGAGGCCGTACGCCGTCACGGCGGCAACCGTCGCCACTGCGACCCAGAGGCTGACGTGCTGCCGCCGGCCGCCGGTCAGCGCCCGCGCGACGAGGAAGCCGAGGCCCGAATACAGCAGCGCGTGAGCCATCTTGTCGGATATCCCCCCGGGCAGCGGGGGGACGTCGGACACGGACGACAAGCTGAAGATCAGCGCGCAGTAGAGCGCAACCGGGCCCCAGAACCACAACAGGAGAAGCCAGGGGTTCCGGGGGCGAGATGGATCAAGCGGGTCAGCCGTCACGGCGTCAGCGGGGGAACGGGTACATCAGCCAGCCCAGGACGAGAGCCGTTGCCAGGAAGCCTCCAAGGACAAGTGCGCCGAAGCGGAGCTGCTGCCTGGGTTCGTCCTTCATCAGGACCGCGAAGACGAGCGCGACGAGGAACGCGAAGACGAGGAGGAGCGTGAAGTGGCTGGTCATCACTTTCGACCGCACGCGATGTCGTAGGCGTCGAGCACGACGAGCATGTTGAGCAGGCCGGCGACGATCAAGAAGGCGTTGGCGTACTCGTAGGTGACGGCCACCACCTGGCCCTGCCCCCACCCCATCGACCAGGCGAGGAAATACGGCAGGCCAATACCGATGTCGGCAAAGGCGGCCAGCCCGACCAGCGGCTGGGAGAACTCGAACGGGAAGAGCCGGCCCTGCAGCGCCAGGCCGAGACCGAACATCACGACCAGCGCCGCCAGCAGGATGACGCCCTTCACCCGGCGCCCAAGCCAGAGGTGGCCGCCGCCCGGCACCAGCCAGGCGGCCAGGCACACCAGGATGGTCGTGCCGTGCTCAGTTCGTTCTGCCGCGTCCGCACGCATCTTCACAGTGTAACCCGAAAGCTCAAGGATTCCGCCAGCATCGCGCCGATCGCCCAGGCGGTTGGCACCGACGCCGCCGCCCGCCAGCCGTTCGGCACGTCCCACAGCCCCGCCCATTCCACGATGACCGTGCACAGCATCGGCAGCGCGGCGCAGATCAAGACCTCGCGCCATGACCACTGCCGGGCCGCGGCGGCTGCCGGCTCGCGAACGCCGAGCGCGGGCAGCAACACGCCAAGGAGCAGGCCCCACGCGCCCGCGAGGTACAGGCCCGTGCAGCGCGCGCACACCGGCAGTTGGGCGCCCGATAGATGGAACGACCGTCCCGCGCGCTGGTGGCACACGACGCCGCCGACGAGGTAAGAGGCGGCAGAGACGCTGACGCCCGGCCCCGGGGACGCGGCGAGACGCGGCGCCAACAGGAGCAGCACGGCCCACAGGCACGCGACGGCGCACGCGAGGATGGCGGGCCAGCGTCGAGCAGGAAGCATCACCCGCAGATTATAGGCAAGTCAGGGATCACCTGGCCGGTGTCTGCAACGCCGCCGCCGCGCGCGGCGAGTAGTAGCCCGTCCGCGTGCGGAGGCGCGCATCAGGACGGTTGACGACCCGCACCAGCACCTTGTGGTACCCGCCGTCGGCCGGGCGGCTCTGGGACACGTACCCGAGCGCATACTGCGTCGACAGCTCGCTCGCGACCGACCCGTACACGGCCTCCAACTCGGACATTTGGAGCGGGAAGAACGAGCGGCCGCCCGTCTCCTTGGCGAGCGTCTTGAGCGAGTAGTCCGAGTCGGTGAGAAAGCGCCGACCGCCCTCGCCTTCCTCGAGTGCTTTCGCCTCGGTGGGCGAGATTACTGAAATCGTAAAGATCGCCACGCCCGCGCGCCGCGCCCGCTCGAGCACATCGTCGAACTGGATCAAGCTCGACGTGTCTTGCCCGTCCGTCAGCAGGACGATGGCCGGGCGCCGCACGTCGGCGCTGCTCGCCTTCGCTTTCATGAACTGGTCGAGCGTGATGTACAACGCTGTGTACAGCGCGGTGCCGCCCCTTGCGACCGCCTCGTGCACGGCGGCCTGCAGCCGCGCGACGTCGGACGTGAACGACTGGAGGACACGAGTCTGCGAGTTGAACGCGACCACTTCGCCGCGGTCCCCTTCCCGCAATGTCTTGAGAAACCGATCCGCCGCCAGCTGCACGAGCGGCAGCTTCTCGCGCATGCTCGAACTCACGTCGATGAGCAGCGCCACGTCGAGGGGCACCTGCGCGGCGGCGAAGAATGTGAGCGCCTGCGGGAGGCCGTCCTCGACCACCTGGAAATCCTGCCGGCCCAGCCCGGACAGGTGGCGGTCCTGCCCGTCGGTCACCGTGACGTTCAACGTGACCAGGTCCACCGACGACTTGAACGTGACGCTTGGGTCGCCGGCGGCGGGCGGCGGGGGCACGGGCACGGCGCCGACCGACTGCGCCGCGACCGGCGACGCGGCCAACAACGAGGCGGTAACGACGAGCAGGCGCAGCATCCGGCCTCCGGGCGAACCCGCGCTGAGGTGTTGTCTGGGGTTGCCCGGCCGGTGCGGGTGCAAATGACGTTCCCGGTCGCGCGCGGCGTTTCCACCTCCGCCGGCATGCGAGGTACACTGCCCGGATGGATTACACGGCGTCGCCCTCTTCTTCACGGTTCACGGTGACCGGGCCCGTCCTCGCCGGCGTCGCGTGCGTCTCGGCTGCCCTGCTCATGACCGAGCTGGCCCTCACGCGCATCTTCTCGGTCACGATGTATTACCACTTCGCGTTCCTGGCAATCTCGATCGCCCTGTTCGGCTTGTCCGCCAGCGGCGTTTACGTTTACCTGGCCCGGCGGCCGCTCGGCCGACACGACGCGGCGCAATTGCTCGGCTGGCACGCCCTGGCGTACGCGCTGGTGACGACGGTGTCGCTGGCCCTGCTCGTCCGCCTGCGTGTCGGGTTGAACTACTCCCTCGACAACCTCTTGTTGATGCTCGCCATCTACGCGCTTGCGGCTCTGCCGTTTTTCGCCGGCGGCGCGGTGATCACGCTCGCCGTCTCGCGGCTGTCGGGGCGAATCAACCAGGTCTACGCCTCGGACCTGCTTGGCGCCTCCGCCGGCTGCCTGCTGCTGCTGCCGCTGCTCGACCGCGTCGGCGCGCCGGGTGTGGTCCTCGCCACGGCGTCGCTCGGTGCCGGCGCGGCGGTCCTCTTCGCCGGCCGCCGCTCGCGGATGGTGGCCGGCCTCGCGCTGCTGCTGATCCTCCTGCCGTGGGGCGCGCACCTGGCGGGCCTGGTGTCGTTCGACGTCAAGGCGACCAAGGGCCATGAAAGCGACACGGTCCTCTTCAGCAAGTGGAACTCGTTCTCGCGCATCGGCGTGTACGACCGGCGTCACGGAGACTGGTCTCTGAGCCCCGCCTACCACGGGCCGGTTCCCGAGACGCGGTTCATGGACATCGACTCGGCCGCCTCGACGCCAATCATCGGCTTCTCCGGGAACCTGGACGAAGTGGCCTATCTTCGTTCGGAGCTCACGGCCCTCGCCTACTACCTTGCCCCGGACGGGTTCTCGGCTCTCGTCATCGGCCCGGGGGGCGGCCGCGACCTGCTGTCGGCGCTCGTGTTCGGCGCGCGCCGCGTGGACGGCGTGGAGATCAACCCGATCATCGCGCGCGACGTGATGATGGACCGGTTCCGCGCGTTCTCCGGCGGGTTGTATCTCCGGCCGGACGTGCGGGTCTACGTGGAGGACGGGCGCAGCTTCGTCCGCCGTACGCCCGAGCGGTACGACGTGATCCAGGCGTCGCTCGTGGACACGTGGGCGGCGACGGCGGCCGGCGCCTACACGCTCACCGAGAACAGCCTCTACACGGTGGAAGCCTTTCAGGACTACCTCGACCACCTCTCGGACCGCGGCGCCCTGACGATCACCCGGTGGGTGCTCGATGGCGTGCGCCTGGTCTCGCTCGCCCAGGAGGCGTGCGCGCGGCGAGGGCTCGACGCGGCACAGCACCTCGCGGTCATTCAGCACGAGAAGGTCGCCACCTTCATCCTGAAGAAGACCCCGTTCACGCCAGCAGAAGCCGAGCAGCTGCGCGAAATCTGCACGACGCTGCGCTTCACGCTGCTCTACGCGCCCGGTCTGCCCGCCCCGGCCACCATCGCGCCGACCGGCGCGGGCCACTGGGAGGCGGCCAACGGCACACCCAACGATTACGCGAGGCTGGTGACGGCGCCCGATCGCCGCGCCTTCTACGCCAGCTACCCGCTCGACATCACGCCAACCACCGACGACCGGCCGTTCTTCTTCCACACGACGAAGGTGAAGGACCAGACGTCGGTCGCCTTCGGGCGCACGATGCTGTTCGGCAACGGCCTCAGCGCGCTGATGACGCTGATGATGATCTCCGGCCTGCTGGTGGTGCTCTTCATCCTCGGGCCGATGGCGATCAGCGGCCGCCAGTTGCTGGGCAGCGGCTGGCCGGGGTGGCTCGCCTACTTCGGGCTCCTCGGCGCCGGCTTCATGCTGGTGGAGGTGGCGCTGCTCCAGCGGTTCGTCCTGCTGCTCGGCCACCCGGTCTACTCGCTCACGGTGACGCTGTTCTCCCTTCTGCTCGGCACCGGCCTCGGCAGCTACCTGAGCCGCCGAATTGCGGATGCCGACGTGAGACGGCGGGCGCTGCTGGCGCTTGGCGGTGTGGCGGTGCTGGGCTTGCTCGCCGTGGCGGCACTGCCGCCCATCATCCGGGCGGCGATTAGCATCGGGTTGGCTGGCCGGATGGCGGTTGCCGTGGCCATCCTCCTCCCCGCAGGGCTGGTCATGGGTGTCCCGATGCCCGCCGGGATCCGGCTGCTGTCGCGGACGGGGGAGGAATTGCTGCCGTGGGTGTGGGCAATGAACGGCGCCCTGTCGGTCGTCGGCGCCACGCTCGCCGTCTTCATCGCGATGAACTGGGGCTTCTCGGTGACGCTGGTCACCGGGGCGGCGGTCTACCTGATGGCGGCGGGGGTGCTCAGCATCAAACGAGTGTAGCGGACAGTGAGCAATGGACAGTGAGCAGTGCGCAGTGCGCAGCAAGACAGCGGACAGGCCGCACACTGCACACTGCCCGCCGCACACTACATGGTCCGCCCTTGCACCTTGAACCGCTTGTCCAGCCTCATGGCGCGGAACAGCGAGACCACCTCTTCGGACGCCTCGACGACCTGGAGGCGTCCGCCCACCTTCGCGAGCGAGTTGTGCGCGGAGAGCAGCATTCCGATCCCGCTCGAGTCCACGAACGCGGTGCGTCCGAAGTCGAAGACGAGTTCACGGACACCGCTGGTGATCAGGGCGGCGAGCTTCGGACGCACGTCGAGCACGGTGGATGAGGTGAGGTCGCCGTCGAACGCGACGACGGCCCGCTCTCCCGTTCGGACGATTCGCGGCTCGATCATCTCACCCTCGCACCTGGCACCCGGCACGTGGCACTTCCACTCGTCCCAGCCACCGCTCCAGCACGACCCGGTTGCCTGCCTCGTTGAACGACACGCGGTCCGCGTACAGCGCGTAGATCTTGAGTCCCCTGCCGCAGGTCGCCGTGTCGCGGGTATCGGCGGCGAGCGCGGCCCGCCAGTCGAAGCCCGGCCCGTCATCGGCCACCGCCAGCCGGGCCTTGCGCGGCCCGACCCTCACCTCGCACCGGACGCGCCGATGCGGTTGGTGTCCGCTGCCGTGCAGCACCGCGTTGGTCAGCGCTTCGCGGAGCAGCAACTCGAGGCCATACCAATCCGCGGCCGACGCGTGGGGCTTCAGGCGCTTCCTCACGTCAGCGCACACACGATCCACCGCGCGAAGGCTCGGAGCGAGCGTCCTCATGATGCGCCACGGCGGCGTCCCGGCCGCGGCCTTCATACCTCGACCCCCATCAGCACGATGTCGTCGCGCGCCTCGCGCCCGGCCATCGCGCCGTCGATCATCGACGCAACGGCTTCCGCCAGCGGACGGTCGCAGCTGCCATCACAGAGCGCACAGAGGCGTTTCACCAGCAGGTCCTGCGTCGCGCCCGGCGCGGGCTGCACCAGGCCGTCGCTGTAGAGGAACAACCGGTCGCCCGGCTCCACCGCGACGACCCGCTGCTCGAATACGGCGAGGTCGAAGGCTCCGATCACGTCCCCGACCTGGTCGATCGCAACGGCAGGCCGGTGACGCGCCGCGTGAATTGCGGGTGGATGACCGGCCGACACCAGCGTCGTGCGCTTGCGAACTCGGTTGACGCGGGCGTACACGAGCGTCGCGAAGTGGCCGTCTGGGAGGACGGTCCTCAGGACGGCGTTCACCGTCCGAAGCGCCTGCTCGGGCGACTCGGTGATGCTGCAGTTCTGGTGCAGCAGCGCCTTCAGCGCGGCCGTGGGCAGCGCGCTCGCCAGGTCGTGGCCGCTCACGTCTGCCACCAGGTAGTCCGTCACCCCCTCGCCGGGCTGCAGCACGTCGTAGAAGTCGCCGCCTGCTTCGTGCAAGGGCCGGTACTCCACCTCGAACCGTGCGTCCGGCCACTCCCGCGGCTGCGGAAGGATGGCCTGCTGCGCGCTGGCGAGCTGCGCGACGCGGACAGCCTGCAATTCGACCACCGCGCGGGACGCGCGCGACAGGCGCAGATGCGTCCGGACGCGCGCCAGGACCTCGGCGCGGTGAAACGGCTTGGTCACGTAATCGACGCCGCCCGCGTCCAGGCCGGCCACCTTCGATGCCACGTCGTTCTCGCCGGACACGAAGAGCACTGGGATGGGCGCGAGATCCGGATCGGTCTTCAGCGCGCGGCACACCTCGATGCCATTCTGATCGGGCATCTGGACGTCGAGCAGGACGAGGTCCGGCCGATGGGTGGCGGCCTGCGCCCGGCCGCTCGCGCCGTCCCTGGCCGTAATCGTCCGGTAGCCCTCCTGGCCGAGCATCGCCTCGAGCACCCGGACGGTCACCGCGTCATCGTCGACGATGAGAATGGTAGGAACGTCGGTCATGGAGACAGGGGCGCCTCTCCAGGCTCAGGCCTCCACGCCCAGGCCGTTTCAGCCCGGAGCCTGGAGCCAGAACCGACACGGCCCCCCCGGCTTATCGGCCGGCGGAATGGAGGGCATGAGGCGGATGACGAAGTAGGCAGTAGGCAGTGGACATAGGCAGCAGGCGTTCTTCAAGCCCGCCGCGCCGCCATGTCGCGCCCGCGCGGCCACCCGCATCGTTGGCCGCCTGGCTCCGAATTGCGGTCTCTCCGGTTGTGCCGGCCCTTACCAGGGCAAAGCGCCGAAATGCTCGCGATATCGCTCGGCGAATGCCTGCCGGGTGTAGGTGTGGCTGGAGCCGCCCATGTGCTCGAGGGCGTAGGTGGCGGCGACGCTGCCCATGCGCGCGCACACCTCCCAGCTCGCGCCCCCGGCCAGGCCCTTCATGAAACCGCCGCGGAAGGCGTCACCGACGCCGGTGGGATCGACAATCTCCGAGGGCGGGACGGCGGGCACGTCGAGGGTCCGGTCCTTCAGCATCACCGACGCCCCCTTCTCGCCCTTCGTCACGACAACCGCCTCCGAGCGCTGCAGCATCGCCTCCGCATCGAGGCCCGTCTTCTGCCGGATGATCTCGTACTCGTAGTCGTTGCAGATGACGATCCGGGCACCGCGCACGCCCGGTGTAAGCGACTCGCCGCTCATGCGAGCAACCTGCTGGCTGGGATCGAAGATGTACGGAATACCCAGGGCGCAGCATTCCTCGGCGTACTGCGCCATCGCATCCGGGTCGTTGGGCGAGATGATCGCAAGATCGCAGGCGCCAGCGTCCTTGAACGACATCTCGCCGGCGTGCGCCATGGCGCCGGTGTAGAACGACGCGATCTGGTTGCCGTCTCGATCCGTGCTGCAGAAGAACGAGGCCGTGAACTTGGTGGGCACCTCCTTCACGAGCGCGGTGTCCACGCCTGCGCGGTCAAGCCACTGCCGGTACTCGCCAAAATCCTGGCCGGCGGTCCCCATCAACCGCGGCCGCTCGCCGAGCAGCGCCAGCGTGTAGGCGATGTTCGGGGCGCATCCGCCGCGCCGCTTGTCCATGGAGTCGACGAGGAAGCTGAGGCTCACGCGCTGCAGGTGCTCCGGCAGCAGGTGCTCGCTGAAGCTCCCCGGGAAGGACATGAGGTAGTCGTAGGCGATCGAACCGGTGACGATGATGTTCATAAACAGCAGACAGCGCAAATAGTAGGCAGTTGGCAGTAGGCAGTAGGCAGTAGGCAGTCGGCAGTCGGCAGACACAGACAGTGGACCGGCAGTTGGCAGCAGGCCGCAGGCAGCTGCAAACGCCTACTGCCTACCTGATGTATTTCCCAATGATCGGCCCGAGGTCCTGCTTGATGCGGGCCGGGATGGCGTCCGGCCGGGTGATGATGGCCGCCGCGAGGGCCGTGCCGCAGCCGCACGCGCGCGCCTCGGGCATCCTGGCCACCGCCTCCGCGATGATCGCCTGCGCGGTGCGGGCGTTTGCCGTCAGGTTGGCGATGATCATCTCCACCGTCACGGCGTCGTGGTCCGGGTGCCAGCAGTCGTAATCGGTCACCAGCGCGAGCGTCGCGTAGCAGATCTCCGCCTCGCGCGCCAGCTTGGCCTCCTGCAGGTTGGTCATCCCGATGACGTCCATTCCCCAGGACCGATACAGCTTCGACTCGGCGAGCGTCGAGAACTGCGGCCCTTCCATGCAGACGTACGTCCCCCCGAGGTGGACGCGGGCACCGGCGGTGATGGCCGCCTCGCGCGCGATGCGCGCCACCTCACCGCAGACCGGGTGCGCAAAGCCGACGTGGGCCACGATGCCGTCGCCGAAGAACGTGCTCGCGCGGGCCTTGGTGCGATCGAAGAACTGGTCGGGGATCACGATGTCCTGCGGCGGGTACTCTTCCTTGAGGCTGCCGACCGCGCTGGCCGAGAGGATCCGCTCCACGCCGAGGGTCTTGAAGCCGTAGATGTTGGCGCGAAAGTTCAACTCCGTCGGCATGATGCGGTGGCCGGCGCCGTGACGCGCCAGGAAGGCCACGCGCTTGCCGGCCAGCGTCGCGAGGACGTACGGGCCGGAAGGGTCGCCGAACGGCGTCGTGATCTCGATCTCCTCGCGGTCGGTCAGCCCGGCCATGTCGTACAGGCCGCTGCCGCCAATGATGCCAATCTGGGCCGGCATGACGCTCCTTGTCAGCGGGAAGGGGGACGGACGGGGGACAGATGCAAAGGAAGGATTATACGAGAGGATTGACGAATGATGATTGGCGATTTGCGAGTGACGATTGGGTTCCCGGCTCGGCACTCGTCCAATCGTCAGTCAACAATCGTCAATCGCCAATCGTCATTCCGTTTGTCAACGCCCCAGAATCTCCCGCGCGATGACCAGTCTCTGTATCTCGCTCGTGCCCTCGCCGATCGTGGTCAGCTTCACGTCGCGGAAGTACTTCTCGGCCGGGTAGTCCTTCACGAAGCCGTAGCCCCCGTGGATCTGCACGGCGTTGTCGGCCACCCGCACCGCGGTCTCGCTCGCAAACAGCTTGGCCATCGCCGATTCCATCGTCGTCCGCAGGCCGGCGTCCTTCAACGACGCGGCCCGGTACGTCAGCAACCGCGCCGCCTCGATCGCCGTGGCATCGTCGGCGACCTTCCACTGGATGGCCTCGAACGAGGCAATCGGCTTCCCGAACTGGTGGCGCTCCTTCGCATAGTGGACCGCCGACTCGTGCGCGCCCTGCGCAAGGCCCACCGCGAGGGCCGCGATGCCGATGCGGCCGGCGTCGAGCACCTGCAGCGCGTTGACGAAGCCCTCGCCCGGCTGGCCGACAATCTGGTCCTCCGGGATCCGGCAGTCCTCGAAGATCACCTCGCTGGTATCGCTGGCGCGCATGCCCAGCTTGTTCTCCTTGCGGCCCGCCGTCATGCCGGCCGTGCCATGCTCGACGACGAACGCGGAGATCCCGTGGTGCCCGGCCGCGCGGTCCGTGACCGCCATGGCCACCATCACCTGGCCCACGCGGCCGTGCGTGGTGAAGGTCTTGCGCCCGTTGAGCACCCAGCAGCCGTTCTGGCGCGCCGCCTTCGTCTGCGTGCCTCCCGCGTCGCTGCCGGCCGTCGGTTCCGTCAGGCCCCACGCGCCCAGCCACTCGCCGCGCGCCAGCGGGACGACGAACCGCTGCTTCTGCGCTTCGGTCCCGAACATGAACAGGTGCGCCGTGCAGAGGCCGTTGTGCGCCGCAACGGTGAGCGCCACGGAGGGATCCACCCGCGCCAGTTCCTCGATGCAGATGCAGTAGTCCACCGCCGACATCCCCGCGCCGCCGTATGCCTCGGGAATCTGGATCCCCATCAGGCCGAGCTCGGCGAGGCGGGGCACCAGCCCCGACGGGAAGTGCTGCCCTTCGTCCCACTCCATGACGTGCGGGCGGATCTCCGCCTCCGCGAACTCCCTGATAGTGTGACGGAGCAGTTCGTGCTGGTCGGTCGGCCGGAAATCCATGACGAACCTCACCGAACGATGACGGGAGGGTGCGCGGACGCATCGGGCAGCGGCTGATCGCGGCTGCCCCAGTTGGTGTGCGGGGCCTTGTTGCGGAAGAGCCAGCCGTACACGAGCTCCGAGTAGCCGCGCCACGGGATGCCCCGTTGGGCGTAGAAGGGCACGAGCAGCCGCTGGAGCGCCGGGAGGTTGTAGAACGGGACGCCGGGAAAGTAGTGGTGCTCGAGGTGGAAGTTCGAGTTGAGGAACGCGAAGTTCCAGAACCAGTTCCCGCGCACGAGCGTCGTCCACTTCGCCGGGTCGGCGGGATCGATGTCGTAGTGCTGCCCGAGGCGGTTCAGGGTGAAGGCGACGGGGAACACGAAGAACACCGGCAGGATATAGGCGTGCAGTGCGGCGGCCGTGCCACCCCACCACGCGATCGCGCCCAGCGCCGCAAGGTGAGCGCCGATCGAGAGCCATCTCTCCCGCTTGATGACCGCCGTGACGGCAGCCGGGTACGTCGCGGCCTCTCGGCGGGCCGCGCGGAAGTAGATCGGAAACAGGGCGGGCGTGCAGTACAGCAGCTTGTACCAGCGGGCGTTGATCTTCGGCGACAGGTGGTGGCGCTTCGGATCGTCTTCTTCCGAGCCGAGCTCGGCGTGGTGGTCCAGGTGCCAGCGCGTGAACTGCGTGGCCGAGATCCCGCTGGGCGTGGCGTAGAGCAGGCCCAGCAGCCGTTCAGCCCAGGGACGGCTGCGCTCGAAGACGGCGTGGTGCACGACCTCGTGCAGGAGGACCGTGAAGTTGAATACGGTGAGGCCCTGGACGATGGCGAGCGGGATCCAGACGAGCGGGCTGCTCACGCGCACGAGCGCCCACGTGCCGAGGGCCAGGAAGCCGAACTGCCGGGCGGCAACCGCGAGGTGCCGGGCGGCCGACTTGCGATGAAGCTCGCGCAGGCGTTCGCGCGGGATCGCGCGCCCGAGATCGGCGCGAAACGCCGCCGCGTGCTGGCTGTAATAGTGTCCCTTCACAGCCGGAACCTGCCCGCTCATGCAGTGTCGTGAACCCTCGTTCAATATAGCATGGGGCATGGCGACGGCCGGACGGGCGCCATCTGAGGCAACGGACGAGTCGCGGTTCGGTCAGGGTATGATCCCGGTGGAGGGCTCGATGCGCCGTGTGAAGATGCTGCCGCTCGTCGCCGCCGTTGCAATGATCGTGGGAACGGCGCGGCCGGCCTCCGCCGACATCACGGCGTTCTTCGGCTTCACCCCGACCACGTCCACCCGCACGGTGCGCGGCCTCTCCCTGAGCGGCGGCGCGCTGTTCTTCGGCTTCGAAGCGGAGTACAGCAACATCTCGGAGGACACGGACAAGCTGGCGCCCGGGCTGAAGACCGGCATGGCCAACCTGGTGCTCCAGACTCTCCCGGTTGGCGGTTTTCAGTTCTACGGGACGGCGGGCGGCGGCTATTACTCGGAGTCCCTGGGCGCGGTGTCACATGGCAACTTCGCGTCCAACCTGGGCGGAGGCGTGAAGATTCGCCTGGTGGGGCCGCTTCGGGTCCGCATCGACTACCGCGTCTTCAGGCTGGCCGGCTCGCCGCTCGTCGATACCTACCACCGCTTCTACGCGGGGGCCAACATCAAGTTCTGACCCCGTACATGAAAAAGGGGAGGCGAGTCCCTCGCCTCCCCGGCAACCTGACCCGGACGCGCGCACGCGACCCGGTACCCGCTCCGCCGACGGCCGGCGCTACTGCATCTTCGCGGCAACGGTGAGATCGAACGGGACGGGGTTGACCGTGCCCTTGGCCCCCGTCCACTTGTCGAACAGCGCCTTCTGCTCCGCCGGATCCGGATACAGCTTGTACAGGTTCGACAGGAGCCAGTACTCGGCGTTCTTCACCACGGGGTCGGCAACCATGATGTAGAGCACGTTGCCGGCCGGCGCCGGCCCTGCAGGCGCCTTGAGGAACTTCAGCGACGCCGCCTCCTGTTTCAGCTCGGCCACCTCGGTCTTGGCGAGGCCGTCTTTCAGCTTCGTCAGCAGATCCTCGAAATCCGCCGTCTTCTCGGCCTTCACGTAGATGAGCACGATGCCGGCGTCGTTCTGGAACGCGATGGCCTTCTTTTCGGGAGCCGCCTGCTGCGCGGCCTCCTGCGCGAAGGACATCGAGGCGGCCCCGAGCAGGAGCACGAGAACCAGGCCAGCCAGCACGGGCCGGCGATCGGAAACGAGCGGGAACCAGGTCAGTCGCATGCAGGCCTCCTTGACTCCGGACAAGCTGTGAGAGGCGGCTACTTTACCGTACTGCCGCCCTCGAGAAAAGCTGTCATTACTTCGTTGCTCAGGAGCATGCCCTCGCGGGTGAGCCGAAGCCGCCCGCCGGCGTGGACCAGCAGGCCCGCGTCCACGTACGGTTCGAGCTCGCGCCCCCAGGTCTCCCACACGTCGATGCCGTACTCGTCCCGGATGCGCGCCGTCGACACGCCGTCGAGCAGCCGAAGCCCCATGAACAGCGCCTCCTCCACCTGCTCCCGCGGCAGGAGCGGGCGGCGGCCGGCGACGGGCGACGTCCCGGATTCGATGCAAGCCAGGTACTCGACAGTGGACGCTACATTGTTCCACCGGACGTGGCCGACTGTCGAGTGGGCGCCGCACCCAAACCCCACCCACTCGCCGTCGGTCCAGTATTTCATGTTGTGCCGCGAGCGCCGGCCGGGTTGCGCCACGTTCGAGATCTCGTACTGCTCGTAGCCGGATCCTTCCAGGCGTGCCATCGCCCCGAGGTACATCTCCGCCGCGTCCTCGTCCGGCGCCAGGGACCAGCCCCCGCGCGCCATCTCCTCGCGCAGCGGCGCGTTGGGATACAGCTCCAGCAGGTAGAGCGAGGCGTGTTCGGGATGGAGGTCGATGAGCGCCGACAGCGACTCGTCCAGGTGCGCGAGGGTCTGCGCCGGCAGCCAGAGCATCAAGTCCAGGCTGATGTTGTCGAAGCCCGCCGCACGGGCCTCGCAAAACGCCTCGCTGGCGCGCGCGGCATCGTGGATGCGCCCCAGGCGCCGCAGTTCCTCGTCCCGGAACGACTGGACGCCGAAGCTGACGCGGTTGACGCCCGCGGCGCGGTACGCGGCGAGGCGGGCGGGGGTGACCGTCTCCGGGTTTGCCTCGATCGTGATTTCGGCGTCGGGCTCGACGGCGTAGGCGTCGCGGCAGGCAGCGACGAGCGCGCCGATCTCCGCCGGCTCGAGGAGCGACGGCGTGCCGCCGCCGAAGTAGATGGTGTCGGCCGGCCGGCCGGAGGCTGCCGCGGACGCGGCACGGATCTCCGCCTCGATCCCGCGCACGTACCGCGCCTTCAGCCCGGGATCGAGCAGGCCGCGGTTGAAGTTGCAGTAGTTGCAGATGGCCGAGCAGAACGGGACGTGCAGATAGAGACCCAGGGGCATGGGCGAACTCGTAGAAGGTAGAACGTAGAAGGTAGAACGTAGAAGGTAGAAGGTAGAAGGTAGAAATGAGAGCGGAGCGTGCGGCGCCTGCGCCTGAAGCGCGCGGCCTCTCAGTTCACCGGTCTCCGTTGTTGATTCTACGTTCTCCGTTCTCAGTTCTCCGTTCTCCGTTCCGTTATTGTCCATGCCCGGTCCCTGCCCGGCCGCCGGGCCAGGACACGTCACCGCCGGGCTTGCGCAGCTGGGCGCGGAGCGTGTGCCCCGAGCGGCGCGGGAGGGCGGTCGAGGACGACTTCTGCCGGATGGCCCACATCGCCGCGAGGTCCTCGCCGGTGGCGTCGGGCGGCGCGTGGCGGAAATCGGGTCCGTCGAACTCGAGAAACTCGCACATCTCGTAGAGCCGCGAGTGCATCCGGAAGCCGACGCGGGCCAGCAACGAGTCGGGGTCCGTCCTATCTTCCTTCTCCTCGTAGTTCGACGTGAAGATCGTCAGCCGGCGCTCGCTGTAGCGGGTGTTGACGATCAGGTTGAGCGTCTCCTCCACCCACTCCGACGTCTTCTCCGCGCCGATGTCGTCGAGCACGAGCAGGTCGGTATGCATGATCGGCCGCAGCACTTCGGTCTCGGTGGTCTTGACCACCGGGTCGTACGTACTCCGGATCATCTTGAGCAGCTCGCGCACGTCGTAGAACAGGCCCCGCGCGCCGCGCGTACGAATGACCGCCTTGAGGACCGCGACGGCCAGATGGCTCTTGCCGATCCCGGGCGGCCCGATCAGGAACAGCCCCTTCTCGACCACCGGGAACGCATCCGCAAACCGGCGCACGCTGGCGATGACGTTCCGCAGCTTCTCGTTCGGGTACGCGACGAAGGTGTCCAACTCGCACTTCGCGTAGCGGTCCGGGATGCGCGCGTTTTCGAGCGCGCGCGCCACGGTCGCCTCGCGCCAGCAGTCGCAGCGAACCGCGTGGCGGACGCCCTCGCGCTCGACGATCTTCCAATGGGTGTCATCGCAGGTCGGGCAAGGCATGGGCCGACTATTGTGCCAGAGAACAGGACGAATGTGATCAGTTCAAGTAACTCCGCAGCTCGCCGGCCGTTCGACCGCGACGAATCTTCTCCTTCGCGCGCGATTCGATCTGCCGCACGCGCTCGCGCGACAGGCCCATGCTGTCGCCGATCTGCTGAAGCGTCTGCGGCTCGCTCCCGCTCAACCCGAAACGCCGCCGCATCACCTCGCGCTCCTTCGGGTCCAGCTCCTTCAGCGCGGTGTCCAGCTGCGACAGCAGCGCCTCGTGCAGAAGTTCGTCCTCGGCGGGCGGCACGCTGTGTTGCGCCAGCGTCTCCCCCAGCTCCCGCGCGTCATCGTCGCCCTGCCCGATCGGCTCGCTCAGCGAGACGTCGTTGCCCGAGACGAACTGCAGCGCCTGCGCCTCGGCTGCCGAAATCTCGAGGTCCTCGGCAATCTCGGCCATCGAGGGCGGGTGATCGAGACGCGCCGTGAGGTCCGCCACCTCGCGGCCGTAGCGGCTGGCGACGGCCGAGAGCTTGGTCGGCAGGGCGAAGGCGCGACGCTGGTCCGACAGCGCGTGCATGATCGCCTGGCGAATCCACCAGACCGCGTAGGTGATGAACTTGACGTTGCGTGACGGGTCGTAGCGGCGGCCGGCCTCGAGAAGGCCGAGGTTGCCTTCGTGGATCAGGTCGAGAAAGGGGACGCCCAGGTTGCGGTAGCGCTTCGCGTAGGACACCACGAAGCGCAGATTGGCTTCCACGAGCCGCTTGAGCGCCGCCTCGTCCTTGTCGCGCTGAATCCGCAGGCCGATGTCACGCTCTTCCTCGGCCGACAACCTCGGAATCTTCGCGATCTCGTGGAGGTAGGCTTGCAGCGTCTGCGCGTCCGCCGTCTGGTCGCGCGACGAGGGCTTCACGGGATCATGATACTGCGGGCGGTCCCGAACGGAGAACGGAGAACGGAGAACGTGGAACGTGGAACGTGGAATGGAGAACTTGGAACCGGGTTCGAAGTTCTCACTTCTCCGTTCTCTCAGTTCTCACTTCCCTTGACCGTCACCCCGTCCACGGCAGCCGGCGACGGGCGGTCGGCGGAGGCGGCCGGGCGGGCCGGCGGCGGGGGCGCGGCCGAGCGAACCAGGTCCGCCGGTGACGACTTGACGAGCGCCGTGTTGAGGCGTTGTTCCCAGTCGTCCAGGCCGCGTGCCAGCTCGCGCTTGACGTACTCCATGAACTCGTTGACCTCGCTCTGCATCCGCTCGATCTTCCGCCGCATGTTCAGGATGATTTCCACGCCAGCGAGGTTGACGCCGAGATCGCGCGTCAGCGACAGGATCGTCTCGAGCTGCTCGAGGTCCTCCTCCGAGTACAGTCGCGTATTGCCCTCGGTCCGGGACGGCTTGAGCAGCCCCTCCCGCTCGTAGAGGCGCAGGGTCTGCGGGTGGATGTTGTACTTCTGCGCCACCGCGCTGATCATGTAATAGGCCTTGCCGCCGCGCCTCGTCACCATAATGATCCTTGCCGGCTCCAGGCTCCGGGCTTCCCATGCCGAAGGCCTAGAGCCTAGAGCCGTCCTTCTCGTCCCACAGTCCCTGCCTGACGTCGCCCGCGTTGATCCGGCCGAACTCGCGCAAGAGTTCCTTCGACCGCTCGTCGATCAGCGGCGGCAAGACCAGCCGGATCTCGACGATGAGATCGCCGCGAACGCCGGGCCTCAGGCTCGGAGCGCCGCGCTCGCGCAGGCGCAACCGCTGCCCCGACTGGGTGCCCGGCGGGACCCGCAGCTTCACCGCGCCGTCGAGCGTCGGGATGTCGATCTTCGCCCCGAGCGCCGCCTCGTGGATGGCCACCGGCACCTCGATGTGCAGGTCGTCTCCCTCTCGCCGGAAGAAACGGTGGTTCTCGACGCGCACGACGACAAACAGGTCGCCGGCCCGGCCGCCTCGGCGCCCGAGATGGCCCCCGCCAGGAACCCGAAGCTGCATGCCGTCGGCAACCCCGGCCGGCACCAGAAAGGGCAGGCTCTCGACTCGCGCCTCGACTCCCAGCCCGCCACACGATCGGCACGACACCTCGCGCTGCTGCCCGCTCCCGCCGCACGCCCCGCACGCCTTGGCGAACACCATGTGTCCCCGCGCCCAGCGGACGCGGCCTGTGCCCTGGCACACATGGCAGCGCACCGGGTCCATTCGCAGCACGCCGCCGCCCGCACACGTCCGGCACCGCACCTGGCGGGTCACCGTCACGTAGCGCTCACCCCCTGCCATCGCCTGCTCGAACGGCAGCGTCAGCGACGCGTGGATGTCGCCGCCGTCCTCGGGGCCGCCCTGCGCCTCGCGCAGCAGGACGTCGGCAAACAGCTCGCCAAAGCTCGCCGCCTGGTGCTCGCCCGAAACGTTCACCGAGAAGTCGAACCCCTCGAAACCGAACGCCACCGGCTCGCCGGCCTCCCCGGCACCGGCCGCTCCGCCCGCGTCGTACGCACGCCGGCGCTCGGGATCACTCAGCGTCTCGTACGCAAGCGTGATCTGCGCAAAGCGTGCGGCCGCCTCGTGGTCGCCGGGATTCACGCCGGGATGGTACCTGCGCGACAGGCGGCGGTAGGCGCGCTGGATCTCCGCCGCGCCCGCCCCCCGCCCGATGCCCAGGATGGAGTAAAGATCCATAAACGGAACTGACGACTGACGATTGATGCTCGGCGAATGATGATTGGGCTCGACGGCTGACGTGCTGAGCCGTTACGCCGTCGCCACTCGCCAATCGTCATTCGACGATCGCCAATGACCTCGCAGGACGACAGTCCTAAGCTACTTCTTGTCCTCGTCCACCACTTCCGCGTCGATGACGTCGCCGCTGCCGCCGGCGCCCGCGCTCGAGCCGCCCGCGCTCGAGCCGCCCGCGTTCTCGCCCGGGGCGGCATCGCCCGCCTGGGGTTCGGACTGCGGCTGCTTGTACAGCGCCTCGGCCATCGCGTGCGACGCCTTCTGCAATTCGTCCATTCCCCGGCGGATTGCCTCGATGTCCTCGCCCTCGGCGGACTTCTTCAGCGACGCGATTGCCGCGTCGAGGCGCGATACGTCGCCCACGGGGACCTTGGCCCGGTTCTCGTTGAGCGTCTTCTCGATCTGGTAGACCAGCCCGTCAGCCTGGTTGCGCACGTCGGTCAGCTCGCGCCGCTTCTTGTCCTCGTCGGCGTGCAGCTCCGCTTCGCGCATCATCCGGTCGACCTCGTCCTTGCTCAGGCCGCTCGACGCGGTGATCGTGATCTTCTGCTCCTTGTTCGTGCCCCGATCCTTCGCCGACACGTTCACGATCCCGTTCGCGTCGATGTCGAAGGTGACCTCGATCTGCGGGATGCCGCGCGGCGCCGGCGGCAGGCCCACCAGGTTGAACCGGCCGAGCGTGCGGTTGTCGCGCGCGAACTGCCGCTCGCCCTGCAGGACGTGGACCTCGACCTGCGTCTGGTTGTCCGCGGCCGTGGAGAAGACCTCGCTCTTGCGCGTGGGAATCGTCGTGTTCCGGTTGATGAGGGTGGTCATCACGCCGCCGAGCGTCTCGATGCCGAGCGACAGCGGCGTCACGTCGAGCAGCAGCAGGTCCTTCACCTCGCCCGCCAGCACGCCCGCCTGGATCGCCGCGCCCACCGCCACCACTTCGTCGGGGTTGACACCCCTGTGCGGCTCCTTGCCGAACAACTCGCGCACGACCTGCTGCACGCGTGGGATCCGGGTGGATCCGCCAACGAGGACCACTTCGTCGATCTTCGACGGATCCAGCCCCGCGTCCGCCAGCGCGCGCCGCGTCGGGCCCACCGTCTTCTGGATCAGGTCCTCGACCAACTGCTCGAACTTCGCCCGCGTCAGCTTGAGGGACAGATGCTTGGGGCCGCTCTGGTCGGCCGTGATGAACGGCAGGTTGATGTCGGTCTCGGCAACCGTCGACAGCTCCATCTTGGCCTTCTCGGCCGCCTCCTTGAGGCGCTGGAGCGCCATCCGGTCCTTGCCGAGATCGATGCCGTCGCTCTTCTTGAACTCGGCGATGATCCAGTCGATGACGCGCTGGTCGAGGTTGTCGCCGCCCAGGTGCGTGTCGCCGTTGGTGGCCTTCACCTCGACGACCCCCTCGCCCACCTCGAGGATCGAGATGTCGAAGGTGCCCCCGCCGAAGTCGTAGACGGCGATCGTCTCGTCCTTCTTCTTGTCGAGGCCGTACGCCAGCGCCGCGGCCGTCGGCTCGTTGACGATCCGCTTCACCTCGAGGCCCGCAATCTGGCCGGCGTCCTTCGTCGCCTGGCGCTGCGCGTCGTTGAAGTAGGCCGGGACGGTGATCACCGCCTGCGTGATCGGCTGCCCCAGGTACTCCTCCGCGGCCTGCTTGAGCTTCTGGAGGATCATCGCGGAGATCTCGGGCGGCGTGTATTCCTTCCCCAGGGCCTGCACGCGCACGTCCCCGCCGGGCCCCTGCGCCACCTTGTAGGGGACCATCGTCATCTCCTCGGTCACCTCGTTGTAGCGACGGCCCATGAACCGCTTGATCGAGAAGATCGTGTTCTCGGGGTTCGTGACGGCCTGGCGCTTGGCCACCTGGCCGACCGGGCGCTCGCCCGTCTTGGTGAACGCGACGACCGACGGCGTCAGACGCCCGCCCTCGGGGTTGGTGATGACGCTCGGCTCGCCGCCTTCCATGACGGCGACGACGGAATTGGTGGTTCCCAGGTCGATTCCGATGATTTTGCTCATATGCGATCTGACCTCACGCGTAGCGCCCGACAAAACAGGCTCAGGGCCGTTGACTTTAGGCTCCTATTAGAATAAAAGTTGCGCGTTGCATTGTCAATGTTGACCGTCCACCTCTGCCTTGTATCTTCCGGAAGCAGCAGGGCTTTAGCCTGCTTTGGAGGTCGATTCGCTATAATCCCCCCGTGGCCCACGTCGTCATCCGCGTTGCCCGCCGCGCCCTGATCGTCGCCCTCTTCGTCCTGGCGTCGGTGCTCGGGATCGTCACCGGGATCCTGTTTGCCTATGCGGGCGACCTGCCGCAGATCTCCGCCCTGGACGACTACTCGCCGAACACGATCACCCGCGTCTACGCGGCCAACGGGAGGGTCGTCGGCGAGTTCGCGACGGAGCGCCGGGTCGTGGTCAAGTACGAGGACATCTCGCCGCGGCTGCGCCAGGCCATCCTCTCGGCCGAGGACGCCGATTTCGATCGCCACTTCGGCGTCATCGTGACGCGGATCGTGGTGACGGCGGTCGAAGACGTCATCAAGCGGCGGCTGGCCGGCGCCAGCACCCTCACCCAGCAGTTGGCCCGCAAGTTGTTCCTCAATGACGAGAAGACCTGGGAGCGGAAGATCAAGGAGGCCCTCCTCGCCATCCAGATCGAGAAGCGCTACACCAAGCGGGAGATCTTCACGCTCTACTGCAATCAGATCTACTTCGGCCACGGCGCGTACGGCGTCGAAGCCGCCTCCCGGCTCTACTTCAACAAGCGATCGAAGGACCTGACGCTGGACGAAGCGGCGCTCATCGCCGGCATCATCCAGACGCCCGAGCGGCAGAGCCCGTACGTCGACATGCGGCGGGCCATGCGGCGCCGCAACTACGTCCTGCAGCGGATGGCCGAAGAAGGCTACATCTCGAAGGCCGAGGCGGACGCCGCGACGCAGCGGCCGATCGAGGTGCGGGGGCAGCCGGCGCCCGAGGAGTCGATCGCGCCGTTCTTCGTCGAGGAGGTGCGCAAGTATCTCGAGCGGAAGTACGGTGCGAAGCAGCTGTACGAGAGCGGCCTCGCCGTCCACACCTCGCTCGACCCTGACCTCCAGGAAGCCGCCAACCGCGCCCTGGACCGCGGCCTTCGCCGCCTCGACAAGCGGCGGGGTTTCCGCAAACCGCGGCGCAACGTCCTGGACGAGGGCCGCAGCCTCGCCCAGTTCCGGGACGAGCGCTGGGATCGCCCGCTGGCCGTCGACCAGGTGGTGACCGCGCTGGTCGTCGCGGCGAACGGAGCCAGGAAACCCGCTCCAGTTCCCCAAGTCGCCGGCCTCCCCGCGGAGCGCCGCCCGCTGGCGCCGGGCGCCGTTCGCGTTCTCATCGGCCGCGACCTGGCGGACCTCGGACGCGAGGCCATCGCGTGGACCCGGCGGGCGTCCGCGGCCGAATTGCTCCGGCCAGGCGACGTGGTCGAAGTGCGGGTGGCGAAAATCGACGAGGCGACGTCTACGCTGTCGGTCACGCTGGAGCAGACAGCCGCTTGTGGACGGCGCCGTGCTCGCGATCGACAACCGGACGGGCCAGATCCGGGCCATGGTCGGCGGCCTGAGCTTCAGCCGCAGCAAGTTCAACCGCGCCACGCAGGCGTACCGCCAGATGGGATCCGGCTTCAAGCCGATCGTCTACACGACGGCGATCGACCGCGGCTTCACGCCGGCGACGATCCTCCTCGACACGCCGGTCAGCTACAACGCGGGCCCCGGGCAGCCGCCCTACTCGCCGCACGACTACGACAACAAGTTCGAGGGGGCGATCACCCTGCGCCGCGCGCTCGAGCAGTCGCGCAACGTGCCAGCGGTCCGGACCATGGAGCAGATCGGCCCGAAGAACGTCGTGGACTACGCACGGCGCTTCGGCTTCCAGCAGCCGATGGAGCCGTATCTCTCGCTGGCGCTCGGCGCCGGCGACGCGAGCCTGCTCGAGGTGACGTCTCGGCCTACTCGGTCTTCCCCAACCAGGGCGTGCAGATGCAGCCCGTTCCAGGTGCTTCAGGATCGTCGATCGCGAAGGGAACCTGCTGGAGGAGAACCGCCCGCGGCCGCAGCGATGTCATTCGAGCGGACACGGCGTACGTGATGACCAGCCTGCTGCGAGGCGTGGTGCAGCGCGGCACCGGCGGCCGCCGCGGCCGCGCTCGACTGGCCGCTCGCCGGGAAGACCGGCACGACCAACGACTACACCGACGCCTGGTTCACCGGCTTCGACCCGAACATCACGTGCGGCGTGTGGATCGGCTACGACGACAAGAAGCCGCTCGGACCCGCGGAGACCGGCGCGGCGGCCGCCCTGCCGATCTGGATGGACTTCATGCAGGCCTACATCGAGAAGCGCGGCGACCGGCAGAACCCGCCGGCGTTCGAGCGCGCCCGGCAACATCGTCTTCGTCAACGTGGACCGCGGCACCGGCCAGCCGCTGCCGGGCGATTCCACCGGTGGCATCACGGAAGCCTTCATCGCCGGGACTCAGCCAGGCGGGTTCAGGCAGTAGGAACTGAGAACGTAGAACTGGGACTGAGAACTGAGAACCGGAGAGGGCTCGAGTTGTCTAAGTTCTACGTTCTCATTTCTCAGTTCTCAGTTCTTGCATCATCCGTGAACAGGCTCATGTCCACCGGCCGCACGAAGACGCTCGTCGCCCGCCTTGAGCGCGAGCGCCCGGTAGCGCTCCTGCGACATCTCGACGCGGACGGGATCGCCCCACTCGGCCTGCAGTTCGACCTTCACCAGCGGGCCCGCCGGGTTCACGTGGGTGACCCGCGCCCGGAACTGCTGCTCGCCGTTCCGCTCCACGCTCGACTTCGAGCTGGTGCGGGCGGATGTAGAGCGTCGCCAGCCGCGCCTCGCGGCTCTCGACGGCCGGCGCATCGAACTCGACCGGCCCGACCCACGCCTTGCCTTCGCTCCACGCGGGCGTGAAACAGGTTGACGTCGCCGAGGAAGTCGTAGACGAACGGCGATGCCGGGCGCGCGTAGACCTCCGCCGGCGTGCCCACCTGCTCGACGCGGCCCCGGTTCATCACCACCACGCGGTCCGCCGCTTCGAGCGCCTCCTCCTGGTCGTGGGTGACGAAGATGCTCGTGACGTGCAGCTCGTCGTGCAGGCGGCGAAGCCAGCGCCGCAGCTCCTTTCGCACCTTGGCGTCGAGCGCGCCGAACGGTTCGTCGAGCAGCAGCACCTTCGGCTCGACGGCGAGCGCGCGCGCCAGCGCCACGCGCTGCCGCTGGCCGCCGGACAGCTGCGACGGGTAGCGGTCGGCCATCGGCTCGAGCTGCACGAGCTCGATGAGCCGGCGCACGCGGCCGTCGATCTCCGCCGCCGCCGGCCGCGTCTCGCGCGGCCGCACTCGCAGGCCGAACGCGATGTTCTCGAACACCGTCATGTGGCGGAACAGGGCGTAGTGCTGAAACACGAAGCCGACGCGCCGGTCGGCCGCGCGGCGCGTCGGACGCAGTCCGCCCCGTGGAACAGGACCGCGCCCGGCGTCGGGCATCTCCAGCCCGGCGATCACGCCGCAGCAGCGTGGTCTTGCCGCAGCCCGACGGCCCGAGCAGCGCGACCAGTTCCCCGGTCTCGACGCGCAAGCTCACCGCGTCGATCGCGACGAACGCGCCGAACCGCTTGCTGACCGACTGGACTTCGATGCTCACGGGGAACTCCAGCTTGCCGTAGCCAGTAGGCAGTATGCAGTATGCGGTTCTGCTGAACTGACGACCGCGGGACTGCGGTCTACTGCCCACTGCCTGCCTAGCTGCCGATAGCCCTGCCCTTTCGTCTTACCCAAGATCGACTTCGCCGCGAGCGTGACCAGCGCCATCAGCGCGAGCACGGAGGCCACCGCAAACGCCGCGGTGAAGTTGTATTCGTTGTAGAGGATCTCCACGTGCAGCGGCGCCGTGTTCGTCCGGCCGCGGATGTGCCCGGAGACGATCGACACCGCGCCGAACTCGCCGATGGCGCGCGCGTTCAGCAGGACGACGCCGTAGAGCAGCGCCCAGCGGATGTTCGGCAGCGTCACCCGCCGGAACGTCTGCCAGCCGCTCGCGCCGAGGGCGAGCGCCGCCTGCTCTTCCTCGGAGCCTTGCTCCTGCAGCACGGGGATCAGCTCCCGCGCCACGAACGGCACCGTGACGAACATCGTCGCGAGCAGGATGCCCGGCACGGCGAAGATGACGCGGACGCCGTGGCGCCAGCAGCCACGGCCCGAGCCAGGCCCTGCGCCCCGAACAGCAGCACGAACACGAGGCCCGAGACCACCGGCGAGACGGCAAACGGCAGGTCGATCAGCGTGATGAGCAGCCCGCGGCCGGGGAAGTCGGAACCGAGCGATCGCCCAGGCCGCAGCGAGGCCGAAGAGGGTGTTGAGCGGCACGGCAACGAGGGCGGCGATCGCCGTCAGGCGGAGGGCGGCGAGCGCGTCCGGCTCGGTCAGCGCCGCCACGATACACGCGACGCCCTCCGCGAACGCCTGCGCGAACACGGCGGCGAGCGGCACGAACAGGAAGCCCGCGAGGAACACCAGCGCCAGCGCCGTCATGCATCCAGCGCGCGGCCGCGGCCCTCGGTGCCGTGCGGCGCGGTGCCGCGCTCATGCCGACGCTCTCCGTCGACGGCTCCACGCCCTGGAGCAGGTTGATCGCGAGCAGGAGCAGGAACGAGAGGCCGAGCATCACGGCGGCAATCGCCGTGGCGCCCGCGTAGTCGAACTGCTCGAGCCGGGCGGCAATGAGCAGCGTCACCACCTCCGTGCGAAGCGGCAGGTTGCCGGAGATGAAGATGACCGAGCCATACTCGCCGAGCGCTCGCGCGAAGGCGAGCGTGAAACCGGTCAGCAGCGCGGGAACGACGGCGGGCAGAAGGACTCGGCGGAACGTCTGCCAGCGTGACGCACCGAGGCTGCTCGCGGCTTCCTCGATTTCGGGATCGATGTCTTCGATGACGGGCTGAACGGCTCGCACGACGAACGGCAGGCCGATGAAGGTGAGCGCCACGAGGACCCCGAGCCGCGTGAACGCGACCGGAATGCCGGCCGCGGCGAGGTAGCGCCCCAGCCAGCCAGTCGGTGCGTAGATGGTCGTCAGGGCGATGCCGGCGACCGACGTGGGCAGCGCGAACGGCAGGTCCACGCACGCGTCGACCAGGCGGCGTCCAGGGAAGCGGTAGCGGACGAGTACCCACGCGACGAGCAGGCCGAATACCGCGTTGAGGCAGGCGGCGGCCAGCGAGGCCGACAGGCTCAGGGTGTAAGCGGCGATCGCGCGCTCGCTGGACACCGCGGCGGCGAAATCCCCCCAGGCGAGACCGCCCGCCTTCATCACGAGCGCCGTCAGCGGAAGCAGGATGAGGAGGCACACGTACGCCACGGTGAAGCCGAGCGACAGCCCGAATCCGGGCAGCACTCTAGTGCGCGACATCACCTGCAGCGACCCTGGGCGCTAGGAATTCGCCGATGCACCCGTCGCACCTTGGACCTCGTTGCACCTTGCACCCGTTGCACCTTGCACCCGTTGCACCCTTGCGACAGGCGGGACGCCTGTCCTACCGATGCACCCGTGCACCTTGCCACCGTTGCACCTTGCACCCTTGCACCCATTGCGCCCTGGCTCACCGTCTTGCGTAAATTCGGTCGAACGTCCCGCCATCGTCGAAGTGTGTCTTCTGCGCCTGGCCCCAGCCTCCGAAATCGCCGTCGATCGTCAGGAGCGTCCGGACCTCCGGGAACTTCGCCCGATAGCGGGCGAGCACCTCCGGCGAGCGCGGCCGGAAATGGTGTCGGGCGGCGATCTCCTGCGCGTCGGGCGTGTAGAGGAACTCCAGGTAGGCCTGTGCCGCCTGCCGCGTCCCGTGGCGATCGACGATGCGATCGACGATGGCCACCGGCGGTTCGGCAAGGATCGAGAGCGGAGGCACGACAATCGAGAACGAGCCGTTGCCCATCTTCTCGAGCGCCAGCAGGGCCTCGTTCTCCCACGTCACGAGCACGTCCCCGATTCCTCGCTGCGCGAACGTCGTCGTCGCCCCCCGCGCCCCCGAGTCGAGAACCGGCACGTTGGCAAACAGGCGCGACACGAACGTTGCCGCCTGGCGGTCGTCGCCGCCGGGCCGGCGAAGCGCGTACCCCCAGGCCGCGAGGTAGTTCCATCGTGCGCCGCCCGAGGTCTTCGGATTCGGCGTGATGACCACCGTCCCGGGCTTCGCCAGGTCGTCCCAGTCGCGGATGTTCTTCGGGTTGCCCTTCCGCACGAGGAACACGATCACGGACGTGTACGGAGTGCTGTTCCACGGAAGCCGCCGCTGCCAGCCGGGCGACACCGCGCCGCCATGCTGCTGGATCGCGTCGATGTCGTACGCGAGCGCGAGCGTCACGACGTCAGCCTCGAGACCGTCGATGACGGATCGCGCCTGCTTGCCCGATCCCCCGTGCGACTGGTTGATGACCACCGGCTGGCCGGTGCGGGCCCGCCACGCCTTGGCGAACGCGGCGTTGATCGCCTGGTAGAACTCTCGCGTCGGGTCGTAGGACACGTTGAGCAGCGTGACCGGCTGCACGGCCGCGGACGATGAGAATGCTGCCGCAGCTGCTGCTGCTGCCGCCACGGCCACGACCGCGAGTGCGACGAGGATGGCGGCCCCCCGCCCGTTCCAGCGCATGGCGTGTGTCTCTCCTATCGACGCCGGCCGGGCGGCGGCAATGCGTCCACGGCTTTGTTCACCACCGCAAGCGTCGAGCCTTCGAGGATCCTCGCCGTCTCGTCGCGCACGACCTTCATCACCAGCCGGACGCCGCACGTCCGCTCGTCCAGGCACTCATCACACCGGTGGTACGCCGTCTGGCTCACGCACGGCGTGAGCGCCAGCGGGCCTTCGAGAACGCGGATGACTTCGCCGAAGTTCACGCCCGCGGGGTCGCGCGCCAGCTGGTACCCGCCGCCAAGCCCGCGCTTGCTCCGGACGATGCCGCGGCGCTTGAGTTCGAGCAGGATTCCCTGGAGGAACTTCTCGGGGATCCCCTCGCGCTCGGCCAGGTCCGAAGCCAGGATGGGGCCGCGGTCGTACTCCCTGGCGAGGACCAGGAGCGCTTTCAGGCCGTACTTCGACTTCCTCGTCAGCACGGGAATAGTCTACCTAGTCGATAGACAAAAGGGAATAGCGGGCACCGGCCGGGGTGGGGGGCAGACGGTGAACGCCGGGTGGAAGGGCGGCGAGAAGGGCTACTTGCTGGCGGCCTTGATGACCGCGCGGTGGGCGAAGACGATCTCCGGATCCGCCTGGAGCGCCTCGTCGTATTTCTGTTCGAACGGCGTCCCGAACTCCGACGCTTTCAGGAGCGCCCGCGTGCGGTCGAGGACGGCCTCCGCATCCGCGTCGGTCCAGAGCCCGTTCCACTCCAGCATCTCGTCGATGCGGACGACGATTTGCAGGATCGGCCGGAGCCAGGCAAACGACTCGTCGTTCAGCGCGAGATCGAACAGGCGGGCGTTGGTGATCGGCCCGTGGTCCTGGCCGTAGTCGGCCCGCTCCCGCTGGAGCAGCAGCTTGTGCAGGTCGAGCAGGGCCCGGCGCGTCGCGAGCAACCGATCGCGGTAAGGAGCCGAGGCGTCATCGGGCTCTTCCATCGATCCGTCCCCTCCAGCAATTTCGATGCCCCGCCTCCAGAAGGTCTCGTTCCAGGTGCCGGCCCTTCGCGTGCCTTGGCACCGCACCAGGCACCACGCACTCGGCCCTGCGCAGAGCGACGCGCTAGTCCTCGTCGCCGCCCGCCTGCCCGAGCGTCCCCGCTGCTTTCCGCTTCAGGTAGGCCTTGATGAACACGTCGATGTCGCCGTCGAGCACGCGGTTGACGTCGCCGACTTCTTCCTTGGTCCGGTGGTCCTTGATCATCTGGTACGGGTGCAGCACGTAGCTGCGGATCTGGCTGCCGAAGGCGATGTCCTTCTTCTCGCCGCCCAGTTGGTCCAGCCTCGCCTGCTGCTCCTTCATCTTGAGATCGAAGAGGCGCGCACGGAGCACCCGCATCGCCGACTCGCGGTTGCGCCCCTGTGAGCGCTCGTTCTGGCAGGTGACCACGATGTTGGTGGGCAGGTGCGTGATGCGGATGGCAGAATCGGTGACGTTGATGTGCTGCCCGCCGTGGCCGCTGGAACGGTACGTGTCGATCCGCAGGTCCTTCTCGTCGATGTCGACCTCGACATCGTCGGGCAGTTCCGGCCAGACGTAGACGGACGCAAACGACGTGTGGCGCCGGGCCGCCTGGTCGAACGGCGAGATCCGAACGAGCCGGTGCACGCCGGCTTCCGCCGAGAGCAGGCCGAAGGCGTAGTCGCCGTACACGGTCATCGTCGCGCTCTTGATCCCCGCCTCGTCGCCGGGCTGGTAGTCCATCACGTCGCGGCGGAAGCCGCGCCGTTCGCCCCATCGGAGGTACATCCGCATGAGCATCTCGGCCCAGTCCTGCGACTCCGTCCCGCCCGCGCCCGGGTGGATGGTGATGATCGCGTTCTTCAGGTCGTGCTCGCCGCCGAGCAGCTTCTTGGTCTCGGCCGCTTCCACTTCGCGGGTCAGCGCTTCGAGGCCGTCACGCAGATCCCGCTCGACGTCCTCTCCCTGCCCGGCCCACTCGACCAGCACCGACAGGTCGTCCTCGCGCTTCCTCAGCGCGTCCACCATCTCGACTTCCTCCTCGAGACGGCGGCGGCGCTGCAGTGTCTTCTGGGCTTCGGCCTGGTTGTTCCAGAAATCGGGCTGTGCGATCAGCCCTTCGAGGCGGGCCAGCTCTTCGCGAGGCGCGGCGCGGTCAAAGATAGCTCCGGAGCTCGGATGACCGTTTGGCGAGATCCTGGTAGCGTCGGACGAGTTCTTCAATCGCGAGTGCCATGCTGTCTCCCTGTGCGGGCGGACCTGAAGGTCCGCCCTTTACGGCGGGTCTAAAGACCCGCCCTACGTCGTCCCATGAGTATCGCGCCGGCGGCGAGGACGGCGCACGCGTACGCGAAGACGTCGCCGATGCGGCTGTAGATCGTGCGGTCCGTCAGGAAGCGGGCGTCGCCGACCAGCGTCGTCTGCTCGAACAGCTGCGACCGCACGACGATGCGGCCGTACGGATCCACGATACCGCTGATGCCGGTGTTCGCGGAGCGCGCCAGGTAACGTCCCTGCTCGATCGCCCGCAGCGACGCCTGCTCGAAGTGCTGCCACGGCGCCGACGATCGGCCGTACCAGGCGTCGTTGGTGATCGTCGTCAGCAGCTGGCTTCCGCCCTCCACCGCCTGCCGCGCGAGGCCCGGGTACACCACCTCGTAGCAGATGGCCGTGCTCACCTGCCGTCCGGCCACCGGCATCGCCGGCATCTCCTCGCCCGGCGAGAAATCCGAGACGGACTGAACCAGCGGCCCGGCGAAGAACAGCAGCTTCTTCATGGGGACGTACTCGCCGAACGGGACGAGGTGGATCTTCTGGTAGACGGCCGCGACGGTGCCGGTCGGGTCCAGCAGGAACGCCGAGTTGTAGTAGCGCGGCGGCTGCTCCCGCTTGATCTGATCGCTCCCGAAGAGCACCCAGCTGCGCGTCTGGTAGGCGAGCTGGCGGACCTGGTCGCCGTGCGCAGGGTCTTCCTCGAAGAAGTACGGCAGCGACGACTCCGGCCAGATGATGAACTGCGCCCCGCGTGCCGCCGCCGTCCGGCTCATGTCGAGATACCGCGCGAGGATCTGCCCGGCTCTTGCCGGGTTCCACTTCTGCTCCTGCGCGATATTGCCCTGGATCAGCCCCACGCGGACGGGCGCGCCCTCCTTGGTGAGCGTGTTCGCCCGCAGCCGGAGGCCGCCCCATCCCGCCGTGACCGCCACCAACACGAGCGCAAGCGCAAGCGGCCACCACCGAAACACTACGTCACTCGCGTCCCACCTGCCGATTCCCACCTTCCACGCGACCGGGCTGCTCCGAGGATTATCAGGCAGGACAACGAGGACAACCGTGCAACTGACCAGCGCCACGAGAAACGACAGCCCGTACACGCCGAAGGCGCTTGCGAGTTGCGCCACGGGCAGCACCGGCGCCTGGCTGTAGCCAAGCAGTACCCAGGGAAAGCCGGTGAACACGTGACCCCGCCCGAGCTCGGTCGTCACCCACACCGCGGGCGCCAGCCACAACGCGCTTCGGCCGAACGTGGCGCGAAGGCGGAAGACGATGAGCGCGAAGATCGCCGGGTAGAGGGCGAGGTAGGCCGCGAGCAGGAGCATCAGCAGGACCGAGAGCGGCAGGGCGAGATCGCCGAACTGCCGCATCACCGACGCGGTCCAATAGACGGTCCCGACGAAGTACACGAAGCCGCTCACGAAGCCGAGCGCAAGCGCGCGCAACGATCCCGATGCAGGCGCGGCGCGCGGGCGCCACCCGCCAAAGAGGCCGAGCAGCAGGGGCGCGAGCGCGATCCACGCGAGGGCGGGATGGCCGAACCGCGGAAAGCTCAGGGCCAGCAGGACGCCGGACAG
The DNA here is from genome assembly GCA_963724775.1 of uncultured Acidobacteriota bacterium. Lineage (GTDB taxonomy): Bacteria > Acidobacteriota > Vicinamibacteria > Vicinamibacterales > Fen-181 > CAVRWB01. Next base: position 228,498 of record CAVRWB010000014.1, read on the forward strand.
GAGGGCTAGTGCGAAATCAATGGCTTTAGCCGCTCTTCTTTCTCGAGCCGGCGCCGGATGGAGTCCGCTTCCTTCCGGGTCTTGTACTTGCCGACGCGCACGCTGTAGAGGTTGGAGACGGGCACCACGTAGGCGTTGTAGCCCTTGCCGGTCAGCCGCTTCGCCTCCCCCTCGGCCTGGCCGCGGTCCTTCACGGCCATACACTTCAGGTAATAGCCCGCGCCGGCCGGCTCCCCTGCGAGCGACGCGTCAGCCTTGCCTTTCGGGGCCTCCGCGGACGCGGACGTCTTGGCCGCGGCGACGTCCTTCGTCGGCACGGCGTCCTTTGCGGGCGCCGGCACCGCGGGCGCACCCGCCTTCGGCGTGTTCGCAGCCGCGCCCTTGCCCGCGGCGGCTTCCTTCGTCCCCGCTTTCCCTGGAGCCGCGGACGGTGGCGCCGCGTTGAGAGGCTCGAGGGTCTCCTTGGGCGGCTGCTTGCCTTCCAGCCTCTTCTCGTACGTGACGTCCTCGTCCGCCGGCGTGGGCGGCGCCAGGCCGGGAGGCGGGGGCGCCGCGGCCTGCGCGGCGGGCGGCGGCGCGGCCGCCGTCGCATCCGCCGGCGAGGCCGGGCCGGACGCGGCGGCATCCGCGACAAGCGACGGCTCCTTCTCCGACCGGACACCGCGGCCGACCAGGACGCCGCTCAAGAACGCGACAACCAGGACGAGCGCAGCCGTCATGCAGAGAAAGATCAGCTGCTTGCTGTTCAACTGGATTTCGTGGAATCCGTCGTCTGCCATGATGACTCAGGCGCCTTGGCTTCCCCGCGGACCAGCCTGCGAAGTGGCCGAGCCCGCGGCCGGCGGCTTCAGCAGGTTGAGCAGTTCGATCGGCAACGGGAAGATGATCGTCGAGTTCTTCTCCGAGGCGATCTCCGTGAGGGTTTGCAGGTAGCGCAACGTGATGGTGACCGGCTCGACCGCGATGACGGTGGCCGCCTGGGCCAGCTTTTCCGAGGCTTCCAGCTCGCCAGCGGCGTGGATGATCTTAGCACGTTTCTCCCGCTCGGCTTCCGCCTGCCGGGCCATGGCACGCTGCATGTCCGGCGGCAGATCGACGTGCTTCACCTCCACCGCCGACACCTTGATGCCCCACGGATCGGTGTGCAGATCGAGGATGTGCTGCAGCTGCTGGTTGAGCCGCTCGCGCTCGGAGAGAAGGTCATCCAGCTCGCACTGCCCGAGCACGCTGCGCAGCGTCGTCTGCGCGAGCTGAGACGTGGCATAGTGATAGTTCTCCACCTCGACGATGGCGCGCCGCGGGTCCACGACGCGGAAGTAGACGACCGCGTTCACCTTCACGGAAACGTTGTCCCGGGTGATCACGTCCTGGGGCGGCACGTCCATGACGATGGTGCGCAGGCTCACCCGGACGATCCGGTCGATCGGCGCGAAGACGAGGATGACGCCGGGCCCCTTGGGCTCGGGCAGGAGCTTGCCGAGCCGGAAGATCACGCCACGCTCGTATTCCGCGAGGATCTTGATCGAGCTGAGCAGGTACAAGACAACGATCAACGCGAACAGGAAGATCGGCGGCAGCGCTGTCATGGGTCACCTCGGTGGAGGCAAAGGAAGAATTGGGCGATTTTGCGGTCCTGCGATTTGACGATTTCGGTTCCGGCTCCGCTGCGGCTCTCCGCTTGCTGGTGTGTTGGATTGCCGTTCTCCGTTCTCCGTTCTAAGTTCGACCTTCTACGTTCTACGTTCTACGTTCTCAGTTCTCCGTTCTTTCCACCGTCACCGTCAGCCCTTCCACTCCGGTCACGCGCACCCGGCCCCCCTCGCCTATCGATTCGTTGGCGCGCGCGCGCCAGATCTCGCCGTGCGTCTCCACGCGGCCCAACCGGCCCGGCGCGATGGCCTCGATGACCCGTCCTGGTTCGCCGATCATCCCGGTGCTCCCGGTGATTGGCTGCCGACGCTGGGAGGCGATCCCCAGGCGAACGAGCATGATCAGGATCGCCGACAGCGCGCCGACAACTGGAAGGATGACCGACAGGCTGATCGCGAGCTCCGGCGCGTCGCTGTCCATCAGGATCAGCGACCCGAACAGCAGGCTCGCGATGCCCCCCGCGCTCAACACGCCGTGGCTCGTCACCTTCACCTCGAGGACCAGCAGGCCGATGCCGAAGAGGATCAGCAGCACACCCGCATAGTTCACCGGGAGGACCTGGAAGGTGAAGAACGCGAGGAGCAGGCAGAGGCCGCCCGCCACTCCGGGCAGGACGGCGCCCGGGTTCCATAGCTCGATCGTCAGCCCCAGCATGCCGAGGCTGAGGAGGAGGTAGGCGATGTTTGGATGTGCCAGCGCGCTCAGCACGCGCTGGCGCCACCCCATCTCGATCCCCACCACCCGCGCCGACGAAGTATGGAGCACCACGGTGCTGCCATCGAAGCGCGTGACCGTGCGGCCATCGAGCTGCTTCAGCAGGTCGCCCACATCGGTCGCGATGACGTCGATGAGCGGTGGCGCAGCGGTGAAGCGCCTCCTGCTCCGTGAACGACCGGCTCTCGCGGACGGCTTCGTCGGCGAGCTGTGCGTTTCGGCCGCGCCGGGTCGCCCACGTGCGCGCGTCGGCCGCCACGTCGGACGCCATCTTCTTCGCCATCGTCGGGTCGAGCTTCTCGCCGCCGCCCTCCACCGGGTGCGCTGCGCCGATGTGCGTGCCCGGCGCCATGGCGGCCACATCGGCGGCGATCGTCACGAGGAAGCCCGCGGAGGCGGCGCGGCTGCCGGCAGGCCCGACGAACACCGCGACCGGGACCTTGGACGCGAGAATGTGCTGCACGATCACCCGCGTGGAATCGAGAAGCCCGCCCGGCGTCCGCAGCGTGAACACCAGGAGCTCCGCGCGATCCCGTGCGGCTCGGTTCATGGCTTCGACCATGAACTCGGCCGACACCGGCTGAATGAGCGCGTCGACGACCGCGGAGTAGACGAGCGGGCGCGACGGCTGCGCCGCAATGGGCTGGAACAGCAGCGGGCAGAGAACGACGAGGAGGAGCGACACGACGAACGCCAGACGCGTCCGGCGCGAGCCGGCCTGCTGGGACATGTGCACCTGCCGGGGGCATTATAGCGTCCGGCCGGGCTAAAGCCCCGCCCTGACTGAGATCACCGGGAGCGGGGCCTAGCCGCGCGACAGGCGGCACGCCTGGCCTACCCCCGACCGGCAGGACGCCTGGCCTACCGCACGCGGGCCTTCAGCGCCTGCGCTTCTGGGGACTGCGGATCGAGCGCGAGGGCCTTGTCCGCCTCGGTGGCCGCCAGGCCGAGCTCTTTGGCCTGGAGGTAGACCTCGCCCAGCGCGACGTGGGCCGCGACGGATTCCTGGCTCCAGAGCGAGATCTTGAGGGCGCCGGTCGCCTCCTCCAGCCGGCCGGCGCGCAGGTGAATGCGTCCGAGCAGCAGGTGTGCTTCCGCCTGGTAGGGGGAGTTGTAGAGTGCGCGGTTCAACTCGTCGGCCGCCTCGCGGTCCTGGTGCTGCTCGAACAGCCGGCGGCCGCGCTCGAGGTGAAATGCGGTGATCTGCTCCTGGTCCTTGCGCTCGCCGGGTCCGAGCGTGGTATCCACGAGCGACAGCCGGGGGCGATCCAGCTCCTCGCGCAATCGTTCGAGCGCCTTCGGCACCGGGTCGGCGGTCGCGGGACGCCGTTCCCATTCGCGGTACTTCGAGGACAGCTGACGCGCCAGTTCCTTCTCGCGCTCCCCTTCCACCTGCGCGCCCGTCGCTTGCAGCGCGACGCCGAGCACGTAGTGGGCGTCGCCGTCGGCCGGGTTGCGGCGCACCGCCTCCCTCAACCAGTACGATGCCGCCTGCGGGTCGCGCCCGAACCAGTACGCGTATCCCAGGTTGAAGGCGTAGTCCGGGTCGGGCTCGGCTTCCGCCGCCCGATTGAAGAAGTACGCCGGGCCGCCCTGCGAGGTCGGGCCGCGGCGCAGCTGCACGACGCCCATGTTGTTGTACAGACTGGCGGACGGGGACTCGTCGAGCAGCACCTTCATCGCCTCGAACGCCTCGTCGTACTGCTTCAAGCGGATCCGGGAGAGCGCCGCCAGGAACCGGGCGCGGCGGGAGACGGGCGAATTCGCGGGCACCGCCAGGGCGGCCGCCGCGGCGCGGGCATCGTCCCCTTGGCTGGTGTAGACTTGCCAAAGCGCGATGCGCGCCGCGTCGTAGCGCGGAGACAGGCGGAGCGCCGCTTCGAGAAAACGCACCTGCCCGGCCGGGCTCTCGGCGATCAGCCCCTTGACGTAGTTTTCGAAGACCGCCAGGCTCTCGTGGGGCCGGCCGCCGGTCGAGCCGCCCGGGTGCACGACGCTCTCCGCCAGTCCGACGGTCACCGCGTCGAACACCGTGAACAGCGCGTCCAGCCGGCCGCGCTGCACCACGTCCGCCGACATGCGGCCGGTGTCCAGCCGCACGCTCCTCACCTTGACGGTGATCTCTTCACCTTCGATGGAAAAGGCGCCGAGGACGATCGTGGCGGCGCCGACCAACTGACCGACCCGGATAACGGTGGCCTCGCTCAGCGAGGCGACCGGAGGCAGCTGCAACCGCTCGAACGCGCGCAGCCGCTCGTCCCGGCTGATGACGTTCTGTCCGGCGGCCACGAGGTTCTGCGTCACGAGGATCGCCGACGCCTCGGTGAGCCAGTACAGGCGTCCCTCGCGGTTGACGTTCTCGAACGGCACGACGAGGACACGCCCCGTGTCCGCGGCTCCGGCGGCGGCAGTGGCGGTGGCAGGCCAGGCCAGCACGATCGACAGAAGGGCGAGGAGCCGAGTCATCCCGAGGCACTCGCGTCGCCGGTCGCGTCTGCCACCCGGTCCGGCTCGCCCGGGCCAAGGCTGACGGCGAGGATACAGGACCGATCGCCTGTCGCACGGCACTCGCCGAGCCGCACCACCGCCGGAAGCGAGTAGAGCTCGAAGAAGCGCGAAAACGCCGCGCCGTAATAGCCGCAGAGTGGCTCGGGCGACGAGTCGCGAATCCCGCAGAACAGTGAGCCGCGAAGGTCCACCGTGCCTTCGCCCCTGCGCAGCCTGGCGATTGCCCGAGTGCCGACGTAGGTCTGCCGAACCGTCCGGCACGCCAGCCGCAGGACCGCGCGCGAGCGTGGTCCCCGCGGGAGCCGGCGCGTGAACGACCGTCTGAGGTGACTCTGCGACGCGACCGTCCACTCGGCGGAGTACTGCCCGGCGCGCCGCGTGATCAGGCGGTAGGCCTCCCCTTCGAGCCGGAGGAAGCTCAGCACCGCGTGCAGCGGCGCCAAGCCGATCGTCCCGTGGCGCAAACCCTCGGGGTTCAGCCAGTTCTCGTAGAAGTCCAGGCGCGTCGGGAGGATGTCCGCGATGCCCTGGTGAAGGCTCGCGACGAGGACCCGGCCAATTCCCGCTTCGGTCATTTTCTGCTAAGGTAAGAACGCTAGTGGACGCGGCAATTCTTGCAGGTGGCCGTGCGCGCCGCTTCGGTGGCCGCGACAAGAGCTCGTTGGACGTCGGCGGGGCTTCGATCCTCGATCGCCAGCTCGCCGCCCTGCGCGGCGTCGCCGACCGCATCCTGGTGGTTGCCGGCAACCCCGCTCGCTACCGGGAAAGGGGACTGGAGGCGGTCGCGGACCTGGTGCCCGGCGCGGCATCGCTGGGCGGCATCTACACCGCCCTTGCCCACGCCACCGGCGACCACGTCCTGGTCGTCGCCTGCGATCTGCCCTTCCTGACTGCGTCGTTTCTCCGCCGCCTCGCGGGGCAGGCCCGGCCCGAGGACGAAGCCGTGGTGCCGCGCACCGGCGACGGCCTGCAGCCGCTCTGTGCCGTGTACGCGCGTCGCCTCGCAGAACCAATCAGGCGGCAGATCGAGTCCGGCCGCCTGAAGATCGTCGATCTCCTCGCGGCCGCGCGCACCCGCGAGGTCGGCCCCGACGCGATTGCCGAGGACGACCCGGACGGCTTGTTGTTCTTCAACGTCAACAGCCCCGCCGACTGGCAGCGCGCCAACCAGTTGGCCGCCAGCCGCGGACGGTAAGCGATTATTGCACGGCGTCGCCGACTGAGCACGCGTCATTCTGCAGTCGACCGTTCGCGTCAGGCGTCTCCGTTCGACATTCAACATTCCACGTTCACGATTCAACATTCTATCTTCCACGGCGAACACCCGATGATCCTCCCAGTCCACGAGCTTGTCCGCGATCGCATCACCTCCGCGCTCGGTCGCCTGTACGCCTTGGAGGGGGAGGCGGTTCCGCCGATCGTGATCGATTACCCGCCCAACCGTGAGCTGGGCGATCTCGCCGTGCCCCTGGCGTTCGAGCTCGCCAAGCGGCTGCGCAAGGCGCCGAAGATGATCGCCGAACAAATTGCCGCGGAGCTCGCGGCGGTCCCGGGGATCGCACGTGTGGAGGCAACGAAGGGTTACCTCAATCTGTTTCTCGACCGCGCAGAGTTCCTGCGCCGCGCCCTGGCGGCAGCGCCCGCGGCGAAGCAGAAGCTTCGCCCTACGGCCCCCGAGGCGGCCCGGGTGGACGCGAATGCCGTCAAGACCATCGTCGAGCACACCGCGATCAACCCGAACAAGGCGGCCCATATCGGCCACCTCCGCAATTCGGCGCTCGGCGACACGCTCGTCCGCGTCCTGCGGTTCCGCGGCGTTCCCGTCGAGGTCCAGAACTACATCGACGACACCGGCGTCCAGGTGGCCGACGTCGTGGTCGGCTTCCGCGAACTCGAGAACAAGAACCTGGCCGCGGTCCGTCGAGATCGCCGACACGACGCGTTTCGACTACTACTGCTGGGACCTCTACGCGAAGGTGGCCGAGTGGTACGAGGCCGACAAGGCACGCCTCCAGCACCGCTCGGACGACGCTGCACGACATCGAGCACGGCGGGAACGATGCCGCCGAGATGGCCGCCTTCATCGCCGATCGCATCGTCCGCTGCCACCTGCTGACGATGGCGCGGATGAACGTGGCCTACGACCTGCTCGCGTGGGAAGGCGACATCCTGCGCCTGCACTTCTGGGCGCGCGCCTTCGAGATCCTCAAGGAGAAGGGCGCGGTGTTCCTCCAGGACCAGGGCCGGCTGGCCGGCTGCTGGGTGATGCGCATCGAGGACGAAGGCGGCGACGCCGGACAGGCGTCGCGCCGAGCCGGGGGACTCGCCGGCGGCCGCGGCCGACGCCGCAGAGCGGCCGACGACGAGAACCGCGAGAAGGTGATCGTGCGGTCGAACGGCACGGTCACCTACGTCGGCAAGGACATGGCGTACCAGTTCTGGAAGTTCGGCGTGCTCGGGCGAGGACTTCCACTACCGGATCTTCGCGCGCGACGCGTCCGGCCGCGCGGTTTGGGCCACGTCGGCCGACGCCACCGAACACGACGCCAGCCACCCGCGCGTTCGGCAGCGCGGGCGCCGTGTTCAACGTCATCGACGTGCGCCAGTCGTACCTGCAGAAACTGCTGAAACAGGCGCTCGCTCGCGATTGGCCACCCTGAGCAGGCGGAGCGATCGGTCCACTTCTCGTACGAGATGGTCGCGCTCACCCACAACACGGCCCGGCAGCTGGGCTACGTGCTGTCCGCGGAGGACGCCGCACGCCCGTTCGTCGAGGTGTCCGGCCGCAAGGGCCTTGGCGTCAAGGCGGACGACCTCCTGGACGTGCTCATCCGCAAGGCGGGCGAGGAGGTGGCCAAGCGGAACGCGGACCTGCGGCCGCCGATGCCACCCGGAAGATCGCGGAAACGATTGCCATCGCGGCCGTCCGCTACTTCATGGTCCGCTTCTCGCGAGGAAAGGTCATCGCGTTCGACATCGACGAAGCGCTGAACTTCGAGGGTGAAAGCGGCCCCTATTTACAGTATGCTGTCGTCCGCGCGACCAACATCTTCCAGAAACTCCGGGATCGGGAAGGCGTGACGGAAGCGCAGTTTCTGGCCCCCCTTGGCGACACCCCCACCCGCGAGCTGGCGGGAGAGGCGAACGGTCACGACCTGTGGGCGCTCGTGCTCGAATCCGCCCGGCTCGATGAGGTCGCCCAGCAGGCACTGCGGACGCTCGAGTTCTCGGCCCTCGCGAAGTACGCGTTCGGCCTGGCGCAGGCGTTCATGTCGATCTACCACCGGTACCCGATCCTGAACGAGGAACGGGATGATGCCCGCCGGTGGCGGGCGGCCGCGTTCAGCTACTTCCGCACACAGCTGACGACCGCTCTTGGCCTCATGGGCATCTCCGTTCCGCCGAAGATGTAGCGATTCGTCGCCCGACACGGACGGACGTCCGTGCTACATCTGTGGCTCGTCATCCCGTTCGAGGACATCTTCTTATGTCGCCCATCATCGGCGTTGCCCCGTGCCGAAGCCTCCCGGACTACCTCGAATCGGTCCGCCGGGCGGGTGGCGAGCCCCGCGTGCTGAACCCGCTCTGCGACAAGCCCGAGCGCGTGATCGGCGAGATTGCCGGGCTGCTCCTCACCGGCGGCGTGGACGTGGACCCGGCCCGCTACGGCGAGGAACGCGAGGCGACGGTCACCAGCGTCGAGATGGACCGCGACGAGTTCGAGTTCGGAATGCTGACGGCCGCGCGCGAGACGGCGATTCCCGTCTTCGGCATCTGCCGGGGTCTGCAGGTGATGAACGTCGCGTTCGGCGGCTCGCTGTTCCAGGACATCGCGGCACAGATGGCCGGCATCCTCGAGCACACGCTGCCAACGCCGCCCTGCGGCATCGCCCACGAGGTCTGGGTGAGCAAGGGCAGCCGGCTCTGGGCGCTGATGCAGGAGAAGATGGTGGACGCGGATACCTGCTCGGTGAACAGCCGTCACCACCAGGCGGTGAAACGCCTGGCGCCTGGGTTCGAGGTCACGGCGACCGCGCCGGACGGCGTCATCGAAGCGATCGAGTGCGCCAACGGCTCGACCTTCTGCCTCGGCGTCCAGTGGCACCCGGAGAACTTCTGGCGCACCGGCGAGTTCCGGCCACTGTTCGAGGGGTTCATCGACGCCTGTCGATAGCCGCACAGGGCTGAAGCCCTGCTCTACCCCCGTTCGAACACCGCCACCGCTTCCACGTGCGCCGTGTTCGGAAAGAGGTCGAATCCTTCCAGATGCGCCAGGCGGTAGCCGGCGTCGATGAGCCGTCGGCTGTCGCGCGCGAAGGTGGCGACGTCGCACGACACGTAGAGCAGCCGCGACGCCGCCTGCCCTGCCACCGCGGCTGATGCTTCCTTCGACATGCCGGTCCTTGGCGGATCGATCACGATCGTCGCGGCCTCGCCGACCGGGTGAGCCGCAAGGTAGCGCTCCACCGGCATCTCGACGGCGTTCAGCGCGGCGCCGAAGGGCGAGGCGTTGGCCCTGAGATCCGCGGCGGCGGCCCTGTCGCCTTCCACGGCGATGACCGACGGCCAACCCGCCGCCGCCAGCGAGGCCGAGAACAACCCAACCCCGGCGTAGAGGTCGACGACAGGCCCCTCCGGCACGAGCGACAGGACCCGGGACGCGAGCGGCGCGAGCAGGTAGCGATTCCCCTGGAAGAACGCCGCGGCATGGTGCTGCAGCTGAACTTCCACCTCGCGGACCGCGCCATCTGCGGGTTGGGTTCCCGCCAATTGCAGCACCAGCCTGTCCAGCACGCACGACGTGCCGCCCGCGGTCACCGTCCTCCGCCCGCCGGCCGCTCCGAACGACGCGCTCACACCCACCATCGTCGGGAGCTTCGCCACGTCCGCCAGCCCCATTGGCGTCACAGGACGATCGAGCTCGAAGTGCAGCGCGCGCTCTGAGGCGGGGATGTTCTCGGCCAGCTCGATCTCGGTGACGCCGCGCAGGGCGCCGCTCATCACCCGCTCCGCGAGTTCGCGCACCAACTCGTTGGTCTCTGGTAGCAGCTGCCCTGTCCCCGTCGGGTCGCACAACTGGTGGGTCCCTTCGCGAAAGAACCCGAGCATCCGGCCGCGAACGTGAAACCGGGCCCGCATGCGGTAGCCGTCCTCGGGCGAGCCGGTGACCGGAATCGGCGCATCAAGCGGCACCCGGCCGATGCGCGCCAGCGCGTCTGCAATCACCTGCCCCTTGATCACGAGCTGCCGCGGGTAGACGACATGCGCGTAGACATTCCCCCCGCACGCCCAGTCCGTCGAGCCGCGCCGGCGGTCCGCGCTCGCTTCCACGAGTTCCACGGTCCGCGCGTATCCCACGCCCTGGCTGACGCGCTCAACGAGCGCGCGCACCCGCTCGCCCGGGATGGCGGCGCTGACGAGCACCACCTGCCCCTCGTGGCGCGCAATCATCCGCCCGCCCGCGGCAGGCTTCTCGATGAGGAGGTCGATGACGGAATCGGAGGTGAGCATGACAGCCCTGTGCTACTGCCGGTAAGCAACCACCGGCAGCTTCCAGTGCTCCCGCAGCAGCTTCTCCGCCGCCGCGCGCACGGCTCGCTCGTAGGCGTCGGGCGCCATCCGGGCGCGATAGTCCGACAGTTCCTCGGCCGCCTCATCGCGAACGCGCGACTGCGTCTCGGCCGCCGTCACCTGCCGGGCGATCTCGAGCAGCCCGCCGTCGATCTCGGCGAGCAGGCGGACGTACTGTTCGCGCGCCTCGCCCCTCAGCGTGCGGCTGGCCTCGCGGTCTTTCCCGAGCCGATCGATCACGCGCTCGATGGCGGCTTCCAGTTCCGGTGGCAGGCCGCCTTTGGCCTGGAGGTCCGTGAGGCGCGTGACGGCGCGATCGAGGTGCGCGCGGAGGGAGTGCCCCGGAGCGGAAGATGCTCCCGACATTCCCACGCCAACGGCCCGCTTCCAGTCGTCGAAGACATCGAGGACGTCTGCCTCGCAGAACTCGACCCTGATCGGGCGGCGCCGTGGGCCCTTCGCGTAGTAGCGCTCGAAACAGCGGTCGATGCCGCGGCACGCCACCTTGAACGGCACGCCTTGCGCCGCCCACCCACTCACCATGCCAAATGCCGGCCCGACGACGCGCACCAGGTGCCCGTCGTTCTTGCGGCAAAGGTACGATTCGATCTGCCGGCAGAAGGTATCAGTGTCCATGAATTCAGTAGTGGCCGGCGTCCCTGCCGGCCGGATGACGCGGGCACGGAGGCCCGCGCCTACTGCGGGTTGTTCCTCGCCCAGATCATTTGCAGGCCGTGCAGGGTGAGGTCGCGATCGACGACCTCGATCGAGGCGGTTTCTGGCGCGATCATCTCCGCCAGCCCACCTGTCGCCACAGAGCCGACCTCGCCTCCGAGTTCGTCGCGCATGCGGCGGACGATGCCCTCCACCAGCCCGACGTAGCCGTAGAAAAGGCCGGACTGCATCGACCCGACGGTCGTTCGCCCGATCACCGCCGGCGGCTTGCGCACGTCCACGCGTGGCAGGCGCGCGGCCCGCTGGAAGAGCGCGTCCGCGGAGATGTTGACGCCCGGGCAGATGACGCCGCCGAGGTACTCGCCCCGCGCCGAAATGGCGTCGAAGGTGGTGGCCGTGCCGAAGTCCACGACGATGAGCGCCCGGGGGGCGCGGCCGGCCGGCCGGCCGTAGCGCTCGTACGCGGCAACCCCGTTGACGATGCGATCGGCGCCGACCTCGGAAGGCGCGTCGTAGAGCACCGGCATGCCGGTTTGGGTGGCGCCGTCGATGACCAGCGGTTCGTGGTCGAAGTATCGGCTGGCCATCTCCGCGGTCGGCCGCGTGAGCGTCGGCACGACGGACGCCATCACAACGGCGTCCACTTGCCCGGTGGTCAACTGGCCGTGGTGGAACAACTGCAGCAGCCAGATGCCCATCTCGTCAGCCGTCCGCTGTCGCAGCGTGGAGAGCCGCCAGCTGTGAAGCAGGCGCTCGCCATCGAAGACGCCGACGACGATGTTGGTGTTGCCGATGTCGAGGGCAAGGAGCATATGGTTCGACTACTTTCAGAGCCACCGTACTTCGCCCGCAATCACCCTGTCCGTGGCCGCGCCCACCGACACCAGCAGCGCGCCGTCCTCGTCCACCCCCGCGGTCGTTCCCGACACCCACGCGCCTCCCGGGCGCAGGACTTCGACCGCCGACCCGAGGCTGGACGGCGACAGTTGCCTCCAGCGATCGAGCATCGTCGCGAAAGCCGGTCCGCTGATGTCGGCCAGCCATTCCGCCAGGCTGGCAAGCGTCTCCGCCAGCACGGCCGCGCGATCCATCTCGCGGCCCAGTTCTGTCTCGAGGGACGTCGCGCGGTGTGCGATGTCGGGCGGATAGGCCGCCGGGCGGATGTTGATGCCGTAGCCGAGGATGACGTGCTGCAGCGTTCCGGCCGTCGAGCACGCTTCGGCGAGGATTCCACACAGCTTGCGCCGGCCGACCACGAGGTCGTTGGGCCACTTGATTTCGACCTGCAGGCCCGACGCGGCGCGAACGCCTTCCGCCAGGGCGACGCCGGCGGTCAGGGAAACCGCGGACGCGAGGACCGACTCCACCGGGCCGGCCGACGCCCGCGGCCACGTCGTCCTCGTGGCGTCCAGCTGTCGCCGGACCGACCAGCGCCTCGGGCCGCAGCAGCACCGACGTGTACAGTCCGGCGCCCGGCGGCGAGAACCACGTGCGGCCCAGGCGTCCGCGGCCGCTCTCCTGCGCGTCGGCCACGACCACCGTCCCGTGGCGCGCACCCTCGGCCGCGAGGCGGTCCGCGACGTCGTTCGTCGAGGAGGTCGTCTCGACGTGCACGAGGCGGGCGCCGAACACTCCCAGGCGCGCGGCCCGCGCCGCCAGCGCCTCGGCGATGTCGCGTGGGACCCCGGCCTGGCCGGAGGACGTCACGGGTTCACGCTCCCAGTTCGCGCAGCGTGTCTTCCACCTTCTGCCGCTCGACGGTCAGTTCCTGCCGCCGCTTGCGCGCCCCCTCCACCACCTGCGCGGGCGCCTTCCCGACGAACGACTCGTTCGACAGCTTCTGGTCGATGCTGTCGATCTGCTTCACGGTGTCGGCGTGGTGCTTCTTCAGCTTCTCGATCTCGGCACCCCGGTCCGGGTGCGGCATGTCGATGTGCACGCGCAGGTCGCCGACGACGCGCGTCACGAGGTCGTCGCCGGAGGGGGCCGCGCCCACGAACTCGAACCTGGTCAGGCCCGCCAGGGCCGTGACGTACGACCGCAGCCCGGTCAGGATCCGCTGCTGCTCCGGGCTCGCGCCCTCGAGGCTGGCCAAGATCCTCACCGACGGCTTGACGGTCCGCTCCGCGCGAGCGGTACGGATGGTCGTCACGATCGCCTGGAGCAACTCGATCTCGACCTGGGACTCCGCGTCCACCCACTCTTCGCGCGGCTCGGGATAGCGCGCCAGCGAAACCGTCTGCCCGTCTTCCGGACGCCGCGGCAGCTTCTGCCACAGCTCCTCGGTGACGAACGGGATGATCGGGTGCAGCAGTCGCAGGATGCGGTCGTGTACCTCGAGCAGCACGGCGCGCGCCGTGTCGCGCTCTTCGCCCTGCGCCTGCAGGTGCTGCTTCACCATCTCGATGTACCAGTCGGCGTACTCGTCCCAGAAGAAGTGGTACAGCCGGTCGGCCGCGACGTCGAAGCGGTACGTGTCGAGCGCGGTCTTCACCTCACCGCTCACCGCGCTGAGCCGGCTGCAGGATCCAGCGGTGAACCAGCGGGAGGCCGGCGGCCGAGGGCACCTCGCGGCTTCGCGTCCAGCTCGGACACGTGCATCAGCACGAACCGCGACGCGTTCCAGATCTTGTTGATGAACTGCCGGTAGCCCTGCATCCGCCCTTCGGAGAGCGGGATGTCCATGCCTGGAGCGGCCATCGCCGTCAGCGTGAACCGCAGCGCGTCGGCGCCGATCTCGTCCATCACCTCCAGGGGATCGACCACGTTCCCCTTCGACTTGCTCATCTTCTGGCCGAGCTCGTCGCGCACGAGGCCCGTGATGTACACCTGGCGGAACGGGATGTCGCCCGTGAACTTCACCCCGGCCATGATCATCCGCGCGACCCAGAAGAAGATGATGTCGAACGCGGTGAGCATCAGGTCCGTCGGGTAGTACCGCTGCAGGTCCTCGGTCTGATCCGGCCACCCCATCGTGCTGAACGGCCACAGTTGCGAGCTGAACCAGGTGTCGAGCACGTCCGGGTCCTGCTGCAGCTCGCCGCCGCACTCGCACCGCTCGGGCGTCTGCTCAGAGACGATCATCTTCCCGCACGCCTGGCAGTACCACGCCGGGATCCGGTGCCCCCACCACAGCTGCCGCGAGATGCACCAGTCGTGGATGTTGTGCATCCAGTCGTAGTAGGTCTTCGTCCAGTTGTCGGGCTGGAAGGTGACCTGGCCTTCCTCCACCACCCGGATGGCCTCCTTCGCGAGCGGCGCGATCTTCACGAACCACTGCGTCGACACGAGCGGCTCGACCACGGTGCCGCACCGCTGGCACGTGCCCACCGCGTGCTCGTGGTCCGCGATCTTCTCGAGCAGGCCCTCGCGTTCGAGCTGCTCGACGATCCCCGCGCGCGCCTTGAACCGGTCCTGCCCGGCGTATGGACCGCCATTCGCGGTGATCCTCCCGTCTTCGTCGATGACCGCGACCTGCGGGAGGTCGTGCCGCCGCCCCATCTCGAAGTCGTTCGGGTCGTGCGCCGGCGTCACCTTGACCGCACCGGTGCCGAAGGCCGGGTCCACGAACTCGTCGCCGATGATCGGCAGCTCGCGGCCGATGATCGGCAGCACCACTACCTGGCCGATCCGATCCCGGTAGCGCTCGTCCGTCGGGTTCACGGCGATCGCCGTGTCGCCCAGCATCGTCTCGGGCCGCGTCGTCGCGACCGTCACCCCCGGCGCGCCGTTCTTGCCGGGGTAGCGCACGTACCACAGCTTCCCCTTCTTCGCCTGGTGCACGACCTCGAGGTCGGACAGCGCGGTTCGGCAGCGCGGGCACCAGTTGACGATGTAGGTGCCGCGGTAGATGAGATCCTCGTTGAACAGCGTGACGAAGACGCGGCGAACGGCGCGCGACAGCTGCTCGTCCAGCGTGAAGCGCTCGCGGGTCCAGTCCACCGACTCGCCGAGCTTGCGCATCTGGCCGGTGATCGTCCCGTGGCTCTGCTTCACCCACTCCCAGACGCGCGCCTCGAACGCCTCGCGACCCAGGTCGTGCCGCGTCTTGCCCTCGTCTTTCAGCTGCTTCTCCACCACGTTCTGCGTGGCGATGCCGGCGTGGTCCGTGCCGGGCAGCCACAGCACGTCGTAGCCCTGCATCCGCTTCCACCGGGCGATGATGTCGGGCAGCGTGTGGTTGAGCGCGTGCCCCATGTGCAGCGAGCCGGTCACGTTCGGGGGCGGAATGACCATGCTGAAGCGCGGCTTCCCGGACGCCGGGTCGGCCTTGAACGCGCCAATCGACTCCCAGAAGGCGTACCAGCGGGGATCCACTTCGGTATGGTCGAAACCCTTTGAAAGGTCGGTCATAAGGCAGTCTACGGAGTCGACGGAGTCTACGGAGTCAACGGAGTCGACGGACTACGGAGTCGACGGAGTCGACGGAATCAACGTCTGGCCAGCGCGGCGGCCGAACTATTTATCGTACGTGGGTTTCGGGGTGGGCCGCAAGGGGCGGAGGCGGATAGAATCTGGCCCGATGAGCGGACCGACACGACGTGGCCCGCGTCGCGCGCATGACTGGCGCGATGGCCGCTGCCCGCACGGAATCCGCGCGATACCCGCTTGTCGGACGGGCCTGACGCTCCTTGACGCGGGCGGCGGACCTGAAGGTCCGCCCTTCGGCGGGTCTGGAGACCCGCCTTACTTGGCTGCCGCCTTCAGGCGCTCGATCTCCTCGCGCACGAGGCGCTCGGCGGTCTCGGAGACGATGCGCGCGACGGCGTCCTGAATTGATCGGCCGCCGAGCCGCTGTACCACCCGTTCGACGACCTCGTCGACGAGGGCGTCCGTGACGGCCGGGGCGCCGAACGAAACCGTGGACATCCTCACCTCCCCCACCGGCGCGGGCGGCAGGGTCGCACCCTGCTGCTCGGCCTCCAGCAACGCCGCGAACGCGTCAGCGACCGGAACCCCAGCGGCTCCGGGCCGCGGCTGGGCGACCGCCACGCTGCCCGAGCCACGCTCGCCGACAGCCGTCGCCGCCGCCTGCGCGGCGAGGCCCGCGGGATCGGCGGCGGACCAGGCGCCCGTCGAAGGCGGCGCCCAGGATGTATCGTCGCCAGTGGCGACCGCACCCTTGAGCTGACCGGCCGGCGCACCCGACAGGTTGGCGAAGGCGGCGTCCAGGCGGTCGAAATAGTCGTCCAGCGAGATATCGGCGGCGGGCGTCGCGGACGCGGCGGACGCGGGATCGTCCGTCGGCCCGGTGTCGAGCGTGAAGTCCTCTTGGGTAAAGCCGCCTGCAGACTGCGCCACCGGAATCGGGCCCGTATCGTCGTCGTCGGGCTCGCCCGCCGGCGGGGCGGCCTCGGGCATGGGGGGCGCGGCGGCCGGCGCGGCGTGCGTCGTGCCCAGCAACTCTTTCACCCGGCCTATGAGCAGCTGCGGCTCGAACGGCTTGGCCAGCACCCCGTCGCACCGCACGGAGCTGGCGCGCGCCTCGTCGACCGGCTCGAACGCACCGGTAAGAAGCAGCACCGGGATGTGCGCGAGGAGCGGGTCGTCCTTCACGAACGCAGCGACCTCGTACCCGTCGCGGGCCGGCATCCCGACGTCGGCCAGGACGATGTCCGGCGGGTCCGCGGTGATGCGGTCGATCGCGGCCTGTCCGTCGCCGACGGCCGTCACCTTGACGTCCTCGTCCGCGAACGTGAGCTCGATCACCCGCTGAATCGTGACGCTATCGTCGGCGAGCAGGAGTTTGTATGGCATCCAGTCCCCACTATCACGGCAGGGGTATATACGACTCAGGTATCGGCCGCAGGCGCCCCGGACTGCAGATCGGCGTCAGCCGGATTTCACGTCCGTCACCTCCGCCCGCGCCCGCACGTTCTGTTCGATGAAGTCGACGATGTTCTTGATGGGGCTGCCCGGCCGGAAAATGCCCCGAATACCGATCTGGTGAAGCGTCACGACGTCCAGGTCCGGGATGATGCCGCCAATTACTACGAGGACGTCGTCCAGGCCATGTTCGCGCATGAGTTCCATGACGCGCGGGCAGATCTGGTTGTGCGCGCCCGAGAGGACCGACAGACCGATGACATCGGCGTCCTCCTGCAGCGCGGCGCCGACGATCTGTTCGGGCGTTTGCCGGAGGCCAGTGTAGATGACCTCCATCCCGGCATCACGAAGCGCGCGGGCGATGACCTTGGCCCCGCGGTCGTGCCCATCCAGGCCCGGTTTGGCGATAACCACTCGGATCTTGCGCATAGGGTCGTTGCCTGAAAGCGGACAGCGAACAGCAGTCAGCGGATAGGCCGCGAGCGAGTAGCGGCCGTCAAGGTGCGCTGATCCGCTGTCTGCTGGCCGCTGTCGGCTGCCTAGACCACCGGCACTTCTTCGTACTCTCCCCACACCTCGCGCAGCGCGTCGCACATCTCGCCAACCGTCGCGTAGGCGCGAACCGCTTCGAGGATGGAGTTCATCGTATTCTGATTTCCGGCCGCCGCCGTCCGCAGCCCGTCCAGCGCCCGCTCCACCTTGCCGCGGTCGCGTTCGCGCCGCAGCCGCTCGAGCTTGGCCAGCTGCCGCTGCCCCGCGGCCTCGTCGATGTAGAGGGTCGGGACCGGCGCCTCGTTCTCCGCGACGAAGTCGTTGACGCCGACGATGATCTTCTCGCGCCGCTCGACCGCCTGCTGGAAGAGGTACGCGCTCTCCGCGACTTCCTTCTGCGGGTAGCCGCGCTCGATCGCTTCCACCATGCCGCCCATCTCGTCGATCGTCCGGAAGATCGCCAGCGCCTCGCGCTCCATGTCCTGTGTCAGCTTCTCGATGAAGTAGGACCCGCCAAGCGGATCGACGACGTTGGCGACGCCGCTCTCGTGCGCGATGATCTGCTGCGTGCGCAGCGCGATGGTCACCGCCTCGCTGGTGGGGAGCGCCAGCGCCTCGTCCAACGAGTTGGTGTGGAGCGACTGCGTGCCGCCGAGGACCGCCGACAGCGCCTGCAGGGCGGTGCGCACGACATTGTTGTAGGGCTGCTGCGCGGTGAGCGACACGCCGGCCGTCTGGCTGTGGAACCGGAGCTTGAGCGATCGCTCGCTCTTGGCGTGGAACCGGTCGCGCATCACCTCGGCCCAGATCTTCCGCGCCGCCCGGTACTTCGCGATCTCCTCGAAGAAATCGCTGTGGGCATTGAAGAAGAAGGAGATGCGCGGCACGAAGTCGTCCACGTCGAGGCCGGCGTCCACACCCCACTGCACGTACTCGATCCCGTCGCGCAGCGTGAAAGCCAGCTCCTGCAGCGCGGTCGCCCCCGCCTCGCGGATGTGATAGCCGCTGACGGAAATCGTGTTCCAGCGCGGCACCTCGCTGGCGCAGAAGGCGAACACGTCGGTAATGAGCCGCATCGACGGTCGCGGCGGGTAGATGTATTCCTTCTGAGCGATGAATTCCTTGAGGATGTCGTTCTGGATCGTGCCCGAGATCTTCTTCCAGTCGGCGCCCTGCTTCTCCGCGACGACGAGGTACATCGCGAACAGCATCGACGCGGGCGAGTTGATCGTCATCGACGTCGTGATGTCCGCGAGCGAGATCCCCTCGAACAGCATCTCCATGTCGGCGAGCGAGGCGATGCTCACCCCGCATTTGCCCACCTCGCCGAGCGACAGCGCGTGGTCGGGATCGCGCCCCATCAACGTCGGCAGGTCGAACGCCACGCTGAGCCCGGTGCCGCCGTTGCGCAGCAGTTCCCGGTAGCGGAGGTTGGTCTCCTCGGGCGTCCCGTAGCCCGCAAACTGCCTCATCGTCCACGGCTTGCCCCGGTACCCGGTCGCGTGGATGCCGCGCGTGTACGGGAATTCGCCGGGCTCGTTCACGTCGCGCGCGTAGTCGAATCCCGCGAGGTCGGCTGGGCCGTACACACGGTCGATGGACCGGCCGGACACGGTCGTGAAACTCTGGGGCATACGGTCATTATAGCGAGATCCCTTGACCGGCCCGGCCGTGCTGAGCAGAATGCACCACGCTCCCCGCAGCCGTGAGGTAGGCCTTCAGGACTGCCCTCACGATCCCTCAGCACATCCGAGGAGAACCGTTCATGCCGCGTTCGACCTTCCTGCCCCGGCGCCCGTCTGCATTCCGGCTGCTCGCCTGGAGCCTGGCGGCCGCCGCCCTGTTCAGCGCCTCGATCCGCCTCGCCGCCGACGAGCGGAAGGCGCCGGCGCCCAACTACGAGCTGACGTCCCGCTGGATGGCGGCGAAGGTCGGCAAGCTGGTCTTCGATACGACGGTCGTGCCGCACTGGGCCGAAGGAACCGACCGGTTCTGGTATGCGTTCGAGACGTCGCAGGGCCGGAAGTTCCACCTCGTGGACCCGCTGCGAAAGACGCGGGCGCCGCTGTGGGACAACGCGAAGATGGCGGCCATGCTGACCAACATCACGCGCATCCCCTACGACTCGCAGCACCTCCCGATCACGGCCGCGACGATGAAGTGGACCAGGCAGGACGCGGCGATCCGCTTCGAGGTCGAGGTCCCGAAGGACGCGGACATCGTCGGCGAAAAGAAGAAGGCCGAGGAGAAGAAGGCGGACGAGAAGAAGACCGACGACAAGAAGGGTGAAGAGAAGAAAGTCGACGACAAGAAGACGGAGCAGACGAAGACCGAGGAGAAGAAGACCGACCAGACCGACAAGAAGCTCCAGGACGTCATCAAGAAGGACGACCAGGCAGCAAAGGAAGAGCCCGAGCCGCCGAAGACGACCAAGACGCTGTACTTCGAGTACGACCTGGCCGCCGGAAAGCTGACGTTCCTGGCCGACTACGAACCGGAGCCGAAGAAGCCGGCCTGGGCGCAGGTGTCCCCGGATGACAAGACCGTCGTCTTCGCCCGCGGGCACAACCTCTACATGATGGACCAGGTCTCCTACAAGCTGGCGCTCAAGGACTTCGGCGATCCGAAGGTCGTCGAGGTGCAGCTGACGACGGATGGCGAGGAGCACGACTCGTTCGCGCGGCGGCTGAACGACGAGGCGAAGCGGACCCTCAAGAAGGACCAGAAGAACGACACGAAGCACAAGGACGGCCCGCGCGTCCCGGCGATCGGCCTGGCCTGGGCGAAGGACTCGAAGAAGTTCGCCGCGGTCAGGACGGACCAGCGCAAGGTCGGCGATCTATGGGTCATCAACTCGCTGGCCACGCCGCGGCCCAAGCTCGAGTCGTACCGCTACGCGATGCCCGGCGAGGAGAACGTGGACCAGCAGGAGCTGCTGATCTTCGACCGCGAGACCAGGCAGCGGGTGACGGCCAAGGCCGACGCGTTCAAGGACCAGGCCCTCCAGGTCGCGACCGGGCGGCAGGATGCGCGTGCGCGCGACAAGGAGAAGACCGAGCCGCAGTGGCTGGGCGAGACGTCGGACAAGGTGTATTTCTGGCGCACCAGCCGCGACCTGCACCGCATCGACGTGTGCGTCGCGAACACGCAGACGGGCGAGGTGAAGGCACTCATCGAGGAGCGGTTGAACACCTACGTCGAAACGCAGCCGCTCTGGACGCTCGCCAACGGCCAGGAGTTCGTCCACTGGTCCGAGCGCGACGGGTGGGGGCACTACTACCTGTTCGACGCAAACGGGAAGCTGAAGAACCAGATCACGACGGGCGAGTTCGTCACGGGGCCGATTCAGTGGATCGATGAGAAGCTCCGGGTGATGTACTTCATGGCGAACGGGCGCGAAGATGGCGAGGACCCGTACCTCACCCACCTCTATCGCGTGAACCTCGATGGCACGGGCCTCAAGCTGCTCACGCCGGGCTGCGCCTCGCATTCCGTCAGCATGGCCGACTCGGGCAAGTACTTCATCAATACGCACTCGACGGTTGCCACGGCGCCGGTGTCCGAGCTCTTCGATACCGCGGGCCTGAAGGTGACGGACCTCGAGACGACCGACGTGACGGCGCTCACCGAAGCGGGATTCAAGTTCCCGGAACCGTTCAGGGTGAAGGCGGACGACGGGATCACCGACCTGTTCGGCGTGATGTACAAGCCGTTCGACTTCGACGCCACCAAGCACTATCCGATCATCGCGTATGTCTACCCGGGCCCGCAGACCGAGAGCGTGACGAAGACGTTCTCGCCGCGCAGCCAGAGCATCACGCTCGCCCAGATGGGATTCATCGTCATCGAGGTGGGCAACCGCGGCGGGCACCCGCAGCGCTCGAAGTGGTATCACAACTACGGCTACGGCAACCTGCGCGACTACGGGCTATCCGACAAGAAGGCGGCCATCGAGCAGCTGGCGCGGAAGTACTCGTGGATCGACGTCAACAGGGTGGGGATCTACGGCCACTCGGGCGGCGGGTTCATGTCCACGGCGGCCATGCTGGTCTACCCGGACTTCTTCAAGGTGGCGGTATCCTCGTCCGGCAACCACGAGAACAACATCTACAACCGGTGGTGGAGCGAGAAGCACCACGGCGTGAAGGAAGTGGAGGACAAGGACGGCAAGGTGAAGTTCGAGTACGACATCGAGAAGAACTCGGAGCTGGCGAAGAACCTGAAGGGGCACCTGCTGCTGGTGACCGGCGACATCGACGACAACGTGCACCCGGCCAACACGCTGAGAATGGCGGATGCCCTCATCAAGGCGAACAAGCGGTTCGACATGTTCGTCATGACCGGCCAGCGCCACGCCTATGGCGACATGGCTGATTACTTCTTCTGGCTGCGCGCCGACTACTTTGCGAAGCACCTGCTCGGCTCGTCCGCCGACACGGTGGACGTGATCGAGCTGACGCGCGAGAAGGAGCAGGTTGGCGCCAAGCGTCCCCCCGCCGGTACGGCCAACCGCGGGAGAGGCGGCATGTAGGGTGGGAGGGGGCACTGGGAACGGAGAACTGAGAACGGAGACCGAAGGACCTGGGCAGCGACGCGGCGGGGCTTCCCAGTTTCTAACTTCTCGGTTCTCAGTTCTACGTTCGGAACAATCACGCCTGCCGTCTCAGCCCCACTGCGACGAGCAGCCAGGCCACCGACACGACCGCAAAGCCGGCCACGAGCGGGATGGGCGATTCGGCAAAACCGCCGATGGCCATCCTCCAGACGGTCGCAGACGCCGGGGGGGCAGCGGGGGTGTCGAGGAGGCGGCTCAACCCCATCAGGCCGTTCACGACCCCGGCGAAGAACGCAGCGAGTGCCGAGTAGGTCGTCGCGGCGCAGAGCGGCCGGACGATGTCGAGCGTGCGTTCGGCCGGGCGGAATGCAAAAGTGCCGGCCGTCGTCAACGTGGCGAGGCCGACCAGCGCGAAGAAGAAGAACACCGGACCGGGCATATCAGCCTCCTTGGTTTCTGTCCGTCACCAGTAGAAACGCCCCGCCGGCCGTTGCGTGACACTGTCACGCGGCGCCGGCTGGCGCGTTGTATATGAACGTGGAGCGCGAACTCGAGCAGCGGCTCGTCGCGAGGCTCAAGGCGGGAGACGCTGCCGCCTTCGACGCCGTGTACGACGCCTACCGACCGCGGCTCTTCACGTTCCTGGCGCGTCTGACCCGGCGGCGCGACGTGGCGGAAGACCTCCTCGACGAGACGTGGCTGCGCCTGGTCATGTCCGCACCTCGCCTTGCGGACGACACGTGCATCGCGGCGTGGCTGTTCACCGTCGCGCGAAACCTCCACGCGAGCTGGTGCCGCCACCGTGCCCTCGACGACACGCGCATCTCCGACGCGCCTGCCTCGTGGCCGGCCCCGGCGCCCGGGGAATCCCCCTTCGAGGCGACCTCACGCAACGAGACCGAGGACCGGATCGAACGCGCGCTCGCACGGCTCACGCGCCGCGATCGCGAGGTGCTGCTGCTCGTCGCGGTCTCCGGGATGACCCCGGCGGAGGCGGCCGCTGCGGTCGGACTGCCGGCCGATGCGCTGCGCAAGCGCCTGCAGCGCGCGCGAGAGCGGCTGGCAGCGGAGATGGAGAAGGAAACTGCGGGCGCGTTGGTGGAGTCCGGCGCGAGCCGCATTCCGGGCGGGGTGGGACGATGAGTGTCGAAGATTCGCACAAATTGGTAGGCCAGGCGTCGTCGGTAGGACAGGCGTCGTCCGAGTCGGTAGGCACAGGCGTCTCGCCTGTCAATCGAGATCCTTGCCGCCCTGCCCGTCTACGACGTAAGCCCGGCGCGCGCGCAGCGAACACGCGCGCGCTGCGTGGCGCGCCTTCGCAGGACGCCGCCTGTCGGTCGGGGCGTTTCGATTCTCGCCTGGCTCGAACCGGCGGCGGCCCTCGCGGCCAGCATCGTCTACCTCGCCGCTGCCATCCGCGCGTCGATGGTGTTGCTGTAACAGCGGCGGGCTTCCGCGCCCGCGTCGATGACAGGCGGGGCGGCCGTCGCGACAGGCGGGACGTCAGCGACAGGCGGGACGCTCGTCAGCGACAGGCGGGACGCCTGTCCTACGTCGTCTTCGTCACCTTCGACAAGCCGCGCGGCTGGTCGGCGTCGAAGCCGCGGGCGCGGCTCAGGTAGAACGCGAGGATCTGTCCCGGCACGACCGCCGCGATCGGCGAGAGCCATTCGGGCAGTTCGGTCGGCAACTCGAGAGGCGCCGACGCGAGCGCGAGCGACGAGGCCACGTTGGACACCACCACCGGCCGCGCGCCCCGGCTCGTCATCGTGCGGAGCAAGTCCTCCACTTCCTCGCTCACAGCGCCTGCCACGTTCACCACGATCGCCGCAAACCCGGTCTCGACCAGGGCGATCGGGCCGTGCTGGAAGTCGGCGGCCGAATACGGCTCGACCGCTACGTAGGCCAGTTCCTTCGCCTTGAGCGAGATCTCGAATGCCGTCGCGTAGTTGAATCCGCGGCCGATCACGACGCCGTGCCCGGCATCCTTGAGCAGCGCCGTGGCCGCATCGATGGTTCCCGGCGCGATCTGGAGCGTCCGCTCGACCTCGGCCGGGACGTCTCGCAGCTCGGCACGCCGCCGATCGTCGTCGTCGAGCGCGGCGGACAGCATCGCCAGCGTGAGGAGCTGCGCGGTGTAGGTCTTGGTCGCCGCGATGCTGCGTTCCTCGCCGGCCCGGAGCAGCAGCGTGTGGTCTGCGACCGCCGACAGCGGCGACCCGGCGACGTTGGTCACCGCGAGCGTCGGGCAGCCCTGCCGGCGGCCCTCTTCGACCACCGCGACGAGGTCGGGCGACTGGCCGGATTGCGAGATCCCCACGACGAGGGCGCCGTCCATCCGTGGAGGCGCGTTGTAGCGGGTGAAGAGCGACGGCGTCGCGAGCGTGACGGTGATGCCGTTGAACGCGCCCAGCACGTACTGCGCGTACCGCGCCGCATTGTCCGACGATCCGCGGGCCGCGATCACGACGTGGCGGATGCCGCGCGGCCGAAGATCGGCGGCGACGCGTTCCACCTCCTCGTGGCCGTCAGTCAGGAGGCGGGACAGCGTCTGCGGCTGCGAGTGGATTTCGCTGAGGAGGATCGAGTCGGCCATGGCGTGCAGTGTATCAAAGGAGACGCGTCAGGTGCCCGGCTGCACGTACGGCACCTTCTCGAACATCCGCCGCTCGTCGCCGCGCGGATCGTCGACGACTCGTGGTTCGGCGTCGAACACCATCGTGGCGCGCCGGTCCAGCCCGTAGGTCGGCCAGCGAGGAATCTGCTTGGTGTTGGGGTTGCCGGTCCTCGCAAAGGCGAGGATGGCATCGCTCACCTGGTCGGCGACGCGCTGCGCTTCCGCGCCCGTGCCGCACATCTGCGGCGCGAGCGCCAGGTTGTCGAACACCATCGGGATGTCCACGCCGTGTGGGGCCTTCAGCCGGCCGTCCTGTACCGGCGTACGCCAGTCGAACTGATAGACCCAGGTGTGGGCGGCTGAACCCGGTTGCGCCGCACGTCGCTCCGACTCGATGACCTGGCCCCGCCACGATCGTGACGCCGTGGTGGCGGCGAAGAAGACGTCGCTCGCGGAGTAGCGCGGATAGATGTGCCGGTAGTCGGCAATCACCTGTCCGCGATCCAGGTCCCCCATGAACGGAGAACTGGCCTCGAGCTTCCCCTGCAGGGTCTCCCAGGTGAGCTCGAAGAGGCTCGGATCGCCCGGGCCCATCAGCCCGCGCGTCTCGTCATGCGTGTTGCCCAGCACCATCGGGATGTGCGCGGACAGCGGCGGCGCATCGGGGTCGAATGGGTCTCGCGGCAGCGACCGCCCATCCTTCACTGGCCCGAAATACGTGCCGGGCCGCCGCGCCCTGAACAACGTCTCCATCGGGAGCGTGGGCAGGTCGCGGATACTCTCGTGAGCCAACGGCAAGCCCGCCAGGAACTCGCTGGCTGCCTTCCTCGCTGTCGCCGGCCGGCTGGCCGTGATCTGCTGGCCGCTCATCGTCCAGACGCGGTGAAACAGTCCGCGCGCGGCCGGCATGGCCATCAACGTGGCGCACTTCGCACCCCCGCCCGACTGTCCGAAGATCGTGACGTTGTTCGGGTCGCCGCCAAACTCCGCGATGTTGTGGCGCACCCACTCGAGGGCGAGCACCAGGTCCAGCATGCCGGCGTTGCCCGAATCCGCAAGTTGCGGGCCGCCAAGCTCCGCGAGATACAGGTAGCCGAACAGGTTCAGGCGGTGATTGACGGTCACGACCACGACATCGCCTCGGCGGCACAGGCGCACGCCGTCGTAGGCGGAGGTGTTGCTCGTCATGCTCGAGTAACCGCCCGGGTGGAACCAGACGAGCACCGGCCTGTTCCCGCGGTCGCGCAGCGCCGGCGTCCACAGGTTCAGGAAGAGGCAATCCTCGCCGATGGTCTTGGACTCGTCCGCGGGGAAGAAGCCGACAGCCGACCCGCGCGGCTGCGGAGCGGTGGGTCCGAATTCGAGCGCGTCGCGAACACCCGGCCACGAGTCGGCTGGTCGCGGCGGCTGGAATCGACGGATGGAGGTGTCCGCTCCGTACCGCACGCCCTTGAAAGCACTGACACCTTGGTCGACGTATCCCCGCACCTTGCCTGCGGTCGTCGTCGCGATCGGCGCCTCCGGCCATCGGCCACTTGCCGCCGCGGTCCTGGCTTGGACGAGCGCCGTGGCACCGGCCCCGACGCCGGCCGCAGCCAGACGAAGCATGGTGCGGCGGCTCACGCTGCCGGTGACCGATGTGCCACGGTTGTCCACGGCGTTCCCTATGCTATGCGGCTACGCGGCGCCCCGGATCACAAATGTGTAATCAAAAACGCCCGTGCCGGAAAAAGACTCCCGAGGGGTTTCTTCAGCGCTCGGCGAGCGTGACGCTCAGGTTGAGCTCCTTGCCGGCGCGCTGGACGATCGCGCGAACGGTCTGGCCGGGCGAGAGCGTGCGGAGCACGTCCGAGTAGCCCTGCAGGTTGGCGATCGCCTTGCCGTCAACCGACACGAGCACGTCGCCCGCCTGCACGCCGGCTTTCTCCGCCGGGGAGCCGGGCACGACGCTCGTCACGCGCACGCCCGGCCCTTCGAAGGCGAAGTCGGGCACCGTGCCGAAGCTGACGCGTCGGCTGCCCGCGGCTGCAGGCGAAGCCGGTCTCGCCGTAGCCGGGCCGCCCGCCTGTCCAGCGCCAGGCGAAGGCGGATTCGTCAGCGGCTCTGCCCGCTCGGCCAGGTACGTCACGCCCTCGCGTACGAATGTCGCCACTTTCACGAGGCCCGGTGCGTCGATCTTGTCCGGGGTATCGCTCGGGCGGTGATAATCGGCATGCGCGCTCGTGAAGATCTGCACCGCCGGCACGCCCTTCTTCACGAAGCTCACCTGGTCGGATGCCTGCAGCGACTCCGGCACGTTCCGGCTCTCGACGCCGGTCACAAAGCCCGCCCCGCGGAAGATGTGCTGCCACTCGGTCGCTGTCCCGGTGCCGAGCACCGACAACTTCTGATCGCCCAGCCGGCCGACGGTGTCGAGGTTGATGACGCCGATCGTCTTCCCGACGGGGAACCGCCTCTCGTGCTCGACGTAGTACTTCGACCCGAGCAAGCCCTCTTCCTCGCCCGTGAAGGCCACGAAGACGATCGCGCGCGACGGCTTCTCGGAGGCGGACAGCGCGCGCGCCAGTTCGAGCATCACCGCGACACCGCTCGCGTTGTCGTCCGCGCCGGGGTGTACCTTGCCCTCGTCGCCCTTGTGAACGTCGGGCCAGCCGAGGCCGAGGTGATCGTAGTGCGCGGCGACCACGACCGCCTGCTCCTTCCAATCCGCCTTCGTGCCGGGAATGTAGCCAATGACGTTCGCCACGCGCTTCTCTTCACCGCCCGTTCCTACAGCCATCGTCAACGGCTGGAAGTAGCTGTTGTCGTCGCCTCCCGGCGCCAGACCGAACGCCTTGAACCGCTCGGCGATGTACTTCGCGGCCGCTTCATGCCCCTCGCTCCCCGGCCCGCGCCCCTGGCGCGCCGGATCGGCGAGGAACGACACGTGCTCCAGCAGCGCCTTCTGCGAGAAGACCGGCGGCAACTCCGCCAGCGCCTTACGACGGTCAGCCGGCAGGGAAGGCACGCCGGCTGACCGTCTCGCCGAAGCCGCGTCCAGCGAAGCCTCCATGCTGCGAAGGCGGACCCGCAGCGGCGAGTCCGACTCCTGCCACTGGCCCTTGATCACGTTCACCGGCTCGTCGCCTTCGAAGCCGAGGTACGAGTACTTGCCGTAGTGCGGAAGCTTCCGCCCCAGGCCCGGGAAGGCCGCCGCCGGCTGCACCCCGAGCAGGCCGATCGCCTTCTCCACGTTCGCCGGGTGCCGCCTGGTCACCACCAGGGTGTGGCCGTCCAGCGCCATCTTCTCGCCATCGATCTCGATACTCTTGCCGTCGGTCTTCATGCCCGGCAGGCTCCCGAACAACGGGGTGGCGAAGCGGTTCGCGCTGCCCGCGATCCACACCGCTCGATCCGCCGGCAGATCCGCCACCTCGGTGTCCAGCTTCATCTCGATGGCGTGGCTCCCGCTCGTCCACCCTTTGAACAACTCTCGCCACGCCTGCAGCTCTGCGGCGGATGCCGAAGACGGCAACACCGCAAGGATCCGCGGCTCGCCGAAGATTTGCCCGATCGACGGCGGCGTCTCGCGCGGGTCGAGCTTCCTGAAGACGTCGAAGTTCGGATCGACATACAGCATCAGCGGCGGGTCCGGCGTGCTGATCGCGAACCTCTGCTCCGCGCCCGTCATCCGCACGGAGGCCCGCACGACACCGCTCGCCGTCTGGACGACCACCGGTACGTCGATGGCGAACGGCGCGCCTCCCTGTGTCTGACGCAGCGTGCCGCTCACGTGAAACTGGTCCTTCTCCACGGGCTTGGTGACCGTGCCGTCCGCATGCACCGCGCCGCCAGCCATCCGCCCCTCCAACGCCACCCCGTCGATCGCCAGGACCGGCGCTCCCGCCCGCCCCACCCAATCCGCGAAGAACCGCGTGAAGTCCCGCCCGCTCACCGCCTCGGCGGTCTTCTCGAAGTCGGTGAACGAGGCGCGCTTCCCCTTGAAGTCGCGGTAGAAGCGGGCAATGACCTTCCGGAAGGTGTCGTCGCCGATCGACAGGCGCAACATGTGATAGGCCATCAGCGCCTTCCCGTAGCCCACGGCTTCGGTGGACGCGCTCTCGCGCGAGCGGAACGCCGTCAGCGGGAAGTCGCGCCCGTCCTTCACGTAGTCGCGGTACTTCTGCAGCGTGGACCGCCGGTACTCGTCGCCGGTGCCCCGCTGCTCCTGGATCAGGTGGTCCGCCAGGTACGCGGTCAGTCCCTCGCACCAGTTGCCGGTCTCGTAGTCGACGAAGACCGAGTTGCCCCACCAGTTGTGGAGGATCTCGTGCGGGTAGGACGAGTTGATGATGAAGGGGAAGCGGATGATCTCCTTGCCGAGCAGCGTGAAGGTCGGCATGCCGTAGCCCGTCTCCCAGAAGTTCTCCACGAGCGCGAACTTGCCGTAGGGATACGGTCCGATCAGCTGCCGGTACATCTCGAGGTATTGCGAGGTCGCCCCGAGGTACTTCGCAGCCAGGGCTTCGTCGCGGTCGTGCAGGTAGACGAGCGTCTCGACGGCGCCCGCCGAATCGCGAAACACGTGCAGCGGGCCGCCCACCAGGTAGATCTCGTCCATCGCGCCGCCGGACTCCCATCGGGCGTGCCCCCGGTCGTCCCGCGACGTGCCGTTGCCTTGAGAGACGACGTGCCACCCTGCCGGCTGCTCGACGTCGACCGTGAACTCCAGGAGGTCGCGATTGAACGAGGGATACCAGAATCCATTGCCCGCCAGGTAGACGCCCTCGGCACCGAGGATCCCGGCCGTCTCGCGGAAGCCCCGCGTGTACTGCTCTTTCGCGTCCGAGAGCCCGAAGTCCACCACCCCTTCGTAGCTCACCGCCAGCGTGGTCGCGCCGGCGGGCAGCGAGACCCGGTAGCGCTTCACCCTCACCTGGCCCGCGTTCTCCGCGCTGGTGCCGTTGATGCCGAAGAACGTCGCATCCTGCCCGAGCGCCACCTCTCGTGCGGCTGGCTCGCTTCTCGTCAGCCGGAACGCTCCGTTCAGGACGAAATCCACGACGCCATCAGCCGGGCGCGCCGACAGGCGGACCGTATCGGTCACGGCCAGGCGATGGCTTGCCGGATCGAGCGAGACGGCCATCGCGTGCGACACGCGGCCGTCAACCGGCAGTGCGGGCGCCCGGGCGGCGAGGAGCAGAAACAACGCCAGGAAGGACAGCCAACGAGGTGAAAGGCGCACGTCGCGCCGCACGTCCCGCCCGGCGCGCCGGACGGGAACGTTCGCTGCAGTCGAGATAGGCATACCGCATTGTACAGAGAGATGTGGGACCCGGCCCGGGAGAGCGGGCTCTATGACCCCTCTAACCCGTTTTCAATTCGCTCATGGGGCCACTTCCCCGTTTTACTTTCATAAACACAGGGTGGCAACCAAGGATTCTTCTGGTCTTGATGCGACTTCTGCTTGACTTGGACGGTCCGAAACTCCTAGGCTTACAGGTGGGCTGGTGCGGTGAGTCCCCCCTGACAGGACGGTCCCCCATGGCCATTGTCGGAATCGAAGGCGGCATCTTCGGGGCCGCGCGGGAAGAGTTCGATCGCGCGGCTGGCGTGCTCGGCCTCGATCGCGGCATCTGGAAGATCCTCAGCCACCCCAAACGACAGATTACGGTCTCCTGTCCGATCCTGATGGACAGTGGAGAGATCCAGGTCTTCACCGGCTACCGCGTGCAATACAACATCGCGCTCGGGCCCGCGAAGGGCGGCATCCGCTTTCATCCCGCCGTATCCCTCGACGAAGTGACGGCGCTGGCCGCGTGGATGACGTGGAAGTGTGCGGTGGTGAACATCCCGTTCGGCGGCGGAAAAGGCGGGGTGACCTGCGACCCGACGAAGATGTCGCGCCGCGAGCTCGAGGCGCTCACCCGCCGCTACATTGCGGAGATCGCCGACGCGATCGGCCCCGAGAAGGACATCCCCGCGCCCGACGTCAACACCGACGCGCAGGTGATGGCGTGGGTGATGGACACCTATAGCATGCACGCGGGCCAGACCACGCGCGCGATTGTCACGGGCAAGCCACTCGAGCTGGGCGGCTCGCTCGGGCGCCGCGAGGCGACCGGCCGCGGCGTCATGCTCAGCGCGCGGGAAGCCGCCAAGCACCTCGGATTCGACTTGAAGGGCGCGACGGCAGCCGTGCAGGGCTTCGGCAACGTCGGCTCGGTGTCGGCCGATCTCCTGGCCCGCGAAGGCGTCCGTATCGTCGGCGTGACGGACTGGAAGGGCGGCGTCTTCAACGAGGCGGGGCTCGACGTGCCGTCGCTCATCGAGTACGTCGGCAAGAACCGGCAGAAGACGGTGCACGGCTTCCCGGGCGGCACGCCGATCGCGCCCGACCAGATCTTCGGCCTGGACGTGGACATCTTCATCCCGGCCGCGCTGGAGAACCAGATCACCGCGGACAACGCCGGCTCCATCAAGGCGCGGCTCGTGGTGGAGGGGGCGAACGGCCCGACGACGCCCGAGGCCGAGAAGGCGCTGTACGAGCGCGGAGTGATGGTCATCCCGGACATCCTCGCGAACAGCGGCGGCGTCACGGTGTCCTACTTCGAGTGGGTGCAGAACCGCTACGGCTACTACTGGCGCGAGCAGGAGGTCAACGATCGCCTGGAGGCGTCGATGTGCGAGGCGTTCGAGGCGGTGCTGCGGACGTCGGTGAAATACAAGGTGAGCATGCGGACCGCCGCCTACATGGTGGCCATCGATCGCGTCGCGACGGTGACACGGATGCGCGGGATGTATGCCTAGGTTGGCGAAGCAGAAGCTCCGCCTTACACCCGTCCGACCGTTCGACGTTCTCAGTTCTACGTTCTCAGTTCTACGTTCCGGCTTTTATTACCGTCTCCTTCGAGACGGATGGTCAGCAGAAGAGAGGGGATAATCCGTGAACAAGAAGGCATTCAATCCGTTCGAGATGGCGCAGGCCCAGTTCGACAAGGTCGCCGACATCATCAACCTGGATGCGGCCACGCGCGATCTGCTCCGCTTCCCGATTCGCGAGTTCCAGTTCGCGATCCCGGTTCGCATGGATGACGGCTGCGTAAAGGTGTTCCGCGGCTTCCGCGTCCAGCACAACGACGCCCGCGGCCCGGCCAAGGGCGGCATCCGCTTCCACCCGCACGAGACTCTCGACACCGTCCGTGCGCTGGCCACCTGGATGACGTGGAAGTGCTCGGTCGTGGACATCCCCCTGGGCGGCGGCAAGGGCGGCGTGATTTGCGACCCGCACAACCTGAGCCAGCGCGAGCAGCAGGCGATCTGCCGCGGCTGGGTGCGCCAGATGGCGAAGAACGTCGGCCCGGTCAACGACGTGCCCGCGCCCGACGTGATGACCAACCCGCAGCACATGCTGTGGATGCTCGACGAGTTCGAAGCGATTCACGGCGGCCGCTACCCCGGCTTCATCACCGGCAAGCCGGTGGGCATGGGCGGGTCGCTCGGACGCACCGAGGCCACCGGCTATGGCCTGATCTTCACCGTGCGCGAGGCGCTGCGCGAACTCGGCCTCAAGCCAGCCGACTGCACCGCGTCGGTCCAGGGCTTCGGCAACGTGTCGCAGTACGCCGTCCGCCTCTTCCGGCAGCTCGGGGGCAAGGTGCTCTGCGTGTCGTGCTGGGACCAGGAAGACCAGACCTCCTACACCTTCCGCAAGATGGCCGGCATCGACCCCGACGAGTTGATGGGGATCACGGACCACTTCGGCGGCATCGACAAGAGCAAGGCCCGCAAGCTCGGCTACGAAGTCCTGCCGGGCGACGCGTGGATCGAGCAGGAAGTCGACATCCTGCTGCCCTCGGCCATCGAGAACCAGGTGACGGGCGAGAACGTCGGCAAGATCCACGGCAAGGTGAAGCTGATCGGCGAGGGCGCCAACGGCCCGACGACGCCGGAAGCCGACAAGGTGATCCACGAGCGCGGCATCTTCCTGATCCCCGACTTCCTGGCCAACGCCGGCGGCGTGACCTGCAGCTACTTCGAGCAGGTGCAGGGGAACATGAACTACTACTGGGAGAAGGACGAGGTCCTCGGCAAGCTCGACGTCAAGATGACCTCCGCCTTCAACGCGGTCAGCGACCTGGCGCGCAAGCAGAAGCTCTACATGCGCGACGCGGCCTACGTGATCTCGGTGAATCGCGTGGCGAAGGCGTGCAAGGACCGCGGCTGGGTATAGGGGAAGTCGACGTAGTCGACGGAGTCGACGGAGTCAACGGAGTCGACGGAGTCAACGGAGTCGACGAGTCGGAGTCGACGAGTCAGGAGTCGACGTAGTCAACAAGTCAAGGGGCGGTCGGTGACGGCCGCCCCTTTTTTCGTTCTCCGTTTTCCGCTTTCCGTTGACGTCTCCTGTCGCGAGTTGGGGTATCTTCAACCTGCCTGTCGGAGCGCCCCATGCCCACCATCCCCGCCACACGGCCGCCAGTCCCGGCGTTCGACCGCCGGTTCTTCGATGCATCCGAGCAGTTCACCTGCATCGGGTCGGGGGCGTTCGGAGGCAAGGCCCACAGTCTCCTCTGGGCGAAGGATCTCCTCGCGTCCGGCCTGGACGAACGGCACCGCCGGCACTTCGCGGTCGATATTCCCACGCTGACCGTCATCGCGACCGACATCTTCGAGACGTTCATGAAAGAGAACGGCCTCTGGGACCTGGTCGCCACCAACCCTTCGGACCACCGCCTCGCGTCGGCCTTCCAGGCGGCGCAGCTACCGGTCGAGCTCACCGGCGATCTCTGGGCGCTGGTGCGGCAGGTGCACACCCCCCTGGCCGTACGGTCGTCGAGTCTCCTCGAGGACGCGCTGAACCAGCCGTTCGCCGGTGTCTACGTCACGAAGATGATCCCCAACAACCAGCACGACGCGGAAGCGCGCTTCCATCGGCTGGTCGAGGCGATCAAGCTGGTCTACGCCTCCACCTTCTTCGACAACGCGCGCGCCTACCGGCGGATGGCCGCGCAGGGCGGCGACGACCGGATGGCGGTCATCATCCAGGCGATCGTCGGGCGTCGCCACCGTGACCGCTTCTACCCGGAGCTGTCCGGCGTCGCCCGCTCGTACAGCTTCTATCGCTCAGGCCGCACCCGCCCCGAGGACGGCGTCGTCAATCTCGCGCTCGGGCTCGGCCGGACGATCGTGGACGGCGGCATCACGTGGAGCTACTCGCCAGCGCAGCCGCAGGCGACGCCGCCGTACGGGTCGATCGGCGAGCTGATGAAGCAGACGCAGGTGGACTTCTGGGCGGTCAACATGGGCCGCGTGCCCATGTACGACCCGGTCGTGGAAACCGAGTACCTGGTGAAGGGCAACCTCCAGGACGCCGAGGAGGACGAGGTGCTCCGCTACCTCGCGTCCACCTACGACGCGCGATCCGAGCGGCTGTCGATGGGCGTGGGCATCCGCGGGCCGCGGGCGCTCACCTTCGCGCCGCTGCTGGTGCTGGAGGAGTACCGCCTGAACGACCTCCTCCGGTCGCTGCTCGCGCTGTGCTCCGACGCCATGGGCGGCCCGGTGGAGATCGAGTTCGCGGTGACGTTCCCGGAGAACGGGGACGGCCCGGCGCAGTTCGGATTCCTGCAGGTGCGGCCGATGGCCGTGTCGAGCGCGGTCGTGGAGCTCGACATCACCGCGATCCCGCGCGAGGACCTGCTCCTCGCGTCCGACCGCGTCATGGGCAACGGTGTCGTGGACGACGTCCAGGACGTGGTCTACGTGCGGCCGGAGCACTTCGAGGCGCGCCACACGCCGGCGATCGCGTCGGAGATTGCGCGGCTGAACCTCGACCTGGTGGACGCCGGCCGGCCCTACCTGCTCGTCGGCTTCGGCCGCTGGGGCAGCTCGGACCCGTGGCTGGGCATCCCGGTGGAGTGGTCGCAGATTGGCGGCGCGAGGGCCATCGTGGAAGCCACGCTGCCGTCGATGAACGTCGACCTCAGCCAGGGCTCGCACTTCTTCCACAACATCTCCGCCTTCAACGTCAGTTACTTCTCGGTGGCGTTCGACGGCGAGCGGCCGATCGACTGGGACGGCCTGGCCCGCTGTCCCGCTGAGCACGAGACCGACTACGTCCGCCACGTCCGCCTCCCGCGCCCGCTCGTCATCGAGGTGGACGGCCGGCAGGGCGTCGGAGCCATTCGGTGGAAGTGACGATTGACGGTCGACGGCTTTCGGCCGACCATTGCTGATCCGTAGCGCCGAATTCACCGCAGAGACGCCGAGGACGCAGAGTCGTCTATGATAGGTAATCGTTCTCGGCGAACTCGGCGCCTCGGCGGTTCAATTCGCGTTTCCGAACATCCAGGCGTGGCCATGAATCCAGCCAACCGGCCGGTCGACAACATCATCGAGCAGCTCCAGGAACGCGCGAAGGAGCTGCACACCCTCTACAAGGTCCATGAGCTGATCAACCAGCCCGAGGCATCGGTGGACGAGGTGTGCCGCAACATCGCGGAAGTCCTGCCGCAAGGGTGGCAGTACCCCAGCGTGGCCTGGGCGAAGGTGACGCTCGACAACACCGTCTACCAGCCGCCGCGGTCGACCGAGACGCCCTGGGTGCTTCGAGCCCCCGTGGTGCTGCAGGGCGAGAAGGTGGGGTCGATCGAGATCTTCTACACGCGCCAGATGCCGCGCGCCGACGAGGGTCCGTTCCTGAAGGAGGAGCGGAAGCTCCTCGACACGATCGCCGAACGGCTGTCGCACTTCCTGATGCAGCGGCGCCTCCAGTCGACGCTCTCGAACTGGCAGTCGGCGATGGAAACGCTGTCGTCACCCGAGAGGCGCGAGTGGTCGGTCATCATCGAGTTCCTGCGCAAGACGGACCAGCACCTGCTCATGCGCATCTCGCGCCGCATGCTGAACTACCTGTGCTGGAACGGCATCACCGAGGCACAGGAACTCCTGAGCCGCTTCGCGTCCGATTTCACGCAGACCGACGAAGGCGCGGACGACAACATCCCGCTGCGGCGCAAGAGCCTCGACGATCTCCTGGCCCTGACCGACGAGTCCTTCGCCATCGCCGCGCAGAACCTGGGCGAAGGCGAAATCGTGTCGTGCATCCAGAAGTGGATCAAGGACGACAAGTCCGGCTTCCTCGTGGAGGCGGTCGAGAACCAGTGCACGTCGCTCACCGACATCGCGCAGGCGCTCGAGCGGTACCACCAGCTGTCGGTCCAGGACGAGGAGCTGTCGCGGTCGGTCCAGATCGGCCTGCGCGTCTCGCTGGCGCGCCGGTTCTTCACCGAGGATCTCGACTTCATCAACATCGCGAAGAACTACATCGAGATCGGCGACTTCTACGAGCTGGTGCACCACATCATCAGCCCGCCGGCCAGCCACGGGAAGATGGGCGGCAAGAGCTCGGGCATGCTGCTCGCCTCCGAGATCATCAAGAAGTCCGGCGAGTACTCCGACCTGCTCAGCAACATCCGGGTGCCGAAGACGTGGTACATCGCGTCGGACGGCCTCATGAGCTTCGTCGAGTACAACCAGATGGAGGACGTCTACAACCGGAAGTACCTCGAGATCGAGCAGATCCGCCGCGAGTACCCGCACATCGTGCAGGTGTTCAAGAACTCGCGCTTCGCGCCCGAGATCATGAAGGGCCTGTCGCTGGCGCTCGACGACCTCGAGGGCCGCCCGCTCATCGTCCGCAGCTCCAGCCTGCTGGAGGACCGGATGGGCTCCGCGTTCTCCGGCAAGTACAAGAGCCTGTTCCTGCCGAACGTCGGCACCAAGGGCGAGCGCCTCGGCGCGCTGATGGATGCGATCGCCGAGGTGTACGCGTCGCTGTTCGGCGCCGACCCGATCGAGTACCGCGCCGAGCGAAACCTCCTCGACCTGCACGAGGAGATGGGGATCATGATCCAGGAGGTGGTGGGCAGCCGCGTCGGGCCCTACTTCATGCCCGCGTACGCCGGGGTCGCCTTCAGCAACAACGAGTTCCGCTGGTCGCCTCGCATCAAGCGCGACGACGGCCTCGTGCGCATCGTGCCGGGGCTCGGCACGCGCGCGGTGGATCGCGTGGGCGACGACTTCCCGATCCTCGTCGCGCCCGGACAGCCCGGTCTCCGGGTGAACGTCACGATGGACGAGATCGTGCGGTACGCGCCGAAGAAGATCGACGTGATCAACATGGAGACGCGGCGATTCGAGACGCTCGACATCGCCGACCTGTTGAGGGACTACGGGCGGGAATACCCGGCGCTGGACCTGATTGCCTCGGTCTATGACCGCGACGGCATCCACCGGCCGGTCGGCTTCGATTGGGACCCCTCGGCCAGCAGCCTGTGCGTCACCTTCGACGGCCTGATCAACAACACGCCCTTCATGGCCCGGATGCGCGCGATGCTCAAGCTGCTGCGCGAGCGAATCGGCTCGCCGGTGGACATCGAGTTCGCGTCGGACGGCCGCGAGTTCTACCTGCTGCAGTGCCGGCCGCAGAGCTTCTCGCGCGACGCCGTCCCATCATCCATCCCGCGCGACCTGCCCTACGAACGCGTGATCTTCTCCGCGAGCAAGTACGTGTCGAACGGGCGCGTCCCCGACATCACGCACATCGTCTACGTCGATCCCGAGGAGTACGATCGGCTGGACAGCCTGGGCGACCTCAAGGACGTCGGCCGCGTGGTCGGCCGGTTGAACAAGATGCTGCCGAAGCGGCAGTTCGTCCTGATGGGGCCCGGGCGCTGGGGCAGCCGCGGCGACATCAAGCTCGGCGTGAGCGTCACGTATTCGGACATCAACAACACCGCGGTGCTGATGGAGATTGCCGCCAAGCGGGGCAACTACACCCCCGACCTCTCGTTCGGCACCCACTTCTTCCAGGACCTCGTCGAAGCCGGCATCCGCTACCTGCCGCTCTTCCCGGGCGAGGGAGGCGGGGTGTTCAACGAGCTGTTCCTGCGCCGGTCGCCGAACATCCTCGCCGACCTGCTGCCGGAGTACGCGCACCTTCGCGACGTCGTCCACGTGATCGACGTGCCGAAGGCCACGGAGGGACTGGTGCTGCAGGTCCTGATGAACGCCGACCTGGACGAGGCCGTCGGCTTTCTCTCGACCGCGTCCACGACGCCGTCCGGTGCGGTCGCCGAACGGAAGACCGAAACGCCCCACCTGACCGAGGAGCACTGGCGGTGGCGGCTCCGGATGGCCGAGCACATCGCGGGGCAGCTGGAGGCCGAGCGATTCGGCGTGAAGGGACTCTACGTGTTTGGCAGCACGAAGAACGCGACGGCGGGGCCGGGCAGCGACATCGACCTGATCATCCACGTGGACGGGACGCTTGAGCAGCGCCGGTCTCTGGAATCGTGGCTCGAGGGCTGGAGCCTGTGCCTCAGCCAGATGAACTACCTGCGCACCGGCTATAAGACTGATGGCCTCCTCGACGTGCACTACGTGACGGACTCGGACATCACGGTGCACACGAGCTGGGCATCGAAGATCGGCGCGATCACGGATCCGGCAAGGCCGCTGGTGATCAAGAAGTAGGCAGTAGGCAGCAGGCAGGCAGTACCGGCAGTAACCAACAACAGACACAGAACAGTCGGCCACGGGCGCCGCCGTTTTGAGGTGTGGGGCGAAGCTTCAGCTTCGCCTGGAGAACCGCCTACTGCCTACCGCATACTGCCTACTACAACAGTTCCCTCGTCGCCTCCCCCGGCCGCTTCGGGTCAAACCGCACGAGCGCCAACTCCGGGCCGTCGTGCGCCGCGCACAGGGCGTAGGTCTCCCCGAGCTGCGCACACCACTCCCCCGTCAGCGCCGCCGATTCGTGGACGTGGCCGTGCAGCGTCACGCGGGGCGATCGCGCCAGGATGAACCGCCGGATCGCGATGCTGCCGACGTGCACGTCCACCGGGACGTAGTCGATGGTCCGGCCGTCGAGCGCTGCCCGGTCGAGCGGCGACTTGTACGGCGGACAGTGAAAGAGGAAGATCGCGCGCGACAGGTCGTCGGCGCCCGCGAGCAGGTCCAGGTCCGACTGAATCGTGCCGTAGCGGACGTCCGACGCGTCGGCGGGCACGCTGCGCCAACCCTCCTCGGGCGACGTGCACCCCGGATCGACGTAGCGGGACACGTCGTAGCGCTCCCAGTCCTTGAGCGAGAACGGCGTCGGCGGGATGCACGAGTAGCCGTAGACCGAGTAGTCCTCCCAGTCGACCCGGCGCTGGTGCGCGTAGTTCCACAAGCCCGTCGCCGCGATCTCCACGATCCCCGCTTCCTCACAACGCGGGTCGTCGTTGCCGAGGATGGCGAAC
Source organism: uncultured Acidobacteriota bacterium (assembly GCA_963724775.1). Taxonomy (GTDB): domain Bacteria; phylum Acidobacteriota; class Vicinamibacteria; order Vicinamibacterales; family Fen-181; genus CAVRWB01. The sequence continues at coordinate 267,394 of CAVRWB010000014.1, forward strand.
ACGGCCGGATAGGCCGGCCCAAGGACGTCGCGCAGACGTCCGAGCTCCCGCTGCAGGAACCCCCGCACGAAGTCCTCGTCGCCGGCGTCGCTTCCGGCGGCCACGCCGAAGCCCGAGGGCAGCAGGTCGCCTCCCAGGAAGACAGCCCGCGGGCGCTCAGCCTCGATCGCCGCGAAGAGCGCGCGGTACCGCCTGGCGCTGCCATGAAGATCGGACACGAAGAAGCACAACGGCATGCTCCGACAGCATACAGTAGGGCAGTAGGCCCAGCCTCCTACATCGTCCTGAGCCGGAGTACCGACTTCTCCATGTTGAACTCGACGCGGTATTTGCTCAGGAGGTTGTGCCCGATGATGCCGCCAATCTGGTAGCCGAGAAGCACGCTCGGCGCCCGGAGATTGAGGACGACCACGGGCTGCGTGGGCAGGCGCATCTCGTCGAAGGCGAGGGAGATGCCCGGCAGGAGATACGCTTCCGGGTCGAGGCCGGAACTGCCGTAGACGCGCAGTGCAATCCGCCGGCGGTCGGCCGGCTTGAAGAGCGACCGCGCGGTGTCGGTGTTCAGCGAGATCACCTGGCCGCCGGTGTCCACGATGAAGCTGGCCGGCTGGCCGTTGACGACGCCTTCGACCGTGGCCAGGCGCGTGACGCGCAGCGGCAGTTCGTAGAGGGTGGCCGCGTCGTGGTCCGGTTCGCCGAGCGTCACCCGGTGCGCCTTGTAGTCAACGGTCACCGACAGGCCGAGGGCGAGCGGCGAAAAGCTGTCCAGTTCCGCCATCGGCAGCCCTTCGAGCGCCGGCGCCTTGATCAGGCAGGTGACGTTCTTCACCTTCAGCGAGCCAAGCTCGATCGAGTCGATCTTCGAGATCTGCATCCCACGCATGCCGACCATGCCGACCCCGGCGCTCAGCGTCACGCCCATCACCGGCAGCCCCAGCTTCTTGGCGGTGCGCCCGGCGACGACGGTCTGCTCGGCACCGGTGTCGAGCGTGATGTCCACATCGGTCCCATTCAGCTTCGCGCTCACCACCACCTTGTCGTTCACGAGCCTGAACGGCACGGTGTGCTGCCGGGTGCCGCGCGGGGCCACGATCTCGAACGGCTTCTGCCCCTTGAACGATCGCAGGAAGTTGATCTCGGTGCGGATGTACACGGACCGGTCGCCCCGGTCGCCGGGAGACATCAGGCTCAACTGGGTCTGGTACTCCGACGCGGCCTCGTCGTAGCGGCGCAGCCGCTCGAGCACGTAGCCGCGGGTGTGGTGGATCTCGGCGTCGTCCGGCGCCGCCCGCAGCCCCGCATCGGCCTCCGCGAGGGCCGCCTCGAGCTGGTTGCGCGACGCCAGCGCCTTCGCCAGTCCGTTGCGCCCCCGGGGCTGGTCGGGGTCGCGGTCGAGCGCTTCGCGGAACGCGGCCTCCGCCTCGTCGAACCGCCCGGACGCCCAGAGCGAGTCGCCCCACAACGCCAGCGTTTCGGGATCCTCTGGAGATAAGGTTCGCAGCGTGTCGGCGTTGGTTTCCGCTACCCGGAACTCGGCGATGCGCAGCGCACTCCGGACCGTACCGGCCCGGGCGCGTGCGCTGAGATTCGGGTCATCCGTGTTGACGACGCGCTGGTACACGCCGAGGGCGGCGCGATAGTCCGCCTGCCCGAAGAGCAGGTCGGCGAGCTGAAGCTGAATGGCCGCAGCGCTGCCCGACAGCTGGCCTGCGGCCGAGAGGATGACGGAACCCGCAACGAGCAGCGCGAGGACGAACACGACCGACCGGGCACGAGCAGGCATGGGGTCCCCTCCCCTTTGACGATTCAGAAGGAACTGAGAACTGAGAACTTCGAACTGAGAACTTGGAAAGTCTCGCCGCTCCCACGCTCTCCGCTCTCGGTTCTCTCCTCTCCGTTCAACCCGTCAGCTACCTGCGTCCGACCCAACGCGCGCTTACGCTCCGCGTAAGCGATAACGGAGACCGTAAGCCGTCTCCATTCTCATCTCGAAATCCAGGACTCCCTAATGCGTGTAACGCTGGATTTCGACGCCGTCGTACATCTGGTCCACGCGCAGGATCTGCGCCTCCCGGCTGTAGGAGCCGAGCTCGTAGTCCTCGCTCATGATCAGCGCTTTGATCGGCTTGGTCGGACACACCTCAGCACAGAGCCCACAGAAGCTGCACCGGGAAAGATTGAAATCGAAATAGTCCAGCGTCTTCAGCTTCTGGCCCGGTTCGCGGTGGCCGCCGAGCGAAATCAGATCGTCCGGGACATGCCTTGGCGCACTGGTCGCACACGATGCAGGTCTGTGCGCCCGTGCCCGGCTCGACCTGCAGTCGCAGCACGCCCCGGAAGCGCGGCGCCGTCGGCCGGCGCTCGAGCGGATACTGGAACGTGAAGGCGGGCTGCGGGGTGTAGGTGAGCGTCACCCACAACCCCTTGAGCAGGTCCACCAGGAAGATCTTTCGCAGCAAATCGCATCATCGGGCTACCTCTTCGATCAGGATCGGCTCGGTCTGGCCGGCCTTGATGACGCGCTCCTTGCGGAACACCGTGCCTTCCTTCCGGATCTTGTCCTGCAGGCGCATCAGGCCATACAGCAGCGCCTCGGGGCGCGGCGGGCAGCCCGAGATGTAGACGTCCACCGGCACCACCTTGTCCACGCCCTGCAGCACGCTGTAGGTCGGGAACGGCCCGCCCGCGTTCGAGCAGCTCCCCATCGAGATGACCCACTTCGGCTCCGGCATCTGGTCGTAGAGCCGCCGCAGCACGGGCGCCATCTTCTTGGTCACCGTGCCCGCGACGATCATCAGGTCGGCCTGCCGCGGCGAGGCGCGGAACACCTCCGCGCCGAACCGCGCGATGTCGAAGCGCGACCCGCCGGCCGCCATCATCTCGATGGCGCAGCACGCGAGGCCGAATCCCATCGGCCAGAGCGACGACTGCCGGGCCCAGTTCAGGACCGCGTCCACGTTCGTCGTGATGATGTTGTCTTCGAACTTGTGGTCGATGAGACCCATTGAGTGACCTCCGTGAAGTAGGCAGTATGCGGTCAGGCGTAGGCAGTTCGGCCAAACTGCCTACTGCTTACGCCTACTGCCTACTTCTGAAAGTGCTCCGCGTTGATCTCGATGAAGTGCTTCCACTTCTCCGGGACCTCGTCGAGCGCGAAGATCGCCTCCACCGGGCACGCCGGGACGCAGGCGCCACAGTCGATGCACTCGTCCGGGTGGATGTAGAGCAACTCGGCCGAGGCGAAGTCGCCCTCGTCCTTCCGCGGGTGGATGCAGTCCACAGGGCAGACATCGACACACGCCGTGTCCTTCGTTCCGATGCAGGGTTCGCAGATGATGTACGCCATCTCGTTCCTCCGATGGTATTCACGCTCCCATGCCGACCGCCGACAGGTAGCCGAGCCGCATGGACAGGTGCCGGGCGAGTTCCCAGGCGCCCCGGTTGTGAATGCCGAGAACCGGGCGGTCGTCCGGCCCGTGACCGAACACGCCCACGCGGGCCACCTCGCGGCCCGAGTAATCGAACACCGGCGCGCAGCAGCAGAAGAGCCGCTGCGCCCCGTCACTGCCCGCATCCGGCCCCAGGTGCCGCAAGCGCTCCGCGCTGCGCGCGATGTCGCGCGCCTCGGCGAGGCGCAGGCAGCTGAGGCGCCGGCTGCCTGGCGCCGGATCGAAGTAGACGGAGCAGTGCGCCGGCATCTCGCGGCCGTACACCGTGCGCATCGCCACTTCGTCCGCCGCGTTCCAGATGTACGTCACCTCGCCGCTCCCGGGGACCGCCAGAAACGTCCGGAACCCGGACTGCACGGCATAGTCGCGCAGGATCGGATAGGCGTGCAGCCGAAGCTCCGAGCGACCCAGCATGCGGAAGCACAGGTCCAGGAGCTTGATGCCGAGGCTGTAGCGCTGCGTCTCCTCGTCCTGGCGAACGTAGCCGCGCCGCCTGAGCACCGCCAGCAGCCGGTGCACCGTGGGCCTCGGCAGTTTCAGCGACGCCGCGAGGTCGGATAGACTCATGCCGCCCGGCTCGTGGCTCAACGCCTCGCAGACCTCGAACGCTTTGTCGATCGAGGTCAAGCTGGCCGAGGCAGGCTGATCCTCGCCCGGCGTCCGGTTGTCTGCTTCGGGTAGGGCCACGATTCCACTATGCGGAACGAGATTTCGCTCCTCAAACACTACCGCCGCCGAACGGCAGTGTCAAGCGCCTGCCGCCCGGCTCTCCTGGCCGCCCTGTGTCTCGCCGGGACGGTCATCGGCACCGCCGGACCGGACCTGGGGGAAGACGCGAGGCCAAGTGCTTCGACTCGCAATTCCGGCCACGACCGCCTGCCAGCGTGCGTGGCCGGCCCTTCTCGCTCAGCACTTAGTCCTGACCCTTCGACAGGCTCAGGGTCATCCCGAGCAACGTCGAGGGATGAGGGCACAAATACGTTGCCGTATTTGTGCATCGAAGGACCAAGCTCCAGCTTCAGCAATCGCCAATCGCTAATCGCCAATCGCCAATCGTCAATCGCCAATCGCGAGTCGCTAATCGCCGATCGTCAATCGCCGATCGCCAATCGCCAATCGCTAATCGCCAATCGTCAATCGTCAATCGCCAATCGCCATTCGCCATTCGTCAATCGTCAATCGCCAATCGCCAATCGCCAATCGCCAATTCCCTTGTCCCTCCCCGGCCGCCCCGCTCCGGACCTGGCCGCCATCTTCCTCCCCCGGCACGCGCCGCCGGGCGCCTACCGCCTCGCGGTGATCGATCAGCCGATGGAAAGCGCGCGCGGACAGGTGATGGCCGCGCTGGCGCCCACCGCCAAGGTCGACGACCCGCCGGGCGCATGGGCCATCCGCCAGGCAGACCCGATAGAGGCGTTCGGCGAAGCCGGCATCTACGACCGGTCGCGCCTGGCCCGCCTCTTCGCAGGCAAGCCGGCGCACATCCTTCGCGCCCCCATCGAGCGCGACGGCCGGGTGGTCGCATCGGTGACGCTCATCTCCCCGTGCCCCGACCGAGAGCTGTCGCGCCTGTCCCCGACGACGATCGCGATCCTGTTCGACGTCGCCGCCGCCCGCACAAGGTAGCGCCCGTTGGCGCCACACCCCTCACCTGACGACGCCAAGGCCGTGATTCGGGTCGGCCGCGGCAACCGGAGCGGTGGCGGGCGGGCGCCATTGGCGGCGAAGTGGGCCGCCGCGCTCTGACGTGCTCGCGCCTGACAGGCCAGGCGCAGCGTGTAACCTGCGGACAGACCGGGCGCTCGAGCGGCGATGCGCGACGCGGGGCAAGCGCAGTGTGCGACTGCCCGGAAGGACCCGCACACATCGCGGTTGCCGCTCGGCGCGGCCGCGACGCTCCACTCGCTCTTGCGATCCGCCGAGCGTGCCGGCTCTCTCCGCCTGCCAAGATATAATGTCCGCACTCGTGACCAGCGCCGCCTCCCCGATCCCGATGTCGACCGCCCTGCGAGGCGCAGCGTGCTTCGCGAATGCTCGCCGCCCCCGGGTCCGTGTCATCGTGCGGCTCGCGGTCTGCCTCTGCCTGGCGACCGCCAGCACCGCGCGCGCGCAGCTCCTGCCCTCGACCCCACTGACGCTGTTCGACGGCCGCCTGGTCGTGGCCGGCTCGCTCTCGGCCTCGATTGCGCCCTCTGACGATCGCGCGTACTACAACCTCACCGGGTACAACAACGACATCCTGCGTTTGGTGCAGGTTTCATTCGACGCGTCGTACCGCCTGGGCAGCCGCGCCGAGATCGTCGCTGGCGTGGACGGCCTGACCCCAATCGATCGCTGGGACTGGAACGGCTACCCGTCGGCGCTGCACCTGGCCGTCCGACCGTGGAGCGGGCACGCGGTGACCGTGCGGGCGGGCATCGTGGAGCCGGCCTTTGGCGCCTTCCTGCGCCGCGTCTACGGACCCGGGAACCTGCTGATCGGCTACCCGCTGGCCTACCATTACGCCACCACGGTTCGCAGCGATGCCTTTCCCGCCTCGACCGACGACCTGCTTCGCCACCGCGGCTTCGGCGCCGTGACGCACTACTCGATCGGCGACACGTACCGCGAGCCCGGGCTGTCGCTCGTGAACTCCTTCGGTTGGAATCCGGGCGTGCAGGTAGAGGCGGGCAGCGGCGCCGTGCGCGGAAGCGTCGGCGTGCTGCGCGGGGGGATCGCCAACCGCTACGCTTACGATGCAGACAGCGGGTGGACCGTGAACGGCCGGCTCGAAGTCAACCCCAGCCCCGCACTGGCGTTGGGCACCTCAATCGCGTACGGCGGCTACGTCGACCTCGACACGAAGCCGCTGACCGAGACGGCTGTCTACAACCGGACGCCGCGCGAGACGGCGGTGAGCTTCGATGCCGAGTACTCCCGAGGCTACTGGCTCCTCCGCGGGGAGGCCATCCTCAACCGACGTTCCGTTCCCGCGTTCTCCGCGCCGTACCTCGCGGAGCCGCTCAACGGTTGGTGGCTCGGCGCCGAAACGCGCTATAAACTGTTCCCCGGCATGTATCTCGCGGCACGCGTCGAGCGTCTCTCGTTCAGGTACCGTCGCCGGGTCGACGACGACAAATACCTGGGATGCGCCGGTCTGGCGCGTCGAGGCGGGAGGCGGCTACTCGCTCACGCGGAACGTGCTCGGGAAGGTGACCTACCAGCGCAATTCGCGCGATTCGCAGTGGTACCCTCACCAGCAGCTCGTCTCCGCACAGGTCGTGCTGTGGTTCTGATGCCCTTCCACGCCGCGCTCGTCCTGGCGTCCGTGGCTGTGCTCGCCCTGCCGGCGGACACGGGTGGCGTGGGACTTTGGCCCAACCTGGTGGCCGACCCCGGAGCGCAGCAGGCGGGTCCGCTGCGCGGCCAGGTGGAGATCGGCCACGTCCTTTCGTCCGGTCGCCCTTCGCCTCGCGTCGGCGCCGCGGACGACGCGGGGGCGATGGCGATGCCGCCCGATGTGTACAAGCAGGCGGTCGTTTACATCGAAACGCCGCCGGAACGGCTCGAGCGGCCAAGCGACGGGCACGCGCGGATGAACCAGCGGAACGAACGCTTCATCCCCCACCTGCTCGCCATCCAGACCGGCACCCTCGTCGACTTCCCGAACGACGATCGGATCTACCACAACGTCTTTTCGCTCTCGAAAACCAAGCGCTTCGACCTCGGCCGTTACGCCGCCGGCCGGTCCAAGGCCGTCCGCTTCGACCAGCCCGGCATCGTCCGGGTGTTTTGCGAAATCCACTCGCACATGAATGCGTTCATCCTCGTCTTCGATCACCGGTTCTTCGCGGTGACCGACGAGAACGGCCGCTTCCGGATCGACCGCGTTCCGCCGGGCACCTATCGGGTGACGGCGTGGTACGAGGGGGTCCTGCAGCAGACGCAGACGGTGCTCGTGGCCCCCTCCACCGGCGGCGAGGCAAGCTTCGTCTTGAAGAATGGAGAGGGCCGCGGCAGCGGGCGGGACCGCGAGAAGCATGACGCTGTGAAACTCCTGGCCTCCCTCACCAACCGGATCTTCCTGGCCAGTTCACTGCTGGCGGTGATCTCCATCGGGGTCGCCGTCTACGTGGTGAACGCCCGGGTGACGAGGGACGCCGAAGCCAGCCTGCGACGCGGGCTGGACGAGGCGGCGGCACTGCTTGGCGACTGGGAGGCGACCCTCTCCGACAACTTCAAGTTGACGTCGCGCCTCATCGCCGACTCCCCCAAGCTCAAGGCGGCCATCGACACCGGCGATCCGCAGACGGTGGAGCCGCTGGCCGCCGAATTCCGCCGCATGACCAGGGCGGACATCCTGATCATCACGGACCGCGCGGGCCGGCAGCTCTCCTCCCTTGGCCCGTGGCCGCCCGGCTCGACGCCGCCGCAGCCGGCGCCCGATGCGGGCGAGGGCGTCACGTCGGTCACGTACTGGCCGCACACCGATGGCGTGCTCCAGGTCGTGACGGTCCCCGTCATCGTCGGGCCGCAGGTCCTCGGTGCGGTCAGCCTCGGGTTCCTGTTCGACCTGCGCCGCGCGGCACAAATCCGCCAGATGACGGAGAGCGAGATCGGGTTCGCCGTGCGCGGCCAGGTGCGGGCGGCGACGGTTGCCCCCGAGTACTTCCCGCTGGTGGCGAACATGTTGCATCAGGGCGGCATGTGGCAGGTCGTGATCGGCCGCGACGAGTACGTCGGTCTGGCAAGGCCCCTCACCCTGGAGAAGACGGCGGACAATTCCGGTGACGGGCCGACCGCCATCATCTTTCAGTCGCGGACCGAGCGCCTTCGCTTCCTGAGGGAGATTCACACCGCTCTCGCCATCACGGCGATCCTCGCCGTCATCGGCGCGGTTGTCCTGAGCTACATGGTGGCGAGGACCGTCACGCGGCCGCTCGCCGCCATCACGGATGGCATGCGGGAAATGGCGCGAACCGGCGATCTCACCCGGAAGTTGATGCTGCCGGCGGGGCGGTGGGTGGACGAGGACGCGCGGCTGCTCGCGACGACGTTCAACACGCTCACCGATTCCATCGCGACGTTCCAGCGCGAGGCGGCGCAGCGCGAGCGCCTGTCGTCGCTCGGCCGGCTCTCGACCGTCATCGCGCATGAGATCCGGAACCCGTTGATGATCATCAAGGGGAGCGTCCGGACCTTGAGGCGCGAGCCGCTGTCGCCGGAAGACGTGCGGGAAGCGGCGGGCGACATCGGCGAAGAAGTGGAGCGGCTCAACCGCATCGTCTCGGGCGTGCTCGATTTCGCCCGGCCCATCCGCTTCGAGCACGCGCCGATCGACGTGCAGGCGCTCTGCGAGCAATCGATTTCCGCGGCAACGGCCGACGGACTCGAACCCGGCGTCAGCTTCTCGGGGCCAGGGCAGCCTATCGTGCTGAAGACGGACGGCGAGCGGCTCCGGGGCGTCCTCGTGAACCTCATCACGAACGCGCGCCACGCCGTGATCGCGCGCCGCGAGGCGGAGGCGGCCACCGCGCCCGGGTCGTCGACCTCTTCGACTCCGTTGACTCCGTCGACTTCAGTAACCGTCAGCCTCGAGCCCCTTGGCGCGCGCAGCGTGGCGATCGAGGTGAGCGACCGCGGCGCGGGGATCGCGGAGGGCCAGCTTTCGCGGATCTTCGAGCCGTACTTCACGACCAAGCGCGGCGGCACGGGCCTGGGCCTCGCCATTGCGCGCAACGTCATCGACGGCCTCGGCGGGAGTATCTCCATTACGAGCGCCGAGGGGGTCGGGACGAAGGTCAGGATCGAGCTGCCAAGCGCGGCGGACTAACCGACCGGGAACACGGCCATGACCATGCACGAAACGCCCAGGGAAGTGAAGATGGCGATCCACGGCTTGATCCTCCTGGTGGACGACGAGGAGAAGATCCTCAAGACGCTCGCCCGGGCGCTGAGCGACGAGGGCCACGAGGTGGTCCAGACCAGCCGGCCGCTGGAGGCGCAGCGGCTGCTCGCCGAGCGCTCCTTCGACTTGCTCGTCGTGGACAACCTGATGCCCGAGATGACGGGCCTGGAGCTGATTCGCACGCTGGTGTCGTCCACGCACGAGTCGGAGCGGCCGCAGGTGCTCCTCATGACCGCTCATGCGACCGTGGAGAGCGCCATCGAAGCGATGAAGCTCGGGGCGCTGGACTACCTGCAGAAGCCGTTCGAGATCGACGAACTGCTGGTGACGGTGGCGCGCGCGCTGGAGCTCCAGCGCCTGCGCGTGCAGAACCGCTACCTGATGAGCGAGCGCGACGAGGAGTTCAACCACTACGGCATCGTGGGGCGCAGCAAGGCCGTGAACGACGTGCTGCGCAAGCTCGAACTCGTCGCCGAGACGAAGAGCACCGTGCTCATCACCGGCGAGACCGGGACCGGCAAGGAGATGGTGGCGAGGGCCATCCACTCGCACAGCGCGCAGCGCCAGATGCCGATGATCAAGGTGAACTGCGCCGCGATCCCCGAGAGCCTGCTGGAGTCGGAGCTGTTCGGACACGTGCGCGGCGCCTTCACCGGCGCGACGGCCAACAAGCGCGGGAAGTTCGCGCTGGCCGACGGCGGCTCGATCTTCCTCGACGAGATCGGGACCATGCCGCCGGCGCTGCAGGCCAAGCTGCTGCGGGTGATCCAGGACCGCGAGTTCGAGCCGCTCGGCGCCGAGCGGACGCAGCGCGTGGACGTGCGCGTCATTGCGGCCACCAACCGCGACCTCCGGCAGATGGTCGCGGAAGGCAAGTTCCTGGAAGACCTCTTCTACCGCCTCAACGTGATCCCGATCGAGATCCCGCCGCTCCGCGAGCGCCGGGACGACATCCCGATGCTGGTGGAGCACTTCCTCAAGAAGCACCAGAAACAGGCCGGAAAGAAGTTCGAGCGGCTCGAGGACGGCGTCCTGCAGGGCCTGCAGAACTACGACTGGCCGGGCAACGTGCGCGAGCTGGAAAACACGATCGAGCGGGCGGTCGTGCTGTCCACCGGCTCGGTCATCACCGCGCGCGCCGTGTCGGTGATCGGCCCGATCACGACGCAGACTTCCGGCCTCCCGTCCTTGAAGCTGCGGCAGAACGTCGAGTGGGTCGAGCGCGAGACCCTGCGCCGCGCGCTCGAATCGGCGAGCGGCGTCAAGAAGGACGCCGCGGAGTTGATGGGCATCAGCCAGCGCGCCATGAGCTACTACCTCGGAAAGTACCCGGTGGACTAGACGGACGGGACGACAGGCGGGACGCCTGTCCTACGCCTCTGACGTCACCGACTGGCGAGACGCCTGTCCTACGCGCGTTTACGCATCGCGTAATCCTTTCCCCCGCAAGTAACGTCGCTCGTCCCCGACATCAGCCCACTTCGTGAGTTTCGCTCAAGAAACAGCCTGTCTGCGCGCTGGCATCCCCGTTGCCCTTCTGCCGGGCCATGGACCCCCGTCGAGGAGCGAAGGCATGAAGAGACGTTGGTGGCAGCGCGTGGCCGTGGGAGCGGCACTCGTGGTGGGCGTGGCCGGCGGCACGCGGTTGGCGACCGCGGGCGCGGCCGCCCAGCCGCAGGTCAGGGAGATCACCGTGGTGGCGGAGCGCTTCAAGTTCACGCCAGACCGGGTCGAGGTGAACCAGGGCGACACCGTCCGCCTCATCGTCAAGTCGGCCGACGGCACGCACGGCTTCGCGATCAAGAAGATGCGGGTCGAATCGACCGTGCCGAAGGGCGGCCAGCCGGTGACCGTCGAGTTCGTCGCCGACAAGCCCGGTTCCTTCCCGATCTCCTGCTCCGAGTACTGCGGCCGCGGGCACTCGCAGATGAAGGGCGTCCTCGAGGTCGTGGCGGCGGGACAGGGAGGCACCCGATGAAACCGATCATTCTTCGCGTGGCGCTGATGGCCGCGGCCACGGCCGCTGCCTTCGCGAGCGGCGTCCTGGCGGTCAGCCGCCACTTGCTGCTCCCCGCGGTGGTCCTGCTGGCGGCGCTGGGCGCAACGGCCTGCGACGAGAAATTGCAGGATGTGACCGGGCCCTCGTCGAACCTGAGACCGACCTTCTCCAGCATCCAGCACGAGATCTTCGACACGACCGGTGCGAACGGCCGGCAGGCGTGCGTGGCCTGCCACACCAACGTCGGGCAAACGCCGGCGGGCGGCTTGATCCTGCTCTCGGGCGCCTCCTACGACGCGCTCGTCGGTGTGGCGAGCCGCGAGAGGCCAGAGCTGAAGCGGGTCGCGCCCGGCGAGCCAGACGCCAGTTACCTGATTCACAAGCTCGAAGGCACGCCCGCCATCGTCGGCCGGCAGATGCCGCGCAGCGGCCCGCCATACCTCACGACCGGCGAGATCCTGGTCATCCGCCGCTGGATCACCCTCGGGGCGAAGAACGACTAGTGGCGCCCTGACGGCCCACCTGCGAAGACACAAGAGGAGTACATCGTGCGACGAGTCCTTTCCCAGTTCGCCGTTCTTGCCCTGCTCGTGCTCGGCCTGCTCGCGCCGGCCCGCACCGCCTTCGCGAGCGATCCGCCCGCGGCCGCCCCCGCGAAAGCAGCAGCCACGCCCGCCCCGGCGCCGGCACCCGCGGCCGATGACGACGACGACAGGGAGCCGCAGCCGATGCAGCCGGACTTCTGGGTGATCACCCAGCCGACGACACTCCGGCTGCCGAACCACACGCTCGCGTTCCGGGTGACCCACCGCTTCACGCGCTCGCTCAACCAGGGCGACTTCGGCGAATCGTTGTCCGACGCGTTCGGTCTGGACTCGGGCGCTCAGATCGGCCTCGAGCTCCGGTTCGCGCCATTCCGCGGGGCACAGGCGGCCGTCTACCGGACCAACGACAAGACGATCGATTTCTACGGCAGCTACAACGTGCTGCAGCAGCGCGGCAGCAGTCCATTGGGGTTGTCCGCGGTGGGTGGCGTGGAAGGCACCGGCAACTTCACCGACAGCTACTCGCCGGCGATCGGCGCCTCGATCTCGCGCACCTTCGGCAACGTGGTGGCTCTCTACGCCGTTCCCACCTGGGTCAACAACACGAACCCGCTGCCGACCGACCTCGTGGACGCCAACAGCACCTTCATGGTCGGCATCGGCGCCCGGATCCAGATCGTCCGCAGCCTCTACCTCGTGGCCGAGACCTCTCCGCGCGTCAGCGGCTACAAGGGTGGGATCGGCCAGGGCACGTCGTCCTACCAGGAGGGCAAGACGCTCACCGCCTTCGCCATCGAGAAGACCGTCGGCGGGCACGCGTTCCAGATCAACTTCTCGAACGGCTTCGCCACGACACCGGCGAACATCGCGCGGGGCGCGCTGCCCGGCAAGACCAACTGGTACCTGGGGTTCAACATCTCGAGGAAGTTCTACTAGGGGCTAGGGGCTAGGAACTAGGGGCGAGATCGGACCGTCTCCCGCTCGTCCCTAACTCTAGCCCCAGCCCCTGGCTCCTACTAGCCCCTAGCCCCTAGCCCCTTTCCTTCACACAGATGAGGAGACTGACATGACCACCCCAATCGTTCGCGCTCGCCAGATCGCCCTCGCCGCATGCGTCGCCGCCACCCTCGTCGCCGGCGCGTGCGGCGGCAGTTCCAGCAGCCCGACGAGCCCGTCGACCAGCGCCGGCACGGGCGGCAGCGGCAGTGGCGGCGGCAGCGGCACATCCGCCGTCACACTGTCGACCATTTCGAGCCAGATCTTCGTCCCACGCTGCACCGGCTGCCACGGCGGCGGCGGCTCTCCGGCCGCCGGCATGAACCTCGAGGCCGGCAACGCCTACGAAAAGCTGGTCAACGTCGCGAGCTCCGAAAAGTCAGGCGCGATTCGGGTGATTCCGGGCGACCCGGAGAACAGCTACCTGGTGCAGAAGCTCCGCGGCGACCCCGGCATCGTCGGCCTTCGCATGCCGCGCAATGGCCCGCCCTACCTGACCGACGACCAGATCAACCTGATCAAGCAGTGGATCCAGGACGGGGCGAAGAACAACTAGCGACTGCGAGAACGAAGAACGGAGAACTGGGAACTGAGAACACCTGAGCATCGGAACAGTGCGCCGAAAGCCAGGCAACTTGGTTCACATGCTTCTCCGTTTTTCGTCTTGCTGTCGGGCTCCCTCTTGCACGTTCTGCCAGCCCTTCCCAGGTCGAAGTTCTCAGTGCCGCGTTTTCAGGTCCACGTTCGGAGCCGGGCAGGCCCGGGTGATAAGATAGGAAGTTAATTCACCCATGGCTACGCCTACCCAGAGCCCCCTGGTCCTCGTCCGGCGCCGCGAGCCGAAGCCCGAATGGCTGAAGGTGAAGGCGCCAGGCTCCGCGAACTACGTCCGCTTGAAGCGATTGATGGGCGACCTCCGCCTCAACACGGTCTGCGAGGAGGCGCACTGTCCGAACATCGGCGAGTGCTGGCACCACGGCACCGCGACGTTCATGATCCTCGGCGACGTCTGCACGCGGGCCTGCCCGTATTGCGCCGTGGCGCACGGCCGCCCGGTGACGCTCGACACGGCCGAGCCCGAACGCGTGGCGAACGCCGCCGAGCAGATGCAGCTGCGCTACCTCGTCATCACGTCAGTGGACCGCGACGACCTGGAGGATGGCGGCGCGTCGATCTTCGCCGAGACCATCCGGCAGATCCGGCAGCGCCTTCCGGAGTGCCGCGTCGAGGTGCTCATCCCCGACTTCCAGGGCAAGGCCGCGCCGCTCTACCAGGTGCTCGACGCCCGCCCGGACATTCTCAACCACAACACGGAGACGGTTCCCCGGCTCTACCGCAAGGCGCGGCCCGGCGGCCGCTACCCGCGCGCGCTGGAACTCCTGGAGCGCGCGCGCGCCTACGCCCCGGACATCCCCACGAAGTCCGGCCTCATGGTGGGCCTGGGCGAGGAGTGGGACGAGCTCGTCGCGACGCTGGCCGACCTTCAGGCGGTCGGGTGCGGCATCCTGACGATCGGGCAGTACCTCAGCCCCTCGTCCGCGCACCTGCCAGTCGCGCGGTACTACCACCCCGAGGAATTCGACATGCTGAAATCGACGGCCCTGAGCATGGGGTTCGGGCACGTCGAGTCAGGCCCCCTGGTCCGCTCGTCCTACCATGCGCACGAGCAGGCCGATTCGTTTCAAAGCAGGTAACGCCGAATGGCCAAGGAACACCTGATCGAGCGCGCCGCCCCGCTGTCGAAGGACGAGCAGGTCGAGCTGCTGCGCAAGATGTTGCTCGGGCGCCGGTTCGAGGAGCGCTGCGCGGAGATGTACGCCCTCCAGAAGATCGGCGGCTTCTGCCACCTCGCCATCGGTCAGGAGGCCGTGTCCGTGGGCGCCATCTCCACGCTGAACCCGGACGACTACATCTTCTGCTCGTACCGCGACCACGTGCACGCGATCGTCAAGGGCAGCGACCCGAGTCGTGTCATGGCGGAGCTGTTCGGCCGCGACACGGGCGTGTCCCGCGGCAAGGGCGGATCGATGCACCTGTTCGACGCGGAGGTCGGCATGCTCGGCGGGCACGCCATCGTCGGCGGCCACATCCCGCTGGCGACCGGCGTGGCCTTCGCGATGAAGTACCGAGGCACGCTCGCAGGTCGTCCTGTGCTTCTTCGGCGAGGCGGCGGTCAACATCGGCGCCTTCCACGAGTCGCTCAACATGGCCGCGCTGTGGAAGCTGCCCTGCGTCTACATCGTCGAGAACAACCGCTACGGCATGGGGACGGCGATCGAGCGGGCGTCGGCCATCTACGACGTCGCCCAGCGCGCGTGCGCCTACGACATGGCGAGCGAGACCGTGGACGGGATGGACGTCCTCGCCGTGCGCGAGTCGGTCGGCCGCGCCGTGGAACTGGCGAGGCGCGAGCACATGCCGACGCTCATCGAGGCGCGGTGCTACCGCTTCATGGGCCACTCCATGTCCGACCCGGTGCACGGCCACTACCGCACCAAGGAAGAGGTCGAAGGACAGAAGCTGCAGGATCCCGTTCGCGGATATTTCGAACGCCTGAAGGCGGCCGGCGTCTTCGACCAGGCGGGCCTGGAACGGATCGACGCGGAGGTGCGGAAGATCGTGGACGCCGCTGTCGAGTTCGCGGACGCGAGCCCCGAGCCCTCCGCCGCTGCGCTCTACGAGGACGTCTACAGCCAGCCGTACGGACCGTACACGAGGAGCGGAGAGTAGGACGACGGATTGACGATTGCACGATTTTGCGATTGGCGAATGACGACCGCAACGCGACGCCGTGCAATAGCGCAATCGCCACTCGTCAGTCGCCAATCGTCAATGCCCTGTCTCGTCGAAAATCTCTATGCCACTGATCACCTACCGTGATGCCCTCAACCAGGCCCTGCGCGAAGAGATGACGCGCGACCCGAAGGTCTTCCTCATGGGCGAGGAAGTCGGCGTCTACCAGGGCGCCTACAAGGTGAGCCGCGGCCTGCTCCAGGAATTCGGCGAGAAGCGCGTCATCGACACGCCGATCACCGAGGAGGGCTTCGCCGGCGTCGGCGTCGGTGCCGCGATGGTCGGCCTGCGCCCGATCATCGAGATGATGACGTGGAACTTCTCGATGCTGGCCATGGACCAGATCATCAACGGCGCCGCCAAGATGCTCTACATGTCGGGCGGCCAGTTCAAGATCCCCATCGTCGTGCGGGGCCCGGGCGGTGCGGCGCACCAGCTGGCGGCGCAGCACTCCCAGTCCTCGAGTCCTGGTACGCGCACGTGCCCGGCCTCAAGGTGGTCGCCCCGTCCACCGCCGTACGACGCCAAGGGACTGCTCAAGACCGCGATCCGAGACGATGATCCGGTCATCTTCTTCGAGGGGGAGACGCTCTACGGCTCGAAGGGCGAGGTGCCGGAGGGCGAGTACGTCATCCCCATCGGCGTCGCCGACATCAAGCGCGAGGGCACCGACGTCACCATCGTTGCGTGGTCGAAGATGGTGAACGTCGCGCTGAAGGCCGCCGAGCAGCTCGAGGCCGAGGGCGTGTCGTGCGAGGTCATCGACCCGCGCACGCTGCGGCCGCTGGACGAGGCGCCGATCCTCGCAGTCGGTGCAGAAGACGAACCGCTGCGTGATCGTCGAGGAAGGCTGGGAATTCAGCGGCCTCGGCGCCCAGCTGGCTTTCATGATTCACCGCGACGCCTTCAGCGACCTCGACGCCCCCGTCACGCGCGTGACGGGCGAGGACGTCCCGATGCCGTACGCGAAGAACCTCGAACACATGGTGATGCCGACGCCGGGGCGGGTGATCGCGGCGGTGAAGGAAGTGCTGTACCTGGACTAGTGAAGTAGGCAGTATGCGGTAGGCAGTAGGCGGTTCTGCCTGCCGGCCGCAACTGTCTACTGCCTACTGCCTACTGCCTACTACTGAGGATCCGACTATGGCTTCGCGCGTGGTGATGCCGAAACTGAGCGACACGATGGAGGAGGGCAAGATCCTCCGCTGGCTCAGGAAGGAAGGCGACAAGGTCGAAACGGGGCAGACGCTCGCCGAGGTGGAAACCGACAAGGCGACCGTCGAGATGGAGGCCTACACCAACGGCACCATCCGCAAGCTGGTGGCCCAGGATGGCGACACCATCAAGGTGGGCGACCTCATCGCGGTCATCGGCGCGCCGGACGAGGACATCTCGGCGCTGCTCGAAGCCGCGAAGCCGCAGGCCGCGCCGGCACCCGCACCTGCTGCGCCGCGTCCCGCCGCCGCGGCTGCTCCCCGACCGGCACCTCGCGCCGTCTCGCGCCCGGCCGCACCCGCTGCCGCTCCCGCGCCGCGGCCGGCACCGCAGCCCGTGGCGGCCGTTCCGTCCGGCGACCAGGGACGGTCGCTTCGCGCCTCGCCGCTCGCCCTCCGCATGGCGGCCGAGGCGGGCATCGATCTCGAACAGCCTGCGCGGCTCCGGCCCGCAGGGCCGCATCATCAAGCGGGACATCGAAGCGGCGATCGAAGACGCCTCCGCGGCCGCGGTCCGCCGGCCAGCCCGTGCAGCCGGCCGGCGACGTGAACGAGATCGAGCTCTCGTCGATGCGGCGGACGATCGCCAAGCGCCTCGTGCAGAGCAAGGCCCCGGTGCCGCACTTCTACCTCACCGTGGACGTCGCGATGGACCGGCTGTGGGACGCCTACAAGGCGCTGCGCGACGAGAACTACCCTATCAGCCTCAACGACGTGATCATCAAGGCGACGGCGTCCGCGCTCCGCGCGCACCCGGAGATGAACGCGTCGTTCGCCGGCGACCGCGTCAAGCAGTACAACCGCGTGCACATCGGCATGGCGGTCGCGATCGAGGAAGGCCTGATCACGCCGGTCATCCGCGACGCCGACTCGAAGTCGCTCGCCGAGATCGCCGCTGAATCGCGGGCGCTCGCCGACCGCGCGCGCAACCGCCGGCTGCAGCCGCACGAGTACACCGGCGGCACGTTCTCCATCTCGAACCTCGGCATGATGGGGATCGAGGAGTTCTCGGCCATCATCAATCCGCCCGAGGCGGCCATCCTCGCCGTCGGATCCGTGCGCGAGGTGCCCGTGGTGGAGAACGGCCAGATGAAGATCGGCCGCCGGATGAAGATGACGATCGCCATCGACCACCGCGTGGCCGACGGCGCCCAGGGCGCCCGCTTCCTGCAAACGCTCAAGCGGATGCTCGAGAACCCGCTGCTCATCGGATAGACGGGTTCACTTAGTCCTCGATGCACAGTACGGCAGCGTGTTTGGCCCTCAGGCTGAGTGCGAGCGACGAAGGGCCGGCCACGCACGCTTGCAGGCGGTCGTGGCCGGAATTGCGAGTCGAAGTCACTGAGTAGGCGGTAGGCAGTACAGGCAGTAGGCAGTTGCGCTCGAGAGCACGCTGGCTCGTTTCGTGCCGGCCGGACGCGTTTACTCAACTGCATACCGCATACTGCCTACTGCATACTGGCTCCTGCCGTGTCTCTGTCCTCGATCCAGCAGTCCGTCATCGCCTGCGAGAAGTGCCGCCGCCTCCGCGCCTACTGCGCGCGCGTTGCCGTCGAGAAGAAGCGGGCCTACCGGGACGAGACGTACTGGGGCCGGCCCATTCCCGGTTTTGGCGATCCCCGCGCCCGCCTGCTCATCGTCGGCCTTGCCCCGGCGGCGCACGGCGGCAACCGGACGGGCCGCGTCTTCACCGGCGACAGCTCGGGGGACTTCCTGTTCCGCGCGCTGCACAAGGCGGGCTTCGCCAGCCAGCCCACCTCGATTCATGTCGGTGACGGCCTCCGCCTGAACGACGCCTACATTGCGGCGGCCGTCCGCTGCGCGCCGCCAGACAACAAGCCGACGCCCGCCGAACTCACCCGGTGCCTGCCGTGGCTCGACGCCGAACTCGACGAACTGCGTAACCTGCGCGTCATCGTCGCACTCGGCCGCATCGCGTTCGACGCGACGCTCCGGCTGCTCCGCGGCCGCGGCCTGCCGCCCGCTCCCCGCCCGGCCTTCGGCCACGGCCTCCTGCACCGGCTGGATCTCCAGCCACAGCATGGCGGCATCCCCACCGCTGCCGACGATCGCCGGTCGCAGCATGGCCTCATCCCCACCGCTGCCGACGATCTCCTGTCGCAGCATGGCTTTAGCCATGCTCCTCTAACCCTCATCGCCTCCTACCACCCGAGCCGCCAGAACACGAACACCGGAAAGCTGACCGAGCCGATGTTCGACGAGGTATTCGCTGCCGTCAAGGCGCGTCCTGAGTTGCCATGGGCGCATAGGCTAGCGCGAACTGCAGGTTCCCCTGCCGACCTGACATCCCAATCGTCATTCGCCGTTCGCCGAGTTCCCTTCCGTCCCGCTCTCGTTTTGCCGTTCTGCTCCCGTCCGGATAGAATGGCTCGCCCTTTTTCGGCTGAGTGAACCTGAATGTCCAACCTCATCTATCTCGACAACGCCGCCACCTCATTTCCGAAGCCCGAAGAGACGTACGTCTACATGGACCAGTTCTACCGGTCCCACGGCGTCAACCCCGGACGCTCGGGTTACGACCTGTGCATGGAGACCGGGCACATGGTGGACGAGACCCGCGCGCTGATGACGCGGTTCTTCAACGGCACCGACCCGAACCGGCTCGTGTTCTCCTACAACTCCACCGATTCGCTGAACCTCGCGCTCTTCGGCCTCCTGCAGCGCGGCGACCATGCGATCACCACCACGGTCGAGCACAACGCCATCCTGCGGCCGCTCTATCACCTGTCGGTGCACGACGGGGTCGAGGTGGACCACGTCCCGTTCGACGCCAACGGGTTCGTCGATCCGGACGCCATTCGCGCGCGGATCAAGAAGAACACGAAGGTCGTCGCCCTCAATCACGGCTCGAACGTGATCGGCACCGTGCAGCCGGCCGGCGAGATCGGGAAGATCTGCCGCGAGCACGGCATCCACCTCGTGGTCGATGCCTCGCAAACGGCCGGGAAGATCCCGATCGACGTGCAGGCGATGAACATCGACGTCCTGTGCTTCACCGGCCACAAGTCCCTGATGGGTCCGACCGGCATCGGCGGGATGTACGTGCAGGAGCACGTGAACATCCGGCGGACGCGGGCCGGCGGCACCGGCGTGCGGTCCGCGCAGCGCGCGCACCTCGACGAGTACCCGTGGCACATGGAATACGGGACGCCGAACGTGATGGGGATTGCGGGCCTCAACGCGGGCGTCAAGTGGCTGCAGAAGCAGGGCCTCGAGACGATCGACGCGCACGAAATGCGCCTGATGCGGCGGTTGGTCGACGGCTTGCGCCCCATCCCCGGCGTGACGATGTACTGCCAGGAGTCGCTGGAGAATCACATCGCCGTCATGATGTTCAACGTGGACGGCTTCGAGGCGGGCAACACGGGCACGATGCTGGACGTCGATCACGACATCGCGTGCCGCACGGGGCTGCACTGTGCGCCAATCGTGCACGAGCAGCTGGGCACCGACAGGATTCACGGCGGCGTGCGCTTCGGCATCGGCCCGTTCAACACCGAGGCGCACATCGACAAGGCGGTTGCCGCGGTCATGGAGATCGCGGCCGCCCGCGCGGTGGTGCGCTAGGGTGACGCATCATCTGTCTCAGTTCCTCGCGGCCCGGCCCTGCTACGAACGCACGCGGGCCGTGGACGACCTCCGCGCCGCGGAGTTCGCGCGGCTCGACGCCCGCGGCCACGTGTATCTCGACTACACGGGCGCCGGGCTCTACGCCGAGTCGCAGGTGCGGCGGCACGCCGAGATGCTCGCGGGGGACGTCTTCGGCAACCCGCACTCGTTCAATCCGACCTCCGGCCTGGCCACCGAGCTGGTGGAGCGCACCCGCGACCGGGTGCTGTCCTTTTTCGACGCCTCGCCGGACGAGTACCTGCGTGGCGTTCACCGCCAACGCGAGCCATGCGCTGAAGCTGGTGGCCGAGTCGTACCCGTTCATGCCGGGCGGCCGGTTCCTGCTCACCTTCGACAACCACAACTCGGTGAACGGCATCCGCGAATTCGCGCGCGCTCACGGCGCCGAGACGATCTACGTGCCGGTGATCCCGCCGGACATGGGGTTGGACGAACGGGCGCTCGAGTCGCAGCTGGCGCGCGGTCTCGAGGGGCACCCCGGCTTGTTCGCGTACCCTGCTCAGTCCAACTTCTCAGGGGTGCAGCACCCCTTGTCGTGGATCGGCCGGGCGCAGGATGCCGGGTGGGACGTGCTGCTGGATGCGGCGGCATTCGTGCCGACCAACCGGCTCGACCTGTCCCGGTGGCACCCCGATTACGTCGTGCTGTCCTTCTACAAGATGTTCGGCTACCCGACAGGGGTGGGCGCGCTCATCGCGAAGAAGGCGTCACTTGCCCGGCTCCGACGGCCGTGGTTCGCCGGCGGCACCATCACCGTCGCCTCGGTCGGGGCCGACCGCTACTACCTGGCGGCCGGGGCATCCGCCTTCGAAGACGGCACGCTCGACTTCCTCAGCCTGCCCGCCATCGGGTTCGGCCTCGACCTCCTCGAGCGCGTGGGACTGGACTGCATCCACGAACGGGTGCAGTGCCTCGCCGGCTGGTTGATCGAGCGGCTGGCAGGGCTGCGGCACTCGACCGGGCGGCCGCTCGCCCGCATCTACGGGCCGCTGTCGCAAGAGAACCGCGGCGGGACGATTACCCTGAACTTCCACGACGCCGACGGCCGGTTCATCGATCACCAGCTGATTGAGCGCGGGGCCGGCGAGCGCGGGATCTCGATCAGGGCGGGCTGCTTCTGCAACCCGGGGGCGGGCGAGATCGCGCTCGGCCTGTCGTCCGGCGAGATGCAGACCTGCTTCGCGCGCTCGCACGAGCGGATGACGTACGACGAGTTCCGCCGCTGCATCGACGACAAGAGCACCGGCGCCGTGCGCATCTCGCTGGGGCTGGCCAGCAACTTCGCCGACGCCGCGTCGTTCCTGGACTTCGCCGAGAGCTTGCTCCAGTAGGACAGGCGTCCCGCCTGTCACGGTCAGGCGTCTTTCCTGTCTGTAGGACAGGCGTCTCGCCTGTCACGGACGGCGTCTCGCCTGTCACGGACGGCGTCTCGCCTGTCACGGACGGCGTCCCGCCTGTCATTGGCCCGGCGGAGACGCCGATTGTCGCAAGCCCTTTGACGCAGCACGACGGTCGAGGCCACACTACGCGCGTATGAGCAGCCACCCGCGCCTCGCCCCGACCGCCGTTCTCGCCGCGACCGTCCTCCTCATCGGCGCCCTGGGCATCGTCCCGCATGCGCAGCCAACCGACCTCCCGGCCACGCTGGCCCGCCTGAAAGACTTCTACGTGCAGCACCTGGACGAAGCCCGCGTGGTGGGCAGCAGCTTCGCACTCGTCCAGGACGGTCGCGTGCTCTCGAGGATCAACCGCGGAACCGCGGACCGCGAGCGCAACCATCCGGTGACCGACGACACCATCTATCACTGGGCGTCGATCACGAAGACCTTCACCGCGATCGCCATCATGCAGCTGCGCGACCGCGGCCGCCTGTCGCTCGACGACCCGGCGGTGAAATACATCCCCGAGTTGCGCGCGGTCCACGACCCGTTCGGCGACATGTCCGAGGTGACCATCCGACGGCTCATGTCGCACAGCGCCGGCTTCCGCAGTCCCACCTGGCCGTGGGGAGGCGACAAGCCGTGGCACCCGTTCGAGCCGAAGCAGTGGTCGCAGCTCGTGGCGATGCTCCCCTACACCGAGATCGAGTTCCAACCCGGCAGCCGCTACAGCTACTCCAACCCGGGCATCATCTTCCTCGGGCGCATCATCGAGCTGCTGTCCGGCGACGACTACGAGGTGTACATCGACAAGAACATCCTCAAGCCGCTGGAGATGTACCGCAGCTACTTCGACGCCACGCCCTATCACCTGCTCCCCAACCGGAGCGCCAGCTACTACGTGACGAAGGCGGGCGCGCTGCGCGCGGCGCCGTTCGACGCGGACACTGGGATCACCGTCTCCAACGGCGGGCTGAACGCCCCAATCGGCGACATGCTGCGATACCTGGACTTCCTCCTCGGCACCGGCGGTCATCGAGAGGCGCACGAAGGGGTGCTCAAGCGGTCGTCGCTGGAAGAGATGTTCGTCCCGCAGGTGAGCGCTGGCGCGGAGGGATCCGACCGCGTGTCGATCGGCTTGAACTTCTTCGTCGAGGATCGCGCCGGCTACCACCTGGTGGGCCATAGCGGCAGCCAGAACGCCTTCATCTCCCACTTCTATGTTTGCCCGGCGCTGCACGCCGCCTACATCGTCAACTTCAACACCGAGTGGGACACGGCGGACGGCAACACCGCCGGCGAGAAGACGCGGCAGGTGGATGCGCAGCTGCGC
The DNA here is from genome assembly GCA_963724775.1 of uncultured Acidobacteriota bacterium. Taxonomy (GTDB): domain Bacteria; phylum Acidobacteriota; class Vicinamibacteria; order Vicinamibacterales; family Fen-181; genus CAVRWB01. The sequence continues at coordinate 290,640 of CAVRWB010000014.1, forward strand.
ACCTACATTTTGAAGAATGTGTTCCCGGCGATCGGAAACGGACACGAGTGATGGACAGCGCACCGACAGTTCTGCCGAGAATCACCGGAAGGAGCAGGGCTTTAGCCCTGCTCACCTCCCTGCTAACTCTCGTACCACCCTCACGGCCACATCCGGCCGGTCGGTGATCAGGCCGTCCACGCCCCAGCCCAGCAGGCGCTCCATGTCGGCCGGCTCATCGACCACCCAGACCTGGACGAGCACCCCTGCCCGGTGGGCGCAACGCACGAAGGCGGGCGTGACGACCCGTGTCGCCTCCCGCCGCTCCGGCAGCTGCATCGCCGCGTACGGGACCTTGCGCGGAAACAGGCCCACCCAGGAGCGGTACAGAGCCATCCGGACTTCCCGCTGGGCGGCGCTGGTCGCGGCCCGCGGCTCGCGCCGGCGCACGTCCTCGATCACGTCGAGGTGGAACGACCCCAGGCAGGTGCGGGCGAACCCGTCCGCCTCTCGAATCACCCGCAGCGTGGCCTGCGCCAGCGCGGTCTCGTCGTCTTTCATCTCCACGATCAGGCGGTGCGCCGGGTAGCGCGCAACGATTTCGCGCAGCGTGGGGATGCCGATGCCCCTGCCCCGGAACGGCCGCCGCCCGTCGCCGTCCGAAAAGTGGTAGCCCGCGTCGAGCGCCGCGAGTTCCCGGGCAGTCATCGACGCAATCGCCCCGGCCCCTTCCGTCGTCCGGTTCACCGACGCGTCGTGGCACACCACGACCTCGCCGTCCTTCGCCAGGTGGACATCCAGTTCCAGGCCATCCACCCCTTCGGACACCGCGCGGTCGAACGCCGCGATCGTGTTCTCCGGCGCAAGCCGGCTCCCGCCCCGATGTGCAAACACCATGTTGTGACAACCCTCGGGAGTCTTTTTCTGGCGGCGACCCCCGACGATGACAAAAACGAAATTGTGACAGGATTCGGGGACCGTTTCGTCGGAAAGGACGTGAGCGACGATGTATTCGTCATCGTCTGTCGCGGACTTCCCCGCTTTCGCAAGCCCCGACGCGGCACGCGATCCTCGCCACTCATCGAGGTGCTTCCATCCGCTCGGCTGTATATCGGACTGCTAAGGTCCGGTTTTTGCTATCATCGGGGCATGCCCAGCCCCCAACCCGTCGCCACGCTTGGCGACCTCCGCGCTGCCGTCGCCCTCGGCGATGTTCCGCGCCGAAGCGTCAAGGACGAAATCCGCGACAACCTGATGCGCAAGCTGCGGGCCGGCGAGACGCTCTTCCCCGGCATCATCGGCTACGACGACACCGTCGTCCCGCAGCTCGTCAACGCGATCCTGTCGCGGCACAACTTCATCCTGCTCGGCCTGCGCGGCCAGGCGAAGAGCCGCATCCTGCGCGGCCTCGACGACGCTGCTCGACGAGCGGCATCCCGGTCGTGCCGGGCTGCGAGATCCACGACGACCCGCTGGCGCCGCTCTGCGCCGGCGTGCCGCGCGCGCGTCGCCGAGCGAAGGCGACGAGATGCCGATCGCGTGGCTGCCGCGCGACGCGCGCTACGTCGAGAAGCTCGCGACGCCGGACGTGACGATCGCCGACATGATCGGCGACATCGATCCGATCAAGGCGGCGCGCGGCGGGCCTGCAACCTCTCCGACGAGCTGACGATGCACTACGGCCTGCTGCCGCGGGCCAACCGCGGCATCTTCGCGATCAACGAGCTGCCGGATCTCGCCGGCAAGATCCAGGTCGGCCTGTTCAACATCCTGCAGGAAGGCGACGTCCAGATCAAGGGCTACCCGGTCCGCCTGCCGCTCGACGTGCTGCTGGTCTTCACCGCCAACCCCGAGGACTACACGGCGCGCGGCAAGATCATCACGCCGCTCAAGGACCGCATCGGCTCGGAGATCCGCACGCACTACCCGGCGACGCGCCACAACGCGATGGCCATCACGCAGCAGGAGGCGTGGACCGACGCGCGACGGCGACGCGCTGAAGGTCGAGATTCCCGACTACGTGCGCGAAGTCGTCGAGGAGGTCGCGTTCCAGGCGCGCGCGGATCAGCAAGATCGACAAGCGCTCGGGCGTCAGCCAGCGCCTGCCGATCACCGCGCTCGAGAACGTCGTCTCGAACGCCGAGCGGCGCGCGCTCGTCGCACGGCGAGACGCTGGTCGTGCCGCGCGTCACCGACGTCTACGCGGCGCTGCCGTCGATCACCGGCAAGTTCGAGCTCGAGTACGAGGGCGAGCTGCAAGGGCGCCGACGCAGGTCGCGCGCGATCTCGATCCGCGCGGCGGTCGGCAACGTCTTCAACGGCTACTTCGACGGCGTCGACACCGCGCACGGTCGTCGAGTGGTTCGACCTCGGCGGCACGCTGCAGCTCGCCGACACGCTCGTCGGCGGCGGAGCTGCATCGACGCAGGCGCGCGAGCGTGCAGGGCCTGCGTCGAGCTGGCCGCGCCGCGTCGGCGTCGCCGGGCGAGCGCCGGCGCCGGTCGCTCGCCTCGGCGATCGACTTCGTGCTCGAAGGCCTGTACGCGCAGAAGAAGATCAGCCGCAGCGACGAGCGCGGCTACCACGGCGCCGAACCGACGCCGGGCCCGCGCCGCGGCCGCCGCGCCGCCGATCAGATGTTCGACGAGGGCATGCCGATGCCGGCGGAAGAAGAAGTACTACAACTGAGAGGCTCAGCGCTAGGACACGACACGTCTGACGACCGCTGCACTGTCACTGCACCGTCAGCTGTTCGATGCAATACAAGTACTCGAAGTACACCGGCGACGACGCTCGACGAGCTCGACCTCGAGGATCTGATGTCGAAGCTGTCCGACCTGCTGCTGTCGAGCGGCTTCGACAACCCGTACGATGCCGCGGCGACGACGACGACCGCACGATGCAGGCGCTGCACGACGCGATCCTCGAGGCGCTGCTCAACGGCGGCGTGCTGCCGGAGGAGACGCTCGAGCAGCTGCTCGGCGATCCGGCCGACGGCGATCAGGACGACGCGCGATCGAAGCTCGAGGAGCTGATCCAGCAGATCATCGAGCGCATGCGGAGAGGGCTACATCACGACGCCGCCCGATCTCGAGGCCGAGCGCGAGCGGCGCGCAGGGGCGCGGCGGCGGCAGGGCCCGAGCCAGCCGCCGGTCACGTTCGAGGTCACCGACAAGGCGCTCGACTTCCTCGGCTACCGCGCGCTGCGCGATCTGCTCGGCTCGCTCGGCAAGAGCAGCTTCGGCCGCCACGACACGCGCGAGCATGGCGACCGGCGTCGAGACCAGCGGCGCGCCGAAGCCGTACGAGTTCGGCGACACGCTGAACCTCGATCCCAGCAGCACGATGCTCGAACGCCGTTCAGCGCGATGGGCATCGAGCGAGCGCGCCGGCGGAGCATCCGCCGGGCGATCGACGGACGCGGCGCGCCCGATCATCGACGTGCAGTACGAGGACCTGATGGTCGCGCAGGGCGAGTACCAGAGCTCCTGCGCGACCGTGCTGATGCTCGACTGCAGCCACAGCATGATCCTCTACGGCGAGGATCGCTTCACGCCGGCCAAGCGCGTCGCGCTGGCGCTCGCGCAACCTGATCCAGCACGCAGTATCCCGGGCGACGCGCTGCAACGTCGTGCTGTTCCACGACTCGGCCGAGGAGATCCCGCTGCGCGAGCTCGGCCGCGTGCGCGTCGGCCCGTACTACACGAACACGCGCGAAGGCCTGCGGCTGGCGCGCCGCATCCTCGACCGCGCAGCGCAAGGACATGCGGCAGATCATCATGATCACCGACGGCAAGCCGTCGGCGCTGACGCAGCCCGGACGGCCGGATCTACAAGAACGCCTTCGGCCTCGATCCGTTCATCGTCGCGCGAGACGCTTCGCCGAGGTGGCCGCGTGCCGCAAGAGCGGCATCATGATCAACACGTTCATGCTGGCGCGCGACTACGACCTGGTCAGCTTCGTCCGCCGCGTCGCGGAGATCTGCCACGGCAAGGCGTACTTCACGACGCCCTACACGCTCGGCCAGTACGTGCTGATGGACTACATGGACAAGAAGACACGGACGATCCACTGACGGGCCTCATGAACTGAGAACGTAGAACTGAGAACTAGAACTGAGAACAGAAGCGGTCCTCGCGTCCACGGCGGGTTTCCGCTTCTACGTTCCAACTTCTCACTTCTCACTTCTGACTTCATCCGGCCGCCCCAGTCGTGCCGCGATTTCCTCGACGACCTTTTCGCCGTGAAACCGCCCGTTCTCGATGAAGATGGGCGCCGTGTTGATCCCCGCGATCACCCCACCGGCCAGGAAGACGTTCGGCACGTTGGTTTCCAGCGTCTCGGGATTGTGAGTCGGCACGCACGACTCCGAGTCGATGCTCACCCCGCACCGCCGCAGGAAGTCCCGGTCGGTGTGGTAACCGGTCAGCAGGAACACAGCGTCCGCCGGGAGGTCCTCGGTCTTCCCGTCCTGCTCGATCCGCACGAAGTCGGGAGTGATTCCCACCACCCGGGCATTGAACCGCGCGGCCACCGCCGCTTCCTTGATCCGGTTCAGGATGTCCGGCAGTACCCAGTACTTGATGGTCGAGCTCATCTCGGCGTGCCGGTGCACCAGCGTCACCTTCGCTCCGCCCCTGTACAACTCCAGCGCCGCCTCCGCGGCAGAGTTCGCCCCGCCCACGATGACCACCTGCTTTCGGTGGTACGGGTGCGCCTGATCGTAGAAGTGCGACACGTGCGGCAGGTCCTCGCCCGGCACGTTCAGCCGGTTCGGCTGATCGTAATAGCCGGTCGCGAGAATCGCCGCCCGACCGCGCCGCACTCGCTCGCCGCCGCGCTCGTCCCTCGATCGCACCTCGAGTGCCCCGCCGGCCACCGGCGCCACCCGCTCGACCTTCTCGCCGGTCGTCACCTTGAGGCCGAAGATGTCGACGACGCGCCGGTAGTAGCGCAAGGACTCGAGCCTCGTCGGCTTCTCGAACGGGCTGACGAACGGCAACCCGCCGATCTCGAGCAGCTCCGGCGTGGTGAAGAACACCATGTGCACCGGGAAGTGGTAGATGGAATTGACGAGGACGCCCTTCTCCAGCACCTCGTAGTCGAGCCCGCGGCGATGGCAGGCGATGCCGGCGGCAAGACCCGACGGCCCGCCACCGACGATAATGACGTCCAGGATGGATCCGGATGAAGACATAGGGCTCCGTTGGCCGCGACACGGGGGCTTGTGCCCTCTCGTGGTCGGGGCAAACCACGTGCCGGACCGCTACGGTGATCATACGCGAACGGACGAGGTGGTCGAAGAAGGGGGCGTGGGATACTGGGCTTACGCTCACGCGGGCACGGAGGCCCGCGACTACTGACGGTCGCTCACGCGGCCACGGAGGGCCGCGACTACGGATGGGTGCACCGTTGCACCTTTGCACTCTTGCACCTTTGCACTCTTGCACCTTTGCACCTTGCACCCACTGTCTTGCCATGACCGACGCACTGACCGCCGACCGCTGGCACTTCGGCTTCACGATCATGTTCCACTACCTGTTCCCCGTCCTCACGATGGGGCTCGGGGTGCTGATCGCGGTGCTGAAGACGGTGCAGCTCCGGAAGAAGGACGACCGCTACGGCGTCGTCGCCCGCTTCTGGGCCAGGGTGTTCGCGATCACCTTCGGCATGGGGGTGGTCACCGGCATCCCGATGGAGTTCCAGTTCGGCACCAACTGGTCGCGCTTCTCGCACTTCGCAGGCGGAGTGGTCGGGCAGACGCTCTTCATGGAGGGCGTCTTCGCGTTCTTCGCCGAGTCGTCGTTCCTCGGCCTGTTCCTCTTCGGCGAGAAGCGCGTGTCGCCGGTCGTTCACTGGCTCTCCGCGGTAATGGTGGCGCTCGGCGCCGTCGTCTCGGGCTTCTTCATCGTCGCCACCGACGCGTGGATGCAGCACCCCGTCGCCTACACGCTGGTGAACGGCGATGCGCAGCTGGACAGCCTGTGGGGCCTTCTCACCAACCCCTACGCGCTCTGGCAGTACCCCCACACGATCAGCGGGTCGATGATCACGGCGTCGATGGTGATGGCCGGCGTCGGCGCCTACTACCTGCTGTCGCGGCGCTACGAGGACGCCGGGCGGATGTTCGTCACGCGTGGGCGTGATCTCCGGCCTGCTGTTCTCGCTCGTCTCGCTGTTCCCGACCGGCGCGATGAACGGCGAGAAGGTGACGCAGTACCAGCCGGTCAAGATGGCGGCCATGGAGGGCCTGTTCAAGACGCAGGAGGGCGCGCCGATGGCGATCATCGGCATGCCCGACACCGAGCGGCGGGACCTGATGGACCCGATCTTCGTGCCGCGAGTGCTGAGCTATCTCGCCTACGGCGACTTCCGGGCGAAGGTGGTCGGCCTCGACGACTACCCGCGCGATCTCCACCCGCCGGTCGAACTCGTCTACTACGCCTACCACATCATGGTCGGCCTCGGGACGATCTTCATCGCGCATCATGGCGCTCGCCGTGTTCCTGCTCTGGCGCGGTCTCCTCTACCGGGCCCGCTGGTTCCTCTGGATCCTGATGCTCGCCGTGCCGTTTCCCTACATCGCCAACCAGGCCGGCTGGATCGTGGCCGAGGTCGGCCGCCAGCCCTGGGTGGTCTACGGTCTGCAGCGGACTGCCGACGCGACGTCGCCGAACGTCAGCAGCGGCATGGCGATCTTCACGCTGCTCGGCTTCATGGGGCTGTACGCGCTGCTGGGGATCCTGTACCTGGCGTTGTTTGCGAGATCGTGATGAGGCCGTGAGGGCATGAAGGCCCTGAGCCGCAAGCCCGGGCCTGAGCACAGCCGCCATGATCAACACCCTCTGGTTCCTCGTTCTCACCGCGATGCTCGCCGGCTACGCCGTCCTCGACGGCTTCGACCTCGGCGTCGGCGCGCTGCATCTCCTCGTCGGCCGCACCCGCGAGGAGCGCGAGGTGGCGATCAACGCGATCGGCCCGGTGTGGAACGGCAACGAGGTGTGGCTCATCGCGGCGGGCGGATCGATGGTCGTCGCCTTCCCTCACCTCTACGCGGCCGCCTTCAGCGGCTTCTACCTCGCCCTGATGCTCGTGCTCTGGCTGCTCATCCTCCGCGGCGTGGGCATCGAGTTCCGGCACCAGCTCGACAACCCGCTCTGGCAGGACGGCTGGGACGTCGCCTTCTCCGGCTCCTCCGCGCTGCTGGCGTTCTCTTCGGGGCGGCGTTCGGCAACGTGCTGCGCGGCGTCCCGCTGGATGCGGCCGGCAACTTCGTCGGCTCGTTCGCGCTGTTGTTGAACCCGTTCGCGCTGCTGTGCGGCGTGCTGGGCCTGTTCACGCTCGGGATGCACGGCGCGGCGTACCTCGCGATGAAGACCGAAGGCGACGTCCAGGCGCGGTCGCGCCGCCTCGTCCTGCCGCTCTGGGCGCTCGCGATGGCGACCCTCGCCTTCGTCTTTGCGGCGAGCTTCTACGTGCGGCCGGATTTCACGGCCAACTTCCTCGCCGCGCCCGCCCTCCTGCTCGTGCCCGCCCTCGGCCTCGCCGGCGCGGGCGGCGTTCTTGTCTTCGCCCGCCACCACGAGGACACTCGCGCCTTCCTCTCGAGCGCGGTGTTCATCGTTGGCGTCCTCGGCTCCGCCGCCGCCGGCCTCTACCCTCGCCTGCTGCCCGCGCTCGCCGGCAGTCCCCACGCGTCCCTCGACATCTACAACACGGCATCCGCGCCTCACAGCCAGGCGATCGCGCTCGGCATCTACCTCGTCGGCATGGCGATCGTCGGCGTCTACCTGGTGAATCTGTATCGGGTGTGGCGGGGGAAGGTGGGGAGAGCGCACACCTACAAGACATAGGAACTGAGGCAGGCACGTGTACTGACGATTGGCGATTGCCAAAGGCGACTTGCGATTGGTCACTGCCCGGATCACTCGCCATTCGCCAATCATCAATCGTCATTCGTCAGTTTCGTTGCACCTTTGCACCTTTGCACCTTTGCACCTTGCACCTTTGCACCCTTGCACCCTTGCACCTTGCACTTTGCACTTTTGCACCCTTGCACCTTGTCGTTAAGGTCGGACCATTTTTGTCGCCTTTTCCATTTCACGTCGCCTTCATGCCAGTTCGGGTGCCGCTCCTGCCCATTCCCTGAAACCTCTGCTGGCGCTTCTTTCAGTTGAGTATCATTCTGGAGGTTTACGCCCCCCTCGGTGAGACCTCGCCGGGCCCCTTTTGTTTCGTCCGCCGATCCCCGGTCGCGTTGTTCGGGACATGTCCGCCCTGAAGGCGGACGCCTCGATCGGTTGCGTCTATCGGCGGCTCGTTCACTCACGGAGACACGCGATCATGCACGCTCCCATCAAGTACGCCGAGAAGGCCTTGTCGCTCACCGCGAACGCGGTGTGGGCGGTGATGCAGTGGGGTTACCGTCTCAACCAGAACCCCTCCTTCACACCCAAGTGGTCCGACGAGCCGATCCTGAAGTCCTGGGAAAAGACCAAGCCGACGCTGGGCTGGCCGCGCGAGACCGACTCGCTGTGCCCGGTCTGCACGCGCGAGCTGCGCCAGGAGATCGTCGACGGCAAGAAGGACGTCAGCGTCCTGCTCACCGAGAAGATCGGCGAAATCAAGGCCACCATCGTCGAGCGCGACGGCAAGGTGCTGATGGTGAAGGACTGCCCGAAGCACGGGCACTTCGAGGACGTGCTGTCGATCGACCCGGCGTTCACCCGGCACATCGAGGAGATGTTCCAGGGCCGCGACATCCGGGCGCACGCCGACGCCCAGATGCACAAACACGGCAGCAGCACGATCCTGCACGGCCGCGGCGCGGTGCTGACCGTGGACCTCACCAACCGCTGCAACATGATGTGCGACCCGTGCTTCACGGACGCCAACCAGGTCGGCTTCGTGCACGAGCTGAACTGGGAGCAGATCAAGACGATTCTCGACAACGCCGCGTCGATCAAGCCGCGGCGCCAGATGTCGGTGCAGTTCTCCGGCGGTGAGCCGACGCTCTCGCCGCACTTCCTGGACGCCGTCCGCTACGCTCGCGACCTGGGCTACAACAGCGTGCAGGCGGCCACCAACGGGATCGAGTTTGCGAAGAGCCCCGAGTTCTGCCGCCAGGCGGCCGACGCCGGCCTTCGCTACGTCTACCTGCAGTTCGACGGCGTCGGCAACGCGCCGAACTCGCACCGCCACGTGGGCAACCTGTTCGACGTCAAGCTGCAGGCGATCGAGAACCTGCACACGGCCGGCGTGGACATCGTGCCCGTCGTGACGATCATCAACGGCGTGAACAACGAGCAGGTGGGGCGGATCATCGAGTTCGCCATCGACAACCCGAAGAAGCTGTCGTTCCTCTCGTTTCAGCCGGTGTCCTTCACGGGGCGCGACGAGGAGGTGTCAGACGAGCGGCGGGCGGCGCAGCGCTACACGCTGGCGCACCTGGCGCACGACGTGAAGAAGCAGCTGGGGTTTGGCGAGCCGGGGCGCGACTGGTTCCCGATCTCGATGATCAGCACGTATGCCGAGTGGTCCGACATCACGAAGGGCCCGAACGTGGAGTTCGGTCAGCTTGGGTGCGGCTGCCACCCGGATTGCGGCGCCGCGATGGCGCTGATGATCGACAAGGAGACGTCGGACGTCGCGCCGGTGCCGGCGTTCCTCAACGTCGAACAGCTCACGAAGGACATCGCGCTCATCAACGACGCCAACCGCAGCAAGAAGTGGGCGGTCATCGGCGCGGCGGTGTCGCTCTTCCGGAACTACAACTCGTTCGGCGCGCCGCCGCGCTTCAAGCTGAAGGACCTCTTCGAGAAGTTCGACAAGGCGTTCGGCGCCACCAAGAAGGACTACGGCAAGGTGACGGGCGACCGCACGCTGGCGGACATCGAGAAGCGCCGCAGCGACAAGTGGGCGTTCATCTTCGTCGCCGGCATGTGGTTCCAGGACCTCTGGACCTACGACTTCCGCCGCACGGAGATGTGCATCATTCCCTACGGCACGGAAGAGGGCGAGATCTCGTTCTGCGCCTACAACACGGGCATCGGCTGGCGCCAGATCATCGAGAAGAAGCACATGCAGTCCACCGTGGCGGAGCTGGTACGCGAAGAAGGGCCGGCACGAGATCTACGCCGGCAACCACTTCGTGCCGCTCACCGCGCTGCGTCACACGCTCAAGGTGAATCCGGACGCGGTGGCCGCCGCCGCCCAGACGGACCTCGACGCCAAGGGCGTGGCCAAGACGGCTCGCGAAGAGAAGCTGAAGGCGCGCAGGCAGGGCGCCGCGGCCCCGGCCGAGAAGGTCGAGGCGTAGCTCTCAGAGGAGTCGGGATTCAGGATTCGGGATTCGGGGCTGACCTGATTCCTGAATCCTGACTCCCAGAATCCTGGGCTTTCCGCCTGGTCCTTCCCTCCCACCCATCCCCGGTATTGCCCGATCGACCGGCCCTCCCGCCCGCCCGCCGGATTGTCCGCGACCCGGATTCCCCACTGACATACGCTCCCGGATGGGGCAACCCAACAATGAAACGTGTTCGGCTCAGGGAGCCTCGAGCCTCGAGCCTTGAGCCTTGAGCCTTGAGCCTTCGAGCCCTGAGCCTTGAGCCCTGAGGCTTTGGAGATCTCGCCTATGCATGCGCCGATGAAGTACGTCGAGAAGGGTTTCGCGCTCGCGGCCAACGGGCTGTGGAGCGTTCTTCAGTACGCCTACAAGTTCAAGCAGAACCCGTCGTTCACCCCCAGGTGGTCGGATCAGCCCCTGCTGAAGTCGTACGAGAAGACCAAGCCGACGCTCGGCTGGCCGCGCGAGACCGACTCGCTGTGCCCCACGTGCGTGCGCGAAGCCCGCAAGCAGATCCTCGACGGCAAGCAGGATGTGTCCATGCTCCTCACCGAGAAGGTGGGCGAGATCAAGGCGACAATCCTCGAACGCGACGGCAAGATCCTCATGGTGAAGGACTGCCCGAAGCACGGGCGGTTCGAGGACGTGATGTCGATCGACCCGGCGTTCTTCAAGCACCTCGAGGAGTCGTTCCCCGGCCGCGACATCCGCGCCCACAACGACGCGAAGCTCCACAACCACGGCAGCAGCACGATCCTCCACGGCCGCGGCTCGGTCCTGACCGTGGACCTGACCAACCGCTGCAACATGATGTGCGACCCGTGCTTCATGGACGCCAACCAGGTGGGCTTCGTCCACGAACTGGCCTGGGAGGAAGTGAAGCAGATCCTCGACAACGCCGTCACGATCAAGCCGCGGCGGCAGATGTCGGTGCAGTTCTCCGGCGGCGAGCCGACGCTCTCGCCCCACTTCCTGAAGGCCATCGCGCTACTCGCAAGGAGGTGGGCTACAACAGCGTGCAGGCGGCGACCAATGGCATCGAGTTCGCCAAGAGCCCCGAGTTCTGCCGCCAGGCGGCCGAGGCAGGCCTGCGCTACGTCTACCTGCAGTTCGACGGCATCGGCAACGCGCCCAACTCGCACCGCCACGTCGGCAACCTGTTCGACGTCAAGCTGCGCGCCATCGAGAACCTCCACGCGGCCGGCGTGGACATCGTCCTCGTCGTCACGCTGGTCAACGGCGTCAACAACGAACAGGTGGGCCGCATCATCGAGTTCGCGATCGACAACCCGAAGAAGATCTCCTTCCTCTCGTTCCAGCCGGTCTCGTTCACCGGCCGCGACGAGGAAGTGTCGGACGAGCGGCGCGCCGCGCAGCGCTACACGCTGGCGCACCTCGCCCACGACGTGAAGAACCAGACCGGCATCGGCGAGCCGACGCGCGACTGGTTCCCGATCTCCTTCATGAGCACGTTCTCCGACTGGGCGGACCTCGTCCACGGCCCGCAGGCTGACTGGGGCGCGCTGGCATGCGGCTGCCACCCGAATTGCGGTATTGGCATGGCGGTGATGATCGACAAGGACACGCACGAGGCGGCGCCCATCACCGCGTTTCTCAACATGGAGCAGCTGCCGAAGGACGTCGCGCTCATCAACGACGCCGCGCGCGGGAAGCTCATGTCGGTGATTGGCATCGCCGTGGCGCTGATGCGCAACTACGACCCGTTCAAGGCGCCGCCGCGCTTCCGCGTCAAGGCGCTCCTCGAGAAGTTCGACAAGGCCTTCGGCGCCACGAAGCGCGACTACGGCAAGGTGGGCAAGGGTCGCACGATGGCCGACATCGAGCGCCGGCGTTCGGATTCCTGGGCCTTCCTGTTCATCGCGGGCATGTGGTTCCAGGACCTGTTCAACTACGACTTCCGCCGCACGGAGATGTGCATCATCCCCTATGGCACGCAGGAGGGCGAGATTTCCTTCTGCGCCTACAACACGGGCATCGGCTGGCGACAGATCATCGAGAAGATGCACATGACGGCCACGCTCTCGAAGTGGTACGAGGAGCGCGGCCGGCATCAGATCTATGCCGGCAATCACGAGGTGGAGTTGGCGAGCACGGCCCACTCCCTGAAGCTGAATCCCGAGGCGGTTGCAGCGGCCGCGCAGACGGATCTCGACCGGGCGGGCATTGCCAAGACCGCGCGCGAGGAGAAGCTGAAGGCCCGCAGCGTGTCAAAAGGCGTGATCCCGGTGGTCGTGGACCCGCCCGACGCCGCCTACGACCAGAAGATGGAGCGGCTCTACCGCGAGCACATCCTCAAGGAGAAGTCGCAGGAGCCGGTGATTTCGCTGCAGAGCCTGAAGAGCAGGAAGACGGAGGCGAAGGTGGAAGCCTGAAGTCAGTAGGCAGTAGGCGGTGTGCGGTAGGCAGTTGCGACTCAACTGCCTACTGCCTACTGCCTTCTGCTTACTTCTTCTTCTTCGCGGGCGCCTTTGGCGGCGGCGGCTTCTTCCCGGGCACGTACTCGACGTTGACGTTGCTGATGAGGGCGATTGGCCGCGGCGGACCGGAGAACGTGAAGTTCTCGGCCCCTTCAAAGCGCACCACGGACAGCTTCTCGCCCAGCAGGCTCACTTCTTCCACGTCCTGCGGCACCTGGATCTTGATCCGCTCGGTGCCGACCGGCGCCACCGCCTTCACTCCTCGAGGCCCGGCGCCACCGGAGATCCGGTCCAGCAGATCGCGCGACGTCCGGAAGTCGCTCTGCACCACGCCGCGTCCAAGCACGCTGTTGTCCGGCGCCACCGCCGCGACCGTCGCCGTGTAGCTCGCGAACCCCTTGCCCGACTTCACTTCCTGGTCGGAGTACGTGTGCCGGTTGTGAAGATCGAACGACAGCATCAGGTCGCCCTTGTGCGGGGGCAGGTGAATGATGATGCCGTCAGCCGGCGTGCGTCCCGTCATCACGTCGCAGAACTGCAGCCGGCTGCCGACGCCCGTCCCGAGCACCTGCGGACAGGTGACGTCGGCCGGCGCGAGGGTCGGCTTTGGCGGCGGCTTCGGCGCGGGCGGCTTGGGCGCGGGCGGCTTGGACGCCGTCTTCTGAGCAGCCTTCTTGGTGGTCGATTGCGCGCCCGCAGCGGCCGTGGGGCCGGCTGCGACCGCCGCAAGGAGGACGATGATCAGCGAACGCCTCATGGGCAGGAAGTATAACTGGTCATGCCTGGATCTGGCTGCACGACCCTCGAGGAATGCGTCAACGGAGAATTGAAAAGGTCAGCGTCCCAGCCACCAAATCCCGAACGCCAGCGTCAGCACCGTCACCGGCAATCCCACTTTGAGGTAATCGCCGAACGACAGCCGCTCGCCGTGGCGCCCCGCGCCCTCCGCGACAATGAGATTCGCGATCGACCCGAGGAGCGTCAGGTTGCCCGCCACGGTGCTCGACATCGCGAGGACCAGCCATGCCGTGCCGGGATCCGGCAACCGAGGGACGAGGCGTGTGAACAGCATCACCGCCGGGACGTTGCTCACCAGGTTGGAGAGAATCGCGGACACGACCGACAGGCCGGCCACCGTATGGACGCCGATCGGTCGCAACAGCGCGAACACTTCCTGGTCAAGGCCCGCTCGCTCGACACCGTGCACGACGATGAACAGGCCAACGAAGAGCACGAGCAGGCCCCAGTCGATTTGGGCATAGATCCGCTCGGGCTTGACCCGCCGCGTCACGAGCAGGACGGCCGCGCCGCAGGAGGCCACCAGGGCCGGGTCGAATCCGGCAAGGAAGCCGGCAAGCACGAGCGCCGAGACGATCAGGCTCTTCGCCATCAACGCCCGGTGGACCGAGCGGATCGTCAGCGCTTCACCAGGCCGGGCGGACGCCATGAAGTCCCTGCGAAACACCAGGTAGACGATCGCAGCATCGAGGGCGAGGCCGACGACCGCCACCGGGCCGAGCGCCGCGGTGAAGCGCGTGTACGAGATGCCCGACATGCTCCCGATCAGCATGTTCTGCGGGTTGCCCGTCATCGCCGCCGTGCTTCCGAGGTTCGACGCCGTCGCGAGCGCAACCAGGTACGGCAGTGGCCGCTGACCCCGGGCGCGGGCCATCTCGATGAGAACAGGCGTGAAGACCAGGCAGATGGTGTCGTTGACGAACAGCGCCGCGAGCGCGCCCGACGCGAACACCACCGCGACGAGCAGCCAGCCGGGGCTGGCAACGCGTCGCACGACCCACTGAGCCAGGACGCGAAAGAAGAGCGCCAGCCGAAGGTTGGCCACCAGCACCATCATTCCGAACAGCAGCACGAGCGTCCGGTAGTCGATCGCGCGGTACGCCTCGTCGAAGGGCACGCCCCCCACGACGATCATCAGGATGGCGCCGATGATCGCCGCTCCCGTTCGATCGACCCGGAAAAGCGGCGCTCGCCCGAGCGCGAGGACGAGATAGGTGCCGAGGAAGATCAGGAGCGGGGCGAGCATGGAGCTTCGCGAACGTAGAACGTAGAACGTAGAAGGTAGAAGGTAGAAGGTAGAACCTAAAAGGTGGAACGTAGAAGGTAGAACGTCGTCTCAGTTCAACGTTCTCGGTTCTACGTTCTACGTTCTCAGTTCGGACCCGAACCTATTCTCGCCCGCGGTGGTGCTTGATGAGGTCCAGGAACTCCGAGCGCGTGCGCGCGCTGTTGCGGAATACGCCGAGCATCGCGCTCGTCACGGCGAACGAGTTCTGCTTCTCGACACCGCGCATCGACATGCAGAGGTGCGTCGCCTCGACGACGACGGCGACGCCCAGCGGCTCGATCTTCCGTTCGATCGTCTCCGCGATCTGGTTGGTCAGCCGTTCCTGCACCTGCAGGCGGCGGCTGAACACGTCGACCAGCCGCGGGATCTTGCTCAGCCCGATGACCTTGCTGTTCGGGATGTAGGCCACGTGGCACTTGCCGAAGAACGGCAGCAGGTGGTGCTCGCAGAGGCTGTAGAAATCGATGTCCTTGACGATGACCATCTCGCTGTAGTCGACCGTGAACAGGGCGTTGTTGAGCACCTTGTCGACGTCGGCCTCGTAGCCGCTCGTCAGGAAGCGTAGCGACGCCTCGACGCGCCGTGGGGTGTCGCGTAGCCCCTCGCGATCCGGGTCCTCGCCGAGTTTTTCCAGCAGCGTCCGAATGAGGTCCTGCATCAACCAAGTCTACAACACGGCCGGGCTGGAACCAGAGGACGGGCGGCTATGGTAGGAATTGCACGATCCGCATCCAGCGATGTGCCCATCTCGACGGTTTCCGGTACACGACTTTCCCATTACGGGATCTGCCGCGGTGCCGTCCGGAATTCGAGACTTCGTCGGTAATGCCATGGCGATAAAGGTCTTACTGTCCCGCCATCCTCTGCGTCCGGGCGCGGCCAGTGTCCCCCGCCCGGACCGCGCTGCGCGGAGGAATGGCGAAGCGCCGAAAACAGGCCGTTTTTCGTAGCCACACAAGGTGGCCCGCCTTTTGAATGATAGGGGGGCAGTGAGGGCCGGACCAATGCTGAACACGGTGAACTCGATCGGCACGCCGAGAACCGGGAAGGCCTCCCAAAAGGTGGTCGTCGTCAACGGCAGCAACGAGATGCTGGAGCTGCTGGAATCCGTTCTCGACGCTGGTCATTACGATATCGTCTTCGTGGCGGAAACCGAGCACGCGTATTCGCAGATCAAGCGAAACCGCCCGAACCTCGTCATCCTCTGCGTCGGCATCGACGATCCTCTGGGCTTCCAGGTGCTTTCGATGCTCAAGCTGGACGAGGACACCTCGAACATCCCGGTGCTGACGTATACCAACGAGTTCGACGGCGAGGAGACGGACCGCGAGCCGGACGACGACAGCGGGGACGAGGACGAGTTGCCGCTGGCGGCCGCACGGCCCGAATTGCCAATGAACTGAAAGGCGGGTCCGGCAATCAGGGATCGGGGAGCGCGGGGAGGGACCGGCAAATGTCCGGGACCCTGGCCCCCACGGCTCCCCGATTCCTGGTCCCCGGGCCCGTCCGACCCCCCGCTTTCCTGAATCGTCAGTCCCCAATCAGCAATCGTAAGTCCAATCAGCAATCGTAAGTCGCCAGTTCGCCACAGCTAAGTGCTGAGCGAGAAGGGCCGGCCACGCACGCTTGCAGGCGGTCGTGGCCGGAATTGCGAGTCGAAGGTACTTAGTCCTTCGGAAAGCGTGGCCGTCATTGCGAGTCGAAGCACTGAGGCGCGCTTTCGCCACCGCCGTTCTCCTCTCTCCGTTTCTTCCGTTTCAATTTTCCGTTTTCCGGCTCCCCTGCTATAGTGGGCCCGCATGAGCGGTGAAGAACCCGTCCGCAGGACCGAGCGTCTCGAGATCTTCGGGGAGATGCTTGGGGAGGTGATGGTCTACCAGCCGATGGCGATCCAGACGATCAGCCGTGCTGGGGCCCTCATCGAGACGGCGTCCCCGCTCCAGGTGGACTCTCTGCACGACTTCCGCCTCATGCTCGGCGACCTGTCAATCGTCGTCAAGGGTCGGATCGTCCACTCCCACATCTGCGACCTGGAACAGGGCGGCGTGATCTATAGGGCAGGCATTGAGTTCGTCGAGCCGACCGAGTACGTCGTCGACGCCATCGGCCAGTTCATGGCCGCGATCGTCGCCGGCCGGGAAATGACCTAGCGGGGCACCGGATTAGTAGGCAGTAGGCAGTAGGCAGTAGGCAGTTGAATCAACTGCCTACCGTTCTCCGTTCTTCGTTCTTCGTTCTTCGTTCTACGTTCTCCGTTCTCCGTTCGTTTTTCACGCTGCCGGCCGCTCGGTCACCCCTCGCGCGACGAACCGGTGCACCAATCCCGACATCGCCTCCGCCCATCCTGCCGGGCCTGCTGCCCGCGTGAGCACCGTCTGGGGGAGTGCGCGGAACAGGTCGGCACTCGAACGGCCCGCCGCTCCTTGCACCACCACCCGGATGTCCATCTCCTCCAGCAGCGGCAGGTCGTCCAGCCTGTCCGAAACCCCCGCCGCCACCACCGCGCGCATCTCGGCGTAGAGCGCCTTCAGCAGCCGCACGCGGCCGCCGACGTCCACCCGGGCGAGGGCATGATAGAAGCGGCCGTCGTCGATGCACTGAAACCCGGCCGAGTGGAGCGCATGAAGCAGGCGCGCGCGCGCCTTGGGCGGCGCGTCAGTGAAGCGGAACGGTTCGGCGTGGTCGCGAAGCTTCGCCAGGCGGCCATCGAGCAGTGACAGGCCATAGGCGCTGCTCACCTGCTCCACCGACATCTGGCTGAAGCTCTCGATGCCCACGTGTAACTGCCTGGCGAGCCGGTGCAGTGTGGACACGACGTCGCGGTACGGGATGCCAACTTCCAGAACGTGATAGCCGGAGCGCACCGCGGCGTTGGGAGGCGACTGCCGAAAATACCCCGGCGGAATGTAGACAACGGCACCGTTCTCGGTGATGAACGGGTGCGCCAGGCCCAGCTTCTGCTGCACGAGCTCGATTTCCGCGCGCGTGCGCGACGAGTACAGCACGAGCGGGACGCGGTGGGCTGCGAGGGCCGCGAGTGCAGGACGGGCGGGATCCGGCGGAAAAGTGCCGCTTTCGAACAGGATGGTGTCGAGGTTCGCGAATACCACCAGCGGAGCCGACGAGGGTCCTTCCCACATGTCTTCAGTTTAGGGGCCGGGAGCTGCGGCCAGAATACGGCCGGCACCTGATTTCCGGCCCCCAGGCGCCTGATCGCGCGGGAGGGCTTCTTGCACGGTTGTCAACGGATCCCCATGAGAACCGTTACGAAGGCCTTCCCGATCCAGCGCGCCCTCTTCGTTGGCTTCGGCCTGGTCTTCGCGTTCTGGCTGGGTTCCGGATACGACCTGGTCCGCCGACTGGCCGGCGTCGAAGAACGAACGGCGGCGACAACAGCGCGATCGAGCCGCGCCGAGCAACTGCTCTCTACGGTGCGCGTTCGGGTTCTCCTGGGTTCCGTCTACGTTCGCGACGCGCTCTTCGACACCTCCGACGAGGCGAGCGCCTACTACCGCGACCAGCTGATGCAGACACGCGACGACATCAACAAGGCACTCAACGACTACGTGCCGGTCATCGACTCGTCCGCGGAGCGCGAGCAGTTCAGCCAGCTGCGATCGGAAGTGGACGACTTCTGGGAGACGGTCCTCCCGGTCCTCGGCTGGGACAGCACCCGGAAAGTCACCGAAGCCCGTGCGCTGTTGCGGCGACGAGTCATCCCGAAAAGAGACGTCATCATTCGAATCTCCGGGCGCATCCAGGACCTCAACCGCGCGGGCCTGAAGCAGCAGCAGCAGGAGACGGCCGGCATCTACCGGATGATGCGGCAGCGCATGTGGGAAACCAGCGGCCTCGCGCTGCTGGCCAGCGTCGTCGTCGCGGTGACGGTGACTCGCCACGCCGGCCGCCTGGAAGCCCGCATTCGGCAGCAGGCTCAAAAGGAGCTGCAGAACACCCGGGACCTTCAACGCCTGTCGGCGAAGCTCGTGCGAGCACAGGAGGAGGAGCGCCGGACGATTGCTCGCGAGCTGCACGACGAGATTGGCCAAGCGCTCACTGCCATCAAGGTGGAACTGGCCTTGGCCGAGCGCAGCCGCCCGGCGACGGACCGCGCGGAAGAGGCGTTCCGCGAGGCGCGAACGATCACGGACCGCGCGCTGCAGCAGGTGCGCGACCTCTCGCAGCTGCTGCACCCGGCGATGCTCGACGACCTCGGCCTGCCGGCTGCGCTCGAGTGGCACCTCAGGCGCTTCTCCGCACGCACGGGCATCCGCGCGGAACTGCTGCAAGAGCGCATGGACGCCCGCCTCGCCACCGAGATCGAAACGTGTGTCTATCGGATCGCCCAGGAGGCGCTCACGAACGTGGCCCGGCACTCGGGCGCCTCCACCTGCCGGCTCTACCTGCAGCGCCTCACGCACACCGTGCTGTTGACCATCGAAGACGATGGGCAGGGGTTCTCGGCGGCGGAGCCCGAGCCGGGCGCCGGCCGCGGGCTGGGGCTGCTCGGCATTCAGGAGCGCGTGTTGGGCTTCCGAGGCACCTTCCGACTCGAAAGCGAGGCGGGCAAGGGAACCCGGCTCACCGTGGAACTGCCTGCGCTGCTGCGCGAGGCGCCATCGGAGGATGTGCAGGTGCAGGCGCCCGCGGCGGGCACCGAAAGGATCGCGTCATGACCGGCCTTCGCATCCTCCTGGCCGACGATCACACCATCGTCCGGCAGGGCGTCCGCAAGATCCTGGAGGAGCACCCGGACTGGGAAGTCGTGGGCGAGGCGGCCAACGGGCGCGATGCGGTCCGCCTGGCGATGGACCTCAAGCCCGACATCGCCCTCATCGACATCGGCATGCCGCTGCTCAACGGCATCGAGGCGACGCGGCAGATCGCCCGCCGGACCGCGGGCGTCAGCGTGGTCATCCTGAGCATGTACTCGGACGAGGCGTACATCACCCAGGTGCTCCAGGCCGGCGCACGCGGCTACCTGTTGAAAGACTCGGCGGACGAGGACCTGATCCGCGCGCTCACGGCCGTCGCGCAGGGCAAGTCGTTCTTCAGCCCGGCGGTCGCCAAGGTGATGCTGGACGACTACGTCCGCCAAATGGCGGATCGGGGCATTGTCGATCGGTACGAATCGCTGTCGGAGCGCGAGCGGGAGATCTTCCAGCTCATCGCCGAGGGCCGCAGCAACAAGGAGATTGCCGACCTGCTGAACGTGAGTCCGAGCACGGTCGAGACGCACCGCGGGCACATCATGGAGAAGCTGGACGTTCACAGCGCCGTCGAACTGGTGCTGTACGCGGTCAGGAAGGGCTTGATCAGCTGAGGAGGTAGAGCAGGGCTGAAGCCCTGCTCTTTCCGAAGAACCTCGGTCGAACAGTCCGGATTTACCCTGATGTCGTCTCGAAAATAGGGTCCCCAGCCGATAGCGGGGTGCGGCCGGATCGCCGACGATAGGAGTGTCGGTTGTCGGCGGGACGCCACACCGCCGGGAGCCAAGGGGAGCGCGAGCCAGCACGCGCTCCCGCCGCATCTCGTGTCGTCCTCGTCTGCACCCGGCCGGTCGCGAACCCCCGCGGCCGGCCGGGACCTCCGACTAACGGTGGACGCGGGCACGGAGGCCCGCGACTACTGACTTACGAGGTGGACGCGGCCACGGAGGGCCGCGGCTACTGACGTACGGTGGACGCGGCCACGGAGGGCCGCGGCTACTGACATCCCGCTACTGCTGACGCCGCGGCGGGTTGACGTAGGCCGCCACCAGGCTCTCGTTGCCGTCGGGCCCGACGGCCGACACCCCGAACACGTAATCGTCGATCGACAGGCTGGGGATGAGGAACTCGGTCACGTTGCCTACGGCGACTTCGCGCTGCCAGTCCGGCGTCCATGCCTCGCGCCAGTAGACCTTGTAGCCCGCCGCCCCCGGCGAGGCCTTCCACTTCAGGTTCGCGTCGTAGCCGCTCGGCTGCCGGCCGATCGTCGGCTGGCCGCGATCGTCGGTCACGATCGGCGCGGGCGGCGCGAGGGCGAGCGACGCGGCGGCCGCCGCGTTGAGGCGCACGTTGCGCAGCATGTAGGGGAGGTTGACGAACTCGAACGTGTCGCCGGTCGTGTGCTGCCGCTCGTAGTTCTCCACGGCCTCCGTGATCCGCACCGCCGTGAACCCCTTCTGATTGAACGCGGTGTGATCGCCGCCGCGGCCGAACCGATCGTGCCGCGCGACCAGCGTCACCTGCTGCGTGGGCACGTACTTCGCGGCGGCGGCGGCCAGGTATCGGGCGAGCTGCCGCGAGGTCGAGTCCTCCGGGCTCTCGGAGAACACGCGCACGCGGCGGGTGTCTTCCATGCCGTCGGTCGACTGGACGTTCCCCACCATGTCGTTGTTCAGCACGGCGTCGATGACGTACTTCTCCTGGACGGCCTTCTGGGCGTGCATCTGCGCGCCGATGAGGCCCTGCTCTTCGCCGGCCAGGGCGATGAAGACGAGCGTCGCGTCGAAGTCGATCCCGCTCTCCCCGAACACGCGCGCCAGCTCCATCACGAGCGCGGTGCCGCTTCCATCGTCATTCACCCCAGGGGCCGGATTGTCCACCGGTGCGGCCGGTGCCGCTGACTGGGTCGGGGGAGCGGCCTGTCCCGCGGGAGGCGCCCCTGCAGCAGTCGAAGGCGGGCGCGAGCTGTTGCTCGATGCGCCCGCGGCGGCTCCCGTCGCAGGGCGCGCGGCCGAAGCCGCTCGAGCGAACGAGTCGTAGTGCGCGCTGATGTAGACGCGCCTGGCGCTCTTGCCCGGCAGCACCGCCATCACGTTCCGCAGCTCGATGTCGCGCGTGATCCGGCCGCTCTTCGGCACCTGGTAGCTGTCGAAGCTGACCTGCAGCTTCGGGCTGGATCTTCTTCATCTCGTCGAGGATCCACTGCCGCGCGGCGCCGATGCCCGCCGTTTGCGAGTCGGTGGACGACAGCGTATTGCGCGTGCCGAAGCTGCCAAGCTTCTTCAGGATCTCGACGATGCGCGGCTCCGAAACCTGGGAGAGGATCTTCTCGATACGCGGGTCGCGGCCCACGTCGCCAGCGGGGCCCTGCGGCGCCGCGGTCAGCGTCGATGCGATCGAGATGGTGAGTGCGAGGGCGAGTGCGATGATTGTGAACGAGCGGGTGCGGCGTGGTGTCATGCCGCAGGAAGATACACGAAGTAGGGGGATGGGGGAACCGAGAACTTAGAACGTAGAACTGAGAAGTGAGAAGAAGGGAGTGAAGACGCGAGAGGCGAGCGATGAGAGCGACAATCTGAGCAACTCTCTCCGTTCTCAGTTCTACGTTCTAGGTTCTATGTTCTACGTTCTACGTTCTACGTTCTACGTTCTTCTATCTCACCCTCAGGTGCTCCATGTAGTCCCCGGACTGGATCCGCTCCGCGCGGCCGAGCGGCGCGTTGTAGAAGTACACCCAGGTTGTCTCGGCGACGCCGTCCTCGTAGACCACCGGCACCTCGAAGCGGATGTAGAGGCTGGACTCGGGCTGGTCGGCGCAGTAGCCCTCGATGTCGTCCAGGCCGGCGAGGACCTTGTCGAGATCGGTCGCCCGGTACACCTCGCCCCAGACCACGCCGTCCGGGTCCGGCACGGCGGCCGGATAGATGCCGAGGTCGAAGAGCGCAGCCTGGATGCGGCCCCGGCCGACGTACTCGAGCATCGGGTCGATGCCCGCGCGGCGGCGGCGGTCGAAGCCGGTCATGAGCGTGCCGTAGAAGAACACCCGGTCAGTCATTGTGCCCATCCGTCCTCACCGGCCCGTCGCGCCGTGGCCTCGCACGCCAGTCCTGCTCCAGGATGACGTACAGGTGCTGGTCGTGATACCGCCCGTCCTTGAAGAACGACTCGCGGAGAACGCCCTCGCGCGCGGCGCCCAGCCGCTCGAACGCGCGCATCGACCGCGAGTTACCCACCGCGATTCGCGCTTCCACGCGGTGCAGGCGCAGGCGATCGAACGCAAAGTCGAGCAGCAGCCGCTTCGCCTCGGCGTTCACGCCACTTCCCCACCGGTCCCGTCCCAACCATGTGCCCACCTGCGCTGTCCGCATCGCGGGGTCGATGTGTCGCAGGCAGATGATGCCCATTGGCTCGTCGCTCGCCGCGTCCGCGATGACGAAGACGTACTCGGTCCCCTGGCTGCGGCGCTCGTGGCACTTCTCGATGAAGAACAGCGTGTCATCGATCGTGCCCGGCGGATCGACGGCCAGGAAGCGCGTCACCTCGGGATCCGACGTGTACCGGAAGAGCGCCGTCCCATCGTCTTCGCGCGGGCCGCGGAGCAACACACGACGACCCATCAGGACGGGCAAGGGGCCCTGCATGACACAGTTAGCCGAGCACAGGTTGAAAGAGGGGGCGCCGCCTGACTATGTGTATGCGAAAAAGTCTAGGGGAGGCGGGGAGGATAGTCAAGCGCGGAGACGCATGGCCTGCAGGAAAGATCGCGGATCGGCGGGCCGAAAAGCGGATCGGCGGGCGGAAAAACAGAAGGGGCGCAGTTGCCTGCGCCCCTTCGTCGTTTCAATAACCTGTCGCGGCTGCTACTTCTTGGGCGCGCCGCCTTCGTAGGACAGGCGTCTCGCCTGTCGCGGCGCTACTTCTTGGGCGCGCCGCCCTTGAGGAGGTCCAACGCCTGCGCCGGCAGCGTGAAGGACACCGACACCGTCTTGTCCTGTCCGCCGAGCTGAATCGACTGGAGCATCGCGGCCATCTCGGGCCTGTTCGAGTTCGACCCCGCCTGCATCCGCGCGAGCGCCATGAAGCCGTTGATCACCTGCCGGAGGTTGTCCGCGGCCATCGCGTCCTTCGTCTCCACGTTGAGCGTCGCCGACATGCCGCCGTTCACGTGCCCGGAGGCCGAGAACCAGGTGATCGGCGGAATCTGGCTGGCAACCTGCTCGGGGAGATGGGCGCCGGAGGTCAGCATGTCGAACCGGCCGACCGCCCAGGCGTTGCCGCGGTCCACGCCCGCGATCATCTTCATCAACTCCTCGTTGGCCTGGACGTTCGACTGCCCATGCTCGAGGTCGATCGTCTGCCGGAGGGCCGCCTCGCTGCCGAGCCCGACGACATTGTCCGCGAGGAAGGCCACCGCCATCTCGCTCCGCGCGTGCCGCGCCGGCGAATCGGGCGTGTCCGTGTCGTTGTGCCCCTCGGGCGCGAAGAACATCTTCTTGCCCTTGTAGTCGCGCTCGACGCCGTTCTTCTCGCGGATGAAGGCCTGGATGCGGGGGACGTCGAACCGGCCTCGCGCGAGCACCGCGCCACGCCTCTCACCGTTCGCCTGGGCGTCGGCCGTCATGTAGGCGACCACGTAGTCGATATCGCGCTCGACGTCGATCCCGGTGGCGTTGCGCAGCTCGTCCTGCCCGGTCTGCTTCTCGCGCGGCTCGAGCGCCTTGACGTGCTGGCGGAACTCCGAGTTCATCAGCTCCTGCACGTTGGCGAAGGCAACCACGACCGCGTCCTTCGGGACGTAGCGCAGCTCCTGGGGCCCTGCGTTCTGCGCGAAGGCGCCGGGAATGCCTCCGTAATAGGCGACCACACCGACGGCAAGACCAATCACGAGGAAGGCCATCGCACCGATGAGGAAGTAGCGCGTCCGTTTTGTCATAATCCCCGCTCCTGCCGATATATACGGTCTCGCTTCAACAGAAGTTCCCGGATGGGGTTAACCCCTTAATCGTTGGCCCGCCTTCACTTAGCCCGATTCCTCGTCGGGAGTCTTTTTCTGGCAAGGACCGTTCTATGTACGAAAAGTGTAATTCGGGGCAGGAGAGTTCCCGAATCACTGTTCGAGAACGTACTCCCGACGGGCCACGGTCCGGGCGGCAAGCGTCAGGAAAACCGTCCAGATGACCGCCAGCCAGAACAGCGACCAGGTAGCCGACAGCGACGTGCTGACGACGGCCTGGATGAAGCTCAGGGCGCTGTCCTGGGGCATGGCGTGTGGAACCAGCCCCTGGAGGTAGTAGGCGATGGTGAACCGCTTGAACGAGCCGGGGATGAGCATGATCCCCTGCTCCCAACCGAAGGCGAACACCAGGCCGGTCACCAGCGGGTGCTTGAACTGCGCGCCGACCCAGGCGAACAGCGCGCCGTAGGCCGCCAGGCCGATCCCGAGAATCGCCAGGTCCTTCAATAGCGGGATGAAGCTTCCCGCGAGCGACCCGCCGCCGGTGGGCACGACCAGGAAATAGAGGACCATCACCGACGGCAGCACCACCAGCACCGTCGCCACCAGGTAGGCGAGGTATTTCCCGAACACGATGGACCCGCGCGAGATGGGCCGCGTGAACAGGTAGGTGATCGTCTTGTCCTCGACCTCGTCGGCGATCAGCGACGTGCCGTAGAACACGCCCAGCACCGGCACGATGAACCGCAGGTACAGCACCCAGATGAACAGGCCGAAGATGGACGGCCCGGACACGACGGGGGCGCCGCCCATGCGAACGCCGCCGGCCACGCCGGCCGACGACAGGATGCGGATGATGATCGCCAGCACCACCGGCGCGCCGACGACGAGCGCGAGGAAGATGGTGCGTCGCGACCACAGCATCTGGCCGATGCTCAGGTCGAACACGCGCATCGCCGCCGTGCCGAACGACGGGGCGCGGCGCGCGACAACAGCCGGGGCGGGCGGGGCGGGAATGGAGTCTACAGCCACGTCACTTCACCAGGTATTGGAAGACCGCCTGCAGGTTGTCGTCCGGCGAGGTCACCTCGCTGATCTCGCCCGCCTCCCCGGACGCGGCCAGTTCCGTCAGCCGCGTGTAGAACCGGTCCGGCGCGCCCGTCTGCACCTCCACCGCCCCCTCCTCGAACCGCAGGTTGATGACGTCCACGTGCTCGAGGAACAGGCGCGCGAGCCGCCGCGGGTCCGCCGCGCGGACGTGCACGGTGTGCGGGTGCTTGTCGATGAGATCGCGGATCTGGTGGATGTTCCCCTCGGCGAGGATCCGCCCGTTGTTGATCAGGAGGATGCTCGAGGTCATCGACTCGATCTCGTGCAGGATGTGGCTCGAGACGATGATGCTCTTCCCCGCCCGCGCCCAGTCCTTGATCATCTTGATCGTCTTGCGCCGGCCGATCGGGTCCATACCCGTGAGCGGCTCGTCGAGAATCAGGACCTCGGGGTCGTGCACGAGCGCCTGCGCGAGCTTGACCCGCTGCCGCATGCCCTTGCTGTAGCCGCCGATCTTCCGGTCGGCCGCCTCCAGCAGGTCCACCTCGTCGAGCGCCCGGCGCGCCGCGGCGGTCGCCTCGGCCTCGTTGTAGCCATTCAGCCGCACGAGCGCGGTCACCCACTCGAGGCCCGTCATCCGGTCGTAGAACGCGTCCTGGTCGGGGCAGAAGCCGATGCGGAAGTAGATCGACGGGTTGCGCCACATCGGCTCGCCGAGCACGGTGATCGTGCCCTTGCTCGGCTTGAGCTGCCCCGTCATCAGCTTCATGAAGGTGGACTTGCCCGCGCCGTTCGGCCCGAGCAGGCCGGTGATCCCCGGCGGCACGTTCACCGTCACGTCGTTCAGCCCGATCACCTGCCCGTACCACTTCGACAGCGTCGTCGTCTGAACGATGACGCGCTCAGGCGCGGCGCGAAGTTCCGGCTTCGCGTCTTGCGCGGCCGCTGCAGGCGTCGCGCCGGGCTCCAGCTTGGCCTCTTGCGCCGTCGTCTCCAGAGGCGTGGCGCGAAGATCCAGCCTCGCGGCATTCGCTTCAGCCCCTGAGCCTTGCCCCGCCGCAGCGTCTTCGCGCAGGCGGGTCATGACACCACCTCCACCCCGCGCACCTGGCGCTCGAGGACCCAGGCCGCCAGCCCAATCACCACGAGAATCGCGACAAGCGACACCGCCACCGGCGTGTCCGGATAGTCCGGTGGGAGCCGGAAGATGACGTTGCCCACCTGGCGGAGGTTCGCCGGGAACGAGAGCCACGACATCCGCGTGCTGCCGGTGATCAGCGTAGATGATTCCGTAGATCGCGTCGCTGAAGAACATCGTCCCCGCGTAGAGGATGGCGACATAGCGGCTGCTCTTGCTGATCGAGGAGAGCGCGAGCATCGTGAACGCGGACATCGCCACCTGCAGGAACGCGAACACCGTCACGGCCGGGAACAGGTAGAAGTTCTGCTTGAGGAAGTCCAGGCTGCCGGTAAACGCCACCTGCAGCAGCAGCAGGATGATGGCCGGGACCCAGGTGACCAGCAGCAGGAACGCGCCGAGGATCGCGAACTTGCCCGCGATGTATTCGACGCGCGACAGCGGCTTGGACAGGTAGATCTGCAGGGCGTTGGCCCGCTTGTCGTTGGCGATGAGGCCCGCGCCCACCCAGACCGTGATGACGAACGCGAACAGTTCCTGCCGGCCGAGGAAGTCGCGGAATCGTTGTCCCGTGAGGCCAAGCAGGCTGGAGAACTGCGGGTAGTTGGCCGCCAGGTAAACCATGACGGCGCCGATGACGAACGGCAGCCACGCCAGCAGGAGCAGGCCCAGGAACAAGCGCTTCTTGATGATCCCCAGGATGCCGGTCCTGGCGATCACCATCCACGCCTGCCCGGCCACATCCCTCGTGCCGGCGTAGCGACGATAGGTTTGATCGTGTATTGGCACTTTGAGCTTCTCTAGGGGCTAGGGGCTAGGACTGACTGCCCACCGCCCACCGCACACTGCCCACTACTCGCCTACTCTTCTCCGACGGCCCTCGCGAACACGTCTTCGAGCGTCGGCAGGCTTGGGCGCAGGTGGCGCACCTGGAGCCCCTCGCGCGCCGCCACCGCGAACAACGTCGCGCGCGCCGTCGCCGTTCGGCCACGTACACCCGCATCACGTCCTCGTCGGTCTCGTGGCACTCGAAGCCGGCCGCCGCCAGCGTCTGCGCGAAGGCGTGACGGTCGCCCTTCACGCGGAGCTCGAACACCTGCCCGCGCGGCCCCTTCAGATCCTCGATCGGCCCCTGCGCGACCACGCCGCCCTTGTCGAGCACGACGACCCGGTCGCAGGTGTACTCGACGTCGGGCAGCAGGTGGGACGAGAGGATCAGGTTGATGTGCTTCTCGCGCGCGAGGTCGCGCACCAGCTCCAGCATCTCGTCGCGCCCCTTCGGGTCCATCCCGTTGGTCGGCTCGTCGAGGAAGAGCAGGTCCGGGTCGTGGACCAGCGCCTGGGCAAGCTTGATGCGCTGCTTCATGCCGGTCGAGTAGGTCTCGAGATTGCGGTAGCGTGCCTCGCCCAGCCCGACGTAGTAAAGGACCTCGTGCGCCCGCTGCATCGAATCCACGGCCGGGAGACCGGCCAGCTGCCCGCAGTAGGCGACAAACGAGACGGCGTTCATGCCGGGGATGTGGCCGTCGGTCTCCGGCATGTAGCCGATGCGGGAGCGGATGGCGAGCTGGTTGTGGGCGACGTCCATGCCGAGGACGGTCATCTTGCCGGCCGTCGGGACCAGGAAACCGAGCAGCGACTTGAGCAGCGTGCTCTTGCCCGCGCCGTTCGGCCCGAGCAGCCCGATGGCCCCGGGCGGAAACGCCACGCTGACGCCGCCCAGCGCCCGGTTCTTCCCGTAGGAAACGCTCACGTTCTCGAGCTGGACGACGTTCTCGAATTGCGGCTCGGCCATGTCACTTAGCTATACGAAGCTTGCGGTAACGATGTTCGGAATTGGGACGCACCCTAGCACCTTGCACCCTTGCACCCTTGCACCTTGCACCCCGTTGCACCTTGCACCTCGTGCACTCTTGCACCCGTGCACCGGGACCCGCCGTGCCTGCACCTCCGTCAGAGCGTGCCCTTGAGCCCCAGTTCTTCCGCGTGCTCCCGCATTCCCGCAATGACGTTCGTGATGTGCTCGGCGAGCGGCAGGCCCAGTTCCTCCGCTCCCTTCTTGAGGTCGTCGCGGCTCACCGCCCGGGCGAACGCCTTGTCCTTCATCCGCTTGACGACGGATGAGGCCTCGAGGTCCAGGACGCTCTTCGAAGGGCGCACGAGCGAGGCCGCCGTGACGAAGCCCGCCATCTCGTCGCAGGCGAAAAGGGTGTGCTCCAGTTTCGTCTCGCGTGGGACCTTCGTGTGGTCGGCGTGCGACAGGACGGCCTTGATCACCCATTCGGGGTACCCCTTGTCGCGCAGGATCTCGGCGCCGCGAAACGGGTGGTTCTCGAGGGTCGGGTACCTCTCGTAGTCGAAGTCGTGGAGCAGCGCGACGACGCCCCACTGCTCCTCGTCCTCGCCGAACTTCCGGGCGTAGTAGCGTACCGCGGCCTCGACCGCCAGGGCATGCTTCCTGAGGTTCTCGTTCTCGGTGTATTCGGTCAGCAGCGACCAGGCTTCGGCGCGGGTGAGTTCGGGCATGGGGAGGAAGGGAGGCCGAACTGAGAATTTTGACGATTTTGCGATTTGGCGATTTTACGATTTAGGGTCGAAGCACGGAGCGTTCCTGTCCTGAGCGACGTCGAGGGGAGCCCCGCGCCCTGTCGGCGTCGGCTGCTTGCCCTGAGCGAGGCCGCCACGCGGCCGAGTCGAAGGGTCGGCTGCCGGAGCCATGATATATTCGGCCGGCGACCGTATACAACAGCGGCGGCGCGACCGGCAAGGCCCGCCCTGAGCGAGGCCGCAAAGCACCCGAGTCGAAGGGCCCGCCCTGAGCGAGCCCGCAAAGCACCCGAGTCGAAGGGCCCGCCCTGAGCGAGGCCGCAAGCACCCGAGTCGAAGGGAGTGCAGGCGATGGCGAAGACCCCGGAGACGGCATCGGTTTCCTCGGCCACCACGCTCGACACCGAGTTCAAGCGAGGTCTCGGCCTCTTCGACTCGACCATGGTCGTCGTCGGATCGATGATCGGTTCGGGCATCTTCATCGTGTCGGCCGACATGGCGCGCCGGCTGGGCAGCCCGGGGTGGCTCCTGGTCGCCTGGCTCGTCACCGGCGTCCTGACCATCACGGCCGCGCTTTCCTACGGCGAGCTCGCCGCGATGATGCCGCGCGCCGGTGGCCAGTACGTCTATCTGCGGGAGGCGTTCTCGCCGCTGTGGGGCTTTCTCTATGGCTGGACGCTCTTCATGGTGATCCAGACGGGCACCATCGCCGCCGTCGCGGTGGCGTTCGCCCGGTTTACCGGCCTGCTGGTCCCGTCGATCTCCGAGTCGAACTACTTCATCGCGCCCATCCACCTCTCGCCGACTTACGCGCTCTCACTCTCCACGGCGCAGCTTTACGGCATCGTGATGATCGCCCTGCTGACGTGGATGAACACGCGCGGCCTCGAGTACGGAAAGATCGTTCAGAACGTCTTCACCAGCGCGAAGACCGGCGCGCTCATGGTGCTCATCGCCCTCGGCCTCATCCTCGGTTGGAATGCGACCGCCGTCGCGGACAACTTCCACAACATGTGGGCCATTCGCAACGCCGAGCCGATCGCGCCGGGCCTCACCGCCGCGAGCCTCTACGGCCTGTTCGTCGCCATCTGCGTCGTCCAGACCGGCTCGCTGTTCTCGTCGGACGCGTGGAACAACATCACGTTCACGGCGGGCGAGGTGAAGGACCCGCGGCGCAACATCCCGCTGTCGCTCGCGCTCGGCACCGCCACCGTCATCGGTCTGTACCTGCTTGCGAACATCGCCTATCTGGTGACGCTGCCGTTCCTGGGCATCCAGCAGGCGGCCAACGATCGCGTCGGGACGGCCGCTCTCGACGCGATCTTCCCCGGCGCCGGCGTGCTGATCATGGCGGTCGCGATCATGATCTCCACCTTCGGCTGCAACAATGGCCTGATCCTCGCGGGCGCCCGCGCCTACTACGCCATGGCGCGCGACGGGCTGTTCTTCAAGCCGGCCGGCCGCCTCAACGCGGCGAAGGTGCCCGCGTGGGGCCTGTTGCTGCAGGGGATCTGGGCGGCGTTCCTCGTCCTGCCGCGCACGTTCGACCCGCAGACGGGCAAGTACGGCAGCCTCTACAGCGACCTGCTCGACTATGTCATCTCGGCCGCACTCATCTTCTACGCGCTGACGATTGCCGGCATCTTCCGCCTGCGCCAGACGCGCCCGGACGCCGAGCGCCCCTACAAGGCCTGGGGCTACCCGGTGGTTCCGTTCTTCTACATCCTCGGCGCGACGACGCTGCTGGTCGTGCTCTTCGCCTACCGCACCTCGACCACCTGGCCCGGCCTGATCATCGTGCTGCTGGGCGTGCCGGTGTACTTCGTGTGGAGGAGAAAGTCGAGTAGTTGGTAGGCGGTAGGCAGTAGGCAGTTCATTCGCGACCGAACCACCCCGCTCGGGGACCGAAGCTGCGCTCTCGTCCACTGTTTTTCCAACTGCCTACTGCCTACTGCCTATGCCTCTGGAAGAGCGTCAGAGGCCCCTATGCCGACCTTCACCGACTACCTCTACTTCAACACCTCCCACCACCGCGAGATGATCCGCATCACCGACGAGGTGTCGGACATCGTCCGGCGCAGCGGCGTGCGCGAGGGCATGGTCCTCGTCTCCGCGATGCACATCACCGCCGGCGTGTATGTCAACGACTGGGAGGAGGGGCTGATCGAGGACTTCGGCGAGTGGCTCGAGAAGCTCGCGCCGGGCGGACGCAACTACCATCACCATCAGACCGGCGAGGACAACGCCGACGCGCACCTGAAGCGCACGATCATGGGACACCAGGTGATCCTGCCTATCACCGCCGGCCGCCTGGACCTCGGCCCCTGGGAGCAGGTCTTCTACGCGGAATTCGACGGCCAGCGGAAGAAACGCGTCGTCGTCAAGGTCATGGGGGAGTAGCGCGTTTCTGGAGAAGCGCGTCGTCGTCAAGGTGATGGGCGAAGTAGCGTCAACGGAAAACCGAAAAGGTCGGGAACTGCCTACTGCCTACTGCCTACTGCATGCCGCCTACTACCTGTTACAGCGCGAGGCTCGCGTCCGCGTTCAAGTCGTCCCCCGCGCGCACGCCTTCGTGGAATCGCCGCAAGCCGGCCGCGGCAATCATCGCCGCGTTGTCCGTGGACAACGCGAGCGTCGGCAGGTAGACCGGAACTCCGAACTTCTCCCCGCGCTCCTGCGCGTCCTTGCGGAGCCGGCTGTTCGCCGACACCCCGCCCGCAATCCCCACGCTCCTCGCCCCGTGCCTCGACGCCGCCTCGAACAGACGGTCCAGCAGTGCCTCGACGACCGCCCGTTGAAAGCTCGCGCAAATATCCGCCACCGGCCGGCCTGGCTCCGACGGCTGCTTGCCCTCAGCAAGGCCGCTCTGCGGCCGAGTCGAAGGGTCCGCTGTCCGCTGTCTGTCCGTCCGCTGCCAGCTGTCCACGTCCACTGCATGTGTCCTGACGTATCGCGACACCGCCGTCTTGATCCCGCTGAAGCTGAAATCCAGGCGACCCGGCTCCTGCGGTGCGTTGCGATCCCGATGCGTGATCCTCGCGATGGGGAAATCGATCGCGCGGTCGTCCCCCTCGCGCGCGAGCTTGTCGATGATCGGCCCGCCGGGTACCCGAGTCCAAGCAGCTTGGCCACCTTGTCGTAGGCCTCGCCTGCCGCGTCGTCTCGCGTGCGGGCGAGGAGGCGGTAGACGCCTGGTTCCGGCACCAGGTAGAGGCTGGTGTGGCCGCCGGAGACGACGAGGATCACGGCCGGCAGCGGCAGCGGGCCGTTGTGCAGGAAGAGCGACTCGATGTGGCCGGCGAGGTGGTGGACCGGGACGAGCGGCAGGCCGGTGGACGCGGCCAGCGACTTGGCGAACGACAGGCCGACGAGGAGAGAGCCAACAAGCCCCGGTCCCTGCGTGACCGCGATGGCGTCGAGATCCTTCAGGCCCACCTGCGCGTCACCGAGCGCGCGCTCCACGACGCCGCAGATGTCACGCACGTGCTGCCGCGACGCAAGCTCCGGCACCACACCGCCCCACTCGCGGTGAATCTCCACCTGCGATGCGACGACGCTCGAGCGGATGACCCACGGCTTCGCGGCGTCGCCGGTTTCGGCCACGACCGCCGCGGCCGTCTCGTCGCAGGAGCTTTCGATTCCCAAGATCAACATGACGGGCCCGTGGAGGGTACTGACGAATGACGAGTGACGATTTCAGAGTGCCGATTGGGCGCCCGTGCCGTGCCCCGTAAAGCAGAGGCGTCAAACGCAATCGTCATTCGCCAGTCGTCAATCGTCATTCGTCAATGCCCTTTTGCTCTACTCTCGCCCTTTCATCGCGTCCTTGAGACTCTCCTCGTACGGCGCCGTCCACACTCCCCGCTCGGTGATGATGCCCGTGACGTAGCGGCTGGGCGTGACGTCGAAGGCCGGGTTGCGGACCTTCGCCTGCTCCGGCGTGATGCGCGTCGGGCCGACGTGCGTCACCTCGCGGTCCGGCCGCTCCTCGATGGGGATGGCGGACCCGTCGGCCGTGGCGAGGTCGATCGTCGAGCTGCGGCGCCGCGACGTAGAACGGGATGCCGTGCTCGCGCGCGAGGACGGCCACGCCGTAGGTGCCGACCTTGTTGGCGACGTCGCCGTTGGCCGCGATGCGGTCGGCGCCGACGACGACGAAATCGATGAGGCCCTGGCGCATGAACGTGCCGGCCATGTTGTCCGTGATGACCGTCGTGTCGATGCTGTCGTGCACCAGTTCCCACGCGGTCAACCGCGCGCCCTGCAGGAATGGCCGCGTCTCGTCCGCGAAGACCGTCACCTGCTTCCCCTGCTCGACGGCGCCTCGAATGACGCCCAGCGCCGTGCCGTAGCCGGCGGTTGCGAGCGCGCCGGCGTTGCAGTGCGTCAGGATGCGCGCGGTCTGCGGGACCAGCGCGCCGCCGTGCCGGCCGATCGCGCGGCACATCTCGACGTCCTCGTCGTGGATGCAGCGCGCCTCCGCGTCGAGCGTGGCCTTGATCTCGTTCACGGACGCGCCCGCCTGCGCGGCTGCCGCAAAGCACCGCTTCATCCGGTCGATGGCCCAGAACAGGTTGACCGCGGTCGGCCGCGTGGACGCCAGCAACTCGCACGTCTTCTGGAACTCGGCCGCGAACTTCGACGTGCCCGTGGCCTTGCTCTTCTTCATCCCGAGCGCCAGGCCCAACGCCGCCGCCACGCCAATCGCCGGCGCGCCGCGGATGACCATCGTCTTGATCGCGCGGGCCACCTCGGCGCGCGGTCTTGCACTCCACGTAGACCTCGGCGCCGGGCAGCTTGCGCTGGTCGATCATCACGACGGCAGTCGTCGCGGCACTCAACGGTAGGAAGCATAGGGCGATGATAACAGACGGGGATCAGGGTTCTGTTCAGGCGAGGATTCAGGAATCTGGGGCCAGCGAATCGCTCAACAGCCGCGAATCCTGAATCCCGAATCCTGAATCCTACTTCAGGAACCGCCCGTCGAACGGCAGCGGCAGCAGATCCCGCAGCCGATAGCGGCCCTTCTCTTCGTGGAGGTTGGCGAGGATGACTTCGATGTCGCCGGCGAACTCCCAGAGGATCTGCCGGCACGGGCCGCACGGCGGCGTGGGCTCCTCCGTGTCGGCGACGACGGCGATGCGGCGTGAACTTGTCGGTGCCCCTCGGACAGCGCCTTGAACACGGCCACGCGCTCGGCGCAGATCGTCAGGCCGTAGGTGGCGTTCTCGATGTTGCAGCCGGTGATGACCTGGCCGTCGGCGGTTTCGAGCGCGGCGCCCACCTTGAAGTGGGAGTACGTCGGCGCGTGCGCGCTCGCGGGCCTGCCGGGCGACAGCAACGAGGTCGCTCATAGCAGTTGTGACAGCCTCGGGAGTCATTTCGTGGCATTACAGTTCTGTATTCAGAATTGTGATGCCACGAAATGACTCCCGAGGATGTCAGACCCGTTCGATCACGCCCTCCAGGAGCGCGATGAACTGGTCCTTCACGCGGGCCGCCGTCTCCATCACCTCGGCGTGGTTCAGCGGCTGGTCGCAGGACGCCGGCCGCCATGTTCGTGATGCACGAGATCGCCAGCACCTCGATGCCCATGTGCCGCGCCACGATCGTCTCCGGGCACGGTGGACATCCCGACCGCGTCGGCGCCAATCGATCGCAGGTAGCGGATCTCGGCCGGCGTCTCGTAGCTCGGGCCGTGCAGCGCCGCGTAGATGCCGTGCGCCACCGCGATGCCCGCTGCCGTCGCCGCCTGGTCGGCCAGCGCGCGCAGCCGCTTCGAATACGCCTCCGTCATGTCCGGGAAGCGCGGCCCGAAGCGCTCGTCGTTCGGCCCGATGAGCGGATTGGTGCCGAACAGGTTGATGTGGTCGTCGATGACCATCAGCGCGCCCGGATTCGAACGAAGTGTTGATGCCACCCGCGGCGTTGGTCAGGATGACGCGCTTCACGCCCAGCAGGCCGAGCACGCGTATCGCGAACGTCGACGTGGTCAGCGGGTGCCCCTCGTAGTAGTGCGCGCGGCCGGCGAGCACCGCCACCCGCTTGCCGCACACCTCCCCCACTACCAGCTTTCCGGCGTGCCCGACGACGATCGACGCCGGCCAGTGCGGGATGTCGGTGTAGGGGATGACAGCCGGGTTCGACACACGGTCGGCGAAGTCGCCGAGGCCGGAACCGAGCACGATGGCGATGTCCGGGATCGCCGCGATCTGCCGCGGACGAACTCGGCAGCTTCGGAGACCTGATCGTAGTAGGACATGCGAACCTCGGGATCGGATCAGCGTGACGATCCGATGCGCTGAGCTCCTGATTCCTGATTCGCCCGTCTACAGCAGGAACCCCGCGATCGTCGCCGTCACGAAGTTCGCCAGCGTGCCGGCCAGCATCGCGCGCAGGCCGAGCCGCGCCAGGTCGTGGCGCCGGTTGGGCGCCAGCGCGCCGATGCCGCCGATCTGGATGCCGATCGAGCTGAAGTTGGCGAACCCGCACAGCGCGAAGGTGGCGATGGTGAACGAGCTGCGGATCGAGCGACGCCTTCAGCGGCCCGAGCTGCGAGTAGGCGACGAACTCGTTGAGCACCATGCGCGTGCCGAGCAGGTTGCCGATGGTCGGCGCGTCGTGCCACGGCACGCCCATCGCCCAGGCCACCGGCGCGAACGCCCAGCCGAGGATCTGCTGCAGGCTGAGGCCGGCCAGGCCGAGGATGGCGTTGAGCAGCGCGACCAGCGCCAGGAACGAGATGAGCATCGCGCCGACGTTGAGCGCCAGGTGCAGCCCCTCGCCGGTCCCGCGCCCCGCCGCGTCGATCACGTTGACGTCCGTCTTCTCCACCTCGAGCTTCACGATCCCCATCGTCTTCGGGCACCTCGGTCTCGGGGACGAACATCTTCGCCATCATCAGCGTGCCCGGCGCGGTCATGATGACCGCCGTCAGCAGGTGCTTCGCCTCGATGCCGAACAGGATGTAGGCCGCCATGATGCCGCCCGAGATGTGCGCCATCCCGGACGTCATCACCGTCATCAGCTCCGACTCGCGTCATCTCCGGCAGGTAGGGCCGGATGGTCAGCGGCGCCTCGGTCTGCCCCATGAAGATGCTGGCCGCGACGTTGAGCGACTCGGCCCCGCTGGCCTTCATCACGCGGCGCATGCCCCACGGCGAAGAAGCGCACGACGACCTGCATGACGCCGAAGTAGTAGAGGATGGCGAACAGCGCCGCGATGAAGATGATGGTCGGCAGCACCTGGAACGCGAAGATCATCGCGTACTGCGCGCCCTCCGGCCCGAGCACGTCGTCATGATCTTCGGCCACGCCTGCTTGTCGCCGAGCGGCCCGAAGACGAACGACGAGCCGACGTCGGCGAACGCCAGCAGCTTGGTGATGCCCGCGCCCAGCGTCTCGAACGTCACGCGCCCCGCCTCGGTCTTGAGGACGATCAGCGCGAAGAGGATCTGCAGGCCCAAGGCCCCACGCCACCGTCCGGATGTCAATGGCCTGCCGGTCGCGCGGACGCGAGGTAGGCGATGCCGAGGATCACCACCAGGCCGACCAGCGACTGCGCCCTCGGCACGCCGGCAAACTGCGCTGCCAGCCCCGCCATGACGGCGACGAGCACCGCGCCGCCGACGACGAGATATTCGGTCTTGCGGGAGGGGGGAGGGGTGGTGATGGAGTCGGTTGGGTTCATGATCTCTGTTGCGAGCGTAGGGCGGGCCTTCAGGCCCGCCGTCTGCGCGGGGCTTCAGCCCCGTGCCGGTGAGCACCGGCCTGAAGGCCGGTGCCAACGGCGGACCTGAAGCGTCCGCCCTACCGGACTTCTTCGACAATCAGCGGCAGCACCTGCGGCGCATCGTCGGCGATCTCGATCGCGCGCGACAGCAGCTCCATCGCCGGGTCCAGGTCCGCCTCGCGGCGGTAGTGCAGCTCGAGGATCGGGTCGCCCTTGGACAGCTGGTCGCCCGGGTGCGCGAAGACGACGGCGCCCACTGCCGGGTCCACCTCGTCGTCCACCTTGGCTCGACCGGCCCCAAGCGCCACCGCCGCGCGGCCCACCAGTTCCGCATCGAGCACCGACAGGTAGCCGGCGCGCTCGGCCGTCACCATGCGCCGAGTCGTCACCGACGGCATCCGAGAGTAATCGTCCACCGTCTTCGGGTCGCCGCCCTGCTGCGCGACGATGTCGCGCCACTTCTCAACTCCGGCCCCCGAGGCCAGGGCCTCACGCACCCTGCGCGTCGGCCTCGGCGGGCGTCGCGGCGAGGCCGGCGAACAGCACCATCCGCGCGGCGAGCAGCACGGACAGCTCCTCGAGGTCCTTCGGTCCGCGCCCCTTCAGCGTCTCGACGCACTCGACGACCTCGAGCGCATTGCCGACCGCCCGCCCCAGCGGCGCGTCCATCGCCGTGATCAGCGCCTCGGTCCTCACACCCGACCGGTTGCCGGTATCCACCAACGACCGTGCAAGCCGGCGCGAGTCCTCCACCGTCTTCATGAACGCGCCGCGGCCGGTCTTGACGTCCAGCACCAGCGCGTCGATCCCCTCGGCGATCTTCTTGCTCATGATCGACGCGGTGATGAGCGGGATGCTCTCGACGGTGCCGGTCACGTCGCGCAGCGCGTACAGCTTCTTGTCGGCGGGCGCGATCTGCCTGGTCTGGCCGAGCATCGCGCAGCCGGTCTTCTCCAGCGCCGCCTTCATCTCCTCGAGCGACAGATCCACGCGGAAGCCGGCAATCGACTGCAGCTTGTCGAGCGTGCCGCCGGTATGTCCGAGCCCGCGGCCGGACATCATCGGCACCTTCACCCCGCACGCGGCCGCCAGCGGCGCCAGGATGAGCGAGGCCTTGTCGCCCACGCCGCCCGTGCTGTGCTTGTCCACCTTCACGCCGGGGATGCCGGACAGGTCCACCTTGATGCCGGACCGGACCATCGCCGTCGGTGAGCCACGCCGTCTCCTCCGCGGTCATCCCGCGCAGGACGATGGCCATGAGGAGCGCCGAGGCCTGGTAGTCGGGCAGCGATCCGTCGGTGACGCCGCGGACAAAGAAGTCGATTTCCTCTCGCCCGAGCGCCCGGCCGTCGCGCTTGGCGCGGATGATGTCCGTGGCACGCATAAGGTTCGAAGTATACAAGATGCCCGCCTCCGCGCCGCCCTGGGGCTCCGGCGCTACGGCGAGGCCTCGCCATAGCTCGCCAAGCCATTCCCGGCGAGCGGAGGCAAGGCTTTGGGCTTAGGGCTCTAGGCTTTAGGCGCGAATGGCCTTGGCCTTCCATTTGCCCGGCGCCCTCCGGCTTCTTTCTTCCGTTTTCCGTTTTCCGTTCTCGTTCTTCGTTCTTCTTTCGTTTTCCGTTCTCCGTTCTCCCGTTCTCGTTCCTTGTTCTCCGTTCTACGTTCTACGTTCTTAGTTCTCCGTTCTACGTTCTCATTCCCGAGTCTGGCCCCCTGCTCCCTTCCTGCCGATACAAATGCTGACGGGTCCGTGTGCCCGTCCTGCCCTAGCCATGACCGAGACCGTCCGCGTCGTCGCACCGCTGGCCCCCGACGTGGCCAACCGCCTCGCGGCTTTTGCGCGGGCCTGTAAGGCCGCCGCGCGTGCGGTGTCGCTCTACCCGCCCGAACACCCGGCCATCGAGACCTCGCTGAGCCGGCTGGCGATTGCCGCCGCGTCCGCGACTGAAAAAGGCAAGTTCTCGATGCAGGTGGTCCCGAGCAACCTGCTCGTCGGCGGCAAGGCTGCCACGCGGCCCGACCCGGCCATCGGCGAGCTGGCGGACCTCCTCCACAACCAGCTCGTTGGCGAGCTGACGGTCACCAAGACCGTCGATTCCGGCTCCTGGCGCACGTTTCTCGCGCTGCTGGCCCTGGATCCGCGCGACGTCCGCGCCCAGGGCGGCATCGAGCGGGCGTGGAAGACGGCCGGCGGCCACGGCATCGAGCTGCAGGAGATCGACTACTCGACGCTGATCGAGGAGCGCGAGTCCGGCGACGAGGCTTCCTGGGACCGGATCATCGCGAACTGCCTCCGGACCGACGCCCTCGAGCTGGACGAGGAGACGCTGAAGGCGCTCACCGAGATCGCGTCGGACGCCACGCGCCTCGCCGACTTCGTCACGCGGCTCGAGGAGCAGACGAGCGACAAGGGCGACCTCCGCAGCCGCTCCGCTGCCCTCCTGCGAATTCTCAAGGGCATCACCAGGCACGTCACGAAGGCCAACCCCGAAAAGGTCGACCTCATCCTGGACAACATGGCGCAGGCCGCCACCCGCCTGTCGCCGGAGGTCATGCTCCAACTCCTTGGCGAGGCTCGGGCCCCGGGCACCGAGGAAGCGCAGGTCGTGGGCGAGATGACCTCGCGGATGTCGGACCCGATGCTCGCGCGCTTCGTGGCCCGGTCTGTCGCCAGCGAGCGCGGCTGCACGACGCGCCTCGCGGAGGCGTTCCGCGCGCTCACGCCGGACCCCGAGCGGCAGAAGGCCGTCGCGGCCCTCGCGCGCCACGAGCTGCAGAACTCCGAGGTCGGGGCCGACGGCGACTTCGAGTCGCTCTGGTCGCACGTCGAAGACCTGCTCCTCTCCTACTCGGACCACGCGTTCGTGTCCGAGGAGTACAACCTCGAGTTGTCGAACGTCCGCGCGCAGTCGCTCGAGATCGAGCACGTCCCCGACGACCCGCCCGAACGCATCTCGAAGTGGCTGACCACCGTCAGCGATGCCGCCCTGCGCGCGCTCGACGTCCAGCTCCTCTGCGACCTGCTCGTCGTCGAACCCGATGGCGAACGCTGGCAGGAACTGCTGGAGATCGTCGTCCGGCACGTGGACGACCTCGTGCTGATCGCCGACTTCGCCTCTGCGCGACGGCTGATCGACGCGCTCGCCGCCCAGGCGCGGGAGGGTGATCCTGGCCGGCGCCGGAGCGCGGCCGCCTCGCTCGACAAGCTCGTGCGCGGCGACCTCATGCGGCAGGTGGCCACCCAGCTGAATAACGTCGGCGAAGACGAAGTGGCGGCGGTCAAGAATCTCTGCCTGGCCATCGGGCCGACACTCATTCCGCACCTCGCGAACACGCTGGCCGCCGAGCAGCGCGCGCGGGCGCGCCAGCGGCTCACGGACCTCCTGCTCGCGTTCGGCGAGCACGGGCGGCAGTGCGTCGATCAACTGCGGCGATCGCACAACCCGTCGGTGCGGCGGACCGCCGTGCAGCTGCTGCGCACCTTCGGCGGAGACGATGCGCTGTCGGACCTCGCGGAGCTGCTCAACGACAGCGAGGCGCACGTGCAGCGCGAGGCGGTGCGGGCGTTGATCGCCATCGCCGTGGACGAGGCGTATGCGCTGCTGGAGCAGGCGCTCGCCTCCGAGGACAGCAAGGCGCGCGCGTCCGTGATGCAGGAGTTGTCGACGACGCGCGACGAGCGGGCGACGCCGCTCTTCTGCTACATGCTGCGTCGCCTCGAGTGCCGCGGCGCGACGCGGGAGATCTACCTGAAGGCGGTGTCGCGGCTCGGGACGCTGGGCGGCCCGGCGGCCGTGGAGGCGCTCACCGAGGTGTTGCACAAGGGTCTGTGGTGGGCGCCGCAGCGCGCACGCGAGTGGCGCACCGAGGCGGCTGCCGCCCTGGTGCAGATCGCCACGCCGGAGGCGATGGCCGCCCTCGAGGACGCGGCCTCGCGCGGCAGCTTCGGCGTGCGGCGAGTCGCGAAGAAGTACGTCTCGACGGTGTTGTCGTAGTGTCGTAGGACAGGCGTCTCGCCTGTCGAGGCGTGACGGCGGGCAGCGGGCAGCGGGCGTCTGCAGCGCGAGGGTCGTAGGACAGGCGTCTCGCCTGTCAAGGCTGACGGCGTTCTCGTGCTCGGTTCGTCGTTCGTCGTTCTACGTTCTACGTTCTCCGTTCTCCGTTCTCAGTTCCGTGAGTTATGGCCGACCGTTCTCCTCGTCGCCAGGCGCTCGTTGACGAGCTGTTGCGCCGCTTCGGCGCGGCGCTCCGCGGGGCGCAGCTCTACGCGCCCGGCCACCCGCTCGTCATCCGCAACATCTCGGCGTTCGGCGAGGTCGTCGGGCGGCTGCTCGAGGACAACGCCTCGCTGTCCGTGGCGCTGGTGGGCGACGAGGTCGTCGTCGGGGATATCCCGGCCCCGCGCGGGACCTCCACTCTCGGCGAACTGTTCGTGCGCCTCAAGGCGCGCGGCATCGAGCGGGTGACGATTGACGCCGGCGTGACGCCCGACGAACTCGCCTCGCTGGTCAACGCCCTGCGGCGCCGCCTGGAGGCCGCTGCCGATTCGTCGAAGGACGTCCCGTGGCCGGAACTGCCCCACGTCCGCGTCGGGCAGATCCGCGTCGAGCAGCGCGTCGAGACGTCGATGGCGGACATGGTCACCATCAAGCGCCTCTACTCGCAGGCCGCCAACGCCGCGCAGGTCGTCTGGGAGACGGCCAGCCACGAGGGCGTGGCCAACCCCGAGGAAGTGCGAACCGTCGTGCAGGACCTCGCGCAGGCCGTGGCGCAGAACCGCAGCGCGCTCCTCGCGCTCACCGCCATCCGCAGCTCGGACACCTACACCTTCACGCACATGGTGAACGTGTCCATCCTGACGATGGCGCAGGCGCGCGGCCTGGGTATCGACGGCTCGCTCCTGCGCGAGTTCGGCGTCGCCGGCCTGATGCACGACATCGGCAAGGTCCGGACGCCGCCCGAGATTCTCACCAAGCCGGACCGCCTGGACGAGCGCGAGTTTTCGGTCATGAAGCGCCACGTGCTGGACGGCGCGGAGATCCTGCGCCGCACGCCCGACATCACGCCGCTCGCGCCCATCGTCGCGTTCGAGCATCACCTGCGGGTGGACGGCACGGGCTACCCGGCCGGCGTGGCACGCCCGGCGCTCAACCTCGCGACGATGCTGACGTCGATCTCGGACGTGTACGACGCGATGCGATCGCAGCGTCATTACCAGCAGGCATAACCGTCCGAACGCATCCTGGCCGTCCTCCAGCGGAAAGACAAGCAGGAGTTCGAGCCGAACCTCGTGCGCCGCTTCGTGCAGTTGATGGGGATCTACCCGGTGGGAACGATGGTGCGCCTGAACACCGGCGCGCTGGCGGTCGTCACCCGCGCCTACCCGC
This sequence comes from uncultured Acidobacteriota bacterium, assembly GCA_963724775.1. Taxonomy (GTDB): domain Bacteria; phylum Acidobacteriota; class Vicinamibacteria; order Vicinamibacterales; family Fen-181; genus CAVRWB01. The sequence goes on from CAVRWB010000014.1 coordinate 333,006, forward strand.
TGGACCCGTCCAAGCCGCGCGTGCGCGTCGTCTTCGCGCCCGACGGCCGCCGCCTCGGCCTGCCCTTCGACCTCGACCTGTGGGACGTCGAGCCCGACCCCGCCCGCCACTCGTCCATCGCCGCGCCGGCCGAAAGCCCGGACCCGGCGTTTGATCCGCTGGGAGATCCGCTGGGTCGGAGCATGGCATTACGGGCTCCAGAGTGCTAGCAGACGGCTGCCAACGCGCGCACGGCGTGCCGGTCGCGAGCGCGTTAAGCCGGTCGAGCGTGACGCCCTGACGCCTAGCCTTAAGTCCTGAGCCTATCCTTCTATCCCCTGCCTGCCGTCTCCGTCCTTCCCCCCGGCTGCCATCGCCGCGGCAATCTTCGCCAGCAGCTCTTCCCGCCTGACCGGCTTCACCAGGAACGTCGCGCCGGACGAGGCCGCCTGCTCGCGCAGCGTCGGGTCTTCGTAGCCGGTGAGGACGACGACGGGGATGCCGGGGTGGCGGCTCTGCGCGAAGATCGCCAGCTGCAGGCCGTTGTAGGCGCCCAGGCGGATGTCGGTGAGGAGCAGGTCCGGGCGCGTGGTGGAGAGCAGCGTCTTCGCGTCCGTGAAGCGCTCGCACGTCACCGTGTCGTAGCCCGCCTCGCGCAGCAGTTCGGTCAGGTACTTCAGCACCTGCCGGTCATCGTCCACGACGAACACCCTTTTCGGCTGGTTCATGCGTCGGCCCTGCGACGATCGTCGAAGCGCTTCCATCTCGTCCACGGCGCCGATCGGCGCCCAGGCGCGCCGGCAGCGTTGCGGAACCGCTGGAACGGCATCTGGCAGTCGTGCTTGCGGAGGAAGTTCAGGAAGCGCTTGTAGTCCGCGTCGGGCATGTTGAACAGCTGCACGAGGATCCGGTAGCTGCCGCGCGTCTGCTCGAGGCCGCGGCTGATGAGGGCGCGCAGGTCGTCGCGCGTCATGTCGCGCGACATGAACGGCTCGTAGACCACCGTCCAGAACGACTCGCGCGCCGTTCGTCATCCGGTCGTACATCCGATCGACGCCGCGGCGTGCGCATCGGCTCCATCGTCGTCGGCGTCACGGGCGGCGGCGGCAGGATCTCGAGCGGCAGATCGGTCGGGAGTGATGATGCCGCTGCGCGCGCGCAGCACGAGGCGCTCGACGAAGTTCTTCAGCTCGCGCACGTTGCCCGGCCAGCGTAGGCGACCAGGTGACCGCAGCGCCTCGGGCGTCAGCCGACGGCGCCGGCAGCGAGTGGCGCTTGCTGTAGTGGGCGATGAAGTGGGCCAGCAGCTCGGGAACGTCCTCGCGGCGCTCGCGCAGCGGCGGGATCGTGAGGTGGATGACGTTCAGGCGGTAGTAGAGGTCCTCGCGGAAGTCCTTCGAGGCGATCCGCTCGGTGAGGTTGCGGTTGGTGGCGGCGATGACGCGGACGTTGACGCGCGCCTGCGGCGCGCTCGGCGCCGACGCGCTGAATCTCGCCGCTCTCGAGGAAGCGGAGCAGCAGCGCCTGCATGCGCAGGCTCATCTCGCCCACTTCGTCCATGAAGATCGTGCCGTTGTGCGCGAGTCTCGAGCAGGCCGGGCTTGTCGCGGTAGGCGCCGGTGAAGGAGCCGCGCACGTGGCCGAACAGCTCGGACTCGAGGAGCGAATCGGGCAGGCCGGCGCAGTTGATGGTGACCAGCTGGGCGCGGGACCGGGTGCTCTGCCGGTGGATCAGGCGGGCGACGACTTCCTTGCCGACGCCGCTCTCGCCAGTGATGAGAATCTTGGCGTCCGAACGTGCCGCGTAGCCCACCTCTTCGCGAAGCTCGCCAATGGCCGGGCTTTGGCCGATGAGCTGTTCGCCATCTTCGTGCATGGGGCTTATGACTCCGTCAACCCGTCAGGTCGTGATCCGCGATCGTGTCCACCGGATGGGGGCTCAGCTTTCAGCCGCGTCTGCTGGTCCGCGACGCCGTCCGAGGCGATAGCCGCCGCGAGTCTTGCGGCGAACTATTCCTCTTATCGGTTGAATAAACTCAACCTAACAGGTCTGGCCAGAATACAGCCGAGGACGTTGCGAGTCAACAGTTTAGATGGGGTTTGGCGGAGGTGATCAACTCCCGCGGGGCTGGTAGGACAGGCGTCCCGCCTGTCGCTGACTGTCTCTGGGTGGGACAGGCGTCCCGCCTGTCGACTCGATCGCAGCGTGACAGCGTGACCGAGAAGGACCGGCTCGCGGCACGACAGCGGGACAGAACTGCCTACTGCCTACCGCCTACTGCCTACCGCCAGCTAGTCCACCGCCATCCTCACGCAGTTCTTCCCCTCCGCCTTGGCGACGTAGAGGGCCCGGTCCGCCCGGGCAATGAGGTCCTGGGCGGTGTTATCGGGCTGGAGGACGGAGACGCCGATGCTGATGGTGGGGTGCACGTTCGGCGGCATGACCGGCTCGAACGTGTAGCCTTCGATGCGCTGGCGGATGCGTTCGGCGCTCTGGAGCGCGCTGGCCGCGTTGCTGCCCGGCATCAGGATCGCGAACTCCTCGCCGCCAAAGCGCGTGCACACGTCGAACCCGCGCACCGACCGCCGCAGCGTGTCCGACATCGCCCGCAGGACGCGGTCGCCCACCAGGTGCCCGAGCAGGTCGTTGAGCGACTTGAAGTCGTCGGCGTCGATGACGAGCAGCGCGAGATCGAGCGAGTAGCGCCGCGCGCGCTGGATTTCCTCGTCGATACGAGTCTCGAAGTAGCGCCGGTTGAAGAGGCCCGTCAGCGGATCGACCGCGGCCGCGTGCGCCAGTTCCTTGGCGTGGTCCGCCAGGCGCGACGAGACGAGCGCGAGGGACGCGGGAGCGGCCAGGGCGCGCGCCACGGTGAGGTCCGAGCGCGTGAAGGGCTGGAGGTCCGCGCGGTCCGCCAACGTCAGGACGCCGAGCGCGGCATCTTCGGTAAACAGCGGCAGCGCCATGAAGGAGCCCGTGCGGTAGCGCAGGCGCCGCGGGTGCGCGGCCCGTTCGCGGCCGGCATCGGTGATGAGCAGCGGGTGGCGCGACGAGAACACCTCGCCGATCACACCCTCTCCGGGCGCAATTCGCAGGTCCTCCACGAGCACGGACGGATAGCCGTGCGTGGCGACGATGACGAGGCGCTCGAGGTGCTGGTCGTAGAGGGCGAGGGCCGCCTGCTGCGCGTCCACGTGCTCGGCGACCGTCCTGACGATCATCGTGTGGAGTTCCGCAGGGTCAGTGACCTGTCCGAGCCGTCGCGCGAAGCCGTAGGTGTCGGCGACGAGCTGCTCGCACCGGCGCCTCGCGGCCAGCCAGGCGGACACGCGGTCGACGAGGCGCTCGGCTGCAGCACGCCGGTCAGGTGCGGCCTGAACTTCGGGCCAGAGGTCGTCGAGACGCCGGAGGTCGGGTTCGGTCAGCTCAACAGATAGCACTGACGGCGCCGAGAGGCACCTTCCATGCCAGAGGTGGCTCATGCCGCTTTGCCTGCTGATTTCGGCGAAGCTCGTCGGGGAGCCGCCGTAAAGGCGTCAGAAGTCTGCCCTGAAGCAGACGGAAGGTTACTTCTCAGACCCATCGAACGGGGTCTGAAAAGGCGCCTTTTCGGGATTTTTTTCAGCCTGCGCACGGACAATCTGACCTTGTTCGTGGTCCAAAACGCGGAAATGGGCCAGTTTCCGTACACCCCATCCGGGGAACGCCATTTGCGTAGGCTGTATGCGCCCTTGTATCCCGCCCCTCGAGAAGCGCCATGGAAATTCACCTGGTTTCGTCCCTGACGTCAGACGACGAGAGCCGCCTGGCTCCGACGGTTCTGACCGCCATCGGGCGCATTCTGGATCGCCTGCCTGTTTCGTATTCGCTGCGAATTGAAACGACCGCCGGCAACGCCATCCAGCACCACCACACGGCGAAGGGCGTGAAGCCCGCCGAACCGGCCCACGACCCCATCGCAGAGATCCTCGTCGCGGAATGCGGCTCCGCAGGACCGGCTCCCGCCTGTCACGTCGTCCTGCCGTCACAGGCGTCCTTGGCTCGCCGAAGCCGGCGGCCATCTCACCCGGCGAAGGCGGCTCGCCTGTGTGAGCGTCAGAGAGGGGGACAGGCGTCCCGCCTGTCACGGCAGGCGTCCTTGGCTCGCCGAAGCCGGCGGCCATCTCACCCGGCGAAGGCGGCTCGCCTGTGTTAGCGTCCGAGGCGTGGGACAGGCGTCCCGCCTGTCACGGCAGCGTCCTGGCTCGCCGAAGCCGCGGCCATTACGCGCGACGTCGCTCGCCTATGTCGGTCACGTCACTCGCCATTCGCCATTCTTCAAGGCAGGACGAGACCACCCGCGCGGTCACCGGCAAGCGCGACGTCCTCGCCTACTAGTTCGGAATTTCACAAACTCGCGTTCCGCCAACCAGTGCGGACTTTAGTCTGCGCCGAAGGTGACTTTTGCGAGGATTCGAGCGTCGAAAACGCGCCTGATGTCACCTGCAAATCACCACCGTCAGGCCACTTAGCGACAACCTCCCAACGATGCTCCAGAAGCCGGTCCGTGGCCGGCTACTTGCACCGTCGGCGTTGCCACTCGGGCACCGCGCGTGGTGCCCGGCACGTGGTCGTCTCGAAGCTTCACCGCGCGACGCTCCCGGGCGTTTGGTCCGCCCGGGGACGACTCAGACGGTTCGGAATGTGACTGACGGGGCGAAGCTTTACCCGGGATAGTTGGCTGCTGATGTACCAGGCGTTCTTCGGGTTCCGCGAGCGGCCGTTCCAGCTCACGCCCAACCCGCGCTTCCTCTTCCTCAATCCCGGTCACCGCGAGGCCCTGGCCACGCTGCGCTACGGCCTCTCCTCGTCCCTCGGCATCACGCTGCTGCTCGGCGAGGCGGGGACCGGCAAGACCACCCTCCTCCGGGCGGCGCTCGACGCCGAGGCGCGCCCGAATTGCCGCCACGCCGTTCTGAGCAACCCGACGCTGACGACCGCGGACTTCTTCGAGCTTTTGGCGGGCACGTTCCGCCTTGGCCGCGAAGCCGCCTCCAAGGGCCGGTTCCTGCCGGCCTTCGAAGCCGACGTCATCGATCGCCACGAAGCGGGCGGCATGACCGCCCTCGTCATCGACGAGGCCCACAGCCTTACCCACGAGTTGTTCGAGGAGGTCCGGCTGCTCGCGAACCTGGAGACGCCGACCGCCAAGCTGGTGAACGTGATCCTCGTCGGCCAGCCGGAGCTGGCGGAGCGCCTGAACCACCCGTCGCTTCGTCAGTTCAAGCAGCGGGTCGTCCTGCGCTGCTCGCTGGCGCCGCTGAGCCTCGAGTGGACCGGCAGCTACATCGCGTCGCGCCTTCGCGCCGCGGGAGCGGTGGCGGGCGAGGTGTTCACGAAGGAAGCCGTGCACGCGATCTACCAGGCCTCGCACGGCATCCCGCGGGTCATCGGCGTCATCTGCGAGAACGTGCTGATTGCGGGCTTCGCGGCGCAGAAGAAGCCGATCGACCGGGCCCTCGTCACCGACGTCTGCAAGGACCTCGACCTGCCATTCGACGGCAACTTCCCGCACGCGGTCGAGGCCGGACAGGCGGGCGGCAAAGCCCCCAGCCTCGCGGGACGAGGCTCCTGCGCCTGCGGCCCAGGGCTCCGGCCGTGTGGGGCGAGGCTCCAGCCTCGCCGCACCGCGGGACGCTGACCGAACCGGAAGAGGCTCCCGCCCCAGCGCCCCGCAGGCGCGCGAAGATTCTCGGGTTCTTTCTAGGGACACGCCCATGCGCACTCATTCTCGCCACGGCAGTCGCGCTCGCGATGCTCGTTCCAGCCACCGCACCGGCGCAATCCGGCTCGCCCGGCCAAGCCCCAGGCGAAGCCGGCCGCACGCAGCACCGCCAGCGCCGCAAGCCAGGCCGCCCGCCGCAAGCCAAGCCGGCCGCGCCCGCCTGCCCGACGACTTCCTCATCGGCGCCGAGGACGTCCTCGGCGTCCTCTTCTGGCGGGACACGGAGATGTCGGGCGACGTCACGGTCCGGCCCGACGGGATGATCACCCTGCCGCTCGTCCGCGACGTCAAGGCCGCGGGCCTGACGCCCGCCCAGCTGGCGGACCGCATCCAGGAGGCGGTCCGCGAGTACGTCACCGACGCCTCGGTCACCGTCGTCGTGCGGCAGATGAACAGCCGCAAGGTGTTCATCACCGGCGAGGTGGCGAAGCCCGGCGCCTACCCGCTCGGCTCCTCGTCGATGACCGTGATGCAGCTCATCGCCGTGGCGGGCGGCCTGACCGAGTGGGCCGAGGCGGGGAGCATCTCGATCATGCGCGTCGAGGGAGGCAAGACGAAGACGCTCCCGTTCGACTACAAGAACGTCGCGAAGGGCAAGAAGACCGAGCAGAACATCGTGCTGAAGCCCGGCGACACGGTGGTGGTGCCGGAGCGGTAGCAGTCTCCGGTGTAGCGCGAGCTCCAGCTTCGACGTCCACGGCGATCGCTGAAGACCAAGGTGACTCGTCGGCGAGTAGCGGCGGCTTGGTCCGCGGCAGCGTTGCTGCTGCTGCCTGCGCCGACGTGCCCGGGCGCAGAGCCAGCCCGAGCCGCAGTCCCCGACCGCGTCGCAGCCGCAGACCGAACAGAAGCCCGAGCCCGATTCGAAGGAGCCGCAGAAGAGGCCGGGGCCGCAAGCAGAGGCCGCCGCGGACGCCCACCCGCCCGCCCGGACCTCCGCTCGCGATGCCTTCGACGAGCCGCGCATCTCGCGAGTGGCCGGGCCGACGCGGCAGGAGCTGACGCTCACGGCCAACATGCTTGGCGGCTACGACGACAACCTGACCGCCGGCCTTGGAAGTGGCTCCGGGACCTCGCCGATGGCGATGGCCAGCGGCTCCACCGGTTACCTGGATGCGGCACCTCGACTACCTGCGCGCGAACACGCGCCGCTCGTTGAAGGTCGACACGCTCGGCACCCTCCAGGGCTACCCCGGTTACCTCGACCAGCCGGCCGCGGGCGGCGTCGCCACCGTGGACGCGATGGCCAAGGCCGGGCACAGCCTGACGTTCAACGCCTCGGAGCGCGTCGGCTACGAACCGTTCTTCAACGTGTTCTCGCAGGGCGCCAGCAGCCTGCCGCTGCCGCCGGGCGCCGGCGCCGCCGCCCCGGTCACGGGCCTCTACGAGCGGCGCTCGCTCAGCTCCAACACGTCCGCGTCGGTCGGTCGCCGCTGGAGCCGGGACGACTCGACGTCGCTCTCCTACTCGTACAGGGTGCAGCAGTTCACCGACGGCAGCTACGGGGACAGCAACGAGCACAACGTGCAGGCGGAGTACCGGCACAGGCTGGCGAGCGGCGTCAGGGTCGCGCGCCGAGCTACCGCTTCGCGGACCGCGAGTACACCGACTCGTACGGACTGCCGCTGCCCACCAGCGAGAACCGGATCGAGGCCGGCCCCGACATCGACAAGGCGCTCTCCCGCTGCCGCCACATGACGTTCTCCGTCTCGGCGGGAGCCGCCTACGTCGAGTCGGTCGACGTCGAAGACCCGCCAACCGTTCCAGGCGTGGACGCCGACCGGGACGTTCAGCACGACCTACGCGCTCTCGCCCACTTCGTCCCTCGAGGGCGGCTACCGGCGCGATTTCTCGGAACTGCGCGGCGTCACCGACGAGATCTACACGACCGACACCGCCTTCCTGAGCGTCGGAGGCCTCGTGGCCGCTCGCACCGACCTGCGGGTTGGCGCGACCTACAGCAACTGGAAGACGTCCCTCGACGCCCGGCGTGGACCAGACACTGAACATCTATGGCGGCTCCGTGCGGGTGCGCGTGATGCTGACTCCGAAGATCTCGGCCGCTGCCGACTACTACTACTACCACCACGTATACTCGGACCCGGCGGCGCTTCCCGCGGGCTTCCCTGCCAACTACGACCGCCACGCGGTCCGCGTCGGCCTGGCCGTCTCGGTGTCCCGCTGGCAGACGCGACCTACGCCGCGGCGCTGCCGGCCGCGAGGTGATTCCGAGACTCGCCTATGCTACCTGGCCGGGAACTGACGATCGACTGGGCGCTCGGAGCGCTCGTGACGGCGGCGATGGCTCCTCATCGTGCCCGCTGTTCCTCGGCGTGCCTGGGCGGGCTCCTGTACTCGCGTTTCCAGCCGAGCCTGTACCGCTCCGACGCGCTCGTGCAGGTGGTGCCACAGCGCATACCGGACAGCTACGTCCAGTCCACGGTGACCGCGCGCGTCGAGGACCGGCTGTCGTCGCTCGCCCAGCAGGTCCTGAGCCGCACGCAGCTCGAGGCGGTCATCCTCGAGTTCAACCTCTACCCGGACGAGCGCCGGACGCGCCCGATGGAGGACGTGTTCGAGCTGATGACCAAGCGGGTGGCCGTCACGCCCATGGAGCCGTCGGGCCGCTCCGGCCGGCGCGCCCCACCGTCGATGCGTTCCGGATCTCGTTCGACTACGAAGACCCCCGGGTGGCCCGGGACGTCGCGGCGAAGCTCGCCGGCTTCTTCATCGACCGGAACGCCACGGAGCGGGGGGCGCAGGCCGACCAGACCAGCGCGTTCCTCGAGGCGCAGCTGGCCGACGCGCGCGCGCCGCCTCGAAGCGCAGGAGCAGAAGCTGAAGGTCTTCCGCGAGCGCAACTCGGGACGCCTGCCGACGCAGATGCCGACCAACATGCAGGCGATCCAGAACACCCAGCTCGCGCTCCAGGCGATGGTGGAGTCGCTGGCGCGGGACCGGGATCGCAAGATGGTGCTCGAGCGCCTCTACACGGACGCCGCCGCCGACGCGTCGGCCGCGCGCTCCGACGGCAGTCCCGCGCCACGCCCGCGGCGGCTGCTTCCGGCGATCCCGGCGCCAAGCTGCCGGCCGACGCGACGCCGCAGCAGCGGCTGGAAGCGGCCAAGGCGCTCCTCGCCCAGCTGCAGCGTGCGCCTGAGCGACGAAGCACCCGGACGTGATCCGCACCAAGCATCTCGTCGAGGACCTCGAGCGGCAGGTGGCAGGCGGCGAACCTCGCGCGCCCGCTGTCGCCCGACGTGCCCGCCGACCGGCCCGCCAGCCAGGACGAGGTCCGCCGGCGCGAGAAGGTCCGGGAGATGCGCGCCGAGATCGAGAGCCTCGACCGCCAGATTGCGTTCAAGGAGGGCGAGGAGAAGCGGATGCGCGCGGAGATTGCCACCTACCAGGCGCGCCTCGAGTCGGTGCCCGGGATCGAGTCGGAGTGGGTGGCGCTCACGCGCGACTACGACACGCTGCAGGCCACCTATCGCGAGCTCCTGTCGAAGAGCGAGAACTCGAAGATGGCGGCGAGCCTCGAGCAGCGCCAGATTGGCGAGCAGTTCCGCATCCTCGACCCGCCGAGGATTCCGCCGAAGCCCAACAGCCCCAATCGGCTCCGGATCAACCTGCTGGGCACGCTCGCCGGGCTCGGCCTGGGGCTGCTGCTGGTGGGGCTGGCCGAGTACCGCGATTCGACGATGCGGTCGGAGGCCGACCTGCTGGGCGCCATCCAGCTGCCCGTGCTGGTGCTGCTGCCGCTCGTGACGACGGAGGCGGACATTCGCCGCGAGCGCGCGTCGCCGGCAACTCGTGTCCGCGGCTGTCGTCGCGCGTCTGCGTGGCCACCGGCGCGCTCGTCTGGTTCCTGCAGCTGTGGAAGTACGTGGTTTGAATCAGGCGGATCGTGGACAGGCCCTGAGCCCGAAAGCCGTGAGCCTCGCGTCAGACAGGTTCTCAGTCCTGGAGTCTCCTGATGGGTCGTATCGACGAAGCTCTGCGCCGGGCGGACCTCGAGGTGAGCTCGGGCACGGGAGCGCCTGCGCCGACGCCAGTCCCCTCGCCCTGGCGCTTCGAGCCGCATGACGGCGGCGACGGGCCGGACGGATCCCTCCGGCCGGAGCGCCGCCAGCTTCGCGAGCGACAACGCGGCTCGCGACGAGGCGGCGCTCACCTGCCGGACCAACGATGCGACGGCCGCCGCGGTCGGGAGGAGTTCGACGGCCGACAACGGTTTCGAGCGGCTCGTCGTGTCGAAGGACGCACCGCCGCTGCACGTCGAGCAGTTCCGGGGCCTGGCGGCCACCCTGCTCTCGGCCCAGCGCGAACAGCCGCTCAGGAGCGTCATCGTCACATCCGCCTGCCCGGGTGATGGCAAGAGCCACGTCGCCGTCAACCTGGCCCTGACGCTGAGCGAGTCGTACCACCTGCGCGTGCTCCTGATCGATGCCGACCTGCGCCGCCCGTCGCTGCACCGGCTGTTCGGGATTCGCAACAGCCGGCGGGCTCAGCGATGCGCTCGCGGCGAAGTCGGACGAGAAGCTCGCGGCGGTGGAGGTGAGCGACGCGGCTGACGCTGCTTCCCGCGGGCCGGCCCGAGTCCAACCCGCTCGGCGGCCTGTCCTCGGACCGCATGAAGCGGATCGTCGCCGACGCCATCTCCCGCTTCGACTGGGTGATCGTGGACTCGCCGCCCGTCGGCGTCCTGGCCGACGCGCGCCTCGTGGCGGAAACGGTGGACGGCGCCATCCTCGTCGTCCGGGCCGGCGCGACGCGCTTCCCGGACCTGGCGGCTGCCGCGGACGCCATGGGCCACGAGCGGATTCTCGGGATCGTCCTCAACGCCGTCGATCCGACCGAGATCCGCGGCGAGGGCTACTACCGCCACTACTACGATGTCCGCGATCGGGACAAGCGTTGACTTTGGTCGCCGCCAACGCGGACATTGCGGCCGCTCAAAGCGGCCGCCCTGATTGTACGCTTCCATCGCATCGCGTTGACCCAGGCGAAGAACAATACACTTTCTGTGAACGTGAGCATTCAAAGCGGACACACTTTGGAGTGTTTTGCTAAGGAATTGCCATCGTGTCAAGAGCAGACCTGTCGAAGATCCCTGCCAAGCCAAAGGCTCTTAGGAACAGAACCTCCGGCGAACCGGATGGCCCGCCGACCATGGCGCATCTCTTGCGGATGGGCAGTTCCATGCCGAATCAGCGACGCCACGGATCGAACGGCGCGCTGGAGTGCGAGCCGGGCACGGAATACGACGAAACGACCTTCCGGTATTTCCTGTCGATTGAGCGTGCGCGCGCTGGACGCTCGAACCATCCCGTTTGTCTGTTGTTCGCCACGATGGAACCGGTCCCCGGTGAGCCCGCCCCAATCCACGCGAGCAATGCCACCAGGCTGTTCGAGGGCTTACGGCTGTCGCTGCGCGACACCGACGTCACCGGGTGGTACCAGCAGGGCCGCGTGGCCGGCGCCGTTCTCAGCGCCCGCCCCGGCGCACCCGCTTCCGACGAGAGTGGCGAGATCGAGCAGCGGGTGGGTGAAGGACTGCGTCAGCGACTGCCGTCCAAGGTCGCACGCAGCCTCCGCGTACGCGTGATCCAGATGGGACCGCAACGGCTCAGGAACGAGTAGGAGACCGCGACACGTGAGCCCGTACGGCGGCATCCCGGACACCGGACGGCGCGAGCCTCAGTCCGCAACGCGCCTGGACCTTCGGCTGGCGCCCTTGAAGGTGTCGGCGCGTGTGGCCGACCCCGTGCTCGGCGAGGCGCTGTTCAGGGATGCGTTCCTCCGCGAGCGAAAGCGCGCCGACCGGTTCGACACGCCGTTCGCGGTGCTGCTGCTGGACCGGGGCGACCGCGCAGCGGCAGGGACGGCCTGGCCTCGATCCTGCGTGCCGTGGCCGCGGTGAAGCGAGACGTGGACGCGGTGGGCTGGCTCGAACAGGACGCCGTGCTGGGCCTGTTGTTGCCGGAGGCCTCCGGGAAGGGGGCCGCCAAGGTGATGCAGCGCCTGCGGCGCGAGATTGCCAGGCGCCTCGGCGACGCGGCCCTCGCTGCTCTCTCCATCCGGCTCTACGCGCACGGCGACCGCAGCGGGACCCGACGGCGTCACCCTCCCGGCCGTGGACCTGCTGCGTGGAGGCGTTCGTCGAAGAGCGCCGCCAGCCGTGGCGCGACGGCGCCAAGCGCGCCCTCGACATCCTCGGCAGTCTCACCCTCCTCGCGCTCTTCGCGCCGGTGTTGCTGGCAGTCTTCGTCGCGGTGAAGCGGACCTCCCCCGGCCCCGCCCTCTTCAGGCAGGTCCGAGTCGGACGGCGCGGCGAGCCGTTCACGATGCTCAAGTTCAGGACGATGTACCAGAACGCGGGCGACGGGATCCACCAGGACTACATGGCCTGGTTCATCAAGTCGAGCGGGCAGCAGCCGCGCACCGGCCGCGAGGTGTTCAAGCTCACGAACGACCCGCGGGTCACGCCGGTCGGGCCGGTTCCTCCGCAAGACCAGCCTCGACGAGTTGCCGCAGTTCTGGAACGTGCTGCGCGGCGACATGTCGCTGGTCGGGCCCGCGTCCGCCGCTGCCGTCCGAGGTCGAGCAGTACCAGCCCTGGCACCGCCGGCGCGTGCTCGACGCCAAGCCCGGCATCACCGGGCTCTGGCAGGTCAACGGCCGCAGCCGCACGACGTTCGACGAGATGGTGCGCCTCGACCTGCGCTACGCCAGGACGCACTCGCTGTGGACGGACATCAAGATCCTGCTCGCCACGCCGCGGGCCGTGATCTCCGGAAAGGGCGCCTGCTGACGTCGATCGCGACTCGGACGACGTATCCTGCTGCGCATCGCTCCCGGACGTGAAGCTGGGGAAGGACGTCAAGCTCGCGCGGTTCATCAACCTGTACGGCTGCGAGATCGGCGACGAGACCAAGATCGGCGCGTTCGTCGAGATCCAGAAGAACGCGAAGGTCGGCAGGCGCTGCAAGATCTCGAGCCACACGTTCATCTGCGAAGGCGTGACGATCGAGGACCACGTCTTCATCGGGCACGGCGTCACGTTCATCAACGACTCCTACCCGCGCGCGACCACGCCGGCAGGCGAGCTGCAGACCGAGACAGGACTGGAAGGTGGAGCCGACGCTCGTGAAGAAGGGCGCGTCGATCGGCTCGGGCGCGACGATCCTGTCGCAACGTCACGATCGGCGAGCACGCCATCGTCGGCGCCGGCAGCGTCGTCACGCGCGACGTCCCGCGCCGCGACATCGCATCGTCTGCGGGCAACCCCGGCCGAGAGTGCTCCTGACGGCGGCATGCGCCGGTCGAGCACGGGAGGTGCCGAAGTGAGCCAGCGTCTACGCGTCGGCGTCATCGGCTACGGCTACTGGGGCCCGAACATCGTCAGGAACCTCAACGCGCTCGACGCGCTGCGAGGTCGTCGCGGTCTGCGACAAGAACCCGGCGGCGCTGCAGACGCGCGCAGCCGCGCTCTACCCGGGCCTGCACGTCGACGACCGACTCCTGCGAGGTCCTGCACGTCGCCCGACATCGACGCCGTCGCCATCGTCACGCCGGTCTGGACGCACTTCGAGCTGGCGAAGGCGGCGCTCGAGAACGGCAAGCACGTGTTCGTCGAGAAGCCGTTCACGTCGACGTCGCGCGCAGGCCGAGGAGCTCGATCGAGCTGGCCGAGCGGAAGAACCTGCAGATCATGGTGGACCACACGTTCCTCTTCAGCGGCGCGGTGCGGAAGATCCGCGAGCTCGATCGACAACGGCACGCTCGGGCCGCTCTACTACTTCGACTCGACGCGGGTCAACCTCGGCCTGTTCCAGCACGACGTCAGCGTCGTGTGGGACCTGGCGCCGCACGACCTGTCGATCATGGACTACATCATCGCGCGAGCAGCCGGAGGCGGTCGTCGCGACGGGCGGCAACCACCTGAACGGCCTCGCCGACATGGCGTTCATCACCGTCTACTTCCCCGACAACGTCATCGCGCACATCAACGTCAACTGGCTCTCGCCGGTCAAGGTGCGGACGACGCTGATCGGCGGCCGCGACAAGATGCTGGTCTGGAACGACCTCGAGGCCGACGAGAAGATCAAGGTCTACGACAAGGGCGTCGAAGATCACGAGCGGCGAGGGCGTCTACGACCTGCTCGTCAGCTACCGGTCGGGCGACGTGTGGGCGCCGAAGGTGGACCAGACCGAGGCGCTGAAGGTCGAGCTCGGCTACTTCCTCGACTGCATCACGAGCGGCAAGACGCCGTTCAACGACGGCAAGGCCGGCCTGCGCGTGGTCCGGCTGCTCGAGGCGGCCGACCGGTCGCTGGCCGAACGAGGCAGGACGGTTCTCCTGCTGTGGCTCTGCTGACTGTGTAGATTCGCGCGCGAAGGTCCCAGCTTCGCGGCACGCGACTTCAGCCTCGCATCCATGTGGCGCAAAGCTCCAGCTTTGCGATCCCTCCGCTGCCATGCATCCCCTCGTCGAGTACTTCCGGTGTCCCGAGCACCTCGCGGCGCTTGGGACAGCGGACTCGCTGCCAGCCGAAGCAGGCTATTTCCGGTTTGGCGACGTCGTCGCGTACGGCCGCCAGACGGTGGGGGCGCCGTCGTCCCACGCCAACGGGAATCTCGTCGACGTCTCGCCAGGCGTCTCGTCGCCCAACGGCAACGGTGCTCCTCCCGTTCGACCTCTCGGAGGTGCTCGACAACCTGCGATACGAGCGGTACCCGCGAGCCGCCGAGCACGCTTCGAGCGCATGTCCGCGTCCGACATCGCGCACGGCCTGTATTACTTCTGTCCGGCCGGTGCTGCCCGTCAGCGTCAGAAAGCACCTCCAGAGACTCAGCCTGGCAGGCTGGAAGCGCATTCCGTTTCCGCGGTGGCCGGTCGACGTCACCGTCGAGACCCTGATGAAGAGAGCCGTGGGTCTCGTGCTCGAGAGGCAGGCGCATCCGCGAGTTTCCCTTCATCTGGTTCTGGCCAGATGGCGCGCCCGGCTGCGCGATGGTGACGCACGACGTGGAAGGCGCCGAGGGCGCAGCGTTCTGTGGCCAGCTGATGGATCTCGACGAACGTCACGCGCGTCAAGTCGGCGTTCCAGGTCGTCCCCGACGCCCCGTGGTCGTCGAACGGCGACACGAGGCACCTGGTCGAGCAGCTCAAACGTCGCGGCTTCGAGGTGAACGTCCACGACCTGAGCCACGACGGCCGCCTGTTTCGCAACCGCGAGCAGGTTCCTGAAGCGCGCGGCCGACGATCAACGCGCGCGGGCGCGAGTTCGGCAGCCGGGGATTCCGGTCGGGCGCCATGTATCGCCGTCAGGACTGGTTCGCCGCCCTCGAGTTCTCGTACGACATGTCGGTGCCGAACGTCGCGCACCTCGAGCCGCAGCGTGGCGGCTGCTGCACGGTGATGCCGTACTTCCTCGGCGACGTGCTGGAGCTCCCGCTGACGACGGCACAGGACTACTCCCTGTTCCACGTCCTGGGCGACTACTCGACGACGCTGTGGCAGGAACAGATCGAGCTGATCCTCGAGCACAACGGGCTGATCAGCTTCATCGCGCATCCCGACTACCTGATCGAGCCGCGCGCCCGAGACGTCTACACCGACCTGCTGCGCCTCCTTGTCCGGCTCCGTGCGGAGCGGCGACGTCTGGATCGCCCTGCCTTCCGAGATTGACGAGTGGTGGCGGAACCGCCGCGAGATGAGGCTGGTGCCGGACGGAGAGTCCTGGCGGGTCGAGGGGCCGGGCAGCGATCGCGCGCGGGTCGCCTACGCGCGACTCGACGGCGGGCGCGTTGTCTACGAAGTCGAGCGAATCCCGACAGGCCGCATGACTGCGGGTGTGTCCGATCCTCGACCCGCTGACGGACGACGCGGTGGGACGACTTGCTCGAGCGGCACCCGGCGCGCATCGGTATTCCACTCGCGCGGATGGCTCGAGGCCCTGAAGCGCACCTACGGGTACGAGCCGATCGCCCTGACGACGACAGAGCGCGGGACCGCTCGAGAACGGTTTGGCGGTGTGCCGCGTCAGGACGTGGACATCGCGACGGCTGGTGTCGCTGCCGTTCTCGGATCACTGCGACCCGCTCGTGGATGACCCAGACGACATGTCGCGCGATGCTCGGGTACCTGGCGGGCGAGATGAAGACCGGCCGCTGGCGCTCGCTCGAGCTGCGCCCTCGATCTGTGCCATCGAGCAGTGGGGCGAAGCTTCTGCTCTGCCGTCACCGACTCAGGCGTGGGGCAAAGCTCCAGCTTTGCCGGGGCGGCAGTACTGCCTGCACACTCTGGATCTCGCGCGGCCCGCGGAGCAGATCTTCGACGGCTTTCACCACTCAAGCACGCAGCGCGCCATTCGCCGGGCCGAGCGCGAGGGCCTGACGTTACGAGGCCGGGACGTCCGAAGGCCTGCTCTCGAGCTTCTACGGCCTGCTGCGCCTGACGCGGCGCCGTCACGGCCTGCCGCCGCAGCCGCTCGCCTGGTTCAGGAACCTCGTGGCGTGCCTCGGGCGACAGGCTGGCGATCCACGTCGCGAGCAAGGACGGCCAGCCGATCGCGAGCATCCTGACGCTGTCGTTCAAGAAGACGATGGTCTACAAGTACGGCGGGTCGGACGCGCGCTACCACCATCTGGGCGGCATGCCGTTCCTGTTCTGGCAGGCGATCCAGCGCGCGAAGGCGCGAGGGGATTCGAGGAACTGGACCTCGGGCGCTCGGATCTCGATCAGCACGGGCTCGTCGCCTTCAAGGACCACCTCGGCGCCACGCGCTCGACGTTGACCTACTACACGCTGGCCCGAAGGGCGGAAGCGTGCGGTGCACGCCGGCGTCGTCTCCCGCGCGGCCCGCCGCGTCATCGCGCACCTGCCCGATGCGGCGCTGGATCTCGACCGGCCGCTCTGCTCTACCAGAGCACCTCGTCGGCTGAGCCGCCTTCCCTTCATTCATCGGGAGCCATCATGTCCAACCAACCCATTCCGTTCCTTGACCTGGTCACGCCGCATCGCGAGCTCGAAGAGGAACTGGTGGAAGCGTTCCGTCAGGCGGTCCACTCCGCCGCGTTCGTGGGCGGCAAGGAGGTCGAGGCGTTCGAGCGGGAGTTCGCCGAGTACTGCGGCGCCAAGTACTGCGTGGGCGTGGCCAACGGCACCGACGCCGTGCGGTTCGCGCTGATGGCGTCGGGCGTCGGCCGCGGCGACGCGGTGGTGACCGTGTCGCACACGTTCATCGCCACCGTCGAGGCGATCAGCCAGGCGGGCGCCGGGACCGAGTTCGTGGACATCGACGAGCGCACCTACACCATGAGCCCGGACGCGCTCGTCGAGTACCTGAGGGCCTGCGCCAAGGACCCGGCCACCGGCCGGCCGCTCGGCAAGCGTACCGGCCTGCCGATCAAGGCGGTGCTGCCCGTTCACCTGTATGGCCAGGCGGCAGACATGGACGCGATCCTGTCCATCGCGGCGCACTTCGACCTGCTGGTCGTCGAGGATGCCGCCCAGGCGCAGGGGACCGAGTACCGGTCCGAGGTCGGGCGGCTGGCGGCGCACGGGAACGTTTGGCAAGGCAGCGGGGTTCAGCTTCTACCCCGGCAAGAACCTCGGCTCGTGCGGCGAGGGCGGCGCGGTGACGACGGACGACGAGCAGGTGGCGAAGACCGTCAAGATGCTGCGCGAGCACGGCCAGGCGCAGAAGTACTACCACGACCTCGAGGGGTACAACGGGCGGCTGCACGCCATCCAGGCGGCGTTCCTCCGGATCAAGCTGCGGCACCTGGACGCGTGGAACGCGGCAGCGCCGGGCAGCGGCGGCGCGGTACGCCGAGCTGCTCTCGAAGATCCCGGGCATCGTCGTCCCGTTCGAGCCCGAGACCAGCCGGGCGATCTACCACCTCTATGTCATCCGCACCAAGGACCGCGAGGGGCTGGGCGAGCACCTGAAATCGCAGGGCGTCTTCACCGGGCTGCACTACCCGGTGCCCGTTCACCTCCAGAAGTGCTACCGCGAGTGGGGCTACGCGCCGGGCAGCCTGCCGGTGACCGAGCGCGTGGCGGCGAAATCCTGTCGCTGCCGATGTTCCCGGGGCTGACCGCCGAGCAGCAGGAGCGAGTGGCTCTCGCGACGGCGGCCTTCGTCGAGGCATCGTCGAGCGGCTCCCTGCGCGCAACGGAGGTGCTGAGCCGATGATCGGCGTAGCGGTCAGCCCGGGCGAGCTGGGCACTGTCCGCGAGTTCTTCGAGCTGTTCAAGACTCCGTGGGAACCGGCGGTTGCAGGCGTGCACTATCGTGCGGTGCTGAGCACTGTCGGCGAACCGGAGGGCGTACAGACCGATCTGCTCATCGCTTACGGGTCCGCTGAGCTGGACGTTGACTGCGCCGCGGGCGTCGGGGTCGAGATCAGCCCCGGTGTCGCGGTGGTCGAGCGGGCAGGAGTGTCCTTCCCGCTCTACCGGGGGGCGGCTAGCTTTCACAACGGCGGCGAGCCAACCTTGGTCACTGAACGCGGCGCGCTCGACTACACCTCGACCACCCAAGGCCGCAAGTGCTGGCGCGTCGGGTACGACCTCTTCGAGGAAGTGCGATACCTGCTGACGGAGGCCAGCCGGCGTCGTATGCCCTGATTCCGACACTGGATCTGCACATCGCCGTCCTCCGGGACATGCTGATCCAGTCCGGTGTGGCCTTCCTCGAAGTCACTCCGCATCCCGGCCGGCTGCCAGTTCGTCTGCTGCCTGACGCACGACGTCGACTTCTTCGGAATCAGGCGGCACCTGTTGGACCGCACGCTCGCGGGCTTCATCGGCCCGCGCGTCGGTCGGCACGCTGGTCGACGTCCTCCGAGCGAAGGCGGCCGCTCGCTGAGGCGCTCCGCAACTGCGCGGCCGCACTGTCGCTCCCCTTGGTGTTCCTCAGGGTGTTACCCGACTTCTGGCGTCCCTTCGACGACTACAAACGCGCGGACGGAGGCCGTCCCTCGACGTTCTTCATCGTTCCTTTCCGCAACCGTCGCGGCGTAGCCCCGCATGGTGCGCGTCGAGCGGAGCCGCGCAGTGAATTACCAGGCGAGCGAGATTGTCGGGCGAGTTGAAAGCCGCCGCGGCTCGCGGCATGCGAGCTCGCCGTGCACGGCCTCGATGCGTGGCGGGATGCCGACGCCGGCCGTTCGGAGTTGGCGGAGATCACCGCGGTCACAGGGGCCGAGCCGGCCGGCGTGAGGATGCACTGGCTGTACTTCGATGAACAGTCGCCGTCGCGACTCGAGTCGGCCGGCTTCGCGTTCGACTCGACCTGGGGCTACAACGAGGCCGTGGGGTACCGGGCGGGCACCTCCCAGGTGTACCGCCTGCCGGGGTCAGCGTGCCTGTTGGAGTTGCCGCTGGCGATCATGGACTCAGCGCTCCTCTTTCCGAAGCGCATGGGGTTGAGCCGGGACGGAGGCGCTGGCGGTGTGTCGTCGGATTCGTGGCGAACGCCGAACGTACGCCGGCACCGTGGTCATCAACTGGCACGACCGCAGCCTCGCTCCGGAGCGTCAATGGCGCGACGTCTACAGGGCGTTGCTGGACGAGATCGGGCAGACTGCCGCGTGGTTCGCGACGGCTGGGAGGCGGTCGACTGGTTCAGTTGGCGGCGGTCCATCGCCTTTGCGAACAGACTGCGGTGTCGTCGACAACCCGCGTTACGGTCTCCGCGCCCGCGTGTGCCCGCGGGGTGACGGTTCGCGTTCACGGGCCCGGCGCGTCGATGGCGGCGAGGCCGTGACCGATATTACGAGTATGGAACCCTCGAAGCGGAATTGCCCGCGCCTGACGCTGGACTGCTGGCGGATCGAGTCCCGTTCACCAGGCCGGCTGGCCACACCTTTCTGGACTAGCACCGTGTCATACAACTTCGCCTTGATCGGCGCGGGCGGCTTCGTGGCGCCGCGCCACCTGCGCGCCATTCGCGACACCGGCAACGGGCTCGTGGCGGCCGTCGATCCGCACGACGCCGTCGGCGTGCTCGACGAGTACGGCTTCGACGTGCGGTTCTTCACCGAGATCGAGCGCTTCGACCGCCACCTCGAGAAGCTGCGCCGGGCAGGAGACCGACAGCGCGTGCACTACGTGAGCATCTGCTCGCCGAACTACCTGCACGACGCGCACATGCGGCTGGCGCTGCGCGTCGGCGCCGACGCGATCTGCGAGAAGCCGCTCGTCATCAACCCGTGGAACCTCGACGCGCTGCAGGAGCTCGAGCGCGAGACCGGGCCGGCGCGTCTACACCGTGCTGCAGCTGCGCCTGCATCCCGCAGCTGATCGCGCTGCGCGAGCGCGCTGCGCGGCGAGCGCCGCGCAGCGCGCACGACGTGCAGCTGACCTACGTCACCGCGCGCGGCCGCTGGTACGACGTGTCGTGGAAGGGCGACGACGAGCGGTCGGGCGGCATCGCCACCAACATCGGCATCCATTTCTTCGACCTGCTGCTGTGGCTGTTCGGGCCGGTGCACGAGTCGCGAGGTGCACCTGCGCGAGCGCACGCGCATGGCGGGCTTGCTCGAGCTCGAGCGCGCGCGACGTGCGCTGGTTCCTGTCGACCGATCGCGCCGACCTGCCGTTTCGCGCCGGAGCCCGGCGCAAGGACCGACGTTCCGCTCGATCACCGTCGACGGCGAGGAGATCGAGTTCAGCGAGGGCTTCGCCGATCTGCACACGCGCGTCTACGAGGAGATGCTGGCCGGCCGCGGCTTCGGCATCGACGACGCGCGGCCGTCGATCGAGCTGACGCATCGAATCCGGCAGAGCGCCGGTGACGCCGCGCCGGCGACGTCGCGCATCCCATCGCGATCGGGTCCTGGCCAGGCGAGGTGACCATGACGTTCTTCGTTCACGAGTCCGCCATCGTCGACGACGGAGCTGCAGCATCGGCGACGGCACGAAGATCTGGCACTTCGTCCACGTCATGGCGGGCGCGCGGATCGGCCGCGCGCTGCAACATCGGTCAGAACGTCTTCGTCGCGCACCGGCGTGGTGATCGGCGACAACGTCAAGATCCAGAACAACGTCTCGATCTACACGGCGTCACGCTCGAGGACGACGTGTTCTGCGGGCCGAGCATGGTGTTCACCAACGTCATCAACCCGCGCAGCGACGTGTCGCGCAAGGACGAGTACCTGGACACGCTGGTCAAGCGCGGCGCGACGCTGGGCGCCAATTGCACCATCGTCTGCGGAGTGACGATCGGCGAACACGCCTTCGTGGGCGCGGGAAGCGTCGTGACTCGCGACGTGGCGCCCTATGCACTTGTCATGGGCGTCCCCGCCCGGCAGGTGGGCTGGATGAGCCCGTTCGGCGAGCGGCTGGATCTGCCGCTGACGGGCGAGGGGAGGACGGTGTGTCCGCACACGGGTGTGGATTGGGACCCGGCTCATGGACGGGCGGCTGTCGGCCATGGAGGGGTCAACCGGCTCGTGACCGTTAACGGCCTCCGTGCCGGGGCGTCACCAGGATGGCGGGGCGGTAAGGCTGATCGACTGGAGCGCCCAGTGCCAGGGATCTTCGGGGTAATCGAGAGACCGTCGGAGAGCAGGGCCAGCAGGAAGAAGCTCCAGGCGTCGTAAGGATGATGGCGTTGGCAATGCTGTATGAGCCGTGTGTACTCAGCGACCCTTCGTTCTATTCCGTCGCTTGAGCTGCTGCATCGGTCGTGTTGTGTGTCTACTCCTGACAAGCCACGCCGCATGAACCTGGCCGCGCCATCGTGGCCATGACCGACGGGTGACGAAGCCTGTGAACCGGAAGTCCGGAAACGAGACGACGGCATGGGCCCCGGCGCCGGCCGAACTCGTTCGGCTCGTACAGGTGTCTCGGGGAGAAGTGTTTCGCCCGCCTTGCGGGCATTCGCTCTGGGTTCATAGCCGACCGAGAGTCCCGCAGGTGCTGGCTGTTCGCTGATTCAGTTACGGGAAGAGAACGGATTTTCCTCCACAACAACGGACGCGCGACTTCTCTTCGCCTCGGAGGCTAAGGCGATTCTCGCGGTCGCGCCAGAAACACGCGCTTTCGATGAAATTAGGCCTCGCCGAGTTGCTCGCTCTCGGTTGGTACTGTCGGAACGCGATTCCCATTCCGGGGAATCGAGGTCGTCGAAGCCGGGACGGTCTTAGCCATCGAAGGGGGACCGCAAGCCAAACGACGGCGGGACTTCAGTCCGACAGACCTGGAAGGACTCCATCCGCTCACAGACTCCGAGTTTCTCGACAACATACAGGAGAGCCTGAGAGGCGCCGTCACTCGCGCGGTTCGGCGCGGCCCGGACGTCGGTGTGTCGCTGACCGGAGGCCTCGACTCCCGCATGATCATGGCGTCCCTGGAAGCCGCTCACGGGTCAGTCCCCTGCTACACGTTTGGAAGCATGTACAGAAGCACTGCAGATGTGATCATAGCGAAACAAGTCGCCGCCACATGTGGCCAGCCCCACAACGTGCTTGAGCTAGGCCCTGACTTTCTTAGCACTCTTCCGACGATACTCGA
>CAVRWB010000015.1:0-164523 GCA_963724775.1 uncultured Acidobacteriota bacterium
GACTACGCAGGCGTGAGCCGCGACACCATCTACACCGCATGCGAGCGCCGCGAAATCCGTCACGCGCGGATTGCCGGACGGCGCGCCATTCGCCTGAAAACCGAGTGGATCGATGCGTGGCTCGAGCGGCACGCGCCGGAGGCGCAAGACCGGCGGGCCGCGAGCGGCCCGTCCATCGTCGTGACGGAGCGACGGGAGGTGCGGCCATGACCGCGATGCCGACCGTCTTCAGCGCGGACGTGCGTCCTGCAGCCAATCCTCGTCGTCCTCTGGACCAGCACCGGCCGCTGCCCGTTCTGCTCACCGTCGACGAAGCCGGCGGATCTGCTGCGCACAACGCGCCGTGCGATCTACGCGATGATCGAGCGGCGGCAGTTGCCTGGCGTCATCCGCATCCGCCGGCGAGTGCTCCTGCGCGCCGACGATTTGCTAGACTGGCTGGACCAGAAGCGCGCGCCATCGCCAGAGGAGTAACTGGCGATGAGCGTCACAATCCGTCCGTATCGGAGAGGCGGCTGGGAGGTCGACATCCGTGTCGTCACGCCTGACGGCACGCGGGAGTCCGGGAGCGCAAACGCGCTCCGGTGTCGTCACGATCGGCCGCCGCGCGGTGGGCTGAAGGCCGCGAACGCGTGCTGTTCGAGCGACTGATGAAGCCGCCGCAAGACAACGCGCCACCGAAGGAGGTGCCCACATTACGAGAGTTCGCGTCGAGATTCCTCGACGGCCACGCGCGGGCGAATCGGCAGAAGCCGAGCGGGATCGCGGCGAAGGAGATGATCCTGCGCGTGCACCTGGTGCCGGCGCTGGGTCACAAGCGGCTCGACGCGATCAAGAGCGAGGACGTGCAACGGCTCAAGAGCCGCTTGAGCACGAAGGCGCCCAAGACGGTCAACAACATCCTGACGGTGCTGAACGTGCTGCTGAAGAAGGCGGTCGAGTGGGACGTGATCGATCGCATGCCGTGCGCGATCAAGCTGCTGCCGGTGCCGAAGACGTCGATGTCGTTCTACGACTTCGACGAGTACGAACGACTCGTCGCGGCGGCACGAGTCGATCGATCGCGCGACGCACCTCATCGTGCTCCTGGGCGGTGAGGCGGGCCTGCGGTGCGGCGAGATGATCGCGCTCGAGTGGAGCGACGTCGATCTCGGCGAAGCGGCAGACTCTGCGTCCAGCGGTCGGACTGGAACGGCCAGGTGACGACGCCGAAGGGCGGACGGCTGCGCTACGTGCCGCTCACGCATCCGACTGGCGGCGGCGCTCCGCGAGCATCGGCATCTGCGGAGGCCCGCGCGTGCTGTGCCAGGACGACGGCGCAGCCGCTCACGCGGCAGATGGTGCAGTACCGCGTGCTGCGCGCGTCACGGCGGGCGAAGCTGTCGCAGGACGGCGTGCACATCCTGCGTCACACGTTCTGCTCGCACCTGGCGATGCGCGGCGCGCCGCGCGCGGGCGATTCAGGAGCTCGCCGGACATCGGGAGCTGGGCATGACGCAGCGCTACATGCACCTGAGTCCGGCGGCGCTCGACAGCGCGATTCGGCTGCTGGATCAGCCGCTCGGGCGTCACAGAGTTTTGGAGACATTTTGGAGACGGGGACGGGTCTCGGAAGGAAAGATCAATGGATAGAACAACTTAACTGGCGGTGAGGCAGGGATTCGAACCCTGGATACAGGTTTTAGCCCGTATAACGGTTTAGCAAACCGCCGCCTTCAGCCTCTCGGCCACCTCACCGCATGGAGCGGACTATTGTCGCACAACGACTTGCGGACTTTCGAATTGTCGACCGTGATCGGCGACCTTGATTGTCCCTGAAACTGTCCCTCGGGTGCAAGTCCAGTGCAATGCCGTCTTCATGGTCGTCGTCCTCGTGGCCACAGAGCAGAGACGCTGAGAGCGACCCCGATCACGATAGCGCCGCCGCGGCCACGTCACGAGCCGGCAAGACGTCCCGTCGCGGCGGCAAGATTCCGTCTTCGACCGGCGCATTGCCGTTCCGGCGCCGACTACCCATCGCGAGCCGCAGCGCATGCGCCACGTGCACGGCTCGACGTCCTGTTCCCTGCTCGATTTGTTCCCGACAGCTGAACCCGTCTGCGATGATCAGCGTGTCCGCTGTCGCGTGCCGCACGGCCGGCAGGAGCACCAGCTCGCCTATCTGCATCGAGACATCGAAATGATTGCGTTCGAAGCCGAAGCTTCCGGCCATTCCACAACAGCCTGAGTCGAGAACCTGGAGGTCGGTCGTCATGTCCCGCGCCAATGCCTCTTCATGACCCAAGGTGGCGATGGCCTTGTGATGGCAGTGCCCGTGCAGCATCACCCGCCGGCTCAGTCGTGGCGGCGTGTACCCGGGCACGTGCGTTCTCAGAAAATCCGCCAGAAGAAATGTCTGTCGCGACAATTTCTGCACGTGCGGGTCATCTGGAAAGAGGTTCACGAGCTCATCGCGGAACACCGCGTAGCAGCTCGGCTCGAGGACAACGATCGGTGTACCTGCCTCGATTTCCGGTCGCAACGCGTCGATGGCGTTTCGGAGCAGGCCTTTGGCCCGCTCGAGAAACCCGTAATCGTAGAGCGGTCGGCCGCAGCACAGAGCTCCAGCTGGCAGGGTGACATCACAGCCAGCGGCTTCGAGCACGTCGGTGGCGGCGATGGCGGTGTCCGGGTGGAAATGGTTGTTGAACGTATCCGGCCAGAGCAGGACACGTGGGCCCCGTGCACCCAGACGGGTCGGGGACGCGCGATCGAAACCAGTCGACGAATGTACGGTTCGCGAACCGCGGCAGGCCACGATGCCGTGAGATGCCAGCCACAGCTTTGACGAGTGTCGACAGACCCGGCGTCTGTGCGACGAGGTTGACCAATCGCGGAACGTGCGACGCCAACCGCGCCCACCGATGGATGAACCCCATCGTGTACGCGGTCCGCGGTCGCAGGCGCCCTTCGTAGTAGTGCGAGAGGAACTCGGCCTTGTACGTCGCCATGTCGACGTTCACCGGGCAGTCGCTCTTGCAGCCTTTGCAGGCGAGGCAGAGATCGAGCGCCTCCTTGACGTGCTCGTCCTTCCAGCCCCCGTTCGAGCGGGTCGCCGTGCAGCATCTCGAAGAGCAGGCGCGCGCGCCCGCGCGTCGAGTGCGCCTCCTCGCGCGTCGCCCGTGTAGCTCGGGCACATCGTGCCGCCTTCGTGCCGGCGGCATTCGCCGACGCCGACGCAGCGGATCGTCGTAAACGCGAAGCTGCCGTGGTCTGCGGAAAACGGAAGTGCGTCGCTGGCTGCGGCGGGCCGGTAGTCAGCACCCAGGCGCAGGTTCTCGATCGATGCGGTACGGATCGACGATCTTGCCCGGATTCATCAGGCCGTCGGGATCCCAGATCCGCTTGAACTCGCGGAACGCCTCCACGAGCTCCGGCCCGAACATCTTCGGCAGGAACTCCGCCTCGCGACTGCCCGTCGCCGTGTTCGCCCGAGAGCGAGCCGCCGTAGCGAGACGACGAGCGTCCGCGGCGTCATCCATGAACGCTCTGTATTTCTCGATGCCGGGAGTCGATTCGAGATCGAAGTCGATTCGCGTGTGGATGCAACCCTGCCCGAAGTGCCCGTAGAACGCGCACTCGTAGTCGTACTTGTCGAACAGTCGCGCGCAAGTCTCGAAGGTAGTCGCCGACGCGATCCGGCGGCACCGCCGAGTCCTCCCACCCTTCCCAGGTGACGGGCGCGTCCGGCACGTGCGCCGTGGCGCCGAGTCCCGACTCCCGGACCTTCCAGAGCCGCTCCTCGGCCGCCGGATCGTCGTACAGCTTCATCGTCGGCGCGTGCGGTCTCTTGCGCAGCGCAGTCATCGCGGCCGTCGCCTTCGCGTCGCTCTCGGCCTTCGTGTCGCCGCCGAACTCGACGAGCAGCCATCCTTTGCCGTCCGGCAGCAGCGACACGTTCTCCGGATGAATCCGGGCTCTCTTCATGTCGTCGATCAGGCGGTCATCCAGGCCTTCGAGGCCAATCGGCCGGAACTCGAGGATCTCCGGCACATGATCGCCAGCCCGATACACGTCCGGATAACCCAGCACGAGCAATGACCGCGCTCGCGGTCGGTCGATCAGGATCATGTCCGCCTCGCAGGATCGTGACGCACGTCGACTCCGTGCCGACCAGCGCGCGTGCCACGTTGAAGCCGCGCTCGGGAAGCAATTCGTCGAGGTTGTAGCCGGAGACTCGACGCGGGATCTTCGGATAACGCCGACGAATCAGGTCACCGTACCGATCGCGCAATTCGAGCAACGCGCGATAGATCTGTCCGCGACGTCCACCCGCCGCGATGATGTGTCGCACTTCGTCGTCAGGGGTCGGGCCGACCCACATGCGAAGGCCGTCATAGGTCAGGATCTTCGAGCTCGCTCGGTGTTGTCGGACGTTCGCGCGCCGGGGCCGTAGAACTCCGACATGACCGCGTGGACTCCGCAGGAGTTGTTACCCAGCATGCCGCCGAGCGTGCAGTGCGTATGAGTGGCAGGGTCCGGGCCGAAGATGAGCCCGTGCCCCGCCGCCTCATGCTGCAGGCTGTCGAGGACGACGCCCGGCTCCACGCGCGCAATCCGGCGCTCCGCGTCGATGTTCACGACGCGATTGACGTACTTCGACATGTCGATGACGACCGCGACGTTGCAGCATTGACCGGCGAGGCTCGTGCCGCCGCCGCGCGACAGGATCGGAACGCCGTGCTGCCGGCAGATGTCGACCGTCGACGACCACGTCGTCGAGGTCTCGCGGAACGACGACGCCAATGGGCACCTGCCGATAGTTGGAGCCGTCGGTCGCATACAGCGCGCGGCTGCCGCGATCGAATCGCACCTCGCCGCGGATCGCCCCCCGAAGGTCGTCGGGAAGATCGGTGTCGAATCGCCGACCCGTCGCGCCCAGAGAACCGGCGGTCAGGTTCGCAGTGGCCATTCGCGTGCGCTCCAGATCATCGCGGCGCCGCCCACGACCAGACCGAGCAATACTGCGAGATGCTCGTTCGTCCACGTCTGGGGACTCGAGCTCGTGGTGCGCGCCGCGAATCGCCCGTGCGCGCCATGATCGCCGGGGACGGGCGTCCACAGATTGTGGGGCCTTGCCGGATCAGCGGGTTGGTCCGTCTGTTGTGCGTCGTATCCGGTCTTCGCGAGGTAGCGATCGAACAAGCCCGATGCGATCTTGTTTCCCCAGATCGCGCCCGCCGTCGGGGCACCGACACTGAGCTCGCGACGCCGATGCGTCGCGGCCCACACGATGGCGTCGGCGGCGATTTCCGGCGCGTAGATCGGTGGCACCGGTTGCGGCTCGCGCGGCATGCGGCTCTTGACCCAGTCGAACTGCGGCGTGTTCATCGCGGGCAACTGCACCATCGTGACGTGGACGCGGCTGTCGTCATGCAGCAATTCGCAGCGTAACGACTCGGTGAAGCCTTGAATCGCATGCTTCGCGCCGCAGTATGCCGCCTGGAGCGGGATGCCGCGGTACGCGAGGGCCGATCCGACCTGTACGATCGTACCACGGTTGCGCGGCAGCATCCGTCTGAGCGCGGCGAGCGTGCCATAGACCACGCCCAGGTAAGTAACCTCGGTCACCCGCTTGACCTCCTCGGCCTGGAGCTCCTTCACGGGTGAGAAGACGGAGACCATCGCGTTGTTGACCCACACGTCGATCGGACCGAGCTCGCGCTCGGCCCGTTCGGCAGCTGCTTCAACCTGGTCGGCATCGGCCACATCGGTGGGAAGCGCCAGCGCACGTCCGCCCTCCGCTTCCACGTCGTGTCGGGCGCCGTCGAGGCCGTCCTCGCCGCGCGCGAGCAAGCCGATATCGGCGCCGTGTCGTGCGAACGCCCGGACGGTCGCCCGACCGACGCCAGCCGATGCCCCCGTAATGACGACGGTCTGTTTCATCGTTCTCGCTCCGAGGCCCCGTGATGGGACGCCGCGGCGGCCGTGTCTTCCCGCGCGGCTTCGGGTCCCGCGGTCACCCGTACCGTGAACCGTTCCAACGCGTCCGGATCGAACTCGATACCGTGGCCGGCCGCATTGGACGGGATGCCGTACCCGTCGCGGCGCTGCAGCGTCCGCTTCAGGAGCGGCTCCATCTGCGGGATGTACTCCACGAACACGCTGTTCGGGACCGCGGCCGCGACCGTGATGCTGAGTTCCGGCGATACATGGGGAGCGACCGGCAGGTTGGCCGCCGCAGCCAGGTGGCACACGGTCATCGCGTTCGTGATCCCGCCGATGCGCGCGACGTCCGGCTGGAGGATGTCGAGCGCTTGGCGCCGGACGGCATCGGAAAACGCCGCTGGACTGTACAGGCTTTCACCGCCCGCTCGCGCCGTGGCGACGTGCTGGCCGAGTCGCTCGAACCCGGCAAGATCAGTCGCCTCGAGCGGCTCCTCGATCCAATAGAGATCGTATCGTTCCAGCCGTTTGATTCGCCCGATGGCCTGATCGACGGTCCATGACTGGTTCGCATCGATCATGAGCGTCGTCGCGCGGCCGACGGCCTCGCGGACCTTGGCCACCCGCTCGCGGTCTTCCTCTGGATCGGTCTTGCCGACTTTCAGCTTGAGCGCAGTAAAGCCCTCACGCTCCACCGCCTCGCGTGACAAGGCGACCATCTCATCGAGATCGCGGTTCAACCATCCGACGTGTGTGTTGTACAGCCGCACGCGATCCTGCGCGCCTCCGAGGATTAGGTAGAGCGGCGCATTGGCGCGATGACCGGCCAGGTCCCAGAGGGCGATGTCGATCGCCGCCAGCGCCGTCGACGCGACGCAGCCTGGCGTCAGCGCGTGGATGCTCTTCCGCAGGCGCTCCACAATCTGCACGATCTTCCGACTGTCCGTTCCGGGCAATTGCGGCAGGAGATCGTCCTGAAGGAGCGTGTGAATCGCGGTGCCACCGGTACCGATGGTGTACCCGAAGCCCCGTGCCACGGTGGCCTGCACGATCGGTGATGTCGACGATCGGCAATTCGAGCGCGTCGAACTTCTGAATCGCGTCGCCGCGCGGTGGATCCAACGGCACGCGGACCAACCGCGCGTTCGCCGTGACGATCGATGCGTCGCCGGTCATTGACCGCTCACCACGGGATTACCGCCCCTTGAAATCGTGAATCTTGTCGCGGAACAGCGTGAGCGCGATCCGTCCGCGGTTCGGCTGTCCTTTCGCGAGCGATTCGGCCATGTGAAGGGCCTGTTTGGCCGTCACGCGTGCAGGCATCGGCGGTTCGAACGGGTCGACGACCGCTTCGCACAATGCGGGACCATCGGCGAGCAGCATCGCTTCGAGCGCCGACCGCGCCTCCTCGGGCCGCTCACACCGGAAACCGATGCCTCCGCAGGCCTCGGCAAAGCGGACGAAATCGATCGGCTCGAGCGACACACCGTACTCGGGGTTGCCAAGGAAGACCATCTGTTCCCATTTGATCATTCCGAGCGTGTTGTTCTTGATGATGACGACCTTGATCGGCAGCCGATACTTCACGGCGGTGGCGAATTCGCCCATGAGCATCGTGAAGCCGCCGTCGCCCACGAATGCGACCGACTGACGGCCCGGGTACGCCACCTGCGCCGCGATCGCATACGGCAGTCCAGGTGCCATCGTGGCCAGATTCCCGGAACATGAAAAGAGCTGGCCGCGTCTGGTCTCGATGTATCGTGCCGCCCACGTCGTGATCGTGCCCGAGTCGGTAGAGATGATCGCGTTGTCAGCCAGCAGTTCGTTCAGCGCGGCCGCCACGACCTGCGGCTTCATCGGCACATCGTCCCGATGGGAACGCGTGTGCAGCAACTCCCGCCACGCGCGCATGCCGGTGCGTGCGGATTCGAGGAAGGACCGATCCTCTCGACGTCGGATGAGCGGGATCAGGGCCTGCAGCGTACTTCGCGCGTCGCCGCACAGTCCGACTTCAACTGGAAAGCGCAACCCGATCCGCGACGGATCGCGGTCGATCTGCACGCCGCGACAGGCGTCGTGTTTCGGATAGAACTCCATGTACGGAAAGCTGGTGCCGGCCATCAGCAGCGTGTCGCATTGCTCCATCGCAACTTCGGACGGCTCGGTGCCAAGGAGCCCAATCCCGCCGGTGGTGAACGGCGAGTCGTCAGGTACGACCGCCTTGCCCAGCAGCGGTTTGACGATGGGAGCGGCCATCAGGTCGGCAAGCTGCTCGAGTTCGGCTCCGGCGCCCAACGCTCCCTGCCCGGCGAGTATCACGGTCTTCGTTCCGGCGTTCAGCAGGTCGGCCGCAGCGCGGATGTCGGCGTCGCACGGCACCACGATCGGTGGTCGCCAGGCGTCAGATGTGTGCCCCTCAACCTTCTTTTGTGACGGCTCATCGTCCTGGACTCGCTGTTCCTGAAGATCGACAGGACAGGTGATGTGCGCGACGCCGCGAAGCGAGAGCGCCGCGCGGCAACCGGCATCGACCAGCGCGCGAACGTGACCGGCGCCGAGGACTTGCTGGTTATACAGCGCGACATCTTTGAACAGGGCCAGAAGGTCCACTTCCTGCTGATAGCGCGTGCCGATCAGATCGTGGTACGTCTGGCCGGTGATCGCGAGAACCGGTGCGCCGTCCATCTTCGCGTCGTACAGCCCATTCAGCAGGTGGATCGCCCCGGGCCCCGATGTGGCGACGCACACGCCGAGCCGCCCGGTGTATTTCGCGTATCCACACGCCATGAATGCTGCGGCTTCCTCGTGCCGGACCTGCAAGAACGAGATGCGGTCCTGGCGGGTGCGCAGCGCTTCCATGATGCCGTTGATGCCGTCGCCGGGCAGGCCGAAGACAACGCCGACACCCCAGTCAATCAGACGTTCCACCAACACATCGGACGTGGTCCTCGACATGCGTCCCTCCAGCCTCAACCGCGTGCATCGCATTCAGTGACGCCCGACTGATGCAGTGCCACGGCCATGGCGTCTCCTTGTTGAAAAGTCATGCAAGGACATCTCCTCAAATCGGGCATCCCTCTTGAGTACGCTCGCGACTGGGGGTGAGGTGACATGGACGGGACAAATACTCTGGCCAGACTCGTGGATCAGCCGTCGCTCGACACGTTGGCGAAGCCGCTGAGCCAGGCGGTTCGAGGCATATACGAGGCGGCAGGCCCCACCGGTCAGCGCCTGAAGAACGCGGCCCACGGGGTCTGGCTCGGCCATCCGCTGCATCCCGTGTTCACCGACCTGCCCTTGGGTGCCTGGACGACCGGACTCGTGCTTGATGCCGTGGCGGCGCGAAACCGCGACGGAGCCACGGCCCGTGCGGCCGACGTTGCGATCGCGGTCGGGCTCGCCGGAGCGGCGGCTGCGGCGGTGACTGGGCTGACGGATTGGTCCGAGACGTCCGGGCGATCACGCAGAACGGGTCTGGTGCACGGTCTGTTGAACATCGCGGCCACTACGCTCTATGCGACGGCCTATATCCTTCGCAGGAACGGTTCGCGCCGGTCGGGTCAGACGTGCGCGCTGGCTGGCTATGGCGTCGCCGTCGGTGCGGCGTGGTTCGGTGGCGAGCTCGTCTACGGTCAGCGGATCGGCGTCACGCACGCGGCCGTCGAAGGCCCGGAATCGTTTACTGCGGTGGCGCGCACGGCGGATGTGCCGGAAGACTCCATGAAGCGGGTGCGCAAAGACGATTCGGATCTGCTCCTCGCCAGGAAGCGCGGCAGGCTGTGCGCACTGGCGCATCCCTGCACCCACATGGGAGGACCGCTCTCGGAAGGGACGCTGAAAGACGGATCGGTCGTCTGTCCGTGGCACGGTTCGGAATTCGCGCTGGACGATGGGCACGTCATGAACGGACCCGCCACTCAAAACCAGCCGTGTTTCGACGTCCGCGAGCGAGTGGGCGACATCGAGGTCAAAGCGCGCGAATAAGCTCGAGCGGCATGCCGTCCCGCTTCCCGGGTGATCCGTCGAGGGGGACGGAGGCGGCAACGCTCTCTCGTCGCCAACACCAGACGGGTATAGCATTCCCCGTCATGCGGATCACCTGCCTCGGCTTGATCCTCGCGCTCTGTTCGATGTCCGGGCCTGCCGCAGTTCGCATCACCCTGCCGGGCGCGTACTCAGCTGTCTCCTCGCGCTACCCCGTCCACCGCGCGTCGAATGTCGCGCCCGACACGCACCTCGTCCTGGCGTTCGACGCTCCTCCGCAGATCGGCGCGGCGGGCCGCATCCAGGTCTTCGACGCCGTGACGCACCAACTCGTCGACACGCTCGACCTGTCCATTCCCGCCGGGCCGCCGCCGGGAACGTCCTCTGTCGATGCCGCCATCCGGCCGTCCACGGACGCCGGCGTGGCGCCGCGGTTTCAGCAGACGGTGATTGGCGGCTTCACCGAGGGCTTTCACTTCCTCCCGGTAATCGTGCGCGGCAACACGGCCACCATCTACCTCCACAACAACGTCCTCGCGTACGGCCACGCCTACGAGGTGCAGATCGATCGCGGCGCCATCGTCGCTCCCGGATTCGACGGCGGTCCTCCAGGCGGGTGGACGTTCCGCACGCGCACGACGCCGCCCTCGCTGGAGCGCGGACGCCTGGTCGTGTCGGCGGACGGCACCGGCGATTTTCACACGGTGCAGGGCGCCGTGGATGCGATCCCGCCTGACGTGCCGCGTCGCGTCACCATCGTCGTCAAGCGCGGCCGGTACGAGGAGATCGTCTATTTCCGGAACAAGCGCGACATCACCTTCGCCGGCGAGGACCGGGATGGAGTGGTGATCTGCTACGCGAACAACGAGCGCTTCAACGGGCCGCCGCCGGGCGGGAGGACGAACGAGCTGCCCGGCACGTTCCCCTACCGGCGCGCGGTGTTCCATGCGGACCGATCGACAGGCATCGAGATCGAGAACCTCACGATCGAGAACCTCACGCCGTTCGGCGGCAGCCAGGCCGAGGCGCTGCTCCTGTCGGGCGGGCGGAACCTGGTGCGCCGCGCGACGCTCCGCAGCCACCAGGACACCGTTCAGTTCAACGACCCGGTGTTCGTGGAGGACAGCCTGATCGCGGGCGACGTCGACTTCCTGTGGGGCCGCGGGCCGGCCTTCTTCCGCAACACCGTGCTCCGCGAGCAGTCGGCCGGCCCGTTCATGTGGGTGCGCAGCACGTCGGCCAGCCACGGCTTCGTGTTCGACCGCTGCCGCTTCGAGACCGCGCCGGGCGCCGCCCCGTACCTCGCGCGGAACACCGAGAACTACCCGGACAGCGAGATCGTCACGCTGGAGAGCGCGCTCGGCGACATCAACCCGGTCGCGTGGCAGCTGCCCGCCAACCCGGGCCGTGTCCGCTACCTCGAGTTCGCGAGCCGGCGGATCGCGGATGGAGCCCCGGCGGATGTCGCGAGCCGGCACCCGGCATCGCGCCAGTTGGACGCGGTGCGCGACGCCGAGTCGATCGCCAACTACCGCGATCCGGCGTTCGTGCTTGGTGGTTGGCGGCCGACCAGTCGGAACTGACGGACTAGTCGGAGACTAGTCGACGCCGTCAGTCGGAACTGACGCGGTCAGTCGGAACTTACGCGGTCAGTCGGAACTCACGCGGTTAGTCGGAACTCACGCGGTCAGTCGAAACTCACGCCTGAGCCGGAGAGTGCCATCGACTGGCCGACATCTCCGACTGACGAGCATCGCCGACTATGCGCAGACGGACCAGCGACTGCGCGTCTGGATCCAGGCGTCGTTAGACGGCGAGTCGCAGCGCTATGGCAGTCGAAGCGTCACGACGATCAGTCGGAACATGACGTCCACGTGAGTCGCAAGCGGGTGACGCGGGTCATGCGCGAGGAGGGACTGCAAGGCGCGTCAGCGGAAGCGATTCAAGAGCACGACGATGAGCGATCACGACCAGCCGGTAGTCGCGAATCTGCTCAATCGGAACTTCACGCGGCGGCGCCGAATCAGCGCTGGGTCAGGCGAAACGTCGGAGTTCGTGGTCGGGGACGGCGGCAAGCTGTACTGGCAGTCAATTCTCGACCTGTTCTCGCGCTTCGTGGTGAGCTGGGCCGTGAGCGCCGTCAATGACCGGCACGTGACCTGAAGGCGCTAGGGATGGCGATCAAGCGACGGTGTCCCGAGGCCGGACTGCTGCATCACTCGGATGAGGGCTGCACGTACGCCAGCGAAGACTACCAAGACATCGACAAGCATCTCCGACTGACAAGCATCTCCGACTGACAAGCATCTCCGACTGACAGGAATCACCGACTCTTTGCCCTCTGGTACTGCTTCGGCCACGGAACCTCGGCGCCCAGGAGGCGCGCGGCGGTGAGCGGCCAGTAGGGGTTGCGGAGCATCTCGCGCGCGAGGAGCACCGCGTCGGCGTCGCCCGTCGCGACAATCTGTTCGGCCTGCTCCGGGCTCGTCACGAGCCCGACCGCCGCCGTCGCCAGGCCAATCTGCTTTCGGATGGCCGACGCGAATGGCGTCTGGTACCCGGGCCCGATCGGGATCTTCGCCCCGGGCACGAGGCCGCCGCTCGAGCAGTCGATCATGTCCACGCCCTCGGCCTTCAGCCGCCGCGACAGCTCGATCGAATCCTCGAGCGACCAGCCGCCCTCCACCCAATCGGTCGCCGAGAGACGCACCAGCAGCGGCAGGCGATCGGGCCACGCGGCCCTGACGCGGCGCGCCACCTCGATCGGGAAGCGCACGCGATTGTCGTACGTCCCGCCATAGGCGTCCGTGCGGCGGTTGCTGAGGGGCGACAGGAACTGGTGCAACAGGTAGCCGTGGGCCGCGTGAATCTCGATCGCCGCGAAGCCGGCGTCGAGCGCCCGCGCGGCGGCATCAGCGAACCGCTGCACCAGATCGACGATCTCGCCGGGTGCGAGGGCGTGCGGCTCGGCGTAGCCGGAAGCGAACGGCACCGCGCTGGGCGCCGACACCTGCCACCCGCCGTCCGCGGCCGCGACGGGACCGCCGCCGGTCCACGGCGCGGAGGTGGATGCCTTGCGTCCCGCATGGGCCAGCTGGATGGCGGGCACCGCTCCCTGGTCGCGGATGAACGCGGTGATGCGCGTGAAGGCGGCGGCGTGCTCGTCGGACCAGATCCCCATGTCGTCGGGCGAGATCCGGCCGTCTGGCGTCACCGCCGTCGCCTCCATCATCACGAGCCCGGCGCCGCCCACCGCGCGGCTCCCGAGGTGCACCAGGTGCCAGTCGGTCGGGAAGCCGTCGCGGCTGGAGGTACTGGCACATCGGCGAGACGAAGATCCGGTTGCGGCACTCGACGCTGCGGAGCGCGATCGGCGTGAACAGGTGCACCATCTGGCCTCCGTTCACATCGTAGCCCGCATCACGGGCGCAAACCGGCCAATTCTCGATCGGGCGATGTCGCGGTCACCGGCCGGCCGGCCGCAAAAACGAGGCGGTCGCTGATGAGGAAGTTGAGGAGGCCGGTGGCGGCAATGGTCACCAGGTTGGCGACGAGGTAGTGCAGGTGCACGACGCCAACGAGCAGCGGCAGCAGGGCGAGACTGCCGAGCAGCGACACGCAGCCATTGCCGGCGTGAAAGGCGAGACAACGGAAGATCACCGAGCCTCGGACGGCCGTCGCCGTTGCCCGTGTTCCGCGTTCCGTTGACGCCGGAGCGGAGCCGCCCTCGCGCCGGTCCCGCCATGTCCAGCGCTCGTGCCACGCGAAATTGTGCAGCAGGGCCAGCTCGATCGCGAGCGCGGTCCCCACGAGGTAATGCAGGCCGAGAACGGCCGACGAGCAGGGCCACGGCGGCCAACTGCAGCACGATCCCAAGGGCGCCCACGACGTTGAAACGCACGAACCGGAGGATCACGGGAGGGGCTCCTCGCGATACAACTGGCGGGTGTTGCGCGCGGCGGACACGAGAAACGCCACCATGAGGCCAG
The DNA here is from genome assembly GCA_963724775.1 of uncultured Acidobacteriota bacterium. Taxonomy (GTDB): domain Bacteria; phylum Acidobacteriota; class Vicinamibacteria; order Vicinamibacterales; family Fen-181; genus CAVRWB01. The sequence continues at coordinate 13,899 of CAVRWB010000015.1, forward strand.
CGGCCGCAATCACCCCGGTGACGTCGAACAGCAGGTACGTGCGGCCGAAGATCGTCGCGTGCGGATGAACGAGCAGGAAGAGCGTCCCGATGGCGAGCACGATCCGAAGCTCGGTCGGGCCGATCATGAAGACCGCCATCCGAAAGGTCTTGAGCACCTGTGCCGCGAGATACACCTCGATGAGGACCAGGAAGTACGACGCCAGCAGCACGAGCACGACGATCGGCGTCATGTAGCCCGAGAGCGCGAGGCCGCCGAACAGGAACAACGCCCCCACGGCGTCAATCACGTGGTCCACGTAGTAGCCGAAGCGAGGGCGCTCGGTCGCGCGCACGCGCGCCAGCGTGCCGTCCAGGCTGTCGCCGAACCAGTTGATCGCCAGGCAGCAGACGACGAGGACCAGGCCGATCGGGTGCGACGCCGCCAGCCAATACGAGGCTCCCGCGCCGGCCATGGCCAGGAGGGCGAGGGCGGACAGCTGGTCGGACGTCACCCAGGCGGGCAGCCGGCGCGCGATCCAGACGAGCAGGCGCTTCTCGGACGCGGACAACACGCTCGTCTGCAGGCGGACAAGGTGCGGCGAGGCCGTGGTCATAAGGGCTCCTCACCCCTGAATGCGAAATCGCGGCGGGAAGAGGGTCAGCCGTTTGCGGGGTCGCGGAACGCGGCCCGCCGGGTGGCGGGCTCGATGACCAGCGAGGTGGCCATCCAGCCCACGGCCACCGCGGCGAGGACAGCCGAGCGGACCAGGTGGGAGCGCGCGGTCGGCACTGCGCACACGAGGAGCAGCGCCGCAAACAGGCGGTCCGAGCGCTGCAACCACGGGCCGGTCCGCGGCAGCTGCGCCGGCAGTTCGCCGGGGTTGAACGCCCAGAGGAACAGCAGATGCGCCCGGAGCGTGCCGTTGACGGCGGCGGTGGCGATCACCGCGAGCAGCAGCGCGAGCGTCCAATCGCCGGCCGCATCCTGGTTCACCAGCGCCACCGGCCACACCATCACCGCGGCAACGGCCATCACGACGACCTGGTGCATCACCCACCAGTGACCGGGCGCGGGGCGGCCCGCGCCTCGTGGCCTCGAAGACGGAAGCGCCATCTCGCGGGAAGCGACCGGTGGGACGCGAGCGACAGGCGGGACGCGAACATCAGCCTGGGCGCCTGGACTACCGACATCACCGACGGGCGGGACGCGAGCGACCGGCGGGATCCCACGGGGATCCGCGGCGAGGGCCGCGGCCGAACCGCGCAACGCCTCGAGCGCCCGCGCCACTTCCGATGCGGCCTGGTAGCGATCGGCCGGCGCCTTCGCGAGGCACTGGGCGATGATCCTCGCGAGTCCGGCCGGCGTCCCGGGGCTGATCTCCGCGAGGTTGGGAGGCTCCGCGGTCAGCACGCGCGCGGCGGTCGAGGCCGGCGTCGACGTCTCGAACGGGTGCCGGCCGCTTGCCAGCTCGTACAGCAGGACGCCGAGGGCGAAGATATCGCTCCGCGCGTCGATCGCCGCCCCGTCCAACTGCTCGGGTGACATGTAGGCCGGCGTCCCGAGCAGGACGCCCGCGTCGGTCAGCCGGCGCACGGGGAGCGGCGACGCGGGATCGATCCACGCCACGCCGAAATCGAGGATGCGCAGCCGCCCGCTTTCGTCGCGGATGACGTTCTCCGGCTTCAGGTCGCGGTGCACCACGCCTGCCGCGTGCGCCGCGGCCAGGGCCGCCGCGATCTGCACGCCGGTGTCGACCACGGCGTCCGGCGCGAGACGATCCCGCTCGATCACCGCGCGCAGCGTCTCGCCCCGCACGTACTCGCAGACCAGGCACAGGTGCTGATCGATTTCCTCGAGGGCGTAGACCGTGGCGATTCCCGGGTGCGCGAGCGCCGCGGCGGCCCGCGCCTCCTGGCGCATCCGCTCCCGCCGGCGCGGGTCGCGCATGAAGGTGGGCGCCAGCAGCTTGACGGCAACCTTGCGCCCCAATCGCGTGTCTTCCGCCAGGTAGACGATCCCCATCCCGCCGCGGCCGATCTCCCGTTCCACCACGTAGGGACCGATTCGCGTCCCGCCAGCCAGCGGCGCCTCATCCGGCCATGCGAGGCCGGCGGCGACCGGCGCCGGCACGTCGAGGAAGCCCGCCGCCGCCGCGTCCGCGGCGAGCAGCGACTCCACCTCCGCGCGCAGCGCGCGATCGCCGCCACACTGCTTGTCGAGCAGGACGGAACGTTCGGACGAGGGGCACGCCAGGGCGGCGTGGAAGATCGCGATGACGCGGTCGAAATCAGGCATGGAGGGTGGGGCCGCCCGACAGCTCGCGGAACAGCCAGGCGCGCGCCACGGTCCAGGCGCGCTTGATCGTCGCGACCGACACGCCAAGCGCCTCGGCCGCCTCCTCGTTGGTGAGGCCGCCGAAGAAGCGCAGTTCGACAATGCGCGCGTGCTGGGCGTTGAGCGCGGCCAGGCGCTGGAGCGCCTCGTCGACGGCCAGCAGGTCGATGTCGGGGTTCCCGGTCGCGGCCACCGCCTCGTCCAGCGTGATCCGGCGACGCTCGCCGCCGCGCTTGGCGGCGTCGCGGGCGCGCGCGTGCTCCACGAGGATCTGCCGCATGGCGCGCGCGGCGATGCCGAGAAAGTGGGCGCGGTTCTCAAAGGAGAGGTCCTCGTCCCTCAGCAGCCGCAGATAGGCCTCGTGGACGAGGGCCGTCGCCTGCAGCGTGTGGCCCGGCCGCTCCCTGCGCAGGAAGCTGGAAGCGATCCGCCGCAGCTCACCGTAGACGAGCGGCACCAGCTCGCTGACGGCGGGCTCGTCACCGCCGCGCGCCCGTTGCAGCAGTTGCGTGATGGCGCCGGGCGAAGGAGAGGCAACCACGCCGGCGATTATAGCGCCGCGGATAGAATGAAGAGAGACACAGAGACACAGAGACGAAAAGGGGACGAGCAGGTGCGCGACCGGTCGGCCCTTCAGCGCGCGCTCGCGCGCGCAGCGGCAGGGAGCGGGCGCGCCGGACGAGCACGCGCTTTGCCGTCCCCGCGTGTTCGCCCGGCGCGACCGCTTCTGCCGCCAGGCGGTCGGCGTCGCCGACCGCCTGAAGGGCCTGTCGGGTCGCCTCCGTGTCTCCGTGTCTCTCTTGCCTAATTGATCCGCAACGTGAGGCGGAACTGGCGCGGGAGGGCGTTGTAGAAGCCGCCGTAGAAGAGGGAATCGACGTTGCGCTGGACGTCGAGCGGCATGAACGAGTCGAGCGCGTTCATGATCTTCACGCCCACCCACGGCGTCCACTTCCAGAACTTGATCTTCCGTTCCAGCGCCAGGTCGAGCAGGACGACGGTCGGGAAGCGGCCGGATTCGTTTCTCGGCCCGACAAAGTCCTGCGCCGCATTCACCGCGGAGTACGGGAAGCCGTTGCGAATTTCGGCGAACGACGCGAACGACCACTTCTCGCCGAACAGCGCGCGCGCCCGCGTGACCACCCGGTTCGGCGTGTCGCTGGGCGTCGGGCCGTACTCGTTCGTTCCGATGAACGGGTTCCGCTCGGCGCCGAAGTAGGCCGAGTAGTTGTTGAGGTCCGCCCAGGCATGCGACCGCACGTAGGAGGCGCTGATCTCGAAGTCGCGCCCCGGGGTGAACCGGGCGGACACCTCGGTCTCGCGGTAGGCCGAGCGGCCGGTGCTCGACAGCACCAGCTCCCCCGTCTCTCCATTCGGATTGACGATCAGCTCGTTCGATCCCCGTCGCTGCAGGTGGCTCGCACGCACGAACCACGAGCGGCTCAGACGGTGGTTGTACTCGAGATTCCAGGTGAACGCGCCCGGTGTCTGCAGCTCGCCCTGGACGGTCTGTCGGAACAGGATGGGCGACCCGAGAGGCGTCACGCCGTCGGCCGCGAATCGCGTCTCGATCCGCGGCTCGAAGGCGCCGAACGCCTGCGCGAACAGCGGCGTCCGCTCGTAGAAGAGGCCGGCGCCGCCGCGGATGGTGATCGATCCGTCGGATTTCAACAGCCAGGCGGCGCCCGATCGCGGCGTGAGGTTCACGCGCCCGAGCGTGCCGTCCCTGTCCACGCGCCCACCCACCTCGAGCAGCAGGCGCGAGACCGGCCGCCAGCGGTCCTGGAGGAACAGCCCGAGATCCGTCCCGCTCACCTCGACGTGACTCGCCGGTCCAAACACGATTCGCCGCGCCAGCGTGCCGTCGGACCGCCGCGCCTCCACCGGGAGGCTCGAACTCTGGCCGTCGTAGGTGGAAGAGAGAACATCCGCCCCCGCCTTGAACAGGTGCTCTCCCGCCCAGTTCTGGCGGAAGTCGGAGACCGAGGCGAGCCACTGCAGCGCGTACGTCTGTCGGTCCTGGTGGTTGAAGTAGGAGCCGCTCGCGCCCTGCGGCTGCAGCACCATCGGGCTGCCGCCGCGGCCATCCACGCCGACCGAGTACCGGCTGAACTGCCCGGAGGTTTCGAAGACGCGGGTCGCCGAGAGGGTGCGGGTGTCGGCGAGGCCCACGTTGTAGACGCGCTGCCGGACGTCGTAGGTCGAGTCGGGCGGCGTGAACGTGTCCAGGTTGACGGACCGGTGCGTCTCCGGAAACAGGCCGACGGTCAGCGTCGCCGTGTGGCCCGGGCTCACGTTCGCGTCGAGCCGCGTGAACGAGCTGAAGACCGTCTGCGATGCGCGCTCGGTGTCCGGCCGGCTGCGGATGTCGTAGCTCCTGTAGTCGAAGTGGTTGGTCTGTGCGAGGAACAGGCGGTTCTTGACGAGCGGCCCGCCCACCGTCGCGTGCGGCGCGAACACCTTGATGCCGGATACTTCCAGCAGCGTGCCGCGCTTCACGCGGAGACCCGGCTCGAGGTTGTTGATCGAGGCCCGCCACGTGTCGGTGCCGCGGCGCGTATTCACGATGGTCACGCCCGACGAGAAGCGCCCGAACTCCACGGCGTACGGATTGGGCAGCACTTCGACCGTCGAGACGGCCTCCGAGGGCAGCTGATACCTGGTGGTCCCCACCGACGCATCGGCCATGTCGGTGCCGCCGAGGAGCATCAGGCTCTGGCTCGGCCGGCCGCCGCGGATGCTCAGACCCTCGGGCCCAAAGACGACACCCGCGAGCATCGACAACGCGGTGTCGATGTTGGTGCCGGCAAACGACGGGCTCTCCATCGCCCGCTGGTCCAGCACCTGCCGCGCGCCGAGCGTCATCGCCATGGGCTCGGCATAGGCCTCCTGCACCACCTCCAGCTGCTCGGTGACCTTCGCGATCGGCAGATCCCCGCCGAGTTCGGCGTCACGACCGGCCAGCAACTGCACGCTGGCCTGGATGCTGTCGAATCCATCAAGGGAAAAGGTGACGCGGGCAGGTCCCGGCGGCAGGCCGGCGAAGCGATACACGCCCTCGCCATCGGTCACCGCCACAGCGGGTTGGCCACCGGAGGCCGCTCTCACTGCCACCGTGACGCCAGGCAGCCGAACCGTTCGGCCCTGCGTCGTGGCGACGCCGTGCAGCGACGCCCGGTCCACCGCCGGGCTGGCCGAGTCCGGTCGGGGAGACTGCGCCGCAGCGGGCAGACCAAGTGACAGGGCGGCCAGCCACAGGGGGGCCGCGACGAGGCGAACGGGAATCCGAACGATCACGCAGAACACTCCGGAGGGAACGGGACCGCGGCCGGCGGGACACCGGCGCGGGGGGACATCCCGATATCGTCACCGCGGACGGTACGTAGGACGCGTGCCGACCACGATCGGTGACAGATTCGAGGGGTTTGCCCGGCCTCCGAGGCGCTGCATGCGAGAAGTGCGCCGCTCGGGTGCGCGCGCTACTCGTCGATCGTGTGGCTCCGGATCTGGTGATTCAGCTTGTGAATCTGCCGCCGGGCCGCACGCACCGCCGCGGAGTCACCGGCTTCGATGGCCGCGTCGCGCTTCGTCTTCAACTCGCGGATCTGCGCCTTCAGGGCCGATTTGTCGAAGCCCCCGACGGCGTGGTGTTCGTGAGTCGGGAGGTTCAGCGCCTTGGCCAGGGCGAGGAGCAGGTGGTCCTTGTTCAGCTGGGTGTAGCCTTGGACGGCTTCGTGCTGAATGCCCTTGGCGATCTCCCGGAGCTCGAAAACCGTCTTCACTTTCAATTCGTGAAAGCTGTAGGTGACGCTCATGCGATCCTCCATACGCTTTGACGACCGGAAAGGAACCGACGAGGCGAACGGCCGCATTCTACACGGCGTTCACCGTTGACCGTCAAGCGTTGAGCGTTGACCGTCTGGGGAGGGCGTCGAGCGTCACGCGTCGAGCGTCCAGTCAACAGTCAACGCTGAACGCTGAACGGTAAACGCTTAACGCTGAACGCTTGACGCCCTCAGAACCACCCGAAGAGCGCGCCTTCCTCCGGCGGGCGCTCGCTGATGCCCGATCGCGCCCCGCGCTCGACGAAGGCCTTGAGCCTGACGCCGACCAGATCCTCCCAGGCGCTCTCGTAGAGGGCGCGCGCGCCGGCCGGCCCGCCAGGCTCTCGTTCCTCCACGCCGCGGTGCACCAGCGCCAGGCGCGTCCCGCGCTCGTCGGGGTGCAGGCCGATCTCGAGAACCGCCGGCAGACACCCCGCGCCCGCGATGCGGCCGGCGAGCTCCAGCCGCTCGTCCTGCCCGATGGCCGTCACGACACCGCGGATGAACCCTTGGCGGTGTCCCCATTCTTCGAAGAACCGGCCGCCAAGCTGCGGCTCGAGCACCACGTTGGTCGCGCGAGCGGAGCGCACGTACGGTGCGCCCCACCAGGCGGACACGTTGAACGTCAGGCCGTCGAAGACACGGGCGGCGGACGCCCGGATGATCACCTGCTGCTCGATGCGAAAAGGCGCGAAATGGGACAGGACGGCAGGCGCGACCGGCGTGGCGCAAACCGACGCGACCTGTGTGGCGCAAACCTCCAGGTTTGCGTATCCCGCCCCCACGCTCAGCTCGAGCCCCGACCCGATCGTCAGCGCGTTCCAACGTTCCCGCCCCTGGCGCCGCACCGACACCATGCCGCTGCGATGGAGGACGGCGAGATGCTTCATCACCGCGAAGCGACTGACTGGAAAGGACTTCGCGAGATTGCCGGTCGTGCGGGGGCCGTCGGCGAGGAGTTCGACCAGGCGCCGGCGGACAGGATGGGCCACGGCGCGCCAGACGGCGGGCGAATCAGTGACCTGCATGTGACGGAATGGTCACATAAGAGAGTCGACGGAGTCAACGGAGTCGACGGAGTCGAAGCGGAGTCCACGAACAGAGTCCAACAAAGTCCACGGAGTCGAACACAGCGACTCTAGACTTCTTCGACTCCGTGGACTCCATAGACTCCGTGGACTCCATAGACTCCGTAGACTCCGTTGACTCCGTAGACTCCGTAGACTCCGTAGACTCCGTCGACTCCGTCGACTCCGTAGACTGCTATGATTCCCGTCCGGAGGTTGCCGAATGGCAGGACGCTTCGTCACCCTGGGGCTCGTCGCGGGCCTCGGGGCCCTCCTGTCCGCCCAGGCGCCCTCGCCCGGCCGCGTGGTGGTGGTGACGAACGACTCGTCGCTCCACCTGCAGGCCTGGCAAGCGGGTGCCTCGGGTTACGACAGGGTCTGGGAGGCCCGGCCGCGCGCCGCGGACCCGGTCACGCGCGATGCGCGGCGCGCCGAGACGTTCCCCGGCGGAGGCCGCGATGCTTCGATGATGGCGGCGGATCTCGACGGCGATGGCGCCGCCGACCTGCTCGTCATGGACGTCTTCGGCCTGACCGTCTACGGCCGGACGCCCGCCTACTACGCCTTCCCGCTCGTTGGCGAGTGGTACGGCCAGGCGCTGGGCGCCGGCGACGCGGACGGCGACGGGCAGTTGGAAGTCGTCACCGTCCGCTCGGTGGACGGCGCGCGCGAGCTCGAAACCTGGAGGGCGGGCCCGGGCGGTCTCGCCAGCGTTGCCAGGCAGAGGCTGCAGGCCCGCGTCAGCTCCTCGCTCGCGATCGAGGACGTCGACAACGACGGGCAGAAGGAGATCGTGCTCGCGGGCTACGGCGTCACGGTGCTGAAGCGCAAGGCCACGGGCTGGGAACCGGCGGCCGAGCTGCCCAACATCGGCGTCGCGACCAGCGTCGTGCGAGTCGCCGACGTGGATGCCGACGACAAGAACGAGCTGATTGTCGGCGGCTCGAGCGGCCGGGTCACCGTGTACAAGGCGGCCAAGACGCCGGCGGGATCCTTCGCCTACCCGGTCCTCTGGCAGAGCCGCTACCTCACGGCGGAAGGCTTGAAGCCGTCCAGCAACGGGCCCGCGCTGGCGATGACACCCGCGCTGGCCGTCGGCGATCTGTACGACGACAAGCGGCTGGAAATTGTCGCCGCGGCCTCGCAGTACGGGAAGCTCGGGGAGAAGAATGTCCAGAACGCGGGCCTTCTGCGCGTGTTCGGCCTGGAGCAGCCGCAGGACTTCGAATCCCACTGGTCGTCGGGGTTGATGGCGCCTCCGACCAGCGTGGCGATCGGTGACAGCGACGGGGACGGCGTCAACGAGATCGTCTACGACGGCCGCGAGGTGCTCAAGCGCCAGGAGAAGGTCTACGCGTACCGAAGCGCGGCGACCTTGTGTCCGACCTGCAACGACGCGGTCATTGCAAAGGTGGGCGAGCTGCGCGAGCCGGCCGCGGCGGTGCGGATCGTGCCGCTCTATTGGGCGCCGTCCCTGCAGCAAGTCTCGGAAGGCCAGGCGCAGGACGTGGCCCTGACGCTCTTGAGCGTGTGGGGCGAAGCGAAAGACGTGACCGTCACCGTCTCGTCCGCGAACCCGCGTCTCACCGTGACCGGCGGGGTGCTCCGTCTGCCCTCCATTCCCGCTGGCGGCACGGTCACGCTGCCTCGCTTCACGGTGACGGCCAACGCGGGCAAGGACGCCGGCGATCTCCGCTTCGAGATCGTGGCGGCAGGCGGGTACCGGCAGGTGGTGCCGGCGCGCGTGTACGTTGGCCCGCCGCCGCCGACCTACCTGGCGGGCCCGGCGGAGCCGCGGATTGCCGCCGCGCTGCAGAAGGCTCGGGACGACAACAAGCGGGTCCTCGTGGAGTGGGGATCGAATGCCGAACCGGGCTCGAAGGCCTTCATCGCGCACATGATCCGCTCCGAGGCGGCGCGCACGGTGCTCTACGAGTACGAGGTGGTCCGCGCGGAGGTGCCGAACGCGGCCGCGATTCCGCGCAACTATCGCGGCGCGGGCGCGGCTGGCTCGCTGCCCTACCTGTCCGTGCTCGATGCGGGCGGCAAACTGCTCGCCGGCCAGCCCGCGCTGCCGTTCAAGGCGGGGGGCGAAGGCACGGCCGCGTACGACGGGAAGAAGCTGAACGAGTTCCTGGCCAGATTCAAGCCGGAATACGTGAGCGCCGAGCCGCTGCTCACCGAGGCGTTGAAGCAGGCGAAGGGGGAGAACAAGGCCCTCTTCCTCTGGTTCAGCGCACCGTGGTGAGGGTGGTGCCATAGGCAGGGTGCCTGGATGGCACTCACAGACGTCGCACCGGTGCTGGCCAAGGACTTCGTCACGCTCAGGATCGACACGGACCGGATGGTGGGTGGAAGCGACCTGCTGACGCGCTACGCGAAGACGCAGCAAGGCATCCCGTGGTTCGTGTTCCTCGACGCCGACGGGAACGCGATCATCAACAGCATGGCGCCCGAGGGCGGGAACATCGGCTTCCCGGCGGAGGACAGCGAGATCGCCCACTTCAAGGTGATGCTGAAGAAGGTGGCGAAGCGGATCACGCCGACCGAGATCGACGAGCTCGCGAAGTCGCTGGTCGCGTTCCGCGACGCCAAGGTCGAATAGCGAGGATCGAGTTCACCGCCGAAGCGCAGCGCACGCAGAGATCACCCTGGGATCTTCTCCGCGTTCACCGCGCCTCGGCGGTGAAACCGTGCTTCGGCGCATCCGCGGCCACCGGAGCGGGCGGCGCAGCGCGATCAGTATTTCCACGAGCGCAGGTCGGCCCCCGCCGGCGCGCCCTTTTCAATCTGCCCCACCATCTTCCGGTGCAGCTCGACGCCTCGCGGTCCCCAGCAATGCGGTGCGAGCGGCTGGAACCGGACTTCCCCTGCGAAGGGCGGGGCGCTCGCCGTTTCGAGGAACGTGTCGAGCAGGTGGACGCCGTTGTTCAAGTAGAACGAGTCCATGTCGCCGACATAGACGTTCAGCTTCCTGGCGACCTTGGGCCCGAGCGTCGCCCAGTTCGCCTCCAGGATGGCGCGCAGATCGTAGTGCGTCTTCCAGTAGGCGGCGACGTCCTTGTCGATCTTCCCCGTGCGCTTGTCCCAGATCGGCTTGGGATAACCGTCCGCACCGACCGGCCCGTAGGTCGCCTCCCAGATGTCCCACTGCCCGCCCGATCGTGTCCGGTCCCCAACCACCAGCTCGTACCAGTTCTCGTCCTTCATCATCTCGTCCACGTTGCCGTCGGTCCGGCGCCGGTTGGGCCGCTCCACCTTCGTCCACGCCTTCTCGAGCCAGTACGCATTCTCGTCGTCGTAGATGTTCACGATCTGGTGCGCGCGGAAATCGACGCTGTCGGGGCAGCTGGCGAACGTGCCGCCATAGAAGTCCGGGTAGAAGACCTGGTGAGCGGCGGCAATCCAGCCGCCGGTCGATCCGCCGGACTGCATCCTGGCCCACGGCTCGCGGATGATGCGGAACTGCTTCTCGATCGCGGGGATCAGCTCCTGCATGATCGCGTCACCGTAGGGCCCGTTGTTCGCGGAGTTCACGCCGTACGAGTCGTCATAGTACGGCGAGGGGTGCAGCAGCGTCGCGTAGATCATCCGCGGCGTCCCGTCCGCCAGCCAGAACGTGTCGAAGTCGCCGCGCGCGCTGCCGAACCCGCCGGGCGCCCGCGTCGAGAAATGGCCCTGGATGTAGTTCACCGGGTAGCGGACGTCCGGGTGCTTGTCATAGTCCTTCGGCAGCAGCACCGTGGCGCCGATGAAGATCGGGTGGCCCCACCACTTCGTCAGGATGTCGCTCTGGATCCGCAGGTGCTTGACGTACTCCGTGTCCGCCGCGACCTGCACGGGCGGGATCACCTTGTCGCACACCAGCCTGATGGGCTCCGCCGACTTCGGGTCGATCCGTACCTTCACCGGCTCGCTGAAGAGGTTGCCGGGTGACCGGTTCCACTGCTGCCCCTCCCATTGGTCCATGTGCAGCCACACGGTGTGCCCGTCGGCGCGCGCGAACCGCGTGTAGACGTTGACGAACGCCTGGACCCAGTATTCTCCCGCGGGCAGGTCGAGCAGGCTCGGCACCGGGTGCCCCAGGTCGCGGGCGTCGATGACGGCCGCCTGGCCGGGCGCCAGGGCCTCCACGGCATGCGAGAAGAGTGGCGTGCCCGTCGGGCCCACCTGCTGAATCGGCGGGCGCTGGTTCTCTCGGCTGATCGCCACGTACACGCGGCCGGTCACGGCCTCGGCGCGGGCCTCGCGGGAGAAGGAGATTTCGAACCTGGGCCCTGGCCCGGCCGCCGCCCTCCCGGCCTGGCGCGCGGTGAGCGGCAGAACGGCCATGGAGAGCAGCGCGGCGACGAGGAGAACACGGAGCAGCCGGGCTGAGAGCGGGAGACGTGCGTGCGTCATGCGCGCCATCTTACACGGCGCCCTTGACCCTGTCAGTTCCGCTGTTTCTCGGTTCTTCGTCTTCGTTCTTCGTTCTCCGTTCTTCGTTCTACCTTCTCCGTTCTCCGTTCTACGTTCTATTCTCCGTTCCCACTTCTCCGCTCCGTGCTGTACGCTGTCGAAGAACCCCGGAGGAACCTCATGGCCGATCGTTACACGCGCGTCGTGCTGACCGTGATCGCCGCCTGCCTGGTGTATCTCTGCCTCGTCGTGTCGCGGGTCGGCACCCCGCTGAGCGCGCAGGACCAGCCGCAGGGCGCGGCGCGCCCCGGCCTTGCCACCGGCCCGGCCGAAGTAGTCATCGTCGGCTGGCGCAATGCCGCGGCTGACATTGCGTTCCCGGTGGTCGTGCGGAACACCGTGACGACCACGCCGTCGGTCGAAGGCGCCGAGCGCGTCGTGGTGACAGGGTGGGAGGACCCCAAGCGAGGCGTGATCCGCCTGGGGGCGGACGCCGGCCTCCCGGTGGACATGGGCGCCGGCCGGCCCGCGAGGGTGGTGGTCGCGGGAAGCGAAGCCTCGCCCGGATCGTGGCGCCAGCGCATCCCGGTCGAGACCAGCAAGGAGGCAACGGGGAAATAGGGGCAGTCGACGGAGTCCACGGATCGAATAGGTCGTCGCCACGGCGCAGCGTCCGTCGTGCGCCGAGCGTCAGCGCTCCTACCTTCACTCGCGCGAGGACTGCGGCCCGTTTCAGCTCGGCGGCGCTCATCCGTGTCCTTCCCACGCCAGACCTCCTCACGAAGGTCTCGGCGCAGGGGACCCCGTTGACCCCGTTGACCCTGTGATCGCTTGCTTCCTCGACGTCGTCGACCCCGTGGACTCAGTGGACTTCCTCGACTTCGTTGACCGACTCCGTGGATCCGTCGACTCCGCGATCCCCTCACGGCCCCGGTGTCCTCCGTAGAGTCCGGTCGCGTCGAACACGTTGATTCAAACCAGAATTCGCGCGTTTCTGCTTGGCCCTCCGTTTGCTCAACCCCAGGTAACACGTTACTGGGGGTTGAGCCAATGCTTTCCAAGTCTTCGTTACTCGCAGGGCTCGCGGCGGTGATGGTGCTGTCGGTGGGCGCGCCGGCCGGCGCCCAGGTCTGGGGCGGAACCCGGGACCACGATCGCGACGACGATCGCGGGCGGTATGCGGACGGGCGGAACGGCTACGACCGGCAGGCGTACGACAACGGCTACCGGCGCGGCATGGATCGCGGCGAGCGTGATGGCCGCGACGGCCGGCCGATGAACTATCGCGACGAGAAGGACTACCGGAACGGCGACTGGGGCTATAACTCGCGCTACGGATCGCGCGACTACTATCGCCAGTCGTTCCGCAGCGGCTTCGAGGCCGGGTACTCCACGGCCTACGGCCGCTACAGCCGTTACGGAGGCGGCCGCGCGATACCCCGTCCGCCTTCCTACGGCAACGATCGCTACCCTGACTACCGCTACCCCGCTCCGGGCAACGGGAGCTATGGAACCGGTTACGGTTACGCCAACGACATCGGGTACCAGAACGGCTACCGCGACGGCCTCGAGAAGGGGCAGAAGGACTGGCGCGGCCGGAAGTCGTACGACGTCCTCCGGCACGACTGGTATCGCGACGGCGACCGCCACTACAAGAACGAGTACGGCCCCCGCGACAATTACCGCAACGCCTATCGCGCAGGCTTCCAGCGGGGCTACGACGAGGCGTTCCGCAGCGGGCGGTACTAAGTGCTTCGACTCGCAATCCCGGCCACGACCGCCTGCCAGCGTGCGTGGCCGGCCCTTCTCGCTCAGCACTTAGTCCTGAGGGCACAAATACGTTGCCGTATTTGTGCATCGAAGGACTAAGACCGCTTCGTAGCGGGCGTGGGGGCGAAGCTTCTGCTTCGCCCCAGCGCGGAAGGTCTTACACCAGCCTCGAAAACTTCCTGTCGGACCGCGGGAAATCGACGCCGAACGCGGCGTAGGTCACGACACCGAGCAGCGCAAGCGCCGGCCCCGACGAGGCTGCCAGCCGCTCGGGCAGCGGCGCCGCCGCCCCGCTGATCGTCGTCACCACGCCACCGGCGACAATGAACCCGATGGCCAGCCACTGGTACAACCGCAATCCTGCCACCCACGCCGTCTGCGGCTCGCCGCGGTAGTGTTCCTCGACGAAGCGGCCAAGGCCGATCAGCACCAGGTACATCCCGCCAATGAACGGCAGCGGCACGGCAAGCGTCCAAAGCCGCACGAGCACCGCGCACACGCCGAGCGACCAGAGGATCGAGTAGAGCGGCGTGGGGTGCAGCGAGACGCCGCCAAGCCCGCTGAGCCTGAGCACCCGCGATCGCGGGTGACGGTATCGAATGCCCCATGGTGCGTCCACCGGGCGGCCGTGGCAGCATCCCTGGATCAGGCATCGGACGCGCCCGAAGGCCTGCGCGATGCAACCGCCCACGCACATCCCGGCGAGCAGGCGCCATGGGTCCACGCCGCACGACCAGGCAATGGGCGCGATCGAAATCGCGCCAATCACGCCGCCGAAGTACCCGTACGGCCGGAGCAACTGGCTCGATCCCTCCACCACTTGCGCCCAGACGCCGGCGCCTGCTTCGGCAGCGAGGGTCATCGCGAGGATCCACCAGAACACGTCGTTGCCCGCCATGCACGAGGCGAGCGCGACACCCGCTGCCGACCCGACGCCCGCATACACCCCGTGATTGAGGAAGCGGACTCGACCAACCGTCCGCTCGCGCCAGGAGTTGGCGACGCGCTCGGTGAGCCGGCACGCCAACAACCAGGTTCCCGCGCGCGCCCGCACCAGTCCGTACGCCGCGAGGCCGGCCACGATGTCGAGGCTCGCGTGCATCCCGGTCGCAACACAGCTCGCGCCGATCGCCACCACGAACGAGCCAGCAGCGAGACGAAGGCGCGGCCAGCGCGCGACGTACACCGCCGCGGCAATGCATACCCACACGACGTGAAACGCGGGAAAGGCCGTGACGGCCGAGTCGCCGGCGCGCTCGATGCGCATCAGCACGCTCCAGGCGGAGTCGACGGGAACCGGCTTCGCCTCGGCAACGAGCGGCACGAGCAGGTAGAAGGGAATGATCGCCGCGGTCGACGCGAGTCCATCGAGGGCGAAGCGCCGCAGATCCCTCCGCCGCGCCGCCGCCAGCGGGGCGAGCGCGACAAACGGGTACGCCAGGAAGTACACCCCCTCGCTCCACGGGATGACGGGCCACGCCGCCTCGCCAGGAAGGTACGTCGATCGCGCGCCGGGCGGCACGCCGAGGCGTTCGACGGCCAGGTAGAGCGCGGCCCAAGGGGCGAGCGCGAGAACCCAGACCGCAACGCGGTCCCAGGTCCCGGCCGGCGCGGCGTCATCGGGCGGAATCGACAGCAGTGGTCGCGGCAAGGGCCCGAACCTCCGCGCCGTCGCCTCTCGCTCGTACCCCGCCACGAAGACGAACATCGCCGCGGCGAACACGGGCGTCACGATCCAGATCCCTGCAGCCGACCCGGCAGCCATCGCGACGCCGGCGCACGCCATGGCGCTGCCCACGTAAATCGGGTCGGACACCAACGCGTATGGTCCCCGGGACACGAGGCGTTCCGGCGGGAAGGGGCTCATCGGCAAGCCGCGGCCGAAGCGCCACAGAGACGCGACGGCGACAGCGATGACGGCGGCGCCGGCAAGGGCAAACATCCAGCCGGCCGCGGGCGACCCGATTTGCGGCAGCGCGACGAGCGTGTCCAGCCTGCGCATCCAGGCGATGAGGACTGCGGGCAGCCCCACCGCGAACATCGCCCCGTAGGCAATGACCGCCCACTGTTGCCGGCCAGTCAAACCGAGGTCGGGTTTCGCCAACAACCTGGTGGCGGCGGAACCGTCCGCGACGATGCTCACGGGAACCTCACCGTTTCGTGAATGGCCCAACCCGACTCGTCGCCGAGGATGCCGCGGCTCAGTGTCTTCCGGTCCTCGAGCGCGCGCCACGTCGCCGGAAGCCGGTTCACGACGCGGCCCGCCCCGCGCAGCACTTCCGCCAGCGTCCTCGAATACATCGTCTCGGTCCCGGTGAGATCGAGGGTCCTGTCGCCGCAGCGGATCGACTCGTCGCTCACCCCGCCTTCCTGCCGACTCCCGTCCTCGATCACGAGCGTCAGCGGCCGCTCGCCTCTCCATTCAACCCACACGATCGAGTGACGGGGCGCAGCAGACAGCCACCTTCCCCAGCGCAGTTCGCGGAGCGGCAGCGTCCAGGGCGGCATCGCGAGAACCAGGTGCTCCGCGTACCCCTCGCCTCGCACGGGCGCCCGGTCGTCGAACTCGAACGTGACGGCGGCGCCCGGCGCGTCGCACGACCAATCCAGCGTGCCCGCCTCGCTCTGCAGGAGCCGAGACGCGAAGGGCGGGCACCACGCCTGGCACGCCACCCCGCAGCCGAGCTTGTCGCTTCGCCACGAAGTGATGGCCACTTCGTCCCTCGGCGCCTCGGCTCGGTCCGGCGTGTGCCAGGTCGAGCGATGCACCGCGGGCCGCCCGGGCTCGTGCAGGGACACGGCGTCCCAGGAGAGCGCGAGAGGACCCCACCGCAGTTCTGTCCGATAGGCAATCGCGCACCGGCCGGCCGGATCCACCACGTCGAGATACCACTTGCCGAGCGTGAACGGGCGCATATGTTCAGGTGGATCTGAAGGAGGGCGCGGGACGCGTTACAGGGCACGCCGGTGCCGTCGCTCGCCGCCATGGTCTGCCAGCCGGTCGAGAGCGGTCAACAGGAAACGGACACCCACGACGGCAGCCCAGCGGGCGGGCGCGGGGAGTAAACTACCTGTGTCCGCCCGGCGTCCAAACTGATCGAAGACCATGCAGATGCAGTTGGGATCTCCGAGGACCAGTCGATGACGATGTCGGTCCCGCCAGGCGCGCTCGGTCGCTACGACCTCCTGCTCGAGATGTCGCAGCGGATCAGCAGGACGTTCGAGCTCTCGGAAATCCTGCAGCACCTGCTGGATATCGTCCGCCAGGTCGTGCCGTACGACGCCGCCGGCGTGTTCGTCCTCAATGAGTCCCTGAACATGCCGGGCCAGCAGGCCGGCCGCCTCATCGCCGCGATGGCGACCGTGGGTTTCGACGCCGACCCAAGCCGCGAAGACCCGATGCTGCGATCCGGCAAGGGCATCATCGGCCACGTGATTCGTACCGGCTGCCCGGTCGTCGCACCGGACGTCCGCTCGAACCCGCACTACGTGGCCGGGCGCGCGCCGACGCTCTCCGAGGTCGCGGTGCCGATCACCATCGGCGGAACGGTGATCGGCGCGCTGAACCTGGAGAGCGATCGGCTCAACGCGTACGGGGAGTCGGACTCGCACGAGCTGGGGTTCTTTGCGACGGCCGCGGCGATCTCGATCGAAAAGGCGGTGCTGCATCACCAGGTGCTCATGAAACAGCGCCTGGACCACCACATGGCGCTCGCCCGCGACGTGCAGGCGAGCCTCCTCCCCAAGTCCGCCCCACACGTCCCCGGGTACGACCTGCACGGCGTCAACGTCCCCACCATGGAGATCGGCGGCGACTACTTCGACTACCTGCCGCTCGACGACGGGCGGCTGGGCCTCGTCGTGGCGGACGTGTCGGGCAAGGGCGTCGCGGCGGCCCTGATCATGGCGACGTTCCGCGCGGCGCTGCGCATGGAACTGCAGCGCGAGCACGGCATCGCCCATGTCGTCGAGGACCTCAACCGCCTGCTGCTCGACTCGATCGACCCGTCGCGCTACGTGACGGCGATCTACGGGATTCTCGAGCCGGCCAGCGGGGACTTCACCTACGTGAACTGCGGCCACAACCCGGCGCATGCTGCTACAGGCCGACGGCGGCCGCATGCTCCTGGACCGCGGCCGTCCCGCGCTCGGCATGCCGGTGACGAGCGGCCACGACGCGGGGCAGGTCCAGCTGGCCCCCGGCGACATCCTGGCCATCTACACTGACGGCGTGGTGGAACCTTTTGCGCCGGGCGGGGACGAATTTGGTGAGGCCCGCCTCGAGGCGCTGCTCCGGCGCGCGGCGAGCCAGCCCGCCAGCGAAATGGTCCAGGCGGTGCTGCAGGAGACGCTGGAGTACACCGGCCAGCCGTCGCACGAGGACGACTTCACGCTCATGGTCGTGAAGCGCGATGTGGTTGAGTAGTGGGCAGTAGGACAGGCGTCTCGCCTGTCGCCTGGCGTAGGACAGGCGTCTCGCCTGTCGCGGCAGCAGGAGAGGCGTCGCGCGTGGGCCGTGGGGCACATGGGCACTTGCACCTTGCGCGTTGCACCCTTGCACCGGTGCACCTTGCGGCAGTGAGGTGCGTGGGTTCTTCCGGCAACACTCGGAGGCCTGCAATGTCTCGATGTTCTTTCGTGCGGGGCGTCAATAGCCTGCTGCTTCTCGTTCTCCTGCTGACAACTGCGGTCGCCGCGCGCTCGGCTCCGCCTTCCCGCTTGTCGGCCGGCTCCAACCGGCCGGGACAGCAAGCGGCGGGAGCGCCCGCGCGTGAGCAGGCGCCGGCGGCGGCCCAGGAGCCGACGGGCACTGGGCGCATCACGGTGCTCGTGGTGGCCTCCGACACCGGCGCGCCGGTCAAGCGCGTGCATCTTGGGATCTACGGCATGGTCGGAATGCCGACGCCGGGAGGCGGGGTGCAGACCTCGAGTCCCTCGGGGGGCACCGCGTTTGTCGTCATCGGCGGCTCCGTCGCCTCCGGTCCATCGGGGCCCGGCCGCGTGCAGAAGGAGGCGGAGACCGACGAGAACGGTCGCGCCGAGTTCACCTCGTTGCCGCCCGGCGTCTACAGCGTCATGGTCCGATCATCCCCGGCCGGGTTCGTCCGGCCCATCGCGTCGCAGTCGGTGCCGATCAAGGAAGGCGAGGCAGGTTCCCAGACGATTCGGCTGCTTCGCGGCGGCGCCATCATGGGACGTATCGTCGACGAGGCGGGCGACCCGCTGAGTCGCGTGTCGGTCCGGGCCGTGGCGAAGGACGCGGGGAACGGAATGCCTCGCTTCGCCGGCGCGGGCATGCCGGCGAACACGGACGACCGCGGCCAGTTCCGCATCTTCGATCTGCCGCCCGGGGACTACTACGTGTCGGCGACGCTGTTCATGCAGTCGATGGGCGACCCGGCAGTCGCGCAGCGCGCCGAGCCCAAGATCGGCTACCTGCCCACCTTCTATCCGGGTGCGCCCGCTCTCGACGGAGCGCAGGCGGTCGGCGTCAAGTCCGGGCAGGAAACGGCGGGCATCGATTTCGGGATGCTCCGAGGCCGGCTGGGACGCATCAGCGGGACGGCGCTCGATTCCAACGGTGCTCCGTTTCCGACCCGGGGAGGCAGCATCATGCTGTCGCCTCGCAGCCGCGAGATGGCCGCATCGGGACGGGGCGCGTCCCTGCGGCCCGATGGAACGTTTGTCATCCCCGACGTCCCCCCGGGCGACTACTACGTGAGCGCATCGCTCTACGACACCGCGGGCGCGACCGGAGGCGGGGCCGTCTCCACGCGCGAGGGGGCGTTCGTTCCTGTCACGGTGACCGGGGATGAAGTCGTCGTGGACATCCGGACGAACCGCGGCGCGACGCTCTCCGGCCGCATCGTCCGAGAGGGGCCGATGCCCCCTCCGCCGGTGATGCCGGGGACCACGCCGCGGATGCCACCGCCGCAAGCGATGCGGGTGTCGGTCGGCGTCCGCCCGCCCACTGGCGCCTCGATGTCGCCGGGGACTTTCGACCCTGGCAAGTCGGAGTACTTCGACGCGGACAACACCTTCCAGATCAAGGGAGCCCGGGGAAGCGTGATGATCACCGCCTCGTCCGGTGTCGGCGTCGTGAAGTCGATCCGGCGCGGAGCGAAGGACCTCCTGGCTGTCCCGCTGGAACTGACCGGCACGGAGGAGATCGACGACATCGAGATCGTCCTCACGACGGATACCGGATCGCTGACGGGGACGGTCACGGACCGGCGCGGGCAGCCGGCGGCGGGAGCGTGGGTGCTGGTCTTCCCCGACGATCCCAAGCGCTGGAGCCAGCCCTTCGTCACCGTGACGCGGGCGATGACCACGGCGGCGGTGACGATGAGCCAGGTTCCGGGTGCGGGTGGATCACCATCGATGGCGTCGGGAGGCGCGCCACCACCGAGTGCCGCCGTGCCTGGCGCCGGCACCCGCCCCCGCGGCCCTGGCCAGTTCAGCGTCGCGCGCCTGCTGCCCGGGCGCTACCTGGTTGTCGCGCTGGAGGACACGGGAAACAGCTACCCCTCGCCCGATCCCGGCGGAGCTGATCGCCAGCTTGCGCGCCAAGGCATCTTCGGTGACGATCGCCGCCGGCGAACCCGCGACACTGGAGTTGAGGATCGCGCAGTAGGACAGGCGTCCCGCCTGTCGAGACCGTAGGACAGGCGTCTCGCCTGTCGGAACCGTAGGACAGGCGTCTCGCCTGCCGGAACCGTAGGACAGGCGTCTCGCCTGTCGGAACCGTAGGACAGGCGTCTCGCCTGTCAACGACACACGACCGCCGTTCTGGCCGTCGCGATTAACAGAGACAGGTGTGGCGCAAACCTCCAGGTTTGCGTACAGGCAAAGCGAAGCTCGACGATTGGCGGGTCCCGTCCTCAGTTCGTCAGTCGCCGGTCGTCAATCGTCAATTCCGTCCGCCAGAGCCCGACAGGCGAGACGCCCCGACAGGCGGGACGCCTGTCCTACCGGCCCCCGACAGGCGGGACGCCTGTCCTACCGGACCCCCCGACAGGCGGGACGCCTGTCCTACCGGACCCCCAGACAGGCGGGACGCCTGTCCTACCGGCCGCCGGCGGGCGCGAGATCGAACGCGTCCACCGCCTGCATCAGCGCCTCGATGTTGCGCGTCGGCGCGCCCGGCGGCATGCCGCCGCCACACGAGACGATCAGGCGCGAGGTGTCCTCGACGGACGCGAGCATCTCGGTCGTGACCCGCGCCACGTCCTCCGGCGTGCCTGCCGCCAGCACATCGCGGGGCGGGACGTTGCCGAGCAGGGTGATGCGGCCGCCCGTCCAGGCCCGCATCTGGTTGAGCGTGTGCTGGACGCCGAAGTTCAGCACGTTGACGCCGACGTCCGCGAGGTACGGAGCGCACGCCTTGCACGGCGCGTCGTTGTGGAACAACTTGACGGTCACGTCCGCGCTGAAGATCCGCGCCAGGCAGGGCTGCGCAAACTCCTCGAAGTCCTGCCCGCCCACGAACCCGATGATGTCGTCGAGCACGAGGAGGCCGTCAATCGACGGGAAGCACTCGCGTTGCCAGTCGATCCAGTCCACCAGGAAGTCGGTGATGATGGCCAGGAGCCGGTGGACCTGACGGGGCGCGGTCTTCAGCGCGAGCATGAACTCGGTCGTGCCGAGCAGGAACGACGCGACGTTGAACGGCCCGCGGGCGACAGCGAAGCGGATCTGGTGCCCGGCCGCCTCGATGCGCGGCTGGAGGTGCTTGAGCCGGTTGATGACGAACGGCGGCAGGCCGTGCTTCCGGGGGTCCGGCCGTTGGAGCGCCTCGACGTCATCAATCGAGCGCAGCACCTTCCCCGCTGAAGGAAAGTCGTCCTGCCCCCACATCAGCTGCCCGCCGAAGGCGGACGGCTCGGTGCACATCCCGTACTCGGACCAGAATCCGGGCAGCAGGATCGCGCGCGGGAACGCTTCGATGGCTTTCAGGTTGTCCTGGAGAAAGGCCTCGTCGCTGGTGTAGTAGTCGAGGATCGTGCGACCAGCCCAGTTCGGCAGCCAGGGGCTGTCGACGATGAACCCGGTTGGGATTGGCCGGACCGTCTCTCCTCGAATCACCGCGACGAGCGTCGCCCACTGCTGCTCCGTCATGGCGCATCCTCCTCAGGCCACACGCGGTTACGCGACGTTCGGGGCGCCGAAATGCTGCTGCACGACGAG
Organism: uncultured Acidobacteriota bacterium; assembly: GCA_963724775.1. GTDB lineage: Bacteria > Acidobacteriota > Vicinamibacteria > Vicinamibacterales > Fen-181 > CAVRWB01. The sequence continues at coordinate 35,464 of CAVRWB010000015.1, forward strand.
TGTGACGGCGCCGCGGAGCCGCGGCTGGGTTCCCGGGTCCGTCGGCACCACCGCTGTGGCGATTTGCGGGAGCGAGCGCCGCTTCACGATCTCGGCGATGATCGGTCCCACCCTGTTCCAGGCTGCCGTGACCTCTCCAACGACGACGAGCACCTGGGGTGCGAGGCCGGTGACGAGGCCGGCGATCCCCATCCCGAGGTAGCGGCCCATGCGTTCGAGCGTCTCGATCGCGCGGCTGTCGCCGCTGTCGGCGTTCCGGAGAATGTCGGGGAAGGTCAGCGCCGAGCCATGCGACCCGCTGTGGCGGGCCGGCTTGCCGGCCTGCTCGCCCTGGTAGTAGCGCACGGCGGCGAGGTTGGACGCGTATTGCTCCCAGCACCCGCGCTTGCCGCACGCGCACAGGGGGCCGTCGTCGTCCAGCGTCATGTGGCCGAACTCGCCGGCCATGATGCTGCCGGCCCCGTTGACCAGCTGCCCGTTGATCAGCAGGCCCACGCCAATCCCTTCCGACACCGTGACCGCTGCGAGGTGCCGCACGTTCTCGGCATGGCGCCCGAACCACAGCTCGGCGAGGGCGCAGGCGCTCGCGGCGTTCTCGATGACGACAGGCAGCCCGACCGCCGATTCCAGCAGCCGCCGAAGTTCGATCCCGCCCCAGCCGAGATTCGGCGCGAAGAGGAGGCGGCCCGAGTCGTCCACGCGCCCGGGGACGCTCACGCCCATGCCCTCGCACACGATGTCGCGGTGCGCCTTGCGAAACGACTCGACCGTCCGGGCGAGCGTCTCGGCAAACGCCGCCGGCTTCCGCGGCGTCGGCCACGTCGTCTGCATGACGAACCGGGCATCGATGCCCGCCAGGCCCACTCGCGTCATCTCGGGCCGGATGTCCACCGCCATGATGCCGGCTCGCTCCACGTTGAGGTGCAGGAACCGGGGCCGTCGTCCCCGCACAGAGACACCGATGGCACCTTCCGTCACCCAGCCCTCCTCGATCAGCTGGCCGACGATCGCGGACACGGTGCTGCGCTGCATGCCCGACCGGCGGGCGAGATCGGCCCTCGACATGGGCGGATTGCGGCGGATGATGTTGAGCGCGATGCGCCGGTTGATCTGGCGCGCGGTTTCGCTGGTCGCGACCTGGAAGTTGGTGAGGTCGATCTTGCGCATGGCGAATCGAACGGGCAGCGGCAACTCGATTTGTTGCTGGCGCGAACTATATTGACCGGAGAGGCGGGTGTCAAGGTCGAGCAAGCGAGACAAGGCTTCACTTCAGAACCGCCGCGCCCCGCGCTCTCGGAGGCGAGGCGATTGTTTCGGCGTCGTACAGAGTAGCCGCCCCGCTCATCGTCCGGCGGCCGGGTACGCGCCCGGCACTCGCATCGCCGGCGCCGGCCACCCGAGGATCTTCGCGATGGCGGCCGGGAGCACGTCGATGGGTGATGCGCGGACGACATCGGAAGCCGGTTCGAAGTTGGATAACTCCGGCGCCTTGAAGACCGCACCGAACACGTCGGTCAGCAACCGGCCCTTCGTCTCGAACGCTCCATCGAGTGCGCGCAGGGCGTCGAGCGAGCCCAGTTCGGACTGGCACGTGGCGCCAGCCACCGGGCTCCACACGAGAAGAGGGACGTCGCCCGCTCCGCTGCCGGGTGTCATCGGAAGGGGCGGGCCTTCAGGCCTGCCCAATCCTCGTCGAACGTACACGTTCCCATCCAGGCGAGCCATCTGCGGCTTCGTCAGTTTCCCGCAGAGCGCCGGCGTCTGCTCGAAGCGGACCAGTGGCTTGCGGAACGTCTCGTCGGCGACCAGCAGGTTGCCCGCAAATGCGTGGCCCTCGCGCGCGTCCACCGCCGGCCCGGTGCTCGGGTGCCAGCCGAAGTGGTCGCCCACCGCGCTGCGCTCCGTGCGCTCGAAGGAGGCCACGGTGTTGACGAACGTGTTGTGGTAGACCTGCGCGTTGGAGCTGTTGAGAATCCGGACCCCCTTGTCGCACCTGACGAACACGTTGCCGGCGCAAATCACGCCCTTCGAGATCTCGAAGAAGAAGCCGTCCATCGCGCCTTCGACCCAGTTGTCGACGAAGACCGCGTCGACGTTCCCGACGTCGTACCAGATCCCGTTCGAGTACTGCTGGTCGATGACGAGGTTCTCCCGGCAAGTGACGCGGTAGGACTGGTTGAAGATCTTCACGGCGGCAGGGTAGTAGCCGGTGATCCGCTCGACGTTGTTCCGCCGGAAGATGTTCCGTTCGAGCAGGCAGTCGGCCGAACCGATGATGTAGATGCCCTCGGTGCTCGTGTCGCTGATCAGGCAGTGGCGAATCGTGAGCCTGTCGCCGTGGAAGTACCCGGCAACGCGCGAGCAGAAGGAGATCGTGACGTTCTCGAGCGTGGTGCCGACCACCTCCTTGCCGAACGTAGCCGGGTCGGCGACGCCCTCGGGCTCCCGCCCTTCGATCTCGAGGGCACGGTAGGCGTACTGCGTGAACGTGATGCCGCGAATGACGGGGCCCTTCCGATCGGGCGCCTTGCCATGGACCTCGCGCGTCGTCCGCACAAGGGCGCTGTCGAACGCGGTGATCTCGACGAGGTGCTTCGCCGGGTCGACGCCGATGAACACCTGTCCCGTCTCGTAGTCGATCGAGTACGAGTGTTCGTCGAGGCCGCCCTCCCATCCAGCGGACTGCAGCATCTCGCCGTCGACGAACACCATGTCGTTGTTGAAGCGGTGGAGAGGCGTCCTCGTGCCCTCGCGGTTGCGGCGCCACCAGTCCGCCGGCTTCGACGGGAACAACGTGGACCACGTCGTTCGCCACACGTTGTCGCGCAGCGCCTCCCACTTCGCCGCGACGCGGGTGCCTTTCAGGATGGGGCGTTCATCGGCATACGGTTGCAGCGTGATGCCCTGGTTCAGCTTCAGGCTGCCCGTCCTGTAGACGCCGCCACGCATGATGATCGCGTCGCCGGTGACCACCCGGGCGATTGCAGACTCGATGGTCGTCGGCTGCTGCATCGTCGCGCCTGCCGACGCCGGGTCACCGTCGGGCGCCACGTAGTAGACGTGGGCCGCATCTTTGGGGACCGCGTAGGTCTGCGCGATGGGACCGTATGGACCACCGGGAGGCTGCGCCGACGCTGGCGGTGCCACACCGTCAATGCCCAACAACAACAGGCCCGCGACGACGAGATCGAGACGATGCTGGATCATGGCGGTTCCTTTCGTCGGCCTCACTGCACCCGGAAACGGCCCGACAGCCTGATGTCCCTGCTCGATGCGCCCGCCTCCACCGCGTATTCGCCGGGTTCCAGCGCAAAGCCTCGGCGCTCGGCGTCGTAGTGACTCAACGCCTCTCCTGGCGTGAGCCGGTACGTCAGGCGCCGCTGCTGCCCCGCTTCCAGCCAGACGCGTTCGAAGGCCCACAGTTGCTTGAGTGGCATCGGCACCCCGGAATGGAGCGCGCGTGCGTAGAGTTGCACGACCTCGTGACCTCCGCGATTGCCCGCGTTGCGGATCGTGAGAGAGACGTCGATCCGCCCGTCGGGCCCAACTGGCGAGGGCCCAATCGCGACGTCCGAATACTGGAAACGCGTGTACCAGAGGCCGTGGCCGAACGGGTACAGGGGATCGCCCCGGAAGAACCGGTACGTCCGTCCCGTCATCGCGTAGTCGTCGAACGGCGGAAGGTCCGCGGCAGACCGGTAGAAGGTCACCGGGAGGCGGCCCGACGGGCTCACGGCGCCGAAGAGGATGTCGGCCACGGCGTTCCCGCCCTCCTGGCCCGGATACCAGGCGATCACGATCGCGGGGAGGTTCCGCTGGGCCCACTCGACGGCCAGGGCCGACCCCGTTGCCAGGACGAGCACGACCGGCTTGCCCGTCGCGTGGACCGCGCGCAGCAGCCGGTCTTGCGTGGCGGGAAGGCCGATGTCCACGCGGTCGCCGCCCGCGAACCCCGGGTAGGACACCTGCATCTCCTCTCCCTCGACGTCGCCGGTGAGGCCGCCCACGAACACGACGACGTCCGCGGCGCGCGCGGCGTCGAGGGCCTCGTCGAACGGGGACTTCGCTCCCGGCATCTGCCACCCCAGCCTGATCTCCGCGTCGCGCGTGGCCTCGAAGTACTCCAGCCGAAGGTCGTAGGCCCGGCCTGCCACGAGGTCCAACCGGACACTCTTCGCGCGGACGCGCGGCGTCACCGTCCACTCATCCAGCACGCGCCGGCCGTCAATCTCCAGCCTGAACCCGTCGTCGGCCGACACCGTGAGCTCGTAGGTGCCCGAGACCGGCGGAAGCAGTTGCCCGGTCCAGCGCGCCGAGTAATCGTCGTCGGCAATCGCGCGCTCCTCGGTCACCTCTCCGCGCAGCGTCATCTCGGTCGTCGGCGATCCGCGGTCCCACCTGAAGCTGACGACCGGATCGACGCGCGTGAGGACCGGCGCCGAGGCGAAATCGCGGCCCCTGAAGTACTCGGCCTGCAGGCCGTGCGCGGTGACACCGGCTCGAGGACGCAGGCAGGCGGACGGGATCGCAGGCACCGCGCGAGGATCGCTTCGGCCTTCGACGAGGTCGGCGCCCCTGGCGTAGAGCACCTTGGTCGAAGGACCCGCCGCGTTTCGGATTCCGGCAAGAACCGTCACGGGCCTGGAGGGTGTGCCGTAGTAGTTGCCAAGGAGCGACATCTCGTCGTCGGCGTTCGGCCCGACGACGGCGATGGTGCGGACGCGCGGCGACAGCGGCAGGACGCCGCTGTTCTTGAGCAGCACGATCGAGGCTTGCGCCATGCGGCGCGCAAGCCGGTCATGTTCCGGCGACTCGTTGACGGCGTAGGGGATCGAGGCGTAGCGGACCGTCTCGGGCGGATCGAACATCCCGAGTCGGAACCGCGCGAGCATCACGCGCGTCACGGCCACGTCGATATCGCTCTCGGCAATCAGCCCCTGCTCGAGCGCCTTCTGCAGCGCCTTGTACGAGCTGCCGCACTCGAGGTCGCACCCTCTTCGCACGGCCAGCGACGAGGCCTCCTCGGCCGACGCGGCGATCCTGTGTTGCTTGAAGATGTCGTCGATGGCGCCGCAGTCCGACACCACGTACCCGTCGAAACCCCAGTCGCGCCTGAGGATGTCGGTCAGCAGTCGCTGGCTCGCCGACGCCGACTCGCCGTTCAGACGGTTGTAGGCGCCCATCACCGATGCGACGTGCGCTTCCTGGACCAGCGCGCGGAAGGCGGGGAGATAGGTCTCGAACAGGTCGCGCTCGGTGGGCCGGGCATCGAACCGGTGGCGGCCGGCTTCCGGGCCGCTGTGCACCGCGAAGTGCTTCGCCGTCGCGACGACCTTGAGATAGCGGGGATCGTCGCCCTGCAGGCCCTTCACGAACGCCACGCCCATCCGCGCGGTCAGGTACGGGTCCTCGCCGTAGGTTTCCTGTCCGCGTCCCCAGCGCGGGTCGCGAAAGATGTTGATGTTGGGCGACCAGAAGGTCAGGCCCTTGTACCGACCGCGCTCGCCGCGCCGCACCCACTCGTGGTGCTTGGCGCGCGCCTCGTCGCTGATGGCGCTCGCGACTTCCCCCATCAGCGCGCTGTCGAAGGACGCCGCCATCCCGATGGCCTGGGGAAATACCGTGGCCGCCCCCGCACGGGCGACGCCGTGGAGACACTCGTTCCACCAGTCGTAGGCCGGGACGCCGAGCCTCGGAATCGCGGGCGCGGCGTTCATGAGCTGCGAGATCTTCTCGGCCGCCGTCATGCGAGACACGAGGTCGCGCGCGCGAGCGTCGAAGCCGAGGGTGGTGTCCTGGTAGGGGAACTGGCCCGGGAGATCCCGACTTTGCCCGGAGAGAGCGGGCCTGATCAGCGCGCAGAGACCGAGGAATGCGGCCGTGATGGCCCACAAACGGCTGCTCCGTGCCGACCAACGCCCCATGCTGCACCTCCGAGGCCGGCGGCCCCGTGTGCGAGGCCCGCGCGAGGGAGTCTACCTCCCAGCCCGTCTGTAGCGCCACTAGTTCGACATGCGAACAAAGTGCAGCCAGTGGTTGACATTTATGTGACACGTCGCTATAACGTGGGCCAGCCTATCTGTTCGGGCGCCGAACTAAGCCCCCAACTGACGCCCATGTCGGTCCTTGTGTTCACGCAGGGGAGGAAGGTGGCATGTTGCGCATCCATCGTCGGCGTCGGGCCCTCTTGAGATTGGCGTTGGCCACGGTGCTCTGCCTGGTCGGCTGCATTGCCGTTCAAGCCCAGACCACGAGCGCATCGGTGGCGGGCTCGGTCAAGGACGCGCAGGGCGCGGTCCTCCCGGGCGCCACGGTGTCCCTGACGAGCAATTCGCAGGGCACGGAGATCACGGCGGTCACCGACGCGCTCGGCAACTTCATGTTTGCGTACGTCAGGCCGGACCGGTACACCCTCAAGATCAGCCTCCCGGGCTTCACCACGCTCCAGGGAACACAAGTCATCGTGAACGCGAACGACCGCGTGACGGCCGGCTCGTTCACGCTGCAGGTGGGCAACCTCTCCGAGAGCGTCACGGTGACGGGCCAGTCGCCGGACGTCCAGCTGCGGAGTGGCGAGCGCGCCTTCACCCTGGAGTCGTCGGCCATCCAGAACCTCGCGGTCAACGGCCGCAGCTTCTTCGGCCTGGCGGGGCTGGTGCCGGGCGTCATCCCGAACACCGACGCGCCGACGCAGGTCAGCAACCTCAACGCCAACGGCCAGCGGTCCAACTCGAACAACATGACGATCGACGGGGTCGCCAACATCGATACGGGCGACAACGGCGGCAACATGGCGCAGACCAACCTGGACGCCATCGCGGAGTTCAAGGTGCTCACCTCGAGCTACCAGGCCGAGTACGGCCGGGCGGTCGGGGCGCAGGTGCAGGTCGTCACCAAGAGCGGCACCCAGCACTACTCGGGGTCGGGCTATTGGTACGGCCGCCGCTCGGACTGGAACTCCAATACCTGGACCAACGAGCGCGATGGCATCGCGAAGGCCAAGAGCGCCCGCAACGACACGGGCTACACCTTCGGCGGTCCCGTCATCCCGAAGAAGAACCTGTTCTTCTTCTGGAACCAGGAGTTCCAGCGCCGGCAGGACCCGGTGAGTTCCACTCGTGTCACCGTGCCCACCGCGCTCGAGCGCAAGGGCGACTTCTCGCAGAGCCTCGACGCCAGCGGCAACCCGTATCCCTACATCCGCGACTACCAGCTCGCCCAGGCGAATCCGGGTTGGGGCTGCGGCCCGTCGGATCAGCGCGCGTGCTTCGCGGACGGCGGCGTCCTCGGCCGCATCCCGGCTAACCGGCTGTATCCGTCGACCCTCGCGACGTTGGGCCTCTTCCCGGACGCCAACGTCACCGGGCAGAAGGGCTACAACTACCAGAGCCAGACACCGAGCAAGAACCCGCTCGATCAGCTGATGTTCCGCGCCGACTACCAGATGTCGAACAACTGGCGCGTGACCGGCCGGTACATGCAGCACAGCAACAAGGCCGAGCTGCCGTACGGCATCAGCGGGTGGTCGATCCGCAGCAACGTGGACACGATCGGCGTCGTCTCCGACGTCCCGGGCCGCAACTGGATGGTGTCCACGACCGGCGTCCTCAACAACACGACCTCGCTCGAAATCTCCGTCGGGCAGGCGCACAACTCGCTGGCGCACTACTCGACCAACGAGAACCTCACGCTGTCGGCGCTCAAGACGGCGGCCGGGGGCCAGGCGCTGCCGGAACTCTTCCCCTCGTCGGTCCAGGAAGACCTGATCCCCGAGTTCACGTATGCAGGCGGCCGCATCGCCAACCAGCCGTTCTTCAACACGGGCCAGGCGCCCTTCACGAACTACAACACGACGTGGGACGTGGTCGCGAACCTGACGAAGATCTTCGGCTCGCACGCGGCCAAGGCCGGGATGTACTTCCAGAAGAGCATGAAGCCGCAAAGCGCCTTCGCCTACTTCAACGGGCGGTACCAGTTCGACAACAGCACGAACAACCCGTACGACTCGCAGCACCCGTTTGCGAACGCCGCGCTGGGCGTCTTCAATACCTTCCAGCAGGCCTCGTCGTACCTGAAGCCGCAGTGGCAGTACAAGAACCTCGAGTGGTTCCTGCAGGACAACTGGAAGGTCACCGACAAGCTGACGCTCGACTACGGGCTGCGCTTCTATTACCTGACGCCGCAGTACAACATCACGAACCAGGCGTCCAACTTCGATCAGAACAAGTACGTCACGTCCGCGGCGGTGCGCCTGTACCAGCCGGCGGTCGTGGATGGCGTGCGCGTCGGCTACGACGCGAAGACCGGGTCGTCCGTGAACTCGGCCTTCATCGGCCGCATCGTCCCGAACTCCGGCGACCGGTTCCAGGGCACCTACCAGGGCGGCACCCTCACGAACGGGAGCCGGTTCAAGATGTCGCCCCGGGCGGGGTTTGCCTACGACATCACCGGCCGGCAGAACCTCGTCGCCCGCGGCGCGTTCGGCATCTTCTACGATCGGCCGCAGGGCAACCAGGTGTTCGACCTGATCACCAATCCTCCAGGCATGCAGGTGACGACCCTCACCTGGGGGCTCGCAAACCAGATCGGCAGCGGCACCGGCACCCTCTACGCGCCGGTCAACCTGGCCCCGAACCAGTACCGATTGGCAGACCCCGAAGGTGTACCAGTGGAACGCGGGGCTGCAGATGCGCCTGCCGTTGATGCTGGTCCTGGACGTGTCGTACGTCGGCTCCGAGTCGCGCGACCTGCTCCAGAAGCGGCAGATCAACGCGCTGCCCTACGGAACCGCCTACCAGGCGTCGAGCCAGGATCCCACGAGGGGCCAGACGTGCACGGGGTGCTCCCCTGTGAGTTCGGTTCCGGGCGCCAACGCCCTGCCAAATGACTTCCTGCGACCCTACCCAGGGTACGGCGCCATCAACTTGTGGGAATTCTCGGCCTACGCGAACTACAAGGCCCTTCAGAGCACGATCAGCCGGCGCTTCAACAAGGGCTTCCTGTTCGCCTTCAACTACACCCGGAGCAGCGCGAAGGGCATCGCCGGCGGCGACTGGGACGGCGCCCGGATTGACGGCCAGGACCGCCTGGCCAACTACGGTCCTCTCGCGCAGGACCGCCCGAACGTCTTCGTCATGAACTTCGTCTACCAGACGCCGGACGTGGCGCACGGCGCGCTGGGCCTCCTCACCAACAACTGGCAGTTCTCGGGCAACTACCGGTGGATGACCGGCGCCCCGTACGGCGTCGGCTACAACATCTCCGGGATCGGGGCCACCAACCTCACCGGCTCCGACCAGGGCGCCCGCATCGTCATCGTCGGCGATACCGGCTCGGGCAACACCAGCGACCCGTACAAGCAGTTCAACACCGCGGCGTTCATCGCGCCAGGGGTTGGCAGCAACGGCCTCGAGTCGCCGCGCGTGTATATGAACAACCCGCCGATCAAGAACCTCGATCTGTCGCTGTCGAAGTCGATCCCGCTGGGCGGCAAGCGACGTTTCGAGCTCCGTCTCGACGCGTTCAACGCGTTGAACACCGTGCAGTACCTCGGGCATCAACACCACGGCGAACTTCTCCGGGCTCTCGGACCGCGTGACGATCACCAACCTGCCGTACGACGCGAACGGTAAGCTCGTCAACAAGAATGGTTTCGGAACCATCAGCGGCGTCAGGCCGGCGCGCCAGATGCAGCTGATGACCAGGTTCACGTTCTAGTCTCCTCTGCGCTGCCCCGGGCGACGCCGTGAAGCGGCGGCGTTGCAGGGTGCCGCATTACCAGGGCCGGTCCTTTCCTTCCGGGGACCGGCCCTTTCTTTTGTGGAGCCTCGGTTCCACGCCGAAGCACGAGTTTCGGCCGCACGCGGCAAGTGGGTCCAGGAGGCGACGATGACGACGAGGCTGGCCCGTGTCGTGGCAGCTTGCCTGATCGCTGCAGGCGCCACGGTGGTCGCGGAGCGCGAAGGCGTGGGGCAAAGCGCCAGCTTTGCCATCCCCCACCTGGAGAAGCGCGGCGCCGCGACGCAGCTCGTCGTGGACGGTGCGCCGTTCCTGATCCTCGGCGGCGAGATCGGCAATTCGAGCGGCGAGGCGGACTACCTGCGGGCGTTCTGGCCCGCCTTGCGCGCGCGCAACCTCAATACCGTCCTCGCGCCAGTCTACTGGGAGCTGATGGAGCCCGAGGAGGGCCGGTTCGACTTCTCGCAGGTGGACGGCCTCGTCACGGACGCGAGGGCGCACCAGGTGCGGCTGGTGCTCCTCTGGTTCGCCAGCTGGAAGAACAGCATGTCGACCTACGCGCCCGCGTGGGTCAAGACGAACACGGCCCGGTTTCCGCGTGCGGTCGACTCGATTGGGCGCAGCCTCGACATCCTGTCGCCCTTCTCGGCCGCCAACCGCGACGCCGATGCGCGCGCGTTCGCCGCGCTGATGCGCCACCTGCGGGAGATCGACGGGCAGGCCCACACGGTCATCATGGTGCAGGTGGAGAACGAGATCGGGATGATCCCGGAGGCGCGCGACCGAAGCGCGGCGGCGAACGAGCGGTTTGGCCAGGCGGTGCCCGGGGCGCTGCTCGAACGCCTGGGCGGCGGGCAGGCGGCCCCCGAGTTGGCCGCACTGTGGACGGCTGCGGGCCGACGCACGACCGGCACCTGGGAACAGGTGTTCGGCCGAGGACGCGTGGCAGACGAGATCTTCACGGCGTGGCACTTCGGCACGTACGTCCAGGCCGTGGCGGCTGCGGGGAAGGCCGAGTACGCGTTGCCGCTGTTCGTCAACGCCGCCTTGATCAGGCCGGGCGCCCTTCCCGGGCAATATCCCAGCGGCGGGCCGCTTCCGCACCTGTTCGACGTCTGGCGCGCGGCCGCGCCGTCCATCGACTTCCTGTCGCCGGACATCTACTTCCAGGGCTTCGCCGAGTGGTGCCGCCGCTACGCGCGCGCCGGGAACCCGCTCTTCATCCCCGAAGCGCTGCGAAGCATCGAGGCGCCGGTGAACGCCTTTTACGCCATCGCCCAGCACGACGCGATCGGCTTCTCGCCGTTCGCGATCGAGTCGGCGGCGGGGCCGGCGGCCGCATCGCTCGCGGACAGTTACGCCGTGCTGTCAGGCCTTGCGCCGACGATCCTCGCGCACCAGGGCCGCGGCACCATGGCGGGGCTGTTGCCCGAGGGACCCGAGCAGCGCGCGCCGCAGGAACTCACGCTCGGCGGCTACCTGCTGCGGGTCAGCTACGAACGGCAGGCGGGGCCGAGTCTCGCGGACGGCGCCGTTCCATCGCCTGGCGCTGCCGCGGGGCAAGGCGGGCTTTGGCCGGCTGGGGGCCTCGTCATCTCGACGGGCCCCGACGAGTTCCTGTTCGCCGGCATCGGCATCACGACCACCTTCGCCGTCGAGGGTGCCCCGGACGCGGTCGGAATCCTTACCGCGGAGGAGGGCGCTTACTCGAACGGGGCCTGGAGTCATGCTCGATGGCTGAACGGCGACCAGACGCACCAGGGCCGCCACATCCGGCTGGAGCCCGGCCACTTCTCGGTCCAGCGCGTGAAGCTGTATCGATACCGGCGGCCGTGAGAAGGCAAAGCTGGCGCGCCTTCGCTCAGCTCCGGCGGGTCCGCCGAAGCGCTGCGCGCGAAGGCGGAAGCTTTGCCCCACCTCTTTTCCTGGCCTACCGCTCCTTCATCAGCCGGTCCGCAGCGAGCGCCAGGAACAGGTAGTCGGTCGTGCCGCCGCCCAGCACGTACTCCGTCTGCTGCCAGAGGAACGGCCACTCGAGAAGTTCCGGGAAGTCCGGCCGGATCAACGCGGTGCCCGACACGCTGCCTCCAGGAATATGGCTCCAATCGGCGCGGTTGAGGCCGTAGCCCACTCGTGACCGAGCGCGCGCCGACGCCCGAGACGAACGACGCGGTGTTCGGCCCCGGGTGGCATCCGAGCACGAAGTCCAGGGCGTGCAGAACGGACTCTCTCGGAAAGATGTCCGGAAACGCGGTGTGCAGGAAATACTGCTGCATGCCGAACCGCTGGATCCCCCAGCCGGCGCCCCAGATGTCGGGCTCGTAGGGCACGCCGTAGGGTGTCTTCTTCTCGAGTTGCGCCACCTCGGCGCGATAGGCGCGCGCAGCATCCGTGACGGCCTTCCTGAATGCCGGGTCCGGGATGAGCGGAAGCGCCCGACCCACGATCCAGCCCGTCTCCTTGAAGCCGCGGGCGATCGCCTCCGCCTGCCCGACGAGGTAGTCGGCGTACTGCCGGTCCTTCGTCGTGAGCAGGAGTTCGACGGCGAGGCCGATTCGCGCGCCTGGCCGCTCCCTGCCGGGGGCTGCCGCTGGCGGGCTGTCGTCGCGCGTGCCCTTCCAGAAGGCCTCGGCGATGCGCAGGCACTCGGCGGCCAGCCGATCGTCGTAGCCGCGCAGCACGCGAGAGGCCGCCGCCAGGCCGGCCGCGGCCGACAACTCGCGGCGCGGCGTTCTGCTCGGTGAACACCCAGCGATCGTCGGGCGCGCCAATGACGCCGGTCCCGATCGCCGGCGGCCGTGCAGGCGCGGTCTTCGGGTCGAACACGACGTTGTCGGTTTGCGCGCCGAAGTCGCCCACCTGCACGTACTGCCGCAGCGTCGGCGTGATGATGCCGCGGTAGAAGCGGCCGAGCGCGCCGTAGCCGCCTGCCACCGTCAGCACGCCGTGCTCGATCTGCTGCAGCATGTCAGGCTTGCCGTCCGGCCGGTGAATCTCCACGACGCGTGCGGCCTGGTCGATCGTCGTGTTGTCGTAGCTCGGGGCGAACGCCTCGTAAGCCAGCGCCAACCCGTGCACGGTGTCCGCCTGCGACTCGATCCGCAGGTCGTCGTCGCCGGCATCGTGCCAGCCGCCGCGATTCAGTCCGGGCACGGGCTGACCCGGCTCGAACCGCGTCAGCGTCGTCGGCCCCTGCACGTAGCCGTCGAAGTGGTTGTAGCCGACCGGCGCCATCCGCGCGTCGTCCAGGTGACAGACGTCGTGCCAGACGCGGTAGCGCTCGTTGACCCGCATGTGGCACATCTGAACCGGAAGGAAGTACTCGAGCGTCGGCTGCCAGACGCCGCGCTCGAAGACGTCCGGACCGATGCGGAACGGATCCGATCGCACGTCGCCGAAGCGGACGACGTACATGCCCGGCTTCTCGACGGCCGAGAAGTCGAGCCGCAGGTAATCGAATCGGAGGAACCGGCCCCACGCGTCGCCCGGCTTCTCGACCACCGGTTCCAGCGCGCCCGACTCCGAGATGCGCGAGACGACGATCGGCGGACGGCGGGCGTCCGCACGATCCAGTTCGATCACGGCCCACTTCTGCTGCCACGGGAGGTATCCGACCTGCGAGACCTGCACGACCGGGGGCGCAATCCACCCGGGAATCGACGTGCGGCGTGACGCGCCAATCCACGGCGCCCTTTGTTCGGCCGCGCAGCAATGCGCGAGCGAACGACGAACCATCCGTTGGTGTGCTGCCCGCGGCCGTCCATGAGCTCGAGGCTTCCGCCCGTCGCGTCGTCGATCGCCAGGCGTTGCCGGTCGGATTCGGGTGCGATGACGAGGCGGCGCCCCACGGCCATCGGCTCGATCTGATACTCGCCCCGTTCGTCGATCCGGCCCGGGCCGTTCGGCTGGAGCGGAAACACGCCGGACCCGCTCTCCGACGCGAACGTCTTGCCGAAGAGGACGCCGGGAAACAGCTCCAGGTTGAAGCCGACGCGGCCCACCCATTCGTCCGGCAGCGGGGCGTCGAGATCCACGACGATGCGGAAGGACGAACCCTCGGGCCGGACGCGGACCGTGTAGGACAGGCGGAGGTCGGGGTACTCGACCGGGTTGAAGCCCTTGCGGTTCTTCGCCTCGTCCGGGTACTCGGCGTGGACGCTGATCTCCTGTGTGGCACGGTCCACGACGCGCTTGCCGACTTTCGGTACGGGCTGCCATTGCCCGGGCGTGCGATCGAGCCGGATGTCGCCGTTGGTTGCCACGCGGAGGCCGTTCTGGATGATGCCGACGCCGCCCTGGTGCCCTTCGGGATAGTAGTCGTGCGCGAGCATCACGTTGAGGCCCGGCATCTCGAGGTACTCGAGATCGCCGAGTTGCAGCGTGGCGGCTGGCGTCCGCGCGCTCGTCTGCGCGACGGTGACTGGATGGGTGCCGCCGACGAGGGCCGCGGCCAGCAGTGCGCCCGCGGTCAGCGCCGGGCGCATGACCTTCCCCTTGTGCATGGAGTTCCCCTTCCGCTAACGGCAGAGGCTGGAGAGGCGCGTGAGCGTGTCGTCGGCGGGCCTCGCCTGTGGACGCGGCGTCGCCGGCCCCGCCTGCCCGGCGGGACCATCTTGGCCGGTGGCGGCGCCCTGCGCCTGCTCCAACGTCACGAACTTCGCTCCACGCGCCTCGAGCAAGTCCAGGAGCGCAGGCATCATCACGGCGTCGAACGCGCCGAAGTGCAGCAGCATCACGTGAGGAACGTCATGGCCGTGCAGCCTGGCGTCGGCCGCGCGCGTCGCGGTGATTGACGCACCGGCCCGCTCGATGTAGCGCGCTTTCATCCAGTCGATCGCGGCCCTGTCGTCTTTCGCGCTGCAGCGCGCGTACGGATCGTTGTAGGCCCAGTCGTCGAAGTTCACATCGGCCTTCGCCACGCGGTATCCGCGCTCCTCGAGCCACTCGGCCACCACGCGCCTCTTCTCGGCCGTGTTCCCTTCGTGCAGGTAGGGAAAGCGCAGCCAGCGCCAGCCCTCGTCGCCCATGTAGGACCGCAAGACCGGTTCGTTGGCCACGATGTCCTGCTCGAACGCCTCGGCGTCGTTGGCGTCGAGATCCATGTGGGAGAACGTGTGGTTCCCGAGCGCGTGACCGGCATCCCGCCAGAGACGCAGCACGTCGGCGTTGGCCGGCGCCTCATCCAGTCCCTTCGCGTTGACGAAGCCGTAGACGGGCGGCGCGCCGTGCGCGCGCAGCGCCGCGAGGATTGCTCGGGCGACGTCGGCGCGGCTCACGGTGGGCGGAAGGGCCGCGTGCACCGGGAGGTCGTCGAAGGTCAGCGCGAGCCGCATCGAACCGGCTTCGCGGTCGTTCGGTTTGAGAGCCGGATCCTGCGCCGCGATGTGAGCCGAGGCGAGCACCGCCAGGATTGAGAGAGCGGAAGCGGCCGCGTGTTCATCCTCTTCTCCGACACCGGTGCCATAGCGTTGAAAAACCTGTATTTCAAGATGTGACCCCAACGCGGAGCGTGACGGTCTGCAGGTCCTCGTCGCGCGAGGAGGATCCGACCATGAGCTGGAAGGTGCCGGGCTCGACGCGGAACGCCATGTCGATGTCGTGGAAGGCGAGGAGGTCGGGCGTGACGTCGAATGTCACCGTCGTCGACTCGCCCGGGCCGAGCGAAACCCGCCGGAAGCCTTTCAGCTCCTTCACGGGACGGGTGACGCTGCTCACCTCGTCGCGGACATAGAGCTGCACGACCTCGTCGCCCGCGCGCGCCCCCGTGTTGGCGACATCCACTGCGACACGCGCGGTCTCGCCGGCCGCGATCTCCGCCGTCTCCAGGCGCAGGTTCGAGAAGCGGAACGTCGTGTAGCTCAGGCCGTAGCCGAACGCGAACAGGGGATCCGCCGACTCGAACAGGTACCCGCGACGCGCGGACGGCTTGTGGCTGTAGTAGGCCGGGATGTGACCGGCGGACCGCGGGATGGTGATCGGCAGCTTGGCGCCGGGATTGACGTCGCCGCAGAGCGCCGCGGCAATCGCGCGGCCGCTCTCCTGCCCGAGGTACCAGAGTTCGAGGACCGCCGACGCCTTCTCGAAGAGATTGACCGCCGACGCGGGCCGCCCGCTGAACAGCAGTGCGACGATCGGCTTGCCCGTGGCGGCGACGGCATCGACCAGGTCGTTCTGCTGCCCTGCCAGGTCCAGGCTCGGGCGGTCGCCCAGGTGGTTCCTGGCCCAGGCCTCCCGCGACGTCTGCTCGTTGTCGCCGACGGCCAGCAGCACCACGTCGGCCTGCGCGGCAAGGGCCGCCGCCTCGCGCAATGCTCCGCCGGTTCTCTTCCGGATCGGCGGGCGTGACGTCGTCCTGGCTCCAGGATCCTCCGATCGTCACCTTGCAGCCCTCGTGGTAGAGGACCTTCGACGCTCGGCGGGCATCCGCGTCGCGGATGGCCTGGAGGACGGTGCTGAAGTGCAGCGGCACGCCGCTGTACCCGCCGAGCATCACCCGGTCGGCGTTTGGCCCGATGACCGCAATCGTCCGGATCGCGGCCGGATCGAGAGGCAGCAGGCCGCCGTCGTTCTTGAGCAGGGCAATGGTCTTCGTGGCCGCCTCGAAGGCGAGGTCGCGGTGCGACGGCTCGCGGACGATCCGCTCGGCCGCGGCGGGATCGACGTAGGGATCGTCGAACAGCCCGAGCAGGAACTTCACGCGCAGCATCGGGCGCACTCGATCGTCGATGAGGGACTCGTCTATCGCACCCTCGCGCACCAGGCCCGCGAGCTCCGGATAGCAATCGGGGTCGGGCAGCTCGATGTCCACTCCCGCACGCACGGCCAGCGCGGCGGCCTCCTTGCCGTCGTGCGCGACGTGGTGCCCGAACAGGCCCGGGCGGTCGTTCATCTCGCGAATCGCGAAGTAGTCCGAGACGATGAAGCCGCGGAAGCCCCACTCCTTGCGGAGGACGTCGCTGAGCAGCCAGCGGTTGGCATGCGACGGGACGCCGTCGATCTCGTTGTACGACGGCATCACGCTCAGCGCGCCGCCTTCGACGATCGCGCTCTTGAAGGCGGGGAGGAACACGTCGCGCAGGACGCGCGCGGACACGTTGACCGGCGCGCAGTTGGTGCCCGACTCCGGCTGGCCGTGCGCCGCGAAGTGCTTGACGGTGGCGACCATGCGCGTCTTGTCCGCGAAGCGAGTGTCGCCCTGGAAGCCCCTCACCGCGGCCACGCCCAAGCGTGCGATCAGGTAGGGGTCCTCGCCAAACGTCTCCTCGGTGCGACCCCACCGCGGATCGCGCGCCACGTCGAGGTCCGGCGCGAGCGCCTGGTGCGCGCCACGGGCCCTCGCCTCTGCCGCCGTCACCGTGTAGACGCGCTCGACGAGGCCGGGATCGAACGTCGCGGCGAGGCCGATCGGCTGCGGGAAGCTGGTGCCCTCGGGCGCCGCGTGACCGTGGAGGCACTCCTCGTGGAAGATGACCGGAATCCCGAGACGCGTCTCCTCGACGAAGAACCGCTGGATGTCGTTGGTCAGCTCGGCCATCTGCCGGGCGGAGCGCCCGCCCGCCGTATCGCTCGGCCGCCCGACCTGCCCGATCCCGTCGCCGCTCGCGAACGCTGCCCGCGCCTTCGCCGGGTCGAACCGGCCCTGCTCGTCCACGAGCGCCGTTGGCTTGCCCTGCCACACGCAGAGCATCTGCGCGACCTTCTCCTCGAGCGTCATGCGCCCGAGCAGGTCCTCGACGCGCTCGTCCACCCCGCGCGCCGGGTCCTTGTAGATCGGGACCACCATGCCCACGTGGCCCGCGTCCTCACTCTTCCTGGCGTCCATCGGATTCTCCTGTCGATCGGGTTGACGCCCGTCCCGCTAACTCACGCTTGTCCACGAGTTGACCACCACGAAGATCGCGAAGGGCACGAAGAAGAACCAAGAAGACAGTGCGCGACAGCATGAACGTGCGGGACTCCGCGGTCTTCGCCGGCCGGCCACGATCTGAATGCCCTCGTGGCCGGGCCGGGTGCGAGAGGGCGAAGGCGCCAAGCGAGAGAGGCCATCCGAACATCCGCCTTTCTCGCTTCGCGCATTCGCCCTCTCGCTCGCGCCGCTCTGCGGCGCCGAAGACCACAAGCAGCGGAACTGCCTTCGTGATCTTCGTGATCTTCGTGGTCAACGAATCTCGATCGCAGCGTGACGCTCCGATCTTGGTGTCCTTGGTGACCTTGGTGGTGTCGTCTTGTCTTTCGCGACTAGCCCTGTGCCGTGGCGTAGCCCTTGCGCCGGTCGGCCAGTTCGTCGGCCATCTGGATTTCGCAGCCCCTGTCGATCTCGTAGAAGTAGAGGCACACGGCGCAGAGGGCGAAGGTGACGGCCGGGAAGACGCTCATGGTGTAGCGGATGCCGTCGAGCGCACGCGAGGCCTGCACCGCGTTCGGCACGTAGCCGTAGAGCGTGAGCACGTAGCCGGTGATCGCGCCGCCGAAGCCCAGCCCGGCCTTCAGGGCGAAGACGATGGCCGAGAAGACGATCCCGGTGGCGCGCCGCCCCGTCTTCCACTCGGAGAAGTCCGCAACGTCCGCCATCATCGCCCACAGCAGCGGGATGGTGAATCCGTACACGAACTGCCGGAGGATCTCGGTGACGAACATCAACGTGATCGCGCCGGGCGGCAGGAAGAAGAACACGGCCGTGAAGATCGCCGTTCCGCCCAGGCCGCCGACGAACACGTTCCGCTTGCCGTAGCGCAGCGACAGGCTCTTGGAGAAGAAGATCCCGATAATCGTGGCGATCGTGCCGAGGACGTTGAAACCGCTGAAGAGGCCCTGCCGGCCGACGTAGTACGTGAAGTAGTAGAGCACCACGCTGCCGCGCATGGCCAGCGTGATGAAGAGGACGAGCGTCAGGACGAACATCACCAGCCACGGCCGGTTCTTCCCGAGGTCCGCGAAATGCTGCCGCACGGGCGCGTCCTGGCCGGGCGGCGGCTGGATCCGCTCCTTCGTGGTGGCGAAGGTGATGAAGAAGAGGACCACGGCGAGCATCGAGAAGACGCCCATCGTCGCCTGGTAGCCCTTGGCGTTGTTGCCCTGGCCGAAGTACTGGACCATCGGCAGCGCCAGCCCCTGGATCACGAGCTGCGCCAGCATCGCGAAGACGAACCGATAGGACGACAGGCTGGTGCGCTCGGCCACGTCGCCCGTCATCACGCCGCTCAGCGCGGAGTACGGCAGGTTGTTCGCCGAGTAGACCATCATCAACACGATGTAGGTCCCGTAGGCATACAGCAGCTTGCCGCCGGTGCTGAGGTCGGGCGTGATGAAGGTGAGGAACCCCATGATCCCGAAGGGCACCGCCGTCCAGAGCACCCACGGCCGGAACTTGCCCCACCGCGTGTTCGTCCGGTCGGCCACGATGCCCATGACCGGGTCGAAGACGGCGTCCCAGACGCGCACGACGACGAGCAGCGTGCCCGCGGCGGCGGCGGTGATCCCGAAGGTGTCCGTATAGAACGCCAGCTGGAACATCACCATCGTCTGGAAGATGAAGTTCGCCGCGGTGTCGCCGAGGCCGTAGCCGACCTTCTCGACCACCGAGAGCCGCTGCTGGTTGCTGGACATGCGCGCCTCGAAGCGCGGGTCGGAAGGCCCGCGCGAACGGCGGGGCCGAAGCCCCGCCCTGCCATTCGCCCTACTCAGTGCTTCAACTCGGGAATCGGCCGGCCGCTGACCTGCGCGAAGTAGCCGAGGATGTGATCGCGCCAGGCGGCCGCGTCGGCGGCCTGCTGCTGGAGCTTGCGGAGCACCGCGACATGGCGCTCGGCGTCCACCTTGCCTTGCAGCGTCTTCCAGGCCGCCTCCATCCCGCGGGCCTCCTCGGCGCCCGCGGCATAGCGGCTCACCAGCTCGTCCCACAGCGTGCGTCCCGACGCGAGGCGGTAGTCCCACGGCAGGCGGTGGAACCAGAGCAGGAGCGTCTCCGGGCAGGTGGCCGGATCGTTCCACTGGTCGTCGAGCGGCGGCCGGTACTGATCGACGGCGCCGCTGCCGTTCCGCGTCCGGTCGAAGCCGATGCCCGCCTTGTCGGCCCGGTGGTAGTAGACGGCGGACCAGTCCAGGCGCCGTGGGATCGGCGTTCTCGGGCATCGGCGCGTAGTGGTCGCCGCCGATCAGGTGGTGGAGGCCGAGCGGCATCGTGTAGTCGACGAAGGTCTCGCGCGAGCCGAGCATGAGCGTCCGAATCGCGGAGACGAGATCCTTCGGTCCCGGCCCCAGGTCATGCGGATCCACTCGTCGGCGATCGCCGTCGGCGTCGAGGTCCGGGTTCCAGGCGAGCCGGCCGAAGGCGTACCAGTTGGCCTGCGCGAAGTCGTGGCCGGTCCAGTTCGCGTCTTGCCCGGTGTTGGCGACGCCGGCGATGCCGGTGCGCCGATACTTGTGAAGGCTGCCGTCGAGCACCTTCGCCACGGGCGAGCCGGGCCCGGCCGCGTACGTGTCGGCGTCGAGGAACTCCTTCCACATCGGCGCGAGGTAGACGAGGTGCGTGGACTGCCCGAGGTACTCCTGGGTGATCTGCAGCTCGGCCATCAGCGGCGTGCGCGGCATCGCGCCGAACAGCGGGCTGAACGGCTCGCGCGGCTGGAAGTCGAGCGGCCCGTTCTTGACCTGCACGAACACGTTGTCGCGGAAGCGGCCGTCGAGCGGGACGAACTCGAGGTAGGCGCGCTTGACGCGGTCGGGGTCCACCTCGGCGTCGTAGACGAAGGCGCGCCACATGACGATGCCGCCGTGCGGCCGCGACGGCGTCGGCGAGCACGTTGGCGCCGTCGGCGTGCGTGCGGCCGTAGTCCTGCGGCCCCGGCTGGCCTTCGCTGTTGGCCTTGACGAGGAACCCGCCGAAGTCGGGGATGATGCGGTAGATCTCGTCGGCCTTCGTCCGCCACCATCGCGCGACCGCGGGGTCGAGCGGATCGGCGGTCGTCAGTCCGCCGAGCGCGCGCGGCGCGGCGAAGTTCGCCGACAGGTAGACGCGGATGCCGTACGGCCGGAGCACGCCGGCGATGGCCGCCGCCTTCTCGAGATACGGCGCTCGTGAGCGACTCGGGGTTGGCGTTGACGTTGTTGAGCACGGTGCCGTTGATGCCGATCGAGGCGTTGGCGCGCGCGTAGTCGGCGATGCGCGGATCGACGCGCCCGGGCAGCTCGGCCCACGTCCAGAGCGACCGGCCGGCGTAGCCGCGCTCGATGCTGCCGTCGAGGTTGTCCCAGTGGTCGAGCAGCCGAAGGTCGATCCGCGGGCGCTCCGCGATGTCGAGGTGCGCGATCGGCTGTCCGCTCTGGATGAGCCGCAGGAAGTGGAACGTGCCGTAGAGCGCGCCGATGTCGCCGCCGGACGCGATGACGGTCGCCGCGTGTCCGCCTGCCTGGACGGTCCGGATCACGTAGCCGGCATCACCGGCGCGCCGTAGCGCCGTTGCCCAACCGAGCGCGGCGATCTCGGGAGAGCTGGCCGGCGTGCCGACGAGTATCGCGCCGTCGCCCGTCATGCGCCCCGACACCGGGACATCGACGCCCAGGAGGCCTCGCAGCCCGCGTTGCAGTTCGGCCGCGATGATGCGACCCGTGGGCGACTGGCGTGGAACGACGATCGCGGACGCGCGGCTTCGATACTCACCCCGGAGCTGGACGTCTTCGATGGGCGCGTACCGCAGCCACAAATCGCGCCCCGTCTCGGCCAGCGCGCTGCTCGCGACGCCCCAGAACGCGACCGCCAGCAGGACGGCGCCCGCGAAGGTTCCGGCGGTCGTTCGCAGCGAGGCGGCCAGGAAGGCGCGGCGCGAAGGGGCCGGGCTGGTCATCGTTTCACCTCGCCGACTTTGTTTGAAGCGGCAACAAATGGCGGACAGCGAAGACGGGCGGTGACGGCGCGTCTTCGTGCAAGCGGCCGCCGAAAGTGCCGTGCTCAACGTTCCGAACTGGACACCCGAAGGTCCATCCGGCGATAGTTTGCGGCGAGAACTATACCATTGATGCGATTGAGCAATGGAGTCGACGGAGTCAACGGAGTCCACGGAGTCGACGGCGTCGACGTGCACTCGGCCCGAACGGCGACGGTTGAGTTGAGCGTCAACGGTGGACCGCTCGAGGCCCGGACGCTGAACGCTAAACGCTCAACGCTCGACGCTCAACGCTCGACGCTCGACGCTCAACGCTCAACGCTCGACGCTCAACGCTCGACGCTCAACGCTCAACGCTGAACGCTCGACGCTCGACGCTCAACGCTCGACGCTCGACGCTCAACGCTCAACGCTCAACGCTCGACGCTCGACGCTCAACGCTCAACGCTCAACGCTCAACGCTCGACGCTCAACGCGCTGTATCATGTGGCGCCGAGCCAACGATGTCCTGGACCAGGCCAACGCTCGCAGTCCTCCTCGCGATCCCGGCCCTGGGTGGAGTGATCGACCACCATCGTGTGCCGCCGGGCGTGGAGCCGATCGACCGCCGTGCGCTGGTGACGCGGCACAACCCCGTCCTGCATCGGCTCGACCCCGACGCCCCCCTCTCGATCGGCAACGGGCGATTCGCCTTCACCGCGGACGTGACCGGCCTTCAGACCTTCGCCGAAGCCTACGAACGGACGGTGCCGCTCGGCACGCTGGCCGACTGGGGCTGGCACACCGCGCCGAACCCCGGGCGATGGACCCTCGAGTCGTTTGCCTTCACGGAGTTCGAGAGCCACGGCCGCAAGGTCGGCTATGCGGACATCCCGCCTGGCGAGCGCACTCCCGAGGTCCAGTGGCTGAGGGCGAATCCGCACCGCCTCCACCTGGGGCGCATCGCGCTCGAGTTGCAGACGCGCGACGGCCGGCCGGCGGTTGCGCAGGACTTGGCGGACATCGAGCAGACGCTGGACCTCTGGAGCGGCGTGCTCACGAGCCGGTTCTCGCTCGACGGGGAACAGGTCGAAGTCCAGACGGTGTGTCACCCGGGCAGGGACATCGTCGCTGTTCGCGTTCGCACGACGCTCGTGCGGCAAGGACGCCTCGCCATCAGGCTGGCGTTCCCCTACGGAACCGGCGAGGCGGCCGCGGCGGACTGGAGCCGCCCGGACGCACACGAGACGACAGTCATCCCGGGTGGACCGAACACCGCGCGCTTCGCCCGCCGCCTCGATGGCGACCGCTACGCGGTTGCCGCCGCCTGGGCGCCCGCCGGCAAGCTGACCGCGCGCGGCCGGCACACGTTCGCCGTGCAGCCACCGGCCACGAGCGACTGGCTGGAATTGTCGGCGGAGTTCCTGGAAATGGCGAAGCTGGAGCTTCGCCCCACACCTTCTGAACCTCGCCCCGCACATTCTGAGCTTCGCCCCATCCCCCTGCCCACCTTTTCCGAGACGCTGGCCGCGACGCGCCGGCACTGGGAACGCTTCTGGAGCGAGGGCGGCGCCATCGATTTGTCCGGCAGCCGCGACCCGCGGTGGCGCGAGCTGGAACGGCGGATCGTGCTCTCGCAGTACCTCACCGCCATCCAGTGTGCGGGCCGGACGCCGCCCCAGGAAAGCGGGCTCACGTTCAACAGCTGGGAGGGGAAGTTCCACCTCGAGATGCACTGGTGGCACGCGGCGCAGTTCGCCCTGTGGAACCGCCTGCCGCTGCTCGAGAAGAGCCTCGACTTCTACCGCCGGATCCTGCCGAAAGCGAAGGCGACGGCCGCTCGACAGGGATACGAGGGGGCACGCTGGCCGAAGATGACAGACCCGTCGGGCGCCGAGTCGCCGTCTGCCGTGGGGCCATTTCTCGTGTGGCAGCAGCCGCACCCCATCTTCTACGCGGAGCTGGCGTATCGCGCCCGGCCAACCAGGAAGACGCTGGATGGATTTCGCGACGTCGTCTTCGCCACGGCGCAGTTCATGGCCAGCTACCCCGCCCGGGAGGCCGGCACCAGCCGCTACGTGCTCGGTCCGCCCCTCCACTGCGCGCAGGAGGTGTTCCCCAAGGAGACGACGGTCAACTGCACCTTCGAGCTGGCTTACTGGCGGTGGGGACTGGAAACGGCGCAGTCCTGGCGCACGCGGATGGGGCTGCCGCGCGAGGCGCGCTGGGACGAGGTGCTGGCGCACCTGTCTCCGCTGCCCGTCGCCGACGGCAAGTACCTCTTTGCCGGAAGCGCGGCCGACAGCTACGTGAATCCCCGCTGGTCCCGCGACCATCCGTCGGTCGTCGCCGCCCTCGGCGTGCTGCCGGGACAGGGCGTGGACCGCGATACCATGCGACGGACAGTCGACTGGATCTGGGAACACTGGAACTGGCCGGACACATGGGGCTGGGACTACCCGATGCTCGCGATGACGGCCGCGCGCCTGGGCGATCCGCGGCGTGCCGTGGACGCCCTGCTGCTCGACACTCCCAAGAACGTGTACCGGCTGAACGGCCACAACTATCAGCGCCCGGGGCTGAGTATCTACCTGCCTGGCAACGGCGGGTTGTTGTACGCGGTGGCAATGATGGCGGCCGGGTGGGATGGCGGCCCCGACCGGCCGGCGCCAGGCTTCCCGTCGGACGGCTCCTGGGTCGTCCGCTTCGAGGGCCTTCGCAGGGCGCCGTAGTCGTAGTGGATCGCCTTGCCTCATTTCATCAAGAAGGAGATTGCGAATGAAGATGGGTCTTCTCCAACGTCGGCTCGCGGAGGGGCGAAGCTGGAGGCGCGTGCAGAGGCGAAGCGGAAGCTTCGCCCTACACCTTGTCCTTCCATGCTTGCTGGTGAGCGCCGTGCTTCGCGCAGGACCCGCCGCGCATGCCGCCCCTGACCGCGCCGCAAGCCGCTCGCGGTGGCACGCCGCCGCCTCAGTTCGTTTCGCCTGATCTCGCCGCCGACAGGCGCATCGCGTTCCGCATTTACGCGCCGCAGGCGGAGGCCGTCCGGCTGACCGCATCCGACATCCCCGGCGGGCAGACAGTGCCGCTGGCCAAAGCCGAAAACGGCGTGTGGGAAGTGACGATGGGCCCTGTCGATCCAGGCGCCTACCGGTACACCTTCAATGTGGACGGCGTGGCGACGGTCGATCCCCGCAACCCGGCGATCAGCGAGTCGAACAACAACGTCTGGAGTCTCGTGTGCGTCCCGGGCTCGACCCTCTTCGACACGGCGGACGTTCCGCGCGGCGCGGTCGCCGAGGTGACCTACCACTCCACGGCGCTCGGCCGGTTCCGCCGGATGCACGTCTACACGCCGCCCGGGTACGAGTCCGGCCGCGGCCAATACCCGGTCTTCTATCTCCTGCACGGCGCGGGCGACAACGACGATGCGTGGTCGTCGGTCGGGCGGGCGGGCTTCATCCTCGACAACCTGATCGCCGCAAAGAAGGCGCGCCCGATGATCATCGTCATGCCTGCCGGCCACACCTCGCGCGGGCCGGGCAGCCCCATGGGCCGGGCGGCGACCGAAGCGTTCGTGAACGACTTCGAAAAGGACGTCGTGCCGTACGTCGAGTTGCACTACCGGGTGCTGAAGGGCCGCGAGAACACGGCGATCGCGGGCCTCTCGATGGGCGGCGGCCAGACGCTGCAGATTGCCATCCCTCACCTCGAGCGCTTTGCCTACATCGGCGTCTACAGCTCGGGCCTGCTGGGCGCGTTCCCGGAACTCGCGGGACGCGGCGGGCGAGGCACGGCGGCGCCGGGTCCCGGCGCCGGCGAGCCGCCGTTGACGGCGGCGGAGTGGGAGAAGCTGCACGCGGCAACGCTGGATGACCCTGCGTTGAAAAAGGGCCTGAGGCTGCTCTGGTTCGGCACCGGCAAGGACGACTTCCTGCTGACGACAACGCAGGCCACCGTGGACCTCTTCAAGAAACACGGCTTCTCGCCCGTCTACAACGAGTCGACGGGCGGCCACACGTGGATCAACTGGCGGAACTACCTCTCGGAGTTCGCGCCGATGCTATTCCAGGTCGCGAAGGCCGGGATCGGCCAGTAAGGGGCCAATCGTCGACCGTCGACCGTCAACCGTCGAGCGTTGGGCGTCGAGCGTCGACGTCAGCGTGAAACGTATGGCGAACAAAAACCTCCTGTTGATCTGCGTGCTGGCGGCGATGCTGGCTGCCGCGCCGTCAGGGGCGCAGTCGTACTACACCGTGCGTCTCGAGGATGCGAAGGCGGCGTACGTGGACGCGTTTGGCGCTCGCGGAGATGGCGTGGCCGACGATACCGGCGCGATCCAACGGGCCATCGACAAGGTCCAGGAGACCGTCGGCCAGGGCGTGGTCTTCGTGCCGGAGGGTCGTTACCGCGTGACGAGGACGATCAACGTCTGGCCGTCGATCCGCTTGATCGGGTTCGGCGCGCATCGCCCGGTGTTCCTGCTGGCCGACAGCACGCCCGGCTACCAGGACCCGAACGAAGAGAACTACCTGGTGTTCTTTGCCGGCTCGCGGCCGGCGGCGCAGGCTGGCGCTGGCCGCAGCGGCCGTCCGCCCGACGCCACCCCCGGCACCTTCTACTCGGCGATGAGCAACATCGACATCGAGATCGGCGCGGGCAACGCGGGCGCGGTGGGCGTCCGCGGCACCTACGCCCAGCACTCGTTCCTCGCGCACATGGACTTCCGCATCGGCTCGGGCATCGCGGGCGTCCACGACACCGGCAACGTGATGGAGGACGTGCGCTTCTTCGGCGGCCAGTACGGCATCTGGACGCGCACGCCCTCGCCGGGCTGGCAGTTCATCGTCGTCGATGTCGTACTTCGAGGGGCAGCGCGTGGCGGCCATTCGCGAGACGGCCGCCGGCCTGACGCTGGTCCGCCCGCACTTCCGCGGCGTCCCGACGGCCATCTCCATCGACGAGGGGCACCCGGACGAACTGTGGGTGAAGGACGGGCGCCTGGAGGACATCGGCGGCCCGGCCTTCGTCATCAGCCTGGAGCAGAACGCCCGCACGCAGATCAACATGGAGAACGTCGTCTGCCGGCGCGTCCCCACCTTCGCGTCGTTCCGCGAGAGCGGGAAGAAGGTGCTCGGGCCCGGCGAGATGTACGAAGCGAGAGCCTTCTCGCACGGCCTCCACTATGCGGACATCGGCGCGGCGGGCGCGATGAAGGACGAGTTCGACGCCGTCGCGCTCGCGTCGATGCCGGAGCCGGTACGCATCCGACCTCGTGCCGCTGCCGCCCGGAGAGACCTGGGTGAACATCCGCTCGCTCGGCGCGAAGGGCGACGGCCAGACCGACGACACCGCCGTGTTCCGACGCGCGATTGCCGAGCACCGTGCGATCTACATCCCGTCGGGCTATTACGTCATCAGCGACACGCTGGTGCTGAAGCCCGAGACGGTCCTCGATCGGCCTGCATCCGCTGGCGACCGCAGATCGATCTTGCTCGACAAGACCGCGGCGTTCCAGGGCGTCGGGCATCCCAAGCCGATGATCGAGGCCCCGAAAGGCGGGACCAACGTCATCATCGGCGTCGGCCTCTACACCAACGGGATCAACCCGCGCGCGGTCGCGGCCAAGTGGATGGCGGGGCGCGACTCGATGATGAACGACGTGCGGTTCCTGGGCGGCCACGGCACGAACAACCTCGATGGCACCCGCGCGAACCCTTACAACAACGCGCATTCCGCCGATCCCGACGCCAACCGCCGATGGGACGGGCAGTATCCGAGCCTGTGGGTCACGGACGGAGGCGGCGGGACGTTCTTCGACATCTGGACGCCCAGCACCTTCGCGCAGGCGGGCATGCTGGTATCCGACACGTCCACCGAGGGCCGCGTCTACGCGATGTCGAGCGAGCACCACGTGCGCTACGAGGTGCAGCTGCGCACGCGTCTCCAACTGGCGGCTCTACGCCCTGCAGACCGAGGAGGAGCGCGGCGAGGGCGGCTTTGCCGCTGCCGCTCGAAATCGACGCGTCGAGCAACATCACCGTCGCGAACTTCCACATCTACCGCGTCATCAGTTCCTACCAGCCGTTCCCCTACGCGATCGCGGTGAGCGGCTCGAAGGACATCCGGTTCCGCAACATCCATTGCTACAGCAACAGCAAGGTCGCGTTCGACGCGGCGGTCTTCGACCGGTCGTCGGGCGGCGAGATCCGTCAGCGCGAGTTCGCGTGGCTCACGGTGTCCGGCGCGGCCGCCGCACCGCGGGCCAGCCGCACCTCGGCCGTTCTCGCGCCCGGCGCAACGGTGCAGAAGCTCTGCCGGCGGGTTCTTCAACATCTCCGGCGGCGCCGTCGATGCGGCCGGCGACTTCTACTTCGTCGATGCCCGCTGGCAGCGCATCTATCGCTGGTCCGTCACCGCCAGCCGTCTTTATACCGTTCTCGACGCCCCTGTGGATCCGGTCAACCTGGCGTTCGATCAGCGCCGGCAGCTTGATCGTCGTGTCATACGCCGGCAACGGTACCGTCTTCAGCTTCAGGCCCGGCGCTGGCACGCCGGCGCTGACGCGGCTGGAACCGGTCCCGTCCGCGCCGCGGCCGGGCGCGGTGTTTGTCCGGCCCGGTGGGCGAGTGGCGCGTGGCGAAGGACGCGGCCACCGGCTTGCCGGTCGCCAAGCCGTTCCACTACCTGTCGCCCGACGGCACGACCG
This sequence comes from uncultured Acidobacteriota bacterium, assembly GCA_963724775.1. Classification (GTDB taxonomy): domain Bacteria; phylum Acidobacteriota; class Vicinamibacteria; order Vicinamibacterales; family Fen-181; genus CAVRWB01. Next base: position 63,772 of record CAVRWB010000015.1, read on the forward strand.
TCATCGCGGCCGGCCGGGACTTCGTCACGGGGGCGATGAGCTGGGGCGTCAAGGGTGCCGACCTGCTGCGCAGCTTCGGCCTTGCAACCGCAAAGGCCGGCGAGCCGTTCTACGTGACCAGCGAGGCGGAGGTGACGACGTGGCGGGCGACAATGGGGCCGGACGGCAACTTCACGGCCTTCAAGCCGTTCGTGCAGCAGGGAGGCGAGGGAGTCGCCGTGGATGCCAGCGGCAACGTGTACCTCGCGGCTGGCCACGTGTATGTCTACGACCCGTCGGGCCGCCTGATCGAGACCATCGAGACGCCGGAACGCCCCACGCAGCTGGTGTTCGGCGGGAAGGATCGCCGCACGCTCTTCATCACCGCCCGAACGTCGCTCTACGCCGTGCGGACACGGGTGCCCGGACGGTGAACCAATCTGCTATCCTCTGCGCGACATGGCACGCACCGATCCTTCCCATCGGGTCGCGGCGGCACTCGATGTCCCGCCCGGTCGCCGCACCTTCCTCAAAGTGACGTTCGCGTCGGCTGTCTCGGTTTCGGCGCTCGGGTCGCTGGCCGGGACGCTTGGCGGCGCGCCGTTCGTGATCCTCGAGAACGCCGAGGGCATGCTGGCGGTCGACACCACGCGGTGCACCGGCTGCGGGCGGTGCGAGCTGGCCTGCACCGAGTTCAACGACGGCCGGGCGCAGCCGTCGCTGGCCCGGGTGAAGGTGTCGCGCAACTACCTGTTCGGCCCGCGCGGACAGCAGGCGGGGGTCGGACGCGGCATGGGCGAGTACGGCAACTTCCGCGTCGTGCCCGACACCTGCCTGCAGTGCGCTCATCCGGTCCCCTGCGAAGCCGCCTGTCCCAGCGCGGCCCTCGTGCTCGAACCCAGGACGCGGGCTCGCATGGTGGATGTCGCCCGGTGCACCGGCTGCCGCCTGTGTTCGCAGTCGTGCCCCTGGGACATGATGGCGTTCGACGCGGAGCGCGCGAAGGCCACCAAGTGCTGGCTGTGCGGCGGCGCCCCCGAGTGCGTGGCCGCCTGCCCGACGGGAGCCCTCCGCTACGTGCCGTGGCAGGACCTGGCGGGGGCGGTCCCCGTGCGGCGCGCGACGAGGACCGTCATCCAGGGCGAGCAGTCCGCCTCGTGCACGGGCTGTCACGGGAAGAAGAGCGGAACGCCGCGGGCGAAGCAGAAGCTTCGCCCTAGCCCTGAGCCTTGAGCCCTGAGCCACGGGCCGCCGAGGGCTCGGCTTGGACTGAGAAGTGAGAAGTTAGAACGTAGAACGCTAGAAGTCAGAACGTAGAACAAGGCAGAGGGAGAGGAACCGCTGCTAACCCCTCGGAGATAACCGTGCCGACCTATGGCGGCTGGACGGGCAAGACCCTGCGCGTGGACCTGTCGTCGGGGAAGATCTCGACGGAGGACACCATCGCGCGCTTCAAGGACGTGCTCGGCGGCACGGGCATCGGCTATCGCGTCCTGTGGGACGAGGTTCCGGCGGGCACGGGATCGTTCGACGCGGCCAACAAGATCATCGTGTCGGTCGGGCCGCTGACGGGCACGGGTACGCCGTGCGGCGGCCGGACGTCGGTGACGACGATCTTCCCGACCGTCGTCCCCGTGGAGCTGGTCGCCACCGGCCACATGGGCGGACACTTCGGCGCCGAGCTGAAGTACGCAGGCTGGGACGCCATCATCGTCGAGGGTGTCGCGGCCCGACCGGTCTACCTGTCGATCCTCGACGGCACGGTGGAGATCCGTGACGCCTCGCACCTGTGGGGCAACGGGATCTACCACGCGACCAACTCGATCTGCCAGGAGCTGGGGCCGGAGACGCAGGTGGCCGCCATCGGCCAGGCGGGCGAGCACCTGGTGAGGCTGGCCTCGCTCGTCACCGGCTTCTCGCACTCGGCAGGCGGTGTCGGCGGCGTGTTCGGCTCGAAGCGCCTGAAGGCCATCGCGGTCAAGGGCAGCGGCGGCGTCCGCATCGCTGCCGACCGGGCGGCCTGGAAGACGCTGGTCCAGCAGACGCTCGGCCTGCTGGGCGCAAACAACCAGCACGTTGTACCCAGCACGCCGCAGCCCTGGTCGGAGTTCTCGTCGCCCGGCAGCCGGTGGACTGCCAGGAAGGGCCTGTTCTGGGGGGCGGCGCGGCCGAGGATCGAGACCGGTGAGTGCCGGCCAGACGAGGTGAACCGAATCGGCTTCCGCACGGCCAAGGCGACCTACGACCTGGGGCCGAACGCCGAAAAGTACACCGTGCGGATGGGCGGCTGCGCCTCGTGCCCGATCCGCTGCCACTCGCACCTCGACGTGCCCGCGGTGGAGGCGAAGTACGGCGTGAGCCGCTATGCCTCGAACACGTGCGTCGGCTGGGGCGCGCGCTCGTTCTTCAAGTCGTTCCCGGACGGCCCGCGCGGCGAGACGAGCATCGAAGCGTCCGTCCTCGGCAAGCACCTCGCGGACGATCTCGGCGTGTGGACGCACTACAGCCAGCTGCAGCGCGACTTCCGCTGGGCCTATGAATCGGGTGCCATCCGGGCCAATGTGCCCGCGAAGGAGTACGCCTCGATCCCGTGGGAGAAATACGAGCGCGGCGACCCGGCGTTCCTCAACGAGATCTACCGGCGCATTGCCTACCGCGAGGGCGCGCTGGGCGACGCCTTCGCCGACGGAGGCGGACGGCTGGCCGCTCGCTGGAAGTTCCCTCCCGAGTACTTTGCCGACCCCGCGCAATCGTGGTGGAAGCTGGGCCACCCGAGGCATCACGGCGCCGAAGAGGGTGGCCAGGTGGGCGTGCTCATCAACCTGATGTACAACCGGGACGCCCAGTGCCACTCGCACTCGAACTTCCTCGGCTGCGGCCTGCCGACGCCCGTTCAGCAGGCGATCGCGACGAAGGCCTGGGGCGAGGGGGCGATCGACGAGCCGGACGACTGCCGCCCGATGACGGCCGCCAAGGCCCGCTTCGCGTTGTGGGCGGTGTTGCGAAAGGAACTGCACGACTCGCTGACGTTGTGCAACTGGGTGTGGCCGCTCGCCGCGTCGCCGCTCAAGGCGCGCGGCTACGAAGGAGACCTGTCGCTGGAAGCGCAGTTCTACAGCGCGGTCACCGGGGACCGGAAGGACGCGGCGGAACTCGACCGGGTGGCCGAGCGGATCTTCACGCTCCACCGCGCGCTGACGATCAGGGACATGAAGACCGCCGACATGCGGCGGGCGCACGACACGGCCCCGTCGTGGCTGTTCGACACGCCAGCCGACAAGGCACCATTCACGCCGGGCCACTCGCGAATGGACCGCGCGGACATCGAGCGCGCCAAGGACCTCTTCTACGATCTCCTCGGGTGGGACCGCGCCACGGGCGCCCCCACGCGCAGGGCGCTCGAAGCCCTCGGGCTGAAGGATGTCGCGGACAAGCTGGCGGCGACCGGGCTGCTGCCGGCGGATTCCACGACGAGCCGGGAAGCAAGTCGGCCGACGGTTGGGGTTGACCATTCAGGCGTGGCGCAAACCTCCAGGCTTGCGTTGGAGGCGAGGCCGGAGCTGAGCGAAGGCAGGCCCGCTTCGCCCTCATCGCGAACCTGGAGGTTCGCGCCACACCTGGCGTTGGCAGGCGACCCGGCGCGGACGATCGTCGAAGTTGTTCGCCGCGAGTCCGCCGTCTACCCGCGTCCCACGCCGCTTGCATCGTTCGCGGACGAACCGTACCGGTGGTCCGATCGCGAGATCGCGGACGCCGTCCAGCGACTCGCGGCCGATCCGGATTGCGAGGATATCAGGCCGCTCACGGCATCGGACGGTTCGCGGTTCCTCTTCTCGTCGCGCCATCTCGATGCCGCGGTCGCCGCATCGCGCGCCGAGTGGATGGCCGTGGGACGCCCGGCGAACCCGTGAGGACAGGCAAGACGCGTGTTACCGACGCGTGCCGTTGATGTCGCGGCCGCCCTGGTGCAGCACGAGGCCGGTCACTTTTCCGGTGGCGTCCTTGACGAACGTCAGCTGGGCGTCGACGACCTTCAGGAAGAACTCGGTCTCCGATGACGCGAAGATCTCGACCTTCTGCTGACCGGTCGCCTGCGTCATGAACCGCTCGCCCTCGCGCGTGACGGTGATCGAGAAACTCGGCGCCAGTTGGTACTCGCCGACGTAGGCGTCGAAGACGGCCGGGGCGATCTTGACCTCCTGCCGTGCCGTCGGCTGCGCCTCCCCGGTCCGCCGCCCCTTGTCCACGGCGTTCCAGCTTGTCCGCGTGAAGCCCGTCACCTTGCCCGCCGCGTCCCGCTCGAACGCGAAGCGGCTGAACGAACCGCGCACGAAGAAGCGGTCGGGGCCCATGGGGACCAGCGTCGAAGGCGCGGCACCACCCGGCGGCTGCACCGTCAGGCTCTCGCCCGCCGCGACGACAATTCTCACGTCACCCTCGAACAGGTAGACGCCCGCGTAGTCGGCAAGCGCGCTCGGTGGCACGGCAACCGCCGGCGGATCCACGAGCGGCTTCCCCGCGGCCAGCGCTGCCAATTTTCGGGCGAGATCGCCGGTGTTCGTGTTGCTGCAGTTCGCCAGCACCGCGACGTAGACGTGATCCTCGGGCAGCCGGATGACGTAGGCCGAGAAGCCGTGGATCCCGCCGCCGTGCTCGTAGACCGGGTGTCCTTCGAACGCGCCGATCTGCCAGCCGAAGCCGTAACCGGTCGAGCGGCCGTCCTTCAACCGATAGGGCGTGAAGATGCGCGCCCAGGACGCGGGCTTCAGCAGCTGGCCGGCCGAAACCGCGGCGTCCCACTTCGCCAGGTCGTCCACCGTCGATACCAGGGCTCCCGCCGCACCCGGCTGGGTCATGCTCACGTAAGGCGCGTTCACGAATCGCGCGCCGTCCTGCGCGTAGCCCTGCGCCCGCCCTTTCAGCACGGGGCCGGTGTCGCCGTACCGCGTGCGCGACATCCCGAGCGGCGTGAAGATGTTCCTCGCAACGAACTCCGCGTAGGGTGTCCCGCTCACCTTCTCGATCAGCGCGCCGAGGAGGAAATACGCCGAGTTGTTGTACAGGTACTTCTCGCCCGGCTCGAAGTCCATCGGCTCCTTCTTGAAGAAGTCGATCATCTCGGCGGTCGTGAAGTCCTTGCCCCACAACGCCTGCCATGATGGGAGCCCCGTGTAGCTCTTGATCCCGGAGGTGTGCGTGAGCAGGTGCTCCACCGTGATGCGCCGGCCCTGCGTCGGATAGTCGGGGAAGAACTTCGTCATCTCGTCGTCGAGCGCAACCTTGCCCTGCTCGACGAGCATCATGACGGCCGCCGACGTGAACTGCTTGGTGACCGACCCAATCCGCAGGATGGAGTCGGGCTGGAGCGGCACGCCAAGCTCGATGCTCGCCATGCCGCGGGCGGACCGGTAGACCGGCGAGCCGTCCTTGACGATGACAATCGTGCCGCCAGGGCCATCGGGCTTGAAGGCCGCGTCCACGAGCGCGTCCGCCGACTTCCCCAACCCGGCCGGTTTCGGAGCCGGCGCCTGCGCGCAAGCTGGCGCTGCGGACGCGAGCAGGCAGCCGGCGACGATGGCGAGCTTCAGGACGGACAGCGGATGGCGGGCCGCGAATCGTTCGAGCATGGCGGCAAGTGTAGGAGGCCGACGGGGCGGATGCAAGGCTCCCGGTAGGACAGGCGTCTCGCCTGTCGGCAGCGTAGGACAGGCGTCTCGCCTGTCTCGGCAGCGTAGGACAGGCGTCTCGCCTGTCGGCACACCTCAGAGTGTCTCGGGCGGCGTGACCGGCTCGACGTCGTGCAGCCGGTTCAAGTCGATGGCGACGTGGTCCGTGTCGGCCAGGTACATGTCCCGGAATCGCGCGCCCCACACGATGTCCGAATCGTCGTAGCTCGTCCTGGCGTGCACCGTCTGCGCGAACGTCTCGTCGTCCGCGGTGATCAGGCAGACGATCTCCGGATCGCCGCCGGCCAGCGACTCGCGCGTCATGCCACGAAACGGGCTGTCGGCGGTGATCGGGTGGACGACGACCCAGTGCAGCGGCATGAAGATGATGAAGTCGCGCTCGAGCGCCAGTTGGTCGAAGCGGCGGCGGCGGGCGCCGTTCTCCTCGGTCCACCTCGCCAGCGAGACGACCGCGTGCACGTCGGTCAGGTCGTGGTTCCGCAGGTTCGCGAGGCGGAACATCAGCGCCCACCCGTCGCCGTAGGGAGCGACGATCGCCTGCCGGCTGAAGACGATCTTCGCGGTCGGGCGGGTGAAGCGCGCGAACAGCAGCCCGCTGAGGATGGCGAAGCCCAGGAGGCCGACGAGAGCTTCGATGGCAACCAGCAGGTTGGCGGCCCGCGTGGCGGGAACCAGCTTGCCATAGCCGATCGTGGCGAGCGTCTGCACGCTGAAGAAGAAGCAGTCTTCGAAGCGCGCCAGCGGGGCCGTGGCGGCGCCGGCGAGGGCGCCGGGGCCTGCCGCCCAGTACAGCGCCGCGAACCCCAGGTTGACGCTCGCGTAGCCGACGGCCATCACGCCCAGCAGGCGGGGGATGGGCAGCGAGAGCAGCGTGTTGTAGGCGTTGTACGGGTGAAACGGACTGAGGTTGTTCCGCCGGACGTTGAACGTGCCGTCGTGATTCAGCAGGCGGACGCGGCTGCGCTCCGACAGCTTGCCGCCCAGCCCGAAGTCCTGGTCGAGACGTTGCCGCGAAGGTGGGTCAGGCACGATCCGCGTGTGCTCCTAGAAGTACCGTCGCCAGTCGAACAGGACCTTGACGCGCGCCGAGTAGAGATTGCCGAGGTGCGGCGCCGCGCCGGTCGCGGGCGGCACGACCTCCACGTTCTTCGGAAACTCGACGCCCATGCCGATCTGGAAGAGCAGGCTCGACGCCTGCCGCGTGGAAAAATCCCTGAACGGCCGGTATTCGACGATGGGAATGTCGAGATCGATCGACTTGAAGGCGATGGGAACGACGGCGCCGGTCTCGGGCGTGTAGTTCAGCATGACGTCCTTCCCGTTCACGTACCCGTAGAAGCTCACGCCGATGTCGCGTCCCGCCATCAACTGGAACCGGCCGATGGGCGTCGCCACGCCCGCCTCGACGCCGAACGCTCCGCCGTTCGCCGCGCGGATCGCCATCTTCTTCAAGAGGGCGGGCGAGGTGAAGATGAGGACGGGCGTGGCGACGAGGAGATCGCCCGGAATGAGCCAGAACGGCAGCCCGAGCCGCAGAGTCACTCCCTGGCGCGCGGGCGTCCGCGGGAAGAGTGCGGCGAGGTCCGCGTTGGTGCACCCGCCCGACGGACAGGCGTTCTTCTGCCGCCCGCGGAAGGTCAGGCCGGCCTCGAAGAAGATCTGCCCCGCACCCGCTTCCGGCAGGAGCGCCTCGAGGCCGAGACCCACGCGGGCACCGATGTTGAGCGCGCCGGTTGCGCGCGCCGGGATGTCCGAGCCGTCGAACGAGCCGCTCGTGAAGGCGCCCTGCAGCCCGCCGGCGACGCCGGCAAACGGCCCGATCTCCGACCGGAAGCGCGGCAGCGAGCCAATCCCCTGGCCGACGCTGGGAATCGGCGTCTCGCGGAGAATCGCGACCAGGCTGGCTTCCAGGCCGGGGTCCAGAGTGATGCCGCCCATCTTCGGAAGGACGGATGCCTTGCAGGTCTCGATGCCCTGGGTCATGTAGGGTTCGGGAAGCTCGATGCCGGCCATCGCCTGGCCCACTGGCGAGCGCGGGTCGAGCGCGTCGACAAACTGCTCCAGGCTGGCGCGGGCGACGGGCGCCGCGCGGTCGCGATCCTCGGTGCGCATGTGGGAATCGCCGGCGAGGATCACCGATCGGCCGGACCAGGTCGAGGTGTTGAGGCCGTGCTCGTTGTAGTAGTCGTGCGTCCCCTTGCGCAGCGCGACGTCGCCCCAGGTGCCAGCCACGTGTCCGGACGCGAAGGCGTCCTGCAGGAAGTGCTCGCCGTAGAATTCCGCGGCGAGCGCGAGGCGCGCGAGATCCCCGCGTTCGGCCGCCGACAGGCCCGGCGCCGCAGCCCGCGTCGCGAGCTTCAGCGCCACGGCGTGCGAGTAGAGCCAGATGCCCACGGCATTCAGCTCGGCTCCCGGCGAGAACGAGTCACGAAGATAGTCGCCGGGATCGAAGTTGCGCCGGGTCAGGAGGAAGTGCGAATTGTTGGCGCCGGCACGCGAGCTGTAGAAGGGGTCCACGCGCTCGAAGGAGAGGTCGGAGTCGCGCGTCGCGTTGATCCGCTGCGCCCCGGTCTTGGCCGTCCGCAACCGGAGTTCCAGCCTGGACGCCACCTGCGCGACGTCGAGCACCCACCGTTCGGTGAGGATCGTCCGAACGAGGTCCGCGGGCGAACAGGAGTGGTCGCCCGCAAGGGCGGGCAGCGCCGCAAGATCGATGCAGCGGGGATCGGGGCCCTGGTCGCCCGCCCACGCCTGCTCGCACAGGCGGTCTTCGTGCCCCGCGCGGGCGATCGCCCAGAGGTCGCGGAGCGCCTGCGCGCGCGCCGGGTCGAGCCCCTGGATAGAGGCGCCCGCGATGGCGCGGTGCTCCGGGTGAAGCCAGGCGGCCGCGTGCGGCGCACCGGCCAACAGGGCGGCGAGGATGAGCGCGGCCCTGAACAGGCCGGAGTGTCTGTGCACGTCTGCTCCCACCGGATTCGAACCGACAGGCGAGACGCCTGTCCTACGACGCCTCGACAGGCGAGACGCCTGTCCTACGAACCCCCGACAGGCGAGACGCCTGTCTTCGTGATCGTGATCGGCTCGGTCAGCTTGAAGCTGATTAACGTGGAGGCGGGGATGACGGCCGGGGCGCCGCGCGTGGCCATGACGCCGGCCGTTCCCGCGCCCGCGCCGACGCCGGCACCGATCGCCGCACCCTTCCCGCCGCCGGCAATCGCGCCCACGAGCGCTCCCGCTCCGGTTGCCACCCCGACCTTGGCGACGTCTTTCTTGGCCTCGGACTTCGCCTGGACCGCGTGGGAGGAGGTGGCAATCTCCAGCGTCCGGCCGTCGGTGAGCGTCAGCTTCGTGAGCTTGATCGACATCGACGCGACCCCCTTGGTCCGGCCGCCGGGGTCGGATTTGACGACCACGCCCGACACCGTCGCGCCGGTCGGGGCGATCACCCAGTCGCCGTCGGCGATGGGATAGACGAGCGTCGCCGCGACGCCTTCACCGGCCTTGTTCGTCTTGGTGGACAAACTGGACACCAGTTGCACCTGGATCTCGGTACCGGCCTTCAGTGTCGCCTCGCGCGGCTTGGGCGGCGCGGGCGGTGGAGCCGGAGCCGCCGCCGGTGCGCCCGGATTCGCTGCGGGCGAAGCTGTCGGCGAAGCTGCGGACGTCGCGGCGGTGGCGGGTGCGCCTGCCGGCGAAGCGGCGGGGTGCGGGCTCGTGCCCGCTGCGCCCTCAGCGGGTGCGCTGGACGCGGGGGCGTTCGCCGCAGCGTTCGGAGCGGCGTTCTGCGCAGCCGGCTGCTGGGCCGGTCGCGAGCAGCCAGCCGCGGCCGCGGCCACGGTGGCCGCAACGAGCCATGCCAGCCACGTGCGCTGTCTCATAAAGCGTCTCCCACATTTGAATGTTTGTACAGTCGCGCGGGGTCTAAACCCTGAGCTTACTCACGTTCGCACACGAGTCGAAGGGTAGGATAACGCGCCGGGCAGATCTCAACTATTCCTTTTCGGTGATGGCGACTGTCCGGCACTTCCCTCTGTTGCTCTGTCGAGTTGGGTCCCGCCGTGCCGGCATCCGCCAAACGCCTTTGCGATAGAATCGCCCGCACATGGCCCACTTCACCCTCGACACCGCCGCGGCAGCTCCCGCGCGGCAGCGCGTGTGGCTGGCCGTCGCCGCGTTCGCGTTGTCGCCGCTGGCGCTCGTCGCGCCCTGGATGGCGCACGCCGCGCCCCGGGAGCGAGTGGGCCTCCTGCTGATCGTCGCCGCTGTGCTCGAGGCCACCCATGGCTTCCGCCGCAGCACGCCGGGAAGCCAGCGAGCCGCGTGGACGGACAGCGCGATCACCTTCGCGATGGGCGTGTTGCTGGTGAACGCGCCGTGGCTCGCGGCCAACGGCCTGCTGATCTTCCTCGCCGGGTGGTTTGCGCTCGATGCCGTGCGCCGCGGTGTCTCGGCCGCGAGGCAGTGGCGCGCCGGGCAGCCGGCGAGTGCGTCGGCGATGGCCGCGGTGGGCAATTTCGCGGTATCCGCGGCACTGCTGCTCCTGGGAGAATCCGCGGCGACCTGGGCCGTCGCCATCGCCGGCGCGCTGCGGATCGCCGGCACCGGCCTGGACATCCTGCGCGCCCCGGCGTTTGTCGAGGCCGACTGGTACAAGACGGTGGTCGAGGACCTCGGCCTTGCCGGCCGCAAGGAGATCGACGACCTCGCCCGCTCCATCGAAGAGGATGAAGCCGGACGCGTGCAGGTGGATCGCGGCTGGCTGGTCGCGTTCGTGGCGACGCTCTTCGCCATTCACCTCAGTCGTACGGGCCTGGACCGCTCGTTCCTGGGCCTCCTGACGCCGGGCCTCGCCGTGGTGGGCGACCTGGTGGTCGCCCTCGGCGCCGCCTACGCGGTCATCGTGCCGATCGACCTCGCCTGGCGCCGGATCACGCGCCGCTCCGAGCGCCGGCTGTGGTCCTGGTGCCTCGGTGCGCCAGGCGGCGCCGCTGGCTGGCCGCGCCGCGCCGCCCGCGCGTTCCTGTCCCGACGCCTGCGCCTCGCGATCCGCTTGCGCCAGGCTCGGTATTCGCTTCGAGCGGCGCTGGAGCGCGGGCTGCAGATCGGCCTCCCGGTGGCCGCCATCGTCGCGGCCACGGCCCCGGTGTTCGGCATGAGCTGGTACTTCGACACCGAGAACTGGGCGGCCGGCATCTGGAACTCCTGGGCCGAGGAGCGCACGGACACGTGGCGGGCTGCGATGATCAAGGCGACGTCCGGCCTCACCGGGCAGGGAAACGCGGCCTTCACGCTGCGGCCCGATGGCGTTGCCGGCGGGGCCGACTTCTCGTTCATCGTGATCGGCGATACCGGCGAGGGTGATCCGTCGCAGCACGTCCTCCGGGATCGCTATCTCGATGTCGTCCGCAAGGACGAGGTGAGGTTCGTCGTGCTGTCGTCCGACGTCGTCTACCCCGTCGGCGCGATGAAGGACTACGAGACCAAGTTCTGGCTGCCGTTCAAGGGGACGCACAAGCCGGTCTATGCCATCCCGGGCAACCACGACTGGTACGACGCGCTCGAGGCGTTCAACGCGACGTTCCTGCAGCCCGACGCGGCGCGCGCCGCCATCCGCGCGCGCATTGCCGTTGACAACGGGTTGACCACCACGACGGACGCGCGGGTCGAGGAACTTGTCGCGAAGGCCTCCCGCCTGCGCCGGGAGTACGAGGTGCCGACGCAATTCCAGCAGGCGCCGTTCTTCCAGGTGCGGACCGATCGATTCGCGCTCATCGCCGTGGACACCGGCGTGGCGAGGACGCTCGACCCCGAGCAGTTGGCCTGGCTGCGGCGCGCGCTCGATGCCTCGCGCGGCAAGCTGATCATGGCGGTCATCGGCCACCCGTTCTTTGCAGGCGGCAGCGACACCGTGGGCGAGAGCAAGGAGTTCGGCGCGCTGCGCGAACTCCTGCGCGAGCACGCGGTTGACATCGTGATGGCGGGCGACACGCACGACTTCGAGTACTACGCCGAGCGGCAGCCTGGGTCCGCGAGGACCGTTCACAACTTCGTGAACGGCGGCGGCGGCGCGTACCTCAGTTTCGGGACGGCACTCGAGTGGCCGGCGCAGCCGCCGACGCGCGACTGGGCCTACTACCCCACGACGGCGGACGTCATCGGCAAGATCAATACGACGACTCCCTGGTGGAAGGCGCCGCTCTGGTGGTGGACGCGCCGGTTCAACGCCTGGCCGTTCTCGGCCGAATGGCTGTCGGCGGCGTTCGACGTCAACGTCTCGCCGTTCTTTCAGAGCTTCGTGGAAGTGGCCGTCGAACCCTCCGCGAACCGCGTTCGCCTGATGCCGCACGGCATCCACGGCCGGCTGCGCTGGTCCGACCTGCAGGCATCGAGCACGCTCAGGCCGCCGGGCGTCCGCGCTGACGCCTTTGCCGAGTGGATCGTCGATTTGCCAGGTACGCGGAACTGAGAAGTGAGAAGTGAGAACTGAGAACGTAGAATATGCAGATGCGCGAAACGCACCGGGTTCGCCCGTTCTAACTTCTCCGTTCTAACTTCTCCGTTCTAACTTCTCCGTTCTAACTTCTTCGTTCTCTCAGCTCCCCCCTACACCCCTGCCCCGGTCGGCCTTGCGGGCGGGGGGAACCACTTGTCCGCCGGCACCACCTTCGCGCCGGCCGGATCGCCCAGGTAGTGCGGCGACATGATCTGCACGCCGTACTCGTTGAACACATCCTGGATGTTCGCGTGAAGCACGGCAAACGTCGGGATTCGTTGCATCGGATCCTCGACGCACACCATGAGCGTGTACTCGACGTAGAAGTCCGAGAGACTCGTCTGCATCACGTAAGGGGGGCGGCTCCGGCTGAGGCCTGGTGTCCGGTCCGCGGCCTGGAGCAGCATCGCCTGGACCTGCCGCCACGGCGTGTCGTAGCCGATGGTGACGGAAGTGCCCTGCATCACGCCCTCGGGCGCGTAGCGCGTCCAGTTCACGGCGGTCCCGGACATCACCACGTTGTTCGGAATGCTGATCTCCTGGTTCCGGAAGTCCTTCAACTTCGTCGTGAACACGCCGAGGTTCGTCACCTTTCCCTCGACGTCGCCAATCCGCACAACGTCGCCGGGAGACAGCGCCCCGCTGTAGATGAGCATGAACCCGCTCATCAGCTGGTTCACGATGCCGCTCGAGCCGAGGGACACCACCAGCCCGACGAAGACGCTCACCCCCTTGAACGCGTCCGTGCCGCTGCCCGGCAAATACGGATAGGCGACGACGATGGCGAACAGCCAAAGCAAGGTGGTCGTGATGCGCCGCGTGGGGACAGCCTTCGCGCCGGTCAGTCCCTTGATCTCGATTCTTCGCTGCTCGAGCGCGTCGAACAGGCTCGCCGCGAGGCGAACCGCGAACCGCGTGATCAGGAAGATGACGACCACCGTGAACAGGCCCGGAAGCGACGACAGGAGGCCCCACCCGAGTTGAGCCAGCGTCCGGACGAGGAACGCGCCGAGCACTTCCCCCCAGGGGCGCGCGATCGGGAACTGCTGCAGGACGAACGTGAGCCACGAGTAGATCAGGATGATGCCCAGCGTGGCCGCGCACACCCGCGCAACCCAACCGGAGGCTTCGATCACACGGGCCCCCCGGATCAGCGCCGGGTCCGAGCCCACCATCGACCGGGAAAGCCGCGCGTGCGCCGCTTCGCCGAGGCGCCGGGCGGCCCAGTGGTTCGTGCGCGCCAGCATGATGAGGGCAACCGCCAGCAACAGGGTGGCGACGAGCGCGTTGGCGACCTCGATCGCGAGCCGCCTGGGTGCGCGGAGCTCGTACGCCTCGGCCATCGCCACGCGCAGCCGCTCCACGCTCGCGTCGGTGAGCTGCTGCAGATCCTCATCGGTGGCCGGATCGACGTCGGCCGGCACGATGGCAAAGACATCCCTGCCCGCCACCACGACGACGGAGGCGCCGAGCAGCGTGCGGAAGGTCACCGGCCCCGTGATGTTTCTCTCGGCGAGGCGCGCAAGCAGGTAGGCCGCCGATTCCGCGCGCCCTTCCGGATCCCGTGGAACGATCGACGCGCGGAACGTGATGATGTGGCGGTTGCTGAAGCTGAGATCGGCCCATCGGTCGCGAGGGACCGGGTTGACGAGACGCTCGGCGACCGGTGGCGTTTCCGCATCCGGCCTCTGGGCAACCGCGGGCGGCGCCGCCTGGGCCTGCTGCCCTTTCGGTGTCGGCTGAAAAGCCAGAGTCGCCGTTTCGGCGAACACGCCTGCCGTGAGTAGCAGCAGCATCGTCACTAGGAACACGCGGCGCGGCTGGCGTGCGACGGCGTAAGGTGCGCGGATAGCGTGACATGGCTGAGCTCCTGCCCTGGACGACCTGCGGCAGATCCTATGCCGCGTCCCGTGGCGAGGTCACTATCATATAGACAACCGACCGGCTAGATGGCCACCCTTGACCGCAAAGACCGCCCAACCAACCGACGATCCTGCGCAGGCCGCGCAAGCTGGGACGCCGGAGCCGCGCCGGCGCGTCTCTTGGCGGCTGCTGCTGGCCGCAGCCGCGGGGATGCTGGTGGCCGGGCTGGCTGTCGCGCACGCGCCCTTCGTTCGCTCAGCCGTCGCGCGCGCCATCGTGTCGCGCGTCGGCTCCGGCCTCGATACCGTCCTCGCGCTCGATCGCCTCGACTACAACCTGCTCACCCTGCGGTTCACCGGCACCGGTCTCTCGCTGAGCGCCAAGGGTTCGCCGGGGCCGGCGTACTTTCGAGCCGACCGTGTGACCGTCCGCCTGCGACCGTCCGCACTGCTCGGCCACCTGCGCTTTGCGTCGGTCGAGTTGGTCCACCCCTCGTTCACCGCCGCGCGCGAGGAGGGGGGCCGATTCAACCTGCCGCACACCGGGCCTTCGACGGGGCCGCCTGCGCCAATCGAAATCGGCCGGCTGACCGTTGAGGCGCTCGACGCCGCCTACCTCGACGCGCCGCGCCTTTCCTTCGTTGCGCGGCAGCTCTCAATCGACCTGCGGCCCGAGGGAAGCCGCATTCGCGGCCGGCTCGTCTCTGCGCAGTCCGGATCGATGCGGATGGCCCCGGGACCGGAGATCGGCTTTGCCCTGGACGGCCAGCTCGCCTACGAGCCGGGCGGTGTGCGGCTGAGTCCCCTCACGCTGACGACGCCCGGGGCGGCGCTGCGTGTCGAAGGTTCGCTCGTCTTCGACAAGGCGCCGGCCCGCGCGGACCTCGCCATCTCCGGCAGCGTCGGCCTCGACCTCGCCGCTCGACTGTGGCCAGCGCTTGCGCCAGCGCGCGGCCAGGTGTCGGCGACGGTGCGGCTCGCGGGTGCCTTGTCGCATCCGACAGTGGTGTTCGATGCGACGGCGGACGCGGCCTCCGTTCGGGCGCTCGCCGTGGAGGGCGCGACAGCACACGGCAGCCTCGAGGGATCGACGCTGACGCTGAGTCCTGTGAGCGTTCGGATCGCACGCGGGCGGGTTGAGGGCACGGCGATCGTGCGCCTGGCCGACCTGGCTGTCGTGGAATCAAGCCTCAGCCGGAATGAACTCCAGGCCCGGTGGGATCAAGTCGATCTCGCGGCCCTGCTCCGCTCGCTGAACGTCCCGTCGTCGTGGATTGCGCCGGGGGCACGCGCGGCCGGCGAGGGGAAGGCGCGCTGGAACGGAAGCAACCTCAGCTCTCTGTCCGTCACCGCAACCGCGAAGGTCGCCGCGCCGCAGGCGCACCGCGCGTCGGCAGGTGTAGCGGCCGCCGATCTCGCGCTGCGCGTGAGCGACTCGCGGTGGTGGCTGCAAGTGGGAGAAGTTGCCGGGGCCGGGGCGCGAGTCACTGGCCAGATCGAAGGGCCGATGGCAAGCGGCGAGATCGCCCGCTTCCCCGTTGCGGGCCGACTGGACGCCGAGGTGCGACCGGGCGAGCTTGGGCCCTGGGCAGGCTCCAAGCCGGACGTCGCCAGCGCGCTGGCCCGGACGAGTGGACGCGCCGCCGTCTCGTTGGTCGTTGCCGGAACGCTCGGCGCGCCTGAAGCGACCGCCGAGGTGACGATGCCGGACCTGCACGTGGAGGGCCTCGGTGCTGGCTCCATGCGCGGCCGCGCGCACGTCGATCGGCGTCATGCCGCGATAGAGGACCTGGCGCTCGTGATCGGCGACAGCACGGTTCGCGCGACCGGTGCCCTCCCCTTCGACAACGCGCCGATCGACGCGCGCTTCTCGGGGAGCGTCGGCAGCCTGGCGCCCTACGTCCCCTCGGCCGGCGCGCGCTGGCTGCCGGCGGGCACCATCGCGGTGGCGGGGCGAGTTGGCGGGTCATTCGATCGGCTCCTCGTCGAAGCCGTGCTGAACGGTGCGGAGATGTCCTGGAACGACGTCCCGCTGGGACGGACCAGGGGCGAGGTTCGCATTGCCGACGGCCGTGCCGCCGGCTCGCTGAGCGTTCCTTCGCTCCACACGACGCTGGACGGTTCGCTGAGCCTCTCGGCGCCTCACGGCTACGACGTGTCCGCGCGGGTCGACGGCTCGGACCTGGCCACGCTGGCGAGCCTGGCCGCCCGCGCGGGCGCGCCAGCGATCGCGCTCACGGGATCCGTCCGCGCGAACGTGCACGCGAAAGGCTCGGTGGAGGAGGCGGGACCGCCGGCCATCGAGGCGGGCGTGGACGCGCTCGACGGCACGATCGCGGGCCGCACGCTGCGCCTGGACGCTCCGACACGCGTGCTCGTGTCGTCCGACGGCCTCACGCTGCAGCCGGCGCGTCTCCACGTGGATGGCGCGGTGATCGACGCGTCCGGCGCATTGAACGCGTCCGCCGGCGGATCGCTTCGCGCCACGGTGGATGGGTCGATCGACGCGTGGCAGTCGTGGCTGCGGGACGCGAGCGGCATCTCGGACCTGCAGGCGGCGGGGCGGCGTGCGGGCCAACCTGTCGGCAACCGGGCCTTACGGCCGCCCGGCGATTGCCGCGGACGTCTCGCTGTCCGCCGCCTCGGCCTCCAGCGGCTCATTCGGCGCGGTGTCGGACCTGACCGCTCATGTCGTGCTCAGGGACGAACGGATCGACCTCGTTGAAGCGCGCGGTACATGGGCGGGAGCCCCGGCCGAGGCGCGAGGCTCGATGCCACTCCGGCTGCTCGAGCAATGGCTGCCGGAAACGCAAACCTGGAGGTTTGCGCCACACCCGACTGTGGCGGCCTCTGCAGGAAAGGCGCCGGGAGACGGCCTCCATCTTCAGGCGTCGGTCACATCGATCGACAAGAACGCGCTCGCGCCGTGGCTGTCGGCCGCCGCCCGCGACCGAATCGAGGGACAGCTTGGTGCCACGATCGAGCTGGACGCGCCGGCGTTGAGCGTCGCGTCGGCGCGCGGGTCCGCCGTGGTCACCACCTCCGGCCTGAGCGTGGCCGGCGTGTCGCTCCGGGAACAGAGCCCGGCGCGCCTGCGGCTGCAGAACGGACGGCTGGTGCTCGAGCCGGCGTCGTGGCAAACCCGCCGTGAGGCGATCACGGTCGGCGGCAGCATCGATCTGGGCGGCCCGCACCCGGTCGTGGACCTCGCGCTCACCGGGGGCGTCGATCTCGCGATCGCGCGCGCGTTCGTTCCTGCGGCCGTCACCGGGACCGCCGCGCTCGATGTCCGCGTGACCGGCGAGGCGTCCAGGCCCGCGCTCAAGGGCACGATCGAGGTGCGCGATGCCGGGTTCGGCGTGGCGAGCCCACGCATCGCGGTGTCCAGCATCAGCGGCCGCGTCGTTCTCGATGGCGGGCGCATCACGATCGATGCCAGCGGCAGCGCCAACGGGGGCACCGTGCGGATCGACGGTACCATCGAGGGCGGGTCCAGCGGCCACCCGTCCGGGGCCATCCGGCTGCAGGGCACCCAGAACGCGCTCGAGTGGCCCGAGGGCATGCGGAGCTCGCTCGATATCGACGTCACCTACCGTGTCGACGAGACCGGGGCCCTGCTGGCGGGCCGCATCGTCGCAGAGCCAGGCGCCTATCAGCGGGCGGCCATGCCGAGCTTCGGGCCGGAAGGATCGCCAGCCGCGGCATCCGCCGCGTCGGCCTTCGACGCGACGAAACTGGATCTCCGCGTGACCACTCGTTCCCCCGGGATGATCGACAACAGCTACGCGGAGCTGGAGGTGGAGGCGGACGTGGTGGTCTCCGGCACGGTCGGCAAGCCCGCGATCGGCGGGCGCCTGACTGCACGCGAGGGCGGGAAGGTCTACCTGAGAGGCAACAACTTCGTGATCAGCCGCGGCCGCATCGAGTTCGACAGCCGCCGAGGCGCGAAGCCGACCGTGGACCTCGCGGCGAAGACGCGCCGCAGCGGCTACGACGTGGCCCTCACGGCGAGCGGGCCGACCGACAACCTGCGGCTCGATCTCGTCTCCGATCCGCCGCTCTCGCAGTCGGACCTGCGATCGCTCATCACGACCGGAAGCGTCTCGAACTCGATGAGCCACGGCGCCGGCAGTTCGTCACAGGACGCCGTCGTGGCCGGCATCTCGAGCGACATCCTCGGACTGGCCGGTTCGACCATTGGCCTCGACACCGTGCGGGTGGGCCAGCTGGAACTCGACCTGATCGGCGCCGACGTGGACGCCGAAACGCGCCTGACGATCGGCAAGCAGATCAGCGAGAAGGTCAACCTGCTGCTCTCGCAGAACCTGCGCGAGAGCGGCCTGACCTGGGTGATCACCGTCGGCCCGTTCAGAGGGGTCGAGGTCCGCTACGTCTCCCGTGACTCGATCAGCACGTCGATGGAAGTGCGCCACGAGGTGGTGTTCGGCAGGCCCCCAGGCTCGGCTCCCGCGCCTCCGGCCCGCCCGGCGAAGAAACAGGAGCCAACGATCTCGGGGGTGACCCTCTCGGGCCCGCAAGCCGGGCAGGACTTGCTGAAGGACACCAAGCTCGGCGCCGGCGACCGGTTCGACTTCTTCGAGTGGCAGCACGACCGCGAGCGCATCGAGAACGGGTTGCGCGACGCCGGGTACTTCCAGGCGCAGGTGACCGCGCGACGGCAGGCGAAAGACGGCGCGTCGGGAGTCGTCGCGCTCGAGTACGAGGTGCGGCGCGGGCCCAGGACGAATCTCATCGTCTCGGGCTATGAACTTCCCGGTGACGTCGTTCAAAGCCTCTCGAAGGCGTGGAGCCAGTCCGTGGACGATGGGCTGCTCGTGGCGGACCTGCGCGAGCGGGCGCGCGGGGCGATGATCGACGAGGGATTCTTCTCGGCGAAGATCGACTGCGCGCGGAGGAGCGACGACCGCCCGGGTGAGAAGACGATCGCGATCACGATCGTTCCGGGAACGAGGGTCGAGGACCGCCGCGTCGCGTTCGACGGAAATACTGCGGTCACGGCCTCCGAACTCGAGCGCGAGGTCGAGCGGCGCAAACTCCAGCGCTCGGCATGGCGCGACCCGTCGGTCCTCGGCCCGGCGCTGACGGAGTTCTACCGGGGCCGTGGCTACAACGCGGCGCGGGTCACGCCGGGCCAGGTGGTGGTGAACGGCGCGTCGGCCCGCCTGCCGGTGACGATCGCCGAAGGGCCGCTGCATCGGATCGCGTCCGTCCTCGTCGTCGGCGCCGGAGCCGTCGATCAACCGAGCATCGTGAAATGGGCGGGCATCCACGCGGGCACCGTCTACACCGCCGCACTCGCCGAGGCGGCCGCGCGAGGCATCGAAGCCGGCCTGGCAGGCGCCGGCTATCTCCAGGGCCACGCCACCGTCGCGACCGCCGTGAACGCCGCGAGCGGGCGGGTGGACGTCGTGGCGACAGTGACGCCCGGCCAGCGTTCGGTGATCGCGGATGTCGAGATCGTGGGCGACGCGGTGACGCGCCGCTCGGTCCTGAAGCGGGCCATGCGCCTCACGCCGGGCACGCCCGCCGGCACGGCGGCGATCGACACGGCCCAGCGCCGCCTCTACGAGACCGACGCGTTCCACAGCGTCCGCATCGACCTGCAACCTCTGCCGACACCGCCAGTGTGGAGCAAAGGCGCCTCAAGTGTGGCGCAAAGCTCGCCCTCAAGTGTGGCGCAAAGCTCCAGCTTTGTGGCGGAGCGCAGCTCGCTGTCAGGCGTGGCGCAAAGCTCCCCCGGCCTGAGCGACGCGCGGCCGCGCGGAGTCGAAGGCAGCCTTGCGGCTGCCGACCAACCCGTGAAGGCCACCGTCACCGTCGAAGAGGCGCCGCTCTACCGCGTGCGCTACGGCCTCCAGTACACGAGCGAGTACGACCCGGTGGTGGACGAGACCGCGCGCGGCCCTGGCTTCGCGGTGGAAGCGCGTCGCCGCAATGTCTTCGGGACGGCGTTCGGGGCGGGCCTGGGCTTCAAGGTGGACGCCCAGCGCCAAAGCCTCCGCGGCGCGATCAACATCCCGTCGTCTGTGTTCTGGCCGGCCATCTCCACCGTGTTCCTGTCCACGTCGCGCTCCC
Organism: uncultured Acidobacteriota bacterium; assembly: GCA_963724775.1. Classification (GTDB taxonomy): domain Bacteria; phylum Acidobacteriota; class Vicinamibacteria; order Vicinamibacterales; family Fen-181; genus CAVRWB01. The sequence continues at coordinate 83,889 of CAVRWB010000015.1, forward strand.
TGGTCCAAGGAGGAGACGTCACCGAGAAGGAGTTCGAGTTCACTTACCAGGATCGCTGGAGGCTGGGGCGCCGGGTGGAATGGTCCTACGGGTACACGCTCAACAACAACGACCGGACCGGCGTCGGTGTCGTCACGCTGAGCAATGAAGACGAGGTCATCAGCGGCCGCCGCGCGAGCATCTACACCGCCATCGTCCGCGACTCGCGCGACAACCCGTTCAACGCGACGCGCGGCGCGTTCATGTCCGCCAGCATCGAGCACGGCGCCCGGGACCTCGGCTCGGACGTCGGCTACATGCGCTACCTGGTGCAGAACTGGTACTACCACAAGGCGGGCCCGATCGTGCTGGCGGGTGCCGCGCGCTTTGGCGTGCTCGCCAACGTCAGCGGGGACGTGCAGCAGACCTACGACGTGACGTTCCAGACCGGCGGCGACCGCGAGGTTCGCGGCTACGCGGAAGAGTCGCTCTATCCGCCGGAGGTGCCCGGCGAACCGATCGGTGGACGCGCGCTGCTGATACTCAACGTCGAGACGCGCTTCCCGATCTGGCGCTGGCTGAAGGGTGCGACCTTCGTGGACGCGGGAAACGCGTTCACCGAACTCGGCGCTGTCTCGCTGAAGGGATTGAAGGTCGGCACCGGGTTCGGCCTCCGCCTCGACACGCCGTACGCGCTGTTCCGGCTGGACTACGGGATCCCGCTGCCGCGCGACGAGGGCCTGCGAACCCGCTGGCACTTCTCAATCGGCCAGGCGTTCTAGGGATGGCTCAAGGATGGCTCAAGGCTTAAGGCTCTAGGCTTTGGGCTCTAGGCTTTAGGCTCAAGGCGTCCGCTCGCCATTCGCCATTCGCCATTCGCCATTCGCCATTCGCCACTCGTGTCCGTCCACCGCGTGTGTCCTAGCCCCCAGCCCTAGCCCCTAGCCCCTAGCCCCCAGCCCCTAGCCCCCAGCCCCTTTGGGCTAAAATGACGCCCGCATGCGCAACTCGAAGGTCCCAGCCGCGCGTCGCGGCCGGACACCCACGATCCTCGCCGCTCTTGCTGTGATTGCCGCTGTCGCGGGCGGCGGGTGGTACGTGCTGCGCTCGGGTCAACACCGGCTGACGCCCGATTCCACGGCTTCGCGCCAGCAGTCGGATGCCGCGAGCGTCGCGCCGGGCGCCTCCGGCGGTGAGCCCCGTGCGGGCTTCGTCGGCGAGGCCGCCTGCGCCAAGTGCCACGAGTCGCAGGCCAGGGAGTGGCGACAGTCGGACCACGCGCGCGCGATGGATCTCGCCACCGAGCAGACCGTCCTCGCGGACTTCAACAACGCGACGTTCACCTACACAGGCATCACCTCTTCGTTCTCCCGGCGTGACGGCAAGTTCTTCGTGCGCACCGACGGTCCCGACGGCGCCCTGCACGACTACGAGATCAAGTACGTGTTCGGCTACCGTCCGCTGCAGCAGTACCTCGTCGAGTTTCCGGGCGGGCGGCTGCAGTGCCTGGGCATCGCCTGGGACGCGCGGCCGAAGGCCGAGGGCGGCCAGCGCTGGTTCCACCTCTACCCGAAGGAGAAGATCACGCACGACGATCCGCTCCACTGGACGGGCCAGAACCAGAACTGGAACTACATGTGCGCCGACTGCCACTCGACCAATCTCCGGCGCAACTACGACCTGGCGACCAACACCTACAAGACGACGTGGTCCGAGATCAACGTGTCCTGCGAGACGTGCCACGGACCGGGGTCGGCACACGTCGCGTGGGCCGACGACCGGAAGAAGCGCGGCCTGGCCGGCCGCGACCAGACCTCGATGGGCCTGCTCGTCCAGGGCCTGCGCGCGATGGACTACAGCGGCTTCGGCGTGGGCGACGCCACGCGCGTGGCGGCGCGCCTGGCCGACCGGCCGCGTCAGCGGGCCGAGATCCAGGCGTGCGCGCCCTGTCACGCCCGGCGCGGGCCGATCACCGACGTGCCGGACTACGGCAAGACGTTCCTGGACAGTTACCGCCCTGCCATCCTCTCCGACGGGCTCTACTACGCGGACGGCCAGATCCTCGACGAGGTCTACGAATACGCGTCGTTCACGCAGAGCAAGATGTACATGGCGGGCGTCACCTGCTCGGACTGCCACAACGCCCACAGCCTCAAGCAGCGCGGGACCGGCAACAACGTCTGCCTGCACTGCCATCTGCCCCTGAACTACGACACGCCCAACCACCATCATCACAAGGCGGGCACCGCGGCTGCGCTCTGCCGCAACTGCCACATGCGGACGACGACCTACATGGGGGTGGACCCGCGGTACGACCACTCGATGCGCGTCCCGCGCGTGGATTACTCGATCGCCTACGGGATTCCCAACGCGTGCACGACACCCTGCCATGCAGACAAGGGCTTGAAATGGGCCAATGACGCCGTGGTGAAGTGGTATGGACCGGTGCGCACGCGGGGTAACGACTACGTGGCGGCGCTGACCGCGGCGCGCCGGGTGCAGCCGGATGCGGAGCGTCCGCTGAGAGCGGCGGTTCTCAACCCGCAGTTTCCGCCGATCGCGCGCGCCACGGCGCTCGAGGCGCTCGGTCCGCTCCTGAGCCCGTCCTCCATCGATGCGCTGCACGCGGCGATCACCGACGCCGACGCCCTCGTCAGGGCCACGGCGGCGCGGATGCTCGAGCAGGCGCCTGCCGCCGACCGCTGGCGCCTCGGCTCGGCACTGCTGAGCGATCCCGTTCGCCTGGTCCGCGCGTGGGCGGCGGTCTCGCTGGCAGGCACGCCGCCCAGCATGCTCTCGGCGCAGGAGTCGGAGACGCTGGCGCGGGCCACGCAGGAGGCGGTCGCGCTCAACGAGGCGGTCGCCGAACGCCCCGAGTCGCATTTGAACCTCGCCAACCTGTACATGCGCCAGGGCCAAGTGAAGGAGGCAGAGGACGAGCTGAACCTCGCGCTCCGCCTCGACCCGCGCAGCGTCCCCGCGCTCGTCAACCTTGCCGACCTGTGCCGAGCCACCGGGCGCGAATCGGACGCCGAACGGCACCTGAAGAGCGCCCTTCGGGTCGCCCCGGATGACGCCGACGTCGTGCACGCGCTGGGCCTCGCCTACATCAGGACGGGCCGCGTGGCAGAAGGCGTGGCTGAGTTGAAGCGGGCGTACGAGCTTCGGCCAGGCGACGCACGCTACGGCTACGCGTACGCCGTCGGCCTCGACTCGCAAGGGAAGACGCCGGAGGCCGTGAAGGTGCTGGCCGCCGTGCAGCGCGCGCGGCCGGCCGACCGGGAGGTGCTGACGGCCCTCGCCCTGTTCGAGGCAAAGCGAGGCGATCGCAGCGCGGCGATCGGCTGGGCCCAGAAACTCGTCGCCCTCCGACCGGAAGATGCCGAGGCGCGGGCGGTGCTGTCGCAGGTGCAAGGCGCAGGCGCCCCAGGGCGCGGACGGGCGCCACGGCCATGAGCGATTCCATCCCCCGCCGTTCGGTCCTCGGGCGCCTCGCGGCGGCCGCGGGGCTTGCGGGCATCGGCGCCCAGGCGGCGATCCTCGTCCGGTCGTTCCTGCCGAACGTCAGCTACGACCCGCCGTCCACCGCCAGGCTCGGACCGCCCGAGTCGTTCGCCGACGGGCTCACCTTCGTGGCCGACCGGCGCCTGTTCATCGCGCGCGATGGAAAAGCCTTCCGGGCTGTCTCCGCCGTCTGCACGCATCTCGGATGCACCGTCCGCCCCGAGGCCGTCGAGGAGACCGACCCTGCCGACCCCGATCGCCGGCGCCAGGTCCAGACGTACTTCTTTGCGTGCCCCTGCCACGGGTCGCGGTACCGGGCGGACGGCGCGAACGTCTCGGGCCCGGCCCCGGGTCCGCTGGTCGCGTATCGCCTGACGCTCGCGCCAGACGATGGGCAGCTCGTCGTCGATGTGCGGGACGAGGTGGCGCGTTCCTTCGCGCTCACGCTGCCATGAGGATCCCCTGATGGCTCGCAGACGTTTCTGGAGCGTCTTCCCGTCCTCGACGCGCGAGGCCACCGACGCCATCGTGGCGAACCTGCTGCTGCACTGGTTCCCCGCCAGGATGCGGGTGACGTCACTCGCCTGGTCGCCTTCGTTCTGGCTTGGCACCGTGTCGTGGGTCCTGTTCGTGCTGCTCCTCGTCACCGGGCCTGCCGTTGATGGTGTTCTACATCCCTTCCACGCGGGACGCGTACCAGTCGATCAAGGACATCGAGCACGTCGTGTCGTTCGGCTGGTGGCTCCGCGCCGCCCACCGCATGGCGGCCCACCTGATGGTGATCGTCGTCACCCTGCACCTGGCGCGCGTGTTTCTCACCGGCTCCTACCGGAACGCCGGCGAACGCGAGCAGCACCGCGAGTGGAACTGGGTGATCGGCGTGGCGCTGCTGGCGGGGACGGTGCTGCTGTCGTTCACCGGCTACCTGCTGCCCTGGGACCAGCTGGCGTACTGGGCGGTGACGGTGAGCATGAACATCGTCGCCTCGGTGCCGATCGTGGGCGGCGCCCTGCGAGAGCTGCTGCTCGGCGGCCGCGATGTCGGCCAGCCCGCGCTGATGCGCTTCTACCTGTTGCACATCGTCGTGCTGCCGATCGGCGTCGCGGCGCTGTTCGGGTACCACATGTGGCGCGTGCGGAAGGATGGCGGCCTGGCACGACCGGCGGCCCAGGCAGGCGACGCCGAGATCGCTGGCGAGACGGCGCTGGTCGTTGACGCGATCCCGGCCGTGGTTTACAGGGTCGCGGTGGTGACGCTCGCGACGTGGCTCGCCGTCACCGTCCTCGCGATGGCGATCCCGTCGCCGCTCGAGGAGGCCGCGAACCCGCTGGTGACGCCCAATCCCGCGAAGGCGCCGTGGTATTTCCTGTGGCTGCAGGAGATCGTGGCCGACACGACGTTGCGCGTCGGTCCCCTCTCGATCAACGGGGCGCTCGTCGGCGGCGTCCTTCTGCCGGCGTTCCTCCTGGTGGTCCTGACGGTGTGGCCGTGGTTCGAGCGGTCACCGGCGAGCACGGTGGGCGTGTGGCTGCCGGCGGAGCGCCGGACGCAGCTGCTCGTGTTCGGAGGCATCGCGGTCCTCGTGGCGGGCCTCACGATCGTCGGGCTGCTGCGCGGGCCGTCGTGGCATTTCTACTGGCCCTGGCAGGCGTGGCCCGACGCGCCCGCGAGGTTCTGACATGGCAAGGGTGAAGCGCGCACCGGAGCCCCCAGGCCTCGACGCAGCCCGACGCGCAGGGGGATCGACGCGCAAGGCGGGCGAAGGCGGGCGGCCAGGCCGGAGCGATCCCGCGTGGGTGGCGATCCTGGCCGTGCTGCTCGCCGTCGCCACCGGCTGGCTGATCTACGGAGAGTGGTCGCCCGAATACTCGCGTCATCAACGAGCGTTCCGCGATGCGGTGCAGCGGCGGTTCGGCGAGAGCGCCGCGCGATCGGTCCCGGCTGGTATTCAGCAGATCTGGATCCCCCAGACAGCGAGCGCGAACCGCTGCGTCAGCTGCCACCTGGCGACCACGTGGCGAGGATTCGAGACCGCGGCGCAACCGCTCCGCACGCACCCCCAGGAGATCCTCCGCTCGCACCCGGTCGAGCGATTTGGCTGCACGTCGTGCCACGGCGGCCAGGGTTGGGCGATCGACCGCGTGCGGGCGCACGGGCAGGTGCCGAACTGGCCCGAGCCGCTGCTCGACGCGTCCCTGGCCACCGCGCTTGCGGCGGGAGGCGGACGCGACGCGCTGCTCGAAGTGCGGTGCAATATGTGCCACCGCTACGAGCGCGAGACTGCGGGCATGCGGGAGATCAACCGCGCGAAGCGGCTCCTCGATCAGAAGGGCTGCCGCGCGTGCCACCGCGTGAACGGGCGCGGCGGCCTCATCGGGCCGGATCTCGACTGGACCGGTGACAAGAACCCCTCGCAGTACGATTACGCCCATTTGCCCGGCCGCCCCAGCGCGTTCCGCTGGCACGCCGCGCACTTCCAGGATCCGCGCGGGCTCGTGCCCGATACGGTGATGCCGAACTTCCATTTTTCGGCGGACGAGATCCGGGCGCTCACCCTGCTGGCGATGTCCTGGCAGCGGACGACGCTCGACGTGTCGCTGGCCGGAAACCTGCCCAGGAACGACCCCGAGCCCGAGGAGGATCGCCGCGCGGCGGCGGAGATGGAGAAGGGGCCCGGAGGCTGGTTCGTGCGGACCGGCTGCTACACGTGCCACCCGGTGGCCGTGTTCGGCGTGAAGAGCCCGACGCCGATCGGGCCGGACCTGTCCACCGCTGCCGACGACACCGAGCGGCGCTTCAGCAAGCCGATCGACGAGTTCGTCCGGAACCCGGTGGGCACCATGCGCGCGGTGTTCTCGCGGCAGTTCATGCTGTCGCCCGCGCAGAAGGACGAGGCGATCCGCCAGCTGCGCGCCGCCTTTGCGCAGTACCAGTCGATGCAGGCCGCCGGCCGCAACCCGCTGGAGAGTCGGTAGGGATGGTGCTCGGCTCAGGGCTCAGGGCTCAGGGCTCAGGAATGATTACTTCTTGAAGATTCGCCCCAGCTCCTTCTTCACCTTGTCCGCCAGCGCGTTGCGCGCGGCCCGCAGAAGTGCGGCGTTCAGGTCGATCGACACGGAGGGCGACGCGAGGGTGCCGCCGATGGTCGCCGGCAGCACGACGTGTGATCCCTCGCTCGCATATCGAATGAGATCGCGGCCGGCCTGCGCCGAGAGCGCCTCGGACAGCACCAGGTCCGCCTTCACGTCAACGGCACCGCCTGGCAGACGCACCGTTCCCCGCCCTCTCAAATCCACGTCGCGCGAGGCCATGGCCAGATCGTCGGAGCTCCAAACGCCGCCGGCGAGCGCGAAGGTCCCGCTCAGACGCGAGAACTCCTTGCTCCGCTGCGCGGGACTCGATGGATCGGGCCTGCCGAACGCGAGGATGACCGGCCCGACGAGGTCCAGGTAGGGAGCGGTGCCGTCGGTGACTGCGACCCTGGCCGTACCCGCCGCGGTGCGGAACACGACGCCGGCGGCACCCGCGTCGGCGCGCAGCTGCACGACGCCCGCGAGGCGGCCGGTGAGCACACCCGCCTGTCCGGCCAGCGCTGCCAGCTGCGCGACGTCCATACCCGCGATCGTCCCGGTGAACGAGACCCCCCGGCGCATGTTCGTCTCAACCCTCAGCCGGCCTGCCAGCGTCCCGTCAAACACCTTGGCCGCGACCGGGTCGAGCCTGATCTCCGCGGCCGTCAGCGCCATCATCGTGGCGAAGTCCGTGAACTGGATTCCGACCAGCCGCCCGCGCGCTGCCTTCAACTCCACGCGCACGTCCATCGGTGCGGCTCCTGTTGGCGCCGCTGCCTGCTGTCCTTCATCGGCGTGCCCGCTCAAGCCCGAGGCGAGCGCGAGCAGTTCGTCGAGATCGAGCGGGTCGGCGGACGCGGAGAAGACGCCGCGTCGGGCGCTGAGGCTCGAGAACTCGCCCTTGCCCTCGATGGACGTCTGGCCGGACTTCAGCTGAAAGCGCGAGACCGCGAGTCGGTCGCCGATGAGCGACGACTGCATGTCGAGCCGCACCTGCCGGTCGCCGACGACGAGATCGATGTCTTCGAGCGAGATGTGGTCGATCGACGCGATGATGAAGTCTTTCGTGCCGCCGCCTGCAGGAACCGGTGAGGCCTGGCCCGACGCTCCAGGCTTGCCCCACACCCTCGATGGCGCGCCGAGGGAGATGGGCAGCGGTAGAAGGATGCGGCTGCCGGCAATCGTGACGGCCCCGTGTTCGACGCGCTTCGACAGGAGCGCGCGCAGGCCGGTGGTCAGCTCGACGCGGTTGATGGTGACGGCGGGCGGAGATCCGATCTGGACGCCACTGAGCACGACGCGAGGACGCGCGGACATGGCCCAGTCCACGGCGCCGATCTTGACCGGCTGACCCAGTGCCTCGGTTGCCTGCCGCTCAACCGCCGCGCGGATCGCCTCCGGGTTCACGAACCAACGGACCAGCAGCGCGCCCGCCACCATGACCGCGAGCAGGATGAAAGCGGCAATCAGCAGTCTGCGAGCCATGGGGTCAGATCTACTCGAGTCCTATCGCCGGCTGCCGCTCAGCGGTGTCCGGGAGTCCGGGATCTTCGGCGTCATCCGGGAATCTGTGAACGCCAAGGTCATGCCTGCTCCCCCGCTGCTGGCTGTCGGCGGTACGACGTTCGCTGTCGACGTCGCAGTGTGCCGTTCGCCCTTCGCGTCGGTCGTTTCGACGATCACGGTCATCACCCCGGGCGCTTCGCGTCGGTCGTTTCGACGATCACGGTCATCACCCCCTGGCGCTGCCCCGAGTAACGGGCCCCTATGGCTGCTTGCGCTTCTTCTTGTATTCGTCGCTCTGGCGCAGTGCCTTGGTGACGTCGGCCTCCGTCCACTTGTCGCGAAGGACCTTGTCGCTGTAGGACCGCAGCCCGGCGGCATCCGGGTCGCGCCCGAGCACGCTGCGATATGAGCGCTTCACGATCTCCTCGGCCTTTTCGCGCGTCATCCGGTTCTTCTCGCGGTACTCGGGGCTCTTCGTCAGCGCGTCGCGCACCTGCCGCTCGGTCCAGCCGTCATTGACCATGTAGTTGCGGTACTTCGCCAGGCCCTGGTTGTCCGGCTGGCGGCCCAGGATGTCCGCGTACGCCCGGCGCACGGCCGTCTCCGCATCCTTCTCCTTCACCGCGTCGCGCTCGGCGCTCTGCCGGAGGGCCTTCCGGACCTCCTGCTCGGTCCTGCCATGGTCGATCATCTCGACCCGATAGTGCCGAAGTCCCTCGGCGTCCGGCTCGCGGTGGAGGATGTCCTGGTAAGCCCGGCGGATGATCCGGTCCACCTGCTCGTGGTCGTAGCCGCCCTTCGACGATCCCCGATTGCGGTAGCGCGACATCAGGTCGTCGCGAATGTCCGCCTCGGTCCACTTGTCCTTGTTGATCCGGTCGCGGTACTCGCGCATCTCGGAGCTGTTCGGCTGGCGGTCCAGCACCTCGCGAAATGCCCGGCGGATCGCATCGTCTTTCCAGTCCGGCGCGGGGGCGCTGGCTGTCACGGTCGCGGTTGCGTGGCGCCGAGGCGACGGATCGCGCGGTTCGCCGGCCAGTGCCGGCGAAATAAACACCACGGCCTGCAGCGCGCACACTACCGCGCCCTTCGCAATGGCACCGATCTTCACGACGCTCTCCTTTCTGTCAGTGGGTCAGATCTTGAGTCATTACTCCGCGTTCAGGACGCGGCGCGCCGCCACCAGCTCCTTCGCCTGCTCGGGCCCGATCTCAGGGTAACTCAGCTTCAACGACGCCAGCGCGTCGACAACTGCCGCCGCGACGACGATCCGGGTGAACCACTTGTTGTCGGCGGGCACCACGTACCACGGCGCCTCCTTCGTGGAGGTCCGCTGGATCATCTCCTCGTAGGCTGCCATGTAGTCGTTCCAGCACGCGCGCTCCTTCGCGTCGCCCGCGGAGAACTTCCAGTTCTTCGACGGCGTGTCGAGCCGCTCCAGGAACCGCCGCTTCTGCTCCTTGCGCGAGACGTGGAGGAAGAACTTCCGCACCACCGTGCCGTTGTTCCCCAGGTGGCGCTCGAACGCGGCGATGTCCTCGTACCGGCGGCGCCAGATCCTCTTGTCAACGAGGACGCCAGGCAGCTTCTGCTTCTGGAGAATCTCCGGGTGCACGCGGACGACGAGCACCTCCTCGTAGTAGGAGCGGTTGAAGATCCCGATGCGGCCCCGCTCGGGCAGGTGCTTCTGGCACCGCCACATGTAATCGTGGTCCAACTCCTCGGCCGACGGCGCCTTGAAGCTCGCCACCTGGCAGCCCTGGGGATTGAGGCCCGACATGACGTGCTTGATGACGCCGTCCTTGCCCGCGGCATCCATCGCCTGGAAGATCAGCAGGAGCGACCACTGGTCCTGCGCGTACAGCTTGTCCTGCAGGACCGCCATCGCCTCGACGCCCTCGTGGAGCGCCTCGGCCGCGCGCGGCTTGTCGGCCGCCTTGAGCGGCCCGGTGTCGTGCGGGCCGATGTCCTTGAGGCGAAAGCGCCGCCCGTCCGTGACGGCGTAGGGCTGCGCGAGCGCGTGGGCCGTCTCGAGGGTCTTCTTGAGTTTCATGATACCCGTCCTCCCTGGATGAGCTGTGCCGACCCGAATTACTCTAGCCCGGATTCAGGCCGAACTATTCGCAGAAAGGCCAAATAATCCGCCCTGCGGCTTCGACTCGGGCCCGTTTCACGGTCGTCGCCCCGGGCAGCGCGCCTTCGGTCGCCTGTCCATGCGGACACGGCCGCGCGGCCCAGATGAGCTAACATTGCCCCTCGATGACCCCCGCAGCTGCCAGCCGGCGCGTGAAGAAGCGCAAGAAGGGCGGGAAGATCGCCGCGTACCGCGAGCTGCTCCAGAAGCTGACGAAGCTCCGGTCCCGCCTGCAGAAGCTGGAACGCAGCTTCGTCAAACCGCTCGCCGGCATCCATCCGTCCTACCGGCCCAGCGCTCGCAACCTCGTGCACTACGTGGCTTTACGGCGCCATGACATCCGTCGCGTTCAACGGCGGCTGTCGGTGGCCGGCATCTCGTCCCTCGGCCACAGTGAAGCGGCGGTGCTGGCCAACCTGAACGCCGTCATCGGGTTGCTGCGGCCCCTCGCCGGGGTCGAGGCCAACCGGGACGGCGAGTTCACCCCGCCGGTCGCGGTGGCCGAGGGCCGGGACATCCTGGCGCGTCACACGCGCGCCCTGCTCGGCGTCGAACCCCACAAGCGCTCCACGCGCATCATGGTGACCCTGCCCACAGAAGCCGCGACGGACCGCGAGTTCGTCGCGGAGCTGATTCGCCGCGGCATGGACTGCGCGCGGATCAACTGCGCGCACGACACGGCGCCCGAGTGGACGAAGATGGCGGAGAACGTCCGCCAGGCGGCGAAGCAGCTGGGCGAGCCGTGCCGGATCCTCATGGATCTCGGGGGCCCGAAGGTGCGCACCGGGCGGATCGAGCCGGGTCCCGCGGTTGTGAAGTGGCGGCCCATTCGCGACCGCCTGGGCCGCGTGGCCGCTCCGGCCGTCGTGCTGCTCCGGGCGCGCGGCCGCCTGCCGGTGATCGGCCCCGACGTGGCGCCGGCGGCCACGCTCACGCTGCCGCGTCGCTTCATCGCCCGGCTGGCCGTCGGCGACGTCATCCGCTTTCGCGATGCGCGAAACGCCGCGCGGTCCATGGTCGTCAAGACCTGCGCCGCTTCTCACTGCCTGGCCGAGGCACGCTCCACGGCATACGTGACCAACGGCACGCGCTTGCACGTGCGCGGACGCGGCAAGAAGCAGGCGGCGGAGGTGGCGCTGGCGGGAATCCCGCGCGGGGAGCAGGGCCTCCTCCTCCAGCGCGGCGACGCGTTGGTCGTGAGCCGGGCGCCCATCGCCGGCCGCCAGCGGCACGTGGACGAGAGCGGGCGCGTGGTGGCACCGGCCGCCATTGCCTGCACGCTGCCCCGCGCGCTCGATCACGCCCGCCGCGGGGAGGCCATCTGGTTCGACGATGGCCGGATCGGCGGGGTCATCGAGACGGTGCACGACGACGACGTCACGGTGAGGATCACCTACGCGAAGATTGGCGGCGATCGCCTGCGGGCCGGCAAGGGCATCAACCTGCCGGACACGCACATGGACATCGGCGCCATGACTCGGCGCGACATCCTCGATCTCGCCATCGTCGCGAAGCACGCCGACATCGTCGGGCTGTCGTTCGTGCGGTCGGCGGAAGACGTCCGGCGGCTGCAGTCCCGGCTGTCGAAGACCGGCGGGCGGTGCGGCGCCATCCTGCTCAAGGTGGAGACGCGGCGCGCGTTCGAGATGCTGCCCGAGCTGATCCTCGCGGCGATGTCGAGCCCGGCGATCGGGATCATGATCGCGCGCGGCGACCTCGCCGTGGAGTGCGGCTACGAGCGGCTGGCCGAAGTGCAGGAAGAGATTCTCTGGATCTGCGAGGCGGCGCACGTCCCGGTGGTCTGGGCGACGCAGGTGCTGGAGAGCCTGGCGAAGGATGGGCAGCCCTCGCGCGCGGAGATCACCGATGCGGCGATGTCCGAGCGGGCCGAGTGCGTGATGCTGAACAAGGGCCCGCACATCCTCGAGGCGGTGGACCTCCTCGACCGGATCCTCCGGCGGATGGAGGCCCACCAGCACAAGAAGCGCGCGATGCTGCGCCGCTTGCACTGGTGGACGCGCGTGCAGAAGCGTGTCGAGGCGTGGCAATCGGGCCGCTAGAACCGGATCCGCGTGCCGAACACGATCGGCATCGTCCAGCGCGAGCTGTTGTCGTTGATCGTCTGGAGGCCGGTTCCCGCCAGGTTGTCCACGGCGGACAGGCCGGACATCCACCGCAGGCCGACCTGCCCGTAGATGCCGACGCGGTCGTTCAGCTGCCGAAGGAGGCCGACGTTGCCCCCGAGCGCGAAGGCCGCGGTGCGATCGTAGAAGTCGGTCGCGAGCGCCGTGATGTTGCTGGCGGGCGCCGACAGCACCGCGTCGATCTCGGAAATGAAGCCGAGGCCGATCGTCCCCTCCGTGTAGAACCGCATCTCGCTCCCGCCGAAGTAGCGCCGGAAACCCACGTCCAGGCCGAAGCTCTTGTAGGGGTCGTACTGCGCGTACAGCTTCCCGGTCCCGATGTCGCCGAATGGCGTGAGATCGGCGCTGAGCGACTGGTAGGTGAAAAACGCCCGTACCTCGGTCGCGTCGTCGATCATGTAGCCGCCGCCGAAGCGCAGGTGGAAGCCCGTGCCGTAGACCTTCTCGTACGAGTTCGGAAGGATGACGGTGATCTGTTCGTTCAGCACGCCCACGGCGCCGGAATTGATGTTGCCGCTAATCCCGTTGTCCCAGCCCATGCCCACGTCGAAGCTCCACTTGTACTTGAGGATCGACGGGTCCTGGGCGTGGGCGGCCGACGCCATGCCCAGCGCCGCCAGCACCGCGGCCATGACGAATACGCGCTTGTCGTTCATCTGTCGCATCTCTTTGAAGGGGGTTGGAATTGCCGCAGCCGACGCGTCGCCCACGCGGAGCCTTGCCTCGGCCGTTGTCGATTTTCCAGTATGGCCCCTGGCCGGTTGCACGGCAAGGGTAGTTCAACATCATCCCGTTTCCGACGCGGAGGCCGCATGCAGGACCTGATCAGTCTGAACGACGCCGCGGTGCAGACCGCCGTGCCGCCCACGCAAAAGAGCGCAGGCCTCGCCTGGCTGCTGTCGCTCGTCTTGCCGGGCGCCGGCCATGTCTACCTCGGGCTGTATCTGCGCGCCGGCCTCGTCTTCGGCTTCTCCCTGATCGGCATGGTCGCCTTGGTGTCGGCCATGGTCAGCGGCGGTCAGGCGAGCGGCACGCTCACCTCCGCTCTCATCGGACAACTTCCGGTCTTGTGGGTCTTCGGCTTCGTGGACGCCTACATGACGACGGGCGAGCGCAATCGCGGCATCGAGCCGACGAGCGTCGACAACCCACGGGTGGCGGCGGTCCTCAACCTCACCACGAGAGGCTTCGGCTACTTCTACCTGGGTGAGCGCGGGAAGGGCATCGCCCTGTTCGTCATCCTGTCGATCGTGCAGCTGTTCGTCGCCGTCCTGACCGGACGGCTTGCCGCCCTCGTGACGGTTGCCGCGCTCGCGGTCACCATCTGGATCTCGGTCGATGCGTACCGCCTCGGCCAGCGTGCCTTCGACTCCCAGGTTGCCTCGATGGAGCTGCCGCCACCGCCGCAGGCGTCGAGGCTTCCGATTGGCGTCCCGCTGGCCTTCGCCGGTCTCACGGCGTTGGTGTACGTCGGGCTGGTCGTGATCGGACTCGTGATGTTGCTGCGCGCGCCGGTGCAGCCGTGAGGGCGGCTTCGAACCGCGACGCATCTGTAATCGGGTAACGATTCTGGTGCTCCTCGCTCCGGTGTGGAATGGAAGAGCGCGGAACGGCTTGAGAGACGCGCGGGTACGCTCCTTGCCTGACCGTGCGCAGCTGGAGGTGTGATGAACATCGGCGCATCGGTCGTCATCAAGGGCAACATCACGTCGGGCGAGGACTTCTCGGTGACTGGGCGCGTCGAGGGCGAAATCTGCCTCAAGGCGGGAATGCTGGTGCTCGAGCCGGGCAGCCGCGTGGTGGGCGACGTGGCCGTGCCCGCGGTGGTCGTGCACGGCAGCCTCGACGGAAACCTGACGGCAACCGAGCGGGTGGACGTGCGCCCGGGCGCCTCGGTCATCGGCAGCATCACGACGCCGGTGCTCGTCGTCGCGGACGGCGCGACGTTGAGCTGTCTCGTGGAGATGCCGGCCGCGACTCGGCAGGTCGTCCCGTCCGGCGCGGCGACGAAGAGTCCGGCGGCGGTCTAGCGCCGGCGCCAAAACCCGATCGCCTCACCGGCGTGGTGGGCCGCCGACTCTCGTCGTTACTTCAAACCCTCGACCATGTACAGTTCCTCGAGGACATGCACATAGCCGTAGGCATAGCTGCGCGCGTCCCGCGTGATGAGTATTCTCCCGATCCGCGCGCCGGCGGGGTCGGGCAGTTCGAACGTCTTCCACAGTCGTGTTGGAAGCCCGATTCCACGTCCAGGGCGAACACCTCGAGCGTCGTCCCGGATCGGGACAGATACACGGTCCGGCCGTCTCCGCTCCATTGGCTGACCGTTTCCCTCGGGTTGATAGTTCCCAGTGACGTCGGCTCGCCGCCGCCGAGCGGGAAGATCATGAGCCGGCGGTCGTGCGCCACCGCGACGACCGACCGCCCATCGGCCGACGTCGTGATGCCGACGGCGCCCTCCGGCGTCGCCGGTCGCGGTGGTCCGCCTGAAACCTCCTGCACCCAGGTCCTTTGCGGGCGGCCGCGCTCCGCGCCGACGAACACAATCCTGCGGCCGTCGAACAGGAAAGCGCCGTCCTGGTACGTCTCGATTTGGCCGCGCGGCAGGAGAACCGGCTCGACGGATTCGCCCGCGCCGGTGGGGATCAGGACGAGCCGCTGCGGCGAGCCATACTGGACGGCGAGTGCCCAGTGGCCATCCGGTGACAGCGCGCACGCGTCGCCTTCGCCGAGCGTCACGACCCCGTCCGTGTTTCTCATGTAGACGGTGTAGCTGGCACCCCCGCTCTCGCCCTGGTTCGAGAACAGCAACGTCCTGCCGTCCTCCGACAGTCCCCTCACAATCGGGTAGTCGAGCCCACCCGAGCTCATGCTCCTTCTCGTCGGTGGCCGACCGCCCGCGGATGCCTGTTTGCGCCCGCCGCGAGGCCATGAGGACGCGATGGCGTCCGCAGGTGTGGCGCGAACCTCCATGTTCGCGTCGGCGCACGTGCGCAAGCTCCTGGGGTACGTGCGGTACAACAGTCCGGCCGCGGTGGCGGCCATCAACGACCTCTACGCGGAGCTCCGGCAGCTCCAGAATCTGTTTCTGCCGTCGGTCAAGCTGGTGGGCGACGCCGCGCCGCGGCCTTGGCGCGTCAGCGACAGCGGCTCGGTCCTTTGAGTTGGCCGCGCGGGATCGACCGTCAGGTCGAGCGCGTCTACCGCCTCGCCAACCAGGGGGGTGCGCCCCGCGGTGCCGACCCGACCGGTGGACGGTGCCCGACCACCGGCATCATGTCAACGCGTTCTTCGGTAACCCGATTAATGGCGCGATGAATCGCCTTCGGTAACACTCACCTTTGGCTCGACCGACTCTGTCCGGACAGAGTCCTGCCGGCCCTCATCCCACCCGGCCTGTGAGGCTCGTTGCGCTCGGCCGCCCGGCGTCCGCACCGCACCACCGTCTTGCTTCCCAGTCGTTGTGCGAGCGGCAGCGCAGTTCGATGTTCTCGGCCGTCGCCCGGCCGCCATCCGCGAACGGAACCCGGTGGTGGAACTCCAGGCGCCCCGTCTCCGCACACCGTCCGCCTGTGCCTGTGAACGCGCATCGTCCCTCGTCGCGATGCCACACCGCGCGCCTCACGCTCGCCGGAATGTACCGCGACCTCGGTACTCCCCCGGCTCTTCTGACGAGCTGGATCTGACAGCGGCGGTGGACCGCTCGACGGCGCTGTCGCGCTGTCAGAGGTCGGCACCTTCTTCGCGGCCTCCGCACGAGGGTCCGCCGGCCGCCCGCGATCCGATCTCTCCGCCATCCGCCTGGTCGCTGGCCGTGCTTTCTGCGCGCCGAACTTCGCGCGTTCGAGGTGTTCGACCAGCAGCGTGAGGGCGCGGTCCACGACCACGGCCGGGTCGGCGTTGGGAATCGCATGGCGAAGGAGGTCCTGCGCCTTTCGCAGCTTGCCGTGCGTCTCCTCAGAGATCGTGACGTGCAGGCTGTACCGCGCGGGTGCGAGGGGACGAATCCGGGCGGGCACGGGTGGCGCGCATGGCAGCGTACGAGGCTGTTGCGACGCCCAGCCGGCCGACGGAGAAGCGTGGCGTGCGCTCGCGTCGGCCGAGGCGTACGCCGTCGGGATCGCGTCGGCGGGGCCTGTGGCAGGAACGCGCGAGGCTGCCGGTTCGATCATGAAGAGCGCGCCGTCCGCCCCTGGTTGTTCTTTGCGGCCGGCCTTCTCCCCCTCGAGCGGAATAATGCCAGGCTCCCACTGACAGTCGTCCGCCGCAATCGGATCCGCTGGGACGCTGCGCGAAGCCGCCAACTTCCGGGGATCCGCTGGGACGCTGCGCGAGGCCGCCAACTTCCGGATCGACGGCTGCACATCAGGCAGCGGGACCAGGCCTCGCACGAACCGCTCGACCTCCCGCTTGCCGCGCCTTGCCGCCCAATCGAGCAGGCGCAGGTGGTTGTCCGGCGTCAGGTGCGTCCGCAGGAGTGCGACGGCTGTCAGCGTCACCCGGCCGTCGGCGAGGCGCTCGAGGATCACCGGGAAGCTTCGCGCCGCTCGCGCCGCGGCGATGCGATGGTATGCCTCCTGCTCGGAGAGTCGCAGGCGCTCGACGCAGTAGGCGAAGAGGGACCCGCACCCCTCACCCAGATACAGTCGCCGCGCGTCGATCTCGGCGAGCAATGCGATCAGTTCCACCGTCACCTGGCGGCCGTGTGCGGCGATGCGCGCGACGGCGGACAGCAGCTCGTCGTCTGACAATTGCATCGGAGGCGTGTCGATCGTGGTCATGCCCACAATATAGGAGCGTGATCGCGGGGCCCCACACTTGGCACTCCCTGCGTGATCGGCACGCCAGGAGGGCGCCGCTCTGAGCCAGGCTCCGATGGTGCCTCCAAGAGGAACCTCGTCCGCCAGGAGGCGATCCTGCGGGACGATGACGACCTTCGTCGATCCGCGGTGCGAAAGCTGTCAAGGGGTTGGCGAACTATTTTTCGCGCGGAGCGGCGTACTCAACGCGGTGGTCGAGAGCCACCAAGCGAGCTCGACGCTCGCCTGAGAGATATCTCAGAGACGGAGCCGTACCGGCAACCGGTCGGTGGCTCCGCTGCTTCCGTGGCATCGACACGTTGAGCGCGATGCTGATCCTGGCTGAATTGCATGGCTTCAAGCGGTGTCCCTCGGCCCGCGGCTTGATGGCGTAATTGGGCCTGGTGCCAGGCGAGGATTCCACCGGTGAGAAGCATCGGCGCGGACGCATCACGCGGCCGGGCAACGCGCTCGTCCGGCGCCTACTCGTTGAAGCAGGGTGGCATTACCAAAACCGGCCCGGGGTCGGTGCCGCCCGCCCTCGGGCGGCGTCGAAAAGGACAGCCCGGGCACGTCATCGCGATCGCCGGACACAGCGCAACAACGGCTCTGCCGACGGTTTCGAAAACTGGCCGCCCACAACAAGCCACCCGGGAAGATCGTCGTCGCGGTCGCACGTGCGTTGGCGGGCTTTCTGTGGACGGCCTTGCAGCCGGCCCCGGCGGCCGTGAATTCGCATCGAAGTCCGGCGCTGTGAGAATCGTTTCGTGACCTCAGACCGGGCCGCGAGGACGGCGGGTGGATGGCGCGCGCCGAGCGGCGTGCACTCCGTCAGTGAGCTGACGGCGCAGCACCGCCCGGCCTGGCCTTGAAGAGGAGCAGCGTCGGCTGACTGCCTGACGCTTCGTTGGCGATAATCAAGTCGCCGTTCGCCAGGAAGGTCATCCCCTCGGGCTGACGGAACAGCCCGGGATCGAGCGCGGCAAAGCCGGTGACCTGGCCGTTTGCGTCGAACGACGTCAGGACGTGGTCCACCGCCGAGAGGACGAAGATCTCGGACGTCGCCGGGTGGAGCGCAAGCGCCGAAGGCATGAAGCGCAACGCTGGCGGCCCCTTGGCGCCCGTTTTCCCCAGGTCAGGAGGCTGACCGCCCTGCCGCTCGGCAAACGCACGAACCGCGCCGACGTCGAGGAGAAGGACCGGTGAGGGCGCAAGCCTGACGGCGTCGAGGTCGAAGGCGAGGATCGCGCGCGTGTCCTTGGCCGGTTTGCCCTTCCCCAGCCTGCTTTTCGCAGCAATCAGGAGCCGCCTGTGCCGCGCGTCGAAGCACAGGCCTTCGTTGTCCGCCGTGGGAAGCCGAAGGGCGTGAACCGTTACGCGAGGGGTCGCAGGCGCGCCCTGAATCTCGTACAACACCCCGTCGCTTCGAAGCACGTAGAGCCGAGAGCCGACCCTGGCGACGTCTTCGTAATCCCCGGGCGGACCAAAGCGTATCTGCCGTGTGACCCGCCGCTGCCCCAGGTCGTAGACGAAGATTGCACCTTCTTCGTCCTGCACGCAGGCCACCTCGCTGTCGGACAGGGCAGTGACCCCGGAGACTTCCTGGAGCTGCGCCGGCAGCGTCAACTGCACGTCGGGCTTTGCCAGGGCGTAAGACCGCAGCGCGCTGGGCTGTGCGATGGCCGCTGTCGTGCCAGTGCCGGACGGCCCCTGTATCCCGATCCGGTGCCCGCCGGTGACCATGGCGGCCGCGCCGAGCGCGTGTGCGGCCAGCAACGACAGCACGCAGACGCTCCAGGGTCCAGCGCCCGGCTCACGGCCGCGAGTATCGAAGGAGGCCCTTCGGAAGATCACTTGAAGCGCCGGTCAGCTCTTCTTCCGCTTGGCCGTCCAGTTGCCCGATCCCATCCCGCCGAAATCCGCCGAACCCGTGATCGTGTCGCCGTCCACCTTGCCGGTGTAACTGATGGTGAACGATTGTCCCTGCGCGTCGACGGTGATGGTGTAGGCGATGTCAGAACCCTTGACCGTTCCTGTCAGCGCCACTTCACCCATCCGGCCGACATGCGTTCCCGAGAGCTTCTCGCCGTCCTGCTTGTACGTGGCGGCCGACACCATGGCGCCCTGCGGCGACTCGACCGTCACCTCCCAACTGCCGGTGACGTCGACCTTCTTGTCTTTCGGGGCGTCCTGGGCCAACACCGGGACCGCCGCCAGCACCACGGCCGCTACGAGCGCTGTGAGCCTGTTCATGAGAATTCCTCTCTTCATCTGGCGTGTTGAGCACACCGACGACCCTGCACCCGTGCACCTTGCACCCGGCGCGAACTCCGCTGAAGCCTCGTGCTACGACCCTGCACCCTTGCACCCGGCGGCGTTTTGAAACCAGCCCTAGTCATGTCGCCCGGGCTCTCCCTGCGGCGGGTGGATATCGATCTGATACGGCGGCGGCTCGGTCGCGATCAGCGTCTCGAACTCGGCGCGGAACTGCTGCAGCGACATGCCGGCGGTCGCCGCAAACTTGGCGAGCTCGTGCGGATCGTCGAAGTCGTCGCGGCGGAGGCGGATCATGTAGCGGCGCGCGATCGCGTAGCGGGTGGAGTTGATGTCCACCAGGCGTATCTTCGCGCGCCCCGTTGCCGGGTCGATCAGGTCGCTGAAGGGAATCGGGACGAAGTGCCCGCCCTGCATGGAGATCATCGCGGCGTTGCCGCCGGAGAGCAGGAACTTCGCGGCGCAGTAGCCGAGATCGCGCGTGTACTCCATGTCCATCGGGATCGGGTCCGAGCACCGCAGCTCGTACCCGATGTTCTTGGCGACCAGCGTCGCCTTGATCCCGAAGCTCTTGAGGCGCTTGTTGACCTCCGCCTTGAGAATCTCGCCGATGTTCACCTCGGCGATCCGCACGTTGCCGTGGGCGTCCTTCTCCACCTCGTCGAACTCGGCGAGGTCGTCCGGGTCGATGCCGAGGACGAGCCCCTCGGCGATGACCGCCACGCCGTCCCGGCGCCCGTAGCTGAGGCGCTTGATGATGGCGCCCGCCAGCGTGTCCACGATCTCCTTCAGCCGGATACGCCGGCCCTGGACCTCCTCGGGGATGAGCGTCAGCGTCGCCCCGGCCGCCTTGCCGATGCCGAGCGCGAGATGGCCCGCCTTGCGTCCCATCGCGATGACGAAATACCACCTCGACGTCGTTCGCGCGTCCACCATCAGGTTCTTGACGATCTCGACGCCGTAGTGCCGCGCGGTCTGGAAGCCGAAGGTGTCCACGTACGGCGGCAGGTCGAGGTCGTTGTCGATCGTCTTCGGGACGTGCGCGACGCGGATGCGCCCGCCAGCCTTCTCCTCGAGCTTCATCGCCGAATAGGCGGTGTCGTCGCCGCCGATCGTCAGCAGCTGCGACACGTTCAGGCGCAGGAGCGAGATCACGGTGTTTTCCAGGTGCTGCGGCTTCTCGGTGGGGTTCGCGCGCGCGATGCCGATGTGCGATCCCCCGCGAAAGTGAATGCGGCTGACGTCCTCGATGGTCAGCGGGACCACGTGATCGACGTTGCCCTGCATGATCCACTCGAACCCGTCGCGGATGCCCACGACTTCGACGCCCTCGAGCTCGGCCCGGATGGTCGCCGCGCTGATGACCGAGTTGATGCCAGGTGCCGGACCGCCGCCCACGAGAATCGCCAGCTTCTTCGCTGTCTTCATCGACGCCTCCGATCGCTGATCTCTTATCACATTTGCGCTCGTGGAGCGGTGAATGACGGTTGCCGTCACCACGGGGCGTCAGCCAAAAGGAAGCGCGACGCTCGTCAAACGTCAGCTCACCGGTTCGCCGAGACGGCCGCGAGCGGCCGGAACCCCGGATCCGTTGCCGGGTCGTACTTCAGGCTCGCGCGATTCACCACTCGGCCGCGGCACACCACCATCTCGATCTTCCGGGTCTCACGGACGTCCCGGTCGGGCCGGCCGTTCACCACCACGAGGTTCGCCAGCCGGCCCGGCTCGACGGTGCCCCATTCGTCCCCGGCATCCATCAGCCGCGCCGCGTTCGCGGTGGCCGCGGTGATTGCCTGCAGCGGCGTCAGCCCGGCCTGGACCAGGAGCTCCATCTCGTGGTGGATCCCCTCTCCCTGGAAGACACCCGGGTATGGCGCGTCGGTGCCGGCCGCGATGACCAGACCGGCGTCGAAGAGCCGCTTCAGGTTCGCTGCCTGCTGCCGGAAACGTTTCTCATTCTCCTGCTTCTCCCCCCTGATCGGCTTTGCCCCCGTTCCGGTCGTCGGGCGCCTCATCGCCGAGGGTCAATCAGCTCGGTGCCTTCGGACTGGCGGCATATGCGGCATCGGGAACGACAGCCAAGGGCCCTCGCCTCACTGCTGACTCGGACGCCTCCCGAGCTGCCGGTGTCGAACTGCCGGGATCGAAATCCCCTCAATGGCGCTATCCTCGAAGTGGTTCACCCTACGAACATGAACGTGCTCCTGCTCTCGATGCCGGACGCCTTCGAGCACATGCCCGCCCTCACGGTGCGGATGCCGAGCGGCGCGCTCGCCTCGCTCGCCGGCAACGTGGACCCGCACCACCGCGTGGCCGTCGCAGACCTCATCCTCGTGCAGTCGCGCGTCCGGTCCACGATCGAACGGCTCCTCGAGGAGCTCCGGCCGGACGTCGTCGGGTTCTCGGTGATGACGTTCCAGCGCCGCACCGCGCTGGGCCTCATGAAGTTCGTGCGCGCCCGCCTGGCGCGGGCGCGGATCGTCGTCGGCGGGTACGACCCCAGCCTCGCGCCGGACGCGTACGAAGGGTGCGAGGACGTCGAGTTCATCGTGCGCGGCGAGGGGGAGCACACGCTCCGCGAGCTGCTGCGGGAACTCGAAGGGAGCCAGGATTTTGGCAGGATCCCCGGCCTGTCGTACCGGGCGGCCGGGGCCTGGGTCCGCAACCCGCCGCGCCCCGTTCTCCGCCTGGCCTCCGACCCGATTGGCCTGCCCAACCGCGGCGCGCGCGTGCTCCAGGGCTACACGCTCCTCGGACGCCAGATCGACGTCGTCGAAACGTCGCGCGGCTGCACGTTCGACTGCAGCTTCTGCTCGATCATCGAGATGCGCGGCCGCAACTTCCACCCGTACCCCGTGGACCGCGTGCTGGCCGACATCCGCGACGCGCGCGACCACGGCGCGCGCGCCATCTTCCTGGTGGACGACAACATCACGCTCGACATCCGGCGGTTCGAGACGCTCTGCCGCGCGATCGTCGATCACGACCTCCACCACCTGCAGTACAGCGTGCAGGCGATGACCGCACCCATCGCCGAGCACGGCGCGACCCTGGCTCCGCTGATGCGCCGCGCCGGGTTCCGCTACGTGTTCCTCGGCATCGAGAACGTGCTGGACGACGACCTCCGCTTCCTGAAAGCGCAGGCCAAGAACGCCCGGCGGGAGCACGGCCGCACCGTGGGCAACGCGACGATCGCGGCCATCGAGCACCTGCACCGGCACGGCATGTACGTCGTCGGAGGCCTGATCGTCGGCAACCCCGACGACACGCGCGAGTCGATCGAAGCCAATATCGCGTTCGCGCGCCGGTACGTCGACTGGCCCTACATCCAGCACCCGATGCCCTACCCCGGCACGCCGATGACCGGCGAGTTCCGCAGGCGCGGCCTGATCGAGAACGAGGACGTCACGCGCTACGACGGCACCACGGCCGTCGTGCGGACGGCTCACCTGCCGGCACGGGAGGTGGAGTTCCTGCGCTGGCGGGCGGAGCGCTGGATGAAGGTCCGTCACCTGCCGGCGGCGCTCGCCCAGAGTCCGGGGTTCGTCGTCCGCCACTCCGGCGAGATGCTCGCCCACACGTTCGCCGGCACCACGCTTCGCTCGATGCTCGGCCTCGAAAGCGCGTCGCGCGTCTTCGACCGCTTCAGGGCACTTCGCCAGCGCGAGCGCGAACGCGCCGTGGCCTGAGGTCGCTGTGAAGGGAGCGATCGTGGCAGAGCAGACGGTCGAACCGCGCGCGACGTCTGCGCGGTGGCGGGTTGTCGCGCTCCTGGCGGGCTTCAGCCTGGTCAGCTACGCGCTGCGGACCAACATCTCCGTTGCCGCCGCGCTGATGCGCTCCGACCTGCATCTCACGCCTGTGCAGCTGGGCCAGGTGTTCAGCGCCTTCCTCGTCGGTTACGCCATCTTCCAGGTTCCGGCAGGCGCCCTCGGCGACCGGTTCGGCGCGCGGCTCGTCCTGACCGTCGCCGCGGCGACCTGGGGCCTGACCACCCTGATGACGGGCGCTCTGCCAGGGGCGATCACCGGGGCGGGCAGCGCACTGCTGGTGCTCTTGATCGTCCGCTTCCTGCTCGGCGCGGCGGAAGCGGCAACCTACCCGGTGGCCGCCGCGACCGTGGCGGTGTGGATGCCTCCCTCGGAGCGCGCGTTCGCCAACTCGATCGTCATCGCCGGCATGGCGCTCGGGTCGGCCTGCATTCCCCCGGTGATGTCACGCGTGATGGTGGCGAGCGGCTGGAGGGTCTCGTTCTACATCACGTCGATCCTGGGCTTCGTGATGGCCGCGCTCTGGTGGTGGTACGCGAGAGACACGCCGTCGCAACACCGGGGAGTGAACGAGCTGGAGCGGCGCCTCATCGCGGCGGGCAGGGAACCTGTGGATCGCTCTCTCAGCCGGCGCGGCATCCACTGGCCCTTGCTGCGGAACCGGAACCTGCTGCTCATTTCCGCGAGCTACTTCCTGGACAGTTACGTGCTCGCGATGTTCGTCTTCTGGTTCTACCTCTATCTGATCGACGAGCGCGGGTTCAGCATCCTCAAGAGCGGCGCCTTCTCGAGCCTCCCGTGGTTGGCCTCGCTGATCCTGGTGCCCCTCGCGGGTCGCTGGTGCGACTGGATTTCGGCGCGCCGCGGGCGCAGGCTTGGCAGGCGGATCGTCGCGATGACGGCGCTGACCCTCTCGTCGGGGCTCCTTCTGTGGGGCGCGCGCGCGAACGACCCGATGCTGGCAATCGCCGCCCTGTCCCTGAGCGTCGGATGCCTGATGGCGACCGAGGGCCCGTTCTGGTCGGGCGCGACCGACATCTCCGGTGCCCACGCCGGGACGGCCGGCGGCATCATGAACACCGCCGGCAACCTCGGAGGCGTCGCCCAGGCGACGGTCGTACCGCTGCTCGTCCAGCATTTCGGCTGGATCCCTGCGCTCGCCACGGGGTCGCTGCTCGGCCTCGTCAGCGCACTGCTGTGGCTGCTCATCCGCGTGGACGAACCCGATCAGGATGCGGAACCGGCGAGCCGCGCCGGCAGGCGCCCCGGCGCCGGACATCAGGGAACCTGGAGGCACGCATGGCAAGGACAGCCGAAGTCGTAGTCGTCGGCGGCGGCATCAACGGATGCAGCATCGCCTACCAGTTGGCGCGACGCGGGACGCGAGGCGTCGTCCTGGTCGAGAAGGGACACGTCGCCTCGGGTCCCACCGGCCTGTCGAGCGGTGTGGTCAGGCAGCACTATACGCAGGAGACGCTTGTCCGCGATGGCGCGCGACAGCGTGCGCGTCTTCGAACACTTCCGCGACGAGGTCGGCGGCGACGCCGGCTTCGTGCAGTGCGGCGTCGTCTTCCTGGCCGCGGAAGACAACGCCGACGTGCTGGGGTCGAGCGTCGAGATGCACCGCCGGCTGGGGATCCGCGAGTCGCTGTTGTGGCCCGACGAACTGCGGGCCCTCGATCCGCACCTCTGCTCGGACGACGTGGCGTGCGGCGCGTACGATCCGGACGGCGGCTACGCCGACCCGACGCTCGCGACCAACAGCTTTGCGGATGCCGCCCGCGCCCTGGGCGTCGAGATCCTCCAGCGAACGACCGTCACGGCGCTGCGCATCGAGAGCGGCCGCATGGCCGGCGTCACGACGGACAAGGGCGACATCTCCGCAGGAGTCGTCGTCAACGCGGCCGGACCGTGGGGAGCGAAGCTCGCGGCGGACGCGGGCGTCTCGGTCCCTCTCACGGTGACGCGTCACCCGGTGGTGGTGATGCAGCGGCCGCCCGCGTGGCGGGCCCCGACGCCGGTCTGGGGCGACCTGATCGGTGGGTGGTACTTCAAGCCCGACGGCGAGAGCGGCATCATGGTGGGATCCGTCCGCGACGATCATCGATCGGTCGGGGCCGACGACTACAACCAGACGCCGACGCACGAGGAGATCGCCACGGCCTCGGCGGCGATCGTCCGGCGCTTTCCCGTGATGGAAGACGGGACGGCACGCAAGGGGTGGGCTGGCGTCTACGACGTCACCCCCGATTCTCAGCCCGTCATCGACGCCGTCGCCCGCGTTCCCGGCTTCTTCTGCGCCTTCGGCTTCAGCGGTCACGGGTTCAAGATCGCGCCGGCGGTTGGCCGGATCGTGGCGGACCTCGTCCTCGACGGCCGCTGCACCCGCTACGACACCGGCCTCTTCCGCCACGACCGCTTCGATGCCGGAGACCTGCACCAAAGTGGGTACTGGTACAGCATCATCGGGTGAGCGACATCAGAAGTTGAACCGCGTGGATACGCCGAAGGTGCGAGGCTGGTTCACGAGGTAGCTGATCCGCGCTCTCGTCCCGCGTTCCTGGTCGAGCGACAGGAGTGCGAGCTCGTTCGTCAGGTTGTTCACGAACCCCGCAATCTCCCATTTTGCGCGCCGGACGCCGCCGCGCAGGTTCACGACGTTGTAGCCCGGCAACTGTGGATCGTACGTGAAGGTGCTCGCGGTGAGCGGAGCCCCAATCGTGTTGGCGCCGAAGGACAACAGGTTCAGCGTCCCCAGGTCCTCGTCGCCGACCTGGGTGTACCGGGAACCGACGTACTGGTGCGTGCCCGTGACGAACACGATCGAACCGCGTCCGACCTCCCACTGGTAGGTGGCCGCCATCGCCCACTGGAACCGGGGCACCGTGGGCAGCCGCCGGCCCTTCTCGATGCCGGACACGACGGTGACGTTGCCCGACGGGTCGGTCGACGTGAGCGTCGATTGCAGCGTCCCGTCGTCGAAGCTGGTGGAGACCGCGAGGTCGAAGTTCCGCGTCGGGGCGAGTTGGAACTCGATCTCGACGCCGCGGCTGCGCGCCTTCGGAACGTTGAAGATGAGACGCGAGGAGCAGGACCCAGCGGTGACCGTCGCCTGCAGATCGCTGATATCCATGTAGAAGCCGGAGACGTTGAAGGAGCCGATGCCGTTCGGCAGGCTCGATTTCAGCCCGGCTTCGTAGTTCCACGCGTGTTCGTCCTTCCAGCTCTCCCGGCCCCCGAAGGTGACGAGGTCCTGCGGAGTGCACAACGGCACGTTGAGCGGGTCGTTGATGCCGCCCAGGCGGAAGCCGCGCGACACCTGCGCGTTGACGTTCACCTTCTCGTTCACCTTGTAGCTCGCGATGAAGCGCGGCGCCACGCCGTCGGCGTTCGTCGTCCCCGGCTGCGACACCAGGCTCTTGCCGTTGTTGTCGTTGCCGAAGATGCCGTCGAAGATCTGCGTCTTGTCCTCGCCGAAGTGGTAGTAACGCAGGCCGCCCGTGAGGCTCAACGAGCGGTCCGACGGCGGCCGTGACCTCGCCGAAGAGGGCGAACTGGTTGAGCGAGTAGCCCAGTTCGGACCAGAACAGGCTGTTCTTCGGGGCGCGAAGGCCCTGCGTGGGGATGCCGCTCAGCTCCTCGAAGCCGGGCACCGGCAGATCCTGCCCGTAGTCCCGGCTCGTGTGGCCGTAAAACCCGCCGGCGACCCAGTGATAACGGTGGTCGCGGCTGTTGGCGGCCAGCCGGAGCTCCTGGGTCCACACGCTCGCCGTCGTCGCGTCGTTGAGAGCGGCATTCAGCGAGTACACCGGAGGCGGCAGGCCGATGCTACCTCCCGTGATGCTCGCGGTGAGCGCCGTCGCGTCCCGGACCACCAGGATGTCGCGGTAGGTGTAGGAGGTGATCGACGAGACGGTGACATCATTCGGCAGCTTGTAGTCGATCGCAAGATCGCCGAGCGCGAAGTGATCGGTGAACTCCTCCTTCAGCTGCGTGAACTGTTCGCGGTCGCCCAGCGTCACCGCAGGGCGCGTCGTGGTGTAGGGGTTCGCCAGGATGTTGTAGGCGTCCTGCCGGTTCCAGCCGTTGCTCGCGACCTGCTGGTAGAAGACGCGCGGGGTGACGGATAGACGATCGTTCGGCGCGAACCTGATCGACGCCCGGACGCCGCTCCGGTAGCCGTCGTTGACGTGCTCCTTCACACTCTGGTCCGGCTGTATCGCCGCGATGAAGCCGGGCAGGCGATCATAGTACGAGGCCACCCGCAGCGCCGCCGTCCGGCCGACGGGCACGTTGAAGAGGAACTTCGCATTGCCCGCCTGGTTTCCGCCCTGCACGCTGCTGCCTTCGAGCTGGACCGATCCAGTGGTCACGCCAAGCTGCGGCTGGTTCGTAATGTACCGCACAGTTCCTGACAGCGAGCCGGCGCCAAACAGCGTGCCCTGCGGGCCGCGCAGCACCTCGACGCGGTCGGCGTCGAACAGGTCGATGTCCGGCGTGAAGAGCGACAGGGAGATGACCGATTCGTCGAGGTAGACGCCGACCTGCTCCTTGACACCCGGTTGGTCGCGGACGATCTGGCCGGCCGAGACGCCGCGTATCGCCACCTGGCTCTGACCGGGGCCGAGGTTCTGAACCGTGAAGCCGCCGACGTTGGCCGCCACACCCTCGAGGTTGTCGACGCCGCGGCTTCGCAGCACCTCCTCGGTCGGGGCGGCGATCGAAAAGGGCACGTCCTTCAGCAACTCCTCGCGCTTCATCGCCGTCACGGTGACCACTTCGGTCAGCATGACCTCCATCGAGATCTCGATCTGCGCCTTCCCGCCGGGCGCGAGTTCGACTTCCTGCGTGCTCCTGCGAAAACCGGAGAGCGACGCGGCCACGGTGTAATTCCCCGCGGGCACCGTGAAGGTGAAGCTGCCGTCGTTGGCGGTGGTGGCAGTGCGTACCGCGCCGGTGGCGCGGTTGGTGGCGACGATGGTCGCGCCCGGCAGACTGCTGCCGGTCCGGTCGCGCACGACGCCGGCGATGTTCCCCTGGGCCACCTGCGCCGGTGCCGAAGCCACACCCGATGTCAGGGTCACCAGCGCGGCGACGATCACGAAGCACGTCCTTCGACGGGTCATGTCGGACCTCCTGTCCATCCGGCGCCGCGACGGTTCAGCGCGGGCCCAGCCTGGCCGGATCGCTTCTCGACACTCCCTCAGCGGCTGGCCGTCGCGACGGACACCACTCGCGGGCACGGGAAACGACCGCGGGCCGCGTCAAGTTGTGGATGGTCCCAGGAGAAATTGTAGCGCGTCCGGTCGCGGCTCGTGCCGCGCGAAGCTGAGCGTAAGGAGGAACAATGTGGGGCGCGTTGCGAGCGGACCAGCTCTACCGGTGCGAGTGGCGACTGCCGTTTGACGGTGCCATGGTGCTAACCCTGCGCGAAGCACTTCCGAATGGTGCGGGCGATCGTCTCCAGGTCGCAGGGCTTGTGCAGGTACACCATGCCGGCGGCCACCCTTGCCTGGTCCACCAGCTCCTCGCCGTAGCCGCTCGAGAGGATGACCTTGAGGGCCGGCTTTGACTCGACCAACCTGTCGGCCAGGTGCAGCCCGTTCATCCTGCCCGGAAGCGCGATGTCGGTGAAGAGCAGGTCCACCTTCCCCCGGTGTTCCTGCCACTGTTGCATGGCGTCCTCGGCGCGGCCGGCTTCCACGACGTCGTACCCCAGGATCCGCAGCGACTCGCCGATCATCTCCCGCAGCCGCGCGAAGTCGTCGACAAGCAGGATTGTCTCGCCCCCGGCCAGGACGGTGCCCTCGCCCCGAGCTTCGAGGCGCGGGACCTCCATGCCTGCCGCGGGCAGGAAGATCCGGAACGTGGTGCCCTTGCCCGGCGTGCTGTCCGCCTCGACCCACCCCCCATGTTGCACGACGATCCCGTGGACCATCGACAGCCCGAGGCCCGTGCCCTTGTCAGGTTCCTTCGTCGTGAAGAACGGTTCGAACGCGTGCGCGAGCGTTTCCTCGCTCATGCCGCACCCGGTGTCGGAGACCGAGAGGCACAAGAACCGGCCCGGACGGCCCGGAGTTATCGCCCTGGCCTCGCCCTCGCCGACCTCGACGGGCGCGATGTGCAGCGTGACCGTCCCCCCGTCAGACATCGCATCGCGCGCGTTCACAGCCAGGTTCATGATGACCTGCTCGAGCATGCCGGCGTCCGCCTGCACTGCTGCCTGTCCGGGCCCGCGATCGAACTGCAGGCCGATGTTCTCGCCAAGCAGCCGGCTGAGCATCTTGACCAGGTTGCCGGCGACCTCGTTGAGGTCCAACAGGCGCATGTCGATAGCCGATCTGCGGCTGAACACGAGCAGCTGCCGGATCAACGTGGCGCCGAGTTCCACGTCGGTCCGCAGCTCGTCGAAGACCGCCTTCAGCGCTGGATGACGCAGTGTGGCCAGCCCCGCCTGGGCGGTGATGTCGGCAAGGATGTTGTTGAAGTCGTGGGCGATACCGCCCGCGAGCCGCCCGATCGACTCCATCTTCTGCGCCTGGGACAGCTCCGCCCAGAGGCGCTGCCGCTCGGCTTCCGCCTGCCTCCGCTCGGTGATGTCGCGCGAGACGCCGTATGCCTCGACGTGACCGCTGTTCTCGTTGACGACATAGCGGGCCACGAACTCCACCCACACGGTCGAGCCGTCGCGCCGCGTCAGCTCCAGGTAGTCGGCGTACCGGTCGGCGTCCTGCCGCCCTTGCTTGAACGACTCCATCCGGTCGATGAGGGCTCGAACGGCACGCTGGGCGGAGTCCGACGTGAAGATCGCCGAGATCCACCCCTGTGCGACGATCTCCTCCGGCGTGTAGCCGAGGAGTCGCTCGACCGAGGGGCTCACGTACTGAAAACGAAGTGCCTCGAGGTCGAGAATCCAGATCAGGTCGGAGACGTTCTCCGCCAGCAGGCGATACAGCGCTTCGCTCTCCTTCCGCGCTTCTTCAGACTTCACGCGCGCCGTCACGTCCTGGACCGTCGACACCATCAGGTTCTGATCCAGGAGCGGGATGTTCATCGCGTTGATGTAACGCGTTTCGCCGCCGGCCAGAGGGACCGGGATGTTCTCCCACTGCATGCGGGCAGGGTCACCGCTCGACATATCCACCACGACCCGCCGGCGGATCTCGTCGCGGAGGGCCGGGTCGCGCGGCCAGACCTTCTCGAAGAAGGTGAAATGTGAGTCGATCGCTCCCCGCGCGACGCCGTAGATCTCCTCGAACCTCGCGCTGACGAAGCGCCCGACGCCGTCGTCGATCGTATGGACCGCGAAGCCAATGGGCGCCCGCTCGAGAATCGCCTCGATGTACCGGTTGCGCTGCCGCAGCTCTTCCTCGGCGCGCTGCCGCTCGGCCACGTCGCGCTGCCAGCGCTCCTGCTGCGCGCTCAGGCGGTCCTCCGCCCGCCGCCGTTCGGTGACCTCCGTGAGCGTCGTGATCGCAGCGGCCGGGCGACCGTCGCACACGAGCGGATGCGCGCTCAGCGAGATCCAGGTCAGGGTGCCGTCAGGCTTGTCGATCCCGACGATGAGACTCGTCTGGGCTCGGCCCGTCTGAATGGCTGCCGTCGCCGGCGCGCTTGTCGGCGCGAACGTCGAGCCGTCCTCCTGGAACGCCCGCCAGTCGGGGTGGAGCGTCTCGACACCGCGCATCTGAGCCAGCGTCAGCCCGAGGAGCCGCTCCGCGGCAGCGTTGCACGTCTCGACCTCGCCGCCTGCCGCGTGGAAGATGACCCCCTCGGTCAGCGCCTCGACGGTTTCTCTCCACGCCATGTCGATGGTTGCCATCTGATCCTCGAAATCTGCCTTCTCGACTCGCGTCACGAAACAAGCGCCAGAAGGTCCGGCCTGCTTTGAAAGGCCGGTCCGCCCGGCGGCGCCCCCATTCTAGCCAATCACGGCCGGAGCCCGCAGACTGACCTTGCCTAGCCGGGTGAATCGCCATTCGTCAGTTCCCATTACCTTTTTTCCGACTCGAAACAGTACGCACCGTACGGCTCTGCTCTTCCGCCCATCCCTTTTCGACCGCAGGTGCTGACGGCTGGGGTGGCACCCCATCTGCATTCAGCTCAGGCGTCGACGCCTGACTTCTGAGCCCCCCACAAAGGCCGCGGCAAACGAACCGCGCCGGTCGGGCCGTCTTCTGCTCTTGCCACGTGTCTGATCGCTGGTAATTCTCGCGGGAAAGGAGGACCTATCGAGCGACGTCTCCCCGCTTGACGACCACTTTCCTCCCGGGCGCGCGCGACGCCCCTCCGGCTCGCCGCGCAACCGCACGCCGACCTGTCTTCATACGAAGGAGTACAACCACATGAAACGTCTGTCTTTCGGTGTCGTCGTGTCCCTCTGCCTGGCGTTGTGTCTCGCATCGGTTCCCGCGTTCGCCCAGAAAGCCACGGGCAACGGCACGACCAGCGGCGCGCACTACCAGTTCAACATCATCGGCTCCCCGAAGGGCATCAGCGGCGACGACAGCAACGGGCGGTCGATCATGGTGCCGCTGAAGAACGCGACGGGGCCCAACCAGATCGTCTGCGAGGCCGATCAGTACGTCCTGTCGGATGACGTCTCCCCGACCTTCACGAACCAGGTCCCGGTTGGCGCGAAGATCTACTTCGAGCCGTCGAACACCTTCGAGATCGTCGATCGGGATGCCACCGACGGTGAGGCGCGGATCAAGGTGCCGGTCAGCGGCGACCAGATCACGTTCGACATCTACCTGCGCGTGCTCGGCAAGCCGAACACGTGCATGGACATCGACGCGTACGCCTTCGACGCGGACCAGTCCTTGTACTTCTGGGCGGGAAGCGTGGACGTCAACCGGAAGGCCGGCCGGAGCACGTTCGTGAAGGTCAACTACCTCTTCGACGTGTGGTTCTGCCAGGTCGACACGACGACCGGCCAGTGCCTTGCCGGGACGTCCCAGGAGCTCTCGGTGTTCAACAACGTCTTCGAGAGCTATTTCTGGAACATCCTGAACAACGGCACCCGCATCGTCCAGGTCCGCCTGTATCCCCGCCAGTAGGTGAACGCGCGGAGAGTGGAAGGCGGGCAGGGACCCGCCTTCCGCTGAGCTTGTGGTGGCGGAGGGAGAGGGAGTCGTCCGCCTTCGCGACCGAGGCTTCACCCCTCGCGCCGGCGGCGCAGCCTACGCCGTCGAGAGATGAGACCGAAGAAACGCCAGCGCTTGCCTGATGGCCGCATGCGACATCGGGCTGTCCTCGGAAAGGTCGAACGCGTGCTGGCCTGAAGGATGGTTGGTGAGCGTGAGCGGCATGTTCCGCGCGAGCGCTGCCGCGACGAACAGGTCCAGTGCCTCGCTCAGCCCTGGCATCGCATCCCGCCCGGCCCTCACGATGGCGAGCGGCACATCGAGTGGAAGATCCTCGATCGACTTCTGTGCGGCAGGCGTGACGAACCGGAACTGCGCCGCGGCGCCGGCCACACGCGTGGCGCCATTCAGATCCATCGTGTAGGGATAGAGCAGGCACGCGCATCGGACGCGCGCGGCGCCGTGTTCAATCAGGACCGACAGTGCATTTGGCCCGTGCCCGGAGCACGCCCACAGGCCAATGCGATCCGGATCGATCCGCAGCGATGCCGCGTTCCGGCGGACGTGATCGAGCACATCGTGAACGTCCCGCGGTTCGTGATTCGTGTAGGTGATTCCTACCATCCCCGACGCCGCGATCAACTGTGCCCACGACACGAACGCTCCCATCTCCTTGAACGTGGACCCGAACATCCGCACTGCACCGGCGTCGGAGAAGCCGGTCACGAGAATGACCGCCGGCTTCGGCGCGCCATCACGCTCAGGCGGAGCGTACAGATCGAGCGTGAGGACTCCCGTATCGGCCACGCGATACGGAGCGCTCCGGACAGTCACGCGGTCCATCTCCGGCATGGTGTACACGACCCGCTGGCGCCGGATCCGATCGCTTGCCGTTGAATCCGTCATGAATGCGTCCTCCGGAAAACACAAAAGCCGCCGGGCATCGCGCCTCGACGGCTTGTCAGTGAGCCTTTGCATGCGGACGGGGGTCCCAACTGGGGTGCGCAGCGCCTCAGAACGAGTGTAAGCGAAACACGTGGCACCCGCGACGTCGCGCGGCGCGACACGGCACACGCGTCGTGATCGCGTTGCAGCATTGAACTTATGTTACCTCCGGTGGTAACATTTAACGACGATGAGCAAACAGTGCTATGAAGATTCGCACCGTCGACTGGAACAATCACAAGAAGGCGTTCGTCGGTACGAACCGCAACGAAGACGTTCGAGTTCCCCTACGCGAAAGCGGCGCCTCAGCCAGTGAGTCGGGACCCGGTTGTGCTGGTCGATGTTGACGCGGAACTCGGCCGAGAGGGTTTTTCATACGTCCTGCGATCAGGCAAAGAGGGCACCGTCCACATCGACCAGGTTCTCGAGTACAACCAGGATCCGCGGTACTTGCGAGATGTTCTTCTCTACAAGCTGACGATAGAAGCCCAGAAGCGCGTCGAGGCGAGCGGCCTCTCCAAGCGCGAACTGATTCGCCGCCTTGGTACATCCGCGACGCAACTCTACCGCCTTCTGGACTCGACGAACTATCGGAAGAGTGTTGACCAACTGCTGCGACTGTTCAGCGTGGTTGACTGCGAAGTCGATCTTCTCGTGAGGGATCGAAGAAGATCCAATGCTGCCTGACAGCGATGCACCCGACGGCCGCGGAGGCGGCACCGGGGGAACGGTGGTGCGCGGGCCGTTGGCGCGTGCGCGCAACTTCGTCCGCCTTCGCGGACCGATGCTACGTGGCAACATCGCGGAGCAACACCCTCGAGTCAGCCCACCTTCGCCAAGAACGTTCGCTACGCTCACTGGCTACGGTGGGCAACCTTCGCGGACGCTCACAGAACGCGGCCTGCCAACCGAAGCCGCGAACGTAGTGAGCGCTTGGCGAAGGTTGGCGGAGAGGGAGGGATTCGAACCCCCGGTGGAGTTTCCCCCACGCCGGTTTTCAAGACCGGAGCCATCAACCACTCGGCCACCTCTCCGATTCCGAACGGAGAACGGAGAAATTAGAACTTAGAACAAAGACGGCCCCGGCGCCAGGGAAAGCTTCAGGTTCTCTGTTCTCACTTCTACGTTCTCACTTCTACCGTTCTCACTTCTACGTTCTCCGCTGCCGCGCGCCCGTGCGTCAGTTCCTACTTTCGCGGCTCGATCCGCTCCTGTCCATCCATGTACGGCCGCAGCGCCTCTGGGATGACGAGGCTGCCGTCCTTCTGCTGGTAGTTCTCGAGCACCGCGATGAGCGTGCGGCCGACCGCCAGGCCCGAGCCGTTCAGCGTGTGGACGTACTCCGCCTTCCCCTTGCCGTCCGGGCGGAACTTGATGTTCGCGCGGCGCGCCTGGAACGCCTCGGTGTTGCTGCACGACGAGATCTCGCGGTACGTCTTCTGGCTCGGCAGCCACACCTCGATGTCGTAGGTCGTCGCGGACGCAAACCCCATGTCGCCGGTGCACAGCTTCACCGTGCGATACGGCAGTCCCAGGCGGACGAGGATCTCCTCCGCGTCGCGCGTCAGCCCTTCCAGCTCGTCGTACGAGGTCTCCGGCGCCGCGAACTTGACCAGCTCCACCTTGTCGAACTGGTGCTGCCGGATCAAGCCGCGAACGTCCGCGCCGTACGAGCCGGCCTCGCTGCGGAAGCAGGGCGTGTAGGCCGTGTATTTCAGGGGCAGCAGGCGGCCGTCGAGAATCTCGTTGCGATAGAGATTCGTCACCGGCACTTCCGCCGTCGGGATCAGGAACAGGTCCCAGTTGCCGGCGATCTTGAAGAGGTCCGCCTCGAACTTCGGCAGGTTGCCGGTGCCGGTCAGCGTCTCGGCGTTCACGAGGAACGGCGGCTCGATCTCGGTGTAGCCGTGCCCGCGGTGCAGCGCCAGCATGAAGTTGATGAGCGCGCGCGACAGCCGGGCGCCGTCGCCGACGAGGAACGCGAACCGGGCGCCGGAGATCTTCGTCGCCCGCTCGAAGTCGATGATGCCGAGCGCCGGGCCGAGGTCCCAGTGCGCCTGCGGCTCGAAGTCGAACGCCCGCGGCTCGCCGACGCGCCGGACCTCGGCGTTGTCCGCCGCGCTCGCGCCGACCGGCACGTCCTTGTGCGGCAGGTTGGGAATGGTCAGCAGCAGCGTGCGCCGCTCGTCCTCGACGAGGTTGACCTCCGCCTCCAGCTCCTTGATTCGCTGACCGCGCTCGCGGTTGGCCGAGAAGATCGCGCTCGGGTCGCGCCCTTCCTTCTTCGCGCGCGCCACCTCCTCGCCCGACTTGTTCTGCTGCTGCTTGAGGCCCTCCATCTCCGGCAGGATCGCGCGGCGCCTCGCCTCGAGGCGGGCGAACGCCTCGAGGTCCGCGGTCGGGTCGATGCCGCGGTTGCGGAGGCCCGCGGCGACGAGGTCTGCATGATCACGAACGAAGGCTGGGTCGAGCATGGATCAGGGGAAGTGAGAATTGGGAACTGAGAACGTAGAACTGAGAACGTAACAGAACTGAGAACCTGGAACGTAGAACGTAGAACTCGAGAACGTAGAACTCGACACGGGTGAACCGAGAATTCAGAAGACAGAATCGCTAGCGAAACGCCACAATAGCCACAGGACAGCATACCATCCTGATGAGGAGATGCGCGTGACGACCATCCGCAAAGCGGTCTTCCCTGCTGCCGGCCTCGGCACCCGATTCCTTCCCGCAACCAAGGCGCAGCCGAAAGAGATGCTGGTCCTGGTGGACAAGCCCATCATCCAGTACCGGCGTCGAGGAAGCCGTGGCGTCCGGGGTATCCAACATCATCCTCGTCACGGGCCGCGGGAAGAACGCGATCGAGGACCACTTCGACGTCAACGTCGAGCTGGAGACGTTCCTCGAGGCGCGCGGCAAGAAGGATCTCCTCGCCGAGATCCGCAAGGTCTCAAACCTGATCAACTTTGCCTACGTGAGGCAGGGCGAGCCGCTCGGGCTGGGTCATGCCGTGCTCGTGACGCGCGAACTCGTGGGGAACGAACCGTTCGCGGTCATCCTCGGCGACGATGTGATCGACGCGGACCCGCCGGCGCTGCGGCAGATGTGCGAAGTGTTCGAGCGGGTGCACGGCCCGGTGCTCGCGGTGGAGCGCGTGCCGGAGAACCAGGTGTCGGCCTACGGCGTGGTGGACATCGAGGAGGCGCTCGGCGATGGCGTGTACCGGATCCGCGACCTCGTCGAGAAGCCGCGACGCGAGGATGCGCCGTCCAACCTCGCGATCATCGGGCGCTACATCCTGACGCCCGACATCTTCCCGGCACTCCAGGCCACGGCCGCGGACCGCACGGGCGAGATCCAGCTCACCAACGGCCTGCGCCGCCTGCTGAAGGACCGGCCGATCTACGGGTACGAGGTGAAGGGCGTCCGCCACGACACGGGCAACAAGCTCGGGTTCCTCAAGGCGGTCGTCTACTTCGCGCTGCGCCGGCCCGACCTCGCCGAGCCGTTCAAGGAATACCTGCGCACGCTGGCGCCCAACGAGGTCGGAGCGAGCCACAGAAAGGCTTAGGGCTCAAGGCTCAAGGCTCAGGGCTCAGGGCTCAGGCTCGAGGCCACCGACCTGGCAAGCCCTCGGTTCTCAGTTCTTGTTGGCGCTGCCGCCGGCCTCGCTCGACGAGCTGCTCTTGGAATTCTGCGTCCCGGACGACGAGGATGTGTCGGTCTTCGTCTCGCCCTTGGCGTCACTCTTCGTCTCGCCCTTCGTCTCGCCCTTCGTCTCGCTCTTCGTCTCGCTCTTGGTGTCGCCCTTGGTGTCGCCCTTGGTGTCGCTCCCGGACGATGAGGCTGACGACTCAGCGGACTCGCCGGAGCCGTTCTTCTTCCTCGCGTAGTCGGTGATGTACCAGCCGGTGCCCTTGAAGTGGATGGCGGGCGCCGAGATCAACTTGTGGACCGGCCCGCCGCACGTCTTGCAGGCGTCAACCGCGGGATCCGAAAAGCGCTGGATGACTTCGAACCGCGCGCCGCACTGTTCGCACTCGTATTCGTAAAGTGGCATTTTTCTCTAAGACCTCGGGAGTCTTTTCGTGGATTCCCCTGGTCCTCGTCGGTCTATACCGGATACGCGGGCGAAAACACTCCCGAGGTCGGGGTCGGCCCGCCCGCACGCACCGCGTCCGTCCGTTATTCGATCACTTCTCCCCGATCGTCGGGCAGCATCAGCTTGCGCTGGGCCCAGAGCGGCAGGCCGCCGTGGCCGAGCACGGTGTCGTGGAAGCTCCGCAGCGAGAACTTCGCCCCCTGCGCGGCCTTGCAGTCGGCGCGCAGCTTCAGCAGCATGAGCTTGCCGGCCGTGTAGACCATGTAGGTCGGGTCGAACGTCCCCCGCTCCGCCTCCCGCCGCGCGCCCGCCTCCTCCATGAACGCCTCGTCGCGGAAGAAGCGCATCCCGGCCTCCACCGACATGTCCTCGGCGTGCAGCCGGATGCCCACGATGAAGCGGGCGAGGCGGACGAGCGCCTCGGCGAGCTGGCCGAGCCGGACGTGCGCGTTGCCCTTCTCGAAGCCGGCCTCGATCATCATCTGCTCGCAGTAGTGCGCCCAGCCCTCGATGGTGGACGCCGGCGCGAACAGCATCGACTTGCGGAGCCTCGACTCAATCTGCCGCAGGTGCCTGGCCTGCAGGAAGTGCCCCGGGTAGGTCTCGTGGATCGAGATCGACCAGAGCGTCGCAAAGCTGAAGTCGCGCAGGTGCTCCTCCTGGCGCTCCGGAGACCATGACGGGTCGGCGTCGGTCAGGTAGTAATAGGAGCGTGTCGGCTTCGCTTCGAACGGCCCGGGCGCCCACAGGCTGGCGAACGTCCAGCGGTAGAACTCCGGCGTGGGCGCGACGAGCAGCGGCTCCCCTGCCGGGATCGTCACCAGGTCGTGCCGCTCGATGAAGGTGGCGAGGGCCTGCAGCTGCTGCTGCGCGACCGCGACGATCTGGCCGGGCGCCGGGTGCTCGGCTTTCACCGCCCGCCAGGCGGCCACCGGGTCGTGGCCGTCCAGGCGCGCCGCCACCCGCCGGAATTCCTCCTGCACGTTCCACAGCTCGCGCGTGGCGATGGCCAGCAGCTTGTCGACGCCGACGCCGATCCCCTCGTCCAGCTTGAGCTTCTGCTCGAAGCGCTCGCGGCCGAGGCGGAACGACGCCTTCCCGCGCGGCGCCAGTTCCTCGTCCAGGTAGTGGACGTAGCCTTTGATCGCATCGGTCGCCTCCACCGACGCGTCGGCCAGGTCGCCGAGCAGATGGAGGTCGTCCACGCCGGAAAAGGCCCGCGGCAGGTCGTGCTCGATGAACTTGAGCGCCCCGCGCAGCGTCTCCAGGCCGACCTTGGCGTAGATCCCGGGCGTGTCCTTGATGTTCTCGCGCGCGCATTGAATCAGGCGCGGCGCCTGCCGGAGCTTCGAGAGGACGCGGCGGGCGCGTTCGTCTTCCGGCGCATACGGGAAGATGGCCTGCGTGGCGAGGCTCAACGCCAGGACGTCGGCGTAGAACTGCGGGTTGCGCTCCCAGGTGCGGGTCTCTTCGATCTCGAAGATCCGCGACCGGATGTTCGCGGCGATGACCGGGTGCTCGATCTTTTCGACCGGCGTCAGGCCGTCCACCGGGATCTCGCTCAGTCGCCGCGCGAACCCCGACAGCGCCCGAGCCTGCCCCTCGAGCCCCGCCCGGCTCAGGTCTTCCAGCAGGTCGTCGTGCGTGTGGACGCCGTCGAGCGCCGCTGCCGTCGGGTGAGTCTCGTAAAGGTAGCGCAGGTAGTCGTCGACGAAATGATGCAGCGGTTCGGATGAGAACACTGGTGCGACCCTCGAGCCAGAAAGGGTATCGAGGAGCCCGCTGACGGCAGGCGCCTCCTCTTGTAATGGTACAATATCTGATCGGCTTAGTCCTTCGATGCGCAAATACGACAGGCGCATTAGCACTACTTTGTCAGATCGCCGCCCCGGCAACGAGGCGTATCTCTGGCCTTGCTCAGACAGTCCTCGGCACTGCCTTGCAGGCGTCGGGGCAGGTGGTATCCGGCATCAGCCGGATTTGGACGTACTCGGCCGGTGAACGGCAAGTCGACGCCTGCGGCCTTCGACCTTGCTCAGGCCGCCCCGAGCCACGTCGAGGGGCGGAACTCGCTTGAAACCTGGCTCAAACAGTCCTCGGCGTCGGCTTGCAGGCGTTGGGAGGGTCCGCGAACGTTGGTGGAATCCGGCGTGAGCCAGATTCGGTGCGGTGAACGGCAAGGCAGCGCCTGCGCCCTTCGGCCCTTCGACAAGGCTCAGGGTCGCCCCGAGCATCGCCGAGGGGCGGCAAGCTCAGGACGCCCCGAGCAACGTCGAGGGGCGGAACTCGCCGGCCAGAGACACGCCTCGTTGCCGAGCAGAACGACTTATCCGACAAAGTAGCATTGGTCCCCGCCCATGCCCGGCACGCTCTTCATCGTCTCCACGCCAATCGGCAACCTGGACGACGTGACCTACCGCGCGCTGCGCGTGCTGCGCGAGGCGACGCTCGTGGCCGCCGAGGATACCCGCCGCACCGCGAAGCTCCTCACGCACTTCGACATTCGCACGCCGACCACCAGCTTCTACGAGCACAACGAGCGAGAGAAGCTCCCGCGCCTGCTGGAGCGATTGGCCGCCGGCGACAATATCGCGCTCGTCTCGGATGCCGGCACGCCGGGCATCTCCGACCCCGGCTATCGCCTCGTGAAGGCGGCGGCGGAAGCGGGCTTCCGGGTGGAGGCCGTGCCTGGAGCGAGCGCGATCCTCGCGGCCCTGGTCGCCTCGGGGCTGCCAACGCATGCCTTCACCTTCGCGGGTTTTCCGCCGGCGCGCGCCCGGGCGCGCGACCGCTGGTTCGGCGCCCTGGTAGACCGCCCCGAGACGCTGGTCTTCTTCGAGGCCCCGCACCGGATGCGCCAAACGCTCGAGTCGGCGTTGCGCGTGCTGGGCGACCGCCCGGCCGCGGTCTGCCGGGAGCTGACCAAGGTTCATGAAACTTTGGTCAGAGGCCCTATTTCCTCGATCCTGGCGTCTCTCGATGAGCCGCGTGGCGAGTTTACCGTCGTGATCGGACCAGCCGAGGCCGACCAGGAGGACGCTCCAGAGCTACCGGGAGACAGCCGACTCTTGTCTGAATTCTATCAATTGACCGAAAGCGACGGGCTCACCCGCCGCGATGCCCTGTCCCGCCTGGCCACCCGCTACCGTTCCCCATCGCGAGAAGTCTACGCAGCCCTGGAAAGAGCCAAGAGGGCCTAACGAAGGGCCGGCAATAGCAGTCATTTGGGCCATTTGACATTTGGCGATTTGGCGATTTGGCGATTTTTCCGCCTCTGCGATCTCGGCGCCTCTGCGGTTGAATGTGACCCCGGCGTTTACCGCCGAGACGCGGAGGACGCCGAGGCTATGCGGGCCTCGACGACTCTGGATCGCCTGGCGGTTGAATGTGACCCGACGTTTACCGCAGACGTGCCTGGTCGATTTGGGCCATTTTGCGATTTGGCGATTTGTCGATTTTTCTGCCTCTGCGATCTCGGCGCCTCGGCGGTTGAATGTGACCCCGACGTTTACCGCCGAGACGTGGCCTGGCCGATTTGGGCCATTTTGCGATTTGGCGATTTGTCGATTTCTTCTGGCCTCTGCGTCTCGGCGCCTCTGCGGTTGATGGGGCCGAATCTGGTTGACCCATTGGCATCGGTTTACCGCCGAGACGCGGAGGACGCCGAGGAGGGCGTAATGACCTAAAGGTGGCGGCCAGGTCTGAATTTGGGCCATTTTGCGATTTGGCGATTTGGCGATTTTTCTGCCTCTGCGATCTCGGCGCCTCTGCGGTTGAATGGTGACTCTGCGAACTCGGCGCCTCGGCGGTTAACTTTGACCGGCGTTTCACCCCAAGATGTAGAGTCCCCAGAGGGTCGTTGCACCATTTTCCGGGCGGCAACTTGACCGCCTGCCTTGCGTTTTGTTAACGTTAGCCGCCCGAGATGCCGACCAAGCAACGCTCAACGCGCCCGGCGGTTTCGTCGAAGAAGCCCGCGGCCAAGGTCTCTGCCCGGCGATCCAAGCCGGCTCGGCCGGTGGCGGCCCGGAAGACGGCTGCGCCTGCGAAGGCCGCCGCCAAGCCGAAAGGCAACGGCGCCGTGAGGCCGGCCAACGCCAAGGGCAGCAGCTCCGTCAAGCCGAAGATTCGCGCGGCCGCGGTCGCGAAACTGACGGTTCCTCCGCCGGTTCGCGTGCCGGTTGTGCCGCCCGTCCCGGCCGGACCGTCGAGCCACGACCTGGCCATGGAGATCTTCGAAAAGGGCTTCCGCGCCCTCCAGGTGCGAAACTTCAAGGAAGCGGCCAAGACGCTCGCCTCGATCATCGAGCACTACCCCGACGAGAAGGAACTCCACGAGCGCGCTCGGGTGTACATGGCCATCTGCGCCCGGCAGTCCGATCCCAAGCGGGACCAGGCGCCGCGCACAACCGAAGAGCGGATGAATGCCGCCACGGTGGCCATCAACCGCGGCGCCTACGCGGACGCGCTCGGGTTCCTCCGCTCCATCGCGAACGAGGATTCCGAGAACGACGTCGTACACTACATGATGGCGGTCGCCCACGCCGGCCTCGGCGACCCGAACGCCGCGATTCCGCACCTCCAGGAAGCCATCGAGCTGAATCCCGAGAACCGGTTCCTGGCCGCCCAGGACTCGGACCTCGACCCGATCCGCAGCCACCAGGCCTTCGTCGCGCTGCTCGATTCCCCGCCGTCCCCGCGCCGCCGCTCTGCGACACGCGCCCGCTCGACCCGATAACGGTTGAGGTGCGTCGCCAGGCGGCACTGCGTCTGCATCTGCTGTACGATTGCCGTCGGGCCCAATCCGGCGCGTATTGATCAGCCCGTAGTCTCAGTCCTTCAAGCCATGTCTTCCCCACACATCCTGATCCTCGCCGCGGGCAAGGGCACGCGGATGAAGTCGCAGACGCCCAAGGTGCTCCACCCGGTGGCTGGGCGGCCGATGATCGACTACGTCCTCGACGTCGCCAGCGGCGTGGACCCCGCCACGTGCACGGTCGTGGTCGGCCACGGCGCGGAAACGGTCAAGCAGGCGCTGGGCGGCCATCCCGGCCTCCGCTTCCTCGTCCAGGAGCCGCAGCTTGGAACGGCGCACGCGCTGCTGCAGGCGGAACCGCTGTTCCGCGGCGTGGGCGGCACACTGCTCCTGCTCTCGGGCGACGTCCCCCTGCTCCGGCCCGAGACGCTGCGCGCGCTGGTGGCCGCGCACCACTCCGCACGGGCCGCCGCCACCGTCGTGACCGCCGTCGTGAACGACCCGGCCGGCTACGGACGCGTCGTCCGCGAGGACGGTGCGATTGCGCGGATCGTGGAGGACCGCGAC
Source organism: uncultured Acidobacteriota bacterium (assembly GCA_963724775.1). Taxonomy (GTDB): domain Bacteria; phylum Acidobacteriota; class Vicinamibacteria; order Vicinamibacterales; family Fen-181; genus CAVRWB01. The sequence continues at coordinate 126,526 of CAVRWB010000015.1, forward strand.
GCGACGCCCGAGGAGCGGGCGATCGGCGAGATCAACGCGGGTATCTACGCGTTCGACCTCGAGCCGCTCTTCCCCGCCCTGTCCCGCATCGGCTCGGCGAACGCGCAGGGCGAGTACTACCTCCCGGACCTCGTGTCGCTCTATCACGCCGAGGGCCGCAAGGTGGCCTGGCTCACGGTGCCAGAGGTCCACGAGATTCTGGGCATCAACAGCCGCGTGGAACTGGCGTCCACCAGCCGCCGCGTGTGGCGCGCCCGGGCGGAGGCCCTGATGGCGGCCGGCGTCACGATCGAGGATCCCGACACGACCTACATCGCCGCCGGTGTGTCCGTCGGTCCCGACACGGTGATCAGGCCGGGCGTCGTGCTGGATGGAAACACGACGATCGGCTCGGGCTGCGTGATCTATCCCGGCGTGCGCATCGAGAACTCGACGCTCGCCGACAGCGTCACGATCTTCGATCACACGGTCATGTCGGGCGCGCGTATTGCAGAGGGGGCCCTCGTCGGACCCTTTGCGAGGCTGCGCCCGGAAACCGTGGTTGACGAGCGGGCGCACATCGGGAACTTCGTCGAGTTGAAGAAGACGCGGCTGGGCGCCGGGTCGAAGGCGAGCCACCTCGCGTACCTCGGCGACGCGACGATTGGCGCCGGCGTCAACATCGGCGCCGGCACGATCACGTGCAACTACGACGGCGTGCGCAAGAACCCGACGGTCATCGAGGACGGCGTCTTCGTCGGCAGCGACAGCCAGCTGATCGCCCCGGTGCGCCTTGGCGCCGGCGCCTACATCGCGGCCGGATCGTCGATCACGGACGACGTCCCCGCCGGGTCGCTGGCCATCGCGCGCGGCCGCCAGGTGGTCAAGGACGGGTGGGCGACGAAGAGGGCGGGACAGTCGGCGAAGTCAACGGGGTCGACGAAGTCAACGAAGTCGCGGAGTCGAAATCGGCCGAGCCCGCGAAGTCGTAGTCGACTTCAGACTCGAGGACTCGTTGACTCGCGATTCGGGACTTCGTGGACTTCGTCGACTCCGTGACTGTCGACTCCGTGACTTCGTCGACTCCGTTGACTTCGTCGACTTCGTCGACTGCCAAAGAGGCACCGAAGAATGTGCGGCATCATCGGCTACATCGGCCATAAGCCGGTCGTCCCGGTCCTCATCGAGGGCCTTCGGCGCCTCGAGTACCGCGGGTACGACTCGGCGGGCGTCGCCCTCGTCCGCAACGGCTCGATCTCGATCCGCCGCAGCGCGGGCAAGCTGTCCAAGCTGGAGAACGCGATCCAGGCGGACCCGCTGGATGGCGACTACGGCGTCGGGCACACCCGCTGGGCCACCCACGGCCGGCCGACCGAGGAGAATGCCCACCCTCATCGCGACTGCACCGGCCGCATCGTCGTCGTCCACAACGGGATCATCGAGAACTACCTCGAGCTCAAGCACGAGCTGCAATGCCAGGGGCACAAGTTCGTCACGGAGACGGACACGGAGATCGTCGCGCACCTGGTGGAGCAGGAACTCAAGGTGCCCGCCAACGGCTCGCCCCGAGCAGAGTCGAGGGGCGAGCCCCGAGCGGAGTCGAGGGGCGGGCTCGAGGGAGCCACGCGGCGCGCCCTTGCCCGCATGCGCGGGATGTTCGCCCTCGTGCTCCTCTCGGCAGACGAGCCGCACAAGATCGTCGCCGTCAGGAACGGCCCTCCGATCGTCGTCGGCGTGGGCGACGGCGAGTACTTCGTCGCATCGGACATCCCCGCCATCCTCGCGCACACCCGCGATGTCGTCTTCCTGGGCGACGAGGAGATGGCCGTCCTCACCAAGGACGGCGTCGGGTTCACCAACTTCGCGGGCACGAAGCTGGACCGCCGGACGCAGCGCGTCCTCTGGGACCCGATCCAGGCGGAAAAAGCGGGCTACAAGCACTTCATGCTCAAGGAGATCTTCGAGCAGCCGCAGGCGGTGCGCGACACCATCCTCGGCCGAGTCTCGCTCGAAACCGGGAAGGTGTTCCTCGAGGAGATGACGCTCTCGGAGGCGGATCTCGCGAAGGTCGAAAACGTCACGATCATCGCGTGCGGCACCTCGTGGCACGCCGGGCTGGTGGGCAAGTACCTGATCGAGGAACTGGCGCACCTGCCGGTGGAAACGGACTACGGCTCCGAGTACCGCTACCGGGATCCGATCGTCGGAGAGAAGACGCTCGCGATCGTCATCACGCAGTCGGGTGAAACGGCGGACACGCTGGCCGCGCTGCGCGAAGCGAAGCGCAAGGGAGCGCGCGCCATTTCCATCTGCAACGTGGTCGGCAGCATGGCCACGCGCGAGAGCGACGGGACCGTCTACACTCACGCCGGGCCGGAGATCGGCGTCGCGTCCACCAAGGCCTTCACATCCCAGCTGGTGGCGCTCCACCTCCTCGCCCTGTACCTGGCCCAGGTGCGCGGCACGCTCAGCGCCGACCAGATGCGCCAGCAGATCGATCACCTCTTGCAGCTGCCGACGCTGGTGGACCAGGCGCTGCGCGTCTCGTCGCTGGTGGACGAGATCGCGCGCCGGTATTACAGCCGCCGCGACTTCCTGTTCCTCGGCCGCGGCAGGAACTACCCCATCGCGCTGGAGGGGGCGCTCAAGCTCAAGGAGATCTCCTACATCCACGCGGAAGGCTACCCGGCCGGCGAGATGAAGCACGGACCGATCGCGCTCATCGACGAGCAGATGCCCGTCGTCGCCATCGCGCCGCGCGACCACGTCTTCGAGAAGATGGTCGGCAACATCCAGGAGGTGAAGGCGCGAGGCGGATCGGTCATCGCCCTCACGACCGGCCGCGACGAGCTGGTGGAAACGCTGCTCGACACCGAGCACGACTCCATCATCAGCCTGCCCGATACGCCGCCCATCCTGGCGCCGGTCGTCATGGTCGTGCCGCTCCAGCTCCTCGCCTACCACATCGCGGTCCGCCGCGGCTGCGACGTGGACCAGCCCCGCAACCTGGCGAAGAGTGTGACGGTGGAATAGTAGGCAGTAGGCAGCAGTAGGCAGTAGGCAGTAGGCAGTTCGGGACAGTCGCGCAGTCCCGCTGCGATCTACGACACGGGGCTAACTAACTCACTTTGTCAGATCGGCGATCTTGATCGGCAAGCGGGCCATGTCTCTGGCCGGCGAGTTCCGCAGGCGTTGCCTTGCCGCCCGCCGACCGCAAACCCGGCGGTTCGGGCCACACGTGAGGCGGGCATGCAAGGCGGCGCCGAGGACTGTTTGAGCAAGGCCAGAGATGTGGCCCGGTTGCCGGAGCGATCTGACAAAGTAGGGGTAGCCAGTAGGCGGCAGGAAGCAGGAGCCAGTTCTGCTTGCGCAGATAGTAGAATAGAGACGCAGACAACGGCCTTAGGCAGTCGAGGTTCGCGCCCAACACCCACCTGTCGCCAGCGCGCCTGGCAGGCCGTCCGTCTTCTCCCAACCGCATACTGCATACGGCCTACTGCCTACTAGAGCATGAACTTTCTTGATCAGTTGAACCCCGAACAGCGCGATGCCGTGCTCCAGGTGGACGGCCCGCTGTTGATCCTCGCCGGCGCCGGTTCCGGAAAGACCCGCGTCATCGCGTACCGGGTCGCGTACCTGATCGGCGACGGCCACGCGGACGCCCGCGAGGTGGTGGCGGTCACCTTCACCAACAAGGCGGCCGAGGAGATGCGGCAGCGCGTCGAGGCGCTGCTGGGCGACGCGTGCGCCGGGGCGTGGATCTCCACGTTCCACGCCATGTGCGCGCGGCTGCTCCGACGCGAAGCGCCCGTCATCGGCCTCTCGCGCGACTTCGTCATCTACGACTCCTCGGACCAGGTGTCGGCCATCAAGCAGGTGATGCGCGAGATGGGCGTGGACGACAGCATGCTGCAGCCGCGTGCCGCGCTCTCTCGCATCAGCCACGCGAAGAACATGATGAAGGGCCCGGAGGCCTTTCCCGCCACGAGCTACAACCCCGCCGAGCGTCAGCTCGGGAAGATCTTCGAGGGCTACCGGCGGGCGCTGGCGGAAAGCAACGCGCTCGACTTCGACGACCTGCTGCTCAAGACGGTGGAGCTCTTCGAGCGCGACGACGTCCGGGCGCGCTACGCGAACCGGTTCAAGTTCCTGCTGGTGGACGAGTACCAGGACACCAACCGGCCCCAGTACCTCCTGCTCCGCCGCATGGCGGAAGCTCACCGCAACATCTGCGTCGTCGGCGATCCCGACCAGTCGATCTACAAGTGGCGCGGCGCGGACCTGCGGAACATCATGGACTTCGAATCGGACTACCCCGAAACGCGGGTGGTGAGACTCGAGCGCAACTACCGGTCCACCCAGGTCATCCTCGACGCCGCGTCCGCCGTCATCAGCCAGAACCGCAATCGCAAGGAGAAGCGCCTCTACACGGAGCGCAAGGGCGGCGACAAGATCCGCTACTACCGCGCGAACGACGAACTGGAGGAAGCGGACATCATCGCCCGCGGCGCCCGCCAGGCGTTGAGTTCCGAGGGCGACACCCCGTTTGCGGTGCTCTACCGCACCAACGCCCAGTCGCGCGTGCTGGAAGACGCCCTCCGCCGCGAGGCCATCGCCTACCGCATCGTCGGGAGCGTCCGGTTCTACGAGCGCAAGGAGGTCAAGGACGCACTGGCGTACCTCAAGCTCCTCATCAACCCGGACGACGATGTGAGCCTGCGGCGGGTGATCAACGTGCCGACGCGGGGCATCGGCAAGGGCGTGATGGACGCCCTCGACGCGTCGCCCTCGGTCCTTCCCGTCGGCGGAGCGCTGTCCGGGCACTCGCTCTGGTCGCGGCTGGTTGGCGGCCTCGATCACGGCGCATTCGCCGGCCGTGCAGCCTCATCGCTTCGCGTCTTCCGCGACCTGATGATCGGCCTGATGGAGATCGGCAGGCAGGACTCGGTGTCGATTGCCATCGGCAAGGTCCTGGACCGCACCGGCTACCTGCAGGCACTGCGCGACGAGCGCACCGAGGAAGCGGAAGGGCGCATCGAGAACCTGCTGGAACTCGTGTCGGCGGCGCGCGAGTACCGAGTCGCGCGAGCAGGGCGCGACGCTCGGCGGCTTCGTCGATCGCCTGTCGCTGCTCTCGGAGGTGGACGAGTCGGAGGGCGCGGCCGACGCGCGGGTCATCCTGATGACGATGCACGCGGCGAAGGGGCTCGAGTTCCCCGTCGTGGTGATTGCCGGCCTGGAGGAGGGCTTGTTCCCGCACTCGCGGTCGGCAGACGACGAGGCGGAACTGGAGGAGGAGCGGCGCCTCTGCTACGTCGGCATGACGCGCGCGCGGCGGAAGCTGATTCTCACCGCGGCGTCGCGCCGGCGGTGGTACGGCGATTACCGCGCCTCGGCGCCCTCGCGGTTCATCGAAGAAGTCCCCGACGAACTGGTGGAGCGCATCGAGCCGCGCGTCCCGTCGTTCTATCAGCAGAACCTGTCGAGCAACTTCGAATACCGCGCGAATCCCTACCGGCGCCCGACCTCGCCGGGCCGCACCAAGGAGGAGACGCCCTCCTACCGCTACGAGGACGAGGACCAGTCGCGCGGCGGCGGCGCGCTCGAGGCTGGCACCCGCGTGCGCCATCAGCAGTTCGGCGTGGGGACGGTGATCAGCGTGGAGCCGATGGACGGCGACGCCAAGCTGGTGGTGAAGTTCGCGGGGATTGGCGTGAAGCGGCTGCTGGCGAAATACGCGAAACTGCAGGTGGTCTGAAGAAGGGCTTTAGGCTCCAGGCTTTAGGCTTTAGGCAATCAAAAAAAGGGGCGCGGACATTCCGCGCCCCTTCGCATTTCGGCTGCATCAGCCTTGAGCCCAGAGCCTAGAGCCCAGAGCCTCCGTTACGAGGTCGGCCCGGCCTCGGCCGGCTTGATCGAGGTGATCATCCAGCGGCCCTCGACGAGCTTGTCGCCGTCCTTGAGGACGACGCGCTGCAGCGTCAGGTTGTACAGCTTCGTGGCCGACTCGCCGTTGGGCGACAGCACCTTGGCGGAGACCTTCAGGGTCTTCGTGTACTCGGTGGCGTCGAACGCGGTGGCGTCCTTGTCCGGCACGCTCAGGTCCGCGACCGACCGCTCGTTGTTCAGCTTGACGCGGGCTTCGGCGACCTTCTTCGAGTATTCCTTCTGCTCCTCGCGCCACTTGCTCCAGGCGACCTGGATCTCGGCGTCCTTGCCCTTCGGCTTCTGGTTGGCCTGCTCGGCCTTGATGACGCGGTTGATCGCGTCGAGGTTCTTGTCCTGGTATTCCTTCTTGCGCTTGCCGAACTCGTCCTCGGCGGCGACGGCGTCCTTGCGCGCCTGCTCGAGTTCCTTGAAGTTCAGCTTGCGTGCCTGCTCGGGGCCGGACTCGACGACCGACACGTTCTCGGCTCGGCCGTCCTTGGCCGGGTCGAATTGAACGGTCGCGATATTCGTCAGGGTCATGTTGTCGCCGAGTCGCGAGGCCTGGAAGAACTTGCGAACGAGCGGTTCTTCAGGTGCGCCACCGCAGCCGACAGCCGACACGACGAGGACGAACAGGACGGGGGTGAGTAACAGACACCAAAGATAACGCGGCCGATGCATGCCAGCCTCCTTTACTCGTTGATCTCTTCTTCGCGTTCCGCGAGTCGCGCGATGGACACGACCCGGTCGTCTTCTTCCACCCCAATCAGCCGCACGCCCTGGGTGGCCCGGCCGATTGTCCGGATATCGCTCGTGACCATGCGCAGCACCTTGCCCTGCTGCGTGATCAACATCAGCTGATCGTCCTGTTGTACGTAGGCGATTCCGACAACTCGGCCGTTCCGGTCCGTCGTGTGGATGTTGATAATACCCAAACCGCCCCTGGACTGCACGCGATATTCGTCAAGGGGGGTGCGCTTCCCGTAGCCGTTCTCGGAGACCGTCAAGAGGGTGCCCCCCTGGGTCGGCGTCACCACTTCCATGGCCACCGAGGCGTCGCCTTCGCGCAAGGTGATGCCGCGCACCCCGTACGCTCCCCGGCCGGTCGGCCGGACATCCGCCTCCGGGAACCGGATGGCCATGCCGTCCCGCGTCCCGATGAAGATCTCCTCGGTGCCGTCGCTCACCTCCGAGGCGATGACCGCGTCGTCGTCTTCCACCCCCATCGCGATGATCCCGGCCGCCCGGGGATTGCGGAAGGCGGACAGCTCCGTCTTCTTCACCACGCCGCGGCGCGTGCCCATCACGACGAACCTGTCCGTCTCGAACTCCTTCACGGCGAGGAGCGCAGCGATCTTCTCGTCGGGCAGCATGGCCACGAGGTTGGCGATCGCCTTCCCCTTGCCGTCCGGCCCGACGTCCGGGATCGTGTAGACCTTCAGCCAGTAGACGCGGCCGCGGTCGCTGAAGATCAGGATGTAGGCGTGCGTCGAGGCGACGAAGAGGTGCGTGACGAAGTCCTCTTCGCGCATGCTCATGCCCTTGCGCCCGAGGCCCCCGCGCCGCTGCGTCCGGTAGTTGGTCACCGCCGTCCGCTTGATGTAGCCGGTGTTGCTCACCGTGATCGCGACGTCCTCGTCGGCGATCAGGTCCTCGATCCGGAACTCCCCTTCCTCCTCGATGATCTCGGTCCGGCGCTCGTTGGCGAACTTGTCGCGCACCGACCGCAGCTCCCCGACGACGATGTCCATCAGCAGCTGCTCGCTGGCGAGGATCGCCCGGAGGCGCTCGATCTGCTTCAGGATCTCGGCCAGCTCGTCGAGGATCTTCTGGCGCTCCAGGCCGGTCAGCCGCTGGAGCTGCATGTCGAGGATCGCCTGCGACTGCACCTGGCTGAGGCCGAACCGGGTCATCAGGCCCTCGCGCGCTTCCACCGGCGATTTCGACGCCCGGATGAGGGCGATCACCTCGTCGAGATGATCGAGCGCGATCTTCAGGCCTTCGAGGATGTGCGCCCGGGCCTCGGCCTTGCGCAGCTCGAACTCGGTCCGCCGGCGCACGACCTCGCGGCGGAACTCGAGGAAGGTCTCGCACAGGTCCACGAGCGGCAGCACCACGGGCCGGCCGCCGACAATCGCCAGCGTGATGATGCCGAACGTGGTCTGCAGCGGCGTGTGCTTGTACAGGTTGTTCAGGACGACGTCCGCGACGGCATCCCGCTTCAAGTCGATGACGATGCGCAGCCCGTCGCGGTCCGACTCGTCGCGCAGGTCCGCGATGCCCTCGATCGTCTTGTCGCGAACCAGCTCGGCGATCTTCTCGATCAGCTTTGCCTTGTTGATCTGGTACGGGATCTCCGACACGACGATCGACGTGCGCTCGCCCCTCGCCGCCTCTTCGACCTCGGTCCTCGCCCGGATGGTGAGGGAGCCGCGGCCGGTCCGGTACGCCTGCACGATGCCCGAGCGGCCGACGATGATGGCGCCGGTCGGGAAATCGGGCCCGGGGATGATCCGCAGGAGCGCCTTGAACTTCGCCTCGGGCGTCTCGTCACGGTGCTCGACGAGGTAGATGACCGCGTCCACCACCTCGCGCAGGTTGTGCGGCGGGATATTGGTCGCCATCCCGACGGCGATGCCGACCGACCCGTTGACCAGGAGGTTGGGGAACGGCGCCGGCAGGACGCTCGGCTCCTCGGTGGTCTCGTCGTAGTTCGGGACGAAGTCCACCGTCTCCTTGTCGAGGTCCGCCATCATCTCCTCGGCCAGCGGCATCAGCCGGGCCTCGGTATACCGCATGGCGGCGGCCGGGTCGCCGTCCATCGACCCGAAGTTCCCCTGGCCGTCCACCAGGGGGGCGCGCATGTTGAAGTCCTGCGCGAGGCGGACCAGCGTGTCGTAGATCGCGCTGTCGCCGTGAGGGTGGAAGTTGCCCATCACCTCGCCGACGATCTTCGCGCACTTGCGGTACGCGCGCGTGCTGCCCAGGCCCATGCCGCGCATGCCGTACAGCACGCGGCGGTGGGCCGGCTTGAGGCCGTCCCTGACGTCGGGAAGCGCCCGCCCGATGATTACGCTCATCGCGTAATCCATGTACGAGCGCTTCATCTCGTCTTCGATGTTGACGGGGAGCTTGGATGCGGCGATTTCCATGGGGAGTGGCAGGATCGGCAGGATTCAGGATTCGGGATTCGGGATTCAGAGATTCGGCACGGAGTTCGGACAGTGCTGCGGGCGCTTCGGCAGGATGCCAGGCGCTTCAGCCCTGATTCCTGAATCCTGATCGCCTGATTCCTGTCTAGATGTCCAGGTTCTTCACGTCCAGCGCGTTGTCCTCGATGAACTTCCGGCGCGGCTCGACCTGGTCGCCCATCAGGGTCGTGAACATCAGGTCGGCCTCGGTGTGATCCTCCGCGCGCACCTGGAGGAGCGTCCGCACTTCCGGCTTCATCGTCGTGGACCAGAGCTGCTCGGGGTTCATCTCGCCGAGGCCCTTGTAGCGGTTGATCGCGACGCCCTTCTTGCCGGCGGTGATGAAGAACTCCACCAGCGCGTCGAGCGAGTCGAAGGTCACGCGCTCCGGTTCCTTCGAGGGCTTGGCTGCTGCCGGTTCCGCGGGCGGTTCAGCCGCGAGCTTCGTCGATCGGTCCACTTCCCCGCCGCCGATCCGGGTGTCGTCGGTCTTCGCCATCGGCAGTCCCGGGTCCTTCTCGTCCACCTCGATTGGCGTCGGCGCCGAGGCCGCGACAACCACCGGCGGCTCGATGCTCCGGATCTCGCGGTAGCTGTTCAGCAGCGTCCGGTACTCGCCCGTCTGCACGAACTCGAGGTCCACGCGGCTGTGGCGAGGGTAGCCGTTGGAGCGGTCCTCGACGAGCAGCGAGTGGATGTTGTGCTCCTCGTCGGGCTGCACCGTCACCACCCGGGTGCCGGTCGAGAGCTGGTCGGCGATCTGTTGAAGGCCGGCGGCGTCCGCGAAGAAGGACTTGTCCTTCACGTCGCGGTCCATCAGCGGCTTCAGGATGTCGAAGCCGAAGCCGCGGCGCTCCACCACCTGCATGTACTTCTTGAACGAGATCAGCCGGTGCAACAGCTTCTCGAGCGCGGGCCCCGACAGCTCGGTGCCGTCGTTCAGCTGCAGCACGCGGCTCTCCATGGCCCGGCGGATCAGCCACGTCTCCAGGTCGCGCTCGTCCTTGATGTAGTGCTCCGCCTTCCCGCGCTTGACGCGGAACAGCGGCGGCTGCGCGATGTAGACGTAGCCGCGTTCGATCAGCTCGGGCAGCTGCCGGTAGAAGAACGTGAGCAGCAGCGTGCGGATGTGGGAGCCGTCCACGTCCGCGTCCGTCATGATGATGATGCGGTGGTAGCGCAGCTTGTCGATGTCGAAGTCCTCAGCGCCGATGCCGCAGCCGAGGGCGGCAATCATGACCTTGATTTCCTCGGACCCGAGCATCTTGTCGAAGCGCGCCTTCTCGACGTTGAGGATCTTGCCCTTGAGCGGCAGGATCGCCTGGAAGCGGCGGTCCCTCCCCTGCTTCGCCGACCCGCCGGCCGACTCGCCCTCGACGATGTAGAGCTCGCTGCCCGCCGGGTCGCGCTCCTGGCAGTCCGCGAGCTTGCCGGGGAGCGCGCTGTTCTCGAGCGCGCCCTTGCGGCGCACCAGGTCGCGCGCCTTGCGCGCGGCGTCGCGCGCGCGGGCCGCCTCGACGGACTTCATGACGATGCGCCGCGCGACCTGGGGGTTCTCCTCGAGATAGGCGCCCAGCTTGTCGTTGACGATCGCCTCGACGATCCCCTTCACCTCGGTGTTCCCGAGCTTCGTCTTGGTCTGGCCCTCGAACTGCGGCCGCGGGATCTTCACGCTGATGACCGCCGTGAGGCCCTCGCGGATGTCGTCGCCGCTGATGCTCTCCTTGAGGTCCTTGACCAGGTTGTTCTTGGCCGCGTAGAAGTTGATCGTCCGCGTCAGCGCCGCCCGGAACCCGGAGAGGTGCGTCCCGCCCTCGTGCGTGTTGATGTTGTTGGCGAACGAGTAGAGCATCTCGGCGTAGCCGTCGTTCCACTGGAGCGCGATCTCGGCGTCGATGCCGTCCTTGTCGCCGCGCATGTAGATCGGCTTGTCCGTGACGCCCGTCTTGTTCTTGTTGAGGTGCGTGACGAACTCGCGGATGCCGCCCTCGGTACTGGAACTTGTGCGACTTCCCTTCCGCCCGCTCGTCGTCCAGGGTGATCAGGACGCCGGGATTGAGAAACGCGAGCTCGCGCAGCCGCTGCGCCAGCGTGTCGAAGCTGAACTCGATCGTCTCGAAGATCTCGGTGTCCGGGAGGAACGTGATCTTCGTGCCGCGCCTCTTCGTCTTGCCCGTGATCTCGAGGTCGCGCGTCGGCTTGCCGCGCTCGTACGACTGCTGGTAGACGAGCTCGTTGCGCCAGATCTCGAGGTCCAGCGTTTCGGAGAGCGCGTTGACCACCGACACGCCGACGCCGTGGAGGCCGCCGGACACCTTGTAGCTGTCGTTGTCGAACTTCCCGCCCGCGTGCAGCACCGTCAGGACGACCTCGGCGGCCGAGCGCCCGCTCTCGTGCAGGTCCACGGGGATGCCGCGGCCGTTGTCCACGACGGTGACGGAGTGGTCGATGTGGATCGTGACGTTGACGGTGTCGCAGAACCCGGCGAGCGCCTCGTCGATCGAGTTGTCGACGACTTCGTAGACGAGGTGGTGAAGGCCGGCAGGGCCGGTGGACCCGATGTACATCGCGGGCCGCTGGCGCACCGCCTCGAGGCCCTCGAGCACCTTGATCTTGTCGGCGCCGTAGTCGTCGACCGCCGCCTGACCGTTGGCCGAGTTGCCGTTGGCGGGAATCGCCGTGGCCGAAGAGTCGATCGGGACCTGTGACTGCTCGGCGGAGGGGGTCTCTGTGATATCGCGATCTGACATGTATGGATATCTAGGGGCTGGGGGCTAGGGGCTAGGGGCTGGGGTCGAGGAAGGCGATTCGAATCCGGCAATGCCTCCTAGCCCCTAGCCCGAGTCCTAATCCTGCTCTTAGAACCTCATCGGCATGAGCACGTAGGTGTACTCGAAGCCTTCCTGGCCGACGGGCTTCATCACCGCCTGGCTCACCTCGTCCTTCAGCTCGAGCGCGACCTTGTCGGTCTCCACGACGTCGAGGAACTGGAGGACGTACTGACCGTTGAAGCCAATCTGCAGCGCCGGGCCCTTGTATTCCTCGACCTGGATCACTTCCTTGGCCTCGCCGACCTCGGGGCTGCTGGATGAAACCTCGACCTTCCCTTCCTCGATTGAGAACTTCACGGCGCGCGAGCGTTCCGGCGACAGCAGCGCGACGCGCTTGAGCGCGTTGGCCAGCCGCTCGCGCTCGAACTCGACGAACTTGTCGTTCCCCTTGGGGACGACGCGCTCGAAGGCCGGGAACTGCGCCTCGATCATGCGGGAGACCAGCACGCGTTCGCCCACGCGGAAGAACAGGTGGTTGTCCTGCCGCTCGTACTTGATCTCGCCCTCGATCTCGGCCAGGAGCCGCGCGAGCTCCGAGACGGTCTTCTTCGGCAGGATGACGCGGGTCTCTTCCGCAGGGCCGCCCTGGCGCGGCGCGCTGGCGAGCGCCAGCCGATGGCCGTCCGTGGCCACGAGCGAGAACGAGTCCGCGTTGGAGATGAGCAGCACGCCGTTCAGGAAATACCGCGTGTCGTCGCTCGTCGTCGCGAACTGCGTGCGCGCGATCATCTGGCGGAGGATGCCGGCCGGCAGCACCGCGCCGTCCTCGCCCGTCACGCCCGGCAGCGACGGGAAGTCCTCGGCCGGCATCGTCTGCATCCGCGAGTCGAACCGGTCGGCCGCCACTTTCACGCCGGTCTTGTCCTGCTCGATGCGCACCTCCGTCTCGGGGAGGACGCGGATGATCTCGAAGAACTTCTTCGCAGGCAGCGTGAGGCGGCCGCCCTTGGCGACCGACGCGGCGCAGCGGCTGCGTAGCGCCACCTGGAGGTCGGTGGCCATGAAACGCAGCTCGTCGCCGTCCGCTTCCATCAGGACGTTCCCAAGGACCGGGATCGTCGTGTTGCGCTCGACGATTCCCTGGAAGAGTTGAAGTTCGCGCAACAGGTCGCTCTTGCGGACGACAAGTTCCATGGCGTGGCTGACCTCGTGAGAGAACGTGTTCTTGAGCGTCAGAGAGTGCAGTACTAGAAGAAGATAATTATATAGGAAGAAGGGGACTGTGGAAAAGGTTATTTCTACCCCTTAGTCCTTAATTTTCAGGCATTTGCGCTGTGGAAACCCTGCGGGCGTTTTGGGCCCTGGCACCCGCCTCCCGGGCGCCGGCGCGGGCTTCAACAGGCGCGCGCACAGCCTCATCCGCGGGGGGCTGTGGAAATCCGCGGCCAGCTGGTCTTTTTGCTAGCGAAGCGACTCCACGAAGCTGTTGAGAAGGTTGTTGAAATCCGGGTCGGCGACCTTCAACCGCTCCACCATCCGGATCGAATGGATGACCGTGGAGTGGTGCTTGCCGCCGAAGCTCCGGCCGATCTCCGGGAGCGACGCGTTCGTCAGCGATTTGCACAAATACATGGCGATCTGTCGCGGCCGCGAGATCGACTTGGAGTTGTTGCGCTGCTTCAGGTCGTTCGGCTTCAGGCGGTAGTAGTCCGCGACGTATTTCTGAATCACCTCGATCGTGACGGCCTTCTCGTCGTGGCTCAGGACGTTCTTGAGCACCTCCTGCGCGAGCGCCAGGGAGATGTCCTGGCCCTTGAGCGAGGCGTAGGCGATGAGGCGGATCAGCGAGCCCTCGAGCTCGCGGATGTTCGACTTGATCTTCCCGGCGATGTAGAGGGCGACGTTGTCGGGAAGCGGCACCGACTCGGCTTCCGCCTTCTTCTTGAGGATCGCGATCTTGGTCTCGAGATCCGGCGGCTGGATGTCGGCGATCAGGCCCCATTCGAAGCGCGACCGCAGGCGCTCCTCGAGGGACGGGATCTCGCGCGGCGGGCAGTCGCTGCTGATGACGAGCTGTTTCTGGGCGTCGAAGAGCGAGTTGAACGTGTGAAAGAACTCGGTCTGCGTGCCTTCCTTGCCGGCGAGAAACTGGATGTCGTCCACGAGCAGGACGTCCACCGAGCGGTAGCGCTCGCGGAACTCGAAGATCCGGTCGTTCTTGACCGCGTTGATCATCTCGTTCATGAACCGCTCGCTCGAGATGTAGGTGAGGCGGCTGTTCCGGTGGTGGTTCAGGACGTATTGCCCGATGGCGTGCATCAGGTGCGTCTTGCCCAGTCCCACCCCGCCGTAGATGAACAGCGGGTTGTAGGAGCGCGAGGGCGCTTCGGCCACCGCGCGGCAGGCCGCTTCGGCGAACTGGTTGGACGGCCCGACGACGAACGTGTCGAACGCGTAGCGCGGGTTGAGGCCGCCAAGCGAGGTCACCGGCGCCGGGCCCGCGCCCGTGGTTTCATCGGCCGGCGAATCGGGCGAGGCGCCGGCTTCGCGCTCGCTGCCCTCGGGAAAGAAGAGCACCTGGCTCCCGGTCCGGCCCACCTCGCCGATCGCTTCGGCCATCACCGCCGAGTAGTGCTTCAGCAGCCAGTCCTTGATCATCGTGCTCGGCACGCGCACGGCGATCGTGCTCCCGTCGTCGTCCAGGAACGAGGCGGGCTTGAACCAGGTGTAGAACGAGTGGCGGTTGACCTTGGTCTCGATGCGGGAAAGGATCCGTTCCCAGATGTTGCTCTCGTCCATAAGCTCCGCCGTTGCCTCGCCCAGCCGCCGTTTTTTAGACGATTACCAGACTTTCGCCCGAGGGTGCCGCGGAAACAGCGCGTTCTTCGCTACGCCGGAGGCCGATATGGCTGACTCTGCAAGGCCCGGCGGCCTTTCGCCTGGGCCGGATGTCGGCTTTTTCGGGCGTTCGCGCGGAGGCCAGCCCAGCGCGAGCCCGTTTTCCACATATTTTTCCACAGTTGTGGAAAACTCTGGGATTAGACCGAACTCAGGCGGCCCTCTGGCGGGAACCTGAGCGCGAGGGAGACTGAACAATGTACCACAAGGTTGACAGGGGGTAAACGGCTCCGCTACCATTGAAAATTCGGCACATTCCGAGAGACCGCGCACCAGCCGCTGGCGGTGTCAGGAACTCGGGCAGGGACGCCCGGAGTTACAGGACGAAATCATGAAGCGCACGTTTCAGCCCAATAACCGCCGCCGCAAGAAGACTCACGGATTCCTCGTTCGCATGGCCACCAAGGGTGGCCGCCTGGTGCTGAAGCGCCGCCGCGCGAAGGGTCGCAAGCGCCTCGCGGTCTAGCCCGAGGGCCAGTGCCCGAGAAGCCAAGCGGCCAGACGTTCACCGCGGACCGGCACGTCAGGCGCCGCCCCGAGTTCCAGCGGATTTACGAGCTGGGCGAGCGGGTCAGGGCGCGCCTGATGACCGTCATGGTGCTGGCCAACGACCGGCCGGTCAGCCGCCTGGGCATTGCCGCCACGCGGAAGCTCGGAGGGTCGGTCGTTCGGAATCGCGCCAAGCGACTCGTCCGGGAAGTGTTCCGGCGGGCCAACGTTCCGGCCGGCCTGGACATCGTCGTCATCCCACGCCCGGAAATGCTCGATGCCGAGTACCGAGTCATTCAAGCGGAATTCGGATATGTCCTCCGGCGGGCGGGACGCCCTTCGGCAGGCTCAGGACTACGCCCTTCGGCAGGCCCAGGGCGCAGTGAGCGCGTCGAGCCGCGGGGACGCGGGGCGCATGCGCGGCTCTAGGCTCTGGGCTCTGGGCTTTAGGCGCTTGCCCCCGCTGGAGCCGAAAGCCGAAGGCCAGGCCGAGAGCCAGGAGAGCCTGTCAGGAACTCGGCCAGGGACGGCCGGAACTACTGACGGTGATCCAACGTTTGCCGTGCGAACCATCCTCGTGCTGATTCGGGGTTACAAGATCCTGGTTTCGCCACTCTTCACCGGCGCGTGCCGGTTCACCCCTTCCTGCTCCGAGTACATGGCCGAAGCGGTCGCGCGGCATGGCGTGCTGCGGGGCGGCTGGCTGGGGCTGGTGCGGCTGTCGCGCTGCCACCCGCTCGGCGGCCACGGGGTGGATCCGGTGCCGGACCCGGCGAGACATCCGTAGGACAGGCGTCCCGCCTTCGCCGCTTCGCGGCTTCGGCGGGCAAGCTCCGCCTGTCGGTGCGTCAGTTCGTAGGACAGGCGTCCCGCCTGTCGCGGGTGGGTTCGGTAGGACAGGCGTCTCGCCTGTCGGTGCGTCAGCTCGTCGGACAGGCGTCCCGCCTGTCATCTGCGGTGCACGAAACGATTTCGTTACATGGAAAAGCGCGTTCTCATCGCCGTCGTGCTCTCATTCCTGGTCCTGTACGGGTACCAGGCGTTTTTCGTGAAGCCGGTGCCGCCCGCCAAGCCGCGGACGACGGCTACCCTCCCCGCGGCGAAGGATGCGACGGTCGCCCAGGCGCCTGCCGGTTCCGCGGCGGCGGCCGCTCCTGGCTCCGCCGGCCAGGCTGCGGCGGCGCCCACCGCGGCGGCAGCACCGCAGGCCCTCGTGGCGGCGGACGCCGAGCGCGACGTGGTGGTGGAAACGAAGACCGTGCGGGCCGTGTTCACCAACCGCGGCGCTCGACTGAAGAGCTGGCGGCTGAAGAACTACCTGGACCTGGACAAGCACCCACAGGAACTCGTCCCGTCGGCGATGCCGCCGGAGACCTCCCTCCCCTTCGAGTTGAAGGTGGACGACGAGGCGGCGACCGCGCGCCTTCGCGACGCGCTGTTCCAGCCGAGCGCCCAGGGTCCGGTGGACGCCACCCGCCAGGAGCAGCGGATTGCGTTCGAGTTCAAGGACGCGTCGGGACTGTACGCGCGGAAGGAATTCGTCTTCGAGCCCGGATCGTTTGTCGTGCGTTTCTCGGCGCAGGTGCTGATCGGTGACCGCGTGCTGAACCCGACCGTCCTGTGGGGACCGGGGCTGGGCGACGTCGTGAACAACGCGCAATCGAGCCGGTACTCGCAGAAACCCGAAGGCATCCTGTTCCACGGCGACAAGGTTCAGCGGCTCGGGACAAAGGACATTGCCACCCAGCCGGTTCGCGAAGGCCAATTGAGCGCGGCGGGCGTGGACGATCTCTACTTCATCGCCATGGCATTGCCGGGCAAGCCGGTGCGCGTGGAATACGAGGTCGTGGTCGTGCCGGCGCCTCCGGGGCAGGATCCGAAGAACGCGCGCGACTACATGGCGTACGGCGTCCGTCAGCAGGGCGCGGCCGACGGCGTGAAGTTCTTCTTCGGCCCGAAGGATTTCGACGTCCTCGAGGCGGTGGACAAGCGCCTCGTGCGGGCGATCAACTTCGGCATGTTCGACGTGCTGGCGGTGCCGCTGCTGCGCGCGCTGAAGTGGATCTACGGCTACGTCGGCAACTACGGCTGGGCGATCATCATCCTGACGTTCCTCATCAACGCGGTGATGTTCCCGCTGCGGCACAAGAGCGTCGTGTCGATGCGGAAGATGCAGGAGATCCAGCCGCAGATCAAGGCGATCCAGGACAAGTACAGCAAGCTGAAGATGGGCGACCCCGAGCGCCAGAAGCAGAACGTGGAGATGATGAATCTCTACCGCGAGAAGGGGGTCAACCCGGCGAGCGGCTGCATCCCGATGGTGCTCACCTTCCCGGTGCTGTTCGCGTTCTACTCGCTGCTGTCGCAGGCCATCGAGATTCGCGGCGCGCACTTCGGGTTGTGGATCCAGGACCTCTCGGCGCACGACCCGCTGTACGTCACGCCAATCCTGATGGGCATCACGATGGTGTGGCAGCAAAAGCTCACGCCGAGCGGCGCCGATCCGATGCAGCAGAAGATGATGATGGCGATGCCGCTCGTCTTCACCTTCATGTTCCTGTGGGCGCCGAGCGGCCTGGTGATCTACTGGTTCGTGAGCAACGTGCTGGCGATCGCGCAACAGTATGTGACCAACGCGATGGTGGGTCCGTCGAAGGTGCCCACGCCGCCGGCGGTGCGCAAGGTCAAGAAGGCGGCGGGAAACTAGGAAGTTGGAAGTGAGAAGTTAGAACGGAGAACGTAGAAGTTAGAAGTTAGAAGGACCCGGGCGGAAGGCATCGGCTTCAGTTCTTGTTACGTTCTACCTTCTACGTTCTACGTTCTACGTTCTACGTTCTACGTTCTACGTTCGGAACAACTATGGACGACCTCGACCTGAACGCTCGACTTCTCGACTTCGTGGCGACCGTCACCGAGACGATGGGCCTCAAGCTCGAAGCGGCGGTGGAAGACACGCCGGACGGGCCCCGCGTCAACCTGACCGGCGAGGATGCGGACGTGCTGCTGCGGCACAAGGGCGAAGCGCTGCAGGCGCTGCAGCACATCGCGGCCACCGTCTTTCGCCACGAGCTGCCCGAGCAGCAGCGGCTGGTCGTGGACTGCATGGACTTCCGCCGCGACAAGGACACCGAGCTGCGGCAGATGGCGCTGTTCCTGGCCGAGAAGGCCCAGCGCACCGGCCTCGATCAGACGCTCGGCCCGCTCAACGCCTACGAGCGGCGCATCGTCCACATGGCGATCGCCGACCAGGGCAAGGCCGAGACCGAGAGCATCGGCGACGCCGCGATGAAGACGGTGATCATCTCGAAGAAACGAGCGTAGGACAGGCGTCCCGCCTGTCGGGGTCAGATCGGTAGGACAGGCGTCCCGCCTGTCGCTGGGGCAGGGCTGAAGCCCTGCTCTTTCCGATGATCCTCGGCAGTGATTGTCACTGCGGCAGGCGGCAGTCCAACTTCGGAAGGCACACGGCTTCAGCCGTGTGCAAGGCGGGTCACATCCTGCCACGGCGCAGGGCAGCCCTGCCCAGCTTCACTCCTGCGTTGATCTGGTCGCAACGATGTACCTCCGCCAACGACACGATCGTTGCGCTCGCGACGGCCCCCGGTCGCGGGGGCCTCGCTGTCGTGCGCCTCAGCGGCGGCGACGCGCTGAAGATCTGCGGCGCGCTGGTGGAGCCCGACCTCGTCCTCGAACCACGTCGCGCGACGCTCACCCGCGTCGAGGCGGAATCGCTTCGCGACGAGGCGGTCGTCACCTGGTTCCGCGGGCCCGCGTCGTTCACCGGCGAGGATGTCGTCGAGTTCAGCCTGCACGGCAGCCCGCTCCTCGCGTCGCGCGTGATCGCGTGCGCGGTGCGGGCCGGAGCGCGCATGGCGCGGGCGGGGGAGTTCACGCTTCGCGCGTTTCTCAATGGCAAGCTGGATCTCGCGCAGGCGGAGGCGGTGCAGGACCTGGTCAGCGCGACGACGCCGCAGCAGGCACGGATGGCGTTCGACCAACTGCAGGGGACGCTGTCGGAGCGGATTGCGGCGATCGAGCGTGAGCTGTTCGAGCTGACGGCCAGGCTCGAGGCGTCGATCGATTTCCCGGAGGAAGGCTATCACTTCATCGAGAGCGGGGAAGTCGCCGCGACGCTCCGGTCGGTCGAAGGGAAGATCGGCGCATTGCTCACGGCCGGCAGGCGCGGCCGCGTGGTGCGCGAAGGGGTGACGGCGGCGCTCGTCGGTCGAACCAACGTGGGGAAGTCCACGATCTTCAACGCCCTCGCCGGCGGCGAGCGGGCGATCGTGACGGACGTGCCCGGCACGACGCGCGACCTCCTGACGGAGACGGTGGCGATCGAAGGCGTCCCGGTCACGATCGTGGACACGGCCGGCACCCGCGAAACGACGGATCCGGTCGAGCGCGAGGGCGTGAGACGGGCAGAGAGGGCTCGCCAGGCGGCGGACCTGCTGATCGTGGTGCTGGATCGCGCGGCGGCCTTGACCGAGGAGGACCGCGTGTTGCTGGCGGAAACCGCGTCCCGGCCGCGAATTGTGCTTGCGAACAAGTGCGACGTTCCT
Organism: uncultured Acidobacteriota bacterium; assembly: GCA_963724775.1. Classification (GTDB taxonomy): domain Bacteria; phylum Acidobacteriota; class Vicinamibacteria; order Vicinamibacterales; family Fen-181; genus CAVRWB01. The sequence goes on from CAVRWB010000015.1 coordinate 146,344, forward strand.
GCCGCCTGGGAAATTCCGGCGGAGCGAAGACACGAGCAAGTCGCGCAAGTCGGAGACACGTGCAAGTCGGAGACACGTGCAAGTCGAAGACACGCGCAAGTCGGAGACACGTGCAAGTCGGAGACACGTGCAAGTCGAAGACACGTGCAAGTCGGAGACACGTGCAAGTCGGAGACACGTGCAAGTCGAAGACAACCCCACGCCGCAGGACGGCGCGTCCGACGTCGCGGAGAGCTGGCTCGAGGTTGCCGCGAACGACGGGACGTCCGACGTCGAGGAGCACTGGCTCGAGGTTTCCGCGAAGGACGGACGGGGAGTCGATGCCATAGTTAGGGCGATAGCCAGAAAACTCAACACGGAAGAGGCATCTGAAGCGCCAATCATCAGCAATGTCAGGCACTTGGAGCTGCTGGAGCGTGCAAAGGCGAGTCTCGGCGAGACCCTGAAGGCGCTCGAAGAACAGGGTCAAATGCCAGAAGAGATGCTTTTGTCTGACCTGGCGCAGACAAGGGCAGCTTTAGAGGAACTGACCGGCCGCCGCTCGACCGAGGAATTGTTAGAGGAGATCTTCAGTAGATTCTGTATTGGAAAATAGCCCTACAGACAAAAAGAAGATTAACCGCAGAGACGCCGAGAGCGCAGAGTGCATTGATGTTCCACGTGGAACAATCGGCGGGACAGCGGGACTGAGAAATCGCCAAATTGTCCGTTTGTCTCCGCGTCCTCGGCGCCTCTGCGGTGAATCTTCAGGCTGATGTCGGCGGGACAGCGGGACTGAGAAATCGTAAAATCGCCCTAAATGTCCGTTTGTCTCCGCGTCCTCGGCGCCTCTGCGGTGAATCTTCAGACTGAGTCGGCGGGACAGCGGGACTGAGAAATCGTCAAATCGCCAAATCGCAAAATCTGTAATCTCCATCTGTCCTCCGCGTCCTCGGCGCCTCTGCGGTGAATCTTCGGCGTGCACGCGGGACGAATCGTAATCGCTCCTCGTCCTCGACGCCTCTGCGGTGAATCTTCGGACTGATGTTCGGCGGGACAGCGGGACGGAGAAATCGAAAAATCGCCAAATCGCAAAATCTGCCAAATCCCAATGGACTTCGACGTTCTCGTCATCGGCGCGGGGCATGCCGGCTGTGAGGCCGCCTGGGCGGCGGCGCGCCTGGGATGCCGGGTGGGCGTGTGCACGCTGTCGCTCGACACCGTGGCGCAGATGCCGTGCAATCCGGCCATCGGCGGGACGGCCAAGGGCCACCTCGTTCGCGAGATCGACGCGCTGGGCGGGCTCATGGGGCTGGCCGCGGACGCCACCGGGATTCAGTTCCGGATGCTCAATCGAAGCCGTGGCCCGGCAACCTGGTCGCCGCGCGCGCAGGTGGATAAGAAGCAGTATCGCGCCTGGATGCGCGGCACGCTGACAAGCGCGCCCGGCATCGAGTTCGTGATTGGGGCGGCCGCTGCGATTGTCGTGGGAGACGGCCAGGTGCGCGGCGTCAGGCTGGAAGACGGCCGCGACATGAGCTGCAGAGCGCTGGTCGTCACGACGGGCACCTTCCTGAACGGCCTCATCCATATCGGTACCGAGCAGCGGCCGGCCGGACGGGCCGGCGAGCCGCCAGCCCGGCCGCTGGCGGAGTCGCTCAAGTCGTTGGGCTTCCGCTGGGGCCGGCTCAAGACCGGCACGCCGCCGCGCCTGCACAAGGAATCGATCGATTTCGAGGGCTCGGTGGCCCGCGGCGAGTTCATCGAGGAGCCCGGCGACGATCCACCCGTGCCGTTCTCCTTCCTGACGGACCGGTTGGACCGCGAGCAGGTCTTGTGCTACCAGCTCTACACGACGCCGGCCGTGCACGAGCTCGTCCGCGCAAACGTCGGCCGCTCGCCCCTCTTCAACGGCCAGATCCAGGGGATCGGTCCCAGGTATTGCCCCTCGATCGAGGACAAGGTCATCCGGTTCGCCGACAAGGAGCGGCACCAGCTGTTCCTCGAGCCCGAAGGCCTGGATGTGGACGAGATCTACGTGAACGGCTTTTCGATGAGCCTTCCCGCCGATGTCCAGCTCGAGATGGTGCGGGCGCTGCCAGGGCTTGGGCGCGCCGAGATGATCCGCCCTGCTTACGCCGTCGAATACGACTTCGTGCAGCCAACCGAGCTGCGGGCAACCCTCGAGACCAAGCGAGTGCGACGGCTCTTCCTTGCCGGCCAGATCAACGGCACCTCCGGCTATGAGGAAGCCGCCGGCCAGGGACTCATGGCCGGGGCCAATGCGGCGCTTGCCCTCCTGGGGCAGCCGGAGTTCGTGCTCGGCCGAAACGAGGCCTATATTGGCGTCATGGTGGACGACCTGGTGACGAAGGGCTGCCTGGAACCCTACCGGATGTTCACCTCGCGCGCGGAGCGGCGCCTGGCGCTCCGGATCGACAACGCGGACCTCAGGCTCACACAAAAGGGCCGGAGCGCCGGTCTCGTGGACGATTGCCGGTGGGAGCGGTTCGTGGCCCGGCGCGAGCGACTCGAGCGGAACCGTTCCCTGCTGGCGGAAACCAAGGTGAAATGCCCGGTCACCGGCGCGCGGATGTCGGCAGAGCAGCGGCTGAAGCAGCCTCCTGTGCGACTGTCGGAGCTGATTGCCGGGGGAGAAATCGAGTTGACCGGGGGGCCGGCCAGCGAACTCGACGTCGCCACGCTGGAAACGGGGATCAAGTACGAGGGCTATCTCCGGCGCGAAGAAGCGTCGGTGGCCCGCGTGGCGCGGGAGGAACGGCGCCGAATTCCTGAGGATTTCTCGTATCTCGGCCTCCCTGGCCTCACGCACGAGGTGATGCAGCGGCTGACCGAAGTGCGCCCGGAGACGCTCGGTCAGGCGGGGAGGATCCCCGGCGTCACGCCGGCGGCCGTCGCCGTTCTCGGCCTGCACGTCGAGCGCTACAGCCGCGATCATGCCGAAGAAATGAGGCGTGGAGAGGGCCGGTAGAGGATAGAATTTGCGACATGACGAGCCGCGAGTTCTCCGACCGGGTCAGCCGCCGCGCCAGGAAAGCTGGCGTGCGGATCCCGGACGGCCTCGTGGAACGGCTCGAGGCGTATTACCGGCTGCTCGAATCCTGGAACGCCAGGATCAACCTCACCGCGCTCGACCTGGCCAACGGCCCCGACTCGACGATCGACCGCCTCCTCATCGAACCTCTTGTCGCGGCCCGCCATCTTCCAGACGATGCCCGGGTCATCGATGTCGGTTCGGGCGGCGGTTCTCCGGCCATTCCGCTGCAGCTCGCCCGTCCGGACCTGCGCCTGACATTGGTCGAAGCCAAGGTCCGCAAGTGCGCCTTCCTGCGAGAGGCCGGCCGGCACCTCGAACTCGACATTCTCGTGGAAAACTCGCGGTACGAGGGCCTCTTGGCGCGCCCGGACTTTCACGAAGCGTTCGATGTCGGCACGATGCGGGCCGTTCGCCTCGAAGGCCGCGTGCTGGTCGGCCTGCAGGCGTTCCTCAAGCCGGGCGGGCAGTTCATGCTCTTCCGCGGCCCGGTTGGCGCGGACGTCCCGTCGGTCGTCGCGCCGCCGTTCTTCTGGCACGCGACCCATATGCTGCTGGAATCCGACCGCAGCCGCCTGGTCGTGCTGCGCAAGGCGATGGTGGGGAGCTACTCCTGAGTGTTCCACGTGGAACATTAGTCGGAGTGACTGGTCAGTCGGAGTCAAACGGACTTGTCAGTCGGAGTCACGGTTTGTCAGTCGGAGTGACGGGCTGCCAGTCGCAGTGACCGGTCAGTCGGAGTGGACGGCAATGTCAGTCGGAACTCCCCGACTTTCACGCGTTCCTCGACTGACGAGCATCTCCGATTTACGTGTATCCTCGACTGACGAGCATCTCCGACTTGCGCGTATCTCCAACTTCCAGTGCTACAATGCGCTCTCTCCCGTCTCCGACTGACGGGTGTCTCAGACCTGTAAGTTGTTGAAAATGGGCAGGATAATAGCCGTAGCCAACCAGAAGGGCGGCGTGGGAAAGACCACGACCGCGATCAACCTGGCCGCCTCGCTCGCGCTGGCGGAGCGGCACGTCCTCGTCGTGGACGTCGATCCCCAGGCCAACCTCACGAGCGGCATCGGCATGAAGGAGCGCGTGCCCAACGGCCACTCGGTCTACCAGGCGCTCACCTCGCCCGACCTGGACGGCGACCTCTCGTCGTTCGTGCTGCCCACCAACATCCAGGGGCTCGAAATCGTCCCCGCGGACCGCAACCTGACGGGCGCGGAGATCGAGATGGTCGGCCTCCTCGCGCGCGAGCAGCGGCTGCGCCGCCTGCTCAGGCCGATCGCGGAACGCTATCACTACGTCTTCATCGACTGTCCGCCGTCGCTCGGCCTCCTGACCCTCAACGCGCTCGTGGCCGCCGACTCGGTGCTGGTGCCGCTCCACTGCGAGTACTTCGCGCTCGAAGGCCTGGCCGAGTTGATCTCCACGCTGCGCCGCGTGCGCGCCGCGCTCAACCCGGGCCTCGACATCGAGGGCGTGCTGCTCACGATGTACGACGAGCGCACCAACCTGGGGCAGCAGGTCGCGCGCGACGTGCGCGGCTTCTTCAAGGAGAAGACGTTCAACACCGTCATCCCGCGCAACGTGCGCCTGGGCGAGGCGCCCAGCCACGGCATGCCGGTCGCACTTTACGACGTAAAGTCGCGCGGCGCCGAGGCGTACCTCGCGCTCGCGCGCGAGTTCCTCGAGCGCGACTCGGCGCGCGCGGGCAAGAAGGCGGCACCGGTCGAAGAGGTGAGCCAGTCATAGGGCACGACATCTGTCATTGGCCAAGTCTCGATTTTGCGATCTGGCGAGAAGGGCCGGCCCGCACGCTTGCAGGCGTCGTGGCCGGAATTGCGAGTCGAGCACGTAGGTTCGTCTCCCTTTCTCGGCGTCCTCCGCGTCTCGGCGGTAAATCTTCGGCAGGGTTCAGGATTCGAACTCAGGATCACTGAAGAGACATCCGATGGTAGAGAAGCGACTCGCACTCGGAAAAGGATTGAGCGCGCTGATTCCCGACGCGCCGGAACCGCCCGTCCGCGCCGGCTCGCTCGAAGTGGACGTCGATCTGCTCGAGCCGAATCGCTTCCAGCCGCGCACGCACGTCGACCCGGCGGGGATCGAGGAGCTCGCCCGATCGATCAAGGCGAACGGCATGGTGCAGCCGATCGTCGTGCGGCGCGAAGGCTCGCGCTACCAGATCATCGCCGGCGAGCGCCGCTGGCGCGCCGCCCAGCACGCCGGCCTCCTCAAGGTGCCCGTCGTCGTGAAAGACGTGGCGCCCGGGGAAGAGTCGCGGCTGCTCGAGTGGGCGCTCGTCGAGAACATCCAGCGCGAGGACCTGAACCCGATCGAGGAAGCCCTCGCGTACCGGCGGATGATGGACGAGTTCGATCGCACGCAGGAGGAAGTGGCGGAGGCGGTGGGGAAGGACCGCTCGTCGGTGGCCAACATCCTGCGGCTGCTGCGGCTGCCCGGCGAGGTTCGCGCGCAGGTGGCCGGCGGCTCGCTGTCGATGGGCCATGCGCGCGCGCTGCTGGCGCTCGAGCAGGACGCGGCGATCAAGAAGGCGGCCGCCGACGTCCTGGCCCGCGGCCTCTCCGTCCGCGAGACCGAGGCGCTCGTCAAGCGAATCCTGGCAGGCCCTCCGCCGGCGCCGAAGCCGCGCCTCATCGACCCCAACACGCGCGAGGCCGAGGGCCAGCTGCGCCTGGCGCTCGGCGCGCCCGTGCGGATCGTTCGCAAGAAAAAGGGCGGCTCGATCGAGATCGACTTCGCGTCCGAGGACGAACTGCAGCGGATTTACGAGGCGATTACTGAGAACTGAAGTCGACGGAGTCAACGGAGTCGACGGAGTCAACGGAGTCAACGGAGTCAACGGAGTCACGGAGTCGACGAAGTCGACGGAGTCAACGGAGTCACGGAGTCAACGGAGTCGCATGTTAGCGACTGTCATGTGGCCATCGTCGATGCTGAAAATGTAGCCCGTGCTCGCCGGTGTCAAGGGCGCCGATACTCTACCGGTAATCGGTCGCTCAACCCAGCATCCCTTGACACCGGACTGCGCGCGGGCTGACGGAGGCGCTTATCGGCGATGGCCACGTCTGATGGCGACCAAGCGTGTGAAGTACCGGCGCGAAAACACGATGCGCCAGTGCTCGATGGAGAATCGTCCCCTGCGGTCGCCACCACCACCTCCGCACCACCGCAGTACGCTCGGACTCGACGAAGACGCGCAGGCGGAATGCTTGTCTGACTGCTCTTCGACTGGTCATGTCGATGGCCTGCTCCGTGAGTCCCTTACTCAGATCGCCGGGATGCTCGGCCGCCACGTGCACCGCCCGACGTCGCGCCTGCGCGACCCGGCGTCGTGTGCGCTCGGTCAGCAGCCTCGCCGCTTCCGCGCTGTGCTCTTCGAGGACCGCGAGCCGTTCGGCTCGTCGCCCGAGCCCTGCCGACGCAACAGACGGCAGACCATATGGCGCGATCTGGGCCGCCTCGGGCCATACCGTAGCGCTCACACGCGGCCTTCCGCCGCATTACCCAGCGCTCGGCCTCGGCAAAGACGCGCAGGCGGAATGCCTGGTATGCTGTCTTCGAGGGTCATGTCGGCTCCTCCGTGAGTCCCTTGCTCAGATGGAACGGCTCGCGGCAGGATCTGCGATGAAGACCGGCGTGTCGAGCGACGACTCCGTAGACTCGAGCGACTCCGTCGACTCTTTCTTGACTCCGTAGACTCCGTAGACTCCGTCGACTCCGTCGACTGCCCAATGTCAATCCGCCTGACCTCGATGGTCTCCTGCTCGGGTTGAGCGAGCAAGCTCGCCGCGGGCGAGCTCGCTCAGGTCCTGAGCGACATGCCGGCGCAGCGCGACGACCGGGTCCTGATCGACTTCAGGACATCGGACGATGCGGGTGTGTACAGGTGGGATGAGCAGAGCGCGCTCGTCCAGACCGTGGACTTCTTCACGCCGGTCGTGGACGACCCCGCCACCTACGGCGCGATCGCCGCCGCCAACTCCCTCAGCGACGTCTACGCGATGGGCGGCCGGCCGCTGACCGCGCTCGCCATCGCGGGCTTCCCCCAGGCGGACATCGACGAGGCGACGATCCGCGCGATCTTCATGGGCGGCTTCGAGAAGCTCCGCGAGGCCGGCGTGGCCCTGCTCGGCGGCCACACGGTGCAGGACCGCGAGATCAAGTTCGGCTACGCGGTCACCGGCGTCGTCTCGCCGGACGCTGTCTGGTCCAACGGCGGCGCGCGCCCAGGTGACGTCCTCTTCCTGACCAAGCCGCTCGGCACCGGCGTGATCGCGACGGCGATCAAGTTCGACCGTGCGCCAGAGGCGAGCGTGGCGCAGGCGACAGCCGTGATGCTGCAACTCAACAAGGCTGCGGCGGAAGCCCTCTTGACGCTCCCCAAGGGCGTCGTCCACGCCTGCACCGACATCACCGGCTTCGGCCTGATCGGTCACGCCAGCGAGATGGCCATCGCCAGCGACGCGACGCTTCGGCTCAACGCCGCCGCGTTGCCGATCATCGACGGCGCCCTTGCGCTGGCAACGGGAAACCGTTCGGGCGGGATGAACACGAACCAGCAGCACTTCGAGGGCGGCCTGAGGGTGGAGGGTGACGTGCCCGCGGACCTGCTGGCTCTCCTCTACGATCCGCAGACCTCTGGAGGGCTCTTTGCGGCCGTCGATGCCGCGCATGCGGACCAGGCGGCCGCCGCTTTCTCCGCGGCGGGCGTTCGGGCGGTCCGTGTCGGGACGGTCGAGCCGTCCAGCGGCGCGCCCATCGTGCTCGCGGTGTAGACGAAGTACGCACCGCCATCCCAAGGCAATCCCTGTTCCCGGCGTGCGCGGCCTCGTGGTATAAATTGATGTTTTTGTAGGCACTTGGCGCAACACCTTCGGCGACACTCGGCTGAAGCCTCGTGCTGCGAATACGTTCGGCGCCGATACTCGGCTGAAGCCTCGTTCCACGAGGAGGTTGTCGCGAGTGAGTCTTCTCCCCAGCCTCGCCGTCATCTGGGTCATCGTCATCGTGCTGATGCTGGCCTTCGTCCTGGACCGCGGCCTGTTCCGGCCGCTTGGCCGGATCATGTCCGAGCGGCAGACGGCCGTTCGCACGGCGCAGGAGCTGGCGCAGGCGGCGGCTGACCGCGCGAAAGCCGCCACGGCGGAGTTCGAGGCGAAGACCCGCGCCGCGCAGGCCGAGATCTACCGCGAGATGGACGAGAACCGGCGGCAGGCGAACCAGCGGCGCGCCGCGGTCCTTGCCGAGACCCGCCAGGAAGTGGCCGAGACGGTTGCCGCTGCGGCCGCGCGCCTGGACGCGCAGGCTGCCGAGGCGCAGGCGCGTCTCGAGCAGGAGGCCGACGCACTCGGCGAGGCCATCGTCGAACGCGTGCTCGGTCGAAAGGCATAACGTGAAACGGGCGACCCCGCTCATCGTCTCGTTCCTGGTGCTGGCCGCAACGGCGCTGTTCGCCGGCGTGAAACCGACGCCGGACCCGAAACGATCTCCCACCGCCGCGCAAGCGCAGCCCGCGGGCGAGCAGCCCGCCGCGGCACAGCGTCCCGCTGGCGAAGGCGCAGCCGCCCCGGCCAACCCGGGCGCCGGAGAAGGCGCGGCCCACTCGGCTGCAGCGGAAGGCTCGGCCCACTCAGGCGTGGGGCAAGGCTCCAGCCTTGCCGCCGAAGCCGGTCACGAGAAGGCAGGCGAACACGAAGCCGCCGAGTCGCCGTGGGCGACCATCGCGCGCCTCTTCAACTTCGCGGTGCTCGCCGGCAGCCTCGTCTATCTGCTGCGCTCGCCCTTCGGCGCGTTTCTCGAGAGCCGCAAGGTGCAGATCAGGAAGAGCCTGACCGATGCCGCCGCCACGCGCGAGGATGCGACACGGCAGCTCGCGGTGATCGATCAGAAGCTCCACGCGCTGCCGGGCGAGCTCGAGACGCTCAAGCGGCGAGGCGCCACGGAAATTGCGGCGGAAGAAGAGCGCATCCGCCAGGCGGCAGACGTCGAGCGCCAGCGGATGGTCGAGAACGGGAAGCGCGAGATCGAGCGCCGCGCGCAGACGGCCGAGCGGCAGCTGACGCAGCGCGCGGGCGAGCTGGCCGTGAGCCTCGCCACCGAGCGCGTGAAGCGAAAGATCACCGACGCGGACCAGGCGCGCCTGGTGGACCGGTACCTGGAGCAGGTAAGGCCGGAGACAATCGGATCGTAAGAGAAAGGCTCTAGGCTTTAGGCTTTAGGCTTAGTAGCAGCGAGCCCGCAACCCTGAGAGCGAAAGAGCCTCGAGCCCGAAGTGAGCCGAGAGCCTAGAGCCCAGAGCCGAGAGCCAAATGGCCGGAGACAATCGGATCGAGAGACAGGCTCTAGGCTTTGGGCAGTAGGCAGGCCAGCGAGCAGAGCCTAAGCCTTTGGCCAACTTGCATACTGAGCCTTCTGAGCCCTGAGCCGAGAGCCCAGAGCCGAGAGCCGGACAGGAGTCACCGTTGACCAACCGCACTGCCGCGACCCGCTACGCGCGGGCGCTGCTCGATGTCGCCCGGAAGGAAGCGGACCCGCAGGCGATCGAGAGCGAGCTGTCGTCGTTCGCGGCCCTTCTCGACGGCAGCGCGCCGCTCCACCACGTCCTGACCAGCCCCGCCGTCCCGGTATCGAAGAAGGCCGGGCTCGTGAAGGAACTGGTCGGGCGCGGAGGCCTGTCGGTGGTCATCGGCCGCCTGCTCGTCCTGCTCGCGGAGCGCGACCGCCTCGCGCTCCTTCCGGACCTGCTCGACGAATACCGTCGCCGCCTGCTCGACCTGCAGAACGTCGTTCGCGCCGAGGTCGTCACCGCGGTTCCGCTGCCCGAGGACCGCGTGAGCGCGCTGGAGCAGGCGCTGAACACGATGACCGGCCGGACCGTGTCGATGCGGGCGAGCGTGGACCCTGCCATCATCGGCGGCGTCGTGACGAAGATCGGCAGCGTCGTGTACGACGGCAGCGTCAGGCGTCAGCTCGAGAAGATGAAGGAGACGCTGACGCGGCCATAGGATTCAGGATTCAATTCATGGACATCAGAGCCGAAGAAATCTCCAAGTTCATCCGCGACCAGATCGGCAGCTACGCGGTCGAGGTGGACGTCGCCGAGGTCGGGACCGTCGTGTCGGTGGGCGACGGCATCGCCCGCGTGCACGGCATCGAGCGCACCATGGCGGGCGAGCTGATCGAGTTCCCGCACGGCGTGTTCGGCATCGCGCTCAACCTCGAGGAGGAGAGCGTCGGCGCGGTCCTGCTGGGCGAGTACCGCGAGATCAAGCGAGGGCGACACCGTCAAGCGGACGGGGCGGATCATCTCGGTGCCGGTGGGCGAGGAGATGATCGGCCGCGTGGTGAACGCGCTCGGCCACCCGCTCGACGGGAAGGGGCCGATCGACACGAAGACCTTCCTCAACGTCGAGCGCATCGCGCCGGGCGTCGTCGCGCGCCAGCCGGTGCGCGAGCCCGTGCAGACGGGCATCAAGGCCATCGACTCGATGATCCCGATCGGCCGCGGCCAGCGCGAGCTGATCATCGGCGACCGGCAGACGGGCAAGACGGCCATCGCGGTCGACACGATCATCAACCAGAAGGGCAAGAACCTGATCTGCATCTACAACGCGATCGGGCAGAAGACCTCGACGGTTGCGCAGGTCGTGAAGACGCTCGAGGAAGCCGGCGCGATGGAGTTCACCATCGTCGTGGCCGCCACCGCCGCCGACCCGGCGCCGATGCTCTACATCGCGCCCTACTCGGCGTGCGCGATGGGCGAGTACTTCCGCGATTCCGGCCGCCACGCGCTGTGCGTCTACGACGACCTGTCCAAGCACGCGCAGGCCTACCGCGAGATCTCGCTGCTGCTCCGCCGGCCGCCGGGCCGCGAGGCGTACCCGGGCGACGTCTTCTACCTGCACTCGCGCCTCCTGGAGCGCGCGGCGAAGATGAACAAGGAGAACGGCGGCGGCTCGCTGACGGCGCTGCCGATCATCGAGACCCAGGCGGGCGACCTCTCGGCGTACATCCCGACCAACGTCATCTCGATCACCGACGGGCAGATCTTCCTCGAGAGCGACCTGTTCAACCAGGGCGTCCGGCCGGCGGTCAACGTCGGCTTCTCGGTGTCGCGCGTCGGCGGGTCGGCACAGGTGAAGGCGATGCGGCAGGTCGCCGGCCGCCTGCGCCTCGACCTGGCGCAGTACCGCGAGCTGGCGGCGTTCGCGCAGTTCGCCAGCGACCTCGACAAGGCCACGCAGGCGCAGCTGAATCGCGGCCAGCGCCTCGTCGAGATCCTCAAGCAGCCGCAGTACCGGCCGCTCTCGGTGGAGCAGCAGGTGCTGATCATCTACGCCGGCACGAACGGCTACCTGGACGCCGTCCCCGTGGACGCCGTCACGGCGTACGAGACGGAGATGTACCGGTTCTTCGACACGCGCCACCAGGCCATCCTGTCCGCACTCGAGGAAAAGAAAGTGATGGACGACCAGCTGAAGGCGCAGATCGACGCGGCGCTCAAGGAGTTTGGAGCGGAGTTCGCTGCCGCGCGGAAAGCGGCTGCATAGACGGAAGTGAGAACGTAGAAGTGAGAACGTGAGAACGTAGAAGTGAGAACGTGAGAAGTGAGACGAGAGGCGAGCTGTGCACGTTCTAACTTCTCAACGTTCTACGTTCTACATTCTACGTTCTCAGTTCGTGACGAGCATCGAGCATCAATGCCATCTCTGATTGATATTCGTCGTCGCGATGCGCGCCGTCAAGTCGACGCAGCAGATCACGAAGGCCATGAAGATGGTGGCCGCGTCCAAGCTGCGGCGCGCGCAGGAGGCGATCCTCAACGCGCGGCCGTTCGCGCTGATGGCGCGGCGCGTGCTCACGAGCGTGGCCACGCGCGTGGATCCGACCGTGCACCCGCTGCTCGCCTGCCCGGAAGGCGGCGAGGACGCGCCGGCGCTCATGATCGTGATCACCGCCGACAAGGGCATGGCGGGGAGCTTCAACGCGAACATCATCCGCGCGGCGGGCAACTTCATCGCCGATCGGCCCGCGCGGGCGATGAAGCTCGTGCTCGTCGGCCGGAAGGGGTCGCGACTTCTTCCGCCGCCGCGGCTTCCCGGTGCTCTACGAGGTGATCAACATCTTCTCGCGCCTGGATTTCACGGACGCGCAGATCATCGCCAAGGTGGCGATGGACGCGTTCGTCGGCGGGCAGGTGGAGCGCGTCTTCCTCGCGTACAACGAGTTCAAGTCGGTGCTCCAGCAGCGCGTGGTGATCGAGCCGCTGCTGCCGATCCCGCACGCGGCCCTGAGCCGAGGACGACCCGATGGCGCACGTGGACTACCTCTACGAGCCGTCGGCGCAGCAGATCTTCGACACGCTGCTGCCGCGGCACGTCGAGTTCCAGGTGTACCGCGCGCTGCTCGAGTCGGTGGCGGCCGAGAACGCCGCCAAGATGGTGGCGATGGACAACGCCACGAAGAACTCGGCCGAAGTGATCGAGAGCCTCACGCTGTACCTGAACAAGCTGCGCCAGGCGGCGATCACGCGCGAGATCATCGAGGTGGTGAGTGGCGCCGAAGCGCTGTAACGTGGTCGTTTTTCGACAGGCCGATTGAACCGCCGAGACGCCGAGGACGCCGAGAACAGATTTCACAAAATGGCCGTCTCTGCGTTCTCTGCGTCTCTGCGGTGAACCAAGCGGTTGTTACTAGCGAGACTGACGCAATGGATACAGCAGCTCAGCACGCCGGTAAGGTGGTCGCGGTCATCGGGCCGGTCGATCGACGTCGAGTTCGAGGGGCACCTGCCGGCCATCTACAACGCGCTTCGCGTGGTATCGGACGGCAGCGCCGGGAGCACGCCAATCGACGTCATCGCTCGAAGTCGAGCAGCACCTGGGCGAGAGCCGCGTGCGCGCGGTCGCCATGGAGCCGACCGACGGCATGCAGCGCGGCATGCGCGCGATCGACCTCGGCGTGCCGATCTCGGTGCCCGTCGGGCCCGCAAACGCTCGGCCGCGTGCTGAACGTCCTCGGCCGCCCGGTGGACTTCCCGGACCAGCCGGTGGACTCGGCCGAGCGCTGGCCGATTCACCGTCCCGCGCCCGTCCTCGAGGATCAGTCCACCGAGCTGGAGATGTTCGAGACGGGCATCAAGGTCGTCGACCTGATCGAGCCGTACCTCAAGGGCGGCAAGATCGGCCTGTTCGGCGGCGCCGGCGTCGGCAAGACCGTCATCATCCAGGAGCTGATTCACAACATCGCCCTGAAGCATGGCGGCGTGTCGGTGTTCGGCGGCGTGGGCGAACGCACGCGCGAGGGGAACGACCTCTGGCTCGAGTTCCAGGAGAGCGGCGTCATCAAGGCCGGCGACCCGTCCAAGTCGCGCGCGGCGCTGGTCTACGGCCAGATGACGGAGCCGCCGGGTGCCCGGCTGCGCGTGGCGCTCTCGGCGCCTCACCGTCGCGGAGTACTTCCGCGACGCCGAGGGGAAGGACGTGCTCCTCTTCATCGACAACATCTTCCGCTTCACGCAGGCCGGCTCGGAAGTGTCGGCGCTGCTCGGCCGCATGCCCTCGGCCGTCGGCTACCAGCCGACGCTCGCCACCGAGATGGGCGAGCTGCAGGAGCGCATCACCTCCACGCGGAAGGGCTCGATCACCTCGGTCCAGGCGATCTACGTCCCGGCCGACGACTACACGGACCCGGCGCCGGCGACCACCTTCGCGCACCTCGACGCCACGACGAACCTGTCGCGCGCGATCGTCGAGCGCGGCATCTACCCCGCGGTCGATCCGCTCGCGTCCAGCTCGCGCATCCTCGATCCGCGCGTGGTCGGCGAGGAGCACTACAACACGGCGCGGGCCGTCAAGCAGGTGCTGCAGCGCTACAAGGACCTGCAGGACATCATCGCCATCCTCGGGATCGACGAGCTGTCGGAGGACGACAAGCTCACCGTCTCGCGCGCCCGGAAGGTCGAGCGGTTCCTGTCGCAGCCGTTCTTCGTCGCGGAGCAGTTCACCGGGACGCCCGGGAAGTACGTCCCGATCGCCGACACGATCAAGGGCTTCAAGGAGATCATCGAAGGGAAGCACGACGCGGTGCCGGAGCAGGCTTTCTACATGGTCGGGACGATCGAGGAAGTCCTCGAGCGTGCGGAGCAGATGAAAGCGAGCTAGCACATGGCCATTCCGTCGCACCTGGCCCTCGAGATTGTCACGCCCGAACGGTCGATCCTCCACGACAAGGTGGACGAGGTGGAGATCCCCGGGTCGGACGGGTACTTCGGCGTGCTGCCTGGGCACGCGCCGCTGCTCGCCTCGCTGCAGGTCGGGCAGTTGTGGTACCGCAAGGGGGGGAGAACGTCGTACCTGTCGGTGGCCTTCGGCTTCGCCGAGGTGCTGCCGGACCGCGTCACGATCCTCGCGCGGATCGCCGAGCGGGCCGAGGAGATCGACATCGATCGCGCGCAGGCCCAGCGCCAGCGCGCCGAGGAGGACCTGGCCCGCCGGGCGGCCGACGTGGACCTGGAACGCGCGCGCATCTCGCTGCTCAAGGCGCTCACCCGGCTGCAGGTGGCCAACCGGGCAAGGACGAGAGCGTGACGGTGAGGCTTGGCTTTAGGCTCTAGGCTTTGGGCTTTTGGCTTTCGGCGCGCCGGCTCTGGGCCGAAGCCGAAAGCCCTCAGCCTCGAGCGCCCAGAGCCCAGAGCCTAGAGCCTAGAGCCTTTCCGATGCCGCTCTCCTTCTGCTCCGCCTCCCACACCGGCGTTCGCCGCTCGAACAACGAAGACAGTTCCTGCGTCCGGCCGGATCTCGGCCTCTTCGTGGTCGCCGACGGGGTCGGCGGCTACGCGGCCGGGGAGGTGGCGTCGCGCGCGGCGGTGGCGGCCATCGAGCAGGCGGTGGAGGAGACGGCCGGGAAGAGCGAGCACTCGCCGTGGCCGTTCGACTACCAGCCGGCCCTCGGCGTGGACGGCAACCGGTTGAACTGGGCGTTTCACCGCGCCAACACCCGGATCCGGACCGAGACGGCGGCCGGCCGCGGGCGCGCGGGGATGGCGACGACGGTGGCGGCGGTGCTGTTCGAGAGCGACACGGCGGGCGTGCGGATGCCGGTGCAGGGCGCGACGATCGGCCATGTCGGCGACAGCCGGATCTACCGCTTCCGCGACGGCCGGCTCGATCGCCTCACGCAGGATCATTCGTGGGTCGAGGAGCAGTTGCGGGCCGGCGCGATCAGCGCAGGCGAGGCGCGCGTCCACCCGCGGCGCAACCTGCTCACGCGCGCGCTCACCGGCGGCGTCGATCCCGCCGTGGATCTCGCGTGGGTGCCGGTCGCGCCGGGCGACCGCCTGCTCCTGTGCAGCGACGGGTTGTTCGCGGTGCTGACCGACGATCAGATAGCGGGAATCGTCGCCGGAGAAGACGCCTGCGACTCGCTGGTGCACGCGGCGAACCTCGCCGGCGGGCCGGACAACATAACCGTGATACTGGTACGGCTCTGAAGCTCCGAGCCGTACAGGCACGCGTCTGATGAGCAGTGCAGAAGTGAGCAGTGCGAACTGTGACACGCAGCGAGTTCCAAGCGAACTGCGTTCACGTTCTACGTTCCAGCGTCCAGCTCAGTTCTGACATCCAATCAGGCTATCGACGTGTTCCACAACCTCGCCCAACTGCCCCGTTACCGCGGCCTCATTCAGAGCCTCGTCGCCCGCGAACTCAAGGCGCGCTACCGCGGCTCGGTCCTCGGTTTCTTCTGGTCGTTCATCAACCCGCTGCTGCTGCTCCTCGTCTACTCGTTCGTCTTCTCCGTGGTCCTGATCAACCGCGGGAAGGTGCAGCCGTACGAGATCTTCCTGTTCTGCGGCATCCTGCCGTGGACCTGGTTCTCCTCGTCGGTCCTCGAGTCGTCCAACGTGCTGATCGGCGGCGGGAACCTGATCAAGAAGGTCCTCTTCCCGGCCGAAGTGCTTCCCATCGTCACCGTGCTGGCGAACATGGTGCACTTCGTCCTCGGCCTGCCGATCCTGTTCCTCTTCATGGCGTACAAGCACGTGGTGCCGGATCTGCCGGGCCTCCTGTGGTTCCCGGTGGTGATCCTCGTGCAGCTGGTGTTCACGCTGGGCCTGGCGCTGATCGTGTCGTCGCTGACGGTGCACTTTCGCGACATCAAGGACATCCTGGGCAACCTGATGACCTTCTGGTTCTTCGCGACGCCGATCATCTACGACATGACGCTGTTCGACGACAAGCCGGTCGGGAAGCTGCTGATCAACCTGAACCCGTTCACGCACATCGCCGTGTCGTACCAGGAGATCCTCTTCTACCCGGGGCCCGTCGGCCACTGGAAGTGGCTCGTGGCCCTCGGCGTGATGTCGGTCGGCGTGTTCCTGCTCGGCTACTTCCTCTTCGACCGCCTGCGCGACTCGTTCGCGGAAGCGGTGCTAGACGAGATTACGACGGAATTGACCACGAAGGACACAAGGACACGAAGAGCGTCGACGCAGTCGGTCTTCGGCGCCGCGAACGCGGCGCGGACGCAGATCGGAACGCGAAGGCGGAAGCGGCTAATGATCGTCTCTCGCTTCGCGCTTCGATCTCTCGCCGCCGGCTGGCCACCAAACGGCTCGCTCTCGGTGGCCGGCCGGCGAAGACCGCTCGGACGTCGGCAAAGGAAGTTGTCTTGGGTCTTTTCTTCGTGCCCTTCGATTCTTCGTGGTTTAGAACGTGACAATCGAATGAATCTCGCCATAGAAGCGACCGACGTCACCAAGATCTACCGGCGGTTCGCGCACCGCCGGCAGTTCGCCACGCTCAAGAGCGCGCTGCTCAGGGGCACCGTTCTGCGCGACCTGCACCCGGACGAGACCTTCGCCGCGGTGAAGGACGTGTCGTTCAAGGTGCCGAAGGGGATTACCTACGGCATCATCGGGCGCAACGGCTCGGGCAAGAGCACGATGCTCAAGCTGGTGGCCGGCATCACCAAGCCCACCCAGGGCACCGTGGTGGTGGACGGCCGCATCTCCGCGCTCATCGAGCTGGGCGCCGGCTTCCACCCGGAGATCTCCGGCCGCGAGAACGTCTTCATCAACGGCATCATGCTCGGCCTCACCAAGCGCGAGGTGACGCGCCGCTTCGACGAGATCGTGGACTTCGCCGACCTCCGCGACTTCATCGACGCGCCGGTCAAGACCTACTCGTCGGGCATGTACATGCGCCTCGGCTTTGCCGTCGCCATCAACGTGGACCCCGACGTCCTGCTGGTGGACGAGGTGCTGGCGGTCGGCGACGAGGCGTTCACGCACAAGTGCCTCGACAAGTTCGCGGAGTTCAGGCGGCGCGGCAAGACCATCCTCCTCGTCACCCACTCGCTCAACCTGGTCGAGCGGTTCTGCGACCGAGGTGCTCTGGCTCGATTCCGGCAACGTGCGCGGCGAGGGCGACCCGCGCCGGATCGTGTCGGCGTACCTGAGCGACATCGCGCAGACCGAGGAAGCGCAGCTCATCGCAGACGACGAGAAGAAGGCGAGGGAGGCGGCGCAGGGGACGCAGCCGACCGGTGCGGCGAACGCGCCGCCCTTCGACGGCCGCGGCTCGAGGCGCTCAGGCGCCTTCGACGGCGCTCAGGGCAGGCGGCCGGTCGATCCGACCAGCACGGGCGAGGCGCCCACCGACATGTTCAAGGCCACCGAGGGCCGGTGGGGCACGCGCGAGATCGAGATCTCCAACGTCGCGGTGGTTGGCGAGGACGGCGAGCGCCGCCACATCTTCCAGTCGGGCGAGGCCGTCAACGTGCGGTTCACGGTGCGCGCCACGAAGCCGACGAAGGACTTCGTGTTCGGCGTCGGCGTCTTCAACGTGGACGGCGTCTGCTGCTACGGCACGAACACCTACCTCGAGGAGCTCGAGCCGGAGGCGCTTTCGGGCGAAGGGGAAGTGACGCTGCGGATCGGGCGGCTGGATCTCGTCGAGGGCACCTACAAGATCGATCTCGCCGCGCACCGCGTGGACGGCTCGCCCTACGACTACCACCGCCTGCTCTACAGCTTCCGCGTCAAGTCGCGGGTCAAGGACGTCGGCATCTACCGCCCGCCCCACGAGTGGGTGTTCTCGGAGAACATTCGGTTCAAAAAAACA
>CAVRWB010000016.1:0-170155 GCA_963724775.1 uncultured Acidobacteriota bacterium
GCTCGGACGGGAGGACAGCCGCTGTCGTCGCGGTTGCGCGGCGCGCAGGCTTTGCGGTCGCCGTCGGCGTCGGGTTGGCGGCCGCTGTCGCGGTCGCCGTGGCCGTCGCCTTCGCGGCGGCCTTTGCTGCGGTCAGGTCGAGGGTCGCGCCCCACGCGAGGGCGACGGCCACGACGAGGCCGATCAGCAATCTGATCTGAGTCTGTTCATTGTCTTCTCCTCTAGAACTGCTCGCTTCGCTCCGGTGCAGTGGCTCAGCGCGTCACCGCCGGATCAGACCGACCTCCACATCAACCCTTCCCGGGACGCCGTCGGGACCGACGCCCAGGAAGTCGTACGCGTCGATCGTGGCGGCCATCGCGCACGGCCCCTGGCCGGCCGCCTGGCAATGCCGCACGATCTGACCCTGGCACTGCACCCGGGCACTGCCCGGGAGCCCCAGGCTTGGCAGCATGAGGATGAATTCGATCCTCGTTGCTGCCGGGAGGGCTGGCGGCACGGTGTGAAACAGGACGCCGCTTCGGCTGACGTTCACCGTGCGGCCCGTGAGCCAATCGCCTCCACCGACCGACCGGTACACCAGGGGCGCCGACATCTGGTACCGCGTCGCGCGGGGTCTGTCGGCCAACTGCTGCATCCGGCTACCTTTTCGCGGCCACGGGCGCCGCTTCACACGTATTGGACATGGGGGCGAAAATTACGAAGCTAATTTCGCCTGGAAGGCACAACCCGACAATGGCGCGAAGGTACCGGGATGGAGGGTACGGGGTACTGAGCGGATGGTCCTTTGGTACCAGTTGGAGACTGATTCGGTCGGAAATAGACTCAGTCGGAGATCGACTCAGTCGGAGATCGACTCAGTCGATGATCGACTCAGTCGACGACGCACGTGGGTCAGCCGAGTCGATGCGGTCGCCGCTACTTGATGTACTTGGCGGGTTCTTTGTCGAAGGCGGCCTTGCAGTCGGCGGAGAAGAAGTAGTACCGCTTGCCCTTGAAGTCGCTGGTGATGGCGTCGGGCGCGGTGGTGTCCACCTCCGCGGCGCACACCGGGTCGGTCGCGAAGATCGAGCGGCCCTGGACGGCGGCCGGCGGCGCGTTCAGATCATCGTCGCCGCGGCGCAGGTAGTCCGGCAGCTCCGTGCGCCGCACGCGTCCGTGGCCGGGGCGCCTGGATCGTCGTCGGCAGCGTCATCCGCGGACGCACCGGGGTCGCGCTCGCACGCGCGGCAGCGTACTTGGCCGGATTCCCCGCAAATGCCTTCTTGCAGTGCTCCGAGCAGAAGACGACGGATTGTCAGCGTGCACAACGGTCAGGCCGGCCGCGAGCGCCCGCCCACGATCCACGGTCATCCCGCAGACCGGGTCCGTGTCCGGGTCGGACACGTGCCATCCCCGCCAGCTTCATCCGGCTCTCGGAGTCCAACAGGAAATTGCCGGAGACGACGATGCGCTCGCCGGGCGGTGAGACCGCGCGACGATTTCGACGCGATCATCCGCCCTCCAGCCGGTGGCGACCCGCCGGGGCTCGAAGTGCCCGTTCCCGCAATCCACGAACACGAGCGTCCGGGTGCCGGAGTCCACCAGGGCGTCCATCGGGACCGTCAGCGCCGCCGGCAGGCTCGCCCGATCTCCACGTTGACGATCATGTCCGGACGCAGCGCCATGTCCTTGTTGTCGATCTCCAGCCGCACCTTCATCGTGCGCGTCGTCGGATCGAACTGCGGGAGGACGTTGCTGATCTGCGCGCGAATCGGCGCTCCCAACGCGGGTCTGATACGTGAGCAGCGCGTTCGTGCCCGGGCGCACGTAGGGAGCGTCGCCTTCGAACAGGTCCGCGAGGACCCAGAGGCGGCCGAGATCCGCAATGCGATACAGCTCCGTGCCCCGTTCGAGCTGCTGCTTCGGGAACACCGTTCGCGACAGCACGTAGCCCGTGACCGGCGAACGCAGCTCGATGTCGCGCACCAGCTTCCGGGTCTTGCCCAGTTCCGCGATCTGCGTGTCGCTCATCCCGAGGTTGCGCAGCATGTCCACGGCCGACCGCAGCTGGGCGCTGGTGAGCGACGGACTGCTCGCGTCGGCTCGTTCGACGCGGCGCTGATGCGGTCGCGGGTATTCAGGGCGTAGTAGAACGCCTGCTGCGCGCCGAGGAACTCGGAGCTGTAGAAGGTGAGGAGCACCTCGTCCTGCTCGACGAACCGCCCGGCGGAATTCGGCCGCAGCTCGCGCACCACGCCGTCCACGGTGGACGCCAGCCTGTAGACGCGGTCCTCGTCCACCTCCACGCGCCCGACGGTGCGGATCGTGCGGTTGGACCGGCGAGCGCTCGCGCCACCGCCGTGCGGACGCCAATCAGCTGCTGCTTGTCGGCCGAGACGGTCAGCGTGGCGGAGGGCGGCCCGGCACCGACGCGGGATCCGCCCGTCCCGTCCGCGCGGACCGGCTCGAGGCGCATGCCGCAGGACGGACAGTCACCCGGCTTGTCCGAGTGGTACTGCGGGTGCATCGGGCAGGCGTAGTAGAGCGACCGTCGCGTGCTGCGGCGCTCGCGCCGTGTTGACGGCCGAACGCCATCCCACCCACGACCCGGCGGCGAAGACGACGCGCGATGCCGACGAGCGCGACCGCCGCGAGACAGGACTTCTTCATGTCGGCCTGGCTGGGATGAGCGCGCGCGTCCCGGGGAGCGGGGCGCCGCGGGACATACGCCCGCGGGGCCCCGGGACATTATGCGCCGGAATGGCGGTCTCAGAAGACGACCAGCGGGCGCATCATGTCGTGCTCTTCGTGCTCGAGGATGTGGCAGTGCCACACGTACTCGTAGCCGCCCGTGCGCGGGCTCGTCGGCACCTTGATGCGGTTGTTCCTTCCTCCGAAATTCACGATCGGGTCCGGCGGCAGCGTGAACTTCATGATCACGCGCGTCACCTCGCCCGGGTTCATGCGGACCGTTTCCTTGTAGCCGCGCTCGTTCGGATCGGGCGCGATCCACGGCCCGCTCGGCGTGAAGTTCCCGCCGATCGGATTGCCGTCCGCGTCCTGGGCGAACCGGGCCCGCCCGAGGATCTGCACGTTCACAAGGTGGAAGTGGATCGGGTGAACGTCGCCCGTCGTGTTGTAGATGTCCCACACCTCGAGCGCGTCCCGCCTGGTAGGTCTCACGCGCCGGGTCAATTGCATCCTCGTAGTTCATGCCGTACACGGTGTGGCCGGCCTCGCTCGGCCGATCCGTGCCGAGCATCTGGATCAGGCGCCCGTAGGCGTCGTACCCCTCGTTGAGCGTCTTGATCCGTGTGGATGGCTCCCGGGGGCGCCTCGCCGGGGAGAGTGGTGATCACGTCGTCGGGCACGATCAACCCGAGGTTCGCTTCCATGTTCGCGAACGCCTTGTCCAGGCTCGGCCTGCACGGTGCCCCACGATCGGCCCCGTTGCGCTTCGCATTGGTGATCGTGATCCGCATCAGCGTCCGCGTGTTGGGTCCAAGGTGCGGGATCCGGCGTCTCGGCGGTTCCCGTGTGGTGGTCGTTCGCGGGTCACCCGAATCGAACGGCGCCGGCGCATCGTTGTACAGGATGAAGTCCTGGCCTGCACAGTCGCTGAAGTCGATCAGCACGTCGGCGCGCTCGGCACCGCCGAGGACCAGGCTGTAGCCGTGCTCGTAGTCGTGAGCTTCGTATGCCGGAACGTTGCCATCCGCGCCCGAACACCATCGGGTTGCCCGACGGCACCACGCACGGGCTTGGGCAGGAAGCCGCCCTCGGTCCCAATCTGGATGAAGTCCGGCCCCGCGGGGTCGAGGATGTGCGAAGTCTCGACGTCCCCGTCGTTGTCCTTGTCCCAGTACAGCTGCAGGTTCCAGACGCGCGACTGGGTGCCGTTCAGCATGCGGAAGCGGTAGATGCCCGGCGTCGAGCGTCAACTGCGGGTAGGCCTTGCCGTTGACGATCGGCGTGTCGCCGAAGAACTCGGGCACGCAGGAGATTATCGGCGGCAGGCGGTCCGCCTCCGGGCGCGATGTCGGCAGGGTCCTGTATGGTCGAGTAGTCGAGTGAGCCCTGGCCGCCGTAGGCGTCCGCCACCGATCTTGAAGGACTTCTCCTGGAGGACCAGCGGGATGCCCGGGAGCTGGTTCGGCAGCACCGTCCCGTTCGAGCCGAACATCGCGATCTCGACGCCGTCCACGAGCACGTAGCGCGGCGGCGAGGCCGGCATAGGCGTTGAGGCGGGTGATGCCGACCGCGTGGTCGTGGTACCACAGCAGGCGGGCGCTCTGCGCGTTCGGGTAGAAGAAGTCGTGCGTCAGCCGGCCCGGTGGCGTCGGGCAGCCAGTCCACCAGCGACGGGCCGTGGGTGCCGTCGGGCGCGAACCAGTGGAAAGGCCCGCCGTCGCTCGGCCACGGCACGAAGCCGCCGTGCAGGTGCACCGCGGCGCGGTTGACCAGCTGGCCGGTCTCCGCGCCCGGGAATGGTTGTGTCGACGGGCAGCGATGTGCCGGTTCGGGCAGCTCGTTCACGAAGTCGATGCGCACCGGCGTCCCTGCGATCGCGACGATCGAGGCCCCGAGGTAGCTGAACTTGGGCAGCCTGCTGTCGGTGATGTCGGCGTAGCCCCACACGCTGGTCGTGCGCGCAGGTCGGAGTGGAACTGCCACTGGTACTGGCCCATCGTGATGCGGTAGAAGTCCGCCTGTGCGCCGGTCTGGTTGTAGATGGTCTTGTTCGGTGTGGCCAGCGACAGCGCCTGGCCGGAGTTGAAGCCCGGCAGCGGAAGCGGATCGACGAACTTGCGGAGGTTCTTGATCGGGTCGCCCACGGCTCGACCGATCAGCCCTCCGTCCCGCCAGCATGACGCCGGCGCCTACCATGGCCGATGTCTGAATGAATCGTCTCCGCGTGGCGTTCATGGGATCGTGCTCCCTCTGGCCGCTGGCCGGCCTTGACCTGTTGTGCCCTGACACCGGAGTCACGCGGTATCCGGTGCCAAGGCGGATCGAGACGAAGGGTATGCGTGCTGAGACAATTTCGCCGCAGGAGCAGGCCCGTGCAATGGTTCGAAAGTACCTGGAGGACCCAGTACGAAGGTACCGTGAGCTGGCAGAGCTTGTGACGGATCGCACAAGCGCCGCTGCCCGATTGGAGCGCTCGTACTGTCGAGTTGAGGCGTGAAGGCGGGCGGCGCTACTTCCGCGCCCCGTCGAGCAGCTTGTGGTGCACCGCGTAGAGCGCGAGTTCCAGGCGGTTCGAGACGCCCACCTTGTCGAAGATGTGCGACAGGTGGTTCTTGACGGTCTGTTCGCTCAGGCTGAACTGCTGGCCGATGTCCTTGTTGCTCGCCCCCTCGACGATCGCCGCCACGATCTGCAGCTCGCGCCGCGTGAGCATCATGGCCGGCGTGACGGCCTTCTCCTCGGCCTCGCGCCCCGCCGCGCGCAGGTGCTGCACGATGTCGTGCACGCGCTCGTGGCCCACCCAGAACTCGCCGCTCATCACCGCGGTCAGGCACTTGTAGAGCAGCTGCGTCGCCGACTCCTTCAGGATGACGCCGCGCGCCCCCAGCTGAAGCGCCTTGATCGTCTCCGCGGGATCGATCGCCGCCGTGAGCAGGACCGGCCGGATCGGGAAGCCGAGGTCGATCAGCTCCTGCAGCGCCTGCAGGCCGTTCGATCGCGGCATCGCGAGGTCGAGGAGCAGGATGTCGGGCCGCAGGCTGGCCACCTTCGAGACCGCCTCCTGGCCGTCGCCCGCCTCGCCGATCACCTCGAACCGCGCGTCCGCCTCGAGCAGCCGGCGCAGGCCGTCTCGGAAGATCGGGTGGTCGTCGGCAATCACGATTCGAATGGGTCCGTTCCGCTCAGGCATGATGCTTCCGTGGGATGGTGATCTCGAGCCGCGTGCCGAATCCCGGCTGGCTGTGGAGCGCCAGCTCGTCCGCCGATCAATCGAGCCCGCTCCTTGATCGTGACCGGCCCCTTGCGCTGCGCCTCCACTTCCTCCGGCGTCAGGTAGCCCTCGAAGTCGAGGCCGCGCCCATTGTCGTCGACGACCAGCTGCCAGTTCGGGCCGCACAGGCCCAGGCGGACGACGACGCTCGTCGCGCCGGAGTGCTTGCGCACGTTGGCCAGGGCCTCCTGCACCATCCCCGCAACCTCCCGGCACACGCGCGGCGTGAGGTCGATCTCGTCGGCATCGCACGCCAGGCGCGCCTGGATGCCGGTCCGGTGTCGGAAGCGCTCGATCGTGTCCGCCAGGTGCTCCACCAGCTGCTTGGCGTCCACTTCCGCCGGCTTCAGCAGCTGCATCAGGTCCCGGACGTTGAGGATCTCCTGGCTGAGCAGCCGCTGAACGTGGACGAGCTGACTCGTGACGGAATCCGCCACCTTGCCGCTCGTCTCGCGGCGCATCACTTCGAGCTGCATCTCGATCCCGATCAGCGCCTGGATCACGCCGTCGTGCAGCTCGCGCGAGATGCGGGCGCGTTCCACCACGCCGGCCCGCGACTGCAGGCGCCGCTGCAGGTACAGGTTGAACAGCGCGGGGCCCACCTGGCGCACGATGCCGCGCAGGTAACCGAGCTGCTCGCGCGCCACCGGCGGATCGAACGGCATGAACAGGAACAGGCGCCCCTTCCAGCCTTCGCCCGCGATCGTGCTGACGCAAAACACCGTGCGCCACGGGAACGGCGCGTCGAAGAGCGGCCTGACGGGGAACGCGTCATGGCTGCGCGCGCCCGAGGCGTCGATCGCGGTGACCTTCGCGCGCTCTGCCGGCGCGTCCGGTTCCGGCCGCCGCACCTTGAACGCGTCCACGCCGGGCGGAACCGGAAACAGGTAGATGGCGTTGCCGCCCCGCGGCTCCTGGTTCAGGCGAATGGTCGCGCGTCGCGACTCGTCGCGCGCGCGCTCGGCCTGCCACAGCGACACGCGGTCGCTGCCCTCCTCTTCGAGAACGAGTACCGCGTGCGTCGCCCGGAACTGCGCGACGAGCTCGTCCAGCACCGACTGCACCGCGGCCACGAGGCCCGCTTCCGCCCGCACGCGCCCGAGGATGCGCGAGACGGACCACGCCCGGTACCGTTGGATGCGCTCCATCTCCGCGATGTAACCGATGAGCAGGCCGCCGATGCCTGTGTAGATAAGACGCAGCGCGACGATATGAAGGTCCGGCGGCGCGAGCAGGTGCGTGAAGTTGGACACGACGCCGTGCACGCCCAGCACGATGATGCCGGCTCCTGCCGTGAGCCAGGTCTCCTGCCGTCCCCAGCGATAGCCGGCTGCCAGGAGGACGAAGAGGAACAGCGTGGAGAAGGGGCTCAGGGCGCCGCCGGTCAGCACGAGCGCTGTCAGAATGCCAGCCGTGTCGATGACGTGGAAGATCGCGATGTGGCGGGCCGAGCGAATCTTCTGCGTGTGCAGGGCGACGGCCGCCACGGCGCTGTAGGCGGCCATCAGCCCGAGGACGATGCTCGCCGCCATCCACGAGTTCCGCCAGATTTCGATGCCGGCGACCGTCACCGACACGAGGATGATGACGAGGCGCACGTTCGCGAGCGTCTCCTCGACGAGGAGCGCGTGCTGCATGTCGGCGGAGCGGCTGCCCTGCCACGGCGCGGGCCGCCGGAATAGGTCCATCATCATCGTGTGTCGGAGCCGCCGGCGTGGACGAGGCACGCGGCCGGCACGGAGGCCAGCAATCCGCGACGCAAGGCGATCTCTAAGTACTTCGACTCGCAATTACGGCCACGCGCGCGTGGCCGGTCGTGCTCGCTCCCTTCGGCTACGCTCAGGGAGCCCCGAGCAACGTCGAGGGGCTCAGCACTTAGTCCTGAGGGCGCAATAGGTTGCCGTATTTGCGCATCGAAGGACTAAGGAAGCAGCGTCAGGAATGAAAACGTCCGTTCAGTATGCACCGACCGGCCGGCTGGCGCCACCACGGCGACACGGCTGATCGGCCCGGTGCGGAGACGAGGGGAATTCTCCAAACGCGGTGCCACCCTGTCAATGGCGTTTTGTTGGATATCTAGCCGGCTGGCGGATAAAGTCTGCCCGAGAGGTGTCTTTAGTCCGGCAATGTCGCGAAGTCGCCGGAACCGGGCGACGGCCGCCCGCCGCGGCTCCGGGCTAGCTGGCCGTACGAGCGGTATTGGCGATTGACGATTGCTGATTGGCGATTGGCGATCGGCGATTCGCCAATCGTCATTCGCCAGTCGTCATTGCCATTCGTGCACTTCGTACCCCAGCCCCCCTACTTCTCCGCCCCGAACCTGTAGATCGTCGTCGACTGGTACCTCTCCCCCGGTTGGAGAACTGTGGTCGGGAAGTTCGGGTGATTGACCGAATCTGGGAAGTGCTGCGTCTCGAGGCAGAACGCCGCGTGCTTGTTGTACGTCACGCCGTGCCGGTTCTTCAACGTCCCGTCGAGGAAGTTCCCCGAGTAGAACTGCACGCCCGGCTCGGTGGTCAGCACCTCCATGATCCGCCCGCTCTTCGGCTCGCTGACGCGCGCCGCCAGCGCCGGCGCGCCTGCGGCCGCCGCCTTGCGGAGGACGAAGTTGTGGTCGTACCCCACGGGCGGCGCAATCGGCACCTTGGCGATCCGCGCGCCAATCGCCGTCGGCGTGGTGAAGTCGAAGACCGTGCCCTTTACCGGCTTCAGCTCGCCGGTCGGGATCAGCGCCTCGTCCACCGGCGTGAACTGGTCGGCCGCGATCATCAGCACGTGAGCGAGGATGTCGCCGCTGCCGTCGCCGGCCAGGTTGAAGTAGCTGTGGTTGGTCAGGTTGACTGGCGTCGCCTTGTCGGCTGTCGCCGTGTAATCCAGCCGCAGCTCGTTCTCCTCCGTCAGCGAATAGACCACGGACGCCTCGAGGTTGCCCGGGTAGCCTTCCTCGCCGTCCGGGCTGTGATAGGTGAACTTGACCGACGTCCCCCCGGCGCCCGCCACCGTCTCGGCCTTCCAGACCACCTTGTCGAACCCCTTGAGGCCGCCATGGAGGTGGTTCGGGCCGTTGTTGGTGGCAAGCGTGTACGTTTGGCCGTTCAGCGTGAAGCGGCCCTTGGCGATCCGGTTGCCGACGCGGCCGACCGTCGAGCCGAAGTACGGCACGCCCGCCAGGTACGGCTCCAGCTTGTCGTAGCCGAGCACCACGTCGCCGGGCGTGCCGGCGCGGTCCGGCACGATGAGGTCCGTGAGCGTGGCGCCGTAGGTGATCACCTTTGCGATCATGCCGCGCCGGTTCGTCAGGGTGTACTGGTCCACCGGGACTCCTTCCTTCGTCTGGCCAAAGGCCGTCTTGAGCACGCCGGCCCTGGCCGCCGGCTTGGGCGCCGCCTGCGCGGCCGCCTGCAGCGCGCAGCCAACCACCACCGCGCCCGCGATTGCAGCAGTCACGAGAGGTTTCACAAGACCACTCCTGGAAAGATCACCACCAAGAATTCACCAAGAACGGAAGCCCGAGTCCCACTGTCGCTGTCCACGATCTTGAACCACGAAGGTCACGAAGATCACAAAGAAAAGACCATGGGTCAGCTTTTTCGCTTACACGGTCTGCGAGCGGTCTTCGCCGGCCGGCCACGGACGAAGTGTGAGTGGCCGGGCCGGGCGCGCGAGGTTGGGACGCATGCGCGAGAGCGCTGGACGTCCTGCGCTTTCGCGCATGCGCTCCCAACCTCGCGCTCGCGCCGCTCGGCGGCGCCGAAGACCGTCGCATGGGTCGATTAGCTCGCTCTGACCTCAGGCAGCTCGTCAAACGCAGCGTGACACCTCTTGGTGTTCATGGTGGTTGTCGTGATCGTCTTCGTCTTTGTCTTCGTGCCCTTCGGCCCTTCGTGGTTCGATCCGTTACTTCACGCGTTTGCCCAGCTTCACCGTCAGCGTCGTGTCGATCCACTCGCGGTCGCCGCGCGGGATCGTCACCTCGATCCGCCGGAGGCCGGCCTCGCGCGGCAGCTCCTTCCCGCCCTCGATGCCGAGCACCTCGAATGGGGCGTCGAGCGACAGGCGATAGGTCTGGCCGCGGCGGCCCTGGAGGCGCGCCGTGTAGCTGTTGCCTGCCACCCGCGTCTCCACCACGCGCAGCCGCCGCGATTCGTCGCCGCTCGTGAGCGGCTTCTGATCCACTGTCAGCTCGATGCCGGGTCGCATGCGCACCTCGCCGGTCGGCGCACCGGGCCTGAGCGTCAGCGCCGCGCTCTTCGATACCAGCTCCGCGCCGGGTGGCAGCGAGACGACGACCTCCACGGACATCTCGCCCTTCCGCGGCTTCATCGTCGCCACCACCCGTTCGGCCTCGCGCCGGATCTCCACGTCCGCCGCGGCGCCGCGCCAGCGCAGGTTGCGCAGGCGCAGGTGGTGCCAGCCGGGCGGCAGTTGAGGCGCCAGCCGCAGGCCGCGGTCCGTCTCCTCCAGGCCCACCATGCCGCGCATCAGCGCCGACGCGAAACCCGCCGTCGCGAACAGCTGGTGCGGCACCGCCGCGTCCACGGTCCGCGCGCGATCGCCCGAGAACAGCTCCGGAATATAGCCGCGGCTCTCGATGAACGTCAGGTCGGCGAGGGCGTCGAGATACTGCCACGCGGCCGGCGCGCGGCCGCCCTTGTACAGCG
Source organism: uncultured Acidobacteriota bacterium (assembly GCA_963724775.1). GTDB lineage: Bacteria > Acidobacteriota > Vicinamibacteria > Vicinamibacterales > Fen-181 > CAVRWB01. Next base: position 10,606 of record CAVRWB010000016.1, read on the forward strand.
CGCACGCGGCCCACCCGCTGAGGAACGGCCACGAGGCGCCGTTGTTGTAGGACAGCGGCTCGTACAGCGTGCTGTCCTTCGACAGGAACCGCGCGCCCCAGTCGGTCGCGATGCCAGCCCGCGCCAGCTCGTCGAGCATGCCGGCGACCGCCGGGTGCCCCTCGTCGAACACCTGCCGCCAGATGCCGAACGCCGGCCACACCGTCTGCTCGGCCTGCTCGGTCCCGTCCTTCATGATCGCGAAGTTGATCCGCTTGTTCCCGTCGTCCAGGAACCGCCGGTTCAGAGAAGCGCGCGCCTTCTTTGCGGCCGCATCTGACGTGGCCGCGAACGGCGGCTCGGCCACCTTCGCCAAATCGCTCATCGCGCCCGCCGCCTCGGTCCACACCGTGCCGAGGAAGACGTCCGTCAGGACGTCGCGGCTCCGCAGCTTGCCGGTCTCGACGACGAGCCCGGCCTTCGTGTTGTCCATGAGGCCGTCGCCGTTCTCGTCCGTCGAGACGCAGTAGTCGTACGCCTTGCGGATCGACGGCCAGAAGTCCTTCGCAAACGCGGCGTCGCCGCTCGCGCGCACGTAGTCGCGCACGGCGATGATGTAGAGCGGCGTCGTATCCGCGTGGTAGTAGCCGTACGGGTAATCCTCGAACCAGCGCAGGTAGCCCGCGCCCTGCGACAGCTCGTGCATCATCTTTCCGTCAGCGCGCTGCCGCTTGCGCAGGAACTCGAGCGACTGCCTGATGGTGTCGAGGTCGCCGTACGACGAGATGGCCCACGCGTTGATGAAGGTGTCGCCGCCGAAGTACCAGCCGAAACCTGGCCGCTCGGTCGTGCCCGACGGGCCCAGGCCGGCGATGAGGCCGCACCCGAGGTGCGGGTTGCACACGAACCCCTTGTCGAGCGCCACCTTGCCCCACTCGAACGCCAGGTCCATCCGGGCGTCGGGCGTCTCGAGGCTCGTCATCTCCTCGCGCAGCGCGCGGTAGTGCGCGGACGACTCGCGGTACGCCGCCTCGGCCGACGCCAGCAGCTTCGCATACGTCTTCTTCGCGCCATCCAGCTTGTCGGGGCTCGCGGCCATCGCGATCGGCACGAGGCCCTGCGCGGCCATCTCCGGCGTGATGCGGATGGCGAACTGCGAGGGCGCGTCGGGCAGGTTGTGCGCCGGCTGCTCGGGCGGCGTGAGGCCCAGCGGCGAACCGACGATCGCCGCGTTCTTCCCGCTGCCCTCGCCGACGACATACGCCTTCAGCCCATCGTCCCAATAGCTGTACTGTCCGCCGAGTGCCGCCGGCCACATCGGCTTGAGGTCCGGGCGGAAGCGCACGAACACGGTCACCGGCTCCGACGCCTGCACGTCCAGGAGGACCAGCCCGCCAGCCTCGTCCAGCGGAACGAGCCACGTCGCATCGACCGTGAACGCCGCGTGCGCGTAGCGGACCGTGGCGGATTCCGGCCGGATGTCAACGGTCGACGCAAGCTCGCTCGCGGGGATCGGATCGGCATAGGCGGCGATCCCGAACGCGAGGTTGAAGCCGTGCAGGATCTTGAGCGGGTAGGCCCAGGCCTCGAAGCTTCCGTCCTCGCGTCCCAGGAAGGCGGCGCGGCGGCCGGAGGCCTCCATGTACCGCGACGGGCGCGCCGGGCCGGTGAGCGCGATCGGGTTGGCGTCGATGGCGAAGCGTGGCACCGTGCCGCCGCCAGCGGCCTGGGGCGGAACGGGAACCGCCATGGGCGTCGCCGCAAGCGCCAAGAGCACGAGCGCGACTGTCAACGCGAAGCTGGAGCTTCGCGCCACACTGCGAACGCGAAGCTGGAGCTCGCGCCACACCTGCGCGGGCTGCGGTCAACGCGAAGCTGGCGCTTCGCGCCACGTCCTGCGGGCGAGGATGGTAAGATGCTGCAGCCGATACCGACATCGGGGCGTATTCTATCGGTTTTCCACGGCCGGACACCTGCTGATCTTCCGCATGACCAACCTGCCGTCAGCCTCTCGCGCCAGGATCCGCAAGCGCTGACCTTCTCCTGCGATTTGAGCGATTTGACGATTCGGCGATTTCCGGAAGGGCGATGCTCCAGCCTCGGCTGAAGGCGTGGGACTCGAAAATCGCAAAATCGCCAAATTCGACAAATGACCTAACATACGGCCGTGGCCTCCGCCCTTCCTTCCGACGACCCGCGCATCCTCGTGCGGCGCCCGGGTCCGCCCGACCCTGACGGCGGGGCAGTCGTCTACTGGATGCAGCGGGCCCAGCGCGCCACCGACAACCCCGCGCTCGATGTCGCCATCGCGGCCGGCAACCTGCTCGGCAAACCGGTCGTCGCGCTCTTCGTGCTCGTCAACGACTACCCGTCGGCCAACCTGCGCCACTACCAGTTCATGCTCGAGGGGCTGCGCGAGCTGCCGGCGGCGCTCGCGGCGCGGCGCGTGGGCTTCGTCCTCCGCTGCGGCCGCGTTGACGAGGTCACGCGGTTCTGCGACGAGGTGGGAGCGGCGCTTCTGGTCGGCGACGAGAACCCGCTGCGCGAGCCCGAGCAGTGGCGACGCGACGTCACCGGCGCAGGCCGCGTTCCCTTCTGGACGGTGGACGCAGACGTCGTCGTGCCGTCCATGCTGCTCGAGAAGGAGCAGTATTCGGCAGCGACCATCCGGCCGCGCATCCACCGACAGCTGGAGTGGTGCCTGCGCCCGGTGCCCCGCCGGACCGCGCGCACACCGTGGCCGCCCGAGAGCAGGCAGGCGTGGCGCAAAGCTCCAGCTTTGCGATCGGCGGAAGAAGACTGGCTGACCCTCCTCGATCGGCTGGAGGTGGATTCGCGCGTTCCGCCGGTCTCGGAACGCATCGGAGGCTCGGCGGCCGGGCACGCGCGGCTGAAGGCGTTCGTGCGGAACCGGCTGGAGGGGTACGCGGCCGCGCGAAACGAGCCGGCGCAGGACGGTACCAGCGGCCTCTCGCCTTACCTGCACTTCGGACAGATCGGGCCGCGCGAGGTTGCCCTCGCCGTCGAAGCCTCCGGCGCTCCAGGCGAGGACCGCGAGGCCTTCCTCGAGGAGTTCATCGTCCGCAGGGAACTCGCGGTGAACTTCGTCCGGTTCAACCCGCAGTACGATCGGCTGGAGGGCTGCGAGCGGTGGGCGCGGGCGACGCTCGACCGCCATCGGCGCGACGAGCGGCCGTGGGTCTACTCCGAGTCGCAGCTGGACGCAGCCGAGACGCACGACCCGTTGTGGAACGCGTCGCAGCGCCAGATGATGGAATCCGGCTGGATGCACGGATACCTGAGGATGTACTGGGCGAAGAAGATCCTCGAGTGGTCGTCGTCGCCCGAAGAAGCGATGGCGGCCGCGATCGCGCTCAACGACCGGTACGAGATCGATGGCCGCGACCCGAACGGCTATGCGGGCATCGCCTGGGCGATCGGCGGCAAGCACGACCGGGCCTGGGGCCCGGAACGGCCGATCTTCGGGACCGTGCGCTACATGTCGCTCGCCAGCACCTCGCGGAAATTCGACAGCAAGGGATACATAAGAAGGTGGATAAAGAAGTAGGCAGTAGGCAGTAGGCAGTCTGGAAGATCTGATGTCTTCTTTCTCCTCCGTGCGCATCGGCGTCTCGTCTTGTCTGCTCGGCCAGAAGGTGCGCTTCGACGGCGGCCACAAGCGCGACGCCTTCCTGGTGGACACCTTCGGCCAGCACGTCGAGTGGGTGCCCGTGTGCCCGGAGGTCGAGGTCGGGATGGGGACGCCGCGCGAACCCATTCGCCTCGTTCGGCAGGACGCGGGCGTGCGCCTGGTCGGCGTGAAGAGCAGCACGGACCATACGCAGGCGATGCGCGAGTTTGCGCGCCGGCGGGCAGAGGCGCTGGCGAAGGAGGACCTGGACGGCTACATCCTGAAAAAGGACTCACCGAGCTGCGGGATGGAGCGCGTCAAGGTCTACGACCCGCATGGATCCCCGGCGCGCACGGGGCGCGGGCTGTTCGCCGAGGCCCTGATCGAGAGGCTGCCGCTGCTGCCCGTCGAGGAGGAAGGCCGGCTTTCCGATCCCCGGCTTCGCGAAAACTTCGTCGAGCGGGTCTTCGCGCACCGCCGCCTGCAGGTGCTGTTCGCCGGGCGCTGGACGATCGGGGCTCTCGTGCAGTTCCACACGGCGCACAAGCTCACGCTCCTCGCCCACTCGCCGTCGGCCTACCAGTCTCTGGGCCGCCTCGTGGCGCGCGCGGCGTCGCTGCCCCGCGCCGAGGTCCGCGAGCAGTATCCGGAGGCGTTCATGCGCGCGCTGGCGATGATGGCCACGCCCCGGCGGCACGTCAACGTTCTGCAGCACATGCTTGGGTACTTCCGCGACACGCTCGACGCCGAGTCGCGGCAGGAACTGGCGGGCGCCATCGTCGATTACCAGAAGGGCCTGGTGCCGCTGGTCGTGCCCATCACGCTGCTGCGTCACCATGTCCGGCGGTGCGGCGTGGACTACCTGGCGTCGCAGGTCTACCTCGAGCCCCACCCGAAGGAGCTCATGCTCCGGAATCATGTGTGAGACGAGGGGTGCAAGGGTGCAAGGGTGCACGGTGCAAGGGTGCAAGGGTGCAAGACCGCCCATTCGTCATTCGCCAATCGTCACTCGTCATGCAATCGTCATTGCCCTTCCCGGTCCCTGGCACGGATCCGGTGCAAGGGTGCAAGGGTGCAAAGTGCAGGGGTGCAAGGTGCAGCGGTGCAAGGTGTAGGGCGAAGCTTCGGCTTCGCCTCGAGTGAGGCCGTCACACCGCGTAGCGTCGCTGAATCGCCTGCTTGATTCGGGCCAGGCTCTCGCCGGCGGGCAGCCTGGCCGCCTCCACCACCGCCGCCTCGTCGGCCAGCTGCTCGTCCTTGATCGCCGCGCGGAACCACTTGGAGTATTCGCCTCGTTCGAGGTGGTGCAGCCAGGTCGCCTCGTCCACCCCCTCGGCCATTTTCAGAAACGTCCGCAGGTTCTCGGCAGCCAGTCTCAGCTTCCCGTCCGGTCCGCGGAACACGAAGTGCTCCTCGGGAATCAGCTCGCCCTCGGCGTATTTCCGCCGGTGCCGCCGATGCCGCTCGCGGGGCGGTTCCACCTTGAATTGCTGGAGGCCCAGCGGCATGCTGCGCACCCAGATCGCCGCATGTCCCTCTTCCAACCGCATCGGCCGGAGTGACGGCGCGCGCTCTCCCACCGCCGTCGCCAGCGCCTCCACTGCCGCGCCCGGCCGGTCGCCCAGCAGGAGCATCGTCGTCACCGGCCGGAGGATCGCGGGCGCGAGCAGCGCCGGCTCCAGCGTCACCATCAGCACGTTGTGGAGGCGCTGCGGCAGCAGCGACGGCACCGGGCGCCACGACACCGGCAGCAAGTGGTGCGCCTCGTCGAGGATGACCCAGTGCGGGCGCGCGGTCCGCGCGCGCAGCTCGAGCAGCCGCGGAAGCAGCCGCTCGAAGAACGCGGGCCGTTCGTCGGTGGGCACCCCGGTCAGGTTGACGATGGCGTTCTGGCCCGGCGTGTCGAGCACGCTGAGGACCTCCTCGACGTCGGGCGGGTTGCGAATCGTGCCGACGAGCACTCCTGTCCCGAACTGCTCGAAGTCCCCTTCCGGGTCCAGCAGGCAGAACTGGTAGTCGGCGTCGCACAGCCGTTCGAGCACGCCGTTGGTGAGCGTCGACTTGCCGCCGCCCGACGGACCGGTGAGCAGGACGCAGCCGTCGTATCCGGGCAGCCGCATCTCCTGGCCGTCCTCCCGCTGGCCGAGGAGGATCTCGTGTCGCACGAGCGACGGCTCGAGTTCGGCAAGGTCGGACGCCACCAGCCAATCCGCCAGCTCCTCGACGCCGGCGCCGTGATCGCCAACCGTCACGATGTCTGCCCGCTCCTTGAGCGTCGGCAGCGCATTGGCGACCGCCACCCCGCACTCGCACGCCTGCAGCATGGCGTGGTCGTTCTCCGCGTCTCCGATCGCGACCACGTTGTGCGCCGACAGCCGGAGGTCCTTGAGCGCCGCCTGCAGGCCCGACGCCTTGTTCACGCCAGGCGGCAGCACCATCACCGCGTCTTTGTTGAAGATCACCTGGAACTCGAGCCCGAGGTCCTGGATGGCGCCAAGGACCTCCGCCTCCTGGGGACGCCAGGTGGCGACGATCACGCGGCCGATGTCGAGCGGCGCGACGCCGCGCTGCCGGAGCCGTTCGACGAAGGCGGGCGGCGGCGCCTCGGCCAGCTGCCGCTCTTCGCGGCGTGCCGGATCGCCAAGGAGTGCCCCGTTCTCGGCGACCACGCGGTCGAACAGATCCAGGCGCCCAAACACCGACGCGAGGTCTTCCAGCCGGCGGCCGGTGACGAGGAGCAGCTTGCGGCCCGACGCGCGCACCCGTTCGAGCGCCGCGATGGTGGCCTCCGTCACGCGCCCGTCGTGCGCAAGGGTGCCGTCGTAGTCGCAGGCGAGAGCGATGTAACGCATGGCGTTCCGGCCTCGGGGCGCAGGGAGCAAGAGCAGGGCCAGCCGCGATACAATAGCGGGACGCCGAGGGCGCTGACTCTGCAGGAGGGCATCCGGCAGACGCCGGATTCCGCGAGGGCGGAGACCATCACGCAACGGAGCCATCGATGATCGAGCGGTTCTCGAGGCCGTCGCCGCGGGTCGAACGGGCGCTCGGTGTGGCCCGCCTGTCGCACGAAGGCGCGGTCCGCAAGGGCACGGCGATCCCCTACATCGAGCATCCTGTCAGCGTGGCGGTCCTCCTCGAGGGCTACGGCTACGGCGAAGACCTCGTCGTGGCGGGCCTGCTCCACGACACCGTGGAAGACACCAAGTACAATCACGTCGAGGTGCAGGAGCGCCTCAACCGTTTCGCGGGTGACGGGCGCCTGCCGTGTCCGGCCGCACCGCTGGCTTTCCGCGACGCGTTCCTCGACTTCATCGCTGACGAGTTCGGCCACAGCGTGCTGGAGCTGGTGCTCGCGGTGAGCGAGCGAAAGAACGACGGCGGCGTGCCGCTGGACTGGCTGGAGCGCAAGCGCGAACAGCTCGAGAAGTTGTGCGGCGCCTCACCCGAAGAGGCGGCACTGAAGGCCGCCGACGCGGTGCACAACATCGAGACGACGCTCACCGACATCCGTCGGCTCGGCCTGGGCGTGCTGGACCGCTTCCGGGGCGGCTCGCTGATCGTGTGGCACTACTCGGCGATCGCGGATCTCGCCAGTCACAAGATGCCCGCCGGCGCCCCGCTCGCTGCGCGCGTCAGCGATGCTGCGCGCGAGCTGTGCAGCACGGTGCAGTCGCTGCGTCCGAAGCCCTCCGAGCCGCTGCGCTACCCTCCCCCAACCGTGTGCTGAGCGGGAGCTGGCAGTAGGCAGCTGACGGCCGGCAGCTGGCGACCGTTGCACCCTTGCGCCGTTGCACCCTTGCACCCTTGCACCGTGCACCCTGCACCGATGCACCCTTGCACCTGAGCCCACCCTCTGCACCCGTGCACCCTTGCACCCTTGCCTCGTTATTTCGACGCCTCGGGCAGCGTTCTTCGGAACACGGCGGTGACGGTCAGGTTCTGGTCGCCGCGCTTGATGCCGATGGCCGCCGTGTCGCCCCACCGCTTGGCCGCCATCAAGCGGCTGAAGGTTTCCTTGTCGTCGAGCGACACGCCGTCGAGCGACGTCATGATGTCGCCCACCTTGATCCCCGCCCGTTCCGCCGCGGAACCCTTCTGCACGATGATCACTTTCCGCTGGGTGTCGCCCTGGCCGACCGCGGTCGACGTGCCCAGCGTGGGGAACATCGAGTCGACCTCCTCCGGCACGCCCCACGTGAAGTTGGCGTACGAGGCTCGGACGCTCTTGATCGGCCCCACCTTCTCCATCGTCACGGCGACCGGGATGAGGGAGGTGATCGTGCCGTCGAACCACTTGCGCGCCTGCCGCTCGATCCCCAGGCCGTAGGCGACGTGGCCGGACCCGACGAGGACCACCATGATGGCCTTCGGGTCATTCGCCTGCTTGAGCGCCTGGACCGCGTTGTAGCCCATCGTCGCGTCCCAGGTGCACTGGGCGCTCAGCATGTTCTTCCACATGTCCTCGCCCATGCCGCCGCCGTGGACGGGCCCCTGCTCGTCTTCGAAGGTCGTGCGGAAGAAAGTCATGTGGTCGGCGTTGTCGACGTCGATTTCCTTCGGGATGTGCGCCGATTCCTCGGGCGTGAGGTTTGCGAGCCCCTTCTTGCGGACGGCGGCCACCACCTCGCGCGGCGTGTTGACGGCGAACATCGGCACGCGGTGGTCGCGCGCCAGCAGGAAGATGTCGCGGTAGTACTGCCAGTTGTAGCCCCAGTTGTCGTACCAGCGCGACAGGCGCAGGAAGCCCTCCTCGGTCAGCAGCCCGTCGCGCCACTGGTCGAGGAACCGCTGCTCCGTGTAGGGGTACATCTCGAGGCCGACGAGGACCTTCCGGCCCGACTTGACGAGGGCCTGGAGGACGCGCAGCTGCACGCCGTGGAAATCCGCGTTGGTGTGCTCCTCGCCGATCAGCAGCAGCCGCGTGCCCGCCAGTTGCCTGGCCAGTTCGTCGGGGGTGATCTGCTCGCCGGTCCTGGTATCGGTAATCGCGTCGAGCACGAGCGGCGCCTCGCGGTCCTTGCGCGCCGGGTCCCCGATGGCCAGGTGGAGGATCTTGTCGCCGGCCCGCGCGGCGGGTGCCGACAGCAGCAGGGCGACGAGGGCGACAGCCGAAAGGCGGATGGAGCGCGTATTCATGGGGAATCATCGTATCATCTGTGCGCGATGGTGGAACCCCTGGTCATCCTGTCCGTGATCCTGTTGGCGGCGCTTGTCGTGATGGCCGCCTTCCTGCTCGTTCGCGTCCCGCGAATCGACGTCGCGGGCCTCGACGGCCGGCTGCGCGCCATCGAGAACGGCCAGGAACGGGCCGACCGGGCGCTGCGCGACGAGATGGCGCGGGCGCGTGCCGAGTCGGCGGCCGGCGCCAAGGAACTGCGCGAGGAGGTGCTCGCCGGCCTGACGCAGCTCGGCGACCTGCTGTCGGCGTCGATGGCACGCGTGTCGGACGTCCAGCGCGACGGCCTCGAATCGTTCGCGCAGCGGCTGGCGTCGCTCTCGGAAAGCAACGAGCGGAAGCTGGAGGCGCTGCGCGCCGCGGTCGAGGAGCGGCTCCGCGCGCTGCAGGAGGACAACGCCGCTCACCTGGAGAAGGTCCGCGTCACGGTGGACGAGCGCCTGCAGGGAACCTTGGAGGCGCGGCTGGGCGAGTCGTTCCGGACGGTCAGCGAGCGCCTCGAGCAGGTGCACCGCGGCCTGGGCGAGATGCAGGCGCTCGCGTCGGGGGTCGGCGATCTCAAGCGGGTCCTGACCAACGTCAAGACGCGGGGCACGTGGGGCGAGGTGCAGCTGGGGGCGCTGTTGGAGCAGGTGCTGGCCCCGGGGCAGTACGGCACGAACGTCGCGACGAAGGAGGGGAGCGCGGACCGCGTCGAGTTCGCCATCCGCCTGCCCGGGCGCGACGAGACCGATGCGGTGGTGTGGCTGCCGATCGACGCGAAGTTCCCGCAGGAGGACTACCAGCGGCTGCTCGAGGCGTCGGAGCGCGGCGACGCCGAAGGGGTGGAGGCGGCGGCCCGCCAGCTGGAACAGCGCGTCAAGGGCTGCGCGCACGACATCCGCACGAAGTACCTCGATCCTCCGCAGACCACGGACTTCGCGATCCTGTTCCTTCCCACCGAAGGGCTCTACGCCGAGGTCCTCCGGCGGCCGGGGCTGGCGGACACGATTCAGCGGGACGAGCGGGTGGTCGTGGCCGGGCCGACCACCGTGTGGGCAATCCTCAACAGCCTGCAGATGGGATTCCGCAGCCTCGCGATCGAGCGGAGCTCGAGCGAGGTGTGGCGCGTGCTGGGAGCGGTGAAGACGCAGTTCGGCAAGTTCGGCGACCTGCTGGGCGGCGTGCAGAAGAAACTGCAGGAGGCGTCGAACAAGATGGACGCGGTCACCCGACAGAGCCGCACCATCGCGCGCAAGCTCCGCGACGTTCAGGACCTTCCAGCCGGGGAGACCCCCGACCTGTTCCGCCTCGAGCCGCCCGATCCTGATGCGCCGCCCGATCCTGATGCGCTCGACGCCGAAGACACCGAGTTCCAGGCGACATAGGCAGTAGGCAGCAGGCAGTAGGCAGCTGGGGATAACTGCTGCCGACTGCCTACGTCCGGTCTTCGTTCTCCCATTTCGTTCAAGAGGATGCAGCGGCGGCGGCGGCGCGGCGGCGACGCTCCGACTCGGCGACCGTCGCTGCACCGTTTCCGGCGATGCTGACGAGGCCCAGCCCGAGGCCCTTGAGTTCGTTCTGCCAGCGCACGGACCCGGTCGCCGCGTCGAGGCAGAACATCTGCCCGCGCGCGCTCGCGAACACCTCGCTGCCGTCCACTGAGACGTTGACGAATTCGCCGCCCTTCAGCTTCGTCCGCCACACTTCCTGGCCGGTGGCGCGGTCGAGCGCGACCGCGTGCCCCCCGATGCCCACGAACAGCATGTCCCTCATCGCCGCTTACTTCCTTTCCGGCTTGATGTTGCGTATCGCCTTGCTGATCGTCTTCCACTTCTTCTTCTTTTCGAGCATCGCCAGCTGGTCCTGCTTCTCCGCGAGGTGCGCCGCCTCCCCGCGCAGCTTGAGGTAGCTGTCCAGGCGGTCGGTCGGGAGGCGCCCCTCGGCGACCGCCAGGCGCACCGCGCACCCCGGCTCGGTCTCGTGTTGGCAATCGCGGAACCGGCAGCCTGCCGAGAGCCGATCGATGTCGCGGAACGCGGTCTCGAGGGAATCGCCGACTTCCCACAGCTGGATCTCGCGAAGGCCCGGCGTGTCGATGATCAGGCCGCCGTCCGGCAGATGAATCAGCTCGCGGTGCGCCGTCGTGTGGCGGCCGCGGGTCCCGTCGGCAGACAGTTCTGCCGTCCGCTGCACGTCGCGGCCGATGAGCGTGTTGATCAGCGTGGACTTTCCGACGCCCGATGATCCGAGGATGGCGACGGTGTGCCCGGGCGTCAGGTACGGGCGAAGATGCTCGACGCCGTTGCCGCTGCGCGCGCTGGTGACCAGTACGGGCGCTCCGCTGGCCACCGACTCCACTTCCGCACGGCGCGCGTCCACCTCGTCGCACAGGTCGGCCTTCGTCAGCAGCACGACCGGCTGCGCGCCGCTTTCCCACCCGGTGACGAGGTACCGCTCGATCCGCCGGAGGCTGTAGTTCGCGTCGAGGCCCATGGCGAGGAACACCGTGTCGATGTTCGCCGCCACCACCTGCTCCTGCGTGACGTCGCCCGCCACCTTGCGCGAGAAGCGGCTGCGGCGGGTGAGGATCGACTGGATGGATGGCCTGGGCTCGCCCTCGCGGATCCTGAGCGCGACCCAGTCGCCGACCGCGGGGTACTCGACGGCGGTCGTGGCGCGGTGACGCATGCCGCCCGACACGACGGCGAGGTGCTCGCGCTCCTCGCCAGCCACCCGGTAGATGTGCTTGTGCTCGCTGACCACCCGGGCCGCGACGAAGCCGCGCGCCGCGAACGGCTCGAACTCGCGCGCCAACCGTTCGTTCCAGCCGAGTGCCTCAAGCGTGGTCATGCAGTACCATGAACCTCCATTCTACCGGGGTCGCCGTCTGTAGAGCGGACCTTCAGGTCCGCTGTCGGCGCGGGGCTTGAGACCCGCGCCAAACGGCGAGTCTGAAGCCCCGCCCGACAAGGAGCATCGATGGACCCAGCACAACGCGCGGCCGAGATCTTCGCCGAGCTGCAGGCGCTGGGCAATCCGGACAACGTCGCCGGCATGGCGCGCTACGGCATCCGGTCGGCGCTGGTGTTCGGCGTGCCGGTGCCGGTGATTCGCGGCCGCGCGCGCGCCCTGGGCCGCGACCATCGCCTCGCCCTGGCGCTGTGGGAGACCGGGGCGCTCGAAACGAGGCTCCTCGCCGGGCTGGTCGACGAGCCGGCCAAGGTGACGCGCGGCCAGATGGAGCGATGGGTCCGGGGGTTCGACTCCTGGGCGCTCGTCGATGGCACCTGCTCCAACCTGTTCGATCGCACCCCGTTCGCACGTGAAAAGGCACTGGCGTGGAGCGGCCGGTCCGCCGAGCACGTCAAGCGCGCCGGCTTCGTGCTGATGGCGGCGATGACCGTGCACGCCAAGCAGGCGCCCGACGCGCTCTTCCTCGAGTTCCTGCCCGTCATCGAATCGCACGCGACCGACGGGCGGAACCTCGTGAAGAAGGCGGTCAACTGGGCGCTTCGTCAGATCGGCAAGCGGAACAGCCGATTGCACCGCGAAGCGCTCGCCGTGTGCCGGCGCCTCCGCTCCAGCGACTCAGCGTCTGCCAGGTGGGTCGCGTCGGACGCGCTGCGGGAACTCACCAACCCGAGGACGATCGAAGGGATTGAGCGGAGAACCGACAAACGGAAAAGGGCGGAGGGCCCTCAGGGATGACGATTGACGAATGGCGATTGACGATTGGCGATTGGCCGAGGCTAGCAGGGATTCAGCGATATGCACCCTTGCACCCTTGCACCCTTGCACCCTGCACCCTTGCACCCTGCACCCGCGGGCACTGAGGCCTACTGTCTCCGTTTCTCGAATTCCGCGATCAGGTGCTGCTGCTGAAGTACGTAGCCGATCTCGTCCACGCCCTGCAGCAGGCACTCGCGGGCGAAGGGGTCGATCGAGAACGGGATTTCGCGGTCGCCCGGGACGCGGACGATCTGCAATTCCAGGTCCACGCGGACCAGCGCGCCCGGCCGCTCCACGACGCGCGCGAGGGTCTCGCCGTGGTCCGCCTCGCCGAGCGCGATCGGCAGCAGCCCGTTCTTCAGCGCGTTCTGCTGGAAGATGTCCGCGAACGACGCGGCGAGGATCGCGCGGAAGCCGAAGTCGGCGAGCGCCCACGGGGCGTGCTCGCGCGAGCTGCCGCAGCCGAAGTTCCGGCCGGCGACCAGCACCGACGCGCCTTCCGCCGCCGGCGCGTTCAGGATGAAGTCCGGCTTGGGCACGCCGGAGGCCTCGTACCGCCAGTCGTCGAACAGGTGGATGCCGAGGCCCTGGCGCGACGTCGTCTTGAGGAACCGCGCCGGGATGATCTGATCGGTGTCGATGTCGTCGATCGGCAGCGCCACCGCGCGGCCCTCGAACCGGGTGATCGGCGTTCGCTCGGTGCTCACGACTGCCTCCTGGGATCCGCCACGGCGCCGGCGATGGCACTCGCTGCCGCGGTGGCCGGGCTGGCCAGGAACGTCCGGCCGCCCGGGCCCTGCCGACCCTCGAAATTCCGGTTGCTGGTCGACACAGCCGTCTGGCCGGGCTGCAGCTGGTCGCCGTTCATCGCGATGCACATCGAGCAGCCGGGCTCCCGCCACTCCGCGCCTGCCTCCTCGAACACGCGGTCCAGGCCTTCGGCCTCGGCGGCCTGCTTGACCTGGCGCGAGCCGGGGACGACGACCATCCGGACGCCAGGCGCGACGCGCCGGCCGCGCAGGACGGCCGCCGCCTCCCGCAGGTCCGACAACCGCCCGTTCGTGCAGCTGCCGACGAAGACCACGTCGATCGTGTGCCCGAGGAGCGGCCGGCCGGCCTGGATCTGCATGTAATCGAGGGCGCGGCGCAGCGCCGCGCGGTCCGCGGCCCCGGCAGCGTCCTCGGGCCGGGGCACCGGTTGGTCGACCCGAATGCCCATGCCAGGATTCGTGCCGAACGTGATCATCGGCGCCAATCTCGCCCGCGTCCAGTTCCAGCTCGCGGTCGAACGCAGCGTCGGCGTCGGTCGCCAGTGTCCTCCAGCGCGCGATCGCGCGCGTCCCAGCGTTCGCCAGCCGGCGAGAACGGGCGGCCGGCGAGGTACTCGAACGTCATGTCGTCCGGAGCGACCAGGCCGGCGCGCGCGCCGGCCTCGATGGACATGTTGCACACCGTCATCCGCTCTTCCATCGAGAGCGCGCGGATGGCGTCGCCCGTGTATTCGATGACGTGCCCCGTGCCGCCGCCGACGCCGATGCGCGCGATGATGGCGAGGATGATGTCCTTGGCCGCCACGCCGCGCGGCAGCGCCCCGTTGACCGCCACCCGCAGCGTCTTCGGCCGGCGCTGCAGCAGGCACTGGGTGGCCAGCACCATCTCCACTTCGCTCGTGCCGATGCCGAACGCCAGCGCGCCAAAGGCGCCGTGCGTGGCGGTGTGGCTGTCGCCGCAGACGATGGTCATGCCGGGCTGCGTCAGCCCGAGCTCGGGGCCGATGACGTGCACGATGCCCTGCCGCTCGTGACCGCGGCCGTAGGCAGGTGATGCCGAACTCGCGGCAGTTCGCCTCGAGCTGCGCCACCTGGCGGGCGGCGATCTCGTCCTCGATGGGCAGGTGAAGCGGCGTCGTCGGGATGCTGTGATCGGTCGTGCCGAAGGTGCAGGTCCGGCCGGCGCACCTTCAGGCCGCGCTCGCGCAGGCCCTCGAAGGCCTGCGGCGAGGTGACCTCGTGCACCAGGTGCAGATCGATGTAGAGCAGCGCCGGGCGCCCGGGCGCCTGCGAGACGACGTGCGCGTCCCAGATGCTTGTCGATGATCGTCTGCGGCATGAATACCAACACCATCACGCGGCCAGGGACGCCGCGGTTGCTTGTCGACAGCGAGACGCCTGTCCTACGTCGACAGGCGAGACGCCTGTCCTACGCGCCGATCGCCTCACAGACGGCGCGGCCTACCTCCTCGGTGGTGGCCGGCCTGGCGCGCGGGCGAAGGTCGGCGGTCACGCAGCCGGAGGCGACGACCTCGTCGATCGCCTTCGCGATCGCCGCGGCCTCTCGTGCAGGCCGAAACTGTAGTCGAGCATCGCCGCCGCCGATCCGATGGCGCCGAGCGGGTTCGCGTTGTCCTGGCCGGCGATGTCGGGCGCCGACCCGTGCACCGGCTCGTACAGGCCGACCCAGGCGCCCGAGGGCCGGCGGTCGCCGATCGACGCCGAGGCAGCATGCCGATGGAGCCCGCCAGCACCGCGCCCTCGTCGCTCAGGATGTCGCCGAACATGTTCTCGGTCAGCACGACGTCGAAGCGGCGCGGGTTGAGGACCAGCTGCATCGCGCAGTTGTCCACCAGGAGGTGGTCGAGCGTCACGTCGGGGTATCCGGCCGCGACTTCGATGACCACGCGGCGCCAGAGCTGCGAGTTCTCGAGCACGTTCGACTTGTCCACGCTCGTCACGTGGCTTGCGCCGGCCGCCGCGCCAGCTGGAACGCCATGCGCGCGACGCGCTCGATCTCCGCGCGCGTGTAGGTCATGGTGTTGACGGCGCGCTCGTCGGCGCCGCTGCCGCGTGATGCCGCGCGGCGTGCCGTAGTAGATGCCCGCCGGTCAGCTCGCGCACGATGATCATGTCCGTGCCTTCGACGACGGTCGTTCTTGAGGGGAGACGAGTCGAGCAGCGCGGGCTACGTGCGAGACCGGCCGGAGGTTCGCGTACACGCCCGAGCGCCTGCCGCAGATCCGAGCAGGCCGCGCTCGGGCCGCTGTTCGGGCGGCAGCGTTGTCGAAACCGGGCAGGCCGACGGCGCCCATCAGCGTGGCGTCCGCCTGCCGCGCGAGCCTCGCGCGTCTCGGCCGGCAGCGGCGTCCCGGTCTGCTGGATGGCGATGCCGCCCGAGCAGGCCTTCGGTGAGTCTGCAGCTGTGTGATCGTACTTGCCGGCGACGCGCTGCGAGCACGCGCGACAGCCTCGCGCGGTCACTTCGGTGCCGATGCCGTCGCCGGGGAGAACGAGAATGCGCAGGTTCATAGAACTCCGGTCTGAGTCTCGCTTCAACGCTGCTGAGTCTGAGCCTAGCCTAAGCCTACGCCAGCCGAGGCGCTACCGCCGCGCCTGCGACGGGCCATGCGACGATGCACCGGCCCGGCCGGCCGAGTGCGCCGCGATTTCCTCGTCCATCGACGCCCTTCTTCGTCCGGTCCGCCAGCGCGGTGAAGCGCGTGATAGATGCGTCGAGTTGCTCGCTCGGTCAGAGTCGAACCCCAGGTCCTCGCAGCGCGGTTGCGCAGCGCGTGGCGGCCGCTGTGCTTCCCGAGCACCAGCCGGCTCTCGGGCACGCCCACCGATCGCGGCTCGATGATCTCGTAGGTCGTGCGCTCCTTCAGGTAGCCGTCCTGGTGGATGCCGGCCTCGTGCGCGAACGCGTTGCGGCCGACGATCGCCTTGTTCGGCTGCGGGCCGAACGTGATGAGGCTGCTGAGCAGCTGGCTGGCCGGGATAGAGGTGCTCGGTGTGGATGCCGGTGCGTACGGGCAGGCGGTCGCGCGCGGATCTTCGAGGACCATGACGATTTCTTCGAGCGAGCAGTTGCCGGCCCGCTCGCCGATGCCGTTGATGGTGCACTCGATCTGGCGCGCGCCCGCCTGCACGGCGGCCAGCGAGTTGGCGACCGCCAGGCCGAGGTCGTCGTGGCAGTGGACGCTGACGATCGCCGCAGTCGCCGAGCGCCTCGACGATGCGGCCGATCATGCGCGCCGAACTCGTCGGGCGTGCGAGTAGCCCGACCGTGTCCGGGATGTTGACCGTGCGGGCGCCGGCCGCGACGACTGCCCTGGAGACCTGCGTCCAGGTAGTCGAGGTCGGTGCGCGTCGCGTCCTCGGCCGAGAACTCCACGTCGTCCACGTAGCGCCGCGCCAGGCGCGACGGCCGCCACCGCCTCGTCGAGCACCTGCTGCGCGCGATCTTCTTCAGCTTGTACTTAGGTGGATGTCGCTGGTGGCGATGAAGGTGTGGATGCGCGGCCGGTCGGCCGCCTTCGAGCGCCGCGGCGGCGCGCTCGATGTCCGAGCGTGCAGGCGCGGGCGAGGCCTGCCACCGTGACGCCGCGGATACTCGCCGGCCACCGCGCGCACGGCCTCGAAGTCGCCTTCGGAGGCGATGGGGAAGCCGGCTTCCATGATGTCCACGCCGAGTTCCACCAGCTTCCCGGCCATCCGGAGCTTCTCGCGCACGGTCATGCTGCAGCCGGGCGACTGCTCGCCGTCGCGCAGGGTGGTGTCGAAGATCAGCACGCGCTGCGTCATGGCTCTGCCTCCTCGCAGTCCCGCACTATGGCGTCGGCACAGCGATTTGGCAAATTTATACCGTTGCGCTTGATGATAAGATAATGGAATATTATAAGGCCGAGCTAATACATAAGCAGCGGGCAGTGGGGCGTGGGCAGTAGGACAGGCGTCTCGCCTGTCGCGGTCGAGACGTCGCGCGTGAGCAGTGGGCACTTGCCCTTTGCACCTTGCACCCTTTGCACCCTTGCACTTTGCACCGTGCGGCAGCGGGCAGTGGAGGACGGATGGAGTGGTATTCCCTGCAGGTGTTTCGGGCCGTGGCGACCGAGCGCAGCTTCTCGCGCGCCGCGGAGAAGCTGTTCCGCACGCAGCCGGCCGTGTCGCTCGCGGATCCAGCGGCTCGAGGCGGAGCTGGGCGAGCGCCTGATCGACCGGACCGGCAAGGAGCTGCATTCTGACCGATGCCGGCCGCATGGTGCTCGACTACGCCCGCCGGTTCGACAACCTGCGCTCGGAGATGGACAACGCGCTCGCGGAGCTGCGCGACAACTCGGCCGGCCGCCTCGCGATCGGCGCCAACGAGTCGACCACGCTCTACCTCCTGCCGCACATCGCCGCCTACCGCCGGCTCTACCCGCGAATCCAGGTGCAGGTGCGCCGCAGCCTGTCGAGCAAGCGTGCCGTCGCAGATTGTCGAGGGGGACCTCGAGCTGGGGGTCATCAGCTACGACCCGCACGATCCCCGGGTGGAGTCCACCGTGATCTACACCGACCACCTGGCGTTCGTCGTGTCGCCGAAGCACCGCTTCGCCTCGCGCAAGGCAGCTCTCGATCAAGGATCTCGGGATGGAGATGTTCATCGCGCACAACGTCGTCTCGCCGTACCGCAACCAGGTGCTGCACGCGTTCGAACGGCACAAGGTGCCGCTCAACATGGACGTGGAGATGCCGACGGTGGAGACGATCCGGAAGCTGGTGCAGGCCAACGAGGGCGTGGCGTTCCTGCCGCGGATGTGCGTGGAGCAGGAGATCGAGCGGCGGGCGCTTGTGCGAGGTGCGCGTCAAGGAACTGAAGCTGGCGCGGCAGATCCGTCTCATCTACCCGGCGCGCCGCGCCCTCAGCCACGCCGCCCGCGCCTTCCTGGATCTGATCAAGGGCAAGGGGCGCGTATAGAGGCGGTGGGCCGGACCCGGTAGGACAGGCGTCCCGCCTGTCGCGGACGGCGTTCTCAGCTCGCCCGTCGGTCAAGCTCTTTCTGGGCTGCGCCCCTGATCTCGTCGCACGCCACCCGCTCGTCCGGGTCCGGGCGCTGGCCCGGCTCGATCAGCATGACATCGTCGAGCGCGGCCACCGCCTGCAGCGTCTCCGAGGGCAGTTTCGAGCGCAGTTGCCGCACGAGGATCTCGAGCAGATCCGCCGCTCTCCTCGCCTCGTCCAGCGCATCTCGGTCGCCGACGACTCGCAGCGCCAGGCCGCCGTGCCTGGCGGGCTGGCCGGCCAACAGGGGTGCCATGATGGCGGAGGCGACGAGGCGTTCCCCGATCAGGCCGACAGCTTTGGCAGCCGCCTCACGTGCCGGGTCGCGGTCCCCAAGCGTTCGAACGAGCTCCGAGCTGGCGGCAGACGCCTTCCGGGCGAGCGACTGGACCGCCGCCTCGCGCACGCCGGCGTCCTGATCGGCCAGCAGCGGCGCGAGCGCCGTGACCACGCGTGGATCGTCCAGTGCGCCGAGCGCGTCGGCCGCGCCTCGGCGGGTCGCAGCGTCTCGCTCGGTCAGTGCCACGATGAGCGGTGCCACGGCCTCACCGCCCTGTGCCGCCGCCTCCAGGAACTGGCCATGGAGGACGGCGTGGACGGCGTGCTGCCGTGCGCCGGCCGGGTTCCACTCAAACGATCGGAGGGCCGACGCGGCCGAGGCTTTCACCTCTCGGTCGCCTTCGAGCCGCGCCGCGCACAGCACGTCCACCGCGGCAGCGTTTCTCAGGGCCGCGAGCGATTGAACGGCGGCCTCGCGGACCGGCCGGTCGCGGTCGCCGACTGCGGCGCGAAGCGCCTCGGCCGATGCCGCATCCCCGATGGAGCCGAACGACAGGGCGGCCGCGCGGCGCGTGGCCGGGTCCTTGTGCGACAGCGCGGCGCGGAGAGCGGGAACCGCCTGCACGCCGCCCGCGCGGGCCAGTGCTGGCGCCGCCGCCTGCCTGACATTCGACCGGTCGTCGCCGAGAGCGGCGGTCAACGCGGTCACGCTGTCCGGTCCGCCGACGCCGCCCAGCGCCTCGATCGCCGCCTCTCTCAGGCGCGCGTCCCGGTCGCGCAGTGCCTCGAGGAGCGGGCCGTGGGCGCCGGAGCCCACCTGGATCAACCCCGCAACCGCCGCGCGGCGAATCGCGGCCGCCCCCTCCGCATCATGCGCGTCCTCGGCGTGCCGGACGGCATCGAGAAGGAGGGGTGCGACGGCCGAATCCCCGATCGCTCCGAGCGCGCGAACCGCCGCCTCGCGTACGCTCCACTCCGGATCGTCGAGCAGGGGCCGGATCGTCGGGATGGAAGCCGTGCGCCCGGGCGTGCCGAGCTTGAGCGCCGCTCGCCGCCGCGTCTCGGCGTCGCGCGATTTCAACTGGAAGGAGGTGAAGAGGCCCATCGGTCAATCATTCTATCAATGTCCTCTGCGATCTCGGCGTCTCCGCGGTAAACGTCGAGGCTTCGATCGTATCCGGACGAGCAGGCTGGAAATCGTCAAATCACAAAATCGCGAAATTGCCGAATTCCTGTACAATCCCGGCCATCGCGGGGCGGAGCCCCGCAAGGAGAAGAGGCATCATGCGTTGTCCGGCCGGCTCCTGCATGGCGGGGGCCATCGTCGTCTCGCTCGGGTTCGCGTGCGTGGCGTGCGGCCCGAGGGTCGAGCCCGCCGATCTCATCCTCACCAACGGCCGCGTCGCGACCGTCGATCCGGACAAGCCAGGCGCCGAGGCGATTGCCGTGCGCGGCGACCGGATCGAGGCGGTCGGCACCTCACGCGACATCAAGCCCTACATCGGCCAGAACACCGAGGTGATCGACCTCGCCGGCCGGTTCGCGATGCCCGGCTTCATCGAGTCGCACGCGCACTTCACCGGCGTCGGCTCCGCGAAGATGCAGCTCGAGCTGATGAAGACGCGGACGTGGGACGAGATTGTCGGCATGGTCGCCGACGCCGCCAAGAAGGCGAAGCCGGGCGAGTGGATCGTGGGCCGCGGCTGGCACCAGGAAAAATGGGAACACAAGCCGCTGCAGACGGTCGAGGGCTTTCCCACGCACGAGTTCCTGAGCCGGGCGGCGCCGGACAACCCCGTCATCCTCACGCATGCCAGCGGCCACGCGACGATCGCCAACGCGAAGGCGATGGCGCTGGCGGGCATCACCCGCAAGACGCCGAACCCGGCCGGCGGGCAGATCGTCCGTGACGACAAGGGCAACGCGACCGGCGTCTTCAAGGAAACCGCCTCGGGACTCGTCCGGCAAGGCGTACGCGGAGGCGCGCGCGGCCCGGACGCCCGAGCAGGCGGCCGCCGACGCCGACCGCGAGGTGGAGCTGGCCGACCGCGAGTTCCTGTCGAAAGGGATCACGACGGTCCACGATGCCGGCGCCAGCCTCGAGACGATCGACCGCTACAAGCGATTCGCGGAGGGCGGCAAGCTGGGCGTCCGCCTGTACGTGATGATCGAGGAGGACAACGCGACGGATCCTGCCGTCCTGAAGAAGTACCGGACGGTCGGCGCCCACAACAACCACCTCACGGTGCGGGCGATCAAGGCCTACATGGACGGCGCGCTCGGTTCCCGCGGCGCCTGGCTCCTGGAGCCCTACGCCGATCTCCCGTCGAGCACCGGGCTGAACGTGCGGCCGATCGACCAGATCGCGCAGACCGCCCAGCGCGCCATCGAGAACGACTACCAGCTGTGCATCCACGCCATTGGCGACCGCGCCAACCGCGAAACGCTCAATCTCTACGAGGCCGCCTTCGCGGCGCACCCCGACAAGAAGGACGTGCGATGGCGCGTCGAGCACGCGCAGCACATCGCCGCGCCCGACATCGCCCGCTTCGGGCAGCTGGGCGTCATCGCGTCGATGCAGGGGATCCACTGCACGTCGGACGCGCCCTACGTCCTCGCGCGCCTCGGCCCACAGCGGGCCGAGGAAGGCGCGTACGTCTGGCAGAAGCTGATGAAGAGCGGGGCGGTGGTGGCCAACGGGACGGACGCGCCGGTCGAGGAAGTCGATCCGCTGCCCGGCTACTACGCGCTCGTCACGCGCAAGCAGAAGAACGGCCAGGTCTTCTACGGCGACCAGCGGATGACGCGCGCCGAGGCGCTCAAGGCGTACACGCTGAACGGCGCCTACGCGGCATTCGAGGAGGGGCTCAAGGGGCAGCTGAAGGCGGGCCGCCTGGCAGACATCACGGTGCTGTCGGCCGACATCACGCAGATTCCCGAAGCGGAGATCCAGAAGGCCCAGGTCGCCTACACGATCGTCGGCGGCAAGATCGTCTACGGAAAGTAGGGCGGGTCTTAGACCCGCCGAGGGGCGGACCTTCAGGTCCGCCCACCCCGCGCCAGCGGCGTGACCGCCCTCAGCGGGGCCTCGCGCGGCTCGCCTTCGTAGACGACGCGCTCCAGGAACAGGCCGGAAGCCGGTGCGGTCAGCCGTGCCGGCACCGGCGAGGTCCTGCCGGAGGAATCCCGCCACGTCCTCCGGCTCCAACCCGCCGCGGCCGATTTCCACCAGCACGCCGACGATTCGCCGCACCATCTTCCAGATGAAGTGCGACCCGACCACGCGGACGAGGATCAGGTCGCCCTCTTCGCCCACCTGCACGTCGTCCAACAGCACCTTCGTGGAGGACTCGCCGGGATCGCTGTCGCTGAAGGAACGGAAGTCGTGCATCCCGGCAAAGCCCGCCGCGGCCTCGCGCATCCGGTCGAGGTCGAGGTCCTCCTTCACCCACCACACGAACGGCTTCGCGAACGCGGTGCGGCGGCGCGCCACCTGGTAGAGATAGCTGCGCGACGCGGCGTCGTGCCGCGCGTGGAACTTGTGACGGACGGCCGCGATGGCGAGGACGTTGATGTCGACGGGGAGGACGTCGTTGATCCGCCGCCGCAGCGTTTCGGGCGGGAGGTTCGTCGGGATCTCGAGGTGCGCAATCTGCTCGAGCGCGTGGACCCCGGCGTCGGTCCGCCCCGATCCCTGCAGGTCGAAGGCGGGAGAGCCGCTCGCCTCCTTGATGGCCCGCTGCAACTCGCCCTGCACCGTGCGGGCGTTCTTCTGCACCTGCCAGCCGCTGTAGCGGGTGCCGGCGTATTCAATCGTCAGCTTGTAGCGAGGCATGGCGCGTTGCTGGCTCGGAGCCCAGGGCTCGAGGCTCACGACCTGTCAGCGTAGCATACGAGGCAGCCGGCTGGACCGCTGGACGACACCACCAGGACACCAAGATCACAAAGAACGAAGATTGTCCCGCTCCCGAATGACGGCGCCGAAGACCGCAGGCAGCGGGCTGGCGTTTGTGCCCTTCGTCCTTCGTGGTCAATACCGTGGACAGCGTCAGGCGCCGGCCGACACGGTCACGGCGCCGGGCGCGGACACGGCTGGCAGGTTCCTAGATCCCCGATCCCCCGAAGTGCTGCTCCTGCCTGACTTCCACCTGCGTGACCCGGCTGGCCGGCGGCACGCTGTGGGTGAGCCAGACGTTGCCGCCGACGACCGAGCCGGCGCCGATGGTGATCCGTCCGAGCACCGTCGCCCCGCCGTAGATCACCACGTCGTCCTCGACGATCGGGTGGCGCGGGATGCCCTTGACCGGGTTGCCGTGCTCGTCCACCGGGAAGCTGCGCGCGCCGAGCGTCACGCCCTGGTAGATGCGGACGCGCCGGCCGATCTCGCACGTCTCCCCGATCACGACGCCGGTGCCGTGGTCGATGAAACAGCTGTCCCCGATCCGCGCTCCCGGGTGAATGTCGATCCCCGTGAGCGCGTGCGCGTGCTCGGTGATGATGCGCGGCAGCAGCGGCACCTCGAGGCGGTGCAGTTCGTGCGCCAGGCGGTAACACGTGAGGGCGAGGATGCCCGGGTAGCAGAGAATCGTCTCGGCGGGGCTGCTGGCGGCGGGGTCGCCGTCGTACGCCGCCTGCACGTCCTTCGCGAGGCGTCGGCGCACCGCGGGCAGGCACGCGACGAACTGCTCGGTGGCTCGCTGCGACCGCTCCTCGCACTGCGGGCAGTTGTCCGGATTGCGGTCGCGGCAGACGAAGCAGAACCCGCGCTGGATCTGCTGGCCCAGGCTGCGAACCAGGCGGTCGAGCGTCGATCCAACGTGGAAGTGCAGGCCCTCCGGCGTCAGCTCCGACGTCGTGCCGAAGTAGCCGGGGAAGAGCACCGTGCGGAATTCGAGGACCATCCGGCCAAGGATGTCCTGCGACGGCAGGTTCGGGTGGCAGCCCTCGGACGGCGGCCGCACCATGATCTCGTCGGGCGCGCACAATTCATCCACGACGGCCGCCAGTTCGATCGGTCTGCGCCCGTGCTGCGGCTGCCGCACGGCGATCTCGCGGCCCGGGGTCATGCCTGATCCTCGAAGAGCCAGGTGCTCAAGTAACGCTCGCCCGTGTCGGGAAGGACGACCACGATCATCTTGCCCCGGTTCTCCTCGCGGCTCGCCACGGCCACCGCTCCCAGCATGGCTGCCCCGCACGAGATGCCCGATATGATCCCTTCCTCGCGAGCCAGGCGGCGCGCCATCGCGCCGGAGTCGGGGCTGTTGACGGTGATGATTTCGTCGATCAACTCGCGCCGCAGGACGTCCGGGACGAATCCCGCGCCAAGCCCCTGGATCTTGTGCGGGCCGGGCTTGCCGCCGGAGAGCACCGGCGACTCGGACGGTTCCACCGCCACGATCTTGAACGACGGCTTGCGCGGCTTGATCACCTCGCCGACGCCCGTGATCGTCCCGCCCGTTCCGACGCCGGCGACGAGGTAGTCGATCTGCCCGTCGGTGTCCCGCCAGAGTTCTTCCGCCGTCGTGCGGCGATGCACGTCCGGGTTCGCCGGGTTGGCAAACTGCTGGAGGATCAAGTAGCGGGGGTCGGTGGCGGCAAGTTCCTGCGCGCGGCGGATGGCGCCAGGCATCCCTTCGGGACCGGGAGTCAGGATCAGCTCGGCGCCAAAGGCCTTGAGCAGCTTGCGGCGCTCGATGCTCATCGTCTCAGGCATCATCAGGACCAGCCGGTAGCCGCGGACGGCGCACACGAACGCCAGCGCGATGCCGGTGTTGCCGCTGGTCGGCTCGAGCAGGATGGTGTCCTTGTCGATCGTCCCGCTCTTCTCGGCGGCGTCGATCATCGCGGCCCCGATTCGGTCCTTGACGCTCGAGGCGGGGTTGAAGCTTTCCAGCTTCGCGACGATCTGTCCGGGGAGGCCGGCGCCGATCCGGTTGATGGACACGAGCGGCGTGCGGCCGATCAGTTCCGTGACGTCCTTGGCGATGGCGAGCTTGCTGGTGGTGGCCATGTGTCCTTTCCTGGCTGGCGGGGTGCCGGCCGTCGCTGAGCTAGAATGGAACGGATACCTTCCGGGACATGACGGGCGACCTGTAACGATTAGGACGCTCCGGCCGCGCATTTGGATGCAAGGCGCGTGCGCAGCCGGTCACCGGTTGGTGCAAAGCTGAGCCGGGCTCCGGCGTGGCGCAAAGCTCCAGCCTTGGGCGTGGCGCAAAGCTCCAGCTTTGCGAGGGAGACCATCAGATGTCGATCATGCGGAGCGTGCTTCTGGCGGGTGCCGAGAGCGTGTGGTTGCGCGAGCACGCCATGCGGGCCCCGTTCGTCCGCCGCTCGGTTTCGCGCTTCATGCCGGGCGAGTCGATGGCCGAGGCGCTCGACGCGTGCCGGCGGCAGCAGGCGGAGCGCGGCACTGGAACGATCCTCACGCACCTCGGCGAGAACCTCGCGTCGATTGCCGAAGCCGGCCAGGTGACCGAGCACTACCTGCAGCTGCTCGACCGCATCCAGGCGGCGGGACTCGATGCGCAGGTGTCGGTCAAGCTGACGCAGCTGGGACTCGACCTGGGCCCCGACGCCTGCGCGGCAAACCTGCAGACCCTCGTCGATCGCGCCGAGGCGCGCGGCAACATGATCTGGATCGACATGGAGAGCAGCAAGTACGTCGATCCGACGCTGGCGCTGTTCCGCCGCGTCCGCCAGCGTTCGGCGCGCGACCGGCCTGTGCCTCCAGGCGTACCTCCACCGCAGCGCTGCCGATCTCGATTCGCTGCTTGCCGCTGGCGCCCGCTATTCGCCTGGTCAAGGGCGCCTACAGGGAGCCACCCGAGATCGCGTTCCCCAAGAAGGCGGACGTGGACGAGAACTACTTCCGGCTGGCCGCTCGAATGCTCCAGCCCGACGTGCCACGAGGCACCATGCTCGGTGTGGGCACGCACGACGACAGGCTCATCGAGCGGCTGAGGGCCGTCATCGCGGAGCACCACGTTCCCCCCACCGCCTATGAGTTCGAGATGCTGTACGGCATCCAGCGGCCCCTTCAAGCGCGGCTGGTTCGCGAAGGCGCGCCGCTCCGGGTGCTGATCAGCTACGGCGAGTTCTGGTTCCCGTGGTACATGCGGCGGCTGGCCGAGCGGCCCGCCAACGTGCTGTTCGTGGCAAAAAGCATGTTCGGAGGTTGAGCTGGTCCTGTGGGCGCGAAGCTCGAGCTTCGCGATATGCTGATTTCAAACCGGAGATCAGGAGAAACCAATGCCGATTGCCCGTCCCCTCGCGTGCGCCGCCATCATCCTCGCGATCCTGTCGCCCGTCCAGGCCCGCCAGGCCGCTCCCCGCATCGTGCAGATCGAGGTTGGGGACAACATGAAGTTCAGCGTCCCCGCGATCACCGCCCGCCCCGGTGAGATGCTCAAGGTGGTGCTGAAGGGCGTCGGCCAGATGCCGAAGGTGGCCATGGGCCACAACTTCGTGCTGCTCAAGAAGGGCGTCGACCCGAAGAAGTTCGTGGACGCGTCGATGAACGCCCGCGACACCGAGTTCATCGCGCCGGCCGTGAAGGACCAGGTGATCGCCTCGACGCGGCTGGTGGGCCCGGGCGAAACGGTGGACGCGACGTTTGCCGCGCCCAAGCAGCCCGGCGACTACACCTACCTCTGCTCGTTCCCGGGCCACTTCGCGCTCGGGATGAAGGGGATACTCACGGTGAAATGACGAGTGGCGTCGAGCGTCAAGCGTCGAGCGTCAAGCGTCGGGCGCCCAACGGTCAACGCTCAACGGTCAACGGTCAACGCCCAACAACGCCCTCCAGAACCTGCTGATTCGATGATGTCAGCGACATCTTCTGTTCCAATGGAAAGCCGGATGAAGTCGTCCGTCACGCCGCTGGCCGCCCGCTCCTCGGGCGACAGCTGCTGATGTGTTGTCGAGGCCGGGTGGATGATCAGGCTCTTCGCATCGCCGATGTTCGCCAGGTGGCTGAAGAGGCGAACCGCGTCGATCACCCGCTTGCCAGCCTCGAGCGCCGCCGCGGATGCCGAACCCGACGATGGCGCCGGCGCCGTCCGGCAGGTAGCGCCTGGCGCGTGCGTAGTCGGGGTGGCCGGGCAGCAGCG
The DNA here is from genome assembly GCA_963724775.1 of uncultured Acidobacteriota bacterium. Classification (GTDB taxonomy): domain Bacteria; phylum Acidobacteriota; class Vicinamibacteria; order Vicinamibacterales; family Fen-181; genus CAVRWB01. The sequence continues at coordinate 37,310 of CAVRWB010000016.1, forward strand.
GGTAGTTCACCCAGGCCACGTGCGGGTTCGCCGTGCAGCCACTCCGCGACCGCGAGCGCGTTGCGGCAGTGCGCCTCGAATGCGAAGCGGCAGCGTCTCGAGCCCCTGGACGAAGAGGAACGCGTTGAACGGCGACAGGCACGGCCCGAGGTCGCGCAGGAGTTGAACGCGCGCCTTGGCGATGAACGCCGCGGTCAGGCGCTGGCCGGCGTTATCGATTCTGAAGGCGTCCGCAAACACGAGGCCGTGATACGACGGGTCGGGTTCGGTGAACTCCGGGAAGCGTCCGTTCGCCCAGTCGAAGCGGCCCGAGTCCACGACCGCGCCGCCGATCGAGGTGCCGTGGCCGCCGATGAACTTCGTCAGCGAGTAGACGACGATGTCCGCGCCGTGATCGAAGGGCCTGAAGATCAACGGCGAGACGGTGTTGTCGACGATGAAGGGCAGGCGGTGCGGCATGGGCGACCTCGGCAATCGCCTCGAAGTCGTCGACGTTGTTGCGCGGGTTGCCGATCGACTCCGTGTAGACCAGGCGCGTGTTGTCGTCGATGGCGGCGGCGACATTCGTCGGGATCCGACGAGTCGACGAACCGCATCGTCGATGCCCAGGCGGGCGAGCGTGTAGTGGAACAGGTTGTACGTGCCGCCGTAGAGGCTGCTCGTCGAGACGATGTTCTGCCCCGCGCGGGCGAGGTTCAGGACCGCCGTCGTGATGGCCGCCTGGCCGGAGGCGAACGCGAGCGCGCCGACGCCGCCGTCGAGCTGCGCGAGCCGCTCCTCGAGCACCGCGGTCGTGGGATTCCCGATGCGCGTGTAGATGTGGCCGGCCTGCTGCAGCGCGAACAGGCTGGCGGCGTGCTCGGTCGATTCGAACACGTACGAGGTGGTCTGGTAAATCGGCACGGCCCTCGCGCCCGTCGCGCTGTCGGGAGCATGACCGCCGTGCAACGCGATCGTCGCCGGCCGGTAGGTTGGTGTGTGACTCATCGAAGGCCTCCAGTCTGGGTTCCGGCAATGGCCAGGAGATCGGATACGACAGCCACTCCTGTCGCATCGCCGCCCGCGCCGCGCCCGGCGTAGAGCGTGTCGCCGCCGTACTCGCCGGTGACGAGGACCGCGTTTTCGCAGCCTCGGACGCGGGCGAGCGGTGAGTCGAGGGGCACGAGTTCCGGGCCAACCGACGCGCGGACCGCTTTCAGTTGTCCGTATCCGAATTCCCGTTTTCCGTTTTCCGTCTTCGGTTTCCCGTTTCGGCCGTCCTGGTCGCGTCCGGCCGGGACGACCGTTGCCCGCGACACCTGCCTGATGGTGGCGCCGCGCGCGTGCGCGGCGTCGAAATCCTGCAGGGTGACGCCGGAGATCGACCCGCACGCAATCTCGGACGATGCGATGGCGGTGTCGAAGCCCACCGAGCAGAGGATCGAGAGCTTGGCCCGCGCGTCGAACCCTTCCACGTCCGCCGCCGGGTCGGCCTCGGCGTAGCCGAGCGCCTGCGCCTCCGCCAGGGCGTCGTCAAAGGCGATACCGGCCTCTTCCATCCGGGTGAGGATGTAGTTGCACGTGCCGTTGATGACGCCGGTGATGGCGGTGAGCCGGTCGCCCGCCAGGCCGAGACGGACGGCGTCGAGGACGGGGACGCCGCCAGCCACGGAGGCGCCGAAGCGGAACTGCCGTCGCTGTCGTGCGGCGAGGGCGTTGAATCGGCGCCCCTCGTCAGCGACGAGCTGCTTGTTCGCCGTGACGACCGACTTTCCCGCCAGCAGGGCGCGGGTGATCCACTCGCGGGCCGGCGAGACGCCGCCGACCAACTCGACGAGGACGTCGATGTCCGGCGCGAGGAGATCGTCGAAGCGGGCGGTCCACTCGACGTCGGCGCGCAGCCAGGCCGGCCGCGGCTTCGACTCGCTGCGCGCGCAGACCCGCACGAGGCGGACGGCCTCGTCTTCGCGCCGCTCGAGGATCCGAGCCACCGCGGTGCCGACCGTCCCGAAACCCACGAGGCCCACGCGCACGGCGGGCCGCACCGGCCAGACCGATCGCAGGGCGGATGTGCGTGGCATGCTGTCCTCCAGTACAAAAGAAAACCCGCCGACAGGTGGTCATCCTGCCGGCGGGTTGCGGTGCTCCGATGGGGTCTGATGCGTCTAATCGCGGAGCGGGCGCAAGCCACCGACACGGATGCCCTTCGGCATTCGCATCGACATCAGGCTCGCCCCGCGCATCAACATGACTTCACTGTCGCAGCAGTCGCGTCCGAGATCAACAGGGAAGTCGGGGTATGACACAAGTCGACGGAGTCGACGGAGTCAACGGAGTCAACGGAGTCGATGGAGTCGACGGAGTCAACGGAGTCCACGGAGTCAATCGAGTCAACCCCTGCACTCCTTCACGTTGCCCTTTGCACTTCGGGTCCAGTCCGCTACCATTTGCGCCCATGTCCCGATATTGCTGCTCCACGGTGCGCGGTGCGGTGGTCGTCGCGATCCTGTCGGTCCTTTCGCTCCCGTCGCCCGCGAACGCGCAAGCGAAGGCGGTTCGAGCCGGGACCGGGCTCCGGATCGAGATCTCGTTTCCCCAGGCTGCGCATGGCGAGCCGATCACCGGCCGCGTCTTCTTCATGCTGTCGAAGGCCGGCGACCGCGAGCCGCGGCTGCAGGTTGGCCGGACGGGGGTGCCGTTCTTCGGCCGCGACGTGGAGAAGCTCGCGCCGGGTCAGGCAGCCGTCATCGACGAGTCCGACCTCGGGACGCCGGTCGAGAGCCTGCGCGACATCCCGGCCGGCGACTACTTCGTCCAGGCGATGGTGAACGTCTACTCCGAGTTCCGGCGCGCCGACGGCCACGTGCTGTGGATGCACGACGACCAGTGGGAAGGGCAGCAGTGGAACCGGTCGCCGGGAAATCTCTACAGCGAGGTGCGACAGGTGCGGCTCGATCCCTCGAAGGGTGGGGTCGTGCGCCTGGTCGCCGACAAGATCATTCCGCCCGTACAGGTGCCGCCCGACACGCCGTGGGTGAAGCGCTTCAAGTTCCAGAGCGCGTCGCTCACGAAGTTCTGGGGGAGGCCGATCTACCTCGGCGCCACCGTCCTGCTGCCGCGCGACTACGACAAAGAGGAAACGCGCTACCCGGTCAACTACGTCCAGGGCCACTTCTCCCTGGCGCCGCCGCTCGGCTTCAACCCGGACTTCAAGCCGACCGAGCGCGCGGCCTACAACATCGCCCTCGACTGGATGAAGGACGACTTTCCCCGGATGGTCGTCGTCACCTTCCAGCACCCCACGCCGTACTTCGACGACTCGTACGCGGTCAACTCGGTGAACGTCGGGCCGTACGGCGACGCGATCATGCAGGAGCTGATCCCGGAGGTCGAGAAGCGGTTCCGCGTCATCAGGGAGCCGTATGCGCGCATCCTGTCCGGCGGTTCCACCGGCGGGTGGGAGTCGCTCGCGCTGCAGATCTTCCACCCGGACTTCTTCGGCGGCGCCTGGTCGTACTGCCCCGACTCGGTGACGTTCACGGACGTCGAGGGCATCAACATCTACCAGGACGCGAATGCCTTCTACAAGGAGTTCGGATGGAGGCGGGTGCCGACGATCAACAGCCGCGAGGTCAACGGGCAAGTGCGCCAGACCTCCGAGCAGCGGAACCACTTCGAGCTGGTGAACGGCACGAAGGGCCGGTCTGGCGAGCAACTGGACATCTGGTCCGCCGTCTTCGGCCCTGTCGGGAAGGACGGCTACTTCGAACCGCTGTTCGACAAGAGGACGGGCGTGATGAACCCGCAGGTCGCCGAGTACTGGGGTGAGCACTACGACCTGCTCCGCTACCTCCAGAGGAACTGGGCGGCCCTCGGCCCGAAACTCGTGGACAAGCTGCACGTCTACACCGGCGACGCCGACACGTACTTCCTCAACAACTCCACGCGCGAGCTCGAGCAGTGGATGAAGACGACGACGAATCCGCACTACGCGGGCTTCTTCCTTTACGGCGATGGCAAGCCGCACTGCTGGGCCGGCCCGGGAACGGCCGGCGACCGCGTCAAGGAGATGGCCGGGTTCATCGCCGCCCACAAGCCAGACGGTGCCACGACCCCCTGGTGGCGGTACTAATACGGTTTGACTCCGTTGACTCCGTCGACTCTGTTGACTCCGTTGACTCCGTTGACTCCGTTGACTCCGTCGACTCCGTCGACTCCGTTGACTCCGTCGACTCCGTTGACTCCGTCGACTCCGTTGACTCCGTCGACTCCGTTGACTCCGTCGACTCCGTTGACTCCGTCGACTCCGTCGACTCCGTTCAGCGCTGACACCTCGGGCACCAGTAGGTCCCGCGCGCGTCGGCGCCCTGCTTGAGGTAACTGATCGGGGTGCCGCAGCGTCGGCACGGCTTCCCAGCCCTTCCGTACACCCACAACCGTGCGTCCGGATCGGCGCGCCTCGTGGTCCGCCGGTATCCTCCCCAGGTAGCCGCGCCGACGCTGCCGGCATCGATGACGTTCGCGCGAAGGAGCTCGTGGGCGACAGCGATCAGCTTCGCCACCTGCGCGTCGGTAAGGGAGGCGACGGTTCGAAACGGATCGAGGCCGGAGACGAACAGCACCTCCGACTTGAACACGTTCCCCACGCCCGCCATCACTCGCTGATTGAGGAGCACGTCGGTAAGCGGCGCGTCCGGCAGCGCCCGGAGGCGGCGTGCTGCCTCGCCGGCGTCGAACGCCTCGCCCAGCAGGTCCGGCCCGAGTGCCCGCAGCTCTTCGTGCCGCTCGAGATCGCGTGCCGTGAGGAACTCGGCCACCGGCACGTCGAAGGCGACGGCGACGTACTGGTCCGTGGCCACGACAACCCGCATGGCGGCGCGGGAGCGGCGCCACCGCTCGCCGGGACGGTAGATGTGCCAGCTGCCGCTCATGCGCATATGCGTGCGGAGATACAGCTCGCCGCTGAACTCGATCAGCAGGTGCTTGCCGACGGCGCGCGCCGCCACGACGGTGCGGCCGGCGATCGGATGGTCCTGGTCGATGCGCGCGAGGGCCGGCAGGACGGTCTCGAAGGACGTGACCACGCGCCCGGCAAGGGCCTTGTGCAGCGTGCGCGCCGTGCGGAAGAGCGTGTCGCCTTCGGGCATGTGGACCAACGGAACGGAGAACTGAGAACGGAGAACTTGGAACTGAGAACTCGCAATCGAGGCCGCGCTCTACCTCTGCACTTTGCTCCGTGCACTCCGCGCTGGGTTCCTATTCGCGGGGCGGCGCGGCCTGGAAGCCGCCGGGGCGGCGGAGGAAGCCGGCCTCGAGCAGGAAGGGCGCCATCGGGTGATCCGCCGCTGACCGGCCGTCGATCTCCGCAACGAGCATTCCGTCGCGGTCGCTGCCGCCCGTCGCCAGCCGATACAGTGTCTGCGCAACCTCGCGCCCGGTGACGCTCCGCGCCGGCTCGTCCTCGGGCAGGAACGTCAGGAACTGCCGGTCCGCGCGCCCGACGTACGCCGCCAGCATGCCGTTGACGATGATGACGCCGGCGCCGACCGAGCGGGTGGGGCCGCGGCCGGACGTGATGGACGAGGCGTGGGGCAGAGCTTCCGCCTCCGCGCGAAGCGCTTCGGCGCGACCTCGCCGTAGCCTTGGCGAAGGCGGGCCAGCTTTGCCTTCAGGTCTCGGCGACCTGGAAGTCGGCGCGACACCCTGTTCGGCCGACATGGAGGTCGGCGCGCTGCTTCGCGCCGCCTCGCCCGGCCATCTGAGAATCGCCCCATACGGATTGGCCGGATCCGTCGCCGCCAGGTAGACGGTCTGCGGCGTCTCCGGTTCGTCGCGTACCGAGCGCAAGAGATCCACGGCCGAGGGGAGCGCGAACTGCGTCGCTCCCAGGCCGCCCACGAAGTAGCCGCGGCGGATCCGCCCCGCCTCCTCCATCGCCTTCAGCACGTCATACACCGTGCTGAAGCCGCCGGGCAGGTTCTCCACCGCGATTGTCTCCCGCGTGACGATGCCGTGGCGCGTGAGGAGCTGCGAGGCGACGGCCGCCGCCCACTCGGTGGGGGAGGGATGCGTCCCGACGCGCGCTTCCACGAGGCTCCATCGTCCCTCCGCGGTCGCGGGCGTCAGGCGGCGCGACCGGAACGGCTGCGTTCGGTCGTGGCGCCGCGAGCGTTTCACTGGCGGCTGCGTGAAGGCGCGCAGCGGGTGGAACGTGTCGTTGGTGACCAGCCCTCGCCACACCAGGTCCCACAGCGTGTCCACCGTCTCGCGCGGGTAGCCGCCCCCGGCCGCCTGGTGGACGGCGGCGAAGAACGACGCACCCTCGCGGCGCAGGTGCTGCACGATTCGGGTGGCGCGATCGTCGAGTTCTCCCGCGGCTGCCCGCGGCGGCAGCAGCTTCGCCAGGTGATCGGCCAGGTAGACGGCGATGCGCCCGTCCCGGTCGCCAAGCGGCTCCACGCCAACCCACGCGATCTCGCCAGCGCTGGTGAGCACGTCCAGGTCGCCCGGCCGGTAGCCGTCGAGGCGCGACGGCAGGATCTCGCGCTCGAGAAGCGACGCCGGCAGCGGCGCGCCCTGGAGCTGCTCGATGGCATCGAGCAGCGCGTCGAGACCGGATCGTCGGACGCCGAGGCCATGCCAGGTCGTCGCGAGGCGGCCCAGCGCAGCCGCGCTCACCGGTTCCACTTCGTGCCGCAGCTTCGCCAGCGAGCGCTGGCGGATCTGCGCGCAGCACGTCCGCCTCGCACCACTCCCGCCCCACCCGCCCGGGCGTGAACGCGCCCTGCAGCACGCGTCCGCGCGCCGCGAGTTGCGCGAGGGCGCCAGCGACGGCTCTCGGGGGCAGTCCCAGGCGGGCGGCGACGGCCTCGGTGGGGAACGGCCCGTGCGTCCGCGCGTAGCGCAAGACGAGATCGCCGAGCGGGATCGGCAAGCGGTTCGAGGAGCGCATCCGGGAGGCCGAGCGGCAGCGGGGCGCCCAGCGCATCGCGGTACCTGGCGGCATCTTCCACGGCGATGAACCGAGGCGAACCCGCCACCGGCACCTCGATCGCGCGCCTGTCGGCGACGAGCTCGCGAATCGAGCGTGCGACAATCCCGCTCTCGGAACGCGCGCGAATCTCTTCCGAATCCAGGTCGCCCAGGCGCAGCAGCATGTCGTGGAGTGCGTCGCGGCTGCGAGCCCGGTAGCGGGGCTCGATCCGCTGCAGCTGCTGTTCCACCTCGTCGATCACCGCGGGATCCAGCAGCTCCCGCAGTTCCATGTCGCCGAGGAGGTCCTTCAGCTGCGACTGGTCCACCAGCAACGCCTGCGCCCGCCGCTCCGCGAGCGGCGCGTCGCCGTCGTAGATGAAGTTGGCGGTGTAGGCGAAGAGCAGCGACGAGGCGAACGGCGACGGGGCCTCGGTGTTGATCGTCACCGTTCGAATCGACCGGCTGCCGACGCGGCCGAGCAGGTCGACGAGCGCCGCCACGTCGAATTGATCCCGAAGGCACTCGCGGTAGGTCTCGAGCAGGGCCGGGAACGAGCCGAACCGCGACGCGACGGCCAGCAGGTCGGATGCGCGCTTGCGCTGCTGCCAGAGCGGCGTGCGTGCGCCCGGGCGGCGCCGGGGCAGCAGCAGGGCGCGGGCGGCCACCTCCCGGAACCGCGCGGCGAACAGCGCGGTGCCACCGAGCTGCCGGAGGAGGAGACGCTCGACCTCCTCGGCAGGCGGCACCAGCAGCGCGGCGTCCGGCGGCTCGTCGGTGTCCGGGAACCTCACGACAAAGCCATCGTCGGACCACATCGTCTCGACCTCGATGTCGCGCTGCTCCCGGATGCGGGCCTCCGCGACCATCGCCCACGGTGCCAGGACCTGGCTGCCGTAAGGCGCGAGGACACACACTCGCCAGTCGCCGAGCTCGTCGCGATAGCGCTCGATGACGAGCGTCCGATCATCGGGGACCGCCTGGGTGGCCCGCTCCTGGTCGGACAGGTACTGCAGCAGGTTCTCCGCCGCGGTGCGGTCGAGGTCGTGATCCTTGATCAGCCTGGCGAGCGCTGCGCCGCGCGGCATCCCGCGCAGCTCGCGCACCAGGCGCCCGATCGCCATGCCGAGTTCCAACGGCCGGCCCGGCCGGTCGCCGTGCCAGAAGGGCATCTTCCCGGGTTCGCCGGGTGCCGGGGACACCGCCACCCGGTCGTGCGTGATCTCCTCGATGCGCCACGTGGACGCGCCGAGCACGAACGTCTCGCCGACCCGCGACTCGAAGACCATCTCCTCGTCCAGCTCGCCCACGCGCGCCGCGCCCTTGGGCGCACCGGCGAGGAACACGCCGTAGAGACCGCGGTCGGGAATGGTGCCCGCGTTGGCGATGGCCACGCGCCCGGCGCCCTGCCGCGCGGTCAGCGTCCCGCCGATCCGGTCCCAGGTGAGGCGAGGCCGCAGTTCCGCGAACTCGTCCGACGGGTAACGCCCGGACAGCATGTCGAGGACGCCCTCGAAGATGCCGCGCGAGAGGCTGGCATAGGGCGCGGCGCAGCGCACGGTGGCGAGGAGGTCGTCCACGCGCCACGGATCGGTCGCGACCGTGGCCACCACCTGCTGCGCGAGCACGTCGAGCGGGTTGCGCGGGTAGCGCGTCGCCTCGACGAGCCCCTCGTGCATGGCACGGGTGACGGCGGCGCAGGCGACCAGGTCGCCGCGGAATTTCGGGAAGACGACGCCCTCGCTGACCGCGTTCACCTGGTGGCTGGCGCGGCCGATTCGCTGCATGCCGCTCGCGACCGACGGGGGCGCTTCGATCTGGATGACGAGATCGATGGCGCCCATGTCGATCCCGAGTTCCAGCGACGAGGTGGCGACGAGCGCCGGGATTCGTCCCGCCTTCAGCGCGTCCTCGATCTCGACGCGTTGCTCGCGCGCCAGCGAGCCGTGGTGCGCCCGCGCGATCGTCTCGCCCGCCAGCTCGTTCAGGGATGCCGGCCAGGCGCTCCGCGAGGCGCCGGCTGTTCGCGAAGAGCAGCGTGCTCCGGTGAGCGCGAATCAGGTCGAGCAGGCGCGGGTGGATGCTCGACCAGATCGACGGCGCGGCGGCACCCTGCGCGGCCGGTCCGCTTGGGATCTCGATCGGCTTGGCCAGCTTCGCCAGGTCCTCGACCGGCACCTCCACCTTCAGCGCCAGCCGCTTGGGCTGCCGTGCGTCGATGACGGCGACGGGCCGGTACTCGATGGCTGGCGCGTCGGCGGAGAACTCGTCGTGCAGCTCGCCACGGAGGTCGGGCGCGCCCTGGGGTTTCCGCTTGGAGGTGTGGCGCGGACCTTCCGGCTCCTTCTTGACCGCTCCGCCGAGGAACCGCGCGACTTCGTCGAGCGGCCGCTGCGTGGCAGACAGGCCGATGCGCTGAAGCGTTCGCGGGCAGACGGCCTGCAGCCGCTCGAGCGACAGCGCGAGATGCGCGCCGCGCTTGGTGGGCACCAGCGCGTGGATCTCGTCCACGATGACCGTCTCGACCGAGCGAAGCACCTCGCGGGCCCGGGACGAGAGCAGGAGGTAGAGCGACTCGGGAGTCGTGATGAGGATGTCGGCCGGCTCGCGCAAAAACCGCGCGCGTTCGGCGGACGGCGTGTCGCCCGTGCGGACCGAGACGGCGGGTGGCGTGAACGACTCGCCCCGCGTTTGCGCGAGATTGGCGATGCCTGCGATGGGGGATCGCAGGTTCCGCTCGACGTCCACCGCGAGCGCCTTCAGCGGCGACACGTAGAGGACCCGGCACCGCGCGGAGCGCTCGGGCAGCGGTGAGAACATCACCCGGTTGACCGCCCACAGGAAGGCCGCGAGCGTCTTCCCGCTGCCGGTCGGCGACAGGATGAGCGTGGACTCCCCCCGCGCAATCGCCGGCCAGCCGAGCGCCTGCGGGGTCGTGGGCTCGCCGAACGAGGCGGCAAACCACTGCGCCACGGCGGGGTGGAACAGGCTCAGCGGGGACGGACGGGGCATGGGGAATTCTATGATGGGATTGACGATTGACGATTGACGAGTGGCGATTGACGAGTGTGACGGCGACCGTCCCGAATTCGTCAATCATCAGTCGGCAATCGTCATTTGCCGATCTGCTGATCCCCCGCACTCCGTACACGTCCCGTCCTCGAACATCCGTTCCGGCGCCGTGGGCCGGCCGCACTGCACGCAGGGCGTGTAGGTGGCGCGGCGCGAATCGCGGGCAGCGCGGATGAGGGCGTTGAGGCTGGCGAGGGCGTGAATCTCCGGCATGCGGCGCCATTGGACGCTGCCGAACAGGATCGGCCGGACGGACAGGTCGTTGGGTCCGTCCCACTCGACGGCGTATTCCGACACCGAGGCCATCGAGCGCGTGAGCCGAACGACGACTTCGCCCGGGTCGCCGCCGACGAGGACCACGGACCCGTCGCGTACTGGCTCCTCGACAACCGGCTGCGGCAGCTCGTGCCTCACCGAGGTCAGGAGCGCTTCCCACTCGAGCCTGTCGGCCATGTCGGAATTCTAGCAGCAGCGGGCAGTGGGCAGTGGGCAGCGGACACGGGCAGCAGGGCAGCGGGCAGTAGGCAGTAGGCAGTAGGCAGTAGGCAGGGGCAAGCTGGCGACCTTTCTTGACCGTTTGGCTCCAAGTAGGCGATTATTCCGGGCCATGCCGATTGAGGTCTCCCGCTTCACCGCCGTCTTGATGGACCAGGTGCAGCTTGCCGCGCTCGCCTTCATGGCGGTCGTCTACGTCGTCAAGGTCCGGTGGATCCTCGGTTTCCGTGCCAGCGTCGAGCGGACGCCCGCGCGCGGCAGCCACGCGAAGGGGATCGGCTATGCCTACGCCACCCTGGCCATGCCGTGGGATGTCCCCAGCACCCGGGTGCACTGGTTCCGCTGGGTGGAGTTCGTCGTCTTCCACGTGGCGGTGGCCGCGGCCATCGTCCTCACCTTCGTCATGCCCTACTGGCCGGGCGCGGTCGGCGGGCCGGTGACCGTCGCCGCCCTGCAAACGCTCTTCGCTCTCGGTGCCGCGGTCGCCGTATCGCGCCTGGTCCGCCGGTTCACACGACCGGAGATGAGGCTGATCACCACGCCCGACGATCTCTTTTCGCTCGTCATGCTCGCCGCGTGGCTCGCCGCCGGCGTTCTCGCCGCCCCGCAGCGCAGCGAGGCCGCGCTCGTCGCATTCTTCGGGCTGACGGCGTTCTTCCTCGTCTACGTGCCCTTCTCGAAGATCTCGCACTACATCTACTACCCGTTCATCCGTTATTACATCGGCAAGCACTTCGGCCATCGAGGCTCGTACCCGCCATCCCGCGCGGCGCGCCAGGCCTCATGAGAGCGGCCATTCTCATTCGCGCCCTCGCTTCCAGGACAGGACGACCGTGAGCGACAACGATTCGAAAACCGGCGAAGCCAAGGTGCGCGAGTTCGTCGACGGGTTCCACCGCAAGCTGACGCGCCAGGCGGTGCTGTCGTTCGCCAGCTGCGTGCACTGCGGCCTCTGCACCGACTCGTGCCACTACTACCTCGCGACCGGCGATCCCGAGATGGCGCCGGCCTACAAGGCCGACCAGGTGCGGAAGCTGTTCAAGGCGGAAGTGGACTGGCTGGGCCGGATCGCGCCCTGGTGGGTGGGCGGACGCAAGGTGTCCGACGAGGCGCAGCTCCACGCCCTCAAGGACGTCGTCTTCGGCTCCTGCACGATGTGCCGCCGCTGCACCTTCTCCTGCCCGTTCGGAGTGGACAAGGGCCTGATCATGCGCACGGCGCGCGGGTTGTTGACGGCGCAGGGCATCGCGCCGGCGGGCGTGCTGGCCGTGAACAAGGACCAGTGGGAAACCGGCAACCAGATGGCGGTCTCCCAGGAGGACTACCTCGAGACGCTCGACTGGCTGCAGGACGAACTGCGCGGCGAGACGGGCGACCCCGAGGCCGCGATCCCGATCGACAAGCCGGGCGCACGCATCGTGTACGTGGTGAACCCGCGCGAAATCAAGTACGCCCCGCTGTCGCTCCTCGCCGCCGCCAAGATCTTCCACGCGGTCGGCGAAGACTGGACGATGCCATCGGTCGGCTGGGACAACACGAGCTTCGGCCTCTTCTCGGGCGACGACGCCCTTGGCGCCCACATCGGCAAGCTGGCGTACGACCAGGCGATCAAGCTCGGCGTGCAGAAGATGGTCGTGTCCGAGTGCGGGCACGGCCTGCGCGCGACCAAGTGGGAAGCGCCGAACTGGGCGGGGATGGATCTCCCGTTCCCGATCGAAAGCTTCATCGAGACGATGGTGCAGTACGTCAACGAGGGCCGGCTGGTCCTCGACCGGTCGCGCAACCCCAAGCCGGTGACCTATCACGACCCGTGCAACGTCGCGCGGTCGGGCGGCATGACGGAGGAGCCGCGCTTCCTGCTCGAGAAGGCGTGCGCGGACTTCCGGGAGATGACGCCCAATCGGCAGGAGAACTTCTGCTGCACGGGCGGCGGCGGTGCGATGTCGATGTCCGAGTACACCCCGCGGCGGCTGCAGACGGCGAAGATCAAGGCCGACCAGATCACGGCCACCGGCGCGCAGGCCGTCGCCACCGCCTGCCACAACTGCATCGACGGCCTGACGGACCTGATCAAGCACTACAAGCTCAACGTGCCGGTGCGGAACGTGTGCGAGTTCGTGGCAGATGCGATGGTGGTGGACGAGAAGGGCCGGACGAGAATCGGCTTAGGGCTTGGGGCTCAAGGCTCAGGGAAACCCGATCCGACATGGCCCTCACTCTGAGCCGTAAGCCCTGAGCCTTAAGCCTTCATTTCGAACCTCATACAGCACTGCCCGAAGTAGATCTCGTCGCCCGGCTGGAGCCTGACGCCGCGCGGGCTGCCGCTCGGCAGCTCGATCGTGCGGCCGTCGCGGAAAATGCGCGTGCCGTGCGAGCTGTGGTCGTCGAAGAGGCGGTACTCGCCCGAGGCCGAACGCAGGATGTGAGCCTGGGCGCGCGATACCGTCTCGTTCGCCCCTTCACCCCCCTCGGAGAAGACCACCTGGTTGCGCCGCGCCACCCGGCGCTCCTTGTCGAGCACCTCGGCGATTCGCCCGATGTTCGTCCGCGCTGCGGTCAGGGCGTAGGCCTTGCGCGTGGTCGCGCCTTTCACGACGACGAGTTGAGCGACAGCGCCAGGCTGCGGGTTGGCGACCGAGGCCGCCACCGTCGCCTGGTCGCCTGCAACCTGGAACACACGACCGGTCTCCCAGTCGGCTCCCTGCTTTCGGATGTACCGCAGCCGCACTTCGAGACCAGGGACCTTCGCGCAGCCCGCCTCGCGCAGCCGCTCCTCGATTGCCGTTCGCAGGCCGGCCTCACCGCCCAGGACCGCGTCGATGGCCGCGCGGCGCCTGGTGTTGCCGACGACGATGGCGACGTCGACGCGGGTGTAGGGAAAAACCGGCTTCGAGCGCGGGCCTGGCTGGGCCAGCTCCTCGACCTCGTCGAGAATCGCCCGCCGCATCTCGACCGGCTCCAGCGGCACGTCGCCGCGCGCGGCCAGCTTTTCAATCCGCTTCTCGAGCTTGGCAACCTTGTCGAAGATGCCCATAGCGATCTCACGAGGATATACCGCAGCAGGCGCAGAGACAGGCGGGACGCCTGTCCTACGGCCTGCCGCACCGCTGAACAGGCGGCGAGACGCCTGTCCTACGGCCTACCGCACCGACAGGCGAGACGCCTGTCCTACGGCCTACGCCGACAGGCGACCCTGCCACCGACAGGCGAGACGCCTGTCCTACGGCCTGCCGCACCGACAGGCGGGACGCCTGTCCTACTGGACCAGACCCAGCTCGCGCGCGGTCGTGACGATGCGACCGGCGATCGGGGCCGCGACGCTCGCGCCGTAGCCGCCGTGCTCCACGATGACGGCAAACGCGATGCGCTGCCGGGCCGACCCGTACGGCGCGAAGCCCACGAACCACGAATGCGACGGCGCATCCTGCACTTCGGCGGTACCCGTCTTGCCGGCAATCGGCGGCTCGATCCCTTTCAGGCTGCGGCCCGTGCCCTCGAGCACCACCTCGCGCATCGCGCGCGCCAGCGTCTGCGCGTCGGCTGCCGACAGGATCGGCCGCGGCGGGTCCACCCGCTGGTTCGTCTCGTCGGCGACCCAGCGTCCCTGCGGCATCGCCCCCCCGCCGGCGATCGTGGCGGCGACTCGCGCCATCTTCAACGGCGATGCGAGGACCTGGCCCTGGCCGTACGCGGCGAAGGGCAGCAGGTCGCGAACCGCGCGCGGGTTGGCCGGCGGCGCGAGCGGAATTTCGTAGAGATCGGCTGTCTCCTGCAGGGCCGGCGCGCCAATGTGCAGGCCCAGTTGGGCGAAGTAGGCGTTGCAGGAGACAACGAGGCCGCGTTCCAGGTCGATCGTGCCATGCGGCGTCCTGTCGGCCGGATCGTCGCGAATCGGCCGGCCCCACCCCGGGATCTTCTGCCCGACGCGCCCGTCCGGCAGCCGTTCGCACGTGAACGGCTGGTGCAGGAGCGCCGGGTTCTTGCGGAGCGCGGCGCTGGCCGTGACCAGCTTGAAGCTGGAGCCGGGTGGATACATGCCGTAGCGCGCGCGATCGAGCAGCGCCGCCTCGCGTTCTTCCGGCGAGGCGTTGCGCGAGGTCGGCTGCGAGCCTTCCGCGGCGGGCCACGGGTAGCTGACCGCCGCCAGGAGGTCGCCGTCGCCTGACAGCACGACCGCCGCCCCCTCCTTGCGCCCGGCCTGGTCGACTCCGCTTTTCACGATCTCGCCCAGCTTCAACTGCATCCGGACGTCGATCGAGAGGCGGACGTCGCGCGGCCGCGCGAGCAGCCGCTTCACCGACTCATCGTCCGGGTTGTACCGCTTGCGGAGGAGGGGGATCAGCTCGGTGAGATCCCGTCGAAGGACCCGGGTCTTCGCGCCGGTCCGCGCGTCCGGCACCTCGACCACCCTCGCGTGGTCGTCGTAACCGCGCAGCCGCGCGTCGCTGTCCCGCTCGACGAACGACGTGTTGCTTGCCGCCCAGTTGGCCTGCGTGCGGAAATCGCCGAGCAGATGGTACGTCAGGCCGCCGAAGGGGTAGCATCGCGCTCCGCCAGTCCCGCACGCTGGCGCAGGCGTGACGCCCAGCTTCGTCAGGTCCTCCGCGTGACCGGCGAGATCTGCCGGCCGGCTCGTGGCGAGGGGAATGCCGTTCCGGTCGAAGATCGTCCCTCGCTCGATCAGCCGTGCCACGGCGAGCAGCCGCGGGTTGTACTCGAAACGGCGCTCGCCGTCGGCCTGCACCGTCAGCGCCGGGGCGATGAGGGTCCGGTTGGGGTTGACCACCTGCACCATGGCCGCCCGGCCCAGCGCGGCGAGGAGCAGGACGGCCACGGCGCCGGCGAGCGCCAGCGCCGGGCGCTCGAACTCCGGCTTCGGGGCAGCATCCTGCGCGCGCGCGCCGATCGCGAGGATCATCCCGATCGCGAACAGGTTGGCGATCATCGAGGAGCGGCCGTAGCTGAGAAACGGCGTCGCCACGCCGGTGAGCGGCATGAGGCCGAGCAGGCCGGCGGCGATCAGCGCGAGCTGCAGGACCAGTCCGAGGGTCAGGCCAAGCGCCAGGAAGAACGTGTAGTCGCCGGGCGCCCTCAGCGCGATGCGCAGGCAGCGCCAGGCGACGAGCCCGAACAGGACGACAACGGCCGCGATCCCCGCGAACCCCAGTTCCTCGCCGACCACCGCGAGGATCAGATCGGTGTGACCGGCCGGGATCAGCCGCGGATCGCCCAGGCCGAGCCCGGTGCCGGAGACCGCGCCAGCGGCGAGCGCCCAGAGCGCGTGCGCGACCTGATCGCCGCCGCGGACGACATTGTCCCAGGGCGACATCCACATCTGCACGCGCTGGACCACGGTATGCGGGAAGCCAAGCAGGTAGCCGGCCAGGAATCCGGAGACGAGCAGCCCCAGCCCGACGCCGACCATCGTCAGACGGCGCCTCGCAACGCCGTACATCGCGAGGAACACGCAGGCGAGCACCAGCGCGGGCCCGAGGTCCTTCTGCAGGAAGAAGAACACCAGGATGAGCGCCATCCCGACGAGGACCGGCAGCACGAAGTCCAGGCGCGGGACGTCGAACCCGAAGCGCGCGGCGCCGCCCAGGCGAGGCTCCTTGAGCGAGCGGAGCAGCTCCCAGCGGTTGGCGAAGTAGCCCGCGAGAAACAAGACGACCAGGACGCGTATGGCTTCGACCGGCTGCGCGCCGAGCAGGTTGACCTTGGCGTCGCTCGTGCCCGGCCCGCTGCCGAAGATGATCAACAGCACGGAGAGGCCGATGGCGCCGAGCAGCGGCACGTAGCTCAGGCGCCGCAGCTGCGAGCGTTGAAGATCGACCAGCCGCACGAGCATGAGCCCGATGAGGCCGACGACCACGCCTTGCGAGAAGCGCGGAAACAGCGCGGCGTCACGAAGGGGATCGCGCAGGCTGATCATCATCGCGAAACCGACGCCGCACAGCAGGTGGACAGCGGGCAGGAGCAGCGGATCCGACGAGAGCCGGCGCGCGCGAGCCGAGATCCAGGCGACGTAGAACGCCGCCACGAACAGCGCGCTCGCGAGGATGAGATCCGTGCGGAATGTTCGCCAGGCGCGCACGACGAGCGACGGCCGCAGCGCGCCGAGCTGCGACGGCGTCAGCAGCGGGACGGTGACAGTCGTGGAATCCGGCTTCAGCCGGATCTGACCGGCGGCATCGAGCTGCGCCCGCCGTCCGCCCAGCCGCTGCCGGAATGTGACCAGCCGTCGGTTCGCCTTCACGTCGGCGTCCGACACCGTGATGGCGCCCAGTGCGCCGACACTCGGGACGCGCCGCCGCAGATCGCCGCTGCCGTCGGGCGTCGTGAGCCAGGCGGTGATGCGGTCGGCCACGAAGCGGCGCTCGGCGGGGTCCGCGACGACGCCGTCGAGGACCGGCAGGAGCTGTTCCGCGCGATCGATCGTGTTGATGTCCAGGAGCGGCGTGCCGGCGGTGCTCGCGTTCGCGTCAGCCGCCTTCGCGCTGAACACCAGCCACACTCCCGCCAGCGACACGAGCGACGCGACGAGGAGCGCCGCGAGTTCGAGCGACGGGGAGCCGCTGCGCCGCCGGGTGGCGCGGACCGCACGTTCGGCCGCGGTGGTGTGGGTGATACGCATCGAATGTCCTGGGTCAATCCGGTAGGCAGGAGTGCAGTGGGTGCAAGCGGTGCAGAGAAGCGCCGGGCTACGACGTGCCTACTGTCTGCTACCCTGCTACCTCGTGGCACCACTGCCTGACAGCCCAGACTGCCACACTGCAGGCGAGACGCCCTGCCACGTGACTAGGCGAGACTTCTTCTCCATCTCCTGCGGCTGCGTTCCGCGCCAGTTGCTTGTCCACCTCGTCGAGGCGAGACTGGATCGCGCGCACGCTCGCGCTCGCCTCGCCAAAGCCAATCGCTTTCTGATAGAGGTCGAGCGCCTGGCGGTAGTCGTCCGCCGCCTTCTGGAGGCACTCGCGTTCCTGATCGAGGCCGCGCACGGCCGTCGCCTCGCGGCGCCACCGGTCGGCGCGGTTGCGGTAGCCATCGGCGAGTTGGACCAGCTCGCGGTTCCCGGCCCGATACCCCCGTTGCTCGGCTTCTTTCAGCACCGCGATGGCCTTGTCGAGATCGTCGAGGCCGTAGATGTAGGTCCGGGCCAGGCCCAGGTACGGGTCGGGCCACCGGCTGTCCACCCGGCCGGCTTCCTCGAACTTGGCGACGGCGTCCCGGAACGCCTCCGTGGTCGAGAGCTTCTTTCGCTTGCGCGCCTCGCCGTCGATCCGCCGCAAATGACCCTCACAGTAGCGCAGGCGCGCGGCGGCCCCTCGGTCGCCGGGATCGAGGTTGAGGACATCCGTCAGCCAGGTGGCGGCATCGCGCCACTGCGCTTCGCGCACCGTCGGCGCGTCCTGCCGGTAGTCGGCGATGACCCGCTCCGACTGTGACATCAGCCGGTCCTTCATCGCGCCTTTCACGCCGACGAGCCCGATGCCGAGGAGGCTGCGGTGCGCCAGCCCCTGGTATTCGTCCCAGAGGCCCTGCATCGCCGAATTCTCGACGGTTGCGAGCCCGACGCGAATGCGGCGCGCCGCCGTCCACACGCTGACCTCGTTGACGATCAGGCCGATCACCGTCAGGAGGAGCAGGGCGGAGGCCCACCTTGCCGAGGCGCGGGCGCGAATCGGCGCGCGCGAACGCGGGCTGCTCGGTACAGCCGGAATCGGCGGAATCGGCACCGCGGCGCCTGCCGCCGCCAGCACCGTGCGGCGAGTCGCCTCGCTGTCGGCCTCCGCGGTCGGAGGGCCTGCATCCGTTCGCCTCGTGGCCTCGGCTTCGATCAGGACATCCGCCGCGGCCTCCGTCCGACGCGTCGCGTCGCCTGCGTCGATCGCCGCGACGGCGACGCCGCCGCTCGCGCTGACGTCGCGGCCGCCCTGCACGGCGATCGCAACGGGGACGCCCGTTCGCCGGGTTTCGCCCTCGGGTTGCAGCGCCATCCATTCGGCGTCCGCCACCGTCGGCTCGCCGCGCCTCAGCGCCTGCAGGTCGTGCCGAATGAGGCCGGCATCCGCGTAACGGCGCGTGGGGCTGCCGGCCAGCATCTTGAGAATGATGCGTGCGAGTGCGGGTGGACAGCTCTCGGGCAGCGGAGCCGGCGGCTGCCGCGATCGGATGAGCGACTCGAGCGCCTGGCTCGTGTCGGCCTCGTACGGCACGGCGCCGGCGACCATCTCGTAGAGCAGGATGCCCACGGACCAGAAGTCGACGTGCGGATCGACCTCGCCCGTGTCGAGGCGCTCCGGCGAGAGGTAGCTGAGGCTCCCGAAGTCGTTGCGCGTGAGCTTCCGGCTGAGCGCGAGCCCCTTGGCGATCCCGAAGTCCAGCACCTTCACATCGCCCGCGCGATTCAGGCGGACGTTCTTCGGCTTGATGTCGCCGTGGATGATCCCGCGGATGCGCCGGTCGTCGAGCGTCGCCTCGAACTGGTGGGCCTTCTCGAGGAAATCGCAGATCTCCACCGCCACCCGGGCAGCGTCCTCGGCGGCCATCGGCGCCTGCGCGATCCGCTCCGCCAGGTCCTCGCCGTCGACGTACTCCATGTCGATGTAGAAGTAGCCGGCGATCGTGCCGTAACCATGGACGCGCGGCACGTGCCCGTCCACCTCGCAAAACTGTTCCTGCAGGAGGGCGCCCCGCCGCTCGGCTTCGCAGATGTCCTTCGAATCGCGGTCCGGGCGGATCTCCACCAGCTTGAGCGCCACCTCGGCACCGCGCTCGGTGTCCGTCGCCAGGTAGACGTCGGCCATCCCGCCCCGCCCGAGGCGCCGAATCAGCCGGTACTTGCCGAAGTCACGATCGAGCATGGGAAGAAGGGCTCAGGGCCTCAAGGCTTACGGCTTCCACACCTCTACTTCCGGCGCGGCGCAGGTGTCGCGCCGTGCGGCGGCGCCGGGAGGCCGATCACGTTGTCGCGCAGCAAGTCGGCCCTCTTGTCGGCGGCCAGGCCCCAGACCTGGTCCTCGGCGTTTCCCGCGATCACGTTGCCGAAGAACACGGCCGACGCGCCCTCCTGAAGAACGACGGCGGGCGGCAGACGAGGTCCGGTCGAGTCGGGCACCCGCACGCCGCCGGCGGGCGCCTTGCCGTTGCCGGTGATCACGTTGTGCAAGAGCCTGGGGAACGCCCTGGCGTCCACCAGCACGGCCACCTCTCGGTTGTCGTGCAGATAACTGCCGCGGAGGACCGCACGGGACCCTTCGCCGAAGACCACGGCGAACCGGTCGGCGCCGGCGATCTCGAGATCCTCGAGAACGGCTTCCCCGCTGCCCTCCGTACCGTCGCCCGCCATCACGGCTGCCGGGCTGTCAATCTTGAATCCCGCCAGCCGGCTGCCGTTCGTCACCCGCACGCCCGGGCCGGCCACTGGCGCCCCGGCGGCAAAGCGAAGGACGGCTTCCCGCGACCGCCGGGAGACGACGCTGACACCCGGCGGCACGACAATCGGCAAGTCGTACGCGCCGGGCTCCACCTCCACGATGTCGCCCGGCAACGCCCGCTCGAGGGCTTCGGGTATCGTCGCGAACTCGGCGTCGGGCTGCGGGCCGACGTGCCACGTCCTGGTCCAGCCGGCCGGGCGCGACACTCGGAGCAGCCAGTCCGGTGCCGCATCGGTCGTCAGCACGATCGCGGCCGCCGCGGACAGCCCGGCGAGCAGGCCGTAGGCGAGCATCGCCGGGCGCGAGACGAGCGCCTCTCGCACTTTGCGCGCCGCACCGGCCATCCGGGACCGTCCACCTGCGCCACCGTCGGGAATGCCGGTGCGCAGCCGGCGTTTTGCGG
Organism: uncultured Acidobacteriota bacterium; assembly: GCA_963724775.1. Classification (GTDB taxonomy): domain Bacteria; phylum Acidobacteriota; class Vicinamibacteria; order Vicinamibacterales; family Fen-181; genus CAVRWB01. The sequence continues at coordinate 57,668 of CAVRWB010000016.1, forward strand.
CCTCCGCGAATCCCGGTCCTTCGACGACGACGACGGTGACGTTGTCCTTCCCGCCCGCCTGGTTCGCCGCCTCGATCAGCCGCTCCGCGGCGCGACCGGGATCGCCCGCGTGCTCCAGCAGGATGCGCGCAAGCCGCGCGGACGGGACCATGTCACTCAGGCCGTCCGTGCACAGCAGCAGCGCGCTGTCCCCCTCGAACGGCTGGTCGATGAGCTCGATGAACCCCTCGTCTCCCGGCTCGTGCGGCTCGGATCCCACGTCGCGGTAGATCTCGTTGCGACGCGGGTGGTGCATCGCCTCGGTCTCGTCAATCTCTCCCTGGTCCTCGCGCTCGCCGACCGGCGAATGGTCGTGCGTGACCTTCGCGAAGCCGCTTGCGGTGGACGCGTAGAGGCGCGTGTCGCCGACGTGCCCGACCGTCAGGCGTCCGTCGCGGACGAGCGCGACCGTCAGCACGCAGGCCATTCCGTGCCACGCCGGCTCGCTCGCCCCGGCGCGCACGATCTCGTTGTTGGCCAGCGCGATCGCCTCGCGCACGCGGTCCCCGGGCTGGCCCGTCTCGCGCTCCAGCCGCGCCCGGATCATCGTCAAGGCCGTCTCGGCGGCCTTCTCGCCGGCCGCGTGGCCGCCGACGCCGTCGATGACCATGAAGAAGCCCCGGGCGGCATCGCAGTGAAAACGGTCCTCGTTGTTCTCGCGTTGCAGGCCGGCATGGCTGGCGCCGGCCGCGGCGAGGGCGGGGCGGGTGAGGGCGGCGCTAGGCATCGCGGGACAGGCTGAGGAAGACGAGGCCGCCGGCGGCCGCGAACAGCAAGGCCAGGTAGAGGAAGCGCAGCGAGTGCAGCCAGCTCATCGCGCGCCCCCCGCTTCGAAGTCGAGCACGATGACGTTGGCCAGGCCGATTCGCGCCCGCGCCGGCAGCGGCACTTCCACCCCCTTGTCGCGCTTGCGCCCTTCGACCACCTCGATGCTCGACGGCACGGCCTCGCCGTCCACCGTCGTGCCGAGGCTGCTGAGATCCTTGAGGAAGAACTGGCCCGTCGCCTCGTCGCGCCGCAGCCGCAGGTGCTCGCGCGACACGTCCGCGGAGGTGTCGAGCTTCACGTCCACCCAGTAGCCCACGCCGCCGCGCCCGACCACCAGCTGGTTCTTGGTGATGGCGATCTTCTGCGGCCCCCGACGATCTTCATACGCAAGGGTGCCGAAGATGGTTCCGCCCGAGGCTGGCGCGGGTGTCACGGGCCCGGTCGAGATCACCTGCTCGCGCGTGCTCGTCGACTCGCCCAGGCGCATCGTCGTGATGCGGCGCGTACGCGTGCCGTCGAACTCGGGCTGCTTCGGGAACGTCAGCTCCGAGGCGATCGCAATGTCGCCCGGCTGCATCTCGCCGTCGGCATCCGGCTCGAACCGGATGTCCCAGGGTTCCGGCGGGGGCTCGATCGGCAGCGGCCGGTCCTCGCCCCCGACGCCAGCCCTGAGCGAGGCCGCGACGCGGTCGAGTCGAAGGGGCCACTTGTTCGGCTTTGCCTTGCCGTTCCACTTCCGGACCTCCTCGTCGAGCGCGCGCCGCGCCTGCTCGACGAGGAGCGGGAAGATGCCCTCCAGCCGCTGGTGATCGGCCGGGTGCAGGTAGACGAAGAAACGCGTCGGCGCGACGGTCGAGAACAGGAGCGGCTCGACGTTGCCGCGCATGGCGCGGACGATCTCGAGAATGATGTCGCGGCCGGTGGCCAGCTTGTCGGTGTCGTCCATCGGGAGACTACGTTACCACCCTGCCACTTTCACGTGTAGCGCGAACGTTCCGTTCGGCCCCAAGCCGCGGGGCCGAGGGTCCACCGGTCTCCGCCCTTCGCGTGATGCAGAGCACCGCCAGCATCGCCAGGGGCAGGACCACGCATGCCAGCGTGACGAACGTCGCAACGAAGATCAGGAAGATCACGCTCTGCTCCCGTCCGCTCACCGGTTCGAGTCATCGGCGGCCTCGTCGGCCGCCGGATGGACGATGTCCTCGGCGGCGGGCGGTTGGCCGCCGCTCGCCGCGAACCCCTCGACGAATCGTTCCAGCTCGCGCAGGTTGGAGGCGTCCCGGCCTCCGTCGGCCAGGTCGAGCCCGGCCTTTTCGGCGAGCAGCATCGAGAGCAGCTTGCCGAAGAGGCTCAGGCCCGCCAGCGGCGCCGCGCCGCCGTCGCCGCCCATCATGAGCATCCGCTCCGGCACCAGCGGCTGCTGGCTGCGCGCCATCTGCTCGCGACACCAGGTTCAGCGCGAAGAGGCGCGGGTCGCCGTAGGCCCGGATCTTCTTGAGGAACACACCCGCCTCGGCGAGACCCGTCTGCGCGATGCGCGACGCCTCGCCGCGGCCGAGCAGCTCGCGCGCGCGGCCCTCGCCGTCCGCCCGCGTCACGTCGCGCTCCGCGAGCCGGCGCGCCTCGGCAAGCTGCGCCTCGCCGCGGTTGGCCGCGATGGACACATCCACTGCCGTCTGCGTCAGCTCCGTCTGCTTGTCCGCCGCGGCGCGCGCCTCGTTCAGCTCGCGCTGCTTGGTCGCCGCCTCCTGCTGGCGTGCGTACGTTTCGACCTGCTCGTTGGCCAGCCGCCGCTGCCGCAGCTGGTCGAACAGGCTCTGGATCGGGTCCTGGCCCTTGTGCGCGGCGTCCAGCTGCGACTCCGGCCGGCCGATCAGCACCGCGACGCAGGTGATGTCGTAGTCGCGGAAGCGGCGTCCGAGTTCCTCGGTGCCGCGGCGCTGGATCTCCTCGCGGTGCGTCAGCAGGTCGAGCATCTGCGTCGATCTGGGCGACGTCGCGGAAGTACGCCGAGATGATCGGGTCGAGCGTCTGGCTGATCAGCCGTCGCACGTCGCCGAACCGCTGCACCACGCGCGGCGCCATCTCGTAGTCGATGTGCAGCACCAGCGAGAGCGGCAGCAGCGGCTCGTAGCCGTCGGCGGTGATCAGCGCGATGCTCGTGAGGTCCTTGTCGTACTGGTGCTCTTCGGTCATCCCGGTGATCCACCGCAGGACGAAGTTCACCGTCGGCACCAGCTCCACCTTCAGCGCGTAGGGGTTGAGCGGGTACTTTCCGGGAGGCAGCGGCTTCCGCCAGACGCCGCGGCGGCCGGGCTCCACCTGCTCGCCGTAGCGGAACTGCTCGCCCGTCAGGTCCTCGCCCAGGTTGCCGTAGTACGAGACCACCACGCCGACGTAGCCGATCGGGATGACGGTCTTCGGCTCGAAACTCCACCGTCGCGAACCAGCGGTTGACGAAGTACGTGCCGTCGGTGAGCACCTGGAGCTGCTTGCCGCGCCGGCCGCCGAGCGCGAGCACGGCCTCGGGGTCCTGGAAGCAGTCGTGGTCCGGCGCGCCGGCCGGCGGCGTGCACCTCGGGCGCGATGACTTCGCCCGACTCGATCGGCGGGCCGTCGTGGATCGTCACGACGCCGATGTTGTCGCGCGGCGCTGGCCCCCGCGGGGTCGTCGGTCGGCTCGGCCTCGTCGTGGCGAAGCGGCGCGCCCGAGCCGACGACGACCGGATCGAAGCCGCCGATGTCGTGCAGCTGCGCCTGCCAGCCGGCGTAAAGCTGGTGGTTTCGCTCGCGGACCGGACCCTGGTACACGCGGTCCTCGGCGACCACGACGAAGAGCGCCAGGTTGATCGCGTAGACGCCCTCGCGCAGGATGGCGCGCTGGCGGCCGCGCTGGCCGCCGCCCGCGAGGAACGCGGCGGGCGTCCTGGAAGTTGTTGCACGCGATGACGCGGCCGAGCGTCTGCACCGGGGCAAGCGGCTCGCCGTCGCGCGAGTAGACGTAGCCGATCTTGCCTTCCGGGATCGACGACCAGCGGCTCGCGGTGGATCCGGTACTGCCACGGGAAGTAGAAGGCGTGCACGCCGCCGCGCAGGAGGTCGGCCTGGAAGCCGGCCTCGCCGCCGGCCGCCACGATGCGACCCTCCTTCAGCGAACCCTTTGCCCGCCCAGAGCTTCTCCACGATGCCGACCTTGTTGTGGGGGATGTAGCGGAAGCCGAGCAGCCAGGACGCGAACACCAGGCCGAACAGGGCTTCGGCCAGCCAGATCGCCGCAGTCACGAGCGTCACAAGGGTCTCCTTTGAAGCACCCGCCGGGCGGGTGTTTCCCCTTGAGGGGCAAGCGGAGCGCCATGTGAGCCGTAACGCTATCCCTTTATGTATCAATTACTTCTGGGACGGCGCGGCGGTTAACAGGTGAGGATGATTATCAGGTAATGAGAAAAAACCTCAGGCCCGGGTAGACTGGAGGGCATGCACGCGCACATCCTGGTCTTCGAGCCGCCCGGTCAGTCCCTTGCCGACCTGCGCGGCGTCATCGAGCGGGTTCTTGCGGACTCGGCGGACGTGGAGACGGTCTCCGACGCCTCCGCCTTGCTTCAGCGGGTTCGCCGCGACGCGTCGCTGGACCTGGTCGTGGTTCCCTATTCGGGGAATGAGGAGGCCGGAGGCCGGCGCGAGCGTGCGGAGCCTGAGGGCCTGCGATGCCGAGTTGCCGATCGTGGCGGTGGCGACGCACGGCGACGTGAAGCTGGCCGCGGAGGCGGTCAGCGCCGGTGCCACGGACTTCCTCGTGCGCGGCGATCGCCTCGAAGAACGGGTGCGAACCCTGCTCGGAAAGCTGCGGCGCATCGTCCTGCTGTTGCGGCAGAACCGGTCGCTCGCCGAGCAGAACCGGCAGCTGCGGGGAACTGATGCGGAGCGGTCTCGCCTCGTCGGTGAGTCGCTGCCGATCCGGGAGGTGCGGGAGCGCATTGCGCGCGTCGCGGTGATTCCGCGCCCCGTGTTGATCCTCGGCGAGCGCGGCACGGGCAAGGAGCTGGTGGCGCGGGCGATTCACGCCGCGTCGGGGCGAACCGACGGGCCGTTCGTTGCCGTCAACTGTGCGGCGTTTCCCGAAGCCCTGCTCGAGAGCGAGCTGTTCGGCCACGAGAAGGGCGCCTTCACGGGCGCCGACCGCCTCGTGCCGGGCAAGTTCGAGCAGGCGTCGGGCGGGACGCTCTTCCTCGACGAGATCTCGCACATGCCGACCGCCTTCCAGCAGAAGATCCTGCGGGTGGTCGAGTACGGCACGTTCGCCCGGGTTGGCGGCACGCGGGACGTGCGGGCCGACGTACGCGTGGTCGCCGCCAGCAATGCCGACCTCGAGCAGGGCATTCGAGACGGATGGTTCCTCGCCGACCTGTACGATCGCCTCGCGTTCGACGTGGTGCGGGTGCCGCCGCTGCGCGAGCGGCGGGGCGACGTTCCGATCCTGGCGACGCACTTTCTTCGCGAGTTCCTCCGCGAGGTGCCCGCGCTCGGTGAGAAGCCGTTTGCCGCGGACGCGATGGCCGCGCTGGAGCGTTACGCGTTCCCGGGCAACGTGCGCGAGCTGAAGACCATCATCGAGCGCGCGGCCTACCGCGACACCACGCAGGAGATCAACGTCGAGGACCTCGCGCTGCCCCGCGACGCGACCAACGGCGCGGAAGGCACCTTCGAAGAGCGCGTGGCCGCCTACGAACGCCGGCTCGTCGAGCATGCGCTGGCGGCCGCGGGAGGCAACCAGGCGGAGGCCGCGCGCAGCCTCGGCCTGGCGTATCACCGGTTCCGGTACTACCTGCAGAAAGGCAGGACAGCGCGGACCTCGGAACGGCGAACGTAGAACGGAGAACCGAGAACTGAGAACGTAGAACGGAGAAGCGTCCCCACCTCGCCTCAGCCGCTGGCACTCGGCATCCTACCTGTTCTGAACGAGATCCGTGATGTGCGCGGGACGGTCGGCAGCTTCGCGCGCCGCCTGCCGCCCCATTTCGATCGCCTCGCGCGTCTCCCAGCGATCATCCCGGCCGCGCCGCCAGCCGATCCGCTTGAAGAGCTCTCGCATGCCCCCCTCGTCCTTCACGTCGGGCGCGTCCGCGATCTCGCTGACGTGTTGCAGCTCGTGCCCCAACGCGCCCACCAGGTCGGTGGGGCTGCGGAAAGGATCGACGGTCACGAGCACGTACCGAGCTCCGGGCGCCGAGGAAATCATATTGGTCTTCCCGATCATCTCGCCTTCAAGCACGCCGAGATGCAGGAACACCACGAGGTCGCTGCGCTCGATGCGCGAGGCGAGCCGCCGGACCGTGGAGGACTGCGCAACCGCATCCTGGAACAGCTGCAGGCTGCGGGGCTCGAGGCAGCGGATGTGGGTGAACGGAAGCGGCTTGGCGTCAGCAGGTATCGCAAGCGCGGCAAGGACGAGCGCGGCCAGCGTCAGTGTGCAGAGACGTGCCCTCATGGTCTCCTCCGCGGGTGAACGACGTCGGGATGTCAGGTGGCCCTGCACGTGGAGACGATCCGGAGGCTGGCGGCGACGAGGAAATGTGACGAGAAGCGGAAACCGGGGACGAGCCGCAAAGGAGAGGGACAGGCGACAGGAAGGCCCGTAGAGGAGGAGTTCAGCCCTGCGCGATCACAACCCCAGGCGTGCGTGAAGCTGATCGCGATAACTGCGGCTCAGCGTGAGGCGGACGCCATCGGACAGGATGACGAGCCACTCGCCGCCGTCGAGCGGCTGGAGCTCGCGGATCCGCTCGATGTTGACGATGCGGGAGCGATGGATGCGGAAGAAGACGGCGGGATCGAGGCAGCGCTGCATGGCGGCCATCGTTCGGCGGACGGTATGACGATCGCGCCCGACGTGCAGCGTCACGTAGTTGCCGCAGGCCTCCACCCAGTCAATCTCGTCCGCGCGCACGAAGATGACTCGGCCATGCATCTTGACCGCGACACGGTCGAATCCCGTCGCCGCCATGGTTGGTTGGACGGGAGCGGCGGCCGAACGGTTCGCAGCTGGTCCAGCAAAGCCGGAGCATTGCGCCACGCCGAGTCCAAACCGCCAGCTTCGCGCGCTGGACGCGCTATGCTCGACTCATGCGCCTTGCTGAACTGGTCAGCATGTCGAACGGGGTGGCGGGCGTCAGCGGCCGCCTGGACAAACTCGATCGGCTCGCAACGCTTCTCGCGCGGCTCGAACCGGAGGAGATTCCTGTCGCCGTCGCATTCCTCTCCGGCGCGACTCGCCAGGGACGCATCGGCCTCGGCGCCAGCGTGATCAGGCAGGCGGCTGCGGCCGAGCCCGCTGACGCGCCGACCCTCACGCTGCTCGACGTGGACCGCGCGTTCGATGCGATGTCGACCGTCTCGGGGCGCGGCGCCGCCGGGGAGCGCGTGCGGCTGCTGCACGAGATGTTCGCGCGCGCGACGGTCGAGGAGCGGGAGTTCCTCGTGCGGCTCCTCTTCGGTGAGCTTCGCCAGGGCGCGCTCGAGGGAATGCTCGCCGACGCGGTGGCAAGGGCCGCGCGCGTGCCGGCGGCCTCGGTCCGCCGGGCCGCGATGCTCGCCGGCGATCTCGGCCGGGTGGCGGCAACGGCGCTGGCCGAGGGCGAAGGGGGCCTCGCCCGCTTCGCGGTCACGATCCTGTGCCCCGTGCAGCCCATGCTCGCGGACACCGCCGAGGACGTCGGTGCGGCGCTCGATCGCCTCGGCGAGGCGGCGCTCGAGTACAAGCTCGACGGCGCACGCATCCAGGTCCACAAGGCCGGCGACGAGGTGAAGGTCTTTTCGCGGAACCTGCGCGACGTGACCATCGCCGTGCCCGAAGTCGTCGCGGCTGTCCGCGCGCTGCCGGCGAGCGACGCGATCCTGGACGGAGAGGTGATCGGGTTCCGGCCGGACGGGGCGCCGCTGCCATTCCAGGTCACGATGCGGCGCTTCGGCCGAAAGCTGGACGTCGAACGCCTGCGCTCGGAGATCCCGGTGCAGCCCTTCTTCTTCGACCTTCTGAGGCGCGACGGCCAGACCATGATCGATGCGCCGCAAGCGGAGCGATTCGAGCAGCTGCGAGGCATGGTGAGGCCGGAACACGTCGTGCCCCACCTGCGTACCGCTGACAGGGGCGAAGCGACGGCTTTCGTGGACCTGGCGCTGACGCGCGGGCACGAGGGCGTGATGGCCAAGGCGCTGGACGCGCCCTACGCGGCCGGCAGCCGGGGGCAGGCCTGGCTGAAGATCAAGCGGGCGCGGACGCTCGATCTTGCCGTGTTGGCCGCGGAGTGGGGGCATGGACGCCGCCGCGGCTGGCTCAGCAACCTGCACCTTGGCGCCCGAGACGCGGAGAGCGGCCAGTTCGTGATGCTCGGCAAGACCTTCAAGGGCCTGACCGACGAGTTGCTCGCCTGGCAAACGGAGGCCCTCCTTCGCCTCGAGACCTCGCGCGACGCGTACACTGTCTTCGTCCGGCCGGAACTGGTGGTCGAAGTGGCGTTCAACGACGTGCAGGAGAGCCCGCAGTACCCGGGCGGCCTCGCGCTCCGGTTCGCCCGCGTCAAGCGCTACCGCCCGGACAAGAAGGCGTCGCAGGCAGACACCTTCGCAACCGTCCAGGAAATCTACCGAGAGACGACGGGAAAGTAAGAAACAATCTAAGAAGAGAGACACAGAGACACGGAGGCGACCCCGGGGGAACCCTTCGGGCGGTCGGCGGAGCCGACCGCCGCCGGCGGGTGGGGGGACGCGCCGCGCGAACACGCCTCCATGCGCCCCGGGCGTGCTCGCTCGGCGCGTCCCGCCTCCCGCCGCCGCGCGCCGATGGCGCGCGCGAAGGGCGGAGCGGTCGCTCGGCTCTGTGTCTTTTCCGGTCTTCTCTGTGCCTCTGTGCCTCTCTTCTTGATTCGTCAGGTGGTGGGCGGTACCTGTGGGCGGAGCAAATCGCCAAATCGCCAAATCGTGAAATCGCCAAATCGCAAAATGGCCAAAATCTCCCATGTCCTTGGTTGTTGAGCCTTCCATCGTCCGGCCGCACACTCCCGCGACGGCTCGCGTGCGCGCCGGGGCGCAGCGCATCGTCGCGGTGACGCCCGAGCTGTTCGCAGACCGGGCGCTCGCAGCCACCCGGAGCTGGCGGGAAACCGAGGGGCAACCGCTGCCGATTCGCCGCGCGCGCATGCTCGCGCGGATCCTGGCGGACCATCCCCTCTCCATTCAGGACGGAGAGGTGATCGTCGGGATGAAGACGCGAAAGCCCCGCGGATCGCCGGTCTTCCCGGAGATCAACTGCGCGTGGGTGGAGCGCGATCTCGACCGGCTGCCCACCCGCAGCGACACGCCGTTCTTCGTCGCGGACGAGACCAAGCGCCTCTTGCGCGAGGACGTGTTCCCGTACTGGCGTGGCCGGCAGATCGTGGACCGATTGATGGAGGCGGTGCCGCCCGAACAGTGGCGGGCAGACGAGCGCGGCGTCCTGTATCACTACTTCCGCTCGCGGACGATTGGGCACATCAACGCCGGCTACGACAAGGTCCTGACGCGGGGGATGGACGGCATCCGCGCGGACGTTCAGCGCGCCCTCGATGCGCTCGACCCGTCCGATCAGGCGACACCCGAGCGCCGCGCCTTCCTCGAATCTGTCGAAATCGTGTGTGGCGCCGTCGTCGCCTTCGCGCGCCGGCACGCGGAGGCCGCGAGGCGCGCCGCCGCGGCCGAGCCGGATCCGGCCCGTCGCGCCGAGCTGCTCCGCGTGGCAGACGTATGCGAGCGCGTGCCGGCCTCTCCGGCCCTCTCCTTTCAGGAAGCGCTGCAATCGTTCTGGTTCACGCATCTCGTCCTCAACCTCGAGACCGACGGTCACGCGTTCGGACCCGGCCGCTTCGACCAGTACCATCTATCCCTGTTTCCGGCGCAGCATAGACGCGGGCGACCTGACGCTCGACGAGGCCCAGGAACTCCTCGACCTCCTCTGGCTGAAGTTCGACGAGATCACCCTGGCGAAGGACTCGGGCGAGTCGCAGACGAGCAGCTCGTACCCGGACTTTCAGAACCTGAACGTCGGCGGGCTCACGCGGGACGGTCGCGACGCGACCAACGAGCTGTCGTTCATGTGCCTGACGGCGCTGGAGCACGTGCGGCTGCCGCAGCCCGGGTTGTCCGCGCAGATCAGCTCCAAGACGCCGCCAGCCTTCCTGCTGCGCTGCTGTCAGCTGCTTCGCCAGGGCATGGGCATGCCGGCGATGTTCAATGCGGACGTGCTGGTGCTGGGGATGGTGAACCGCGGCAAGACGCTGGGAGACGCCCGAGCGAGCAGCCTCAACGGGTGCGTCGCCGCGTTCTGCGACGGCAAGGATCGCATGGCGTCCAGCGGGTACTTCAACCTGGCGAAATGCCTCGAGCTGGCCCTCAACGACGGCGTGGACCGTTTGACCGGCGAACAGCTCGGGCCGCGAACCGGCGATCCGCGCGCCTTCTCGTCCTTCGAAGAGGTGGTGACCGCGTTCCGCGCGCAGGTCGCCCACTTCGCCCACGAGAAGGTCCAGTACGACGACATCGTGCGCGGCGTCTACGCGCGCTGGTGCCCGGTGCCGTTCACCTCCGCGCTCATCGACGACTGCGTCGAGCGCGGCCTCGACTGGCACGCCGGCGGCTCGCACTACAAGATCGCCACGGTGTCTGGCGTTGCGGTTGGCACCGTCGCGGACGCCCTCTCGGGCATCCGCACGCACGTCTTCGAAGAGGGGCGGGTCAGCATGGCCGCACTCGTCGACGCGCTCGACCGCAACTGGCAGGGATGCGAGGTCATCCGCCAGGTGCTGGTGAACCGCACGCCCCATTACGGCAACGACCAGGACGAGGCGGACGACCTGGCCGTCCTCACCCAACGCATCTTCTGCGAGGAGATCGAGCGTCACACCGACCTGCAGGGCGCCCGATACTGGGTGGACCTGCTTCCCACCACCTCGCACATCGCGCTCGGCGAGGTGACAGGCGCGACGCCAGACGGCCGCTTCGCCGGCACGCCGTTATCCGAAGGGGTGTCACCCGTGCAGGGCCACGACCGGTCGCGGTCCGACCGCCGCCGCGCACTCGGTCGCCAAGCTCGATCACGCGCGAACCAACGGCACGCTCCTGAACCTGAAGATCGACCCGCGCTGCCTGTCGGCGGAGTCGGAGTTGCAGAAGCTCGCCGCACTCATTCGGGGCTACTTCCACCAGGGCGGTCATCACGTGCAGTTCAACGTCGTGGATCGCGAGATCCTGCTGGACGCGATGACGCACCCCGAGCAGCACCGCGACCTCATCGTCCGCGTGGCGGGCTACTCCGACTACTTCGTCCTGTTGAGTTCCGACATCCAGCGCGAGATCCTCTCGCGAACGGAACACGGGCTGCCGTGAGCGGGCGCTTCCATCCGGCACACCTGTCGCAGGTACGGGCTCCAAGGCCAGTTGGGGGAGCCTGCCATGCCGTTGTTTGCCCGATCTGTAGCACGCACTGCCGCAATGTGCCTTGCCGCGGCCGTCAGCGCAGCCGAGGTCGCCAGCGCGGACACCATTCAGATCGCGAGCGGCGCGCTGCGATTTGGGGTGACCTTCGGCACGCTCGAGATTGCCGGTGACCACGGATTCACCATGTTCTCCGCCGTCGACGTCGCGGGCGGCATCTATGCGCCGTGGGAAGTCTGTTCGTCACCCGTCTGCGGGCCGGGCGCGGCCATCCCGTTGTTCGCCGCCTGGTCGGGAAACGACCTGCCGGGAGTCGCGACGCTGGATGGAAACGTCTACCCACGGCTGGGCAGCTTGAGCGAGGTGCAGGGGGCGGCAGTCCAGTTCTTCGGGCAGGCGACGGCGCCGCCGCTGGGCGCCAGTTCCTCGGCGGTCGTCACCGCGCCCTTCACCTTCACCGGCTTCTTCATGCAACCGACCGGAATCGGCTTCGAGTCGGCGAGGCACGACCTGGTCGGTTCCGGAACGACGACGCTGTGGCTCGAGAAGAACTTCGAGGGGACGACGTGGCGCGCGGTTGCCAGCCGCTATGAGTTCGAGCCGTTGGCTACGCCGGAGCCCGCGACGGTCGTCCTGCTCGGCTCGGGCCTGGCGCTGGCGTTCGCGCGCCGGCGGCTCAAAAGCTCGCGGCGTTGAAAGCCGTCCAGCATCCTAGCGCGAAGACGATCATCCACCGCAGGTACGGGATGGTCTGGAGGCGTGCGATCGACGCGCCCAGTTCGCGCAGGAAGGCGACGGGCAGGATGAGAAACGCGCCAATCCACGGCCCCTGTGCCCACCACGGCAGGCGCAGCCAGAAGCCGTGGCCGGTGATCAGCGCGGCAAATGGCGCGCCGGCGGCCATCGGCATGGCGAAGGCGGCCGACGCGTAGCCGCAGACGAGAACGGTTGCGCCGCGCACCCACCACGATCGCGATCCGCCCGGGCCGGCCAATCGAAGAGCTGCCGCAGCCACGAGCGCCAGCATCGTGCCCGACAACACCGCCGGTGCCGGGTGGCGGACGACGGTGAGGCCGTACGCCAGTCCTTCCGTGGTCCAGGAAGAGGCAACGACGAATCCCAGGAAAACCACCGCCCCGGCCAGCGGGTCCATCAGCCAGCCCCGGCCGCCCACCCGGCCGCCCTTCGACACGACGTACGCGGTCAGCAGGAAGTAGAGAAGCGCGCCGGTGGCGAGGATGACGCGCAGCGGAGAGCCCGCCAGCCAGGATTCGACCGCGGCGTCGATGACGAGGAGATCGAAGGCAAGGCGAACGGCGAGGCGTCCGGCCGCAGCGGCCCGCGCGCGGGCGCGTGAAGAAGGTGGCCCCGCGGGCATCGCCAGCAGGGCCTCGTCAGGAGCGTCGGTGGACACGTCCACCATCATAGAACTAGAGAGAACGTAGAACGTAGAACGTTGAACGTAGAACTGAGAGACGAGAACCGGTCCGATCAGCTCTCGGTTTACGTTTTCAGTGGTTCTACGTTCTCACTTCTACGTTCTCACTTCTCAATTCGGTCTACTTTCCCTGCACCCAGGTCGCGAGCACCATCCCCGACGCCAGCACGTCGCCCTTCACGTGAACCGAACTGCCGTTGGCGATCGTGCTGCAGTCCGCCTTCTGGAAGTCGGTCGACGAGTTGGTCTGCACCGTCCATCCCTCGACGACGAACTGGATGGTGGGGCAGCCGCTCCCAAGCTTCTGCCATCCCGACACCGTGCCGCTGGCGTTCACCGGGACGTTGGTGTTGGTGTTCTGCACCATCACCTCGGTCGCGACCATCGTCGTGCCGGTCAGCGCGCCCCGCACGTGCACGCGGTCGCCGATCTTCAGCGCGGTGAAGGCAATCGTCGTGTCGCCGTGGCGGATGGTGGCGCCCGCGACGTTCACCTGGGTCGAGCCGACGAGGAGCGTGCCCGCCGCCGGGATGGCGGTGATGCGGTCTTCCAGCTCGGTCACCGTGGAGCCGTTGCGCTGCTCGGTGTCGAGCGTGGCCGTCCCGCTCTTCAGCGTGACGTGAATCGTGATCTTGTCGGTTGCCTGGATCCCGTTGAGCGTCACCGTGGCGGTGCCGCCGCCTCCGCTGAAGATGAGCGTGATGGTTCCGGCAGGGACGCCCGTGAAGGTGAACTTACCCTGGCTGTCGGCCGCGACGGTGATGTTGGTGCCCGAGATCGTCACCGTGATCCCGTTGCCCGTATCCAGTTTCTGATAGCCCGCCGAGCTGCCGGTCGTCGAGCCGCTGACGCTTCCGGTGATCGTCGCGCCGGCCTGGCCGGCCGAGGCGGACGAGGATGATGAGGGCGAAGCCGGATTGGACGACTTCCCGCAGGCGACCAGCGCGAGCGACAGTGCCATGGCGCTCGTGATCCCGACGAACATTCTCCGATTCATGTCCCCATGCTCCTTTGTAGTACTGGCCGCGCCTGGGGGGCGATCCCGGTGCCGGCCGGTTGAGCTGGTCGCAAGTTTCATGCCTGTGCCGTATCCAGGCAATCTCGGGGAAAAACGCCGTGAAAACGCGGATGGCTCCCGGCCGCGCCTGTCACAATCGATATCAGCTGTGCAAAAAGGTATGCCCGACGCAAAGGGCCCGTCGGCATGCGCCAGCGGGCCCCTTTTCCGTTCTCCGTCTTCCGTTCTCCGTTTACAGCGTCAGCTTCGCCAGGTTGCCGCCCAGGCGCGGGCCGCCCATGCCGCCCATGGCCGGCATCTGCCCCGGCTGTGGCGCTGTCACGCCCACCATCGAGTAGATCTCCTCCTTCGTCCAGCCGCCCTTGACGAGGGAGAGGTACATCTGCTGCTTCGCCGCATCCACTGTCTTCTGGCGCGGGGTCTGCGCGACGTCACCCATGGGCGACCGAACGACCCGCTCCGTCGTCGTCAGCACGATATTGCCTGAACCGCCGAGGGCCTTCTTGAGATCGATGAGCCGCGTCGCCATCGCCTGCGGCGCGCTTGCTTCGAACTCCACGGACAGCACGACGTTCTTCTCGACGAGCTTCTTGCCGAGCGCCTCGCTGGGCACGGTCGCCATGCTGGACACGATGAAGCCCTTCTTCGCGTTCTCGAGCAGGTCATCGAGCAGCTTCGCGGAGGGGTTGTGGAACTGCAAGACGAGGCCTGCCGATTCGAACGCCTTCAACGCCGCCTTCCCGCGGTCGGTCAGGCCGGTGGCCGTGAACCAGGTGCCGTCCGGGCTGAAGACTTCGGTGCGGCCGATGTTCATCAACTTGGCCGCCACGTCGATCAGCCCGATGTTGCCGTTGAATGCGCTCAGGTCCACGCTGAGGCCGAAGCGCGGCCCCTGCGGACCGCCCATCTGGATCGCGCCGGACGGCCCGATCATGATCGCGCCCGACGAACCGCCGGCGGTGGCGAGGTTCAGCGGGGTCATGCGCATGCCGTTGTAGAGGTGCAGGCGGTCGGTCACCACGAGGTTCACCTGGGTCTCGTTCGCGACATTCACGATTCCCTGGAGCACGAACTGGCCGTTCTTGCGCAGCATCTCGGCGTCGATCTTGGCCGGGTCGTCGCCGGCGTCATGGTAATCCGGGTGCCCGATGCCACCCGCGGTCATGAGGGCCAGCGACTCGATGCCCTGCTCGATGAAGGCGGAGTAGTCGCTGCCGCCAGGGCCCGCGGTAGACGTCTCGATGTTCTTGACGACTTCCGGGTCCTGGTTCTTCATGATGACGTCCCAGATCGCCGGGAAGTTGAGGCCGCCGGGGGCGCCGATCCGATCGCCGAGGCCCACCATGTCGTTGTTGAAGTTGGTGACGATGTTGTCCAACTTCACGCCGTCCGTCGGGTGCTTCGACCAGGTACTCGGACCCGATGAGGCCCATCTCCTCGGCCGCCCAGAGCGCGAAGTAGATCGTCCGCTTCGGCTTGATGGTGCCGGCGTTGGTCGCGACCAGGCGCGCCATCTCCATGACCGTCGCGGCGCCCGACGCGTTGTCGTCCGCGCCGTTCATGACGACGCCGTTGCTCACCCCGACGTGATCGAGGTGACCGCCGACGACGATGACCTGCGCCTTGAGCTTCGGGTCGGTGCCTTCCACCTTGCCGACCACGTTGTGCGAGACGTTGTTCTTCAGCTTGTCGCTGAAGAAGGTCGTCGTCTTGTAGCCGCTCACCCGGCCTTTGACCCCGGTCGCCACCGAGTGCGCCTTGCCGTCGCGGATGTCGCGGCGCCACTGGTCCATGCGCGCGGTGAAGCCGCGAGGCGACTCCTGCGCGTCGCGGAACATCGCGTGCCGGAAGACGCGCTCGCTGACGTCCGTCATGACGAGGAACGGCCGCGTGTAGGGTTCCGCTGGCGCCTGGGCGCCGGCCATCATGGCCATGATCTGCGCCTGTGACAGTGCCTGTGGGGCCGCCATCGGGTTGGGCGGCGCGAGCTTCTCTGGTGCGAACAGGAGGATGGCCGCGGCTCCCTTGTCGTAGGCGGTCTTGATCTTCGCGGCGTCCTTCGACTCGTCGGCCCACGCTTCGTTGTTCTTCGGCGCATCAACGGTCGCTCCGAACATTCCGCGGGCGGCCGGCGCGTCCTTCGGCGATCCCTTGAAGACGAGCACGATCTTGCCCTTCACGTCCACGCCGGCGTATTCATCGAGCCCCTTGGCGGGTGCCGAGATGCCGTAGCCGGCGAAGACGATGTCGGCATCAGCGGCGGCGCCGGCCGTCGACGCGGGGCTCAAGGTGAAGTCGCTGTCGTTGATGTAGAACGCGCGGCCGTCGACGGACAGCGCGGGGATGCCGGTCGTCCACGGCTGGCCGCTCCCTCGGCCGACCACCGGCACGTCCTGCAGGAAGCCCCCGCTGTCGCCCGCCGGCTTCAGGCCCCACTCCTTGAACTTCGCGGCGGCCCATTCCGCGGTCTTCTCGTACCCGGGAGTCAGTGAGCGGCGGCCTTCCTTGTCGTCGGAGGCCATGTAGTCGATGTAGCCCTTGATGACGGTGCCGTCCACGCGGATCGGCGTCGCGCCGCCGACGGCCGGCTTGCCTTTCGACTGCGCGCCGGCGCCGGCCGACCACGCGAGAGCCAGGGCGGCGCTGACGGCGAGGGTGCGCCAGCAGGTTCGAGCCTTCATGAACGAGTCCTTTCGAAGTCTATGGTCAGGGGGAATGGCGACGTGCAGCCCGAGATGCTACTACCGGCACGCCCGCTACGCCAAGCGGAAGGGACGACATGACAGTTCTCAGATCTTGTAGACCAGGCCCGTAATCAGCGCCACGTCGTTTTTCTGAGTGGGCGGGGGAGGCCGGTTCTTGTACGTGTCGAGCACCTCCAGCTTCAGCTGCGCGCGCGAGGTGATGGAAGCTGCGAGCGTCGCGCGGAACGAGTAGAGCGAGTCGCTGAAGTTGTTCGCCTTCCACAATGCCGACACCGATTGTCCGAAGGTCGCGCTCGTCGAGATCCTGTGCAGCAGCTTCTGGTCCACCGTGAGCGAGCCCCCCGCGGTGGCCGGCCGGCCGTGATCCCGCTCCCACACGCCGCCCAGGCCGGCGGCCAGGCCGAGCGAGGAGTTCGTCTTGTCGATCACCTTGTAGCCCATGCCCGTCGCGGGGGCCACCAGGTAGTCGATGTCCTTGAACCGGTCGCTCAAGTAACGCGCCTGCCCGAAGACGAAGAAGCGGGTGTTGAATCGGTACTCGTCGTAGAACCCGAAGCGCAGCTGGTCGCCGGTGACGTTCCGCTCGCTCTTGCCGCGCAGGTACAACGCGTCGGTCTTGAAGATGTTCCGCGCCTTCGGGTCGCAGATCAGGTCGAACGAGACGTTGAAGTTGGAGGTGTTCTTGTTCCCGGCGGTCAACGACATCCCGGCGCTCACTGACCCGGACCAGGCCTTCACCGGGGGCGCGGGCGAGGGCAGCGTCGCGGGCATCTGGTCGCTTGGAGTATCCACGACGCCCTGCGCGCCGGCCCCCGCAGCTCCCGCCGCCAGCGCCACGACCACCAGCACGATCCTGTACACCGATTCGGGAACCATTTTCCTGGAAGGCCTCGGACGATGAAAAAAGTGCAAGTGCGGAGCCGAGCGGGCAATCGGGGGGAGGGCCGCGCGCGAGGATTCTAACGCCGGGAAGCGCCGGGCGCCACCAGGCCAGGGGACCGAGTGAACTCGTTACTTCTTGCGGACGATCTCCGAGCCGCTGACCGGCATCCCGCACACCTTCCCCTTGTAGTCGACCCGGATGGTGCCGTCGCTCAGGGGCGTGGCGCTGCTGTCCGCGAAGGAGAAGGCGCACCCGGTGCCGGAGGCGCCGGCCGCGATGCCTTGTGCATTCCAGCTGAGGCCCGAGGCGGCCAGCGTGCCGCTGCCGATCGCGTCCAACGTGACCCCGGCGCACGTGGCGGCGACCTTCAGGTTGACGACGCGCTCGCTCACCTTGTCCACGGTGTACTCGAACCGGCTGCACGCGGCAATCGGCGAGGCGCCGGCGGTGGCCGACGTCCAGGCACCCACAAAGGTATCGGCGGTGACGGGGACCGACGAAGGCGAGGCCGGCGAAGTCGCTCGCGAATCGCCCGTGCAGGCCCCAAGGGCCAAGGCGGCCGACAGGGCGAGGGCGATGCTCAACGCTCTTTTCATCGAATGCTCCCGTGTCCGGTCCGCGATCCGGGCACGAGCGATGATAGTGCCGGGGCGGTCGGGGCGCAACCGTCAAAAAGAGCAGTCTTGGACCTTTTCCATCGTCGACGCGGGCTCCTTGGCCTACATCGGCTCGCCTCGCAGCGCGATCACCGGGTCGACCCTCGCCGCGCGACGCGCCGGCAGGTAGCTCGCGAGCAGCGCGATCGATCCGAGGCCGAACGCCGCGACAGCGTAGGTGAGCGGGTCGAGTGCGCCGACGCCGAAGAGCAGCGTGGACATCAGCCGGGTGAGGCCGGCCGCCGCGGCGAGTCCGAGCACGACCCCGGCGACCGTCAGCACGAGCCCGTGTCGCACGAAGAGGCGGCTCACGTCGGACACCTGCGCGCCGAGCGCCACACGGATGCCAATTTCTCTCGTGCGCTGCGCGGCGATGTAGGCGATCACGCCGTAGATGCCGACGATGCCGAGCAGCAGCGCGACGCCGGCCGCCATCGCGAGCATCACCAGCGTGAACGACGTCTGCGCCATCGATTCCGCGCG
Organism: uncultured Acidobacteriota bacterium; assembly: GCA_963724775.1. GTDB lineage: Bacteria > Acidobacteriota > Vicinamibacteria > Vicinamibacterales > Fen-181 > CAVRWB01. The sequence goes on from CAVRWB010000016.1 coordinate 76,119, forward strand.
GAGCTCCTCGAGCGACCGGACTTCCGCCAGCGGGAGGCTGGGATTCACCGACCAGACCGCCTGCTGGATCTCCTTCAGGAACGTCGGCGATCCCATTCGCGCGCTGCGGATCGCGTAGGCCACCGTCCGCCGCGTCGTGAGGCCCTTCTCCCAGAAGTCCTCCATCAGCAGCGGCCAGTAGATCACTTTCGGCGCGGGGCGGCCGACGCCATCGTCGCGCTCGTCGGCGACGACGCCGACGATCTCGCGCCAGGCGCTGTCCGGCCCCTGGCGGATGCGCTTGCCGACCGCCGCGGCCGGCGAGGCGAAATACTCCCGGGCGAAGTTCTCGCTGACGACGGCGACCTTCGCCAGGTTGAAGCTGTCGGCCCATGTGATTGTGCGGCCCGCCAGCAGCCGGTTGCCCATCGTCTCCGTGTAGCCGGGGCCGACGAACTTGAAGCGGCGGATGGGCGGGATGCGGCCGGGCGGGCCCGGGCGCTCCTCCACGAAGATCGGGTCGTTGCTGTCGTGACCGTCCATCGTGATGGCCGAGGACAGGCCGACCGACGCCACGCCGGGGACGTGCGCGATGCGCTGCGCGATCTGCTCGTGCATCCGCGCGCTCGCGTCGTTCTCCTTGACGAGCGCCTCGGGGATGGTGACGCGCAGGGTCAGCACCTCCTCCGGCCTCGTGAACCCGGGCTGCACCTGCCGCATCGCCTGGAAGGTGCGGATCATCAGCCCCGAGCCGATCAGCAGGACGACCGCCAGGGCGACCTCGGCGATCACGAGCGCGCTGCGCGCGCGGTGGCGTTCGCGGCCGTCGCTCGAGCCGCGGCCGCCTTCCTTGAGCGCGGACGCCAGCCGCGGGCGCGCGAAGCGCAGCACGGGAATGAGGCCGAAGAGGACACCCGCGAGGAGCGAGATGCCCAGCGTGAAGGCCAGCACGACGGGGTCGATGCCGATCTCCTCCAGGCGCGGCAGGTCCTTCGGCCCGATTGCCGCGAGCAGGCGGATGCCGGCCGCGGCGAGCCCGAGGCCGGCGAGACCGCCGAGGAGGCCGAGGGCGAGGCTCTCGGACAGCAGTTCGGAGGCCAGCCGCCCCCAGCTCGCGCCGAGCGCCGAGCGGATGGCCAGCTCCTGCTGTCGCCCCTCGGCGCGCACGAGAAAGAGGTTGGCGACGTTGGCGCAGGCGATGAGCAGCACGATGCCGACGGTGCCCACGAGGACCCAGAGCATCGGGCGGACGTCGCCGACGAGGTCGTCGGCGAACGGCCGGACGAGTGGTCCCATGCGGATCTCCTCGAACATCTTCCGCGTGAACCCGGGCGGCAGCGGGAAGCGCTCCATCGACCAGCGGGAGCATCCGCGCGATGTCGCGCGTTGGCCTGCGCGATCGTGACGCCGGGCTTGAGGCGGGCGACGGCCTGGTAGCTGAAGTTGCCGACGAACATCTCCGCGCGGTTGAAGCGGAACGGCAGGAGCAGCGCCGGCTTCTGGTTGAGGAAGCGGAACTCGGCCGGCAGCACGCCGATGATCTCGTTCGGCTTGCCCTCGACCGATCAGCGTCTGGCCGACGACGTCGCGGGCTGCCGCCGAACTGCTGCTGCCAGTAGCCGTGCGTCAGCATCACCCGCTCGGGGCTGCCGCGGCGAGTCGTCCTCGGCCGTGAACCGGCGGCCGAGGATCGGCTGCACGCGCAGGGCGGGCAGCGTGGAGTCGGTCACCATCAGCGCCTCGACCTTCTCGGGCTCGCCGCGGCCGGTGACCGAGACCGAGCCGTTGTCCCACAGGCCGAGCTGCTCGAAGACGCGGTTCTCCTCGCGGTAGGTGAGGTAGGTCGCCGGCCACTGGTTCAGCAGCGGGATGTTCAGGCCCGGGCGCCGTGTGCCACAAGCCCACCAGCCGCTCGGGCTGATCGAACGGCAGCGGCTTGAGCAGCACCGCGTAGACGACGCTGAAGATCGCGGTGTTGGCGCCGATGCCGACCGCGAGCGTGATGATGGCGACGGTGGTGAACAGCGGCGCGCGCAGCAGAGCGTGCGTGACGCGTCGGAACCTGGAGAGGAAAGGCGGCATGAACGACTCCCGAGAGCGGGCAGCTAGACGGGCGGCGCGGGCCGCCCGCGGTTCATGTCGTTAGACGGATGCGGAACGGGAGGGGTTCTACCAGACGAGGCCGAGCGGCTCGCCCGTTGGAACCGGTTCGCGCGTCTCGGGCGGATGCAGGCCATTCGCACGCCGGAAGCCGGCCTGCAGGCCGCGGCGGATTTCCTCCGACATGCGGTTGAGTTTCACGTCGCTGCGGAAGCCCATCGCCTGCGCCGCGCTGATCACGAGCCCGTAGGCGATGCGGTTGGGGAGGCCGAGCTGATGGGCCACGTCGAGGATGACCGCGCTCTCGGCGTCCATGAGGGCGCCGTCGGCGAGCGCGATGTCGGTGAGGCGCGAGAGCACGAAGTTCTTGGCGGTGGTGTCCCCCTCCGCGTTCAGCACCGCGATCGCCTCGGGCAGCCGCGCGGCGACGGCCGCCGGGTCGGTGATGATCTCCGCTTCCGGTTCGTCCGTGAAGAACCGGTGGAGGATCTGGATCAGGATCTTCACCTCGTCGTCGTTGATCTCCGAGTCGGCGCCCAGCAGAAGCGCGCCGCCGAGCGCGACGACCTGCATCATCGCCCGCTCGATCGGGCGGTACGGGTAGCGCCGGGTCAGGTGGATCAACTGGTCCACCGCATCCTCCAGTTCGGGATCCGAGAGCGTGGTGCCGCTGACGGTCAGTCCGTTCCGCTGCGCCTTGGCCGAGCGCGAAAACAGCTCCAGCGCCTTGAGCCGAATCGGCAGCAGCGGGTGCGAGGCAAACGCCTCCGCCATCAGCTCGGGATGCCCCTTGATCTCGTCCACCTGGCTCACGAGGGCTTCGACGTCGAGGTTCAGGTTCTTCTCGCTCAGGCCAAACGTCGCCTTCATCAGCGAGGTGGCCGACGCGCGAAAGTCTCCTGCGGCGAGGAGGCCGGCGCGGTCCGAGCTGATTTCCGCCTTCTTCCTCCAGCGGAGGAACAGGCTCTCGCCAAACGCCGGCAGCACGGTGATGTCCGGATTGTCCTTGCTGGTGGAGAGCAGGCCGTCGAGGCGGTTGTTGCCGAAGAGGATGTGCCCCAGCTCGTGTCCGAGGATGAACTGCAGTTCGGCATCCTCCAGGCGCTCGAGCGCCGTCGACGTCACGCCGATGAGGGAATACGCGCGCGACTCGCGCAGGTCGATGGTGGCGAAGGCGTTGACCTCTGGGGCCGGCAGGCAGAACACCTCGGCCTGCGCCTCTACGCCGAAACGCGCGCAGACGTCGCCGAACAGCCGGTAGATGCGGGGAGAGATCCGCTCGCTCAGGCGAATGCCGTGCTTGATCAGTTTCTCGCGGATGCCGAGATCCGCCTGGCGGCGGTTCTCCTCGAAGGTGTCGAGGTAGTCGTTGACCCTGTAGGTCCGCACGAGCTCCTCGACATCGAGCGCGTCGCCGCGATACCGCACATCCTCCCAGCGCACAGCAGCCACGGTACCTCCTTGCGACGCGATTCTACACCTCAGCCCGGCCGTTGGCGGCGGCGCTCCGGAATTCTGGTATCCTCCGGTCGAGGGCATCCCTTCCAGGCAATCGATGGTCAGTCGCCGCGGCCGTCCTGGCCGCGCCAGGCAGGCACGGGACGCGCCCTGCTGCATGAGGGCTTCATGCCAACCTACGACGACATCTACGCCGGGTGGCAGCGCGATCCGGAGGGGTTCTGGGCGGCGGCCGCGCAAGCGATCCACTGGGACCGGCCGTGGGAAGCCGTGCTCGATGCGACGCAGGCCCCGTTCTACCGGTGGTTCCCGGGCGGGTTGGTCAACACCTGCTACAACGCCCTCGACCGGCACGTCCTCGGCGGCCGCGCCGGCCAGGTCGCGCTGATCTACGACAGCCCCGTCACCGGGACGATCCGGCGGTACACCTACGGCGAACTGCTCGACCGGGTGGCGCACTTCGCGGGCGTCCTCGCCTCGCTCGGCGTCGAACGTGGTGACCGCGTCCTGATCTACATGCCGATGATTCCCGAGACGGTCATCGCGATGCTGGCGTGCGCGCGCATCGGCGCGGTCCACTCGGTGGTCTTCGGCGGTTTCGCCGCCAACGAGCTGGCGACGAGGATCTCGGACGCGCGCCCGCGGCTGGTCGTCTCGGCGTCGTGCGGCGTGGAGGTGGGCCGAACGATTCCTTACAAGCCGCTGCTCGATCGCGCGATCGAGATGGCCGCGCACAAGCCGGAGCGCTGCGTGATCGTGCAGCGCCCTCAGGAGCGTGCGCCGATGGTGGAAGGGCGCGACGTCGACTTCGAGGCGCTGATCGCGGAGGCGCGGCCGGCCGACTGCGTGCCGGTGGAAGCCACCGACCCGCTCTACATCCTGTACACCTCCGGCACGACCGGCATCCCCAAGGGCGTGGTCCGCGACAACGGAGGCCACATGGTGGCGCTCGCGTGGAGCATGCGCGAGATCTACGGCATGGAGCCGGGTGAGGTCTTCTGGGCGGCGTCCGACCTCGGATGGGTCGTCGGCCACTCCTACATCGTGTACGGGCCGCTGCTGCACGGGTGCACGACGGTGCTCTACGAGGGCAAGCCGGTCGGAACGCCCGACGCGGGCGCGTTCTGGCGCGTGGTCTCGGAGCACGGAGTGAAGGCGCTCTTTACCGCGCCGACCGCATTCCGCGCCATCAAGCGCGAAGACCCAACCGGCGAGCACGTCCGGCGGTACGACCTGCGTGGTTTCCGCATGTTGTTCCTTGCCGGCGAGCGCTGCGACCCGGAGACGCTGCACTGGGCCACCAGCCGCCTTGGCGTGCCGGCCATCGATCACTGGTGGCAGACGGAAACGGGATGGCCGGTCGCCGCGAACTTCGCCGGCCTTGGCTTGTTCGCGGTGCGCCCCGGTTCGTGCGGCAAGCCGGCGCCCGGCTATGACGTGCGGGTGCTCGGCCACGACGGCCAGGAGGTGGACGCGGGGAAGATCGGGAACGTCGTCATCAGGCTGCCGCTGCCTCCGGGCTGCCTCCCCTCGCTGTGGCAGAACAACAGCGGCTACGCGCGCTCGTACCTCAGCGCGTATCCCGGCCACTACCTCACGGCCGACGCCGGCTACAAGGACGAGGACGGCTACCTGTGGATCATGAGCAGGACCGACGACATCATCAACGTCGCCGGGCACCGCCTCTCGACCGGTGCGATGGAGGAGGTCCTGTCGGGGCACCCGGACGTGGCGGAGTGCGCCGTCGTGGGCGTGGCCGATGCGCTGAAGGGCGAGGTGCCCCTCGGGCTGGTTGTGCTGATGTCGGGTGTCACGCGCCGGCGCGAGGACATCGTCAGCGAACTGGTGGCGATGGTGCGCGAGCGGATCGGCCCGGTGGCGTCGTTCAAGGTGGCGGCGGTCGTCGGCCGATTGCCGAAGACGCGCTCCGGCAAGATCCTGCGCGGCACCATCAAGAAGATCGCAGACGGGGTGGCCTACACGGTCCCGCCGACGATCGACGACGCGGGGATCCTGGACGAGATCCGGACGGACCTGCAGGGCCTCGGGTACGCGCGCGAGTGAAAGAGCGCGACGGGCAGGGACCGACGCATGCGTCGCCCCACCTGTCGAGAGAGCAGCCAGCGGCGGTATCCTGAACGTATGCCTGCTCTTGACGTCATCATCCGCCGCGCCCGCGAGCGAGACCTGCCGTCGCTCGGCCGCCTGGGCGCACAACTCATCCGCGTCCAGCACGCCTTCGACCGCGAGCGCTTCATGGCGCCCGGTGCTGACCCGGAAACGGGCTACGCCTGGTTCCTCGGCACCCAGCTGGCCGATGAGGACGCGGCGATCTTCGTGGCCGAGCGCGGCGACCAGGTGGCCGGGTACGTGTACGCCGCGATCGAGCCGCGCTCGTGGAAGGAACTCCGCGAGGAAGCGGGTTTCGTGCACGATGTCGTCGTGGACGACCGGTTTCGCCGGGCCGGCATCGCGACCGCCCTCGTCGAGGCGGTGGCCGCGTGGTTCGGCTCGCGCCGCGTGCCGCGGATCGTGCTGTGGACAGCGGACCGAAACGAGCCGGCACATCGCCTGTTCGCGCGCCTCGGCTTCCGCAGGACGATGATCGAGATGACGCGCGAACTGTCACGAGTCGAATCCGGCTGACGCCGGATGCTCGTGCGCATGACCGCAATACACCGTGTGCTGGCGCGGCACACCTGCTGCTGCGCACGGTTTCCGCTGGTAGGGCCCGCCGCGATTACGAAGTTGACGGGGGGCCTCCACTCCTGTGATCACCGGCAGCGCCCTCGTCCGGCCGGTCCTTCCAACTGCCGCACGAATCCGTGATCTGGGCCGGGTACCAGTCCTGCATTGGTACGAGGCGTCGGAACCATGTGACGGGCTCGGGCACGCAATGCCCCGCGTCTCGAATTCGCACACGGCTCCAGGTTCGTGCACCCGTTTCCGCGTCGCAACCTCCCACGAAGGGGCGCTACCATGCGTACATCCAAGTTCGTCGTATTCGCGTTGTTCACGCTGCTCGTCTCCGTGTCCGCGCGGCCCGCCGCGGCGCAAGTCAAGCAGGCGACGCCACAGCTCGCGATCCAGGCGGCGTACGCCGACCTGACGGCCAACCAGCTGCTCATCACCGGCCAGCAGTTTGGCGAACGGCCGGCCGTCGTTCTCGATGGAATCCCGCTCGCCGTGACGTTCAGCGACCCGCAGCAGATCGTGGCGACGCTGCCGAGCGGCGCAGCGGACCACCCGGGCACGTACCGGCTGATCGTCTCGCGCGGCCGCGGCGACACGCAGTACGACGTCTTCGCCGTGACAGTGGGCGTCGCCGGGCCGACGGGCGACAAGGGCGATCGGGGCGATCCCGGCCCCGCGGGGCCCGAGGGGTTGAGGGGAGAGGCCGGGCCGGCGGGCGCGCCGGGGCCGCGAGGGCCGGAGGGCCCCGTAGGGCCGATGGGACCGGCAGGGCCCGCAGGCCCCAAGGGCGAACCGGGCGGAGCCGCGGACGCCGGCGTGACGGTATTCCTCACAACGGGCGCATGCGGCGAGACGGTGGGCGTCCTGTCCACGGAGGACCACTGCGACATCCGGGTGTCGCAGTTCGCGTTCGGTCAGGACACTGAGGGCAGCGTGGTCGTCACGGCGTCGTTCCCGGCCGCGAGTTGCGCGGAGGGAAGCACCGTGGTCAATGTGCAGTACATTCCCGGGTTCAACGAGTTCTACGGCCCCACGGGCAAGCTGACCAGCGTCAGCTACGAGACGCGCTGGCAGTGCTCGACGCCGAGCCCGTACCAACCGGCCGGCCGGCTGATGAAACTGCAGTAGGGCCTGGGGGGAACTGGGGTCACATGCTCTGACCCAGGGTGGTGAGGCCGAGTACCAATGCTAGCGTGACACGCGCGCGAGGTTGGCGCGGGCTTGCGCGAGGTCCGGGCGGAGGCGGATGGCCGCGCGGTAGTGCGCCGCGGCATCGGCGAGTCGGCCGGTCGCCTCGAGCGCGAGGCCCAGGTTGTTGTGCGCCGCCGCGTCGCCGGGGTTGAGGGCGAGCGCGCGCTCGTACTGCGCCGCCGCTTCGGCCGGTCGCCCCAGCTCCTGCAGGATGTTTCCCAGGTAGTAGCACACGTCCGCGTCATCGGGCTTCATCCGCAGCGCTTCGCGGTAGCAGGCGACCGCCTCCTCCATCCGTCCGCTCTTCTGCAAGACCAGCCCGAGGTTGCTGACCGCCTGCGGGTAGGCGGGCTGCAGCCGCAGCGCCTCGCGATACGCGCCCTCGGCCTCCCCAAGTCGTCCCAACGAATGCAACACGTTCGCCGTCTCGTACCGCGGCACCGCCGCAGCCGGCGCCAGCCGCGCCGCCTGCTGGCATGCCGCCAACGCCTCGTCGAGCCGGCCCATCTCCCGCAACACGGTGCACAGGTTCACGTGCGCCTCCGCCACGTCCGGTGAGAGCCGGATCGTCTCGCGGTACTCGCTGGCTGCCTCGTCGCGGCGCCCGATCCGCTGGAGCGTGAGGGCCAGGCCGTAGTGGGCTTCGGGCAGCGCCGGTTGCAGGGTGAGCGCCTGCCGGAAATGCCCCGCCGCCCGCTCGTAATCGGGCACGGGGCCATCTCGCTCCATGACGCCGAGGTTGACGTGTGCCAGCCAGCACGCGGGATTCTCGCGCAGCGTCGCTTCATACAGCGTCGCCGCGTCCACGTAGTTGCCGGCCTGGCGCCACGTCAGCACGGCGAGCGGGACGCAGACGGCGAGGGCCACACCTCGCCGGATGCGTGCGCCGGAGCCCCACCTCCACTGCACGGCGGCAGCGAGCGCGGCCGTGACGATGGCGATGACCGGGATGCTGGCGAGGTACTGGAAGTGGTCGGCGACCAGCGAGAAGCGGAACGGGTAGACGTTCACGAATCCGAGCGCCGGGAAGAGCGCGGCGCAGAAGGCGAGCAGGGCGGACAGCGGCGCGCGCGACCGCCGCCGCATCGCCCAGAGGCCGGCCGCGCACGCGAGGAGCGCGGCCGGGTAGAGAAACTGCGGCCACGAGGACAGGCTCACCTCCCAGCGCGGGTAGATGAAGACCAGGGGCGATGGCCACAGCAGCTTGGCCAGGTAGAACCAGGCCGTGCGGCCGGCAATCATGCAGCGCTCGACGAACGTGAAGTTGAATTCGCTCGCGTAGCCTCCGATGATCTGCGTCCGCTCCATCCAGGCCGTCATCGTGCCGGCCGCCGCGCCGAACCCGGCCAGCGGAGCGAGCGGCAGCAGATCGCGGCGGAGGTCGATCGCCCCGCGGCGCCACCACACCACGACGAGGAGCACCACCGGCAGCATCGCCGTGACCGTCTTGCTGAGGAGCGCGAGGACGAACAGCGCGACGAGGGCCGCATAAGGCGCTGTCCGGCGCGACTCGTCGAAGCGCAGCCAGGCGAGCACGGCGCCGAGGCAGAAGACACCGGAGAGCGTGTTCTTCAACTCGGTGATCCATGCCACTGATTCGACGTGCACGGGATGGAGCGCGAAGACGGCGGCCGCCAGCCACGCGCCGGGGATGGCGAGGCGACGCAGGACGAGGCCGACGAAGAAGGCCGACACCGCGTGGAGGAGGATCGAAACGAGGTGGTAGCCGAGCGTCGAGTCGCGCCACAGCCAATGCTGCAGCCAGAAGGCGGAGTGGACGACCGGGTAGTACTGCTGGGTCGCGCCAGGCTCGAGCCAGATGCGGCGGAGGCCGTCGAGTGATCGCAGGGCGGGCGCGGTGAGGTGCTGCTGATCGTCCCACAGCAGTCCGCCGTGCCAGGCGGGATAGTAGGCGGCGAGCGTGACGGCCACGAGCGCGAGAAGAACTGCGATGCCCCGGCGACGGCCCGCGGCCGCGGCGCGCCCGGCGTCCGAGGCCGCAGCCCTGCGGTTCCGCCTGCTCATCGCCGGGTTATAACATACCCGGGGCCGCGGCTCAGTTCACGTTTTCCATGACTCGCTTGACGGTGCTGCGCAGCGCGTCGACGTCGATCGGTTTCGGCACGTGTGCCTGGAATCCGGCGGCGAGCGCCGACAGGCGATCCTGCTCGCGCGCGTAGGCCGTGACCGCGATGGCAGGCACCGCCCGCACGACGCCGGACGCGTGCCGCCGCACGTCCTGCATCAGGCTGTATCCGTCGGTGCCCGGCATGCCGATGTCGGCCAGCAGCACGTCGACCTTCTTCTCGCCGAGGATCACCATCGCCTCTGCCGCGGACGCCGCCGTCTCGACCTCGGCCCCGCTCGCGATCAGTACCTGCGCGATCATCTCGCGCGCGTCCGCGTCGTCGTCCACCACCAGTGCGCGCATCCCCGCGAGCTCGCGGCCGGCGACGCTCGTCCGGCGGCGTCTCTCGACGGGAGCCGCGGCGTTCGCCACGTCGGCCGTGCGCAGCGGCAGCGTGACGACGAAGACCGACCCGTGTCCCTGGCCCCCGCTCTCGGCGCGCACCGTGCCGCCGTGCGCCTCGACCAGCTGCCGGACGATCGCCAGGCCGAGGCCCATGCCCCCGTGCGTCCGGGTCGTCGAGCTGTCGTGCTGGCGGAAGCGCTCGAAGACGTGCGGCAGGAAGGCCGGATCGATTCCCATGCCGGTGTCAGACACGCGGATGACGGCATCCGGACCCAGCCGTGCGAGGCTCACCGCCACGCGCCCCCCCGACGGCGTGAACTTGATGGCGTTCGAGAGGAGGTTCCAGGCGACCTGCTGCAAGCGGTCGGGATCGCCGAGCACCGGCGGGTTCGCGTCCAGGCGGGCCTCGAGCTCGATGCCCTTTGCGTCGGCGGCGGGCCGCACGGCGTCCACGGCGGCCTTGATGGGAGGGGCGAGCCCCGTTTCCCTCATCTCGATCGACATCTTGCCCGAGACGATGCGTGACACGTCGAGCAGATCCTCGAATCAAGTCCGCCTGCGTCCGCGCGCTGCGGGCGATCACGTCGAGGGCGCGAGCCCGCTGCTGTTCGTTGAGGCGGCCGCTGCGGAGCATCGTTGCCCAGCCGAGGATGGCGTTGAGCGGTGTCCGCAGTTCGTGTGAGAGCGTCGCCAGGAAATCGTCCTTGGCACGGTTGGCGGCCGCCGCCTCGGCGTGGGCGCGCCGCTCCGCATCCACGAGGTCGCGCAGCCGCGCTTCGCTGCCGCGCAGGGCCTCTTCCGATCGGCGCAGCTGCTCCGCGGCCGATTCCGCCTCGGCCAGCGCGCGAACCTCGTCGTAGGTCGCCCACGTGAGGCCGATCGTCACCAACACGCCGAGGCCCAGGAGCCACGGCAGCAGCGCCGTCTCCGTGGCGTGTTCGAACTGCGGGAGGCTGTTGACAGCGATCAGCCAGGGCTCGCCGGCGACGACGATCGACCGGGTCTCCGCCAGGTGTGGTGTCGCACCGGCCCATGCATCGATCGGGTGCGACTCGTACAAGAGTCGTCCCGCCTCCGCCGCCTTGCCGTCGTACACGGAGAGCGACACTTCAGGGGAACCGATGTCGTTGAAGACGGCCGACAGGAAATCCCCGGCACGGAACGGGCTGTAGACGAAGCCGGCCACGCCGGGCAGGCCGCCGGCGCCCGCCGCGTTCTCGAACACCGGGACGTAGATGAGGAATCCCGCCTGTTTCTGCGGGTCGATCTCCTGGACGAGCGTCACCCGCCCGCTGGCGGCCGCGGTGCGCGTCGTCGCGGCCGCGAGCATGGCGGCGCGCCTCACGGGTTCGGCAAACATGTCGTAGCCGATCGCGGCCAGGTTCCGCCGGTCCTCGGGCTGGAGGTAGAGGATCGGGTAGTAGTCCTCGCGCGGGTCCTCGGGCCACACCCGGAAGGTCGGGTGAACGTGCGCGCGGACGTCGCGCAGGAACGCGTCGAGCCGCTCCGCCGGGACGTGGACCGCGAAGCCGAGCCCTTGCATCCCCGGATAGCGGCCGCGGAGGTCCAGCCGGCTGGCGAACTGGCGGAACTGCTCGGCGCTGACCTCGTTGCCGTTCGCCTCGAACAGCCCCGCGCCGGCTCGCATGAGTGCCACGTAGGTGTCCACGCGGCCGTTGATTCCGGCGACGGTGCCGTCGACGACGTTCTGGAAGCGGACCTGGTCCTTTGCCCGGCCGGTGCGCGCGGCGTAGAAGCCGGCGGTGCCGGTGGCGGCGAGGCCGAAGAAAAGTACCCAGATTGGGACGGTCCAACGCCAGGAGGCGAGCCAGCGGAGGGAGGAGCGTGCGGACATGAGCGCGACGTCCATCGTAGCACTGCCGTGACGGACTCGAAACCTCGACCGTTTGACCTTCGGACCGATCGTGTCTAGCATGCTGCTTCCCGGTTGCTCCTCGCGAGGCGAACGCGACGGGCGCGGGCCGCGGGCATCGAAAGGACTTCTGGTGCGCCTTCACGAGACGTTCGTCAGGACCGCCAAGCGCGATGAGAAGAAGCTCGCGGTCGCGGATCGCGCGACCAACCAGCGGGTCGACTACAAGTCCGTTCTCATTCGCGCGCTCATCCTGGCCGAGAAGCTGAAGGCCGCCGACCAGGGGTTCATCGGCGTGATGGTCCCGACCAGCGCGGGGTGCATCTACGCGACGCTGGCAGCGCTGGCGAGCGGCCGTACGCCGGTGATGATCAACTACTCCACCGGCGCTCTCGAGAATTGCCGCGAGGCGCAGCGGAGGCTCGCGTTCCGCACGATCATCACCTCGCGCGCACTGCTCGAGCGGATCAAGTGCCCGATCGTGGACGGCATGATCTGCCTCGAGGATCTGGCGAAGCAGGTGTCCAAACTCGACAAGCTCCGGGGCGCCTTCCGCGCCACGCTCTCGGCCGACCGGATCATCGCGCGGCTCCCCACCGGGGGCGAGGACGACAACGCCGTCGTCCTCTTCACGAGCGGCAGCGAGAAGGACCCGAAGGCCGTGCCGCTGACGCACGCGAACATCGCGTCGAACATCGAGGGGATCAGCCAGGCGGTCGACTTCACCGCCGAAGACGTGATGCTGGCGAACCTGCCGTTGTTCCACGTGTTCGGCCTCACGGTGAACATGTGGCTGCCGCTGCTTCGCGGCATGACCATCGTCACCTACCCCAACCCGCTGGAGTTCAAGTCCGTGTGCAGCGCCGTGCGCGACGAGCGGGTGACGGTGATGGTGGGGACGCCGGCGTTCCTGACGGGGTACCTGCAGAAGTCCGAGCCGGGCGACTTCGCCAGCGTGCGCCTGCTCATCACCGGCGCGGACAAATGCCCCGAGGCGCTGCGCCGCGGCTTCTGGGACAAACACCGGGTCATCCTGTACGAGGGCTACGGCACCACCGAGACGAGCCCGGTCATCTCCGTCAATACGCCGCAGCACAACCGGCCCGGCTCTGTCGGCCAGGCGCTGCCGAACGTGCAGGTGCGCATCGAGCACTACGAAACGGGCGAGGAGTGCGGCGTCAACGAGATCGGCAAGGTACTCGTGAAGGGGCCGAGCGTGCTGAGCGGCTACTTCGACGACTTCGAGGCGACCTCCATGCACCTCCGCCACGGTTGGTACGACACGGGCGACATGGGGTACATGGACGCCGACCGGTACCTTTGGCACGTGGGCCGGCTGCGGCGCTTCCTGAAGATCGCCGGCGAGATGGTGTCGCTGGTGAGGGTGGAGGATGTGCTCGAGCGGCTGCTGCCCGACGATTGCGCCTGCTGCGTCGTGGAGGTGCCCGATGCGCTGCGCGGCGCACGAATCGTGGCGGCGGTCACCTGCGAGGTGGACGAGAAGCGCATCCTGTCGCAGATGTCCGAGTCGCTGCCGAAGATTGCGCTGCCCAAGCAGTTCGTCGTCCTGCCCGAGTTGCCGAAGATGAGCAGCGGCAAGCTGGACTTCCGGAAGATCACCGAGATCGTGCGCGACGCCGTGCAGCACCGCGCGCCGTCGGCCTAGCGTTCTCGGCGCCACGGCCGTAAGCCATAGCCGTCGCCCGAGGCTTCAGGTGAGGGTCGGCCTATTCCTCGCGAAGCGCCGTGAGCGGGTCCACCCGCGATGCCTGCCAGGCGGGCAGGCTGGCCGCCCCGGCCACGACGATGGCGACCAGGGCCGTGGCCCACGCGTAGCTCGTCGCGTCGAGCGCGCGGATGGCGGGCAGCCACGCAGCCAAGACGTTCGTCATGGCAGCCGAGAGGATCACTCCTACCCCGATCCCGATCACCGCCAGCCAGCCGGCTCGCGCGACGACCAGCCGGAACAGGCTCCGCGGGTCGGCCCCGAGAGCCAGCCGCAGGCCGAACTCCGAGAGACGCTGCGAGGCGATGTACGCCATCACGCCGTAGACGCCAGCGAGGGCGAGCAGCAGCGCGAGCCCCGCGAAGAGGCCGACGAGCGAGGCGAGGAATCGTTGCGTGGCGATCGTCGCTGAGACCATCCGCTCGAGCGTCGTGAAACGCAAGGCGGTGGCCGGGTCGAGCCGGCGCATGTGCTCGCGGACCGCCGGGACGATGGTTTCGGGTTCGACGGCCGTTCGAACCACCACGTGCACCTCGTTGGCGTAGTACGGGTGCTGCTGCAGCGGCATGTAGATCTCGGGCGATGGCGGGGACGCCGGCGAGTTCTGGCGGACGTCGCCCACCACGCCGACAATCGTCATCCAGGTGTCCGGAGCGTCGAGTCCGCATCGGATGCGTCGGCCGATCGGGTTCTCTCCCGCGAAATCGCGGTTCACCAGCGCGCGGCTGACGATGGCGACATAGGGGGCGTCGTAGGTGTCTGCGTCCGTGAAGTCGCGGCCGCCGAGCAGCGCGACGCCGAGCGCCGCGAAGTAGCCCGGGCTGGCCAGCCGGAATCCCGCGTCCGGCATGGCGCGGCCGGCACCGGTCTCCGGGCGGCCTTCTATGGTGAATCCACCATTCGATCCGTAGGGGCCGGAGGGGAGGCCCATCGCCACGCCGACCGCACGAACGCCGGGCACCGGCGTCAACTCCGGCGACAGCCGCGCGAGCGCCCGGGCAACCGCCACGTAATCGGCCTTGGTGCGCGCCGGCACGTGGGCGGTGGCGACGAGGACCGACTCTGGCCGATAGCCGAGATCCGTTTCCGTCAGCGCGATGAAGCCCCTCAGCAGGACGGCCGCTCCGGCCGCCAGGACGAACGACAGGGCGATCTCTGCGACGACGAGCGCGCCGCGGAGACGGTTGGACTGGCCGACGACGCCGCGAGCCGAGGACTGTTTGAGGGCGTCGTTGAGGTTGACGCGCGACGCGTGCCACGCGGGCACAAGGCCGAACAGGAGGCTGGCCGCCAGCGAGCAGGCGAGCGCGAAGAGGAGCACCCGCCAGTCGACGGCCACCTCCGCGAGCCGCGGGACGTCGGCCGGCGCGAGCCGGGTGAGCGCGGGCGTGCCGGCGTAGGCGAGCGCGAGGCCGAGGCCGCCGCCGGCGAGCGAAAGCAGGAGGCTTTCTGCGACGAGTTGGCGGCCGATGCGAGAACGGCTGGCGCCGAGCGCCGCGCGCAGGCCGATCTCCCGGCCGCGCGTCGCCGCGCGGGCGAGCAGGAGGTTCGCGACGTTGGCGCAGGCGATGAGCAGGACGAGGGAAACGGCAGCCAGCAGCACGACGAGCGTGAGGCGCGCGCGAGAGACGATGCGATCGCGGAGGGGCATGACCGTGAAGGTGCGGGCCCGGTTGCTCTCGGAAAAGGCCGCCGCCAGCCTCGACCCGAGGGCCGTGGCGACGGCCTGCGCCCGTTCGAGGGAGACCCCGTCGCGCAGCCGTGCGACCGCCTGGAAGTTGAAGGCCGTCCGGTTCATGGCGATCCGGGGCAGCGGCGAGGGCATCGCGAGCCAGACGTCCGTGGCGCGCGGCGGGTCGAAGCCCCGTGGCATCACGCCGACGATCTGGTACTGCTGATCCTCGACGCTCACCGCCTGACCGATCGCCAGGCGCGCGCCGCCGAACACGCGCTGCCGCGAAGCCGTCGCCGACAATCGCCGCCCGCTCGCCGTCTTGGGCGCCGAGCAGGCGGCCGGCGGTCGGCGGCACGCCGAAGACCTCGAAGAACGACGGGGCGACGAAGTAGACGGAGGCGAACTCGCCGGCGCCGCGGACCTGCACGCCGATGGCGCCGCCCCAAAACGGAGACAACGACGCGAACGTCTCGCGCTGCGCGGAGACGTCGAGGAAGTCGCCGCCAGTCAGGCGCGGCGTTTCGCGGCCCGTTTCCGTCGAGCGGGTGCCGAGCGACACGATCCGGTCCGGCTGAGGGTAGGCGAGCGGCTGGAGCAGCACGCCGTTGACGACGCTGAAGACCGCGGTGGTGGCGCCGATGCCGAGCGCGAGCGTGAGGACGGCAACGGCGGAGAAGGTGCGATGGCGGCGGAAGACGCGAAGCGCGTACCTGGCGTCGCGGACGAGATCCTGCACGGGCCGCACGCGGCTCACGTGTCGGCTCACGCCGCTGACCTGCTCGACGCCGCCCATCGCGATCCACTCCTCGAGTCTGGGGGCAAACTACAGGTTTGCCGGTTCACTCCAGCAAGTGGATCGGCAAGGCTCTCGGCGTTGCCGGTTCACTCCAGCAAGTGTGGGGCAAAGCTCCAGCTTTGCCGATCTCCGCCTGCAAGCCTGAGCCACCGCTACTTCACGGCCTTGATCACGCCGCAACCGACGCGCCCGCCGGCATTCCCGGTCGGCTGCGTCTGGAAGTCGTCCACCTTCTCGTGGACGACGACGGCATGCCCGATGACGTCCGACGCGGGCGGCCCGCCGATCGTCCAGAGGTCCGTGCTGAAGGTGAAGCGTGGCCTCCCCGGACGCATTCGCTTCGAGATTGCCGATGTCGCCGTGATGGAAGGCCGCTTCGCCCCAGCGGCCGTGCGCCTCGTTCGAGGGATTCCAGTGACCACCGGCAGACTTCGCCTCGGGGTCGCTGCAGTCTCCCTTCTCGTGAAGATGGATGGCGTGCAGCCCGGGCGTCAGCCCGGTGGCCTTGACGGTCATGGTGACTTTGCCTGCCGCCGCCGAGAAGGTCGCCTCGCCGCTGACCGTGCTGCCGCTTCGGGCCTCGATGGTCGCGGCGGCGCGGGTGGCGGTCGTTGGGGTGGCTGCCTGCCGGGCGGCGAGGCTGGCGCCGACAGCGGCGACGAGCGCCGCGATTGGGAGCATGCGAGTCGTGAGTGTCATGAACTGAGCTTGCCCCGGCCCGGGCCCGGCGTCAATCGCTTATGCTGTCAGGACGCGCCACCTCGGCGCGGGCCCTGGAGGGGCACGCCATGGACTGGGTGACGAACCCCGAGATCTGGATCGCACTCATCACGCTGACCGCCCTCGAGATCGTGCTCGGGGTGGACAACATCATCTTCATTTCGATCGTCGCCGGGAAGCTGCCGAGGGCGCAGCAGGGGCGCGCGCGGCGGGTGGGCCTCTTCGGCGCGATGCTGATGCGGATCGGCCTGCTGTTCTCGCTGTCCTGGCTCGCCAAGCTGACCACGCCGCTCGTCACGATGCTCGGGCAGGAGATCTCGGGGCGCGATTTGATCCTGATCCTTGGCGGACTGTTCCTGCTCGGCAAGAGCACGTGGGAGATCCACGAAAACCTCGAAGGCGAGCCGGAGGGGCGCCATGGCGCCGCCCTGCCGTCCTCGTTCGCGGCGCTGATCGCGCAGATCATGCTGCTCGACATCGTCTTTTCGCTCGACTCGGTGATTACGGCCATCGGCATGGCGCGGCAGCTCGCCGTGATGGTGGCGGCAGTGGTGATCGCCGTGGGCGTGATGATGTGGGCCTCGAAACCGATTGGCGATTTCGTCGAACGCCACCCGACCGTGAAGATGCTGGCGCTGAGCTTCCTGCTCCTGATCGGCGTGTCGCTGGTCGCCGAAGGTCTTGGCCAGCACATCCCGAAGGGCTACATCTACTTCGCGATGGGCTTCTCGGTGTTCGTGGAGGCGATCAACCTGCGGGTGCGCGGCAAGTCCTCCCCGATCCATCTCCGCCGTTAGGCCTCGGGAGTCTTTTTCGGGCAAGACCGTCGGGGGATTACAGAAATGTAAGAGTCACGGGGCGGGGACCTCTCGCCGGGGCCCTCGCCGCCCCGCCTCACGTTCTCGCCGCCGCCTCCGCCGCGCGTCTCGGCAGGGCTTACACGCTGATGCCGAAGCGCATGACCAGCCGCTCCACTTCCCGCCGCAAGAACGAAAGCGAGGGCAGGACGAACAGGAGGTCCTGCATCCGCGAGGGGTCGTAGTCGGTTTCGATCACCTCGTCGGTGACGAACGGCCGCCGCTCGACATCCTTCGAGAAGAGCGAGTTCGGAATCTCGCCGATCGACGAGAGGATGCCCGCTCCGAAGACCTTCGTCTCGCCTGCCTCGTCGATGAGGCCGAACTCGATCGAAAACCAGCTGAGGCGCTTGAGCGCGAGGACCTTGTCGCCGGTCGGGACGGTGACGGCCGCGCGGCCGACCAACGTCAGCAGTGCCGCGTAGTCGGGGTTGATGAGCGGCGGCACGTGCCCGAGGCAGTCGTGGATCATGTCCGGCTCGGGGGTGAACTCGGGCTTCGAGCCGTGACGGATGAACTGCGTGACGGGGAAGCCGCGCTCGGCGATGTACGAGTAGAAGGTGCGGTAGGGGATGGGCCCTTCCGCCGGGACCAAGCGCATCCCGTTCGCCTTCGCGAGGTGCGCGCTGAGGTGATAGAGCTGCGGGATGCGATCCTCGCTGATCTTCAGCTCCCGCTTCGCCTGCAAGTAGAGCGAGCTCGCGTGGCGCACGTGGAGCTCGTCGAGCTTCGGCGTGACCTCGCGCCAGATGCGCTCCTCCTCGTCCGTGTAGTCGATCAGCGGCGGCGGCAGATTGCGGAGTCGGTGCTCGCGGCAGACGGCGAAGAGCTCGTGGCGCCGCTGGATGTACCCCTCGTCGCCGAGCCCGGGGTGGCCGGGTTCGAGCTCGAGGCGATCGACATCAGGCGGGTTGGCGTAGATGTCTGTGCTGTCCGCGTTGGCCACTGGGGGTTCGATGGCGAGCCTCCTTGCGTGAGAAGGACCCCTTCCGGGTTCCACGAAAGGCGCCGACAGACGGCGAGATGTGTCGGATTCAAACAGCATACCACCGAGCGCGGCGGCGGGCGGGCCGGCAGGCCGCCGGCAGGCGCGGCAAGCCTCAGCGGACGGTGGCAACCCGGACGCCGACGAGGATGATCAACCCGCCGAGGATCGCGGCGGCTGTGATGACTTCGCCCAGCAACACGGCGGCGACCACCATCGTCACGAGCGGCTCGAGGTAGAGCATGATCCCCACCCTCGCGGTTGGCAGGACACGCAGCGCGTCGTACCAGAACACGTAGGCGAGGCCCGAGCAGAAGACGCCGAGAAAGACGAGCGACGTCCAGCCGGCCGCCGTCAGGCGGCCCATGTCTGCGAGGCCGCCGGTGAGCGCCCATGGCACCGCGGCGGCGAGCCATCCCCCGACCATCACGTACAGCATCATCGTCGCGGCGGCGTGGCGTTGGAGGGCCTGGCGGGAGTAGACCGAGAAGAGGGCCCAGGTGATGGTGCTCAGGGAGACGAGAAAGTCGCCCACCGAGCCGAACGAGCCGGCCGCCAGCGCGTGCCAGTCGCCGCGCGAGACGACGAGGAGGACGCCGGCGGCGCCGACGGCAATCCCGGCGCCCTGGCGCCAGTGCAGGCGCTCTTTGAGCACGACCCAGCCGACGAGCGCCATGGTGAGCGGCGTGGCGGTGATGATCCAGGAGGTGGTGGAGGCTTGCGCGGTGACGAGCCCGGTGACCTGCAGGCCCTGATGGACGGTGATGCCGAGGACGCCGATGGCGAGGAACTTGAGGAGATTGGCGGCGGGCGGCAGGTAGAAGCCGCCGCGTCGCGCGACCGCGGCGAAGAGGACGAGGACGCCGATGCCGAACCGGATGCAGATGACGGTGAGCGGCCCGGCCTCCCGGACCGCGAGCTTGGTGGCGATGAACGACGCGCCCCAGACGACGACGGCGAACAGCGCGCCCAGGTACGCCCGTGTGACAAGCCTCGGGAGTCTTTTCGTGGCAAACCTCGGTGACGATGACAAAGTTGTTATCGTAACGTCGGGGAGGGCTCCGCGCACCATCGAGACTCGGTGGCGAGCTGGTGGCGAGCTTTGGCGAAGCCTCGCCTCGGGGCCACTCCTCGGCCGACAGCGATCGCAATCGCTGCCCAGTCCCGCGTGTATTGGCGTCTCGGATCTTGGAATTGTGTCGACGCCGAGGAACGCGGGACCGCATGAAACACGAGCGTTTCGACAAATTCGAACGTTGAGGAGCCAGGGCGTGCAGCTTGCAGGCGTTCCGTCCGCATGCCTGTCCGACCTCGGCACAACACGGGCCAGTTCGTCTTCCACGTCTTCAACCGCGCCATTCAGACGTTGGTGCTGTTCGAGCAGCCCGGCGACTACGAGATGTTCCTGGGGATCATTCGTGAGGCGGCGGATCACTATCACATGCGGATCCTCGCGTACGCGGTGATGCCCAATCACTGGCATGTCGTGCTCTGGCCCCCCGACGACTCCTGTCTCTCGGCTTTCATGCAGCGCATCACCGTCAGGCACGCCAAGCGATGGCGCGAGATGAGGGGCAGCACCGGGAGGGGAGCGGTCTATCAGGGCCGGTTCAGGGCCGTCGCCATCCAGCGCGACGACCATTTCCTGCGGGCCTGCCGCTACGTCGAACGAAACCCCCTTCGAGCGCGCCTGGTGCACGCCGCCGAGGACTGGCCGTGGAGCAGCGCCTCGCCAGGCGCCGGGCGCGATGACCGTCCCGCCCTCGCGCCTTGGCCAGTGCCCAAGCCGGCGGATTGGCGGGACTGGTTGAATGTGCCGGAGCCGCCGGGCGATCTGAAAGAGATCCGGCGGGCCATCCGTAGAGGGTTACCGTATGGCAACATCACGTGGCGCGCCGGGACCATGCGGCGCCTCCGGTGGGCCGTCGGAGGGCGTCGGGGGCGTCCTCCGGGCTCCGGTACGGTTCCCTGCCGCGAGCTGATACGCGCGATGGGACGGTGACGACGAAGACAAGGCGCCCTCCGTCAGACCCTCACGGTCAATCCTGCCAGCTGTCAGTTGCGGTCTGCTCCTCGCCCCGCTCATAATCGGCTAACAGTTCTGTAATTCTGGGACCTTGTTGCCACGAAAAGACTCCCGAGGGTTGTCACATATGAGGCGTGTGGGGTTGGTGTTGCTCGTCCTGTCGCTGGCGGCGGTCGCGGGTGCGCAGGGGCGCGACTACGTCCAGGCACACTACACCAAGTACCAGGTACGAGGTGCCGATGCGCGACGGCGTCAAGCTCTTCACCGCCGTCTATGTGCCGAAGGACACGACCCGCCCGTTTCCCATCATGTTCGAGCGCACGCCCTACGCGATCGAGCCCTATGGAACGGACGCGTACCCCGACCGGCTCGGCCCTTCGGAGGCGTTCGCGCGCGAGGGCTTCATCTTCGCCTACCAGGACGTGCGCGGCCGCTTCATGTCCGAAGGGGTGTTCGTCGACGTCCGCCCGCACCGGCCGGACAAGAAGACCCCGCGCGACATCGACGAGAGCAGCGACACCTGGGACACGATCGACTGGCTGGTCAAGCACGTTCCGAACAACAACGGCCGCGTCGGCATGTCCGGGATCTCGTACGACGGCTTCTTCGTCGCCGCCGGCATGATCGACGCGCACCCGGCCCTCAAGGCCGCCTCGCCGCAAGCGCCCGTCGGCGACTGCTACCTGGGCGACGACTGCTATCACAACGGCGTCCTCTGGCTTCCGCACAACTTCAGCTTCTACACCTTCTTCGAGGAGCGCCCCGGCGGCCCGACGCGTTCGGCGGCGGTCCAGCGTTTCGACTACGGCACGCCGGACGGTTACGACTACTACCTGCGGCTCGGCTCCGTGGCCAACTCCAAGGCCCTGCTCGCACGTCCGAACCCTTACTGGAACAACACCGTCGATCACACCACGTACGACGCGTTCTGGAAGGCCCGTTCCATCACCAACTTCTTCCGGCAGCTGCCGCCGTCGATCATGACGGTCGGCGGCTGGTTCGACGCCGAGGACCTGTCCGGAGCGCTCCGCGTGTTCCGCGCGGCCGAGAAAGTCGCTCCGGCCGACAACCACCTCGTGATGGGGCCGTGGCAGCATGGCGGCTGGGCGTACACGTCCGGCGACCGTCTCGGCAACCTGTACTTCGCCTCGAAGACGGCGGAGTTCTACCGCGATCGGATCGAGTTTCCCTTCTTCATGGAACGGCTGAAGGACAAGAAGGACCAGCCGCTCGCCAAGGCCGTGGTCTTCCAGACCGGCAGCAACCGGTGGCGCGAGTTCGCGGAGTGGCCCCCGCGCCAGGCGGCGCCAATCACCTACTACTTGAGTGACAAGGGGACGCTCTCCGCGGGTCAGCAGCCCGCCGCAGCCGGCGGCTTCGACGAGTACGTCAGCGACCCGGCCCGCCCGGTCCCCTTCGTCGGGTTCGTCACGCAGAACGTGCCCTCGGACTACATGACCGAGGATCAGCGCTTCGCGTCCAAGCGTCCCGACGTCCTCGTCTACCAAACCAGCGTGCTCACCGAAGACGTGAGCGTCGCGGGGCCGATCGACGTCAAGCTCTTCGTGTCGACGACGGGCACCGACTCGGATTTCGTGGTGAAGGTGATCGACGTCTACCCTGACGAATTCCCATCGCCGCCGTCCGCAACGGCTGACGGCGCCGGCGCGCCTCCTCAGCGGCCGCCGTCCAACGCGGTGAAGATGGGCGGCTACCAGCAACTCGTGCGAGGCGAGCCGTTCAGAGGGAAGTTCCGAAACGGCTTCGAGAAGCCGGAGCCGTTCGAGCCCGGCAAGCTGGCGACGATCCGGTTCGCCATGCCGGACGTCTGCCACACCTTCCGCAAAGGCCACCGGATCATGGTGCAGGTGCAGAGCAGCTGGTTCCCGCTCGGCGACCGCAACCCCCAGGCGTTCACCGACATTCCCAACGCCAAACCCTCCGATTTCGTCAAAGCCACCGAGCGGGTGTACCGGTCGGCGAACGCGGCGTCAGCCATCACGCTCGTGGTGGAGCGGTGAATCCACGAGACGAGGTCGTGGAGGACAGGGCGCGCCAGGCGACGACCGCAGGCGGCTCGCCGGTTCCGCGTGCCGCCTGGCTCCTGCTGGCGCTGCTGACCACGCTGAACGTCCTCAACTTCGTCGTGCGCCAGCTGATCCCCAGCCTCGCGCCGTTGCTCATGGCCGACCTCGGACTGACGAGGGCGCAGATCGGGAGCCTCATCGGCTTCGCCTTCGTGGTCGTCTACTCGCTGGTAGGACTCGTTCTCGGCGTCGTCTCGGACCGCTGGCCGCGCCGCCGCCTCGTCGCGGGCGGGCTGACGATCTGGAGCGCGATGACGATGGTCTCGGGCGCCGCGCGCAGCTACGCGGGCCTGGCCGTGCCCCGCCTGTTCTGTGGCCTCGGCCAGGCGGCGCTCACGCCGGCCGCGCTCGCGATGCTCGGCGACGTGTTTCCCGTCCACCGCCTGGGCCTCGCGTCGGGCATTTACTACGCCGGCCTGCCAATCGGGACCGGCCTGAGCCTGGGGCTCGCCAGCTGGATTGCGCCGCGCTACGGCTGGCGCGCGTGCTTCTACGTCGTGGGCGCGGCGGGCCTGGCGGCGGTGGCCCTGGTGGCGTTCGCACGCGAGCCCGCCCGACGCGCCGCGCAGGGGCCGGTCCGCAGGGACACCGAGGTTGCCGTTGCCGGCGTCCCGGCGGCGGCCCCCACACTCAGGCGCCTCGCTCGCGAGGTGTTTCGCGCGCTGTCCGACCGGCCGGCGCTCCTCCTCGTCATGCTGGGCGGGTCCACGCTCGCCTATGCATCCGCGGCCGCCACGCACGGCGTCACGTGGCTGGTGCAGGAGCGCGGCTTCACGTTCGCTGCCGCGGCGTCGCTCTCGGGCCTGATGGCGGTGGCGTCGGGGTTCGTCGGGAACCTGGCCGGCGGGTGGGTGTCGGACTGGTGCGCGCGGCGCTGGGCGGGCGGGCGGCCCTACAGCCTGGTCCTGCTGACGCTCTTCTTCGCGCCGTTCAGCGTCGGGTTCTTCCTGCTGCCTGCCGGCTCGCCGCTCTTCTACGCCTGCTGGTTCTTCGCGCAGGCCTCCACCGTCGCGTATTTCGGGCCGGTCTTCTCGGCGGTGCAGGAACTCGCGCCCTCGCGCGTGCGCGGCGGCCTCCTCGCATCCGCAGTGCTGGTGCTCAACCTCGTGGGTGTCGGACCCGGTGCCCTGGTGACGGGAATGATCGGCGATCGGGCCGGCCTGACGTCCGGCCTCCTGCTCAGCGTGGGCGTGACGCTGATGGGGATCGCACCCTTCGTCATCGCCGCCCGGTCCTCGGCGGCCCTGTTGCCGAAACGCCATTCCGCCTGACGGAAAACCTCTTCGGGAATCATTTCGTGGCGGAGGGCCCGACGATGACGAAAGTGTAAGACAGGACCGCCAGCGACCAGGCACCTCAACCGTGACCTGTCCGTTGGCGTCCTCCCTCCCGCCTCCTACTCGGCGCGCTGCACGTACACCGCGGTTCCGTATGCCAGGACTTCCGTCACCCCGCCCATCACCTCGTTCGCGTCGTAGCGCATCGCCACCACGGCGTTCGCCCCGCGCTCGGCCGCGTGCTGCAGCAGCAGCTCGAACGCCTCCTCGCGCGTCTTCTCGCACAACTCGGTGAACAGGCTGATGTTCCCGCCGACCAGCGTCTGCAGCGACGCGCCGAGCGTTCCCACCACGCTACGGGACCTCACCACGATTCCCCGCACCATCCCCAGGCACCGGACGACGCGGTAGCCGGGAAGGTCGTTCGCCGTCGTCACCATCGCCGGGTCGACTGCCGCTGCCATATGCTGGCCTCCTGCCGTATGATGCCGAAGCGGGACTCGAGATTGGAGGAAGACATGCGCTGCCGGGAAGTCGCCGCCGCCCTGCTTGCCGTCCTCGCCTTGTCCGCGCCCGGCGCCGCCGCCCAGGACCCGTTCACGGGCACGTGGAAACTCAACCTCGCCAAGTCGCACCTGCAGCCGCCCATCCCGCGCAGCCTCGTCACCCACATCCAGTGTGACGACAAGGGCGTCAGCATCCGCGAGGAAATCGTGGACGCCGACGGGAAGCCGCAGACGGTCACCGGCAAGGCCGGCTTCGACGGCAAGGACTATCCCGTCGTCGGCACCCCGTTTGCCGACACCGTCACCTACCAGCGGGTCGACGCGAACACGATCAAAGGCACCAGCAAGAAGAACGGCAAGGTGCTGGTGCACGAGACGGTGGTCGTCGCGCCCGACGGCAAGACGATGACCGCGACCTACACCGGCACGGACGCACAGGGCAAGGCGGTCATCGGCACGGCGTTCTTCGAGAAACAGTGACCGCCCGACGACCCCGCACGCCTGAAGCCCTGTGCCGCCCGATGACCATCGGCAGCTGCCCTCGCCTCACCGCGGCCACAACCACCCGAACGTCCCCGCGGTCAGCAGCCCGTAGACCAGGCCGTCGATCGTCGACTTCAGCGTGATCCTCCAGTTGCGCTTATACCAGATGGTGTTCTGCCAGAGCGCGAGCGAGTAGCCGATGAACGCCGTGCAGCCGGCGAACCGGAACACCGAGAGGTAGTGGGTTCCCGGCGCCAGCGCCCGCCCGGTGATGTAGGCCGCGAACACGCCCACCACCACGCAGTAGACGAACCACATCGCGAGTTCCTTCACCATCGTCGGCGGCCCGCTCGGCCGGACCGTCATCATCGCCACCGGGCCCTTGGTCATCTTCTCGACGAAGGCCGGCGTGCCGACCTCCTTCATGCTGCCCGCGCACGGGACCAGGTAGTCCCCGGGCGGGATGTTGAACCGGCGAAGCGCCTCCATCACGTCGTCTTCTGCCGGCAGCCGCCGGTAGTCGGAACGGTGAATGGGCAGCACCATGTGAATGACGGAACTCGCCACGAACACGATCACGGCGGACAGCAGGATGGGCACCCAGAGCCACGCGATCGGAACCATCGCAACCTCCAATCTGGCGGGACGCGGGACGCTGGCGGGAGAGAGGCTATTTTCGCACGGAAGCCAAGGCCGCAGAGCGCGCGAAGACAGAACGGAGAACGGAGAACGAAGAAGTGAGAAGTGAGAACGGAGAAGTGAGAACGGAGAGGCTGCTAACGGAAGACGAACACGAAAAAACGACGTTCAGAAGGCGGCCGACGACTAGTGCCCGGACCCGCCGGGGCCGAGCGGGTCGCCGTACAGCGTTTCCGCCGTCGGCCATTCCACGCCGGCCAGGCAGTCGGGCGTCGCGGTGGGCAGAATCCGGCGCGGCACCGCGATCGCCTCGTAGGCCGGCACCGCCCGCCGGACAGGGATCCGGTAGCTTCGGCCCGCGCGCAGCTGCGTCGTGCGCAGCGCGTTGGCCTGCATGATCGCCTGCGTCGAGGTGCCGTAGCGCGCCGCGATCTGTCCAATCGTCTGGCCCTGGCGAACGACGTGACGCACGGTGTAGACCGGAGGCTTCACGAGCCCGAGCTCCACCAGCATCGGGTGGGCGCGCCGCCCCAGCTCCTGCGCGATTGGGCTGTAGAAGCGAACGTGGTAGTGCGTGCGGTGGCTCGCCAGGTGCTTGACGACCGCGTCGCGGTAGCCGCGGGCGGTCTGGAAGACATGGTCCAGGAAGTCGCGGTCCTCGCCGATGGTCAGCGCATAGTCGTACAGCAGCTTCTGGATCCGCCGATCGAGGAGGATCAGCTCCACGTCGGTCCGCACGACCAGCGCGCGGACCAGCGCCCAGTTCCGCGCCAGGTCCATGTTCTTCGCGACGCCCGGCGCGAACCAGCTGCCCTTGCCGTCCTTGTAGTAGAAGCCCAAGTCGACGTCGCGGCCGCCCTGGTGGCTCTCGTGACGCTTCAGGCGCCCGCCCATGGGCCCGCTGATGTCGCCGATCATCAGCGCCGGCGTCTCGGGGAACAGCGAGCACACGGTGTCGACGGCGATCCTGATCGCCTCCATCGTTTCTGCCGTGCCCCAGGAGTCCGCGTTGGGAGCGATTTGCCACTGCGTCGAGGGCGGCAGCGAGACGCCGTTGACGAGGATGGCGCTGCCGGGCCGGCCGATCGACAGCGGTCCCAGCGATCCCGGATCCTCTTCGATCCGCTTCTGCAATTCGTCGTCGCTCAGGGCGAGCAACGAGGCGGGCCGGTCGTCGTGGCCGTCTGTACGGCCATCCGCGCGGACCTCGGCGACGCGGTCCGGCGGCGTGGATGGCGGGAGCAACCCGCCGAGGGCCGGCGATGCCGTGAGCCAGAGTCCGACGAGGAGGTGCAGTGCCGTGTGCATGCGCGCGAGGTGAGCAATTTGGCCCGGGGCCCGACTGTAAGTCAAGACGAAACCGCCAAAAATCCCGGCGGGCGAACAGGGATCGAAGGTGTGCGCCGGCGTCGTTCGGGCGATAATGCCGTTTATGACCCGAAAACTAGTGTTCTCCCTGGCGGGGATGGCTTTGCTCACCGCGGCCGTCACTCTCGCGCAGCCTCCGGCCGGCGCGGCGGCGCCGCAGGGGCCGGGGTCCGATCTCATGGCACAGGGCCAGCAGCGACTGCGCGAGGGCAAGCACGACGAGGCGCTCGCGCTCTTCCGCCAGGCGGCGGCGAGGGCGCCCGAGGCGGCCGCACCGCACGTCCAGGCGGGCGTGGTCCTCGATCTGCAGGGCAACTACGCCGATGCGCGCAAGGAGTTGTTGCGCGCCATCGACCTCTCCACGACACCCGAAGAGAAGGCGCGGGCGCAGCGGGCGATGGCCATGTCCTACGCCTTCGAGCGCGACTGCGCGGGCGCCGCGAAGTACGAGGCGCCGCTCTACGAGGGCTACCTCGCGGCGAAGGACTTCTTCAACGCGGGCGAGATTGCCAACGAGCTGGCGCGCGTCTGCCTCGAGTCCGGCAAACTGGACGAGGCGGCCAGCTGGTACACGAAGGGCCACGATGCCGGGGTGCAGGAGGCCAACATCACGCCGGCGCGCCAGGACCTCTGGGAGTTCAGGCAGCAACACGCGCTCGCCCGGATCGCGGCGCGCCGCGGTCAGGCGGCCGAAGCGCAGAAGCACGTGGCGGCGGCCAAGGCGGTCCTCGACAAGGGGACGAATCCGGAACAGGCCCCGTTCTTCCCCTATCTCGCCGGCTACGTCGCCTTCTACGGCGGCGACTACAAGACCGCGCTCGCGGAGCTCGAGAAGGCGAATCAGAACGACCCGTTCATCCTCAGCCTGATGGCGCAGTGCCAGGAGAAGCTGGGCAACCAGGCAGCCGCGACGGAGCTGTACAAGAAGGTGCTCGCCTCAAACGCCCACAACCCGACGGGCGCATTCTCGCGCCCGCTGGCAAAGCAGAAGCTGGGCGGGAAGTAGCTCCTGCCGGTGTAGGGCGACCATTCGTGTTTGCCGGGAGCGGCGAAGCAGAAGCTTCGCCCTACACCTCGTCCGGGAACGGCGAAGCAGACGCTTGCCCTACACCTCGTCGAGGGTTCCCGAAACCGTCCGCAGGAACAAGCGGGTCGCCGCGATCACCGTCTCCGCGCGGTCCCGGTGCGGCGAGTGCCCGCACCCCGCAAGCTTCAGCCGCTCGACCCTCCTCGCCCGGCGCGCAATCCGGTCCACCTGCTCCATGGTCGCGTACTCGTCGCCATCCCCTTGGATGGCGAGGATCGGGCATCCGATTCGAGGCAGCAACTCCTCGATGTTCCACGCACGGTGGCCCGGGTGCAGCCACGCCTCGTGCCAGCGGCGAAACACGCCCTCCGCATCGTCGTGGTGGCGCGCCAGCCGCGCCTCGAAGTCCGTCCCGCGGCAGGCGGCCTTCGCGCGCTCGATGCCGGCCAGGCCGACCTCCTCCACCAGGACGTGCGGAGCGAGCACGATGAGCCCGGAGAACTCGCGGGCCGTCGCGCCCGCGGCAATCAGCGCGATGGACGCGCCATCGGAATGCCCGAAGAGGAACGGGCGCGCGATCGCCAGCGCATCGAGCAGCGCGGGCAGCCAGGAGAGCGCTTCCTCGTGGAGGTACGACGGCGAGAACGACTCGAGCCGTCGCGTCGAGCGGCCGTGGCCGTATCTCGAATAGACGATCGCCTCGCATCCCGTCTCATCGGCGAGGCGTTGGGGAAAGTCGCGCCAGTGACTCAGCGAGCCGAGGGCCTCGTGCAGGAAGACGATGGGCGATGCGCCGGCGCGCGGGCGCGCGGGCGCAAGGCGGGCGATTTCGATGTGCTTGCCGAGCAACGGAAGCAGCATGGCGCCCGGGTATCTTGGCACGGCCGCGTGCGCCCCATCCAGCGGCGTTTGACGATCACAGGCGTGGCGCGGACCGTCCGGTTCGCGCTGAGGGGCGTCAACACAGATGGAAAACCGTACAGGATTTAGAACGTAGAACTGAGAACGTAGAACGTAGAACTGAGAACGTAGAACTTGGAAGCGGAAAGAAACGAACAACAGGGCCCGTGGCAAAATCCGCCACTTCCCGGCTATGCTGGTGGGTGGGTCCCATCACCATCGCTGGCCGTTCAAGGAGGGCAGTAGCATGAGGTCGAAATCCCTTGCGTTCTCCGTCGCCATCGCATGCGTGGTCACCGTAGGCGTGACCATGCTCGTGCACGCGCAGGCGCCCGCCGCGTCGGCCAACCCGATCAGCGGTGGCTCGAAGGTGATGTTCCAGATCGTGAGCGGCTACGTCACCAAGTCCGCCGAGAAGGCATCCGAGGAGATCTACGCGTTCAAGCCGACGCCCGAGGTGCGCAGCTTCGGTCAGATCATCGGCCACGTCGCCGATGACCACTACGGGATCTGCGCCGCCGCCCTCGGCGAGAAGCCGCCGGTCGAGGGCATCGAGAAGTCGAAGACGACCAAGGCCGACCTGGTGAAAGCGCTCGCCGACTCGGTCGCCTATTGCCAGAAGGCCTACTCGGGCCTGACCGATACGTCCGGCGCGGAGGTGGTCCCATTCTTCGGCCAGAAGATGGCGCGCCTGTCGATCCTCGACTTCAATACCGCGCACGACTACGAGCACTACGGGAACCTCGTCACCTACATGCGCCTCAAGGGCATCGTTCCGCCCTCGAGCGAGAAGCAGCCACGCTGACGGCCCGACGGACGTGAGCCTCGTCGCCTCGTACCGCCGCCAGTTCGCGTGGCGGTCCTGGCCGGTCATCCTGGCCTCGCTACCGCCCCTCGAGGGCCACACCGTGCTCGACCTCGGGTGCGGCGTGGGCGACGTTGCGTCGGAGCTGGTCGCGCGCGGCGCGCGGGTCCTCGGCTACGACGGCAATGCGGAGCTGCTCGAGGCCGCCCGTTCCCGCGGTCTCGCCAACGCCGAGTTCGCGAGGGCGGATCTTCGCGACATCGCGGACACCGGCATTCGGGCGGACGGCCTGTGGTGCAGCTTCACCGCGGCATACTTCCCGAATCTCGCGGCTGTCCTCGCCGGCTGGGCGCGCCTGCTTCGGCGCGGCGCGTGGGCAGCGCTGACGGAGATCGACGACCTCTTCGCTCACGAACCACTGGACGAGAACACGCGCGGGGTGCTCGACGCTTACGCCGCCGACGCGCTACGCTCGGCGCGCTACGACTTTCGGATGGGCCGGAGGCTCGGGTTCGAGGTGCGGCGCGCCGGCTTCGACGTCCAGGCGGTGTTCGACGTGGCCGACCGCGAGTTCTGTTTCGACGGCCGGGCCGACCCGGAGGTGCTCGCCGGATGGCGGGCCCGTTTCGACCGCTTGACGGCCCTCCGCGACTTCTGCCCGGGGGAGTTCGAACGCGTGCGCGACGCGTTTCTCGCCTGCCTCGCGCACGACGATCACCAATCGCGGGCGAGAGTGGTTTGCTGCATCGCCCGCTGGTGAGACGGAGGGCACGATGACTCTCTCCGACTGCACGACGCTTTTTGCGCACGCGGAGTGGGCCGACGCGTTGGTCTGGAAGACCGTGCTCGACCTGGGCGTGGAGGACGAGCAACTCAAGGAGAAACTGCATCACGTACACGTGGTGCAGTCCGTCTACCTGTCCGTCTGGCGCCAGCAGCCGATTGCGCCGCCGGCGCTCGAGACGTTCGCGTCGCTGCGCTCACTCCACGACTGGGCGCGCATCTTCTACCGCGACCTGCCGTCGTACCTGGCCGGCCTCGGCCCTGACGACGCGGACGTGGACGTGCGGTTGCCGTGGGCGGATCACCTCGTCGAACGCTATGGCCGGATCCGCCCCGTCACCTGGTCGCAAACCGCGTTGCAGGTCAACCTGCACACCACCTACCATCGCGCCCAGGTGAACTCGCGCCTGCGCGCGCTCGGAAGCGAGCCCCCGCTCACCGACTTCATCGCCTGGGTATGGATGGGCCGTCCGGCGCCGGGTTGGACGATCGACGCCGCGTGATGTCGCCGTTCGCAGTCGGACAGTGCCGTCCGCTTGCGAACATGGGGACACATGGCGAAATGTGCCCCGCCGGGAACCGCGGAGCACATTTCGAGATTGTGACGCCAACGCCCCGCGGCACGCCCTTTGCCCAGCCGCTCCACGAGCCCCGCCAACCAGCCAGGAGGACGCGGCATGATCGACGCCGTCATCAGGGATCTCCGCTACGCGGCCCGTACCCTCGCCAAGGCCCCCACCTTCGCCGCCGCCGTCGTCGTCACCATCGCGCTTGCCGTCGGCGCGACGACGTCGATCTTCGCCGTCGTCGATGCCGTGCTGCTGCGGCCGCTTCCGTTCCCGGGCGCGGATCGCACGTCGATGTTCTGCGAGACCAATCCGAGCGTCGGTGACTATTGCACCGCCTCGGCGATGAACGTCGCCGACTGGGGGCATTCGGTCACCGGGCTCGAGGCGGCGGGCGTGGCCCGCACCGAGAGCTTCGTGGCGGCTTTCGGCGGCGAGACGGTGGGCGTCAGGGGCGCGATCGCCTCGCCCGGGTTCTTCAAGGTGCTCGGCCTTCGTCCCGCGCTCGGTCGCCTCATCGCCGACCGGGACCTGCCGCGCGGCGCCAACCAGGTGGCGCTCGTCAGCCACGCGTTCTGGCAGCGCCGCCTGGGCGGCGACCGCGCCGCGGTCGGCCGCTCGATCGTGCTGGACGAGAAGGCGTTCACCGTGATCGGCGTTCTGCCCGCGGACGCCTATGTGCCGAGCAACCTGCTGACCGACATCGAGGTGTGGAAGCCGCTGACGGCCAGCGTGGACAACGTCGAGCAGCGGGAGTGGCGCGGCTTCATGGCCATCGGGCGCCGTGCGGCGAACGTCTCTCCCGTGGCCCTTGCTTCGGAGATGCAGACCGTCCGCGCGCGGCTGGCCGCCGCGTATCCCGAGGACAACCGCGACTGGGGCCTGCGCATCGTCGACCTCCACGACGCGGTGGTCGGCGACGTCCGCCCCACCCTGTGGCTCTTCTTCGGCGCCGTCGGCTTCGTCCTGCTGATTGGGTGCGCCAACGTGGCCAACCTGCTCCTGGTGCGCGCGACCGGCCGCTCCGCCGAGTTCGCCGTGCGCGCGTCGCTCGGCGCGAGCCGCCGCCGGATCCTCCAACAGTTGATCACGGAGAGCCTTCTGCTGTCGGCCGCCGGAGGCGGACTGGGCCTGCTGCTCGCCTCGTGGGTGACCGCGGCCTTCGTCGCCGTGGCGCCCGCCGACATTCCACGGCTCGAGGCGGTCGCGATCGACGCGCGCGTCGCGGTCTTCACCATCGTTCTCGCCGCCGCCACGGCCCTGCTGTTCGGATTCGCCCCCGCGCGGCGCGCCGGCGCGACCGATCTGAACGCCACGCTCAAGGACAGCCGTTCTGCCGGCGGCGCCGATGGCGCGCTCCGGACGACGTTCGTCGTGGCGCAGTTGTGCCTGGCGCTGATGCTGCTCGTCGGTGTGGGCCTGCTGGCCCGCGGCTTCGAGCGGGTTGCGCGATGGGAGCCGGGCTTCGACCGAACCAACGTGATGACGACGTGGATGCTGCCGCCGGCGAGCGCCGGCGACAGGGTGGCGCTGATGGAACGGGTGCGTGCCGAACTCGAGGGCGTTCCGGGTGTCCGCTCCGCCTCGCTCGGGTCCGGCGGCCCGCTCCTTCCGGGCATCGAGCCCGGCAGGCTGTCGATCGAGGGGCGGCCGCCGGTTTCGCCGGCAGACGCGCCCACGGTGCAGTGGTTCGACATCGGCTTGCGCTACTTCGAAACCCTCGGTGTGCGGCTCGTGCGTGGGCGGACCTTCAACGCCGGGGATGTTCAGCACTCGACACCCGTCTGCGTCGTGAACGAGACGTTTGCGCGGCGGTTCTTTCCCGGGTCGAACCCGATCGGGCATCGCGTCACCGTGGACGATCACCCGAGCGAGATCGTGGGCATCGTCGGCGACGCCCGGCCGTGGAGGCCAGACGAGGCCACGCCTGCGCAGGTCTACTGGCCTATCCAGCAATACCGCCGCGGAGCCGCTTACCTGGTGATGCGAACCGCTCCCGGCATCCCCAGCGTGGAGAAGGCGGTGCGCGCACGCGTCGCCGGGATCAACTCCCACATCCAGCTGTCGGCATTCCTGAGCCTCGACGAGCGGCTGGCGAAGAACCTCGTCAGCCCTCGCTTCAGCATGCTCCTGGTGGCCGCGTTCGGCCTCGTCGCGCTGTGCCTCGCCGCCGTCGGGGTGTACGGCGTGATGTCCTACGGTGTCGCGAGCCGCACGCGGGAGATCGGCGTGAGAATCGCGCTCGGTGCGCAACCGGCCTCGGTGGTTGGGAGCGTGGTGAGACGCGGGATGGCGATGGCGGCGATCGGGATCGGGGCTGGCTGCGTGGGGGCGATGGCGGTCGGCCGGCTGATGACCAGTGTGCTCTTCGGCGTCTCCCCGCGCGACCCGCTGACGCTGGCCGCAGCGGTGAGCGTCCTGGCGCTGGCCGCGCTCGCCGCGTCGTGGATCCCGGCCCGCCGCGCGAGCCGCATCGACCCGGTGTCGGCGCTGCGGACCCAGTAGACCCTCGCCCGCAGATCGACAACGGACAACCGAACGTCGAAAACAGACGATCGGAAAGGCGCCCGTCCTGCGTCCGTTCCGTTCTCCGTTTTTCGTTCTCCGTTGACGTAGAATCTTCTCGTCCGGCCCCTGCCGTCACCCGCTCCACTGGAGACCGCCCGTGTTTCACAAGCTCCTGCTGTCGATCGTCTTCGTTGCCGCCACCGCCTTCCCGTTCGCGGCGCCCGCGCCCGACACGGCGGCGAAGGTGCCCACCGTCGATGACCTGCTCAACCTGAGGACGCTGGGGAACGCCCAAGTGTCGCCCGACGGCAAGTGGGTGGCGTACTCCGTATCGTCCACGGACTGGAAGCAGGACGCCTTCGTCACGCAGATCTGGGTGGCGGAGGTCTCCTCCAGCCGCACGTTCCAGCTGACGCGCGGCGACAAGTCATCCACCGGGCAGACGTGGTCGCCCGACTCGGCGTGGCTGGCGTTCAGCAGCGCGCGCGCGGGCGACAAGCCGCAACTGTTCGCCATCAGGCCGGACGGCGGCGAGGCCGTCCAGCTGACGAATGCCGAGAACGGTGTGGGCGCCTTCGAGTGGTCGTCCGACGCCAGGCAGATGGCGTACACGACCAGCGACCTGAAGGAGAAGGACGTCAAGGCGCGGAAGGACTACATGGGGGACTTCGAGGTGGTGCGCAAGGAGTACGGCCACCAGCACCTCTGGACCTTCGACATCGCGGACGCCATGAAGGCGCCTGTCACCGGAACCCAGCGGACCAAGGGCAAGCAGTCCTCGATCGGGTCGTTCTCCTGGTCGCCGGACAACGCGCGCATCGCGTTCAGCGCGACGACCAACCCGGATCTCATCCAGGGCGGCACGGCGGATATCTACGTGCTGGAGCTCTCCGGCAACTCCGTGAAGAAGGTCGTCGATCTGCCCGGCCCGGACAACGGGCCCGAGTGGTCGCCCGACGGCCGCTCGCTCGTCTTCTCGTCCGCCATGGGGAACCCAAAATACTTTCACGCCAACAGCCGGCTGGCGGTCGTGCCCGTGGAGGGCGGCAAGCCGCGGTCGATCACCGACGCGTTCGACGAGCAGCCGTCGCTCGTGGCGTGGAAGGCCGACGGCGTCTACTTCGGCGCCTCGCAAAAGACCGCATCGCACCTGTTCCGCGCCGACCCGGCGACAGGGGCGATCACGCGCGTCAGCCAGCCAGACGCCCTGATGCTGGGCGGCGGCACGATGACAGCCGACGGGAAGACACTGGCGTTCGTCGCCTCCTCGCCGTCCACCCTCGGCGAGATCTACGTCACCGCGCTCCAGCCGTTCGCGCCCCGCCGCCTGACATCGATGACCGACCAGGTCAAGGACTACACGCTCGGCAAGCGCGAGGTGATCTCCTGGAAGAGCCAGGACGGGGCGGTCATCGAAGGCGTCCTGATCAAGCCCGCCAACTTCGAAGCGGGCCGGAAGTACCCGCTGCTGTGCATCATCCACGGCGGCCCGACCGGCGTGGACCGCCCGACGATGATCGACGCGCGCGTCTACCCGGCCGACCTGTGGGCCGCGCGCGGCGCGCTCATCCTCAAGGTCAACTACCGCGGCAGCGCGGGCTACGGGGAGAAGTTCCGCGAACTCAACGTCGGCAACCTCGGCGTCGGCGATGCGTGGGACGTCCTCTCAGGAGTCGATCACCTCGTGAAGCTCGGGTGGGTGGACCCGAAGAAGGTCGGCTGCATGGGATGGAGCCAGGGCGGGTACATCTCCGCGTTCCTGACGACGTCGAGCAAGGCGTTCGCCGCGATCTCGGTCGGCGCCGGCATCTCGAACTGGGCGACGTACTACTACAACACCGACATCACGCCGTTCACGATTCAATATCTCGGCGCCGACCCGGCCGCGGACCCGGCGATCTACGCGAAGACGTCGCCGATGACCTACATCAAGCAGGCGTCGACACCCACGCTGATCCAGCACGGCGAGCTGGACCGCCGCGTGCCCATTCCCAACGCGTACGAGCTGCGGCAGGGATTGGAGGACCGCGGCGTGAAGGTGGAGATGGTGGTCTACAAGGGCTTCGGGCACGGTGTCACCAAGCCGAAGGCATCGCGCGCGGTCATGCAGCACAACCTCGCGTGGTTCAACCACTACATCTTCGGCGATCCGCTGCCGGACTTCTCGGCGCCGGAGATACCGAAGGCCGATGGGACGGGGAAGTAGAACGTAGAACGGAGAACGTAGAACGGAGAACGTCGAACGGAGAACGTCGAACGGAGAACGCCGCCGGCGGCATCTCGTCTTGTCGCTCGTTGCGAGCCTCATGCCGGCCCTGGGCGCCACGCGGCTGGAGGCCGCGCGCATCCTACGCTCCGAGTAGGCGCAGCAGAAGCTTCGCCCTACGCCTGGGGAGCGTGGCCGTCGATCGCGTCCCGTACCGCCTTGGCGAGCGTCGCCAGCGTGAACGGCTTCTGCACGAAGTGCACGCCCTCCTCGTGCAGGCCGTGCCGCGCGATCACGTCCGCCGTGTAGCCGGACATGAAGAGCGACTTGATGCCCGGCTTCAACCGCTCGACCTCCACCGCCAGCTCGAGGCCGTTCATGTCCGGCAGGACGACGTCGGTGACGAGCAGGTCCACGCGCTCGGGCGTTTCGCGCGCGGTTCGCAGCGCCTCTGTCGGATCCTTCGCGCCGAGGACGCGGTAGCCCAGCATCGTCAGGATCTTCTCGCTCAACGCGCGCACGCCCGCCGAGTCGTCCACGAGCAGGATCGTCTCCGTGCCACCGGCCGGCCTTCCTGGGCCGCCGCGCGGCCGATCCTCCGCCAGCGTCACGTCCACGCGCGGCAAGTACACCGTGACCGTGGTCCCCCGTCCCGGCTGGCTGTCAAGGGTCACGACGCCGCCATGCTGCTTGACGATCGCATAGACCGTCGAGAGACCCAGCCCCGTGCCTTTCCCTGCCGCCTTCGTCGTGAAGAACGGCTCGAACGCGTTGGCGAGGACATCCGGCGACATGCCCGTCCCGGTGTCGGTCACCGCCAGGACCGCGTAATTCCCGGGCGACAGCCCCGGCGGCGTGTCACGGCCCCAATCCAGCCCCGCGTTCGACGTTTCGATGGTGAGCTGCCCGCCGTCCGGCATCGCGTCGCGGGCGTTGACGGCGAGGTTCACGAGGAGTTGATCCAGCTGCCCCGAATCGAGGCGGACGGGGGAGGTGCTGGCCGCCGGCCGCCACCGCAGCTCGATGTGGTCGCCCACGATGCGCTGCAGCATCTTCAGCGTCCCGGCGATTGTCGCGCCGAGATCCAGGGTCCGCGGGCGGATCGCCTGCTTGCGCGCGAAGGCCAGGAGCTGACCGGTCAGTTCCGCGGAATGCTCCGCCGCCGCCAGGATCTCCTGGAGATCCTCGCGGCCCGGCTCGCCGGGCTGGGATCGCCGCAGCGCGAGCTCCGCGTGGCCGATGATGACGCTCAGCATGTTGTTGAAGTCGTGCGCGATGCCGCCGGCCAGCCGGCCCACGGCTTCCATCTTCTGCGCCTGCAGCAGTTGGGCCTGGAGCGCCTCACGCTCGGACACGTCCCGCGTGATGCCCTGGACACCCGTCACCTTTCCGTCGGCTCCGGTGACGAAGGAGGCCGAGATCTCCGCCGGCATCAGGCCGCCGTCCTTGCGTCGCAGGTTGATGTTGTAGATCGCGTGCCGCGCCGACTCGTCGCCGGCCTCGAACGCGCTGATCCGCGCGGCGAGGCCGTTGCGAAGCGCCTCGACCTCGGCGGGAACGACCTGCGACTCCACGCCGCTCTCGATCACCTCCTCGGCGGTGAAGCCGCGCTGCCGCTCCACCGAGGGGCTGACGTACACGAACTGCTGGCTGCTGACGTCGTACAGCCAGATGTTGTCGGACACGTTCTCGGCCAGCAGCCGGTAACGGGCCTCGCTCTCGCGCCGGGCCGCGTCCGCGCGCCGCCGCTCCACGGCCGCCGCCAGCGCGTTGCCCAGCATGCGCACGCCGGCGACGTCGCTCGCCTGCCAGGGTGCGGCCGCGCTGTGGCGGTGGAAGCCGACCGCCCCAATCAGCCTGCCGTCCGGACCCGTCGTTGGAGTCGTGAGGACGGACTGAGCGCCCTCCTTCTCGAAGAAGGCCCGCTGGCTGGCGGCCTCCGGCGGCAAGTCCTCGATCCGGTGGATGACAATCACCTCGCCGGCCTCGAGGCGGGCTGCCTGCCACGACCGCGCGGCCACCGGGAGGCGCTGCGTCCGCTCCCGCTGCGGCGCCACGCCTTCCCCGCACCACTCGTGAGTCGCCGAGTACGTGCCGTCGCCGATGTGCAGCATGAAGGCGTGGTCGGCGCCGATGAACCGGGCCATGGCGGCGAGCGCCTCGGTGACCGAGCCGTCAAGCTCCTCGTCCGCGCACGTGGTCACGCGAACGAGAAGGCCGGCCAGCATCTCGTCGAAGTCCGCGCGCCGCGCCGTCTCCTCCTCCGCGCGCCGCCGCGCTGTGATGTCGCGCGTCACGCAGACATACCCGACCACTCCTCCTCGGGCGTCGCGCACCGTGGCGGCTGTCGTCTCTCCGAGGAACCGCGTGCCGTCCTTCCGGGCCAGCACGTACTCGACAGGGGGCAGCTTCTCGCCCGCGAGCTTACGCTGCATCACGGTGGTGGCCCGCTCGCGATCCTCGGTCGCCACGAACAGCGGCGCGTAGGTCCCGATCAGCTCCTCGGCCGACTTGTAGCCGTACATCTCGGCCTGCGCACGGTTCGCGTCCTGCAGCCGGCCGTCCGGGCCGATGAGCGTGATGCCCTCCGGCGACGACTCGAACAGGGCCCGGTGCCGTTCCTCGCTGGCACGCAAGGCCTCTTCGGCCTGCTTCCTGGCGGTGATGTCCCGAACGACGCTGACGAGCAGGCGCGACGAGTCGACGGTTACGCCGCGTGAGCTGATTTCGACGGGGAAGGTCGAGCCGTCCTGGCGCTGGTGCACCGTCTCCCAGAGGGCGCCGCCGGCGTTGGCGGCGGCCAGTTGCCTGGGCAGTTCCTCCCGAGCGGCCGCGCAACGCAGGTCCGCGACCCTCAGCTGCAGGAACTCCTCGCAGGTGTAGCCGTACATGTCCACAGCCGCCGCGTTCACTCCGAGGATCGCCCCGTCGGGGGTGATCACGAAGATCGCGTCCCGGCTGTGGTCGGCCATGAGCGACGCCAGGCGGTCGGCTGGCAAGTCAGGTGAGAGCGGCATGGCGGCCATGCTAGCATGCGCCTGCAACCCGAGCGCCTGAGGAGGATCATCCATGCGCCCTCGCGTCCTCCGCCGTTCGTTGCTGTGTGGTCTCGTCTGATCGCGTTCGTCATTGTCGTCGTCGGCGCGCTCGCGGACCCGATGGAGATCGTCTTCGGCATTCCGCGCTCGCTCCTCTTCGCGCTCGCGCTTCCCATCGGGGCCGCTATTCTGACGGCCGTCTCGCTCGGCTTCGCGCTCGTCGCCTGGCGGCGGCGGTACTGGCGCCTGCCGGCGCGCCTGTACTACACCGTGGTTGCCCTGGCGGCGGCCGCCCTGCTCGCGGTGCTGTGGTACTGGAACCTGCTCGGCTATCATCTGCACTAACTTGGTGAGTAACTCCCTTGACTCCATCGACTCCGTAGACTCCGTAGACTCCGTAGACTCCGTCTGACTGCCACCATGCCCAACTTCCTGATCGCCATCATCGCCGTCGTCACCGCCCTGGTCCAGCCGCAGGCGCCGCGCCCCGAGTGGGACGACCCGGCCGTCCTGCACGTCGGCACGGAGAAGCCGCACGCGACCCTGATGGTCTACCCGTCGGCCGATCTCGCTGCCGCCGGCGACCGCACGCGGTCTCCGTGGTTCCGGTCGCTGAACGGCACCTGGAAGTTCAACTGGGCGCCCGGGCCCGCCAGCCGCCCCGTGGACTTCTACCGCCCCGACTTTGCCGATGGCGGGTGGAAGACGATCCGGGTGCCTGGCAGCGTCGAGACTCAGGGTTTTGGCATTCCCATCTACGTGAACATCGGCTACGCGTTCCCCTACGACCGCAATGATCCCAGGCCGCCGCGCGACAAGAACCCCGTCGCGTCCTATCGCACGGCGTTCGACGTTCCCGGCGACTGGAACGGCCGCCAGGTGTTCCTCCACTTCGACGGCGTCGATTCGGCGTTCTACGCATGGGTGAACGGCGAGCGGATCGGCTACAGCGAGGATGCGCGGACGCCGGCGGAGTTCAACGTCACGCGGTTGGTGCGGCCGGGCAGGAACGTGCTCGCGGTGGAGGTGTACCGCTACAGCGATGGCTCGTTCCTGGAAGACCAGGACATGTTCCGCATGAGCGGCATCTTCCGCGACGTCTACCTGTGGGCGGCGCCGGAGCAGCACGTGCGGGACTTCGAGGTGAAGACGGATCTCGATGCGAAGTACCAGGACGCGACGTTGACGGTGAGGGCCGACCTGGTCAACGCGGCGAGGGCGGCGGCCGCGGCGACGCTCAGCGTGGAACTGCGCGACCCGGCGGGCGCGGTGGTGGCTGGCGATCGCGGCCGGGTGCAGCTCGCGGCCGCCGGCAGCGCGCCGGCGTCGTTCCGGATCGCCGTGCGCAATCCGCGCAAGTGGTCCGCCGAAACGCCGGTGCTCTACCAGTTGCTGATGACGCTCTCCGACGCGAAGGGCCGCGTGCTGGAGGTGATCCCGTCCACGGTGGGCTTCCGCGAGGTGGAGATCGTGAACGCGCGGCTGCTCGTCAACGGGCGCCCGATCCTGATCAAGGGCGTCAACCGCCACGAGCACGACGTCGTGTGGGGCCGCTCGCTCGATCGCGCCGTGATGGTGCGCGACATCGAGCTGATGAAGCAGCACAACGTGAACGCCGTTCGCACGTCGCATTACCCGAACGACCCGCTTTGGTACGACCTGGCCGACCAGTACGGCCTGTATCTCTACGACGAAGCGAACATCGAGTGCCACGGCTTCGGCACGGATCCGAAGAACCGGCTGACCAACGACCCGGCGTGGACGCCGGCCTACGTGGACCGCATGCAGCGGATGGTCGAGCGCGACAAGAACCACCCGTCGATCATCGTCTGGTCGATGGGGAACGAGTGCGGCGACGGCCTCAACTTCTCGGCGACCTACAAGTGGACCAAGGGCCGCGACCTTTCGCGCCCCGTGCACTACGAGGGCAGCTCGAGCCACCGCGGGCCGAACTCCGACATCGCGTCCTACATGTACCCGACGCCGACGGAGCTGGCCCGCCTGGCGACGCAGAACGCCGACAAGCCGTTGATTCTCTGCGAATACACGCACGCGATGGGCAACAGCAACGGCGGGTTGAAGGAGTACCTGGGACCTGTTCTACTCCGGTACCAACATGCAGGGGGCGTTCGTGTGGGACTGGGTGAACCAGGGCATCAAGCAGCCGGTGCCGCCCGAGTACCGCGCGAGCGCGGGCCGCGACACCTTCTTCGCCTACGGCGGGTGGTGGGAAGACCGGGTGGGGCAGCACAACGACGAGAACTTCTGTCAGAACGGCCTGGTGACGGCGGACCGGACGCCGGCGCCCGGCCTCGGCGCGATCAAGTACGTCTACCGCTACCTGCACGGCGTGCCCGTCGACCTCGCGTCCGGCCGCATCGCGGTGAAGAGCTGGTTCGACTTCATCAACGCGAAGGACATCGCAACGGGCACGTGGACGGTGACCGCGAACGGCAACCCGATCGGGTCCGGGGCGCTGCCGGATCTGGACATCGCTCCCGGACAGCAGCGCGAGTTCACGGTGCCGCTGCCCGCGATCACGCCCGCACCGGGGACCGAGTATTGGCTGAACCTGTCGTTTACGACGAAGGACGCGACGCCGTGGGCGGCCAAGGGGCACGAGATCGCGTGGGAGCAGTGGAAGCTGCCGATCCAGGCTCCGCCAGCGCCGCCGGCCGCCGCGCCGCCGGCGCTGGGCATGGAGACGTGGGGCCGCCTGACGATCGTGTCGGGCAAAGACTTCGCGCTCGTCTTCGATCGCCTGCTCGGGATCATCCAGAGCTACAGCTACCAGGGCGTGCGACTGCTGGAGCGCGGCCCGCGCCCCGACTTCTGGCGTGCGATGACCGACAACGATCTCGGCGCCTGGAAATCGGTCGGCCATGCCGCGCGCAAGGACCCGGCGCTCGACATCACGGTCTGGCGCAATGCCGGACCCTCGTGGAGCGTGAAGGATGTCACGGCGGAGCGGGTTGACGCGGGCACCGCGCGCGTGACCGTCGCTGCGGTCCTTCCGCTGGCGGACGCGGCGTACACGATGACCTACACGATTACCGGGGACGGAGCCGTCACCGTCGCCGCCGCGTACAAGCCGGGCAGCCGGACGCTGGCGATGATCCCGCGCTTCGGCCTCGAGCTGGTGGTGAGCCCCGGGCTCGATCGCCTGGCGTGGTACGGGCGCGGTCCGCTCGAAACCTACGCCGACCGGCAGTTCGAGCGCGTCGGCCTGTACTCGTCGACGGTGCCGGACCAGTGGGTGGAGTACTCGCGGCCGCAGGAGAACGGGAACAAGACCGACGTGCGGTGGGTGGAACTGACGGCCGCGAGCGGCATCGGCCTGCGCGCGGAAGGCGCGCCGACGCTGAGCGTGTCGGCGGCGCACGCGACCAAGGACGACATCGAGGCAACCGACTACGCGTTCAAGCTGCCGCGCCGGGCCGAGATCTACGTGAACCTCGACATGGCGCAGATGGGCGTCGGCGGCGTGGACAGCTGGAGCCGCGATGCCTACCCGCTGCTGCCCTACCGAATCGCGCCCGACCAGCCGCACAGTTACAGCTTCAGGCTGGTGCCGGTTCACCGATAGAAGAGAGTCGACGGAGTCAACGGAGTCAACGGAGTCGAACGGAGTCAACGGAGTGTTGGCACGGTCGAATCCACATACCAGGGGGCTGCTGTGAGGAGATCCATCGCACTTCTTCTCGGACTCTTCGTTCTGCTGTCGCTTCCCGCGCCCCGGGCCGGGGCCCAGTCGCCTGCGCCCGCGCCCGCCCTCGCCCCCGTCAGCGTCGGGGCGGCGATGCCCGACTTCACGCTTCCTGCCTACCAAGGAGGCTCCGTCTCGCTGTCGGGCCTCCGGGGGAAGACGGTCATCCTCGTGTTCCCTCGCGGTTACTCGGGCCCCGGCGCGTGGTGCCATGTGTGCAACTACCAGTACAGCGAGCTCGTGGACTACGACATCCGGCAGCAGTTCCGCAATAAGGCGAATGTCGAGATCCTCTTCGTGCTGCCCTATGCAAAAGAGGCCATAGACGACTGGGTCGACAAGTACCCGCAACAACTTGCCGATCTCGAGGGCTGGAAGAACCCGCCCGACCCGTCGAAGCTCGACGAGGCGGGCCGCCAGCGCATGGTGCGCGCGCGCCGGGTCTACCCGAAGGCCTTCAAGGCCGCGAAGGGCCAGGTGCCACTCCCGTTCCCGATCCTCGTGGACGCGGACCGGGCCGTTTCGAAGGGCCTCGGCCTCTTCGCCACGGAGTGGAGCGGTAGCAAGGTCGACCAGAACGTGCCGACAGTGTTCGTGATCGACCCGGCGGGCGTCGTGCAGTTCAAGTATTACAGCCAGAACACCATCGACAGGCCGGCGGTGGAACACCTCGCGAAGGTGGTGGAGTGGGTGAAATCCAGCGCGGCCCGGTAGCTGGTTCCTGCTTGATCCTCCCTCGAGGTTTGCACCGGTCCGAGATGCGCCCGACGCGGGCCGCTCAGCGCTGAACGCCGAACGTCAGCGGGCTCGCGTTGCGTCGACCAGGCCCTCGATGACGCGGACGAGGAGATCGGGGACGACCGGCTTGGCCAGGTGTTCCTGGTAGCCGGCGTCCAGCGCCCGCCGGCGATCTTCCGGGCTGCCGTACGCGGTCAGGGCAATCGCCGGCGGACGGCCGGCCAGTGCGGGCATCGCCCTCACGCGCCGCATCATGTCGTAGCCGTCCATGCCGGGCATGCCGATGTCGGCGATCACCACGTCGGGCGGAACCTGCTCGATGGCTTCGATTCCTGCGGCCGCGCTCGAGCAGAGTGTGACGGCCGCTCCGTACCGGCGCAGCACGGTGTCGAGAAGCAGCCGCGCCTCGTCCTGATCATCGATCACGAGGACGTGGACACCGGTCAGCGCGGTCGATCCCGGCGGCAACTCCTCGGCGTCCATCCGCTCCGCCTCGGGTTCCCGCCCGGCGTCGGGGTCGGCGACGGCTCGAACCGGCAGCGTCACGGTGAAGGTGGCCCCGCGGCCGTTGCCACCGCTTTCGGCGCGGACGGTTCCGCCGTGCAGCTCGGCCAGGTGCCGGACGATCGCCAGCCCGAGCCCAAGCCCACTCTGCTGCGCTCGCGTCGTCGAGCTGTCGCGCTGCCGGAAGCGTTCGAACACGTGAGGCAGGAAGTCCGCCGGGATGCCGGCGCCGGAGTCGCTGATGCGGACTTCGAGGTAGGCGCCGGCGCGGGTGATCGTCGCGTCGATGCGCCCTCCGGGCGGCGTGAACTTGA
This sequence comes from uncultured Acidobacteriota bacterium, assembly GCA_963724775.1. Classification (GTDB taxonomy): domain Bacteria; phylum Acidobacteriota; class Vicinamibacteria; order Vicinamibacterales; family Fen-181; genus CAVRWB01. The sequence goes on from CAVRWB010000016.1 coordinate 120,127, forward strand.
CGCTGTTCGACAGCAGGTTCCAGAGGATTTGCTGCAGCCGATCGGGGTCGCCGGCCACGATCGGCTCCGGCGCGATCGACACGTTGACCGCGAGATGCTTCGCGTCCGCCGCCGGCCTGGTGGCGTCCACGGCCGCTCGCAGGATCTCGCCGAGATCGACGGCCCGGACGTCGAGGCGGAACTTCCCGCTGACGATGCGAGACACGTCGAGCACGTCGTTGATCAGGGCGAGCTGCACGCGAGCGTTCCGGTTCACCGCCTCCACGGCCTTGCTGGCAGTCTGGGCATCGAGGAGGTGGCGCGCGAGCATCTCCGACCAGCCGAGGATGGCATTGAGCGGCGTGCGCAGTTCGTGCGAGAGGACCGACAGGAACTCGTCCTTCGCCCGGTTGGCGTCCGCGAGCTCCTGTTCGGCGTGCTCACGCTCGGTCACGTCGAGCACCAGCGACAATACCGAGAGCTTGCCGGGCGCATCGTGCAGCGTCGAGTTGTACCACTCGCAGTGGATGTCCGACCCGTCCTTGCGCAGGTTGCGGTTGCGCGAGACGTTCTGCGGGCGGGCGCCGCTCAGCATGTCGGTCATCAACTGCCCGACCCGCGCGCGGTCGGCCGGGTAAATACAATCCAGTTCGTCGATTCGCTTGCCGAGGGTCTCTTCTGCTGTCCAGCCGAACACCCTGGTCGCCTCGTCGGACCAGCGAACCACTCGGAAATCGGACGATGACCACTCGATGACCGCAAGGGGAGAATTCTCGAGGAGCGACTCGAGCCGCTGCTTGGCTGCGCGAAGCTCCTGTTCTGCCCGCTTCAGGCGGCTGATGTCGAGGTTGATGCCGCCCCAGCACGTGATCTCGCCTCGCTCGTTCCTCACCGGGACTCCGCGCGCGAGGATCGGGTGCCACTCCCCGTCGACGCCGCGGAAGCGGTGCTCGATGTCCCACGTGCCGCCGGTCCGGACGCACTCCTTCCAGGCGGCCATGGTCCGTTCCGCATCGTCGGGGTGGAGAACGTTGCCCCAGCCGAAGTTGGAGCATTCTTCCTGGGTCATCCCGACCAGGCGAAGGAACGACTCGCTCGCGAAGATGTTCCGTCCGTCCGCATCACAAAGCCAAACGCCGAAGTCGATCGACTCCCCGATCGCACGATAGACCCGCTCGCTGGCCTGCAGCGCATCGAGCATGCCCTGGACCTCTTCGGCGCGCCGGTGCAGCGCCTCTTCGCTGCGCCGCCACCGCGCCACGAGCACCACGAGTCCGAAGGCGAGGGCGGCAAACATGCCCATCCTCACCCAGTCGCCGCCGCTCGGGCCGAGCTCGTGTCGTGGTGAGACGAAGAGGTAATCGCCGAGGAACGCGGCCAGGAGGACGAACGGCACCGACGCTTCGGCGCCGGAGATCCACGTGGTGACCACGGAGGCGGCCAGGTAGACCTCGAACGGGATCTGGTCTCCGACGAAGGGGTCGAGCGCAACGCGCAGCAGCGTCGCGGCCGCCAGGAGGGCCAGGGCCATGGCGTACCGTGCCAGCCGGGTGCGCCGAACACGGGTGCCCACGTTCAAGGTGCTCGCGGCCACGACGCCTCTCCGTTGCTTCGCCGACTTCGTCGGCTCCGTCAGCTCACCCCGAACGTCGCCAGCGTCTCCAGGTAGTGGTGCGGCAGGCCGATGTCGTAGCGGTGCCCGTCCACGATGAGACCCTGGAAGCCGTCCTCCTGCCGGAGGCGATCGAGCGCTGAAGTGAGCTGGAACTCGCCGCGCTCGCGGACGTTGTTGCGGATGTGCTCCTCGAGGTACTCGAAGATCAGCGGCTTGATGACGTACTGGCCGAAGACGGTGAGGTACTCGCCGTCTTTCAGTCCCGTCACGCGAAGATGCGAGCGGGCGTAATCGGCGGTCGGCTTCTCGGCGAACTCCGTCACGGTCAGGCGACGGTTGGCCTCGGTCCACACGCCCGTCGCCACGCCAAACGCTCCGATCTCCGCCTCGGGCGTCGGCCGCAAGCCGACGACGCTGGTGCCGATCTGTTGGTACGCCTCGATGACCTGCCGCGCGCACGACGCCGGTGCGTTCGACCGGTAGAGGTGGTCGCCCAGCATCAGCAGGAACGGTTCGTCGCCGATCGCCGCCCGGCCGCAGTACACCGCGTGACCGAGGCCCTCCTGCGCCGTCTGCGTCACGAAGCGGACGCGGCGGCCGATCTCGAGGATGCGTTGCGCGTACTCCTGCGAGGCGCGGGGCAGCTTGTTGTAGTTCTCGATCGAGATCTGCGCGGTGAAGAACGACCGGAAATCCTCGAGGTCCTCCTCCTGCACGACGACGACGACCTCCTCGATCCCGGCCTCGAGGGCCTCCTCGACGATGAGGAGGATGGCCGGCTTCGCGATGCCGTCGCGATCGATGATCGGGAAGAGTTCCTTCTTGGTCGCCTTGCTCGCCGGAAACAGGCGCGTGCCAAAACCCGCTGCGGGGACGAGCGCCCGCCGCACTTTCGGGCCGGTCCCGAGCGTGAGGGTGAGGCCGGTCAAGCCGAGGTCGCGCTGCAGGATTTCGACGACGGCCTGCTGGTCGGCCGGGCCGCGGGCGATGAACTGCGCCGTGCCGTCGCCCTGCGAGCCGACGCCCTTGCCGCCCCAGATGTGCGGCCGCAGCGGCTCGTGGCAGAGGACGCGATGCAGCACGGGTGCCGTCAGTTCCTCGGGGCAGGCGGGTGCGGCGTAGCGATCGAAGAACGCCTGCGCCTCCACCATCAATGCGCCGAGCCGCTCCCCGTCGCCCGACTCCAGCGCCTCGCGCGCTTCGCCGACGATCCGCTTGTTGATCGGCCCGAGCAGATCCTGGACCCCGCGCTCCAGCGTGCTCTCGGCAAAGGGGTACGAACGATTCAGCCGCTTGAGGATCTCCAGGGTGTTCTTGCCGGCATTGAGGTCGACGATCACGAAGTGGAGGTCGTGCGCCGGCCGGACTTCCTCGGTGCTGAGGTGGTCGCCGTCGAATTCCATCATCACCGCGCGGTCGCCGTACGCGCAGCCCTGGTCCATGCGGCCGCAGCGCGAGGGCGTCGTGATCTCGCCCTGGTAGGCCAGTTCCATCTCGCCGCGCACCGTGAGTTTCAGGTCGTAGACGCGGTTGAAGGCGCGCGCGGTGAGGACGCAGATCGCCGCGCTCGACGAGAGGCCCTTCCGGATTGGCAGGTCGGTACGCGTGTTGTCGATCACCAGGCCCCGGACGCGATAGTGGGTGAGCACCTGGTAGGCCACGCCCGCCGTGTAGCTGAAGAAGCCGCCTTGCTGCGCCTCCCGCAGGAGCGCCTTCGGCTCCAGCGGGATCTCGCGCGGCCCAATCCGCCGGCCGTCAGGCGTCGTGGACGTGACGACGAGGGCGGTCGGGTGGGGCGCCACCTCCGCGTGGATGCCCTGGTTCGTCCCGCAAATCAGGGTATAGCCCTTCTCGACGTCGGCGTTGATGCGGCGGTAGCCGCCGGCCCAGTCCGAGTGCTCGCCGAACAGACAAATGCGGCCGGGAACGAAGATGTTCATGGTGGTCTCGGGGGGGACCGTGCGATCGGAAACGCTACAATCTTACGCGAACTCTCCGGGTCGCCGCGGCTGGCGCGGGAGAGCCGGCGCTCCGGCCCGTGCCTGCCAGGGGTAGGGCGACCTTTCCTGGGCGCCGCCGCTGGAGCGGCGAAGCAGGCGCTTCGCCCTACACCTGGCCCTGACGCGTCACATCGGCTCGTCGGCGCTCGGCCCGTAGATTTGCGGGACCTTGGAGCCCATCGGCCGCAGGTAGGTCGAGATCTGCCCGCGGTGGTGAATCATGTCGAGGAGGAAGCCCCAGGCGTTCTCGTAACCGGGCGCGCTCATCACCTCCTGGCCCTGGTAGACGAATGGCACCTTCTGATCCCAGCGGGCGGCGTCGAGCGCGCGAAGGCGGTTGGTGATGTCGTCGTGGTGGCGGTCGTAGACCTCGAGCACCTCCGCCATCGTGGGCGGCGGCGGCACCTCCGTCCACTCGAAGACCCCTTTCTCGAGCCCGTCGGCGAGCGACATTTCCTCGCGCACGATGAGGTGGGCAATCTCGCGGGCGGTCCGGGATTTCGGATCGGGCCGGTAGTCGGAGCCTTCCGGGATCCGCGAGAGGACGTTTCTCGTGGCCGCGCCTTCCTTCTCCCAGAACTGCAGGAACAGGGTTTTCTGGTCCACGTGCCTCCTCCACTTTCCGCCCCGTCGCCGCTGGCGAACCTGCCATCGGGCGAGGGCAACAATCCGACTATAGAAGAACGGCGGCTGGCCGTCGAGGCGAGGCGCTCTCGTTCACGTTCTTCGAGACGGCGTCGCCCGCGGTCCGAGCTTCGGGGGGCGCGCGCCGTGGCGCTCGGCGCCGGCGAGCGGGACGTAATCGAGCTCGCGGCCCTCCTGCACGCAGCGCAGGAGGAGGCCGCCTCGGCTCATGTCGCCGCGCCCGACGAACTCCCGAGGGAATCGCAGGCGCGTGCCGAAGACGTCCCTCAGGATGGCGACGTACTTGTCGCTGGCGATGCTGCCGAGCAGCACGACCTCGTCGCCCTCCCCGAGGCCTTCGGCGATCGCGAGCGCGCTCGTTTGGAGCGGCCTCGTGTAGGCGTCGTTCTCCAGCCGCATCTCGATGGCCGCAAACTCCCGCAGCGTCTCCACGCTCACCGGCCAGTGCCAGGGGACCAGCCCGCGCGAGGTCGTGATGACGAAGACGCCGTCGCTCCGGCGAGGCGGGCCTTCCAGGTGTGGCGGCAAGCTCCCTCGTTCCACGCGTGGCGCCTTGCTCCCTCTTTCTACACTTGGCGCAAAGCTCCAGCCCCCCCGGCGTGGCGCAAAGCTCCAGCTTTGCGGCACGCGCACGTACGCGCGGCCGTAGGCGAGCTTGCCTCGAAAGTAGAGCTGGCTGATGAAGGCGAACACCTCGCCCAGCGGGGCGCCGGGTTCGGCACGCACGCGCTCGGCCAGCGCAAAGCGCGACGACCCGGTTAGTAACAGCCTGGCCCGGTTGCCCGCGCAACTCGCCGGCGACAGCAGGAAGAGACGAGCGGCCACGGTGACAGTATGCAGCAGGCAGGAGCCGGCAGCGGGCAGCAGCTGGCAGCAGGCAGCGGGCATGGCAGGGGTAAGAGGCAGGCGGAAGGGCAGCCCAACAGCGCCGCCCCAGCGGGGCCACCGGTAGAGCAGGGCTTCAGACCCGCCTGCGCGGTTTCGTCACGAACCGGTACGTTCCCGACCCGACGGTGAAGGCCGCGTTCGAGCCGTCCATCCGCGCGTCCAGCACGCCCTCGGCGCGCCTGGCCGGCATCGTCGCGGTGCGTCCCTCCTGCACGTCGTCCAGCCGCTCGGCCGGGATCAAGACGGTCGCGACGGCATTCACCGGAACGGTGATCTCCCACTCGACCCGGTCAGGCGAGCGCGACCAGTTGACCGCCACTGGGCCGCGAACCGACTGGTAGGATGCTCGGACCCAGTCGAGGCCTTCAACAAGCTGCGGCCGGATGACGATGTGATCGAACCCCCGTGCATCGGGAGCGGGCTGGATGCCGCCCAACCAGTTGAAGAACCACTGGCTGACCGACCCGAACATCGGGTGGTTGTGCGAGTAGGTGTTGTCGCTGAGCGCCCAGTGCTCCCACAACGTCGTCGCGCCGTTGGCGAGCATGTAGCCCCAGCCCGGAAACGTCTCCCGCGTCACGAGGTCGAAGACGTCCTGCGCATGGCCTTCGGCCGACAACGCGTCGAGCGCGAACTTGGTTCCGAAGATCCCGGTGGTGAGGTGGCCCTTCTGAGCGACGAGGATGTCGTCCAGCAGCCACCGAACGGCAGCCGCGCGGCCCGAAGGCTCGAGGAGGCCGGGCTGCAGCGCGAACGCCTGGGCGCTCTGCGTCGCCGGGATCGGCACGCCTGCAAACGCGCGGCGGATCTTCTCCATCAAGACCGAATACCTCGCGGCCTCGTCCGCGCGCGCGAGCAGCGCCGCCAGCCGCGAGACGAGTTTCGCGCTCGCGTAGTACATCGGCGTGACGAGCGCTGCCGCCGCCGTCGTCGTCAGCGCCTCGTGATCACCGAGGCCGTCCTTCACCACGTGCGCGGGATTCGCCGCAGCCACGAGATCCAGCCAGCGGCGCGACATTTGGTACTGGCGTTCGACGATGCGCCGGTCGCCGTAATACTGGTACAGGCCTGCCTGCAGCACGGGGTGCGCCATCGCCCACCCGACGCCGCAGTACTGCAGCCCGACGAACGGCGCCGTGTCCGTCAGCATCCCGTCTTCCCGGGCGCTGTCCGCCCAGTCCGTCACCGCCTTCTCATAGAAGCGCACCATGTCGAAGTTCAGCATCAGGGCGTCGCTGGTGGCCACGATATCGCCGCCATAGCCGAACTTCTCGCGGTGCGGGCAGTCGGACTGCACGCTGAACAGATTGCTGAGGAACGTGCGCCTGGTCATCGCCTGGATGCGGTTCAGCCGCGCGTTCGAGCTCTCGAACGCGCCCGCGTCTTCCACGTCGGCGTGGAGGCGCAGCCCCCTGATGGCGTCAAGGCCCGGCCTGCCCGGGAAGCCGGCGACTTCGACGTAGCGGAAGCCGCGGAAGGTGAACCGCGGGTGGTAGGTCTCGCGGCCGCGGCCGCCGGCGATGTACGTGTCGCTCTGCCACGCGATGTCCGGCGCTCCCTCGCCGCCAATCTTCCGCGGCACCCCGTCCTTGCCCGCCCGCCGGCCCTTCACCTGTCCCGCCACGCCGGTCATCGGGTTGAGGGTGCCGTCCGCGTTCAGCAGTTCCCCGTACCGCAGCGTGATCCTGCGACCCGCTGGCGCCGTGACCGTCAGCTCCGCCCATCCCGCGAAGTTCTGCCCCATGTCGAAGATGAACAGCCCGGGCGACGGTTCGGTGATCGCGATCGGTCCAATCGACCCGGTCACGCGTATAGGCGGCTGGGGCTGAGCGCGGAGCGCGCCGACCGGTTCCGCAGCCAGCGCCGCGCCGCGCCAGCCGCCATCGTCGAAGCCGGGGAGGTTCCAACCGTCGATCTCGCGCTGCGCGTCGTACACCTCGCCGAGGTACGTATTGTTGAAGAGGAGAGGGCCGTTTTCGACACGCCACGACGGGCCGCTGCCAATGGTCTGACGCGAGCCGTCGGCCAGCTCCACCTCGAGCTGTGCGATCAGCCGCGGCCTGCCCGTGGCCAGGTGCTCGCGCAGATTCAGGTTCCCCCACATCCGCATCGGCACCGGGTTGTACCACCCGTTCCCCAGCGTCGCGGCCAGGCAGTTGCGGCCTTCTCGCAGTTGGTTGGTCACGTCGTAGGTGCTGTAGAAGACCCGCTTGCGATACATGGTCCAACCGGGATCGAGCATCTGGTCGCCGACGCGCGTCCCGTTGATGAAGGCCTCGTAGTAGCCGAGCCCGGTCACGTAGAGGCGCGCCCGCGCGACGGGCCCAGCCAGTGCGAACTCGTGGCGGTAGAGCGGCGCCGGGTCGTCCCGGTAGAACGCTTCGTCGGACGACGGGTTGGCCTTGCCGTCGTTGACCCAGGCCGCCGTCCAGTCCGATGGCGCGAGGAGGGCCATCTCCCAGCGGCCGGTAGCGCTCCACGGGGACGGGCGTCCCTCGCGGTCCCAGACGCGCACCTTCCAGTAGCACCGCGCCCGGCTCTGGAGCGCCTTGCCGTTGTACACGACGTGAATCGAATCCGCGCTCGACACCCTGCCGCTGTTCCACAGGTCGCCCTCGCCGCGGGCGAGCCCGGCCTCGGTGCTCGCGACGAGCACCTGGTAGGCCGCCTGGACCTCGTTGCGGCGGGCCGATCGCAGGACCCATGCGAGCCGAGGCCGCTCTTCATCGATGCCGAGCGGGTTGGAGCGGTACTCGCAGCGGAGATCGGTGACCGTGACGGAGGCGGGAGAGACAGCGCCAGGCTCGGCGGCAACGAGGAGCGCCGCCATCAGAACGGTCGAGGCGGTCACGACAGTGCGCACGGTTCCAGATCCTAATACGAGTTCGTCGGTTCCGTCCCCGAGCTGATCAGGAGCATGCGAACTCCCTTGCCGTGCGCGAGCACTTTTCGGTAATCTCCGTCCACTTCGATGACCCAGCATGACGACGCGACTTCGGGCGGTGACACGCAGCCCGTCCTCAACGGATGGAAAGAGATAGCCGCGCATTTCCGCAAGGGGGTGCGCACGGTACAGCGGTGGGAAGCCGAGATCGACATGCCGGTGCACCGCCTTGCCGGCGCCAAGGGCGAAGTGGTGTACGCGGTGCCGTCCGAACTGGACGAGTGGCGCCGTCGTCACGAACGGGCGGGGGAGGAGATCGCAAAGCTGGAGCTTTGCGCCACGCCCTCTTCTCCATCCGCCACGCCCTCTTCTCAATCCGCCACGCCCTCTTCTCCGTCTCCCAAGGCTTCTCCACGGGTGTGGGGCGAATCTCAGGATCCGCCTGCCCCTCATCCTGCACGCGACGGCCGGCGACGGCTGTCGCGCGGCGCTGTTGCCGCCGCGGCGCTGGTCCTGGGCGCCGCCGCTCTCGCTCTCGTCGCGTGGGCCTGGGCACACGCGAACCCCACTCGTGATCCGGCGAAGATCCGGATCGTGCGCGACGACCTCATCGCCACGGACGAGGACGGCGGCACGATCTGGACCGCGAAGCTGCCCTACGCGCCGCCGCTTCCCGAGAACTACCAGGAATCGGACCCGACGTTCATGGCCCGGCACCGGGTCCTGGTGGAGGACGTGGACGGGGACGGCCGCCGGGAAGTCGTGATGGCGATGGCGGACGAACGGAACGACCGGGGGGTGGTCATCTGCTTCGACGCGCGCGGCCGCGAACGGTGGAGGCGCCGCCCGGACCGCGCAGCGGAATTCGGCCACGGCCGGATGGCCGCGCCGTGGATCCCCCTCTTCTTGGCCGTCACGCGTGCCTCGGATTCCGCCGTATCGCTCTGGGTCTCATGGGCGCACCGGCCGTACTTCGGAGCATTCATCGAGCGGCTCGACATCGCCACCGGGGAGCCGGCGGCCGTCTACTGGAGCGCCGGCTACGTCACGCACATCTCGCGGGGCACCTTCGACGGTCGGCAGGTGGCCTTTCTGGGCGCCGCGAACAACGAGCGCCAGGCGGCCAGCCTCGCGGTATACGACCTGGACGCCACCGAGGGCGCCGCCCCGGCATCGGATCCGCGCTATGCCTGTTCCGACTGCCCCCGCACGCGCCCGCGTGCCTTCTTCGTGTTCCCGAAGACGAGCGTCGGGCGCCAGTTGCTGCCGGCAAACAGCACGATCTTCGTGAACGACGTCATGCAGGATGCGGCCGGGCAGATCAGCGTGGTGGTAGCCCAGTCGGCACTGGGCGCGGTGCCGATGGCCTCGGTCCTGTACCGCTTCGACCGCAGCCTGCGCCTGACGGGCGCGGAAACGCTGACCGACTACCAGTCCGCGCGCGGCACTCTCGAGCGCCAGGGGCGGCTGCGGCCCGGCTCGCCCTCGGACGACGAGCGCGAGCTCTTCCCGGTCCTCTCCTGGGAGGGCGGGAAGTTCGTCGAGATCGCCGGGCCGCAGAAGTGAGCGCGTCGTAGTGCCAACCGTTTAACCGAGTATTCCCGCCTGCCTGCGGTTCAGCCTCGCGGCTCCTCGATCGTCTTTGTTGCCCCCCGTCATGCCTTCGCAGACTGGATGACGACCTTCAGCGGCCGGGAGCCCTCCGGCCTGGTCGGCGGTCATTCGGGCTGGCCCGGTAGCGAATCAAGGCAGCCGCCGCTCTGGTAGAATCACCGCGCCGCAGGTGCGGACGGCGACCGTGAGGGCGCGCATGCACAAGAACATCATTGTTCGGCTGGTGAGCTTCTATGCGGTCGTCATCCTGGCGCTGAGCGGCCTCTTTTACGCATTGCCGGTGCTGGGGCATTACGTGGCCGCGGAGCGCGCGCGCCAGGGAGGGAGGGCCGCCCTGGACTTGAGTCCGCCCCAGGATCTCGTCGTCCCGCTTAGCGGGACCGCGCAGCTATTGGACCCCGAGCGTTCGGTTCCCATCATCCTGTCGCTGCTGATCGCGCTGCTGGTCGCCATGCCCGTGGTGTGGGTGTACCAGTGGACACGCCCGCGGAGGCGCTACAACCAGACGTTCGCACAGACCCTGCTGGTCGTGCCGATCGCCATCACGCTCGTCGTGTTCCTGGTGAAGGGCAGCCTCGCCCTCGCCTTCAGCCTCGCGGGCATCGTCGCGGCAGTGCGGTTCCGGACGACGCTCGAGGAGCCGCTGGACGCGGTGTACCTCTTCATCGTGATCGGCACCGGTCTCGCGGCCGGCGTGCAGCTGCTGTTCATCGCGTTCCTCGCGTCCGTCGTGTTCAATGCCGTCGTGCTCACTGTGTGGCGGCTGAACATCGGCAGCCGGCCGGTCGTCCTCGACGGCTGGCGCCTGGTGGAAGCTCCGCCCGGATTGTCTGTCCCCGCAACGAGCGCAGCGGTTCCGCCCCCGGAGGCTGCCGGTTCCGAGGAGGAACCGGCCGAGCGCTTCAACGCGCGCCTCCGCCTCCACGTGAGCAACGCGGAGAAGGCGCAGGCCCTCGCCGTTCCCCTGTTGGAAGACCGGGTGAAGGCCTGGCAGGTTGCGGAGGTCACGCAGGACCCGGACGGCTCCTCGGTCATCGAATTCGATCTCCGCCTGAAGAAGTCCACGGACCTGGCCGCGTTCATCAAGGAGATCGAGCAGGGCGATCCGTACGTGGCCCGCGTGGAGCTGATGAAGATCAAGTCGAAGAAGCCGTAGCGCAGGTGCTGGCCATGCTGATGCGCATCTCGTCGTTGATCCTCTGCGTGGTGGTCGGGTTCGCGGCCGGCAGCTGGTTCACCGGCGTTCGCGAGCCGGCCCGGGTGGCGCCCCAACCGGCCCTCGAGCAGGAGACGGGCAAGGGCGACGGCTGTACCGTCATCACCGCCGGCCGCAAGGCGACCGTGGACGGCTCCGTCCTCACGTCCCACTCCGATGCCTGCAGCGAGTGTCGCCTCCACGTGGTCCCCGGCCGCACGTTCCCCAGGGGCGCGAAGGCCGACGTGCACTGGGGCATGATCTACTACGGCCGCGACGACCCCAACGCGGGCCGGCCGCTCGGCGACTACGGCCAGGTGATCGGCCAGGTGCCGCAGGCCGAGCGCACGTATACCTACTTCCACGCCGGCTATTCCCAGTTCAACGAGCACCAGCTCGCCATCGCCGAGAGCACCTGCAGCCAGAAGCGCGAGCTCGACACGCCCTTTGTCGAAGGCGTGACCGAGCAGATCATCACCGTCGAGCAGGCGCAGGTGTTCGCGCTGCAGCGCTGCCGCACGTCGCGCGAGGCCGTGCGGTTGATCGGCTCGCTCATGGAGGAGTACGGCTTTCTGCCCTCGACCGGGGGATCCGAAACCCTGTCGATTGCGGATCCCACCGAGGCGTGGGTGCTCGAGTTGTTCAGCGTCGGCACCGAGTGGCAGCGGGGCAAGGGGAAGCCCGGCGTCATCTGGGCGGCGCGCCGCGTCCCGGACGACCACGTGACGGTGGTGCCGAACTACGTTCGCATCCGCGAGATCGACCTGTCGAATCCCGACGTCCTCGCGTCGCCCAACTACATGCAGGAGGCGATCGATCGCGGCTGGTACGATCCGAAGAGCGGCAAGCCGTTCATCTGGCAGGAGGCGTACGCGCCTCCAATCGGCGAGGGCAGCCTGAACCGGCTGTGGCTGGTCTACAGCACGCTCGCGCCGTCCCTCAAGGACTGGCCGCACCGCCGCATCGACGCAGCCACCGGGCGCGCCGCCGACGGTGCGGAGCCGTTCGAGGGCGCCGCGTTCTACCCCTTCTCGTTCAAGCCCGAGCGGCAGATTTCGGTGCGGGACATCATCGCCTTCCAGCGGTCCGCGTTCGAGGGCACGGTGTACGACATGGCGGGTGACAAGGGCTGGCTGGTTGCGGCACGGGACGGCTCCACCTCGCGCAGCCCCCTGGCGTCGCCGTTTCCCTCCAGCGAGATGCGGCGGTTGCTCAGGATCGCTTCGCACCGCACCGTCGCGCAGCATGGGTACGGCATGGTGGCGCAGCTCCGCTCGTGGATGCCGGCCCCGGTGGGCGGGGTGTACTGGTTCTACGTGGACAATCCGTACGTCAGTACGTACGTCCCGGTCTACGCCGGCGTGCAGAAGATCTCGGAGCTGTACAAGACGTACAACGCACGGCAGTTCAGCGAGGGATCCGCGCGCTGGTCGGTCGATCTCGTGGACAACCTGATGCACCTTCGCTGGCAGGACGCCGTGAAGGACCTGCACGCGGCGCGGGATCCGATCGAAGCGGAGTTCTTCACGTCACAGGGGGCTACCGACGAACAGGCTCTGGTGCTGTTCCGCAAGGACCCGGCGAGCGCCTCCGCGTTCCTCACCGACCTCACGAAGGCCCGCATGGAGCGCGTCGTGAACATGTACCGCGACCTGCGCGGCACGTTGATCACGAAGTACACGAACAGCAGCTACTAGTCCGTCCACTACTCCTGCCTGAGCGCGCTCACGGCATCAAAGGCGCTCGCGCGGCGAGCCGGCAGGTAGCAGGCCACGGCGGCCGCCAGCGCGAACGCCAGCAGCGCCAACGCCATGAGGCCCGGCTCGAAGGGCCGTACTCCGAAGAGCAGCGTGCGCATCAGCCTCGACAGCCCCAACGCCCCGGCGCAACCGAGCGCCAGCCCGACGATCACCGGGCGCATGCCCTGCCTCACGATCAGCCCCACGATGTCGCGCGCGTCGGCGCCGACGGCCATCCGGACGCCCATCTCGTGGCGCCGCAGCGTCGTCGCGTAGGCCACCACCGAGTAGAGGCCGACGATGGCGAGAAGGAAGGCCGACCCGGCGAACACGCCGAGCAGGACGGCGCGGAAGCGCTGGTCCGCGCGCGACGCGGCGACGCGTGCCTCGAGCGGCGTCATCTCCAACGGAACGATGGTCTTGTCCGCGCGGTGCACCACGTCGGCGGCCGCTTTCTGGAGCGAAGCCGGGTCAGCGGTGGACCGCACCATGAGGGCCATCCAGCTGGAGGCGTGCTGCGCGTGCGGCATGTAGACCATCGGCGCCGCCGGCAGGTCGAGCCGTCCGTGCTTCACGTCGCGGACGATGCCCACGATCTCGCGGAAGGGCTGGCGTCCCGCGACCGCGCTGACGTGCATGCGGAGGCGTTTGCCGATCGGGCTCTCTCCCGGCCAGAAGCGGCGGGCTGCCATTTCGCTGACGATCGCGACGGGCGGGGCGTCACTGCCGTCGCGGTCGTCGAAGGCGCGGCCGCTCGTCACCGGGATGCCCAGCGTGCGGAAGTAGGTGGGCGTTACCGGCCGCATCTGCGCCCGCGGCTCTTCCGCGCCGCTCGCGTCGGGCCGTCCGTCGATGCTGAAGGTCCCGCCGAACCCGGTGCGGGCGACCGGTGGAATCATGACGCCCGCGGCGCCCGTCACGCCGGGAATCTCCTGCAGGCGCTCGACGAGGTTCCGGTAGAACGCCGACACCTGCGAGTCGTCCTTGTACACGCCCCCGGGCAGCGACAGCGTGAAGGTGAGGACGCCCCGGGCGTTGAAGCCGGGCTCCACGCGGCGAAGGAGGTCGAAGCTGCGGACTGCGAGCGAGGCGCCCACGAGGAGGACGAAGGCAAGGGCCACTTCCACCGCGACCAGCGACTCGCGGAAGCGCCGGCTCCCGCCGGCCCCACCGTCGCGCCGGGCGGACTGCAGCGACGTGGCAGGCGCGGATGCCATCGCCTGGAACGCCGGCAGGCAACCGAACAGCAGGGCAGAGAGTGCGGCGAGCATCGCTGTGAAGGCGAGGACGCGCGCATCGATGCCGGACTGCGCCACTCGGGGCACGTCCTCGGGGAGAATCGCGACGACTGCCCCCGTGGCCCACGTTGCGAGCAACGTCCCCGCGGCGGCAGCGATGGCGGCCAGCAGCAGGCTCTCGACGAGCACCTGGCGAACCAGGGCCAGGCGTCCGGCGCCGAGCGCGGCGCGGACGGCCATCTCCGTGCGCCGGGCCGCGGCTCGCGCAAGCAGGAGTCCCGACACGTTCACGCACGCGATCAGAAGCAGGAGGCCCACCGCGCCGAGAACGAGCAGCAGCGCCCTTCGCGCGCTGCCCACCGTGGCGTCAACCAGGCCCTGGACGGTGGCGCTGTAGTTTTGGTTCGTGCGCGGGTAGGCGGCGGCCAACCGCGACTGGATGGCTCGCATCTCGGCCTCGGCTCCGGCAAGCGTGACGCCGGGCCGCAGCCGCGCGATCGCGCTGACGTAGTGCGCGCCGCGGGACGTTTGGGCGGTGTTCCTGGACGACAGGGCCAGCGAGAACCAGGCCTCGGTCTTCTCCGGAAACTCCGCGCCGGGCGGCACCACGCCGATGATCGTGAACGGCTGGCCGTCGAACATCGCCTGGCGTCCCAGCACGTCACGCGCGCCGCCGAAGGCCCGCTGCCACAGCCCGTGGCTCAGGATGACGCTGGAGGGACCTGGCGCCCGGTCGTCCTCCGCCGAGAACCAGCGGCCGATTTCCGGTTTCAGCCCGAGAACCGGGAAGAAGGTGGACGAGGCGCTGACCCCGGAGACCGCGTCGGCGCGATCGCCCCAGGTCAGCGTCATGCCCTGGTCGGTATAGATCGCCAGCCCCTGGAAGGACTTCGCCTGGGCCTGCCAGTCGAAGAAGTTCACCGGCGAGACCGCGGAAGGGCGCCCCTCCAGGGTCTCGTCGATGCTCACGAGACGCGCCGCCTCCGGGAACGGCAGCGGCCGCAGGAGCACGGCATCGACGATGCTGAAGATCGTGACGCTTCCGCCGATCCCCAACGCGAGGATCGCGATCGCCACGCCGCTGAACAGCGGCCGGTGAACCAGGAGTCGAAAGGCCTGCCGAAGGTCGTGGGTCATGAGCGTCCGGTGCGAGGCGACCAACTGGCGCGCTGCGGCGGCCGTGGCGCGAAACGGGTGAACGACGAGAAAGCCGGGGCTGTCGCGGTAGCAGGCGACGATGAGCGCGAGCACGCGGACCGCGAACACGACGAGCAGGAGGTGGCGCCGGCCCGGCCATCGGCTGGCGCGCTGTTGCTCCAACAGGTCCTGGCGCAGATCCTCGTACGACGGGTTGAAGAGGCGATAGCGCACGGGGACCGGCAGGCCGCCGAGCAGGGGAGTGAACCAGCGCCGAATCCTGACGTCGCCCGCCCGCTCAGCCATTGGCCGGGGCCCCAATCGGGATGGCGCCGAGCCTTGACAGGTAGAAGTCGCGCGTCACGCGCCAGGCGCGGGCTCCTGCGGGCCGGAGTCGATAGTGGCGCTCCTTGATCAGCTGGCCCTCCACCACCTTCTGGTCGTACCAGCCTTCGACGAGGCCGGCGTCCTCGAGCCGCGCCATCATCTGGTAGAAGGCGGGGGCGGTTCGCCGCACGCCATGCCGGTGCAACTCGGCGCGGATGTCGCGGCCGGCGTGCGGCTGGTCCTGGAGCAGGCCGAGGACCAGGAACTGGAGGTGCGTGATGGCGGGCAGGCGGTCGGGCGACATAATGCAGCATTATATCACATCGCCTTCACTGTTGCCCGGCCCTGGGGGCAAAGCGGCGCAGATGGCCGCGCTCGTCGCGCGCGATGCCGGCCGGCTCGGCCGTTTTTCCGTTTGCCGGTTTCCGTTGACCAGCGTCAGCGGGTCGTTCCCAGATCCACGCCGTCCGCGGTCGCGGCACGCATGGCAACCAGCAGCGCCGCATTGCCGTGGTGCTTCACCAGGTCGTCGGTTCCACCCGGCAGCTCCCCCGTGATCCTCGCGCCGCGCACGGTTCGGACGAGGCCGGAGACGACAATGTCCTGGCCTGTCGCCACCCGAGCGCCGGCGGGCAGGAGCACGAACAGGTGGTCGGGCTCGAGCACGAGGAAATGCCAGCGGCTGTGCTCGCGCCCGTCGGTCACCTCGACGAGCGACGCCGAGACGACGCGGGTGATGCGCGAAGCGGGTAGCTGAACCGGCTGCCGCGAGAGTTCCTGGATATGATCGACGACGGTGGCCAGTTGCACCGGGATCGGGGGGACGGCATAGCTGGCGTAGCTCGCCGGAGCAGACGGCTGCTGTCCGGCTGCCGTCCCCGGCCAGGCCGACAGCACGACGGACAGGATCGCGAGCGCGGTGAATGTGGGCACGGGGTACCTCCACCGTCTCGCGAGCAACCGGGGTACCAAGGCGGCGGCCGGCGCCGCCTGAAGCACGCCCCCCTGAGCATTGGCGCTCGCCCCGGCCGTGGGAGCCTCAGCCGCCGTTCTGGATTCTCGGATCGTGGTCGGCGCTGTGCCCGGTCGTCTGTGTCGCCGCCACCGTGTAGGTGTAAGTGTTGGGAGTGCGATTCGCGTCTGTCGTCGAGAACTGATTCACCATCCCGCTGGACGCCGCCGGCGAGAAGACGCTCGAATCGAGGCCACTGATCTGCAGCTTGCTCACGTTCTCGCCGCACGACCACTGGATGACCGTCGCTCCGCTGCCCTGGGGGACGACGATCGGGTCCTTGTCCACCGAGGGCTCGCCCTGTCCAACGGGCCACGAAACCGTGACGTTGATTGGGGGCACGTCTCAACCTCCCTTGAATGGCTCGCGCCTGCGAGACTGTTGACCTGTCGAACTAATGTCCCTTGCGACGTCTCACTGCCCACCGCTCACTGCCTACTCCTGCTGCCGCGACAGGCGAGACGCCTGTCCTACTGCACCGCTCACCGCCCACTACTTCTGACCGCCTCGCGTGATCGCCTCGACGAACAACGGGTTTCGATACCCGATGGCACTCAACTGCTTCACCACGGCCTTCGCCTCCTCGGTGCGCCCGGCACCCAGCAGCGCCAGCGCCCAGGGGTCCAGGAGAGCGTAGTCGCGCGAGGTGCGTGCGGCGGGCTCGAGCGTGGTGATGGCCTCCTCCCAGGCCGCCGCGGCGCGCTCCCGGTTGCGCTGCGCGATCCAGGCGCGGCCCTGCAGGTACGATGCCGAGTCCCTTGAGGCGAGCTGCCTCGCGGTCGTCCTTGGCGCCATCGAGCAGCCGGTCGGCAATGCGCTGGGTGGCGCGCGCCTCTTCTCCCGCGCCTCGCGCGTCACCCGCCAGCAGCAGGTGCCGCGCGAGCGCGGCGTGGGCCTCGGCCAGGTCGCGCTGCCGCGCGGGGTTCAGCGAGTCGAGAGCCGCCGCGCGTCCCATGATGACCGCCGCACGGCGGAGATGCGGCTGCGCGTCGGTCAGCGCCCGCTGCGCATCCAGGATCACTCCCACGCGGTAGTGGCTGCGCCCCAGCTCGCGCTGCCAGTCCACGTTGGTGGGATCCTCTGCGGCGAGGCGCTCCATGATCGCCAGCGCGTCCCGGGCGTGCTGAGCCGCCTCGCCGAGGACGCCCTTGGCCTCGAGCAGCATGGCGACGCGGTTGTGACTCACGCTCAGGTACTGCTGCCACTCGGCGGAGCCCGGCTCCCGCCTGACCAGGTCTTCCTGCAACGCCAGTTCGGCCCGGTGGTGCGCCAGCGAGTCGTCGAGTTTCCCCTGGGCGCGCAGGACGGCGCCGATCGTGTTGTTCGACGAGGCGACCGCCCGCCGCAGGGTGGTGTCGTCCGGGCGTTCGCCGAGAAGACCGGTCTCGATGACGAGCGCTGCGCGGAACTGCCGGATGGCGCCATCCAGGTTGCCCTGTTCCTCGAGCACCGACCCGATGTTGCTGTTCGCGGACGCCAGCTCGAGCCGCCAGTCGGAGCTCTTCGGGTCAATCGCCACGAGCCGGTTGGCGATCCGAACATACTCGCGAAAGTGGACGAGCGCGGTGTCGAGGTGGCGCTGGCGCCACTCGACGAAGCCGACCCAGAAATGGCTCTGAGCGAGGTCGAACAGCCGCTTGCCATCGTCGGGGTGGCGGTCGGCAAGCATGCGGGCGAGCGCAAGCGACTGGGCGAGCGGCTTGAGAGCTTCGCCCAGCCGGCCCTGGGTGATTCGCACGTCGCCAATCTGGTAGAGCGCGGCGGACCGGTCGGCCAGCTCGTGGTCCGTGAGCGCGGACTCGGGTACCGCGGCGAAGTAGTCCATCGCCTTCGATCCCACGTCGTCCAGGATCTCGAGGCGTCCGACCTTCTCGAGCTTCTTGCGCAGGTCGCCGAGCATGAAGCCGATCAGGTCCTCGGCCTGCCCGCGACGCTTGTCCGCTTCCTGCCGGGCGGCGACGGCGGCCGTCCGCTCACGCGCCAGATCGACCGAGTACTTGGTGGCGCCCAGCAGGACCAGCCCAACGACGGCGGCGACGGCCAGCCGGCGCACGCGGCGTGCCGGCTTGGCGGCGATCCAGCGGAGACGCTCGAGGGTGTCGACCGCCGCGGGCCGATCGGACGGGGCGAGGGACTTGAGGCGCTGGATCAGCCGGGCGAGGTCGGGATCGATCCCTTTCGGGGCCGGAACGGCGCCACTTCGCGCCCGCTCCAGCAGCGCCGCCGAGTCGTCACCGGCCTGGACTGGAGGCTCGCCCGTGAACAGTTCCTGGAGCAGGAGCCCAAATGAGTAGAGGTCGCTGGCCGTGGTGGCGGTCTCGCCGCGCGCCTGTTCGGGGCTCATGTAGGCGAGCGTTCCAAGCAGCGCGCCTCGCTCGGTCTGGACGTGCCGCGACATCTCCTGCGTGAGCCACGCATCCGGACCGGGCAGGCGAGTGAGGTCCCCTCGATCGAGCGAAGGCGTGAAGTCCTCGCCCGGGATGATCTGCGTCGCCGCTTCCGGCGTGCCTGCAGCGGCCGGGCGCGCCAGCGGCGCTGCTTCTTCTTCTTCCTCACCGCTACCGAGGGCGTGGTCGCCCACCGGCAGCGAGCGCGCGAGGCCGAAGTCCAGCACCTTCACGTCGCCCGCCGGCGTCACCATGACGTTGCCCGGCTTGAGGTCGCGGTGGACGATGCCGGCAGCGTGGGTGACCACGAGCACCTGCGCGATCTGGATCGCGATCGAGAGGCGCTGTGGCGCGGCGAGACCAGCGTCCAGCGCGGCTCGCAGGTTGCGGCCTTCGATCAGCTCGAGCACCAGCCAGTCCTGCTCGCCCGCTTCGACGTAGCTGTGGACGCGGCAGATGTTCGGATGATCGAGGTTGGAGAGGATCTGCGCCTCCCGGAGAAAGCGCGCCTTCGTCCGGGCGTCGAGCCGATGCTCCGCGCGAACGGCCTTCAGCGCCACGCGCCGCTTCAGCGTTTCATCCAGGCCGGCGTAGACCTCTCCCATGCCGCCGGCGCCGAGCCGGTGGAGGATCCGGTAGTTGGGGATCCCGAGCGGCGGGAGTTGTGTACTGATGGGATCGAGTATAGCGCGGTGTCGTCGCACGAGGCTTCAGCCGAGTGTTCGTCGGGCTTTCGCAGCACGAGGCTTTAGCCGTGTATCGGCGACCTCTTACGGCGCCCTGCCCAGGATGTCGATCAGGACCGCACGCGTCATGGCCTGCTGCCGCTCGCGCGTAATCGTGGGCCAGCCATCCAGGAGTTGGTGGCCGTAATGGCCGAACTGGGAATGGTTCCCGCCCGTGATCTCGATCCAGCGCGTGTCGCGCGGAAGCAGCTTCCTGTTTGCGACGATCGCTTCGACGGGTGCCACGCCGTCGTTCGTCGCGAACACCTTGGTGATCGGCACGCGCGCCTCCGACAGGTCATCGGCCTTCGGGTGAGTGGTGCCAATCAACACGATGGCTCTGACCTTCGCCGGAGGGTCTCCTGCAATCCGGCAGGCGAGCGCTGCGCCGAGCGAGTGACCGGCAACGACCCAGCTGTCGGCGGCTGTCTCGTGTTCGACGATCGCGCGTGCATGCGCCACGGCGGCCGCCTTGTGCGTCTCGAGTGGCGCGACTCTCCACGGCAGCGCAACGATGATCACCGGATGGCCGTCGGCGGCGATCGGTCTCAGCATCGGCGCGTACGCGCTCGGATCCACGCCGGCGCCGACGATGAACACCAGGCCCGAAACGGCATGACCCGACGTGGGCAGGAACGCCAGGGAGCCAGGCGAGCGGCGGACCAACACGCGGCCGTCCCTCTGCAGGAGACTCGGATCGACGCCGCGCGTCCGATATGCGCCGACAACCCACCACGTCGAGACAACCGCCCACGCGAGGAAACCGAGTCGGATCCAGCGCCGGACAGGCGATCGCGTCTTTCCTTGCGAACGGGTCATGTGCGTCTTGATGTTATTACACGTGCCAGGTGCGCCCGGCCGCAGGTTCGGCGGTAAGATCACATGTCGTGATGGAAAGGAGCACAGAAAACATGCGCCGGATCATTCTGACCACTCTCGCGCTGGCGCTCATGTTCTCGGGCGCTGTCGCGAAGACCGCATCTGCCCAGGTGATGCCGAAGGCCCGCGTGGCCGACCTGATCGTGAAGGTCGAGAACGGGGTGGACGAGTTCCGCAACTACCTCGAACGCCGCGGAGAGAACGCGAAGGAGACGTCGGGCACCGCGCAGGCGACTGGCCGCCGCGCAAAGGCCAAGCCGACCGAGAATCAGAAGGCGACGGCCAACGCCAAGAAGGACAAGCTGGACGACGCGCTCGGCGATCTGAATAAATCGACCAACCGGCTCCGCCGCAAGTTCGACGCGACCGACACCTGGATGGAGACGAAGGGTGAGGTCCAGAGAGTCGTCGACGACGGGCGAACCATCAACGCGGAAGTGGCTCGCGGCAGCTACGGAACCGAAGTGGCGAGACTGTGGGGCGCGCTTCGCGCGGGCATCAACGACCTCGCCCGGGCCTACGGCATCGCGCCGCTCGGCATCTAGCGCAATCTCGTCGGCAGGACAGGCGAGACGCCTGTCCTACCGATCGTCCCTGCGGTGCACGGTGTCGGTGGATTTCGTCCGCTCGTACCGCTCCAACCGCTCCTCTTCCTCGCGCTCCGCTTCCTTGTACTTGCGGTACTCCTCCGCCTGGCTCGGTTTCGTGCCGCTGGAGGAGTTCGCCGCGTCGTCCGTCTTTCCGGGCTCAATCGAGTCCGGGCGCGCGTCGGACCGTGTGTCTTCGTGGCTCATGGCCGCATGCCTCCCTTCGAGCGCGTGCACGAGTCGTTCCTGCTAGTGCCCATCCTTGGCCCGGCGGGGCAGCAGCCACGCGTCAACCGCCGCGAGCCGGGAGCCCAACACAGAAAAGTCACCGGAATCGCGCAGGGCGGTGGCAGCCTCCACCACCGCCTTGACGCCCACCCAGGTCAGCCCGCCGCCCACGCTGATCCGCCTCGCGCCGGCCTCGACGACTTCTGGGAACGAGAGGCCCGGTCGCGCCAGGACATTGACCGGCTTCGAGACGGAGCGGCACACGACCCGTATCTCGTCGAGCGTGCGCAGGCCCGGTGCGAAGAGCACGTCGGCCCCAGCCTCCTCGAACGCCCGCAGACGCGCGATCGTGTCATCGAGATCGGGGTTGCCTCGGAGATGGTTCTCCGCGCGCGCGGTCAGAACGAAGGGGAAGGCCAGCCGTCGCGCTGCTTCGACGGCGGCACGCACGCGCTCGACGGCCCGGCCAGCCTCGTAGACGACGCCCTCCTCGCGATCGTAGTCCTCGATCGATCCGCCGACGGCACCAGCCTCCGCGACTCGCGCGATCGCCCGGGCGGCGTCCTCCGGGCGCGGTCCGTGCCCGTTCTCGAGGTCAACGGACACCGGCAGGTCGGTTGCGAGGTCGATTGCCTGCGCGTGTTCGACCACCTCGTCGAGCGTCGCCTCGCCGTCGGCGCGGCCGAGCGTGAACGCGAAGCCCGAACTGGTCGTGGCCAGGGCCTTGAACCCGAGCCCGGCGAACAGGCGCGCGGACCCCGCGTCCCACGGGTTCGGGATGATGAACGCCTCGCCTGCGTGCAGTGCCCGGAACGCGTCCCCCTTGCGCTCTTGCCTGGTCACTGGCCACCTCACACCGCCATCCTACTGCGAGTTCGAGCGGGGCGGATGCGATGTTGGAATCGGCGATCGCGGGGCCGTTCCAGCTCTGGCGTACGGCGGGCGGCAGGCCTTGGGCCGAGCTCAACGGCCGATGGTCAGCGTCAGGTGCGACGGCCATCTCGCGCTGCGGAACACGCGCTGGGTCGCCTTCCGGTAATCGGACGGTTTCGCGTGGTAGATGTCGACGAAACGCTGCGGGTTGCGGTCGAACATCGGGAACCACGAACTCTGGATCTGCACCTGCACGCGGTGTCCCTTGAGGAACGTGTGGCAGCGGTCGCCGAGACCGACCTCGATCGCGGTGACCTGGCCAGGCACCATCGGCTTGGGCGAGGAGAGGCTCTCTCGGAACTTCCCGCGCAGAAGGTCGCCAGCCAGCAGCATCTGGTAGCCTCCCATCCGCACGTTCCCCGGGTTGGGCTGGGGATCGGGCGCGGCGTCCGGGATAGACGTCGATCAGCTTCACGACCCAGTCGGAGTCGGTACCGGTCGTCGATACGTGCAGGGCCGCCGTGATCGGGCCCGCCACCGTGAGGTCCTGGCCGAGCGGCTCGGATTCGTATGAGAGGACATCGGGGCGATTCCACGCGAAGCGCTGGTCCTCGACCGTGAACAGCTGGCCCTCGGTGGTGCGCAACTCCGCGGTGTAGGGAACCGGCCGTGCCGGGTCGCTCACGTACGAATCGAACGCGGCGCCGCCGGCAGCCGTCGGCGGTTCGAAGGCGAGCCGCCCACCCGCCTGGAGGTACAGCCGCTTCTCGGAGGTGGGTGCCGGAGGCCAGGCGTCGGAGCGCCGCCACTCGTTCCGGCCCGTCTCGAATGCGAGCGCGCGCGGAAGATCGAGGCGGCCTTTGTCCTTGAGGTAGAAGTTGAAGAACGGCAGCTCGACTTCCGACCGGTAGTACGCGCTCGTCCTGGAGCCGAACCGGATCGGGCCAAGGCGGTCGCCGTCGCCGCGAGCCCAACCACCGTGCGCCCAGGGACCGACGACGAGGGTCGTTCGGTCCGCGTTCCCGTCCTTCAGCACCCGGTACATCCGGAAGGGTCCATAGAAGTCCTCGGCATCGAACCAGCCAGCGACGATCAGGACCGGGTGGCGGACGCTGCCCAGGTCCTTCGGGACGTTTCGCGCCTTCCAGTAGTCGTCGTACGTCCCGTGCGTCATGTGGTCGTGCCAGGTCGGTACCGTGTCACCGAAGAACCTGGTCGCGTTGGCGGCGGCGCCGAGTTCGAGGAAGAAGCGATAGCCATCCGGCGTGCCGTAGTCGAAGCGCACCGTCCGCTGCTCGCTGGGCGCCGTGCGGGCGCGCGCATTCGACGACATCCAGGCGAAGCCGTACATCAGCTGGTACGCCCCGC
The DNA here is from genome assembly GCA_963724775.1 of uncultured Acidobacteriota bacterium. Taxonomy (GTDB): domain Bacteria; phylum Acidobacteriota; class Vicinamibacteria; order Vicinamibacterales; family Fen-181; genus CAVRWB01. Next base: position 143,447 of record CAVRWB010000016.1, read on the forward strand.
CCGAGTGGTAGTCGTCGCCCAGGAACTGATCCTGCGGCGGCGCCTGGGGCGACGAGGCCTTGAGGGCCGGGTGCGCGTCGATCATCCCCATCGACGTCTCCCACCCGTCCCACGAGATGCCCCACTGGCCGACGCGGCCGTTGTTGTTCGGGACGTTCTTCAGCAGCCACTCGATCGTGTCGTGGGTGTCGGTGCTCTCGTTCGGCGTGCCGGAGCGGTCGAACGGCAGGTGGTGAATGAAGGTCCCCTCCGACTTGAAGCGGCCGCGGGCATCCTGGTAGACGAAGACATAACCCTCGCGCGTGAACAACTCGCTCGGCCCCAGGATCTCGCGATACTCGTCCGGCCCGTACGGCGCGATGCTGTAGGCGGTGCGCGTGAGCATGAACGGATAGCGCTGGGAGGTGTCGCGGGGCGCGTAGATGATCGTGAACAGCCTGGTCCCGTCGCGCATCGGGATCATGACTTCCTGCTTGGTGTAACTCGCCTTGACCTCGAGCGCGTCTTTCGACTGGTGACGGGCGGTTGCGAGGACCGCGACGGCCGCGGCCGCCGCGACTGCGAGAAGCGTGGCCGACCCGACCACGCGCCGGCGTGATGACACGGACATGCACCCTCCCAGATCATGGCCCGCAACGCGGCAAGCCCTGAGACTTACGCCGGACGCTCACCGGGGCTCCAATCGGTGGAAGTATGCTCGGGCGGGCTCGGGCTGACAAGCACGCGCGACCGTCAGCGCGACGCGACGGTCACGCGGCCTTTGACGAGCGGCGAGGCGCGGACGGGCACGTCGAACAACGGAACGTGTTGTGGGTACACGTCGTCAGCAGCGATTGGATTGTCTGAACCAGTTCGTCAAGGTCGCAGGGTTTTGACAGGATCCGGCAGGACTGCACGCGCTCGGTCACCGAGGGATCGATCACCTGCGCGGTCACAACGACAACGGGGATCGGCGTAATCGGCAGGTCGCGAAGTCGCTCAATCAACTCACGGCCGTCCATGGACGGCATGGCCAAATCCGTGGTCATCACGTCGTAACCGGCTGACGCCTTCCGCAAGGCGTCCACACCGTTTATCGCCGTCGTGACGTCGAAGCCCACAAGATCGAGAAATATCTCCAGCAGGTTCAGTACGTCTCGGTCGTCGTCCACGACGAGAACCCGCGGTCTGCGACAGCCCGAAGCCTGCGGGTGCTCGGCGGGAGCCGCCTCTTGGACTCGCATACCAGGGTAGTGTCGCCACGGCGTCTGTGCGGTTCTGTTCAATTGTGAACAGGGGAACAAGCGGCTGAGGTCTCGAGCTGCGCAGTTTTTCACACCGGCGGTGTCGGCTCGACCCGGTCGGCTCAAGCGTTTCGGCGGCCCAGGTGCTACATCTTCTCGAACACGATCTCGACCAGCTCGAAGTTCACCCCGGCTGATCGCGCGTCCTTGCCGGTGAGGTGCAGGAACAGGGTATTGGGGCCTTCCTTCATATCGTAAACGCCCAGGGGGAGGATTGCGCTCAGCGAGCGCTCCGGCGAGTACAGGTTCACCGCCTCTCCCGCCGGGATGTCGTCGCGAAACACCCGCAGTATTCCCTGGTCAGGGCCGACGACGGCCTTGACGCCAACTCTGTACCGCCCGGCCGTCGGGATGTCGCAGATGAACGATACGTGATGAGGGCCGAACACGTCCTCGCCCGTCGTCTTCATCGCCAGGTACCGTGCCGACCGGTCGCCGATCTTCGCGGTCTCCTTGCCCAGCGTGGCGTTTCTCAGCGAGGCGGTATGAATGGGCACGTTCCAGCCGGGGACGAATATCACTCGCTGCGGATCGGCCACGCGCCGGGCGGCAGCGGGAGTGATCGCCGACGCCGGGGAGGGCTCATCGACGGAGTAGAAGAAGACCACGCTCGTGTAGTCGGTCGGGACCTGGTTCTTTTCGGGGCCGTGCTCGATCGTGTAGTCGATGGTCTTGCGGTACGCGTATGAGTCCGTGACCAGGAAGCGGTAGCCGCCCGTGCGGCCGAGCGGCTTCTTATAGTCGAGACACCCGCTCAGCGGGTACGAGCGACGGCTCTCCCATCGGCCCGGGACGTCGTACCAACCGCCGTTGAAAGAGTCTTCCGAGCCCGTCCCCGGGATGGCGACCGCCCCATCCACGACTGCGACATCGTCACCCTCGAAGAACTCCGTCGCCCCGGGTTCCATCCCCTGCGCCTGCAGGATGACGCCCACGACGTGGCCGCGTCCTGCCGCCTGAAGATAGGTGAACGGGACACCGCTTCGCGTTGGATTCTCGCGGTTCCAGCGGCAGTAGAAGCGTCCCTCGTCTGCGGCCTTCCCGAGCGCCGCGAACGTCACCTCCGCGGTGACGTCGATCGCCGGTCCTGAGGTCCGCTCCGACACCAGCTCCAGGCGGGCCGAGCGCTCGAAGGGCATCGGGAAATAGATGTAATCGGTGTCGGTGGACGCGACGGTGCCGAGAAGGAGCGACTCGACGGCCGGCTCGCCGAAGCTGGCGCCGAAGAAGTCGCCGACGGGGCAGACGATGGCCGGTTCCGTGGCGTCGTCCCAGTACGCCCTGATGAGGATGTCGCGGGCCTTGCCAGCGAGCGCCGAGGCCGGGGCGAGCCTGATGCCGGCGATCCGGCCGGGGCCCGACGACTCGAACAGGGGCAGCGTCCTTCCGGGGGCCAGGGTGCCGCTCGTCCTCGCGGTTTCGAGCCTGGTGCCGGCGGGCACCAGCGAGCGCGAGATGTCGGAACCCGCAGCGGTGGCCAGGAGCGCCCTGGCCTTGTCGAGCGCGGCGAGGAACGCGGGTGATGGCGGGTCCTCGTAGGTCTTCAGGGCGAACCCGGCCGCGAACCGAGCGAAGTTGATGTCGTAGAACTGGAAAGTGTCGGCCTTCACGACGATCTTGCACGAGCCCTGGTAGGCGATCGGGACGTAGGAGTAGCGGCCGCCCGAGCCGGCGCCGACGAGCGGTGCGAGGAACGGCGCGTGCGTGCCGTCGAACAGTTCAGCCACCTTCAGCCGGAGGCGGGGAGCGGCCTCGTTGTCGAAGTAGAACTCGATGAGATCGTCGGTCGGGGTGGGAGTGTGGATGCGGTAGATCAGCCCGGGGCCCTCGAGTTCAGCGATGACCAGGCCGCTCGGTTCCTTTCTCACGAAGGAGGTACTTGCCGCTGAACCCATCGTCGTTCCCGCCGGTCCGGTCGTAGCTGGAGACCATCCCGATCTCCACGGACTGCTTGAGCAGCGGCAGGTGGTCGAAGCGCGTCAGTTCTTCGATGCCGGGTTCCGGCCGGTCCCTGCGAGGCCCTGAGCGCGTCGAATCCGGTGCCTGCGCCTGCGAGGCGGCTGCGGCACAGATTGCCGCGAGAAACGCGACGATGCTGCAGCGAATCTGCTTCTTCACGCGATTCCCTCCAGGCGATGGCCGCTGCTGCGGCTGGGCGCGCAGCGCGGCCCCGTGGTGACGAAGGTGCCGTTCTACCACAAACGGGCCCGATCCGGGGCGGCCTCGCGAGTCGCGCTATCATCAGGGGAAACTCGACGCACAGGAGGTTCCTGAATGAAGGCTCACCGCGTGGCGAAAACTGCCGGCGTGCTCGCCTGTCTCCTGGCGGCAGCCTGTTCGCGCGGCACACCGCCGTCCGGGCAGGCCGGGGCGGCGCCGGAACAACGCCCGAAGAAGCAGTACACGATTGAACAGTTCATGAACAACGAGTCGGTGGGCGGGGCTTCGTTCTCGGCCGACGAGTCCCGGGTTCTCTTCTCGTCGAACCGCACCGGGATCTACAACGCCTATACCGTTCCAGTCGCCGGCGGAGACGCTACGCCCGTGACGAAGTCCACCACCGACACGGTGCGAGCGGTCTCGTTCTTTCCGCACGACGATCGCATCCTGATCACTCGAGACCAGGGCGGCAACGAGCTGAACCATCTCTACGTGATTGGCACCGATGGCGCCGAGAAGGACCTCACGCCCGGGGCGAAGCTGAAGGCGGATTTCCTGCGCTGGACACCCGACGGCCATGCGTTCTACGTCATCACGAACGAGCGCGACCCGCGGTTCTTCGACATCTACCGCTGCGACGCGGCCGCCTACGCCCGGACGCTGTTCTTCAGGAACACGTCGGGCTACGTCCCCGCCGCCGTGTCGGACGACGGCAAGTGGGTGGCGCTGTCGAGGCCGAAGACGACCAACGACACCGACATCTACGTGTGGAACGCCCGGACGAAGAAGACCGTGCACGTGAGCCCGCACCAGGGGCAGGCCCAGTACCAGCCGGCGGCGTTCGACCCGGAATCGGCGCATCTCTACTACCTGACGAACGACGGCGGCGAGTTCACGGCGATTCGGCGCTACGCGCTGGCCGGCGGGACGCACGAGGACGTGGAGAAGGCGAACTGGGACATCGACTCGATGGAGTTCTCGAAGAAGGGCACGTACCGCGTGACGGCGATCAACGAGGACGGCCGGGTTGCCATCCACGTCAAGGACGCGAAAACGGGCGCAGAGGCCGCGATGCCGGCCGTGCCTGATGGCGAGATTCGCGGCGTCAACATCTCCGCACAGCGAGAAGAGCGTCGCGTTCTACGTCAGCAGCAACCGCAGCCCCGCGAACCTCTACGTGCACACGTTCGGCACCAGGGACGCGAAGCGGTTGACCGACACGTTGAACAAGGAGGTGGAACCGGCCGACCTCGTCGACAGCCAGGTGGTCCGCTTCAAGGCGCGCGACGGCATGGAGATCCCCTCCATCTTCTACAAGCCGCACCAGGCCACGCCCGATCGCAAGGCCCCGGCGCTCGTCTACGTGCACGGGGGCCCCGGCGGCCAGACGATGCGCGGCTACAGCCCGACGGTGCAGTTCCTCGTGAACCACGGTTACGTCGTGCTCGGCATCAACAACCGGGGCAGCTCCGGTTACGGCAAGACGTTCTTTGCGGCCGACGATCGCAGGCACGGCAAGGAGCCGCTGTGGGACTGCGTGGATGGCAAGCAGTACCTCGCCAGCCTGCCGTACGTCGATCCGAAGCGCATCGGGATCATGGGGGGCAGCTACGGCGGCTACATGGTGCTGGCGGCGCTGGCGTTTCAGCCCGACGTGTTCGGCGTAGGGATCGACCTGTTCGGCGTGTCGAACTGGCTGCGGACGCTCGAGAGCATCCCGCCGTGGTGGGAGGCCGAGCGCCAGGCCCTGTATGCCGAAATCGGCGATCCCGTGAAGGACAAGGCGCTGTTGCAGGAGGTCTCGCCGCTGTTCCACGCGGACGCCATCCGCAAGCCGCTGATGGTGCTGCAGGGCGTGAACGATCCGCGCGTGCTGAAGGCGGAGTCGGACGAGATCGTCGGCGCGGTGAAGAAGAACAACGTGCCGGTGGACTACGTCCTGTTCCCGGACGAGGGCCACGGCTTCACGAAGAAGAAGAACCAGATCGAGGGCTACGGCAAGGTGCTGGCGTTTCTCGACAAGTATCTGAAGGGAACGCCCGCGACCAACTGACCGGTGCAGCAACCTCGACGCTGCGGGGTCTGCAAGCTCACTCCCGCAAGGCGAGAGCCGGTTCCACGCGGGTCGCACGGCGCGCGGGAATGGCCACGGCGGCCAGCCCGGCCAGGACATCTCCAGTGACCAATCTCCGGTGAGCCTGAAGGCGGCTCGGACGCTCGCTCCTTGACATGCTACAAATGTAGCAATATGCTACGAATGCAGCAACTGGAAGGAGCCGTGCCGTGCCGACGCCCGACAAGCTCAGCCGCCGCGAGCGCGAGATCATGGACGTGTTGTTCGCGCTCGGCGACAAGGCCACCGCGGACGCGATCCGCGCGAGACTGTCCGACCCTCCCGGCTATTCGGCGGTCCGGGCAATGCTCGCCCGGCTGGAGGCCAAGGGGTTCATTCGCCACCGCGCCGAGGGATTGCGCTACGTCTACACCCCGACCATCTCCCGGACGACGGCGCAGAGGAAGGCCGTCAGCCAGCTCGTGCGCGTCTTCTTCCGCGGCTCGCCAGGCGAGACCGCGGCAGCCCTCCTGAAACAGGAGGACTGGTCGGACGAGGAACTGGACGCGTTGCGCGCCCGGATCGACCAGGTCAAGAAGGAACGGAGGTCGTCGTGACACCGATTGCGCAGGCCGCTGTGACACTCAGTCAATTCGCCGACGTGGCGATGGTCGTGAAAGCCACCGCGCTGATCGGAATCGGCCTCGCCGCCGTGCGGCTGGCTGCGCGCTCGCGCGCGTCGGTCCGGCACCTCCTCCTGTCGGCAACCTTCGCCGCCCTCCTGGCACTGCCGCTGGCTGCGGCCTACTCGCTCGACATCCCCCTCAGCGTCCCGCCGGACCGGCCCCCCGCGGGCCGCGCCGGCTCGCGCGATCGACGCGCCACGCATGCCGGCCCGCGCCGTGCCAGCCAGCGAAGCCGCGACACCGCGTTTCTTGCCCGTGGTGCCCTGGACCGGGCTCGCCCGCGCCCTCTGGGTTGCGGGCGCCGCGGTCTTCCTGTTTCGCCTTGCGTGGGTCCTCTGGAGGCTGCGCCGCCTGCGGCGAACCGCGATCCCGTGGCCGCAGATGAAGGGCGTGCTCCAGCCGCTCGCCGCGGAGGCGGGCGTGGAGCGGCCGGTCGACGTCGTGCTGCACGAAGAAGTCCCGCTGCCCCTCACGTTCGGCACGCGGCGCCCCGTGCTGGTGCTGCCTTTGGACGCGCGAGGCTGGAACGACGGCGATCTGCGGCGTGCGTTCGTGCACGAGCTCGAGCACGTCCGGCGCCGCGACTGGGCGGTACAGACCGCGGCGCGCGCCGCCTGCGCCGCGTGGTGGTTCCACCCGCTGGTGTGGGTAGCGTGGCGCCGGATGTGCCTCGAGGCCGAGCGCGCATGTGACGATGCGGTGGTTGCCAGGGAGGAGAGCGTGGACTACGCGGAACAGCTCGTCATGTTGGCAAGGCGGTTGTCGGCCGCCCACGCGCAGCCGGGACTGGGCATGGCCAATCGGAGCGACCTGTCCACGCGCGTGTCGGCCTTGCTCGACGGCGGCCAACGGCGGGGTCGCGCCGGCCTGGGCGTGCTGACGGGAGCCGTCGTCGCCGCTTCGTCGCTCCTGCTGTCGGTGGCGCCGCTGCGGGCCGTGGCGGTGCCGAGTGCCCCGAGCCGTCCGGCATCAGCCGCTGCGACGACAGGACAGCAGGCACGCGGTCAGCGGGCGCTCGACGGCGACTTGTACGAGGCGTCGCTTCACGGTTCCCGCGACGCCGTTTCCGCGCTGATCCAGGCCGGTGCAAACGTGAACGCCGTCATCGCGGGCGATGGTAGTCCCCTCATCGGCGCCGTGCGATCCGGTCGACGCGACGTCGTGGACCTCCTCCTCGATCGCGGCGCGAAGCCCGATCTCGCGGTGATCGGCGATGGCACCGCGCTCATCGCCGCGGCCCAGGCCGGCCGCGGTCGACCTCGTCCGCCTGCTGATCGACCGGGGCGCGGACCCCAACGTCGGCTGCGTGGGCGATGGCAGCCCCTTGATCGCCGCGGCGGCGGCGAACCGGTTCGAGATCGTCGCGCTGCTGCTCGACAGGGGCGCCGATATCGAACTCGTGGTGCCTGGCGACGAAAACGCGCTCATCCAGGCATCGGAGGCCGGGAGTCTCGAAGTCGTCCGCTTGCTGCTCCGGCGCGGCGCCAATGTCAACGCGCGCGTCTGGGCGGACGGCGGTGGACAGAAGCAGGGTGAGTGGCGCACGCCGCTCGGGATGGCACGGAGGGGCGCGCACGATGCCGTTGTCGCGTTCCTGATTTCGGCCGGCGCGCGGGAGTAGGGGAACCCGGAATGGGATTCGTCCAGCGACTCGAGCGGCTCCGGGAGGACGCCGCGTTCGCGCTCCGGCAACTGAGAAAGACACCGGGCTTCACGGCGGTCGCGCTCACCACGCTGGCGCTCGGCGTGGGCGCCAACAGCGCGATCTTCGCGCTGGTGGACGCGACGCTGCTTCGCCCGCTGCCCGTGCCGCAACCCGAGCAAGTGGTGATGGCCTGGGAGCGAACCGGCACGACGTCTCGCGACCTGGTCTCGCCGCTCAACCTCGTCGATTGGAACGAGCGGACTCGCACGTTTCAGAAGCTGGCCGGTTTCAGTCCCAGCGTCGGCGGCATGGTCATGGCCGGGGCGGACGGCGCCGCCGACACCGTGCCGCGCCAGTGGGTGAGCGTCGGCGTCTTCGACGTGCTCGGCATCCGGCCGATTGCCGGCCGCACGTTCCTTCCGGCCGACGAAAAGCAGCCGAACGTCGTGGTGCTCAGCGAGGCCTTCTGGCGCGCGCGGTTCGCCGGCGACCGCTCGGTGATCGGCCGCCAGGTCCGCCTGGACGGCTCACCGTTCACCGTCGTGGGAGTGGTACCGCGCGAGGCGCAGCTGCTGGGCGCAAGCAGCATGTGGGCCGTGAGGCCCTTGCCTCGCGATCCCCGCGCGCGCGCGTGGCACGCCCTGCGCGTCATCGGGCGCATGAAGCCCGATGTCACGCTGGAGGCCGCCTCCGCCGACATGGCCAGGGTTGCCGGCGACCTGGCCCAGGAGTTTCCCGCCACGAACCAGGGACGGGGTATCACGCTCGAACCGTTCCGCGACGCGCTGATCGGGAGCGACCTTCGCCTGACCTCCACGCTCTTCCTCGGCGTCGTCGGCTTCGTCCTGTTGATTTGCTGTGTCAACGTGGCCAACCTGCTCCTGGCACGGGTGCCCGTGCGCGCCCGCGAACTGGCGGTGCGCGCCGCGCTTGGCGCCAGCCGGCCGCGCATCGTCCGCCAGCTCCTGACGGAGAGCCTGGTGCTGGCGGTCCTCGGAGGCCTGCTCGGAGCGGGAGTCGCCGCGGCGATCCTGAGAGTCGCGCCGACGCTGACCCCGGAAGGCCTCCTGCCGGGCGCCGTGACGCTCTCGCTGGACGCGCGCGTGGCCGCGTTCTGCGCCGGCGTTGCGTTGCTCGTCGGAGTGCTGTTCGGCCTCGGCCCGGCCTGGAGGGCGACCGAGCTCTCCCCCGCACAGGTGATGGCCGCCGGCGGCCGCACGTCCACGGGCCAAGCGGGGAGATTGAGACGGGCCATGGTGGTCGGCGAGGTGGCCGCCGCCGCGCTGCTGCTGTGCGGCGCGGGTCTGCTGCTGCGCACGCTGCTGACCGTGGACGGCATCGATCGCGGCTACCGTGCCCGGCAGGTGTTGACCATGATGGTCGATCCGCTCGGGTCCCAGTATCCCACTCGGGAGTCGCTGCTGCGGTTCCTGGACGAGGTCGAGCAGGAGGTGAGGGCGCTGCCCGGCGTCAAGGAGGTAGCCTGGACGAGCGGGCTTCCGCTGGGACCTTCGGTGTTCGACCCCTTTTCCGTCGAAGTCGTCGGCGACGCTCCGGCCGAGTCCGGCAAACAGCCGACCGCGCTCTACCAGGCAGTCAGCCCGACCTACTTCCGCGCCATCGATCTCCCGATCACCGCGGGCCGCGCGTTCACCGATCGGGACACCTACGACAAGGGTCCCGTCTGCATCGTCAACGAAGCCTTCGTCCGGCGTCACTTGCAGGGCCGGCCCGCGATCGGTGCGCGCGTCGCACTGCGGCCGGCGCCGACGGAACGCGCAACCGTGCGCGAGATCGTCGGCGTCGCCCGGCAGGTGAAGGGCCGTCCGGACGAGCGAGAGGAGCTGGTGCAGATTTACGTCCCGAATGCGCAGGACCCGTTGGACGACATCTACCTGCTCGTCCGCCCGGCCGCGGGCAGCGCCGACGCCTTCGCGGCAGCCGTGCGTGGGGCGATTGCCCGCGTCGATCGCGCCCAGCTGGTCAGCGTCAGGGACGTGATGACGCTCGAAGACGTCATGTCGGACGCGACCTCGCGGTACCGGTTTCGCGCGGTGATGGTGGCGACCTTCGCCGGCCTCGCGCTGGTCCTGGCGATGGTCGGCGTGTTCGGCATCCTCGCGTCCTCGGTGCAGCAGCGCGTGCGCGAGTTCGGAGTCCGGATGGCCTTCGGCGCCACAATGACGGAGGTGCTCCGCCTCGTGCTCGGAGGCGCCGCGCGGATGATCGTTCTTGGAGCGGTCATCGGGCTGAGCCTGGCTGCGGCGCTCGGCCGGGCGTTGACCAGTGTGCTCTTTGGCGTCCAGCCTTGGGACCCGATCACCTTCGTGGCGGTGGCGGTCGTGCTGATGATCACCGCTGCGGCCGCGACGGCCGCCCCGGCATGGCGGGCGGCTCGCATCGAGCCCGCGTCGGCCTTGCGAAGCGAGTGAATCCGCTTCGATGCAGGTCGGGGGAGCACCGGCGGCTCGGCCGGGTGGTACAATCCGGGAGAACCCAGAGAGAGTCAGGAGCCGCGAATGAAGAAGAGTCTCCTTGTGGTCGCGTGCATCGCGATGGTCGCCGCCCTCTGCGCTGGCGTCCACGCCCAGCCGCCGCAACAGCAGGCCTCGCAGCCGCCGCAACAGGCCGCGGCGCAGCAGCAGCCCCAGCCCCCGCAGCCCGCCGCGACCGCGCCGCGCCTGCCCGCGAGCCCGCGCGGCGTCTCGGCCACGCAGGTCGCCGGCAAGTGGACGACACCCGACAAGCCGGGCGCGTCGCCGCAGTACGCCGGGGGCAAGTGGATCACCGTCGACTACGGCCGTCCGATCCTGCGGGGGCGGACAAACATCTTCGGCTCGGGCGCGGACTACGGCAAGGCGGTGAACGACGATGGCCCGGTCTGGCGCGCGGGAGCGAACCAGACGACGCGCCTGAAGACCGAGCTGCCGCTGGCATTCGGGGGCGGCAAGACCCTCCCGGCCGGCGACTACAGCCTGTTCGTCGACCTCAAGCCGGGCGCCTGGACGCTGATCGTCTCGAGCCAGCCCTACCAGCAGAAGTACGACCCGAACAACAAGACCGAGACCTGGGGCGCCTACAACTACGACCCGAAGCAGGACGTGCTGCGCGTCCCGATGACGATGTCGAAGAACGCCGAGTCGATCGATCAGTTCACCATCCAGTTCGTCAACGTCACCGCGCAGGGCGGCACGCTGGTGATGACGTGGGAAAAGGAGGCCGCCGCGGTGCCCTTCACCGTCGGGCAGTAGGCCCTCTCCGGCCGCCGGTTGCCCCGGATCGGTTAACGCGGACACCCGGGGCACCGTCCTCTTCCACATGAACGATCTCCGGTACGGCGCGCGGAGCCTGTCGCGGATGCGCGGCGCTGCCGTCCTCGCCGTGACGACGCTCGCGCTCGGCATCGCCGCCACGACGACGACGTTCAGCGCGGCATATGCGGCGCTGCTGCGGCCGGTGCCGTTCGCCGAACCCGACCGGCTGGTCTTCCTCTTCACCACCCGGGCCGACCCCCGCGAGGGGCTCGTCCTCACCCGCTGGTCGAGGCCCCTCATCGACACGCTGACCGCGTCGGTGAGGTCGGTACGAGTCGGTGGCGTCCTGCACCGCCGCGCTCGTCAACCTGAGCGGGGGCAACGGCGATCCCGAGCAGATCGACGGCGAGATCGTCTCGCCGGAGTACTTCGCGGTGCTGCGCGTCCGGCCCGCGCGCGGGCGGTCGTTCACGGCGGCGGAAGACGACCCGGGCGGCGAGGTGGCGGTGGCCGTGCTGAGCGACCGTCTGTGGCGCCGGCGCTACGACGCCAACCCGTCGCTCATCGGCGGCACGGTTCGCATCAACGACGTCCCGCTGCACGTTGTCGGCATCATGCCCGCCGGGTTCTCCGGGCTGAGCGACAAGGCCGAGCTGTGGATTCCGCGCGCGATGGCCCCGCGCCTGACATACGCGGATTACCTGACGACGCCCCAGCTCTTCATCCCGGTGGTCGGCCGCTTGAGGCAGGGTGTCTCGCTGCAGCGGGCGAATGCCGAGCTGACCGCCGCGAGCTCGAGCTTCCCGGCTGGGTCCGGCTCGCGCGACGGGCGATTGGGAGCGGTCGCTCGGCCCGCCGGCGACGTGCGCGTCGACCCGGCGCTGCGACGGTCGGTGCTGCTGATCCTGGCGGCAGCGGCGTGCGTGCTCCTGGTCGCGTGCACGAACGTCGCGGGACTCCTGCTCGCGCGCGGGCGAATGCGGCGGCGCGAGCTGGCGATCAGGATGACGATCGGCTCGGGGCGGGCACGCATCCTCAGGCAGCTGCTGACCGAGAGCCTGCTCCTCGCCTCGATCGCCGGCGCCTTCGGCACGCTGCTGGCGACCTGGGGCGTCGGGGCGCTTGCACGGTACGCCCCCGCCGTGCTTCCCACCGGCGGCCGCACGCCGATCGCGTCGTTCTCGGCGCCGGCCCTCGACGGCCGGGCGCTGCTTTTCGCGATCGCTGTGACGCTCGTGACGAGCGTTCTGTGCGGCGTGGCGCCCGCCTTCGACGCCTGGCGCACGCCGCTGACCAGCGCGTTGAGGGAGGACGAGCGGAGCGGCGGCGCGCGCCGTCGTGCGTTCCACGCGCTGGTCGTGACCGAGATCGCCCTCGCGGTCGCGCTGCTTGCCGCCGCCGGCCTGCTGGTGGACGGCGTCGCCCGCTTGAAGCAGCTGCGCCGCGGATTCGAGAGCGAGGGCGTCCTGACCTTCTGGGTGCGGCCGCCGGTGTCGCACTACCCGGTGACGAAGGGGCCCGAGATCGTCGATCGGCTCCTGACGAGTGTCGAGCGCGTGCCGGGCGTGTCCACGGCGGCCGTCAACCGGTGCACGCCGTTCACGGGGTGCTCCCGGACGGTGCTGTTCTTCGCGGACCGTCCAAACGACCCCGGGAACGCGCCCGTCGTCGGCCGCCACTACGCGTCGCCGGACTACTTCACCACGCTCCGGATCCCGTTGCTGGCAGGACGGGCCCTGACCGCGGACGACCGCCCGGGCCGTCCGCCGGTCACGGTGATCAGCGAGAGCGCGGCGCGCCGCTTCTGGCCGGGCAGGAGTCCCCTGGGCGAGCGCGTGTGGTTCGGCACCACAACCGGGCCGTTTGCCGATCCCGCCCGGTCCGTGGAGATCGTCGGGGTCGTCGGCGATGTGAAGTACGAGGCCGTGGACTGGCCGAACAGCGTCGGCCGGCCGGAGTTCTACACGTCCTACCTGCAGTTCTCCTATCCCGACACGATGGTCATCGTGAAGACGAGCGGCTCGGCGACCGCGCTGGTGCCGGCGCTGCGCCGCGCGGTGGCGTCGGTGGATCCGGCGCTGCCAATCTACGACGTGCTCACGCTCGACGAGCGGATTGCGGAGGCGACCTCCCGCCCGCGCTTCAACGCCGTCCTCGTCGCCGCGTTCGCGGGAGCGGCGCTGCTCGTCGCGGCGCTCGGCGTCTACGGGATGCTGGCGTACTCCGTCTCGTCACGGAGGCGCGAGCTTGGCGTGCGCCTGGCGCTCGGGGCCGAGCCGCGGCGCATCGTGCGGCTCGTGCTCGCGGAGGGTTTGCGGCTCGGGCTGATCGGGTTGGCCATCGGCGTCGCCGCCGCGCTGGCCGCCGGCCGGCTGCTGCACAACCTCGTTGGCGGCGTGGGCCCGACGGATCCGCGAATCCTCGCGGTCGTCTCGCTGGTGATGCTGGGCGTGACCATTCTCGCGGCGTGGCTCCCGGCGCGTCGCGCGGGCGGTGTGGATCCGATCGCCGTGCTGCGGCAGGAGTGACTCGAACCTGAGCGGCGCGCCGGTCGTGTCACCGGCGGCGTCGCTCTTCCCAATAGCGTCGCATTCGTTCGGACGCGGCCCGTCTTGCCGCCTCCGTCATCCCGCGCTCTTTCGGCTTCTTCGTCAGGGTCGTCAGGGCTGGCTTCGGGATCGTCTTGGGTGGGCGTGCCGCCGCCACGGCAGCCGTCGGCACTTTCGGTCGTCGTTCCCGGGGCGCCGCGGGCTTTCGCCTCGGCGTTGGCGGCTCGCTCGACGGCGTCGTCTTCGGGGCCGCCGCGGCCGGCGCGAGCTCGACGCCGAACACCTCGGCCAGATCCGCTCCTTCGAGGACCTTGCCCGCCGCTGGCCCTTTCCTCGAGAGCGCCACGTCGGCGCCCGCGCCCGCAATCAGCTCTTGCTCATCGACCTGGCGAAGCCGGAACAGCAGCTCTGGCCGGAGGTCGAGACGCGCGCCCACGCCGTACAGCACGGCGGCGACGTGCTTGCACATCGACGCCCAGTCCGGGCAGCTGCACCTGAACTCGATCTCGGACGGCGTCGGGAACAGGCCCGTGCCTTGGGCGCACAGGTGTTCCATGACCCCCTTGGAGAAGCGCCCTTGCAGCAACTCGACGAGCGAGTCGATCCCGCCCGCGCACTGCGTGCGGATGCCGCGCCACCGGGACGCCGGGACGCGGGCGACGTTCACGACGACCGTGTAGAGGTCCGAGCCGCTCACGAGGGCATCCACGCGACCCGCGCCAATCTGCAGGTCAATCACGGACCCATTGCGCACGTACGTCCGGCCGCGAGGCAACCGGTTCGCGAAATCCGAGTAGCGCTCGAGGTTGTCGCACCAGGCGCCGCCCCAGAACGTCGTGGCGATCTTGCGACCGGCGATCTGGATGGGCGAGACTTTCTTTCCCGATTTCACGAGGCTCTGGAGCTTCCTGTTCGCCTGCGCCTTGCGGGCGGCGACGCTGACGTATGGCGCGAAACCGCCCCACCCGTCGTCGTCGTACCGGTCGAACCGGCGGCGCCGGCGTCGTGGCGTCATCACTCCTCCCTGAGCGCGGCGTTGAGGTCGAGGTGCACGAGCCGCAGCAACTCGTCGTCCTTCATCTCGGTGAGCAGCAGATCCGCTCCGCCTTCGAGCAGGTCCCTGGCCAGGCCGCGCTTGGAGGCGATGAGCTCGTCGATCCGCTCTTCGACCGTGCCCCGGCAGACGAACTTGTGCACGAGAACGTTGCGTGTCTGCCCGATTCGAAAGGCGCGATCCGTTGCCTGGTCCTCGACGGCCGGGTTCCACCAGCGGTCGAAGTGTACCACGTGGGAAGCAGCCGTCAGGTTGAGGCCGCTGCCGCCGGCCTTGAGCGAGAGCACGAAAAAGGAGACGCGCTCGTCCTCCTGGAACTGTCGAACCAGATCGCGTCTGGCCTTGACCGGCGTGCCGCCGTGAAGGACCAGCCCCGGCCGTCCGAACACCGCGCCGAGGTGCGCGGCCAGCGGCTCGGTGATCTCGCGGAACTGCGTGAAGACCAGCACCTTCTCCTGCCGCGTGGCGATGACGTCGGCCACCTCCGCCAGCCGGGCCCACTTGCCGCTGTCGGACGGCCGCCAGGTTCCGTCGCCCAGCCACTGGGATGGGTGATTGCAGATCTGCTTCAGGCGCATCAGCGAGGCCAGGACCAGCCCCCGGCGTTCGATGCCCTCCACGCCGGCCAGCCGCTGGCGCAGGTCGCGAACCGCCTGCTCGTAGAGAGCCGCCTGGGCCCGGCTCAGCGGACAGTAGGCGTTCACCTCCGTCTTGTCGGGGAGGTCCGCGATCACCGCCCGGTCCGTCTTCATCCGGCGCAGGATATACGGTCTCACCAAGTCTCGCAGCGGCCCGTACGCGTTGTGCGAGCGGGCCGCGAGGCGCTTGGTCAGGGCCGTGAACTGCTTGGCAGACCCGAGGAGTCCCGGGTTGATGAAGTCGAAGATTGACCAGAGATCGCCGAGGCGGTTCTCGATCGGTGTGCCCGTCAGCGCGATCCGCGCTCGCGCGTCGAGCGCTTTCACCGCCCGGGTCTGCTGTGCCCCGGGGTTCTTGATCGCCTGCGCCTCATCGAGCACCACGAGGTTCCACCGGACGCCGCAGAGCCAGGGCAGCGTCCGGGTTGCGCCATACGACGTGATGACGAGATCGACGTCCCCCACCCGCGACTCGTCGAGAGTCTTGAACGCCTCCGCAGGCATCGCCGACGGGTGGGCGACGACGGCCGTGAGTGCGGGCGCGAAGCGGACGATCTCGGCGGCCCAGTTCGCGAGCAGCGACGCCGGCGCGATGAGCAGGCTCGGCTGCCCGGCGGTGTTCGCGCGAGAGGCCCGTTCGCGTTGGAGCACGAGCAAGAGCGCGAGAACCTGGATTGTCTTGCCGAGACCCATGTCGTCGGCCAGGCAGGCGCCCAGGCCCAAGGAGGAGAGGAAGTGCAGCCAGCGCACGCCAACCTGCTGATAGGGGCGGAGCGTCCCTTGGAGGGCCGGCCCCGGGTCCACGCGCGCGAGCGTTTCCGGCCCGCGCAACACCTGCAGGACGCCGGCGAGCCAGGGCCCGGCGACGGCCTTCGACCAGTCGCGGTCCTCGTCGGTCGGCGTCCCCGCCGCGTCTCGGTCGATGCCCGCCATCAGCCGCATGGCATCGGCGAACGTCAGGCCCCCGTTCGCAGCCGAGCGTTCGACGGCCTGGAACTCGTCGATCAGCCCGCGAAGCCGTTCCCGATCCACTTCCACCCAGCGGCCCCGCAGCAGCGCCAGCCCCTCCACGCCCGCAAGCAGTGCGCGGACTTCGGCCGGTGTCAGCGGCTCGCCATCGAGCGTCACGTCCATCCGGAAGTCGAGAAGCGTCTCGAGCCCGAGAACGGCCGACGGGTTGCTGCCGACCGTGGCGGTCACCTTCGGTCGTGGCGGACGTCCCGACTTCCAATGCGCGGGCACGCGGACGACGACGCCCGCCTGTTCGAGCGGAGGAACGTCGCGGAGCAGGGCCACCGCCTCGCGCGGCGTCCAGCGGAGCGGGTGGAAGATCTCGCCCTCGTCCACCATCCTCTTCAACCACTCGCAGCGCTCGGCGGCACGCTGCACGGGCAGCAGCAGCGACAGCAGTCGCGTCCTGTTGGCCGCGCCGGCGTACTCGCGGAGCGCCTGGCCGAGCGGGACGTGCTGCGCCGTGGCGTGGGCCGAAAGGGCGTGCGTGTAAGTGGCGAGGAAGGCGAAGGGCGCGTCGGGGTCCTTGCGGTTCTCCGCGAGGTGGAAGTGCACGCGGCCGACGGTGTTCCACGCGGGGTTGAACGCCCGCAGCGTGTCTTGCACCGACACCTTCGATGCGGAGAGCCGGGCAGCGAGCGCCTCCCCGATCGTCGCCCAGAGCGCCCGCAACACGTCGGCCGTCAGGTACTCCGCTCCGAGCATCGGCGGCGCCGCGGCGACGATGGCGTCGAGGTTGGCGGTGGGGGGCGCGGGGAGAAAGGTGACGGCGTCGAGCGGCTCGCCAGCGTCGGGCTGCGCGCACAGGGCCGTGACGAATTGCCCTGCAAAGTCGCGCCAGTAGGCGAATGTCGGCGGGAGCGGCGTCGTGACTTCGCCCGCGCCGAGTTGCAGGAGGCCGTCGCCCGTCCCGCGCTCGAAGGCCTGCTGGAGACGCTCGGCCACGGCGCCGTCCGACACCAGCCCATCGTCGGCCTGTGCCATGACGAGATGTCCACGCGGTGTCAGGACGAGGTGGATCGAGTTGGCGGTCGGTTGGTCGCGGGCCATCGACTCGATCCTAACCCTGCCGAGGGAGGGTGCGCGTCAGACGCGGAGAGGCCCGTGCACCGGTCTCAGCTCACAAGCTGGACAATCCGGTCTTCAGCGTGGGGTATCGCAGGATCGGGATGAGGTCCTTTCGAGCGCGCCGAGTGTCGCCCCAATACGAGACGCGGCCGATGCGGATGAAATCCCGCGTCAACGGCGAGCGCGTCCGCGCGACCAGCGCCACTCCTTCGCACAGCGCCGCGGCGGCGTAGATCAGCGACACCGGCACGCGAACAGGCGGCGGCGATCCCCACTCGCGGCACGCCGCGTCCAGGAAGTGCTGCAGCGTCACGGGCTCCTCGTCGCCCACGTGGTAGATACCGTGGACACCGGGATTCAGAATCGACGCTTCGACGGCAGCCAGGTAGTCCGGGGTGGAGAGGAGGTGAATGAAGGTGGGTTCGCGCCAGACCGCCAGCAGGCGCCGCCGCGCCAGCCATCGGGCCGCGTCCACCATCAGGATCCCGCGGCCGTACACCATGCCGAGACGAAGGACCACCGGGGTTGTCGGACCGCCAGAGGTGCGGGCAAAGAGCAGGCGCTCCTCCTCGAGTCGCGTCCTCGCATGCACTGAGATCGGTTCACCATCGAGCCGTCCGGTCGCCGGGCGCCCGGCGCTGGTCGGACCTTCGACGTGAGGAAACGAGATGAGGATCAGCCTGCGCACACCAGCGGACAGGGCGGCAGAGAGCAGGTTCGAAAACCAACGCGTGTTGGTTTCCGGGAGGAATCGCCCCGGGCGCGGCGCAAACAACACGCCCGCAAAATGCACCGCGACCTCCACTCCCTCGACCGCGGCCGGCAGCGTTCGCGGGTCAGCGAGATCGGCGCGCACAGCTTCGACATGGGGTGCGCTCGCGATGTCGCCGGGGAGCGGGCGGCGATGACACATCAGGCGCAGGCGATGACCGCGTGTCAGGAGATGGCGGGCCAACAGGCTTCCCAGGTTGCCCGCCGCGCCGGTAATCAGGATCGTCACGAGGACCTCGACCGCCGGGCGACGCGCCACGCCGCGAGGCCGAGCGCTGCGGCGGCGATCGTGACGAGAAGGAACCACGGGTCCCTCGAGAGATGCGGCTCCTCGACCATGCGCCACAGGTGAACGACGGCCAGCAGGCCGAAGATAACGCCGGCCACGATGACGTAGGACCTCATGTGTTGGCCTCGCAGTCCAAGTGAGGCTGCCCGGAAGAGTCAGGGGTCGTGCATGCGGTGATCCGTCGCCTACCGGCTCTGCACCGGCCCTGCGACCGACACGAAGCTCCCGTCCTTCCATGACAGCACCGGGAACAGTCCGCGCTCCTCCTCGACCGTGACGGGGAACGCGAGCCGACCTTCACGTTCGAGCCGCCGATGAAGGAGACGGTAGTCGTCACCGAGCTCACCACCCTGCAGCCGGAAGTGGGAGTCGAATCGATAGAGCACATGGGCCGAATCCGGCCCGCCGCGCGGCGCAGGGCCCTGCTGCACCACCACGGTCACCTGCCCGGCCGCGTCCTGCATGATGGCGTCCACCCAGGTGGCCGCCGTCTCGGCGTGCACCTCGCGGCCCAGGATCGTCTTCGGGAACACGAAGAACGCCCGAGGACGGTTTGTCGGACAGTCGAGACAGGCATAGCGCGGGTCCGCGGCAGGCGCCGAGCCCTGGGCGAGTGACAGGTCGAACACGGCCAGGCTCGCGGCCTTGTGCTCGTTGTTTGCCGCTCCGACCAACAACGCGGGACGTCCATCGATGGTGGCCATCGCCACGCTCGTCACGTGCCCGGCGCTCCAGTAGACTGCCAGCGGCTTGCCCGTGGCGATGTCGAGGCGCTCCACGAATGCGCCGAAATCCGGCCGGTTGGCCCACGACACCCACAGCGAGGCGGCCCTACCGGCCTCACGCGTGACAACGAAGAAGAGCGGGATCCAGGGTGCCGTCATACGACCGGCACCGAACAGCGCGGTTCGCGCCGGACGCCGGCGCCAGCGCTCATGGCCCTTCGCGTCGAAACACAACAGGTCCGCGTAGCCCGAGGAGCCGTCGTAGGTGGTGATCACCAGCTCGCGATCGCCGTCTCCGTCGAGGTCTTCGCCGAGGATATACCTTGTCGCCTTGGTGCGCTCCGACTCCTGGTAGGTGGCGCCGTTGACGGCATAGGGAAGTGTCGACGTCCAAAGCAGGGTACCCGCGGAATCGAAGGCGATGAGCTTGTCGTGATCAACTCGCCAGCTGGCCGGTGATCTGACGGGCCAGGCGAACCACGCGATGAGGGCCAAGGCGGTGAGGAAGACCGCGCCGGACACGAGACCGCGATGCCATCGCGATCGGGGCGGTCCTGGCGCGCGCTCGGGAGTCCCGGCCGCTTCACGGCCCCCAGGACCGGGCTGCGGTTCCGCGCCACGTCCGCCGGAGCCATTACCGCCATCCAACGAGTCACCGTTTGGCGAGGGCGTCGTCGTCCGTGTCCACACGTCCAATTCTTCTCTGAACGCGAAGACCCCTTCGCCACCCCGCGTCGGATACCGGTGCACCGGCAGGCTCGCCTCGCGCTCCCACCGCTGGACCGTCCGCACCGAGCGGCCGAGGTGCCGCGCAATCTCCTTCCAGCTTGTCAGCCGGTTGGGCAAGGTATCGGCGCGCGCCGAGGACGGCGTTTCCGTAGTGGTCATGGTGGTGGCGCGTGGCCGTCGCGCACTATAGCGGGAGAGCCGCTCGTGGGCAAGGACCGCCTTCCACCGGTGGCCGGGCGCACCGCTCAGGCAACGCCGGGTTGAACGGACCGGCATCGAACACGCATGCGTCAGGGCAGGCCGAAGCGTCCTTGTGCAATGGCAAATCTCAGCGTGAGAGCGTGGTTGAGCCTGGCGGCTCTTGTGCTCGTGATGGGCTGCCTCCTCTTCGCCCCGGCCGGGACGCTGCGCTACTGGCACGCGTGGGTGTACCTCCTGCTGTTCTTCGGCATGTCGGCCGCCATCACGCTCGATCTGATGCGTCGCGACCCGGCGTTGTTGGAGCGGCGCATGAAGGGCGGGCCGATCGCGGAGCGGCGCCCGGCGCAGCGCGTCATCATGCTCGGGGCATCGCTCGGGTTCGTCGGTCTGCTCGTCGTGCCGGCGCTCGATTTTCGATTCGGGTGGTCGCACGTCCCGGTGGGCGGCGTCATCTTCGGGGACGTCCTGTTCGCGCTGGGGTTCGGGTTGATCGCGCGTGTGTACCGGGAGAACACGTTCACCTCGGCGACCATCGAGGTGACAGCGGGCCAGCGCGTCATCGACACCGGGCCGTACGCCATCGTCCGCCATCCGATGTACGCCTGCGCCCTGCTGTACCTGGCCGGCACCCCGCTGGCGCTTGGCTCGTACTGGGGTGTCTTGGCGCTGGCGTTCATGCTCCCGTTCCTTCTGTGGCGGCTCGTCGACGAGGAGCGCCTTCTGGCGCGGGAGCTGCCCGGGTACGCCGACTACCTGAAACGGGTGCGGTATCGCCTGGTGCCGCTTCTCTGGTAACGCCGCCGCCCATCATCCCCATCGGTCGTGATCAGCGTCGGTGATCATCGGCGGTCGCGGCGGCGCCTGCTGAGGTAGAATCCCGTCCGGGGATCGACGGTGACAGCCGGTTCGACGCTTCGTTGTCATGAGCGACGACATCCGCCCACTTGCCGCACGTCTCTGGTCGATTTCTTCGCGGACGACGGCGATCATCATGCTGGCGGCTGGTGGCGCGGCCGCGCAGACGCCATCCGTGGACCTGTCGTCCTTCTACCACGCCCTGGCGACGGGCGCGGGCGCGCGGGCCTGGGGCATGGGCGGCACCCAGATCGCGCTGGCGGATGCGCCGGAGGCATCGACGTGGAATCCTGCGGCCTCCGCCGGGAACGATCGTCCGGCGACCTTCGCCGTGCTCTCCGGCGGCCGCCTCTCGGGTGACGACGATCCGCTCCGCTACGCGCTCACGTCGGGGCACACTGGCAGCATCACGCCGGGACAAACCACGGCGAGCGTCTCCCGGCTCGACGCCCTTCAATTCGTCTACCCGCTGCGAGTGGCATCGAGGCGTCTCGTCGCGGGCGTGGGCTACCGACGTCGCCTCTCGCTGCCCGGCCGCACCGACGCCGCGTACCTGTTTCGCAGCCAGTCCCTCTATCGTTTCGACTACGACTACGACTACGAGGCGAGCGGAACCGGGGGATTCGACACCATCGGCCTGTCCGTCGCGTCGGACCTGGGCCACGGCATTCGCGCGGGTGCGACAGTTCACCGCTGGTTCGGCAGCCTCTCCTCGTCGTACGTCGAGTCATATCGCTACTCGGTCTCGAACTACTACGGGTGGGACGGCTCGTGGAACGAGAGTCTCGGCGACGGCCTGCGGATCGAGATGTCGGGGCTCAGCGTGGACCTGGGCGCGCAGTTCGCCGTCCGCGACAAGTACTTCGCTGGAGTCGTCTACCGCTCGGGAACGACGGCAGGGGTCGACTACTCCAACGCAGCCACCTACGAGGACACTCATACCGCGCGGAGTTCCTCGGCCGATTCCTCGGGCAGCGGGACGTTGTCGCTGCCGTCGTCGCTCGGGCTGGGGTTTGCCGTGCGCCTCGTCCCTCGGCTGACGCTTGCCGCGGACCAGTCGTGGGCTTTCTGGTCCGACGCGACGCTCGACGGCTATGCTCGCGTCAATGCTCTCGGCGGCGTCCCGCAGGCGGCCCGCCTGGCGTACCCGACGCTGACGTCCGCGAACCTGGCGTCGCAATCTGACACGGGTCGGACGTCGGTCGGGGCCGAGTACCTCCTCACCGCCGGCACGATACGGATCCCACTGCGGGTTGGCGTGTCCTACCAGCAGGCCTATGAGCGCGGCGGCAGCCACAGCCTCGCCACGAGCGCGGGCGGCGGTGTCCGATTCCGCGGCTTGCTCCTGGATGCGGCGTGGGTGCGCGAGGCGGCATCCGGCCGCTACACCCGCCAGTCGCTCACGAGCACGATCGGCTGGACGTTCTGAAAGGGGAATCACGTGGCTGTGGCCAGCCGGTCGGCAATCGCGATGGTGGCGTGGCTGACACTCGCGGCGGCCGGGTGTTCGAGCTCGCCCGTGTCGCCCTCGTCGCCGGGCGAGGTCCTGAGCGTGCGCCTCGAGACGGCCCACCTCGTCTTCCACTACTCGCCTGGCGACGTGGTCGACGCCGAGCGCGCCGAGGCGTTTCACGCCTGGGCCGTGTCGTTCCTCAACGTGAACTGCCCGAAGAAAGTGGACTACTACAAGTTCAAGGACCGCGCGCAGCAGTTCGAATTGACGCAGCGTGCGGTGACCGGCTGGGCCCTCGCGGCTCCGACCTTCGAGGTCTGGACGTACATGCCGTTCATGAACCACGAGCAGTTCCACCTGTACTCGATCCTGCTCGGCTCTCCGACGACCTTCTTCGTCGAGGGGATCGCGGTGGCCTACCAGGTGGACCCCCTGGCTGGGGACTTCGAGGCGCGCGAGAAGAGCGGCGAGCCGGTGCACGACGTCGCGCGCGGGTACCGTCGTGAGGGTCGGCTTCTCCCCATCTCGCAGATCGTCACGACCGCCGGGTGGAACACGGGCGATTTCACCGTGACCTACATCGAGGGCGGCTCGTTCGTCCGCTACGTGGCGGACGTGCACGGCATCGAGAAGATGAAGCAGGTGTTCCGCGCGATCGGCCAGGCCGACACCGTCGCTTCGGTCTCCGCGAGGTTCGAAGGTATCTACGGCGTGAGCCTCGCCGAGGCTGAGCAGCAGTGGTTGGAGTTCCTCGACCGGGGGCGGTGAACCCCCGGAGGCGTCAGGACGAGGTTGCGAGATGCGCTCTACACCCTGAGCTCACTAGCGTTGCCCACGCGCGACGTACAGCGCGTGAACCGGGCGGTTTTCGCTCGGTGGGATGGTCAACGCAAACGAGTCGAAGGGTAGCCGGCCCGCTTGCTGCCCGCTCGCCGGGGCTTCGGCTTGCTCTTGCCTACGAGATTGAGCGCCACTGCAGCGCGGATGAGATCCTTCAAGGCAGCCTCATCGACCGTGTCGCCTTCGTGGATGTCGATGGCGCGCCTGACATTCCCGTCGAGGCTGGAGTTGAACAGACCTGAAGGGTCCTTCAACGCGGCTCCCTTGGAAAATGTCATCTTGACGACGTTCTTGTAGGTCTCTCCCGTGCAGACGAGGCCGCCGTGGGACCAGACGGGAGTCCCCATCCACTTCCACTCTTCGACGATCTCAGGGTCTGCCTCGTGTATGAGTTCGCGTACTTTCGCGAGCGTCTTCCCACGCCAGTCCCCAAGTTCCTTGATCTTCTCGTCGATCAATGCAGAGGCGGATTCCACCGGGACGGGCTTTTTCACTGGCGGCTCCTCCAAGGCTGCCTGAGTCGTTCATACGTCATAGGGCAAGCGCTCAGGGAAGTTGCTGCGAACCGGCGCGCCGTCTGGCAGTCTCGACGGGCAGCTCTGTCGCAGGGACATCGAAGTAGCGCTGCAGCTTCGGCAACACGTGCTTCGTCAATGGACGTCGTCCTCGCTCCAGCAAGGAGAGGTACGGTTGCGAGACCCACCGACCGATGGCGGACGCGCTCCACTGCCGGGCGCTCGCCCGAGCCTACTTCGACTGCGTCTTCGTGGCCTTCGCCTCCATGAAGGGCATCCACTTCCCGTCCGGGCCCTGTACCTCCATCGTGAACGTGTAGGCGGTGGGCGACAGTTCCTTGATCGTGACGCGCGACTTCACCTTCTGGCCGCCCATGAGGCTCTCGTCGGTGTAGGTCCAGGTGCCGTCCTGCACCGTGCCGCGCGGCACGGTGGTCATCCCCATGTTCGAGTTGTCGATACCGTAGTAGGTGTACACCTTCTCTTCGGGGCTGTAGCCCATGATGCCGAGGCTCTTGGCCGGCCCCATCGGCGTCTTCCCAGTGGACTGGCACACGACGGCGAAGTGTCCGTCGAACCACTCGCAGCGATCGGTGGAAGTGATCGGGCCGCCAGGGCCCATCGGGCTCGCCTTCATCTCGCCCTCGGTGGTCCAGGTGCCGACGAAGTACTGCAGCCGCTGGTGCTCGGGTGTCGGCTTCTGAGGCTGCGGCGGCTGAGCGGCGGCGGGGACCGCGAACATCGACAGGGACAGGAGAACCAGTGCGGCGACCGTCTCGACGAGCCCGGTCGTGGAGCGTCTCGACACGCGGGTGCAAGGCATCGTCCTTCCTCCTGAAAGCGTATCCATGAACTGTAGCACCTCGCGGCGCCCGACGGCCACGATCGGCGTCTGTACTGGCCGCTGGGAATGGGCGGGATCGATTCGCTACTGAGTGGATGCGCAATAACGCAGGTGCTCCGGCGGCACCGGCCCGCCAGACGATCAACTGGACGAGCCTGCGTTGCACGCTTTCGCCTCAGAGGGAGGGGAATCGGCGCAGTGTCTTGAGGTGGCTTGGTGAGCCGCATTTTCGCGAGTTGGAACCGCCTCGACGGATGGCTGCGACAGGTCGAGGCGCTGCGACGACCCGCGTGAGGCAGCGGCCGGTCCTTTCCCGTCGACGGCGATACCATATCTGGTATTATGGCCACGATGCCCTGGAGCGTCGAAACCCTGAACGAGACGGTCGATGCCGAGCTGGCAGAGCTGCCGCCGGACATGCGGGCGCGACTCGTGAGGATCGCCGAGCTGATCGCATCCGTCGGCTTGCCGAACGTCAAGGAGCCGCACGTTCGGCACATCCGAGGTCCGTTGTGGGAGATTCGGATCAAGGGGAAGGCCGGCGTTGCCCGCGCTCTCTACGTGACCGCGAGAGCGCAGCGGGTCGTCATCCTGCGGGCTTTCGTCAAGAAGACCGAGAAGACGCCGACGGGCGAGATCGATGTGGCATTGCAGCGGGCCAAGGAACTGAAGCCATGACGAAGATCAGCGAACTCCATCGTCGCTGGAGCAAGACCGCCGAGTACAAGCATGCCTACGACGCACTCGAAGAGGAGTTCGACCTCGCGCGGACACTGATCGAGGCGCGGACGGCGGCGGGCTTGTCGCAGTCGCAACTGGCCCGGCGCATGAAGACGTCGCAGTCCTACATCGCGCGCATCGAGGGGGGGAAGGTGCGTCCATCGACGGACGCGCTCGAGCGCTTCGCGCACGCGACGCGCACGCGCCTGCGGATCGTCTTCGAGCCGAACGCTGCGGGTTGAGTGAACGTTAAGGACCAAGAGGCCGTTCAAATAGCGAGCCGTCTGGTCATCCCAGGCAGCCCTCATCCGTTGCGCGGCGCAACCGACGCTGTTCTCCCTACTTGAGGTCAGCCAACGCGTCTTCCACCGTCAGTTTCCGGCGGCTGGTCCCGGCGGCAGCATGCCACGCAACGATTCCACTCCCGATCCAGGCCACGAGATCGAGAGCCCAAAGCGTGGCGGCGGCAGCGAGCGTCCGCTCGCTGTACACCCAGACCCCAATGAGCGCGACCCCGACGAACACCGGGAGCGTCCACAGCGGAGCAGTCTTCGCCAGCCACTCCTGACGCCCGAGCATGAAGGCTGTCGTCTGAAGCTGGGAGCGGGTGTCGTCCGGTCCGGGGAGGGCTCGTCTTGACCAGTCCAGATAGAGCCACTCGGCTGCCAGACCGGCCGCGCACCCTGCCGACATGAGCGCATAGGCCCCGCGCACGACCGGAGCCACGCCGTGCGCGGCAGCCCAGATCAGCACCGGGATCAGTACCGAGAGCGCAGCCATTCCCCCAAGGCGCAGCCGTCGCTCACGGAGTCGCTCCGCCCGGTCCTTCTGGATCAGGTCGCGGACGACACTTCGCGGGTTTCTCTCGGCCGTCGGCGGGTCGGCCATCCAGGCAGCCCGCAGCGAAGACGCGTCATCGTTCACGGCATCACCTCGACGGGTTGAAGTGATCGACGGATGCGGCTCAGGCGCACGGCCACCGTGGCGGCCCGGACGCCCGTTACCTCTTCGATTTCGACGCCAGACAGTCCTTCTAGCCACAGAAGGACGAGGGTGCGATCGCCCGGTGACATCCCCGCTATTGCCCGATTCAAGGCCAGCCTGCGAAGGTTCATGTCGGCGCCCGCGCTGACGTCCTCGCCTAACGGCGTCTCCTGGACGTGGCGTGGCCGCATCCGCGCCTGCCACGTCAATGCCACGTTGTGCGCGATGCGGTACAGCCAGGTCCGGGCGCTGGCGTCACCTCGAAAACGCGGGAGGCCCGCCAGACGGCCAGGAATACCTCCTGAAACAGGTCTTCGCGGTCCGCCTCCCGATTCGCGTAGACGGCGCACAGCCGCCGCATCGGCCGTTCGACGAACTCAGT
>CAVRWB010000017.1:0-465906 GCA_963724775.1 uncultured Acidobacteriota bacterium
GGAGGCGGCGGGAGTCGAACCCGCGTCCGAGAGCACCCCACCGCAGGACTCTACATGCTTGTCCTCTTCTGTTTATTCGCCGCCGGCCTGGGGAAGAGGCCAAAACCGCCAGCCGCTAGTTCCCGTGGTCGTCTCGCCTGCCAGGACCAGGAACGATCCCAACCGGCCAGCCTGCCTGT
This sequence comes from uncultured Acidobacteriota bacterium, assembly GCA_963724775.1. Lineage (GTDB taxonomy): Bacteria > Acidobacteriota > Vicinamibacteria > Vicinamibacterales > Fen-181 > CAVRWB01. Next base: position 180 of record CAVRWB010000017.1, read on the forward strand.
TTGACATCCAGCCCCCGCGCGCAGGCAACTAAGGGGTGGACGTCGCTGTTAGTTAAGCAGCGAGAGCGAGCTGCGAATCCGCAGTTAGTGTTGTTTCCACTGGATTAACGAGCCAATGGAGCTCGGCATGCCTCCCACGGCCCAATACCCCCGTCGAAGCCGTATCGCCCCCACATGAGGTCGGCGACCCGGAAACCACCTGTGTGGGATTCCACAATGTCGCCCCGCCAAAACCCGGCTCGAGCCGGATTCGACGTCCCCCTGATTGTACGGCCGGCACAGAAACGTGTCAAATCGTTAGAAATACGAGAGTTAGTGCCCGTCGCCTTGACGAGCCTGAGAGGCGCCCGCATAATGCGAAATGTGGTTTCGCAGGCCTCACGGGCCCGCCCCCATCGCGGTCACCGCGGCCCGCACGACGTGGTCCCCCAACAGATGCGAACGGTCGAGTGAAGTCCACGGCGCTTTCGGTCGAAACAACACGAGACGCCTGGATTGTGCTTGAACGGCTTCCCGCTTTCGGTTCTCGTCGCCTGGCTGCACCACCCAGGCCGAGTCCGTTCTTCGAGCCCGAAGCCCAGAGCCTAGCGCCAAGAGCCTAGAGCCTATATGTCCCACGACGACCGCATCCAACAGCTGACCGGCCTCTTCCTCGAGGACCTGCGGGCTCCCATCGAGGCTTCGTTCCGACAGCTCCTCGCGCAGATCATGGGCATGGCGGCCCAGGATCAGGCCGCCGCCATCGACGAGGCGGTCGCCAAGGCCGCCGCGGAGCACCGGGCGGCCCTCGAGGCCGCCCAGGCAGCCGCCAGCGAGGTGCGCGAGCAGGCCCTTGCCGCACTCCGTGCCGACGTCGCCAACGAACACGAGGGAGCGATCGAAACGTTGCGCGTCGAACTGTCGCGGGACCGCGATGAGGCCCTGGAGGCGCTTCGCACCGAACTCGGCCAGCAGCACGAGGCGGCGCTCGCATCGCTGCACGCCGAGAAGGCCGCCGAGCACGAAGCCGCGCTGGAGTCGCTGCGCACCGGGAAGATTACCGAGCACGAGGCGGCGCTCGAGTTGCTGCGTGCGGAAAAGGCCGCCGAGCACGAGGCGGCGCTCGCGACGCTGCGCGCCGAGATGGTGGCGGAGCACGAGGCGGCTCTCGAGTCGCTGCGGGCAGAGAAGTCCGCCGCGCACGACGCGGCCGTCCAGGATCTCGTTCGCAACCGGGAAGAATCGCTCGAGGCGCTCCGTCAGCAGGCCGCGCTGCAGAGCGAGTCGGCCGTGCAGATGGCGCGGGAGGACATGGCCCGCGAGCACGAAGCCGGTCTTGCGGCCCTCCGGGAACAGCTCGAACAGGAACACCGGGACGCCGCCGCGCGCGAGCGCGACGCGTGGGCCGGCCAGCACGACACGCTGATGGGCGACGCTCGTGCCGCCGCGCGCCCGCGCGTTCGCCGCCGTCGAGCAGGAGCGTGACGCCGCTCGGGCGAGCGTCGCGGAACTGACGGACCAGCTGGCGACCGCCCGCGCGCAGCACGAGCAGCTGACGCAGCTGGCGCACGCGGAGTCGGAAGCGGTCGAGGAGATGTCGGCAGGCGCCGTCGAAGCGCACGTCGTCGAGCGCCAGTACGAACTGGCGTGCACCGAACGCGTGGTGGGTGCGATGCGCGCGCTGGACGAGGCCCGGACGCTGACCGACATCCTGACGGTCCTGGCGGATCACGCCGCATCCGAAGCGACCCGCGTCGGCGTGCTGCTCGTCCAGGGCACGCGCCTCCGTGGCTGGCGCTTTGCGGGCATGGGCGACATCACGGCCGCGAGCGTCGAGTTCCCGGTGGAACGGGCCGGACTGATTGGCCGCGCCGTGGAGACTGCAGCGCCGGCCTCCAGCTCGGACGCGAAGGACATGGCGGGCGCGACTCTGCCGCCGTTCCTCGCCGCCCCGGCGGACCGCGTCGGTCTCGCGCTCCCGATCCTGGTCGGCGGCCGCGTCGTTGCGGTCCTCTACGTGGACGATTCGGGGAGCGAACCTCGGGTGGTGCCGAGCAACTGGCCGGAGGTGGCCGAGGTGCTGACCAGGCACGCAGGGCGGTGCCTCGAGGTGCTGACGCTGTCGCGGGCAGCGGCCGTGGCCCGGCCGCCGCAGCAGTTTCGGCCGGCCGAACGGGTGGGGACGGCGGCGTCCGTGAGGGACACGGACGAGGCGCAGGAAGAAGAATCCGCGCGCAGGCATGCGCGCCTGCTCATTTCCGAGATTAAGCTGTACAACGAGGAACTGGTGGAGCGCGGCCGCCGCGAGGGAAACCTCCTGGCGCTGCTCGCCTCCGAAATCGATCGCGCGCGGCGGCTGTACGACGAGAAGATCCCGACGGCGGTGCGGCAGCGCGTGGATTGCTTCGACGAAGAGATCGTCCGGACGCTGGCGGGCGGCGACGCGACGTTGCTGGGGCAGGTGACGTGACGGGACAACAGCATGCATTCCTTCGGCCGCGGGACATAGCGGCCGCGTCACTCGTTCTTTCCGCGGCGCTGCTGGTCGGCAGCGCCGCTCCACGGGCGCAGCAGGCCGCGGTGGTGTCGGCGGCGCTGACCGCGGCGCCGCGGCCGGCCATTCCCTCGTCCCCGTCCGAGATCTGGCTGGTTCCACAGCAGCCCGCGAAGCCCGACAAGGCCACCGCCGACTTCGCGCGGGGCGTCCGCCTGCTCCAGGAAGCCAAGTACGCTGAGGCGCTGCCGCTTTTGAGCGCGCAGGCGCTCGCCGGCACGCCACTCGCGCACTATTCTGCCTACTACGCGGGCATCGCGTACCTGAACCTGGCGCGCGCCGCCGAGGCGCGGACGGTTTTCGCCAAGCTGCGCTCGGAGAAGCCCGCAGGCTTCCTCTCCGAGGGTGCGGCGATGCGCGAGGCCGAGACGGCGGCCGCGCAGGAGGACTTCGGCGGGGCGGCGAAGATCTACGAGGATCTGTCGCGCCGGAAGACGGCGAACCCCGACGCGGTGCTGCTCGCACTCGGGCGCGCACTCGCGTCCGCGGGCGACAAAGCCCGTGCGGCCGAAACCTTCGCGCGGCTCTACTACGAGTTCCCGCTCAGCGACCTCGCCGCCACGGCCGCCACCGAGCTCGATGGCCTGAAAGACCTGCGGCCCGTGCCTGAGTCGCCTGCGCGCTTCAAGCTCGAACTGGGCCGCGCCGAGCGCCTCTTTGGCGCGCGCCGCTACCAGGCCGCGCGAGACGCGTTCCAGACGCTGCGCCCGGTCGCCTCCGGAGACGATGCGGAGCTCGTCGCGCTGCGCATTGCGGAATCCGACAACTACCTGCATCGCTATCGCCAGGCGTGCGATGCACTGCGGCCGTACCTCGACTCGGCCTCGCGCAAGGCCGAGGCGCAGTTCTTCTACCTCACGGCGCTGCGCGAGCTGGGCGAGCACGACGAGTTCGTCGAGCGGTCGCGCGCGCTCGTCGCCGCCTTCCCGGACAGTTCGTGGGCCGACGAGACGCTGAACAACCTCGCCACGCATTTCATCCTCACGGACGATGACGACGAGGCGGACACCGCGTTTCGGGAGTTGTACGCGAAGTTCCCGAAGGGGCCGCACGCCGAGCGCGCCGCGTGGAAGTCCGGCTGGTGGGCCTACAAGCACGACCGCTACCAGGAAGCGATCGGGTTCTTCGAGAGCGCAGCCGCGACGTTCCCCCGGTCCGACTACCGGCCAGCGTATCTCTACTGGTCCTCGCGCGCCCGCGAGGCCTCGGGCGACGACGCGGGCGCCACCGCGCTCTTACGGATCGTGTCGAGCGACTACCTGAACTCCTACTATGGGCGACTGGCGGTGAAGCGGCTCGGCACCGCTGGCGTGAAGGCCGCGGCGGAGAAGACGGAGCCGGCGGTCGCGAAGGCAGCGGCACCGAAGGCGGACCCGCCTTCGCCCGCTGATTCGAGCCCGGCTCCGGCGAGGCCTGGCCAGGATTCGTCGCCTGACGGACCAGCGCCTTCGGCGAAGACAGGAGCGCCAGACGAGACGGTTCGCGAGAAGGCGCCGATCGAACTCGTTCGCCTGCTCGTGTCGCTCGAACTCTACGACGCCGCGCGCGACGAGCTGTTGTACGCGCAGCGGGCCGGTTCCGACACGGCGGCCACCAACGCGACGCTCGCCTGGGTCTACAACAAGCTCGGCGACTACCGCCGCGGCATCATCGTCATGAAGCGGGCCTACCCCACGTTCATGTCCGCCGACGCGGCGCGGCTGCCCACGGAGCTGATGAAGGTCATCTTCCCGATCGACTACTGGTCGCTGATCAAGCGCTACGCGCCGGCCAACAACCTGGATCCCTACCTCGTCGCCGCGCTCATCAACCAGGAGTCGTCGTTCCTCGCCGATGCGAAGTCGGGCGCCAACGCGATCGGCCTGATGCAGCTCCTGCCGTCCACCGGCCGCCGCTACGCGCGCACGCTGCGGCTGAAGCGGTACTCCACCGGGTCGCTCACGAGGCCCGAGGTCAACCTCCAGCTGGGCACCAGGTACTTCGCGGACCTGGTGACACGCCTCGGCGGGGTGCACTACGCGCTGGCCAGCTACAATGCCGGCCCGCATCGCCTCACCACGTGGACCGCCGAACGTCCCGGGCTCGAGCGCGAGGAGTTCATCGACGACATCCCGTTCCCCGAAACGCAGAACTACGTGAAGAAGATCCTCGGGACGGCCGAGGATTACCGGCGGCTCTACGGCGCGGACGGTGCTGGTGGGGCGACGCGGGCGACGGCGCCGAAGGACAGCGCGAAGAAAGCCGAGCCGTCGAAGACGAGAGCGTCGAAGACGGCCGCGTCGAAGACGGGATCGTCAAAGCCGGCGGCCACGAAGAAGAGCACCACGCGGAAGACGACGAAGAGCTAGGCGGTGGACCTGAGAAATGAGAACGTAGAAGTGAGAACGTAGAAGTGAGAACGGAGAAGTGAAGAACGCAGAAATGAGAACGGATAGAACGGCGCTTCAGCGCGGCGCGTGCAGCTTGTAGACGCGGGCGTGGCCGTCGGCGTGAACCAGCGTCAGCCAGTCCGCCATCTTCGCCGCGGCATCCTGCACCGCCGGCCACTGGCCCTCCCGATAGCGCTCGCCGTGCACGACCACGTAAGTCACCCCGAACGCCGCCGCTCCCAACTCCCCGGCGTTGGGCGTTGGCGACGATGTGGGCGGGCCGGAGATCCGCTATTGCGGCCATCTCACGATCTCGTAAAGGCGCACGTCACCATCCTGCGCGAGCGGGCGCAAGTAGTCCTGGTAGCGCCCGATCGCATCGATCAGCTTTTCCCGGCTGCGCCGATCGTACAGGTTGAGATGGAAGATGGCGTAGCGCGCGCCGCGCTCGCGCAGCAGGCGGAAGGCCTCGCGCGACGGGAACGTGCTGATCGCCACGACCGTCTGTCGGTAGTCCTCCGGAATGACGTCGCTGTAGCCGTTCACGAGCGGGTGCCAGTGCGCGGTGGAGTAGAGCATGTACAGCGAGTTCCGGTAGAGATCGCGCTCGAGATAGAAGTACGGAAACTCGGCGACGGCGCCGGCAGGCAGCGGCGCCAGCGCGCGGTGTGCGGCCGGCATCGGCAGCGCGTTGCGGAGATCGAGCGGCACGGCCGAGAGTTCGACGATGAGCAGCGTCGTCGCGACGGCAGCCACGAGCGGCGGCAGGTCAATTCGCCTTCGCGGAGGATGTGACGACTGGTCTCGACGTTCGAGGCTGGCCACCAAGGTCGCGAGGCCGATCGACGCCAGCATCGACAGTGCGAGCACGACCAGGATGCCGAGGCGCGCGGGCGCGCGCGTCAGCGAGAAGCCAGGCACGAGCTTGTAGGCCAGCCAGTAGAGGCCGGCGGCCGGGCCGAACGAGAGCCACGCGCCGACCAGGGCGAGCAGGGTATAGAAGCCGACAGTTTCCCGGCACGTTGATGGGCAGGCCTGAAGGCCTGCTCCACGTCGCACCGCTCTCACCACCGCCACGAGCGCCAGCGTGCAGACGACGAAACCCGGAAAGAGGACCCGCTCGGGGAACGCCGTCCGGTCGAACGGAACCAACCAGCCGAGCAGCCGCTGCTGTACGTGGGCGGTAGACGTGAGATAGGCGCGCCAGTCGGCCGAGTAACGGCGTGTCTCGTCGATCGACCGGAAGGCGGCGCCGCCCGCCTCGAGCTGCAGGTATGGCAGAAAGAAGGGCAGCACCAGCAGGGCGGCGAGGAGCATGGCGGCCGCGCAGGCGGCGAGGTAGCGGGGCTGCCGCCACAGGCCGCGGGTCACACCGTAGTAGACAAAGCCCAGGCCCACCGCCACTCCGGCCGCGATGCCGTAGTAGCCGCTGCACAGGGCGGAGACGACGAGAGCGCCCGACAGCGCTGCGGTCCGAAGCGCGGTCTGACGCTCGACGAATCGATGGAACGCGAGCAGCGCCAGGGGCAGGCCGAGTGTCATGAGCAGCTGGACGTGGGCCACGCGAACGATCACGATCGGGGCGAAAGCGAAGGCGATGGCGCCGAGGAATGCCGCGCCGAGGCGCCCTTCGCGCGATGGCGGGGAGCTCTGCCCGGGCGTCCCGGCAAAGCTGGAGCTTTGCCCCACGCCTGAGTGGAAAGCCGGGGAGCTCTGGCCCACACCCGGGGGCGCTCCGGCAAAGCTGGAGCTTTGCCCCACGCCTGAGTGGGCCCTCGCTTTGCCAAACGCCCGGGACCGCGCACAGCCGGCGCGCGAGGGCGAAGGCGGCCAGCGACGAGATCAGGAACGCCAGCAGGATCGACGTGTTGTAGGCGAGGTAGGGGTTCCCGGTCGCCCACCAGGCCGGGATCGCGAGCACGCCCCCGACGATGTTGGCCTCGCTGTAGGCGAGGGTGTCGCGGTGTGGCGAGAAGATGTTGGCGTCGTAGACGTGAAGCGGATCGGCGACGAGGGTTCGCGCCGCCCAGCACGTGCTCCAGATGCTCCACTGGCCGTCACCCGTGTTGATCGGGCCCACGCGGTCCGCGCGGAACGCCATGGGATACGTCAACAGGACGGTCAGGAGCGCGAGGACGAGGGGCGGTACGGTCCGAGCCCGCATGGCGCGGTATGGTAGCATGCCGTTTTTCAGGCGATGTCCTCACCACCAGGCCCGCTGACCGACGCCGGCGCCGAAGCCGACCCTGGAGCCTCGCGCCCCTCCGTCTACCCCGACTCGCGCCCGGCGGGCGTCCGGGCCGGCGCGGCGGCGCTCCTGTTGTTCGTGACCCTGGCGGCCTTCCACACGTGGCCGCTGGCATCGGCGCCCGGGACCTGGTCGCGCAACGACAACGGCGACGCAGTGCTCAACGAGTGGACCATCGCGTGGGTCGCCCACCAGCTGCCGCGCAATCCCGCGCACCTCTTCGACGCGAACATCTTCTATCCCGAGCGGCGGACGCTGACCTTCTCCGAGCACCTTCTGCCGCAGGCGCTCCTCGTCAGCCCGGTGCTCTGGGCCGGCGGCTCGCCGGTCCTCGCGTACAACCTCTGCCTGCTCGCGGGCTTGGCGCTCACCGCGTGGGTGATGTGCCTCGTGATCCGGCGGTGGACCGGCAGCTGGTGGGCCGGCCTCATCGCCGGCTGCCTGGCGGGCTACAACGCCTCATCGCTGACGCGGCTCGCCCACATCCAGTCGCAGCACCTCGAGTTCCTGCCGCTCGCGCTGCTCGCGCTCGACCGTCTGTTCGCCTCGCCGCGCGTCCGCCACGCGCTCGCGCTCGGCGGCTGGTTCGCGCTTCAGTCGCTGACGTCCGGCTATTTCCTCGCGTTCACGAGCGTGGCGATGGTGGTATCGGCGGGCGTGCGACCGGTGGAGTGGATGGGCGCGCGGTTTCGGCGGGTGGCGCCCAGACTGCTGGTCGCGCTCGCGACCGCCCTCGTCCTCCTCATGCCGTTCCTCGTCGCCTACTGGCACGTGCGCCAGGAGCAGGGTCTGGTCCGGACGCTTCGCGACGTGGCGCAGTACTCGGCAGGCTTCCGCGACTACCTCGCCACCGGCGCGCTGGTGCACTGGCCGTGGAGCAAGGCGTTCTGGCGCGGCGACGGCTTCTTCCCGGGCATCGTCGCGATGGCGCTCGTGGCGATCGCGGTCGCGAGCGGCGTGGCGCTGAAGGATCGCCGCGCGCGCATGTGGCTGGCGATCGGCCTCGTCAGCTTCTGCTGCTCGTTCGGCGTCGGCTTTCCGCCGTATGTGTGGCTCTACCGCGCGGTGCCGCTGCTCCAGGGTGTCCGCGCGGTGAGTCGCTTCGGCCAGTTCGTGCTGCTCGCCGTCGCGGCGCTCGCGGGGTTCGGCGCCGCCTGGTCGCTGGCGCGCGTGCGCGCCAGAGCGCTGCGCACGGCGCTGGCGGTGGCGCTGTTGATCCTGGTCAACGCCGAGGCCTGGCGCGGGCCGTTGGCCCTGACGAAGTTCGACGGCATCCCGCGTGTCTTTCGCACGCTCGCGGCCGCGCCGAACGCCGTCGTGATCTACTTCCCCTTCTACTACTTCGGCGGCGAGATCAGCGGCAACGCGCGGTACATGCTCGGCTCGACGGTCAACTGGAAGCCGATGCTCAACGGCTATTCCGGCTTCAAGCCGAGGAGCTTCCTGCAGCACGTCGAGGCGCTGCACCGCTTCCCGGACGATCGGTCGATCTCCTACCTCCGCTCGGTGGGCGTCACGCACATCGTCATCGACACCGACTTGTTCCGGGGAGAGCGGCTCGACGCGCTGGCCCGCGTGGACGGCATTCGGCTGTGGGTGGCGGATGCGCATTACAGCATCTACGAGCTGCGATGACGCGAGAGGCGAGACCGTCAATGGGATCAGAGCCAGGCTCCCCGCCTGCGCGGGCGAATGAGGCGGAGCGCACGTCCGCGTGGCGTCCGCGCCTCGTGCCGATGGTCGGTGCGGCCGTGTGCGCGCTTGCAGCGTGGGTGTCGTTCGGCCTGATGGCGGTGGTGGGCGACGCGGCCTCGCCGCGCATGGGGATCCTGCCGGCATGGTGGGTGCCGACCGTTGCCGGTGCCGCGCTGCTGGCGCTCGCCGGCTGGACGCGCATCCGGGAGCGTGCGTGGTGGCCGGCCTTCATCCCGTCCGTGCTGCTCCTGCCGTGGCTGCCGTTTTCCGTCCCCGCCGCGTTCCTGCTGTGGACCGGACCGGTGGTGTGGCTGGTCTGGGCTGGGACAGCGGCGGCCGTGGTGGTCGTGGCGGGGGGCAAAGCTGGAGCTTTGCCCCACGCCTGGCTGCGCGAGCCGCGGCGGGCGGCCTGGGTGGCCTTTGCCGCGAGCCTGGCGGTCTACGCGGTTGCTGCCTGGACTTCGTCCGCCATCCGACCCATTGGCGACGAGCCGCAGTACCTCATCATCACGCAGAGCATCCTCCTCGACGCCGACCTTCAGATCGAGAACAACCACAAGCGGGAAGACTACGTCGCCTACTACAGCGCGGACCTGAAGCCGGACTACCTGCGGCGCGGGAAGAACGGCCAGATCTACTCGATCCACGCGCCGGGGCTGCCGGCGCTCGTGGCACCGGCCTTCGCGCTCGGTGGCTATCCTGGCGTTGTCGTGTTCCTGGTGCTGCTGTCGGCGATTGGCGCCTGGTTGGTGTGGAGCACGTCATACGCGCTCACGGGCGACGCGGGCGCTGCCTGGTTCGGCTGGGCGGCGACGGCGCTGTCGGCGCCCTACCTGTGTCATTCCGGCGCGGTGTTTCCGGACGGCCCGAGCGCCGTGCTGGTGCTGACGGGAATCGCGGCGCTGGTGCGGATGGAGCGAACGGCGAGTTCCGACGGCGTGGCGCAAACCTCCTGGTTTGCGGCGCCGGCGAAGCTGGAGCTTCGCCCCACACCTGAATCGACGGCCGCGAGCGTCGCGTGGTTCCTGCACGGCCTTGCACTGGCCATCCTGCCGTGGCTGCACACGCGCGCCGCCGCGGCTGCGGGTGTGGTCGGCGCCTGCATCGCCATTCGGCTGATCGGGCGGCGGGAGTGGCGCCACCTGGCGGCGTTCATCGCGGCACCGCTCGTCAGCGCGATCGGCTGGTTCGGCTTCTTCTACGCGGTGTACGGCAGCGTCGATCCCTCGTCCCCCTACCGGCCGTACTCGCAGTCCAGCCTGGCCAATGTATGGAGCGGCCTGGCGGCGCTGCTGCTCGACCAGGAGTATGGCGTCATTCCGAACGCGCCCGTCTATGGCATTGCGCTGGCGGGCCTCGCGCTGATGTTCTGGCGTCACAGGCGGCTGGCTATCGAGCTGGCGTTGCTGGTCCTCGTTTACCTGTCGGCGGTGGCGAGCTACAGCATGTGGTGGGGAGGGTGGAGCGCGCCGGCGCGCTTCGCGGTGGCCGTGCTCCTCGGGCTCGGGCCATGCGCCGCGTACTTCTGGACGCGAGCGGGCGCGGTGGGGCGAACGGTCGCGAGCCTGACACTGGGCGTGAGCCTGCTGGCGTCGGCTGTCTTTGCCACGATGGATGGCGGCCGCCTCATGCTCAAAGAACGCGAGGGCGCGGCGCGCTGGCTCGAGTGGCTCTGCCCGGTCGTGGACCTGCCGCGCGGCCTCCCCAGCTACTTTCGAAGCGGCGCGGGGGCCATGCTCGCGGATGCGGGGATCTGGGTTGCGGTGCTGATCGTCGCGGGGCTGGTGCTGAAGCGCGTTTGCGAGGCCGCGCCGAAGCGCGCTTCGCGCGAAGGCGGGGAGCCTCGCCCCACGCTTGGGACCGCGGCGTCACTGCTGTTCGCCGCGGCAGTGATGGTTGCGGCAACCGTCGTCTGGGCCGCGCACGGCGCGGTGGCCGTGACGCCGACGAGCGGGCAGCTGCGGCTGATGTCTTCGTTCGACCCGGCCGCGCTGCCGGTTGGGATCCAGTTCCGGCCGCTCCGAGTTCGGCCGTCGGCCGACCTCGTGAACACGCTGCGGGTGTCGGCCTCGGAGCGCCGGCCGGCGCGGCCAAGCGCGCCGCTACTCGCAATCAAGGAGTTTCCGGCCGGGACGTACCGCCTCCTGCGCGCGCCTTCCGCGCAGGGCCCGCGCGACCTCGAGGTGCGCATCTTCCAGTCGCCGCGGCCGTTGCAGGCGTGCCCCTTCGAGGCGATGCCGCCCGCGGACTGCATCGTCCACCTCCCAGTGAGCGTGACCGAGCTGAGCGTGAGGGCGGCCGCAGGCTCCCCTTCGCAGCAGACCACCCCGCGGACGTTCGCGCTCCAGCCTCTGGACCTCCTCGCGCCCCGCGAGCGGCCGACGCGAGACAAGGCGAGCGCAGCGGCACGCTACGGAGCGTTCGCTGTTTTCGCTTTCGACGAGACCGTATTCCTGGAGCCGTCGGGCTTCTGGGTGACGGGCGGAGTGGACACCGCTCTTGTGCTGGCGTCAGACGAGCCGCGGCCGTCGATGCCGGTGCTCCTGCGCAACGGCGCCCGGCCGAACGTCGTGCACCTGCGAGGCGCGGGGGTGGAGCTGGGTATTCCCCTCGCGCCGCGGGAAGAGCGCGAGGTGATGCTTCTCCTCGACGCACGCAGCCAGGCCGCCTTCGTCCACGTCCGCGCGGAACAGGGATTCAAGCCGAGCGAGACCAACGCCGCCAGCAGGGACCAGCGGTACCTGGGGGTGTGGATTCAGCTGGCGGACGCCGGGCGACGCTAGAAACCGAAGATTGAAAAGCGGAAAACGACAGGCGAGACGCCTGTCCTACCGATGTCAGCGACAGCGAGACGCCTGTCCCAACGGACCGACGCGGTTACTTTGGCCAGGCGACGATCTCGTACAGGCGGTGGTCCGGGTCGGAGGCGAGTGGGCGCAGGTATTCGCGGAAGTGGTCGATCTGGTCGAGCACGCCGGCGCGGCTGACCCGGTCGTAGAAGTTGAGGTGAAAGACGACGTAGCGGGGGGAATAGGGCTTCAGGACGTCGAAGGCCTCGCGCGTCGGGAACCAGTGCACCGGGAGAGCCATGGCCGCGAAATCGGACGGGAAGTGATCGCTGTAGCCGTTCACCAGCGGCTTCCAGTGCAGCGTCGACATCCGCATGTAGTAGGTGTGGCGATGGAAGTCGCGCGAGAGCCAGAAGAAGGGCATCTCCACGACCGCGCCTTCCGGCGCCATGGCAAGCGTTTCGTACACCGGCGAGGGGGCCGGCACCGGCTTGAAGCGCATCGGGGCCGGCGTCACCTCGACGAGCGCCGCGAGCGCCAGGACCGAGGCCCAGAGCGCGGCGTGCCGCCGCGCGCGCAGCAAGCTTGCCAATCCGATCGCCGCGAGCACGGACAAGCCGAGCATTACCAGGATCCCCATCCTCGCCGGCGCCCGCATGAGGGAGAAGAACGGGAAGACCGCGTAGACGAGGGAGTAGAGCCCGGCCTTCGGGCCGAACGAGAGCCAGAGGGTAAAGGCGGTCAGGAGGGAGTAGAAACCTGTGGTTTCCCTCACTGGAGAGACCGCAACCCTCGAGGACGGCTGAAGCCGTGCTCCCTCTGATGCATCTGGGCTCGGGAATTCGGTCGGCGGAATACCAGTTCGACTGTCTTTCACTGCCGCCCACACGCCCGCCATCGCGAGAGTCAAAGACGTGAAGCCCGGGAAGAGGACGTCGCGCCACTCGCCGATGTGGTTGAGGATCCAGCGGTGACAGAGGCCGCCGGAGGCGAGATAGGACGACCAGTTGGCGGCGTAGACGAACTGATCCTTCAGCTCGCGGACCGGGCGGTTGCCCTCGCCGAGATCGACGTACTGCTTGATGAACGGCGCCAGGAGCAGCGCGGCGACACCCGCTGCGGTGGCCAGTGCCAGGTAATAGCGCCCGTTGGTCCAGTAGCGTCTCGAGACGAGGTAATACACGCTGGCGAGGCTGACGATGAGCGCTGCGTAGATCCCGTAGTAGCCGCACGCCAGGCCAGTCAGCGCCATCACCGCGCCGAGCGCCGCGCCGCGGCCGGCGGAGGGCGCGTCCGCGAGGCGATGGAAGGCCAGCAGCGCGAACGGCAGACCGGCCGTCAGCATCAGGTGGATGTGCGCGGTGTGGGCGAAGACGTAAGGGCAGAAGGCGAAGAGGAGCGCCGACACGGCGGCGGCGGGCCGCGAGCCGGTCAGCCGCCGCGCCAGGTAATAGCCGCCGATGGCCGCCAGCACGAAGCAGAGCAGCAGCACCAGGTTGTGCGCGAAGTACAGGGTTCTTCGTGGCCCAGTAGGCCGGCACCGCCAGGGCGCCGGCCACGAGGTTCGTCTCGCTGTAGGCCAGCGTGCCGCGGTGCGGATAGAAGATGTTGGCGTCGAAGACGTGAAGCGGATCCGTGACGAGCGTGCGGGCCACCCAGTTGACGATCCAGATGCTCCACTGCCCGTCGCCGGTCTCGATGCGGCCGACCTGCCCGAGCTGAAAGGCGAGCGGGTAGGTCATCGCGACGGCGAGCAGGCTCGCCGTCGCGACGACAATCACCGCTTCGAAGAGGCGTTTCCGCATTCCAGGATGCCCGGACGGGAATCGGACCCGCCCTACCTGTGGAACTCGGCGATCGCGTCGCAGACGCGGTCCACCTGCGCCTCGGTGAGCTCCGGGAACATCGGCAGCGACAGGATCTCTGGCGCGAACCGCTCGGTGTTGGGCAGCCGGCTCGCCGACGAGGCCAGCTCGCGGTAGGCCTCCTGGCGGTGGATCGGGATCGGGTAGTGGATGCCGGACTGGACGCCCTTGGTGTTCAGGAACGCCTGCAGCTCGTCGCGCTTCGGCGTCCGGATCACGTAGAGATGATAGACATGCGAGAGCTCGTCGGCCGGAGCGGCGGGCGGCGTGACAGCCGGGATGCGGGCCAGGCGCTCGTCGTACATCCGCGCCGCGCGGCGGCGCCCCTCATTGGAGGCAGTCAGCCGGGGCAGCTTGATGTTGAGCAGCGCCGCCTGCATCGTGTCGAGGCGCGTGTTCACGCCTTTCTCGACGTGGTGGTACTTCTTCGCCTCGCCGTACGACCGCCGCTGCCGCACCGCGCGTGCGAGCGCCTCGTCGTTGGTGGTCACCAGGCCGCCGTCGCCGAAGCCGCCCAGGTTCTTCCCCGGGTAGAAGCTGAAGCAGCCGAGATTTCCCATCGACCCGCACCCCTGGCCCTTGTAGCGCGACCCGTGCGCCTGGCAGGCGTCCTCGATCACCTTGAGGCCGAACTCGGCGGCGATCGCCATCACGCCGTCCATGTCCGCGGCCTGTCCGTACAGATGCACCGGCACGATCGCCTTCGTCTTCTTGGTGATGACCGGCCGAATGAGGTCCACGTCGATGTTGAACGTGTTCGGGTCGTGATCCACGAGCACCGGCACGGCGCCGAGCGCAGAGACGGCCAGTGCGGTGGCGATGAAGGTGTTGCCGGGGACGATCACCTCGTCGCCGGGGCGGATGTCCACCACCTCGAACGCCAGGCGGAGCGCGTCGAGGCCCGAGGCCACCCCGATCGCGTACTTGGCGCCCACGAGCGCGGCGAAGCATTTCTCGAACTCCTCGACCTCGGGGCCGAGGATGTATTTGCCGTGTGTGAGGACGCGATCGAGAGCGGCGCGCAGGTCGTCGCGGAGCGGCGCATGATGCGTGACGAGATCAACGAACGGTACGATGTCCACGAGTCACCTCTTGATGCGAAGTCCGAGGAGGACGAGAGGCCGCAGGATGCTCCACCACCCGGTGATGGGCTTCATCTTGGTGTAGCCGAGCTCCTTGGGCGGGTAAATCTTGGTCACCGGCACTTCCTTCACCTCGTAGCCGAGGGTGACCATCTTGTAGAACAGGTAGGGCTCGAGCTCGTACTTGTCGAGCCACGGCTGATCGAGGTCGATGCGCCGGTCGTCGAGCGCCGCGAGCCTGATCGCACGGAACCCGTTGGTCGTGTCCGTGAAGCGGCGCCAGACGATCAGCGAGAACAGCAGCGGGTGGACCAAGCGCGTGGCCACCTGGCGGTAGGCGGGCATCTCGCCGAAATCGCCCCCGGGCAGGTAGCGCGACCCCTGCACGAAGTCGCACCCCTCGTCCTCGATCGCCGCCAGCAGCCGCTCGATCTCGGGCGGGCGATCCTTGTCGTTGCCGGCCAGGATGACGAGCACGTCGAAGCCGCTCGCCCGGGCGTGCCGGATGGCCGTGCGGATCGCCGCCCCGGCACCGGAACGCACCCGGTGCGAGATGACCACGGCACCCTTTGACCGCGCCACGTCCGCCGTCTCGTCCGTGGACGCGTCGTCCACGACGGCCACGCAGTCCACGAGGCCCGGCGTGAAACGATCGAGCACGCGGCCGATCTTCTTCGCCTCGTTGTGCGCGATGGACGCCGCCATCACCCGGAGAGCCGGTCGGGAAGCGGTCACGAGCGGCGCCGGCTCCGCTTGGCAGCGATCGGCGTGGCCTCGCTCTTCTGATCGGCGAAGCGGAAGCTTCGCCCTACACCTGGCTTCTCGCTGCCCGCTGCTTTGGCAAAGCTGGAGCTTTGCCCTACACCTTTCTTCTTGCTGCCCGCTGCCGGCTGCCTGCTGCCTGCTGCTTTGCCAAAGCCGGAGCTTTGCCCCACACCGACGGATTTCTTCCGCGATCCGCTGGCCGCCGTCCGCTGTCCGCTCTCGGCTTTCCGTACTCCAGTCCGCGTCTTGATGTAGGTCAGCCCGCACTGGCTGCACGTGAGCGAGGGGCCCTTGCCTTTCAGCGGCTGGCAGCACTCGCAGACGTAGCCGTGCACCCGGCCGGGGTTGCCGTAGACGAACGCGTAATCGGGAACGGGCTTGGTGACCACCGCGCCCGCGCCGATGAATGCGTGGCGGCCGATGTGGCAGCCGCAGACGATCGTCGCGTTGGCGCCCACCGTCGCCCCGGTCCCGATCGTTGTCGACACCGGCGACCAGTCGCGCTTGCTGCGAGGGCGCATGTCGTTGGTCAGCGAGCAGTTCGGCCCGAGGAACACCCGGTCCTCGACGGTGACGTACTGCCACACGGCCACGCCGTTCTTGATCGTCACGTCGTTGCCGATCACCGCGCCGCTCTCGACGAACGCGTGGTCGCCGATGTTGCAGTGGCTGCCGACCACCGCGTTCTTCATCACGTGCGCGTAGGCCCAGACGTTGGTCTTCTCGCCCACCTGGTCGGTCTCGACCAGCGCGAGGGGATGCTTGAAGAAGGAATCAGACACTTGCAGTTTCCTCCGTGGACAGTTTCACGGGGGCCCCGTTGCTGGCCATCGACTGGTTGATGGCGGCGAGCACGCGGACGACGTCCGCGCCCACCCGGCCGTCGCTCTGCAGCTTCTCCGGCGCGTCGAGCGCCTCGACGAACGCGCGCGACTGCAATCGCAGCGGCTCCTCGGCCGGCACGCGCGGCACGGTCACGTCGCCCTCGCGGGCCAGCAGCTGGAACTCGCCGAAATCCGCGTACTCCTGCCGCTTGGCCACGACGCCCTTGTCGAACAGCATCACGGGCCCCAAGGTCGCCAGGTCGTCCCAGATCGCCATCTTCTTTTCGCCGACGACGGTGATTTCGCGGACCTTCTTGGGGTCGAGCCAGCTGACGTGGATCGAGGCGACCACGTTGTTCGGGTACTGCAGCGTGATGATGCTGACGTCCTCGACGCCCGCCTGCAGGAACGACCGGCCGACGGCGGACACTTCTAGGGGCGGGGCGCCGAGCAGGTGGTTGTAGATGGACACGTCGTGCGAGGCGAGATCGAGCACGGCGTTGACGTCGCTGCGGATCGGGCCCAGGTTCGTCCGGCGCGCAAACAGGTAGTAGATGCGCCCCAGGTCGCCGTTCTGAATCAGGTCCTTGAGCTTGAGGATGCCGCGGTTGAACAGGAAGACGTGACCCACCATGAGGATCAACTTCTTCTCCGCGGCCAGGCGAACGAGGGCCTCGGCGTCCGCCACGGTGTCGCACAGCGGCTTCTCGCAGAGGACGTGCTTTCCAGCGAGGAGCGCTTCTTTCACCACCTCGTAGTGGGTCTTGGTCGGCGTCGAGACAACGACGGCATCGGGCTTTGCCGTGGCCATCATCTCCGCGGCACTCTGGAAGCCGGCGACCCCCGGCACGAGCGCAGCGACGCGCGCCAGCTTGTCCTGGCGCAGGTCCGCGACGCCGACGACCTCGACGTTCGGCATCGCCGAGAAGTTGCGCACGTGGTTTGGGCCCCACGCGCCGCAGCCGATGACGCCGATGCGCCACTTCCGGTTGCCGGTATCCGCTGGCATCTGTCTTCCTCCGTGGTCCGGGTTCACCCCGGCGGCCCGCGCTCGCGCGGCGGACCGCACTCCCGTCCGGGTCTGTCGGGGATTGTTTGAGAATGACACCGCTGCGATCCAACCGTCCGGGTACGAGGAGCGGCCGCTACGGCGGGGTCGGCGGCCCGGGTTCGGGCCGCTGCAGCCGCACAGTCTATCGCAGACGGCGGAGCCGCGCCAGAAAAAGGCCTGACGCCTATTGGCTTAACACTCAGGGCCGTCCGGGCTTCGGCTATCATTACGCGGATTATGACCCAGGCGACCGTTGAGCCGACACGCGCCACAGGCACCGAGTCCGACTCGCTGCCTCTCTGGGCCGCCGCCCTCATCTTCTTCATCCTGACGCTGGCAGCCACCTGGCCGCTCAGCCAGCACCCGGCGACGCTCGCCTGGCTGCACGGCGGCGACACCGACCTCGTCGCGTGGATTTTCGGCTGGGACGCGCACGCGTTCCTGCACCAGCCGTTCTCGATCTTCGACGCAAACATCTACTACCCCGAGCGCCACACGCTGGCCTTCGCCGAGAACCTGATTGGCAGCGCCTTCATCGCGGCGCCCGTCATCTGGTTGACCGGCAACGTCGTCCTCGGCATGAGCACTGTGGCGATCGTCTCCTGCGCGCTGTGCGGGCTCGGCGGGTACTTCCTCGGCCGGCGGCTGGGCATGAGCGGGCGTGCGGCGCTCATCACGGGGATGGTCTTCGCGTTTGCGCCGCCGCGGTTCGGCCGCCTGTCGCAGCCGCACTTGAACGCGGTCCAGTGGCTGCCTTTCGCGCTCGCTTCGCTCCACGGGTACCTCGATACCGGCCGTCGGCGCGACCTCTGGCTCGCCACCGCGTTCTTCTCCCTCCAGGTGCTGTCGAGCGGGCACGGCGCGGTCTACGCGATGATCTCGATCGCCGCGCTGCTCATGGTCCGGGTGGCCATGGGCGATCCCATCGCTCCCCTGCGGCGCCTGCGGGACTTTGGGGTCGTGGGAGTCCTGGCGATCCTGCCCAGCGTCCTCGCCATCCTGCCGTACAGGAGCATTCAAAGGGACGCCGGCCTCTACCGGACGCTGACGCGCGACTGGGCGCCGCCGTGGGTCAACTTCCTGTCGTCCAACACCCACTTTCACCAGTACCTGATCTCCCTGGTGCCCAGCCTCCAGATCAACGAACGGGCGAAGGGCGTCCTCTTCATGGGGATCCTGCCGATCGTGCTGGCCCTCGCCGCGCTGTGGCCGTGGCGGGGTAACAGTAGGACAGGCGTCCCGCCTGTCTCAGGCGTCCCGCCTGTCTCGAGCGTTCCGCCTGTCTCGAGCGTCCCGCCTGTCTCGAGCGTCCCGGCTCTCACCAAGGCCGCCGGGCGCAGGGTTGCGCGCGTGCCAATCGCGTGGCGGAGCCTCGCGCTCCTGCTGGACGTGCTCGTGCTCGCCGCATTGGGGGTGGCGATCTATCGCGGCTTCCACGGGCCGTTCAAGATCCGCTGGGAGCGGCAGGTGGTCTTCTCGGTTGGCGCGGCGTGGCGGTCCTGGCTCGTTATCGCGGTCATGATCGGCCTTCGGGCGTGGGCCTCCAGGCGGGTGCCGTTCGATCCGCTACGGTGGTTGCGAATCATCGCACGCCTGATTGCGGCCGTCGTGCTGCGCGGCGCTCGTGCAGCCCGCGTGACCGCCCGTGCAGCTCTGCGCGCGCCCGCGGCCGTCATGCGTTGGCGGGCACGCAATCGCCGGAGCGCGCTTCTCTTCTACAGCCTCCTCGGGCTCGGCAGCCTCATGCTGGCTTCGCCGCCCCCGCTGGGGATCTGGCCCTGGGTGTACTGGCTGCCCGCCTTCAACATGGTCCGCGTGGCGGCCCGGTTCACGATTATCACGCTCCTTGCCCTGGGCGTGCTGGCCGGTCTCGGCTTCGACCGGCTCACAGCGGGTCTGAGCCCCCGCAAACGGCGGGCTCTCGCGGCTGCCGCCATGGCCGTCCTGGCCCTCGAGTACGCGGTCGCCCCACTCAATCCCCAGCCGTACCCCATCGACATTCCCGCCGTCGATCGCTGGCTCGACACGCAGCCCAAGCCCTTTGTCATCGCGGAGGTACCGCTTGCGCCGCTGAACGTGCCCACCGACATCTCGGGTTTCGAGAGCCGCCAGTCACTCTTCATGCTCCACTCGATGGGCCACTGGCAGAAGACCGTCAACGGCTTCAGCGGGTTCAGGACCTCGTTCCACAAGGAGCTCTTCGCCGCGATGCAGGGGTTCCCTGACCAGGCGAGCCTCGACGCGCTCGCGAAGATCAAGGTGAACTACGTTGTCGTCCACACCGACCTCTACGAGCCGGGCGTCTGGGCGACGGTGGAGCCGCGCATCGAGGCGTTCGGCGATCGCCTGCGGCTCCTGCACGTGGAAGGGGCGGGGCGGGTCTACGCTCTGACGAAGAAGTGAGAACGGAGAAGGGAGAACGGAGAACTGGGAAGTGCGAGCCAAAGGGTACTGGCGAATGACGAGTGATGAATGCCGATTGACGATCAAACCGTCCAATCGCCAATCGCCAATCGCCAATCGTCAGTGCCCTCGAAGTCTGCGGCCGTAAGCCTTGAGCCTTGAGCCATAAGCCCTGAGCCCTGAGCCCTGAGCCGTAGGCCGTAAGCCTTCCTAGAATCTCGTCACCGCCCCGAAGTACATCCCCTTGAGGGCGAAGTTGCCCGTGTCGGCCTTCACGCGGTAGTCCACCTCCATCGATCGGTAACCCACCTGCGCGCCGAAGTTGTTCGTGATGTTGACGGTGCCGTAGAGGTTGAAGTCCGACGACCTGCCGTCGTAGCGATTGAGCTTGTCCACGCTGCTGGGCAACTTGAAGTAGTTGTACTCACCGGTGATGGCGACGTTCTTGACCACGTAGACCCGCGCGATGCCGCCGATCGAAGGGATCGGCGCGGCGATGGAGCTGAAATCGCTGTCCACCGGGCTGGCCAGGCTCACGTCCACGGTCGTGTATTTCGCCGCGAGGACGACACCGACGAACCAGCGCGGCTTGTACAGGAAGTCCCACTCGTACGCGCCGGCGTACTGCTTCCACTTGAGCTCCGAGTTCACCGGCAGGTTGGCGTGATACTCGATGCCGTTGAAGATGATGTCCCGCTTGAGGACCGTCTCGGCGCTGAACTTGATGGGCGTGAAGTCGAAGCGGAACTTGTGCTTCTTGGCCGGCCGGAGCACCACCTTCATTTCGCGGAAGCGGCTCTGAACGAAACCCAGGTCCTGGACGGCGTCGATGGTGTCCCCGATGATCCCCAGCGACTCGCTGGAGATCTGCAGGGTGGGCGAGGGATTCCAGAAGTCGAACGAGAATTCCACGTGGTACGCCTCGCCGACGCTCAGCTGCTCGGCGGGCTTGTACTGGCGGTACTGGGCACTGGCGCTCGCTGCCGAAAGGGCGACGGCGGCGCAGCAGCAGACGAGCAGGCGGAATATCTCGCGCATGAGCTAATCCCTTCACGGTGCGGCGACAGGCACGACACCTTATCTCGATATCGGACGGGAAAACGGAAGACTGTAGAGGAGTCCCGAACTGAGAACGTAGAACGTAGAACGCAGAACGCAGGACGTACCAGTTGGAAGCGCTGGGAGGACGGCGCCAGCCAGGTTCTCAGTTCTCCCTTCTTCGTTCTCAGTTCTACGTTCTTCAATCTTACCCCGCCACCACCTTCGCCTCGCCCTTGCCAACCGCGATCCAGCGGCGGACGGCCGCGCCGAGGATCACGATGACGCAGCCCATCATGATCACGGTGAGGATGGAATTGAGGTAGCCCTGGACGTGGAGGGCCGGGTTCGGGCCGACCGCCATCGGCCAGAAGTTGTCCTTCACGCTCAGGAAGCCGGCCGACAGGGTGGTCGTCGAGAGGAAGACGAGCGGGATCACCGTCACCCAGACGTAGCGGGCACGGCCGAGGTTGATGAGAATCGTGGTGCCGATCAGGAGCGCCACCACCGCCAGCAACTGGTTGCTGATGCCGAACATCGGCCAGATGGTGCCGATGCTGCCCGTCCAGATGAAATAGCCCCACCCGAACACCACGAGCAGCGTCGAGACAATCGTGCCGGGCATCCAGTCGGCGCGCGCGAACGGCTTGTAGAAGTGGCCGAAGAACTCCTGCACGAGGAAGCGGGCCACGCGCGTGCCGGCGTCGATGGTCGTCAGGATGAAGAGCGCCTCGAACATGATGGCGAAGTGGTACCAGTAGTCCATCAGGCCCTTCATGCCTGGCAGGCCGCTGAAGATCTGCGCCATGCCCACCGCCAGCGACACCGCGCCGCCGGTGCGCCCCGTCACCGTTTCACCCACCGGCCTGTTCCAGCGCCTGCAGGTTGACCGTCGGGATTCCCAGGTTGGCGAAGACAGCCGGCGACACGTTGATGGCGAAGTAGTCGCCCGGATGGAGCGCCGTCGCGGCGATGAGCGCGACGATGCCCACCAGGCCTTCGATGAGCATGGCGCCGTAGCCGATGGGCCGGATGTCCGACTCCTTGTCGATCATCTTCGGCGTCGTCCCCGAGCCAATCAGGCCGTGGAACCCCGAGATGGCGCCGCAGGCAATCGTGATGAAGACGAACGGGAAGAGCGGCCCCGGGATGATCGGCCCGCCGCCCGCAGACGAACCTGGTCATCGCCGGCATCTGGAGCTGCGGGATTCACGATGATGACGCCCGCGACGAGCAGCGCGATCGTGCCGATCTTCATGAAGGCGCTGAGGTAGTCGCGCGGCGCGAGCAGCATCCACACCGGCAGGACCGAGGCGAGGAAGCCGTAGGCGCCCATCGCGATGACCAGCTGCTCGTGGGTGAGCGTGAAGACCCAGCCAATGGACGAGGCGGCGAGGGGCTTGCCGAACGCGACCGCCAGAAGCAGGCCGATCACGCCGATCACCGTCGCTTCCGCGATGTGGCCGGCGCGGAAGCGATACATGTAGAAGCCCATGAAGAGGGCCAGCGGGATGGTGGCACCGATGGTGAACGTGCCCCAGGGGCTCTCGCTCAGGGCGTTGACGACGACCAGGCCGAGGCCGGCGAGCGCGATGACGACGATGAAGAGGATGGCGAGGCCGGTGGTCATGCCGGCCACCGGGCCAATTTCCGCGCGGGCGATCTCCGCGAGCGAACGGCCGCCGCGCCGCGTGGACGCCCAGAGGATGATCAGGTCGTGCACCGCGCCGGCAAGGACGACGCCCGTGACGAGCCAGATGAGGCCGGGCGCGTATCCGAACTGCGCGGCGAGGACCGGCCCGACGAGTGGGCCGGCCCCGGTGATGGCGGCGAAGTGGTGGCCGAACAGCACCCAGCGCGTGGTCGGGTAGTAGTTGTGGCCGTCGTACTGGGTGTGGGCCGGCGTGCGGCGCGTGTCGTCGAGGACCAGGAGACGTGCGGCGATGAAGGCGCTGTAGTAGCGATAGGCGATCGCGAGGATGCAGAGGATGGGCACAAGGACGTAGAGCGCGTGCATGGCCGGATTCTAATGCATCACTGTGATACTTTGGGAAGATGGTGTCCGCGGTCCGACGCTTGCTGCCGTACCTGCTCCGCTACCGGCGGCGCTTCGCCCTCGGGCTGAGCTGCGTGCTGGTGACGACGGGGGTCTCGCTGGTGTCGCCCTGGGTGCTGAAGCACGCCGTGGACGACCTCTATACCGGCGTGACCCGCGGGAAGCTCGTCTTCTACGCGATGACCCTGCTCGGCATCGCCGCGGTGGGCGCGACGTTCCGCTTCCTGATGCGGCGCATCCTCATCGGCGTGTCGCGCAACATCGAGTACGACCTGCGCAACGACTTCTTCGCGCGCCTCCAGCTGCTACCCGCTTCGGTACTTCCAGGCGCACCGCACGGGCGACCTGATGTCGCGCGCCACCAACGACCTCAACGCCGTCCGGATGACGGTCGGCCCGGCGATCATGTATTCGGCGAATACCGCCATCCTGTTCGTCGTCGCCATCGCGCTGATGCTGTCGATCGACTGCGAAGCTGACGCTGGTCGCGCTGATCCCGCTGCCGTTCGTGTCGATCGCCGTCCGCTACTTCGGCGTCGGCCATTCACAAGCGGTTCGAGCGCATCCAGGCTCAGCTCTCGGACCTGAGCGCGGTCGCGCAGGAGGCGCTGGCCGGCGTCCGGGTCGTGCGGGCCTACCGCCAGGAAGCGGCCGAGATGGCGCGCTTCGCCCGCGCGAACCGCGAATACCTCGAGCGCAACCGGCGGCTCATCCGCCTGCAGGGGATGTTCTACCCGAGCATGTCGTTCTTCCTCGGCCTGGGCGCGCTGCTGGTGCTGTGGCTGGGGAGCCGCGAGGTGATCCGCGGCCGGATCACGATCGGCGGGTTCGTCGCGTTCAACGCCTACCTGGCGATGCTGTCGTGGCCGATGATCGCGTTCGGCTGGGTGACGAACATGGTGCAGCGCGGCCTCGCGTCGTGGAAGCGCATGCTCGAGGTGCTGGAGCACGCGCCGGAGATCGAGGATCCGCCGGGCGACCGGCTGGTGACGCTGCCCGATGTCAGCGGCGAGGTCGAGTTCCGGAACCTGACCTTCGCGTACGGGGAGCGCACCGTGCTCGACGGGATCTCCGTGCGCATCGACGCCGGGCCAGACCGTCGCGCTCGTCGGGCCAACCGGATCCGGCAAGTCCACGCTCATCAGCCTGCTGCCGCGGCTGTTCGACCCGCCGCCGGGACGGTTTTCATCGACGGCGTGGACGTGCGGGACATGTCGCTCGCGCAGCTGCGCGGCGCCATCGGCTTCGTCCCGCAGGAGCCGTTCCTGTTCTCGGAGTCGATCGCGGAGAACATCGCGTTCGCCGCCCCCGCCGCGCCTGGGTCGGGCGCGGGCGCCGAAACGGAACAGGAAGAACGAGGAACGAAGGGGGCGACAGCGGATCCGTCGCGCGTGGCGTGGGCCGCCGGCGTCGCCCGGCTCGACAAGGACGTCGGCGTCCTTCCCGAAGGGCTACGACACGCTGGTGGGGGAGCGGGGCATCACGCTGTCGGGCGGCCAGAAGCAGCGGACAGCCCTGGCGCGCGCGCTGCTGGTCGACCCGCGGATCCTGGTCCTGGACGATGCGCTGTCGGCGGTGGACACCTACACCGAGGAGGAGATCCTCTCGCGCCTGCGCGGCGTCATGCGCGAGCGGACGTCGATCATCGTGTCGCACCGCGTCTCGACGGTGCGCGACGCGGATCTGATCCTCGTCCTCGACGACGGCCGCATCGCCGAGCGCGGGACGCACGACGAACTGGTGGGTCAGGACGGCTTCTACGCGGAGCTGTACCGGAAGCAGCTATTGGAGGAGGAGCTGGCCGCCTCGTAGCTGGCAGCCGGCAGCTGGCCGCTTGCAGCTACGGCTCAGCCCAACGGACGGCGCGGGTAGGCGCTCCCGCGACCATCGTGTCTGGTGGGACAGACGTCTCGGGCGCCATCGTGAGGCGGGACGCACTGACTGCTGCCCGCTGTCCGCTGTTCAAGATGCACGAAGAAGAGGTCCTCGGCAAGGCGTACGACGGGCGGCTGATGCGGCGGCTGCTGCGGTACCTGCGGCCGTACCGTGCCGCAGGCGGCCGGCGCGCTCGTGCGCGATCATCGGCGGGTCGATGCTGCAGCTGGCGCAGCCCTACCTGATGAAGGTGGCGATCGACCGCTACATCGCCAACCAGCGATCTCGCCGGCCTCAACCTGATCGCGCTGGGCTTCCTCGCCATCCTCGTTGGCTCGTTCGTCCTCGAGTACCTGCAGACCTACATCCTGCAGTGACTCGGGCAGCGGATCATGTACGACATGCGCATGCAGATCTACGGGCACCTGCAGCGCCTGGACGTCCAGTTCTACGACCGCAACCCGGTCGGCCGGCTGATGACCCGCGTCACGACGGACGTGGACGTCCTCAACGACCTGTTCGCCTCGGGCGTCGTCTCGGTGTTCGGCGACGTGTTCACGCTCGCCGGCATCATGATCGTGCTCGCTGACGATGAACTGGCGGCTGGCGCTCGTCGCCTTCTCGGTGCTGCCGCTCATCGTCCTCATCACGCAGTGGTTCCGGCGGAACGTGCGCGAGTCGTACCGGACGGTGCGGACCTGGATCGCCCGCATCAACGCCTTCCTGCAGGAGAACATCAGCGGGATGGCGACGGTGCAGCTGTTCCGGCGCGAGGCGGAGAACTTCCGGCGCTTCGACGCCATCGACCGCGGCCACCGCGACGCGAACATCGCGTCGATCTTCTACTACGCCGTCTTCTACCCGGCCATCGAGGTGACGGGCGTCGCTGGCCGTCGCGCTGATCATCTGGTACGGCGGCGGCCTGGTCATCGCGCAGGTGCTGACGCTCGGGTCGCTGGTCGCCTTCATCCAGTACTCGCAGCGCTTCTTCCGGCCGATCAGCGACATGTCCGAGAAGTTCAACCTGCTGCAGGCGGCGATGGCCTCGTCGGAGCGGATCTTCACGCTGCTGGATACGCCGGTGAAGATCCAATCACCGCTGCCTGGATCATCAGGTGCATCGAGGCTTCAGCCCGGGTCGGCCTCGAGCAGGCCTGAAGGCCTGCTGCGACTGGAGATGCAGGCAGAGCTGAGGGAAGCAACAACCGGTCAGCTCTCCTTCGACCACGTCTGGTTCGCCTACAACGGCGAGGAGTTCGTCCTGCGCGACGTGTCCTTCGACGTGAAGCCTGGCGAGCGCGTGGGCGTGGTGGGCGCGACGGGCGCGGGCAAGTCGACGCTCATCAACCTGCTGATGCGGTTCTACGACGTCACGCGCGGTCGCATCCTGGTCGACGGCGTGGACATCCGCGAGCTGCCGCTGCAGGACCTCCGCGCGTTCTTCAGCCTCGTCCTCCAGGACGTCCAGCTCTTCTCCGGCACCATCGCCAGCAACATCCGGCTGGGCGACGAGCGGATAGACGACGAGGCGGTGAAGCGGGCGGCAGAGGCGGTCCACGCGTCGCGCTTCATCGAGCGGCTGCCGGACGGCTACGAGAGCCAGGTGGGCGAGCGCGGGGCGAACCTCTCGGTGGGTCAGAAGCAGCTGCTCTCCTTCGCGCGGGCGCTGGCCTTCGACCCGCGCATCCTCATCCTCGACGAGGCCACCTCGAGCGTCGATACCGAGACCGAGCTGCTCATCCGCGACGCGCTGAAGGTCCTGATGGCCGGCCGGACGACGATCGCCGTCGCCCACCGCCTCTCGACCATCCAGGACATGGACAAGATCCTCGTCTTCCACAAGGGCGAACTGCGCGAGGCGGGCACCCACCAGCAGCTGCTCGCCGGCCGCGGCATCTACTACCGCCTCTACCAGCTCCAGTACAAGGACCAGGAAGCGCGCAGTGGCTCATCTGTGAGCAACTGATTCAAAATCGGAAGATCGGAAGATCGGAAAATCGCAAAATCGCGAAAATCTACTTCTGGGGGAACTGCGGCAGCTCTGTGCCCTCTGCCCTGGGGCGGCGTTCGGCGGGGGCCACCGCGGGCGCCTTGGCCTTCTCTCGCCAGGGCATGAGGGCGTCGAGCAGGGTGGGGCCGGACGCGCGCGGGTTCCAGCCGAGGCGGAGAACGAACACCTGGACCCGACGCATGCCGAAGCTGACGGCCTCGTCGCAGTTCCACATGTAGATGTCGAGCCGGCGGCCCTTCACGACGGGGCCGGTGTCCATGACGGTGTAGACGCCGTCGTACTTCTGGCCCACCTTTTCGAGCTGAACGACCGATCCCACCGGTAGCAGGTCGGGGTCCGCCGCCGCGATGCCCGTGCGCACGGCCACGCCGGACGCGGTGACGTCGCCGCGGCAGTACGCGCTTGCCGTGAAGCGGAGGCGGGTGCCCGGTCCCGGCTCGGCCTGCTCCGCGCGCAGCAGCGCCTGGCGCGCCGCGTACTTCGAGTCGAGGATCGTCGCCTGGTACAAGAGGACGAATCCGACCGCGACGATCAGCGTCACCACGAGCTTGCGCCAGAGCGAGTGCGAGATCGAGATTCGCATTCAGTCCTTGCGCCGCCGGCGGAGTTTCTCGAGGTGCAGCTTCTCGAGATGAAGTTTCTCGAGGTTCAGCTTCTCGAGGTGCAGCCGGTGGCGCGCTTCGAGGTACCCCAGCACCAGCCAATACGCCACCACGGCCAGTACGCCGGCGCCGATGAGCGAGCCGACGAAATACGGCCAGAGGAGCGGCCGCATCAGGTTCCACAGCCTGTCCCAGAAGTGCGGCTGGAACAGCGACAGCTCGAACAGTTCCCGCAGCGTCTCGCCCAGGCCGAGCGGCACCCGCGTGCGCAGCAGCCAGGCGCCGAACGCGGTGGTCAGTGCGTACCAGGCCGCGATGATCCACGGCAGGTTCGAGTAGACGCCGACCAGCACCGCCACCCGGTTCAGGTTGAACACGAACGCGCACCCGAGCGCGAGCAGCGTGTGCAGCCCGAGGAACGGGGAGAACCCGAAGAAGACGCCGAGCGCGAACGCCGCCGCCGTCCGCTTCGGCGTATCGTGCAGGTGGAAGAGCTTGTCCACCCACCGCCGAATTACCGTCCGTGTGAACTCGATCATCGGAAGTGCGCGAACCCCGTGGGGAGCGCCTCGTCCACCGCGCCGCGCCGGAGCACCAACCGGCGGTCGCGGGTCACCCGGCCAATCTTCGTGCACGCCACGCCCTGGGCGTGCTGCAGCACCGCGGACAACGCCCGGCGCCGCCGAGGAGGGCTGGTGAACAGCAATTCGTAGTCCTCGCCGCCGGCGATGGCGGCTTCGAGCCAGCCGCCGGTGCGCACACCGAGCGCGGCCCGCGCGATCTCCGGCACCGGGATGGCGGCAGCCTCGATGATCGCCCCAGCCCGGCTCGCGGCGGCCACCTGATCGACGGCGTCCGCCAGGCCGTCGCTCAGGTCGATGCACGATGTCACGACCCCGCTCCGCGCGAGCAGCTGACCGAGGCGCATTCGAGGCTCGGGCCTCAGGAAGCGCTCGATACACGACGCTTGCGCTTCGTCGCTCTCCAAGCCGGCCAGAGCCGGGTTCCACGAGGAGGCCGGAGAGGCCTCTCGCGACGCTCCCGCGCGTCGCTGGCAGAGCGCCAGGCCGGCCGCGGCCAGGCCCACCTCGCCGCTCACGTAGATGTCGTCGCCCGGTCGTGCGCCGGAGCGCGTCAGCACCCGGCGCGGCTTCACGACGCCTGTCGCCGTCACGTCCACGACCAGCGGTCCGGGCGAGCGGGCGACGTTGCCGCCGACCAGCGCGACACCATGGCTCGCCGCGAGCGCCAGCAGGCCGTCGAGGATCCCGTCGAGGTCGTCGACGGGCAGCGCCGACGGCAGCACGAGGGACAGGAGCGCCGCCCGGGGCTCGGCCCCCATCGCCGCGAGGTCGCTCAGGTTCACCGCAAGCGCCTTGTGCCCGATGGCGGCCGGCGGCACGTAGGCGCGATCGAAGTGGACCCCCTCGACGAGCGCGTCGGTGGTGATGACCTCCGCGCGGTTTCGCTCCGGGCGCAGCACCGCCGCGTCGTCGCCGATCCCGATGGCCACCCAGGCGGGCGGGGGAGAGAGGCGCGTGCGGATCCGCTCGATGATCGCCCGCTCGCCGATCTCGCCGACAGTGCCCACAGCCTTATGCCCCCTTGTCCTGAGCGAGGCGGCCGGGGCCGCCGAGTCGAAGGGCTGGTCCTGAGCGTGGCGGCAGCGGCCGCCGGGTCGAAGGGCCCCCTTGGTCCTGACCGCGGCGGGCGCGGCCGCCGGGGGTCGAAGGGCCCGAAACGGAACACGGGGCCTGATGCCCCGTGTGGTCCGCTCGATGTTGTCCAAATACCCGGCCAAGTGCCGGTGTCACAGTGATTTATCGGTTCATCGCACCCGGCACTCCACAGCCGGCGCCGCCCTCGGCCTCCAGCACCCTGCGCTTGGCACGTCGTCTATTCTACTTCGCAAACTCGACCGCGCGCGTTTCGCGGATCACGGTGACCTTGATCTGGCCCGGGTACTCCAGCTCGCTCTCGATGCGCCGGGCGATGTCCTTCGACAGCCAGACCGCTTCCTCGTCGCTGATCTTCTCGCTCTCGACCATGATGCGGACCTCGCGGCCCGCCTGCAGCGCGAACGATTTCGAGACGCCCTTGAACGAGTCCGCGATCCCCTCGAGCTTCTCGAGCCGCTTCACGTAGGACTCGAGGATGTCCCGGCGCGCACCGGGCCGCGCCGCCGAGATCGCGTCGGCCGCCTGCACGAGCATCGCCTCGATCGACGGCCAATCCACGTCCATGTGGTGCGCGGCGACCACGTTGATGACCGCGTCGCTCTCCCCCTGGCGGCGCAGGAAATCGACGCCGATGTCCAGGTGCGTGCCCTGCATCTCGCGGTCGACCGCCTTGCCGATGTCGTGGAGGAACGCCGCCCGGACGGTGAGGCGCCAGTCGAGCTCCAGCTCCCGCGCCATCAGGCCGGCGAGATAGGCGACTTCCTTCGAGTGGTTCAGCACGTTCTGGCCGTAGCTGGTGCGGAAGCGCAGCCGCCCCATCATGCGGTGAACCTCGGGCCGCAGGTCGTGCAGCCCCAGCTCGAACGCGGCCGCCTCGCCCTCCTTGCGAACCGTTTCGTCGAGCTCGGCCTTCACCTTCTCGACGACTTCCTCGATGCGGGCGGGGTGGATGCGGCCGTCGGCGATGAGGCGTTCGATGGCCTGCTTGGCGATTTCGCGGCGGTACGGATCGAAGCCGGAGAGGATGATGGCACCGGGCGTGTCGTCCACGATGAGATCGACACCGGTGGCGACCTCGAGCGCGCGGATGTTCCGCCCCTCACGGCCGATGATGCGGCCCTTGAGGTCGTCGCTCGGGAGGTCGACGACGGAGACCGTCGTCTCGATGGCGTGCTCGGGGGCGCTGCGCTGGATCGCCTCGGTGACGATCTGCTTGGCGCGGGCGGACGCCGTTTCGCGCGCCTCGGACTCGAGGCGCTTGACGAGGTTGGCGGCCTCGCGGCGGGCGTCGCTCTCGATCTGCTTGAGGAGCAGCTCCTTCGCCTCGTCGGTCGTGAGGCCGGCGACGCGCTGGAGCTCCTTCTGCTGGTCCGAGAGCAACTGCTCGTACTTCGCCGCCGTGGCGCCGGTGGCCTTCTCCCGGTCGCGGATGGCCTGCTCGCGCGACCGCAGCTCCTTCTCGTGCTGCTCGGCGGAGGCGAGGCGCTCGGTGAGCTTCTCCTCCTTCTTGGTGAGGACCTGCTCGAGGCGCGCCACCTGCTGGCGCCGGTCCTGCGCGAGGCGCTCGGCCTCCATCAGGGTCTCGTGCGCCTTCTCCTTCGCTTCGAGGTGGGCTTCCTTCTTCCGGTTCTCCACCTCGCGTTCGGCGTCGCGCAGCGTGGCGCGTGCCTGCTCCTCGGCGCGTCCGATCGTCTCGGCCGCGATCCGTTTCCGCGAGGCCACCCAGTATCCGAAAACTCCGACCGCGACGAGCGCGGCCGCGAGGCCGAAGACCGCATATACGACGTCGGGCATGCCGCGTCCTTTTTTTCGAAAGCCCTCAACGGGACACGCGGGGCTGGGCCTGGGGGAAGCGGGGGAAAGCCCCGCGATTAGCGGAGAGGGGAGAGCGCAAAGAGAAAGGCCCCGCTTTGCCGTGTGGGGAGGTCGCATGAACCTGCGTTAAGCAGGTGGAGCCGCTTTTGTTGGCCGCGCGTCAGGCTTCCTCCATCGGAGGCATGCACACGGCGCGACCTCGCGACTCGCTTGTCGGAAATGTTGGCTCAAGCGAGCCTCCAAATCCATCACGAGCAAAGCAGGGAACTCAAAATCTGGGTCGATCTTAGACCGTCACCCACCCCCGGTCAAGGCGAAAACAGACCCGCTTCCGGCACGGTTCTCGCACGATCACCGGCTCTTTTCCTGATGTGCTTATCGGTTGGACGCGGCCGGTGCCGTAGGGCCGGCGCCCCTACCGGTCCTGGATCTGGATCCCCGCCGCCACCAGCGCATCGTCGATGAGGCGTTCGAGGCGGGCGACGCGATCGACGACGAGTTCGCGGCGTCCGCGCTCGCCGTCGCGCACGTGAAAGTACTCGTCGGCGATGTTGAGCGCGGCGAGCACGGCGAGGCGGACCGTATCGGTGGTTGGCGTGATGTCGGCGGTGGAGCGGATTTTCTCGTCCACGTACGCGGCCAGGTCCGCCACGTACGTCGCGTCCAGCGGGCTGCGGATTGGGTACTGCTGCCCGAGAATCTCCACCGAGACGACGCGCGGGGAATCGGCCATGTCAGGCTTAAGGCTCAGGGCTCAGGGCTCAAGGAAGCCGAACCCTCGCGCCTACAGGCTCAACCCTTCGAGTTCTTCCAGCATCCCGGCGACCCGCGAGCGGACGTGCTCGCGCTCCTGGCGGAGCGAGTCGATTTCCGCGGCCCCGTTCTCGGCCTCGGCGAGGCGCTCGCGCGTGGCGTCGAGGTCGGCGGTCAGCTGCCGGTTGTCCTCGGCCAGCCGGTCACGCTCGGCGTGCAAGCGGCCGATGGTGGACACGAGCAACTTCACCTTCTGTTCGAGCCGATCGAGCGCTTCGAGATCGGCGGGGGGCTGGGTCTTGGGCACGGTTCAAATCCTCTTGGTGATATTTGGGCCATTTTTCGATTGAGCGATTGTCGATTGACGATTGCAGTCAGGCCGCATGGCGCCGTCATGTCACGCTGTTGGCAAATCGCAAATTCGCCAATTCGACAAATAGGCAAAATCCCACTATCTCTGCACGGCCCCGTGCTCGCGCACCAGCGCGCCGAGGACCTGATCCATCGCCTGCTGCACTTCGGCGTCCACGAGCGTTCGGTCGGGCGATCGGAACGTCAGGCGCAGCGACAGGCTGTGGTGGCCCTCGGGGATGTTCTTGCCCTTGTAGCGGTCGAATTCGTCGATGCGCACCAGCGTCTCGGGCGCCGCCGCTCGAATGGTCGCGCGAACGCGCTCGGAAGGCAAGCCCTCGTCCACGAGTATCGAGAGGTCGCGCACGATTGACGGGAAGCGGGGCAGGGCGCGGAACTGCGCGTCGCCCTCCGGCACCAGCCGGTCGAGCGCGTCGAGATCCAGTTCCGCCACGTACACGTCGTCCGAGCCCGGCACCTCGCGCGCCTGCGCGATGGCCGGCAGCAGCGCTCCGAAGGCGCCGACCTCGATGTTGCTCACGCGGATGCCGGCCGTGCGGCCGGGCACCAGCCAGGGCCGCGTTGCGACCTGGCAGTGGAAGGCCAGGCCAAGCGCCTCGCCGACGCGCTCGATCACGCCCTTCGCGTCGAAGAAGTCCACCGGGCGCTGGCCGCCCGACCAGTGCGCGAGGGTTCCGGCCCCCGCCCAGGCGAACGCGATGCGCCGCTGCTCGCCGCCGGTGAGCGAGAATGCCTCGCCGATTTCGAAGAGGCGGACATCCGGCTGTTCGCGGCGTCGGTTGTGCGCGACCGCGTCCACCAGGCCGGGCAGCAACGACGGCCGCAGGACGGCGAATTTTTCCGACAACGGGTACGCCAGGGGAATGAGATCGGCGTCCGGCTCGTCAGTCAGCACGGGCGTCTCTGCCCGCGCGGCAAACGGTCTTGCCGCGACGGCCTCGATGAACGTGAAGCCGATCGCCTCCGAGAAGCCGGCGGCCGTCAGTACGTGGCGAAGCAGCCCCTTGCGGGCGATCCGCGGGTCGGGGCGCGGCGGCATCTCGTGGAGCGGGGGGAAGGTGGTCGGCACGCGATCGTAGCCCTGGTGCCGCGCCAGTTCCTCGATGAGGTCCACCTCGCGCGAGATGTCGACGCGGTGCGTCGGGATGGTAGCCACCCACCCGTCCGGCAACGGGACGACGTCGAAGCCGAGGCCTGCGAAGATGCGGAGCACGTCGGCGTCCTCGACGACGGTGCCGAGCAGACGGGCGATGCGCGCCCGGCGCAGCCGCACCTGCGCGGGTCCGCGCGGGGCAGGATAGCAGTCCGCCATGTCGCCGCGGCGGCGGCCGGCGCCAATCTGCTCGAGCAGCGCGCAGGCGCGCTCGAGCGCCGCCACCGGGGCGGCGATGTCGGTGCCCCGCTCGAAGCGCGAGGACGCCTCGGTCTTCAGGCCGAGCCGCTTGCTCGTCCGGCGCACGGATGCCGGCTTGAAGTACGCGCTCTCGAAGGCGACCAGGCGCGTGCCGCTCCATACCTCGGATGCCGCGCCGCCCATCACGCCAGCGACAGCCTGCGGCGCTACGGCGTCGGCGATGACGAGCATCTCGGCGTCGAGCTCGCGCTTCTCGCCGTCCAGGGTGACGATCGTCTCGCCGGTCCGGGCGCGGCGCGCGCGAAGCTCCCGGCCGCCAAGCCGTTCGAGGTCGAACGCGTGCATCGGGTGCCCGATCTCGAGGAGGACGTAGTTGGTGACGTCCACGACGTTGTTGATCGGGCGGACGCCGGCCGCGGTCAGGCGGTCGGCCAGCCATTGGGGCGACGGTCCGACGCGCACCTCGGCGATCGCGGAGACGTATCGCGGGCACAGGTCGGGGTCTTCGATCACGACGCGCAGGCCGTCGAGCGGGACCTCCGGCGCCGTCGGCGCGGGTGTCGGCCGGGACATGCTGACGGGCCGGCCGGCGGGGTCCCACGGCAGGCGCAGCGGCAGCGTGAAGGCCGTGGCCGCCTCGCGGGCGAGGCCGGTGACCGAGAGGCAGTCGGGGCGGTTCGCGGTGATCTCGAAGTCGATCACATGATCGCCGAGCTGTCCGCCTTCGCCAAGGCTTCGGCGGACCCGCCGTAGCTCGCCTGTCTCGTGGCGAGCGGAGGCGGGGAGCTCTGCGCGACACTCGACTTCTTCGACCGAGGCGACCTCGAACCCGCGCATCGACAGCTTCGACGCCACGTCCGGCGCCGGCGGCCGTCACGTCCACGAATTCACGGAGCCACGAAAGCAGGAGTTTCAAAAGGGGAACTGCTCCAGGAAACGCAGGTCGTTCTCGTAGAACAGCCTGATGTCGTCCACGCCGTACTTGAGAAGCGCCACCCGCTCGATGCCCGTGCCGAAGGCAAACCCGGTGTAGCGCTCGGGATCGTAGCCCACCGCCTCGAAGACCGCCGGATGCACCATGCCGCTGCCGAGGATCTCGAGCCAGCCGGTGCGCTTGCACACCGGGCAGCCGCTCCCCTCGCAGAACACGCAGCCGATGAACACCTCGGCGCTCGGCTCGGTGTAGGGGAAGAAGCTGGGGCGGAAGAGCACCTTCGTGTCGGGCGCGAACAGCTCGCGGATGAACGCCGTGAGCGTGCCCTTGAGGTCCGCGAACGTCACGTGCTCGCCCACGAGCAGCCCCTCGAACTGGTGGAACATCGGGCGTGTGGGTGAGGTCCGGGTTGTCGCGGCGGAACACCTTGCCGATGGCGACGATGCGGACCGGCGGCTCGTGCGCCTCCATGTAGCGGATCTGCATGGAGGAGGTGTGCGTCCGCAGGAGCGTCGGCGGCGCGCTCCGGCGACGGCGGCCGCGTGCTCGTGCGGGTGCCGGGCGACACGCCGCGGCGCTGCGCGACGGGGCGCGCGAGGAACAGCGTGTCCTGCATGTCACGCGCCGGGTGCTCCGGCGGCATGTTGAGCGCCTCGAAGTTGTGGTAGTCGTCCTCGATCTCGGGCCCCTCGATGATCTCGTAGCCCATTCGGCTGAAGACCGCCTCGACCTGGTTGCGGACGGCGGTGAGGGGATGGAGATGGCCGAGCGGCGCGAGGCGGCCGGGAAGGGTGACGTCCACCGCGCCGGCGACCGGGCGGGAGGCCTCGAGGCGCGCCGCGCTTCTCGGCGACGCGCGCTTCGATCTCGTTCTTGAACTCGTTGGCGAGGCGGCCGAGGAGCGGGCGGTCGGCGGGCGATGCGCCGGCGACGGCTTTCATGAGCGAGGCGATCACGCCGCCCTTGCGCGCGAGGTAGCGGTCGCGGACGCCCCGCAGCGCCTCGTCGGTCGCCGCCTCGGCGAGCGCGGCCTGGAACTCCGCCCTGAGGCGGTCAATCTCGGCGGCGTCGGGCATGGACACCTGCTGGGACCCGGGTGGTGAAGATGGCAGTGGGCAGTGAGCGGTAGGCAGCGAGCATGCTGCCCGCTGTCCACTGCACACCGCCCACTACTGCGGCAGACGCAGCCACGGAGGGCCGCGGCTGCTGATCTACGCGACGGCGGGCACCGTGGCCAATGCGTCCTTGGCCTGCGCGGCCACCTTCGCGAACGCGGCCGGCGACTTCACCGCCAGGTCGGCGAGCATCTTCCGATCGAGCTCGACGCCGGCGGTCTTCAGCCCGCGCATCAGCTGCGCGTAGGTCAGGCCCTGCTCGCGCGCGGCCGCGTTGATCCGGACGATCCACAGGCGGCGGAAGTCGCGCTTCTTGTTGCGGCGGCCGACGAACGCGTACTTGAGCGCCGTGTCGACCGCCTCTTTCGCGGAGCGATAGAGCTTGCTCTTGCGCGCGTAGTAGCCCTTGGCCAGGCCGAGCAACTTCTTCCGCTTGGCCCGTCGTACCGTTCCGCGTTTGACTCGAGGCATCGCAGTATCTCCTTACGCTTCCAGTGCGAATGTCGCGATTTTGCGATAGACGATCTTGAGACTGGGGAGATCGAATCGTCCCGGGCCCGGAGAATCGACAGATCGAAAAATCGAGAATTGCCAAAATCTACTTGTAGGGAAGCATCCTCTTGACCTTCGCGGCGTCCTGGTCGGACACCACGACGGTCCCGGAGAGGTGGCGCTTCTCCTTGGTCGTCTTGCTGCTCAGCAGGTGGCGTTTGTACGCCTTGCTGCGCATGAACTTCCCGGTTCCCGTCTTCTTGAAGCGCTTCGCCGCGCCCCGGTGCGTCTTGAGTTTGGGCATGACAGTCTCTCGTTCCCCGCTTCAGGCGCGGGTCTGAAGACCCGCCCTACGATCCCGTCCCTACACAATGCGCCGCCGGGTCCCGCTAGGTCCCGCTCGGAGCCGTCGTCGTCGGCGTCGCCGGCTTGGGCGCCGCCTGCTGCTTGCCCGGGCGATGCGAGAGGATGGTGTGCATCGTGTTGCCCTCCATCCGCGGCATCGACTCCGCGATCGCCACTTCGGCCAGTTCCTGGATCAGGCGCTCGAGGATCCGCCGGCCGATCTCCGGGTGCGCGATCTCGCGCCCGCGGAAGAAGATCGTCGCCTTCACCTTGTCGCCGTCCAGCAGGAAGCGCTCGATGTGCTTCTTCTTGAACTGGTAATCGTGCTCGTCGACCTTCGGCCGGAACTTGATCTCCTTGACCTCGATGACCTTCTGGTGCTTCCGGGCTTCCCGCGTACGCTTCTGTTCCTGGTACTGGTACTTCCCGAAGTCCATGATGCGGCAGACCGGCGGCTGCGCCGTGGCGGCGACTTCCACCAGGTCGAGCCCCTTCTGCCGGGCGATGGCCAGCGCCTGCTGCGGCGGCATGATGCCGAGCTGCTGGCCGGCGTCATCGATGACACGCACCTCGCGCACGCGGATGCGCTCGTTGATCCTCGTGCGGTCGTCACGTCGCGGGCCGGAGCGATCGAAAGCGATATGGACCCCCTTTGAAGGTCACCAGACAGATTTCCCGATGGGAAATCCCTATTTGCCCTTGCGCTCGACTTCCTCGAGCGCCGAGGCGATGAACTCCTCGACCGGGCGCGAGCCCTGGTCGCCGTCCGCGCGCCTGCGCACCGCCACGGCACCCTGCTCCACCTCGCGGTCGCCGACCACGAGCATGTAGGGCACCTTCTGCAGCTGCGCCTCGCGGATCTTGTACCCGATCTTCTCCTGCCGTTCGTCGAGTTCCGCCCGGAGGCCGGCGGCGGCCAGGCGGTCGCGGACCGTCGCCGCGTACGCCAGGTGCCGGTCGGCGATCGGCAGCACGATCGCCTGCAGCGGCGCCAGCCACAGGGGGAAAGCGCCCGCGTAGTGCTCGATGAGCAGCGCGATGAAGCGCTCGAAGCTGCCCATGATCGCGCGGTGAATCACGACCGGGCGGTGCTCCGTGTTGTCCGCGCCGATGTACTTCAGATCGAAGCGCTGCGGCATCTGGTAATCGAGCTGGATGGTGGCGCACTGCCACTTCCGCCCGATCGCGTCCGTGATGTCGAAGTCGATCTTCGGCCCGTAGAACGCGCCGTCGGCCGCGTTGATCGTGTAGGCCTGGCCCGCGTTGGCCAGCGCCTGTCTCAGCTGCGCCTCGGCATGCTCCCAGGTGGCCGCCTCGCCCAGGTGCACCTCGGGCATCGTGGACAGCTTGGCGGAGAACTCCAGGTCGAAGTCGCCGTAGACGCGCTGCACGAGGCGAATCAGCCGCTCCACTTCCTCTTCGATCTGGTCCTCGGTGACGAAGCAGTGGGCATCGTCCTGCGAGAACTGCCGCACGCGCGTGAGGCCGGAGAGCACGCCCGACGCCTCGTTGCGGTGCAGCGGCGTCTGCTCGTGGAAGCGCAGCGGCAGGTCGCGGTAGCTGCGAACCTCGCTCCCGAACACGAGCATGTGGCCCGGGCAGTTCATCGGCTTCATGCTCATCATCTCGCCCTCGGACTCGACGATGAACATGTTCTCGCGGTAGTGGCCCCAGTGCCCCGAGGTCTCCCAGAGCGCCTTGTTGAAGATGAGCGGCGTCTTCAGCTCGACGTACCCGTTGGGAAACAGCACGCCCCGCATGTAGTTGGCGAGCGCGTTGTAGAGCGTCGTGCCCTTCGCCAGCCAGAAGGCGGCGCCGGGCGCCCAGGGGTGCGACATGTAGAGGCCCAGCTCGCGCCCCAGCTTCCGGTGGTCGCGCTTCTTCGCCTCTTCGAGCCGCTGCAGGTGCGCCTTCAGGTCCGACTCGCTGAAGAACGCCGTGCCGTAGATGCGCTGCATCGGCTGGTTCTTCGCGTCGCCCTTCCAGTAGGCGTTCGACGCGGAGAGCACCTTGAACGCCTTCAGCTTGCCGGTCGACGGGACATGCGGTCCGATGCAGAAGTCGACGAAGGTGTCCTTGTCCTTGATGGTGTAGCAGGACACGTCCGGCTGGCCCGCGGTCTTCTCGTCGATCAGCTGGACCTTGAGCGGTTCGCCCTTCCCGGCGAAGAAGGCCTTGGCGTCGTCGCGCGGCCACAGCTCCCGCCGGTAGGGCAGGTCCTGCTGCGCGAGGTCCTTCATCTTCGCCTCGATGGCGGCGAGATCTTCGGGCACGAAGGGCCGGTCGACGATGAAGTCGTAGAAGAAGCCCTCGTCGGTCGCCGGGCCGATACCGCACTGCGCGCCGGGGAACAGGTTGACCACCGCCGCGGCGAGCAGGTGGGCAGTGCTGTGCCGATAGAGGTGCAGCGCGTCCGGGCCGTCTGGCGTCACCAGGCGAACCGAGGCGTCGCGGTCGAGCGCGTGCGAGAGATCGACCATGCGGTCGTCGACCATCGCGGCGAGGGCGGACTTCGCCACGCGCGGCGGAAGATCCGCCATCAGTTCTCGCACGGTCGTCCCCTGGGGGACGCTGCGACGCGATCCGTCCGGCAACGTGACAGTGACGTGGTTCATCCGGGTGATCAGGAGCCGAGGCCCTTCGACTCGCGCACGCTCGCGGGCTCGCTCAGGGCATCGAAGGCGTGTTCAGCCATCAGCGGTCGGGATTCCGGGCCCTCACAACCCGGCAGTTTCCCTAATCGAGCCACTCGCCTCCAGCTGACGGCGGAATCGAGGGTGGTAGGCACGGGCGGACTCGAACCGCCGACCTCCTGCGTGTCAAGCAGGCGCTCTAACCAAACTGAGCTACGCGCCTCTATCAAGAAAAGCCGGGACTTACAGAAGTGATTAGTATAGCAACGGCGCCAGGCCCGGTCAACGACGCCGGGCCAAGGATGCGCGGCCTGTCGGCGGGAGGGACAAAATGCACGGGGCGGACGCTGACGTCCGCCCCGTCTGGGTTCCGCGGCCACCCGCCTTCGCGCTTCGCCGCCTCACGGCCTCGGCGAGGCAGGGGCACGTCCGCGACTACTTGACCGCTTCCTTCAGCGCCTTGCCGGCGGTGAAGCGGACCACGCGGCGCTTCGGGATCTTGATCGCGGCGCCGGTCTGCGGGTTGCGCGCCGTGCGCGCCTTGCGCACCGACGTCTTGAAGGTGCCGAAGCCGACGAACGTGATCGCGTCGCCCTTCTTCAGTGAGCGGGTGATCCCGTCGAGAGCCGACTCGAGGGCGGCGGCGGCATGGACCTTGGTGGCCCCGGTGTCCTTGGCGATCTTTTCGATGAGTTCCTGTTTGTTCACTGCGACCCTCCTCCCCTCGACGAAATCAACGCACAACGTTCAGCGCCGCAGAACGCGGCGACTGAGCGGTTATACGCGAGCGCCGATCGGGTGTCAAGGCAGAACTGCTGACGGAAGGGACGCTGGTCGAACGGAGAACTGAGAACGTAGAACTGAGAACACAGAACAGGCGAGACGAAGACAGGCCGGCCCGACGGCCGCGCCGTGTCCTTAGTTCAAGTTCTCCGTTCTCAGTTCTCACGTTCGCGGCTACTTCGGCCAGCGAGCACCTCGATCCCCTTCTGCAGGACCGGGTCGGTGGTGGGCGTCGGGGCGCCGAAGTCCACGTCCGGTGTTTCGATGGCGACCGACGGCGTCAGGCCCTTCTCGTGGATCGGCGTGCCGGAGGGACCGAGGTACCAGGCGTTGGAGATCAACATGCCGGAGCCGTCAGGCAGGCGCACGAGCTTCTGCATCGCGGCACGTCCGATGGTGTGCTCGCCAACCAGCGTCGCGCGCTGGTTCCCGGACAGCGCCGCCGCGAACAGTTCGGCGGGGCCGGCGGTGCCGTTGTCCACGAGGACGACCGTCGGCAGCTTGATCGTGCCGTCGGCAGCGGCCGCGACGAGCGGCTGGCGCGCCGCGCCGCGCACCTCCTTGATGGCCAGCGTCCCGGCCGGCGCGACGAACTGCCGGGCGACGGACAGGCCGGCCTCGAGTTCGCCGGTGGCACTGTTCCGGACGTCGACGACCAGGCCGGTGGCGCCGGCGCGCGTGAGATCCGCCGCCTGGGACGCGACGGCGCGGGCGACGTTCGGACCGAACGAGGCGATTCGGATGTAGCCGGCCTTGCCCTGCAGGCGGCCAGTCACGTCCTGGCCCGCCGCCGGTTCGCGCACGAGTTCGATCGTGTGCGGATCCGCCGCGTTGCCGCGGATGACGAGCAGCGTGACCTTCGACCCCGGCGCGCCGCGCAGCGCGCGGGCGCCCTCGAACACCGACATCTCGCGGGTGGACCTGCCGTCGATCGCACGGATGAAGTCGCCGGGCAGCAGGCCGGCTTTCGCGGCGGGCGACTGGTCGCGCGCCGAGATGACGCGCAGGTAGTAGTTGCGGGTCAGTTCGAGGCCCGTCTCACCCGGCATCCCCTTGTCGCCCTTTTCCACCAGCTTCACTTCGTCGGCGGTGAGATAGCCGCTGTCGGGATCCAGCCCCTCCGCGAGCCCCCGCATGGCGCCGCGCATCACGCGGTTCATGTCGGCTTCCTCGACGTAGTTGCTCGAGATGAGCGAGACCACGTCTTCGAAGACGCGCAGGTGCTGGTAGGTTTCCTCCTTGGTGAGCGCCTTGCCCAACACGCCGCCGACGAGGGCGAACGCGATGACGGGCGCCGTGACCAGCAGGACGATCATCCGGGTGCGAGCGGTCATGCTTGATATCTCTGGTAGGCAGTATGCGGTAGGCGGTAGGCAGTTCAACCCGTGTTCACTGCCTTGCGATGCGACAGTAGGCGACGGCGATGTGCCACCTTCGCTACACCTGCGCTACTGCCTACTGCCTACTGCCTACTGCCTACTGATTGTTTCGCCTTGAGCCATTGTAAGGGATCGACCGGCTTGGCGTCGATTCGTAACTCGAAGTACAGAGCGGAGTTGCCGGCCGGCGACCGGCCGGAGGCCCCGATGGGCTGACCGCGCGCGATCCGCTGGCCCTTGATGACGGCGACCGACGACAGGTAGCCGTAGAGCGAGTAGGCCAGGTTGCCGTGGTCCACGATGACGAGCTGGCCGAAACCGGTGAACGGCCCGGCAAACGCCACGCGTCCCTCGTGGATGGCCAGCGCGCGTGCCTGGTCGCCGGTCTCCACCTCGATGCCGTTCTGCACGATGGTCGTGCCGAAACGAGGGTTCCGCCGCTCGCCAAACCGAGAGACGATGCGCCCGGCGACGGGCCAGTCGAGCGCGCCACGGAAGGGCCGCAGCGGGAGCATGGTCGAGATCTTCGGCGCTGGTGGTCGGCAGCGATGCGACCGTTTTCGTGAGGCGATCGCGGATTCCCTCGAGCTCGGTCACCATCTTGACGTTGAGGTCGCGCCGCTCGTCGATCTCGCGGATGAGCAGCGCTCGGCTGAGCGTGGCCCGCTGAGCCTGAACGCTGGCCTCGCGTGCGGCGGACTGGGCGGCCTTCAACTCGGCGGACTGCCGGCCCAGCGATGCGGTCTCGGCCTCCAGTCGGGCCAGCGCCGACTGGAAATCGGCGACGCGGCGGTGGTCGAGCTGTGCCATGGCGATGGCCATGCGGGACGCGCGCGCCGCGTCCTTCAGGCTTTCGACGCTGAGGATCAGGCGGGCATAACCCGGCCGGCCCAGCTTGTACGTCTCGACCAGCCGGGCTTCGAGGGCCGGACGAGCCGCCTCGATCGCCGCCTCCGCCTGCTTCTGCCGCACGGTCGTCTCGGCAATCTGACGGCCGACCGCCTGCACCTGTTCATCGGCCTGTCGGGCCTGCGCGAGCCTCAGATCCCGCTCGACTTCGAGGCGACGAAGATCCACGAGGAGCGTACGCTCCTGGCCCGCCAGCGCATCCGCTTCCTTTTGAAGGGCGGCGATCCGCTCGTCCGCGCGTGCTGCCGTCTCGGTGGCCGCAGCCGACGGCTGCTGCGCGCGCAGGCCGGCGGCCACGCCGCTGGCAGCAGCGAGGCCGAGCACGAGCGCCGCAGAACGAAGGGAAGGCTTCACGGGGGGATTGTAGACGAACTGAGAAGTTAGAAGTGAGAACAGAGAAGTGGGAAGTGAGAACCTCCCGGCCGCCGCGAACGAGCCGTATATCCTGCGCGTGCGACGCCGTGCCCTTTCTGAGTTCTCAGTTCTCAGTTCTACGTTCTCACTTCTCCGTTCCTAAAACAGCGGCCGGCCATCGATCTCC
This sequence comes from uncultured Acidobacteriota bacterium, assembly GCA_963724775.1. Classification (GTDB taxonomy): domain Bacteria; phylum Acidobacteriota; class Vicinamibacteria; order Vicinamibacterales; family Fen-181; genus CAVRWB01. Next base: position 42,490 of record CAVRWB010000017.1, read on the forward strand.
TTCGGGATCGGCACGCCGAAGTACTTCAGCACCGTTGGCGCGATGTCGATAATCCGCGGGTTGTCGGCGGTCAGCTTCCGGTTGACCAGCAGCGACCCGGGGATGGTGGCGGCGTCGAAGGAGCAGTGATCGCCGCTCCACTTCTTCATGTTCGGGTACACGAGGCCTGGCGGCGAGCCGCCGAGCGAGGTCTGCCACGACACGCGATAGCCGTCCGCGAACCCCACCTGCAGGTCGGGCGCGTTGTTCAAGTACGGCCCCGAGTAGACGTCGTCGCGCTTGTAGACCGCGCTCACCATGCGCGCGCCGGTCTTCGGGTCCGTCATCGTGAGCAGGCGCGCGGCCAGTTCGTCGGCGAGGCGCGTGTAGTCGTCGCCGGTGTTGACGATGCCCTGGCCCTCGCGGCCCTTCACGTTGAAGTAGATCTGGCCGAGGCCGAGCGAGTAGGCGCGCGTCCGCGACCACTCGACGTTCTCCCAGAACTGGCCGCCGCCGCCGAACATGTCGTTCAAGTTCTTCTCGCCGAGCGGCTTCCCGGGGCGGGCGATGTAGCCCTGATCGACCAGCCAGGTATTGAGGTTCACCGACTGGCGGAACGAGTGGAAGCCGTGGTCCGACAGCACCATCACGACGGTGTCCGGCGTGACGCGCTGCATCACCTCGCCGACGCAGCTGGTCGCAGCGCTTGTAGACGCGCTCGATCGAGTCGCCGTACTTCGCCGCGGCGGCCGGGTCGTACATCGGGTGCGTCGGATCGAGGAAGCGCCAGAACATGTGCTGGACGCGGTCGGTCGATTCCAGCACGCCGACGACGACGTCGAACTTCTTGCTGTCGATCTCGTGGAGGATGACCTGCGAGCGATCGTCGAACGCGCGGAACAGGTCGTCCATGAACGCCTTCTCGTCGATCCGATCCTCGTTGAGCGGCCAGGTGGCTTCCGCCCACCCGAGCGTGCGGTAGATCCCGAGGCGCTCGTAGAGGTCCTTCGAGAACGACGCGGGAGACGAGATCGGGACGACGGGCGTGTCCGGCGTCCAGTTCACGGGCGAGACATAGAGCTGAAGGTCGCCGGCGGCGCGCACCAGGTACAGCTGCGCCATGCCGTGGAGCCGCACCAGGAAGTTCACGCGGAATTCGAGCGGCACCCATTTGCTCCACTCGCCTTCCTTGAGGTGCACGGTCGTGTCCTGCAGCTCGATGGTCGCGGAGTGCGCGTCGCGGTTCCACCGGACGGTGAAGGGGATGCGGACGTCCTTGGCCGCCTCGAGCTCTGCGAGCCGCGCCTGGTCCTGCTCCGAGAGCTGGCCCTTCTTGCGGATCTCCTGCTCCTTCGCCTGGACGATCGGGTTGGCCGGCCCAATGAGCTCGGTGTTGGCGACGTCGCCCTCGAACGCCAGGCGCTTGAGGATGCCGCCCATCTCGGTGTTGCCTTCCTCGTAGCGGCTCAGGTCCGTCGCGAAGTAGTAGAACGTGCCGATCGTTCCCCGGATGTCGGGCAGCGGCAGCCCGGAGAGCATTTCGCCCGTGGGCACGTTCTCCGGCGGGAAGGTGACGGGCACGGTGAGGATCGCGCGAGCGTACGCCCGCTTCGCCGGCTGTCACCCAGAACGACGTCCCGCCGCGCAGCGAGGTGATCCTCGGCTTGCTGGTCGGGATGTACCCGAACAGGAAGTTCGGCATCTCGCGGCGCACCATGCCCAGGTCGGGTGCGTAGGTCTTGAAGTCGCGGATCAGGAAGTCGAAGATGTTGTGCTTCGCGGCGTTCGCGCCCGTCGCGAAGGAAGCCCACGACACGGGCGACTCCGGTGACGTGGAGGTTTGCAGTCGGTGGAAGCCGCCTTGGCCGGCGAGGCGCTTGAAGTTCGGCAGCTTGCCCTCGCTCATCCACTTCTCGATGAGCGTCGGTTCCATCCCGTCGAAGCCGAGGATGACCAGCTTCTGCTTGAACTTCTCGGGTGGGGCAGAGGTGCCGCACGCGGCCGCCAGCAGGGCGGCGGCGATGGTCAACGCGAAGGTTGTTCTCTTCAGCATTCGGGTGTGTTTCGCGGTGTGTACCAAAAAGTATAGCACGGCGATTCCGCCCGGACGGTTGCCCCGGATGGCGCGTGCCGGGTACCATTCGTGCGTGAGAACGCTCGGGCTCGATTTCGGTGCGAAGCGAATCGGCGTCGCCATCAGCGACGCGAGCGGCACGCTGGCCCGGCCGCTCGAGGTTCTGCACGTCGCCGGCGGGCAGGCGGCGCGAACGGTAGCGGCCCTCGTTGAACGCCTCGGATCCGACGACGACGGCCTGGGTGCCATTGTCGTCGGGTTGCCGCGCCGGCTGGACGGATCGCCGAATGCTCAGACGCCCGTCGTGCTGGCGTTCGTCGAGGCGCTGCGCGGGATCGTCCGGCAACCGATCGCGCTGCAGGACGAGCGATTGACCTCCGTCGAGGCCGAGAGCCGCCTCGCGCTCCGCGACCGGGATTGGCGCAGCCGGAAGAAGAAGCTCGATGCGGCCGCAGCCGCCATCATCCTCCAGGACTACCTGGATGAGCGGAGCGGTAGGTAATTTTGGCGATTTGGCGATTTGGCGATTTTGCGAATTTACGGATTTACGATTTCGCGATTTTCGAGTAACACCCGTGGGCAGCGGCCCGCAGCCTTCGTGCAGCCTTCATGATGCGTCGCGCCGGACTCGTTCTCGTCGTCCTCCTTCTCGTCGGCGGTGCCGGCGGATGGCTTTTCTACCAGCGCTTCAATCAGCCCTACCAGGGGTACGACGCGGGCGAGCAGTTCGTCGAGTTGAACCCCGGCGATGGGACGCAGATCATCGGCCGGAAGCTGGTCGAGGCGGGCGTGGTCCGCGACCGCACGTCCTTCCGGGTCGCGTTGTGGCTGACCGGAGCGGCGCGCAAGCTGAAGGCAGGCGAGTACCGGTTCGACCGGCCGATGACGCCGACCGACGTCGTGCAGCGGCTTGCGCGCGGCGAGGTGTACCTGCGGCCGATCACGTTTCCCGAAGGCCTGACCATCCGCGAGATGTCGGCCATCTACGAGTCGCACGGGTTCGGGCCGGCGCGCGACTTCGTCGCGGCCGCAAGGAACGTGTCCCTCGTTGCGGATCTCGACCAGTCAGCGCGCACGCTGGAGGGTTATCTCTTTCCCGAGACCTACAACCTCTCGCGCCGCGCGGGGGCGCCGGAGCTGGTTCGGATGATGGTGTCGCGTTTCCACCAGGTGTTTTCCGAGGAGTTGCGCGACCAGTCGGCCAGCCAGGGCCTGTCGGTCCGCCAGGCGGTGACGCTCGCGTCGATTGTCGAGAAGGAAACGTCGCGCCCGGAAGAGCGGCCCACCGTTGCCGGCGTCTATGTGCGACGCCTGAAGGTCGGCATGCCCTTGCAGTGCGACCCGACGGTCATCTACGCGCTGGAGATCGCGGGACGGTACAACGGGAACCTGACGAAAGAGGGTCTGTCGATCGACTCGCCCTACAACACCTACCGCTTCCCCGGGCTGCCCCCCGGGCCAATTGGCTCGCCCGGCCGGACCTCGCTCGAGGCCGCGGCCCGGCCGTCGGACAACGGCTACCTGTACTTCGTCAGCCGCAACGACGGCACCCACGAATTCGCGCGCACGCTCGACGAACACAACCGCAATGTCTACAAGTACCAGAAGCTGTACTTCCAGCAGAAGAAGGCATTGTCCCGATAGCCGCGTCGGCTGCTGCAGAGGGCTGAAGCCCCGTGCCGGCTGATGGTCGTCCTACTTCTTTCGGGTGAACTTCGTCTTGGTGTAGACGCCGAACTCCTTGCCCGGCTCGGCCAGTTCGAACGTCTCGGTGAAGGCATCCGGCCCGTCGAACACGTAGCTTTCCCTGGCGCGCCAGCCTGCCGGGATGTTCTCGATGGCTTCCGAGACGAAGGCGAGCGCCCCGCCGCTCGATGGCTCCTCGACGTACTGATTGACGAAGCCCTCGACGTGGAACTGCCTCAGCACGAGGCGCTTTCGCTGCGCGTCGTAACTGAAGTACCCCACGTCCTCGTGCGTTTCCCCCTTGGGGTTCTTCTCCTGTGGCGGGTAGATCGAGCGGTTTCTCGAGAGCAGGAACTTGCCTCCGAGGGTGTACTCGTACGTCCGCTCAGAGGTCCCTCGCCCCGGCTCGCCCTCGGGCGTGCCTTGCCACTGACCCACCAACCGCGCCAGCGGCTCGCCCATCGGCTTCCGCGGGGCCGTGGACTGCGCCTGGCCGAGTGACGCGACGAGTCCAAGGATCGCAACGAGCGCCAGATTGAGCACGAATCCTCCAAGCTCGAGGCGGCCGGAAATGGCGGCCTCTGTTATCTCTCGGCCCACTTCAGTTTCTTGCGCAGCACCTCGAAGTACTTATGGGTGGGGGAGAGGATCGAATCGCGCGGGCGCAGACCGCGTGACCCGCACGAGGTCGCCCGCTTCGAGCGTCACGCCGCTCTGGCCGTCCAGCGTCAGCACCGCTTCCTGAGTCGAATCCACCAGGTGCGGCTGGACCTGCACCTCGCTCCCGGCGGGGATCACGACCGGCCGGTTGCTCAAGGTGTGCGGCGCGATGGGGGTGAGGACGAGCGCGTCCACGACCGGGTGCAGAATTGGCCCGCCGGCCGAGAGGTTGTAGGCGGTGGACCCCGTCGGCGTCGAGATGATCAGGCCGTCCGCGTTGAACCGCGCGACGAACTCGCCGCCAACCCACACCGACATGTCGATGATGCGCGACAGCGCGCCGCGCGTGATGACCACGTCGTTGAGCGCGACGTGCTCGGCCACCTGGTGGCGGTGGCGGGTGACGGTGGCCCGGAGCATCATCCGCTCGTCGATCGCCGCGGTCCCGGTCAGCGCCTGCTCCAGCGTCCCGTAGACGTCGGGCCATGCCAGCTCGGTCAGGAATCCCAGGTGACCGAAATTGACGCCGAGGATCGGGATGTCGCGCCCGGCCAGGCTCACGCGGTCGGCCATGGCCAGGAGCGTGCCGTCGCCGCCGAGGACGAGGAGCAAGTCGACGAGGGCCGGTAGCTCGTCGCGCGTGGCGATGCGGCGATGGGTGCCGAGGTCCGCGAGAATGGCCGTGTCCGTCTCGAACACCGGCTCGATGTTCCGCTGGTCGAGCCAGGAGGCGATTTCGACCAGGTGCGGGGCCACGGAGCGGAGCCGGATCTTCGCGACGATTCCGACGCGGGCGATGGCGCTCATGCGGCGTATTCTACTTCGACACCCGAGACGCCTGTCCCACCGAACGACCTGTCCCGCCGATTCTCGTCCACGATCACCGCCGAGACGCCGAGGACGCAGAGGCACATCGACTCGATCGAGACTGCTGCGTTCGCTGCGTTGAACCCGGGTTCGTGAATGGTGCGGATCACATCGGTTTCAGGTACATGAGGAACTCGACGTTCCCCTCGGCGCCGGTGACGGGAGACGGCGTCAGGCCGGCGCGGAAGAGGCCGGCCGCGGCGAGCGCCTGCGTCACGCGCTCGATCACCCGCTCGTGCACGGCGGGGTCGCGCACGACCCCCTTCTTGCCAACCTCCTCGCGCCCCGCCTCGAACTGCGGTTTGACGAGCGCGACGATATCGGCGCCCGGCCTGAGGAGCGCGGGGACCTGCGGCAGCACGAGGGCCAGCGAGATGAACGACACGTCGATGGTGACGACGTCCACGGGGCCGGGCAGTTGCGCGGGGGTGAGGTAGCGGGCATTGACGCCTTCGAGCACGACGACGCGCGGGTCGTTGCGGAGGCGCCAGTCCAACTGGCCGTGGCCGACGTCGAGCGCGATCACGCGCATGGCGCCGCGCTGCAGCAGGACGTCCGTGAACCCGCCCGTCGAGGCGCCGATATCGAGGCCTTCGCGGCCGGCGACGAGGATGCCGAAGGCATCGAGCGCATGGGCCAGCTTGAGGCCGCCGCGCCCGACGTACGGATGGTCGGGCGTGGCCAGGACCAGGCTCGCGCCCTCCGGCACGGCGGTGCCCGCCTTCGACACCACCCGGCCGTCCACGGTCACCTGGCCGGCGAGCACGAGGGCCCGCGCGCGCTCACGCGAAGGCACGAGGCCGCGTTCGACCAGCAGGACGTCCAGGCGGATCTTCGACACGTGTAGTAGGCAGTCGGCAGTAAGCAGTAGGCAGTTCTGGCTGCTTGCGGCAAGCTGAACTGCCTACCGCCTGCCGCATGCTGCCTACTTGGTTGTTTCGGCTCGGTCAGTGCTTTCGGCCCGTTACCCAGTGCGCGATTTCGTCGAGCCGGCCGCCGCCGAGGCCCGCGCGGCGCAGCGCATCGAGTGCCTGCTCCATCGCCTCGGTCGCCAGCGCGCGCGAGCGGTCCAGACCGAAGAGCGCCGGATAGGTGGGCTTGCCGGCCGCCGCGTCCTTGCCCGCCGTCTTGCCGAGGTCCTCGGTCGCGCCCTCCACGTCGAGGATGTCGTCCACGATCTGGAACGCGAGGCCGAGGCCGACCGCGTAGACACGCACCGCCTCGACGGCTTCGCGGGTGCCTCCCGCCATCACCGCGCCCGCGACGGCCGACGCGCGGATCAACGCGCCCGTCTTGCGCGCGTGCATGTCGCGGAGGGCGTCGAACGACAGCGGCAACGCCGCCTGGCGCTCGACGCTGCCGGAGCCGACCGCCTGCAGGTCGATCGCCTGGCCGCCCACCATGCCCGCGGCGCCGGCCGCCTCGGCGATCTCCCCGAGGGTGCGAAGGCGGCGCGCGAGCACCGCCGTGCTGCCGGTCTCCGGCCGCGTGGCAAGCAGCGCAAAGGCCTCGGTGAGCAGGCCATCCCCCGCCAGGATGGCGATGCCCTCGCCGTGTACCACGTGCAGCGTCGGCCGGCCGCGCCGCAGCGTGTCGTTGTCCATGGCCGGCAGGTCGTCGTGGATCAGCGAGTAGGTGTGGATCATCTCGAGCGCGCACGCGGCCGGCATGACGAGCTGGAGGACGTCCTCGTCGCGTGAGGCGTGATCGGGCGCCGCCTGCGCGGGCGGGTGGGACGCGATCGCATCGCCGGCCGCCAATGCGAGCAGCGGGCGGAAGCGCTTGCCGCCGCCGAGCAGCGAGTAGCGCATCGCCTCGCTGATGATCGCGGGGCAGGAAGGCGGGCCGGGCAGCCAGCCTGAGAGATGATCGTCCACGAGCGCGCGGCGCGCCTGGAGGTAGTCCTTGAGCGCGAGCACCGACCTCACCGCGGGCGCTCCTTGTCGGATCCCTCCTCCGGGCGGGCGTTGGCGATCGACGGCGGCGCCGGCTTCAGCTCGCCGCGCTCGTCGAGCACCTCGATCCGCCGCTCGGCCTCCTCGAGGCGCGCGTGGCAGAAGCGCGACAGCTGCACGCCGCGCTCGTACAGCTCCAGCGACTTCTCGAGGGGCAGGTCGCCCTCTTCGAGCTTCTTGACGATCGTCTCGAGCTCGGCGATGGCGGCCTCGAAGTCCTTGATCGTGGCGTCCATACGTGATGTCGAGTCAGGTGTCCAGGTGCTGACAGCTCGCTGACATATTCGCTGACTTCGTCGCTGCGTCCTCCGCGCCTCGGCGGTGTTCTCCTCGTCACTTTTCCGTGTCGCGTCGACTGTTGTCGACCGTGCAGTCCAACTCGCCCGTGCGCAACGTCACGCGCACCGCGTCCCCGGGCGCTATCGTTCCCGCATCGCGAATCACGCGCGTGCGTTCTGCGTTCCAGCACACCGCGTAGCCCCGGCCGAGGACCGCCAGGGGACTCAGGCTCTCGAGCCGTGCAGCCTGCGTTCGAAGCCGGCCGTCCGCGCGGTGGTGCACCCGCACCGCAGCGGCGGTGAGCGCCGCGTGGGCGCGCTGCAGCTTCGATCGGATGCCGCCGAGCCGGCGTCGGAGATCGTGCGCCTCGAGGCCGATCCGCAGTTCCTGAAGTCGCCGTTCGCGCCGGCCGATGACACCCCGTCCCGCGCGGCCGAGCGCGTGCGTGAGATCGGCCACGTGGCGCCCGCGCAGGACCAGGCGCGCCGGCAAGCCGGCGAGGCCCGGGCGTGTCTCGATCCGGTGGAGCGTGACGCGGCCGCGCTCCAGCCGCGTCCGGACGGCCCCGGCGAGGCGCCCCGACAGGCGGTCGATGCGCGAGCAGAACTCCTCTTTGCCCGCGACGACCATCTCGGCCGCCGCGGACGGCGTGGGCGCCCGGACGTCGGCGACGAAATCGGCGATGGTGAAGTCGGTCTCGTGGCCGACCGCGGAGATGACGGGCACCGGCGACTGGAAGATGGCCCGCGCCACCACTTCCTCGTTGAACGCCCACAGGTCCTCGATCGATCCGCCGCCACGCCCGACGATCACGACGTCGACGCCCGGGACGCGAGCGATTGCGCGCAGCCCGCGGGCGATGTCCGACGCGGCGCCCTCTCCCTGCACGCGGGTGGGCCGGATGACGAGGTGCGCGTTCGGGTAGCGCCGGCCGATGACCTTGACGATGTCGCGAATCGCGGCGCCGTCGAGCGAGGTGACGATCCCGATCTTCCGGGGCAGCGCCGGGAGCTTTCGCTTCCGGGCCGTGTCGAAAAGGCCCTCGGCGGCAAGGCGCTTCTTCAGCTGTTCGAACGCGAGCTGCAGCGCCCCCTGGCCGACCGGCTCCAGGTGCTCGCAGACGATCTGATATTCGCCCTTCGCGTCGTACACGCTCACGCGGCCGCGCGCGATGACGTGAAGGCCGTCCTCCGGCTTGAACTTCAGGTAACGGCCGGCCGTGCGGAACATCACGGCCTTGATCTGTGCGCTGGAGTCCTTCAGCGTGAAATAGAGGTGGCCCGTGCTCCAGGGTCGACAGTTGGAGATCTCGCCTTCGAGCCACACCTCGGCGAAGTCGCTTTCGAGGGTGTTGCGGATGGCCGCGGTGAGGTCGGTCACCGACCACACGCGGCGCTCGCGCGCCGGCGCGGCCGGGCGGATCCCTCCCTCGGCGGGCGCAGGCGGCGCCGGGCCGCTTGCTGGCGCCGGCGAGGCGGCAGGGGCCCGCTCGGGCTCTGGCTCCGGCTCGGGCTCGGGCGCTTCGAAGGGAAGATCGAACAGGTTGTCGGGCACAATCTGGGCTCTACACGGGCCAGGCTCCGGGCTCGAGGCTCGAGGCGCCCGAGACGAGGCCATACGGGCCTATTCTACGCGCGATTCGCCGGCCATTCGCTCGAGGTCTTCCATCGAACAGCTCAGGCGAACGATCGAGGTGGCGCGGCCGGTGGACTCGTCCACCGACACGACGACGCCGTGCAGGCGCGGGTTGCCGGTCGCGGGCTCGAAGCGCGTGGGCATGCCGGTGGTGAAGCGGGCGAGCGCGGGGTCGGGCTCGGTGCCGATGATCGAATCCTGCGGCCCGGTCATCCCCGCGTCGGTGATGTAGGCGGTGCCCTTCGGAAGGATCCGCTCGTCCGCCGTCTGCACGTGGGTGTGCGTGCCGAGCACCGCGGTCACCTTGCCGTCGAGATGCCACGCCATCGCCTGCTTTTCGGAGGTCGCCTCGGCGTGGAAGTCCACGACGATCACGCGCGTGCGGCCCTCGAAGGTGGCCACGTCGCGCAGCGCCCCGGCGAACGGGTCGTCGATGGCGGCCATGAAGACGCGGCCCATCAGGTTGATCACGCCGACGCCGCGCCCATCGTCTGTGCGCGCCAGCACGGAGCCGCGGCCGGGCGCACCGGCCGGGTAGTTGGATGGACGCAGGAGGCGCGGCTCGGCCCCGACGTAATCGAGCGCCTCCTTCTTGTCCCAGATGTGGTTGCCGGAGGTCATCACGTCCACGCCGTAGCCGGCGATGGCATCGCCGGTCTCACGCGTGATGCCGAACCCGCCCGCGGCGTTCTCGACGTTCGCGATGACGAAGTCGACGGCGTAGCGATCGACGAGAGGTTGCAGGCCGCGGCGGACGAGTTCGCGGCCGGGACGGCCGAAGACGTCCCCGATGAAGAGGATGTTCATGAGGTGGTGACGGCGACGAGGATCTCCTGGCCGCGGCGTTCCGGGATCTTCGGGACGATGATCCGCAGTTCGCCGCCGTCGAGGACCGCGCGCGTGGCGCCTCCGTCGACGGCCCCGTCGATGTGGACGGCGCGCGCGAAGCGGCCGAAGCCGCGCTCGACCAGGTGGAACGTGCCGTCCACGCGGTCGGCGGTGTACGGGGAGGGCTTCTCGCCCACGAGCACGAGCACGCCGTTCTTGAGCAGGACGCGGACGCGATCCGCCGACACGCCGGGCAGATCGACGACGACCTGCACCGACGATTCGGTCTGGAGGACGTCGAGGGGGGGCGAGCAGTGGCCGTGCGGCGCGTGCGCGGCGGGCCGCGTGCGGTCGAGGTCCTCGAAGAGGCGTGCCACCTCGTCGTTCAGTTCGCGCACCTCGGACGACAGCAGGATTCGATGAAAATCGCGCACCAAGTCATCATGGCATACTCCCTCCATCCATCGCCAGCACGCTGTGGAGAAGGACGTCGGCACCCCGGGAGCAGTCGTCCCAGGCGGTGTGCTCGCGCGGCGAATGGCTGATTCCTCCGGCGCTGGGCACGAAGATCATCCCCATCGGTCCGAGCCTGGCTATCATCTGGGCGTCATGTCCGGCGCCGCTCGGGAGGCGCTCGAAGGCGAGGCCGAGGCGGCGCGCGCTGTCGGCGATCGCCTCCTGCACACGGGTATCGGCGAGGGCCGCCTCGAGGTGACCAGTCCGCGCGATGTCGATGGTTGTCCCGGTTGCCGCGGCGATCCGGGCGGCGGTCGAACGCACGGCGGCGGCCAAGCGCGCCAGCTTCTCCGCCGACAGATCGCGCAGCTCGATTGTCATCGTCACCACGCCCGGCACGACGTTCGGGGCGTTCGGGGAGACCGAGAGCCGGCCCACCGTGCCGACCTGGCGACCGGGTTCGGAGGTGACGATGTCGTTGACGGCGTGAACCAGCCGAGCCGCCGCCAGGAGCGCGTCGTGGCGGGCGGGCATCGGGGTGGTGCCGGCATGGTTCGAGACGCCGCGCACGACCGCCTCGTGGCGATCGATACCGACGATGCCCTCGACGACGCCGATGGGAATGCCTGCCTGGTCGAGCGTGGGCCCCTGCTCGATGTGCAACTCGAGATAACCGTGAATCGACGCGGGCTGCCGCCGCGCGTCGTCGATGTGCTGCGGGTTGCCGCCGAGCGACTGAAGGGCGTCGGCTTTTCGGGTGCCGTTCCACACCCGATCCAGCTCGCCGGCCGGGACCTCGCCCACGGCAGCGCGGCTGCCGTCGAGGCCATCGCCGTAGGCGACGCCTTCCTCGTTGGTCCAGACCACGACCTCGAGCGGATGTCGTGTCGAGAGTCCCTGCTCGGCGATGGTTTGTGCCACCTCGATGGCGGCGAGGGTTCCCAGCGGGCCGTCGAAGTTGCCGCCGTCGGGCACCGAATCGACATGAGACCCGAAGAGGAGGGGAAGGGCGCCCGGGATGGCGCCGGCTCGCCGGCCGATGATGTTGGCGGCCGCGTCGATGCGCACCTCGAGGCCGGCTTGCGTCAGGAGGTCCACGACGTAAGCGCGCGCGGTGCGGTCGGCGGCCGAGTACGCGATGCGGGTCACGCCATCCGCGAAGCGGCCTCCCTCGGGCCGGCCGAACTCGCTGAGCGCCTCGATGCGGGAGCGCAGTCGCGCGGCGTTGACGTGCAGCATGTGTCAGGCCTCGGGAGTCTTTTTCTGGCAAAGCCGTCCTGCGATCACGGAACTGTGATCGCTCCGGGCCCGACGACAGTTTTGTGATCCCAACCGTGCCGCGCCACGAAAAGACTCCCGAGGGCTGTCACAATTAGAACATGGACGAGAGGCTGACGGAGGCGATCGAGGCGCTGGCGCACGATGCCGAGTCGGGCGCGTCGGAGCTGGTTGCGCGCGCGGTGGGCCTGCTCGAACGCGCGCGCGAGCAGGGGCGCGAGACATTGGCCCAGGCCGCGCGGGGCGTCTGCGCCGCGCAGCCCAGCATGGCGCCGATGTGGAACGCCGCCATCGCGGCGCTGGCCGACCAGGCGTCGCCCGGGACGCTCGCCCGCTTCGCACACCGTCTTCACCGATCGGGCGCGGCGCTGCGCCGCGTCGCCGTCGAAGAACTCGCGCCCGACGGCAGCCAACCGCTTCACCTCGTCACCTGCTCGTTCAGCGGCTCGGTGCTGGCGGTTCTCGCAGAGCTCGCTCAGTCGCGCGAGCTGACCGTGGCATGCGCGGAGGGACGGCCCAGGCTCGAAGGGCGGCGGATGGCCTCGGCGCTGGCGCCCGCAGCCACTGTGGAGTTCTACACCGACGCGGCCATCCCGCTCGCCCTGCACGACGCCGCGGCCGTCGTCGTCGGCGCCGACGCGATCACACCGGAGTGGTTCCTCAACAAGACGGGCACGCTGGCACTCGCTGCCGCCGCCTCGCGGCAGGGCGTCCCCGTCTTCGTGCTCGCCACCCGGGACAAGTTCCTGCCGCCGGCGGTCGCCGCCGTCCACTCCGTCGAGGACCACGACCCGGGCGAGGTGTGGCCGGAAGCGCCGGACGGTGTCGTGGTTCGCAACCCCTACTTCGAGCGCGTGCCCTTGAACCTCGTCACGGCCGTCATCACCGACGCGGGCGCTTTGGCCACCGACATGGTCGAGGAAGCGTGCCGGGCGAACGCCATTCCCGCCACCTCGGAAGTCCTTGACGCGCTCGGCCTCCTGATGTAACACTTAATCCGGATAGACGGATTAATGAACGCCGCAGCGGTCCTGGACCAGCTTTCCATCGTCGCCGACGCCCTCCGCGCCCGGACGCTCGCCGTCCTGTCACGGCAGGAACTGACCGTGTCCGAGCTGTGCGACGTGCTGCAGTTGCCGCAATCGACGGTCAGCCGACACTTGAAAACGCTGAGCGACGGCGGGTGGGTCGTGTCGCGGCGCGAGGGCACCAGCCGCTACTACAGCCTTTCGCTGGACGAGCTGGACGCGGCCCATCGCCGTCTCTGGCAGCTGATTGCGGACCAGGTGGGAAACACCGCCGAGGCCGTCCAGGACGAGGCGCGGCTGAAGAGCGTGCTCGCCGAGCGCCGGTCCAAGTCGGAGGAGTTCTTCTCGTCGGCGGCCGGCCAGTGGGACCGTGTCCGCGAGGACCTCTTCGGCCGGGACAGCCACCTCCGTCCGCTGCTCGGCCTGCTCGACAGCGACGCCGTCGTTGGCGATCTCGGCTGCGGAACGGGCCAGGTGAGCGAGGCGGTCGCACCCTTTGTCGGGCGAGTCGTCGCCGTCGACAGCTCGACGGAGATGCTGCAGGCCGCGCGGGGCCGGCTTCGCGGTTTCCCGAACATCACCGTGCGGCGGGGCGCGCTGGAGCGCCTGCCGATCGAGGATCGGTCGCTGGATGCGGCCGTGCTGATCCTCGTCTTGCATCACACCGCGGATCCCGGCCGGGTGCTGGCCGAGGCGGCGCGCGCGCTTCGGCCCGGCGGACGCGTGCTGATTGCCGACATGCTGCCGCACGATCACGACGAGTACCGGCAGACGATGGGCCACGTGTGGCTCGGGTTCTCGGAACGCCAGGTGGAACGATGGTGCGCGGGCGCCGGCTTCGAGCGCTTCCGCTGGCATGCGCTGCCCGCAGAGGCGGGCGTGAAGGGGCCGGCGCTGTTCGTGGCGACGGCGGGGAAGGGCGGCCGGACCTGAAGGTCCGGCCATACGGCGGGGCTCGAGCCCCGCGCTGCGTTTGCAGGAGTCAGCGAGGAGAAAGACGATGAGCGTTGCCATTGAGACCATGCACGCGTTCGACGCCGCTGCCAAGGCGGGTCGCGTGCCGTTCAAGGTGAAGGACCTCTCGGAGGCCGAATTCGGCCGCAAGGAAATCCGCCTGGCCGAGCACGAGATGCCGGGGCTGATGGCGCTGCGCGCGCGCTACGCCGGCAGGAAGCCGCTGGCCGGCGCCCGCATCATGGGCAGCCTGCACATGACGATTCAGACCGCGGTGCTGATCGAGACGCTCGCCGAGCTCGGCGCCGACGTGCGCTGGGTGTCGTGCAACATCTTCTCGACGCAGGACCACGCCGCGGCCGCGGTCGTCGTCGGCCGCCCGGAAACCGGCGGCACCGTGGAGCGCCCGCGCGGCATCCCGGTCTTCGCGTGGAAGGGCGAGACGCTCGACGAGTACTGGTGGTGCACGAGCGAGGCGCTCGTGTGGCCCGACGGCAGGCCGGCCCGACGCTGATCGTCGACGACGGCGGCGACGCGACGCTGTTCGTGCACAAGGCGCTCGAGTTCGAGAAGGCCGGGACGGTGCCGGCGTTCGACGCGCGACAAGGACCCCGAGGAGTGGGGCGTCATCCTCGCAGGCGCTGCGCGAAGAACTGAAGAACCGCCCCGGCCTCTGGACGAAGATCGCCCAGGGCATCCGCGGCGTCAGCGAAGAGACGACCACCGGCGTGCATCGCCTCTACCAGATGATGGAGCAGGGCACGCTGCTGTTCCCGGCGATCAACGTCAACGACTCGGTGACCAAGAGCAAGTTCGACAACATCTACGGCTGCCGCCACTCGCTGCCCGACGGCCTCAACCGCGCCACCGACGTCATGCTCGGCGGCAAGGTCGCGGTGGTCCTCGGCTTCGGCGAGGTGGGCAAGGGCTGCGCGCAGGCGCTGCGCGGCCAGGGCTGCCGCGTCATCGTGACCGAGATCGATCCGATCTGCGCGCTGCAGGCGGCGATGGAAGGCTACCAGGTGACGACGCTCGAGGACGTGGTCGAGACAGCCGACATCTTCATCACGGCGACGGGCAACTTCAACATCATCACCGCCGAGCACATGGCGCGGATGAAGGACAAGGCCATCGTCGGCAACATCGGCCACTTCGACAACGAGATCGACATGGCCGGGCTGAAGAGGACTCCCGGGCATCCAGAGGATCAACATCAAGCCGCAGTACGACGAGTGGCGGTTCCCGGACGGCCACAGCGTGATGGTGCTGGCCGAGGGCCGGCTGCTGAACCTCGGCTGCGCGACCGGCCACCCGAGCTTCGTGATGTCGGCGTCGTTCACCAACCAGGTGATGGCGCAGCTCGACCTGCATGCCAACGGCGGACAGGTACGAGAAGAAGGTCACGATGCTGCCGAAGCACCTCGACGAGGAGGTGGCGCGGCTGCACCTGGAGCACCTCGGCGTGAAGCTGACGAAGCTGACGCAAGGAGCAGGCGGACTACATCGGCGTGCCGGTGGACGGACCGTACAAGGCGGACCACTATCGGTACTAGTCAGCTCCAGGCTTCAGGCCTTGGGCTTTAGGCGGCTTTAGGCGAGAAAGAAGAAGGGCGCGGTGTCACGGGACGCCGCGCCCTTGTTGTTTGCGGCGGCGACAGGCGGGACGCCTGTCCTAGCGAGTCGGCGACAAGCGGGACGCCTGTCCTACCGATCAGTTTGCGTACTTCTCCATCAGCCGCTTGCGGGTGTAGGCGATGAGGCCGCCGGCGTCGATGATGTCCTGGCGCGCCTTGGGCAGCGGCACGATGGCGAACGGCTTGCCGGTCGTCTTGTTGACCACGTGCGTCGCGGTGAACTCGAGTTCGTCGCCTTCCTTCGCGTCGATCTCCGGGCAGATGATCGTCCGCAGCCCCAGGTTGGCGGAGTTCTGAAGGAAGATCCGCGCAAACCCCTTCGCCACGATCGTCAGCTCGTGCCCTTTGAGCGTCGAGGCGGCCTGCTCGCGCGACGAGCCGCAGCCGAAATTCGCACCCGCCACGATGACGCTGCCCGGCGCCACCGTGCCGCTCTTGAGGCGTGCGTTGAACTCGTAATCGGCAAAGGCGAACTGCGGCGTCTCGGTCGGGAGCACGGTCGCCATGAAGCGGCCGGGGTAGATCGCATCCGTGGAAATGTCATCGCCGAGCGTGAAGACCACTTGTGCCATGGTTGTTTCTCCTTACCTCGGGTCGGTGATGACGCCGGTGACGGCGCTCGCGGCCGCCACGGCCGGCGAGCAGAGGTAAACCTCCCCGCTCGGGTTGCCCATCCTGCCCTTGAAGTTGCGATTGGTCGTCGACAGCGCGACCTCGTTGTCGCCCAGCGCGCCCTGGTGGACGCCGAGGCAGCAGCCGCAGCCGGGGTTCATGATGACCGCGCCCGCGTCGACGAGGTCGGCCAGGAATCCCTGCTTCAGCGCCTGGCGGTAAATGCGCCAGGACGCCGGGAAGATCAGCATCCGCACGCCCTTGGCGACCCGCTTCCCGCGGAGGATCTGGGCCGCGACTTCCAGGTCGTCCAGGCGGCCGTTGGTGCACGACCCGATGACGATCTGGTTGACCTTCACGCCGCTCACCGCGTCCACGCCCTTCACGTTGTCCACCGTGTGCGGGCAGGCAATCTGCGGCGCCAGCGTCGCGGCGTCGATCTCCACGACACGGCGGTACTCGGCGTCGCTATCCGGGGTGACGATGGTCAGCGGATCGGTGACGCCCGCTTCCTCACGCAGGTAACGCTCGGTCTCCTCGTCGGCCGGCACGATGCCGGACGTGGCGCCCGCCTCGACACTCATGTTGCAGATGGTCAGGCGGCCGGACATCGACATGGACCGGATGGCGGTGCCATGGAACTCGATCACCTTGTAGTTGGCGCCCTCCGCCGAGACCGCGCCAATCAGGTGAAGGATCAGGTCCTTTGGCAGCACGTGCTCGGGCAGCGTGCCCCTGACGACCACCTTGATCGTCTCGGGGACCTCGACGTTGAAGATGCTGCCGAGCGCCCAGACACCGGCCATCTCCGTGGCGCCGATGCCGAACGAAAAGGCGCCTACCGCCCCGTGGCTCGTCGTATGGCTGTCGGTCCCCACCACCACCTGGCCGGGCCGCGTGTAGCCGTGCTCCGGGAGGATCTGATGGCAGATGCCGCCCTCGTCGCCGCGGATGTCGTGGAACTTGGCGATGCCCTGCTTGGCCACGAACTCGCGGATCTTCTTCTGATTCGTCGCCGTCTTCGCGCTCTCCGCGGGCACCCGGTGGTCGAGGATGATCGCGATCCTCGACGGATCCCACACCTTCGGCTCGACGCCCGTGCCCTTGTAGACCTCGAAGAACTGGTTCATCACCAGCGCGCCGTTCTCGTGCGACATCGCGAGGTCGACGGCCGGCTCCACCACGTCGCCCACGGCGACCGTTCGCTGCCCGGTGGCCCGGGCGAGGATCTTCTGGACGATGGTCATGCCCATCGGTGTCTCCTTTTCATTCCCCGTCATCCTAGACGACTTTCCTGGCGCGCAAGGCGGCGACCTGTTCGTCCGTGTAGCCCAACTCGTGCAGCAGCTCGCCGGTGTGCGCCGAAAGCCGCGGCGGCGGCGAATCGAGGCTGCCCGGCGTCTCGGAGAACTTCGCGCTGAGATTGAAGAGGCGCAGCGGCCCGATGCCCGGCTCCTCGATCGCCTGGATCGTGCCGCGGTGGGCCACCTGCGGCTGCGCGAGCGCGTCCTCGAGCGAGAGGATGTCGCCGGAGGGAATCCCCTTGGTGTTGAGCGCCGCCACCCAGTAACCCGTCGGCTTCTGCGTCAGCTTCGCCTCGATGAGGGGCGTGAGCGCCTTGCGGTTCGCCTTGCGGACGTCGCGTTTGGCGAACCGCTCGTCGGTCTTGAGCTCCGGCAGCTCGAGCACGTCGCAGAGGCTTTCCCACTGCTTCTGTTCGTTGGCGGCGATGTTGATGTACCCGTCGCACGTCTTGAAGGTGCCCGACGGGGCGGCCGTCATGTTGTCGTTGCCCAGCAACTGCGGCGGCTTGCCGCCAATCAGCCAGTTGGCGGCCACCCACCCAAGCAGCGGCATCACCGAGTCGATCATGGCGACGTCGATGAACTGGCCGCGGCCGGTGTGCTCGCGATAGTAGAGGGCGCCCATGATCGCGAACGCGGCATTGAGACCGCCCACGGTGTCGCACACGGGGAAGCCGGCGCGCAACGGGTTGAGCCGCTCGTCGCCGTTGATCGCCATCACGCCGCTCAAGCCCTGGATGATCTGGTCGTAGGCCGGCTTCTCCGCGTCCGGGCCGGTCTGGCCGAACCCCGAGATCGCGCAGTAGATCAGGCGAGGGTTCATCTCGTGGAGCTGCTCCCACGGAAACCCGAGGCGGGCCAGGACGCCGGGCCGGAAGTTCTCCACGAGGATGTCGGCCGTGCCGACCAGCTTCGCGAAGATCTCCTTGGCCTCCGCTTCCTTGAGGTTCAGGGTCAGCGACTTCTTGTTGGTGTTCTGCGCGAGGAACGAGGTTCCCATCAGCTGCTGGTTCAGTTCGGGAACGTTCCCCAGCTTGCGCGCGAGGTCGCCGCCCTCGGGGTTCTCGATCTTGATGACCTCCGCGCCGGCCAGCGCGAGGTGCAGCGTCGCGAAGGGACCCGCGAGGACGTTGGTCATGTCCAGCACGCGGATGCCGTCAAGGAGCTTCATGGGAGACTCCGGGGGCCATACTGGCGATTTTGACGATTTAGCGATTTAACGATTTAGCGACTTGGCGATTTCACCGTCCCGCCCTCGCGCTGTCCGTCGTCCGTTACGCCGTCGCCAAGGTGCGAACCGGGCCCGACTTCCACACTCGCCCCGCCATGTCGCGCTGGAAGAAGCGCCCCGCGTCCTTCGATAGCTCGATGAGGGCGTCCAGGCGGATGTCGGCCCGGAGGCCCATGCGCTGGACCATGTGCACGAAGTCCTCGGTGCACAGGTTGCCCCCCGCGATCTTCGTGAACGGGCAGCCGCCGAGGCCCCCGAACGCCGTCTCGAAGTACTTCACGCCCACCCGCAGCGCCGCGTACGCGTTCGCCATCCCGAGCCCGTACGTGTCGTGCAAGTGGCACGCGCACTCGATGCCCGGGTCGATAGCGGCGACCGCCGTGAACAGGCGCTCCACCTGGTCGGGTGTCGCGTGGCCCGCGGTGTCCGCGAGGCTGATGGTGGACAGGCCTGCGTCGTGGAAGCGGCGGACAATCTCGAGGACGCGCGCCTCGGGCACGACGCCCTCGTAGCCGCAGCCGAATGCGGACTGGACGGACACCTGCACCGTCGCGCCGGCATCTCGCGCCGCCTTCGCCATCGCGATGATGCGTGTCGAGGCCTCCTCGGTGCCCATCCCGGTGTTCTTTCGGCTATGGGTGTCGCTCGCCGACACGCCCATGCAGAAGTAATCGACGCCGCACGCGAAGCCGCGCTCCATCCCCTTTTCGTTGAGGACGAGCGCCGAGAGGCGGGCACGCGCGGGCTTGCGGCCCGGCTGCGCGAAGTGGCCGAACAGGTCGTCGGTGTCCGCCATCTGCGGCACCTTCTCCTTGTGAACGAAGGAGCCGACCTGGATGACATCGACGCCCGCAGCGTCGAGCGCCTCCACCCACTTGATCTTCTGCTCGGTCGGGACCGTGGCCTTCTCGATCTGGAGGCCGTCCCGCAGGCCGACGTCGTGGAGGATGAGGTGGGACATGTCTACAGCTTTGCCGCGATCGCGTTCGCCATGTCGAGTGTCTTGCTCACGCCGCCCATGTCGTACGTGCGCACGAGGCCGTCCTTGATGACGGCGGCCGTCGCGTCCTCGAGCGCCTGGCCCTTCGCGGTCTCTCCCAGCCAGTCGAGCATCATCTTGGCTGCCAGGATCGTCGCGATCGGATTGCACTTGTACATGCCGGCGTACTTCGGCGCGGAGCCGTGCGTGGGCTCGAACACCGCCAGCTTGTCGCCGATGTTGCCCGAGCAGCCGAAGCCGAGGCCGCCAACCATCTGGGCGCACAGGTCCGAGATGATGTCGCCATACAGGTTCGGCGCCACCAGCACGTCGTAGTTGAACGGGTTCTTCAGCAGCCACATCGTCATCGCGTCGATGTTCGCGTCGTCCATGACGATGCCCGGGTAGTCCTTCGCGACCTGCTTGGCGATCTCGAGGAAGAGGCCGTCGGTCGCGCGCACGACGTTGGCCTTGTGCACGACGGTAACCTTCTTCCGATTGAACTTCGTCGCGAAGTCGAACGCGGCGCGGATGATCCGCTCCGACCCCTTGCGCGTGTTGATCTTGCAGGAGATGGCGTACTCGTCCAGCGCGAGCGACGAGAAAGCGCGAGAACGGCTTCGACAGCTGCGCTCAGCGTCCCGCACAGCTCCGCGGGGACCGGGTTGAACTCGACGCCGGCGTAGAGGTCCTCGGTGTTCTCCCGGAACATGACGAGGTCCAGGCCTTCCTTGAAGTTGAGCGGGTTGCCCGGGTAGGCCTTGCAGGGGCGCAGGCAGATGTAGAGGTCGAACAACTGCCGCATGCGGACGATCGGCGAGCGGTAGGTGAGTCCCTTGCCCTTCAACTCGGGCACGAGCTCCGCCTCGGCAGCCTTGACTGGCTTCGAGGTGATGGCGCCGAACATCGCGGCGTCCACGTTCCTCAGCAAGTCGATGGTCCGGGCCGGGAACGCGTCGCCTTCCTTGCACCAGAACTCCCAGCCGATGTCGCCGTGAATGTACTCCGCGTCGAGTGCGACCCGATCCAGCACGATCTTCGCGGCCTCGAGCGCTTCCACACCGATGCCGTCGCCTGGGAGCCAGGCAATCTTGTACTTGGCCATATGAAGTCCTCGCTACAAATCAAGGCGGGGCGTCGCCCCTGTTCGGGAGCCGCGATGCGGCTCGGGGCCTTTTGGACCCAGACAGCATACACCGGGTGAGGCGCAGACCGTACGGGGTCGCCTAAAGAAAAAAGACACAAAAAGAGGTCATGCGCAGAATCTTCAACGGCGAAACAGGTGTCAGCCCGGAAACCAATCGAGCCGACGACCGAGTGCCGTTCATCACCGCGTCGAACGAACGGGCCGGCGCTGGCCAATTCCCCCGCGCCCGGAGTTGGCTCGGCACGCCCTGATTCCTGGCTCCTGATTCCTGAACCCCATCAGGTTCACCGCCTCGAACGAACGGGGCTGGCGCTCATCAATTCCGCACCAGCGGCCGAGCCTGGCTCGGCACGCCCTGATTCAGCCTCCTGATCCTGAATCCCACGACAGAGCGTATGACGGCAATAAGTGATAATTAATGACTCATATTACATGCTTGACAAATACTCATATCGCCCCTACATTAGACGATGTGAGCGACGGAACAAGGAGGACGGATAGCAATGGCTAAAGTCATCGGAATCGACCTCGGCACGACCAACTCGGTCGTCGCCGTCATGGAAGGCGGCCAGCCGGCGGTCATCGTCAACCAGGAAGGCGCGCGCACGACGCCGTCGGTCGTGGCGATCACCAAGGACGGCGAGCGGCTCGTCGGCCAGGTCGCCAAGCGGCAGGCCGTCACCAACCCCGAGAACACGGTGTTCTCGATCAAGCGCTTCATGGGCCGCAAGTTCGACGAGGTGTCGGCCGAGGCGACGCGCGTGCCCTACAAGGTGGTGCGCGCCGCCAACGGCGACGCGTGGGTCGACGTGCGCGGCAAGCAGTATTCGCCGCCGGAAATCTCGGCGATGGTCCTGCAGAAGCTGAAGCAGGCCGCGGAGGACTACCTCGGCGAGAAGGTCACCGACGCGGTCATCACCGTGCCGGCGTACTTCAACGACGCGCAGCGGCAGGCGACCAAGGACGCCGGCGAGATCGCCGGCCTCAACGTGCTGCGCATCATCAACGAGCCGACGGCCGCGGCGCTGGCCTACGGCCTCGACAAGAAGAAGGACGAGACGATCGCCGTCTACGACTTCGGCGGCGGCACCTTCGACATCTCGGTCCTCGAGGTGGGCGAGGGCGTCGTCGAGGTGAAGGCGACCAACGGCGACACGCACCTGGGCGGCGACGACCTCGACGAGCGCGTCATCGAGTGGCTGGTCGCGGAGTTCAAGAAGACCGACGGCATCGACCTCTCGCAAGGACCGGATGGCGCTGCAGCGGCTGAAGGAAGCGGCGGAGAAGGCCAAGATCGAGCTGTCGACCGTCGATGGAGACCGACATCAACCTGCCGTTCATCACCGCGGACCAGAGCGGGCCCGAAGCACCTGCAGATGAAGCTGACGCGCGCGAAGCTCGAGCAGCTGGTCGACGACCTGCTGCAGCGCACGATGGCGCCGGTCAAGCAGGCGCTGGCGGACGCGGGCGTCGACCCGAAGCAGATCGACGAGGTCGTGCTGGTCGGCGGCTCGACGCGCATGCCGCAGCGTGCAGCAGCTGGTGCGCGAGTTCTTCGGCAAGGAGCCGCACAAGGGCGTGAACCCGGACGAAGTCGTCGCGGTCGGCGCGGCGGTCCAGGGCGGCGTGCTCGCGGGCGAAGTCAAGGACGTGCTGCTGCTCGACGTGACGCCGCTGTCGCTGGGCATCGAAACGCTGGGCGGCGTGATGACGACGCTCATCCCGCGCAACACGACGATCCCGACGCGGAAGAGCGAGATCTTCTCGACGGCGGCCGACAACCAGACGAACGTCGAAGTCCACGTGCTGCAGGGCGAGCGCCCGCTGGCGCGCGACAACCGGACGCTCGGCCGCTTCCACCTGACGGGCCTGCCGCCGGCGCCGCGCGGCGTGCCGCAGATCGAGGTCACCTTCGACATCGACGCCAACGGCATCGTCAACGTGTCGGCGAAGGACAAGGCGACGGGCAAGGAGCAGAAGATCACCATCACGGCGTCGAGCGGCCTGCAGCAAGGACGAGGTCGACCGGATGGTGAAGGACGCGCGAGCGCACGCGGCCGAGGACCAGCAGCGCCGCGAGCTGATCGACGCGCGCAACCAGGCCGACGCGCTGGCCTACCAGGTCGAGAAGACGCTCAACGAGAACCGCGCGAAACTGAGCGAGGCCGATGCGCGGCGCCTGGCCGAGGCGATTGGCGAGGTCCGGCTGGCGTCGGGCGCCCAGGACGTGGCGCGGATCAAGCGCGCCAGCGAGGAGCTGCAGCACGCGTCGCACGCGATGGCGCAGGTGCTCTATCAGCAGTCGCAGTCGGGCGGCCAGGCTTCCGGCGGCGGCGCCTCGCAGGGCGCCGACGTCAAGGAAGGCGAGGTCGTGGACGCGGAGTGACGAGTGGGACCAGGTTTCCGGCCGCTGGCAGCTGACCGCTGTCAGCTGGCCGCTATCGAGGAGGGTGTATGGCAATCGTTCGTTTCGACCCGTTTCGCGAGTTGACCGAGATGCAGGACCGGATGGGCCGCCTGATGGGCGAGTTCTACGGCCGGCGTGGTGCGGACGACCTGATGCGCCGGGGCGCGTGGGTGCCGCCGGTGGACATCTACGACTCCGGCGACCACGAGCTGGTCATCAAGGCGGAACTGCCGGACATGAAGCGGGAAGAGATCCAGCTGACCGTCGAGAACAACACGCTCACCATCAGCGGCGAGAAGAAGATGGACGAGACGGTCAAGGAAGAGCAGTGCCACCGCGTCGAGCGGACCTATGGCCAGTTCTCGCGCTCGTTCTCGCTGCCGCCGACCGTGGACGCCACCAGGGTCACCGCGGACTACCGGTCCGGCGTCCTGACGGTGCGGCTGCCCATGCGCGAGGAAGCCAAGCCGCGGCAGATCCAGGTGAAGGTCAACGAGTAAATCCCGAGGTGTAGGGCGACGCTTCCGCTTCGCCGCCCGGCGAACAAGAAAGGCCGCCCTACACCCCCCGAAGGACGCCTGACGGCGGGGCCTTGGCCTGGCTGGGCCGAATTTCCTTGCAGCCGCCGTGCCGGACCGGATACCCTGACTGATTGTGGTAGAAGAGAATACCGTCACCAACCTGGAAGCACCGGTGGAGCAGCCCGAGCCGGAGACACCCCTCGTCAGGGTGCCCCCGCCCGAGAGCCGCTTCCTGTTCGTAGACATTGCCGCCCTTCGGGCGAAGCAGCTGCGCCGCGGCGCCCGCCTGCGTATCCCGCTTGGACCGGATGGTGAGCCCGCGCCGGACCTGCCGCGCAAGCCCGAGCGTCTTGCGATGCTCGAGGTCAAGGAAGGGCTCGTCCCCTACGACATGGGCGAGGTCAAGCCGGAAGGGGAGAACCAGTGAATCTCTCCGAAGCCTGGACGATCGCGGTGGGCGCGCTGCAGGGAATCGGCGGCATCGTCGCCTTCCTGCTCGTCCTCATGATCGGCCTGTGCCTCCTGTTCGACTCGACGAAGTTCCGGCCGACCCGGAAGTCGAAGACCATCAAGAGCCTGGACGAACTGGTCGGCCCCGGCATCATCTATCTCCCGCCCGATGCTCCGCGTGGTCCGTCGGACCAGCTGGCCGGCTCGACGCGGTAAGCACCTTCCCGCCCCCAATCGAACGACTGGCTCAAGGCTCTGGGCTCAAAGGCTCACGGCTCAAGGCTTTAGGCTCTGGGCTTTCGCTATGGGCTCAACTCAAGCCGACTCCGTCGACTCCGTCGACTTCCTTTGAAACCTGCCACCCCGTCCTTTCGTAAGATCCCAATAAGAGTGGCCGCAAGGCTACAACCGGGAGGCGACGATGGTGACCCTGATGGCGCTCGGCGGGCTGTTGCTGACGGCGATGCTCGTGATGTTCGTCCTCGGCATCGTCCTGTTCGTGGTGAAGGCGGTGCTGATGCTGGTCCTGCTGCCGTTCAAGCTCGTGGGATTCGCGCTCCGCCTGGTCCTGCTGCCCATCAAGCTGATGATCGCCCTGCTGTTCCTGCCCATTCTCCTGATCGGCGGGGTGGTAGGCATCGTCGGGCTGATCGTGGCAGGCATCGCCGCCATCGTGGTGCCCCTGGCGCCGCTCGTGCTGCTCGGCGTGGTGATCTGGGCGGTGGCCAAGGCCCTCGCCCGGCCGCGCGCCGCGCTGGTTCGATGACGGGTCGGTTGTCGGTTGCAATCAGGCCCGCGGCGACGGATAAGCCGCGGGCCTTCGTGTGTACGGGGCGCCTGACGCGGCCACGGGGGGCCGCGACTACTGTGGCGGGGCCTCTTCCTTCCACCATCCGGTGGCCTGCTCGAAGGCGTCGGCGGTCCGCAGCAGTGTGGCCTCGTCGAACATCCGGCCAATCAACTGGAGGCCGAGCGGCAGGCGCCCGGACGCGAAGCCGCACGGCAGCGAGATCGCCGGCAGGCCGGCGAGCGGCGCGCCGACCGTGAAGACGTCCGCCAGGTACATCTGCAGCGGGTCGTCGAGCCGTTCGCCCAGGCCGAATGCCGGCCCCGGCGTGGTTGGCAGCGCCACCACGTCCACCCGGCCGAACGCCTCGTCGAAGTCCTGCCGGATGAGCGTTCGCACCTGCTGCGCCTTCAAATAGTAGGCGTCGTAGTAACCGGCGCTGAGCGCGTAGGTGCCAAGCATGATGCGGCGCTTGACCTCCGCGCCGAATCCGCCGCCCCGCGTCCGGCCGTACATCTCCGTCAGGCTGGTGCCTTCCGCGGAGCGGAAGCCGTAGCGGACGCCGTCGTAGCGCGCAAGGTTCGCGCTGGCCTCGGCCGTCGCGACGAGGTAGTACGTGGGGATGCCGAACCGCGCGTGGGGCAGTGCGATGTCCGCCACTTCCGCGCCCAGCGATCGCAGTGCCGCGACGGACTCGTCGAAGGCCTGGGTCGTGTCCGGATCCACGCCATCGCCGATGACGTCGCGCGGGACGCCGATCCGCAGGCGGCGGATGTCGCCGGTCAGCGCCGCGGTGTAGTCCGCGGGCTGCCGCGTCGAGCAGGTCGCGTCGGCCGGGTCGGCCCCGGCCATCACGGACATGAGGAGCGCCGCGTCGTACGCGGTGCGCGCGAACGGGCCGACCTGGTCCAGCGACGAGGCGAACGCGATGAGGCCGTAGCGCGAGACGCGTCCCCACGTCGGTTTCAGGCCAAGCAGGCCGCAAAAGGCAGCGGGCTGCCGCACGGATCCGCCGGTGTCGGACCCGAGGGCGACGGGGGTCATGCCCGCGGCGACGGCGACCGCCGACCCGCCGCTCGATCCGCCGGGCGCGCGGTCGGGCGACCACGGGTTGCGCGACGCGCCGAATGCCGAGTGCTCGGTGGACGAGCCCATCGCGAACTCGTCGCAGTTCGTCTTGCCGACGACAACGGCGCCCGCCTCTCGAAGACGGGCGACGACGGTGGCATCGTACGGAGGGATGTAGCCGGACAGCATGCGAGACCCGGCGGTGGTGGTGATGCCGCGGGTGCACAAGTTGTCCTTGATGGCCACCGGCACGCCGGCGAGCGGGAGGGGTGGTGCGCCTGCGGATCGCGCATCGATACGGGCCGCTTCGTCCAATGCGGTGTCACCAGACACCGTGATGAAGGCGCGGAGCCGCGTGTCGGCGCGCTCGATGCGCTCGAGGGAGGCCCGGCAGACGTCTGTCGCCGACACCTCCCGGCGCGTTACAGCGTCACGAATGTCGCGGGCAGTCAGGAACATGCAAGGTCCACGTTCGTATCTCCGCGTCTTCAGCGCGTCCGCGGTACAGCTTCTGCAGAACGGGCGCTACGCTTCCTCCCCGATCGCACGCGGCACGACGAACAGGCCGGCGAGGGATTCGGGAGCGCTCAGCAAGACGTTCTCGCGCGGCAGGGAGGGGCGCGGTTCGTCGGCGCGCTCGAGCGGTACACCCTCGTCCACGCGCGCAGTCGGCGACACGCCGCTGGTGTCGAGCACCGCAATCTGCCTGGCGTAGTCGAGAATGCGCGCCAGCTGACGCGCGTAGAGCGCCTTCTCGTCGTCGCTGAGAGCCAGGCGGGCCAGCTGCGCGATGCGCTCCACGTCGGCGGCGGCAATGTCCTCGGGCATGGCCTGATGCTATCGCACCACGGCGGCGGGTGCTACGATCCTCGTGTCATGTCCACCCAGCCCGTTCGCCGCCCGGCTGTCGCCGGCTCGTGGTACCCGGGCACGGCCGCTGCCCTCGCCCGCGAGGTGGATCGCTATCTGGCCGCGGTCCCCTCGACCGTCGTCCACGGACGCATCCGTGGCCTCGTCGCTCCGCACGCCGGCCTCGTCTATTCGGGTCCCGTTGCCGCCTGGGCGTACCGCGCGGTCCAGTCTCGCCCCTACGACGTCGTGGTCCTCGTCGGCCCGAGTCACCGGGTGGGCTTCGACGGCGTGGCCATCTACCCGGCTGGCCTGTTCGACACGCCGCTCGGACCGGCGGCGATCGCGGAAGATGTTGCGCGACGCCTGATGGAGGCGAGTCCCGTGGTGCGCGATTATCCGGCCGCCCACTCGGGCGAGCATTCGCTGGAGATGCAGCTGCCGTTCCTGAGGAGGGTGCTGCCCGACGTCCCCATCGTGCCGCTGGTGATGGGGTACCAAACGCCCGCCACGATTCGCGATTCCGCGTCGGCGCTCGAGCGCTCGCTCGACGGCCGCACGCCGCTGCTCGTGGCCAGCAGCGACCTGTCACACTATCTCGACGCGAGGACGGCATCCGCCGTCGACCAGGTGGTCCTCGACCTCGTCGGGGCCTACCGTCCCGACGGCCTGCTGGATGTTCTCGACGAGGAGCCCCATCACGCATGCGGGGGAGGTCCCATCGTATCGGTGATGATGGCGGCTCGCGCGCTCGGGGCCCGGGACGGCCGGGTGTTGAAATACGCCGACTCCGGCGACGTCTCGGGCGACAAGAGCGCGGTTGTCGGCTACATGGCGGCGGCGTTCGGCGAGTTCGACTCGTGACGCGAAGGCCAAATGATGTTGACCCACGACGAGCGGCAACGCCTGCTGCGGCTGGCCCGCGAAACGCTGGCTCACCACCTTGGCGGGGCGCCAGCGCCGGGCCCCGTGGAGTTGGAGGACGCGTCCTGCCACTCAGGTGCGTTCGTGACGCTGCACGTGGACCGCGAACTGCGCGGGTGCATCGGCTACCCCGGCTCGCAGGACCCGCTGGACCAGGTCGTTGCGCGGTGCGCGATCGCGGCGGCGACAGAGGACCCGCGTTTCACCTCCGTCGAAGCCGACGAACTCCCGCGCACCTCGATCGAGATCTCTGTGCTCACGCCGATCATGCCGGTGACTGACATCGGCAACATCGAGGTCGGCCGCGACGGCCTCGTGATGGAGCAGGGCTACCGCCGCGGCCTGCTCCTGCCCCAGGTGGCGAGCGAGTACCGACTGGGACCGCGAGACGTTCCTCTCCCATACCTGTCTCAAGGCCGGCCTGCCAGCCAACGCGTGGAAGACGGGGGCGAAGATCTTCACGTTCCAGGCGGAGGTGTTCTCGGAGGCTGAGCAGGGCTGAGTCGGCACGAGCCTTCAGGCTCGTACCGACTTCATCATCAGCCGCCGCAGCGTCCTCAGGTTCATTGCATCCAGCGGATCGACGGCGATCGACTTCGCCGACCGCCCCTCGGTCTTCGGCGTCTCGAGCAGCATCGGCAGGCGCGCGAAGCGACGGTCGTTCACCAGGCGCCGGAACGCAGCCAGCCCCAGTTCGCCCCTCCCGATGTGCTCGTGCCGGTCTCGCCGGCTGCCGAGCGGCCTCTTCGAGTCGTTGACGTGAAACACGCGCAGCCGATCGAGGCCAACGAGGCGCCGGAAGGTGTCGAAGGTCTCCTTGTACCCCTGTTCGGTGGCCAGGTCATAACCGGCCGCGAACAGGTGGCACGTGTCGAGGCAGATTCCCAGGCGCGGATGGCCGTCGAGGTGTTCGAGGATGCGACCCAGCTGCTCGAACCGCCATCCGAGCGACGTACCCTGGCCAGCCGTGTGCTCGAGCAAGACGAGCGTCCGCCCGGTCCGCCGCGGTCGCAGCGATTCCCTCACCGCGTCGGCGACCAGCCGCAGCCCGTCGTCCTCGGTGCCGGTCGTGTAGCAGCCCGGGTGAATGACGACGCCGAGGAGGCCGAGAGCCTCCGCCCGATCCAGCTCGATGCCGAACGCCTCGATTGACTGGGCACGCAACGCCGGCGCGCTCGTGGCGAGGTTGATCAGGTAGGAGGCGTGCGCGACGACCGCCCCCAGCTCCGCGCGCTCCACGCGCGACCGGAACTCGCGAATCTCGCCGGCCTCGAGTGGACGTGCGCGCCACTGGTTCGACGACTTGCTGAAGATCTGCAGCGCCGCACAGCGATGCGCGACGGCGCGGTCAACGGCGAGGGGCAGGCCGCCGGCGATCGACATGTGCGAGCCGAGGAGGGGCATGGGCGTCGTTCCGCGTCAACCGTTGACCGTTGACCGTTGACCGAGGGTCGACCGTTGAACGTTGACCGAGGCGTCGACGGTCGAACGCTCAACGCTGAACGGCGAACGCTCAACGGTCAACGCTTGACGTCTTCTCACCCGGGCCCCAGGCCCTGGCCGACGACCTCGCCGGCAGGTGAGAGCCGGACCCAGGCGCCGAACGGGCTGGTGTGACGGCGGCGATCGTTACCGATGGGGGCGCGGCGCTCCGCGAACCGCAGGTCGTACCAGTGGACAGTGAGATCTCCGTTGGCGTGGGTGACAATCTCGGCCGACGGGAAGCGAGAGAAGTGCAGGAACACCTGGCCGAGTGTTGCGGCCGCGGCGCGCTCCACGGAGGGACCGGCGTCGTCCGGGAACCACACCGCGTCGTCGGTCGCCTGATGCAGCCAGCCAGGCCCGCGATCGCGAAGATTCACCTCCACGACCAGGTAGCCTCCCCGTGCGGCCACGACGAGCCTCCACCGAAACGGCGAGATGAGCGTGGGAAGGGCGGCCGGCAGGGCGGCGGGCTGGCCGCGTCCAAGGTATCGGAAGATGGTCGGCGGCCGCCCGGAGACGCGCCTGCCGCCCGGGAGCGCCTGCTCCAGTTCGAGCGCCCTCGAGATGGCGGCGGCGTGCAGGGTGCCGCGCGCAGCGTAGTCCACCGCGCCCAGCAGGAGCACAGTCGCCGCGATGCGTGCGCGATGCGCCGGTGCCATGCGGGCCGCCACCAGCCCCGCGATCAGCAGCACCAGCAGGAAGATGTCCACGATCGGCATCCAGTCCACGCCGAACCACATCGCGCTGAACGGGCTCAGCACGCGCGTGCCGTACGAGGTCGCGAAGTCCAGGCCGATGTGGCCGAGGATGCCGACCGAGGCGACCGCGAGCAGGGGGACGAACTGGGGCGGGCCGGACACCTTACCCCTCAGCCGACAGGCCAACCACACCGCACCGGCCGTGGCGGCGGCGAGCAGCAGCCCCGCCGGTCCGTGCGTGGGACCGCGATGCGCTTCGAGATACGCCACGCGACCGCCCGTGAAGGTGGTCAGGATCTCGATGTCGGGAATGTTCGAAGCGATGACCAGCGCGGCGGTCGCACCCCGGCCGGCGCGCCGGAGGCCGGCGTTGGCGAGCGTGAACGCGAACAGGGTGTGCGTGAGGTTGTCCAAGGCCAGGTGCGACTACGCTAAGATGGAACGTTGATGCTGAGGCTCGGGGCCCATCCTTTCATGATACCGAATTCGCCGGCGGGAGCCTGCTAGTGGAGGTCTTTCTCGTTCCCGTCGGCCGCGGCCGGCACGCGCTCTACTGCGAGCCTGGCGACGACTCGCCCGGGCACGTCGCGGCGTCGGCCCCGGGCTTCTGGAAGCGGATGTCCGAACGGTTCGCGGAGGTGCTCGACACGGTCGAGCGCGAGCACGACGCGCGGTCCCACCCCGACGCGCCGCGGCCGTCCAGCATGTGGCAGCGCGTGCGCGGCCGCGTCATGGCCTGGATGGCCGAGAAGATCGCCGAGCAGCGGCTGTTGTGGCGACTGCGCGGCCGCACCCAGGTCCGGGCGCTCTTCCCCCTCGGCCTCGAGCCGGCCCGGGCCCTCTTGATCGTCCGAGGCAACCTGTCTCGCGATTTCGACCGGCACCGCTGGTGGCTGGTCGTGGACGTGCTGGGCGGCCTCGTGGGGCTGGCGTTGACGCCGATCCCGGGCCCCAACCTGCTGGGCTACTACTTCGCGTTCCGAATCGTCGGCCACTTCTTCGCCCTTCGCGGCGCGCGCCATGGACTGACCGAGGTGCGATGGGACCTGGAGCCGAGCGAGGCGCTCGCGGAGTTGGCGTCGCTCGACGGGCTGGCGTCGAGCGAGCGGCTGCGTCGCGTCGAAGCGGTCGCCGAGCGGCTCGGCCTGCCCCGGCTGGCGCGCTTCTACGACCGGGCCGCCTCAGGGGGTGCGTGATATACTCGCCGGCCGGAAAACAGGGGGCACGAAGCGCGCATGAAGCTGCGGGACCTGGCCGAACGACTCGAGTGCCGCCTGGACGGCGACGGCGACGTGGTGGTGGAGCGGGTGGCGGGCATCGAGCACGCCGGGCCGGGCGAACTCACGTTCCTCTCGAACCCCCGCTACGCCGCGGCGCTCAAGACCACGCACGCGTCGGCGGTCATCGTGGCGGAGGGTGCGCCCTCGGCCCCCTGCGCGATGCTGCGCAGCTCCGAACCCGTATCTTTCGTTCGCGCGCGCCATACGGGTCTTCGCCGGCGAGGCCCGCGCCCAGCCGGGCGTCCACCCGATGACCTCGATCGCGCCGGATGCCGCGATCGGCGCCGAGGTCTCGATCGGCCCCTTCGTGTCCATCGGCGCCGCCGCGCGGATCGGCGCCCGCGTGGT
The DNA here is from genome assembly GCA_963724775.1 of uncultured Acidobacteriota bacterium. Lineage (GTDB taxonomy): Bacteria > Acidobacteriota > Vicinamibacteria > Vicinamibacterales > Fen-181 > CAVRWB01. Next base: position 73,893 of record CAVRWB010000017.1, read on the forward strand.
CATCGGGCCGAACGTGACCATCGGCGAGGGCGCCGCGATCGGGGACGACACGTTCCTCCACGCGCGGGTCTCGATCCGCGAGCATGTCGTTCTCGGCAACCGCGTCGTCGTCCAGGACGGCGCGGTGATCGGCAGCGACGGCTTCGGCTTTGCCCGGCGCGCAGACGGCACGTACGAGAAGATCCCGCAACCGGGCCGCGTCGTCATCGAAGACGACGTGGAAATCGGCGCGAACACGACGATCGACCGGCCGGCCGTCGGCGAGACGCGGATCAAGGCCGGCACGAAGATCGACAACCTCGTGCAGATCGCGCACGGCGTCTCGGTCGGCCGCAACACGCTGCTGTGCGCCCAGGTGGGCATCGCTGGCAGCACGACGATCGGCGACGGCGTGGTCCTCGCCGGCCAGGTGGGCGTGGCCGGCCATATCGAGATCGGCGATGGCGTCGTCGCCACCGCGCAGACCGGCATCCCGAACTCGGTGGAACCGGGCACCCTCATCTCGGGCTATCCGGCCATCCCCAACCGCGACTGGCTGAAGGCGTCGGCCGTCTTCCGGCGCCTGCCGGAGCTGAAGAAATCGCTCGCGGACCTCGAGTCGCGGCTCTCGGCGCTCGAGAAGGCGCTCGCGGGCCGGTGATCGACGCGGGCAGGGACGCCCGCGACTACCGCGGCAGCCCCGGGCCTCCGTGCCCGGGCGTGCCATAATCCCAGCATGGCGCGACTCCTCCGCCTGCGGCGAACCGCCACCCTTCAACGCTCCAGCGTCGCGCAACGCTCCAGCTTTGCGATACACATCGTCGCCCTCCTCCTTTTCGGCCTCGTCGTGTCAGCCGCGGTCCGCCCGCCGAAGATGGCGTACGAGCTGGTGACGCTGCCCAACGGCCTGACGGTGGTCCTGCTCGAGGATCACTCGACGCCGATCGTGCACGCGCAGCTCTGGTATCACGTCGGCTCGAAGGACGAGCGGCCCGGGCGCACCGGCTTCGCGCACCTCTTCGAGCACATGATGTTCAAGGGCTCGAAGAACGTCGTCGCCCGAAGCAGCATGCCTCGTCGATTTCGGCCGTCGGCGGCAAGAGCAACGCCTACACGACCGACGACGTGACCGTCTTCTGGGAGACCGTGCCCGCCGCAGTATCTGCCGCTCGCGCTGTGGCTCGAGGCCGACCGGATGGCGACGCTGCAGATCGACAAGGACACGTTCAACCGCGAGCGCGAGGTCGTGAAGGAGGAGCGCCGGATGCGCGTCGAGAACCAGCCGTACGGCCGGCTCTCGGAGATCATCTACGACCAGGCGTTCACGGCGCACCCGTACAAGCACCCGACGATCGGCAGCATGAAGGACCTCGAGGCGGCGTCGGTCGACGACGTCCGCGAGTTCTACCGCACCTACTACGTGCCGAACAACGCCACGCTGGCGCTCGTCGGCGACTTCGATCCCGAAGCAGGCGGCCGCAGCTCGTGAACGCAGTACTTCGGCACGGTGCCGAAGTCGGAGCGGCCGGTGCCGCGCGACATCCCGGCGGAGCCGCCGCAGACGGAAGAAAGGCGCGTGACGCTTCGCGGAGGCGTGGCCGCTGCCGGTCGTGGTGGTCGCGCACCACGTCACCTACGACGGGCACCCGGATTCCTACCCGCTGCACATCGCGTCGAAGATCCTCTCGGACGGCCAGAGCTCGCGGATCTTCCGGAAGCTGGTCTACGAGACAGGGATGCGCGCTGGCCGCGTTCGGCGGCGGCGAACATCATCGAGGACCCGAACCTGTTCTTCGCGGTCGGCGATCGTGCAGCCGGGCCACACGCCCGAGGAGGTGGAGACCGCGCTCGATCGCGGAGCTGGACCGGCTGAGGACCGAGCCCGTGAGCGCCCACGAACTGCAGCGGGCGAAGAACCAGTTCGCGCGCGACTACATCATCGGCCGCGAGTCGAACCAGGAAAAGGCGAGCCAACTCGCGCACGCCGTCGTCATCCACAAGGGCGACGTCAGCACGGCGGACGGCGAGTTCGACATCTTTCCGAACACGACGGCCGCCGACGTGCAGCGGGTGGCCAAGACGTACTTCGCGCCGCAGACGAGGACCGTGATCACCATTCTCCCCCAGCAGGGGCAGCCGCGATGAAACACCACGCCCGCCCGGCCGCGCTTGCCGCACTCGTCGGGGCCCTGGTCAGCCTGGCCTCGCCAGGCGGGGCCCAGTCGCCGCCGAAGTGGCCGTCCAGTTCCGCGCCGCGCCCGCTGCCGGCCCGCGAGGTGAAGTTCCCGCCGTACGAGATGCGGACGCTGGCGAACGGCCTGCAGGTCGTCGTGCTGATGCATCACGAGCAGCCGTCGGTCAGCATGCGCCTGATCATCGGGGCCGGAGGCGCGCAGGACCCGGCAGAGAAGCCGGGGGTCGCCGCGCTGCTGACCTCGCTGCTCGACCAGGGCACCACCACGCGGAGCGCGCAGCAGGTTGCCGACACCATCGACTTCGTCGGCGGGAAGCTCGACACCGGCGTCGGGCGCGACCTTTCGTGGGCGCACGTCGTGGTGATGAAGGACGCGCTGCCGCTCGGGATGGCCTTGCTGGCGGACGTCGTGCGCAACCCGGCGTTTGCCGAAGAGGAAGTGGCGCGCCAGCGAAAGCAGACGATCTCGGCGCTGCAGGTCAGCCAGGAGGATCCCGATTACCTCGCGAACGCTGTCTTCGATCGCCTCGTCTACGGCTTCCACCCGTACGGCCTGCCCGGCAACGGCACGCAGCGAGTCGGTGCAGCGCATCGGCCGGGACGACCTGGTGACGTTCCACCGCGTGTACTTCGCGCCCAACAACTCGCTGCTCGCCGTCGTCGGCGACGTCACCGTGGACGAGGCGATGGAACTCGTCGCCAAGGCGTTCGGCGACTGGGAGCGCCACGACGTGCCGGCCTTCGCGCCCGCCGCCCCGCCTGAACCGGCGCGCCGCGTCATCGTCGTCGACAAGCCGGACGCCGTGCAGACCGAGGTTCGCGTGGGCCACCTCGGCATACCGCGCAAGACGCCGGACTACATGGCCGTCGACCTCGCCATCAAGATCCTCGGCGGCGAGGGCGCGAATCGTCTGCACCGCGTGCTGCGCACCGAGCGCGGCCTCACGTACAGCGTCAGCGCGGACACGCAAACGCTGAAGCGCGGCGGGATGTTCGTCGCCAAGACCAACACGCGATCCGACGCGACCGGCGAGGTGCTGCGGCTGATCGTCGACGAGTTCTCGAAGCTGCGGCGCGAGCGGGTGGGCGACGAGGAACTGTCGGACGCGAAGGCCTACCTGACGGGCCATTTCCCGCTGACCATCGAGACGCCCGACGAGATCGCGACGCAGGTCCTCAACGCGCTGTTCTACGAACTTCCGCTCGACGAGCTGCAGACGTACCGGCAGCGCGTGAATGCCGTGGACGTGGACGAGGTGTCCCGGGTCGCGTGGAAATACGTGCGGCCGGATCGGCTCGCCGTCGTCCTCGTCGGCAACGCGTCGGCCTTCCTCGATCAGTTGAAGGGCGTCGGCTTCGGCAAGTACGAGGTCGTGCGCCTGTCGGAACTCGACCTGTCCGCCGTCAGCTTCAAGAGGAAGGACGCGGTTCCCGGGAATCCCGGCAGCACGGGCGCGGTCACATCCGACCATTTGCCTGGGGCCCGCGTTCACGGGCCGTCGGCTGCAGACCGCGACGCCGGTGCCGGACCGCTCGCGGAGACGCAGGCGCCGGCCGATCCTGCGCAGGCGCTGATCGCGCGGGCGATCGAGGGCAAAGGCGGTCTCGCGAAGCTCGAATCGGTGAAGACGGTCGAGGCGACCTCCACGACCACCCTGATGATGCCGCAGGGTGCGGTGAAGACTGACACCACCACGTACATCGAGTACCCCGATCGGTTCCGGGTCGAGGCGCGCGTCGTATCGGGGACGGTGATCCAGGTCTACGCCGGAGAGAAGCAGGTGTGGGTGCAGGACCCGATCAAGGGCCTGATGGACGTGCCGGCGCAGGTGCGGAAGGACTTCAAGGCGGGCGTGGACCGCGACGTGATTCCGCTGCTCGGTACGGACCGCGCGCGGCGAACTGAAGCCGCGCCTGGTGGACCAGGGAGCCGACCAGCAGGTGCGCGCGGTGGAAGTGTCCGGCGCCGGGATCGAGCCGGTGACGCTATACATCGACGCCGCGAGCGGGCTCGTCTTGCGCGAGAGCTACCGGCTTCCGGACCGAAGCGGCAGCGCCGAAGAGCTGTTTGCCGACTACCGTGACGTCGAAGGGTTGAAGATTGCGTTTCGGGCGACGGTGCGCCGCAATGGTCTCCCGGTGCTCGAGCGGTTGGTCACCGAGTTCAAGGTGAACCCTCCGCTGAAGCCCGGGTTGTTCGAAAAACCTTCGGCGCCGTCAGGGAAGCCGCCTTCCGCGGGCCAGGCTGGCGCGATGAAACCGCCGGCCGCGGCAACAGCAACGCCAAAAGACGGGGCTCTGCCACAGCGCCAGGCGCCTCCGCCCGACGATGCGCGGCCGCCCGTTGCGACGACGCCGCGAACTGTTGAAGGCGGGCCGAAGCCGCCAGCAGGCGGAAGCGAACCTGACGCCATCGCTCTGATTCATAAGGCCATCGAAGCCAAGGGCGGCCTCGCCAGGCTCAAGGGTGTGCGATCGATGCAGATCACCGCCGCGAACGTCATGATCACCCCGCAGGGCAAGCCGAAAGCCGACTCGGTCACCTACATCCAGTATCCCGACCGCTTTCGCGTCGACATCCGGCAGTCCGGCCACACCGCGACCGGGATGGTCGTCGGCGACGAGCTGACCGTGCGCACGCCAGACGGAGTGGTCGGGTCGCCCGCGATCGGCAGCGAGGCGGATCGATCGTTCAGGGGAAGCGTGCAGCGCGAGGTCATCCTCCTGCTGCTCCGCGCCGGATCGGGTGAGCTGCGGGCGCGCATGGTGTCGCAGGATCCCTCGCTTCAGGGCGCTTCGTCCGAGCGGCTCGTGGAGCTGTCGGGCAAGCTCCTCGACCCCGTGGTCGTTGGCATCGATGCGGCCACCGGCATGGTGCGTCGCCTGAGCTATCCGACGCCGGGCGACCCAAAAGGGCCGTGGCTGGACGAGATCTACAGCGATTACCGCGACGTGGACGGCATCAAGATCTCCTACCGCAGCGACACCAGGCTCAACGGCACCGTCATTCGCGAGCACGCGGTGAAAGAGGTGGTGATCAACGGGCCGATGGCTTCCTCGCTGTTCGACAAGGCGCTGCTGAAGTAGGACCCATGCCGACCGTTTTCATTTCCTGCGGCGAACCGTCCGGCGACCTGTACGCCGGCGCGCTGGCGCGCGAGCTGCGTGCGCTGTGTCCCGACGTCCGCGTGGAGGGGTTCGGCGGCGACCGGCTGCGCGCGGCGGGCGCGACGCTCGTCGGCGACTACCGGGGCCTCACCGTGACGGGCCTCGTCGAGGCGCTGCGGGTGCTGCCCCGGTCGTACGCGATGTACCGCCGGCTGGTACGGGCCGCGCGCGAGCGCCGCCCGGACGTCCTGGTCGTGATCGATTTCCCGGACTTCAACTTCCGGCTGGCACACGCGTTTCGTGCGATCGGCATCCCGATCGTCTATTACATCCCGCCGCAGTTGTGGGCGTGGCGCAGCGGCCGGATGCGAACGCTCCAGCGGCTCGCCGACCGCATCCTGGTGATCTTCCCGTTCGAGCCGGACATCTACCAGCGCGCGGCGACGCGGGCGGAGTTCGTCGGACACCCGCTCGTCGACCTGGCGCACGCCGCCGTGCCGCGCGACGCGTTCCTGCAGTCCGTCGGCCTGTCGCCCGCGAGGCCAGTGCTGGCCCTGCTCCCCGGCAGCCGCCCCAACGAAGTGTCGCAGATCCTCCCGCGCCTCGTTGACGCCGCCGCCCTCGTGTCGGAACGCCTCCCCGGCCTGCAGGCGATCCTCGCGCGCGCGCCGAACCTGTCTGATGCCCTGTTCCGGCCGCTGGCCGCGAGCAGCGTGCCGATCGCGGTCGTCGAGGGACAGACGGACGAGGTGCTCGCGTCGTCCGACGTCGTCGTGACCGCGTCGGGAACAGCCACCGTCCAGGCCGCCATTCACGAGCGGCCGATGGTCATCGTCTACCGGGTGGCGCCGTTGACGTGGGTGCTGGGGCGGCGCCTGGTCCACGTCGACACCTTCGGGATGGTGAATCTCGTGGCCGGCCGGCGCATCGCACCGGAACTCATACAGGACGGCTTCACCCCTGAAGCCGTCGCCCGCGAGGCGCTTCGCCTGCTGACGCCTGGAGAGGAGCGCGATCGGACGATCGCCGCGCTCCGCGAGGTCCGGGCGAAGCTGGGCGGCGAGGGCGCCAGCCGCCGCGCCGCGCAAGCCGTCCTCGAGCTGATCGCCGCACGCACCGGGGCGCACCGCCCCGCAACACTCGGCTAACGCCTCGAGCGACGACCGCCGCCGCCGACACTTGGCTGCAGCCTCCTGCTACGAAGCGTCGTGGTACGAGTGCCTGTGCTATAAGTGTTTTCATGTTCCGACACCGCTTCACCCTGCTGGCCGCTGCCCTGGTGGTTGCGGCGGTCCTTCCCGTGAGAGCCACGGTGCTCGTGCCCGCGGACCTCGCCGAACTCTCGCGCAGCGCGTCGGCGATCGTCCGGGGGACCGTGACGCTGGTCAGGCCCGAGTGGGCCGAGGGCCGCCGACGCGTCGAAACGATCGTGACCGTCTCGGTGGAGCAGACGCTGAAGGGCGGGCTCGGGCGGACCGTGAGCTTCAAGGTGCCGGGCGGCGACATGGGCCGGTACCGATCGGTGATGATCGGCGCGCCAACATTCCACGAGGGCGAGGAGGTCATCCTGTTCCTCGGCGGGCAGGCCCCCGCGCTGCCGTACCTGCTCGGACTCGGGCAGGGCGTCTACCGGATCCAGCGGGATGCACGGGGCGGAGAGGCGCGCGTGGTGTCGCCGGCCTGGTTCGCCGACGCCGAGCAGGCGGTGCCCGTGCGGCGGGGAACGGCCAGCGCGCGCGGGCTGTCGGTCGATGAGTTCGCCTCCCGGGTGCGCGAGGCGATGGCTTCGAGCGGCCCCGCGAAGGGCCGCCGCCTCCCGGGCGCTCCACGTGACCGAGGGTAACCAGATGACACGTCCACGCATCGACCCGCGGCGCGGCGCGGCCGCCCTCGGACTCCTGTTCGCGCTTGCCGTCGTGGCGCAGCCCGCGGCGTACCAGACGTACGGCGTCCGGGCCGGCTCGCAGACGGTCTCCCTCAAATGGGCCAGGATGCCGGTCCGCTATTACGTGACGGATCGCGGCGTCAGCGGCGTCTCGTCGGCCCAGTTCCGCGATGCCGCCGCACGCGCCTTCTCATCGTGGCGCGGAGTCTCGGTCGCCGCCGTCTCTTCGGAGTTCGGCGGGTTCACCGCCGCGAATCCCTTCGAAGACGACGGCATCACCACGCTCGGCTTCCTGAACCGGCCGGATCTCGACCGCGTGCTGGGCGCAACGGATTTCCTCATCGACAACGTCACCGGCGCGATCGTCGAGGCCGACATCTTCTTCAACTCGGCGTTCCCCTGGTCGGTCGCCGAAGCGGGCGAAAGCGGGAAGTTCGACCTCGAGACGATCATCCTCCACGAGACGGGCCACCTGTACGGGCTGGGCCACTCGTCGCTCGGCGAGACCGAGCTGCGGGCCGGCGGCGGCCGGCGCGTGATCGCGTCGGAAGCGGTGATGTTCCCGATCGCGTTCTCGCCCGGCAGCGTGAACGACCGCACGCCCCGCGCGGACGACATCGCGGGCCTCGCCGAACTCTACCCCGCCAGCGGCTTCACCTCGCGGTCCGGCAGCTTGAGCGGGCACGTGACGAAGGACGGCACGGGCGTCTTCGGGGCGCACGTCCTCGCGTTCAACCCCCAGACCGGGAAACTCGTAGGCAACCTGACGGTGGACACGCAGGGGACCTTCGTCATCTCCTCGCTCGATCCCGGCCTGTACGTGGTTCGCGTCGAGCCGATCGACGACGCCGATCTCGACAGCTTCTTCGCCGACGAGGACGTGCCGAAGGTGGACCTCAACTTCAAGATCACGTACTTCGATCAGCTGGTCGCGGTGCCGGCGGGCGGAGGGTCGGTGGCGGCGGACATCAAGGTCGCCGCGAAATGAGTGCGGGCCGCCACAAGGAGACGCGAATGAAGGCTCTGATCGCGGCCGCGTGCGCGGTCCTCGTCGGGGGACTGTGCGGGCCTGCCTGGGCGGGGCAGGACGCGCCACCGGCCGGCGCGGCGGGCGCTGAGAGTACCCGAGCCGATACAGGCCCGCCCGGCGCCCCAGCCGCCGCCGAAGACGAAGCCGCAGCCCGTCAAGCCGCCTCCGCTGACCCCGGCGCAGCTCGCCAAGCGCGCGCCCGGCCGTCCGGGTTCGTTCGAGGTTCTGGCCGGTGCGGCCTGGCTTGGCCCCGGCTCGATCGGTTCGAGTCCCGCAAACCTCACGGCGAACGGTTCGGCGACGCCGTACCGCTATTTCGTGGCGAGCGGAGACATGGGCGCCGCGCCAGCGTTCGACGCGCGGGTCGCCTACAACCTCACGCGCCGCTTCACCGTGGAAGGCGGCGTCAACTACAGCGCGCCCAGCGTTCACGTCAGCATCGGCAGCGACGCCGAGGGCGCGGCGGCCGCGACCACGCCGAGCGAACAGCTCTCGCAGTACTTCCTCGACGCGAGCCTGCTCGTGTTCATGCCCAAGCTCTCGTTCGCCCGCGGGCGCGGTCGGATGTTCGTCGAAGGTGGCGCCGGATACCTTCGCCAGCTGCACGAAGGCAACTTCAACGTGGAGGCCGGCCAGGTGTACAACGCGGGCGGCGGCGTGAAGTACTACTTCAGGCCGCGGCCGCGCGGCTTCGTGAAGGGCTTCGGCGTGCGCGTGGACCTGCGCGCCTACTACAAGAGCGGGGGCTACAGCTTCGACGGAGCGAACACCTGGACCGTCGGGCTGGGCGGAGGTGCCGTTGTCGCGTTCTGACGGGGCTACTTCTTGAATGCCACGAAGACGCCGGCGCGGAAGCCGGTCTCGAGGTTTGGCAGCGACGTGGCATACGTATAGAAGTCACCCGTCATCTGGCGGCCGCCCCGGGGCGACACGTTGTGCGCGGTGAGGGCACCGCCAGCCGCGAGCTTCGGGAGAACGGCCTTCGCGTAGTTGGTGTACCAGTCCTTGTCGGCATCGATGAAGACCATGTCGAACGGACCCGCGAGGCGCGGCACGATATCGTGCGCGTCGCCCAGCCTGGCCTCCACGATGTCGGCCACCCCGGCGTCCTTGAAGTTGCGCAACGCCTCCCGATAGCGGCCCGCGTCGATGTCGATCGTGGTCAGCCGCCCGCCGGTCTTGCTCAGCGCCCACGCCATCCAGATGCCCGACCGCCCCGTGGACGTGCCGATCTCCAGCACCCGCGTGTACTTCCTCTCGACGATCAGGTCGTGCAGCGCCTGACCGTCGGCCTCGGGCACGTTCAAGTCGCGCCACTCGTACCGGTGCTGTTCGAGAAAACGCGCGACCTGCGCGTCGAGCGCTGACTGCTTCCCGGCCGATTGCGCGCCGGCTGCCAGCACGGCCACCATCACGAGCGAGAGGGACAGGGCAGTTCGCACGTCAGACCTCCGATTCAGTTCCTGCCGACGATGGCGTCGAGGCCGTTGACGAGCCTCGTCATCCCTTCCGCAACCGTGCCGGGGTCGAGCGCGCCGTAGGATACGCGCAGGTAGCAGCCGTCCGCCAGGCCGAAGGCCGAGCCGGGGACGGCGGCCACGCGGTGTTCGGCGATCAGGCGGGACGCGAGCGTCACGGAATCCATCCCCGTCTTCACGTGAACCAGGCAGTAGAACGCCCCGTCGGGACGCGGCACGTCGCACAGCGTGGCAATCCGGGCGAACTGGCCCAGCACCATGTGGCGCACGCTGCCGAGCACGTCGACCTTCGCGCGGCAGTAGCCAGCCCCGGCGCCGAGTGCCGCGCAGGCCACGGCCTGCGAAACGAGCGGCGGGCAGATGAGGTTCGTGTCCTGGATCTTGTTGATCGCCTCGAACAGCCGCGCGGGGATGAGCATGTAGCCGATCCGCCAGCTGGCCATTCCGTATGTCTTCGAGAGCGAGTACAGGGAGATGGTGTGGTCTCCGGCCTGGTCGAACGCGCCGGGCGAGACGTGCGGCACGCCGTCGTACGTGAAGTACTCGGTACGCCTCGTCGTGCACGTGGTAGAGACCGTGCTCGGCGCACAGGGCGTTGACTTCGAGCAGTGCCGATTCCGGGTAGACCGCGCCGGTCGGGTTGTTCGGCGAGATGGTGACAACGGCCCGCGTTCGCTCGGTGATCGCCGCGCGGATCGCGTCCGGCTGCAGTTGGTACGCGGTGTCGGTCGGCACCGCAACCGTCCGGCAGCCGGCGATCGCGATCGCCATGTCGTGATTGAAATAGAACGGCGTCTGCAGGATCACTTCGTCGCCCGGGTCGGTCACGGCGAGGACGGCATTGACGAACGCCATGTTCCCGCCAGCCGTCACGACCACGCGACGCGTGCCGTCCGGGACCACGCCGTTCTCGCGAGCGAGCTTGGCCCAGATGGCCTCGACGAGTGCCGGGGAGCCCTCCACCGGCCCGTAGCGGTGATCGTCCGGCGTGGCGGGGAAGGCGGAAAGGGCGGCGAGCGCCTCCGGGGGCGGCCCGTAGGACACGATGCCCTGGCCGAGCGAGATGGTGCCTGGCGTGCGGCGGATGAGATCCGCGAGGATGGGGATGATGGGCGCCTGCACCGCCTGCATGCGTCGCGCGTTGCGCATGGGGCATTATAGAAGGCTCACGGCCCAGGGCTTACGGCTTAGTCCTTCGATGCGCAAATACGGCAACGTGTTGCGCCCTCAGGACTAAGTGCTGAGCCCCTCGACGTTGCCGGGTCCTGAGCGTAGCCGAACGGCACAGCCCGTGCAGCGAAACGATTCGTGGCCGTACTTGCGAGTCGAAGCACTTAGGGCGGGTCCCGTTTCAGCCTTGAGCCATGAGCCATGAGCCTTGAGCCTACCTCTGTATTTCCACCGACTGATTCACCCGCTGCAGCGTCCGGCCGTACTGCCCGAACTCGTTCTCGGGCGCGACGCCGATGCTGTAGAAGAGGTTCCCGCCGTCGAGCAGGGCCGTCGTGAGCAGGACGACCTCCGGCGAGCCGGTGGCTTCCGAGACGTTCCGCAGCCGCACCTGCAGTCCCTGCCGTCCGGCGAAGGTCACCGGCTGCGCGTTGCCGTCCTGCCGCAGCTGCGGGTTGCCCTGCGCGAAGCTCTGGACCAGCGCGTCGGTCGCCGACGGCAGGTCCGCCGATTGGCTCTGGGCCACACCCATTTCGACGCCGTGCGTGAAGACACTCGAGCCCTGCACGTCGCCGTAGCCGCCTTCGGGCGCGAAGGTCACCGAGTTGTTGCCCTGCAGCTGGCGCCAGTTGGACGGCACCGACACCCGGAACACGTTGCCCACGTCGTAGGTCTTGAAGCTGCTCGAGGGGGGCGCGACGTCCGGCGCCAACGTGCCGCCCGTGCCCACGCTTCCTTCCTCGCCGCCGCCGTTCTGCCCGCCCTGGCCATTGCGCTGGGCGTTCTTCATGATCTGCTCGGTCGTCTTTGCCGGCGGGAGCCGTTGCAGCTCCGCTTTCACGGACTGCAGCTGCCCGGTGTCGCTCGAATTGCCCTGGACGTGCAGCGCCTGGGCCTCCTTCGTGATGTACGCGGAGCGGTTGCCGGGGTCGGGGTGATCGCTCAGCCACTGCGGCGAGCGGGCCGTGTCCTGCTGCTGGATCGTCTTGAACATGTCCGCCATGGCGCGCGGGTCGTACCCGGCTCGCGCCATGATGTGCGAGCCCTCGAGGTCGGCCTGCTTCTCGTACTCCCGGCTGAATTTCAGGAAGTACGGTGCCGAGGCCGAACTGCGTGCCCTGCGCGATCACCTGCCCGGCGGTGCCGCCGACAATGGCGCCAATGATGGCGCCGGCAACCTCGCCGACCTGGTATTTCTGCGCCTTGGTCGCCTGCGCCGTGCCGTGCCGCAGGACGACGTGGCTCAACTCGTGCGCCATGACGCCCGCGACTTCACCCTCCGTCTTCGCCGCGGCGATCATCCCGCGGTTGACGAACATCGGGCCGCCCGGGAGCGCGAAGGCGTTGATGTCGCTCGCGTTCACCACCTGGAACGTATAGCGGAACTCGGGGTGCTGGAATTCCTGCGGAATGGCCTGCACGAGCCGGCGGCCAATGCGCTCGACGTACGACTGGACCTGGGAATCGTCGAGCAGGGGCATCTGCTGCCGGACTTCCGCCGCCGCTTTCTGCCCGACTTGGACGTCCTGCGCGGGCGTGAAGCCGTTCTTCGGCGCAGTGATGCGCGTTTGCGCCGTCGCGGGCACGCCGTGAGCCACGAGAGAGAGGGCGAGCAGCGCGGCGAGCGCCGTGGGAGCCTGTTTTCCTAGCCTCATGAATGATCCTGGCGCCCTGCGGGCTGCCACCTCCTTGTAACAAAAGCATGTCTGCTGGAGGTTGTGCAAAGGTCGTGCGCAGTATCCAGCCCGACAGGTAGGGCGCCTCGCCCTCCTATAGGCTGCGGCCGACCGCCCGGAGCACGGGCTGAAGTGCGGAGGCGAGGCGGGAGAAATGCTCGAGCGTGAGAGCCTGGAAACCGTCGGCGAGCGCCTCCGCGGGTGCGTGGTGGACCTCGATGAGCAGACCGTCGAGGCCGGCCGCCGCCGCCGCCAGGCTCATCGGCCCGATCAGTTCGGGACGTCCCGTGGCGTGCGAAGGGTCGACGATGACGGGGAAGCTGGAGTGCTGCTTGGCCCAGACGGCGCCTGCGAGGTCGAGCGTGTTTCGTGTCTCGTCCTCGAAGGTCCTGATGCCGCGCTCACAGAGGATGACCGCCTCGTTGCCGGCGCGCACGACGTACTCTGCCGCGAGCAACCATTCCTTGAGCTGCGCCGCGAATCCGCGTTTCAGGAGGACCGGCGTGCGCGTCTGGCCCAGCTCGCGCAGCAGATACGAGTTGTGCATGTTGCGCGATCCAACCTGGAACGCGTCGACGTGCGGGGAGAGCAGCGCGATCTGTTCGGGGGCCGTAATCTCGACGATGAAGGGCAGGCGGGTGTCTCGCCGAACCTCGTCGAGCAGGGGCAGCGCCGCCGCGCCAAGGCCCTGGAAGCTGCGCGGGTCGGTCCTCATCTTGAAGACGCCGCCGCGCAGCGCCGCCGCACCGTGCGACCCCACGTGGCGCGCGACGGCGAACAACTGCTCGCGCGACTCGACGGCGCAGGGGCCGGCGACGACGACGAAGCGCTGGCCGCCGAAGCAGGTGCTGCCCACGTGCACCGGCCTGGTTGCGGCCGCCGGGTTCGCCTCGGTCGTCTGCGGGATCATCCAACCCACAATACTAGCGGTTCCCCCGGATGCCTGTCGAATGCCTGGCGGCCGGCGGGCCGGGGCGGGCACCGGCTTGAAATATAATCAACTGTTTGCGCCATGTGCCTGACCCGGTTTCAAAGCCGCCGATGTTGACGCCGCTCGCGTTCCTGCAGACCGGCGCGGACGCGATTGCGTGCGTCGAAGGACGCCTCGACGCGGTGGCGTATCCGCGGCCGGGATCTGCGGCGTTTTTCGCCCCCGACTTCATGCTGTCGACCGGCAGGCCGTGGTGGTTCGACACCGGCGGACAGGCGTGCCGGGCATGGACGCGGGCCGAATGGAGCGCCCGGTTCGCGTGCGACCGCCGCCCCCCGGTCGTTCCGGCCTGGCGCGACCCGGATGAAAGGCGGTTCGAGAGCGGCTTTCGGTCGCTTCGCGCGCACCTGGACGCCGGCACGCTTCGCAAGGGCGTGCCCGTCACGTCCGCCGCGGCGTCACTATCAGACGGCCAGGCGGTGACCCTGTTCGAATCGCTGGTTGGCCGCGTGGCGCACCTTCCGCCGGGCGTCCTGGCTTACGGGTTTTACCTGCCGCCCGGCAGCCGGGGACAGCAAGGGCCGGAGTTTCTCGTCGGCGCGACGCCGGAGGTCCTGTTCGACCTCGAAGGCTGCCGCTCGCTGTCGACGGTCGCGGTGGCGGGCACCCGGCCCGCGGACAGTCCGGCGGATCTCGAGACGAGCCCGAAGGACCGCGACGAACACCAGGCGGTCGTCGAGGACCTGCTCGCACAGCTGTCGGATTGGGGCGACGCGAGGGCGTCGAAAACGGAGGTGCGGCGGTTCGGTCAACTGGCGCACCTCGTGGCCGACATTCAGCTCCTCGCCCGTCAGCCGCTCGATTTCGAGACCGTGGCCAGGCGGCTGCATCCCACGCCGGCACTTGGCGTCTACCCGCGCGGCAGCGCAGGCGCCGCCTGGCTGGCGACCCTCGATCCGCATGGCGATCGCAAACGGTTCGGCGCGCCGTTCGGTCTGCGTCTGCCATCCGGCGGCGGGCGCTGCGTGGTGGCCATCCGCAACGTGCAATACGCGGCGGGGCGGCTGGAGATCTGGGCGGGTTGCGGGGTGGTGTCGCTGAGCCGCTACGAGGACGAGTGGCAGGAAGTGCTGCAGAAGATCCAGGCCGTGAGGGTGCTGTGGGGAGTCTAGCGCCAAACCAGGCGCTCGCGCTCGAGGTCGTCGCGCGCCTGCGCGCGCGGGGCGTGCGGACGTTCTGCCTGTGCCCGGGCGGCCGCAATGCGCCGCTCGTGGAGGCGCTCGGGTCGGTGTCAGCGGCGGATGTCGAGGTGCTCGACTTCTTCGAGGAGCGCAGTGCCGCGTTCTTCGCGCTCGGACGCGCTCGCCGTGACGGCAGGCCGGCCGCGGTGGTGACGACCTCGGGGACCGCCTGCGCTGAACTGTTGCCGGCGATGGTCGAGGCGTACTACTCGTGCGCGCCGCTCGTCGCCGTCACCGCGGACCGGCCCCGGAGCTACCGCGGGACCGCGGCGCCGCAGACCATCGAGCAGCCCGGCATTTTTGGCATCTACGCGCGCCAGTCGTTCGACCTCGAGCACGCCGGAGGGGACTGGGACCTCGTGCCGGTGGAGGGGCCGTCCCACGTCAACGTGTGCTTCGACGAGCCGCTCCTGGGCGGGTGGGTCGAGGCGACAGAGGAGGCGGCGCTGCCAGGCGTCGGCCGGAGCTCCGGCTTCGCCCACACGCCGAACCCGCCCGCCTTCGCGAGAGCAGAGCCTCTCCCGGTGGTGACGCGTCCCCTCGTCCTGCTTGGCGCGCTCCCCGACGCCGAAGACCAGGCCGACGCCCTCGCCTTGTGCCGTCGCGTCGGCGCGCCGGTCCTCGCCGAAGCCAGCTCGCAGCTGAAGCCGTGGCTCGACGGCCTGCTGTTGCGCGCGGGCGAGGCTGCGGCGCGGCGCGGGTTCAAGGAGGGCCTCTTCGACGCGGTCGTTCGGATCGGCGACATCCCGTCGTTCCGGATCTGGCGGGACTTCGAGCTGGCGTGGCGGGTGCCGGTCGCTTCCGTGTCGCGGCGGCCGTGGGCCGGGCTCACGCACGCGGTCCACGTGCAGGCGCCGCGCGGCACGCCGCTTTCCTCGTGCCTGTCCGCGTTGCCGGCATTCCCCGAACAGCCGCGGAAACAGCTGCTGGCACTCGACCGCGAGGCGGCCGCTGCCACCGAGTGCCTCCTCTCCGAGTATCCACGCAGCGAGCCTGCGATGATTCGCGCGCTCTCCCGATCGATCCCCACCGGCGCATTCGTCTATCTCGGGAACAGCCAGCCGATTCGCGAGTGGAACCAGTTTGCGGGCGCCGAGGATCGCGGCTTCGCCTTCGGCGAGAACCGCGGCGCCAACGGCATCGACGGCCAGCTTTCCACGTTCCTGGGCCAGGCCGCCGAGGGTCGCGAGAACTGGGCGATCGTCGGCGACCTGACGGCCCTCTACGACCTCCAGTCGCCCTGGGCGCTGCGCTTCGCATCCGGCCGGGTGCGCATCGCGATCGTGAACAACCGCGGCGGCCGGATCTTCGAGCGGATGTTCGCCAACCCTCGATTCCAGAATCGCCACAGCCTCTCGTTCGAGGCGTTCGCCGCCCTGTGGGGCTGCGACTACCGGGAAGGCCTCCCGGCCCATGACTGGGTCGCACGTGCGGGCGTGATCGAGCTGCGGCCAGACGAGGCGCAGACGTCGGCCTTCTGGAGTGCGCTTCGCGCGCAGGTGGGGGCATGAGCGAGCCGCGCTACCGCATCCTCGCGCTCCACGGGTTCCTCGGTTCGCCGGCGGACTGGGAACCGCTCCACGCCTCGCTGCCCCACGCGGCGTGGGACAACATCGACGTCTGGGAGTTCTTCAGCAGCGCGAGCGTGCGCGACTGGCCCTCGGTCGGCGCGGCGGTCGACGCCCGCCTCCGCGCGTCGATTGCCGGAGAGCCGTTGCCTGCGTTCCTCGTCGGGTACTCCCTCGGCGCGCGGCTCGCGCTGGCCGCGCCCGGCCTCGGACGCCGCGGCTCGGCAATCGCCGGCGCGTGCCTCGTGTCGTGCCACCCCGGCCTTGCGGACACAGACGACGGCGGGAGGGCCGCTCGGATGCAGTCGGACGAGCAGTGGGCGCAGCGGTTCATCGACGCGCCCGTGGGGCGGATCTGGAAGGAGTGGGACGCACAGCCGGTCTTCGCCGGGACGTCCGTGCCTCGCCGCCCGGACCGGCTCCCGGCGCCACGCGTGACGCTCGCACGAGCCATGCGGGTGGCATCGCTGGCGGCGCAGCCCGACCGCCGCCCGTTACTGCGCGCGTGGGAGCAGCCGCTCCTGTGGGTCACCGGCGAGCGCGACGGCAAGTTCCGCGCGATCGCCCGGTCGCTCGAGGCCGGCGGCGTGCCGGCAACCTACGTCACCTGCGAGCACGTCGGTCACCGCGTACCCTGGGACAACCCGGCCGCGTTCACGCGAGTCCTGGGGGAGTGGATCGAGAAGACACTGACACCGTCGACACCGTCGACGACTTCGACGACTTCGACGACTCCGTCGACTCCGTCGACTCCGTAGACTCCGTGGACTCTCTTATGTGGACAACGATCAAGCCGTACGACGACATCCTGTTCGAGCGGACCGATGACGGGATCGCGAAGATCACCATCAACCGGCCCGAGCGGCGCAATGCCTTCCGGCCAAAGACGGTGCACGAGATGGTGGACGCCTTCACCGTCTGCCGGGAGGACCCGGAGATTGGCGTCGTCGTGCTGACGGGCGCCGGTGACAAGGCCTTCTGCTCGGGCGGCGACCAGAAGATCCGGGGCGACCAGGGCTACGTGGACGAGGGCGGCGTGCCGAGGCTGAACGTCCTGGACCTCCAGAAACAGATCCGGGCGCTGCCAAAGCCGGTCGTCGCGATGGTCGCGGGCTACGCGATCGGCGGCGGCCACGTGCTGCACGTGGTGTGCGACCTCACCATCGCGGCGGACAACGCGATCTTCGGGCAGACCGGCCCCAAGGTCGGCTCGTTCGACGGCGGCCTCGGCTCGAGCTATCTCTCGCGCATCGTCGGCCAGAAGAAGGCGCGCGAGATCTGGTTCCTGTGCCGGCAGTACACCGCGCAGCAGGCGCTGGACATGGGGCTCGTGAACGCGGTGGTGCCGCTCGCCGACCTCGAGACGGTGACGCTCGAGTGGGCGCGAGAGATGCTGGCCCACTCGCCGCTCGCGCTGCGCTGCCTCAAGGCGGCGCTGAACGCCGATTGCGACGGTCAGATCGGCCTGCTGGACCTCGCCGGCAATGCGACGCTGCTCTACTACATGAGCGAGGAGGCGCAGGAAGGGAAGAAGGCCTACCTCGAGAAGCGGAAGCCGAACTTCAGGAAGTTCCCGCGCCTGCCGTGATGACGAGCATGACGCCGTCAGGCACACGCCGCACCTTCGCCCGACATCTCGGTCGGGGCTCCACGCGCGGTCTCGAGCGCGCAGCCCTGGCTGCTGGCGGCGCGCCCCAAGACGCTCACTGCGAGCCTGGCCCCGGTGATCGTCGGCACGGGCGTCGCTTACGGCTTCTCGCCGGCGCCCGTCCGATTGTGGCTGGCCGTCGTCGCCCTGCTCTCCGCGACGTGCATCCAGATCGCGACCAACCTCGTCAACGACGCGGCCGACTTCGAGAAGGGCGCCGACACCGCCGAGCGCCTGGGGCCGACGCGCGTGACACAGAGCGGACTGTTGCAGGGGCGGCACGTGATGCTCGCGGCCGGGGTCTTCTTCCTCGCGGCTGCGCTCCTCGGGGTGCCGCTCATCGTCGCAGGGGGCGTGCCGATTCTCGTCATCGGCATCCTGTCGATCGTCGCGGGGTATGCCTACACGGCAGGCCCGTTCCCGCTCGCCTACCTCGGCCTCGGCGAGATCTTCGTCATCCTCTTCTTCGGCGTCGCCGCCGTGAAGGGGATGGCGTACGTGCTGGCCGGGCAGTCGTTGTCGCCCTGGGCGGAACTCGCGGCCCTACAAGTCGGACTCCAGAGCGCGACGCTGCTCGCCGTCAACAACTTCCGGGACATTGCGGGCGACCGCGTGGCCGGCAAGCACACGCTGGCGGCCCGGTGGGGCGATCGGTTCGCGCGGTTCGAAGTGGCGACGCTCGTCGCGCTTCCATTCCTGCTGGGCGCCTTCTGGGTGGCTGCCCGTCGGCCGGCAGCGGCCCTCCTGCCGCTCGTCACCGTCGTGATCGCGGTGCGGCTGGTGCGCGGCGTCTGGAACGAGCCGCCAAGCCGCCGCTTCAACGTGTTCCTCGCGCAGAGCGCGCTGCTCCAGCTGGTGTTCTCCGTCCTGCTCGCGATTGGGCTCGTCCTTGCCGGAGGCGGCCGTGGCTGACCTCGCTCCCCGGGCGTTCTACTTCGATCCGGCGGTGACGCGAATCGACTGGCAGAGCGCCGACACGCTGATCACCGTGAACCCCGAGTGGCTGCGGCGCGGCGAGGCGACGATCGAGACTTCACGTCGCGGCCTCCCGTCGCTCGACGGTCACATCTGGGTAGCGACGTCCGGATCGAGCAGCAGCGTGCCCGGGCACGTTCGCTGGGTTGCGCTGTCGA
Source organism: uncultured Acidobacteriota bacterium (assembly GCA_963724775.1). Lineage (GTDB taxonomy): Bacteria > Acidobacteriota > Vicinamibacteria > Vicinamibacterales > Fen-181 > CAVRWB01. The sequence goes on from CAVRWB010000017.1 coordinate 92,934, forward strand.
AGCAGGCGTTCCTCGCATCGGCCGCGGCGGTCAACCAGCACCTGGAGTCAAACCGCACCGACGTCTGGGCGCATGCGCTGCCGGTGTTCCACGTCGGGGGACTGGGGATCCTCGCACGCGCGTCGCTTTCCGGTGCCACCGTCGAGCCCGCCGTTGCCGGCCGCTGGGAGGCCTGGCGTTTTCACTCCCGCTTGCACGAGATGCGAGCCACGCTCACCGCTCTCGTTCCGTCGCAGGTGCACGACCTGGTTGCTGCCCGGCTCCACGCGCCGCCATCGCTCCGGGCGATTGTCGTCGGCGGCGCCCGCCTCGACCCCGAGTTGTGCGCGGACGCGCGCGCGCTCGGCTGGCGGTGTCTTCCCAGCTACGGCCTGACCGAAACGTGCTCGCAGGTCGCCACCGCCTCGCTGGCATTCGGGTTGTCGCGCGACTGCTCGCAGCCGCTGATGGTCCTGAGCCACGCGGAGATCAGGGCCGACGAGGAGCAGACGCTGCACGTCCGGGCGACATCCCTCCTGACCTGTGTTGCGGAGTTGACTGACGCGGGCATGCAGGCCTGGGATCCCAAGCGCGACGGCTGGCTGGTGACAGAGGATCTGGGACGGGTGACGCCTGAAGGCGTGGACGTGCTGGGACGGGCGAGCGACTCGGTCAAAGTGCTCGGAGAGCTGGTCTCCGTGTCGCGTGTGGAAGAGGTGGCGCGGCGCTGGGCGCAGTCATTGGCGCCCGCCGCCGGTCCCGCGCTCGATGTGGCTGTCGTCGCGCTCCCGCATCCGAGGCTCGGCCACGAACTGGTGGTCGCGCTGGCTGATACGGGCGGGGCCGGATTCAGCGTGCCGCAACGGAATCAGGCGATCGAGTCGCTCCTCGCGTTCTCCCGCGACGCGTTGTTGCCGTACCGAGCAGCCCCACCGCGTCGCGTGGGTGGAACGCATTCCTCGAACGGCACTCGGGAAGTGCCAGCGCTCGCTACTCGCCCGCGAGGTGAGCCTCCAGCCGGGGACGCAGGGCTGACGGGATCGGCATCTTCCGAAAGCGTTCCGCGTCGGCGAAGACGTGCGAGACCCGCGTTTCCGCACACAACACTCGGTCAGCGGGCAACCGGACGGTTGCGGCCTCGGGTGTAGGACGAAGCTCCGGCTTCGCCTCGTTTGTCGCGTCATAGAATCTCACGCGCACGTCGAACGAGGACTCTCCCAGCTTCACCACCGACAGTTCCGCCTGGTACATGTGTCCCGGCCGCATGGGCCGATGGAAGGTCGCTTCCGCGTGCCTGACGGGCACGATGAAGTCACGCGCGAGGAACCAGTCGTCCCATGTCGGCACCAGCTCCGAGACGACGAACTCCTCGAACACGCGATGCGCGAGTTCCTGCAGGCGTCCATAGAAGAGGATGCCGCGGGCGTCGGCCTCGTCGAAACGCACGGTCAGGTTGCGAAGGAAGGGCATGGGAGCCTGCTATCTGCATCTGCCGCCTACTGCCTACTCCTAGACTGCCTACTACTCCCCCTCCACTGTCAGGCTTCGAATCAGCGTCAGCAACATCCCGATCGCCACCTCGTTGTGGCCGCCCCGCGGGATGATGATGTCGGCGTAGCGCTTGCTCGGCTCGACGAACTCCAGGTGCATCGGCTTCACCGTGCTCAGGTACTGGTCTATCACCGACTGCATCGTCCGCCCCCGCTCCGCCACGTCCCGCTGGAGCCGCCGGATGAAGCGGGTGTCGTCGTCGGTGTCCACGAAGACCTTCACGTCCATCAGGTCGCGCAACGCGGCGTCGGTGAAGATCAGGATCCCTTCGACGATGATGGCGCGGCGGGGCTCGAGGCGCTCGGTGACCTGCTTGCGCGCGTGCCGGGCGAAGTCGTACGCCGGCAGGTCCACCGGGCGGCCGGCGGCAAGGTCTTTCACGTGGCGTACCATCAAGTCGGTTTCGAGCGAGTCCGGGTGGTCGTAGTTCAGCGCCGCCCGCTCCTCGAGGCGTAGTTCCTTGTGGTCGCGGTAGTAACGGTCGTGCTCGAGCACCACCACCTGGTCGCTTCCCAGGCTGTCCGCTATCTTCCTCACCACCGTCGTCTTGCCCGATCCCGACCCGCCCGCCACCGCGATGACCACCGGACCCTGTTTCATTGAGGCGCCTCCGCGCGTCTGCCATGCTCGAACACGATACTACAGCAGCGCAGGCGTCCCTGCCTGTCTCGCGGGCACGGAGGCCCGCCACTACGAACGTAGAACGTAGAACGTAGAACGTAGAACGTAGAACGTAGAGCGACCGAGCGCTGGGTCGGGTTCCGTTTCCCACTTCTCTTCTACGTTCTGCGTTCTCAACTTCTAACTTCCTCACTCCGACCTCAACGCCGTCATGGGGTCGACGCGCGTCGCGCGCAGCGCCGGCACGAGGCAGGCGATCGCCGCGACGGCGGCGAGCAGCAGGGGCGCGGCAGCAAAGGTCAACGGGTCGGCGGGCGTGACGGCGAAGAGCAACGACGCCATCATCCTTGCGCCGGCCAGTGCGACGCCGACACCCACGGCCACCCCGATCCCCGCGAGCGTCATTCCTTCTGTCATCACCCCCCGCAAGACGGTTCCAGGGGGCGCACCCAGCGCCAAGCGGATTCCGATCTCGTTCACGCGCTGCGCGACCGAGTGCGACATGAGGCCGTAGATCCCGACCGCTCCGAGGAGCAGCGCGAGGACGGCGAACAGGCCGAGCAGGACGGCGTTGAACTTCGGCTGCGCGACGGTGAGGTCGACCACCTCGGCCATCGTCAGCACCTTCGTGATCGGAACCGAAGGGTCCACCGACCACGCCGCCTTCATGGCCTCGCCGGCCAGCTGCGCGGGGTCGCCGCCGCCGGCGGTCTGCAAGACGAGCGACATCTGACGCTGTACGCCGGGCGTCGCTGTGGCGTGCTGGCCGAGCGGCAGGTACATCTCCTGGTGCACTTCGTTTGTCAGGCCCCTGTTCTTCGCATCGTCCACGACGCCGACGATCGTCATGTAGGGGGATGTGGCCTTGTCGGGGACGTTGTCGAGCAGCCTCACGCGGCGGCCGACGGGGTCCTCGTTGGGGAAATGCCGCCTGGCGAGCGTCTGGTTGACGATGACCACGAGCGGCGCGCCCTCGTCGTCCGCGGGGCCCAACAGGCGGCCGCGGAGGAGTCTGTACGCCCATCACCTGGAAGTAATTCGGCGCCACGACGCGATAGTCGGCGCTGAAATTGCCGCGCGCCCAGTCCTGCACCCGCCCTTCGATCTGCATGCCGCCGTCATTGCTGCCGCCGCCGATGGGCAGCGGGCCGGCCACCGTCACAGAAGCGACTCCGGGCAGCGCCGAGGCCTTGTCCATCACCCGGCGGTAGTAGGAGATCACCTCGGGACCTTTGGCATACGAGCGGTCCGCTGGTGAAAGCTGCATGGTGAGCAGGCCGTCAGTGCGGAACCCGGGATCCAGGCGCTGCAGCTGCCAGAAACTCCGGACCAGCAGGCCGGCGCCCACCAGGACCACGACCGCCAAGGTGACCTCCGCCACGACGAGGCCGCTTCGGAGCCACTTCCCACCGGCGTGCGCCGTCGCCGTCCGTTCCTTCAGGCGGCCCTGAAGGTTGGCACGGGTGCCGTGCAGCGCGGGGATCAGCCCGAAGACGAGACCGGTTGCGAGGGAGACGCCGAGCGTAAACCAGAGGACCGTGGCGCCGATGCCAATCGACTCCGCGCGAGGCAGTGATGCCGGCGCGAGGGCGAGCAGGCCGCGCAGTCCTGCCCACGCGACGGCGAGGCCTGCCGTGCCGCCGGCCAGCGCGAGCACGACGCTCTCCACCATCAACTGTCGGATGACCTGTCCCCGGCTGGCGCCCACCGCCGCGCGGATGGCCAGCTCCTTCTGCCGGCCCTGGGCGCGGGCGAGCAGGAGATTCGCCACGTTGGAGCAGGCAATGAGCAGTACCAGGCCGACGGCAGCCAGGAGGAGCAGGAGGGCCGACCGCACGTTGCCGACGACGTCTTCGGACATGGGAGCGGTGAGGACGTTGAATACGATCCCTGTCGGGTAGAACTCCGGGTAATCGCGCCGCATGGCCGCGACCACCCGGGTCGCGTCTGCCTGCGCGTCGGCCACCGTCCGGCCCGGCCGCAGCGTGCCGACCACGTGCAGCCAGTGCGCCTGCCATGCGCCCGCAAGCAGGGGCGCGGAAGGCTCGAGGCCGAGCGGCCGCCACAGTTCGGCGCGCGCCGCGGACTTGAGGTCGAGGGGCGTCCGGAAGCCTGCGGGCATCACGCCGATCACCGTGCACGGACGGCCGTCGAGCGTAATGGTTCGGCCGACGACGTCGGCGTCGCCGCCAAAGCGCCTCCGCCAGAAGTCGTAGCCGAGAATCACGACGTCTGCGCGGCTCTTGTCCTCTTCTTCAGGCCTGAAGCCGCGGCCGAGGACAGGGCGCACGCCCAGGACGTCGAGCAGGTTCGATGAGACATGACCGGTGACGATCCGCTCGGGCGTGCCATCGCCCGTCAGCGTCGCGGTCCCGCTGCCGTAGGTCGCCACCTGCTCCAGCACCTGGCTGCCCTCGCGGAGGCGGACGAACTCGAACGCGTTCGAGTTGGCCTTGGGGAAGCCGATGGTTGGGAACGAGTCCCAGATGCGAACCAGGCGGCCCGCATCGCGGTAGGGGAGCGGCTGGAGGACGACCGCGTTGACGACGGTGAAGATGGCCGCGTTGGCGCCGATGCCGAGTGCAAGCGTGAGGACGGCAACCGCGGTGAACCCCTTCTTCTTCCGAAGCAGCCGCAGGGCATAGCGGAGATCGGGGAGCAGGCCTTGCATGAAGACTCCAGGTAAGAGGACGAACTACCCGGAAGTTACGCGGAAGGCCGAGCAGATGTTCCCGGGGCGGGAAGTTGGAACTGAGAACGTAGAACGGAGAACAGAGAACGGAGAACTTGCCCGTGCGTAGGACAGGCGTCTCGCCTGTCGCCGGTGAACCGTAGGCAGTTGTCCCCCATCCAACTGCCTACCGCCTACCGCCTACGCCTACCGCCTACTGCCTACCGCCTACCGCCTACCGCTCTCCGTCCCATGCCCGCGTAGATCAGTGCGGCGCCGATCAGGAGGACGCCGCCGGCGGCCGTTGCCGCCTGCGCTGCGCCCGCGATGCTCGTCGCACGAACGCAGACGTCCCAGTAGGAGTAGATGAGGGTCGAGAGCACCGCCGCGACGAGCACGGTCACTGTGCCAGCGGAGAGCAGCGGCGTGTGCGACTGTCGGAGGTCCGGCAGGTGGTCGACGCTCGCCGGCTCGAACCCGGTGCCGATCCACAGCCAGTAGATCAGGAGGCTGATCGGATGCATGACGCCGGCCCAGATGAAGACCATCTGCTGGTTGCCCGTCCACTGCACGACGAGGGCGACGAGCAGCGTCATGAACATGCCGCCGATCCCGCCCGTCATGGCGCCGAGGCCGACCACCGAGCCCGAGACCTTGGTTGGGAAAAGGTCGGTCGCCGTGGTGAAGATGTTGGCGGACCACCACTGGTGAGACGCCGTGGCCATCGTAATCAGCGCCACGCAGAGGACGAAGCTGTCGGTGTAGTAGGCCAGGATCGCGAACGGCATCGCGCAGGCAGGGATCAGCATCGTGAAGAGGCGCGCGGAGCCCACTTTCCAGCCGCGGGACATCAACGAGCCGGACAACCACCCGCCGACGATCGAGCCGACGCTGGCACCGGTGTAGATCACGGCGAGCAGCAGCGCGCTCTTCATCGGGTTCTGCCCGCGCTCCCGCTCGAGATACGACGGCAGCCAGTACAGGTAGAACCACCACACGGGGTCCGTGATCAGCTTGCCCACGAGGAACGGCCAGATCTGCCGGTAGCGCAGGAGCGCGGTCCAGTGAATCTGCAGCCGCTCCTGGCCCTTCGGCTGGTCGGCCTGGATGTAGGCCAATTCCGCGGCCCCCACCTTTGCCGACGCTTCCGGCGTGTCGAAGCCCCAGCGCCAGAAGAACAGCCACACGAAGCCGATGGCGCCGATCGAGACGAACGCCCACTGCCACCCGAAGGTCGTCGCCAGCCAGACGGTGGCGAACGAGACCATTACGCCCACGTTGGTGCCCGAGTTGAACAGGCCGGTTGCGAGCGCCCGTTCCTTCTGCGGGAACCACATGGCCATCGCCTTGATGGATGCCGGGAAGTTGGCGGCCTCGGCGAACCCGAGCAGGAAGCGGACGATGGCGAATCCGAGGACCGTGCGGACCAGGCCGTGCGCGGCCGCCATCAGCGACCACAGGATGAGCGCGCCGCTCAGGCTGCGCTTCACGCCGAATCGATCGATCAGCGTGCCGATGATCGACGGGAAGGCGGCGTAGGCGGCGGTGAAGGCGAACGTGATCCAGCCGTAGTCCACGTCCGACCAGCCCAGCTGGGTCTGGAGCGTCGTCTTCAGCACCGACAGCGAGTTGCGGTCGATGTAGTTGATCGTCGTGCAGAAGAAGATCAGCGCGCAGATCGTCCAGCGGTACCGGCCGATGCGGCCGAGGGAACCAGCCACGGTGGTCCGGGCCGCGTCGGTCGAATGGCGTTCGGGCACGTGACTCTCCTTCACTGGTGCTGCGGCTCTTCAGCCTGGTAGGCACTCGACTGCCGCAGGTGCTCGTTCATGGTCGCGCCCGCGGCCTCCGGGTCGCGGGCGCGGATCGCCTGGAAGATCCGCCGGTGCATCTCGGACGAATCGCGCAGGTTGCGTTCGGTGGCCAGCGCCGCCGTCTCGCGACGGCGTTCATAGTAGAGCGCCGAGACCATTTCGACCAGCGTTGCGATAATGGGATTGCCCGAAGCGGCCGCCACCCTCCGGTGGAACTCGATGTCGTGGACGAGGAACCGCTGCGGGTCGTCCATCGCGGAGAAGAGGTTCGCCACCTCCTCGGCGAGCATCGTCAACTGCTCGGGCGTCGCCCGTTCGGCGGCCAGGCCAGCCGCGCCGACCTCGAGGATCCGCCGCGCCTCGTACATCTCCTCGCGCGTGAACCCGTGGAGCGCGGCGAGGAAGCTGAGAGGTTCGCTGCCGAGTATCGGCGGCCCGGACGGGATGAACGTGCCCGAGCCGTGGCGCGACTGCACGACGCCCATGGCGGCGAGCGCGCGCAGCCCGGCGCGGACGGTTGGACGGCTGACGCCGACCTGCACGGCCAGGTCGCGTTCCGCCGGCAGCCGGTCGCCTGGCCTCAGGCGGCCGCTGATAATGAGGTTGCGCACGTGGGCGACCACCTGCTCGGTGCTCTGCTGCGGGCGCCTCCGCGCGACGGGTCTCTCGGTCAATTCGTTCACAACTCGCCTCTTGGGCTGAACCGGGAAAGGGCGCGCGAACCTACTTGGAGGCCAGGGTGAGCTCGATCGGCGCGCGCAGCCGCCGCGCCGCCTGATCGAGGGTACTGGCCCCAATCTCCCACGCCCTTGAAGTCGCCGCTCTTGTCCCATCCAAAGCCGGCGTAGTAGCTCGCCGTGCCGGTCGATGGAACGTTCGCAACGACCAGATAGTTGCCGTCCGCTTCGGTGAACTCGGCGAGCGCGGCAGGGTCGACGATGACGCCGCAGCCGAAGTTACCCTGGCCCTTCATCGGTTCCCAGGTCTGCAGGATGCCGAGCTCGCGATGGGTCACGCTCGCCGACCCCGCATTCTTCTTGATGCCGGCTCCGTGGGCGCCGATGGCCGGCCCTCCGGCCACCGTGTACAGGCTCTCGAAATGATCGAGGTTCTGCCCGGCGTCGAGCGTCACCCGCTTCACCTCGGACACTCTCGTGCCCGCGGCGTCCCACGCGGCGTAGGTGAGCTCGAACATCACGCGGATCGGGCCGTTGGCGAGAACGCGCGTGTCGCGGAAGTTCGCCGACGGATACAGCTTGCCCCCAGCCCACACGCCATTGCCACCGCACCCGCGGCTCTTGCCGGCGGAGTAGAAGTCGCCGCCCGTGCCGTTATCCTGGTGGTAGTCGTCCACCATGTACCAGTCGTTGATGACCAGGCGGCGGACGCGCTTGGTCCAGACGTCAACGGCGCTGCTGGTGAGCGGCTCCTGCGCCCAGGTCTCCAGGGCGGCTCCATACATCCGGTGGGCGATCCGGTCGTTCTCCCAGGCGAAATCGTCGCGGCGCTCCCGGACGAAGCGGCCGTACGCCTTGAAGTCGGCGATGCGCGGGATCTGGCGTTCGCCGACCGTCAGCGTGAACGTCTGGGCCTGCCGCGGCTGGAAGTCCGCCTGGAAGATCAGCTGCTCGAACTTTCCGTCGTCGTTCAGATCGACGGCCTGCGACAGCACCGGCTGCCCGGCCGCGTCTCGCACCTGGACCCTCCGGGCATCGTCCGCGCCGAGCAGGCGCTGGAGATCGGCGGCCGCGACGACGAGCGTCTCGCTCGCGCGGGCGAGGTCGATCGGGTTCCTGGCGGTGACGACGGCAGCGCGCGCCGCGGGCGCGGCCGCCGGCGCCTGTGCAGAGCGCGCGGGCCGCGTGCCCGCACCAGCGGCAGACAGCCCGGTCACGAGAATGAGAATCAGCGGGATGCCGAACATGAGCACTCCTTCTTCCACTTCTTCGCGGGCACCCGCCTTCGCCGCTGCGCGGCTTCGGCGGGGCAAGCGGAGGCCCGCGGCTACTGACGTTTTCCTGCCGTAGTAAAAGGTGTTGTTGACCTTCCGGACGTCGAACGATCGCAGGAGCGTGATCATCTCGGCACCTGCCATCAGCGCCGGGCCGTAGCCCTGCATCGCCCCGAGCGCCGTCGGCCGGTTGTAGTAGTAGACGGCGTCGTGAGCGGCCGTCGTGCCGACGCAGATGCCTTCGATCTGGCCGTCCGGCCGGATGCGCTGCTCGAGGGCGCGCCAGCCGGTTTGCGCGACCGGGGCGTACGCCGGCGAGATCCACCCGCGGTTGACGCCGCGCGCGATGGCGAAGGTGAACATCGCCGTCGCCGAGCTCTCGAGGTAGCTGTCGGTGCGATCGAGCAGCTGGTGCCACATCCCGGTCCCGCCCTGCACCGCTGCGACACCCGGCACCGCGCGCTGGAACTGCTCGAGCACCTTCGGCCGCGCCGGATGATCGGGGGGCATCACCGTCAGCAGCTCGGCCATCGCCATCAGCATCCAGCCGGCGCCGCGTCCCCAGAAGAACCGGGCATCATTGGGCGAGTCCTCGAACCAGGAATGGTCGTACAGCCCTTTGCCGCCGTCGAACAGCCGCTCGGACATCCCTGTCACCTGCCGCGCCGCGTCGTCGAAGTAGCGTCGTTCGCCCGTCAGCGCCCCCATCTGCGCGAGGAAGGAGATGCTCATGTAGGCATCGTCGATCCAGAGCGCCACCGGGACCGGCCGCGGCCGCGCCAGCGTCCCGTCGGCGAGCCGCTTCTGGCGCTTCGCGATGTGCTCGTCCACGAGCGCGATGGCGTCGCGGTAGCGGCGGTCGTCCTTCTTCGCGAGCGTCTTTACGAGCGCCGCGCCGATGGCGCCGCAGTCGTCGAGCTCCCGCATCTCGATCAGGCGGCGGTAGCCCTGCGGCTGCGGCCCGAACTCCTTCGCCTGCCGGCGGAAGTAGTCGAGATGGTCGAAGATGAAGTCGAAGTTGCGGATCGCGTACTGCTGGTAGCGTGCGTCGCCGGTCACGTCCCCCGCGAGGAGCATCCCCGCGAGCGCCACGCCCACGGAATAGGTCCAGTCGTTGAACTCGCCGTCCCGGGTGTCGATGCCGGCCGTCTTGATTGGCTTGGAGAAGTCGGTGATCGGCGTACCCGTGGCCGTGTCGATCACCTGGTAGCGCGTCGAGCGCTCGAAGTGGGTCCGGACCCGGTCGAGAGCCGCCTTGACCTCCGCCTCGGTCGGCAGCGTGTAGTCGGTGCCGGAGGGCAGCGACGGCTGCGAGAACGCCGGGTCGCTCTTCCCGAGCGGAGCCGTGCCGCCGGGCCACGTCAGCGCGGTTTGCGCGGAGGCCGTCGCGGCCAGCATCGCACCGAGCGCCACGGGGGCCAGCAGGTGCAGACCCATCCTGCCGAGTCGCGTCATGTTCGTCCTCATCGGCTGATTCGCTCGTTTCGCACCGCTCCGTTCACCTTCACGTTCGTCAGCACCAGTTCGCTCACCGCCTCGAGCAGGTCCGGCTTCGCGACACCGTCGAAGGTGCAGTCCACCACGCGCACGTCGCGAATCGGCGCCTGGGGGAAGCCCCGGAGAAGCAGGCCGTAGTCGCTCTTCCGGCTCGTGACGTTGCGCACTTCGACGTCGCGCACGGCCGGGCGGTAGCCGCCGCGGTCGGCCTCCTCGTAGTAGAAGTTGATCGTCACGACCGCTTCGGCAACCTGGCCCACCTGCACGTCGCGCATGTACACGTGCTCGATCACACCTCCGCGCATCGCGTTGGTCTTGATGCGCAGCACGCGGTCGAGGCGGGGACTGTCCATCCGGCAGCGCTCGGCGAAGATGTTCCGCGCCCCGCCCGAGATCTCGCTGCCGATCACCACGCCGCCGTGGCCGTCTTTCATCTGGCAGTCGCGGACGATGACGTTCTCGATGGGGACGTCGATTCGACGCCCGTCGTCGTTCCGCCCGGACTTCAGCGCGATGCAGTCGTCGCCCGTATCGAAGGTGCAGCCCTCGATGAGGACGTCGCGGCAGGACTCGGGGTCGCAGCCGTCGTTGTTCGGGCCGTGCGAGTCGATCCGGACGTTGCGGACCGTCACGTTCGAGCAGAGGACGGGGTGGATCTCCCACATCGGCGAATTGACGATGGCGACGCCCTCGATGAGCACGTTGTGACAGCGGTAGGGCTGGACGAAGTTCGGCCGGAGGCAGCGTCCCTCGCCGAAGACGCGCTCTGCGACCGGCACGCCGCGGCTCGCCATCTCGATGAGCGCCTCGCGCGCGGCCGCCTGGTTGGGGGCGGAGGCGTTCTTGTCGCGGCCCTTCCACGGCCACCAGTGCTCGTCGCTCGCCTGGCCGTCGAGCGTGCCGCTGCCCGTCACGGCGATGTCCCGCTGCTCGAAGGCGTAGATGAACGGCGAGTAGTTCAGTCAACTCGACGCCCTCGAACCGCGTGAAGACCAGCGGAAGGTACTGGCGCGGGTCGCGTGAGAACCGAAGGACCGCGTCGTCGGCCAGGTGCAGGTTGACGCCGCTCTGGAGGTGCACCGCGCCGGTGAGGAACACGCCTTTCGGGACGACGACGCGGCCGCCGCCGGCCGCGTGGCATGCGCTGATGGCCGAGCGAATGGCGGCCGTGCAGTCCTTCACGCCGTCGCCGACGGCACCGTGCGAGAGCACGTCGATGTCACGGGCCGGGAATTTCGGTGGCACAATGCGGGCGAGGACGGCCGCGGCCAGCGGCCAGCCAACCGCGGGTACTTGCAGGGCCGCGCCCCACGCGCGCGGGGTTGCGCCGCACCAGCCTGGCGGGGCGGCGAGGCCGATGGCGGCAGCTCCCGCGGTCTTCAGGAACGATCGGCGTGAAGACCTGACCGTCACAGGACCTCCGTTCGCGCGTGGATGATAAGTGGTAAAGCCAATCAGAATCGTCCGCCGGTTCCGGCCCACAGTGCGTGCGTCGGCTTGAAATACCATCGACAGCGGATTCGGTCAAGAGAAAATGGCTGAAAAGCAGACGACTCCTTTCCAGTCATCCCGCGGCCGCGGCCGCGGCCCTTGCGCGGTGGACCGTCCAATAGTAGATTGTTGCGGTTTGTGGATAAGCCATATGGACATACCAATCGAGCCTCGCACCTGTATCATTCGTAACACCGCCGCCGCGAAGGGGCGGACGCGCAGCGTCGCGCCGGGCGCCACCGCCGCGCGCTACCTGCACTACGGCCGCATCATCCTGGACGCCGCCATGCTGCCGGAGCGGGTGGACCCGGGCGACCACGAAACGGCCCTGGTTTCCCTCCGCGGCAGCGCGACGGTCCGCCTGGGGCCGCAGAGCTTCGCGCTCACGCCCTACGGCGCGTTGTACATCCCGCACCACACGGTCTTCGTCGTCGAGCCGGGGCCCGCCGGGTGCGACCTCGCCGAGCTGTCGGCGCCGGTCGCGGGCGACTATCCCGTGCAGTACGTGCCGTTCGAGGCGGTGCAGAAGGACCCCGGGCTCCACTTCCGGGCGGGCGGGCCGTCACGCGGGGCGCGAGCTGAACATCCTGATCGGAAAGAACACGCAGACGGGCCGCATCCTGGCGGGCGTGACGTTCAGCGACCCGGGGAACTGGACCTCGTGGCCGCCGCACGAGCACGCGGCGATGCTCGAAGAGGCCTACCTCTACATCGACATGCCGGCGCCCGCCTTTGCCGTGCAGCTGGTGTACACGAATGCCGCCGAGCCCGAGCTTGCGACCATCGTGCACGAGGGCGACGTCGTGCTCATGCCGCAGGGCTATCATCCGAACGTCGCGGCGCCGGGCACGCGGGTGGGCTTCCTGTGGATGATGGCGGCCAACCGCGAGGGCGCCGACCGGCAGTTCGGCGTCGTGAACGTGCAGCCGGAGTTCGCGGCCGGCGGGTCCGGCCTCGAGGCCGGGAAGGCGCAGCAGAAGTAGGGCCCTATGACATTCGATCGCTTCAACCTGTCCGGCCGGGTGGCGCTCGTCACCGGCGCGTCGCGCGGCCTCGGGGCCGCGATGGCGATGGCGCTGGCGGAGGCCGGCGCCGACCTCATCCTCCACGATCGCCACGAGACATGCGACGCCGAGCGCGCGATCAAGGAGCGGACGGGCGTGCGCACCTGCTGCCTCAAGGCGGATCTCTCCGACCGCGCTGACGCCGACCGGGTGGCGGCCGCGGCGGAGCAAGCGATGGGGCGCGTGGACATCCTGGTGAACAACGCCGGGATCATCCGGCGGTCGCCCGCGACCGAGTTCAGCGACGACGACTGGGACGAGGTGGTCGAGGTGAACCTGACGGCCGTCTTTCGCCTGTGCCGGGCGATCGGTCGCGGCATGGTCGCCCGCGGCAGCGGGAAGATCGTCAACGTCGCGTCGCTGCTGTCCTTCCAGGGCGGCGTGACGGTACCGTCCTACGCGGCCGCGAAAGGCGGCGTGGCGCAGCTGACCAAGGCGCTCGCCAACGAGTGGGCGGGACGGGGCGTCAACGTGAACGCCATCGCGCCCGGCTACATGCGCACGGACAACACGAAGGCCCTGCAGGAGGATCAGGCACGCTATCGGCAGATCACCGAGCGGATCCCGGCCGGCCGCTGGGGTGACCCGGCTGACCTCGGCGGCGCGGTCGTGTTCCTCGCGTCGCCGGCATCCGATTACGTCAACGGCCACGTGCTGGTGGTGGACGGGGGATGGATGGGGCGGTAGGGAGGACGACGACGGAACAGAGAACGTTGAACGGAGAACGTCGAACGCGGAATGCACGTCCCGTGGCCACGGCGAGTGCGCAGCACTCGGCACTCACCACGTCGCACCGGCGCGTTGCACTCCGCACGTTGCACTCAGCACTTAGCACGTTTCTATGACTCGCATACAGGTCGTTCAAGCGATCGAGGCAGACGGCATCGTGGCCGTCATCCGGATGAAGGAGCCCGAGAAGCTGCGGGCGGTTGTGGACGCGCTGGCGGAAGGCGGAGTCCGCGCGCTCGAAGTGACGATGACGGTGCCGCGCGCGATCGAGATGATCGGCCAGCTGGCGCCGTTGCTGCCGAAGGGGTTCCTGCTCGGCGCGGGCACGGTGCTCGACGCCGAAACCGCCCGCCTGGCCATCCTCGCGGGCGCGCAGTTCGTGGTGGGGCCCGTCTTCCGCCCCGACGTCATCACGATGTGCCATCGTTACGACGTGGCGGCCATGCCCGGCTGCTTCACGCCTACCGAGATCCTGTCCGCCTGGGAAGCCGGCGCCGACATCGTCAAGGTCTTTCCGGCCACCGCGCTGGGCCCGGGGTTCTTCAAGGACGTGCGGGGCCCGCTCCCGCAGGTGAAGCTGATGCCGACCGGCGGCGTGACGCTCGACAACGCCGGCGACTGGATCAAGGCGGGGGCGGTCGCGGTCGGCGTCGGGACGGCACTGCTCGACGCCAAGGCGATTGCGTCGGGCGCCTACGAGGTGATCACCGCCAACGCCAAGCGGATCGTGGCGAACGTCCGTGGGGTCACATGGCTTCGAATTGACAGAAAACTCGGACTCGCTGCTGACCGCCGGTGGCCGGATGGCAGTCGCCAGGTCGTCTGAAGAACACTGGCAGATTCGAACGATGTGACCCCATGAAGAAGAGCGTCACCTTCGGCGAGATCATGCTGCGGCTCAGCCCGCCCGGCTTCGAGCGGTTCTTTCAGTCGCCGGTCCTCGGCGCCACGTTTGGCGGCGGCGAGGCGAACGTCGCCGTGAGCCTGGCGCAGTTCGGGCTGGAGAGCCATTTCGTCACGCGCCTGCCGGCGCATGCGATCGGCGACGCGGCGGTCCGAACGCTGCTCGCCGAGGGGGTGCGGACGGATTTCATCGTTCGCGGCGGCGACCGCGTCGGCATCTACTTCGCGGAAACCGGCGCCAGCCAGCGCGCCTCGAACGTCATCTACGACCGCTCGCACTCGGCGATCGCCGGCATGCCGCCGGGCACGGTCAACTGGGACCAGGTGCTCGCGGATGCCTCGTGGTTCCACGTGACCGGGATCACCCCTGCCCTCGGTGAGGATGCGGCGGCCTCCACGCGCGAAGCGGTGGATGCCGCCCGGCGCGCGGGGGCGAAGGTCAGCGTCGACCTGAACTTCCGCAAGAAACTCTGGTCAGAGGCCAAGGCGCAGGCGACCATGCGGCCGCTGATGAAGAACGTGGACGTGGTCGTCGCGAACGAGGAGGACATCCAGTCCGTCCTCGGGCTGCACGTGCCGGACACCGACGTCACGAGCGGCCAGCTGAATCTCGCGGGGTACCGCGCGGTGGCGGAACGGCTGTCGGACGAGTTCGGCCCGCCGATGGTGGCGATCACGCTGCGTCAGAGCACGTCGGCGAGCGACAACGGATGGGAGGCGGTGCTGTGGGACGCGCGCACGCGGACCTTCCATCGCAGCCAGCGATACGACGTGCGCCTGGTGGACCGCATCGGCGGCGGCGACAGCTTCGCGGCCGGCCTGATCTACGGCCTGATCTCGGGCCGCGCGCCAGATGCGGCGCTTCGGTTCGCCGTCGCGGCCAGCGCGCTCAAGCAGACGATTCCCGGAGATTTCAACCGGGTGTCGGTGTCCGAGGTGGACCGCCTGGCCGGCGGCGATGCGAGCGGCAGGGTCCAGAGGTAGAGCGTCAGTCGATCCTGTGGCAGCCGTTCCGGCAGGTGGCGCTCGACGGCGTGAGCGGGACAAGGACCGCCACCAGGCCCGTGAAGGAATTGTCGGCCACCCGTTGGCCGTTCACCAGGACGGTCGGGGTCCCCGTGACTCCGTGGGTGGACTCTCCCTGGCTCCTCTGCGCGTTGATGGCGTTCTGCAGCGCGGTGCTCGCCAGGCAGGCGTCCATCTTCTCCGACGGCATCCCGATCGGCGCAAGCGCCTGCTTCATCGCCGGCGTCGGGTTGCTGCTTGCCGTCCACGTCGCCTGCGCTCCATACAACAGGTTGAGTGCCTCGAAGTACCGGTCATTGCCGGCGCAGCGCGCCAGTGCGGCGGCGGCCATGGCCGCCGCGGTGGTGGAGGCGCCGGGAACCGGAAAATCCCTGTAGACGTATTTCACCTGGCCCGTGTCGATGTAGCTCCGCTTCAACTGGGGCAGCGTTGCCAGGTGAAACGTCGCACAGTGCGGGCAGGTGAGCGACGAGTAGTCGATGACGGTGATGGGCGCGCCGGCGAGGCCCATCGTCTTCTCGGCGGTCATCTCGTCGATGTTGGTGATGACGAAGGTGCTGCTCGGCGCCGCGGGCGCCTTCGAGTCCGATGCTCCGCCGCAGGCAGCGGCGCCGGCGACCGCGAGCAGGGCGAGTATGGGCATTGCGAACAGTCGTCGCATGGGTGTCCTCAGGGATTCTGGGTGCGGAGGATTATAACCCGCGCGAACGCGCGCGACGCCTCAGTCCCGCCGCCAGCCCATGCTTGCGCGGGTCGAATGCCCGTCTATGCCATCAGGCTGCAAATGGCCACCGTGTTGACGATGTCGTCCGCGCTGCAGCCGCGCGACAGGTCGCAGTACGGCTTGCGGAGCCCCTGCACCACCGGGCCGACGGCCTCGGCGCCGCCCAGGCGCTCGGTCAGCTTGTAGCCGATGTTGCCGGCATCGAGGTCGGGGAAGACCAGGACGTTCGCCTTGCCGGCGACCGGCGAGCCCTTGCACTTGCGCTCGCCGATCGCGGCGATCAGCGCGGCGTCTGCCTGCATCTCGCCGTCGGCCATCAGCTCGGGCGCCTTCTCCTTCACGATCTTCGTCGCGACCTGCACCTTCTCGACATCCGGGTGCGCGGCGCTGCCCTTGGTCGAGAAGGAGAGCATCGCGACGCGCGCCTCGACGCCCGCGACCGCCTGGAAGTTGCGGGCGGAGGAGATCGCGATGTCAGCCAGCTGCTCGGCGTTCGGGTTGGGGTTCACCGCGCAGTCGGCGAAGCACAGCTGCCGGTCGGGGAAGACCATGATGAAGTAGCTGCTGACGATCGAGATGCCCGGCGCCACGCCGACGGTGTGGATGGCCGAGCGGATGACGTCGCCGGTCGAGGAGATGTTGCCGCCGACCGTCACCGCCACGCGGCCGCTGTCGAGGAGCAGCCCGGCGAAATAGAGCGGGTTCTTCACGAGTTCGGCGGCCTGCTCCAGCGTGAGCCCCTTCGCCTTGCGCTTCTCGTACAGCGCGTTGGCGAACTCCTCCCGGCAACTGTCCGTGGCCGGGTCGATGAGATCCACGCCGGCCAGGTCGATGGCATGGTTTGCTGCGAGCGTCCTGATGCTCGCCTCGTTCCCGACGAGGACGGGCTGGGCGATTCGCTTGTCGCGGAGGGTAGTGGCGGCCTGGAGGACGCGCACGTCCTCGGCGTCGGGCAGTGCGGCCTTGACGCGGCGGGCGGCTGCCTTGACACGGATGTCGGCGATGAATGGATTTGTGGGCATATTGAGTTCGGCAGGAGGACGGATGATTAGCAGACAGCTGACAGCTGACAGCCGTCAGCGGACGGACACCGAGGGACCGGCAGCCGACCCGCGGCTCACCGCGGACAGGCGAGCGTGATCCCGCCTGGCAGCTGTCGGAGGCCTGTCTGCCGTCAGCTGTTCCTAGCACGGGAACGGCAGCGCCTTGACGGCGCGAACGGTGTCGCGCGCGAGGATCAATTCCTCGTTGGTCGGGATGACGTACACCGGTACCTCGCTGTCGGGCGTCGTGATCGCCATCTCCTTGCCGCGGATCGCCTTGGCGTTCTTCTCGTCGTCCAGCTTGACGCCGAACCACTCGAAGCCCGAGAGGATCCGCTTGCGGATGCTGGGCGAGTTCTCGCCGATCCCGCCCGCGAAGCAGATGGCGTCGGTGCCGCCCATCTCGGCGATGTAGGCGCCGACGTACTTCTTCACCCGCTGCGCGAACATGTCGATCGCGAGGATGGCCCGCCGGTCCTGGTGCTCGTCGGCTTCCGACTCGAGGTCGCGCATGTCGTTGGTGAGGCCGGAGATGCCCAGCAGGCCGGACCGCTTGTTGAGCATGTTGAACATCTCGTCGATGCCGCTGCCTTCCTTGTGCATCAGGAAATCGATGATCGTCGGGTCGATGTCGCCGCTGCGGGTGCCCATCATGAGGCCTTCGAGCGGCGTCATGCCCATCGACGTGTCTACCGACTTGCCGCCCTTGATGGCGCAGGCCGAGCAGCCGTTGCCGAGGTGCACCGTCACGATGTTGGTGTCCTTGCGGCTCTTGCCGGAGAGCGCGCGGTAGCGGAAGGCGATGTAGCGGTGCGACGTGCCGTGGAAGCCGTACTTGCGGATCTTGAAACGCCGGTACAGCTGGTAGGGAATCGCGTAGAGGTACGCTGCCTCGGGCATGGTCGAGTGGAACGCCGTGTCGAAGACCGCCACCTGCGGCACGTTCGGCCCGAACAGCTCGCGCGCCGCGTAGATGCCCTTGAGATTGGGCGGATTGTGCAGCGGGGCGAGGTCGATGCAGTCCTGGATGCCGGCGATGACCTCGTTGTCGATGAGGATCGAGCCGCGGAATCGCTCCGCGCCGTGCACGACGCGGTGGCCGATCGCGTGGATGTCCTGCAGGCCGGTGATGCCCGGGATCTGCGTTTCGGCCGAGGTCACCCACTTGATGACGTGCGCCAGGGCGGCTTTGTGATCGCGCAGCGGGGTGGCGCCCTTCACCGGGGGGTGGTCGCCCACCTGGAAGGTGATGACGGCCTCGCTGCCAATCCGCTCCACCAGGCCCTTGGCGAGCTGCCGATCGGTATCGTGCTCGATCATCTCCGCGTCGGTTTCGATGATCTGGAACTTGAGTGACGAACTGCCGCAATTGAGGACGAAGACGTTCATGATGGCATCCTGGAGGGGGCGGGAATAGGACCCGAACGAAAGACCCACCATTTTAATCGACTTTAGCCCCCGCCTTGCCGTCAATCCTCCGGCGCCTCGCCAGCCGGCGCCATCTTCACCAACCGCGGGTCGAACCGCGCCAGCGCCTGCACGAGATCCCGCTGCGCCGCCATCACCTCGTCGATGTCCTTGTAGGCCATCGGGACCTCGTCGAGGCCCGCGGACAGCAGTGTCACCTCGCGTTCGCGCAGGATCCGCTTCGCGTCAGCCCACGTGAACTGTTCTTTCGCCTTCGTCCGGCTCATCCGGCGCCCGGCGCCGTGCGAAGCCGAACGGAGCGAGGCTTCCGATCCGGTGCCCCTGACCAGCCAACCCGGGGCCGCCATCGATCCCGGGATGATCCCGAGGACGCCCGCCCCCGCCGGCGTCGCCCCCTTGCGGTGCACGATCACGTCGCGCTCGGTGCCGTCCGGCAGACGGTGGCGCTCCCGCCATGCGAAGTTGTGGTGGTTCTCGATATCGAGCAGCACCGACGCGCCCAGCGCCTTCGCCACGTGCTCGTGGATCAACTGGTGGTTGGCCGCGGCATACCGGCCCATCAGCTCCATCGCCGCCCAGGTACTCCTGCCCCTCTTCGCTCGCGAGGTCGAGCCACGCCAGCCGCGCCAGTTCGCGCGGGAGTTCAGGGTGCTGGCGGTTCGCCAGGCGGCTGTAGTGCTGCGCCACGGCGTTGCCTGTCCCGCGGCTGCCCGAATGGCTCAGCAAGGCCAGGTATTCGCCTGGCTGCAGCCCGGCGGACGCGTCGAGCACCGTGAGCACGCCAAACTCCACGAAATGGTTGCCGCTGCCGCTCGTTCCCAGCTGCGACCACGCGCGGTCCTTGAGGCTGCCGGTGACGGAGCTGCCCCCCCAGTCCTCGTCCATTACCTCATGCTGCCGCCTGCTGCGAAAGGTCGCGCCGATTCCAAAGCGCGTCTCGCCCTCGAGCGCGGACGCCAGCTCGTCCTGCTGGCTGCGCAGCGCCGTCACCGGGCGGTCGAGCACCGTCATCTTCATCCGGCACGCGATGTCCACGCCCACCGCGTACGGGATGACGGCGTTCTCGGTCGCCAGCACGCCGCCAATGGGCAGGCCGTAGCCCTGGTGCGCGTCGGGCATCAGCGCGGCGGCCAGGGCCACCGGCAGTCTGCAGGCGTTGCGGATCTGCTCCAACGCGCCTTCCTCCAGGTGCTCTCCGAAGATCCGGCACGGCGCGGCCCCTTCGCGAGGCGCAAAGGGCGGCGCGGAGGAGTTCGCCTCCACGAGGAGGGCGGCGAGAGCACCCCACAACGCGTCGTCGAGGTGCTCGGCGGGCGCCTTCGCCACGCGCGCGAGCTCCCGCTGCAGGTCGCAATCGTCCCGCCCGGCGGCGTGCGCCGAGCGGAGCGCGTCGATGGCGGCGTCGAAGCACGCGCCCTTCGGGATCCCGAGCCGCCCGATGTCACGTCCCTTCATGCAGGTCCTTCCCATTGCCGCAAAGCTGGAGCTTTGCGCCACGCTTGTCTGTCGTACCGCAAAGCTGGAGCTTTGCGCCACAGCTGTTGTCTCACCGCCGGCGGGAGATCGCGATCCGCCATGCGACATCGTTCTCCGGTTCGATCCGGACGTCCACCGGGAGGAATGCCCGGACGACGTCCGCATTCGTTTCGGTGTGCCGTGACGGCTTCACGGTCCGGAAGCAGCCGGTCCCCGCGACCGCGCAGGGCACCAGCAGCTGGTCCGCCAGGTGCTCGCCGACCGGCACCCCGGCCTCGAGGTAGCGCGACGCTTCCGCGCACGCCGTGGACGCCACGCGCTCGGCGCTGACCGACTTCTCGCCAAAGCCCGTGACAATCTCGACGACGTCGTCCGACGCGAGCGCGATCACCAGGACGTTGCCCGGGCCGACGGGGCAGTCGATGATCTCCACCCGGCACGCGTCGCGCGGCAGGCCCAGCCGCTCGCGGACGACCGCCAGCTCGCGGACGCCAATCTTCTCCGGCAGGCAGGCGACGAGCGCCCGCGCCGACACGGCGACCGCCTCGCTCCGCGTCTCGAGCGAGAACGGGAGCAGCCGCGCGCACGGCTCGATGGTGACCTCGAAGCGTCCGCCGCCGGCAGGGTAGAAGCCGTGGCGCTCCAGCCGCGCGCCGACCCGCGGCCCCATCCTCGCGAACGCCGGCAAGAAGGTCCGCGCGAGGAAGTCGAACGGCGGCGCAAAGGGGTTGTGCGTGCCGCCTTCGAGCGTGAGGCGCGACGGCTCGCGCGCGAGCGCCAGCGGCACCAGCACGGTCTGCAGCACGAGCGTGGCGCTACCCGCCGTGCCGACCGCGAAGCGGTACTCACCGCCCCGCACCGCGCCGGGCTCGAACTGCAGCTCGCGCGAGCCGAGCTCCGCGCCCGTGACGCGGGCGCCGCTCACCTCGCAGGCCGCGTTCACCGCCGTCAAGTGCTGGCGCAGCAGGCCCGGCTGACGACGCCCGGCCCGGATCCGTTCGATGCGGAACGGCCGGCCCGTGACGAGCGACAGCGCGAGCGACGTGCGCAGCACCTGGCCGCCGCCTTCGCCGAGGGAACCGTCGATGGTCAGAAGAGGCATAATCGCGCGCCCATTGTGGCAGAGCCGCGGTGACAAGAGTAGCGAGAGGTTCATCCTCCGTTGCCGAAGGGTTCCCGGATTCGAACCAGGTTGCACCATGTACCTCCGCCTGCATTCACCGCGGCCCGTCCTGTGCCCGTGTCGAAACGGCATTCATCCCCGCCGGGCCGAGCCGGACAACTCGAGATTGGCGAGACCGGGATCTTTGTAAAGATGTAGTCCCGCCTGGCATTCCGGCCCGGCCCCCGCTACAGCGTCACCGCCTCGATGGCGCCCACCCAGTGGCCGGCGCCCAAGCGGCCCGCTGCGAAGTCGGCGACGAGTTCGAACACCTGGTCCGAGAAGCCGCCGACGTTCAGCACGTCCTCGCGATCCACGACCTGCATCGTGGGGTACGGCTGGAGGTCGAGCAGCACCAGCCGTGCGCCGGGGTTCCGGCGCTTGAAGACGTTCCACTGCTCCATAGTGGCCGTGCCGCGCCCCGACGCCACGTCCACCCACGACTCGTTGTCGGAGACGATGAGGACGAGATCGCCGGGCGCCCGGCGCTCGTTGAGGCGCTGGAGCGGCGCGCTCACGCTCGTCCCGCCGCCCCCGACGGATGCCAGCCGCGCAGCGTTGGTCATCACCGTGTCGCGCGGCGACACCCGCACATCCACCACGTCGTCCTCGAACGGGAGGACCTCCGCGTCCGGGTTGTGCCGCAGCACCGCCGCGGCGGCCAGTGCTGCCACATCCACGCAGCGCACCGCCGTCGTCGCGCCCTTCCGCCCTCCGGTGATCGGCGAGCGCATGGAGCCCGAGACGTCCGGGCAGACGAACACCCGGCCCTCGACGGCCGGCACGTGCGCGATGGCCGCCTCCATCGCGTCCTCCAGCGCCTCGAGGACGCGGCGGGGCACCGCCGCGTCCGCTGCCGCATGGGCAGCCAGGAGCTGGTAGGGAAAGACGCGAGCACGGGCCATCGCCGCCTTGTCGCGCAGCCGGCCGGCGACCACGCCCGCCACCTCGTCGTCCTCGAAGACGCCGTGCCGCGCGAACGTGTTCAGGTTCATCCGCGTCGCCTGCCACGAGGCGTGCGTTGCGATAGCGCGCCACTCGCGCGCCCCGAGGTCGAGCGCGGTCAACATCTGCAACGGCACGTCAGGGACCCGTTCCCGATGGCCCGCCTTGAACGCCTCGAATTCGCGGACGACCCGCGGCAGCGCGTCCGCGTCAGCCGGCCGGCCGACGAGGTAGCGGTAGAGCGCCTCGCGCCCCGCCGTTGCCGGCTTCGCGTGCACCATCTTCACGATGTCGGCCAGCGACGGCGTGTTGCCCACCGACGCCGCGAACAGTTGCTCGTCGCTGCGGGCATCGAGCCACCGGCGGATCGCCCGGCGCGGCGCCGAACCGAACGAGCGGCGGCCGGCGACGCCGGAGCGCACGACCTGCACGAACGTGCGCAGCATCCGCGGCGTATCGATGACCCGGTCGAAGACCCGGTCGAGCAGCCGCACGTCGCGGACCGCGAGGACCGCGGCGAGCAGCGCGGGCATGTCCTTCATCAGGCCGCGCTGGCGTGCGAAGAGCGCCGTCTTCGCCACGAATTCCGGCGGCACCTGGTTCGCCAGGTCGAGCACGCGCTCCAGCTGCTCCTCGGCCGACGCGTAGAACGTCTGGTTGAAGCAGCCCGTCGCCGCGTACTGCGCGAGCCCCGCCTGCGGCGTGCGCGCGTAGGCGCGGCCGCCTTCCTCGTTTCGATGGAGCGCGCGGGGAATCAGCCGGCCGACCAGGGAGCGGAAGAGCGTCGTGTTCATGGCTGAGCCTAAGGCAGAGGCCGTGCCATCGTCCCGCTTCGCAGGCGAGATGCATGTAAAATACTGGAATCAAAGAAGATAGCGAGTAATGGCCACGTCAGCCGCACGGAACGCGAGGTCCCAATTCTTATGTCTGTGAGATATACACTATACTAACGTCTATGCCACTCGCGCATCGGCGTACCGTGTCGATTGGCCTGCTCGGCACCACGCTGGACCGGGGGACCGGCCCCAACCGGTGGGAGGCGTGGCGGCCGAGCGTCGCCCTGTGCCAGCACGAGGACCTGCTCATCGACCGCTTCGAGCTGATTTACGCGCAGCGGTTCGCCCTGCTGGCGGAGACCGTCCGCGCGGACATCACTCGCGTGTCGCCGGAGACCGACGTGCGCCTGTGCCAGGTGGAAGTGCGCGATCCCTGGGACTTCGAGGACGTCTACGGCGCGCTGCACGACTTTGCGCGGGCCTACCCCTTCGACCCCGACGCGGAGGACTACCTCGTTCACATCACGACCGGCACGCACGTGGCGCAGATTTGCCTGTTCCTGCTCACCGAGTCGCATCACCTGCCCGCGCGGCTGGTGCAGACCAACCCGCCGCCGCGCGTTCGCCATGCCGCGGGCCCCGGCACGTATCGCATCATCGATCTCGACCTGTCGAAGTACGACCGCATCGCCTCCCGTTTCGCGCGCGAGATGGAGGACCAGACGGCGCAGCTGAAGTCGGGCATCGCGACGCGCAACCCGGCGTTCAACGCGCTCATCGAGCGGCTCGAGCAGGTGGCCGTCCGCTCGTCGGCGCCGATCCTCCTCCTCGGCCCCACGGGGGCGGGGAAGTCGCTGCTGGCGCGGCGGATCTACGAGTTGAAGCGAGCGCGGCGACTGATCCAGGGGCCGTTTGTCGAGGTCAACTGCGCGACGCTCCGCGGCGACGGGGCGATGTCGGCGCTGTTCGGCCACGTGAAGGGCGCGTTCACCGGCGCCATGCGCGACCGGCCGGGCCTGCTGCGCGCCGCCGACGGCGGCGTGCTCTTCCTGGACGAAGTGGCGGAACTGGGCGCGGACGAACAAGCCATGCTGCTGCGGGCGCTGGAGGAGAAGCGTTTCCTCCCGCTCGGCGGCGATCGAGAGGTGACCAGCGACTTCCAGCTGATTGCCGGCACCAACCGCGTCCTCCTCGACGAGGTGCGCGCGGGCCGGTTCCGCGAGGACCTGATGGCCCGGATCAACCTGTGGACGTTCACCCTTCCCGGGCTGGCTGAGCGCCGCGAGGACATCGCGCCGAACCTTGCCTACGAGCTCGAGCAGTACCGCCGCCGGACGGGCAGCTCCGTCACGTTCAGCAAGGAAGCGCGCGATCGCTTCCTCGCCTTCGCGCTGGGCGATGCCGCGCGCTGGCCGGCGAACTTTCGCGACCTCAACGCCGTCGTGACGCGCCTCGCCACGCTGGCGCCGGGCGGCCGGATCACCCCGGACCAGGTGGGGGACGAGGTGTCGCGGCTGCAGTCGGTGTGGAACCGCGTGCCACCGTGGGCGCGCACAGGCGCGGAGGGGGCGCCGCACGCGCCGCGGCTGCTCGAGCGTGTGCTGCCGTTCGACCGTGCCGACGGGCTCGACCGGTTCGACCGGGTGCAACTCGAGGACGTGCTCCTTGTCTGCCGCGAGGCCGCCAGCCTGTCCGCCGCCGGCCGCATTCTGTTCGAGCGCTCGCGCCAGAAGAAGGCCGTGGTCAACGACGCGGATCGCCTGCGCAAGTACCTCGGCCGCTTCGGGCTCGAGTGGGAGAGCCTGAAGCGCGCCCTTCAGCGCGACGCCACCGCCTGAGATCGCGCTTTTGCTTGCCCCTCGCCCTCGCTCGTGGCAGGATCGGTCGAATCACCTCAACCGAAACCGGGCACGCACAGAAATCACGGGCCTCCGTGCCCGCGCCGGCACGACGTCGCGGGACTGCGTGGTGTTCTGGCACCGAAGTTGGTAGGACAATGCGCCCTTCGGGCATGCCGTCCGTCGTTTCCACCTTGGAGGGAGAAAGGGTATGACCACGGTTCGCGACCTGATCAGGCACAAGGGCAGCGACGTCATCTCCGTCCGTCCGGACGATACCGTGTTCGCGGCGCTCAAGGTCATGGCTGAGAAGAACGTCGGCGCGGTGATGGTCATGGACGAGGAGGGCCACCTGGTGGGAGTGCTGTCCGAGCGCGACTACGCCCGCAAGGTCGTGCTGCACGGGCACACGTCGCGGGAGATGCGGGCAGCGGAGATCATGACCGCCGACGTGCTGTGCATCCCGCCCGACAAGCGCGTCGAGGAGGCGATGGCGATGATGACGGTGAACCGCATCCGGCACCTGCCCGTGCTGGAGAACGGCCAGCTGCTTGGCGTCGTCTCGATCGGCGACGTGGGCCGCGCGATCATCGCCAACCAGGGCTTCGTGATCGAGCAGCTCGAACGCTACATCTGCACCTCCTGACGCACCGCAGATGCCCCTTTTCAGTTCTTCGTTTTCACTTCTCCGTTGACAGACCAGCGCTCACCGAGGGAGTCCGGTCTTCCTGGGGATGCGCTGGTCCGCCGCAGCCGCGTGCCAGGCGAATGACGCCATCACCACCGCGTTCTTCATGAGGTCCTCCGCCTGGAGGGTGTCGAAGAAGTCCAGGTTGGTGTGGCCGGCGGTGCCGGGGATCCGGTCCTGGAGGAATTGAAATCCGGGCAGCCCCGCCGCGTCGAAGGAGACATGATCGGTGCTGCCGACGCTTTGGTTCGACACGACCGTCAGCCCGAAATCTTCGAACGGCCGCATCCACTCGGTCAGCATCGCCCGCGCGTGCTCGTTCCCCTGCAAGTAGATCCCCCGGTACTGGCCCGCGCCGTAGTCCTGGTTGAAGTACGCCGAGAACTTGTCGTACGCCGGGGTGACGCCCTTCTTCGGGTCGCCGAAGTGCTTCAGCACGTACTCGCGCGAGCCGTGCAGCCCCTGCTCCTCGCCGCCCCACAGCGCGACGCGAATCGTCCGCCGCGGCTTCGCTCCCACAGCCTGCAGGATGCGCGCGGCCTCCAGCGCGACGGCGACGCCCGACGTGTCGTCGCTGGCGTTCGGGCTCGCGTGCCAGGTGTCCAGGTGCGCGCCGATCATCACGACTTCGTCCTTGAGGTCGCTGCCCGGAATCTCGCCGAGGACGTTGTTCGCCTGCTCCACCTTCTCGCCAACGCGGTTGCGGACCTCGATCTCCACCTTGACGGGGATGTCGCGCTTCGCGATCCGGTACATGCGGTTGTAATGCTCGGGCGTCACTTCGACGATCGGCGGCGCGGCGAGCGTCGCCTCGCGCGACCACTTGTCGTCGCGTGTGCCCGGGCGCGCAAACCCCCGGACCGCGCCCGGAAAGCCGCCATCGCACTGAAGGACGACTGCAACCCCCTCCGCCTTGTAGAAGGCCATCTTCTCTTCCGGCTTCAGGATGTCGGGATTGGGGACGGCGCGAGGTGACGGCCGAGCGGGCGCGATCACGGTCTGGGCGATCTTCCTGAGTTCCTCCTCGGTCCGCCGCGGCTGCCCGGCGGCCATCGCCGCGGTGTCGATGGGCGCGGGCGGCGTCGCGAGGATCGCAAGGCCTTTCAGCTTGCCGCGGTACTTCTCGAGGTCCTGCCTCGCCTGGATGTCCACGATGACCGCGCCGGTGGCGACCTTGCCCGCCGTGCCCGGCGTGTGGGCCAGCGGGTAGCCGACCATCGGCTGGTAGTCGGGCTCGAGCAGGTGCAGGGAGACGTACTCGTTGTCCCAGGCGACGCCGTAGTCCATGAAGGGTTCGACGGTGACGTTGACCAGGCCGATGCGCGTCATCTCCGCCCGGGCCCACGCCTGCGCACGCTTCATGTGTTCGGAGAGCGTCAGCCGCGCCCCGAGGACATCCGTCATGTAGCTCGCCGTGTCCATGACGTGCGAGCGCTGGAGGCCCTCCTCCCGCATTTTCGCGACCATCGGCGCATCCACGCCCTGCGCCGCCAGCACGGAGACCACCGCGGCCACCATCACCCCCAGCACCGCCACGCGCCTCGTCGTCATGAGAACCTCCCGTATCTGCCGCCAAGCCAAGCGCTTGTCCCGGACGTCTGACAATGTGGAGGGCAGGCCTTGCCAGTGCGATATGATCAATGGCCGGCGGATTGTAACACCCGGAAGGAGAGCAGCGTGCGCAGAGCGGTTTCCCGGATTCTCTTGGCGGCGGGCCTGGCAGCGGCAGTGGCGGCGTGCGACAGCACCGCGACGGTGCCGGTCACTCCGTCCCCGACGCCGACCCTGGTCACCGAGAGCTTCGCGGGAGACGTGCAGCCCGGGGGCACGGTCGTTCACCAGTTCACGGCCGTTGAAGCCGGCGTCGTGACGGCCACCCTCACCAGCCTGTCGCCGCTCTCGACCGCATACATGGGGATGTCGATCGGCGTGTGGGACGGCACCAGCTGCAGCTCCGTCGCCCAGAACGACGTCAAGGTCGGCTTGCCGGTCGTCGGCACGGCGACGATCAAGAACGTCAACTTGTGCCTGAGGGTGTACGACGTCGGGAACATTCCACCCGAGGCCACCTACTCGTACACGGCCACCGTCACCCACTTCTGAGTCGATCGCCTCCCGCTCGTCGGTTTCCTCGCCGACTCGACCCGCCTGTCCTGTCTCGATTCTCCTCTCGCATTCGCAGATCGAACTTAGCGCTTCGGCCCGCCATTGCGGCCCACGGCCGACGTTCGACGCACGTGGCCAGCTCTGTTCGCTCAGCACTTAACGCTTCGACTCGCGAGTCGCTCGCTGCGAGCGGCCGCTCGCGCTCGCTCCCTTCGGCTACGCTCAGGGAGCCCCGAGCACCGTCGAGGGGCTCAGCACTAAGTCTTGGGGGCGCAAACAGGTTGCCGCGATTGCGCATCGAAGATAGCCCCAATGGGGCACCGTGCTTGCAGCCAGCGGCGTAGGACAGGCGTCTCGCCTGTCGGGGCGCCAGCGGTGTAGGACAGCCGCCACCGGTCTGCACAAACCACATATGCATGGGAGGCCGAGAGGATGAAAGACTACGAACGCAACCTGCAGCGTTTCAGCGATATGGAGGACGTCGAGGTGTCGGAGGACGATCCCGATGTTCGCGGATGGGACGTGGTGACCCGGGACGGCCACGACATCGGGGAGGTGAAGGACCTCCTCGTCGACACGAGTTCCATGAAGGTCCGGTGCCTGGAGGTCGAGCTCGACGGCAGCCACTTCAAGTGGAACGACAATCGCCGGGTGGCCATTCCCCTCGAGTCCGTTCAGCTCGATGAGGAGCACGACGACGTCGTGTTGAACGGGATGGCGCTCGACGAGGTCGCACGGCTCGACGAGTACCGGCCGGAGGCCGGGTTGCGCTCCGACTCGTCGTTCACCGAGTCCGCGTCCCGCGACATTCGCGGCTCCGACCCGTCGCGCGACATCCGCGGATCAGGATCAGAGGTTCGCGAGCCGGTCGAGCCTCGGCGCGAGCGGGTGCGGATGGAGCGCTTCGACGAGGAGAAGCCAGGCCGCGTGCTCGACGAGGGCGACGACCCGCTCGAGAGGAGGCGCTAGATGGCGGACATCGACATCGTGCCGAAGCACCGCAGCAATATGTGGCTGTGGATCGTGATCGCGCTGGTGATCGTCGCCGTGCTGTGGTTCGCCCTGGGAAACCACAGCCGGCCGGCGCGGGTTGGGCTGTTGGAGGCGCACCCGCCGGCGGCGGTGATGGCCATCGAGGCCGTGGCGTGAGGTGAACGTCGTGGGGCGAAGCTTCGGCTTCGCCCCACCAATCGTGTCAGCCGCGCGAACCCCCGCGGCCGGATCCCCCCCGCGCCGACCCGCCGCGTGACGACCCGCCGCCGAAGGGGCCGATCCGCTCGACGCTTTCCGCCACGTCGCGCACCTTGTCCAGGGTCCCCCTGGCCGCCTCGCGCGCCCGGCTGACAATCTTGTCGCGGGTCTCCCCGAACATCTCGTTCTCGGTCAGGCTCGACGGCATGGCCATGCCGACGGCCACGCCGAGGCCGAGCGTCGCCGCGCCGGCCAGCAGCGGCCGCTCGCGCACGAAGTCCTCGATCGAATCCGCCGGCGGCTCGTCCCGCGCCTGCCACCTTCGCCATTGCCTGGCCGACGGCGCCGCGATCGCTGCCGCTCGTCGCGCGCCTGCCGCCGCCCCTGCTCCGGCCTTCCTCCTCACGCCCGCGAATGGCGTCGATGGCGAGCCAGGTGGCGCCGGCGCCGATCAGGATGCTCGGCCAGGGATTCTCGCGGACCTTCCCGGCGACCTGCGAGGCCGTTTCGCCCGCGCGGTTCGCCACGCTGCCCGCCACATCCGCGGCACCTGCCGCCCACTCGCGGGCGACGCCCATGGTGCTCTGCGCCGCGTCCATGGTCGTCCTGCCCACTTTTTGGGCCACGCCACGCGCGCCCGACATCATGCCGCCCGCGTAGCCGGCGATCTGCTCGCGGGGCGCCATCGTGGCGCCGCCGCGCTTCGAGGACTTCCCGCGTTTCGAAGCTCCGCCCGCCTTGCGCCGGCCGCCGCCCTGGGGCCGATCGGCGGCAAGGCCTCGCGTTGTCGATCGATTGCGTCTCTTTGCCATGCGTCCACTCCTGTGCCGAGGGTCACCCCGGGCTCTGACCGGTTGGTTGTTTTCAACTACCTCGTACGTTCGCCGCCCCGGGGCCCCGTCGCGGCTCCGGAGATGGCCGGCCGGCCGGCCGCCCCGCCCGCAGGCGAGGTTCGCGGCTGGCCAGCCGCCGCGCTGCCGCGAACCGCCCGCTCGCGGGTCACTGGCGTCGTGCCGCGGACCGGGCGCCGATCCTCCGCGGCGGTACTCCTCAGGAACCGGGCGATCACGAATCCCGCGGCGAACCCGGCGGCGGCATACGTCGCCGGCCGGCGGCGAGCGACGCCGCGAAGGTCGTCGGCGAGTTCCGAGACGTCGCGATCCCGAATCCCGCTGGCCAGCCGCTCGAGGCCCTCTGCCGCGCCGTCGGCATAGGCGCCCAGTGCCTGGAGCGACTCATCGTGGAGCGGCTCGCCGATCCGACGGACCGTTCCGGCCAGTTCCGCAATGACCTCACTCGCCCGATCTTTCCTGGTGTTCAGTTCCTGGTTGAGCCGGTCGCGGACGCGGCCCACGAGAGGGATCGATGTGTCGGACGGACTCTCCGCCGACGCTCCACCGCTGCCGGTGGAGGCGGCGCGACCCTCGGTCCTGCTCACTGCCATGCGCACCCTCCTCGGCGCCAGCCCGGCTCGCCGCGTCGTGCTTCCGCCTTCCACACGAGTGCAGCCGATGGAAAAGTCGGCCGTAAAGTGCCGTGTTGCGGTAACCGGCCGGGTCATGCGGCCGGACGACAGCGCCCGGACGAGTTGAAAAGGAAGATGCGTGCCAGCGAGGACGCGAGAACCTGCCTGTTGCTCGTGGCGGGCAGGCTCGTGCATGACAGGCGTGGAGCGAACCCCAGGCGTGGCGCAACCCCAGGCGTGGCGCAACCCCAGGCGTGGCGCAAACCTCCACGTTTGCGATCAGGGGAGGCGAGTCAGGTTGGGCGGCAAACCTCCCGGTTTGCGATCGGTCACGTCGCTCCGCAGCGATTCCGGCGCCGACCAGCTCGACATGTCGATGACGCCGGTAAGGGCGAGGAGGCCGCCGATGGCGAGCAACGGCAGAAGCTCAGTTGCGTGCAGCGCGACGCCGTAGCTGACGCCGGTCTCGACGGGCACCGAATAGACCTGGAGCGCGCCGACAGCGGCCAGTTCGAACGATCCGACATTGCCGGGCACGCCGGCGACCGCGATGCCGACGTTGATCACGATCAGCGCGACCAGGGCCGCCGCGGACGGCAGCGCCAGGTGGAACGCCTGCAGCATCGCCCATACGACGGCCGCGCGAGCCAGCCACGACGCAAACGCGGCCGTCGCCACCCGCGCCGCCGGGACGCCGCGTCCAAAGCGGGCCAGCGCATCCAGGCCGGCTCCTGCACGCGCAGCCAGCCGAGGCCGGGCGGGGGCCTGCAGCCACCTGCGCAGCGAGCGTGCGTTCGCCAGTCCCACGACCACCGCGAGGGACACGGCCAGAACGCCGCTCACGTCGTGCACGGCGGTGCCGACCCTCCCCGGCAGCGAGACGGTGAACCAGGCGCCGAGCGCGACGACGGCGAAGGCCAGCAGATCCGCCAGCCGGTCGGCGACGACCGTCCCGACGGCCTGGCTCAGGGTTAAGCGCTCGGCCTTGGCAAACACGTAGGCTTTCACGCCGTCACCCAGCTTGAAGGGCAGCAGGAGGCCGCCGGCGATACCGGAGACGATGGCCAGGAAGGCCGAACGCGGGTGGAGGCCGGGCTTCACCGGGGAGGCGATCTGCGTCCAGCGCCAGGCCTCGATCACACTGTTGCCCACGTTGATGATCGCCGCCGCCGCGATCCACCGCCAGTCGACGCCGGCGAACGCCGCGAGGACACGCCGCTCGTCCAGGCGGGCGACCAGCGCGGCGCACGTCGTGGCAATGGCCAGCAGCACGAGCGCGCGTGCCGCGCGACCGGCGCTCATAAGATCCTCCTTGCAGCCCGGTTCATCATTTCTGACACGGTGACCAGGCGGTACCCGTCGCGCCGCAGCGCGTCGATGAGCGCCGGCAGCGCCTCGACCACCTGGCCGGCGTCCGCGTCCGGCTCCACTCCGCGGCCGTCGTGCAGGAGCAAGATGCATCCCGGTTTCACGCCGCGTGCCACGCGCCTGCGAATCACCTCGGCCCCGGGGCGGTCGGTATCCCAGACGCCTAGCGTCCAACCGATGGTCGCACAGCCCGCCCGCGCCGCCTCGCGGTTGACCCACGGGCTGCGCCAGCCGTGCGAGGCCCGAAACAGCGTGGGCCGGCGTCCGCACGCGCGTTCGATGATGGCCGACGTCTGCTCGATCTGGGTCCGGGCGTACGCGGGACCCCGCAGCGGCAGCACCGAGTGGTCGTACCCGTGATTGCCCACTTCGTGTCCTTCGCCGGCCGCGCGCGCGACGATCGCGGGGAAGCGCTCGGCACGCCGGCCGAGAACGAAGAATGTCGCCTTGACGCCCTTGTCCCCCAGGATGTCCAGGATGCGCGGCGTGTGGGCGTCCGTCGGGCCGTCGTCGAACGTGATGGCAACCGCGCGCTCGTCCGAGGGCCCCCTCCAGAACACGCGCCCGAACAAAGGAGCGCGCCGCTCCAGCATGGCGACGAGCACGACGGCTTCGACGAGGAAGAGCGGGATGTAGACGGCGGACCGTGAGACGTCCCCGCCGGCTGCCGTCTCGAGCAGGCGGACCGTCGCCTCCGCGGCAGCGGCGGTTCCGAGCGTCACGAGGCCGATGACCTGCCAGATCACGCGCGCGCCAGCACTTCCGAGTAGAGGTCGAGGGTTTGCTCGACCACGGTGTCCCAGGAGAACGTGAACGACTTCTCCCTCCCGGCCTGTCCCATCGCCTCGCGGCGGCCGGGATCCGCGAGCAGGTCGAGAAGCGCGGTGGCAAAGGCGTCGGCATGGCCGCCCGGCACGAGCACCGCCTCTTCGCCGTCGAGGAGCGTGCGGTACCCCACGTTGTCGGTCGCGACGATCGGCCGGCCGGCCGCCATGGCTTCCAGCAGCGTGATGCCGAACGAAGCCTTGCTGATAGGGGAGCAGAAGATGTCGCAGGTGGCGTAGTAGGCAGGCCGCTGCGAGAGGACGAACCCTTCGAAGTGCACGTCGGGGCGCAGTCCCTGCGGCACCATCCGCTCGTACTGCGCCCGCAGCCCGCCGTCGCCCACGACCACCAGGCGGACATCGTCGCGGGCCTCGCGCACCCGCTTGAACGCCTCGAGCATCAATGGGAACCCGTTGCGCCTCTCGAATCGCCCCAGGAACAGGAGCGTCAGCCTGGACCGGTCGAACTTCTCGAGGCGGGGCGCGTCCGGACGGAATACGTTGACATCGATCCCGTTCGGAATGATGCGCGGGTCGCGTAGCGTGAAGTACCGGGACAGCGAGTCGACACAGCTTTGCGAGACCGCGGTGACGGCGTCGAGCCTGTCGAGGAACTCCTTCTGCAAGATTGCGTGAAAACGCTCGTAGACGCGGCTCCGTTCGAAGTACGTGTGAAACGTGCCGATCGAGCGGCACGGCGCGGCGATGACCGCCATCGGCGGCAGCGTGAAGACGAGCGGCGAGTGGGCGTGGACGATGTCGAACCCCTCGGCCAGGAAGAAGCCTCGGAGGTCGCGCCACAAGTGGAGCCCAATCGTGCCTCGGGCGATCGAGCCGTTGCTGGGGATGCGGAAACTGCGGCCGATTCTCCGTACCCGTGTTGCCTCACGGCAGCGGTCGTTTCCGTTGACGTGGCCGTTGTTGACGCCAGAGGTGACGATGGTGACGTCGTGCCCGCGGGCCGCAAGGCCGAGCGCCGTGTGGTGGACGTTCTCCGTGATGCCGCCGAGAAGCGGGTAGTAGTACTCGCTGACGATCGCGATCTTCAACGCCATGTCGCCACGCGGGGACGAAGCCTCTCACGGCGACGGCTGCGGTCAGGCGCGCGACCACAGGAAGGGGACCTTCGCCGGGGTGCCACGCGTCTGGGGAGCAGCCCGCACCTCGATCATAACATCCGGCCTCGACGGCGCCAGGCACGCCAGATCGGCCCAGGTCGGCCCAGCTGGCTCTGCTTGACACGCGTGCCGGCTCATCACTAAAGTCATATGTTGCCCTCAGTCGGTTTCCTTCCCTCTCTTTCATTTCGAGGACAGGCATGAGAACGAGAAGATTCCTCGTCCCGGCGCTGGCGCTGGCCATGGCCGTGACCGCTCTCGTCGTGGCGCCGCGCGCCGATGAGGGCTTCTGGCCCTACAACGCGGTGCCGAAGGCGGCGATCAAGGCGAAGTACAAGTTCGACGTCACCGACGGATGGCTGAACCACCTCCAGCTCGCGACCGTCCGCTTCGGCGGCGGCACCGGCTCCGTGGTGTCGGCCGACGGCCTGGTGTTGACCAACCACCACATCGGCCTCGGGTCGCTCCAGCGCCTCAGCACGCCGGAGAAGGACTTCGTGAAGAACGGCTTCTACGCACCGACGCTCGCCGACGAGTTGAAGGTGCCGAACATGACCCTGAGCATCCTCCAGAGCATCGAGGACGTGACGGCAAAGGTGAACGCCGACGTGAAGCCCGGGATGAGCGCGCTGGCAGTGAACGCCGCGCGCCAGAAGGCGGTCCAGGCGCTGCAGGGCGAGCCGCAGGCGGGCGTCACCCGGCAGGTGGTCGCCCTCTACGCGGGCGCCGCCTACAACCTCTACACCTACAAGGTGTACAGCGACGTGCGCCTGGTCTTCGGTGC
Organism: uncultured Acidobacteriota bacterium; assembly: GCA_963724775.1. Lineage (GTDB taxonomy): Bacteria > Acidobacteriota > Vicinamibacteria > Vicinamibacterales > Fen-181 > CAVRWB01. Next base: position 127,167 of record CAVRWB010000017.1, read on the forward strand.
CGAGTACCAGACGGGGTTCTACGGCGGCGACCCGGACAACTTCACGTATCCCCGCTACTGCATGGACGTGTCGATGTTCCGGTTGTACGAGAACGACAAGCCCGCGAAGATGGCGCACTACCTGAAGTGGTCGCCGACCGGGACGAAGGAAAACGACCTGGTGTTCACCACCGGCCATCCGGGAACGACGAACCGGCTGAACACGCTGGCGCACTTCAAGTACCGCCGCGATTCGGCGCTGGCCTTCGCGATTGCGAGCAACGAGATGCGCCAGGCCGCGACGAAGAAGTGGATGGCGCTCGGCGCCGAGAACGCGCGGCAGGCGACGAGCGAGCTGTTCGGGATCGAGAACAGCCTGAAGAACCAGCGCGGTCAGCTCAAGGGGCTGCAGGGACCGGCCGTCATGGCAAGGAAGGAAGCCGAGGAGAAGCGGCTGCGCGCGGAACTGGCGAAGAACCCCGAGAAGCAGAAGGAACTGGGCGACGCCTGGGACCTGATCGAGAAGTCGCTCGAGACGGCGCGGCAGCTGGATGCGGAGCGGAACTTCATCGCCAACGCGGCGGGCCTCAACTCGACGCTCTTCGCGCAGGCGCGCCAGATGGTGCGTGCGGCCTACAACCCGCAGCCAGCCGGCCAGGGCGGACGCGGCGGGCGCGGCGGGGCCCCGGCGGGGATGCCGCCGGCCGGCATGGGCGGTCGCGGCGGTGCGCAGGCCGTGAATCTGGAGCGCGAGAAGATCACCCTCACCGAGTCGCTCGCGTTCATGCAGAAGTTCCTGGGCGCCGACCACGCCATCGTGAAGCGGATCCTCAAGGGCCAGACGCCAGACGCGCGCGCGAAGGAACTCGTCGAGAAGACCCGGATCACGGATCCCGAGATCCGCAACCTGCTGCAGGCGGGCGGCAAGGCGACGATCGACGTCTCCACCGACCCGATGGTCGTGCTGGCTCGCGAGATCGAGCCGGACGCGCAGGCGATCACGAAGAGGTATGACGAGGAAGTGACCGCCGTCCAGGCGGCCGCGTACCCGAAGATCGGCGCGGCGATCGTCGCCGTCGACGGCAACAAGGTCTCCTCGGATGCCACCGGTACGCTCCGCCTGTCGTACGGCACGGTGAAGAGCTACATGGAAGAGGGCAAGAAGATCGCGCCCTATACCTATATCTCCGGCCTGTACGAGCGGTCGGCGCAGCACAACAACCAGAACCCGTACGACCTGTCGCCACGATGGGCCGACGCGAAGGCCGCGCTCAACGCCAGGACGCCGTTCAACATGGTCACGACCAACGACATCGTGGGCGGCAACAGCGGGTCGGCCATGGTGGATCGGAAGGGTGACCTCGTCGGGCTGATCTTCGACGGCAACATCCCGATGCTCGGCGGGTACTTCACGTACGACGAGGCCGCCAACCGCGCCATCTCGGTCGATTCGCGGCTGATCCTCGAGGCGCTGCGGACGGTCTACAAGGCGGACCGGATCGCCAACGAGATCGCCGGCGCGCCGAAGAAGAAGTAGTCAGCAGGCGCGGGCCTCCGTGCCTGTGCGTCGACGGGGCAGGACTGCGAACCCTGCCCCGTTTTCTTGTACCGGTGGCGCAGGGCTTCAGCCCCGCGCTCGACTCACCGCACGTGCTCGATGTTCCTGGCGAGGAGCGCGTCTCGCGTGGCGCCCGCCCGGGCCTTCTCCGCGTGGGGCGCATACGCGTCCCTGTGACGGTCGACGGCAATCAGGGCCGCCGCAAACTCCAACGACGGGTCCCCGGGCTTGCCGGCCAACGCTTTCGCGGCGAGTACATAGCCGTCGGCGTCCTGCACGATCGCCCGCAGCGCGGGCGCCCGGTCCCGGAACTCCGGGGATTGCGACAGCTGCGACAACTGCCGCACGGCCTCGGTGTAGTACGCGGCATCGAGATACGCGAGCGCGTCCGGCCGGCCCGCCTGCTCCGCGGAGCGCGCCCGGTTGCTGAGCGCGGTGAACAGCCGCATCGCGACCTGCGGATCGCGACTCGCATAGATGGCCGCACGCCGAAGCGTCTCCATCCTGACGATCACGGGCATCGATGGCGAGAGCAGGGCCTCTGTATCGGCGACGAGCTGCCCGAGCGGGTAGTCCGGCCGGGCGGCCAGCCACGACCCGGTATCGTTCCACGGCAGCGACCGCGCGCCGCCGATGTCGAATGGATGGCAGAGCAGCGGTGGCCCGGCGAAAGCCGGTGCGGTCACAGCCAGGCCCGCGATCGTCACGATCGCGGCGAGCGACGTCCGAACGATGGTACGCAACATGGGAGCTCCTTTTCGCGTGGTGTGCTGACGTGTGAAGGACGTCCCGCGCGGCGCGGGTGTTAACGCGTCACCTCGTCCAGCCCGTCCGTGCCGGCAATCGCCGATTCCCTCCGATCCGCTGCTAACATCAGGACTGGGCAATCCGTCTTCTCAATAACGGCCTCGACATGGAGCGCACGATCCAGCTGCGGCTGGCGCCAGGCGTGCTGAAGGCGATCGCGCCGTCCGACGACGGGCTTGCGGGGAGGTTGCGCAGGGCGGCGGCGGGCGACCAGGAGGCCTTCGAGCAGCTCTACAACGATTACGTGCGGATGGTCCACGCGATCCTGTTGGCGCGCGTCCGCCGCTGCGACGTCGACGACCTCGTCCAGGAGGTCTTCATCGCCGCCTTTCGCCGGCTCGCGACGCTGCGCGAACCGGGCGCCTTCGGGGGCTGGCTCGCCGCCATCGCGCGCAACCGCGCCACCGACTACCAGCGGCACGTGCGGGAGGAGGTCGAACTTCCCCGCAACCTGCCTGGCGGCACTCCCGTCGAGCCGGCCGCGCTCGAGGCGCTCGACGCGATCCGGACGCTGCCCGACGCCTACCGCGAGACCCTCGTCATGCGGCTCGTGGAGGGAATGAGCGGAGCCGAGATCGCCGAGCGGACCGGGCTGACGCCGGCCTCGGTGCGGGTGAACCTGCATCGCGGAATGAAGCAGCTTCGAGAGAAGCTGGGGTGGAAGAGCCGTGAGTGACGACTATCTCTGGAACGGTTCGCGGCCGGCGGATCCGGAGGTCGAAGCGCTGGAACGCCTGCTGCGTCCCCTGCGATCGGTGGCGCCTCCTCCGCGGATCGCGGCATTTCCCGCGCGTGCTCGTCGCCGGCGGTTGTTGGTACCGGCGCTCGCGCTCGCGGCGTCGCTGCTGCTCGCCGTGGCCTTCGGGTGGCGCACAACGACGCGCCCGACGCCGCCGAACGTCGCCACGACGAACCACGACACGGCAGGCTCGGCATCCGCCGCGTGGGCGATCACCAGCCTCGCGGGCTCGCCGGTGGTGGGCGACCGGACGATCGAGGAGCGCGCACCGCTCGCCGTGGGCGACACGGTGGCGACTGACCAGCGATTCTCGCGCGCGCATCACGTCGGAGGAGGTGGGCGAGGTCGTGGTGGATCCGGGCTCCCGCGTCCGCCTGGTCGCCTCGGGTGGCGGTCGCCACCGCCTCGCCCTCGAACGGGGCGTCCTGCAGGCCTTCATCGTCGCCCCTCCAGGCCGGTTCGTCGTCGAGACGCCATCGGCGACGGCTGTGGACTTGGGGTGTGTCTACACGCTGCGGGTAGGAGAGAACGGCGACGGTGTCTTGAGCGTCGAGGCGGGCTGGGTCGGATTCGAGTTCAACGGCAGAGAGTCGTTCGTGCCTGCGGGCGCATCCTGCCCGACCACCAAGGCCCGCGGCCCGGGCGTGCCCCGATTCGAGGACGCCGCCCCCGGCTTCATACGGGCGATCGACAGGCTGGAGATGCTCACCGACGCGCGCGAACGCGACACGGCCCTTCGCGCTGCGCTTCAGGCGGCACGCCCGCGCGACGCCGTGACCCTGTGGCACCTGCTTCCGCGTGTCAGCGGTGCCGAGCGCGTCCGCGTCGCGGAAGCGTTGAACGACAGGGTACCGCTTCCGGAGGGCGTGAGCCTCGAGGCCGTGCTGCGCCTTGAACGTGACGCGCTCGACCGCTGGTGGGACCAGCTTGGGCTCGGCGCCATCCGAACCTGGCGCGAATGGACTCGGCCGCTGCCGCTTCGCTGAGCGTCACGCGTCGACCGTTGACCGTCAAGCGTTGAGCGCCAGGGAGGCACCGGGGAGCAGCACTTAGCCCTGCTCTCTGCCTTCCGACGCTTGGTTGTTCGACGGCTCTCCGACTATAGTCAGGTCGCCACTCCCACGAAGTGGGCGCGCGACCTGACCATGAAACAACCAGTCCTTCGAAAACAGCCGAACTCGAAGATGTGCCTCGTCTGCGGTTTGAAGAACCCGCATGGCCTCTTCACGTCCTTCTACGAACTCGCCAACGGCGGCCTGGCCGCCGTCTTCACCGCGCGCGAGGAGCATCAGAGCTATCCCGGCCGGCTCCATGGCGGCATCATCACGGCGCTCCTCGACGAGACCATCGGCCGGTCGATCATGGTCGGCCGCGGCGATCCGCAGGTGTGGGGCGTCACGGTGGAGTTCTCCACGCGCTTCCTGAAGCCCGTGCCGCTCGATACCGAGTTGCGCGTGGTGGGTCGGATCGTGAAGGAGGAAGGACGCTACTTCGAGGGCACCGGAGAGATCCTGCTGCCGGGCGGGGAAGTGGCGGCGACGGGGACGGGGCGCTACGCGAAGCTGCCGCTCGACAAGATTGCAGACTTCGACGCGACCGAGCAGGAATGGCGCGTGGTGCCGTCCCCGTCCGACCCGGCCGCCGTCGACTGCTAGCCCACTACGAGCGTGCCGCGTCCGCCCGGCCCGTCACCGTGCCGATCACCTCGAGGAGTTCCTCCGGCAGCACCGGCTTTGGCACGTGCACCTGGAACCCGGCCGCCAGCGCACGGTCGCGGTCCCCGGCGCTCCCGTAGGCGGTGAGGGCGATGGCGGGCACGGCGAGCCCCATCCTGCGCACCGCGCGAATCAGGCGGTAGCCGTCGAGCCCTGGCATCCCGATGTCGCAGATCAGCACATCGGCCGACTCGCGCGGCAGTCGTCGGAGCGCCTCGCCCGCCGACGCGATCACCGTGACGGCCATGCCTCCCCGGGTGAGGATCGCGTCGAGCAGCCGCAGCGTCTCCATGTCGTCGTCCACCACCACCGCGTGCAGACCCCGCAGATCGACCGTGTGGACGCCGGTTCTCGCGGCTGCCACGGCAGGAGGCTCCGCCTCGCGCTTGTTTCTCTGCACCGCCGGCACGGGCAGCGTCACCGCGAAGGTGGAGCCGCATCCGTCCCCCGCGCTCGACGCGGTCACCGCCCCCCCGTGCAGCGTCACCAGCTCGCGGACGATCGCCAGCCCAAGGCCAAGACCGCCGTGCGCCCGCGTCGCCGAGCTGTCCCGTTGCCGGAACCGCTCGAAGATGTGCGGCAGCAGCGCCCGGTCCATGCCGATGCCCGTGTCGTGCACGCGCACTTCGAGCCCCTCGTCGGTGCAGGCGGCTCGTACTCGCACCGTTCCTCCTTCCGGCGTGAACTTCACCGCGTTCGAGAGGAGGTTCCAGTACACCTGCTGAAGCCGGCGCGCGTCGCCGAGCACGTGCGGCAGGTCGGGATCCAGCTCGATGTCCAGCGCGACCCCCTTGGCCTCGGCGACCGGGCGCGTCGACTCCTCGGCGGCAGCCACCACCGCCGCGATGTCGATCTCCTGCACTTCCAGCGACAGCTTGTGCGCGGTGATCGCCGAGATGTCGAGCAGGTCGTCGATCACCTGGCGTTGCACGCGCGCGTTTCGCTCGATCGCACGCAGGGCCCGGTCCACGACGTCAGAGTCCGAGCGGTTCGACTGGAGGAGCACCGCCCACCCGAGGATGGCGGTGAGCGGGGTACGGAGTTCGTGCGACACGACCGCGACGAACTCGTCTTTCGCGCGGTTGGCGGCTTCCGCTTCCACGCGGGCGGCCTGCTCCCGCAGGAGGGCGGCCCGCTCTTCCTCGGCCTTGCGGCGCTCGGTGATATTGCGGACCGCGACGATCACCGACAGCCCGTCGCCGCCCGTGAGCGGGCTCAGGCTGATCTCCGTCGGGAATTCCGAGCCGTCCTTGCGGCGCGCCACGAGATTCATCCCGAGACCCATGGGACGACGCTTCGGGTGCGCGTGGAAGTGCCGCCGGTGCCCGGCGTGGCCGGCGCGAAAGCGTTCGGGCAGGAGAAGCTCGATCGGCTGGCCGGCCAGTTCCTCGCGGGGATACCCGAACAGCCGCTCGGTCTCCGAATTCACCATCGTGATCCGGCCGTCGGCCGAGACCGTCAGCATCGCATCGGGCGCCGCTTCCAGTACAGCCCGGAACCGCGCTTCAGCGGGGGCTTCCATGGTCATCCCTTCTTTTCAGGAGATGATTCCAAGCTACGCCCCAAGGCTCAGCAACGCAAACTCGACAGTTTATTTATGCCATTTCGCGATTGTTCGATTCTTCGATTTGCGGTCGCGTAGCTTCGCGGCCGGTTCTTCGAACGGGCGCGCCGCCAACTCGAAGAATCGAAGAATCGAGAATCGAGAAATCGCAAAATCGAGAAATGGCCAAAATATCCTTGCGCTATTCGTATCGAAGGGCCCTGATGGGGTCGATCTGCGACGCGCGGTGCGCGGGCAGAAACCCCGCCGCCATCGCGACGATGGCGAGAAGGACGGCGGCGGCGAGCAGCACGAGGGGATCGGACCCCTTGATCTCGAACAGCAGCGACTGCGCGGCGCGGCCGAGGGCCACGGCACCCGCCAGGCCGATCACGCCGCCGATGGCGGTCATCAGGCCCGTCTGCCCGAGCACCATGCGTCGAATGCGGCTGGGCGCGGCGCCGAGCGCCATGCGCAGGCCGATCTCCCGGATGCGCTGGGTGAGCGTGTAGGCGAGGACCCCGTAGAGGCCGATGGCGGCGAGCAGCGTCGCCAGGACGGCGAACGAGGCGGACAGCACCGTGATGAACCGATCGAGGAAGACGTTCTGCCGCACCTGCTCGCGCAGCGTCCTGAGGTTCTCGAGCGGCAGGTTCGGATCGAGGCGGGCGACCACGCGCCCCACCGTTCCGACCAGCGCGGAGGCGTCGAGCGACGTGCGCACGTAGAACGTCATGGAGCCGACCTCCTTGTCCTGCCGGTAGGGGATGAAGTACTGCGGCGGGATGGCGCGCTTCACCTCGCTGTATTTCGCGTTCTGCACCAGGCCGACGATCTCGATGTCCATCTTCTCGCCGCCGCCCGATCCCATCCGTTTCCCGACCGCGTTCCGGCCCAGGTTGAATTTCTTGGCGAACGCTTCGTTGACGATCGCCACGTTGGGCGTGCCAACCGCGTCGCCCGGCGCGAACTCCCGGCCGGCCAGCAGCCGGATGCCGAGCGTGTGGAAGAACCCCGGCCCCACCTCGTTGAAACTCGCGGCGTTGTTGGTGTCGGGGCCGACGTCGAACCCTTCCACCCAGACGCCGTTGTTCCAGTTGCTGCCCGCCAGCAGCGGCACCATCGCGGCGGTTGCGCCGCGAACGCCCGGAAGGGCGGCCAGCTCGGACTCCAGCCGCTCGAACAGCTGACGCGAGCGCTCTGGTGTGTACCCATTCAATTCCGGCGAGATGCCGAAGGTGACGACGTTGTCCGCGTCGAGGCCGAGATCGACTCGCCCGACGTTGAACAGGCTCTTCGTGAACAGGCCCGCCGCCACGAGCAGCGCCATCGAGAGCGCGATCTGCGCGACGGCCAGCCCGGTCCGGAATCGGGCCGCGCCGCGCGCGCCCGAGGGCTGCCCGCTCTGGCCCTTCAACGCCGACAGCAGGTTGGGCCGCGTGCTGTGCAGCGCCGGGAAGAGCCCGAACAGGAGGCCGGTGCCCAGGGTGAGGGCGGCCGCGAAGAGCAGCACGGGCAGTTCGAGCGTCGGCCGGATGGCATCCGCGGCCTCTGGCGGCAGCAGCAACGTCATCAGGGCGAGCGTCCAGCGTGCCACCAGGAGGCTGACAATCCCGCCGAAGGCGGCCAGGAGACAGGATTCGGCGAGCAGTTGCGTGACGAGCTGCATCCGCCCGGCGCCAATCGAAAGCCGGATCGCCATCTCGCCGGACCGCGCCGCGCCGCGGGCGAGCAGCAGGTTGGCGATGTTCGCGCACGCGATCAGCAGCACGAAGCCGGTGACCCCAAGCAGCAGCGTCAGCGGCGCCCGCGCTTCCGTGCTCGCCGAGCTCTGTCCGCGCGACCCATCGGCGAGCGTTACTTCCTTCTGTCGGAATCGCGCCATCGTCTGGTCGCTCATGCCCTTCTGGAGAGGCGCTTCGACGTCGTTGATGATCGACCGGTAGGGCCCGTTGATCGCGGTGCGCGCCGCCTCCAGCGGGACGCCCGGCTTGAGGCGGGCGAACGAGTACGCCCAGTAGCTGCGGCGGTTGTCGAACTCCTTCCACCCGGGATTCATCAGGCCCCGCATCGTGATCGGCACGAAGACGAGTGGCCTCGGGCCGAACGTGGTGCCCTCGAATCCCTGCGGCGCCACGCCGACGATCGTCATCGCCTGGCCGTTGACGATCAGCGCCTGGTTGAGCACGTCGGCGCGCCGGTCGAAGTCGCGCTGCCAGTAGGCGTACGACAACACGGCGACGTGCGACTCGCCGATCGCCGCATCGTCGCCATTCCGGAGCAGCCGTCCCAGGGCCGGTTGAATCTGCAGCAATGGGAAATAGCTGCCCGAGACGAGGACCCCTTCGCCGTTGGTCGTCCGACCGGCATAGGCAAGGTTGGCGGAGAACAGGCGGTGGGCGGCGATCCCGGTGAAGGAGGTCTGGACGCGCTCCAGGTCCCGGAACATCGGGTAGCTGAACACCTCCTGGCAGGTGCCGGCCGTGTTGCAGGAGTTGGAACCCGGCTTGTCGCCGGGCGCGGCGAGGTTCACCAGGCGGCCGGCGTCGGGCACCGGCAGAGGCTTGAGGAGCACCTGGTTGAAGATCGAGAACACCGCGGCGTTCGCCCCGATGCCGAGCGCCAGCGACGCGATCGCGACGATGGTCACAAACGGGGTCTTGAAGAGCGTGCGGACGGCGAGCCGTGGGTTGATCATCGTCATGCCTCGGGGAACGGGAAGAAAGGAGCCACTCCCTTGGACGTATAGACGGAATGGGGGCCTGCGCCGTTCGCCGCGCGGAGGTTCAGGCCCAAAAGATGGGAACCGCCTGGCCAAATCGCGAGTCCTCAATCGTCATTCGCTATTCGTCATTCGTCATTCGCCATTCGCCACTCGTCATTCCCTTCGTCCTACTGCCTACTGCCTACTGCCTACTGTCCCTCGTCGTGCTTGCGTCGCTGCCTCCGCCTGCGGAAGGTGGCGGCGACCACGAAGGCCGTCGCCGGCAGGTGCAGCAGCGCAATCAACGCGGTCGCCAGCGAGACGCCGAAGTTGCCCGGGGCGATCAGCGACATGCCGAGCGTCGAAAACGGGTTGTCGTTCACCAGGTACGTCCAGGTTGCCGCCGGGCCGCGCAGCCCGGCGCGATCCAGGTCGATGCGCCCGCCTTCGGCCGTGAGCGTCCCGAAGATCTCCACCACTTCCTCTCGCAGTCCGTCCATCATCGTCGCGTACGCGTCGATGATCTGCCGCTGGAACTCGGTCAGCGGCTCCCGCCCGCCGTAACGCTGCAAGTGGATGCCTTCGCGGATGTCCTCGATGAGCGCCAGGTGGTCGCTCCATCGCCGGTCGAGCAGCAACAGGGTGAGCCGGTTCTCGGCCCGGCGCAGCTCCTCGGCACCAACCGCGCACTCCAGCTCCGCATGGTGTTCGGGGGCCGCCTCGGCACACGCCGTTGGCTCGATGTCGTTCCGGACCAGTTCTTCGCGGCGCGCGCACGATTGCTGCCGCTGCTCTTCCACCATCGACGAGTATCGCCACAGCGTCCGGCGAATCTCGAAGTTCTGGCCCTCGATGATTCGCTGCGCGCGGTTGATCTCGCGACGGACGATCGGGTCGTCGACCAGACCGTCTCCCGGGCGGGGGTGATGCCGGGGCGGAATGAGCGACAGCACGCCGTAGCGGCTGATGAGATCGTCTTCCAGGCTGATGAAGAAGCGCGAGGTTCCGGGATCGCCCTGCCGCCCCGCACGGCCGCGGAGCTGGTCGTCTACCCGCCGGCTTTCGTGCCGGTTGGTGCCGAGGACATAGAGGCCGCCAAGGGCCACGACTCGCTCGCGCGCGGCGGCGTCGCCGCCTCCGAGCACGATGTCCGTGCCGCGTCCCGCCATGTTCGTCGAGATCGTGACGGCCCCGGGGACCGCCGCCCTCGAGACGATGAGCGCCTCGCGCGCGTCGTGCCGCGCGTTCAGCACGCGGCACTTCATCTTGCGGCCGCGCAGCACGCGGGCCAACTCCTCGGACTCGGCGACGCTCGCCGTGCCGACGAGCACCGGCCGGCCCGACGCGTGGACGCGCGCGATCTCCTCGGCGACGGCCGCCATCTTGGCTGCGCGGTCCGAGAAGATGGCGTCCGGCTCGTCCACCCTGCGGCACCGCTTGTGGGGCGGGAAGACGACGGTCCGGAGGCCGTAGAAGGCCACCAGTTCGTCGGACGCGGGTACCGCGGTGGCCGTCATGCCGGCCAGCGTGGGAAAGAGGCGCACGAAGTGCTGAATCGGGATGGACCCCAGGATCCGGCCTTCCGGCCGTCGCTCCAGTCCCTCCTTGGCTTCCACCGCGGGCTGGATGCCGTGCGGCCAGCGGCGGTTCTCGGCCACGCGGCCCGTGAACTCGTCAACGAGCTCCACGCGGCCGCCACGCACGATGTAGTCGCGGTCACGCCGGAGGAGGACTTCGGCGTGGAGCGCCACGTGCAATCCTGCCAGGACGAGGTGCCGCCCGGGATCCATCAGCGAGCCGCACCCGAGGAGCCGCTCGGCCGTATGGAAGCCCCGGTCCGTGATGCTGACGTTGCGCTGGTACTCGTCGGTCGTGTAATCCGCACCCGCCTGGAGGTTCCTCGCCACGCCAGCCAGCACCGCGTGATCGACGGGAGGCGCGTCGGCATGGCCGGCGATGACCAGGGGTACCCGCGCCTCGTCCACGAGGATGAAGTCCGCCTCGTCCACGATCGCGTAGTGGAACGGCCGCTGAACGAAGTCGGCGGGGTCCAGGGCGACCTGGTCGCGGAGGAAGTCGAAGCCGGCCTCTTTCGCCGTGACGTACGTGACGTCTGCCGCGTAGGCGTATCGGCGGGCATCGCGCGAGTCGCCCTGCCCCACCGATGCGACCGACAAACCCAACGCGCGGTAGACCGGACCCATCCAGCCGGCATCGCGGCGGGCGAGGTAGTCGTTCGCCGTCAGCACGTGGACGCCGCGGCCTTCGAGCGCGTGCAGGGCGGCCGGCAGGACGGCCACGAGCGTCTTGCCCTCGCCGGTGGCCATCTGCGCGAGTTTCCCCTGGTGCAGGGCCACTCCGGCCATCAACTGCACGTCGTAGGGGCGAAGGCCGGCGGCGCGGGCACACGCTTCGGCGCCGAGCGCGAAGAATTCGGGCAGCAGGCGATCCCGCGGCTCGCCGGCGAGGACGCGCGCTTTCATCGCCGCCGCCCGGCTGGCGATCTCGACGTCCGTCAGCGACGACACGTCGATCGAGCGGACTCGAGCGAGCACCCGGCGATACGGCGCGAGGCTGTACTCGATTGGTGCGCCGCGGACCGACTGCAGCATGTGCGACAGGACTTCGGCCGCGGCTGGCATGTCCTACACTCCAGGTTCGACGACTTCGACGACTTCCGCCTCCACGTGGGCTTCGACCCCTTCGGGCAGGCGCAGCGTCAGGAGAGCCGCGAGCAGCGGCAGAACCGCGAGGGTCAGCAGCGCCGGCTGCAGGCCGACCCGATCGCCCGCGAGGCCCACCACCGGCACGGCCAGGCCGCCGACGCCCCAGGCGACGCCGAGCATGAGCGATGACACCGTGCCCGTGGCCACCGGCGCGATCATGTGCGCGTAGGTGATGTTCACCGGAAGGGTCGACCCGAGGAAGAAGCCTCCGGCGATGAGCACCACCAGCGCCAACGGCCCGCTCACGAGGAGCGCGGTGAGAAGCAGCGGCACCGAGAGGGCGAGCGACCACGCAATCACCCGGCGCGGGCCGAACCGATCCGCGAACGGGCCGCCGGCAAGCCCTCCGATGCTCCCGGCGAGGAGATACGCCGACACCGCAAAGCCGGCCTGCGACACCGACAGGCCGCGGCCCGTCATGACGACCGGCAGGAACGTGGAGAACCCGATCGCCACCACGGTTCGGAGCACCACCGCCGACCAGAGCAACGCCAGCGGGACGGCATACGGGCGCAGCGCGGCGAATCCCCTCGGCACGCCGGCGTGGGCCAGCTGCACGTCGGGCACGCCGCGCATGATCGACAGCAGCAGGAGCAGCGCGGGAATCGCGAGGAGCGGCGTCCACGTGATGCCCACGTGTGCCGCGTACGGCGCGAAGATCAACGGGGCCAGCGCGTTCCCCATGGCGCCGCCCGTCACGTGGACCGACATCGCGGTGCCCCGCCGCTCGCCGCCGACGCGATTGACGATCGCCGCGGCGGTCGGGTGAAAGGCGGCGCTGCCGAGGCAGCCGGCCACGAGGATCGCGGCCAGCATGAGCGGCGACGTGGCGAGGCCCGCCAGGCTCATGCAGGTGACGGCAAGGAGCGGACCTCCCACGGCGAGGACGCGTGGTCGCCAGCGGTCGGCAAGCGGCCCGAACACGAGCTGCGCGATCGACCCCGCGATTTGGATCGACGCGGCGATGGCACCCGCGGCGGCGAGCGACAGGTGCAGGCGCGGGATGAAGAGCGGCAGCAGCGGCGCGTAAATGTTCCCGAAGATGTCGTTCACCATGTGCGTGCCCGACAGCACGAGCACGGTCCGGGGAATTCTGGGCAACAGGCGGGCGGGCTTGGTCACTGGGTCGCCGATTATATCAACCGCCCGCCCGGCCTGCCCGACGGGCGGCCGGTGCGCGTGGTCGGCGCATCGGAGAGCATGCCATGCGCTGGAGCCGCGGCGACCGCCTCGATACCGAGCCCCCTTCCTCCCTCTTCCTACGGCTGACCTTGACGGCTCCTCGCGCCTCTTCGATACTGGGCACCCCGCCCGGCGATCCGCTTCGACCCTGCAGCCATCAACGCAACGGACGAATGGGAGTGCTCGTGTCACCACTGTCCGCGCTCCGCCGAACGCCTCGCCGCAGCCTGTTCGTCCTGCTGCTCGGCAGTGGCGCCCTTCTCCTAGTGTGGGGGCTGCTGCCGCCGTCGCATCGCCCGGCGGCCGGCTACCTGCTGGCGACCGCGCTGACGCTCGTCGCCGCCCGCCGGCTGGGCCTGGTGGCGGGGATCCTCGTCGGCAGCGTGATACTCGTCGCGACCATCTATGGATTTCCGTGGCTGACCGGCGTCAGGCCCGATGCCATGGCGCGCGACACCGACCTCGTGCTGCTCGGCCTGGCGCTCGTGTCGCTCAGCGCGTACATGATCACGCCGGTCTCGACGGACTCCAGCGAGTTGCGTCGCCGCGCGCTGTTCGACCTCGCGACCGATGGCATCCTCGTCTGGGACGAGGACGGGCGCTTCCTCGAGGTGAACCCGTCTGCCTGCGAGATGCTCGGCTACACGAAGGGCGACATGCTGGGGATGGGCGTGTGCGACGTCGTGCAGCCGGATGAACGTGATCGCGTCAAGGAGCTTCGCGACCGCCTGCAATCGGGCGCGGCCGGCACGACCGAGTGGCGGCTGCTTCGCCGGGACGGCCGCCTGGTCCACGTGGAGATCAGCGCCAAGCGATCGCCGGACGGCCGGTGGAACGCCATCGTTCGCGATGTCAGCGAGCGGGCGAGAGCGGAGGCCGCGCTCCGCGCGCAGGCCCTCCAGCTGCAGGACGTCAATGCGAGGCTGGAAGAGAGCCGGCAGCGCCTGCGGCTGGCGCAGGAACTGGCGCAGTTCGGCACGTTCGAGTGGGACGTGCAGACGGACGAGTACCGGTGGTCGTCGGAAGTGGAGGCGCTCTACGGCGTGGCGCCCGGCGGGCTCGGCCGCGCCTGGGCGCCGGTCGCCGAGCGGATACACCCCGACGATCTGCCGGTGGCCCTCGGAGCGGTGAAGGAGTCGATGCGCAAGGGGCTGCTGGACGCGGAGTGGCGGGTCGTCCGGCCCGATGGCTCAACGCGGTGGCTGGCGTCCCGCGGCTGGATGTTCCGCAACGAGAACCGCGCGCCGGTTCGCCTGGTCGCGGCGAGCTTCGACATCACCGAGCAGAAGGCCGTCGAGGAGGCGCTCCAGAAGAGCGAGCGGGAACTTCGGGATACCGCGGACCGGCTGGCCGAGGCCAACCGCCTGAAGGACGAGTTCCTGGCCACGCTGTCGCACGAGCTGCGGACGCCATTGCAGTCGGTCATCGGCTGGAGCCAGATGCTCATGAACGGGTCGCTGTCGGCCCCGAGCCGGGAGAAGGCGGTCCAGGCGATTCACCGGAACGCGATCGTCCAGGCACAATTGATCGCCGACCTCCTCGACGTCAGCCGCATCGTCAGCGGCAAGCTCCGCATCGTCGTGGAAACCGTGGACCTCGTGCCGGTCGTCGAAGGGGCTCTCGACACGGTCCGGCCCGCGGCGTTGAACAAGAACGTCTCGCTGCAACTGGAGACGAGTGCGCCGGCGCTGCCGCTTGTTGGAGACGCGGACCGCCTGCGGCAGGTTATCTGGAACCTGCTCAGCAACGCGGTGAAGTTCACGCCGGAAGGCGGACGCGTCGACGTGCGCCTGAGCGGCGACCCGTCGCACGTGCGGGTGGACGTGTCCGACACCGGGATCGGCATCGAACCGGAGTTCCTGCCGTTCGTCTTCGAGCGCTTTTCCCAGGCGGACGGCTCGACGACGAAGCCTCACAGGGGACTGGGGCTCGGCCTTGCCATCGCGCGGCACCTCGTCCACCTGCACGGCGGCAAGATCACGGTGCAGAGCACCGGGCAGGGTGGCGGCGCGACGTTCAGCGTAACGCTGCCGTGCCGCCAGGCCCACCTCCGCGCGCCCGCCGCCTCCGCGCTCGCCTCCGTTCCGGAGTCGTGGAGCGGCGCGGGCGCGGGACCCGGCCAACCGCGCGACGCCCTGGCAGGCATCCGCATCCTGCTCGTGGACGACGACGAAGAAGCCCGCAGCACACTGCGGACGGCGCTCGAGATGGCCGGTGCCGTCGTGGATGATGCCGACTCGACGCATGGTGCGATTCGCGCGCTGCGCGAGCACTGGCCGGACGTCCTGCTGAGCGACATCGCGATGCCGGGGGAGGACGGCTACGAGCTGATACGACGCGTGGGCGGCCTGCGGAGCGAGCACAGCGAGCGACTGCGCAGCGTCGCGCTGACGGCGTTTGCGCGCGAGTCGGATCGCGCGCTGGCCCTGTCCGCCGGATTCGACGAGCACCTCAGCAAGCCTGTCGCCGTTGACGTGCTCGTTCAGGCGGTCCAGTCGGTCCTCGAGCGGAACGCCGGAGACCGGACGAGGGGAGTGCGTTGACGGGGGTCGTGCGGGCGGCCAGGCTGCTACGATGATCGGATGGTGCCCGCCGGCGACGATCGCAATGCCCCGCTTCGGGCGGACGTCCACCTGCTCGGCGAGCTGCTCGGTGAAGTGATCCGGGCTCGCGAGGGAGCCGCGGTCTTCGAGACCGTCGAGCTGGTGCGGCGACTGGCACGAAGCGCGCGTCACGGGCAGTCGGACGATTTCGAGCGGCTGCGCGCGGACGTCCTCGGCCGCCTGTCCACCGAGGACGCGCTTCCGGTGGCCCGCGCGTTTGCGCACTTCCTCACGCTCGCCAACATCGCCGAGCAGCACCACCGCATCCGGCGGCGACGGCACTACCTGGCAGACCCGGCCGCAGGTGAGCAACCGGGTTCGCTGGCCGAGACGTTTCTCCGCCTGGTTGCGGGCGGCGTTGCGCCCGACGCGCTGCGCGATGCGGTCCAACGGCTCTCCATCGGCCTCGTGCTCACCGCGCATCCCACCGAGGTCTCCCGCCGCACCATTCTCCTGAAGCACAATCGCCTGGCGGCGGCCCTGGCCGAGCGCGACCGGCCCGACCTCACACGCCTGGAGCAGGAGGAGGTCCTGGCGTCGCTTCGCCGCACGATCTTCGAGCTGTGGGAAACCGACGAGGTGCGGCGCGATCGTCCCTCGCCGCTCGACGAGGTGCGCTGGGGCCTCGCCGTGTTCGAGCAGACGCTGTGGGACGCCGTGCCGAGGTACCTGCGCGCGCTGGACCGTGCCCTGCGCCTCCAGGTTGCCCGTGGCCTGCCCGACGACGTCGTGCCCGTGCGGTTTGGCTCCTGGATGGGCGGCGACCGTGACGGTAATCCGAACGTCACCGCCGCCGTCACCCTGCGCGCGTGCCTGATGGCGCGCTGGGTGGCGGCCGGGCTCTACCTGGGCGAGATCGACGCCCTTCGTGCGGAGCTCTCGCTCGCGACGGCGAGCGACGAACTGCGCGAAGAGGCCGGCGGCGATCGCGAGCCGTACCGCGCCGTCCTGCGCGGCGTGGCGGCAGGCCTGCGCGAGACGCGCGCGATCCTTGGAGCGCAGCTCGCCGACGAACGAAAGTTCCAGGTGTGGGGCGAAGGCGGGCCAGCGTTGCCTGGACAGGTCTGGCCCGCACCGCTGCCGATCGACGAGGCCCGCCTGCGCGGCGTTCTTGATCTCTGCCACCGATCGCTGGTCGAGACCGGGAACGAGGCGATCGCCAGCGGCCGCCTGCTGGACCTCCGCCGCCGCCTCACGGCCTTCGGCCTCGTGCTCGCCCGGCTGGACGTCCGGCAGGACGCGCGCGTTCACGACAAGGCGATGGACGCGATCGCGGGCGTGGTCGGGGCCGACGGCAAGTGGAGCGAGTGGGACGAGGAGCGGCGCTACCGTTTTCTGCGCCCGTACCTGTCGGCTGGCGGGCAACGGCTTCCGATCGACCAGACATCGTCGGCTCCGCGCGCCAGCGACGAGGTTCGGGAGATCTTCGACACCTTCCGCGCGATCGCGAGCATCCCCGCCAACTCGCTCGGCGCGTACGTCATCACCATGGCCAGCCGTGCCTCCGACGTGCTCGCGGTGCTCGCACTGCAGCACGGCGCGGGCGTCGAGCGGCCGCTGCGCATCGTGCCGCTGTTCGAGACCGGCCGCGACCTCTCCGGCGCCGGCTCGATGCTGCGGCAGCTGCTCGCGGTTCCCGAGTACCGGCAGACGATCGACGGGCGGCAGGAGGTGATGGTCGGCTATTCGGACTCCAGCAAGGACATCGGCCGGTTTGCGGCCGGTTGGCTCCTGTATCGCGCGCAGGAGGACATCGTCTCGGCCTGCGCCGACGCGGGCGTCGCGCTCACGGTCTTCCATGGGCGGGGTGGCAGCGTCGGGCGCGGAGGCGGCCCGACCCATCTCGCGATTCGAGCGCTGCCGCCGGGCGCCGTCAACGGCTCGCTGCGCGTCACCGAGCAGGGCGAGATGATCCAGGCACACTGGGGGCTGCCCGGCCTGGCCGTCCGCACGCTCGAGGTCTTCACCACCGCGGCGCTCGAAGCCACGCTCGTCCCCGGTCGTCCGCCCGCCCCGGAATGGCGGGATGAAGTCGAGCGGCTGGCGGGTGCCGCCCGAGCCGCCTACCGGGGGCTCGTGTACGAACACCCCCGGTTCGTCGAGTACTTCCGCGCCGCGACGCCGGAAGTGGAGATCGGCCGGCTGAACATCGGCAGCCGGCCCGCGCGGCGGTCTCCTGGCGCCGGCGTCGGTTCGCTCCGCGCGATCCCCTGGCAGTTCGCCTGGACCCAGACGCGGCTGCTGCTGGCGTCGTGGCTTGGCCTGGAGGCGGCTCTCGCGGACGCGACCGCCAGCCAAACGGCTCGCGCCCGCCTGCGCGAGATGTACTGCAACTGGCCCTACTTCCAGGTGTTGCTCGACCTGATGGAGATGGTGCTGGCCAAGGCCGACCCGGGCATCGCGTACCGAGTACGACCGCGCGCTGGTGCCTCGCGATCTCTGGCCGCTTGGCGACGAGATCCGCAGCCGGCTGGCCGCCGCGATCGAGCGGCTGCTGGCGGCGACCGGGCACGGCGAGCTGCTCGCGGCAAACCGCGTCCTGAAGCGATCGATTGCCGTGCGCAACCCGTACGTCGACCCGATCAACCTGCTGCAGGTGGAGTTGCTGCGCCGCCTGCGCGGCGCGCCCTCGTCCGACGACCGCCTGTGGACCGCCTTCGCGGTGACGGTGAACGGCATTGCTGCCGGCATGCGGAATACGGGGTGAGCGACCCCGCGAGTGAGGTTTGACGCCGAGTTCGACGCGGTTGTACGATTCGTTGCTCTCCCACCGTAACGGATGGCCTTCGTGGGGCCGGGGCCCATCCGCGCTGTTCTTCGACGCCTCTTTCCTGGAGGACCAATGCTTCGCTCTCGCTCCCTTTGGGGACTCGCGCTCCTTCTGCTCTTGCCCGGCGCAGGGCTGGCGCAGCAGACCGGTGGAGTCACCGGCAAAGTGGTCGACACCGGCGGCCTGGTGCTGCCCGGCGTGACCGTCGAAGCCCGCTCCGACGTTCTGCCCGCACCGCGCGTGACGACGACGGGCAGCGTGGGCGACTATCGGCTCCCGGCATTGCCGCCTGGCCGCTACACGGTCACGTTCGAGCTCTCGGGGATGACGAAGATCACCAAGCAGGTGGAGGTCCAACTCGCACGGGAGACCACCGTCGACGTCACGTTGAGCATCGCCGGCGTGAAAGAGGACGTGACCGTGGTCGCGCAGAGCCCCATCATCGAGACCAACTCGACGGAGCTCAAGAGCGGCGTCAACTCCGAGGCGATCCAGAGCCTTCCGGTCGGGCAGGACTACCGGGACCTCATGAAGCTGATTCCTGGCGTCATGTACACGCAGGACAGCACCCGCGGCCCGAGCGCCGGTGGCAGTGGCCAGGACAACACCTACAAGTTCGACGGCGTCAACGTCACGATGCCGCTCTACGGCACGCTGACGACCGACACGGCGTCGCAGGACATCGCGCAGGTGACCACGATCAAGGGCGGCGCGAAGGCTGTCGACTTCGATCGGTCGGGAGGCTTCACGATCGACTCGGTGAGCAAGTCGGGCACGAACCGGTACCAAGGATCCGTCAGCTACCAGTTCCAGGACGACAGCATGACGGCGGAGCAGGCAAGCGGCGTGCTGTCGCGGTACGCGAACAACAGCAAGTGGTTCACGGTCAACGGCGGCGGCCCGGTCCTCAAGAACCGGATCTTCTTCTACGGATCTTATTACCGGCCGATGTACAGCCGGGCGAATGCGAGCAACAACTACGGCGCCCTGCCGGGGTACGAGAGCACGCGGGACGAGGGGTTCGGGAAGATCACGTATACGCCGATCAGTTCCATCCTGCTGAACGGCACGTGGCGGCAGTCGCACACCCTGCAGACCGGCTCCACTTTCGGCGCGTCCACCGCACCGACGGCCGGCTCGGGAAGCGACTCGACCATGAAGCTCGGCACGTTCGACGCCTCGTGGGTCATCAACGCGAAGAGCTTTGCCTCCTTCAAGTACACCTACTACTCCAACCCCACCCAGGGACGCGCCGACAACGAATCGTCGGCGGTCCCGACCAACCAGGTCGGGGCGCAGTTGAGCCTCACCTCGCTCGACACCCTCGGAGCCTTCAACGTGCCGACGCCCGTCGCCGGCGCTGATGCCTACAACACCTTCATCCAGCCGCTGATCGACCGGTACGGCTACACGAAGAACGGCGTCAAGACCGGCGGTGGCACCGTGGGATACGCGGCCACGTTGAGCGACGCCGACAACTTCTACCGCAACGCCGGTCAGGTCGCGTACAACGTCACGCTCGGCAGCACCTTCCGGCACGACATCCATGCCGGGCTCCAGTGGTCGAAGGACGCCGAGGAGCTGACCCGATCCTCCAACGGCTGGGGTGTGATCAACGTCCCGGGCGGCCGCTCGGCCAGCATCGGGCTCCCCGGAAAGCCCGCGTACTACTATGCCGAGTACCTCACGCGGTCGACGGGATCCAAGCTTGGGATTCGCGGCGAGGCAACGACCTGGAACGTCGAGGCCAACGACACGATCGTCTGGAAGAACTTCTCGTTCAACGCCGGCATGATCATGAGCCACGACACGCTGTACGGCCAGGGACTCCAGGACGACTCATCGACGCTGACCGGCTACGTGCTGTCGCCCGGCACCAAGTACACGATGTACAAGATCCCGTTCTCCAAGATGTTCCAGCCCCGCCTTGGCGCCACGTGGGCCTATAACGGGCGCGACAACATCTACGCGAGCTACGCGAGGTACAACCCCTCGGTGAACTCGCTGCCCCGCGCGGCCTCGTGGGATCGCAGCATTCAAAACGCGTTCGTGGACGTCTACTTCGATCAGAACGGCACGTCGTACGGGTACAAGTTCGTCGAGTCGTCCTCGGGCAAGCTGTTCGTCCAGGACCTGACACCCCGGACCACCGATGAGTTCCTGGTGGGAACGTCGAGGCAGTTCAGGCAGGGGCTGTCCGGGCTGGCGTACTTCCGCTACCGGCACAGCGCGCACTTCTGGGAGGACACGAACAACAACGCCCGGGTGGCGTACAGCCCGCCCGACAGCATCAACGGCACGCCCATCCCGAAGACGCTCTACATCCCGGACCTGGCAGACCGCCTGGCGCAGATCGGCAGCGGGTCCTCCTACGTCATCACCGAGCTGGATGGGGCGTACACGAAGTTCTACGAGGTCACGTTCGAGGCGGAGTGGCGGAGCAGCAAGACCTACGCCCGGGCGTCCTACTCGCACAACCACTACTGGGGCAACTTCGACCAGGACAACTCCACGAGCGGCAACGACGCCAACATCTTCATCGGGTCGTCGAACATCGGCGACAGCGCCGGGCGCCAGCTCTGGAACTTCAAGGACGGCACGCTGCGCGGCGATCGGCCGCACCTGTTCAAGCTGTTCGGCTATTACCAGCTTGGCTGGAACGCCACCGTCGGCGCCTACTTCTTCGCCCAGTCCGGGCAGCCGTGGGAGAAGTGGAGCTACGAGCCGTACATCGCGCTCACGACCAGCACGTCCGACTCGAACCGGTACGCCGAACCGGCCGGGTCGCGGCGGTCGGGCGCGCATTCACAGCTCGACCTCAACTACACGCAGAACCTGCCGTTCAAGACGCGGTACAAGGGCCAGCTGGCGGTCGACCTCTACAACGTCTTCAACAGCCAGACCGGGTACAACTACGACCCTGCGGCGCACAGTTCGACGTTTGGCGTGCCCCGGTCGTACTACGCCCCGAGGCGCATCCAGCTGGCCATGCGTTTCCAGTTCTGACCCGACAGCCTGTCGCATTCGGCTCGAGCCGGATTCGGGTTCGAGGGTCACTGAGGACCGGTGAGTAGAAACAGCTTCTCCCTTGCGACCAGCGGCGCCGTGGTGGCGTCGGCGTGCTGCCGGGCACGCGCGATGCGCTCGGCGCGATCGGGTTCGTTCAACAGCACGCTCACCTGCGCGCGCTTGAAGAGCGCCATCGGGTAACCGGGGTGCGATGGCGGCACGCGGTCGAGCGTGTCGCGCGCGTCGGCCAAGCGTCGCGCGTCGAGGTAGAGAACGCCGAGTTCGAGGTCCTGCCCGAACCGGCCGGGGTCGAGCGCGCGCGCCCGCTCGAACGCCTCGATGGCCGGCGCGGTGCGTCCGAGGTTCATCTCGAGCTGCCCGAGTTGCGCGAGTTCCGCCGCCGAGGGATTTCGAAGACCGTATACCTTCTGGCGCAGAATCACGGCCTCGTCCAGGCGGCCCTGCCGCTCCCGCACGAGGGCGAGGGCTTCGAGGACCGGCAGGCGGTCGGGCGCTTCGGCGGCGGCCCGCTCGAGAAGCGGCACCGCCTGCTCCCACTGGCGGCCGCGCGCGTAGTGCAGCGCCAGGTACGCGCGGACGTCCGGTGACGCGGGAGAGATCGCGGCTGCTTCTTTGAACATCTCCACCGCCTGCGCATCGTGACCGAGAGCCGAGTGCGCGGTGGCCAGCCTGAGTGCGGCATCCAGGTTGAACGGATCCCGTGCGAGCACGTGCTGCAGCAGCGGGATCGCCCTGGCGTACTGTCCGGCGACAAAGAGTCCCGAGGCCTTCTCGATGAGATCGAAGAGACCCACCATGTCGGCAGGCCGGGGCGCGCCCTTCCGTACCTCCGGCGTCGCCGTCGCGCTGATGTAACCGAGGCTCGCGAGCGAGCGCCGGGCGTTCTCGTCGAGCGTCTCCGGCAGCCTCGACATCGCCGGGGAGGGGACGGGATAGTCGCGAAGCGCGGCCGGCACGCTCGATCGGAGCCGATTGTCTGCGGCCAAATCGCGCGTCTCGCCAGGGTCGGCCTCGACGTCGTAGATTTCCACCCGGCCGGCGAGGATTGACTTGTGCCGGCCCGCGACGGCCATCACCTGCGGCTGCCAACCGAATTCCAGGAACGGTTTCATCGCCTCGCCGAGAACGACCTCTCGTTCCCCCCGGCGCAAGCTGCCGGCGGCCGTCCCTCCCGCAAAATCGAGAAGCGTGTCGAAGATGCGCCGCGTACTCACCGGCTGGTCACCGAGGCCGGGCTTGACGCCGGGACCGGCCAGGGCGAGCGGCACGTGCATCGTGGACTGGTAGACGAGGTTTCCGTGCTGCGCCTCGCCGTGGTCGCCGAGACCTTCGCCGTGATCGCCCACGACGACGATGGCAGCGGGGCCTGGCGCCCGCTGCTCGAAGGCCGCGACGAGGCGCGCCATCTCGGCGTCCATCGCTGCCACCTCGCCGAGGTACGGCTGTCCGGCGAACTGGCTGCGGTACGGCTCTGACGGCGTGTAAGGAGCGTGCGGGTCGAAGTAGTGCACCCACAGGAACAGCGGACGGCCGCCGACGCCGGCCGCACCTGGCGGCGGCGCGTGATTGGCGTTCAGGTACGCGAGCGCCGCGTCGGTCGTGTCCTTCGAACTCCGCTCCACCAAGCCCGCCGGCAGGGCGTCGTCGTAGGTGTCGAAGCCGCGCGCGAGGCCGAACCGGCGCGCCAGGATGAACGACGACACGAACGCGGCGGTGCGATAGCCAGCCTGCTGGAGCCGTTCGGCGACGAGCGGTTGCGAGGCGGCGAGGCTGCGGGCGTTCTCGTGCACGCCGTGCCCGGCCGGGTAGAGGCCCGTCATCATCGACACGTGCGACGGCAGGGTCTCGGGCACCGTGGCGTACGCCTGGCGGAACCTCAGTCCTCGGGCGGCCACGGCATTGAAGCCGGGCGTCTGGATGCCGACAGCCTCGGGACCGATCGCATCCGCCCGTGTCGTGTCGAGCGTGACCAGGAGGATCGAGGGGCGGGCGGCTGGGGCAGCCGCCGGCGCCGATGAGCCCGGCCTCGAACGGCACGTTGTCAGCGAAAGGACGAGTGCCAGTCCGAGCGCGGCCGTTGTGAAATGGGACGTCAACCGTCGAACCATGCCTGTCCCATTCTGACCACACCGGAGGCGCGCAGGGCAACCCCGGCGTCGCTTGGGGCACGGCACGGAAGTTGGGTATTTACCCGCCCGTTCATTCTGGGTAGGTAATCTGCACCACACGCGAGGCACTCGTCCGTCAGCGCTCGTCGATCACACGAAAACGGTCCAGGAGGAGAGTGCTCATGACCGCCAGGAGACTGCTGACTGTCGGCGCGGCTGTCGCAGCCGTGTCCGTCTGCACCGCCCGCATCCAGGCCACGCCGCAGCCGACCTACGACATCACGACGCTCGCCGGGAAAGTCGCCTCGCTCAACGGCACGGCCGGGCTGCAAATCCGCTTCTCGTCCTTCATAGAGGAGGAGGCCGAGGTCGAGGCACCGCCGCCGGCGCCCGGCGCGCCGATCACGCCCACCTTCGTGCTCACCAGCCCGCTGGACGCCACGAGCGTCGCGCCCCCTCAGATCACGGTGAACCAGGATGTCCTGTCGGCGCCGCAGAACGAGACGGCGATCGTCGTCGATCCCAATCGGCCGATGCGTCTCGTGGCGGGCGCCAACGACTACACGACGCGCACCTGGGACTGCACGATCAACGGCACGCCGTGCAGCGCGCTCGGTGACGGCTACTCGGGAACGTACTTCTCGAACGACGGCGGCGCCACGTGGTGCTGCACGAACAGCGGGCCGTCGACCTGGGGGACGCTCATCCCCGGCGTCACGCGGCTGACCGGCGGCCAGTACGACGCCGGCGGCGACCCCGCGCTTGCCTTCGACGGGCAGGGGAACGTCTACTACGCCGGCCTCGGCTTCAACCGGACGTCCCC
Source organism: uncultured Acidobacteriota bacterium (assembly GCA_963724775.1). Taxonomy (GTDB): domain Bacteria; phylum Acidobacteriota; class Vicinamibacteria; order Vicinamibacterales; family Fen-181; genus CAVRWB01. The sequence continues at coordinate 151,454 of CAVRWB010000017.1, forward strand.
GCCCAACACCGTGGCAGTGAACAAGGGGACGTTCGACCAGTCGGGGCAGCTACACTGGGCGGCCCCGGTGTTCATCAACGCGACCACCGCGCCGTCCACGCTGAACGACAAGGAGTGGATCGCGGCCGATGCCCACGCGGATAGCCCGTTCGCCAATCGCGTCTACGTGAGCTGGACCCGCTTCATCTTCAACCCGCATAACGGCAGCTACGTGCAGTCGCCAATCGCGTTCGCCTACTCGAGCGACGGCGGGGCGACGTTCAGCTCTCCGGCGCTGATCTGTGGCAACGTGTTGTACGGCCAGGGGTCCCGCCCGGTCGTCGGGCCGGACGGCACCGTCTACGTCTTCTGGCTCGGCTCGACCCGGCTCCAGAGCTTCAACTCCATCTGGATGGTGAAGTCCACCGACGGTGGCGTGAACTGGAGCCAGCCGACGGCGGTGGCGCAGGTGGCGGACGTCATCCCGATGGCGAACACCGCCTTCCGCGTGAACAGCTACCCGGCCGCCGATGTTGCGGCGAATGGCGACCTCGTGGTCGCCTGGTCGTCAGAGGTGAGGAATACCGCGACCCAGTATGGCGTGGACCGCGCCTGCGCGTACTGGCTGTCCGGCACGACGTCGGTCTACGACAACTGCCATTCGCAGGCGGCCTTCAGCCGATCGACCGACGGCGGCGCGACGTGGAGCGCACCGGCCGCGATCTTCCCGTCGCTCGACGGGTCGACGCAGTCGGCCCAGGGCTATCCAGTGACGCAGCCGGGTGGCGCCAGCTTCCCGGCGCCCACGACGGCGCGTCGCGTCGATACGTTCTGGCCGGCCGTGGCGGCGTCCGCCAACGGCACCGTCTACATGTCCGCATACGCGGCGACCACCGTGTCGCCCTGGCAGACGTGCGCCACGCCGCAGGCCGGGACCGCGGGCCGGATCAACTGTCTCGTGCTCGGCGACTACATCAACAACGCCCGCCTCGCCTACTACGTGATGAGGGCCGGAGGCGGCGCGCCCGCGCAACTGAGCGGGCTGATCAACACGCGCTACGGCTTCGGCGGCGGGTTCTTCGGCGATTACACGGCGCTCGCCGCCGGGAGCGACGGCGCGTTCCACGCGCTGTGGACCGACTCGAACAACGTGCAGGACGTTCACTGGTTCTTCGGATTCGAGTTCGCAGCCGGGACGCGGACTCACCAGCAGGACGTGGTGACGCGATCGGGCAGCTTCTGAGCTGACGCTCCCGCGACCAAGGAGGGTCGCGGTTACTGACAGGTGTGGGGCGAAGCTCCAGCTTCGCCGCCTCGCGCCGACACTCGGCTGAAGCCGCGTGCTACACGAGCCTCATGCGCGCCGACTTATAATGGCGCGCATGAGACTCATGACGACAATCGCGATGGCCGCGGCCTTCCTCGTCGTGCTGATGGCCGGTGTGCGCGCCCAGCAGGGCAAGCCCGTTCCGGCGGCGTCCGCGTCGGCCGACCCGTACGCCTGGCTCGAGGACGTGACTGGCGACAAGGCGCTCACCTGGGTCAAGGCCCGCAACGCCGAGTCGACCGCCGAACTCGCCTCCACGCCTGCCTTCCAGCAGCTGAAAAAAGACCTCCTCGCGATCCTCGATTCGAGCGCCCGCATCCCATACGTCTCGAAGCGCGGGCCGTACTTCTACAACTTCTGGCGCGACGCGAAGAACCCCAAGGGGCTCTGGCGCCGCACGACGCTCGAGGAATACCGGAAACCGGACCCCAAGTGGGATGTCGTCATCGATCTCGACGCGCTGGCCAAGGCGGAGAACGAGAACTGGGTGTGGGCCGGCGCTCAGATCCTGCGCCCGGACTACACGCATGCGCTCGTGTCGCTGTCGCGGGGCGGCGCCGATGCAGCCGTGCTGCGCGAGTTCGACATGGACGACCCGCACGTTCGTGAAGGGCGGGTTCGCGCTGCCGGAGGCCAAGGGTGGCGTCTCGTGGATCGACAAGGACCACGTCTACGTCTCGACGGACTTCGGTGCGGGGTCGATGACGACGTCCGGCTATCCGCGGATCGCCAAGCTGTGGACGCGAGGCACGCCGCTCTCGGCGGCGACGACCGTCTACGAGGGCCAGCCGGCCGACATGTCGATCTCCGCCGTCTTCGACGACACGCCGGGCTTCGAGCGGCATTTCGTCTCGCGCGCGATCGCCTTCTACAAGAGCGAGACGTTCTTGCGGAAGGCGGACGGCGCCCTGGTGAAGATTGACGTCCCCGACGATGCGATGCCGAACGTCCAGCGCGAGTGGCTGATGGTGGAACTGCGGTCTGCCTGGACGGTTGGCGGCAAGACCTACCCGGCCGGCTCGCTGATCGTCACCCGGTTCGATGACTTCCTCCAGGGCAAGCGCGAGTTCACCGTGCTCTTCGAGCCGACGGACCACTCGTCGCTCGCAGGAGCCTCGTGGACGCGACACCACCTGATTCTCAACGTGCTGGAGGACGTGAAGAACGAAATGTTCGTCGTGACGCCGGGCGAGGGCGGCTGGAAGCGCGAGCCGCTGCCGGGCGCGCCGGCTTTCTCCACGGTTTCGGCCGGCGGCGTCGATCCGGATGAGTCGGACGATTACTTCCTGAACGTCAGCGGCTACCTGGCTCCCGCCACGCTCCAATACGGGCGGATCGGCCAGGCGCCCGAGAAGTTGAAGGAGATGCCGTCGTTCTTCGACGCGTCGGGCCTGGAGGTCAGCCAGCATTTCGCGACGTCGAAGGACGGCACCAAGGTCCCGTATTTCCAGGTGTCGCGCAAGGGCATGCCACTCGACGGCGCCAGGCCGACGCTCCTGTACGGCTACGGCGGCTTCGAGATCTCCATGGTGCCGGGCTACAGCCCGCTGGTCGGGCGCGGCTGGCTCACCCAGGGCGGCGTCTACGTCGTGGCCAACATCCGCGGCGGGGGAGAGTACGGGCCGCGCTGGCACCAGGCGGCGCTGAGGCAGAACCGTTTGCGGGCGTACGAGGACTTCGCGGCGGTCGCCGAGGACCTCGTGGCGCGGAAGGTGACATCGCGCGCGCACCTCGGCATCGAGGGGGGCAGCAACGGCGGCCTGCTGATGGGCAACATGTTCACGCTCTACCCGCAGCTGTTCGGCGCAGTCGTCTGCCAGGTGCCGCTGCTCGACATGCAGCGCTACTCGCACCTGCTGGCCGGCGCGTCATGGATGGCCGAGTACGGCGACCCGGACAAGCCGGAAGAGTGGAAATTCATCCAGTCGTTCTCGCCCTACCAGAACGTGCGCAAGGACGCGAAGTACCCGCCGGTGCTCTTCACCACCTCGACGCGCGACGACCGGGTGCACCCGGGCCACGCTCGAAAGATGATGGCGAAGATGTCGGAGATGGGGCACGACGTGCGGTACTACGAGAACATCGAGGGAGGACACGGCGGCGCGGCCAACAACGAACAGGCCGCCCACATGCAGGCGTTGGCCTTCGCCTTCCTGGCGGAGAAACTGAAGTAGGCAGTATGCGGTAGGCGGTAAGCAGTTGTGTCACGACACCCGGCTGAAGCCCGTGCCACAACTGCCTGACTGCCTGGCTGCCTAGCTGCCTGCCTACTGCCTACTGCCTACTCTCGTCGTGTCCATTGTGTGCCTGCAACTGCTCGGGTTCGCCTGGCGGGTCGGACGGGCCGTGGCCGTTGCTGCCGTTGGCCGGCGTGCCGCGCGGCGTGAGCAGGTGATCCGGCGGCAGGCGGAGCCGGGTCGCCTCGATCGAATCGACGCCGTTGGCGCTGATCGCCAGCTGCCCGTTGTCGATTCGCTGCACCCAGCCCTTTTCTCGCAGGTACCACAGGTGGAACTCGACCAGTTCCACGGGGATGCGGAGCAGGCGGGCCATCTCGTACTCGCCGAGGCCCGGCGACCGCATGTCCCGTCGGCGCTGGACGTAGAGCAGCGAAAGCAGTTTCTCGCGCGTGTCGTGGTCCTCGGCGAACGCGCTGCCGTCGCTGGCTTCGGAAGCCACCCGCCACTTGCGGTTCCAGAACTCCTGGTACTGGGCGTCGTAGGCGGCCCGCGACTCCGGGTCGGTCAGCGTGCCGTGCGCCTGGACCAGGCGGCGGAAGCGCTCGGCATCGCCCCCATCCTCCGAATCCGGGTGGCACTTCTTCGCCAGGTGGCGGAAGACGCGGTGAATCGTATCGTCGTCCGCGTTGGGGCTGAGTTGCAGCAGGTCGTAGTAGTCGACGAACGGCTGGTCGGTCACACCACCTCCGAGGATTCCCCCTGTAGTTTCGGCGCCTGGCCCAATTCACAGTAGACGCTTCGACAAGGAGCCGTTTGCCAGGAGCCCGTTTGCCCTTGGCATTCCGGCGCTCGCTTCTGTACACTCCAGTCGCCTTTGCCCCCCCGACCGTCATCAAGGAGCCATTTCATGCTGCGACGCGTGTTCGCCGTCATTGTCATCCTGCTCGCCGTCCTTCTCCGCCCGACCCTGGGCGAAGAAGGGATGTATCCCATCACGTCGCTCGCCAAGCTCAACCTCAAGGCCAAGGGGCTGAAGATCGACCCGGCCAGTATCTACAACCCGAAGGGCAGAAGCCTCATCGAGGCGGTGGTGCAGTTGAGCGGGTGCACCGCCTCGTTCGTCTCGCCAGACGGCCTGATCATCACCAATCACCACTGCGTCTTCGGCGCCGTGCAGGCGGCGAGCAGCGTGGAGAAGGACTACCTGACCAACGGCTTCCTGGCGAGGGCGCGGACCGAGGAGATCCAGGCGCGAGGCATGACTGCCCGGATCACCGAGGAGATGCGCGACGTGACCTCCGACGTCATGAGCGCCGTGAAGGACGCCATGGACCCGATCGAGCGGGCGAAGGCAATCGATGCGCGGATCGCGGAACTCACCAAGCAGGCGCAGAAGGACCTGCCGGGCAAGACCATCGCGATCTCCGAGATGCTGGCCGGGAAGTCCTACGTGATGTTCATCTCGACGGTGCTGCGCGATGTCCGCCTGGCCTACGTGCCGCCCCGGTCCATTGGCGAATTCGGCGGCGAGGACGATAACTGGGTGTGGCCGCGTCACACTGGCGACTTCTCCTTCATGCGGGCCTACGTCGGGCCCGACGGGAAGCCGGCCGAGCACGCGGCGGCCAACGTGCCCTACCACCCGAAGCGGTACCTCAAGGTGAACCCCGCCGGCGTCAACGAGGAGGATTTCGTCTTCATCCTCGGCTATCCGGGTCGCACCTACCGCCACCAGACCTCGTATTACATGGCGTACGAGGAGAACCTCCGGATGCCCTTCGTGGCCGACCTGAACGAGTGGCAGATCAAGACGATGGAGGACCTGGGGCGCGGGGACCGGGCGACGGCGCTGAAGTTCGACGCGCGCATCAAGGGGCTGGCCAACACGATGAAGAACTACCGGGGCAAGCTGGTGGGGATGAAGCGGCTGCAGCTCGTCGCCGCGAAGCAGCAGGAAGAAGCGGCCCTTCAGAAGTTCATCGATGCGGACGCCGGGCGCAAGACCGTCTACGGAACCGTGCTCGAGCAGACAGGCCAGGTCTTCGCGGGAATGACGAGCCGCGCCCAGTACGAGCTGGTGCTCGACAACTTCAACAGCATGTCGCTGCCGGCGCGCCTCGGGAACACCGTCTTCGAGGCGAGCCGCGAGATCGCCAAGCCGAGCGCCGAGCGGGCGGCCCCTTATCGCGACGAGGCCCTGGCCGCGGCCAGGAAGGGGGCGGCGGGGACCTTCGCGAACTTCCACGAGCCGGCCGAGAAGCTGTTCCTCCGAAAGATCCTGACGCTCGCCGCCGGTCTGCCGCGCGACCAGCGGATTGCGCCGGTGGACGAACGCCTGCGCGGCGACTTCTCCGAGCCAAGCATCGCGCGGTTCGTGGACGAGGCGTTTGCCGCGACGACGTTGAAGACCGCCGACGGCTATACCGCGGCACTGGGAAAGAGCCAGGAGGCGCTGGCCGGCCTGAATGACCCGTTCATCGGCCTGGCCAAGGACCTCGCGCCGCTGTACCAGCAGCTGCGCGACGCGCGGCAGCGTCGCAACGCGGAGCTGTCGAAGCTCTCGGCCCTGCTGATCGACGTGAAGCAGCAGTACCAGCAGAAGGACTTCCTGCCCGACGCAAACAGCACCCTTCGCTTCACCTACGGCCGCGTCCGCGCCTACTCGCCGGCCGACGCCGTCATCCACACGCCCATCAGCACGCTGACGGGGGTGATCCAGAAGACGCGCGACGAGTACCCCTACGCGACGCCGCAAGAGGTGCGCGCGCTCTACAAGGCGAAGGACTTCGGCCGCTATCGCCTCCCGAAGCAGAACGACGTGCCGGTGGCGCTCCTCTACAACACCGACACGACCGGCGGCAACTCCGGCAGCCCGTTGATGAACGCGAGCGGAGAGCTGGTTGGCGTGAACTTCGACCGGGCCTGGGGCGCGACGATCAACGACTACGCGTGGAACGAGGCTTACAGCCGCTCGATCGCCGTCGACATCCGTTATGTGCTGTGGGTGACCGAGAAGCTGGGGAAGGCGGATTTCCTGCTCAAGGAGATGGGCGTTCGGTAGGCTTCGGCCGCTTGGAGGAACAATGTCCATGACCCGCCCGCGCGTCGCGCACCTGTTCGTCGCGTTCTCCATTGCCGTCGTCGCGGCAGCCGCACTCCTTGGCGCCCAGGGCCGCAGCGGCGAGGCTCCGGCCATCGGGGCGTCGGACGTGGCATTCGTCCCCGGGGAAGTGCTCGTCCAGTTTGCAGCAAATGCCGGAGACGCCGGGAAGGCCGAGGCGCGGGGCCGGGTCGGCGGCCGGACGGAGGAGATCGTGGTGGCCGGGCAGGAACGCGCGGACGGCAAGGGCGACCTGGAGCTGGTCGCGCTGCCGCCCGGTTTCAGTGTGGCCAGCGCGATGGCCCGGCTCAAGGCCCATCCATCGGTCGAGTATGCCGAACCCAACTGGGTGTACCACCACGATGCAGCCTCGAACGACTCCTACTACACCAACGGATCGTTGTGGGGCATGTACGGCGACGGCACCTCGCCGGCCAACCAGTTTGGGAGCCAGGCCGGTGAAGCGTGGGCGTCAAGCCACACCGGAAGCTCGAGCGTCTTCGTCGCGATCATCGACGAGGGCTTCATGTACACGCACGAGGACCTCACGGCGAACACCTGGTTCAACACGTCCGATCCATTCAACGGCAGGGACGACGACGGCAACGGCTACGTCGATGACGTGCACGGGTGGGACTTCGCGGGGAACGACAACGGGACCTATGACGGCACCCAGGACGATCACGGCACGCACGTGGCCGGCACGATTGGCGCCGTGGGCGGGAACGGCAAAGGGGTCGCGGGCGTCAACTGGAACGTCACGCTGATCTCGGCGAAGTTCCTGGGCCGGAACGGCGGCACGACGGCCAACGCGATCAAGGCCGTCGACTACGTCACGGACCTGAAGACCCGCCATGGGCTGAACATCGTCGCGACCAACAACTCGTGGGGTGGCGGCGGGTTTTCGCAGGCACTGCTGGACGCCATCGATCGCGGTGGCGACGAGGGAATCCTGTTCATCGCCGCGGCGGGCAACGGCGGCCGTGACGGCGTCGGGGACGACAACGACGCGGCGCCGAACTATCCGTCCAACTATCAGTGCACCAAGGGCGGCACGCGGGGTTGGGACTGCGTGATTGCCGTGGCGGCGCTCACCAGCAACGGCGCAAAGGCCAGCTACTCGAACTACGGCGCGACGACGGTCGATATCGGCGCGCCCGGCTCGGGCATCCTCTCCACGCTGCCGGGCAAGGCCGGCAGTTCCGGGTACGGGTCCTACAGCGGGACGTCGATGGCGACGCCGCATGTCACCGGGGCGGCGGCGTTGTACGCGTCCACGCATCCAGGGGCCACGGCCGCCGAGATCAAGAACGCGATTCTCGGCGCCGCCGTTCCGACGGCCGCGCTCTCCGGCAGGACCGTCACCGGAGGCCGGTTGAACGTCAGCGGCTTCTGACGCAGGCGTGGGGCGAACTTTCTTGTTCGCCTCGACGAGGCGAAGCAGAAGCTCCGCCCTGCACTTCTGCACCTATTCCGCGCGGAGGGCGATCATCGGGTCGACCCGGGTCGCTCGCCGCGCGGGCACCAGCATGGCCGCCAGCGAGACGGCCGTGACGACGGTGATGACGAGGCCGTAGGTCACCGGGTCGACGGCCGAGACGCCGTAGAGGATGTTTGCGATCGCGTCGCGGCCCACGATCGCCAGGACGAGCGCGAGCGGCACCCCGAGCAACAGTCCCGCCCCCAGCTGCCGCCCCCCCTGTTTCAGCACCATCCGAAGAATCTGGCCGCCGTTGGCCCCGAGCGCCATGCGGACGCCGAACTCCTGGCGGCGCTGGCTCACCGCGAACGACATGACGCCGTAGATGCCGACCGCGGCGAGGAGCACGGCGATGACGCCGAACACGGTGAACATCGAGGCGATGATCCGGCTGCCCCCGAGATTCGCGTCGATGTTGGCCTTCGGCGTGCCGACGAAATACAGCGGCAGGTTCGGGTCGGCCTTGGCGACCTCGCGTCGCAGTGCGTTGACCAGCGATTCCGCGGGCACGCCCGCACGCGGCTTCACGATCACCGTGGCAAACTGGTTCGCCGTCGGCCCCGCGGGGACCGGGCCGAACGGCACGCTGTAGAACGGGACGTAGAACCCGGTGTCGTCCACGTTCGGATTGTTGAACGGCCCGAGCATCCGCACCGTGCTCACGACGCCGACGATGGTCCGCCAGGGGCCGTACGGCGCGGTTCCGTCACCCGTGCGGAAGCGCCGGCCGACCGCGCTCTCGCGACCGAAGTGCTTTCGCGCAAACGCCTCGTTGACCACGGCGACGGGCAGCCGTGCGTCGACGTCGTCCTCGGTCAGCAGGCGGCCGTCGAGCCGCTTCTGTCCGAGGATCGCGAAGAAGCCGGGCGACACCTGCTCGAAGTTGGCGTTCGGCCGGTCGCGCTTTTCGCGGTAGACGCGGCCCTCGATCTCCACCGGCGCCGAACCGGAGAACACCATCCGCATCCGGCTGGTGAGCGCCACGGCCTCGAACTGCGACGAGGCTCGCAGGCTTGGCAGCAGCCGGTCGTAGAACAGCTGGCGAGATTCCGGCGTCGGATAGTCTCCGTCCATCAGGCCCATTCGCGCGGAGAGGATGCCGCCCGTGTCGTACCCGTAGTCGATTCGCTGCTGCGCGAGGATCGAGCGCAGCTGCAGCAGCGACCCGATCAACAGCACGCACGTGACGACAATCTGCGCGACGACCAGGCCGCGCGTGACGAGATTGATCGTCCGGCTGGTGTTTCCGCGGCCGCCTTCGCGAAGGACCTCCACGACGTTGGCGCGCGCCGCCATCCATGCCGGCAGCAGGCCGGACACCACGGCAGCCAGGACGGTGGCCGCCACCGTGACCGCGAGCACGAGGCCGTCGATTTCGAACGCCATCCACACGGGCGGGGGGTTGTCGAGGTTGTGGATCGTCGCCGACAGCCAGTCGACCGACAGGTAGGCCAGCCCGATGCCGAGCGCCGCGCCCATCGTCGCGAGGAGCATGCTCTCGGTCAGCATCTGTCGGATCAGCCGGATCCGCGTGGCGCCGATCGACGCCCGAACCGCGAGCTCCTTCGCGCGCAGAGTGGCCCGGGCGAACTGCATGTTCATCACGTTCACGCAGGCGATCAGGAGCACGCCCACGCAGAAGGCGAGCATCGTGACCAGCGTTCCGCGGAGGGCCGCGTTGGTGAAGCGCGCGATGAGCGGTTCGACACGGGCCGTGTCGAAGGGCTTGTTGGTGTCGGGATAGGCGCGGGCGAGCCGCTTGGCGAACCCGGCGAACTCGGCCTGTGCGCGGTCGGGAGCGGCACCGCGGGCGAGAAGGCCGACGATGTTCGGGTTGTTCGACTGGGGGTCGTTCCTGGGCCGCGGCGGGAACTCGCTGTAGAGCGGGATCCAGATCTCTTCGATGGCCGGGAAGACGAAGCCGCGCGGCATGACGCCGATGATCGTCGCCGGCTTCCCGTTGATCCGGACGGTCTTGCCGACGATCGAAGAGGACCCGGCGAAGTCGCGCTGCCAGAGGCCGTAGCCGACGATGGCCACCTTCTCCGCGCCCGCCTTGTTGTCCGCCGCCGTGAACTCGCGGCCGAGGATCGGCCGGACACCGAGGATCCGGAAGAACTCCGGCGTCGTGTAAGCGCCCGTGTAGCGCCGCGGCTGGCCGTCCACGGTGATGTTCACCGTCGATCCGTCGATGTAGGCCGCCATCCGTTCGAACGACTTCTGTTCCGGCAGGAACTCCTCGAAGTCCATCGCCGACACCTGGCCGTTCACGCCGAAGAAGGTGGCGCTGGCCGGGTCGACGAAATTGACGCTGTAGAGCCGGTCCGCGTTGGGGAAGGAGAACCCGCGCAGCATGATGCCGTTCACGACGCTGAACTGCGTGGTGACCGTGCAGATGCCGACCGCCAGCGCGAAGACGGCGACCGCGCAGAAGGCCTTCTCCTTCACCAGCACGCGAAGGCCGATGCGAACGTCGCGGGCGAGGGATTCCGGGAACATCGCGCACGTCCTTTGACCGGTCCGGCACACGGCCCCGTGCGGACTCACAGGTGTGGCAGGCGCGTCTATGAAGAATACGTGCAGAGGCGCGCGGGGGTTCGGCGCCGCGCCGTGTCGCCGGGAAGCCTGCACTTCCGGCGGGGGCGGCACGGAACTCTCTGGAACTTTCTCCCCGTCCAGACCGAATACCTCCTAGAGGCGTCGTACCGGGACAGGCATGGGCGAGCACCCGCACTCCGACACGCGTGGCACAGACGAGCTGTTGCCGAGAATCGCTGCTGGCGACATGCCGGCGTTCACCGCGCTTTTCCGCAAGCGGAGCGGCCAGGTGTACCGGTTTGCGCTGCACATGACCGGCTCGGCCGCCATCGCAGACGACGTGACGCAAGAGGTGTTTCTCGCGGTGATGAACGATGCCCGCCGGTATGTGCCGGGGATCTCCAGCGAGATCGCCTGGTTGTGCGGGATTGCCCGCAACCAGGTGCGCAGGCGGCTGGACCGCGAACGGGCGACCGTCGCGTTGGGCAGCGACGAGGACGAGAACGCCGACACGACGGGGCCGGGGACGCCCGATCCCTTGCACGAGATGATGCGTGTCGAGCGTATCGAGGCGGTGCGCCGCGCGGTTCGGTCGCTTCCGGTGGCATACCGCGAGGTGATCGTGCTCTGCGATCTCCAGGAGTTGAGCTACGCGGACGCGGCGGCGGCGCTCGGCTGCGCCCTGGGGACGGTCCGCTCGCGACTGTCACGCGCCCGGGATCTCCTCGCTTCCAAGCTCCTCGGGGGAGCCCGCACCCCGGACGCCGACCAAGCCAACGTGCTTCCAGGCGAGAAGTCCCGCGCGAGGTATGCCATATGAGCTGCCGCGATTACGAAGATGATCTCCTCGACCTGGCGCGCGGCCTGTTGGCAAACGGCAGGAGCGAGCGGCTCTCAGAGCACACCGCGGACTGCGCCGCCTGCGCGGCGCGGCTTCGTCGCGAGGCGGAGGTGAGCGCGGCGTTGCGGGCACTGGCCGGCGCGACGTCCGAGTTGCAGCCGTCGCCGGGCGTCGAGACGCGGCTGTTGGAGCAGTTTGCGAGGGAGCGGCCGGCGGAAGTCATGGCCCAGTCGAGCATCGTGAACTCGCCGTCGTTGTTGCCGTGGCGAGCGCGTGATGAGTGGCGGTGGTTGTGGGCGGCGGCTGCAGTGTTCGCGCTGGTTGCCGGTGGTGCAGCCGGGTGGCGCGCCTGGTTCGACGCCTCGAGGGTGCCTGATGCCGGCGATCGACCGCTCGTGTCGAGCGAGGCGCGGAGCCTTGAGTCTCCATCTGTGGGCGCGATGGGAGAAACCGCAGGCGTCATCGGCCGGCCCGAATCACGGCCGGTTGACGAGGCGGTGCCGCGGGCGCCGCGCTCTGGTGCCACGCGAGGCAGCCGGCCGGTGACGCGGCCGGCGGCGGCTGCCGACGTCGAATTCGTCGCGTGGCCGGGCGCCAGGGCCCTGCCGCCGTTCGAGAGCGGCGAGCTGATTCGGACGGAACTGCCGGTGGCGGTGCTGCCGCTTCTCGGCCTGCGAAGCGACGGGGCGGGCAGGGGTGCCACGGTGACCGCCGATGTCATCGTTGGACAGGACCGCTTGCCGCGCGCGGTGCGGCTCCTGCGGTAAGTGGCGGGGCAAGAGCATGACAAGTGTGGGGCGAAGCTCCGGCTTCGCCATGGGTCTCAACTGGCGCGGGCAGCGCCGCGTGAAGCGAGGAGCGGTCATGACAAGCACGTGGGCGGTGGTCGGGGTGATGGCGGTGGCGATGGCGGGTTCGGCGGCGACGGCCCAGGAGCGCGTGGCGCCTCCACCGGAGGTGGTGGCGCACCTGCGCACGGAACCGGCACAGGTGCCGCTCACGGTGAAGATGCGCGTCCCGCTGGAAGCGAAGGTCGTCACCGGCGCGCCCTACTCCGCGGACGTGATCACCGAGAGCATCGAGGTGCTGGGGGACGGGAACCGCATCGTGCGGCGGACGACGGGGCACGTGTACCGGGATGGGCAGGGACGGGTTCGCCGTGACGAGGAGCGCGATCTGGGGCAGCCGGCATCGGTCACCATCACGGACCCGGTGGCACAAGTGTCCTACGCCCTCGACCCGGAGGCGAAGGTCGCGTGGAAGACCTCGTCGGCGGCGAACACGGTCATGTCGCACGGCGCGACCTTCACGTACACGCCGAGCGCGAGCGACCCGGCCGACGTGGAGAAGAAGCGCATCATCGAGGAGAAGATCACCGCGGACGTGATGCAGGAGAAGATGCGCTGGGAAGAAGGGAGCCAGTCGATCATGCTGCGGGCGATGCCGTCCAAGATCGCCCACGGGTCGCCGGCGTGGGACGAGAAGGTGGAAACGCTGCCGGCGCGCCAGATTGAAGGGGTGTCGGCCGAGGGCACGCGGACGACCCGGACGATCCCGGCGGGCGCGATCGGGAACGAGCGGCCGATCGTCATGGTGACCGAGGAATGGCGCTCGCCCGACCTGCAGGTGCTCGTCCTCACCACGACCTCCGATCCGCGGACGGGCGATTCGACCTACAAGCTGGTGAACATTTCGCGTGGCGAGCCGGGTGCCGGGTACTTCGAGGTTCCGGCGGGGTACACCGTGAGCGATACCAACATTCGGCAGAACTTCGTGATCAAGCGCGACGCGAAGTAGCCCTTCGACGGCCAGCCTCTTTTCCTGGGCCGTTCGGGGAGCCGGGGAAAGAGGCTGGCGCGAAATGCGGGCGCGTGTTATAAATAAGCATGCGCTCACTTATTGACATCGGCTACACGTGGCCGTGGACCTCCGGCCACCTGGTCGTCGTCGCGTTGGCGTTGGCAACCCTCTGGCTTGCCTGGCGCTTCCGCTGGCACTGGTCGGCGAAGGCGGCGCTCGGCCTCGTCCTCGTCTGGGCCATCGCGGCATTCCTGGTCGTCCAGCTGCTGTTCCGCTTCAACGACGTCCCCTCCCTTCCGACGCAGGCGTTCCTTCCCTCGGGTGTCGGCCGCGTGCTGGACCTCGGCGCCGGCTCGGGCCGGTCGTCCATCATGGTCCTGTGGGAGCGGCCGAAGGCAACGCTCGTCGCCCTCGACAACTTCAGTGCGGGCTACATCCGCGGCCACGGCCCCCAGAAGACCGAGGCGAACTTCCGCGCCGCCGGCGTCGAACGGCGGGCGGTCGTGCAGCCCGGAGACATGCGGACGCTGCCCTTTCCCGACCAGTCGTTCGACGCGGTCGTGAGCGCCTACGCGGTCGACCATCTCGATCGTGAGGGCGCCCGCCGGACGCTCGGCGAGGCGGCGCGCGTGTTGAAGCCCGGCGGGCAGATTCTCATCCAGGTGATGTACCCTGACGCGTGGACGCGCTTTGCCTACGGACCTCTGATGCTGCACGGCGCGCGGGGAGAACCGATGAAGGCGCGGTGGAGGTCGTCCCTCGAGCGGGCGGGGTTCGAGATCGCGGAGATGGGGACCGCGCCGCTCTCGCTCTACTTGCTGGGCGTCAAGCGATGACCCGCCGCCAACCTCGCGCGTAACGAATGGGCAGAAACAAGAAGATCTCCGACGCGGACCTGCTCGCGGCTGCCCGCCTGGCATTCGTCGAGAAGGGATTCACCGTTTCGACCAGGGAAATCGCGCGTCGCGCCGGGGTCTCGGAAGGCGTCCTGTTCCAGCGGTACGCGACGAAGGCGGACCTGTTCTTTGCCGCGATGGTATTGCCGGCACCGAAGCTGGGGGACCTGGTCGCTCCGCCGCGCGAGTCCGCGTCAGCCCGGCGAGCTGGGCGTGGTGCGCCTCCAGCGGCTGGCCGCCGGTCTGCTCGACTATTTCCGGGAGACGTTGCCGGTGCTGCTGCCGCTGATGTCACAGCGCGGCTTCCGGTTCGAGGAGTTTGCCCGGACCCACCCCGGCTCCCCGATGGATGTCCTCCGGTGGGACGTCGTCGCGTTCTTTACGGAGGAGCGTCGCGCGGGCCGTGTCGGGCCGGTTGACCCGGGGGCTGCCGCGCTGATGGTGTTCTCGCTGGCGCAGTGCGTGGCGTTCTTCGAGCAGCTCGGCGCCCACGGCGGCCGGTTCCCGCCGCAGATTCTCGAACAGTCGGTGCAGTGCCTGTGGGACGGGCTCGCGCCGCCCAAGCCTCGGGAGTCTTTTCGTGGCAAAACAGATCTGTAATTCAAATCTGTAATGCCACGAAAAGACTCCCGAGGCTTGTCACAGACTCAGCGCTGCGCGCTCGTCGTCCGGTGGCCCAGCGTCATCGCCACGAACGCCATCGTCAGCACGCAGCACGCCACCATCGTCACGAACACCCCGTTCCAGCCCCAGCGATCGGCGATCCAGCCGACACCCGTCCCCGCGATCGCGGAGCCGAACACGTAGCCGAAAAAGCCGGTGAACCCCGCCGCCGTCCCCGCCGCCTTCTTCGGAACGAGGTCCAGCGCGTGCAGGCCGATGATCATGATCGGCCCGTAGATGAGGAATCCGATCGACACGAGCGCCACGTAGTCGATCCACAGCGGACCGTGCAGGTTCAGCCAGTAGACGACGACCGCCACGAGCGTCAGGGCCATGAACAGGATGTTCGCCGGCGCCCGCCGGCCGCTGAAGTAGCGGTCCGAGATCCAGCCGCAGGCGATGGTGCCCGGGATCGCCGCCCACTCGTACAGCGAGTAGCCGATGGCCGACTGCTTGAACGAGAAGCCCTTGGCCGTCTCGAGGTACGTCGGGATCCAGTTGACGACGCCGTAGCGGACGAAATAGACGAACGCGTTGGCGACGGCGATGGCCCAGAGGTACCGATTGCTCAGGACGTACGTCAGGAAGATCTCGCGGTAGCCGAGGACCCGCTCGTGGTCCGCGCTGTAGTTCGGGGGGTAGTCGTTCTTGTACTCCTCGATCGGCGGGAGGCCGCACGATTGCGGCGTGTCGCGCAACAGGAAGAAGACCCCGACGGCCACCGCTGCCGCCACCACGGCGTTGAAGTAGAACTTGGCGCCCCAGTCGTTGAAGAGGGTGAACCCGAGCAGCGCGAAGCTGGCGACCAGCGCGCCGCCCACGTTGTGTGCCACGTTCCAGGTGGAGACGGTGAGGCCGCGCTCCTTCGTGCTCCACCAGTGGACCATCGTCTTGCCGGAGGGCGGCCAGCCCATGCCCTGGACCCATCCGTTCAGCGTCTGCAGCGCGATGACCAGCGCGAGCGACGCATAGATCCACCGAACCGTCCCCGACACGAAGATGATCCCGGCCGACAGCAGGAGGCCGAGCGGCAGGAAGTACTTCGGGTTACTGCGATCCGAGACCGATCCCATCAGGAACTTCGACAGCCCGTAGGCGATCGACAGCCCCGTCATCGCCGTGCCCCACATCGCCTTCGACGAGTGGGGATAGAGCTTGAGGAGGTCGGGGATCACGAGCGCGAACGTGTTCCGCACGAGGTAGTAGGCGGCATACCCGACGAAGATCCCGATGAAGACCTGGCGCCGCAGCCGGCGGTACTCCGGGTCGATGCGATCGGCGGGCAGGCGGGTGGCTTCCGCCGCCGGCGTCAGGACTCCCAGCATCACGGCCTCCGGGCGCTACTTGCTGCGCGGGAACTGGTCGGGGTTGTTCGTGAAGAGCGCGTCCACGTCGTAGGTGAAGAGAAACTGCCGCATCTCGTCGCGCACGTCCTTCACCGCGGGCGTCGATCCCACGGTGTAGACGGTCACGCTCAGGCCCGCGTCGTGCGCCCACTTCACGATCTCGGGCTTGCCCGAGATGATGCCCTTGGCCGGCCCGATGCCGTCCGCGAACATCTTGACCTCCGGCATCCGCTCCTTCGTCAGCCACAGGTCGCGATCGCGATCCGTCACCAGGAACAGCAGCGGCAGGCTCACCTTCATCGACTGGCGCATCTTCTTGAGGCTGTCGGCGCTGAAGGACTGCAGGAACACCGGCGTCTTGGGATCCGCGCCCGGCTTGTCCAGGTGGTTCTTCGCCAGGACGTCCATCACCAGCTTCTCCATGTCGAAGCCGAGGCTGCCGTACACTTCGGGCGCCTTGGTTTCCGGGTAGATGCCTGCCTTGCCCTTCACGAGGTCGATTGCTTCCTGGAAGGTCAGGACCTTCTCGCCCTTGAACTTCGGGTCGAACCACGCCCCGGAGTCCAGCTGCTTGATCTCGGCCAGCGTGAAATCGGAGACGTGCCAGCCGGTCAGCTCGCGCCCCTCGCGCGTCAGCGTCCGCGACCGCCCCGGGAACACGTCCTTCGCGTTGGTCGTCCGTTCGAGGGTCAGGTCGTGCAGGCACACCAGCTGCCCGTCCTTGGTCACCTGCAGGTCCTGTTCGACGTAATCCGCGCCCTGCGCGATGGCGAGCATGTAGGCGGCCGTGGTGTGTTCCGGCGCATACGACGAAGCGCCCCGGTGGGCGATGTTCGTCTTGCCGTGGTAACCCGGGTAGCTTTGCCCGGCCGCGCCCAGCGCCACGCCTGCCGCCGCGAGGATCGATGCCAACACCAGCACGCCGCCGAGTCGATTGGTCGCCATCAAGTGCTCCGTTGTTGAAACGAGGGCCAACGCCAGCCGCGGATTATACGGCGTCCCCCGGTCCCCGGCCAGCCTCCACGGCGAGAGGGCGCTATTGACAGCCGTGGTGGCGAGTGCTGCAATACCCGTCTCTTGTCGCCGCACCGCTCCTTGTCCTTCGCCCCTCCGGCCGCCGCGCCGGGGTCCTCATGCCTTCGCCGGTAGTGTCTCTGGAAACCTGGAGAGAAGTATGAAGCTGCTTGGCAGAATCCTGGCCTGTCTGATCCTGCTGCTGTTGATCGTTCCGTCGGCGTTTGCCCAGTTCGACACCGCGACCGTCGTCGGCACGGTCAAGGACAACACCGGCGCCGTCGTTCCGGGCGCCACGGTGACGCTGACCAACCTGGAGACCGGCATCGCCGTCGTCCGCGTGTCCGACGCCAACGGCAGCTACGAGTTCATGACCGTCCGCGTCGGCCGCTACAAGGTGACCGGCGAGCTGCTGGGGTTCTCGACGGCGCTCGTCGACAACATTCAGGTCGCGGTCGGCGCCCGCCAGCGCGTGGACCTCAAGCTCGATCCCGGCAAGGTCACCGAGACCGTGAGGTCGTCGGCATCGTCGACGCTGCTCGAGACCGACTCGAGCCAGCGCGGCCAGGTCATCACCGGCGAGCCAGGCGGTCGAGCTGCCGCTGAACGGCCGCGAGTACTCCGGCCTCGCGCTCCTCAGCCCGGGCGTCCGCGTGTCGTCGATCGGCACGGGCTCCACCGCGAACCCGCGCGAAGGCTCGTTCAACGTCAACGGCCTGCGCAGCACGTTCAACAACTTCCTGCTCGACGGCGTCGACAACAACGCCTACGGCACCAGCAACCAGGGCTTCTCGAACCAGGTGATGCAGCCCTCGCCGGACGCCGTCGGCGGAGTTCAAGGTCGTCACCAACAACATGAGCGCCGAGTACGGCCGCAGCGCGGGCGCCACGGTCAACGTCGCGTACACGCAGCGGCACGAACCGGTTCAGCGGCGCGGCCTGGGAGTTCTTCCGCGACACGGAGCTGAACGCCACCGGCTATCTTCCTGCCGGCCAGCGGCCAGAAGCCGCCGCTGCGAGCGCAACCAGTTCGGCGGCGCGTTCGGCGGGCCGATCGTGAAGAACAAGGCGTTCTTCTTCGGCGAGTACGAAGGGTTCCGCCAGACGCGCAAGACCGTCGTGCTTCCAGACGATCCCGACATGGCGCAGCGCCAGGGCATCCTGTCGGTCGACGTCCGCAACCCGCTCACCGGCGCGACCTACCCGGCCGGCACGCCGATCCCGATGACCGACTTCGCGCGCAAGGTCCTGGCCGGCCTGCCGGACGCCGACCGTCGCCGGGCGCCGCCAACAACTACACCGATGCTCCAGGAGTTCACGAACGACATCGACAAGGGCAGCGGCAAGGTGGACTACCAGTTCAGCACCGGCGCTGACGATGTTCGGCCGCTACGGCTAGCGCGAAGCTCGACAACGTCGACCAGCCGCCGATGCCGCTGCCGTCGGGCGGCGCCGGCAACGGCAACATCTACGCGACGCAACAAGCAGTTCGCGCGCCGGCTTCACCTGGGCGCGCTCCGGCACGTCGCTCCTCGAGGGCCGCTTCGGCTGGTCGCAGCACCGAGGCCGGCAAGAACCCGCCGGCGCTCGGCACCGCCAGCGCGCTCGACGAGTACGGCATCGTCGGCCTGCCGACCGATCCGCGCATCGCGGGCGGCCTGCCGACCCAGCTGATCACCGGCTACTCGGACCTCGGGCGCCAGGCGACCAACCCGCAGTGGCAGTACCCGACGATGTGGAACCCGAAGATCAACTACACGTGGCTGACGGGCAAGCACTCGCTCAAGGCCGGCTACGAGTTCCAGCACATCTACGACCGAGGTGCAGGACGTCAATCCGCTCTACGGCCGCGACACCTACACCGGCCAGTTCACGCGGCCGACCGGCGCCGCGGCGAACAACCTCTACAACCTGGCCGACTTCATGCTCGGCCTGCGCAGCCAGTACGCCCTCAGCAACATCCTGGTCGCCAACCTGCGCCAGCACGATGCAGTTCGCCTACCTCCAGGACGACTGGCGGCGTCAACGACAAGCTGACGCTGAACGTCGGCCTGCGCTACGAGTACGCCACGCCGCACACGGAGAAGGACAACATCCTGTCGAACTACGATCCCGGTCGCGCAAGAAGATGATCGCCGCCACGGACGGATCGCTCGACGAACCGCGCGCTCGTCAAGCCCGACCGCAACAACTTCGGCGCCGCGCCTCGGGCTTCGCGTACACGCTCGACGCCGAAGACGGTCGTCCGCGGCGGCTGGGGCATCAGCTACATCCACTTCCACCGCGCCGGCGCGGCCAACCTGCTGTCGATCAACGGTCCGCAGGTCATCAACGCGGTCGTCAACCAGACCAGCCCGACGCTCGCCGTCGTTCCGCACGACGCAGCAGGGCTATCCGGCGGGCCTGACCGACCCGTCGCACGTTCAACCCGCTGCCCGCCAACATCACCTACATGCCGACGCGACTACCACTCGAGCCAGGTGCAGAGCTAGTACGTGTCGGTGCAGCGCGAGATCGCGACGAACATGACGCTCGACGTCGCCTACGTCGGCAACCGCGCGGACGACCTGCTGCTGTTCGCCAACTACAACCAGGCGGCGCCGAACAACTCCGCCGGCACGATCCCGCTGGCCAGCCGCCGGCCGATCCCGGAGTTCGGCGACATCACCTACGCGTTCAACGGCGGCAAGTCGCGCTACAACGCGCTGCAGACGAAGTACGACGTAGCGCATGAGCAAGGGGCTGATGGTGCTGAACTCGTTCACGCTGGTCGAAGGCGAAGGACAACGGCGCGGGCTCGCTCGAGAACCCGAACGGCAACTTCCCGTCGCCGCAGGACTTCTACAACCTCGAGGCCGACTACGGCGTGTCGGGCTACGACGAGCCGTTCAACAACACCCGAGCTTCGTGTACCAGCTGCCGTTCGGCCGGGGCCAGAAGTGGATGAAGGACGCCAACGCGTTCGTCGAGGCGCTGGCCGGCGGCTGGACGGTGAGCGGCATCAACGCGTCGCGCGGTCCGGTGAAGCCGGTGACGCTGCACCTACACGCCCGCGGCGCTCGTTCGCAGGTGTCCGGCATCAACCAGGACTTCCGCGGCGCGAACAACTACCGGCCGAACGTCATCGGCGACGTCTACGGCGACAAGAACTCGGTCACCAGCTACCTGAACAAGACCAACGTGGTGATCCCGACGGATCCCAGCCAGCCGTTCGGCAACGCGGCGCGCAACACCGTGCGCGCGCCGTACTTCTTCCAGATGGACTTCGTGGCGTCGAAGGACTTCACGCTGCACGGGCGCGACGAAGCTGCAGTTCCGCCTCGAGGCATTCAACCTGTTCAACCGCGCGAACTTCCGCGCGCCGAACACCAACCGCAGCTCGTCGGCGTTCGGGACGATCACGTCGACGTTCGACGCCCGGCAGCTGCAGCTCGGCATCAAGCTCCTGTTCTAGTTGTGACAGGCCTCGGGAATCTTTTCGCCGGACGGCGGTTTCGACTGACGAAATCGTAATCGGCGGAGAGATTCCCGCCCCTCGACCTTCCCATTCCCCTTCTCGCCAGGTGCCTATGCCCGTGATCCTCGCCCTCGATCAAGGCACGACCAGTTCCCGCGCCATCGTCTTCGATCACGCCGGCCAGCATCGTCAGCGTCGCGCAGCAGGAGTTCCGCCAGATCTTCCCGCAGGCCGGCTGGGTGGAGCACGACCCGGAGGAGATCTGGACGACGCAGCTGGCGGTCGCGCGCGAGGCGCTCGGCCGCGCCGGGCTCGACGGCCGCGCGACGTCGCCGCCATCGGCATCACCAACCAGCGCGAGACCACGGTCGTGTGGGACCGGGCAACCGGCGCGCCCGATCCACAACGCCATCGTCTGGCAGGACCGCCGGACCGCGGGCTTCTGCGACGCGCTGAAGGCGGCAGGCCTGGGCGACGGCATCCAGCGCAAGACCGGCCTCGTCATCGATGCGTATTTCTCCGGCAGCAAGCTGCGCTGGATCCTGGACAACGTGCCCGGCGCGCGCGAGCGCGCGCGAGCGCGGCGAGCTGGCGTTCGGCACGATCGACACCTGGCTGCCTGGAAGCTGACCGGCGGCGCGCTGCACGTCACCGACCCGAGCAACGCGTCGCGCACGATGCTCTACGACATCTGCAAGGGCGACTGGGACGACGAGCTGCTCGGAGTGGCTGGGCGTGCCGCGCGGCGTGCTGCCGGAGGTGCGCGCCTCCAGCGAAGTGCTCGGGCAGACGGCCGCCGGCGTGTTCGACGCGGCCATCCCGATCGCCGGGCATCGCGGGCGACCAGCAGGCGGCGCTCTTCGGGCAGAAGTGCTTCGACGCGCGGCCTGGCGAAGAACACCTACGGCACCGGCTGTTTCATGCTGATGAACATCGGCGCGCGAGCCGGTCGCCTCGAAGCACCAGCTGCTGACCACGGTGGCCTGGCAAGATCGGGGCGCGGACACGGACTACGCGCTGGAAGGCAGCGTCTTCATCGGCGGCGCCGTCGTGCAGTGGCTGCGCGACGGCCTGGGCGTCATCGCCTCCTCGGCCGAGGTCGAGGCGCTGGCCGCCATCGGTGCCGGATGCTGGCGGCGTCTATCTCGTGCCCGCGTTTGCCGGCCTGGGCGCGCCGCACTGGGACCAGTACGCGCGCGGCCTGATCGTCGGCCTGACGCGCGGCACGACGAAGGCGCACCTCGCGCGCGCCGCGCTCGAGGGCATCGCGTTCCAGGTGGCCGACGTCCTCGACGTGATGAAGGCCGACTCCGGCATCGCGCTCGACGAACTGCGCGTGGACGGCGGCGCGGCCGCGAACAACCTGCTGATGCAGTTCCAGGCCGACATCCTCGGCGTGCCGGTCGTGCGGCCGAAGGTGATTGAGACCACGGCGCTTGGCGCCGCGTTCCTCGCCGGCCTGGCGGTCGGTTTCTGGGCGTCGTCCGCGGAAGTTGACAAGAGGCCTGGCAGATCGACCGGCGCTTCGAGCCGAGGATGGGCGCGCGACGAGCGCGCGTCGCGGCGGGCGCGCTGGACCAAGGCGCTCGAGCGGGCGCGGGACTGGGAGCAGGCATAACGCAGGCATGGCGCGAAGCGACGCCGGCTTCGCGAAGGCGACCGCAACAACATGAATCGACAACTGATGCTCGACAGGGTCCGCGATCACCGCGGCCCGTGGGACTTCGTGGTGGTCGGCGGCGGCGCGACCGGCGTGGGCGTGGCCGTCGATGCGGCGTCGCGCGGCTACGATGTCCTGCTCCTCGAGCAGAGCGACTTCGGCAAGGGAACGTCCAGCCGTTCGACGAAGCTGGTCCACGGCGGCGTTCGCTACCTGCAGCAGGGCAACGTGCCGCTCGTCATGGAAGCGCTCCACGAGCGCGGCCTGCTCCGCCAGAACGCGCCGCACCTGGTGCGCGAGCTGGCGTTCATCGTGCCGAACTACCTGTGGTGGGAGGCGCCGTTCTACGGCATCGGCATGCGCGTGTACGACATGCTGGCCGGCCGCCACGGGTTTGGGCACTCGCGCGTGCTGACCACCGAGGAGGTGCTTGCGCCGCATCCCGACGCTCGAGCAGGACGGCCTGCGCGGCGGCGTGCTCTACCACGACGGGCAGTTCGACGACAGCCGCCTGCTGATCGACCTCGTGCGGACGGCGGCGGACAAGGGCGCGGCGCTCGCTCAACTACGCGCCAGTCGTCCGCCTCGAGAAGGACGGGTCCGGCTACGTGAGCGGCGCGGTGTTCAGGGATGCGGAGACCGGGAACGAGCACACCGTTGCGGCCAGGTGCGTCATCAACGCCACCGGCGCGTTTTCCGACGGCGTCCGCCGCATGGACGATCCCGCGGCGCCGCCGATGATCGCGCCGAGCCAGGGCGTGCACATCGTCCTGCCCAAGCGGTTCCTCGGCGGCGACACCGCGATCATGGTCCCGCGCACGCGCGATGCCCGGGTGATGTTCGCCATCCCGTGGCACGACCATACCGTGGTCGGCACGACGGACACGCCCATCACGGACATCTCGCTCGAGCCGCGACCGCTCCCCGAGGAAGTCGACTTCATCCTGGAGACCGCGCGGCGGGTACCTCAGCGACAACCCGACGCGCGACGACATTCTCAGCGTCTTCACCGGCATCCGTCCGCTCGTCAAGGCGGGCGACGCCGGCAACACGGCGGCGCTGTCGCGCGAGCACACGATCCAGATCAGCAAGGCGGGCCTCGTCACGATCGCGGGCGGGAAGTGGACGACGTACCGCAAGATGGCCGAGGACTGCGTGAACCACGCGGCCACGCTTGCCGGCCTCGACGAGCGGCCGTGCGTCACGCGCGACCTTCGCATCCACGGCTTCCACCCGTCGGCGCCTCAGTTCGGCGCCTTCGCGGACTATGGCGCGGACGCGTTTGCGCTCGAAGGCCTGGTGTCGGGGCGGCCCGAGCTCGATGCCGTTCTCGATGTCGAGGCGCCGGTGCGCGCGGCACAGGTGTTCTGGGCCGTGCGGCACGAGATGGCGCGCAGCGTGGACGACGTCCTCGCGCGGCGGACGCGCGTCCTGTCGATCAACGCCAAGGCCGCCATGCGGATGGCGCCCGCCGTGGCCGAGGTGATGGCCCGGGAACTGGGCCGCGACGAGCGCTGGCAGCGCGAACAGGTGCTCGACTTTACTTCCATCGCCGAAAGGTATCTCCCGAGATGAACGCCTACCTCGCCGAACTGTTCGGGACCGCCATCATCATCGTCTTCGGCGGCGGCGTCGTCGCCAACGTCGTCCTGTCGCGGACCTTCGGCTCGAACTCGGGGTGGATCGTCATCGCGTGGGGATGGGCGATCGGCGTCTTCGTGGGCGTCTTCTGCTCGGAGCCCTACAGCGGAGCGCACCTGAATCCCGCCGTGTCCGTCGGGCTGGCGCTGGGCGGGAAGTTCGCCTGGCAGCTCGTGCCCGGCTACGTCGCGGCTCAATTCGCCGGCGCGGTGCTCGGCGCGACCATCGTCGGCCTCTTCTACGCCGAGCACTTCAAGGTGACCGACGACCTCGACGCCAAGCTGGCCGTGTTCTGCACGAGACCGGCGATTCGATCCATCCCGCGGGCGTTCTTCTGCGAGATGGTTGCCACGTTCTTCCTCGTGTTCCCGGTGTTCCTGATCACCAGGGGCAGCGTGGCGCTGCCCGGCGCGGGCGGTCCCGCCCAGAGCGTTCCGATCGGGTTCGGCAGCCTGGGCGCCCTGCCAGTGGCGCTCGTCGTCCTCGGCCTGGGGCTGGCGCTTGGCGGGACGACGGGGTATGCCATCAATCCCGCGCGCGACCTGGGGCCGCGCCTCGCGCACTCGTTCCTGCCGCTTGGCAAGAAGCGCGACGGCAACTGGTCCTACGCGTGGGTGCCCGTTGTGGGCCCGCTGGCCGGCGCGGTCTGCGCCGCGCTGCTCGCGCTCGCGGTCCTGCGCTGAGACTGCGACCGCGCGACTCTGCCGACTGCGTAGACTCTGCCGACTGCGTAGACTGCGTTGACTCCGTAGACTTCGCCTTACAAATCTGTAAGTTCAACCCCCGGTTGCCACGAAAAGACTCCCGAGGCCTGTCACAGGAGCGGGTAGGTGAACCGGTACTTGCCGGAGCCGGCCTCGATGACGACGGCGGCCGCGTCGGCGCGGACCGTGCGGATGCCTGCTGCCTGAGCGACCGCCTGGCCGCTCTCCTTCACCTGGTCCTGGCGCGCGCGCGGCAGCCGAATCGTCGCGTGCGTGTTCGCCGGGACCGTGACCTCGAGTGAGAAGACGCCGCCCTCGATCGTCCAGGAGGAAGCGACCTCGCCGTGCATCGATCGCAGCGAGGCGCTCGCCTTCGTGAGGCTCCCGCCCGGCTGCGGCTGAATCAGCACGTGCTTGTAGCCCGGCTCCGCCGGGTCGATGTCGATGCCTGCCACGACGCTGTACAGCCACGCGCCAATCGCGCCGTAGGCATAGTGGTTGAACGAGTTCATCCCCGGGTCCTGCATGCTGCCGTCCGGCCGAATCCCGTCCCATCGCTCCCAGATCGTGGTCGCGCCGCGCGTGACGGGGTAGAGCCACGATGGATACGTCTTCTGCAGGAGGAGCGCGTAGGCGACATCGAGGTGCCCGGTGTCGCTCAGCGTCTGGCACAGGTACGGCGTGCCGAGAAAACCGGTGGTCAGGTGGTTGCCGAAGCTCTTGATGTCGGCGGCGAGCCGGTCGGCCGCCTGCGCCCGCAGTTCGGCGGGGAGGAGGTCGAACGCGAGCGCGAGGACGTACGCCGTTTGCGTGTTCGACGCAAGCCGGCCGTTCGGCGTGACGAACTCCTTGAGGAACGCCGCCTTCACGCGCGCCTGGAGCGCGGCCAGTTCGCGGGCCTCGTCCTGCCGCCCGAGGATCGTCGCGGCGCGCTCGACCAGGCCCGCCGCGTACGCGAAGTGAGCCGTGGCGAGCAGATCCTTGTCGGTGGTGGCGCCCGGGTAGTCTGACCGATTGGTCGCGTAGGCCAGCCAGTCGCCGAAGTGCTCGTCGCCCTGCCAGAGGAGCCGGTCGCCGGCGCGCTGGCGCATGTAGCCGACCCACTTCCGCATGCTGTCGAACGACTCCTCGAGGATGCGCCGGTCGCCGTAGACCAGATACATGTTCCACGGGACGATGACCGTCGCGTCCGCCCAGCCGGTGGCGCCGCCTCCGTCCGGCTTGCCGCGGGTGAGGACGTCGGGAATCACGTGCGGCAGGCTGCCTGCCGGCTTCTGATCCGCACGCACGTCGCCCAGCCACTTCGTGAAGAACCCCGCCACATCGGCGTTGAAGGCTGCCGTCCGCGAGAACACCTGCGCGTCGCCCGTCCACCCCAGGCGCTCGTCGCGCTGCGGGCAGTCGGTCGGGACGTCGAGGAAGTTGCCACGCTGGCCCCACACGATGTTCTGCTGCAGCCGGTTGATGAGCGGGTCCGAGGTCTCGAACCGGCCGGTCAGCGGCATGTCGGAGTGGATGACGACGCCGGTGAGCTGATCGAGCGCAGGCTGGCCGGGCAGCCCGGTCACCGCGACGTACCGGAAGCCCTGGAACGTGAAGAACGGTTCGGTACACCTCCGGTCCGCCGCCTTTCAGCGTGTACGAGACGGTCTGCGCGGCGCGCCGAAGGTTCGCGATGTAGAAGTTGCCCTCCGCATCCAGTACCTCCGCGTGCCGCATCGTGACAACCGTTCCTGCGGGACCGCTCACGCGGAGCCTGACGCGCCCGACCATGTTCTGCCCCATGTCGAAGACCGTCTCGCCGCGCGGCGTGCGAATGATCTTCTCGGCTTTGAGTTCAACGGTGCGGCGCACGGGCGGGCCAGCGGGAGCGATGAGGATGTTCTTGGGCTTCTCGATCGTTGCCACGCGGCCCCACTCGGCGTCGGCGAATCCGGGACGGCTCCAGCCGGATCGTTCGAGCCGGGCGTCGTAGGTCTCGCCCTCGTAGATGCCGGACATCAGGATGGGACCAGTCGATGCCTTCCACGCCGTGCTGGTGGACACGACCTGGCGGCGGCCGTTCTTGTAGGTAATCTCGATCTGCGCGATGGCCGCGAGGCGATCGCCGTAGATGTTGCGGTGGCCGTCCCACGCGAGCGTGCCCCGGTACCAGCCGTCGCCGAGCATGATGCCGGCGGCGTTGTCGCCGGCCGTGAGCAGTTCTGTCACGTCGTACGTCTGGTACTGCAGCCGCGTGTCGTAGCTCGTCCAACCCGGCGTGAACACCTGGTCACCGACCGTGCGGCCGTTGATCTCCAGCTCGTAGAGCCCGAGGCTGCTGACGTAGGCGCGGGCGGCGGCGACAGGCCCGGCGAGCTTGAAGTCGGTGCGCAGCATCGGCGACGGCTGCAGCTTGGACGCGTCGGCAGTTGCCTCCGGCGCGATCCACTGCGCCACCCAGTCCGACGGCTCGAGCAGGCCCATCTCGAACCACGCGGCCGGGCTCCACGACGAGGCCTGGCCGGTCCCATCCCAGACCCGGACCTGCCAGTAGTAGCGGTGGCGCGACTGGAGCGGCGGGCCGTCGTAGGCGCGCTGGATCGAGGCGTCGGACGCCACGCGCCCGGTCGTCCAAAGCGGCCGCTTTGCGAGGGCGGTCTCGGTCGGGGCGAGGCGGATCTCATAGGCCGACTGCACGACGCCGCGCGCCTGAGAAACGAGCTCCCAGCTGAAGCGCGGCTTGCGCGCGTCGATGCCGAGCGGGTTCTCCTTGTACTCGGTGCGCAGTCGGGTCACCTCCGCGGCGGGCGCGGCCGCGCGGGCGGTCCGTCCCGCGGCGGGGATCAGGATGACGACGCCGAGGAACAGCAGGGCCAGGCGCGCACACGTCTGCGAAGGGCACATGTCAGGTACCTCGCGAGGGGCGGCCGGATGGTAACAAATGTGACAAGCCTCGGGAATCTTTTCGTGGCCAGAGGGCGGCAGGATTACGCATCTGTAACTTTGAGGTAGACTTGAACGTTCGCCGGGCTCGCAGACTCTGCCGTTCCCCGGCCCCGCTCCGGCAGCACACCTCTCCTGCCCCTCAGACGGAGGACGGCGCGTTGGACAAGTCGCCCGAATTCTACGCCGAAATCGGCCTCATCTCCGGCCTCGAAGTCCACCAGCAGCTGCTCACCGAGCGCAAGATGTTCTGCCATTGCCCGGCGCGCCGCTACACCGACACGCACGACGGCGAGGTGCTGCGCCACATGCGCCCGACGCTGTCCGAGCTCGGCGAGTACGACGGCACGGCGCTGATGGAGTTCAAGACCCGGAAGAACATCATCTACCTGCTGCACAAGGAGAACGTCTGCACGTACGAGATGGATGACACGCCGCCCTTCCTCGTCAACCAGGACGCGGTGGACGTCGCCATCGAGCAGTGCCTGATGCTCGGCTGCGACATCGTCGACGAAGTCCACATCGCGCGGAAGCAGTACCTCGACGGCTCGATCCCCACCGGGTTCCAGCGCACCGCCATTGTCGGCGTCAACGGCCGCCTGCCGTTCCGCGGGCGCGAGCTGACCATCCTCCAGGTGAGCGTCGAAGAGGATTCGTGCCGCGAGGTGTCGGACCGCGGTCACCTCATCGTGTGGCGCACGGACCGCCTCGGCATGCCGCTGATCGAGACGGTGACCGGCCCCGACCTGCGCACGCCGGACGAGGTGGCCGAGGCGATCCTGCTCGTCGGCCGCGTGTGCCGCAGCACGGGGCACGTGCGCGTGGGTATGGGCGCCAGCCGCCAGGACATCAACGTCTCGGTGCGCGGCGGGCGACGCGTGGAAATCAAGGGCGTTCCGAAGGCCGGGTGGGCGCCGGCGCTCGTGCACGGCGAAGCGATGCGGCAGGTCAACCTGCTCAAGCTGCGCGACGAGCTGATCCACCGGGGCTTCACGACGCCCGACTCGATCGGCGGTCGACAGCGCCGACGTCACGTCGCTCTTCGCCTCGTCGGAAGCAGCCTACCTCACGGCGGCTGGCTGGGAGAAATACAAACAGGACGAGCAGCGGCGCGCGGGCTTCGAGTTGGGGAATGGCAAGTTCACCGTGCGCGCGATCCGCGTCAAGGGACTCGGCGGCACTCTCAGCTGGCCGACGCAGCCCGACTGCATCTTCGCGCACGAACTCGCGGGCCGCATTCGCGTCATCGCCGGGCTGGACCAGCGGCCGATCCTGCTGCACTCCGAGAAGTGGCCCGATTACCACCGGTCGCTGCAGGAACTCCGCAAGGTGCGGGCGCATCTCAAGTGCAGCCCCGAGGACGGCATCGTGCTGGTCTGGGGCCCGGACGAGGACACCGTGACGGCGGCCAACGAGGTGCGCCTGCGCTACATCGACGCGATCTACGGGATCCCGAACGAGACGCGCCAGCCGTTCGCCGACGGCAGCACCGACTTCGAGCGGATCCTGCCGGGACCGGACCGGATGTACCCGGACACCGACAGCCCGCCGAGCCGCGTCACGCGCGAGCGCGTCGAGCGGCTGCAGGCCGGGCTCCAGCCCAGACCGTGGGAGCGCGAGTCGCGATACGCGGCCGCCGGCGTTTCCGACGTCCGACGATCCACTTCCTGATCCGCCGCGGCGCGGCGCGCCTGGTCGACCGCGTGGTGGACGCGTGCCAGGCGCCCGTGAAGCAGGCATGCCTGCTGTTCGGCGAGCGTCTGAAGGCGCTGCGACGTGGAGGGGTGGCGGTGGATGCGATTCCCGATGCGCGGTGGTGCGAGCTGTTCGTCCAAGCCGCGCGCTGCCCGGTGTTGTGGGAGGCGTGGGCGCCGCTCGTGCGCGCGATGGCCGCGGCGCCCCACACGGCCGTCGCTGCCGTGGTCGAGAGCCTCCACCTCGGCGAGCAGCCGCGGCAGTGGCGCGAGCACGTGGCGGCTTCGGTTGCCGGCGCGAGGCCGCGGCTCTACGCGCCGGGCGACGATCGGCTGTTCCGCTTCTCGATGGGGCTTGCCATGGGCGAGCTTCGAGGCAAGGTTCCGGCGCGCGAGGTCGCGGACGCCGTCAGGACGGAGATCGCAGCGCGATGAGCACGCCAGCCGACGCACTCAAGGGGTACAAGGGCCACGCGCGCGCCGCGCTCGAGCGGTGGGGCGTGCGGGTGTGGAGCGACGTGCTGGTGGAGAACGACGCGGGCAGCCGCTTCGAAGGCGTGATCCTCCCGCGCAGCGAGACGCTGGACGACCTCCACCTCGTCATCAAGCTGAAGAACGGCTACAACGTCGGCCTCCACGTGGACCGCGTCCGCTCGGTGACCGAGGTGGGCTACAAGGAAGCCATCTACAAGATCCCGGAGAAGGAGTTCCCACGGCGGCCGAACCTGCCGGGCGTGACGCTCCTCGGCACGGGCGGCACCATCGCGTCGCGGCTCGACTATCGGACGGGCGCCGTCATCCCGGCCTTCACGCCGGGCGAGCTGTACGGCGCGGTCCCGGAACTGGCCGACATCTGCAACCTGACGACGAAGAAGCTGTTCGGCGTGTTCTCGGAGAACATGGCGAAGGAGCAGTACATCACGCTCGCCAGGGCGATCGGCGAGGAGATCGAGAACGGCGCGGACGGCATCGTCATCGGCCACGGCACGGACACGATGGGTCACACGGCGGCGATCCTGTCGTTCATGGTGCAGGACACGCCCGTGCCGATCGTCCTCGTCGGGCTCCCAGCGGTCGAGCGACCGGCCGTCGAGCGACGCGGCGCTCAACCTGATTCACTCCGTCCGGTCGGCCGCGTACGGCGACATCGCCGAAGTGCAAATCTGCATGTTCGGCCCGACCTCGGACCGCTACGGCCTGCTGCACCGCGGGACGCGCTGCCGCAAGATGCACAGCTCCTACCGCAGCACGTTTCGAACCGTCGGTGACATCCCGCTCGGCACCGTCGGCCGCGACAGCTTCACGTACCTCACGAGCAACTACCGGAAGCGCGACAAGACGCGGAAGGTGAAGATCGACGCGGTCTACAACGACCGCACGACGATTCTGTACTACTACCCCGGCATGTCGCCAGACCTCGTGGACGCGCTCGTCGAGAAGGGCTACCGCGGCATCGTCATCGCCGGGACCGGCCTCGGGCACGTCAACAAGCCGCTGTACCCCGCGCTCAAGAAGGCGATCCAGAAGGGCGTCCACGTCGTGATGACCGTGCAGACGCTCTGGGGCTACGCGCAGATGTACGTGTACGACACCGGGCGCGACCTGCTCGAGATCGGCATCGTGCCGCTCGACAACATGCTGCCCGAGACGGCGCTGATGAAGCTGTCGTGGGTGCTGGCGCACACCGACGACCACGGCGAGGTGCTGCGCATGATGCGAAGCGTGGTGTCGAACGAGATCACCGACCGCGAGCCCCACAACGGCTACCTGATCATGCAGGGTGGACTCCCGGAGATCGAGGAGTTCATCATGTCGCACTGGAAGTAGGCGATCGGTTCCAGGTTCCAAGTGCGGAGTTCCGGGTTCGGCGTGCGTCGGCACTCGGCACCCGGCACTCGGCACAGGGCACTGTTACCCGCGTCCCAGGAACAACTCCCATGAAGAAGCCCGTCAACGTCCTCTGCATCGGTGCCGGCTACGTCGGCGGCCCCACCATGGCCGTCATCGCCGACCGCTCCACGGATGCCATCGTCAACGTGGTCGACATCAACGCCGCGCGGATCGCCGCGTGGAACAGCGACGACCTGCCGATCTACGAGCCCGGCCTGCTGGAGGTCGTCAAGCGGGCGCGCGGTCGCAACCTGTTCTTCTCGACGGACATCGAGGGCGGTATCGCCGCCGCCGACATCATCTTCGTTTCGGTGAACACGCCCACCAAGACCTTCGGCGAAGGCGCAGGGCGGGCGGCGGACCTGCAATACTGGGAGAAGACGGCGCGCCAGATCCTCGCCTGCTCGGACCGCAACAAGATCGTCGTCGAGAAGTCGACGCTGCCGGTGCGCACGGCCGAGGCGATGGATCGGATCCTGAACAGCAACGCCCGCGGGCTGCGCTTCGAGGTCGTCTCGAACCCGGAGTTCCTCGCTGAGGGTACGGCGATCGAGGACCTCGAGGATCCCGACCGCGTGCTGATCGGATCGCGCGAGACGCCGGAAGGGATCGCCGCCCGCAAGGCGGTGGGGAGCCTCTACGCGACGTGGGTGCCGCGCGAGCGGATCATCGAATCGAACCTGTGGAGCGCCGAGCTGTCGAAGCTGGTGGCGAACGCGTTCCTTGCGCAGCGGATCTCGTCGATCAACTCGATCTCGGCGCTGTGCGAGCTGACCGAGGCGGACGTGGACGAGGTGGCCTACTCGATCGGCACGGACTCGCGAATCGGACCACGGTTCCTCAAGGCCAGCGTGGGGTTCGGCGGGTCGTGCTTCCGCAAGGACATCCTCAACCTGGTCTACATTTGCGAGAGCCACGGGTTGCACGAGGTGGCCAGCTACTGGGAGTCCGTGGTGCGGATGAACGAGTGGCAGGAGACGCGGTTCGTGCGCCGCATGCTCGCCAACATGTTCAACACCGTGGCGGGGAAGCGCATCGCGCTCTTTGGCTTCGCCTTCAAGGCCGACACGGGCGACACCCGCGAGTCGCCGGCCTTCGAGGTGACCAGGCTGCTGGCGGCCGAGCACGCGCACGTCGTGATCACGGACCCGAAGGCGCTCGACAACGCCAGCGCCGACCTGAAGGGCGTCGACGGGCAGATCGAGTTCGAGCCCGATCCCTACAAGGCGGCGTGCGGGGCGCACGCCATTGCCGTGATGACCGAGTGGGACGTCTACCGGACGCTCGACTACTCGCGGCTGCTCGGCGACATGGTCCGCCCGGCGTTCATCTTCGACGGCCGCAACATCCTGGACCACCAGCGGCTGTACGAGCTCGGCTTCAACGTGTTCGCGCTCGGCAAGAGCCCCCTCAAGCACGTGTGACAAGCCTCGGGAGTCTTTTTCTGGCAGCGCCGGTTCTTCTTACGGTTCTGTAATCGGGAGAGGTTCCCGGGGCCGGCTCCCGCTTCCCGGCTGCCCGGGTGTATCCTCGCGCGCATGCGTACCTTCTACCTTGCCATCCTGAGTGGCCTGTTGGCCATTGCTCTCTGCGGTCCCGCGACACCGGCGCTCGCCCAGGAACAGCCTATCAGCATTCGAGCCGCAACCATCCTCGATGGCAGGGGCGGAGTCCTGCGCAACGCGACGGTCGTCATCCAGGGCGGCCGGATTCGCGAGCTGAGGACGGCCGCGAGTGAGAGAGCGACGTACGAGCTCGGCCAGGTGACGCTGCTGCCCGGGCTCATCGACACCCACGTCCATCTCGCCTGGCACTTCGGGCCCGACGGGCGCTTCCAGCCGCGCGCCGAGTCGCCGGCCGCCTCGATGGGCTACACGCTCGAGAACGCATACGCGACGCTGCGCGCCGGCTTCACCACCGTTCAGAGCCTCGGCGATCGCGTCGACAAGGACGCGCGGGAGGCGATCGCGCGCGGGGTTCTCCCCGGGCCCCGCATCCTCACCTGTCTCACGGCCCTTACCGACACGAAGCTCACCGAGGATCAGATCCGCGACGCGGTCAGGAAGCTGAAAGCGGACGGCGCGGACGTCGTGAAGATCTTCGCGTCCGCGAGCATTCGCGATGGCGGCGCCCAGACGCTGACCGATGCGCAGTTGCGCGCGGCGTGCGGCGAGGCCAAGGCGCAGGGGTTGCGGGCGGTGATCCACGCCTACGGCCCCGACACCATCACGGCGTCGGCCGCGGCCGGGTGCACGTCGATCGAGCACGGCACCTTCGCCGACCAGGGCTCGCTCGGCGCATTGGCGCGCGCCGGAACGTACTTCGACCCCAACATCGGCCTCGTCAAGCAGAACTACCTCGACAACCGCGCGAAGTACGACGGCATCGGCAACTACAACGCGGCCGGCTTCACGGCCATGGAGAAGGCGATCGCCACCGATCTCGCGATGTTCCGCACGGCGCTCGCTACGCCCGGTTTGAAGATCGTGTTCGGCACCGACGCCGTCGCCGGGGCGCATGGCCGCAACGTCGAGGAATTGATCTACCGCGTGCAGAAGGGAGGCCAGCCGGCCGCGCAGGCGATTGCGTCGATTACCTCGCTGGCCGCGGAATCGCTTGGCCTGGAGAAGACGCTCGGCGCGCTCGCGCCGGGTCTCGAGGCGGACCTGGTCGCGATTCAGGGCAATCCTCTTGACGACATCACGGCGATGCGCCGGGTCGTGTTCGTGGTGAAGAGCGGGCGAATCGTCCGGGACGAGCGTCTGCGCTGACCGCCGCGATCACGATTCTGTAATTCGGCAGGCGTCTTGCCACGAAATGACTCCCGATGCCTCAACCATCCATGGCCGTGACGATCCAGGCGGTCTCGACCGCCAGCGAGAAGAAGCAGTTCATCCGCTTCCCCTGGGCGATCTATCGGGATGATCCGCACTGGGTGCCGCCGCTCCTCATGGAGAGGCAGGACTTTCTCAACCCGGCCAAGAACCCGTTCTTCGACCACGCCGAGGTGCGGCTGTTCCTCGCGCGCGACGCCGCCGGCGCGCTGGTCGGGCGCATCGCGGGAATCGTCAATCACAACCACGTGGCCAGGCACGGGGAGAAGGCGGGTTTCTTCGGCTTGTTCGAGTCGGTGGACAGCCAGGAGGTGGCGAGCGCGTTGTTCGACGCGGCGGCGGGGTTCCTGCGGTCGAAGGGCATGGAGGTGATGCGCGGACCGGAGAACATGTCGATCAACGACGACATCGGCCTCCTGGTCAAGGGGTTCGACCGCCCGCCGTTCGTGATGATGCCGCACAACCCGCCGTACTACGAGCGCCTGGTCGACGCGTACGGCTTCCAGAAGGCCATGGATCTGCTCGCCTACCACGGGGAGCACCACGAACCGCGTCCGCCCGCGCGCCTCGAGCGTGCGATCACGATCCTCCGCAAGCGCTACACGTTCTCCGTTCGCGCGGTGGACATGAAGCACTTCGCGAGCGAGGTGGCGATCATCAAGAAGCTGTACAACGAGGCGTGGGAGGATAACTGGAATGCGGTCCCGATGACCGACGCCGAGTTCGCCCACCTCGCCAAGGACTTGAAGCTCGTCCTCGACCCAGAAATGTGCCTGATTGCCGAGGTGAACGGCCAGGTCGCGGGCTTCGCGCTTGCGCTCCCAGACATCAACCAGGCCCTCATCAAGATGAACGGCCGCCTCCTGCCCTTCGGCCTGGCCAAGCTGCTGTGGAACAAGCGGCGCATCGACCGCCTGCGGGTGATCGCGCTCGGCGTCCTGCCGCGCTACCGCCAGATGGCGCTGAGCACCGCTCTCATCTACGAGACGTACAAGCGCGGGTTGGCTCGCGGCTACCATGCCGCCGAACTGTCCTGGATTCTGGAAAGCAACGCGCCGATGAACAACGCGCTCGTGAACGAGGGTTTCGTCGTCCACAAGACGTACAGGATGTACGACTACCCGATTTAGACGCCGAAATCGACTCGAGAACCGGGCGGCTTTCGCCCGAGCGCCACTTTCCGATAGGATCGGTCAGCTGAGCCGGCCCGCGCAGCCAACCATCGCCCCGGCGGGCCAATTCCCTGTTCATACACGAGGCAGCGGAGGACGCGTGGACATCAAACGTGCGGTCATCGATCTGGCCCCGGCCCCAATCGTGCGGCTCTTCGCAGGGCCGTACGTCGCCGGGAAGGGCATAGAGAGCGGCGTGCGCAAGGCGGACGAGATCTGGGCGGCGGGAAGGCTGCATTCCACCATCGATCTGCTCGGCGAGGAGGTCTTCAAGCGCGAGGACGTCGAGGCGACCGTTCGCCTCTATTTCGGCATGATCGAGCAGGTCGCGGGGCGCTCGCACGCGAGCATCTCGCTCAAACCGACGCAGCTGGGCATCCACGAGAGCGAGACGTACTGCCTCGAGAACATTCGCAAGGTACCTGCGCGGGCGGCGGCTAGCCGGATTCAGGTGACCGTCGACATGGAGGACCGCCACTTCACCGACGTGACGTTGCGGCTGTTCAAGGCGCTGCGCGACGAGTTCGACAACGTCGGCACGGTGCTGCAGTCGCGGCTCCATCGCACCAGGGACGACATCGCCGCGCTGCATGCGAAGCCCTGCAAGGTGCGGATCTGCATCGGCATCTACAAGGAGCCGCGCGAGGTCGCCTACACCGACAAGCCCGCGATGAAGCAGAAGCTCTTCGAGTACGTGCAGCTGCTCCTCGACAAGGGCCACTATCCCGAGATCGCCACGCACGACGAGCCGCTGATTCGCCGGTGCATCGAGTACCTCGACAAGCGCGGCTGCCCGAGGGACGCATACGAGTTCCAGATGCTGCTGGGCGTTCCGCGCGAGCGGATTCAGCGGGAGATCGTCAACAGCGGCGTGATTATGCGGCTCTACGTGCCGTTCGCGGAAGAGTGGGAGTACGCGATCGCGTACTGCAAACGCCGCCTGGCGGCGAATCCCATGATGGGCGTGTTCGTGTTGAAGAACATGTTGCGCTCGTAGCCGGGAGTGGCGCCGTTCTTACACTTTTGTAAGAGCCATGACGTCTTGCCACGAAAAGACTCCCGACGTGGGGACGTCGCGCAGGCGCGGCGCCTGGCGGTCGCGGTCGGACACGGTCGGCACTCGCCCCTCGAGCGGCCAGGCAATCGACAGGTCCGGGTCGTCCCAGGCCACCACGCGCTCGTGGCCGGGCGAGTAGTAGTCAGTCGTCTTGTAGAGGAAGTCGGCCGCGTCGGACAGCACCAGGAACCCGTGCGCGAAGCCGGCCGGGATCCACATCTGCCGGTGGTTGGCCTCCGACAGGCACTCGCCCACCCAGCGCCCGAACGTCGCCGAACCGCGCCGCACGTCCACGGCGACGTCGAACACCGAGCCCGACGACACGCGCACCAGCTTGCCCTGCGCCTTCGGCGGCAGCTGGTAGTGCAAACCGCGCAGCACCCCGCGCGCCGACCGCGAGTGGTTGTCCTGGACGAAGTCCACGTCGATGCCCGTCGCGTCGAGAAACGCCGCCCGGTTGTAGCTCTCGAGGAAGAACCCGCGCTCGTCGCCGAAGACCGCGGGCTCCAGCAACAGCACGTCCGGGATGGCCAGTCGTCGTGACTTCATGAATGTCCGTTCGCCTCGGCCGGCTCAGAAGATCCGCGACTTGAGAAGCGCGAAGAGATACTGGCCGTACCCGTTCTTCGCCATGGCGGTCGCCTGCGCGAGCAGCTCCTCGTCCCCAATCCAGCCCTGCCGCCATGCGATCTCCTCGGGGCACGACACCTTGAGGCCCTGCCGACGCTCGAGCGTCGCGATGAACTGCGACGCTTCCAGCATCGACTCGTGCGTCCCGGTGTCCAGCCACGCGTAGCCGCGGCCCATGATCTCCACGAAGAGATCCCCGCGCTCCATGTAGAGGCGGTTCAAATCCGTGATTTCGAGCTCGCCCCGTGCCGATGGCCGCAGCGTCCGCGCCAGGCAGGCGACGTCCGAATCGTAGAAGTAGAGCCCCGTTACCGCGTAGTTGGAGCGCGGCGCCCGCGGCTTCTCCTCGATACTCACCGCCTTGCCACCGTGGTCGAATTCGACGACGCCGTAACGCTCGGGGTCCAGCACGTGGTACGCGAACACCGTCGCGCCGGTCGGCCGCTCGTTCGCGCTGCCGACGATCTTGTAGAAATCGTGGCCGTAGAAAACGTTGTCGCCGAGGACGAGCGCGCACGGGTCGCCGTCGATGAACCGCTCGCCGATCAGAAACGCCTGCGCCAGCCCGTCGGGCGACGGCTGCACCGCGTACTGCAGCCGGATGCCCCACTGGCTGCCGCTTCCCAGCAACTGCTGGAACAGCGGCGTGTCCTGCGGCGTCGAGATGACCAGGATGTCGCGAATCCCCGCCACCATCAGCGTGCTGAGCGGGTAGTAGATCATCGGCTTGTCGAAGATCGGCAGCAGCTGCTTCGACAGCACCAGTGTGGCGGGGTGCAGGCGCGTGCCCGCGCCGCCCGCCAGGATGATCCCCTTCCGCATCACGCCTTCTCCTGTTCGTACTGCAGGCGGGTCCATTCCCGGTAGGCGCCGCTCGTCACCTCGGCCACCCAGTCCGCGTGATCCAGGTACCACCGCACCGTCTTCCGGAGTCCCGTCTCGAAGGTCTCGGCCGGGCGCCACGCCAGCTCCCGCTCGATCTTGCCGGCGTCGATCGCGTACCGCCGGTCGTGCCCGGGACGATCTTTCACGAATGTGATCTGATCGCGGTACCGGTGGCCATGGGTTGTCGGCCGCAACTCGTCGAGCAGGTGGCAAATCGTCTCGACCACATCGAGGTTGGCCTTCTCGTTCCAGCCACCGATGTTGTAGGTCTCGCCAACGCGTCCTGCCTCGAGCACGCGCCCAATGGCGCGGCAGTGGTCGAGCACGTAGAGCCAGTCGCGGACCTGCTGGCCGTCGCCGTAAACTGGAAGCGGCCGGCCACCGAGCGCGTAGTGAATCACCAGCGGAATCAGCTTCTCGGGGAACTGGAACGGGCCGTAGTTGTTCGAGCAGTTGGTCGTGACGACGGGCAGCCCGTACGTGTGGTGGTAGGCCCGCACGAGGTGATCGGACGCCGCCTTGCTGGCCGAGTAAGGGCTGTTCGGCTCGTACCGGTTGGTCTCCGCAAACGGCGGGTCGGTCTTGTCCAGCGACCCGTACACTTCGTCGGTCGACACGTGCAAGAACCGGAAGGCGTCCCGCTCCGCGCCCTTCCAGCGAGCCCCAGAACGCGCGTGCCTCCTCGAGCAGCCGGAACGTGCCGACGATGTTCGTCTGGATGAAGTCCTCGGGGCCGTGGATGGAGCGGTCGACGTGCGACTCGGCGGCAAAGTTCACGATGGCGCGGGGCCGGGCGTCGGCGAGCAGCTGCCGGACGAGCGTGGAGTTGGCGATGTCGCCGCGCACGAAGCGGTGGCGCCGGTCGCCGTCGAGTGCGCTGAGGTTGCGGAGGTTGCCCGCGTACGTCAGCTTGTCGAGGTTGACCAGCCCTTCGCCGGTCGTCGCCAGCCAGTCGTGGACGAAGTTCGACCCGATGAACCCCGCCCCCCCGGTCACCAGAATCATTCGCACCTCGTCAGATGGCCGAACGCCCACTCGGAAACTCGAGGTTCGCTCCAGTCCCCGGCAAGGTTCTCAATTCTAGCGGATTCGGATGCTACCTGACGGCTTTCAGCGCCGCCAGCGCCTTGGCGGCCGCCTTCTGCTCGAACGCGGACAACTCGGCCGCCCCTGGGTTTTTCGACAGCAGCGCGGCCGCTTCGCGCATCGTCTCGTCTTCGGCGGCGAGCAGCCGAGGCAGCCAACCGGTCCCGGCCGCGTTGTCGAGCCTCGTCACGTCCGCGTACTCCCGGCGCTCTCGCGCCTTGAGCGGCCGCAACAGGTCCTTCAGGCGCAGGCTCTCCGCGGCCAGCGGCGCATCGTCGCCCTGCCACGCCGCGGGCGGCGGGACGCCGGCGGCCACCCACAGCGGCACAGCGATGCTGCACACGGGCTCTCCGAGCGCCACCCACATCGTCGTCCGGCGCGCGTCCTCGCCCGGCTTCACCCCGTGAATCACCACGGCGCTCGCGGTGCTCGCGCGGTTGATCGTGTAGTTGCTGTGAACCCAGACGGGCCGGTCGGCCGGAAGCCTCTTCCAGTCGTCGCGGGCAGGGTGGGGGAGGAGCGCGTGGCCGAGGTCGCGCGCGGCGGTCTGCAGCACCCAGGCCGGCGTGAAGCTGCCAGGCGTGGCCGCCTCGAG
The DNA here is from genome assembly GCA_963724775.1 of uncultured Acidobacteriota bacterium. Classification (GTDB taxonomy): domain Bacteria; phylum Acidobacteriota; class Vicinamibacteria; order Vicinamibacterales; family Fen-181; genus CAVRWB01. The sequence continues at coordinate 190,848 of CAVRWB010000017.1, forward strand.
CAGCGCCGTCTCCCGATCGAATCGCAGGTAGCCGGCTCCCTGGTCCGCGGTACCCGTGCGCGAGAAATTGGTGTTGGCCAGGTACCGCGCCGGGGTCGCCGTCGCATCCAGCCGCTTGAAGCCGTGGTTGTGCGTTTCGAAAATGGCGGCCCCGCCCTTCGCGTCCATGGCGAGGAAGTTCGCGCGGCTGCCCAGATCCGCCCCGAGGTTGCGCGACAAGTAGCGCTCGAAGTCGGCAACCGTCTGGCAGCTCCGGAGCGCGTCGGCCATGATGATTCCCTCGAGGTCCGCTTCCTCGCCCGCCTTCTGCGGCAGGTTGTAGGCGACGGAGTTGGCGACGGCGAACCCGGCCGCATTCACGCCCGCCCACACCATCCGGCCGTCCGCATCGTCGGCATTGACGAGGCCGAGGTAGCCGTACGGCTTCTCGTCGACGAAGACGACCTTGTTCGACAGGCGATCGGTGTCACGGTTCTTCCAGAGGATCGGCCGGCCATCTGCGGTCGATCCCACCGCGAAGATCGCGGTCGTGCACTCCTGGCCGCCGTCCCCGGCGCCGGTGCCGGCGACCGGACTTGCGAGGGCGGCAACGATGACGATGAGCGCGATGACAGCGATGAGCGGGAATGAGAGGGCCTTTCGGCCGCGGGCGTGCGTCATGAGCCGGGATTGTAGCGGAATTCCGCGGCTTCGCGGGATCTTCGCTTCAGCTCGGTTCAAGCCGCTCTGGGCGAGAATGAGAGATTCGCAGTGACAAAGCACACGGTCCGCCCGGCGGGCGGATCGGGGAGGTCGCGATGCCCCACGTACTTCCTGCCGCTCGTTTCCCGCGCGTGATGCCGGCTCTGGCCTGCGTGGCCTTCGTCCTGGCGACGGCCGCATGCGATCGGCATGCGACACAGCACTCCGCGACGGGGACGGCGGCCGCACCAGCTGCGGCGGCGTCTTCGGCCGCGATAAACCTCGGCGCGCACGCGTACCGGATCACCACCGCTTCGCCGGAGGCGCAGCGCGCCTTCGACCGCGGGCTCACTCTGGCGTACGGGTTCAGCCACGGCGCCGCGGAGCGCGAGTTTCAGCGCGCGGCCGACCTCGATCCCCGGTGCGCCATGGCGTACTGGGGCGTGGCGCTCGTGAACGGGCCGCACATCAACTTCCCCTTGGTGCCGCCGGACAAGGCGAAGGCGGCGTGGGACGCGCTCACGAAGGCCCGCAGCCTGTCGGCAGGATGCGAGCGAAACGGAACGCGCGCTCATCTCCGCGCTCGAACGCCGCTACGCGAACCCGCAGCCCGAGGACCGTCGCCCGCTGGACGAGGCGTACGCGGCGGCGATGCGCGAGGTGTGGAAGGCGCACCCTCGCGACGCGGACGTGGCCACGCTGTACGCCGAGGCGTTGATGGATCTGAGGCCGTGGGACCTGTGGGCCGCGGACGGCACACCGCAGCCGGGTACTCAGGCGATCCTCGACACGCTTCAGAGCGCGCTGCAGATCGACGACAGGCATCCCGGCGCGAATCACCTGTACATTCACGCGCTCGAGGCATCTCCCGATCCCGCCAGGGCCGTGGCCGCGGCGGATCGCCTGCGGGACTTGGTTCCCGGGGCGAGCCACCTGGTCCACATGCCGTCGCACATCTACGCACGAGTGGGGCGGTGGGAGGACGCGGCCGGCGCGAACGCCCGCGCGATGAACGCCGACACCGAGTACCGCAAGGCGAACCCGCGCCCAGGCTTCTATGCGATGTACATGGCGCACAACGACCACTTCTACGCCTACGCCGAGATCATGCGGGGCAGGAGTGCCGAGGCGCTGAGGGCGGCTCGTGCGATGACCGCGGCAGTGCCGGCGGAGTTCCTCCGCGACTACGCGCCCGTCGCCGACGGTTACACCGTCTTCGTGCCGGAGGTGCTGATGCGCTTCGGGCGCTGGGAGGAGATCCTGCAGGAGCCCGCGCCGCCCGAGGGCCTCCCGCTCGCGCGGGCGCTCTGGCGGTTCACGCGCGCGGTTGCGCTGACCGCGCTCGACCGGCCGGCGGAGGCGGCGCGAGAGCGCGAGACCTTCCGGCAGGTGGCCAAGGCGGTGCCGGATGGGTGGACCTTCGGCAACAACGCGGCCGCGTCGCTGCTGGCGATCGCGACCAAGACGCTGGACGGCGAGATGGCTGCGAGGCGCGGGCGCTTTCTCGAGGCGGAGCGACTGCTGCGGGAGGCCGTGCGCGTCGAGGATGGCCTGCGGTACAACGAGCCGCCCGACTGGATGCAGCCGGTGCGCCACACGCTCGGCGCGGTCCTGCTGCGCGCGGCGAAATACCGGGATGCCGAAGCGGTCTATCGCGCGGACCTGGCGCGCTACCCGGAGAATGGGTGGTCGCTCTTCGGCCTGGGCCGGTCGCTGCGGCTCCAGCACAAGGACGAGGAGGCGGCCAAGGTGGAGGAGCGGTTCCAGAAGGCGTGGGCGGGCGCGGACGTCAAGCTGGGGTCCACCTGCTACTGCCAGCCTGGGGTGTGAATAGCTGGCAGCTGGCAGCTGAGTGGGCAGTGGGCAGTGCAGTAGGACAGGCGTCTCGCCTGTCGCGCGGCAGCAGGAGAGCGTCGCGCATGGGCTGTGGGCAGCTGGCAGTGGGCAGCGGGCAGTTCACAGCGGACGGTAGACACACCCAGCGTCGGGCCCGTTCCAGCTTGGTCTGGTTGTCCGCTGAAACCGCCCCGGCTGCCTCGCTAGCTTCTCCTGGACCGCCTGGGACGTGCCGGTGACTTCCCCCCGGCATCCAACTCCGCCTGCACGCGCTTGGGCAGCGTCGCCCGCACGATGCGGTGCGACTCGGTCAGAAACGCGCGGAACTCCGAATCCGGCAGGGCCGACAGCGTTTCCGTCGTGACCCACTGATACTTCCACATGTTGTGCGACGCCGGCACGATGTCGGCCATCTCGACCAGCTCGGCGTACTGCTCCGGCGTGCACCTGAAGCTGCAGCTGTGGCCGTCGAGGTCGATGATCGCGAACATCTTCCCCCCGACCTTGAACAGCAGGTGCTCTCCCCACTGGACGATCTCGGTCGTGTGCGGCAGCGACAGGCAGTGCGCCCGGATGGAGTCGTTGGTCATCCTTCGCCGAGTATACGCGCGCCGGGCCGGCTCCGAATGCAGGTAGAATCGGCGAGACCTATGCCGCTCCTGATCGTCGTGCTGGGGATCGTGCTGCTGCTGGCGCTGATCCTCATCTTCAAGCTGAACTCGTTTCTCGCGTTCGTGATCGTGTCGCTCGCCGTCGCGCTCGCCGAGGGAATGAGCCTGGACAAGGCGGTGGCGTCGATCGAGCAGGGCATCGGCAACACGCTGGGCCTCCTGGTCATGATCCTCGGGCTCGGCGCCATGCTCGGGAAGCTCGTGGCCGACAGCGGCGCGGCGCAGCGGATCACGTCGAGGCTCGTGGACGCGTTCGGAATCGGGCGGGTGCAGCTCGCCCTCATGCTGACCGCCTTCATCGTCGGCGTGCCGCTCTTCTACGATGTTGGCTTCGTGATCATGATGCCCATCGTGTTCGCGGTGGCGGCGGCCACCGGCGTCCCCCTGCTGTACATCGGTCTGCCCACCCTCGCGTCGCTGTCGGTGACGCACGGCTACCTGCCGCCGCACCCTGCGCCGACGGCCATCGCCACGATGTTCCAGGCGGACATCGGGAAGACGCTGTTGTATGGCATCGTCATCGCCATCCCGGCAATCATCGTCGCCGGGCCGATCCTGTCGCGCGGCCTGAAGAAGGTGAATGCCCGGCCGCTCGACGAGTTCACGGCCGCCCCGCTTCCGGCCGCGGGCAACCTGCCGGGCGTCGGGGTCAGCATCGTGTCCGCGCTGCTGCCGGTCCTGCTGATCGGCCTCGCGACGATCGCGACGTACCTCCTGCCTGCCAGCAGCGGCGTTCGCCGGGTCCTCGGGTATGCCGGCAATCCTCCCGTGGCGATGCTGGTGTCGCTCCTGCTCGCCATCTACACGCTCGGCCTCGCCAGGGGCCGCACCATGGGCGACATCATGGCGTCGCTCAGCCACTCGATCTCCAGCCTGACGATGGTGATGTTGATCATCGCTGGAGCGGGAGCGCTCAAGCAGGTGCTGGTGGACAGCGGGGTGAGCGCCTACATCGGCCAGCTGTTGAGCGCGTCGTCGCTGTCGCCGCTCTTTCTCGGCTGGCTGATCGCGACCATCCTGCGCGTGTGCGTCGGGTCGGCCACCGTGGCCGGCATCACCACGGCTGGCATCGTCCTGCCGCTCGTGACCTCGTCCGGCGTGAACCGCGAACTGATGGTCCTCGCCATTGGCTCAGGAAGTTTGATGCTGGCGCACGTGAACGACGGCGGGTTCTGGCTGGTGAAGGAGTACTTCAACTTGAGCATCACCGACACGATCAAGACGTGGACGGTGATGGAGACGGCGGTGGGCGTGGTCGGCTTGCTCGGCGTGTTCGCTCTCAGCTACGTCGTCTGACGTCACGGCCCCTCCGCATGACAAAAACGTAAGTCGACACGCTCTTTGCCACAAAAAGACTCCCGAGGCCTGACATGATCTTCGATGCGCACCTCGACCTCGCGATGAACGCACTCGAGTGGAACCGCGACCTGCGCTGGCCCGTGGCGGAGATTCGCGCGTCCGAGCGCGGCATGACGGACAAGCCCGATCGCGGGCGGGGGACGGTGTCGTTCCCGTCGATGCGCGCGGGGGGCGTATCCATCTGCGTTGCCACGCTGATCGCGCGCTTCGTCCGGCCGGGCGGCCCGATTCCGGGGTGGCACTCGCAGGAGCAGGCCTGGGCGCAGACCCAGGGGCAGCTGGCCTGGTACCGCGCGATGGAGGAGGCGGGCGAGATGGTGCAGTTGACCAGCCTGGCCGCGCTCGACCAGCACCTGGCGCGATGGTCGGCTGACAAGGCCGGCTCGAACGTCACTTCGCGTCCGGTGGGTTACATCCTCAGCCTCGAGGGAGCGGACTCCCTGGTCACCCTGCAGCACCTCGAGCGGGCCTACGCAGCGGGGCTTCGCGCGGTGGGACCCGCGCACTACGGTCCGGGCGTCTACGCGCAGGGCACCAACGCGAGCGGCGGCGTCGGCGAGAAGGGAAGGGCGCTGTTGAAGGAGATGGAACGCCTCGGGATCATCCTGGACGCCAGCCACCTCTGCGACGAGAGCTTCTGGGAAGCCCTCGACGTCGTTCGACGGTCCCGTCTGGGCCAGCCACTCCAACTGCCGCGCCCTCGTCCCGCACAACCGGCAGTTCTCCGACGAACAGATCCGCGCGCTCGTGGCGCGCGGTGCCGTGATCGGCGTCGCCCTCGACGCCTGGATGCTCGTGCCCGGCTGGGTCGGCGGCGACGGGATTCACGCTCCCGCGTCCACGCCGCAGGGGATGGGTGTGACCTTGGAGCGGGTCGTCGATCACATTGACTACATCTGCCAGTTGGCGGGCAATGCCAGGCACGTCGGGATCGGGTCTGATCTCGATGGCGCGTTCGGCACGGAGCAGGGGCCGACGGACGTGGACACGATTGCCGACCTGCGGAAGATCCCCGCGATGCTTGCCACCCGTGGCTACTCTCCGGACGACATCGCGAACGTGTGCAGCGAGAACTACGTGCGCTTTCTCCGCTCCGCCTGGCGGTGATCGCGGGGAGGTTTCTCCCTTTACCATGGCGTGCGAACCATTCGCCCGCGACCGCCGTCTAATACATAGACAACTTGGTAAGCGTTGACGGTTGACGGTTGACCGTTGACCGTCGACCGTCGGCGCCAGACGCTCGACGCTCGACGCTCGACGATCAACACCAGACGCCCAACGCTAAACGGTCAACGGTTCACGCCGCCATGCCGAAGAAAGCCGATGCCCTCCAGGGCGCGCTCGACCTGCTGATTCTCAAGACGCTCGCGGCGCGCGGCCCTCTCCATGGCTACGGTATTGCCCTGCACGTCGAGTCGGTATCGGATGACGTGCTCCGGATGGAAGAAGGTTCGCTGTACCCGGCGCTGCACCGGATGGAACAGGCGGGCTGGGTGCGTTCGACGTGGCGCACCTCCGAGAACAACCGGCGCGCCAAGTTCTACGGCATCACGCCGGACGGTTCGAAGCAACTCGCCGAGGAAGAGCGCAACTGGCGCCAGGTCGTTGGCGCCATCCAGCGCGTGCTGCAGCTCGCTTGAGCGCGAGGTCTTCCCATGTCCCTGTGCCAACGACTGATCGACACCTTCCGCACAACCCGGCTCGACCGGGAGCTGGACGAAGAGATGCGGTTCCACCTCGACATGCGGGCGCAAGCGTACGAGCGGCAGGGGCTCTCGCCCGGCGAGGCCCGGCAACGGGCCCTGCGACGCTTCGGGAGCCCGCTCGGCGTGCGCGAGCGGGTCCGCGACGTGCGTCTCCTGACGTGGTTCGACAGCGTGCGCCAGGACCTCGGCCTCGGCGTCCGGCTTCTCCGGCGGTCGCCTGTCCTCACGCTTGCGGTCGTCTTGTCCCTCGGCCTGGCCATCGGGGCGACGACAGGTGTCTTCGCCGTCGGCGACGGCCTGCTACTGCGGCCCCTGCCGGTGCACCGTCCCAGTGAACTCCTGATTCCGCAGTGGCATTCGACAGAGTGGCCGGCGATCGGGATCTGGGGCTCGAACGATGCCGACAACAACTCCTGGTCGTTCTCGTACCCCATGTACGAGGACTTCAGGAAGACGGCAGGGATCGAGGTCGCCGGGTTCCAGGACCTGAACAACGCCGTCACGCAGATCAAGGGCGAGGCGGGGACGGCCAACGGCATTCTCGCCACCGGCAACTTGTTCAACGTGCTCGGCGTGGCACCAGCCGCCGGACGCCTGCTGTCCGATGCCGACGACGTGCCGGGCGCCGCACCTGTCGTAGTCCTCAGCCATCGGCTGTGGCAGCAGGCATTCGGCGGTGATCCCGGCACGGTCGGAAGCGCCATCGCGGTCAACGGGCGGTTCTACACGGTCGTTGGGATCGCGCCGAGGACCTTCTTCGGCATGCAGCCCGGGCGCTGGACCGATTTCTACGTCCCATCGATCTGGATCACGTCGGTGCCACAGTTCGCGTCGGAGTCGATGCTCACCAACGAGAAACTCTGGTGGCTGCAGCTGGTGGCGCGGCCCAAACCCGGAGCCAGCGTGGCCCGGCTGCAGTCCGCGCTGTCGACCCAGTTCGCGCACCGGGTGAAACCGTTCATCACCGAAGCGAAGCAGCACGCGACCTTTGGCGTCCGATCGGGCGCCCGCGGCTACGCGTTCGACGCGGACATTGCCAAGGCCATCTGGATCCTGGGCGCGCTGGTCGTGCTCGTCCTCTTGATTGCCTGCGCCAACGTGGCGAACCTCCTGCTCTCGCGCGCCGAGGCACGGCGGCGCGAGGCTGCCATGCGGCTCGCGCTCGGCGCCAGGCCCCTGCGCCTCGTCCGGCAGCATCTCACCGAGAGCCTCCTGCTCGCGTTCATCAGCGGCGCCGGCGGCCTCCTGTTCTCCCGCTGGTGCGCGCAGGCGATCCTCGCGCTGGCCCCGGAGAAGGAGTCCCTGGTGATCGAGCTCGGCTTCGACTGGCGAGTGACTGCGTTCGCGCTTGCCGTCTCGCTCGTTGCGGGTCTCTTTGTCGGGCTCGTGCCTGCGGTTCGCCTCTCCCGCGCCCAGGTGGCGGGCGCGCTGAGAGCTGGTGCAAGCGTTCGTACCGGCTGGTCGCGGCGCGTGGGGCTTGGCCGGCCCCTGGTTGGCGTCCAGATCGCGCTGTCCCTGCTGCTCCTCGTAGTCGCGGGACTGTTCGTCCGAAGCCTTGCCAACCTGCAGAACGTGCCGCTCGGGTTCAGCACGGACGGACTCGTTCTGTTCAATCTCGACCCAACGGCCGCCGGATACTCCGCGGAGCAAAAGACGGCGGCAACCGAGCGCATTGCGACCCGGCTGAAGCAGTTGCCGGGCGTCAGCGCGGTGAGCTGGTCGTCGATGGCGCTCGTGGACAACTTCAGCTGGAACACCCGCGTTTCTCTTGACGGCGACAACGGCAAGCGGCGGCCGCCGTGCAACCTGCTCTGGGTCGGGCCGGGATTCCACCGGGCGCTGAAGATCCCGCTCCTCGCCGGCCGGCTGTTCGACGAACGCGACGGTCGCGGCGGGCCGCGGGTTGCCATCGTGAACCAGGCGTTTGCGGCCAAGTACCTCGACGGTGCGTCGCCGGTCGGCCGCATGGTCACCCTCGATCTCGAGCCCAAGCCGCAACAGTTCGAAATCGTCGGAATCGTTCGCGACACCAAGTACGCCAGGCTTCGCCGCGGCAACGATCCGATAGCCTTCCTGTCGGAAGCGCAGCAGGCGCTCCCGGTCGGCCCGGTCTTCGTCCTGGGCTTCGCGGGGGACCGCGCGCATCTCGCCCGCGACATCGTCCGCACAGTCCACGAGCTCGAGCCGACGTTGCCGGTAACCCGAATTCGCACGTTCGAGGAACAGATCGGCGAGCAGTTGGCGATGGAACGGAGCCTCTCGCTCGCCGCGTCGGCCTTCGGCGTGGTGGCGTTGCTGCTGGCGGCGATCGGCCTTTATGGCGTTGTCGCGTTTGCCGTCGCGCGGCGGACTGCCGAGATGGGGGTGCGCCTGGCGCTCGGGGCCAGCGGGCGCGCCGTCCTGCGCCTGCTGCTCGCCGACAGCGCGAAGGTGATCGTGCCCGGCGCCTTGGTCGGCATGGCAGCCGCCGTTGCGGCTACGCGCCTGGTGAGGTCTGTGCTCTACGGCCTCGAGCCGACCGATCCCAAGACGCTGGCCGCCGCGGTCGCGCTGCTGTTGGTGGTTGCGGGCGTTGCGGCCTACCTCCCCGCCCGCCGGGCGGCGGCGATCGACCCGGTGGAAGCGCTGAGGTGCGAATAGGGGAAGTCGACGGAGTCGACGGAGTCAACGGAGTCGACGGAGTCAACGGAGTCGACGTAGTCAGCCGAGTCGACGAAGTCCCCGAAGTCGTTGCCGCCCGCGTTTCATCTGGCTAGTCACGACCGCCGTGCCCACCCGTTCTCCTGGAGCCGCCGGCCGATGGTCTGCCGCGACATGCGCGCATGCGTGGTCAAGACCATCGCGTCCGCGAGCAACGCCAAGGTCCAAGTCGCCGGTCCCTCCGGAGGCGTCGAACAAAAGGGGGCCACGAGGAGCGCTTCTTCCGTCGGGCGCAGTTTCCGTTTTCCCGCCGGGGCGCGGCTCCTCGGCCAGCGCGGCCGCCAAGCCCCTCCAAGCGCCGTTTGGTGCGGTACACCGTGGCGGTCCCGACCTGCAGACCTTTCCGATCTTCACGTCGAGGTGCTCAATAAATCGCCGCCGCCATTTGCGCACCGGGCCGGACACGGCACGCAGCTGGGTGGACTCCGCCGCCGGCGTAGACACGTCGACTCCGCTGACTCCGTCGACTCCGTTGACTCCGTCGACTCCGTCGACTGCGAAGCTTACGCGTGCACCCCGGGCGCCTCGTGGCCGGTGCGCTGCACGTAATCGACGTACGAGCCGGGGTAGAGATGGGGCTGCGCGTCGTGGCCGCTCTCGCCGCCAAGTTCCAGGACGCGGTTGCTCAGGCCGCGCAGGAACGACCGGTCGTGCGACACGAAGAGCATCGTTCCCTCGAAGCCGGCGAGCGCCTCGACGAGCATCTCCTTCGTGGCGAGATCCAGGTGGTTGGTCGGCTCGTCGAGCACGAGGAAGTTCGGCGGGTCGAGCAGCATGCGCGCCATCACGAGCCGCGTTTTCTCGCCGCCGCTGAGCGACCGAATCTTCTTGTCGACGTCGTCGCCCGAGAACTGGAACGCGCCCGCGAGATTGCGCAGGACGCCGATCGATTCGAGCGGGAAGTCCTTCTGCAGCTGCTCGTCGACGGTGAGGTCGGCATCGAGGATGTCCAGCGCCTGCTGCGAGAAGTAGCCCATCTTCAAGCTTGCGCCCAGCCGGATTGAGCCGGAGTCCGGCGGCAGCGCGCCCGCGACCATCTTGAGCAGCGTCGTCTTGCCCGCGCCGTTGCGGCCCATCACCGCCCACCGCTCGCCGCGCCGGACCGTCATGGTCAGCCCGTCGTGTACGACGCGGCGGCCGTACGCCTTGCTGACGTCCTCGAGCGTGGCGACGAGGTCACCGGAACGCGGCGGCGCGCGAAAGTCGAACCTCACGACGCGGCGGCGCTTGGGCAGTTCGATCTTCTCGATCTTCTCGAGGGCCTTCACGCGGCTCTGCACCTGGGCGGCCTTCGCCGCGTGCGCCGAGAACCGCTCGATGAACCGGCGCTCCTTGGCCAGCATCGCCTGCTGCCGGGCGTAGGCGGCCTCGCGGTTCGCCTCCCTGATTTCGCGCTCCCTGGCGTAGAAGTCGTAGTTGCCGGAGTAGACGGTAATCTCGCCGCCGTCAATCTCCGCGATCTTCGTCACCACCCGGTTCATGAACTCCCGGTCGTGCGAGGTCATGAGCAGCGCGCCCTGGTACGACCGGAGGAAGTCCTCGAGCCAGATGATCGACTCGATGTCGAGGTGGTTGGTGGGCTCGTCGAGGAGCAGCACGTCCGGGCGGCCGAGAAGCGCGCGCGCCATGGCGACGCGCATCTTCCAGCCGCCAGACAGCGCGCCGACGTCGCCATCCACCCGCTCATCGTCGAAGCCGAGGCCGTGGAGCACCTCGCGGGCCTGTGCCTCGAGCGCGTAGCCGCCCAGGTGGTCGTACTCCTCCTGCACCTCGCCGAACCGCGCGAGGATGCGGTCCATGTCGCCGGCCTGCGCGGGGTCGCCCATCGCGTGCTGCAGCGCCTCCAGCTCGTGGTGCAGATCGCCCACGCGGCCGCAGCCGGCAATCGCCTCGTCCAGCACCGACCGTCCGGCCATCTCCTCGACGTCCTGCCGGAAGTACCCGATCGACAGCCGCTTCGGCACCGACACGTCGCCGTCGTCCGGTGATTCCTCGCCCATCACCATCCTGAAGAGCGTTGTCTTGCCGGAGCCGTTGGGACCCACCAGCCCCACCCGCTCGCCGGGATTGAGTTGGAACGACGTGTCCACGAAGAGGACCTGCCGACCGTACTGCTTACTGATGCGGGAAAAGGAGATCATGCGAACCAACAAGCGTAGCACGTCGGGCCAAGCTCCTCCATTGGCACCCGGGTTGCAAACGTCGGCAACACCCGTCGGGAAACGCCAGCAACAAGCAGCCTGTAGCGAGTCTGCAGTGGAGGATGAGTATGCGGAGTTTGCAGTCCGGTGCCCAGGTCCGACTCATTTGTGCATCGGTTGTCGCCACCGGCCTCGTCGTCCTCGCGTGCGCCAAGGTGGAGAGGCCTGCGGCGCCGTCACAAACGACGTCCTACCCGACGATTACGATCACGGACACCGGCATCTCCAAGGACGGGCCGTCGCTCATCCCGGGCATGGCGGTGAGGGTCATCAACGCCGGGTCGCAGACGCACCGGCTGCACCTGGATCTTGGCGACCAGCCGGGGTGCGGGAACATCGACTCTGGGGATATTGCCCCCGGTGAAAGCCGGCTGACCTCGCCGGTGGGCCTCGACGTCACCGGCTGCTCCGCGCACGACCACATGCATCATGGCGATCCGCGCTTCCAGATCAGGCTGAACGCGGATTCCGGGGAGTGAACGGAAACAGGCAGGTCTTCCCGGGGCGGTCAGGGCAGCCTGCCCGATTGTCGGTCCTTACGTAATGCGGAAGAGTTTACGCCGGACGTAACTCGGCGTGGCTGGCGGTGGTGCCCGCGCTGCACTCCGCGATCATCGTGACGAACGTGTGGACGAGGTGGGGGTCGAACTCGACGCCCGACCGTTCGCGCAGGTGTTCGATCGCTTTCTCCACCGGCCAGGCATCCCGGTAGGGTCTCTTCGTGCGCAGCGCGTCGAACACGTCGCAGACGTGCACCAGCCGGCTGGCGTCGTGGCACCCCCGGCGATAGCGGAACGACGGGTATCCGCCCCCGTCGATCATGATGTGGTGCTCGTACGCCACGACCGCGGCGAGGTCGAGCGTGTCGTCCGCCTTGAGGATCAACCGGGCGCCGTCGGCCGGGTGGCGGTTCATCAACTCGCGCTCGGCATCGGTGAACCGTCCGGGCTTGGTCAGGACTTCGCGCGGGATCAGCGTCTTGCCGAGGTCGTGCAGCAAGCCTGCGACGCCATACGACCGCACGTCGCCGCCGTCGAGGCCCAGGCGTTCTGCCAGGCCCATCCCCAGCACCGACACGTTCAGGGAGTGAGTCGTCGTGTACTCGTCGAACTCTTTGAGGTCGACGAGCGGCAGCACCATCTGGGGGTTCGCGTGCATGGCGACCGACAGTGAACGGACGATCGCCTCGACCTCCGTCAGAGGCAGCAGGTGGGCGTCGCTGACCTCCTGGTGCACCCAGCGCACGGTGTCGATCTCGGCGTCCAGGGCGAAGGCGAGCGTCGCGGTCTGCATCGGCGCGTCGTGCGCCGCCGCGTCACCGCGAAGGCCCACCGCGCCGTAGCGCACCGCCTGCGTGGCGAGCGATCGCGAGCACGCCGATTCCGCCTCCTGCCCGGCGAGCCGGGCGCACACGTCGAACACGAACGCCTCGAAGGCCTCGCGCCCGAGAAGCGTTTCGAACTGGACCCGCTGGATGCCGGCCGCTGCCAGGCGTTCCGACCACTCCCACCCCCGGCGGTCGGTCAGCGGGACGTCGCCGAACAGCACGCTCGCGCCGAGGAACGTGAACGTGGGACGGGACGCGACGGCGAGGAGATCGTCGAGGTCTCGCCACGCGGCGTCGATCGCGCGCTCGAGCGTCGGGTGCCGCTCGCTGTACAGCGCAGCCGAGGAGAGGGCGCGCCCGAACGAGCTCAGGAACCGGGCGGCCTGTGTCATGGGGTTGCGGCTTTCACGGCGAGGCGGATCTCCGGGTGAGGAGATGCCGCCGCGCGCCGAACGAGCGCCGCCGCGCGCGGCTCGTGCGGCCAGTGCTCGGCCAGCGCAGTCAGCGCGGCGACGACGGTCTGGCCCCGTGGCACGCGAGCGCCGGGCCACCACGCGAGCCGGCCATCGCCGCACGCGATGCGCATCAACAGCTCGAGCGTTCCGGGTTGGCGGCTGGCGCGGGCCAGCGCCGCGATGGCGGCAGCTCGCAGCTCGTCGGGCATCGTGTCTTGTGCTGCAAGCTCGGCCAGCCGCCGCGTGACGGCGGGCGACGAATGGTCGAGCGCGGCCGCCAGCGCCATGCGCAGGACGCGCTCGTCGCTGTCAGCGAGCGCCGCCGGCAGGGCGCGGTCGCGGAAGCTGTCGAGGCGCAGCGCCACACGCAGCGCTTCGCGGCGGACCCGCGCATCACCGTGTGCGAGCCATGGCGAGGGATCGCAGCCGGCTGGGACTGCCTCCACTTCGGCGAGCAACGCCAGCAGGTTGCGCTGGACGTACCAGCGTTCGTCGTTCATCCGCGTGAGGGCGCGCTCGGCGGCGTCACTCCCTCTCCGGCGAAGTCGATCGAATGCGGCGCGGCGCAGGTGTCGGTCCTCAGAATCCACGAGGACATCGAACAGCGGCTCCAGCGCGTCGCCGGGGAGGTGGGGAAGGAGCGCATCGACCGAGGCCAGATCCGCCGGCACGCGCCTGAGCAGCTCGCGAACGGTGTCGGCCGACACGAGCGCGTGCCACGTGCGGTCCTCGAGGCTATCGCGCACGCGCGCCGGCCCGAGGAGCTCGATCACCCGGGTCAGCTCGCCTTCCTCCACGGCCGTTGCGAGGGCGCGCCAGAGTGTCGGACCGTCGTGCTCGATCTCAAGACACGTCTGCAAGAGACGGACGGGGTCGGCCAGCCCGCGCGTCGATTCGGCCAGCTCGGGCGCGCGGACAGTCGCGCCGTGCGTGATCCGCTGCAACATCTCGGTGTAGTCCGACGGGTTGGGGTCGGGGAGCGCGCAGCCATAGGTCAGCCGCTCGATCTGCAGCCGCAGCGCCGAGTCGGCGAGCGGCTGCACCGTGGCCGCCCCCGCATCCGCATGCGCGGCCAGCTTGGTGAGGAGCCGGACGAGGCCGTTCGAGAGCGCTTCGTTCGACGCTTCGGCCGCGGCCCTCACCAGGTCCACGACGGCGCCCGCGCTCATTCCGGCGCTCGCGCTCTGCACGAACGTGCGCCGCTGGCGGCCATCGCCTCCCATCGCGAGCAGGCGCTGCAAGGTCTCCGGCCGCATCGCGGACACGAGTGTCGACACTCGCCGCCGCAGCTCCAGGGCATCGGGTGAGCAGGAGGTGCGCACTTCCTCGGAGATTTGTTGCAGGTAGCCGACAATCACCTGGTCGTAGGCCTCGACCGGCTGATGTTCGTCGATGGCTTTGGCGACGACGGCCGGCTCCGTCGGGACAGGGGGGCCGGCAGCGACGGGATCGCGTCCGAGCGCGGCCTGAGCGAGGCCCACCCAGAGCTCGGCGGAACGGACCGGCCCCACGCCGTCGCCCTCGCGGCCGGCGACGATTTCCAGGCAGCCGACCGTGAGCGGGTGCAGGCTGACGTGGGGCCACGACGGCATCCGTCCGGGCTGCCGCGTGCCCAGCGGGCCATTGCCCCATTTGGGATCCTCGGCGATCGCCATGACGACCTGCGCCAGTTCCCCCATCGTGACGCCGCGGTAGAACGACAGGGCGGCGAGGTGGTGATGGTGCAGGCGATCGGCCAGGCCGCAGAGCAGGGGGTGCCGCTCGTCGGTGACGACGCCCTCGATGACCAGGCGGTCGCGGGCGACGCCCACGGCAAACCGCGGGCGGTCCTGGAGCAGGGCCTCTGTCCGCCGCGCGAGCGATTCCATGACGGGTTCGAGCGAGGGGTGACCGGCGGGGTACATCGCGAACTTGTGCAGCGCGATCGACAAGTCGACCAGGAAGCGACCCAGATCGCGTTGAAGGACGGCGGGTTCGCCGTTTGCCGGGGAAGGGGCCGCCACCGAAGCGGCGGACGCGGAACGGCTCACCACGCCAGCGTTGTCCGCCGGTGGACGGTGACTCACTCTGAATGGTTCATCGGCCGCGGCGGGCGTGAAGTTCAGTGCCGCAGGCGCATTGGTACGATGTCGAACACAATGCGACGAGCATCGGGCCGGCCCGCAAGCTCATCGTTTGATCCGTTTGAGGCCTGCGGGCCGGACAGACTGAGTCGTCAATCCCCGGTTACCGCTCGGCGCTCCCTGCCCGCGGCGTCCGCGCCGGCGGCGTCACCATCGCGTTGAACAGGAACTTGTACGTCCCGTGCGTTTGCGCGCGGTTCTGCGTGCGGAATCCCACGAGCACGACGCGCCCTTGCCCGTAGCCGAGCGAGGCCATCGCCGTCCTGCCCGCGATGTACTTCTCGCCGTTCAGCCACCCGCTCCGCTCGACGTCTCGATCGGCGTAGCGGACGATGATGTCGTGGCGGTCGTTGAAGTCGGTCGCGACGACGTCGAAGGCGGGGCTGTAGTGGAAGAGCACCAGGCCCTCGGCGGGCATCCCGTAACCCAGGGGATGCGTGTTGTCGATCTTGACGCGGAGCGTCGAGCCGGGGCAGAAGAACTCCTTCGTGCTGACGCCGTCGAGGACGTTGCGCACGGGCAGGCCGAGCCGCGTAATCGCGAAGTCAGTCGCCCCACCCAGCGTGACGAGCGTTCCGCCCTTCTGGACGAACTCCTTGATCGCGTTCACGCCGTCGTTGCCCATGCCGCTCTGGTACTCGGGCGGCGTGGTGTCCGGCACGCCGTCGAATCGCGCGGGGCCAAATTCACCACCACCACCGCCGCGCCGCGCCGACGGGTCGCCGGTGATCGCGCCGGTCGAATCGTCCGCGAAGATGAACACGTCGTAGGCGGCGTTGAGGTTGCCCTTCTTGATCTCGGGGTCGTAGACGTTCTTGAACTGGAAGGCGAACTGCTCGAAGATCCAGCGCGTCCAGCCCTCGTCCATGTTCCCGCCCCGGTAGCGCTGGTACATCCCGATGCGCATCCGCTTCAGGTCGTGAGCGGCCTTCGGCTCGGCCTTCAGCGGGGCGAAATCGACGCCGGTGGCCTTCGCCACGTCGGCCAGGACAGTCTCCGGCGCGGTCGCCGGCACGAGGAAGTCGCCCGCGCGCAGTCCCTCGCCGGTCATGTCCACACGCCGCAGGGCCACGTTCTTGTCGAAGAGGAGATTCATCGCCTTGAAGGCATCGTTCAGGCGTCCGTCGATGACGTATCCCGCCGCGCCCCTTCGTCACCTTGCCGGCCGGCGCGATGGGCGCCGCCACCTTCGCAAAGTCCGCCTTGACGGCCTCGTCGAGCGGGTCAACCTTGATGCCCATGTAGTCGGAGAGGACATCCTGGCCCATGTCGTAGGGCCGGATCGGCGTGCCGTCCTGCTGCCGTGTCCACTCGTTGTCCGGGTAGTGGGTTTCGCCGAGCAGGTAGCGGATTAGGCCCATCTTCGGCTGCGCGAGCGACACGTAGAACGACCCCGGCGGGTACGTCGTTGCCGTCCGGCGTCGCGAACCCCTTTGCCGACTGCATGACCTCGATGCCCTGGGCCAGCAGCGCGTTCACGAGCTTGTTGCGGGTCAGCGGATCGTGCTGTGCGGCGGAGATCACGTACGCCGTCGGCTTTCCCGCGGCCCCCCGCTCGGTCTGGCGGATCGCCTTCAGGTACGTGTCCCAGACGATGGTTTCCGCGTTGCGCGCGACGCAGTCGAGCAGGCCCCATGCGCCCACCTTCTGGCGTTCCACGATCCCGCGGAGCGTCCACCAGCCGCCAGGCCAGGGGTTGGGGAAGTTCATCTGCTCGTCGCGCGGCCGCTGCAGGTTGCGGGCGCCGCCCGAGAGCTGGCTCGGGTCGATGCAGATCGGCGTCGCCAGCCTCGCGCTCGCCGACTCGGTCAGCATGCCCGCGATGTTGTGGAAGGGGGTGATCCAGTGGAATCCGAAGTGCCCCCAGCCGGAGTACTGCCCGTCGTTCATCACGCCGGACAGCCCGGCTTCCTCGGCCTTGTTCGCCATCTCCGCCCCGTACCAGGCCGCCTCGCGCCACACCAGCGGATCGGCCAGCGGGCGGATGGGTTCGGCGTAGGGCGGGAAGAAGATGCGCGCGCCGTAGCTCCCCATGTGGTGGAAATCGAAGTAGGCCTGCGGCTTCCACTCCGTGAACAGGAGCCGACCCACGTACTGCGATTCCTTCATGTTCATGGTGAGCGCGTCGCGGTTGTTGTCGTGGCCGATGTACTTGTTGTACAGCCACGGCAGGTTCGACGCCCTCGTACTCGGTGCCCAGGTACTTGTTGTACCAGTCGGTCACCATGATCTGGCCGTCGGGGTTGAACGACGGGACGAGCAGGAAGACCACGTTATCGAGGATCCGCTGCGTCTCGGCGTCCTGGCGCGTCACCAGGTCGTAGACCAGTTCCGGCGACATCTGCGCCCCGCCGATCTCGGTCGCGTGCATGCTCATCGTCATGCACACGACGGGCTTGGTCGTGGCCGCCACCTTGCGGGCCTCGGCCTCCGTCATCCCGCGCGGATCGCTCAACTTCAGGTTGTTCTGACGGAGCAGGTCGAGGTTCTTCTGGTTGGCGGGCGACGTGACGACGAGCAGCAGGAACGGGTTGCCCATCTCGGTCGGGCCCATGTCCACGACCTTCACCTTGCCGGCGCCCTGTTTCTCGAGCAGCCGGTAGTACTCGACCAGCTTGTCCCAGCGGGCGATCTTGCGGTCCGCGCCCATGCGGAAGCCGAAGAACTGTCTCCGGCGAAGTGACCTGTCCCTGGGCCCTGAGCGTGTCGGTGCCCGAGCCCGAGAAGAGGAGGGCAAGGAAGACGAGCAGAAAGGCAAGGCGCGTGACGGATCTGTTCATGAGTTCTCCGTAGGACAGGTGCCCCGGCCCTGAGCGAGGGTGAGCGAGTCGAAGGGCGGCGAGGACACCGCGGTCATCCGATCGGGCGCCATGATACCCGGAATGGATTTAGGCCATTTGACGATTTTGCGATTTGGCGATTTGGCAACGTGGCGGTTCGGTATGACGGGCGCCGGTTGGGGTTACTGCTCGCGCAAGGCCGCGAGCGCCTCCGAGCGGGACGCGCGCCAGGCAGGGATGCCGGCAGCGAGGGCGGCGACGGAACCGAGGAGGAGAGGTCCGATTGCCAGGCTGGCGGGATCGGCGCTCGACACTCCAAAGAGAAGCGTCGCAAGCGCCTTCAGGCCGATCGGCGCCGCGAGGACGCCGAGGAGGATGCCGAGGCCGGCCATGCGCAGGCCGTTCGAGAGGACCATCCGCGCGACGTTGCCGCGCGTGGCGCCCATCGCCATGCGGACCCCGAGTTCACGCCGCCGCTGTTGGACGTCGTACGCGAGCACCCCGTAGATCCCGAACGCGGCCAGCGCCAGGGCGAGCACCGCGAACGCCTGGAAGAACCAGAGCGCAAACCGGCGTTCGCCCAGGGCCGTGGCCGTGACGTCGTCCAGCGTCCGCACCTCGGACATCGGCAGTTCCCGATCCGCCCGGCGAACCACGTCGGCGGCTGCGCTGATCATCGTGAGGGGATCGACGTCGGTGCGCAGCACCGCCTGGACGCTGCGGAACGGCTGTTGGGAAAGAGGAAACCAGAACGCGGGCTCCGCACCAGCGCCCGCCGGGTCGTCGCGAATGTCAGCGACGACGCCGACGACCGTGCGCGGGTCGCCCCAGATTTGCAGGCGCTGACCGACGATGTCGCCGGCGGGGAACCACCTGCGGGCCAGCGCCTGGTTGACCACGACGGCTGGCGGCGAGGCCGGCCCATCCCTGTCATCGAACAGGCGGCCGGCGATCAGCCGCATGCGAAGCGCACGGAAGAACCCCGGGCTGGCTGCCTGGAACCTCGCCTGCGGGCTGTCTCCCGTTGGGGCCGCCCGGCCGACAAGGTCGAACGACGTGTTCTCGTCGTAACCGGTCCACGGCAGGTTGGTCGTCATGCCCGCCGCTCGCACGCCGGGAAGCGAGGACCATCCGCGAAGGAGGTCGGCGTACAGCTGCGCGCGCTCCGGCGGGGGGTAGGACGCCGGCGGCGGCGACAGCGAGAAGGTCAGCACGTGACCGGGCACGAACCCGTGATCGCGGCCAGCCAGCTGCATGGCGCTGCGGACGAGCAGCAGCGTGGCGACACACAGGAGACACGCGAGCGCCACCTCGCCGACGACGAGGCCCGAGCGCAGCCGACGGGCGCCTCGTGTCGTGGAAACCGTCCGGCTCTGGGCCGTTGCGAGCCTGGTGCCCGCGGCGTCGCGGCTTTGCGCCAGGGCGGGCAGGAACCCCGCGGCCAGGCTGGCGGCGAGCGCGGCCGCCCAGGCGAAGCCGACCGTGGCCGACGACAGTCGGACCTCGTGCAGGCGGGGGAAGTCCGCCGGGAGGATGGTGCGGAGCACCGGGAGCAGCGCCGCGGCAATGGCGAGGCCGGCGGCGCCGCCGACGGCGCCGACCACGACGTTCTCCGACAGCACGGCTCGCACCACGCGCCAGCGGCCGGCGCCGAGCGCCTGCCGGATGGCGAGTTCCTGGCGCCGGGCCAGGACGCGAGCGACGCACAGGCCCGCGACGTTGACCGCGGCGATGAGCAGGACGAGGGCGCCCGCGGCGAGGAGCAGCCGGACGGTTGCGCGCGACGAAGCCGTCACCACGTGCGCGAGCGTCTCGACGCGCAGCGTGACGCCTTCGTTGGGCGCCGGGTACTGCTGTCGCAACGCGGTCATGATGACGTTGATGTCGCCGCTTGCCTGCGCGACCGTCACGCCGGGTTTCAGGCGTGCGACGGCGTTGGTGAAGTGCCACGACCTGAGCCCCTGTTCCGGCAGGTCCATGGCCAGGGGACGCCACAGGGCGACCGTCTCGCCCTGGAGCGGCGACCGGTACGCGCCACCCACGTGCTGCAACCCCTCGGGCATGACCCCGACGACGACCCAGTCCTGCCGATCGAGCCGGATCGCCTTCCCGACGATCGCCGGATCCCGCTCGAAGCGCGTGGCCCACAGCCGGTTGCTGAGGATGACCACGCGGGCGTCGGCCCGGAGGTCGTTCGGTCCGAAGTTCCGGCCCAGGGCCGGGAGGATGCCGAGCGTCGGGAAGAAGGTGTCGCTGATGGCGACCGTGTCGAGGCGCTCGGGGCGGTCGCCGTGCATCAACTGCAGGTCGTCCCGGGTGTAGAGCGCGATCGCCGAGAGCGTGCGCGCGGAGCGCCGGACCTCGAGGTAGTTCGCGATCGAGACGGGGAACATCGGGTTCCGCTGGCTTTGCTCGAAGATGCGCACCAGGCGGTCGGGCTCGGGGTAGGGAAGCGGGCGGCGGAGCACGCCGTCGGCAATCGCCACGATGAGGGTGTTCAGCGCGACGGCGAGGGCGAGCGCCGAGCCGACGGTCAGCGCGAAACCCGGTTGCCGGCGCAGCGCGGCGCACGCGTGCCGCAGGTCCGCCAGGGTGCCGTCGAGCGGGCCGAGGCCGCGCTCATCGCGAACCGCGTCGAGGCTCGACTCGAGCGAGCCGGCGCGCAGGCGAGCCTGCCGGCGAGCCTCTTCTGTCGAGAGTCCGCGCGCCAGGCCGGCCCGCGTTTCCATGTCGAGGTGGAACCGCATCTCCGCGGCGGTGTCCCGGTCGAGCCGGCGGCGCCGGATCGCCGCCGCCAGGCGCCACGCGGTCTCCCTCAGCGACCACATCGGCGGTTCGCTCCTCTTCTGCTACGAGTTCTCGTCGAGCAGGCGGTGGATGATGCCGGACATCCGCAGCCAGCCCGCCCGCTCCGCCTCGAGTTGGCGGCGCCCGGCCGCCGTGATCGCATAGAACCGCGCGCGCCGGTTGTTCTCGGTCGTGCTCCAGCGCCCGCGCACGAAACCGCGCCGCTCGAGGCGGACGAGCGCCGGGTAGAGGGTTCCCATGTTCAGCTGGATGGCGCCGTCGGAGACCTGCGCGAGGCGGGAGGCAATCGCGTAGCCGTGGAGCGGCCCCATGGCCTCGAGCGTGCGCAGCACCATGAGGTCGAGGGTGCCCTGCAGCAGCTCGGTTCTCCCGGCGCCTCTATTTGACATGCAAATGGAGTCTAGCGCCGCTCCATTGGGATGTCAAATGGGGAGGGGCGGCCCGCGGCACCCGTGCCTCGGGCCGCCCGCAACGGTCAGTGGCTCACAGGCCGACCTTGAACGTCTTGCCGGGCAGCGTCACGACTCCCAGCTGCTGCATCATCCCGAGCGCGTCCCAGTTGTCGAAGGACTCCTCGATCTTGTCCCCCTTGAAGCGGTAGATCGAGATGCCCGGGCCGGTCACGTGGCGTCCCGTCGGCGGGATGCCCTCGAACGGGCTCGTGTGCGTGCCGCTGTAGTGCCAGCGGACGACGACCTGATCGCCGGAGGGCAGGATCTGGTCGATCTCGAGACGACAATCCGGGAACGCGTTCCGGTACTTGTTCACGAGGTCCCGGACCCCGTTGGGTCCCCGCGCCGGCGCGACGGGGTCGTTGCCGACGTAGTTGCCGGTGAAGATCTCGTCCACGAGCTTCACGTTTCCCTTGTTCCACACGTCGTCGAACAGCCGTCGGACTACGGTGTTCTTGTCGGTCATAGACGCCTCCTTGTGGGGGTTGCCGTGCCGCCCTCGTCGTGAGAACGGCCGGCCGAATCGAAGGAAACCATCTCCCGACGCTCGTTGTCCTAACCGAGCCTCCGGCACCAGACGAAATTGGTGGGAGAGAGATCTTATAGCGCGTTCACTGACGCGATGCCATCCCTTTCGCTGCATGAGCCGCGTGCAGCTCTGCGTTGCGTTTGCGTGCCACGTTCACGGCCCGCGGGCGCTATATAATCGACCGGCGGCTCACATCATCACGTATCACGTCGAGGGAGAAGGGACCCGTGGAGGCACGCCCGCCCGATTCGTTGGCCGGAGGACCAGGACGGTTCGCCGAGATGCTCTCGCGCAAGGTGGCCGGACAGCCGGAGGCGCTGAAGCACATCGTGCCGTACCTCCAGATGTACCAGGCGCACCTCAATCCACCCGACCGGCCGGCGGGCATCTTCCTGCTGCTCGGGCCGACGGGCACCGGGAAGACGCGGACCGTGGAGGCGATCGCCGAGACCCTCCACGGCAGCCCGAGGCACCTGCTGAAGATCGACTGTGCGGAGTACCAGGCGGACCACGAGGTCGCGAAACTGATTGGCGCGCCCCCGGGCTACATCGGGCACCGGGAGACCAAGCCGCTTCTCACCCAGGAGCGCCTGCTGGCCGTCGTCAGCCCCGGCTCCGACCTCGCGGTCGTCCTGTTCGACGAGATCGAGAAGGCGGCGCCGTCGCTGACCGCGCTGCTCCTCGGGCTCCTCGATCGCGGCGTGCTGCGCCTGGGCGACAACAACACGGTGAACTTCGAGAAGACGCTCGTCTTCCTCACGAGCAACCTCGGCGCCCGCCAGATGCTGAAGGTCGTGCGCCCGGATATCGGGTTCCAGGGCATCGAGCGGCGGTCGGCGGCGAGCATCGCCGACCGCCTGCAGTCTGTCGCGGCCGAGGCCGTGCGGCGCCGCTTCTCACCCGAGTTCGTCAACCGCATCGACGTCGTGATCACGTACCGGCCGCTCGATTCCGCGGCGCTGGCGGAGATCCTCGACCAACACATCTCCGAGCTCCAGGACCACGTGCGGGCGCGGCTCGGCGACCGGTCGTTCGACGTCGTCGTCACGCCGGCGGCGCGCCGGCTGCTGCTCGATCGCGGCACCAGCGAGCAATACGGCGCCCGCGAGCTGAAGCGGACCATCCACCGCCTGCTGACGCAACCGATCGCCGCCCTCGTGGCGGACGGCGAGGTGCCGCCGGGCGGGCGGGTGGCCGTTGACGTATCGCCGGACGGCGCGACGCTCAACCTGCAGCCCGATGCAGCCGCGACGGACGCGGAGCCCTGGCCGCGCCCGGTGGGTCTCGTGGTCGAGGAGAACGCCCACCTGCTCAAGTGGCTGGATCACGCGCTCAACACCGCCGGCGCCGAGCCGGTGGTGGCGGCGACCGCCCAGGAGGCGCGCGAGATCGCGGCGCGACGGCGCATCGACCTCGCCATCGTGGACGTCGTGCTTCCCGATGCCGACGGCCTGTCGCTCGCGCTCGAACTCCTGCGCGCGCATCCCCGCCTGCACATCGTCATGACGACCGGCATGGAGTTGTCGGCCGACGAGGCCGCGCTCTGCGAGCGCCAGGACTTCCCGGTCCTGCGCAAACCGTTCCTGCCCGAGGACGTCATTCACCTCGTGCGCACCCGCCTGCTTCGCTCGTCGGCCGCCGGACGATAGAGGGAGGGCTCGCGCGAGGCTCAAGCGGCGGGCTCAAGCCTCGCGCGACGGCTCAAGCCTCGTGCTGCGACCCGCGATTTCCGCAAGCGTCGCACCTGGCCGCAACTGCCGCTTCGGCGAGGCAACCCGCTGGACGACCAGCGGTCTGCCGGTGTGTCATCGAATCAGGGCCTTCCAGGAGACTCGAGCCAGTGGGCCGCGCAGCGCCCGGTGCGCAGTGTGCAGCCAGCGACAAGCCGTGCGCAGCGCGCCGCGAGTCCGCAGCGCGCGCCGTGGAGGAGAGATGCTTTCCCGCCGAACACTGATGAAGATTGGGCTTCCCGCGACGCTGGCCGCCGCGTTTCCGGCGCGCCCCGCGTGGCCCGTAGACGACGTCACAGCTCCGCGCAGCCCGGCGACCGTTCCCTTTCGCGCGAGCCTGCCGGTTCCCGGGGCCGAGCCCCCGGCGACCATCACTCGAGACCAGCTGATCGCGCTCCTGCGCGCCGAGACGCGGCCGATCCCGTCCCGCGAGCTGACGGACGACTTCGTGGACTTCATCCGCGGCCAGGTGTCGGACGACATCGACCTCTTCGACTTCGACATGCGCGAAGCCTCGGTGCAGATCATCCCCAGCCTCAACACGACGATCTGGGGCTACGACGGGCGGTTTCCCGGACCGTTGATTCGCGCGAGCGCAGGGCGAACGACGGTCATCCGGTTCACCAACAGCCTCCCGGCGTTCGCGGGCTCCGGGGAAGGAACCGTCATCCACCTCCACGGCGGACACATGCCGCCCGAGTGGGACGGGTTTGCCAACGAGTTCATGCCGTTCGGCACGTCCCGCTACTACATCTACCCGAACAACCAGCGGGCAGGGACGCTCTGGTAGTTTACGTATCTCGATGAGGTCCTTACGGAAAGCTCACCCCCGTAACACAGCCGTCTCGGCCGTTGACAGCGCCGCGGCACGGAACTAGTGTGGCGGCATCATGCGACCCCTCCTGTTCCTGCTCGCCGTTGCCGGGCTGCTTGGCCAGGCCCCTTACCAGCCGACGTGGGAGTCGATCGACAAGCGGCCGACGCCCGCGTGGTTCCCGGACGCCAAGTTCGGGATCTTCATCCACTGGGGCGTGTACTCGGTGCCGGCGTACGCGCCGGTCATCCCGGGCAAGCTCGCGTATGCCGAGTGGTATTGGAACGCGATGACCGGCGGGAAGAGCGACCCGAAGGCCAGCGCCATCCAGACCGGGACCTGGGCGTACCACCAGAACCGCTACGGGGCCGACTTCACGTACCCGGATTTTGCGCCGCAGTTCCGCGCCGAGTTGTTCGACCCCGATCACTGGGCGGACGTCTTCGCACGCTCCGGCGCGAAGTACGTCGTGCTCACGTCGAAGCATCACGAGGGCTTCGCTCTGTGGCCGAGCAAGGAGGCATCCGCAATCTGGGGGCGGCCGTGGAACGCGGTGGAGATCGGGCCGAAGCGCGATCTCCTCGGAGACCTGACGGACGCCGTGCGGCGGAAGGGCCTTCGCATGGGGTACTACTACTCGCTCTACGAGTGGTACAACCCTGTCTGGCTCACCGACAAGCGGCGCTACGTGGACCAGCACGTGTTCCCGCAGTTCAAGGACCTCGTCACGCGCTACAAACCGTCGATCATCTTCAGCGACGGCGAGTGGGACCTGCCCTCGGCCGAATGGCGCAGTCCCGAGCTGCTTGCCTGGCTGTTCAACGAGTCCCCGGTGAAAGACGAGGTCGTGATCAACGACCGCTGGGGGAGCGACTCGCGGCACAAGCACGGCGGCTACTGGACCACCGAGTACACGCCGGGCATGAGCGGACTCGACCACCCGTGGGAGGAGAGCCGCGGCATGGGCTTCAGCTACGGCTACAACCGCGCGGAGCGCCTCGATCACTACCGGACCGGCCGGGAGTTGGTGATCATGCTGGTCGATCTCGTGAGCCGCGGGGGGAACCTCCTCCTGGACATCGGTCCGGGCGCCGACGGCACCATTCCCGTCGTGATGGAAGAGCGGCTCGTGCAGATCGGCCGTTGGCTGCAGATCAACGGGGAGGCGATCTACGGGACGCGGCCGTGGAAGGTGACGCGCCAGTGGAGCGCCGGCGAGGTGCCGGCGGTGGACTACAACAAGGAGTACGAGGCCGCCTACGACGTGACGAAGCTGGCGGGCCGTCCCGAGCCGGGCAAAGCCGCCATCGAGGCATTCTTCACGGCGAAGGGCCACGACGTCTATGCCATCCTGCCCCGCTGGCCGGGACGCCGGTTCGTCGTGAAAGACCTGGCCGGCATCAAGTCGGTGACCCTGCTCGGCGGAGGGGCCGCCGGGCGGCCGCAGTCGGAGCAACGCGTCAGCCCTGCCGATTCCCCGCTCACGTTCGCGGCGGTCGGGAACGGCATCAGCATCGAGTTGCCCGACGTGCCCGAGCCGCTGCTGCAGCAGCCGGCCTGGGTGCTGAAGATGAGCCGATGAGCGCGCGTCACGACGTGGGACGCCGAGCCGAGATGTGCAGCGAGCCGGCAAACTCTCGGACGCCTGGCACTGACTCGAGCACGCTGCCGACCGTGCGCACGATGCCAATGAGGGGACGAGGGGTCGCCGGGTGCAACCAGTCGAACGGTGTGATGCGGATGGACTCGAACCCGTGCCGCGAAAGCACGCGTGTCAGGCTCCAGCGGACGAAGGCTGTCTCGTCAGGGGAGATGTAATAGAACAGGCGATGAAACGGACCCGGATGCCGCTCGAGAAAGACCTGCGGGTTGAGCAGATTAGGCTCGGCAAAGCTCATCCAGCCACCAGGTTTGAGCAGTCGCCGGATGTTGCGAAGGGAAGCGGAGACGTCGAGGTGATGCAGGACCGATGAACCGATGACGGCGTCGAAACCGCTCTCATCGGTCAACTCCTCGAACCTCTGGCACACGAATCGGACGCGGTCCTCTGGCAGTGCGCGGTTACGCGCCAACGACAGAAGCTCCGGCGAGACGTCCACGGCGAGGATGCTAGCCCCGGCGGCCGCGAACATCTCGGTGAACATGCCAGTCCCGCATCCAATCTCGACTGCACGGACGCCCCGCGCCAGCCGAGCGGCGGCTGCGATTGTCTCCGCCCGGCGTTCCGCGCGCAGCCGGCCGGCTGGCGTCTTCCACCCCCAGACGTACTCGGGGTCGAGGCTCGCGAGGAGTTTCCCGTGCTCGACTTCGTGCGATACCCGGTCCGCCATCTTCATATCCACTTGAGGCGTCGGGCTGCGACTCCGGCCATTTTCAGCAAGAGCCATCCATCGCTCCAGCGCCGGATGTTGGTCTCTCCGTAGGTCCGCTCACGGTAACGAATGGGCATCTCGACAATCTTCAAGCTCAGGCCCGCTGCGCCGAAGAGCAGATCGAAGTCGCCGAATGGGTCGAAGGTGCCAAAGCTGTTGCGGGATGCGCTGATCAGCTCGTAGTCGCTCCGCCACAACACTTTCGTACCGCAGAGCGTGTCCTTGATCGGCTGTCCCAGCAACCAGGAGAACAACAGGCTGAAGAACTTGTTCCCCAGAAGGTTGAAGAACCGCATCGCGCGGTTCTGCATTGGGTAGACGAGCCGAACGCCGTTGACGAACTCGCCAACCCCCGATCTAATCGCCGCGTAGAAGCGCTCGAGATCCTCAGGTGCCACTGTCATGTCTGCGTCGAGGATCATCAGGATGTCGCCGGTCGCGCGGGCGAAACCCAGGCGCACCGCGTCACCCTTGCCTTGACCGGTCTGCAGGTACAGGCGGGCCCGCACTGCCGGGTGCGCTCGAATCTGCTGCTCAATCACCTCTCGGGTGCCGTCGGTCGACCCGCCTTCGACGAAGATCAATTCGGTATCGCCACCGAGATGCGGCAGGCGATCGAAGATCGCGCCGATGTTTCCTGCTTCGTTTCGTGCCGGTACCACCACTGAAACGGACGGCTTGGGGGACCGGGGTATGTCTCGAACTGGGCGAGCGACCACGAAGTGGGACAGAGCCATCGCTCCGAACGGCCACAGCCTGACCAGCCTCCGGTTGCAGAGCCGCGAGATCAGTGGAGTCCGCGCCGGCCACAGCACTTCCTCCGAACGGCGAACGATCTCGTGGCCAGAGAGGGCCAGCAGGTTCGCCACGTCCTCGACGGTCAGCCAGTTCTGTTCGAGCAGCGGCCGCGACGCGCCGAACCTCTTTGCGACCCGGAGAGGCAGTTCCCAAAGTCGGCTGTAGAAGTTGAGGACCAGTCGGGTGCGCGGCGTCGACATGGCGGCAAGAGCCTCAAAGACTCGCTGCACGTCCCAGAGTTCGTTCACGATGTCGGAGCAGATGATGTAGTCGAATCGCTCGTCGAGGGTGAGGGCCTCGGCCGCCGACAGGATGAAACGGAGTTGCGGGTGCCTTGCCCGAGCGATTGCGAGCGTTGCCGGTGACAAATCGACCCCTACGCCGTACGCCGGCCTCACGGCGGCGAGCAGCTCTCCGGCGCCGCAGCCGACCTCGAGCACCCGCTGTCCTGCGGGAACCAGGGAGCGATAAACTTCCGCCACTCGCGCGTGATAGCCGACAGAGCCCCGGTCATAGCGATCGATGGCCGCGGCGACCCCATCCCAGTGCGCCCGGCGAGCCGCCAGGAAGGCCCGCTCCGCTTCGCCCGGCCTGTCGCTCGTCATGCGGGCTCCGCGGCCGCGCGCCGTGCGGCGAGGCGGGCCGAGATGACGAGCCACGTGGCGTGCACACCGACGGCAACAAACGGCAAGAGCGCCGGGGCGCCGTACAGCGAGTATCGGCCGTCGTAGTCGCCAACCGTCAGAACGACCAGTGCAGCCTGCGAGAGCCAGATGACGGGCAGCCAGGCGACCGCGAGGCCCGCGCGACGGTAGCTGACGACCAGTCCGATCGAGGCGAAGACATAGATCGCTAGCCACTGGACAATACTCGCGAGGATATGCGGCGTCGAGAAGTGGGGGTTGTAGGCAAACAGATAGTGGAGCGAGCGATACAGAAACAGCCGCGCCACGGCGAGCGGATGTGAGAAGACGTACGCGAACAGGTCCACCAGCGTGTGACCGGAACTTCCGCCGGCGGCCGGCATCGGGATCCGCACCGTCTCCCAGATGACCTGGCCCTGTGTCATGAAGCCAAGCGTGCCTTCCCTGGCGATGCCTTCGCCGGGTGCACGCCACCAGTGGAACGGCGAGATATCCGCGCTGCTGGGCAGGATGGCGAGGACGACGAAGGCAGCGGCCACGAGGCGGCGGGAACGCGGATCGGCACGGATGAACAAGAACACGAGGCAGATGGTGGCGAAAAGCACCCCGTTGAAGCGCAGCGAGGCCATTGCCATCACTCCCGCCAGGGCGGCAACGAGCCTGGCAACGTCCGACCGGCTGGCGCGAATCACCAACCAGCAGGCGATCATGACCGCGGAGGTAAAGAGGCCGTCGGTGACCAGGTAGAAGTTCCACTTCTGGATTTCGTAGAAGAGAGCCCACGACAGGCCGGCGACCACGCCGGCGAATTCGCCACCGTACGCGCGGCCGAGGCGGATGGCGGCGAAGCCCGCCGCACAGGCGGCGGCGACGTGTATCACGTAGATGGTGGTCACGGGCAGGCCAGCGGCCTTGACCAGCGCAACCACGAAGATGTAGCCGAAGTAGGCCTGCTCGCGGAACGACAGCCCATCGCCGGCGAGGAGTCGGTCCGCGCCGCCCAGGTACCGCGGGGCGTCGCCGCCCTGCCGGAATCCGAGCAGGAAATAGAGGACGAGGTTCACGCCCAGAACGGCCACGAGAGCGAGGGCGATGTCGAGGCGGAGTTCCTTCTTCTGCATGATAGGCGAGGCATGATAGTCGGGAGACATGAGGCGGTGCAACGGTGCCGGTCCCGATGTTGCCGGCGCCGGGGCAGGTCGGGCGCTCACCATGGTCGGCGGACGCCCCAGATTCCGGTAGACTAGCCCCGTGCGTCGACAGACTGCCGGCCTCGCCATCCGACCCTGCACGCTCGACGACCACGACTTCGTCCTCGACGTCGCCGCGCGCCTCGCTGACTTTCCGCGTCCGCATTGGCGCACAGCGGAACAGATCATCGGGGCGGAATCGCGGGCGCTCGACGCCCATTTCCGCGACCCGCGCGAGGGGGCGGCGCTGCTGATCGCGCAGGACGGCGGCGCCGTCCGGCTGGGATTCGTGTTTCTCGAAACCGCGCGGGACTACTTCACCGGGGAGCGTCACGGCCACGTCGGCATGCTGGCTGTCACGGCCGAGAGCGAGGGGACGGGCGCCGGGCGGGCGCTACTCGAAGCGGCCGAGCGCTGGGCGCGCGAGCAGCACTTCACCCGGCTGTCGCTCAACGTCTTCGAGCGCAACCGCCACGCGCGCGCCGTCTACGAGCATCTCGGTTACGAGCCGGAGACGCTCCGGTACGTCAAGGCGATCGGTAACTGACTGACCGCAGTTCCGACTGACCTCCGACGGACAAGACTACTGTTTGACGAGGAAGACGTAATCGAGGCCAAAGAGGCTGCCCTCCTTGGCCGCGGGATTGGGCGCGAGTGATTCGACGGTCAGGATGTTCTCGCCCTTCACCAGGTGAAACACCCCCAGCCTCGGATGGAGCCAGAAGAGTCTGGGCGAGTAACACTCGATCGGTTCGGGCACAGCCTGTCCGTTTACGAAGAGCCTGAAACGTCCATAGTCTGCGGCCATGGCCAGGTTGAGTTCGACCGAGTAGCGGCCTGCCTCCGGCGCCGAGAAGGCGATGGTCATGCGGTCGCCGGGCCGCGCGTTGCGCCAGACGAGGTGTTCGGCTTCTGAGCAGTTGGCCAGGCGCTCCGGTGCCGCGACGCCTCCGGTCGCTTCGTGGCGCAGGCGTTCGCCTTCCTGCGGGTCCACCATGTTCGCGCGGATTCCCAGATCCACCGGTGCGAGGCTGCTCCGGTCGATGTCGCGCGGGCCCGCTGCGCCCGGCGCTGCGTACCAGTAGACGACGTGCGACCAGGTGGGGCGGCAGGGCATCCAGTGCCACATCTCCTGGTCGAACCGCACGCCGGTGGTGTAGGGCAGCGCGTCGAGGACGTACCACCGGTTCAGGCTGACGTGGCCGCCGCTTGCCGGGCCGTCCACTCTGGTCTGCGCGTGGTACGGGCGAGTGAACGGCCGGTTGTCGCCGTACGCGAACCCGTAGTCGTCCTCGGAGCCCGTCCCGAACGTGCTCGGGAACGATTCGCCGTCGACGAAGATCTTCTGGTCGCCCTCGCCCCACCAGATCAGAACCGGGTTGGCGATTTGGTACACGGTGCCGACGACCTTGCCGGCCCCGCTCGCGGTCAGGACGTTCCAATCGAACGGCGGCCAACTGTCGCGGGTCAGCACGTCCCACTGGGCGCGGAGGTGCAGGTCGCGGTCGTCGAAGGTCCGCCTGCCGACGCGAAGGCGTAGTTCCACCTGGTACGCGACGCGGCCGGCATTCGCCAGGCCAAGTCGCATCGAGGAGCGAAAGGGCATCAGCAGCCGGCTGGTCATCGTCCCGTCTGCTGCGACGGTGAAGTAGAGGTTGCTGTAGGCGTTGATGCCGGGGCCGGAACCGAAGAAATCGCCGAGCGGAGTCCGGATGCTCGCCTCGCCGTCGAAGTCGACCTCGAGCAGCAGGTGCCGGTAGGCGTTGTGAGCCCTCATTGGATCGGCCCAACTCCCGTCTTCCCGTGTTCCGAGCACCCGCGCCGACCACTCGAAGATCGCCATCGGCCCGCGGACTTCGGGAAGAGCGGCCGTCGCGCCCGGCTGAATCGTCAATCGGTGCGTGTGCCACTCGGCCGTGACCGGCGCAGGCGCCGAGCGAGGCGCGGCGAGGAGCGCGGCCGTTCGTGCCTCCGTCCCGGCCCAGCGGCCGGCGACGGAAGGATCGAACGTCTCGACGCGCACGCCGGCACCGTAACTGCGGTAACCGATCTCGTAGTAGAGGCGCGGGAACTTGTCGAACTCCTCGATCGTGATCTTGAGCGCCCGCCGGTACGGCAGGGGATAGTAGAGGTTGCCGCCGGTGCCGCTCACATAGGAGAACGCCGGGCCGAACAGCGCCGACTGACCGGAGAAGAGATCCTTCAGCGGGATGGCGATCCGCGGCTGGATCTCGTCATCGAAATAGAAGCGGATGGTATTGGTCCAGGCGGGATTGGCCGACCAGAACCTCGTGATCGTCCCTGGTCCCCGCAGGTCCGCGAGGACGTGCTCCTTGCGTCCCCCGTTCGTCTCGGTGCGCACGAACTGGCCGACGTCCGCGTTGTCGAACCAGTCGTCGCCACCCGCGGCGCTCGCGCGGCTGTAGCTGCTGGCCGAGGCGCTCTTGTAGGGCGGCGACGGCATCCGGGCCAAGTTGTCGAGATCGACCATCTCGACGAGCAGCGTCCCGACGTCGATGACCCCGGCCGGGCGGGATTGCGCGTCAGGGCGCGCGGCGAGGACGAGGACGAGCACGAGGGCGCTGGTCGCGATCTTCCTGCGCGGCATCGGCAGGATCCTAGCCGAAAGCACCCCCGCGCGCGAACGAGGATGTTCTGGCCCGAAGCACCGCCCCGCGTCTGCGCGGAGGCTCGTGACGCGACTCCTACCTGGCCGCGTGAAGGGTGAAGCTGATGTCGAGGACGTCCTTGACCCGGACAGTGCCTCCGGCGGCGGTAACCGGCTGAATGCCGAAATCGGACTGCTTGAGCGTCGCCGTGCCCTCGGCCGTCAACGACCCGTCGCGCAAGGCGAGGCGGACCGGCACCACGCACGGCTTCGTGACGCCGTGCAACGAGAGGTCGCCTTCGACGGAAAGATCTCGCAGCTGCCCGGTCGTGCCGCCCAGGGTCACCCGGCGCGACCGGAAGACGATCTTCGGATACCGGCCCGCATCCAGGACGTGATCGCTCTGCATGACCCGCTGAACCTCGGGGACGTCCTGGGCCGGCTCGCCTTCGCCGGTCACGCGCAGGGACGCGCTGGCGAATTCGAGCAGGACTTCCGACCGTGCGAGATCGGAGACGTCCAGCCTGACGCTGCCCGTCACCGGCGCCGCGACTTCGTGCGCGTGCCCGGCGAAGCCGAAGGCGCCAGCCTTTCCCACGTGAACCGTCACGCGGCTCGTTCCCTCCACGCGCAGCGTTTCGGGCTGACGTTCCATTGCGGCCCCGAGGCCCGCGAAGACCGCGACCGCCGACAAGGCCAGGAGCAGCTTGGTGTGGATCACGTTCACCTCTGAGTTCGTCCGTCGTTGGCGCAAGAACCGGACCAGTCAGGCGGCGGCGACGCACCGGCCTCGCCACCGGTATCGGCCGCTGACGCGGTGCGGTGACTTACGCGAGTCGAGAGCGCTTACGGGGGTCGAAAGCCCCAACCTGGCGACGACCCGGCCGTCACAAGAAATCTGCGGCAATTCCGCCGCCTCGACCGCGGTATCGCTCTTGCCATCTTCCCGGGTGCAGTCGGCGGCAATTCCGAAGGAGAGAAAGCATGAGATCCCTGATCGTTTCTGCGGCGCTTGTGACGGTGGCTGGCGTGTGGGCGTGCGGCGGCGGAAGCGGCGGTTACTCCGCGCCAACGGCACCAACGCCCACGGGCGGCGGTGGCGGCACCACGGCCGGGACGACCATCGCGATCGTCGGCGACCGCGGCGCGTCGTCGTTCAACCCCAATCCCTCGGCGGTGAGCCAGGGGACGACCATGGCGTGGAAGAACACCGACTCGGTGACGCATCACATCGTGATGAACGACGGGTCGCTGGACACCGGCGACATCCCGCCCGGCGGCTCGAGCGCCGCCCTGACGCTGGCCACCAACGGCGGCAACTACCACTGCACCATCCACCCCGGGATGGTCGGCAGCATCAATCAGTCGACCGGCGCTCCGCCACCCTGCTCGGGCGTCTACTGCGATTCGAACAAGTAACGGCGGAAACCGTCGAGGTCGAGGCCAGTGTCCCGGGGCGGAGCTCACCGTCTCGGGACGACGATCTCCGGCTGTCCAGCCGCCTTCCGCTTCGCGTTCAGCGCGGACAAACCGGTCGTCGTCAGCTCTGTGAACCGTCCCATCACGGCCGCCTGCTGCACGCGGGCTGCGGCGCAGGCCGCGACTTCGCGGGCGGTTGGCGCAGTCTCCGCTCCCTGCATCGCCATCGCGGCGGCCAGCAGCGTGCCGCTCGCGGCCGTCAGCGTCGGCCCCGCCTGGTCGCCTGCACCACGTCCGCCGGCGGCACCTGCAAAGCCCCCAGCCCCACTGCCGCCCCGGCCACCGGCTCCGGCAGCTGGCGTCGGGGCCAGCGCATCAATCGCAGCCTTGAACTCGGCGATTCCCTCGCCGGTCATTCCCTCCAGTTGCCCCGAGAGCGCACGAGCGGTGTTGTAAGCCACTCGCGCCGCGCGCGCGCCGTCGTACATCTCCGTCGTCAGCGACGCGAGGAGCGCGAGATCAGCCGCCGGCGCCTTCACGCGTGGGTCGAGTTGGAGCACGATCGGCTGCGTGTAGGCCTTGCCGTCAACCGTCAGTCGAACCGTGTACGAGCCGGGAGCCGCCCAAGGCGCATTGACCGGCGGGTAGGTTCGACGCGGCACGGCCGCCGCGGCGCCACCGCCGCGCCCGCCTCCCTCGCCGATTGGCTCGTGGCGCATGTCCCACCACACGCGGTGCATCCCAGCGCGTGTCGAGACGACCATCGGCGCCGCCGGCCAGTACAGCGGCAGGCCGCAGTCGGGCGCGTTCGGGGTCTCCTGGCAGACCTTGTTGTAGGCGACCGGATCAATGGCTGGCGCGGGATTCGGCACCGGGTCGGTGCTCGCGTACGTTCGCACCACGCGGCCGGCCGCGTCGAGGATCTCAATCTTCACCGGGCTCGACGCGTCCTTTGCGAGGAAGTAGTCGAGGATCGCGCCCGGCGGCGGGTTTTCGCCCGCCGGGACTTCCGGCGGCCACGGCGTCGGATCGTTCATTCCGAACCGCACGCGCACCGCGGTCACCGGCTTGACGAGGTACGCGGCTCCGGAGGCCTGCGCCGCGCGGATCGCTGCCGCCTGGCGCAGCGGCGTCACGTCGTCGAGGATCCAGAACCCCCGGCCATGTGTCGCCGCGACGAGGTCCGCGCACAGGCAGGTCGCGTCGTCTTTCACCGTGATGTCGCGGACCGAGATCGCCGGCATGTCCAGCCGAAGCGGCTGCCAATGATCTCCATCGTCGAACGACACCCACACCTGCGTGTCGGTGGCGGCGTAGAGGAGACCCGGTTGCCGGGGATCCTCGCGGATCGAATTGGCCGGCGCGCCGGGTGCGATGCCGGTGTTGATCTCAGTCCACGTCTTGCCGCCGTCGCGCGTGCGGTAGAAGTGCGGGTTGAGGTCGTCGAGGCGCAGCGTGTTGGCCGCCGCGTACGCGGTGAGCTTGTCGAAGTGCCCCGCCTCGATGTTGAAGATCCGCGTCCACGGCTTGATCGCCGCTGGCGTGACGTTCGTCCACGCGTGCGCGGCGCCGGTCATCACCTGGATGTTGCCGTCGTCGGTGCCCGCCCACAGCAGGTTCTCGTCGAGCGGCGACGGCGAAAGAGCGGTGACCGCACCCTGCGGCCCTGGCGTCACGCCGCTTGCGTAGCGCCCGGCGTTGGCCGGCACTTCCCATGCCTGGCGCGCGAGGTCGCCGCTGATGCGCGCCCACGTGCCGCCACCGTCGTCTGTCCTGTAGACCGCGTTCTGTGCGTAGAACAGCACCTTCGGGTTGACCGGCGACCACTCGAGCGGCATCGTGCGGACGTTGCGGTTGTAGGCCGTGCCCGAGGCGTCGGGGGTGATCGCCGGGCCGACAGCCTTGGTCTGGCCGGTCCTGCGGTCGTAGAGGGTGACGCCGGTGCGGGAGCTGCCGTAGACGAGATCGGGGTTCTTCGGGTCGGGCGCCGCCTCGCCGTACTCCTGGATGTTCACCGGGCGCCAGTCGCGGAACGTGATTTCGCCGTCGTTTCCGCGGCTGTCCACGCACGCGGAGCCCGAGTCCTGCTGCCCGCTGCACACGCGGTATGGGAAGGCGTTGTCGGTCGAGGCGTGGTACAAGGCGGCCGTCGGCTGCGTATACCAGTTGCTCCAGCTCTCGCCGCGGTTCGCCGACACCACCGCGCCCTGGTCGGTCACCACCACGAGGATGTCGCTGTTGTTCGGGTTGATCCACATCTTCTGATAGTCGTCGCCGCCGGGCGCGCCGCGAACGGCCGTCCACGCCAGGCCCCCGTCCTCGGATCGCCACAGCACGACGGAGAGGCTGTAGACGACGTTCTCGTTCCGGGGATCGACAGCCACCGGGGGAAGGTCGCCGCCGCCGATACGCGCGAGCGGGCGCGGATCCGGCGCCCGCGTCCCGCGTCCATCCTGGCCGCGCACCGCGAGGAACCAGTGCTCGCCGCCATCGATGGACTTGTAGAGGCCGACGCCGCCGCCCCCCGCACCGCCGCGGCCGCCACCCGCGCCGCCCGGCGTGGCGCCCGCAACCATGGCGTAGATGACCCTGGGATTGGACGTTGCCACCGCGAGGTTCGCCTGGACGATGTTGGGCAGCCCCTCGGTGAGCGCCTTCCACGTCGTGCCGCCGTCGGTGGACTTGAAGACGCCTCCCCCGGGGGCGTCGAACGCGCCACCTTCCCTGAAGCTCTGCTGCTGTACCCACATCGCCGCGTACACGGTGTTCGGGTCGGCGGGATCGATGCGCACGTCGTTCGCGCTCGTGTACTCGTCCTTGAACAGCACTTTCTGAAGGGTCTTGCCGTCGGTCGAGCGGAAGACGCCGCGCTCCGCGCTCGGGCCGTACGGGTGGCCGAGTGCGGCGACGAAGAACCGGTTGGGATCCCGCTGATCGACGTCGATGGCCGCGATCATCTGGCTGTCCGCGAGACCCAGGCGCGTCCACGTCCGGCCCGCGTCGGACGACTTATAGAGGCCGTTCCCCGTCGCAAGGTCCGGCCGGATGATGCCTGCGCCGGTTCCTACGTAGATGACCCTCGGATCGGACGGGGCCACGGCGATCGCACCGATCGAGCCAGTGGACTCGCTGTCGAAGATCGGCGTCCAGTTCGAGCCGTAGTCGGTGGATCGCCACACGCCGCCATTGTCGAAGCCGATGTATGAGACGTTCGGCTGCGACGCAACGCCGGCGACGGCGCGCGCGCGGCCCGCGCGCGTCGGGCCGATGTGACGCCAGTGCATCGCGGCTCCGGGGTGGACGGGTTGGGCGAACGAGAGCGAGGCGAACCAGGCCAGGCCGACGATGGTCAACACTGAGGAGCGGCGATGTTGGATCATGGCAGTCCCTTCGGCAGCGGGCGTCGTGGAAGAGTGGACCCTCGCGAATTCTACCCGAAGGCGGGGTTCAGAGGCTCGGAGGTTGCGGAACGACTCGGCTGAAGACTCGTGCGACGAACACCGTGCTACCGGCCGGCCTGCGACCGGCCGCGAACGATCCAATCGAGGCCCGTCTCGACCTGCCGGAACAACTCGTCGCGATGGCCCCCGAAGGTGTGCCCGTCGGCCTCGATGGCCACCAGCCTGCGGTCAGGCGCGTCGGGTCCGAACAGGCGCCGCGCCTCTCCGGCGGGCACGTGGCGATCGACCGTGGACTGCAGGAGGAGCAGCGGGCGGCCGATCCGGTCGATCAGGGTGAAAGGCGCCACTGCCGGCCGCACGTTTCCCTCGTCGGCCGTGAGACCCATGAGGAGCACGCCTGCGATGCGGCGGCTCAACTCCGGCTGGCTTGCGGCGACGACGGTCAAGCCGGCGCCGCGCGACAGGCCGGTCAGCACGACGGGGGTGCCTGGTGCGAGCTGTAGCCGTTCCTCTGCCGTCGTCACGAGCGCCAGGTAGTCTGCCGCGAGCCGGGCCGGCGTCGCCACGTCGCGGCTCGAGCCGAGATCGGCGCGAAGCGCGCGCGCGCTCGCGCCCGCCAGCGCGTAGCCGCGCGATGCCATCGCTTCGAAATACAGCGTGTCGAGGCCGTGCCACCCGCTGTCTCCCGTGACGTGGAACAGCAGCATCCGCGGCGGGTCTCCGCCGGACGGCCGGACCAGGTGCAGCTTGACCGCCGCCTCACCGACGCGGATCTCG
This sequence comes from uncultured Acidobacteriota bacterium, assembly GCA_963724775.1. Lineage (GTDB taxonomy): Bacteria > Acidobacteriota > Vicinamibacteria > Vicinamibacterales > Fen-181 > CAVRWB01. The sequence continues at coordinate 228,229 of CAVRWB010000017.1, forward strand.
GGCCGCTCGCGCAGCTGGCCGGGATGCGGCGAGGCGAAACCGCTCCACGTCGAGCAACCGGCGCCCGCCCAGAGGACCCCGGCGGCCGCGGTCCAGAGCAGGCAGCTTCGGACAGCCGTCTCAATCGCCTTCTGGGTGCTTCGCATAGGTCTGGTTGCCTGCCGGCACGCCGTGGACTTCGTCGACCTCGTCGACTCCGTTGACTCCGTCGACTGCCTTATCATCGCCCCGACAGCCCGAGCGTTTGCGGCGTGTCGTCCGGCGGCTGCTCGAAGACCAGCCCCAGGGCTTCACTCTCCCTGCGAGCGCGGACGACTGCCAGCCCCGTCGCAAGCAAGACGAGAGTCGCCGGAAGCAGGACGCCTCCCGATCCGAACCGGAACACCCGCGCCTCGAAGAACGCCGGGATGCCGGTCAGCATCCACGCGCCGCAGAAATACGCCCACCAGCGCGTCTTCAGCCGGATGCTGCCCGAGACGTACGGTGCAGTGAAGGGGACCTTTTCCAGGGTATGGAACAGGAATTCGACGATGAACTCCGCGTAGAGAACGCCGACGACCGCGTGGAAGGCCACCACGTCCCAGGTCCAGAGCGAGGCGTGCAGCGGCAGCAGCATGGCCACCGGCAGCACGCACGCGGTGAACGCCGCCTGGCGGCTGCCTCGCTGGTACGGCCTGACGCCCGCTCCCTCGGTGATTCGGAACAGCCAGTTCGCGGGAAGCGTGAGCGGGACGCCGACGCCGAAGCGGATGGCGGCGGCTACGAAGAGCACGACGATGTACTGCATCACGAGGAGTGCGGAGCCGGGTTCGTGGAGCCCCTCGAGCCCGTCCCGGCCGTACGTCCAGATGAAGCCGCTCGCCGACCACGCGAGCGCACCGCCCACCGCGCCGGCCACGTAGATGCGGTGATTGGCGCTTCGGCCGAGGCCCGCGAGGGTGAAGCCAAAGACCGCTCGCGCACGCGGGTGCGCCGGGAGCCGGCACGCGAGCCGCTCCGCGAGACGGGAGGCCCACGACTGCCTGGCGGACACGCGGACGGCCGCCGCCTGGACGTCGGCCTGCCGCCGGGCGGGCGTGGCGAACACCAGGACGACGACGCCGAGCGCCGTGCACGCGGTGGCCAGCAGCGCGGAGCGGGCCAGCGCATGGAAGGCCGGCTGCGGCTGGCCGATGATCGTCTCGTAGAGCCCGAGGAACCACATCGGCGGCGAAGCGTCGCGCACCCACCCTCCCGCCTCGAACACTCCGTGTCCCGACGCGAGGAACTGTGGAAGCGCGACGAACCAGGCGAGGAACCCCAGGATCAGGCCGCCCTGCAGCACCGGCCCCGCGCGACGAAACGTCCGTGGGGGCAGGACCAGCGCCAGCAGTCCGCGAAGGAGGACGACGGCGAGTACCGCCCAGCAGCCGGAGAGGAGCACGGCCGCCGCGTGCGCCAGGGTGAGCGGCAGGAAATGGTGCAGGAAACCGGCGTCGTCCGCCCGCTGCAGCATCAGGGCTGGAACGAGAGCAATCGGGATGGCATTGGCCGCACTGACGAAGATGGCCAGGTAGACGGCCAGCGCGCCCAACTTGGCCGCGCCCAGCAGCCGGTGCCCGACGGGAAGCGGCCCGAGGATGTAATGATCCCGGGATTCGAGGAAGAACGCGTCCCACGTCACGGTGGCCGCCACGCCGAGAACGATCATGGACAACGCGACGTACAGCAGGGCGTCGTCGAACGCCAACTCCACGACGCGATCCCACGTGGTGTGGTTGAGCGCGTACTTCAGCAGCACCAGGATGACGACAAGTAGTCCCGGGGTCAGGAATGCGCCGATGACGTGGCTCAGCCCGACGTGTGCGTCGCCGCCTGGAGAGATCAGGTCGTTGTCGAAGAAGCGCCGGTAGAAGTGCCGCACGAGCAGGCGGAAGCGGCTATCTCTGTATTCGCCGTCGTCCGGCAACCGTCCGGCGTCAAACACGCGGCCCCCTTCAATACCCGAGCAGGTTCCAGTAGCGAAGAAACGGGACGAAGGCAACGGCGGCGGCCGCGCACGCGGTGTAGTGCACGCGTCCGGCGGTAGACCAGTAACCCCTGCGCCAGGCTTGCCACGCGCAGACAGGAAGGGCGAGCGCAAGGAGGGCGGCACCCGCGGAGAGCGCGAGATCGAACCGCGCGAGCCGCGGGATTCCATACAGGACGCCGGTGTCGCGCGCGAGCCGGTAGGCGACGACGAGCAGCAGGAGGAACAGCAGGTCGAGGCCAGCTACCAGGTAGAGGAGGACCCGGGCCCATGTGCCCTTCGGCGCCGAGGGCCCTGGGGTCCAGTCCGCGATCAGGCTGCCGAGCCGGGGTGCGGCCAGCCGCCGCAGGGGCCGGCCGAGCGGCGCGAGGACGACCGACAGGAATGCCGCACAGAAGAGCGTCAGCAGTTCCCGATGCCAGCGCGCCGTCTCGTACCACGGCAGCTTCTCGAACACCTCGCAGCCGAGGAGCGGGTTGTCTGTCACCAGGAGTGACACCCTTCGCCGCCCGTCCTGTCGAAAGGCGAGAGGCTCGTCTCCGCGATCGAGCCTGAACTCCAGCCGACCCGTCCGGACAAACGGGTCGCCACCGAAATCGAGATGAGGCCGGTAGCCGCCGGCCGCCCGGATGACGACGTCTCCGCCAAACAGCGCTGCGGCCTTCTCGTAACTCCCGCGGGTCATGCTGGCCGCACGATACGCGCCCTCGAACGCCTCGAGGTCCGGCACGCTCTCCGCAGCGTACCGCCTGGCCGCAACGGCGGCACGCGGGAAGTACCGCTCGACGAAGGCGGCGACGAACGCCTGGACGAGGGCGCCGCTGTAGCCGTTGTTTGCGACGAACAGGCCGAGGCGGTAGCGCGGCCAGAGGCAGAGCCCGCTCATGAAGCCCCGGATGCCACCCGCGTGGACGAGCGCCGGTTCGCCGCGCGTGACGTTCTCGAAGAACCCCAGCGCGACGCCCGGCACATCGGACGACTGCGCGAACGCCTGCCGCTGCATGCCTTCGACCGACGCCTCCGACAGGATGCGTGCGTCGCCCGCGGCTCCTCCGTTGAGGTGCGCGATCAGGAACCGTGTCATGTCGCGCGCCGTCGTGTTCAACCCGGCGGCCGGGTAGATGCGGGGGTGGACGGGCGCCGAGGGGCGAAATCCGGAAGCCGAAGGTTCGTAGCCCGTGGCGGCGATGCGCTCGACGTTCCGACTGAGCCGGAACGAGGAACGCCGCATGCCGAGCGGCGCGAACAGGCGGTCGGCCATGTAACCCTCGAATGCCTGGCCCGTCACCTGTTCGACCACGTGCCCGAGCAGCGCGTAGCCGTGGTTCGAATACGACAGCATCTGTCCAGGCGGGCGGACTTGGGGCGGCAGGTTCGCGCGAAGATACGTGCCGAGCGGCTGCACCTCCTGGTCGGTGGCGGCCGCCGTTCCCTCCAGGCGCACGTCGAAGCCTGCGGTGTGGGTCGCGAGGTCGAGGATGGTAACGGGCCGCCCGAACGCGGATGGGACCTGCATGTCGTGCAGGTAGCGGTTCACTGGCGCATCGAGCTTCAGCCGGCCCGACTCGACCAACTGCATGATCGCGGTGGCGGTGAACGGCTTGGAGAGGGAGCCGACGCGAAAGACCGTCTCGTCCGTCGCCCGTGCGCGGGTGGCCAGGTCGGCAACGCCATAGCCCTTCGAGAGTAGGACGCGATCTCCCTGCACGATTGCCACGGCCGCTCCCGGGGCGCCGGCCGTGCCATCGCCGAGGCGCGATCGAAACCACCCATCGGCCCATCGTTCGAGTTCGTGGGCTTCGATCGACGACGCGTCCGGCGCGGCCGGCCGCCGAGGCTCGATTGTCACCGGCGTCACCAGGCGCTCTGATTGCGCCGCCGCATCCGTCCCGTCGACGGCCGTCGCCACCGCGCAGCACCCGCACGCGCCGATGAGCAGGCGCAGCGCCGCGCGGCCCGCGAGCCGTCCCATCCAACTCCGGATTCGGGTCATGCGGATCATCGCGTTGAGCGTCTAGCGTCGAGCGTTGAGCGTCGAGCGTCGTCAACGGTGGTCGGTCAACGGTCAACGGCTAACGGCCAACGTCTAACGGTCAACGGTTAACGGTCAACGGTTAACGGCCAACGGTCAACGGTCAACGGTTAACGGTTAACGGTTAACGGCTAACGGTCAACGGTTGACGGTTAACGGTTGACGGTTCTCCCCATCACAGTTGTTTGACACCGGGTGAGGCAGAAGGGGACCCGCGGCAGGCCCGGCGTCGGCGAACGCTACACTCGAGCGCCGCGCGTGATTGAAGAAGAGACAGCGGCCACGGGCCGGTGCGGCAACTTGCCCGTCCATTCCGCGCGTCGGGGCTGGCAAGCTTCTTGTGAGCGGAGCCCCCCGGCCATCGCCATTGGGGTCCGCGATGGCCGCCCCTTTTCAGAACTGGTCGCTGTCGTTTGGAGACGCCGCTCTCATATGCGCAAGTCCGGCCTCGACGTCCTCGGTAAGGTGCCGTGGGGCACGCACTTCTGTCAGTTCTATGAAACCAGGCAGGATCTCGTGGAGACGCTCGTTCCGTACTTCGCCGCGGGACTGGCGCACAACGAGTGCTGCATGTGGGTGACCTCCGCGCCGCTGGGCGTGGAGGAGGCGACCTCCGCGATGCGGGTCGCGGTTCCGGCGCTCGATGCGCACATCGCACGCCGGCAGATCACGTTTCTCGACTACTCCAACTGGTACACGCTCGACGGCCGCTTCGACGCGGACCGGGTGCTTCGCGGGTGGGTGACCGAGCTCCAGGCGGCCACCGCGCGCGGCTTCGACGGACTGCGCCTCACCGGCAACACGTTCTGGCTCGAGCGTTCGACGTGGAACGATTTCACGGAGTACGAAGCCGCGATCGACCGCGTCATCGGTCAGTACCCGATGCTGGCGTTGTGCACCTATAGCCTGGACCGCTGCGGCGGCGCCGAAATCGTCGACGTGATGAGCAACCACGCCTTCGCGCTGATCAAGCGTGCGGGGGAGTGGCGGGTGATCGAAAGTGGGAGGCGCCGCACGATGGAAGCGTCGCTTCGCGCGAGCGAAGACCGCTACCGCTCGCTGTTCGACGGAATGACCGAAGGCTTCGCGCTGCACGAGATCGTCTGCGATGGCCGGGGCGAGCCGTGCGACTACCGGTTTCTCGACGTCAACCCGGCGTTCGAACGCCTTACCGGGCTCGATCGCCGGCGCGTGATCGGGAGGCTGGTCAGCGACGTCCTGCCCGGCGAGGACCCGGTGTGGGTGAGAAACTACGGCCGCGTGGCGCTCACCGGCGAGCCCGCGCAGTTCGATCACTACGCGCCGACGCTTGGCCGGCACTACCAGGTTTTCGCGTATTGCCCGGCGCCGCGCCAGTTCGCCGTGCTGTTCCTCGACGTCACCGAACAGAAGCAGACCGAGCAGCGGCTCGCGGAGGCGAACCGGTTGAAGGAGGCGTTCCTCGCGACCCTCTCGCACGAACTGCGGACGCCGCTCAATGCGATCCTGGGCTGGTCCGACCTGCTTTGGCGAAAACAGCTCGATGCGGGCGCCGCCTCCCGCGCCGCGGAAATCATCGCTCGCAACGCGAAGGTCCAGGCGCGGCTCGTCTCCGACGTCCTCGACGTGTCCACCATGGTCGCGGGCCAGTTGCGGCTCGACGTTCGCGAGGTGGACCTGGCGGCGGTGCTCGGGGAAGCGCTCGATGTCGTGCGGCCAGCGGCCGAGGCCAAGAGTATCGCGCTGACGGTCAGGAACACGCTCCCTGATGCCGCCCGCATCGTCGGCGATCCCGGCCGCCTGCAGCAGGTGCTGTGGAACCTCCTGTCGAACGCCGTGAAGTTCACGCCGCGCGAAGGCCGCGTCGAGGTGGAGCTGCGTCGAATCGGATGCTCAGCTGGAACTCGCCGTACGGGACACCGGGTGCGGCATCGACCCGGCGTTCCTGCCATATGTCTTCGAGCGGTTCCGCCAGGCCGACAGCTCCCCCTCGCGACCGCACGGGGGCCTGGGTCTCGGGCTGGCCATCGCGCGACACCTCGTCGAGTTGCACGGCGGCACCATCGAGGCGGAGAGCGGTGGGATCGGGTGTGGTGCGTCGTTCACGGTCCGGTTGCCTGTCGCCCCGCGACCGCGGTCCGCGCCCGGCGATGCGACTGGTCGCCCGTCGGCCTGAGGCGCGATTCGCTCGCCGGGCAAGCGGTTGGCGGCCGGAGACGCCTTGCCGGCGTCACCGCCCCGGAGCCTGGACCCAGCTGTTGAGGATGGCGGCCTGGAGAGCGGAGGGCGCCGCCGCCGGCTTGATGCGGAACGTCCGTTCCACGCGGTGACCGAGAGCGAGCGACACGTCGAGACGCTTTCCGTTCCGCTCGATCGTCAGGCGAAGGCGGTCGCCCGGATGACGGGCGGCGAGCAGCGCATCGAACTTCTCCGCATCGAGGCGTGCCCCGTCGACCTCCACCAACACATCGTCGGAGAGAAGCGTTGCCGCGGCCGGCGATCGCGGCTCTACTGCGGCAACGACGAGCCGGCCGTCGCGATCCTCGACGATCGCACCGGCAGAGGCCTCCGGCCGTTCGACCGGAGGCTCGAGCTCGAGCCCGGCGTAGCCGAGATACTTCCCGTAGTCGATCTCCCGCGTCGTCGACGCATAGTCGAAGTTCTCGTCGAGAGGAACGCCGGCCACGCGCTCGCACGTCGCGCGGAACTCCTCGTCCGTCCACCCTCGCCCGAGTTCCTTGTAGTACTTCTCGTAGAGGGTTCGCATCACCGTGTCGAGCGAGCGCTGGTTGCGCGTCTCGTGGCGGATGCGGAAGTCGAGCAGCATGCCGAGGACCGGCCCCTTTTCATAGTAGGAAATCGTCTTCCGTACACGGCCTTCCTTCCGGCCGAACGGGCCCTGGGTCCACGTCTCCCGGCTCGACGCCGTGGCGGACTGGAAGAGCCGGCCAGGGTTGTTCTCGGACGTGGCCATCGTCCGGCCAAGCGCGTCGAGCAGCTCCTCCTGCGTCATCCGTCCGCTGCGCGCCAGCATCAGGTACTCGTAGTAGACCGTGAAGCCTTCGCTGACCCAGAGCATGCTCGTCACGTTCGGCCGGTCGTAGTCGAACGGGCCAAGCGCGATCGGGCGGACGCGCTTCACGTTGTAGGTGTGGAAATACTCGTGCGCGAGGAACGACAGCGTGCGGATCCGGGCCGCCCGGTCCGCGCCGACGCCCGAAAAGCCGACGGCCGCGGAGGTCCCGTGCTCGATGCCGCCCCTCCCCGGGCCGATGCCCAGGAACACGTAGTGCGAGTAGGGAACCTCGCCGATGATGTCCACGCCGGCCTCGACGATGGCTTTCAGGTCCTTCATGAACGCCGCGCGATCGAAATCACCGAGCGCGTAGCCGACGAAATCGTGGCGAACGCCGCGGACCTCGAACGGCGGCAGCGACTCGAGATTGCCCATCAGGATCGGGCTGTCGTAGAGGACGTCGAAGTCGGCCGCGGCGAACGTGTGGGCCGGCTCTCCTGGAACCGGGTCGAGGCCGGTCGCGACCGTGCTCCACGCCGGGTTCAGGTCGATGGTCACCGTCACCGGGCGACGCAACTGGCCGGGCAGGTAGACGAACAGCGCGCCGGGAGTGATGTAGCCGCGCGTCTCGTCGAGGAAGGCGTTGGCGACGAACGGGTTCTCGGCGCGAACGTCGTACGTCACGACGACGTTCGCGGCTCCCGCGTTGCGCACCGTCCAGGCGCTGGGCCCGCTCTTCGCCGACGGGAGCGGATGGCCGTCGTCGTCGGCGGCCGAGAAGTTCCGGACGTTGCCCGCAAAGTCGAAGAGCCCGTAGTACCCGGGCGTCCAGGCCGGCATCCGGAACTCGACGGTATCACCCGTCAGGCCGTCGCAGCGAAGCCGCACGTGGAACAGGTGCGAAGCGGGCTCCGGTGTGGACACCGTGAACGACAGCGGCGCAGGCCGGCCTTGCGCCGTTGCCGCGCCCGCCAGCGCGAGCACGATCCAGCATCCGGCGAACAACCGGCGACCATGACTGTTCATCGCGGCGCCCGCCTCCTCGACGGCGGGCGCATTATACAGCTCGGAGTTCAGGTATCACCCTGTCAGCTATCGGTCTCCGCTCTGCTGGAGCAGCTTGGCGACGAGCGCGGTCCAGCCGGTCTGGTGGCTGGCGCCGACGCCGGCGCCCGTGTCGCCGTCGAAGTACTCGTGGAAGGGAACAAGATCGCGCCAGCCCGAATCGTGCTGAAACACCTGGGTCCGCCCGAGCACCGGCCGCCTGCCATCGGGCCCGCGCAGGAAGATGCGCGTCAGTCGGCGCGACAGCTCCGCCGCCACCTCCCAGAGCGTCAACATGCGGCCCGACCCGGTGGGGCACTCCACCGTGAACTGGTCGCCGAAGTAGTGGTGGAACTTCTGGAGCGACTCGATGAGCAGGTAGTTCACCGGGAACCAGATCGGCCCGCGCCAGTTGGAATTACCGCCGAACAGCGCCGTGGACGACTCGCCGGGTTCGTACTGGACGCGGTGCTCGGCGCCGCCGACCTGCAGTACGTAGGGGTGTTCCAGGTGGACACGGGAGAGCGCGCGGATGCCGTACGGCGACAGGAACTCCTTCTCGTCGAGCATGACGCGCAGGACCTGGCGCAACTGGTCGCCGTTGACGACCGACAGCAGCCGCCGGGAGCCGTGACCGGGTTCGTTCATGCACGCGACGTTCTCGGTCAGGTCCGGCCGGTTCTCGACGAACCAGTCGAGCCGGCGCTTGAAGCCGGCCAGGCGGCCGAGGAGGTCGGGCTCCAGGGTCTCGACTGCGAACAGCGGGATCAGGCCCACCATCGATCGGACCTTGAGCGGGAAGTGCGAGCCGTCGGGCAGGTGCAGCACGTCGTAGAAGAACCCGTCCTCCTCGTCCCACAACTCGATGTCGTCGTGGCCGCCGCGGTGCGTCATGGCGTGCGCAATGTGGAGGAAGTGCTCCCAGAACTTGCTGGCCACGTCCTCGTACGCCGGGTTCTCGCTGGCCAGCTCCATGGCAATCGCGAGCAGGTTCAGCGAGTACATCGCCATCCAGCTCGTGCCGTCCGACTGTCCCAGGTGGCCGCCGGTGGGCAGCGGCTTGCTGCGATCGAAGACGCCGATGTTGTCGAGGCCGAGGAAGCCGCCCTGGAAGATGTTCATCCCGTCGGCGTCCTTCCGGTTGACCCACCAGTTGAAGTTGAGGAGCAGCTTGTGGAACACGCGCTCGAGGAACGCGCGGTCGCCCGCGCCGCGCCGCTTCTTCTCGATCTTGTACACGCGCCACGCGGCCCACGCGTGGACCGGCGGGTTCACGTCACCGAACGCCCACTCGTAGGCAGGCAGCTGCCCGCTCGGGTGCATGTACCACTCGCGCAGCAGGAGCACGAGCTGTTCCTTGGCGAACTCGGGATCGACCAACGCAAGCGGCACGCAGTGGAACGCCAGGTCCCAGGCGGCGTACCAGGGGTACTCCCACTTGTCGGGCATCGATAGGACGTCTGCGTTGTAGAGATGCCCCCACTCGCGATTGCGCCCGTTGAGGCGCTCGCGCGGCGGCGAGGGCTGGCCGGGGTCGCCGTCGAGCCAGTCCTTCACCACGTAGCGATAGAGCTGCTTCGACCAGAGCAGGCCGGCGAACGCCTGTCGTGCCACGAGGCGGGCATCGTCGGACAACGAGGCCGGGATGACCGTGTCGTAGAACTCGTCGGACTCGCGCTGGCGATCCGCGAAGATGCGCTCGAAACGCTCGCCGAACTCGGCAGAGGCACCATCTCGATCCGTCAGGCGGAGCCTCACGGTCGCCGACTCGCCCGGCCCGAGGGTGAGCCGATAGTGCGCGGCCGCCTTGGTGCCCTCGCGCGCAGGGTTGACGGCCGACTGATCGCCGCGCACGACGTAGCGATCGACGCCGTCCTTCACGTATGGCGTGCGATTCGGCGTGCCGAAGAGCCGCTCGTTGTTCGTCTCGTTCTCCGTGAAGAGCAGTTCGGGCGATCCCTCGCAGGCGAGCAACCGGCGACCATACGGGGTGCCGGACAGCTCGATGTGCGCCTGGCCGTCCGGGGCATCCGCTCCCCTCAGCAGTGGGCGCGACGCTCCCGGGGTCCAGGACCAGGTGTTGCCGAACCACACGGTAGGCAGCACGCGCAGCGCGGCGGCCTCGGCCGCACGGTTGACCACGGTGATGCGGATGCAAATGTCCTCGACGGCGGCCTTCGCGTACTCGACGAAGACGTCGAAGTAGCGGTTGTCGTCGAAGACCCCCGTGTCGATCAGCTCGAACTCCGGTTCGGCGCGGCTTCTCCGACGGTTCTCGGTGACCAGCGCCTCGTACGGGAACGCGGCCTGCGGGTACTTGTAGAGATACTTCATGTAGGAGTGAGTAGGCGTGCTGTCGAGGTAGAAGTAGTACTCCTTCACGTCTTCGCCGTGGTTGCCCTCGGGGCCGGTGAGTCCGAACAGCCGCTCCTTGAGGATCGGATCGCGCTCGTTCCACAGGGCCAGCGCGAACGCAATGCTCTGGTGGCGGTCCGAGATCCCGGCCAAGCCGTCCTCGTTCCAGCGGTAGGCGCGCGACCGCGCGTGGTCGTGTGGGAGGTAGTTCCACGCCTCCCCGGCCGCGCTGTAGTCCTCCCTCACCGTGCCCCATGCCCGCTCGCTGACGTAGGGGCCCCACCGTTTCCAATGGGCCTCGCGCCTCCCGCACTCCTGCAGCCGCTCCTCCTCGGCGGTCAGCGGGCGGGATGCCGGACGCCCCTCGACGATGGTCTCGGCAATCTCCGCGAGAGCGCGGAGTCCTTCTTCCCGTCGCGCGCCGGGCTTCCGGAGATCGAGGATGTCGGGGATGGCCATGGCGTGTCTCCGTGACTAGTCGCGGGTCAGTTAGGCTGGCGCCACCCGGTCGGCCGACGCGGACAACCCAGCGCAAGAGGTCGAACTTCGATTCTCCCACGAAGCCGCGGCCGGAATGCCCGGGTTGGCTGCGGTGAAGACCGTGGCACTACGGTGCCGCCAGCGTGGATATCCCGCGTTTCCGCCCTCTCGAGGGCTAACCAGGCATCACCTGACCGGCGAGGAAGACGACGCCTCGCCGCGCAGTGCCTCGGCCCACGCGCACCAGATTTGCACCTTGGCGATGTCTTGCACGTACGGAGGCGCCATGATCGTCTTGTTGAGCTTGTGGACACTGGAGGAATCATGGACTACGACGCGCTGGTCATCGGATCCGGGCAGGGCGGCATGCCGCTCTCTCAGAGGCTGGCGGACGAGGGCTGGCAGGTGGCCCTGATCGAGCGGGAGCACCTGGGAGGGACCTGCATCAACACCGGGTGCACGCCGACCAAGACCATGGTCGCGTCGGCGCAGGTGGCGCACTACGCGCGCCACGCGGAGCGCTGGGGTGTACGCGCCTCGGCGGTGTGCGTCGACCTGCCGCGGGTGGTGGCCAGGAAGAACGCCATCGTCGAGAGCTTCCGCGCGGGCAAAGAGAAGCAAGTGCAGGCGCGGCCCAACCTGAGGCTGGTTCGCGGTCACGCGCGATTCGACGGGCCGCGCAGCGTCGTGGTGGCGGGCGATCAGCTGCAGGCCCGTCATGTCTTCATCGACGTGGGCACGCGTCCCGAGGCGCCGCCGGTGGTTGGACTGGATTCCGTGGGCGCGTTGACCAACGCCTCTTTGATGCAGTTGACCGAGTTGCCGGGCCACCTGCTCGTACTGGGCGGCGGTTACATCGGCCTGGAGTTCGGGCAGATGTTCCACCGGTTCGGAAGCGAGGTGACGATCGTGCACCGAGGTACCGCCATCCTCGGCCGCGAAGATCCGGATGTGGCCGAGGAGCTGCAACGGGCGCTCGAGACCGAAGGTCTCCGATTCATGCTCGGCGCGCAGCCGACCGCGGCGCGCCGAGAGAACGGCCGCGTCGTGCTGACGGTGCAGGGGCCTTCGGGCACCTCGACACTGACCGGGTCGCATGTCCTGGTCGCGACTGGGCGCCGGCCGAACACCGACGACCTCGGGCTGGAGCGCGCGGGGGTCGAGACCGATGCACGCGGCTACATCAAGGTGAATGGACGACTGGAAACCACCGCGTCCGGCGTCTGGGCGCTGGGCGACGTCAAGGGCGGTCCTGCCTTCACACACATCTCCTACAACGACTACCAGGTGCTCGCGGCGAACCTCCTCGAGGGCGGGAACCGGAGCACGGACGACCGCATCGTGCCGTACTCGCTGTTCACCGACCCGCAACTGGGCCGGGTCGGGCTGTCGGAAGCGGACGCGGCTGCCAGAGGCTATCGCCTCGCGATCGGCAAGGTGCCCATGAGCCACGTGGCGAGGGCGATCGAGCGCGACGAGACCGCCGGCTTCATGAAGCTCGTTGTCGATGCCGACACCGGGCGGATTCTCGGCGCGGCGATTCTCGGATCGGAAGGAGGCGAACTGGTCCAGGTGTTCAGCGCGCTGATGCTCGCGGGCGTGCCCTACACGGTGCTCGAGGACGCCATCTACATCCACCCGACGCTGGCCGAAGGCTTCTTCTCGCTCATCGAGGGAGTCAGGGCCGCCGTCGATTCACGCCAGCGACAGTGACCGATCCGTGGAGCGACGAACGGAATCGATTGACGGCCTCGGGTTCATCCCACCTTCACCAGCCTCGAAGCCCGGATACGGCCAACGGGCGAGACGGCGGTTGCGGTCCAGCCGCGCATTATAATCAGCCGGGTCTTCGCGCGGTCTGCCGCGCGGGTGGAATCCGGCTTCAGCCGGGTTCTTGCCGGGACACACAAAGGAGGCAGGACCGATGGCCAGAACAGTGAACGTGGCCCTCATTGGCCAGGGCTTCATGGGGCGCACGCACAGCAACGCCTACCTGAAAGTCAGCAAGTTCTTCACGGACCTGCCGGTCAACCCAATCATGCACACGGTCGTCGGCCTGAAGACCGAGGACACCTGCTCCTTTGCCGACCGGTGGGGCTGGAAGACCTGCACCACCGACTGGCAGAAGGCGATCCGCAACGACGAGATCGGCCTGGTCGACATCGTCACGCCCAACCACGCGCACGTGGGGCCCGCGCTCGCGGCCCTCGAGGCGGGAAAGCCTGTCGCCACCGAGAAGCCGCTTGCCGGCACGCTCGCTGACGCGCGCGCGATGGTGGACGCGGCCAAGCAGGCCCGGGTTCCGACGTTCGTCTGGTACAACTACCGCCGCTGCCCCGCGGTGGCGCTCGCGTACCAGCTTGGTGAAGGAAGGCCGGATCGGCCGCATCTTCCACGTTCGCTGCGTCTACCTGCAGGACTGGGGCGGGCCGGACACCCCGCTGCTGTGGCGCTTCCAGAAGAAGTACTCGGGCAGCGGTGCCCACGGCGACCTGAACGCGCACATCATCGACATGGCCCGCTTCGTCACGGGCGACGAGATCGTCGAGGTGAGCGGCGCGATTGCCGAGACGTTCATCAAGGAGCGGACGATCCCGTCGTCCGGGTCCACGGGCGGCATCGCGGCGGGATCGAAGGGCAGCGCGAAAAAGGGGAAGGTGGACGTGGATGACGCCGTGCTGTTCCTCGCGCGGTTCAAGAAGGGAGCGGTGGCGAGCTTCGAGTGCTCGCGCCTGGCCACCGGCTACAAGAACCGCAACGGCTTCGAGATCCACGGCGAGAAGGGCGCCCTCCGCTTCAATTTCGAGGACATGAACTACCTCGATTTCTACGACAACACGGACGACCCGAAGACCGCGGCCTGGAAGCACATCATCGTGACGTCGGGCGGCAACCACCCGTACGTGGGCGCCTGGTGGCCCGATGCGCACATCCTCGGGTACGAGCACGGCTTCGTGAACCAGGCGGCCGACATCATGAACATCCTGGCGAGGAAGGCGCCCGTGGTGCCGATGCCGGACTTCGCCGACGCCTACGAGACGCAACGCGTGCTGGAGGCGGCGCTGCTGAGCGCCCGGGAGCGCGCGCCGATCAGGATCGCGGACGTCAGGTAACGCGCCGCGGCGCCTGGTCCTGCCCTTCGCGGTTCACTCGGCAGCCATGGCGCGCGCCAGGAGGCGGTGGAAGTGATGGACGCCCTGCTCGCGCGAGGGCGAGTAGCGTCCCCGGTCGTAGAGGCGCGAGCGGACGCCCTTCTGCACGCTCTCGACCACCGCCTCGTCCTCCCGCTCCACGCGATCGAGCCCCGCTCCGGCGCCCCGGTCCAGTCGCGAGGCGTCCCACACGTATGACAGGAAAGTGACACGCGTCTGGTCGACATCGAGCGGGCTGACGATGTTCACCGAGATGCCCCAGGGATAGACGTTGAGCATCAGGTTCGGGAACAGCCAGAAGTAGTACGCCGCGACCCGCTGGTCGCGGTCGGGCGAACCGGGCGGCAGCTCGAAGACGTCGTCGCCGTCGCGCGCGATGCCGACTTGCAGGCTCGACCAGGCAAAGAGATCCGTGCGGTAGGCCGAGTAGTCCAGGGCATCGGCCAGGCCTGCGTGCACGAAGGGAATGTGGAAGCCCTCGAGGTAGTTGTCGCAGTAGAGCGCCCAGTTGGCGCGGACATGGTACTCGACGCGACCGGGTTTCGTCGAGGAGCGCGTGGTCGAGCGGCATCCAGTCGCAGCGCTCGCGCACGGGCGCCAGGTACTCCGCGAACGGGATGCGGGGACGAAGGGCCGCGAAGAGCAGCTTGCCCCACGCGCCGAGCGGCAGTTGCGCGAGGTCGTCGCGCGAGGTCGGGAAGTCGCGCGCGGCCTCGAACTCGGGCATCGACGTGAAGGATCCGTCGAGGCCGAAGCGGCGCCCGTGATACCGGCACCGCAGGTGGCGCACGACGCCCTCGCTCTCGCACAGCAGGTTTCCCCGATGCGTGCAGACGTTCGACACGCAGTGCAGGCGATCGTCTGTGTCGCGCGTGAGGAGCAGGGGTTCCGGGAGGATGCCTGGCAGGAAGGTCACCGGCCGCACCTGCCCGGGCACCTTCAGCTGGTCGGTATCGCCCACCAGCTGCCAGCTGCGCGCGAAGATCCGTTCTGTCTGCAGGCCAAGGACATCCGGGTCGGAATAGACACGCGCCGGCAGGGTGTGCGCGTCGCGAATGTCGTCGGCGATGGTGAACACCGGCAGATCGAGCGGGTGGGAATCCGGCACTCGAGCCTCCTCCGGCTCATTGTGGCAGCCTTCAAAGCGCAACACTGAACGCCAGGCGAAACGCTTTACGCTTTACGGTTGACGGTCGACGGTTGACGGTTAACGGTTCTTGGACCCGGCATCGAGGCGGCGGAGTTCGCGGGCGAACATGGGGTTGGCGGGGAAGTCGCGGCTCAGCCCCGCGACCAGCGCTCTCGCGCCCGCGCGATCGCCATCGCGCAGGTACGCGATGCTCAAGAGGATACGTGCGAGCGGCGCCAACAGGCGCCCGCGTTCGGCGGCGATTCGTACCTGCTCGAGCCCCTTGGACTTGTTGCCGGAGTACCCGCCGAGTCGCAGGACCCACCGGAGCGGCGCTATCAGGCTGCCGACGATGTATTCGCTGACTCCCGTCGCCACGCGGGCGTCGGCGTAGTCGGGCGCAAGCGCGAGGAGCGTGTTGGCCCAGCGCATGCCTTCACGCGTGTGCGACAGCGCGGCCATCGATCGCTGCTCGATCAGCCCCGTGTAATCCGCCCGGAGGCCCGAGATCAACGCCATGGCGAACAGCGAGGTCTGGTCGCCGGCATCACGACCAAGGCGGGCAGTGGCGAGACGTGCGCCGTCGGCCAGCGCGGCGTCGAACTGCGCCTTGACCGCCTTGTCGGGCTCCACCTTCCGGTTCCGCGTGAACGACGAGTCGCTGACGAAGAACTGGGCTTCGAGAATGCCAAGCCGCGAGAGTTCCGAGACGAGCAGGTTGGCCGCCTGGGACACCGGCCCGAGCGGGTCGCCGGGATGGTCCACGGTCCACTGGCTGAACTCGCGGCTCGCCGCCGGGAAGTCGAAGCTGTACATCAGGCCGTAGCCGGCCTCGAGCGACGTCGGATTCGCCGGCCGCGCGCGCGCCGTCGCTGCCATCGAAAGGATCAGCAGCACGCAGACCAGCCGGCCGTATCGAAGGACCATACACGGGCCAGGGCAAGGGCGGTGCCCGGATTTCACGCGATTTCAAGGGGAATCTCGCGGCGGGAGGGTTGCGACGCGCACGGACCGCGTAAAGGCTTCCGCCCACGGTAAGTCCGAATCGCGACCCGCCAGCCGAGAGTGTCAGTATGGCGCAGCTGGATTCTGCCACAATCCGCTGGCAGTGAGGAGGAGGAAACGCGCGTTCAGCCACGAACACGGGCACGCGGAACGCTCGACGCGCGGGTCCGGCGAGCCTTGTCGACTCGCCGGCCCGGCCCGTTGCCTTCCCGCAGGCCCCGACAATTCCCTATCGCGGGGCCGCCGCTGCCGGCACGTTCAACCGGTCGGCGATCGTGTCGTGGTGAGAGGCGGAGTGCGTTCGGATGTCGTTCCACTGGGCGCCGGTTCCCGTGGCAGCCGTGGCGCCCGAGCGATCAGTTGCGAGGTCGGCCCACGAGCTGTAGCGGGTGATCGTCAGGAAGTTCCACGGCCCGCCCTCGAGATGCTGCAACACGACGTTGCCGGTGGGAACCTTGCTCGCACCAGGGTTTCTCAATAGCTGCTCGAGTTGTTCCCGGTGTCCGGGCAGCGCTCGCTGTACCCCGACGAGGTAGATCGGGTTGCCGGTGGTGGCCCCGGCCCCTTCGATCCCCATGGCGCGTGCGAACTCCGACCATGCGGGGCCGGCCGCGAACGTGTCGGTGTGCCAGGCGCTCTGGTCGCGCACAGCGGGTGAGAGCGGGCTCGGCGCCGTATCCACGGTCGCCTTCTGTCCAAGGTGCTCGATCACGCAGTAGTCCCAGTCGTCGCCCTCCTGGTGGCGGAGCACCAGCATGTGGCCCGGCATCGGGGCCTTGGGATCGGGCGTCTTGAGACGGTCGCCCAGCGCGGCTGCCTGGCCCGGCGCCGCCTTCGCGAAATGAACGTGGTAGACCTCCGCCGCCGTGGCGCTGGTGGACGCCTGGCCGCCTTGATGCGGTTGAGCAGTGACTCCAACGACCGACAGCGTCAAGGCCAGCGCGAACAGCGTGTACGCATGCTTCACTACACACCTCCGGGGCAGTGTTGACGAGTGTGTCCGCCAACCCGTCGTGGGGCGTGCTGATCGTAGGCGCGTGGCCAGGCAAACCGGCCGTCCGGATTCATGGCAGGGGCGGCAGTCGGCTGTCGGATTTCGCTACGTCACTCGGGTCGTCGGACCGTGGATGAACGACTTGCGGGGTACCCACGGCCCATCCGAGCAACAACCGGTCCGTCCCGACGTCCGGGGGCAGCCTCCTACTTCCTCAGGTGCTCATTGAAGAAGTCGATCGTTCGCTGCCAGGCGAGCGTGGCGGCCTTCTCGTCGTAGCGCGGGGTCGTGTCGTTGTTGAAGCCATGCTGCGTGCCGGGATAGGTGTAGGCCGTGTATCGCACCCGCGCCGCTTTGAGCGCCGCCTCGTACGCCGGCCAGCCGGCGTCGATGCGCGGATCGTTCTCCGCGTAGTGAATCAGCAGAGGTGCCTTGATCTTCGCAGCCTCCTCGGCGGGCGGCTGGTTCCCGTAGAACGGCACAGCGGCACCGAGGTCCGGCAGGCGCACCGCGAGCGTGTTCGCCATCCCGCCACCCCAGCAGAAGCCCACGACGCCGATTCTGCCGGTGCAGGCGGGGTGTCCCTTCAGGAAGGCAGCGGCCGCAACGAAATCCTCGCGCGTCTTGGCCTGGTCGAGCTTCGGGAACAGTTCGCGCGCGGCGTCCTCGTCTCCCGGGTAGCCGCCGAGCGGCGCCAGGGCGTCGGGGGCGAACGCCACGAAGTTGGCGAGCGCCACGCGCCGCGCGATGTCCTCGATGTGGGGATTGAGGCCGCGGTTCTCGTGGACGACGAGGACACCGGGCAGCTTCCCTTTCGCAGCGGCCGGCCGCACCAGGTACCCCTTGGTCTTCTCGTTACCCTGGGGGGACGGGTACGCCAGGAATTCCGCGGTGATTCGCTTGTCGTCCTTGGCAACCTGCTGGGCCTCGGCGAAATTCGGGTTCAGCGTGTCGAGCAGCATGGCCGCGGTCACGCCGCCGGCCGCGTACTTCGACGCCTTCTCGAGAAAGCCGCGGCGGTCGATGGCGCCGTGGACGTAGGCATCGAAGAGAATCAGCACGTTCGGGTCGAAGTCCTTCGCGCTCTTGCGTTCCATCTGGCCTCCTCCCGCAATAGTACATCCCAGCGCCAACCCCATCGTTGCCGATACCGGGGCCGGACGTTCGAGGATGTGATCGACGCGTCAGTTCGTGATGTTAGTGCACCCGCGGGGCGTCGCCGTGCACCAGGCTGGCCACCACTTCCGCCAGGCGCTCCGGCCGGACGGGTTTCGGGACGTGTTCCTGGAATCCGGCCGCCAGCGCGCGTTCGCGATCCCCCAGTTGCGCGTATGCCGTCAGCGCTGCTGCCGGGATCGCTCCACCCTCGGTCGCCGGCAATCGCCGGATTCGGTGCAACAGGGAGTAGCCGTCTTCGATCGGCATCCCGATGTCCGCCACGAGCACGTCAGGCCGCCAGTCCCGGACCTCCCTGAACGCGTCGCTGGCCGACGCCGCCACCTTGACGTCGGCACCGTACCTGCGTCAGCACGGCTTCCACCAGGTCTCGCGCGTCCGCTTCGTCGTCGACCACCAGCACCCTGACGTTGCGGAGGACCAATGGAGAAGGGGTTGGGGAAACGTTCTCGCGACTACCCCGCCGCTCGACGGCGGGATTCGCAGCCCCCACCTCTTTGACCGCCCGAACCGGCAGGGTCACGGTGAACACGGCGCCCTGATCGCGGCCGGGACTCGCCGCGCTGACCACGCCGCCGTGGAGTTCGACGAGATGGCGGACGACGGCGAGGCCGAGGCCGAGCCCGCCGTGGCGACGCGTCGTGGAACTGTCGGCTTGCGAAAAGCGCTCGAACAGATGCGGAAGGAACTCCGCGTCGATGCCGACCCCGGTATCGGCGACCGTGAGCTGGACCTGCGAGTCCACCCGTTCCAGCCAGATCTCGACACGCCCCTGCTTGCGAGTGAACTTGACGGCATTCGATAGCAGGTTCCATGCGATTTGACGGAGCCTCTCGGCATCGCCCACCAGGACGACGTCCGAGGGCAACGACGACCGGATCTCGATCCCCTTTGCGTCGGCTGCGTTCCGCACCAGCTCGATGGCGCCGGCAACCACACTCGCGAGATCGACGGAAGACAGCTGCAGGTGGAGCTTTCCGCTGATGATTCGGGAGACGTCCAGGAGGTCGTCCACCAGGCGGGTCTGCGCGTGGGCATTTCGCACGATCGTTTCGGCGGCGGCCTTGCTCTTCACCGGGTCGAGATGGCCCGCCTGGAGCAGGTGCGCCCACCCGAGGATCGCGTTGAGCGGCGTCCGCAGCTCATGCGAGAGCGTGGCGACGAACTCGTCCTTCACCCGGCCCACGCGCGCCGCTTCGCTGTTGAGCGCCTGCAGTCGGTCGGCCTGCTGCCGAAGTTCATCGGCCTGCGCGTGGAGCGTGCGCGCCTGCTGTTGAAGCTCTTCCGCCTGTGCGCGCAGTTCTTGCCCCTGCCTCCGGAGTTCGTGCGCCTGCTGCAGAAGCCGGCCCTCTGCAGCCTTCCAGCGACCGACGAGCCAGACGAGGCCGCCGGCCACAGCGCCGAACATGGCCATGGCGGTCCAGTCCTCACCATGAGGCAGCAGCTCGTACCGGGGAGAGACGAAGAAATAGTTGCCAGCGAACGCCGCGAGTACGGTGCTCAGGATGCCGCCGTCGATGCCGCAGAACCACGTGGCCACGACGACGGAGGCCACGTAGATGAAATAGGGAATCTGGTCGTGTATCAGCGGGTCCGCGAGCGCCCGGAGCAGGGTGGCTCCGGCGACGATGCCGACCGCGAGCAGGTAGCGAGGGAGCCAGTGCTGCGGGCAATCGGCCCGAGCAAGGGAGTCCGCGATTGGGAGCACGTCTTCCTCCGAAGCCCCGAGCGTTTGACCGTAGGATGTCGGGATGAAGCCCTAGTGTAGATCGAATCGGGCCGCACACCGCCAGCTCGAGCCAGGCTCGTCATAGGACAGAGGCTTTAACCGGGTTTTCGGCTGCCGTGGCACGAGGCTTTAGCGCTTCGACTCGCAATTCCGGCCACGACCGCCTGCCAGCGCGCGTGGCCGGCCCTCTCGCTCCCTTCGGCTGCGCTCAGGGAGCCCCGAGCAACGTCGAGGGGCTCAGCACTTAGCCGAGTTCTCCGCGGCATGACCTCGAAGCTCTTCGAACGTGATTGCGCCGAGGTGCGGGGCGCGGGCAGGCACGTGCCTTGCGGGCCTGACCGGGATGGAAGTGAAGGCCCGGCAGCACGAACGCGTGGCGAGGTCAACCGGCGGGCCCTCGCTCGCGATACTCGTCGGTGCACTTCTGCTCGGCTCGGCGGTCCTTCGGAGCGAGCCGGTCGAGGTGCGGTATCCCGAGGGCTCTCTCCACGGCTTTCTGGTGCTGCGCGCTTTGGATGGGACCAGGCTCGCGAACGGCGACCTGATACAGGTCGCACGGGGTGCGCAGGTCACGACGCAGGTCGTCTTCCACTTCGAAGGATGGGTCGCTCCACGACGAGACAGCAGTCTTCTCGCAGCGCGGGCAGTTTCGGCTGATTCGCGACCGCCTCGTCCAGAAGGGGCCCGCGTTCCCGCGCAACATCGACATGTCGGTCGACGGGGCCAGCGGGCGGGTGACGGTACGGTCCGACGACCACGGCGAGGAGAAGGCCTTCGACGAGCGTCTCGACCTTCCCGCGGATCTCGCGAACGGGCTCATTCCCATCTTGCTCAAGAACGTCCGCGCGGATGCTCCGCCGAAGACCCTGTCGTTGGTCGTCGCGACGCCCAAGCCGCGGATCGTCCGACTGGCCCTCGGCCCGGCCTCGCGCCAGCGCTTTCGGACCGGGACCGAGAGCCGGCAGGCGCGCCTCTTCGTGATCAAGGTCGAGATCGGGGGAGTGTCGGGGCTGCTGGCGCCGCTGGTCGGCAAGGAGCCACCGCAGTCGCACGTGTGGATTCTCGAGGGGCAGGCACCCGCCTTCGTTCGGGCGGAACAGCCCTTCTACATCGGCGGGCCGCTTTGGCGGATCGATCTCGTCAGTCCCTCGTGGCAGGCGGCGCGTAGCCCGGGCGCGCGATGAGCCGCCGGCCTTGTCGGCGGCACGCTCATCCGTCGATCCCAATCAGCCGTGCTGCGTTGTCGTGGTACACCTTGCGCAGGATCCCGTCCGGCAGACCGAGGCCGTAGATGGACCACCGGCCCTGAGGCGGGATCGGCGCGGGCGCGTAGTCGAAGTACTCGTCCTCGGTCTCCAGGAAGCGGAAGTAGATCTCGTAGAGGGCCTCGCCGAACACCTGCTGCGGCGTGTCGTCGCCGTTGGGCACCGCGTCGGTCGCGAAGAGGATCCGGTCCTGGTGCTTCTCGAAGAACGCGCGTGCCGCACGCGGCTGCCGCCCCAGCTCTCCGATGCGCGCCGCGGTGTCCACGTGCAGGTTGGGATAGCGCGTCAGCCGTTCGGACACCGACGCGAGGTTCTCGGCATCGAGGCCAAAGTGCACGGCGATGAACTGGGTCCGGGGATGTCGAGCGACGACCCGGTCGAAGGCGTCCACCAGATCTCTGAACGACGGGAAGTCCCCGCCGTGGAACGACCAGTCGGGGTGGTTGTTCAGCTCCTCGAAGCGCTCGTTGAAGCGATCGGTCGGCAGGAAGAACGCTTCGGGGTCGGCCACGTGGATCGCGACCGGCATGCGAAGCGACCCGCACGCGTCCCACATGGGATCGAGGCGCGGATCGTCCACCTTCACCAATGCGCCCGCGGCGCCTCCCTCGCGGAGCACCAGGCCGAGCGTCTTGAGCACCTTGAGGCCGCGTGCGCCGGCTTCCCGCGCGCGGGCAAGGTCGTCGGCCTGCGCCGCGCCAAACCCGGGCTGGCGCAGGCGTTCCCACCGCGGCTCGGTGAACGTGATGAACCGGCCCGGCGATTGCCGGTCGAAGCGCGCGACGCTCTCGGCCAGGCCCTTGCCGAAGCCGCCGGTCAGGTTCACCATCGTCCGCAGGTTCTTCCGGTCCATGACCGGGAGGAGGGTGTCGGGTCGCGCGACGTAACTCATCTCCTCCGAGGCGATGCCGTGCTGACCGCGCGAGGCGAACCCGAGATGCGTGTGGGCGTCGATCACGGGGTAGCGCGCGCGCTCCACGCGCGTCGCCGGCAGGTGGAGCATGCTGCGCGGCTGGTAGTCGGTGAGGTCGAGGCGCATCGGGGTTCGCGGCCCGGCCGCCTGCGACGGACCGCTCGCCTCGGCGCGGGCCACGGCCGCCCCGGCGAGTCCGAGCCCCGCGAGGCATTCGCGACGGCTGATGCGGGTCATGGCGGGCCTCCTCATCCTGGAACCGACCAAAGTCTGCCCTGTTCGAGATCACTCGCCACAGTAACGAAAGCGCCCCCCGTGTGACAAGCCGCGCGCGCAGGAATCGCTCGGCGCGCGCGTGGTAGCCTACACTTCGTAGAGCCGATCGGCGAAGGCGGGTTCATTCTGCGGGCGAGATCACTCGGGTGCCTGTCATGACGCACGAGAGCAGACTGTCGCGCTCGGACCTGACGACCCCTCGGGCCGCGGCGGCAGCCGGCGTCCTGTTTTCGCTGCTGCTCATCGCGAGCATGGTGCTGATCCGCATGACCGTGCCCGCCAAGCCGCAGGATACGGGGGACTGGCTGTCCCGTGATTGGGGTGCCGTCAGCCTGGCGCTGCACCTGCTGCCGTTTGCCGGCATCGCGTTCCTGTGGTTCATCGGCGTCTTGCGCGACCGGCTGGGACAGCGCGAGGACCGGTTCTTCGCGACCGTGTTCTTCGGCAGCGGGCTCATGTTCCTGGCCATGCTGTTCGCGTCGGCGGCGCTGGCGGGGGGCGTCCTGCGGATCCAAGCCTCGACGCCGGGCGCGCTGATCGACTCCGCCGTGTATGTGTACGCCCGCACCGTGATCTACGAGATGACGAACGTCTACACCATGAAGATGGCGGGGGTGTTCATGATCTCGACGTGCACGCTGTCGCTTCGCACCGGGATCGTCCCGCGCTGGATGGCGTACGTCGGCCTCGCGCTGGCGCTGTTTCTCCTTCTCAGCCTCGGCACGTTCTACTGGGCGCCGCTGGTCTTCCCGCTGTGGATCCTCCTGATTAGCGTGCACATTCTCATGGCGAACCTCGGGCGGGGCCACGCACGCAGCGCGGGCGGGGCCTCGAGTCCAGAGATCAATTGAGCTACGTCCTCTGCGCGACGAGGCGCACCAGGCGTGTCGGCTGCGGATCCCATTCCGACACCCCGTCGGCGTCCTCGAAGCGCAGGATGCGAAACGCGTCGAAGGCATGGAGCAGCAGCCGCGGGTCGATGTCCACCGGCCGGCGGCGCGGTGAGTCCGTCTCCGAGCCGAAACTCTCCACGACGACGAGGCCGCCGATCTTCGCCGCGCGGTGCAGGCGCTCGACGTAACGGGGCTCGGTGATCGAGACGGGCCCGTAGACGACGGCAATCAGGTCCCACTCTGCAGTGCCGAAGTCGAAGTGCTCGTCCATCGCGTTGTGGAGTACCAGGCGGACGCCGGCGCGTTCGGCATTGGCGCGCGCCACCGCCAGGCCCTCCTCCGACACGTCGATGCCGGTGACGTCCCACCCCAGTGCGGCAAGCGCGACCGCGTTGCGGCCATGGCCGACGGCCACCTCGAGCGCGCGGCCTGGCGACCGACCTTCGACGGCGGACATCAGCAGCGGGTTCGCCCTGTCGATCACGTTGGGCGCACCGCTCGCGTAGATGCGATCGAAAAGGAGCGGCCACGCCTCCGGCCGGCGGCGCATCAGGCCGAGGAGCACGCCCACCCGACGCTGGATGTCAGCTTGCTCCAGGCCCTCGCGCGCGAGGGTCTGGCCGTAGTGCTGCAGAATCTCCTGGGGCCCGGGCAGTGCCGGGGCCGTCCGCAGGGTCCTGCAGGAAATGCTGCCATGCGGGATCATCCGCGCCGGCCTGGTGTCCACCGCTTGTCGCCGCCGCCGCACCGGCTTTGACCGCAACCGCCGGGTGTTCCATCCCGTAGGCGCTACCGCGCTTCGAGACGTCGAACTCCTTCGACTTCCCGCGAGGGATGCTCAGCGTCTGCCAGCGCGGGCCCAGCTGGTGCTTCGCCAGCAGCACGATTTGCCCCACGTGCGCCGCGTAGTGTGCCATCTGCCGGTTGATCGCCTCGAGCACCGTGTGCGCCTCGCCGCGAATCCGCACGGTCTTCTGCACGTCCACCGGCGTCAGCGGGGAGATGGCGTCGAACACCCGCTTCCACCCGTCTTCCCAGGCCGCAACGATGCCAGCACGCGTGTCGCCCGACTGCATCAGGAATTCGTTGTCGCGTTCGCGATCCGGTTTCTCGCCGTCGGACGTCAGAAAGTCGGTCCATCGCGAGCGCATGTTGCCCGCCAGGTGCTTCATGATGATGGCGATGCTGTTCGCTTCGGCGTCCAGCTCGGCATACAGCTGCTGGTCGTCAACCTGCGCGATCGCCTTGTCCGCCTGGGCCTTGAGCTTCCGAAGTTGCAGAAGCGCGTCGTCGAGGAAGTGCTGGGCGGGGGTCATGCGGCCATGATCGCAGAAGTCGCCGGGCGGGATCCAGCCTCGGAATACCCGCCCCCCAATATGCGCAAGGTGGTTGCCGGGCGCCCAGGCCCGCGCGCTCCACAGTGGAGGTTCCACTACAATAGACGTAATGGACAGCAGGGGGGCCGACAGGCGTCCGGGGCGTGTCGTCGTGCGGCGCTTCGCGTCCGCCGCGGAGGCCGATCGGCACGACGCCGCGTACTGGCTGTCGATCGATCCTGCCGAACGCCTGCTGCAGGTATGGCAGCTTAGCGTGGAACTGTGGCGGTGGCGAGGCGAGTACCGCGATGAACCAGGACTTTGTCGATCTGTTGCGAGCGTTCGGCGCCCATGACGTTCGCTTCCTGATCGTCGGCGCCTACGCCCTCGCGTTGCACGGACGGCCGAGAGCGACCGGCGACCTCGATGTGTGGATCGACGCCACTCCTGCCAACGCTTCCCGGGTCATCGCCGCGCTCGCGGAGTTCGGTGCACCCCTGGATCAGATCGACGAGGCCGACTTCTCCCGGCCGGGCGTCGTCTACCAGATCGGCGTCGCCCCCGGCCGAATCGACATCCTCACTCAGCTCACCGGCCTGACGTTCGAGGAGGCCTGGCCCGGCCGCGTTCGGCATCCTCTCGGCGACGTGCAGGCCGATTTCATCGGGCGAGAGGCCTTCGTGCGGAACAAGCGCGCGACCGGGCGCGCGAAGGACCTTGGCGACATCGACGGGATCGAGTGACCACGCCTGACGCCAGAGCCCGGCGGCCGGTGTCGGGGTTCTGAAACTGCCACTTCCTGCCGCCGTGTTTGTGGCAGAATCCGTCCAATGACTTCGAGCCGACGCGCCTTTCTGTCCCTCTCAGCCCTCATCGCTCTCATCGCGGGCTGCAGCGCCTGCGCGAAGCCCGCCGCTCCCAAGGGGACGCCAGCCGACCTCGTCGTGGTAAACGGCAAGGTCTATCCGGGCGCCGGAGGTGCGTTCGCCCAGGCGGTGGCAGTGCGCGGAAACCAGGTCGTGCTGGTGGGGTCGAATGAGCAAGTGAAAGAACTCGCGGGCGCCGCCACCCGGGTCCTGGATGCGCGCGGCGGGGCAGTGGTGCCGGGCTTCAACGACTCGCACCTGCACGTAATCAGCGGCGGCCTGGCACTGCAGCAGGCGCAGCTCGGCGACGCGTCGACGATCGCCGGCCTGCAGGAGGCCATCCGGCGGTTCGCGACCGCGCATCCCGACAGGCCGTGGGTGCTTGGCCGTGGCTGGGCGTATACCGCGGTCCCCGGCGGCCTCCCGACCAGGCAGCATCTCGATGCGGTGGTGTCCGACCGGCCGGCCCTCATGGTCGCCTACGACGGCCACACCAGCTGGGTGAACACCAAGGCGCTCCGCATGGCGGGCATCACGAAGTCCACCCCGGATCCCGAGGGCGGAACGATTGTGAAGGACTCGAGAACCGGGGAACCAACCGGCGTGTTCAAGGAGCACGCGCAGGGACTCGTGCGGAAGGTCGTGCCGGCGTGGACCGAGGACGATCAGCGCGAGGCGGTGCGCGCCGCCGTGAAGACCGCGCACGCGTTCGGCGTGACCAGCGTGCAGAACGCCGGCGACGGACCGGCGGAAATGGCGCTGTTCGACGGTCTCCGGAAGTCCGGCGACCTGACGCTGCGGGTGTACTCGGCCATGGACGTCGAGCCGGGGTTCAGCGAAGCGGACGCCGACCGCATCGACCAGCTGTGGCGGACATATCGCGACGACGCGATCCTCAAGACGGGCGCGGTGAAGCTGTTCATCGACGGCGTCATCGAGTCGCACACCGCGGTGATGCTCGCCCCGTACGCGAACAAGCCAACCGTCGGCAAGCCCCTCTGGAAGCGCGACGAGTTCGAGCGCGTCCTGACGATGCTGGACAAGCGCGGCTGGCAGGTGTGGGTGCACGCCATCGGCGACGGCGGCGTGCGGATGACGCTCGACGCCTACGAGCACGCGGCGGCGGCGAACCCGGCGCCGGCGCGCGGGCGGCGCCATCGCATCGAGCACGTCGAGACGGTGGACGCGGCCGACATCCCGCGCTTCGCGACACTGAACGTCATCGCTTCGCAGCAGCCGTTCCACGGCACGCCGGATTCGCTGGGGGTGTGGATCCCCAACATCGGGACCGAACGCGCGTCGCGCGGGTGGGCATACGGCAGCATCAGGGCCGCGGGAGGGCACATCGCGTTCGGCAGCGATTGGGGCGTTGTCTCCATGGACCCGCGCATCGGCATCCACACGGCCGTCAACCGCACCTCGCTCGACGGCCAGCCGGCCGGCGGCTGGCTGCCCGAGCAGAAGCTGCCGATGACAGCGGTCATCGACGCGTACACCTCGGGCGCCGCCTACGCGTCGTTCGACGAGCAGCGCAAGGGCACCCTGGCTCCAGGCATGCTGGCGGACATCGTCGTCCTGAGCACCGACATCTTCGACAACCCGCCCGAGAAATTCCTCGATGCGAAGGTGGAGGCCACTGTCTTCGACGGGAAGATCGTCTACCAGAGGAAGTAGGTCGGGAGCGCTTACACCGTGCACGCCGCCGGCCGCCGGGCTCGGCACAGAGGCGTGCCTAGCCCGACGGCCGACTCCCCGAAGCGGCAGGCTTCCGGGGTCCATCTACTGCGGCGACTTCAGCGCCACCTGCAGCGCCAGCGACCGGGACCAGATCCCGGTCAACTGGTTCCGTTGCGCGCGCGCGCTGATGCCGATCGAGGCCTGGTTCGTGAGCCGCGCCGCCAACTCGAGTTTGCCGGCGTTCACCCGCTCGGCAAACGGCGCCTCGACCGCCAGGCGCTCGCCGATCGCCGACACGACCAGCCATTCGCGCACGGCAAAGAACAGCTGCGCGTAGCTGGCCTGCTGCAGGAACGACGACGCCGCGACCGGCGACTCGCGCGTCCGGTCGGTCACGTCGTGCTCGAGGAGGATGCCCCACCGCCCGAAGCCGAGCCGCGAGTACGCCCCGATCATGCGCCGGTCGCCGTTAGCCGCCGTTCCCTTTGCCAACGACAGGCCGACGACGGTCTTCCCGGTGCCGAGCAGGTCGAATTCCGCCAAAGCCCCGGCTCCGGACTCCCGCTCTCCTCCCGCCTCGTTTCCTCCCGGCGCGTACACGAACGGGACGAACTGGTACCGCTTGTGTCCCAGGAACATCTTCACCTGCAGTGGGGCATCGTAGTACCCGAGGCGGTTGCGCGACTTGATGAACGCGCCCAGGTCGGGAATGTTCACTCCGGTTGGCAACTGGTCCTTGCCAGCGGCGAACTCCAGGTTCTTCGACGGGCGGTAGTGGACGAGCGCGGTATTCAGAAACGCTTGCGACGGGTCGGTGGGCCGATCGTACCTGAGCGAGGGACGCGGTGCGTACTCCGACTCACCGGTCACCGTTCCCGACACCCGGAAACCCTTTCCAAGCTCCGTCACGTTCCGGTACATCAGTCGCGGACGGAACCACTGCACGCCCGCGCCGCTCCCCGTCCACGACCCTTGCTCGACGAACACGGCCCTCACGTCCTGGGTGATGCGGCCGTGCGCGCTGAGCAATCTCACGATCTGGTTGTCCGATGGCCGGTATTCCAACGACCGCCGGCTCTGCGCTTCGTCGATCGCCTTGCCGTACGCGTTGAGCGGTCCACCTCCCTGGGGGGAGATGTGGCATGCCGCGCAGTTGGCGTAACCGAGGCGGATCATCGTCGGCAGCGCAAGGGCCGGCGCGGACAACCCCAGGACCACCGCCGCGCCCAGGGCGAGCCGGGCGATCAGGTTGGCGCGACTCATCGGATCGCTCCCGCGCGCGCGCTCGCCGCCGGCTTGGCGGTGAGTTCGAGGTGCAGTTTCACGTCGTCGGTGGTCGTGACGCCGAGCTGCGAGGGTCGCTCGATGCCGTACGCGCTCAGCTTGACGACCGAGTCTCCCTGCGCCTTGTATCCGTCGCCCGCCTTCTGGACCTTCAGCGCGATCGCGAAGGGGCGCGCCGTCCCGCGGATCGTGAGCTTGCCGGAGACCTTGCACGTCGAATCTCCCCCGGTCCGCGAGCACTCGGCTCTCTCGGACATGAACGTCAGGTCCGGAACCTGCCCGTCCGTGGTGGTGAAGATGTACTTCCGCATGTGCTCGTCGCGCATGCCCATGCCGGTGCTGATGGACTTGACGGGCAGCGTGGCTTCCATTTGCTCGATCGCGATGGCGTCGCCCGTCTGCCGAATGAGGGCGCGCCCCCGGACGTCGGTGGATTTGCCGTGAACGCTGATCGCAGGGACGTTGGTGTCGGTGTCGAACGTGGCGGTGCCGCCCTGCACCTCCACGGGCGCTGCGGTCGCCGACGCGGGTGTGGCCTGCGCCGCGGGGCGCGCAACCAGCGGCGCCGTCGCGACGGCCGCCAGGATCGTCATGGCAAAGTGGCGCTTCATGGACTCCTCCTCCAGGAATGGGGGCGAAGCGCGCACGCACGTGCGCGCGCGATCGCGTTGGCGGTTGGAGCGTGAGAGGCGTCAGGGCGTGAAAAACGGCAGGGCGAGGCGGCGTGACAGGCGTGAAAGCGGAACGGCGGTGCGCGTCAGATCGTGCGCACCGCGTACGTGTCGCCGTCCAACGCGACCCGGTCTGCGATCCGGGCGAGGAGGATGACGACGCGGTCTTCGAGATCGTGCATCGGGATGGTGCGATCGAATTGGCGGAACAATGCATGCGCGAGGGCGGTGTGGTCGCGAACCGTCACGTCGCCCAGCCGTCGCAGCAGGAATTCGAGCAGGAACGCCTCGGTCCGATCCTGGTAGTCCTCGCGAAGCGACCCCACGGGGGAGGCGTGCGCGGAGACACTGAAGAGAATGGGTTGGCCGCCCGGATCGAGCAGGGACTCCGACGACAGCAGCGCCTTGACGACGGCTTTGGCCGCATTGTCCCAGTTCATGAATTCGTACCCGGCGCGTTCCGCCTCCTCGCGCGCACGGGTCGCGGCTTCGCGCGTGAGCCGCGCCACGATCAGCGAGCCCTCGGGCAGACGCCCGATCAACTGCGCGATCGCCGCGAACAGCAAGTCACGCGCGCGCTTTTCCGAGTAGAGCAGTTCCTGGCGAAGGCAGTTCACCATTTGTCCGGATCGGGCGAAGCGCGGCGACGTCGACTGGCCACGCACGGACTCGTCGGTATTCACAAATAGGGGCATTCAGATCCTCTCTCGCAAAGCTCTGTTGGAGCTGAGCGCGTTCGGACACGGGCTGCATTTGGGGTGCCAGGATCGCAAACCGCACCTCGTCAGATGACGAGGGAACGCTTGCACGGTCCCCACGGTCCCATTTGGCGTTGAAAAGGGCCGTAGCGCGCCGCTCCCCTGTCAGGATCCCTACACGAGCCGTGCACATTTTTCCCGACGGGGACCGTATGGCTCACGTGGCAGTCGTCCCGCGGGACGCCAACTTCCGCGAGAGCTCACGTGTAGTGTCAAGTGGGGCGCGGGAGTTCCCGTTGAATCCGGAGAGCCGATGGCCACCACACACGACCTCGATGTTGAGCGGTGCGACGGCGGGTGGTCGGTCTCGAATCGCGGCAAGAGGCTGAAGCGGTTCCGAGACACCGACAGCGGTGGTGCGTTACAGCGCGCTTGTCATTGGGCATGGGAGCAGGCGGGCGACCGAGGCGGGCGAGCCTGGCTCAAGCACGCCGAACGCCGGAGCCGAATCGACTTTGGCGACGACATCGCCGACGAGGATGGGTCGCCCGAGTGAAGCCGATGCTGAACGTCAGGCGTGCCCGTCGCTCGCCCGCTGGCGCCGGTAGTAGAAGTAGATGGGCAGGCCGAGCGCGATCAGGACCAGTCCGGTGATGGATTCGACGGGTCGATTGAGGAGCGTGTTGATCACCAGCCAGGCGGCGACCAACACGAATACCAGCGGCACGATCGGATACCCGAGCGTCCTGTACGGTCGCGAGGCGTCGGGCATGGTCCTGCGCAGGACGAAGACCGACGAGGTGACGAGGCCGTAGAAGATCCACGATGCGAAGATCACGTAATCCGACAGCTGGTCGAACGTGCCGGAGATGGCCAGCACGCTCGCCCACAGGGCCTGCAGCAGTACCGCGTAGACGGGTACGTGCGTGTGCGCGCTCAGGGTGCCGGCTTTCGGGAAGAATACGCCCTGGCGCGCCATCGCGTAAGGGACCCGAGCGCCGGTGAGCGTCGCGCCGTTCAGCGCGCCGAGCGCCGAGAGAATGAACGCCAGCGAGACCAGCCGGCCACCGCTGCCGCCGAACGCGGTCTGTGCGGCCTTGGTCGCCACCGGCAGCGCCTCGCGGAACTTCGTGGAATTCGACGACACGACCTCTTGCGTAAGGCAGGGCGTAGAAATAGGCGAGGTTGGCGACGCAGTAGATCAGCATCACCACCACCATGCCGCCAATCAGCGCGAGCGGGACGTTGCGCCCGGGGTTCTTCACCTCGCCGGCGGCCATGGGCATGTTGTTCCAGCCGTCGTACGCCCATAGCGCGGCGAGCATCGCGAGGCCGAATGCCGTGCCGCCGCCGCCATTGACGGTCCCGGTGGCGGCCACGTGCGACCAGTCGGCGGTCTTCGAGACGAAGAACACGCCGAGTACGACCGTGGCGATGCCCCCGAGCTTGAGCACGGTCAGCAGTGACTGCACACGGCCCCCCAAGGTCGACGGTGAAGCAGTTGATCACGGCGAAGAACATGATGGCGGCCACCGCTACGATCTGCTTCGTGCCGAACTGCCAGTCGATGGCCTGACCGAGCAGCTCGACACGAGTGTTCGCCCAGACGGTCGTCATCGGGAGGATCGCAGAGAGGAACGTCGCAAAGCCGACCCCGAGGATCGCGATCGAGCCGGTGGAGCCGACCACAAAGCGCATCCAGCCGTAGAGGAAGGCGGCGAGCTCGCCGTAGGCGTGGCGCAGATAGACGTACTCCCCGCCCGCTTGCGGGAGCATCGCGCCAAGCTCGGCGTAGGTGAGCGCGCCGGCCAGCGACAGCACTCCCGCCGCCATCCACGCCATCAGCACCATCGTCGCCGAACCGGTGTCCTGCGTCATGATGGCGGTCTTGATGAACACTCCCGTGCCGATCACGGTGCCGACCACGAGCGCGGCCGTATCGGTGAGGGTGAGACCGCGAGCGAGATGGTCGTTCGCGGAGGCGACATGCCCCGGCGAGCCGGTCGTGCCAGCGCGTGTTACGGAGGAGCGAAAGACCCTCACGCGGTCGTCTCCACGAAAGTGGCCGCCGCGCGCCTGTTCTCGGCACGCGTCCATCCATTCTAGCCCTCGACCCTGGCGCCGGCCGATTCGGAGCAGGCGCTGCCCGGCGTGTCCGAGTCCGCAAGCACATCAAGGTCTCGCCGCGGTGGTCAGCGGGCCGCAGGGCGATCACCGTACGGCGGCTCGATGCGCGGAGCCGCCCCGCGCGATATCCTGAAGTAGAAGTAACGAGGGGAGAGAGCGATGTCCATCAGCGAACTGGCGGCCGTCGTTTAGCGGCGGTCCGTCATCGCTGGGCTCTTTGACGTGGACCACGGCTCGACTCCAGAGTGGGATACTGGTTGGAGCGATGTCACAGCTGGACGACTACGAAATCTATCGCCCCGAGCCCGAGGGCCAGGGACCGGAGCCCCGGCGGTACGGGCGGCTGTTGCTCGTGGCAGCCGCGCTCGTCGTTGTGGCCGCGTCGGCGATTGGCGTCTGGATGACCATGCGCCGTCCCGCGCCGGAGACATCGATGCCGGCAAAGCGGCCGACCCCGGTTTCGGAGCCTGCCGCTGCGCCGCGAGGCGAGCTCGGGCCTTCTGTCGAGCCGATCGACCTGCCCGCCCTGGACCTCACGGATCCGGTGGTTCGGGACCTCCTGCGCCACCTCTCGTCGCGCCCGGAGCTGGCGGCGTGGCTTGCGTCCGACAACCTCATCCGGAACCTGGTCGCGTCGGTCGAGAACGTGGCCGCGGGGAAGACCCCGGTCCGCCAGCTGGCTCGGCTGAAACCGCCCGGGCCGTTCCAGGCGGAGTCCCGCGGCGGGACCCTCACAATCAACCCGAGGAGCTACTCGCGCTACGACGGGCTGGCCGACACGCTGCAGTCCATGGACGCCGTCAACCTCGCGCGGGTCTATTCGCTTTTGAAGCCTCGGATGCGCGACGCCTATCGCGAGCTGGGACACCCCGAGGGCGACATCGATGCCCCCACGGAGCGCGCCATCGTGCACCTCTTGCAGACGCCGGTCCTGGATGGCGACATCGAACTCGAGCAGCGAGCGCTCGCCTACACGTTCCGCGCCCCGGCCCTCGAGGGCCTCTCGCCGGCGCAGAAGCAACTGCTCCGCATGGGCCCGCGCAACGTGCGCATCGTCAAGGCCCAGCTGCGCGACATCGCCAAGGCACTCGGCATCCCGCAGAGCAGGCTCCCCGCGTCAGACCGGGAATGACCTGGCCGCAGGGCGTGATTCCCGGAGGACGCACGATGAGCATTCGATCGAGGATCCGCACCCTGCCCAAGGTCGAACTCCACCTTCACCTCGAGGGAGCCATCCCCATGGCCGCCCTGTGGGAGCTGCTCTCGAAGCACGGGCGGCCTCCCGGCATCCACACCCTCGACGATCTCGAGAGGCGGTTCATCTACCGGGATTTCCCGCACTTCATCGACACCTGGATCTGGAAGAACCAGTTCCTCCGGGAGTACGACGACTTCACCTTCATCGCGTCGCAGGTGGCCGCCGACCTCGCCGACCAGAACATCATCTACGCCGAGGCCTTCTACTCGCCGGGCGACTTCGCGCGCCAGGGCCTCCACGCGCAGCGGCTCACCGAAGCGATCCGCAAAGGCCTGGCGGCGCACGCCGACCGCGTCCACGTCAATCTCGTGGCGGATCTCGTCAGGGATTGCGGGCCCGAGCAGGGGCTGCGGTGGCTTCGCGAGATCGACGAGGTCAAGCACCTGGGCGTGGTGGGCATCGGCATCGGCGGGTCGGAGCAGGCCTTTCCTCCGGAGCCGTACGAGGCCGTCTACCGCGAGGCCCGGGAACGAGGATTCAGGACGAGCGCACACGCCGGGGAAGCCGCCGGCCCCGAGAGCGTGTGGGGCGCGATACGAGCCCTTGCGGTCGATCGGATCGGCCACGGCACCCGCGCGGTCGAAGACCCGGTCCTCGTCGCGCTGCTCGCGCAGCGCCGGACCCCGCTCGAGATGTGCCCCATCTCCAACGTGCGCACGGGCGTGGTGTCGACGCTGGCTGCGCATCCGATCCGCAGGCTGTTCGATGCCGGCCTGCTGGTGACGGTCAACACCGACGATCCCAAGATGTTCAACACGAGCCTCGAGGACGAGTACGAGGCGCTGGCGACGGAGCTCGGATTCACCTGGGCGGAGTTGCTCACGCTCAACGACCATGCGGTGGAGGCCGCGTGGTGCGGGCCGGACGAGAAGAGTGCCCTGGCCGCCCGGATCCGCCAGTCGAACCCTGGCGACTGATGCGCCGAAGCGTCTCGGAGGCGCTACCGGGGGGCCTTTGTTTTCACCTGCCGACGATGCATTTCCGACGTGGAGTCTGCCGCTGAGGCGCGTGATGCGCTCATGGCGTGCCCCCAGACTCAAGACTGCGCACGCAGGCCCTGGAAGTAGCTGTTCGCGTGCGCGATCGCCTTGTCGGCCTTGGAGAACACTTCCGCTCCCTGCGCGTTGAGCTTCTCGGCCTGCGGCTTCACCGAGCTCGCTGCGGAGGGCGTCAGGTCGCCGCCAAGGTATGTGACCTGGTCGGCCAGCTGTTTCCGGAAGGGCTCCAAGGCGCTGCCGGCCTCACGCATCTCCTGCTCGACTGCGGCGAACTCCTTCATGTTGGCCTCGAGTCGCTGTTGCGCCTGGGCTTGAAGCTGGCTGTCCTGGATGCCCTTGATGGTCTGCGCGCGTCCGTTGAAGTAGATGTCTCCAGCCTTCTGCATCTCGGCGACCTTCTGACGAGCCTCGACGAGCTTGTCGTTCATGGAGTCGCTCGACTTCAACAACTTCTTGTAGTCGCCCTTCATGTCCTTCGACGGTTGGCTCACGAGGGCGTTGTAGGCGTCGAGCGTGGTCTTCACCTGGTTCTTCCCCTCCACGACCTTCTGCGTCATCGCCCCGCCGGCCTTGACGAACTCGTCCGTCTCCTTGAGTCCCTGGGTCCGGCTGCGCTCCGGGGTCTGAGCTTGACTCGCAGCCAGGAGTGGCAGCAGGAGGATGACGAGCGCAATCGGCCTGGTGATGTTCGTGATCGACGTCTTCATCTAGCCCTCCATTACTTCTTGATCAGAATCGTCAAGGTGGTCATTTGTTGGGCAGAACCTTACAGGTCGACCAGCCTCTGCGTCATCCCTCTGGGCACGCCTCCGGCGGCTCGAGGTCTGGCCCTGTTCTCTCAACTTAGGCTCGCTCCGACACAAGTCAAGCTGGTCCTGATACGGTCGGGCTGGCTGTCAGGCCGGCCCCACCGACTCGACAACCGCGCTGTCCGGCCGATGCGTCTCACTGCTTCACGGTGAAGCGTGTATACTGGGCAGAGTGATCCAGTCGTTTGCCGACCAGGGAACGGCGGACCTCTTCTACGACGCGGACACCAAAGCCGCTCGTCGGTTCCCGCGCGTCCTGTGGGCTCGGATTCAGCAGAAGCTGATTGTGCTGGACTCGGCGAGCCGACTGTCCGACCTGGCGGCGCTTCCGGGGAACCGGTTGGAGTCACTGAAGGGTGGGCGCGCGGGTCGCTACAGCATCCGCGTGAACGACCGGTATCGTCTGACGTTCCGGTTCGAGAATGGGCATTGTCACGAGGTGCGGTGTGAAGACTATCACTAGGGATCTCTCCCGGCCACGCGTGCAGGTCCCGCCCGGCCGGATTCTCCTGGAGGAGTTCCTGCTCCCGGCTGGCCTGACCCAGGTGGAGGCGGCGCGCCGAATGGGAGTGCCGCTCAATAGGCTGAACGAGATCGTCCGGGGTCGGCGCGCGATCACCGCGGACACGGCGATCAGGCTGGGCGCCCTGTTCGACATGTCGGCGGAGTTCTGGATGAATCTACAGGCGTCCTGGGATCTTCACCAGGCTCGCCTGGCCCTCAAGCGGGCTGGCTGAGACTGGACACGCCCGATTGCCTGGGGCCACTCGGAGGGAAAGAGAGGGTAGGTGCCTGGCTTGGAAGAATGTCGTGGGCGCGGCCATGGGCGCCGCCTTGATCGTCGCCGGTGTCGTGGCCATCGCACGGCAGAAGACCAAGGCGTCTCCGGAGGGGGAGGACGAGCGGCCCTACGAAGGAGGGGCCGCCGTGATGCTGGGCGCACTGTGGATTGTCATCGGCGCCGGGATGGCGACCATTTCGCTCGCCCCCGAATCGGCAGGCGGGCTCGTCGGGCTCCTTCGAAAGTTCGGCGGTCTGTTCCTTTCGGAGTAGACGCTCAGCCAGCGGGCGCCTGCGTCGTCGCCAGACGACCAAGGTAGGTCCCTTAACCAAGAGCCGGCGCGCTCATCCTCTCACCTCGCGGCGGACGACGTTCCGCGGCCGAATCGGCGCAACCCTCCATCGCATATAAGCGACGAACGTCACCAACACGAGGAGGACCACTGTCGTAGCAGCCGAGCTGAACTCGCCGCGCGAGAGGTGCAGAACCGTCGCGCCTATCATCACGGGGATCAGCCCGGCTGCAGCGCAAGGGACCAGCCACGGCAGGATGCGCGTCACCCCTGGCAGGACAAGGCCAGCCGACGCCGCGACCTCGGCCATTCCAAGGAAGAGACGAAGCGCGCGCGGTAGGGAGGCATTGATCTGCTCCGCGAGGTTTGCCGGCGGAGAGAGGAGGAGCCAGCCATGCGCCAGATACGCTGCCGCCAGCAGCAGCTGTAACACCCACAGAAAAGCGTTCATGGTTCGTCCTCGGAACCCCGAAAGTTCGGCCGAGATAGACCCCACCCAACATGCACGAGGCACGGCGGAGTAGGAGAGTGATTTGCCCGCAATGGTCGTGCCGAAGATGGCCTGCTCTATAATCGGCGCCTGGCGCGGGGCTCGGTTCCGCTTCGAGGGAGACTGCCGCGATGAGTCTGCACGATCGTATTCGCCAGCGCGCGCTCGACGACCTGCAGCGGTTCGAGGTGCTGATGCTCGACGGGCACTTCGACTACGGGAACGGGTATCACGGCACCGTGTATCTGAACCCCCACCAGTTGTTCCGCTACCCCTCCACGATCTGGCGGCTCGCGCAGGACCTGATCGACCTGATGCCGACGAGCCTGGTGTCCGAGACGGAGCTGGTTGGCGGCCCCCTGACGGGAGGTGCGCTGCTGGCGCACACGGTCGCCGGGCTGCTCGAGAGCCGGCGGCAGCTCACCGAGCCGCCGAAGCTCTTTGCACCCTTCGCGCCGGACGCGGTGCGCGACCAGGCGCTGCGGTCGCTCTATCGCTCCCAGGTCGCCGGCAGGCGAGTGCTCCTTGCCGACGATGTGCGGAACACTGGGCGGACGCTCGAGCGCTGCGCCGAGCTGGTCCGGGAGGCCGGCGGAACGGTCGTCGGCACGATCGAGATCTACGACCGCCAGAAGGCCGTCGTCGACTTGGGCGTGCCGAACATCGCCTTGGCGGAGTTCAAGGCCCCGGACAACTACCCGGCGGCGTCCTGCCCGCTGTGCCTGGCGGGACGGCCCGTGACGACGTTCTGAGGTAGCTGCGCGCGCCGCTCCGCCGAGCAGATGTTCCCGTGCGCCCGGCCTGGTCGCCGTAGACACCCTACACAAGGCGTGGTAGAGTGTCTACACAATGAACGACAAGCCGTCGCGTCGCATCGACCTGCTGCAAGGCACGCTCGACCTCCTGATTCTGCGCACGCTCAGTGCCGGACCGACCCACGGTCACGCGATCGCCAAGCACATTCAGCGGACGTCGGAAGACCTGCTCCAGGTCGAAACCGGGTCCCTGTACCCGGCGCTCCATCGGCTGGAGGCGAAGGGTTGGATCGCGGCATCCTGGCAATTGTCTGACAAGGGCAAGCGGGCGAGGTTCTATCGCCTCACGCCCCGCGGACGCAAACAACTGGCCGCCGAACATTCGAAGTGGGATGCCTTCGCCCGCGCCATGGGATTGATCCTGAAGCCAGCCGTCCAGGAAGAGCCATGAAGACGCTCTTGCGCAAGTTGGCCTGGCTGGCGCGACGGCGTGAGAAGGAAGCCGAACTGCGCGAGGAGCTCCAATTCCATCTCGATGAGGAAGCGGCCCAGCGCCAGGCGGACGGGTTGGCGGAAGAGGATGCCCGGTGGGCGGCGCGACGCGAGTTGGGCAACCTGACCCTGGTGGAGGAAGACACCCGCGCGATGTGGGGATGGCCGGTCGTGGAGCAATTGGGCCAGGACGTGCGCTACGCGTTCCGGACGATGGCCGCCAACCGGCTGTTCACGTTGCTGGTGATCGTGTCGCTGGGGCTGGGAATCGGCGCCAACACGGCGATCTACAGCTTCGTGGACTCGATCCTGTTGCGCTCGCTGCCGGTGCCCGACCCCGAGTCGCTCGTCGTCCTCAACTGGCACGCGAAGGCGGGTGACCGCGTCCCTGTCATGTTGAGCATGAGCGGCCACACATGGGGCGATGCCAAGTCCGGAGCGACGGCCGGCATCTTCCCCTTTCCGGCGTTCGAGCTGTTCCGCGGACAGCACTCCGTGTTTTCAGTCGTGTTCGCGCACTTCCAGTGCTGGCAGATACGAAACGTGAACGTGACCATCCGCGGCCAGGCCGACCTTGCCACCGGCTGGAACGTGTCGGGCGACTATTTTCGTGGGCTGGGCGTTCGCCCGGCTGCCGGGCGGCTGATCCTCCCCGACGACGACCGGGCGGGGTCGCCGCCGGTCGCCGTGGTCAGCTACGGCTTCAGTCAAAGCCATTTCGGCGCGGCCGCCAGCGCGACCGGGCAGTCGATTCTGATCGACAACACGCCCTTCACCATCGTGGGAGTGACGCCGCCTGAGTTCTACGGCGTCGATCCTGCGGCGGCTCCCGACGTCTACCTCCCGCTGCACACCAACGAACTGCTGGGAGCGGGCAAACAGTTCGGGTTCGGGCCCGAGGCGTACCTCGATCCGAACTACTACTGGATTCAGATCCTGGGTCGACTGCGGCCCGGGGTGAGCTTGGCCCGAGCCCAGGCCGCGCTGGCGCCGGCCTTCCACCAATGGGTGGCAAGCACGGCCGCCAATGATCAGGAGCGCGCGAATCTCCCGGAACTCGTGGTGAAAGAGGGCGGCGGTGGACTGGACAGCCTGCGCCGCCAGTATTCGAAACCGCTCTACGTTCTCCTGGCGCTGGTGGGATTGATCCTGGCGCTCGCCTGCGCCAATGTCGCCAACCTGCTTTTGGCGCGAGCCATGGCGAGACGGCGGGAAATGGCGCTGCGCCTCAGTATTGGAGCGGGCCGGTTCCGCCTCGTGCGGCAACTTCTGACGGAGAGCGTGCTGCTGGCGTCGCTCGGCGGCGTGATGGGTCTGCTCTTCGCGACCTGGGGGATTCGCTTCCTGACGGTACTGCTGGCGAATGGCAGGGCAGACTTCACCCTGCACGCGGAACTCAACTGGCACGTACTGGGAGCAGCGGCCGCGCTGTCCATTCTGACGGGCGTGCTGTTCGGCCTTGCTCCGGCACTGCAGGCGACGCGGGTGGACGTCATTGCGGCCCTGAAAACGACGCGCGCCAGCCAACCACGCGCTGCACGCGTCTTCCGCCGGATCGGCCTGAGCCACCTGCTGGTGGTGTCGCAGATCGCGATCTCGCTGGTGCTGTTGGTTGCAGCCGGGCTTTTCGTGCGCACGCTGTCGAACCTCGAATCGGTCGACCTCGGCTTCAATCGCGAGAACGTGTTGTTGTTCCAGTTGAACGCCCGGAAGGCCGGGCACCGGGACCCGGAGATTGCCGCCTTTTACGGCGACCTGCGAAGACGGTTCGGTGCGATCCCAGGTGTACGGAACGCAAGCCTGTCGGAGAGATTCGCTCATCGGCGCGGGGACTGGACTTCCCATCGGCGTGGCCGGCGCGCCGGCCCGCCCGGAGACCCGCATCCTGAACGTCGGCCCCGCGTTCTTCGGCACCATGCAGATTCCGATCGTGGCCGGCCGTGATTTTCGGGAAGGCGACCGGCCCGGCTCGGCGCCCGTTGCGGTCATCAACGAGGAGTTCGCCAAGGCCAACTTCGGTGACCAGAATCCTCTGGGCCGGCACCTGATCCTGCGACGAGCAGAACCGGGACAGCCGCTCGCGCGCGACATGGAGATTGTCGGGGTGTCCCGCAGCGCGCGCTATGGGGGCCTGACGAGGCAGATCCCTCCCGTGGTTTACATGCCATACGACCAGGGCTACCCGCAGCCGGACCAGATGGTCTACGCGCTGCGCACGTCCGGCGACCCACTCCGCTACGTGAGCACCGTGCGCGAACTCGTGCGCCAGGCGGACCCGCGCGTGCCGGTGTCCGAGGTGAGAACCCAGGTCGCGGACATCGACCAGACGATCAACCAGGAGATCACCTTTGCCAGGCTGTGCAGCGCCTTCGCGGTCCTGGCGCTGATGATCGCCGGCGTCGGTCTCTACGGCGCCGTCTCGTACAACGTGGCCCGCCGCACCGGCGAGATCGGTATCAGGATGGCGCTGGGCGCACACCGTGGCGTGGTGGTGCAGATGGTTCTTCGGGATGTCCTGACGGTCGCCGCAGCGGGGCTGGCAATCGGGCTGGCCACGGCCCTCGCGACCTCGAAGCTGGTCGCCTCGTTTCTGTATGGCATGAAGCCGAACGATCCCGTCACGCTTGCCCTGGCAGTGATGACTCTGTTGGCTGCCGCACTCGTCGCCGGGTACCTGCCCGCGCGGAGGGCGTCCCGAGTCGATCCGCTGACGGCGCTCCGGAATGAGTGATGGAAGGTCATCGGTAAGGTCTTCGGCAGCCTCCCGGCCCAGCCAATCATCCGCGACCGAAAAACGACATCAGTGCTCCAGCCGCGCCTTCACCGGGTGAATCCGGGTTCGCCGGCGCGAAGGTCCAGCTTGAACAGCCAACGCTTTGCCCGCACTCGGGCGGGGGAGACTGTCCCGTAAGCCTCTCATGGGACGGTGGTTGCGGGGGGACCGTCAGTTCAGCGCGAAGGAATTGCCCGTCCATTGCCCCGCGCGCAGCGCAAACCCATAGTGACGCCAGCGCCCTCGCTCGGCGTCGCGAGTCGATGACGGGTGCGGGCCGATCAACGAAGAGGCAATGGACGAGGAGGACAACGATGTCTGGAAAGAACACAGACGAGCTTTTGAACGACCACGACGATGACGGAGTCGACCGCCGCGGATTTCTCAAGTGCATGGCATGGGCCGGAACAGGGGCGCTCTGCGTGATGGAGGGCGGCGTCCTGAAGTCGTACAGCCTGAGCGGGCTGTCGGGTCCGCAATCCCGGGCGACGGGCGAGCTGAGCTTCGTCCAGATCAGCGACAGTCACATGGGATTCAACAAGGCGGCGAATCCGGACGTGGTCGGGACCCTGAAGGCGGCCTTGGACAAGGTCAACCGCCTGCCTACGCCGCCCGAGTTCATGCTGCACACGGGCGACATCAGCCACCTGTCGAAACCCGAGGAGTTCGACACCGTCGACCAGCTTCTGAAGAACGCGAGTGCGAAGGACGTGTTCTTCGTCCCAGGCGAACACGACGTGCTCAACGATGACGGCAAGCAGTACCTGGAACGCTACGGAAAGGGAACCAAGGGATCAGGGTGGTACAGCTTCGACAAGAAGGGGGTGCACTTCATCGGGTTGGTGAACGTGCTCAACCTGAAGGCCGGAGGGCTCGGCTTCCTGGGCCAGGAGCAACTCGAGTGGCTGAGGGCCGACGTCGAGCACCGGACGCACAGTACGCCGATCGTGGTGTTCGCCCACATGCCTCTCTGGTCGGTGTATCCGGAATGGGGCTGGGGAACGGAAGACAGCGCGCAGGCCCTGGGCTACCTGAAGAAGTTCGGTTCGGTGACCGTGCTGAACGGCCACATTCACCAGACGATGCAGAAGGTCGAAGGCAACGTGACGTTTCACACGGCGGCCTCGACGGCATTTCCACAGCCGCAGCCAGGCAAGGCCGACTCACCGGGGCCAATGAAGGTGCCGGCGGAGCAGTTGCGGAGCGTCCTGGGAATCACGGACGTGAACTACGTGCGGGGCCGGCACGCGCTGGCCGTGTTGGATTCGTCGCTTGCGTGAAGGAGAACGAACATGACGAGAAACATGGAGATTGCGGTGTTGCTCGTGGCGCTTGGGGTGGGCTTTGCGGGACTGCGCATGGGAGCGAGAGGTGAGACGGCCATCACGCCGGCCATCACGCCGCAGAAGGCTGAAGCGCCGGGGGTGAAGATCGACAACTTCAGCTTCGGGCCCGGAACGCTGACGGTGCCGGTGGGAACCACCGTGACATGGGCCAACCGTGACGACATCCCACACACGGTGGTCAGCACCGAGGGCGCGTTCAAGTCCAAGGTGCTCGACACGGATGAGAAGTACTCGTTCACCTTCGGGAAGGCGGGCAGCTACGCGTACTTCTGCTCGATTCACCCGAAGATGACCGGGAAGATCGTGGTGCAGTGAGGCGACGAGGAGCGGTGTCTCCCGCGAAACCTGGGGCCTGCGTGCCCCCGCGGGGCTGCGGGAGGCGCCGTCCTTGGCTGTTCTGT
Source organism: uncultured Acidobacteriota bacterium (assembly GCA_963724775.1). Taxonomy (GTDB): domain Bacteria; phylum Acidobacteriota; class Vicinamibacteria; order Vicinamibacterales; family Fen-181; genus CAVRWB01. Next base: position 270,709 of record CAVRWB010000017.1, read on the forward strand.
CAGACGGCTACAGAAACGAGTGTGCGCGATGAGTGAAGGCCTCCTGGGCACCGCCGCTCCTCGATACGCCGACGTGGTTCTGGTCCTCGAGATCGCCATGGGAGCGGGGCTCGTCGTTGGCGCGGTCCTCGCGCGGCTGCGCAAGTACCGGGCGCACGCCTGCTGCCAGTCGGCGATCGTGCTCCTGAACATCGCGGCGATTGCGCTCGTGATGATCCCGTCGTTTTCCGCGCATGTCGGTCCGAGGTTCCCGCTCAGGCTGGGAACGTCGTATTACACGCTTGCGACGGCGCACGCGGCCCTCGGAGCGATCGCCCAGATCGCGGGACTCTATATCGTGCTGGCCGCGGGGACGAACGTGGTTCCGGAGAGGTTTCGCATCACGAGGTACAAGCTCTGGATGCGAAGGCTCCTCGTGCTCTGGTGGGTCGTCATCTTGTCGGGGCTGGCCACCTACGTCCGCTGGTACGTTCCGCATTAGAGGCGGCCCGCCTCTGCCGCGCCTGCCGACACTGTGGCTAAGAAAAAACGGTCCCCCTGGCGGGGTGTTGCGGGAGCGGCCATTGAAGGCAGCGCCGACGGCTCGTACGCTCGATTCCATCGCCGAGAGCCAGGAGCTTCGGTCGCAGTTGGTGGGAACGACGAGCGCGGCACAGACCGTGACGTTGACCAACACCGGGCCACCCGGCCGGTCCGGACGTCACGGAGATGCGCACCGAGCGCGGCGCTCGTCGTCGGCGTGCCGCTGTCGCTCGCTGTTGGATACTCGCTCCGCGCGTTTCTCTTCGGCGTGTCGCCCACCGATCCCGCGGCGCTGGCCGGCGCCTGCCTCGTGCTGACGATCGCCACACTGCTCGCCGCGTACCTGCCGGCGCGGCGCGCCGCAGCGGTCGATCCGATCATCGCACTGCGCTGGGAGTGACGGCTCCGCCGATTGCGGCGTGACGCCGTCCCCGAGTCGCCTTCGGCTCCCCGGCGCAGATGTATGATTGACTGTACTCAGGGGACGAGGGTAGGGCCCACCTGGGCCGCAGGTCGCGTCCACTCCCGCGGTCTGTCCGCTGAGTCCAATGAACACGTACCGGATCCAGAGGGACTCGCTGCTTCCAAGCGACTCGCCTGTCGCGTCGTCGTCCGATCGTCGGCCGATCCTCGTGACCGGCGCGACCGGCTACATCGGCGGGCGCCTCGTGCCGCGACTGCTCGATGCCGGTTATGCCGTGCGCTGCCTGGCCCGCGAGCCGCGCAAGCTGTCCGGCCGGCCGTGGGCGAGCCATCCTGCCGTCGAGATCGTCGCCGGCGACGCCAGCTCCCGGGCCTCGCTCGAAGCCGCGATGGCCGGCACCCGGGCGGCGTTCTACCTGATTCACTCGATGGTCGCGGCGGGGCCAGCGTATGCGAACGTCGACAGGGAGCTGGCGCGGACATTCGCCACCGCGGCCGCGGCTGGTGGCGTCGAGCGGATCGTCTACCTTGGCGGTCTCGGGGAGACGGGGCCCGATCTCAGCGAGCACCTGTCGTCGCGCCGCGACGTCGAGGCCGCGCTCGCGTCGACGACGGTGCCGGTGACGGTGTTTCGTGCGGCGATGATCATCGGTTCCGGGTCGGCGTCGTTCGAGATCCTGCGTTACCTGGTCGAACGTCTGCCGGTGATGGTGACGCCGCGGTGGGTGCAGACCGAGAGCCAGCCGATCGCCGTGCGGAACGTGCTCGAGTACCTGGTGCGCTCGCTCGCGACGCCGGCCACCATGGGCCGGACGCTGGACATCGGCGGCCCGGACGTCCTCTCGTACCAGGAGCTCATGCGGGTGATGGCCGAGTGCCGCGGCCTGCGTCGGCGGGTCATCGTTCCGGTCCCCGTCCTGACCCCGCGGCTCAGCTCGCTGTGGATCCACCTCGTGACGCCGGTGAACCACCACATTGCCAGGCCGCTGGCCGAAGGCCTGCGCAACCGCGTGGTGTGCCGCAGTGGTGAGGCGGCCGACCTGATACCGCAGCGGTTGCTGGGCGTTCGCGAGGCCATCGCGGCCGCGTTGGACAGCGTGGCCGAGGGCGGCGTGGAGACCGCGTGGAGCGACGCGGGTCCGATTCCCGGCGACCCGGACTGGGCCGGCGGCACGGTCTTCGTCGACGAGCGTGCCGTCGATGTGAACGCCACGCCCGAGCGAACCTACCACGCGGTGTGTCGCGTGGGCGGCGGCCACGGCTACTACGCTGCAGACTGGCTGTGGCGCCTGCGCGGTGCGCTGGACCGTCTGGCGGGCGGACCTGGGTTGCGGCGAGGGCGCCGCCACCCGGAGACCGTGACCTTCGGCGACGCCCTCGACTTCTGGCGCGTGACCGCGGCCGAACCGAGTCGTCGTCTCGACCTCCGGGCCGAGATGAAGCTGCCCGGCGAGGCGCTGCTCTCGTTCTCGATCGTGCCAACGTCCGCCGGCCACTGCCGGCTCACCCAAACCGCCCGGTTCAAGCCGCGCGGGCTGTCGGGCCTGGCGTACTGGTATGGCCTCCGGCCGCTCCACGCGGTCGTGTTCTCGGGCATGCTGGAAGGCATCCGGCGCTCCGCTGCTGGCGCGGGTCCAGCTCTCGGCGGGCGCCGGCCAGTCGACGGCGGAAGCGATCCGCTCGAGGGCTAGAGGCTTCACGAGACGCCGCCAAGGCGGCATGGACGACGGACAATGAGGTCTACGGTCAGGCCCAAATCAAATGGCTGGCAACGTTCGGTGCCGACGGGCCTGGTGAAATGGTGAAGCCATAACGCCTCAGGGTCTCCCGTGACGGGTTGTGCTACCCTACCCGCGCTCCCGGTCGACGCACACCATGTCCACCGCCCAGGAAACTCCGTCAGATAACCGTCGCCCGGCCAGTTCCCAGCTCAACGGCTGGAAGGAAATCGCGGCGTTTTTCGGCAAGGGCGTCCGCACCGTTCAGCGATGGGAACGGGAAATGGCGCTCCCGGTCCATCGGCTGCCCGGGCCCCGCAGCGACATCGTCTACGCGCTTCCATCGGAGTTGCGCGCTTGGCGGCTCGAGCAGGAAACTCACAACGGCGAGGACCGGAAGCTGGACGACGGGAGCGCTCCATCGCCGGCCGCTTCGGCGGGGGAGGTCGCCCATTCCGCCCTCGCAGTGTCGCGGCGGTCCCGCCGCGCGCGATACCTCGTCGGGGCACTCCTTATGGTTGGCGTCGTGGCAGTGGCGGGGACCGTAGCTCTCCTCCGAGGCAGTAACAACCGGCCATCCCATGGAACGACGGTACTCGGACCTGCCACCGGCGCGGTACGCGGGAACACTCTCGTCGCCCTCGACGAGCGAGGAGCGGCGCTTTGGTCCCATCGTTTCGAGACTCCGTTGGAGCCGTACGACTCGGCCCCATCGCCGTCCAGTAGCTTGTTGAGGATTGCGGACATCGATGGGGACGGCGGAGCGGAAACGCTGTTCTTCGCGGCCCACCAAGCGCCCGCGGGGGGCGCCTTCTACTGTTTCGAATCGGACGGGCGCATTCGTTTCAAGCGGACGCTCGAAAGCCGACACATTTATGGGAACGAGGTGTTTGCCGCGCCTTGGCGGGCGCACCGCTTGCTCACGCATGAGCCCTCGCTGCGGTCTGGCGAGATTCTGGATCGCCTGGATTCACGCCATCGAGTTCCCCTCCGTCGTGCAACGACTGGACACGAAAGGCAGGCTCCTCAGCGAGTTCTGGAACGACGGCTACATCAACCTCTTCGTTCCGATGGAGCGGGGATCACGACGCCTCCTGCTTGTTGGAGGAACCAACAACGAGCACAAGACGGGGTTTCTGGCGGTGCTCGATCGGCGCTTCACGGGGTTCAGCCCGGCAAGTAACCGAGAAGTACGCGTGCAAGGACTGCGAGGGTGGTTACCCCGAACGATATTTGGTCTTCCCCAGGCTGGACGTCGCGGTGGTGCAGGAGAACCTGCCATGGGTAATCCGGATCCAGCCGGACGACGCTGGTCAGACGATGATCGGGGTCAATCAACCACACGATCCTGGCAGCGTCTACTATCGATTCGATTCCGACTTCAACCTGATTCGAAGCGAGATCGGTCCAGAGTTCGTGGCGCTGCACCGGCAACTTGAAGCGCAGCGCCTGCTCCTCCACCCGTTTGGGCCGGCCGACGAACTCGCGGCATCGGACGTGCGCGTGTGGGATGGCAAGAAGCTGGTCCCCTTGCCCGGTGCGGGGCGCCACCCACAGCAACGGCCCTGACGAGTGCCTTGAGAGTTCAGATGCTCGCTGCGAGAGTGGGGAACGCGCTGAGCAGCGCATCCAGGTACCGGTGGGAGAACAACATGGCAGTCCGGTCCTGGTTCGCCCCCGTCTTGGTCAGGGCGCGTTCTGGGTGCGGTGCTCGTGACCGATGCTCAGACCGTGCCTGCGCGATGACGAACGAGCATTCCCTGCCGGTCCTCGAGGCGCCATCAAGCGCCTTGACACGACGTTCACCGTGCCATGAAACGAACTGCCGCCGTTCTCTTGATGCTGTTCTGCCTGGGGCGGGCACACGCCCAGGAAACCGAAACCTACGTCTTGCACCAGGCCGTCTCGAATCGCGAGACCATCGTCTACACGCGCGTCATCCGCTTCGACGATCAGAAGCATCTGTTCCACGTCCAGGACTACTACGAGGACGGACGAATCCAGATGGATGCCTTCTACACTTCCTTCGACAAACGGGTGAAGGAGGAGTATCAGTGCAACTACCGCTCGAACACCAAAGAAGGGCCGTATACGGAATGGCACCGGAACGGGCGCATGAGGTTCGAGGGCCATTTCACGCGGGGCTCGCTGAACGGCGCGAGCACCGCCTGGTATGAGAGCGGGCAGAAGGAAGCGGAGGAGAACAGGCGCAACGGGCAATTGCACGGCCGGGTCAGATACTGGTCCGAGAAAGGGGACCTGCAGTTCGATTCGACGTTCGAGCACGGCATGAACCAGCATCGCAGGAACGTCAGCTATCGATACCTGTCGTACCTCCCGAAGGACTACGAGGCGAACGCCGCCAGGAAGTGGCCGCTCGTCATCTACCTGCACGGGGGTTCGGACAGGGGGACCGATCTGAAGCGGCTGTACTCATCAGGGATTCCCGACCAGGTCTACAGGGGCCGGGAGTTCCCGTTCATCATGCTCGCCCCGCAATGTCCCGAACATCTCAGGTGGTCGACCGATGACTGGTTCGAGAACTTCTTCACGGAAGCGGCCGCCAGGTACAGGATCGACGCCGACAGGATCTACCTGACCGGGCCGAGCCTGGGCGGCTCGGGCACCTGGTACCTCGCCGCTCGGTATCCCGAGACGTTCGCGGCCATCGCCCCGATTAGCGGATTCACGAGCCATCTCGACTACATCGACAAGAACATCGACAAACTGCTGGACATGCCTGTCTGGGCCTTCCACGGGAAGCTGGACACCGTCGTCCCGTTCGAAGAAACGGAGCGAATCGTCACGAGGTTGGAGGGAAGGAACCGGAACCTGAGATTCTCAGCCGAACCCGACATCGGCCACTCGATCCACTGGCAGGTCTACCCGGGCCGGGAGGTCTACGACTGGTTGCTCCGGTACGACAGGAAATCGAGAAAGTGACGGCCCGCGCCCGGCGGCGTCAGGGCTGGTGCGCCCGTTCCCAGGTCCTCAGGCCGCCGTGAGACGAAGGCTCACAGCGGCTTACCGGCGCGGCGCGCACGACGCCGCAACTCGGACGTGCGCCGCCGCAGGTCCGTGTCCTCTTCGGCCAGCCGAGAGATACGCCCCGAGTTCCTTCAACGGATTCTGTTCGACTGCTTCCGGGCGCGAGGCAACTATCCGAGGGTGTGCTTACTGGAGCCGGCGGTCAGACTCGAACTGACGACCTGCTGATTACGAATCAGCTGCTCTACCAACTGAGCTACGCCGGCCGGCTGGTGCTAATGGCTTGCTGGTTAAGTGCTTACGCGCTGTTGCAGTTGGATGCCACGGACGCGGAGCCCGCAAACCACAGACGGTAATCCTAGCAGAGAACCGGTCGTCGGCGCCAGATCAGTCCGGCAGCGACAGGAGGGCGCGTGAACACCCTCGAACGACAGGTCCGTGCGAGCGTGATCCAGACTCTGCGCCACACGTCGGTCGCTCCATCGATTGTCGATCTCGCGTCGATGCTCGGTGTCGAGGCGACGCAGGTTCGCCAGGCGTTACGCGCGCTGGCAGACACGCATCGACTGGCTCTCCGTCCTGGCACTGACCTGGTGTGGATGGCACATCCGTTCTCGGCAGTCGCGACCGACTTCTTGGTTCGCATCGGCGACCGGGAGTGGTATGCGAACTGCGCGTGGGACGGGTTGTCGATCCTGGCACTGCTCGGTGATGGCATGCTCGCGACGCACTCGCCCGCCACCGGCGAGGCCCTCACCTACGTGGTGCGCGACGGTCGCGTCGCCGGCGAGGGGATCGTCCATTTCCTGGTCCCTCCACGGTCCTTCTGGGACGACATCGGCTTCACGTGAGCGAACATCACCGCCTTCCGGTCGGAGGGCGAGCTCTGCACGTGGCTCGACTCCCGCGGCCACCGCCTCGGGGCGACCGTGGCGCCACAGACGCTCTACGATCTCGGGTCCGATTGGTATGCAACCCGTTTCGATCTCGACTGGCAGCCAGCCACCGCCAGCCAGGCGGAGGCGCTATTCGCCAAGCACGGCCTCCGTGGCGAGTTCTGGTCGATGAGCCGGTGAGGAAAGCAGCAAGCCCACTCGGTATCAGAAGCGGTGCAGGTAGGACGCCTTGAAGAACAGCCCGCGCTGCGTGGTCAGATATTCGCCCTCGAGCGGGACCCAGCGGCCATCGACGTAGGCGCGTTGCTCGATCAGGGAGCCGTAGCCCGCGAACAGCACGGTTCCGGGCCGAAACTGGTACGAGGCCAGGAAGTCGGTGAGCACACGCTTGCGCTGGCTGTCGAATTGCAGGATGCCGCGCAGGAAGAAGTACTTGTTGAACTGGTAGATCGTGCGGGTATTGAGGATCCTCACGTCGTAGACCGGCTGGCCGTTGTCGGCTCGGTTGAAGCTGACGAAGGTCGCCGACACGCTCTGAGAGAACTGCGACGTGGGCTCGAACGAAAAGCCGATGTTGGCTTCCGTGGATTTCCCCTGGAACGGCTCGGTCGGATCGTAGAACGTCGCATAGCCCGCGGTGAATCGGCCGTCCACGTTCAGCCACCGGAACAGCTGCGCGTTGCCCATCAGGCGCGTTCGATCCATCTTGAACTGCTGTCCCTGCCACGGCTCCCCGCCGAAGAACTGGTCGATCCGGAAGAACCCCTGGCGGGTCAGGTTGAAGCGGAAGCCGGCCACCGTCAGGTGCTGCTCGCCACGGGCGACGGCGTCGCGGCCGTGCTGCGACCACACGAAGGGCGTGACGCGGTGCAGCCACGGAGTGCGCTTCTTGTCCGGGTAGAAGTTGTAGCCGCCGTACACCCAGCCGCGCGTAATCCCCGTCTGGTTGTAGAACGCGGTGTCCATCTGGAAGCCGGTGTCGTAGTGCTCGCCGAAGGCCTGCAGGTCCACGCGGCGCGTGCTGAACACGTAGGTCGCATGTCCGGCGGCCCCGCGCTTTCGGCTGCCCTCTGGCGTCTCGCTGGCCGTGTACAACGCCATGCCCATCACGCGCTGCCGCTTGTCGATCGTCAGCGAGACGTCCGCGCCACCCGCCTGGTTGCTGCCGCCGGCAAAGCGGGTGTCGGTGTAGATGGTGCCGAAGTACGAACCGCCCCCCAAGCTGTAGGTGGCCCGCGCGATGTTGTACGTCTTGCGCTTCCCCTCGTACGGGTTGATCGTGTCCTCCAGCACGTGTCCCGGCGCCTCGTCCGAGGCGGAGATCGATCCGAACGTCACCTTGCCCAAGCTGGCTGTGGCCTTGGCGCCAATCAGCGGATCGACGATGCGCCGCGTGTGCACCGCCGTGATCATGTTGGCGTCGCCGCCCGGGCCGGCCAGGGCGAACAAGTCGCTGCCCTCCATGAAGAACGGCCGCTTCTCCGAGAAGAACACCGGATAGCGCTGGTTCACCTCCACCTGGAATGCGTCGCTCTCGACCTGGCTGAAGTCGGGGTTCACCGTCGCGTCGATCGTGGTGGCCGACGTGATTCCCACCTTGGCGCTCAGGCCAAGCTCCGGGTCGCCGTCCGCGGCGTTGAACCGCGACGGCGTCTGCCGCGTCTGATCGAGGGCGAAGGTCGCCGACGGAATCACTTCGCGGGTACGGCGGTCCTTGAGGTCGGTGAACACCACGCGCGCGTGGCGGTCGAAGATGGACGTGCCGCGCGGCTGGTCGGGCCACGAAACGGAAACGCCCAGGCGGCTGACGCGCCGCCAGAAGATCATGCCCATCTCGACGCGCTGGCCGCCCTTGAACCGGATGCTCTCGAGCGGCAGGCGCAACTCCACGTTGTAGCCGGTCGGCGTCACCGCGCCTGCGCTCTCCCACACCCAGTCGGGCCCGGGGTCTTCGCCGGAGCCCGCGCCCGTGAGGATGTCACCCTGCATCCCCGAGGGGTTCACGAACATGTCGTACGAGACCTGGTGGGTGCCGAGCGAGTCGAGCGACAGCCCCACCCAGTCGTCGTTGAACAGCGAGTCGCGGCGCCGGATGCCCGTCTTGATCCTGGAGGGCTCGGGATCACTGCAGCGGAACGCGATGTAGAGGTAGCGGTCGTCGTAGCCGATCCACACGTCGGTCTTCTGGGGGATGCGCTCGCCAGGCATCGGGTTGTAGGACAGCCAGTCCCCCAGCGCGAGGGGCGGATGGGACCAGGCCTCGTCGTCGAGCGAACCGTCGAGGACGGGCGGAGTCACGACGCGCCTCGCCACCTGTTCTGCGGGCGGCGTCTTGTCCTGTGTCGGTACGGCCCACGCCAGGGAGGAGAACCACGGACTTGCCAGGAGGAGGGCGAAGACGAAAGTCGCAAGAACGGGCAATGACACCTCAGGCTACCTGTCTTTGACGGAATCCGCCGCCGCGAGGTTGGCCAACCCACAGCCGCGAGACCAATGACGCGTGGTGCGCCTCATGGGTTCCCGCCCGCTCTTCCGGAGAGCTCTGCGCAGCCCCTCCCGGGCTTCGGTCGGCACAAGCCGGCCCGGCGGCACGAGCGCGCATCGCGAGCGTCGCGCCAACGGCCCGCGCCTGCATGCTACGATCGATCCGAGTTCCCACCCATGGCCTCGACTCTCGTCCGGCCCTGGCTCGCGGTCTGCCTTGCCGCACCTCTGATCTGGACGAGCGTCGCATGCGGGCCGTCGCCCGCGCCACCCGGCACACCCTTTGAGATCTTCACCGCCGCCGACGGCACTCGATTCGGCGTCGAGACGGTCGTCACGAACCTCGAGATCCCGTGGAGCCTCGCGTTCGCGCCGGATGGGCGCTTGTTCGTCACCGAGCGCCCCGGCCGCGTGCGCATCGTCGAGAACGGGCGACTCGTGGCGGCGCCCGTGCTCATGTTGGATGACGTGAACGCTACCGGCGAAGCCGGGCTGCTCGGTGTCGCGCTCCATCCCCAGTTCGCCAGCAATCACTTCGTCTACCTGGTGTACACCGCCCGCCGCGGGGACGGTGTGGCGGTCAACCGCCTGGTGCGGTTCCGCGAGGCGAACGGCACCCTCGCGGAGCGCGCGGTGCTGCTCGACGACATCCCCGCCGCCGGCATCCACGACGGCTCACGCCTGCGATTCGGCCCCGACGGGCTGCTCTACATGACGATGGGCGACGCCGCCGCGCCGTCGGTCGCGCAGGACCCTGCCACGCTCAACGGCAAAATCCTGCGCCTCCAGGACGACGGCACGACGCCGCCCGGCAACCTCTTCTCGTCGCCCGTGTACTCCCTCGGGCACCGGAACCCGCAGGGCATCGACTGGGATCCGGTGACCGGCCGCCTGTGGGAGACCGAGCACGGTCAATCGGCGAACGACGAGGTCAACCTGATCGAGAGCGGAAAGAACTACGGGTGGCCGGTGATCGAGGACGGACATGAAGCAGCCGGGATGGAGCGCCCCGTCCTGTATTTCACCGAGACGGCGGCCCCGTCCGGCGCCTCGTTCTACCGCGGCACGGCAATCCCCGCGTTCTCCGGGAACCTGTTCTTCGGCGCGCTGCGCGGCGTGCACCTGCACCGTATGAGGCTGGCCGACCCCGACCGCCGCACGGTCGCCTCGCACGAGAAACTGCTCGAAGGCCGGTTCGGCCGCATTCGCGACGTCATCAGCGGTTCTGACGGCGCGCTCTACTTTTGCACCAACAACCGGGACGGCCGCGGGACGCCGGCGGCCGACGACGACAAGATCCTCCGCATCGTGCCAGCCCCGGTAGGGCATGGTTCGCCGCCCTTCCTTCCCATCGACTAAATATTTAGTTGACAACCGCCGAGCCTGCCGGGTATCGTCCTTGACGTCCGAATAATCCAGGAGTCAGGGAAGGAAGGCGACGTGCCTCGACGCCGGTCCGCGACGCTCACAGATGCCGAACTCCGAATGATGAACGCGGTGTGGGACGCGGGCGCGGCGACTGTCGAGGAAGTGATCCAGCGGGTCGAGGGGGAACCCAAGCCCGCGCACAATACCGTCCTCACCCTGCTCAGGATCCTCGAGAAGAAGGGCTACCTGGCGCACGGGCGCGAAGGCCGCGCCTTTCGCTTTCGTCCCCTCGTGGACCGCAATGGCGCGCGTCGAACGGCCCTGCAGCACCTGCTGAGCCGCTTCTTCGACGGCTCGCCGGGGCTGCTCGTCCAGAACCTGCTCGAACAGGACAGCCTGTCCGATGAGGACATGGCGCGCCTGCGAAAGACGATCGCCGACTGACGGAATCGAGGTCCGGTGGAGCACGCGCTCAACGCGTCGGTGTACGGACTGGGCCTGGCGGCCGTTGCGTGGGCAGCGGCGCGTCCACGCCTGTTCGACGCGGCGTGGCGCTGCCGGATCTGGGGCGCCGCGCTGCTCGGCCTCGCGGGCCTGCTGGCGTGGGCAGCGATCGACTGGGCGAGTGCGACGCGGGTCGTGGCCGGCGGTCTCGAGGTCGGCCCGGCCGGCCCGATGATTCCCGGACCGGGAAGCCGGCCCGAGGGGTTGATCCGGCTGCCCGCGATTCCGGTGCCCGTCACCTTAGCGCTTGGCGCCTGGAGCTCGGTGGTCCTGTGGCGGGTGTGCAGGCTGGCGGTGGCGGTCGTGCGGATACGCGCCGCGCGCGCGGCCGCGCAGCCGTTTCCCTCGGTCCGCCTGGCGCAGCTTCCGGAATGGGTGGCCGCCAACGACGGCCGCTTCACCCTGATGATGTCCGACCGCGTCGCGGCGCCCTCGATGCTCGGTTTCGGCCGGCCGATGGTGGCGGTGCCACCGGGCTGGCTCGCGCGCCTCTCGGACGAGGCGCTCGACGCCGTGCTGCTGCACGAGATGGCGCACGCGGAGCGTCGCGACGATCTCGTCGATCTCGCGCAGGGGCTCGTGCTGGCTGCGTGCTGGTTCCACCCGGCCGCCTGGTGGACGGCAGGCCGGATCGCCTTCGAGCGCGAAGCAGCATGCGACGAGCGCGCGGCCCGCTTGACGACGACGCGGCGCTACGCGCGGTGCCTGGTGAGGATCGCGGAGGCGACGCAGCACGAGCGGTGGGCGGCGCGTCCGCTGGTGGCCTCGAGCGCGGGCCGCCGACGCCAGGTGGTGCGGCGGGTCGAGCGCGTCATCGCGCTGAGCAGGCGTGGCCGGCTCGCTTCGTCCCGCTATCTGGCGGCGCCTGTCGTCGCCGCGATCGTCGGACTGGCTGGCGCAGGCCCCGTGCTTCCGCCCATTTTCACGGTGATGCCTTCCGCGCAGACGCCGTTGGCGGATGCGAGCGGTCCGACGACCGGGACGGCAGGATTCGACCCGGCCGGGTTCGCGCAGGTGGTGGCCGTGGAGACGCCGGTCTCGGAGACCCAGCCCGCGGGGGCGCGCCCGGCGCAGGCAGAGCCCGTGAACGCACCGCCGACCAGGACCGAGCCGGCGCGCGCGCCGAAGCAGGCACAGCCGGCGCAGGCAGGGCACACGCAGGCCAAGCCGACGCTGGCGCGGCCGACGCAAACGCAGGCACAGGCAGAGGGGCCTGCGACGACTGTGACCACCGTCGAGGAGCGGGCGATATCGGCCGCCGCACCGGCGACGTCCGGTCGGCCGGCCACCGATCATTTCTTGTCGTCGAAAGAGCTGACGGGGCTGCACGCGAGTACAATCGTTCCCGCGGCGCCGTCAGCGGCAGGGACGGACGCGGTCGTTCGAGGCAATGGCGGGGGCATGGCCGGAGTGGCCGCGCCCTTCCGGACACTCGGCGTGGCCCTGGGGCGGGCCGGCGCGGGTACCGGTCGATGGTTCGCGCGGGCGGGCGCTTCGGTCGCAACAGGTGCGACTTCCAGGTAGACCAGCTCGAGAATTGACTCGGATCGATCAGCGGGCGCCCCGTGCCCGTCTGCCACAGGATCGTCATGCGCATTCACCTCATCAATCCCAGCGATTCGGCCTTCGGCGTCGCCGTCATCACGCCGCGGTGGCTCTACGTGCTGGCCGCCGCCACACCGTCGGATTTCGGCGATCCCCGCATCGTGGACGAGACCCTGGAAGCGTCGGACCCTGAGTCCATCGCGCCCGGCGACATCGTCGGGATCGGTATTCACACCGGCAACGCGCTCCGCGGTTACGAGGTCGGCCGGATGGCGCGCGAGCGCGGGGCGACGGTGGTGTTCGGCGGCATCCACGCCACGCTCTATCCCGAAGAGCCGTTCGCGAAGGGTGGCGCGCACGCGGTGGTGACCGGCGACGGCGAAACCGCCTGGCCGGAGGCGCTGCGGGACGCGGTCGCCGGGAGGCTCCAGCCTCGCTACGAGGGCGGCAAGGTGCGCGGCGCGACCTTCCTCTCGGCCCGGTGGGACCTCCTGCCGAAGGGCCGCTACATGTGGGCCTCGGTGCAGACGGTGCGCGGCTGCCCGAAGCACTGCTCCTTCTGCTCGGTGTGGCGCACCGACGGCCAGCAGGCGCGCGTGCGCACGCCCGACGCGGTCGTCCGCGAGATCGTCGAGCTGCGACGCCGCGGCTTCCGGTTCATCGCGCTCGCCGACGACAACTTCTACCCGGTCACGCTCGACGACCTCGCCATGGCGCGCCGCCGCGCCGACACGAGCCGGCTCGACGAGCTGACGGCGCAGCGCGCGGAGCGGTTCGAGCTGATGGAGCGCCTCGCGCAGCTCCCGCGCGACATGGTCTTCTTCACGCAGATCACCATGGAGGCTGCCGAGGACGAGGAGTTCCTGGCCGCCATGAAGCGCGCGCACATTGTCGGGGCGCTGGTCGGCGTCGAGTCGGTGACGCCGGAAGGGTTGAAGGCCGTGTACAAGAACTTCAACCTCGCGGGCGACGCGCTCGCGGAACGGTTGAGGGCGTTCCGGCGCAACGGGGTCCACGTCCTCGGCTCGTTCATCTTCGGCCTGCCGACCGACCGGGCGGACACGTTCGACGCGACGGCCGCGCTGGCCGAACAGGCGGACCTGACGTTCGCGCAGTTCGTCATGCTGACCCCGTTCCCGGGGACGGTGGACTTCGAGCGGTGGGAAAAGGCGTTCGGCGAGAAGCCGCCGGAGGTGGACGGCGTTCCCGTGACGCGCCACTGGCTGATTCCGAAAGGCAAGCGGCCCAACGTCTTCTCGGAACATCCGACGATGAGCCATGACGAGATCAGGCAGCGGACGCAGGCCGTGTGGGACAACTTCTACAGCCTTCGTCACGTGTGGGCCCGGTCGCGCTGCGTCCCGACGCTCAAGGGACGGCTGGCGTTCGTGCTCATCTCGAAGCTGTACCGGCAGATGTACGCGAACACGGGCATCGCCACGGACAGCGCGCGCGTGCAGAAGGCCAACCGCTGGGCGCGGCTGATCGCCGCGCCGTGCCAGCGCCTCTTCGCCGGCCGGCCGATGCCGGAACTCCAGGTGCCCGGCGCCGAGACGGCGGGGCTGGCCGGAGCGTAGACGGAATTGAGAACGTAGAACGGAGAACTGAGAACGTAGAATGGAGAAGCCGAGTGCCGGCGAGGGGGCGGTTTCTCAGTTCCAACTTCTCAGTTCTCACTTCTCCGTTCCTGCTGTGACCCACCCTGTCACCCGGGCCTTGTAGCCTGGGGGCATGAGACAGGCCTCCGCCGCACAGACCTCACGCCTTTCCCTTTACCCGCTGCCGCGCCGCGCGGCTGCGCAGCTTCGCCTTGCGCTGGACGCCATCGCCGACGCGCCGGTCGACCTTCCGGATCCGATTCCTCTGCGCGCGCACCTCCAGCGGGTGCGTGTCGTCCTCCAGCCGCGCCTCGCGTGGCCGGACCGGCCGGAGCGCGCCCGGATGCCGGACGGGTCGGCGGCGGACCGCCGTGCGGACTTCTACGACTGGATCGTGGTCAGGCGCCGGCGCGCCCAGATGGCGGCGAGGCACGCGATGGAAGATTGACCAGCTGTTGCGCGAGCCACACGCCGCGGAGGGTGTCGCTGTAGGAGTTGCAGCGGAAGGCCAACACGCGGCCGGGACGGGTCTCTACGAGGATGTCCCGGTCATAGTCGCGAACGCGTGCCACGTGGGGCCACGACAGCGTGACCGACGGCGCGCCGAGGTAGAGCAGCCGCCGGGGCGTGAGGATCAACTTTCCGCCGGAGTCGTCGCCGGCATCGGGGCGCCACGCCGGCGCGAGGAAGTGGCAAGCCTCGCCGCCAAGCGCCCTGTGCGTGGTCGGCACGACGGGGAGGGCATCGCCGCGCGCGGCCGCGTCCATCATCCCGGCCACGGCGAGCAGGCCGTCGGCGATCTCCAGTTCGAGCGCGGCTTCGTCCTCGTTCAGGCCGAGCGCTGGCAGGCGAGCGGGCAACGCCGCCAGGGCCGCCGTGTCGCCCGCCTCGCGGGCGGCTTTCAGTTCCCCGCGCAGGATGCCGAGACGCCGTTCGAGGTCGCGCTCGGCGGCGCGCCGTTCGCGGCCGAAGAGGTTTCCGAGGAAGGACATCGGCGCTGATTCTACAAGAGGTCGTCGCGCGAGGCTCGAGCCAGCGTCGGCGAGCGGCCTCCCAGCCCCTGGACGGTATTGACGATTGACGATTGGCGATTGGCGATTGCCGATTGAGGTCAATTCGCCACTCGTCATTCGTCATTCGCCCCTTCCCTCTAGCCTCGCCCCGAGCCCCTAACAATGCGTTTGAGCAGCGCGATCTGGCCACCGTGGTAGGCGTGATGGAGCGCGAGGCCCTCGAGCGTCTCGAGATGCGTCTTGCCCGTCCCGAGGGCGGGATTGGGCACGCCGATGGGCTCGGCCACCGCGCGTCGGGAACGGCGGCGGCGGCCTCCGACACGTCGCGCTGCGAGGCATCGAGCGCCGCGAGCGCGGCCCGCCATCGCGCGTCTGTCGTCTCGCCGGTCGGCGGCCAGTCGCCTTCGGCGGGGTCCGCCGGCTCGTGCCCCGACAGCCTCGACGCCACCTCGTGCGTCCACGCCGTCATGTGAAGGACGATTTCCCAAATCGAGTGCGCCCCGCCGCCGGGCCGCGCCGCGGCTTGAGCAGCCGAAATGCCGTCGAGGATCTGCTGGGTGGAGAAGCTGTGCCACGGATAGCTGCCGTGGACCTCGTGGACGAGCGCGAGCGTGCGAGCAGCATCGGGATGCATAGATTCCTCCCTGACTGGAAAGTAGGCACTGGGCGCTAGGCTCCAGGCAACTGCCCACCAAGCACCTGCCAGTCTCAACGCTCAACGGCTAAGGCCAACGCTCGAGCCGACGCTCAACGCCTGAACACCTCGTACGGATCGATTGCCGCGCCCTGCCACCAGCCTTCGCCCGGCGCGAGGTGCGAGATCGCGAAGTGCAGGTGCGGTGTGTCAGGTGGCGAATTGCCCGTGGTGCCGACATAGCCAATCACCTGCCCGGGCGCCACTGGGTCCCCGTCCTGGAGCCCCTGCTCGTACGCGTCCAAGTGGGCGTAGTAGTACACGAACTGCCTGCCGGGATCGAACTGGTAGATCGTCAGTCCGCCCGCCTTGCTGGTAAAGAGCTTGGCGATCGTCCCCGCATCGACCGCATGAACCGGCGTCCGCCGGGCCGCGAGGATGTCCACCGCCTCGTGCTTGTGGCCGCTGTGGACCTCGTCGAAGGACCCCTGCCACCGCTCGGCATCGACCTCGTCGATGGGAAGCGTCAGCCCGCGCGCGCGCAGCGCGGCGATGCCGTCTCCCGCGACCGGACCGGCTCCCGTGCGGATGCCGGGCACGTCTGCCACACCGGGAAGAGAGGAGCGGCCCGAGGTCGCGACGGTGGCCGACGCCTGGGTGTTCGTCGCGGCGCCCGGGGCGGCTCGTCGTGGCAGGCGCGACGCGAGCCCGAAGTCCGCAAGGACACCCGCGCAGAAGGCGACGAGGACGACACGCGGCCAGCGGAACCACGGCGGTATGCGGTACATACGTCACCTGAACTGGAACCGTTCTGCGAGGCCTTCGAGCGGCGAGCCGTACGACAAGGCCGGCAGTGCCGCCTGGGCCACGAGGTCGGACGGAATCCGCTCCGCGAAGGGGCCGGCCATATCCTGCTCGCCGACCCGATACTCGATGAGCGTCGGCACGTCGCGGCGGGCGTCGAGGCGTTGCCATGTCGCACAGTTGGGCGAGCCGGTCGCGGGCAGGCCCGCCGCCTCCTGGAAGACGCGAAGTGCGGCGCGGGTGTTGCGGCCAAAGCGCCCGTCAATCTCGCCCGGCGAGAACCCTATGCGGTCCAGGCGCACCTGGTAGTCGAGGGCCGCGCCGCACGGGCGGCTCCCCTGCGTGGCGCCCGTCGGGGCCGCGCCGGCCAGGAGCGCCAACCCGAGCAGAACGGCTGCGCGCATCATCGAGAGGTGCGGCGCAAAAAGCACGCCACTTACGCACGGGGTGCAATGAAGGGATGCGGGCCAGGTGCAGAGTGCGAAGTGCTGAGTGCAGAGGTGGAAGGTGGAGGGAGCGGTCCGCCGGATGGCTGAATCGTCAAACCGCGAAATCGAAGAATCGCGACCGAAAAATCGCAACATTTGGGGTGGTGCTTGTCGGGCCGCCTGCGCGGGCGCAGAGGTAGAATCAAGGATTGTGGGCCCCGTACCGGGGCCTGGCTCACGGAGTTGACCATCATGTCGATCCGCTGCATTGCCCCGGTGTCCGCCGCGCTCGCGCTTGCGCTTGCAGTGTTGCCCGGGCAGGCCTGGGCCCAGACGAGTGCCGGTCAGAAACCTGCGCGGCCGGCAGGGACGGCCGCCGCGACGAAACAGCCCGCCACCGCCATGACCAACCAGCTGCCTCCGATCATCGACCGCGAACAGTTCTTTGGCGACCCGGAGATCGCCGGCGCGCAGATCTCCCCGGACGGCCGTTTCATCGCGTTCCTGAAGCCGTTCAACGGGACGCGCAACATCTGGGTGAAAACGGCCGAGGAGCCGTTCGACGCGGCGCGGCCGCTGACCTCGGATACGCGGCGGCCGATCTCCTCGTTCTTCTGGAGCCGCGACGCGAAATACGTGCTGTTCGTGCAGGACCAGGGCGGCGACGAGAACTTCAACGTCTACGCGGTGAGCCCGTCGGAGAAGCCCGCAGCCGGGGCGCAGGTGCCGGCCGCGCGCAACCTCACGGACGCGAAGGGCGTGCGGGCGGAGATCTTCGCCGTGCCGAAGAGCGATCCGGACGCGATCTTCGTCGGCCTCAACGATCGGGACAAGGCGTGGCACGACCTCTACAAGGTCAAGATCTCCACCGGCGATCGCTCCCTCGTCTCGAAAAACACCGAGCGCCTCACCTCGTACGTCTTCGACACGAAGGACCAGCTGAGGCTCGTGACCCGCTCCGCGGAGAACGGCGACACCGAGGTGCTGCGCGCCGACCCGGGCGACGCGTTCAGCAAGATCTACAGCTGCAACGTGTTCGAGAGCTGCGGGCCGGTGCACTTCCACAAGGACGGCCACCGCGTCTACATGGAGACGAACCGGGGCACCGACGTGGACCTGACGCGCCTCACGCTGCTCGACGTGCAGACGGGCAAAGAAGAACTGGTGGAGGCCGACCCGCTCAAGAAGGTGGACCTCGGCGGCGCCAGCTTCTCGGACAAGACCGACGACCTCATCGTCACGATCTACGTGGACGCGAAGCGACGGCTCTACTGGAAGGACAAGGCGTTCGAAGCCGATTACACGCTTCTCAAGGGGAAGTTCCCCGGGCGGGAGATTGGGTTTGCCTCCTCGACGGCCGACGAGCGGAGGTTCATCGTCAGCGTCACGAGCGACGTCGAGCCGGGGGAGACCTACCTGTTCGACCGCGACACGAAGAAGCTCGCGTTACAGTACCGGATTCGCGAGAAGCTGCCGCGCGCGGCGCTGGCGCCCATGAAGCCGGTCACGTACGCTTCGTCCGACGGCCTGCAGATCCCCGCCTACCTGACGCTGCCGGCCGGCGTCGCACCCAAGAACCTGCCGGCGATCATCTTCCCGCACGGCGGACCCTGGGCGCGCGACAACTGGGGCTACAGCGCCTTCGCGCAGTTCCTCGCCAACCGGGGCTACGCGGTCCTCATGCCGAACTTCCGCGGCTCGACCGGCTACGGCAAGAAGTTCCTCGACGCGGGGAACCGGCAGTGGGGCGAGAAGATGCAGGACGATGTGACGTGGGGCGCGAAGTACCTCGCGTCGCAGGGCATCGCGGACCCGAAGCGGATCGGGATCATGGGAGGCTCGTACGGCGGCTACGCCACGCTGGCCGGCGTCGCCTTCACCCCCGATGTCTACGCGGCCGCCGTCTCCATCGTCGGGCCGTCCAACCTGATCACGTTGATGGAGTCCATCCCACCCTACTGGGAGGCGGCGCGCAAGGTGTTCGCCGTGCGGATGGGGGACGTCGCGACGCCCGAGGGCAAGCAGCAGCTCGAGAAGCAGTCGCCGCTGAATGCCGCGGCGAAAATCCGCACGCCCCTGCTGGTCATCCAGGGCGCCAACGACCCGCGCGTGAACAAGCGCGAGTCGGACCAGATCGTCGTCGCGCTGCGCGATCGCGGCTTCCCTGTGGAATACATTGTCGCTCCCGACGAGGGGCACGGCTTTGCGCGGCCGGTCAACAACATGGCCGCGTACGCGACGGCCGAGAAGTTCCTCGCGAAGTTCCTGGGAGGACGCTACCAGGAATCGATGACACCCGAGGTGACGACGCGGCTCAAGGAGATCACCGTCGATCCCAGGACCGTCACCGTTTCGAAGCCGGCGGACGCGGCCGCGGTCGGAATGCCGAAGCCCGAGGTGCCTCTCAAGCCGGGCACCTGGACCTACAAGGCGAAGATCGAGATGGGCGGGCAGACGATGCAGATGGACGTGACGACCGAGATCACGGAGTCGCCCGAGGGCTGGCTGATGTCCGACACCGCCAAGACGCCCGCCGGGGAGATTACCGACCGCACGGTCCTCGACAAGACGACGCTGGCGCTGCGCAAGCGGTCGGTGGCGCAGGGCCCGATGAAGATGGAGCTGACCGTCAAGGATGGGAAGATCTCGGGCGAGATGACGGTGTCCGGGCAGCCGCGGCCGATCGCCGTTGACGCCGGGGGCGACCTGTTCGCGGACGGCGCCGGTGCCGACCATGCGATCGCGGCGCTGCCGCTGGCGCCCGGCTTCAAAACGAGCTTCCGCAACCTCAACGTGCAGGCGATGAAGCCCGAGGTTCTCCAACTGCACGTGGCCGGGAGCGAGTCCGTGACGGTCCCCGCGGGAACGTTCGACGCCTTCAAGGTGGAACTGTCGTCCGACAGCGGCGCAAAAAGGACCGTCTGGATCGCCAAGGACAGCCGCCAGGTCCTGAAGGCCATTGCGACGTCGCCGCAAATGGGCGGCGCCGTCGTGACGAGCGAACTGCAGAAGTAGCGCAGCCCGGAAAGCCGGGTGATGAGTGCGCAGACACAAGAGTGCAAGGGGTGCAAGGTGCAAGGTGCAAGGATGAAGCCCCTCGAAGTCGGCTTGCGAGGTGTGGCCGAGCGCGCGGTGACGCACGATCAGACGGCCGAGGCGTTCGGCAGCGGGCTGGTGCCGGTCTATGCCACGCCGGCCATGGTGGGCCTGATGGAGTCGGCGGCCGTGCAGGCACTTGACGGGTGCCTGCCCGACGAGCAGACGACCGTCGGAACCAGGCTGGACATCTCGCACCTTGCCGCCACGCCGCTTGGCGACCGCGTGCGCGCGGAAGCGGTACTCGACCGCAATCGACGGCCGCCGGCTCACGTTTGCGCTCACCGCCCACGACTCCGCCGAGAAGATTGGCGAAGGGCGGCACGAACGGGTCATCATCTCTTGCGCGCGCTTCATGGAACGCGTGCACGCGAAACGACGAAGGGAGAAGTGAGAACGCTTCTCCGTTCCAAGCTCTAAGTTCTCAGTTCGTCCCTGTATAATCCCCCTGCCCCCGGCGAAGGAGCTTCTCGATGTTCCGCCGGCCCTCCCGTTCCCATCTGGCCGTCTTCTCCCTGGCCGTCTGCTGGCTTCTCGTTCTCACGGGTACCGCGTCGCACGCCACGCGCGACGACGCACTCGTTTGCCCGACGTGCGAGGGCTGCACGAGCGTGCTGGTCGGCAAGGCCGCATCCGTGGACGGCTCCACGATGACGTCGCACTCGTGCGACAGCACCACGGACCGCACGTGGATGAACATCGTCCCGAACCAGAAGCACAAGCCCGGCGAGACGGCCAAGGTGTACTTCGACCCGAAGCGGACGAAGGGCCCCGACGACAGCGACCGGGTCGAGACCGGCGAAATCCCGCAAGTGGCCGAGACGTACGCCTACCTGAATGCCGCGTACCCGATCATGAACGAGCACCAGCTGGCGATCGGGGAGACGACCTTCGGCGGCAAGCGCGAACTCCAGAGCGACAACGGGATCATCGACTGCCCGGAGCTGTACCGGCTCGTGCTCGAGCGGGCGAAGACGGCGCGCGAGGCAATCCGGATCGCCGACGAGCTGACCACGCAGTACCGGCTACAACGACTACGGCGAGGCGTTCACGTTCGCCGACACGAACGAAACCTGGTTCTTCGAGATCCTCGGCCCGGGCAAGGGGCGCAAGGGCGCCGTGTGGGCGGCGGTTCGGATCCCCGACGACCACGTGGCCGTCTCCGCCAACGCGCCGCGCATCAGGAAGCTGGAGCTCGGCGACAAGGAGCATTTCCTCGCGTCGGCCAACGTGCACTCGCTGGCCGAGGACCTCGGCCTCTGGAGCAAGGCGAGCGGGGAGCCGTTCGAGTTCTGCACGGCATACGGCTCGCGCAGCAGTCTCGGCAGCCGCCGCCGCGAATGGCGCGCCCTCAGCCGGCTGGCGCCGTCCCTCAAGCTCGATCCGAACGCCGAGCACTACCCGCTCTCCGTGAAGGCCGAGATCAAGCTGTCGGTGAAGGACGTCCTCGACATCTTCCGCGACACCTACCAGGACACGCCCTTCGACATGACGCGATCGATCGTCAAGGTGACGCGCGACGGGAAGGCCGCGAAGAGCCCGATCGCCAACCCGTTCATGAGCCAGGACTATCTCGACGCCTTCAACATCACGTCGGAGCGGACGATTGCCTGCAAGCGCGCAACCTACCTGCAGGTCACCCAGTCGCGCGGCTGGCTGCCGAACGCCGTGGGCGGCCTCGTCTGGCTGGGGTACGACAACCCGATCACCACCCCGCACATGCCGTTCTACATCGGCATCACGCAGATGCCGGCTTCCTTCATGGTGGACGGCCGCGAGAAGTTCCGGCGCGACTGCGCCTGGTGGTCTTTCCGGCAGGTCAGCCAGCTGGCCACATTCCGCTTTCAGGACATGGTGAAGGACATCGAGCGCGTGTGGCGGCCGATGGAGGAGAAGGCTTTTGCCGACCAGGCGAAGGTGGAAGAGGAAGCGGTTCGGCTGCTGAAGGCCGATCCGCACAAGGGACGCGAGTTCCTGACGACATACTCGCACGACCAGGCGAACGCCGCGGTCAGCGCCTACTGGAGGCTGGCCGACGAACTCTGGTCGAAATACACGAATATGTTCGACTAGTCGACGGAGTCAACGGAGTCGATCGAGTCAACAGAGTCGATCGAGTCACGGGTGGCGCTTGAGGCCGCGAGCCATCTCGCGGCCGCGCGCCAGACCCTCACGCGAGAGCTCGCGCAGGCGGCCGGCGGTCAGCTTCTCGCCCTCCGTGGCCCACAGCGTCACCGCGCGGCCGATCGCCCACGTCCCCCCGTAGGCCACCGCGACCTTGGGGACGATGCCGATCACCGGCACGAGACCGATTAGCTGGCGCGCGATCTGCCTGAAGATCAATCCGCCGCCGAGCACCCCGACGATCTCCCCGATCAGGTCGCGGGCACGCCCTTCCTTCCCGGCGGCGAGGGCGATTCGGTACCCCATCACCAACTGGTTCTTCGTCAGCACGATCACGTCGCCGATGTTGAGCGGGATGTCGAGCAGCGGAATGACTTCCGCCAGGCCCGTGCTGAAGGCATAGCCCGCGTTGGCCTTGGCGGTCTCCGAGACGAGGGCCTCGAAGACGCACGCGCGAAGGCCCGGCAGCTCGCGTGCGAGTGCGATCCGTTGATCCGGCGTGACGACGTGGAAGATGGCGGCGGCGACGGCGTCCATCGATCGGGCATCGAGCCGATCGACGGAGACGCGCGCCCGTTTGGCTTCCGTGCGGACCTTGCCCGGACGCTCCCCGCTCTCGAGGGCCACGGTGACCAGCGAGACGCCACGGTCCACCCATGCCTGCCGCACGACCGTCATCTCGTTCGACAGCTGGGGCCCGCGCGAGACGAGGAGAACGAGATCAAAGGTACCGGGAACCTTGTTGCCAGGTAGGAGGTTCCCGATGCCCTCACGCGCCAGCGCTGCATCCACCGACGTCAGCCATGGCGTCGGGTCGGGCTGGTCTTCGGCGAGAAGGACAGCGAGCGCGTCGGCGTCTGTCGTGGTGTCTCCAACCACGAGGACCCGGACAGGCGTTTCCGCTTCCCTGCGGATCGCGTCCAGGTCGACTTCCTTCAGGATGCGCCAGACGCGGGCGAGCGTGAGGGGGTTGGCCATGGGTCCATTGTAGAAGAAGTGACGGGTGGCGAACGACGAGTGGGGCACCCAATGCCGCATCACCAAATCGCCATTCGCCAAATCGCCAAATCGGCAAATCGGCAAATCGCAAAATGGCCAAAATGCCAAATGGCCCTGTGATAGCCTGTATCGCCTCTCATCAAGGAGCCATCATCCATGCACTTGGCACGTTTTGCCCGGCGGCGCTATACCCCGACCTGGACGCCGCTGGAGAAGCTCGAACGACTGTCTGGCCTGCTCGGCGGCCCCGACCTCTTTATCAAGCGCGACGATCTCCTCGGGCTCGCCGGCGGCGGCAACAAGACCCGCAAGCTGGAATTCCTCGTCGCCGACGCCCTGGCGCAGGGCGCGGACACGCTCGTCACCTGCGGCGCGGTGCAATCGAACCACTGCCGGCTGACACTCGCGGCGGCCGTCAAGGAAGGCCTGAAGTGCCGCCTCGTCCTCGAGGAGCGCGTGGCCAACAGCTACAGCCCCGATGCCACCGGCAACAACTTCCTCTTCCGCCTGCTCGGTGTCGAGGCGGTCACCGTGGTGAAGACCGGCGTGGACCTCGCGGCGGAGATGCGGAAGGTGGCGGACGAGGTGGCGTCGCTCGGGCGCAAGGCGTACGTGATCCCCGGCGGAGGCTCGAACCCTCTTGGCGCACTCGGCTACGTGTCCTGCGCCGAGGAGATCCTCGCCCAGACGTTCGATCTCGGAGTTCGCCTCGATCACATCGTCTGCGCGAGCGGCAGCACCGGCACCCATGCGGGACTGCTCGCCGGCCTCGTTGGCAACAACGCTCACATCCCGGTCACCGGCATCAACGTGCGGCGCACGCGCGAGGAGCAGGAGCCGAACGTCCACAAGCTGGCGCAGGCGGTCGCGGGCCTGCTCGACATTGCGGGCGGCGTGCCGCGCGACGCCGTCACGGCGCTCGGCGACTGGGTGGGCGCCGGCTACTCACTGCCCACGCCGGAGATGGTGGAGGCGGTGACGATGATGGCCAGGGTCGAGGGCATCCTGCTGGACCCGGTCTACACGGGCAAGGCGATGGCGGGCTTGATCGGCCTCATCCGAAGGGGTGTCTTCAAGAAGGGGGAGCGGGTGCTGTTCCTCCACACTGGCGGCGCGCCGGCGTTGTACGCGTACCAGCAGGTTCTGCTGCAGGGCTCAGGGCTCGAGGCTTAGTCGTGCTTCGACTCGCAAGGTACGGCCACGAGTCGTTTCGCTGCACGTGGCCGCTCGTGCTCGCTCAGCATGCGAGCCGAAGCACTCAGGGGTCATACGGTTTCAACGGTTTTGGAGGCATCAATGATCAGAGCATTTCGCATCCTGGGGATCCTCGTCGTCGCGGCCATGATCGCCGGCACGGGGGTGAGCTTCGCGCAGGACAAGCCCGCGGCCGGGCAGGACAAGAAAGAGAGCGCGGCCGCCGCCGATCCGCTGACCGGGGATTGGGATGGCTCGGTCGAGTCACAGAACGGTGCCATCGCGTTCACGCTCAAGCTGAAGCTCGAGAAGGACAAGTTCACCGGCGAAATCGCCTCGGACCAGGGCGGTGCGCCGCTCTCAGGCACCTGGGTTGAGGGCAAGTACAGCGCCAGCTTCGACTACAACGGCAGCCCGGTCGCGATGACGGGCACCCTCAAGGAGGCCGTGCTGAGTGGAGAGATGAGCTTTGGCGGCGGCCAGATGGTGATGACCTGGACGGCCAAGAAGGCGGCGAAATAGTCTGGGCCCCGTCCTGCTCTTGAACGGGGCCGGCCGCTGCGGTACCATGGTTTGTTTACGGAAACCACGGGATTCGCGGCAGTAGGCCCCGTTTCATGTCCGAGTCGATCGCGGGCGCCACGGGCGGACTCGTCATCCGCGGCGCGCGCACGCACAACCTCAAGAACATCGACCTCGACCTGCCCGCCAACGCCCTGATTGTCGTCACGGGTGTGAGCGGGTCGGGCAAGTCCTCCCTCGCCTTCGACACCGTTTACGCGGAGGGCCAGCGGCGTTACGTCGAGTCGCTGTCCGCCTACGCCCGGCAGTTCCTCGAGCGGATGGAAAAGCCGGATGTGGACGAGATCGACGGCGTGTCTCCCGCCATCGCCATCCGCCAGAAGAACAGCATCCGCAACCCGCGCTCGACGGTAGGAACGACCACCGAGATTCACGATTACCTTCGCCTGCTCTTCGCGCGCGTGGGCCGGACGTTCTGCCGGCAGTGCGGCCAGGAAGTCGTGCGGGAGAGCGCCGAGGTCGTGGCACGCCGGCTCGCGGCCCTTCCAGAGGGCACTCGGCTCATCATCGGCTTCGACATGCCAGTCGTCGCAGGGCCCAAGGCCGGAGGGACGAACGGTTCGGATGCGGCCGACGAGGTGACGGAATCCGCAGCAGGCGACGCGGAGGCCCCTCCCGACGACCGGAAGACCGACGGCGCTTCGGCGGGGAACGGCAACGGGGCTGGCAACGGCACGGACCCGGTGGCGGCGACCATCGAGGCGTTGCGGCGGAAGGGGTTCGGCCGGCTGCTCGTCGACGGCCGCGCGGCCGTTTCTTTCGACGAGGTTCAACCGTCGCTTCTCAGCAACCGTGCGCTCCTGCAAGTGGTTGTGGACCGCTTGAAGGCAGGCCCGGACGTGCTGACGCGCCTGACGGATTCGATTGAGACGGCCTACGGCGAGGGCGGGGGAGCGGCATTCGCGCTGGAACTGCCGCCGGCGCAATCCGGCTGCCGGCGTCATGCACGTGTTCTCGGAGCGCTTCGAGTGCCGGGCGTGCGGCATCGCGTACGAGGACCCGCAGCCGCGGCTGTTCTCCTTCAACAACCCGTTCGGCGCCTGCCCGACCTGCCACGGCTTCGGGAACGTGATCGAGCTGGACATCGACCTCGTGGTCCCCGACCCATCGCGGTCGATCAACGACAACGCCATCGAGCCCTGGAGCAAGCCGCACTACCGGTCGAGCCTCGCCGAGTTGAAGCGTGCCGCCCGCCGCCAGCGGCGTCCGCCTCGACGTCCCGTGGGCCGATCTGACCGCGGAGAGAACGCGGTTCGTCATCGAAGGAGACGGCGGCGACTTCGAGGGCGTTCGCGGCTTCTTCGCCTGGCTGGAGCGGAAGAAGTACAAGGTCCACGTCCGCGTGTTCCTCAGCCGGTATCGCGGCTACCAGACCTGCCCGGATTGCGGCGGGGCAAGGCTCCGACGCGAAGCGCGGGACGTGCGCGTCGGCGGACGGACGATCGACCACGTGTGCGGGCTGACCGTGCGCGAGGCGCAGCGCTTCTTCCGGGACCTCTCGCTGGGCGAGCGGGAGGCGGCCATCGCGGAGAAGGTGCTCGCCGAGATCCGCCGCCGGCTCGGCTTCCTCGCCGAGGTCGGCCTGGACTACCTCACGCTCGACCGCCTGTCGTCCACCCTCTCGGGCGGCGAGTCTCAGCGCATCAACCTGGCCACCTCGCTCGGCTCGGCGCTGGTCGGCACGCTGTACGTCCTGGACGAGCCGTCGATCGGCCTTCACCCGCGCGACAACCTTCGCCTCATCGCGATCCTCCGCCAGCTGCGCGACCAGGGCAACACGGTGATCGTCGTCGAGCACGACGCGGACATGATCCGCGTCGCGGACCACGTGGTCGATCTCGGGCTGGGCGCGGGCGAGCAGGGCGGGCAGGTCGTGTTCTCGGGGACGCTCGAGGGCCTGCTGCAGGAGCCGCGATCGCTGACGGCTCGCTACCTCCGCCACGAACTGGCGATCCCGGTGCCGCACGATCGCCGGCGGGGGAGCGGGCAGTTCATCCGCCTCGCGGGCGCGTCCGAGCACAACCTGAAGAAGATCGACGTCGCCATCCCGATCAACGCGCTGACGTGCGTCACGGGCGTCAGCGGATCGGGCAAGTCCACGCTGGTGCACGACATCATCTACCCGGCGCTCAAGCGGGCGAAGGGCGAGTGGGACCGGAAAGTCGGGCGCGCATCGCGGCATGACGGGCACCGACTACGTCACCGACGTGGTGCTGGTGGACCAGGCGCCGATCGGGCGGACGCCGCGCTCGAACCCGGTGACCTACCTCAAGGCGTTCGATCCGATCCGCGAGCTGTTCGCCTCGACCAAGGACGCGCGCTCGCGCGGCCTCACGGCCAGCCACTTCTCCTTCAACGTGCCCGGCGGCCGCTGCGAGGCGTGCGAGGGGGAAGGCCAGATCCGCGTCGAGATGCAGTTCCTCGCCGACGTCTTCGTGCCCTGCGAGCAGTGCGACGGCAAGCGCTTCAAGCCGCAGGTCCTGGACGTCAAGCTACCGCGGCAGGAACGTGCACCAGGTACTGGACCTCACCGTGCGCGAGGCACTGGCCTTCTTCGCCGGCTCGCCGAAGGTGCTGCGCCGGCTGCAGGTGCTCGACGAGATCGGCCTCGGCTACCTGCGCCTGGGCCAGCCGGCGACGACGCTGTCGGGCGGCGAGGCGCAGCGGATCAAGATCGCCGCGCACCTCTCCTCCCACACCGGCGATCGCATGCTCTACGTCCTCGACGAGCCGACCACCGGCCTGCACTTCGACGACATCGCGAAGCTGCTGGCCGCGTTCAGGAAGCTGCTCCAGGCGGGCCACACGCTCCTGGTCATCGAGCACAACCTCGACGTGATCAAGACCGCGGACTACATCATCGACCTCGGGCCCGAGGGAGGCGAGGACGGCGGCTGGGTGGTCGCGACCGGGACGCCGGAGCAGATCGCCGCCGTCGAAGCATCGCACACCGGCCGCTACCTTCAGGACGTGCTCGCCGCTCGATCGTAGCGCGTGAGGTCAGCGCCCCATATCGAGGTCGGCGCCGCGTATCTCGTGGCACGGGCGTGTGGTCCCGTGTAAGATCGACGCTCGAGATCAACCATCTATGACCTTGACGCCCGTACGTTTCTGGTCCCTCGTCGCGGTTGCCGCGGCCACGCTCTTCACGGTGCCGGCCCTGGCGCAGCAGCAGCCTTTCGAACTGGTCGTGGGGCAGCTGAAATCGCCTGATCCCCGCACCCGGCTCTCCGCGCTCAAGCTGCTCGCCGAATCCGGTTACCCGGAGGCGGCCGCGCCTGTGGCGCCCCTGCTGTCGGATCCCGATCCGCGCATCCGGCGCGAGGCACTCTACGCGGAACTCGCCTTCTTCGTGCCGAGCGAGCCGAGCCGGCAGCGGATTCCGCCCGCGGAGCGCGCCTTCCACGCCAACCTGGCGGCGATGCCCGGCGAGCGCGTCCCGATGGAGGTGGTGACCGGGCTGCTCACACCCCTCAAGGATGAAAGCGCCAAGGTCCGCGCCGAAGCGGCGTACGCGCTGGCCGTCCTCGGACAGGTGGAGGGCGTCGCACCAGACGCGGGTTACAAGGCGGTCGTCGAAGCGCTCGCGGACCGGCTGGGCGACCCGGATGCGGCCGTCCGCGCGGCGGTGGCGAGGGCCTCGGGCCGCGTATTCCGCCGCTGCCCCGCCGGGTGCGGCGTCGTAGCCGTCGAGCGCCTTGGCGACGCCCTCGTGCGCCTGCTGAATGATCCCTCGGGCGCGGTGCAGAGCGCCGCGATGGAGGGGTTGGGCGAGCTTCGCTACGAGCGCGCCGTGACGGGTCTCACGGAGGTCCTCCTCTACTACAAGACGGGCGAGACGGCCTGGGCTGCGCTCGACACGCTGGCGCGCATCGGCCATGCCTCGTCTGTCCCCACGTTCAACGCCGCACTCGCGAACAAGGATCCGAACTTCCGCCGGTCTGCGGTCGAGGGCCTGGCCCGGGTGGGGGGCGACAAGGCGTCGGACGTCATCGGGGCGGCGGCAGCCGTCGAGCGCGACGGCTCGGTCACGCTGGCGATGGCCTACGGGCAGCATCGGCTCGGTCGCGCTGCCGAGGCGACCAGGATCATCCAGGCCCTCGGCGACAAGGGCCTGCGGCAGCAGGCGCAGGAGTACCTGGTGGAGTTCGGTCCACCGGCGGCGCCCCAGGTGGCAGCAGGGCTCGTCTCGACCGTGCCCGGCGTCCGCGTCGCCCTGCTCGAGGTCCTCGGCCTCACGGGCACACCGAGAGAAGCCGCGCTCATCGAGGCGCTTCAGAACGACGCAGACCCGGCGGTCGCAACGGCCGCGCAGCGGACGCTGTCGCGCATCAGGCGCGTGCTCAACCGGTAGGACGGACGTCTCGCCCGTTTTGACACCACTTCGCCTATCGTTTGCCCGAGACGGCTGGCGATTGCGCCGCGTAGCCGCGCCAGGCGTGCTCGGTGCCGACGCGGATGCCGATGCGTGAGCTCCAGGCGATCGGCCCGACGGTGAGCCCCCGGTCCTCCAGGTAGAGCGAACCCTCGCACAGATCCCGCAGGTTGTCGGACAGGCGGATGCCCATCGCCCTGGTGAGGTTCCCCGGCCCCCGGCACAACTCGTGATCGGGAACTGCGCGAGTCGCCCGTTCGCCGGCGCGCCGCCTTCGCATCAGGCACACACCCTCGAGCGGTTCGAGCGCGCGGATCAGCACCGCGGCCGGACGCCCGTCCGCCTCGGTCACCACGTTGAAGAGGAAGTGGACACCGTAGTTGAGGTATACGTACGCGAAACCCGGCGGCCCGTACAGCGGCTGGTTGCGCGGCGTGCGGCCCGGGGCCGCGTGACACGCGGGATCGCCTTCGCCAATGTACGCCTCGGCTTCGACGATCACGCCGGAGGTCAGCCCCC
The DNA here is from genome assembly GCA_963724775.1 of uncultured Acidobacteriota bacterium. Taxonomy (GTDB): domain Bacteria; phylum Acidobacteriota; class Vicinamibacteria; order Vicinamibacterales; family Fen-181; genus CAVRWB01. Next base: position 300,523 of record CAVRWB010000017.1, read on the forward strand.
GACGCGCCTGGTGCACCAGCACTTTTCCAAGCAGGTCGCGGGCCACGTCCAGCGTCGGGCGGTCGTAGAAAGAGCGGGGGAGCGGCGTCACTTCACCAGCCATTCGCCGAGGCGGCCCGATTCCCGCTGGCGCAGCGCGATGCAGCTGTCGATCTGCTCGAGCGTTTGCTGCAGCGTCCGCCTGGCGCCTGGCACCCTGGCCTCGAACAGCCGCTTCACCTCGTCCCTCGACTCCGCATCGCAGAACGAGGCCGCCGCCGAGACGAGCGACGGCGCGGCGAGCAAGCCGCCCATCTTCGCTTCGAGGCCGGTCCATCGCGCGGCGACGAACGCCAGGGCGTCCCGGCCTGCCGCGGGATTCTCCAGGAGCGACCCGAGGATGGTCGCCGTGTCCTGGTTGCGTATCAGGTTCGAAGCGGCCAGGGCCAGGGCGCGGGCGACGAGCTCGGGCTGGGTGACGCTCGTGAGGGCGTCGAGCATCGCTTCCTGCTCTTCGACGCTTCGGCCGCGCGTGGCCGCCGCTTCCATCCGGCCATACAGGCGAAGGTCGGCCCCCAGCGCCGCGAGGCGGGCGACGACAGGAAGCAGGATCGGGTCGAGCGCAACGCCGTCGAGGTGCTCCTGCAGGAGAGTCCGCGCGCTCGCCAGCACCTGCTCGTCGCGCCCCGCCGCTCCCAGGATCTCCATGACCACTGCCCGCAGCCGGCGGCGGTCGTCATCGTCCTCGGCGGTCCCGGTCCAGGCAGGGGCGCCGAGTTGTTCCGCCCGGGGGCCGAACACCCGCCGCACCCATGCCTCGAACGCCGAACGCGCGGCCTCTGTCGTCACCACCCGGTCGTGGATGACCGCCAGCGGCGTTCTCGTGTCCTCGATCACCTGCGGCACGGCGTCCGTCGCGAAGCCGGCAACCAGCGCCAGGTAGCTCTCGAGCCGGTGTTCGCCGCTTCGGGCGAGCGCCCACTCGTCGTCCAGGAGTCGAAGGCGTTCGGGCGCGGTGAGCGCCGCCGGCGACGCCGCGAACTCGCGGACCACCGCGACCGGGTAGGCCGTGCGGTAGTAGCCCCGCGCGCCAGCGTTCGCGACGACGAGCGGCGAACAGCCCTGAGTCGTCACGCGAGCGCCGTCCTGGAGGAGCAGCGGCAGATCGCCAGGGACGGCCGGGTTGGACAGGCGTCCCGCCTGTCGCTGATCCATGGGCGCGGTCCCGCGAACGTCGATCGGCACGTGCCAGGCGGGCGTGGCGGCGTCGCCGGCGTTGACCAGGAAGCGCCGCTCCGAAACAGTCGTGGTCGTGGGACCGCCGGCCTCGACGCAGCGGCTCTCCGCGGTGACCAGCGGGACGCCCGGCTGATCGACGAACGGCGGGAGGATCCGATCCACCGGCTTGCCGCTGACCGACGCGATCTCCGTCCAGAAGTCCGGCGCCGCGGCGTTGCCGTAGGCGAAGCGGCGCAAGTAGTTGTTCACGCCCAGCCGGAACGTCTCGGGTCCGACATAGCCTTCGATCATCCGGACGACGGCGGCGCCCTTGTCGTACGCGATGGCGTCGAACGCCTCGTCGATCTCGGCCGGCGTGTTCGTGGCCGACCGAAGCGGGCGTGTGGAGCGCAGGCTGTCCACGTCCATCGCGCGGCTCGCCGACCGCACCTCTTCGAGTTCTGCCCGCCACTGCGGCCTCCACGCCGCGACCGGCTTGTTCTCCATCCAGGTGGCAAATCCCTCGTTGAGCCACAGGTCGTCCCACCACCGCATCGTGACGAGATCGCCAAACCACTGGTGCGCCATTTCGTGGGCAATCGTCGCGGCTACGTCCTGCTGGGTCACGACCGGGGTGTTGTCGGGGTCCACGAGCAGGTCCTGCTCGCGGAAAAAGATCGCCGCCGTGTTCTCCATCGCTCCCGCGGAAAAGTCCGGCGCGGCGAGGAGATCGAGTTTCGTGAACGGGTACCGGATGGTGAAGTAGTTGTTGAAGAAGCCAAGGAAATTGACGGCGGCGTCGAGCGCAAACCGCCCGAGTTCCTTCTTGTCGGGCGTGGCGCACACCCTCACCGGGATGGAGCCCGCGGCCTCTTCGATGCAGGCGAAGTCGCCGACGGCCACCGCCACGAGGTAGGTCGAGATCTTCGGGGTAGTGGCGAAGCGCAGCGTATGGCGGCCTTCGGCTGGGCCGTCGGTGTCCACGAGCAGCCGGCCGTTCGAGATGGCCGTGTCGCGCTTGTCCACGTTCACGCTGATGGAAAAGCTCGCCTTGAGCGCCGGCTCGTCGAAGCACGGGAAGGCCCGCCGCGCGTCGGTCGCTTCGAACTGGGTGATGGCGTACTTGCGGCCGCCAGCGCGGCTCAAGTACAGGCCTCGCAATTCGCGGTTGAGCGTGCCCGAGAAACGCAGCTTCAGCTTGGCGCTGCCGACCGGGAGCCGCCGCGCGACGGAGAAGGTCGCCTGCTGCAGCGCGGCATCCGTGGCGACCGTCGCAGGCTCCGTCCGGCCGGCCACGAGGAACTCGGCGTCGCGGATCTCGAGCTCGAGGGCGTTCAGCGTGAGGCGGGACGTGGGCTTGTCGACACGGATGTCGATCGTCTCCTCGCCCTCGAAGCGCTCGCGCGCCAGGTCCGGCGCCAGCGTGATCTGGTAGTGCAGCGGAATGGCCTCGAGCGGGAGGCGCTGCGCCGCTGCCGGCGCCGCGACCGCAGCAGCCGAGCACGCGAGGAACAGGGCCCAGCGCACGAACGCGGTCGGGCGGGGCATCAGCGGGTCCGGTTCGCCGGCGCCATGATCGGAACGCGCAGCTGCATCTTCCGGCCTTCACGGAGCAGATCCAGCGTCGCCGTGCTGCCAATCTTGGCGTCGGCAATCAGCTTCTTCACCTGCCCATCCTCGGTGACCGCCTGGCCGTTGAACGCGAGGATGACATCACCCGGCCGGAGCCCGGCGCGGAAGGCCGACGAGGCGCGCGTCATCTCGTAGACGAGCACGCCGCGGCTGCCCTGGACCTCCAGTTGGGTAGCAAGCTCAGGCGTGAGCGTGACCAGCCGCATCGCGCCAATCGATCCGCGGTGAACTGCCCCGTAGTTGATCAAGTCCTCCGCGATCCGCCGCGCGAGGTTGCTCGGCACCGCGAACCCGACGCCCTGGTAGCCGCCGCTCTCGCTGTAGATCGCGGTGTTGATCCCGACGACCTCGCCCTTCGCGTCGATCAGGCCGCCGCCGGAGTTGCCCGGGTTGATCGCCGCGTCGGTCTGGATGAAGTCCTCGTAGTCCGCGACGCCGACACCCGTCCGGCCGACGGCGCTGACGATCCCCAGCGTGACCGTCTGGTTCAGCTGGAAGGGGCTCCCGATCGCCAGGACCCACTGGCCGACCTTCAGTTTCGAGGAGTCGCCCCACGGAATGACCGGCAGGTTGCGGGCGTTGATCCGGACAACGGCAATGTCGGTCTCGGGATCGCGGGCGACGATCTGCCCGCTCACCTGGCGCTTGTCGGGCAGAACGGCGCTCACCTCGCGCGGGTTGCCGGACACGACGTGATTGTTGGTGACGACGTAGCCGTCGGCGCGGATGACCACGCCCGAGCCGAGGCTCGACCGCGCCTGGTAGCGCGACCCGAACCAGTCCTCGTCCTCACTGAAGAACTGCGAGAACGGGCTGTTGGCGAAGGGGGAATTGGAGGTGCGGACCATCGTGACCGAGGAGATGTTCACGATGCCCGGCACCGCGCGCGCGGCGACGGCGCTGAAGTCGGGCAGGCCCGACCCCGCCGCGGTTGGCTGCGCCACTGCGACCGCCGCCGTGCCCGGCGGGGATGCCGGGGCGGCCAGCCCCTCGCTGGCCGAGCGGAACCGGCCGGTGAGCACGAGGCCGGCCAGGAAGCCGGCCACCACGAGCACGAGCGCGAAGAAGGTTCGTCTGATCATGGCGCGGGGAGGCGGGGAAATCCCGCCGGGATCAGCCTAGAGTAGCACTGGGCAGCGGACAGCGGGCAGCGGACGCTGTCGGCTGTCCGCTGTCAGCTGTTACTGGACGTCGATCCGGCGGCGGTCGAACTGCTTGGGGACGGTGACCGTCAGGACGCCGTTCTGGAGGTCGGCGTTGATGGCGGTGATGTCCACCGGCTGGGGGAGAATGAAGGTGCGCGCGAAGCGGCCGTGGCCCCGTTCGACCCGCTCGAACCGTTCGGATTGCGCCTCGCGCGGGCGGCGCTCGCCGCGGAGCGTCAGTTTGCCATCCTGGATCTGGATCTGGATGTCGTCCTGCTGGAGACCGGATACCTCCGCCGTGATCACGTAATGGTCGGGCGTTTCGCGAAGGTCGACCGGCGGCATCCACCCCGGTTCGTCGGTGCCGTTCAGGCGGTTGATGCGCTCGTGGAGCGCGAGGAGGTCCTGGAGCGGATCCCAGCGTGTGAAGGCCACAATTCATCGTAGCACGGGGGACGGAGGCGAAAACAGGCCCGGGGCGAAGGCGGCGAAGGCCGCCGGTGGAGAATGACGGTCCCCTCACGGCGACGGGCAGTCGCCCGCCGGAGGAGCAGAAGGCGTATGCTAAAATAGCCCGGATCGGCTCCTTCGACTGTTCACGATCTGGCCTCGGGAGCCGCGGATTGGCCTGCCGTTGACTGTAGGGTAAACCAGACATGCAAGCGACGCGACTGCGCAAGGGGATGTTGATCAAGATGGGCGCTGACCTGTTCCGGGTCATCGAACTTCAGCACGTGACGCCGGGAAACCTGCGCGGGTTCGTCCGCGTGAAGCTGCGGAACATCCGCAACGGGTCGCTCGCAGACCAGAAGCTCCGGTCGGAGGACGAGATCGAGCGGGCGACGCTGGACGAGAAGTCGATGCAGTACCTCTACAGCGACGGATCGTCCTACCACTTCATGGACACCAAGACCTACGAGCAGATCGCGCTGAGCGACGAAGTGCTCGGAGACATGGCCAACTACCTCATCGCGGAGATGGTCATCGAGATGGAGTTCTACGGCAGCGAGCCGGTCGGCATCGAGCTGCCGCAGACCGTGGACCTGAAAGTCGTGGAGACGCCGCCGGCCATCAAGGGGGCGACGGCGAGCGCCCAGCTGAAGCCGGCAAAGCTCGAGACCGGTCTCGTCGTGCAGGTCCCGCCGTTCATCAACGAGGGCGACAAGGTCCGCGTGAACACGGAGACCGGCGAATACCAGTCACGAGCCTAGTGGCAAAGCTGGAGCTTTGCCCGCGCCCTTGGCACGAACTGAGAAGTGAGAACGGAGAACGTAGAACAGACAACCTGAATCACCCGCGACAACCGAGAACCGGGTGTAAAATGCGCCCGCTCGGGTCCCGGACACGCGGGCGCGTGTCCTTGTTCTTCGTTCTCAGTTCCAAGTTCGAAGTTCTCCGTTCTTGTACCGGGAATCCTGACCCATGGATGTTCCGCGCACCAAACAGGCCGGCTGGATCGAGGTGATCACCGGCAGCATGTTCAGCGGCAAGAGCGAGGAGCTCATCCGCCGCCTGCGCCGCGCCCAGATCGCGCGCCAGAAAGTGCAGATCTTCAAGCCGACCTTCGATAACCGCTACGGCGACGACCACATCGTCTCGCACAGCGACATGCGCATCGGGTCGAGGAACGTGTCGAATTCCAACGCGCTGCTGTCGCAGGTGGACGAGGACACCGAGGTGGTGGGGATCGACGAGGGCCAGTTCTTCGACGCGGACCTGCCGGCCGTCTGCAACGCCTTGGCAAACAAGGGCAAGCGGGTGATCGTGGCGGGCCTGGATCAGGACTACCTCGGCAAACCGTTCGAGCCGATGCCACAGCTCCTGGCGATCGCCGAGTACATCACCAAGACGCTCGCCATCTGCATGGTCTGCGGCAACCCCGCCAACCACACCCAGCGGCTCGTCGCCAGCCAGGACCGCGTCCTGCTCGGCGCGCAGGGGACCTACGAGGCGCGCTGCCGCGCGTGCTTCGATCCCACGCTCGCGGCCGTCGAACCGGCCTGAGCGACGGGCGTCGATGGCACTCCCGCGGCTGCTCCTGCTCTTCGGCCTGGGATTCCTGGCGGCGAGCGCCAGGGCCCTGTACCTCCACGTCCAGTACTGGCGCCGGCGGCGGAACGCCCTGCTGCTCTGGACCGCTCCGCGGCCGGCGTTCTACCGGATGCAGGTCGGCATCGCGGTTGCCCTCGCTTGCCTCCTCCTCTACAACGTCTTCTTCCGCCTGCCGCCGCTCGGGACGCTGTTCGGCGAAGGCATGATGTTCCTCTACTACGCCTACGCGGTGCCGATCACCGCGCGCATCGAGCGCGGCTTCTACCGGGACGGCGTGTGGAGCGACCGCGGCTTCGTCACGTACCGCCGGATCGGCGGGCTGGCGTGGCGCGAGGCCAAGGAGCCCATCCTCCTGCTCGCGGCCGATGGCGGCGGCACCGCCCGCAGCCTGGTGGTTCCCGGCCGCCATTACGGAGCCGTCCGCCGCCTGCTTCGCGATTTGATCGCCCAGCACGCCATCCGCCTCTCCGGCCACGGGCTCGACCTTGGGGTCAAGGACGAGAGGGAAGATGCTTGAGCGGCGATGAACGTAGAACTGAGAACGTAGAACGGAGAATCGAGAACGCAGAACCTGGAATGAGTCCGCTTTCCGTTCTAACTTCTAACTTCTAACTTCTAAATTCTCAGTTCATAATTGCTCGAGGGCTGTCCGCCAACCTGTCGTCCGTTCATCCGTTCAGCCGAGGTGTCTCCATGGCCGCGCGCTCGACGTGGAAAGGCTTCCTCAAGGTGAGCCTCGTCAGCATTCCCATCAAGGTCTACCCGGCCAGTGAGTCGGCCGCCGCGCTGTCGTTCAATCAGCTGCACGGCGAGTGTCGCACGCGGATCCAGCAGAAGCGCTGGTGCCCCAACTGCAACCGAGAGGTGGCGAACACGGAGCTCGTCAAGGGTTACGAGTTCGAGAAGGGGCGCTACGTCGTGCTCGATGAAGAGGACTTCGCGAAGGTGACCACCGAGTCCACCCGGGTCATCAACCTCGTCCAGTTCACGGGCCTGGAGAGCGTGGACCCGATGTACTTCGACCGCGCGTACTACCTGGCGCCCGATGGCCCGATGGCCTCCGAGGCGTACGCCGTGATGCGCGAGGGGATGCGCGGCAAGGCGGGCGTGGGCAAGGTCGCGCTGTACGGCCGCGAGTACCTCGTGGCCGTCGTTCCGCGCGACCGCGGTCTCGTCATGTTCACGCTGCATCACGCCGCCGAAATCAGGAGCATCGACGCGATCGACGAGTTGAAGACGCTCCCGGGCGAGGTCAAGCCGGACGAGGTGAAGCTGGCGCAGCAGGTGATCGGGGCGTTCGACGGCGACCTCGACCTCAGCTCGTTCCGGGACGAGTACCGCGAGGGCCTCCGGGAGATCATCGACGCCAAGATCGCCGGGGAGGAAGTGGTCGCCCGATCGGTGGAGCCGCCGACCAACGTCGTCAACCTGATGGAGGCGCTGCGGAAGAGCCTGGACGCGGCAGGCACCGCGAAGGGCCGCAAGAAGACGGCGAAGGCGGACTTGCCGGAGGCGGCGGAAACCGCGAAGCGCCCGGCTCAAAAGCCCGCGCGCGCTTCGACGCGCGCGAGCGGTGGCGGCGGACCGGAAACGGAAGGCGTCTTGAGGAGAGGATCTCGTCTTATCGATTGAGCAGCCACCCGATCATCCCGTGGCCCGAGGTCATCGGGTCGCCGATCCACGCGGGAGGCGTGAGCCAGACGAATGCCAGGATGGCGACCACCCAGAGGTCGTACTGCCAGGTGGCGCGCTCGTCGGTCCAGAAGAACGCCCGCCACAGGACGAGGGCGGGCAGCGACTTGCGCCCTTCCTTCACGTTGTTCAGCACCCGCCACGTGTAGTAGATCCGGTCCGCGACGGTGACGATCGACAGGACGAGGATCACCCACATGACCGCCGCCATCCGGTTGGTGAAGGCGCCGATCATGAAGAGGACGATCCGCTCCGGCCGCTCCATGAAGCCGACCTTGCACTTCTCGATGATCGACTCGGCCCGGGCGCGCGTGTAGCTGGTCATCACCGAGAACATCATCGCCAGCGCCGTGATGATGACGAAGTCGGTGTGGTGCTTGTTGGCGTAAAGGCCGATGAGGCCGATGAACAGCGTGATGTCCGAGAACCGGTCCAGCACCGAGTCCCAGAAGCCGCCGAACGCCGTTTCCCGGCTGCGCTCCTTGGCCACCTTCCCGTCGATGAAGTCGAAGATGTTGGCGATGAGGATGACGAACCCGGCGGGACGGAACTGCCCGAAGCCAAGCAGCACAGCCGCGGTGACGTTGACCACCATGCCGACGAACGTGAGGACGTTCGGCGAGATGCGCAGCCTGACGCACAGCCAGATGATGCCCCGCAACGGGTAGTAGCAGGCTTTCCCGATGAACCCTGTGAAGGTGCTGTGCCCGGGTCGCGGCCGTCGTCGCGGCGGACGGCCGGGCTGCGCTGGATTCGTTATAATCGGGGGTTGGCAGGCCGCGCATAAAGCGAACCATGGTAGTCCATGCCCATCAATGATCTCAAGGGCCGGATCGATCGGCTCCCGGAGCAGCCCGGCGTTTACCTCTTCTACGAGGGGGACCAGGCGATCTACGTCGGAAAGGCCCGCTCGCTCCGCGATCGTGTGCGCAGCTACCTCAGTGCGAGGGGCACGCACCCCAAGACCGACGCGCTTCTCGACGAGGCGGACGGACTGGAGACGATTGTCACCGACTCGGTGGTGGAGGCGCTCGCCCTCGAGAACAATCTCATCAAGCAGCGGATGCCGAAATACAACATCCGGCTGCGCGACGACAAGAACTATCCCTACCTGCAGCTCACGACGAGGGAGGCGTTCCCCCGGGTCCTGGTGACGCGGAGCGTCGAGCCGGACGGGAACGTGTACGCAGGCCCCTTCATGCCCGCCAGCCTGGCCCGCCGGACGATGTCGCTGACGCACCGCCTGTTCGGCATCCGGTCGTGCAACGAGGAGATCACCGGCCGGCGCGGCCGCCCCTGCCTCGAGTACGACATCAAGCGGTGCCTGGCGCCCTGCGTCGACAGCCTCTGCACCCACGAGCAGTACACGCGGGCCGTCGAGGACACGCGGTTGTTCCTGGAGGGCCGGACGGAGGAACTGGTCGAAGACCTGCACGCGCGGATGACCGAGGCCGCGGCGCAGGAACGGTTCGAGCACGCGGCGCATCTGCGCGACGCGGCGAAGACGGTACAGACGCTTCGCGACCGGCAGCAAAAGATGGCGACGGTGGAACTGGGCGACCGGGACGTGTTCGGCATCAAGACGGGGCCGGCAGGCGCCGCAATCCAGGTCTTCCAGGTCCGCAACGGGCGGGTCGTCGAGCGCATGGACCTGTCCGCCGACGTGGACGCGGGCGCCGAGTCGGCCGATGCCGAGAGCGCGGTACTGCAGGCCGCACTCCAACAATTCTACGAGGACCGCGAGGTGCCGCCGGAGATTCACGTCCCTGTCGCCCTGCCCGAAGCGGACGCCACCGAAACGTGGCTTTCGGTGAGGGCGGGCCGCCGGGTGCGCGTGGCGGTGCCGCGCCGGGGCGAGAAGCGCGGCCTGCTGGACCTTGCCGTCCGCAACGCGGCCATGGCCTACGAGACGCGGTTCAACGAGGAGCAGGCGGCCCATTACGACGGCCTCGAAATGCTCCGGTCGGTCCTGTCGCTGCCCGCCTTCCCACGCCGGATCGAGTGCTTCGACATCTCCACCTGCAGGGAAGCGAGACGGTCGCCTCGCTGGTCGTGTGCGAGGACGGCCGCATGAAGCGGTCCGAGTACCGGAAGTTTCGCGTTCGCCGTAGGACAGGCGTCTCGCCGGTCACGGGAGGCGTCTCGCCGGTCGCGGGCAGCGGGCAGCAGGCAGAGGACAGCAGCCAGCCGGCAGGCCGAGAGCCGAGAGCCGGAGCCAGAGCCTGGCCCAGCCAGCCTCGCCGAAGCCCGGTCGGCAGTCGGGCAGGGCGAAGGCGGGCGGTTTCTCGATGACTTCGCGGCCATGAACCAGGTCGTGATGCGGCGTTACCAGCGGGTGCTGGAGCGCGGCGGGCCGTTCCCGGACCTGATCGTGATCGACGGCGGCAAGGGCCAGTTGACGGCCGCGTACGAGGCGCTCGAGGAGCTCGGCCTCGCCAACCTCGTAGCCGTCGGCCTGGCGAAGAAAGAGGAACTGGTCTTCACTCGCAGCCACGATCTGCCCATCGCGCTCCCGCGCGGGAGTGACGCCCTTCGCCTGCTGCAGATGATCCGCGACGAGGCCCACCGCTTCGCGGTCACCTTCCACCGCCAGGCCCGCCGCGCCCGCGACCTGCAATCGGGGCTGGATTCCATTGCCGGCGTCGGCCCGCGGCGCCGGCGCGCCCTTCTGACCGCGTTCGGCAGCCTGGCCGGCGTGAGGCGCGCCAGCCGCGAGGACCTCACGGCGGTGGTCGGACCCAAGGTGGCCGACGCGGTGCTGGCGCATTTTGCTGCGGCGAAATGACTGCCCATCGTGCCGGCTCAAGGCTCAGGACTCGAGACATCAGGGAGGCTCAGGGCCTTCAGGGGTCTCAAGCCGTTAAGCCTTGACAGCCATGAGCCATTTTTGTGTTAGCCTGTTAAGCTTTTGGTGGACATCAACTTCGCCCAGATCTTCATCGCGTTCTCGGTGCTGGTGTTCTCCCTCACCGTGCACGAGTCGGCCCACGCCTGGGCGGCCGACCGGCTGGGGGACCCGACGGCCCGCCTGCTCGGACGCGTGTCACTGAACCCGGTGGTCCACGTGGACCCGATCGGGACGATTCTCTTTCCGCTGGCCGGGATGATCTCGGGCGCGCCGCTGATTGGGTGGGCGAAACCGGTGCCTGTCGCCGTCTGGCGCTTCGAACACGGCCGCCGCGACTACTTGATGGTGGCCGCCGCCGGCCCGCTCAGCAACCTGCTCGCTGGCCTTCTGCGCCGCCGTCGCGTTGCGGCTTCTCCCTGCCGCCGTCGTGCCCGGCGAGCCGGCCGTGGGGCTGGCGGTGCCGCTGGCGCGCATTGCGGGCGCCGCGCTGCAGATCAACCTCCTGCTCGCGATCTTCAACCTGCTGCCGATTCCGCCGCTCGACGGCGGCAGCGTGCTGGCCGGGCTGGTGCCCGAGCGGGCTGCCGCGGCGCTCGATCGCCTCCGCCCGTACGGCTTCATTCTCCTCTACGCGCTGCTGCTCTCGCCGGCGTTCGGCGCGATCGTCCTAACCCCGTATCACTACCTCCTGACGTGGCTCTGATGAAACCGCGCGTTGTCTCGGGTATGCGCCCGACTGGCCGTCTGCACCTCGGGCACCTGGTGGGCGCCCTCCGCAACTGGGCGACCCTGCAGGACCAGTACGACTGCTTCTACTTCGTCGCCGACTGGCACGCGCTGACCAGCGAGTACGCCGACACCGCGGCGATCACCGCGAGCGCGTACGACAACGCGGCGGACTGGATTGCGGCGGGGATTGATCCCGAGCGCTCGACGCTGTTCATCCAGTCGCTCGTGCCGGAGCACGCCGAGCTGTTCCTGCTCCTGTCGATGGTCGTGCCGATCCCCTGGCTCGAACGGGTGCCGACCTACAAGGAGCAGCGCGAGCAGCTGTCCGAGAAGGACCTCTCGACCATCGGCTTCCTCGGCTACCCGCTGCTGCAGACAGCGGACGTCGCGATCTACGACGCCCGCTACGTCCCGGTGGGCGAGGACCAGGTGCCGCACCTCGAGTTGTCGCGCGAGGTGGTACGCCGCTTCAACAACTTCTACGGCGAGGCGTGCCTACGTCGAGCCGCAGCCCGCTGCTCACCACCTTTCGCGCGGCTGCCGGGACTCGACAACCGGAAGATGAGCAAGAGCTACGGCAACGCCATCGAGCTGTCGGACGACGCCGAGACGGTGCGCAAGAAGGTGATGAGCATGTACACGGACCCCAAGCGGGTTCGTGCGGACATCCCGGGCACCGTCGAGGGCAACCCGGTCTTCACCTATCACGACGCCTTCAACGGCAACGCCGCCGAAGTCGAAGACCTGAAGGCGCGCTACCGCGAGGGGAAGGTGGGCGACGTCGAGGTGAAGCGGAAGCTGGCGGCGGCCCTCAACGGCGTGCTCGACCCGATGCGCGAGCGCCGGGCCGAGGTGCTGTCGCATCCCGACCGCGTCCGCGAGATCCTGTTCGAGGGCTCGAAGCAGGCCCGCCGCGTCGCGCAGGAGACGATGGAGCGGGTGAGGGACGCCGTGAAGAGTGAGCTATCGATAGGCTCATTCGTGACTCCGGATTTCGAGGCTCGATTTCGGCGTCTCAGGCTGCGGAGCAGCGCAAGTCGGACCGTCGAATTGGCGATTAACCATGGAACCATGTGGACGTCCCGTTGCGAGGAATTCGAGTCGTCGCCCGAGAGCTATTCGGTCAAGCTCGAGAATTTCGAGGGGCCTCTCGATCTGCTCATTCACCTCATCAAGCGCAACGAGGTGAACGTCTACGACATCCCGATCGCCTTCATCACGCGCCAGTATCTCGAGTACCTGGAGCTGATGCAGGAGCTGAATCTCGACGTCGCAGGCGAGTTCCTCGTGATGGCGGCGACGCTGATCCACATCAAGTCGCGCATGCTGCTGCCGCGCCCGGACCCGTCGCAGGAGGATCCCGAGGAGGACCCGCGCGAAGCGCTCGTGCGCCGCCTGCTGGAGCACCAGCGGTACAAGCAGGCGGCCGAGCTGCTGCACGAGCGCGAGACACTGCGCGACGCGCAGTGGCAGCGGCCGGACGGCCGCGTGGCGCCGATTGCCGGCGAGGAATACGAGCCCGAGCTCGAGGTCGATCTCTTCAGCCTGATCGCCGCGTTCAAGGCGGTGCTCGAGCGCGCCAAGCAGCGCCCGAAGGTCGTCCTGCCCGCCGAGCAGGTCCCGATCGAGGCGCGGATCGAGCAGTTGCTCGCGCGCCTCTCGGAGACCAGGCGTGCGGCTTCGAGGACCTGTTCGACGACGTGTCGTCGAAGGGCGATCTGATCGTGACGTTCCTCGCGCTGCTGGAGATGATCCGGATGAAGGTCGTGCGCGTGTTCCAGGCGGGCACCTTCGGGCTCGATCCGGATCTACAAGGCGAAGATTGCGACGGTGTAGGGTGAGCATGGACGACAGCGACAACACGTTCGACGAGTTGCCGGACGCCCCGGGCCAGGAGCCGGCGCCGGTTGCGGAGAGCGGCGAGGCGCTCGCGCCAGCCGCCGTGAGCCGAGACGAGCCGGCGCCAACGGCGCAGGGCGACGAGGAGCCGGCGCCCGCAACGGTGAGCGACGAAGCGTCGGTGCCGCCCGCCGGGAGCGACGAGGAACCCGCGGCCGCAACAGCGAGCGCCGAGGAGCCGACACCGCCGCAGGGCCAGGTGTCCGAGGAGTTGAAGCGGATCATCGAGGCGCTCATCTACGCGTCGCCGGACCCGCTCACGCCGAAGACCCTCTTCAAGGTCCTCGAGAGCGAGCCGCGCGAGGACGTGCAGGTGTCGCTGGAGTCGCTGCTGGCCGATTACGCGCAGGGCAGGGGCGGACTGCACCTCGTGGAAGTGGCGGGCGGCTACCAAATCGTCACGCGGCCCGAGCTGTCCGAATGGGTGCGGCGCCTGTTCCACGAGCGCAAGACGCAGAAACTGTCCGTGCAGGCGCTGGAGACGCTGGCGGTCATCGCCTACAAGCAGCCGATCACCGCGCCGGAGATCACGGAGATCCGCGGCGTCAACACATCGGGCGTGATCGCGACGCTGCTCGAGCGCCAGCTGGTCAAGATCGCCGGCCGCAAGCAGGTGGTCGGCCGCCCGTTCCTCTACGCGACCACGCGCGAGTTCCTCATCCGCTTCGGCCTGCGCGATCTCGACGGACCTGCCGAAGATGGAAGACATGGCGGACGTCCTCGGCTTCGAGCCGCCCAGCGGCCTCGCCGAGGCGGGGCCCTCCGAGACGCTGCTGCCGCTCGGCGGGCCCGATCCCGACCAGACGCTGGAGATTCCGGCGCCGGACGAGCCGGAGCGCCAGGTACATTGACGTATTGTCGATTCTGACGATTTCGCGAGTGACGATTTCGAGAGCTGGCGTTCGCGGACGTTCGCGGAAGATCACTCGACAATCGCAACTCGACAATCATCATTCGCCACTCCATTGAACTGCCCATGCCCCCCATCCGCCTCCAGAAGATCCTCGCCGCGGCCGGCGTCGCGTCGCGGCGCGCGGCCGAGCGGCTGATCGTCGAGGGACGCGTCTCGGTCAACGGCGCGACCGTGCGCGAAATGGGGACGAAGGCGGACCCGGACCGCGACGACATCCGCGTGGACGGACGCCGGGTGGGCCAGGCCGCCGCTCCCCTCTACTACCTGCTCAACAAGCCGAGGGGCTACGTCACCACGCGCGCTGACCCCGAGGGGCGGCCCACGGTGCTCGCGCTGATGCCTGAAGTGCGCGCGTACGTCTTCCCCGTCGGCCGCCTCGACTACGACTCGGAAGGCCTCCTGATCCTCACGAACGACGGCGACCTGGCCGCGCGCCTCACGCATCCACGCCACGAAGTGCCGCGCGAGTATCACGCGCGTGTCCTCGGCGTTCCCGACGACCACGACCTCGGCCGCCTCGCGCGCGGCATCATCCTCGACGGCCGGCGGACCGCGCCCGCGGGCGTGCGCCTCCTGAAAGTCCTCAGCGCCCGGCCAGAACAGGCAATGGTCGCGATCACCTTGCACGAGGGACGGACACGCCAGGTGCGGCGGATGTTCGAGGCGATCGGCCACCCGGTGACCGACCTGAGGAGAGTGCGGATCGGGCCGGTCGCGGACGACCGGCTGAAGCTTGGCACCTACCGGGCGCTCTCTGCCAAAGAGGTTTCCGCGTTGAGGACGGCCGCCGGATCATCCGGCCGGGCGGTGGAAGGACGCGCGCGACCGGCCCCGCCGCCCGTCAGTGACAAGCGCTCGAGCCGGCGTCGCTGACACGGGTGCCGGGCACGCCCACAAACTGCCAGTCATACAGGCCGTCGTGCAGCGTCAGCTTCAGCACGCCGTAGGCGCTTGCCTGCGCCTCGCTGTTTGCCTGGAGGCGTTGCACGCTCGAGAGGGGCGCCCCGCCCGTTCCCACCGTGAACTGACGGATGCCACGGGAGAGGTCCAGCCGGCCGGAGGGATCCTGCGGAGCGAACCGCTCGAACAGATGGTCGTGGCCGTTCATGATCACGTCGGCACCGTATTGGTACAAGACGGTCCACGCGTCGCGCACGGCTGCGGTGCTGCCGTTCGGGCCCGAGCTAAAGAGCGGGTGGTGCCAGTAGGCGGCGGTGCACGATGCGCTGCTCGCCTCCAGGTCCGCCTTCAGCCAGATGCCCTGCGGCGACCCCGCCTTCATCGACAGGTTGCTGTTGAGGACGATGATGTGCCAGTTGCCCAGCGGGTAACTGTAGTAGCCGAGGCCGTGCGGACCGGCGGCGACGGTGCCGAAGTAGGTGTAATAGGCAAAGCCGTTCGCGGTCTGGTAATCGTGGTTGCCGAGCGCCGGGAAGATGTTCGCGCGATGCCGGCCCCACGTCGGGTCGAAGCAGTTCAGGAACTCCTCGCTCGTTCCCGCCGCCTGCGTGTTGTCGCCCGCGGTGAACACCGCTCCGCCGATCGAATCGAGAAGCTTCGACGTTGCCGCGGCGTTGGCCAGGCTCGCGCCGCACAGCGCGATGTCGCCGGCGCCGGCGAGGACGGCAGGCGTCCCGCCCATCGGGTTCGGCATGCCCGGCGAACCGTCCGATTGCCCGTCGGCGCGCGCGGGCGTTGGCGTCGTCGGACTGGTCGACTGGCCGCCGCATGCCATCAACAAAAGGAGTGCCGCCGGGAGGAGTGCGGCGGGGAGGATCAACGACTGGTACGGCTCGACGACGAGCCGCCTCGGTCGGGCAAGCTCATCCATGTGCGTGGCTTGTATTCGCGCCGCTACCGGCGGCGGCAGTTGGGCCATGTTACACCGATACGCTCTTCAGTTTGAGTCGCAAGTGCAACACACCCGCCACGCGCTTACTGCACTCCACTTATCCGAAAACAGACGTAGAACGGAGAACGGAGAGCGTGGAACGTAGAACGGAGAACGCAGAACGGAGAGCGTAAACGCAGAACGTGGAAGGAGAACGCAGAACCGATAATGGAAAACGGAAAACCAAGAACGGACGACGCTCAACTCTCAACGCGCGCTCAACGCTCGACGCTGAACGCTCAACGCTCCAGCATGTCTTTCCAGAACGCGATGAGATCCCAGACCTCGCTCGATGTCGCGGGGCGGTCCACTTCGGCGTGGCTGATGAGGGGCGTGAGAAGAACGCGGACGGGCGTGTGCGGGCGAAGGTGCTCCGCGAGAATGGCCGTTTCGGCAGCCGGCACGACGTTGTCTTCCAGGCCGTGGATCAGGAACACGGGGGCGGCCGGCGCCGGCGAGCGATCGGGCGAGAGGGCGGGCTCGTCTCCCAGGTCGGCGACGTAGGGCAGCAGCCTGGGACCGAGTTCCGGGACGTTGCGCGTGTTGACCAGGTGCAGGTAGGTCCTCGCGGGCTCCGGCATCGTCGCCTCCTGCGCGACCGCCTTCTGGAATTCCTCGCCGGCCTTCTTCTGATCGAACAGCGCGAGGTGCGACGCGTGGAGAAACGTGAGGATGCCGGTGCGGAGGGCCTCCACCTGATCCGCGGGCACGAGGCGCTGCGCGAGATCCAGGGTGACGATCGCCACGCTGTAGTCGTGCGGCGCGGGCGTTTTCGGCAGGCCGTACCCGGCGGGCCGCGCCGCTTCGACGCCAGAGCACAGGTAGCGCACGACGCGCTGGAAGTTGGCGTGGCCGCCGAAGGAGAAGACGAACGCGAGCCGGCCTCGCAGCGACGGCCGGCCGGCGGCCGCCACCGACAAGCCGCCCGCGAAGCTGATGCCCATCAACCCGATCGTCCGGCCGCGGGCGAGATCCTCGCGATCGGACAGCCAGACCGCGGCGTCCTCGATCATGTCCGTGGAGCGGGCGGTGATCAGGTAGCGGCTGAGGTCCGGCAGCTCCGGCGTGACCACGAGCAGCCCGCTGGCCGCGAGGTTGCGCGCGAAGGCCACCAGGCGAGGCTCGTCGATGCCGAGCGCGTTGACGCCGGGCGTGAGCAGGACCGCGCGCTGAACGCCCAGCGTGGGCGTGTAGACGTTGGCACGCAGCGGCCCGAAGCGCGAGGGCACCTGGTCCTTCCGCTCCGTCACCGTGACGGTGTCGAGCGCGGCGACGGTGGGATGCTGGCGCTCCAGGCCGGCGATCCGCACGATGAGGGACGCCGCGCGGACGTACGGCCGCGCGATCAGGCGGACGCCGAACAGCGAGAGAGCAACGAGCAGGAGCAGGAGCGTCCAGCGAAGCGGCGATCGCATCGGCGAGATGTTACACTGTCGCGCCGCCGGTCGGATAACAGGGTGTCGCCATGCGGCGCCAGCAGACAGCGGACCGACCGTGACGCACAGGCCTGTGCCTGCCGAAGATCTCAGGCAGCACCGTCCCGAGCACGAACAGCGACAGTGCGGCCGTCGATCATCGGAAGGAGCAGGGCTTCAGCCCTCCTCATCGAAATCGCCAGATCGCCAAATCGGGAAATCGCCAAATCGCCATGCGTTGCCTCGTGATCGCCATCGACGGTCCGTCGGGTGTGGGGAAGGGCACGATCGCGCGGGCCGTTGCGGCCGCGCTCGGCTACCGGCACGTGGACACCGGCGCGATGTACCGGGCCGTCGCATGGAAAGCGCGCCAGGCCGCGACGTCGCTGGAGGACGAAGCGGCCGTGACGCGGATCGCGGCGGAAGCGCGCATCGAGGCCGTGGACCAATCCGTTCACGTCGACGGACGGGACATCTCCGGGGAAATCCGCACCCCCGAGATGGATCGCGGGGCGGCGCGCGTTGCGCGGATGCCCGGCGTGCGCGCCGCGCTCGTCGCCCGACAGCGCGACATGGGCGTCGGTGGCTGCCTCGTCATGGAAGGGCGCGACATCGGCACGGTCGTCTTCCCGGCCGCCGACGTGAAGATTTACCTCGACGCGTTGCCGGCGGAACGGGCGCGCCGCCGCGCGCAGGATGCGTCCCACCAGGGGCCGAACGACGTGGAATCCGTGGCCCGCGCGATGGCGGCGCGCGACGAGTCCGACCGGACGCGCGCGGTCGCGCCCCTCGCGGTGGCCGCCGACGCGCATGTCATCGACACGACGGGAGTCAGCATCGAGGAGGTTGTGGAGAGGGTGCTGACGCTGGTCAGACAGAAGGCTTGAGGCTCACGGCTAGCCCTAAGCCCTCAGCCGATTTCATGTCTTCCCGTCCTCCCTGTTTCTCTCCTGGTAGTCCTCCGACGAGGCCGGGTCCAGTTCCCACCGGTGGCGGTCGCGCTCCTCGATCTTCTCGGCCCCCTTCAGTTCCTCCGAGTCCTGGTAGTCCACGCCCATCGCCCTGCCGTTGCTCTCGACGTCGGACATCCCTGGGGTGGGGCTGTCGCCAGCCGGCGTCTCGTCGCCCACGAACTCGCCGGACACCCAGTCGGCGTCCACGTCGCCGCCGCTGACCTCCGGGCTCGCCTCGGTGTGCAGCCTGCGGCGCTCCTCCATTTCCGCCCGGCCGGTTCGCGCCGCCGACGCGCGGCGGTTCATGTTGAGCGTTGACGGGATGTTCGGTGCCGGGCCCTCCTCTCCAGGTGACCCGGTGAAGAGCGGATTCGCCTCGCGGCCGGCGGCGTGCGCGGCCTGCCGGGCCGCCTCAGCCGCCTCGTCGAGGCTGCCCGCCGCCTGTATGGAGGGATTCCAGCTGTCGTTCTCGAGGCCGTCGGGCGCCGGCCCGGCGGCGTCGGGGTTGCCCGGGGAGCTCCGGTCAGGCACGCCCCTGGCGCCACGACTGGCCGTAACATCTTGACGGGATTCGCTTTTCGGACTTTCGGCGGCCGTCCTCGCGGATTCCGCGGGATCCGGCGAGGCCAGGTCGCGTCGCCGCTCGTCGTCGGATCGGTGGTCCTTTTTCATGGGCGCCGCCGTTGCACCGGGTGTGCCGGATTGACGTCGACCGGGTTGAAGCGTCGACCGTCCAGCGTAACCGTCGAGCGTCAGCCGGGCGCGACGCTGAACGCTAAACGGTGAACGGCTTGACGGTTTCCCGATAACTATCGTAAAATGTGTTGCTTATCGCCATTGAGCGATTCGCAACTTCAGCCCGCCGGTGCTGTGAACCCGGCAAATCTCGACAGAGGAGGACGCGCAATTCATGGCGACGTCAACAGCGCCAGCAGTATCGGAACTGGCAACCCAGGGCGGGGCGACCGACCCTGAGGCCCAGCACAAAGGAGGTGAGCCGACACCGGCCGCCGGGACCAGTGGGGACCCCGGTGACCAGCTCGACACCGACTCGGCGGAGTACGCCAAGCTTCTCGATTTCTACGACAGCAGCTTCCGCAACATCGCGGAAGGCGAAGTGGTCAAGGGCACGGTCCTGAAGGTCACCGACTCCGAGGTGATCGTGGACGTCGGCTACAAGTCCGAGGGGATCATCGGCGTCCAGGAATTCGTGGACGAGAACGGCCAGGTCACGGTCCAGCCCGGGGACACCGTGGACGTCCTCCTGGAGCGCACCGAGGACCGGGACGGCTACGTCGTTCTCTCCCGCGAAAAAGCGGAGAAGATGAAGATTTGGGACGACGTCGAGAAGGCGTTTGCCGACAGGAAGGTGGTCATCGGGCGGGTCATCGAGCGGATCAAGGGCGGCCTGGCGGTGGACATCGGCGTCCGCGCGTTCCTGCCCGGATCGCAGGTGGACGTGCGCCCCGTGCGGAACCTGGATGCCCTGCGCGGCCAGGAACTGCGGATGCGCGTCATCAAGGTGAACAAGAAGCGCGGGAACATCGTGCTGTCGCGCAAGGTCCTCCTCGAGGAGGAGAACGCCGAGAAGAAGAAGCACACGCTCGAGACGCTCGCGGAGGCCAAGGTGCTGCGCGGCGTGGTGAAGAACATCACCGACTACGGCGCCTTCATCGACCTCGGCGGCATCGACGGCCTGCTGCACATCACCGACATGTCGTGGGGCCGCGTCGGCCACCCGTCGGAGCTGTTCAAGGTCAACGACGAGATCGACGTGATCGTGTTGAAGTACGACCCGGCGACCGAGCGCGTGTCGCTGGGCTACAAGCAGCTGAGCTCCGACCCGTGGTCGGCGGTGACGGACCGCTACCCGGTGGGTGCGCGCGTGTCGGGCAAGGTGGTGAGCCTCACCGACTACGGCGCGTTCATCGAGCTGGAGCCGGGCGTGGAGGGGCTGATCCACGTGTCCGAGATGTCCTGGAGCAAGCGGGTGAAGCACCCGTCGAAGCTCCTGAACGTCGGCGACAGCGTGGACGCGATGGTGCTCGGGCGTGGACCCGAATGCCCGCCGCATCTCGCTGGGCCTCAAGCAGATCGGCTCGAACCCCTGGCAGGAGCTGGCCGACCGCTACCCGGTGGGCTCGCGGATCGTGGGCAAGGTGCGGAACCTCACCGAGTTCGGCGCGTTCGTCGAAGTCGAGGAGGACATCGACGGCCTGATCCACATCTCGGACATGTCGTGGAGCAAGCGCGTCAAGCACCCCTCCGAGGTGCTGAAGAAGGGCGACAAGGTCGAAGCCGTCGTCCTGAACATCGACGCGGAGAACCAGCGGCTGTCGCTGGGGCTGAAGCAGCTGGCGACCGATATCTGGGACGAGTTCTTCTCGCGCCACCAGGTCGGCGACACCGTGGAAGGCAAGGTGGTGCGCCTGACCAACTTCGGCGCGTTCGTCGAGCTGGCCGAGGGCATCGAGGGGCTGATTCACGTGTCGGAGTTCGATGATCAGCAGGGCGGGGACAAGATCGAGCTCCAGGTGGAGCAGACCTACCCGATGAAGATCATCAAGCTGAGCCCGGGCGAGCGGAAGATCGGGCTGAGCATCCGCGCCCTGAAGCTCGACCAGGAGCGGGCGGACTGGCAGACGTACACGGACGGGGCGAGCATGGGTGCGACAATCGCGGAGCACCTGAAGAACCTGCAGTAGCGCGGGGTCGACAGGGGCCGCGTTACCGGTGAACGGCTCAGGCGCTAGGCTGGGCTGTAGGCTGTCGGCTCTCGGCTACCGAGGCCAGTGCCTGAAGCCCGAGTCCATCTGTTCTCCTTCACCGTATCCCACCCACCGCGTTTAGAGGAGGAGTCACGCTGTGATACCAGGGGGCAGCATGACGAAGGCGGAGCTCGTTGAAGAAGTGTCTCGCGTCTCGGACCTCACGAAAAAGCATTCCGAGGTGATCGTCGACACGGTGTTCAAGAGCATCATCACCGCCCTGCAGCGCGGCGAGAAGATCGAGTTGAGGGGATTCGGGAGCTTCCGCCTCAGACGCCGCGAGCCGCGCAAGGGGCGCAACCCCAAGACGGGCGACAAGGTGGACGTCCCGCCGAAGAAGGTGCCCTACTTCAAGCCGGGCAAGGAACTCAAGGAACTGATCAACCGCGCCGCCGAAGCGGCCGAGGCCGCGGAGGCAGCAGCGGCCGGCGGCCAGCCCTCGCCGGTCGTCGTGCCCGCCAGCGCGCCAGACATCGCCCCGTCGGCGTGAGCGCACGAGAGGGGCTACCGGTGGAACGCTTGTGGTCGCCGTGGCGGCTCGCTTACGTCAGCGGAAGCGGCGAGTCGAAAGGCTGCGTCTTCTGTCGACGCGCAGGGCGACGACGAGGCCGCCGCGCTCGTGCTCTTCCGCGGCCGGACCTGCTTTGTCATCCTCAACCTCTATCCGTACAACAACGGTCACCTGATGGTGGTGCCCGTACCGCCACGTGGCGACGCTTGCCGACTCGACACCGCCGGAGCTGGCGGAACTGATGCTCCTCACGCGGCGAGCGGAGATGGCGCTCACCGAGGCGTACCGGCCGCAGGGGCTGAACGTCGGGATGAACCTGGGACGGCCCGCGGGCGCGGGCGTCGTCGATCACCTGCACATCCACCTGGTGCCGCGCTGGACCGGCGACACCAACTTCATGTCGGTGGTGGGCGAGGTGCGCGTGCTGCCAGAGGACCTGGAGCAGACGGCGGCGAGGCTGAGGCCGATATTCGAGCGACTGGAGGAAGCGGGGATCGGGGATCAGGGATCAGGGATCAGGGGGACGACTGAATGACCGAGAGCCTTCGCGTAACCGGGATGACCTGCGGCGGATGCGAGAACGCGGTGAAGCGGGCGGTCGGCCAGTTGCCCGGCGTGTCGAGCGTCACGGCGTCACACCAGGAGCAGCGTGTCGACGTGGAATTCGACCCGGCCACCGTGGACCTGGCGGCAATCAAGCAGAAGATCGGGAAGCTGGGCTACACCGTCGAAGGGTAACGACGTCCGCCGATCCCTGATCCCCGCTCCCCGCTCCGTGACCCCTAATCCCCGATCCCTGCCCCCGCCTCGCTACCGCAGCAGCTCTTTTGCGATCGTGCCCAGCTGCATGTTCGACGTGCCCTCGTAGATCTGCCCGATCTTCTGGTCGCGATACAGCTTCTCGACCGGGTAGTCCTTGACGAAGCCGTACCCGCCATAGAGGTTCACGGCGAGCGAGGCGACGTGCTCGGCCGCCTCCGACGAGAACAGCTTGCACATCGCCGCTTCCTTCAGGAACGGCTCGCCCGCGTCGCGCAGCCGGGCCGCGTTGTAGACGAGGAGCGTTGCCGCCTCCAGCTCGGTGGCCGCGCGCGCCAGCTGGAACTGGACCGCCTGGAAGTCGGCGATCGGCTTTCCGAACTGCTTGCGCTCCTTCACGTACCGCGTCGCGTGGCCGAGCGCGCCGCGGGCGAGGCCGATCATCTGCGCGCCGATGCCGATCCGCCCCTCGTTGAGCGTCTCGATCGCGACCTTGTAGCCCTTGCCCACCTCGCCGAGGACGTTCTCGCGCGGCACGACGCAGTCTTCGAGGAGCAGCTCGCAGGTGCTGCTCGCCCGAATTCCGAGCTTGTCCTCCTTCTTGCCGACCTCGAAGCCCTTGAACCCGCGCTCCACCAGGAACGCGGTGATCCCGCGGTAGCCTGCCGCCGGGTCGACGGTGGCGAAGACGATGAAGAGATCCGCCTCGTTGCCGTTGGTGATCCAGAGCTTGCGCCCGGTGAGCGAGAAGCCCTCTCCTGCCGGCGTGGCGCGGGTGGCGAGCGCGAAGGCGTCGCTGCCCGAGGCGGCCTCGGAGAGCGCGTAGGCCCCGACGGTCCGGCTGGCGAGCGCCGGGAGGTAGCGCCGCTGGAGCTCGTCGGTCCCCCAGCGGACGAGGGCATTGACGACGAGCGTGTTCTGGACGTCCACGAGCACGCCGATCGAGGGGTCGACCTCCGAGATCGCCTCGACGGCCAGCACCGCGTGGAAGAAGCTCCCGCCCTGGCCGCCGTAAGCGTCGGGGATCTCGATGCCCATGACGCCCAGGGTGAACAGCTCGTCCACCAGCGAGCGCGGCACCTTCGCGTGCTCGTCCATGTCCCGGACGAGCGGCCGGATCCGCTGGTCCGCGAACTCCAGCACGCTGTCGCGAAAAATCTGCTCGTCTTCCGACAGGCGAGTCAACGACGGCACCCGCTCGGTCGTGTCGTGGGCCACAGGCGTCTCTCCTGGAATAGGCCTAATGTTATCATCAGGTTAAAAGGTTCATCGAGGCAGTATGAAGACAGAACGCGTGAGCGCGGTTGCCGTCCTTCTCGGCCTGATGGTGGCGTTGGCCGGGGCGCAGGGGCAGCAGGGGCAAACGGGCCAGCCGCCGGCCGCCCAGGGACAAAGCGGGGCTCCGGCGGGCCAAGCGGGACAGCAGAAGCCGCAGCCGCCGACGTTTCGGACGGGCATCAACTTCGTGCGCGTGGACGTGATTGCCTCGGACAAGGACGGCAAGCCGGTTACGGACCTCAAACAGGCCGACTTCGAGGTGATGGAGGACGGCAAGGCGCAGTCGATCGAGACGTTCCGCTTCATCAGCGTCACCGGAAATACCGAGAGCGGCGAGGCGCCCAAGGCCATCCGCAGCGATTACGACGAGGAGTCGGAGGCTGCCCGAGAGGATGTTCGCCTCTTCACCATCTTCCTGGACGACTACCACGTGCGCCGCGGCACGGCGATGTCGGTCCGCAAGGCGCTCGTCGATTTCATGCAGAAGGACGTGGGGCCGTCGGACATGGTCGGCCTGATGTACCCCCTTCAGCCGGTGAGCTCGCTGCGGATGACGCGCAACCACGACTCCATCATCGCGGCGCTCAACAAGTTCGAGGGGCGGAAGTACGACTACCGGCCGCGCAACGACATCGAAGAACAGTACGCCATGTACCCGGCGTCGGTCGTCGAGCGCATCCGGAACCAGGTGAGCCTGAGCGCGCTCGAAGCGCTGTCCATGCACCTCGGCTCTCTGCGAGAAGGACGGAAGGCGATCATCCTGGTGAGCGAGGGGTACAGCAACATCCTGCCTCCGCAGCTGCAGGACCCGATCGCGTCCATGCCCGGCCTCGGCAACCCGAACAAGGGCAGCGCGGCCGGCATCGACGACCGCACGGCGTTCTTCGCCAACGTCGACATCCAGTCGGACCTGCGCGAGGTCTACAACTCGGCCAACCGCAACAACACGACGATCTACTCCCTCGACCCGCGCGGCCTCACGCCGTTCGAGTTCGACATCAACGAGGGCGTCAACCAGCAGACCGATCGCAACATGCTGGAAGCGAGCCTCGATACGCTGCGGGTGCTGGCCGATCAGACCGACGGGCGCGCGATCGTCAACCGCAACGACCTCGAGGGGGGGCTCAAGCAGGTGGTCCGCGACTCGAGCGCCTACTACCTGCTCGGGTACAACTCGTCCAAGGCGGGCGCCGACGGCAAGTTCCACGAGATCAAAGTGCGCATCCGCCGGTCGGGCGTGCAGGTGCGGGCCCGCAAGGGCTACTGGGCGCTCAGCGCCGAGGAGGCGAAGGCCTCGACGGAGCCGGCGAAGCCGTCGGCCCCGCCGGCGGTGACCAAGGCGCTCGGCACGGTCGAGCAGACGCACCGCGCGCGGTTCATCCGCAGCTGGATTGGAACCTCGCGCGGCGAGAACGGGAAGACGCGGGTGACCTTCGTCTGGGAGCCGCTGCCGACGGTGCCCGGGCAGGACCGCAACCAGGCGACCGGAGTATCGCTGATTGCCACGGGCACCGGCGACCGGCCGTATTTCCGGGGCCCGGTGCCCGAGGCCCCCAGGACGTCTGCGGCGCCCGCGCCAGCGGCCGCCCCGGCCACTGGCGGACAGGCCTCGGAGGCCAGCGCCGCCAGCGTGGCGCCGTCGCGCGAGGCCGGGCGCGTCACCTTCGACGCCGATCCGGGGCTCCTGCAGCTGCGCATCTCCGTGCAGGGCGGGGCGGGCGGCACGGACGCGCTCGACACCGACGTGCGCGAGGTCAAGGTGCCGGATCTGACGGCGCCGCAGGCGGCCATCAGCACACCAGCCGTCTTCCGCACCGGGAACGCGCGCGAGTTCCGCGACGTGAACGCGGCGACCGACCCGCTGCCGACACCCGCCCGCGAGTTCCGGCGCACCGAGCGCCTGCTGATTCGTTTCGATGCGTACGGTCCCGGCAACTCCACGCCGGAAGTCACCGCGCGCGTGCTCAATCGCGCCGGCAAGGCGATGACGGACTTGCCGGTGCGGCCGCCGCAGGCCGACGCCAAGTACTATCAGCTGGACGTGCCCCTCGCGGGGTTCGCGGCGGGCGAGTATCTCGTGGAGATCAAGGCGAGGGGCCCGGAAGGCGAGGCCCAGGAGCTGGTCGCGATCAGGGTGACGAGCTAGCACAGTAGGCAGTAGGCAGTAGGCAGTAGGCAGTAGGACACAGGCAGTTGAGAAGCCAAACCGCTCGTACCGCCTACTGCCTACTTCATTACCGCCACCGCTCGTCCTTCTGTTCGTATTTCTTGAGGTCCTCGCCAAGGGCCTTGAGGCGGGCGGTCCAGAAGCGATCGTAGGGCTCGAGCCACCGGCCAATCTCGCGCAACGGCTCGGCGTTCAGTCGGTACACCCGCCATCGCCCCGCCCTCCGCACGGTCACCAACCCGGCCCGGCGCAGGATCTGCAATTGCTGGGATACGGCCGGCAGCGTCATCGCAAACGGCGCCGCGAGGGTCCGAACCGTCTGTTCGCGGCTGCTCAGTTTGTCGAGCAATGCCCGACGAATCGGGTTCGAAACCGCTGTAAAAACATCAGATGTTGAGACGAGCCTGCTCATAGCCGAATATATTATATATAAGGATTCGCTTAAACGTCTATTGCGCCCTTCTTGTGAAAGAGGGTACAACCTCGCTGTCGTGGTCAGCGGACCGCGGCAGTGCACCTCTGGCGGTTGCCACTCTCTCATTCGTTGGTTCATCAAGGAGGACGCGTCATGGTGGTCGTGAAAGAGGAAACCAAGTTGTCGGGCTACACGAAGGACGTTCTGGCGGAGGTCAAGGCGAAGAACCCGGCGGAGCCGGAGTTCCATCAGGCCGTCACCGAGGTCCTGGAGTCGCTCGACCTGGTGCTGCAGCGCCGGCCCGAATACCGCAAGGCGAAGATCGTCGAGCGGATCGTCGAGCCCGAGCGCGTCCTCATGTTCCGCATACCGTGGCTCGATGACCAGGGGAACGTCCAGGTCAATCGCGGCTTCCGCATCGAGATGAACAGCGCCATCGGTCCCTACAAGGGCGGCCTGCGGCTTCACCCCTCGGTGAATCTCGGCATCCTGAAGTTCCTCGCCTTCGAGCAGGTGTTCAAGAACTCCCTGACGACGCTGCCGATGGGCGGCGGCAAGGGCGGGTCGGACTTCGACCCGAAGGGCAAGAGCGACAACGAGGTCATGAAGTTCTGCCAGAGCTTCATGACAGAGCTGTTCCGCCACATCGGCCCGAACACCGACGTGCCGGCGGGCGACATCGGCGTGGGCGGCCGCGAGATCGGCTACATGTTCGGCCAGTACAAGCGGCTGCGCAACGAGTTCACGGGCGTGCTCACCGGCAAGGGCCTCAACTGGGGCGGCTCGCTCATTCGCCCCGAGGCGACCGGCTACGGCGCGACGTACTTCGCGGCCGAAATGCTGAAGACCCGCGGCGAGAGCCTCGAGGGCAAGACGTGCCTCGTGTCGGGCAGCGGCAACGTGGCGCAGTACACGGTCGAGAAGATCACGCAGCTGGGCGGCCGCGCCGTCACGCTGAGCGATTCCGGCGGCTACATCTACGACGAGCAGGGCATCGACGCGGACAAGCTCAAGTTCGTCATGGAGCTCAAGAACCTCCGCCGCGGCCGCATCAAGGAATACGCCGAGAAGTACAAGGGCGTCGTCTACACGGCGATCGACCCGAAGCTCGACTACAACCCGCTCTGGAACCACACCGCGCACTGCGCGTTCCCGAGCGCGACGCAGAACGAGATCAACGGCAAGGACGCGATGCACCTGATCAGCAACGGGGTGTACGTCGTGTCCGAGGGCGCCAACATGCCGACGACCATCGACGGCGTGAACGCGTTCCTGCAGGCCAAGATCCTCTACGGCCCCGGCAAGGCGGCCAACGCCGGCGGCGTGGCGACCTCGGGCCTCGAGATGTCGCAGAACAGCCTGAGACTGAGCTGGACGCGGGAAGAGGTCGACCAGCGGCTGCACGGGATCATGAAGTCGATCCACAAGGCCGCCTACGAGACCTCCATCGAGTACGGCTGCTCGGGCAACTACGTCAACGGCGCCAACATCGCCGGCTTCCTCAAGGTCGCCGACGCGATGATGGACCAGGGGTTGGTGTAGACGGAAAGAAGAACTGAGAACAGAGAACTTGGAACTGAGAAGGCCTTCAGTTCCGAGTTCTCACTTCTACGTTCTACGTTCTACGTTCTCAGTTCTGCAGTTCGGAACCGTAGTATCCTTCCGTAGTCCGGGCGGCGCGGGTCCCTCTCCCTGCGCCGCCCGCCTTTCTTTCCCTCACGCTCATGTCATCCAGCCCAGAGACGCCCCTGCCGGCCCTCGGCCGGTTTGCCCGGTTCCAGGACCTCGCGCAGCACCGGGTCGAGAACATCCTGCTCGTCAGCAGCCTCTACGACTCGTTCATCCTGTCCGAGGACGGCCAGCTGGGCGAGCGCATCCTGGGCGAGTTCCTCGACCTGAGCTTCCGGCACAGCCCGGGTATCACCCGCGTCTCGTCCGGGGGCGAGGCGCTCGCGCTCGCGCGGGACGAGCGCGGGTTCAACCTCGTCATCACCTCGATGCACGTGGGCGACATGGACGCGCTCGCGCTGGCCCGCGGGATGCGTGAGGCGGGTCTCGCCGTGCCCGTCGTCCTGCTCGCCTACGACGGCCGCGAGCTGAAGACCTTCCTCGATCGCAACGACACCTCCGACCTCGCCGGCGTGTTCCTGTGGCAGGGCGACGTGACGGTCCTCCTGGCAATCGTCAAGTACATCGAGGACCGGCTGAACGTCGCGCAGGACACCGCGCTGATGGGCGTGCAGGTCATCATCGTCATCGAGGACAACGTCCGGTACTACTCGTCGTTCCTGCCGGTGATCTACACCGAGTTGATGCACCACTCCGAGCGGCTGGCGCCGGACGGCGTGAACGCGTCGCACCGCCTCATGCGCATCCAGGCGCGGCCGAAGATCCTCCTGTGCCGCACGTTCGAGGAGGCGTGGGCCTGCTTCTCGACGTACCGCGAGAACGTGCTCGGGGTGATCTCCGACATCGAGTTCCCGGTTGGCGGGGTGATGACGGCGGACGCCGGCGTCGAGTTCGCGCGCCGGGTTCGGCACGCGCAGCCCGACGTGCCGGTCATGCTGCAGTCGAGCGTCACGGCGAACGCCGCCCTCGCCGAGGCGGCCGGCGCATCGTTCTTGTTGAAGGACTCGCCGCTCGCCCTCCACGACCTGCGAAGCTTCATGGTGGAGCAGTTCGGCTTCGGCGATTTCGTCTTCAAGACGCCGGACCGCGGCGAGGTGGGCCGCGCGAACGATCTCAAGTCGCTCGAAGAGCACATCCGCGTGGTGCCGGGCGAGAGCATCGCGTACCACTCCGCCCGCAACCACTTCTCGAAGTGGCTCAAGGCGCGGACCGAGTTTGCGCTCGCCGCGCACATGCGCCCGAGGAAGGTCTCGGACTTTCCGACGGTCGAGCACCTGCGGGAGGATCTCCTGCTGTCGATCCAGCAGTACCGCGCAGCGCCGCCGGCGGGCCGCGGTTGCCGACTTCGACCGGGAGACCTTCGACAGCGAGAGCCTGTTCTCGCGCATCGGCGGCGGGTCGCTGGGCGGCAAGGCGCGCGGCCTCGCCTTCGTCAACATGCTCCTCGACGAGTACGAGGTGCGCGACGCGTTCCCCGACGTCCGCATCGCCGTTCCGCCCACCGTCGTCGTCGCCACGGACGTGTTCGACGCGTTCCTCGACGACAACGGCCTGCGCGACTTCGCCATGGGGTGCGAAGACGACGAGGCGATCGTCGAAGGGTTCCTGCGCGGGCGCCTCCCTTCGGGCATCGTCGCGGACCTCCAGTCGTACCTGGACTTGATCCGCTACCCCCTTGCCATCCGCTCGTCCAGCCTTCTCGAGGATTCGCAGTACCAGCCGTTCGCGGGCATCTACTCGACCTACATGCTGCCCAACAACCACCCTGACGCCGCGGTCCGCCTCGAGCAGTTGCTGACGGCGATCCGGCGCGTGTACGCCTCCACCTTCTCCCAGCATGCGAAGCGGTACCTCGGCACCACGCCGTACCGCCTGGAGGAGGAGAAGATGGCGGTGATCATCCAGAAGGTCGTCGGGTCGGCGCACGAGCAGCGCTTCTACCCGAATTTCGCGGGCGTGGCGCGGTCGCACAACTTCTACCCGGTGAAGCCGATGACGTCGACCGACGGGGTGGCCGCCGTCGCCCTCGGCCTCGGCGTCAGCGTCGTGGACGGCGAGCCGTGCCTGCGGTTCTGCCCGCGCTATCCCCAGCACCTGCTGCAGTTCTCGTCCGTGAAGGTCGCCCTCAAGAACTCGCAGCGCGATTTCTTCGCGCTGCGGCTCGACGCCGGCGAAGTGGAGGCGGACGGGCCGGGCGAGGTCGGGCTGGCGCGCTTCGGCCTCGAGGTCGCCGAGCGGGACGGGACGCTGCGCGCGGTGGCGTCTGTGTACTCGCGGGAGAACGACGCGATCTACGACGGTCTTTCACGGGCCGGCGTGAGGCTCGTCAGCTTTGCGCCCATCCTCAAGCACGGTCTTTTCCCGCTGGCTGAGATCCTGGCGCGGATGCTCGCCATCGGTGAGGCTGGCACGAGCGCTCCCGTCGAGGTCGAGTTCGCCGTGAACCTCCCGGACCGGCCGGGCGAGGACGGCGAATTCGCCTTCCTGCAGTTGCGTCCGCTGGCGCTCTCGCGCGAGGCGGCGGAGCTGGAGATCACCGACGACGACCGCGAGGCGGCCTTCTGCCAGAGCCGCTCGGTCATGGGCAACGGGCGCCTCGACGATCTGCGCGACGTCGTCGTGGTGGACTACCACCGCTTCGAGCGGGAGCGCAGCCAGGACGTGGCGCTCGACGTCGCCCGCTTCAACCGGCGTCTCCTGTCGGAGGGCCGGCCTTATATCCTCGTGGGCGTCGGGCGCTGGGGCTCGAGCGAGCCGTTCCTTGGCATCCCCGTCTCGTGGGACCAGATTGCCGGCGTCCGGGCGATCGTCGAAGCCGGGTTCCGCGACTTCACCGTGAGCCCCTCGCAGGGCACCCACTTCTTCCAGAACCTCACCTCGTCGAACACCGGCTATTTCACCGTGAACCCGGACGCGGGCGACGGCACGGTGGACTGGGACTGGCTGGCGCGACAGCCT
The DNA here is from genome assembly GCA_963724775.1 of uncultured Acidobacteriota bacterium. GTDB lineage: Bacteria > Acidobacteriota > Vicinamibacteria > Vicinamibacterales > Fen-181 > CAVRWB01. The sequence continues at coordinate 331,374 of CAVRWB010000017.1, forward strand.
GCCGTGGACGAGGCGTCGTGCGTGCGCCACCTGCGGTTCGACGCGCCGATCGTCGTGAAGATGAACGGAAGAACGAACGAAGGCGTGATTCTCAAGCCGGCGCCCTGACCGCCCAGGTGGTCAACCCCACCGCTCCTGCCGAGGCGTTTTTTCCGTTTTCCGTTTTTCGTTTTCCGTTGACGGGGGCCTCCCGTCCTCCCTACAGTGTGGCCAGCCCCGGGGAGCTTCGCATGGACTGGCTGCCGCAACTCTCGCAGTTCTCGGTCTTCCTCGCCCTCGCCGCGATCGGATTCCTCTTTCTCCTCGTGGCCCTGTTCTTCGGCGAGCTGTTCGAGCACTTCGACTTCAGCGCCGATCACGATCTCTCGCACGGCGGGCCGGGCTTCTTCAGCACGCGCATCCTCAGCGTCTTCATCACCGCGTTCGGCGGTTTTGGAGCCGTCGGCACGTACTACGGGTTCGGCGTGCTGGGGTCGTCGGGCATTGGCTTCCTCAGCGGGCTGTTCTTCGCGGGGCTGATCTGGGCGTTCGCCGGCTTCTTGTACTCGCAGCAGGCGTCGAGCGACGTGCGCATCCAGGAGGCGGTCGGCCACGTGGCGCGCGTCGTCATCTCGATCCCGGCCGGCGGCGTCGGCCAGGTGCGCTGCCCGCTGGGCGAGCAGATGGTGGACAAGATCGCGAGGTCGGCGGACGGCCAGCCGATTCCCGAAAACACGGCCGTCTCCGTCGTCGAGGTCCTCGGCGACACCGTCGTTGTCGTTCCGATCGCAGCGGCAGGCCCGGGCCGATCGTAGACCCGGCCTTACTCGCGTTCATGCCCCGACAGGCATCCGGTTCGCGCTGAGACGCAAAGCGGGAGCTTCGCGCCACGCCAGGGCCGTGGGGCCTGTCAGGCAAGCCGAGAGCCCAGAGCCCAGGGCCATTTTTCCGGAGGTTTCCCCGTGTTCGAGTTGCTCCTCCTTCCGGTTGTCGTCCTCGTCGTCGTCCTTGCGCTGTTCATCGCCGGCTGGCTGTTCAGCCGGAACTACATCAAGGTGTCGCCGAACGCGGTGGCGGTGTTCAGCGGCCGGAAGCGCCGGCTGGCCGACGGGAAGGTGGTCGGCTACCGTCTCGTGCGCGGCGGCGCCGCGCTGCGGATCCCCCTGCTCGAGAAGGTGGAGTATCTCTCGCTGAACGTGATGACGATCCCGCTGGAGATCAAGCGGGCGTACACGCTCAAGGGCGTGCCGGTGTCGGTGAAGGCGGTCGCCAACGTGAAGATCCGCAGCGACGACATGTCGCTGCAGGCGGCATCCGAGCGCTTCCTGGGGATGACGCACGACGTCATCCAGAAGGTGATCTTCCAGACGCTGGAAGGGCACCTCCGGTCGATTCTCGGCACGCTGACCGTCGAGGAGATCAACAACGATCGGGGGAGCTTCGCGCAGAAGCTGACGAGCGAGGCGGCCGCCGACCTGGAGAAGATGGGACTCGGCGTGGACGTCCTGACGATCCAGGAGATCAGCGACGAGGAGGAGTACCTCAACGCGCTCGGGAAGCGGCGCACGGCGGAGGTGAAGCGCGACGCGACGATCGGCGAGGCGGAGGCGACGCGCGACGCGAAGATCAAGTCGGCGCAGGCGCTGCAGGAAGGGGAGAAGGCGCGCTTCGCGGCGGAAGCCGAGATCGCCCAGGCGCAGCGCGACTTCATGATCCGGCAGGCACAGTACCAGGCGGAGATCGAGACGCAGAAGGCGACCGCCGCCCAGGCCGGGCCCCTCTCGCAGGCCAAGGCGCGGCAGGGCGTCGTTGCGGAGGAGGTGAAGGTCGATCGGCAGCGGACGCAGGAGATGATCTCCGTGCAGGAGCAGGAAGTGCTGCGCAAGCAGCGCGAGCTGGAGGCAACGGTGATCAAGCCGGCGGAGGCCGACCGCCTGGCCGCCATCGTCCGGGCCGAGGCGGCCAAGCAGGCCGCCATCCTCGAGGCCGAGGGACGCCGCTCCGCGCTCATCGCGATGGCGGAGGCCGAGCAGGAGAAGCTGCGAAAGGAAGGCGCGGGCCGGGCGTCGGCCGTCGAGGCAGAGGGCAGGGCGGAGGCGGCCAAGGTCGAGGCCATCGGGCTCGCGCAGGCAAAGGCGATCGAGGCGCAGGGCGTCGCGGAAGCGACGGCGATCCTCCGGAAGGCCGAGGCGTGGAAGCAGTTCAACGAGGCGGCCAAGCTGCAGACGATCCTCGAGAAGCTTCCGGCGATCCTGCAGTCGTCGAGCGGCGTGTTCGCCGCCGTGGCGGCGCCGATGGGCAACATCGACAAGATGGTCGTGATCGACCAGGGCGCCGCGTCGCCGGGTGGCGGCAGCCCGTCGCTCGAGCGGATCGCGAAGACCAGCCCCGCCGTGGTGTTCAGCCTCCTGCAGCAACTCGAGGCGCTCGGCTTGAGTCTCCCAGCCGTCCTGCAGCAGCTCGGGGTTGGCGCCGGCGTTGGCGCGCCCGGCCACGCCGCGCCAGGAGTGCTGCCGCCGCTCGACGGAGAACGCTGATGCCGACGGCCTTCCGCTCCGGTCCCGTTCATGCCTCCACGCAGGCGGACGTCATCGCCGTGCACTGCAGCGATCCGCGCTACCAGCCGCACTTCCAGCAGTTCCTGAATACGGCGCTCGGCCTGGGGCGCTACGGGCTGGTGGCGGTGCCCGGCGGACCGCAGTTCCTCACGCTCACCGACTACCTGCCGAAGTTCTCGTGGGCAGGCTGGAGATGGCTGAAGTTCCTGGTCGAGCTCGCTCAACCGCGCCGGATCGTGCTGATCGCGCACGACGACTGCCGGTGGTACCACGGTTTCATGCGCCACGGCGAGGCGACCACGCCGCGGCAGATCGACGACCTCAGGCGGGTGCGGACGATGATGCAGGAGCGCTTCGGCCAGGCGGCGGTGGAGTTGTACTTCGCGCGACTGGAGGGAGACGAGGCGGTCTTCGAGGAGGTGCGGTAGGTGGTCAGTTCCGCCCGCGCTGGTCGAGAAAGGCCCTGAGGCGAAGGTGGAGCTCGGGCGGCAGGTCGTCTTCCGACAGCGAGTGCAGGAGGTTGACGGTGGAGCGGTACGAGGCGACGTAGGCCTCGCAGCTCGGGCAACCGGAGAGGTGGCGTTCGAGATCCCGCCGGGCGTCGTCCGGGAGCCGGCCCTCGAGGAAATCCACCAGCAGCGCGATCACCTCGGGGCAGTTGGGCATACAGACAGCAGACAGCTGGCAGCAGGCAGCTGACAGCCTGTTACGCCCGAATCGGGCGAGACGAACGTCCTTCCACTGTCGGCGCCGTGGTCCGGCGCCGACTCCGCTGATCGCTGCTGCTGGCACTCGTGTCCCCTAGAAGTCGTACCCGATCCACACCGCGAAGCGCGACTTGCGCCACGCCTCGCCGCCGAAGTTCGTGCCGTTGGTCAGGTCGCCCTGCGTTGCGAACAGCGCGTTCTCCCAACTGTGGTTGAACAGCGTGCGCCACGACCAGTCGAAGTGGATCGGGAAGCCGAGCGCGAAGGTCTCGAGCCCCAGGCCGTAGGACGCCCGGGCGTCGCGGAACCGGAAACCGCTGATTGTCCGCGCCGGCGCGTAGACCGGGATCGGGTTGCCGTTCGCATCGAGGATGTAGTTGCCGTCCGCGTCCTGGGCGGCGCCCAGGAAGGGGCGGTACTGCTCGGTGTTGTTCGTGGCGTAGATATAGCCGCTGTTGTCGAACCAGCCGCCCCCCATGTTGAAGTAGAACACGCCGCGGATGCCGCCCATCACGCCAATCGGCGTGAGCATCGCCTCGATGAGCGGGAAGCGCAGTTCCGCGTTGGCGAACACGGCCTTCTGCCCGATGAACTCCAGGTAGTCGTAGCCGCGCATCTCCGAGTTTCCGCCGAAGTACGTGTAGCCCGGGTAGGCGCCGGTGCTCCGGAAGCCGCGCAGCCGCATCGCCAGGAGGCCGCTGCCGGCCAGCCGCTTGTAGTACCGGGCGTCACCATCCAGCGTCTGCCGCTGGAGTGAGTTGCCGACTTTCGGCGCGTACTCGAACGACCCGCGGAGCGTGTTGCCGGCCAGCGGGCCGAACTCGCGGAACACGGTCGTTTCCTGGACGAAGGTGACGCTGAACGGGATCAGCGACCCGTTGTTGAAGAGCGTCCTGCCGTAGACTTGCTGCTGGTAATCCCCGGCCACGGACCCCACGTTCGGATCGTTGTAGCTCTCGTTGAGGTGCACGTAGCCGCCCGACATCTCGACCCGGCGATACATGTCGAGCGGGTAGATGCCGAAGACGCTGCCGCCCCACGTGCTGCGCGTCGCCTGCGCGAGGTCCCGGTTGATGAACGGACTGTACGCCGGGTCGTAGAAATACCCCGCGTTGCTGGCGCCGTAGTAGAACTCCTTCTGGCTGAATCCCTGGATCGCGTACTGGAACCGCTTCGACAGGTTCATGTACGAGCCGGCGAAGGTGCGGTACTGCGAGATCGAGGCGGCCAGGAAGGTGAACCGGTGGTCGCCGAGCACGTCGCTCATCGAGATTTCCGTGCCGCCGAAGATGTCGCCGTTGTTCGTCACGCCGACGTTGATCGGCGGCCGGCCATCCAGGAACAGCTTCTCGAACCGTCCCTTCTTCTTCTTGTTCTCGGCCACGATCGTGTGGCTCAACGGCGCCTGGAAGTCGATGATCGGGCCCGGGGCGCCGAAGTCGCTGGTGGCGGCCACCTTGAGCGGCTTGTTGAGGTCCACGCTGTGCAGGCCGTAGTCGCCCTTGTAGTACGTGATGAACGCCACCCGGTTCTGCCCCTTGGCGTCTTTGAGAGGGACCGGGCACACGTTGCCTCCGAGCGAATCGGTGAACTGCTTCAACTCGCCGTTCTTCAGATCGAGCGTCCAGATGTTGTAGATGTTGCCGTTCTTGGCCACTTCGGGCTCGACCGGCTGCGTCGGGTCGATCGCGGTCGATGCGAACACGAGCGTCTGCGCGTCCAGGAACCGGGCGGCCGCATCGTCGTGAGTGCCGAAGGTGAGCTGCGTCCGCTTCTTCGTGTCGAAATCGAGCCGGAACAGCTTCTCGTTTCCGCTCACCCGCGACAGGTAGACGATGAACTTGCCGTCCGGCGAGAAGACCGGCGCGTAGTTGTAGAAGCTGTCGCTGGTGACGTTGGTGAGTTCCTTCGTGTCGAGGTTGAGCGACCAGATGTCGCTCTTCGCGTTCTTGAGGGCGGAGAAGACGATCGTGCGCCCGTTCGGGCGAGTCGAGGGCGACTCGGGCTCGTCCACGCTGAGCGGGAACCGCTCCACGATCTGCTTGCTGACGATGTCCTCGATGACGATCCCCTTGCCCTTGCCCATCCGGACGACGTAGGCGATGCGATCGCCTCCGGGCGACCACGCCAGCCAGGGGACAGTGTTCCACCGCGTGCCGGGGATGGAGAGGTAGTCGAACTTCATGTCCTTGTCGAAGCCGGGCGTGAGGTTCCGCACCACCTGGCCGTCTTTCGCGGACACGAGGACGATGTCGTACTCACGGTCCTTGCGGTTCCCCGTCACGACAGCGAACAGATCGCCGGACGGCGACGGCTCGACGGTGAGCGCGTTCGAGAAGCTGGACTTCTCGGGATTGGGCGCGAGATCGCGGCCGTAGTCGGCGGGCCGCTCCTTGTCGCGGAACGGCTTGAAGCGGTCCTTCAGGTACTTCTCGAACGCCTGGTCGAACTCCTCGGCGTTCATCTTGAAGGCCTCGTCGTAGGCGCCGTCGCCGCCGCCGATGACGCGACTTGCGCAGCGCGAACAGGAACTGCCGGATGCCTTCCTTGCCCCACCGCGACTCCATGAACTCGAACGCCGCGTGGCCGAGGTTGTAGATGAGCCGCGGGTTGCTGAAGTTGCCGTACCCCTCGAGGTTGCTCATCTTCGGCACGATGTCGGCGACCGCGGCGTCGCGGACCGTCGCGAGGTCCAGCGGCGCCCAGTAGCCCGCCTCGAAGTCCGACAGCCCCTCGTTGATCCACAGCGGCGCCTCGCGGCGGATCAGCGACTGCGGAATGATGTCGAACTCGAAGATGTGCGTGAGTTCGTGGGTGATCGTCCGGTAGAGCAGGTCCGGCGGCTCGTCGAGCGGCAGGAGCATGCGGTTGCGCGACGGTTCCGCGAACGCCGCCACGCCTTCCTGGGCCGCGCCGGGGATGACGTTCTGCTGCTCGAACTCGACGTGCGTCTTGAAGAACACCAACGGCACCTTGAACGCGAGGTCGTGCTTGAGGTCGGCGCTGACCTGCTGGTAGGCGCTTTCGGCGTAACCTGCGACCCGTTCGAGGTGCTGCTCGATCTCAGGGTAGTAGTAGATCTCGAAATGGTCCGTGGTGTAGTGGTGCCACTCGAAGTTGCCGTAGTGGACCAGGTTCTTCCCGAAGTACGGCACGTACGGCGTTTGCGCGGCCGCGGGGAGTGCGGCCGCAAGAACACCAAGGGCCAGGGCGAAGGCGACGACCGCCGCCGGGGACGCGCCCATGCTGCGGGTGCGCATATGTGTCACCTCTCGAACGTGGAAGCGGGGACTGGGGCAGCCCATGCAACGGATCTTACTGTCACTGGGAAGAACCCTGCAACAAGCTGGGACCTTGCAGGTGGTCACCTGAGCAAGAGCGATACCAGTGGACGAGCCCGATTTGTGGCCGGTTTTCGCCGCGCCGGGCGCGGCGCGCCGCGTGCCGTTCCCGGGAAGGGACAGGGGACGCTTGGTCAGACAACGGCCGTGTGGAACAATCAGGGCGGAGGGAATAAACCGGGCGCGGGAGGGGTTCTCCAAGATGGCCCGGTCGACACATGCTGTTCAAACGGGGGCGGCAGGCTGGCGGGCCGGACGGCGAGGGCGGGGAGGCGTCGGCCTTCGAGCGGGAGGCCCTGGCGTGCGTGGACAGCCTGTATGGCACCGCGCTGCGTTTGACGGGGAACCCGGCAGATGCCGAGGATCTCGTGCAGGACACCTACCTCAAGGCGTTCCGCTCGGTGGCTCAGTACCGGCCGGGCACGAACCTGAAGGCCTGGCTGTTCACGATCCTCCACAACACTTTCCTCAACCGCAGGCGCCGCGCGGTCCGGGAGCCAATCAGCGTCGAGCCCGCGGAGCTGGAACGCGGGTCGGTCGGCCTGACGCCGTCGAGCCCGACGCCGGAGCAACTGCTGCTGCGGGACACGCTCGACGCGGATCTCCAGGCAGCCCTCGACGCGCTGCCCGACTCCTTCCGCCAGGCCGTCTGGCTGCGGGACGTCGAGGAGTTCAGCTATGCCGAGATCGCGTCGATGCTCGGCATTCCCATCGGCACCGTGATGTCGCGCATCTCGCGCGGTCGCCGCATGCTCTACGAGCAGCTGGCCGGCACGGTTGCCCGGTGAGCCAGGACAAGGGTATCGGGAAGAAGAGGCGCTGGTGAACTGTCAGGAACTCGAGCCGCTGCTCACGCCCTACATCGACGACGAGGCGACGGTTGCCGAACGGGAGCGCGTGGCCGGCCACCTCGCCGCGTGTCGCCCGTGCGCGGCGCGGGCGGCCAAGGAACATGCGGCGCGCCGGTTGGTGCAGGTGCGGGCACGGTCGTTTGCGGTGCAGGCCCCACCGGCTCTGCGCGCGCGCTGCGCCGCCCTCGCGCCGCGGACGCGGGCCGCCGCCGGGTGGCGGTCGTGGCGCGGCGTCAGGCTGGCCGGCGCGACCGCCCTCATCCTCTTCACCGCCGTCATCGGGTACGGCGCCCTCACGCATTCCCCCACGCTGCTGGTCGCGGGACTCACGCTCGATCACCTGAAATGCTTCGCGTTTGACGGACGCACGGCTCCGGCCGACGCGCGCGCCGTCGGAGCCAGTCTGGAAAAGGACTACGGCTGGCGCGTCAGCGTTCCCGCGGGCGTGGCGGCCCAGGCCCTGACGCTCGTCGGCGCGCGCCGCTGCCTTTCGAGCGACGGCACGACGGCACACGTGATGTACCGCCACGAGGGGCGAGCGGTCTCGCTCTTCGTCTTACCCGCAGGCGCCCCGCATGCCGCGGCTGCGACGTCGTTCGCCGGCTACCCGGCCCGAATCTGGTCGCGCGGGGGCCGGACGTACGTGCTGGTCGGAAGCGAGAACGACGCGCGGATCCAGCCGGTGGCGGAGTACTTTCGGGCGGCGGCATATTAGAATACGTTGACCGTCGAGCGTCGAGCGTCGACCGTCGACCGTTGAGCGTTGACGCGTTGACCGTCGAGCGTGGAGTGTTGACCGTTGAGCGTCGACCGTGTCGAGCGTCGGATCGCGGGTAGACGCGCCAAACGCCAAACGCTGAACGCTAAACGAGGATCAATGAAACGTCGACCGTCGACCGTCGAGCGTTGACCGGAACGCTGAACGCTAAACGCTGAACGCTAAACGAGGATCAATGAAACTCCGCTGGCTGGCCGTTGCGCTCCTTCTTGGCGTCGCGTTCGCGTTGTTCACCCCGCTCCCCGAACGCGTGGCCGGATGGTTCTCGCGCGACCAGGCGGTCGCGGCGCAGGGCCCCGCCACGGCCGGCTGCCCTGCCAACGCTCCGGCGGCGAACCTGGATTTCACCCTCAAGGACATGAACGGCGCGGAGGTGAAGCTCGCCTCCCTGAAGGGCAAGGTCGTCCTGCTCAACTTCTGGGCGACGTGGTGCGGGCCCTGCCTGATGGAGATGCCTTCGTTCGTGAAGATCCAGGAGGAGTTGAAGGACAAGGGCTTCCAGGCGATCGGCGTGTCGGTGGACGATCCGCCCGAAGCCCTCGGCCCGTTTGCCAAGCAGCACAACATCAATTACCCGCTGCTCGTGGGGCAGGAACGCGAAGATCTTCAGAGCGCGTACGGCGGCATCTTCGGGATCCCGATCTCGTTCATCATCTCCCGCGACGGCAAGGTCTGCCGGAGGCAGATCGGGCCGGCGAGCAAGGAGCAGTTCGAAAGCTGGATCAAGGCGCTGCTGTAGTATGATCTTCTTCGACGGAGCGACGGGCGACCGCGCGCTCCGAGGAAGAGGACTAGGTCAGCCATGTTGAAGGGATTCACGCACGCACGGCTCGCTTGCGGGTGCCGCATCGGGTTCCGCGAAGGAGTCGAGGGGAGCCCGGTGACGGTGGTCGTCGAGGAGAAGGCGTGCGGTTGCGTGTCGCCGTTGCACGTTCGCGATCTACCGCTGTTCGATCACCGGGAAGCGCTGCGCGCGCCGACGCGCCTCCTTCCCGCCGAGGAAGAGGAATTCGAGGAAGAGGGTTAGGCGGAGCGGGGGGCTTCGCCCCCCTGTCCGCTCAAATCTTCCCCTGCCGGCCGATCGCCTTCGCCAGCCCCACCCCGCATCCGACTGCCACCGCCGCGATCACCAGCCCGATCACGATGTAACTGCCGGCGTCTGCGTGCTTCCTGTCGAGGAGCGAGGTCACGAGGCCCGTCGCGATGGCCCCGAGGACCGCCGCGAGCACGGCGCCGGCGCGGCCGGGCCGCATCGGCTTTCCAGGCATCCCCGCTGACACGCGACGTCGATGCATCGGGACGAACACGCTGACCTCCCGCCGTTCTTCACGGCTTCGACGGCTTCTCTCCGCCGCGCGGCTGGCGCGCCGGCCCCGCCTGTTCCTTCCCGCGGCCGGACTCCTGCAGCGCCCGCGTGAGCAGGAACTCGATTTGCCCGTTGAGGCTGCGCACCTCGTCGTTCGCCCAGCGCTGAAGCGCTTCGAACAGCGCCGGGTCGAGTCGAAGCAGGAACGGCTTGCGGTCGGCCATCGGAGACTCTGGTCGAGTAGGCAGGTCAGGCTGTAGGCGGCTGAGGCAGTTCCGCAGACTGCCTACTGCCGAGCTGACCCGCCTGCTATTGATACAGCGTTCCGGTATTGATGACGGGCTGCGCCGCGCGCTCCCCGCACAGCACGATCAGCAGGTTGCTGACCATCGTCGCGCGCCGGTCCTCGTCCAGCCTCAGGATTTCCTTCTGCGAAAGGCGCTCGAGGGCCATCTCCACCATGCCGACGGCGCCTTCGACGATCCGCTGCCGCGCGGCGATGATGGCGCCCGCCTGCTGGCGCTGCAGCATGGCGGCGGCGATCTCCGCCGCGTAGGCGAGGTGGCTGATGCGCGCCTCGATGACCTGCACGCCCGCCTTGGCCAGGCGCTCCTGGATCTCCGTCTTCAGGTGCTCCGCGACCGCCGCCGTCTGCCCGCGCAGCGACGTCACCTGCTCCTCGTGCGAGTCGTAGGGGTAGCTGGTGGCCAGGTTGCGCAGCGCCGCCTCGCTCTGGACGTGCACGAAGTTCTCGTAGTTGTCCACCTCGAAGCTGGCCTCCGCCGTCTCCACCACCTTCCACACGACGACGGCCGCGATCTCGATCGGGTTGCCCTCGATGTCGTTGACCTTCAGTTTCTGGCTCTCGAAGTTGCGGATGCGCTGCGAGATCCGCTTCTTCGAGTAGAACGGGTTCGCCCACCGCAGCCCGGGTTCCTTCACCGTGCCGACGTAGCGGCCGAACAACTGGAGCACCTGCGCCTCGTTGGGGTTGACGACGAAGAGCCCGCGCGAGGCAGAAGCCGTCCAGCGCGGCGCCGAGCGCGTACGCGATGATGCGCCACGGCACCGCCTCCGGGCCCCGGCCGGCCTCGTTGATGATGAGGGCAACGAGGAGCAGCAGCAGGGGCAACAGGATGGCGAGGGCGGCCCAGCCCGACGGAGCGGACATCTGTTTCTCGCGGATCATCGATGACACCCTCCTTGGGTGCTATTGAAGTGATATCACGTTGATATGGAAGAGTCAATATCTGTGTGGTGAGAGTAAGTCGGAGATGCTTGGTAGTCGGAGTTCGAGGTAAGTCGGAGACGAGAGTAAGTCGGAGATGCTCGTCAGTCGGAGTTGGAGGTAAGTCGGAGATGCTCGGTAGTCGGAGATGCCCGATAGTCGGAGTTCGAGGTAAGTCGGAGACGCTCGGAAGTCGGAATCTTCGACTGACGGGGATCCTCGACTGACGGGGATCCTCGACTGACGAAGATCTTCGACTGACGAAGATCTCGGGGACCGTCACCTCGCTCCGCGTTTCACCGCCGCCGTGACGATCCGCTCGTAGATGGGGAAGGGGAGGGCGCGCAGGAACTTCAGCGTCCACGAGAAGCGGGCGGGGAAGTGGATCTCCTTGCGATCCTGCTGAAGGCCCCGGACGATGATGGCGGCCGCGCGGTCGGCGTCCATGAGGGCGGGCATCCAGGTACTCGTTGGTGGCGGTGAGCGGCGTGCGGACGTAGCCGGGATTGATGAGCGTGACGCCGATGCCGTGCGGCGCGAGGTCGAACCGCATCGAGTCCATCGCGTGGATCAGCGCGGCCTTCGACGTGCCGTACCCGGCCAGCGTGGGCGCCCCCCGGTAGCCCGCGAGGCTCGCGACGGCGGCGATGCGGCCTGCCCGCCGCTGCAGCATGCCCGGCAGCACCGCCTCGACGCCGTAGATCACGCCGAACAGGTTGACCTGGAAGATCGCCGTGAAGTCGCGCGCGTCGAATTCCGTCCAGCGGATCCGCTTGCCGAACCCGGCGTTGAAGACGGCCAGGTCGATCCCGCCCCACGCGGCCTCGATCTCCACGGCTACCCGATGAACCGCGTCGCGGTCCGTCACGTCGGCCGGCGCGACGATCACGTCGCGGCCTCCCCGGCGCCACGGCTCGGCGATCGCCTCCAGGCGGTCGCGCCGGCGGGCGGTCAGCGCCACGCGCGCGCCCGCTCGCACCAATGCCGCCGAGAGCTCTTCGCCGATGCCGGAACTGGCGCCGGTGACCCAGACCCGCGCGTTCTCGAGTTTCATGGGAGATATCATAGGATAGTCAACGAGTCGACGGAGTCGACGGAGTCCACGAAGTCGACGGAGTCCACGAAGTCGACGGAGTCTGCGAAGTCCGCGAAGTCCGCGAAGTCCGCGAAGTCCGCGAAGTCCACGGAGTCCACGGAGTCCACGGAGTCCACGGAGTCCACGGAGTCCACGGAGTCCGCGAAGTCCACGGGGCCACGGGGTCCACGGAGTCCCCGAAGTCCACGGAGTTGACGAAGTCCACGGAGTTGGCGAATCAACCACGTCAACAGAATCGCGTATGCGCTGGTCTCGCCGCCTTGCGATCGTGCTTCTCGTGCTCGTCGTCGGGGCGGCGCTGCTGTCCCGATATTGCCGGCGCGACCAACGGCAGGCGATCCTCGTCGAGGAAGGGCGCGTGGTGGTGACGAACCTGACCGGCACGCGATGGTCGAAGGTGGAGATTTGGCTGAACGACTACTATAGGGCGCAGGCGGAGGCGCTTGCGCCCGACCAGCGGCTCGAGGTGCCGCTGAACGTCTTCATCGCGGGGTATGGCCAGCGGTTCGAGCCGCAGCGGCAGCAGCCGGCCGGCCTCGAAGTGACAGCGCGCGGCGAAAAGGGCGAGCCCATCATTCTCACCTGGGGTAGCGGTCGGCGGAGGTAGAACTCATGGCGAAGCTGAAATCCGAGATCGAGGTGCCGTGTCCGTGCTGCGGCGCCCTGCTGGTCGTGGACGTCAACCTCGGGCGGGTGATCTCGCACAAGGAGCCCGAGCGCGAGGACAAGCCGGACCTCGACGCGGCGCAGAAGATCCTGGCGGAGGAGAAAGCGCGGCGCGAAGCGATCTTCTCGCAGTCCGTCGAGGCGGAGAAGACGCGCGGCGACGCGTTGTCGAGACGCTTCGAGGAGGCGCTGCGCCAGGCGCGCAACGAGCCGGTGGGCCCGCCGCCGAAGAGGGAGTTCGACCTGGACTGAGCAGGAACTGAGAACGGAGAACGTCGAACGGAGAACGTAGAAGTGAGAACGCAGAATGGACACCCTCTGCTTCTCACTTCTCAGTTCTAAGTTCTCACTTCTCAGTTCGAAAGCACTCCGGCAGCTCCGTCCACTTTTCCCGCCCAGCGTACTCCACCGGCTTTCTGCCCGGATGCTCGCGGCGGTACGTGAAGTACCAACGCCGCAGCCGGTCGATCCGCGCGTCCGACGAGTGGATGCGGCGGTGAGGATAGTCCAGCAGGAAGCGCTCGACCTTCCACACGTTCCGTTCCGACAGCCGCCAGTCGTACCCGCCAAGCTCACGCAGGTCCGCGACCGCGTAGCCGGTGACCCGGCCGGTGAAATCCACGTACGGCTCGACGTAGCTCAACGCCAGGTCACGGGCCGTCCGGAACACCGGCTTCCGGCCGTGCAGGCCCGGATCCCTCGACCGCGCGACCGATCCCCATCCCCTTCGCTCCTCCCGGTAGACGAAGAGGACGTGATCGAGCTCGTCGATCGACTCGAAGCTCAGAACAAGCGGCGGGTAACCATGCTGTTCCATGATGACCGCCGCCGAGAGTGCCGCTTCGAGGCAATGCGCGGTACCGGTTCGGACGACACCCCGAAAACTGCGCAGGGTCGGGCCGCCGGGTGCGGGCTCCGTGTTGTAGGGAAGCTGGTTGAGATAGCGCTGCACGAGCCGCGGCGTCCGCAGGCGCCGGACGAGCCGCCGTTCGGCGTCGTTGAACGCGGACAACGGGGGATGACCAGCCGTCATCTACTCGAGCGTCCTCTGCGTTCTCAGCGCCTCTGGGTCGACTGAGGCGATCGGTGCCGGCTGTCCTCTTCGCAGCCGAGAGGCGACGAAGATGTTGAAGAGTCGGAGCGCGGCGTCGGCGGTGCGGAACGTGGGGACGCCGTGTCCCTCGAGGAGCGACACGAGCGGGTCGTAGATGGCCCCGCCGTCCACGACAGCCACCCAGGCCTTCGGGATCTCCTCGTGCAAGCGCGCCAGCCGCTCGCCGATGGAGTCGGGACGTGTCAGGTCGTCGCGGTGACCGTGACCGGCCGGCAGGCTGTTGAGCGCGGCCGTCAGCGGCACGCAGCCCACGATCCCGACGTCCACGTTCGGTGCGTCCATCACGGCCCGCACGACCGCCTCGTAGGCGGCGTCGCCGGTCATGGGGGTGAGGTCGATCGGGTTGTGGACGTCGACGACCGAGTCGATCCGCGCCTCGCGGTAGATCGGTGTCGAGCCGCGCGGAGGTGGCCTCGTCGAAGGCGGGCAGATCGAAGGCGCCGAGATTGTCGGCGATGGCCACGCACTCGAAACCGGCGTTCGAGACGGCGCCAAGCCGCGTGCCGTCCGCCCGCTTGCCCCGCAGCAGGCGAACAGCCTGACCAGCTCCTCGAAGTCGCCCAGCGATTCGGCCACGATGACGCCCGCGGCCTGCGCCAGCTCCCGCGTGACCGCGTAGTCGCCGGCGATCGATGCCGTGTGGCTGGCGGACGCCTTCGCGCCCGCGGCCGTCCGGCCGGCGCGATAGAGGATCACCGGTGCGGCCGCTCGCCGTGATGTCGCGGGCCGCCCGAAGGAACGCCACGCCGTCGAGCGGCGCGAACCCTTCGACGTAGACGGCGAAGATCTCGATGGCCGGGTCGTCCTCAGGTAGGCGAGGTAGTCGCCCACCGTCAGGTCCATCTGGTTGCCGAGCGTGATCGCGTACTTCGGGTTCAGCCTCGCCAGCTTGCTCATCCGCGCGACCGCGAACGCGCCGCTCTGCGACACGATGGCCAGCGGCGTCACGTCTCCCGTCGGGCACAGGCAGCTTGTACTCGGGGATGAACATCGTGTCGTAGCGGCCGGGCACGCGACCGGATGCCGAGGCAGTTGCCGCCGTTGATCAGCGGGCCCTGCCACGCGCTGGCGCGCGCCGCGGCCAGCGCGTCGCCGCATGCGGCCGACGATCGCCTCGGTCCCCGTCTTCTCCTCGAGGCCGCCGGGGATCACGATGACGCTCTCGGCCTTCTGGCCCTCGACGATCTCGGTGACAGCCTGGGGCGTCTGAGCCGCGGAAATGGCCAGGATGAAGAGATCCACGCGCTCCGGCAGCGACGGGATGTCGGGCACGCAGCGGCAGCCCTCGATCTGTTCCGACCCGGGCTTGACGACGTAGATCCGCGAGCGGTCGAACCCCTCGCGAATCAGGTTGTTCAGGATGATGTGGCCCGGGTTCAGCTTCTCCGAGACGCCGACAATGGCCGCCGACCTGCGGCTCCAGCAGCTGTTTGAGCTTCCAGAGCGGCCGCGAAGGGCGGACGGGCGACGCGCCGGCCCCCAGCGTGACGAGGATGTCGAGCGCGACGAGGCCGGACGGCGTCACCACGAGCGGGTTGATCTCGCACTCGGCAATGTCGTGCGGGGCGAAGCGCGACGGCGAGCGCCATGAAGCGGCCGACGAGCGTCCACCACCGCCTGGACGCCGATCTTCGGCGCCTGTCCGCGCAGGCTTCCGGTCGCCAGCCGGCCGGCGGCCAGCCGGCCAATCGCTTCCGCGATCTCGGCGCTCGTCGTGACGGCCGGCGAGAAGATCGCCGATCTCGCGCCCGGGCTTGAGGTTCTGCGCGAGGAACTCGGTGTAGATGCCGCCGGCGCCGAGCGTGACGACGGCACCGAAATCGGCCGTCCAGCGCAGGCCGAGGATCAACTCGTGGCCAAGCGTGGCGTCGTAGCGCTCGAACTGGTTGATCGTGAAGCCGACGATCGCCTGCCCGCCCAGCCGCGCCTCCATGTCGCGGATGGCCGACACGATCGCGTCGCGGTCGGTGCTCGAACGATCTTCACGCCGCCGACGTCGCTCTTGTGGAGGATGATCGGGGAGATGACCTTGACCACGACCCGGTCGCCGCCGAGCGCGGTCGTGTCGGCGGCCGCGGCCTCGGCGGAATCGCGCACGAACACGTGCGGCGGCGCCTGGATGCCGAGCGCCTGCAGGAGTTCGAGGCCCTCGGTCTCGAGGAGGACCGCAGGGCCGTGGGCCGGCGCTACCGACGGGGAGGCCCGCGCCTCCTCGGCGGCAGAGACATCCCGCCTGTCGATGCGGGCGCGGGCCCCGGCGATCACCCGCTCGATGCGCGCCGCGTCGATCGTCATGCTGCCGCCTCGCGCCCCGCGCGGAACGCCTTCAGGTTCGTCTCCACCACCTTGTCGCCCTTGGGCGCGAAGACCGACTCGATGAAGTGCTCGATCGTCGCGACCTGCACCGGCAGGAAATGCGAAGCGGCGCCGACCATCACCATGTTCGTGGCGCGCGCCGAGCCGGCCGCGCGCGCCAGCTGTCTCGCCGTCCACGAGCCTGGCGCCGGGCAGCGTCCGCACCCGTGCCAGCAGCCCCTCGAGTTCGGGGTAGTCGGCGATGTTGACCATCGGGTTGGTGGACGTGATCACCGCGCCATCGGGCGACAGATACCGCAGGTAACGCAGGCTCTCGAGCGGCTCCATGCTCAGGATCATCGAGGCCGCGCCGAGCGGGATGAGATCGCTGGCGATCGGGAGCACTGCCCAGGCGCAGGTTGGCGAGCACCGCGCCGCCGCGCTGCGACATGCCGTGCACCTCGGACTGCTTGACGAACAGGCCTTCCTTCATCGCGCTCGACGCGATGATGGCCGACACGGAGAGGACGCCCTGCCCGCCCACGCCCGCGAGGATGATGTCGTACTTCATCGGACCCTCATCTCAACATCGTCGAGCTGCGAACATAACGAGTAGGCGGTAGGCGGTAGGCAGTATGCAGTTGGGCCGCTGCCTACTGCCTACTGCTTACTGCCTACTTCTTCCGTGCCCGAATCGTCTCGATGCACTCGCGGACGGCGATGATCACCGACAGGCCCGGGTGCTCCAGTTCCTTCCGGATGGTCGCCTTGTTCTCGGCCGTGTACCGGTGGTGCGCCGTGATCACCTGGCAGTGCGCCGGGTCCACGCCGACGCCGAGCACGATCGGGTCGATGCGCGACGAGAGGATCGTCGGCTGGCCGCCGGTCATCGCCGTCGTCTCGTTGTCGAGGATGATCAGCGTCATGTCGGTGTTCGCCGCCACCGCGTCCATCAGCGGCGTCACGCCGGAGTGCAGGAACGTGCTGTCGCCGATGAGGGCGACCGCCGGCTTCAGGCCCGCGTCCGACGCGCCCTTTGCCATGCCCACGGATGCGCCCATGCAGACGCACGACTCCACCGCCGAGTAGGGCGGAAGAGCACCCAGCGTGTAGCAGCCGATGTCCGAGGTGACCACGGGCGTGCCGAACGACGCCAGGGCGTCCTTGATGGCGTCGAACGAGTCCGCGTGCGGGCAGCCGGCGCACAGCTGCGGCGGCCGGTTGGGCAGCGACAGGCCTTCGATCGCGGCACTGCGACGCTCGCGCAGGCACAGCGCCTGCCGCACGATGTCCGGCGTCAGCTCGCCGTCGGCCGGCACGTGCCCCGATTCCTTGCCGAGGATCTCGACATCCGGCGGCACGATGCCGCGTAGCAGACGCTCGACGTACGGATAGCCCTCCTCGAGCACGAGCACCCGGTTGACGTGACCGGCCAGCCGCCGCACCAGGTCCATGGGCATCGGGTACGCGCCGACGTGCAGGTGGGATGGCTGGTAACCCAGCTCCTCCGCGTTCTCGAGGTAGTAGTTGCGCGCGATTCCCGTGGTGATGACGCCCAGGTCCCGGCGGTCATCGTTCAGGCGCAGGTGGTTGAAGGGCGAGCCCTCCGACCACTCGAGAAAAGCGGGCTGCCGACCGAGCAGGTCGCGCCACTGCCTGCGCGCGTTGGACGGCAGCAGGATCCACGACGCCGGCACCGGCGCCTTGGCGATCGGGTTCTCGGCGCGCGGCTCGCACACGCGCACGGCGGCGCGGCTGTGTGCCAGCCGCGTGACCAGCCGCACCAGCACCGGCACGTGGAAGCGCTCGGAGAGGTCGAACGCCTCGCGCGTCATGTCGTACGCCTCCTGCTGGTTGGCCGGCTCGAGGCAGAGGATGCGCGCGAAGTCCGCGTAGTAGCGGCGTGTCCTGCTCGTTCTGCGAGCTGTGCATCCCGGGTCGTCCGCGACGACGACGACGAGGCCGCCGTTGATCGAGACGATCGCCGAGTTCATGAACGGATCGGCGGCGACGTTGAGGCCGACGTGCTTCATCGACGTCATCGCGCGCCGGCCGGCGAACGAGACGCCGAGCGCCGCCTCGTACGCGGTCTTCTCGTTGGCGCTCCACGCGGCGTGCGGCTTGCCGTGGCGCTCCTTGTGGCGCACGAGGTATTCGAGGATCTCGGTGGACGGCGTGCCGGGATAGGCATAGGCCGCGGTGAGGCCGGCGTGGACGGCGGCAAGCGCAACAGCTTCGTCGCCGAGCAGCACCATGTCGGTCATAGATCCTCCTGCCAGCCGCCGCCGGTCCGCTCGCGCGGCGTCCCGGATTTGCGGTACCTGCGACGGGGCCGGAAAATGATAGCCGGAAAACTCGAAAAGGCAAACGAAAGACGGAGAACGGCCAGTTATGCCGAACGGGTATCGGAATTCGCAGGAAAAAGGCTTCTGCTCCGCCGGCTCAACGGTCCAGCTTCGCCGTCCGTCCCCGAGAGCGTCCGCCTCGCCTTGGCCGAGCGTCCGCCTTGCCTCGGCCGAACGTTCCGCGTCGCCTCGGCCGCATCGACCTTCAGTGCGCCGGTAACTCCGCCAGCGCGGCCATGGCTTGCTCGGGCGTCCAGCCGTTGCCGTCCAGAGTGGTCACGAGCCGTCCGTCACGGTCGATGACCACGGTTCGCATGTTGTGCGAGATGGTGGGATCGTTGGCTTCGCGAATGACGCTCAGCCCGAGCCGCGCCCCAAATGCCTCGATGTCCCGCCTGGGGGCGGTCGCAAACGTCCACGTGCGCGGGTCCGCGCCGACCGCCGCGGCATGCGCCTCGAGAACGGCGGGCGTGTCGTAGTCCGGGTCGAAGCTGATCGACAGGAGTCGGACGCCGGCGGGGAGGCGCCCGGCCTTGATCGCGTTCTGCACGGCCTGGAAATGGCGGTCCATGCGGGGGCAGAAGTCGGGCAGCGGGCAGCGCGTATAGATGAATGTCACCAGGACCGGCGAGCCTCGAAAAGACGAGAGGCGGAAGGACCGGCCGTTCTGATCGATGAGCGTCACATCCGGGACGGCCTCGCCGGTCTTGACCAGTGGCACGGCCGGCGCCTCGCCGGCGGCTTGCGGGAACGGCGCCCATCCCGTCTTCTCCAGCGTGGACAGCCATGCCTCCTCGTCCGTGACGACGAGCGTCGCCTTCACGAGGTCTCCCGGGAGGCGGCCCTTCGTCAAGGCCCGGTCCTTGACCTTGAACGGCATCACCATCGCCGGCATGAACCCCTTCACCTCCTCGTGGCGGACGGTGATTTCGCCACCGTCCGGCGAAACGGCGAGCACCTGGCCGGTGAGCGGGTACTGTCGCCCCGGTGGCTCCCGCCGGCACCCCGGGACCGACGTGGCGAGCACGACGCCCACGATCGCGGCGGCCGTCCGGCAGAACCTCATGAGGTCATGGTACACCTCCGTGCCCGCTCCGGCGAGCTGGGGCAGCAGCGGCGGGCCTCCCTGCCCCCGCCGCGGGCCTATCCGGCTGGACCCAGCTGGGCAGCGCCATTGCATATCCAGTTCTGCTATACTCTGCCTGCCACAGTGGAAGCCGCCGGTGCCTGCGCGTCGCGTGTTGGGCCTTGAGTGAGCTTTCCGGAGCGTGTGTCCCGAGCGCGCGGGCCCTCGCCAGTGGACTTATCGC
Organism: uncultured Acidobacteriota bacterium; assembly: GCA_963724775.1. GTDB lineage: Bacteria > Acidobacteriota > Vicinamibacteria > Vicinamibacterales > Fen-181 > CAVRWB01. Next base: position 350,948 of record CAVRWB010000017.1, read on the forward strand.
GCGATTTCGCAGGAGTGAGTCGAAGCATGGGTCGGAGACTGTACGTCGGCAACCTTCCCTACAAGACGACGGATGAGGATCTGCGTGCGCTGTTCAGCCAGGCGGGTGCCGTCGACAATGTCAGCGTGATGCGCGACAGCGTCACGGGGAGAGCGCGCGGGTTCGGCTTCGTCGAGATGGTCAGCGACGAAGACGCCCAGAAGGCGATCGCCCAGTTCCACCAGTACGCGCTCGATGGGCGCGCGCTGGTCGTCAACGAGGCGCGTCCGAAGACGCCGGGCGGCGGCGGCGGTGGCCGCGCGTATGCCGGCGCCGGGCGCGGCGACTACGGCGGCGGGGACGAGTACGGCCGCGGCCGCGAGCCTCGCTGGTAGCAGCTCTCATCATCCGGCGGCCGCTCGGACCTGCGCCAGTGGCGGCCGCCACCATCTCCAGCCCAACCGCCCCCTTTCGCGATTGCTCTGCCTTTCAGTACGCCTTCCGGGTGACATCTTGAATTGACGCGTCTTTCAACCTCTGACCCTGGTGCCAGGGGTTGAAAAAACTGATAATTCAAGATGTGACCCCATGCACTGCTCGGCGTGCCATGGTCTGGATCGGCACCTCTGGTTACAACTATCCCGAGTGGAAAGGCACCTTCTACCCGGGGAATCTCGCCGCGGCGAAGATGCTGCCGTACTACGCGGATCGGTTTTCGACGGTGGAGGTGAACTACACCTTTTACCGGATGCCGACCGCCAAGGTGGTAGGCGGGTGGGCGGCAGCCACCCCGCCCACCTTTCGCTTCGCGCTCAAAGCGCCCAAGCGCATCACGCACATCGCGAAGCTCCGCGACTGCGAGCCGCTCGTGAAGGCCTTTCTGGATGCGGCCGCGGCGCTCGGACCGCAGTTGGGGCCGATCCTGTTTCAGCTGGCGCCCACGCACAAGAAGGACCTCCCGGTGCTTCAGGCCTTCACGGCCTCGCTGCCGCCGCACGCCCGCGCGGCGTTCGAGTTCCGCCACCCGTCCTGGTTCGACGCCGACGTCCTCGACCTTCTCCGCTCGCATGCACTGGCCCTGTGCATTTCCGACAGCGAGAAGCTGTCCGCACCGGTGGAAATCACCGCCGACTACGCGTATTTCCGGCTTCGGGATGAAGGGTATGGCCCGGACGACATCCGGCGCTGGGCGCAAGTGATTCGCGAGCGGACGTCCGCCTGCAAGGACGTCTTCGTCTACTTCAAACACGAGGAGAGCGGAAAAGGACCTGCGCTCGCCCAGATGCTCGGGGATGAGTTGGTACCGCTGCACAGGGCTGAAGCCCTGTGCCTTCCGAAGATCGCCGGCGGCCGCCCGTGGCAGCCAACAGCGACAGCGACAGTTCTGCCAAGAGTCAAAGGAAGGAGCAGGGCTTCAGCCCTGCTCGACCGCCTGCCACCTGACACGGACTTCTCACTCGTGGCGGAGGGCCGCGAGCGGGTCGGTCCGTGCCGCACGCCGCGCGGGGATGATCGCCGCGGCAGCTGCGACGACGATGAGAAGCACGACGCCCAGCCCCTGGACGAACAGGTTCGTTGGCTCGAGGCCGAAGAGCAGGCTGTCGAGGTAGCGCGAAACCAGCAGGCCGCCAGCCAGACCAAGCACGGCGCCGATTCCGACGATGCGACCGGCCTCGCGGGCCACCATCCACAAGATGCGTCGAGGCGGTGCCCCGAGCGCCAGGCGGACGCCGATCTCCGTCGTGCGGCGCGACACCGCGTAGGCCATCAACCCATAAATGCCGATGCACGCCAGGAACAACGCCAGCGCGCCGAGCCCCGACGCGAGCGTGGCGAACAACGCCTCGCGCTGGATGCCCGCCGCGATCTGGTCGGCCTGCGTGACGACGCGATCGATGGCGAGATCGGGGGCCACCGCCGCGACCGCCTGTCTCACGGCTGGAAGCAGCACCGCCGTCGGCACGGCGGACCTCACGGCGAAGCTCGCCGGGCCAAGGCTGTCCTGCAAGTACGAGGATACACGGTTGGGGGCGGCGGCTCCCGCAGGCGGGCGACGCGAACATCCTCCGCGATACCCACCACGTGGTAGACGGGCTTGTCGGCCGCATCGCTGAAGCGAAAGCGATGTCCCAGCGCGCTCGTCGTGCCGAAGGCTCGCCGCGCGAACGTCCGGCTCACGACGACTGGCCGCAGCAACGCCGCCTGGTCGGCCGCATCCAGGCGTGCCGTCCCGGCCAGCAGGGGAATCCTCATCGTCTCGAGGAACTCCGGGCCGACGACGAGACGAGTGACCATCAACGGCTGCGCCCGCTTGACCCCGTCCACGTTGCGCAACGTCGAAATGGACGAGGAGCTGGACAGCAGCGCGTGCTGGGATAACGACGCGGCGCGGACGCCAGGGAGTGACTTGACCCGCTCCAGGATCTCCGCGAGCATCCGTCGCCTTTCGACCGCCGGGTAGCCGTTGAGCGCGGGATCGACGCGGAACAGGAGCACGCCAGCCGGGTCGAATCCCGGCTGCACGCCTTGCAGGTTGCGCAGGGTCCCGATCAGCAGCCCGGCGGCGACGATGACCACCAGCGACATGGCGACCTGGAACACGAGCACGCCGCGGGCCGTGCGGAGCCGCGGGACCGCGCTGGTCACACGGCCGGTCCCATCCTTGATCGCCCGCAGCGCACGTACGTCGGTCCCGCGCAACGCGGGCAGCAAACCAAAGAACAGCGAGGTCAGCAGGGCACCGCCAAAAGCGAAGGCTGCCACGAGGCCCAGGGCCGGGCGGTCGATCGCGGCGGCAGGCCCGAGCTGGAGCGCGGGCGCGAGGGCGTCGGCGATCCACTTGGCGCCCGCCAGCCCGAGCAGGCCCCCGGCGAGGCCGATCATCAGGCTCTCGAGCATGGAGGACCGGATGAGGCGGGCGCGCGAGGCGCCCAGCGCGTGGCGCACCCCCATCTCGCGATCGCGGGCGACGCCTCTCGCCAGCAGCAGCGTGGCCAGGTTCGCGCACGCGATCACGATGACCACGCCGACGATGACCGCCATGATGACGAGCGGCTGCACCAACTCCGCCCGCATCTCCCGCATCCCGCGGCTGCCCCTCTCCAGGCTGACGCGGAATGGTTCGCGGGCCGCACGTCCCGTCCTCGTCGGGTCCACCGTGGACCGGACCGCGCGCTCCACCTCACGCTGCAGGGAACCGCGATCGGTGGTCGAGGCGACGCGCGCCATGATGTTCACCCACCAGTACCGCGGATCGAAGGGCGTGAGCTCGTCGTCGGCCGATTGTCCGGGCGCATGATCCGCCCGCCGGACGAAACGCTCCCGCAGCATCAGGGGCACGCTGATGGCGCTCGTCGCGCCAACCTGGCCCGTCCCTTCGAAGCCCGGAGGCGCAACGCCGATGATGACCGTCGGCACGCGGTTGACCAGGATGGTGGTTCCGACGATGTCCGGCCGGCCGCCGAAGCGGCGCCGCCAGAAGGCGTGGCTGATGACGGCGGCGGGTTCGGGCGCATCTGCGCGGTCGTCCGCGGGAGTAATGAATCGCCCCAGCGACGGGCGGACGCCGAGCGCAGAGAAGTAGTTCCCCGAGACCAGTTGACCGGTCGCCACGTCGGACTGCCCGTGCTCGGTGACGTTGACCTGGTAGAGGTCGGCGAAGGCGAACGTGTCGGCGCGGCCGCCAGCGGCCGACCGTGCGGCACGGAACGCGTCGACAGAGAAGGACGTCGAGCCGTTTTCGCGGTCGTTTCCGTTCGACCAGCCATCGAGCGACTCGTAGGGAACCGTCGGGCCCGACGACCAGCCGAGCACGACCAGAGCCGAGGGATCGGGCACCGGCAGCGAGGCCAGAAGCGTCGTGTTCGCCAGGCTGAACACGGCGCACGCGGCGGCCATGCTCGCGCCCAGCGAAACGACCGCGATGGCGGCAAGGAGCGGCTGACGGACGAGAACCCGCCCCGCATGCCGGATGTCCTGCAGCAGGAGGTCCAGCCACGTGAAGCCCCACCAGTCGCGGCTCTCCTCGCGCTGGTGCAGCGGGTTCCCGAACATCCGCAGGGCGGCTTCGCGCGCCCGCGGCTCGTCGAGGCCGGCATCCGCCATCTCACGGGTCCGCCGCTCGAGGTGCCAGTCCATCTCCTCGCGCAACTCGCGCTCGAGGCGGGCCCGGCGAAGCAGGAATGACAATCGCCGCCAGAGGCGCATCACGGTCACGTCCCCCTAGGTAGCCGATGGGTCTGCCGGTTTCATGACACGGCCAATGGCCGCGACCAGCCGATCGAAGCCAGACTCGCTCTGGCCGAGTCGCCGGCGCCCCGCCGCCGTCAGGCGGTAATACCGGGCGCGCCTGTTGTTGACCGAATGACCCCACTCCGACGCCACGAAGCCTTGGACTTGAAGGCGCTGCAGAGCCGGGTACAAGGACCCTTCTTCGATCTGCAGGACGTCGCCGGACAGGCGCTTGATGTGATCGGCGATGCCATAGCCGTGCATCACGCCGACCGTCAGCGTCTTGAGGATGAGCATGTCGAGCGTGCCGGGCAGCAGCTCGGTGCGGGGATGCTTCGTCTCTCCCATAGTTATTCTATGGGACAGTAGCGCGGGGCGTGGCCGGTGTCAAGCCTGCTTTGCCGCGTGCAACTCTGCGAAGCGGACAACCGTCCGCTCGGCCCAGTAGCCGTCGTCGGCTCCGCGATGCCCGCCGGCCTCGATGAAGCCGCAGTGGCCGCCGTGCCTCGTGACGATCACTTTTACGTGCGGGTTGCCGGAGACGGCGGGGAGTCGGAACTGGTCCACCGGGATGAAGGGGTCGTCGTCTGCGGTGATGATCAACGTCGGGAGGACGGCGCGGTCGATGAGTCGCAGCGCGCTCGCGCGATGGTAATAGTCCGCGGCGTCTGTGAACCCGCTCATCGGCGCCGTGTAGGCGTCGTCGAACTCGCGCACCGTGCGGAGGGTGCGCAGCGGTTCGGTGGAGTAGATGCCGGGGTACAGCTCCGCCTTCCGTCGGACGCGCTTCTTCAGGTCGCGCACGAAATTCCACTGGTAGATCCAGTTCGGCGCCCGTTCCAGCGCGCGGACGCAGGCGGCCAGGTCGAGTGTCGGCGACACCGCGGCAAACGCCTTCACCTGTGGCGGCGCGGCGAGTCCGTATTCCCCGGCCATGCGGAGGGTGAGGTTCCCGCCCAGCGAGTATCCGGCCACGGCGATCGACTGCAGCCCGTCCTCCTCGATGAGTTCATGGATCACCGTCATCGGGTCTGCTGTGAGCCCCGAGTGGTACACGCCCTCGGCGAGGTGATCCGTGCCTCCGCAGTTGCGCTGGTTGAGCCGGACGATGTTGAAGCCGCGGGCCCAGGCCTTGTCCGCGATGCCCCGCATGTAGTGGGCGTCCGCCGACCCTTCGAGGCCGTGGAGCAGGAGCAGCGTGGGGTGGTGGCGGCACGCCGCCTGCCAGTGGCACCTGGCGAGCAGCTTCGTCCGCGGCGCCACGTCGAAGACGCGGTCCACGGGTTCAGGCAACCGCGGGAACTTCCGGGGCCTCGCCCAGGCGAAGATCGTCATCCGGTGGCCGTTGCGGAGCGCCGGCGGGGCGACGTAGTCGTCGAAGGTAAAAGGCATAGCGGACAGCAGACAGCGGACAGCAGACAGCAGACAGCGGACGGCGGACCACGATCAGGATAGCCCGCACTCGAGGCGAAGCCGAAGCTTCGCCCTACGCACGAGCGCTCGAGGCGAAGCCGAAGCTTCGCCCTACACCTGCGTCCACCTTGCACCTTGCACTCTTGCACTCTTGCACCCCATCCATTCTGATCTACACTACCGCCGCCCTCCGCCACCAAGGAGTTGCTGCATGCGCGCTGGCCGTGTGTCCTGGACGATTCTCCTCGCCGTCACGCTGACTCTCGGGCTGTCCGCGGCCCAACAGAAACCCTCGAAGAAGGGGAAGGCGCCGGCGGTTCCGGCGATCGATCAGAAGCTCGAGGTGCTCAAGCGCGACCTCGCGGCGGAGATCGACGGGATGAAGGACCTGACGCAGCAGATGGTCGATTCGATCTTCAGCTTCGCGGAGGTCGGGTTCCAGGAGTCCGAGACCAAGAAGTACTGCACGGACATCCTCAAGGCGCGGGGCTTCACGATCGACGAGAACGTCGCCGGGATGCCGACCGCGTGGACGGCCACGTGGGGCAGCGGGAAGCCGGTCATCGCGCTCGGGTCGGACGTCGACGGGTTGCTGGAAACCTCCCAGAAGCCCGGCATCCCCGCGCGCGCGCCGTTCATCGACGGGGCGCCGGGACACGGCGAGGGCCACAACACCGGGATCCCGCTCTCGATCACGGCGGCGCTCGCGCTCAAGACGATCATGGAGCGCGAGAAGATCCCGGGCACCATCAAGGTCTGGCCGGGGATCGCCGAGGAGCTGCTGGGCGGCAAGGCGCAGTTCGTGAAGGCCGGCGTCTTCAAGGACGTGGACGTCTGCCTCTTCTCGCACATCTCGTCGAACTTCGGCGTCAGCTGGGGTGACGGGGGCGGCACGGGCGCCGTGTCGGTCGAATACAACTTCGCCGGGCAGAGCGCACACGCCGGCGGCGCGCCGTGGGGCGGACGCAGCGCCCTCGATGCCGTCGAGCTGATGGACGTCGGCTGGAACTTCCGCCGGGAGCACCTTCGCCTCTCTCAGCGCTCCCACTACGTCATCACGAACGGCGGGGGCCAGCCGAACGTCGTTCCGCCGACTGCCAGCGTCTGGTACTACTTCCGCGAGATCGACTACCCGCACATCAAGGAGATGTGGGACACCGGCAACACGATGGCCGAAGCGGCGTCGATGATGACGAGCACGAAGATGACCTCGCGAATGCTCGGATCGGCCTGGCCGCAGCACATGAACAAGGTCGTCGCCGAGACGATGTACACGAACATCCAGAAGGTGGGGATGCCGCCGTGGAGCGACGCGGACCAGGCGTTCGCCCGCCTGGTGCAGCGGAACATGAAGGTGCGCGAGCAGGGCCTGCTGAAGGAGGTCGGCAAGCTGGAAGGCCCGGTGAAGCCGGAGGACAACCGGGGCGGCGGCTCGGACGACATCGGGGACGTGTCGTGGACGGTGCCCACCGTGACGCTTCGGTATCCCGCGAACATCCCGGGGATGCCCGGCCACAACTGGGCGAGCGCGATCGCGGAGGCGACGCCGGTGGCGCACAAGGGCGTCACGACGGCCGCGAAGGTCGAGGCGATGACCGCGATGGACTTGCTGCTCAAGCCGGCACTGGTGCAGCAGGCCTGGGAGTATTTCAAGACCGTGCAGTCGAAGGACGTCGCCTACAAGCCCTTCCCGGGGCCAGACGACAAGCCGGCGACCTGGCTGAACGAGAAGCTGATGCAGCAGCTGAGGCCGGAGCTGAAGAAGTTCTACTACGACCCGGCCAAGTACAAGACGTACCTCGAGCAGCTGGGGATTCCGTACCCGCCACCGGAGGCAAAGTAGGATCAAATCCTGAATCCCGAAACCTGAATCCTGAGTCCTTCAGCGAAGTGAGTACACCCTGAACCTGCCGTTGCTGTTGAGCAGCGGCAGGTTCATCTGCCTCTCGGTCACCAGCACGTCCGGCCCCATCGCGCGCGCGCGTTCCGGCGTCAGCGTGTCGAAATCCGCGGCGCCGCGAATGCGCTCCAGAACGGTCATCGCCGACGCGCGGGAGTACATCGCGAGCGCGCTGTCCTTCGATTCTTCCAGGTACACGTCGCGTTGTCCCGCCACGCGGACGCTGGTCCCGTACTTCCACGCGTGGCCAGGCGGTGCGAGCACCCACGCCTCTTTCGCGGTGTTCGCCGCCACCCACCTCATCGCGTCGTGCCACTCGCTGTCTGGGAGTCCCACGTGCACCGCGGCCCGTTCCGGGTGCTGCACCACCATCACCCAGGCGCCGCGGCCGAGCGACAAGGCGATGAACACGAGGGCCGTCGCCCGCGCGGCGCGGGTTCTGCCCGATGTCATCGGAAGGAGCGGGGCTTCAGCCCGGCTCGTCTGGCCGGCGTCTCCGATGCCGGCCCACGGCGCGCCTTCGGCGAAGTACCACACGATGTAGGCGACCGCGAGGAGGTCCACCATCCACAGCGTGCGGGGCACCTGGAGTTGAACGGCCAGCGCGAGCCGGGCGGCCACAAAGGGGATCGAGCCGAGGAAGACAGCGAACAGGACCGCCGCCCCAACCGCGACCCCGCGTTCGGCGGGCGTGGCCAGGCCGGCCCGCCAACGCGCGCGGTAGAGCACGGCCGCCGTCAGCGGCGTCAGGATGGCCGGGATCCAGCCGCTCACCGGCCACCGGGTGGGGAAGAGGTACGTCTTCGAGGCCAGCACCGACAGCCACTGGTCATCCATGAGTGTCAGCCGGCCAGCGAGCGGGCCGGCGGCGACCGCCCAGGCCCCAGCCGCGACAGCGACGGCGGCGGCGGCAAGCAGCGGTCGTCTCCACCGGCGATCCGCGACAGCCGCGGCGACGCCGGTCCAGAGGAGGAACCACAGGGCGGTCGTGGGATGGCAGACGGCAGCGAGCCCGACGAAGGCGGCCGCCCGCCAGGGCCGTGACGCGAGGCATTCGGCGACAGCGAGGCCGCCGAGCCCGAAGGCGAGGATGCGCGGGTGCATGTAGCCTTCGAGCGTGTTGACGGCCCCCATGGCCAGCGCGTGACGGAGGGTGAGCGCGAAGGCAAGGGCGACGATCGTCCAGCGCGATTGGTACAGCCGCGTCCCGAGCGCGATGGCGAGCGCGAAGAGCGCAAGCAGGCCGGCGAGGTACAACGCGAAGAAGAGCGCCGGCACCGAGGCGCCGGTCAGCTGAGCGGCGCCGCCCGCGAGGGCGGTGAAGAGACTGAGCCTGTCCTGGGGCGCGAGGAGCGCCCAATCGCGCGGGAACAGCGACTGATCCAGGTGGTGCAGGACCGCGGGGATGTAAAAGGCCTGGTCGGACGCGCCGTACCGATACCCGCCGGCGTTGAACGTGGCGGCGGCCAGGAAGAGCACGCCCCACGCGGCGAGCGCGAGCGGCGGCCAGCGCGGCCGGGCATCGGGCGAAGTCGGCACCGGCAGACGATAGCACGGCGTTCAGCGTCGAGCGTTGACCGTTGAGCGTTTTCCGTCTCTCGCGCGTTCAGCCTGTCGACGCTTGACGGTCGACGCTCACGATACCATGGCGCTGGCGCGCCACGGCTCTCGGCTCTCGGCTTTGGGCTCGGGCGCCCGACAAGCGGAGAGCTTGGAGGCAAATGATTTGAACCTGTCAGCTTGGAAACCTAAAGCCTAAAGCCTAAAGCCTAGAGCCGATCACATCGGAATCCCTTGACACCGCACGCCCCCTGCCACAGATTACCAACGACATGACCGAACAGCAGGCGGCGGCCGCGCCGGCGGCGGCACCTGTCGCGCCGGGCGCCGCGCGACGTCGCACGCTCGCGGAGCAGGAGATGGTGGACAGCCTCGGCTGGCTGGTCGCCATGCGCTGGCTCGCCGGCCTCGGCGTGATGGCCGGGACGCTGGTCGCGGGCCAGTTGCTCTCGCTGCCCGTCAACGAGGTGGCGCTGTACCGGCTGGGCCTCGCGATCCTCGCCTACAATGCCGCGCTCCGGTGGTGGCTCGAGCGGATCGAGCGCCAGCCGGAGTCGACGGTCGCCTGGGAGCGGTTCGGGCGTGCCCAGATCTTCTTCGACTGGCTGGCGATGACGGTGCTCACCAGCCTGTCGGGGGGCGTCGAGAGCCCGGCGATCATCTTCTTCCTGTTCCACGTCTCCATCGCGGCGCTGCTGCTCCCGCACGCCCGCGGCTTTCTCCACGTCACGATCGCGCCGCTGCTGGTCGGGGCCGTCGCCGTCCTCGAGTACGCCGGCCTCGTTCCCCACGCCTTCATCTTCTCGCCGCCGCGCTATCGCGATCCGGCCTACGTCCTCACCGTCTTGTTCTTCTTCGGCGCCGCCTGCTACGTGCTCGCGTATTTCTGCATGGCGATCGCCCGCCGCCTGCGTCGTCGCGAGAACGAGGTGTCCGGGCTCTATGACAGCCTGAGGGACCTGACGGCGACGCTGGATCTGCAGGCGGTCCTCAACCAGTTCGTCGAGTCGGCCACCCGCGTCCTGGGGTGCAAGGGCGCGGCCATCCGGCTGCTGAACCCGGCGCGAAGCGAAGTGGAGTTTGCCGCGAGCTACGGCCTGAGCGACGACTACATGGACAAGGTGCCGGTGGAGTACCGCCGGGCCCGCCTCGACCAGGACACGCTGGCCGGTGACGCGTTGTTCGTGAACGATGCGCCGGCCGACCCACGCATCTGGCAGCCTGAGCGCCTGAAGAAGGAAGGCATCGAGTCGATGCTGAGCGTCCCGCTCGCCGGGCGCCGCGGGCCGCTCGGTGTCCTGCGCGCCTACGGCGGTGAGGGGCACAAGTTCACCGAGGAGGACGCGGCATTCCTCGAGATGGTCGCGGCGCAGGGCGCGGTCGCGATCGAGAACGCGCAGGCCTATCAGCTCCTGGCGGAGCTGAATCAGGAGAAGTCGAAGTTCGCGCGGATCACCACGCACGAGCTGCGCGCGCCCGCGCAGGTGACACAGAGCCTGCTGACCGCGCTCGCCGACGGATACGCCGGTCCGCTCACCGATTCGCAGGCGGACCTCGTTGGCCGGGCGCGGCGGCGCCTGCAGTTGCTGCAGGTGCTGGTGGACGACCTGTTGGACCTGGCGGCGGGCAAGTCGGACTTCCGCCGCGCCGAGCGGCGGCCTGTCGGCCTGTCCGCGATGACCGCGGAGATCGCCAGCCGTTTCGAGACGCGCGCCAAGGAGAAAGGGCTGACCCTGGACGTCGCAGTTCCCGAGGCGGCGCTCGACGTCTTCAGCGATCCCGCCGACATCGACCGGATCGTCACCAACCTCGTGAGCAACGCGGTGAAGTACACGTTGTCGGGGCGCGTCACGGTTCGCCTGAGCGAGGAAGGCGCCTATGCGCGGCTGGTCGTGTCGGACACCGGCATCGGGATTGCCGCCGACGCGCTCGCGCGGGTGTTCGAGGAGTTCTACCGCGCGAGCAACGCCAAGGCGGTGGAGGAGGCGGGGACCGGCCTCGGGCTGGCGATCGTGAAGGACCTGGTCGACCGGTACGGCGGCCGCGTCGAAGTCAGCAGCACGCTGGGGCAGGGCACGACGTTCTCGGTGGCGCTGCCGCTCGCGACCGCGCCGCAACTGGTTTCTCACGTGTAGGGCGAACAAGAAAGTTCGCCCTACACCTGAGCGCTTCGTCAGCCCTGCTCGTCGGCGCTCGGCCCGTACATCGACGGCAGCGGCACGTCGTTCTCGCGAAGGTACACGCTCAACTGGCCGCGATGGTGAATCATGTGGTTCATCACGAACGACCGGAGGACGCTCACCCGCGGTGCGCTGAAGACCGGCTTCCCGTCGTTCTTCATTGTCCACATCAGCATCAGCTCGCCATCGGTCACCTCGGCCAGCAGCTTGCGGAACGCGGCGACGCTGTCGTCGAAGATCGCCAGGATTTCCGCCCGCGAGTTCGCGGTCCGCGGTTTGTAGTCTCCCGGCTTGAAGTCGATCTCCGTCTGGGTGACCGTCATCGTGCCCCATCCGGGCATCTCGGCCAGGTGCGTCGCCAGGCGGCCGAGCGTCATCGATTTCTCGTGCGGCTTCCATCCCAGCTTGTCATCCGGGACCCGCTCGAGCAGGCGGCGGGTCGTTCCCGTTTCGTGATCGTATTCGGGCAGCAATGCGTCCTTGATGGCCACGGCGTCTCCTTGGTGGGGGCGATCGGTCGTTCGAGTATACCGGAGGCGACGCGCCCCATCGTCTGGGGCGAACGAGAAAGGGCGCCCGACGCCTGGCGGGCGGAACCGAAGAAAATTCGGAAATATTGAGGGACGCGCCTCACAGTTGCGCTCGAGGCGCCGAGCGGATAGAATTCGTGCCGTGAAACGGTGGCAGAGCGCTTGTGCCATCCTTCACAAGCCCAGCCTCCGCGTCGGCGCCGCACCCGCCGACATATGACAGGCGGGACGCTTGTCCCACGTGACAGGCGGGACGCCTGTCCTACAGCGATTCCACGGCCGTACCGCGCGACCCGGCCAGGGCCGTGCGCTGCCGGCAGATCACGACAGAGAGGGAGCCCATGGCCAAAATCCTCATCGTGGACGATGACCCGGACATTACGTTTGCTACCGAGCTGTTCCTCAAGAAGGCGCAGCACGACGTCCGGTCAGCGGCCAACCGTGCCGGCGGCATGAAGGCGATCGACGACTGGAACCCGGACCTCATCATCCTGGACGTGATGATGGAGCAGCCGGACGACGGGATCGCGATGGCCCAGGAACTGCGCCGCCAGGGCTGCGACACGCCGATCCTGATGCTGACGAGCGTCTCCAAGGTGACCGGGTTCACCTACGGCCAGGACCAGGAGCTGGTGCCGGTGGACGCGTTCTTCGAGAAGCCGATCGAGCCCGAGGCGCTGCTCCAGAAGGTGGACGAGTTGCTGACCCGGGAAACCGGCGTAGGGAGATGACGACATGCTTGTAGGGCAGCAGCAACGAATTCAAGACGAGATTCGCGCGCTGGTCGCGCGCTTCGGCCGGGCGCGCAGCTCGCTGATTCCCGTCCTCCAGGAGCTCCAGGCGTCGCACGCCGAGATTTCCGACTTTGCCATGCAGGTGGTCGCCGACGAGCTCGGCATCCACCCGGCCGAGGTCTACGGCGTCGTCTCCTTCTACGCCTTCCTGCGCCAGGAGGCGCGCGGGCGTTTCAACTTCCGGCTGTGCCAGACCATCTCCTGCGACCTCGCCGGCAAGGCCCGCGTCGCGCGGCAGCTGGAAAACGACCTGGGCATCCCGTTCGGCCACACGACGCCAGACGGCCGGTTCAGCCTCGCCTGGGCCAGCTGCCTGGGCATGTGCGACCAGGGGCCCGCGCTCCTCGTCAACGACCGGGTCTACACGCGGGTGACGCCCGAGCAGGTGCACGAGATCATCGACGAGTGCAAGCGGACCTTCGGCGCCCACGCGCGCCAGGCCGTGCACGCGTAGACGAAGGGCAGGATGCGATGAACTTGGCGAACAGCAAGAAGACACCCTTTACTTTCGACAGCATCGAGCCCGAGTCCGGCCTGCGCGAGGCGCTCGCGAAGAGCCGCGCGGACATCATCGGCGAGATCAGCGCGTCGAACCTGCGGGGCCGCGGCGGCGCCGGCTTCCCGACCGGCACGAAGTGGAACCTGGCCGCGGCGGCGCAGGTCAAGGCCGGCGGCCGCAAGTACGTCGTCTGCAATGCCGACGAGGGCGAGCCGGGCACGTTCAAGGACCGCGTCATCCTCGCCGAGCATGCGAGTCTCGTGTTCGAGGGGATGACGATCGCCGCGCGCGCGATCGGCGCCTCGACCGGCATCGTCTATCTCCGCGGCGAATACGTCTACCTTCGGCCGCACCTCGAGGCCGTGCTCCAGAAGCGGCGCGACCAGAAACTGCTCGGTGACGACATTGGCGGCCTCGCGGGCTTCAACTTCGACATCCACATCCACATGGGCGCCGGCGCGTACGTCTGCGGCGAGGAGACGGCGCTGATCGAGTCGCTCGAGGGGAACCGCGGCGAGCCGCGCAACCGGCCGCCGTTCCCGGTGGACACGGGCTTCGAGGGCCAGCCGACCGTGGTCAACAACGTCGAGACGCTGGCGTGGGTGGCCTGCATCATGAGCCGCAGCGCCCACTGGTTCCGCTCCGTCGGGACCGAGAAGTCCACCGGCTACAAGCTGTTCAGCGTGTCCGGCGACTGCCTCGAGCCTGGCGTCTACGAGTTCCCCCTGGGGATCACGGTGGCGGAACTGCTCCACAAGGTCGGCGGCGCCGGCGCGAAGGCCGTGCAGATCGGCGGCGCGTCCGGCCATTGCCTCCCGGCCTCCGAGTTCTCCCGTCGCATCGCGTTCGAGGACATCGCCACGGGCGGCTCCATCATCGTGTTCGGGCCCGACCGCGACATGGTCCAGGTGGCCAGGAACTTCATGGAGTTCTTCGTCGAGGAGTCGTGCGGGCAGTGCACGCCCTGCCGCGCGGGGAATGCCAAACTGCTCGAGGGCATCGAGAAGCTGGAACGGGGCGAGTGCTCGATGGCCTACCTGCAGGAACTGCTGGCGCTGAGCGAGACGATGCAGCTGGCGTCCAAGTGCGGGCTGGGACAGTCGAGCCCCAACGCGTTCGTGTCGATCGTCAGGCACTTCAAGGACGAGATCATGGGCCGCAGCTTCGTGGCGTAGGACAGGCGTCTCGCCTGTCGGAGAGGGCGTAGGACAGGCGTCCCGCCTGTCGCACCGGCGGGGCTGCGGTTCTGGCGCGTGTTTCGAGGTATACGATGAGCGCTGACACCAGACAGGATTTCGACACGTCGCGGGCGCCGGTGAGCCAGCGGGGCAAAAAGATCCCCACCGCGGAGAACGCCGCCGGCACGATCGGCGGCCTGGTCTCGATCACCATCGACGGCCACGACATGAAGGTGCCGCTTGGCACGACGGTGCTCGAGGCGGCGAAGATGCTCGGGGTGAAGATTCCGACGCTGTGCCACCACCCGGACCTGTGCGTCGCGGGCGTCTGCCGCATCTGCGTCGTGGAGGTCGAGAACCAGCGGGTGCTGCAGGCCGCGTGCGCCTACCCGGTCACCGCACCGCTCAAGGTCAAGACGCATACCGAGAAGGTCCGCCGGGCGCGCCGGCACATCCTCGACCTGCTGCTCTCGACCCACTACGGCGAGTGCTACAGCTGCAAGCGGAACAACAACTGCGAGCTGCAGACGCTGGCCAATGAGCACGGCGTCGACTTCTATCGCTTCGGCCACGTCACCGAGTCCCGCTACCCGAAGGACACATCGAGCTACTCGGTCATTCGGGACATGGACAAGTGCGTCCTGTGCCGGCGCTGCGTGCGCACCTGCATCGACGTGCAGGAAGTGGGCGCGCTCGAGACGGTCGGCCGCAGCAACCAGGCGAAGATCGCCACCTACATGGACAAGCCGCTCGGTGATGTCGTCTGCATCAACTGCGGCCAGTGCATCAACCGGTGCCCGACCGGGCGCCCTGCACGCCAACGACACGTCCGACGAGGTGTGGCGCGCCATCGACGACCCGAAGAAGCACGTCGTCATCCAGACGGCGCCGAGCCCGCGCGCGGGCATCGGCGAGTGCTTCGGCCTGGAGCCCGGCACGCCGATGACCTACCAGATGAACACCGCGCTGAAGCTGTGCGGCTTCGACAAGGTGTTCGACACCAACTTCACGGCGGACCTGACGATCCTCGAGGAAGGCACCGAGCTGCTGCTGCGGCTGCACCAGGCGCTGGTGCAGAAGAAGCCGGTGGCGCTGCCGCAGTTCACCAGCTGCTCGCCGGGCTGGGTCAAGTACCTGGAGCACTTCTACCCGGATTACATCCCGAACCTGTCGTCGGCCAAGAGCCCGCAGCAGATGTTCGGCGCCGTCATCAAGACCTACTACGCGAAGCTCCACGACATCGACCCGAAGGACATCGTCACCGTCGCGCTGATGCCGTGCTCGGCCAAGAAGTTCGAGTGCAACCGGCCGGAGATGGACTCGAGCGGCTTCAAGGACGTGGACTACGGCCTGACGACGCGCGAGCTGGCGCAGATGATCAAGGAAGCGGGCATCCACCTGCCCGACATGCCGAAGAGCGACTTCGACGATCCGTTCGGCGACCGCGACCGGCTCGGGCGTGATCTTCGGCGCGACCGGCGGCGTGATGGAAGCGGCGCTGCGGACGGTGATCGAGCTGGTGACCGGCGCAGAAGGTCGAGAGCCTGTTCGACCACGCCAACATCATGCCGGTGCGCGGCTTCGACGGCGTCCGCTACATGGAGCTGCCGATCGGCGAGGTGTCGCCGACGGTCATCCCGATGCTCCAGGCGCTCGTGCCCAACTGGGACTGGCTGAAGGGCGCGACGCTGAAGGTGGCGGTGGCGCACGGCACCGCGAACGCGAAGAAGGTGATGGAGAACATCAAGGCGGGCGGGCAGTTCGCCCAGTGCCACTTCATCGAGTTCATGGGCTGCCCGGGCGGCTGCATCGGCGGCGGCGGCCAGCCGATCCCGACCTCGCCGGAGATCCGGAAGGCGCGCGCGCGGGCAATTTACGAGGAAGACGCGGCGTGCGAGGTCCGGAAGTCGCACGAGAACCCGGCCGTGCTCAAGCTCTACGAGGAGTTCCTCACGGAAGGGCCGTGCGGCCACAAGTCGCACGAGCTGCTGCACACGCACTACACGGCGCGAGGCAAGTACATCGGATGAGCAGCTGACAGCAGACAGCTGACAGCTGGCAGCGGACAGGGCGGCCTCGCGGCCGCCCTGTTCGTTTGTTGTAGACTTCGTAGACTTCGTTGGCCCGACTGCGTAGACTTCGTGGACCCCGTTGACCTCGTTGACTGGTGTTATGCCCATCATCCTTGACGGTTCCAACCTGACCATCGAACACCTCGTCCGGATCGCCCGCTTCAACGAGCCGATCGCGCTGGCCCCGGCCGCCCTCGAGCGCATCAAGGTCTGCCGGGCGATGCTCGAGCAGAAGCTCGTGGCCCGCGAGATCATGTACGGCACGAACACGGGCATCGGCGAGTTCTCGGAGAAGATTCTCAACGACGACCAGGTCAAGGACTTCCAGCGGTACCTGGTGTACAACCATGCTGCCGGGATTGGGGATCCGCTTCCGATCGAGAGCGTGCGCGGCGCGCTGACCGGCCGTGTCAACGTCCACGCGCACGGCAATTCTGCCTGCCGGCCCGAGATTACGCTGACCATGGTGGAGATGCTCAACAAGGGCGTCACGCCGGTGGTGTGCCAGAAGGGGTCTGTCGGAGCGTGCGGCGACCTGTCGCCGATGGCGCAGGCCGCGCTCCTGCTGATGGGCGAGGGCGAGGCGTTCTACCAGGGCGAGCGGCTGCCGGGGCGCGTGGCCATGGAGCGCGCGGGCATTCCCATTCCCGGGCTGCACGCGCGCGACGGCCTGGCGGCGATCAACGGCTCGAACGTCCTCACCGCCATCTCCGCCATCCACATCTACGACATGGAACGGTGGCTGAAGCAGGCGGACATCGCCGCGGCCATGTCGATCGAAGCGCTGCTCGGGAACCTGAAGCCGTACAACTCCAAGCTGCACGAGCTGCGCGGGTTCCGCGGCGCGATCGCCTCGGCGCAGAACATCATGAAGGTGGTGGCGGGATCCGACCTGACGACCGGGAAGATGAAGACCAAGGTGCAGGACGCGTACTCGATGCGCTCCACGCCGCAGGTCGTCGGCGCCGCAAAGGACGCGATCGCCTACGCCCGCTCCCAGGTGGAAATCGAGCTGAACGGCGTCGGGGACAACCCGATCTTCGTGCCGGAGTTGAAGCTGACGCTCACCGGGGCCAACTTCCAGGGCTCGCCGGTTTCGCTGCCAATGGACATGGCGGGCATGGCCGTCACGATGGTCTCGGTGATGTCCGAGCGCCGGATGAACCGCCTGACCAACCCGGCGCTTTCCGCCGGCCTCCCGGACTTCCTGGCCCACGAGCCGGGCTTCTACTCGGGGCTGATGCTCAGCCAGTACACGGCCGATTCGCTGATCGTCGAGCAGCGGATTCTCTCGGCGCCGGCCTCGATCCAGTCGATCCCCGCGGCGGCAGACCAGGAAGATTTCGTGTCGATGGGGATGAACACCGCCATCAAGAACGGTCAGATCCTCGACAACGCCTACGGCATCCTGGGGATCGAGTTGATGGCAGCCGCGCAGGCGCTCGACTTCCGCCAGTTCACGCCAGGGAAGGGCACGCAGCGGGCGCGTGAGGTGATC
Source organism: uncultured Acidobacteriota bacterium (assembly GCA_963724775.1). Classification (GTDB taxonomy): domain Bacteria; phylum Acidobacteriota; class Vicinamibacteria; order Vicinamibacterales; family Fen-181; genus CAVRWB01. The sequence continues at coordinate 368,781 of CAVRWB010000017.1, forward strand.
CGCTGCCACGTCAAGCACCTGAACGTGGACCGCCCCCTCTTCGACGATCACAACGCGATGAAGGCGCTGGTGAAGAGCGGCGAGATCCTCGCGGCCGTGGAGAAGGAAGTCGGGGAGCTCGGATAGCGATTCCGAACAGAGAACGTAGAAGTGAGAACTTGGAACTGGGAAGCGTGAGCCAGGGCAGATGCGCAAGCAGCCGCTGCCCGCAGTTCTCAGGTTCTCCGTTCTCCGTTCTCCGTTCTCAGCTTTCGATTTCCCTGTACCTATCCCGCGCAGTGTCCCATGCGCGGGTCTCCCTCGGCTCGAAGCGTTCCGTCTTCACCATCCGTTGAACCAGCGCGCGGCCTTCTTCCAGCGAGCCCAGGGTTCCCGTCGCCACCGCCTGCACCAGGACGTTGCCCGCCACCGTCGCTTCCACGGGGCCCGCTTCCACGGGGCGCCTGGATGCGTTCGCCGTCGCCTGGTTCAGGTACCGGTTGAGCGAGCCGCCGCCGACGACGTGAATGCCTCGAATGGCCGTGCCCGTGAGGGCCTCCAGCCGATCGACGACGGACGCGTAGCGGAACGCCAGCGAGTCGAGGACCACCCTGGCCAGCGCCGCGGGCTCCTCCGGCGCCGCCTGGCCCGACTCGCCGAGCGCCGCGCGGATCTCGCCAGCCATGCTCCCGGGATTGAAGAACCGCTCGTCGTCCGGGTAGACCACGCCCTGGAACCGGGGCAGCGCCTCCGCCGCCGCCAGCAGCGAAGACAACTCCGCCGCGCGTCCTTCGGCAGCCCACTCCTTCCGACACGATTCGAGCAGCCAGAGACCAGTGACGTTCTTGAGAAAGCAGATCGTCCCGAAGGCGCCAGCCTCGTTGGTGAAGTTCGCCTCGGCCACGGCTTCGCCGAGCAGCGCCGATCGCCGTTCGACGCCGACGAGCGACCAGGTCCCGGACGAGATGAAGGCGATGTTCTCCGAGAGCGGCGTCGCCGCAACCGCCGACGCGGTGTCGTGCGTGGCCGGCGCGATCACGCGAACGCCCTGGAGCCCCGATTCCCGCGCAAGGTCCGCCGTCAGCGCGCCCAGTTCGGCACCAGTGCCGACGACTGGTGGCATGAGGTGCCGCGGGATCCCCAGCTGGCTGAACAGCCAGTCGTCCCAATCGCTCGTTCCCACGCCGAGCAGTTGCGTCGTCGACGCATCGGTCACCTCGGACGCGATCGATCCGCACAGCGCGTGATGACAGAGATCGGGGATCATCAGCAGGCGGCACGCCCGCGGGGACAGGCCGTCCCGCACGTGGGCAACGAGCTGGAACAGCGTGTTCAACGCCATGAACTGGAGGCCTGTGCGGGCGAAGATCTCGCGCCTCGGCACCAGCCGGAACACGTCGTCCATCACACCTGCCGTTCGCGGGTCGCGGTAGCTGATCGGCTCTTCGACAAGCGCGCCACCCTCGTCGATGAGCCCGTAGTCGACGCCCCAGGCGTCGACGCCGGCCGACACGACCCTCGTTCCCTGACCGGCGGCGGCGGCGCCTGCCTTGGCGAGCGAGGCGCGCACGCCCTCGAACAGCCGGCCGCCGTCCCATCGCAGGTGCCCGCCCGCGGTGCGCGGCTGGTAGTGAAAGCGGTGGACCTCCTCGAACGACAGGACGCCGGGGCCGACCCGGCCCAGGAAGGCGCGGCCGCTGCCGGCGCCGAGATCGATGGCCAGGTGGGCGCTCATCGCCGTGCGTCGCCTTCGGCGACAGGCGGCTCGGTTGGTTCGCGGTCCATCCAGTATGGCGTCGCGACGAACCAGGCGACGGTGGCCGCGAGCATCCACGCCTTCATCGCCACCAGGTCGAGCCACCCGACGAACAGGAGGATCGCTGGCACGATGGTGCCGGCAAGCGCGATCAGCGAGACGAGGCGGGCGAGAGTCGATCACCGTACGCCTCTTGTCGGAAGCGTGGCGCAGAGGTCGCAACCGTGGCCAGGCGTGGGGCAAAGCTCCAGCTTTGCCGTTTCCCGACCTTTCGAGCTAGCCCAGCGCCCGACCAGCTGCGCTGATTCCGACGGCTCGTTTTTGAAACACGCGGCTGAGGACGACGTAGAGGCCCGCGGCCACGAACCAGCCGGGGAGCCCGACGAAGTAGATCTGCACGCCGCCGGCCCACACCGCCGCCAGGCAGGCGCCCAGCGTGAGCGCCCAGGCCAGCCCGGCAGCCGGGTTGAAGGCGCTCCCGCTCGCTTCGGCATAGGCTGCGCGGAAGCCCAGGCGGCGGGCGAGCCAGAAGTCCACGAAGATGACGGCGCCCATCGGCATTAGCACCAGGCCGTACAAGGCGACGAAGTCGAGCAGCCGCATGGCGATGCCGGGAAACATCCCGGCGATGGTCGCGATGGCGCCCGTCAACAGCGTGACGCGGTAGCGGGACGATCGCGGGGCGATCGCCTGGAAGGCGAGGCCCGCGCGGTAGATCGTCGGGTTGGCGGTGGTCCACCCGGCGACGATCACGCACAACAGGCCCGCAACGCCGCAGGCGCGGTAGGCCAGCGGGCCGGGGAGGACGTCCGTGTTCGCGGGGTTGGCGTGGAGCTGCGCGGCGTAGAGGATGGATGCCGCCAGCCAGGCGATGAAGTGCCCGAGGTACATCCCGCCGGCTGTCGACACCGCGTACCACGACTTGCGCGCGTAGCGCAGGACCGACAGGTCCGCCATGCCGATGTGCATGGCCATGTTGCAGAACCACGCGAAGAACATCACGTGCCAGAACGTGAACTTCACCCGCCCCGCCAGCGGCGCGCCGCCCTTCCAGATCACGTCCTTCGCGGCGGGCCAGAACGAGGCGACGGAGTCCACGCCCATCTCGTGCAGGCCCGCCAGCCCGTATGCGATGAAGACGAGGACCATCCATGGCGCGGCGATGTTGGCGATCCGCGCCACGACGCGGTAGCCGTAGGCGGCGACGACGGTGACGAGCGCGCCCATTACCAGCGCAGCGATGACCCAGCCCGCGCCGCTCGGGTAGACCTCGTCGAGGCGGGGCATCCTGAAGTCGAACCAGACGCCGGCCGCCGTGGTGTTGACGGTGATCATCGCGCCCGCGAGGAAGCAGAACATGACGCCGTTCGCCAGGTTGTACAGCGTCACCAGGCGCCGGCCGCAGATCTTCTCGAGCTGGTAGTAGAGCGTCAGCCGCGAGCGCACGGCAATCGGCGCGGTCAGGAAGGTCCAGCTCAGGACCGCGAGGAGGTTGCCGATCAACAGGCCGGCGACGACGTCGATCGCGCTGACGCCGGAGGCGACGAACAGCGGGCCGATCATCAGTTCGGTGCCGGCGGTGTGCTCGCCGGCGTACTGGCCAATGAAGCTCTGGAAGCCGAGGAGCGCGCGCGGGGGAACGGCTTCTCGCTCGTACTCGGCCACCGGTTCGCCGGTCGTCTGGGGTTCCATGGGGGAGGTGTATAGCACAGGCAATGGGGAATGTGGAATGTGGAATGTTGAATGTGGAATGTGTGAGATGAGGAATGTGGGATGTCGAACGTTGAATGTAGAATGGCAGCCGAGAATGACTCTGACTCCCGACTTCATTGCCACGCACAACCAGTCCCGTCTCGCGGCCCTGAACCAGGACTTCGAGGCGCTCGCTCGCCGGCTGGAACGCCGGGGCGTCGACATCGAACATCTCGTCGAGCGGGCGGCGGCGTTCCGGGTCGCGGTTCCGTCCTGGGGCACGGCAACCGGCGGGACGCGCTTTGGCCGCTTCCCGGGAGGCGGGGAGCCGCGCAACGCGTTCGAGAAGATCGAGGACTGCGAGGCGGTCCTGCGCCTGACCGGCGTCACGCCCGAGGTGTCGCTGCACATCCCCTGGGACCGGACGGCCGATCCCCGTGCGCTGCGCGACTATGCCATGGCGCGGGGCCTGGCAATCACCACGATGAACTCGAACACGTTCGAGGACCAGCCGGGCCAGGCGCGGTCGTACAAGTTCGGGAGCCTCACGCACACGGATGCCGCCGTGCGCGACCAGGCCGTTGCGCACAACCTGGAATGCATCGCCATCGGCAGGCAGCTTGGCGCGCGCGCGCTCTCGGTGTGGATCGGCGACGGGGCCAACTTCCCCGGCCAGCAGCATTTTCGGCGGGCGCTCGACCGCTACCTCGAGAGCCTGCGGAAGATCTACGACAGCCTCCCGGTGAACTGGCGGCTGTTCCTCGAGCACAAGCTGTACGAGCCGGCGTTCTACACCACCGTCATCAACGACTGGGGCACGAGCTACTACTGCGCGCGCGAGCTGGGCGAGCGGGCGTTCTCGCTGGTCGATCTCGGCCACCACGCGCCGAACACCAACATCGAGATGATCGTGGCGCGGCTGATCCAGCTCAGAAAGCTTGGCGGCTTCCACTTCAACGACAGTAAGTACGGAGACGACGATCTGGACGCCGGATCCGTGAAGCCGTTCCAGCTGTTCCTCGTGTTCAACGAGCTCGTGGACGCCGAGTTGGAAGGGGCGGAGGCGTTCGACCCCAGCTACATGCTCGATCAGTCGCACAACGTCACGGACCCGATCGAATCGCTGGCGTCGAGTGCGATGGAGCTGGTCCGCGCCTGCGTGCAGGCTCACCTCGTGGACCGCCGTGCGCTCGCGGAGTACCAGGAGGCGAACGACGCGGTGATGGCGCTGGCGACCCTCAAGGACGCGTTCCAGACGGACGTCGCGCCGATTCTCGCGATGGCCCGGCACCGGGCCGGCCTTCCCATCGACCCGATCGGTGCGTACCGGGCAAGCGGCTACCGCGCGGAGAAGACGAAGGCCAGAACTGAGAAGTTGGAACTGAGAACGTAGAAGTTAGAACGTAGAAGTTAGAACGAGCAACGGAAAACGGAAAACTCGAAAACGGAAGAACACTAGAGAGGCGTTCAAACGCTAGACGCTGAACGCTCAACGCTAGACGCTGAACGCTGAACGGTCAACGGTCAACGATTCCCCTATGCCCTGGTGCACTCCTCAAGACGCGTTCGAGTCTCCGGAAGCGGCGGCCCTCAAGCAGGAGATCGTGGATGCGGGCCGCAAGTTGTGGATCCGGCAATACGTGGACGGCAACGGCGGGAACATCAGTTGCCGGCTGACCGGCGAGTGGGTGCTGTGCACGCCGACCCTGGTCAGCAAGGCGGACCTGCAGCCGTCCGACATCTGCCTGGTCGACATGACCGGGGAGCAGCTGGCCGGGACCAGGAAGCGGTCCAGCGAGATCTTGCTCCACCTCGAGATCTACAAGAACGTCTCCGAGGCCGGCTCGGTGGTCCACTGCCATCCGCCGCACGCGACCGCGTACTCCCTGGCAGGCGCGGTGCCGCCCGAGTGCATGCTGGCCGAGCACGAGGTCTTCGTCGGGCCGGTGGCGATCGTCCCGTACGAGACCCCGGGCACGCAGGCCTTCGCGGACGCCATCCGACCGCTGGTGCAGCGCTACAACACCGTCCTGTTGGCCAACCACGGCCTGGTGACGTGGGCCGACACGGTGACGCACGCCGAGTGGTACGTCGAGGTGACCGACACGACGTGCCGGATCCTGATACTCGCGTCGCACCTCGGCCAACCGCTCAACCACATCCCGGCGAGCTCGATGGGCGGGTTGCTGTCGCTCAAGCAGCGCCTGGGTATGCCCGACATCCGTTTCGGCCTCGACGAGTCGATGCGCTTCCCGTCGCGCCAGGGGCCCGACCGCATCGTCTCGATGCCGAGGACGGCCGATGGCGCGCTGCCAAACGGCCCGCCGCACGTCGAGTCCGCCTTCAGCCGGACACAACAGGCTTCAGGAGGAGCAGCCGTGACCGACCCCCGCTATCCCGTCGGGAAGTTCGACCCGGCCGACACCACCACGCCGCTCCCGGCGATCGTGAGCCGCCTGGAGCGTTTTCCCGCCCAGTTGCGGGCGCTGGTCGCCGGGTTGACCGACAAGCAATTGGAGACGCCGTACCGTGAAGGAGGGTGGACCGCGCGCCAGGTCGTCCATCACCTCGCGGACAGCCATATGAACAGCGCCATTCGCTTCCGCCTGGCGCTGACCGAGGCGCGGCCCACCATCAAGCCCTACGACGAGAAGACGTGGGCGGAGCTGCCGGACGCGGCACACGGGCCGCTCGACATGTCGGTGAGGCTGCTCGAGGGCCTGCACGCGCGCTGGGTGGCGTTGCTCTCGAGCATGACGCCGCAGGACTGGAAGCGGACCTTCGTCCACCCGGAGCGCGGCGAGATGGACCTCGAACGGACGGCGCGGTTGTACGCCTGGCACTGCGACCACCACCTCGCGCACATCCGGCTGGCGGCGGAACGGGGACGATGAGAATCGCGTTCAGCTCGGCGGGCTTCTGGATGCGTGGACGCTCCAGGCTCCTGGCACGGATGTGCGCTAGCCTGAGGCGGGTGGACGCAATCCGCCGGGGGGACCCGGACGTCGACGAAAGCATCCCGCTGATGCGGCAATCGCGACGAAGATCGACGGCGTCGACTGTCGCGGCGCTGCAACGGCTCGAGGGCGTGTCGCGTGCGGGTGAACTTCGAGAGACTTCCGGGAGCGAAGACCTCGCTCCTCATCACCATTCGGCGGGTCATCTTGCACCCGCCGCCCGTTCGAGAATACAGATGACGGCGGCCAGCCACGGTTGAACAGGCGAGATGCCTGTCGGCCGATGCCAGCTATCGTCGAACGCTTATCGCCTACTGCCTGCGCAGACGCGTGTCCTCCGATTTCAGTTTGCCGTTTGCGGGACGCGCTGTCGTACCGACGCGCAGCGCCGCCTTCGCCGCGCGGCTTGAGGATGTCGAGCGCCTCTTCGATCTCGCCGCGGGTGACGTCCAATGGCGGACGGAAGCGGAGGCTCCTGTGCCCGCAGCCCAGGATCATCAGGCCGAGGTCGTACGCCTTGTCGGCCACGGCGTTGCGCACCGAGCCGTCCGGCAGGTCGATCGCGCACATCAGGCCGAGGCCGCGCGGGTTGGAGAACATGGCCGGCTCGTCGGCAGCCATCGCCTGCAGGCCCGTCAGCAGGTGCTGCCCGACCTCCGCCGCGTGGTCCACCAGGTGCTCCTCCTCGATGATCTCGAGGTAGCGCTGCGATCGCACCATGTCCACCAGGTTGCCGCCCCACGTCGAGTTGATGCGGCTCGAGACCTTGAACACGTTCTCGGGCTCCTCGTCGAGCCGCGGCCCGGCGATCATGCCGCAGATCTGCATCTTCTTGCCGAACGAGACCAGGTCCGGCTGCACGTCGAAGTGCTCGTGCGCCCAGAAGCGGCCCGTCAGGCCGACGCCGCTCTGCACCTCGTCGAAGATCAGCAGCGCCTCGTGCTCGTCGGCCAGCCGCCGGAGCTCCTTGATGAACTCGCAGCGGAAGTGGTTGTCGCCGCCTTCGGCCTGGATCGGCTCGATGATGATCGCGGCGATGTCGTCCTTGCGCTCGGCGAACGCGCGCTCGATCTCCGCCACCGCCTGCCGCTCGACGTCCGCCACGCGGGCGATCTCCGCCTCGTCGGCCGGGAACCGCAGCGCCGGGTTGATGACGCGCGGCCAGTCGAACTTGGCGAAGTACTGATGCTTGCGCGGGTCAGCGGTGTTGGTCAGCGAGAGCGTATAGCCGGAGCGGCCGTGGAACGCTTCGCGGAAGTGCAGGACCTGGTGCCCCAGCTCCTTCGTCGCGCCCTTCCGCATGTTGCGGCGCACCTTCCAGTCCATCGCCGCCTTCAACGCGTTCTCGACGCCCAGGGTGCCGCCGGCAACGAAGAAGGCCTGCGGCAGGTAGGAACGCATCGCCACGCGGCCGAACGTCTCCACGAACTCCGCGAACTCCGTCGTGTAGATGTCGGAGTTCGTCGGGTTCACGAGCGCGGCCCGCATGAGCTTCTCGCGGAACTCCGGCTGACGCAGCCCGGGGTGGTTGATCCCCACGGGCAGCGTGGCGAAGAACGAGAACATGTCGAGGTACCAGCCGCTCGCGCCGCGCGTCCCACAGGTGCCGGCCGACGCTCTTCTCGAGGTCGAGCACCATGTCGTAGCCGTCGGCCAGCATGTGGCGGCCAAGCACCTCGTGCACCGATTCGGGTCCCATCCTGGTCATCGTCATGATCGCCGCCATTGTCAGTCGCCTCCCTCGAGCAGGGGAGCGATGTAAGTCTCTTCCTTCACGGTCGACAGCACGACGACCGTGCGCGTCTGCCGCACGCCTTCGTGCGACGTCAACTCCTGGAGCAGCAGGTGCTGCAGGCCCTCCATGTCGCGGACCCGCACCTTGAGGATCAGCGAGAACTCTCCGGTGACGTGGTGGCACTCGAGCACCTCGTCGAGGGCGAGCAGCCTGTCGAGGAAGATCGCGCTCGGCCCGCGGGTTCTCGAGGAAGACCTCGACGAACGCCGTAATCTCCGCGCCCACGGCCCGCGGGTCCACCACCGCCGTCCACCGCCGGATGACACCGGCCGCCTCGAGCTTCTTCAGGCGCTCGTGGACAGCCGCCGTCGACAGGCCCACCTTCGACGCGATCTCGGATTGCGCCAGCGTCGCATCCCTCTGGACGAGGTGGAGGATCTGCCGGTCCTTCCCGTCAAGGCCGCGCGTTCCGCCGTTTGCCCCGCTTCTCATGAATAGTAGAATAATTCTTATGAAGGCGCGACGCAACAGGAAGATTTTCTGAATAGAGAGAGTCAGGCGGAAAAATTCCCGTCAGAAGCTCCCGTTGTATGATCAGGACACCACTGGCAGGAGCTTCTGCCCGGGCGAGGCCCGGGGGACGCTTCTGTTTCATCCATCCAATTCACGGTGATGACCAGGCGAGAGCGCGATTTCCTCGGCGAACGGGAGCTGAACGACGCCCTGCGGTATGGTCTGCAGACGGTGCGGGCCCTCGAGAACTTCCCACTTCTTGGGCGGCCGGTTCATCCCGCGCTCGCCCGGGCGTTCGGCGCCGTCAAGCTGGCTGCGGCGAGGGCCAACCGGACGCTCGGGTACCTCGAGCATGGTCCTGCCGCCGACGCGCTGGAACAGGCGTGCCGCGAGCTGTTCGAGGGCCGGCTCGTCGATGAGATCGTCGTGGACGGCCTGCAGGGCGGGGCCGGGACCAGCACCAACATGAACGTGAACGAGGTGCTGGCCAACCGGGCGCTGGAGCTGCTGGGCGCCCCGCACGGCGACTACGCACGCGTGTCACCCTCCGGCGCTGCGAACCTGCACCAGAGCACCAACGACACGTTCCCGACCGCGCTGCGGGTGGCAGCCATCTGGGGGCTGCGCAGCCTCGAGCCGGCCGTCGTGGCGCTCCAGGAGGCGTTCCAGGCGAAGGAGCGGGAGTTCGCCGGCATCGTCAAGGTGGGCCGGACCGAGATGCAGGACGCGGTGCTGACGACGCTCGGGCGAGAGATGGGGGCGTATGCGGAGGCCCTCAATCGCGATCGCTGGCGGCTGAACAAGTGCGAGGAGCGCCTCCGCGTGGTGAACCTCGGGGGGACGGCCATCGGGACCGGGCTGGCGGCGCCGCGCGATTACATCTTCAGCGTCGTGGACGAACTGCGCGAGATCACCGGCCTGGGGCTGGCGCGGGCGGAGAACCTCGTGGACGCGACGCAGAACGCCGACGTCTTCGTCGAGGTGTCCGGGCTGCTCAAGGCGCTTGCGGTGACACTGGTGAAGGTGTGCGGCGACCTGCGGCTGCTGTCGTCCGGCCCGCACGCGGGGCTCGGAGAAATTCGGCTGCCGGCCAGGCAGGCGGGATCGAGCATCATGCCGGGCAAGGTCAACCCGGTGATCCCGGAGGCGGTGACGCAGGCGGCGCTGCTGACGATCAGCCACGACCAGGCGGTGACGCTGGCCGCCGCCCTCGGCAGCCTCGAGCTGAACGCCTTCCTTCCACTCGTCGCGCATGCGCTGCTCGAGAGCTTCGACCTGCTCGCGCGGGGCTGCGAGATCCTGCGCCGGCTTTGCGTCGAGGGAATCGAGGCGGACGAGGCGGCGTGCCGCCGGCAGGTGGATAACGCCACCGCGAGCGCCACCGCGCTCCTTCCGCTGATCGGGTACGAACGGGCGACGGCCCTCGTCGAGGAGGCCCAGCGCACCGGTCGCGGTTTGAAGGACGTCGCCCTCGCCTCGGGTGCCGTCACCGCCGAGCAGTTCGCCGAGCTGACCAGCGCCGAAGCGGTCTGCCGGCTCGGGTTCACGAAGGCTCGGTAGGGCGTCGGTAGGACGGCGTCAACGGCTGTCATGTTGGCATGCAATCAGCTCCACGCTCACTTCGCCTGCACATCGGCATCTTCGGGCGCCGCAACGTCGGCAAGTCGTCGCTGCTGAACGCCATCACGCGCCAGCAGGTGTCGATCGTGTCGGCGACGGCGGGCACCACCACCGATCCGGTGGAGAAGCCGATGGAGCTGCTGCCGCTCGGCCCCGTCCTGTTCGTGGACACGGCCGGCGTGGACGACGAGGGAGCGCTTGGGGAGCTTCGCGTCGAGCGGACGAGGGCGGTCCTGGACCGCGTGGACATCGGCATCCTCGTCGCGGAAGCCGGCGCCTGGGGTGCGTTCGAGGAGCGGCTCCTCGACGAGCTCGCCGGTCGCGGCGCGCCGGCCATCGTCGCCTTCAACAAGTCGGATCTCGTTCGCGCCACACCCGGGCCTGCTGACCACCGGCTCCAGCACGTGTCGACCGTGTCCGTTTCGGCGCTGACCGGCGCCGGGCTGACGGACCTGCGCGAAGCCATCCTTCGGCTGGCGCCTCCCGATTTCTTCGACAATCGCCGGCTCGTTGCGGACCTCGTCCCGCCGGGCGAAGTCGCCGTCCTCGTGGTGCCGATCGACAAGGAGGCGCCCAAGGGACGGTTGATCCTGCCGCAGGTGATGGCGATCCGCGACCTGCTCGACGGCGAGTCGATGGCGCTCGTCGTCCAGGAGCGCGAACTGCGCAACGCGCTCGCTCGGCTCGCGAAACCGCCCGCGTTGGTCGTCACGGATTCGCAGGCGTTCCTGAAGGTGGCCGCCGACGTGCCGCGCGGCGTGCCGATGACGTCGTTCTCGATCCTGATGTCGCGCTTCCAGGGCGACCTGCCCGAGCAGGTGCGGGGCACTCTCGGCATCGAGCGGTTGAAGGGCGGCGATCGCGTGCTCGTGGCGGAAGCGTGCAGCCATCACCCGATCGGCGAGGACATCGGCCGCGTGAAGATCCCGCGCTGGCTGACGCAGTACGTCGGCGCCCGGCTCGACTTCTCGCACGTCCAGGGTCGGGACTTCCCGGCGGATCCCTCCGCCTACCGGCTCGTGGTTCACTGCGGCAACTGCATGGGCAACCGGCGCGAGATGCTGTCGCGGATCATGCGATGCCGCGACGCCGGCGTGCCGATTACCAACTACGGGCTGACCATCGCGTATTCGCTGGGGATCTTCGAGCGCGCGCTGGAGCCGTTCCCCGCCGCCCTGGAGACGTTCCGTGCCGCTCGCGCTTGAGACCCTCGATCACCGCGCGCTCGTCGACTGGCTTCACGAGACCGACCCTGCCGTGCTCGAGGAGTTGTGGCGGCGTGCGGACGCCGTCCGCGCGGCGCACGTCGGCGACGACGTCCACCTGCGAGGTCTCATCGAGATCAGCAACAACTGCGAGCGCTACTGTCTCTACTGCGGCATCCGCGCCTGCGCGCCCGGCATCACGCGCTACCGGATGACGGCCGACGAGATCGCTGGCCTGCGCCAGGGAGGCGGCCCGTCTCGGGTACGGGACCGTGGTCATGCAGTCCGGCGAGGACCGCGGGCTGACACGGGAGTTCGTCGGCGACCTGGTTCGGCGCATCAAGGCGGAGACGAACCTCGCGGTGACGCTGTCGCTGGGCGAGCGCGACGAGGAGGACCTCCGGGCGTGGAAGGCGGCGGGCGCCGATCGTTACCTGCTGCGATTCGAGACCTCGGACCCGGACCTGTACCGCCGGATCCATCCATCGCTCCCCGGCACGGTCTCTGACCGCGTGCAGCAGCTGCTTCGCATGCGCGCGATGGGCTACGAGATCGGCAGCGGCGTGATGGTCGGCATCCCCGGGCAGACGTGGGACATCCTTGCGCGCGATGTGGAGCTGTTCCGCGAGCTGGACATCGACATGATCGGGATCGGCCCGTTCCTGCCCAGCCCGCGAACGCCGCTCGGCGGGGAAGGGGCGGATCGCCTGCGCGCCCCGGCAGGGGACCAGGTTCCCAACGACGAGCTGACGACGTTGAAGGTGGTCGCGCTCACGCGCCTGGTCTGCCCGGAGGCCAACCTCCCCAGCACCACGGCGCTCGCGACGATCGATCCCGCCGCCGGCCGCGAGCTTGGTCTGTCGCGCGGCGCCAACATCGTGATGCCCAACGTCACGCCGGCGCAGTACCGGGTCCTCTACGAGATCTACCCGGGCAAGGCCTGCATCCACGAGACCGCGCAGGTCTGCCGCGGCTGCATGGAGCGGCGGATCCTCTCCATCGGCCGCCGCCTCGGCGCCGGACCAGGCGGACGACGCTCGCGTCTGTAGTCACGGCCTCCGTGCCCGGGTCAGCGCCCGAGTCCCACTTTCGCTGTCCACGATCTCGACCACGAAGAACACGAAGAAGAGACACCGGTTCCTTTGCGGAGAGCGCGGTCTTCGCCGGCCGCGCCCGCGCCGCCAGGCGGCGCCGAAGACCGCCACCTCGTTCGACATGCCCACGATGCACTGAGCACCTTCGAAACGCGGCGTGACAAGCCTTGTCCTTCGTGTCGTGGTTCAAACCCAGCGTTCTTGGTCTTCGGTCTTGGTGATCATGGTGTTCTGGTGGTCAATCCGTCCGCGGGGCCGAGAATGCGGCATTCCACGCGTCTCGGGTAGAATCCACTGTCTATGCCCATGAAAGACAGCAGCGTGTTCGTCGACAACCGATGAACGTGCTCCTCTTCGTGTTCGCGCTTGGCCTCGGCGTGGTCGCGGCGATCCCGATCGGCCCGGTCCAGATCGAGGCGGCGAAGCGCGCGATGGCGGGGCACGTGCGCGCCGCGCTGATCGTCGTGCTGGGGTCGTTCACCTCGGATGTCGGCTACGGTGCGATCGCGCTGTTCGGGATCGCGCCCGTCCTCGAGAAGCCGGCGGTGCTCGCCGGCTTCAGCGGCGCCGGCGCCCTGATCCTCTGGGCCTTGGCCTATTTCACCTGGCGCGAGTCCCGGTCGCCGCACGCGCTACGGCTGGACGAGTCGTCGCTCGCCGACCGCCGGTGGGCGCTGGTCACTGGCTTCCTGCTCGGCGCCAGCAATCCGCCGATCATCCTCAGCTGGCTGTTCGGCGCGGCGGTGGCACACCGCATCGGCCTGGCACCGTTCGCCAGCGTGGCCTCGAAGAGCGTCTTCGTCGCGGGCGGGGCGCTCGGCCTGGCGGCCTACCTGTCCGGGATGGCGGTGTTGACGATGCGGATGCGGCACTTCCTCTCGACGCGCGTGATCACCCGAATCTACTGGTGGCTGGCGATCGTGCTCCTCGCGCTCTCGCTCTATTTCGTGCACGGGGTGTGGGCGTATTTCACGCGAGCCTGATTGTCCGGCGTCACGTCCGGCGTCACGTTCAACGCAGAGGCGCCGAGGGCGCGGAGACGATAATGGAGCTCAACGACATCACGGAGCAGGTGATCGGCTCGGCAATCGAGGTTCATCGCGCGATCGGTCCGGGCTTGCTGGAGTCGGCGGGGTTGATCATCAACTTCAACGTGCCGGTGTTGAAGTCGGGCATCAAGCGGGTGGTGAACAACTTCCAGGAGGCCTCCGCGCGCTCCGCGGCTCTGCGTTGAACGCGGCGGGTGGCTGTCCTCTGCGAACTCGGCGTCTCCGCGTTGAATCTTCGGGATTCAGAGCAGCGAAATGGCGGTCGCTCTACCCCTGTGCCAGTTGTTCCGAGTTGTGTGCTGGCCTGGCGCCGGGCAGCGTCACGTCGAACGTGCTCCCAACGCCCGGCTCGCTGTGCACCTGCACGTCGCCGCCGTAGAGCTGCGCCAGCTTCTTCACGATCGAGAGGCCCAGGCCCGTTCCCGGAATTCCCCGCGTCCGGTCGTTCTTGATCCGCACGAACTCCTGGAACAGGCGGCCGGTTTCCTCCGGCGATAAGCCAATCCCCGTGTCGGCCACGCTGACGCGCACCCCGGCGCCCGCCTCCTCGATCGTCACATCGACGCGGCCGCCCTCCCGGTTGTACTTCACGGCGTTGCTGACCAGGTTGTTGAAGAGGATGTCGAGCTCGCCGCGGTCGGCCACCACCGCCAGCCGGTCCGGCGCGTGGAGGACGACATCGATCCGCCGCTCCCTGGCCGCCGGGGCGACCGTCTCGATCGCCGCCCGCGCCACGTCGCGGACGTCGAGTTCCGTCAGCTCGCGCCGCTTCTGACCCGACTCGATGCGCGTCAGGTCGAGGAGTTCGGCGATCAGCCGACGCATGCCCCCGGCGCGAACGAGCGCCCGCCCGACGATCTGCGCCTGCACGGCCGGATCGCTGCCTGCCGACCCGTCGCGCAGGATCTGCAGGTAGCCCTCGATCGCCGCCAGCGGCGCCTTCAGCTCGTGGCCGAGCACCGAGATGAACTGGAAGCGGACCTGGCGCTTCTCCTCGGCCAGCCGGCGCGCCTGCCGCTGCACCACGAGGTGCTTCACCGCGCGGCGGACAGCCACGCGCAGTTCGTCGGGGGTAAACGGCTTGGGCAGGAAGTCGTACGCTCCGCGCTTGGTGGCGTCAATCGCGGTCTCGAGCGTCGCGTACGCGGTGATCATCACCGTCAGGGTCGGCAGCCCACGCTCGCTGACCTCCTTCAAGACGTCCAGCCCCGAGATCCCGGGCAGCTTCAGGTCGAGGAGCAGGATGTCCGGGACCCTCTGGCCGATCTTCTCGAGCGCTTCCTCGCCGGTCTCGGCCGTTTGCACCTCGAAGCCGGCGGTGCCGTCCGCCTCGTCCGCGAGGCGGACCTGGAAGGTGTTGAGCACGCGCGCGATGGCCAGGCGCATGCCGGTCTCGTCGTCCACGACGAGGATACGAAGGATTTCGCTGGGCATGGGAACCTTCGAGCGTTGACCGTTGGCGTTGACCGTTGAGCGTTGACGCGTCGGCCGTTGAGCGTTGAGCGGTTAACGGTTGACGGTTGACGGTTGACCGGTTGATGAGCCTGTCGATTTCCCGCTGCAGTTGCTCGAAGCGAATCGGCTTGGCGAGCAGGGCATCCGCGCCAATCCACGCTCGCTCTTCCGGCGACGCCGGGTCGAACACCAGGCCGGTCTCGCTCGTCACCGCGGTCACGAGGATGACCGGCAGTCCGGGGAACTTCCTCTTCAGATGGTGTGACAGCACGAAGCCGTCGTCGTGGTGCTCCATCATCAGGTCGAGGATGGCGAGGTCCGGACGGAAGGCGTTCGTCTTCTCCTCGGCCTCGCCGCGGCTGCCCGCGGTCGCCACCTCGAAGCCGGCGTTCTCCAGCTGGATGCGGTGCTGGAACAGGAAGTCCTCGTCGTCGTCCACGAGCAGTACCTCTGGGTTTCGATTCCGCTTGGTCCATGGTGTTCCCGTTACGCCGCTGGCGACGCCTCCGTGCGCCGCCTCGGCAGGATGACCGTGAATGTCGTGCCGGTGGGCCCCTTGGCAGCATCCGCATTGGAGGCCACCTTGATGTCGCCCCGGTGCATCTTGACGATGCCGTACGTGACGGCGAGGCCCAGCCCGGTGCCTTTTCCGCCCCTCTTCGTCGTGAAGAAGGGCTCGAACAGTTTCGCGAAGTGCTCAGGCGGGATCCCCACGCCGGTGTCCGACACGATGATGCGCACGATGTCGCCCGAGTCCTCGGTGCGGATCCTCAGGCGGCCGCCGTCCGGCATTGCGGCGAAGGCATTGCTGACGAGATTCACGAGCACCTGCGTGATCTGATCCGGGTCCACTTCGACGAGCGGGTCGCTCACCGCGTGCTCGACCTCGATCTCGACGCCCAGTGGATGCGCCAGGCCGCGGAGGCCGCGCTGCACCAGGTCGTCGATGTGGATCCGGTCGTGCTCCACCTTGTTCTGACGCGCGAAGTCGAGCAGCCCGGCGACGATCTTCTTGCAGCGGTCGGCCTGCTCGACCACCATCGCGAGATCCTCGCGGTACTCGGGCTTGCCGGCCAGCTGCTCGGCCAGGAAATGCGAGTACATGATGACCACGCCGAGCGGGTTGTTGACCTCGTGGGCGATGCCGGCGGCCAGCTGCCCCATGCTGGCCAGCTTCTCCGAGCGCACGAGCGCGACCTGCGCGTTGGCGAGCTCCTCGTTGGATCGGGCGAGCTCGGACACCGTGCTCCGCAGGTGCTCGATGCTGTGCGGCAGGCACATCTCGCGCTCGGCGAGGCCCCGATAGATCGCGCTCGCCAGCTCCCGGCAGCTGGAATAGCCGCAGGCGCCGCAGTTCAACTCGTTGGCCGGGTCGGGCTTGCCCAGTTGGGCGAGCAGGCGCCCGAGCTCCTCGGGCGACGGCGTCGGGAGCCGCATGTCCTGGGGCTCGTACTCCCGAACGAGATTCACGTCCTCGTGCCGCCGGATCCGAGCTTCCCAGTCCGCCTGGTTGCTCATCGCCATCCGCTGGCGGACGTACTGGCTGACGCGGGCGCGCCGGCCGAAGTGCGGCAGGTCGCTGCTCATGCCCGGGCCCATCGTGCAGCCCTTGCAGAACAGCACCTCCAGCAGGCGCGTGTCGATCAGCCCGCCTTCGGCTTCCTTGATCGCCTGGGCGAACTCGCCCGGGCCTTCGGCGACCATGACGTGGCCCGTGACGAGGTCCTCCTGGATTCCGGCCACCTGCAGCATCCCGCCGCTGATGGGGAAGAGGCCTCCACCCCGGCTGTGCGGCGGGTCGAACTCGCTGGGCGCGACGCCGAGCGGGTCGATGCCGTGCGCCGCGACCATCTTCCGAACTTCGGCGAAGGTGAGGGCCTCGTCCACTTCGCCCTCGAGACCGGGCGACGCCGTCTCCCGCTTCTTGGCGATGCAGGGGCCGACGAACACCACGCGGAGATTCGGTCCGTGCTGCTTCCGGAGCAGGCGGGCGGTTGCGACCATGGGCGAGACGATGGGCGCCAGGGCGGCCGTGAGATCCGGGTAATAGCGCTCCACGTAGCCCACTACCGCCGGGCAGGTGGTCGCGATCCAGAGCTTCTCGGCGTCCTTCGCCACGAGACGGCGGTACTCGAGCGCGACCAGCTCCGCTCCAAAGGCCACCTCGTGCACGCTGGCAAACCCGAGGGCACGGAACGCGCCGACCACCGACGGGTAGTCCATGTGGATGAACTCAGCCGGAAAGCTGGGCGCCACGATCGCGGCGACAGGGTCGGGGCCCGCCAGCAGCGCCTCGACGTCCTCAATGGCCGACATCACCCGCTTCGCATCCTGCGTGCACACCTTGAAGCAGACGCCGCAGCCGATGCACCGTTCCGGGAGCACCTGCGCCTTGCGGTCGGCAATGCGGATCGCCTTCGCCGGGCACTCGCGCACGCACTGGTAGCACACGCGGCACCGCTCGCCGATGGTGGACACGAGGGGAAGGGAGGTGGCGTTCATGGGATTCAACTGAATGACGAATGACGAGTGACGATTTGCGAGTGACGATTGCGGCAGGTTTCGGGTCGCCCGCCGCGATATTCGTCAATCGCCACTCGTCAATCGACAATCGTCAATACCCTCAATGTCCTCACAGTACCACGTCTCCTCGCCTCATACGTCGTGTGGAGCAGCTCATGGCTGCGGTGTGACAGCGGCTTCTCCAGGAACTCCGCGTAGAGCCGCTTCACAGCCGGGTTCTGGTGCGACGCGCGCAGGGTCGCGTCGCGGTCGATGGCATAGAGCGCGGCCATTCTCGCGCGGACCGCCTCCGGCGTCGCGCTGCGCGGCTGGCCGCCGCCGTTGATGCAGCCGCCCGGGCAGGTCATCACCTCGATGAACTGCAGATCGCGTCGGCCGGCTTTCACGTCCTCCAGCAGCTTCCGCGCGTGGCCGAGGCCCGAAACCGCCGCCACGCCGATGTCCCGCCCGGCGACCGTCGTCCGGAACTCCTTCACGCCGTCCAGCCCTCGCAAGGGCTGCACTTTGAGCGACGGCAGGCTCTCGCCGGTCAGGAGGAAGTGTGCCGTCCGGAGCGCGGCTTCTGCCACGCCGCCGCTCGCGCCGAACAGCTTGCCGGCCGACGTGCGCTCGCCGAATGGCGTGTCCGGCGCCTCGGGCGCCATCGCCGTGAGGTCCAGGCCGTGCATGCGAATGAGGTGCGCGAGCTCCCGCGTCGTCAGCACCGCGTCGATGTCGGGACGGCCGTCGCGGGCCATCTCCGATCGGCCGGCCTCGAACTTCTTGGCCGTGCACGGCATCACGGCCACGCTGAAGATCCGCGCCGGGTCGATCTTCTCGCGCTCGGCGAAGAAGCTCTTGATGACGGCGCCGAGCATCTGCTGGGGGCTCTTGCACGTGGACAGGTGCGGGATCAGGTCCGGATAGAACTCCTCCACGAACTTGATCCAGCCGGGCGAGCAGCTGGTCATCATCGGGAGCGAGCCGCCCCCGCCGAGCCGATGCACCAGCTCGGACGCCTCCTCCATGATCGTGAGGTCCGCAGTGAAGGAGGTGTCGAAGACGCGCTTGAAGCCGAGACGCCGCAGGCAGGCGACGAGAGCGCCGTCCACATCCGCGCCAGGCTTCGCGCCAAACTCCTCCGCGAGGCTCACGGACACGGAGGGCGCGTGCTGCACGACGACGAAGGCCTTTGGATCCGCGAGGGCCGAGAGCACGGACTCCACGGCGCTGTGTTCGGCGAGCGCGCCCGTGGGGCACACAGCCACGCATTGCCCGCAGTTGATGCAGCTGCTGATGTTCAAGCCCTCGTCGAACGCCGGCCCCACGTGCGCCTGGCTTCCGCGGCCGATGAAATCGATGGCGCCCACTGTCTGGATTTCCTCGCACATGCGGACGCACTTGCCGCAGAGGATGCACTTGGCGGGATCGCGCGTGATCGACGGGCTGGCCACGTCGAGCCGCGCCGGCGTGCGCCCGCCGAAGTAGCGGCGGCGCCGGACGCCCAGTTCCCGGGCCAGCGTCTGGAGGTCGCAGTCGCCGTTGCGCGAGCAGTACAGGCAGTCGTCGGGGTGATTGGCGAGTAGGAGTTCGACGAGCGTGCGGCGGGCATCGACGGCGCGCTGGGAGTGGGTCTGCACCTTGAGCCCGCTGCTCACCGGGAAGGCGCAGCTCGGGACGAGGCCGCGCTGCCCCTCGACCTCGACGACGCACATGCGGCAGGCCCCGCTCGGGGGAAGGCCGTCGAAATGACAGAGTGTGGGAATGGCGATGCCCGCCCGCCGGGCCGTCGCCAGCAGCGTCTCGCCGTCGTGCGCGTCCACCGCACGCCCGTTCACTTCAATCTTCATGGCGTTTGAATCTCCGAATCGCCTGCCTGGTATTGGCGATTGGCGATTGTTGACTGGCGATTGACGAGTTGGCCTCAATCGTCATTCGGCAATCGTCAATCGGAAATCGCCAATGTTCTCGTCCCCTAGCCCCTAGCTCCTAGCCCCTAGCTGACCGTCACCGCTTTGAGCTTGCAGACGTCCACGCACGTCCCGCACGCGATGCATCGCTCGGCGATCACGTGGTGGGGGCTCTTGAGGGTGCCGACGATCGCGTCAGAAGGGCAGTTCTTCACGCACACGGCGCAGCCGCTGCACTTGGCGGCCTCGATCGTGTACGTCAGCAGCTCCGTGCACGCCTTGGCCGGGCACGTGCGGTCGTAGACGTGGGCCTCGTATTCGTCGCGGAACCAGCGAAGCGTGCTGAGCACCGGGTTCGGCGCCGACTGACCGAGACCGCAGAGACTCGTGTCGCGAATCACCCGCCCCAGGTGCTCCAGGTTCATGACGCTGCGGAAGCGCTCGAGCGATTCCATCTCGGTCTCACCTCGCCGGCTGCGCGTCAGGCTCTGGAGGATCTCGAGCATCCGGCGCGTCCCCTCGCGGCAGGGGATGCACTTGCCGCAGCTCTCGCGTTGGATGAAATCCATGAAGAACTTGGCGACGTCCACCATGCACGTCGCCTCGTCCATCACCACCAGGCCGCCCGACCCCATCATGGCGCCGACGGTCTTGAGCGACTCGTAGTCCACCTGGATGTCGAGGTGCGAATCGGGGATGCAGCCGCCGGACGGCCCGCCGATCTGCACCGCCTTGTAGGCCTTCCCGCCGGGGATGCCGCCGCCGATGTCGAAGACGATCTGCCGCAGCGACGTGCCCATCGCGACTTCCACGAGTCCCGTCCGGGCGACCTTGCCGGACAGGGCGAACACCTTGGTGCCCTTGCTCGTGGCCGTCCCGAGCGAGGAGAACCAGTTGGCCCCGCGCAGCACGATCGAGGGCACGTTGGCCATCGTCTCGACGTTGTTGATGACCGTCGGCTTGCCGAACAAGCCGCGGACGACCGGGAACGGGGGACGGGGGCGGGGCATGCCGCGCCGCCCCTCGATGCTGTGAATGAGTGCGGTCTCCTCGCCGCAGACGAACGCGCCGGCGCCTTGCTTCAGCATGATCTCGAGGCTGAAACCCGAGTCGAGGATGTTCGGCCCGAGGAGGCCGTACGCCTTGGCCTGGGCAATCGCCTGCTGGAGGCGGCGGATGGCGAGCGGGTACTCGGCGCGGATGTAGATGTAGGCCTTGCTCGCGCCCATGCCGTAGGCGGCCAGCGCCAGGCCTTCCAGCACGCGATGCGGATCGCCTTCGATGACGGCGCGGTCCATGAAAGCGCCCGGGTCGCCTTCGTCCGCGTTGCAGATCATGTACTTCTGGTCGGCCGCCTGGTGGAGCGCGATCTTCCACTTGGTTGCCGCCGGGAAGCCCCCGCCGCCGCGCCCGCGCAGGCCGGCCTTCTCGACCAGGTCGCACAACTCGGCCGGCGTGAGCTCGCGCAGCGCGTGAGACAGCCCCGCGTAGCCGCCGCGCGCCAGGTACTCGTCCAGGCTGGCGGGATCCACGATGCCGCAGTTGGCGAGGACCCAGCGGGTCTGGGGCGCGAAGAAGGGGTGCTCGTCGAGGAACCCGATGCCGTCCCACGGGGCGAGCGCCTCGTCGCGGAACTGACCGAGCGGCGCGAACGCGTCGGCCTCGCCCTGCAGCACGGTGTCGAGGAGCGATGGCACGTCCTTCGCGGCGACGCGGGCGTAGCTCACGCGGGTGCGGCCCGGCAGCTGGATGTCGACGAGCGGTTCCTCGACGCAGAGGCCGATGCAGCCCACCTCCATCACGTCCACGTCGAGTGCTCCGTGCGTCGCGAGATAGTGGCGGATGGCGAGGAGCGTCTTGGCGGCGCCGGCGCCCAGGCCGCAGGTGCCGGTGCCGACGAACACCGTCGGCCGGGTGACGGTGTCGCGGCGCAGTCGCTGGACGCGGGCCGCGAGGCGCGACCGGCACGCCTCGTTCTCGTGGCAGAGCGGGCCGCGCCCCAGGCAGTCGACCAGGTCCGGGCAGGGGCGGGCGGGCGAGTGCCAGCACTGATCGCAGCAGCCGGCCATCGGCGGCGCGGGGCGGGCGTCGGCGGTCACTTCTTCACCGCCTCTCGCTTGAAGGACTTCAGGATCCGCCCGACGCGATCCGACGTGGCGCCCGCATGGAACTCGCCGTTGACGGCCATGAGCGGGGCCAGGCCGCAGGCCCCCAGGCAGGCGACGACCTCGAGGCTGAACTGGCCGTCGCGGCTGGTCTGGCCCGGCTTGATGTTCAGCGTGCGCTGGATGGCGAGCAGCGTCTGCTGCGAGCCCTTGACGTGGCAGGCGGTGCCGCGACACACCTGCACGTGGTAGCGCCCGAGCGGCTGGAAGCGAAACTGGTTGTAGAAGGTCGCGACGCCGTAGACCTTGCTCGTGGGCAGCCGCAGGTGCCGGCCGATGCGCACCACGGCGTCCCGGGACAGGTAGCCATGAGTCTCTTGCACTTCCTGGAGCAGCGGGATGAGCGCGTCGCGCCGCCCCGCCGGGTACTTGCAGACGATGGGTTCGATGTCGGTGAGGGTCATCGGGACGGTTCCTCGGGGACGACCTGCTGGTGCGCGTAGTAGGCGACCTTGTCGAGCGCCATCATGAGGTCCACGTACTCGACGTACATGCCGGCTGGCACGCGCAGGCGGACGGGGGCGAAATTGAGGATGCCTTTCACGCCGGCCAGGACGAGCTGATCGGCCACGCCCTGGGCCTCGGTGGCGGGCACGGCGATGACGCCGACGTGGATCTGCTCGCGCGCGATGATCTCTGCCATCTGCTCGACGAGGTAGCAGCGGCAGCCGTGGAGGATCCGGCCGGCCTTTTCGGGCGCGCGGTCGAAGGCGGCGGCGAAGCGCACCGGCTGGCGGTTGGCGTAGTAGGCGAGGATGGCGCGTCCGAGGTTGCCGACGCCGACCAGGGCGACGGCCGTTTCGACCGACCGGGCGAGGACGCCGTTGACGGCGCCGACCAGTTCCTGGATCGCGTAGCCCTTCCTGGGGCTGCCCGTCACGCCAATCGTCATGAGGTCGCGGCGCACCTGGGCGGGCGTGCTCACGGCGAGGCTGGCCAGCTGGTGCGAGTAGACCTGGCGGGTGCCGGCGGCCAGCTGCTCGAGGAGGAGACGGCGATACAGGCTGAGGCGGCCGAGGGTGTTGACGGGGATGGGATTCGAGCCGTGGTGGCCGGAGGTCTTCATGATGTCTGTGAATCGATTCACGTTGTGAATCAATTCACAGATACTATAAACCTCAGCCTCTCGCCCTGTCAAGACTCGTGTCCAGACTCGTCGGGAGTCTTTTTGTGGCCGATCGCGCCACAAAAAGACTCCCGAGGCTTGTCACATTTAGCTGCCGAGGCAGGGGCCGTGGCCCGGGCGGAAGGTCCCGTGGTAGTACCGGTCGCGGACCTGGGCGGCTTCCTCGTCCGCCCAGCGCTGCAGGCCGACCGCCTGGATGCGGCAGAGATTGTAGAGCTTGATGTTGTGCGGATAGCGGTCGGCGCCGTCCCGCGCGGGCATGAGGCGCGCGCAGGGGAAGTCGTCGCACTGCGAGCAGAACGACAGGCCCCGGTCCATCACGCACGCCCGCGTGGGGCAGGGCGTCTCGAGGAGTTTGCACCCGCCCTCGACGCGGCACCCGCGGCACCCGAAATCCGTTGCCGGCCGGTTGAACCGGGCGGCGTACGCCGTGCGCCGCTCCTCGGTGAGGTTCGCCTCGAGCAGTTCGCAATTGAAGCAGTCGAGGCCGCACGGCGCGGTCAGCTCGAACACATCATGGCGGTCCATGTCGGTCCTCCATCGGGGCAGGTCAGCCACCTCGCGGCTGCCGGCGACATTGTGACATATTTCACAAGAGCGTCGACCGTTGAGCGTCGAGCGTCGACCGTTGAGCGTCGAGCGTCGAGCGTCAACGGTCAATGCTTGCCGGTTAACGGTCAGCGCCTGACGGCCAACGGTCAACGATCAACGGTCAACGGTCAACGGTCAATCCTAGCAATACACGTCGCGCTCGCCGGCGCGCACGCGTCCCATCAACTGCTCCGCGCGCTGGCGCGGCCACTCGTCCATGGATGCCAAAGCGTGCGCAATGCAGTGCTCGCCGACCGCGCGCGTTTCCGCCGACCCGTAGTCCGTCAGGTACTCCACGAAGGTCGAGAGCCCGTTCGGATCGCAGTGCTGCTTGATGTCGCCGGGCCGCGCCAGGTCCATGAAATCCGCCCCGGTCCGCCCAAGGCGGTAACACCCGGTACAAAACGAGGGGATGTAGCCCAGCGACGCGACGTCGCGGATCACCTCGTCCAGCGCGCGGTGGTCGCCCAGGCAGAACTGGCTCGCGTCCTCCTGCTCGTCCTCGGCGTAGCCGCCCGGGTTCGTCCGGCTGCCCGCGGAGATTTGCGACACACCGAGCGCAAAGGTCTCGCGCCGTATGTGCGCCGATTCCCGGGTGGACATGATGATCCCGGTATAGGGCACCGCCAGGCGGAGGATCGCCACGATCTTCCGGAAGTCGATATCGGCCACGGCGTGCGGCGGGTGGCTTGCCAGCGACGATCCGGTCGCCGGCTCGAGGCGCGGCACGCTGATCGTGTGCGGGCCGACGCCGAAACGCCTTTCGAGGTGCCGGATGTGCTGCATGAGGGCGAGCAGCTCGAACCGCCAGTCGAACAATCCGAAGAGCACGCCAATCCCGACGTCCTCGATCCCGGCCGCCATCGCGCGGTCCATCGCCGTCACGCGCCAGTCGTAGTCGGCCTTCTTCCCGCGCAGGTGCACCGCGTGGTACGTCTCGTGGTGATAGGTCTCCTGGAACAGCTGGTACGTGCCGATGCGCCGGGCCTTCAGCTCGCGGAACTGATCGAAACTCAGCGGCGCCACGTTCACGTTGACCCGGCGGATTTCCCCATTCCCGTTCCGGACCTGGTAAACCGTGTCGATCGACTTCAACACGTACGGAAAGCCCTCGTGCGGGTAGGATTCGCCCGCGACGAGCAGCACGCGCTTGTGGCCCTGGTCCACCAGGATTCGCACTTCGCGCGCGATCTCCTCCTGCGTCAGCGCCCGCCGCTTGAGCTCGGCGTTCCGCGCGCGGAAGGCGCAGTAGGTGCACTCGTTCGCGCACATGTTCGACACGTACAGCGGCGCGAAGATCACGAGCCGGCGGCCGTAAATCGTGTCCTTGACGTCGCTGGCGGCGGCAAACAGGGCGGCCAGCTGCTCCGGGTCGCTGATGGCCATCAGCACGGCCATCTCACCGGGCTCGAGGCCATTCAGGTTCCGGGCCTTCGCCAGGACGTCGGCGACCGCCGCCGCGTCGGCGCGGCCGGCGTGCTCGAGCGTGTCGAAAATGGACTCTTCGTCGATTCGAACGGTCTCTTCGCCGATCATGTGTTCCTCTGGGGGCGTGATGAACGTCCCGTTGCAGGGTCCGGGATGAAGCGTGGGAAGGTGCAGCGGGCGGCGAGCGGGAGGCCTGACGGCCCTCCTCTCAGCCACGATTATACTCTCGTTGTCGGAGGTGGCTTCCGGGGTCCGGCGAAGCGGAAGCTTCGCCCTGCGCACATGGTACAATTCGTCATCCCGCCGACGGTCCTCGCCCTGACGCCTCTGTGGAGGACGCGACGCCATGCGAACCGACACGCTCAAACCGAAGAAACCCGGCGCCGTCCTGCGTTCCGAACGCCATCCGCTCGACCCGCTCTTCACCCCGGGCAATGTCGCCGTCATCGGCGCGACCGAGAAACCGGGCAGCGTCGGCCGGACGATCGTGTGGAACCTCGTCAGCAGCCCATTTGGCGGCACCGTCTACCCGGTTAACCCCGTCCGGTCGAATGTCCTCGGCATCCGCGCGTATCCCGCCATCGCCAACGTTCCCGAGCAGGTCGACCTCGCCGTCATCTGCACGCCCGCACCCGCCGTCCCGGGCATCATCGGCGAATGCGTCGACGCCGGCGTATCGGCGGCGATCGTCATCTCCGCCGGCTTTCGCGAGACGGGCCCGCCGGGTCTCGCGCTGGAGCGCGAGGCTCTCGATCGCGCGCGTGCCGGCGGCCTGCGCGTGCTCGGTCCCAACTGCCTCGGCGTGATGAGCCCCTCGTCCGGGCTGAACGCCACCTTCGCCGGGAGCATGGCGCGGCAGGGGAGCGTGGGGTTCATCAGCCAGAGCGGCGCGCTCTGCGCGGCCGTCCTCGACTGGAGCCACGAGACGAACGTGGGCTTCTCCCACTTCGTCTCGATCGGCTCGATGATGGACATCGGCTGGGGCGACCTGATCGATTACCTGGGCGACGACCCGCGCACCAAGAGCATCGTCATCTACATGGAGTCGATCGGCGACGCGCGGGCGTTCATGTCCGCCGCCCGCGAGGTCGCGCTCACCAAGCCGATCATCGTGATCAAGGCGGGGCGCACCGTCGCCGCCGCGCGTGCGGCCGCCTCGCACACCGGCACGCTCACCGGGAGCGACGAGGTACTCGATGCCGCCTTCCGGCGAAGCGGCGTGCTGCGCGTCAGTTCCATCGCCGAGCTGTTCTACATGGCGGAGGTGCTCGGCAAACAGCCGCGGCCGCGCGGTCCCCGCCTGTCCATCGTCACCAACGCCGGCGCGCCGGGCGTCCTGGCGACCGACGCGCTGATCACCAACGGCGGCGAGCTGACCGTGCTCTCGCCGCAGGCCGAGGCCGACCTCTCGCGCCTGCTGCCGCCGCACTGGAGCCACGGCAACCCGATCGACGTGCTCGACGATGCAGGCCCTGAACGGTACGTGAAAGCGCTGGAGATCGCGGCGGCGGATCCGAACAGCGACGGCCTGCTCGTCATCCTCACCCCGCAGGCGATGACGGACCCGACGCAGACCGCGGAGTTGCTTCGGCAGCGCGTCGGGAGTTTCGCGAAGCCGGTGCTGGCCAGCTGGATGGGCGGCGTCGACGTGGCGGCCGGCGAGCGCATCCTGAACAAGGCAGGCATCCCGACGTTCCCCTACCCGGACACCGCCGCGCGGATGTTCTTCCTGATGTGGAAGTACAGCTACAACCTTCGCGGCCTCTACGAGACGCCGGCGCTGCCCGCGGACATCGACGGCATCGAGCGCAGGCGGGTGGAGGCCGACCGCATCATCGGGACCGCGCGCGCCGAGGGGCGCACGCTGCTCACCGAAGCCGAGTCGAAGCAGGTGCTGGCGGCCTACGACATCCCCGTCGTCGAGACACGCGTGGCGCGGACGCCGGACGAGGCGGCCGCCATCGCTGAGGCACTCGGTTACCCGGTCGTCGTCAAGCTCTATTCCCATGCGGTCACGCACAAGACGGACGTGGGCGGCGTCGAGCTGAACCTGCAGGACGAGGCGGACGTCCGCCGTGCCTGGGACCGCATTCGGGACGCCGTGTCGGTCAAGGCCGCGCCCGAGCACTTCGAAGGGGTCACCGTCCAGCCGATGATGAAGGCGGACGGCGGCTACGAGCTGATCGTCGGGAGCGTCGCGGACCCGCAGTTCGGACCGGTCGTCATGTTCGGCGCGGGCGGCCAGCTCGTGGAGGTGTACCGCGACCGCGCGCTGGCGCTGCCCCCGCTCAACAGCACGCTGGCGCGACGCATGATGGAGCAGACGCGCATCCTGGAGGCGTTGAAGGGCGTGCGCGGCCGCAAGCCGGTCGATCTTCCCGCCATCGAGCGGCTGCTCGTCCGCTTCAGCCAGCTGATCGTCGAGCAGCGTTGGATCCGGGAGGTGGACATCAACCCGCTGCTCGCCTCCGACGAGCGGCTCGTCGCTCTCGACGCGCGGATCATCGTTCACGGCCCGGAGGTGACCGTCGAGAACCTGCCGCCGCTGCCGATTCGGCCGTACCCGATGCAGTACGTGCGCGAGTGGCGGCTGAAGGACGGAACGCCGGTCACGATCCGGCCGATCCGGCCCGAGGACGAACCGCTGATGGTGAAGTTCCACGAGAAGCTGTCGGAGCGCAGCGTCTACCTGCGCTACTTCCACATGCTGAAGCTGAACCAGCGGGTCGCGCACGAGCGGCTGACGCGCATCTGCTTCATCGACTACGACCGCGAGATGGCCCTCGTCGCGGAGCGCCGCGACCCCGAAACTGGCGAGCGCGAGGTCCTGGGCGTCGGCCGCCTGACGAAGATCCACGGCCACAGCGAGGCAGAGTTCGCGATTGTCATCCGTGACGAAGTGCAGGGCAAGGGGCTGGGCTGCGAGTTCCTCTCACGGCTCAAGGACGTCGCGCGCGACGAGCACATCCAGCACGTCACGGCGGACGTCCTGGTGGAGAACGTCGAGATGGTGCGCCTCTGCCAGAAGCAGGGCTTCGAAGTGCACGCCAAGGACGACGACCCGCAGGTGATGCGGGTGACGCTGGAACTGCCGTAGGCCTCGGGAGTCTTTTTGTGGCAAAACAGTTTTGTAATACAGATCTGTAATGCCACAAAAAGACTCCCGAGGCCTCGGTGTCGAACGTCTCAAGGTCTGGATCCGCGGCGCCGTCCAGGGCGTCGGGTTTCGCCCGTTCGTCTACCGCCTGGCGACGGAACTCCACCTGGCCGGCTGGGTCAACAACTCGGCCAGCGGCGTGGTCATCGAGGTCGACGGCCCGCCGCCGGTTCTCACCGACTTCAGGGTGAGGCTCGAGCGCGAGCGGCCTCCCCGCTCGGTGATCCAGGGGATCGAGTCGTCGCGGCTCGATGCGGCCGGCTACACCGGGTTCGAGATCCGCGCGAGCGAAGACGGCGCCAAGAGCGTCCTCGTTCTCCCGGACATCGCGACCTGCCCCGACTGCTGCGCTGACATCCGCGACCCCGCGAACCGGCGGTACCGCTACCCGTTCACCAACTGCACCAACTGCGGGCCGCGCTTCAGCATCATCCAGGCGCTCCCGTACGACCGCGCGCGCACGACGATGGCGGGCTTTGCGATGTGTCCCGCGTGCCGCGCAGAGTACCGAGGACCCGACCGATCGCCGCTTCCACGCGCAGCCGAACGCCTGCCCCGTCTGCGGGCCGCGGCTCGCGCTCTGGCAGCGGGACGGTGCGGTGATCGCCACCGGCGACGAGGCGCTCCGGGAAACCGCCTCTCGTATCCGGGCTGGGCAGACGGTGGCCCTGAAGGGCCTCGGCGGATTCCACCTCGCAGTCGATGCCCGGAACGGCGAGGCGGTGCGCCGACTCCGGGAGGCGAAGGCCCGTGAGGAAAAGCCGTTCGCGCTGATGTTCCCGTCGCTCGACCAGATCCGCGCGGAGTGCCTCGTCAGCCCGCTGGAAGAGACGCTGTTGACGAGCCCCGAAGCGCCCATCGTCCTGCTCGAGCGGCACCACCCAGGGCGCAAGGCTTCCGCCTCCGCGCGAAGCGCTTCGGCGGACTCGCCGAAGCCGAGCGAAGGCGGGCCAGCCTTGCGGGAGCGCGTCTCCGACCTTGTCGCCCCGGGCAACCCGGCGCTCGGCGTGATGTTGCCGTACACGCCTCTCCACCACCTCCTATTGGCCGAGCTCGATTTCCCGATCGTGGCGACGAGTGGTAACCTGTCGGACGAACCGATCTGCACCGACAATCTCGAGGCCCTGGCGCGGCTCGCGTCGCTGGTGGACGTCTTTCTCGTCCACGACCGGCCAATCGCACGCCACGTGGACGACTCCATCGTGCGCGTCGTGCTGGACCGGGAACTGCTACTGCGCCGCGCGCGCGGCTACGCGCCCCTTCCCGTGACCGTGTCGGGCGCTGCCGACGCGGTGCTCGGGGTCGGCCCGCACCTCAAGAACACGGTGTCGCTTTCCGTCGGTGCGAATGTCTTCGTGAGCCAGCACGTCGGGGACCTGGAGACGTCCGAGGCGTACGGGGCGTTCGAGCGGGTTATCGCCGCCTTCGAGGATCTCTACGAGTGTCGGCCGCGGCTCATCGCCTGCGACGCGCACCCGAACTACCTGTCGAGCGGCTACGCGCGTCGATCGGGCCTGCCGCGGCTGGAAGTCCAGCACCACGTGGCGCACGTGCTCGCGTGCCTGGCCGAGAACGAGATCGACGGGCCGGCGCTCGGTGTGGCATGGGACGGCACCGGTTACGGACTGGACGGGACCATCTGGGGCGGTGAGTTCTTCGCGGTGGACGGCGCGTCCGTGCGGCGGGTGGCGACGTTCCGGCCCTTCCCGCTTCCCGGCGGAGACCAGGCGGTGAGGGAACCGCGCCGGAGCGCGCTCGGGTTGCTGCACGAGGTGGGAGTCGGTTTCGGCGCGCCGAGCCGGCGTCTCGCCGGTGCGGAAGGTAAAGCTGGAGCGTTGCCCTACGGCCTTGAAGACAAAGCGGCGTGGTCCCAGGCCTGGCGACCCTTCGAGGAGCGCGAACTCCGCGTGCTGACCCGCATGATCGAGCGCGGGGTCAACACGCCGCTGACCAGCAGCGTCGGGCGGCTGTTCGATGCCGTGGCCTCGCTTGCGGGGCTGCGCCAGGTCTCGCGCTACGAGGGACAGGCCGCGATGGAACTCGAGTACGCGGCGGCCGATCACTCCGGCGAGGCGGCGTATCCGTTGGACATCACGCCGGTCGAACCCGCCGCGAGTGACGCGTCTCAGCCCGATGCGCCGCGCTGGGTCGTCGACTGGGCCCGGATGGTCGGTGCGCTGCTGGAGGACGTGGCCGCCGGAACCCCGGCGGGCGTGATTGCGGCGCGGTTCCACCATGCTCTCGCCGAGGGCATCGTGGGCGTCGCCCGCCTTGCAGGCCACTCGCGCGTCGCGCTGTCCGGCGGCTGCTTCCAGAATCGGTACCTGGTCGAGCGGGCGGTCGCCCGGCTGCGCGAGGCGGGCTTCCGGCCCTGCTGGCACCAGCGCATCCCGCCCAACGACGGCGGCATCTCGCTGGGCCAGGTGGTGGCGGCGGGACGGGGGGTGGGGAAGCGGATCGACTAAACAGAATTGGCGATTGACGATTGGCGGAAAGGGGGCCCCACCCCCCCCGGGATAGGGAATAGGGTCGAGTAAAGGACGAATTGCCGATTGGCGATTGTTCGATTTCGAGTCCCGCAGGCTGCTGGCTGAGAAGTCCGATTCCTCGAATCGCGAATCGCGAATCGCCGAATCGAGAAATCGAAAATTGAGAAGTCGCCAATTCGAGAAATCGTCAAATCGTCAAATCGAGAAATTGGAACAATGCGGAGTTGTAATGTGCCTTGCCATTCCCGGGAAGATCGTGAGCACGAGCGGCGATGACCCGTTGACGCGGTTTGCGCGCGTCAGCTTCGGCGGCGTGATCAAGGAGGTGAGCCTCGCGTATGTTCCCGAGGCCGGGGTGGACGATTACGTGATCGTGCACGCGGGGTTCGCGCTCAGCCAGATCGACGAGGCGCAGGCGGTGCAGGTCTTCGAGGAACTCCAGCGCCTCGCGCTGGCCGACGAGGAGTCGGGCTCGTGAAGTACCTGGACGAGTACCGGGATCCGGTTGCCGCCGAGCGGTGGGTGAAGGCCATCCAGGGCCTCGTGACGCGACCGTGGACCTTGATGGAGGTGTGCGGCGGTCAGACGCACGCGATCCTCAAGTACGGGCTCGACGAGTTGCTGCCCTCGTCGGTCACGCTGCTGCACGGGCCGGGTTGCCCGGTGTGCGTGACGCCTCTCGAGAAGATCGACCGCGCCATCGCCATCGCGTCACGGCGGGAGGTCATTTTCTGCTCCTTCGGTGACATGCTGCGCGTTCCCGGCACCGACCGCGATCTGCTTGCCGTCAAGGCGGCCGGCGGCGACGTGCGAATCGTCTACTCGCCCCTCGACGCCGTGAAGATCGCCCGGCAGCACCCGGACCGGCAGGTGGTGTTCTTCGCGGTCGGCTTCGAGACGACGGCCCCGGGCAACGCGATGGCCGTGTATCAGGCGAAACAGCAGGGCGTTGGCAACTTCAGCCTCCTCGTGTCGCACGTGCTCGTGCCGCCGGCGCTCGAGGCGATCCTGTCGTCGCCCTCGTGCCGCGTGCAGGGATTCCTCGCGGCTGGTCACGTGTGCGCCGTGATGGGCTACCGCGAGTACTTCCCGGTCGCCGCCCGCCACCGCGTGCCGATCGTGGTCACCGGCTTCGAGCCGCTCGATCTCCTGCAGGGGATTCACATGTGCCTCTCGCAGCTCGAGCAGGGCAGGGCGGAGGTCGAGAATCAGTACACGCGGGTCGTGACAGAGGCGGGCAACCGGCCGGCTCAATCGCTCGTCGGCCAGGTGTTCGAAATCGTGGACCGCGCGTGGCGAGGCATTGGCGAAATCGGCCAAAGCGGGTTGGGGCTGCGGGCCGAGTACCAAGAGTTCGACGCCGAGCGCCGGTTCGACCTGAGCGCTGTCGGGCCGCGCCCGGAGCCCTCGGAATGCGTGAGCGGGCTGGTGCTCCAGGGGCTGATCAAGCCCAACGAGTGCCAGGCGTTTGGCACCCGCTGCACGCCCGAGCATCCAATGGGCGCGACGATGGTCTCGAGCGAGGGCGCCTGCGCGGCGTACTACCGCCATCGGCGCATCGCGGCCGGTGCGTGACCCGACGACAGGCGGGACGCCTGTCCTACGGCAGCCGGGACGCAACCCCGACAGGCGGGACGCCTGTCCTACGGACACGGGACGCAACCGCGACAGGCGAGACGCCTGTCCCGACGACAGGCGAGACGCCTGTCCTACGGCAGGCGGGACGCAACCCCGACAGGCGGGACGCCTGTCCTACGGCAGGCGGGACGCAACCACGACAGGCGAGACGCCTGTCCTACGACAGGCGGGACGCCAACCCACGACAGGCGGGACGCCTGTCCTACGGCAGGCGAGACGCCTGTCCTACAGGACGTCATGACCGACATCGCACCTTCGTGTCCGACACCCCTGGGGCGGTACTCGACCGTGCTGCTGGCGCACGGCGGCGGAGGACGGCTGATGCACCAGCTGCTCGAGCAGGTGTTCATGTCCGCCTTCCGAAACCCGGCGCTCGAGACCCGGCACGACGCGGCGGTCCTCGACCTCGGGGGCGGGCGGCTGGCGTTCACGACCGACTCGTACGTCGTGCGCCCGCTGTTCTTTCCCGGCGGCGACATCGGGACGCTGGCCGTGAACGGCACGGTGAACGACCTGGCCATGGGAGGCGCGCGTCCGCGCTACCTCAGCGCCGGCTTCATCATCGAGGAGGGGCTGCCCATCGACACGCTCGAGCGGGTTGTCGCGTCGATGCGCGATGCGGCGCGGGCGGCCGGCGTCGAGATCGTCACCGGCGACACCAAGGTGGTGGACCGCGGCAAGGGCGATGGCATCTTCATCAACACCGCCGGCATCGGGGCTGTCGAGCACGAGCTGCGCATTGCCCCGTCGTCTGTTCGCCCCGGTGACGCCGTCATCCTCAGCGGCGACATCGGCCGGCACGGGATGGCCATCATGGCGGTCCGCGAGGGCCTCGAGTTCGAGAGTGCGATCGAGAGCGATTGCGCGCCCGTCGCGGAACCCGTGCTGGACCTTTTCGCGGGCGGCATCGACGTCCATTGCCTCCGCGACCTCACGCGAGGAGGCCTCGCCAGCGGGCTCAACGAGATTGCCCAGGCGGCCGGGGTCTCTTTCTCCATCGATGAGCGGCAGGTGCCCGTGCGAGAGGACGTGCGCGGGGCCTGCGAAATCCTGGGGTTCGACCCGCTCTATGTCGCCAACGAGGGGCGATTCGTGGCGTTCGTCCCCGAAGACCAGGCCGACAGGGCGGTGGCCATCCTGCGGCGCCACCCGGTGGCCGCCGGCTCGGTCGTCATCGGCCGTACTACCAGCGGAGGCGAGCTGGTCACCCTTCGCAGCGTGCTCGGCGCCAGCCGGATAGTCGACATGTTGAGCGGGGAGCAACTGCCGAGAATTTGCTGACCGGCCGGGGCGCCGGTCGTGGGCGTCGCGCGGCATGTGGTCAACGCGGTTGCTCCGGGCTCAGGCAACCCGGTCGCCTATCCTGACAGCCTTCTTTACACTCCCTTACACACCTGTCACCCAGGCGACGCGCCACCACCCAAGCTCTACAACAGATACAGTCGAGAAATCGCAGGCCCACGCGGATGAGCCCGGTGGTATCTCACTTGCTTAGTCTACCGCGCCGGGGATTTTCCGGCCTGCTCGCAATACCAGCCGACCACTACTGATCATTGGAAGCCACGCGCGGTACCCCGCGCGGGTGGCGGCGATAACCCGTTTCTTCAGAGGAGGCTTCATGAGCCCCACGTCCCTGCTCACTGAGTCGACGCTCCGACGCGTCAGAGCCGAGTTCCTGGAGATGCCAGGGTTGAAGCTCACGGTGTCACAAGCGCAGCGTCTCTGGGGCATGGATCGGTCGACGTGTGAAGCGCTGATCGACGAACTCACCCAGTCGCGTTTCCTTGCGCGGACGCGCGACGGCGCGGTCGTCTTGCGCGAAGCGATCGCGTAGGGTGGCCGTCATCTTGCTGAGGGTTTCGGCTAACTCGCGCGGGCGGCATCGTGCCCGCGCCAATGGAGCACATGAACCATGCCGAAACTCGATTCGCTCGAGCCGTTGATGATAGACGAACTCCGCGACATCCTCGACGCCGAGAAGCAGATCACCAAGGCGCTGCCGAAGATGGTGAAGGCCGCCTCGTCCGAGCAACTGAGGTCGGCGTTTCAACAGCACCTCGAGCAGACCAACGGCCAGATCGAACGCCTCAACCAGGTGTTCGAGGAACTGGGCGAACGCGCGCGCGGAAAGAAGTGCGAGGCGATGCGGAGCATCATCGAGGAAGGCCAGCAGATGCTGGAGGAGGCCGACGAGGGCCCCACGAGGGATGCGCTGCTGATCGCCGCGGCACAGAAGGTCGAGCACTACGAGATCGCGTCCTACGGGACGGCGCGTACCTTCGCGAACCAGCTGGGTCATTCGCGCGCGGCCTCACTCCTCGAGCAGACGCTCGAGGAGGAGAAGGCGACGGACGAGAAGCTGACGTCGATCGCCGAATCGATCGCGAATCCGCGGGCGGCGGGCGAACAGGAACAGCCCGCGGGACGCCGGCGCGGCGCGCTCGGCGCCCGCCCCTCCTCGTCGAGAGCCGAAGATCGCGGCGGCCGCCGTTCGACAGGGTCGCGCCGACGCTCTGCCGGCAAGAGCGGCCGCCGGAAGTGAGAACGTCTGAGACAGAACTGAGAACGTAGAACGTGAGAACGTAGAACTGAGAAACCGCCCAGTGCAGGTCCAGTTTTTACCGTTCTCGCTTCTCAGTTCCAAGTTCTCATTTCCTTCCTTCCGTCACTCCTCCGCCATTAACAACGCGACCGGGCAGGGCGTCAGTAGCCGCGCAAGCGGCAGGACGCCCGCCTCGCCGCGGCTCTCTGCGTCCAGCGACTCACCGGTAATCGCACTTCGCCACTTCCGTCCCGCCAGCCCGGGCGGCAGGTTGAGCTGGGCATCGCCCCAGGCGGCGCACCACGCCTTCCAGTCGCTCCCCGCTCGTCCCAGCAGGCGAGGCGCAACGGCGACGACAGCCGCCGTGCCGTGGGTCCGGGCAAACGCGACCGGTTCCGCGGGCACCGCTCCGGACACCTGGAGCGGGATGTAGTCTCCACCGACGAACACGTTCCCACATGCCCGCCGCAGGCGCAGCGCGCAAGCGGTAATCCACAGCTTGATCCGGCCGTCGCGCCAGTGCTCGAGGAGGTCCGCCACGTCGTGGCGGGCGTCGCGGCCGGTGAGCAGGGGAGCGTCACGGCCGGCTACCGGCAGGAGCGGGTCGAGATCCGCCAGGAACCGGGCGCGCTGGTCGAAGTCGACCGGTGCGCGGTTGTCGGGATCGACAAGCCGCAAGTCCCAGAACTCGTTGCCCTGGTACGTGTCGGGGACGCCGGGGGACGCGATCTTCAGCACGAGCTGAGACAGGCTGTTCGACAGCGCCAGCTCCGCGACTCGAGCCTGGAACGGAAGAAACGACGCGAGGAAGCGTGGGGCGGCGTGGCCGGTGAGCGCGCGCTCGACGAACGTGGCCGTCGCCCGGTCGTAGGCTTCGTTGTCATTCACCCAGCTGGTGTGAACTTTCGCCTCCTTGATCGCCTTGGTCATGTACTCGCGGACCCGCGAGACGAGCGCCGCGTCCGGGACGCCGCCCGCGGCAGGCCAGACGCCGACAAGGACCTGGTAGAAGCGGTACTCGTCGTTGCGGTCGGGTGCCGGGTTCCCCTGCAGCCTGCTCTTGTACCCCGTGTTGATGCGCGTCCACCGCGCCACGTGCTTGCGCCATTCCCCGGGCACCTGTGACAGGACCGAGATACGAGCGCGGACATCCTCGCCGAGCTTGGTGTCGTGGGTCGCCGTCGCGGTCATCTCGCTCGGCCAGAAGCGCTGGCGGGCGAGGTTGGCTTCGTGGAACTCCGCGACCGTCCTGCCGAAACGCCACGGTGCGCCGCCGACCTCGTTCAGCGAGATGAGCGGGTTGTACCGGTAGAAAGCCGTGTCCTCCAGGCCCTTCGCCTGCACCGGCGCGGTGAACTGCTGGAGTTTCATCGAGAAGGCGAGCCGCGCGTGGTAGTCGCGACGGTCGCCTGGTGCATAGCCGTCGCGCCGGTCCACTTCGGGGCCGTCTCCTTCGGTCGTCTCCGTCGCGACCGGCGTATCGTCCCGGGGCAAGACGACTTCCCGGAAGAAGTCGAAGACCGACGTCTCGACGGCCGGGTTTCGCCAGCGCGCGCGCGTGACGGCCGTTTCGATGCGCTCGCGGTCGGCGGCCGTCCACCCCCTGGGGCTCACGTAGGTTCGGTAGACGGGAAAGCCCGCGACCACTTCCTGGAGCAGCCCCCGCAAGCTCTCGAGCGTGAAGTCGCGCGAGCGCCGGTTCGATTCGGAAATGCGGTTGAGGACGTGGGCGAGCACGTTGAGCTCGCTCGCGAGCGAGGACCCCGCTATCAGGCGCTTGCTCTCGTACACGACCTCCCCGAACGCGGCCGTCTGCCTCGTGTACCGCGTATAGAACTGGCGCAGAGGGCGCTCGCCGCCCTGGTCCACGAGCACGCCGTTGACGTCGTTGACGAACTGGTACCCCGTCGTCCCGGCGATCGGCCACTCGGCCGGCAATTCCTCGCCGGACGACAGGATCTTCTCGGCAAGGATGTACAGCCGCTGCCCGGCGGGTGTCGGCGCGGACGAGTCGTTCCCGCCGTCCAGCGCGCGCCACAGGGCCTGCAGGCGCTCGAAGTACTTCGCTGGATCGTACAAGCCGTCCGGGTGATCGATCCGCAGCCCGGTCACCGCGCCGCTGGCGAGCAGTTCCCGGATCAACGCGTGTGTCGCCTCGAACACGTCTTCGTCTTCCATCCGCAAAGCGGCCAACGTGTTGATGTCGAAG
The DNA here is from genome assembly GCA_963724775.1 of uncultured Acidobacteriota bacterium. GTDB lineage: Bacteria > Acidobacteriota > Vicinamibacteria > Vicinamibacterales > Fen-181 > CAVRWB01. Next base: position 405,593 of record CAVRWB010000017.1, read on the forward strand.
AACCGGCGGTAGTTGATCTCGTGCGCGGCCGTGCGCCAGTAGGCGACGCGGTAGGGTTGTTCCTCGAGGAGCGCGTGGAGGAGGTCGAAGCTCTCCGGCTCGCCTGGACGGCCGTTGAATGCGGCCACGGCGCGGGTGATGTGTGCAGCGATGCGCGGCGCGCGTTCGACCAGGCGCTCCAGGCGCTCGCGGGCCACCTCCTTTTCGCGGCGGCGCTCGGCGATCCGTTCCGGATCGGTCTCCTCGATCCCCGGGAGGTTCCGCAGCGCGGTCGTGATGCTCAGGTACTCCCGCATCTCGGCATCGTCTTCCGGGACCTCGCGGCGCAGGTCGTCGAGGCGGTGCTCCAGCACGCGCACGGCGCTGCGGGGATTCACGGGCAGGTGGTGCTCGAAGTAGTCGAGGCGCAGCGCGCCGCGCTCGAACCCCAGTCGCAGGTCCCCTCGCTCGAGCACCAGCCCGTACTGGTCGCCCAGGATCGGCAAGAGCACCTTGTTCTTCAGCTCCTGCTTCACCGGCTCCCAGTCGATGTCGAAGAAGTGCGCGAATGCCGAGGACCGGCCGTTCTCGAGCACGTCGTGCCACCACGGGTTCGTCTCGGGGTCGATTCCCATGTGGTTGGGGACGAAGTCGAGGAGCTGGCCAAGGTGATGGCGATGAAGCGCGGCGACGAAGGCATCGTACTCGTCCTGGCCCCCGACCTCGGGATTCAGGCGCGTGTGGTCGCAGATGTCGTAGCCGTGCATCGAGCCCGCGCGCGCCATCAAGTACGGCGACGCATACACCTCGCTGACGCCCAGCCGATCCAGATACGGGACGATGCGCTCGGCGTCCGCGAAGGTGAACTGGTGACTGAACTGGAGACGGTAGGTGCTGCAGGGCAGCGAGGGCGCGTGCGGCATGGTCCTCCGGCGGGGCGCTACCGCCCGAGAAGCTCGAGGATGCCCGACAGGGGAATCGACACCCAGTCGGGCCGGTGGTTCAACTCGTACCGAAGCTGGTACAGGGCCTTTTCCAGGATGAACACCCCGAGGACCATGTCGATGGCCGCGCGGTCGGGCGGCAGGACCGCCGCCGGCGACACGGCGTCGAGGTAGCCGTGCAGGAATGAAGCGGACGCCCACGTGTGCCATAGCGTCGCCCATCCCTCGAGGCGCTCGCGGTCCATCGGATGGGCCAGCGCGAATGACCGGAGCCCCGCGGATGCGGCGTACCCGTACAATCGGACCATCCCCGCGACGTCCTTGAGCGGCGACTGTTTCGCACGGCGCTCGTCGAGCGGGCGGTCCGGTTCGCCCTCGAAGTCCAGGACATAGAAGTCGTCCTCCGCCCAGAGGACCTGTCCGAGGTGGTAGTCGCCGTGAACCCGGATCTTCCTGCCCATGTCGCGTCCGCCCGACAGGGACAGCATCCTGCCCATGAGCTCGCGGCGCTGCGCGAGCACGGCGCCCGCGCCCGCCCGGGCGTCCTCCGGCAGCGAGCCGAGCAGGCGCTCCAGCATCTCGAAGGTCGGCCGCGACTCGTCGGCGACGCGTGCGGCCACCATGGCGAGATCGCGCGTGACGAATGGTTCGGGGGCGAAAGCCGGGTTGTGGTCGTCGGCGGCGAGCGAGGCGTGCAGTTCTCCGGTCCGCTGTCCGAGTTTTGTCGCCGTTTGCAGGTAGCCGCCCATGGCATCGAGCAACGCGGGCGGCGCCTCGCCGGTGGCGATGCCCGCGGAGACCGTGGCTCGAGGCGGCGGCAGTTGCTCGGGGGCGCTCGCCACGCGGTCGAAGAAGCGGCTCACCTCCTGGATGGCATGAGCCCACCCGTCTGCCTGATGCGGCACGAAGCGATGCGCGACGGCCAGCGCGGTCGGGGCGCCGCCCGGCCTCTGGTAGGACAGGGTCCCAACCAGGCCTGGGACGCGCGGAAAGTGCATGACGTCGGACAGCTGCAGGCCAATCTCGATGTCCGGGTTGGGCCCGGGGACGAGCCGGCGGAACAGTTTGAGGATGACTCGATCGCCGAACACGAGCGACGTGTTGCTCTGCTCCCCCCGGCTCGCCCGCACGGGCAGCGACTCGAACCGCCGATCCACCTGCTCCACGGCGGCCATCGCGGCGGCCCGTGCGGCCGCCACTTCGCCCGCGTGCGACAGGAACGTCCGGCCCTGCGCGATCGCGGAGAGGAGATCGCGGCCCAACCGCTCCCCGCTGCAGCCGTCGTGGAGGACACCTTTCCGGGCGCCGGTGATGAGCGCCACCGCGGTTTGGGGGCACGACTGGGCCAGTTGCTCCGCCGTGGTCGTCGAATCTGCCACGAGCGGCAGGAAGTACTCCTCGAAGCCGCCATCGGCGTAGACGGCCCGGACGATCGCCAGGAACACCGGGTCGCGGCCCCGGCGGATCACCGCCCAGTCGACGATCTGCGCGGAGGTCAGCTGTCGAGCGCGGCCGGCGAACCATCGCTGGCGCGGCAGATAGCGCGGAAGGCACTCGCGATCGACCAGGCGCCTCACGTTGCCGTCGAGCAGCGTGTCCCAGGCGCCGCCGGCCAGCAGCGCAGGCAGGGGCGATGTCGCCTCGACCACCTCCGGCGCCGCAAGCCTCGCGCTGATCGGCGCCGGCTGGTCCACCATGAGGAACCAGTAGAAGCCGAACGGGCTCAGCGACAGGAAGTACGGCGTCTCGCCGATCCGCGGGAACTCGGTTCGTCCGACCATCTCCACAGGCGTCCGGCCCCGGAACTCGTGGAGGTCCAGTTCGACCGGCTGGACCGTCCGGGCGAGGTTGGCGACGACGAGAATGGTCTCGCCGCCGTCCTGGCGGAAGAACGACAGGATCTTGCGGTTGGCGGGCTGCAGGAACCGGATGGTGCCGCGGCCGAACGTCTGGTGCTGTCTCCTGAGGCGCAGCATGCGCCGCATCCACTGCAGCAGCGACCAGGGCGAGCGCTCCTGCGCTTCGACGTTGACCGCCTGGTAGCCATACACCGGGTCCATGATCGGCGGCGCGTAGAGGGCCGCGGGATCGGCCCGCGAGAAGCCCGCGTTGCGATCGCTGGTCCACTGCATGGGCGTCCGCACGCCGTTCCGATCGCCAAGGTAGATGTTGTCGCCCATCCCGATCTCGTCGCCGTAGTAGATGACCGGCGTGCCGGGCAGCGAGAAGAGCAGCGAGTGCAGCAGTTCGATCCGCCGCCGGCTGTTCTGCACGAGCGGTGCGAGGCGGCGCCGGATGCCGAGGTTGAGGCGCATCCGCGGGTCTGCCGCGTAGGCGCGGTACATGTAGTCGCGCTCCTCGTCGGTCACCATCTCCAGCGTCAGCTCGTCGTGGTTGCGAAGGAACAGCGCCCACTGGCAGTTGTCGGGGATGTCCGGCGTCTGGCTCAGGATCTCGGTGATCGGATGGCGGTCCTCCTGCTCGACCGCCATGAAGATGCGCGGCATGAGCGGGAAGTGGAACGCCATCTGGCACTCGTCACCGTCGCCGAAGTACGGGCGGACGTCGGGCGGCCACTGGTTCGCCTCGGCGAGCAGCATCCGATCGGGGTAACGGGCATCGACTTGCGCGCGAATGCGGCGGAGGATCGCATGCGTCTCCGGCAGGTTCTCGCAGATCGTTCCGTCGCGTTCGATGAGATACGGCACGGCATCGAGCCGCATCCCGTCGACCCCCATGTCGAACCAGAACGTCATCACCCGCAGCACGGCGTCGATCACCTCCGGGTTGTCGTAGTTCAGGTCGGGCTGGTGGTGGAAGAAGCGGTGCCAGTAGTACGCCGCGGCCGCGGGGTCCCAGGTCCAATTCGAGGTCTCGGTGTCGGTGAAGATGATGCGGGCGTCCTCGTAGCGCTGCTTGGTGTCGCTCCAGACGTAGAACTCGCGCTCGGGCGATCCCGGCGGCATGTGGCGCGCCGCCCGGAACCACGGGTGCTCGTCCGAGGTGTGGTTGACGACGAGCTCCGTGAGCACTCGCAAGTCGCGCCGGTGCGCTTCCTCCACGAACACCCTGAAGTCCTTCATCGTGCCGTAGGACGGATGGATGCCCTGATACCACGCGATGTCGTACCCATCGTCGCGCAGCGGCGACGGGTAGAACGGCAGCAGCCAGACGCACGTGATGCCGAGCGACTGCAGGTAGTCGAGCTTCTCGGTCAGGCCGCGGAAGTCGCCGATGCCGTCGTTGTTCGTGTCGAGGAACGCCTTCACGTGCAGCTCGTAGATGATGGCGTCCTTGTACCAGAGGGGATCAGGCATAGACGGAATGGGAACTGAGAACGTAGAACGTAGAACGGAGAACGTGAGAACGTAGAACGTAGAACGTAGAACGTGGAGCGGCCCGCTAGCCATCCTCGATTCTGAATATGTGCGCGGGGCGGACGTCGGGCTCCAGCCGCACGAAGTTCCAGTCGCCGCGCCACGTGAACACCTCGTCGGTCAGCAGGTCGTGCACCGCGTACGAGTCCCGCCCGGCCAGTTCCATGTGGGCGATTGGGACAGAGACCCAGGCGTCCTGGCGGGCGAATGGGTCCAGGTTGACGACGACCAGGATCCGGTTGCGCGACTCCGGCGCGATCTTCGAATAGCAGATGACCTGCTCGTTGTCCGTCGCGTGGAACTGCAGCGATCCGTCCGCGTGAAGCGCCTGGTTGCCGCGCCGGATCTGGTTCACACGCGACACGAGTTCCTTGATGTGGCCGGGACGGTCCCAGTCTCTCGGGCGAACCTCGTACTTCTCCGAGTCGATGTATTCCTCGGTCCCCGGAACCGCGCGGTTCTCGCACAGCTCGAAGCCGCTGTAGATGCCGTAACTCGCCCCCAGTGTTGCCGCGAGGATGAGGCGAGCCTTGAACGCCGGCTTGCCGCCGCGCTGGAGGAATTCGGGGAGGATGTCCGGCGTGTTGGCGAACAGGTTGGGGCGAAAGTACTCCCGGGTGTTTCCCTTGGCGAGCGCATCGAAGTAGTCGGTGATTTCCCGCTTGGTGTTTCGCCAGGTGAAGTAGGTATACGACTGCGAGAAGCCGGCCTTCGCGAGGTAGCACATCGGCTTCGGCCGCGTGAAGGCCTCGGCCAGGAAGACCACGTCTGGGTGGCGGCGGTGAATCTCCGTGATCAGCCATTCCCAGAACGGGAACGGCTTGGTGTGCGGGTTGTCCACGCGAAAGATCCGGACACCGCGCGCGATCCAGCCGGCGACGACGTCCGCGATCGCCTGCCACAGCGGGCGCCAGCCCGAAGGCGACTCGAAGTCGATCGGGTAGATGTCCTGGTACTTCTTGGGCGGATTCTCCGCGTACTTGATCGTTCCATCGGGCCGGTGGTGGAACCATTCCGGGCGCTGCCTGACCCACGGATGATCCGGCGACGCCTGCAGCGCAAGGTCGAGGGCCACCTCCAGGCCGAACCGCCGGGCGACGCCGACGAAGTGTTCGAAGTCCTCGAGGGTGCCCAGTCCAGGCTCCACGGCATCGTGGCCGCCTTCCGCCGCGCCGATCGCCCAGGGACTCCCGGGATCGGAGGGCCCTGCCGCAAGCGCGTTGTTCCGTCCCTTGCGGAAGCTGCGGCCGATAGGGTGGATCGGCGGCAGGTAGATCACGTCGAAGCCCATTGCCGAAATGTCCGGCAGGCGCTCCGCGGCCTCCGCAAAGGTCGCGCTTCGAGCCGCGTCGCGCCCGGCAGACCTCGGGAAGAATTCGTACCAGGCGCCAAATCGCGCCCGCGGCCGCTCGACGACGACAGAGAGGACGCGGTCGTACCTGGTGGCCGACGCCCGGCTCGCGTGCGCGCGGATCTCGTCGGCCAGGCGGTCGGCCAGCGCCACCGCCACCTTGAGATCGGCGTCGTCCGGTCCTTCGAGGAGGAGCGCGCGCCCGAGCAGCCAATCGCGCGGGGCGGGCGCGTGGTGGGTGTCAGCGGCGTAGGCCGACGCTTCTGCTTCGGCGGTGCAGGCCGAAGCTTCTGCGTCGGCGGTGCAGGCCGAGCTTCTGCTTCGGCGGCGTAGGCCGAAGCTTCCGCTTCGGCTGGGTCACGCAAAGCTGGAGCTTTGCGCCACGCCTCGGCTTCGCGCCACGTTTCCGGTTTGCCCACGGGCAGGCCTTCGGCCGTTCGGCGGATCAACGCGGCTCCCTCGAGCAGTTCGCTCGTCACGTTCATGCCGGCGGCGTACTTCTTCGCGAGGTCTTCCCGCCACGACCCGAAGCGGTCCACCCACGCCTCGATGGTGTACTCCCAGCGCCCGAGCGTATCGACCGCGAACGACGCGCGCCAGCGGTCGTTCCCGACCGCTGTCATTGGCGCTTCCCGCCATGCCATGTCGGCTGGGATGTCGCGGGTCGCCGTGGGCGCCTCGGCGATGCGGTAACGGAGCACCGCCGCGATCTGGTCGTGGCCATCGGCAAAGATGTCCGCCTCCACCGTCACCCGCTCGCCCGTCGTCCGCTTGATCGGGAACCGCCCTGCGTCGACCTGCGGGGTGACGCCTTCGACGATGACGCGCCGCGGCCGGTCACCGGGCGGGTCGGACCAACTCGTCATGCTTCCCCTGCCTGGCGTCGCCCGAAGCCGCGGCTGCTGCCGGGCGTTCCGGGCTGGCGTCGGCGGGCGTCGCCTCGCCGGGCCGCGTCGGTTCGTTCAGCTGATGCCGGCGCTTCTCCCGGCGGAGGACGAGGACCGCGAGCGAGCGGCCGGTGAGCGGGTAGCGCGCCCCGCCGTACACGATGGCTGGCGGGTGCACGCCGTTGGCCGCGTCGATCACCTCTTCCCAATACGAGCGGGGTGGCGCCGCCGGCAGGGTGAAGGTCACCTCGCTCTCCGCCGCGTTCAGAAGCAGGATCACCGTGCTGCCCACGACGCGCTGCCCCCGCTCGTCCCGCTCGTCGATCGCGTCTCCGGCCAGGCGCACCGCTAGCGAGCGTACCAGCGGCGCGTTCCAGGCTTCGTCGGTCATCTCCTGGCCGTTCGGGTCGAACCAGGCGATGTCCTTGATGTCCACCCCGCGGATGTTCCGCCCCTGGAAGAAGCGCCGCCGGTGGAGCACCGGCTCCGTCCGGCGGAGGTGAATCACCTGGCGGGTGAAGTCGAGGAAGTCGCGCTGCGCCGGCGTCAGGTCCCAGTCGACCCAGCTGATGGCGTTGTCCTGGCAGTACGCGTTGTTGTTGCCGCCCTTGGTCTGGCTCAATTCGTCGCCGGCGCGGATCATCGGGACGCCCTGCGACAGGAGCAGCGTCGACATCAGGTTCCGCTTCTGACGCTCGCGCAGCGCAAGCACGTTCGGATCGTCGGTCGGTCCCTCGACGCCGCAGTTCGAGCTCTGGTTGTCGTTGCTTCCGTCCTGGTTGTTCTCGCCGTTCGCTTCGTTGTGCTTCTCGTTGTAGCTGACCAGGTCCTGCAACGTGAACCCGTCGTGCGCGGTGATGAAGTTGATGCTCGCATACGGCCGGCGGCCGCTGCGCTCGTACAGGTCGCTGCTGCCCGCGAGGCGCGTGGCGAACTCGGAGAGCTGGCCGCCGTCGCCGCGCCAGAATCGCCGCACCGAGTCGCGGTACTTGCCGTTCCACTCTGCCCAGCCGACGGGGAAGTTGCCCACCTGGTACCCGCCCTCGCCCAGGTCCCACGGCTCGGCGATCAGCTTCACCTGGGAGATGACCGGGTCCTGGTGGATGATGTCGAAGAACGCCGCCAGTTGATCGACCTCGTGCAACTCTCGCGCGAGCGCCGCCGCCAAATCGAATCGGAACCCGTCCACGTGCATCTCGGTGATCCAGTACCGCAGGCTGTCCATGATCAGCTGCAGCACGCGCTGGCTCTGCATGTTCAGCGTGTTCCCGCAACCTGTGTAGTCCATGTAGTAGCGGAGGTTTTCGGGAACCAGGCGGTAGTAGGAGATGTTGTCGATGCCCCGCAGCGAGAGCGTCGGCCCGAGGTGATTGCCTTCCGCGGTGTGGTTGTAGACGACGTCCAGGATGACCTCGAGGCCGACCGCGTGGAGCGACCTGACCATCATCTTGAACTCGCGCACCGCATCGACGGGGCGTGCTGACACGGTGTAGCGGATGTCGGGCGCGAAGAACGCCAGGGTGTTGTACCCCCAGTAGTTGACCAGGCCGCGGTCCACCAGGACCCGTTCGTCCACGTGGTGATGAACCGGGAGCAGTTCCACCGCGGTGACGCCCAGCTTCTTCAGGTGGTTCAGCGCCTGCTCCGAGGCGAGGCCGAGGTAGGTTCCCCTGAAGCGCTCGGGCACGTGCGGGTTGAGCTGAGTGAAGCCCTTGACGTGCGCCTCGTAGATCACCGTCTCGTGCCACGGCGTCTTGGGCGGGCGGTCGTCGCCCCACGTGAAGGCGGGGTCGACGACCGCGGCCAGCGGCGCGAACATGGCGTTGTCGCGATCATCCCTCCCGAGATCGGCCCCCGGGTCGCCAATCCGGTAGCCGAACATCTCGTCGGCCCACTGCAGCGACCTCGCGACGCTCTTTGCGTACGGGTCGAGGAGGATCTTGGCGTGGTTGTATCGGTGGCCGGCCTGGGGATCGTACGGTCCGTCAATGCGGTAACCGTAGAGTTGGCCCGGCTGCACGTCGGGCAGGTAGACGTGCCAGACCATGTCGGTCTGTTCTGTCAGCCGGATGCGCGCGGACTCACGCTTCGCGTCAACCGAGTCGAACAGGCAGAGTTCGACTCGCGACGCGTGCTCCGAGAAGATCGCGAAATTCACGCCAATCCCGTCCCACGTCGCGCCGAGCGGGTACGGGTCGCCGGGCCACTGCCGCATTCGACACCTCGCCTCAGCCGAGGTGTTGCAGAAGCTATGCCCGCGCCGAAGCGGATGAGGCGGCTGGCGGTTCTATCGTCCGAAATCCACCTTGGGCACCGCCTTGGCTTCCGGCGGCGCCTGGAAGAAGGGGTGCTCCTTGAATCCGAACAGGGCGGCAGTGAGGTTGGAGGGGAATCGCCGTCGCAGCGTGTTGTACTCCTGGACCCGCTGGTTGTAGCGCATGCGCTCGGTCGCGATCCGGTTCTCGGTGCCCGACAGCTCGTCCATCAGCCGGTTGAACTGCTCGTTCGCCTTCAGTTGCGGGTAGTTCTCCACAACGGCGAGCAGGCGCGCGAGGGCGGACGACTGCGCGTTGGCGGCCGCAATCTGGTCTTCGGGCGTCCTGGCGCCCGCCAGTTTCGCGCGCGAGTCCGCCACCGCCTCGAAGACGCCTTGTTCGTGGCTGGCGTAGCCCTTCACCGTGTTCACCAGGTTCGGGATCAGGTCGTTTCGGCGCTGCAGCTGGTTCTCGACTTGCGCCCACTGCGCCTTGATGGCTTCTTCCTGTGATACGAACTTGTTGTACGAGCAGCCGGTCAGCGGCAGCGCCACGACCGTCAGCAGCGCCAGTTGCAGGATGGCCCGGAACTTCGCATGTCGCATGTGTGCACTCCTCCAGCTGACAGCCTTCAGCTGACACTCGACAGCCGACAGGCTGGTCTTCTCACCAACTCCCGCCGCCGCCTCCGCCGCCGCTTCCGCCGCCGCCGAACCCGCCAAAGCCTCCGCCGAAGCCGCCGCCGCCCCCGCCTCCAAACGAACCGATGCCGCTGTTCCAGCCGCTCCATCCTCCGGCGCCCCAGTACCGTCGCCGGCCCACGAAGCCACCCGGCCCTCCGCCCCGCATCTGGAGAAGGACGACGATGAGGATGATGATGAGGAACAGGACGGTGCCGCCGGAGATACCCCGGTCGCCGCGCGCCGGACGTGGCACCGGCTTCACGCCCTCCAGCGTCACGCCCCGGGCATCGGCGATGCGCCCGACGATGCGTGCGACGCCGGCCTTGAGTCCGCCGCCGAAGTCGTTCTGGCGGAAGTAGGGGATCATGTACTGCCGGCTCGTTTCGCCGGCGTACCCGTCGGTGACGAATTCCTCGAGGCCGTACCCGACCTCGATCCACACCTTGCGATCTTTCACGGCGAGGAGCACGAGCAGCCCGTTGTGCTTCTCCTTTTCGCCGATTCCCTTTCCGTGGTTCTCGAACAGCTTGACGGCGTACTCGCGAATGTCCGCGTACGGCGCGAAGGAGTCCACGGTTGCGACGACGACGACGTCGCCGCTCGCCTGCTGCAGCGCCCTGATCATCCGATCCATCTCGGACGAGTTCCCGGCGTCGACGATGCCAGCGAAATCGTTGACCGGCTGCGTGAGCTCGGGGAGATCTTGGGCGGAGGCGCGCGCCGCAAACAGCAAGGCCAGGCAGCAGACCAGCATGCTGAACCACCGGGCTGAAGCCCCGTGGCTGCGATCGGCCATGCCGACGGTGATCGAAGGCCATGGCCGGCCGATGGTCGAAGGCCGTGCGGTTGCGTCACAGCGTCCATTCGTCCACCAGCCGCGCGAGCTGCTCGACCGCCAGCAGGTAACCCGGGAAGACCTCGGAGAGGTCGGGGCCCCTGAACGTGCTGGACCGCGTGCCGAGCAGGATCACGGGGCGCAGACCGTCGGCGGGGAAGTTCATCCGCGTCTCGAGGAAGTGCAGCAGGGCCTCCGGCGAGCGGGCGTTGATGCCGTGCAGCCTGGCAATGTTCACCAGCAGCGCCCGGAGCGGCGTGGCCGAGGCGGCGACGAGTTCCGCTACTTTCCGGCTGTCAGCGCCTGCCTGCAAGTAGCCCTCGCGCAAGTGCAGAAGATGACTCTTCACCTGCGCCTCGCAGGCCCGCCGCAGGTCCTGGCGATCGACCGCGAGCCCCTGAAGCGGATCGTCGCCGAACACCACGACGTGCCGGGCGAGGATCTGCGAAAACTCGAGCGGGAACGCATCGAGGGAGCGTGCCAGCTCCCGCGGCGACAGGATCAGCGGAATGGCCAGGCCACGTGTCTCCCAGCTGGAGGTGAGTGCGGCCAGCAGCGCGAGGTCGGCGGCCGAGAGATCGTCGACGAGCGCAAGCGTGTGGACCAGGTCCTCGTGCCGGATCTGCACGTCGGCGGTCGCCTCGGAGGTGCCCGGCACGTCGCCGAGCGCGCCGTGCGCCTCGTAGACGACGAGCGCCCGCAGGCGTGGGCCGACCGCACGTTCCAGATCGCGCCGAAGGCTCTCGGCCCCCTCGCGCCACGAAGTCATTCGCGCCATGCAACCATTCTAATCGTAGATGAGGGGCCGCCATTCCGGATCAGGTGGCCGCGCCTCGAGCGGCAACCGCGATCGTGTGCGGGTCCTGTCCGGGCAGTCGCCACACTGTCGGCGCGGTGGGCACCCGCGCCGCGCGCGATGCCTGCTCGCGAGCGCTCCGCGTCTGGTCTCGCCGGTGACACCCGCTTGCGGCGGGCTGCCCACCGCGCCGTCGGCCAGGTGGCGCCCGCCCGGCCACCCGCTCCGGTTGCCGCGGCTGCTCGACTCGCGGCCTCTCGTATGACCCGCCACTCCTGGATCCACTGGCCATCCTGTAGAATGTCGGCCATGCGACTGCGCGAGATCCGGGTCGGGTGTTTTGGCGGCGGAACCGGGTTGCCCAGCCTGCTGGGCGGCCTCAAAACGAACCCGTGGCTGGACGTGAATGCGGTCGTCACGATGTTCGACAGCGGCGGCAGCTCCGGCGTGCTCCGCGACGAACTCGGTGTCCTCCCACCGGGCGACATCCTGCGCTGCGCGCTCGCGCTGGCGCGCAACGAGTCGGAGGCGCGCCGCGTGCTTCTCTCGCGGCTCCCGACGCTCGAGCACGCCCGCCTGTCCGGTCACACCGGCGGCAACCTCCTGCTCTCCATGATGGAGCGCTACAGCGGCGACTTCCTCGCAGCCATCGACGGCCTGCGCGCGCTGCTCGGCTGCCACGGTCGCGTCTGGCCCGCGAGCGTCGAGCAGGCGTCGGTGTGCGCCGAGTACGCGGACGGCTCGCAGACGCGCGGCGAGGTGGAAGTGGATGCCAAGCAGAGCGAGGGCCGGCCCATCAGCCGGCTCTGGCTCGACCCGCCGCCCAGGATCCACCCGCTGCTCGCCGACGCGGTCGGCGGGTTCGAGGCGATCATCATCGGGCCGGGCAGCTTCTACACCAGCCTCATGCCGCCGCTGCTCGTCGAAGGGATGGTCCAGGCGCTCGCCCGGGTCAGCGGCCCGGTCATCCTGGTGGCCAACCTCCTGACCGAGGGCCGGGGCATGAGCGAGTTCACCGCCGCCCACGCGGTCGACTGGATCGGTTCGACGCTCGGCCGGCCCGTGGACGTCGTCGTCGTCAACACCGCCCGCCCGTCGGCCGAAACACTCGCGCGCTATGCGGCCGAGCACAAGCGCCCACTTCCGCTCGGGAACGTGCCGTCGTGCTGCGAGGTGGTCGAGGGCGAGTTCTGGCATGGCGAGATTGCGCGCCATGCCCGGCGCCGCCTGTCCTACGCCGTCTGGAGTGTCGTCTCGCGGCGGCTGCTGCATGATCAGGATTCAGGATTCAGATCGGACGGAAACTATGCGCTTCGGCTTTTCGATTGCTCTGGCGTTCGTGTGCCTGTCGACATCCTCTCCGGCGAGCGCGCAGGATAGCGCCGCCGAGCACCGGCGGCTGATGGATGCCATCCAGTCGCAGCAACCCGCCTACGCGGACATCGCGAAGCAGATCTGGACCTTCGCCGAAACGGGCTTCAAGGAAGAGAAGAGCAGCGCCCTGCTCGCGTCCACGCTGGAGCAGGCGGGCTTCAAAGTTGAGCGCGGCGTCGCCGGCATGCCGACCGCGTTTGTCGCCTCCTTCGGGTCCGGCAAACCGGTGATTGCGTTCATCGGCGAATACGACGCGCTGCCGGGCCTTTCGCAGCAGGCGCTCGCGGAACAGCGCGCGGTGACCGTGGGGGCGCCAGGCCACGGGTGTGGCCACAACCTGCTGGGCACGGCCTCGATGGCGGCGGCCATCGCCGTGAAGAACTGGATGGCCTCGTCGCGGCGGCCGGGGACCGTGCGGTTCTACGGCACGCCGGCCGAGGAAGGCGGGGAGGGCAAGGTCTACATGCTGAGGGCCGGCTTGTTCTCCGACGTCGACGTGGCCGTCGCCTGGCACCCGGCCGACGAGAACGACGCGAGCGTGAAGAACAACTTCGCGCTGCTCAGCGGGCGCTTCCGCTTCAAGGGGATCGCCTCGCACGCCGCCGCCGCGCCGGACCGGGGGCGGTCGGCGCTCGACGCCGTGGAAGCGATGGACGCGATGGTGAACCTGATGCGGGAGCACGTGCCGCAGGACACGCGGATCCACTACGTCATCACCGACGGCGGCGCGGCGCCGAACATCGTCCCGGCCACGTCGGAGGTCTACTACTACGCCCGCCATCCCGACATGCGAGTGCTGGACGGCATCTGGGAGCGCATCCTCAACGCGGCCAAGGGAGCGGCGCTCGGCACCGGCACGACGATGGAACTCGTGCCGGCCGGCGGCATCTACAACCTGCTCCCGAACGGCTACCTGGCCGGCCTCGCGCGGAAGAACATGCAGGAGGTGGGAGGCGTGACGTACACGCCCGAGGAGACCGCGTTTGCCGAAGCGCTGCGCAAGACGCTCGGCGATCCGGCGAAGCCGCTCGGCTCCCAGGAGAAGCTCGCGCCCGAGACGCACGCGTTCGAGCCGGCGTCCACGGACCTCGGCGATGTGAGCTGGAACGTGCCGACCGCCGAGATCTCCGCCGCGACATGGGTGCCCGGCGTCCCCGCGCACAGCTGGCAGGCCGTGGCGTGCGACGGGATGTCGATCGGCGTGAAGGGCATGATGGTGGCGGCGAAGACGATGGCGCTGACCGGGTACGACCTGTTCACGCAGCCGTCCCACGTGCAGCAGGCCCGCGCCGAATTCCAGCAACGGCGAGGCGCGGCTGTTTACACTCCCCGCGCTCCGGAGAAGCCACCGCTTCCGAGATAGGAAGAGAGACACAGAGACACAGAGAAGACAGGAGGGTGCGCTGCCCTTCGACGGTCCGCCGTTGGCGGACCGTGTCGCGGGGCAGGGCGCGGCGAGCGAACACGACAGGGTCTCGTCGAGCGTCGTGCTCGCTCGTCGTGCGCTGCCCCGCAGCCGGCGCCGAAGGCGCCCGAAGGGCTGCTCTTCTCCGTGTCTCTGTGTCTCTCTTGATGATCCGTGATCAACCGCGCGGAGTCTTCTTGGCGCGGCTGGGGGCGGTCTTCTTCGCCGCCGCCCTCGCCGGCGTCTTCTTCGCGGTCGCGGTCTTCCTGGCGGCGTTCGGTCGCTTCCTGGCGGCCGTCTTCTTCTTCTGGGCCGGCGTCTCTGTGATCTCCGCACTGGACGCCGCGGGCGCGGCCCGCTTTTCGTCACGCATCCCGAGCGCCCGCGTCACGATCTTCTCGAACAGGTCTCCCGCCTGGCCCCCGCGGGCCGGGCGGTTCGAGACCCAGATCTCGGGGTTGTTCTGCGAGAGGATGTCGGCGAAGTCGCCGCCGCTCTTGACCGAGTCGGGAAACGCCTCGATGACGTCGATCGGGCCGGCCCACTCGTCGCGGTGCTTGATGAGCAGCCAGTTGCTCCGGTCCCCGCCGGGGCCGCCGCGCGTCCGCACCAGCACCCACGAGCCTTTCAGCTTGAAGCCGTTCAGCTGGAACTTGAGGTCGCCCTTCTTGAGGGCAGCGTCGACGTCGCCCACCTCTGGCTCCCACGTGCCCTTGTCCCACAACATCACGATCCCCGCGCCATAGCCCTCTGGGATCACTCCTTCGAACTCGCCGTAGTCGAACGGATGGTCTTCGACCTGCGTCGCGAAGCGCTTGATCGAAGGATCGAGCGCCGGCCCCTTGGGTACCGCCCAGGACAGGAGCACGCCGTTGTGCTCCAGGCGGAAGTCGTAATGGAGATGGCTGGCGAGGTGCTTCTGGACGCAGAAGAAGAGCGGCTCGCCCCGCCGAGGCGCGAGGCGATCGCCGGACGGCTCGGGACTCTTGGTGAAGTCGCGCTTGGCGCGGTAGCGTTCAAGGGCCATGGGGGCCTCACAACGAGGGAATTGGCGAATGGCGAATTGCATGCGATTGGCGGAACACGGTAGAACTCCCGCGTGCACTCAATCGTCAATCGGCAATCGTCAATCGTCAATCGTCATTCAAACGTCACCAACACGTCTCCTCTGTTGGCGTTGTCGCCCGGCTTGAATGCCAGCGAGGCGATGCGGGCGTCGCGCGGGGCGGGCAGGTTGTTCTGCATCTTCATCGCCTCGAGAACGACGACCGGGTCGCCGGCCTTGACGACGTCGCCCACCCGCACGAAATACCTCAGCACAACGCCAGGCATCGGGGCCAGGATGGCGGACCCGGGCGGCAGGGCGGGCGCGGGCGAAGCCGGGGCCGCCACGACCGCGGCCGGGTTGCTCGCATTGTGCACCTCGACATCGAACGTGTCGTCGCCGACGCGGACCGTGAAGCGGCGGGCAGCGGCAGCGGCGGCTTCGGTCCCCTTCTCGACCAGCAGGCCTTTGCGCGCCTTCGACACCAGGTCGTTCTCCCGCTTCACCTGGTCGATGGTCTTCGGATGCGTTTCGGGCGGCGCAGGTTCCGTCCCGTACTTCCACTTGAGAAACCGCAGGCCGGTGGTCGGGTAGAGCGCGTAGACGAGCACGTCGCCGATGTCGCGCGCCAGGCCGGCCGTTTCGGACCTCGCCCGTTCCAACTCCGGTTCGAGCAGGTCAGCGGCGCGCCCGGTGATCGGCTCGCTCGCCGCGCTCGTAGCCTTTGAGCGCCACCTGCTGGACCTCGGGGTCGATGGCCGCCGGCGGCTTGCCGTAGAGGCCGAAGACGTAGTCCCTGACCTCTTTCGAGATCATCTTGTAGCGGCCAAACAGGACGTTGAGCACCGCCTGCGTGCCGACGATCTGGCTGGTCGGCGTGACGAGCGGCGGCGAGCCCAGCTCCTGCCTGCGTGCGGGGCAGCTCCTCGTAGACCTCCGGCGAGCCGGTCGAGGGCGCCCGCCTCGCGCAACTGCGCCACCATGTTGCTGAACATGCCGCCCGGGATCTGGTGCGTCAGCACGCCGGTGTCGATGATCGAGAGCTTCGTGTCGTCCAGGAACTCGCGGTACTTCGGCGCGATCGCTTCGAAGTGCTCGCCGAGCTTCAAGCAGCTGCGCGAGATCGAGGCCCGTGTCGCGCGGACCGGCAGGCGAGCGCGGCGACGATCGGTTCGATGCGCGGCGTGCGACGTGCGCAGGGCAAACGGCGCGAGGCAGGTGTCGATGACGTCCACGCCGGCGTCGATGGCGCGCTGCAGCGTCATGTAGGCCATGCCGCTCGTGAAATGCGTGTGCAGCACGATCGGGATCTACAGCTCGCGCTTGAGCGCGGACACGAGCGCCGCCGCATCGTCCGGGCCGAGGAGGCCGGCCATGTCCTTGATGCAGAGGCTGTCGGCGCCCATCGCCTCGATGATTCGCGCCTTGGCGACGAAGTAGTCGAGGGTGAAGACCGGGCCGCCGAGCGAGTGCTCGGTGAGCGAGTAGCTGATGGCGCCCTGGATGTGCTTGCCGGTAGCGTTGATGGCGTCGAAGGCCGTCAGGAAGTTGCGCTCGTCGTTGAGCGCGTCGAACACACGGAAGACGTCGATCCCGCACTCGGCGGCGTGGGCGACGAACGCCCGCACCACGTCGTCCGCGTAGTTCCGGTAGCCGACGAGGTTCTGGCCGCGCAGGAGCATCTGCAGCGGGGTGTTCGGCATCACGCGCCTTGAGCACGCGGACGCGCTCCCACGGGTCCTCGTTGAGGAACCGCGTCATGACGTCGAAGGTGGCGCCGCCCCACACCTCCATCGACCAGAAGCCGGCCTTGTCCATCTCGGGCGCGATGGCCGCGAGGTCGTCGGTGCGGACCCTGGTGGCGAACAGCGACTGGTGCCCGTCGCGGAAGGTCAGATCGGTGATCTTCAGCGGATGATCGGCCCGGTTCATCGAGTCCTCCTCGAGGGTTCGCACAAAGATAACACGCGGCACGGGCCGCTCCGCGTATGATGCTGCGACTCGAGGAGCGCTGATGCCGACCACCATGACTCCCGGGGCCTTCGCGTGGTTGACGAGGTCCACGCCCGTAGCAGCGGCGCGCCCTCGGCGCCGCCTGCCTGGGCTGGATGCTGGACTCGTTCGACGTCAACCTGTACGCGCTGGTTCTCGCGTCGGTGATGGCCGACCTGGCCATCGCCAAGCCGACGGCCGGCCTCATCGGCTCGTTCACGCTCGTGGCTGCAGCGGCCGGCGGCATCCTGTTCGGCGTGGCGGCCGACCGATGGGGACGCACGCGCGCCCTGATTGGCAGCATCCTGATCTACTCGGTGTTCACGGGGCTCTGCGGCCTGGCGCAGACGGCCTGGCACCTGATGGTCTTCCGCGCGCTGCTTGGCATCGGCATGGGCGGCGAGTGGGCAAGCGGCGCGGCCCTTGTGTCTGAAACGTGGCCCGCCGAACATCGCGGCAAGGCGTTGGGGGTCGTCCAGAGTTCGTGGGCCGTCGGCTATGCGGCGGCTGCGGTGATGACGCAAGTCGTCCTGCCGCTGTGGGGATGGCGGGCGGTGTTCTTCATCGGCGTCCTTCCCGCTCTGGCCACCGCGTGGGTGCTGAGGCGCGTCGAGGAGCCGGAGATCTGGCGGCAAGGCAAGGCGGACACCGCGGCGGCGCCGGCAGCCGGCAGCCGCTTCGGGGACATCTTCCGCGGCCCCATGCTGCGGCTCACCATCTTCGTCACGCTGATGAACGCGTGCACGCTGTTTGCCTACTGGGGTTTCACGCAGTGGGTGCCCGCCTACCTGGAACTGCCGGTGGCGCAGGGCGGCCGCGGCCTCGCGCACTACAAGACGCTGCTCCTCGTGGCGATGAACGTCGGCATGTGGTTCGGCTACGTGACCTTCGGGTTCATCAGCGACCGCATGGGACGCAAGCGCACCTACGTGATGTACGTGCTCGGCGCGGCGGTGTTCGTCATGGCGTACGGCATCACGCGCCACCCGATCGCGCTGCTGCTGCTCGGGCCGCTCACCGGGTTCTTCGGCGCCGGCTACTTCAGCGGCTTTGGCGCGGTCACCGCGGAGATCTACCCGACGGCCATCCGCGCGACCGCGCAAGGATTCACGTACAACCTCGGGAGGGTCGTGAGCGCGGCGGCGCCGTGGACGGTCGGCGCGCTCGCCCAGACGCGGGGGTTTACGGCCGCATTCTCCACGGCCGCGATCGCGTTCCTGCTCGCCGCTGTGATGTGGATCTGGATACCGGAGACGAAGGGGCGGGAGCTGAGATAAGAACTGAGAACGTAGAACGGAGAACGGAGAACGTAGAACGGAAGTAAGGCGGGGCTTGAGCCCCGCCGTTCGGCGCGGGTCTCAAGACCGCGCCGACAGCGGACCTGAAGGTCCGCTCTACTCTGCCAGCATCCTTGCAACCACCGCCGCCGCGATCGCCGCCTTCCGCTTGCGGTCGCCGGGTCCTGCGTCGGCTGCCACGATCGCGTCGAGCCAGGCTTCCTGCTCGCGCAGCGCGACGATCGCGTCCTCGACGGTCACCGCCTCGAAGCGCACCCGGTCGCCGGGTGCCGCCTGCGACAGCCTCGACACATCGACGCTGATCACCGTCGCGATCTTCGTGTAGCCGCCCGCGGTGCCCCGATCGGCCATCAGGACGATCGGGACGCCGTCACCGGCCACCTGCACGGCGCCGAGCGGGCTTCCATCCGAGACGATGTCGGGTCCGCTCGTGTGCGCGACCTTCGGCCCGGCCAGGCGGTAGCCCATGCGGTCGGACTGCGGCGTGACCTCGTACGCCGAGCAGAAGAACGTGAGCACGCCCTCGTCGGTGAAGCGGTCGTTCTGCGGGCCGAGGACGACGCGAAGCCGATGGTCGTGGCCGTAGACGGGCTGCCGGCCGCTCGGCACGCGGCGGCGCACGCCATCACCGACGGGCGAGGGCCCCGCCGTCCGCAGCACGTCGCCGGCCTTCAACGCGCGTCCCTCGAAGCCTCCCAGCCTGGAGCGCGTGTAGGTGCTGCGGCTGCCGAGCACCAGCGGCACGTCAATCCCTCCCGACACCGCCAGATACGCGCGGATGCCGTCCTTCGGCGCTCCGCACGCGAGGACCGCGCCGGCCCTCACGAACACGGACTCCCAGCGCGGCGCCGGTCGGCCGTCGAGCGTCGCGTTGAGATCCGCGCCGCCGAGAGCGATCGTTGCGGGCGCCAGGAAGCGGAGGCGGGGCCCGAGCAGCGTCATCTCGAGGCCGGCGAGACCGTCGTCGTTGCCAGCGAGGCGGTTGGCGGCGCGCAGGGCGAGCCGGTCCATCGCGCCCGACACCGGCACGCCGTATCGCTGGAAGCCGAGCCGCCCGGCGTCCTGCACGGTGGTCAGCATGCCGCCGTCGATCACCTCGATGAGGTTCATGGGGTCGTTACAAGCGTCAAGCGTCGAGCGTCAATCGCCAAGCGTCAATCGCCAATCGCCAATCGCCAATCGCCAATCGCCAATCGCCAATCGCCATTCGCCAATCGTCATGACGATTGTCCGGCAAGCCGGTCGTACTCGTCGCGGCTGACTGGCACGAAGCGGATGTAATCGCCGGCCTCGACGAGGACCGGCGGCTGCCGCGACGCGTCGAACAGCGTCACGGGCGTGCGGCCGATCAACTGCCATCCGCCGGGGCTTTCGACCGGGTAGATCCCTGTCTGCGTTTGCGCGATGCCGACCGATCCTGCCGGGATGGCCGTCCGCGGCGTCTTGAGACGCGGCGTCGCAATGCGCTCCGACATCCCGCCGAGATACGGGAAGCCCGGGCTGAACCCCATCATGTAGACGAGGTAGTCGGTGCCGGAGTGGATCCGCACGACCTCGTCCTCGCTCAGGTTGTTGTGCGAGGCGACAAACGGCAGGTCCGGTCCCAACTCGCCGCCATACGCCGTCGGCACCTCGACGATGCGCGGAGCCGGTACCGGCGCGGTTGCCAGCCCGACTTCGATGCGTTCGAGCGCGTGCCTCAGGCCGTCGGGCGCCAGTTGAAGAGGGTCGTAGTTGACGAGGAGCGACCGGTATGTCGGGACGAGATCGACGATGCCGGGAATCGAGGCGGCGTGGAGCGCGAGGAACAGGTCGCGCACGCGGCGGTTGGTCGCCGGGTCGATCGCGTCGCCGTATTCGACGACGAGGCCCTGATCGCCGGCAGGGAGATAGCGCGGCGCGTCCATGGCCTACCGGCCTCCGCCTTCCGCCGCGCGCGCGCCGAGCGGCGCCAGGATGACGCCGGCCTGCTCGAGCGCCGCCCGGAGGGCCGCGGCGAGCTTGACCGCGTCCGGCGTGTCGCCGTGCAGGCAGAGCGTGTCCGCCTTTACCGTGACGACGTCCCCGGTGATCGCCACCACGGTTCCCTCGGTCACGAGCCGGACGCTCCGCTCGATCACCTGCTGCGTGTCGTGGATGACGGACCCCGGCTTGGACCGGGGGACGAGCGTCCCGTCGGGGTTGAGGGCGCGGTCGGCAAACGCCTCGCGCGCGACGCGCAGTCCCATCCGCTCGGACTGGTCGGCCCACTTCGAACCCGCCAGGGCGACGAGGATCATCTCGGGGTCGACCTCCAGCACCGCTTCGCCGATGGCGCGGGCGAGGTCGCCGCCCGGGACCGCCATGTTGTAGAGCGCGCCGTGCGGCTTGACGTGCTGCAGCTTCTTGGCCCGCGTGAAGGCCTGCAGCGCACCGATCTGATAGACGAGATCGTCGCGGACTTCGTCGGCGGTGGCAGCCAGGTTTCGCCGGCCGAAACCCTGGAGATCAGGAAAGCCCGGGTGGGCACCCACGCCGACGCCGTGTGCCTCCGCGAGCGCGACCGTCTTGCGCATCGTCGCCGGGTCGCCGGCGTGGAAGCCGCAGGCGATGTTCGCCGAGGTGACGAACCGGATGACCTCGGCGTCGAGGCCCATCGTCCAGGCTCCGAAGCTCTCCCCCATGTCGCAGTTGAAGTCGAATCGGGGCATGGAGGGTAGTCTACACGGAGTTCAGAGGGATTGACGATTGACGACTGGCGAGTGTTGATTGGCGAGTGCGCCCGATCGCCAATCGTCATTCGCCAATCGTCATTCGTCAATCGTCATTCCTTCGATTTGAGAAGGCCCTTTTCCGTTCTCCGTTTTCAATTCTCCGTTCAGGCCGGCCCTTTTTCGGCGGCCTGATTCAGAACTGCACCCGTATCGCGAACTCCGCCTGCCGGGATGGCGCATTGATGTTCGCGAGGATCGCGTTCACCTTCCCGAACGTCGTCGCCCCGGGGTTGGAGGAGGGCGTCGCGAAGTTGGCGCGGTTGAAGATGTTGAACAGCTGCGCGATCAGCTCCACCCGGCCCGCCTGCCCGAAGTTGAAGAACTTCGAGTAGCGCAGGTCCACGTTCGCGAACGACGGGCAGGCGACGTCGCCCTCGGAAACCGCCGCCAGCCCACGGGAGGCGCGGAAGGTGTTGATCGCGTTGATGTCGAGGTTGCGGCACCCGGAGCGGAAGGCGACGCCGGCCGGGTTGTCGCCAGTGTACCCGTCCCTGTTGATGTCCAGCGAGCTTGCGGGGTTGAAGGGGAGCTGCGAGCGGAAGTCGGCAATCGCTGACACCTGCATCTGGAGCGGGAGCTGCAGGATGCCGCTGACGACGAGGCGATGACGGCGGTCGGCCGCCGACATGCTGTCGACCCGCTGGAAGCCGTAGTAGTCGCCCTGCGTGTTGCGCGGCATGCTGTCGGTCGCCTTGCTGAGCGTGTAGGACACCATGTACTGGTACCGCTTGCTCAGGCGCTTCTCGAGCTTCACGAGGAGCGCCTTGTACTGATTGTCCTGCAGCGACTGCAGCATGCTGATCCGCGCGTACTGCGGATACGGCTTCACGCGCGTAACCGGATCAGGCAGGTTCGATGTCCGGCCGCGTCGGGTCCACGAGGTCGTGGTAGCGATACGTCAGCAGCATGTCGGTGCTGATTGCCATGTCGCGGGTGAGCAGGTAGGTGAACCCGGCGTTGACCTGCTGCGCGTACGCGTTCTTGAAGCCCGAATCCATCACCCAGATGTTTGGCGTCAGCAGGTACGATGCGCGCGGCTTTCCGCCGTATGGATCGCCGAACGTCGGGGCGTTGATGACGATCTGCTGGGTCTGCGGCCACCAGATCTCGTCCATGTTCATCAGCGTCCGGATGTTGTCGTAGAAGATCCCGTAGGCGGCGTGGATGTTCAGATTGCCCTTCGCGGTGGGGTCCCAGGCGAAGCCGACGCGCGGGCCGAAGTTGTTCCGGTCGCCGCGCTTCTGCGAGTCCTTGTAGAACGTGTTGTACCAGTCGGTCCCGGGCGGGTAGCCTGCGCCGGGCACGACCTCTGACACCAGTTCCTGCAAGTGGGGCAGGTCCTCGTTGAACGACCCGATCTGGCGGTCGTAGCGCAGGCCCAGGTTGAACGTCACGCCGCGGGCCGCCTCCCAGTCATCCTGCACGTAGAACGCGAGGTGCTTGGTCGGCACGTTCGAGTAGCGGGGCCGCGTCTCCGTATACTGCGTCGGCCACGTCGTCTTGTCGTTGGGGTTGTAGGGCGTGTCCTTGGGGAAGGTGTAAGAACCCAACGGCGACGCCCAGGTTGTCCGCGCGGAATGGGATGTAGCTGAAGTCGAAGCCCATCTTCCACTGGTGGGTGCCGCCCCAGTCCGCCTTGAAGAACGAGAAGTCGTCCTTGAACTCCCACCGGTTCTCGGGGCCCATCTGGCTGTTCCCGCAGCCCCCCACGAGAATCGAGGGGAAGCTGTGACTGGACCGAGCACAGGCTCGTGCGGTTGGTCCCGAAATCGCCGGGGTCGAGCGACCCATGGCTGTAAGGCGGCCGACACTTCGTATTTGCTGTAGGCGTACTGGAACCGCGCGTCGTTCAACATGCGGTCGTTGATGATCCACGTGTGACCGACGACGGCCGACTGGCGGGGGACGGCGAAGTCGAAGGAGGCCGTCGGGTGCGTGCGGCCGCCGGTCGTGATGATCGGCCGGTACTCGTTCTCCTGCGCCACTCGGACGAACATCGTCTGGGTCTGGGTCAGCTGGTGGTCCACCTTCGCGGTGTACGTCCAGCGGTTCTGCTTGCTCGGGTACGTGCCCTCGCCCTGGATTGTCGTGTTGCCGAGCGGGACGGTCGGCCACAGGCCGTTGGCGAACACCGTGAAGAACTGCGTCTCGTTGGTGCCTTCGACGGCGAAGAAGAAGTGGGTCTTGTCCTTGAGGATCGGGCCGCCGACCGTGCCGCCGTACTGGTAGCGGCGGTAGTCCGGCTTGGTCGTCTGGAAATACTCCTTCGCGGTGAGGACCTTGTCCCTGAAGAACAGCAGGCCGGAACCGTGGAGCGAGTTGGTGCCGGACTTCGACACCACCGTCATCACGCCGCCGGTTGCCAGGCCGTACTCCGCCTTGTAGTTCGAGGTAGACACCTTGAACTCGCGGATCGAGTCCATCGCGAAGTTCTGGCGCGGCTCACCCATTTCCGCCCACGTGTTGTTGACGCCGTCCACCACGGACATGTTGGAGTACTCGCGCGTGCCGCCGCCGATGTTCGCATTGCCCCTGTAGAAGAAGCCGCGGATGTTGTCCTGGGACGTGCCGGGCACGAGCATCACCAGGTCGATCCAGCGGCGCGACGCGACCGGCAGATCCTGGATCTGCTGGGTCGAGACGGCGGTTGCGACGTCCGACCGGTTCGTGTCGATGATCGGCGTTTCGCCGGTCACCGTGATGGTTTCGGCCAGCTTGGCGGGCTTCAGCACGAAGGCCAGCGCGGCCGTCTGCTCGATCGTGAGCAGGATGTCCGGCCGCGACTCGCTGTTGAAGCCCTGCAGGTCCACCGTCACCTTGTAGATACCCGGCGGGAGCGCCGGCAGGCGGAAGTCGCCCTGGGTGTTGGTGACGTCCGTTCGCGTCAAACCGGTTTCCTGGTTCTTCGCGGTCACGGTGGCGCCGGGAACGATGGCGCCAGATTCGTCTTTGACGGTGCCGATGATCTGGGCGTTCTGGGCCGCGGCGTCGGCGGCGGCAAGAAGCACCGCCAGGGCCACCATGGCGGAGGCCAGCAAGGCACGTGACGGGTTCATCCGGATCCTCCTTTAGGGAGCGAGGTGGCGAACCGGCCAACAGCAGCGAGAAGCGGAGTGCCCCTAATATTGGCCGGGCTTCCGCGGCTGTCAAGGCCCGCGTGTGCTATCCTGCGGCCTCTACGAAACGAAGGAGGCGACCATGCCGGATATCGCGAGGATTCAGGCAGAAGTGAAGGCGGCGGGGGCGGACGGTTGGCTGCTCTACGACTTCCATAACCGGGACGCCATCGCGTACCACGTGCTCGGCATGGATTACGGCAAGTTCACCAGCCGGCGCTGGTTCTACTGGATCCCCGCCGCCGGCGAGCCGATTCGCCTCTGCCACAAGGTCGAGTCGAAGAAGCTCGAATCGCTTCCCGGCGAGAAGCGCCTCTACCTCTCCTGGAAGGAGCTCCACGCGAGCCTGAAGGAGATGCTCGGCCCCGCGAAGAAGATCGCGATGCAGTACTCGCCGATGGCGAACATCCCCTATGTGTCGCTCGTGGACGGCGGCACCATCGATCTCATCCGATCGCTCGGTTTCGAAGTCGTGTCGTCCGCGGGCCTGGTGCAGACCTTCCAGGCCGTCCTCGACGAGGCGGGCTACCAGTCGCACCTCGCGGCCGGCGAACGCGTGCAGCGGATCAAGGACCAGGCGTTCGAGTTGATCGGCGACCGAACTGAAGGCGGGCCGCACCCTCACGCAGTACGACGTCCAGCAGTTCATCGTCAAGCGGTACGGGGAAGAGGGCCTCACCTGCAAGGGCGAGTACCCGATCGTCGGCACCAACGAGCAGCCGGCCGACCCGCACTTCGAGCCGACGCCCGCCAACGCGCGGCCGATCAGGCAGGGCGATACGGTCCTCATCGACCTCTGGGCGAAGCTGGACCAGCCGGGCGCCATCTTCTACGACATCACCTGGTGCGGCTTCGTCGGCCAGGCGCCGCCCGCCAAGTACGTCGAGATCTTCCACGTCGTCCGCGACGCGCGCGACGCGGCGCTGGCGTTCATCCAGCAGCGCTACGCCGAGGGCAAGACGCTCTACGGGTGGGAAGTGGACGATGCCTGCCGCGCGGTGGTCGAGAAGGCGGGCTACGGGCCCTACTTCCTGCACAGGACCGGGCACTCGATCGGCGAGGAGGTGCACGGCAACGGCGTGAACATCGACAACCTCGAGACGAAGGACGAGCGGGAACTCGTCCCGGGCATCTGCTTCTCGATCGAGCCGGGCATCTACCTGGCCGGCGAGATGGCCGTGCGCTCGGAGATCGACGTGTTCATCACGCCCTCCGGGAAGGTCGATGTCGCCGGGGCGATGCAGAGGGAGCTGGTGCTGATCTAGGGGCTGGGGGCTAGGGGCTGGCACTGCTTTGTCAGATCGCGGCCACGGCGACGAGGCGTATCTCTGGCCTATCCGAATGACGATTGCCGAGTGGCGATTGAAGTCCAGTCGTCACTCGCCAATCAGCAATCGTCACTCGTCAATACTTCCTGCCGAGCGCTGGACGACAGAGGAGGACTTCTTGTGAGCTTTTACCTGTACGTGATCCTCGCCTACCTGCTGGTCATGACGGGGTACAACATCTACCGGTCCCGGCAGATCAAGAACCAGGACGACTTCATGGTGGCGGGGCGGAGCCTCTCGCTCACCAAGATGGTCTTCACGCTGGTCTGCACGTGGATTGGGTCGGGCACCTTCATCGCGGGCGCCGAGTACGCGTCGTACGCGGGGTGGAGCGCGGTGTGGCAGCCGGCGGGCGCCTTCCTGGGCATTGCCATCATCTACTTCGTCGCTGCCAAGATCCGGACCTTCGGCCAGTACACCGTCGGCGACATCCTCGAAGTGCGCTACGGCCGCTTCGCGCGGCTGTTCGGCGCCATCGCGCTGATCATCGCCTTCACCACGATCGTCGCGTACCAGTTCCGCGCGGGCGGCTACATCCTCAACGTCATCAGCGACGGCACGATCTCGCTGGAGACGGGGCAGGCGATTACGGCGGCGTTCGTCATCGGGTTCGTCGCCATCGGCGGCATGGTCGCCGTGGCTCACACCGACCTGCCAAACGGGATCATCATCGTGTCGGCGTGCGTCCTGGCGGTGCCGTTCGTCATCGCGGCCGCCGGCGGGTGGGCCCACGCCCACGAGGTGCTCGGGCCGACCAAGTTCCAGGTGTTCGCCTCGGACTTCGGGCGATACCCGGCGCTCAAGGCGATGGCGTACTTCCTCTCGACGCTGCTCCTCCTGATGGGCGTCCAGTCGATGTACCAGAAATTCTACGCGGCCAAGTCGCCGGCCGAGGCGAAGAAGGCGGTCGCGATCTGGATCGTCGGGACGATCGTCGTCGAGACGATCGTCATCTGCATCGCGGTCTATGCCTCGGTCTACAACACGGAACACCACCTCGGGTGGGACGGCCGCGCGCTCGTCCTCAACGCCGCCCGCTACATGGTGCCGAGTGTTGGCGGGCCGGTGGGTGCGATGGTGGGGGTCCTCCTGCTCGCCGCAGCCTGCGCCGTGGTGCTGTCGACGGGCATGAACTACCTGCTGTCGTCGAGTTCGAACGTCATGCGCGACATCTACCAGGGGATGATCAACCCGAACGCCGACCCGACGAAGATGGTGGCCCTGCAGAAGGTCTTCATCGTCGTCATGGGCTTCTGCGCGTTCCTGATGATCTTCATCCCGACCTACTTCAAGTGGCAGATCTCGATCCTCCAGTACGCCGTACTTCGCCTACACGATGTACGGCGTGGCCGTCACCCCGGCGCTGTTCGCGGCGCTCACCTGGAAGCGCGCGACGTGGCAGGGCGGCATCGCCTCGATCGTGGGCGGCGCGGTGGCCACCGTCTTCTTCGAGTTCGTCCTGCCGGCGCTTGCGCCGGGCATCATGATGGGTGCCGAGGGTGGCACGTCATACTTCGGTGCCGACCCCTGGGGCATTCCGAGCATCTACCCCTCTGCGATCATCTCGATCGGCGCGCTCATCCTGGTCAGCCTGATGACGCCCGCCCCCAGGCCGGAGGAACTCGCACGGCTGTTCCCGAGCGAGGCCAAGGGAGTGTAGGAGAGCTGGCAGCTGACAGCCCGCAGCTGGCAGCCGACAACTGACGAGTGACGATTGACGATTGACGATTGGCGATTGGCGAATGAGCGTGCGATGGGCTCACCGCGCCACTCCCCTCGAGCCCAAAGCCGGGCGCCTTTAGCTTGGAGCCCTTGGGCCCTGAGGTTTCTGCATCGTCATTCGTCACTCGACACTCGTCATTCGTCAATACCGTTTTCCTTCCCGTGCCACAATACCCACCAGGGCACATGCAGGTTCTGCTGATCTCGACCTACGAGCTGGGCCATCAGCCGTTTGGGCTGGCGTCGGCCACCGCCTGGCTGCGGCGAGCCGGCTTCCAGGTGGCGTGCGTGGACGCAAGCCTGGACCCGGTCGAGGATCGCGCCCTCGCCTCTGCCGCGGTGGTCGGCGTGTCGCTGTCGATGCACACCGCCACGCGGCTGGCGATGCCGCTCATCCGCCGCATCCGCCGAGTCAATCCCGGCTGCCGGCTGTGCTGCTTCGGGCTCTACGCGCCGCTGAACGAGGCGCTGCTCCGAGCCGAAGGCGTGGATGCGGTCCTTGGGCCCGAGTTCGAAGAGGCCTTGGTCGACTTGGCGGGAGCGGCGGGGCAGGGGTTGCGCCCTGCCAAGGGCGCCGGGCGCGCGACAGCCATCCCTCGCCTCGCCTTCATCCCCCCCGACCGGTCCGCGCTGCCACCGCTCGCCCGCTATGCCCGCCTTCGTATCGGCGACGAGTCCCGCGTGGTGGGTTACACCGAGGCGACGCGCGGCTGCAAGCACCGTTGCCGCCACTGTCCGATCGTCCCGGTGTATGGCGGCGCCTTCCGGCTGGTGCCCCCGGAAGTCGTGCTCGCGGACGTGCGCGCGCAGGTGGAGCAGGGCGCGCAGCACGTCTCGTTCGGCGACCCCGATTTCTTCAATGCCGTGACGCACGCGACGTCGGTGATCCGCGAGTTCGCCACGGCGTTCCCTGGCGTCACCTACGACGTCACCATCAAGGTGGAGCACCTGGTTCGGCACGCCGCCTGCCTGGCTGAACTCGCGCGGACCGGCTGCCTGTTCGTCACGAGCGCCGTCGAGGCGCTCGACGATCGAGTCCTGCGGCTACTGGCCAAGGGTCACACGCGGGCGGACTTCGAACAGGCGGCGAGGCTGTGCCGGGACGCCGGCCTTGCCCTGTCGCCGACATTCGTCGCGTTCACGCCCTGGACGTCGTTCTCTTCGTACATCGATTTGCTCGATACGATCGAGCGCCTCGATCTCGTTGCGAACGTCGCGCCCATCCAACTCGCGCTCCGGCTCCTCGTCACCAACGGCTCGCTTCTGCTCGGCCTGGAAGACATTGGACGGCTCCTGGGGCCGTTCGACCCCAACGCGCTCGTGTACCCGTGGCGTCATGAGAAGCCGGACGTCGACGTCTTGCAGGACGAGGTGATGCGCCTGGTTGGCTCGCGGCCGGGCGCGCCGCGCGAGGAAGTGTTCGACGAGGTCAGGCGCGTGGCGGCGCGCCATGCAGGTGTAGGGCGAAGCTCCAGCTTCGCCCCGAGCGCAAACCTGGAGGTTTGCGCCACGCCTGGTCACACCGCTCCGGCGCGTGAAAACACGGCGCCGACGCGCGCCTCCGCCACCGTGCCGTATCTCGAGGAGCCCTGGTACTGTTGAGCGGAACCGAATGCAGAGCAGGCTGCTCTGATCTAGGGTGTGGACGGAACGGAGAAGGTAGAACGAAGAACGGAGAACGGAGAACGAACAACGAAGAACCTCGGCTTCTTAGTTCTACGTTCTCAGTTCTACGTTCTCACTTCTAGGTCCGATGAAACGACTGCTCCTCCTTGCCACGACCACCGGGTACCAAACGCGGTCGTTCATCGACGCGGCCGGGAAGCTCGGGGTGCAACTGGTCTACGCGACCGACTGCTGCTGCAGCCTGGACAACCCGTGGGGCGATCGGGCGACGTCGATCAAGTTCCACGAGGAGGAGAAATCGCTGGCGGCCATCGTGGCGTCTGCCGCCGTGCAGCCGGTGGACGGCATCCTCGTCGTCGGAGACGAACCGACGGTGCTTGCCGCGCGGGCGGCGGCTGCGCTCGGCCTCTCCGGCAACCCCGCGGAGGCCGCACGCGCGAGCCGCGACAAGCGGCGCAGCCGCGAGGCGCTGCGTGCGGCCGGCTTGCCCGTCCCGTGGTTTTCGTGCGTCGGACTCGACGAGGATCCCGCGTCGGTGGCGACCAGGGTTCCGTATCCGTGCGTGGTCAAGCCGCTGGCGCTGTCGGCCAGCCGCGGCGTCATCCGCGCCGATTCGCCGGGCTCGTTCGTCGAGGCGTTCGCCCGGTTGCGGCACATCCTCATGGCGCACGAGATCCGCCGCACGCGCGACCCCCTGCACGACCAGGTGATGATCGAGGCGTTCATTCCCGGCCGCGAGCTCGCGCTGGAGGGCCTCATGGATCGTGGCCGCCTCCATCCGCTGGCGCTGTTCGACAAGCCCGATCCGCTCGACGGCCCGTTCTTCGAGGAAACGATCTATTTGACACCGTCGTCGCGCCCGGCGGGCGAGCAGGATCGCATCGTCGCGGCGATTGCCGACGCTGTGGCGGCGCTCGGACTCTGGCACGGGCCGATCCACGCCGAGTGCCGCGTCAACGACAGCGGCGTCTTCGTCCTCGAGGTCGCCGCCCGCCCCATCGGCGGGTTGTGCGGACGATGCCTTCGGTTCGCAGCGGCCGAGGAGCGGACGGTATCGCTCGAGGAACTCCTGCTGCGGCACGCGCTGGGCGAAGACACCACCGGCTATCGGCGAGAGCGCCCGGCGTCGGGTGTCATGATGGTTCCAATCCCCAGACGCGGGATCTACAGGGGAGTGGCAGGGGTCGATCGCGCGCGAGCGGTGCCGGGGATCGAGGATGTCCGGGTGACCGCGAAGCCTGACCAGATGCTGTCGCCGCTGCCGGAAGGCGCCAGCTACCTGGGGTTCATCTTCGCCCGCGGGGAGCAGGCCGGCGGGGTCGATCGGGCGCTGCGGGAGGCGCACCGGCTCCTCGAGTTCAGGATCGATACGCCCTTGGAGATGGCGAGACGGGGCTGAAGCCCCGCACGGCGCTTACGGCGAAGCAGAAGCTTGCCCTACATACGGCGAAGCAGAAGCTTCGCCCTACATGCCGGCGAAGCAGAAGCTTCGCCCTGCACTCCGCTTGGCTTACGCTTTTTGTTGCGGCGGCGTGTAGCCTGGGGGTACGGCGGCGTTCTCGCTGAAGAAGAACTCCTCCATCGACCGCGCCACCAGGTCCTGCGCTTCCTTCTGCCAGGGCATCAGGCGGTACTCGTTGAGAATCATCTTCATCCGCTCTTCCCACAGCTTCCAGCCCTGGGCCGAGACGTTCTCGTAAATCCGCTGGCCCAGCTCGCCGGGCCATGGCGGCTCGCTCAGGCCGGGCAGGTCCTTGCCCAACTTGACGCAGTGCACCATTCGAACGGCCTGGCCGGGGTTCTCGTCGCGCGAAGCCATGAGTCGATTCTCCCTATCGGTCGCTGGCGAAGCGACCGGCGAAGCAGAAGCGGCGAAGCAGAAGCTTCGCCCTGCGCGTACGGATGTTATCATGGCGCTGTGAGCCTACCTGCTGGCATCGACGATCCCGAGGCGCGGCACCGCGCGTGCTGGTACGGCCGGCGCACTCCGAACCTCCCGCCGGAACTGGGCCTCCAGAGCATCGAAGACGGCGAACTGCTTTACTGCGCGCACCCGATGTTGTTCCCAATCGTCGGCTACGATTTCGCAACGCGTAATTGCGAGGGCTGCGACTACTTCAGGCCGCGGCGGCAGACTCGCTCGGTGTAGCCCTACCTCCATTCACACTTTCCAACCCGGCTGTCGTGTTCCACTGCACGACGCTGTCCGCCTTCTTTCGTGCCCGGCTGGGCTCGCGCACTTTTTCCCGGCAATTCCATCCGGTTCAGCTGCTCGCTTACGGATGGGGCAGTGGCATGCGATTTGTAGCGTTGAGCCACAACGAAACGACCCCGCACCCGGCGGTCCGGGTGGAGACAAAAAGTGGAAGAGCGCGTTCGCTGGGTGGGTGTCGTCGCACCCGACCCAGAGAAGGAGCCGGATCCCGGCGGGCGCCGGAAGGATCCGGACGAGGCGCCGGACACGCCGCCTGACGAACCTCCGCCCGAGCCGGTGAAGGACCCGCCGCCAGACAGCGCGCCTCGCTCGCCGTACGTCGTGTAAACCGCGACCGGGCCCAACGAATCCAGCCGCGCCGCCGGTCGAACCGCGGCGGCGTCATGCAACCGGTAAGCAGCAGGAGGTAGGCCGTGAACGAGACAGGACGGAAGGAACGACGCGGGTTCGCCTCGATGTCCGCGGAGAAGCAGCGCGAAATCGCGAGCAAGGGAGGGCGGGCCGCCCACCAGAAGGGCACGGCCCATGAATGGACGTCCGAGGAGGCGCGCACAGCCGGCCGCAAGGGCGGCCAGGTGAGCCGCGGGGGTCGGGGTAAGCTGGCAGAGGCCATGGTGGGGAGCGAGATCCCGTCGGCGGCGTCCATTTCGGCGACCGAAGGCGAATAGTCCGACTCGGTGCCGGGCGGTGCGCTCCGACGTGGAAGCGTTCATTCCATGTTGAGACCCGCAGGGTGTTCACCAGGCGGCGGCGTTGCTCGCGTTCGCGGGCATGCCGGCCGCCGCCCGGACCCAGATGCCGGCCGCCGGGCACTCCGTCGCAGCGCCAGGCGACGCGAGCGGATCCGCGTTCCACTCGAGCCACGGCGACCGACACCGGCGTCCGGGACGTGCCCCTAGCAATGCGAGGGAAGAGCGGCCGCCTCAACGCCGTGCCGCGCTGGTCGTGCGCGTCACGCAACAGGACGGCCCGTTGAGCATGTTCTGGAAGGTCTACCTCATCGCCTACTTCGCCATCCTCGGCGCGGCGCTGTTCGCGCTGTGGCAAGGACGCGTCCTCGGACGCCTCCCCACGGCGTGGGTCGTCCTCGTCGTGGTTGCCGCGGTGGCGCTCGGCGTTCTCCTCGGATTCGTATCCCGGAACCACCGCCGAACCCAGCCTGACGAGGGATTAAGAGAGACACAGAGACACGGAGGCGACCGACAGGCCCCTTCAGGCGGTCGGCGTTTGCCGACCGCCTGGCGGCACAGGCGGCCGCGCTGGGCGAACACGCGGGTGGACGATCTGCGTGCTCGCCCGGCGCGGCCGCCGGCGCCGCTGCGCGCGACAGCGCGCGTGAAGGGCGGGCCGGTCGCTCAGCTCTTCTCTGTGCCTCTGTGCCTCTCTTCCAAAACCCAAGCAGCCGTCTCCTCACGCTTTCGCATTGCCGCGGTTGGCACACTCTGTGTTTCGCAAGGCCTTCATGCACGCGGTCCGCCCGATCGCCTCGCTGCTGTTGCTGGCGCTGCTGGCGGGGGGCCGCGCCGCGAGCGCTGCCGATGAACCCAAGATCGCGGTTCACAGCCTCTCCTTCAAGGGCGTTCGCCAGGTGGACGCCGGCCAGCTGCGCGCGGCGCTTGCCACGCGCGTCAGCAGCCGGCTGCCATGGGGCAAGGAGGCACTGTTCGACCGCTCGAAGTTCGAGGCCGACCTCGAGCGGATCCGGGCGTTCTACGTCGATCGCGGCTTTCCCGACGCGCGGGTCACGTCCTTCGACGTCAAGCTGAACAAGCAAAACACCCGCGTGGATTTGTCGATCACCGTCGCCGAAGGCGAGCCAATCCGGGTCGCGGCGATCGAGTTCGAGGACATGGCCGACGTGCCGCAGCGCCGCGTGGAAGAACTTCGACGGGGCGCGCCGCTCAAGGTCGGACAGCCCCTGGATCGCCCGGCGCTCGGCGCCATGCGCGAGATGGTGACGAACGTCTTTCGCGACTTCGGGTATCCCTTCGCGAGAGTGACGGCGGAGGCGGTGCGCGGCGTCGATCCCCACTCGGTGACGCTCAGGTTCCGCGCCGAGCCGGGCGTGAAGTCCTACTTCGGCCGAACAACCGTCGCGGGCAATCGAGAGGTGACTCAGGGCCTGATCCTCCGCGAGTTGCTCTACCACGAAGGAGACCTCTACCGGCGAAGCGCCGTGCAGGAAAGCCAGCGTAAGCTCTACGACCTCGAGTTGTTCCAGTTCGTCAGCCTGCGGCCCAATCGCGGTGAGCGCCTCTCGCCGACACCCGGTGGCCCGGCCCAGCTTCCAGTGCCGATCTCTCCTACCGAGACGCTGCCTCGCCTCGATGCGCCTGGCTCGGCTGAGAGCACCACTCCGTCGGACCGGGTTCCAATGCTCGTCACCGTGACGGAGAGCAAGCACCGGCGCGTGCAGTTTTCGGGCGGGTACGGAAGCGAAGACAAGGTCCGCGTCGAGGGCCAGCTCCGGCAGCTCAATTTCTTCGGCGGGGCGCGGACCGCCGCGATCCACGGGAAGTGGTCATCCCTCGATCGCGGGGTGCGCCTCGAGTTCAACAACCCCTACTTCTTCGCCCCGCGGTGGTCTCTTCACCTGACGGGTGAGCGCTGGTACGACAACGAGCCGGCTTTCACGGCCATCCAAAGCGGAGCGCACGCGGTCTTCTCGTACCGGCCGGGAACGAAGAACGTGTTCTCGGTGACGGTGGTTGACGAGTACTACAGCAGCGAGATTGCCAACGCTGCGCTGTCGGACCTCAAGGTGCGGAGCGATCTGATCGCCCTCGGGCTCGACCCCACGACCGGCACGCAGACCGGCACCGTGAACGCGATCGCACTCGACGCTCGCCGGACGACGGCAGTGAACCCGATCAACGCCACGCAGGGTTACGCGGTCTCCGCGCACGTCGAACGAGCGGGCCGCTGGGCTCGGGGAACCTTCGCCTATATCAACGCGTCGGTTGAGGGCCGCCACTACGTCTCGCTGGGCAGGCGACTGGTCCTGGCGACACGCGCACAGATTGGATCGCTGCGGCCGGATGGCAACGTGGTCTCGGACATCCCGTTCTCCCGGCGCTATTTTCTGGGCGGCGCGACCAGCCTGCGGGGCTGGGGCCGCTACGAACTGAGCCCGCTCAGCGGGTCTGGCCTGCCAATCGGCGGTTTCAGCATGGCCGAGGGTTCGGTCGAGGCGCGCATGTCGCTGACCGCATCGCTCGGCGTCGTGGCGTTCCTCGATCTCGGGAACGTCTGGCCCGACCCCTGGCGGCTGCACCTGAACGACCTGCGCTACGACGTCGGTCCCGGCTTTCGCTACAGCACCCCCGTTGGGCCGCTTCGAATCGACCTCGGGTACCAGCTGAATCCCGTCCCGGGCCTGCTCATCGACGGGAAGCCGCAAACGCGCCGGTGGCGGTTGCACTTCAGCATCGGGCAAGCGTTCTAGACGGGGGTGCAAGAGTGCAAGAGGACGAGGGTGCAAGGGTGCAAGGGTGCAAGGGTGCAGCGGTAGGACAGGCGTCACGCCTGTCGCGCGGGTGCAAGGGTGCAAGTGCACCCCCAGAGCCTTGAGCCCAGAGCCTTGAGCCCTGAGCCTAGAGCCTTGAGCCTTGAGCCTTGAGCCTGATTTGAGTTCTCCCATGGGTATTCTTCGCCGGTTTCTCCAGGTGCTCCTCCTCGTCGCGACGCTGCTCGTCGGCGCCGCGGCGGCGGTCATCGTCGTGTCGCAGACGGCGTGGTTCCGCGACTGGCTGCGCGGTCTCATCGTCCGGCAGGCGAACCAGTACCTGAACGGCAGCCTCTCCATCCGCCGGCTGGGCGGCAACCTGTTCTTCGGCCTCGAGTTCGAGGACCTGGGCGTCACGCAGAACGGCGAACGTGTCATCGCCGTCCGCAACGCGGGGGTCGATTACAGCATCATCCAGTTCGTCTCCGGCGACATCGTCATCGACCATATCCGCCTCGACCAGCCCATCGTCCGGTTGAAGCGCGGAGCGGACGGCTGGAATCTCGGGCAGCTCGTGAAGAAGCAGCGGCAGGAGAAGCAGCGCAGCGGACCTGGCCAGCCCGTGACGATTGGCGAGGTCGGGATCAGCGACGGGACCTTCGTCATCGATCGCGGAGACGGCGGGTCTTCGTCGTCGCCAGGTTTGGAAGGTACCAGCGGCAGGACGGATGGCGGCGGCGCACGCCAGGCACCCGCGGAGCCCGGGGTGAGCGTGCCGCGCGAGATCTCGCACGTCGACGCGCGCTTCTCGTTCCGCTACGAGCCGGTGCACTACACCATCGACATCGCGCACCTGTCTCTGCGCGGGCGCGATCCGGACGTCGAGCTCAACGACCTGTCGGGCAAAGTCTCTGAGCGCGACAACAACCTGTACCTCGACAACGTGGCGATCAGGACCGCGGGAAGTTCGTTGAAGGTCCAAGGCGAGATCACGCGCTACGCCGCGAAGCCGGAGCTGAAGATCCAGGCCAGCTCCGACAAGATCGACATCCCGGAGATCGCGCGCATGGTGCCCGCGCTGCGCGGCATCCCGCTCGAGCCGTCGTTTCGAGTCAAGGCGCAGGGCCCACTCGACGCGGTGGGATTCGATTTCGCTGTCCGGTCGTCCGCGGGCGATGCGTCGGGCCAGGTGACCGCGGACCTCGTGGGGAAGGAACACGGCATCAAGGGCGAGGTGCACCTCGGGAACCTCGATCTCGCGCCGATCGTCAAGAGTGCGGCGGCGAAGAGCGACCTCACCGGGCTGGCTCGGATGGACGTGAGGTTTCCCGCGACGCCCGGTCGCGGGCCGGTCGCGGGGTCGTTCAGTGTCAGCACGTTCAGCGCCCACCTGGCCGGCTACTACGCGGACCAGATCGAAGCGCGCGGCCGCGTGGATGGCAAGCGGGTGTTCGTGGACCAGGGAAAGGCCGTCGCGTACGGGGCGGCGGCGACGGCATCAGGAACCGTGGAGCCGGGCGTGCGGGGGCCGAAGGGGACGCCGGGACTGGCGCTCAACCTGCACGGCTCGGTGGCGGGCCTGGATCTGCGGCGCCTGCCCCGCACGCTCAAGATCCCGCCGTTCGACAGTCGATTGGACTTCGATTACCAGGTTGACGGTGTCGGCGCGGCGCTGACCGGTCGGGCACGCCTGAAGCCATCGACGCTTGCAGGCGCGCAGCTGGCTGATCAGACCGTTGGCACGTTCTCGTCGGCGGGGCCTGAGATTGAGTACTCGGCCGAGGGGGGCATCGCGAACTTCGATATCCAGCGATATGGCCGGGTGCTGAAGATCGCCGCGATCTCGGAGGACCGCTTCAAGAGCGATATCAACGGCCGCTTCGCTGCGCGAGGCCGCGGGACCGCCATCGCCTCCCTCACGCTCGATGCCAACGCCTCACTCAACAACTCGACGCTGGACGCGGTGAGCCTCCCGCTGATGGCGGTCGAGGCTCACCTGGCCGGCGGCGGGGGACGCTTCCGCGCGGATGGCGGGTTCTTCAACCTCGATCCCGCGCGCTTCACGGGCAAGCCGCAAACCAAGGGCAGTATTGCCGGGAGAGTGAACGTCGAGGCTTCGCTGGCCGACCTGGCCGCACCGATGACTCCGGACGCGGTTGCGGCGTCCGGCGAGATCGTACTCGATCGGTCGAACGTCGGGGGCCTCCAGATCGACAAGGCGCGGGTGGCGGGCACCTACGCAAACTCCTCGGGTCAGATCCACGAGGCGACGATCACCGGGCCGGACCTTGCGGTGAAGGCATCGGGCGACCTCTCTCTCGCTGCCACGGGCAATTCCAACCTGGCGTATCACGTGGAGACGCCGGACCTCGCGTCCATCGGCAAGGTGGTCGGGCAGGAGCAGCTCCAGGGCTTCCTGTCCCTGGACGGCCGGGTGACCGGCAACCGCTCGAACCTCGGGACGCAAGGGCAGCTGAAGGCGGGGAACCTCCATTACGGCGCCACGGAGGTGCTGTCCGCGCAGAGCAGCTACAACGCGACGATTCCCGACCTCGACGCCGCCCGTGCACAGGTGAAGGCCGACACGACACTGGGATTCCTGAAGGCCGGCGGCCAGGACATCAACGTCCTGCGCGCCACGACGACCTACGGGCGGAATCAACTGTCGTTCGACGCGACGGCCGAGCAGTCGGTGCGTAGCGGGCGCGTCGTGGGGACACTTCTCCTGCACCCGGATCACCAGGAAGTGCACCTGACCCAGTTTGGCCTGAAGACGCAGGGAGTGACGTGGGATCTGGCGCCCGGCACCCAGCCCGCGGTGCAGTACGGCGGCGGCGATGTCGTCGTCAAGGGACTCCACCTCGTGAGCGGCGAGCAGTCGGTGGCGGCGGAAGGGACGGTCGGCAGCAAGTCGAGCAATCTCCGCGCCGCGCTGATCGACGTCGATCTCGCGCGCGTCGACACGTTGTTGATCGGCGACCGCCGCCTCGGCGGCGTTCTGAATGCCGCCGCGACGGTGACGGGCCCGGCATCTGCCCTCAACGTGACCGGCGACTTCTCGGTGGACCATGGCGCCTTCCGGGAGTTCCACTACGACACGCTGGGCGGGACCGTCGCCTATGGGCAAGATCGCATCACCCTGGATGTCCGGCTGCAGCAGAACCCGCAAGCCTGGCTCTTCGCGCGCGGCACGCTTCCGACCGCCCTCTTCCGGTCGCCGACGACGCCGAGCGGGGCGCCTGCGCCGGGAAGCGACGCGCCGGTGGACGTGACGGTGCGCAGCAGCCCGATCGATCTCGGTGTCGTGCAGGGCTTCACGAGCGTGATCACGAAGGCGAGCGGAACGCTGACGGCCGACGCGCATCTCGGCGGCACGGCGGCGACACCCCAGATGTCCGGCCGCGTCGACTTCGCCAACGGCGCCTTCACCGTTGCGCCGGCCGGCGTGGCCTACAAAGCGCTCAACGGGCGTATCGACCTGCAGCCCGGTCGCGCCGTGATCGATCACCTGTCGGTGACCGACGAGCACGACCGGACGATGGCGCTGTCCGGTGAGCTGGGCGTGCAGGGCCGGAGCGTGGGGGCGCTCAAGCTGAAGGTCACCTCGCACAAGTTCGAGGTCGTTCACAACGACATCGGCCGCGTGACGTTGAACAGCGACCTGAGCGTTGGCGGGGAATTGCGGGCGCCGCAGGTGCAGGGCGAGCTGGACGTCAACACCGCGACGATCAACCTCGATCGCGTGCTCGACCTGGCCACCACGTCGGCCTATTCCACGAAGCCGGAGTCGACGGGGGTGGCGACGGGCGAGACGACGGCCGGGGGCGCGCCGGTGGTGGCGGGCGCGCCGCCCGCGGCGCCGGCGTCCGCGGCGCCAGAGGCTGCGGAGCGAAACTCGTTGCCGGCGGCCAATACCCGGGCCGCGGCCGCGGCGCCCAACCGGGCGACGCAGGGCAGGCAGGCCCAGAATCAGGCCGACGCGTCCGGCAGTATCTTCGATGCGGCCGTGCTCGACCTGACGGTGAAGGTCCCGGACGATCTCGTGGTCAACGGCAAGGACATCCAGCCGGGGAACACGCCGATCGGGCTCGGCAACCTCAACATCACGCTCGGCGGCGACCTGCGGGTGAGCAAGCGTCAGGCTCGGCCGATTCGCTTCGTCGGCCAGGTGAACACCGTCCGGGGGACGTACGAGTTCCAGGGGCGGCGGTTCGACATCGAGCGTGGAGGCCTCGTGCGATTCGACGGCTTCATGCCGGTCAACCCGACGCTCGACATCTCGGCGACGCGGCTCATCTCGGGCGTCGAGGCCCGCGTGCACGTCGGCGGCACGATGCGCAAGCCGGAGCTGACGCTCACCAGCAACCCGCCGCTCGAGCAGGCGGACATCCTGTCGCTGATCATCTTCAACGCGCCGGCCAACGAGCTGGGCGAGGGGCAGCAGGTGTCGCTGGCTCAGCGCGCCAGCGCGCTGGCGACCGGCTTTGTGGCGAGCAAGCTGGCCGACTCGATCGGCAAGGCGCTCAACCTCGACACCTTCGAGATCCAGACCGAGACGACGGCGGGGGGCGGGCAGGGAGCCACGGTGACGGTGGGAGAACAGGTCGGGCGGAACCTGTATTTCAAGGTGATCCAGGGCGTGGGGTCGGACACCACCAGCCAGTTCGTGCTGGACTACCAGCTCGCGAACTTCCTCCGGCTCCAAACGACCGTCCTGCAAGGAACGCCCGAAACGCGCACCCTCATGCACCGCGGGCAGAGCGGGGTTGATTTGATCTTCTTCTTCTCGTATTAAGAAGTCGACGGAGTCAACGGAGTCGACGGAGTCAACGGAGTCACGGAGTCGACGGAGTCACGGAGTCGACGGAGTCACGGAGTCACGGAGTCGACGGAGTCACGGAGTCGACGGAGTCACGGAGTCGACGGAGTCAACGGAGTCACGGAGTCACGGAGTCGACGCGACTGTGTGGACGTCGGCGACTTCGTGGTGGACTTCGCCGACGCCGTGGACTTGCGCCCGACGCCGTGGACCTTGGCCGACGCCGTGGACCTTGGCCGACGCCGTGGACCTTGGCCGACGCCGTGGACCTTGGCCGACGCCGTGGACTTCGCCGACGCCGTGGACCTTGGCCGACGCCGTGGACCTTGGCCGACGCCGTGGACCTTGGCCGACGCCGTGGACCTTGGCCGACGCCGTGGACCTTGCCGACTCGACTTCGTGGATCTCCGCCGACCCCGTGGACTTCCTCGACTCTGTGGACTTCGTCGACGCCGTGGACCTTGGCCGACTCCGTGGACTTTGCCGACTCGACTTCGTGGATCTCCGCCGACCGCGTGGACTTCCTCGACTCTGTGGACTTCGTCGACTCCGTGGACCTTGGCCGACTCCGTGGACTTTGCCGACTCGACTTCGTGGATCTCCGCCGACGCCGTGGACTTCCTCGACTCTGTGGACTTCGTAGACTCGGTGACTTCGTAGACTCCGTAGACTCCGTGACTTCGTAGACTCCGTAGACTCCGTAGACTCCGTAGACTCCGTCGACTAGCCTAGTCGCTAACCCCCTCCACTTGAACCCGCGCGTCGTTGAAGCAGGCGCCGGCGGCGATGTCGGTCAGCGTGTCGGGCGCGAGCGCGTTCGCCGTCAGGCGATTCGCCGTCTGCCTGCGCCACAGGCCCTTGGGCAGGACGACCGTGCCGGGCCGGACCGTCGGCTCGATGCTCAGCTTGCAGCGCACCTCTCCCAGCTCGTTGAACACGCGGATGTCGGCCGCCTCTTCCAGGCCGCGCGCGTGCGCATCCAGCGGGTGCATCACGAGCTCCGCTTCCTTCGTCACCAGGTCGCCGAGCGTCGAGCTGATCGTGCGGTCGGTTGCCGGCGAGATCAGTGCGAGCGGAAAGCGCTCGTCGTCCGAGTCCGGGATGTAGCGGTACAGCCCCGCCTTCGATTCCTGCTCGAGGTCGTCCGGGAAGAGGTTCACCTTCTGATCGGGCGTGCGCGGGAACACGTCCACGAACTGGATCGGGGTCAGGCCAAACGGCGGTTCGGGAAGGCGTTCGGATTTCAGCGCCTCTGCGGTCGGTTGGGGCAGCTCCGCGAGCACTTCCACGAGCGTCTTCAACTCCCCGTCCTCGCCCTCGTCGCCGAGTTCCAACGCCGAGAGTAGCTCGCCG
Source organism: uncultured Acidobacteriota bacterium (assembly GCA_963724775.1). Lineage (GTDB taxonomy): Bacteria > Acidobacteriota > Vicinamibacteria > Vicinamibacterales > Fen-181 > CAVRWB01. The sequence goes on from CAVRWB010000017.1 coordinate 446,191, forward strand.
AAGACCTGCGCATTGGGGCGGGCCTCGCCGATCACGTCGATGACCGGCTGCACCATCTGCAGGCTCAAGGGCCCGTACGCTTTCGCGATGTCGTAGTGCTCGAGGAATGTCGTCGCCGGCAGGACGACATCCGCGTAGGCGGCGGTGTCGGTCATCACCTGCTCGAAGACGACCGTGAAGAGGTCCTCGCGCGCCAGCCCCTTCAAGACCCTGGTCTGATCGGGCATCGTCGCGGCCGGGTTGCAGTTGTAGACGAACAGGACCTTGACGGGCGGCTCGAGCGCCTCTGTCAGCACGCGACCCAGGTGGTTCATGTTGATCGTGCGGGTGGGAGGCTCGGGCGCGCCGATCCACGTGCGTTCGATGCCCCAAGACGCCGAGTTGCTCATCGAGTACCCGCCCCCGCGGACGCCGAACTTGCCCGCGACGGCGGGCAGGCCGAGGACCGCGGCGACGGCGCTCCCGCCGTTGCGGTTGCGCTCCAGGCCCCAGCCGCAGCGGATGAGAGCGGGAGATGATTCCGCGTAGAGACGGGCGAACGATTCGAGCAGGGCGGGCTGCACGCCCGCAACGGCCGCGGCGCGTTCGAATGTCCATTCCGCGGCCCGCTCGCGCAGCCGGTCGGCGCCGCGCGTGTGCTCCGCCATGAATGAAGAGTCGGCCGCGCCGCTCTCGAACAGGAACCGGTGAATTGACAGCGCGACGGCCAGGTCCGTCCCGGCCTTCAGCGGGACGTGCAGGTCCGCCTGGCGCGCGAGCGGCGTGACCCGCGGATCGACGACCGCGAGCTTTGCACCCTGCTTCCTCGCGGTCTGTATGTAGGGCAGGAGATGGATGCCCGTCACCGATGGATTGGCGCCCCAGATCACGATGAGGCGTGCCGCCTCGTAGTCCGGGTAGCTGACGGATGGCATCTTGCCGTAGAGCGCCTTGTTGGCGGCACCTGTTGGCGCCGCGCAGACGTTCCGCGCCAGGCGCGAGGCGCCGAGTCGGCGGAAGAGGCGGGCGTCGGTGGTGTCCTGTGTCAGGAGGCCGTTGGACCCGCCGTACGAGAAGGGGAGGATCGACTCTCCGCCCCACTCGTCGCGCGACGCTCGCATGCGCGTCGCGATGAGGTCGATCGCCTCTTCCCAGCTGGTCGTCGAGAACGCGCCGTTGCCCTTCGGTCCGATACGGACGGCCGGGTAGCGCAACCGTGCGTCGCCGTCCACGCGCTCGGGCAGGCGCCGCACCTTCGCGCAAATGTAGCCATCTGTGACGGGGTTGCGGGTGGCGCCGTCCACCTTGACGAGGCGGCCGTCCTGGACCGTGACCGCCAGGCTGCAGGAATCCGGGCAGTCGAGCGGGCAGGCGGATTCCACGATCCGCTCGTGGGCCGGTGACGGATTGGCAGGGCGCATCCCCCTAGTCTACGTCGAACCTTCGCGATTCTTCGAACGCGTCAGGAAGCCCGCGCAGAGCTGCGGCGGACCGGGATTTGCTCTCCTCGTCAATGGGTTGATGAACACGCGCTGCCGTCGTGCTTGTCGTCACTCGGCTCCGGCCGAGGCGCGGCGCGCAAGCCGGTGGAGCGTGCACAGCAGGAGGAGGAATCAGATGAGAACGTTCGCGAGACTACTGTCGGTGGCGGTCCTCAGCGCCGGGCTCTCGGTCGCGGCGGCGTGTTCCAGCGGGAACGCCACCGGCGACCGGGTGGACAAGGCGCTCAAGGACGCCAACGTGAAGAACATCAACGTGGACTACGACAAGAACGCCAACGTCGTTCACCTCAAGGGTAAGGTCGACACGACCTACGACAAGGACCGCGCCGACCAGATTGCCAACAGCGTGGTGGGGACGAGCGGCAAGGTGCTGAACGAGATCACGGTCGAGGGCGTCGACGACAAGACCGCAGATGACATGGACGGCCAGATCAAGTCGCGGCTGAACGACGCGGTCAAGGCCGACTCGACGTTGAGCGACGACAATATCGACTTCAAGGTCAACAACGGGCTCGTGACAGTCACCGGCGAGGTGAAGAGCGCGCAGCAGAAGGAGCGCGTCAACGAGCTGGTGAAGGGAACGACCGGCGTGAAGGACGTGGCCAACGAGCTGACCGTGAAGCCCGACAACGCCAAGGGAGCGGCGCGTCGGCCCAGCAACCGCTAGCCTGATGAGCGTCGGCGATCTTTCTTCCGGCCGCTGGGCGGGTCGCTGACCCGCCCAGGATGGCGTTCGACGCTGCGCGCCTTGGCGGCGGGGGGCCGGGCGGCATTTGCGGCAGGTGAACGGGATGTGGATCCGTATTCCCCACATCACCGCCAGCCGGTGGGCGGCCGATTCGGACAAGCGTTCGGCGGCAGGCCCCCGGCTGTAATCTTTCACGGTCTCGTGGCCGTTCGGGCAGGTGAAGCGGATGCGCGAGCCGCCCAGGTGCACGGCGGTCACACCCGTCGCGAACGTCTTCATGGGCTCACTGGTTCGCGCCCTGATGCTCGCCGGTCGCCGGGTGGGGTGGGTGGACGCGCTGCTCAGGGCATCCTTCCCGGACGTTGTTGATCAGACGCTTCGCGCGGTCAATCTCATCGCTGAGTGCCTGGATGCACTCGGCCTGCGACCGGTGTCCGGCCCCTGATCCTGTCTCGACGCCGCAGTAGCGGCACGTCATCGACTCCTCCCTAAGTGCGGCCGAGAGCCGCGTTCACGGCTCCGCCACCGCAAAAGCGTCGCCAAGGCGATTGTGGGAAAACGCGGCCAAAACATGCTCGCATGGCCTTTTCGCGGCTGAAGGGTTTTCGAACACGTCGAGAAGAACCTGCAACCTGCAGATGTCCTGCGACAGCGTGCAGGGCGAAGCTTCTGCTTCGCCTGATGCTTCTGCTTCGTCTGGCGCCGGCAGGCACAGGTGTAGGGTGAAGCTTCTGCTTCGCCTGATCTGCTTCGCCTGGCGCTGGCAGCCACAGGTGTAGGCACCCCGGCAGGCAGGGACGCCTGCCCCTACTGTCAGGCTTGCTGCCGTGTTCGAGAGCGGCTAGGATTGAGGCCGCCCGATGGACACCAACGCGGCCTACGCCGAACCGATTCCTGCCGGCTGGTCCGAGTGCCTCGACATCGCGGCGGTGCTCGCGGGCCAGGGCATCGACGCGTCGAGCCGAGGGGCGAGGATGCCCGCCATTCGCGCGGCCGCGTCGCGGGCGCTCGACGAGGGTCGTTCCCTGCTCGCGCCCGCAGTTGCCAGCCGCCTCGTTCAGGTGGAGCGCGCGACGCTCAGCAACGTCGTCCTTGCCGGGGGGTTGTCCATCCGCGGTCTCGCACCGGCCCGCCGGCTGTCGGGCTCGCTCCACGTGCTGCTGGCAGTGTGCACGGTGGGCGACGCGTGCGATCGCCGTGCGGCGGAGCTGATGCGAGACGATCCAGCCGCGGCGCTGGCGTTCGACGGCCTGGCCACGGCGGCCGTCAATGCCGTCGCAGGCGCCCTCTGCGAGTCGGTTCGTGCCGACGCCGCCCGCGCCGGTCATCGGACGGCGCCGCCGGTGAGCCCCGGCCAGGGCGAGTGGGACCTGGTCGAAGGGCAGGACGTGATCTTCTCGCTCGTGAAGCCGGCACGCATCGGCATCACCGTGAGCGAGCGCGGGCAGATGCGGCCGATCAAATCCGTCTCGTTTGCCGTCGGCATCGGGCCGACCGTGAACGATCGGGCGCCGGGGGCGTGTGCGGGCTGCAGCTCGCAGCCCGGGTGCCACTGGAGCAAGCTCCAGGGAAGAAAGTAAACAGCTGACAGCAGACAGCTGACAGCGGACAGCAGCTGGAAGGCCAGGCTGACTTCTGACAAGTAACCCAGGAGGATCGTGCGATGCGACCGACAGTCAGGGTCCTGAGCGAGGCGCTGGTCGAGCAGATCGTCGCGGAAGCGATGGTGCTCTTGCGCGATCCGGGCGTGCGCGTCCACAACACCGAGGCGCTGCGGCTGCTGAAGGAGGCCGGCGCGCAGGTCGACGACGGGCAGCTGGTGGCCCGCATCCCGGAGACGATCGTCCGGCAGGCGCTCGCCACCACCGCGCGCGAGTTCGACCTGTTCACGATGGACGGCCGCCCGGCGGTCCACTACGGTGGCGATGACATCCACTTCGACCCGGGCTCCGCAGCCCTGGCGATTCTCGATCCCGAGACCGGCCAGCAGCGCGTGCCGGTCACGGCGGACTTCGTCCGCCTGATGAAGCTCGTCGAGCAGCTCCCGCAGATCGACGCGCAGAGCACCTCGATGATCTGCGGCGACGTGGTGCCGGAGATCGGCGACCTGTACCGCCTCTACCTGGCGCTGAACTACATCCGCAAGCCGATCATCACCGGGGCGTTCCGCACCGACACCTGGTGGACGATGAAGGAGATGCTGTCGGCGGTGGCGGGCGGCGATGCCGCGCTGGCCGCGCGGCCGATCGCGGTGTTCGACGTGTGCCCGTCGCCGCCGCTGCTCTGGAGCGATCTCACGTGCCAGAACCTGATCGACTGCGCTCGCGCCGGCATCCCGGCTGAGCTGGTGTCGATGCCGCTGGCGGGCGCGACCGCGCCGGTCACGCTGGCCGCCGCCGTCATCCAGCACGCGGCCGAGTGCCTCAGCGGGATCACGATTGGGCAGCTGGCGCGCCCCGGTGCGAAGATCGTGTGGGGCGGGTCGCCGGCGGCCTTCGACATGCGCGAGGGCACGACGCCCATGGGCGACGTCGGCACGTGGATGATCGACTGCGCGTACGCGCAGGTCGGCAAGCACCTCGGGCTGCCGACGCACGCGTACCTGGGGATGAGCGACGCGAAGGTCATCGACGCGCAGTGCGGGATGGAATCGGCGGGCGGCACGCTGATGGCGGCGCTCGCCGGCGTCAACATGATCTCGGGCGCCGGCATGATGGACTTCGAGAGCTGCCAGAGCCTCGAGAAGCTGGTGCTCGACGCGGAGATGATCGGCATGGCCAAGCGGCTGGTGCGCGGCATCGAGCCGCGCGACGAGCCGATCGCGCTGACGCTCTTCCAGAAGATGGGGCACCGCGCCGAGTACCTCGCCGAGCCGCACACGCTGAAGTGGTTCGCGAAGGAGCTGTACCTGCCGTCGCCGGTGATCGACCGCGCCACGTACGACGGCTGGAAGCGCAAGGGTGCGACGACCGCCGCCGCAGCGCGCGGCCGAGCGCGTGCGGACCCTCGTGGCGGGCTATCAGCCGGCGCCGGTCTCCCGAAGCGCTGCGCGCGGAGTTGCGCGCCATCGCGACGTCGGCCGCGAAGAAGTTCGGCATGGCCGCGCTGCCCCCGCTCGCTGTGACAGGCCTCGGGAGTCTTTTCGTGGCAACGGCAGCTGAGAGTTACGAATCTGTAATCGACCGCGTCCCGGTCGCCATCACGGCGGAGTTCACCTGCTATGTCCACTGACCTTCTCGCGAACATCACCGCCAGCCTCGTCGCTGGCGACCCCGATGCCGTCGTCGACGGCACCCGCAAGGCCCTCGCCGCCGGCGTCGAGCCGCTCGCCATCATCGACGGCGGCCTGGTGCCCGGCATGCGGATCGTCGGCGACAAGTACTCGACCGGCGAATACTTCCTGCCGAACTTGATCGTGTCCGCGAGCGGCATGAAGCAGGCGATGGCCGTCCTCGAGCCCGAGCTCAAGGCGCGCCGCCAGCAGCTCAAGTCCGCCGGGGGCGTCGTCATCGGCACCGTCCGCGGCGACATCCACGAGATCGGCAAGTCGCTGGTGGCGACGATGCTGGCGGCGAACGGCTTCGAAGTCCACGACCTCGGCGTCGATGTTCCGGTGGAGAAGTTCGTCGACACGGTCAAGCAGACCGGCGCCATCCTCGTCGGGCTGTCCGCGCTCCTCACCACCACGATGGGCGGGCAGAAGACCGTGGTGGACGCGCTCAAGGCGGCGGGGCTCAGGGATCAGCGTGCGGGTGATGGTGGGCGGCGCGCCGGTGACGCAGAAGTGGGCGCACGACATCGGGGCTGACGGCTACGCGCAGGACGCGGTGGCCGCTGTCGATCTCGCCACGCGGCTCGTCGCAACGGTGTAGAGGTCCGACCAAAGAGCAGATCCGGGCTGAATCGAGCCGTGCTCGTTCCGAAGGCCGGGCAGCCGTGCGGTGCGGTCGGGTGTCGTGCGGCCGAACCAGCTCTGCCGCAACCTGGACGGATCCGCGGCACTGATTGTCGGCGCGACGCCGAAATTCCGTCGTCGCCGCCGGGCCAATTCGGATAAACGGCGCGAGTTTGGCCCTGCCGGGCTTGGCCATCCTCTTGCAGCCGAGTGGTCTGACCTCGCACGCCGCGGGGCTAACGGCACGGGATTCAGCACATGCAGAACCGGACCAAGGGCAAGGTTTCCTCCCCGTTCGTCCCGCCACTCGAGGGCACGGACGAGGGTCACGATATCGCGAAGCTGGTCGAAGACATCCTGAGCGTTCTCCACAGGCACGACGCCGACCCCACCGAGGGCGTGCTGTCGCTCCTGACCGCGTTGGTGCAGGCGGCCAACCAGGTGATGGAGGTGAGCACGCCGGAGGAGACGGAGCACAATCGCGCGGCGCTCCTCGCGATGCTCGAGCACGGCCGGCGCTTCATCGACGGCTGGCCGCAGCAGACGCCGCAGGGGTGGTCGGTACACTGACGAGGGTGCAAGAACGCGAGGGTGCACGAGTGCGAAGGTGCACAGTGCACGAGTGCAAGGGTGCACGGTGCACGACGGTGCACTGGGTGCACACGCATCGCAGGTAGCCTGCGGTGGAGCCCTTGCACTTTGCACCTCTTGCACGTTGCACCGCTCGCCGTTTGCACCCCTGCACCCCGCACTTTGCACCCCTCGCCGTTTTGCACCTCGCCGTTTTGCACCCCTGCACTCTGCACCCCTTCCGATAGAATCGTTCGGCATGTCGCGAGACGCGGTGGATTTGGCCATCATTGGCGCCGGCGCTGCCGGCCTGGCGACAGCCATCTTTGCCGCACGGCGGGCACGGGGTCGCGCCATCGTCGTCTTCGACGGCGCGCGCCGCATCGGCGCGAAGATCCTGATCAGCGGCGGCGGGCGCTGCAACGTCACTAACCGCGACGTATCGGCGTCCGACTTCTGGGGCGGTCCCAGGCGCTTCGTCGAGTCGGTCCTCCGCGCCTTTCCTGCGGCGCGGACGGTTGGGTTCTTCGACGAGCTCGGCGTTCGGCTTCACGAGGAAGAGCGAGGCAAGCTCTTTCCGGACTCCAACCGCGCGCGGACCGTTCTCGATGCGATGCTCGAGGAACTGCGCCGACTCGACGTCCCTGTCATTCCGGGCGAGCCGGTGGTGTCGGTTGCGCCGGACGGCGACCGCTGGCGTATGGAGACGGGCTCGGAACGATGGACGGCCCGCCGCCTCGTCCTGGCGACCGGCGGCCTGTCGGTGCCAAAGACGGGAAGCGACGGAAGCGGGCTGAGGATGGCGGCATCGCTCGGTCACACGATTGTCCCCACCACGCCGGCGCTCGTCGCGTTGGTGCTCGAAGGCTCGTTCCACGCTGCTGCTGTCGGGCGTCTCGCACGAAGCGGCGGTGGAGGTGACGGCCGACGGGAAGACGGTCGCGCGGCTCGTCGGCCCGCTCCTCTGGACGCACTTCGGGATCAGCGGTCCGGCAGCTCTTGATGCATCGCGGCACTGGCTGCGCGCGGTCGCGCAGGACCAGCGAGCGGGTGCGCGGCTGTCGTTTCTGCCAGGCATGGACTTCGCCGCGGTGGAGCGCATGCTCGTCGCGGCTGTCGCGGCGAATCCGGCGAGCACCGTGCGCGCGACGGTGGCAAACCGACTTCCAGGCGCAGTTGCCGACGCCCTGCTGGATGCGCTTGCGCTGGACGGCGGCCTCCAGTTGGCGCAGTTTCCCCGGGACGACCGACGCCGCCTCGCGCACGCGCTGACCGGGTGGGACTTGCGGATTACCGGGAGTCGAGGCTACAACTACGCGGAAGCGACGGCCGGCGGCGTGGCGCTCGACGAGGTGGACCACCGGACGATGGAGTCGCGTCGGCACCAGGGCCTTCACCTGGTCGGAGAGATCCTCGACGTGGACGGCCGTCTCGGCGGCTTCAACTTCCAATGGGCGTGGTCATCGGCGTGGGTGGCCGGCAACGCGGCCGCCGTGGCACTCGCGTGAGGGCCAAATCGCAAACTCACCAAATCGCGAAATCGCCAACTCGCGAAATCGCACAAATCCATCGAAGGAGCCAATGTGACCGACCGAGACACCGTGGGATTCATCGGGCTGGGGTTGATGGGGAAGCCGATGGCGCTGAACCTGTTGAAGGCGGGATTCCCGCTCGTGGTTCACAGTCGCAGCCGTGGCCCGGTCGACGCGCTTGTTGCAGCCGGAGCGACGGCGGCGTCCAACCCCGCTGAAGTCGCGCGCGCGACCCGGATCGTGATCACGATGGTTCCCGATTCTCCCGACGTGGAGAAGGTGCTCGCCGGTCCGCAAGGCGTCTTCGAGGCGCTGCAGGCCGGAACCATCCTGATCGACATGAGCACGATCTCGCCGGTCATCACCCGGAGGCTCGCGGCGGACGCGACCAGCCGAGGCGCAACGCTGCTCGATGCGCCTGTCAGCGGCGGCGAGATCGGCGCGATCAACGGCACGCTGTCGATCATGGTCGGCGGCGATCGCGAGGCGCTCGAGCGCGTCCGCCCGGTGCTGAACGCCATGGGCAACCCCGAGAAGGTCATCTACATCGGCGAGTCGGGCGCCGGGCAGATCTGCAAGGTCTGCAACCAGATGGCGATTGGCGGCGCGCTGGCCGTGGTGAGCGAGGCGTTCGTGCTGGCGCGCAAGGCGGGCGTGGACCCGGCGCGCGTCCGCGAGGCGCTGCTCGGCGGGTTCGCCGCGAGCCGCGTGCTCGAGGTGCACGGCGAGCGGATCCTGAATGAGAATTACAAGCCGGGCTTCAAGGCAGGCCTGTACAACAAGGACATGGGGATCGTGCTCGAGACCGCGCACGCGCACGACGTCCCGATGCCGGTGACGTCGGTCGTTGCGCAGCTTGTCAACGCGATGGTGGCCGCAGGGCGCGCCGACGAGGACTACTCGGCGCTCGCCAAGGTGTTCTTCGAGCTGGCGGGGCTGTAACGTAGGGAGCGTACGGCGGTACTGCAGTACCCGCCGCTGTCGGGTCCTGTCGGCGAGCAGCCCGACCCGTGCTCGGCGCCAAAACCACTCGTCACGTGGGTGGCGCCTGCGGCGCGGGCTTGGCGGCCCCGCTCGCTGCCACCTGCCAGTGCTGTTTAGACTATATTCTACTGCCCGAAGGGCGTATGTTTCGACACTCCTACTTGTCCATGACGATGACTGAACAGCCAGCAGCGAATCCCGCGGAGCAGGCCGTCCTCGACCACCTCACCGGCCTCGGGATTTCGTTCTCGCGCTTCACCCACCCGCCCGTGTTCACCGTCGAGGAGGCTGAGCGCTATTGGGCGGACATCCCGGCGACCCACTGCAAGAACCTGTTTCTCCGAAACGCGAAGGGGACGCGTCACTACCTCGTGGTGCTCGAACACGCGAAGAACCGCCAACCTGAAGGACCTGGCTGCCAGGATCGGCGACGACCGCCTCAGTTTCGCGTCGCCCGATCGGCTGCATGCGGTTTCTGGGCCTGACGCCTGGATCGGTGTCGCCCTTCGGCCTGATCCACCACGGCGCCCGGGACGTCATGGTCGTCCTGGACTCGGACCTGGCGCGCGCCGAACGTCTTGGGTTCCATCCGAACGTCAATACGGCTACGATTACGCTGACCGCGGCCGACTTCTTCCGGTTCCTCGATTCGCGCGGCAACGTGGTCCGGCAGCTCTCGCTCTGATTCGTTGACCGTCGACCGTCAACCGTTGAGCGTCAAGCGTCAACCGTTGAGCGTCGAAACGCTAAACGCCAAACGCTGAACGCCAAACGCTGAACGCTAAACGCTAAGCGCTGAACGTTCTTCCTATGTCCCAACCAACTACCGTCACCGCCGCGCCGGTCCAGCCCTTCCCCGGGTCGTTCTGGACGGCCAACGTCACCGAGCTGTTCGAGCGCGCGGCCTACTATTCGATGGCGAGCTTCGTCGTCATCTACCTGGGGCAGCTCGGGTTCGGCAACTACTGGCCGAGTTTCCTGAGCAGCAGCGTGCTCTGGTTCCTGGTCTTCTTCCTTCCGATATTGTCGGGCACGATCGCCGACCAGATTGGCTTCCGGCGGGCGCTGCTCATCGCGTTCGTCCTGCTCACCGTGGGCTACTCGCTGATGGGTTATCCCGTCTGGCTTGGCGGGAGCACGCTGAACGCCACGATCCATAACGAGGTGACCGTCGGCGCCCGTGACGCCATCATGATCGTCGGCGCGATCGTGCTCATCGGCATCGGCGGGTCGGTCATCAAGCCGTGCATCTCGGGCACGGTGCAGAAGGTGTCCGGCGCACGTGCGACGCTCGGGTTCGCCATCTTCTACATGGTGATCAACATCGGCTCGCTCTTCGGGCGGGGGACCGCGTTCGTCGTGCGCAGCGGTTCGGGCGTGGGAACCATCCTCACGGTGGTTGCCGTCCTGGCGCTCGCGGCCGCCGGGATCGTCATGCTCGTCCGCCGCTCGACGAAGGCAGACCGGACCCGCGGGGACATCTGGGTGGCGACGGCCGGCTTCACGGCGATCGTCGTCGCCGCGGCGGCTGCCGTCGCTTGGATCTATGGCGCTCGTGCGGCGGAGCGTGTCGGCACGGGCACCTCCAGCCTGTCCTACATCTTCGCGGTGGCCGCGCTCGCCTCGGTTGTCGCCTTCTTCGTGGTGCTGTTCACCTACCAGGAACCGGCGGTTGACGCGAGCGCGCCGGCGAAGCCGAAGCGGTCCATCGCCCGGATCCTGCTCGACATGGTGCTCGTGCTGCGAAGCGGCCGCTTCACGCTGTACCTGATCGTGATGACCGGTTTCTACTTCATCTACAACCAGGTCTACAACGTGCTGCCGCTCTACGTGAAGAAAGTGGTCGAGACGAACCCGGCGATGGACCTCTACACCGCCGCCAACCCGTTCGTCATCGTCTGCTTCCAGCTGATCATCTCCCGGACGTTCGGCAAGCTGCGGCCGATCCGGTCGATGGTGGTGGGCACGGTGATCATGGCGGTCGCGATGCTGATCAACATCGCGCCGATCTACTCGGCAGGCGGACCGCAGGCCCTGATGGCCAACTGGCTGCCCATCGCGTCGATCTTCATCATCCTGACCGTCGCGCTGATTGCCCTCGGCGAGCTGTTCACGTCGCCGCGGATGTACCAGTACATCGGCGCGCTGGCGCCCAAGGGCCAGGAAGGCCTGTTCCTCGGCTACGCCAACCTGCCGCTCGCGCTGGGCGCGCTGTTCGGCGGGCCGGTGGGCGCGTACATCTTCAACGAGATCATGAGCAAGGGCGCGACGACCAAGCCGAACGGCCTCCTGGAGCTCGTCCCGGCCAACAACGCCCTCGGCTGGATCATCCTGATGGGGATCGGCTTCGTGTCGGCGGCGTCGCTGTGGCTCTTCAACCGGTGGCTGGAAAGGCAGAATCCGGCGGTGAGATAGTAGCCGCGGGCCTCCGTGCCGCGGCGTAGCGGCCTCCGTGCCCGCGTCGGCGGCAGCCGAGTAGCCGCGGGCCTCCGTGCCCGCGCTTCACTGCCAACTGTCCACTACAACGTAGTGTCCGACTCCCCGTCCAAATCCTCCAACCACAGCGCCACTTCCGCGTCCGACGGCATGCGCCAGTCGCCGCGCGGCGAGAGGGCGACGGATCCCACCTTCGGCCCGTCGGGCATCACCGAGCGCTTCCACTGGTTCCCGAAGAAACGCTTGATGAACAGGCGCAGCCACTTGCGAATCGTGGCCGGATCGTACTTGTCCCCGAACGCTTGCGCGGCGAGGAACAGGATCTTCGAGGGCCGGCTCTCCCAGCGCGCGAAGTGGTAGAGGAAGAAGTCGTGCAGCTCGTACGGGCCGATGATCTCCTCGGTGCGCTGAGCGACGGTGGTGCCGTTGGCCTCGCCCACCAGTTCCGGCGAGATCGGCGTATTGAGGATGTCCTCGAGGATTTCGCGGACGTCGGCAAACCGCGGCTGCGCCGCCACCCAGCCGAGCAGGTAGCGCACGAGCGTCTTCGGGATGCCGGCGTTCACGTTGTAGTGCGAGATGTGGTCGCCGTTGAACGTGTTCCAGCCGAGGGCGATTTCCGACAGGTCGCCGGTGCCGAGCACCAGCGCCCGCAGCTGGTTCGCCTTGTTCATCAGGATCATCGTGCGGTAGCGCGCCTGCACGTTCTCGTAGGTGATGTCCTGCAACGCCGGGTCGTGGCCGATGTCCTCGAACTGCCGCAGCGAGCCGGCCGTGATGTCGATTTCCTGCAGCGTCACGCCGCATGCGCGCGCCAGGCGTTCGGCGTTGCCGCGCGTCCGCGAGCTCGTGCCGAACCCGGGCATCGTGAAGGCGAAGATGCCGTCCCTTTTCAGTTGCCGCACGTCGAACGCGCGGACGGCGACGAGCAGCGCGAGCGTGGAATCCAGGCCGCCCGACAGGCCGAGCACCAGCCGTTCGATGCCGGTGTGCGACATGCGCTTGACCAGCCCCGACGTCTGGATCGCGAAGATCTCTTCCGTCCGCCGGTTGCGCTCGTAGTCGTCGGTCGGGATGAACGGCGACGCGTCCACGTGGCGGCACAAGGCGCCGCCGACGTACGGCGGCAGGTCCACGTCCACGTGGCGCCACGTCATCGGCGGGAAGGCGTGGATCGAATCGGCGAAGCTGGTCGTCCGCTCGCGATCGAGCCGGAGGTGCTCGACGTCCACGTCCACGGCGACCAGTTCCGCCTCGCGACGAGAATCGCTGCGATTCGGCGAGGATGACGCCGTCCTCCGCGATCATCGCGTGGCCGCCGAAGACCACGTCCTGCGACGACTCACCGATCCCGCACGACGAGTAGATGTAGCCGCAGATCCCGCGGGCCGATTGCTGCGCGACGAGCGAGCGCCGGTAGTCCGCCTTGCCGACCAGTTCGTTCGAGGCCGACAGGTTGGCGATCAGGTGCGCGCCGTGGAGCACCTGGAAGGAACTGGGCGGCAGGGGACCCCAGAGGTCCTCGCAGATCTCGACGCCGATGAGGAGGTCGGACATCTCGCGGGCCTGGAAGAGCAGGTCCGTCCCGACGGGGACGCGGTACGGGCCGATGCGGACCTCGCGGCTCGCCAGGTCGCGCGAGGAGGCGAACCACCGTTCCTCGTAATACTCCTTGTAGCCGGGGATGTACGTCTTCGGCACGAGGCCGCGCACGTCTCCGCGGGAGATCACGGCCGCCGTGTTGAACAGCGAGCCGCCCGTGGCAAGCGGGTAGCCGACGATGATGACCGGGCGGAGGTGCGAGGAGGCATCGGCGAGGGCGAGCAGGGCCTCCGAGGCGCGCTCGATCAGCAGGTGCTGGTGAAAGAGATCGCCCGCGGTGTAGCCGGTGAGGCAGAGTTCGGGGCAGACGAGCAGCTGCACGCCCTGGTCGTCGGCGGCCTGCGCCGAGGCCAGGATTTGCTCGAGGTTGTGGGCGATGTCCGCGACGGCCAGCGGCGGCACCGCGGCCGCCACGCGGACGAAGCCGAAGTCGGAAGGAGCGTCGGCGGGTCGCATAGGTCGGATGCTATGATACGGCCGTTTGGGGCGATTCGCCGGTCTTCAGTGGGACAGGCGTCCCGCCTTCGCCGCTTCGCGGCTTCGGCGGGCAAGCTCCGCCTGTCGGTGGTGCAAAATCGTCAAATCGCAAAATCGAAAATTTGCGAAAATAGTCCTGTGGCCAAATCCGCCCCCTCCACCCCGGCGGTCCTGTTGCTGCGCGGCGCGGGCGTGCCGTTCACGGAGCACTTCTACCGGTATGAGGACCGGGGCGGCACCGAGGTGGCCGCGCGGGAACTTGGTCTTCCGGAGCATGCCGTCGTGAAGACGCTCGTCATGGAGGACGAGGCGAAGCAGCCGCTCATCGTGCTGATGCACGGCGACCGCGAAGTGTCCACCAAGGCGCTGGCGCGCCAGGTGGGCCGCAAGACGATCGCGCCGTGCCGGCCCGAGGTCGCCACGCGGCACACCGGCTACCTGGTCGGCGGGACGTCACCGTTCGGCACCCGAAAGAAGATGCCGGTGTTCGTCGAGCGCGGGATCCTCGCTCTCGAGACCATCTACGTCAACGGCGGCAGCCGCGGCTTCCTGGTGGGCCTCGCGCCCGTGGATCTCGTGCGGCTGCTCGACGCGACGCCAGTGGACGCGGCGTTGTAGGGCGGGCGCTTTCGCCCCGCCGTTTTGCGCGGGCCTTCAGGCCCGCGCCCGGCTCATTCGTTACGGCTGGCGAGACTCGAATGACCCCGCAACCCAGGTTCTGGCGCAACAAGAAGATCTGGGGCCTTGCCGTGCTGACGGTGGCTGTCGGCGTGGCCGAGGGCTACTATGCCCGCCGGCAGTTCGACGCGCGCGAAGCCGCCACCCTTGAGGCGCGTCCGGTCCCAACTCCAGGAAGCGGCGGACGAGCGCGCCCGCTTGATCGAGGCATGGGCCGCGGACATCCTTGGTGATGCCCAGGTGGTGGCATCGTACCCGTCGGTCGTCGACCTTCTCGCGGCCGGGCGTTCTTCTGCGCGCCTCCTCAACCCGCCGGCGCCAAGCCACGTCGCCACTCTTCTCGAATCGCTCATCCGTCTTCAGGGCTACCGAGCGGCCTCCCTGACGGACCCGGCCGGGGCGCAGGTCGTCAGCAGCGGGGATCCGCTGCCCGATTCGCTCATTGAAGCGGTCCGGGCCCAGTCCCTCGCGTCCGGCCGCGAGGTGATCGATTTCTTTCTAGCACACGGCCAGCCGGTCGTCGTGGCGGCCATTCCCGTGCCGCTCGGGACAGTGGCGGAGCGTGCCGACGGGCTCGTTCTGCTCGTATCGGATCCGTCATCCTGGGTGTACCCCCAACTGCTGCGGGATGCCGCCTCGGCGGCCACCAGCGAGACCGTTCTCGTCGGCAACAAGGGCGGACGCTCCGTGCTTCTCAGCCCGCCACGGGAACTCGTCCGACCGGTGCCGACGCACGCCTTCCCGGCTGCCGGCGTCCCCGCAACTCCTCTTGCTGCCGGCGCGCGTGGCACGGAGACCGACCATCGCGGTGTCCCGGTTATCGCTGCCTCGCGGCCGGTGCCGCGGACGCCGTGGACCGTGGTCTCGAAGATCGATCGCGATGAAGTCGTGCGTGGCTTCCGCCGCGTGGCCTGGGTCTGGCTCCTGCAGTCGATTGTCGTTCTCGTGGCCCTGCTCTCCATCGTGTATGCGATGCTTCGCCATCGCCAGGCGGTCCACGCCTCGCAGGAAGTGAAGTCGAACCGGCAGATCGGCTTCCTGAACCGGCTGCTCCTGACACTTTCGGAAGTCAACGAGCTGATGGTCCGGGAGAAGGACCGGCAGCGGCTGCTCGACGAAACGTGTCGAATCATCGTCCAGCACGCGGGCTTTCGGATGTCGTGGGTGGGCGAGGTCGAACCTCCCGGCCGCGTCGTGGCGGTGGCATCCGCCGGCGCGGTCGAAGGGTACCTCGACGGGATCGAGATCCGCTACGACGACTCGCCCCCCGGGCAGGGCCCCACGGGAACGGCCATCAGGGAGCGGCAAACCGTCGCGGTGGACGACATTTCGGACAACCCGCGAATGGCACGCTGGCGGCAGCGGGCGCTGCAGCGGGGCTATCGGTCCACGGTCGCCGTGCCTCTCATCAGCGGTGGGCGGGTGCTGGGCGCGTTGATGGTCTATTCCCTCGAGCCGGGCATGTTCCGCGGGGAGACACTGGCTCTCCTCGAGCGCCTGGCGAACGACCTGGCCTTTGCCCTCGACGTCGTCGAGCGACAGGCCCGCCACCGGGAGACCGAGCAGGTGCTGGGCGTCCGCGAGGAGCAGCTGCGGCAGGCGCAGAAGATGGAGGCGGTCGGGCGCCTGGCGGGCGGCGTCGCGCACGACTTCAACAACCTGCTGATGGCCATCTCGGGTTACGCGGAACTGGCGCTTTCGGCCACCACCGAGGAGTCGAGGCGCGAGCGCATCGAGGAGATTGCGATTGCGGCGGAACGCGCTGCCGCGCTGACCCGTCAGCTCCTGGCGTTCAGTCGCAAGCAGGTTCTGCAGCCGAAAGTCTTCAACCTCAACATCGTCGTCTCCGAGATCGAGAAGATGCTCCGCCGGCTGATCGGCGACAACATCGAGCTCGTCACCCGGCTGGCGGACGACCTCGACAACATTCGCGCCGACCCCGGTCAGTTGGAGCAGGTGCTCGTCAACCTCGCCGTCAACGCTCGCGACGCGATGCCGGACGGGGGACGCGTCGTGATCGGCACGAGGAACGTCAACGGACGCTCGGGTGATTGCGTCGCCGGGGGCGAACTGGAGGCGGGTGCGTACGTCGAGCTTTCGGTGACCGACTCTGGGGAGGGCATGTCGCCGGAGATCCTGGACCACCTGTTCGAACCCTTCTTCACGACGAAGGAGTCGGGCAAGGGGACGGGGCTCGGTCTCTCGATGGTCTACGGCATCGTCAAGCAGAGTGGAGGGGCGATTACCGTCGAGAGCGTGGCCGGTGAGGGCACCACGTTCCGCGTCTACCTGCCCGTCTCCGCGGGCGAGCAGCCAAAAGAAGCGGAGCCGGCGCCGGTCTTGCCGAGCGCCGGAGGGGAGTCGCTGCTCGTCGTCGAGGACAACGGCGCCGTCCGCAATTTCGTGACCGAGGCGCTGAGAGGCGCGGGGTACCAGGTCTTCGACGCGGAGAACGCCGAGTCCGCGCTCGACCTGCTCTCGATCTCCGCCGACGCCGTGGACCTGCTCCTCACGGACATCGTGCTTCCGAAGATGGACGGGTACGAGCTGGCTCGGCTCGCCGTGGCGGCGCGGCCCTCGCTCAAGGTCTTGTACATGTCGGGGTACGCAGACAATCCCAAGCTGCGTGACGCCGCCCTGCACCACGGCATCGACCTGATCGAGAAGCCGTTCACCTCCGCCGCCATCGCCGCCCGCGTGCGCGCGGTGCTGGATCGCGCCGGCGTGGAGTGATCGGTAGGACAGGCGTCCCGGCCCTCGACTGGGCTCGGGCCGCCCTGAGCGAGCGTCAGCGAGTCGAAGGGCGCCTGTCGGGCGGATCTTCGGTAGGACAGGCGTCTCGCCTGTCGGGTGGTCTTCGGTAGGACAGGCGTCCCGCCTGTCGGGTCCGATGGTGCGGGACTGTCAGGTGTGGGGCAAAGCTCCAGCTTTGCCGTTTTTCCGTTTTCAATTCTCCGTTTTCCGTTATCCGTTGCCTGTCCCTGCCGTCTGCGACAGGCGAGGACGCCTGTCCTACGACCCTTCCTCCACAATCACCCCCTCATCCGGCCTGAGCTGCAGCACGTTCCCCACGCGTTCTCCCTCGCGGTCGAGTGACGTCGTCAGGAGGATTCGTCCGGTCGTTCCAGTGCCCTCAGTCCTCAACTCCTGCATCTGCGTGCCCATGTTCAAGACGACGAGCAGTCTCCGTCGCTCGTGCTCGCGGCGATAGGCCAGGAGATCGCCCTCGGTCTCGACGGGCGTGTACGACCCGATCGCCAGCGCAGGTTCCTCGCGGCGAAGCGCGATCAGCCGGCGGTAGAGGGAGAGAATCGAGTGGCGGTCTACTTTCGCCATCTCGACGTTGAACGTGCTGGCGTCCGAGGCGACCGGCAGCCATGGCCGGCCGGTCGTGAAGCCTGCGGTTGCGGCACCCGTCCACTGCATCGGCGTGCGTTCCGGGTCGCGGCCGAAGCCGAGCCCGGGCACGTTCCGCTCGAACGGGTCGTGGACGGCATCCGGCGGAATCGGCACGTCCACCATCCCCACCTCGTCGCCGTAATACATGGTCGGCGTGCCGCGAAGGGTGAGCAGCAGCATCGCGGCGACGCGCGCCTGCGCGCGACCGACACGGCTGGCGATCCGCGGCCGGTCGTGGTTGCCGAGCACCCAGTTGGGCCAGCCGCCCGGGGGGAGCAGCGCTTCGTATCGCGCGATCGTGTCGGCGATCACCCGCGCGTGCCACGGCAGGCGAATCAGCTGGAAGTTGAACGGAAGATGCACCTCGTCGCCGCCGCTCCCGTAGTAGGTGACCAGGCGCTCGACTGGCAGCATGATCTCGCCCACCATCATGCGGTCAGGATAGGAATCGAGCAGCGTGCGGATCTCGCGGATGATGTCGTGCACCTCAGGACGATCGGTGCTGTAGGTGGCGAGCTGCTGGTAGTGCGGCGGCAGGGATGTGTGGTAATCGGGGTTGGGCGGGTTGTCGCGCAGCTGGTCGTCCTTCACGAGACCCCAGATGACGTCCACGCGGAACCCGTCCACGCCGCGGTCCAGCCAGAACCGCAGGCCCTCCAGCATCGCGGCCCGGACCTCGGGATTCCGCCAGTTGAGATCCGGCTGTTCCTTGAGAAAGGCGTGGTAGTAGAACTGCTCGGTTTCCGCGTCCCACTCCCACGCGCTGCCGCCGAAGTTGCTCAACCAGTTGTTCGGCGGACTCCCGTCCGCCTTCGCGTTGCGCCAGATGTACCAGTCGCGCTTCGGGTTCACCCGGGAACGGCGCGACTCGAGAAACCAAGGGTGCTGATCCGACGTGTGGTTCGGCACGAAGTCGAGCAACAGCTTCATGCCGCGCAGGTGGACCTCGTCCGCCAGCCGGTCGAAGTCCTCGAGCGTTCCGAACACGGGATCGATGCCGGTGTAGTCGGACACGTCGTACCCGAAGTCCGCCATGGGCGACGGGAAGATCGGCGACAGCCACACCGCGTCCACGCCGAGCCATGACAGGTAGTCGAGGCGTTCGATGAGGCCCGGCAAATCGCCGACGCCATCGCCGTTGCTGTCCTGAAACGACCGCGGGTAGACCTGGTAGATGATGCCGCGCTGCCACCAGCGGTAGTCGCCGAAAGACGCCATAGGCCAAGGTAGCACACTGAACAGTAGCCGCGACCCTTCGCGTCGGCGTCAGGGCTTGTAGGGCGGGACTTCAGCGGCGCGGGCTCCAGCCCGCGCGTGCTCGCCTACCGGCACGAGCGTTGCCACCAGATCCGGTGAGGCGGAGGTGTGACCTTCCGCCAAAGGAGTGCCATGGCGAACTCATCGAAGAAGCACGACAGCGCATCCGATCGCCGGGAAAGCGGCCAGCCCGGCGGCGGCGCCGGACGTCGCGACGAGGTGGGCGGTTCCGGTGTGTACCCGGTTTCCGGGCCCCACCCGGATGACCCCAACACGCCAATTCGCGACCAGGCGTCGTGGGGCCAGGGCGATCGCGGCGCCGAGGGCTACAACGACAGCGGAACGTCGGAGGTCTTCTATATGCCGGGCGAATTGCCGGAAGAAGTGGTGGGGCAGGGCAACAAGCAGAAGAGCGCGACGGGCGAGAAGGCAGCTGAGGATCCGGGGCGCGGAGAAGACGTCCAGGAGGATCAGCAGCCGGCGGGTGGAGGCGGCCACCGGGAGCGGGGGCAGCCGCAGCCGCCAGACCCCAACCGCGAGCCGGGCGGCAACGCGCTCTACAACGAGGACGCGCAGGGCGGCGTCTTCTACGACAAGAACACGGAGATCAAGCGCGAGACCGAGTTCCACGACGCGACCGCCGCGCCGATCGTGGACGAGAAGCAGAAGGTGACGCCCGAGAACGACCAGTTCGGGAAGTAGGGCGGGCCTTCAGGC
>CAVRWB010000018.1:0-68923 GCA_963724775.1 uncultured Acidobacteriota bacterium
CATTTTGACACTGATTTCGCCGTGCAGTAGTGGCCGCAGGGTGCCCTCGGCCTCCGCCCGCATCCCCCGCACCCCATCTCGTTCTTCAGGAACGAGCCGCGCGCGCGACTTCAACAGCAACCTGACCACCAGCCTCGCCGCTGGCGCTTCGCTCTGGAGCACCTCGCGCCAGTTCTCGGTCATCGACTTCAGGTCGCGCAGCACGCCCTCGCGGTCCACGCTGGCGACGGCCTGGGCGCGGTCGAGCGCCTGGAGTTCAGCGCGGACCCGGTCGCGCTCTACCTCGCGGTTGGTCATAGCGTCGCGGATGGCGGAGAAGGCGACGCCCGCCGCGACCGAGTCGGCGAGCCGCGCAAGCTCGGCGTCCACCGTCGCGAGGCGCTTGCCGAGGCGGAGCCGCTCCTCGTCGTCGGCGTTCTGAGCACCGACGATGCGCCCGAGGGCGCGGGCCGGAGAAGCGCAAATGCACTTCAACTGCGATACCAGAGCGCACTTCTGCAAATCTCGACGGAATCGCCTCCGCCGCGACTAGGAAGATCGTCATCAAGGCGATTAATTGTGGTCGCTCAGGTGAATATCAGCCCGCTGGACTCTGTTGGTCCGAATCACGGATCCATTGAAAGCGCGCAGGACAGGCAGGTCGACTATGCGGTGGCAAGTCAGACCAGGAGCAGCTTCGGCGTCGCTGGCCTCCGTGTGCGCCCCTTCCCCTCAAACAGCTCCGCCCGCCCTTCGGCCTGCGAGTACGCCGGGTTCTTGATCTTCACCCAGCTGGTTGATCGTCCATCCGCCTGATACGTCCCCGGCGTCCACTTGCCGACGACGCCCTCCAAGTTCTTCTCGCACGACAGGGCGAACAGCTCCGTGCCCTTCTCGGGCACGAAGTCAACGTGCAGGAGGTACGAGGACTGGCGGGAACCAAGGCGCGCAGACGGGTCTTCCGCTCGACCAGCGGCACCCCGCGCAGATCCTCGCCGTTCAGCCACGCCACGTCGAACGCAGCGAACATCGGGCTGCACCGCCGGAACAGTAGCCGGTTGAAGAGCGACCGCCCCTCGGCATCGAGGCACACGATCTCGCTGTCGAGGATCGCGTCCCTCACCGTCAACTCGCGGGCGAGAGCGGCGCGGAGCGGGTCGAAGGTGCGGTACGTGTGCCCGTTCCGCGACACGAGGCGACACTCGCGCTGCTCGATGTAGGCAAGGGCGCGGAAACCATCCAGCTTCAGTTCCCAGACCCACGCGGGATCGTCGAACGCTTCGGGGATGCGGACCAGCGGCTGGGGGGATGGCAGGGAGGGGCATCACCGGCAGGGTAGCACCAGCGTGACGGTCACCGCGATCAGCGCGCCCGCTACCGCGCCGGCGGCACCCTCGCCTTCAGCTCCTCTAGCCAGTTTTCGATCAGGTTGATGTGCGTCACTGGCACCGGGCGCGGCGGTTCTCCCCACACGGCGTAGAAGAACTTGCCGTCCGCCGACACGTCGTAGCACCGCGTCTTGATGCAGCTGATGGCGAGTTCCGCGCCGTCGAAAGCGAACAGCTGCCGCGCCGCACCGACACGCACGTCATGCGAGAGGTCGACCTGGACGACATTCATGCACGAGGGTTCGCGAGACGCTGCCAGATCCTTGCGGTCGATGCGGCACGATTTCGAGATCCTGGAGGCCGTCATGAAGAACAGCTCACGACCGTTCGGATTCCAGGCCGGGTTACTCCCGCCATCGACCGTGACCTGCGTTGTGCGCCCCGCTCGCAAGAACGGACGGACGGACACCTCAAGACGGCCAGATGCAGAGGACACAAAGGCGAGCCATCGACCGTCCGGCGAATACTTCGGGCTGGCGTCCCCCGTCTTCGATCAGCGGACTGAGGCGCGGCTCCGGCCCAGCCATCGCCTGGGCCCAGACCTGTCGGTCGTCCGGGGTGACCAGGATCAGATGAGTGCCGCCGGGCGCCCATGACACTGGGTCCAAGTCCTTGGGCACCAGGACTTCTTCCGGGCTCGTCCAGGTCCGGCGCCAGAACACGCCGGAGGATTGGCCCGACAATCTGTACGCGATTCTCTCGTCGGCGGGCGTACACGCCCAGTAATTGCGCCCTGACATTACCTTTTCGAGCGAACCCGGACGGGCGAGGTCGTGCCGCCAGAGGCTGAACTCGGTCAAGGTCCAGTGATCGACGACGAGCGAGCGTTCACCGCACCTCCTCACATTCGAGGAATAACTCGTCCGAGGCACCGGCAACTCGTAACGCGACCCATGCGGTCGACGCTCACGATGGCCAGTTCCGGGTAAGGCGCGATTCCTCCCGGGATGAAGGCGAGTGCGCCGCCGCGAGAGACGGCGAACTGGCCCGCGCCGGATGTATTCAACTGGTTGTCGGCCGTCACGGCCTGCGCGATGCCGCCCTGTAGGGGCACCGGCTCCCCGATCACTCTCCGGTGCCGGGCGTCGAACCGGGCTGCCCAGAGGACGCCGTTCCGCATGAACAGCAGGTGCCCGGTGGGCAGATACCGCCCATCGGCGGCCTGCCCATCACCACCGTGCGCTCGCCCGTTGTCAGGTCCTGCGCAATGATCGATTCCATTCCCCAGATGTACTTGGAGGTCCGTGCCGTGAACAGTACCGCGCGGTCGTCGTCCACGAGTTCGGGAAGTGAATGCACGATCTCCGCGCCCTGCAGCGCGGTGACCGGCGTCGGGACACCTCCATGGCTGGACTGCAACAGCACATTCACCGTCCACATGTTGTCGAAGATGATCCGTCCCGAGCGCGTCCACACCATACGTGCCGGCGGCACGCGAACATCCGGAACGAGAATGGTCACCGGCCCACCGCCGAGCGGCACCTGCCGAATGGCGTTCTTGGCCCAGAACGCCACCGCAAGGCCATCCGCCGAGAGGACGGGGGACCTCGCGCCCTCCGTGTCGGCCAAGGGACTGGTTTCATACCGGTCCAGCCAGCGTACCCAGAGTTGGCCCTTGGACAGGTCCCCGTCATCGCTCTCGGTTTCGCGTCGGCCCACGAAGACGAGCCCGCGCCCATCCGATGTCCAGGCAAAGGCCGTGGAAGATTCCGCCGGGCGTCAGCGACCAGACTCCGCTGACCCGGCCGCTCGTCACCCGCACAGAGGGCGCGACGTCGAGCGAGGATTCAAGTACGCTGGCTGGCGCCGACCGCGTAGGCTGCGCCAGCCAGAAGAGCGCCGCGCCGGCGGCCGCACCGCCAAGGCCAACGACCAAGCCTTCCACGAGCCGCCGCCAATGACCTGCCCGAAACGTGTGCGCCGTCGAGAGCGCCATTCTGCCGCTCTCTCGCAGCCATCGCAGTTCGCTCGCGACATCGTGCGCCGTGTCCGGGCGGTCGTCCGGCGACTTGGCGAGGCACCGCCGCACGAGGCGGTCGAGAGCCGGCGGCGTGAGCGGCTGCAGCGACGCCATGGGCGCCGGGCTCGCGGTCGAGGATCGCGCCATCAGGCTCGACCTGCGCTCGTGCCCTCGAACGCGCGCTTGCCCGTCACCATCTCGTAGAGGATCGCGCCGAGCGCGAAGAGGTCCGTGCGCGCGTCGGCGCGCTGCCCTCCAGCTGCTCGGGCGCCATGTACTGCAAGCGTGCCGACGATCGTCCCCTGCGCCGTCAGCGGCGCGGCCTGCGTCGGCACCGCGGACGCCGTCGCCGCGGCCGGCTGCTCGCCGTGCGCCGTCAGCTTCGCGAGGCCGAAGTCGAGCAGCTTCGCGCCCGCCTTCGTCAGCATGATGTTGCCCGGCTTCAGGTCGCGGTGGACGATGCCCTGCCGGTGCGCGCGCGTCGAGCGCGTCGGCGATCTCGCGTCGCCGACCGCAGCGCCTGCTCCAGCGGCAACGGCCCCTTCTCAGGCGCTCGGCGAGCGTCTCGCCCGTCGAGGTGCTCCATCACGAGGAACGTCGACGCCGTCGTGCTCGCCCGACGTCGTAGAGCGTGCAGATGTGCGGGTGGTTCAGGCCGGCGATGGTCTTGCGCCTCGCGCTCGAAGCGCGGCGCGGCGGTCCGGGTCGGCGCTGACGTCGGCGGCAGGACCTTGATGGCGACGGTGCGGTCCAGCCGGGTGTCGCGGGCCTTGTAGACCTCGCCCATGCCGCCGGCGCCGATGGCGCGACTGGATCTCGTACGGGCCGAGGCGGGTGCCGGCGACGAGGCTCATGAGAACCTCCTGCCGAGGTGGTCGGGTTAGTGTGGGCGGGGTCGGAGGGATTCTAGCACCGCGCCGGGCACTTCACCGAGTTTCTGTGCGCCCGTCTCAGAGGAGGTGATCTGTTGGGCACCGGGAATTTATCATTCCGGTGCCCGTCGCGCCGACCCCATGGGTGGGCGCCAGCGATTCTTTCTGCATCGCCGCCGGCTGCTCGCCGTGTCCGGTCAGCTTCGCGAGGCCGAAGTCGAGGGGCTTCGCACCACCCTTCGTGAGCATCACGTTGCCCGGCTTGAGGTCGCGGGAGCCTCTCGCCAGGTGCGCCGGGCGCGGGCCTCTTACCTGGTGGCGGCCGAGTTCTTGAACCCTGGTCCGCGGAGAATGCGGCCCGGCCGGGCCGCCGTAATCTGGCCGCCGTCCACGACGAGCTGACCGTTGACCGCCACGTAGGGGATGCCCTCGCTGTAGTGCAGCGGGTCGGTGAACGTCGATCGCTCGCGCACGGTCAGCGGATCGAAGGCCACCAGGTCTGCGGCCATGCCCGGGCGCAGGATGCCTCGGTCGTTGAGGTGCATCCGCGCCGCCGGCAGCGACGTCATCTTGCGGATGGCTTCCTCGAGCGGCAGCAGTTTCAACTCTCGGACGTAGGTGCCGAGGATGCGTGGCGCGGAGCCCCACGCGCGCGGATGCGATTTCTCCTTGGAGAGAATGCCGTCCTCGGCCATGGCAGGAGAGTCGGTGCAGAACGAGACCAGCCAATCCTTCAGGGCCATCCGCACGTCCTCCTCGCTCATGGCGAACGAGACGCGGGACGTGTGGCCCTGGTCGGCGACGACGATGTCCATCAGGACGTCCAGCGGGTCCCTCTTCTCGGCCGGGCGATCTCCTGGAGCGTCCGGCCTTCGTACCACTTGAGCTCCGGGTTGAGGACACTGGTGATCAGCTCGCGCGCGGCGCCCTCGGGCCAGTCGACATTCGACGGCGGCCTTCAGGAAATCCGCGCGGATGCGGGCCCTGGTCGCGGGGTCTTTGAGGCGCGCCACCATCTTCTCGGTTCCGCCCTCGGGCACCCAGGCGGGCAGGCTGGCGTCGAGGTTGTTGGAGCTGGCGGTCCACGGGTACTGATCGGCCGACACGTCCAGGCCTTCCGCGCGAGCGGATTCGAACCGCTCGCAGGATCGCCGTCATCCGGCCCCAGTTGCCCTTCCGGACGTTTCAGGTGGTAGACCTCCGCGGGGATCCGCGCCTCGCGCGCGATTCGGAACACCTCGTCGAGGCTGGCGTCGATGCCACCGTTGCCGTCGTCGCCCTCGTCACGCTGGTGGGTAATGTAGCAGCCGCCGTACCGGCCGGCTACCCTGGCCAGCGCGATGATCTCTTCGGTCGAGGCAAACGTGCCCGGCACATAGAGCAGCGCCGTCGAGACGCCGAGGGCACCCTGCTCCATCGCTTGCGCGACCGCCGCTTCCATGGCCGCCAGCTCCGCCGGCGTCGCGGGACGGTTGTCCTTGCCGATCACCAGGTTCCGCACGCCGCCAGCGCCGACGAAGGTGGCGAGATTGATGGCCGCGCCGCGTCGCGTGAACTCCCGGGAGTATTCCTCGAGCGTCGTGAAGTTCGGCGTGACGCCGTAGTAGTCGCTCGTCGCCTTGGCGTCGGCGACCATCCGGTCGTTCACGGGCGCGATCGATGTGCCCTCGCCCGTCACCTCGGTGGTGATTCCCTGCGTGATCTTGCTGGCGGCGCGGTTGTCGACCAGCACGTTGTACTCGGACTGGCCCATCATGTCGATGAAGCCCGGGAGCGACCACGAGCCCGCTGGCGTCGATGCGCCGCCTGGCCGTCGCCGTCGGGAGATAGCCGATCGCCGCGATCCGGTCGCCCGCGACGCACACGTCGGCCCGGAACCAGGGCGCTCCGGTGCCGTCCACGACCCGGCCACCAAAGAGCAGCAGGTCGCACGAAGGGCTCGACATCGCCGCCACGGTTTTCGCGTCCGCCGCGTCGGTCGCGCGGATCGCATCTTCCGCGGGTTTGCTGGCCGGCTTCTGCCCGAAGGCGACGCGGGGAACCACCAGTGCCAGGAGCACGACGGTGATCAGGCGCCTCATGCTGCCCTTCTTCGTGACGGACGAGTGGACGAAGCGGACGACGAGACCTTGAACGCCAGCTGCCTACCGCGCCGGCGGCACCTTCGCCTTCAGCTCCTCGAACCAGTTCGATGACCACATTGACCACGAGTCCCGCCTGTCGTCTCGGCCGGTTCCACGACCAGGAACCGCGTCCCGTCGGGCGCTCGACGTCCCAGTTCCGGTCCTCGCTCACGTGCGCGAAGAGCTCGATCGGCGGCCTGACACACCGCCCGTTCAGGATCCTGGCTGCCATGACACCGGACGGCCCCTGGTAGAAGACCTCCGTGCCGTCGCGCTTCCAGATCGCTCCTGAACCGCCGATCGATCGACAGTTGCTCGGGGCTTCCCGCGCGATAGCCACGCACGTACACTTCCGGGCGGCCTGACTCGGAAGACGTGTACACGATCCAGCCGCCGTCCGGACTGAGTTGCGCATCGCGCTCGGATGATGGCGTGGCGATCAGCGGTTCCGAGATGCCGTCCTTCATCTGCCAGACGTCCATGCCGCCCGATGCGATCGCGCCGGTTGTAGAGCAACTACCGTCCATCTTGGAGTAGGAGGTGGCCCTCTTCGACTCCGCGCTGTCCACGACGAGCTGCGGCTCTCGCGCTGCCATCAACGGCGACGGTGAACAGATTGTAGCGGCCGCGGTCGTTCCGCGTGAAAAGGACACGTCCTCCGTCCGATGCGAAGAACGCGAAGCAATCATCGGGGCCGCGCGTGAGCGCGTGCATCGACGTTCGCGTCCAGGCGGCCGACCCACAGCGCCCGGGCAGCGCCAGCGTAGATGGTGTCGACGGCGTACATGCCATCGGGCGAGAGCGTGGGGAAGTTGTACTCACGCGAAGCCAGCGTGGTCGGTGTCGTCGTTCCGCTCCGTCTCGCCAGACGAGGCGCGACAAGGGGCCGAGGCCCATCCCATAGGCCAGCGTGCCGTCGCGGAGATGTCGTAGGGGCGGCCTCGGCTCGATTGCCGCCAGCTGCCGCCGAACCTGGTGCGACCAATGTCGGGAACGACGGCGCGAGATTGGCCTTTCTCGAGGGTCGTCGCGTCAAACGTCGCGGCGAAGAGCCTTCCGTCCGACTCATAGACGAGATGCCCGCCCGGGAGGTACTTCGCGCCCGCTGCCGAATCGACGATCGCTCGCACGTCGCCCGTGGAGCGCAGCAACGCGTTGACGGACATCCTGCCTGCTCGCCACATGGTGAAGAGGACGCTCTTACCACCCGGCAGCGCGTCGGGCCAGAGGCACCAGTCTCCCTCTCCGGACGTGTGATGAAGCGGCCGGCGGTTCCCCCGCTCGCCGGAACGGTCCACAGGCCGGTCTCCGGCCAACGGCCGAAGACTGATCTGGTCGTCCGTAGTCCAGACCGCGCCTGTCGTCCACGACTTCGTCGCCGGCGTGCGCCAGAATCCACTGCGTTGTGCCGCCGTTGACGCGGGATCTTCTCGAATCCCCCCTCCGCCGACCGGTAAGCGACCCATTCACCGTCCGGCGAAAAGAACGGTTCGGATCCTCCCTCCGTCCCGGACAGCGGCACGGAGCGCCAGTCGTCAAGGTGGCGCGCGTAGAGCCTGACCCCGTCCGGCGGCGCGGGCCTGGAAGACAACCGTCTGCCCGTCGGGCGACACCGCAACGCCGCCGTCGAGGAGTGTCAGGCCGAACTCGCCGAGCCAGATGTGAAGCGCGAGCGGCCGGCGCCGTCGCCGGCGCAAGCCGACGCCCTGCGAGGAAGCCAGCAGTCCCGACGATGGACAGTACGAGGAGCGCGACCGCCGCGGCGCGCCCGCGCGGCCGAACCCGGAGCGACGTGCGGGAGCATCGTTCCTGGGCCCGGTCGCGCGAGCCAGCGCAGTTCCGCCGCCGACATCCGCGGCGCTCTGCCAGCGCTCCTCCGGGTCCTTGGCCAGGCACCGGCGCGACGAGGCGGTCGAGCGCCGGCGGCGTGAGCGGCTGGAGCGACGCCATCGGCGCCGGCTCGCGTTCCAGGATCGCGCCCATCAGGCTCACGGCGCTCGTCCCCTCGAACGCGCCGCTTCCCCGTCACCATCTCGTAGAGGATCGCGCCGAGCGCCCAGAGGTCCGTGCGCGCGTCCGGCGGCTTCCCCTCCAACTGCTCCGGCGCCATGTACTGCAAGCGTGCCGACGATCACGCCCTGCCCGGTGAGCGTCGCGGCCTGGGTCGGCACCGCGGACACCGCGTGCACGGCAGCCGGCTGCTCGCCGTGGCCCGTCAGCTTCGCGAGGCCGAAGTCGAGCAGCTTCGCGCCGCCCTTCGTCAGCATCACGTTGCCGGGCTTCAGGTCGCGGTGGATCACGCCCTGGCGGTGCGCGGCGCTCAGCGCATCCGCGATCTCGGTCGCGATCGTCAGCGCCTGCTCCAACGGCAGCGGCCCCTTCTCCAGGCGCTCCGCAAGCGTCTGGCCCGCGAGATGCTCCATCACGAGGAACATCGCGCCCTCGTGGTCGCCCACGTCGTGCAGAACGCAGATGTGCGGGTGGTTCAGAGCCGGCAACCGTCTTCGCCTCGCGCTCGAAGCGCGCACGGCGCTCAGGGTCGGCGCTGATGTCGGGCGGGAGGACTTTGATGGCGACGGTGCGATCCAGGCGGGTGTCGCGGGCCTTGTACACCTCGCCCATTCCGCCGGCGCCGATGGCTGACTGGATCTCGTAGGGGCCGAGGCGGGTGCCCGCGGCAAGTGACATGGGAACCTCCAAGAGTCTCTCGCCTTCAAACGCGCCGAAGCGTCCCAGGCCGCCTACTTGGCCTGGAGTTTTCCTATGTACTGCGCCAGGTTGCCGCAGCGAATCACGATCGGCTCGTCGGGCCACATGTAGCGGAAGAGGATGCCCCACACCGGCATCTCGTCCGGACCGTTTGCGGTCATGATTACCGGCCGCTTGCGGGCATCGACCTCGAGCGTTCCCCCAGGTCGATCGCCCTTGATGAACGCCTCGACGCCCTTCTTGTTGAATTTCCCGCCGTTCTTCGCGCCGAGCTGGGTCAGGTCAGCAGTCGCTGTCTTGAGCCCGGCTGCCGCCGGTCCGTCCCCTTTACCCTCTGAACCGTGACATTGGACGCAGTACACCTTGTAGAGGTCCTTTCCGTCGACCGATGAGATCGGCCTGAGCGCCGCCCGGTTGTGCGAGGGCGATTGTTGCGCCGCAGGCTCGATCGACCCCAGCGCGACAAGCGCCAGCGTGACACCCGCCAGGAGAATGCCGCTCTGCCGCCAATGGGTGCGACGAGACATGCTGCCTCCTTCTCTTTGTCGCAGGATGGAACTTGCGCCGACCTTGAGCTTGCCGGAGCGTTGGGTCGCCGCTGACATGAGGCGGGAGGACCTTGATCGCGACGGTGCGATCGAGGCGGGTGTCGCGGGCCTTGTACACCTCGCCCATGCCGCCGGCGCCGATGGCGGACTGGATCTCGTACGGCCCGAGGCGCGTTCCCGCGGTCAGAGACATTCACACCTCCACCGTCCTACCGCGCCGGCGGCACCTTCGCCTTCAGCTCCTCGAACCAGTTCAGCCAGAGGTTGATGTGCGTGACGACGGGCGTGGACCCCGAGGCATGCGCCTCGACTCCATAGAACAGTCCGTCCGGGCTGACCTGGTAGGCGCGCAACGGCCCGCCCCAAAAGCGCAGTCGCTCCGGGTCGAACTCGAACAGCACGTGAGGAGGACCGATGGGCGGGCGTGACGTGGGCGAGAAGTTGGCCGCCATCATCTGACGCGCGCCCGTCCGAGTAGGAGGACTGAGAAAGAACAGTTCCCGCCCGTTCGGATGCCACGCGGGACTGTCGCCACCGTCAACCGATACCCGCTGGGCATTGGCCGGTCTGATATCCGGGTACGGTGTCACATACACTTCCATCCGACCTGATGCACCGGACGCGTACGCCAGCCACCGTCCGTCCGGTGAGAGATCGGGCCATGCCTCCTCGTTGTCAGGCGTGGCGATCTCGGACTCCACGTTTCCTTCTCGCGTGATCGCCACGATGTCGTCAAGTCCGCGAACGGCCAGGATGTGCCCATCCGGCGAGAACGAGGAGGGACTCAATGGTGGTCCCGTCGCGACCACAGTGGGAGGCGTGGAGGGGTCCGAGTCCGCCGGCTTCGTGACGAGGGAGAAGCGTCCGTTGATCTGCATGAACGCGATCTCGCGACTGTCGCGCGACCAGGCGGGCCACACCACGTCGTCGCCTCTGTGCACGGCTCTGGGTGTCAGATTCGGGCGACCGAGGTCGTATACCCACAACCCTCGTTCATTCAATGCGCTGATGGTCACCGCCAGCTGGCGGCCGTCTGGAGACAGGCGCACGGCACCAACGTAAGGTCGCGGTTCGGCCGGCAGCCGAGTGAGGCGTCCCTGCCGGTCCACCGTGACGAGCGAGCCAACGGGATATGAGACGGTTGCACTCGGCACCCAGGCCAAGTGTCCAGTTGACGAGATTGCGTACTGGCCCGCGCCCGTGGTGGCCGTGCCTCGTACCCGTCAGTGCTTGCGCGACGGTTTGGAGGACCGGCACCTCGTTCCCGGTCACCTCCAGGCGGTCGGGATCGAATGGCACGGCGAACAGCCGCCCCTCACGCAGAAAGACCAGGTGGCCACTCGCGACGTACCGTCCATCAACGGCATTGCGAAGGAGCGTCCTCCGCTTCCCCGTCGCGAGTATCTGCGCGACGACTTCCTCGCCACCCCATGAGTACAGCCGTTTCCGAAGGGTGTAGAGAATCGCGCGGCCGCCGGGCAGAGGCCAGGGCAAGGCGTGCTGGAAATCCCCCTCAAGCAACGTCGGTGACCCGTCTAGGTGCGGCTTGCCCTTCGACGGGAATCTGCCAGATCACTGCGTCTGGGGGGAAACCATCGTAGAACAGCCCGCCATCGCCCCAGACGAGTCCCCGAGGGGGTTCAGGGCCGGTATTGGGCGATACGTCCGTTGGCGGGCCACCATCGAGTCGCACCTTGGTGATCTTGCCGTTTGCCCAGAACGCGACCCACTTGCCGTCAGGCGAGACGGCAAGCATCTGCGCTCCGTCGGTATTGGGGATGGGTCGGGCATCAGCGGCGTCAAGCGGCCGCAGGTACAGTCGCTGCACGCCGGACTGGCGGCCGATGAAGACCAGCCCCTGGCCGTTCGAGGTCCACGCGAATGCCGTTCGGGACCCTCCGGGCGTCGGCGCCGGCTGCCCGACCCGCCCACTGCCGCTGTTGACCTCGTCCGCCGGACGCACGTCGAGGCTGGGGCGCGCCACGAGCAGCGCGGCCGGGCGCAGCAGCCACATGACGCCAGCGCCGACCGCCGCGGCGAACAACAGGCCGGCCACGACGAGTGGCGCGCGCACGCCGCGGTGTCGGACCGGATGAAGCGCGGTCCCCGCGCTGACGCCGCTCGGCTCCCGGAGCCACCGCAGGTCCTCGGCCACATCGGCCGCGCTCTGCCAGCGCTGCTCAGGGTCCTTCGCCAGGCAGCGCCGCACCAGGCGGTCGAGCGACGGCGGCGTGAGCGGCTGCAGCGTCGCGATGGGCGCCGGCTCGCGTTCCATGATGGCGCGTCATCAGGCTCACGGCGCTCGTCCCCTCGAACGCCCGCTTGCCCGTCAGCATCTCGTAGAGGATCGCGCCCAGCGCCCAGAGGTCCGTGCGCGCGTCCGGCGGCTTGCCCTCCAACTGCTCGGGCGCCATGTACTGCAGCGTGCCGACGATCGACGCCCTGGCCCGTGAGCGTCGCGGCCTGCGTCGGCACGCGCGGACGACCGCGTACGCGGCGGCCGGCTGCTCGCCGTGGCCGGTCGAGCTTCGCGAGGCCGAAGTCGAGCAGCTTCGCCGCCCGTCTTCGTGAGCATCACGTTGCGCGGGCTTCAGGTCGCGGTGGATGACGCCTTGGCGGTGCGCGGCGGTCGAGCGCCTCCGCGATCTCCGTCGCGATCGTCAGCGACTGCGTCCAGCGGCAGCGGCCCCTTCTCCAGGCGCTCCGCGAGCGTCTCGCCTGCGAGGTGCTCCATCACGAGGAACATCGACGCCCTCGTGCTCGCCGACGTCGTAGAGCGTGCAGATGTGCGGGTGGTTCAGGCCGGCGATCGGTCTTCGCCTCGCGCTCGAAGCGCGCGCGGCGTTCGGGGTCGCCGCTGACGTCAGGCGGGAGGACTTTGATGGCGACCGTGCGATCGAGGCGGGTGTCGCGGGCCTTGTAGACCTCGCCCATGCCGCCGGCGCCGATCGCGGACTGGATCTCGTAGGGCCCGAGGCGGGTGCCGGCGACGAGGCTCATGGGAACCTCCGGGCGACAGCGTGGACCGGCGTGACGGGGGCATTCTAGCACCGCGCGCTGAGCGCTCCCGAGTTTCTCAACGCGCCCCGTCGCGAGGAGGCGATCTGGTGGGCACCGGGGTTCGCCAGGGATCGGACCCTACCCTGCCCTACCCCACGGCGTCAGCACGGCGCTCACGCTGCGCGCTTCCAGGGCGTCCAGCGCGCGAGCCGAATCGTGTCACATCGTCGGTTCCCGTTGGGGACGCCAAACAATGTCCCGTTCCCGCAAGTAGGCCCGCCGGGCGCGGCGTGGCCAGCCAGCTAGGGCGTGGCTCTCCTTCCACCGCGCTTACTGTGCTGAGGACATCCAGGACGCCGCGATTGGTCTGTAAGCACTGTCAGCGCGACCTGCCGCAACCAGCGCTCGCAGCGGCCCCCGCGCGACGGTCAAAAGCGAAGGGCAAAATCCTTCTCATCGTCGCAGCCCTGATTGTCTGCTACGCAATCGTCCTTGTGTACTTCGCGTCGTTGCCGAAGGTGGCATCGTCCGCGAAACAGGAGAAAGCGCCGGTCCCCTTTACGCTGACGGGGCATCAAGGCATCGTGTATTTTGTCGTCGTCTCGCCGGACGTCGCGAAGTCGGAGGACAACCTGTGGCGCATCGCGGAAGACCCTCTCCGTGAACAGCGAACTGGCGCGGTGCAGGCTATGTTTTGGACCCAGGAGTTGGAAGCTCCGGCCTCCTTGCCGATGAACGACGCGCAGGTCGCCAAACAAGTGGCTCAGATCAATATCAATAACCGTACGGCGTTCCGCGAGCTCCCTGCTGAATGGTCATCACTTCACGCCCTAGCTACTCAACTGTGCCGCCCGCTCCCGAAGGTGGAGAACCCGCATGAAGAAGTGCCCGTACTGTGCAGAGGAGATTCAGGACGCAGCCATCGTCTGCAAACATTGTGGTCGAGATCTCGCGTCAGCGGTAACACCACCACCACCACCGGTCCTCGGACCAGGCCTCAAGACTGGCGCGAACGTCGGCTGTCCGAAGTGCGGGAGGACGGTGACCGTGGGAGACAGCACGTGTCGACATTGCGGCGCGGTCTTCGCAATCGCAGCGTCACAACCGCCCGTCGTTCAACTGCCCTCGACGATCAAGGTGCGGCAGGCTGATTGGGTCTCGACCACGGCCAAGTTCGGGTGTGGAGGCATACTCCTTCTGGTGGTACTCGGGGCGATAATCGGCAGCCTCACGAACTCATCTTCTCCAACCACCCACACCACGACCCCTCAAACAGCGTCTACGAAGGAACCCGACGAACCCTGCCGCGTCGAGGCACCGCCAGCAGCACGCGCGGCCGCTCAGAACTGGTGTGAGGGCGGTGTCTTTACCGAGGTGAACGTCAAGAACGACGCGCGCAACTTCGTTGTCCTGCTGCAGTTCTCAAAGAAGGGGCAGGCGGCGTGGAGCGACAACAAGTTCGGCATCCTCAACCGCTTTCGCGGTATCACTGACGAGATGGTCGAGAAGACGGACCTCAATGTGGCCTTCTCGTTCCACGGCACCGACGGCGAAATGCTCGGTGGGTGCGCGCGAAAGGCCGGCGACCGGGAGTCGACCTGCAACAGTCGCTGAAGTCGACCGCGACGATCGACAAGTGTGCGACTCGAGTTCCGGGAGCCGGTTCGACAGGTAGCCGGCCGGCCAATCCGCAAGGCGCAAGGACGGCTCAATCCTTCTGATAGCTGTGCTACCCTCCCACACTCGTCTCGTAATAGGAGGTGCCAATGCAGCCGTGGGTGCAGTGGGTCGCGATGCTGCCCATGATGATCCTGCCGTGGATCTTCCAGGTGATGGCGATAGTCACCGCCCTCGTTATCTGGGAGCGGTTCTTTCGAGGGCGCCGTTAGGCGCCTGGCGTGGCGAGAGGCGCGGTTCTTGTTGGCCGGACGGCCGGTCGAACGAGTTAGAATGGGGTTGGATGGACTTTCAACCAGCCGGTCGAGGCAACTATCGACCGGCTGGTCAGGCGTGAATTTGGGCCATCTACGCCGCGACTGGCAGTGGCCCGCCGACCGGTACCGACGGTGCCAATCCTTTTGGGGACGCCACACAAGGTGCAACAAGGCCGGCCACCAACCGGCCGGCCGCGACTTCCCCCTCAAACCGATAGCTCTTGCCCTCAATCCAATTGTGCGTGCCGAAATTCGTTCTCCGCCGCCAGAGCCCTGGGGCTACAATCGACGAGCGAGCGGCGACGAACCGCTCCGCGACTGGTGACGCATGACCACTTTCAGCCAAGACCAAATGGCGGACGTGCCTCTCGCGGCACGAAGCCAGGGGTGGGTGACGGCCGCGTGACGCGGAATCACTTCGCTGGCGGTCGGACCTTCCCGCAATAGTCGTCCAGTTGATCGCTCTTCCACTCGGCCAGTGCCATGCGACCGGTACGCATCTCCACGTACATGGGATCGGCGCACAACGCGGGAGACACCATGGCGTAGCTCCACGACGTGCGCGGACCTAGGTATAGCAGTGCGTCGTACTGATCCTCCAGGCGCATGGACCGCCACTGGTCACGGGGGACGGGAACCATCCGACCGGTTTGAACGGAGACCCGCGGGCCGTCGTACGAAACCGGCGCTGCCCCCAGGTCCGTGCCTCGGAGAACAACCAAGCTCGGCGCGGACCATGAAGCCACGTTGGGTCGCTCCTTTTGCAGGTCGAAGCCCAGGCCGACATTGAATACTCTCGCGCCGTGGGTTTCTTCGAGCAGGCTGACAAGGGAAGCCGCGAGCCCCGCCGACTCGAAGTTTGCCTGGGGGTTCTTTCGCCACAGATGTCCGACGCCGTAGACCAGCAAGGCCTTTCGGTGCTTCGCCACTACCTCGCGCTGAACGACCTCCGCCGGGAAGATCTCGCGCATTTCGATCCATTTCCTGTGGTCAGCCTTCGTCTTGACCTCCTCCCAACGGATTGGCGGATCGCCAAGCAGGACACGGATCTGTCGTTCACCCCGCAACGACGCGTTCACTGCACCGTACCGTCCGGAGAGTCTCTTCCGGCTGCGGTGTATCACAGCCCGGCTGGGCCTGCGTCGTGTCGAGCCAGATCTTCCGCAGGCTCTCATATGGAACGTCCTCGCCGCGCACGAACCGGTCGGCAATATCCTGATGCAGCGCATTTCCACACTCGACGACGAGGTCATTCACGACAGTCGGGAACCGCGGATCCCGAATCAGCGACAGCAGAAACGCGTGGGTTGCGGTGTTCCTATGCGCGTCAGGAACGCCAACGATTGGACGTGTCTTGAAGGCCTCGAGAATACCGGCAATGGGCTCACTCGGGTTGACCAGTGACTGGGCGTCGCCATGAATCGAGAGGGGCATTAGCAGCACCACCGCGAAGGCGATCAGCGAGCGAGATGGGCATCGCATCTGAACCTCCACGAGCTTCATCCTCCCGGCCAGCGTCTGGCCGACACAAGGTCCAGATGCTGTGCAAAGAAGATAACAGAAGAAAGTCGGGAAGATGAAATGGTCTAACAACCGGTTGCGGCGACCTTCTTGGGCGACCGGAGACGGTACAATCAGGCGGCGGCGCGACTGGCGAGGCCGGTAACGCGGGTGCTGGGGACGCCCCTTATGACTCTGACAGCACGGACAATCGGCCGCCACATCATCACCGTGATTGTGATTCTCGTGGCCCTCACCGCGTTGGCCATCTGGCTCGGCCTTGGACCTACCGTCCAATGAAGCTCACGGTGGTGGGATAGGCTTTAGGCAGCGACGACGACCTCGCGAGGCCCGAGACGCGTGTGCTGGGCACGCCCCTCCACCCTTGACGCACTCCCCTTGACCGAGCCGGGCGAGTGAACGCCGGTCGTTAGCCGGCCCCAACTGGGGACATCGCGTTTTTAGTCGGCGATAAAGGGAAGGGCCAGATGCCGACATCGCCCGCGACGCAACCAACCCTAACGAACAGGGTTCTTGGCGCGTTCGTTGTTTTGAGCGTCTTCGGCATGGTCGTGCTGGTCGTGGCGGCCGCGCTTGGGTTTGAGGAGCCGAACGAAACACTGTTTCTCGTGTCGTTCGTTCTCATATTGGCCGCACCCGTGGCAATGCTTCTGCACTTGGCCATCACTGGCGAGCTCAGATGGCGGGAGAAGCGAATCTGGATTCGACAACTCGCAAGTGCCCGAGGTGCACGCGTGTTCTCTGCCTATCTGACCAGCCATGATCGGCATTAGACAGCCGAGAGGTTGGCAGCCGAAGGCACTACGACACGGCGGAATCGCGACAAATAAAACTCAGGCGGCGCGACTGGCGAGACCCGAAACGCGCGTTCTGGGGACGCCCCTCCACCCTAACCACCCACCCCTTGGGGACGCCAAGCCCTTTTCCGCCACCCCGAAACGCCCGTTCAAGCACACCCACTTACGGCCTGTTGTGAACTACATCGCCGAGGGGACTGTGTGCCAGCGGTCCATGTCGTTGCACAGCCGGACGGTCCACTGGCAGACTAGGCGCGTAGCACGGAGGTGAGGCGTGACGAAGACAGCTGCGCTCGTAGTCGCGGTCATTCTTATTGCGCTCGGAGCCGCGCTTGGGCAAACAAGGGCGGACCTAATCTTAGAGACCGACCAGACGAAGATCAAACAGGGCGCCAGCGTCTACGCGCGCGAGGGGTGTGCAAAGTGCCACTTCCTCGCCGGGAAGGGGGGCAACTCCAGCCACCCGCTCGACGGCGTTGGGACGAAACTGAGCGTTGAGCAGATTCGCGTCGTCCTGCTCACGCCGGAAGCGAGGGGCGGCAACCAGAAGCCAGCCAAGGGAATGCCCGCGTATGCGAAGTTGTCTCAGACCGACCTCAACGCCCTCGTCGCCTACGTTTCCAGCCTGAAGATACTCGGTATGCCTCGATAGGAGGCAGCGACGGGTCCGGTGGAGAGTGGGCGGGCCAAGACGGCCCGCCCTTGGGAGAGACGTCGGGTTCCACCCGCTCGTCCAATACCTCCCTGACAATCTGGCTGGCCTGCGCGACATGCCTGCGGAGCAGGAACCGCCACTCTTCGCGGCGACGCGCCAGGTCGCGCCCAAGCCGGCGCACGTTGAACTGGCTCGCGCTTCGGCGGCCCTCGACCTCTCGCAGCTCGCGTTCCAGCTCGACACGCTTCGCCTCCCGCACCTTGATGCCGCTCACGATCGCCGGGACGTCACCGCCGGCGTGCGAGAGCCGCGGTGAGGCGGGCAAGCTCGTTCTCAATCCTCGTGAGCTCCGCCTTCAGCGCCTCCCGTTCGGCCTCGCCGTCGGAATCCAGCGGAGTTCCGCGGCCATGTCCGATGCGCTCTGCCAGCGCGCGTCAGGGTCTTTCTCGAGGCAGCGGTGGACGAGGCGGTAGAGCGCGGGCGGCGTGAGCGGCTGAACGGACGACAGCGGCGGCGGCTGCGAGGACATGATCGCCGTGATGACCGACGCCTGGCTGTCCCCGGGGAACGCCCGCCGACCAGTCAGCATCTCGTAGAGCGACGGCACCGAACGAGAAGATGTCGCTCCGGGCGTCCGCATCTTTCCCCTCGAGCTGCTCCGGCGCCATGTAGGGGACGGTGCCCACGACTCCGCCCACGCCGGTGGTCGGGGCTCCGTCGTCCTCGTGGCTGGCGGTCGCCGCTGCTAGCCCGCCCAACTTGGCGAGGCCGAAGTCGAGCAACTTGGCGTGGACCGGAGCGCCAACCGTCGCCGGCTTGGTGAGGATCACGTTTCCGGGCTTCACGTCGCGGTGGACGATGCCCTGGCGGTGCGCGACCGCGAGGGCATCGGCAATCTGCGAAGCGACGGTGAGCGCCTGGTCGCGCGAAAGTGGCGCCTTGCGCATGCGTTCGGCCAGAGTGTCGCCAGCCAGGTACTCCATGACAAGGTAGTAAAGCGGCTGGCCGTCGTCCTCGGCCGAGACGCCGACGTCGTGGAGGGTGGCGGATGATTGAGCGCCGCGATTGTCCTGGCCTCGCGTTCAAATCTCGCGAGACGTTCCGGGTCGGATGCGCAGACCAGGCGGGAGGACTTTGATGGCGACCGCGCGGTCCAGGCGGGTGTCGCGCGCCTGGTACACCTCGCCCATGCCGCCAGCGCCGATAGCGGACTGGATTCGTACGGCCCGAGGCGCGTGCCGGCGACGAGGCTCATGAGAACCTCCTGCCGAGGTGGACGGGTTAGCGTGGGCGGGGTCGGAGGGATTCTAGCACCGCGCGCCGAATGCGCCCGAGAATCTCAGCCCGCGCAGTAAGGCCCGCGCGGCTCAGGGCCACGGGATCGGTTTATCCGGTTCACCTGCGCAAGGTCTGACAACTGAATGCCAGAGACGAGCAGGGCCGCCACACGGTGGCCCTGCTGGATTGAAATGAGCCCTGATCGGCTACTTGGTTCCTGCAGGAAGTGATGCCGTCCAGCAACGCGAAGCCGCCGCCACGATCACTCCGGTCTTCTGGTCATCAGGAAGCCATGAGGTCCGGCCGCGTTGTCGTAGAAGTAGCCGACGATGTCCCCAACCGCATTCACGCCAAAAGCGCGCGTAAGCCTGGCGTTGGGGAAATCGAGCGTCAACTGAGACGTTTTCCTGACTCATCAAGAAGCTGTGGGTTGTCTTCGTCGCCGCGTCTACGAACACACCGACGATGTCTCCAGTCGCGCTGATGCTCCGAGCGCGGGTGAACGTGGAGCCCGGGTAGGTGAACCAGCTCGTGACACCGTTGTGGATGACGTAACTCCAATCGAAGCCCGTCGCAGTGGGGCCTCCGTAGCCGGTGATATCGCCATCCGAATTGATGGCAGTGTGCATCGTACCCGACGTCGCCTGGACAATGGCGTCGGCGTCTGAATGCCACACGAACCCGTGCATCTCGGTCGCATTCACGCTCGGGCTGTGGACGCACCCCACGATTGCGCCCTTCAGGTTGATTCCGAGCGGCCATGCTACTCGGTTGGCCCGGCACGTCGACCGGATAGAAGTCACCGTCGCGCAGCAGGAATCCATGTGTGTCTCCGTTGCCCAGACCATACTGGCCGACGATATCTCCATTGGCCGGAATCCCGTAGGCCTCGGTCCACGCCGCGCCGGGGTAGTCGAAGGAGCTGAAGCTGCCACCTCGCAGCACAAAGGCGTGTTCCTGACCGCCTTTGAAATAGGCGCCCACGATGGCGCCGGCCGGGTTGATGCCAAAGGCGAACGTCGCCGTCGCGCCTGGAAAATCAATTGACACGAACCGTGCAGGACCAGCCACGGCAGTCGAGGCGAGCACACAGAGCGACAACACCGCGAGCAAACCTCCGCGCCTAGCGGAATTGGTCATACTGTCTCCTTGAAATGTTGCGGAGAAGCAAATGTCGACGGCTGAAAGAGGGCCTACGCAGGGAGGGTCGGGTGGGACACCCGCAACGTGATGACACCGGTTGGCGGGCGTACCGAGGAGGTCTTCATTTCCGTCCAGGGGAAACCGAGTGGTCTTGTTTCTTGGCTGTCCCTCCTCTCCTCCGAACTGGGTCCGTGGCGCGGGACCAAGACGGGCTGCGGGATGATCAGCGGTGAGCGACGCGGATACGAGTCTTGGCCGTAACCGGTTTCAGAAGCTCCTGCATGAAGCGACAGTCCACGCACACACGCAGCTTGTCGCCCCATGATTCCTGCCGCTGCCCGTCGCACATCGTCCCCGTCAGAAACCAACAGAGATGCCCTTGGCGGGTCACATAGGCGATGCACTTCTCGCGCACACTGGGCGAGCACCCCTTCCGCTCCCAACAACGGAACCGGGACAACCCGGCGCCGTGACGATGCGCCATCAGCAGCAACAGCAGCATGCGCTCCGACTAACCGTGACGGCTGCCGCCAGCCCTGTTCGTAGCTCTGAATAGCCCGGCTGCTGATGCCCACCAGAGCGGCAAGTTGGGACTGGCTGAGCCCCATCTCCAACCTAATCTCGCGCACGCCCACGTTCACCAACGGCAACACGGTGCACCTCGGCTGTTTGCGGTGGGAGGTATATCACGGAGTGATACGGCACGTCAATAACCCGCATCCGCACGCCGCGCTTCTGTGCGACTACTGGTCTTGCGGCATCACCGTGCGCGCACGACCCCAAAGAGGCCGTGAGGGCCCGCGCGCCGTCTGAAGGCCGCTATTCATGGGGCCTTCGCTACAAGAAGGCGTTGGCTGCGAAGAAGAAAGCGGAGCGCCAGGGGAAGGGCTGAAAGGAAAGGGCCACCGCGATGGTGGCCCCCGTATCGAGGCCCGGGACAAGTGCGCAGCCTCGACATCTTCTGGCTGAAGGACGAAGTCGCGCGGATCGTACGCACGAGGGCGCTGCTGCGCCGCCCGTTCCCTTCACTGGGAGTGTGGGTTCGATTCCCTCCTCCGGCACCAATAAGGCAACACCTTACAGGCATCCCGCCAGCCGGCTGAGGCGCGAAAGTGCCCCTATTGTCACACGACCATTCATGGACGAGCACAACCGTGATATTAGGATGCTGTCGGTGTCATCCAGGTCCCGGAGTGCCGAATGCTGACGCCTTCAGACCTCGCGGCGATCAAGTCGCTCGAGCGGCGCTGGCTGAAATGCGAGTTGGGCAGGCGCCCGTGGGAAGTCCTCAATCTTTGCGCCCGCGGTGTTGTCTGGCTGCCCCCAGGGGGAAGACCCATCCGTGGCAAGCCTGCGATCCGGGCCTGGCTTGGGGCGTCTCGCGATCACGTGGAAGACATCCGTCTCAGGAAAGTGACGGTTGCTGGCGACCGATTCGCGGCGTACAGAATCGCGAACTTCCGCACTCGCTACGTACCGTCCGGATCGACCGACGCCGTCACCATGACTGGCTGGCATCTCTGGGTGATGCGCCGCAACGCCGACGCGGTCTGGCGGGTTTCCGTTGTCGCCTGGAGTCTCGAGCAACCAGAGCGCCCGCGACGGGGCAAATGAACTCCCGGATCGGTCCAGCCAATCCCAGGAAATACAAATCCATTCCTGATGCAAAAGACTGGAGAAACCCTTATCTCGTGATCCTCAAGGACGGGATTGCCGTCACGACGACGGGCATCGCATCTGGCCGAATGATTGTCGCCGTGGCTGACCTACGCGAACGCTCATCGACCTCCCCGTCAGCGCTTGGCCCTATGGGCGGGTCGTGGCGGTGCAGGAAATCGGAATCCGTTCGCGCGCGGCAGCCTGTGCCCCGGCGGCTGTCGTGCGGTCCTCGCACAGCCACCGGAGTTCGTTCGCCACGTCGTGCGCGGTGTCCGGCCGGTCGTCGGGCGACTTCGCGAGGCACTGCCGCACCAGCCGGTCCAGCGCCGGCGGCGTCAGCGGCTGCAAGGGACGTGATGCGGCGCCGGCTCGCGCTCGAGAATCGCGCTCATCAGGCTCACGGCGCTGGTGCCCTCGAACGCCCGCTTGCCCGTCACCATCTCGTAGAGGATCGCGCCGAGCGCCCAGAGGTCCGTCCGCGCGTCCGGCCGGCTTGCCCTCCAACTGCTCCGGCGCCATGTACTGCAGCGTGCCGACGATCGTCCCTGCCCGGTCAGCGCGGCTCGCCTGGGTCGGCACCGCCGACACCATCTGCATCGCTGCCGGCTGCTCGCCGTGCCCGGTCAGCTTCGCCAGCCCGAAGTCGAGCAGCTTCGCGCCCGCCTTCGTCAGCATCACGTTGCCGGGCTTCAGGTCGCGGTGGACGACGCCCTGCCGGTGCGCGGCGGTCGAGGGCGTCGGCGATCTCGCGTCGCGATCGTCAGCGCCTGCTCGAGCGGCAGCGGCCCTTTCTCCAGCCGCTCGCGCGAGCGTCTCGCCCGCGAGATGCTCCATGACCAGGAACATCGCGCCGTCGTGCTCGCCGACGTCGTGGAGCGTGCAGATGTGCGGATGGTTCAGGCCGGCG
This sequence comes from uncultured Acidobacteriota bacterium, assembly GCA_963724775.1. GTDB lineage: Bacteria > Acidobacteriota > Vicinamibacteria > Vicinamibacterales > Fen-181 > CAVRWB01. The sequence continues at coordinate 22,474 of CAVRWB010000018.1, forward strand.
ACGGTCTTCGCCTCGCGCTCGAAGCGGGCGCGGCGCTCGGGGTCGGCGCTGACATCACGCGGGCAGGACCTTGATCGCGACCGTGCGGTCGAGGCGGGTGTCGCGGGCCTTGTAGACCTCGCCCATGCCGCCGGCGCCGATGGCTGACTGGATCTCGTACGGCCCGAGGCGCGTGCCGGCGACGAGGCTCATGGCGAACCTCTGCGAGAGGTGAAGTGACGGCGACGGGCGACCGGGGAGGATTATAGCGCCGGGGGCCGAGTGCGCCCGAGCATCTCCGCTCGCCCGTCGCGAGGTGCCGTGCCCTAGCACGTCACGTGCAGGATGGCGTTTGTCTCCTCCACCCCGCCGCGGAGGATCTTGATCGCGTCAGGCGTCGCGAAGGATCACCAGTTCGACCTTGCGCCGCTTTGCTTCCTGCTTCACCTCGTCCATCAGCGGCAGGGCGCCGTGTGCGCCCGTTCCGATGACGAGCCGACGGCACGTCCACGGGATGTCTTCGTGCGCAGAGAGCGGCGTGTGGCCGAAGTCGGCTTTCAGCTTCTTGGACGCATTCTTCTTCCGCTTCCGCACCTGCCCACCCTCGATGACCACGTCGTACTCGTACGTGACGCCGTCAATCTGAATCGACCCGAAGGCAAACCTCTGGATCTGCATGTTGACCTCTGACCGCGGAGCGGGGCGACGCTGGGGCTTGTCTGCTTCCTCCGGTGTCGACGTCCTGGCGATCCACCAGTACACACTCGAAGGAGTACCGGCGCTGGCGAGGCGAGCGGGGCCTCGAGATGCGAGCAGGCGTAGCTGCCTTCGATCTGAGAGAAACCGAAAAACGCTGTGATCCCCTGGCAGTAGAGGGTGAGCGGCGAGCTTCTGAACATCCCTACCGAGCCCGTTCCCACACGAGCACGGTCGTCGCGTTCTCCCCGCCCACCCGCATCGGAGGGGTGGTGAGCGTGAGCCGGTAACCTTCGATCCGAATGCACCGAACCTGGTCTCTCCCCACCCAGTTCGGAAACAGCGCACCCAGGACGTGATGCGTGACGACGCCGCGCAACGGATCGAGCGAGTAAGTGCCGTAGTACGCGACGTAGCCGCCAACGGCTGCGCGCAGCTCGGCGTCGCTGCCGCGCGTGAAATCGCCGGACTCGAACGGTCGCCTGTTCGGATCCATCAACTGCACGGACATGTGACCGGAGGCGTCGTAGACCAGTTGGCCCACGGGCGCGGAGCCCAGCGGGCGGTGGATCTCGCCAGAGGCGGTGCGCGACTCGAACGACACCAGGCGCCACGTGCCGACCAGCGGCGGCGCCGCCAGGCTGCTCGAGACGCCGGTGGCGGCCACCCACCGCAACTCGTCTGCCACGTCGGATGCCGACTGCCAACGTGCGTCAGGATCCTTCTGGAGACACTTGCTGACAAGGCGCTCGATCGGCCTTGGCGTGAAGGGCTGCACTTCCGACAGTGGCGAAGGTTCGCAGGCGAGGATCGCCGCGATGACGCTGTCCCGGCCCGTTCCTCCAAAGGGGGGCAGGCCGGTCAGCATCTCGTACAGCATCGCCCCGAACGAGAAGATGCCGCTCCTCGCGTCGTCCTCCCGGCCTTCCAGTTGCTCGGGAGCCTTGTACCGGAGGGTGCCCGGGTCCGCCTTCAACCCGGCGGGACCGAACCCGATCAGCTTGGCCTGAGGCGAGCCTGGCCGCACCCCGCCCGTTTCCGTCAACATCACGTTGCCGGGCCTCAAGTCGTGATGGAGCACGCCTTGCCGGTGGGCGGCCGCAAGGGCATCGGCAATCTCCGTCGCCACGTCCATCGCGTCGCAGAGCGGCAGTGGTCCGTGCGCCAACCGTTCCGCGAGTGTCAGCCCCGCGAGGTGCTCCATCACGAGGAACGAAACGGGCTGACCCGGTCCGCCGGACGAGTGCTCGCCGACGTCGTAGAGCCTGCAGATGTGAGGGTGATCGAGGGCGGCTAGCGTCCGCGCCTCGCGCTCAAAGCGGGCGCGGCGTTCGGGATCGCCGCTGACGTCAGGCGGGAGGACTTTGATGGCGACGGTGCGGTCGAGGCGAGTGTCGCGGGCCTTGTACACCTCGCCCCTTCCACCGGCACCGATGGCGGACTGGATCTCGTACGGCCCAAGGCGCGTGCCGGCGACGAGGCTCATGAGAACCTCCTGCCGAGGTGGACGGGTTAGCGTGGGCGGGGTCGGAGAGATTCTAGCACCGCGGCGCCAAGTGCGCCCGAGTTTCTCAGCCCGCGCGTCGCGAGGAGGCGATCCGAGGGGGGCACTGGGTGATCGGACGTACACCCCGGGGTCATCGGACACTAGGGCAGGTCCCTGCCCTACCCCACGGCGTCGGCACGGCGCTCACGCCGCACGCTTCCACGGCGCCCAGCGCGAGAGCGGAACCGTGTACAGAATCGTCGGTACCCGTTGGGGACGCCATCCTCCGCTCGCGCTCCGTCACGAAGGGCTGGCGAACGGGACCTCAGATGACGTCTCCTACGCGTGCTGACGTCCTGCGCTGGCTGGAACGGTTCGAGGCCGTGGAGGCCGTCCAGCGGGTCGCGCGCAGGAAGCCGATCCCGCCTGCCGAGTCGATCCGCCTGTCTCTTTCGCTCATCGACGTGATCTTCGACGCGGCCGGTGGACACGTGCCATCCGATCCCCTTCGCGAGGAGGACGCAGAGGCCGTCCGAAGCGTGTGGAGCCGCCTGCGGAAGGCCGACGGGCTCGGAGTGTGACCAACCCACTTCCCGCGGCGGCGCGGGACCTCGCTGCTGCCATGGCGGACGTCGGGCAGCCTTGGATGGTCATCGGTGGAATCGCCGTCATTTGCCACGGGGTGCCGCGCGCCACGATCGACGTTGACGCTACCGTCCTCGCGGTCCGCACCGACCCCCCTTCATTGCTCGCCGCCCTCACCCGGCACGGCTTCATCCCGGGAAACCCTCCGTGGAACGCTTCGCCCTCGATTACCAGGTTCTGCTCGTCGCGCACGAGGCTACGGGAGTGCCGGTCGACATCACGCTTGCCTTGATGGCCTTCGAAGAAGAGGCCCTCCGCCGGGCTAAGTGGATGGATTTCGCCGGCGCAAGACTTCCAGTGATCGGGCTGGACGATTTGATCGTCTACAAGCTCATAGGCGCCCGCCCACGGGATCTCGATGATGTCGAGCGGCTGCTCGATGCGCACGGCCAGGTCATCGACCGAACGCGCATCACGCGTGCGGTCTCGGCTTTCTGTTCCCTCCTCGAAGACACTTCCCGGATGGACAACTGGCAGCGACTGCAACGCAGGCGGCCGGCGAAATAGCCTAGCTGAAAGCCAGTAGGAGGTCGCGCCACGCCTGTTGCCGCCTCCACCCGCGCTCCCTACCATCGAACGAAACCTGCGGCGGCTAGGTAGGCTCCCGAAAAGACGCTATCCACAGCGTCCTGCCGCCGATCTTCTCGAAAACCGCTTTAGCCACGCTTTAGCCACGCCAGACCGATGCTAGCATCGACGACGAGGAGGCTCTTCAGGCTCCGAGGTGTCGCATGAGACTCAGGCTGCTGATTCCCGCCTTTGCCGTGTTCCTCGCCTGCGCTGCCCTTGCAGGCGCCCAGCCAGGAATGCTCTATCGAGGGAGTCTACAACCCGAGCCGCTGCCTACCATGACCACCATCGCCCCCCTCACACCTGTGGAGGCTGGCAAGTATCCGCAGTTGCCCTCGACGGTTCCTTCGGCGTCGGCCATCTACGCTGGAGACATTGATTGGGCGAGCGCCGGTCGCAACGGCAAGGTATCGGTCGCGGTCGTCCAGACAAGTTCCGCTGAACGATTCGGCTGTGCGGACCTTGACGCCAATGCCAAGTATGACGAGGCCGAGTGCGGCAGGTTTGTGCCAGGAGAACAGGAGGACAGCGCCGACCCGGAGGTCCGGTTCTGGGTGCCAACCCGCGTCGGTCCTTACCGCCGTTTGCCCCTGGTCCTCACGTTGCCAGTGCACGCCTTCGAGGACCGCCGTCTCAACTTGCACTTCTCAGGGGCGGTCTACACCCGAGGCCACGTCAGTATTGGCGGGAGGCAGACGCTTCTCAACCTCGGCATCAGCTTGTCCAAAGGCGGGCTGATCGACCCTCGTAACGCTTTTGTCGGCCTCGACTGCAACGGCAACGGCAAGATCGATTCGGTTGCGGGCGTGCTTGAATCCACCTGGGCCGAGAACGAGGACGTGGTGTTCAGGGTGGGGGATCGCTATGTGCGCGTGAAGGAGGTGGACGCAACCACACGGGCGGTCGTCCTTGAAGAACGCCCGGCCTCCGAGTATTTGACGATTGACCAAGTAGTCGGCGCGGTCCTGCCAGACTTCGCGTTCACGGACTTGGATGGCAGATCGCGCCGGTTGTCGGACTTCGCGGGAAAATACGTGCTGCTCGATTTCTGGGGCACGTGGTGTAGCCCCTGCCTCGCACAGGTTCCCTACCTCAAAGCCGCCTATGACAAGCTGCACGGGCGCGGCTTGGAGATCATTGGGATCGACTACGAGTTCGACGGCGACTCCCCGGCCGGACTTGCCGCCTCACTGGAGAAGGTCCGCAAGGTTGCGGCCTCGCACGGCATGACGTGGCCGCAGGCGACACCGGCAAGCAGCCGGGATCTCGTGACAAGGCGTTTTCGGGTGCAAGGCTTTCCGACGCACCTGCTGATCGGACCAGACCGCAAGCTGCTCATTGCCGGAAAGGATCGGCGTCTCCGAGACAGTAACCTTCTGCCGACGCTCGAAGGGACCATCCGTCAGCAGTAGGGAGATCGGAAACGACGCGGGCGATTCAGCCCAGGGCGGGGCGCTTTCGAAAAACGAACTCCCTTTCGGCGCTCGTAACCCAGCCGACTGCGTGGCGCTAAGGCCCAGCCGGCAGTTCTCCACGAAACTCCGGCAATACTTCGCGGGCGCCCTTCCGGCCGCCAGGGTGGCGCACCCTGCGTCGCGGCACGCCTCCCGCAGTTGTGCCACCCGCAAAGGAGGCATCGACAGAATGCAGATGCGAAGCCTCGTCCCGATCACGCTCGTTGCCCTCGCGGTTGTGGTTGGCAGTGGACGGCCAGCCTCCGCCCAGTTCTACAGTCAGCGGAACATCGTGTCGGACGGCTCGGTCCCAGCCGAACATACCGACGCCGACCTGGTCAACGCCTGGGGACTCGTCGCGGGGCCGACGACGCCCTGGTGGGTCGCCGACAACGGGACCAGCCTCTCCACCCTCTACAACGGCAACACCGGAGCCAAGAGCGCGCTCGTCGTGATGGTTCCGGGTTCGCCCACCGGCATCGTGTTCAATGGTGACGCCACGGCGTTCAAGATCACCAACGGGACAGACACCGCCGCGGCGCGCTTCCTGTTCGCGACGGAAAGCGGTGAGATCCTCGGTTGGAGCAACCAGGTCCCGCCGACGAGCCAGGCGCGCGTCGTCGTGGACAACCATCGCAGTGGGGCGGTGTACAAGGGCCTTGCCATCGCGACCATCCCCGGCAAGGGGAGCTTCCTCTATGCGACCAACTTCAACGCGGGAACGGTCGAGATGTACGACTCGGGATTCAGCCCGGTCGGTGGCGGCGGGTTCTCCGACCCGACGCTGCCGCCCGGCTACGCGCCGTTCGGAATCCAGCGGATCGGCGACGTGATCTACGTGACCTATGCGCTGCAGGACGAGGACAAGCACGACGATGTCCCCGGGATGGGGCATGGGTTCGTCAACGCGTTCGACACCTCGGGCACACTGGTGCGTAGGGTCGCGTCGGCAGGGATCCTCAACTCGCCGTGGGGCCTCGCTCTTGCCCCCGACGATTTCGGCAAGTTCTCGAACGACCTGCTCGTCGGCAACTTCGGCGACGGGCATATCCACGCCTTCGACACCGGGCACGTGCTGGGAAACGGCGAGCTCGCCAAGGTCGGCCCGCTGCACTCGCGCGACGGGATGCCGATCGCCATCGACGGACTGTGGGCGCTCCAGTTTGGCAACGGGAGCGCGGCGGGTCCGACAAACGTGCTCTTCTTCACGGCCGGTCCAGGCGACGAGTCGGGCGGTCTGTACGGGTCGCTGACGCCGGTCGCGCCGCAGGACAAGCAAGACAAGTAAGCGCTGGGCGTCACGGCCGGCCGCGAATGTCCTGCGGTCGGCTGTCACGCCGTCACTTGCGCCTTGGCCCGCCCCTTCCCCACAAAGCCCTCAAGATCCCTGGAAGCCGTCTCGTTGACCCGCTCTACTCCTTCACCGCCGCAGCACCGCGCGGTCGAGGCACGCTGCCGCGAGGATCCCCGTGGCGTACGCGGCAAGGTCGCGCGGGTCGAAGCCGCTGCCCAGCACAAGGTGCCCGACGGTCGTGCCGCGCAGCGCGTCGAGCGCGGGCGCGTGATACAGCTGGCTGAACTCGACGCCGAAGCAGATCGCCAGCGCGACGAGGGCCCGGGTGCGAGGCCGCGCCGCCGGGGCGATCGCGCCCACCCACCACATCATCATTGCGGCCCAGAGCGCGTCGCCGACGATGTCGCGCGTCGTGGCGTCCAGCACCCCGCCACGCAGGTGCACCACGAGGCCGACAGCGATCGTGCCGACGGCAAGCGCGACGTACGTCAATCGAGCACGATGCCGGAAGGACATTTTCGGAGGAACAACCGGATGTTGGAACACGCGCTCGCTGCACTGGTTCACGGTGCGTATCTTAGTGCTTCGACTCGCAATTCCGGCCACGACCGCCTGCCAGCGTGCCTGGCCGGCCGGCTGGACCCTGGGCGGGCGCCGCGCTACGATTCCCGGCGCCGCCGCCAGGGCGGTGCGTCATGAGCCGGGAGAATACATGCGACGAACCGGAGTTCTCGTCGGGGCGTTCATCGCCGCGGCGGTTCTGTCCCAGTTGAACGCCGCAGCGCAGAACGTCGTGGAGGTTCGCGCGGCGGACACGAAGTACCGCTACGTGGACTGGAACTACACCTTCGAGAAGGCGGCGGTGGTGGACGTGTTCTACGTCGGCGTGCCCGACAGCAACGAGTTCAATCTCGGCGGAGGCTACGCGTTCAAGCGCGGCCGCCTCGTTCTGACGCCGCTCCTCTATGCAGTCTTCGGGAAGGAGGGATCCCAGCGGGGCGTCAAGATCGCCCTGCTCGCCTCGTTCGACAGGAAGGGCTGGAAACTGCTTTCCTTCATTGGCCACTACGCGCCGATATCGGGTTCGGTCCGCTCCTACCAGGTCCTCGACACGCTCGACCTCACGCGGGCGATCGGCACGCGGTGGGAAGCAGGCCTTCAGGCAGGCTTCTTCCGGGCTGACGACACGTGGAACACGCAGGTCGGCCCCCTGCTCAAGGTCAACGACCATCTGGGAGCGTGGGCGATCTCCTACCGCTTCGGCAATCAGAACGAGTTTCGCGCCGGCCGGGTCTTGACGTTTTGACGCGGCGCGGGATGGCCAGCGGTAATGGGGGTGATTCTCCGGGGAAGGACGAGCCGAACGCCAGACGCGCTCCTTCTACACGGCCACCGGCAGCTTCGCCATGGCCGGCTGCAAGACATGGGGCCGGACGAGGGCCGGCATCTCCACGCGGCAATTCAACTGCGCGCCTTCCGCGACGATGAGCCTGGGTGCCGCGATGCTGCCGGAGACCGACGCGGTGGGACGGACGTGGACAAGCTCGGTGGCCGTCAGGCTTCCATCGACGTCGCCGTGCACGACCACTGAAGGAACGGTGATGTCGCCGACCACGTGCGAGCCGGGCGCCAGCACCAGCGCTCCCGCCTGGAGCCGCACCTCGCCCTCCACGCGCCCGGAGATGACGAGATCCTCGCCGGACGTGATGCTCCCCTTGATGACGATCGATGCGCCGATGTTCATGAGACCCTCCATGGCCGCACGCGACAGGCAAGGACCATACCGCGAGCCGATCCGCCAAACGTCGCCTGCGTCCGCTCGATCGTCGCAAACTGCCCGATCGAAAATGGGAGTGCGATTACAGATGCGTCGCTGTGCCGCACTGCCGCTCGATCGGCGACGAAGCCGGCACGAGTGATACACTTTCAGTTCGAAACCGCCCGGTGTCGCCCGTTGGTCCAGAGGAGAATCATGCGTCGAGTGATGTGGCTGCTGCTGTTCGCCGCCGTGTTCGTGGCAGCGGTGCCTGCCCAGGCCCAGGAGGAGCAGAACGAGCCGGCGAGCCTCCTCCCCGTCGAAGTGCACGTCGGCGGCGGCTATACCTTCGCCATGTCCCAGGTGCGCCAGTACCTCGGCGACGGCTGGCACGTCAACGTCGGGGCCACGCTCAAGCTCACGCCGGTTCTCGGCCTCCAAGCCGAGTATTCCTACAACGGGCTCGGACAGAAGCAGGTCAAGGTCCCGCCTCAAAGCCTTCCCGTCGGCGCGATCTTGCAGCCGATCTATGCCGACATGAACATGCAGTACGGGAACTTGAACCTCGTGCTGAAGCCGCGCATGAAAGGGAGAGCCAGACCATACCTCATCACCGGCGTCGGCCTGTATTACCGGCCCGTGAAGGTGACGACGCCGTCGGCGGGCTACGTGCCCGGCTACTGCTACCCCTACTACTACACGTGCTGGCCGGGCGGCTACGTGGAGGTGGACCAGATCCTGGGGTCGGGGAGCACGACGAACTTCGGAATGGACGTCGGGGGCGGGCTCTACGTTCTCATGGACCGGGAAGCGGGAGGCGGCTTCTACATCGAGTCGCGCTATCACTACATCTGGGGACCCGAGGTCAAGGACACCAATGGTGTCTCGTACGGGAAGGCGAACGGACAGTTCATGCCGATTACGATCGGGCTCCGGTTCTGACAACCGGCCGGGCAAAAGGCGATGGGCGAACCGAGTAGCGTCTGGCCGCGCATTCGCCTCGTCGCGGGGTTTGCCGCGCTGCCACCGGCGATGGCTCTCGTGACCTTCCTTGGCTACCTGGCGATAGGGCCGGAGGGGCGGAAAGTCCTGGCGGGAGGGGCAACTGTCACGGAGCCGGTCACGGTCGCAGCCCAGCTCGCGTTCTTCGTCGCCATTATCGGCCTGGCCCTGACGCTGGGAGGCGCGGTGCCTTCCGTTCTCTGGCTCCAGGCACGCCGGCAGCTCTCCCTCTCCCGCCTCCTTCTTCTCGGTGCCCTCATCGCGAACGTTCCGTTCGCGCTGATCGTCCTCGTCGCCATCGTCGCCGCCGCTGCCGATGGCACCCTCTCGCTCGAGGTCACCAGGCTCTGGTATGGGACCGCAGGCGCGTGTCGTTTCGTCGTGATCGGGGCGGTCCACGGCCTGGTGGCGGCCACGGTGTTCTGGCTCGTGGCAGTCAGAGGCGATGAGAGCGGCTGAGACTCGGGTGAAGCCTCGTGCAGCGAACCCGCCTCGTGCGACGACCCAGGCCTCGAGTTACTGCCGCCGGTTGATCGACAGTCCTCCGTTGGTCGTGCGCAAGCGGAGGGTGGGGCCGCCGCGCCCCAGGTCGGTTTCGAGCGTTCTGCCGATCTGCCCCTGCACGGTGACCGGGATGCCGATCTGGATGCCGCCGTTTTGCGTGCCCGCGTCCAGGTGCGCCGAGTAGCCGTCCGGCAGCTCCACGTGGACGCCGCCGTTCAGCGTCTCGGCCTCGAGGCCCTCGCCGAACCACCCCGCGCCGTCCAGGACGACGTGCACGCCGCCGTTGGTCGTCGTCCCGTGGACGTCGCCGTTGACCCTCGTCAGGGAGATGCCGCCGTTGGTCGTGCGCAGGGCGAGCCGGCCCTGGACCTCGGTGATCGAGAATCCCGCCATTGGTGGCGTGCAGGTCGAGGCTGGCCTGCGACGGGACCATCACGTCGAAGCTGACGCTCCAGCCGCCGTCATCGCTCGTCTTCGGTCCCTCGGCGCGAATGCGGCCACCATCGGTGAGGATTCGGACCTGGGCCGCCAACGCCTTCGCCGCCTGCTCCGTCGGCGCGCTCGCGACGACCTTCGACTGGAGCTGCACGTCCTGGCGGGTCCACCCGTGCACCGAAATCCCGCCGTTCGGCGTCGCGTCCACCACGAGCGGGCCGCCCGGCGCCGCGATCACCTGCTCGCGAACCTCGCAGTGCGTCGGCCGGTCCGATCTGCCCGAGTCGCGACAGGGGTCGCGGGGCTGTTGTGCCTGGCCGGCCAGGGCCGTCACCGAAAGGGACGCGAGGCTCGCGGCCAACAGCAACCGACAGGAGGTGGACCGGATTGAAGTGGGCATCTGGATCTCCATCAATGAACCGGCAGGTGACGCGGCCCGGCCGGAGCGCTTCGCGCGGAGGCGGCGCCTGTCCCTTTGACGGAGTGCGGTCGCCAAGCGTTTGCCGAGTCGGCCAACGGCGAAAGCCCGCCGAGCCTCGGCTCGAGCCCCGCGCTACGGCCTACGACCCGCCGAGCGCGGCTGGTACACCACGATCCCCCACGGACCCCGCCAACGGCACGTGACCTCGGTACTGGGAAACAGCCACGACGCTTCGAGCACCTGGGTCCGGTTGTCGCTGAGCTTTTCGCTCTTTGTGGAGGTCGGAGGGCCGTACCGGCTTGTCAGTTCACTGACGACCGGCTCGAACTTCGTGTCCTTGCGGAAGTTCAGCGTGACACTCGAGAGGCCGAGGCGATCGGATCCGGAAAAGATCGCAACGAGGTTGGTGGTCCACGCGCCGACCGGGTAGTCCTGGACCCTGAAATACGTCCGGCCGTCTTCGCCCTTCTTGGGCGGACCCAGCGACACCCCAATGCTCGCCGACACCTGTTCGGGCGTGGCGCCCCACGCGACATCCTGCCAGCCCTTGAGATCCTTCGAGACGCCCGCCGCCTGCCGCCGCGCGCTGACGGCCGACGCTCCGAGAACGGCCGCCATCATCCCGGCGAGAACGACCCGCCACATGTTCGTTCGCACGCGAAGATCCTTTCTCGACTCCGTTCACTGCTTAACGCCGCTGGGGCGACGACTGATGAGCGTGGATGGCCTTCCACTTGCCGTCCGTCAGCACGAACACGACGGTCTGTGCAAACGGCACCGTAAACGTGTCTCCAGCCGCCGTCGTCGGCGTCGACTCGCCTTCTGCCACGAGCACCGCCAGCTCGGGTGACAACACCGTGACGTACTGGCGCTTCCAACGATACTGGATCTTGCTGAGGCCCGACAGGTTCGTCCGGACCTGCGCGAGCGCCTCCTGGCGCGTCGCCATCAACGCCCCATTCTGGATGATCGAGCCCTTGTCCGTGTCCAGCATGTAGCTGAAGAGGCGGTCTGCGTCCACCGCTTCCCCGGCCTTCGTCATCTCGGCGCTCACCGCCAGCACCGCCTGCTCGATGGCCTTGGTGTCTGCGCGCCTGGGAGCAATCCACGCCCCGGCGCACAGGATGACGGCGACGAGAATCAGCAATCCGCGACTGCCGGCCTGCGCCACGACCCACCTCCAGTTCATGCTGACGCGAGGAAGGAAGCACGGCGGTCGGGACCCTGGTGATGGGCGCCCGGGCAGATGGCGCAGAGGGAGCCATGGGCCGAGGCGAAGACCGGCCGACCACCCCACGTGAAGGACGGGACGGATTGTATCGCACCGGGGTTCGAGGGTGGCAGGTTTACACCGGGGCGGTTCTCACGGCAGGAAGCGATGGCGGTGAGCGCGCGGCGGGAGGTCGCACGCCTGCGCGGCCCCGAACAGGCGGCGGCGCGAGCGGGCCACGAGCCGGTAGAGCATGTCGAGGCACGGACGAGGAATGGCTGCCGCCAGGAGTCCAAACCGCCAGCGGCCGCCGAGGTACCGCAGGATCTCGAGGACCGCCGCGGACCGCGTGAGCACCCGCTCCGGCCGACCCGGTGCTGCCGGCTCGTACCACACGACGGTGTCCTGGCCCTCCAGCGCTGAGCGGCCCGCGAGGACCGATTGAGCGAAGCCACTGTCCAGGCTCGCAAATCGGAGCACGCCGCGCGGATCGTGACCCAGGACGAACCGCACGCTCTTCGAGCAGAGGGCGCAGGTCCCGTCGTAGAGCAGTACCGGGCCGCTCATCGCTCAGGGCTCCGTTCCGTTGCGGCCTGGACCGGAGATAATCGGCTGAGCCTCGTGCTACGCGGCAGGCGCCCAGCGCTCGATTCGCGCGCGAAGGTCCTCGAGCACCCGCTGCTGGCCCTCGAGACTCGCCCGCACGTCTTCGAGCTTATCGCGCTCGGCGCGGACGAACCGCTCGTACGGCGCGAAGCTGTCGCGGATTCGCTGCGCGCTGCGGCCGATCTCGCGATCGAACTCGCCGGAAATCGAGGCCGAGAGCCGCTGGCGCATCTCGGTCACCTTCTGCTGCATCTCGCGCCTCGCCCGGCGGCGCCGGGCGGGAATGATGAAGAAGGCGAGCGCGCCGACCAGCCCCGCCATCACGAGGCCCGTGACGTCCGCCGCCGCCGTGGTGGCGGCGACGGTCACGACCGTCCCGAGGCCCACGGCACCGGCCCCGGCCGCCGCCGCGGCAGCCACGGCGTTGCGCGCCGCGTCGGCCAGCGCCCGAGCCTCGGCGCTCTTGTCGTAGGTGCTCACCACGCGCTGCACGTCCGCGCTGACGCTCGCCATCAGGCGCGCCCGGTCCGCGTGGAAGCCTCCCGACTCGGCCTCCCCCACCAGGCGATCGCGGTACTGCCGGCGCCGCTCGGCCAGGCGGGTCGTCACCGCCTGCCACTCGCGCAGGTCGGCTGCCACCATCCAGTCCACGACGTCGTTGACGCGCGCCTCGACCGATCGCGGGGTGTCGGCAACGACCTGCCGCTCGAACTCCTGCTGCACGCGGCTTCGGTTGAGCAGGTCCACGACGCGGCCCACGCGCAGCATCTCGTCGAAGAACCGGTGGCCGCGCTGCTCCATTTCGAGCAGCGCGCGGTCGATCTCCGACAGCCGCAAGCCGACGCCGCGCCGCATGTCGGCCTCGTATTGCTGCAACTCCGCGCCGACCGCGTCCAGCATCTCGAAGTCTCCGGCCAGGAGTTCGAGCCGGCCCTGCGCGCGCGACAGGTAGCCATCCGCCAGCCGCCGCGCGACGCCAATGGGATTCAGGAGCTTGAGCTGCAGCCGCCCGGCCTCGTCCAGGGTCTCGTCCATGTAGCGCTCGAGCGGCTCGAAGCCGCTGGCCGCCCAGAGCGCCGGCTCGCCGCGCTTGGCTCGCAGGGCGGCCCGCGCGCTCACCGCGAACACTTCCGGCCGGGCTCCGATCAAACGCTCGGCCTGCGCGGCGACGAACGCGCGCACCTCGCCCACCTCGCCCGTGCCGCCAAGGATGTCCACCTTGTTGATGACGAAGACGATCTTCTTGCCCCACTCGCGGATCCGCGAGAGGAACTGCCGCTCGCTCTCGGTGAACGGCCGGTCGGCCGACGTGACGAACAGCACCAGGTCCGCGCGAGGGACGTACTTGGTGGTCAGTTCCTCGTGCTCCCGAATCACGGCGTTCGTGCCGGGCGTGTCCACGATGTGAAGATGACGGAGGAACTCCGCCGGGGCCGCTACGAGACGGACACCTGCCGCAGCGCTGTCGAGGCTCTCCTCCTCGCCATACCGGAGCAGGTGAATCTCCGCTGTCGTGGGCGTGACGCCTTCCGCCAGGACCGGCTGGCCGACGAGGGCATTGATGAAGGCGCTCTTGCCGGAGTTGAACTCCCCCACGACGACCAGCAGGAACAACTCGTCGAGCTGGCGCGCCGCGACCGCGATCTGCCGGTGCGTCTCCTCGTCCGCCCCAACGGTCGCCAGCGCAACCTGCAGGTCGCCCAGGGCGTGCCGTGCCTTGGCGAGAAGCTCTTCCTGGGCCGCCGTCAGGAGTGCGGGAGGCATACGCCCGGCCGTGCGCAATCCTCCTGCCAAACGCCGGGGGAAGAAAGCGGCGGCGCGAGGCGTGTAGAATCCCCTGCGAGGAGAACTCATGAAGTCAGCCGCCTGGTCGATACTCGTCCTGTTCCTCTCGCTGGCGCCGGCCGGGAGCACCGCCAGCGATCCGGACGCAAGGGAGTGGGTTCAGCTGTTCAATGGACAGAACCTCGACGGCTGGGACGTGAAGATCTCCGGATACGATCTGAACGAGAACTTCGGGAACACGTTCCGCGTCGAGCACGGCGTGCTGAAGACCGCCTACGACCAGTACGGCGGTCAGTACAACAACCGGTTCGGCCACCTCTTCTACCGCCAGAAATTCTCGCACTACATCGTCGCGGCAGAATACCGCTTCGTCGGCGAGCAGGCTCCCGGAGCCCCCGACTGGGCCTTCCGGAACAGCGGGATCATGGTCCACTCCCAGGCGGCGAGGAGCATGACGAGGACGCAGGACTTTCCGATCTCGATCGAAGTGCAGTTACTTGGAGGGAAGGAAACGGGCGATCGCCCGACGGCCAATGTCTGCACGCCCGGCACCAACATCGAGATGAACGGCAAGCTCGTCACCCAGCACTGCGTCAACTCGACGGCCAAGACCTACCGGGGCGACCAGTGGGTCCGCGTCGAGGTGGAGGTGCTCGGCGACACGCAGGTCAGGCACATCGTCGAAGGCCAGACCGTCCTGTCGTATCAGAAGCCGCAGATCGGCGGCGGCAACGTCGCCAATGCCGATCCGGAGGTCAAGAAGGACGGCATGGCGCTGACCGAGGGCTACATCTCGCTGCAGAGCGAAAGCCACCCGATCGAATTCCGGAAGGTCGAATTGCTCAACCTCGCCGGATGCACCGATCGGAAAGCCGTGAACTTCAAGACCTATTTCGTGCAGTCGGACAACTCGCAGTGCCGGTACCGGTGAGTGGTTGAACCGGCATGCCTCCTCGTGGCCGTGACTCCGTTGACTCCGTTGACTCCGTTGACTCCGTAGACTCCGTCGACTGCCCCTACTTGTTTGCGTCCCGAATGCGGGACGCAATCTCGTCGACGTACTGCTTCACGCCGCGGCCCACGGCCTCGGCGTGCGCGGCTGGCGCGCCGCCCGCCATCCCGCCCTTCTGGAACAGCGAGACCTGTGCGAGTACGGGGACCGTCTGGTACAACATGGTCGCCATGGTATGCGAGTAGAGCGCGATGTCGTAGCGCGAGACGCACAAACCCGTGCTGGCGGTGGCCGACATGATGCGCACGTAGAGATACGTGTCCTCGTCCGAGTTGCGAACCACCTGCACGCCCGCATCGGCGAGGACTTTCCCGACGGCCGTTTCGATTGCCGCCTGCTTCAGGCCGCAGGCCGCCTCCTGCGACCCGAGGTCCTCCACGACCACGCTGAGCTTCCTGAGTCCTTTCAGCGCGGCGTCGGGCCCCTGCGCCACCGGCGGCGCCAGCGCCGAGGCCGGCGACGCGGGTGGAGCGAGCTTGCCAATGTCGGAGGCCCGGAAGGTGCCGCCAGGCGGCGCAGCAGATGGAACCGGCGGCGGAAGGCCGGCAGCACCCTCGGCGCCGGCCGCCGGCTCACCTTCCTTCGCCGGCTCGTACACCAGCACGACGAGGTCCGTATTGCCACGCTCCACGAAGCGCACCTGCACGGTCAACCGGGGTTGATTGGCGACTCGCGCCAGCGTGTAGCGCAACTCGCGGCGCTCGTCCACCCTGTAGCGGATCTCCAGCCGATCGGCATCCCACCTGGCGAGGGTCGTCACCGGAATCTCGGCCGACGCCAGCACGCTCTCCTCGCGGCCGTTGGGATGGAAGGTGCGCGATCGCCCGCGCTCGTCGGTCACGGTGACGGCCGTCTCCGATTGGACGATCGTGAGCCGCGGCGACGGGTTCCTGACCTCGTCGACCAACAGTTCCCGTCTGCGCGCATCCACCTCGCTCTCGCGAAAGAGCGCGGATGCCAGCGACGATGTGTCGGAGCCCGCGGCGCCGCCGGCGCCAGCCGGGGGCGGCGTGACGAGATTGAAACCAAGGTCGCGTGGAATCTGGCTGAGGCTTCTGTTCAGCGTCCAGCGGCCGGCAAGACTCGGCCGTTCCTGCGCGGAGACCGGCCCGCGAGCGGGCTCGCCGGAGGCGACGACGACGACCATGCATCCGGCAACCAGCAGTCGATTCAACACATCACGCCTCATGACACGCGATGATAGCTGTTTCGCGGATGCATGACGAGGTGTCCTGTCCCGCGGACGGACTCTCGCGGCTGGATTGTCCGCCACGAGGAAACGCGGCCAGAAAATGCACGAGGCGGTTGGCATCCAGGTTGCGGTAGGGTTAGCCAGGATGGAGTCGTATATGAAGAGGACACTCATCGTCGCTTCGTTCTTCACTGCCTCGCTGTCGCTGGCCGCCCTCCCGGCAGGCGCGCAGGAGCGTCGCCCGCACGCCAACGGCGGAGGTCGAACTGCTGCAAGCGCGCCCGCTCCGCGCCAGCAGGCCGGGCCGCAGGCGGTGCCACGGCAGGCCCCGCGCGCCGGTGACAGCCGACAGTATCGGCCGCAGGTGCAACCTCGCGCCGGCGACAACCGCCAGTACCAGCAGCGCGCGATGCCGCGCGCGTACGGCGACAACCGCCAGTATCAGCAGCGGGCGCAGCCAGGCGCGTACGGCCGGCCGGGTTACGGGACGCCCTCGTATGGGGCCCAGCCGCGCTACGGCTACGCGGTGCCGCGGCCGAACGGGGGCGCGCACTACTCGCAGCCGCGCTATTCGCAGCCGCACTACGCGCAGCCACACTACGCGCAGCCGTACCTACGGGCGACCCTACTACTCGAGTCCCTACTACTATTCGCGTCCCTACGTCCGGCCCTACGCCTACGCGCCGTATCGGCCGTACTACTTCCCCGGGTCGTACCTACTCGTTCAGGCCGCGGGTGAGCATTGGCTTCGGCCTCTGGCTCGGCTACCCGGTGGCCTATCCGTACGACTACCTGGGCGGCTACAGCCCAAGGGTCTACGGTTACGGTCCCGGCGGATACAGCGTCGGGCCCAGCGTATCGGTCTACGGCGGTGTGAGCTTCGACATGCAACCCTCGGACGCGGACGTGTTCGTGGACGGCAACTTCGCGGGCAGGATCGGCGACTTCACGCCGGGCTCGGCCCCCCTCACGCTCACGCCTGGCGTGCACCGCATCGCGGTGCAGCGCGAGGGCTTCCGTCCGATGGAATGGGAAGTGACGATCGAGCCCGGTCAGGTCATTCCCTATCGCGGCGAGATGCAGCGCTTCTAGTCTAGTCGCTTGGCCGATAGGCCCCGCACGCGCCGCGCGGGGCCTCCCTTCTCCTCCCGGGCCGCCATCCACAACTCGGCCAGAGCCTCGTGCTCCAACCGGCTGCGACCGCTCGCTCGTTGCGAGGCTCGGCCGGAACGCGTAGCATAACGGGCTGGAGATCACCGCTACCCGTTCAACCGGGCTTTCTTCTTCTTCATCCTCCGGAGCTGATTCGATGAAACGTCTCGCTGGCGTCGCTCTCCTCGCGGCCGCACTCGCCGGCGCCGCCGCTCTCAGTGCCGAACAGGGCATGTGGATGCCGCAGCAGATCCCGCAGCTCGCCGCGCGGCTGCAGAAGATGGGATTCCTCGGCGACCCCAAGGCCTTTGCCGACCTCACGGGCCAACCGATGGGCGCCGTCGTGTCGCTTGGCGGCTGCACCGCGTCGTTCGTGTCGCCCGACGGCCTCATCGTGACGAACCATCACTGCGTGACCGGCGGCCTGCAATTCAACTCCACGCCACAGCGCGACCTCCTCAAGGACGGCTTCCTGGCGAAGACGCGCGACGAGGAACTGTCGAACGGCCCCGGCTCGCGCGTGTTCGTCACCACCCGGGTGACGGAAGTGACGCCCGAGATCACGGGCGGCATCAGCGCGACGGCAGCCGATCGCGAGCGCTACGACACGATCGACCGGCGCGTCAAGGCGCGCGTGGCCGCATGCGAGAAGGGCGGCTTGCGCTGCAGCGTGTCGTCGTTCTTCGAGGGCCTGAAGTACTTCGAGATCGCGCAGCTCGAGATCAGGGATGTGCGCCTGGTGTACGCGCCAGCCGAAGGGATCGGCGTCTTCGGCGGCGAGACCGACAACTGGCGCTGGCCGCGCCACACGGGCGACTGGAGCTTCCTCCGCGCCTACGTCGGCAAGGACGGTCAGCCGGCCGCGTTCTCCAAGGACAACGTCCCCTACAAGCCGAAGCACTGGCTCCCGGTGTCGGCCGCGGGCGTCAAGCCGGGCGATCTCGTCTTCGTCGTCGGCTACCCCGGACGCACGCAGCGCCACCAGACCTATGCGGAGGTCAGGGAAACGACGGAATGGGCGATGCCCCGATCGATCCGGCTCGCCGAAGAGCAGCTCGCCATCCTCGACAAGCTGTCGAAGCAGGACAAGGGGCTCGCGCTGAAGGTCGCCGGACGGGTGCAGGGTCTGAACAACGGGCTGACGAACACCAAGGGGGTGCTCGAAGGACTCGTGAAGGGCGGCAGCCTGCAGCTGAAGGAGCAGCAGGAGCGGGCGCTCGCGGCGTGGATCGCTGCGGAACCGGCCCGTCAGCAGAAGTACGGCGACGTCCTCCCGGCCCTGCAGGCGCTCCAGGCGGAAGGCCAGAAGACGCGGGAGCGCAATGCCGTCCTGAACAGCCTCCTGGGCGCCTCGTCGTACCTGGGAGCCGCCCAGACCCTTTACCGGTTGTCGCTGCAGCGGCCGAAGAGCGACCTCGAACGCGACGCCGGTTTCCAGGAGCGCGACTGGAGCCGCATCAAGGAAGGCCAGGAACGGCTGCAGCGGACGATCGACCCCACGGTGGACCGTGCCCTGCTGTCGTGGGCGATGACCAAGGCGGCCGCGCTGCCCGCGGACCAACGGATCGAGCCGCTCGACAAGCTGGTGGGACTCAAGCCCGGGATGACAGCCGACGCGGCCAACGCGGCGATCGGCCGCTATCTCGACCAGCTCTACGCGGGGACGACGCTCGCTGACCGCGACGTCCGGCTGGGCCTGATCGAGAAGAACACGGCCGGCATCGAGGCGACGAAGGATTCGTTCGTCACGCTTGCCGCCGCGCTCGAGCCGCTCGCCGAAACGGTGCGCCAGGCAGGCAAGGAGCGAGCCGGCGCGTATGCGCGGCTCCGTCCGCGCTACATGGAAGCGCTGCTGGCCAAGGCCGGCGGCTTGGTGGCGCCCGACGCGAACAGCACGCTGCGCGTGACCTACGGACAGGTGAAGGGCGTCGCGGCGCGTGACGGGCTCTTCTACGAGCCGCAGACGACGCTCCGCGGGATCCTCGAGAAGAACACCGGCGAGGGCGACTTCGACGCACCCGCGGCGCAGCTCGACGCGATCCGGGCGCTGCACGCCGGGAAGTCGAAGACGCCGTACGTCGTGCCGGCGCTCAAGGACGTGCCGGTCAACTTCCTGTCCACGGTGGACACGACGGGCGGCAACTCCGGCTCGCCGACGCTCAACGCGAAGGGCGAGCTTGTCGGCCTGCTCTTCGACGGCACCTACGAGTCGGTCGCGTCGGACTACCTCTTCGACGAGGTGAAGACGCGCTCGATCCACGTGGACAGCCGCTACATGCTGTGGGACATGAGCGAGGTGGACGGCGCCTCGCGCCTGGTCAAGGAGATGAACCCGCGGTTTGCGGCGCCGGCAAGCCCTGCCGCCAAGAGCCGGCCGGCGGCGAAGTGAGGTTGCGGGCAAAAGCTGGAGCTTTGCCCCACGCCTGAATGGAACCACGTGGGTGCGAGCAGGAGGACACATGCCCTCGAGCGTTCGCCTGGTTGCCGGTCTCGTCGGGCTGTCGCTGTTCCTGGCGGCCGGCTTCCCCTGCCGCGCCGCGCGCGCGCAGCAGGCGGAACGGCCGCGGCTCACGGTGAAGCCGTGTGACGACTTCGAGGTGACGGGCGCCGGCGGCCACGCGGCCTGGCGCGCGGCGGAGTGGACGCCGGTCCCGAGGCGGGGGCCGGCCAACCACCCGTACGAAACGAGGTTCAAGGCGCTCTACTCTGCCACCGGCGTTTATTTCCTGATCGAAGGGACCGATGCGACGCTGACGGCCACCATGAATGCGGACTTCATGGATCTCTGGAACGAGGACGTCTTCGAGGTCTTCCTCTGGACCGACGAGCGCAACCCGATCTACTTCGAGTACCGAGATCTCGCCCCTCAATCACGAACTGCCAATCCTCGTCCCCAACTTCGGCGGCCAGTTTCTCGGCTGGCGCCCGTGGCACTACGAGCGGGAGCGGCAGACGCGCAAGGCGACGTCCGTCACCGGCGGACCCAAAGCCCCCCATGCGGCGATCCAGGCGTGGCGCGGAGAGTTCTTCATCCCGTACACCCTCCTGAAGCCGCTACAGAATGTTCCGCCCAAGCCTGGCACCCGCTGGCGCGCGAACGTCTACCGGATGGACTACGACGGCGGCAAGCGGACGGCGTGGGAGTGGGCGCCCGTCGGGAAGACGTTCCACGAGTTCGAGAAGTTCGGCGAGCTGATCTTCACCGCTCGCTGATCCCGTCCGCGGCGCCCCGACTCGGCCGGTTCCCGGGGCTCCGCCGGGGCTCCCTTCGGCACTTGCGTTGTATCCAACGCCCGAAGGAGGGTTCCAGATGCACCGCCATCCCCTTTTGGCGACCGGCGTGCTCTTTCTCGGTCTCGTCCTCTCCCTCGGCGTCGGCTCGGCCGGCGCCGACGGCATCACCATCACCAGCGGATACGTCGTGGTCCTGCCGGGCACCGAAGGCGCCGCGTCGATGGCGGTCGCCGGCGACAACGGCTTCTCGTTCAGCTCGACGCTCAGCCGCCAGAGCCGGGTGGACGCACGCGCCTGCGGAACGGAGCTGCCGTGCGGAGCCGGGGCGCCGATCCCTCTCGGCGCTACCTGGTCTGGCCTCGATCTGTTCGGCGCGGTCGCGACGCTGAACGGGGTGACGTACCCGCAGGTCGGCGGCGCGAACAGTCCCAACCAGCTGGGATTCGAGCTGACCGGCACCGCGATTGCGCCGGCCTTCGGCGCCGCCACGGCGCTGCAGGTCACCGCCCCGTTCGCGCTCGCCGGCACGTTCAGTTTCGGTCCCGACACCACCTCTCCCGAGATCACGACGCTCGACCTGGCTGGCCACGGGACAGCCACCGTGGGCCTCGTCAGGGGAGCGGGCGACCTGTCGAACACGTGGGTCTACAACGGTGTTCGCTACGACTTCGGCAGCTCCACGGTGCCGACACCCGAACCGGCCAGCCTACTGCTGCTTGGCTCGGGGCTGTTGGTGCTCGCGCGTCGTAGGTGGCGGCGTTCGTCGTAGCGTTCGTCGTCGCACCCCTTGAAGCCGCGGGCCGCCCGTCGCGTTCGTTGCATGCGGCTGTTCTGGATGAGGCTCTGCCCGCGTGTCCGGCTGTTGTCGCCCTGACAGGCGCGTGCCGAGGCGGATGCGTCGCGGTGCGGCTACGCGAGCGTGGGAATCTGGGAGATCAACCCGATCAGCTTCTCGTCGGTCTTCGGCAGCGGCAGGGACACGCATGCGCAGGCCTCGCGCAGGAACGTGAGCAGATCTCCCCCGTTCGCGCCATGCGTGCGGTACACGTCGATCAGGCGGCCGAGGGTGGCGCGCTCCACCTCTCGACGCGGCGCCGCGCGGAAGCTGTCCTCCCGCGCCTCCAACTGCCGATCGAGCAGCACCAGCCTGTCCCAGAGCTCATGGAGGTCCTTGGCCCAGGCCCTCATGTCGATGCCGCCAGGCCCGTCGGTCAGCATCGCGGCCGTCTCCGGCTCCACATCGCCCAGCGCACGCAGCAGGGCTTCCGCCGCTCGCATCAGCTCGCTGATGCCCGCCCGGCGGCGGGCGGTGCCCGGCTGCGACGCGGTGATCACGGTCGAAGCGCGGTAGCCGCACAGCTCGACACGCACCGCGTGAACCAGCGCTCCCCTGCCCTTCGACGGTCCCGGCGCCAACCCCGCAGCCTGGCAGAGCGCTCGCTCGAGCGCCGGAGTGAACTCCGGCAGATCGACCGTCCCCGCCCCCACCGGCGGGCGCCGACGACGAGGCGATTTGGCAGGCATGCTGGTTCCCTCGAAGCGCGGGTGAGCAGACCAGACGAATGATAGCGCCGCTCCCGTCGCACGCCAACTCGAGAGTACGGGCAGGCGAGAGGCGTGACGACAGGCGAGACAAACAGACGACAGGCGAGACGAACAGACGACGGGCGAGACAGGCGAGACGCCTGTCCTACCGGCGGCAAGGCAGGTAGAATCCGTCCGATGAGAATCGCGCCGCTGACGCTCCTCGCGGCACTCGCTGCCCTGCCTGTGCTCACCGGCGAGCCGCCGACCCAGCATGCGCGTCTCTGGGTCGTGCGTGCCGATGCCGATGCGATCGTCGAGTACAACCTGGAGACGTTCGAACCGCGGCAGACGGTGAAGGTGCCTCGCCGGGTCGTCGATCATCCCGAGCATGTCCACATCAGCGGCCTGGGCGAGATCATGTTCGTCCCCGCGGCGGACGTGCCCGAGGGCGGCGGAGAGGCGGATGCGCCGCGTCGCGCCTGGCACTGGAACGGCCAGCACGCGACGGAAACGGCGCTCGACCACGCGACGAGCGGCGCGAAGCGGGCGGACGGAACGACCGTGACGCAAACCGTCGCGGCGCCGTTCCTGTCGGCAACCAGCGACTCGGTCATCTGGTTCGAGAACCGCTTCGACAAGGTCCTCGACGCGGCCGGCGTGGAGCGATCGGTGCGCGCGTCCGCGACGGCGTGGCGCTCCGGCGCAGACGGCCGCGGCCGGATTCCGATCGCCACCGTCTCCTCCACCGGCCCATGCCAGTGCGCCACGGGCGCATGCTCGGAAACGTGCCCCGAATGGGAATTCTGGGCGCCAAACGGCGTGGTTGGCGCCTTCTTCCTCGTCACGCGACTCGTGCCCGGGCAACTCGGACCGGCCTATCAGGAAACGCGCCTCTACCGGCGCCGGGGAGACGCGTGGGCCGCCACGATGCTGCCACGTCCGCTCGAACGCCCGCTGGCCGCCTCGACGTCCGGGCACCTGTTGGTGGCCGCGGTCCTGGACGGCGGGTGTTGCGGCTGGGCGAACGAGGGCGACGACCAGTTGGTGGTGTGGCGCGATCGCAAGCCGGCCATCGTCTACGACGAGCGGCGCCGCTACGGAAACGCGAACTACGACGTCAGTTTCTATCCGGCGGACGCGCGCCTTGCCCCCGGGCAGTCGCAGCTCGCGTACACCATCGTTCCCACCGCGCAGGGGGCCGGCGAGGTCCGTCTATCGTCCGAGGGGAAGGCCGATCCACACGAGTTGGCGCGCCTGCAGGCCGCGCTCGGCGATCTGCCGGCTGTCGAAATCGTCCGCCTGGACGGTGCACCTCGCGTGCCCGCGGTCATTCGCCGCGCGGAACTCGTCGGGTGGTTGAGCGATCGCGAACTGCTCGTGGCGCAGGATGGCCGGCTCGTGATCTTCAGCACGGACGGCGTCAGGCACAGGGACACGTCCATCCCGGTTCGCGCCGCGGCCGACGCGTTCATCCGGTAGCGCCCCGTCCGCTACCGACGCTTGATCGCGGGAATGAGATCTCGCCAGGTGCGGGCGGCGAACTGCCGCATCGACGCGGGCGCGGCCGTGCTGGACGTCCGCGACACCGTGCGAAGGCTCGCGTCGAACTGAGCGCGCCCCGCGGCACCGGCGTAGGTCCACGTCGTTCGGAACGTCCCCTGCAACCGATCTGTCCCCTCCATCGTGAATCTCGTGGACGAGACGAGTATCGACATCCCTTCGATGGTAATCGTGGCGTCCGCGATCGGCAGGGCCGCGCCGTCGTCTACAGTGCCCCGAGCGGTTGCCGGCAGCTCGCCGAGCATCACCGTGCCCTGCGCGGCATCGCCGGTCTGTGTCAGCTGCACCATGATCGGCAGCACCTCGTTCACCGGGAAGTCCTGGCAGAAGCCCGTGAAGTCGCCTGACTCGGTGCACGCCGTCACGACGTAGTCGCCCTCCCACCGCCCTTGGTAATCGGGGACCGCGTGCAGCAGCCTCGTGGCTTGGGCCCCGTCGTGCCCGGCGATGATCGTCGCCTTCCCTGGCGCGACCGCGGTCACCTTTCCTGATGTCGAATCCACCGTGGCCACCTGCGTGTTGTCCGACGACCACTGTGTCACGGCGGCACTGGTGCCGTCGGAGTGGGCGGCCGTGGCGACAAAGGTGTAGGTGTCCCGCGCCTTGAGGTGGTCAACCGAGGCGGTGATCGCGACGCTGGTGACCGTGGACCCGCCGCAGCCCGGCGCCGCCGGGTTCTTGCTGCACCCGCCGTTGCCGTCGCCGCCGCACGCGATCATCGATAGCACGACGCCGAGGGCCGCCGCTGCCCCTGCCGCTGCAAGATGGCGCATATCACCTCCAGGAAACGTCTCGCACCACAACTTAAGCACAGCGGCTGAAAAGTTACGGATGGTGCGGCAACGGACCAAGCGCGGGCGGTGGTATCCTCGGTGTATTCAATCTTCAACGAGGGCCGCGATGCGACTGCCGCCTTTCACGTTCCAGCGCGAAGCCCACTGGCTGTTCGTACTGGCGGTGCTGATCCCCGTGCTGGCGATGCTGCTCGCGCTCCTGGTGCCGTGGTGCGCCGGAGGAGGTGCTGCGTGGATGAACAGGTCCTGAGCGCGATCCGGGAGATGCTGTCCAACCGCAAGGTGCTCTGCCTCGCGGCCACGATCGACGGCGAGCCGGCCGCGAGCCTGCTGCCCTTCGCCGTGGCGCCCGACTTCCGTGCGGTGTACGTGCAGGCATCCACGCTGGCCCGGCACGCCCGCGCGCTGCAACAGGGGGCGATCGTGGGACTCCTGTTCCACGAGCCGGATACCGAAGACGTCGACCCGCTGCAGGTGGCGCGACTCACCGTGCAGGCGACGGTGGACGTCGTCCAACGCGAGACCGAGGCGTTCGCCGCCGCAAGCGGCGTCTTCGTCGGCCGGCTGCCGTCCGCGGCCATGACGCTCGAACTGGGCGACTTCACCCTCTACCGGCTGGCTTTCGGGCGCGGGCGGTACGTGGCGGGCTTCGCGCAGGCGTTCAACGTCGGACCGGAGACATTCGACGAAGTGGCGCGCCTGTGAGCGTGCGGCCTCGCCTGGACGGGAAGCGAACTCAGGCGCCTCCGGCACGCAAGCTGCACTGGTCCTTCAACCCAAACCCGGCTGTTCCAGGCAGGAGCGCTGCGCATGGCCGATTCGAAGTCAGACGCACTCGCCGCCGATGCGGCGCGTCATTCCACCGACAGTGACGCCGGCGAACTGGATGGCGCCGAGACAGCGCCGGCCTCGGCTGGCCCGTCCGATCTCGTCGAACGCCTGGCCCAGCACAAGACGCTCGGCGCGGCGCCGCGGGGCGAGCTCGAGTGGATCGCGGCGCACGGTCACCTGGAGCGCTACGAGCCAGGCGCCGTCCTCAGCACCCCGTCGCGCGCCGTCGCCGGGATGTTCGTCGTGTTCTCCGGGCGTATCTCGATCCACCTTCTCCGCGGCGGCGTCCGTCACAAGGTCGCGGAATGGCATGGCGGAGACGTCACCGGCCTGCTCCCCTATTCGCGCCTCGTCAACGCGCCGGGCGACACGGTCATCGAAGAGCCGACGGAGATGCTCCTCGTCTCGCGCGATGATCTGCGGGAGATGACGCGGGAGTGTTACGAGGCGACCTCGCTCCTCGTGCACATCATGCTCGACCGGACGCGCTTCTTCACCTCCACGATGCTGCACGACGAGAAGCTGAAATCGCTCGGCCGCCTCGCGGCGGGGCTCGCGCACGAACTCAACAACCCGGCGGCCGCGATCACCCGCTTTGCCAAGACGCTGCCCGCGGCGCTCGAGGCCGCGGAATCGGCCAGCCAGGCGCTCGCCTTGTCAGGCCTCGCGGCGCACGAACTGGCGGCGCTCAGGAAGATCAGCGCCGACTGCCAGGCGACGAGCGTTCGGCAGGTGCGCTCGCCGATCGAGGAATCCGAGCGCGAGGACGAGATTGCCGACTGGCTCGACGCCCGCGGCCTCGACGCGTCGGCCGCCGACGCCATCGCGCAGTCCCCAATGACCCTCACAGGCCTCGAACGCCTGGGCAGCGCCATTCGCCCAGATGCGCTGGAGGCGGTGCTTCGCTGGCTCGCCGCAGACTGCTCGGTCCGCTCGCTGGCGACCGAGATCGATCAGGCGGGCTCTCGCATCTCGGACCTGGTCACCGCCGTTCGCGGCTTCACGCGGGTGGACGCGTCCTCCGTGCCGCAGGCCGTGGACATCGGGGAAGGCCTCGCCCAGACACTCGCGGTCCTCCGGGGGAAGGCAAGGCAGAAGGCGATTCGGG
Organism: uncultured Acidobacteriota bacterium; assembly: GCA_963724775.1. Classification (GTDB taxonomy): domain Bacteria; phylum Acidobacteriota; class Vicinamibacteria; order Vicinamibacterales; family Fen-181; genus CAVRWB01. The sequence goes on from CAVRWB010000018.1 coordinate 48,727, forward strand.
TGGTCGTCGCCGTCGAGGATGGCCTTCCGCCCGTCCGGGGCGTGCCTGCAGAACTCAACCAGGTGTGGGTCAACCTGATTGACAATGCCCTGGACGCCGCACCGCAGGGTGGGAACGTCACCGTGTCCGCCGCCCGGCGGGATGCGCTGGTGGACGTCCACGTCCTGGACGACGGGGCCGGCATCCCCGCGGACATTCAAGAGCGCATCTTCGACCCGTTCTTTACCACGAAGGACGTCGGGAAGGGCACGGGGCTCGGCCTGGACATCGTCCGGCGCCTGGTTGAGCGGCACGACGGCGACATCGACGTGACGTCCGTGCCCGGGCGAACGCAGTTCACCGTGTCGCTGCCCATCGCGAATCCCCAAGCAACCGAGCGCCAGCCATGACGAAGCCCGTGATCCTGGCCGTGGACGACGACCCGCAGGTGCTGGCCGCCTTCAGGCGAGACCTCCGGTCACGATACCGCGAGCACTACAGCATTCTTGGCGTGAGTTCCGGCGAGGAGGCGCTCACGACGGTGCGCGAGCTGAAATCGCGCGGCGACGACCTGGCGATGATCATCAGCGATCAGCGCATGCCGTCAATGCTCGGCGTCGAGTTCCTCTCGCGCTCCCGCGAGTTCTACCCGATCGCCCGGCGGCTCCTGCTCACCGCGTACTCCGACGTGGAGGCGGCGGTGGCCGCGATCAACGAGGCGCACCTCGACTACTACCTCTCCAAGCCGTGGGACCCGCCCGAGGACCGGCTGTTCCCGGCGGTCGACGAACTCCTCGACGCCTGGCAGGTCGAGCACATGCCCGAGACGACCGGCCTTCGGGTGGTTGGCCTTCAGTGGTCGCCCCGATCGCACGCCGTCAAGGACTTCCTTGCCGGGAACCTGGTCCCCTATCGGTGGGTGGATGCGGAACGCGATCCCCAGGCGGACGCGCTCCTCCAGGCGGCTGCCCTCACGCCGCACGACTTGCCGGCGCTGCTGTTCGAAGACGGCTCGGTGCTCCGCAACCCGGAGATTCGAGAGGTGTCCGAGAAGCTGGGCCGGTCCCTGACCGTCAGCCACGATCTCTACGACCTCGTCATCGTCGGCGCGGGGCCGGCGGGCCTCGCCGCAGCGGTGTATGGCGCGTCGGAGGGGCTGAGAACGCTCATGTTCGATCGCAAGGGGCCGGGCGGCCAGGCGGGCACGAGCTCGCGGATCGAGAACTACCTCGGCTTCCCCGCCGGCGTGAGCGGCAGCGAGCTGACGCGGCGGGCCGTGGCGCAGGCGCGGCGGCTCGGCGCCGAGTTCCTCGCGCCCCTCGAGGTCATGGAACTGACGATCGAGTCCGGCTACAAGCGAATCCGCCTCGCGGACGCCCGCGACGTCGTCACGCCGGCGATGGTCATCGCCACCGGCATGACGTACCGCGAGCACGATGCGGCCGGCATCGCGGATTTCACGGGGGCCGGCGTCTACTACGGAGCGGCGGTGACGGAAGCCCAGTCCGTGAAAGGCGGACGCGTGCTCGTCGTCGGTGGAGGCAACTCGGCGGGCCAAAGTGCCCTTCATCTCGCGCGGTTCGCCGGGGAGGTTCACCTGGTGGTGAGGCGCCCAAGCGTGCACGACACGATGTCGCACTACCTCGTCGATCAGATCGCGTCGACGCCCAACATCAAGCTGCGGCCCTGCACGACGCTGACGCGGGTCGAGGGCGAAGGTCACGTCGAGCGCGTGGCGCTGCAAGCGAGCGAGACCGGAACCTGCTCGGTGGAGCCGATGGACGCCGTGTTCATCTTCATCGGGACCCGGCCGCACACCGACTGGCTGCCAACATCGGTTCTTCGCGACGGGAAGGGATTCGTGCTGACCGGGCGGGACGCGGCGGTCGACCCCGCCTTCGGCCGCACCTGGAAAGAGGCGCGCGAGCCGCTGCTGCTCGAGACGAGCATTCCCGGCGTGTTTGCCGCCGGCGATGTGAGATCCGGAGCAATGAACCGCGTGGCGGCAGCGGTGGGCGAAGGGTCAATGGTCGTGCGCCTGGTGCACGAGTACCTCGCGCTGCCGTAGGGACGTTGAGCGTTGGGCGTCGAGTGTTGAGCGTCGACCGTCAAGCATTGAGCGTTGAGGGGCGACACTCGGCCAAAGCCTCGTGCTACGTGCTGCGACCGCCGCGGCGCAGGAGCATGATCGTGATGTCGTCGTGCTGCGCGGCCGACCCGGCGAAGAGGTCGATGGCGGCGACCAGCCGCGCCACGCACTGCGCGGCCGTTTCCGGCGGCGCGGCGCGCAGCACCTCGACGATGCGGTCCTCCCCGAATTCCTCTTCAGCGTCGTTCCAGGCCTCGGTGACACCGTCCGAAAACAGCGCCAGCGTGTCCGCGTCGCCGATCGTGAGGACGCGTTCCTCCCACCCCATGCCGGGCAGCAGGCCGATCGGCGGCCCGCACGGTTCGAGCACCTCCACCTCGCCCCCGGCCCGGACCAGCAGGCACCGCGCGTGACCGGCGTTCACGTAGCTCAGGACGCCCGACGTCTCCAGGCGCGCGAGAATCACCGTCGCATACTTGTTGCCCGGCGTTGACGCGAAGAGCAGTTCGCTCGCTTCCGCGACGAGGTCCACCAGCGAACCGGCTCGCGAGTGCAGTGCCCGCAGGGTCGCCTGGATCGGTACTCATGAGCAGCGCCGCCGGGAGGCCCTTGCCCGACACGTCAGCCACGCACAACAGGCACTGACCGGCGTGCGGACCGCTCTCGGCCCGGATCGCGTCGTAGTAGTCGCCGCCCACCTGGCTGGCGGGGCGATTGTACGCGGCGAACGAGTGCCCGGGCAGCGACGGAAGGTCCGCCGGGAACAGGCCCTTCTGGATGGTGGCGGCCAGCGCCAGCTCCTGCTCGGCCTTCTTGCGCGCCAGCGTCTCGCCCAGCCGCCAGGCGTTCTCGAACGCCACCGCCGCCTGCGCTGCAAGCGCCGACCCGAACTCCGCACTTCCCTCGTCGAAGGGACGTCCGCCGGCTCGCGCCCCGACGGCGGCAAATCCCCGCACTGCCGCCGTGCGAATCGGGAGCACGAGCCGCGCGTCCTGCGCCCGCAGCATGGCAGCCAGCGGGCTGTCCGGCAGCTCCGCGATCGCAGCCCCCTCCCGAATGTCGTCGAGGCACGGTTCGAGGGCCTGGACGTCGTCGATCACGATCCCGCGGCGACGGAGAACGGGCGGGTGTCCCGGCATCCACGCGGCAATCGCGTAACGCCGGACCGCCCACCGGCCCGCGAGCGTGAGGCCCAGCATCTGCGCGACTTCGTCCGGCTCCTGGGCCGCGGCAAAACCGCGGACGAGATCGAGCAGCGTGCGCAGTTCCTGGACCTTCTGTCCCAGCTCGCCGGTCAACCGCTCTGCCTTCGCGTGCGCGCGGGCATTCGCGATCGCGCTGGCCCCCATGCCGAGCAGCGCCTGGAGAAACGGCGCCTCGTCTTCGAGCCGGCCCGGAGGCGGCGGCCCGAACGCGAGGACGCCGACGGGCTGGTTGGCCGAACCAATCGGCAACGAGGTGACGAATCCGGCGGCGTGCGCCCGCGGCTCGTCGAACACCTCTCCGGGGGCGAGCGCGCCGGCGCCGCGCGCGAGGGCGACGCGCACACTCCCCTCTTCGTCCTGCACCGCGATGCAGGCGCGGGTGACCAGCAGCCGCCCCATGGCGGTTCGTAGCAGGTGGCGGAACAGTTCGTCGAGATCGAGCGATTGAAGGACTTGTGCGGACTCGAGCAGGGCCTCGAGCCGCGAGGTGTCGAGCGGGGCCATGGGATCAGGCCGGCGTGCGCCGCAGGCGCTTGACCATCCGCACCTGGTTCTTCTGGCCGGGCGTCACGTCGTAGTGGACTTCGTCCATCAGGGACCTCATGAGCTGCATGCCGAGTCCGCCCGTACGACGCTCGGCGACGAGCGTGCGAAGGTCCTCGGCGGGCACCCGCGTCGGATCGAATCCCCGGCCGGTGTCTTCGACGATGATCTGCAGCGTCTCGTCGTCGAAAATCGCACGCACCGTCACTTCCTGCGTGGTGTCCGAGCCGTACGCATGCTCGATGACATTCGTGCACGCCTCGTCGACCGCCAGCTCCAGTTTCGACACGGCCGACTCGTCCATGCCCGCCTGCGCGCCGACGTGCGCGGCGAAGTCGCGGATCATCGTGAGGTTTTCCGTGGTGGACGGGACCTGCAGGTGGAACCTCCGCTCGATGATGCCCACTCAGGCCTCCTTCCGGGGGCCGCCCGCATAGCGCCTGGCGGCATCCGTCACGTCGTCGGCGAGGTCGAAGACCGCGGAGAAGCCGAGCATGTCGAAGATCTCGCGGACCTTCGGCGCGAGGCCGCACACCTTGATGTCGCCGCCGTGCTCGCGCGTCTCCTCCACGAAGCCCATGAAGACGCCGAGGCCAGCCGACGAGATGTAAGTGAGCCTGCCGCAGTCGACCACGATCTTGAACCGGCCGGCGTCGAGTTCGGACTGGATCGCCTGCTCGAACTGGCGGGCGGTGTGGGCATCGACGAACCCGCCTACCCGGACGATCGACAGCTCGCCCTCGCATGAGGTGGAGACGGAGAACGCATCACGCACGGGCGAAGTCTAGCACAGGGGCTGGGAGCAGGGCTGTGGACTAGGAAGTGACGAATGACGAATGGCGAATGACGAATGGCGATAAAGGCTGGGGGGTCAGTGACACGGGGCCGAGCCGGAGTCGCGGAACGACTGGCCGGCGACCGGGACGAACTCCCAGTCGTACTTGCCCGGCTTGAGCGTGAGGCGCAGCACGCCATGAGCCTTGCCGCGGACCTCGCTGTTGGCCGGGATGTTGACGATGTCGTAGAGCGGCGCGCCGCCGGTGCCGACGACAAACTCGCGGACACCGGAGGTGGGGTCGTAGCGACCATCCGCGTCCTGCGGGGCGAAGCGCTCATAGAAGTGCGTGTCGCCGTTCAACACCACCTCCGCGCGCGCGGCGTGGAGCGCTCGCCAGACCTCCCGCGAGAACGGGTGTCCACCGCTCGGGCCGGAACTGAACAAGGGATGGTGCCAGTAGACAAGGGTACACAGTGACGGATTCGCCCCGAGATCGTCCACCAGCCAGGCCAGTTGTTCCGATCCCTGCGCCATCGAGACGTTGCTGTTGAGGGCGACCACGTGCCAGGTTTCGAGGGTGTAGCTGTAGTAGCCTCGACCGAGCGTTCCCGCGGCGTCGCCGAAGTAGTCGAAGTACGCCGCGGCACCGGCCGTGAGGTAGTCGTGATTGCCGGGAACAGGACGAGTGCGCGCCTTGTGGCGTCCCCAGTTGGGCACGTAGCAGTTCTGGATGCTGCTGACGGATCCCGCCGGGTACGCGATGTCGCCGAGCGCGAGCACCTGCCCCGGGATGCCGTCCAGCAGCCGCGCGGTGGCTTCCGGATCGGGAGCGCCGCACCAGCCGATGTCGCCGGCCGCCACCACCTGCGCATCGGCGCCAACGGGCGGTACCGGCGGCGGCGGCGGAGGTGTCGGATTGACGGGGGAATCGCCGCCGCACGCCACGAGCGCGATCATCCCCGCGAGGGCGGCCAGCCAGCGCTTCATCGTGTGGGGTGCAGTGGATGATGGTCCAGTGGATGATTGCGGAGGGCGGCCCCTGGTGTTATCGTGGCTCGACACCCGCAGCAGCACCGCTGCCGTGGGCACCACTCCGGCCGTCCCGTGAATTACAGTTAGCGTAACAGATCTTTCCGCCGAGGGTATCTCGATGGATGTCCTGGAGAGCAGCCCGCACGGTCGGCTGGTCCTGTCGCCGCAGGAACCGCTGGTGGCGGGCGGTCCCGCGGAGTATTTCGAGCAGCAGGTCCAGGCGCTGCTCAAGTCGGGGCGCCGGCACCTCGTGGTCCACCTCCGGGGCGTCTCGCACATCGACAGCGCGGGCGTCCGCGCCCTGATTCGCAGCCACACCACCTCGCAACGGCTCGGCGCGACCTTCCAGCTCACCGCGCCCACCCCCGGAGTGCGCGCGCTCCTCGAGAACGTCGGCCTCGTCACCATCTTCGACGTGCACGAAACCCTGGACGCGGCCCGGCAGCGGCGCCTCAACCTGGGCACCCTGCCGCTCATCGCCTTCGGCGTCGTCCTGGCCGCGATCCTCACGTGGGCCGGCGAGTTCTGGCCGGCGCTTCACGAGGAAGGGGTCCGCCCGCCGCTGTTCCACCCGCTGGTCAACGTCGGGAAGCTCGCCGCCGCCGGCGCCATCGGCCTCCTCGTCATCACCGTGCAGCGCCGCCTGCGTCACGACCGCCTGCACACACAGACCATCGAGCACGCCATGGTCCTGTTGTGCATGGCCGGCGCCCTCGTGATGCTCCTCGTCGGCGATTCGGTCGCCCGCGCCTTCGGCATCGCCGGCGCCGCGAGCGTCGTCCGCTTCCGCACGCCGATCGAAGACCCGAAGGAGACGACCGTCCTCTTCTTGCTGATGGGCCTCGGCATGGCCATCGGGATCGGCTCGCTCGCCTTCGCGGGGCTTGGCGCCGGCTTCCTGTGCCTCTTCCTCGTCGGCATGGACCGCTATGGCGGCCAGCGCCCGCGCACGCTGACGGTCGAAATCGAGGCCGAGGGGCGGACGTTCCCGAACACGCACGTCGAATCGGTGTTCGCCCGGAGCCGCGTGCTCTTCGAGGCCCGCGAAATCTCGCAGCGCAAGGGCGGCGACGCGGTGGTCCGCTACTCGGTCACCATCGAGCCCTCCGTCTCGCTCGAAGCCCTGACGGACGAACTCCTCCGCGGAGGCAAGGCCGGGCTGAAATCCGTGGACTGGGAAACCGCCAAGAAGCGCGATTGAGAGTGGCATGCGCACGCCGTTCGTCGTCCTGGTCGCCGTCGCGCTCGCTCTCCTCGCGCTGCCGCTCGCAGGCTCGGGCGTCGCTGCCGCCGCGATCCCCGGCCAGGCTGCGGCGGCCCCACGATTCCTTTCCACCGGGACGGCCGGCCTGACGCTCCAGGAACAGCCGCAAGATCCGGCCCCGCAGGCCGACACCAAGAAGAAGAAGAAGAAAAAGAAGAAAGCGAAGGCCGAGGAAAGCGGGGACGCCCCGGCGCCGGCCGACGGGGCCACCAAGAAAGAGGGCGTGCGGATGGTGTGGAAGACGGGGCCGTCGCTGCGCATCGGCAAGCAGGCGCGCGTCGACTTCAGGGCCCTGATGCAGGGCGACCTCCGCAGTTCGGGGCAGGACCTCGAGGCGGCTGGCGGCGCCTTCGACCTCCCTCGCCACCAGGTGGGCGTGAAGGGCGATGTGTTGAAGGTGGTCGAGTTCGAGGTCATGAAGGAGGTGGCGGACGGCCCGTGGCGTGACGTGTACGTCAACGTCCGGCCGCTCGGCGCCGTGCAGGTGCAGGCGGGCAAGTTCAAGCTTCCCTTCAGCATGGACCAGCTGACCGCCAGGCGCTCGCTGGACTTCGTGTACCGCACGCTCGCGGGAGAGACCCTCGCGCCGAACAGGGACGTCGGATTCATGCTGCACGGGCAGCTGTGGAATCGCCTCGTCCGCTACCAGGTGGGCTCGTTCCGCGGCGACGGCGAGAATGCGCCGTCCCTCGAACCGCCGCCCTTGCTGCCAAACGAGGTCCCGGACACCCCGTCCAAGCGCTCGGTGGCCGGCCGGCTGCGCATCAGGCCGCTCTCTCCCCTCTCGGTCCCAAAGTACTTCGAGACCCTCGAAATCGGCGCGTCCGCCATGCACAGCGAAGTCCCGGAGGGCCTCAATCACCTGCACGGCAAGACGCTCTTCGGTACGAAGTTCTTCGGCCGCAATTACTACACCAATGGCGCGCGCGACCGCCGATCGTACGAGGCGTCGTGGACGCCGGGGCCTATCTCGCTGCGCGCGGAGTACCTCCACGTGAAGGAACTGCGACTCGGCGTTGGGTCCGGCGACGAGACGGGCATCGACAGCGACCTGCCGGCCATGCCCGCGACGGGCTGGTACGTGAGCGGCACGTGGGCGCTGACCGGCGAGAAGAAGGAATCGGGCATCGAACCGCGCCGGCCGTTGCTCCAAGGAGGCTTCGGTGCGATCGAGGTGGCGGCCCGGTTCGAAGAACTGCGCTTTGGCAACGTCGTCGCCGGAGAGCCGGCCTCGGAGAGCCCGCGCGCCGCCAGCACGGTGACCAACGCCGAGCAGATCTTCACGCTCGGCGTGAACTGGTATGCGAACCGGTTCGTGAAACTACAATTGAACGGGATCCGCGAGACGCTGGAAGACCCGTCCACGAGCCCGATTCCGGGCCAGCCCTCGGTGTGGACGGTTGCGTTCCGGCTGCAGCTGGCGATGTGAGGCCCCCATGAACCGAGTGCTTGCCGCCGCGTGCGTCGTGATCGGATGGCTGGCCGTGTGGCCGGGGCCCGCGCTCGGCCAGTCCTCCGACGCGCTGTTCGACGACTCCACGCTTCATCGCATCGACCTCTACGTGAACTCGCGCGACTGGTACTTCCTCAAGGCGAATTACGAGACGAACGACTACTACCCGGCCAACTTCCGCTGGCAGGGACAGACGGTGCGCAACGTCGCCATTCGGTCCCGGGGCACCGGGTCACGGTCGCAGACCAAGCTCGGCCTGCGCGTCGACTTCAACCGGTACACGACCGGCCAGACGTTCCTCGGCCTCAAGTCGCTGGTGCTCGACAACCTGACGCAGGACCCGTCGCTGCTTCACGAACTGGTCACGATGAAGCTCTTCCGCCGGCTGGGAGTGCCCGCGCCCCGCGAATCGCTGGCCACGCTTTACGTGAACAACGAGTTCGGCGGTGTGTACGCGATCATCGAGGAGCCCGACGACGTGGCGATGACGCGCATGTTCGGCGAGGGCAAAGGCTACCTCTACGAGTACAACTGGATCACGGAGTGGTACTTCGAGGACCTCGGAACGGACATCGAAGCGTACCGCCCGCTCTTCGCCCCTCGCACTCACGAGAACGACTCGGCGGTCGTCCTGTACCAGCCGATCGGCTCGATGGTCCGCACCTTCAACGAAGCGTCTGACGAGCAGTTCGAGGAGGAGGCCTCCGCCTACATGGATTTCGCGGAGTTCCTCAAGCACAACGCCATCCAGGCGTATGTAGCCGAAGTGGACGGCCTGCTCGGCTCCTGGGCGCTCAACAACTTCTATCTCTACCGCGCGCCGGCCACCCGGCGCTTTCGCCTCGTCCCTTGGGACGAGGACAACGCTTTCTTCTGGGCGCGCTACCCGGTCGACATGAACCAGGGGCCGAACGTCCTCATGCGGCGGGTGATGGAACGCCCGGCCTGGCGCCAGTGGTACTACGACACGATGCTCGCGGTCGCGGCTTCCGCCGAGGAGGGGGCCGAGCCGATTGCCGACTGGCCTGGCGAGGTGGGCGGCGGCTGGCTGGAGCGCGAGATCACCCGCCTCGTGTCGCTCGTGCGCGACGCCGCGTTGACCGACCGGCTCAAGCCGTTCAACAACGAGGAGACAGAGGCGGCCTGGTCGGCAATGATCGCGTTCGCCCGCGAGCGCGGCGCCTTCGTCCGGTCCGACGTCGCGCGCGTCACGCGCTGAGCCGGGCTTCGGCGGCCCGTGAATTTCCGCTGGTCGAGGCCTGCTCATCAAGAGAACGTTCGGATTGGAGCGGTCAAGCCCGAACGTTCTCTCGTTCGCGCGGGCCCCAATCCTGATAAAATCAAGCCGCTACGACGTCCCGGATACCACCAAGACGCAGCCTCCTGACGCGAAAGACGCTTCGCGACGGCGAAGCAGAAGCGACGGCGAAGCAGAAGCGATGGCGAAGCAGAAGCGACGGCGAAGCAGATGCTTCGCCCTACGCTGTCGGTGACTGGTTTCGGTTCCCGTCCATTTCATACCGCCTATGTTCGCCATCGAAGCATCGTTCGATCGGGCCATCCTGTCGCTCCAGTCCGCGCGGCGCGACCGGCCGGTCGTCGTCATCACCGAGCCGCTCGATGCCCGAGTGCTCGAGGCCGTGTGCTACCTGACGCGCTACATCAAGCCGGTGCTGCTCGCGCGCGAGGATGAGGTCCGCGCCGCTGCCGCGCGGCACCTCGGGCACATCGACGCATCGCGCATCGAGTACAGCCTGAGCGAATGCGCCTTCGTCGACATCGCAAGCCGGCAGGACCTCGTCGAGGAATTCGCGCAGGACTGCGCGAAGCACCCGCGCTGCTTGAAGGAAGTGCAGACGGCCGAGCACGCCCGCACAGCCCTCTCCGAGCCCGGGCTCTTCGGCATCTACTCGGTGCACCTCGGCCACGCCGACATGGTGGTGGGCGGCGCGATCCAGGGGCCGAAGAAGTTCTTCCGGCCGATGCTCACCCTGCTCGCCAACCGGCCCGTCGTCTGCGAGGTCGGCATCTTCGTCCTGCCCGATGACTTCCCCGAAGGCTACTACCCGCACAACATCGCCGTCTTCGGGGACGTCGGGGTGAATGCGATCATGACCCCCGACGTGCTGGCCGAAATCGCCGTGGGCACGTGCGCGGTGACGCGCGACCTGATCCCCGAGGACGTGCTGCCCGAGATCCACGGCGCGCTCGTCTCGTACTCCCATCGCGGCTCGGATGAAGGGCCGTCGCCCGAGACCGTCCGCCACGCGCTCGATCTCATCCCGGGACTCCTGGCGAAGCGCGTCGCGGTCGGCGCGCGATACAAGAGCATTCGCATTACGGGCGAGGTGAAGTTCAGCGCGGCGATCTCGCGCCGGTCGGCCGAGCTCTACGGGATGAACGGGCTGGCGGGCGGGACGAACGTCATCATCAGCCCGAACCTCGAGACGGGCAACCTGCTCTACCACCTGTACGCGGCCCGCTTCCCCACCGCCAAGAAGTTCCCCGTCATTTTCGGCGTGGCCTTCCGCGGCGTGGACCTCGCCATGGACTGCACCCCCGAGGACATCCGCCTCGCGGTGAAGGCCTCGGTGCTGCGGCTGCAGCGCGACGGACGCTGGGCCCGCACGCCTCGCGACACCTTCTTCCGGCGCTACCGGGTACTGGCCATCAATCCCGGCTCGACCTCGACGAAGATTGCCGTCTACGAGGGCGAGCAGGAGACCCACGCGCGGGAGATTGAACATCCGGCATCGGCGCTCGCCCCGTTTGCCGGCCGCCGCATCATCGAGCAGCACGAGATGCGCAAGCAGGCCATTCTCGGCGCGCTCGAGGGCTTCGGCCTCGCGGTGGCCGACATCGACGCCTTCTGCGGGCGCGGTGGCCTCTTGCGGCCCATGCCCCATGGGACCTACCGCGTGGGCGACGGCATCCTCGCGGACCTCCGTTCGGGCGTCGGCGGCGACCACGCGTCCAACCTGGGCGCGCTCATCGCGCACGAACTCGGCGCTCCGGCCGGCAAGCCCGCATTCATCGTGGACCCGGTCGTCGTGGACGAGGCGCCGGCGCGCGTCAAGATCACCGGCGTCAAGGCCATACGCCGGCGCGTCATCAGCCATGCGCTCAACCAGGTCGCCTCCGCCCGCCGCTTCGCGCAGGAAAGCGAGACGTTCTACGAGAAGGTGAACGTCATCGTGTGCCACCTGGGGGGAGGCATCTCCATCGGCGCGCACTGTCGCGGCCGTTACATCGACGTCAACAACGCCCTGGATGGCGAGGGGCCCTTCAGCCCGGAGCGGTCCGGCAGCCTGCCGCAGGGCCAGCTCGCGGAGTTGTGTTTCTCGGGCACCTACACGCACGCCGACATCAAGACGCTCATCAAGGGCGCGGGCGGCCTCGTGGATCTGCTCGGGACATCCGACCTTCGGGAGGTCGAGCGGCGGATTGAGAATGGCGACGCCGAGGCGGCCGAGGTCTTCGACGCGATGGCCTACCAGGTGGCGAAGGCCGCGGCGTCCCTGATTCCCGCGTTCGAAGGCCAGCCGATCGACCGGGTCGTGCTGACCGGCGGGATGGCCCGCTCGACACGCCTCGTCGAGAAACTGCGGGCCTACCTGGCAGGAATGCCGTGCGGTATCACGGTCTACGCCGGAGAGAACGAAATGGTCGCGCTCGCCAAGGGCGCCCTGCGGGTGCTCTACGGCAAGGAAGAGCAGCGGGAGTACGGAGCGGTCGAGGAAGCCCTTTTGCGCTAGAATGCGAGACTGCCGGCGGGTTCGGTCGGCAGCCGATTCCGCGACCGGCGGTCGTCCTGTTCCAGGGAACAATGGAAACCCGCGCTGTCACACCTGCGGACCGTCGTGAGGCGCCGCCGGAACCGGCCGGGGCCCCTCCCGTTCCGTCCGATCCCACGCCCGCAGCCGACGCGGCAACGGCCCCGACGTGGGCGGGAGACGATGCACTGTCGGAGTTTCCCGCCGAGGCCGACGTGCGCTCACGCCCGCGGCCTGGCACGGGCAACCCTCGCTCGATCGGCAACACGCGCGCCCGGGCCGTCGCCGGCGCGCTCGTCGTCCTCGCTCTCGTGGCATTTGCGGCCTGGCGGTTGTGGCCGTCCCGCGCGGAGAACACCGCGCCTACCGGCACCCTCGCCGTCGAGTCCGTGCCTGCCGGCGCGACTGTCGTCATCGAGGGCCGCGAACGTGGCAAGACTCCCTTGATGCTTCCGCTGGCCGCGGGAACCTACAAGGTGACCGTCAACAGCGCGACCGGGAGCCGGGAACTCTCAGTGACGATCGCCGCCGGGATGCAGGTGGTACACCACGTCGAGTTGAGCGGAGCCGCGCCGACGACCGGGCGCCTGCAGGTCAACGCGCCCGCGGGGGCCCGGATCGTTCTCGACGGCACGCGCCGAGGGGTGGCCCCGGCCGAACTGACCGGGATCCCGGCAGGCGAGCACGTCGTGACCGTCGGTGAAGGCGCCGCCGCCGTCTCGCAGCGCGTGGCCGTCCCGGCAGGAGGCCTGACCTCGCTGCTTGTCGCGCTTCGCCAGACCCGCGACGCTCCGGCCTGGGTGTCCGTGCTCGCGCCGATCGAACTGCAAGTCTTCGATGGCCAGACGTTAATCGGCAGCAGCACCACGGAACGCATCCTCGTCCTCGCCGGCAAGCACACCCTTCGGCTCGTGAGTGCCGGGCTGGGGTACCAGGCGACGCGGACCGTCGACGTCCAGGCCGGCCGCATCGCCGTCCTGCGCATCGAAGTTCCCAACGGGAGGATGGACGTCAACGCGTTGCCGTGGGCCGAGGTATTCGTGGACGGCAAGCGGGTGGGCGAAACGCCGATCGCCAACCTCGCCGTGCCCATCGGCCCGCACGAGGTCACGCTCCGCAACCCGAAGTTCGCCGAGCAGAGACGCTCGGTCGTCATATCCCTCGCCGGGCCGACCCGCGTGGGAGTGGATCTCCGCCAATGAGCCGCCTGAACCTGCCGCTTGCCGTGGCGTTGCTCCTGCTGCTGACCTTCACCGTCCCCGCGTGGGCGCAGCAGGATCTGGCCGCCGCGAAGGAACTCTACACCGCCGCGAAGTACGAGGAAGCGCTCGGCGTCCTCGATAGCCTGAAGGACGCGAAGCCCATCGCGCCGGATGTCGCGCTCGGCATCGAGCAGTATCGCGCGATGTGCCTGCTCGCCCTCAACCGCAAGGCCGACGCCGAGCAGGCGATCGAAGCGGTTGCGGATCTCGATCCGTTCTATCAGCCAGCAGAAGACGATGCCGCGCCGTGGGTCCGGGCGGCGTTCAGGGAGACGCGCCGGAAGGTGTTGCCGGCGGCGCTGCAGCGCCTCTACGGCCGCGCCAAGGAGGCTTACAACCGCAAGGAGATGTCCAACGCGGTCGTCGCGTTCACCCGGGTCATGAAGATTCTCGAGGACCCCGACCTCGCGCTGGACAAGGGCGCGAAGGACGACCTGAAGATGGTGGCGCAAGGCTTCATGGACCTCGCGCAGGCAGCCGCGTCGGCGCCGCCCCCCGCCGCGCAGCCTCCGGCAGCTCCCCCTGCAACGCCCTCCGCAGCTGCCCCGGCCGCTCCCGCGGGCGCGCAGCCGGGCACGCCGGGCCCCGGCGGTTCGAAGACGACGGAGGCGCCGGCAGCAAGCGACCCGCCGGCCATGTACGACGCCGGCTCCAAGGATGTCACCCCACCGCTGCCGGTCCGTCGCGACATCCCGTCGTGGGCCTTCGGTCCGCGCGCCACGCCAGGCACCGCGGTCATCGTCGAAGTGATCGTGCGGGAAACGGGGGCGATTGAGTCCGTGGTCGTCCGGCAGTCGGCAGGCAAGTACTACGACGAGATGGTGACGCAGGCGGCACGCAACTGGCTCTACCGCCCGGCGTTGAAGGCGGGCCAGCCGGTCAGGTACCGGCTGCTGGTCAAAGTCGTCATCGGCAGGCCGACGGAACCGTCGAGTGAGCCCCCGCGGTGAGCATCAACGCCCGAGCCGCGAAAAGAACACCAGGACGACGATGCCGATCACGATCCGGTAGACGGCAAAGGGCGTGAAGCCGCGCCGACGGACCCACGCCATGAACCACGCGACCGACGCGTAAGCCACGACGAACGACACCACGAGGCCGATCGCCAGCACCGTCCAGCCGTGCGCGTCGATCTGCGACACACCGATCGGGTTCTCTCCCTTCCCCATGATCGACTTCAGCAGGTCGTAGCCGGTCGCCACCACCATCGTCGGGATCGAGAGGAAGAACGAGAACTCGAGCGCGGACGCGCGCGACATGCCGGCCAGCTGACCGCCGGCGATCGTCGCCATCGAACGCGAGGTTCCAGGGAAGACTGCCGACAGGATCTGGCAGGCCCCGATCCAGACCGCCTGCGGCAGCGACATGTCCTCCATCGCCCAGGTGCGGATACGGCCGCCCCGCTGACCGCGCGGTCCCGCCGCTTCGCTCCCGGCGTTGAGCGCGTCCACGGCCCACATCACCAGCCCGCCGACCAGCAGCGACCAGCCCATGACCACGGGGCTCTCGAGGTGCTTGCCAATCACCTTCGTCAGCAGGAACGCGGGCACGGCCGTCACCACGAAGGCGACGACCGTGAGACCGAGCGGGTGCGTCAGCAGGCCGCGATCGCCGCGCTCCCCGGAGGGGAAGGTCGAGAGGAACTTCGCGATACGCGACCGGAAGTAGATCGGCAGCGAGAGGATCGCGCCGAGTTGGATGACGACCGTGTACATCTTCCAGTAGCCGTCGGACAGGCTGACGTTCAGGAGGGCTTCGAACAGCCGGAGATGCGCCGTGGAACTGACGGGCAGGAACTCGGTGATGCCCTCGACGATGCCGAGGACCACTGATAGCAGGTAGTCGTTCAATCGCTACTCCTCGCGCCGCAACGCATCGCACCCAACTCTACGATACTCTCATCGGCCCTCCGCCAGCGCCTTGTAGGTCGCGGTCCGCCGCTCCAGCTCGTCTGCGAGGGCGGCTCTCCCCTGCGCTCGCGCAAGTTGCAGCGCCGACGTGGCCGTTTCCGCCGCTTCGCGGAAGCGGCGAGCGTCACCCTGCGCCGCGGCCAGCATCAGCAGGGCCTGGAGGTCCCGCCCGCGGCTGTACTCGACGGCCCGCTCGAACTGGCCGATTGCCTCGTCCATCCGGCCCTGGGCGGCGAGCACGGCTCCCAGCCGCCCGCGCCCGATCGGGTCGATCGGAGCCAGCCGCACCGCCTCGTGAAGCTGCGTCTCGGCCTCCGCGAGACGACGCTGCCCGAGCAGGGTCTGGCCGTATGCGATTCGCGCCCGCGGGTTGTCCGGCTGCTTCTCTACCGTGTCGCGCCAGAGTGCCTCTTCGCTCCAGTAGTCGCGGTTGCGTTCGGCGGTGGCTGCGCCAAGCGTGACCGCGAGGATCACCACGAGGAAACCGGCGGTCACCGCAGCGGCCGTGCGGGCACGCGCGCGGGCAGGTGCCAGGCGATCGAGCAGCCACTGGCCTGCCAGCGCGCCTCCGACGACGGCACACGCAGCGAGAGCGGCCAGCGGCAAGTACATGCGGTGCTCGGCCGCCACCTCGGTGACGATCGGCAGGAGGCTCGATGTGGGCGCGAGGATGAGGAGAAACGCGGCGCCGGCGAAGCCGAGCGGGTGGCGCCGGGCGAGGGCGACGACGGTCAGCGCGACGAGACAGCTGACCACCGCGAGCTGCGGCAACAGCGCGGTGATCGACGAGGCAACGGGCCAGGTGTAGAGGAAGACCAGCGGCGAGGGGAAGACCGCGAGGCGCAGGTAGTGGACGATGACGCCGGCCTGCGTCACGAGGTATCGCCACGCCATGCCCTGCCCGAGATCGACCGAGGGCGCCCGGTGCTCGTTGACGACGAGCATGGCGAGCATCACCCAGGTTGCCGCCAGCCCGGCCCACAACCATCGGCGCGCGGAGGGGAGCGGCCGCGGTGCGAACACCCAGTCCCACAGCACGACGAGGATGGGCGCCGTGATCATCACCTCCTTGGTAGCCATCCCCAGCGCGCAGACGGCGATGGACGCCGCGCTCCAGGGCGCCGCGCGGCGGCCCTCGCTGGCGCGAATGGCGCAATAGAGGGTGAGCAGATAGAAGAGGCCCATCAACGACTCGACGCGCTGCACGACGTAAGTGACCGCCTCGGTGTGCAGCGGGTGCACGACCCAGAGGAGCGCCCCCGCAAACGCCAGCCACTCGGGTGTGGCGCGAAGCTTCAGCGTCGCGAACGTTCGCCGGAGAATCCCGAACAGCACCAGGCCGGCGGCCAGGTGAATGGCAAGATTCAGCGCGTGATATCCCCAGATGTTGCGGAGGAAAGCCTCCGCCTGCGAGGCCGGCGGTGAGCCCGGAGCACCGTCCGGCGAGAAGACGTCGCGGACGTCCGCGGGGGCGAGCGCGTAATTGAGCGCGAACGAGAGGTTCGCGACCGGGCGGCCGGCCACGGTACTCTCTCCCGGCGGCGTGGCCGCAGCGGACAGCGACCTGATGGTGGGGTTGCGCGCGATGGCGCGAATGTCGTCCAGGACGAGAACGCCGCGGAAGCTGGTCGAGTACGCGAGGCAGCCCGCGAGGCAGATCGCGGCGGCGACGCGCGAGCCGCGTCACGCCGCCAGGCGGATGTGCAGGTGCAGGGCGGAGCGCCTGCTTCGCCTGGCCCGCTGCCGTCGTCTGGGCGCTGCCGCGTCTCTTCGGGTGTTTTGAAGCCTTTGCCGTCACGAAAGACCAGGCACTCCGGCGGCAATCGTGCTACTCTACTTCACCTCGAGGTCGTCCTTCGCCGGCAGCTTCGGGAACGCGGCGTGCGGCTCGGCCTGGTACCAGTAGGCGACCGAACTGATGTCGTCCTGCAGCGGCAGGTAGCGGCCGTCCGAGCGCCACCCGAGCGCCTGGATCGTGACCCGCAAATCGGCGTCGAAGCGGATCGGGTCCATGATGTGCCAGCGGTACATCCCGAAGCGCTGCTGCGACCGGTACAGGCCGTCGGGCTTGATCACCTGGGGCAGGCCGGCGTAGAGCGTGTTGAAGACCTGGTACTGGCGCGAGTCCGGGTTCTCGAAGTCGTACGACCCGCAGAAGTAGTCCTCGGTCCCCGTGCCGCAGATCGTCGGGAACTTGGCGTCCGCGTCGATGAAGAACTTGATCTCCCCCTCGCCCCACCAGCCGGTGTTGTGGACGCCCCAGGCGAGATAGGTACCGACGTAGTGGCCCCACCCCTTCACGCCGTCGAGGATTGTATAGTCCGACTTGTACGGCAGCGGGTTCACCCGGCGGAACTGCGCGTGCAGGTAGCCGGCATCGGCCGGGACGTCGGCGAGCGTGTAATCGATCTGGTAGTAGAGGGTCATCTCCCGCTCGTCGATGTTCTGCATCGTGATCTTCGCCGACTTGCGGAAGGGCATCTGCCAGTACCAGTTCAACCCGCTCCCCGGGTTGATGCAAATCGGGAGCGACGAGATCCGCGGGTAGCTGCCGCCCCAGCCGGCCGCGAAGAAGTCGCCGACGGGCGTCTCGATCGACGGCTGCGCCTCGCCATCCCAGTAGATGCGGAAGATCGTGAACCGCGAGGTGCCGGTGGGCGTCATCCAGATGTGCTGAATCACGCCGGATCCCTGGATCTCGCCCATGACGAACGTCTCACCGGGCTTGATCCTGACCGACGGCGAGATCTTCCACCCCTGCCCCAGGTCGCGCGCGGCCTTCGCGCCGGTTCCCTCGGTCGCCATGCCGGCTTGCCCCTTCGCGCCGTTGAAGTTCTCCGGGCTGATGGAGCGGGTCTTCGCGTGCGAGAGCCGCGCGAGGTCGCCGAGGCCGGTGGAGAGCGCCTCCGAAGCGGGTTTCTGCGCGCCAATCTGGACGGACACCAACCCGGCCATCGCCGCCACCGCGATCCACACGTGTGCCTGCTTCATGAACGCCTCCTGCGCCGCGGAGGATAGCACGAGATACAGAGGACGACGGTGCAGGGGTGCAAGGGTGCAAGGGTGCAAGGGTGCACGGGTGCATCGGTAGGACGCGTCCCGCCTGTCCACGGGTGCAAGGGTGCACGGGTACATCGGTAGGACAGGCGTCCCGCCTGTCGCACGGGTGCAAGGGTGCAAGGATGATGTAGGGCAGGCGTCCGGCTGTCGCACGGGTGCAAGGGTGCACGGGTACATCGGTAGGACAGGCGTCCCGCCTGTCGCACGGGTGCAAAGGGTGCAAGGGGTGCCCGGTGCACGGGTGCAAGGGCGGACGGGTGACCTTCATTGGTCCGATAAAACGCCCTGAAATGACGCGACGGGGCGAACCTCGCGACTAAAGTCTGCATGACAGATGTCTTTGGTCGGCGCCGTGTCGCCTGCACGAAGGGGCCACCTCCCTCACGCCGTTCAATCTCGGTCGTTCTGCGCGCATTTTCGAGCTAACCGTGGCATGAGGGCGGGCATCGGCGGGCACCAAGCCCGGCTGGCAAGAGCCTTGCCTCATCCGCTCGCAGGTTGATCCCATCGTTCGGCATCGAGGCCCTCGCGCCCACGTTCCACACGTGACTCGCGCGTCGATGCCGCAGTTCGGTTCACACGCTCATTCCCGCGGATGCATGAGGCGAACGCCGACGCGCCCGACGTGTGCTCGCCGGTCGTGTCGCAACGAGGCAGCCATGATCCTGATCGTCATCCTCTCCATCGTCGTCGTGGCCACCGTGTTGGTCCTGGGCGTCTCGTTGTGCGCCGCCGCCGCCCGCGCCGACGAGGCCTCGTGGGCGCCGACCGGCTATACCTACGTGCAGGACGGCTTCGACGCGGCGGTCCGCCGCAGCCGGCCGTCGGCATAGGCGCGCGCTCGGTCGATCCCCGTCCTCCGGACTTGGTCCCCGTCCTCCGGACTTGGTCCCCGTTCTCCGACTGACTCCCCGTCCTCCGATTAACTGGTGAATCGGCCTCGACCCCGTGCTCGGCTAACGTGACCGGTGCGGGTGGGCTTAACCAGTCCCTGACGGTGTCCTCATCCCAGCCGAACGGCAACGGCCATCTCGCAATGGAACGTCGTGAGGAGGCCACACTCGCACTCCAGCCCCAGGAGACGTAGCCGTGGTGGGCGGCGAGAACGCCCGCCAGCGATACAAGAACATCGGCCCGGGCTCGCCGGCGTCAAGGCGCTCGGTGCACCAATCCATCACTGGCAGACTCGGCCTTGACACCGGCTGCGCGCGGGCCGGGACCGCAATTATCGCCGGCGGGCATGCAGCCCGTGGGCCTCGAGCCCAAGCGTCGACATCGCTCGAGTCGTGTTGGCCAAACCCAAAGCCGACGGCAAGAAATAGTTTGCGAACCCCTTGACAAGTTTCGCGGGCAGCAGCCGCCGGTGTCCGCGACGAACCGTGGAATGACCGCAGTCGCGACGACGTTGGCGAAGAGGCGGCGCCCGAAGGGCCGCGAGACGACGTGGCCACTGGAGGTAACAATCGCGGCCCGGCGAGCATTGGCGGGCTCGCGAAATCCACCTCCTATATTGTCGGCATGAAGAAGATCGATCGCATCTTGGAGGAGTTGTCCGATCGTGAACTCGTCTCGGAGGTCAAGCGCCTTGCCGTGCGCGAGCAGCGAGCGACCGCCGAATCTCGTTGCCACGCTTGCGGAATTCGATGCCCGTCGGCTCTACCTCGGCGAAGGGTGCTCGTCGCTGTTCTCGTCCTGCACGGAAGTGCTCCACCTCTCTGAGCACGCCTCTTATCACCGCATTGAAGCGGCGCGTGCGGTTCGGCGATTCCCGCTCATCCTCGAGCGGCTGGCGGAAGGCGCCCTGACCTTGACCGCGGTGCGCCTGCTGTCGCCGCGTCTGACGGCCGAG
>CAVRWB010000019.1:0-652500 GCA_963724775.1 uncultured Acidobacteriota bacterium
TCACGGCATCCATGAACCGACGGTCCGGGGTTGCCGAGGGCGTCTGCGCCAGTCGCCGTCGCTCGTGATAGAACCACCGCAACTCCTCCACCGACGACGGCGCGACCGCGATCGCCAGGTGGTCTCGGGCCGCGTCTCGGTATGCGGGGATCGCCTTGGTCAGGTGCCGCGGGAAGAGCAGGCGGACGGTCCACTCGTGGAGGGCACCGAGCAGGTTCGTGTGACGGATCGGAACGCGCGGAAGTCGGCCGGGGAAGGCTTGGTGACCAGGTAGAGGAACACGTGAGGTGAGCCGTAGGGCTTGACGCCGATCGGGAGCTTGTCGGGGAAGTACCGGGCGACCTTCGTGGGGCCCTCGCCAAAGCAGATGTGCGGGTACTCCTCCTGCCGCAGGCGACCCGCCTCGTTGCCCTCGCTCACGAAGAAGCTCAGCTTGTCGGCGCTCGGGCCGAGCCACATCAGTTCGCGATCCGCGAGGACGGCATCCAGCAGCATGACCCGCTCGATGAGGCGGCCGAGCTTCGCGGGCTTTCGAAACCGGCTGTCGGGTTCGCCGATGGCCGACCAGAGCGGCTTGTAGTGCACATGAAAGAGCCGTCCACGATGGAGGGCGCCCGTGGCAATGGGCGTCGCGTATTTCCGGTCGACGAGCCTGTCGAGAAAGTCCGTGGTCTTCTGGCCGTGGGTGATGCCGGCGAAGTGGGCGTACTGGCGTTCGACGAACACGCCCGCATGCAGCAGCACCTGCACGAGGAACCGTGCCTGCCGTTCAGTGAATCCGAACGCGGCCAGCGCGTCGGCGCGCTGACGGTTGGCGTGCTCAATCCGCCACGGCTCGGCTGCTGGTGCGAGGCTCATAGCCACTCCTCCGCCACGCGGCACGCCTCCGCCTCTCGCCCACCTCCACGTCCTCCGACGAGGCCGCCGACGCCTCGGTATCGCGCGAAGCCGGAGCGCGCAGCGACCGCCGCATGGGCGCCGCGATAGTGGCGCCGTCACCACTTCGATGTCCTCACGCTCGAGATAGCGCTCGCGGTCCTCGTACTCGATCCGGGGATCCGGGAAGTGCACGCGCTCGTCGAAGTAGGGCAGGCGGTGCTCGCGCGCCCAGGCCTGGATCTCGCGAGCGCTGCGGTCCGGCCGGCCGTCACTGTCCGCCCGGTCCCGATTGCGCTCCTGCAGGAACCGTTGGTAGTCGCGCTTGAGCTCGTAGTCGAGGACCACCCGGCGAACGCGCCCGCCCGCGCTTCGGAGGCGCTCCTCGGCCCGCAGGTAGGCGCGATAGACCTGGGAGTCGTGCCCCAGCTCGCGCGGCTTCCTGAGGCCCGCGTAGAAGGCCTGGTCGGGCCTCCGCGAGCGATCGTCGCGCTCCCACCGGCTGGCTTCCAGCAGGTCCCGCCCGCGATTCGAGAGGAACGTGACACGTTCGTCCGGCCCCGACCGGCTGCGGCTCAGAAGGCCTTCCGCTTCGAGGTGTTTCACGCTGTCCCGGGCCGAGGCGGGGTTGTCGAACGCTCGCTCGAGGTCGCTCTCGGCGACCACGCGAAACGCGCCGACCGTGGCGAGCACCCGGCTGTCGGTGCCATTGAGCTCGTACGTCCGATCGCGGTCTCGCACGAGCTCCCGCTCGACGTCGAGCGGCAGATCGACCGCGCGCACAAATACATCACGGGGGTCGAACACACGATCCTCGTCGCGCTCGCTGCGGCCGCCGGCTGCCGCGCGGGCGATCCCAGGTGCCACCGCGGTCTCGATCGTCGGTATCTCGTGGGTCGTAACGGTCCCACATGTGGGTTCTCTCGCTGGACCCCAGCGTGGCATCGCCTCGTCGTTCCATATGACGGTGGGGGAAGCCCTGCGCGGTGTGACAAGCCCCGTTGATTTCCAGCCCTTGTTGGCGCGTTTAGGGCAGTTTCGGTTGGCGGTCAGATCTGCGAGGCGGTCGAGATGCTGTTGCTCGCGAACATTCAGGAGTAGGGCAGGTGACGGCGAGGAGGCGCGCGCCGCCGGGACACCGAGCCTCGACGAGATCACACCCGAAGGAGGGGGTGCGGCGTCGTCAGCGCTCGAGTTCGGTCAGGATCGTCGCCTGGTTGACGATGGGAGTGTCCAGGCTGGACTCAACGTCGGCTGTGTCGATCGACACAATGAGGCTGTCCCGCAGAACTGTTGAATCGCCCAAGATGGAGTCGTTCCCGCCACCACCCGGTGACTGGGTAGACGGCAATGAGGTTGGTGGCCGCGAGATCCACGGCGTTCCCGGTCCACCAAATCGGAGTGAATGAACCGTGTCGGCGACCTTCGTAGCTGACCGACCGCCCCAGTCGCGCGTTTCCGCAGCGTTGTCCGGACGTGTATCCAGGTCATGCCATTCTTCACGAGATAGCGTCGCCCAGTTTACAACGTGGGTTGTCCCCGCGGTTGGGGCCAGGCAACTCCAGGAGCCGTTCACTACGGCATTTAGCACCCGGGGACCAGCTGCAGTAGGGCTGTTGGCATTCTGGTAGCCAACCAGATCGCCGCGGGTAACAGCCAACGCCCCACGCTGACGCGCGACCGTTTGTCGGCGCATGCGATCGTGACGGTCTTCGCGTCGGGCGTCGTTCTCCGCGAAGGAACTGCGCTCTGGGAGTCCGCACCCTCGGAGTGCATCGGTGTCAGCGCCGGCAGGCGTTACTACCGGATCGAACGACCCGGCCCACGGGGATGCACGCGATGAGGTTCGACGGTCGCCAGCTCTGGACAACATCATGAGTGATTGCGGTTCAGAGACGCCGCGCCGGTGCGCGCGCACCTATTCGGCGCAGAATCGCCACCGTCTATCTGGTAACCGCGGTGCTGCTGGGTGGGTTTCGGGCCATCTGGTGGCGCTTCCATTTGGACGCCGCCGCCTGGAGATGGCGCGGCGATGGTCCCGTCTATGCGAGGATTGTGCTCTCTATCCCGAACCCGCCATCGTCGCGGCCACCCGAATGAGTTTTGGCCAGTCGGGCAGTGGCCCCGGGTGGCTCGTCACGTCGGTCTACTCGCCTGTATGCCGGTGGCGGAGGCTTCGTCTTCGCGGTGCCTGTTCTCTGGCTCGGCTGCGCGGCCGCTCCACGCATCACGAACAGTCGCGGCGGAGCGCGTCGCGTTCTACCTGACGACGGTGATCTCCCTGGCCATCGTGAGAGTGATGGTGATGTTGCGTTCTCCGTCCCGGTCGAGGACGCATGAACTAGAGTGGGTCAGTCGCTATTGTTCGTGGGTCTTGTACCCTGAGTTCTTCCTCGTGGACGACCGGTGGTTTCAAGGCGGCGTGCCGCCCGTGGTGTTTTTCGCACTGGTGACAATCGGATGCCTCGTGTGGGCGGTGCCACTGGTGATGCTCTACAGGCTGAGAGCCAGGAGGGCGGGATGGGGACGGCCTGACGGCCGACGCGATGGTCACCTGTTGCCGTCCGGTGGCGTCATTCCCGAAGGTGAACCGCGCCTGGAATACCGGAGGGCAGTTGACGCGAGTCTGACGCGCGACCACGACTTCGGCGCACACCGGGTGTCGGACGGCCCCCCGTCTCCAAAATGTCTCCACTCGCGGGATTGCGGCTCGCCCGATCGTCGCTGGCTTCCTGACCGCCGTTTTCGTGCACGACGCCTAAAGCAAGACAGCCGGCCGGACCGATATCGGCTTCAGGAGAGCGGCGGCGGCTGCGGAGCAGTTGCACCGCGCGGTCTCTGTCGCATCCACGGTTCGCCGGGAACCTCGCGGTCGCGCCAACGATGATGCCGTGCTGGTGGAGTGGCTTATGAAAAACCCGAGTCTGAGTCTCGAACCCCAGAGACCAGCCGTGCGACGATGGCTGCGCGTGGCCGTCGCAGCCATTGCTGTTCTCGTCTTGATGGTTCTTCTTTCTGTCGCAGGTTATGTTGGGATCATCTTCGGATGGCATCCGATTCCGTCAACTGGCCTTGGTCGTTCACTTCACAAGAGATTCCACTCGTTTAGCGGTTCTCCCGTGACGAAGTCCGAAAACCTCGGGCTGGCAACAGACTGTCTCAAAGTGACGACTTCCGGACGGGAGGCGATTATTCGAGATGCTCGGAAGATTGCGGCCGTTCGTGCGTGGTTCGACTCGCGCTCAGATCTCGGGTCGAGAATTTTGAACGCTCCGGACCAAAACAAGCCGCTGATCGTGATACGTGCCTGCAATCAACCGCCCGGAACCTCCAAGACATACGTGTACCTGGACGAAGATTGGATCGGCTTCAATCCGAGCAAGAGGTACCAGCGACCCATCTGCCGTGGCGAATGGAGGCAGATGGCGGCGATCATCACGGGCGCCAAACCGTGACGTCACTCCGCGATATGGCGAAGCGTGCCGACAGCAAGGCTCCATTCGGTCGGCAGTTGGACGCACTCCGCGCCAAGCACGCAGGCAGCCTGCCTTCCTTCGCCAGCTTCGCGCCTGGAAAATGTGAACCGGAACGGGGCGGCGCGCCTCATCCACCGTCTCGCACGAGGCGTCAACCGCCTTGACGCGATGTCAGAGATGACATATCATGCTCCCGATGCCCTACGCCGACAAGCCGCTCGCGTGGCTGCACGGGGAGATCAAGACTCCTCCCCTGTCGAGTGAGGCGAGGGTCGAGGCCGGACTACTCTTGCGGAGGCTTCAGCGGGGAGAGCGGCTCGGGATGCCCCAATCTCGGCCGATGCCGGTCATCGGCGATCGTTGTCACGAACTGCGCATCGTGGACGGCAGCCTGACCTGGCGCATCGTCTACCGTCTCGACCGCGACGCCGTCATCATCTGCGAGGTCTTCTCGAAGAAGACGCGGGCGACGCCCAAGAACGTCATCCAATCCTGTCGGCGCCGCTTGGCGGCCGACGACGCTGCCGCTGGCAAGAGGTAGAGCATGAAAAAGGACAAGCGCGTGCGCCTCGAGGCTCACGGGTGGCGCGTCGGGAACGCCGCCGACTTCCTTGAACTGAACCCCGAAGAGTCCGCGCTCGTGGAGACCAAGCTGGCGCTGAGCGGAAGCGTTCGAGACCGCCGAACGAAGCAGGGACTGTCGCAGGCTGACCTGGCCAAACGGCTGAAGTCCAGCCAGTCGCGGGTGGCGAAGATAGAAGCGGCGGAATCCACGGTGTCCGCGGACCTGCTCTTGCGAGCGCTCTTCGCGCTCGGCGCCACGCCGAGTGATGTGGCGACGGTCATTCGCAAGGGGCGGTCGCTGGCGGCGTGACAGCCGTTGCCAAAATGTCTCCACGACGCCGGTGGATTCGAGAGGAGTCGAGGACACTGCCGCGAACGGCAGTGACCTCGCAACTGATTCGCCCAGATGGTTGTCGCCAGAAGTCGCGCGTCATCAACCACTTAGAAACACCGAATCTCAGGGTTCGAATCCCTGCCTCACCGCCAATCACTAACCGGTTAAGTCGCTTGTTCTTAGTGACTTAGCCGTTCGCGCCGTCAAGAGCGGAATCCCTGCCTGCACCCGCCCTCAAACTCGTTTCACGTCAACGACTTCAGGCGCCGCCGACGTCCCGCAGGGCCGCGCGTCTCCAACATGTCTCCACTCCGTAGATTACGGCTCGCGCCAATACGCGTCGACCGGTCCGCGCTGACCAGCGAACGACGCGGGAGCGCCGCCATGTCAGTTCTGACATACAATGTCCGAGAGGGTGATGCCGACGAAGGGTTGCACCGTGAAGAAGACCAGGCGCGCCCGCGTGGAAGCGCAGGGCTGGCGTGTGGGGAACGCAGCGCAGTTTCTCGAACTGGATGCGCAAGAGGCCGCGCTCGTGGAGACTAAGCTCACGCTGAGCAGGAGCGTGCGTGAGCGAAGGAGCAAGCAGGGGCTCTCGCAGGCAGAACTGGCAAGGCGCCTCAACTCGAGCCAGTCACGTGTCGCCAAGATCGAAGCCGGCGATCCCAACGTGTCTGCGGATCTGCTGTTGCGGGCCCTCTTTGCGCTGGGCGCAACCGGGAGGGACGTCGCGTCCGCGATTCGAAGGGCACGTCCGGCCCCGGCCTGACGACCCTTGTTGCAGCCCTGATATACTCGGCGTGGAGTACACCCCGATGCCTGAGCCGCTCGCTCGAATCACGCGGGACCCCGAGGTCATGGGCGGCAAGCCGTGCGTGCGCGGTCTGCGCGTGACCGTCGGCACCATCGTCGGGCTCGTAGCCGACGGCCGGTCTGACGCCGAGATCCTCGAGCTCTATCCATATCTTGAAGAGGAAGACATCCGCGAGGCGCTGACGTACGCGGCATGGCGGGTGGAGGAGGTCGAGGTTCCACTCCGCCGGCCAGCATGAGCCTCCCCATCCTGATCGACATGAACCTCTCTCCCGCCTGGGTGGAGTGGTTCGCCGCGCACGGCTGGGTGGCCGTGCACTGGTCCGCCATCGGCGACCCGCGTTCAAAGGACCGGGCCATCCTGTCGTGGGCTCGCGAACACGGCCACGTGCTCTTCACCCACGACCTCGATTTCAGCGCCGTTCTCGCCTCCTCGCAGGCCAGAGCGCCGAGCGTTCTGCAACTTCGCGGGCCAGACGTGACGCCAGACGGCGCGGGTCCGCTGATCCTCAGCGCCGTGCAGGAATGGGAAAGGCAGCTGACTGAGGGTGCGCTCGTGACGATCGATGGGGCCAGCCGCCGCGTACGCGTTCTGCCGCTCAGGGCCGGTTAGCCAGCAAGCGCAACCAGGCACCCCTTGCGTTGCCAAAATGTCTCCACGACATC
Organism: uncultured Acidobacteriota bacterium; assembly: GCA_963724775.1. GTDB lineage: Bacteria > Acidobacteriota > Vicinamibacteria > Vicinamibacterales > Fen-181 > CAVRWB01. The sequence continues at coordinate 6,730 of CAVRWB010000019.1, forward strand.
GGTGGAGTCGAGGGTAGTCGGGGTCACTGCCGTGAACTCCAGTGACCCCGCAATTGACTGACCCCGAGACGGTTGCGGCCAGAAGTAGCGCGTCATCAATCACTTAGAGACACTGAATCTCAGGGTTCGAATCCCTGCCTCACCGCCAACCATAAGTGGTTAAGTCGCTTGCTCTTAGTGACTTAGCCGTCCGCGCCGTCAAGGGCGGAATCCCTGCCTCACTCGCCCTCGAACTCCTTCCACGTCAAGGACTTCGGTCGCGCGCGACGTCCCGGATGGCCGCGCGTCTCCAAAGTGTCTCCATCGCGAAGATCGCGATTCGCCCCGCGCCGGGTCGATCAATCAGACGCGCGACCAGGACCGGGGCGACGCTCTGACCGATGCGATGCGGCAGAGACGAGCGCCTGGATCTGCGACGAAGCCGTCTTGACGCGGATGTCATATCTGACATATCGTCATTTCGATTCCCTCGGCTGCATCCGAAGCTACCACGGGCAGAGGTAGGACCATGAACCAGAACAAGCGCGCACGCGTCGGAGCGCACGGCTGGCGCGTCGGGAATGCCACCGAGTTCCTCGACCTGAGTGCTGAAGAGGCGGCGCTCGTTGAGACCAAGCTGGCGCTCAGCAGCCGCGTTCGTGAGCGGAGAAGCAGACAGGGGCTCTCCCAGGCGGAACTTGCCAAGCGCCTCAAGTCGAGCCAGTCCCGGGTCGCCAAAATCGAAGCTGCCGATCCCAGCGTGTCGGCGGACCTGCTGTTGCGCGCGCTCTTCGCGCTCGGCGCGACACCGGGCGACGTGGCGTCGGCGATTCGGAAGGGGCGTTCGGTATCGGCGTGACGGCCGTCGCCACCCGCCAGGAAAGGGAAGCCACGCCGAGGTTCCGAGCCGGCAGGTCGAGACCCGCCGTCGAGAGTACCTCCGCAAGGTCCATTCGTGGGACGTCGAGGTCGATCGCGATGTGCGGATCGGCGATTCCGCCCGTGACCGACGCCAGCACCGAGGTCCCCCGCCCCAACCGAAAGGTGGCTCATGCTCGCTCGTCCCGCCGGGGGATCCACCGTCGCGTGCAGCTCGGCCTCGATGTCCGCAGGCGTTCCAAAGCGCTCCGCGGGACAATCCGGGCGATCGGCCGACAGCGCGGCCCGACGCGCGAGTCAACATCGGAGGACGACGATGCAGGGTAGTGCGGAGTTGCTGGCCTTTACGGACCCGTTTTGCTCGTGGTGCTGGGCGACTGAGCCAGCGCTGCTCACCTTGCGGGAACGATACCGCGATCAGCTCCTGGTTCGGGTACATCATGGGCGGGCTCGTCAAGGACATGAGCCGCTTCTTCGATGCGGCGAACGCGATCCGAGGCACCGCCGAGGTCGCTCCTCGACTGGCGGATGGTGTCGGAGCGTTCCGGTCAGCCGATTGACGAGCGCCTCATGCTCGACATCACGGACCCGCACTGGTCCACGTGGCCCGCGTGCATCGCGGTGAAGGCCGCGATGGCGCAGGGGACTGCCGTCGGAGAGCGATACTTGCGGCGCCTTCGTCGAGCGGCACTGACCGAGCGTGCGCAGGTGCAGAACCTGGGGGTCCAGATGGATCTCGCTCACCAAGTGCGTGGCTTCGACGTCGAAGCCTTCCGGCGCGAGCTCGAGAGCGAGCGCCCTCAAGCCGCGTTCCATGACGACCTCGGACTCTGCGCCGCCTACGAAGTGACCGGCTTCCCGACGATGCTGTTTCGAATCCGCGGCGCAAGCGGGCCAGGCGGACGCCGAGCCGGGCATCCTCGTCGGTGGTCACCGCTCACTGGCCACGTACGAGCGAATCCTCGCTCAGGTGATGCCAGGACTGGCGCGGCACGGACCACGATCGGTCGGCGAGCTCCTCGCCGAACACGGACCGCTGACCACACGTGAGATCGGTGAGATCACCGGTCAGGGCCCGAGCATCGAGGAGTCGCTCCACAGGGCGGCGGCCGAAGGACGGCACTCCGCGGTGGCCGGCTGTGGTCCATGGCCGACAACGCAGCGGCGCAGTAGACCGCCGCGACATGCAGGGGCTCTCGCAGGCGGAACTCGCCAGGCGCCTCGAGTCGAGCCAGTCACGGGTGGCCAAGATCGAGGCCGCTGATCCGAGCGTCTCGACGGACCTCCTGCTTCGCGCCCTCTTTGGCCTCGGCGCTACGCCGCGCGACGTGGCGTCCGCGATCCGGAAAGGGCGTCCGGTGGCAGCGTGACGGCCGTTGCCAGCATGTCTCCACCACAGCGGGGGGACGAGGTTCGTTCGACACTACCGTCGCGGGCCAGTCGGGTTCTTCGCGGGCTCGACCTCGCGCTACGGCGCGAGCACGGTGGGGATGCGAAGATCCAGCGGCGCCTCGAGCGCTGACTGGTAATCCTCCTCGCTCAATGCACCGGCCGCCAGCAACTTGCCAAGCAGTGTGGCGATCATCCCCTCGAAAGTCGGCGTCGGCGTGCCGGTAGCCAACGAGCGCTGGTATTTGACCGGCCCCGGGATGAGCACCACCAGGAACGCCATCTGCCGCGGGGTCAACTGCCAAGGCTCGCGGCCGAAGTAGTACCGCGCCGCCGGCTTGAGGCCGTAGGTCCCCGGCCCCCACTCGATCACGTTCAGGTAGATCTCCAGCATCCGCGCCTTCCCGAGGGTCGAGTCGAGCAGCAATGCGAGGGCGGCCTCCTCCACCTTTCGGCTCACCGTCTTTCGTCGCGTGAGGAAGAGGTTCTTCGCCAGCTGCTGCGGGATGGTCGAGGCACCGCGGACGAAGGTGCCGCGCGCGAAGTTCGTGGCCAGGGCGAACGGCAGCTCACGGAGGTCGACGCCTTGGTGGCCGTAGAAGTCGGTGTCCTCGGCCAGCAGCAGCGCCCTGAGGAACAACGGGGGAACATCGGTCAGCGGAACGAAGTCGGGCGACTGCGGCGAGACCAGGATCTGCTTCGTCGTGCCCTGCGCCGTCTCCACGCGATGGACGAACTCCCCCTTCAAGCGCTGGATGGCCGGCACCGGCTGCGCCGGCGGCGAGAACTTGAGCTGCTGCGACACCCTAAGCGATTGCGGGTCGAGCAGCCGTCCATCAACCCGGCACGAGAGGGTGGCCACGCCGAGGTCTTGAGCCGGTAAGTCGAGACCCGCCGTCGCGAGCACTTCCGCAAGGTCCATACGTGGGACGTCGAGGTTGAGGGAGATGTTCGGATCGGCCGTTCCGCCCGTGACTGCCCCCTGTGCCGAGGCTTCTATCCCCCGCGTTCGAACCGCCAGGTGGCTGATGCTCGCTCGCCCCGCCGCGGGATCCCACGTCGCGCGCACCTCGGCCTCGATGTCCGCGGGCGTGCCAAACGGGTTCGCCGGGCAATCCGGGCCATCGGCTGAGAGCGACGCCAACGCAAGGCCACGAGTGCGTCCCTTCAGCCGGACGTCGATCAGTCCCGTGCTGCTGCGGAGCAGCTGCCCATCCCCATCCATGGTGCCAAGCCTGGCAACAGGACATCCATCCCTCAACACCGTCACCAAGTCGGACAGTGGCGCAGCCACGAAGCGGGCATCGATCTGGATCTCCCGGCCAGTGGTGACGCTGAAGGCAACTGGAGGTGTGCCGCCCGCCAGTTCCAGACGCAGCCTATCCTTCGAGGCGTCGATGGCCCAGGTGGCGGACCGAACTTCAACACGCAGGCCGGCGGGCAGGTGGACCGAGGTGTTCGAGACACGGGCGAGGGCAGCACGACCGATCAGCCCCCGCCAGGACAATAGAGGATGGACGCCGACTTTCCGGGCCTCGACACGCCAGCCGGAGTCGTTTCGGAGAACGACATCCCACAGGTCGAGCGTCAGCCATGGCGTCAGGCGGGCGCCGCCGACGGTGGCGATCCAGCCCCGCTGGCTCGCGCCCGCCTGTAGCCGTCGAATGGCAAGTGCCTCGACCCGAGGATGGGCAATCCGGAAACCCAGAGCTGTCGTCAGTGCGACGGTCGCCAACAGCGCGGCAATACGGATCGACCAAGCGACGCGCGTTTGACCCACCGTTGTCCCCTTGTTGCCCCGCCTGTTGCGATTCTCATAGCGTCCGCCGCTCAAGCCATCGGAACCGACGTTTCTGGAGTCAAGCCCTTGACGTTCTATCGCGACACCCTCGGTCTGCCGTAGCCCACACGGGCTGTCAGGGTTGCCTGGGGGAGCCGGGACGGACGCTGGCGGCATCCTCGCCGGCTGGCGAGCATGCCGCCGTTCCAGCGGGCTCACCGGCTACTGCTTGATGACGATGAACCACGCGGCGATGATCGGGCCCTGTGGGCCGCGCCCGCGGCCGCCGCCCGCCGGCGGGGGCGGCGCGCCAGGCGCAGGCGGCGGCGCCGGGCCGCGCTCGGGCTGAAACAGGTACACGTTGTGCGTGGCCGGGTCGATGGTGATCGTCTTCGCGCCCTGGAACGTCGGCACCGTCGCCAGCACCGCGTACTTGTCCGCCGAGTCCTGGTGGACCACGGTGACGTTCCCTTCGCCGCCATTCGGGATGTAGATCAGCTTTTTGGCGGGATCCCACCCCAGCGCGTCCACGCGCGTCCCGTTCGCCATGGTCGCCACCACTTTGCCCGTGCTGGCGTCGAGGACCACGGACGTCTTGCTGCAGCCCGCGAAGATGCGGTTCGTCGCCTCGTCGTACGCGATGCCGGTCGGCCCCTCGCAGGGGGCGAGCGGCCACGACGCGGTGGCTTTCCACGTCTTGACGTCGATCACCTGGATCGTGTTCTTGCTCTCGTTGTTGACGAAGATGTGCCCCTTGCCGTCGGCGGCGGCGCCCTCGGGCGCCGTGTCCTCGAGCTCGACGGTCGCCACGATGTCACCGGTCGTGGGGTCGATCGCCGTCAGCGTCCCGATCGGGCGGCTGTGATTAGTCAAAATGATCTTGTCATCGGCGGCGTCGTACATGATGCCGTCCAGACCCGGGCCGACCTTGGTCTGCTTGATCACCGCCAGGGTCTTCAGGTCGAACATCGTGACGGTCTGGTCGCCGCCGTTGGTTGTGAAGCCGTGGCCGGCCTTGGGAGCGATGCCCGCACCACGCACCCCCGGCGTGTTCGGGATGTCGCCGACCACCTTGCCCGTGGCGCCCTCGATCACCATCACGTGGGTCGAACGCGACACGAACACCCGGCCCGTGCCGGCTTCGGCGGTGACGTAGTCCGTGCCGCCTTCGCCCTTGATGTCGAACTTCTCGACCTTGAACGCCTGCGCGTGCCCGACGCGCGGCGCTGCGACGTTGGCTGCGGAGAGGAACGCCAGTGCGACGAGTAATTCCCTGTTCATGCGAAGCCCCGTTGAGTGACGAGTGGCCAGGGTCAGGAACGTCGAACAGTCTGCACCGAAATGGCGCCGCAGTGAAGCGGAAGTACCCGCACGACCCGGGCCGCGACTTGCCCGGCTTACGACCACAACAACGTCTACATATCAGGCTAGGAACGCGTTCATCCCCCTTCTCCCACGTCGGTCACATTTCGGCTGCGCGGGGACCACGGGTTCCCGACAATCCACATTGCGGACCGCCGGGCGACTGACCGCTCCGGTCTGAAGGGGGACATATGGATCGCAAAGCGTTTCTGAAGACTTGCGGGCTCGGCGTGTGCGGGTGCGTCGCGAGCCTCGTCGACCCGCCCGAGGTGCTGGCTGCGACGCCCGACCAGGTGCCGGACCAGCGGCTGGCGATCGGAGCCCTCCGCAAGGGCTCGCTGCTCGTCCTGACCGTCGAGGATGACGGGCTGGGCGCGACCCTCCCGCTGCCCCCAGGCCTCGGCGTCGGGAACACCCGAGAGCGACTTGGGGCGCTGTACGGCGATCGGGCCGCGTTGAGCATCGACACCGCGCCAGACGCCGGATTCCGCGCGAGGATCCAGATCCCGCTTCACGAGGGCCGATCAATCCGTTGCCTGATCGTCGACGACGAGCCGCTGGTCAGGGAGCGCCTGCGCACGCTGGTCGCTCCAGGCCACGCCGCGGCAACAGTCCGGCTGAAGGAGGGGGTGCCCGAAGGCTAACCCGACTCTTCCTCCCGTCGAAGCGGTCCCAGGAAGCTTGCCGCGTCAAGGCCTCCTGCGCCACACTGTGCCGCATGAAGCGCGTCGCGCTGGCGGCCTCGTGTCTTCTGTGGCTCGCATTCGCGAGTGCGGGAGTCGCGCAGGTGCTGCCAGACTGGTCGGCCACGCTGGTCCCTGGCGATCTGCACTCCTACCTCACCATTCTTTCGCGACACCACGCCGGGACCGACGACGAGGCGGTCACCGTTCTGGCGGCGTGGGGACGACCAGCGATGGTACGGGCGTCCGACGCACTGCCTGCGCACCTCCGCTCGCTTGTCCCTGGCGCCGTGCTGCCGCTCGTCTTCAGAGTGGCGCTGCTCCACACGGACACGGCGATGGCTGCGCGGATCCCTGAGATGTCCGCCGATGCCGTGTTCCACCTCAACCTCGTCGCAGTCCGGCTCGAATCCGTTCGCGGACACGCCTGGGTGTGCCGACTTCGCCGAGATGTGGTACGCGGCCGCAGCCGGCATCCTCACCGAATCGTCTCCCTCGACGCGGAAGAGCTCTCGGAGCGCGGCCTCCGCCTGTTTCCGCGGTCGGCCGTACTCCAGTTTGCGGCAGGCGCCATCAAGGAGGCGCTGGCCAATCGCGATGTCCAGCGGATGTTCCGGGCTGGGTTGGTCCCCAGGGGGCGGCTCAACGCGACGCCGACCGAAGTCCGCCTCGCCGGTTCGTCCGCTCGTCTTCGCCGCGCGGAGCAACTGTTCCGAGGAGCGCTGGCAGCGGACGCGGTGCTGCTCGAGGCGCGAGTCCGCCTGGGCCGCGTCTTGTTCGACGAGGGTCGGCTGGGTGAGGCACAGTCAGAGCTGGAACGCGCGCGACGGGAGGATGGAGATCGATTCGTGCGCTACCTCACCGCCTTGTTTCTCGGGAAGGTCCAACAGCAGTTGTTGCAGCTGGCCGACGCGCGCGCCAGCTACGAAGCGGCCCTCCACCTGGAACCGGATGCGCTGGCGCCGCGCCTCGCGCTCAGCCGGCTTCTCCTCCGCGAGGGCCAGCGCGCCTCGGCCCTCGAACGCCTCACGCCGGCGATGCCGGCCGGCAACTGGACCCTCGAGGGCCCAACCGACCCGTGGATTCGATACCGATTGGGTGCGCGTCGCTACGTTCCCGACCTCGTGCGCCGATTGGTGGATCTGGCCGAGAAGGCCGGACCAGGCCCGTCGGAGACTGTGCCGCATCGAGTGCCCGCGCGTTGAGCCGAAATGGAGGTCGTCGCGTGCCGCGGAGCTTCTGCCTCCCTATTCTCGCTGGCGCGGCCCTTGGGCTCGCGACGAGCACCGCGGGGCAGCAACCGACGATCCGCTCAATGGTGGACGCCATGCGCGTGGACGTCCGCGTCACCGGCGGCTCGGGCGCCGTGCGTGGCTTGTCCGCGCGGGACTTCGAGGTGCGCGACAACGGCGTCATCCAGCGCGTTGACATCGTGAGCTACGACCAAGCGCCGCTCAGGCTCCTGCTGGCCCTGGATGTCAGCGCGAGCGTGCAGGGCCACCGTCTCGCAGCGCTGGTCGACGGTTGCGGAGCGATAGTCGACCAGCTGCAGCCGAGCGACCTGGTGAGCCATTATCGTCTTAACCACGGACTCTCACGCCGGGTCAGACCCACCTTCGACCGTGGTCAACCGTGCGGCGCTGCGGAACTCGAGGGCTTCGGCGCACGTCTTGCGCGACCCCACCCACGCGGCAGTCGTCGCCGCCGGAGCAGGTGATGGTCGGCCCGTGGCGATCGTCTTCAGCGACGGCGACGACACCTCGAGCTGGCTGGACGAAGAAGAAGTGCTCGACAGCGTGCGGAAGTCAGAGGTCCTGGTGTACGGGATATCGGCGGGTCGCCTGTCCAGTTCGTTTCTTCGGGATGCCGCACGCGCGGCTGGAGGCGACTTGTTCGAGACATCGGATCAGAAGCTGCGGGAGACGTTCCTGACGGTTCTGGACGAGGTGAAGAGCCGCTACGTCCTTGGCTTCACGCCGACCGGGGTGTCCAAAGCCGGGTGGCACAAGCTGGACGTTCGTGTGAAGGGCCGCAGCGGCGTCAGGGTCGAGGCTCGCCCTGGATACTTCAGGTCAGACAGCACCCCCGGCGGTTGAGGTTGGGGCAGAACGTTCGAAAACGGCGGTCGCTGGCAACCGGCTGCCCGTCCCATGGAGGCGATTGATGCACGGAAACAAGCGGCTCTTGTTCGCCATCATCCTGCTCGCGTCTGCACTCGGCCCCCGCGGCGCCCGCGCGCAGGCGTTGGTCGATCCAGAAACCGAGAAGAAGATCGACGCGCTGCTGGCCCAGATGACGCTCGAGGAGAAAGTGGGGCAGTTGAACCAGTACAGCAGCCCGTTCGACGTCACGGGCCCGCCGCCGACGGCCGGCGCCCAGAAGGCCGCGTACGAGCAGATTCGGCGCGGCCTCGTCGGCTCGATGCTGAACGTGACGGGCGCCGACGCCACCCGAAAGGCGCAGCAACTCGCGATCGACGGCAGCCGGCTGAAGATCCCGATGATCTTCGGCTATGACGTCGTCCACGGCTACCGGACGATCTTCCCGATCCCGCTCGGCGAGGCGGCGAGCTGGGACCCGGCGGCGGTCGAGCGGTCGGCGCGTGTCGCCGCCACCGAGGCGGCCGCCGCGGGCCTCCACTGGACGTTCGCGCCGATGGTGGACATCGCCCGCGACGCGCGGTGGGGCCGCGTGATGGAGGGTTCGGGAGAGGATCCGTACCTCGGCGCGCTCATGGCCGCCGCCCGCGTGCGCGGATTCCAGGGCCGCGACCTCGGCGCCGTCGACACGATGGCCGCGTGCGTCAAGCACTACGCGGCTTACGGGTTCGCCGAGTCCGGCCGCGACTACAACACCGTCGACATCTCCGAGCAGACGCTGCGCAACGTCGTGCTGCCGCCGTTCAAGGCCGCCGCCGAGGCGGGTGCGGCGACGTTCATGAACTCGTTCAACGAGATCGGCGGCATCCCCGCCACCGGCAGCGTGCACCTCCAGCGCGACATCCTCAAGGGCGAGTGGGGCTTCCAGGGCTTCGTGGTCTCGGACTGGGGCTCGATCCGCGAGATGATCCCGCACGGGTTCGCCTCCGACCTCTCGAACGCCGCGCGGATCGCCGTGACCGCCGGCAGTGACATGGACATGGAGTCGCGGGCGTACATCAACCACCTCGGCGCCCTGGTGACCTCGGGGAAGGTTGACGTCAAACTCGTGGACGAAGCGGTGCGCCGTGTCCTCCGCGTGAAGTTCAAGCTGGGCCTGTTCGACGATCCGTACCGCTACTCGGATGCCGCCCGCGAAAAGGCCGCGACGCTGACCGCCGCCAACCTCGCCGCCGCGCGCGACGTCGCGCGGAAGTCGATCGTCCTGCTCAAGAACGATGGCGGCCTGCTGCCGCTCGACAAGACGGTCAAGTCCGTCGCCGTCATCGGCCCGCTGGCCAACGACAAGGACTCGCCGCTCGGCAACTGGCGCGGGCAGGGTCAGGCGAACAGCGCCATCTCGCTGCTCGAAGGCATCCAGGCGGCCGTCTCTCCGGATACGAAGGTGGCGTACGCCGAGGGAACGACGCTCGTGACCGGCGCGCGCAACTTCATGGCGCCGCCCGTCTACAACACGACGGACCGCTCCGGCTTCGCGTCGGCCGTCGAGGCCGCGAGAGGTGCCGACCTCGTCGTGCTCGCGATTGGAGAGGACGCGTTCCAGTCCGGGGAGGGCCGCAGCCAGGCGGACATCGGGTTGAAGGGCCTCCAGGAAGAGCTCTTCCAGGCGGTCTACTCGGTGAACCAGCGGGTCGTCGTCGTGCTGATGACCGGCCGGCCGGTCATCCTGGGGGCGAGCGGCGGCGCGCCGGCGGTGATCGAAGCGTGGCTGGCCGGCTCGCAGGCGGGCCATGCGATCGCAGACGTGTTGTTCGGCGACTACAACCCCGCCGGGCGGCTGCCTGTCTCGTTCCCGCGGTCGGTCGGCCAGCTGCCGCTCTACTACGCGGCCAAGAACACGGGCCGGCCCGGGCCCGAGGCCGGCGTGACGTGGTCGCACTACACCGACGTGTCGAACGACCCGGCCTTCCCGTTCGGGTTTGGGCTTTCCTACAGCACCTTCACGTACACCGCGCCGCGGTTGAGCGCGGCGGCCATGGACGCCACGAGTCAGCTGGAGGTAACAGTCACGGTGTGCAACACCGGCACGAGGCCGGGGACCGAGACCGTCCAGATGTACATCCGCGACCTGGTCGGCAGCGTCACGCGCCCAGTGAAGGAGTTGAGAGGATTCCGGAAGGTGGACCTCGGCCCTGGGGAGTCGAAGGACGTCACCTTCGCGATTCGTGCCGCCGACCTCGCGTTCTACACGGCGAGCGGGCGCTGGGAGGCCGAACCCGGCGCCTTCAAGGTGATGGTGGGCGGCAATTCGCGCGACCTGAAGGAGGCGGCCTTCACCCTTCGGTGAGCGACGCGCGCGGGCAAGCCGTCCCGCGCCGCCTCTTCCCTCCGGGCCCGGCTCCGTTGTAAGGTCGTCCCATCCGAACGCCAACTGAGGGGGCTCGTTGCCTGACGACCCGACACGACTGCCGCCCGCCCAACCAGGGGACGAGGCCGACCTCGCGGCGACGGGAATGGCCGCCCCTCGCGCCGCTTCGCCGTCGGTCGCCGTCACCAGTCCTCGCCCGGCTGCGCGGTCCGGCGGGCCGGTCAGCTCGGCGCGTGCCACGCCGCCGGCATCGGGCTCGGGAAGGCACGGACGCTTCGAGCCTGGCACTGTCCTCGGCGGCCGGTATCGAATCGTGGCGCTGCTCGGCCGCGGCGGCATGGGCGAGGTGTACCTCGCTGACGACTTCGAGCTCGATCAGCCGATCGCGCTGAAGTTCCTGTCGGACGCGGCGGCCGTGGATGCCGCCCGCCTCGCGCAGCTTCGCGGCGAGGTGCGCACGGCACGCCTCGTTTCGCACCCGAACGTCTGCCGCGTGCACGACGTGGGCGAGGCCGACGGGCACTACTTCCTGACGATGGAGTACATCGCGGGAGAGGACCTGGCGGCCGGGCTCAAGAGAATCGGCCGCCTGTCGGAGGAGCGGGGCCTGGACCTCGCGCGACAGATCTGCGCCGGGCTGTCGGCCGCCCACGCGCGGGGCGTGCTGCATCGCGACCTGAAGCCCGCCAACGTGCTGCTCGACGCGGACGGGCGGGCCCACATCACGGACTTCGGCCTCGCGGTGGTCGGCGGCTCCCTGGACGACGGCCTGGCCGGCACTCCCGGCTACATGGCGCCCGAGCAGCTGGCCGGCCGACCGGCCAGCGAACAGAGCGACATCTTCGCCCTCGGCCTGCTCCTCTACGAGCTGTTCACAGGGCGTCGCGCGTTCGAGGCGAAGTCGGTCGCGGAACTGGTCCGCGAGCACGAGTTCAGGTCCTTCGCCCTGCCGACCGAGATCGTCCCCGGTCTTCCGATGGCGATCGAGCGGGTCATCCTCTCGTGCCTGGAGACCGATCCCGCCAACCGGCCGCGTTCGGCCCTCGCCGTGGCCGCCGCGCTTCCCGGCACCGATCCCCTTGCGGCCGCGCTGCAGGCGGGCGAGACGCCATCGCCGGAGATGGTGGCCGCCGCGGGCGGGGATTCGGCGACACTGCAGCCGGGCGCGGGCCTCCTCCTTCTCCTCGCACTCGTCGTCGTGCTGGTCGGCGTGCTGAGGCTCGCGGACCGTTCCACGGTGCTCGGAGCGCTGCCGGCGGGTCTGCGCGTGGACGTCCTCGCCGATCGCGCAGCGGCGGTCGAGCGTGCGCTGGCAGCGGGCGCTGTCGCCGCTTCCGTTCACCGCGCGTCAGGGTTCGGCGTCGAGCCGTCGGGCGCGGCGTTCTTCTGGAAGCGAGGCGCGCCCTCGCCGATCGTGCCCGCGGACCCGGCGACGCGCAGTCCCGGTCCGGATGATCCGCCACTCCGCCTCCCGGGCGAGACGATCGTCAGGCTGGACCTGGAGGGCCGGCTCCTCGAGGCGATCTCGGTGCCGTCGAGAGTCCCGCAGCGGGCGAGCAGCGCCGCGGCGATCGACTGGACGCCGCTCTTCGCTGCTGCCGGCTTGCGCACGGAGAGCTTCTCTCCGGCCGCGGCCGGCGAGTTGCCGGCCTTCTTCGCGGGCGACCAGCGCGCCTGGACCGGGACGGCCGGCGCACCGCAGGCGGGGCGTCGCGTGGAAGCGGCCTCTCTCGGCGGCCGCATCGTGAGTTTCCGCGTGGCGGGCCCGTTGGCCTCGAACGCCCGTTCGCCCGAGGCGGGGGCCGGTCGCGCCGAGACCCTCGTCTCCTTCGTCGCAACCGTCATCGTGCTCCCGCTGACGCTCGCGGGATGCATCGTGCTCGCGCGGAGGAACCTGTCGCGTGGCCGCGGGGACCGCCGGGCCGCGTGGCGGCTGGGTCTAGTCGTCTTCGGGCTCTCGCTGGCGGCATGGGCGCTCCTTGCCGATCACGTTCCGTTGCCGCAGGTTGAACTGTCCCGCCTGTCGGCGGTGGCGGCGCAGTCGCTCTTGCTCGCGTCGGTGCTGGCGCTCCTCTACCTGGCGCTCGAGCCACACGCCCGGAGGGTGTGGCCGCAGGTGCTGGTTTCCTGGTCGCGATTGATGGACGGGCGGTTCCGCGACCCGGTCGTGGGACGGGATCTGCTGGTGGGCGTCCTCGCCGGCGCGGCGATGACGCTCGTCACGCTCGCGCACTACGAACTGCCACGGCTGCTCGCCTGGCCAGCGTTCAAGCCGGCCGCGTCGAACCTCGCGGCGCTGCTCGGAACGCGGGCCATCGTCGGATCGCTCGCGGACCACCTCGTTTCCGCGCTGCTCAACGCGCTGCTCGGCGCCGCCGGGCTGGCGCTCGCGCGACTGCTCACGCGCCGCCGGTGGTCAGCCTACGCGTTGGCGACGGCGTTCTTCTCGTTCCTCGCCTCGCGCGACCAGTTCCAGACAGGCGTTCTCGCGCTGGACCTCGTCCTCGGCGCCATCCTGGTGCTCATCGTGCTGGGTGCCATCTTCCGGTTTGGGCTCCTCGCGGGCCTCGCCGCGTTCTTCGCGCACTTCGCGAGCCTCCGGACGCCCGCCACGCTCGACCCGTCACGTCCCTACTTCGAGACCGGGCTGGCTGTCGCGGCCCTCCTCGTGATCGCCGGTGCGGCAGGTTTCGTCATGTCGCGCGCGAAGGAGCCATTGCTGGGCCGATGGCTCGGCGAGCCCTAGACCAGGCGGCCCGCCGCCTGCCTCGAGGCCGGAAAGACTCGGGTAAGATAGGTGATCCATGTCTTCTCCCCGCGTCCGCTTCGCTCCGTCTCCAACCGGTTACCTGCACGTCGGCGGCGCGCGCACCGCGCTGTTCAACTGGCTCTACGCGCGGCACAACGGCGGTGTATTCGTCCTGCGCATCGAGGACACGGACGTCGAGCGATCGTCGTGGGAGATGGTGTCGGGCATTCTCGACGGCATGAAGTGGCTCGGCCTGGACTGGGACGAGGGCCCGGAGGCGGGTGGCGCGCACGGCCCCTATTTCCAGTCAGAACGGCTCGACCGGTACCGCGAGATGGCGGATCGCCTCGTCGCGGGCGGCCACGCCTATTACTGCTATTGCAGCCCGGAGGACTTGAACGCCAAGCGCGCGGCGGCGAAGCGGGCGGGGACGTCCGGCCAGTACGACCGCGCGTGCGCCAACCTGCCGGCGGAGGAGGTGGCGCGGCGCGAGGCGGCCGGCCTCCCGCGCGCGATCCGCTTCCGCATGCCGGAGGGCGACACCGGTTTCGACGATGTGGTGCACGGGAAGATCGAGTTCGACAACGCGGTGATCGAGGATTTCGTGGTGCTTCGGTCGGACCGCCACCCGACCTACCACCTCTCGGTGGTCGTGGACGACATCGACATGGGGATCACCGACGTCGTGCGCGGCGACGACCACATCTCCAACACGCCGAAGCAGGTGCGGCTCTACACCGCGTTCGGGGCTCCGCTCCCGCGTTTTGCGCACGTGCCGCTGATTCTCGGTCCGGACAAGCAGCGGCTGAGCAAGCGCCACGGCGCGACGTCGGTGATCGAGTACAAGCGCCAGGGATACCTTGCCGAGGCGATGGTCAACTTCCTTGCCCTGCTGGGGTGGTCGCCGGGGGACGATCGGGAGATCTTCACGAAAGACGAGCTGGTGCACGCGTTTTCGCTCGAAGGCATCAGCTCGAGCAACGCGGTGTTCAACCCTGAGAAGCTCGACTGGTTCAACGGCGAGCACATCATGCGGATGCCGGCGCGCGAAGTGGCCGCCCGCCTCGAGCCGTTGCTCCGCGATGCCGGGCTGTGGCGCGACGAGTACGGCGGTCGGCTGGCCGGCTGGCTCGACCAGGCGATCGAGCTGTTGAAGCCGCGCGCCCGGAAGCTCGAGGACTTCGTCGAGCGGGGGCGGGCGTTCTTCCAGGACCGAGTGGAGTACGACCCGGCGGCGGTGAAGAAGCACCTGTCGGCCGAGGGTCTTGCCCCGAGGCTGCAGGCGCTGAGGGAGGCTCTTGCCGCGGCGGACGCCTTCGACCCCGCGACAACCGAGGCAACGCTTCGCCGCGTCGCGTCGGAGCAGGGGACCGGCGCCGGCCCGCTCATCCATGCGACGCGCGTCGGTGTCACCGGCGTGGCCGTCAGCCCCGGCCTGTTCGAGGTGCTGGCCCTCCTCGGTCGCGAGCGCACGCTCGCGCGCCTCGACGATCTCCAGCAGTTCCTTCGGTCTTCGTAGGACAGGCGTCCCGCCTGTCTTCGCGCGTCCCGCCTGTCTTCGCGCGTCCCGCCTGTCTTCCGGGCTCCCCCCTTCCTCTAATTCCCCAGCGCCTCCCCACACGCGGTCGGCGACGGCAGTTGAGCTAACTGCTGACGTTCCAACTACTTAGAGTCTCGATACGCTCGTGGCGTGGCACATCCGTTGCAACCTCGGGCCGGCAAGTGGACCGCGCGGGTTATCCGGGGAGGCTCGCGTAAGCGAAGGGACCGGTCGAGGAGGTCAAGGTGGCAAAAGAGGATCGTGGTTTCGCATCGATGGACCCGGCCAAGCAGCGGGAGATCGCGAGCAAGGGCGGCAAGGCCGCGCACCAGAAGGGAACGGCCCACGAATGGACGAGCGAGGAAGCTCGCGAGGCCGGGCGCAAGGGCGGGATGGCCAGCCATCGCCGCAAGCAGGGCGACCAGGGCGGGTCATCGGACGAGACAGGCGGTGGCGAGAGTGCGGGAGAGCGGACCAGGTAGCGAGATCCTGACCCCTGGCGGCATCGTCGACCGCCGGCGCCCGCCGCAGCGGGCGCTTCCCGATGCGCTCTCATGTCGATAAGTCGTTGTCCAAGACGTGGATCGAGAGAGACACAAAGACGCAGAGCTCCTTTTCAGGGACTCTTCCGGGTCTTCGTGTCTCTCTTCTCGTCGCTCTCTGCGCGCCTCCTGTCCCGCGGGGTACTTTCGCCTCCGCGTCCGCTCCTTAGGGTTGCGCACCTCGGCGGCTTTCGCTAAACTTACAGGGTTGGTCTCACCGCGCTGAACACTGGGAGGTCGTTCAACGGTAGGACACGTGGCTCTGGACCACGTTATCGGGGTTCAAATCCCTGCCTCCCAGCCAAATATCCCTTTCAACTTCAATAGTTTGCGACCAACTGGTCGGGCTTCGGAATTCGTGGTTTTGACCACGTTATCGGGGTGCCTGCCTGCGCCGCGGAGATGTCGTCCTAACACCGTGTCGTTGAACGGGTTATGGCCACGTCGACGAGCCTGACTTGCCGGGACTCGGTTGGCGATCTTGATAAAAAGTTGACAAAAAGTCGCGTTACCGCAGTCCTGAGGGGCGGTTCTGCGCTCGGTGTTCTGCCGTGCGCCACGCGCCAATCGCGATTGGGTCGGCAGAACCCGCGCCCGCTTGAGGCCGTTGGAGCGTTGATACCAGAGTGATGTCCGGAGTGACGGCGGTAGGAGGCAGTCGCGACGCCTTGTCATTTTGGGCAAGGCAGCGGGGATCGCCAGCGCAATGCGCCGTTAGGAGGCGGCCTCCGACACGAATGGCGCACCGTCGAGAACAGAGCGGATAGCACCGACAAGATCCGACGCCATATTCATCTTCAGCACGTAGCCGCGCGCACCGCCTTCGCGCGCAGCTCTCAGAAGGTCTTCGTCTTCGTAAGCCGTGAGAAACACCACAGGGAGACGAGGGTCAATCCCACGAAGCCGCACAGGGCGTCCAGGCCGTCCATGACCGGCATCGAAATGTCCAGCACCGCGATATCCGGCAGACACTGGACGGCCGCGTCGACTGCCTGGCGGCCATTCTCGACTACGGCTACCACGTCGAACTCGGCGCCGAGGAGTTGCACAAGACACTCGCGCATGTCCCGACTATCGTCGGCAACGAGCAGGCGGGCCTTGCGTGAACTGAGTGAGGCCTGCGGGTACCGAGGCCGTGGACACGGACGTCCGCTCGTGGTCAGGGCGTTACTCATCTGGAACGGTGCCGGCGACCTGCACGCTGTCGCCGATTGCGATCATCAGTGAACAATCCGAATCCGGCAGTGGCGCCGCCTGGACCGAGTCACCAGGCCGCGGCCATACATGCGGAGGATTTCACCGTCGTCCACGTCGGGTCCTTCGCGGGGGAGGCGCCGCAAACGCTACTTCAGCGGTCGGGCGCAGTCAAGCGAGGAGAGCGATGTGCAGCGATGCGGCAGGAGCCGTGCAGGGACTGTGAGGCCACGGACTACGTGCGCGGTCGGATGATCAAGACGCGCGTGGGAGTCTGGCCGACCCGCTTCCTGGAGATCGAGACGACCAACCGTCATCACGTGGCGTTGCGAGGGATTGGCACGCTCACGAGAAAGAAGCATCTGCGCCTTGCTGATGGTCCTCCTCCTGCCCCACGCTGGGGCTTTCCCCAGCGACAGTGAACAATCAGTGAACAATCTGCTCGCGAACACCGGGTAACAGCGTCATCTGGCCCGAAGCTAACCCACTCAGGACCAACAAGATAGCAAACCCGCATCAACCTGTTTACCGGAGGGTTGTAGGCTCGAGTCCTACCTGAGGAGCCAATCCTCTTCGACTTGCACGGACCACTGGGAGCGTCCGGTGGAGGTTGCCCTTCTCTTGCCCTGGTTTTGAGCCTTCTCTCGCACATCCCGCAAAACAACCGGTTGCTCGCACGGATCACGGCGCGCGTTGCGAGCGCCGTCCAGGCCGAGCGGCCTGACTCGGATAAAATGGCGGCAATGCATGCCTGGCCCGCGCGGCTTCGGCGCCCTCCATACCCGCGGCGCCGGTCTCCACCGTGCGGATTGCGACACCCCGAATCGTCACATGAACGCCTGGCAGCGGGGGACTGGTCTGGTCGACGACGGACCGACTACCGCTGCCATGGGCTGTGCGGCTGTGGAACCGGCCACCCAGAAGGGCATCAGGCCGCAGCGAGCAACAATTTCATGGTTCGACGGAAGATGTATGTCCTTGCGCAGAGCAAAGCACTTGGTACGTCCCATCCCATGCTTCCTGTGTAAGAGCGGCGCGGGTCGCAGATTCCGACGCGTCGCGCTGACTGGCCTGCTGCTGCTCGGGGCGGCGGTCAACGCGGCCGCTCAGCCGGCCCAGAAACAGGTCCTGGTGCTGCAGTCGTTCGACCGCGGCAACCTCGTTCTCGACAACTTCACCGCGCATTTTCACGTCGAACTGGACCAGCGCACCGAACGACCAGTGAACTTCGTTCAGGTCGTCGTCGGCCCGAGCGGGTCTGTGGGCGCGCCTGAACAAGCGGTCGTCGACTTCATCCGATCCATTTTCGCCAACGTCTCGAAGCCGGACCTCATCGTAGCGATGGCCGGCCCCGCCTCGGTATTCGCGCGCAAGTACCGAAGGCTGCTCTATCCAGACACGCCGCTCCTGCTCGCGGCTGTCGACCAGCGATACCTCCGCGACGCATCCCCCGTGGAAAACGAGACCGCCGTCGCGGCCGCCCTCGATTTTTCGCGACTCCTCGATGAAGTGCTCCACGTGCTGCCCCAGACCAAGCAGGTGTTCATGGTGGCGGGATCCGGACCGGCCGGTAAGTTCTGGAGGCGAGAACTCGATGAGCCGTTCGCGCGATTCCACGATCGCCTCACATTTGTCTGGTTCGACGACCTATCGCTTGCGGAGATGCTGCACCGCTCGGCCAGCCTGCCGGACAACTCGGCGATTCTCTACATCACTTTCGGCACGGACTCGGCAGGAGCGGCGTACGCGGACGAGCGAGTGCTCGCCAAGCTCCACGCCACGGCCAATGCTCCGATCTTCAGCGCGTTGAGCGTGCACCTCGGCGCTGGCATGGTCGGCGGATCCCTGATGGCCATGGACGATCTGGCTCGCCGTTCGGCCGACGTCGCCATTCGGCTGTTGAACGGCGCGCCCCCGACAAGCTTCAACGTGCCGCCGCAGCTCGCAGGGCAACCGATCTACGACTGGCGCGAGCTACAACGATGGGGCATCCCCGAGAGCCGATTGCCGCCAGGAAGCGTCGTGCGCTATCGCGCTCCGAGCCTGTGGCAGGAACACAGGGTCACGGTGCTCAGCGTCGTCGGCGTGCTGGCCGTTCAATCGCTCCTGATCGTCGGGCTCCTGTACCAGCGCCGCGCGCGGCAGCGCGCCGAGAACGACAGCCGGAGGAACCTGGCCCTCGCCGCCGACGCCAGTCGCCGCGAGACGATGTCGGCGCTGGCCAGCTCGATTGGACACGAGCTCGGTCAACCGCTCGGTTCGATCATGCACAACGCTCAGGCGCTGCAGATGATGGTCGCCGCGAATCGTGCGACATCCGACACGATCGGAGAAATCCTGTCCGACATCCAAACCCAGGGCGTCCGCGCCACGCAGATCATCGATCGCCATCGGACGATGCTCAAGAGCCGTCAGCTGGACAAGAAACCGATCGATCTGCACGCCGTCATCAATGAGACCCTTGCTCTCGTCGCGCACGACATGAGCGCGCGGCAGGTCGAGGCGACGGTCGATCTACCTTCGAGTCCGTGCGTCATCAACGGCGATCAGGTGCTCCTGCAGCAGGTGCTCGTGAACCTCGTGGTGAACGCCATGGATGCGATGGCCGAGACGCCGCCGGGCCGGCGTCACGTCACGATCCGCAGCAACGTCAGAGCCGCCGATGTCGACGTCTCCGTGCGCGACACGGGACCGGGCTTGCCTGCAGAGATCATCGGCACGCTGTTCAGACCATTCGTGACGACCAAATCGCACGGCCTCGGGATGGGCCTCGACGATCGTACGGTCGATCGTCGACGCGCATGGAGGGACTATCGTCGCCCGCAACAATCCCGAAGGGGGCGCGACATTCACGGTGACGCTGCGCCGCAGCGAATCGCAGCCGGTCGTTGCAGACGCGTTACACTAGGTGATCAATGAGTACGTCGAAGCGGCCCGCGCGTCGTTGCCATCGTCGAGGAAGATGCTCCATCGCCCACAGCGCTGGGCGTCTGCCAGCGCGTCGCTCGCGAATGGATAGTCCGAACGGAGGTCTAGTTGTCCACGCGACCCCGCGTGCTGCTTGCGGACGACTACCCTGACATGGTGAAAGCCGTCAGCCGGCTGCTGGCACTGGACTGCGAGATCGTGGGAAGCGTCGCGGACGGCAGCGCACTGCTGGAGGCGGCGCAACGACTCCGGCCGGACGTGATTGTGCTCGATGTGAACCTCCCGAACGTCCGGTCGGTGGAGGCGTGTCGCGAGATTACGCGCGTGAACCCCGAGATGAAAGTGATCATGTTCACGGTCCTGGACGATCCGAACGCCAGCCAGGCGTTCTTCGAGGCCGGAGCATCTGCCTTCGTATCGAAACTGGCGTCCGGCGACCTGCTGGCGACCATCAAGCGCCTGTGTGCGACCGAGCCTGACGCTCATGCTTCCTGACTCAAGAAGATCGCCGTAAGTGATCGGACGACATTAAGAGGTCTGACACCCTCGTGACGTAATCGGTTCAACGATTTAGGCCTGCAACATGCTGTTCGATGTGACTCCGTAAACTTCGGTATTCGTCGTCGGTTCTGAGCCCACCTTACACAGTTCTTACACAATTCCGAGCTTCATTTGACCGCGTATGTCGCGATGTTTTTCCGTACGCGTCGGTCGCCACATTCGCAGTGACGATGAATCGGCGCTTGACGGTCTTGGCGGTGATGACAGTTGGAGGTCCGGCGGTGGCGGTGATGCTCATGCACCACTCATGCATTCACGCGTCACCTCAGTTGAGGGGGTCCCCTCAGTGGTCAACTGACTGGCGGTGCCATTGGCGGTGGCATGCGCCGACCAAGCGCGCGCGACAGCGGCATGAGGGTCAGCAACCCGACGATCGCGATAACGACGACCATAACGACCACGTTCGGGTCGTCGAAGCTTTGGTTGGCCACTACGAGTGCGGCAGCGATATTTCGCTGAGCCGTTCCGAGGCCCATGACGGATCGCGTGTCCCGCGTTGAGCCGCCGAGGGCCCAGCCAGTAGCGACGCCTACGCCGAGAAACACGACGCCCGCGAGAATGCCGCCGGTGCCGAAGACCGCCATAACGCTGCGGACGTTCAACAACGTCTGAAGGGCCATCAGCGCGATCAGGCTCAGGTTCGACGTCTTGTCGAAGATCGGCTTGATCTTCGCGGCGATGTCCGGACGATTCGCCTTCACCACCAGCGCGCCTCCCAGGGGAAGCAGCATCAGCAGCACGAGCGATCGCGCAATTTGCGCCGGGTTCACGGAGACGCCGGGCAGCAGCATGGGCAACACGAGGGGTAGATACCCCACGGTGATCACCATCAGCAACACCATGAGTCCGACGGCAAACGCGAGATTGCCTCTGGCGATCTGTGCGAGTTTGGGCAGGAAGGGCGCGCCGCCCGCCAGGCCCAACAGCAGCAGGCCGATCCCCATCGACTCGTCCAACCGCAGGAGTCTCGCCAGCGCGAGGGCAGCGAACGGCATCACCACGAAGTTCGCCACGAGCGACAGCATGACCAGCCGCCAGTTGCGCAGCGGCGCGACGATCTCGCTCACCCGGAGCCCGAGGCCCATGCCGAGCATGCTCGAGAGGACGAACACGATCATCGAAATGGAGATGGCAGCCTGTTTCAGATCCATGTGCTTCTCACGCGTCGCTGGTGCGAATCAGAAGCTGACCGCTCCGGACACCTGGAGCGAGTACCCCTGATACGCAGCGCGGTTGCTGAACTCCTCGAAAAACTTGACGCCGG
The DNA here is from genome assembly GCA_963724775.1 of uncultured Acidobacteriota bacterium. Taxonomy (GTDB): domain Bacteria; phylum Acidobacteriota; class Vicinamibacteria; order Vicinamibacterales; family Fen-181; genus CAVRWB01. The sequence goes on from CAVRWB010000019.1 coordinate 28,047, forward strand.
CGTTGAATCGGTGATTCGGAAAGACCAGGTTCGTCACGAACCCGAGCGCATTGATGGCGTACCGCTCGCGCGATTGCTCCTCGGTGACTGCGGGTCCCGTCTTCGCGGTCGTCTGGCGCTGCTCGTACCCCGCGACGCCGACCTGCAGACGGGTCGGACCCTTTGCGAACGCGAATGTCCCGATCAACGAGTAGTCGAGATTGAGAGTGTCGCCAGGCTTCGTGCCCGTGCCTTGCTGCGTGGTATGCCACTCGTAGAGTTGGAACGCAGAGAAGGTCACCGCGTTATTGCGGGTGAGCTGCACGGTCTGCCCCGACGACAGTGTCGGTGTCCAATACCCCGATCCGACGTTGTCGCTGGCGCCCTCGGCGAAACGCCCGGTCGGGGCGAGGAAGCCGGCGAGGGCGCGGATCGAAACGCGTTCTTTGTTCCAGCCGAGGATGAGCGGTAAGATAGTACGAATCCGCGAACCCCCCTCCGCCACTCAGCTGCCCGTGGATATCGGAGACGAGCTGATTCTTCGCGACCGGCAGCGTCGCGACCGCCGAGTAGTGCGCGCCTCCAAGGAACGTCCCCCGGCTGACCCATATGAGGGAGTTCATGTCCATGATGACGGCGTTCTGGCCACTCACCGGCAGCGTCGACCCATCATCCGCTTTGGACTCGTCGCGGGAATAGAACAGCAGCTGGTTCGCATAGGTGAAGCCGGGTTCGGGGGTGACGCCGGAGCCAACGGCCGTCATGCCGAGCGGATACACGCCCCGGCTCTGCGCGCGCGCGCCTGCCGGCGCCGCGAGCATGCAGGCGGCCACGAGTCCGGCAGCCCGACTCAGTCGCCGCATCACTTCGTCGCGATGTTCTTCCAGAAGCGCTCGAGACTCTCATCGCCTCCAAACAACGTCGTGAAGATCGTCGAATCAGCCAGCAGGATGTCGCCGGCCCGATCGCCTTTCGGCGGCATCCACAGGAACATGTTGAACTCGCGGTGGCCGGCTTCGGTGAACGGATGCGGCCTCGAGAGATCGATCGGCTGCTGCGCGAGCAGGTGAATGGCCGACGCGTCGTCCGCCGTGATGGCGTAATGCGGCAGATGCGGATGGAAGTTGAACGTCTGCACCCCCTCGAGCCAACTTCGCGCGTCGAGATCGCTGCGTTTGATGAGCGGCTGAAGCTGCTTCGTGTCGGCGACGGTGGCCGGACGCAGCCCATACTGGTTGTGAACCGGCACGTCGAGACCTTTCATCACCGAGCGTGTGTACTGGCCGAACCGTTGCTGACGCGGAACCAGGGGGTCGCGGTGGTGCCTGTATTCCATGGCGCGTTCCTTGAGATCGCTCGACACGCCCACGTCGTGGTGAGGGCCGAGAATCAGGCATGTTCCGTCGCGTTTGAGCCAGTCGCGCAACGCCTCGATCTCTTCTGTGGCAGCCTCCTGTTCCGTAACGAGATGGTCGAGGCCGAACACCATCAAGGTGTCCGTATCGTCGAGGATGCCCGCGTCGATCGGGAGCTTCTGCCCTGCCTGGTCGACACGCTGGTACACGGCGACGGGATGTCCCGTCAGCTCTCCAACCAGCTGCTGGAAACGAAGCAGCGACAAATGGAACAGTTCGAGCGTGCCGGCGATGCCCTGCAGGAACATCCGGGCCGAGTACTCGGGTGTCTCGTAGGCAGGCCAGGCCACGCGGCGAACTTCCGTGATCGTGGAGAACCGATTGTCCATCTCGGCGACATCGCGGTTCGATTCCCACGGGTAGCTCCAGGTCCAGTAAATGCTGAACCGCCGCTTGCCTGGCGTGTACGGACGAGGAACCTCGACCTGGTTGTACGTGCGCGGACTGGTTGGCGATCTCATGACAGGGGCTCCACGCTTCCGCTCGCGAGGAACCGAAGCGCCATTCGGTACATCAGATCTCTGGTCACTGGTGCCTCTAGGTGTCCAGCTCGCCAAGCCAACGCAACGCTCGCAGTCCAGGCATAAAGCAGTATTCACCGCCGCGCGTCACGACGAACTGAGGAATGCCCTGAAACCGTTTGCGGAGGGGCTTGCGAGGCAGGGTAAAGTTGGCGCCTTTAGGATCGGAGAAAACAACCGGATCCTTATCGTCGCCGGCGCCAATGAAGACTCCGTCGTTAATCCATTGCGACTGGACGAACTCAAACTGCCGCCCCAAGTGTGCTCCGACGAATGCGAAGATCAAGCCCCGGTCAGCGCCGTCGTCGTCGAGTACGCCCTCAGGCAGAAGGGGACCATAGGCGGTTCCGCGACGAATCATGCGATGAATGCGCGCCACACCTGCAATGGAGGCGTCACGCGGATTGGTGCGCCGAATATGCGAGCCGGCCGGTGTTTTCAATCCGGTGGGATCGTCAGCTTCATACAGGAACGCATTATTGCGTGTCGCGTCGGCGCCCAGCGCCGGATCATCGTGCAATGGACAAAGGGCGAGCGGGGCGCCGCTCCGCCATCGACCCATCATTTTGGCGGCCGTTAGTTCTTCATCCGCGGCGCCCTTCGAATTCGCTTTCACGTACTTGCGGAAGGCGGCGACGCGTTGATGAAGCTTGCGAAAGACGACATAGGTCCCATTGCGACCGAGAATCTCAGGCTCAGTTTTCTGTGTGCCGCCCATCTCGTCTGCATAACCCAGCACAAACTCGCCCGCCTTCAGCGGCTTCTCGTGGGGATTGGTTCCGGCAATGCCACTGCCTTCGATCGCCGGATGGCTGATCCCATCGCGGAATCCAAACGGTTCTGCCTCGGTAGGAAGCGCGTGACAATCCTGGCGCCAGATCGCCGTGATTCCCGACATTGCACGATAGGCTTCGCGGGCGCGGTCTAGAGCCGCCTCAAGCCTTTCGGAGTCGGGCGACACAGCCACCAGCACTACATGAAGATCGGAACTGCCCAGCGGCTGTTCCCAGTTGTCCGGATGGCTCTCGCCGGTGTCGCAGAGATCCTTGTAACGGGACGCCATTCCCTGACGAAATTCCCAGGAGAAGCTGTCAAGCGATGCCTGCGGAACGCCGAGCGCCTTCAGACCCTGATAGGTTAAGGCGACGCTGACCCACGTGTCGGCCAGCGGACTGTTGGGATGTGCAGCCGACGTGACAACCTCCGAAACGCGACGGATTAAATCGCGACCAGCGTTCCGATCATCAATGCGAAAGGCAATGTACGTGGCGGCATAGGGAGTCGGCCGCGGCCGAAGCACGCCGCTCTGAATATCATCGAGTTCGAGTGGTGCCGTTTGGTCGCTGGGCACGGCGACAGTAACCGCACTGCCCGGCGTGTCTCCCCCCGAATCGTTGTAGGTGCGTGCGGTCTTTGAGTCGCTCATCCTGTCTCCTTCTCAGAACTGCCGCGACCAACTCGGGAACTGGTCACTGCAATTGATCAAGCATTTCCGTCACCGCGCTCTTCATCTTCAGGGCCTTCTTGATTTCATCAGCGCTGAAGAAGGGATACTCGCCGTATTCAAGGAAACTCGGGACTTGGTGCGCGCGCACAAACTTGGCGAATCCGTCCGGATTGGTCTTCCAATCCTTCGGAAAACCCTCGAGGTTCTCGAACACCGTACTGACGCCCGTGCCGCTGAAGAGGGCCACGGCGTCTTCCGTGTATTTATCGAATTCGGTATCGAAGATCCCTTGGTACATGAAGTACGTGTCGCCATTGATCGGGAACAGCAACCAGCGGAGATAGTGCAGTTTCAGCGGCGCCAGCACATCGGGCTGTTCTTTCACCAACGCCTCGATGTTCTTCGCGTATTGGTGAAAGATGGATTCGCGTCCGGGAATAATCTTCGCCAGGATCGAGAAGCCGTAGCACGCCGGCGTCTTGGGATAGATCGGGCCGTACTTACCTTGGTCCAGGTGATCGGTCTCGGCCGGAATGGCCATGGCTTGTGGTCTGATGTCCATTGTTGTCGCTCCTCGTTCTCTGATTTGTCGTCGAGCGTTCGGTCCACCCGCGCTATTGTGATGTTGAGAATCTATTTCCAGAACCGAGCTAGGGTTTCGTCCATTTCACAGGGACTGCCATTCGCTAGGACCGGGAGAGTGCCTTCTGGGGCTACTACACGAACCTTTCTTGATTAGACGCTCGCGACAAGTCAGCACGGCGTAGTGGACTACCCTTCATCCCCTGCCCGGGATCCAGCTGAGCGTGTTGAGATCGGTGCCCGGGGATTACGTCGGTTTTTTTCCGATTATCCAGCTCGGTGACATCCAGGTCCAGTAGACGCTGAACCGGCGCCTTCTCAGCACGTACTTGTGCGGTACGTGGAGGTGGTTAAGGTTCGGCAGGAAATCGTTGTCTGGTTCATTTCTCTTCTCCAGTGAGGCTCAGCGAACGGCCGCCTCCCTCTCGGCGGTTACGCAGACGACGCAGGCCGTCGAACGCCGCGTATTTGTAGGCATAGCTGTAGGTCGGTGTGTTGAGGGACATGTTGGCGATGGTATTCATCGTGCCGCCGCAGCGAATGACCATCTGCCCGATGCCGACGATCTCTGAAGCAATGTCCCCGATGCAGTGAACACCGACCAGTTTTCGGTCGGCCTTTAGAAAGATGAGCTTCAGGAGCCCGCCGCGGCCGGCGATGGCGCCACGCGCAGTAAGGCCGAGGTCGGCACGGCCCACCTCGTAGTCGAGGCCCTGTTCACGGCACTGCTCTTCAGTCAGACCCGCGCCCGAGACCTCCGGCATGCCGTAAACCGCTGAGACCGGACAAGGATCCACTGTTCCCTCGAACGGAATTCCGAAAGCGTGACAGATCGCGACCCGCCCTTGCTCCATCGCGATCGAAGCCAGTGTCGGCCCAAGGACATCACCCGCGGCGTAAATGCCCTCCACAGACGTGCGGAAGTTCCTGTCCACGACGATTCGCCCGCGGGAATCGAGATTTACTCCTGCGCCCTCCAGCCCGAGGCCCGCCGTATTCGCGACACGGCCGGCGGCGAACAGGACCGTGTCTGGAAGAAGCCGTTCTCCCATCGAGAGTCTGACTTCCAATCCATCGTCCTTCGCGGCAACGCTTTCCGCCGTCGAGCCGAACAAGACGGCAACGCCCCACTTCCTGAAGAGCTCTTCCATGGCACCTGACATTTCGCCGTCCATCATGGTCATCAAGCGCGTCCCGCGATCGACGAGCGTCACTCTTGCACCCAGCGCGTGGCAGATGGTCACGAACTCCACGCCGACCGGACCACCCCCGACGATGAGAATGTCTTTCGGTACGCGGCCGCGCTGCAGGATGGTGTCCGTGTCGCAGACGCCTGGGATATCGAACGAGATGTTCTGCGGCCGGAAGGGCCGCGAACCGGTCGCGATCAGCACCGCCTTTGCCCGAAGCCTGCGGTCCTGTCCATCATGACCTGAGACGATCACGACACCTTCCGGGTCGAGTTGGGCAGTGCCCTGGATATAGTCCACATTGCGCATCGCAATGTTGTCTGCCGTAATCTTTTGCAGCAGCTCGCAAACGCTCCACGTCCGTTTGCGGATGATGTCGGTCGCGATCGCGGGAGGCGCTGACATGCGGAGGCCATACACGTCGCCCTCACGAAAGCCGGAGAAGTACAGCGCTGCCTCGCGAAGCGTCTTCGTTGGGGCGCCGCCGGCCGTCGTGACAGTGCCGCCGGGCCGGTGCTTTTCCACGATCGCCGAGCGATGACCAAAAAACGACGCCAGCTCTGTGGCGCTTTCTCCGGCCGGGCCCGCTCCGATGGCGATCAGGTCGTAGGTATCCATCATGGCAAACTCTCTGGCTGGCCTCATTGCATCTGATCGAGCATCTCCCCTAAAGCCTTCATGTCGATCGCAGCGCCCTCAGCGGTCGCAGGCGCATGAGGTTGACGCGGCGTCATCGAGATTCCGAATGGATCTTCAACCTCAGCGTGCAATGAGCGAGCCGTCGCGAGAAGTCCCCGCCTATCCAATGAAACAGCGTACCGGAGAGCCTTCCTACGGCAGGCCGTAGCCGCACCCCCTGATTCCGGAGGAACGCCGTGCGCCAGGGCGACCCGTTCACCGACGGCTAGCAGCCCGGCTCTAACGCCCGTCGAAATCTGAACAAATCCGGCCAGAAAGAGCGTAGTCTGCCTCTGTGGGCACGCGCCGCCGCCGAAGAGTTGAGATCAATGCCTGAGCGCCCGAGCCCGACCTCATCTCCAACGTCGCCCGACGCTGTGCGTAGCTTTCGGCGGCAGCTCACGGTGGGCGAGGATGCCGTCGATGTCACGAAGTGGTTCCCCGAATCGTACGGAATCCCGCCGCGCGTGCGTGTCGGCCGGAACCGGTGGTTCAATCTCCTTTGGTTGCTTCCGATCGGCTTCGTGGTCCTGATCTCCGCGGTGGCGGTCGCGCAGGGTCTGCGCACGATCCCGTCGGTCGAGGACTTCATCGCCCGGTATCCCGGCACCATCGTGTCGGCGGAGGCGCACGAGAACCCGGGGTTTCCCGTCTGGGTCGGGGTGCAACACTTCTTCAACATGTTCCTGATGATCTTCATCCTCCGGTCTGGAGCACAGATCCTCAGTGACCATCCGCGGCTGTACTGGACCCGGCACAGCACACCGGGCAAGGACTGGTTCCGCTTCCAAAAAGAGGTGCCGACCGAGGGGTCGTGGACGGCGAAGCAAGACTCGGTCAGCTTGCCTGGACAGATCGGTCTTCCGGGCCTTCGGCACTCCATCGGCTTGGCGCGCTGGTGGCATCTCGGTGTCGATACGCTGTGGCTCCTGAACGGCCTGGTCTTTTACGTGCTGTTGTTCGCCACTGGCCATTGGCGGCGAGTCGTGCCGACCAGTTGGGACGTGTTCCCCAATGCGCTCTCCGTCCAGATTCAGTACTTGTCGTTACAGTGGCCGGCAGAGCACGGGTGGGTCGCGTACAACAGCCTCCAGTTGATCGCGTACTTCATCACCATCTTCATCGCCGCCCCCGCTGCGCTCATCACCGGGCTGGGGATGTCGCCCGCGCTGTCGACGCGTTTCAAGCGGCTCAGTCGCGTGCTCAGCATCCAGACCGCGCGATCCCTCCATTTCCTCGTGTTTATCTGGTTCTTGATTTTCATCGTGACGCACGTCCTCTTCGTGTTCACGACCGGTCTGCGCGCGAACCTCAACCACATCTACGGGGGGCGCGACGACGACAGTTGGATCGGCTTTACCGTCTTCGCGCTCTCGATGGTCGTGCTCATTGTCGGCTGGGTTGCGGCAACGCCGCTCACGTTGCGATACCCGCGTGTCGTGCAGCGTGTCGGGTTCGCGCTGATCGGGCCGGTTCAGGGGTTGTTCGAACACGTCGATTCGACGGCCGGCGTCTACACCGAGCGCGACATCTCTCCGTATTTCTGGCGCAACGGGAAACTCCCCGACTCCGAGAAGTACGCGGCCTTGCTCGCCAGTAACTTCGCGGGTTGCCGGCTTCGGATCGGCGGGCTGGTCGACAACCCCGTCGACCTCTCGCTCGAGGAGTTGCGCGCGCTGCCGCATCACGAACAGATCACGCAGCACTTCTGCATCCAGGGCTGGTCGGGCGTCGCCAAGTGGGGCGGCGTGTCGCTGCAGACGATCCTCGACCTCGTTCGCCCGAAGCCCGAGGCCAAGTGGGTCGTGTTTTACTCATTTGCTGACGGTCCCGAGGGAGGCATCTATTACGACGTGCACGCGATCGAGCAGATGCGCTACAAGCTGACGATGCTCGCCTACGACATGAACGGCAAGCCTCTGCCGCCCGACCACGGCGCGCCCCTGCGGCTGCGCAACGAGACGCAGCTCGGGTTCAAGCAGGTGAAGTGGATCAAGGGCCTGGAGTTCGTCGCCGACTTCGCCGACATCGGCGGCGGCTACGGCGGGTACCACCAGGATCACGAGTTTTTCGGGTACCGACAATCCATCTGACAATTCCGGAAAGATCTTGATCGCGACTTCGCGGTCGAGGCGGGGATCGCGCGAAGTAGACCTCGCCCATTCCGCCGGCGCCGAGAGGCTGCTGGTTCTGATCCCGACTACTGCACCAGCTTCCTTTAGTCCGCCAGCGCGGCCACGTACTGGGCGCGGAGAAACGCGTCGACGTCGGCGATGCGCGAGGCGTCCTTCAATCCGCGGATCGCAGCTCGCCGCCGATCTGGGCGGTTGCGCCCGAACACCAGAATCATGGACTGCCTCGCGGCGTTCGCTTATGGCTCCGCGAACTGGATGACGACCTTGATGTCGTCCGGCTGACGTTGGAGAGCCCGCATGAAACGCTCGGGCGCTTCACGCCTCGTGATGAGCCGGGCGAGCCACGCGCGATCCGCTCGCGCCAGCACCTGCGCCGCCTTGTACCAGTGTCGTCTGTTCGCGTTCACGCTGCCGACGACCACGTTGTTCTGGAGCACCATGGCCGCGGCCACATCTGCGGTGAAGCCCGTCGTGCGGCCTCCGCTGCCGACGCCCGTCAGGCAGACGACTCCGCCGCACGAGGCCACCTGGAGGCAGTCCGCGATGACCTGGCCGACGCCGGTGCACTCGATGATCACGTCGGGGTTGAAGCCGACATCCGTCGGGCGCCCGGTATGGTACGTCGCTCCCAGGGCACGAACGAGCTCGGGCTTGGCGCCCGACACGGCGCGGTCCAACACGTGCACGTCCAGGCCGTGCTGCCGACAGACCAGCGCCGCCAGCAGGCCGATGGGGCCCGCGCCGGTGACCAGCACGTTGATTGGCTCCCAGAAGGCCCGCTTGCCGACCGACTGCACCTGCTCCCAGGCTTTGGTGACGACCGTGGTGGGCTCGAGCAGCACGCCCAGGAGACCGAGCGAGCGGTCCACCTTCATGGCGTACTCCGGCTCGATTCGCCACTGTTCGGACATGAAGCCGTCGATCTGCTTGATGCCGCGCTCCGTGTACTGGCCGTTGCGGCACATGTCCCATTCACCAACGGCGCAGTTAGGACAGGGCACGGGGTCGGGACGGCGCACGATGCCGACGACCAGGTCTCCGTTCTGCAAGCCGCCGGTCGGCCCTGGGTCGAGTACGCGGCCGAGCGACTCGTGCCCAAGCACCAGCCGCGCCCGGCCCGGAGGCGCCCATCCGTACTTGCCTTCGATGATCTCGACGTCCGTCCCGCAGACGCCGACCGCGACGGCTTCGACGAGCACTGACCCATCGTGCACGTCGGGCGCGGGTATGTCCTCGAGGCGGACGCTCTCAGGCTTGTGTGGTTCGACGGTGATGGCCTTCATGTGCGTGCGGTTCCTCGGTGGTCGCTCTCTCGCGGATCGGGTCGACTCACCCGCGGTTGCTTCCTTCTTCTGCGCGAGGACCGTTCGCGCGTCAACAGAAGCGAACAGCGTCATCAGCCGGGCGATGCCGCCCGTCCACCCGGTCTGGTGGCTTGCGCCGACGCCCCTGCCGCTATCGCCGTGGAAGTACTCGTAGAACAGCGGGTAGTCTCTCCAGTGCGGGTCGCTGTGAAACTTGCCCGAGCCGCCGTGCACCGGCCGCGCGCCGTGCTCGTCCGCCAGGAAGAGACTGGAGAGACGCCGCGCGATCTCCTCCGCCACCTGGTACAGATTCATTGGCCTCCCCGATCCCGTCGGGCACTCGACGATGAACGAGTCGCCGTAGTACAGCGTAGTACTGGAGCAAGGCGCGGACGACCACCATGTTGACCGGCATCCAGATTGGCCCGCGCCAATTCGAGTTGCCGCCGAACATGGCGTTGTCCGATTCCCCGGGGACATACGGCACCCGGTACTCGCTGTCGCCGACCCGGCAAACGAACGGGTGCTCCAGGTGAACGCGGGAAACGGCTCGAATCCCGAACGGGCTCAGAAACTCTGTTTCGTCGAGCAGGACTTTCAGCACCCGGCGCAGGTTCGCCTCGTTCAGCACCGATGCGAGAAGGCGGCCCTTGTGCCCGCGCTTCACCGGGTCGTGGATGAACGCCTTGAGCTCGGGCCGCGCGTCGAGAGTACTCGCGCAGGCGTGGCAGGAGTTCCGGGTATTTCGATTGGAGCGTCCCCTCGAACAGGGTGACCGCGCAGAACGGCAGCACGCCGACCATCGAGCTGACCTTCAGGCGTTCGGCCCGCCCGTCCGGGTAGCGGAGGACGTCGTAGAAGAAGCCGTCCTCCTCGTCCCACATCCCGGTCTCGTCGCCCGGCCGGATCATTGCCGAGGCGATGCGGAGGAAGTGCCCAAGGAATCCGATCGTGAGATCGAGATAGGCCGGGTTCTCGAGCGCGAGCTCCGCGCCGATCTCGATCATGTTCTGGCAGAACAGCACCATCCACGCGGTGCCGTCGGCCTGTTCGAGGTACCCGCCAGTCGGCAGCGGCGCCGATCGGTCGAAGACCCCGATGTTGTCGAGGCCGAGGAACCCGCCTTCGAAGACGTTGTTGCCCGTGCGGTCTTTGCGGTTCACCCACCAGGTGAAGTTGAGAAGCAGCTTGTGGAAACACCGCTCCAGCCAGGCGAGGTCGCCCTTCCCGTGTCGCCCCTTCTCCGCCAGGAACGTGAAGATCGTGGACCAGGCGTGGACCGGCGGGTTCACGTCGCCGAAGTTCCACTCGTAGGCGGGCATCTGGCCGTTGGGGTGGAGGTAGCGCGGTTTCAGCAGGAGCTCGAGCTGCTCTTTGCCGAAGTCCTCGTCGACCAGCGTCAACGCCGTGACGTGGAAGGCCAGATCCCAGGCGGCATACCACGGGATACTCCCATTTGTCCGGCATCGAGATCACGTCCGCGTTGAGCATGTGTCCCCAGTGGTCGTTGCGGATGGACGGTGGATTGGTCGTGTACGGCTGGATGCCGTGCTGCTTGAGCCAGCGGCCGACGTCGTAGAAGAAGAACTGCTTGGACCAGAGCATCCCGGCGAGCGCCTGGCGCATCACGCGGGCGGCATCCGGGCTGAGCGAGGGAGGAATGACCGTCGCGTAGAATTCGTCGGCTTCCTGGATCCGGGCCTTGAAGACGGCGTCGAACGCGCTCCCGAACGCGCGGCTGCCCGTTTCGGCGCCACCCCGGCGGCTGCTCGCCAAGCCGCAGGCGGACCGTGCGCGATTCTCCCGGACCCAGCGTGAGCGGGTAGTGGGCCGACACCTTCGTCCCCGTCTTCTCGGGATTGACCGCGTCCGTCCGGCCGTGAACGATGCAGTCGTTGATGCCGTCCTTCACGTACGGCGACGGGTTCGGCATGCCGACCAGCCGCTGGCTGTTCGTCTCGTTCTCCGTGAAGAGCAGCGCCGACGCGCCTTCCGCGAAAAAGAGACGCTCGCCGAGATCACGGTGCGACGCGGCAACGACGCCGCCGGTCTTGTCCGTGGGCGACTTGGCGGAGGTTGGGGCGCGCCACCGTCGTCCCCCCACGACCAGTCGTTCCGGAACCAGAGGGTCGGCAGGAGCTGGAGCGTCGCCGCTTCCGGGCCGCGGTTGTGCACGGTGATCCGGACGAGCAGGTCCTCGGGCGACGCCTTGGCGTACTCCACGAAGACGTCGAAGTAGCGGTCCTCGTCGAACACGCCCGTGTCGAGCAGCTCGTATTCCGGCTGGCCGCGGCCGCGGTTGCGGTTCGTCGCGACCAGGTCGTCGTAGGGATAGGCTGCCTGAGGGTACTTGTAGAGATACTTCATGTACGAGTGGGTCGGCGTCGAGTCGAGGTAGAAGTAGTACTCCTTCACGTCTTCGCCGTGGTTCCCCTCGCCATTGCTCAACCCGAACAGGCGCTCCTTGAGAATCGGGTCGCGGCCGTTCCACAACGCCAGCGCGAAGCACAGGCGCTGGCGGTCGTCGGAAACGCCGGCCAGACCGTCCTCGCCCCACCGGTAGGCGCGCGAACGGGCGTGGTCGTGCGGGAAGTAGTTCCAGGCGTCCCCGTTCTCGCTATAGTCCTCGCGCACCGTGCCCCACTGGCGTTCGCTCAGGTAGGGCCCCCACTTCTTCCAGTGGGCGGTCTTCATGCGGGCTGCCTCGAGACGGAGTTCTTCGGCGCTCATTGGCTGCGCTCCTTGCCGAGGACGATAGGAGACCCGAATGCCTTCGGCGCCCGTGCAACCCGGTGCGGGCACGTTGACGGGGACTGGACCGTGAAATGTGGGTAGGACCCAAGGAACAGTGTAGACGAGGCGCCCTGTCCGCACCAGAAGCGAAGCCTCCGAGGCGTGGGAACACGCTCGCCGACTCGCCGTCTTCGACGTAGCAGCCCTCGAGGTGGACGCACGTGGCGACAACCGCATACCGGCGCAGTTGTCGAGCGACTGCGTGCGTACGGACCGGTTAAAGGAAAACCGAACGCCGCGCGCTCTACTTCTTCCGGAGGGCCAGGATCCTCGCGTCGAGCCCGAGGGTCTTGAGCACTTCCGGAGAGATCTCATTGATGGCTACGGCTTCGTGGCACACCCCGCAGTCCTGCGTGATGGTCCGTCCGTCGACGGCTTTGTGCGCTTCGTCGTGGCAGCGGAAGCAGCCCGGAGAGGCTTCGTGACCCAAATTGTTCGGATATAGCCCCCAGCCGACTCCCAGATCAGGGAATACGTTCCTGTCGTAGATGCTAACCAGCGTCTTCGCGGCAGCCGCCACATCCGCACCTCTTGTCGAGGCGATTGCCGGGTAGTCTCGGCGATAGTAGGCCGCGAGCTCGGCGGGGATGCGTCGCTCCGCCTCCTCGCTGCTGGCGTAGGCGGTCTTCAGCAGTTCGACGCCCTTCTTCTTGAGGAACGGAAGGGTGGCGGGCAGCAGGCCGACGGTCATCGCCTGGTCGATGGCCCGGTCCGGCAGGTCGAAGGTGTGGGCGGGTCGATTGTGGCAATCGACGCACTGCATCAGGTAGCGGGGGAGATCCTTGACCGTGCCCGCGTTTGCGTCCGCGGCCAGGTAGGCGCGCGTTTCCCCGTCCCTGGTGTTGCGGTACTCCACCCACGGGATCTTCTGCCGCTTCTTGTCGGATGCGCTGTAGTGAATCTCGACGCCAGGGCCGAAGTGCGCCCCGTGGATGCCGCGCACCAGGCTGCCCCCGACCATCATCATGAGCACGGTCTGGCTGGGTGTGTTGGCTTCGTCCTCGGCGATTCTTGGAATCACCCGCAGGCGCGTCGACGTGAACTTCTCCGGCCAGTGACACGTTTCGCAGGTCTCGCGCGCGGGCACCAGCCTGTCGGTCTCGAGGGCCGAGGGGATTGGCCGCGGGTAGGTGTTGAACATGACCTCGATGAGCTGCCGCATGCCCGCCGCCTTGCTCTTGATCCAGCCACCCGTCCCCTCCCCGACGTGGCACTCGACGCACTCCAGTCGCGCGTGCGGCGAGACCGCATGGGCGCGAAACTCCGGCGTCATGACGTGGCACGTCTGGCCGCAGAACTGCACCGACTCCATGTGCTCGACCGCCCGATAGGTACCCTGAGTCCCGACGACGAAGTTGACGACAGTGACAATGCTGCCAAGAACCACCAATCGCCGGATCGCGACCCGTCGGTCCACGATCCGCTCGGTGAGCCGCTGCCTGGCGCGTCTTCGGGCCAACAAGACACCGATCGGCACCATCCCCAGTCCTAAGACCAGGACCACGGGGACGATGATGAAGACCACGATGCCGATGTAGGGGTTGTCGGTGTGTCCTCGCAGCTGGAGGGGCAGCACGAACAGCCAGGAGATGAGAGCGGTCCCCACCAGTCCCGTCCCCACGAGACTGAGCCAGTGGCTCGTCACCAGAATCAGGAACGGACGATCGCGCAGTCTGTCGTCGGCTTCAGGCATGTCGGCCTCTCGCTGGGTACGCGGCCATCCTCTTCACTCCACGATCGTGAGCGGTGACTATCGGTCGTGCTGTGGCACCGCCAATCCGAAGTTTCGCCCGGCCGGCGTCGATCGGTGGCCCTTCGTGCTGTTCCTTGGCGATCTCCTGACTCGGATTGATCTCGTCCCCCCAGACCGTGGGGCTATGTCAAAGTCGGGCCTGGTGTTCGATGTACGGCAGGGCCGAACAGCCGGGCCGCCTTCTGAAAGAGGGGATGGAAATGCCTTTGACGCACAACGACCCGCGATTCACGATGTGGTCGTAGTCGCCTTCCATCTTCACAAGCTCGCCGCCGCGGACGGTGGCGATCATGCCGCACCCGCACGAGCACAAGTTGCACGAGGTGGTGAACTCGCTGACGTCTGAGAGCTTCGTCGCGGCCCGCATCGCTGGGACGTCGAGGAGCCCGCCGATCGCGAGTCCCGCTCCACCACCGAAGGTCAGCCTCAGCAGGTCTCTGGGGTTGATTGTCGACCTCGACGATTCATTGCGCCAGACGGAAGTTCGAAGCTCTTTGGCATGAGGCCCCCCGGGAGTGCTGCCGAGACCCATGGAACGGTAGCCCGCGACCCTGGATCAGCGACCCAGGAATGGAGTCGAAGGCGGACACGTCACGTGCGACGACTATCCACGTCCGCTCGACGCCTCGCTCGCGCTCAGCGTCTCGGGCTCGATGATGTCGCCGACGGCAGGTTTCTCGGTGCGGAAGAAGTCCGCACGGTGCCGGGGCTGGGCACGCCCCTCAATCGAACATTAGCCGGGGATCGCGCGGCCTGGGACCTGTGAATACTGCGCGGCGTGGCGCTGCAAAACTACTTGGAAGATCGTCCGTCGCCCGATGCCGGTACACGTACTGGGCGCGGAGAAACGCGTCGACGTCGGCGACGTCATAGGGCGATCTTGATAAGAACTTGACAAACTGCGCACGAAACCATGCGTCTCCACCGCAGCCGGCCAGACGATGGTTGCAGAAAACCCTAGGAAAACCGCCAAGACCGGTCACCGTCGTTTCCGGCCTTTCCGCCTCTGGACCACGTTATCGGGGTTCAAATCCCTGCCTCCCAGCCAAATCAATTCCTTCCACAGCAAGCACTTACCGCAGCTGGTGATCGTGGGCCGTCGATCCGTCCATGGACCACGTTATCGGGCTCGTCTTCCATTCCTGCAAGCCATTGATCCTTCAATGTCTTAGCGATGCCTCGGCGAACTTGCGCAGGCGCGATGAGACACGAATGAGACACGCTGGCCAGAGGGCCCGCTCTGCAGAATGTCCGATCGCGACGGGTGTCGTCTACTCCCAGACGACGACCATCCCGCCGTCGCCCAGGTGGATCTGACAGTGCGACACGCTCCGGCCTGTCGCAGACGGCTCCTCCCAGCTAGGCGCCGGCGACGTGCGCCCGAGGGTCGGCCGGACGCCGAGGGTCGCAGTTGGAGGGCTGGGTCGCCGGCGGCGCCGGGCGGACGACCGACGGGTGGCTGGAACTGCGCCTCAGGTGAGGAGATGGCGGATGCCTGTGCCTGTACCTGAGCGGACACCTTGAGCATCGAGAGGCACGACTCGTGAGTGCTACGGCCGCTTGAGCAGCCAGCGATGCTTGTTGCCGGCCGGGTCGTACTTCGACAGCGTCGCGCTGCTCGCGCCGATCGCGGAGAGCGCCATGGGAGTCTTGGCGTTCGGCACGGCCTTCGGCATGATGCGCCACGAGCCATCGGCAAGCTGATCCAGCCGCCACAGTCTGCTCCGGACCGCCGCTGAACGCCGGCAGGACAACCAGTTCGCCCTCTTCCGTGGCGGCCAGAGTGCGTTCCGTTCCTGCCACCGTGATCCTGAAGTAGGGAGAGCCGGGTAGCCACCACCGTTCGGCACCGCCTTCAGCGTCCACTTCTGCTGCGCCTGGCAGAGGTAGTTGCTCATGCGGGCGTCCAGGTTGCCGGATGGCCAGTTCGCCGAGACCTGGTTCACGTCCTGATCCGGCTGCGGGGAGCCGGACCCACCGAACATTCCACCGCCCATCCCGCCACGACCCGCTGTCGCGCCGGCCGGCGGAGCGCCCGCGCCGCGGTTGCCGGCCGGCGGCCGGCCTGCGGCGCCCCCAGCTCACCCTGTCCCCCAACGGCGCCTGAACCCAGACCCAGCCCCGCGCCGCCTCTGCCCGCGCGGCGTCCACCCACCGGGATTCCCTCAACAGCGAGTTCGAGCGCCGTGCCGGTGCGCACCGACTCGATCTCGTAGGTTCCTTCCTTGGCGTTCTCTCCGGCGATCGGCCAGCCGTCCTTCCACATCAGCGGGCGGATATCGATCACGCTCGCGCCGCCCCGGTCGAAATCGGCTTCCCAGTGCATCGAGAACTTCTGGACCCCCTCGCCGAGATCGAGCAGGCCGAAATGGCCCGGACCGACGAGACGGCCGCCGGACCCGATGACGAGTTTGCCGCCGCCTTGGATCATGTCGATGCCGTTGTCGTCGAGGAAGGGTCCGGTCGGCTTCTTGCCGCGGCCCACGCGGATGTTGTAACCGGAATCGGCGCCGCGGCAGCAACTGCCATGCGTGGCCAGCAGGTAGTACCAGCCGTCGCGGTAGATCATGGTCGAGGCTTCGCAGTTGATCGCAATGTCGAACGGCTTCAGGTTCGGATACAGCCGCATGCCGGTCTTCGGATCGAGTTCCACGACGCGGATGTACCCGAAGTACGAACCGTAGGTCAGCCACAGCCTGCCCGTCGTCGGATCGAGGAACGTCCCGGGATCGATGCCGTTGCAGTCCTCGATGCCGTTGGTCGAAACCACGACGCCGCCTTCGACCCACCTGTAGTCGGGGGAGTTCGGATCGAGGCTCTTGCTCCAGATCATGTTGATTTCGGCCTTGGGCTGAGCCCCGACGTTCCTGGCGATGTACTGGTAGTAGCGGTCGCCGATGTGGATGAGATCGGGCGCCATGCCGCGCGCGCGGCGCCCTGGTTCCGGCGCGCCACGTCCATCCGTCGTCGGAGACCAGCGCAGTGCCGCCGGTGCCGAAGGTGTAGTACTTGCCGTCGCACTGCACGACCGTCGAAGGGTCGTGGATGACGATTTGGCCGTCGAGCGCCACGGCAGACCGACGCCACGACAAGGAGGACCGCCACAACCAGGTATCTCATCGAGGATCTCCGCTGCCGTCCGATCGTCCGGTGAACTCCGTCTACCTTGCCGCGTCGGGCAGTTTCACGGTGAACCGTGTCAGCGGCCTGTCATCCGCATCCAGGATCCGTGCGCAGAAGTCGGTGGCCCCGCCGCCATTCACGACGGCCGCACGCACGATGTTCCTACCTTTCTCGAGCGTCAGCCGCTTCGAGACCCCATCGTCGATCACCGACTGGCGATCGCCGTAGATGCCGATCACCTCACGACCGTTGACCCACCACACCGAAGCCGCGTTGGAGCCCACCGCCAACCGCACGCCACGCACCTGCTGCGGGCAGTCGAGCATGGTGACGACCCAGAACAGCACGTTCGACGTGGGCTTCTTCAGCGCGTAGGCGAAGTGGTAGAGGTTGACGTTGTAGTTCTTCGTGTCGACGGCGTGCCAGGCGAGCGTGGCGTCGCCGACGGTTACCGTGTCGCCGTCGTGGGGAAGGACGCCGAGCTGCTCGGGGAAGTACTCCTTCTTCACGGCCGCCTGGACGAAGCTGTCGGTCAACCCGTTCGCCGCGATCGGCTCGAGGATCAGCCAGCGCTTGATGAAGCCATCGGTGCCAGGCGCCAGGTTGCGCGACACGGGACGCACCAGCGTCGGCGCGGGCAATTGACCGGCGCCGGCGGCCGCTCCCGCGACCGCCAACGCGGACGCGACGACGACGATGAAGGCGGGGATGTGGTGTCGCATGGTCACGGCGTCTCGAGTCATCAACGTGCTTCTCGCTGGCGGCTGGAAGCGTGCGCGTCGCAACGCTGCGGCCGGCCGACGAGAGCGCGAGCGGGCAACGGGAGTATATCGCCGCGCGGGGCTTCCCAACCCTCTACAGGCTTCCCGGGGCGACGTCATCGCCGTCCGGTCGTTTGCGCTCCAGTCGCACGGGTCGCCATCGGGTAAGCGCTTACACTGGCAGCTTCCGGCCGCGTCTACCACATTGACCTCCAACTCAGGCCGGGGCCGTGAATCCCCCTTTCTTCCCAGTGGCGCATGCACTTACACTCCAGGGGTTCTTCATCCGGGGCGCCCCCCTTTCATCGGGGTTCGACGCATGCGCACGAGACTCGTCTGCTCCCTGCTCCTGTTCGCGTTGTCCAGCGTCCCCGCCCGCGCCATCGCCCGCCCGAACGACCGCGTGCTCTGGTACGCGCACCCCGCACAGGAATGGAAGGATGCCCTGCCCGTGGGGAATGGCCGGCTGGGTGCGATGGTCTTTGGCCGCCTCGCCAAAGAGCGGATCCAGCTGAACGAAGACACGATCTGGAACGGCAAGAAGCGCGATCGCGTCAATCCGGAGGCGCTCAAAGCCCTGCCGGAGCTTCGCCGACTGCTGTTCGAAGGCCGGGCAGCCGAGGCGGAGACGCCTGGCCGAGGAGAAACTCGTAGGCATCCCCCATCGCCAGCCGCCGTATCAGCCGCTGGGCGATTTGAACCTCGAATTCCCAGGGCTGGAGAACGCCAGCGACTACCGGCGCGAGCTGGACCTTGCGACGGGCATCGTGCGCGTGAGCTACCGTGCCGGCGGAGCGAGCTGTAATCGGGAGATTTCTCGTCCGCACCGGCTCAGGCCATCGTCGTGCGCATCTCGTGCGCGGCCCCGGGCTTGGTGTCGTTTCGCGCGACGCTCGCACGCCAACAGGACGGTCAGACGACCGTCGCTGCACCCGACCGCGTCATCCTGCAGGGAGAGGCGAAGGCCCACTCGACGTACTGGCAGCAGCCCTGGATGACGCCGGAGCGCCGCAAGGCCGAGCTCGATCAGATCGAGTCGACAGGAGTTCGGTTTCGAGCGGTCCTGCGTGCCGTCGGTGAAGGCGGACGGACCGAGGCGTCCGGCGACGCCGTCAACGTCTCCAACGCCAACGCGGCCACCCTGCTCATCGTTGCCGCCACCGACTATCGCGGCGGGGATCCGACCGCGGCCTGCGAGCAGTACCTGGTCCGCGCGGCGACGCCGTATGCGGTCCTCAGGGCTGCGCACGCCGCGGATCACGAGCGGTTGTTTCGGCGCGTCGATCTGGCGCTGACGCGACCCGGGCTCGACCGATCGGTCGAGGACCTTCCGACCGACGAGCGCCTGGCGCACGTCAGGAACGGCGGAGAGGATCCCGGACTTGCCGCGCTTGTACTTCCAGTTCGGCCGGTACCTGTTGATGGGCAGCAGCCGGCCCGGCACGATGGCCGCCAACCTCCAGGGCATCTGGAACGAGGACTTCACCCCGCCCTGGGACAGCAAGTACACGACGAACATCAACGTCGAGATGAACTACTGGCCGGCGGAGGTCGGCAACCTGCCGGAGACCACCGGGCCTCTGTTCGACCTGGTTCAGATGTCGCGCGAGAGCGGCCGCCGAACAGCGAAGCAGATGTACAACGCGCGGGGTTTCGTGTTTCACCACAACATCGACGCCTGGGGCGACACCGCGCCGGTCGATTACGGATACGTCGGCATCTGGCCCATGGGCGGGGCATGGCTCGCCCTCCACTTCTGGGAACGCTATCAGTACGGGCTGGACCGGGCCTTCCTGCGCCGTGACGCCTATCCCGTGATGAAGGAAGCCTCGCAGTTCCTCCTCGACTTCCTGATCGACGACGGCAAGGGGCACCTGATCACCAATCCGTCCTATTCGCCGGAGAACAGCTACCGGATGGCGAACGGGAAGGTGGGGCGGCAGACCGTCGGCGCCACCATGGATTACGAGATCATCTACAGCCTCTTCCACGCGACAGTCGACGCCTCGCGAATCCTCGGAGTGGATGCCGACTACCGCGCGGAGTTGGAGAATGCGCTGAAGCAAATCCCGGATCTCAAGATCGGGAAGCACGGCCAGCTGCAGGAATGGAGCGAGGACTACGACGAGAACGAGCCCGGGATGAGCCATGTCTCGCACCTGTTCGCGCTGTTTCCCGGCGACCAGATCACCGTGAGGGGGACACCCGACCAGGCGGCGGCGGCACGTGTGTCGCTCGAGCGCAGGGTGCAGAACGGCGCCGGTCGGCGCGGCTGGTCCGCGGCGTGGTACGTCGCGCTGTGGGCACGGCTGGAGGACGGGGGGCGGGCGCAGCAACACGTCCAGGCGCTGCTGTCGACGGCGGCCGAGAGCCTGCTGAACGCGAGCCGCCAGGTCTTTCAGATTGACGCCAATCTCGGCGCTGCTGCCGGGATCGCGGAGATGCTCCTGCAGAGCCATGCGGGAGCGATCGCTCTTCTCCCGGCATTGCCCTCGTCGTGGCCCGAGGGCCGCTTCACCGGTCTTCGGGCGCGCGGCAACGTGGAGGTCGACGCCTCGTGGGCGAACGGTCGGGCTGTCTCGGCGACCCTGCGTGCCGCCGTAGCAGCGCGACGTCAGGATCCGGCCGCCGCGCGGACAGCGCATTCGCCGCATCCAATCTGGTGGTCGCACGATCAGGGCTACCGAGTCGAACGGCGTCTGGGTGGTTCACGTGGAACCCAGGCAGGTGTATCGAGTGACCTTCGAGTAGGCGCGCGGGGTCAGGAGAACAGGAGATGGACAGGTGAGAACGTTCCTGCTTGCGATCATCCTTGTCGCGCTGGCGACGACGGGGTTCGGCCAGCCGGCCGGCGCGCCCTACCTCGATCCCGCCCTGTCGCCCGCGAAGCGGGCGGCGGATCTCGTCTCCCGAATGACGCTGGAGGAGAAGGTGCTGCAGATGCAGAACAGCGCCCCCGCCATTCCGCGTCTCGGCGTGCCGGTCTACAACTGGTGGAACGAGGCCCTGCACGGCGTCGCCCAGCGCCGCGCGACCGTGTTCCCCGAGCCGATCGGGCTCGGCGCCAGCTTCGATCCCGAGTTGGTGCGCAAGATGGCCGACGTCATCTCCACGGAAGCCCGCGCCAAGTTCCACGAAGCGATGCGCCAGCCGCCCGTGACCGAAGTGGCGCCCGGCGCCGCTCCCGGCCGCATCGCCTATCTGGACTACTGGTCGCCGAACATCAACATCTTCCGCGATCCCCGGTGGGGGCGCGGTCAGGAGACCTACGGCGAGGATCCGTTTCTCACCGAGCCGCATGGGCGTCGCATTCGTCAAGGGCATGCAGGGCGACGATCCGCGCTACCTGAAGACCATCGCCACGCCGAAGCACTATGCCGTGCACAGCGGCCCCGAACCGCTGCGCCATTCGTTCGACGCCAAGGTCAGCGAGTACGACCTGGTCAATACCTACCTGTACGCGTTCAAGGCGACGGTGACGGAAGGCAAGGCCGGTTCCATCATGTGCGTCTACAACGCGGTGGACGGCGTGCCCGGCTGCGCCAGCACGGACCTCCTTCAGAAGCGCCTGCGCGAGCAGTGGGGCTTCCAGGGCTACGTGGTGAGCGATTGCGGCGCGATCGGCGACATCTTCCGGAGTCACAAGTACGCCGCGACGCAGGGCGCGGCGTCCGTGGCGGCCGTCAAGGCGGGAACGGACCTGACCTGCGGCGGCGAGTACAGGAGCCTGCTCGACGAGGTGAAGGCCGGCACGATCACGGAGGCCGAGATCACCCGCGCCGCCGAACGGCTCTTCGAAGCGCGCATCCGGCTCGGCATGTTCGATCCGCCGGAGCGCGTGCCCGTACACGAAGATTCCGCTACTCCGAGAACGATTCCGCCGCCGCACCGGCAGCTCGCGCGCCAGGCCGAGCGGGAGGCCATCGTTCTCTTGAAGAACCAGGGCGGACTCCTGCCGCTGAAACCGACCGTCGGCAGGATCGCCGTCATCGGCCCGTCCGCCGACGACCCGGTCGGGCTGCTGGGCAACTACAACGGCATCTCATCCAAGCAGGTCACGCCGCTCGAAGGCATCGCGAAGCAGTTTGCGAAGGCGAAGGTGCAGTACGCGCTGGGCGCGAACTACACCTCCACGACGCCGGCGCTCGTGGCGCCGAACGTGTTGACCACACCGGACGGCAGCGGGCCGGGACTGCTCGTGGAGTACTGGGACAATCCCGATTTCCAGGGCCAGCCGAAGCTCCGGCGGACCGAGCCGCGCGTGTACTTCGATTCCTTCATGGAAGAACCGGCCGTGATGGCGGCCATCAACGGCGAGAAGTACTCGATCCGCTGGACCGGCACGTTGACGCCGCCCGCCACCGGCGATTACGTGCTTTCCGCGCGGACCGGGCAGTGGAACCGCAACGGCAAGATCAAGCTGTTCCTCGACGACAAGGAAGTGAACCCCAGCGGACCCGCCGGCGCCAGGCCGGCCGGCCTTGGCCCGGGGCAAGGCCAGGGACAGGGCCCGGGACCAGGCGGACGGCGCGGCTGCCGGCGCCAGTGGCGCTCGAAGGCGGGCGTAAGTATGCCGTGCGCGTCGAGTTCCAGCAGACGGGTCCCGAGGGCTCGGCCGAGCTCAACTGGATTCCGCCCGCGGCTGTCCTGCTCGCCGAGGCCGAGAAGGTCGCGAAGGACTCCGACGTGGTGATCGTCTGCGTCGGCCTGAACGGCTCGCAGGAAGGCGAGGGCCGCGATCGCACCGCCATCGAACTGCCCGAGACCGAGGAGAACCTCGTGAAGGCGATGATCGCCACCGGCAAGCCCGTGGTGGTGGTGCTGACCAGTGGCAGCGCCCTGGCCGTCAACTACGCGGCGGAGCACGCGGCCGCGATCCTCTCGGCCTGGTACGGCGGCGAAGAAGCCGGCTACCGCCATCGCGGACACGCTGGCCGGGACGAACAACCCGGCGGGCCGTCTCCCGGTGACCTTCTACAGGAGCACGTCACAGCTTCCGGCGTTCACCGACTACAACATGAAGGGCCACACCTATCGCTACTTCAAGGGCGAGCCTCTCTATCCGTTTGGTTTCGGACTGAGCTACTCGACCTTCCAGTATTCGGGCCTGACCGCGAGGCGCACAGCGAAGGGCGCGGAAATCCGAGCGACGGTCAAGAACACGTCGACGGTGGATGGCGACGAGGTGGTGCAGCTGTACATCGACGGCGGCCCCGGAGAGGATGCTCCGATCCGCAATCTCCGCGGCTTCCAGCGAATCCATCTTCGTGCGGGCGAGAGCCGGCAGGTGACGTTCACGGTGGCCTCCGGCGACCTGCCCAAGGAGAAGGTGGAGATCAGCGTCGGCGGCGGCCAGCCGCTGGCCGGCATTCCGCACCTGAAGACCGAACTCTGACGGGCCGCCCATGAACAGACGCACCTTCCTCCTGACCCCGGTCGCGGCCGCCGCTGCCGCCGCCCCCCAACAGTCGGGCGTCGAGTCCGGCCGCGAGACCCCGCGGGCAGCCGCTGCGCGGCGGGCGCTCCGAGGCGTCGCCATCCTGCTCGTCGACACCGACCGGGCCATCGCGCCCATCGACAGGCGGATCTACGGGCACTTCCTCGAGCACATCAACCACTCCGTGGAAGACGGTCTTTTCGCCGAGCAGATCCAAGGCTGCGGATTCGAGGGCGAGGATTTTGACACGTACTGGAAGCCGTTCTCGGACCGCGGCCGCGTCGAGCTCGCGGAGGCGAACTTCAAGAACGGAAAGAAGAGCGTGCGCCTGCGCGCGGAGGGCGGGCGCGCCGGAATCCGTCAGGGCCGCATCTTCGTGGACGCCGGCCGCGAGTACGACGGCTCCATCTGGATCAAGCGCGAGGCTGGCGCCCTGCGTCTGACCCTTCGCGTCGCAACCTCACAGGGCGCGCAGATCGCCTCTGTTCCGCTCGCCGTCACGGGTTCCGACTGGCAGGAGATCCCCTACCGCTTCACCAGTCCCGTGCGGGACACGCAGGCCTCGGTGGAGATCGCGGCGGCCGGCACCGGATCGCTGCTCCTCGATTTCATTTCGATGATGCGGGCGGACGTCCGCCGCGACGGCGCGCTGCGCCCGGACCTCCTGCAGGCGCTCCGCGATCTCGCGCCGCCCTTCATCCGCTGGCCGGGCGGGTCCTTCGCCTCCACGTACAAGTGGAAGGACGGCATCGGCCCCTACGTGTCGCGCCGCTATCACCCCAACATGATGTGGGGCGGCTACTCGGACTACTACGGCTTCGGCACGGAGGAGTTTCTCACCCTCTGCCGCAAGCTCGACTCCGAGCCCCTGATCGTGCTGGTCGCGCCGAGCACCGATCCCGACGCGGTGCAGTACGCGATGGACTGGGTTCATTACCTCAACGACCCGCCCACCACGGAACTGGGCCGCCTGCGCGCCGCCAACGGCCACGCCGAACCCTACGGCGTCCGCTACTTCCAGATCGACAACGAGCCGATGAACAACGGCTTCACGCCGGAGAAGTACGCCGAGGTCGTCAACCTCTATGGCAGCCGGCTGCGGGCCATCGCGCCCCAGGCGCGGATCGTGGCGTGCGGTCAGAAGCGCTCCAACGACATGATCTGGAGCCAGAAGGTGATCGACCTCGCCGGAAAGAACTTCGACATCCTCGGCTGCCACAACTACGAGTACGAGCCCGACAGCTTCGAGACCGGCCTGCGCCGCATCCGCGAGTACCTCGTCAAGCTGCGGGACTACATCCGCGGTTCAGCGCACCCGGAGATCGAAATCGCCGTCCTGGAGTGGAACCTGGCGCGCACCTACGACTGGCGCGCCGGACTGCACGCTGCCGGCTCGCCTCATCGATGTACGAGCAACTCGGCCCCGGCCTGACCATGACCTGCCCCGCCCTGCTCCTGCGGAACACGACGGACGACCCCACCTGGACGTCCTTCATCTACCACGACCACGTCTCCTGGTTCCCCGGCGGCGGCCTATCCCGTGGAGAAACTGTTCCGCGAGCACTACGCCGAACGCTATCTCGCCTCCACGAGCGGCACGTTCCGCGACATCCCAGACCCGGAACACTTTCTTCGACGAGATCGCGACCATGAAGCCCGAATCCTGGCGCCCCGGCACAGTCGACGCCATCGCCACGGCCAGCGCCGACGCCCGCCGTATCGTGATCAAGGCCGTGAACTACGAACCGACCCGCAACACCCTGCTCGTGCGTCTCCAAGGCACCAAGGTCCCGGAGAAAGCGGCCGCGACGCTGCACACGATCGGCGCCGGGCTGAGGGACGCGGCTTCCCTGGAACACCCGGACGCGATAGCGCCCGTGAGTCGTCCAATCACTTACGCGACGGACCTCGCGGTGGACCTGGCGCCCTACACGGTTGCGGTGTTGGAGATTCGATCAGCGTGAGGCGGAAGCAAGGCCGTCTCGGCGTCGCGGCGGCGGCCGCCTGCGGTCGGTGACGAGGCGATCGTCGCCTCGAGACGGTGAGACTCATCAAGAAGGGCTTGTCATGAAGACGTTCTGCAAGGTCGCGTTCCTCGCGGTCTGCGTCATGGCCGTGTGCGCGCCCCACGTCCCCGTGGGCGCGCAGTCTGGCGCCGCTCGGATACCCGCGCCAGGCGGCGCCCAGTCGGTCGCACCGCCGGGCGCGACCCGGGCCGGCGTGCCCGACAATGCCCCGCGCACGATCGCGCCGTACTTCACGCCGGCAACCGCACCCCCCGGGCGCCGGACACCGACGGCTTCCTCCAGCGCTGGCTGCTGCTCGAGCCGATCACCAAGCCGAACCGCACCAACACCGTGTTCACCGACAGCTACGTCCGGAACGCGTTCGCCACGGAGTACTTCCCGGATCAGTTCACCGTGGTTCCGCGAAGACGGCGACAAGGTGACGGTCGACGGCCAGGAGCTCGCGTGGCATGCCCTGGACTCCTCCGGTTTCAACGTGAAGCTGTTTCGCTTCGCCTACGGCCTGAACAAGCCGACCTACGGCGTCATCTTCTGGGCCGTCACCGTCGTCAACAGCCCGCGCGAGATGAAGAACGTCCGCATGGCCGTCGGCTCCAATTCGGCGTCGATGTGGTGGCTCAACGGCAAGGAAGCCGTGCTGCTCTCCGGCGATCGCCGCATGGTGATGGACGACTGCGTCTCCACGCGCCTCACGCTCAACAAGGGC
Source organism: uncultured Acidobacteriota bacterium (assembly GCA_963724775.1). Lineage (GTDB taxonomy): Bacteria > Acidobacteriota > Vicinamibacteria > Vicinamibacterales > Fen-181 > CAVRWB01. The sequence goes on from CAVRWB010000019.1 coordinate 53,898, forward strand.
CGGAACGTCATTCGCGGCGCCGTCATCAACGGCCCGGGCATGAGCGATTTCTGCGTCCGCTTCATCGACGAGAACGGCGAGCCGATCAAAGAGCTCACGCTGAATCTCGACCTGGCCGAGAATCGGTGAGTCTTCCCATGCGTGGTTTCCATCGTCCCATCCCCGGAGTTCCTATGAAGCGCTATCTCCTCGCCGCAGCGGTGGCCGCCCTCACGGCCGTCACTCCCGCGTGGCTCTTCGCCCAGTCCCGACCAGCCCCGGCGCTCGACGGCGAACCCTACATCCACGATCCGTCGACGATCACGTTGTGCGACGGCAAGTACTACACTTTCGGCACCGGCGGCGGAGGCCTGATCTCCGACGACGGCTGGACCTGGCGCAGCGGGGCGGTGCGTCCCGGCGGCGGTGTCGCCCCCGACGTCATCCAGATCGGCAACCGCTACTACGTGACCTACGCCCGGGGAGGCGGCGGCATGGCGGGCGGACACGCGAGCAACGTCTACGTCATGTGGACGAAGACGCTCGACCCCAACTCCCCCGACTTCGGGTATTCACGACGAAACCGTCGTCGCCTCGTCCGACGGCGTCGAGGACTGCGACGCCATCGACCCGGCGTTCCTGCTCGATCCCACGACGGCCGGCTGTGGCTCACTTACGGCACCTACTTCGGCTTCATCCGCCTCGTCGAACTCGATCCCAAGACGGGCAAGCGCGTGGCCGGCAACAAGGCCGTCAACATCGCCATCGACATGGAAGCCACTGCGCTGATGTATCGCGACGGCTGGTACTACCTGCTCGGCACTCACGGCACGTGCTGCGACGGCGCGAACTCGACCTACAACATCCGCGTGGGCCGCTCGAAGAAGGTCACCGGCCCCTACGTGGACAACATGGGGATCGACATGCTCAAGGGCGGCGGCAAGCTCGTGGTGGCCGCCAGCGGGCGCTTCGTCGGGCCCGGCCACTTCGGCCTGCTGGACCTCGGCGACGGCGTGCAGAAGTTCTCCTGCCACTACGAGGCCGACCTGGACCGCAGCGGCCGCAGCGTGCTCGACATCCGCCCGCTGCTCTGGAAGGACGGCTGGCCGTATGCCGGCGACAACTTCCGGGAAGGCACCTACGAGATCCAGTCCGAGCGCAGCGGCTACGCGCTGGAGCTGGCGGTGGATTTCGTGCGGATGGCCTCGATGAGACGGGGCGGGTTCGGCGCGCCAGGCGGACCGCCCGGCGGTACCGGGGCACCAGGTCCCGGGGCGCCTGGTGCAGGCGCGCGGGGAACCAACGCTCGTGGAGCCGGGGCCGCTGGAACGGCAGCTCCGCCAGCCGCTGCGGCAGGCGCGAATCCTCAGCGAGGTGGAGCGCCCGGTGGTCCCGGCACGAACATGTTCGCCGCGCCCGCGGGACCCGTCACGCCGGTTCCGGCCCAGGACCTGGCCGAAGCGTCGAAGGACTGGGCACCCGGCACGCTCGGCGTTCGCCTGGGCGACTTCATGTTCCGGCCGCACCAGAAGTGGACGATCACCCCGGCGGCCAACGCAGGCGGCTATCCCGGCGCACCCTATTTCAAGATCACGATCGCCGGCACCGACCGCGCGCTGGCGGCAACCGCCGACGCGGAGGTGGTGGCGGTTCCCAAGTTCACCGGCGGTCCCGAACAACTCTGGCGCATCGACCAGCTGACCGACGGCACGTACCGCATCATGCCCAAGTCGGTGCCCGGCTCGAGGGAGCCGTTCGTGCTGACCGCGGTCGGCCACAGCACGCCCACGCTCGCGAAGTTCGATCCCAAGAGCGACAACGGTCGGTGGAACTTCAAGCTGCAGTAGGAAGCCGAGAGGCATGAGCGACACCATGACTTCATCGAGATTGACCGTGTTGGGAGTCCGCCGCTGGTGTGCCGTCGGCGTACTGTTCGCCAGCGTCCTGGTCGCAGGCGTGTACGCGCAGGCGCCTCAACGGCAGGCGGCGCCCAAGGGACCGTGGATGGACGCGTCCCTTTCCCCCGATCAGCGCGCGGACGATGGTCGTCCAGCAGATGACGCTGGACGAGAAGATCTCGGTGCTTCACGGGCGCGGCGGGTTCCAGGCCGAGGGCGCCATCTCGAACGGCGGCGCGGGCGTCATCCAGGGCGTTCCGCGGCTCGGGTTGCCGCCCATTCAGCTGGCCGATTCGGCGGTCGGCGTGCGCGGCGCGGCGGAACGCGGGCGCTACGCCACGCTGCTGCCGTCGACGATCGCCCTGGCTGCCGCGTGGGACCTGAATCTCGCCTACGAGTACGGCGAGGTGATCGGGCGCGAGCTTCGGGACCAGCAGTACCAGGCGTCGCTGGGCGCCGGGGTCAACCTGATGCGCGAGCCGCGCAATGGACGGAATTTCGAGTATGCCGGTGAAGATCCCGATCCTCGCCGGAAAGACGGTCGCGCAGCTCGTCAAAGGGCTGCAGAGCCAGAAGGTCATCGGGGACATCAAGCACTACGCCCTCAACGACCAGGAGACCGGGCGGAACATCGGCGACGTGAAGATGAGCAAGCGCATCATGCGCGAGACGGACCTGCTCGCCTTCGAAATCGCCATCCTGGAAAGCCAGCCCGGCATGGTGATGTGCTCGTACAACAAGGTCAACGGCGATTGGGCCTGCGAGAACGACTACCTGCTCAATCAGCTCCTGAAGAAGACCTGGGGCTTCAAGGGCGTCGTCATGTCGGATTGGAACGCCACGCACAGCACCGCCAAGGCCGCCTTGGCCGGGTTGGACTGCGAGCAGCCCGGTGGCCCTGCTGAACGGGCCCGTTTCGGCGACGCGCTGAAGAAGGCGGTCGGAAGCAGGCGAGGTGCCGATGAGCCGCATCGACGACATGGTGCAGCGCATCGTCCGCACGGCATTTGCGGCGGGCGTCATCGACGACCCGCCGCTCGGCCGGGTCGTGGATCCCTTCAAGGGCGCCGACAGTGCGCAGCGGATCGCGGAGCAGAGTTCCGTGCTGCTGAAGAACGCCAACGCGTTGCTGCCGCTCGATGCCGCGCGCGTGAAGTCGATTGCGATCATCGGCTCGAAGGCCGACACGAGCGTCCTGTCGGGCGGCGGGTCCGCACAGGTCGATCCGCCCGGCGGCGGTCCGAGCCGATTCGGCGGTCCCGCCGTCTGGTTCCCCAGCTCGCCGCTCAAGGCCGTCCGGGCCAAGGCACCGAGGGCGAAGGTCGAGTACCACGACGGCGTGGACGTGAAGGCGGCAGCGGCGCTCGCCAAGGCATCCGAGGTGGCCATCGTGTTCGTCAACGAGCCGACCACCGAAGGACGCGACCTGCCGTCGCTCAGCCTGTCGGGGACGCAGAACGAGCTCATCACCGCCGTCGCCGCGGCAAACCCGCGGACGATCGTGGTCCTGGAGACGGGCGGTCCGGCGGCGATGCCCTGGATCGACAGCGTCGGCGCCGCCATCGAGATCTGGTACCCGGGCATCAGGGGCGCCGAGGCGCTGGCGAACATCCTGTTCGGCGACGTCAACCCGTCCGCCAAGCTGCCGGCGACGTTCGCAAGGTCCGACGCCGATCTGCCCCACCCGATCATCTTCGGGTCCGCCCCGCAGGCGCCGCCGCCGGCCACGCCGCCGGCCGGCGCGGCGGGTGCACCGCGCAGCGATTCCAGATGACGCCCTTCGACATCGACTACACCGAGGGCCTGAAGGTCGGTTACAAGTGGTTCCAGGCCGAGAACAAGCAGCCGCTGTTCGCGTTCGGCCACGGCCTCTCGTACACCACGTTCGCCTATTCGGGGCTGAAGGCCGCGATTGACTCGGTGTCGTTCACGGTCCGCAACACGGGCAAGCGTGCAGGCGCGGAGATCGCCCAGGTGTACGCCGGCCTTCCGGCGGCGGCCAACGAGCCGCCCAAGCGTCTGGTCGCGTGGGAGAAGGTCCAGCTCGCGCCCGGGGAGTCGAAGACGATCACCGTGAAGCTGGAGCCGAAGTTCCTGTCCATCTTCAACGAGGCGAAGGACGACTGGGAGCTTCTCCCTGGCGACTACAGCATCTTCGTCGGGGGGTCATCGGAGGTTACACCGCTGAGCGCCTCGGTGAGACGCTGACCCGCCGACAACAGCCAAGTCGATCAACTCCTGGCGCCACATCTACGTCTACACGCCTCCGGATTACGAGAAGAGCCCGAGCAAGCGGTATTCGGTGCTCTACCTCCAGCACGGCGGCGGCGAAGATGAGCGGGTCTGGACCGAGATGGGGCGAACGAACGTGATCCTCGACAACCTGCTCGCGGAAGGAAAGATCCCCCCCTTCATCGTGGTCATGGAAACCAGTGCGGTGGGCGGTCCCGGCCCAGTCCCCGGTCGAGGCGTTGCGCCCGGCGCTCCCGCTGATGCGGGCCGAGGCGGGGCCGGAGCAGGCGCATCTGGGGCTCCGCGGGGCGCGATGTTTGGCGTGGGCGGGCCCGGCGGCGGCGCGTACGGGCAGGTGATGGTCAAAGACCTCATTCCCTGGGTTGACAGCAACTTCCGCACGTTGGCCGATCAGCCGCATCGCGCCATGGCCGGCCTGTCGATGGGTGCCATGCAGACCCGGATGGTGACGCTGGCCAACATTGACACGTTCTCACACATCGGCCTCTTCAGCGGCGGCACCATCTCCATGGACGATGTGGACAACACTCCCGGCTTCAAGGAGAAGGTCAAGCTGGTGTTCGTAAGCTACGGCAGTCGCGAGATCGGGGCCAATCGCGTCGGCGGAAGGGGGCCGGGCGCTGCTGCGCCAGCCCCGGCGCGTGCCGATGCAGGCCGAGGCGGAGCCGCAGCAGGCGCGCAAGGCGAACGCAGAGCCGGCCCGGGCGCCATGGGCGGCTTCGGCGGCAACCCGCAGGCCAGCATCGATGCGTTGAAGGCAGCAGGCATCAACGCTGCGTTCTTCGTCTCTCCGCTGACGGCCCACGAGTTCCAGAGCTGGCGCCGGAGCCTGCGCGAGTTCGCCTTGCTGCTGTTCAAGGACAAGGCCGAAGCTCCTGCTCCGAAACCGGCCAGGTAGTTCGAGTTGGGTGCGGATCGCAGAGCGGATGTGTCCTCGGAAGATGCACCCGTTCCGCGCCTGTCGCCGTGCCGGGTCCCGGCCGCGCCGTTTGGCGGGGTCGGGCCAGTTCCTCGATCGCGCCGGTCCTGTAGCCGTAGCGGATGGCGGGCGCGTCCTTGCCATCCATGGTCGCCGAGGCCGCAGTAGTCGGAACCCGGAGGAACGAGAGCACGCCGTCCTCACACGGACAGCCGGACCGGACGCAATACTGGTCGTCGGCAAACCACGCTTCCCCGTCCACGTCGAACTCGAATCCGGCATCGAACGGGAACACCTCGACGTGGCCAACCATGCTCTCGCGGTCGCTTATGGTCTCCGGCTGGAACACCGGGCGCAGGCGCTTCAGAATCGGCGCGACCAACCGGTTTGCGCTTCACCACGAGGAAGTATTGGAGGAGCGCCTGCCACTCCTCGGGCGTGAGCTCGAGGGCGACCGCGTTCGCGAGATCGATCGACCCGGGATGCAGGTCGGCGCGCCGTCGCTGGCGACGCTGCACGCGAGGACGTCGAGCGCGAAGCGAAAAGGTCCGCGGTCGTCCGACGCAGTCTGACACATCGGATAAGATCTGGCACCGCCCGCGCTCGATCAGCGGCGCGGTACGGCGCGCGCAGCTGACGAGGTGCGCCGCTTTCGTGAAAGGAGCAGGCCGAATGTCGATGAAGACACCCCGCAGACTCTCGCGGCTCCACAAGCCAGACGACATGTCGCTCGAGATGTGGCAGCGCGAACTTCGGCGGCAATTCGGGCGCGAGCAGGCGTTTATGCTGAAGAACGTCGGCACCGAGCCGGTGTTCTCCGAGTATCAGGTGACCAATCCCCAGACGTCCGGCACGTATCGGGTCGCGATTCGCGGCGGGGGCCCGGGCGACAACTACTGCACCTGCGGCGACTTCACGACGAACTCCCTCGGCACCTGCAAGCACATCGAGTTCGTGCTCGGTCGCCTCGAGCGGAAGCGCGCGACGCGGATGGCGCTCGAGCGTGGGTTCGAGCCGCCGTACAGCGAGGTGGCCCTCCAGTACGGGGCGCGACGAGATGTGAGGTTCCGGCCTGGCACGGCATGTCCAGACCCGCTGCGCTCGCTCGCAGCCCGGTACTTCTCGACGCAAGGCATCCTGAGAGAAAGCGCCTTCGCGAAGTTCGAGTCGTTCCTCTCGGACGCGTCGAAGTTGGACCACGACGTGCGGTGCTACGACGATGTGCTCGGGTTCATCGCCGAGGTGCGCGACCGGACGCGGCGTGTGCGCGTCATCGCGGCGGCCTTCCCGAGGGGCAGCCGCGACGGCGCGTTCCGCAAGCTCCTCAAGTGCGACCTCTACGACTACCAGCGCGAGGGGGCGCTGTTCGCGGCCAGTGCCGGGCGATCGCTCGTGGGCGACGAGATGGGTCTGGGAAAGACCGTGGAAGCGCTGGCTGCGGTCGAGATCATGGCGCAGCGGTTTGGCGTCGAGCGCGTCCTCATCGTCTGTCCGACATCACTGAAGCACCAGTGGGAGCGAGAAATCGCCCGGTTCACCAGCCGCCAGGCCACCGTCGTCGGCGGCCTTCGCACCCGGCGCGAGCAGCAATACCGGTCCGCGTCGACGTTCTTCACCATCACGAACTACGACACGGTTCACGCCGATCTCGACTTCATCGCCGGCTGGTCGCCCGACCTCGTGATCCTCGATGAAGCGCAGCGCATCAAGAACTGGAGCACGCGGACGGCGCGCAGCGTCAAGCGCATCGCCTCACCATACGCGATCGTGCTCACAGGGACACCGCTCGAGAACCGCCTCGAGGAACTGGTCTCGATCGTCGAGTTCGTCGACAGGCACCGACTCGGGCCGACCTTCCGGTTCCTCGCCGATCACCAGGTGCGCGACGAACACGGGAAGGTCGTCGGCTACCAAGACCTCGATCGCATCGGCAAGACCCTGTCGCCCATCTTGATCCGCCGAAGCAAGGCGCAGGTGGCCACGCAGTTGCCTGCGCGCCTCGACAAGAACTTCTTCGTGCCGATGACGCCGCAGCAGATCGCGTACCACGAAGAGAACCGCGAGATCGTCGGAAAGATCGTCTCGAAATGGCGGCGCTACCGGTTTCTGTCCGAGGCCGACCAACGACGGCTCATGATCGCGCTCCAGAACATGCGCATGAGCTGCGACAGCACCTACCTTCTGGACCACGAGACCGATTTCGGTGTGAAGGCAGACGAACTCTCCACGCTGCTCGACGAGGCGCTGGAACACCCAGAGGCCAAGGTCGTCGTCTTCAGCCAGTGGCTGCGGATGCACGAATTGCTCGTCAGGCAACTCGAAGGCAAACCCTATGACCACGTGCTCTTTCACGGTGGCGTGGACGGGGCCAAGCGAAAGCACCTGATACATCGGTTTCGCGACGAGGCGCAATGCCGCGCGTTTCTGTCCACGGACGCGGGCGGCGTCGGGCTGAACCTGCAGCACGCGTCGGTTGTCGTGAACATGGACCTACCGTGGAATCCTGCGGTGCTCGAGCAACGCATCGGCCGCGTTCATCGTCTCGGGCAGAAGCGGCCCGTGCAGGTGATCAACTTCGTGGCCGAGGGGACGATCGAAGAGGGGATGCTGTCGGTGCTGAAGTTCAAGAAATCCCTTTTTGCCGGAGTGCTCGATGGCGGCGAGCGGGAGGTGTTCCTCGGAGGCAGCCGCCTGACCCGCTTCATGGAGACCGTCGAGAAGACGGCCGCCGCGATCTCCGAGCCGGCCGTCGTTCAGAAAGACGAGCCGACCGTGGCCGAGCGGGCGGGCGACGAACAACCCGCCGCCCGAAGCGTCGTGGCGCGGCCCTCGATGCCGGAGACTCCCGGCGCGGCCAATCCTTGGGCCGGGCTGCTGCAGACCGGTCTCACGCTGCTGGAGCAACTCGCTGCTGCATCACGCACGCCGCCCGAGCAGCGACCCCAGGGACTCAGCTTCGTGCAGCGCGACCCTTCTACAGGGCAGGACTACTTGCGAATTCCTGTGCCAGGGCCCGAGGTGCTCGACCGTGCCCTGCAGGCGATCGGTTCACTGCTCAATCGATTCGATCGCGCGTCGGGCGTCAAGCGCGGAGTGCACGATGCCTCGCGCTGAACGTCACCGGTGGGCGTTCAAGCCCCGCTTCCGCCGCCACGCCTTTGGCTGGCGGTCGCAGCCGGCGATTCAGCGAGTGAAGGAAGCCGTCACCGAGATCAAGACCGTCGCGCGCACCGACGCCGTCCTCGCGGCCGAAGGAGCCGTGGTTCTGATCGAGCGGCTCTCTCCGGCGCTCGAGAACATCGACAGTTCGTCGGGCGCGATCGGCACGGCCGTGAACAACGCGCTCGCGACGCTCGTTCCGCTTGTCGCGGGTGCGCCGGCCGACGCCGAGACCCGCACCGCCTGGCTCGAGCGTCTCTTCGAGGCGCACGGCGCCGACCAGATCCCCTACATCGAAGCCCTCGCCGAGTACCTGGGGTGGACTGTGCGCCTCGAAAGAGGTCGCATCCGAGTGGGCCGATCGACTTCTCGGCATCACCCGAATGGCGCTCAACCCGGACAGCGGTCGGCGGGGCCATTTTCACGGCACGACGGCCTGTCTGAGCGCACTCTACGTCGCCGAACGCTACGACGACCTGCTCGGCCTGCTCGAGGCCGAGATCTTCTGGCCGTACAAGCGCTGGGCGGTGAGAGCGCTCGCGGCGCAGGGACGGAGGGACGAGGCCATCCAACTCGCGGAAGCCAGCCGCAGTCCGTGGGCGAGTGACTGGGACATCGACCGGCTTTGCGAGGAGATTCTGCTTTCCGCAGGCGCGACGGACGACGCCTATGCTCGCTACGGGTTGACGGCCAACCGCGGTGGCACGTACCTCGCGACCTTCCGAGCGGTCGCGAAGAAGTACCGGCACAAGAGCGCCGGCGAGATCCTCTCCGATCTCGTCACCACGACGCCCGGTGACGAAGGCAAGTGGTTCGCAGCCGCCAAGGACTCCGGCCTCTTCCGGGAGGCGTTGGCTCTGGCCGAGCGTACCCCGTGCGACCCGAGAACGCTCGCGCGAGCGGCCCGTGACCATGGCGACGACCAGCCGGCCTTCGCGCTGAGCGCCGGCCTCCTGGCACTCTACTGGTTGGCCCAAGGCTACGGCTACGAGATCACCGGCGCCGACGTGCGGGCCGCGTACCTCGGCCACCATGCAGGTCGCGGAGCGACTGGGCCAAGGTGAGCAGGCACGAGCGGACATCCGCAGGATCGCGGCCTCCACGCAAGATGCCAGCAACGCCGTCGCCCGCGCTCTTGGCCGCGAGCTTGGCTTGTCATGAGCGACCACGGAGATGTGATGCCGTCGGCCCAGCCCGCCTAAGAGGAACCTTGGAGAAGCAGCGCGAGCCGAGAGCGGACAAGGTCGTGCCCGCCGCGAGCCTCGGACAGCATTGTGACGCGCTGTTCCAGGAGCGTCGGGTCCACCATGTGTTCCCGCAGCAGTACCCGCACGAAGTCCAAGATCCTTCTCGCGGCCGGCGACGAGTTTCGAGACCGCCAGATCGTGCACTTCGAGGCACCAGCCCGTCGCGCCGCCAGTATTGGCGTTGACCAACGGGACGAGCCTGTCCTGCCATCCAGCCGGCAGCGTTGCGGTCGTCTCGTCCACGCCGTGGGCGTAATAGCCAAATGTCTGGTGGAACACGGACAGTTCGCCGATGGCGTCGTCGATTAGATCGGACTTGGCCGGATCCTCCCGAGGGTAGATGTCGGCCTCAATTGACACGAGCAGCGCATCGGGCGCCTGAGGGAACTGGCCGAGGACGGCCTGGCTGCCGATGACGACGAAGTTGCGCTCGTCAGCAAGGGCGGCGGCTGCGCGGAGGATGTGTTCAAGGGCGGCGCGATTCATAGGCGGCCATGATCACGCGTCGTTCTTCGGTGGTCAGAAGACCGGCAAAGGGACTCGACTGCCGCAACCTCGCCGCCTCTTCGCTTGACGATCGGAGGAGCGCGACCACATCCGTCAGCGGCACCGAGTCGAGAATCCCGCGCCATTCACGAAGAGCGGCCGCCGAGCTGTGCAGGAGCCAGCGCTCTACGTTCTTCCTCGCCAGGTCCAAGAGCTGAGGGTGCGCCTCGAGCTTGGCCGCCACGGCTTCGTGCAGAGCCAAGCTGCGTTGGTCTATCCACTGGTGGCTACGCACGGCCACAGTATAGCCGTGCGGCGGCCTGACGGCGACTGGCTCTCGCGGCGTCGCTCGCCCAGTGTTCAACCGACGCTCTGGAGTCCCGATTCTCCCGCCTTGGCCGTCGTCGAGATCATACCGGACGCACCGCAGAGACTTCTCCTGCGTCAACCGCTCCGCTCGGGTGACCCCATCCAGCTCGCGAGCCGCCTCTACCTCCCGCGAGCGCTGGGCGGGCCAGTTGCCTTCGTCGCCTTCGATCAGCGTCTGGTAGAGGCGGCGCGTGCCCAGGGTCTGAGTCGTCACGACTTCGAACGACCGGCGACGGAAGATCCGAACGGCGCCGCGCTCCCGCAGAGGCGTTCTGGGAGCCCAACAGGTGAGACTCAATGAGACACGGCGCACGGCTGCGGCCCGAAATCCAGCGAAGCGGAGAGAAAGGACGCCACCCATCCGAACGGCCCGAACCAACATTGGCCCGAAGCGCAGGAAATCCACCTGGCCCCGCCGCTCCTTGACCCTCCCGCACTGCCGGCTGTACTTTGAGATATCGGGTACAGCTGAGGAGGAGGCGCGGTTGCCGCCGGAGCAGGAGCCGACCAGTGTGATCGGGCGGAAGTTCGGTCACTACCGGATTACGAAGCCCCTCGGCCGAGGCGGTATGGGCGAGGTGTATCTCGCCGAAGATACGCGGCTCAACCGCAGGGTGGCGATCAAGTTCCTGCCCGCGCTGGCCGGAGATGACGGCCTCCGCGTTCGGCGGTTCGAGCAGGAAGCCCTGGCCGCCTCGGCGCTCAACCACCCCAACATCGTCACCGTCTTCGAATTCGGCACCGATCACGGCCAGGAGTTCCTGGTCACCGAGTTTGTCGACGGTCGAACCCTGCGCGATGTCCTCCTCTATCCGACGTTCGTTCTCGAGGACGCGCTGCACGTCGCTGAGCAGACGGCGATGGCGCTGGCGACCGCGCACAAGGCGGGCATCGTTCACCGCGACATCAAGCCCGAGAACATCATGCTGCGCGAGGACGGGATCGTCAAAGTCCTCGACTTCGGCCTCGCGAAGCTGTCGGCGGCGCCTGCCGGCGGTCAGAGCGCGGCACCGCCCTGGTCGTCGTCCGACCCCGATGCGCAAACGCGTGCCTTCGTCACGATGCCGGGCAGCATTCTCGGAACCACCGTCTACATGTCGCCGGAGCAGGCACGCGGCAAGGATGTCGACGAGCGCACCGACATCTGGAGCCTGGGTGTCGTCATCCACGAAATGCTCACCGGATCGCCGCCATTTGTCGGCGATACGGCGAGCGACGTGATCGCCGCCATCCTGAAGTGTGAACCACCGCCCCTCACGTCCCGTCTGGGTGTGATTCCGCCCGCGATAGGACGCCTGGTCCTCCGCGCCCTCTCGAAGAACCGTGACGAGCGGTACCCAACCATGCGCGATCTCCTCCTCGACCTGCGCGACGCACACGAGGAGTTGCACGTCGGATTGCACCGGAAGTTCCCCGATCCATCCCAGCCTCGCCTGGGAGGGCTGACCGCCGAACCGCGCGCCACGCCGGTCGACGTCGTCCCCCGGCGAGATCGCACAAGCGCGGCCCGTCTGCCCACGCGCCGTCCCCTGATGGTGGCCATCGCCGTACTGGTGCTTGCCGTCGCCGCGCTGTCGGTCATCGTCCTCGACCCGCTGCACCTCCGTCGCCCGAGACCGCTCACGCGTCCAGCCAGGCCGGTCAGCATCACGCACCTGAACCTCCCCGGCGTCGAGGAGGCAGCCATTTCGCCCGATGGACGGCTGGTCGCCTACGTCGACCAGGCGTCAATCCGGGGGGCGGCCGGGGTCGCGGATGGAGCGCAATCCACCTTGTACGTGCGGCCGATTGCGGGTGGCGTCTCAACGGCCCTGGCGCCTGCGAGCGAAACGACCTCGCATGGCCTCACATTCGCGCCCGACGGCCGCCGGGTGTTCTTCCAGCGCCAGATGCCAGCAACGGCGATCAACGAACTGTACGAAGTGCCAGTGGGCGGCGGGCGGATGCGGAAGCTCATCACGGACGTGGACTCCATCATCTCCTTTTCGCCGGGCGGCGATCGTTTCGTCTTCCGGCGCAACGATCTCGACAGGCGCGTATCGGCGATCATCCTCGCCAGCGTGGACGGCAGCGGCGAGCGCACGCTGTCCAGCCGCCAGGTCGCCGAGGGGTTTACAAACAACCCCGCATGGTCTCCAGACGGGCGGATCGTGGCGAGCCTCGCCGCCAACCCCGTCGCGGGCAACGAGCAGCAGCGTTCGATCGTGCTCATCGACGTCCGGGACGGCGCACAGAGGCTGCTGGGCGCCAGGAGGTGGCGGTGGACGACGGCGTTGGCGTGGATGCCGGACGGCAGCGAGCTTCTGTTGAGTGGGAAGGACCAGCCGCAGGCGCCGTATCAAGTGTGGCGTGTCGGCTACCCGGCGGGCGATATCCTGAACTCGACGAACGACGCCAGCACCTACACGGGAGTCAGCGTGACCCGGGATTCGTCCACGGTGCTCACGATCCAGACGAACACCACCGCCGCGCTGTACCAGGCGCCTGTCTCGGACCTCGCGCACCCGCGCCGGTTGATGGATGAAGGGCGCGTCGTCTTTCGCGGAGTTGCCTGGACCCCCGACGGCAGAATCCTGTTCGGCTCGGACGCCGGCGGGCGCCGCAACATCTGGGTGATGAACGCCGACGGCTCGTCTGCACGGCGTCTCACCGACGACCAGTCGGTCAACGACTTCCCGGTGGCGACACCGGATGGCCGATACATCGTCTACCAGTCCGAGGAAGGCGGAGACTCGCACATCTGGCGGATGAACGCCGACGGGAGCGACCGGCGGCAGCTGACTTTCGGGAACACCGCGGACAATCCGTCGGTGACTCCCGACAGCCGGTGGATCGTCTATGCGGCCAACAGCGTCGCAGGCGCGAGGTTGTGGAAGGTGTCCATCGACGGTGGAGACCCGCAGGCACTGACCACGGGTGAGAGTCACTTTCCCGTGGTGTCTCCCGACGGCCGTTCGATCGCGTTCTCGTACTACCTTGGGGGCTCGTCGCCCGTGACAACGTCGATCGTCGGGATCGAGGGCGGCACGCCTCGACAGAGCTTCAGCCTGCCTTCCGAGTGCTGGCGGTGGGAGCCGGACGGTCGTGCGCTGATCTACGTCCCCAACAGGGGAGGCTCGAATTTCACGCGGCTTCCGCTCGACGGCGGACGGCCGACCGGACTCAGCACCTTCACGAGCGGCACCATCCCCGCGTTCGACCTGTCACGTGACGGCAAGCGAGTTGTCTTCGTCCGATCCATGTCGGCGAGAGACGCGGTGCTGATCCGCGGCTTGCGATAGCGGGGACTGGCGTTCATCGACGTCCTCATCGCCGCCCTGGGTCGAACGCGGTTTCCACGCGCGCCATCATCTGCCGGAGGGCGTGATCGAGGCAGGCGCCACACGTCCGCGATGCCGGAGGGATGCGACACGCACGGGCGTCGGTTCGGCATCATTCCCCTGAGGCGCCCACAAGCAGGTATCCTCAACGCCCGCGTGGCAGGTGGGCCGACCGTCGGCGCCGTCCGACTCGCATTCGACCGGGGCTAAATCGAACGCAAAGGAGGATCGAATGAAGGAGAACGCAATCGTGGTCGTCACGTCTCTGCTTTCGATCGTCTTGCTGACACTTCACGTCACCGACGACATCGTCCGTGGGATATCGAAGGCCGAGCCGTCGAACACCGCCTTGTTCATCCTCGCGGTCTTGCTGTACGGCACGCTCGTGCTCGCCGAACGGCGATCGGGCCACGTCATCATGCTGCTCGTGGGGTTGTTCGCGGCCGCCATGCCCGTCATCCACATGAGGGGGCACATTACGGCGAGATCGCCAAGTCCGCCGGCGGGTTCTTCTTCGTCTGGACACTCTGGGCGCTCGGCGGGCTCGGGGGCGTCACCGTCATGCTCTCGGCGCGCGGACTGTGGGGTTTGCGACGGGCCCAGCCGAGGTAGTCCGGGCTCTGGCCAATCCGCCGACCACGCGATGGACGGCGATCGGGTGCACCTGGGCGGTTTCGATCGCCGCGGGGTACCATCGATTGCTGAAGCCGAGCACGGAGGCGTCTGTCGGCATGACGTCAACGATCATCTCGGCGCGTCGCCAGCGGCAAAGCGGCGCACCAGGCGTCGTGTCTTCAGCCAGTCCCAGCGCACGCAACCGCTCGGCAAGTGAGGCGTACTTCGCGTAAGACGTGACGTCAACGATGGCATCGACGTCCTTGGTCGGTCGGCTGCCGCTTGCGGCCGGATCCGTCAGGAAAAGGCCGGTCGTGCACCCGCCCACGAAGACGAGGTTATCGACCACGGGGCGGAGCAACCGGACGACAGCCTCGAAGAGCGCACGATTTGGGTCATCCCTCGACTGTGCTCGGGATGACCCTGAGCGAGTCGAAGGGTCAACCACGCAGCAACTCCCTGAGCCGCGCACTTAGCTCCCGTTCCGCAATCCGTCGCTCGCGTGCGCGGCCATCGCGCAGGGCATCGACAAGCGCGAGAAGCTCATACAGCACTGGGTCCTTTCTTGCGGCCTTCGGAACGGACTTGCAGAGAGGCTCGAATCCAACCCCTCGGACCTCGCCTTCCGGATCGGGCCAGACCGGCGGCTGATCACCGCTTCCGACGATCTGGGCGTTGAGCGGTGGGGCCGCGTACGCCGTGGCAAGGCCGCGGGTCAATTCGCCTCGCTGCGCCGGGAAGACGTACTTCACGGCGTGGATCAAGAACTCTTCGACTGCCCGCAGGATCGGTCGACCGCTCTCGGCGTCGGCCAAGCGTGCCCGTTCCAGGCGCTTCAGCGAGGCGTGCACCTGCGACGGGCTGAGGAACAGGTCCGAAGCGAGCTGCGCGATGACTGGGCGCGTGCCGCCACGGCTCACGAGCTTGGCCAAGACCACCACGTCTTGCGGGAGGAGAGAACGAGGCATTCCATATTCTAGAATCTAGAATACGGAATGGCAAGCCCTTGGGTTGGCCGCGCGATGCAGTCGCCGCCGGGCGGCCTCCACACCCGCTTGAGGGCGTTGGAGAGGAGCTCTGCCGAGCCACAAGTCGCAGGGTCGGCGGAAGGCGCAGCCAACGGACCCTGATCGTTTTCGGAGACCCTGCCGAGGCGCGCACGCCGAATCGGAAACCCGCTCTCATCCCAGCCACCTCAATCCCTTTCAGAACGCGTACTTACGGCAGCTCGCGATGCAGGCCCTGGATTCGTTTTGGAACCACGTCATCGGCCTCGGCGTGGATTCCCGCAAGCCATTGATATCGCTAGGTGCTAGCGACATGTCGACGGATTCGCGGTGTCTCGATGAGACACGTATGAGACACGCCGGCCGAAGGATGACCTGAAAGTCCTTTGTCCGAGAGCGGTTGTGAGGGGCGGCGGTCACGTCTGCGCGAGATAACCACGGCCGCGATCGAAGGGCTGGCGGGCTCGCGCCGCCGGAGCGACAATCTGTCCCGAGGGAGGCGCTATGCCCGTCTCGATGAAAGGGCTGGGATCCGTTGCGATCGCCGCGCTGGCCGGGTGGCTGGCGTCGGCCTCCTCGACGCTCCCCGATGCCCGGAGGGAGCCCGTCTGGCCGGGAGCGACGTGGACGCAAGCGACTCCGGAAGAAGAGGGCGTGGATTCGACGAGGATCCTGGGCTTTCTCCGGAAGATCGCCAGCGTGGGACTGGATGTCCACAGCCTCCTCCTCGTCAGGAACGGGCGACTCATCACCGAGGTCTACTGGTCGCCCTATCACTCGGAGACGCTCCACGACGTGAAGTCCGTCTCCAAGAGCATCATGTCGGCCCTCGTCGGGATCGCACTGGACAGGCGCGTCCTCCGCGGGCTCGACCAGAAGGTCTCGGAGTTCTTCCCGGAGTGCGTGCCGGGACCCCGGAAGCAGCGCGTCACGCTGGCCGACCTCCTGACCATGAGGACCGGCCTGGACTGGAAGGAGGACGCCGGCCCGTCCCCGTTCGACATCTCGAACTGGAAACGGGTTCCGATGAAGGACGACCCTGGCGGCCCGTTCGAGTACAACACCGCAATGCCCCACATGATGTCCGCGATCCTGACCAAGGCGGCTGGGAGCCGGACGAGGGACTTCGCCGACCGGTTCCTCTTCGGCCCGCTGGGCATCACGCGTTTCGCGTGGAAGATGGGCGAGGATGGCTACGACTGTGGCGGATCGGAGATCTTCCTGACCCCGAGCGACATGGCCCGGTTCGGATACCTCTACCTGAACGGCGGTCGCTGGAAGGGGCGTCGGGTCGTTCCATCGCCGTGGGTTGCGACATCGACGTCGATCCAGGTCAGGACGGCAACTCCCGCAGGTTTTTACACCGGCGTCAACTATGGGTACTGGTGGTGGATCCCGGACAAGGGCTACATGGCCTGGGGCGCCGGCGGCCAGTACATCCTCGTGAGACCGGACCTTCACCTCGTGCTCGTCCTGACCTCCAACGGCTTCGGCACGATCAATCGCTACGGGGAGTTCCTGAAACCGCTCCTGGACGAGTACCTCTTCCCCGGCTTCACCGCGGGGGGCCCTCTGCCTGCCAATCCCTCCGGCAACAGAGAAATCGAGGCCTTGGGGCGGGCGCTGGAGCACCCCGAAAGGGTTCCGTCGGAACCGCTGCCGGCGATCGCGGCCACGGTGTCGGGGAGGTCCTATCTCCTGGATCCGAACAAGCCCGGGTTCGAGTCGTTCTGCCTGGCATTCACGGACGGACGTCATTGCCTCTGGAGCTACCGCATCGGGGGGAGGGACGTGAAACTCCGGGTTGGGCTGGAGGGCGACTACCTTGTCAGCCCGGTCGCGTTCTCGATGGGCTCACAACCCGAGGGCGAGACGGTGGCGTGCAAAGGACGCTGGAAGGACGAGCGGACGTTCGTCATCGAGCACCACATCGTCGGCGACCCCTCCAAGCAGGTCTTCGAGCTGACGTTCCGCGGCCGGCGAGTCACGATGCGGCTCGAGACGCTCGGGCTCAACGCCGAGATCAACGGCGCGCAACGCGAGGGCGGGTAGCCGATGCGCACAGGCGGACTCGTGAGCCCGCGAAGTAGGTGCACGGCACGGGCCCGCGATCCACGCCTCGCGGCCGTGCGCGTCGTTCTCGGCCACTTCGTCTTCGTCCTTCAACAACAAACACTTACCGCATCTCGTGATCGCGGGCCGCCGATCCGTCGGTGAACCACGTTATCGGCCTCCGGGCTCGCCCCCCGCAAGCGATTGACATTCATGGGCTTAGCGGATGCGCCGGCAAGCGCGCGGAGTCTCGATGAGACACGAATGAGACACGGACCAAAGGGCGTGAATACCGCATCGTCACGAAGTTCGCGTTGTTTCGCACGGCTATCGCGTCCCTGCTGGCTTCCTCGTCCTCGCTTTGCCCGCTGACGGGCGGTGACGTCCAGCAGAGCGTCGCGGCCTCGGCACCGGCGTGTTGGAGCTACGATCGACTCCCCGCACAACGCGCATCTCGAGGTGGTGGTCCAGGACCGTCAACGCCGCCTCGAGATGCTCGAGGCGAGAAGCGTGGCGGAGACTCAGCAGGCGATCGACCTGTGGCATGTGCCATCGCAAGCGTCGCGCGAGTTCTGCCTTGCGCACGCCGGCATTCCGCATCGCTTCGTACAGCGCGATCTTGGCGACCGCCAGCGGCGGCAATGCCACTGCCCGCCCTGTGAGTTCGCGCGACGGTGTGGGAATCGGGCGCCGGTCCTTGATGTACCCTTCAAGCGCGGTCAGGGCGCAGTCTGTGGCACGCGCGGTGATCTGAGTCTCGTCATCGGTGAACGTGTGTGCTTCCGGAATATCCACAAACGACACGAGCAGCGTGCCGTTGTCGTCCAGTTCGACCGTGAGGGGGTAGACCCGCATCGACATCTCCTTCTCTCGACCTGGCTACGTGAGCCCAAGGTCTCGTTTGATCGCATTGACGAGTCCGGTGCCGAGTTCCTTCTGCTTGCCGTGCATCGGCAGGACCGACATCCTGTCGCCGCGTCGGACAATCAGATGCCCACCGTTGCCGGGTTCGAACGTGCAGCCTCGCCCGTGCAGCCAGCGTTTGAACTGGGCGCTCGTCATCGTGGCGAGCATACACCACATGTGTTGTGATACGCAACATATGTGTTGCAACGTCGCATGGGTTCACCCGGCTGGACACGGCCACCCCACCCCCGACAGACCTCCTCCTTGCGCCACGTCCAGGACGCGGTGCTATCATGCGCGCAACGGGAGGAGCTGCCGTGGCCAAGGCCGCAACCGCACGCAATCGCCGCAGCAAGGTGGACGTTCAGCAGGAATTCGAGAGCATCCGCAAAGAAGCGAGCACCGAGCGCGAAGCGACGGACGCCCGGGCGCGAGAGGTGGTCCGCCTGCGCGACGCCGAAGTGCGGCAGGCTGTCGACAACGCCAGCGTCGACGGCATCGTCAATGAGATCTCGGCGCTGGGGCTTCATGTGTCGAAGGCGCTCGGCGACGTCTCGACGCGGCTGGTCGCCGAAGTCGAACGGCTGACGACACTCCGCGAGGCCGTCGAGATCGAGCAGCGGGAGCTGCAACGCCTGCACAAAGTCGACATCGCCGCGACGGCCCTCGATCAGCTCGTCCAGGACTACGAGGCGAAGAAGCAGGCGTTCCAGGCAGAGATGGCGGCGGCAAAGGCGGAGTGGGAATCGGAGGCGGCCGAGCGCGAACGCGGCGCGCGCGAGTACGAGGAGTCGCTCAAGAAGCAGCGGCAACGCGAGAACGACGAATTCGAGTACAAGAAGGCGCTCGAAAGGAAGAAGGCGCAGGACAAGTACGACGAAGAGCTACGGCTGCGCGACCGTCAGAACCGTGAGAAGCAGGAGACACTCGAAAGGAGCTGGCAGGATCGCGAAGCAGCCTTGAAAGCGCGGGAGGACGAATTCGGGCAGCTCCGAAAGGACGCCGAGGCGTTTCCCAAGCGACTGGCGCAGGAAGTCGAGCGCGCGGTTGGCGAGGCGCGGCGGCAGGCGGCGCAGGAGAACGAGCAGCGACTTCTCGTGGCGACCAAAGATGCGGAGGCGGATCGGCGCGTGTCCGAATTGCGAATCAAGGCTCTGGAAGAGGTCGCCGCCCGCCAGGCCGAGCAACTCGCGGCACTTCAGCGTCAACTCGACGAAGCCAAGCAGCAGGTCCAGGACATCGCGGTGAAAGCGATCGAAGGCGCCTCGGGTGCGCGTGCGCTCGCACACGTCAACCAGATCGCCATGGAACAGGCTCGGACACGACCCGGGCAGTCCTGATGGCCATCGGATGCTCGACCCAACACTGAGAACGTGTCCTCGCAGAGGCGGGTGAGGGCAGCGCCGCCGATCATTCCACGCCGCACGGCCATTTCGGGCGTGATGGAGGCGAGCCCGCCAGACTGCGAACGGATCGCGACCTGGAATCACACGGCGTGATCAGGACCGGAGCGCCCTGAGACTGAATGAGACATTTTGCGCGAGAGCAGACACGAACGGACGTGAGCAAACCGAAGGCGGCGAGGTGAAGACCGGAGGGAAACGGAGCGGACCAGAGCATACCGAAGCACATTCACCGCTCTCTGGACCACGTTATCGGGGTTCAAATCCTTGCCTCCCAGCCAATCCAATCCCTCTGTCGTCGACCGAGGTGTTGTCGAAGTCGGCGGCCACACCGACGCAGTCAGCGCGGTCGGGCGCCGACCACCGCGAGTTCGCGCGCGACCTGGGCGCCGGCCTCGAGAGCCTCGCGCGTCTCGTATCGCCCGCCGCTCTCGCGGGCGTAGCCAATCTTCTCGTAGGCCTCGGCGAGCCGTGCGTCGTCGGTCACGAGAGGCAGGCGAGCGATTTCGACCGCGTGCCGCAGCTCGTGTCCCAGGGTGCACGTGAGGGCGGATTGGGGGTTGGGGATCCGGAGTGTCAGGCGGAGGTAACGGGTGCCGGCCCTGGCACAGAGCAGGCGCACCTGGCCCGTGAGGTTCGCCGGCAACCAGCCTGTCTCGACGAGGACGATGACGTCCGAACCCTCGAGTTCCTCCACCAAGCGCCCGACCGTGGGCGACAGGCGAATGGCGGTCCTCAGC
The DNA here is from genome assembly GCA_963724775.1 of uncultured Acidobacteriota bacterium. Taxonomy (GTDB): domain Bacteria; phylum Acidobacteriota; class Vicinamibacteria; order Vicinamibacterales; family Fen-181; genus CAVRWB01. The sequence goes on from CAVRWB010000019.1 coordinate 74,251, forward strand.
ACGTCGATGGCGAAGACGTCCTGCCCGCGAACCCGGAACGGCGTCGCGCTCGTGCGCTCGTCGTCGCGGTCGGAGACCGTCTGTCCTGCCGATGCCGATGCGATCGCGAGCAGGCCAACGAGGGCAAGCGCCCCGGGAGATGGCATCGCAGCGGCCTCCGTCGCGAGGCCAATCTGCGATACTCAGGGCCGCTCGTAAATCGGCGGCGCCTCCTCCGTGGATCGAAGCTGGATAACCTGGCAGGCGCTTGACGAGAAGGCGGTTAGGGTTCCACCTCTCCGGCGGGTTCCGGCGGGTCGAGGACCACTCGCGTGGGTGTCTTGCCGCTAGAAAGGTGCACCACGAGAGGGATCGAATCCGACGCGGACCCGGTCGCCGTGAGCCAGGGTCGAGATCCCGTCGAGACGAGCGCCATTCACGAACGTGCCGTTGCGGCTTCCCAGGTCTTCCAGCGTGACCAGGCCGTCGCCGACGACGAGCCGCGCGTGGCTCCGCGACACGACGGCCGCGTCGATCCATACCGCGGCGTCCGGGTCGCGCCCGATGACGTGCGTCCCGTCGGCCAGCGTGATGGTGCGATCGTCCAGCGTCAGCCGGACCACCGCGGCGCGGCGGCGAGGCGATTCGGGTGGGCCCTCGGGCCGCGCTTTTCCTCCGGCGGCGCTCCACTCGACGTGCGCGACGAAACGGTAGCCGCGGCGCTCCAGCGTTTCGACAAAGCGAGGGCTCTCGGCGGAATCGCCCAGCGCGACGCGGATCTTGGCCACCGCGTTGTTGAGCGCCTGGTCGACGACCACGAACACCGAGTCGGACCAGAGCCGCTGCCGCAATTCGTCGCGCGTCACGAGGTCGCCCGCATGCTCGACGAGCATCGCCAGCACCTGGAACGGCTGCTCCTGCAGGCGGACCGCCGCGCCGCGCTTCCGGAGCTCGCCCGTCCGCGCGTTCAGCTCGAACACCCCGAAGCGCGCGATGCGGGGGGAGAGCGGAGGCATTCGGTCAGTTCCCAGTTCCGAGTTCATGTTCCGAGTTCCGAGTTCGAGTTCTGAGTTCAAGTACCGAGTGCTGCCATTCCACACCGGGCCGAGTATCCGCCCCTGATTCCTGATCCCTAATCCCCGATCCCTGCTCCCCGCCTGCCAAGGCACTTTCTGCTTTCGTGGACCTCGTCGACCTCGCTGACTTCGTCGATGCGAAGCCTACTCGCACCGGACCACCTCGACCGGGCCGATTCCGGCGGCCGAGAGCTACCGCGAAGTCGGCGCCTTCTGTTTCAGCACCTCAAACCAGTTGGTGATCAGGTTGATGTGCGTGACGGGCGGCGGAGGTGGAGGGACCAGCTTCTGCGCGACGTAGAACCGCTGCCCGTCCCGCGCCACGTCGTAACACCGCACGGGGACGCACGGACCGAACGCCAGTTCGCGAGGGTTGAACTCGAACAGCCTGTGCGGCCGCCCGATCGCCGGGCGCGGCGATGCAGCCGTGAAATCGACGCCCATCATCCAGTACCTGCCCGAGGGGTCCCGAGCACTCACGAAAAACAGTTCGCGGCCATTCGGATGCCATGCCGGACTTCCGCCCGCCTCGACGGGCACCGCAACTCCGGTCGGGTAAGGCTTGACCCACACCTCGAACCGCCCCGAGACGTCCGACCCGTACGCCAGCCACCGCCCGTCGGGCGACAACTCGGCCCACTGCTCTTTTTGCGGGGTCTGCAACAAAGGGCGCACTGCCGCCTGGCCGTTCTCGACGGCCGCGATGGAGATGTCGCCGTTGAGGTCATCGACGACTGCGATCTGGCGGCCGTCTGGCGTGAACGACGAAGGAGCGAGGTTGCGCGGCACGAGCACCTGCGGCGGCGCCGTGCCGTCGGCAGGCTGAATCGCGAGCGACGGCCGGCCCTCCCTCAGCCACCAGAACGCCACCCGCTGCCCGTCCGGCGACCAGGTGGGACAATCGCACTCTCCCTCCGCGACTCGCGGTGTCAGGCGGCCGGTCTCGAGGTCGCAGAACCACAGCCCCACCTTCGCCAGTGTCCTGATGGTGACAGCCAGCCGGCGGCCGTCGGGCGCCGCCCTCAGCGCGGGAGCATAGCTTCGCACGGGTGCCGGCAACGGCGAGGCCCGCCCCTGTCGGTCCACCGTGACCAACACCGCATCGGGATACGGCGTCACGGGGGCTTGCAGCCACGCCAGGGCCCCTGTCTCAGCGACTGCAAACTGCCCCGCGCCGGTCAGTTGGGTGGAATCACCGGACGTCAGCGCCTGCGCGACGTCATCCTCCACAAGGACTTCCTGCCCCAAGACCTGGAGCCGCTCGGGGTCGAATGGCACCGCGAACATGCGCCCCTGTCGCAGGAACACCAGATGGCCGGTCGACAGATAGCGCGCATCGGCAGCGTTTCTGAGCAGGACCTTCCGCGTACCCTCGGCCAGCGCCTGGGCGACGACCTCCTCGTCGCCCCATGACCACACACGCTTCCGCACCGTGTACAGGAGTGCCCGACCTCCCGGCAGCGGCCACGGCAGGCCGTGCGACAGTTCGGCGTCGCCGACGGTCGTCACGGCCTTGACGGTGTTCGGGGCGGAGATCGCCTTGATAGGTTGGCCCTCTCCGCCGAAGAACAATGTGCCTCCCGCATCCCAGCTCAGACCCCAGGGGGGCACCGCGTTCCCCGACGCGAGCACCGCGTTCCCCGACGCGAGGTCCATGGCGGGACCACCGCCGAACGGCACCTTCCTGATCGCCCCGCCTGCCCAGAAGGCCACCCACCGGCCGTCGGGCGACACGGCCGGCACCTGTGCGCCTTCGGTGCCCGCGAGCGGACGCGCCTCTGCCGCATCGAGCCGCCGAACGTAGAGTTGCTGGACGGCACCTCGGCGGCCGACGTACACCAGCGCCCGACCGTCGGGCGTCCACGCCAGCGCCGTGCGCGAGCCGCCGGCGGTCGGGAGGTAAGTGGAAGACACCCTGCCTGCGTTCAACGGCTCGGCAGGGAACACCGCCAGCATCGCATGCAAGGGTGGTAAGGGCGACGGGGCGGGCCGCAAGAACCACGCTAAGGCAGCGCCGAGCGCGATCAGTGCGAGACCGGCGGCCACGACGAGGGCCGTTCGCACCCCACGCCCGCGCCGCGGCTGAACGCCCGCCTCGGCACCGATGCCGCTGGACTCGCGCAGCCAGCGCAGCTCGGCCGACAGGTCCGTGGCGGTTTGCCAGCGCGCGTCCGGGTTCTTGGCGAGGCAGCGCGCGAGGACGCGGTCGACCGCTGGCGGGACCGACGCGTCCACGGTCGACGCTGCGGGCGGCTCGTGCTCGAGGATGGCCGCGCTCACCGCTGCAGGGCTGCCTCCATCGAACACTCGCCTGCCCGTCAGCATCTCGTAGAGCACCGCGCCGAAGGCGAAGAGATCCGAGCGCACGTCCGCGCGCGCCCCCTGGAGTTGCTCCGGCGCGACGTACGGCAGGGTGCCCATCACCGCGCCGACAATCGGTGCGGTGCCCGCCGCCTTCGTTGCGGGCTCCGTCAGCCGCGCGATGCCGAAGTCGAGCAGCTTCACGCCCGTCTTCGTGAGCATCACGTTCTCGGGCTTCAAGTCGCCGTGGACGATGCCCTGCCGGTGCGCGGCGGCCAGCGCGTCGGCGATTTGCGTCCCGATGTCGAGCGTCTCGTCCAGCGCCAGCCGGCCCTTGCGCGTGAGGCGGTCGGCGAGCGTATGCCCGTCGAGGCACTCCATCACGAGGTACTCGAACCCGTTCTCGGAGCCGATGTCGTGGAGGACGCAGATGTGGGGATGGTTCAGCGCGGACAGGACCTGCGCCTCGCGCTCGAGGCGGCGGCGACGGTCGGCCCGCGACGGCGCGTCGAGAGCCGCGCCGGCCCCGTCGGGCAGGACCTTGATCGCGACAGTGCGCCCGAGGCGCCTGTCACGGGCCTTGTAGACCTCGCCCATGCCACCGGCCCCCAGCGGGCCGACAATCTCGTAGGGGCCGAGACGGACGCCGGCGGCGAGAGCCATGGCCACCTCCTGACACGACCGGGCGGACAGGGGAGAAGGCGACGTGATTATAGCCGACGATGGACCGCGCCACGCGCTCGAAGCGTCCTGACGGGGGAGCGAAGGGTGCCGCGTTGCGGGGTCGGGCCCCGCAAACCTGGAGGTTCACACTACACGTTCAGCGGGCATGGCGGGTCTGAAGCGGCGGGGCGGGCAAGCCCCCGATCAGCGCTGTGCGATGCGGGGGCGGACGGCGCGGACGAACGCCAGGAGATCGTCGAGTCGATTCTCCACGACGTCGCGCACGACGTCGAGGTTCACCGTGTCATAGCCGTGGACCAGCACGTTGCGGAAGCCGGCCATCGCCGACAGCGTGCGAGCCAAATCCGGGATGAGCCAGCCGTCGCGCTCGAGCAGGGCAAACAGCTCGCGATTGCTCCGAGGCTCGCCGAGGCGCGCGTCGGACACGATGTGCGAGGCGGCGTCGAGGGCAGCCTGGATGGCAATCTGGAGGGTGTGTTCGGCGAAACGTTCCTCGCGCAGGTCGCTCGCGATGAGCAGTGGCCGCGCGAGCCGCCGCAGGTCGGCCACGCAGGTTTCGATGACGGCGAGCTTCTTCTCGACCAATTGGGCGTCGGTCATCGCGTGGCCTCCTCAACCCGCCCGCCGATACCGCCGCAGGATGGGCTCCAGGTCGAAGTCCTCGTTGCGAACGCGGACCTCGTACCGGATTCGCGCCGAGCGGTTGCGGTCGCAGACCCGTACGCCATCGCGGAGCACGCGGTGGGCCAGGTCGGCGGGCGCCCGGTTCAGTACCACGAGGTCCACCACCCTGCCGAGCAGCGCCTCAATCTGGTCGGCGAGTTCGGAATGCAGCCCCTCCAGCGTGCGCGGAGGATCCTCTTCGAACAACACACCGATGTCCACGTCGCTGGCATCCCGTGCCGTTTCGCGGGCGACGCTGCCGAACAGGTACGCCGCCGCGATTCCGCGCCCATGCCCGTCGAAGTACGCCTTCAGCGTGTCGACGACCTGCCCGGCGGATGGGACGCTCACCGCGCCATTATAGGCGGCTTCCCCCCTCCACTGCGTGGACTGCCTGGACTGCGCGGCCTGTTCGCAGCGCAGCGTTCGGACGTGGACGCCCCGCTTGCGCAGTTCGCCGGTGCGAAGTTGAGCCTCGACCGTGGACTGTGCCGCCCGGGAACTTCATCGGCCCACGCGGCCAGCAGCGCCAATGCCGCACCCGCACTCCGGCCCCACTCGTCGGCCTGTCGATTCAGGATGAGCGACGTCATGGGTTCGGGCTTGCCAGCATTGGAGCCTTGGGCGCCTTGGATTGCGCCGCCAGGGTGTCCCTCGGTGGTGGTGATCGAGGCGTGGCCGAGCGTTTCAGCCGCATCTGAACCTCATATCCCCTGCCGACAACCGTCGCACGCGCAGACGCGCAACCTGTGGCCGGAGATTCTCGCATAGCCCGGGCAGGCGCCACACGTCCGCGATACCGGACGGATGCGATACGCACGGGCGTCGGTTCGGCATCATTCCCCTGAGGCGCCCACAAGCAGGTATCCTCAGATCATGTCCGAACTGGTGCCGGCCCCCTGATGACGAGCGTTTGGAGAGGTTCTCCATCCGCACTCACTCGCATTCGACCGGGGCTAAATCGAACGCAAAGGAGGATCGAATGAAGCAGAACGCAATCTTGGTCGTCACGTCTCTGCTCTCGATCCTCTTGCTGACGCTTCACGTTACGGACGACATCGTCCGTGGGATATCGAAGGCCGAGCCCTCAAACACTGCGCTGCTCGTCCTCGCGGTCTTCCTGTACGGGACGCTCGTGCTCGCCGAACGGCGATCGGGGCACGTCATCATGCTGCTCGTCGGGTTGTTCGCGGCAGCCATGCCCGTCATCCACATGAGGGGGGCACATTACGGCGAGATCGCCAAGTCCGCCGGCGGCTTCTTCTTCGTCTGGACACTCTGGGCGCTCGGCGGGCTCGGGGGCTTCACCTTCATCCTCTCGGCGCGCGGACTGTGGGGTCTGCGACGGGGCCAGCCGAGGTAGTCCGGGCTCTTGTCTTCACGCCAAAGCCCCCTGAGCCGCGAACTCAACTCTCGTTCGGCAATCCGTCGCTCGCGTGCACGGCCATCGCGCAGGGCATCGACAAGCGCGAGAAGCTCATACAGCACCGGGTCCTTTCTTGCGGCTTTCGGAACGGACTTGCAGAGAGGCTCGAATCCAACGCCTCGAACCTCGCCTTCGGGGTCAGGCCAGACGGGTGGCGGATCGCCGCTTCCGGCGAGCCGTGGGATGAGCGCCTCGTGTTGGCGCGCGCTTCCTGCACCTCGGGGCGGCCGGGTGTGTCGGCCCGCAGGCAAATCTTCGTCAGTTGCGCGAAATAGCGTTGCGTCACCGCGCGGTCGCCAGCGAGCATCGCGGCCTTCGCCGCCCCGTACAGCGCCCGGAACCGGTTCGGCTCCTTCACGAGAGTCGCCTCGAACTCCTCGAGCGCGCCCGCGCGGTCGTTCGATGCGAGCAGCATTTCGCCGAGGAGTTCGCGCGCAGGGGCGAGGGGACCGGGCGTGACGGCCGCCTTCTCGGTGCGATCTTCCGCGTCCGCTGCCGCGCGCATCTCGGCGACGGCTTCGCCTCTGCGCCCCTCGCCAAACGCGAGCCAGGCGGCCGCGCCCCGGCGCTCGATGTCGATTTGCTCGGCCCAGTAAGGTTCGTTCAGCCGCGATTGGCGATCGCGCAGCTCCCGAGCCGCGCAATCGCCGCTGCGTGCGAGTGCGAGTTCCCGCGCGCGGGCAGCGCCGAGCGCCCGAGCGAACGTGGTCAGCGCCTCCACGTACGGCAGATCGCTCGCGTGCTCCTCGAGCGCGGCGGCCTCGGCCCACGCGCCCCGCTCGAGCGCCACCGTGCAGGGATCGCCGCCATCGCAAAGGCGCCCGCCGATGGCGGCGCGGCCCCGGCGACCGCGCGTCGGGGTCAGGCGCGAGACGATCTCGGGAAGCGAATCGAGGAGCCGTTTTGCCGCCGCGTCCTGCGCCGGTCTGCAGGTACGCGTACATCTGGTAGTCGATGGCGTGCAGCTCTTCGGCCGTCACGCGGCGCAGCTTGGCGGCCGCTGCCGACGGCGATGTTCGTGTCGATCGATTCCTGCCAGAGGCCGACGCGCGTGAACGTGTGCGACGGCATGTGGAGCGCGTGCGGCGCCGACGGCGCGATCTTCGCGTAGCGCCTCGCCGCCTCGAGCGCCCGCGGCGCCAGCGCGGGCACGTCGCAGCTGTGGATGATGTAGTGCGCGAGCCCGGGGTGGTCCGGCTGCTTCGCGAACAACGGCTCGAGGATCGCGACCGCCTTCAGCTTGCTCGGCGTATGTCTTGTCGTTCAGATCCTCGGCAGCGCTCAAGCGACAGCGCGTAGAAGATCGCCGCCTCGGTGTCGTCCGGGTAGCCGGCGGGCGACGCCCGCCATCGCGTCGCGGTAGACCTCGAGCCGCGCGCTGCTGCGGCATGCGTTCGGCGTCCACGTACAGCTTCGCGGCAGCTTCGACGTAGTCGCGCTCGCGATCGGTCTTCGGCCCGATCGCCCGTGCCCGCTCGACCGCGGCAGCCCCTGCCGAAGCTGGGCCGGCGGGCGGGCGCCCACGGCGAACGGGTTGCCCCAGCGGCACAACGCAATCCCCCACTGCGCCATCGCGCACGAGGGGTCGGCGGCGAGCGCCGCGTCGAACGCCTCGATCGCGGCGCCGAACTCGAACGAGTGGAGCAGGGCTACCGCACGGTCGAATGCCGGCTGCGCGCGCGCGGCACACGACGTGGGGAAATGGACGGTGCCGAGCTTCTCACCCGCCAGGCCCGAGTGCTCGTGCTCCTGCGCAGCGGCCGGGCCGCGGAGGAGAACGACGAGCAGAACCAGCGAACCGGCCACAGCTGAGCGAGCCAGGCAGCCCTCCATTCCCGATGTTACACCGCCACAGTCTCCGGCCAGGGAGGCCGCGGCGCCCTGGCGGCAGCTTCCGCCTCGACCACTGGCTGGTCGAGCCGCGCCAGAACCGCGTGTCGCGCGGTGGGGGCGTCGTCGGCGTGACGAGCGATGGAGAAACCCGTTTTGCGGTGGCACAACGACGGCCCTTGCGGCCACACCACCGAACACAGGCCATGGTCGCTCATGGTCGTCATCGAGTTTCCCACGGAGCGACAGGCGGTTTGTTTCGAGAAGTACTTGAAGAGCGGGTCGGGCAGGGCGTTCGCCAAGCGACTTCGGAGGCTGATCACGAGCGTCGCGAAGCTCGGAGGATCGAGCGCAATGGATGGTCATCGTGCAGACGCGCGATCGATTCCCGGAACGTTCCTGGTCACCATGATGTTGAAGAGCTGCTCCCAGCCCGCCACGGTGACGCGCCGTCCGTCGGGCGATATCGCGAACGACTCGGCGGCGTTCTCGACGTCGAAGCCGACGAGTTTGCGTCGAGTGGCCGTCGTGTCGCGCCCGGGCTGGAAGTCCTGCACGAAGACGCCGTTGACTCCGGCCTCGTCCTGGCCGACGAACGCGATGGCCTTGCCGTCCGGCATCCAGCGCGCCCGGCCAAGGAGTGCCGTCGTGTTCTTACGACGCGTGAAGGCGATCTCGAAGGGCACCGTCGCGCCGTCCGGCACGCGAACCACATGTATCTTCGAGGAAAGGCCGTCGACGTACAGGACGGACCGGCCGTCGGGCGAGATCTCTGGAAGCTCCAGCACGGCGTCCACGACGCGCGCCGGCTCGCTGCCGTCTCCTCGCATGCGCCAGAGTCCCGCGCGTGCAGGGTTCGTAGACGCGTAGAAGACCCACGCGCCGCCGGGGACCTCGCCGGGGTTCTGCGCGAAGACACCGTCGTGGCTGAGTTGCGACGCCGCGCTGCCATCCGGCTTCGCCGTCCACACCTCGTACGCGCCAGTCCGGTTCGAACCCCACAGCAGCCGACTGCCGTCGGGAGAGTACGCGACGTCCCAATCGTCCGCGGCGTCGTCGGTCACGCGGCGCACGGCGCCGTTCTCGCGGCTCACGCTCCACAAATCCAGGTTGCCGCCGCGGTTGGACGAGAAGGTCACCCAGCGGCCGTCAGGCGAGTACACCGGCTGCCGGTCCGTGCTCGTCCCATGGGTCAGCCAGTGAGGGGCTTCACGGCCGTCGAGCGAGAATTCGCGCAGGTTCTCCCGCGACGAACGCGTGTCGAGCAGCAGGCGACCACGTCCGAGCACGTCCAGCGTCTGGCTGTGGTTCGCAACCCAAAAGATGGCTTGCGTGGACCCTGTCGCGATGTCTTGTCGGACGATGCGCGCGCTGCTGCCCGACAACCACGCCGCCAGCGATTCGGCCTCCGAGTAGATGACGGCGCGGCTGTCGCTCGACCACACCACCGAGGACTGCCGCATGCTTCCGTGCGATGGGTTCAGGCGCCGGGCACCGGCCCCCGCGGTGTCAACGGGATCAATCGCCGTCTGCTCGTGGGCGACGTGTCATTTGCCGCCCGGCACTCTCCTTGACAACTTAGGAGAGCGTGGCGTATCGTGGTGGTCACCTAAGGAGGTTAGGAGAGTGACGACGCGAGACGCGGCGCTGCTGCCAGGCACCCTCGACCTGCTCATCTTGAAGGCCGTGTCCCTCGGCCCCTTGCACGGGTACGGCGTCCTCCTGCGAATCCAGCAGATTTCCGCCGGCGCGCTCCTCGTTGAGCAGGGCGCGCTCTACCCCGCGCTGCACCGGCTCGAGTCGCAGGGCCTGCTCGCCACCGAGTGGGGCACCTCGGACAACAACCGGCGCGCGAAGTTTTACACGCTGACGCCCTCGGGCCGGAGGCGCCTGCGCGAGGAATCGGAGGGCTGGCTGCGGCTGACCGCGGCGATGACGGCGGCGCTCGGAGCGCGCCGCGGAGAGGCCTGATGTTTGCGCGCCTCGCGACCCTCCTCCGCAGCGTCTTCCGCCGCTCCCGGCTCGAGGCGGACATGGACGCCGAGCTGCGCTTCCACCTGCAGGCCCGGGCCGACGACCTGCAACGGGGCGGCATGCCGCGCGGGATGGCGGAGCGGCAGGCGCGCCTCGAGTTTGGCGCCGTGGACGGCTGGAAGGACGACTGCCGACGCGAACGCGGCCTGGCCCTCCTGGACGAGGTGATCGGCAACCTCCGCTACGCGTCCCGATCGCTGCTCAACGCGCCTGGCGTCACGGCTGCCGCCCTCATCTCGCTCGCCCTGGGCATCGGCGCCAACACCGCCATCTTCTCCCTCGTCAATGCCGTCGCGTTGAAGCGCCTGCCGGTCGAGGATCCCGGCCGGCTGGTGCTGCTGTCGTGGACGGCGAAGGGGTTTCCCGCGCGCTACGTCGATTCGGTCGAAGGTTCGCTCGACAAGGACCCGGGCACCGGCATGTCCGTCAGCTCTGATTTCTCTTCCGCCACCGTGGAGGCACTCGCGGCGCACAACCGCGTCTTCTCGCACGTCCTCGCGTACTCGGACAACCCCGCGGCCTCCAACATCTCGCTCGGGACGCGGGGAGAAACCGGGCAGGTGGTCGGCGTGTCGGGCAACTACTTCGAGGCGTTGGGTGTCGGAGCTTCGGCGGGTCGCGTGCTTCACCCCGGCGACGACGAGGCCGGTGCAGAGCCGGTGGCCGTCATCTCGCGGGCCTTTTGGCAACGCGTCCTGGGCGGCCGGTCTGCGCCCGGCGCGGTGCTCGTCGTCAACGGGGCGTCCCTCACCGTGGTCGGTGTGGCGCCGCGCGAGTTCGGGGGACTGCAGCCCGGTCTCACTCCGGACCTCTACATCCCGCTGCAGGTCTACGTCGAACACTTCCGGCGTGCCTTCGCCTACGACCTCAGGGACCCCCGGGTCTGGTGGTTGACGGCGGTGGGGCGCCTTCGGCCCGGGATCTCGGCGGCGCAGGCTGCCAGCGAAGCCGCCGGCTTGTTCCGGGGCAGCCTGGGCGCGGCGCAGACGGCGGACGGCGACACGCGTCCATCCCTCGTCACCCGACCATTCAGCCGTGGCGTGGACCGCCTGAGAAAGGAGTTCTCGCCGGTCCTGCTCCTCCTCACGGCGATGGTGACCGTCGTGCTGCTCGTTTCCTGCGCAAACATCGCAAGCCTGCTGGCGGCTCGTGCGGCGGCGCGAACTCGCGACCTCGCCGTCAGGCTCAGCCTTGGCGCGTCCCGCGGCCGGATCGCACGAGAGTTACTCACCGAGAGCGTCCTGCTCGGGCTGGCCGGCGGCGGGCTGGGCCTGCTGGTCGGTGTCTGGACGGGCCAGGCCATGGCGGCGGCGCTGGCCGAGGGGCCGCGCGACCCCGTTGCGCTCACCGTCGGGTTCGATGGAGCCGTGCTGGTCTTCACGCTGCTCGTGTCGATCGCAAGCGGAGTCCTCTTCGGCGTCGTGCCCGCGCTGCGCGCGACGTGGACCGACCCGGCCCGTGCGCTCACGAGGCGATCGGACACCGCCCTTTCGGGCGGCCGGACGGCGCGCTCCGGCAAAGTGCTCGTTGGGGCGCAGGTGGCGCTCAGTCTGTCGCTCCTCATCGGCGCCGGGCTGCTTGCCACCACGCTCGTTCGCCTCCAGCGGGTGGAACTCGGCTTCGACCCGCAGAACCTCGTGACGCTGCAGGTACAGCCGGGGCTGAACGGATACGCGGACGGGCGGCTCGCTGCGTACTACGAGAACCTGGAGCGCCAGATCAGCGCGGTGCCCGGCGTTCGCGCCGTCGGTCTCTCTCAGCTCGGCTTGATCGGATCGGGTTGGTCCCAGGGCAGGGGGGACCTTCCCGACACGACGCCGCCGCAGACGGAGCTGGAGTTCTGGCGACACTGGGTCAGCCCGGAGTTCTTCGAGGCGGTCGGCGTCCCGCTGGTTGCCGGCCGTTTGCTGGGCCCGGCCGATGGCCCCACCGCGCCGCGCGTGGTCGTCGTCAACCGCCGGTTCGTGGACGCGTACCTCCACGGCATCGACCCCGTGGGCCGTGCGTTCAAGGAAGGTGAAATCGTGGCCGCGATCGTCGGCGTCGTCGGCGACACGAAATACGGAAGCCTGCGGGACGCTGCCCCGCCGACGGTCTACTTCCCATATCTTCAGTACCGCCGCGGCTACCCCGCGTCGATGACGGTCCATGTGCGCATCGACGGCCGTGCCGACGCGGTGATGCGCGCGCTGCAGCGAACCGTTGTCGCTCTGGACTCCACCGTTCCCCCGGTGAGCGTGCTGACGGAACAGCGAATGATCGACAGGGCGCTGTTCACCGAACGCGCCCTTGCGGCTGCGAGCGTTGCACTCGGCCTGCTCGCGCTGGTGCTCGCGTGCGTGGGCATGTTCGGGACGATGTCGGTACTCGGTGGCACGACGCACGGGCGAGATCGGCGTGCGGATGGCGCTCGGCGCACGACGCGGACTGGTCGTGCGGATGATCCTGCGCGAGACGATGGCCGTCGGCCTGGTGGGCATCATCACGGGCCTGCCGCTGGCCTTTATCGGCGGCCGACTGCTGGAAAGCCAGCTCTTTGGTCTGTCGCCACACGACGCCCGGACCATCGGCGTTGCCGTGTGCATCATCCTGTCCGTCATTGCGATCGCGGGGGCGCTGCCCGCCCTCCGCGCGTCGCGCGTCGATCCAATGACGGCTCTACGCGATGAGTGAGCGGTGTGCGCCTTCTTTCCGCGCGGCGCGGGACAGTCAGCACGCGGCAGGCAGGGTGACCAGAGCGATTCCGGACCAGAACGACTCGGCATGACAGGCGCCCTCAGGCGCGGGTTCGGTGCGCTCCGGTCCCCTCTGTTTTGCTCGGGTCTTCGCAATCACCGCTTCGGTCTCTCAGGCGCCACCAAACATGCGGTGCGGGCGATGTCCCGAATCCACCCCTCGTGGTTGCAGAGCGTCGACCCGTCCTTGCACCACGTTATCGGCCTCCGGGCTCGACCCCCGCAAGTGATTCACATTCATGGCCTTAGCGGACGCGCCGGCAAGCTCGCCGAAGTTCCCGCGAGACATGAATGAGACACGCCGATCAGGGGACGAAGAGCGCAGTCGGTCGCCCGGGCATTGCCGTCGCGCGCTCCACTTTCCCGACCCCCGCCAAATCCACACCACCGGCAGAGCCGTGGTCCGCGCGTACCTCGACCGCACAGCCGCGCGGCGTTGACGCACTGTTGCCGGGTCGTGCACCATGGCCGTAGGGCATATGCTGCACACACTGCGGCGGTCGCGAAGCGTGGGTGCCTTCGCGTCGCTGCTTCTGGCCTCGTGGCTGTGGGGCATTGGACTGTCGTCCAGTCATGGTCACGACCCTGACCAGGCGTACTCCGCCTCGCGCCTCTCGCATCGCTCGGAACCGGTGCGCATTGGCGCGGAGTCAGGCGCGCAGGGGTCCTCGACGCCCTGCGTGATCTGTCAGTACCTCCGGTCGCTTCGCACATCGCTCCAGCCCCCAGCCGCGCCCGCTTGCACCCTGCATTCGTTCGTTCTCGTCACCCTCAACCAGCCGGACCATTTCGGTTCTGCTCCGGCCGTCCTCGTCCCCGAGCGCGCCCCCCCGACCGCGTAGCGCCAATCACCATCGCACGCCCATTGGGCAAGTCGCCGAGACAGGCTGGCGTCCAAGACGTCCTTCGTCTCGACGGGCCCGTTCGGACGCGGGAGCACGCGTGCCGCCCGACGGACTCTCACCTCCGTCGCAGGGGGTCGCACCCGCGTCGATTCGCGCGCTGTCGCACGAAACGCGCAGGAGTCGATCAACGGTCTGCCGCATCGCCGCGGCGATGGAGTTCGCCATGTATCGAGGTCAGAACGAAACCCAGTCCGGCGGGTGTGCCGTGGCCGCACTCGCCGTTGCCATCGCGCTGCTCGCGTCCCTTTCCCGTCTCGGCCCAGCAACTCGGCGGTGCGGGCACCGTTCGTGGCACCGTCAAGGACCCGACGGGCGCTGTCATGCAGGCGGTCACCGTCACGATCACGAACCGTGTGTCGGGCTTCGTGCGTAGCACCACCACCGACGCCGCGGGGCAGTACACGTTCACCAACCTCCCGCCCAATCCCTATCATCTGTCGGTCGAGGCGCAGGGGTTTCAAAAGACGGAACGCGACGTCGATGTACGTACGGCTGTGCCGATCACGATCGACTTTGCTTTGCCGCTGGCCGGCGCGTCGAGCTCCGTGGAAGTCGTCGGGCACGCGGAGGAGCTGGTCGAACGGGACCCGACCGCGCACACGGACATCGACCAGTCGCTGATCTCCAGGCTGCCTTCAGCGGCGGTCGGTCTCAACCAGGTCATCACCCTCGCGTCGCCTGGCGTGGTGGCCGACTCCAACGGGTTCTTCCACCCGGTGGGCGACCACGCGCAGACGCAGTTCGCGATCGACAACCAGCCGGTGACCGACCAGCAGAGCCGGCTCTACTCCAACCAGTTCTCGCAGGACGCCGTGCAGTCCCTGGAGGTCATGACCGGCGTCGCGCCTGCCGAGTTCGGCGACAAGACCAGCCTGGTGGTGCGTGTCGTCACGAAGTCCGGTCTTGATCAAGCCAAAGCCGACGGGAAGTGCGTCGATCGGCTACGGGTCGTTCAAGAGCCCGACCGCCGACGTGACATTCGGGGCGGGTTCGCATGCGGTCGGCGACTTCGTCTCGCTCTCGGGCGCAGCGCACCGATCGGTTTCTGGATTCGCCCGAGTTCGACGCGCTGCACGACACCGGCAGCAGCCTCACGTTCTTCAATCGCTTCGACCTGCGTCCGAACGAGCGGGACTCGCTCCACCTGAACCTGCAGGCGGCGAAGTCGGGATTCGACGTGCCGAACACCTACGATCAGAACGACCTCGGGCAGGCGCAGCACCAGGACATCACGACCTTCAACGTCGCGCCCGGCTACTCGCGCGTGTTCGGCTCGCGCACGTTGTTCACGGCCAACGGCTTCGTTCGACGCGATCACCTGACCTACTCTCCGAGCCCCAATCCGTTCGCCGACCTGCCCGCCACGGTCAGCCAGGACCGCACCCTGACCAATTTCGGCGTCAAGGCGGATCTCGCGTACGACGCGGGGGCCCACAACATGAAGCTTGGTGGGGCGGTGAGCGCCACGAAGCTGCACGAGGGGTTCACCTTCGGCATCACCGATCCGACGGATCCGGCGTTTGCCGACGAGAACGGCACCTTCAACCCGGCCCTGGCACCCTACGACTTGACGCAGCCAGGCGGTGCGCCGCTCGCCTATGACCAGTCCTTCACCGTCAAGCAGCAAAGCGCGTACGTCCAGGACGACATCAAGGCCGCGCGACGCGACATTCAAGCTCGGCGTGCGGGTCGACCACTACGACGGGCTGACGACCGCGACGCTCGTTCAGCCGCGTCTCGGCGTGTCGTACGCCGTGCCGGGGAGCGGGACGGTGCTGCGCGCCTCGTACGGCCGCACGCTCGAGACGCCCTACAACGAGAACCTCCTCCTGTCGGCCGGGTACGGCTTGAATGGGCTGTTTGGCACCAGCAGCCCCGCCTCCGCCGGGCAAGCGGCACGAGTTCGAGGTAGGTGGGCAGCAGAGTCTCGGACGGTGGCTCGTCGCCGATGTGGGGTACTTCGACAAGCGCACGGACAACGGCTACGACTTCGGCGTGCTCTTCGATACGCCCATCGCGTTTCCCATTTCGTGGGATCACTCCCACGTCTACGGGTTGACCGGGCGTCTCACCCTTCTGGAGCACCGGGGCTTCAGCGCGTTCTTCGTGGCGGCGCACGACCAACGCCATCTTCTCGCCGCCGGGTACCGGCGGCCTGCTGCTGGAACAGCCGCCGGGAGACTTCCGCATCGACCACGACCAGAAGTTCAACGCCACGACGCAGGTGCAGTACGTGTTCAGCAAGGCGCTCGGCGGGTGGGCCGCGCTCTCCTGGCGGTACGACTCCGGTCTGGTAGCCGGAGCGGTCGGCAGCCTCGAGGATGCGCTCGCGCTCACCGGCGATCAGCAGGCGGCGATCGGGTTCTTCTGCGGGACCCAGTTCGCGACCCGCGGCAACCCGCTCACGAACGCGGACTGCACCGCGAGCAACTTCGGGGCGACTCGTCTGCGCATCCCGGCTGAAGGGACAGCGGACCCGGTGAACAATCCGCCGCGGATCGCGCCGCGCCATCTATTCGATCTAGCGGTTGGCGCGGACAACCTGTTGCGCACAGACAGGGCGAAGCTCCGGGTCCGCGTTCAGCGTGCTCAACCTGACGAACAAGGAAGCCTTGTACAACTTCCTCTCGACGTTCAGCGGGACGCATTTCGTCACCCCGCGCGCATTCCAGGTGCAGGCAGGTGTGACGTTCTGACGCGCCTTCGGAAACGGGCGGCCGCCGCGGACGTGACAAGCACCGCCGGGCGGGGGCATGCAACCCCCGCCGGCGCTCCGTCGTTGTCACGAACAGACTGAGGCACTAACCGGCACACCGGACGCTGAGACATTTTGACACATTTTGCACGGGAACAGACAAGAACGGCCGTGAGCAAACCGAAGTCCGGGATGTCAAACCCGGAGCAGAACGGAGCGGACCAGAGCGGACGGGAGCACATTCACCGCTCTCTGGACCACGTTATCGGGGTTCAAATCCCTGCCTCCCAGCCAGCTCAATCCCTTCTACAACAACTACTTACGACGCCTTGCGATTCCGCGCCGTCGACCCCTCTTGAAACCACGTTATCTGGCGCCGCACGGCTGCCTGCAAGCCATGGCTGGACAGCAGGTTGGCTGACGCCTCCGCCAAGCTGCGAACTGACATTGAGACACGAATGGGACACATTGGATTGCTGGTGACCTGACATAGCGCCGTGAGGCGCTTGCCTGGCGATCTCCCTTCGGGCTGGAACTCGCCCACGGGCCTATCTGAACTGGCGGGCCGGTCGGCCGGTGGCTACAATGACGCTGCCCACGCCATGCCTCCCAGCGACCACGCGGTCCGCCTCGCCGCCTTCGGTTTCCTGGAGGAGCAGGTGCGCCTGGCGGGCGACGAAGGAGCGCTCCGACGTAGCGTCTTGGAGCGAGGCTTCGAATACGAAGGGCAGCGAGTTCCACTGCTCGGGCCGCAGGGGATCTTCAAGCCTCGCGTCCTGTCGAACATTCCGCTCAGCATCACAACCGTCCCTCTGGTCGAAGGTGAAGCGCGTCCATACGAGGACGCGTTCGGCCCTGACGGGCTGTTGCGGTACCGATATCGCGGCACCGACCCCGCGCATCACGAGAACGTGGGTTTGCGTCTGGCGATGCAGCATCAAGTGCCGCTGATCTACTTCCACGGCATCGTGCCGGGACTCTATGCGGCCGAATGGCCGGTCTTCGTCGTGGGGGACGATCCGGGACAGCTGACTTTCACTGTCAGCGTTGATGAACGCCGGTTTGCGGATCTTGGCGCCGTGCCGGTGGACGAAGAGTTCCCGGACATCCGCCGGCGCTATGTCACGCGATTGTTCCGGCAGCGACTACATCAGACCGAGTTCAGGGAACGGGTGGTGCGCGCGTATCAGCACCATTGTGCTGTCTGCCGGTTGAGGCGCGATGAACTGCTCGAGGCCGCGCATATCGTGCCCGACGCGGATCCTCTCGGGACGCCCTCCGTCCCCAACGGCGTCGCACTCTGCAGGCTCCATCACGCCGCGTTCGACCGATGCCTGATCGGGATCAACCCTGACTGTGTCGTCGAGGTCCGGAGAGACGTTCTCGAGGACTCGGACGGGCCGATGCTCATTCACGGGTTACAGCGATTCCACGGTTCCAACCTGTTGGTGCCGAGGTCGGTGGCCCAGCGCCCTGATCGTCGTTTACTCGAAGTGCGTTACGAGCAGTTCCGGCGGGCCGGGTAGCGAGAAGGCTCGCCGCGCGCGAACCGCCCGGGAACCGGGTCGTTGCCCTCGCGCGACGTCCTCCGCCTCGCTAAGGCTAATCCGCCCCGCGACCCCGTCGTCGAACCGCGCTTCCAGCACGAGCTCGGCGGGCGCGAGAGCGGGTTTTGCGACCGCATGCGCGTGCCGCCTGCGGCCATTGGGTCCTGTCGTCCTGGTCCTTGGCGGTCGCAGATGGCGCCGAGATCCCGAGCGGCGGCGTCTAAGGTGATCGTGGAGGATCGGGGCCGCGCGTTCTCTGTGCAGACGATCCGAGCGGCGCGCGCACGGGGAAGGACAGGACGCGACAGGCGGTGATGGTCACGTAGACGAGGTTCCCATGGATGAACGGGGGGAATCAGAGGAGAGACAAGCATCGGGACTTAGCAGCCGCCCGTTGGCGTACTACGTGAACGCCGGAGCGGTGTTGGCGGTTCTGCGCGCGGCGCTGCTCGTGTGGGCCGACCACTATCAGGGAGCGGCAGCGAGACTAGGTGTCCACTGGGCTTTCTACCCCGAGGCTCTGCTCTTCACTCAGACTCCTCTCGGCGTGATGCACTTCAGTCGGACCGTGTACTACGTCGTCGTCAGCACGGTCCTGGCAATTGGCAGCTACGCCATCGCCACGCCCCTGCGTGGGCTGGCTGATGCAGGGATCTGGACCTGGCAGGCGCGTGGTGCTGGGCTTCCTGAGCACCGGAACGGCCCTGGCCATCTTGCGGGTGGCGGTATTCGTGTCGGTGAGTCAGCCGGATGGGATGTCCGCTGCGGAGTACCTCCATTGGGCGCTCTACCCTGAGCTGCTCGTCTCCATTCGCAACCCTTTCGGCCTCGGCTGGATGGATGGCATCTTCGTCTACGGTACGCTCCTGGCTGTCGGCAGCTACGTCATGGCGACGCCGGTTCTTCTCGCGGGCGTGCTCCTCCGGAGGCGTCGGGGGATCGTCGAAGCCGACAGGACTGAACCCAGGAGAGAACCGATGCCACCGCCTCCATCTCGGCCAATGGTTCTGACTGTGGCGGTCCTCCTGTATTACGCGGGCTGCATCGGCTTCGTCTTCGGCGTGACGCACGCGGATTCCAAGACGGTTCTGCTGACCGGCCTGTTCATGACCTTCATCGTGGTGACGGTCCACTTCTGCGCGCTCGGGCACAGCTGGGCGCGGATCCTGCTCGCGATCAATGGCGCCATCTCCCTCCTCATGTTCGAGGGGATCGTGCTCGACGTGGCCGCCGCGGCGCGAGAGGGACGCCCCATCGGTCTTGCCCGTGGTCTCACCCAGACGATCACTCCGACGATGTACGCTGTGACCGTTGTCGCCTCGTCTCTGCTCCTCGTGGCTCGAGGCAGAGCCTGGTACCGGGGGAGGGAGGCCGCACACTGCGACCGGATCATCACCGAGAACCACCGCCTGGATCACGTTGGCGGTTCTTCTGAGCTTGCCCGCCGTTGGAGGATTCCGGTACCGAGAGTGGACGCGCCAAACGTTGCCGGCTTACGTGGCCGTCGAGATCAGAAAGCAGCTCGCGGAGCTCCGCAGCAAGAACGGCGGCGTGATTTACCTCGATGTGCGGTCGCGCTGGCCGCAACTGTCGTTACGGCAGCGGTTCGAGGTCGCCAGCATGATCGGCAATGCCCTGGGAGTGAACGCCGAGTTCTACCCGTTCTCCTACGGTTTGTCGGACGAGTGTCGTGGTCCCCTGGAGGGACGTGGACTCTTCGAGAGTCCTTCCGACAATGTCAGCGACACGAGTCAGAATCTCCCGGACCCGCGATGATGCGCGAGCCGCTCGGGGGCCGCTGGTGCTGGATCCGCGGGACCGCCTCAACGCCGCCTGATCGAAGGGCACGAGATCGTTCATGCCGTGGCGAGACGAGCGTCCGAGGGCGGACATCGGTTGTACCCGCGGGCTTCGGGCGCTATTCGGTTGGGCGATGGATTCGCCGCAGGGTCTAGCCAATGCCGTGAGCGTGCTCATGTCACGGTAGTCAGCGGCGCGCGAGGGATCCGACGTAGCGGCTTACGCCGCGTCCTCCGCCTCGGTGAGTCTGATCGGAACCTCCACGCCGTCATCGAACCGCGCGGCCAGGACGAGCTCGCCGTTCATCGCCTCGATGAACTTCCTCAACGTCCCGATATAGAGCTCGCTGCGGCGCTCCATCTTGGAAACCTCCGCCTGGCTCACGCCGAGCAGGTCCGCCATCGCTTCCTGCGTCAGGCCTCGCGCCTTCCGCAGTTGCGACAGGTGCAGTTCGTCCGACAGCCGCCGCGCTTCCGATTCCATACGTGCGCGCGTAGCCGGGCGAACCCTGGCCTTGATATCGGTCCACTTGTGGCGAGTCATATCAGCCCCTCACGCTTCGATTGGGGCAAGAGGTTGACGCTCAAGGCATTTGCGATGCCTTGCCAAACACGCGGAGTCTCGATGAGACACGAATGAGACACGCTGGCCTGTCCGTCGATCCGCACGGGGCCGGTGCTGGCGACAATCGTGCTGGCCGCTGTGACGGCGGCCGGGTGCCGGCACGTTCCCGCAGGTGCTCTCTTTCGGCAACGAAGCGCTGGCACGGGCGAGGGCATGGTCCCGGGAGGGGATGGAAGGAGCGGTCTGCCTCCGCCCCGGCGAGTCTCTGCCTGGCGCGGGCATCCAGGAGAATGCCGCGGGCCGCACGTCGCGAGCGATCGTGCCTTCGACGGTGCCGCGTCGTTGCCCCTCACGCTGCTGAATCCAGCCCCGGAACACTGATGTAGAATGGCCCGTTCGCCCTCATATACCTCAGCCAACCAGTTCTCCGAGGCTACCGATGCGAATTCTCTGCGCGATTCCGCTTGTGTTGATGCTCGGCCTCGCGCCCGCGGTCATAGGCGTGCACGCGCAGTCGACGCCGTTGCCACAGGTCTATTCGCTCACCGTGAGCGCCGGGATGACGACGTTCAATGTCGCCCGTGACGGTTCCAAGGTGTCGCTCGAGCAGGTCATGCCGAAAAGCGACAGGGGCCCGGGAATGCACATTCGCCAGCTCTACGACTTCGCGACGCACAAGTACTGGACGATGCCCGAAGGCGAGCCTTGCATAGTGAGCACCTACACGTCGAATTACCTGCCGTCGATGTTCGATCCGATAGGCGGTGCGGAGGAGATGCGGGCGGAGATGGCGAAGTCGAAGCCGGTGGCGCTGCGGTCGGAAACCGTGAACGGCATCCCGACGAAGGTCTACGAGATGCCGGTTCCGGAGATCAAGGGCAAGATGCGGATGTTCCTCGAGGAGAAGCACAAGTTCGTCGTGAAGGCGGTCATCATCCCGGCCGGCGGCAAGGAACAGACGCAGATGGAGATCACGAGCCTGTCTTACGAGAAGCCGGCAGCAGCGCTGCTGGTGCCGCCGCAGAACTGCCGGGTCCAGGCGGGTGAGAGCAGCGCGACCGGCGGGCACGCAGAGATGCAGATCGATGCGTCGGCGAAAGGCGAAGCGAATCTGGGCATTGCGAAGCCTTCGCAGAAGGGCGGCGCTGCGGCGGCACCGGAGATCGAGGTTGGCGGCGCCGGTGTATCTCCTGTGAACTACACCGGTCCGGCGCCGGCGGCCTTCGAGTTCCAGTTCGACATCGCAGCGAGCGGTCCCGTGCAGGCGCAGTGGGTGCTCGTCAGCCAGGCGAATACCTCGTGGGCGTCGGGCAAGATCGCCTTCGAGGCGGCCGGAAGGCAGATCCTGAAGGTGCCGGTGAAGATCGGTGTCGCCAACGGCAGGCACTGGGACGGCAAGGGCCACCTCGAGATCGTCGTGGGCGCCAAGAGGATCTCGTCACCGACGCTGGACATATCCGCGGACTGCAAGCTCAAGTAGACGGCCCGAAGTGCGGCGCGCGAGGTGGGCCGCCACGTCGCGCACCGTGCTTCAGTACGGCGGCTCGTCAGGGTTCAGGATCGGTACAGCGCCACGCCACGCGGCCTCGACCTCAGCTTCGCTCCCGAAGAACGTTCGGTCCCCGCGCATGGCGTCGCCGAGCAGGCGCTCGTACGTTCCATCTCGTCGCCCGGATGGCGGTGTTCGACCAGGCTCTCGAGCGGGTTTCTCGCGACGCTCGCCATGACGACGGTCATCTACGTCCTGCTGCCGCTCCTGGGCTGGGCGCAGGTGGATGTTCCCATCTGAGTCGCGCGGATCATGACCTCGAATCGAATCACCGTCGCCGAGGTGACGATGCCTGGTGCACTTCCGCGTCGGGCTCGGCTACGCGTGCCTGTTCGCCAGGTTTGTCGAACCGAAGCTCGGGGTTTCACCGTCCATTGCGGGCCCGTGGTACGGGCTCGCGCTCTGGGCGTTCGCGCAGGTGGTCGCGGTGCCCTTGCTCGGCACGCTGGCCTTCGCCGCCGAGGGCACAGGCCTGGCCCCGTCTCCGGCCTGGCTTGCCGCGCCTCGGGATTGGCCCGGCGATCTTCAGCCTTGCCGTGCACCTCGCGTACGGCCTTACCCTGTCGTTGGTGTACGGTCGTTAGGGCTACACGACGGAAGGTCGTCCGACGAGCGTGTGTGGGCGGAGCAGGCCGCCGCGCCTGGCGCGCGCCGCTTCTGAGGCGACTACCCGGTCCGACACACGAATCCGCCAGGAACTGACGGCTGCGTTGCGGTCAGAAGGGATCGGCCCTGGGGGTCTGCCCCACTTGCAGACCACACGGCGTCGGGCTCGTGTTACGAAACAGCATCGGCACGCTCACCGCGACGCCCGACGGACATGCGCCGATGCTCGGAGCAGGCACCGTACACTTCACCACCTCGAAGTGCAGGTGCGGTTGCGTGCTGAATCCGGAGTTGCCGCTGAGGGCAATCGGCTGGCCGCGAATGACAGCCGCGCCAACGTCGACGAGGGCTCCCTGGTGCGTGAGGTGACCGTACAACGCCAGCGTCTCATCGTCATGCGCAATCAGGACCATGTTGGCCTGCGTCACGGCGTGGTCGCTGTCGAGGTTGTCTTCGCGCACTTCGACAACGGTCCCCGCGCGGGCGGCCGTAATCGTGGAGCCGATCGGCATTAGGAAGTCGACGGCATACTTGCATGACGCCGGGTGGCCGGTGGTTTCCGCGACGTAGTATGCCGCGCCTGCGGCGTAGGGCAGGACGTAGGGCGAGGTCGCTTGCGACGGATAGGCGCTGCACGTCTGCGAAGTCGGTGCGGGAGCGGTGGGCGGAGCGGTTCCCGAACTCCCGCAGCCGAACGCAAGCAGCCAGATCGCGGGCCACATCGCGCCAGTGAATCTCGGTGAAGTGGACATGCCGGGACCTGAGCGAGGTCGTGCCGCTGATTATACTGCCGGGCTGGGCGAGGCCTGTGGATCCCCAGCCTGCTCGAACGAGGGCTCAACCTACGTTAGAGCGCTGGCAGGTGACCTCTCTTCGCTACCGGACCGGCGCGGCGGCATCGACCTGCGGACTGTACTCCTCGGTGGTGCGGACTATGGCTGTGCCTGACTGCGCAGCGATTCACGGTTCACGGACCTTCTTCGCCGCCTGCGCCTCCCCATTGATCCAACCCTGAAAGCCACTCTCCATGTCACCCCCAGCTCACGCGGCGTCCTCAGCTTCGGTGAGCCTGATCGGCACCTCGACCCCGTCGTCAAACCGAGCAGCCAGCACGAGTTCGCCGTTCATCGCTTCGATGAACTTCCTCAGCGTGCCGATGTAGAGCTCGCTGCGACGCTCCATCTTGGAGACCTCGGCCTGGCTGACGCCGAGGAGATCCGCCATCGCTTCTTGCGTCAGACCTCGCGCTTTTCGCAGTTGCGACAGGTGCAGTTCGTCCGACAGTCGCCGCGCCTCTGCTTCCATGCGTGCACGGGTGGACGGGCGGACCCGCGTCTTGATGTCAGCCCACTTGTGCCGGGTCATATCAGCCCTTCTTCCTTCAGCGTTTGCACGTGCTCGTCGTAGAGCGCGTCCGCACGCGGGACGTTGCCTTCGTACCATCGCTCGTCGCCGGTCTTATCGCCGCCGAGTAGCAAGATCGCGGTGCGCCGTGGGTCGAACGCATACAGGACGCGGTATGGCCTGCCCTCGAACTGGACGCGCAGCTCCCGCATGTGGCGGTGACGCGACGTGGTAACGCCTGAAGAGTACGGGTACGGAAGAACCGGGCCGTGTTCGACAAGGAGTTCGACGACGCGGCCGACAGCCACTTGCTCGTCCTCCGTCAGGCTGGCGAACCACTCAGCGAACTCATCGGTGCCCTCGACGTCCCACGTCACCATCCGATTATGCCCTCTGAGGCATTATGTGTCGAGGGTTATACCATTCGCCTGCGACAGAGCTGCTATGGTCAGGATCCCCCGGAACCAAGGCCGGAACGCAAAGCACGACCTGAGACAGAATGAGACATTCTGCGCAAGAACAGACCGGAACCGACGTGGGCAAAGCGAAGTGCGAGGGGCGACAAACGGAGCAGAACCGAGAGAACCGGAGCGCACCGACGCACATTCACCGCTCTCTGGACCACGTTATCGGGGTTCAAATCCCTGCCTCCCAGCCAATCTTCCAACTCGCCTTCTTCCAACAACTTAGAAGCTGGATCGGGCTCGCCGTGCGATGCCCTGGTGCGCCCTGGGTCCGGGCGATTCTTGACAGAAACTTGACAGATTGGATCTGACACGGCATCCGGGCCGGGTGGCGTGAACGCCCGTCCCCGTTCGAGGCGTGCTGCTGCCAGCTGCAGGTTCGCGATTGTCTGGTTGTCGTACCGCTCGGTCGTCGTGATGGAGGCGTGGCCCAGCAAGTCCCGAACCTGTGCGAGAGCCGTGCCCTGCTCGACCAGGCGGGACGCGTACTCGTGTCGCAGGTCGTGCCAGTGCAGGTCGGTCCGCCTGAAAGCCTCCTGACAGGCCGGCGTGAGGGCCGTCCAGCCGTAGGACCGCCACTCCGGCTTGATGCCGTGCGCCTTCAGCACGGCCGTGACCCAGGCCGTCCTGAAGCTCCCCAGCGGCTCTCCTGCCTCGTCCGTGAAGACGAGGGCGTCCTCGGCTTTCTTCTCGCCGTCAGCCTCCAGGCGCAGCCACTCGAAGACGGCGCGCAGGCGTGTCGTCGCGATCGGGACCACACGCGTCTTGCGGCTTTTCGTGGTCTCCCCGCGGAGCGTGATCAGGCCGCGGGCCGGATCCACGTCTCGAAATCGCAACGCGAGCATCTCGCCACGGCGCATGCCCGAGTCGAGCGCGGCGATGATCAAACAGCGAAGATGTGCAGGCGCGACAGCGAGCAAGCGATCTTCCTCGTCGGGCGAGATCCTCCGGCGGCGTCGGTTGTCTTCGTGCAGTTTCCGGATCAGAGTTTCCGTGCCGCGGCGAAAAGGCGTGCGATCGAGGTACTCGCGTCCGACGGCCCAGTTGAGCATGTGACGGAGAATCTCGATCGTGCGGTTGATCGACGCCGGCGACAGCGTGCGCAGGGGCTTCCCGTCCGCAATGGCTCGCGGCTTCCGCAGGTCAGCGATGAAGTCCTCTACGTCAGCCGTGCGGATCTCCTCGAGCCGGCAGTCGCCGAAGCGATCGAGCAGCGGCTTCAGCCGGTAGTCGATCGTCTTGCCGATGGCGATGCCCTTTGCGAAGACGTGCCGTTCCTTGTAGACCTCAGCGAACGCGCGGAGCGTCTGCGGTGCTGTCTCACGCGGTGGGTCGATCCCGCGCTTGTCGAACGTGCCGGCCCGAACGGCCTTCTTGAGGTCGTCGAAGACCGCTTCAGCCTCCGTCTTGCTCTTGATCTCGCGGTTCGCCCACTTCTCGAGGCTGACGCGGACTTGAGGTCGTTCGCCGCGGCGTCTCAGATGGGCTCGACGACACGACCTGGAGCGACCTGACGCTCGACGAAGTCTTCAAGTGGATGGACCGGACTGAGAGTGCGTTCGGGCGCGAAGTCCTCTACGACCGGATCCGTCGGCTCTCCGAAGACCGCGCGAGCCTGCTCGAGTTCGACCGGACGGTCGAGCGCCTAGGGCGCGACGAAGAGGTGCGCCACGCCGTCCAGATTGGGTGCGCCGCGATTGGGGAACAAAGCCCCCAAGTTGCCTGGCAGCTCATGCTGGATCCGCCGGAGGCGCTCCCAAACTGGGAGTTCCTTCTGCCGCTCCTCTCATTGGTCCTCGCCGTCCTGATTGCTCTGACCATCGTCAACCCAGCCTGGATGCCAGAGCTGGTCGCTGTCATCTGCTTCGGCCTCTTCCTGCGCGCGAAGATCGGCTGGCGGATCGTGGCGGTGGTGCGACCGCTACGAGCGGCCGGGCAGCTGACGCGCGCGGCCGCCAGCATCGCCGCCATCGATTCGCCCCTTTGGGGTGCGGACACGCTGCGGTCGGCAAGTGGCGCACTGGGGAGACTCTCCCGCATCGCCGCGTGGCTGGGTCGGGACCAGGGAAGTGGGGATCTGGGAAGTGTCGTCCTCGATTACCTGAACCTGCTGCTCGGTCTCGACGGCCTCGCGCTGGTGCTCGCCCACGCCGAAGTGCGACGGCGTCGAGCCCAACTACGCGCCGTTGCGGAGATTGTCGGGGAGTTGGACGCGGCGATCGCCGTGGCTTCGGTTCGAGTCGAGTCCAGCCATTGGGTCAAGCCCACACTGGCCGACGCGGTCGACGATCTGGTGGTCGATCACCTTCGGCACCCGCTGGTGCCGGGGTGCGTGCCGAACTCGATTCGAGTGGCGGACGGCGAGGGCATGCTGCTCACCGGCGCGAACATGACCGGAAAGTCGACCTTTCTACGGGTCGTGGGAACCAATGTGGTTCTTGCGCAGACTGTCTATACCACCTTTGCCACGCGTTACCGTGCACCCTGGCTACGCGTTCGGAGCTGCATCAGCCCCTCAGACGACCTGCTGGCGGCAAAGTCTCTCCATCAGCGGGAGGCCGAGACGGTCGTTCGTATTCTCGCCGACACGCGGTCAGGCGGTCCGATGCTCTGCTTGTTCGATGAACTCTTCAGGGGAACCAACGCTGATGACCGACTCGGAGCGACGGCCGCTCTCGTCCGCCACCTGTTGCCGCGCAACGGAAGAAGGTCCGAGAATGGACGAGAAACCGCGCACATCTTTCTGCTTGCGGCAACGCACGACCTGGAGCTGCTTCCCTTGTTGGCTGACCGCACTCGCGCGTTTCACTTCGGCGATGCGGTGACGAAGCATGGATTGGAGTTCGACTACCGCCTTCAAGCCGGACCGACTTCGTCGCGAAACGCGATCGCCTTCCTGGAGTTCCTCGGAGCGCCACGCTCAGTCGTCGAGGAGGCGTCCGCCTTTGCCCGACGCGTGTCGTCTCCAATCGTGTAGGTCTTGTGCACGGCCGATTGGCGACCGACGATCAGACCGCACTACGAATCTGGCATCTGCCCCAACGCTGTTCCCAGCTAGCACGTTCGTCGCAGCCGCAGATCCGCGACAGAGGCGCACTCGATCTGCGGGCGTGGGAGGAGCGACCCCCGCTGGGGCGCCTGTTGGGCGCCCTCTCCAGACGCAAGGGGGGTCGCTCCCTCCCACGCCCGGTCCCACCACGCGCCCAAAAACGGCGACATTGAGCCGGGCGGGGAGGGAAAACACGGCCAAGAACCGAGGATCGCGCCTTCAGCCAGCGGCAAAGCAAATGAGACGTGAACAGGACTGTTCAACGCCGCCGAGGAGAGCGACCCTACGGATGGGACGCCGTAAAATGGGCGTCGGTTTCCCTGCCAGCGTGCCTTCACGGATGATACTGGAGATCGAAAAGGCGTCTTCGCGGAATGGCTGTCCCATCAACACCAACTCCGTAACCCGCCGCCTTGGACGCTTCAGGTGGCAATGTCAATGACCCGACGAAGCCGGTCCCTGATCGCCGTCGGCCTTGCAGGCCTCGCATTTGGCGGCTACGCGCTTGCCATGACTTTGGTCCCGCCGATCGCCGCTGGCGGTCTTCTGCACCCGTTTCGACGGGCACTCGCGCAGCCTCGACCGGCGGCCTGCACTGACGTGCTCTTCGACGGTGTGAACGTCAAGCTAGCCGGCTGGCAATGCCACGCTGCTTCGTCGCCGGCGGCGAGCCTAATCTTCCTGCACGGTGTGGCCGACAACCGCGGCAGCGTCGCAGGAGTCGTTGATCGCTTCGTTGGCAAGGGGTTCGACGTCGTCGCCTACGACAGCCGCGCTCACGGCCAATCGACAGGTAACGTCTGCACGTACGGCTACTGGGAGAAGAAGGACCTGGAGAAGGTCGTCGGCACCCTGCGCCCAGGGCCCGTCGTCCTCCTCGGTACATCACTGGGGGCCGCGGTCGCCCTCCAGGAGGCGACAGAGGACCGGAGGATCTCCGCTGTCGTCGCGGCGGAAGTGTTCTCGGACCTCGGGACAGTCGCCCGCCAACGCGCGCCGCGCTTCCTGACCGAGGGCATGATCACTCGCGCCATTGCGATTGCCGAGACCCAAGGCGCCTTTCAGCTGGACGCCGTCAGCCCAGTCGAAGCGGCACGGAGGATCCACGTGCCGGTGCTGCTGATCCACGGAGCAGATGACACCGACACACCGCCGGAGCACTCGCGCCGCGTGTTCGAGGCGCTGGCGGGGCCGAAGGAACTGTTGACCGTGAAAGGCGCGCATCACAACGAATCACTGCGACGCGAGGAGACGTGGCGGCAAATCCAGGGGTGGGTGGACGACGTTCTTCGGGCAGCCAGCTCGCGCGAGTAGCCGTCGGGGCAACGGGGTCCACAGATGCCGGCAACGGAGATGCCCCATCTGTGCTCCGGCGCCGTCGATCGGTGTCTAACGGTAACAGTATGGGCACGAGACTCGCGGTCATCGGGATGGTCGCGCTGGTAGCCGCCGCGTGCGGCGGCGGCACACCACCGCTTCCAATTCCGGACCCCCCGACGCCCGACACCGGTTTCGCGATCGCTCCTAGACGGCCCTGCAGCCCCGAGGTCCAGAAGGTAATGGCCGCCCGCCAGCCGGATGCCATCACGCGTGCCGCGGCGCAAGGCGCCAACTTCACCTGCGGTCCTGAGTTGGATCCCCTGCCTCTCGATGAAGCGATCCGGCACGACGATCCGGCCGCCGTGCGGGCTCTGCTCGAGGCAGGTGCCGATCCCAACGCCCGTTGGTCCTCACATGGCGACCGCTTTCCGCTCCAAGGTGCCATCGAGGCGCAGATCTACTGGGGACGTCTCGCTCACCGTAACGAGATCATCCGGCTTCTCCTGCGTCACGGCGCCGACCCGAACGCCCGCTGGTGCCCTTTCGAGAGTCGTGGCGTCTGGGCCGGGATGCCCACTCCTCCGTGCAGGTCCGAGCAGGGTGTAACCCCGCTCCTCATGGCGACAGCACTTGATGATCCAGATACCGCATGTCTCCTCGTTCAGGCGGGAGGAGACCCAAGGCTGGAGGACAGGAACGGGGCGAACGCTCTCGACTACGTGAGAAGCGAAGCGGTATTCGAATGTGTTGTCCGTACGATGTTCCGGGCAGTGAAGTCACCAGACTCGGAAGCACTCCGGTACCTCGAGCGCCGGTATCAGACGGAGAATGTCGTCCTTTCATACCCGCCCGGGCCTTGGGACGAAACACCGCTGAGCCGTGCAATCGGGGGTCCGGGTGATCCCGGAATTCCGCCACCGCCGCGACCACGGGAGAAGCCACCGGTCAACGGCCGAGTGCGCCTGCTGCTCCGCCTCGGTGCCGACCCCAACCAGAGGCTTCGATGGGCGGGAGTGGACTGGACGCCGCTCGCAGTCGCGCTGTCCAGGCGCGATTCTTCGGTTGTTGAGGCCCTACTGGCCAGCGCCGCCGACCCGAATGCCCGTTGGTGCGTGGGTGTGCGGTGGCGAGGCCCAGGGCCGTGGACCCCCGAAGCGGGATGCGAGAATCAGCACTGGGACCAGTCCCCTCATGTTCGCCGCCTCCACGGGCGATCGCGAGTTGCTCGGACTGCTCCTCAGTCACGGGGCGAACGAGACACTCCGGGACTGGAAGGGACGAACGGCTCTGGACTATGCGACGAAGTCCGCGCGAGGTTGGCTCGAGAAGTCAATCCGAAGCGGCGCATTCGACAGAGGCACGTCACCGACGCCGAATCGCTAAAGGAACAGCGCGCCGACGCCGACGGGTTCCCACTCGGAACGCGACTCCTGCAGGCGCGTCACGACGTCCTCGGCCGCGCTCAGGCGGCGGTCTTGTGTGTGGGGATGCGCTCCAGGTCGCCCGCCAGAAGCCGCTCGGCGTGCCAGAGGTCGTAGGTCTGCTGGAGGCGCAGCCAGAGACCCGGACCGTTGCCGCAGAACTTGCCGAGACGAACGGCCATCTCTGGGGTGACAGCAGCCTTGCAGGCGAGGATGCGATGCAGCGTCTGGCGCGCGACTCCCAGTTGCCTCGCCGCCTCGGTCACGGAGAGTCGTAGCGCCGGCAGGACGTCCTCGCGCAGGACCTCCCCTGGATGAAGCGGAGGAGACAGGAGAGGACGCCGCACGGGGTATTCCTTCGCCATGGCACCCACCTACCCTTCGACTCGTTTGCGTTGACCATCCCACCGAGCGACAACCGCCCGGTTCACGCGCTGGACGTCGCGCGGCGCGTGGTCAACGCGAGTGAGCTCAGGGTTTAGTGATACTGCTCGAGATTCACGCGGACCGCGTCGCCGGACTGCCACTCGAACGTCACGCACCAGGGACCGTTCACGTGGAGGCTGTACCGGACCGGCTTGCCTTGGAGCCGGTGGAGGTTGAAGCCCGGCACGTTGAGGTCAGAGAGAACGGGCGCGCCGCTGCCTGGAGCTTGGCGCTCACTCGGTGACGGACCGGACCGCACTGCATATCGGCGACAACGGTCGGCTCTACTTTTCTTCGGCGGCGTCGAACGTCTGCAACGGTTCGGGCGATGTCCGCTGCGGACATTCGCTCGAGGCTCTTAGAGCCTTCGCGTAACGCCTCTCGCATCCCGCCTTCCATGTTGCGCGTTTTCTGGCGCGAGGGAGCCATGAACTAAATTGTATACGATATTGTCGCACACGAGAAATATCATATACAATGCCGCTGCCTGGCCCGGCGCCCGGCCCCCCAGCGCCACTCCCTCTCTTGCGGCTATGCGCATCCGGCTGTCGGCTAGTCATTACAACACGCCGAGGGAGATCGAACTGTTCCTGACGAGGACAGCCGAACTTGAAACGATGCCCGTGTAGCGCACGGGTACGGCGCTTGCCGAGCGCCCCGCGGGGCGAGTTGGCCTGTTTCCGCAACACGGCCGCTGCGTTCGAGTAAAGGAGTCGCACGAATGTTCAAGCCTGCGCAGCGAGTCTCATTCCTCCCCCTGCTGGCGCTCGCGGTCGTCCTGGCGGGCACCGCCTCACGTCCCGCTGCGGGCCAGCCGAAACCAGCCGCCCGCGTGGAGTCGCCAGGGACTCCCGTCCACGACGCCAGTGTCTTCGCCGCGCTGGAGTGGCGCAGCATCGGCCCCAACCGCGGCGGCCGTTCGCTGGCTGCGGCGGGCAGCCCTTCTCGCCCGAACGAATACTACTTCGGCGCGGTGGGTGGCGGCCTCTGGAAGACCACCGATAGCGGCGCACACTGGGCGCCGGTCACCGACGGCCAGATCCGCAGTTCCTCCGTCGGCGCCGTGGCCGTCGCATCCAGCAACCCGGACATCGTCTACCTCGGGATGGGCGAGGTGCAGCTACGCGGCAATGTCATGCAGGGCGACGGGATGTACCGCTCGAGCGACGGCGGAAAGTCCTGGACCCACATCGGCCTCGCCGACACGCACGCCATCGGGCGCATCCGCGTCGATCCGGCAAATCCCGACATCGTCTACGTGGCGGCGCTCGGCCATCCGTATGGTGCGAACGCGGAGCGCGGCGTGTTCCGGACGCGCAACGGCGGCAAGACCTGGCAGAAGATCTTGTTCCGCAGCGACCGTGCGGGGGCGGTTGACCTTTGTCTCGATCCCCGGAACCCGCGCGTGCTCTACGCCGCCATCTGGGAGGTGTATCGCACGCCGTGGCTGTTGTGGAGCGGCGGCGAGGGCTCCGGCCTCTTCCGTTCCAACGACGGCGGCGATACGTGGACGGAGCTGACGCGCAACCCGGGCCTGCCCAAGGGCCTGCTGGGGAAGATCGCCGTGGCGGTGTCGGGAACCGACTCCGCGCGCGTCTTCGCGCTAGTCGAAGCCGAGGATGGTGGCCTCTTCCGGTCGGATGATGCGGGCGCGACGTGGACGAAGGTGAACGAGAGCCGCGACCTGCGCCAGCGCGCGTTCTACTTCTCCCGGGTCTACGCCGACCCCGCCAACCGCGACGTCGTCTACGTGCTGAACTACCTGTTCCACCGATCGACCGACGGCGGGCGCACCTTCGACGTGATCGACACGCCACACGCGGATCAGCACGACCTGTGGATCGACCCCGGCAACCCGGCGCGCATGATCAACAGCAACGACGGCGGCGCCAACGTCACTGTCAACGGCGGGCGCACGTGGACGGACCAACGCTACCCCACCGCGCAGTTCTACCACGTGGCCACGACGCGCGACTTCCCTTATCACGTGTGCGGGGCGCAGCAGGACAACGGGACGATCTGCGTGCCGAGCGGCGAGGCGTCCAACCTCCGCGACCCCGAGGGCGTGCCTGGCGACTGGTTCTACTCGGTGGGCGGCAACGAGAGCGGCTACATCGCGCCGCACCCGACCGACCCGAACATCTTCTACGCGGGCGGACAGGAAGCCTACCTGACGCGCTACGATCGCCGCACGGGGGAAGCACGCGACATTCAGCCGTTCCCCCGCTATTACTCCGGCCAGTCCGCCGCGTCCGTGCCCGAACGGTGGCAGTGGACGTTCCCGATCGCCGTGTCTCGGCTCGACCCGAAGGTGCTCTACGTCGGCTCGCAGCACCTGTGGCGCAGCGTCAACGAGGGCCAGTCGTGGGAGAAGATCAGCCCGGACCTCACCAGGGCGGACCCGAAGACGATGGGCGATTCCGGGGGACCGATCACCAAGGATCAGAACGGCCCGGAGTTCTACGCGACGATCTTCACGATCGCCCCGTCGCGGCAGGACCGCGACACGCTCTGGGTCGGGTCGGACGACGGGCGCGTGCAGGTCACGAGGGATGGCGGGAAGACGTGGGCCAATGTCACGCCGCCCGACATGCCCGAGTTCACGCGCGTCAGCCTGATCGACGCGTCACCGCACACGCCGGGCGCCGCCTACGTGGCGGGCAAACGGTATCAGCTCGACGACCGTGCGCCTTACGTCTGGAAGACGTCCGACTACGGCAGCACCTGGACGAAGATCACCTCCGGGATTCGCGGTGATGACTTCGTGCAGGTCGTCCGAGAAGACCCGGTGCGAAAAGGCCTCCTGTATGCGGGCACCGAACACGGCGTGTACGTGTCGTTCGACGATGGCGCGCGGTGGCAGTCGCTGTCCCTCAACCTTCCCGATACGCAGGTCGCCGACCTCGTCGTGGAGAAACACGACCTGGTCATCGCCACGCACGGGCGGTCGTTCTATGTGCTGGACGACATCGACCCGCTTCGCCAACTCGCGCCCGCCGCGGTGACTGGCTTTCACCTGTTCGAGCCGCGCGACGCCGTGCGGCGCGTGCAGCCCGCCGTCTTCTACTACCACGCGCCGCGCGCCAAGGTCAGCGTCAAGGCCGAGGTGATCGACGCGAACGGCGCGGTCGTACGAACCCTCGCGCCGCCCCGTGCAGCCAATGCCGGCCTGCAGCGGCTCACGTGGGACCTGCGGTATCAGGGCGCGGTCGTTTTCCCCGGCATGATCATGCGTAGCGCGCAACCGGGCCGGGGTCCGCTGGCCCCGCCGGGCCGGTATACGGTGCGTGTGTCGCTCGACGGTCAGACGCAGGAGCGCGGTTTCGCGGTCGTGCGGAACCCGACGCTGCCCGGTGTGACCGACGCCGACCTGGCGGAACAGTTCGCGCTCGCCATGAAGATCCGCGACAAGACCAGCGAGGCCAACCAGGCGGTGATTCGCATCCGGGATTTGAAAGAGGAGGCGGCGCGGCGCGACCAGCAGAACGGTGATCGCGACGTGCAGGCCGCGGTGCGCGCGTTTGTCGAGGCCGTGAGCGGTGTGGAAGAAGAGATTTACCAGGTGAGGAACCGCAGCCCGAAGGATCCCCTCAACTACCCCGTCAAGACGAACAACCGGCTCGCCGCGTTGCAGCGGGTGGTGGAGAGCGCGGAGGCGCGTCCCACCGACCAGAGCTACGCGGTCTTCACGCTGCTGTCCGGGGAACTCGGCGCGTCGTTGGCGAAGCTGGACGCCGCTTTGTCCGGTGAGCTGGCGCGGCTGAACGCGGTGCTGCGGTCGAAGGGGTTGCCGCCCATCGAGGTGCACTAATGAGACCGAAGATCTGCCTGGCCAGGCCCATTGGCCTGACCACCCTCGTGATTCTCGTCGCGCTTTCGGCGTTGCCGGCCAGGGCCCAGCAGAAGCAGGGCCTCGCGCCCGAAGACTTCTACCAACTGCGCACGCTTGCCGATCCGGACGTGTCCCCGGATGGCAAGCTCGTCGCCTTCGTCGTGAACGGCGTCGACCGGAAACAGAACCGACGGACGTCGAGCATCTGGGTGGCACGCGCCGATGGCAGTGAGCCGGCCTGGCAGTTCTCCACCGTGCAGAGTGCCCGGGGCCCCCAATGGAGCCCCGACGGCCGGCAGATGGCTTTTCTGTCGGCCCGTCCGGATGCGGATGCGCCGGCATCCGCACCTGCGCCGCGCTCGCAGGTGTACGTGCTCCGCCTCGACGGTCACGGCGAGGCGCGCAAGATCACGGATCTGAAGGAAGGTGTGGACGCCTTCGCGTGGTCGCCGGACGGCACCCGCCTGGCGTGCATCGGCAAGACCGTTCCGGCCGAGAAGGCGGTGACCGAGACGACACGCGACAAGAGCGACGTCCGGCACTATCGTCATTCCGTCTACAAGGCGGATGGCGTCGGGTACGACGATGGGAAGCGCGGGCAGCTGTGGGTGGTTGAGGTGGCGTCCGGCGTCAGCAAGCAGTTGACGGCCGAGGAAGAGCGTTCGGCAAGCGGCGAGGCCGCGTGGTCGCCCGATGGCACCCGCATCGCGTTCCTGTCGCAGCGGACCGACACCGACGTGGAGGAAAACGCCGACGTCTGGGTCGTGCCGGCGGCGGGCGGCCGGCCCACGAAGGTCTCTGACACCGGGTTCCGGGTCGGGCCGCCCCGCTGGTCGCCGGACGGGCAGCGTATTGCCTACGTGGCCGCCAAGGACTGGGACGCGATTCCCAAGATCCGCATCGCCCCCGCCAGCGGTGGCCCATCGGTGATCCTCGCCGACGACCTCACGTTCGTGAACGAGATCGAGTGGAGCGGGGACGGCCGATCGCTCTTCGCCGCCCTACCAGTGAAGGGCGAGGAGCACCTGCTCCGCGTGGACGTTGCCACCGGCAGGACGACGGCCGTGATCGCCGGCCCGCGCGCCGCGCGTCGGCCCGACATCAATGAAGAGACAGGCATCATCGCGTACATCGCGTCTGACGTCAGCCACCCGGACGAGGTCTACGTCCAGCACATTGGCGCCAACGCCGCGCCGAGCGCCATCACGAGGATCAACGCCGCGATCGTCGAAGGTCGGGATCTGCCCGGCGTCGAGCGCCTCACCTACAAGAGTCTCGACGGGTGGGACGTGGACGGCTTCCTGATCAAGCCGGTCGGGTGGGTGGAAGGACGATCGTATCCGATGATCCTGAACATCCACGGAGGCCCCAACGGGATGTACGGCGTCGGCTGGAACGGCGATTTCCAGGTGCTGGCCGCTTCGGGCTATGCCGTCTTCTACACGAACCCGCGCGGGTCCTCGGGCTACGGGGAGGAGTTCCAGCGGGGGGTTTGCGGCGAGTGGGGCGGCAAAGCGTACGAAGACATCATGCGCGGCGTGGACGCGGTCCTCGCGAAACATTCCTGGATCGACCGGGGCCGGCTGGGCGTGACGGGGCAGAGCTACGGTGGCTTCATGACGGACTGGATCGTCGGGCAGACGGATCGGTTCAAAGCCGCGGTGAGCCTGTCGGGCATTTCCAATTTCGTCAGCGTGGAAGGGACGCGCGACGGCTTCTACGGGCACGCGAAGGATTTCGGCGGCGACCTGTTCGACAGCTTCGACACCTACTGGAAGTACTCGCCGCTGCGCAACGTCGGGCGGGTGAAGACGCCGGTGCTCATCCTCCACGGCGACGCGGACCAGCGAGTGCCGCTGCTCCAGGGCGAGGAGTTCTTCCGCGGGCTGCGCCACTTCAACGTTCCCTCCGAGTTCGTGGTGTTTCCGCGCGAACCCCACAGCCTGCGCCGCGAGCCGCGGCACCAGGTGGACGTCATGGAGTGGACGCTGTACTGGTTCAATCGGTTTGTGGACGGGAATCCCGCTGCGATCCGGCCCAATGGCCGGTAGCGTCGGGCGCCGGCTGCCTCTCGGAATGACATTCTCTGCGTCGTGCTTGCAGCCAACAAGGAGACTTGACATGAGACGCCTCGCGCTGTGGTTGGTTATTCTCGTCTTCGCGGCCGTTAGTAGTGCCACCGCACAGACCTCGGCGGGCGGCAGCGTCCGCGGCACCGTCCGCGACGAACAGGGAGGCGTCCTCCCCGGCGTCACGATCACCGCCACGAGCCCCAACGCGGTGAGGCCGTCCGTGACGATCACCGATGCACAGGGCTACTACCGCATCAGCGACCTGCAGCCGGGCCCCTACATGCTGACGGCCCAGCTCGATGGCTTCACGAAGTACGAGCGGATGGGCATCGAGATCCACGCGGCGCTCAACATCGACGTCGACATCCCGATGAAAGTGGGTTCCGTGGCGGAGACCGTCCAGGTCGTCGCCGAAACCCCGATGCTCGAAGTGCAGAAGCCGGTGCAGGCGATCAACATCACCGGCGACACGCAGCGCCAACTGCCGCTCCTCCCCAAGAGAGACTGGTCGGGCTACCTCGAGGTGACGCCGTCGGTCGCCAGCATCGACAACGGTGGCGGGTACAGCCAAGTGTACATGGTGCGCGGCACCGACATGGAAGGCCACGTGTTCCAGCTCGATGGCACCGACATCGGCTCGTTCCGGCAGGCCCGGGCGGACGCCATCCAGCTGAGCACCGAGGCGATCCAGGACGTGCAGGTGAAGACCGGCGGCCTCGACGCCTCGGCGCCGCTCGGTGTCGGCGTCATCGTGAACATGGTGACGAAGAGCGGCACCAATTCGGTCAGGGGCTCGGCCTCAATGGTGTACCAAGCTCTGTCGTGGAACGACAGCAACGCAGACCCCGGCGGCTCGTCGGCCACCATCGGCCTCGTCCAGCCCGATCTTTCGATCGGCGGCCCGATCGTCAAGGACAAGGCGTTCTTCTTCGGTGCGTACCGGTACAGCCGTCAGGAGTCCGGCATCAGCCGCAGCAGCGACCAGATTGCCATCCTGAGCGGCCTGGACCCCGGGTTCGTGCCGTTCAACAACGAGAACCGCTTCAACTTCTTCTACGGCAAGGCCACGGTGCAATTCTCTCCGTTGCATCAACTCCTCGCGTACGTCGAGAACGACATCGCCCCGAAGGACATCAACGGGACGTACGACACCTCTCGCCTCCAGCGTGATTCGTACGGCGGCAAGGCGTTCGGCGCCCGCCTCGCGTCCGTCTGGAACAACACGGTGGCGACGAAGTTCGCAGTCTCGTGGAACGACAAGTCGTACTCGCGCGACATGGACATCTTCATCAAGAACGAGGGACCGTCCTACCAGGTGTACAGCGCCACCGCGTTGTCGGGTGGCAATCGCACCGGTTCGGGCCTGGTCGCGGAGATCAACAACGTCCCGAACTGGACGATGTCGCCGACCCACAAGTACACGGTGCAGGGCGACCTGACCTGGTTCAAGTCGGGATGGGGCGGCCAGCACGAGTTCCAGACTGGGGTCATGCTGCAGCCGAACAATCGGAACCAGAACGACACCACCTATCCCAACGGCGGCCAGAACCTGCAGGACGGCGTGATGAAGGACGTGAACAACCCCTCGGCCGGGTACACGATCTTCCACAAGCGCCAGTTCGCGGTGGACTCGATCACGACCAGCTCGGTCAAGGCCCAGGACTACTCCTTCTACGTGCAGGACACGTGGAAACCGGTTCCGCGCCTGTCGCTCAGTCTCGGAGTCCGTGTCGACAAGATCAAGACCGAGGACATGATCTTCGACGTCACGGTCCAGGATTCGTGGAACGTCGGCCCGCGCATGGGCGCCACGTACCGGCTGACCGCCGACGGCAAGAACGTGCTGCGCGGGTCCTACTCGGTCGTGCACGACCTGCCGCAGGCGATCCTCATCTCGACGGCCGGCAGTACGCGCCTGGCGCAGACCGACTACTACGACAACAACCTCGACGGCGTGTTCGAATCGACGGTCGTCACGCCGGGCAGCACGGCGCTCAACCAGGCGCGGACGATCGATCCGAACTTCCACCAACCGTTCTTCCGGGAAGGCGTGATCGGCTTTGCGAAACAGTTGCCGGGGCAGATGAGCGTGGACGTCACGTTCCTGCGCCGCAACTACAAGGAGCGGTACACCCTGATCGAGCAGAACGGCATCTACGACGGGGTCGTCTTCAAGGGGTACAAGAACGAGGCGCTCAACGACATCTTCCAGATCACGAACAACACGTACAACTGGTTCGTCTATACCGGGCTCGAGATTTCGGTGGCGAAGCGCGCGAAGAACATGCAGATCATCGGCGGCTACACGCGCGGCTGGCAGCACCTCGCCGGCACGTGGCAGCCGCACGACCCGGCCTCCTTCATCCAGCCCGACGCCTTCCCGAACGATGCCGGCCTCGGCAGTTGGCGCGGGAACGTCACGAGCAGCCTCAACTACAACGCCGACACGCGGAGCTATTCGTGGCTGCCTCACATCCTGCGCATCGCCGGGAGCTACAACTTCCCGTACCGCCTCACCGCGGCGGCCAGCCTGTCGGTGATGTCGGGGTCGTACTCGTCGCCCGTCTTCACGACGATCGCCGCGGCCGACCCGGCGTTCGGGCCGGCGACCGTGACGCTGTCGAACGGCCGGAAGGTCACCAACCCGCTGTCAACGACCTACCGCTTCGCGTATCCGACCCGGGGCGAGGGCCAGCTTCAGACGCCGATGGGCGGAGCGCTGAACCTCAAGGTGTCGAAGGGCTTCAAATTCGGCGTGCGGGAACTGACGCTCGCAATGGACGTCTTCAACGTGATGAACAGGGGTGCCGACCAGCGGTTCAATGACGGCGGCAACGTCCTGACGAGCAAGAACTATGGGACGACGGTCATCCGCCAGCTGCCGCGCGTGTTCCAGGTGTCGGCGGGCTTCGGGTTCTGATCGTCGGTGAAGGGGCGGGCCCGCCGGTCGAGCACACCCCTTTCGGAGTGATCGACGTGGTTGTCGGTTTTCGCGCCCGGGCCGGGCGACTGGCTGTTCTCAGTTTCCTCCTGCTCGTCTGCCTCGCCGGCGCGAAGCGCGTCTTTCGGGTTGGTGCTGATGGAGAATCGGCACGGCTTGGTCGTCCATGCGAGCGAGCGAGAGGACATTCGATCATGACCGGCTGTTGTGGCTGGTGCCCTCACGGGTCACGACGAAGGCCAGCGCGCAACGACGGGTGAGGCAACGATGTCCACGGTCCGTGGCGCGCCGACCATCCGCTCGAGATTGAAGAAGCCCTCGTCAGGCGCCGCGGGGACGGGAATGGCTGCGACTCGCGCCATGGCCCGCACCCGTGTCAGATCCGTCGTCAGGACGACGGCCAACAGCACGGCACGGCGCCTGTCAGAGAGCCACGCCGATCGGGGTGGAATCCGTCTTTGTGCAGGGCCCTCCGACAGCGAAGGGCGTCGCGGCCGGCCGCCCGAGAGCCGGACGCCGTTGAGTCGACGCCGTCCGCCGCCGATCGTATATAGTATTGACACGAACGGAGCTGCCGCGACTCGGCAGTGCGCGTCGCCTCGCAGCAGACTGCCATGACCTACGTGACGCCCCGCCGTGCACCGTCGCTGATCGAGCTCGATCCCGCCGTGTCGACACCGGTATCGCTCCCCGACAAGATCTACGCGACGCTCAAGCACCGCATTCTCACCGCCGCGATACCGCCTGGCCAGCGTATCGTCGAGAAAGACCTGTGCTCCGAGATGCAGCTGTCACGGACGCCGCTCCGGGAGGCGCTGAACCGCCTGGCACTCGAAGGCCTCGTGAACCTGATCCCGTACCGCGGCTACGCAGTCTCGCCGCTCACCGTGGACAGCTTCCGCGAGTTGTGCGAGGTCCGCCGGATCCTCGAGTCTGAGACGGCGGCCTTGGCGGCCGCGCGTGCGACGAAGGAGGACATCGAGCGGCTGAGCACCCTTGCAGAGTTGCGTTACAGGCGGGGCGATCGCCGCACCTACGAGAAGTACCTGCGCATCAACAGCGCGTTCCACCTCGAACTCGTCCGCTCGACCCGCAACACCCGTCTCGAGGCCGTCGTGATGTCGGCGCTCGACCAGCACCAGCGCCCGCTCTACCTCGGCCTCGGCGTCGGTGTCGACGGCAGGGCGTCCACCTCCGAACACCGGGACGTCGTCGCGGCGATCGTGGCCCATGACGCCAAGCGGGCACGAGCGCTGATGGTGGAGCACATCACCCACGCCGAAGAACGGATCATTGCTGCGCTTCGCGGCGCGGGCTACTGACCCGCGTCCGGACGTCCGTGGCATGCGAGCCCAGCGCTCGCCCTCGGTGCCGGCGTTGTTCCTCGGCCATTGTGCCAGCCGTGCTCACACCTTGCCCCTCCAGAACGTCGAGTGAGTTCCTCCAGGGCCTAAACAGTCGCTCTTTCCGGGGGTCATGCCGATGGATCGCGTCACGCAGTTGCCCGGCTCATGGCTGCGCACGTTGGGTTCGGTCGTTCTCGCCCCGTGCCTCTTCCTCGCGAGCGTGACGCTCGCCGCCGAGCCGTCGCCGCCGGCCGGTTCGGTGCACGTCGTGGGCTTCAGCCTGCGCGCGGGCAAAGAGTCCATCCAGGCTGAAGAGGGCTTGCTGTTCGTGCCCGAGAACCGCGCGAAGCCTGGGTCGCGCATCATCTCGGTTCACTTTATTCGGGTGCCGGGCCGTGACAGGAAGGCGTCGCCCGTCTTCTACCTGCCTGGTGGGCCGGGCAGCTTCGTCACCCGCGCCAACATCGACCAGACGCGCGCGCAGAGCGAGCTTCAGCTCCTCCTCGCGACCGGCCGCGACATCGTCTTCGTCAACCAGCGTGGCAACCCGTCAACGCCGTTCACGCCCACCATGGTCTGGCCGGCGGCGCCGGAGCCGCTCGACAAGCCTGCGTCCTGGGACGCGAACCGCCTGAGGCTGCGCAAGGCGGTCACCGACGGCCAGGCGGCATGGACGGCGCGCGGCGTAGACCTCTCGGGATACGACTTCCCGAACTGCGTCGAGGATCTGAACGACCTGCGGCGGGCGCTGGGCTATGGCACCATCATCCTGCGCGGCGGGAGCTATGGCTCGCAGTGGGGCTTCGCGTTTCTCAAGACGCACCCCGATCTCGTCGACCGGGTGTTCTTTCGCGGCATCGAGCCGCTCGACTACGGCTACGACAGCCCCGCGTGGCTCGCCAACGCGGTCAGCCGAATCGCGAAGGCGGCCGAGGAGGATCCGCAGGTCAAAGCGCTCGTGCCCCCCGGGGGCATGATCGCGGCAGTCAAGACAGTGTTGGACCGCCTGGAGAAACAGCCGCAGACGGTAGCCATCACCAATCCGAAGGACGGCAAGCTCGTTTCGATCACCGTCGGCGCCGCGGACTTCCAGCAAATGGTCAAGTACCCGGCGTCGCAGGCCGGTTACCGCGACAACCTGACGAAATGGCCGCGGTTCATCCTGGAACTCTACGCTGGCGACTACCGGTACCTCGCGGCGCGCGCCTGGCAAGCGCGGACGGCGGCCGACGGCGGTGGGATGCTCACGCTGCTCATCGACAACAGCCTCGGCATCTCGCCCGAGCGCGAGGCGAAGCTGCGGGCCGAGACCGACCAGGCGTGGATCGGGCCCCTCGAGCCGGCCTATCTCGCCACGCGCGACCTTACGACAACGCGACGCGTGGGTGACGCATTCCTTGCCGACTTTGCGATCGACGTGCCGACGGTGCTCGTGCAGGGCGATTTCGACTGCTCGACCCCGGTCGAGAACGCCCAGCACATGGCCCGGTTCCTGAAGCGCGGCCACCTGACCATCGTCGTAGGCGGGACGCACTCGGTGGACGACGAGACGGTCGCGCTTCTGCCCGACCTGACCGCGGCACTGCAGCGCTTCTTGTCGGCCGACGTCGACGCGGCCGCTGCCGCCAAGTTGCTCGCGAACTTCCCTGAACGCGTGGCGCTGCCGAAGCCCGCCTTCGAGACGCTGTCTGGACCCTCGCTCTATGACCGGTGGCTGGAAAAGGCGCGCCCCGCGGCGCGGTGAAACGGCGCCCAGTCTAGCCCCGCCTAGGACACCATCGTCATCCTCTTGATGAACGCCGGGTCGAGGTCGACGCCGAGACCCGGCGCGTCGGGCAGCTAGACGACGCCCTCGCTGACCTGCATGCCGCCCACCACCGGGTCGCTGGCCGCCAGGAGGAACGAATCGAGGTCCGCGTAGCGGATGTTCCGCCGCGAGAAGACGAGGTGCGCCGCGGCCGTGAGCGCGATGCGCGTCTCGCTCATGCCGCCCACCATGCACTGTCCATCGCCTCGCGTCAGATGCCGGCGATCGCGTCGGCGGGACCGTGAATCGCCTCGTCCGCCATCACCGGCTCCGCCACCTTGCTCCGGACGAACTTCAGTCCTTCCCAGTCCCAGTCCGGAACTGGCTGCTCGCAGAACTGCAGGTTGAACGGCTCGAGCCCCCGGAGTGCGACGACCGCGTCCGCCGGTGACCAGCCCTGGTTCGCGAATCGATGCGCAGGCTGATTTCGGGTCCAACCGCCGCGCGGATGGCGCGCCTCCACACGGGCGGATGACCTCACCGCGGGCCCGCGGAGAGTGCCACGGCCGCGGACGGTTCATCGGCCAGGTGGGCGCCTGGGCGGCGCGGTGGCGGGCCAGGCAAACTCGAGCGGCGGCAGCGCGCCGTGGCGGAGCGACACGGGCCGTCCGTTCAGGAACGCGCCGATGGCGTCCCGGATTCCCGGTGCCGCCATCAGCATTTCGCGGTCGCCGTGGCCGGCGTTCTCCACGACGATATGGATGCCGTTGGGGAAGCCGGTGCGGATCTCCTCGGCGTTGCTGACCGGCGTGCGGCCGTCGACCGTGCCGCTGATGAAGAGCGCCGGCACGTTCGAGGTGAGCGGGCCGCGGAACTGGGGGCCGAGGTCGTGATTCACCCACGCATCGCAGACGTCCTGCAGCGGGAAGTCGGCGACGTCGCCCAGGA
This sequence comes from uncultured Acidobacteriota bacterium, assembly GCA_963724775.1. GTDB lineage: Bacteria > Acidobacteriota > Vicinamibacteria > Vicinamibacterales > Fen-181 > CAVRWB01. The sequence goes on from CAVRWB010000019.1 coordinate 117,555, forward strand.
GCGTCTCGCCCGCCTCGTGCTGCACCCGGGCCAGGCGTTCGTCGGAGACGCCAGACGCGCAGTCCATCTGGAACGACATGGCACGGCCGAACGACCGTTTGGAGAGACCGAGCACTTCGTTCGCCAGCCAGCTGAAGTCGCCCCTGGACATGTCGTAGTAGGCGGCCGGCAGCCGCCGGATGAACGCGCTGCTCCCGAGCCCCTGCGCCGTTACCAACTGGAGGTCGAACCGGCTCAGGACCACCTTCACGGGCTTGCCCGTGGCGAGGTCCATGACCGCGGTCTGCACCGGTCCCTGTTCGAGGCGGGTCAGGATGGACCGGACCAAGCCCACGAAGTCGGGGATGATCGGCTGCAGGCCGGGATCCGCCGCGACCAGGCGGCCGACGTTCTCCAACTGCCTCTGGATGTTGCCCGGCAGCTTGAGTGTGTGATCTGGACCCTCGATGCCATTCATCACGATGCGCGCAACCTTTGTGCCGTGGCGCCTGACAGTGGCGAGCACCAGGTGAGAGCCGTAGCTGCCCCCGAGCAGCGTCATCTTCGGAGCACCGAGCGCGGCGCGGAGCGCGTCGATGTCGTCGGCGCTCGCGTTGGTGTTATACGCGCCGAGATCCACGCCGTGGCTCGTCCAGAACTGCGCGCACGACCGTGACCGCACCCTGGCGAGGGCTAGCAGGCTGTCGCGGGTGCGAAGCGCGTCCGGCGGGAAGTCCCACGCCTCGGCGCAGTTCAGGGCCGGCCGCGAGTGGCCGTCGACGCCGCGCTGGTCGAAGCTGATGACGTCGCCAGCGGCGCGGAGGATCGGCAGGAGCGGGTACATGACGTTTCGCGTGTTGTCGATGCTGGAGAGGCCCGGCCCGCCTTCAACGAGGACGATGGGTGGTCCCGGGGTCTTCGAGGTGCTGTGAAACCGCACGAACGCGATGTCGATCGTTCGCGACCCGGGAACATCCCGGTTCTCCGGGACCGTGAGCCGGCCGGATTCGGCCACTTCTGCGCGCCCGTCGGCGAAGCCGAAGACGTGGGGGACGAGCATCAGGCCCTCCGGGCCCGCTGGCGGGTGTCCGGGCTCGCGGCAGGAGGCGACGACCACGACGAGCGAGGCTGCGGCAGCGGCGCGGGCGGCCAACCTGGCCGCGCGATGGCAGTTCATGCAGTCTCCTGGTGGGCGGCGGGTCGCCCTGCTTTGGGGGGGGGATGCCGAGACACCCCGGGATCGTATACAATATTTGCCTGTGCCCGGCGGGCGGCGCGGCGAATCGGAGAGGCGGTTGCCCAAGCGCCGTCAACGAACAAGGCCACGGACTGAGCAACATATCATATACAATATCTGCGCAACGTCGGACATCTCTCTGGCGACAGGAGGGTGCTACGGTGGCGACTGAATACGAAGAAGGGTTGTTTTCGCCGAGCTTGATACAGGAGATTCGTAACCAGTTCGTCTACGTGGACTGGGATCCCTACTCCGGGAAGCGGACCTTCTTCGACGCCGCATCGGGCTCCTGCAGGCCGAAGAAGGTCGTCGAAGCTATGGGCCTCGAGACCTGCCTGCCCGACCAGCAGGGCCGCGCCAACCCCGGGTCCCAGCACGCGATGGACGTCACCGCGAAGGGGATCCAGGACCTGATGATCTTCTTCGGCGCGAAATCCGGTCAGACGATCCCCGGGTGGAGCAGCAGCCACGTGATCTACCGGATCACCGACGCCGTCCTGTCCGCGATCCCCGGCACCAACGTCGTCACCACCGGCCTCGACCACGCCTCGGTGCGCAGCGCGCTGACGCAGTTCTCGGCGATCTACCACAAGGAAGAACGCATCGCGCCGCCGAACAGGGACACGGCGTCCGTCACGACAGAGAGCATCCTCAGGCTCGTCGACAAGAACACCTGCTTCCTGGTCCTGACCCACACCTCCAACGTCACCGGCGAGGTGTACGACGTCAAGTCGATCATCCACGAGGCGCGCGCGATCAAGCCCGATCTCTTCACGATGGTCGACGGGGTCCAGGTACTCGCCGTCCGGCGTGATCGACGTCGAAGACATCGGCGCCGATGCCTACGTGATCGCCCCTTACAAGAACTACGGCGTCAAGGGATGCGGCTACGCGCATGCGTCCGAGCGCCTCGCCACGCTGCCGCACTGGAAGTACACCACCAAGCCGGCCAACAGCTGGGACCTCGGCGGCGTCGAGCACCAGTCGTACGCCGCATGGTCGGCAGTCGTCGACTACCTGTGCTGGCTCGGCGCCCGCTTCATCGACGCCACCGACCGGCGCAGTCTCGTCGTCGCCGCGATGACCGCGATCAGGGCGCACCAGGTCGGACTCCTCTCGCTGCTGCTGCACGGCACCGACGGCGTGCCCGGGCTGCGGAGCATGGACCACGTCACCGTCTACGGCGATCGGACCGGATCTCCGGCGGCAGTCGCTTCTCGTCGGGTTCAACCTGGCCGGGATCGAGTCCGAGCAGGGCTGCGCGATGTACCGCGAGGCCCAGCTCAGGCTGCACGCGCCAGGCCACGACCCGTTCTTCGCGGCGATGCTCGAGCAGCTCGGGATCTCGAGCTTCATCAGGCTGTCGGGGAGCCACTACAACACGCCGGAGGAAATCGAGCGCTTCCTTCGCGTCACCGCCACCCTCGCGGACCCTGCACGGGAATCGCTGGTGGGCGCGGGAGCGGCGCGGTAGGCGCATCTGTCGAAGCACGAGCGGCGCCGTCGGGGAGTACACACCTTGAGACAATCGGTAATGGTCGTCTGCCTGCTCGCGTGCGCCGCAATCGCGCGCGGGCAGGAAACCCTGCTCTCGCGTCAGGACGTGGCGGCGGCGCTCCGTTACCTGGAACTCCACCAGCAGGAGCACATCCAGAAACAAATCGAGATCGCCCAGATCCCTGCGCCGGGATGGCAAGAGCAGAAGCGCGCCGCGTTCATGGCCGCGGAATTCACACGCGTCGGGTTGACCGACGTGACCATCGATCCGCTCGGTAACGTGCTCGGCTGGCGCAAGGGTCGGCTGCCGAACACGCTCGTCGTCGCGGCGCACCTCGACACGGTGTTCCCGGCAGGGACCGACGTGACGGTGAAGCACGACGGGGCGCGGCTCCTTGGGCCCGGCATCGACGATGACAGCCGGGGTCTCGTATGCCTGGTGGGCCTGGTCGAGGCGCTGAATTACGGCGCCATCCGCACCGAGCGCACGGTGCTGTTCGTCGCGAACGTAGGCGAGGAAGGCCTGGGCAACTTGCGCGGCACGCGCTATCTCTTTGCAGAATCGCCGTTTCGCGATCGCCTCGAAGCGTTCGTCACCATCGACGGGACCGACGTCGAACGGATCACGAACGCGGCGATTGGCAGCCGCCGCTACCGCGTGACGGTCAAAGGACCGGGCGGCCATAGCTACGGCAACTGGGGGATCGTCAACCCGGCGCACGCGGTCGGCCGGATAGTGGCCCGGCTGGCCGACATCGACGTGCCGGAGACGCCGAAGACCACCTACACCGTCGGGCTGATGGGCGGCGGGACGTCCGTCAACTCGATTCCCTTCGAGGCGTGGATCGAGATGGACATGCGGTCCGAGAGCGGCATCGAGTTGAAGAGCCTCGAACAGAAGTTCCTGGACGCCGTCCGGCGCGGTGTCGACGAGGAGAATGCCCGGCGCGACAAGTCGGGCACTCGCCTCACGGTCGACCTGAAACTCGTCGGCGACCGTCCCGTGGGATTGACCCCGCGCGAGTCGCCGTTGGTGTCCTCCTTCGCCTGGGCGACCAGGGCCGTCGGGGCGGCTCCGCTCTTCGACTCGGGGAGCAACGACGCGGGTTTCCCGACGAGCCTCGGGGTGCCTGCCGTCGCCATCAGCGGCGGGGGGCGAGCCGGCGCCCTTCACTCGCTGGGTGAGTGGTTCGAACAGGATGGTGCCTACCGCGGCGTGCAGCGGGCGCTTCTCGGGATCCTCGCGTTTGACACGACACCGGTGACGGGCGGCTGAGTCGTTCACTCGACTCCTTGTCGTCCCCGACGGTCTGGCCCATCGCCAGGCGATCGATTCGTCGGAGGCGCCACAACTTGCCGCTGCGGGCCCGTTCAGTTCATCGTCCCAAGGTCACGTCGGTAACAAACCACGCCGGGTTACATCTGTAACACAGACCTCGCAAGAAAACCCCGCGGGGGCGTTTCGCACGGGGCTCTCGTCCCGAGGAATCTTGCCTCCGACAACTTCGCCTCTGGACCACGTTATCGGGGTTCAAATCCCTGCCTCCCAGCCAAATACAAGCCCTTTCAAACCAAGCACTTAGGGCACCGCCTCATGGCGGGCTGTCGACCGGTCGCAGAACCACGTTATCGGGCACGGCGTGGCTTCCCGCAAGCGACTCCTTGGCCCGCGCGTCGGCCACCTGGCGGAGTGTCGATGAGACACGAATGAGACACGCCGGGCGAGCGTGCGCGATTCCGGCCTCGTGACGAGGGTCGCGTTGTTTCGCACGGCTATCGTGTCCCTGCTGGCTTCCTCGTGCCCGCCTTGCCCGCTGACCGGCGGTGACGCCCGGCGGAGCGCCACGGGCGTGCATGGGAGCTACGGTCGACTCCCCGCACAACGCGCATCTCGAGGTGGTGGTCCAGGACCGCCAACGCCGCCTCGAGATGCTCGAGGCGGGAACCGTGGCGGAGACTCAGCAGGCGATCAACCTGTGGCATGTGCCACCGCAAGCGTCGCGCCAGTTCTGCTTTGCGCACGCCGGCATTCCGCATCGCTTCGTACAGCTCGATCTTTGCAGCCGCCAGCGGCGGCAATACCACCGCCCGCCCTGTCAGTTCGCGCGACGGCGTGGGAATCGGGCGCCGGTCCTTCATGTACCCTTCAAGCGCAGTCAGGGCGCAGTCCGTGGCACGCGCGGTGATCTGAGCCTCGTCATCGGTGAACGTGTGCGCTTCCGGAATATCCACAAACGCCACGAGCAGCGTGCCGTTGTCGTCCGGTTCGACCGTGAGGGGGTAGACCCGCATGGATATCTCCTTCTCGCGACCTGGCTACTTGAGCCCAAGGTCTCGTTTGATCGCATTGACGAGTCCGGTGCCGAGTTCCTTCTGCTTGCCGTGCATCGGCAGGACCGACATCCTGTCGCCGCGCCGAACAATCAGATGCCCGCCTTTGCCGGGTTCGAACGTGCAGCCTTGGCCTTGCAGCCAACGTCTGAACTCGGCGCTCGTCATCGTGGCGAGCATACAACACATGTATTGTGAAACGCAACACATCTGTTGTTGTGTCGCATGAGTTCATCCTGCTGGACACGGCCATCCCCACCGCCGACAAACCTCCTCCTCGCGCCACGTCCAGGACGCGGTGCTATCATGCCGCGCAACGGGAGGAGCTGCCGTGGCCAAGACCGCAACCGCACGCAATCGCCGCAGCAAGGTGGAGGTTCAGCAGGAATTCGAGAGCATCCGCAAAGAAGCGAGCACCGAGCGCGAGGCGACGGACGCCCGGGCGCGAGAGGTGGTCCGCCTGCGCGACGCCGAAGTGCAGCAGGCTGTCGACAACGCCAGCGTCGACGGCATCGTCAATGAGATCTCGGCGCTGGGGCTTCATGTGTCGAAGGCGCTCGGCGACGTCTCGACGCGGCTGGTCGCCGAAGTCGAACGGCTGACGACACTCCGCGAGGCCGTCGAGATCGAGCAGCGGGAGCTTCAACGCCTGCACAAGGTCGACATCGCCGCGACGGCCCTCGATCAGCTCGTCCAGGACTACGAGGCGAAGAAGCAGGCGTTCCAGGCAGAGATCGCGGCGGCAAAGGCGGAGTGGGAATCGGAGGCGGCCGAGCGCGAACGCGGCGCGCGCGAGTACGAGGAGTCGCTCAAGAGGCAGCGGCAACGCGAGAACGACGAATTCGAGTACAAGAAGGCGCTCGAGAGGAAGAAGGCGCAGGACAAGCACGACGAAGAGCTACGGCTGCGCGACCGTCAGAACCGCGAGAAGCAAGAGACCCTCGAAAAGAGCTGGCAGGAACGCGAGGCGGTCCTGAAGGCGCGGGAGGAAGAGGTCGCGCAACTGCGAAAGGACGCCGAGACGTTTCCCAAGCGGCTCGCCCAGGAAGTCGAGCGCGCGGAGGGCGAGGCACGCCGACAGGCCGCGCAGGAGAACGAGCAGCGGCTTCTCGTCGCGACCAAGGATGCGGAGGCCGATAGGCGCGTATCCGAATTGCGAATCAAGGCTCTGGAAGAGGTTGTCGCGCGCCAGGCCGAGCAACTCGTGGCACTTCAGCGTCAACTCGACGAAGCCAAGCAGCAGGTCCAGGACATCGCGGTGAAAGCGATCGAAGGCGCCTCGGGTGCACGCGCTCTGGCACACGTCAACCAGATCGCCATGGAACAGGCTCGGACACGACCCGGGCAGTCCTGATGGCCATCGGTTGCTCGACCCAACACTGAGAACGTGTCCTCGCAGAGGCGGGTGAGGGCAGCGGCATTCCGCATCGGCACGCGACGGCCATGGAGGCTCCGCCTCGTGCGCGTCGTTCGAGGGGATTCACGACAGCGGGGATCACTCGCGGCGATAGGCCGTGGCGAGCGAGTCGGCGTATTCGTTCCAGCGTGCGCCGTTGTGCGCTTTGATCCAGCGCAGCTCGAGTCCTGGGTGCCCGCGGTAGAGCCGGTACAGCTCCTGCACGAGCTCGAGGTTCTTGATCTCGCCGTCCTTCTTGCGCCAGCCGCGCGCTTCCCACGCCTTCGCCCACTTGGTGATCGTGTTCACGCAGAGCTCCGAGTCCGTGAAGATCACCGACTTCCTGTCGCGCGGCACCATCTTGCACGCCGCGATCAGTGCCGACAGTTCCATGCGGTTGTTCGTCGTGTACGGCTCGTGCCCGCGCTGTTCCGCGATGATCCGATCCTCCACCACGTACACCGCGCCCCAGCCGCCGGGGCCGGGATTCGGCGTCGCCGCGCCGTCCGTGAACACGCCGCTCACGGGGCCCGATGTGTACTTCTCCAGCACCTCGGCGGTCGTCAGATTCTCCTCCCGCGACAAGGCCGGCGACTTCCCGCTCTTGCACTTCATGCAGGTCTTCGGCGTCCAGTTGGGGAACTTGGCGAGCGTCGCAGGCGCGACGGTGAACTCACGTTGGCAACTCGTGCAGACAAATCGCATGGCGAGCGATCATTCTCGCATGAAGGTGGACGATCCTCGGCACCCGCGCCACTGTTGACGCCGGCGACGACGACACGGAAGATCCTGATGGTCTTCAAGGCCATCGGTCTGGAGCGCAAGCACCTGTGTGGACGACCAAGATATTCGAACTGAGGCCGCAGGAAGACGAGGTCGTCCGAGGAGCGCAGTCGTCAACGCAAACGAGTCGAAGGATAGGTGTGAAGCTGATGCCCAACGTCGAGCACACCGCGATGTTGCTGGGCGCCACAGGCAACGTGGGCAGGTGCATCCTGAGCCTGCTGGTGCAGAGCCCGCTGTGCAAGAAGGCGGTGGTCGTGACCCGGCGCCACGTCGCGGAGCTCGCGGACCCCAAGGTGCAGCAGGTGGTCGTGAACATGGAGACGCTCGAGGAGGAGCTCGCGCCGCACGCCAAGGGCATCGATATCGCACTCGCGGCGTTCGGCGTCGGCAAGGGTAGCGCGAAGATGGCGGACGAGGAGGTGCGCAAGATCGAGATCACCTACCCCACGGCCTTCGCGTCTGCGGCCAAGGCGGGCGGCGCTCGTGTGCTGGCGATGATGACAGCGGCCGGCGCCGACTCGCAGTCGTCGACGAAATACCTGCGCAACATGGGCGACAAGGAGAAGAAGTCCGAGAATCTCGAGTTCGACTTCCTGGGGCTCTACCGCCCGGCGGTGATCCTCGGCAACTCCAACACGCCTTCTGCACTGGGTATCGTCATGCCGCTGTTCCACTGGGCGATGCCGGCCCGCTACCACTCGATTCACAAGAACGACCTGGCGCGGGCGATGGTTGCTCAGTCGGAGCAGGCGTTCGTCGCGCTCGCGCAGGGCAAGGGCCACGCGGCTCCGGCGGTGAAGATTCTCGAGTACAAGGAGATGGAGCCGTTCTTCGTGGCAGGTGACAGAGCACGCCCTGAGACACAATGAGACATTCTGCACAAGAACAGACCAGAACGGACGAGAGCAAATCGAAGCGCTGGAGGTGAAAGCCGGAGCAAAACGGAGCGGACCAGAGCAGACCGAAACACATTCACCGCGCTCTGGACCACGTTATCGGGGTTCAAATCCCTGCCTCCCAGCCAAGTCTTTCCCGCACAATCACTTAAGGCACGTTTGGCTGCTCGCAGACAGCCCGGTTGCGACAGCTGAAACCCGGGTAGGTCCGGTCTGCCTCGCTCGTCCGCGCCTTTATTTTCAGCAACTTGCAGTGGCGCCCGGATCCGCCGTCGGCGTCTCAAACACGAGGCCGTGGACACGCGACCAACCGTGGCCTCCGTCGCGCTTCGGGCCCACTCGACGCCTTCGCCGACCAGAGTCGACGCGCAGGCGTCCTCGAGTATCTCGTCGGTGACAAGGATCAACAACTCGATCATCGACGAGTTCGCCCGCGTCGACGCCCTCAAGGGGCAGAAAGATCGCAAACGTCTGACGGCATGACGTCCACGATCATCTCGGCTCGGCGCCAGCGGCAAAGCGGCGCTTCCCCTTACAACTGGCTCTTCCTTCTCTTTCACCCAGCAGACCGCCCTCACCGCGCTAGCTCATGCGGCGCGGGCGACCTCGACAAATCACTCTGTGACAGATATATCTTATGCAGATATATCTAGACATGATATATATGGTCCATGGCGAAGCTGGCCGAGCCCGAACCTGAAGACCTCCTGCCGCTGCAGAACGCCGCGTTCCACATCCTCGTCGCGCTCGCCGACGGCGACCGTCACGGCTACGCGATCATGCGCGAGGTGTCGGACCGCACGGCTGCCGCGCTCACGCTCAATCCCGGCACCCTCTACACCACCATCCGCCGGCTCCTCGGGCAGGGGCTCATCGTCGAGCGCGAGGAGCGTCCGGACGCAGCCAACGACGACGAGCGCCGGCGCTACTACGGACTGACGACGTTCGGCCGGCGCGTCGCGCGGGCGGAGGCGGCTCGGCTCGAGGCTCTCGTCACGATGGCGCGGCAGGCCGGACTGGCGCCGCGCAGGAGCTAAGATGCCACGTCCCGCGATGACGGCCGGGCGCCGGATGTTCGAGCGCCTGCTCCACGCCTACCCGGCGGAGTTCCGCGACGAGTACGGCCGCGAGATGCGCACGCTCTTTCGCGAGCGGTACGACGAGGCGCGCGCTTTGGGCCCGCTGGCCTTGCCCGGGCTGTGGCTGAGCGTGCTGGCCGACACGACGATGACCGCGGCTGGCGAGCACGGCGCCATCGCGCGGCGCGACGTCCGACTCGCGCTCCGCTCGCTCTTCCGCGACCGCACCTACCTCGTCGCCGTCGTTGTCGTCCTGGCGGTCGGCATCGGGTGCGCGACCGCGGTCTTCGGGATTGTGCACGCGGTGCTGCTCCGCCCGCTGCCCTACCCCGATCCGACGCGGCTCGTGGCCGTCTCGCAGGCCGATCCGCGCGGTGGGCGCTGGGGATTCTCCGAGCCGGGGTTCCTCGATCTCGCGTCGCGAAGCCGAGCGCTGACAGCGGTGGCCGCCTGGCGCGTCCAGCGCGGCGTGATCACCGGCACGTCGGACGCCGAGGGCGTGGACGTGGCGCCGGTCAGCGCATCCCTCTTCGACCTGCTCGGGCTCGGTCCAACGCTCGGGCGGGCGTTCCGCGCCGACGTCGACCGCCCCGGTGTCGAGGACCGGCAGGCCGTGATCTCGGCACGCCTCTGGACGCGGCGCTTCGGCCACGCGCCCACCGTCGTGGGCGACGTGCTGCGCCTTGACGGCCGCACCTTTACGATCGTCGGCGTCGTGGACGTGCCGCCGGGTCTGCTCGATCGGGTGGATGTGTTCGTGCCGCTCGCCGCCGATCCCTCCGGCTCGCGCACGGCCCGCGAGATCGACGTGCTCGCGCGACTGGCCCCCGGCGTGGACATGCCGGCCGCACGCGCAGCGCTCGACACGCTGGCGCGGCAGATCGCCACCGAGCATCCGGCGAGCGACGCCGGCTGGGGCCTCACCGTTGTGCCGCTGCGCGCGGCCCTGCTCGGCCCGTTCGTCACGCGGGCCCTGTGGGCTCTCCTCGTGACCGTCGCCCTGCTCTGGTTTCTCGCGTGCAGCAACGTCGCGAGCCTCGTCCTCGCCCGGGCCACCGCCCGCTGGCAGGACATTGCCGTGCGCGTGGCGCTGGGCGCGTCCCGGGCGCGCCTTGCGCGCGAGCTCCTGACCGAGTGCGCGCTCGTCTCGCTCTTCGGCGGTGTCGCCGGGCTCGCGCTGGCATCCGGGCTACTAGCCGTCGTCCGCCGGTTCGGTCCGACGCTCGTGGCTCAGCTTGAGTCGGTCGCCCTCGACGTCCCGACCGTGCTCACCGCGCTGGGCCTCGCCGCGCTCTCGACCGTCCTCTTCGGCCTGGGCCCTTCGCTTCGCGCGTCCAGCGCGCCGGCCGCGACGACGCTGCTCGACGGATCGCGCTCCGCGTCGCCGCGCCAGCGGGCTCGGTCCGCGCTCGTCACCGTGCAAGTGGCGATTGCCCTAGTCCTGCTCGCGACCGCTGGCCTGCTCGTGCGCAGCTTCGTCGGGCTCAGCCGGGTCAGTCCCGGCTTCGAGCCCGACCGCGTGCTCTCGGTGCAGCTCTCGCTGCAGCCGCCGGACTTTGACGATGCCCGCCGCGTCGCAGTGCTGTCGACCGTGCTCGAGCGCGTGCGCGCGATCCCGGGTGTCCGCGCGGTCGGCGCCACCAACGTCGCGCCATTCGGCGTCATGAACACCGCCAACCGCTTCCGCCTGGAAGAGGGCCCTGACCGTGACGCCTTTCGATCCGCGGCCTGGCGCAGCGTCACGCCGGGTTTCTTCCGCGCGCTGGGCCTGCCGCTGGTCCGCGGCCGGCTGCTCGACGATCGCGATGGCGATGGCGCGGAGGAGGTCGTGGTGATCACGGAGTCGATGGCGCGGCGCTTCTGGCCGGGCATCGACCCGGTCGGCCGTCGCCTGCGCTGGGGCAGCTCCGGCAACCCCAAGCGCATCGTCGGCATCGTCGGCGACGTGCGCGACATCACGCTCTCGGGCGAGCCGCCGCCCACGATGTTCCGGCCGTACGAGCAGCTGACCTGGCCGGACATGACCCTGATGGTCCGGGTGGATGGCGAACCGCTCGACCTGGCCGCGACCGTTCGCGACCGCGTGCGGGAAGTCGCGCCCGGTATCCCGCTCCGGCTCGCGCCGCTCGCCGGGGCGCTCGCCTCGTCGCTGCTGCGCCCGCGGGTCGGTGCCGCGGCGTTCTCGCTCATCGCGGGCCTCGCGCTGACGGTGGCGGTGGCCGGCCTGGCGGGGCTCGTCGCCTACGACGTGCGGCGCCGCCGCCGCGACACCGCGATCCGCGTTGCGCTCGGCGCCACGCGGTCCGCGGTGCTCTGGCACGTGCAGGGTCCGGCGCTCACGGCCGCCGCGATCGGGGCCGTCCTCGGGGTCTTCGCATCGCTGGCCGCATCGCGCCTGATCGAAGGCCTGCTCTTCGACACGCGACCGGACGATCCGCTGGCGCTCGCCGGCGTGGCGGTTGTGCTCGTGGTCGCGGTGCTGGCGGCAGGACATCTCGCCGCGCGCGCCGCGCTGCGGGTGAACGTGATCGAAGCGCTGAGGGCGGAGTAGCGAGCGGCGAGCGGGAACTGGCGCGACGCTATGAGAGGCGCCCTGCCCGGGACAGGTTTGTGGTGGAAGCCGTCGAAGATGCGGCACACCGACAGGTGGGTCACGTTGCCGGGCGCGAGTGGACCTCGGTCTCGAAGCGCTCGAGAGAAAGGCGATCGGCGGCGACCTCGGGCAAAATCGTCTTGAGGGCGACCTCCTCGTGGAGCTCGGGGTAGCCGCGCCACGTCTAGGAGCTGAGGGTGTGCCTCGAGCTTCGCTGCCACGACTTCGTGCAGAGCAAGCTGCGTTGCTCTATCCACTCGTGGCTATGCACGGCAGCAGTATACCTACGTCGCCGGCTTTGCTCGGCGAACCGAGTGGGCCCTCGTCGACGAGCAAGGTACCGACCGATCTTGATAGAAACTTGATAAGCTGCGCACGTAAATGCCCGCCGAGGCAACCGCACCGTCGCGGACAAACCGAAGCCCCTGGGCTCGCCGCGTGAACCGTCTGTGCGGACTGAAGGCTTGGCAGCGGGCGCTGGCGATATTCAAAGCTCCCTTTCAGCAAGGCGTCGGAATTCGTCAGGGACGGAGCGCCCAACCCGCGATGCCGACCCATAATCCACCGTTTTTCCTCCGAAGCGCTTGCGGATCGCATCGACGGCCCGGTCTGCGCGCGATCGCGCTAGGCCTTTCCTAGTGCCAGGACGGCGTCCTTCGTCGGCAAGCCCAAGCGGCAGCTCGAGTTGCACGACCGCATGCGCGTCGAGATTTGAGACGGAGATCGCCAGCAGCGAGATCGTCCTCTCATCAAGGTGATCCGCAAGGACGCCGCGCACCAAGTCCTCGGCGATCTCAGCGAGAGCCCTCGTTGCAGAAACCGGTTCTGACAGCGTGAGCGAGCGCGTGACCGAGCGCAAATCGGCGAAGCGCACGCGGACCGTGATCGTCCGGCCGGCCAGGGATTTGGCGCGGAGCCTGCGCGCCGATGCGGTCGGCGAGATGATGGAGCGTCGGTTTGAAGACGCGTTCGATCGCGGGACGTCGTCCGAGCGCCGATTGTGCGCCGGCGGAGCGCGCGCGCCGGCGCGTCTGGATTTGGCGCGGATCGCGGTTCCACGCGAGTGCCGTCAATTTTCTCCCAACCGCGTGCCCAAGCAATCGCTCCACGGATTGGGGAGAGCTCTCCGCCAATTGACCGATAGTGGTGACGCCGATCTTGGCGAGCCGCGCCTCGGTGGCGGGGCCCACGCCCCACATCAGTGCGACAGGCAGCTCGTGAAGGAACTCGAGTTCAGTTTCTGGATCGACGACGACCAATCCATCCGGCTTAGCGACCTGCGATGCGACCTTCGCCAGGTGCTTGGTACGCGCCACGCCGATTGACATCGGCAAGCCAAGCTCGGCGCGCACGCGAGCCCGAACCGTCCGTTGCGATCTCTGCCGGCGAACCGAAGAGATGCGTGCACCCTGCTACGTCGGCGAAGGCCTCGTCGATGGAGATGCGCTCGATGGAAGGCGTGAAATCGCTCAGGACTCCGATGGCGGCGTCGCCGAGCCGTTGGTATTCGTCGAAATGTCCGCCGACAAACACGAGGTCGGGACAGAGTTGCCGCGCGCGCCGTCCAGGCATGCCGCTTCGTACCCCGAAGGCCCGCGCTTCGTACGAGGCCGCGAGAACGACGCCGCCGCCGACCGCAATCGGCTTGCCGCGCAGGCGAGGGTCAAGCAGCTGTTCGACCGACGCATAAAAGGCGTCGAGGTCCGCGTGGAGAATGGTGGCTGTGGAAACCCATCTTCGCCCTGGACCTCACTGGATGATGGTGTACTTGATGACCGTCTCGCGGTGGACGTATGCCCACACGTCGACTGCGGAGAGCCGGTCCGTCCATCGGTCGATCATCTGCCCGCCACGCATCACACCCACCACAGCGCAGACGCGAGTCGCGACTCGTCGAGTGCCGGTCCGACTCCCAGGCGCAGCGCCACTGGAGCGCCAGCTGCAATCAAGCGCTTCAGCTCCGTAGTCAATACCCGTAGGCGATCGAAGGAGGCGAGGGTGAAGGCCTCACGACGTGCAGCCACTGGACGGCGGTAACCCGGTGGAATCGGTGGCGTCGCGTTTGCGTCCACTGCCCCGCTCAACACGACCTCGCTGTTCTCGATCACAATGAGCCGCGCACAACTGTCACCGGGCTCGCGCCACACCACGCTCGAATCGAACAACCGCGTCAACCAGATCGCGCGGCGTCGGGCGAGCGCCGCCCGCAACGCGAGCCACTCCAGCGAAACTTGCACGAACTCCGGGGTCCATACCGTCAAACCACGACGCGTTTCGTTGGCATCGTCTTCATCAACGTCGCGGTCTCGTCGACCTTCTCGCCACAGGCGTGTGCCAAGCCGCAGCAGCTTCGCGTGCGCCGAGAGGTCGAGGCGCGACAGTTCAGGATGCGACGCGCACAGCCGCCCGTAACCGGCGTTGAACGTGTCCGCATCTGGGCCCCCTGGACCGGACGTCAGCGCCGCGCAGTCTGCCTGAGCGAGTGCCCCGAATTGATCGAGCGTCTCGGCCGAAGCAAATGGTCCGAGCGGACAGTGCGACGACGGCTGTGGACTACGCGCGCTGAGATCCAGCGACGTGAACCACAACGCGCGGTCCTGAATCGTGAGCGCGACGTTGTATGGCGGTCGGTGCCGCTTGATTTCGTCCGGCTCGAGGAGCGCGGCCTCGAGCGGACTTGGTGTGACATCGAACGAGATCGCGCGTGCCTGCGACAGCATCTCGAGCATCCGCTCGGGCACGCCGTTCTGCTTCCGAAAGTAGCTGTTGACGCGATGATGGAGCGACGCTGCCTTGCCGACGTACAGGACGCTACCGTCTGTCCGAAGCATGCGATAGATGCCAGGCGCATGCGGCAGTGAAAGCCGCACGTCGCGCGGCATCGGCCAAACGCGGCGTCGACGCCTGCGTCGGCTTGCCAGGTCCGGCGAGCCACTCGTGGAGCGCGCCCCACGTCGACACGCCATGCATCTCGAGCAGGCAGACCAACTCTTGCCAGACGAACGCCGTCGCTTCGACGTGATCGGCGCTGCGACGCAGCGCGCCAACCGCGCGACCGAAATATCCAGCGAGGGCGCGCAGGCTGCAGCGAGGCAGATTCGGGAAAAGGCGCCTGGCGATATCCCGCGTGCAGACCACGTCGAGCGGAAACACGCCGGCGGCCAACGTGCGAAGGAACGGCTGCTCGAATCGAGCGAAGTGGATGACCGTCGGCGCGGGCTGCTGCGCGAGACTCGCGGCTTGGTCGGACAGCTCGCGCCAGGCGCAGCGTGCCGTCGACAGCGGCCGCATCATGCGCTCGGAGATCCCCGTGATCCGCGCAACGGCTGGCGGAATCTGCTCGCCATCCGGAAGCGCGATCAGACGACGCATGCGCGTGCGTGATTGTCTTGCGCGACGCGGGCCCAGCCGATCTCAAGGAGATGCCCTCGTGGAGCCGCGGCGGTGGCCTGGCAGTCGACCACCAGCACCTCGAGTTGCGAGAGCGGCTCGGAACGACTGTCCAGCACCATTTGCCACGACCAGAATCAGGCGCACGCGGTCGAAACGCTCACTCCAGAGTGAATCTCTCGTCAGGCGAGCAGTTGTTTCAATCGTCGCTTCTTCAGCGTCTCGTCGGGGCTGACCGCGACGCCGTCGCACCAGGGACGAATCTGCTGAATGGTGAGCCGATGAGAAGTCGCGGGCTCCCGCACCTGCACCTCGAGCTCGGTTCCCGGCGCAATTGCATCGGTCCAACCACTGTCCTTCAACGCCGAAACGCCAAGAGCTGCGGCTTCGTAGATCGATTCGGCCGCCACCTCAACTGAATGCCGAGCGCGTGACGGACCTCTAAAGCTGACGGTGCAGGTCCGGAGCGCCACGGGCATCAAGCGTATCACATTCGCTTTTTATTCGCCATGCTCGGAGCTCTTGACGTATTCGAAGGCGCCACCGGGGAAGTAACCCGCCGCCGAACCGTGTTCCGGAGCGCGCTGCAGTCCGAGCATGGCGTCATGCGGAAGTGTCACGGTCACGGTCTGCGGAGGCTTCCCACCCATAAACACACCGAATGGTCTGTTGCGCGTCGGGCAATCCAACCCCTGTTGAACGAGCCGGCCCTGAGCTCCTGCACAGTCTCGGTGTTGGCAGGCTGGGAGGACGTCTGGCCCTGGGGCGCAGTCGATGTCCCAGGCAACGCCGGGAGGGTGAGTGAGCGGGTTCTCGTTCGCACGGTTGACCCTTACGGGCCGACTGTCGCGACCAAGAAGAACTTGCGATCACGGCGATTCCCTGACCGCTGTTGCGAGAGTGCTCCGACGCGAGCGCCAGGCTGGCGATCTTGACAAAAACTTGACAACCTGCCCACGAAACCGTTCCTTTCCACCCCAACCGCCCGGAAGGTGATCGCAGACAACCTTAAGCGTCGAGGTCCCTGGCAACGTCCTCCGCGAGGAAGCGGAGAACCAGGTATTTCCACCTGGCCCCGCCGCTCCTTGACCCTCCCGCACTGCCGGCTGTACTTTGAGATTATCGGGTACAGCTGAGGAGCAGGCGCGGTTGCCGCCGGAGCAGGAGCCGACCAGTGTGATCGGGCGGAAGTTCGGTCACTACCGGATTACGAAGCCGCTCGGCCGAGGCGGTATGGGCGAGGTGTATCTCGCCGAAGATACGCGGCTCAACCGCAGGGTGGCGATCAAGTTCCTGCCCGCGCTGGCCGGAGATGACGGCCTCCGCGTTCGGCGGTTCGAGCAGGAAGCCCTGGCCGCCTCGGCGCTCAACCACCCCAACATCGTCACCGTCTACGAATTCGGCACCGATCACGGCCAGGAGTTCCTGGTCACCGAGTTTGTCGACGGTCGAACCCTGCGCGATGTCCTCCTCTATCCGACGTTCGTTCTCGAGGACGCGCTGCACGTCGCTGAGCAGACGGCGATGGCGCTGGCGGCCGCGCACAAGGCGGGCATCGTTCACCGCGACATCAAGCCCGAGAACATCATGCTGCGCGAGGACGGGATCGTCAAAGTCCTCGACTTCGGCCTCGCGAAGCTGTCGGCGGCGCCTGCCGGCGGCCAGAGCGCGGCACCGCCCTGGTCGTCGTCCGACCCCGATGCGCAAACGCGTGCCTTCGTCACGATGCCGGGCAGCATTCTCGGAACCACTGTCTACATGTCGCCGGAGCAGGCACGCGGCAAGGATGTCGACGAGCGCACCGACATCTGGAGCCTGGGTGTCGTCATCCACGAAATGCTCACCGGATCGCCGCCATTTGTCGGCGATACGGCGAGCGACGTGATCGCCGCCATCCTGAAGTGTGAACCACCGCCCCTCACGTCCCGTCTGGGTGTGATTCCGCCCGCGATAGGACGCCTGGTCCTCCGCGCCCTCTCGAAGAACCGTGACGAGCGGTACCCAACCATGCGCAATCTCCTCCTCGACCTGCGCGACGCACACGAGGAGTTGCACGTCGGATTGCACCGGAAGTTCCCCAATCCATCCCAGCCTCGCCTGGGAGGACTGACCGCCGAACCGCGCGCCACACCGGCCGACGTCGTCCCCCGGCGAGATCGCACAAGCGCGGCCCGTCTGCTGACGCGCCGTCCCCTGATGGTGGCCGCCGCCGTGCTGATGCTTGCCATCGCCGCACTGTCGGTCTTCGTCCTGGACCCGCTGCTCCTCCGTCACTCAAGACGGCTCACCCGTCCAGGCCGGTCGGTCAGCTTCACGCACCTGAACCTCCCCGGCGTCGAGGAGGCGGCCATTTCGCCCGATGGACGCCTGGTCGCCTACGTCGACCAGGCGTCCATCCGCGGGGCGGCCGGGGTCCCGGACGGAACGCAATCCACCTTGTACGTGCGGCCGATTGGGGGTGGCGTCTCAACGGCCCTGGCGCCTGCGAGCGAAACGACCTCGCATGGCCTCACATTCGCGCCTGACGGCCGCCGGGTGTTCTTCCAGCGCCAGATGCCAGCAACGGCGATCAACGAACTGTACAAAGTGCCAGTGGGCGGCGGGCGGATGCGGAAGCTCATCACGGACGTGGACTCCATCATCTCCTTTTCGCCGGGCGGCGACCGTTTCGTCTTCCGGCGCAACGATCTCGACAGGCGCGTATCGGCGATCATCCTCGCCAGCGTGGACGGCAGCGGCGAGCGCACGTTGTCCACGCGCCAGGTCGCCGAGGGGTTTACGAACAACCCCGCATGGTCCCCAGACGGGCGGATCGTGGCGAGCCTCGCCGCCAACCCCGTCGCGGGCAACGAGCAGCAGCGTTCGATCGTGCTCATCGACGTCCGGGACGGCACACAGAAGCTGCTGGGCGCGGCGAGGTGGCGGTGGACGACGGCGTTGGCGTGGATGCCGGACGGCAGCGAGCTTCTGTTGAGTGGGAAGGACCAGCCGCAGGCGCCGTATCAAGTGTGGCGTGTCGGCTACCCGGCGGGCGATATCCTGAACTCGACGAACGACGCCAGCACTTACACGGCAGTCAGCGTGACCCGGGATTCGTCCACGGTGCTCACGATCCAGACGAACACCACCGCCGCGCTGTACGAGGCGCCTGTCTCGGACCTCGCGCACCCGCGCCGGTTGACGGATGAAGCGAACGTCGTGTTTCGCGGAGTTGCCTGGACCCCCGACGGCAGAATTCTGTACGGCTCGGACGCCGGCGGGCGCCGCAACATCTGGGTGATGAACGCCGATGGCTCGTCTGCACGGCGTCTCACCGACGACCAGTCGGTCAACGACAATCCCGTGGCGACGCCGGATGGCCGATACATCGTCTACCAGTCCGAGGAAGGCGGAGACTCGCACATCTGGCGGATGAACGCCGCCGGGAGCGACCGGCGGCAGCTGACTTTCGGGAACACCGCGGACAATCCGTCGGTGACTCCCGACAGCCGGTGGATCGTCTATGCGGCCAACAGCGTCGCAGGCGCGAGGTTGTGGAAGGTGTCCATCGACGGTGGAGACCCGCAGGCACTGACCACGGGTGAGAGTCACTTCCCGTGGTGTCTCCCGACGGCCGTTCGATCGCGTTCTCGTACCTACCTTGGGGGCTCGTCGCCCGTGACAACGTCAATCGTCGGGATCGAGGGCGGCACGCCTCGACAGAGCTTCAGCCTGCCTTCCGAGTGCTGGCGGTGGGAGCCGGACGGGCGTGCGCTGATCTACGTCCCCAAGAGGGGAGGCTCGAATTTCACGCGGCTTCCGCTCGACGGCGGACGGCCGACCGGACTCAGCACCTTCACGAGCGGCACCATCCCCGCGTTCGACCTGTCACGTGACGGCAAGCGAGTTGTCTTCGTCCGATCCATGTCGGCGAGAGACGCGGTGCTGATCCGCGGCTTGCGATAGCGGGGACTGGCGTTCATCGACGTCCTCATCGCCGCCCCGGGCCCGGCAGACTCGACACCAAGTCCACCCCGAGCGCGGTTGGGCCGCACCTCGATGCGCTGCGGATGCGGTCGATGACGATTACACGTGATCCATGTAGCCTGGGGCGTGATCCAGAGCTTCGCCGACCAGGCCACCGCTCACATCTACGTCGGCGTGGAGTCGAAGGTTGAACGTCAGGTCGCCCTGGTCGAACATTCATGTGGGGCGACAGGAGGAAACCGTTCGAGCCATCCAGCCGTTGGCTGTCGGTCGCGTCACCACGGTTTGATGGCCTGGCTTTGAGATGACGAGGGTCATCCCAGCGTCAAACGCATCACCGCTGCTGCCGGACAACTTCGTAGTCTCCCCGCCGTGCTCCTTTGCGAATAACCCATCCCGGCGCGGCCTTGAACGTCCACCCGTCGCCGGAGATCGTCGTGTCGTCGCGCTGCACCGGCGCTGACAGACGCCTTGAGCGGCCATCAGCTTCGATGAGCACGCCCTTGTCCGCCTCGAGCGTGCCCCAGTCGCCCGACATGCGGTAGGGACCGAGTAGACGGTCCCGGCGTCTGGAATGACCACGGCGCCGCGAGAATCCGACATGCCTCCGCCTCCTCCGGGCATCACGAACACCGGGCCGTCAACGAACCGCTGGCGCAACTCGGCGATCCGTGCTTGGCGCTGCTGCTCGCGCTGTTCTTCGTCGGCGCGGATCTCGGCGCCTCCGTATCGCCACCTTCCGGAACTCGACTTCGGCGCCCTCCGCCTGGATCGCAATCTTGCCACGGTCCGTGGTCGCGTTGAGCCCGTTCTTCACGAGGTCGCCGTTCACCCACACCGTGACAGCTCGGTCGCGCGCCTCGATCACCATCGTGTTCCACTCGCCGAGCGGTTTCTCGGAGCCGTCGGTGAGGTTCAGGATGCGGCGGGCGTCCCCGGCCATGCCGCCGTAGTTCTGCCCTTCCTTCCGCGGGCGGCGCTTCTCCATGTCGGGCACCGACGTATCATTATCTCCTCCTCCCTTTGCGGCGGTTGCCAAGGAGCCGACTCCCCGCCGCCGCTAGAAGGAGGTTGCCGTGCGCGTCGACACGACGGGCACTACCTGGACGTCGCGCGCATCCTGCTGCCTGGCACCAAGTCGATGCTGGCGCTCCCCGGGCGCACCTACAATCTACTCGGTCCGGGCTGGCAGCAGGAGCATTGGCGAATGGGGCCGGGCATCCGGGGCTTCGGCGCTCACCGCACCTGGGTGCCGTGGGTCTCCGTCAACCACCTCCACGGCATCACCGGGCTCGAGGAGTTCGATCCGGCCCTGTATCGGCGACTGGCCGAAGGAAAGTGACGCCGGAAACCGGCGTTTGCTGGCGGAAACGGCGAGGGGCGATGCCGCCTGCCCCGCGTGCGCCTGCCTGGGCGCGAGATTTATCACGAGGAGCAAGGCATGAAACACTTGGACTGGCGCTGGTGCTTCTGTCCTGCCTGGCCGCGGTCGGCAAGGCTCAAGATCCGGCCGACTTTCGGCCGGCCTCCACCAACGTCTGGGATGCGCCGTATCCCCGCGTCGACAGCAAGGGCCGAGTCGAGGTCCGGCTGAAGGCGCCCGACGCCACGAAGGTCCGGCTGAACTTCTGGAGCGGGCCGAAGATCGACATGGTGAAGCAGCCGGACGGCGTGTGGAGCGTCATCACCGAGCCGCTCGTGCCTGGCCTGCACTACTACACGCTGATCGTGGACGGCGTGGAGATGGCCGACACCGGCAGCCGCGCGTTCTTCGGCGGCAGCAAGTACGCGAGCGCCGTCGAGGTGCCCGAGCCGGGCTCGACGTACTACTCGATTCAGGACGTGCCGCACGGACAGGTGCGCGAGGTCTGGTACTTCTCGAAGGTGACCGGCACGTGGCGCCACGCGCTGGTCTACGCGCCGCCCGGCTACGACGAGAAGACGACGGAGCGCTATCCGGTGCTGTACCTGCAGCACGGCGGCGGCGAGGACGAGACCGGGTGGGTGCGCCAGGGGCACGCGAACGTCATCCTCGACAACCTGATCGCGAGCGGGAAGGCGAAGCCGATGCTCGTCGTGATGGCGTACGGCTACGCGCGGCGCGCGGGCCAGGCAGCGCCCGACCTCGCCGGCAAGGGATTCGGGTCGCCCGAGTTCAGGAAGTCGATGCAGGACATGATGTCGGCCTTCGAGGCCGACGTCACCGAGGCGCTGATTCCGTTCATCGACAAGACGTTCCGCACGATCGCGGACCGCGATCACCGCGCGATGGCCGGCCTGTCGATGGGCGGGATGCAGACGTTCCACATCACGCTCAATCACCTCGATCTCTTCTCCCACATCGGCGGGTTCAGCGGCGCGGCCGGGGCGCTCACGCTCGGCCGCGACCTCGACCCGAAGACCGACTACAACGGCGTGCTCGCCGATCCGGCGGCGTTCGCCAAGAAGGTGCACGTCCTCTGGCTGGGCGTCGGCACGGCGGAGCCCGAGGGCATGCGCGCGGGCATCCGGAAGCTGCACGCGTCGCTGACGGAAGCGGGCATCGCGCACGTCTACCAGGAGTCGCCCGGCACGGATCACGAATGGCAGACGTGGCGGCGGAATCTCAACGACTTCGCGGCGCGGCTCTTCCGCTCGGCCCTCAAAGGCAACTCATGAGGAGACTGTCGTTCCTTGTCGCGGCTGCTCGCGTCGCTGGGGATCGAGGGCGACGAGGCCTTCGACGCGCGCGCGCAGGCGCTGCAGGCCTTCCTGCTGGACCTCCGGAAGGGTGTGAGGAACTCCTGGCGAGGAACCCCGCAGTTCTCGACTAGCGACCCGCGCTATTTCGGGCATGGTACCGGCGCGCGGCTGGGCCTGCCGCCATCATGTTTGCGCTCACCGGAGCGAACCGGTCTCCCTCGCTTGAAAGGTGTCTAACTTCCGCGCACGAAACTCCCCTTCGAAGCAGACACTCAGGCCGCGTTCGCGATCACCCAAGTTCGAAAATCGCGGCCGCTCGATCTCAGGGCAGGTTCAAGCCGAAGGACGCCTGCGCGGCCGAACCGCGGGCCTTCGCTTCGCCCCGGGGCGCACGGTCGAGCGTGACGTAGAACGTCGGCTCGATGCCAATGTCGAGCGCACGTGACATCAGCCCGGCCGAGGGTCCCATGCAGAAGCTAACGGTGCTCTCGTCCAGCACGATGTGGCACTGCAGTCCGAGGATGAACGTGGTCACGCCGGGGGCCTGTGCCAGGGCTTTCAGGCCGTCGCGGTTCGCGGCGATATAGTCGATCGCGATCCGCTCCTGTTCGTACAACGGAGTCGTCGAACCGTCGCCCAGGACTCTCCTGACGCCGTTCGACCTCGGATGTCCGTGTCCCTTGTCTCCCCTGTGCCACACCTCGTCGAACCCAATCGTTGTCGCCGCCAGGAAGACATCAGGATCGAACGACTCGCCGTGCGCGAATATTCCAAAGTGGTTCATCTCATTCGAGCGGACGCAGCCGCCTGTTGAGTGGTTTGATTGGCGCGCGGACCCGACTCTTGGAAGGTGCTCTCGACGCCAGGTCCGCTAACGCAGAGGCATAGACCGTAACGCCAATGCCAGCGTTCACGCTCGCGACGTCTGCAACGGTGGAAGGTTCGAGGTGCAGCTCGTAGCTGGCAGGCGCGGTTGAAGCCTGGATTCCCACGTTGAACTCGCGCTGATCCGCACGGTCCCAGAGTCGCCTCTCGGCTGGCGGCAGCCGCCTCACCAGGGCCACAAAGCGATGAATCAGCCGATCCGGATCGGACGAGGGCTTTGTCGTCTCCAGGTGTGCGACGAAGTGCCGCCCCTCTCGCCCCACATACAGGGCGAATACCGAGCGACCAAACGCCTTCACGAGGGTTTCGAGCGGTGCGTGTGACCGAATGTCGAGATCGACGTTCAGGAAAGTCGTCTCCTCGCGGCTCGCGGGCTGCGAGACCGCCGATCGCTGTCGGAACGGGCGGTCGGCCACGCCGGCTTTGCCGACGACTACCGTTACGCGGTCGCCAACGGTGAGATCCCGTTCGAGCCACGAACGGTGTGTACCCTTGCTCAGGCCACCGACATGGATGCGCGATTCCTCCGCCGGTTGTCCGCGGCGGCGGGCGTTCCGGGCGGCCGGGCCGGTGAGCTTCACCCAGTTCACGATCGCGGTGAGCACCCCGTCCGCTCCGACCCCCGCCCGGCAGCATCGTCGCTCGTTCACGTACACGTCAAAGACAGTCATGCCTGGTACGACTCCGTCGGACGGGCGGTTGCCCGTGATCGGCTCTTCAACGATCCCTGCAGTGGACGGTCTTGCCGCCAGTTGTATGCCGCATTCTCGATGATTCAGCTTCGAAGATCATACCTAAACCCTGAGCTCACTCGCGTTGACCACGCGCCGCGCGACGTCCAGCGCGTGAACCGGGCGGTTGTAGCTCGGTGGGATGGTCAACGCAAACGAGTCGAAGGGTAACACCTCGTCGGGCCGGGCACCCGGCCGTCCGGGCAGCGTCATCGTCAAACGCCGTAGACGCCCAAGTTCAGGCGCCGAACGACCGGACACAGGAGGGGCACATGCGGAGCCTCGCGGTCGTGACCGTGGCCTTCTCGCTGATGCTCGGCTGGCAAACCGGTGCCAGCGCCCAGCAGGCGCCGACGACAACTCCCGCGTTTGGGGGTCCCGGCGTCGCCCATGTCGGCGACAAAGGACCGACGCCTCCGCAGCGTGACGGGGCGGTCAAGAACTGCATCTTGACGAGCGGCGAGATCGCGCCGTCGCCACGTGCTCGCGCTTCGTCAGACGGCGCTCTCAATCACCCAAGTTCGAAAATCGTCCCTGCCTCCGTCCAGACGTGGGCGAACGTCCCATTCCGCCGCCCGGCACTCTCCTTGACAACTTAGGAGAGCGTGGCGTATCGTTGGGTCACCTAAGGAGGTTAGGAGAGTGACGACCCGAGACGCGGCGCTGCTGCCAGGCACCCTCGACCTGCTCATCCTGAAGGCCGTGTCCCTCGGCCCCTTGCACGGCTACGGCGTCCTCCTGCGGATCCAGCAGATTTCCGCCGGCGCGCTCCTCGTGGAGCAGGGCGCGCTCTACCCCGCGCTGCACCGGCTCGAGTCGCAGGGCCTGCTCGCCACCGAGTGGGGCACCTCGGACAACAACCGGCGCGCGAAGTTTTATACGCTGACGCCCTCGGGCCGGAAGCGCCTGCGCGAGGAATCGGAGGGCTGGCTGCGGCTGACCGCGGCGATGACGGCGGCGCTCGGCGCGCGCCGCGGAGAAGCGTGATGTTTGCGCGCCTCGCGATCCTCCTCCGCAGCGTCTTCCGCCGCTCCCGGCTCGAGGCGGACATGGACGCCGAGCTGCGCTTCCACTTGCAGGCCCGGGCCGACGACCTGCAACGGGGCGGCATGCCGCGCGGGATGGCGGAGCGGCAGGCGCGCCTCGAGTTCGGCGCCGTGGACGGCTGGAAGGACGACTGCCGACGCGAACGCGGCCTGGCCCTCCTGGACGAGGTGATCGGCAACCTCCGCTATGCGTCCCGATTGCTGCGCAACGCGCCTGGCGTCACGGCTGCCGCCGTCGTCTCGCTCGCCCTGGGCATCGGCGCCAACACCGCCATCTTCTCCCTCGTCAATGCCGTCGCGTTGAAGCGCCTGCCGGTCGAGGATCCCGGCCGGCTGGTGCTGCTGTCGTGGACGGCGAAGGGGTTTCCCGGGCGCTACGTCGATTCGGTCGAAGGCTCGTTCGACAAGGACCCGGGCACCGGCATGTCCGTCAGCTCGGATTTCTCTTCCGCCACCGTGGACGCAATCGCGGCGCACAACCACGTCTTCTCACACGTCCTCGCGGTACTCGGACAATCCCGCGGCATCGAACATCTCGCTCGGGACGCGGGGGGAAACCGGGCAGGTGGTGGGCGTGTCGGGCAACTACTTCGAGGCGTTGGGTGTCGGAGCTTCGGCGGGTCGCGTGCTTCACCCCGGCGACGACGAGGCCGGTGCAGAGCCGGTGGCCGTCATCTCGTGGGCGTTCTGGCAGCGCGTCCTGGGCGGCCGGCCTGCACCCGGCGCGGTGCTCGTCGTCAACGGGGCATCCCTCACCGTGGTCGGTGTGGCGCCGCGCGAGTTCGGGGGACTGCAGCCAGGTCTCACGCCGGACCTCTACATCCCGCTGCAGGTCTACGTCGAACACTTCCGGCGTGCCTTCGCCTACGACCTCAGGGACCCCCGGGTCTGGTGGTTGACGGCGGTGGGGCGCCTTCGGCCCGGGATTCGGCGGCGCAGGCTGCCAGCGAAGCCGCCGGCTTGTTCCGGGGCAGCCTGGGCGCGGCGCAGACGGCGGACGGCGACACGCGTCCGACCCTCGTCACCCGACCATTCAGCCGTGGCGTGGACCGCCTGAGAAAGGAGTTCTCGCCGGTCCTGCTCCTCCTCACGGCGATGGTGGCCGTCGTGCTGCTCGTTTCCTGCGCAAACATCGCAAGCCTGCTGGCGGCTCGTGCGGCAGCGCGAACCCGCGACCTCGCCGTCAGGCTCAGCCTTGGCGCGTCCCGTGGCCGGATCGCACGAGAGTTACTCACCGAGAGCGTCCTGCTCGGGCTGGCCGGCGGCGGGCTGGGCCTGCTGGTCGGTGTCTGGACGGGCCAGGCCATGGCGGCGGCGCTGGCCGAGGGACCGCGCGACCCCGTTGCGCTCACCGTCGGGTTCGATGGAGCCGTGCTGTTCTTCACGCTGCTCGTGTCGATCGCAAGCGGAGTCCTCTTCGGTGTCGTGCCCGCGCTGCGCGCGACGTGGACCGACCCGGCCCGTGCGCTCACGAGGCGATCGGACACCGCCCTGTCGGGCGGCCGGACGGCGCGCTCCGGCAAAGTGCTCGTTGGCGCGCAGGTGGCGCTCAGTCTGTCGCTCCTCATCGGCGCCGGGCTGCTTGCCACCACGCTCGTTCGCCTCCAGCGGGTGGAACTCGGCTTCGACCCGGAGAACCTCGTGACGCTGCAGGTACAGCCGGGGCTGAACGGATACGCGGACGGGCGGCTCGCTGCGTACTACGAAAACCTGGAGCGCCAGATCAGCGCGGTGCCCGGCGTTCGCGCCGTCGGTCTCTCTCAGCTCGGCTTGATCGGATCGGGTTGGTCCCAGGGCAGGGGGGACCTTCCCGACACGACGCCGCCGCAGACGAAGCTGGAGTTCTGGCGACACTGGGTCAGCCCGGAGTTCTTCGAGGCGGTCGGCGTCCCGCTGGTTGCCGGCCGGTTGCTGGGCCCGGCCGATGGCCCCACCGCGCCGCGCGCGGTCGTCGTCAACCGCCGGTTCGTGGACGCGTACCTCCATGGCATCGACCCCGTGGGCCGTGCGTTCAAGGATGGTGGAACCGTGGCCGCGATCGTCGGCGTCGTCGGCGACACGAAATACGGAAGCCTGCGGGACGCTGCCCCGCCGACGGTCTACTTCCCATATCTTCATACCCGCCGCGGTTACCCCGCGTCGATGACGGTCCATGTGCGCATCGACGGCCGTGCCGACGCGGTGATGCGCGCGCTGCAGCGAACCGTTGTCGCTCTGGACTCCACCGTTCCCCCGGTGAGCGTGCGGACGGAACAGCGAATGATCGACAGGGCGCTGTTCACCGAGCGCGCCCTTGCGGCTGCGAGCGTTGCACTCGGCCTGCTCGCGCTGGTGCTCGCGTGCGTGGGCATGTTCGGGACGATGTGGTACTCGGTGGCACGACGCACGGGCGAGATCGGCGTGCGGATGGCGCTCGGCGCACGACGCGGAGTGGTCGTGCGGATGATCCTGCGCGAGACGATGGCCGTCGGCCTGGTGGGCGTCATCACGGGCCTGCCGCTGGCTTTTATCGGCGGCCGACTGCTGGAAAGCCAGCTCTTTGGTCTGTCGCCACACGACGCCCGCACCATCGGCGTTGCCGTGTGCATCATCCTGTCCGTCATTGCGATGGCGGGGACGCTGCCCGCCCTCCGCGCGTCGCGCGTCGATCCAATGACGGCTCTGCGCGATGAGTGAGCGGTGTGCGCCGTGTTTCCGCGCGTCGCGGACAGTCAGCATGCGGCAGGCAGGGTGACCAGAGCGATTCCGGACCAGAACGACTCCGGCATGACAGGCGCCCAAAGGCGCGGGGGCGTTCGGGGCGGAGCCTCCCGGGCAGGTTCCGTCGCGCCTGCCGCAACACAGACGCTACCTGCCTCGTCATCGACGCGGCGGGTGATCGCGCTGCATGCCGCGGTGGATTCGGGACATCGCCCGCACCGCATGTTTGGTGGCCCCGAGACACAATGAGAGAATCCGTGCAGCAACACACCAGAGGAAACCAGAGCGGACCGAAGCGGTGATTGCGAAAACCTGAGCAAGACAGATCCGTCAGAAGGAAGCGTGTTAGTGGCATGTCGAGAGACGGCCGCATGGCAGGCGGGCCGACCGTCGGCGCCGTCCGACTCGCATTCGACCGGGGCTCAATCGGACGCAAAGGAGGATCGAATGAAGGAGAACGCAATCGTGGTCGTCACCTCTCTGCTTTCGATCGTCTTGCTGACACTTCACGTCACCGACGACATCGTCCGTGGGATATCGAAAGCCGAGCCGTCGAACACCGCCTTGCTCATCCTCGCGGTCTTGTTGTACGGCACGCTCGTGCTCGCCGAACGGCGATCGGGCCACGTCATCATGCTGCTCGTGGGGTTGTTCGCGGTCGCCATGCCCGTCATCCACATGAGGGGGGCACATTACGGCGAGATCGCCAAGTCCGCCGGCGGCTTCTTCTTCGTCTGGACACTCTGGGCGCTCGGCGGGCTCGGGGGCGTGACCGTCATGCTCTCGGCGCGCGGACTGTGGGGTTTGCGACGGGGCCAGCCGAGGTAGTCCGGGCTCGGTCCGGAGGCTGCGAATGAACAACCGACCAGAGATCGAGGCCGACTCGCTCGAATACAGACGATGGCTGGCCGGGATTCCTGGCAGCCGCCTCATCGTCACCAACCGCAGCGGACACAACGTTCCTCTAGAGCAGCCGGAACTGGTGGTCGCAACTATTCGAGAGGCCATCGACGCGGCAGCCCGAAGGCAGCATCGCTAAGCCTCCCGGACGCATCGGAGGCTGATCACGAGCGTCGCGGCGAAGCTCGGAGGATCGAGCGCAATGGTTGGTCATCGTGCAGACGCGCGATCGATTCCCGGAACGTTCCTGGTCACCATGATGTTGAAGAGCTGCTCCCAGCCCGCCACGGTGACGCGCCGTCCGTCGGGCGATATCGCGAACGACTCGGCGGCGTTCTCGACGTCGAAGCCGACGAGTTTGCGTCGAGTGGCCGTCGTGTCGCGCCCGGGCTGGAAGTCCTGCACGAAGACGCCGTTGACCCCGGCCTCGTCCTGGCCGACGAACGCGATGGCCTTGCCGTCCGGCATCCAGCGCGCCCGGCCAAGGAGTGCCGTCGTGTTCTTACGACGCGTGAAGGCGATCTCGAAGGGCACCGTCGCGCCGTCCGGCACGCGAACCACAGGTATCTTCGAGGAAAGGCCGTCGACGTACAGGACGTACCGGCCGTCGGGCGAGATCTCTGGAAGCTCCAGCACGGCGTCCACGACGCGCGCCGGCTCGCTGCCGTCTCCTCGCATGCGCCAGAGTCCCGCGCGTGCAGGGTTCGTGGACGCGTAGAAGACCCACGCACCGCCGGGGACTTCGCCGGGGTTCTGCGCGAAGACACCGTCGTGGCTGAGTTGCGACGCCGCGCTGCCATCCGGCTTCGCCGTCCACACCTGGTACGCGCCAGTCCGGTTCGAACCCCAGAGCAGCCGACTGCCGTCGGGAGAGTACGCGACGTCCCAATCGTCCGCGGCGTCGTCGGTCACGCGGCGCACGGCGCCGTTCTCGCGGCTCACGCTCCACAGATCCAGGTTGCCGCCGCGGTTGGACGAGAAGGTCACCCAGCGGCCGTCAGGCGAGTACACCGGCTGCCGGTCCGTGCTCGTCCCATGGGTCAGCCAGTGAGGGGCTTCACGGCCGTCGAGCGAGAATTCGCGCAGGTTCTCCCGCGACGAACGCGTGTCGAGCAGCAGGCGACCGCGTCCGAGCACGTCCAGCGTCTGGCTGTGGTTCGCAACCCAAAAGATGGCTTGCGTGGACCCTGTCGCGATGTCTTGTCGGACGATGCGCGCGCTGCTGCCCGACAACCAAGCCCCCAGCGATTCGGCCTCCGAGTAGATGACGGCGCGGCTGTCGCTCGACCACACCACCGAGGACTGCCGCATGCTTCCGTGCGATGGGTTCAGGCGCCGGGCAGCGGCCCCCGCGGTGTCAACGAGATCAATCCCGAAGCTCGTCGCCACATCAGCCAGGCCGTTCACGGCCGCGATGGTCCGGCCATCGGGCGACCAGCGCGGTGTCATCAGTGCGCGGCCCGGTATGAAGGCGAGTTCCCGCTCCGCGCCACCCTTGGCGTCCGCGACGCCGACGATCGAGCCCGATCGCTCACGGGATACCCAGCGGGTGAAGGTGAGTTGGCGGCCGTCCGGTGACCAATCCGCCCCGGACACATCGTCCATGAGCTTGCGCGGTTCGCCGCCCAGCGTCTGGACGCGGTACAGCGACGACCGGCCGCCGGTGGTGCGAACGAAGAGGATCGAGGTCCCGTCCGGCGAGTACCGCGGGAAGTCGTCGGGACCCTCCGTCAGCTCCATCTCGCCGCCGCCCGACACCTGCGCGAGCCATATCCGCGGCACGCCGTCGCGATCGGACATGAACGCGATCGTGTTGCCGTCCGGAGACGCCGCGGGCGAAGAGTCATGGCCACTGAACGTCAACGTTTCGATGCCAGGCGGGTCTGTTACGGGCGGGGAGGTGAGGCGGCCGAATGCGAGTACGCCCGCGGCCAGAGCGAGACCGGCGATCGCCAGCCACGGCCAGGTGCTGCGCAACACGGAGCCCTTCGGCGTGACGGTTGGGGACGGCACGCCGGCAGGACCGCCGGCGATCGACTGGAGGAGGATGCCGAGGTCGTGCGCCGACTGGAAGCGCGCTTCCGGCTCCTTCTCGAGGCAACGGCCCACGATCCACTCAAGCTCCGGCAACGCCCGCAGCGCAGGCGCGGGCAGGGCGGGCGGATCTTCTTCCAGGATCGCGTGCATCGTCTGCACGGCCGAGTCGCCCTTGAAGGCGCGCACCCCGCCCACCATTTCGTACAGCACGGCGCCGAACGAGAATATGTCGCTCTGCGCATGGGTCGGCCCGCCGCGAACCTGCTCGGGGGACATGTAACCGGGAGTCCCGAGCAGCTCGCCGGCACCAGTGAGTGGGGTCAATCCGCTTGTGCCGGCGACGGTGACGGCCTCCGAGGCGGCGCGCCTCGCCAGCCCGAAGTCGAGGATCTTCACGCGTCCATCCGCCGTCACGAAGAGGTTCTCCGGCTTGATGTCGCGGTGGGTCATGCCCTGGCGGTGGACGGCTGCCAATCCGGCGGCTATCTGCCTGGCGAAGTCGACCGCCCTCGCTAGAGGCAGGCGTTCCCGGTCCAGCCACGCTCGCAGGGTCTGTCCCTCGAGCAGTTCGAACACCAGGTAGGGCCTTCCCTCGTGCGTCCCAATGTCGAAGACGGAAAGGATGTTCGGGTGGTTGAGGGCGCTCGCGGCCCTGGCCTCGAACGCGAACCGGCGTGTCCGCTCGCTGTCGCCGGCGAATGACGGCGGCAGGACTTTGACGGCGACGCCTCGATTCAAGCGCGTGTCGCGCGCGCGATACACCTCGCCCATGCCACCGGCGCCGAGCGCCGCGGTGATCTCGTAGGGTCCCAGTCGGTCGCCGGGGCCGAGTGTCATGGCGTGTGACTACCATCATAACGCCGTCGCCCACCGCCACCTGGCCGCTCACGACGACCAGAAAGCCGAGCCTGGTCCGCACGCAGCCGGTCCACGGCCGGGCGTTCTCCGAACAGGAAGGCGAACCGCGTACAACGACAAGGCCATCCTCAGCTACGGATGACCTGAAACGCGCTCGGCTGCCGTGCCGAGTGACGATTGGGGAGGTTCGAGGACGGACGCGATCTCTGCAAGCTATTCGTATTTCAACGCCCTCATCGGATCCACTCGTGACGCACGGTGCGCGGGGATGAAGCCGGCGCATAGCGCGACCAGCGCGAGCGCAACGGCCGACAGCGCCAGCACCGCCGGATCGGCACCGGTCATCTGAAAGAGAATCGACTGCGCCCCTTTGCCGACGCCGAGCGCGCCGGCGAGGCCCACGAGCGCTCCCACGAGCGTCATGATCGCAACCTGACGCAGCACCATTCCGCGAACGCGGTCGGGCGCGGCTCCAAGCGCCATGCGGAGGCCGATCTCGCGCGTGCGCTGTGCGACGGTATAGGCGAGGACGCCATAGAGACCGATCGCCGCGAGAAGCGTCGCCAGAAGCGCGAATGCCGCCGAGAGCGTCGTCATCATGCGATCGAGAAACGTGTTGTTGCGGACCTGCTCGGGAAGGGTCTCGAGGTCCTCGATGGGTAGATTCGGATCCAGCCGCTTCACAACGGCTGTGATCGCCGACGCCGCCTGCGCGATATCACCGGATGTCCGCACGTAGACGTGCATCCCGCCCGGCTCCTTGTCCTGCCGATACGGCATGAAGAATTGCGGCGGCACCTTCTGCTTCACTTCGCTGTACTTCGCATCCTCGACGACTCCGACGATGGTCGTATCGAGTTTGCTGCGGTAGCCGTCTCCCGGCATCCCATCAACTTGCCGACGGCGTCGTTCCCCAGGCCGAACTTCTTTGCGAACGTCTGGTTGACGAGGGCGACCTTCGCGGAATTCACGGTGTCGGCATCCGTGAACTCGCGTCCGGCGATGAGCGGGATGCCGAGCGCGGAGAAGTAGCCCGGACCGACTTTGTTGTAGTGGGAGTTGCTGTCCGTGTCTGGTCCGGCCTTGAACCCTTGTACGGCGACATCTCTTTGCCGGTTGTTGCCAGCCAGAATCGGCACGTTCGACACCGTCACGGCCGTCACGCCCGGCGCTGCCCGAAGCTCGTCTTCGAGGCGCTGGAAGAACAGACGGGTGCGATCGAACGAGTAGCCGTTCAGGTCGGGCGACAGGCCGAACGTGGCAACGTGATCGACCTTGAATCCGAGATCCACCCGACTGACGTTCAGCAGGCTCTTCACAAAGAAACCCGACGAGGCGAGCAGCATCATGGCGAGCGCGATCTGCGACGTGGCGAGCAGCAGCCGGACGCGCGCGGCGCCTTTCGCGCCGGACGGCTGGCCAGCCTGGTTCTTGAGCGTCGAGACGAGGTCCGGCCGCGTGCTGTGGAGCGCGGGGAAGAGCCCGAAGAGCAGGCCCGTGGCGAACGTCAGGCCGATTCCGAACAGGATGACGGTGCCGCTAATGCTGAAGGTGATCGTGTGTTGCACTTCGGGCGGCAGCAGCGAGATGACGAGCACGAGCGTCCAGTGTGCGACGACCATGCCGGCAATTCCGCCGAGAACCGCCAGCAGTAGCGATTCGGTGAGGAGCTGTCCGATCAAGCGCGCCCGGCTCGCGCCGATCGAGAGCCGGATGGCCATCTCTCCGGCGCGCGCGGCCGATCGCGCGAGCAGCAGGTTCGCGATGTTGGCGCAGGCGATGAGCAGCACGAACGCCGTGACGCCAAGCAATAGGCGGAGCGGCGTCTTCGCCTCGTCAGGAACCGAGCTCTGGCCGCGTCCGCCAGGCGCGAGGAGGATGGGCTTCGCGCGAAAACGCGCCATCGTCTGCGCGCTCATGTCCTTTTGCAGCGGCGCTTCGACATCATTGATGATGGCGTGATACTGCGTGCCAAGCGACGCGCGCGCGGCTTCGATTGTGACCCCCGGCCGCAGGCGCGCGAACAGGTACGCCCAATAGTCCGTCCGGAGCGACCAACCGGTGTCGCCGTCCAGCACCGAGCGCAGCGTGATCGGGACGAACACGGCAGGCCGCATCCCGATCGTCGTGCCGTCGAAGCCCTTCGGCGCGACGCCGACGATGGTGAGGCTCTGGCCGTTGACGATGACCTGTTTGTTGAGAATCGTTGGATCGAGCCCAAATCGCGACGACCAATAGTTGTAGCTGAGCACCACAACGCGCGACTCGCCGACGAGTTTGTCGTCATTCGAATCGAGCAGTCGTCCAAGCGCCGGCTGCAGCTCCAGCACCGGAAAATAGCTGCCAGACACGAGCAGGCCCTCGCCGCTCGAAGTCTGCGCCTCGTAAGCGAGGTTTGCGCCGAAGCCGACGTGCGCCGCGATGTCCGTGAAGACGGTTTGGGTCTTCTGCAAGTCGCGGAACATGGCATAGCTGAAGACCACATCACAGTCGCCCGCGCGGCCGCAGCTCTGGAAGCCGGGCTTCGGGCCCGGCGCGCTCAAGTTCACGAGTTCCGACGGATCGGGAACCGCGAGCGACTGCAGCAGCACCTGATGGAACACTGAAAAGATTCCAGCGGTCGCGCCAATGCCGAGCGCGAGCGAGACGATGGCGATGGCGGTGACGAAGGGAGTTCTGAAAAGCGTGCGGATGGCGAACTTGAGACTGCGCATATAGGCGTTAGACGAGCCCAGGTACCGCGGCGTTTACCGGCTCGAGCGTAACGCGCGGCCTCGCCACGAGCGGTTGCAGCCAGGAGTGCCTCACGACATCACCGCGGATTGCGATGGGCGGCAGAGGCAATATAAGACCTTAACCATGAGCCGGGCCCGGCTCATGGTACGATCGTCCCGTTCACTGGAAACCCCAAGAGAAGCAAGCGGTCTTGATGCCTTCCAGATCTACCTGGCTCCTCCCCTTGTCGCGCATCATGAGCGTGGTGCGGCCGCGCCGCATGGGTAGGGGTTCGCGCGAGCCCGATGTCCCGTTCCAACCGACGCCGAGGCAGGCGGTCAAGCAGATGCTCCTGCTTGGAGGGGTACAACGGGGCGACGTCCTCTACGACCTCGGATGCGGCGACGGTCGGATCCCCATCACGGCAGCGCAGCTGTACGGGACGCGCGGTGTGGGTCTCGACATCGACCCCGCGAGAATCGAGGTATCGCGCCGCAGCGCACGCAAGGAAGGCGTGCTGGGGCGCGTGACCTTCCGCAGGGAAGACCTCTTCGAGGCGGACATCTCCGAAGCCACGGTTGTCACCCTGTTTCTATGGCCCGAAGTGACCCGGGCCCTTCGTCAGAAACTGCTGCGCGATTTGAGGCCTGGGACGCGGATCGTGTCCTACTTCTGGGAGATTGCAGACTGGGTGCCGGACAGGGAAATCGCGGTTGACGGCCGCCCCATCTACCTGTGGACGATTCCGCCCAAGCGGCCGCGCCAGGAGTGCCGGCGACACTCGCCGGGCGCCTTCAAATCCTCTTCAGAAACTCGAGATCCTGCAGGTCGGTGGACGCCTTGCGATCGCTCGCCGCGATCTCCTTCATCCGGATGAGGTCAGGCGTGCTGGCGATGTGAAATGAATAGGACTGGATCGTCTTCCGCGTCGATCGCCGGCGCACCTCGCGTGCGTCGATCGGGAAATCGAACAGGAGATCGACCCGCAGGCCGAGCCTCCCGTTGTAGAAGTAGGCGGACTTGGGCCGGTCAATCCGGAGCCGCGCGGCGGCGACCTGCTGGTTGTCGATCGTTCGGATGATCGCGCCCTGACCATCGGTTCTCGAGGCCAACTGGAAGCCGTGCCGATAGAACACCTGGACCAGGGCCTTCTGCTCGCGCGCCTCCTCGACCACCAGGAAGTCGAAGTCCTTGGTGACGCGTGGCGATCCGAGGGTCACGAGCGCCATGCCCCCGACTAGCGTGGGGTCACACCCCAGCGGAGCGAGGTCCTTCAGCAGTTCGCCGACTGCCACGAGCAAGTCGGCCTGCCGCCTTCCGCTTCTAGTCTTTGGTCTGGCCGCCATGGATTCCAGGCAACGCGCCGCGGCACGTGGTCTCCGACCGGACCGGCCTGGGCGGGTTGAGCCGCTCGATCGCCCTCACATAGTCGAAGTTGTTTCGAATGACCTCGGCCAGGCGGAGCGATTCGGCGCGCGCGCTCGCTCCGATGCGGGCGATCTCGGCACGGCGTCGCTTCGACAGTCGTTGTGCCCGGCGAAGCCCGCCGCGCCGCCCAAGTGTCCTGGCCATCTCCGAGAGACTCATGCCTTGATCCTGTGCTTGGCGCTAAGCAAAGTCAAGCGGCGCCAGGTTCGTGCGCGGACGGGGCTCGCCAGCAGCGACGTCGCCCGCGCGAGCCACCTGCATCGCCCACGACGCGCTCCAATGAGCCGAGCCTCCGGTCACGGCTTGAGGTTGCGAATGCGACACGCCGGGCGAGAGGGCGCTTCTGGCCTTCACTCCGGATGGCGCCCATAATGTCACGGTGCTTGTAGGGTGGCGAAATCATGACACGAGCAACCGCCGGATTGTGGCTCCTCCTCGTTGTCGTCACCGCACCGTCCCCTGGGCAAAATCCTCCGGCCGGCGCAGACGGCCAGAAGCTCGACGCGGCATGGGCGTTGCTGCGCGCGCGGAACGCACGCGATTACGCTGTCGCCACACCGAACGGCATCGACGAGGGCCGGTACGTCGAGGTCGGAGGTATCCAGCAGTGGATCACGATTCGCGGCGAAGACAGGAAGAACCCGGTGCTGCTCTTTCTTCACGGCGGACCGGGCGACGCGACCAACTTGTGGAGCTACGCCGCGTTCAGGCCGTGGTTGAAACACTTCAGCGTGTCCAGTGGGATCAGCGCGGCGCCGGTCGGACATCGGAAAGAACCCGGATATGCCGCCGCAGGCCATCACGGTCGCGCGCATGACGCAGGACGGCGTCGAGC
Source organism: uncultured Acidobacteriota bacterium (assembly GCA_963724775.1). Classification (GTDB taxonomy): domain Bacteria; phylum Acidobacteriota; class Vicinamibacteria; order Vicinamibacterales; family Fen-181; genus CAVRWB01. Next base: position 153,522 of record CAVRWB010000019.1, read on the forward strand.
TCGCCGACATATTGCGCAAGCAGCTGCGCAAGGACAAGGTCATCCTCGTCGGCCACTCATGGGGATCGATCCTTGGCGTCCACATGGTGAAGGCACGGCCCGATCTCTTCTACGCGTTCGTTGGCACCGGCCAGGTAGCCAACCCGGCGACCAGCTACACCGTGGCATATAGAGAACTCTCGAGGAAGGCAGAAGCGCTCAAGGACGAGCACGCCATTCGAGAGCTGCGCGCGGTAGGGCCGCCCCCGTATCCTGACGGCCGTGGGTACGGCGTGCAGCGCAAATGGTCGAACTTCTTCGAGGGTGCGGACGCGTTCATCGCGTCCATGATCGGCTTCGCCCTCGCTGCGCCGGGTTACACGCTGCGCGATGTCAACGACTGGTTCGACGGTCAGGGCTCAGGCCGAGCGCCTGGTGCCGAAACGAGCGCGCTAGAGGCGCGAACGCTCGCCGGCACTTCGTTGTACCGATCTTCGTGATTCAGGGCGCGGAGGACTTCACCACTCCCACGAGCCTGGCGCGGTCGTTCTTGACTCCATCCGCGCGCCGCAAAGGCGTTCATCCCGATCGCGGGCGCCGGCCACTTCGCGGTGTTCATGAAGTCCCGCGCGTTCCTGGGTCAACTTGTCTCGCGCGTTGTTCCACTGACGGCGAAATCAGTTTGGTCAAGAACCTGAGGACCTCACGTCGAAGTCGGACAGCCCAGGGCGGCAATTGGACGACAAATAGCCCGGCTCGCCGCTATCTCGACGTGCTGGAGGACACGCTGATCCTCTTTCGAATCCCCGCCTGGCGCGGTTCGGATTAGAGCCAGCCTCGAGGCCCACCCGAAGGTCCCTTCTACAGTCTCGTCCACCGCGAAGCCGGTTGCGTTCGTGACCGGCAGGTTCGTCGAACCCGACGGGCCGCTTACCGAGTTGGTGGAAGTGCCGAAGGTTCCCTCGATCGACTTCCGCCGGGCCTGGCGTATTTGTTGGGCGCACCGGGCGTGGGAACGTTGCTGGCGACCTGCGCCCCGCTGGCATGCGCCTTGGTCAATGCGGCGGTGAGGGTGATGCCGGTGCCGGAGACCTGTGCACCGGCCGCGTGCGCAGACTTGAGCGGCGCGGCGACGGTGATTGTGGCGCCGCCGCCGCCTCTGCCAGGGCCGCCGCTGCCGCCGCCGCCGGTGGAGGCGACAACCGCCGTCTCCTGGTTCGCGCCACTGTCGATGGTGATGGTCTGGCCGGCGGTAAAGCCCACCGCGCTGGCGACAGGGATAACGGTCGCGCCCGCGTCGGTGGCGGTGCCCACCGTGGTGGCGCCTGCCGTGCCAACCGTCGCGATGACGGCGGTCTCGCGGTTCGCGCCCGTATCAATCATGATCGTCTGGCCGGCGGCAAAGTCCGCCACGCTGGCGACTTTGATATTGGTCGCGCCGGCGGCCGAAGCGGCCGACAGGGTGGTGGCGGGCTGCAACAGGAAATCGGTGCAGTTGCTGTCGGTGTCGGCGCCGTCCGGGAAGCGGCCCGCGCTCCTGATGGGGCGTGGCGACGGCCGGAGCGGCCGGCCCGCCGAAGCCACCGCGGCCCGCGCCGGGCGCAGGCACGCGGCAGCCACTCTCCCCTGCTCCGGAGGTGCCTGGTAACCCTCGGCGGCCCATGGGTCGACGAGGCCGCCGTAGTTGAGGCTGTCGACGACCAGGCCGGCGGCGTCACGCAGCACCATGTTGCCGGCGCTGGGGGAGAGGGCGGGGCCGCCGAACCACTGGTTGGGCGCCGGAGTCCCCTGGTAGCCCGCGGTCGTGACCGCGGCGTCGCGCACCACCGCGTTGATCGCGTGGTCCTTGGCCAGGGGCTTGTCGAGCGTGATGCCGGTGCCGAGCGGCTGGACGGGCTCGTTGCTCGAGTGGGCAAAGGCCGTCGCCGGCTTGAAGCTGATCCCCGTTCCCCGAGCGCTGAAGGGGAGGTTGGCCGCATGGTTGAACTTCAGCGGGGCGGCCAGGTCGAGGCCCGTGCCCTGAGCGACCACAAACTCGCGGTTGAGATGCGCCTTGGCGAGGGCCGGCGTGAAGTCGACGCTGGCGCCGGCCGGACTCGCGGCGCCGACGGCGGTGATGGTCACCGTTTCGTGGTTCGCGGGCGTGCCGACGGTCAGCTTGTCGCCCACGACGAAACCGTTCGCGTTGCGGACCTGATGATGTTGGTCGCGCCGGCGCTCGCATTCAGCCGAGAGCGCGCGTACGGCTCGACTGCGTGCCGACCTCGTGACCGTGACGGTCTCGATCCCATGGCCGACGCTGTCGATGTCCAACCGGATCTTGTCACCGACCGAGATGTTGGCGACGGACGTCACCTTGATGTTGGTGGCGCCGGCTTTCGCGTCCGCCGCCAGCCAGGCTTGCGTGCCCGGCTTGCCGACCGCGGTGACCGTGACCACCTCGTACTGCTCCACGGCTCTTGCGACGGTGGGATAGGTGGCGCCGTAGCCGATGGCGATCTTCTCGCCGACCTCGAAGCCGGCCACGCTCGTGACAGGCACGTTGGTCGAGCCGGCGGGGATCGTGATCACCGGACCGTCGGGGAGGGGTTGCCACAGCGTCGTGCTGTTGCCGGCCGCCGTCCCGACGCTGGCGATCTTGCGGGTCTCCACGCTGGAGCCGGTGTCGATGCCGATCGTATCGCCGACGTTCATGCCGGTCGTGCTCCTGACGTGGATGGTGGTGTCGCCCTCGCGCGCGGGGACCGCCAGCCCGGAGTTGGAGAGGCCGAGCAGGTAGAAGCCGCCAGCCGCGAGCTTCGTCCCGGCCGGGATCTTCACCGACGAGAAGATGGCCTGCTGGGTCGGGTGCTGGGTCAGGGTCCAGTTGGAGATGTCGACGGCGCTGGCGCCGGCGTTGTAGAGCTCGATGAACGAGTCCGTCGAGTTGGCGGGAGAACCGGCGCTAACGCGGAACTCGTTGATCTTGATCGGGCTGACGTTCCGCACCTTCTCGGCCGTCGTCTCGGATTGCGTCGCGCCGTTCGTCTGGTTCGTCCACGAGGCGTTGCCGACCAGGTCGCCGTTGAAGGCCGCCGGCCCCGAGGTGACCTTGAAGGTCGCGCTCACGCTCGCGCCCGGCGCGACCGGGTCGGCGATCGTCGCCGACGTCTTGGTGGTGCCCGGACGACGGAGGTCCACTGCCTGGGCACGGAAATGCTCAACTTGACGCCCGTCGCGGGCGCCCCCGTGGTATTCGTGAACGTCACGGTGGTGTCCTGCGAGGATCCCGGTGAGAACGTCTGGAGTCCCGGCGGCGTGGCAGTTGCCGACGCCGGCGCCAGGCTCAGCCGCGGCACGTCGTACTTGGCGGCCACGACGTTGGCCTGCACCAGCTGGTCGGTGGCGTCCGTCGGGAAGGTGCCCGCGGCCGTCATCGCGCCTTCATAGAAGGTGCCCTGCGAGCCGACGCTGTTGTCGCCGCCGTTGCCCAGGAGGATGGCTCCCTGCTTGCGCATCGGGTCATAGGTGGCGTCGATGCGCGGTCCGTCGAACATGACCTTCAGGTCGCCCTTCTGCGCGTCGCCGCCCATGGATGTCCAGTGGTGCGGTTCGCCGTCGGCCGATGGCGGTCACGAATCGCCAGGTGATGCTCGGCAGGTTCGGGCAGATCTTGGTTCCATCCGGCGTTGACGCAACCCACCAGGTTGTTCTCCTGGTCGGTCATGATCCACGGGCCGGGCGGCGTGCCCGCGATACCAGGCGGTGGCGTTGCCGTAGTAGGTGGTTTCCATGGTGCCGTTGCCGTCGTCGCGGCTGTCGGTCTCGGCGTTGCCGTAGTCGAAGCAGCAGCCGGAGTTGTAGTGGTGGCCGTTGATGACCCAGTACTGCCCCTCCGCCTGGTCGTCGACCGCGGTGCCCTTCGCGTCGTTCTGGCGGAGGCCCATGCCCGGCGCGATGAAGACGCCGTAGGCCTTGTGGCCCATGATCGTAATCGGCGCCATGTCGGCGACCGGGAGGTTGTTGAACCCGCCCATGGCCGGGCCGCTGAATCCGCCGCGGGGCGCCTGGATGAGGTGGTTGTGCTTGGGGGACTGGTCGTAGATGGTGGTGATCCAGCAGTACGTGTTGGCGCAGAACGCGTCCTGCGCGGCCGCGTTGGCGTATCCGCCCGCATCCGGGACCGGCGACGCGACGGGCTGGACGACGCCGATGTCCAGGGTCTTGCCGTCCGACTGGCGCAGGACCTGGTAGAGCGGGCCGTTGTAGGAGGCGTACAGCGCGCGCGTGGTGCTGTGGGCGGCCACGCAGGGGTCGCCGGCGGCGGCGTAGATGTCACATGGGCCTTGCGGCCTGGGCGGAGGAGCATTGCGTCCCGCCCCGGCCTGTGTGGCCATCATCGACGTGGCGCCAATCAGCGTGAGCGCCAGTGCGAGCATTAGCACAAGACTGATTCTCGTTTTCATGTTCATCCTGTGGGGATTGCCAGTATAGTTCAGCCTGCAATCGTTTACCCGTGACCCAACGGCCTGAATCCTTAATGTTCTCGCCGGAGCCAGAGAGGTCTACGCGTGGCGTCAGCCTACTGTAAGCGTTTTCCTATCTCGCCGGAGGACAATCCATGCCTCACACGACACACACGGAGGGACTGTGAAGACGTCATCTTGCCTGCTGGTCGCCTGTCTCGTGGCGACGCTGGTGGCCGGGAGTCCCGAGCCGGCCGCGGCGCAGGATCACACGCGAGTGAAGACGCCGGCTGTCGCGGCGAACAGGCTCCGCCCGCCAACCCGGGACAGAACAACTTCGGCGGGCCCATCCGGCGCCCGGCGCCGGGCGGGCAGAGGCCGGCGGTCGCCCCGCCGCGTCCGGAACCGAAGTCGGGACCGTCTCGCTCGACGAGATCTCGATGAGCGACCCGTTCATCTATCCCGACGAGAAGACGCGCACCTACTACCTGACCGGCACGGCGGGCGTCGCTACAAGAGCCAGGACCTGAAGACGTGGACCGGCCCGTATTCCATCATCGACCTCAAAGGGACGTGGATGGACGGGCGCTTCGTGGCCGCGGCCGAGATTCATCACATCGGGGACAAGTACTACCTGGCGGGCACGTGGAACGATCACAACCACCTGATCGAGAACATCCCCCGCCGCTACAACGTGCCGACCAACCAGACGCAGCTCCTGGTGGCCGACACACCCGAAGGCCCCTACAAGCCGCTGGTGCCCGAGTTCGAGTTCTGTCTCGGCCCGGGGACTGGGACATCATCGACGGCACCCTCTACCAGGAGAACGGCACGACGTACATGGTCTTCGTCCACGAGTGGACCCAGATCATCGACGGCACCATGGACTACATGCCGCTCTCGAAGGACCTCACGCGCCGGACCGCCGAGCCCACCACCATCTTCCGCGCCAGCGAAGCACAGTGGTCGAAGGAGATGAACAGCATCGGCGAAGCGACGTTCGGTATGAAGATGCCGGGGTGGGTGACCGACGGGCCGCAGCTGTTCAGGACGCAGACGGGCAAGCTGGGGATGTGTGGTCGAGCTGGGGCGAGCACCGGTACGTGCAGGGGATCGCCTACTCGACGTCCGGTAGCATCAAGGGCCCGTGGGTCCAGGAGAAGGACGCCTTCAGGGCCGACAACTCCGGCCACGGCATGCTCTTCAGGACGTTCGAGGGGAAGCTGCTCTTCATCATTCATCACGCCGAAGACAAGGGGCCGCGCAAGCCCCAGATGTGGAACGTTGACGATCGGGTGACAAGCTGGTGATCAAGGACGGTTACACCTTCTGACATGTGGCGCGCTCGCTCAACGACTTCGCGCCGCGTTTTGTTTTCACGTAGAAGACAGGAGACCGTCATGCATGCTCGCATGAGGACGTTGGCGCTGTTGGTCGTGGTCGCCGGCGCCGGTCCTGGCGCAGCCGCCCCAGGCTCCGGCAAACCCCGCCCCCCAGGCGCCGGCCGTGGACGACTTCAAGCCGGCGTCGTCCAACCAGCCCGGCAGGGAGTACCCGCAGGTCAACTCCGAGCGCCGCGTCCGCTTCCGCATCGTCGCCCCGCAGGCCCAGAGCGTGCTGCTCGACGTCGGGGCGGTCAGGTACCCGCTGACGAAGGGCGAGGACGGCGCCTGGGTCGGCGACTCGCGCCCCGGACGAGGGCTTCCACTACTACCAGCTCAAGATCGACGGCGCCGAGGTGCCGGACCCCGGCAGCATGTACTACTACGGCGCCAGCCGCTGGGGCAGCGGCGTCGAGGTGCCCGCCAAGGACGAGGACTTCTACGCCCTCAAGAACGTCCCGCACGGCCAGATCCGCCAGGTGCTCTACTTCTCCAAGGTCAACAACACCATGCGGCGCTGCTTCGTCTACACGCCGCCCGACTACGACAAGGACACGACGACGCGCTATCCGGTGCTGTACCTGCAGCACGGCGGCGGCGAGGACGAGACCGGCTGGCCGTCCAGGGCAAGACGAACCTGATCATGGACAACCTGATCGCCGAGGGCAAGGCCAAGCCGTTCATCATCGTGATGGACAACGGCACGTGGGCGCATGCCCGGGCAGGCGCGTCCGGCCGCCCCGCCCGCCGGGGCCGCGCCGGGCGCAGCGGCCGGCCAACTGGCCGCCGCCGGGATGGGCCGACGGGTTCAAGAAGACGCTGCTCGAGGACATCATCCCGATGATCGACGCCACGTTCCGCACCATCGCCGACCAGGCGCACCGCGCCATGGCCGGGCTGTCGATGGGCGGCATGCAGACCAACGCCATCGCCATGGAGAACCTCGACGTGTTCTCGCGGGTCGGCCTCTTCAGCGGCGGCACCGTCGGCGATCCGGCGACCGCGCACAACGGCGTGATGGCCGAACGCGAAGGCGTTCAACAAGAAGATGAAGCTGATCTTCCAGAGCTGCGGTCGAAGGAACGGCCCGAGGCCGTGAAGGCCAGCTACGACCAGCTGAAGGCCGCCGGCATCAACACCGTGATGTACGTGTCCGAAGGGACGGCGCACGAATGGCAGACGTGGCGGCGGAGCCTGCACGAGTTCGCGCCGCTGCTGTTCAAGAACTAGTCCCAGGCGCACGGCAATACGGGGGACGGTCCGGAGCCACCTCGGCGCTACGGCGGCTGGGTTCGACCACGCGATCATTCACTCTTGCTCGTCTCCGACGGCATCGGGAAGCGTTCTTGAATCCACGCTTGCCAGAGCGGTGTCTCGCGGGCGACGGTCCCGGCCGCCTGATCGCCGTAGAGGTAGAAGCTCAGCGTCGACCATGATCGGGCCGCCGCAGTTGACGGCGCCAAGGGCGGCGGCGCCCGGCCCCGGCTTGTCGAGCCGCAGCAGGGCGTTGCACGGACTCTGGGTGACGTGCTCCACCACGCCGCTGAGCGCCGGGACGCCCGCCGGGGCGGTCCAACGCTGCCCGGCGCTCACGCCTTTCAGCCCCAATGCCGCGGTCAGCGTTTCCCAGGCCTCCGCTTCGGTTCCCGCGGCGGGGGCCATCCACTGCATCATCGCGGAGCGTTGGCCGCGGAAGTGCGTGAGATAGATCCGCAGGATGCGGAAGAAGCCAGGCCAGCCGGATTCGGTGCCTTCCAGCTGGTTGTCCCAGTCGTCCGTGCTGGCGAAGAGGCTATGCACGACGCGGACGACGCAGATGCCTCCCCCGCGCGCTTCGACGCTCCACTCGTTCGCGATCGGCGGCGAGCCGGGGACCCAGCCCTCGGCCTGGGCGGCAAACATCCGCGGCGGATCCCAGGCCGTCACGGCGGAACGGGACTCCATGCCCGGGCCGAAGTTCAACTTCACCGCGACGGGCTTCCCGTCGTGCTCCTCGAACTCAGTCGGCACGAACCAGGACGAAATACCCGGCCCGGTGGCGATGGCCTGCCAGACTTCCTCCGGCGTGCCGGGGACCTCGACTTCGACCTGGACTGAACGGCGTCCGGACGCTTCTTTCTTCACGCTCATGATGGCTCCTTGGGATCGGATTTCTGCGGCAGAGGGTGCGCCACAACCACCAGGCGATGCGCCGCGGCCGCCGGGGGCGGATTCACCATGGCGACACTTTTATTGTCAACGATGTTTCAGGGCTTTTTCTGACGAATTTGCAGAGTCGATGTCGTGCCGCAGAATTGTGCAGGGAACAAGCTGACGCGATAAGGTCAAAGCAGCGGCGACGATCAATGTCATGCGCGTGCTCACGTTGGCTGGGCTGCTGTAGAGCCCCCGATCGACAAGCAGAGGAACGGAGGTGGTGACCGCGATGCGAACCCTGAAGCTGCAAATGCAGATGAGCGTCGACGGCTATGTGGCCGGGCCGCAAGGACAGCTCGATTGGATGACGTTCGAGATGGACGACCGGCTGCTCGCGTTCATCAACGAGATGATCGACACGAGCGACACCATCCTGCTCGGCCGGAAGATGACGCCGGGATTCGTCGATTACTGGGAAGGCGTCCTCGGCACGCCGCAGAGCCCCGAGTACACGTTCGCGGAGAAGATGGTGGGAACACCGAAGGTCGTGTTCAGCAGGACGGTCGATCGCATGAACGGGAAGAACGTTCGAGTCGAGAAGGGCGATCTCGTCGAGGCAGTGAATCGACTCAAGCGCCAGACGGGGAACGACCTCATCGTCTACGGCGGTGCCACGTTCGTGTCGTCGCTCATCGACCACGGCCTGATCGACGAGCTGAACCTCTTCGTGAACCCGGTCGCGATTGGCGACGGGATGCGCGTCTTCCAGGGGCGCAGGCCGCTCGCGCTGACGCGATCGACTTCCTATCCGAGTGGCATCGTCGTGAACACGTACCGGCCAACGTAGCTCTGCAACTAGCGAAACGTGGTGGACCGTGAAAGCGAAGGCGTGGCGGTTCGCATCGGGCGCCATCTCAGTCCGACGACGCCCGAGCACTCGTCGGGGATTCCAGGGCCGCTCAGATGGCGCAACCCGTCGTGTCCGCGTCAGCCCCGCCGCGCTGCCTCGATGGTGGCGATGTCGATCTTCTTCATCGGCATCATCGCCTCGAAGGCACGCTTTGCCTCACCGCCACCAGCCGCAAGCGCCTCGGTCAGCGCGCGCGGGGTGATCTGCCAGGAGAGGCCCCAGCGGTCCTTGCACCAACCGCACTGGCTTTCCTTGCCGCCATTGCCGACGATCGCGTTCCAGTAGCGGTCCGTCTCTTCCTGATTGTCCGTCGCGATCTGGAAGGAAAAGGCCTCGCTGTGCTTGAACACCGGGCCGCCGTTGAGACCGAGACAGGGAATGCCCAGAACGGTGAACTCCACCGTCAGCACATCGCCCTCCTTGCCGCCCGGGTAGTCACCGGGCGCCTTGTGAACAGCGGTCACTTCACTATCCGGAAAGGTGGCGGCGTAGAAGCGCGCCGCCTCATGCGCGTCCTTGTCGAACCAGAGGCAGATCGTGTTCTTTGGCTTCATGTTCGTGTGCTCCTTGTGCTCGATCAGGGCGAACGCCGCGGTCTCCGCGTCGAACGCATTCGGCCTCGGCGAGTGTATGCAAGTTCTTGGACAGGTTGCCGCCGAGGACGTTGAGCATCACGTCTCTGCTCTCGGTCCTTCGGTCGAGTCGGCTCATTGGATGATTGATGGCAGAATCTGAGCGTGGCCCTTCGGGGCGGTCACGGTGGCCGCTTCGGTGCGAGGGTATCGGTGGCGAAGCTCCCTCGACGACTCGCTCGCCTGGCCGGCGTTCTGGCCGGCTTGATCGTGATCGGCCTCGCGGTCCTTCACCTCCCGTCGATCCGCGCTCGTGTGCTCGATGGCGCCCGCGGCTACGCGGAGCGGGAGTTCGGCATTGCCCTCCGTGCTTCCCGCCTGAGTTGCGACCTTCTTCACGCGGTCGATCGAATTGCGCGATCTGTCCGTCGCGTCCGCCTCTGCACGCAGCCCTTTCTGCAGGCCGATCGGGCGGTCATCGTGTTGAGCCCCACGACCTTGGTGGGCAGACTGTTCGGTCGATCGGATCTCGCTCAGCCGGCCGCGACTGACCCTCGTGAGGGAGGCCGACGGCACGGTGAACCTGCCGGCCTCGCGTAGGGGCACGGGCGGCAAGCCCCGCTGCAGCTTGGAACAGTCTCTGTTTCCGCGCTCGCAATACGCCTGGACGATCGCGTCGCCCAGCGCTCGTCCACGATGGGACCGTTCGACCTGTCGGTGGACACGGTGTCCGCGTCAGCGCGAGCGGGCGCCTTCGGACCTGGCGGCTTCACGGTTCGCGCAGGTCAGACCGAGATGTCGGGCACGATCGCGGGGCGACTGGCGTTCGACGGTGTCCGCGTGCGGATCGAGGAACTGACGGCCCAGACGCGGGAGGGCCGCCTCGCGCTTGCCGGTTGGGCGGACGTCACGGGAGACCGGCCTGCCATGTCGTCGCGCATCAAGGCGACAATCAATCTCCCGCAAGCGGCACGTCTCGCGCGCGCCGATGTGCGGGGCCTGGCGGGCCGTCTCGAGGGCACCATCGACGTAGCCGGAGCCCTCGCCGAGCCGACCATCGCGGTAGCGGTCTCGAGTCGCGATGCCAGCTACGCGGCCGTCGGCCCTGTTCGGCTGAGCGGCCGGTCATCGTTCAGTGGCGGTCGCGCCGTCATCGATGCGCTCGACGTTGATTCGGCTGCCGGCTCCCTTCACGTCCAGGGCGCCATCGAACTGGAAGACCGGCCGCCTGGCACATCCAGGGTGCCGAGCCGCATGGCTCTACGCTGGTCGATCTTCGTATCGATGATCTCGTGCAGGCGTTCGCAATCTCACCGCCAATCCGCTCCGGCGCGGTGGCCAGTGGCTCGGCCACCATCGACTTCGACGTAAGTGCGATTGAGGCTCGCGCCTGGTCGCGTCTTCGCGGGGCGGCGACGACGACGCTGCATCCCGTGGAGAACGCAGCCAGTCCGAAGCTGCTGGCTCTGTCCGGAACTGCGGACCTCCGCGTGGACGGCGGCCGCTGGTCGTTGCGCCACTCGATCGAGACGCGCCGGGCGGGCGCGGATCTCACGGGCGAGGTGACCGGTCGGCTGGCCACCGGGCGCGACCTGCGATCGACGCTTGGCGGCCGCTCGCGCCTCCGCGTAGCGGACATCGGCGCAGCCACACCCCTGATGCAGGCGGCCGGCGTCACTCTTCCGGCCGACGTGGTCGAAGGATTGGCGGGTTCGATATCGGCGACACTCGATTTCGCAGGGACGACCGACAGGCCGCGTGCGCACATCGAACTGGGGGGTCGCGATCTGCGCGCGCGCCTGTTGTCGCACGCCGGCACGCTCGACGCAGTGCTGGACGTGGATGCGAACGGCGTGCGAGCGCGCGACGTTCGAGCAAGCAGCGGCACGACCTCCTTGCAGGCATCCGGACAGTACCTGTGGCGCGGCCCGTTCGAGGGGCGCGTCGAGCTGGCCCAGGAGGACCTGTCCGAGATCGCCAGCCAGTTCCGCTTGCCGGTGGCCGTTAGCGGATCCGCTCGACTGGAAGGCACGATCTGGGGACGCGTCGAACCGGACAAGCCGAGGTTTCGCTCACGGCGGGAAGCCTCGAAGTCGAGCAAGTCCCTGTCGGCTCCCTGGCGGCGAAGGGGCGGCTGGCACTCGTGAACGGGGGCCTAATCACCGTCGAGGCCGGGGCGCCGACGCTCGGTGTCCACGCACGGCTCGAGATCGTCAACCGCGCCGGCTATCCGGTCTCCGCGGAAGTCACGCTCGAACACGACCAGGTTGGCGCGCTGATCCCGCCGAGATACCAGCCGCTGATCGGGACCGTGTCCGGCGCGATGTCGGCGACCGCGCACGGCTCGGGCCTTCTTTCGGATCCGGCCGGCATTCGAGCTCGCGTCGATCTGCGCAGGCTCGACGCGACGGCGCGGGGTACCCGCTTCGTGCTGGCCACGCCAGCATCCATCACGCTGGCAGACGATCGCGTTGCCGTGGATGGCGTCGATCTCCGCATAGGGCAACGCATTCGTGCCAGCGTCAAGGGGCAGCTGGGTGTCACCGCGTTCCCGGGACCCCTGCAGCTTCACCTTGAAGGTCCGCTCTCGGAACTGATCGACATCGGTTCACGGGCCGCCGGCGCGACGCCGCTGCCGGCGCGTGCCGATGGAAGCGCGACGCTCGACTTGGCCGTCAGCGGCACATTCGACCATCCGCTGCCGAGCGGCAGCCTTGCGGTGCGAGCGTCATCGCTCGAGTATGGATCGCTCGCGCCGATGACGAACCTGACGCTCGACGCCGCCATCAATCCGACCCTCATCACGCTGCGCACGCTCGCTGCCCAATGGCAGGGTGCCTCGTTCGGCGGTGAGGGCAGCCTGCCGTGGCGTGTCCTCGTCAGCCCGATGCGGGCTCCGCCCGAGCCGGGCCCCCTGCAGTCGCCCCATCTCGCGCGGTGGCTGAACGCGCTTCCGGCGGAACCGGCGCGTGCGAGGTTGACCATTCGCGCGGCCGACGTGACGCCGGCGGTGCTGAAGGGCCTCCTCGGTCCCGAGCGTGTGCAGTCGATTCAGGGAAACCTGTCCGCAACCGTTGTAGCCGAGGCGGACCGCCTGTCGCTCGAGCGCGTGCGGGGAACGGCCGTCCTCGACCGGGCCTCGCTGGTGCTGGCCGGCGTTCCGTTCGTCCAAAGCGTGCCGACTCGCCTCCGGCTCGAGAACGGTCGCGCGTCGATCGACGACTTCCACTGGAGCGCCGAGGGGAACTCCATCGTCGCCACGGGCGGAACGGACCTCGCGGCGGCGCGACCGTCCATCGATGCCGGTGTATCCGGAGCTCTTGACTTGCGTGTGCTGGGCGCCTTCCTCCCTGGCGTGGCGTCCGCCGGCACGGCAGCCGCGGATCTGACGGTGACGGGTCCACTCGACGACGCTGAGATCGTCGGCCGGATCACGGTGGCCGACGGGGAGCTGCAGCTCGACACCCCCCGACTCGCAGCGTCCGATCTCAAAGGGGCCCTTCAGATCGCGCCTGGCCGCAAGGTCACCGTTTCGGTCGCCGGCCTGGTCAACGCCGGGCGCGCACGGCTGGAAGGCACGCTCGACTTGGCAGACCTCGCGGCGCCTCTCGGGAAGCTGCAGCTCACGGGGCGCGGCCTCGCCCTGGAATACCCGGCGGGCCTGCAGACCGAGTCGAACGTCGATCTCGGGCTCGAGGCCGGCGCAAGGGCGATGTTGACCGGCCGCGTTGAGTTACTCGGCGGTACCTACCGCGAGACGCTCGTCCTGACCAGCCAGCTGTTGAGCCTGTGGTCCTCGAGCGGCATCGCTGTGGCCGCGCCACCGGCCGGTTGGCTCGCTCGCGTCGGCCTCGACGTTGTCGTCGCGACTGCGAGCGACGTGCGGATCGACAACAACTACGGACGCCTTGCCGTCGGCGCGAATCTCCGGCTGGTAGGGACACCCGCACGTCCAGGCGTGCTCGGCCGCCTGGAAGCTGCCGAAGACGGCGCGATCTACCTGGGCGGGAACACCTATCGCATCGAACGACTGGTGATCGACCTGGCGAATCCCCACGACATCACACCCGAGGTGGACTTCGTCGCCCGGACCAGGGTCGGCGACCTTCCGATCAACATCGAGCTGCGCTGCCCGGCCGGGGGGCAATGCGAGCGCAAAGTGACATCACTGGCCACGGGCGTGGACGACAACGAAGCGGAGGCGCGGCTGTTCGGGACGGCTGGCGATGCGGCCTCGGCTGGCGAGAGCCTCGCCAGGCTCTTGTCCGGCGAGCTTCTCGGCGTCGTCGGACGCACGGTGGGTCTGGACACGGTTCGGCTCGAGCAGGGAACGGCGCGCCGCGACATCTTCGACGAACCGACGCTCGTCGCGGGCGACGTCGATCCCGCGGCGCGGCTCACGGTGGGGAAGCGCCTGGGATCGAACGTCGAGCTCGTCTACTCGCAGAACCTGGCCGACAACGGCTTCACGTGGATAACGAGCTACACCGGTCCGTACGGTCTGTCGGGGCGCCTGTTGGTATTCGACGATCAGAGCCGCTCGTACGAGTTCCGGCACGAACCGCCGATCGGCGCGGGACGGACGCGCCAGCAACCACGACCGCCGGGGCCACGGATCATCGGCGTGAGGATCGTCGGCACCCCGGGGTTTCCGGAGAAAGAGGTGCGCAGGCGGCTCCGCCACACCGAGGGCGATCGGTTCAGCCTTGGAGCGTGGCAGGACGATCGCGAACGCCTCGAGCACTTCTACCAGGCGCAGGGGTTCCTGGAAGCTCGCATCCGCGCGCGAAGGCTGCCGGCCGATCGCGCGCAGGCGCAGGGCCCGACCGAGCCGGCCGCGTCCCCCGATGACACGGTTCTGCTCGATACACGATCACGCGCGGCCCGGCAACCCGACTGATCACTCGCGGCGCCGCGCTTCCCGATGCCATCCGCGATCGCATCATCGGGCGCTGGACGAGCGCGCTGTTCGACGGCTTCCTGGAAAGGGACGCGCGCACGATCGTGCGAGAGCACCTGTACCGGCAAGGCTATCTGAACGCGGTGGTCACAGCGGCCGTCGGGCTCGATGCGGCACGCGACGTCAAGACCCTGGAGATCGCCGTGGTGCCCGGCTCCATCGTGCCGTCGCGCATCGAGGTGACCGGGAACGCCGCGCTGTCGGCGGCACAACTGCTGGAGGTCGTGAGCAACGGAAACCCGTTCGCGGCGTGGCTCGATCCGGGCGCGGTGAAGCGCCTGGTCGAGAATCGCTACCGATCCGAGGGCTTTCTTGCCGCGGAAGTGTCGGTCGGCCTTCCAAGGACGGTCAACGGCACTTCGGTCGTCACGATTGCCGTCGTCGAAGGAGCGCCGTACTCGATAGGTGAACTCACGCTGAGCGGGCTTCCTGACGAGTCGCAACAAGCCCTGCGAGACTCGCTCGCGGTCTCCACCGGCGAGCGCTATCGACCGGCTCTCGTGGCCGAAGGAGTGGATCGGCTCGAGACGAAGCTGAGGCAGATGGCGTACCGTCAGGCGAGCGCCGACGTGGACACACGCGTTGACGCAAAGGCGGCGCGAGTGGACCTCACGGTGCGCGTCACGCCGGGCCCTCGAGCGATCCTCCGCGACGTCGTTGTCCAGGGCGACGACGGCACGAGACCGCTGGTGGCCCGGTCCATCGTCCTCGCCCGCGATAGGCCGCTCGACCCCGCGGCGATCCGCGAAACCCGGCGCCGGCTCTACGACCTCGACGTGTACAGAAGCGTCGACATCGACGTCGAACCGCTCGAATCGGCGGCCGCGCCGCCGTCTGGCAGCGCGCCCCTGGAGCAGCCGGTCGTCGCCCGGATCGCGCTCGAGGAGCGCCCGCGCTATCGATTGCGCTACGGGCTCGCCGTCAGCGATGAGGTCGTCGGACCCGACCAGCGCGACCAGCAGCTAGGCTTCGCAGCCGACCTGGAGAACCGCAACCTCTTCGGCCGCGGCGCGACGGCGGGCGTGTCCCTGCGGCTCAGGCGCGACCAGCAAGTGGGACGTGTCACCTTTGGAGCCAAGCGGCTGTTCGCCCTTCCGATTCGATCGACGGTGTTCGTCGAACGCGAACGCGAGCAACTGGATCCGGAAGGCGCATTCCCGATCACGTCCGACATCTCTTCCCTCACGGCCGAACAGGCGTATCGAATCCGGCCGTCCATCGACCTGCGCTACGGCTACGGGTTCGAGAAGAACCACACGTTCATCCGGGGTGAGGAGGCCAATGTCTTCGACCTCACCGTCAAGGTGGCGCGCTTCACCACGAGCGGGCTGGTCGATCGCCGCGATGACGCCTTCAATCCGACGCGGGGCTGGTTCACGGCCTCCACGCTCGAGCTGTCAACGCCCGGCATCGGCTCGGATCTGAGGTTCCTGAAGGATTTCAGTCAGGACCTCGCACTTCGTGCCGTTCGGACGGGGAATCGTCCTGGCGTCGGCGGTCCGTGTCGGACTGGCGCGCACCTTCGGCGGCGAAGTCCTCATCCCGAGCGAGCGCTTCTACGCGGGTGGGGCAAACAGCGTACGAGGGTATCGCGAGGACGAGCTCGGCGCGCAAAGCGCGATCGGCGGCGCCGAGGGCGGGTCGGCGCTCTTCGTGCTGAACGGCGAACTGCGCTTCCCGATCTACCGGTGGCTGAAGGGCGTGGGATTCGTCGACGTGGGGAACGTCTACCCGAAGGTTAGCGACATTTCATTCACCGACCTTCAGTTCGGCGTCGGCGTCGGCGCACGCTTCGACACGCCGATTGGCCTGATCCGGATCGACCTGGGCATTCCCGCCAATCGGCGATCGCTCGATCCACGCTGGCGGTTCTACTTCGGCCTCGGGCAGGCCTTCTGATTCCGGAATCGACAGACGTCCGCGAGGCAACAACGAGCTTCCTGTTCGTTTTTCCGCGATCACCGTCCCCGCACTGTACGCATGATCGATTGGACCGCTGGCCTTTCGGGCGCATTCGGAGCGAGCTTCAGGAAATTCTCGAAGTAGACCGCCATCCGATCGACGCGTTTGGCCTTGTAGAAAGCCATGCCGGCCTCGTAGTGCGCGTAGGCCATTTGCGGATCGAGCTCCGCGGCCTTGGCAAAGGCCTCGGCGGCCTGCGGTTGATTGTTGCGCGCCGACTCCACGACGCCGAGCTGATATCGGGCGGGCGCGAGATTGCCGTCGGTCTCCACGGCCTTCCTGGCGGCCGCCTCCGCTTCCTCCAGCTTGCCGTCAACCAGGGCGGTCCCGGATGTCCCTATCTCCCTCCAGGCGCTTCCCTCATCCGCCGCGGCCAGAGCGCCGAAGGCGTCTTTGGCTCCGTCGTTCTGATTGAGTTTTCGATGCGCGAGCGCGCGAAGGTAGACCTGTTCCTGGGGGGCGTCCGTATGTGCCTTGACGGTGTCGATCACCTCTTGGTACTTACCCGACTCGAACAACTGCTTCGGTGTCGCTTCCTGCTTCGGTTTCGCCTGCGGCGCGGTTGCGGCGACGGCAGCGGTCAACAGCAACACTGTCATCAACATGGTGCCCCCCGGTGAAGGGAACGGAGCGTCCGCCCCAATGCCTCATCCTGCCGCCAGCGGATGTCGAAGGCAAGCTCGGGCGGGCGACCGGGGATCACTCGCTGTTTTCGGTGCACTCCCACCTCAGCCTGCTCGGCTGGCGAACATGGGGCTGACGGGGCGCTTCTACCTCGTGCTTCCCGCCTGCGAGAGGTCCGTCGCGCGTCGGTCACATTCTCCTCCTATCGCGGTCCGGCATAGTCGTTGATGCGGCAGAGACCGCCGATGTGACAGCAGGAGGAACCAGATGAAGATCAAGCTGACGAGCGTGTACGTGGACGACCAGGACAAGGCGCTGCGGTTCTACACAGAGGTCCTGGGCTTCGTGAAGAAGGCGGACTTCTCGCAAGGACCCTATCGCTGGCTGACCGTCGCCTCAGCCGAGGAGCCGAACGGCACCGAACTCCAGCTCGAGCGGAACGACAGCCCGGCCGCCAAGGCCTTTCAGCAGGCGATGTTCCAGCAGGGACAGCCCGCGGCGATGTTCTACACCGATGAGGTCCAGCGTGATTACGATCGGGTGAAGGCGGCGGGCGGCGAATTCACGATGGCGCCGACCAAGGTAACCGGCTCCACCATCGCCATGGTGAACGACACGTGCGGCAACCTGATCCAGATCGTGCAGTTGGACCGCTACAGCGGTTAGCCGATTCCTCATGACGCTTGCTGCCTGTCTGGGTGTTGGGATAACGTCGCAGCGGTTCCACCGGCGGAGCCCACCCGCTCCCCATTCTGGGGAAAACGACCACGAGGAGATCCATGAAGAGGCAGCTCGTTCTGGCGTCGGCCATCGCGCTGCTGGGGACGTTCGTGTCATTGCGAGCTGATCCCGTGAAGCTCGATCCCGTGGCGATGCGGCGCATCGGTAAGGTTGACGAACGGTTCCAGTCGTACAACGTCGAGATGGTCGAGGTGACGGGCGGGCGTTTCTGGGCCCCGTACCGCAGCCAGGCGGCGCCCAAGGAACAGGAAACCGACAAGCTGTCGGTGCCGGGCGGCAGCGCGGCCGCGGGCCTGTTCCGCATGCGACCGCCGATCGATCTCTCCAGCGCGAGACTTCGACTCCTGGCCGCGGCGCTCGGCCCGGCGTACATGCGCGTCAGTGGGTCCTGGGCGAATTCGACGTACTTCCACGACTCCGACGAACCTGCACCGTCCTCGCCGCCCGCAGGCTTTGGCGGCGTGCTCACGCGGGCCCAGTGGCGCGGCGTTGTCGAGTTCGCGAAGGCGGCGAACGCGAAGTTGGTGACCTCGTTTGCCATCAGCCCGGGGGTGCGCGACGAGAAGGGGGTCTGGACGCCCGACCAGGCTCGAAAGCTCCTGGCTTACACGTCAGCGGTCGGCGGCAGCGTTGCGGCGGCGGAGATGTTCAACGAGCCGAACATGGCCGCGCAGGGAGGCGCGCCGAAAGGCTACGATGCGGCCGCCTACGGCCGTGACTTTCTTGTCTTCCGGGCGTTCCTCCGTCAGTCGGCGCCCGCCACGCTGGTGCTCGGCCCGGGATTTGTCGGCGAGGCCGACTTGCTCGCGCGCTTCGGCGGCCTCAAGAGCGAAGACCTGCTCACGGCCGCCGGTCCTGGGGTCGATGCCTTCTCCTACCATTTCTACCCCGCCATGTCGCAGCGCTGCGGCGGAATGGGGCGGGCGGGCCAGGAGAGCACGGCCGAACAGAGCCCGGAGGAATTGGCGCTGTCGGAGGACTGGCTGTCGCGCACCGAGCGCGAGGCCCGCTTCTACGCCCCCCTGCGCGACCGGTTCGAAGCAGGGCGCCCGCTGTGGCTCACCGAGACCGCCGAAGCGGCGTGCGGCGGCGACCCCTGGGCATCGAGCTTCCTCGACAGCTTCCGCTACGTCGAGCAGCTCGGAAGACTGGCCAGGCTCGGCGTGCAGACCGTGATGCACAACACGCTGGCCGCGAGCGACTACGGGCTGATTGACGAGGAGACGCTGGAGCCGCGCCCGGACTACTGGTCGGCCGTTCTGTGGCGGAAGCTGATGGGAACGACCGTGCTGGATGCCGGCGTGCCGGCAGCGCCGGGCGTTCGCGTCTACGCGCATTGCCTCGCGAACAAGCCCGGCGGCGTCGCCGTCCTCGCAGTGAATACCGACCGCACCGCTTCGCGAGCGCTCACGGTTCCGATGAGTGGCGAGCGCTACACGCTGACGTCCTCGGAGGGACTCCAGTCGCAGCACGTGGAGTTGAACGGCAAGCGCCTCGTCGCGGGCAAGGACGGCGACCTCGCGGCCATCGTGGGCGCGCCGGCGCAGGCTGGGCAGGTCGTCCTTCCGGCCGCGAGCATTACGTTCCTGTCGTTTGCCCGTGCGGCCAACGGCAACTGCCGCTGACGATCGCATCCTCCACGGGAGTTACACATCCGGCTCTGCCAACCCCCTGCCGCCGCCGGTCAATGACCCGCGCCGCCTAGCGGCAGGTGCGCGGCGACCCCGAATACGAGGGTGAGCTGCCTTGCGCCAGGGACCGTGTCCGCGTTCTTCCCGAACATGTTGTGCCAGGTACTCGAACCCGATGGCCACCTCGAGAACGCGCGTCCTCTGGCCGACGATGGGGCTGACGTCGAGCTTGAGCAGCGGCCGCGTGATGAACTCCGCGAGGGTCTGGCGGCCGGCAGCGTCCGTGCCTTTCGCGGTGTTGTAGTCGGCGAAGCCATCGAACGCCAGTTCTGCGCGACCCAGGCGAAATGGGAAGTGCCACACGGGCTCGATGTTGAAGTTGGGGTCGTAGCTCTCGTTCTTCCCGAGGTTCCCGTTGTGGTTCCACTCCTTGCGAAACTGCAGCGCGAGGTTCACGAAGCCGGGTCCGAAACGGAACTGGAGGTTCGGACCGACGAACACCGACCGCTCCTGCGGTGCGTAGTCCGAACTCTTGGTCTCGAGGTTCAAGCCGACTTGCACGTCGATGTCGCGAAGCGGACCCACGGCGACGAGCGGCCGGCCGGCTACGCGGTTGATGCCGACGCCGGAGCGGAAGATCGAGTAGAGCCCGAGGGCCCCCGTGCCTCCTCCGGCCGCCGGCTCGACGTCACTCGATTTCTTGATGACGATGTCGATGGCGTTGTGGCCGTATCTCCAGGCGTCGACATGCTTGAACTCGATGGCATGGCGCTCGATGTCCGCGCCATGCGGCTGTGACGGCGTCGCGATGAACGGGTTTCGATAGGCTGGGCCGACCACGTACATGAACGTGCTGTCGGCAAACGACAGTGGCTTGAATGACGGCTTCGTGGCCTCGCGCGCGGCTGCTTCAGCGGGCGGCTCGCCGTCGGCCCGAGGTTCCTGCGCGTTGCCCGCCGCCGCGCGCGGCGCGATGGCCACCGACAGCAACGCCACCCACAACATCCTGCGGATCATCGTCCACCCTCCCGTTCTCTCGCGTGGGAGCCGTTCATGCTCCCAGCCTTCACGGAACAGGGTGGGGGGTGAACCTTAAGAGACGCTTAAAGGTGGGGCGGCCCGCGGGAACCGGACGGTGAACACCGAGCCCTGTCCCGCGTGGCTGTGAACGTCGAGGCGCGCGCCGTGTTGCTCGGCAATCTGCCTGGCGATGGGCAGGCCGAGCCCAGTCCCGCCCGCCTCCCTGGAACGCACCTTGTCCGCACGCCAGAAGCGCTCGAAGATGTGCGGCAGGTCCTCGGGCCCGATCCCCATGCCGGTGTCGGCGACGGCAATCGTCACGGATGTCGCATCCGTGCTGGCCGCGACGGTGACGCGCCCATCCGGGGGCGTGAACTTGATGGCGTTGTCAATCAGGATCAGAATAAGCCGCCTGAGATCGGGCTCGTTGGCCCTGACCGGCAACGCTCCCGCCTCGAGTTCCAGCTGCACCTGGATGTTCTTGGTCGAGGCCATGGCCGCCGCCTGCTGGGCGGCGTCGCGCACGAGCGGTGCCGCGTCGAGCGCGTCCAGCTCGACGTGCTCCTTGCCGGCATCCCCCCTCGCGAGCAGGAGCAGGTCGTCGATCAGGGCGGTGGTTCGCCGCGACTCGCGCAGGATCTTCTCCATGCTGTCTACCAGTTCCTCGCGGCTCCGCTCCCTGCGGAGCGAGTACTGGGCGGCCGTGTAGATCAACGTCATGGGTGCCCGCAGTTCGTGCGACGCGTCCGCGGTGAACCGCTTGGTGCGCGTGAACGAGCGTTCGATCCGGTCGAGCATCTCGTTCAGCGTCTCCGACAGCAGCTGCAGCTCGTCCCTGGAGTTCGACACGGCGAGGCGCGCCGAGAGATTGCGTTCGCTGATCGCACGGGCATCCTCCGTGATCCGCGCGACGGGTGCGAGCGCGCGGCGTCCGAGCCAGAGCCCGCACAACGTGGCCAGGACGAGGATGACGGGTGTGGACAGCAGCAGGACGGACGCGAACGCCTTCAGCACCCCGGCGTATTTTCGTTGTGGATCGGCCACGCCCAGGATGATCGTTCGGCCGCGAATCGTGACCTTCTGCCAGGCGAGCCGCACGGGGAAGCCGGCCGATCCGCCGTCGCCGTACCGGATCTCGAAGGAGAGCTCGCGTGGGGGACCCTGCAGCACACCATGACGCGCCAGCCCCTGCGACTGTGCGATCAAGGCGCCATCGGCATCGAGTACCTGGTACAGCTCTCCGAGTTGCGAGATCTCACCGAGCCTGACCGCGATCTCCCGGGTTCCGCTGGCCCCGACATCCTCGAGGTAATGGCGGAGGCCGACCAGGCGGTAACGCAGGCCCTGGTCCAGCGCACTGTCGAGAGCCGAGTCGATGGCAAACCAGTACCCGGCGGTGGCGAGCGAACAGATCGCGGCTACCGTGCAAAAGTACCAGACCGCCAGGCGGAAGCGGAGCGAGCGCGTGTTCAGCACTCCGGGCTCCTCATGGCGTAGCCGATCCCCCGTTCCGTATGAATGAGCCGCGCCTCGCCTTCGCCCTCGACCTTCGTGCGAAGGAAGCGGATGAAGACCTCGAGGTTGTTGTACGAGACGTCCCGCTCGCCCCAGACCTCTTCAATCAGGCTGTCGCGCGGCACCACGCGCCCGGAAGCGCGCATGAGGCACTCGAGGATCGCGAACTCGGTTCGCGTGAGCGGGATTCGCCGCTTCCCCCGGGAGGCTTCCCGCACACCCAGGTCGAGCACCAGGTCGGCATATCGCAGGCGTTGCCCCTCGCCGGCAGCCACTCGGGTGCGAACCCGGATTCGCGCCAGGAGCACGTCGAACGAAAACGGCTTGGTGAGATAGTCGTCGGCGCCAGAGTCGAGGCCGCGAACGATCTCCTCGGGCGAATCGCGTGCCGTCAGCAGGAGGATCGGGGTCTGAACGCCCTGGCGACGCAGCCGCCGGGTGACCTGGAGGCCGTCCATGACGGGCAGCATGATGTCGAGCACGATGATGTCGAAGGCCACGCGTTCGGCCGCCCGAAGCCCCGCGCCGCCGTCGTGGCACACGGAGACGGCGTGACCCTCCTCTTCGAGTTCGCGGCGGATGTACTCCGCGACGTCCCGGTCGTCTTCAACCAGTAGGATTCGCATCTCCCTCTGCCTGCCGAGGATGGCGCGGCATTCTGAAGGTTTCCTGAAAGGGGTCGAGGCGCGGCCGGACCACGCGCGCGCTCATTGTCGCTCGAAGTCGGTGCTGATCGAAGGCCTTTCAGGGAGTCCGTCGGCCGATCGAAGCAGGCGCGGCGCGCTTGATCTCTGCCCAGTTCATGGCTAAGATCGTCGTGGGTACAATCAACGATTTCGGGTCGTTCTCCTGGGACGACCTCGTTGGGGCGCGAGGCTGGGGCATCACAGTTCTATCGCGGACTCACGGCTTGCAGCCGTCCTCCAGCACACGGAGTCCTAGCCATTGGCTCAGATCTTTCCCCGGTGGTGGAACAGGCTCCCGATCATGGCCGCCATCGCGGGCAGCCTGGGCCCGCTCCTCGCGATCGCGGGCGTCTGGTACTACTTTTCCCCGTGGTATACAGACGTGGGCTACCGTCCCGTTCAGCCCGTCCCGTACAGCCACAAGCTCCACGTCGGCGAGCTTGGTCTCGATTGCCGATACTGTCACGCCTCGGTCGAGATTGCTCCCGTCGCGAACATTCCGCCCACGCGGACCTGCATGAACTGCCATCAGACCGTGAAGAGGGACAGCGCGCAGCTCGCGCCGATTCGGGACAGCGCGCAGAGCGGCCGGCCGATGCGCTGGATTCGCGTCCACAAGCTTCCCGACTACGCTTACTTCCCCCACAACGCGCACGTGGCGGCAGGAATCGGCTGCGTCACGTGCCACGGCCGCATCGACACGATGGAAACGGTCACCCAGATGATGCCCCTCAGCATGAGCTGGTGCCTCGACTGTCACCGCAACCCCGGCCCGTACAGACGCCCCGTCGCGGAGGTCACCAACATGAAGTGGATCCCTCCGCGGGACGTCGGCGCGCTGGCGGCGCAGTTCGACCGCGAACGACCGGTCCATCCGCCGACTGATTGCTCGGGGTGCCACCGGTGAGTCGGACCTACTGGCGAAGTCTCGCGCAGGTCGAGGACCGGCCCGAATACCGCGCCGCGCTCGAGCGGGAGTTCCCGGAGGGTGCCTCGGAGCTTCCCGAGGGTGTCACCCGGCGCGAGATGGTGATGCTCCTGGGCGCCTCGCTGTCGCTCGCGGGGGTCGCGGGGTGCCGGCGCCCGGTTGAAGAGATTGTTCCCTACGTCAACGCTCCCGAGGAGATCGTTCCTGGCATCCCCCGGTACTACGCGACGACCATGCCGTTCCGCCGGAGCGCCTACGGCCTGATCGTCGAGAGCCACGAAGGACGACCGACGAAGATCGAGGGAAACCCCTCGCACCCCTCGACCCTCGGGGCCTCGAGCTCCCTCGTCCAGGCGTCCGTGCTCGGTCTCTACGATCCCGACCGCTCGCAATCGGTCACGCTGCGCGGTTCGCGGAAGTCCTGGAGCGATTTCGTGACGGCCTGGGGGACGTTGTCCGAGGCTCATGCCGCGGACGGCGGTGCCGGCCTTGCGGTCCTCTCCGAGTCCTTCTCCTCCCCGACCCTGGCGCGCCTGGCCTCCGAGCTCCGTGCCCGTTACCCCCGGTTGCAGTGGGCGACCTACGAGGCGGTCAGCGACGAGAACCGGCTCGCGGGCCTGCGGTCCGCCACGGGGCGCGACCTCGACCTCATGCTCCGGCTCAATCAAGCGTCCGTCATCCTCGCCCTCGACGCCGACCCGCTCCTGACCGACCCCGAGATGATCCGTCACACGCGAGGCTTCGCGGCCGGAAGACGTGCGGCCCTTCGAGAGCCTCAGGGCCGCCCCGAGCCAAGTCGAGGGGCGGGAGCCTCGGGTGGCGCCCCTTCGACAAGCTCAGGGCAGGCCATGAACCGGCTCTACGCGGTTGAAGGGGTCTACTCGCTGACCGGCGCCATGGCCGATCATCGGCTCCGTCTCGAGAGCCGGCAGATCGCCCCCTTCCTCGCGGCCCTGGCTGCACGCCTGGCTCCGTCCGAGGCCGCGCGCCTGGCGGGGCCCGGCCTGCCGGGCGGGGCCCGGGGTGTCGACCCGCGCTGGATCGATGCCCTGGCCAAGGACCTGCTGGCGAACCGCGGCAAGGGGTTGATCGTGGCTGGGGAACGCCAGCCCCCGGCCGTTCACGCCGCCGTGTGTGCGCTGAACACGTATCTCGGCAACACGGGCAAGACGGTCAGCTACTACGAGACGAAGGATGCGGCACTTCCGAGCGTCAGCTCGCTCACCTCGCTCGTCTCCGCGCTGAAGGCGGGCGCGATCAAGACGCTCGTCGTCCTGGGCGGCAATCCGGTATTCGATGCCCCCGCCGACCTCGACTTCGCCTCGGCCATGGCGAAGGCCCCTCTGTCGATCGCGCTCGGGCACACGGTCGACGAAACGTCCGTCAAGGCGACCTGGCACATCCCCCGCGCGCATTACCTCGAATCGTGGGGGGACGCGCGCGCGGTGGGAGGCACCCTGAGCGTCGTCCAGCCGCTGATCCTCCCGCTGTTCGGCGGACGAACCGCCATCGAAGTGCTGGGGCTGATGGCCGGCGGGAAGGAGCGTCCCGGCTACGACATCGTGCAGGAGACCTGGAAACCGATCCTGGGGGAGGCCGAGTTCGACAGGAAATGGAACCGCGTCCTGCACGATGGGTGGCTTCCCGGCAGCGAGCTTCCCGAAGTGGTCCCTGCTCTCACCGCGCAACCGCTGGCGGAGCTCGGCCGCCTTCGCGCCGAAGGCGCGTCGGCGGGCCAGGCCGCGCCGCGATCTCCGCGTGATCTGGAGATCGCGTTCCTGCCCTCCCCCTCGCTACACGACGGCCGCTTCGCGAACGACGGGTGGCTGCAGGAGCTTCCCGATCCCCTCACCAAGCTCACCTGGGACAACCCCGCGCTCGTGAGCCCGAAGACCGCCGAAACGCTTGGTCTTGCGAGCGAAGACATGGTCCGTCTCGATTACGCGGGCCGCTCGCTCGAGCTTCCCGTCTGGATCCTCCCGGGCATGGCGGACGGCGTGGTGGCCCTCACCCTTGGCTACGGTCGCCAGCACGCGGGACGGGTTGGGTCCGCGGTCGGGTTCAATACGTTCACGGTCCGGAGCTCCAAAGCGCCTGGCTTCGACAGCGGGGTCAGACTCACCAGGCTCGCGCGCACGTACCCGCTCTCGTCGACCCAGCACCACGGCAGCATGGAGGGGCGCCCCCTCGTGCGCGAGTCGACCCTGGCCGCGCTTCGACCCTTCGAGAGCCTCAGGGTCGCCCCGAGCCAAGTCGAGGGGCGATCGAAATCGGCTGCCGGGGCGGAGCGAGCCGAGAGCCCACATGGGGCCGGGTCCCCTGAGGCCGTCCGGCCCGAAGGAGGAGGAAGCACGGGCGCGCTCGGCGTCTTCGAACAGGAATCGCCTCACTTCTCCCTCTGGAAGGAGCACGCCTACGATCAGGGGCACCAGTGGGGGATGACGATCGACTTGAACGCGTGCACCGGGTGCAACGCGTGCATGGTCGCCTGCCAGGGCGAGAACAACGTGCCGGTGGTCGGCAAGATCCAGGTCGCGAAGGGGCGCGAGATGCACTGGCTGCGGGTCGACCGGTACTTCTCCGGCGAGCCCTCCGGCAGCCCGGAGATGGTCTTTCAGCCAGTTCCGTGCATGCAGTGCGAGCAGGCCCCCTGCGAGCAGGTCTGCCCCGTGGCCGCGACCGTTCACGACGGGCAGGGCCTCAACGTGATGGTCTACAACCGGTGCATCGGGACCCGCTACTGCTCGAACAACTGTCCCTACAAGGTGCGGCGGTTCAACTTCTTCAACTTCACCAAGGACACGCCCGACATCCTCAAGCTCGCGATGAACCCGGACGTCACGGTTCGTGCGAGGGGCGTCATGGAGAAGTGCACGTACTGCACGCAGCGGATCAATCGCGCGAGGATCGACGCGAAGCTCGCAGGGCGCGAGCTTCGTGACGGCGACGTCAAGACGGCCTGCCAGCAGGCCTGCCCGGCCTCGGCCATCGAGTTCGGTGATCTTCGGGACCGATCCAGCCGTGTCGTGAAGGCCAAGGCCGATCCCCGCAACTACGCACTCCTCGAGGAGCTGAACACCAGGCCCCGGACGACGTATCTGGCCAAGGTGCGCAACCCGAATCCCGATCTGGAAGGCGTGCCCTCATGAGCGCCCGTCATCGGCTTGCCCGCCGAAGCCTTCAGCGGAGGCGGGCGCGTGCTCGGCGCCCTCCTTCTCACGTCTGTCGTCGCCCTCACCGGCTGCGCGCGTGGCTGCACGTCGAGCCGCCCCCCCGTCCATGTCAATCCGAGCATGTACAACCAGCCGAAGGTGCTTCCCCAGACGGCCAGCACGTTCTTCTCCGACGGCGCGTCGATGCGCCAGCCCGTTCCAGGAACGGTGCCAATCGGCGGGCTGAAAGAGGACGCGGCCTTCTTCACCGGCAAGGGCGCGGACGGGCAGTTCGTCGCGACGATCCCGGTGACCGTGGACGAGGCGCTTCGCGCGCGCGGCCAGCAGCGGTATGTGATCTATTGCCAGCCTTGCCACGACGCTCGAGGGGAAGGCAAGGGGATCCTGTTCCAGCGAGGCCACGTCCCCACCGCGTCCTTCCACCAGGACAAGATCCTGAAGTACCCGGACGGGCAGATCTTCGACGTCATCACGAACGGGTCGGGGCTGATGTCCGGGTACCGCTGGCCGATCCCGCCGGCGGACCGGTGGGCGATCGTCGCCTACGTGCGAGAGCTCGAGCGCAAGCGGTCCGCCTCCGCTGAAGCTTCGGCGGACAAGCTGGCGGGCAAGCCGGCGGAGAAGCCGGCGGCCAACAAGTGAGCGAGGCGCCGTGACGAACCGCAGACTGCTGATCCTCGTCGGACCCGTTGCCGGCATCGTGATGTTCATCGCGGTCGTCTGGATGGCGTCGATCTTCGTCGGCAAGAACGAGTACCGGGAGCCGTACCGGGCTCCGTCCGCGGCCGCCGACAGCACGCCCCGCGCGGGAGGCCTGGCCGTCGAGAAGGCCGAGGCGCAGGCCAAGGCCCAGGCAAAGCCCTACGAGGAGGTCGAGTACCGGGCCTTTCCCGTCGTCGGGAGCCGCGTGGCCATCTGGGCGGTCGCGCAGCTCCACCTGCTGTTCGCGGCCTTCGTCCTTGCCGTTCCACTGTTCGCGTTCATCATCGAGGCGATCGGCTACAAGACCGGAGATCAGCGCTACAACCGGCTCGCGCACGAGTTCACGAAGCTCCTCTCCGTCTCCTTCTCGCTCACCGCGACCTTCGGCGCATTCCTCACGTTCATGCTCATCATCCTGTATCCGAAATTCACGAACTACCTGATGAGCGTGTTCTCTCCCACCTTCTTCCCGTACGTCCTTCTCTTCTTCGCGGAAGCCTTCTTCCTCTACACCTACTATTACGGCTGGGGGAAGTTCCATCCCCTGGTGCACCTGGGCCTGGGGCTCGGACTCAACCTCGTGGGCACGACGATCATGATGATCGCCAATGCCTGGGTCACGTTCATGACGTCGCCGAACGGCGTGTCGAGCAAGGGGGCGGTCCTCTCCGTCTGGGACGCCGTCTACAACTACACCTGGATGCCGATCAACATCCATCGGTTCATCGCGAACATCGCCTTCGGCGGATCGGTCGCCGCCGCCTACGCGGCCTTCAAGTTCCTGCAGGCGGAAACCGACGAGGACCGGGCGCACTACGACTGGATGGGATACATCGGCAACTTCGTCGCGATCAGCGCCTTCCTCCCGCTCCCCTTCGCCGGCTACTACCTGGCGAAGGAGATCTATGCCTTCTCGCAGACCCTCGGACTCACGATGATGGGCGGGGCCTTCTCGTGGCTCTTCATCATCCAGGCGGTGCTGATCGGGAACCTCTTCCTCGCCGCCAACTACTACCTCTGGCTCGGGATGGGGCGGGTCGAGGGCGTGCAGCCGCTTCAGAAGTTCATCAAGTACCTCCTCGTCGCGATCACGCTCTGCTTCATGGTCTGGGCCACGCCGCGGTCGATTATCGCGACCGTCTCCGAGATCCGGGCGATGGGAGGGTCGTCACATCCGGTGCTGGGCTACCTCGGGGTGATGTCCGCCAAGAACACGGCCGTGAACATCCTGATCCTCACGACCTTCATGAGCTTCCTCCTCTACCGCCGAACGGGGAAGGTCGCAACGGTGGCCTGGGCGAAGGCGGGCCATGCCGCGCAGCTCTTCATCTTTGCGGGAGCGGCGATCCTCGTGATCGCCCTTGGCATCTACGGGTACTTCGTGGAGGCGACGGTCCGAATCAGGCTCTCGGTGCCCCAGGTCGGCTCGGTCATGCTCGCCATGGTGTCGATCACCGCCATCGACGTCTTCCTCTTTCACGGGGCGAGGAAGACCGGCGAGGTACGCTGGGGCAGAATCCCGGCGATCTCTCAATACGTGTTGATCTTCATCGCGGTCACCTTCACCTGGCTCATGGGGCTCATGGGCTACGTTCGCTCCGGACTCCGCCAGCACTGGCACGTCTACGGCATCATCCGTGACCGCTCGCCCGACGCGTTCACGCCCACCCTTGGATTCGCCACGAAGGTCGTCTCGGTGACCGTGATCGGGTTCTTCCTCCTGATCGGCTTCGTCTTCTGGATCGCGAGCCTGCACGAGCGGCCCGATTTCGAGGCCCGGACCCGCCTCCGCGAAGGCTCCGTCGAGGCGTCATGAAAGTCCCGCTCATCATTCGGATCGGCGCGCTCATCGTCGCGACGACAGGGTTCTATACGTATGTCGGCCAGATGGTGCCTCAGAAGGAAGTTCAGCCTCCTGAGGAGATCGTCCTGAGAACCGATCTGACCACGGCCGACATGGTCCAGGTCGGCCGCCAGATCATGGAGGGCAAGGGACTCTGCTTCACCTGCCACACGATCGGCAAGACCGGCGCGCTCCGGTTCCCCGACCTCGCCGGCGTTGACGCCCGCGCGAAGAGCCGGGTCGCGGGCCTGAGCGACGTCGAGTACTTCGCCCAATCGATGTACGAGCCCAACGCCTTCATCGTGCCGGGATTCAATCCGGGGATGCCGACCATCAACCAGCCGCCGGTGGGCCTCACCGATCAGGAAATTCTCTGCGTCATCGCCTACCTGCAGAGCCTCGGCGGGACACCGACCGTGACGCTTCAGACGCAGCACCACTACAACAGCGGCGCGGCCGCGCCGCCCGCGTCGCAGCCTCCGGCGACTGCTCCCGCCCCAGGTGCCGCGCCGGGCGGAGCGCAGCCGCGGCCTCCAGGAGTGGCGCGATGAACATCCTGGTCGTCCTCGCGGTGGCCGCTGCGTTCGGGCTCCTTCGCTTCCGTCGGGCCAGCCTGCTCGTGTGGGCCGGCGCCTGGTGGGTGGGGATCTACCTCATCCTCCGATTCGGATTCACGGCCCCGATTCCCGCCTCCGTCATCTCGCTGTACATGGGAATCCTGTCGATGGCGATCCTGGCGTACGTGTCCTCCAGCCAGGAACGCCGCGACGAAGTCTTTCTGCCGCTCGTCCGGTTCATGACGGAGAAGCGGTACACGGCGCTCCTGGGCGCAACGGTCGTCGCCCTCCCGGCGCTCGCGGCCGCGAACGTCTACGTCCAGATGAGCGTCCCCATCCAGCCTCCGCTCTTCTCGCGAACGGTCCATCCCGCATCGCCCTCGGACATCACCGTTCACGACCGGAAGATCAATCTCGACTCAGGAGACAATCCCTTCCGCTCTCTCGAGACGTCGAACCCGGCAGAGTTCCGCACGCACGTCGAGAACGGGCGCAAGGTCTACTATCGAAACTGCGTCTTCTGCCACGGCGACAACATGTCCGCCAACGGCATGTTCGCGCACGGCCTGGATCCGATCCCGACCAACTTCCACGACACGATCCCGCAGCTTCGCGAGACGTTTCTGTACTGGCGAATCGCCAAGGGAGGTCCCGGGTTGCCAGAAGAAGGTGGTCCCTGGGATACCGCCATGCCGGCCTGGGAGAAGTTCCTGAAGGAAGAGGAGATGTGGGATGCGATCCTCTTTCTCTACGATTTCACCGGCCTGAAGCCTCGCGCCAAGGAGGAGGGCGCGAAGCAGTGACCGCACGCCTGACGCGGCCCATCGCGACGTCGAGCGTGGCTCTCGCAGTCCTCGTCGGCTCGTTGTACGCTGCACTGACGGGATCGGCGCGGGCGGCGGCTCCCGACGTCGGGACCGAGGCGCAGCGGGAATCGGGCAAGAAGCTCTATCTCAAGAACTGCTCGCAGTGCCACGGCGACAAGGGCGACGGCGAAGGCTACGCCGCGCCGCACCTGCACCCGAAGCCACGGGATTTCACGGCGGGCAAGTTCAAGGTTCGGACGACTCCCAACGGAGCACTCCCGACGCACCAGGATCTCGTCGCCATCATCAGGCGCGGCATGCCATACACCTCGATGCCAGCCTGGCCCAATCTCTCCGACCAGGAGGTGTCGGACGTCGCGTATTTCATTACGACCTTCTCCCCCGACTTTTCCAACGCCGAGAAAGCCCCGCAGCCCATGTCGCTACCGGGCGCGCCGAAAGCCACGAAGGAGTCCATCGAGCTCGGAAAGAAGCTCTACGCGGAGACTGGCTGCGCACGGTGCCACGGTACGCTTGGTCGCGGCGACGGACCTTCGGCGCCAACCCTGGTGGACGACTGGAAGAACCCGATACGTCCGGCGGACCTCGCGCAGAGTTGGACGTTCCGGGGAGGATCGTCTCGCGAGGACATCTTCCGGACGATGAGCACGGGGTTGAACGGTACGCCCATGCCGTCGTTTCTCGACGCCCTCAAGCCCGAGCAACGATGGGCCATCACCGATTTCATCGTCTCTCTCTCGGGGAGCAACGGGCCTGGCTATTCCAACCTCGTCAGCGTCAAGCACGTCCTGGATCCGATCGACCTGGCAAAGGGAACCGCGAGTTTCCAATCCGCGCCCGTGGCCCGCTTCCCGCTCATCGGGCAGATCACCGAGCCGGTGCGCGAGTTCCATCCTCCGACGACGTCGGTGACCGTCCAGGCGATCTACGACGCCGACTCGGTGGCCGTCCTCGTTCGATGGCACGACATGAGCGCGGAGAAGAGCGGGAAGAACGGTCCGACGCTGCCAGTGCCTCCGTCCGAGGAAGAGGAGGCGGCACAGCGCTCCCGCGCGGCTCGCCCGCCGGACCTTCGCGGAGGCGGGAGCCTCGGTGGAGGCGGGTGCATCGCTGGCGGCTCGAAGGGGGGCGTCTGGGGCGGGGCGGAAGCCGCCCCGACCCCGGCCGGCTTGCCCGCCGGCTCGCCCGCCGAAGCCGGAAGCCTCGGCGAAGGCGGGGCAGGCCCAGCAGCCTCCAAAGAACCCGTTCGAGGAGGAAGCGGCGCCAGCCGCCCAGGCATCCGAGTTCTCCGATGCCGTTGCGATCCAGATTCCCTCGCAGGTGCCCACGGGCGCCCGCAAGCCCTACTTCATCTTCGGCGACGTCCAGAACCCGGTCGATCTCTGGTTCTTCGACCTCGCGCGTCCCGATCCCCTTCAGTTCACCGGGAAGGGAAGCGGGGACGTCACTGCCAACGACACGGGCGATCTCACGGGTGTCGCGAGCTACGACCAGGGAGAATGGGCGGTCATCTTCAAGCGACCCATTCGAGCAACCTCGGGCGCCTCGTTCGCGCCCGGAGGGTTCCTGCCTATCGCCTTCTCGGTCTGGGACGGGTTCTCGCGCGAGCGCGGCAGCCGGCGAGCTCTCACCATCTGGTACTCTCTCTACGTCGAGCCGGAAGTGGTCCCATCGGCTGTCGGCCCGATGGTGCAGACGGCGCTGTTCGTGCTCGTCATCGAGCTTGCCGTGATTGGATGGGCGCGGTGGCGTGTCGCCGCTCGGAAGCGCGAACCGCTCGGCGAGGGGCGGATGCTCGGTGACGAGCGGATGTAGCAGGTCCCCGTCCAGGAGAACGGCGGACCTCGACGCTCATCTCCAACGTCAGCCAAAAGTCACTTCTGGCCGATGGGCGGTACAGACAGCGCGCCGCAGATTTTGCGAGCGAGCTTGTTGGCAATCTCGGTGTGGCGGGGAACAGCTTCGACGGCGCCGGTGTTCGGGTTCGTCCACAGGGAGTGCGAGCCTCCTTCGCGTTTCAAATGGCACCCATGCTTCCGCAAATGCTGAAGCAGGCTGCTCCGCTTCATTTCACGATCACCGTTTCGCGGTCGGCATCCGGCGGAACGCCGCGTAGGCCATCTTCGCGACGATCTTGCAGGATCAACGCGATCGCCTCTGCCAGGCTCTGCCGAGCGTCTTCCTTCGTTCGACCTTGGCCGTTGGCGCCAGGAATCTCGGGACAGTACGCAATGTACCAGTCGCCGTCACGCTCGAACACAGCCGTGAATTCGTTCCGCATTGTTGACTCCCGTGTCTACAATAGCGCCCACTGGGGGCGGCTGTCTAACAGCGCGCTGCACCCGACGGCCGTTCGGCGGGCGCGGGCGAACCGTTCGGCGTCAACCCGACGCGCCGTGGCCGCGGGTGATGCAGATCGTTGAACCGGGTCGTTCCACAGGCCGCGCTCCAGAGGATCCGATGTACAAGAGCATCTACGTTCCGGTCGACAACTCGGACTACTCCAACCGCGCCGTCGCCTGCGCCGTCGCGCTGGGCAAGGCGTTTGCCGCGAAACTGGTCGGCTGCCATGTCTACGCGGCCAGGCTGCACGAATACCGCTTCAAGCAGATGGAGTACACCCTGCCCGAGGAGTACCTCGACGACGCGGAGCTCGAGCGGCAGCGGAAGATCCACGACAGCCTGATCACGATGGGCCTCAAGCTCATCTCCGACAGCTATCTCGATGGCATGGCGCGCCTCTGCAGGGAGTCGAACCTCGACTTCGAACCGCGGATGATCGACGGGAAGAATCACATCGAGATTCTCAAGGATCTCGACGGCTCGCCGCACGACCTGGTCGTCATCGGCGCCCTGGGTCTCGGGCGCGCCCGCGACAGCATGATCGGCTCGGTCTGCGAACGCGTCGCCCGCGAATGCGACCGTGATGTCTGGGTGGTCAAGCACCTTCCCGAGCCGGGCGAGCCGGAGCGGGACACGATCCTGGTCGGCATCGACGGAAGTCCCCAATCGTTCGGCGCCTTCATGACCGCCATCGAACTGGCCCGCGCGTTCGGCAAGAAGGTCGAGACGATCGCGGTGTACGATCCCTATCTGCACTATTCCGTCTTCAACAGCATCGTCGGCGTCCTCACCGAGCAGGCGGCGAAGGTCTTCCGCTTCGAGGAGCAGAATCAGCTCCACGAGGAAATCATCGACACCGGGCTGGCGCAGATCTATCAATCGCATCTCGACGTGAGCGACCAGATGGGGAAGGCGATGGGCTTCGAGGTGAAGAGAACGCTCCTGGACGGCAAGGCCTTCCAGAAAGTCCTCGACCACGCGCGCAAGACGAATCCCTGGCTCCTCGTGGTTGGGCGGATCGGCGTCCACAGCGTCAAGGACGAGAAGCAGCTTGGGAGCAACGCCGAGAATCTGCTCCGCGCCGCGCCCTGCGACATCCTCCTCTCCACGCGTCTCGAGGTGCCGCGGCTCGACCTGCGCACCGAGGAGAGCGTCCGATGGACGCCCGAAGCCGAGGAGCGGATGAAGCACGTCCCCGAGCAGGTGAGGGGGATGGCCCGCACGGGCGTGCTGCGCCTCGCGGTCGAGAAAGGGCACTCGGTGGTCACGAGCGCGGTGATCGACGAAGCGATGGACCGGTTCATGCCGAAGCGCGCGGAGGCGATCACGGCGCTGGCCGAGGCGGTGGCCCTCGAGCGGGTGAGGACTCGCCGCGTGTCGATGTGCCGGGCCTGCGGCGTCACGGCCACCGAGCCCGATCCCGTTCGCTGCACCGTCTGCGGCGCCGCCGATTTCGAGGTGATCACCCAGGAGATGATCGAGAAGATCGCGGTGGCGGAGGGAGGTCTCCAGGAAGAGACCGCCTACGATGGGCGCGAGCTTCACTGGACGGAGGCGGCCAAGAAGGGCCTCTGGACGATGAAGCATGCCGATCAGCGCCGCCGGACCAAGGCGCGTATCGAGAAGCGCGCGCGCATGATGAAGCTCGACACGATCACGCTCGAATTCGCCCGTCAGGCCATCGAGGAAGAGGCTGGCGCGTCCGCCTCCGCTGAAGCTACGGCGAACCCGCCGAAGCGCCTTGGGCGCGAAGGCGGGCCGCTCGAGATCCAGACCCCCTCGTCCACCCTGGGTTCGACTTTCGCCTGGACCAGCGAGGCGGCGCAGCGGATCCTCCGGGTCCCTGCCGGGTTCATGCGACACAAGGCACAGGAACGGATCGAGGAGCTTGCGCGGGAGCGCGCCGCGACGGCGATCGACCTTGCGCTCGCCGAGGAGGGGATCGAGATCGGCGCGCGGATGATGGCCGAGATGATCCCGACCGGCCCGTCACAGGGCAAGAGCCCCGACGTCGCGACACCGGCGCGGGAAGGGGCGGCCCCCTCCGCCGCGGCCGCGCCCGCTCAGGACGCGACAGCGGCTGGCAGCTATCTCAACGAGGTGCGATGGCTGCCTGCGGCTCCCCGCCACGACTGATTCTCCGGCAAGTTGGCCTTCGCTCGAGACATCGCCCTTCCCGCCCGGTCCCGGACGGTGTAGGCTAACGTTCGCGTCCAATCGAACCCTCTTGGACGCCCGGCGGTAGCGCAGCGCCGGTGGCTCCCGTCCTGCAGGAACCTCACAGATGAAGGGCTACCACGACATCGTCGGCGACGGAGGGTCCGGAATTCTCGAGCAGGTTGCCGAACAGCGCGCCCGCATGGCCGACGGGCTCGCCGGGGTGCGCCACCTCGTGGCCGTGGGTTCCGGCAAGGGCGGCGTCGGCAAGAGCACGTTGACGCTGCATCTCGCGGGCGCCCTGCGCGCCCGGGGGCTTCGGATTGCGATCCTGGACGCGGACTTCAACGGCCCCTCGCAGGCGCGCATGGCTGGTGTCCAGGGGGCGCTGTTCGTGCCCGCCTTCGCCCAGAGGCTGGCGGGGCAGGCGGCAGCCACAAGGTCGCGCTCCCGCGGACCCGGAACGGGATTGCGGTCTTCTCGATGGGCTCGCTCGTCCCGGAGTCGGAGGCGCTCGATTTCGAGAGCGCGGCGCAGGGGGAGTCCCATACGTGGCGCGCCACGAGGGAGTTCGCGCTCCTCGGCGAGATCCTCGGGTCCTTCGAGTGGGGAGCGCTCGATCTGCTGATGTTCGATCTGCCGCCGGGAGCCGAGCGGACCGTCCAGTACGCCGATTTCCTCGGGCCGCGGACCTCGTTCCTGCTCGTGACGATCCCTTCCGAGGTGGCACGGGGCGTGGTCGCGCGCTCGGTGGCCGCTCTTCGAAGGGCAGGCCCAATCGCCTTCTCGGTTACGTCGAGAACATGAGCGGCTACTACTGCCGCGACTGCAACGCCATCAAGCCGCTCTTCGTCTCACCCGACGAGCCTCCGCCAAGCCTGGAGATTCCCTGCCTCGGGACCGTCCCATTCGATCCCGAGCTTGCACGGCACTGCGATATGGGCATCCCTTTCGCGGAGCTGCCCGAAACACCCGTTGGACGGGCCCTGGAGCATGTTGCGCAGCAACTTCTGGACAGCCTCGAATCGAACACGTCGGCCTCCGCTCATGCGTCACATGAGCTACGGCCAGACAGGCCGGCCTCCGCTCACGACCCGCGTGAGCAACGGCCAGGCAAGGAGTTATCCCGATGAAGTTCCTCTGCGTTCCCTGCGACAGCCCGATGAAGCTGCAAACCGTCGGCTCGCCCGAGCGCGGCTCGCTCTCGGTCGTCTACTCCTGTCCCGAGTGCGGCTACGAGATGGCGATGCTGACCAATCCGTACGAGACACAGCTCGTCCAGTCACTCGGCGTGCGGATCGGCCCCTCGTCGAGCGTTGCGAGCGCGAGCGCGGGGCCCGTCCCAGACGCTCCCACCTCCGGCGACGGATGCCCGTTCCCCGCGATGATCCCTGCCGTGGAAGGAGCGGCCGGGGCTGAGGCGCCTGTCCCGGTCCGGTGGACGTCCGACGCGGAAGCGCGGCTGGCCAACATTCCCGTGTTCGTCCGGCCCATGGCGCGGACCGGCATCGAGCGATTCGCCCGAGAGAAGGGGATCCTGGAAGTGGACGAGAAGATCCTCGACGCGGCCCGCCAGTTCTTCGGCATGTGAGGGACACCGAGGACGAGCGATCGCCGATGAACCTGCCGACAGTCAGCCGAGTCGAAAGGTTCGCGCGGCCCTACGTCGTCTCCTGGAACCTCACCTACCGCTGCAACCTGGCCTGCGAGCACTGCTATCTCGACGCCGGCGGCACGCCGCTGGTCGGCACGGAGAACTTCGCCGATCGGAGCGAGCTCGGCACCGAGGAATGCTTCAGGGTGATCGACGAGATCGCCGCGTTCGCGCCTGAATGCCTGACGATCCTGACGGGCGGCGAGCCGCTCTTGCGGCGCGACATCCTCGAGATCGTCCGGCGCGCGGCGGAGCGTGGACTATGGGTCGTCGTCGGCACCAACGGCGTGCGCATCACGGAGAACCTGGCGCGGCGCCTGGCGGAGGCCGGAGCCCGGGGACTGTCCCTATCCCTCGATGCTCTCGATCCCGATCGTCACGACCGCTTCAGGAAGGTGCGTGGCGCCTGGCGAAACACGGTGGAGGGAGCGGAGATCCTCAACAGGACCGGGCTCCCGTTCATCGTGCAGACGACCGCGGGCTCGCACAATCTCGGCGAGCTCGACGCGATCGCCGACTTCGCGCACGATCGCCTCGCCGCCAAGGTCTGGAACCTCTACTTCCTGGTGCCGACGGGGCGCGGGCAGTTCGTGTCGGACATCACCCCCGCGCAGTACGACGAGGTTCTCGCCTCGCTCTACCGGATCCAGCGGAAGTACGACCGCCGGATGCTCGTGAACGCGAAGTGCGCTCCGCACTACATCAAGACCGTCCTGGAGAATGACGGGTACGCGCAGATCAGGACCTACTCCGGAGGGGCCGGCGGGTGCCCGGCGGGGACGCACTACATGGGGATACGGCCGAACGGCGATGTCACGCCTTGCCCCTACCTCCCGGTCTTCGCGGGGACCCTTCGCAGCTCGACTCTCGCGGACCTCTGGACTCATCGGGGCTGTTCGCCGACATTCGCCGCCGCACCTCGCTCGGCGGGCGATGCGGCGAGTGCGAGATGAACGGCCACTGCGGGGGCTGCCGCGCCCGGGCCTACGGGATGACCGGCGATCTGATGGCCGAAGACCCGCTCTGCACCCACACTCCCGGGACGTTCGTGGGGTCCCCCTCTCGCTCGCCCGCTTCGCGGGCTTCGGCGACGGCGAGGCCCGTCGCCGGCCGTCGAGGGCGCTCAGGGCCGTCCCGAGACGTCGCGGCGATCGAGTACGGCCTCGAATCGCCGGCGACGATCGCGTGGGACGATGCGGCCACCGCGCGCATGAAGAAGATCCCGTCGTTCGTCCGGGGGATGGTCGTCAGGGCCGTCGAGGAATCCTGCCGCAAGAACGGCATCAGCCGCGTCACCGTCGAGGAGCTGGAGCGAATCCGCGCGCGGATGCCAACGCCAAAAATCTTCGGGTAGGCTCTTTTCAGCGTCGTCGTCGCGGTCCGCTACTTGAAGGGGTCTGCGTTCTCCTTGACCCTGTCCGCCATCCACTTCTGGAAGTCCTCGGCGCTCGAGCACGGTGACGAAGCCCCGCATCCGGAAATGGCCCAGGCCGCACAGCTGCGCGCAGGCGATCTCGTACTGGAACTCCGGGTTCCCCGTTCGGGCCCGCATCTCCGCGGTCGTGACGTTGGGGACGAACCAGACCGGGATTGTGAAGCCGGGCACGGCGTCCTGCTTCACGCGAAACTCGGGGACGTTGAAGCTGTGGATGACGTCCTTGCTCCTGAGCTTCACGATGATCGGCCGGTTCACGGGCAGATAGAGCTGATTGAGCGTCGTGACGTCGTCTTTCGCGGCAGGATCGGCGCGATCGAGTCCCAGGGGGTTCGACTGGACGTCGATCAGCTTGATGTCCGTGCGGCCGAACACGCCGTCGGGGCCGGCATAGTGGACGTTCCAGGCGAACTGCTCGCCGGTGACCTGAACGACCAGCGCCTCGCTCTCCGGAGGCATGCGATCGACCCGCGCGGCCCAGATCGGGATCGAGAATCCGAACAGGAGAATCGCTTCGACCACGGCGACGCCGATCTCGAGATAGCTCGACGTGTGCGACTTGACCCCCGTGTAGTTCGCCACCGGATGCCGCGATCTCCGGAAACGGACCAGGGCGAAGACGAAGAAGGCTCCCCAGCCGACGAACAGGATGAACATGAACACGTGCGTCCAGCTGATCAGGCTGTCGATCTGCCCGCCCTGAGCCGAGGCGAGCGCCGGGAGTCCAAGCCAGTGAGTCATGATGTTCTCGACGCCCTCTGGAGATCCGACCATTCGGTGTCCAACTCGACCTCCGCGATGCGCTTCGCGCGGTTGCGGAGATAGAGAAAGAAGGCCACGAACCCGCCCTGCACCGCCAGCGTGACGGCCAGCATCACCAGGACGCCGAGTTTCGTTCCGCCGACCAGCGTGGTCTCTTCCGCCCCGAAGCACTGAGGACAGGCAGCGAAGACACTCGAGCCGCCGCCGATCAACACGGCCGCCGCCGTCGTGACGGCCCGCCTTCGCAGCTGCGCTGCTACGCCCTTTCGACCTTGCTCAGGGCGTCCCGAGCATTGTCGAGGGACGGCGAGGCAGGCTCGCCGGATCGTGTTCCCGTTCATCGCAGCATCCTCGTCTTGCGCAGGAACCACGAGTCGTAGACGACCAGGCCGACCGACAGGGCGAATGCCGCCACCGCCGCGAGCAGGCTGGCGACCCCGTCCTCGCGCCCGTACAGGCCCAGGCACCAGACACCGAAGAGCACCGCGAGGGCGGCGGAGAGAAGGATCAGCATCGCGTGGACCCACCTGAGGCTCATTTGTGAATCCAGTAGCCGTTGCTGTGGGTGACGGCTGGAAGGGCCAGCAGCGCGGCGAAGAAGACAGCGGTCAGCACGAGGACCGCCAAGATCAGCTTCTTCTCCGAGATCAGGTGCATGAAGTAGCACGCCACCAGCGATCCTTTGATGGTGGCCACGAGCAGCGCCACGGTCACGGCATACGGCGTGGGAAGGTGGAAGCGAGAGACCGCCACCGTGACAATGGTCAGGGCCATGAGCGCGACGAAGACGGTGACGTAGATCCTGACGTGCCTGTCGATGTCAACGGCGTGGCTGTCGGCGTCAACGGCGTGGTCGCTCGTCATGGGTGCCGCCTACAGGAGATAGAGCGTCGGGAAGAGGAAGATCCAGACCAGGTCCACGAAATGCCAGAAGAGGCCCGCGTTCTCGACCCGGTTGGTGAACCACTCGGGATTCGTCTTCCACAGCTTCGAGCCGGGGCCCCAGAAATAGGCATTCACCACCATCCCGCCGAACACGTGGAGCATGTGCAGGCCGGTCAGCGTGAAGTAGATGGCGAGGAAGTTGTTGGTCCTCGGAAAGAGCCCGGTCTCGAACTTGTGGCTGTATTCGAAGTACTTGACCACGAGGAAGACGCACCCGAGCAGGATCGTCGCCCCCATGTAGATCCGAAACGTCCCGAAGCGGTGGCGCATCAGCGACGCCCAGGCCATGACCATCGTGACGGAGGACGAGATCAGGACGAGCGTGTTGAACGTCGCGAGCGGGACGTTCAGGATCGTGTCTCCCCGCGGCCAGCTCTGCGCCCCCGTCCGGATCAGGATGTAGCTCGCGAACAGGGCGCCGAACAGCATGACCTCCGAGGCGAGGAAGAGCCAGATGCCGATCTTGCCGTTGGTGAGACCGGTGTCGCGGCGCACCTCGACGGTGTAGGGAATGTCCATCTCGAATCAGGCCTCGAACTGCGGCAGGAAGTCCTTGGCCGCGCCGGGAACGCTGTACTCGTAGGGCCCCCGGTACGCTTCCGGGGCCACGAGGAAATTGCCGTGCGGGGGTGGCGAGGGAGAGGCCCACTCGATCGTCGTGGCCTGCCACGGGTTCTCCTCGGTCTTCTCGCCCCTTCCAGATGCTCCAGAAGAAATTGAAGATGAAGGGAATCTGGAAGATCGCGAGGATCCACGCGCCCCAGGAGGAGACGACGTTCAGGTGGAGGACCGGCTGCGCGAAGGCGTAGGTCGCCCCACCGTCGTACAGGCGCCGCGAGACGCCGGCCAGCCCCATGAGGAACATCGGCATGAAGATGACGTTCATGCAGACGAACGAGCCGACGAAGTGGATCTTGCCGAGCGTCTCGTTCATCTTCCGCCCGGTGGCCTTCGGGAACCAGTAGTAGATCCCCGCGAAGAGGGCGAAGATCGTCCCCGGCGCGACGACGTAGTGGAAGTGGCCGATGACGTAGTACGTGTCGTGCAGCGGGATGTCGGCGACGTTCAAGCCGAGCGGAAGCCCCGTGAGCCCGCCGATGCCGAACATCGGGAGAAAGCCGACCGCGAAGAGCATCGGCGTGTTGAAGCGTATCGATCCGCCCCA
Source organism: uncultured Acidobacteriota bacterium (assembly GCA_963724775.1). Classification (GTDB taxonomy): domain Bacteria; phylum Acidobacteriota; class Vicinamibacteria; order Vicinamibacterales; family Fen-181; genus CAVRWB01. Next base: position 194,576 of record CAVRWB010000019.1, read on the forward strand.
GAGCGAGATGATCAGGGCCGTGAGGATCACGACCGACGGGATCGAGATGATCATCGTCGTCGTCTGGAAGAACGCCGCCATCGCCGTCCCCATGCCGGTCATGAACATGTGGTGCGCCCAGACGATGAACGACATGAAGCCGAGGAAGACGAGCGAGTAGACCATCGACCGGTAGCCCCACAGCGGCTTGCGCGTGTTGTTCGCGATGATCTCGGCGACGATTCCCATCGCGGGAAGGATCAGGACGTAGACTTCCGGGTGCGCCAGGAACCAGAACAGGTGCTGCCAGAGGAGCGGGTTGCCTCCGCCGGCCACGTTGAGGACCTGGCCGCTGACGACGAGGCCGCTCGGCAGGAAGAAGCTCGTGCCGGCCAACCGATCCATCAACTGCATGACCGCCGCCGCCTCGAGCGGCGGGAACGCCAGGAGCAGCAGGAAGGCCGTGACGAACTGGGCCCACACGAAGAACGGGAATCGCAGGAAGGTGAGCCCCTTGGCGCGGAGCTGGATCGTGGTCGTGATGAAGTTGATCGCGCCGAGCAGCGACGAGGTGATCAGGAAGACCATCCCGATGAGCCACACCGTCTGGCCCGTGCCCGCCAGGGCGGACAGGGGCGCGTAGGAGGTCCACCCGGACTGCGCGGCTCCCCCGGGGACGAGAAAGCTGGCCAGCATCGTCACGCCGCCGAGGAAGAAGAACCAGTAGCTCGCCATGTTCAGCCTCGGGAACGCCATGTCCTGGGCTCCAATCTGGAGCGGGAGCACGAAGTTCCCGAAACCTCCGACGGCGAGCGGGACCACCCCGAGGAAGACCATGATGGTGCCGTGCATCGCCCCGAGCTCGTTGTAGAACTCGGGGAGCATCGTCCCGCCCGGCATGCGCGCCTCGCCGAGGAGCCTGCCGAGCAGCGGCAGCGCGGCGCCCGGGTAGGCGAGCTGCCAGCGCATGAGCATCATCAGCGAAAAGCCGAAGAGGAGGAACAGCAGGCCGGTGATGCCGTACTGGATGCCGATGACCTTGTGGTCGGTGGAGAAGACGTACTTGCGCCAGAAGCCGAGCTCCTCGTGATGGGCTTCGTGCGCGACGTGCGGCTTGAGTGCGGGGGCAGCTGTTGGCTCACTCATGCGGCCGTTCTCCGGATCGCTACTTCGCGGCGGGTACGGCGAACTTGAAGTTCTGGGTCTTCGTATCGTTGGCGCCAACCGTGACCGAGGCCGTCTGCGTCCCCAGCCTCTCGTGCCACGCGGTGATCTCGTAGGTCCCCGGGTCGAGGCCCGAGATCGTGAACTTCCCGTCCGTGCTCGTCACCGAGAAGAAGGGATGCGTGAAGACGCCGACGTAGGCGCTCATCCAGGGGTGGACGTCGCACTTGATCATGGAAGATCGCCTCCGGCTTGTCGAACGTCGCGGTCGCCTCCTTGACCGTCGGCGGCATCGCCCGGTTGAAGGCCGGGTTGATCTTGGGAAGCGCGTGGACGTTGTGGAGGACGCCGTCGGAGTTGAGGATCTTGTAGGTCTGACCGACCATGATCCCCATCACGTGCGGGTGGTACAGACAGCCATTCTGATCGAGGACCACCGGAGTCTTGGGAGCGGGCCACGTCTTCCCGGCCGGGAGCCCCTTCGAGACCCAGACCATGATGTTCCCCATGGTGTTGCCGCTGCCGAGGACCAGCATCTCGTTCGGCACTGGTGCCGAGTGCTTCTTGGCGCACGCGGGGTCGGCGTCCATGGCGAGCGGCTTGAGAGCGGGGGCTTTCCCGTCGAAGGTGACGGTTCCGGTGACGGACGAGGCGGCGACGGCAACGCCCGGCCAGGCCAAAAGCGCCGACCAGCCCAGCCGCCAGCCACAATCTGTTCGCTGTCCTGCGCATGCTCGGCTCCTTCGGTCATCGCAAACCTCGTCTCCGTCGTCACCGTTGCTGCCTGGGTCCGCCCATCTTCGAAAGTAACATCGGGCTCGCCGTTCGCGCAACCCGCCTTCGGCGCGGACTCGACATTCGGACAGCGCCTCGGCCCTTCGACGCGGCTCGGGCCGCCTGCGCGGAGTCGAACGCGACGGCGAGGCAGGCTCGTCCGCAGCTCAGGCGTTCTCGAAGGCCAGCGATTCGGCAAGCCTCGGGTCGCGCAGTGGAACGAGCGCCTGCCGTCGCATCAGCCAGCTCGCCGCCGCCACGAAGCACCCGCCGATGGCCACGAGCGCGGCCACGTCCAGAGCCGACGGACGGAGCCCCTCGGGATGGAGCGTCGGCATGACCTGCCAGTAGAGATCCACGAAGTGCATGGCGAGGAGCCACGCTCCCCCGACGGCCAGGGTCGCTCCCTTCCGCTTGACGGTCCGCCCCATCAGGTAGAAGAACGGAGCCACGAAATGTCCCGACCATGAGGAGGAGCGAGACCTGCATCCAGGACCCCTCCATCCGCGCCTTGTACCAGATCGTCTCCTCCGGGAGGTTCGCGTACCACATGAGGAAGAACTGGGAGAAGGCGATATAGGCCCAGAACGCCGTGAATGCGAACAGGAACTTTCCGATATCGTGCAGGTGCTCGGCGCTGATGACCGTGTCCAGCAGCCCCGCCCGGCGCATCGCCACCGCGACGACCGAGAGAAGCGCGATGAACCCCACGAAGGAACCCGCGAAGAAATAGACGCCGAACATGGTCGAGTACCAGTGCGGCGTGAGCGACATGATCCAGTCGATCGAGGCGAAGGTCTGGGTCAGCGCGAGGACGATGATGGCGGGCCCGGCGAGGCGGCGCAGGCGGGCCGACACCCCGGGATCGCCCGTCACGTCCTGACCGCGCGAGCCGCGGTAGTAGAGGAGGGCGATGAAGGACCAGATTCCGAAGTAGAGCGCCGCCCGGATCAGGAAGAACGGCACGTTGAGGTATGGCGCCTTCCAGCGAAGCAGCGCATCGTGCTCGGCTGCGCCGGGGACGGTCCACGAGTAGAGATCGCGCAGGCCGAGGAGCAACGGGAGGAAGAGGGCCGCCATCACGGGGAGCGTGGCGAAGATCGTCTCCCCGATCCGTCGCAGCACGATCCCCCATCCTCCCTGGGACGCGTACTGGATCAGCACGAAGAAGAGCGCGCCGAGGGCCAGGCTCAGAAAGAACAGGAACGACACGAGCCACGAGAAGAAGAACTGCTTCGGATTCGCCGGCGCCCAGAATCGCGCAGGCCACCGCCCCCAGCAGGGCGCACGACGGCGCCAATGACCGGAATGCGGTTCCACGGGTGCCCCGGCGGGATCGTGGCCTGCTCGGGCCGCAGCGCGACGCGATCGCGTTCGGGGATCATTCAGGACTCCAGGAGCTCGACGCTTCGTGCGCCCAGGGACTCCAGCAGCTTCCCGGTGGCCGACGGATCGAACCGGGGATCCCACGATTCGATCGAGATGAAGAAGGCGTCGTCGGTCACCCGCTCGAAGACCTTGGATCGGAAGAGCGGATGGTAGTGCATGGGGAGCCGGTTCAGGCCGAGCATGCCGAAGACGGCGCCGAGCGCGGCGAAGAGGACTCCGACCTCGAACGTGATCGGAATGAAGGCGGGCCAGGAGAAGTACGGTTTGCCGCTGATCACGAGCGGGTAGGCGCTGGCGTGGACCCACCACTGCAGGCCGAACCCGAGCGCGGCCCCCAGTCAGTCCCATGCCGAGGACGATCCAGGGAAGCGGCGAGCGCCGGAGCCCCATCGCTCCCTCGAGGCCGTGGACGGGGAACGGGGTGTGGGCGTCCCACCGCGTGAAGCCCGCGTCACGCACCCGCTCGCACGCGTGATAGAGGTCCGCCGGCGTCGCGAATTCGGCGAGGATTCCGAAGTAGGGCCCCTTCGGGAGCCGGTGGACGAGCGAGCGGCATCAGGAGGCTCCCTCGGGAGCGGGCTGCGGCGCCCATCGGGGCCGCGGCGACGGCTCGGTGCGTCCCGTGCGATCTCGCGTTCGGGGCCGGCGCTGCCAATGCGGATCGGCCTGCGGCAGGACGGTCTTGACCTCGGCGGTCGCCACCATCGGAAGAAAGCGCACGAACAGGCAGAACATCGTGAAGAAGAGCCCGAAGCTTCCGAGCAGGCACGAGACGTCCCAGATCGTGGGACTGAAGTAGCCCCAGGCCGAGGGGAGGAAGTCACGGTGCAGCGACGTCACGATGATCACGAACCGCTCGAACCACATGCCGATGTTGATGACGATCGACAGCGACGAACAGGATCGGGATGCTCGTGCGCGCCTTCTTGAACCAGAAGATCTGGGGGCTGATCACGTTGCAGGTGATCATCGTCCAGTAGGCCCAGCGCGTACGGTCCGAGCGCGCGGTTCAGGAACGTGAAGAGCTCGTAGGGGTTCCCGCTGTACCAGGCGGTGAAGAACTCCGTGGCATAGGCGTAGCCGACCATCGACCCGGTCACGAGCATGATCTTCGCCATGTAGTCGAAGTGCCGGAGGGTGATGATGTGCTCGAGGCGGAACGCCTTGCGGCAGATCACCATGAGCGTCAGCACCATGGCGAACCCGGAGAAGATCGCGCCCGCGACGAAGTAGGGCGGGAAGATCGTCGTATGCCATCCAGGGAGGACGGAGACCGCGAAATCCATCGAGACGATCGAATGAACCGAGAGGACCAGCGGCGTCGCGAGGGCTGCGAGAATGAGGTAGGCGGTTTCGTAGTGATGCCATTGCCGCACGGAGCCCCGCCATCCGAGGGCGAAGAGACCGTAGACGAACTGCCGGGTGCGGGTCTTCGCCCGATCGCGAATCGTCGCCAGGTCCGGGATCAGGCCGACGTACCAGAACAGGGCCGAGACGGTTCCGTAGACGCTGACCGCGAAGACGTCCCAGAGAAGAGGGCTCCTGAAGTTGGGCCACATGCCCATCTGGTTCGGGATCGGGAACATCCAGTAGGCGACCCAGACGCGTCCCACGTGGATCCCCGGGAACGTCAGGGCGCACATGACCGCGAAGATGGTCATCGCCTCCGCCGAGCGGTTGATCGAGGTGCGCCATTTCTGGCGGAAGAGGAAGAGGATCGCCGAGATGAGCGTCCCGGCGTGCCCGATCCCGACCCAGAACACGAAGTTCGTGATGTCCCACGCCCAGCCGACGGGGACGTTGAGGCCCCAGATGCCGATCCCCTCCCAGAACAGCCACGAGACCGCCACGCCGAGAAGGCCGAGGAGCGCGAGGGAAGGGATGAAGAAGAGCCACCAGCCGATCGGTGTCCGCCGCTCGACCGGCTCCGCGACGACCTCGGTGATGGAGTGGAAATCCGGCGAGCGCAGGATGAGCGTGGGACGGCCCGCGACAGGGTTGTCGAGCAGTTCCGCTTCCGTCTGGGCCAAGCTGTCCCCCGCTTCGAGTTTTAGAAGTCGGCCGTTTTTACCATCGCGCATCGCGGGAGTCGAGTCAAGTGCCGACCGTCCTTCGACTCCGCTCAGGACAGCCCTGAGCCACTCGTCTCGCGGGCCGTGAGGCCGATCTGCCCGAGCAGCGGTTCGAGGTCGTCGCCCGAGGCCGGAATGCAGGCGAGGATCCTCGCCCGGGTCTGTCGGACCCACGGGTCCGCCCCGGGAAGCGCGCGCACCTCGTCGGCCCGGCCCGCGCGTGAGGCGCCGAGGAGCCATTGCCACGCCTCGTGCGTCTCGGTCGCGAACTCCTCGAGCAGCGACGCAGCCCCGCCCGCGCGCAGGATCCGCGCCATGCGCGCCGCCAGCTCGCGCGCTTCCACCAGCCCCGAGTTCATGCTGTGCACGCCGACCGGAGCCGCCTGGTGCGCGGCGTCCCCGGCGAGCCAGACGCCTCCTTTGCCGAAGCTCCGCGCGAGGCGCGCCTCGAAGAGGGCGAGCGTCGACCAGTAAATCTGCGTCGGCCGCGCCGTCCACCAGGGAGCCCTCGCGGCGATCAGCTGCTCGAGCCGCTCCATCGATGCCGCGTGTCCCGAGGCGTCCTGGATCTGGAATCCCCAGCGGCATCGCCCCTCCTCGAGGGGCCAGTAGACGCTCGTCAGGTCTGGATCGAGAATGACGCGCACTTCGGCGGGAAGCTCCCCCGTCGCCTCGATCTCATAGACCGAGAAGATGCTGGCCCGCGCCGTGCTCGGCCATCTCGATGCCGGCCATCCGCCGCACGGCCGAGTCGTACCCGTCGGCGCCGATCACATAGGCCGGTCGGATCGTCTCGCTTCGCACGACGACCCACTCGCTTCGCGCGACCGGGTAGCCGGTCGCGACCTGGTCGAGCTTCGCCACCTCCGCCCGGAGGGTGGCGCTCGTCCGCGTTGAGGGACTGGAGCCGGTGTCCCCAGAGGACCTTGAGCTTCTTCTGGCGGAGCGCCTCCTCGGCGGCCCTCTCCAGCAGGCTTTGGCGGAGGACGAGGAGATACGGATGCTTGGACGCGAGGGCCGAATAGTCGATCTCGGCGCGCCTCTCCCGTCCTTCGTAGTAGGCGACCTTCGTCAGCTTCCGCCCCGCGCCGATCAGCCCTTCGGAGAGCCCTGCCTCGTCGAGAATCCGGAGCGTGCGCGGATGGATCGCGAGCGCGTAGCTGTGCTGGGTCGTCCGCTGGTGCATGTCGACGACCTCCACGCGGACCCCGTGCTGCTGCAGGAACAGGGCCGCGACGAGACCGACCGGACCGGCGCCGACGACGAGGACCTCAGGATCGGGGTGACGAAACATCGAGCTTCCTCCTCGCGCGGACCGCGCGAGAACCCTGGCCCGTGGTCGAGCAGGCCGCGACGCCGGCGTCATCGCCATCGTGAAGCGCGCGGGTGGGAGATGGTCCCCTCCGACGCGGCGTCTCGACGCGCTCTGACTCGGTTGTGCTAGCCCAACTGTCAACGTATGACGTCCTGCCGCGGACTGTCAAGCGCGTGAAGCCCTGTGGTGAGGCCGTCTTGCACGACGGGGAGGTGGAGCGTCGGGCGTTGACAACTAACACGGCACGAGAGGTGGGGAGCGCGATGCCAAGGTCGAGGCGGCAGGCGGCACCGCGCCGTTGATAGAGTCACATCTCAATTCGTCCCCAAAGGCACGCTGTTGAAGTCAGACATGCCCATGCAGCCCAGGCCAACCGGAAACACCTCCGGGCCGGCCGATCCGAGCTGACGTGAGTGAGGGCTGGTCATGACTCGAAGGTAGATCGAATGCTTCTCACAGGCAACAAGCGAAGCTGGAGGAACACCGGACCTTCCGCAGCCGGACGATGCGAGAATGTGGTCAGCGGACGCGCCGCATGCTGCAGCGCGGGAATGCGACGAAGACCTACGACACGGAGGCAGGAATGAACACGCCCTTCCCTTCAGCCAGGAGCCTGACATGCGCGGCTGCCTCGGTGCTCCTTGCCGTCCCACTGATGGCGCAAAGCGTCGACCGACTGGAAGGAAAGAACGTGTCGATCGCGCAGACCAACTACAAAGGTCGGAATGCGATTCAGATCATCGCCGCGCCGGAGGCTCCAAACGCCAGTTCGTATGCTGTCGTCAAGGACGTGTCGTTTCGTGACGGCAGCATCGAAGTGGAGTTGGCCGGCCAACCTGCTGCCGGTGCGGGCAGTGGCGCGCGGGGGTTCATCGGCATCGCGTTCCGACTCCAAGGTGATGGGGCCTACGAGTACATCTATCTCAGACCCACCAACGGCCGGGCCGACGATCAGGTCAGGAGGAATCACTCCACTCAATACAGTTCGCACCCGAACTTCGACTTCGCCCGATCGCGGCAGGAGGCTCCTGAAAAGTACGAGTCGTACGTGGACTTGGAGCCCGGCGTCTGGACCAAGTACAAGATTGATGTGGAAGGCCGCAAGGCGCGCCTCTACGTGCACGGCGTGGAGCAACCCTGCCTCGTCGTCAACGATCTGAAGCTCGAGCCGCGAGCCGGAGGCGTTGCATTGTGGGTCGGACCTGGAACCGAGGGCTACTTTTCCAACCTGAAGATCACGGCCAGGTGAAACTCAATCCACACCGAGGATGCAGCCGTCGAAGCTCAGGGCGGTACCCGTACTGCGAGCCCACCTCGAAGCCGCGGCAAGCGACGGTGGTGGGGCGCTACTTCGTGAGCTGACCGCAAAGCGCCGCGTTTTGCCGCGAGCATCTCCTCTGGAGTGTGTTGCTGATGTCTGCGTTCTCCACGTTTCGCGAGCGGTTCGGGGCGTCCCGCGCGCTGATTGGCGTGCTGCACGTCGGCGCGCTGCCGGGTACGCCGCGCGCCAGCGAATCGGTCGACGTCTTGATCCGTCGCAGCGTTGACGAGGCGTTGGTGTACCGCGCCGCGGGATTCTCCGCGGTGATCCTCGAGAACATGCACGACCGGCCGTATCTCAACGGCAGGGCCGGTCCGGAGATCACGAGCGTCATGACCGCGATCGGGTGCGAAGTCAAACGCCAGACAGGGCTCGTCCTGGGCGTGCAGGTGCTCGCCGGAGCCAACCGCGAGGCGCTGGCCGTCGCGCATGCCTGCGGCGGCGACTTCGTGCGCGTCGAAGGCTTCGTGTTCGCACACGTGGCCGACGAAGGCCTGATCGAGTCCTGCGCCGGGGACCTGCTCCGGTATCGTCGCGCGATCGGGGCCGAGCGTGTGCTCGTCTTCGCCGACATCAAGAAGAAGCACAGCGCCCATGCGATCACCGCCGACGTCCCGCTGGGCGAGACCGCGCGGGCGGCGGACTTCTTCCTTGCCGACGGCGTGATCGTCACCGGCGTGGCCACCGGCGTGGAGGCTTCGGCCGAGGACGTCATCGAGGTCGCCGGCGCCGTCGGCATCCCCGTGCTCGTCGGCTCTGGCATCACTCCCGCGAACATCGCCCGCTACGCCGCCGCCCACGGCTACATCGTCGGCTCCGCGATGAAACAGGGCGGACGCTGGAACAACCCCCTCGATCGCGACGCCGTGCGGGCCATGGCGCGCGCGTTCGCGGCGCTGGACGATCCGTCGTGACGCCCGCGCTGGTCGTGCTGGGCAACCTGCTCGTCGACGATGTGGTCTTCCCCGACGGCTCGACCCGGATGGGACAGCCCGGCGGCGCCGTTCTTTACGCCGCCCTGGGCGCGCGGCTCTGGGACGTGCGCACAGGCTGCGTGAGCGTGGTCGGCGACGATTATCCGACCGACACGATCGATCGGCTGCAACGGCGCGGTATCGATCTCACCGGCGTCCGAGCGCTGCATCGGCCCGGCGTGCGAACGTGGCTCTTGTACGAGGGGCGGGCGCGTCACCTGGTTCTCCGGCTGGGATGTCCGTCTCACGAGGACGTGTCGCCCGTTCCGCAGGACATTCCTCGCGAGTGGCGCCAGGCGCCCGCGTTCCACCTCGCGCCAATGCCGTTTGCCGCCCAGCGTGCGCTGCTGCAGTCGCTCGCGGCGGCTCCGGGGACGTTCGTCTCCGTGGACCCACACCGGCCGATCACTGAAGACAGCCTGCCGGCATGGCGTGCGGCGCTCGCCAACGCCGACGCGTTCTTTGCGGCTGATGACGAGCTTCAAATTGAGCGGGCCGGCGAAGGTCCCGAGGCGGCCTTGTCGCGGCTCGTCAGCGGACGGCTGCGCTTCATCGCGCTCAAGCGCGGCGAGGACGGTGGCATCCTCTACGACGCGCGCACGAGGCGCATGCACGGCTGGACCGCGCGGGCCACGACCGTCGTGGACCCGACGGGCGCGGGAGACGCGTTTGCGGCCGGCTTCGTCTCAGCGCATCTCGAGGGACTGGGCGTGGACGACTGCCTGCAGCGCGGCGTTGTCACCGCCAGTTTCGCGATTGAGGCATGGGCCGCGGATGGCCTCGTGAACGCCACGCGGCAGGAGGCGGACCAGCGGCGGCGATCGTGGTATGGCGACGAGGTGACTCCGTGACCGAACTCTGGTCGTGCAGTGAGCGCGTCGCGCGGGCCCTCGCGGCCCGGGAGCCCGTCGTCGCGCTCGAGACCACTGTCGTGACCCACGGCCTGCCACACCCCGAGGGCATCGCCGCGGCACTCGCACTTGAAGAGGAGGTCCGCGACTCCGGCGCAACGCCAGCCACCATCGGTGTGCTGCGAGGGGCCATTCGCATCGGCCTCACGCGCGACGAGCTCGACGAGCTCGCGACGGCGCCAGGCGTCTGCAAGACGAACCTGAGCAACCTGGCGGCCGTCGTCGCTTCCGGCGGCGCGGGCTCGACAACCGTTGCCGCGACCATGTTTGCGGCGCACGCGAACGGGATTCGCGTGTTTGCGACCGGCGGCATCGGCGGCGTGCACCGGGGAGCCGGAGAGAGCGGCGACGTCTCGGCCGATCTCACGGCACTCGCGCGCCTGCCCGTCGCAGTGGTCTGCGCGGGTGCCAAGGCCATCCTCGATCTGCCACGCACCCTCGAGATGCTGGAGACGTTGGGCGTGCCGGTGCTCGGCCTGGAGACGGACGAGTTCCCGGCGTTCTATCGACGATCGAGCGGGCTGCCGGTGGATCGTCGCGTGGACTCGATCGCGGATCTCGCCGCCAGTGTCAGCGCGCACTTTCGACTCGGTCTCAGGTACGGGCGTGGTGGTAGCCAATCCTGTCCCGGCTGCGGACGAGATGCATTCCGACCTCTACGACCGGGCGCTTGGAACGGCACTGGCCGACCTGCAACGCGAGGGAGTTCGGGGGCGCGCGGTGACGCCCTTTCTCCTCGCCCGCCTGAGCACGCTGACCGGCGGTGAGAGCGTTCGCACCAACGTCGCGCTTCTCCGACACAACGCCCGCATGGCTGGGCGGTTGGCGAGGGAGCTCGCGGCGCTGCGCGGCTGAGCACCGCCAGCCGCGTTTGACACCAAGGCGGCGGTCCTTTGATACTGCGAGGAGCGCGCTGACAGGGCGCCACCAACCCGCGGCAAGGGAACACTCCCACCTGTTTGGTCTGAGTCGTGTGCGATTGGACCTTCTTTCAGCCTGGTTTCAGCGGGGTACAGGCGATTCATGAAAGGAGGTCGCCGTGACCGCTTCGAAGTCTCTCCCGGCTCGCCCGTCCCTCGAATCCCTCCGTAAACAGGCGAAGAAGCTCGCGCGCGACATCGCCGCCGGTGACGCCGGTGCTGTCGCACGGGCACGGGTGCACCTGCCACATGTCGACCCGCCCTTGTCGCAGCGCAATGCCCAGCTCGTGCTCGCGCGCGAGTACGGCTACGCAGGCTGGCAAGACCTCATCGCCGAGGTGAGCAGACGCCTCGACAAAGGGCTCGAGTGGGCGATTACGCAGGCTCGACGCGTCATTCACGACAACGACGTCGAGCATCTGAAGCAACTGTTGGCTGAATACCCGGCTTTGCTGTCCTGGCACGATAACGACGATGACACCGGACTGCTCGGAATGGCCACGGGTGCTTATGGCGACAGCTTCGACGCGGACCGAGAACAGGTCTTTACCCGCGCGGTGTGCGCAGAGCTGCTGATCGACGCCGGCGCGGTCGTGACGCCATCAGTCTGCGAGCGCCTCATCGAGTCCCGCGCCAGGGGGCTGCTGCAGCTGTTTCAGCGCAAGGGCGTGCTTCCGCGCACGCTCGAGTTCCTGTCGGCGCTAGGCGATCTCGACGCGGTTCGCGCGTCTCTTGACGAGAAGGCGCACGACCTCGCAGCCGTCAATGAAGCGTTCTTCTGCGCCTGCCGCTTCCGGCACGAGGCCGTCGCGTCACTCGTGCTGGAGCGTTCGATCGCGCTCGATCGCGAACTCGGCACACACGTTGATGGAAGCGTCGGCCGCCTGGCGTTCATCACGTTCCTGATCGAAAAGCAATCGCCGGACTTCGCGCACTCCAGAGCGGCCGGACCGTGGAAGGCGTTTCTGATGGGGCAGATCATGCGCGCACTCCACGATGGCGACCTGGCGGCCTTCGTCCGCGGATTGCAGCGTGAGCCGTGGCTGCTCGGTGAAGCCTGCGTGTGGTTTCAGGTCGACCTCATCGGCGGCGCAACGCTGAACGATCGGGGGGCATTCATCGCCGCCCTTCTCGACCTCGATCCCGCACTGCTGCGGCGCCAGCCGCCGCCTCCATCGCAAGCCATCGAGTTCGCATTCACTTACGCGAATACCCACCTCCTTCCAATGCTCACCCGCATCTGGCCATTGCCAGACGATCTGCCGCATGCGGCAGGCTATGGGCGAACCTCTCGCGGGTGAAGCAGCTGGTTCGACGAATCCGGCGCGCCGGCGCTGGGCGATCTCGACAATCACTATCCCTGCAACGATGCACGCGCGCGTGGGCACCTCCACTGGGACCCGGCGACGGCGCAGCAGGTTCTGGACACCGCGCTCGCGTTTTCCGTCGTCAACCACCACTTCGACGTGGCGGACTTCCTCCTCGCACACGGCGCCGATATCAATACAAGGTGGAACTCCCATGAGCCGGCGAGCATCCTGCATCACCTGGTCTTCTACGGGAGCTACGAGTCGATGCGATTCCTCATCGACCGCGGCATCGATATGACCATCAAGGACTACCGTTGGAACGGTCCTGCACGGGGTTGGGCGCTCTACGGCAAGAAGGACCAGAAGATGGCTCAGTGGCTGGAGGAGGCGGAACGGCACCGGGAGCAGGGAGCACGGTGAGCACTCGAACTGGCGTCACACGTGTACTCAAGGTCCAACCCGTGCTCGATCACCTGGCGCTGGTTCGTGGATTGCCCACCATTCCCGTGCGTCATCCTCCGTCCAGGCATTCGCGCCCTTGATGGCCGCAAGACGCTGCGACAGCTCTCTGGCGTTCTGCGGCCGGTCTGCCGGGTCTTTGGCCAGGCATGACAGCACGAGCTCGTCCAGCGCCGCCGGAATCGGCAGCTCCGTTCTGGCCGACGGGGGCGCCGGCGCGGCCCGAACGTGCTCCATCACGATCCCCATCGGCGTGTCGGCGGTGAACACGAGCTCGCCGGTCAGCAGCCAATACGCGACGCACCCCGTGGCGTAGATGTCGGCGCGCCCGTCGATCGAGCCGCCCAGCGCCTGTTCGGGTGCGATGAACGCTGGAGTGCCGTGGATGACGTCCCCCAGCGTGAGACCGGTATTCGCGCTTTCCGCAGGCGGTTTGACGATCCCGAAGTCCAGCACCTTCACGAAGTCGGAGTCCTCACCGTACCGACACAGGAAGATGTTCGCGGGCTTGATGTCGCGGTGGACCAGACCGCGCGAGTGGGCCTCCGACAGAGAGTGACAGACCTGTTGGAGCATGTAGATGGCCCGTTCGGGCGGGACGGGCCCGGTACGTCGGACGAGCGCGTCGGCGTCGAGACCGTCGAGCAGCTCCATCGCGTAGTAGAACGTGCCGTCATCGGCCATGCCGAAGTCGAACAACTCGATCGTGTGCGGCGATCGAAGGCTCGCGGTGGCCTGCGCCTCCCGCTCGAACCGCCGCCGTGCCTCCTCGGATTCGGGGCTCAGGGGGTCCGCTACGCGCGAGGGCCGAACCAGCTTGATCGCGGCCGGGCGCGCGAGCAGTCGATGTTCCGCGCGCCAGACCTCGCCCATTCCACCCTCTCCGAGTCGCTCGACCAGGCGGTAGCTGCCCAGTTCGCGCGCGCGGCTGACTTCCCGACCGAGCCCGAACACCACGCGCGCTCCCACGTACGCCATCATCACGACGAGCGCGTAAGGAAGGACGAGGGCGGCAAAGAATTGCGCCGCGTTCACTTTGACTGGATCGCCGGACACGGCGTGCACGACGCGACGACGACGGGTACCGCGCTGACGGCGGCTGAGGCGGCGATGAGCGCCCGCCGTGGCGGGGTCGGAATGACGATCGTGAACAGCAGCGTCCAGACCGCAACCCACGAGAGTCCGAAATGGCCGTCACTGCTGATCCCCATCGGATCCACGAACTCGGCGGCGGCGATCCCGTAGCTGCTGACCACCTCGAAGATCAGTCCGATGTTCATGACGGCGCGCAGGGGTATCCGTGCGCTTCGAATCACGACGGCGACGAGCAGCGCGACGCCGATCGCGATGACGCCCGGCCCCCAGAGCACGAAGCTGGAGAACTGGCGGGCGCGCTCGACGGGGAGCAGAAGCAGCGGAGCGTACGCTGCCATCAGGAACACGAAGGCATACAGCAACGCGAGGACGCGGAGTCGGTCGGCGGACTGGCGGAGAACGTCGGTGGGTAGTCCGAGCCAGCTGTCGCGACGCCCTGTCGTCCGCCAGGCCTTTTGTGGAAGGACGAGACCATCGCTCTGAGGACGCCTTGCCATACAGAAGGTATTCTATGGCCGTCGAGCCGAACCCTCCCTCTCGAAACCCCGAGCCCTGTCGCCGCTCGACGATGCTCGGGCCGGCGACGAAGAACACCGGGGCCGGGCTGTCCGTCTAATCCCATGAAGACGAGGCTTATGAGAGACCTGCTGCACGACCTGCGTTACGGCGTCCGGACGCTGCTCAAGTCGCCAGGATTCACGCTCGTGGCGGTGATCGCTCTGGCGCTGGGCATCGGCGCGAACACCGCGATGTTCGGCATCGTCAACGCGGTGTTGCTGCGCCCCGTCCCGTACCCTCAACCAGACCGCCTCCTGAAGCTGTATAGCAGCGGACGCGGCTTCCATCAGGGCTCGGTCTCGTACCCGAACTTCCTCGATTGGCAGCGGAGCAGCCGTTCCTTCCAGGAGATGGCTGCCTATCGCACGGACAACTTCAATCTGACCGGCCAAGCCAACCCGGAACGCCTGCGCGGCGCCATGGCCTCGGCCAGGGTCTTCGCGGTGCTCGGCCTGCGTCCGATCATCGGGAGGACGTTCACCGACGAGGAAGACCGGCGCGGCGCGGCGCCGGTCGCTGTCGTGAGCTCGACGCTGTGGAAGACGCGGTTCGGCGGCGACCGCGCCGTTCTGGGCAGCCGCATCACGCTCAACGGCCGTGCGTACACCGTCATCGGGGTGGTGCCGGCCGATGACGTGGTCTTTCGCCGCATGTCCGTGATCATTCCCACCGGGCAGTGGTCGGAACCGTTGTTCGGGGACCGCGGCGTCTCGATGGGCTTGCAGGTAATCGGCCGGCTGAGGCCGGGCATCACGCCGCGGCAGGCGCAGTCGGACCTGGACGCCGTTGCCGCCGGCCTGGCGCGTGAGTATCCCAAGGAGAACAAGGACCAGGGCATCTTCTCCCTCTCGCTGCGCGAGGACCTGGTCGGCGACGTCCGCACGCCGCTGCTGGTGCTGCTGGCGGCCGTCGGCTTGGTGCTCCTGATCGCCTGCGCCAACGTCGCCAACCTGCTCCTGGCCCGGTCTGCCGCGCGCCGCCGCGAGTTCGCGATCCGCGGCGCGCTCGGCGCCAGCCCGTCCCGCGTTGTCCGCCAGTTGCTGACCGAGGGGCTGCTCCTGGCCCTTGCTGGCGGCGCCCTCGGGCTGGTCGTCGCGATCGCCGTGAACGCGGTCTTCGTTTCGGGGCTGGACGCGCTGCCGCGGGGCAACACGATCCGGCTTGACGGCTCCGTGCTGGCCTTCACCGCCCTCGTCTCGCTTGTCGCAAGCCTTGGATTCGGCGCCATGCCCGCCCTGCAAAGCTCGCGCTCCGAGATGAACGAGGTCCTGAAAGAGGGCGCGCGGGGCTCGAGCAGCCGGCACGGGCTGCAGCGCGGCCTGGTGGTGGTGGAAGTGGCGCTGGCTCTGATCCTCGCCGCCTCGGCGGGCCTCATGATCCGCACGATGTCGCAGCTGGCGAGCGTCAATCCCGGGCTCGACCCTCACAACGTGGTCGTGTTCGGCGTGGCCGGCTCGCCCGCCGTGCACGGCACGCCCGCCGCCATCCGCAACGGCTTTGCGGAAACCAGCCGGCAGTTGCGCTCCGTTCCAGGTGTCTCCGGGGTCAGCATCCTCGTCGGCAGCATCCCGATGAGCAGCGACTCCCAGCTCCCGTACTGGGTCGAAGGTCGTCCCAAGCCCGCGGAACAGAGCCAGATGGACCAGGCGCTCTTCTACGGCGTCGAACCCGAGTACTTCCGCATCATGCGCATACCGCTCTTGCGCGGCCGCCTGCTCGATGCCCGGGACAACGAGAACACCGCCTGCGCGATCGACATCGACGAGGAGCTTGCGCGCAGGGCGTTCCCGGCACAGGACCCGCTCGGCCAGCACGTCGGTTTCGACCTGCTACCCATGCAGTGCGAGATCGTCGGCGTCGTCGGGCATGTCAAGCACTGGGGACTGGACACCGATGCGACGTCGAGTTTCCGGTCGCAGATGTACATCGCATTCCGCCAGTTCCCGGATAGCGTCATGGACCTGGTGTCGACCGGGAGCGCGTACGTGGTGCGGACCGCCGGCGATCCGTACGCGCCGGTGCCGGCTCTCAAGCGTGCGACCAACGGCGTCAACGGCAACATGGTGATGTTCGGCGAGCAGAGCATGGAGGACATCATCGGGGGTTCGCTCGGGGCGCGGCGGTTCACGCGCCTGGTGCTGGCCGCGTTCGCCGGCCTCGCGCTCCTGCTGGCCGCCGTGGGGATCTATGGCGTGATGTCCTACGCGGTCTCCCAGAGCGTCCACGAGATCGGCATCCGCCAGGCGCTCGGCGCGGACCGGCGACGCGTGCTCGCCATGGTGCTCGGCGGCGCCTTGCGCATGGCGGTCGTCGGCGTCGCCATCGGCGGCGCCGGGGCGCTGGCCGCCACACGCGCCATGAAGGGACTGCTGTTCGGTGTGACCGCCGCCGACCCGGTGACGTTCGTCGCCGTGTCGCTGATGCTCCTCCTGGTCACGGTGATCGCCAGTTACATCCCCGCCTGGCGCGCCACCCGCGTGGATCCGATCCTCGCGCTGAGGGGCGAATGAGGTTCAGCGCGCTGAATGAGGTGGCGCAGAGACCGACGGAGTACGGCGGCCACCGGGATCCCGAATCGCCGTCCGTCATGTAGAACACGCGTTCGGCGCGACGCCCCAGGAAAGGATGGATATGGAACCGCAGAGTAGCCACTCACTGGGGAGCAGGGCGGAGCCGTGGATCGCGCTGGCTCTCTGCGTCGCGGTGGCGTTGGGCCGGACCGTCGAACCTCTCCTGTCCGCCCAGCCAACCGCCGCCCTGGCCCCCGCTCCGGCTTGGCTCCCGCTCGCCGCGGCCGTGCTCGCCGCGGCGGGGATCGTGCGGCTGGATGGTCGGCCGCAGTGGCTTCGCATACAGCGGGCTTCGCGTTGGACCGCTCTCCTGCTGATGGTATGGGCCGCGAATCGGCTGCCGTTCGACTTACTGACGATGACAGGCACGATGGGTCGCCGAACGGCCAGCGGCGCCATCGTCATCGCGAGCGTCGACTGGCCGGGCCTCGCGATCCGGACCCTGGCTCTCGCCGCCGCCATCGTGCTCGCGCATCTCGCCCTGACGCGCCCGGCCGCCCCTGCATCCACCCGTCCAGCGACGTGGTACGGCTACGCCGCGTTCGTGCTGGCGCTGCCCTACCCGGTTCTCAGAGTGGTGTGGGCGCTGGGCGGGACGCCGGGACTCAGTCGGCCCGGCGCAGGCGGCGAGGGCTACGCTCCATTGCTGTTGGCCATCCCGTGGGTGCTGGCGGCCATTCTGTCCCTGCTCCTGGTCCCAACGTGGCGCTGGATGCCGCGCCGGCTGTTGCTGGTCGCGGGCTGGACCGCCACCGCCATCGTCGGTACGATCGGGCCGGCGGCCGTCTGGGCGCTAATCAACGTGTTAGTGAAGGGCGGCCAGGATTCTGGCCCCAAGAGCGGCATCGCGTTCTGGGTCTTTGGTCTTTTCTACGGCAGCTGGTTCCTCTTTGCCATAGCCGCCGGTGCCGCCACCCGCTCGTATCAGTTGCGGAGTGCGAACCCCGCGGATGTCCCTGCCGACGTCACCGTGGGCGTGAGCGCGTGATTGACGTCGCGGAGGGTCGGTCTAATCCCGGCGCTCACCGGCGCTCACTCGAGCGGCCGGTCTCCGACACGCTGGTGAGTAGTGTGGCCGTGTCACTCCATGCAATCAGGGCTGCTGTCGGCACGCGCCGCGTCCCACGCTGAGCGAATGCCCCTCACGACCGCGTCGGGTTGGCCCTGTTCGATGACATGCCCCGAGTTCTCCGCCACGATCTGACAGCTTCGCCGCGAGAGCGTCGTCTGGTCGCGTTGAAAGGCGCGCCATTCGGGGTCTGTCTCCCGACCGGCGCTGATCACGACGACTGGGATCTGCAGCTCGCGCCGGCAGGCCTTCACCTGCTCGACGCTGTCAGGCATCGCCGTCAGTTCCTCGTACAACGCCGCGAAGCGATGCGCTTGAGAGGCCATCGCCGGGTAATCGCGACCTATCTCGATGCCGAGCAGCCTCATCACCCCGAGACGCCCGGCGATCGGAACGAGCCGGGCGTATGGCGGTGCGGTCAACGGCTGATTCTCGTGCGAGGCGTCGACCAGAACCAGACCGGCGACCTCGTCCGGGTGCGTCGACGCAAGGACGCGCATGTGCCAACCGCCAACCGACGCTCCCACGGCAATCGCCGGAGCCGCCCTGGTGGCGCGAAGCAGGGCGCTCACCTCTCTCGAGATCTGCTCGCTGGTGCGTGGCGAGGGACCGGGATCGCTGAAGCCCTGGCCGGCCCGATCGTAGGCGCAGACTCGAGTGAACGTCGCAACGGAGGCGGCGACCCCCTGCCACTCGAACGATAGAGCCGCCAAGGCCCGAATCCAGGATCACGGCGGGAGATCCTGACCCGGCGCACACCATGTGCAGCCGGTAGCCGCCCACGTCGACGAGGGCGCCCGGTACCGGCGTGCGGTTACGATCCCGCCGATCGGCAAGATGCTGGTAGCAGAGTCCCGCCGCGGCCAGCGAAGCCAGGAGAACGAGCAGCCCGAGGAGAATACGACGAACCCAACGCATGAGTGACCTCCTTGGGACGCCGACATTTCCGTCAATCGATTAGACGCCATGCGGATGGATGGGGCTTCTCGAGCTGCAGAACGCTGGCCCGCCTCGTGCGCTCGCGCTGCTCAGCGATTCATGCGGGTCGGTGATCGAAGGCATCGCCTGAAAGACAAGACTCAGGTGCAGGAGAACTTTCACTGCAGGGACCGTTCAACTATCCGCAAGCACGATGTGCTCTTTGCCTTTCGCGTCGATGACGTAGCTGCGCAAGCAACCCGTGGCCACGAACGCGAAGTACCGGGCGACATCGCCGGCACGCTGGAGGACCTCACCCGCGGAGAGCCGTCTGCGGAGGACGGCGGCGCGAATGACCTCGAAATCCTGGTCGGTGAACGGGGCCCTGGCATCGAGGTACCCACGCAGAACGGAAAAACACGGAAGACGGGACCGGCTGCCGCGAATGCTCGCCTGGCATGCGAGACCACTCTCCGATTGCGCGCTATGTCGTGCGTTGTGACGTCGATGATCGGGCTTGCTCCGGGTCATCAATGACCGCCCGCGCGCGGTTCGAGCTCACGCCGGACGCCGGGACGCGGCAGCCGAGCTACTCGGCGCGGAGCGCCGACACGGGATCGACGCGCGCGGCCCGCCGCGCCGGCACCCAGGTTGCGCCGAGCGCGACAGCGAGCACGAGAAACACCACAACACCGTACACGAGCGGGTCCCGTGGACTCACGCCGTTCAACATACTCTCGGCAACCTTCATGGATGGCCATGCCACGAGGACGCCAAGCACGAGACCGACCACCGTCAGGCGCCCCCCGTCGGCCAGCACCGCGCGAACCACCTGCCACGGGCTGGCGCCAACCGCGATCCGGATGCCAATCTCCCGCGTTCTGCGCGCGACGACCTGCGAGACGATGCCATAGAGGCCGACGACCGACAGCAGGAGCCCGAGCCCGCCGAGCGTGCCCATGAGCGCAGCCAGCAGACGTTCGGCGAACAGCGCGAGGCGTAGGTGTTGGTCGAGCGTCACGATCTGGAAGGTGGGCATGGCCGGGTCGAGCGCCTGGACCTCACGGCGGAACGCGGCCGTCATCGCGCCCACCTCGCCGCGATAACGGGCAATCACCGTCATCTCGCCCGAGAACTGCTGCGCGAACGGCAGGTAGAGGTACGGCTGGGGCGCCTCGTTGATATGCAGGTACTTGCCGTCGCGCGCCACCCCAACCACCTGGCACTCGCGCGTCGAGTCCTTGCCCCGAACGAGCGTGAAGTACTGGCCGATCGGGTTCGCGCCCTTCCAGAACCTTCGTGCCATCGTCTGGTTGACGATGGCAGCGGTGGAACCGCTTCCGCGGTCGCTGGCGTCGAAGGCGCGTCCCTCGACGATCGGCACGCCCATCGTCTCGAAGTACGAGGCCTCGACGACGTTGTAGCGGATTCGAACGGGTTCGTTCGGCGACTCTTCGTGGCCGGGGACGTGTATCTGGTACGTTGCGCCGCCGCCATAGAGCGCGTTGAGCGGCAGATGGCGCACCATCGAGGCGCGCTCGATGCCGGGAATGGCCTCCAGGCGGCTCAGCAGCGCCGCGTAGAACTCCCGCGATTGCGCCTCGTTGTACCCGATCACGGGCGGAGCGAACGTGGTGAAGATCATCGGACGCGGCGTGAAGCCAGGGTCGATGCCGCGCGCGGCGATGAAGCTCCGGACGAAGAGACCCGACGCGATGAGCAGCACGAGCGCCACGGCCACCTCGCCCACCACCAGCAGGTGGCGGAGCGAGAGGCGCCGGATGCCCCGCCGGCCGGACGGGCCGCCCTTCATCAAGGGGGTGAGATCGGGTCGCGAGGCGACGAGGGCTGGTACGAGCCCGAACAGCGGCGCAGCGACGACTGCGACCAGCAGGGTGTAGACGAGCACCCGGCGATCGATGCGGAAGTCGAACGTGAACGAGATCGGCATCGCCGGGATGAGCGCCGGGATCAGCCTCACCAGCCACCACGCGAGCAGGACGCCTGCGGCCGCGGCCAGGATCGACACGACGGCCGATTCGGTGAGGAGCTGTCGGACCAGGCGTCCCCGGCTCGCCCCCATGGCGACGCGGATCGCCACCTCCGCCCGTCGCGCCTCGGCGCTCCCCAACAGCAGCCCCGCGACGTTGGCACAGGCGATCAGCAGAACGAGGCTCACGATGCCAATCGTCAACCCGCCCAGCAGCGCGGCCGGCCGCCGCCGCAGCGACTCCTCTCGTTCGACGGTGAGCCGGCGTGGCTCGGCGCCGGCGGTGGTTCCATCCGACAGGCGCGGCGAGAAACTGGCGATCTCGGCGCGAGCTTCGGCGAGGCTGGCGCCGGGCGCCAGCCGGGCAATGACCGAGAGGCGGCGCTCAGCGCTGGCTGCCAGCGGCGACGAGGGATTCAGCAGCGACGAGGCCGCGAACGGCAGCCACAGGTCCGTGGCGATCACGGGCTGGGTGCCGTCGAAACCGGCGGGCGTGACGCCGATCACCGTGAAGTCCTGCGTGTTGAGGCGGAGCGTCTCTCCGACGACCTTCGGGTCCGCGTCGAACCGGCGACGCCAAAGCCGATCGCTGATCACCGCGACGAGCGCGTTCGAGGGCGACTGATCGTCGTTCTCCCGGAACGCCCGGCCGCGCGCCAGGGCGATGCCAAGTGTGCCGAAGTAGTTCGATGACACCATTGAGGCGACACCGACTTCGGCCGGGTGCGTGCGGGCTCGCAGGCTCAGCATCTGGGGGGTGGAGGCGGCCACGCCATCGAGGAGACGGACACGGCTCCGAATGTCCGCGTACTCGGGATACGAGAAGTCCTCGCCAGAGCTGACGAGGTGATCTCCCTGGGCGGCCGTCGTCACCCGCAGCAGCCCGCCGGGATCGCGGACCGGAAGCGGCCGGAGCCCGAGGGCGTCGACGACGCTGAAGATCGCGGTATTCGGCCCAATCGCCAGCGCGAGCGACAGGATGGCCATACCCGCGAGGACCGGTTTGGCCCGCACCACCCGAAGCCCCTGACGCACGTCCTGGAAGAAGCCGTCCATTGTTCTCCTCCGATAGACCGGCGCGCGCGTACACGTTAAACGCTTCAGAACGGCGATTGGTTCCGCCGGGAGCGGAAGGGGACGCTCTCCCGTCGATCCGCGGTCTTTGCTAGAGTCTATCGATGGTGATGCAGTACACGACCGTCCTCGACGCGCTGCCCCTATGGGCCCTGTTTCTCGTCATCGTCACTCTCGTCCTGTGCGCCATCGAGGGCGGTTATCGACTGGGTGGCTACAGACGCGGGCGAGCCGAACACGAGAAGGACGCCCCAGTTGGCGCGATGGTGGGAGCCACGCTTGGGCTCCTGGCCTTCATGCTGGCCTTCACCTTCGGAATGGCGTCCTCCCGCTTCGACAGCAGGAAGTCGCTGGTCCTCGATGAGGCGAATGCGATCGGGACGACGTACTTGCGCGCGGCGATGTTGCCAGACGGGCGCGACGAGGTGCGGGGACTCCTCCGCGACTACGTGGATGCGCGGTTGGCGACCGTTCGGACCGGCGAAATGGCGGAAGGCGTGCGGCGGGCGGAGGACTTACAGAGCCAGCTCTGGACGCGAGCCGCGGCCGTCGGACAGCAGCATCCTAACTCGATCGTCGTCGGCCTGTTTGTCGAGTCTCTCAATGAAGTCATCGACCTGCACGCCAGGCGGGTGACGGCCGGCCTGAGGAATCGCATTCCCGGCGCCATCTGGGTGGTTCTGTTCACGCTTGCCATGCTCTCCCTGGGAGCGATGGGCTATCACTCGGGCCTGGTCGGCACGGCGCGATCGCTCGCCGTGATTGCCGTGGCCTTAGCCTTCTCGGCCGTCATCGGCCTGGTCGTGGACCTGGACCGCCCGCAGGAAGGCACCTTGAGAGTCAGCCAGCAGGCGCTCATCGACGTGCAACGGTCCATGAACGCGAAGTGATAAGACACGGCTGCCGACGGGCCAAACCCGCGAGGCGCCCGTCCTACTGCACGATCACTGCATCCAGCGCCAGGTACCGGTCGCGGTGCGCTTCAGGCTCTGCCTCCGACTTCACATCGATCCGCATCCGCTGATAGTTGGTCTCGGGCCGATAGGTGGGCCAAGACGGCAGCCCCGAGCCGTTGGGGTTGCCCGTCTTGATGAAGTTCACGAAGTAGGCCTGCATGGTCCTCGAGACCTCGTAGTCGGCGGGTTCCCACGCGTAGCGCCTGTCGAGATCCAGGTTGCCCATGGCGTACTGGATCTCGGCGGAATGCGCGGCGCCGCGAGGGGCCTGCGGCTGCTGCGCGCCGCGCCTCGGCAGCGTTGACGGCGCGTCCCGCCTCCGCCGCGGCCGGTCGCGTGCGCCCGGCCCGCCGCGGCGGCGGCTGGCCCGGCATCCCGAGATACGCGGGACGCACCCTGGCGTAGAGGTAGCGGTACACCGGCTTGCCGCTGGTCTTCATGTGCAGCTCGGTCCATTTCCACGTGCCGTAGGAAATGAAGCGGGCGCTGGCCAGGTGCGTGGCGGCTTCGAACACCTCATCCGTGGTGGTGGCGGCATACGCCTTCAGCACCGGCTCGGCCTTGTCGCCGTAGAACTTCTTGATCGCGCTTGGCGAGCGTCTCCGGCGTCGGCTCGCCGCCGGCCAGCACGGCGCGCGCCCCCTGTTCCTCGGTGTTCGACCCCGCCAGCAGCGGGACCTTGGCCTGCTCGCCGGCGAGGGCGATCTCCGTGAGCGTCTTCGAGAGGAAGTAGCCGTCCATCGCCGTGCTGAAGCGGATGCCCTGCGCCTTGGCGGCGGCCTCCTGGAGCTGCTGCGCGCGTCATGCGCGCGAAGCGCGGCGAGCGAGTCCGCGCCGGCGGCGGCGGCGAACTTCACGCCGTTCTCCTCCGCTTCGGCGAGCGGCCGAGGAGGCAGACTCGCAATCGCCGCGCCGCTCTCGCAGATGGCGCCGGCAATCAGGCTCCTTGGACAGCGGAGAGGCCATCAGCGCGCTGACGGAAATCGACCCCGCCGATTCGCCCGCGATGGTCACTCGCTTCGGATCGCCGCCGAACGCCGCGATGTTCTTCTGCACCCACCGCAGCGCGGCCACCTGGTCGAGCAGGCCGTAGTTGCCCGAGGCGTGGTGCGGCGATTCCCTGGTCAGCTCCGGATGCACGAAGAAGCCGAAGATGTTCGTGCGGTAGTTCACCGACACCGCGACGATGCCCTTGCGGGCCATGCTCTCGCCGTCGTAGCGCGGCTCCGAGCCGTCGCCGTTCTGGAACCCGCCGCCGAAGATGTAGACGAGCACGGCAGCTTCTCGCTGCCCGACTTCGCGGGCGTCCAGACGTTCAGGTAGAGGCAGTCCTCGCTCATGCCGTCGCCGCGGAACCAGTAGTCCGCGCCGGGCGAGAGGCGCTGCATGCAGGCGGGGCCGAACTTGTCGGCGTTGCGCACGCCGGTCCAGTTCTTCACCGGCTGCGGCTCGCGCCAGCGCAAGTCGCCGACGGGCGGCTGTGCGAACGGAAGCCCCTTGAAGGTGCGCACGCCGTCCTTGGGCGGCACGGTGGATTCGACGATGCCGTCGGCCGTCTTGACGCGGTCGGCGCCGAGGGCCGGCGGGGCAACGACGGCGCAAAGGGCAAGAGCCGTGAAGAGACACGCGCACGGAAGGCTTCATAGGTACCTCGAGTGCGCGGAATCATAGCACTCGGAGCGCTGCTCGTCTTTTCGCTTGCCCGTTCAAACTTTGTGTGGCAAAGTTTGGCGCATGGAGCCCAACGCCGCTGCCGCCGAACACCTCCAGGTCATTCGCACCCTGATGGAACGGGCCGCCCTCTACCGGCGCACGCTCGCCCCAATCATGCTCTACCTGGGCGCCTTGGGTACGCTTGCCGGTCTCGGCGGAATCGTGATCGGAATCGACGCGCTGGCGGGCTTCTACGCCTGGTGGCTTTCCGGGGCGGTTCTCGCGCTCGCCGGGGCATATGTGATCGCCCGTCGGCAGGCCGTCCGAGACGGCGAGCCATTCTGGTCGCCGCCCACGTTGCGCGTCACCGAGGCGATGGCACCACCCCTCGCCGCGGGACTGGTGCTCAGCCTGGCCCTGGTGATGGTCGATGCCGCTCCGCCGCGCGGGTTGTTCGTGCTGGCGAATGCCCTCTTCTACGGCTGCGCGGTTCACGCGGCCGGCTTCTTCATGCCTCGCGGGATGAAGCTGTTCGGATGGATCGTGATCCTGCTGTCGGCCACCGGCTCTGCGGTTCTCGCGGTGTATGAACCGGCGGTCGCCGGACCGCGCCTGGCGCACGCGGTCATGGGCTCCGTGTTCGGCCTGCTCCATCTGGCATACGGAACGTACCTGTACGTCACCGAGCGACAAGGGACGCGGGCGTGAACCCGGAACCGTTTCTGCACCTCGACCGCGTGATCCACGAACGGGGGCGCCTCGCCATCATGTCCATGCTCGCCGCGTCGCCTGACCTCTCGTTCACCGAGCTGCGCGACATGCTGGAGATGACCGACGGCAATCTCACCACGCACATGCGGACCCTGCAGGAAGCGGGTTACGTGTCGATCGCCAAGACCTACCGCAACCGGCGGTCGCTGACCACCGTGTCGTTGACGCCTGCCGGCCGCAAGGCGTTCGCGAACTACGTCGCCCTGCTCGAGCAGATCGTTCAACAGACAAAGCCGCGGTAACGGAATGCCGGAATGGTGCTGTTGATCGCGTGCGACAAGTGACTTTGCCATGCAAAGTCAGTCATACCCACACCTGGCCTTGGGAGATGAGGTCATGCAGGTCTCGAGAGCGCGTCACATGGGCATGTGTTTCGGTGTGAGGAGGGCGATTGGCCGAGCTCTCGCGGCAGCCGAGCGAGAGCCCCTCACTGTCCTTGGCGACCTCGTCCACAACGAAACCGTCCTCGCGGACCTCCGCGCACGCGGCATCCGGACGTGCACTGAAGTCGGTGACGTCGACACCGCCTCGGTGATGATCAGCGCCCACGGCGCATCCGAACGCCGGCTGGCGGAGTTACGAGCCCGGGACCTTCGTGTCGTGGACGCCACGTGCCCGCTCGTGCGCGCCGCTCACCGGGCCGTCGCCGCGCTCGTCTCCAACGGCTGCCACCCTGTCATCGTTGGACAGCCAGGCCACGCCGAAGTGCGCGGCTTGACCGAGGATCTGGACGCGTGCGACGTCGTGCGCGGCGACGAGGACGTCGAAGGCCTGCAGGAACGGCCGCGATTTGGCATCGCGGCCCAGACCACGCAGCCGGTCGAGCGCGTCGAACGCGTCGCAGCGCTCATCCGGCAGCGCTTCCCGCAATCCCCAATCGAGATGATGAACACCGTGTGTGTGCCTACGCGTCTGCGGCAGCAGTCGGCCGAGGAGCTGGCACGCCAGGCCGACGTCATCCTGGTCGTGGGCGGTGCCCACAGCAACAACACGCGGGAATTGGTCGCCACCTGCCGGCGGCACTGCGCGCGCGTCTTTCACGTGCAGACAGCCGCGCACGTGCGCGCCGAGTGGCTCGCGGGGGCGGCGGTGGCCGGCATCACCGCCGGCACGTCCACCCCCGACCACGTCATCGACGATGTCGAAACCCTCGTGAGGGCGTTGGGAAACAGCGTAGCCGCCTGATTCCGCACCGTGACGATGCTCGCCGACCAGCAACGGCAGTAACCCTCACCTGGGGAGGATGTCGTAGTTCAGCGCAACCGTGCCGGTCTTCTCGTACACTCGGTGCGTCTTCAGCTTGAGCCGTGCGCGGTCGGCCGGCGAAGGCAGCAGCGGAATCCCGCCGCCGAGCAGCACGGGAATCACCGAAACGCCCAGCTCGTCGACCAACCCGGCGGCCAGGAGGCTTCGGAACAACTCTCCGCCGCCGAACAACGCGATGTCCTTGCCGGGCTTGGTTCGCAGTTCGGCAACGACCCGCTCCGCATCGTCGCTGAGGGTCGCGCCCGGGCAGTCTTCGGGCCGAAGCGTCCGCGAGAAGACGACATTCCGGATCCCCGGCGCAGGAGGCGCGGCGTCGCCCATGCGCCGCATCACCTCGAACGTCTTGCGGCCGATCAGAAATGTGTCGAAGCGGCCCATCAGTGCCGCGAAGTCAATGTCCGGATCCATGACGATCCAGTCGTATTCACCCTTCGGACCGGCGATGAAGCCATCGAGGCTCATCGCGCCGCCATAAACCACCTTCCGCATCGTCCCCTCGCATGCTGTTTGGCCCAACACGAGATGCAGATTCCGGACCCCCCAGGCAGGCGGCCTTCAATTTCTCCCGCACGCCGTGTAATAGTCGGCCTCCTGGTGCGTCTAGGCTGGTGAGGCGCGCGACGTGACCACAGCCAGCCCGCAAATCGCCGACGAGCTGCCGATCGCCATGACTTCACACGACTGCGCCGGTTGGGTTTGCCGAGCTGTACGAGCGCCACTACGAGGCGGTCTTCCGCGCGGCCCTGCGCGTCACCGGGAACCCGGCCGACGCCGAGGACGTCCTGCAGACCGTCTTCCTGCGCGTCCTGGCCCGGGGTGGAGACGTCGAGGCCGCTCGCGCTGCCGGCGGCCTACTTCCGGCGCGCGGCCGTCAACGCGGCCGTCGACCTGCTGCGCCGCCGGGCGGTTCATGCCGAGTCGGTCTACGACGATCGGGCGCCGCATGCCGCCGTCCAGCCCCCGTCGCTGCTGAAGGAGCGGCTCCGGCGCGCCATCGCCACCCTCGACAGCGAGGACGCAACCCTGTTCCTGCTGCGTCACGTCGAGGGGCTGTCGATCGAAGAGCTGGCCGGGATGTTCCAGCTGGAGAAGAACAACGTCGCCGTCCGGCTCCACCGGATCCGGCGCCGGCTGCAAGCGGAAATGGAGCGCTAGAAGAAGGCTTAAGGCTCAGGGCTTAGGGCTCAAGGCTTAAGGCTTAGGGCTCAAGGGGCGGAGTGAGAAGGAGGTCGGCGATGTCCGAAGACCGACTGGAAAGAGCACTGCAAGAGATGAGACAGGAAGACGTCGACGCCGGCGACGCTCGAGGCCGCGCGGGCGCGCGTCTGGGACAACGTGACGAACGCCGCCGGCGCCGGCTGTGCGGAGTTCCGGCCGGACTTCCGCGCGTACCTGAGCGGAGAGCTCGGCGGCAGCCGGCGCGTCCTGATGGAAGACCATCTCAGCCGCTGCCCCGCGTGCCGCGCCTCGATGGCCGAGATGAAGGGCGAACGGCGGGTCGATCGCCATGCCGCAGCGGTCCGTCCTCCGCGCTGGGTGCGATGGGGAAGCCTGGCCGCGGCCGCCGCACTGCTTCTCGCGGTCCTTTATCTCGGACGCGACGCCATCGACGCCATGATGGCTCCCGGCGGTCCGCGGGCCACGGTCGTTTCCGCCGACGGCGGCCTGTACCGCCTGCCGGAGGGAGCGCTCGAAGCAGGCGCCGCCATCGGCGAGAAGGAGTCGGTCCGCACGGGCCCGGGAGCCCACGCCGTGTTGCGGCTCGCCGACGGATCGACGGTGGACGTCAACGAGCGAACGGAGCTGTTCGTCACCGCCGCCTGGAGCGGCCAGGCGCATTCACCTCCAGCGCGGCGACGTCATCGTCCAGGCCGCCAAGCAGCGCCGCGGCCACCTGCGCGTGCTGACCCGCGATTCGATCGCCTCGGTGAAGGGAACCGTCTTCGCGGTGTCCGCCGGCATGGGCGGCTCGGTGGTCTCGGTCGTCGAAGGGTCGGTGGCGGTGAACCAGCCCGGCAGGGAGGTGCTTCTCAGCCCCGGCGAGCAGGCCGCCTCCAACCCGGCGCTGGCGACGCTCGGTCGCGGAAGCCATCTCCTGGAGCCCCGAGGCGGAGACCTACCTGGAGCTGCTCGCCTCGTTCGCGAAGATCGAACGCCAGCTGGCGGAGCATCTCCCCGGCGAGCTGCGCACCAGCTCGGCCCTGCTCTCGTATCTTCCGGCCGGCGCAGTCGTCTACGGCGCCGTCCCCAACCTCGGCGGCACGATTGGCCAGGCGCTTGGCCTCGCCGAGCAGCAGGCGTCCGAGAACGCCGACGTTCGGGGCCTGGTGGAACTCCGAGACGGGACAGCAGTTGAGACAGATTGTCGACCGCGTCCAGTCGGTGAGCTCGCTGCTCGGGGACGAGATCGTCTTCTGTGCCGCCGCCCCGGGACCCGACGAGCAGGTGCCGATGGTGATGGCCCGCGTGCAGCCCGGCAGGCGGGCGGAGCTGGCGAGCGCCCTGGAAGGGCTGTTCGCCGGGACGGGCGAGCCTGCCCCACCGTATTCGGTGTCCGACGATCTGATGGTCGTTTCGAACTCGCCGTCGCACCTGGCGTGGGCCCTCGGTCACCTGGGGCAGGGCGCCAGCTCCCCGTTTGCGGCAGCCATCGGGGAACGGTACCGGCGCGGCGTCGGCTGGCTGATCGGCGATGGACGCGCCGCCGGTGGTCAACGATGGCGTCCGGAGACGACGCCCCGCCAGTCGAGCTCGCCGGCATGATCGGGATGAAGTACCTCTTCCTCGAGCAGCGTGCCCCCGCGGGTGCGGAAGAGAACGAGGTCACGCTGGCGTTCCAGGGCGCGCGCAAGGGGATGGCGTCCTGGCTGGCTGACGCCGGCTCCGGGGGCGCGGCGGAGTACCTGCCGGCCGATGCCCTCCTCGCCGGCTACGTGTCGACGCGCGAGCCCTGGCAGCTGTTCGAGGAATTCACCGCGCTGATGACGAAGACAGAACGAGTCGTTCGGCGGCGACCTGGCCCAGGCGAACGAGAAGCTCGGCGCGGGCTTCATCGAGAACCTGACGCGGCGATGGGAACCGAGGCGGCCTTCGCGCTGAACGGGTTCTCCGTCAACGGCCCGACGTGGGTGATGGCCGCGCTGGCGAACAACCCGTCGGTCATCGACAGCTCGCTCCAGAAGCTGGTGGACACGTTCAACGCGGAGCTTGCGCCCGACGAGCAGGACAAGCGGATCGTGTTCGGGCAGGAGAGCGCGGGCGGACGGGTCTGGAGCACGATGAAGCCGGCGAGCTTCCCATTCGGCGTGACCTGGACCTACGATGGGGGCTACATGGTGGCGGCCTCCGATCGCGCGGCCGCGGAGCGTGCCATCGCGACCCGGAACGGCGGCTCGCCGCTCGTCTGGTCGCCGGAGTTCCTGGGCCAGCTCCCCTCGTCTGCCGGAATCCATCCGTCCGCGTTCGCCTGGCTGAACACGAAGGGGGCGCTCGGAATCTTCTCGGCGCTGGCCCCGAGCCCGGCGCTGACGAAGCTGCTGGCCGAGCGCGACCCGGTGCTCGTGGTGTTCGATGGAACGGCGGAACAAATCCACGCCGCCAGCCGTACTCGTCTATCGGGGTTGATCATGGACGTGATGCTGCTCGAGAGCCTGGGCCGGGCGCGCCAGGGGCTGCCGTCCAGCACCGTCGGCCACTGACCTGACGTCGGGGGCGACGCATGCGTCGCCCCTACACGCCCGGCACGTCCGCGCGGAGACGCCTTGGAGAATACACCGGTCGTCGAACTCGAGAACCTGAAGGTCAGGCTGGGGCGGCGGGAGATCCTGCACGGGATCACCTGCCGCCTCGGCGTGTCTGGCACGGGCAAGGCGGTGGGGCTGCTCGGGCCCAACGGGGCGGGCAAGTCCACGCTGATCCTGACGCTGCTCGGGTTTCTCCGGCCCAGCGCCGGGCGCGCCCGCATTCTCGGCCTCGACTGCCGGCACAGCATGGGCGAGGCCCGGTCGCGCATCGGCTACATGCCCGAGAACGACTCGTTCATCGGCGACATGACGGCGGTCACCTTCCTGCGCCAGATGGCCGAGCTCTCCGGCCTTCCGCCGGAGGCGGCGCTCGAGAAGGCCCACGAGGTCCTGTTCCACGTGGGGCTCGGCGAGGCGCGCTACCGGGAGCTGCGGACCTACTCGCTCGGGATGAAGCAGATGGCGAAGCTCGCCCAGGCGATCGTGCACGGACCGGAGCTGGTCGTGCTGGACGAACCGACCAACGGGCTCGACCCGGCCGCCCGCCGGCGCATGCTCAAGCTCGTCGCCGAGATGAAGAACGAGCAGGGGATGAACGTGCTCGTCTGCTCCCACCTGCTGCGCGACATCGAGCAGGTGTGCGACGAGGCGGTGATCATGAAGGACGGCGCGATCGTCCACCAGTGCAATCTCGAGGAAGAGCGGCGGTCGAACAGGTGCTTCGTCGAGCTCGAGGTGACCGGCGACGATCGGAACCTGCGCGCGGCGCTGCCGGAGATCGGCGCCGAGGGCGTTTCCGAAGGCGGCGGGCGCTGGCGCATCGTCCTGCCGGCGGGCGTCGAGGTGGAAGCCATCTGGGGACTCGCGGCGCGGCAGAACCTCCTGGTGAGAAAGCTCACCCACCGCCGGGACACGCTGGAGGAGATCTTCCTGAAAGCGATGGGGCACCTGGCGCACACGCCCGGAGAGGCAGCGACCCTGAAGTGAGAACTGAGAACTGAGAACTTAGAACTTGGAACGGGTGCGAGATTCGGCGTTCTTCTCAGTCTCCGTTCTCACTTCTCAGTTCAGTTGATACGCAAATGGCCGTCTACAAGCGCGGATATCGGCGATACCAGGGACCCCTCACGGGGCGCTGGACCCGGTTCATGGTGCTTGCCCCGCTACGCCTGGCGGCGGCTCTACCAGCAGCGGCTGGTCCTCCTGCTCACGATGCTGGCGTTCGTCTGGCCCGTCCTGTGCGCCGGCTTCGTCTACCTCACGAATCACGTGGAGCTGCTGCAGGGGCTCGATCGCGGAATTCCGCCAGTTCATCCAGGTTGACGGCAGGTTCTTCTCGATCTTCATGTACGTCCAGGCGGGCTTCGCGGTCTTCCTCGCGGCGCTGGCCGGGCCCGGCCTGATTGCGCCCGATCTCGCGAACAACGCGCTTCCGCTCTACTTCAGCCGGCCCCTCACGCGCTGGAGCTACGCCCTCGCCCGGCTGACCGTTCTCGTCGGGATGCTGTCGGTCGTCACGTGGATTCCGGGCCTGCTGCTGTTCGCGCTTGCAGGTGGCGCTGGCCGGCGGCTGGTGGTTCTGGACGAACTGGACGCTCGGCGCGGGCGTGGTTGTCGGGTTTCTCCTGTGGCTGCTGGTCCTGAGCCTGGTGGCGATGGCCAGTTCCGCCTACGTGAAGTGGAGGGTCGTGGCGGCCGCGGTCAGCCTGGCCTTCTTCTTCATCCTGAGCGGCGTGGCCGAGATGATCGACAAGGTCTTCCGGGTGACGTGGGGGCACATCCTGGATCCGGCCTGGGCGGTCAACCGGGTGTGGTGCGCGCTGCTGGGCGTGGAGCCTCCCGAAGGCCCTGGTGCCGGGGCGTCGGCGTGGGCGCTGGCGGTGATGGTCCTGCTGCTCGTCCTGGTGATCGAACGCAAGCTGCGCCCGGTGGAGGTCGTGTCATGACCGGGCCGCGCGGTCCCGGCGGTCGTCTTCGAAGAGGTCTCGAAGTTCTACGGCGAGGTGCTCGGCGTGAACCGCGTCACGCTGAACATCCCGCCGGGCATCACGAGCCTGGTCGGGCCGAACGGCTCCGGCAAGACCACGCTCATGAACCTGATGACCGGCCTCATCCATCCCGACCACGGCCGCATCCTCATGCGCGGGATCTCGCCGCGCGATCCCGAAGCGCTGATGCGGATGACCGGCTACGCCACGCAGTACGACACGGCGCCGCGCTGGGCGACCGGGTTCACCTTCATCACGACCGGGCTGCTGCTCTTCGGGTACGGGCGATCGGAAGCGGAGGAAAAGGCGTGGAAGGCGCTCGAGCGCCTGGGACTGACCGACGCGGCGAACCGCAAGGTGGCGGCGTATTCCAAGGGCATGCGGCAGCGGGTGCGGCTGGCGCAGGCGATCGCGCACGATCCCGATCTGCTCGTGCTCGACGAGCCGCTGAACGGCCTGGACCCGCTGGTTCGCGCGGAGACGATCGATCTGTTCCGCTCCTGGGCGGCCGTGGGAAGCACGTCATCATCTCGAGCCACGTCCTCCAGGAGGTGGACGTGATCAGCGACCAGGTCGTCCTGATCGCCAACGGGATGATCGTGGCCGAGGGCAGGATCCGCGACGGTGCGCGACGAGATCGATGAGCATCCGAGCCAGTACATCGTCCGCTGCCGCGGCGCCTCCGAGGTGGCGGCGCAGCTGTTCGGCGAGGATCACATCACCGAGATCAAGCTGAACGACGACCGGATGGGCATGCTGGTGATGACGCGGGACCGGGAGCGGTTCGCGCGCGCGCTCGGGAGGATTGCGCTCGACGGCCACCGGATCGATGGGGTCGTGCCGGCCGACGAGAACGTGGACGCGCTGTACGAGTATCTGATTGGAGGCGAGTAGCGTGGCCGGCGGTGACCTTTCCTTCTCGGGGCGCACCCGGCAGGCGTGGACGATCGCGAAGATCGAGCTCCGCCGTGTCTTCTTCGCCAAGCGCTCCTTCTGGGTCTACGGGCTGGCGCTCCTTCCGTCGCTGATCTTCTTCGGGCACGGCGTGGAGACGAA
The DNA here is from genome assembly GCA_963724775.1 of uncultured Acidobacteriota bacterium. Lineage (GTDB taxonomy): Bacteria > Acidobacteriota > Vicinamibacteria > Vicinamibacterales > Fen-181 > CAVRWB01. The sequence goes on from CAVRWB010000019.1 coordinate 227,871, forward strand.
GTTCCGGAGCGAACGGCTTGCCCGGCGCGGCCTGACGGACCCGGCCCTGATCGACAGCGTCCGGGAGGGAGAACCGGTCGACGACGTGAAGAAGCGGCTGGGAAAGCCGGCCGAGGAACGCTGGTCGGTGCGGAGCAAGCGCGTCCGGCAGCGCACCGGGAATGCGGGGACGACCACCCACGTGATCGAGCCGGCGGTCGAAGCCCGCTTCGTCCGCCTGAACGTCATTCGTCCGACCTACAGCGGGGAGCCGGTCGCCAGGATCTACGAGTTCGAGGTCTACGGGGCCGATGGCCAGGCGAATCTCGCGCTCCGCCGTCCCGCCACCGGAAGTTTGCCCTGCAGCCCGGATCAGGGGCCGGAGAAGGCCGTGAACGGCAGCGTCGCGGGAGGAGAGACCGACAGCTGGTGCGCGGAAGACTGGCCGTTGTTCCTGCAGGTGGACCTGGGAGCGGCGCGGCCGGTGAAGCGCTTCGTCGTGAAGCACGCCAGTGCGGGAGGCGAGAGCGAGGACGTCCGACACCCGCGAGTTCAACATCCAGGTGAGCATGGACGGAAAGACCTTCACCACGGTCGAGGCGTCCACGGGCGCCGGGTTCGTCGAGGAACGGACCGAGTATCGCCGGCTGCTCTACTTCGACGGGCGGCGTGAAGGCCCACTTCCTGTTCGTGGACGGCAAGCTCGACAGCAAGAACGTCGGCCGCCTGCTGAACTTCGAAGAGGACCGGACGATCTTCGCCGGGATCTTCCAGTTCTTCTACCTGCGGCTGGCGATCTTCTTCGGCTGCCTCGGCATGTTCATGTATCTCTTCCGCGGGGAGATGACCAACCGGACGCTGCACTACTGGTTCCTCGCGCCGGCGCGGCGCGAGGTGCTGCTCGCGGGGAAGTACGCGGCCGGCCTGATCGCGTCTGCCGTCGATCTTCGGCGGCGGCGCGCTGCTCGCCTTCGCGGCCATGATCTGGCCGCACGACGCGGTCGAAATCCAGGCCTACTGGAACGCCGGCGGCATGGGACACCTGTTCTGGTATGCGGCGGCTGCGGTGCTCGGCTGCGTTGGCTACGGGAGCGTCTTTCTCGCGGTCGGGCTGTACGTCCGCAATCCCATCATCCCGGCGGCCGTGCTGCTCGCCTGGGAGGGAGCAAGCGGCATCCTTCCGCACGTTCTGCAGAAGATGAGCATCCTCTATTACCTGCAGTCGCTGTGTCCGGTCCCTGCGCCGATGGAAGATGACGTGCCGACGCTGATCCGGCTGCTGGCGGCGCCCGCCGCTCCCGCCTCGCGTCCCGGAGCGATTCTCGGGCTGCTGCTCCTGACCGCGTTCGTCCTGTGGATCGCCGGCCGCGCCGTCCGGCGCATGCAGATCTCCTACGGCAGCGAAGCCTGATTCCCGTCCTGGAACTCATCTCGGACCTGTCCCGGTCCGTTCCTGTTGACTGCCTACCTATCCTCGCTGTAGTCTACCAACACATGGCACCCGAGAAGACCGACGTCCTGTACGGCACGCTCGCGCTGATGATCTTGAAGACCCTCGACAGCATGGGGCCGCTCCATGGCTACGGACTGGCGCGCCGGATCGAGCACGTCAGCGACAACCAGCTCGCACTGAACCAGGGAACGCTTTACCCAGCGTTGCTGAAACTCCAGCAGATGGGCTGGATCGCGGGCAAGTGGGGAGCATCGGAAACCGGACGCCGCGCGAAGTTCTATGCGATCACGCGCGCCGGCCGGAAGCAGCTCCAGACCGAAACCGACAACTGGGCACGCGCCGCCGGCATCGTGGCACGGTTCGTCGAGGGCTTGCCGTGAGGGTCTTCCTGTCGCGGCTGTGGGCGGTGTTCCGCGGACATCGGCTCGATCGGGAACTGGATGAGGAAATCCAAACCCATCTGGAACTCGCCGCCGCCGACAACCGCGCGGGGGGCATGGGTGCCGACGAGGCGCGCGCGGCGGCGCGTCGATCGTTCGGGGGTGTGGAGCCGATGAAGGAACGGTATCGAGATCAGCGCGGCCTGCCGTTTGTCGAGCTCCTGATCCAGGACGTGCGATACGCGCTCAGGATCTTCCGGCGCAGCCCGGGCTTCACCGCGACCGCCGTTCTGTCGCTCGCACTCGGCCTTGGCGCGAACACCGCGATCTTCAGCGTCCTGGACGCCGTGCTGCTGAAGGCGTTGCCCGTCAGAGATCCCGGCCAACTGTTCGTCTTGCAGGGCGGCGACTTCTCGTATCCGTCGTACGAGGCATTCCGCCAGCAGAATGAGTCGTTCACCGGTCTGTTCGCCACATCGGGCATCACGACGCTGGACGCGCAAATCGAGAACGGCGCGCCCGAGCAGGCACACGTGTCTCTGGTCTCGGGGCCCTACTTTTCCGTGCTCGGGGTTCCCGCACTGGTCGGGCGCACGTTCACAGCCGACGATGACCGCGTGCCGGGCGCACATCCGATCGCCGTCCTCAGCTACGGGTACTGGGAACGCCGGTTCGGACGCGATTCAGGGGTCCTTGGTAAAACGATCCGCGTCAGCGGGACGCCGATCACGATGATAGGCGTGGCGCCTCCGGCGTTCTTCGGCGAGCAGGTCGGCGCCGCGCCCGATCTCTGGGTGCCGTTGACGATGTGGGCGCGCGTGGTGCCTGGCCGCGACCTCGTGGCGAGCCGAACGACCTCCTGGCTGCAGATCATTGGCCGCCTGAGGCCCGGCGGGCGCATCTCGCTGACCGGAACGGCGCTGACAACTCAGTACAGGCGGGTGCTCACGGAGACCTTCGGCCACGATGCCCCTGACGACACCCGCCGCGAGATTGCGGAAGCGCACGTGACGCTGCTGCCCGCGTACAACGGGTTGTCGAGCCTGCGCCGGCAATTCTCGCGTCCACTCCAGGTCCTCATGCTCGTTGTCGCGCTGGTGCTACTGATCGCGTGTGCGAACGTCGCGAACCTGTTGATCGCGCGGGCGACCGCCCGCCGCGGCGAGATTGCGCTTCGGATCGCCCTTGGCATCAGCCGGCGCCGGCTCATCCGCCAGTTGCTGACCGAGAGCCTGCTCCTGGCCGCCGCGGGCGGCGCCGTCGGCCTGGTCGTTGCCTGGTGGGGGCGCGAGAGCCTTTTGCGATTGGTGACCGCCGATGGCTCGCGTGTGCCGCTGGCGGTGGCGACCGACGCGCGCCTGCTCGCGTTCGTTGCCGCGCTCTCGGTCGTGACGGGGATCGTCTTCGGCCTCGCGCCGGCATGGCAGTCGGCGAGCGTGAATCTCTCCGCCACCATGGGCAATGCCCGCCACGGCCGGACTCGTCGGGGCCGTGTGGCGATCGGTTCGCTGCTGGTCGTCGCCGAGGTCGCGATGTCGCTCGTGCTCCTGATGGGGGCGGGCCTGTTCCTGCGAACGCTCTCGAACCTGCACGATGTGGACCTCGGATTCGCGGCCGAGCGCCTGCTGGTCGTAGATGTGAACCCGATGGCGGCGGGCTATCGAGACGGTGCCTATGCAGCGGTGTGCCAACGACTCCTGGAACGACTGAATGCCGTCCCAGGCGTGGCGTCCGCCACGTTCTCCGAGAATGGCGTGCTGACCGGCCGGGATTCTGACACGAATCGGATGCGTCCGGACGACTTCGTCCCGGAGGGAGACGGCGTTCCAAGTACGCGATTCGACGCGGTCGGGCCCCAGTACTTCAAGACCATGGGGATCCCGCTGCTCGCCGGTCGCGGCATCGATGTGCACGACGATGCGAACTCGCGCGGTGTGATGGTAGTCAATGAAGCCATGGCGCGACGGTTCTTCGGCAAGGCGAATCCGATAGGCCGGCGAATGGTGTGGGGCGTGGGCAGCGAGTCCAAGGCTCTCGAAATCGTCGGCGTGGTACGGGACGTCAAGCAGCACGGCCCGCGTGATCAGGCCGAACGACGTTTCTACGTCCCGTATTTTCAGCATGGACAGCCGGAACTGGCCAGTGCGCGATTCGCCCTGAGAACGACCGCCAATCCCTCGGTCGTATTGAGCCTCGTGCGACAAGCCATCCAGTCTGAAGACAAGACCCTACCGATTGTCAGCGTTGATACCGTCGCTGGCCTGGAGGACCGTACGCTGCTCGAGGAGCACATGATCGCGACGCTGTCGAGCGTGTTTACCTTCCTCGCCCTGGGACTCGCGTGTGTCGGCCTGTATGGCTTGCTCGCCTACCGCGTCGTGCAGCGGACCAACGAGATCGGGATTCGAATGGCACTCGGGGCCGCGCGGCCGCATGTGCTATGGGTGGTTCTGCGACAGGATCTCGCGTTGATTGCGGCGGGCCTCGCGATCGGCGCACCTCTGGCTCTCGCAGCCTCGAGACTCATTCAGAACCAGCTGTTCGGCGTCGAGAGCGCCGACCCCGGAACCTTGATGGCCGCGATGGCCGTGATGACTGTTGTCGGAATCGTCGCGGGCCTTGGGCCGGCACTGCGCGCGGCGCACGTCGAGCCGGCGGCTTCATTGCGGCACGAATGAGCGGCCTCGCGGAGCGTCGCCATGTCGGGTTGTCACAGGTACGACAGCAAGGGGCTCGACCGCGTCCGCTTCAGATCCGCATACCATCGGCAGGCCGGATACAGCACCAGTGTCACCGCCGCCCAGGCCACGTAGACGAACGGCAAGCCGTGACCGTAGCCCGCGGGCCGCTCGATCATCACCGCTCCCTTCAGCAGCCACGCGACCGGCTGGTCGTAAGCGAAGGCCACGCCGACGGCGAGAAGGTGCACGACGTACAGGTGGACGACGAAGAAGAAGAGCGGGACCCGCCCGAAAACCAGGATTGGCCGCGCGAGACGCGATGCCTTGCCTTCCGCCAGTCCGAGGAACAGGAGGCAGGGACCGAGCGTCATCAGCAGGAAGCACAGCGAGGGCGGGTACTTCGAGCAGTTCAGGAACGAGCACAACGTCATGATGGAGGAACCCTGGTGCGTCCAGGGACGAGGGTCGCCGTACCAGTTGGTGGCCCGCAGGATGACGAACGCGATCGTGACCGCGGTCCCGACTCTCACCAGGATCCGCCGCCGCGTGCGGGCATCCAGCTGGTACGCGTAGCCGAGCAGGTAACCAGCGGCCATCACCCCTGCCCACGGGATCAACGGGTAGAGGATCCCGATCATCCGGTCGCCGGGCAGCACCCGAGTGATCGGGACGTGCAGGAAGGCGAGGATCCACGCCGCGAGCGAGTCGCCAGCCGGCCTGACGGAGTCAAACGCATTGTGGAACAGGATCAGCACGGCCGCGACGGCCGCGATGACCGCCGGTCGCGCTCGCACGAGTGCCGCCAGCACGATCATGCTCCACCCCAGCGCCCAGAGGACGATCCCCAGCTGGAAGCGCCAACTGAACGTGAAGGCGAAATCGACGATCGTCAGTTCGACGATGATGAGCCATGCGCCTCGTGTCCACAGGAAGCGCGACAGCGACGAAGCGGGGCCTACCTTCGTCGCGTACAGGAACGCGCCCGTACCGGCAAGGAGGAAGAAGGCCGGCGCGCAGAAGTGAGTGACCCATCGGGTGAGGAAGAGCGCGGGAAACGAACGCGCGAGATCTTCAGGCTGGAACGTCAACGCGGTGAAGAACTCGCGCGTGTGGTCCAGCCCCATGATGATCATGACCACGCCGCGCAGCAGGTCGACGGACTCGAATCGCCCTGCTTTGGCAGCGGCCGGCCCGGTTGCCCTCTCGACGCTGGGTCCCCCGACGCGGGATGGTTCCATATGCCACGATCCTAACCGCTCCAGCGCGGGTCGATCGGACGGCAAGGCCTTCATACCTGAGGGGTTCTCGCTAGCGGAAGTCTTCAACGAGCATGAGGTCCGCCTGATCGCGCGAGCCTGTTACGGTTTTACGAGAAGATGGGCGGGGGCTTCCGGGTCGGCGGATCCGTCGAGATGGAAACCGTCAAGGCACAGGAAACGCAGGAAACGGTTCTTCGCGAGCTCCGCAGGGGCGTGACGCCGTCGGCGCAGAGGTAGCCAACGGCATCTGAGCGCCGGGTGCGACACATTGCAGGCTCGCGATACGCGCGTTTGTGGCGAGATTGAGCGCCTCGTTTGTCTCGGGACACGTCTAACCCCGCGGCGGCCGACGTGTCCCATCGGGACGGGTTCACTTGCGCAGGCAATCAGGAAGTTCACATCACCCGGACGGCGAGACAGCTCCGGCGGACCGCAGGGTAGGGAACGTCCTGTGGTCCGATGCCGGCGACCGGTCAGGCCTGGCCATCCCGATCACGTCAGAAGATCCATGGTCCTGGCGTGAACCCGAAATCGAAGCCCTTCGCCGCCGGGAAGAACGACGCGTCGGGCCGAACGCCCGTGTCCAGCCAATGGTTCATCGCTCCTAGGGCGCTCTTGTACTGGTCTGGCGTGAACGTGCAGTGGCCGAGTCGGTTCACGTATGTCTGCACGAGGAGGCCTTCGGCGCCTGCTGTTTCGACGAGGGCCTTGTAGTAGTTTTCCGTCGTCACGAACGCCATCCCATCGTCCTTGCAGTGCATCGTCAACACCGGCCTCCGCAGCTGCCCGGTTGGCGCGCCCCAGTGGGCGAGCTGGCTTCTCGCCGCCTTGTCCGCCGCGATGTTGGCGTGCGCGTTCATGTAGGCGAGATTCTGGTCGACCCATTCGCGGGTTAGGCCCACCGACGCGAGGGTGGCATCGTCCTCGTCCACGGTGTAGCGCGTGCCGATATTCTCGGCCACCGGTCCGCCGTTTTCCTGCTCGGCAGCCGAGCGCAAGACGGTGGCTTTCCACATCTGCAGCTTGTAGAACTCCCACCCCCCTGAACCTGGGTCCTTCGTCCAGAACGCCGCCTCCGGCAGGTGCATCACGAGGCGGATGAACTCCCACTCGGGCGGTCTGGCGCCGTCGGGGGGCCACGGGACAACGGGGAGCACGTCGTCGACGGTCAGGTCGTCGCGCACGTTCTCGACCGGGCCCCACAGGTCCTCGCGCCAGCCGATTGCCGCATCGTAGGCCAGGCTGAACGCCAGCGCCGAGTCCATGTTCTCGACGTTGCCGGCGCTCGGCGAGCAGTTGGCGATGGCGCCATCGTAGACGCCGGGGTACTTCTCGATCAGCGCCAGCGCGACGCCGGCGCCGAAGGAGTTGCCCCAGATGATGATCCGTCTCGGATTGGCCACGGTTTCCCGGAAGAACTCAGTCAACTGGTGCGTGCGCACGACGCCGTCCTTGTTCGAGTTGAGGAAGGCCGAACCCGCCAGCGCGTAGCCCATGTCGAGCAGTTGCTGCTCGAACCCCGGGACCTGCGGGGCTGGCCACGGCTGCGGATCAGTGAGCTGGTGTGGGTGTGCGAAGACGAGCAGCGTGCCGTTCCAGTTCTCCGGCACACGGATCTTGTACGCGGTGCCGCCCAGCGTACCGGTCAGATCGGTTGTGAGCACGGCCTGCTGCCCGGCGGAGCCATCCGCCATGACCCGGCAGGCGACAACGAGGAGCACGACGACGATCACGACGCGCCACTTCATAGGGCACCTCGGTGAAGGAAGGACGGTTGCCGCGGCGCTGATCGTGGCAGGACCTCGAGGGGCAAGCAATGGACTCGCTGTTGATCCGGTCTTGACCGTTTATTGACGTGTAATCTACTGGACGGACGGATCTTAGCTGCGTCCGCTTGTCCCCGGTTTCCGTCCGCCCCCCGTCGATGTCCCCGTCGATGTCCGATTGACCGTCTCGCGTCCGGAGGAATACACTCCGTCCGTTCAACCTCAGCGAGATGAGGTCCGATCGTCGGCTTCGGCATGTGCCCGCACTCGCGCGGGACGCGACCCCCGGAGGAACGACCGTGACCACAATCGTCCGCTTCGACCCCTTCGAGGTGGATCTCCAGTCGCACCGGATCTCGAAGCGCGGGACCACGCTGCGGCTTCGCGATCAGCCGCTCACCGTGCTGTTGACGCTGCTCGAACGGCCCGGGCAGGTCGTGACGCGCGAGGAACTCCGGCACCGGCTGTGGCCCGACGAGGTGTACGTCGACTTCGACAATATCCTGAACACCGCTGTCGCGAGGCTGCGCGACGCCCTCGGCGATTCCGCGGACCACCCCCGCTTCATCGAGACGCTTCCCAGGCACGGCTACCGCTTCATCGCCGCGGTGCACACGGTCATCCGGCCGGATGGCGCGCTCGCCCCGCGGCCCCGGCTCCTGGTGTTGCCGTTCATGAACACGAGCGGCGACCCCGGGCAGGACTACTTTGCGAGCGCGATGACCGACGAGGTCATCACGGCGCTCGCCCTGTTCGCCCCGAACGGGCTCGCGGTGATCGCGCGCACCACCAGCTTCCACTACAAGGACACGCGCAAGGACGTCGCGACCATTGCCCGGGAACTGGGCCTCGACTTCGTCGTCGAGGGCGGCGCCCGTCGGGGCGCCGAGAGCGCGACCCTCAACGTGCAGCTGATCCGCGTCAGCGATCAGGCCCACGTGTGGGCCTCTCGCTACGAAGCGAGGCTCGACGAGCTCTTGGCCATCGAGACGGCGTTGACTGAAGCGATTGGAGCGAAGCTCGGGGTGGCGCCAGGCACGGCAGCGATCGCCACATCGAGAAAGCCGACGGAGGACCTGGAGGCGCACACGCTGTACCGGCAGGGGCGCCACTACCTCGTCAGGCAGACACCCGAGAACTTCGCCGCGGCCAGACGCTGCTTCGAGCAGGCAGTCGAGCGGGACCCCCGGTTTGCCCTGGCGTACACCGCGCTTGCGGAATTGTGGTGGTACTTCGACTTCATGGGTTTCGCGCCGCCAAAGACGGTGGCCGGGATCGGGATGGCATACGCGCTGCGGGCGTTGGAGATCGACAACACCCTCGCCGACGCCCACGCGCTCCTGGGGCACTTCCGGTGGCTCCTCGACTACGATTGGCCCGCGGTCAGGCGTCATGTCGACAGGGCGCGCGAACTGAACCCGTCGTCGCCGATGGTGCGGCTCTGGCACGCGATGGGCCCGCTCCTCGCCCCGGAAAGCCGGCTCGAGGAGGCGATCGACGAACTGCACGCGGCAGCGGAAGACGACCCTCTTTCAGCCCTCATTCGGGCGTGGCTGGCGATCCTGTTCCACCTGGATCGGCAGTACCGACCGGGCCGCCGAGGAGTCGCGCCTGCTCGTCGAGCTGGAGCCCGATAACTACGTGGGGTACTGGCTGCTCGGTGCCGCCACGGCGGCCAAGGGGCTGTTCGACGAGGCAATTACGGCCCACCGCCGGTCGGTCGAACTGTCGGGCGGGTCGATGCTGATGCTCGGGTGGCTCGGCCTGGCGCTGGGTCAGGGCGGCAGGACCGACGAGGCCCGAGGCGTGCTCGCGCAGCTGCAGGCGGCGGCCGACCACCAGGTCTACGTGCCGCCCACCAGCTTCGCATGGACGTACCTCGGTCTCGGCGACGTGGACAACACCTTCGCCTGGCTCGGTCGTGCCGTCGAGGCGAGCGATCGGATGATGGTGCCAATCCAGCGGTACTGCTTCTTCGACCCGCTGCGCGGCGACCCGCGGTTTGCGGAGCTGCTGCGCAGGATGAAACTGACGCCCATAAGCCGAATGGCGGCAGGTCCTGGCTCGTAGGCTGCGCGAGGCCCTCGGCTCCCCGTCCTGCCGTTCATGAACACGAGCGGCGAGCCGGGACAGAATGGCGTGCCCATGCGGCACGGGCGGTGCGACTCGACGAGGTACAATCCAGGTCGTGCCGCGCGTCCCGCCGTTCGATCGCCCCGCCAGCTTCGACGACCTCGTTGGTCTTTCCGACCGTGTGGTTGCGGAGATCCTCGATGGGGAGCTCCACGCGAGCCCGCGACCGGCGCCTCGCGTGGCCGCCGCCACCGTGACACTCGGCAGGATGCTGTTCCGGCCGCCTGGCAGTCGCGAGGATCCAGGCGGCTGGCAGATCCTCTCTGAACCCGAGTTGCACCTGGGCGCCGATATCCTCGTTCCCTGCCTGGCCGGATGGCGAGGGTCGCGGCTGCCCGAGCTGCCCGACACCGCCTACTTCTCGCTCCCGCCCGACTGGGTCTGCGAGACGGCATCGTCGGGCACCGCGTCGTTTCGCGCGAGGAAGTTGGCCATCTACGCGGACGAGCGCGTGTCCCACGCATGGCTGCTCGACCCCGTTGCCAGGACGATCGAAGCGCGGCGCCTCGACAACGGCCGTTGGACCAGCGTGGCCACCCACACCGGCCATGAGACCGTGAACCTGGAGCCGTTCGAGGCAATCAATCTCCCCCTCGCGCTGCTCTGGCGGGATTAGCTGCATCGGGCGCGGGCGGCGGGCCCTCGAGTTGGCGTTCAGCGGAGGAAGCCGTCCTGGAGTCCTCCGTCCACGGGGATCACGTGGCCCGTCGTCTTGGACAACCGGCGCGAGAGCAGCAGCGCCACGGCCTCGGCCTGATCGTCGGGGTCTATCGGCCGCCGCAGGAGCGAGCGCTGCGCGTAGAAGTCGGCGAGTGTCGACCGAAGCTGGTCGTCGGTGTCCGACTCGTCGAACGCGAGGCCGTACTTCTTCAGCGACGCGACGACACGGTCGCGGGGGAACATCGTGCTGCCTTTCACCACCGTCGCCGGTGCGACGGCGTTCACGCGTACGAGCGGCGCCATCTCGACGGCCAGCTCCCTCACGAGATGGTTCGCCGCGGCCTTGCTCGCGTCGTACGCCAGGCTGCCCTTCTTCGCGACCACCGCGTTGGCGCTCGTTGTCAGCACGATGTTCGCGGACAGCGCCTGGCGATCGAAGATCGTCTTCGCCTCGTCGGCGACGATGTAGGCGCCGGTGACGTTCACGCCGAACGTCGTCGCCCACTGGTCGTCGCGGATCCGCCCGCCGCGGTCCGGCGCCACGAACACGCCCGCGGTGACCACCACCGCGTCGAGGCCGCCGTACGCCAGGACCACATCACCGAGCATGCACGCCACGGTGTCCCGATCCGTGATGTTGCAGCCGAGCCCGATGGCCGGCCCGCAGTGGCTCGGGCCTGTCCCTGCGACGCCGATCCCGGTGCCGTAGCGGGCGACGATCTCCGCCGCGGTCATCTTCGCCGCGGCCTCGTCGCGGTCCACGCACGCGACGTGCGCGCCGTCCGCGACGAGTCGCAGGGCCGTCGCCTTGCCGATGCCGGACCCGGCGCCGGCCACCACGACGACCTGGCGGGCCAGTTCCCTCTCGGGCGGCAGCCGGCGCAGTTTCGCCTCTTCGAGCGACCAGTACTCGATGTCGAAAGCCTCCTGGGGATCCATCGCCTCGTAGCGGTCGATCGACTCGGCGCCGCGCATCACCTCGACCGCGCAGTTGTAGAACTCGGCCGTGACGCGCGATTCACTCTTGTCCTTGCCCCAGGCGACCATGCCAAGACCGGGAACGAGGACGACGGTCGGGCTGGGGTCGCGCATCGGCGGCGAGTCCGGCCGCCGGTACCTCTCGTAGTACGCGGCGTAGTCGGCGCGGTACCGCGCGACTCCTTCCTCGAGCGCTGCCTCGAGCGCCGTGACGTCGCGGCTGCCCGGATTCCAGTCGACCAACAGCGGCTTGATCTTCGTCCGGAGGAAATGATCGGGGCAGGACGTGCCCAGTTCGGCGAGACGCGGCGCGTCCCGGCTGTTGACGAAGCGGAGCATCTCCGGGTCGTCCTGGACCGTGCCGACAACGCGCGCGTTCCTGGAGACGAGGCCACGAATGACGGGAAGGATCCGCACGAGGAGCTGCCGCCGCACGTCATCCGGCAGGTCGTCGTGCCGGCGGCCGCCGAAGGTCAGCTCTGCGCGGTCGTGCGACTCGATATATGCGGCGGCCCGGTCGATGATCTCGAGCGCCGTCTGGTAGCAGTCCTTGTCGTCGTTGGCCCACGAACTCATGCCGTGGTGTCCGAGCAGGACGCCCTTGGCGTGCGGGTGTTCCGCGATCAGGCGCTCGATCAGCAGGCCGATATCGAAGCCGGGGCGCTGCCACGGGACGTAGATCACATCGTCGCCGTAGACCTCGCGGCAGAGGCGCTCCTGGTTCACGGACGCGGCAATCGCGATCACGGCGTTCGGGTGCAGGTGGTCGACGTGCCGGTAGGGGACGAACGTGTGGAGCGGGGTGTCAATCGAGCAGGCGCGCGGGTTCAGGCCGTACACGCAGTGGCTGTACATCGGGTACATCGCGTCTTCGACGGCGGTCTTCGGCCCTCGTTCCGGGCTCGCCAGGTAGCGGGGCTTCATCGCCCGCACCTTTTCGAGGTAGAGCGAAGCGAACCCGTCGCGCGTCGCCGTGCGCAGGTCGCCGCCGGACCCCTTCACCCATAGGACCTCGACGAGTTCGTCGGTGAGGGGATCCTGTTCCAGCAGCTTGGACGAGGTGTTGCCCCCGCCCGTGTTGGTGAGGGTGAGGTCCTCGCCCAGCTTGTTGGAGCGGTACACGAGGCGGTCGAGGCCGGAGAGGCGGTCGGCCTCGTCGTCGTTCCAGAGGTGACGCACGTGCGAGAGTTGGTAGGGCATGCGACCGCTCCGCGTCCCAGATGAGTCGTCGGTGTTTCCTCCAGTTGTCGGGTTGGATTGAGGATATCACCGCGCGCCCAACGGACGGCCGCCAACCGCGGCGAAATCCTCGACGCGCATGAGTCGATGAGGCGTGACCCCCCCGTTCGCTATCGCCGAGGTCCGAGAGTCGTCCGTGGCGGTCGGCGGCTCAGCCCCAACAGCCTGCACCGCGTTCAGGCCAATTTGCACCGACGCACAGCACCCGCGCCATACCTGAGCCATACAGCATTGGGGCCCCAACCGTGGTGCTACAATCCGCAAGGCTCGCATTGACCCGCCGAAACATCAGTCACTGGAGGCTGCATGGCGCTCGCCGTCGGCGCTCGGCTCGGTCCGTACGAACTGGTGGCACCGATCGGTGCGGGCGGCATGGGCGAGGTCTACAAGGCCCGCGACACGCGGCTCGGGCGCACCGTCGCCATCAAGGTGCTGCCACCCGCCGCCGCGGCCGATCCTGACCGCCGCGCGCGCTTCGAGGGACGAAGCGCGCGCGGTGTCGGCGCTCAATCATCCGAACATCTGCGTTCTCTACGACATCGGCCGTGAGGCCGACACCGACTTCCTGGTCATGGAATACCTGGAAGGCGAGACGCTCGCGCACCGGCTGCGCAGGGCCGCCATGCCCCTCGAGCAGGCTCTCGACGTCGGAGCCCAGGTGGCGGACGCCCTTGCGGCCGCGCACAAGCAGGAAATCATTCACCGAGACCTGAAGCCCGCCAACATCATCCTAACGAAGGCGGGCCCGAAGCTGCTCGACTTTGGCCTAGCCAAGCTCAAGCGGCCCGCCACAGAGGCAAGCGCGTGCGTGTCGTCGGCGCCGACGCGCGAGCCGTCGGCCACGCCTGGGTCGGTGCTGGGCACGGTGCCTTACATGGCGCCCGAGCAGCTTGAAGGCAAGGCAATCGACGCCCGCACTGACCTGTTTGCGTTCGGTGCGCTGCTCTACGAGATGCTGACGGGCCGCAGGGCGTTCGCGGGCGACACGGAGGCCAGCGTCATCTCCGCCATCATGGTCAGCGAGCCGCCGCTCGTCAGCACAGTGCAGCCAATGACGCCGCCGGCTCTCGACCGTCTCGTGCGCCGTTGCCTGGCCAAGGATCGAGACCAGCGCTGGGAATCCGCACACGACGTCGCCGACGAACTGAGATGGATCCGCCAGTCGGGCGAGGGCAGCGCGACTGCGCATGTCTCGCATGCCCTGGGCTCACGGTACGCGAATCGTCTGACGCCTCGAGCGCTCGCTGGTGCGCTCATTCTCCTGGTCGTGGCCGTTGCGGTCTGGGGTCTCGTGAACCGGGGTCGGTGGAGGACAACGCCGTCGTCTGCGGGTCCTGGCGACGTTCGCATCGCGGTGCTGCCATTCGAGAACCTCGGGCCCGCGGACGATGCGTATTTCGCTGACGGCATGACCGACGAGGTGCGGAGCCGGCTGGCATCATTGGCGCGGTTCACGGTCATTGCGCGCGGTAGCGCGATGGCCTACAGGGGGAGCGCCAAGACGCCACAGACGATTGCGAAGGAGCTGGGTGTCCGTTATCTCTTGACTGGCAGGGTGCGATGGCAGAAGGGAAGTACGGGCGCCAGTCGGATCCGTGTGGTGCCAGAACTGGTTGAGGCGCCGCAGGGCGGCTCGCCGATAACACGGTGGCAGGACTCGTTCGATGCGGTCGTGGAAGACGTCTTCCGCGTGCAGGGGGAAATCGCCACGCGGGTTGCCGGGGCGCTGAACGTGACGCTTGGCGGGCAGGAACAGCGGCGCCTGGCCATGCGGCCCACGACGAACCTGGCGGCGTACCGACGAGAACCTGCGTGGCGAGGCCGCCTGGCTCGACTGGCCCGCCGACGCGGCCACGCTCCAGCGAATGGCTGCCCACTGCGAGCGGGCGGTCGCGCTCGACCCTCGGTTTGCCCTGGCCTGGGCACGGCTGTCCTGGGCCCGATTCGAATCTGTACTACAGCTCTCTGCCTGCCCCTCCACTGGCAATTGGCGCGCGCGAGGCTGCCGAGCGAGCGCTTCAGCTCGTGCCGAACCTCCCGGAAGGGCGGCTGGCGATGAGCACGTACTTTCTATGGGTGGAGAAAGACAACGCGCGCGCGCTCGATCAAGCCAAGCAAGGACTGGCTACGGCGCCGAGCAACGCTGACCTGCTGGGCGGCGCCGCGATGGCGGAGAGAGGCCTCGGGCACTGGGATGAGTGCATCGCCCACCTCGAGCAGCAACTGTCCGTCGATCCGCGATCGGTGCGCGCTCTGCTGCCCTTGACGGCAGCGCGCCTGTGGACGCGGCGCTACGCACAGGCGATGGAGGCCGTTGACGCCGGCCTCGAGATAGCGCCAACGAATCCGGCACTGGTCGAGTACAAGGCAATGGTGACTGCTCGCACAGGGCAACCTGGCCGCGGCTCGGGCCTGGTTGGCGCAGCAACCGACGGAGCGGGAGCGTGCGAATCTCGTGCAGTTCGGCATCGGCTTCGACCTCCTCTGGATCTTCGACGCCCGGCAGCGCTTGCCGTTCCTGCACCTGCCGGCGGAAGCCTTCGGAGGCAACCTCGCGATGCGCGCGCTTGCGTTTGCTCAGATCCACTGGCTCGAGGGCGACGCCGTCGGCCTGCGGCGCAACGCCGAGGACGCGGAACGAGAATTCCGTCGTCAATTGATCGAGGCACCAGACGATGGGCAGACGCTGGTACTGCACGGCCTGTCGCTCGCCTACCTGGGGCGTCGTGAACAGGCTATCCGCCAGGGGGAACGTGGGGTTGCCGCGCTGCCCATCTCGCGAGATGCCTGGGCCGGGGCTTACATCCAGCACCAACTCGTCCGTATCTACGCGGTTCTCGGCGAACGCGAGAAGGCGCTCGATCGCCTGGAGCCGCTGCTGAGGATTCCGTATTACGTCTCGCCAGCCTGGCTGTCAATCGACCCGAATCTCGCGCCGCTCAAGGCTGACCCACGATTCGATCGACTCATCGACTCCTCGAAGCAGCCGTAGTCGGGGACCGCAAGTCTGCGAGCGGCGAACCCTGACGGTGTCGAGTCCGATCCTGCCTCTACCTCGCGGCCTTCGAGGTCCGACTCGGCCTGGGTCCGGGTTTTGCCTGAACGCCCCGGTTGATAGCGGGGGTTCGGGCGACAATAGCTCTCACCACAGGCCTCACCCTCGCCTGGACACCACCCTGGACTTTCACCGGTATCGGGCCGATCTGTGAAATGACCGCCGAAACTACTTGCTGCACGAACTGCCTTTGGAGGTCCGCCGTGACTGCCTTCTCGATCGCTGCCTTCTTGGCGCCCCCAGCCACCATGCGGTCGATCTTGGCCAGCAGGGCGTCTGCGGCCTCCTTGCCCAGAGTCCGACGGAGCAGCGTCTCGACACTCGGTTCTTTGCGCATTCTCATCCTCCTGTCGGTTCTACTAATCACCTGCCACCTTATCTCGTTCAATCGCGAGCAGACATGGAATTCGCGAATACGCGTGGACCCACTCGAAAAAGCCAAGTGCCCGTCGTTGGTGTCGCATCACGCTGCAATACGTGCGGTCGTCCACGCCGGGGCACGGACAGCGGGAGCAGTCCGTGCGCGAGCACTCGCCACACCCGCGACGCAGCTCCGCTTCAGCTGCCAGCCGGGCCAGGCGTCCTTGCAGGACCCGTTTCTCATCCCCGATCTTTCCGATCGGCTCGCCGTGCTGACACGGTCGCACGACCCCTTCGGCATCCACCTCGATCCTGGTGAGCGAGAGGCAGGGCGCCTTTCCTTCGAGCCATCTTCCCGGATATTTCAGTCCCGGGGCAACGGCCATGCGGCGCAGCCGGTCACCGACGCTCTCCTTCGGTACGCCATCGAGAAACCGTGTCAGCTCGGTCGGCCGGCGTAGAAGGTCCCACACCTCACAAAGGGCGCATTCGGTGGAAGCGCCTACAAGCCAGTCGAGGAACGGTTCAGGGCCGTCTGACGTAGTGAGGGAGACGAGTTTGGGTTTGTGGCGGGCGTAGAAATCGACGCCTGAACAGGCGAGCATCCACCGCGAATTCCCGCCCTTTTCCGCGCGGGGCAGCATCTGTATGTAATGCCGGGCGGGCACCAGGCAGTCGATGAACGTGCGCCGGTCGTCGGAGAGCTGGAGATGTTCTTTCGTGCGCTTCAGCGTCGGGTACAGATGAACCAGGGTGCTGCCCACGTCGAGAATGTGAGCGAGCCACTCAGCGCTCTCCCGCGTCAGCGCTCCGCCACGGAGCACGGCGATCGAGGTGCCGCCTTCAGGCTTGAGTGACGCGCCGCAGCCCTGCAGGGCGTCGGTCGTCAGCGTCTTGATTACGAGCGCATCCTGCTCCAACGAACAACGGCGAAGTGGCCGTACCTTTTCGGGGTCGTACGCATAGTCGGTGGTGACGGCCAAACCCGTGGAATCGACGCCGCAAGTGATGCCGAAACGGTCGTGAGTTTCCCACAACGGCGTGCCCGGATACACCCACAGGAAGTTGTGCATGTAGAAGTCGACCGGAAGGGTCTTCACGAAGCGGAGTGTCGCCTTTCCGTCTTCCAGAGTCTCGGTCGGCAAGCCGAGGATGATACTCACACCGACATTGAAGCCGTAGGCCTTGGCGGTGATGACGCTGTTGCGCACCCGCTCTACGAACTCCCGCTCCGGTTCGAGGTCCGGGTGTGCCCAGCCGGGCGGCCGCACCTTGCCACTCGCGCGCAACACCGACGGCACGGCGCTCTCCAACCCGAAAGCCACACTGACGAAGCCCGCGTCGCGCATCAGTCGCAGGAGTTCGTCATCCACGGCATCGGCGCGGGTAATACACGAAAGCAGAAGCCCGAGGTCGCGGTCGATGACGGCCTGACACAGGGATTTGGCTCGCGCCGGCAGCAGGGTAAAGGCGTCGTCGTGGATTGGCACGACGTACCGCTCGCCGTGACGCTTTTGAAGGTCGGCGATGGATTCCAGCTCGGCCACGACGCGCTCGACCGAGTGCAGACGCAACTTCTTCCGTCCGAGCGCGGCAAAACAGCAGTATTGACAATGATGCGTGCACCCACGTCCTGTGAGTATGCCTGTCCGGCCGTCGTCGAGCGCACCGTTCAGGTACGGAGAGGGCACGACGTCCAGCGCCGAGTGGGCGGGCGGCAGGGTCGAATCAGTGCCGCCCACCAACGGCGGCAGCGCGGTCCCCGCAATCTCGCCATCCCGGCGTACGGCGAGTCCCGGCGGCAGGTCCTTGAGGTCGCCCGGCTCCAGCAGTTTCGTGAAGATGCGGCCCCCTGTCTCCTCGGCTTCACCCACCACGCAGGCGTCCACATCGGGTTGGTTCTTCAGGATCTGCGGCGCGCAGAAACTCGCCGACGGCCCGCCGAACACTACGCGGACACCACGCCGCCTTCGCTTGATGCTGCGAGCGATGGCGATGGAGAGGGCGAAATTCGTGTCATAGACGGTGAAGCCCACAACACCAGGTCTGTGTCTTAGGACGTCGTCCGCGACGCTGTCCACCGTTCCAGGGTTCGGATTCAGATACTGGACCGTAGAGATCTGTTCGCGTGCCAGAGCCGCACGCAGGTAGGACACTCCAAGGTGGTTCCTGAAGGCGCCCAGATTCTCGTAGGCAGGTGGGAAGACGAATACGATATCAGCGGCCCTCGTCTCCATAGGATGCCTGGACGCTGAACAGGGACCGGCGGATTGTAGCATCAGTGCAATGAAACCCTGCAGGAAAACTGTCACAGGAAATGCCCGCCGCCGGGGCCGCGCTCGCCCTACTCGTGGCCGAGCAGGGCAACAGCGTCCTGCTCCGCCTGCTCGGTGGGGCTCGCCCATTTCGCAGCAGCGCCAGGAGGGCGACGCGAGCACGCGCGGTTCCCACCTGGAACTGCGCAACGTGGGGCGGCGCACCAACGTGGGCGCCATCCTGTCCGTCATCCTGGTGGCGGGCGGACTGCCGGCCATTCGCGCCTCGCGCGTCGATCCGATGACCGCCCTGCGCGACGAGTGAGCGCCGCCCGGTGCCCGGTCGCCCCGAAACCGCACCGGGGGCGCCTCCACGCAACATCTATCAGCGGCGGCGTGACGACGACGGCGCGGAGAGCAAGCATTCGCGCCGCCGTCAGAGCACGTGGTTGGCGCAGTCGGTCAGTCGCGCCACGCCCCGGTGGGGTCCGCGATGAGGCCGTGAGTTCCCCTCGAATCCGAGTAGATCCCGACGAACACGCCCGCGTTGTTCATGGTTTCGGGCGTCACGGGCCCTTCCGCGAGGTCGATGAAGGTGAATCCATCGGTCGAGAGCACATCATCCAATGAGACGAGGAAGGTGCGAGACTGCCCGCTGCTCCCCCGGCAGGAGCCCAGGATCTGGCGCCGGTCGTTGATGCCGATCGCCAGCGTGGTGTTCGGCATCGCGCCGGGAGCGTCGAACCCGACCCAGGCCCCGTCGTTGGTCAGAACGAAGCCGTGTCCGGTCCCGCCCGCGAGGTCGTTGTAGTTGCCGGAGACGTCACCTCGCGTGTTGACGTAGTAGGGGTACGTGTTGACCGCGCCGGGGAAGTCGATCTGCGTGAAGACCTCGTCCTTCAGGATGAACCCGTGGAACGGCTGCGAGCCATTCCTGAAGTGACCAAAGACGATACCGGTGTCGCTCACCCCGTTCACCTGGGTGTACGTGGCGCCGGGATAATCGACGGTGTGCACCACGCCATCGCGCAAGACGTACCCATGCCGCGTGCCATCCGTGTACCAGCCGGTAATGTCGCCACGATTGTTGATTTGGTTGGCGGCGCTCTCGTGCGTCCCCAGCACTCCGGTGGGGTCCAAGGCCTCGAACCTGCCGCGCGAGTACTTGAACGCGTGTCGGACTTGCCCGGCCAGGGAGTAGTTCCCGACCGCCTCGCCGTGGTCGTTGAGCCCGACGAGCCGCGTGATGGCGGCCCCGGGATAATCGACGGTGGTGAACGAATACTGCGCCGTGCACGGCGACGACAGGACCAACGACAGCACCAGCAACACACACGACTTCATGATTGCCTCCAATGAACGAGCTTCGCCCATTCCGGGCGCAGAGCCGCCCGGCCAGCGGGTTCCCGTGATCTCGGGAAGGCACCGAACGGTGCCTATCAGGGTATTTGCCGGTCGGAGGCAATCGTTTCGCACCGCGACCGCGCGCTCTCACGCACGTGCCGCGCGCCTGCGTCGCCGGGACTGGTCAGAGGAAACGGAAGCCGAAGGGTGTCGGGTCTGTGGAAGGGCAGACTACGTGAGAGGCGGTCAGACCGAGGAACGTCGGCCAATCAGCCTGCCGGCCAGCGCGCCGGTCGCCGTCAGGAGCGCGATGGCGCCCATGTGTCCCGCCAGCGTGTGCTCCGGCGCCGTGACGGCGCAGTAGATTCGCCAGCTCGACTCCACGGCGAGCCCCGATGCGAGCCCCGCCAGCCCGCCGGCGAGCGCGGGGCGCGTGGTCAGGCCGCGGCGCAGGAAAGCGGCAGCGACGGCGAGCGGCACGAGGCCGAGCAGGTACTCACGGGAGAGGCAGACACGAAGCACCCGCGCGTGGAGGCGCGGCGGCGGGTTCCACGGCGCCACGGCGAACCAGCCGGCCGTCCAAAAGGCCTGGACGAGGACAACCGCGAGCAGCACGCCGCCCAGTTGGAACGGAGACAGCAGGCGTCCTGGCATCGATTCGCGAATGGCGGCGGTCAACACGAGCACGGCCGTTGCCGTCTGCAGCACCCACCCGGCTCCCAGCAGCTCCGGCGGCAGCAACCGGTGGCTCGTGCCCCAGACCAGCGGCACGAGCCCGAGAAGTCCGGCGCACACCAGCGCGAAGCGCGCCGCGCGCCGCGCCGGCGACGCAATCGGCGTCACCGGGTCGAGGCTGTGCGCCATCGCGTGACGGAGTGCTGACGGCAGCGAGGATTCGGACATACTTGCAACCGGCTTCGGTTTCGATTGTACTTTGCCGGAACGCCCCCAGACGTTTCCCGCATGGCATCGGACGGGTTGCGTGGCCGGAGGTTACCACACCGGGCCACCCTCTGGCAGGTCACCAGCAACGTGACTCAGACGAGTTCCGAAGAGGACGATCGGATCCTGCGCGACCTGATGTGTCGCTATCAGGCGGGCGACGGTGTGGCCTTCGAGGAGTTCTATAACCGGACGCGATCCCTGGTCCAGCGGTACCACAGCGCTCTTGCGATCAGCGGCAGCCAGGCGTCCGACCTGACGCAGGATACGTTTCTGCAGCTGCACCGGTCCCGTCACCTCTACGATCCCCGGCTGCCCGTGACCCCCTGGCTCCTGGCGATTGCCCGGCACGTGCGGCTGATGGCCGGGCGCGTCGTCCGGAGACGCCTTGCGCGGGAAGTGCCGCTCGACGAGCGCGACATCGACAGAGCGGCCGCGACCGACGCCATCCTGCACAAGGCAATCCTCGCGCAGGCGCTCGGCCGGTTGCCCGAACACTACCGGGACCCTATCGTGCTCCATCATCTGATGGGAGTGAGCTTTCGGGACATCGCCGGGATCGTCGGCAGCAGTGAGGGAGGCGCGCGAATACGGGCGTCGCGCGGCATGTCGACGCTCCGGCGCCTGCTCGAGGACGCCCCGAAGTGAGAAAGACGCGGGCGCGGCGGCGCGCGATCTGATACCTGAAGATCCAGAAGGCGCTCGAGGCCGTCTCCGTCCGGCGGCCGGCAACTCCGCCGAATTTGTCTCTCCCTGGGTCTAAAGCGCGAGAGACACGCGATTTGTTTCCGCCTGGCGCAATAGAGACCCGATCTACTCCAATAAACAGGTGCAAAAAGCCACTTGACAGCGGCATGACTGCAGCATATTGTCTCTTTGCGCGACAAATTTCCGGTGCGGCCGGCCGTTGTCGTTCGAAGTTCTAGCAACGAGAGGTGTGCTGTGATCCAGAGAAAGACGTTTGGTATCGCATCCCTCGCCATCTTCATGGCGCTCGCGCTGGCGCCGGTCGCCGCTGCGCAGGTCACGACCGCGACCCTCGTCGGGACCGTCACCGACACGAGCGGCGCCGCCCTGCCCGGCGCCACCGTCACCGCCCGTAACGCGGACACCGGCTTCAACCGAACGGTACCGTCCAACGAGGTCGGCGCCTACCGCATCGAGTTCCTGCCGACCGGCCCTTACGTCGTGGAGATCACGCTCTCCGGGTTCAAGCCGATCACGCGCAGCGGCCTCGTGCTGCGCGTGAACGACACGGCCCGGATCGACGCGTCGCTCGAGCTCGGCGGGATCACCGAATCCGTGACGGTCCAAGCGGCGGCGACCGACGTCAACACGGCGACGCCCGAGATCTCGCGCACGATCGAATCCAAGGCCATCCAGAGCCTGCCGCTCGTCGATCGCAACGTGTACACGCTCCTCGACCTGACCCCGGGCGTGCAGTCGAACAACAATGGCGTCGCGAGCGCTTCGGTGACGACGAGCAACCTCAGCCTGGGATTCCCCGAGCAGCGGACGCTGATCAACGGCGGCGCCGACGGCGGCACCGGCTCGGTGAACTACTACCTGGATGGCGGGATCAACATGACCGGGTTGCGCAACACCGGCAACATCCTGCCGAACCCCGACGCGATCGAGGAGTTCCGGGTGCACACGAACAGCTACAACGTCGAGTACGGCCGCTTCTCGAGCGGCGTGATCAACGTGCTCACCAAGTCGGGGACCAACGCGTTCAGGGGATCGGCGTTCGAGTACCTGCGCGACGGCCACATGAACACGAAGGAATGGGGATCGCAGCTCGACACGCCGCCGTTCAAGCGCAACCAGTTCGGCGGGACGATCGGCGGCCCGCTGCGCCACAACCAGACGTTCTTCTTCACGTCATACTCAGGTTTGCGGCAGACGAGCAGTACGTTCCTCAACACCGCGGTCGTGCCGACCGCCCTCGAACGCACGGGCAACTTCACCGCTTCTGCCACGCGTCCGAACGACCCGGCCACCGGCCAGCCCTTCGCGTGCAACGGCGTGGTCGGCGTCATCTGCCCGGATCGCCTCGACCCGGTGGCGATGCGGATCCTCAACACGTACGTGCCCGCCTCGAACGAGGGGAACTACTGGCAGGGCTACATCGACAGCCCCTACGATACGGACGAAGTCCTGCTCAAGGTAGACCACCAGCTCAATACGGCACACCGCTTCAGCGGCGCATACTTCTTCACGGCCGGCGATACGACGGTGAGAGCGGGGAGCGGCACCGTGCCGTATGCGACCCAGAAGTATGCCTGGCGCCAGCACAACGTGAACGTGAGCGACACGTGGGTGATGGCCTCCGACAAGGTCAACCAGGCGTGGTTCTCGTTCAACCGCAACTTCGGCGGCCGCAACAACCTGCCGGCGACCTCGCTCGCGGATCTCGGCTCGTCGTTCGTCCTCCAGGGCCCGGCCTCGCTCCCGCAGATCACCGTGAGCGGGTACTTCACGCTCGGGAACGCCATCGGCGGGCCGACGGCGGGCGGTGATTTCTACTCCGCGCGCGATGTCTTCAGCTGGAACACCGGGCCGCACGCGTTCAAGATGGGCGGCGAGGTGTCCTACAACAAGACGATCCAGGACACGCTGCTCAACAACTACGGCGTCTTCACCTTCAACACCTCGAATACGCGAAACGCCCTCGCGGACTTCATGCTCGGCATCCCGAGCAAGGTCACGCAGGACGCGCCGGTGACCGCGCTGTGGAACAGCTGGTACGGCGCGGCCTTCTTGCAGGACGATCTCCGCCTCGGCTCCCGCGTCACGCTGAACCTCGGCATCCGCTGGGACGTGCAGACGCCTGGCACCGACCCCCAGAACCGGTTCACCACTTACATCGACGGCCGGCAATCGACGGTCCGCCCCGACGCGCCGGTTGGACAGCTGTTCTACGGCGACCCCGGGGTGGAGCGCGGCGTCATCAAGACGGACTGGAAGCACTTCTCCCCGCGCCTCGGGTTCGTGTGGGACCCGACCGGGAGCGGCAAGACGTCCATTCGCGCGGCGGCCGGCGTCTTCTACGGCAGCATCTCGGGCAACGAGTGGAACACGATGACGAACTACCAGCCGTGGGCCACGCGGCTGACGTTCGCGAACACCGGCAAGGGGGTGAGCCGCCCGTCCGGCGTCCCGCTCGGCGCGACGCTGAGCAACCCCTACAACGGTCTCGCAACCGTCCCGTTCCCCTACCAGGGCACGTTCACTCGTGACGGCGGCATCTTCGGGGTCTCGACGGACTTCCAGTGGGCCTACACCTACCAGACGAACGTCGGCATTCAACGCCAAGTGGGCGGCATGACGCTCGGCGCCGCCTACATCGGCACGTTCAACCGCAACCTGCCTTTCGACCGCGACGTGAACTACCCGCTCCCCACGTCGGACGCGACGACGGGGAACGTCAAGGATCGGCGCCCGAACAAGACGGTTGGCCTGGTGCGGCTCCTCGACTCGGACCAGGAGTCGGACTACAACGGCCTGCAGCTCACCGCCGCGATGCGCCCGTGGCACGGCGTCAGCTTCAGCAGCTTCTACACCTACAGCAAGACGATGTCGAGCGTGCAGCTGGTGAACAATACGACGCAGGGCCAGGCGCAGAACTTCACCAAGCTGGGGGACGAATACGGCCGGGCGGACACCGACCAGCGTCACGTGTTCGGCGTGAGCGCGAACTGGGAGCTCAATTACTACAAGGGCGGACACGCCGCGCTGCGCCACATCCTCAACGGCTGGAACGTCGCGCCGATCGTGAGGCTGCGGAGCGGCATCCCGTTCACCGTCACCAACAACAACGTGGATGCCAACCTCGACGGCGGTGCCGACGGCACCGACCGCGCGCAACTGGTTGGCGATCCGCACCTCGCGGAGCCAACCGCCGCGCAGTGGTTCAACACCGCTGCGTTCGTGCAGAACCCGGCCACGCCGGGTCACCCGGTCGACGGCAATTCGCCGCGCAACATCCTCGACGGCCCGGGCTACAAGGTCGTGGACCTCTCCGTCACGCGCGAGTTCCACTTGCCGGGGACCATGCGGCTGGCCGTCCGTGCCGAGGCGACCAACGCGTTCAACATCGTGAGCCTCCTGCAGCCCGGCACCGCGGTCGGAACGCCCACCTTTGGAGTGATCCGCACGGCGAACCCGATGCGCCGGATGCAGCTGGGTGTGCGGGTGACGTTCTAGGACAACGGAGAGAGGCAGCCATGACACGACTCGGTCGCTCTCTTCCTTGGATAGTCGGGGTTTTCCTGCTCGCCGGCGTGGCGGCCACCGCTGTCACGACAGGCGGGACGCCTGTCCTACCGGGCGGAGCGGCCGTGACGACAGGCGGGACGCCTGTCCGACCGGGGACGGCCGGCGCGGCCAGGCTGAATGACGTTGTGCCGTCATTCGAGGCGCTGGTTCGTTTCGAGGCAAAGCTGCGCCCCGAGCTGGTGGGCGTGCACCCGCGCGTGTTCGTCACCAAGTCGGAGCTGGCGGGGCTGCGAGAGCGTGCCAGGACGACGCACCGCGACGAATGGCAGCGAGCGCTGCGCTCGCTGCCGGCCCTGCAGGGGCCGCCGCCGCCGCCGCCGGGACCGCAGGAGCGGCGCTCGCAGAACAACGTGGCGTACGCGATCAGCGGAGCGGCGCTTGCCTACGCGATCGAGCGCGACCCGCGTTATCTCGAAGCGGCCCGGACCTGGGTGCTTGCGGCGATCGATTACGAGCCGTGGGGATATGCCTACAGCAAGCCGAACATCGATCTCGCGGCCGGGCATCTGCTCTACGCGATCGGGTGGAGCTACGACCTGCTCTACCAGGATTTGACGGACGCGGAACGCGGCCGCATTCGCAAGTCACTGGAACAGCACGCCGGCCTGGTCTGCAAGGCCTTCTCGCCGGGGCCGGGCAAGCGCTTCAACTTCACCCAGAACCACAACTTCATCCCCACCGCCGGGCTCGGGATCGCGGCGCTGGCCTTGATGGGGGAGTCGGCGGACGCCCCGAAATGGGCCGCGCTCGCGAGGGCGCACCATCATCGGGCCAATCAGCTGTTGAGCCCGGACGGCTACTACTACGAGGGGCTCGAGTACCTGGATCTTCTCGTCGCCGTGGCTCGTGCACTTCTACGACGCGTGGGAGCATGCGACCGGGGAGAGCCTGTGGGAGCTTGGGCCCGCGCGCAACTGGAAGCTGTATCTTGCGCACGCCCTCCTGCCCGACGTCCAGAACGCCTTCGATTTCGGCGACATCTGGGAAGGGCCGCTGACGCGGGCGAAGACCGGGGGAGAGTACGGCCGTCTCTACCCGGGCGGGACGCTTCAGAGCAACTACAACGTGCTCTACCGCGTCGCCGCACGTCTCCACGATCCCGAAACGCAGGCGGTGGCTGAGCGCTGCGCGCGTGCCGGTCACGGCAATCTCGAGGAGTACTGGTCGCTGCTGTGGCGCGACCCCGCGTTGAAGGCCGCGCCGATGATGGCGCTTCCCTTGACACACCACTTCCAGGACTCGGGCGTGGTCTGCTACCGGACCTCGTGGGGACCCGATGCGGTCGCGGTCGCGTTCAAGGCAGGGCCGCCCGAGGGGCATCGCGTCGCCCGCCTTCTCGCCAGCGCTCCCGAGTGGAGCCTCGACAGCGGTCACGCGCATCCCGACGCGAACAGCTTCATCGTCTGGGCGGGCGGCCGGTACCTGACCGGTGACACCGGGTACGCCGGGATGCCGCAGACGCGCCATCACAACACGATCACCGTGGACGGCCTCGGCCAGGGCGTGGAGGGCGATCACGACGTCTGGCGGGGGAGCGACTACGCCCGGCTCGCCGAGACGCGGATCACGTCGGTTTCGAGCAGCCGCGGGCTGCGGATCGAAGCCGAGGCGGCAGGAGCCTATCGGCCGGAAGCCGGCGTCCAGCGCTTCACGCGCACCTTCGAGTTCGACGGGGCAGAGACGTTCAGCGTGAGGGACGACATCCGCCTGTCGCGCGAGGCCGCCGTCCAGTGGTACCTTCACACCGACGATCCCCTGCACCAAGAGGGTGGCGACTGGATCGGCGGCGCGGCCAAGGGCACGGCCATGCGCGTCGCCGTCAAGGAGCCGGCTGGCCTGCGCGGCACGGTCGGCCCGACCTCTGTCGCGGCCCCCGGCCAGCCGGGGTCGATCACCAAGGGCGCGGCGGAGCAGCGGGGGTCGGAGCTCCGGCTGGAGTCGCCGAAGGCCGGGTCCCACCGGTTCCACGTCGTTCTCGCCGTCCTGCCGGCGAACCGCTGAGTCGTGTCGCTGAAGGTCAGGTTCCGGGAGCCAGTCATGCGAAAGAGCCATCCGCACCGATTCCAAGTCGCCGGCCGGGGCACGTCGCGCGAGATCAACCGGCGCATCCTGCTGAACATCGTGCGGAGCCGGCAGCCGCTCTCACGCGCGGACCTCGCGCGGATCATGGGCACGAGGCGCGCCGCCATCAGCTTGATCGTGAACGACCTCATCGCCGAAGGCCTGCTCTACGAGGGAGCCAAGGGCGAGACCGCGCGCGGGCGCAAGCCCCAGTTCCTCTACATCGACTCGCGGAAGCGGTGGGTCTTTGCCGTGGACGTGAGGCCGACGCGGACCTACGTGATGGTGAGCGACCTGCTGGGGACGCCGCTCGTCGGCGTGTCGAGCTTCTCGACGGACCCCGACGCCGGCCGGTTCGTGGAGATCCTGGCCGACCGTATCGCACAGACGCGCGCGGCGCATCCGGATCTCGGTGACTGCCAGGGGGTGGGGGTCGTGGTGCCGGGCATGGTCGGCCCGGGCGGCGACCGCGTGCTGTTCGCTCCTCGGCTCGGATGGCGCAACCTCGCGCTCAAGGCGGCGCTCGCCGCGGCAACGCAGCTTCCGGTCACGGTCGAGAACTCGGGCCGCGCGTGCGCGCTCGCGCAGCTCCTCGCGTCGCGCGGCGAAATGGCGGGTGAAGGCGATATCGTCTTCGTCAACGTCTCTGACGGCGTCGGCGTCGGCATCGTCGTCCGTGGCGAGCTGCTGCGCGGCCGGCACAACGTCGCCGGCGAGTTCGCGCATCTTCCGCTCAACATCGACGGGCCTCCGTGCGCGTGCGGGGCGGCGGGGTGCTGGGAGGCGTACGTGTCCAACCTGGCGACGCTCTCCCGCTACTTCGGCCGCGAGCTCTCTCCGCACAAGCCGATCCCGCACGAGGTGGCGACGTTCACCGTGGACGACCTCATCGCGCGGGCGCGCGGCGAGGACGACAAGGCGACGGCCGCGCTGCAGGCCACCGCGCGGTACCTCGGCCTCGGCCTGGCGAGCCTCGTCAACGCTGTCGATCCGCAGCGCATCTATCTCTCGGGCGAGATCATCGGCGCCTGGGACCTCATCGAACCGACCGTCCGCCGGGCGCTCGCGGAGCGGGCGCTCGCCCCGGCGGGAGGCGCGACGGAGCTCGTGACGATTGCGCTCCCGGAACATCCTCGCTTGAAAGGGGCGGTCGCCCTGGTGTCCGCCGACGCCTTCCAACAAAAGGGGAGAACCACATGACGGACTTGACCGGAAAAGTCGCGCTCGTCACTGGCGCGGAAGTCGGTATCGGGCGCGCCACGGCGGTTGCGCTCGCCGAGCGCGGTGCGGACATCGCCGTCCACTACTACTCCGCCGAGCCGGGGCCGTCGGGCCTCGTCAACGAGATCGCGGCGCTCGGGCGGCGCGCGCTCGCGTTCCAGGCCGATCTCACGCGGCGCGAGGAGGTCCTGCGGACCATCTGTGCCGCGGAAGCTGCGTTCGGCCGGATCGACATCCTCGTCAACAACGCCGGCGGCCTGCTCGGTCGCTACGGACTCGTCGAGATGCCCGAGGAGTTCTTCCACCGGGTCATCAACGTGAACGTCCTCACCGCGTTCCTCTGCTGCCAGGCCGTCGCGCCGGGCATGATCTCCCGCAAGAGCGGCGCGATCGTCAACGTCACCTCGCTCGCTGCGCACAACGGCGGCGCGCCGGGGGCGTCGGTCTATGCCGCGGCCAAGGCCGCCGTGCTGACGCTGACCAAGGCGTGGAGTCGTGAGCTGGCGCCGCACGGCATCCGCGTGAACGCGGTCTCGCCGGGTCTCATCGGCGGCACGCCGTTCCACAGCACGTTCACCAAGCCGGAGGTCTTCGAGGCCACGGTGAAGACGATCCCGCTCGGCCGCGCGGGCGCGCCGGAGGACGTGGCGCGGGTCATCGCCTTTCTGGCCGGCGAAGAGTCCGCGTACCTGGCGGGCGAGACGGTCGAAGTGAACGGGGGGATGTTCACGCGATGAGCCGCCGCATTCCACGGCTGCGGTGGTGCATCATCACGCTGATCTTCTGCGCGACGGTCATCAACTACATCGACCGCCAGACGGTCTCCGTGCTGAAGACGTCGATCAGCGACGACCTCGGTTTGTCGAACGCCGACTACGCGGCGATCCAGAACAGCTTCCTGGTGCTCTACGGGATCAGCCAGATGGTCTCGGGGCGCATCTACGACCGGGTCGGCACGCGTCTTGGGTTCATCTTCTCGATCATCGTCTGGTCCTTCGCGGCCATCATGCACGCGACCGCCCGCACCGCGTCCACCTTCCGGGTGTGGCGCGGCGTCCTCGGTTTCGGCGAGGCGGGCAACTGGCCCGGGGCGGCGAAAGCCGTGGGCGAGTGGTTCCCCGTGAAGGAGCGCGCGCTGGGGATGGGCATCTTCAACACGGGCGCCGCGCTCGGCGGCGCCGTGTCTCCCCCCATCATCGTGTGGCTGGCGACGGCGTACGGCTGGCGTTCGACGTTCGTGGTCACGGGCTTGCTCGGGTTTGGCTGGCTGCTGCTGTGGCTCGTGTTGTATCGAGCGCCCGAGCAGCACCCGTGGATCACCGCGCAGGAGCGCTCCTACATCCTCGAAGGACGAACCGGCCCGGCGTCCTCCCCCTTGGAAGGCGCAGGCGTCGCCTGGAATCCCGGGTGGCGCGGCCTGCTGCAGTTTCGACAGACATGGGCCCTCGTCCTGGGACGTTTCATCACGGACCCGATCTGGTGGCTCTACGTCTTCTGGCTTCCCAGCTACTTCCAGGAGGCGCGCGGCTTCAGCCTCGCGCAGATCGGCTGGTCGGCGTGGTTTCCGTTCCTGTGCGCCGGCATCGGCGCCCTGTCCGGGGGATGGGCGTCAGGGCACTTGATCGGCAAGGGCTGGCCGGTCGATCGTGCCAGAAAAGTGGTGATGACGGCGGGCGCGCTCCTCACGCCGGCGGGCATCTTTGCCATGTGGGCCGACAGCCCCTACGTCGCGCTCGCGTTGATGGGGCTGGTGCTCTTCGGCTTCCAGGTGTGGATCAACAACCTGCAGACGCTGCCGAGCGACTTCTTTCCGCGGACGGCGGTCGCGTCAGTGTTCGGACTTGGTGGGACGAGCGCCGCGATCGCGAGCGTCCTCTACAACTGGGGCACCGGCCACGTCGTCGACACTCTTGGCTACACTCCGATGTTCGTGTGCGCCGGGCTGCTCGGGCCGATTGGCCTGGTCGTCACGCTCGCTCTCGCCGGGCGTATTGCGCCGCTGTCGATCATGCAGCTGGAGCGCCGGGCGTCGAGCACAGGAGTGTGACGGGTCTTTGTCGCGCCACGCCCCCGTCGGGTCCGCAACCAGGCCGTGGGCGTGGGGCGTCTGGACGCGCCGGAACTGACGCCGGGCCCGCTTACCGCAGCTTGGCGAGCATGGACTGGAACCGGGGATCGCCTCGCAGCGAGTCGTAATCGGGGTCGTGCTCGATCCAGTCGCGCTTGCCGAAGCCGCGAGCGATGGTGCGTTCGAGCAGCTCGAGCGCCTCGTCCACACGTCCGGCGCGCGCAAAGAGGCACGCGCCGTTGGTCAACACCCCCTGGTCGTTGGGATGCAGCTCGAGGGCGCGGGACGACCAGCCGAGCGCCCGCTCCCGCTGGCCGTCGTCGTCGAGCGCGTGCGCGCCCAGCGAGAGAGCGCGCGCATCGGTTGGATCGACTTCCAGCTGGCGTTCCACCCTCCGCACCGCCTCCCGGTTCGCTTCGTTCGCCTGATCCGGCCGACCGACCTTCCGCAGCGACTGCGCCAGCAGCACCAAGCTCTGGAAGTCCTCCTGGCGGATCTCACCGGCGCGGCGGAACAGCTGCGCCGACCGTTCGATCTCTCCCGACGCGAAGCAGGCGCGGGCATACAAGTAGTGCGCGTCGAACGAGTTGGCGTTGAGGCGGATGGCCTGCTCGAATGCCCGCGCGGCTTCCGGGTACCGGCGGCGCAGCGACATCACGAAGCCGCGCGAGGCGTGTGCCTCGGACAGGTCGGGCGCCAGATCGATCGCGCGCTGGCTGGCGCGTTCCGCCGCGGCGAGGTCAGACTCGTCGCCACCCCACCACTCGTAGAACCACGAGTGGACGTCCGCGAGGCCGGCGTGGGCGAGCGCGTAATTGGGGTCGATCTCGATCGCGCGCTCGAACATCGGTTTCGCGGTCTCGAGCGCCACGCGGTCGAAGCGGTGGGTAAGCCGCCGGCCGCGCAAGAAGTACTCGTAGCACTCCGCGGTCGTCTCCGGCCGGCGCAGAGCGACGCGCTCGCTCGGGGTGAGAATGCCGCGCAGCGCCGACGCGACGTTCTGCGAGATTTCATCCTGGATGTCGAAGACGTCCGCAAGCGTCCGATCGAAACGCCGCGACCACCGGTGATAGCCGTCTTCCACGCTGACGAGCTGAACCGTGACGCGGAGGCGTTCGCCCACCTTCCGGACGCTGCCTTCCAGCACGCTTCCGACGCCCAGGCGCGCCCCGACGGCCTGGATGTCGAGTCCCGGCGTCCGGAACTGGAACGACGAGCTGCGCGCCGCCACTCGCAGACCCTCGATATGGGTGAGCGCGTCGATCAGTTCCTCCGCCATCCCCTCGCACAGCCAATCCTGGTCGCGGGTCGGACTCATGTCCGCGAAAGGCAGCACGGCAACCGACGCGGCCGGCGGGCGTGCCCGGGTGGCCGGCCGGCCGGGCCGCTGAGACGCCTCTCCGAGCACCGACTCCATCGCAAACGCGAGATCGCCTGCCGACTGGAAGCGATCGGCCGAGTCCTTCTCGATGCAGCGGCGAATCACCCGATCGAGCCCAGCCCCTGCCTCCGCGAGCCCGTCCAGCCCAGGGGGATCCTCCCGGAGGATTGCGGCGATGGTCTCGGCGGTGCTCGCCCTGCGGAACCAGTTCTCGCCCGCGACCATCTCGTAAACGATGGTGCCTATGGCAAAGAGGTCCGCGCGCTCGTCAACCGGGTCGCCGCGAAGTTGCTCTGGCGCCATGTAGGCGGGCGTGCCGATGAACCGCCGTGCTCCAGACACATCGAGTGCGGTCTCGTCGGCATCGCCCGGCGGGCCGGGTTTGAGCTTCACGAGGCCGAAGTCGAGGATCTTCAACGTCCCATCGCGCGTGAGAAACAGGTTCTCCGGTTTCAAGTCACGGTGGATGATCTTCAGGGCATGCGCGGCCGAGACCCCCCGGACCAGCTGCAGGGCCAGCTCGCAGGCGCGAGCGACGGGCAGCGGACCGCCGGCCAGGAGCGCGCGCAGCGTATTGCCCTCCAGCAGTTCCGAGACGAGAAAGGGACTGCCCTCGTGAATGCCGACATCGAAGATCGTCACGATGTTCGGGTGGGACAGGACGGCCATGGCGCGCGCCTCTCGCTCGAAGCGCGCCACCAGCTCGGGGTCCGCGTGCGACAGGACCTTGACCGCGACGTCGCGCGGCAGCCGGCTGTCGCGTGCGCGGTACACGCGTCCCATGCCGCCTGCGCCAATGGCGGAGATGATCTGGTACGGGCCGAGGCGGGCGCCGGCGGCAAGATCCATGGCTGTGCCTGTCGAGTGGAGCCAGCACCCATGGTAGGAGCGCGGCCGGTCGAACCGCAAGTCGCACGGTCTTCCAGGCGCGGCGCGTCCTTGGCAAGAGGTGCAAGGGTCCTGTGCAAAGGTGCAAGGGTGCACAGGTGCACAGGTGCACGGGTTCCCTCGTCTACGGCATCATGGAAGGGATGCCCGACACACACGCGGAGCGCGTCCTCTCTGACATCGTGCGCAAGGCGAAGGCGCCGGGGCTCCAGTACGTCGTCGTCGATCGGGAGGCAACCCGCTTCGAGTACGGAGGCGGAACGGCCGACCTGTTGACCGGGCGTCCCGTCGAGGGCGCCACGTCCATGATGGCGTATTCGATGAGCAAGACGATCACGGCCGCGGCCGTGCTTCAGCTCGTCGAGGCACAGGCGATCGGACTGGACGACCCGATCGGGCGTCACCTCGACCAGCAGCCATATGGCAGCACGATCACGGTCCGGCAGCTCCTGTGTCACACGTCGGGCATTCCGAACCCGATTCCCCTCCGCTGGGTACACCCCGTCGCGTCCCACGCGACGTTCGACGAGGAGGCAGCGTTGCGCGTGGTGCTGCACGACCATCCGCGCCTCCGCTTTCCACCCGGGACGAAGTTCGCGTATTCCAACATCGGCTACTGGCTGCTCGGGCGAATGGTGGAACACGCGAGCGGGGAGTCGTTCACGTCCTACGTGACGGAGCACGTCCTGCGCCGGCTGGACATCGCGGCAGCCGATTTGGGGTACACGATCAACGACCCGGCCCGTCACGCGGCGGGCTACCTCGAACGGTTCTCGCTGATGAACCTGGTAAGCCCCTGGCTGATCGACCGGGCGCTCGTCGGCCGCTCGTCGGGCCGCTGGGTGCGGATTCGCGATCACTACCCGAACGGTCCGGCGTTTGGTGGCCTCGTCGGCACCGCGCGCGGCTTCGCGGCGTTCCTCCAGGACCAGCTGCGGGTCCACTCGCAGCTCTTTGGCGATGTGACGCGCGCCCTCTTTCGTGAACCGCAGCGCACGGCCCATGGCGCCATTCCGATGACGCCCGGGTGGCACATCGGGTCGTCCGGCGACGTCCCGTTCCTCTACAAGGAGGGCGGGGGCGGCGGCTTCCGCTGCATGATGCGGCTCTATCCGGCGGCGGGGATCGGCACGGTCGTCATGACGAACGCGACGGCGTGCAACGTGCGTCGCCTGCTCGATGCGGTCGATGCGCAGTTCCTTGGCCCCTCCCGACCCGCGAGCTAGAATCTCCGCGGTGGACATTGAACCCATGGGCAAGGTGGTGGGTGATCGCTGGGCGCTCTCCCGTCGCTGGCGAGTCGTGCGCACCCTCGCCATCGCCGGCCTGAGCCTCGCGCTTGCCCCAACCGTGTCGAGCACGCCTGGCCCAAGACAACACCAATCCTACGAAGCACTCGTCCGGCAGGACTACCAAGGAGATGCGGACGCGGCCGTGCTCGCTCTCGTCAAGGTCCCGGCACGGCAAGTCGAGGACGCGCTGTCGAGCATGGAGTCGATTCCGAAGGACGGCTCGACGGCGGCCGCAGCCGTCATGTTGCACACCGAGGCGGCGCTGCGCGGCGGCGACCGCGACAGTAATCTCAAAGCCGCGCGCTCCGCGCTCGCTCGTCTGCCGAGTGGAGTGGATGCCGCCGGTTTCGTACGTGGTTGGAGGATCGTCGTCGCCAGTTGGCTGCTCGCCAACAACCTGCCCGATGAGGCGGACCGACTGGCGCAGTCCGGCGACACGCACGAGGAGACCTTGCTGCTGCAAGGGGCCGTTGCTGAAGCCATGGCCACCGCGGCGGCGTCGAAGCCCGGGGCGGCGTTTGTCAATGTGAACCGCGCTCGGAACAGGAACCGGGTGGCGCTGCTGACGGAGGCCGAGGAGAAATATCGTGCTGCGCTTGCTCGTAACCCGGGCCTCGTGGAGGCCGCGGTGCGCCTCGGCCGCTTGCTCGCACGCGAGGGGGACCGGGATGCTGCGCTCGATGTCCTGACGGCAGCGAGGTCGAAGGCTGGAGAGGGGTTCCTTGCGTACATGGCCGCGCTCTTCACCGGCGACCTTCACGAAAGGGCGGGTCGCATCGAGGCGGCGCGCGAGTGCTATCAGTCTGCGGTGGATGTGTACCCCGAGGCTCAGACGGCCCGTGTTGCGCTGGCTCATCTCCTGGAGAACTCCGGGCACCCACTAGAAGGATGGGCAGAGATCTGCGCCCTCTTCGAGGACCGGCACGCGTCCGGGCGCGATCCTTGGTGGGTGTACCCCCACGCACAGGACTGGCAGACGAACCAACGACTCGCTGAACTGCGCGCGTTCGCCTGGAGGCCGCGTTGACATGGCTCGGTTCTGGCTCGCCTGCATCGTCGCGCTGTCAGTCGTTACCGGCATCGTGGCGCGTCAACAGGATCCGGTGTTCCGGACCTCAGTTGACGTCGTCGCCGTCAACGCGCTCGTCACCGACAACGGGAAGCCGGTGGTCGGGTTGCGGGCGGACGACTTCGAAGTGTTGGATAGCGGAGTGCCGCAACGGATTGAGCTGACAGGGACCGCAGACGGCGTGGACGTGGTGCTGGTGCTCGATGTGAGCGGGAGCGTGAGCGGGAAGATGCTCTCGCATCTCGTCGAAGCAGGACGCACCTTGCTGGGCGGCTTGACGGCGCGGGACCGTGTCTCGCTGGTGACGTTCTCGGAGCGCATCGAGCGCCCGGCGAGCGGGACCGCCGACGTGGCCTCTGTCCTCGCCAGGCTTCAAGCCGCCAAGGGTGAAGGCCGCACTGCCCTCTACGACGCCGTGTACGTCGGGCTGTCCGCCGTGCCGAAGAACGTCCTCCGTCCGTCTTTGCTCCTGGTATTGACCGACGGCATCGACAATTCCAGCTGGCTGACGAGCAGCCAGTTGTTGGAGGCGCTGCAAAGGAACAATTCGGCGCTCTACGTTCTCGGACGGCCGGACCTGTTCACACCGATCACCAACATGGCTCTCTATACCGGCGGGCAGTTGTTTCCAGCCAAGGTGGACGAGAAACTCGCCGCCACGTTCGTCCGCGTGCTGAAGATCTTTCGCTCTGGGTACCTACTGTCGTTCACACCGGAAGGCGTGAAGCGAGGCGACGGGTGGCATAGCCTGACGATTCGACCACGCAACCCCAAGTGGGAAGTGAAGGCCAGATCGGGCTACCAGTCCCGCTAGCCCATGACCGCGGCACATTCGACCTCGAGAGCGTTGAGCTATCGTCCTTTCCTGGGGGGCGGACGCCATGGCCACTGAGATCTGTCCGATGTTGGCCGTCAGCGACGGCCGCGCTGCGATCGAGTTCTACAAGGCCGCCTTCGGTGCGACGCTGCTGTGGTCGCTGGATGGCGAAGTCGCCGGGCTGTCGATTGCCGGCGCCAGGTTCTTCCTCGCCCATGAGTCGCCTCCTCATGGCACGCGCAGCCCAGCCTCAGCAGGCTTCACGACCGTGAGGATCGAACTCTTCGTCGACGACCCGGTGGGGGTCCAGGCACGGGCGCTGGCCGCCGGCGCGACCGAGCACAGTCCAGTGCGAGAGCATGGGCACGAGACGGCCGGACCACAGCCGATCCGGCGCATGCTCCAGGGCGCCGTCGTGGACCCGTTCGGTCACATGTGGCTCGTCGGGAAGTTCCTCGATTAGCTCCGTCCCGAACCTACGCCTCGAAGACCTGGTTGCCGACCTGCAACGCGCCTGATGCAACCGGAGAAGATCCCAGGCGCGGCTCACTGCGTCGCGGGCTCGTAGTGTTCGAGGGGCGGCCCGCCGCGCAGCAGGTGGGTGAGGTGAACGGCCTGCCGGAACCGCGCGATGCTCTCACCGGACGAGACGTGGTGGGCCGCCTGCTCGAGCGTGATCTTCCCCGCGCCGATGACCCCGACGCCGGCGACGAAGCACGCCCCCTTGTGCCACCGCAGCATGTCGAGCACCGCGGCGACCGGGGCGTCCCACCGGCACAGCCCGACGCGCGGATTCAGGTAGACCGCCTCGGCGTCAATCGGTTTCACCACCGGGTGATCGAGCCGATCCGTGTAGTCGATGGCGACCGACTCGGGCCGGACGATCGCCTCCATGCCGTACCGCTCGGCGAGCACCGCGAGGGCCTCGGCGGAGGCGAGCGGGCTCTGGGTGATGATGCACGCCTTGTGGTTCGTCTCGCGGTAGAGCGTCTTGTGGAACATCAGCTCCCAGTCGTCGCCCTCGTCCGCCTCGATCGACAGGCGCCGGATCGAGACGTCGAATCCCTCGGGCGCCGCCGCCGTGGGGCAGTAGAGCATCTCGTGCTCGGTGATCTGCTCGCTCATCGAGCCCGTGGCGTACGGGGAGATGCCCTGCACGAAGTTGAAGAGCGCCCGCTCGCGGAACGCGCGGATGGTCGCCTCGTCGCGCGTGTCGTACGTCCCGGCCCCGGCCGCATCGAACGCGCGCACGGGCATCGCGTAAAGCGACGCCGGGCCGGCCGCGCGGATCCGGCGCGCGAGCGCGGTCGTGTCCACTCCCCGGAGCCGTGCCGCCTGCAGCAGCTTCGCCGACGCATCGACGACGCCGAGGACGTGAAGGCACTCTTCGAGCGAGCCTCCGCGCACGAACGGGCCATGGCCCTTGACGAGCGTCGCCCGGGACTCCGCGAGATAGCGCGGAATGCGCGCCTCCATCTCTTTCGAGCCGACCGGCTCGACGTACGTGCCCGACGGCACCCGCCCGAGAACCCAAGCGCCCGTGCGGTCGATCGGCACGAAGGAGAATTCCTCGGTGCCGCCTGCCTCCCCTTCGTACAGGAGGAAGTTCTCGACCTCCTTGGCGTCGAAGGAGACCGAGATGGCCGAGAGGTAGTGCGCGTGAATCGACGCCTCGGCCCCCGGGATCGAGAGGATCTTGCGGTGGATGGTGGACTCGGTGGACGCTCGCCCGTCGCCCCAGCTGACGCGCGAGAAGCGCACCGGGACGACGTCGCTCGGGACCAGCGCGCCAATCTGCGACCCCGACGCGGTGATGTGGAACACGTCGCGGTCGGCCGGGTCGCGAAGGGCGAGGTTGCCGCTGTGGGTGTTGTTGCCGCGCGTGAGCATGATCGCGCGGCCCGTGTCGCGCATGCGCGGGAAGATCCGCTCCGCCGCTCCCGTTCGCGCCGCCTCGCCTGTCACGCTCTTCTCTCCTGCGGGCCCGCCCCGGCGACCGACGCGCCAGCCAGCCGCTCGAACTCCGTCGCCCCGAGGATTGCCGCGAGCCCGAGGTCCTCGATGGCCGCGGCGCGGGGCACCCCGCGCTCGTCCCAGCCGAGCAGTTCGTAGGTACTCGGCACGCATCGCGCGGAACTCCCGCTCGGGGCACACGGTCGCCCGTCCCTCGATCAGGATGGGGTCGTGGAAGAAGCGCGAGGGAAGCCAGTCGTCCCCGGCGGTGAAGCCGCAGAGCAGGTTGAACATGCGCTCGAGCGTGAGCACGCGTCGCGAGATGGTCTCCAGGTCGCTGGCCTTCATCTCGAGCCCCGTCACGTCGTTCAACATGTTGGCGAACTCGTCGAGCGTGATCGAGAACCCGGCGAACGCGCACACCCCGAGGACGTCGTAGGCCGTGTTGTGGTAGGCGGCATTCCTCGCCACGAGCGCCGCGCCCTCTGACTTCACGCCCGGAAACTCGCCGTACCCGGCGCAGAACGCGAGCGGGGCAGAGTAGCCCCCCTGCAAATGACAGCCGCCCCGCGCGGTGATCATGTACGACATCGCCTGCGTCCACGTCGCGCGCGGGTCGTACGCCGGGATCTCCATTCCCTTCACGGTCATCGCCGCCTCGGGGTGGCCGTAGCGCTCGGCGAGCCGGCGCGCCCCCGACGCGAGCGCGCGCCCGAGCGCTCCCTCGGCGCCGGCCATGGCGCGCACGAGCGGGACGAGCGCCCGGGCGTTCCCGAACGCCGGCGCAAGGGCATCGGCCGAGGGCCCGGACGCTCGCGGACCATCCGCCCCGAGGTGCCGGCAGGCGAACTCCGCCACGTCGGCCATCAGTGCCCGCTCGCCCTCGGTCCGCGCCTCCGCCGGTTTCGACCGCGCAATGGCGACAATCTCCATCAGCGCCGCGATCGCCCCGCCGGCCGAGATGGTGTCGAGGCCGAGCCGGTTGCACACGTAGTTCGCCTCGGTGATCGGCTCGAGATCGTAGATGTCGAGGTTCCCGCCGAACATCGCCACGGTCTCGAACTCCGGCCCCTCGCCGCCGTCCACCACCACGCCGCACTTGTCCACGAGTTCCGTCTCGCGCGTGCACCCGATCGGGCACTGGAAGCAGGCGCGGCGCCTGACCTTGATCGCCGGGTGAGCGGCCAGGGCTTCGCCCCCAATCTGCTCGACGCGCTCGGGGTCGTGGGAGCTGTCGCGGAAGTTGCAGTGGATCAACTCGTCGGTACTGAGCGAGCATCCCGAGGAGTCCCGCGGTCCCCATCGAGGGGAGGATCCCGAACTGCTCGGGCGGCTTGGTCAACTTGCCCACCCGCAACTTCGCGTGCGCCTTGTAGACCGAGCCCGCGACGTTCTTCGGGCGAAGCGCCTCGGGCGCCGCGGTGTCGATCGCCACCGATCCCGCCACGACCACCGCGACCAGGTTCTTCGATCCGAAGACCGCTCCGCCGCCCCCGCGCCCGAGCGCGCGCCCCTTGTCGTTCATGATCGCGGCGATGGGGGCCAGCCTCCGGCCGGCCGCACCGACCGTCATGACGCGCACGCCGCTGCCGTAGCGGGACTCGAGCGCCCCGGTCACCGCCTCCACGTCGTCGAGGTCGGCCTCCGGCGGGGGGTCGAAGCGCACCTGGCCGGCGTCGACGAAGAGAACGACCGGGTCGGGCGACCGCCCCGTCACGATCATCGCGTCGTGGCCCGTCCGCTTGAACTCGACGCCCCACCTCCCGCCGCTGTTCGTCGACCCGATGCCTCCGGTGAGCGGCGACTTGAAGTTGGCGTGGAAGCGGGCGCTCGTCGGGACCGGCGTCCCGTTGGGGGGCGAGGTCGCGATGACGAGCGGGTTCTCCGGCCCGAGCGGATCGACGGCGCGGAACGGGTTCGGGTGGCGGTCGCGCAGCCGCAGGAAGCGCTCGACGAGGAGCGCGGTCCCGAGGCCTCGGCCTCCGACGAAGAGTTCCGCCAGTCGCTCGTCGAGCGCGTGCGGACGAGCGGTGCGCGAGGCGAGGTCCACCTCGAGCACGCGGCCAAGTGTCCCCCGGGGTAGCGGGCTCATGCCGGGAATTCTAATCCCAAAGACGATGAGTGGTGACACCCGTTCCGGGCCGAGCGGCCCGGCGAGTGGGACCGCCGCTCGCGTCGGCCGGCCCAGGAGCCGGCCAACGGCCGGGCGCCGTTGTCTCCACCGGTGCATTACGTTACACTACGTAACCGTTACGTTATTCTGCATAACGGAGGTACACGC
The DNA here is from genome assembly GCA_963724775.1 of uncultured Acidobacteriota bacterium. Lineage (GTDB taxonomy): Bacteria > Acidobacteriota > Vicinamibacteria > Vicinamibacterales > Fen-181 > CAVRWB01. The sequence continues at coordinate 267,664 of CAVRWB010000019.1, forward strand.
GATGGCGGCGATCAATCCGTTCGTGTACGGGGAAGTGGTGCCCGACGCGGCGTTCGTCGATCGGGAAGTCGAGATCGACCGCCTCACCCGCGACCTTCTCGCGGGCCAGAAGGTCTTCCTGATCTCCCCGCGCCGCTACGGCAAGTCGTCCCTGGTGCGCCAGGCGCTGGCGGCGGCCGAGCGGCGTGGGGTGCTGGCCGTCGAGGTGACGGTCAGCAGCTACAGCTCCTACGTGTCCTTCCTCGAGGGCTATGCCCGCGCCCTCGTGTCCGTGGAGAGTCGCGTGGACCGGGCGCGCGGATGGCTCCGCGACATGCTGGCCGGGGTGCGTCCCGAGGTGCGCGTCGAGGCCGGCGACAGCGGCACGGCGGGCCTGGCCGTCTCCTTCCCGTCGGCCCGCACGCCGCGCGACATCTCGCGGCTGGCGCAGGAAGTGTTCGCGCTGCCAGGCCGGATCGCGGACGCCCGCGGTCGTTCCCTCGCGGTCGCCCTCGACGAGTTCCAGGCCATCGCCTCCTTCGACCGGGACGGCGGCCGGACGCCCCGAATGCACCAGGTGGAGCACGCGCTCCGCGCGGCTGTCCAGCACCAGCGGCAGGTCGGGTACGTCTTCTCGGGATCGGAGCCGAGCCTGATGGAGGCGATGCTCGGCCGCAGCCGGCCGTTCTACAAGGCCGGCCCGGTGATGCGCCTCGAGAAGATCGACGCGGGGGCTTTCGCCGAGTTCGTCGAGGCGCGGTTCGCGGCGACGAAGATCCGCCCGGAACCGGGCCTCGGGACGGCCGTCGTCGAGCTGGCCGGAAACCTGCCGTACGACGTGCAGCGCCTGGCCCACGAACTGTGGGACGACGCCCGCGCCGGCGCGAGGAAGAACGTCGGCGTCGAGGACCTGCACCGCACCCTCAAGCGGCTGCTCGGCGAGCAGGCGGCGCTCTTCGAAGCGACCTGGCAGCGCCTCACCCTCGCCCAGCGCGCGACGCTCCGCGCGGCGGTCCTCGAGGAAGGCCGCGAGCTCCTCGGCGCCGACACGCGCGCCCGCTATCGACTCGGAGGCGCCTCGACGGTCCAGGCCTCCCTCAACGCGCTGGTCCGCGACGACGTGCTGGCGCGCGACGGCGCGCGGTACGCGATGGTGGATTCGCTCTTCCGGGAATGGGTTGCGCGCCGCACGTTCTGAGCGGGTTCAGCCAGCGCGTGAAACGGGCGACGCGCTCGGCGTCTGTCGCCCGCCATCCTACAATACGCGCACCCCCTTATCCGTCTACAAGCGTAGATGAAGGACCCGGCGAGCCCGGCGATGGCACGAGAGGACCAGGACCAGCGGATCTCCGAAGTGGTCAACCGGGAGCGGTCCCGGCTGCGCAACTTCATCCGCCGGCGGGTGCCGGACCCGCGGGACGCCGAGGACATCCTCCAGGACGTCTTCTACGAGCTGGTCGAAGCGAACCGCCTGCTGATGCCGATCGAGCACATGACCGGTTGGCTGTTTCGCGTGGCCCGCAATCGAATCACGGATCTCTTCCGGAAGAAGAAGCCGGAGGCCTTCGGCGGGGCCACGGCGACGGACGAAGACGAGGAACGGCTGCCACTGGAAGATCTCCTGCCCTCGCCCGACGCCGGCCCCGACGCGCTCTACGCGCGCAGCGTGCTCCTCGAGGAACTCGAGCTGGCAGTCGACGAGCTGCCGGCGGAGCAGCGCATGGTGTTCGTAGCGCACGAATTGGAGGGGCGCAGCTTCAAGCAGATGGCCGCGGAGACCGGCGTGAACGTGAACACGCTGCTCTCCCGCAAACGCTACGCGGTCCTGCATCTGCGGGAGCGGCTGCAGCACGTCTACGACGACTTCACGAAAGCATGAGGGTGAGGGTGACCATGAGAAGGAAATGGTGGATGTTCGTGGCTCCGCCGGTGTTTCTGCTGTTCCTCGCGCTCGGCGGCGGCGTCGTGCAGCAGCTGTGGAACTGGCTGATGCCAACGATCTTCGGCTGGCGGCAGGTGACCTTCTGGCAGGCGCTCGGGCTGCTGGCGCTGTGCCGGATCCTCTTCGGCGGACTGGGACGACACGGCGGCTACCGCTCCAGGCGCTGGGAGCACATGACACCCGAGGAGCGGGAACGATTCCGGCAGGGCATGCGGAGGCGTTTCGGGTTCGGCCCGTCGACGAGCGAGAGCCAGGGCCAATGAACCGCACCTGCTCTCAGAACGCCGACGGCGTTAGGGCGCGATGATGCGAAGCTTGGGGAAGGAGGTGCGGTAGCGCCGCGCATCCCGCGTCAGCAACGTCAGGCCGGCCACGACGGCATGCGCCCCGATGTAGAAGTCGGGGAGCGGCGAGCGGCGCTGGCCGCCGCGGCGACGGTACTGGACGAAGGAGCGGCCGGCGAGAAACGCGGCTTCCCAAGGCAGCGCCCGCCGGTCGTAGTAATCCGCGGGCAGCGCCGCTTCGAGATCCTCGATTCGCTCGAACCGGGCTGCGACCTCGGCGTAGACGATGGGATTGACGACGAGACGCCCCTCGTTCGCCTGGCGGGCGAGGGCGGAGGCCGACCATTCCAGCCACTCCGGATCCTCGGTGACGATATCGAGGATCACGTTGCTGTCCACCAGGGTGGCCGCCACTTCACTCTCCGCGCGTGAGCGCCATGATCTCGTCGGTGCTGAGCCGAGGAGGGCCGGCGCGCCTCGCCGCCGCGCGCATTCTCTCGACGAGCTCCGCGCCTCTGTCCTGGCGCGTCGCTTTCCGGATCCGCACGCTGTCTCCGACCACGTCGAAGACGACGCGGGTCCCGGGCGCCAGTCCGAGCTTCTCGCGAATCGGCTGCGGGATGGTCACCTGTCCCTTGGACGTCAGGGTCATACGGTAAGACTCCTACAAGTAAGAGTATTACCGCTGGGACGGAAGTGCAAGGGTGCAAGGGTGCGGGTGCAGGGGTGCAGGGGTGCAGGGTGCAAGGGTGCAAGGTGCACGGGTGCAACGGTGCACGCCGCGTGAGCGGTGAACACGAACGTTCCGCCCTACGGCGCCTCAACCGCCTGGCGAAGCGCCAGGATGTTCTCGGGCGGGGTGGCGGGCGGAACGGCGCAGGCGGTGCTGAGGATGTAGCCGCCGCCCTGCCCGGCAATGGCCAGGCAACGGCGCGCCGCCTCGAGCACATCGAGGGGTGTGCCGCGCAGCATCGTGTTGACCGGGTCGATGTTGCCCTTGAGGAAGACGCGCCCGAGCGTCCGCCGGCGTGCGTCGGCCAGATCGACGGTGCCGAGCGGCGGCGGGTCGAGCGTGTCGATGCCGTTCGTGCCGGTGTCCATCATCAGCTCGAGCCGATCGCCGATGGCGCCGCACGTGTGCGTGTAGACAGGGATGTCGAAGCGTGCTCTCACGGAATCGACGATCGCCTTCTCGTACGGCAAGACGAACTCGCGGTAGTGGGCGGGTGAGATGAAGCCGGCGCCCGCAAACGCCGACGAGATCAGGACCGCGTCCACGCCGGCCGCCGCCTGGCCCAGCGCCAGGGCTGCCGCTCCCTCCGCCAGGCGTTCCAGGCACGCGCGCACCTTGCCCGCATCGGTGAGCAGCGCCATCAGGACAGACGCATGCTCCACCAGCTCCAGCAGCTGCGAGAAGGGCGAGAACACCTCTCCGTGCACCGACACGTCGCCGGCACGCGCGCGGACGCATGCAATCGTGTCGTGCCGATACGGCGGGAACTCCCGCATAGGCTCACCGCTGAAACCGGGCGCGAAGGGATACCGGGCACCCAGGGCGGCGTGCGGCTCGACATAGAAGAGCCGCTCGGGATCGATCTCCTCGAAGCGGGGGCGGAAGCGGGAGCCGTCCTCGCGGCACACCCACGGCAAATCGTCGGGCGGAAACACCGTGGACCAGCCGTTCGTCCATCGGACGGTCGCCGCGCCGCCGCGCGCGTCGATCGTACGCACGCGCCGCCGCCAGTCGCGCTCGCGGCCGGGCAGGTTCACCAGGATGCCGTCGAAGCCGTAGCGCCGCTGCAGGCAGATCAGCGCCTCGGCAAACGCTTCCGACGAGTACCAGACCTCGAGCGGGTCGACGCCGCTTTGCAGGAAGTAGTGCCCGAGCGCCAGTTGACACATGACCGGCACCCTGTCGGGCTGGCCCAGCCGCATGGCAATGGCCATCCGTTCGCGGCTCGTCATGAGACATAGCATACGGCTCGTGGCAGGGACCGGCCAGGACCAGCCCAACCGCGTCAAATCAAGAGAGGCATCCCGACTCGGTGAGTCCGATGGAGACAGAGGCCCTGCCGTCGCGCGGCGGCCGAGGTAGAATCGGCGATGCCGGCGTGAGGCCCCATGCTCGAGCAGACGATCATCCGGTACGGCTACCTCGTGCTGTTTGCCGGGACGATGGTCGAGGGCGACGCGTTCATCCTCGCGGCGTCCTTCCTGGCCCACCGCGGCTATCTCCACCTCCCCTGGGTCCTGGTTGTCGCGACGGCCGCCACCATGGTCGCCGACCAGATCTACTACCAGCTCGCGCGCGCCCGCGGGCAGGCGGCCTTCGCTGCCAAGGCTGCCGCCGAACCCCGATTCGATCGCGTCCGCCGCTGGATGGAGCGCCGCGGCGGCCTCCTGCTCTTCCTCTCGCGCTTCATGTACGGGTTCCGCATCGCGATCCCGGTCGCGTGTGGCGCGATCGGCATGCCTGCCGCGCGATTCACGCTGGTGAACCTGCTCGGCAGCGCGGTCTGGGCGCTGGTCTTCGGCTTGGCCGGCTACGCGTTCGGCAACGCGGTCGAGGTCCTCATCGCCGACATCCGGCGCTACGAGCTGTCGGTCGGCATCCTGCTGCTCGTGGTCGTCGGCGTCGGCACCGCCCTCCGGACGCGCGACCTCCGCGAGCGGCTGGCCGCGTTGCGGCATCCCGCGCGCGAGGCGGTTCACCTCGCCGCCCACGTCTTCACCGGGGCGCATCGCGCCGGCCGCATCGTCCTGGCCCGGCCGCACGCGCGCATCGCCGCCTTCGTCGTCGCGGTCGGGCTGCTGAACATCGCCACCGCGTTGTTCCACTGGCGATTCATGGTCATCGACGTCGTCGACGTGTGGCTGCCGCTCGAGCTGCGGCACGCGAGCCGCGCGGCCCTGTTGCTGTCCGGCGTCGCGCTCGTGGCGGTCGGGCGCGGGCTGAGCCGCAGGAAGCGAATGGCCTGGGCAATCGCCGCGGCCGCAGCGCTGGCGTCGGTGCCCCTGCATATCGGGCAGCACGCAGGTCTCGCCCGCGCGAGCCTGTCGGGGTGGCTGCTGTGGGAACTGGCGCTCCACGCGCACCGCTTTACGGCCAAGAGCGATCCCGCCCGCCTCCGCACCGCGCTCATCGCGGTCCCGGTGCTGGCGGCTGGTACTGTTCGCCTATGGCGTCTCCGGCTACCAGCGTATGCACATCGCCGGCGATACCCCGACCGCGCTGGGAATGACGGTCGATGCCGTGCTGCTGCAGCCGGACCTCCCGGCCGGGCATCGCGGCGCCGCGGCGCTCGGCTGGTCGATCTCGGCCGTCGCCGTCGTTGGCCTGGGGTACGTGCTCGCGGCGGTGCTGGCGCCCGTGGCCTACCGCCGGCGCCGGGAGCCGCCTGCCTATGCCCGGCGCGTGACCGCCCTCGCGTCGGAGCACGGCACCGACTCGCTCTCGTACTTCGCCAAGCAGGACGACAAGAGCCACATGCTGCTCGGCGAGGACGTGTTCGTCGCATACCGGGTCGTGCGCCGGGTTGCGGTGGTGGTTGGCGATCCGGTCGGCCCGCCGGAAGAGGTGCCCCAGGCGATATCCCGCTTCGTCTCCACGTGCCGCGAGAACGACTGGGTGCCCGTCTTCTATGAGACGTCCGATCGGTGGCTGCCGGCCTACGAGGCGGCGGGCCTTCGGTCCTTCAAAGTCGGCGAGGAGGCGATCCTGCCGCTGGCCACCTTCTCGCTGGCGGGCAGCAAGATCCAGAAGATCAGGCACGGCGTGGCGAAGGCCGAGCGCGAGGCGCCGGGGATTGTCGTGCGCGAGTACCGGTCCGATGAACGCGACGCGGAGATCGACGAGCAGCTCGAGGATATTTCGGCCGAGTGGCTCCAGGGCAAGGGCATCGGCGAGATGGGGTTCAACCTCGGCGTCTTCTCGGTGAGCGAGCTGGCCGACAAGCGGACGATGATCGCGGCAACGCCGGACGGAACGATCTGGGGGTTCCTCACCTGGCTGCCGTACCGCGCCGGCCGGGCGCTCGTGCTCGACGCCATGCGGCGGCGCCCGAACGCGCCCGCATCCCTCATGGACCTGCTGATTGCGAAGTCCGCGCTCCGGTTCAAGGAAGAGGGCATCGAGCGCCTCAGCCTGGCGACCGCGCCACTGGCGAACGTCGACGAGGCGGCCGTGTCGGCGTACGACAAGGGGGTGCGGCTGATCTTCGAGCACTTTTCGACGGTGTATGGCTACCGCAGCCTGTTCTTCTTCAAGAAGAAGTTCAACCCCGCATGGGAAAGCCGGTACCTCGTGTTCCCGCGTCCGGACCTGCTGCCCCGCATCGCGTACGCGCTCACCGCGGTGCACATCGAGGGCGGCCCGGCCGCGGCCCTTCGGCAGTTCGTCGCGTCGAAGATGGCCGCACGCCGGCGGGCGGCAAGCCAGCCGCCTGCGGCGCGGGCAGAAACGAGCGCGGGAGAGACCGTGTGATGCGCCGCACCGTCACCGCCTGGTTGTCCACACTGGCCCTCGTTGCGTCCCTCGGCGTCGCATCCCTGCCCGGCGACCGTCGCGCCGATGGGCCTCGCGCCGGGACCGTGGCCGCGGAGGATGGGACGGTCTCAATCCGCGGCAAGGCACAGTCGCTCCGCCTCTATGGCTCGCGTGGAGGGCAGCCGGTGGTCGTATCGAGCGGTGACGGCGGGTGGATTCACCTTGGGCCGCACGTCGCCGAAGTGCTCTCCAGCCGCGGCTTCTTCGTCGTCGGGTTCGACTGCAAGACGTACTTGTCGTCGTTCACGAGCAAGGACGGGGCGTTGACGGAGGCGGACGTTCCCAACGACTACCGCGTCCTCGTGGACTACGCCGCCCGGGGCAGCCAGGCACGGCCGATCCTGATCGGCGTATCGGAGGGCGCCGGGCTGTCGGTTCTCGCGGCGACAGGCACGGCCGTCAAGGAGCGCGTGCGGGGCGTGATCGGTATCGGGCTGCCCGAGAAGAACGAGCTGGGGTGGCGCTGGCGCGACATGTCCATCTACATCACGCATGGCGTGCCGAACGAGCCGCTCTTCAACGCGTCCGCGGTCGTCGGCCGCGTCGCGCCCATGCCCCTGGCTGCCATCCACTCCACCAACGACGAGTTCGTCCCGCTCGAGACGCTCAAAGCCGTCTTCGACAAGGCGAACGAGCCGAAACGGTTGTGGACGATCAAGGCGTCCAACCACGGGTTCACCGACAACCTCGGCGCGTTCGACGCGGCACTGGCGGACGCGATCGCGTGGATCGCGGCCCAGGCATCGCCTGTTCCGAAGTAGCACGGCCCCTGGCCAATCCTGTTGGCGAATGACGATCGCCGATTGGCGATTGACGGTCTCGGTCCTGCCTTTCCATTCGCCAATCGCCATTCGGCGTTCGAATCGCCGTTCGCCATTCGTCATTCCTCTTCTTGACCCCCATCCCCCAGCCCCTGCTATCCTGCGAGGCCCGGGAGGCACTCATGCACGTGTCGTCGTTCGCCAGGTCCGCTCTCCGTCTCGGCGTGTTCCTGTTCGTCTGCACGAGCCTGTTTCCGGCGCACGCGCAGCGCGCTGCCGCCCCATCTCCTCGGACCGAGGTCCAGTTCCTCTCCGGCCACGGGCCGGAGGACGCGGTCGACTGGGAGTTCTTCTGCACGTCGGGCCGCAAGAGCCGGGTGTGGACGACGATCCCCGTGCCCTCGTGCTGGGAGCAGCAGGGGTTCGGCGGTTACAACTACGGAAACGAGATCAACGCCGACGCGACACCTGCTGCCGGCGAGCAGGGCCTCTACCGCCATTCATTCACGGTCCCCGCAAGTTGGCGCGGGCGCCGCGTCCGCATCGTCTTCGACGCGTCGATGACGGACACCACGGTCTGGATCAACGGGCAGCAGGCGGGCGAAACCCACCAGGGCGCCTTTTACCGCTTTCACTACGACGTCACGCCGCTCGTGAGGTTCGGCGAGGCGAACCTGCTCGAGGTCACGGTCTCGAAGATGTCCTCGAACCGCAGCGTCAACAACGCGGAGCGCGCCGCCGACTACTGGGTGTTCGGCGGGATCTTCAGGCCGGTGTGGCTCGAAGCGCGGCCGGCCGCGAGCATCGAGCGAAGCGCGATCGACGCGCGTGCCGATGGCCGGCTGTCCATCGACGTCTTCCTGGCCGGTGCCGACGCCGGGGCGCGCGTGGACGCGCAGGTCCTGGATGGGAGCGGGCAGCCCGTCGGTTCCCCGATCCGCTCCGGTGAAATCTCCCAGGGGAAGGTCGAGATCCGCGGCCAGTTGGAGAAGCCGCGCGCATGGACGGCCGAAACGCCCACCCTCTATCGCGTCCGCCTCACGCTCGTCTCGGCCGACGGACAGGCTTTGCACGAGATCACCGAACGGTTTGGCTTCCGCACGATCGAGGTGCGCGAGAACGACGGCGTCTATTTGAACGGCACCCGCATCGTGCTGAAGGGCGTGGACCGGCACGCGTTCTGGCCCGAGACCGGCCGAACGGTCACGCGGGAACAGAGCTACGCCGACGTGCGGCTCATGAAGGAAGCGAACCTGAACGCCGTGCGCATGTCGCACTATCCGCCCGACGAGCACTTCCTCGAGGCGTGCGACGAGCTGGGGCTGTACGTGCTCGACGAGCTGGGAGGCTGGCAGAAGTCCTACGCGACGGCCATCGGCGCTCGACTGGCCGGGGAGCTGATACGGCGCGACGTCAACCACCCGAGCATCCTCTTCTGGGACAACGGCAACGAGGGCGGCTGGAACGCGAAGAACGACGGCGAGTTCGCGAAGTGGGATCCCCAGGCGCGCGCCGTGCTGCATCCGTTCGCCGTGAGCGGCGGCATCAACACCGACCACTACGAGCGCTACGACAGCACCGTCAAGCTCAGCGCCGGGCCTCAGATCTTCATGCCGACCGAGTTCCTGCACGGGCTCTACGACGGCGGCATCGGGGCGGGACTGCGCGACTACTGGGACGTGATGGGGAAGAGCAAGACGGTCGCGGGCGGTTTCCTGTGGGTGTGGAGCGATGAGGGCGTCGTCCGGACCGACCAGGACGGCCGCATCGACAACGCGGGCAACCAGGCGCCGGACGGCATGACGGGCCCGCACCGCGAGAAGGAAGGCAGCTACTTCACCGTGAAGGAAATCTGGTCGCCGATCCAGCTCGCCCTCCCGGTGGATGCCGCGGGCGCGCTGCCGGCGTCGTGGGACGGGACCATCGGCATCGAGAACGGCTACGACTTCACGACGCTGGAGCGCGCGCGCGTCGACTGGCAGTTGTTGCGCTTTGCGGCGCCGTCCTCCACCGGCGCGGCGCGCGCGGTTGTGGCGCACGGAACCGTGCCGGCGCCCCCGCTCGCCCCACGGACGTCGGGGACGCTGACGCTGCGCCTGCCAAAGGGGTGGCAGCGCGACGCGGACGTGCTGCAGGTCACATCTCGCGGCCCGGCCGGCGAATCGCTGTGGACGTGGTCGGGGAGGGTCGCAGGCGGAAGCCAGTCACAGGCGTGGCGCAAACCTCCAGGTTTGCGTCAGGACGGCAAAGCTGGAGCGTCAGAGGTCGGCAAAGCTGGAGCTTTGCCCCACGCAGTGAAAGACGAGGCAGACGCGCTGACGGTGAGCGGCGCCGCGGGCGAGCTGCGGTTCGACAAGCGAACAGGCCTCCTGACATCGTGGCGCCGCGGCGACCGCCAGTCGCCGCTTGGCCGCGGCCCCGCGGCCCGCGCCTACGTGCGCCGCGACCGCCAGCACGTGGCGATTGCCGACACGCCTGAACTGGTGTCGCTGACCTCGCGCAAGGAAGGGGCCGAGGTCCTCGTGGAGGCGCGCTACAAGGGCATCCTCCAGCAGGCCACCTGGCGAATCGGCGCGACGGACGAACGCGTGCGGCTGGATTACGAGTACGCCTATGACGGCGACGCCGACCTGCTCGGCGTCGGGTTCGACCTTCCATCGTCGGGCGTCACGTCGAAGCGCTGGATCGGGCGCGGCCCGTACCGCTCGTACCGCAATCGCCTCGAGGGCGGCGTCTTCGATCTCCACCAGGTCGCGTGGAACGATCCGGTGCCCGGCCAGTCGTTCACCTACCCGGAGTTCAAGGGTTACTTCCGCGACTGGCTCTGGTTGCAGCTCGAGACGGCCGAAGGCGTGACAACCGCCGAGAACGCGTCGAACGTGGCCTTCTTCGGGCTGTACGGCCCTCGCGACGGCGAGCCGGCGATGCTCGCGTTCCCGGACACGGGGCTCGCGTTCCTCGACATCGTCCCCGCCCAGGGAACCAAGTTCGACACGCCCGACCAGCTCGGCCCGCAGTCGCGGACGCCGAAGGCTCGAGGCACGCGGCGCGGCAGCGTCGTGCTTCGGTTCGCGCCGCGGTAACGATGGAGGAGACATGCGGCCGCAAAGCCGCCGCTCGCGCACGGGGAAATATGCGGCGTGCTACGCAACGCTGGCGCGACCGCTTCGAACAACTCGGCCGGCTCGCGAAGCGCTTTTCGACTCTGTCGACTCTGTCGACTCCGTTGACTCTTACGTTGACTCCGTCGACTTCGTCGACTTCCGTCTATATCTCCGCCAGCACTTTCTCGAGGAACTCGCGGTTCGCCCGCGCGTTGGCCGCCGTCGCCTCTGCCGTGTCGCCGATGGCGCAGCACTCCACCATGATCGGGCCCTTGAATCCGGCGCCCTTCAGCACCTGGAACACGCCCTTGAAGTCCACCTTGCCGGTGCCGAACTGGATCATCACCTCGGTCTTGGGCGCGGCGCAGTCCTTCGCGCAGAAGCCGGTGACGTACTGCACGATCGGCTTCAGTTCCTCGATCGGGTCCTTGCCGGTGTAGTAGATGATGTTGCCGGCGTCGTACCAGATCTTGAAGTTGGGGTTGTTCACCTTCTTCATGCTCGCGACGATTTCCTCGGAAGCGCCGCTGCTTCCGCCGTGCGGCTTCATCACGACCTTGACCTTTTTCTCCTGGCCGTACGCCGCGGCATCGGCCATCGACTTCAGGTAGTGATCGACCTGGTCGGCATTGTCGGTGCCGAAGGTGATGACCGACTCCAGCCCGAGGAAGGCCGCGTTGTCGATCTGCTTGTGCAGGCTCTTGATCGTCTCCTCGATCGGGACGTCGTGGCGGCTCCTGAGCGAGCCCATGATGGCCTTCACGCCGCTGGCGGCAATGGTCTTCTTCAGCGTCTCGAGGTACTCGGCCGTGGCGTCCGGGCCGATGAACAGGTCCTGCTTGGTCGGCGTCAGCAGGCCGGTCGTCAGGTAGCCGGCGACCTTGATCGCCTTGAGCGTGTCCTCGAACGACCACTTGGTCCAGGGGCGATTGAAGCAGCCAATCGGCCACTTGACGGCGGGCGGCGCGGCGAACAGCCCCTCTGCCATCACCGTCGTGCCAGCCACCACCAGCGCGCTGTCACGCATGAACTCCCTGCGAGTGCGTGTCATGAGTCCTCCCTCGGCAAGAGTCTACCGCAGGAGGCCTCACCCCACCCAGTCGACGCAGAACTGCTTCCACTCGGCCTCGGCCTGCGTGAGCGGACGGCCGTAGACCTGCGAGAACCGGCGCTCAAAGTCGCCGGACGGCACGCCGTACAGCTGCCGCAGACGATCCGCCCCATAGGTCTCGAGCAGGTAGCTGAGGAACGACGCGGCGGCGTTGTACTTCACCTGGAAGTCGAACCCGCTCCAGCGCGAATCGTCGGCCAGCGAGGACAGGCTTGGTATCCTCGACGCCTCCTGCCGCGTCCACGGATAGAGGAAATGCCGGCCAAGCTGATGGTAGCGTTCCGACAGGACGGCGGAGGCCATTCCCTCGTTCAAGAAGGAGGTCCCCGGGCGGCCGAAGCCGTTCTCGATGATCACGTGGTTCGCCTCGTGAGCGAGGAGGACGTAGAGGTTGTCGTCGACCGGCGCGGTGCACGACGCGTTGATCGCCTCGGTGGCCGGGAAGGCGGTGCCGCTGCGATCCGATTCCAGCTTCGCGTCGGCGGCGGAATCGTAGAGGAAGGCAGAGATGTGGCCGGCATAGCGGAGCGACAGGGCTGCAACCGTGTGATCGTACTGGTCTTCCAGCAGGGCGCTGAACGCATCGAGGTGTTGCTCGGCGAAGGACCCGGGGCGGACATAGAAGGTGAACCGCCCGCGCTCCACCGTGTGCCAGTTCGAATCGGGTGTGCTCGGCCCGACGATCGGGTTGCACGCCGAGGCCATGATGCTGGCGACGATGCTGGCTGCGACGAGCAGCGGACGCGCAATCGACCTACCGCCCATATCTCACCCCCACCATCACCTGGCGCTCGCTCGACGTCACGCCGAGGTGTGACGCGACGACGCCGCCGTCACCGCGGCCATAGGCCGCGACCAGCGACACGGCCCCGCTCACCCGGACATTCGTCGTGAGCCGAAGGTCGGTCACCCAGCCGCCGCCGAGCGACGAAGACGACGCGGTGACGTCCGCGGAATGCTCGGGTACTGGTCCGGCCGAAGAAAATGGAGTTGACCCACGCCGCCTCGACGTCGAACCGGCGCCACCGGTGGAGGCGCGCCGCCGCGACGACGCCTGCGCCGGCCTGGAGCGTCGCCTGGTCGATGGTGATCGCCGTTGGCACCTCGCGGGTGAAGGAGAGGCGTTCGCCTGTGCCCTGCACACCGAGGCCGATGTCGAGCCCGTTGATGGCAAGGTCGCGGAACAGGTAACGCCGGTACTCGTAGCGGCCGGCAAGCCGCATCAGGTGACCACCACCGGGCCCAGCGACCGACCCCACCGGGCTGTCGTAAGAGAGGCTGCCGGTCTTCGAGAACTCCAGCTCGAAGCGGTGCAGCCGCACCTTGGTGGCGCGGTCGTGGCGCAAGAGGATGTACGGACCCTCGCCGCCGAGCGCGATAGGCGAGGCGTCGACCGGAGGGCCGGTTCGCGCGACGTCGCGAATCGAGGCGGTCGAGTAGCCCGAGACGAGCGTCCAACCGACCTCGCCAACCGACGGGGGATCGGGCGGAGATGCGGACGGCTGCGCGATCGCGGGCCATGGGGCGAGCAAGACAGCGGCGGCGAGGGCCGCTGCGAACCGCGCGAGAAGGCGACGCGGCGATGGCATACGGGTCTCTTCAGCGGGGGCTGGTGACCGGACGGCTCGAACGCGAACCGGAGCGCAGGTTGCGGCCCGGCTGTGCAAGTACGCTGCCGAGCCGTCAAGGCCTATTGCGGGTAGAAAAGGCCCCGGCACGGCGCGGTCGTGTCCTGCCGGAAGGACGGACGCCCGGACAGAGGGACGAGACTTTAAGACAGACAGGCGAGACGCCAAGACGGACAGGCGAGACGCCTGTCCTACGGGGTCGCCGCCGGCCTCTCTGCCAACGTCGATCCGCTCAACCGCGGCCAGGCATAGCCATACAACGCGACGAATGCGAAGCAGCCGAGCGGCACGAGAAACGCGCGGGACATGTCGTACCGGTCGCCGACCGCCCCCATCATCTTCGGCAGGATCGCGCCGCCCATGATCGCCATGACGATGTAGGCCGACGCGGTCTTCGCGCGGGCGCCGAGGCCATGGATCCCGAGCGCGAAGATCGTCGGGAACATGATCGACATGAAGAAGTAGCTGAGGAAGACGCACGCCACCGACGGCCATCCCAGCTTCAGCACGACGAGCGCGCAGGCGACCACGTTCACGATGCCGTAGAGGCCGAGCACCTTGTGAGCCGGGAACCGCCTCAGGATACCGGCGCCCGAAAATCGCCCGGCGAGGAAGCACACGAACCCGAGTGACGCCAGGCGCGCCGCGCCCTGGTCGGTCAACTGCAGCGCACCCGACGCGCCCTTGTCGAACCAGCCGCTCAGCACGCCCGTCGTCCACGACTCGGGCAGCGGCGGCACCTGCGACGTCATGTAGTTGATGAAGAAGCTGAAGATGCCGGCCTGCGCCGCGACGTAGAGGAACTGCGCGGCGACGGCCATGACGAAATGCGGGTGCGTCCAGATCGAGTGCGCGTCATCCTGCGCCCCATTGTCCAGGTGGTAGTCGTCCTTCATCTTCACGTCCGGCACCGGCGCGAAGATGAAGACGACGGCGAGCACGAGGACGACCAGGGCGACCGCGGCATAGGGAATCCACAGCGTCGCGGCGCCCGTGCTCTGGCCGGAGGCGTCCTTGCCGTAGAAGAATGCCGCGCCGGCGATGGGCCCGAAGATCCAGCCGACGCCATTGCAGGATTGCGCCAGGTTGATGCGGGCGGCGGCGTAGCGCGAGTCGCCGAGCACCGTGGTGTACGGGTTGGCGATCGTCTCGAGGAACGTCAGGCCGGCGGCGATGACCGAGACCCCGAGCAGGAAGGCCCAGAACGCCGAAATCCTGGTTGCCGGGATGAACCAGAGGCCGCCGACGGCCACCATCAGCAGCCCCGCGATGATGCCGCCGCGGTAGCCGAGGCGCGTCGCCAGCCAGCCGGCGGGCAGCGCCATGAGGAAGTAGCCCAGGTAGTGGGCGAACTGCACCCAGGCCGACTGCGCGAGGGACAAGTGCAACTCCTGCTGAAAGTGCTTGTCCATCACGTCAATCATGCCGTTGCAGAAGCCCCAGAGGAGGAAAAGGGAGCTCACCAGGACGAAGGTCAGCGCCACGTTCGACCCGTCGGCCAGGACGAACATCCGGGGCTTCGCGTCCGTTGTCATCGTGTACGACCCCTCCCGGTTCAACGCCGAGACGCCGAGATCAGAGGAACGGAGCCGATCGCGATCTCGTCCTCTGCGCCTCTGTGCCTCTGCGATTACAACCGCCTCCGCCGAAGCGCTTCGCGCGAAGGCCAGAGCCCCGTCCGACGGCCTACACCGCCACTTCGTTCTTCTTCACCTGCTCCGCAATCCACGGGTAGGTCCGCCCGATGCCCGCCCGCAGGTCGAACGCCGATCCCCAGCCAATCGAGTAGATCCGCTCGTTGCTGAAGTTGCGCGACATGACGCCGACCGGCCCCGGCACCGACGTGATGTGCACGCGCTTGCCCGCGACCGCGGACACCGTTTCGACGAGCTCGCGCACCGTCACGTACTGCGGGCAGCCGATGTTCACGGGCCCTTCGAGTTCGGAGTGCATCAGCCGGTAGATGCCGTCCACCATGTCGTCCACGTAGGTGTACGACCGCACCGCGCTCCCGTCGCCCCAGATTTCGATGGTGCCGCCGTCTGGCGCGGCCGCCACCTTGCGGCAGATCGCCGCCGGCGCCTTCTCGCGCCCGCCGCGCCACGTGCCCTCCGGGCCGAAGCAGTTCTGGAAGCGCGCGATCCGGACCACCATGCCGTACTTTCGCCCGTACGCCATCGCCACGCGCTCGGAGTAGAACTTCTCCCAGCCGTACTCGTTGTCCGGGTTTGCGGGAATCGCCTCTTCCTCGCGCATCTCGGGCTCGCCCGGCTGCATGTCGCGATAGACGCAGGCCGACGAGGAGTAGAAGTAGCGCGGGACGCCGAGCGCCGCCGCGGTGTGCGTCATGTGCACGTTGATCAGCACGCTGTTGTGCATGATCTCGCACTCGGCGGAGTGGATGAAGCCCATGCCGCCCATGTCGGCCGCCAGTTGGTAGACCTCGTCTGGCGGCCCGTCAGGCAGCGTCAGCGCCGCGCGGCAGTTCGCCTCTTCCCTCAGGTCCAGCAGCCGGAACTCGTCGGCCGCCGTCGGGCAGAACTCGTGCGGCTTGATGTCGACCGCCCGGACCCAGTAGCCCTCTCGCTTCAGGCGCTTCACGAGGTGACCGCCGATGAACCCGCCCGCGCCGCACACCACTGCCTTCTTCATGTCCCGCGTCTCCTGAGAGTGAATCAATCCGTTCCGCGGCGGCGGATCTTCACGCCTACCGTGTTTGGCACCGGTTCCTCCGATACGAGGATCAAGTAGCCGCCTCCCCCCGCCCCCGACAGCTTCCATCCCAGGGCCCCGTCGCGGCACTCCTCGATCGCCTCGCGGATGCTCTCGTCCAGCATCAGCGGGAACATTGCCACCTGCGCCTCGAACGATTCCCGGAAGGCGGCGCCGAAGGCCGGCGCGTCGCGCGCGAGCATCGCCCTCCAACAGCTCTCCGCCGCTTCCGCCAGCGCCCGCGCGCCCGCCGCGTCCACACGCACATCGTCGAGGACGCGGAACGAGTTCACGCGGGGACCAAGCGTGACCAGGTGCAGCCGGCTCTCGACCCACGACAGCGTCGCCTCGTCGTAGACCGACTCGATCGTGCTCGGCCAGTAGCTGCCATCGTAGTAGAGGCGGTTGAGGCCGGGCAGGACGATGCCGAGGGCGTCCTGCGAGCCGGCAACCTCCTTCGTCCCCGGGGGGTTCTCGTAGCTGAAGAGGACGCGGGCGAGTTGCTCCGGGTCGCCGTGCGGGATGGCCGCATGCCACAGGTCGATCGCCTTGCGCCGAGTGCTCGACGCCATCCCCGACCGGTCGTTGAACTCGATGGTCGGCTCGATCGACACCGTGAGGACTGGTCCCGGGTGGTGGCACGAGACGAACGGCTGGTCCAGCCAGCCGCCCGCGACGTCGATGCGAAACGGGATGCGGCTCTCGGTCCGCAGCGTGGTCGTGGCGCGGGCCGGCAGGCCGGCGTGCGGGATGCGCTGGAGGACGTGGTACGCAATCCCGAGCGACCGGCAGAGTGCTTCCTTCGCCGGCGAATGGCCGTCCTCGTTCACGACGAGGACGTCCGGGCGCAGGTCACGGAGATCCTCTTCGAAGTCGAGGAAGCCCGAGCCGCGGTTGACGCGGCATTCCTTCACGCAGTCGAGCGCGGAAATCACGTACTTCCGCTCGTCCTGCGAGTTGACGGTATAGCGCCCTTTCAGCCGGTGGATCGTCGCGTCCGAGCCAATCCCCACATAGAGGTCGCCGAAACCGGCCGCCTCCTGAAGGAAGGCGACGTGACCGCTATGGAGCAGGTCGAAGCACCCGCTCACGAAGACCTTTTTGACGGCGGGCAGCGGAGAGCTGGCCGCCGGCAGCGGCGCGGCTGCGGCCAAGGGCCGGTCGTGGTGGAGCGGTGCTTCAGCCCGGCTAGACAGTCCGTCGGTATGAAAGACCTCCTCGATCTCGACCGGTGGTGCGGGCAGGTCGAGCGCCTGCGCGAGGTCGGCGGCGAGCCGCGGAACGGCTTCGTCCGCACATTCCGCGTAGACGTAGAGGCGGTCGCGCGAGCGGAAGATCCGGAGCGTCTCTTCGGGGTCACATCTTGAAGCAGCGTCCTTTTCAACGCTCTGACCCCGGTGGGGCCAAAGCGTTGAAAAATCTGTCGATTCAAGATGTGACCCCAAAGGGGCGACCAGGGCGTGGCGCTTCTGCCCGCTCGCCTTCGATTGACGATTGACGATGGGCGATGGGCGATTGGCGACTGCCCACACGACCTCCAGGCGGGCCCACCAGTCGCCGGGCGCCCGCTCGTCGAGCGGCACCTGCATCGGGTCGGTCAACTGCCACCACTCGCGCGTCGTCTCGTCGGACGCGATGGCCGCCATGTCGGCGTCGTAGTCCTCGCCGATGTACTCCAGGTGGCTGAGCAGAATGCCGTCGTGCAGGTAGATCGAGTAGTTGCGGATGTTCGAGCGGGCGATCCGGTCCAGCACGCCGGGAAAAACGTGGCGATGCAGGACCCGGTAGCGGCCGTCGAACTCGGGGCGAAGGCCGATGATGCTGCCGAAAAACCGGGAAGGCATGTCAGCGGGGAAGCATAGCACCAACATGGCCCGATTCAGGCCGACCAGGATGGCGGCCGCGTGCCGGCGGCAGGCGAACCAGTTTTCGGCCGGAGACGCCGTTGCGGGCGGAAATGCAAACAAAAGTCAGCCCAACGGCGACCTCCGTCGCGACTGCGCCCAGTCGTTCGCGCAGATTGGGCCGGAAAACACCAACGCTCACGCACGAGCAGACGGTTTCAGTCTTGCTAGCCCGGCCATTCCATCTAGATCGGCGCTGGTTCCATGTCAGACGCCGTCGCTCGCGCGACGCCAACGCGGGAGGGAACGTGAGACGCGTCATTGCCCTGGTCGTCCTCGGCCTCATCCCCCTTTCGGTTCTCGCCGCGAGCGCCCAGGAACAGGGAGGCGCCCGGCACTTCGTGATCCTGGCGAAGGAGCACGGCCGCCCGGCGGGTGCCATCGCGGCGGCCATCAAGGCCGCCGGCGGCAAGGCGACGGCAGTCGCGGAAGACGTGGGTCTGGCTTTCGCCGACTCGAACAACCCGGCCTTCCTGTCGCTCGTCAAACGGCAGCCGGCGATCCAGGATGCCGCCGAGGACGTCGAGGTGCCGTGGATCTCTCCCCGCGAACGGGTGGTCCAAGCCTCCGCCGCGCCGCCCGCAGAAACCGGCGTGAACAGCGAACCGTTCTGGGGCCTGCAGTGGGCCCTTCGGCAGATTGAGGCCGACACGGCCGCGGCGCATGGCGACCTGGGCGCGACCGCCATTCGCGCGCGCGTAGCCATCCTCGACAACGGGATCGTCACCACGCATCCCGATATCGGGCCCAACCTCAACGTCGCGCTCAGCCAGTCGTTCGTCGCAGGCGAGGGCCTGGACCCGGTCTTGGCGGGTTTCAACCACGGAACCCACGTTGCGGGCATCGTCGCCGCGCCGATCAACAACGAAGGGACCCAGGGCGTCGCCCCGGAGGCGGAGATCGTGGCCGTCAAGGTCCTCAACGAGAAGGGGCTCGGTTCTTTCACGGACGTCATCCGAGGCGTCCTGTACGCGGCCGGCCCGCAGGTCGACGCGGACGTGTTGAACCTGAGCCTGGGCGCCACGTTCGACCGCATCAACGCCGGCGGAGGAGGCGCCGGAACACTGCTGTCCGCGCTGAACCAGGCCATTACCTGGGCGACGCTGCAAGGCTCGCTGGTGGTCGTCGCGGCCGGCAACGAGGGCGTCAACCTCAACGGACGCCTGTTCTCGGTGCCGGCGCAGTCCGGCAACGGAATGGCCGTCGCCGCGACAGGGCCCGTCGATTTCGCCAGGCTGGGTAACAGCGCTGAATTCGACCGCGCGGCGTCGTACACCAACTACGGCGAGTCGGTCGTTGACGTGGCGGCGCCGGGGGGAGATTACTCGCTCTTCCCGGAACTCGGTTACGAGCAGGACATGGTCCTTGCGCCCGGCGGCACCGACCCGGACGACGGCAGCCCCGCCTACTACTTTGCCGCGGGCACGTCGATGGCAGCCCCGCACGTCTCCGGGCTTGCCGCCCTGATCATCGGCAAGTACGGCCGCATGAAGCCGGCGCAGGTCCGTGCCATCATCGAGGAGTCGGCCGACGACATCCTCAAGCCCGGTGCGGATCCGCTTGGCAAGGGGCGCATCAACGCGGCGAGGGCCCTGCGGCTGCAGTAGACGGCCGAACGCCACGTCCAGGGAATGAGACGGATGAGCCAGACATCCAATCGACGGCTGTTGTATCTCTCGCGCGCCGACGTCGAGGCAGTCGGCCTGGACCTCCAGGCCATGGTCGGCCTGCTCGAGACGGCGTTCGGCGAGAAAGGGGCCGGCCGGGTGGAGATGCCGCCGAAGCCGGGCATCCATACCAGGCCCGACGCCTTCCTGCACGCGATGCCGGCGTACATCCCGGCGCTCCAATCCGCCGGTATCAAGTGGGTCGGCGGCTACCCGGAGAACCACGAGCACGGCCTGCCCTACATCACCGGGCTGCTCATCCTCAACGACGTCGACACGGGGCTCCCGTACGCGGTCATGGACTGTGAGTGGATCACGGCCTACCGCACGGCGGCTGCCACCGCGCTGTCCGCCCGCTACCTCGCCCGGCCCGACAGCAGCACGGTGGCCATTCTTGCCTGCGGCGTGCAAGGCCGCACAAACCTCGAGGCCCTGGCCGGCACGTTTGCGGTGAAGCAGGTATTTGCGTACGACACGCGCCGCGACGTGCAGGATCGCTTCGTGGCCGACATGGCGGCCAGGCTCGGGATCGCTGTTGCCGGCGTGGAACGGCCGCGAGATGCGGTAGAGAAGGCCGACCTGGTCGTCACATCCGGCCCGATCCTGAAGAACCCGTCGCCGGCCATCGAGGCGGGATGGCTGCGGCCCGGGAGCTTCGCGAGCGCGGTGGACTTCGACAGTTACTGGAGCGGGCCGGCGCTGGCGGAGTTCGACCGCGTGACGACCGACGATCACGCGCAGTTTCACTACTACAAGCGCGCCGGCTACTTCCGCCAGACCCCCGACCCCACGGCGGATCTCGGCGAGATCGTCGCTCGCACCAAGCCGGGGCGGGAGCGGTCCGACGAGCGAACCCTCGCGATCAACCTCGGCCTCGCCCTTGATGACATGGCCGTCGCGCCCGAGGTGTATCGCCGCGCCCGCGCGCGTAACCTGGGGACCTGGCTGCCTCTCTGACGGAAATCTCTTCGGGAGTCATTTCGTGGCAAGACGGTTTTCAATGACGTTTCTGTAATCGGTGGCGCACCGCTCGGGCCCCGATCGAATCTTGCATGGGAAGCCGCGCGCAGCACGAGGTGATCCGGGCCGGCGATCGCGAAGTGGCCCTCTCCAACCCTCAGAAGGTGCTCTTCCCCGGTCCCGGCTACACCAAGCTCGACCTGGTCCAGTACTACCTGGCCGTTGCCGACGGTGCGCTGCGCGGGTCCGGCAACCGGCCGAACGTCCTCAAGCGCTACCCGAATGGAATCGAGGAGGAGTTCTTCTACCAGAAGCGGGCTCCCGCTTCGCGTCCCGCGTGGATAACGGTGGTGTCGATTCACTTCCCATCCGGCCGCTCCGCGGACGAGGTCGTCCCGCTCGACGCCGCCTCCCTGGCCTGGATGGCCAACCTCGGCTGCATCGAGCTGCACCCGCACCCCGTCCGGGCCGACGACCTCGATCATCCCGACGAACTGCGCGTCGACCTCGACCCGGTGCCGGGTATCGAATGGCTGCAGGTGCAGGCGGTGGCCGGCGTGGTGCACGCGACGCTCGAAGACCTCGGCCTGGTCGGCTGGCCGAAGACCTCAGGATCCCGCGGCATCCACGTCTCGGTCCGCATTCATCGCCGCTGGACGTTCGACCACGTGCGTCGCGCGGCTCTCGCCCTCGCCCGCGAGGTGGAGCGGCGGGCGCCGTCGCTTGCGACGAGCAAGTGGTGGAAGGAGGAGCGGCATGGCGTGTTCCTGGACTACAACCAGAACGCGAAAGACCGCACGGTCGCCGGCGCCTACTCCGTGAGGCCCCGGCCCGACGCCCGCGTGTCGGCCCCGCTCGACTGGGACGAGATCGACGCCTGCGACCCTGCCGACTTCACGCTCGCGACGATGCCTGGGCGATTCGCCAAGCTTGGCGACCGGCACGCGGCCATCGACGATCACGCAGGCTCGCTCGAGCCGCTCCTCGAACTCTCCGCGCGCCAGGAGCGCGACGGGCTGGGCGACGCGCCATGGCCCCCGCACTTCACGAAGCAGGCCGGCGAGCCCGCCCGCGTCCAGCCGTCCCGCCGGCGGCGAACACCTTCTCGAGCTCGAAAGGCGGGGTGACCTCCAGCTGGTCGTAGCGGCAGTCCTCGGTCCGCTTATCCGGCCGCCAGCGCAGGAAGATCGTCGCGTGTCGGAACCTCGGCCCCTGGAGATGGTCGTACTTGACCTCGCACACCCGCTCGATGCGCAGTGGCTCCCACGACAGGTCTTTCCCCGCGCTCCAGCGGCTGTCGCCGCCGGGCATCCGCGCTTCGGTCGTCGTGACGCCGGGCTCCGAACCGCCCTTCGACGAGGCTTCGCCCGCCTTCGCCCAGCCAGCCCACGGGTGACCGGCCATGGCGTTCTTCCGCAGCGGCTCCAGCTCGCGCGCCAGCTGCCGCCGCGTCGCCATGCTGAATGCCGACGTCACGCCCACATGGTGGAGCGTTCCCGCCTCGTCGTACAGCCCCAGCAGCAGTGACCCGATCGCATCGTCCGTACCCTTGAACCAACGGAAGCCGCCGACGACGCATTCGGCGGTGCGCGCGTGCTTGACCTTGATCATCGCGCGCTTGCCGGGCAGGTAGGCTCCGTCCGCTGCCTTCGCCACCACGCCGTCGAGGCCGGCGCCCTCGAAGCGCGCCAGCCACTCGAGCGCCACGCCTCGATCTCGCGTCATCGGCGTGAGATGGATCGACGACAGGCCGGATCCCACCAGCGCCTCCAGGCGCGCGCGGCGCTCATGCTGGGGCTCGCCCCGGATGTCGGTTCCATCGACGGCGAGAAGGTCGAAGGCCACGAACTCCGCCGGCGTCTCCGCAGCGAGGCGCGCGACGCGCGATGCCGCCGGGTGAAGCCGCAGCTGAAGCGCGTCGAAGTCAAGGCCGCCCGGCGTCGCGATGACAATCTCGCCGTCCACCACGCACCCGTCCGGCAGCTCGGAGAGGAAGGCCTCGTGGAGCTCCGGGAAGTAGCGGTCGAGCGGGCGTAGATCGCGGCTCTGGATGAACACGTCGTCCGCGCCCCGGAACGCGATCGCCCGGAAGCCGTCCCACTTCGGCTCGTAGAGCCAGCCCGCCCCAGCCGGAACATCGTCCGCGAGTTTCGCGAGCATCGGCTCGACCGGCGGTGTCAGTCCTGGCGTGTCGCTCGTGGCATTCGTCTGATGCTTCGCCATGCGTCGGAGCCTCCAACCGGTCAAACCGGATCGCAAGAACTCAGCCACGGCGGAGAGCAAATCAAGGTAGTCTCACAAGCGAATGAGCTTCTCCCCGGGATCGCGCGCGCGGCTGACGGACTACGACCTCGACCGCTTCTCCGGCCGGACGCTGTTCGACCGGCTGGGCCGGGCGGTGTGCCATGCCGGTTGCCTTCCGCGAAAGGAACTCTACGAGGCGTGGGAAGTGGCGCGGCGGGTGCGCCGCCTGTTTCGCGGCGGGCGCGTCGTGGACCTCGGCGGCGGCCACGGCTTGCTCGCCCACGCGATGCTGCTTCTCGACGATTCGTCTCCGTCGGCCATCGTCGTGGACAAGGCGCTGCCGCCTTCGAGCGGGAAACTGCACGAGGCGCTGGTTCAGGCATGGCCGCGCCTCGCGGGCCGCGTGACCTTCCTGTCGTCGCCGCTCGAGGACGTGCCCTTGCTCGACACCGACATCGTCGTCTCGAGCCATGCCTGCGGCGCGCTCACGGACCTCGTCCTCGAACGCGCGGTTGCGGTGCGTGCCCGGGTGGCTGTGCTCCCGTGCTGCCACGCCGGCGCGGCGTGCGACGATGGCGACCTGGGAGGGTGGCTCGACACGGCGCTCGCGATCGACGTCGCCCGGGCGCTGTCGGTTCGGGCCCGCTCCTACCGGATCCGCACGCAGGCCATTCCTTCGTCGGTGACACCGAAGAATCGCTTGTTGATCGCATGGCCTGACGGCCGCTGACCCGCTCCCCGAGGAAATCCAGCCATGACCATCCTTCGACCAACGGCCGCTCGCTTCGCCCTCGCCGCGCTGCTCGCGCTGGCCCTTGTCGCGCCGGCGCTCACGGCTCCCGTCACGCGCGTGCTCTTCATCGGCAACAGCTACACCTACTTCAACAACCTGCCGGAGATCGTCCGCGTCCTTGCCGAGTCGGCCGGTGGGGGCCGCGTTGAAGTGCGAATGGTCGCGCCGGGCGGCTGGAGATTGGCGGACCACTGGCAGAAGGGCGAGGCGCACGAGGCGCTCCGGAGCGGCACGTGGGATTTCGTGGTGCTCCAGGAACAGAGTCAACTCGGCGACCCGCGGACCGTCGACGGCAAACCGCGCGTCGGGTCGGACAAGAACTTCGCGCCGGCTGCTGCGCAGTGGGCGGCCGAGATCAAGCGTGCGGGCGCACGTCCCGTCTTCTACTCGACGTGGGCGAAGAAGGCGTCGCCCGAGGACCAGGCGTTGCTGAACGACGCGTACGCAAAGGCCGCACGCGAGGGAGGCGGGATACTGGCACCGGTCGGCATCGCGTGGAGCACGATTCGCGAGGCGGCCCCGAACATCGGGTTGTTCGTGGACGATGGCTCACACCCCTCTTCGGCCGGGAGCTACTTGGCGGCCTGCACGCTGGTCGCCGCGATGTTCGGCAAGAATCCCGAAGGGCTGACCCAGAAGGTGAGCGGAACGAGGGTGAACCTGGATACCGGCCTGCCGGAACCGGGCCGGACTACCGTGCTCGTCAACCTCCCGCCGGACGTCGCGCGCCGACTCCAGGCGGCGGCGTGGGGCGCGTGGAAACAGCAGGGACAGTAGATCGCGTCGCCACCCGCCAGCCCGGCCGTGCAAACAGATCGGGGTCGGGCTCCGTCTAACCCGTCATGCTGGAAACTTTTCTCAGCGACCTCAAGCACTCCCTGCGCGGGTTTGCCAAGAGTCCCGCGTTCACGCTCGCGGCACTGGCCGCCCTGACGCTCGGCATCGGCGCCAACGTCGCCATCTTCTC
The DNA here is from genome assembly GCA_963724775.1 of uncultured Acidobacteriota bacterium. Classification (GTDB taxonomy): domain Bacteria; phylum Acidobacteriota; class Vicinamibacteria; order Vicinamibacterales; family Fen-181; genus CAVRWB01. The sequence continues at coordinate 292,266 of CAVRWB010000019.1, forward strand.
GGTGGTCAACGCGGTGCTGCTCAAGCCGGTGGCCTTTCCCGACCCGGATCGGGTCGTCATCTTCATGAACACGTCGCCGCGCGGGTCGGGGCCGGCGGCGTCGCCTGCGAAGTTCCAGCACTATCGGCAGCAATCGATGGTCGTGCAGGACGTTGCCGCGTTCAACACCGGGGTGGTGAACTACACCGGAGGCACGATCCCGGAGCAACTCCGATCGGGCCGCGTGTCGGCCGACTTCTTTCGACTCTTCGGCGCGCCGATCATCCTTGGCCGGGGCTTCACCGCGGACGAGGACCTTCCGAACGGAACCAAGGTGGCGGTCCTCAGCAAGAGCCTCTGGGAGAGCCGGTTCGAGGGCAGCCGGGCGGCGGTCGGGAAGACGATCTCCCTCAGCGGCGAGCCGCACCAGATCGTTGGCGTGATGGGCGACTTCGATTTCCGTGAGTTCGGCGCGTCGCCGCAGGTGTGGGTGCCATTCCAGCTCGACCCGAACGCGACCGATCAGGGTCATTACTTCATGGCCGCGGGGCGGCTCAAGCCGGGCGTCACGCTGGAGCAGGCGAAGGCGCGGCTGCAGCTGTCGGCGAGCGCCTTCAAGGCCAAGTTCCCGAACTCGCTCGGTCAAAACGGCGGCTTCACGGTGGAGCCGGTCCGCGAGATGCTGGTCAGGAGCGTCCGTTCGTCGCTCTTCGTGCTCGGCGGCGCCGTCGGCTTCGTGCTCCTGATCGCCTGCGCCAACGTGGCCAACCTCCTCCTGGCGCGGGCAAGCGCCCGGCGGCGGGAGATCGCGATCCGCGCCGCGATCGGCGGGTCGCGCGGCCGCATCATCCGCCAGCTGCTCTCCGAGAGCGTGCTCCTCGCGCTGGTTGGGGGCGCGCTCGGCCTGTTCTTCGGCTGGGCGGGGATCCGCGCGCTCCTGGCCGTCAACACGGCCGATTTGCCTCGCGTTGGCGAGAACGGCGCGCTCGTCGGGATCGACTGGCTCGTGGTGCTGTTCACCGTGTTCGTCTCGGTGGCGACGGGCGTCCTGTTCGGCCTGATTCCGGCAATCCAGAGCGCAAGGACGGATCTCACGACCACGCTGAAGGAGAGCGCCGGCCGATCGGGCACGGGCTTTCGTCAGAACAAGGCGCGCGCCATCCTGGTGGTCAGCGAGGTCGCGCTCGCGCTCGTGCTGCTCGTTGGCTCCGCGCTCCTCATCCGCACGGCCGTGGCGCTGGCCTACGTCGATCCCGGTTTCAACGCGCACAACGTGCTGACGCTCCGGATGTCCCTGTCCGGCCCGCGGTTCCAGAAGTCGGACACCGTCGCGCAGCTCGTGCGCGGCGGCGTCGAGCGGCTGCGTGCGCTCCCGGGCGTCGTCGAAGCGAGCGCCGCGTGCTGCGTTCCCCTCGAGGGCGGCTACGGCCTCCCGTTCCTCGTCGTCGGCCGGCCGTTGACCGACGGCCCGTTCCACGGCGGCGGCGGGTGGAGGACCGTGTCGCCCGATTACTTCGAAGTGTTCGGCATCCCGGTGAAGCGCGGCCGGACCTTCAACGAGCGCGACGACCGGCAGGGCCCGGCGGTCGTGATCATCAACGAGGCGATGGCGCGCCAGTTCTGGCCGAAGGGGAACCCGCTGCGCGAACGCCTCGTGATCGGCCGCGGCGTCATGAAGGAGTTCGCGGACGAGCCCGAGCGGGAGATTGTCGGGATCGTGGGGGACTCGCGCGACGGCGGCTTGAACAGCGATCCTCAGCCGATGATGTTCATTCCGCAGGCGCAATTGCCCGACGGCGCCAACGCGCTGAATGTCGCGCTCACGCCGCTGGCATGGGTCGTTCGCACGAGGACGGCGCCGATGGCGATGAGCGCCTCGATCCAGGAGCAGCTGCGCCAGGCCACGGGCCTGCCGGTGACCGACGTGCGTTCGATGGACGATGTCGTCTCGCTCTCGACCTCGCGCGAGAAGTTCAACATGTGGCTCATGACGGTCTTCGGATGCTCGGCGCTGCTGCTCGCGGCGATTGGCATCTACGGCCTCATGGCCTACTCGGTGGAACAGCGCCGGCAGGAGATCGGTATTCGCCTGGCGCTCGGCGCGCAGGCGTCGCAGGTCAAGAACATGGTGGTGCTGCAGGGCATGCGCCTGGTCCTGACGGGCGTGATGGTGGGCCTCGCCGCCGCGTTCGGCCTCGCGCGCCTGATCTCGGCCTTCCTTTACGGAGTGACCGCACGCGACCCGCTGGTCTTCGGCGGCGTTCCCGTCGTCCTCGCGGTGGTGGCGCTGCTCGCAGTCTGGCTGCCGGCCCGCCGTGCCAGCCGCGTGGACCCGCTCATCGCGCTGCGGGCGGAGTAGGACAGGCGTCTCGCATTGCGGCGTAGGACAGGCGTCTCGCCTGTCATTGGGCGTAGGACAGCGTCTCGCCTGTCGTGGACACGCGTTTCGCCTGAAGCCATCTGTCGCCGCCGCCGAATCCGCGCTATCCTCTGCGCGTGAAGAACGCCGCTCCAGGCGCCGCCGCCGCGGTCGCACGGCTGGTGGCCTCGATGTTCGTCTTCGGCGCCGTCCTCTTCCTGCTCGCCGGGACCGCCTCCTGGCCCGCCGGATGGGCCTACCTGGCGATCAATGTCGCCGTGCTCGGCGTCTACGGCGCCATTGTCTTCCGGCTCCACCCCGACCTGATCGACGAACGCAAGAAGCCGCCGGCCGACGCGAAGAAGTGGGACAAGCCCTTCGTCGCGATCATCGGGGTGCTCGGCCCCGTGCTGATGATCGCGGTGTGCGGCCTCGATCGGCGCTTCCACTGGAGCGCGCCCGTCCCGTTCGCGCTGAAGGCCATCGGACTGTTCCTGCTCGCCGCTGGCGGAGCCCTCACCAATTACGCCGTCGTCCACAACCGGTTCTTTTCCGCCCTCGTGCGCATCCAGCGCGATCGCGGCCACCGCGTCGTCGACACCGGCCCCTACCAGGTCCTCCGCCACCCGGGCTACGTCGGATCGGTCGGTACACATGACCGGCACGAGCCTGGCGCTCGGGTCCTGGTGGTCGCTCCTCGTCGCGGCCTTCGTGTCCTTCGTCATCGTGGTGAGGACCGCGAGGGAGGACCGTACCCTGTGCGAGGAACTCGAGGGCTACACGGAGTACGCGGAGCACGTGAAATACAGGCTCGTGCCCTGGCTCTGGTAGGAGAGAGCGCGGAGATTGGAAAAGAGATCACAGAGAGCGGAAGAACGATCAGAAGAGAGAGCACAGAGATCACAGAGAGCGGAAGAACGATCAGAAGAGAGAGACAGAGATCACAGAGAGCACAAAGAAGAAGACTCTCGATATTTCGATCACGGAGGATTCTCGATGCTGAGACGTCTCGTTGTCCTGCCGGCCCTGTGTCTTCTCGCGATGGCCACGGCCAGCGCGCAGCCGCCTGCCCAACGTCCGGGCGGGCCGCCCGAGGCGCAGCAGCGTCCGGGCGCGCAAACCCCGACGCAGATGCCGGCGCAGCCGCGCGACGAGCCCGGCGGGGCGCCGGCCGGCCGCTTCGAAGTGGCCACCGCGAAAGAAGAGAAGATCTCGCAGACCTCGCACGCGCTGCGCCTCGATGGCCGCGACATCAAGTACACGGCAACCGCCGGGACGCTTCCCATCCGCCTGGATGACGGCAAGGTGGCGGCGCGGATGTTCTTCGTCGCGTACACCAGGGACGGCGAAGACGCGAGGACACGGCCCATCTCGTTCCTGTACAACGGCGGCCCCGGTTCGGCGACCGTCTGGCTGCACATGGGCTCGTTTGCCCCGCGCAAGACGCAGATGGCGGATGACGGCTTTCAGCCGGCGCCGCCGTACCAGTTCGTGGACAACGACAGCTCGCTCATCGACGTGAGCGACCTGGTGTTTGTCGACGCCATCGACACCGGCTTCAGCCGGGTCGTGTCTGGCGTGAACAACCAGCAGTTCCACGACCAGGAAGGGGACATCCGCGCGTTCGGCGAGTTCATTGCCGAGTACCTGAAGACATACAGCCGCTGGCCCTCGCCCAAGTTCTTGATCGGCGAGAGCTACGGCACCATCAGGTCGGCCGGGCTGTCGCAAGAGCTGCAGACGCGGCACGGCGTCGAACTCAATGGCATCGTCCTCGTCTCATCGCTCCTGACCTACCAGACGCTGTCGCCGTCGCCAAACAACGACGTCGCGTACGCCGACCAGATCCAGACGTTCGCGGCGACGGCCTGGTACCACAAGAAGCTGCCCGCGGACCTCCAGCAGAAGACGATCAAGGCGGTCGTGGACGAGGCGAGGGGCTTCGCCTTCGGCGAGTACGTGCAGGCGCTGACGAAAGGCAACGCCCTGAGCGACGCCGAGCGCGCGGCCACGGCCGACAAGCTGGCGCGATACACGGGGCTGTCATCGCGGTTCATCCTGAACGCCAACCTCCGCGTGGATTCCGCCCGCTTCCGGAAGGAGTTGCTGCGCGACAAGCGGCTCGTCGTGGGACGCCTCGACTCGCGCTTCACCGCGTTGGACGCCGACGCCGCCGGCGAGCGGCAGGAGTTCGACCCGTCGAACACCGCCCTCCAGGGCGCCTACGTTGCCCTCTTCCAGGACTACCTGAAGAACGAGTTGAAGTGGGAATCGGACCTGCACTACCCGACCTCCGGCAACGTGCGGCCGTGGGGCTACGTGCAGAACAGCTACATGGACAAGACGGACGCGCTGCGCCAGACGATGGCGAAGAACCCGTTCCTGAGGGTGTTCGTCGCCTGCGGCTACTACGACATGGCGACGTTGGTGGGCGGCTCCGAGTTCAACTTCACGCACCTGGCGTACGACAGGCAGATCACGGACCGCGTGGCCTTCGGCTACTACGAGGCGGGCCACATGATGTACATCCGCCCGTCCGCCCACAAGGCGCTCAAGCAGGACGTCGCGAAGTTCATCCGTGCGGCCACCGCACACGAGTAGAGGAGACGAGGATCACCGTGCGCACATCTTCGACCCTGCTCGCCATTGTTCTCGCCGGCGGTCTCCTCACGTCCGCGGCCGTCTCGAGCCAGGGCCCCGACCTGGCGCCCCCCTCCGATCTTCGGCCTCTTCTCGCGGCGCGGCAGAGCGAGATGCGCCTGGTGCAGGCGCGCTACGCGCTGGACCGCGGCACGCTGGCGGGCAACTATCTGGGCGGCATGAGGCCGATGGGAGGAGCTGGCACGGGCGCCGGCGGTGGTGGGCGAGGTGGCAGCGGCGGTGCGTCGCCGAACCCGCCGGCGGCCCCGAACCCTGAAGTTCGCGCCATGCCCGCGAATGTGCCCGTGTCCCCCAACCGGATCGCGCGGTTGAAGCGGTTCGATCTCGACTGGCAGGCGGCGCTCGCGAAGGTCGACGCGCCGCGCCTGTCGGCGGAGGGAAAAGCCGATCTCGAGAGGCTGAACGCCGCGGTGGCGAACAACCTCTCGCTTCTCGACGCGGATGCGGTCGCCCTCGCGCAGGTCTCGCCCTTCGTCCCGTTCGCGCTATCGATCGTACAGCTGGTCGAGGCGCGGATCCGGCTCGAAGACGTGAACGCCGAAAAGGCCGCGGGTGTCCTCGGTGATGTGACGAGGCAGATCGGCGGGATGACCGCCCGCCTGGAGGCCGGGTTGTCGGGGGGCGCCGGCGCCATGCGAGCCGTCAAGGCAGAGGCGACCGGGGCCGCCGCAGCCACGGACCTGCTTCGCAACAGCCTCGTGGAGTGGTTCCAGTTCTACAACGGTTACGACCCGCTGTTCACCTGGTGGATGGGCGTTCCGTTCAAGCGGGTGGACGCGGCGCTGCAGGCGTACTCGACGCTGCTGCGCGACAAGGTCGCGACCGCTGACACATCCACAGTCGCCGAGGCCGGTCCTGGCCGCGGCGTCGCCGCGGTCCCTGGTCACGCCGCGGAGCGCGGCTCCTCTTCACCAGCCGCGATCGCACCCTCCGCCCCCCCGCGTTACCCGTCGGTCCCCGATCTCGCGGAGCTGATCGCCCTGCCGCAGGACGAGATGACGCCTGTCGTGCAGAAGTTCCGGGCAGCGATCGGCCGCGGCGGGCGGGGCGGCGCGGGTGCGGCTCCGGGCGCGCCGGCGCGCGAGGCGCCCGCACCGGACCGCGCCTTCTACGAAGGATGGCTATCGGCCCTGCACACAGTCGACTTCGATGCCCTGACCCGCAACGCCCAGATCGACTACCTGTTCATCCGCACGACGGCCGAGCAGCAGCTGGCGCGGTTTGGTGCGCCGCTGCCGCCGAACCCGCCGCGAAAGAGCGACGCGAGCGGAATCCCGGGGCCCGCGCGCGGTCGCCAGGGGCTCGTGTCCGATCTACAGGACGAGTTCGTCCCCTACACGCCCGAGGAATTGATCGCGATCGGCGAGCGTCAGTTCGCATGGTGCGAGCTGGAGATGACGAAGGCGTCGCGCGAGATGGGCCTCGGCGACGACTGGAAGCGGGCGCTCGAGACGGTGAAGGAGATCCACCCGCCTCCGGGCGGCCAGGTTGCCGTCGTCCGCGACCTGATGTTCGAGGCGGTGGACTACCTGCGCGCGAAGGACCTGCTCACGGTTCCCTCGGTGGCGGCCGAGTCGCTGCGCATGATCATGATGACGCCCGAGCGGCAGCTGGTGAACCCCTTCTTCACCGGCGGCTCCCTCATCAGCGTGTCCTACCCGCACGACAGCATGGATTACGAGGCGCGCATCCAGAGCATGCGCGGGAACAACACCCCGTTCTCGCACGCGACGGCGTTTCACGAGATGATCCCCGGCCACAACCTGGTCTTCTACACCGGGTCGCGCTTTGCCGGCTTCCGTCCCAGCCTCGCGGGCGGGTCACCGTTCTACGGCGAGGGCTGGCCGTTGTACTGGGAGCTGCTGCTCTACGACCAGGGCTTTCACGACACGCCGGAGAAGCGCGTCGGCGCGCTCTTCTGGCGCATGCACCGGTGCGCGCGGATTGTCTTCTCGCTCAAGTTCCACATGGGGGAGTGGTCGCCCCAGGAGTGCATCGACTACCTCGTGGACCGCGTGGGGTTCGAGCGCGACAACGCGACCGCGGAGGTCCGCCGCTCGTTCCAGGGCGGCTACGGCCCGCTCTACCAGGCGGCCTACCTGCTCGGCGGCCTGCAACTCCGCGCGCTTCGCCGAGAGCTCGTGGACGGGGGGCAGATGACCGGCAAGCAGTTCCACGACGAGGTGCTCAGGCAGGGCAGCATGCCGATCGCGTTCCTGCGCCTCGCCATCGGCCGCCAGAAGCTGACGAGGGACATGAAGGTGGACTGGCGGTTTGACGGAGAGGATCGCAAAGCTGGAGCTTTGCGCCACGACCGCTTCCCGACAGGTGTGGGGCAAAGCTCCAGCTTTGCCGCTACCGCTTCGCATAGATGAGCCGCTCGACCAGTCGGATGTCGTCGAGCGGCCGTTCGGCGGTGACGCGTTCCAGCACGCCCAGCTCCTCGTCCTCGAAGAGGATCGTCCACTGGCCGTGATGGCGGTTCACGAGGCAGCCGGGGGCGAGGATGTGAAAGTGACCCCGGCCGGCTGCGAAGCGTTCGGCCATGCGCTGGACCGCGGCGCTTGCCGGCTGCAGTTCCTCGGCCTCGCCCGGAACGCTGTCGGCGCCGTGGAGGAGGATCGCCAGCGGCTTGGCCCGCTCCTCGATCGGCTCCTCGTCGAAGAAGGCGTAGGCCCGTCCCTCGTCACTGTCCTCGAGGACAATCGCCCGACGCGAACTGCCCGTGATGACGCACCCGGGCACCGTCGTATGGATGTGCCCGCGGCCGCCGCGTGCGGCAATCTCCCGCGCCTTCTGTTGCAGATCGACGAGCGTTTGTGGTGAGAGCTCCATCCAACCCCCGCGCGGTCAGTCTATGACAACCACGCCCCGGCCCGACCAACAGCCTTGACGCGACGGTCCCATGGTTTCAATATGGAACCATTCTGGAGCCACTGCCCATGCCCGTGACGTTGTCCATCAAAGAGGTGCCCGACGACCTGGCCGACGCGCTTCGGGAACGAGCGAGGCAGAATCACCGCTCGATCCAAGGCGAGTTGATGGCCATCCTCGAGCAGAACCTGCAGGCCAAGCCCTTCCGCGCCCATGCCTTCCTCGCTCGGATTCGAGCGCTCGGCGTCCGGACTCCGGACGAGGCCGCCTTGCTGGTGCGCGCGGATCGCGACTCGCGATGACCCGCGTCGTGGTCGACGCCTCCGCGAGCTCTGGTCAACGCAAACGAGTCGAAGGGTAGCCTGGCAGCTCGACTCCCCGCACCCGACGCACGAGCAGCGCGAAGACCGCCAGCGCGACGACACCGGTGACGGCCTCGGTGAGGAGCATGCCGGTGGTTGACCACGCGTCGTGCGCCCAGCCGGCAAGACGGAGCATGCCGAGGCTGAAGAGCGTGTTGAGCGCGAAGAAGAGGTTCATCTTCGTGGCGGCGGCGCCGCGGCCGATGATGGCGAGCACGAGCCCGGTGAACGAGGCCGTCACCATTCCCAGCGTGAAGGTGTAGAAGAGCGTGGACGCGGCGTATCCGGCCGAGGTCCGCGGCGCGAGGACCATCGCCACGCAGGCGACGAGGCCCAGCGCGCACGAGACGGCGTACGCGGTCGGTTTCGCCACGCGGTCCGCCAGTCGCCCGCCCGCGAAGCAGCCGGCGACAATCGCCAGCCCGCCGCCGAGGCCAAGCACCGTGGAGACGACGTCCGCGGACGCGTGGAACTCCCCGCCGATGGCGCTGAAGAGGAACATCGCCGCACCGGTGCCGATCGGGAGGATCGCGAGGACGAGCGCGATCCGCCCGGCCTTGGCGCGCACGACGCTCGCGAGTTCTTCCCAGGCGTCCCGGACGCGCGCACGAACCGAGGCCCCGCCGAGGGCGCGGGGCGGCTCCTCGAGCAGCGTCAGGGGGATTGCGCACGCGAGCACAATCGCCGCGAGCGCCAGGCCGGCCACCCAGGGGGCGGGCGCGTGCGTGATCAGCCAGAGGCCGATGCCGCCGCCGGCCGTCTGGCCAAACTGGTTGCCCGACTGGAACCACCCGCCGGCGCGTCCGCGCGTGCCGATCGTGGTGTTGTGCGCGAGCAGGCCTTCGGTCGCGAAGGCGATGAAGGTGGCGGCGACGGTGCAGGCCAGCGTGAGCGCGGAGACGAGGGGCGCCGTCTTCACCGACAGCGGGATGACCGTCATCGCGATCAGGCCGAGCGCCACGACGGACACCGCGATCAGGTACCAGCGCTTCCGCGTGAGGGTATAGTCGCCGATTGGCGCCCAGAGGAACTTCCACCCGCTGCCGAGGAAGGTCATGCCGACAATCGCGGCCACGGCCGAAACGTCGAGGCCCGCGCGGCTTCCAAGGTAGCCGAGCGCGACCGAGGGGAAGCCGATCGCCAAGCCCAACGGAAAGTAGAGCACGGCCCATACCCAGGGGTGCGGCACGGCGGGGGCGGGCGGGGTATCAACCTCGAATGGCATGCGCCATTCTATGGGACACACGCCACGGTTCAGCCCGGACCGGGTACGTTTCTTGGAAAAGATGAGCGATCCCGGGCTTGATAGTGAAACGACGTTCCTGCAGTCCGGTTTCCGCCGGATTGCGCCGGTGAGGATGGTTGTTGTGGCAACGGCGCTGCCGCGAAAGTCGGAGGCGACCGGGCGATGGCGCACCTCTCTCGGCGCGATGCCGTCACCGGAGGGCGCGTCGTTCCGAGTGTGGGCGCCCGCCGCGCAGACGGTCGAGGTCGTCCTGGCCGGACCGGCGACCCGAGGCCGTTCCGTTCCCGGACGCGCGTACTCCTTGCACCCGACGGGTGATGGCGTGCACGCCGGCCGGGTGGCTGGGCTGCAGCCGGGCACCCGCTACTGGTACCGCCTTGACGGCGATCGCCTGCTTCCCGATCCGGCCTCGCGATTCCAGCCCGAAGGCGTTCACGGCCCTTCGGCTTTAGTGGACCCGCTTGCGTTTCCCTGGACCGACACCAGGTGGCAGGGCCTGCGCCCGGACGAGGTGGTGGTCTACGAACTGCACGTGGGCACGTTCACGTCGGAGGGCACGTTCGCCGGCGTCGAGTCGCGGCTCGACCACCTCGCATCGCTCGGCATCAACGCGGTCGAGTTGATGCCCGTCGCCGAATTTGCCGGCCGCTGGAACTGGGGCTACGACGGCGTCGACCTCTTTGCTCCCTGCCATCGATACGGGTCGCCGGACGACCTTCGACGCCTGGTCGACACCGCTCACGGTCGCGGCATCGGCGTCATCCTCGACGTCGTGTACAACCACCTCGGGCCGGACGGCGCCTACGCCCCCGCGTTCAGCCCGTACTACTTCACCAGTCGCCACAAGAGCCCGTGGGGCGACGGCGTGAACCTGGATGGCCCGCACAGCGGCCACGTGCGCGAGTTCCTCATCCAGAACGCGCTCCAGTGGGTTCACGAGTACCACGTCGATGGCCTCAGGCTGGACGCGACCCATGCACTCGAAGACGACGGCCCCGAGCATTTCCTCTCGGAGCTCTCGCGGCGCGTGGAGTGGGAGAGCGAACGGCCGATCCTGCTGATGGCCGAGGACGAGCGCAATCTCGACCGCCTCGTGCGCGGCCGAAGCCAGGGCGGCTTCGACCTGTCGGGCGTCTGGTCTGACGACCTGCATCACCAGCTGCGCCGGCTCCTGGCGGGGGATGCGGAAAGCTACTTCGCCAGCTTCTCGGGGACCACCGAAGACATCGCCGAGACGATCCGCCAAGGGTGGTTCTTCGTCGGCCAGGTATCCTCACACACCCAGCGGCCGCGCGGCTCCGACCCGTCGGGCATCCCGCTGCACCGCTTCCTCGTCTGCCTGCAGAATCACGATCAGGTGGGCAACCGGCCGGCAGGCGACCGACTGCATCACGCGATCGGCCTGGCGGAGTATCGCGCAGCATCGGCGCTCCTGCTGCTCGTGCCCGAAACGCCCCTGCTGTTCATGGGGCAGGAGTGGGCGGCCACCAGCCCGTTCCTCTACTTCACCGATCACGCCGCGGATCTTGGCCGCGCAGTGACCGAGGGCAGGCGCGCGGAGTTCAGGGCATTCTCGGCGTTCGCCGATCCCGCCGCGCGCGACCGCATCCCGGATCCCCAGGCGACGAGCTCGATGGAGCGCAGCCGGCTGGATTGGACCGAGCGTGAGCTGATGCCTCACGCGGGCGTCTGTCGGTTGTATCGCGAGCTGCTCAATATCAGGCGAGGACTCGGCGAGGGGGTTCGCGTGGAGGCGCTCGATGCGGACACGATCGCGCTCAGGCGGGAGGCCGGCCGGGGCGAGCCGCTGCTTCTCGTCGTACGGCTGCGCGGGCATGGGACGGTTGCCGTCAGCGGAGCGCCGGCCGCGGGCGCCCGGTGGCAGGCGGTGCTGACGACCGAAGACGAGGCCTTTGCCGCGAGCGGGCGGCCGCCGCTCATCGAGGCGAGGCGCGGCCGCGTGACGATCGGGTTCGAGGGGCCGGCCGCCGTGGTGCTTCGGGGTTGAGAGGTACAATGAGTTCATGTCCTCGCGGCCCGCTCGTACGGTTCCCAGCGCGATGCGCGTCCCGGCTGTTGGTCGGGCAGGGTTCCCGCCTGTCTTCGCGGCCGTTGCGCTGACCGTCGCCGCGGCCCTCTCGCTCTCGGCGCACCAGCAGGCGCCAGCATCGAGCAGCAGCAGCAGCAGCCGGCGACGCAACAACAACAACAACAGCAGCAGCAGCAGCAGCCGGCGCCGCAACAACAGCAGCCGACCTTCCGCGCCGGTGTCCGCCTCGTGCGCGTGGACGCCACGGTGACCGGCAAAGGGGACGAACCGGTTGCGGACCTGAAGACGGCGGACTTCGAGGTCAGCGAGGATGGAATCCTCCAGAAGGTCGAGCAACTCCAGTTCCTGAAACTGAACGGGCGGACGCCGACCGGCGACGACCGGTCCCTCGAGATCCGCAACCAGGACCAGGCGGAGGCGGAGGCAGCGCGCGACGACGTGCGGGTGTTTGCGATCTTCCTGGACGACTACCACATCGACAAGACCCCCGCGATCACGATCCCTCTCAGGCGGGCGCTCAACGGTTTCGTCGATCGGTTCTGGCCCACCGACCTCGTGGCAATCATGGACCCGCTCACGACGCTGAGCGCGCTCAGGTTCACCCGCTCGCACGCGGAGCTCGCCGACATCGTCAACCGGTTCGAAGGGCGGCAGGGCGAGATCTTCCCCGTCAAGAGCGCCGCGGAGGAGGCGCAGCTCCAGCGCGGCGACATCGTCCGCGTGCGTGCCGAGGTCACGCTCTCCGCGCTGCACGCGCTCGTCGTCCACCTGGGGGGCCTGCGCGAGGGCCGCAAGGTGGTCATCTTCGTGAGCCAGGGCCCGCCGACCTTCTTCGGGCGCGATGGCAACCTGCAGGACATCATGCGCGACATCGCGCAGGCGGCCAGCCGGGGCAACGTCACGGTCTACCCGGTTGACCCGCGTGGGCTGGGGATGGCCGCCAGGGGGTCGCGCGACACGCTGTTCCAGCTGGCCGCGGAGACCGGCGGCCGCGCGATCACCGACACGAACGACCCCACCGCCGGCCTCTCCCGGATCCTCGCGGACACGAGCGCCTACTACGTGCTCGGCTACCAGCCGACTCGCACCGAGGACGATGGGAAATATCACAAGATCAGCGTGAAGGTGAAACGGCCGGGCGTGCACGTCCTGGCGAGGCAGGGCTACTGGGCCCCGAGCCCGAAGGAACTGGAATCGGCCCGCGCCGAAGCGGCGCGCCAGCCGGAGCCGGGGCTGACGCGGGCGCTCGGTAATCTCGCCGCCATGGCGCCCTCGAGGCGGCCGGCCGACGTGTGGGCGGGAGCATCGCGGGGCGAGGGTGGCCGAAGCCGCGTCGTCATCACGTGGGATCCCTCGGACCCGGGGGCCGGGGCGGCCGGCGTGGCGTCGGCGCTGGACGTCGAGATCCTCGACGGGAGCGGGTCGGTGATCGAGCCGAAGCAGAGCGTGTCGGCCCCGGGGACGAGCCCGGTCGGCCGTCCCCGCGCCGAGTTCTTGCTGAAGCCCGGCACCGTCTCCGTGCGGGTGACCGCGCGGTCGGGCGCGGACGCGGTCCTCGGCACGTGGGTGGCGCCCTTCACGGTGCCGGATTACGGCACGAACCTGACCCTTTCCACCCCGCGCGTCTACCGGGCGCAGTCGCTGACCGAGTTGCGCGCCATCAACGCCTCTCCGGACGCGCCGCCTGGAGCCAGCCGGCGGTTCGCCCGCTCGGACCGCGTCGTCGTCGTCGTCGATTGCTACGCGCCTCCCGGCTCGGCCGCTCCCGCGCTGGATGCGCACCTGCTCGCTCGCGATGGACGCGATCTGGCCACGCTCCCGCTCCCTGCGGCCGACAACGGGCGGTTGCGGTTCGAGCTGCCCCTGAGCAGCCTCGGCCAGGGCACCTACCTCGTCCGGCTGCGCGCCACGCAAGGCAGCTACTCGACCGAGCAGTTGGTGGCGTTCAGCATCGTGCGGTGAGTGGGGGGCACATTTCAAGATGTGGCCCCCAGCAGCATATGATCGGCCGCGAGATGACCGCTTCGCCGCTTCCGCCCGATTGGCCGTCGCTGTCGGACGAGCAGCTCCTCGACGTCCGGATGGGGGACCTGCCGCTGCAGATCCCCGGGACGATGATGGAGGAGCGCACCGCGGAGATCGAGCGGGAGCTGCGGGAGCGCGGCCTGACGTTCGCCATCCGGTTCTATCTCGCTGATGAGTGGTTCACCCCGGACGGCACGTCGGCGATCGCCATCCCGTTCTACCTCGCGCATCCGCGCCTCGAAAAGCTGGAGGAGGCGCAAATGCTCGAGGTCGAGGGCGGCGAGCGCGAATGGTGCATGCGGATCCTGCGGCACGAAGCGGGACACGCGCTCGACAACGCGTATCGGCTTCGCCTGCGCCGCCGCCGGCGCGAACTGTTCGGCAGCCCGTCGGAGCCGTACCCCGAGTTCTACACGCCGAAGCCGTACAGCAAGAGCTACGTGCTCCACCTCGACTCCTGGTACGCGCAAAGCCACCCGGACGAGGACTTCGCCGAGACGTTTGCCGTCTGGCTGACGCCCAACGGCAACTGGGAGCAGCGGTACGCGGGGTGGCCCGCGCTGAAGAAGCTCGAGTACATCGATCAGCTGATGCGTGGGCTGGCGGGGAAGCCGCCCATCGTCGATCGGGCGGAGGAGGTGGAACCGCTCTCCAGCCTCCGGCAGACGCTGCGCCAGCACTACCGGCAGAAGCGGCGCCACTACGGCGTGGACCACCCGGCGTTCTACGACCGCGATCTGCGGCGGCTCTTCTCGGACGCCCCCGAGTTTGCGGAGAACATCACCGCGGCTCAGTTCCTCGCGCGCATGCGGCGGCCGCTCCGACGCCTCGTCGCGAGTTGGACGGGCATTTACCAGTACACGATCGACCAGGTGCTGGAGGACATCATCCAGCGCTGCCGCGAGCTGAAGCTGCGCCTCGCGGTGTCCGAAGACCACGCTCGCCAGGAGTTCACGGTCCTGCTCACCGTGCAGGCGATGAACTACCTGCACAGCGGTAAGCACCGTCTCGCGTTATGAAGAAGCTGCGCGTCCTCGCGCTCGTCCACAAACACCTGGTGCCGCCCCAGGACACGACCGGCCTCGACGTGATCAACGCCGAATGGAAGATGGAGTTCGACGTCGCGTCCACGCTGGAGTTCATCGGGCACGAGGTGAAGGTGGCGGGAGTGCACGACGACCTCGGCGCCATCCGCGCCGCGGTCGAGGAATTCAAGCCGCACCTCCTGTTCAACCTGCTCGAGGCCTTCGCCGACATCACCACGTTCGACCAGAACGTCGTCAGCTACCTCGAGCTGCTTCGGCTGCCCTATACCGGCTGCAACCCTCGCGGCCTGACCCTCGCGCGGGACAAGTCGCTGTCGAAGAAGCTCCTCGCGTATCACCGCATCCCGGTGCCAGAGTTCACCGTCGTCCGGCGCGGGCGCAAGGCCGTGCTGGCCAAGCGTCTCTGCTTCCCGCTCATCGTGAAGTCGCTGGTGTATGAGGCGTCCACCGGCATCTCGCAGGCGTCCGTCGTCGAGAACGACGCGCAGCTGCAGCGCCGCGTGCAGTTCGTCCACGAGAGCCTGGGAACGGCGGCCATCGTCGAGCAGTTCGTGGACGGGCGCGAGCTCTATGTCGGCGTGCTCGGCAACGAGCGGCTGCAAGTCTTCCCGGTGTGGGAGATGTTCTTCACGCAGATGCCCGACAACAACTGGCGCATCGCGACCGAGCGCGTGAAGTGGAGCACCAAGTACCAGCAGCGGCATGGCATCCAGACGGACGAGGCGAAGTTGCCGGACGGGGTGCCCGAGCGGATTGGCCACGTGGCGAAGCGCGTGTACCGGGCGCTCGACCTGAGCGGCTACGCGCGCATCGACCTGCGGATGGACGCCAACGGACAGGTGTACGTGATCGAGGCGAACCCGAACCCGCAGCTGGCCTACGGGGAGGATTTCGCAGAATCGGCCGAGCGCGCGGGCGTGTCGTACGAGCAACTGCTCGAGCGGATCATGAGCCTCGGCCTGCAATGGCAGCCGGAGCGGACGGGATAGGGCGGAAGTGAGAAGTGTAGAAGTGAGAACGTAGAACTGAGAACTTAGAAACGCGAGTCTTGGCGACGGCAGCTCTCGGTTCTACGTTCTCAGTTCCAAGTTCTACGTTCTCAGTTCCGTCTCAGAAACCCTTGGGCCGTTCGCCCGCCACCCCGAAGGCCTTCTCCATCGCCACTCCCACCTGGCCGATTGTCCCTTCGTCGAAGAGGCGGCCGATGAGCGTGATGCCGTGCGGCACGCGCCGCCTCGGCGAGAAGGTCGGGAGCGGGTGCGCCGGATCGGGCGCCCAGTCGCTCCGCGCCTTGTCCACCTCGATGAAGCCGGCGCGCAGCGTCAGCGACGGGTGGCCCGTGAAGTTGGTGATGGTGAGGATCTCGTCGCGCAGCGACGGGACGAGCAGCAGGTCGACGTCGCGGAAGATTCGCGCCATCTCGAGCGCAACCTGCCGCCTCAGCCGATCGCCCTGCACGAAGTCCACGGCCGAGAGGAACCGCGCCTGGCGGAACGTGTTCGGCCAGGCATCCGGCACCTGCATCTTCAGCTTGTCGATGCCGCGCGAGAGCGTCAGTTCCTCGAACGCGGCGGCGGCTTCGGCGAAGAGCACCACGTTCAGTGAGCTGTAAGGCCAGTCGGGAAGCGACACCTCCACCGGGACGAGGCCAAGACGCTGTGCGGTCTCCAACGCCGCCCGGTCCACTTCGGTCGCCGGCGCTTCCTTCATCCAGGCGGGGAAGTAGCCGATGCGCAGTCCCTTCACGCCGGCGTTCGCGTCGAAGTCCAGGTGGCTCGGGACGCTGTACGCGTCGCCCGGATCCGGCCCGCTGATGGCGGATAAGACCAGGTAGGCATCCTCCACGCCCCGCGTCATCGGGCCGAGCTTGTCGAGCGACCAGCACAGGGTCATCGCGCCCGTCCGCGCGACCCGTCCGAACGTTGGCCGCAGGCCGGCGACGCCGCAGCGCATCGCCGGGTCGATGATGCTGCCGCCCGTTTCGCTGCCAATCGAGAATCCCACGCAGCCGGCCGCCGTCGCCGAGCCAGGCCCGGCGCTGCTCCCGCCAGACCCCTCTTCGACCAGCCACGGGTTCATCGTCTGGCCTCCGAACCACACGTCGTTCAAGGCCATCGCGCCCAGGCTGAGCTTCGCGACCAGGACGGCGCCCGCGGAGTGCAACCGGGCCACAACGGTGGCATCGGCGGACGGGACACGGTCGCGGAACGGTTCCGCGCCGTAGGTCGTCGGGATCCCTGCCGTATCGAGGAGGTCCTTGCCGCCCCAGGGGATGCCGTGCAGCGGTCCGCGATACCGGCCCGCCGCGATCTCGGCGTCCGCCTTCCGAGCTTGCGAGAGGGCGAGGTCCCGCGTGATGGTGATCGAGCAGCGCAGGGTGGGCTGGAACCGGTCCAGCCGTTCGAGGTAGATCCGTGTCAGTCGTTCGGAGGTCAGCGCGCGGGTTTCGATCCACCGCGAGAGCGAGGTGACCGGCGCAAACGCGAGGTCCTCGTCGCGGGCGGGCAGTGGGCCCGGAGCGGCGGTGCTTCGAACGAACCGGTCGCGGGCTGGGCCGCCGCTGAGGCCTGGAAGCACCGGGTTCCACTGCGTGGCGGGCGCGAGGGCCGGGTCGATCGTCACTTTGCGAGGGCCGGTTCTGCGCTCGTAGACCGGCGCCATCGACTGGGCCCAATTGCCCGCCGCCTGGGCGCGCTCAGCGGGCGTCATCTCCACGCGAACCAGCTTCTCGGCTTCGGCGAACGTCGCAGGGGAGACGGGCGGACCGACAGGCGGCGCGGTCCCGAAGACGGGCGGAGAGGCGGCAGGCAGCTGCTGGCCGGGCGTCCCCGACTGCGCGGACGGAGTGGCGCCGGCGGCCACGGCGCCGACGATGCCGGCGGCCGACTGGGCGAGGAAGTCGCGTCGTGATCGGCTCATGGCGGGAGATTGTAGTCCACCGGGCGGCCCGGTATCATGCGGTCAAGCCCATGAAGCCAGAACTGATTCGCCAGCTGCCGAAGACGGACCTGCACGTCCACCTCGATGGGTCGCTGCGCCTGGGGACGGTCCTCGAACTGTCGCGCGAGCGCGGGGTGCGGCTGCCGTCGGAGACCGAGGCCGGCCTGTGCGAGCTGGTCTTCCGGGAACAGTATGCGAACCTGGCGGAGTATCTCCGCGGCTTCGATTACACGGTAGCCGTGCTGCAGGACCACGAGGCGCTCGAGCGCGCGGCCTTCGAGCTGTGCGAAGACTGCCAGGCGGAAGGCGTGCGGTACGTGGAAATCCGTTTTGCGCCGCAGCTTCACGTCCGCCCCGGCTTCGGCGTGGACGACGTGGTGCGGGCCGTGGACGCGGGCATCCGCCGCGCCGCGCAGGCGTTCAACGGCCGCCCCGAGATTACGACCGGCCGGGAGCCGCGCTTCGCCGCGGGGATCATTCTCTGCGCCTTGCGCTTCTTCACCGGCGATTTCTCGGCTGGCTACCGGCGGCTCGCCGAAGCGCTGCCGGAGGCGTCGCCGCGCGAGCTGCACTCGGCGGCCAGCGTGCAGATTGCGCGTGCGGCTGCCCGGCTCCGGCACGAGGAGCAGCTGCTCGTCGTGGGGATCGATCTCGCGGGCCAGGAGAAAGGCTATCCCGCGGTGGAGCACCGCGCGGCGTACCAAGTGGCGCACGCCGCGTTCCTCGGAAAGACCGTCCACGCGGGCGAGGACTATGGCCCCGAGTCGATCTTCCAGGCGATCGGCGCCCTCCACGCCGACCGCATCGGCCACGGGACCTGGCTGTTCGACGAGTCGAAGATCGACGACGCGCGGATCGCGGACCGGAAGGCGTACGTGGAGCGGCTGGCGCAGTTCATCGCCGACAAGCGCATCACGATCGAGGTGTGCCTGACGTCGAACCAGCAGACCGTCCCCGAGCTGCGCGGCGACTTGCGCCGCCACCCGTTCGGCGAGATGCGGAAGCGCCGGCTCTCGACGACCTTCTGCACCGACAACCGCCTGGTGTCCCACACCAGCGTGTCGACCGAGATCGAGCGCGCGGTCGAGGCGTTCGAGCTGACGGATCGCGAGGTACGCGACATCCTGATCTACGGCTTCAAGCGCAGCTTCTACCCGGGCACCTACCTCGAGAAGCGCGCCTACGTCCGCGAGATGATCGACTTCGCCGACCGCCTCCTCGAACTGTAACGCCTCGGGAGTCTTTTTCCGGCAAGACCCGTTTATCTTACGATTCTGTAATTGTCGCAACTGGGCCAACGGGAATCGGGCGGTCAGAACCCGCGCCGGGCGGCCGCCTCGCGGAGTTCCCGCCTCGCCTTCGACTGCACCAGGCTGCGCAGACCGGGCACGCGCAGGGCGCGCAGGTACCACGGCTTTGCGAGCACGGCCAGCGCCGCTCTCGGGCCCGCTGCCCACTGCAGCCGCGGGCCCAGCGACCGGAGATAGGCTGCCGCGGCCCGCATTTCCGCCGCCGCGGGGGCGCGATCGGACTGCTCGAACTCCGCGATCGTCTCCCGGTAGAGGTCGACGATCGCGTCGACTGCCGGGTCGGCACCAGCTTCGTCGCGAAGGCGCTCGCAGACACGCGCCGCGTCGCTGGCGTCGTAGCGCCGGACTTCGCTGGCGATCGTCGCGGCGGCCACCGGGTTCCTCAGCGCGCGGAAGCCAAAGTTCAGGGAGCGCAGCCGGTCGAAGTCCCCCGCGGTCACGAGCGGGCCTGTACCCACCGCATCGCACAAGACGACGGCAGCCCCCGTCGCGATGGCCTCAATCGCGGCCCGCCCCTTGGCGAACACGAGGTCGTATTGACCGAGCACGCGCTCCGGCTTCGCCATGGCGCCGCCGACGCTCTCGCCGATCGCGTCGACAGTGATGCCCTGCCAGGCGCACGCCTCCCGCACTGCGGCGAGATGCATGCGCGCGTTGTTGCTGAAGACGAGCGCGCGCGCCGGCCGCGCGGGCAGCGGCGCCCGGCGGGCGAACCGCGAGAGATCGACGAAGTTCAGGAGGAGCTCGACCCGGTCCCCCGGCAGCCCCCACTCGAGCACGCAGCGGTCATGCGTCGTCTGATCCACCGCGACGTAGCGAAGGATCCTCGGAAACCGGCACGGACGATCGTCGAGCCAGCCGTGGCAGAAGCGAACCGCGGGCGTTTCCGGAAATCGCAGGAGCGCCGTCATCAGCTCGTGGTTGTGATGCCCGTGGATGATGTCGGGCGGCTGTTCCACCCGGTCCAGGTTGTCGACCACGGGAATGCTCGCCCCGCGCAACTCCTCCGCCACTTCGCCCAGCACCGGTGAGTACGCGAACGGCCGGTGGCCGCGTTGCAGGAGCCCAAGCGCGACGTCGCGCAGGTACAGCTGCGTCCCGCCCCTCACGCCGAGCTCGAAGTTCGTGAGCAGAACCGTCAGCCGCCCGGGCGTCGCGTTCACCGGCTCTCCTCCCTCTCCGCCATTCGACGCAGGAACCGCCGGTGCTCCATCGCGAAGTTCCCGCTGACCTGCTGCGAACGCTCGACGTCGCGGACCACGGTCGCCCCGAGGCTGATCCTGGCCCCGTCGCCGATCCGCACGCAGTGGCTGATGACGGCCCCCGGCCCGATCCAGCAGTCGCGTCCCGCGATCACGTTCCCATTCACCACCGCGCCGTGGCCGACGAATGTCCGCTGGCCGATCTGCGCATTGTGCGAGATGAACGCGTGGTTGCCCACGCGGCAGCCGGCGCCGATCGTCGTCGCCTGGCGGAAGACGGCGCGCGCCACGACGGCGTGGGCGAGTAGTTGCGCGTCGTCCTCGATCACCACGCGGCCTGCATGCGCGAGATCCACGACCGCGTCGGGAAAGCGCGCGGTCTGCAGCCCGACGCCGCCGAGCACGACGCCCGGCTGCACGACGACGCGAGCGCCCACGGTGGTGCCCTCGAGGACCGTGGCGTGCGGCTGGATCTCGGCGCCAGCCGCTATCGAGACGTTCATCGGAGCCACCCACGCGGTCGGGTGAACGACCGCCATCGGGTGCACCACCGTCGGCGCACTCGGGCCGTAGAACTCCGTCTGGTGCGCGAGATGATTGTGCAGGTCGAAGAAGGCGCGACGCGGCGAATCGCTCACTGCCAGCCCGGGGACAGTTGGCAACCGGTCCGCCATTCCGGTTGGCGCCACGACGCACGACACGGCATCGCCGCAGCGGGCGAGCAGCGAGAGGTATCGCGCGCTTTCGAGGAAGACGAGCATTCCCGGCTGCGGATCGATCAGGAAGCCGAGGGTGTCGAACGCGGCATCACGGACGACGGTGATCGGCACGAGTCCCGTGCACTCGCTCAAGCGCATAACGGGATAGATTACCGCATCGCGGCGTTGCCAACGTGGTTCGCGATGCGTATGCTGGAGCGCCGCGCACACGAACCTACCCTTCGACTCGTTTGCGTTGACCATCCCACCGAGCGAAACCGCCCGGTTCACGCGCTGGACGTCGCGCGGCGCGTGGTCAACGCGAGTGAGCTCAGGGTTTAACGCGCCAACAGGGGAACCAGTGACGATCCGTGAACTGCTCCAGGCGGGAAACCAAGACGGGCCGGCCGTGAGTGCCGAGGGGCGGCCTGCGGCCTCGTACGCCTTGCTCTCGGAGCAAGTCGACCGGGTGTCGGCCACATTCAAACGGCTTGGCATCGGACCCGGCGACGCCGTGGCCGTGTCCCTTCGAAACGGCCCGGAACTCGCGGCAGCCGTTGTCTCGGTGGCCGCGTCCGCTGTCGTCGCGCCCTTGAACCCCGCGTATCGTGCGGCGGAAGTGCAGTTCTATCTCCGCGATCTCGACGCAACGGCGATCATCGTGGACGAGGCCGACGAGGGCGACGCGGTGGAGGCGGCCCGCGCCTCTGGGGTGCCGATTCTCCGGTTGCGCATCGAGCCGGACGCCCCCGCGGGGAGTTTCACCCTCGAGCTGGGAAATGGCGCCCACAACTCCCGCCCTCCGGCCCATTCGCCGAACACCGCCCTCCTGCTCCACACGTCCGGCACGACCGCTCGTCCGAAGCTCGTGCCACTCACGCACGAGAACCTGTGCCGGTCCGCGCACAACATCGCGGAGACCCTCCGACTCGGCCCGGCGGACACCTGCCTGAACGTGATGCCGTTGTTCCACGTGCACGGCATCGTCGCCGGTGTTCTCGCCTCGCTCGCCTCGGGCGCGTCGCTGTGGTGCGCGCCGGGCTTCAACGCCCACGCGTTCCTCCGCTGGCTCGACGCCTCGCGCGCCACCTGGTGCACCGCGGTACCCACCATGTATCAGGCCATCCTCTCGCGCGTTCGCGCCGCCGACGCCAGCTCTATGCCGCCGCACGCGCTGCGCTTCCTGCGGTCCTCGTCGGCCCCCATGCCACCGCAGGTGTGGTCCCGCCTGGAGGAACTCTTCGGCGTGCCTCTGTTGAACGCGTACGGGATGACCGAAGCGGCGCATCAGATTGCCTGCAACCCGCTGCCGCCCGCGGCACGCAAGATCGGCAGCGTCGGCCTGCCGAGCAGCGGCATGGAGGTCCGGGTGGTAGACGCCGATGGCCGGCAGGTGCCGCCCGGCGTCCGCGGGGAAATCGTGCTGCGCGGCGGAACGCTGACACCCGGCTACGAACGGCCTCCGGAAGCCTCCGCGGCTGCGTTCAGGGGTGGCTGGTTCCATACCGGCGACCAGGGAATGGTCGACCACGAGGGCTACCTCGTGCTCACGAGCCGCTTGAAGGAGTTGATCAACTGCGGCGGAGAGAAGGTGTCGCCCTACGAGGTGGAGGACGTCCTGCTCCAGCACCCCGCGGTGGCGCAGGCCGTCTGCTTTGCCGTGCCGCACCGGGCGCTGGGAGAAGAAGTGGGCGCCGCCGTCGTCGCGTCGCCCGCGCGACAGCTGGCCATCGCGGAACTCAGGCGGTTTGCCGCCGACCGCCTGGTGAAATACAAGGTACCGCGCGAGATCGTCGTGCTCGAGGAGCTGCCGAAGGGTTCGACCGGCAAGCTGCAGCGCATCGGTCTCGCGAAGACGCTCGGCATGTCCGGCAGGCCGGGCGCAGACGGTGTCGCGTAGTCGCCGGCCTAATCGCCGGCCTAGTCGCCGACTCCCTTGAACTGATCGTCCTCCTCCGCGAACAGGACGTTGAAGCTGGAAAGCGACCCGTAGCAGCCGGTAATGTAGGACTGCATCTTCAGCTTGGCGTCCTCCGGGATCTCCATCGCGTTCACCTGCTGCTCGAGCGTGCGCAGGCGGTTCCGAATCATCACGACCTTGTGGAAGAAGGTCTCGATCGGCCAGGTCTTCTCCTGCAGCGCGCTGTTGGCCGGCTTGAGCGCCAGCGTTCCGCCCCGCCACTTTTCCGCGGGCGCGACCGCCGTCAGCCCGGTTTCCTCGCGCACGATCCGGCGCAAGAGCATCTCGAGATCCACGCCGCCGCTGTCGACCATGACCGGCTCCTCGCTTCGTTCCCGATCCGATACGAGCGGCAGGGAAGGACGGGCGGCCGTCAACCGTCTCCCATCGCTCACCCCGCCGCGCGACGCAGTTGACACCGGAGCCCGCGTCGCCGCCGGCCCGGTCGGGACCCGACGGGCCACGCGAGTTGTGCTGGCTCCCGCAGTAGTCGCACTGGACGCGGACGGGCCGCCCCTCGCCGTCTACGACGATGACCGTGTGCAGCCGGTCGATCTTGCACGCCCTGCACAGCTCTTCGACCGTGTCGCCCGCCCGATAAGTTCGCATCGTTCCCCCGGCGGGGATTATCGCTCGTGGGCGCGCGGCGTGGCGATCTGGCGAGTCACTTTACAATATATCGCCTCTTGATATAGTGTGCCGCTATGCGACCTACCAAGCGCGATCCGGCGACGCTGCTGCCGCTCACCTCGGCGATGTTCCACGTCCTCATTGCGCTCGCGGACGGCGAAAAGCACGGCTACGCGATTATCAAGGAAGTGAACCGACGGACGGGCGGGCGGCTGCGCATAGGGGCAGGCACCCTGTACGCGCTCATCCGGCGCTTCCTGGAGCAGGGCGTCGTCGAGGAGTCGTCGGAGCGCCCGGACCCAGCGCTGGACGACGAGCGACGGCGCTACTACCGCCTCACGGAGTTCGGCCGCGCCGTGGCGGCAGCGGAGGCGGGCCGGCTGGAAGAGCTGATCCGAATGGCGCGCGACAAGCGGCTTGTGACCAGCCCGTCGCGCGGTTGAGGAGGATGCGGTGATGGAGAAGGTGCCCCTGCCGATTCGTGCATTCCGGTGGCTGCTGCGGCTGCTGCCGTTCGACCTGCGGTTCGACCACGGCCGCGAGATCGAGCAGGTGTTCCGGGAGCAGCACCGGGAGGCAGCCCGGGCGGGCGGGCCGGCCGAGCGGCTCCGCGTGTGGTTCCACGCGTCCCGCGACATCCTGCGTACCGCGCCCCGCGAGCACCTCGCGGACGCGCGCAGGGATGCGGGCTACGCGATCCGCAGCCTCCGGCGAACCCCGGCGTTCACGGCCGTTGCGATGCTCACGCTCGCGCTCGGGATCGGTGCAACCACGGCAATCTTCAGCGTGGTGGACGGCGTCCTGATCCGCAGGGCGCCGATCAGCGGCCTCGACCGCCTGGTCATGGTCTGGGAGACGGATCGTCAAACGGGCACCAGCCGGGAGCCGGGGTCCGTTCCGGACTACCTCGACTTCGCCGCGCGGTCCCGGCGTCTCGATCACGTTGGGGCACTCCTGGCCGGCGAGATGAACCTGGCTCTCCGCGGCGGGGAGCCGGTGAGGCTCGCGGGCCTCCAGGTCACGCACACGGTCCTACCCATGCTTGGCATTCGGCCCGTGGCCGGCAGGCTGTTCACGGCGGCCGAGGACACGGCTGGCGGCCCGCAGGTGATCCTGATCAGCGACTCCCTCTGGGAACGGGCCTACAACCGCGATCCGCGGGCGGTTGGCTCGTCGCTGCGCCTCGACGACGTTCCCTACACGATTGTCGGCGTGCTGCCCCAGGCGGCCGGGTTCGGCGTCCCGCAAGTGCTCGCGGCCGGAGCCTACTCGCGCTCCTTCGCCGACCGTGGTGCCGGCGTGCGCGTGGACGTCTGGGCACCCCTGCAGCCCGACGTCAAAGCGCTTCCACGAGACACGCACCCCATCTTCATCATCGGCCGCCTGTCAAGCGGGGTCGCCGCCGGCCTCGCGCAGCAGGAACTGGCGTCGATCGCATCAGACCTCGAGCGGACCTACCCCGTCAACGCGGGACGTGGCGTCTTCATCGAGCCGCTGCGCGACGTCGTGTTCGGCCGCGTCCGCCCGGCGCTCCTGCTCTTGATGGGGGCCGTCGGCCTCGTGCTCCTGGTCGCGTGCGTGAACATCGCGAACCTGCTCCTGGCCCGCGGCATCGCGAGGGCGCGCGAGACTGCGATTCGGACGGCGCTCGGCGCGGGCTCGTGGCGCCTCGGACGGCAGTTCCTGATCGAGAACCTCGTGCTGACGCTCACCGCCGCCGCGGGCGGCGTGGGCCTTGCCTTCCTGCTGCTGCGAGTTCTCCTTTCCCTCGCGCCGGCGGACGTGCCCAGGCTCGACGACGTCTCCATCGACCTTCGGGTGCTGGCGGCCACGCTCGCCGCCTCCGTCCTGGCGGGCCTCGTCTTCGGCCTCGTGCCCACACTGCAGGCGAGGCACGCCGACGTGCAACGCGGGTTGGGGAGCGGCGGCAGGCAGACCGCGGGCCGCCAGGCATCCCGGATGCGCGGGATGCTGGTCGTGGCCGAGGTGACCCTCGCCGTGGTTCTCGTCGTCGGCGCCGGCCTGCTGATCCGGAGCTTCTGGCAGCTGCAGCACGTGGACCCCGGTTTCCGCACGCGCGGCGTGTTGAAGGCCGAGTTCCAGCTGCCAGCCTCGCGCTACCCGGTCAACTTCCGGCAGTGGCCGAACTTCAAGGAGTTCCACGCGTTCAACGACGCGCTTCTCAGGAACGTCTCATCGCTGCCCGGCGTGGAGGCCGCCGCGATCGCGGGGAACCACCCGCTCGACCCGGGCTTTACCAACTCGTTCACGGTCGTGGGCCGCGAGGCAGAGGCGCGGCGGTGGCCGGAGATTTCGGTGCGTCGCGTGACGCCCGGTTACTTCCGCACGGTATCGTTGTCCCTCGTGAGCGGGCGCCTGCTCGGTGAGTCCGACACGACGACGGCGCCGCCGGTCATTGTCGTGAACGCGGCTGCTGCCCAGCGTTTCTTCCCGGGTCAGGATCCCGCGGGCGCGAAGATCAGCTTCTGGGGGGCCTCGCGCACGGTCGTCGGCGTCGTCGCCGACGAGCATTTCCAGGGAGTCGCGAGCGCCGCGCCGATTGCCGTGTACGTTCCGCTTGCGCAGGCGCCGTCGACCAACGGGGCCGGCGTTCTCCTGGTCCGCACGGGGGGTGATCCCGCGTCCTTCGCGCCGATGGCGCGCGCGGCGATTCGCGAGCAGGACCCGGCGCTCGCGGTCTTCGGGCTCGAGCCGCTCGACCAGACGTTGTCGCGGTCGGTCGGCGAACAGAGGTTCACGATGCTGCTCCTGGGCGTGCTCGCGTTCGTGGCGCTGCTGCTCGCCGCGATCGGCGTCCACGGGATCCTCGGTTACCGGGTGAGCCAGCAGACGAAGGAGATCGGCATCAGGCTGGCTCTTGGCGCACGGCCCGAGGAAGTCAGGCACGGCATCGTCCGAACGGCCCTGGCCATCGCGTCCATTGGACTCGTCCTTGGCCTGGGCAGCGCCTACCTGCTGGCCGGCGTCTTCCGCAACCTGCTGTTCGAGGTCGCGCCCGGCGACCCCGCGACCTTCGCCGGCGTTGCAGCGTCTCTCGTCGCGGTGGCGATCGTCGCGAGCTATGCGCCGGCGAGGCGCGCCACGAGGATCGATCCGGTCGCCGCGCTGAGGACGGAGTGAGACGACGATCTCCCCGTGGGTGCCGCCACCGTTCTAACGGATAATGCGCGCATGACCCGCGCGCGCCCGACCATTCTTGCCGCCGTCCTCGCGGCCTCGGCCGCCTGGCTGCTTCCGCTGCACGCTGCCGCGCCTCGCGTCCTGTGGGAGGTCGGCAGGTCGGACGGGTCGAATGCCGAATTCGCCCTGGCGCCGAAGGACTATCGCCAACTGCGCGACGATGCGTTGTTCGTGGTAGGCGGATCGGACGCGGCCACCTCGTGGCCGTACGTGCAGCCGGGCCCGGCGGACGGGTGGGCCGGAAGCCGCTCGCACAGCTACGCCATCGTCTTCGGTGTGAAAGCCCCTGCACCACGTCAAGCCGACGGCCCGGAAGCCTGTCGTCTCGTGGTCGAACTGCTCGACACGCACCCGTCGATCCCGCCGCTTCTGCGCGTGCAGATCAACGCCTTCGTCGCCGAGAAGCAGCTGCCGGCGGGCGGGTCGGACGCGTCGGTGGGGGGCGACACCGCGAAAGGCAAGCCCTTCTCGTGGGCCGCGCCGTTCCCGTGCACCGCGCTGCGTGCGGGCAACAACGACGTGACGCTGACGACGGTGAGCGGCAGCTGGCTGCTGTACGACAACGTGAGGCTCGAGGCGCCGGCGGGGATCGAGGTGTCGCCCGCGGCGGACGAGACGCGGATCCTGGGCGTCCGCGTGCCACCGGTGTGGGAGAAGGATGGCACGGGCGAGACGCAGCCGCTGGTGATGACGTTGCGGCATGTTGGCGGCGAGAAGGACGTGCGTTTACGGGCCGGCGACGCCGACGCCGCGCCGGTGACGGTCAAGCAGGGATACCAGCAGAGTCGAGTTGAAGACGCCGGCGCTGGATCACGAGCACGAGGTGCGGGTGACCCTTGCGGCAGGCGGCGATGCCGCTGCCGTCGAGACGGTGGCCGTGAAGGTCGCGCCGCCGAACGTGCGCGAGCTCTGGCTGCTCCCGCATTCGCACGTCGACATCGGCTACACCCACCGCCAGGACGAGGTCG
This sequence comes from uncultured Acidobacteriota bacterium, assembly GCA_963724775.1. Taxonomy (GTDB): domain Bacteria; phylum Acidobacteriota; class Vicinamibacteria; order Vicinamibacterales; family Fen-181; genus CAVRWB01. The sequence continues at coordinate 319,777 of CAVRWB010000019.1, forward strand.
TCGGAATCCAGGTGGGCAACCTGGAGAAGGCGATGGCGCTTGCCCGCGCGAGCGCGCGCAACGGGCCGGGCCAGCAGTTCAAGTGGAACCCCGAGGCGGTCTGGACGCTGGACCATTTCCTGCAGCGCGCGACACCCGGGCAGCGCGACGCGTTCGTGGCCGCCGTCCGTGCCGGGGAGGTGGGCGTCGACGGGCTCTTCGCCAACATGCTCACCGGCCTGTGCCGCCCCGAGGAACTCGTTCAGGCCGTGGCACCCGCGACGCGCCTGGCGGCCCTCACGGACGTTCCAGTCCTTTCGGCCTCGACGTGCGACGTGCCTGGATGGACGTGGGGCATCGTGCCGATGCTGGCGCAGGCGGGCGTGAAGTACTTTGCCATCGGCCCGAACTACGGCGACCGCGTGGGAACGATCCACCAGTGGGACGACAAGCCGTTCTACTGGAAGTCGGCCGGAGGCGGCGAGCGGATTCTCTGCTGGGTCGTGGACAACTACCACCATCACGGGCAGCTGGAACCGGAGGTGCTCGGCCAGCTGGAGCGTCTTCGCTCGTCCGGATACGCCTACGACACGTCGTTCATGTTCTGGGTCGGGGCGTGGCCGAACGGCGCCCTCGACAACGCGCCGCCCGACGAAGAACTGGCAGCGAAGGTGGCGGCGTGGAATGCCAAGTACTCGGTGCCGCGGGTGGTGATCGGGTTGGCGGGGGAGTTCTTCCGGGCGTTCGAGGGGAAGTACGGACCGTCGCTCCGCGAAGCGAGCGGCGACCTGACGCCGTACTGGGAGGACGGGGCGGGATCGACGGCGCGGGAGACGGGGATGAACCGCGCGTCCGCGGATCGGCTGTCGCAAGCGTCGACGTTGTTCGCGATGCGCGGGCCCGACCCCATGGCGTCGCCGCGCTTCGACGCCGCGTGGAAGAACGTCCTGCTCTACAGCGAGCACACCTGGGGGGCGGACCGCAGCATCGACCAGCCGGACGACCCGTTCACGCTGGACCAGTGGAAGGTGAAGCAGGGGTTCGCGCTCGACGCGGACCGGCAGTCGCGCGAGCTGCTGGCCGCGGCGCTGCCGGCTGTGCGCGGATCGATCTCCTCGGTCGACGTGTACAACACGACGCAGTGGGAGCGGACCGACGTGGCGGTGGTGCCCGCCGAGGTCGGCGCGGCCGGGGTGGCAGACGATGGCGGGAAGGCGCTGCCGTCGCAACGCCTGTCGTCGGGCGACCTGCTGTTCGTCGCGCGTGCCGTTCCCGCGTTCGGCGCGCGCCGCTACCGCCTCGTCTGGCGGCCGCCGCTCGCCTCGTCTGCCGCCGCCAGGGTGAGCGACGACGGCACCGTGCTCGAGACCGGCACGCTGCGCGTGACGATCGACCGCGCAACGGGCGCCATCAGCTCGCTGCGCGCATCCGGCGTCGAGCGCGATTTCGTCGATCCGAAGGCCGGCGTGGGGCTGAACGATTTCCGTTATGTCCTCGGGGAAGATGCCGCTGGTGCGGCGAAGAACGGCCCTGTGAAGATCACGGTTGTCGAGCGGGGGCCGCTCGTGGCGGCCGTGCGCGTCGAGTCCGAGGCGCCGGGGTGCAACCGCCTGGTTCGCGAGGTCCGAGTCGTGGACGGGGTGGACCGGGTGGAGCTGATCGACACGGTGGACCGAAAGCCCGTTCGCGAGAAGGATGCGGTCCATTTCGGATTCGGCTTCAACGTTCCGGGCGGGACGGTGCGCATGGAAACGCCCTGGGCGGTGGTCAGGCCCAACGAGGACCAACTGCCCGGATCCAACCGCAACTGGTTCACCGTGCAACGGTGGGTGGATGTGTCGAACGCCGACTCGGGGATCACGCTGGCGCCCCTCGACGCCCCGCTGATCGAGATCGGAGGGATCACGGCCAACCTCCTCGGCAGCGTGGCCTACGACCGGTGGATGACTCGCGCGCTCGAGTCGCAGACGATCTACTCGTGGGCGCAGAACAACCACTGGCACACGAACTACAAGGCGGACCAGCCCGGAGAGACGACCTTCCGCTACGCGCTGCGGCCGCACACGGGGGGCTATGCGGCGGCAGAGGCGTCGCGCTTTGGGATGGAGACGTCGCGGGCGCTGGTTGCGGCGATCTCGGACGCGAAGACCCAGCTGCCGGAGCCCCTGCTCACCGTCTCGTCGCCCAACGTGTTGGTCGAGACGGTGAAGGTGAGCGACGACGGCAAGGGGATCGTCGTCCGGCTGTTCGGCGTCGGGGGACAGCGTGAAGCCGTTCAGCTCAAGTGGAAAGGCTGGAAGCCGCGCTCGGTGTGGCGGACCAATCTCGCCGAGCGTCCGCTGCAGCGGGCGGACCAGACCGTGGAGGTACCCGGCTACGGCGTCGTACACCTCCTCGCCACGCGGTAGGCCCCCACTCCAGAGGGTCGTCAACCTAACGGCAGGCCTTCTCAGGACACGTACACGCGGGCGTTGCGGAAGAAGCGCATCCAGGGGCTGTCCTCGCCCCAGCCGTCCGGGCGCCACGACAACTGCACCGAGCGGAACACCCGCTCCGGGTGCGGCATGATCACCGTGAAGCGCCCGTCGGCCGTCGTGACGGCCGTCAGGCCGCCCCGCGACCCGTTCGGATTCAACGGGTAGCGCTCGGTTGGCCGGCCCGCGTTGTCCACGTACCGTGCCGCCACGATCGCCCGTTCCGCATCCGCCGGGGCATCGAACGCCGCGCGGCCCTCGCCGTGCGCCGTCACGACCGGGAGGCGGCTGCCTTCCATGCCGCGGAAGAAGATCGACGGGCTGGGCAGCACCTCGACGGTGACCAGCCTGGCCTCGAATTGCTCCGACGCGTTCTTGACGAACTGCGGCCACGCCTCGGCGCCGGGAATCAGTTCCTTCATCGCCGCCATCATCTGGCAGCCATTGCAGACGCCGAGCGCGAACGTGTCGCCCCGCGCGAAGAAGGCGGCGAACTCGTCCCGCGCGCGCGCGTTGTAGAGCGCCGACTTCGCCCAGCCCTCGCCCGCGCCCAGCACGTCGCCGAACGAGAAGCCGCCGCACGCGGCGAGGCCGCGGAAGCCGGCAAGCGACACCCGCCCCGAGATGATGTCGCTCATGTGGACGTCGTGCGACTCGAACCCCGCGCGGTGAAACGCCGCCGCCATCTCCACCTCGCCGTTCACGCCCTGGTCTCGCAGGATGGCGATCGGCGGCCGAGCGCCGCGCGCGACGAGTGGCGCGGCCACGTCCTCGGTGACCTCGAACGTGACGTGCGGCGACAGCCCTCGAATCCGCGGCGTCCAGGATGCGATCGTACTCCTGCTGGGCGCACTCGGGGTTGTCCCGCAGCGCCTGCATCTGCCACGTGGTCTCGCTCCACGCGCGCTGCAGCGCCACCCGCGCTTCCCGGTAGATCACGTCGCCCCCGCGCGAGACGCGGATCTCGTCGTCTCCGTTTGGAGCACCCGCCGCACGCCATTGCAGACCGTGCGCCGCCAGGATCGTCTCGACTCGCACCAGGTCGCCGGCTCGCACCTGGATGACGACGCCAAGTTCCTCCGCGAAGAGGGCGGGCAGAACGCCGTCCGTGCCGTGGGCCTGCACGTCGATCGTCACGCCCACGTGGCCCGCGAAGGCCATCTCGCACAGCGTGACGAAGAGGCCGCCGTCCGACCGGTCGTGATAGGCGAGGACGAGATCCTCCCCGCGCAGGTCGGCCAGCGCGGCGAAGAGCGCGCGGATCGCGGCGGGGTCGTCCACATCGGGAGCCTCCGCGCCAACCTGGCAGAACACCTGGGCGAGCGCCGAGCCGCCCAGCCGAGCCCGTCCCGCGGCGAGATCGACGAGGACGAGGACGGTCGGCCCGGCATCGGTCCTGAGCTGCGGCGTCCACGTCGCGCGGGTATCCTCGCAGGGGGCGAAGGCCGTGACGATGAGCGACAAGGGGCTGACGACCGTGTGCGGCTTGCCGCCTTCCACCCACGCGGTCCGCATCGACATCGAGTCCTTGCCGACCGGGATGCTGATCCCCAGTTGGGGGCACAGGTCGAGCGCGACCGCGCGGACGGTGTCGAAAAGAGCCGCGTCCTCGCCGGGCGCCCCCGCCGCCGCCATCCAGTTCGCTGACAACTTCACGCGCGTCAAGCCGGTCACCGGCGCCGCCGCCACGTTGGTCAGCGCCTCCGCCACTGCCATGCGCCCCGAGGCGGGCGCGTCAATCACCGCAAGCGGCGATCGCTCGCCGATCGCGAACGCCTCGCCGGCATACGTCTCGAAGCCGAGGAGCGTCGTGGCACAGTCTGCCACCGGCACCTGCCACGGCCCCACCATCTGGTCGCGCGAGCAGAGACCACCGACCGACCGGTCGCCAATCGTGATGAGGAACGTCTTGTCGGCGACCGCCGGCGCCCGCAGCACCCGCGCGATCGCCTCGCGGAGTTCGATCCCGGCAGCAGCGAACGGGGCGGAGGACGGCCGCCGCCTCGCGACGTCTCTCGTCATGCGCGGCGGCTTGCCAAGCAGCGCCGGCAGGTCCATGTCCACCGGCTTGTTGCCGAAGAGCGGATCGCGAACCTCGAGGTGCTGCGACTCGGTCGCCTCGCCGACCACCGCGAACGGGCAGCGCTCCCGCTCGCAGATGGCCGCAAACCCGGGCAGCGATGCCGGTGCGATCGCCAGCACGTAGCGCTCCTGCGCCTCGTTGCACCACACCTCGCGCGGCGTCATGCCCGGCTCTTCGTTCGGCGCGGCCCGCAGGTCGATGCGCGCGCCCCGGTCGGAGCCGTGCGCCAGCTCCGGCAGCGCGTTCGAGAGGCCCCCGGCGCCGACGTCGTGGATCGACAGGATCGGGTTCTTCGGCCCGAGCGCGCAGCACCGGTCGATGACCTCCTGCGCGCGCCGCTGGATCTCCGCGTTCCCGCGCTGCACCGAGTCGAAGTCGAGATCCGCGGTGTTGGACCCCGTCGTCATCGACGAGGCCGACCCGCCACCCATGCCGATGAGCATCCCGGGCCCGCCGATCTGGATGAGCAGCGATCCGGCCGGCACGTTCCCCTTGTGGGCGTGCTGCGCGTCGATGTTACCCACGCCGCCGGCCAGCATGATCGGCTTGTGGTAGCCGCGCACGACGCCCGCGACATCCTGCTCGAACGCGCGGAAGTAGCCGGCGAGATTGGGCCGCCCGAACTCGTTGTTGAACGACGCCGCGCCGATCGGGCCGTCGATCATGATCGCCAGCGGCGGCGCAATCCGGTCCGGCCGCGACTCCGGGCCCTCCCAGGGCCGCTCGAACCCCGGGATGCGCAGGTTGGACACCGAGAACCCGCACAGCCCGGCCTTCGGCTTCGACCCGCGGCCAGTCGCCCCCTCGTCGCGAATCTCCCCCCCGATCCGGTGGCAGCGCCCGGGAACGGCGAGATCGCTGTCGGGTGGTTGTGTGTCTCCACCTTCATCAAGGTGTGGACGAGGGCATCGTGGTAGTCGTAGCGGCGCGTCTCCGGGTGCGCGAAGAAGCGCCTCTCCGCCCGGCCCTCCATCACGGCGGCGTTGTCCGAGTAGGCCGAGACGGTCCCCTGCGGATTGGCCCGGTGGGTCGTCCTGATCATCCCGAACAGCGACTCCGCCTGCGGCTCGCCGTCGATCCGCCACGCGGCATTGAAGATCTTGTGCCGGCAGTGCTCGGAGTTCGCCTGCGCGAACATCGTCAGTTCGACGTCCGTCGCGTTGCGGCCGGCAGCGAGGAAATAGGCGACGAGGTAGTCGATCTCGTCGGGTGCGAGCGCGAGGCCGAAGCGCGCGTTGGCTTCGACGATGGCCTCCGCGCCGCGGCCGAGGACGTCCACCTCCGTGAGAGGCTTCGGTGCGACGTGGCGGAACAGCTCGCTCGCCTCGTCCAGGGAGCCGAGTACCGCTTCCGTCATGCGGTCGTGCAGAACGGGCAGCACCTCCCGCAGGTCGCCCTCGCCCTCGACGTGGAAGACGGCGCCCCGCTCGATGCGCCGGACGAGGTCGAGGCCGCACTGGTGCGCGATGTCGGTGGCCTTCGACGACCAGGGAGAGATCGTCCCGAGCCGCGGGGTCACGAGGACAGGGCGTGCAAGCGCTGGTTCGACCGGCGCGGGCGGGCCGTACGTCAGGAGCCGGTCGAGGATCTCGCGCTCACGCCCGTCCAGGTCGCGCGGCACCTCCGCGAAGTGCCAGAAGGTGGCGGACGCGACGGCCAGGCCGCTGCCGAGCCCGCGCACGAGGCCGTTCAGTTTCGCGAGCCGGAAATCGGAAAGCGCCGAGCCTCCCCGAAGCTTGAGCACGTGCATAGCGCATGGTACCGCGTGGGGTCACATCTTGAAATATCAGTTTCTTCAACGCTGTGGCACTTGGGGTCAGAGCGTCGACAATCGCATCACTTCAAGATACGACCCCCGACGCGGACGAGCGAGACACCGTGCGCGTTCACCTGCGTCGAGAAGGCACTGCTTCTCGTCGCCGGCAGGTCGCTCTGCCGCCACACGTCGCGAACGCTCTGTTCTCCCGCGATTCCCAGGCTCGACCACTCCACGCGCATCTCGCGCGGTTGCTCGGCCAGGTTGAAGAGACCGACGGCCACCGAGCCATCCTCCAGCGGCTTGGCCAGCACGAACTCGGCGTCGGTGCGCCGAACGATGCGGGCCTGGAGGCCGAGCGGGTCCTGGTCCAGGTCGATCACCTCGTGGTTGCAGAGCACGTTCAGCGTGAACTCGTCGAGCACGCTCATGTCGCCCGAGAAGAACAGCGGGGCGGCCATCAGCGCCCACAACGACATGTAGCTGTACTGCTCGTCGGCGGTGAGGCTCGTCGGCTTCTGCGGCTCGTCGCTGTTGAAGGCGTTTCCGACCGATCCGATCAGGATGTAGTCAGGGTCGTTCCAGCGGCCGGGGCCGGCATTGGCCGCGTGTTCGGCGTTCTTGAAGGCGACGCTGTAGAACCCCGGCAGGCGCGTGCTCTTCTCGAGACCGAGGTCGCCGGTCGTTCGCCAGCAGTGGCCTCCCACCTCGCCGCCCCACGTCCACACGTCGCTCATGCCGTACTGGCACAGGTTGAAGATGATGTCGCGCTCGCTCTTCGCGAGGATCCCGCCCATCAGCTCGTAGGGCCGCTTTCGATCGGGTAGCGTGGTCCCGCCCGACACTCCCTCGTACGAGCACCAGTCGTACTTGAGGAAGTCGAAGCCCCACGTTGCGAACTGCTGCGCGTCCTGCGCCTCGTGCTGGTACGACCCGGTGAAGCTGGCGCACGTGTGGGGGCCGGGCGACGTGTAGATGCCGGCCTTCAGCCCTTGTGCGTGGATGTAGTCGGTCAGCGCCTTCATGTCGGGGAAGCGGCTGTTCGGCCGGATGTTGCCCTGATCGTCGCGCGGCGGCCCGCCAACCACGGGGTCCTTCGAGTCGGCTTTCGTCATCCAGCAGTCGTCGATGTTCACGTACTGGTAGCCGTAGTCGGCCATACCGGACGCGATCATCACGTCCGCCGCCTGGCGGAGCAGCTTGTCGGTGATTCGGTCGTAGTGGGTGTACCAGTCGTTCCAGCCCATCGGCGGTGTGAGCGCGAGTGTGTCGCCGATGACGATGCGGAGCGGACGGCTCGAGGTGCCGTGGCCGTTCGCCGCGCGCAGCGTCACGCGGTACTCGCCGCGCTGATCGGGCGTCGTTCCCGCGATGATCCCGGTCGCCTGGTCGAGACGAAGCGAGGTGGGCAGGCCGTCCGCGGAGAACGTCATGGGGCGGGCGCCGGTTGCGGGGATGCGGTAGAGAAAAGGATGGCCGGGCCGCGCGCCGTAGACTCGCGGCCCGTTGATTCGCGGGCTCGCCGGAGCTTTGGGCGTGAGAATCGGTTTCGCGGCGGACGCTCCCGGCGTCGCCTGGCTGGCGGCGCGGGCGACGCCGCCGTGCCCGGACAGGAGGAGTGTCAGCGCCGCGCACGCGACGAGACAGGGACCAACCAATCGGCGGAACATGAGCACTCCCAGCCAGCGTAGTTACCGTTTTGTAATCCGCGGACGGCCCGGCCACAAAAAGACTCCCGACGAGAATCAGCGCGCGAGCTGCTCGTGGATGGCGACGCCAAGCTTCTCGGCCGCCGGCGGGTCCAGGTTGGCGAGCACCACGACGGTCCAGGTGCCATCCGACTCGAGAACGGCACTGATTCCTGGCGCGCCGCCGGCAATGCCGAGGCCGCCTTTCGCACGCTCGGCGCCGGTCTCCTCGCCGCCCAGCATCCAACCGGTCATCTTCGCATCGAGCAGCCGGTGTTCGCGCAGGGCATTGTCGAACGCCAGCAGGTCCGTCACCGAGGCGTACGCCCCGCCAGCCGCGCTCCCGGCGGCTCCATGCATGGCCACGTTCGGGCGGAGGGCGCCGTTGGAATCCGGCGACCGCTTCGTGTAGCCCATCGCCACGTCGGCGGGCAGCCGATCGGACTGGAAGAACCCCGCGGTCTTCATGCCCGCAGGCTTGAAGACATGTTGCGCGATGTAGTCCTCGGTACTGCGTCCCGGAAACGCGTTCGATGATAGCACCCAGCACGATGTAGCAGCCGTTGCAGTACCTGGCGGCCCTTCCCGGGCTCGAACAACAGCGGCTGCGCCGAGACGAACCGGTAGTAGTCGGCGTTGGAGCGGAAGCCCGTCTTCGGCGCCGCTTCGAAGGCCTGCCCGAAGAAGTCCGCGATGCCGGCCTGGTGCTCGAGGAGTTGATCGATGGTTGCCGTCTTCGCCTGCGCGTTCGGGTAGTCGGGCAGCAGCTTCCCGATCGTGTCCGTGCGCGCGAGCTTGCCCTGCGAGACGAGCTGGGCAATGGCCGTCTTCGTGAAAATCTTGTTGATCGACCCGAGGTTGAAGCGGGTCGTCATCGCGTTGGGGACATGCTTCTCGCGATTCGCCTGGCCGTACGCGCGCCGGTAGACCGGCCCACCGTTCTTGGCCACCAGCACGCTCCCGGCGAACGTGTCGGCAGCCGACAAGGGAGACAGGAAGGCATCCAGCGCCGTCGACAGGCTATCGCCGCTCATGCTGCCGTTGATGGCCGGCGCCGGCGCACTGGCTTCGTTGTCCTCAGGCTGTCCCACCTCCACCGCGATGCGCGTGATGCGGCGGGGCGCGACCGCCTCGAGCGTCAGCTGTATCTCGCCCTTGAGACCTGTCGAACCGCTGACCCTGAGCGAGAAGGTCTGGCCGTCGTTCGTCGTCACGCGGCTGACGGTCGTCTGTCCGAAGTCCGCGCGGAGCCGCTCCAGGAACTGCCTTCGCTCTGCGGCGGTGCGGCGCGCGAGGAAGTCCGGCGCGAAGTTCTCGCGGGCCATCGCTTCATACTTGTCCGCGTCGCCGCTCGCGAGCGCGCTCGTGAACGCGTCCATGCGCGCCCGAACCTGCGGGTCCGGGCCCTGCTGTGCCGACACCATCGCACCGGCCAATGCCGCCACTGCCACGCACACCGCCAACCATCGCCGAGCAGCCATGTTCGTTCCTCCCTCGCGGCGAAGCGGACGCTTCGCCCTACGTCTGGGGTCAGCGTAACCGGGACTTGTCAAGGAATCGTGAAGAGAGGAAAGTACGGCGACAGCATGCGTCCTCTCCTTGTTTCGCTCGTCTGCGGCTGCCTGGCGGCGACCGTTGCCGCTAGCCGCGGGCCGTCGGCCGTGATCATGACCGAGTTCATCGCGGATCCGTCCCCGACGCCGCAGTGCCACGCGTCGACGATCGTCGACGCGCGGTCCGGCCTCGTCGCGGCGTGGTTCGGCGGGACCCGCGAGCGCCACCCCGACGTCGGCATCTGGGTCTCGCGCCATGTCGAGGGGCGATGGACCCTGCCGGTGGAGGCGGCAAACGGCGCCCAGGCCGACGGCACGAGGCAGCCCACCTGGAACCCGGTGCTCTTCCAGCCGCGCAACGGACCGTTGATCCTCTTCTACAAAGCCGGCCCTTCTCCGGCCAGCTGGTGGGGCATGATTAAGACGTCGGACGACGACGGGAAGACGTGGTCGGCTGCGCGACGCCTGCCCGAGGGAATACTCGGACCAATCAAGAACAAGCCGCTCGAGCTCGCCGGCGGGGAGATCCTCTGCCCTTCGAGCTCAGAGGCGAAGGGGTGGTCCGTGCACTTCGAGCGGACCTCCGACTTCGGGAGGACGTGGCGAACGACCGGCCCCCTGGGCGATCCCAAGGCGGTCCAGGCGATTCAGCCGACGCTGCTGCGACATCCCGACGGCCGGCTGCAGGCCCTCGTGCGGACGCAGCAGGGCCGGGTGTACAGCCTGGAGTCGCGCGATCGGGGAGAGTCGTGGAGCGCGCTCCAGCCGCTCGATCTGTCGAACCCCAACTCCGGCCTGGACGCCGTGACGCTGTCTGATGGCCTGTTCCTCCTGGCGTACAACGACGCGCGGGGGGAGGCAGGCCGATGGGATGCCGGGCGCGGCGTGCTGCGAGTCGCGGTGTCGCCGGATGGCCGCGCGTGGCGGCCGGCGCTGACGCTCGAGGACGAGGACGGGCAGGAATTCTCCTACCCGGCCGTGATCCAGTCGCACGACGGCCGCGTCCACATCACCTACACGTGGAAGCGGCAGCGAATCCGGCACGTGGTGATCGACCCCGGGAAGCTGCGATAAGGGCAAAGCTGGAGCTTTGCCCCACACCTATCCCCGCAGGCGAAGCAGAAGCCTTCGCCCTACACTTACTTCTTCTTCGCGGCGGCCGGCACCACGGCCGGCGCGGCCACCGGCTTGGGCGCGGTCAGCGTCAGCTTGTGCGTGGCCAGCGCCGAACTGACGGTCGCCGCCTTCGCAAACAGCGCGTTCGCCTCGGCGATCGCCGCGGGGGTTGCCGTCCTCGCCTCGTTGTAGGCCTCGAAGATCTGCGCGGTCGGCCAGAACCCACCCATCAGCCCGTTCTTTGCCTGGCCGATGCGCGCCACGACGCTCGGGTTGGGCGTCGTCGCGCCGCCCGGTCCGGCGGTGCCGCCGCCGGCCCCCCCGCGCCCGCCGCCGCCCGGCTGGAACTTGGGCATCAGCGCCGTGACCTCCCGGTTCAGCGCCTGGAAGGACGTTTTCACCTCGGCGGGCACGTCGCTGCGGCCCTCGATCTCCTTGGCGAGCTCAGTCATCCGCGTGTTGAGCGGCTGGAGCGCGGTGGAGACCTCCGATGCGCGGCGTTGCAGGTCGTGCATCTCCACCGCCTTGTCGAACAGTTCCTTCCTCTGCGCGGGGGTCAACGCCACCTCGGGATCGGCTTCGACGCGGAGCGGCCTGGTGTCCACGGTCTTGCCGTCGACAACGAGCGACACGTGGTAGGTCCCGGGCAGCACGTACGGGCCGAGCGTGGTCGCGCCACCGCCAAACCCACCGCCTCCGGGACCGGCCGCCGTCGTGCAGCCGGCGCCAAAGCCTGCGCCTTGCGTCGCGCTCGGAGCCGCCCCGCCACCGCCCGAACCCGGTGCGCCGCCGCCGGCCCCACGCCCCCCGCCTCCGGTCGCGGCCGGCGCAGGCAGCGGCTGCACCCGCAGATCCCAACAGGCCGCCTGGAAGCCCGCCTTGCTGCTGGCGCTCAGCACCGGGCCCGCGATCTCCCGGACGTCCTTCCCGGCGGCGTCGGTGATCTTCAGCTTCACCTCGCCCACCGCCTTCTTGTTGAGCCAGGACACCACGGCCGCCTGCGGCGGGTTCTCGCCGAAGAACGTCCGGTCGCCCCAGAACTCGTAGTTGCGATCGCGCGCGGGCCGGCGGAACATCGCCGACGGCGGGGGCGTGAACAGCTTCGCGTCCGCCGCCGCCTGGACCGCCGCCCACTCCTGGATCGGTTCCAGGTGATCGAGGACCCAGATCGACCGGCCGTGCGTTGCCAGGATCATCGCGTTGTCGCGCGGGTGCAGCGTAATCTCGTCGATGCGCACCGTCGGGAGGTTCGCCTTGATCCGTGTCCAGCTCTTCGCGCGATCGATCGTGGCGAACAGGCCGGTCTCGGTCCCGAGGTACAGCACGTCGCGGTTCTTCAGATCCTCGGTGAGCGTCCTCGCCACTTCGCCCTTCAGGTTCGCCGCCACCGAGCGCCATGTCTGGCCGTAGTCGCTGCTGGCGAAGATGTAGGTGTTGAAATCGTTCTGGCGGTGCCCGTCGAACGTCGCGTAGACCGTGCCTTCATCGAACCGCGAGGCCACCACTTCCGACACGTAGATGTCCTTCGGCAGCCCGGGCACCTTGTCGATGACCTGCGTCCACGTCTTCCCCGCGTCCTTCGACAGCGCCAGCCGGCCGTCGTCTGTCCCGGCGTAAAGAAGTCCCGGCCGCTTCGGCGATTCGGCGAGCGAGACGATCGCGGGCCACGCGGCAATGCCGTCGTTGCGCGCGATCTGGGTCGCGCTGTTCTTCACGCCCATCGTCTCGATGTCGTCGCGCGAGACGCCGCTCGTCAGGTCTCCGCTCGCGGCCATCCAGGTCAGCCCTCGATCGGGCGAGCGGAACACCTTGTTGGCGGCCGCCCAGACCACCTTCGGGTCGTGCGGCGAGAGGATGAGCGGCGTGTCCCAGTGCCAGCGGAGCGCCGGTTCCCCGGGCTTGGCCTGCGGCCGGATGGACATCGTCTCGCCGGTCGTCCTGTCCCACCGCACCATGTTCCCGTCCTGCGACTCGCTGTAGACGACGCGGCGCTCGACCGGGTCCTGCAGGACGACGAAGCCGTCGCCGCCCTGCACCGTCACCCAGTGATAGTTCGCGATGCCGACCGCGCCCCGCACCGCGCTCGGCCCGCACCAGTTGTAGTTGTCCTGGGCGCCGGCGCAGACGTTGTACGGCGTCGCCATGTCGTAGCTGACGTGATAGAAGGTGCCGAGCGGGAGGTTGGGAAGGAAGACCCACGTCTTCGCCATGTCGTGCGATTCGGCCACGCCGCCGTCGCCGCCGATCACCAGGTGGTTCGAGTTCGCCGGGTCGATCCAGATGGCATGCACGTCGTCGTGAATGGTCGCCGAGACGTTCGTCGAGATCGTCGCCCCGCCGTCCTTCGTCTGGTGCATCTTCACGCCGCCGAGGTACACCACGTCGGGATCGTTCGGATCGACGCGCACCTGGCTGAAGTACATCGGGCGCGGGTTGGCGTTGTTCACTTTCTTCCACGTCGCACCGGAATCGTTGGACCGATAGAGCCCCGTGGCCAGGGGCGCGGTGCTGCCGGCCGCGGTGCCGCGGCCTCCGCCCTGGCCGCCGCCCGCCGCCGCGCCGGGTCCTTCCTCGACGGCGCTCGCCCCGCCGCGTCCGCCCGCGGCCCCGGCGCCCGGCCCCTCGATGAGCGCATACAGGATGTTCGGCCGGCGCCGGTAGACGTCCAGCGCAATGCGGCCGAGCGACCCCTCGGGGATACCGCCCTGCTGGCGGGCCCATGTCTCGCCGGCGTCCGTCGATTTCCAGATGCCGCTTCCGGGCCCGCCCCCGTTCATGCAGCAGGCCGTCCGGCGCCGCTGGTAGGTGGACGCGTAGAGGATGCGGCTGTTCGCCGGGTCCATGACGAGATCGTTGGCGCCGGTATCCTCGTCCACCTCGAGCACCTGTTTCCAGGTCGTGCCGCCGTCAGCCGTCTTGAATACACCGCGTTCGCCGCCCGGGCCCCACAGGCTGCCCGTTGCCGCCACGAAGACCACGTTGTTGTCGCGCGGGTCGATGACGAGGCGGTTGATGTGGCGCGAGGTGCGCAGGCCGACGTTCGCGTACGTCTTGCCGCCGTCGGTGGACTTGTAGACACCGTCGCCCCACGACGTGCTCTGGCGGTTGTTCGATTCGCCGGTTCCCACCCAGACCAGGTCCGGGTTGGACTGCGAGACGGCCACGTCGCCGATCGACATGAGGCCGCCGTCCTGCATCTGGGCCTCGAACGTCGTGCCGTTGTTCGTCGTCTTCCACACGCCGCCGTGCGCCGTACCGACGTAATACACGGCGGGATTCGCCTCGTACACGGCGAGATCCGAGACGCGGCCGGACATCGACGCCGGCCCGATGGCGCGGAAATGCAGCGAATCGAGGGGCCCCGCCTGCTCGATGGTCCGGGCGGCCGGCGCCGGCTGCGCATCACCGAGCAGCGTCGGGGCGGCGAGGGCGACGGCGGCAATGCCCAGGGCCAGCGAGAGGACGGCGTTCTTCTTCATGCGGCGTTCTCCAGGAAGGGGAATGACGAGGGCCGAATTATATGTAGAATCCCCGGAATGGATCGACGCGAATTCCTGAAAGGGTCGACGCTGGGGTGCGCGGGGCTGGTCGCCGGCCGCTATGGGCTCGCCGGCACGCCGCCCAACATCCTCCTCATCTTCTCGGACGATCATTCATTTCAGACGCTGTCCGCCTACGATCGGCGGTTCACCACCACGCCGAACCTCGATCGACTGGCGCGCGAAGGGATGCGGTTCGACAACTGCCTCGTGCCGAACTCGATCTGCGCGCCGAGCCGCGCCACGGTGCTGACGGGCAAATACAGCCACGCGAACGGCCTGCGCGACAACGCCGACGTCTTCGACGGCCGCCAGCCGACGCTCCCCACGTTGCTGCGCGGCGCCGGGTACCAGAGCGCGGTCATCGGCAAGTGGCACCTGAAATCCGACCCGGCCGGGTTCGATCACTGGGAGGTCCTCCCGGGGCAGGGCAATTACTACAACCCGGACTTCCTGACGCCGGCTGGCCGCGTGCGCCGCGACGGCTACGTGACGGACATCATCGCGGACCTCTCGGTTGACTGGCTCACGAGCACGCGCGATCCGTCGCGGCCCTTCCTCTTGATGTGCCAGCACAAGGCGACGCACCGCAACTGGATGCCGGCACCCGAGAAGCTCTATCTCTACGACGAGGTCACCTTCCCCGAGCCGCCGAACCTGTTCGACGGCTACGAGAACCGGGCGTCGCCCGCGTCGAGGCAGGAGATGGAGATCGACCGGCACATGACGCTGCAGTCGGATCTGAAGATCGTGCCGGAGGGCGGGCCGGTGAAAGGCCCCGGCTACGAGGACTTCCTCGTGGAGTACGGCCGCATGTCGGCCGCGCAGAAGCGCGTCTGGGACGCGGCGTATCGGCGCAGAAACGCGGCGTTCTTCAAGGCAAACCCGCAGGGCAAGGACCTCGTCCGCTGGAAATACCAACGCTATCTACAGGACTACCTGCGGTGCGTTGCGAGCCTGGACGATGCGGTGGGAAAGGTGGTGAGACACCTCGACGCCGCGGGACTCGCCGACAACACGCTCGTGATCTACGCCTCCGACCAGGGCTTCTTCATGGGCGAGCACGGCTGGTTCGACAAGCGGTGGATCTACGAGGAGTCCATTCGCACGCCGTGCCTGGCGCGCTGGCCGGGCGTGATCGCCGCCGGGTCCACCTGCGACGCGATGACCTCGACACTCGACTTCGCGGAAACGATGCTCGACGCCGCGGGGGCTCGCGTGCCCGGCGAGATGCAGGGGCGCAGCCTGGTGCCGGTGATGCACGGGCGGGTGCCAGCCGATTGGCGGCGCTCGTTCTATTACCACTACTACGAGGAAACGACGCACCACGTGGCGCCCCACTGTGGCGTGAGGACGGACCGCTACACGCTCGCGCACTACTACAAGACGGACGAATGGGAACTGTTCGATCGGCAGAAGGACCCGCAGGAGATGCGGAGCGTCCACGCCGATCCGGCCTACAGGTCGACCTTCGGCGAGCTGAAGGCGGAGCTCGCCCGGCTGCAGCAGGAGTTGAACGTGCCGCCTTCGGATCTGCGATGAGGAAGGCATGACACGCATGCCCGTGGTCGGCGAAACGGAAGCGGCCGACCGCTGGCGGCACCGCCTCCTCTGCGTGCCGGCTGCCGGCGGGCGTGCGGCCCACGTCGCGCGTGCCATCGGCCTCGTTCTGCTGGGCCTCTGGACGGCGGCCTTCGTCCGGCACGGCGTCGACGCCGAGTCGCTCGGCGGCTCGTTCATGCACCTGGTCCACATCCCGTTCCACGAAGCGGGCCACATCTTGCTATCGCCGTTCGGGCGGTTCGTGATGGTGTCGGGCGGAAGCCTGTTCCAGGTGGCGATCCCGCTAGCCTGCGGCGCGGTGCTGCTGTTCAAGACGCGCGACGCGTTCGGCGCGGCGATCGCGTTGTGGTGGGCGGGGCAGAGCCTGATGGATCTGGCGCCTTACATCGCGGATGCCCGGGCGCTCCAGATCGTGCTGCTCGGCGGCCACACGGGCGCCGAAGTTGAGGGCCACGACTGGGAGTACCTCCTGCAGGCGATGGGGTGGCTGCGCCACGACGTGGCTCTCGGCCGCCTGTCGTTCGCTGCCGGCGCGCTGCTCATGACGAGCGCGATCGCGTGGGGTGCGGCCGTCGTCTGGCGGAACGACCGGCGGTCGGCCCGGCCGTAGCTTACGAGGCTTTCCCCTTCCGCGGTTTCCCTTCGAGCTTCGCGGCTCGCGCGGCCCTGACCTTCTCGATCTTCTTCAGGATCTCGGCGTGGTCCCGCGCGTTGTCCTTCAGGGACTGGCGCACCTGCTGGCGGAGATCCTCGAGGCTCCTCGACCCGCCGACGTGGTGTTGCGCCTCCGTCCTGATCAGCTCTCGCAGCCGCTCTCGGGTTTCAGTGTGATCCCGAATGTTCTTGGCATCTGACATGCCGAGCGCCTCGAGCGTGATCTCGACGTCGTCGTGCATCCGCTCGGCCAATACCTGCATGTGAGGGCGCAGTTCGTCGCGGACGTCCGAGAGTTGCTCCCTGGTGGCGAGCGGCGCCACCGCCTCCGATAGCTCCCGCTTGGTCGCCAGCGGCGCGACGGCCGCCTGGATGGCCGCGCGCATCTCGTCCCTCGTCGGGAGCGGTGCGACCGCCGCCTGGATCGACGCGTCGATCGCCTCGCGCATCTCCCCGCGCGTGGGCAGATCCGGCAGAATCTGCTCCATGCGCTTGGTCCGGAGGTCGAGATTTCTCAGTACTTCGGCTGCCTGCTGCTGGTCCATGGTCTTGCCCTTTCGGCCGGAAACAGGCCACAAAGAGCGCCCTGCCGGAGAGACGCTCACCGGCATGGGCACCCATCCTAGCATCGTCGGTGGCAAAGCGGGTGCCGCGCCGGCCGTATAATGACCGGCCGTCATGCGTCTGACGTTCCTGCACATCAAGATCCTTCACACGGCCGTGTTCGCGGTCCTCAGTGTCTGCGTCGTCTTCGCCCTGTACTCGGCCGTTTTTGACCACATCACCGGGTGGACGTGGTTCGCGGTCGGCCTCCTCGCATTCGAGAGCGTCGTCCTCGCCGTCGCCGGCTGGACGTGCCCCCTGACGATCCTCGCCGAACGGCTCGGCGCCGTGCGCGGGTCGGTCGCCGACATCTTCCTGCCGAAGTGGTTCGCCGACCGCATCTTCCCGATTTGTGGGACCATTTACCTCGTCACCTGCGTGATTCTCGCGGCGCGACTCATGGCTCGGTAGGAGGAGGGGTGAGCATGCGAGCGTTGGCGTTCGGCGCTATCCTCGTCTTCATGCTGGCATCCGGCCTGTCGTCCCAGTCGCCCCCGCCGGCAGGTGTCGGGATCGACCACGTCATCCTCGGGATCAACCGGCTCGAGGCGGGCATCGAGGAATTCGCGCGGCTGACCGGCGTGACGCCGGAACGCGGCGGTGAACACCCGGGGCGTGGAACCCAGAACGCGCTCGTGAGTCTCGGCTCGGGGCAATACCTTGAGATCATGGCGCCGCTGCCGTCGGCGGAGAAACCCGCGGCCATCCCGTTCGCGCGCCTGACCCCATCCGGCTGGGCGCTGCATGCGTCCGACCTCGCCGGGGTCATCGCCCGCCTCGAGGCGGCAGGCTTCGACGCCGTCGGTCCGACTCCCGGATCGCGCCGCCGACCGGACGGATCGATGCTTCAGTGGCAGACAGGGGGCGCAGGCGGACCCGGCCTCGACCTCGCGCCCTTCTTCATCCAGTGGGGCCCCGGCACTGCGCACCCAAGCACCACGTCGCCGGGCGGCTGCCGGCTGGGGACGCTCGAGCTCGCCGAACCGCACCCGGAGCAGTTGCAGCGCCTGTTCGACGCGGTCGGATACAAGGCGGCGCTCCGGGCCGGCGAGCGCGGCCTGCGCCTGACGCTCCAGTGCCCCAAGGGCGCGGTCTCGTTCGCGTTGTAGGAGAGGCCGATGAGCGATCCGCTCCTCGACACCTGGCTGATCAATGCCCGAATCGACTCGTATCTGCTGACCGCCCTGCTGCCGTCCGTCCTCGCGGCCACGGCGCCGTCCGGCGGCCGCAGCGTTGGCGAGATGCTGGCGCATTTGCACAACGTGCGGCTCATGTGGCTGAAGGCGTCGGCGCCGGACCTCCTCGAAGGCCTCACGAAGATCGAGAAGGAGCAGGCGACGTCGCCAGCGGTGCTCACCAGCGCACTCGATGCCTCATCCTCCGCGATTGCCGCTCTCATCACGCGCGCCCTCGATGCGGGCGGCAAGGTGAAGGGTTTCAAGCCGCACGTGCACGCCTTTGTCGGCTATCTCATCTCGCACGAGTCGCACCACCGCGGACAGATCCTGCTCACGCTCAAGCTGGCAGGTTCGCCCGTCGACAAGAAGGTCGCCTACGGCTTGTGGGAGTGGGGCAGCCGGTGACCGAGTCTCCGACGTCGCGGCATGAGCCGCAGCCGCTTCCGCTGCGCGTTCTGTTCGAAGATGAACACCTGCTCGCCGTCGACAAGGCCGCCGGAGTCGTGGCCCATCCCGGATACAAGCACGCCGCCGGTAGCGTCTTCAACGCGCTGCTGTGGCACCTTCGGGGCACCGGCGTCCACCCGCACCTGCTCCAGCGGCTCGACAAGGACACCTCGGGGGTGATGCTCGTGTCCAAGACCATGCGGGCCCACGCCGTCGTGGTTCGCGCGATGCAGCGCGGCCGGCCCGGAGCTGTTCGGAAGGAGTATCTCGCGGTTGTCTCCGGATCGCCTGCGCCCGCGAGCGGTGAGATCGCGCTGCGGCTTCGGCGCGATCCCGACGACACGCGGCGCGTGGTCGCCTCCGCCGTGGACGGCAAGGAGAGCCTCACCCGGTACTCGACGCTCGGGCGGTCGGCAACCGCCAATGTGTCCGTTCTGCTGTGTCAACCCGTGACTGGCCGCATGCATCAGATCCGCGTGCACCTGGCGGCGTGCGGCTGGCCGTTGGTTGGAGATCGCGTCTACGGCCCGGCGGACCAGTCCGCGGTGCCCATCGCCCGGCAGGCCCTTCACGCGTGGCGCCTGTCGCTCACGCACCCGGTCTCGAGAGCGCCGCTCGCCATCACCGCGCCGGTACCGCCAGACATGACGGCGCTGCTCGAGTCAGCGGTGGTTGGCGGCTTCTGATGCTCTTCTTCCTGCCCGGCCTCGTCAGCGTCGCCATGTTCACTCTCCTCTGGAGATCCGGCAGCTTCGCCCATCCGGCGTGGGTCGCGGCCCTGTGCGCAACCGGCCTCGCCCTCCAGTTCCTTGCGCCGGCATTTTCTGCAGCGTGGCTCGCGGGACTGTTGATCAACGTCGGGGTGGCGGTGTGGCTGACCGTCCGGCTGCGGCTCTCGGGCGAGCCGTGAAGAGCGGCGGCAGTTCGTACGCCACGCCGCGCCGCAGGACCTCCATCACCTTCTGCTCGGTGAGCGGGTAGATCGTGCGCAATCCCTGAGGCAGCTGCAGGTCGAACGGCTCGCCCAGCGTGTACCACTTGTCGCTGGTGATGACGAACGTGCCGCGCGTCCAGTCCGGCTTTCGGCGCGACGCCACGACCACCAGGTCCACTCCCTCGAGACCCGCCCAGGCTCCCGTGAACAGGCGGTCGGGCACCTCCGGCCCCTCGGCGCGGCGGCGGGTGGCCACGGTCCGCCGGCGCCTGGCGCCCCGAACGCTTCGCCTCGCGATCGCGTCGAGCCCGGTCAGCAACGGATCGCCCACCGGCTGGTCGATCCAGCTCGAGATCACACGCGCCGCGCCCGAGAACACGAGGTACAGCGAGAACACGCCCAGCGGCGTGAACAGCAGGAACGCGACGAACGAGAAGATCGAGAGCTGTTGCAGGTCCCACGTGGTGATGTCAGGCCCGGCCGCCTTCCCCTGGACCTGGCGAACCGCGAGTTCGAAGGCGGCGTCGACCGATGCTCTCGACGCCCGATCGAGGTAAGCGAGCAGACCACGGCTGCCGACGAACAGGCCGACCGCTAACGTCGCGAGGCCCGAGAACCAGCATGCGCGTTCGACGGGGAGCGATTCGAGGGTGTTCCAGTAGCGTTGCGGAAGCAGCGCCCAGGCCACGGCCAGCAACGCCCTCGCGATCCCGGCCAGGTAATCGAGGAACGCTCGCATCACTCACTGTAGTATCGGCGGATGGAGGCCCAGTCCGGCGATGCCGATCACGCTCTCACCTGAAACGACGAGGCTCCTGCACGCATCCGTCAAGCGCTACCTGGCCGAGAACCTGGACCAGGACGTCGGAGACCTGAAGGCGGGCCTCTTCCTTGATTTCTGCCTCAAGGAAATTGGACCCGTGGTCTACAACCGGGCCATTGCCGATGCCCAGGCCTACTTCCAGGCGCGGGTAACCGACCTGGAAGGCGTGTGCTACGAGAGGGAGTTCACGTACTGGGCGCCTGGCTCTCCACGAAGGGGGAAGCGGTAACGCCAAAGGGGTGCCACCGGAGCGCGCAACGGCTCCCGGCTCCGGGCCGAGCACAGCCCAGAGCCGAGAGCCCAAAGCCTTGAGCCTATTTGAACAGCGGATCCGGGCTGACCGTCATCTTCTTGGTCTCGACGTCCTTGCCGTCAACCGCGAGCGTCACCTTGTAGACGCCCGGGTCTGCCTGCGGCACGCGGAGGCCGCGCCCGCCGCCCGTGGCCTGCGGCGGCTGATCCGGGTTGTTCACCGCCGGCGCGCCTGCCGCGCCCTGGCCGCCGCCTGCGCCGCCGCGCCCGGCCGCCGGGGTGCCCGGCGCCTGCCGATTCAGGTTCCAGAACACCTTCTGGAGGCCCTTCTTCGCGGACGGCATCAGGTCCAGGATCGTGTTGCCCTCGAGGTCCCTGATCGTCACCTTCACGTTCTGCGCGTCGGCCTTGAGGTAGTAGTAGATGTTCGCGCCGACCGGCGGGTTGTCGGCCTTCGCCATCTCGCCCAGCGTTTCGCCCCGGCGCTCGAAGCGGTTCCACTTGATCGTGTTCTTGATGTCGAACAGGTGCGCCGGCTCCTGGAACACCTCGGGCTTGAACTCCTTGATCGGCCCGATGTCGGCCACGTAGAAACCGCGGCCGTAGGTCCCGATCGCCATTTCGCGATCGCGCTTCTGGATCGCCACGTCGCGGATCGTGACGTGGGGTGCGCTCGTCGAGAACGCGTTCCAGGTCTTACCCTGGTCCACCGTGACGAAGATCCCGTAGTCGGTGGCGAGGTAGAGGACGTTCGCGTTGTCCGGGTCCTCCTCGAGGTCGAACACCGGGTTGTTCATGCCCGTCGAGATGTCGGTGAACGTCTTGCCGCCGTCCTTCGTCACGAACAGCCAGGTCTTGTCCTCGTTGTGCGTGCGGTAGCCGCTGAAGGCCACGTAGGCGGTGTTCTGGTCGAACGCCGAGGCGACGACGCGCTTCACCCAGCGATCGTACGGGATGAGGTCGCCCTTGATGCCGGGTTTCGGCTTGCCGGCGGCGTCGTAGAACTGGTTGGTGATGTTCACCCAGGTCGCGCCGCTGTCCGGCGACATCTGCACGTTGCCGTCGTCGGTGCCGGCCCAGTAGACGCCCGGCTTCTTGGGTGATTCCGAGAACGTGTAGACCGTGGCCCACTGGAGGTTGGTCTTGCGGGCGGCCGCGAGCTTCTCCTTGCTGGCCTTGGTGAGATCCGGGCTGATCTTGACGAACGTGCCGGTTGCGCCCCGGCTCAGCGAGCGCCAGACGTACTGCGACGCAATGTAGACGATCCCCGGGTTGTGGGGCGAGAGCACGATCGGCGCGTTCCACTGGTAGCGAATCGCCGGTTCACCCGCCGTCACCTGCTCCGGCGTCAGTCGAACGGCGAGCTGAGACGTCTCGCCGGTCTTGAGATTCATGCGGCTGGAGCCCCCGAACTGGCTCTCGTAGTAGATGTACTCGGGGTTCCACCAGTCGCGCACCACGTAGAAGGCGTCGCCCGTCGGCAGGTACGTCCAGTCGTTGGCGAACAGTCCGTAGCTGTTGCGGTTCTGCGACGGCCCCAGCCACGCACCGTTGTCCTGCGTGCCGCCCATGATGTTGTAGGGCAGCTCGTTGTCCACCGACACGTCGTAGAACTGCTGCGCGTTGATCGTGTTCTTCTGGCTCCAGTGCTTGCCGCCGTCCCAGCTCTCGGACACGCCGCCGTCATTCCCGCTCAGGATGTGGTTGCCGTTCAGCGGGTCCACCCAGACCACGCGGTGATCGACGTGTGTCTTGCCGTTGCCGTCCCAGCCACTCACCTGGAACGTCTTGCCGCCGTCGCGGGAGACCGTGGTGTTCGTGTCGCCGCAGTAGACGACCTGGTCGTTGGTCTGATCGACGATGATGCGGCCGTAGTAGCCGCCCTCGGTCTGGTTCACCTGCGCGCTGCCGTTCTGCGCGCCGCCGCGGCCGGCGGCCTGCCCGCCGCCCTGGCCGGCTTGCGCTTCGCGGAAGTCGCTGTCCTCGGCCGGCCGCGGGATGTCACTGTCCTGATCGTCCTCGACCGTCGGCGCCGCCGGGGCGCCGGGGAGCCGGTAGTCGGTCATCCGCTTCCACGTCTCGCCCTGGTCGTCACTGCGATAGACGACGCCGTTCCGCTTGGTGGGCTGGAAGTTGTTCAGGGCCCCGGCGTACAGCAGCTCGAGCACGAGCCGGTTGGTGATCTGCGCGCGGCCCTTGGCTTCGGCGGAGTCTGCGGCCGGCGCCGGCTTCTTGCCAACCTTCTCGAGCTCGTCGAGCGCGGTGAGCGTCGCCTCGTCCTTGGCGTGCGCCTTGCGGATCACGGCCGCGAGCTTCGCGACGTCGATGCCGTTCTTGGCCAGGAAGTCCTTGTCGGCGATCGCCTCGTTCAGTTTCTTGACGAGATCCGCCTCGCTCTCGGCGGCGATCGGCACGTACTTCGGCAGCAGCTTCGCCACGTCCGCGTGGACCTTGTAGGTCTTCCAGTGGGCGAACGCGAAATCGGGGCGGAAGTTCGCCGCTGCGCCGAAGCCGCCGCCCCCGCCGCCGCGGCCAACCTCGGTCGCCGGCGCGCGGAAGTTCGCGGTGCTCTCGCGGTCGGCGTATCCGAGGTTCACTTCCTCGTCCACGCGCGCGTAGAGGATCGCCGGGTTCTTGTCGAACAGGGTGAGGCCGATGCGGCCCAGCGCGATGGTGTCCGCCGGCAGCCCCGCCGCCAGGCGCTTCCAGGTCTTCCCGCCGTCGGCCGTCTTGTAGAGGCCGTTTCCGAGCGCCCGGTCGTCGTAGGTCCACGCGCGGCGGTAGTGCTTGTAGGCCGAGGCGACGATGACGTCGGAATTGCGCGGGTCGATGACGAAGTCGCCCACGCCCCGGTCCTTGTGGACGGTGAAGATGTTGGTCCAGGTCTTGCCGCCGTCCGCGGACTTGAACAGGCCGCGATCGCAGTCCATCTCGTTGTCGTAGAGCTTCCCTTCCGCGGCGGCGAAGACGATGTCGGGGTTCTTCGAGTCCACGGCCACCATCGGGATGAAATAGCTCTTCTCGAGGCCGATGCGAGTCCAGGTCTTGCCGGCATCGGTCGATTTCCACATGCCGTTGCCGTGCGTGCTCGCCCGGGCGTGCATCGGTTCGCCCGTCCCCAGGTAGAGGATGTTGGGATCGGACGGCGCGATGGCCAGCCAGCCCATGGTGCCGGTGCCGTACTTCTCGAAGATCGGCTCGAAGTGGATGCCGCCGTCAATCGTCTTCCAGATCCCGGCGCTCGCGGTGAGCACGTAATAGGTCTGGGACTGGCCGCGCGGGACCGCGAAGCCGGTGATGCGGCCCGAGAAGGTCATCGGGCCGACCCAGCGCCAGGAGAACTGGTTGAAGTCGTCGGCGGTGACCACGCCCTGGGGGTTCTGCGGCGCCGGCGCGTTCTGGCCGTAGACCAGGGCGCCGAGGACGCAGACCAGTGCGAACAGGGAGACGTAGAAGTGCAGACGCGATGATCGGAACACCGCTCCTCCTTTAACGAGAACAGAGAACTGAGAACGTAGAACTGAGAACGTAGAACGGAGAACAGAGAACCTGGAACAGAGCACGGCAGCCACTGTCGGCGACGAAAACGCGGAGAGCATAGCGCAGAATGCCGCATGTAGAATGCTGAATGACGGATAGTGATGGCGACCCTCCGAACGGAAAGGCGTGTATGCCGACTCGCGGACTCCCCTCCCTTGTGGCCCTCGGCCTCGTGACGGTACTGGCCGCGGCGGCATCCCTGGCCGGGGCCCCGCAGGGACCCGATACGAGGCTGCCGCCCGCTGCGCAGCGGGCGGCCCTCCGCGAACTCGTGTCGCTCGTCTCGATCCCCAACGTCGCGACCGACGCGGCCGACATCAGGAAAAACGCAGAGTACCTGCGGGACGCCTTCGCCAGGCGCGGATTCGCGATGCAGATCATCGAGACGCGGCACTCGCCGATCCTGATAGGCGAGCGCCGGGGGGCGGGACGAACCGGTCGCACCTTGACGTTCTACTGCCATTACGACGGCCAGCCCGTGATCGCTTCGGAGTGGCCGGACTCCGGCCCGTTTCAGCCGATCTTGCGCGATCGGCCCCTCGAAGCGGGCGGGAAGGTGGTTGCGCTGCCGGCAGACGGAGCGGTGAACCCCGACTGGCGCCTGTACGCCCGCTCGAGCTCCGACGACAAGGGGCCGATTGCGGCCCTGCTGGCGGCGCTGGATCTCGCCAGCGCCTCGGGCCGGCCCATCGCCTCCACCCTTCGGCTCGTCCTCGAAGGCGACGAGGAGGCCGGGTCGCCGGTGCTCGAGGAGGCGCTGAAGCCGCGCGCGGCCGACGTGAAGAGCGATCTCGTGATCATGATGGACGGTCCGCAGCACCTGAGCGGCCGGCCGACGTTCTTCTTCGGCGCCCGCGGCATCCTGTCGGCGGAACTGGTCGTTTTCGGCGCCAGGCGCGATCTCCACAGCGGCAACTACGGCAACTGGGCGCCGAACCCGGCCCTCGAGCTCGCTCGCCTGCTCGCCTCGATGAAGGACGGGCAGGGCCGCGTGACGATCGACGGCTTCTACGACGACGTGGTGCCGTTGAACGCGGAGGAGAAGCAGGCGATCGCCGACATCCCGCCGGTCGAAGAGGAGCAGATGAAGGCGCTCGGCTTCGCGCGCCCGGAGGTGCCCGGATCCCGGATCGAGGAGCGGCACAACCTGCCGACACTGAACGTCTCGGGCCTGGGTTCGGGCACCGTGACCGGGCAGGGCCGGACGATCATCCCGGCCACCGCCACCGCGCGGCTCGATCTCCGGATGGTGAACGCGATCGACCCCGCGAGGCAGTTCGCGCGGCTCCGCGCTCACGTGGAGAAGCAGGGCTATCACCTGGTCGCGGGGGAACAGCCCACCGACCAGGAGCGCGCGCAGTTCCCCAGGCTCGCGCGCCTCACCCAGTTCGAGGGTTACCCGGCCGGCCGCACGCCGATCGACGACCCGACCGCGCAGGCGGTCATTGCGGCGGTTGCGGCGGGCGTCGGCCGCCCCGCGATCCGATACCCGACGCTCGGCGGCAGCGCGCCGTTCTACATCTTCAGCGCCCGCCTCGGCCTGCCGACGATCGGCATGCCGGTGGTCAACTACGACAACAACCAGCACGGCCCGAACGAGAACATCCGGCTGGGAACCTACTTCGAGGCGGTCCAGGCGATCGGGGCGATGCTGGGGATGAAGTAAGACCGTACGAGAATTGGCGAGTGGCGAGTGGCGAGTGACGACTGGCGATTGCGTCGGACCTTGCTGACAGCCGAAGGCGGCCCACCCATGCGATTCCGAACGTTGACCGTCGCCGTCCTCCTGCTGCTGGCAGGCCTGGCCGCCTGGCGCTTCTGGCCTGGAGAGGACAAGAAAGTGCGGGCGCGGATAGACGCGCTGGCGCAGGAGTTGAGTGTCCCCGCCGGGGAAGGGGCGGTGCCTCGCGCGATGCGGGCATCGGGTGTTCGCCGGTTCTTCACCAGCGACGTCGCGATCGAGCTGTCCGATGGCGCGGGCACGACGGTGCGCGGCCGGGACGAGATCGCGGGCTACGTCGCCCGGATGACCGTGCCGCCCGAGGGGACCCGGGTGCAGCTGTTGGACGTCCAGATCTCGGTCCAGCCAGACAAGCTCTGGGCCGATGCCCGGCTCGACGTGCGACTGCTGGCGGGAAAGCCGCCGGAAGGGCCGCCGGTCCTCGACGCGCGCATGATCGCGGTGACGCTGCGGAAAGTGGACGGCGCCTGGCTCATCTCCAACGCGCGCGTCATGCCCACCGACGATTCCCTCGGGGTGCGGTGAAGCCGGCACGGGCCTGAAGGCCCACGGCGGACCTGAATGTCCCCCTGCCGCATGGGATCTACTGCGGATTCCGTTCCTTCCAGAACTCTTCGACCTGGCGCCGAGCGGCGCTGTCCGGGCCGAACAACTCCGCCGCGGACTGCCGTGTCGCGGCTCGCGCGAGCGACAGGCTGGCGCCTGACGGTACCAGGTTGACCAGCGCGCGCCGCATCGCCTGCCGGAACTCGTCCCGATCGCGGCCCTGGGCATTCGCCTGTCCGACGTCCACGTGGAACTCGTCGAGCAGCTCGCGAAGGATGGCCGAGTCGCTGCCGCCGGCCGGGTCGGCGAGGCCCCCGGCCGGCAGGGGCCGGTGTCGCGCCGAGTACTCCTGAACGACGCTCCCATCCGCCGCACCAACGAAGGAGACACGGCGTTCGTCGCGGGTGCCGGCCGCTTCAACCCGCCACGCCAGCACGTAGCCCGCCTCGGTCGTCGGCAGGATCACGAGGAGCGGCGCGACGAGCGGCGGGAGACGGAGGCCGGCCGCGCGCTCGACAATCGACCGCGCCGCGTCGGCACTCACCTGGGGGGCCGCGTCGGCGGTGACATTTCGATACAGCGTCGCGAACACCGATCGTGTCACCCCGTTTTCGAGCTCGCGGGTCAACTGTCCGCCCACGACCGGGATGCCCTCGTGCAGCTGCTGCAGCCGCTCGTGGGTCCGGCCATCCAGAAGGTGATCGGCCTCACGGGAGATCAGGACGAGATCGCCCCGGCGGAGGAGACGATCGATCTCGGTGTCGGCGGATCGCAGATCCGCAAAGCTGCCCGCCCTCGCCAAGGCCTCGGCGGCCAGGGAGCTTTGCCCTACGCGTGAACTGGCGATGCTGGGCCCCACACCTGCAGTCATTGCGACGCCTGCCGCGAACTCCATGGACGCCACAGGTGAGGCGCCAAGCTCCAGCGGGGCGGCGAAGCTGGAGCTTCGCCCTGCACCCGGGCTGGCGTTTGCCGTCGCGGGGATGGTGCCCCTCGCCGTGATCGCCGTCGTGCCCCGCAGGATGACCCGCGCCACGTCGCAGAACGAGGTGGCGCCGGCCTTCTCCTCGGAGAAGAACGTGAGGTGGATGACGCGCCCAATCTGTGGCTTGCCGGTGGTGATGCTGACGACGTCGTAGAGCGGCACCTTGGCGTGGGCGGCGTTCGGGTCGAACGTGTACATGAACTTCCCGCCGCGCACCGGGATCTCGCCCTGGTCGATGACGGCCCCGGGCGTGATGAGCGTGTAGCGGACCACAGCCGCCGCGCTGGTGCCCGAGATCGTCACGCCTGTCGTCGCCGAGAACGTGCGCTGCGACGCCCCGTCGATCCGGAGTCCGGCTGCGCCTGCGGGCCGCGTCTTCGAGTAGACGAAGAACGTCCCGCCGCTGGCAGGCAGGCCCGGCATCCCGCCGTCGTAGCCGTTCCAGCGCGCGTTCACCTGGTATCGGTAGACGCCGGGGACGTCGAGGGGCCAGGCTGTCGGGCCGGCAAACGAGCCAAACTTGTCGCCCGTGCCGTCCGCGGTCACCTGTCGCCCGTCGGGGTACGTCAGCACGAAGTGGACGGCCACTGGGAGGATCGGGTCGATCTGCAGGGCGGGCCTGAACGTGGCCCCCACCTCATACGCCGTGCCGGGCCGCAGGCCGACGAGAAAGAACCGGGCCTTGTCGCCGAGCGGCCCATACAGGTCCTCAGAGCCGGCCGCGACGATCCGGTTGTTGTTGGTCCCCCCGGGGAGCAGAAACGCGCTGGCGATGTAGCCGGAGTACATCGGCGCCTGGCCCGCGCGCCTCAGCACGACACCGCCAAGCAGCCGGTAGATGTCGCCGGGCGCGTCCCCGTTGGGCGACGCTCCGATCTGGCTGCCGAAGCTGTTCGGACTCACCGGCCAGTACGGCGCGCGCAGGTTGGTCTCGCCGACGACGAAGCGGCCCATGAAGCCGGGGCGCGGCGCCGCGCCGTAGAAGTACTCGATGTCGGTGATGTACTCCGGGTACATGTGCGGCGAGTAGCCGTTCGACGTGTTGATCTTGAGGTTCGTCGTCCCGACGCCATTGAGGCGCGTGTCCCAGGCCGACGTGTCGCCTTGCATCTGGTAGGTGAGCACCGGCTCGATCTTGTTGGCGCCCTGGCCTTCGGCGGCAATGAGCAGCACGTCGCCGGCCAGGTAGGGGAACGTGATGTGATCGAGGTGCTGCTCGCCGTCCGCGTCCACGTAGCCCTCGAACTTCGTCTCGCCTCGCTCGACGTACTTCCCGCCAATCGACCGCTTCTTCCCGCGCGCGATTACGGGTGAGCTTTCGGGGTAGACGACTCCCGCGTGCCGCATCGTGCTGACCCACAGGTGGCTGTCGGCATCCGTGTAGGTAGCCAGCACCTGGGCGTGGTACTCGCCCGGCGCATCGAGCGGAAGAGACTTCATGCCCTGCGCCGCGCCGAACAGCCCCGCCGTCGTCGCCTTGCCGGAATACGAAACCGACCGGACGTCCCTCGCATCGGAGTTGACGAACAGCCTGGCCGTCACCTGGACGTCCGCCGGCACGCCCGGGTTGAACTGGATGTCGCGGCCGTAGCTCGAGCCGACCGGGTACGGCATGCCTTGAAAGGTCGCCGTGGCGAGCGTCATCCGCTTCGCGATCCAGAAGCGGTACGTTCCGCCCCCTTCGTAGCGTCTCCCCTGCTGGTCCTGGATCCAGCCGGTTGCCGTCACTACATAACGGCCGTAGGCCTGAGGCTTCCAGGCCGTCAGTGCCGCCACCTTCGTGGTCGGTCCCGTCCCGGACGACTTGACCACGAACCGCGACGTCCCGAGATCCACGGTGCTGCCGTCGGGCCCTGAGACCTTCACGCTCCACTCACCGCTCGCGTAGTTCCACGCCACGTTCTGGTAGGCGTCGATGCCGTCCGCCGGGAACTGCGGCTCGAGCGAGTACGACAATCGCGTAGTGCCGGCTTCGTCATACATCGGCAGGATCACATCGTCCGGGATGAGGCTCCGATCCGATGTCGCGAATCGCCTGGCATCCTCGTCCGGCACGACACCGCGATAGCCGTTGGAGTTGTAGTTGGAGAGGAGGAGCCACGGAAAACGGGGTTGGATCCGCGCCGCATCAACGTGGCGCCCGGCCGCATGCGTGCCGCTCGCCTCGATGACCGGCGAGTAGAAGTACGTGACCGTCCCGGCCTCGCTCGAGAATGGGCGCGCCGCGAACGTGAAGCCGTTGAAGTTGTAGACGCGTGTGCCGACGAGCACGCCGAAGTCGAAGCGAAGGCGGTACAACCCCGGTGGCAGATCGGCGGGCAGCGTGGCCGCGACCGGGAACGCGGCGAGGCGGGTGCCACCAGACCCGGCCCCGAGTTGCGCGGTCGTCACGGTGACCAACTGATCCAGCGGCGCCTTGAACTGGTAGCCGTACCGCGTCGTCATCGCCCCCTGCACGCCCCCCTCGATGGCGAGGCCTGCCGGCGTGAGGAGCGTGGACATCCGCTCGTCGCTCGGCAGGCGCATCCACCCGTCGGCGTCGAAGGTCCGCTCCGCGGTCACGAGCACGCACAGCTTGTCGGCCTTGATCCCCGCGCCGGCCATCGCGGCGAGCTGCGTGTCGGGGAACTGCAGGTCCACCGTCAGCGCGACTGCCTGCTTGGCGCGCCACAAGGACGAGTCCAGCGTGACGTTGGCCCGCCAGTCGCCGTACACCGTGTGGCCGCTCCCGGTGAAGGCCAGCGGAGCACCGGTGCCGTCGGCGGCACGGTCTGGCACCGGGTGGGCGGGGCGCTGGGCAAAGGCGGCGCCGACGGCCAGGGCTACGGTCAGCGGCAAGAAGGACACGGCGCGAAGGACGACGTGGTGTCGCAGAGGCAGCATCAAGTCAACCC
Organism: uncultured Acidobacteriota bacterium; assembly: GCA_963724775.1. GTDB lineage: Bacteria > Acidobacteriota > Vicinamibacteria > Vicinamibacterales > Fen-181 > CAVRWB01. The sequence continues at coordinate 350,125 of CAVRWB010000019.1, forward strand.
CGAATGCCGACTGTGTGAATGTAGAATGCGGCGGTCCACAAGGTCCGCGCATTCTGCCCGACTGGAGAGCTGGGTGCAATCTGAAAGGCGGGAGCGGTTGATCCGCTGGCTGATCGCCCTGGCGCTCGTCAGCCTCACGGTGGCGGTCTATGCCCCGGTGCGGAGCTTTGACTTCGTCACGTATGACGACGGCTGGTTCGTCAGCGAGAATCCCGCGATCGCCGGCGGGCTCTCGGTGGCAGGGCCTCCGGTGGGCTTTCCAGAACGCCTATCTCGGGACGGGCGGTCCGCTCACCTGGATCTCGCACATGGCCGACGTGCAGGCCCATGGGCTCTCCGCTCCCGGGCACCACGTCACGAGCCTCCTGTTACACGCGGCGAACACGGTGCTGCTGTTCTGCGTCCTGCGCCGCATGACCGGCCGCCTGGCTCCAAGCGCGATGGTCGCCGCGTTGTTCGCCGTCCACCCGCTTCACGTCGAGTCGGTCGCGTGGATCGCGCAGCGCAAGGACGTCCTGAGCACGTTGTTCTGGCTGCTGGCGATCGCCGCGTACATCGGATATACGGACCAACCGACGCCCGCCCGCTACGGGTTGGTTGCCATCCTGCACGTCATGGGGCTGCTCTCGAAGCCAATGGTCGCGACCCTCCCGTTCACACTCCTTCTCCTCGACGTCTGGCCGCTCGGGCGGTGGCCCGTCTGCCGTTTCGACAGGAACCGGGCGGGCCGCCTGATTCTCGAGAAGATCCCGCTGGGGATTCTCTCGCTGCTGGCACTGTGGGCAGCGCTTCGCGCGCAGCGCCAGGCCGGGGCCATCACGGATCTTCAGGCCCTGCCGGTGACTGTCCGGGCGGCCAATGCGGTCGTGACGTACGTCTCCTACATCGGGAAGTTCTTGTGGCCTTCGGGGCTGACCGTGCACTACCCCTATCGCCTGGACCTCGACATCTCGACCGTGTTCGGGTGCCTGTTCTTCCTCGGCGCGGCGACGCTGGCCGCGCTCGCGCTGCGCCGGCGAGTTCCTGCCGTATTCGTGGGCTGGGCCTGGTACCTGGGAACGCTCGTCCCCACGATCGGGATCGTCCAGGTCGGCGGGCACTCGATGGCCGATCGCTTCACCTACGTCCCGGCGATTGGCCTCTTCGTGCTGGTGGTTTGGGGCGCGTTGGCGGTGACCGAGCGGCTCCGGGTTCCACGCGCAGTCACTGCCGCCGCGGCGGCCCTCGGTACTGGTGGCGCTCGTCTTACCTGCGCGTGCACAAGTCATGACGTGGAAGGACGGGCTCGCCCTGTGGCAGCACGCGATCGCCGTGACGCCCGACAGCGCGCGGGCGCACGCCAACCTCGGCAGCACCCTGGCCGGCATGGGCCGCGACGACGAGGCGATCCTCGCTTACCAGCAGGCGCTCCGGCTCGAACCCTCGGCGCCGAAGGTTCACAGGAATCTGGCCCTGGCGCTGAAGAAGACGGGAAACGTGCGGGGCGGCATCGAAGAACTCGAACGGAGCCTCTCGCTCGATCCGGGGCAGGCGAACGCGCACGCTGATCTCGCAGACGCCCTGGCGGAGGTGGGCGATCTTGGCGCAGCCCTGTCGCACTACGGTGAAGCGATTCGCCTCGACCCGACGGCCGGTCTGCCCCGGATGAACCTCGCCATGACGCTCGCACAGGCCGGGCGGCTCGCCGAGGCCCTGCCCCAGGCGCTACAGGCGGTCGCGCTGGAGCCGCGCAAAACCGAGTGGCGTGTCGCGACGGCGATGCTGTTCGAGGACCTGGGGAGGCGCGGCGAGGCGGAGCGCGAGCTCGAGGCCGTGCTCGCGATGGCGCCCGCCGATGCCCGTGCCGCGAGGGAGCTCGAACGGCTGCGGCAGATTCCACGGCGATAGGCGTAGGGCGAAGCAGAAGCTTCGCCCTACGCCTACGCCGCTCAGCGCGAACCGCAAGGTCCGCGGGCCACGCCTGTGACTACCAGGGTGCTTTCCACCCCAGGCTCGCGAGCTTCTCCTCGATTTCCCGCCGTTCGAAGTTCGCCTTCAGCTCGCCCCCGGGCGCGCGTTCCAGCAATCCGGCTTCTTCCACCAGCGCGGTCGCTCGCGACGGATCGCCGGCCGCCAGTGCGCGGAGGATGCCCGATTCCAGGTGGGAGAGGGCGGTGGCGTTCATCCGGTAGTCGAGGAACGCCTGCCAGGCGGCGGGCACCCAGCGGGCGACGATCTGCTCGCCGATGATGGTCGCGTAGGCGCGGATCTCCTGCTGCGCGTGCTGCTCCATCCGCAGCGCCAGGAAGTGCAGCAAGTTGTGCAGGTCGATCTTCCAGTACGCCTCGGTGTAGGTTGAGAGCGGCAGGTCCTTCCGCGCCTGCTCGCGCGCCACGCCCGCCGCAATGCGCGTCTCGTAGACCGCCCGCGCGCGCCGCTGCAACTCGGCCTCACCCTCGGTGAGCGCGACCCCCTCGGCTCCGCTCACGGTGCCGCTGCTGCCCTGCCGGTTGGCCGTCGTCTGGATCCGCCACGCGTCCGCCGGCGTGCGCTGCGCCGCATCGATCGCTTCCGAGTAGCGCGTCGAGTATTCGTTCACGCTCGCGGTCCGGTGCCGAATCCACTGCCGCCACGTGTCCATCGGCACGCGGACGTGGAGCTTCAGCTCGCACATCTCGAACGGGGTGGTGTGCGCGTGGCGCATCAGGTACCGGATGAGGGAGCGGTCCTGCTGCATCCGCTTGGTGCCCTTCCCGTACGACACCCGCGCCGCCTGCACGATGGCCGCATCGTCGCCCATGTAATCGATCACCCGGACGAAGCCGTCGTCGAGGACGCGGAACGGCTCGCCGAGGATAGCCTCGACGGCGTCCACACGCGGCCGCGGGATGGCTTCGTAGATGGCAGGACGGTCGCTCATGGTGCGTATTCTAACTGGCAGTTCAAGATCTGACCCCAGTCACCGTCACGCCCTCGCCACACTTTTCACACACTTCGTTCACATTCCGCTTGACATTGTCCGCGGCCGGACGAAGATCGTGGGCTTTAACGAGGCCCGCCCGGGTCTCGTCCGGCGCCCGGCGTGCGGTCTGCCTCCCCCTCAAGCCGTCGGCGTACTCGTGTTCGGCCACTCGTGTGCCCGTCGCCCGTCGTGTGCCCGTCGTCGGTCGTCGGCCCCTCACGTCTCGTCGCTCGCGCCCGTCACCAGGGTCCCGTCTTCGTCTCCGCGTCGTCCCGTCGCCCTCGTCGTTCGGCGATGTCTTGAAGGCGTTGTCGTCGTAGTCGTCGTCGGCGCGCGTCCGTCCTGTCCTGTTCGTTCGTATCGCACCGCACCCGCAGCCTGACAGGCTCGGCTCAGGCCTGTCGTCGCCCGGCGTCGGGAGCGAAGCGCCATCCGCAGGAGGAGGGTCACCCATGAGGCGTTGTTCGCGCCAGTTCAGGTTCATTCTTGCGATCGTCGGACTCCTGGCCTTCGCGGCCTCGCCCGCCCTCGCTCAGGGCGGCGGCACGGCCAGCTCCCTCTCGGGTCTTGTCGTCGACACGTCGGGCGCCGTGATCCCTGGCGCCGATATCGTCGCGAAGAACAACGGCACCAACGCGCTGTCCCAGGCGGTCACCGACAGCGCGGGCCGGTTCACGATCCCCTCGCTGCCGCCGGGGGTGTATACGGTCAAAGTCTCGCTGATGGGATTCAAGACCTGGTCGGCACCCGACGTGCAGCTGATCTCGGCGACGCCCGGGAGCGTCAGGGCCGTGCTCGAGGTCGGCGCGCTCGAGGAGACCGTCGTGGTCGAGGGGGCCACGGAGATCGTCCAGACGCAGTCGGCGGCGGTCCAGACGACGATCGCCGTGAAGCAGATCGAATCGCTGCCGCTCGTCACCCGCACCGCGCTCGACTACGTCGTCGCGCTGCCGGGCGTGACGACGACCGGCACCGACAGCCGCAATTCGACGATCAACGGCTTGCCGACCGGCACGATCAACATCACGATCGACGGCGTCAACGCGCAGGACAACAACAACCGCACCACCGACGGCTTCTTCATGTACATCCGGCCGATGCTGGACTCCGTCGAGGAGATCACGGTGTCCACGTCCACTCCGGGCGCCGAGAGCGCCGGACAGGGTGCCTCGCAGATCCGCATGGTCACCCGCTCCGGGTCGAACCGCTTCACGGCGTCGGCCTACAGCGCGTGGCGCAACCAGGCGGGCACCAACGACCAGGACGTGATGACGCGCAACAAGAAGAGTAGCTGGCTCTGGCGGATGAACACGCCCTACTACTTCAACAAGCGCGATCAGCCCAAGACGGCCGCCGGCGAGTACTTCATCGACGACGTCAGGCTGCAGACGCCAGGCTTCCGAGTCGGTGGCCCGATCATCAAGGACAAGGCGTTCTACTTCTTCAACTGGGAGTGGTTCATCTGGCCCAACCAGGTCAACCGGACGCGGTACCTGCTCAACACCAACGCGCAGAAGGGGCTGTTCAACTACCCCGGGGCGCCTGCCCCGGTCAACCTGCTCGCGGTCGCGGCCAAGTACAACCAGGTCTCGACACTCGACCCGACGATGGCGAAGCTGCTGGGCGACATCCGGAACTCGACCAACGGCGTCGGCGGCCTGCAGGCGCAGGACCAGAACGTGGACATGTTCACCTACAGCCCGGGCGGCACGCAGAAGCGCCACTTCCCGACGCTGCGCCTCGACTACAACATCACGCAGAACCATCGCGCGACGTTCACCACCCGCTACAACCGGTTCGACTCGAAGCCCGACATCCTGAACACCGTCGAACCCGTGTGGCCGGGCTTTCCGAACGAGGCCGGTCAGTATTCAGACCGCTTCATGGCACAGGGCAGCCTGAGGTCCACTTTCGGCAGGAACATGGTGAACGAGTTCCGGGTCGGCTATTCCGGCGCCTTCAACGGCGGCACGCAGTTCTACCCCGAACTGTCGGCCGACCAGTTCAACTGCAGCGGAGTCGGCTGCCAGAGCGCCGGGGGCCAGGGCTGGGACTTCTACATGGGGAGGACCGACCAGAACTCCGGCTTCGTCTCGAGCGTGGGCCTGAGCCGCGCCACGGCGTCCAACGGTCCCAGTACGCGCCTGACGCCCAACATCGTCTACGAAGACCAGTTCACCTGGCTGAAGGCCCGGCACACCATCGGCATGGGCGGCACGTTCACGGTGACGAAAACAGACAACTGGAACGACACGATCGTGCCGACCGTGTACTTCGGGACCAATGCCAACGACCCGGCCTACAACTACTTCTCCGAGACCAACCAGACGGACTTCCCGGGGATGAACGCGACATGGGCGGCCTATGCCCGAAATCTCTACGGGATGCTGACCGGGCGGGTCATCCAGTTGTCGGGAACCGCGTATCTGGACAATGGACAGTACAGCTACCTCGGCGAACGGTGGAACCGGGTGAAGCAGAACGAGCTGGGCCTGTATGTCAACGACCAGTGGCGCATCAAGCCGAACCTGACCTTGACCGGCGGTCTGCGATGGGAGCTGCAGTTCCCGTTCACACCGACGAGCGGCGACTACGCGCGGCTGCAGGACTGGCAGATGGTGTACGGCGTGACGGGCCCGGGCAACATGTTCAAGCCGGGCACGATGACGGGCACGGCGCCGGTGTTCGAGAACTACCCGAAGGGAGCCGACGCCTACAAGATGGAGTGGAACAACCTGGCGCCGAGCGTTGGCGTCGCGTGGCGGCCGAAGGTCGACGGCTTCCTCGGGACGATCCTCAGCAGCGAGCCAGTGTTCCGCGGCGGGTACTCGCTGAGCTACAACCGCTATGCCACCGCCGACTTCATCAACGTCTACGGGGCGAATCCCGGCCAGAGCCGCACGGCGACGCGAAGCACGACGGCCGGCACGCCAACCATCGGGTACGACGGGTTCCCGGTGCTGCTCCGCGACACGGCCAAGCTCTATCCATCCACGTTCCCCGGTTCGCCGTCCTACCCGTTCACCCCGGCGGTCAACGAGGGCGTCTACGCGGACAGTCCTGACCTGAACCTCTGGTACACGCACCAGTGGAGCATTGGCTGGCAGCGCGAGCTCGGCAAGTCGATGGCCATGGAGATCCGGTACGTCGGCAACATGAACGTCGGCGACTGGTCGCTCCGCAACCTGAATGGCACGTCGAACTGGAATATCACGGAGAACGGGTACTACAACGAGTTCAGGACGGCGCAGAAGAACCTGCAGGCGAACATCGCCGCCGGCCAGGGGAACACGTTCGCCTACACCGGCGCTCCGGGCACGGCGCCCCTGCCGATCTTCATGGCGCACTTTGCCGGCGTTCCGCTGAACGACCCGCGAAACCAGAACCCGGCAAGCTACACGTCGTCGAACTTCCGCAGTTCGTCCTGGTACAACCAGTTGTCGATGTACAACCCGAACCTGACCGGCATGGCCGGCACCGGGACGAGCGGTCTGCAGAACGCCACCAACGTCGCGAACTCCACGGCGGCGGGCCTGCCGGCCAATTTCTGGCAAACCAACCCGGCGGTCAGGCAAGGCAGTGCGAACCTGCGGATGAACGGCGGCAACACGAAGTACAACGCGCTGCAGTTCGACCTGCGCCGCCGCCTGAACAAGGGCCTTCTTGTCCAGGGCAGCTTCGTCAGCGTGCTGCAGCGCCAGACGTGGACGTGGAGGACGCTGCGTGAGGACTGGCAGTACATCGACGCCACGGCAGGCCCGGCGAATGCGTTCAAGTTGAACTGGGTCTTCGAGCTGCCGTTCGGTCATGGCAGGGCGTGGGGCTCTGGCGTGCCGAAGTGGCTCAACCAGGTGATCGGCGGCTGGGAGTGGGACGGCCAGGCCCGCATTCAGAGCGGCCAGCGGTTCGATTTCGGCGGCTACCGCCTGGTGGGGATGACCGAGAAGGACCTGCAGAACATGTTCAAGTTCTACAAGGTCAAGGACTCGACTGGCAAGGAACGCATCTACATGCTGCCAGAGGACGTCATCAACCAGTCGATCATCGCGCTGAACAACCAGTCGGCCACCTCGCTGACGGGGTACGCCGGGACGCTGCCAAGCGGCCGGTACATCGCGCCGGCCAGCGGCCCGGACTGCGTGCAGTACCTGGACGGCCAGTGCCCGGGCACCAAGATGACGCGCATTGTCACCGGCCCGTGGTTCCAGAAGTACGACTTCAGCTTCGTCAAGCGCTTCCAGCTCGCCGGCCGGGGCCGGGTCGAGGCGCGGATGGACCTCTTCAACATCTTCGACAACGTCAACTTCAACCCGCGCGGCGTGGGCGGGACGACGCTCCTCGACTGGCAGTTGACGGCCGCCGCGCGCGACCTCAACGCGTCGCAGGATGCGGGCGGACGCATCACGCAGTTCGGGTTGAGGTTTACATGGTGATTGAGTAGTGGGCAGTAGGCAGTAGGGTTCAGACGGGGCGGACCTGCAGGTCCGCCCTCTTTCGTGTACTACTAGCCCGATGCCACTGCTCGGCGATCTCCTCCCCGACACCGACGACCCGTCCGCGGACGACCTCCTCGGGCGCTTTCTCGAATACACCGCCGCCAAGGGTCTTCAGCTCTACCCCGCGCAGGAAGAGGCGATCCTCGAGCTGCTCGACGGGAAGAACGTCATCCTCAATACGCCGACCGGATCCGGCAAGTCGCTCGTCGCGTCCGCGATGCTGTTCGCGGCGCTCGCCCGCGGGCGGCGCGCCGTCTACACCTGCCCGATCAAGGCGCTGGTCAACGAGAAGTGGATGGGGCTGTGCCGCGACTTCGGTCCAGAGCGGGTGGGCCTGTCCACCGGCGACGCGACGGTCAACCGCGAGGCGCCCATTCTCTGCTGCACGGCGGAGGTCCTTGCGAACATCGCGCTGCGCGAGGGGGAGGCGGCGCTGGTCGAAGACGTCGTGATGGACGAGTTCCACTGGTACGCGGACCGCGACCGCGGCGTGGCGTGGCAGGTGCCGCTGCTGACGCTGCCGTACGCGCGCTTCCTGTTGATGTCGGCCACGCTCGGCGACACGTCGTTCTTCGAGAAGGCGCTGACCGCGTTGAACGACCGGCCGACGGCGTCGGTGCGATCGGGCGACCGACCCGTGCCCCTCGAGCACGCCTACTCGGAGATTCCCCTGGCGCACATGCTCGAGAAGCTGGCAGACGAGGGCAAGGCGCCCGTCTACGTCGTCCACTTCACCCAGGCGGACGCGGCGTCGAGCGCGCAGGACTTCACCAGCCTGAAGATCGGCACGCGCGAGGAAAAGCAGGCGATCGCCGAGACGATCGGCGACTTCGAATTCACCAGCCCGTACGGATCCGAGATCCGGAAGTGGTTGAAGCATGGGATCGGGCTGCACCACGCGGGCCTGCTTCCGAAGTACCGGGTGCTGGTGGAGCAGCTCGCCCAGCGGGGCCTGCTGAAGATCATCTGCGGGACGGACACGCTGGGCGTTGGCATCAACGTGCCGATCCGCACCGTGCTCTTCACCCGGCTGTGCAAGTTCGACGGCCAGAAGACGGCGCACCTGAGCGCCCGCGATTTTCACCAGATCTCGGGGCGCGCCGGGCGGCGGGGCTTCGACACGAAGGGCTTCGTGGTCGTGCAGGCGCCCGAGCACGTGATCGAGAACATCAAGCTGAGCGAGAAGGCCGCGCGCGACGGCAAGAAGGTGACGCGGCGGCGGCCGCCCGATCACAACTTCGTCAACTGGGATCTCGCGACGTTCAAGCGGCTGATTGGCGCGCAGCCCGAGCAGCTCTCCTCGCGCTTCCACGTCTCGCACGGCATGCTGCTGAACGTCCTGAGCCGCCGCGGCGACGGCTGCCGTGCGATGCAGCGGCTGATTCGCGAGTCCCACGAGACCGAGGCGGCGAAGAAGGCGCACCGGAAACGCGCGTGGCAGCTGTTTCGCGCGCTGGTGGCGCGGCAGATCGTCGAGATTGTCCCCCGGCGCGAAGACGGATCCAGGCTCCAGGTGAACGTCGAGCTGCAGGACGACTTCTCGATGGACCAGGCGCTGTCGCTCTACCTGCTCGAGACGATCCCGCTGCTCGACCCGGAATCGCCGGACTACGCGCTGGACCTCGTCACGCTGGTGGAGTCAATCCTCGAGAACCCGGAGATCATCCTGCGGCGGCAGCTGGACAAGATCAAAGACCGCGCGGTCGCGCAGATGAAGGCGGACCACGTCGAGTACGAGCAGCGGATGGAGGAGCTCGAGAAGCTCGAGTACCCGAAGCCGCTGAAGGACTTCGTCTACACGACGTTCAACGCGTTTGCCGACCGGCACCCGTGGGTGGGCGAGGAGAACATCCGGCCGAAGTCGATCGCCCGGGAGATGTTCGAGCAGTTCAGATCCTTCGCGGAATACGTGCTCGATTACGACCTGCAGCGAGTGGAGGGGCTGCTGCTGCGGCACCTGAACGGCGTGTACAAGGTCCTGAGCCAGACGGTACCCGACGGCGTGAAGAGCGACCAGGTGCTGGAGATGGAGGATTACCTCCGAACCATGCTGCGCGGGGTGGACTCGAGCCTTGCCGAGGAGTGGGAGCGAATGAAGGACCCGGCGTACCAGCCGCTGGGAACGGCCAGCACGACGCGCGCCCAGGACCTGCGGCCGCCTGGAGCCGACGAGGCCGCGGACATCACCCACGATACGCGGGCATTCACGGCGGCCGTGCGCACGCGGATCTTCACCTTCCTGCGGGAGTGGGATTCCCGTAGGACAGGCGTCCCGCCTGTCGGCCCCGGCGTCCCGCCTGTCGGCCCCGCGTCGCCTCGGCCCCAGCGTCCCGCCTGTCGCGGAATTCCGCGCCGAGCACGGCGCGCTCCGCCTCGACCCCGAGGCCCGCAACATCCGCCACACCTACGTCACGGCGTCCGGCGATGGGCAGACCTGGCGCGTGCAGCAGATGCTGGTGGACACCGAGGACCACAACGACTGGGTGGCCGAGTTCGAAGTGGATCTCGCCGCCTCCCGCGAGAAACAGGAGGCGGTGGTGCGGATCGTCAGGGTCGGACCGGTGGAAGATGACAGCAGACAGACAGCAGGCAGCTGACGGCGGATCACGAGCGGGTAATCGGTGGCCCTCCGCTCCTGGTCGGGCAGACAACAAACGCAACTGGGCCGGGGTGGTGGTGACGACAGGCGAGACGCCTCTGTCACGACAGGCGAGACGCCTCGGTCACGACAGGCGAGACTGCCTACTCGGACAGGCCCAGCGTCTGGATCGCCTCCTCGTTCGTGTCGTCGAACACGAGCGCCGGCAGGGCGCGTTCCTTGCGCCAGCGGGAGATGGCGAAGCCGCACGTGGGCACCACGAGGAGTAACGGCAGCAACAGCGGATCGACCTTGCCTCTGAACGTGAGCGACTCGAGCCACGACGGCACGCCGGTGAGTGCCATCGCCCCGAAGAGATAGTACCGCCCCTCGATTTCAGCTTGAGCTGGCCCGACACGTAGGCGGCCGTGAACGGGATCTTCGCCAGGCTGTTGAAGAACAGCTCGATGAGGAACGCCGCGAAGAGTACGCCCACCAGCGCGTGGTAGCCGGCCGCGTGCCAACTCCATAGCAGCGCCGACACGGGAAGCAGCGCCGCGACCGGGAGCAGGACGATGAGCAGCGCGGCCCGGCGCGCGCCAGCGAAGTAGGTGCGCAGCGGCCGCCGTTCCGACAGGCGGAAGAGCCAGTTGGCGGGCAGCGATGCCGGCACGAGGATCGCGAATCGCACGGCAACGATGAGGAAGAGGACGAGGGCAGCCTGGACCTGCAGCGCCGGCGTGGAAGGCACGGCGGTGCCGAGCGCGGCGCGGCCGGAGCGTACGAAATCGAGGACGAGGCCGGTCGCCGCCCATGCGAGGCCGGCGCCCAGCGCCGCCGCGACGTAGAGCCGGTGCGTCGCACTCCTGCCGAGCGTGGTCAGCGTGAAATTGAAGCTCGCCCGCGCGAGCGGGTGGCTGACGGCCAGGCGACACGCGGCCGCGCGAAGCGCAGCGACGACCGTCCGCATCCTTCCGCCGCCCGATGACGCGAGCAGGCCCTCGCTCCCGCGCCGCCGGGGTGCAAAGAAGATGGCGAGGACCAGGAGCACCGTGGCGGCGCTCGCGAGGACGGCGGTGCGGGCGAGAGCCGGATGCCACGGCTGCGGGTTCCCAGCGAGCCACTGGTAGAGACCGATGAACCAGAGGGGCGGCGAATAGTCGCGAACGGGTCCACCGCTCGCCATGACGTCCACGCTCGCGTCGATGAACGGCGACAGCGAGATCGCCCACGCCAGGAAGCCGAGGATCAGGACGCCCTGCACGAGCGGGCTCACCCGCTGAAAGACTCTTCCGGGCAGAACGAGCGCGAGGACGCCCCGCAGCGCGACCACCGCCAGGATCGTCCAGGCGCCGGCGAGGCCTGGCGCGGCAATCTGCGCGAGCGCGAGGGGAAGAAAGTGGCGGAGGCCTGACGAATCCCGCAAGCCTTGCACCATCAGCGCCGGCACGAAGACCGCCGGGATCACGTTGACGGCGGCGACGAACACCGTGAGGAACAGGCCCAGGGCGCCGAGCTTGGCGGCGGAGAGCAAGCGGTCGGAGACGGGGAGGACCGAGAGGATGTAGCGGTCCCTCGCGTCGAGGAAGAAGGCGTCCCAGGTGATGGTGGCTGCCACGCCGAGGACGATCATCGACAGCGACACGAACAGCAGGCCGTCGGGGACCGACTTCCGAAGGATGCCCTCCCAGGTCGGTCGCCACGCCATCGCGTACTTGAACAGCACCATCGACGTGACGAGGAGGCTGGGCGAGAGCAGCGCGGCCACCGTCTGGCTGAGCCCGACATGCGCATCGCCGTTCGGCGAGATCAGGTCGTTGTCCAGGAAGCGCCTGAAGAAGTGCTGCGTCAGGAGTGCGAAGCGCGACGAGCCGGGTGTCATCGGCTACCCGCGGCCAGCGATGAGGCTGACGATTTCGCGCGCCGTCTTCTCGGGGTCCTCGCGGATCACCAACTCCTTGAACACCTGCTCCAGCGAGTCGAGCGCCATCAGGTCGCGCAGGTGCTCCACCGTGTCGTCGGCGACCACGCGCCCGCGGTACAGCACCATGACGCGCGTGCACACCTTCTCCACGACCTCGAGGACGTGCGAGCTGTAGATGATGATCTTGCCGTTGCGCGCGAGCTGGGCGACGAGCTGGCGGAACATGAGAGCCGTGGTGACGTCCAGGCCGGACAGCGGTTCGTCGAAGATCAGCACCTCGGGGTCGTGCAGCAGGGCCGCCGCGATCAGCACTTTCTGCCGCATGCCCTTTGAATAGGCGCCGATCGACTGGTCCCTTGCCCCGCCGAGGCCGAACAGCTCGAGAAGGCCGTCGATGCGCGGCGCGAGCACGCGGGCCGGCATCTCGCGGAGGCGTCCGACGAGCTCGAGGTACTCCCGGCCGGAGAGGAACGGGTAGAGGTGAGGCTCCTCGGGCACGTAGCCGAGATGCCGGCGGTACTCGACCATGTCCGAGTCCACCCGCGTGCCCTTGTAGAACACCTGCCCGGAGCTCGGGTCGATGAGGCCGGTCAGAATGCCCACGGTCGTGGACTTGCCCGCGCCGTTCGGGCCGAGGTAGCCGAGCACCTCGCCAGGCGCCACGGTGAAGCTGACATCCTTCACCGCCGGCACGCCCTGGTAGAACTTCGACAGCCCCCGCGCCTCGAGCATGGCACCCCCTGCACGCTTAGACACCGCGAAACGTGCAGCAGGGGTGCAGTGCGCGTGCAGGGCGGGAGGGCAGTGACGACTTTCGAATGACGATTGGCGGAGGACGATTCTGGGCCTCCAGTCGGCATTCGGCTCGGCAGTCGTCAATCGCCAATATCCTTGGCAAGCCCCATCGGGGCAACGACCCGCACCGCGAATCTCGCGCGTCGCCGCGTTTCCGGCGATGTCCTTCGCGATGACGCGCAGGCGGTAGTCGCCCGGGGCGAGGGCGCCCGCGTCCCACCAGCCCTCGGCCGCTTCGCCGTCGCGCACCTCGTTCGTCACGACGTACCGGAAGCGCGTCGCCCGGTTGCCGTAGACGGTGATCCCGCTGCCCTCGGCGTAGGCGAAGCCGCCGGCGCCGGGCGTTTGCGGCAGGCGGTCGAAGACGACCGTCGTCCGCGGTTCCTCGAAGCCTTCCACCGGCGTCCCGTTCCTGCGCAGCACCTGGTAGCCGAGACTGAAGACGCCGAGGCGGCGTCTCCGCTCGTTGCGGTCCACCTGGTCCCACGCCTCGGCAACGATGCGGACGCGCCCCGAGACGTCCACGCGGCCGCGCACCGGCTTCAGCCGCGCGCCCGTCTCGTCCAGCAGCCACACGCCGTTCGCCGGGATCGTCGGCGCGAGGTGGTCGCCGAATTCCGCGAGCGAGAATCGAAGCAGGTTCGTCTCGGCACCCCGCGGCCCGAGGCCAAGGTGGACGTGCGCGAACCGGTTGACGGTGCCCACCGCGTCGCCCACGCGAAAGTGCGTGCCGCGGCGAATGCGCACGCGCGACGCCGCGCCGCTCTCGTCGAACAGGACCGGGAAGCGTGCGGGATCCAGGCTGGCGTCGTGCCGGTCGCGGCCGACTCGCACGTGCACGTACGAGACGAGCCCGACGCGCAGCATTTCGCTCAACTCGCCGTAGCCCGTCGCGGCCATCGGGCGCGACACCTTCTCGTCGTGGACCGCGCGCACGAGCGTCCCTTCGTCGGCGTGCACGTCGATCCCTGCGTGCAGCCGCTCGCGCCCGTCGCCGCCGAAGCTGCCGCGCGCCTCGCCGAGGGTCGCCGTCACCTCGTGCCAGCCTTCCTGCGGATCGACCGGCCACGGCACGTGCTCGAAGCCGAGGGCCGCTGGCGAGAGGCGGGGAAGCGGCGTCAGGAAGACGTCGCGGGCCGGCCTCGGGACGCCGGGGGGCGCGAGCGCCCGCACCAGGTAATTGTCGCTGTCGGCGACCCAGACGCGGCCGCGGGCATCGACGGCCACGCCGGACGGATTGTTGAAGCGCGCGCGGCTGCCATCGCCGTCCGCGAAGCCGGCGCTGCTGCCTGCGACCACCCGCGAGCGGCCGTCGGGAGAGAACACCGCGATGCGCCCGAGCGAGTCGGACACGTAGACATGGCCGCGCTGCGACGCGGCCACCCCGACCGGACGCCACAACGCGACGCCGGCTTCGCCGAAGACCGGTTCGCCAGACGCGCCGATGCCCAGGGTGGTCACTTCGCCGCGCGCGTCGATCCGGCGAACGAGGTTGTTGCCGGTGTCCGCGACGAAGAGGACGCCGCGCGCGTCCACCGCGATCCCGGACGGTGTATCGAACCGCGCCTCGGCTCCGGCGCCGTCGCGGTAACCCGGCTGCGCTCCGCCGGCCACCGTCGTCACGACGCCGTCGGGTGCGATCCGCCGGATGCAGTCGTTGTAGGTATCAGCCACGAAGATGGCGCCATCCGCGGCCGCCGCGACGCCGACCGGGCCGTCGAAGCGCGCCACCGCCGCCGGCCCGTCCTGGCGACCGGGCGTGCCGCCGCCGGCCACGGTCACGACGGCGCCGCTCGCGAAGACCCGGCGTATGGCGTGGTTCCCGGTGTCGGCGACGACCAGCGATCCGTCGGGAGCGACGGCAATCCCGGACGGTGTGTTGAAGCGCGCGTCGCCCGCCGCTCCGTCCAGCCAACCCTCGCCGCTCCCCGCGACCGTCGTCACCTGGCCCGTCGGCGCGATCTTCCGGACTCGATTGCTGTCGCCGGCATCGGTGACGTAGACGTTGCCGGCCTCATCGATGGCGACGCCGAACGGGTCCGAGAAGAACGCATCGGACGCCACTCCGTCCGCGACGCCCGGAGCCCCTCCGCCGGCAGCCGTCCCCACGGTCACCGGCCAGAGGGCCGGGGCCAAGGGCGCAGGGTGGGCGGGCCACCACCGGAGCGCGAGAAACCATGCCCCCGCCCCCGCGCCCGCCAGGAGGAAGACGAGGGCGACCTGGACGAGACGCCGACCGCGGCGCCGTGGCCTGGTCACGCTGGTGTCGGCCCGCTCGGGCGAGGTGGACGGTTCTGTGGCCACGCCTTGAGACTATCAGACTAGGGGCTAGGGACTGGGGGCTGGGGACAGGGGAGAGGGGAGAACGGAAGTTAGAACGGAGAACGAGAACTGAGACGAGAACGGAGAAGCTCGAGCCAGTCAACGGAGAACGGAAAACTGAAAACGGAAAAGAAGAACGCAGAACGGAGAAGCTAGAAGGGAGAACGCTCACGATTCTTCCCCTCCGCGTTGTTCTACGTTCTCACGTTCTCACGTTCTCAGTTCTACGTTCAGCATCTTCTGGTACCCTGTGTCGCCATGAAACAGGCGGCAGCCGTTTTCGCGGTCTTGATGATGCTCTCGGGGTGGGCGGCAGGGCAGCGGCCGGCGCAGGCACCGGCGGCCGCGCGCTCGCACGCCTTCACGCTCGGCGACTCGGACTTCCTCCTCGACGGCAAGCCGCTCCAGGTCATCTCCTGCGAGATGCACCCGGCGCGCATCCCCGCCGAGTACCTGGCGCCACCGCATCAGCATGGCGAAGGCGATGGGCTGCAACACGATCGCGGCCTACATCTTCTGGAACTACCACGAGACCTCCGAGGGCGTCTTCGACTTCGCGACCGCCAACCGCGACATCGCGCGGTTCGTCAGCGCGGCGCAGGACGAAGGGCTGTGGGTGATGCTGCGGCCGGGCCCGTATGTGTGCGCCGAGTGGGACTTCGGCGGCATCCCCACCTACCTGCTGCGCTACCCCGACATCAAGATCCGCTGCCTCGACCCGCGGTACATGGCGGCGGCCGAGCGCTACATCGACCGCCTCGCGCAGGTGGTGAAGCCGCTCCTGGTGACGCGCGGCGGTCCGATCCTCATGGTGCAGATCGAAAACGAGTACGGCAGCTACGGGAACGACCGCGCCTACCTTGCCCGGCTCAAGGCGGCATGGGAACGAAACGGCATCGACGTCCCGTTCTACACAGCGGATGGTCCGACGACCTACATGCTCGAAGCGGGGCACGTCGAGGGCGCAGCGGTCGGACTCGACTCGGGTTCGTCCGAGAAGGACTTCGACCTGGCGCGGAAGATGGCCCCCGGCGTTCCGGTGTTCTCATCGGAGACCTACCCGGGGTGGCTCACGCACTGGGGCGAGAAGTGGGCGCGCCCGGGCCTCGAGGATCTCCGCAAGGAAGTGGCGTTCCTGCTCGGCGCGAAGAAGTCGTTCAACTTCTACGTGGCGCACGGCGGGACCAACTTCGGGTTCTCGGCGGGCGCGAACTCGGGTGGCAAGGGCTACGAGCCGGACGTCACCAGCTACGACTACGACGCACCGATCGACGAGCAGGGGCGGCCGACGCCGAAATACCACGCGCTGCGCGAGATGATCGGCGCGGCGCGGCCTGCCGGGCAGGCGCTGCCGCCGATCCCCGATCCGATCGCCGCCGCCGCCATCCCGGAGTTCGCGATGCGGCCCCACGCTTCGCTCTGGAACCAGCTGCCGAAGCCGATCGCATCCGTGCAGCCGAAGCCGTTCGAGGCGTACGGTCAGAACCAGGGGCTGGTGCTGTACAGGACGCGGCTCGTGGGGCGGAAGAGCGGCAAGCTGCAGATTACGGACCTGCACGACTACGCGATCGTGATGGTGGACGGGAAGGTGATCGGGACGCTGGACCGCCGCCTGGCCGAGAAGACGATCGACCTGCCGCCCGCCACGAACCCGACGCCGGTGCTGGAGATCCTCGTCGAGGGCATGGGTCACATCAACTTCGCGCAGGAGATGATCGACCGCAAGGGCATCACCGACCGGGTGACGCTGGCGGGAATGACGCTCATGAACTGGGAGGTCTTCCTGCTGCCGCTCGCGGACGAGTGGGTGAGCGGGCTCCCCGCAGGCCCGGTGGACGCGTCCCGGCCGGGGACGTTTTTTCGCGGCACGTTCCGCCTGGACAAGCCGGCGGACACCTTCATCGACATGACGGGGTACCGCAAGGGCGTCGTGTGGGTGAACGGCCACAACCTGGGCCGCTTCTGGGACATCGGCCCGCAGAAGCGCCTCTACTGCCCCGCGCCCTGGCTCAAGAACGGCGAGAACACGGTCATCGTCCTCGACCTGCACCAGGCGGACGCCAGGCCGCTGCGAGGCGCAGCCACCCCGGAGTAGGACAGGCGTCCCGCCTGTCGGTGCGTCAGCTCGTAGGACAGGCGTCCCGCCTGTCGGGGCGTCAGCTCGTAGGACAGGCGTCCCGCCTGTCGGATGGTACAATCTCCCCATCCATGCAACCCGCGCCGGGCACCCGCCTCGGGCCGTACGAGCTGATCTCTCCTCTCGGCTCCGGGGGGATGGGCGAGGTCTACGATGCGCTCGACACCCGCTTGAACCGGCGCGTCGCGCTGAAGATCTTGCGGCCGGCGGCGGCGGACGGCGCCGATGCCCGCGCGCGCTTCGAGCGCGAATCCCGGGCCATCGCGGCGCTCAACCACCCCCACATTTGCACGCTTCACGACGTGGGCCGGCAGGGCGACGTCGAGTATCTCGTCATGGAACGACTCGAGGGCCAGACGCTCGCGCAGCGTCTGGCCCTCGGCCCGCTCCCGGTGGCCGAGGTCTTCAGCTACGCCCGCCAAATCGCCGAGGCTCTCGATTGCGCGCATCGGCACGGCATCGTCCACCGTGATCTCAAGCCCGCCAACATCATGCTGGTGGGCGGTGGCAGCCGCACGTCTGGGACGGCGACGGCCAAGCTCCTCGATTTCGGCGTCGCGAGCCTGAAGGCGCCTGCCGGCGAACAGGAGGCGCTGACGCAGTTCGCCACCGTCGAGGGCGAGGGCACGGTTGTCGGCACCCTCCAATACATGTCGCCCGAGCAGATTGAGGGCCGGGACGCGGACGCCCGCAGCGACCTCTTCGCTTTCGGCTGCGTCGTGTACGAGATGCTGGCGGGCCGGCCGGCGTTCGATGCGCCCAACCGGGCACGGCTGGTCGCCGCGGTGCTTGAATCGGATCCCCTGCCGCTGGCGCAGGCAAGGCCGGACGCTCCGTCGCCACTTCGATTCCTCGTAGAGGGCTGCCTCTCCAAGAGTCCGGAGCGGCGGTGGGTGTCGGCACACGACGCCTGCCTCCTGCTGGAGCGGTTTTCCGTGGAGCCAGCGGAGGCGCCCGGGGCGCTTGCAGGACGGGTGATTGAGGGTATCCGACGACGACCTGCGGCCTGGATTGTCCCGCCGCTTGCAATCGTCGCTGCCATTGCTGCGCTCATAATCGGTGCCCAGCGGCTGCGGCCGCAGGCGGTTGCGCCACTCGACGTGCTGTCGGTGCTGCCGCCTGCCGGCACGACGCTGACCATCGGTGAGGCGCCCGAGGTGTCGCCGGACGGCCGGTCCGTCGCGTTCGTCGCAACGGACGCGTCCGGGCGGACGCTGCTCTACGTCAGACCGAGAGGGGCGGAGGCCAGGGGGCTCGCGGACACCGACGACGTGACGTTGCCGTTTTGGTCGCCTGACAGCCGGCAGTTGGGGTTCTTCGCGCGCGGCAGCCTGAAGACCGTGCCGGCGGCCGGCGGCCGCGTGCGCACGCTGGCTCCGGCGCCGGTTCCCCGCGGCGGCAGCTGGAGCGTCCACGGCGAGATCCTCTTTGTCGCCTATCCGAACTCGTTGCCCGAGCGCATCCCCGCCGCGGGCGGCACTCCGATTCCTGTTCCGACGCCGCAGCCGGACACGGACCGGCGTTGGTTTCCGTCGTTCCTCCCCGATGGCCGCCG
The DNA here is from genome assembly GCA_963724775.1 of uncultured Acidobacteriota bacterium. Taxonomy (GTDB): domain Bacteria; phylum Acidobacteriota; class Vicinamibacteria; order Vicinamibacterales; family Fen-181; genus CAVRWB01. The sequence goes on from CAVRWB010000019.1 coordinate 368,873, forward strand.
CTACGTGTATCTCGGCATCGACCCGACGCGGCGCACGGGCACCGCCATCCGGCTGGCCTCGGTCGACTCCACAAAAGTCATCGACCTTCTCCCGTCATCCACCTCGGCCGTCTATGCCGACCCGGGCTACCTGCTGTTCCGCCGGGACGGCGCGCTCATGGCCCAGTCGTTCGACCCCCGGTCGGCCAGTCTCCTGGGAAGCCCGGTGGTGGTCGCCCAGCAGGTGGCCTTCAATGCCGTCGGCTACCGGAGCCTGTTGTCGGCGTCGGGCGATGGCGTCGTTGCGCTGCTCGAGCCGTCCGGCGGCTGGCAGCTGACGTGGTTCAATCGCGCCGGCCGGCGCGTCGGGACGGTCGGCCCTCCCGGGCAGTACAACAGCGCCTGCCTCACCGGTGATGGCAAGCACGTGGTGTACGACGAGGCGGATCCCCGGACAGGGAACATCGATCTGTGGTCATTTGACCTCGCGCGGGGCGTCTCCACCCGTCTCACCTACGACCCCGCCGTGGACTTCTACCCTGTCTGCTCGAAGAACAGCGACGAGATCGCCTTCGCGTCCCTGCGGTCCGGCCCGCCAGCCCTCTTCCGATTGCGAATCAGCTCGCCTGGAACGGAGGCGCCTCTTCGCACGGGTGCCACGGCGCAGATCCCGTCCGACTGGTCGGCCGACGGCCGGTGGATTCTCTACTCCGTCTTCAGCCCGAAGACGAGTTGGGACGTCTGGGCGCTGCCGATGGTCCCGGGACAGGAGCCGGTGCCGCTCATGGCCTCACCGGCCGAGGAGCGGAATGCTCGGTTCGCCCCCAACGGGCGCTTCGTGGCGTACCAGCTCCTGGAAGGCGGCACGTCAGAGGTCATCGTCGAGCCGTTTCCCCCGACCGGCACCCGGTGGCAGGTGTCTCACGACGGCGGACGGCAGCCGGTGTGGAGCCCTGACGGGCGCCAGCTCTATTACCTTTCGGCCGACAAGAAGATGGTTGCCGTCGACATCACCATGGAGTCGGGAGCCCTCGCGGTCGGGACGTCACGAGCCGTGGCGGACACTCGCATCGCCGGCCTCGAACGCAACACCCAGGGCGCCTCGTTCCTGGTGACACCCGACGGGAAACGCTTCCTCGTTGTCGAAGGCGGTCCCGAGGTGACCCCGATCACGCTGCTCCTCAACTGGACCGCCGGGCGGTAGGGTCTTTGCGTTCACCGCGCCAGCCAGTACGTCACCTTCACCGACAGCGTGCGGTTCTTCACCTGCGCAAAGCGCTCACCGGGGAGATTCGTGTCCCATTGCTGGTTGTACACGACATACAGGTCGGAGCCAGGGCGGTAGATGCTCCAGAAGAGCAGGTTGATACTGGCGAGCCGCCGGTCGTCGTTGTACTGGACGAAGGCCTTCGCGAACATCGAGGGCGAGAACGAGTAGCTGACGCGCGTGCTGACGGTGTTCGTCAGGTAGGCCGGGGCGGCCGGCAGGGTGATGCGGTTGTGGTTGTAACTCAGGTCGATGACCAGCGTTTCCCGCGCCACGATACTGACGCCGCCGCTGACTGTCGTCTTCTCGCCGTCGTAGTACCCGCCGGTCTCGACGTATCCGGTTCCCGACACGCGCAGCCGCGGGCTCGACGTGTACGCCGCCCGCCCCGTCGTCCACCAGTACCCGCCCGCCGGGATGACGCCCGGCCCCAGCCGGAATGGCGACGCAAGGAAGTCGTAATCGCGATAGACGTCGAAGGTCAACTGGGAGGTGTCGTCGAAGGTGGCGCCTGCCTGGGCGTCCGCGCTGCGCGATTCCGTGTGACCGTCGTGCGTCGTGTAACTCTCGGCAAAGCCGCCGAACGACAGCTGGCGGACGCCCCGCCACCCGGGCCTTGGCGTCCAGGCTGCGCGCGCGCGGGGCCGGCGGGTATCGGTTCGCTGGATGTAGCCCATCTCCGCGTTGAACGCCTTGCCGACATCGAGGTACGTGACGTCGTAGTTGTAGCGATCCTTCTGCACCGCGAAGTCGACGGCGAAAGCCGAATCGGCGCCGGACACTCCCGGCGTGAACGTCTTCGCGCCCAGTAGCGTGAGGCGGTGATCGCCGGCGAAGACGAGGTTCGCGTCCGCGCCGACTGTTCGGTTGTAGTCCGCGCCCTGGCCTCCCTCGCGATTGAGGAAGATGGCGCCAACCGAGGACCCGGAGAAGATGTCCCGCCGGACGCGGGCGACCGTGTAGTTGGCGCGGGGCACCACCCGCGCGGAACTGCCGCCGAACGACACCTCGTCGGTCTCCAGGTTCATGAAGCCGAGGCTGTAGCGGCCGGCCCTGCCAGTCACCCGCCCGCCCCCGATGATCGGCACCTCGCGGCCCTCGTCTGTGAGACCGATCCGCCGCGAGTAGAAGAGCGGCAGCAGGCCCGGGCCGAATTCACCGGTCTCCACGCCGGGCTTCCCGTAGTTGAACAGCGTCGCGCTCTCGGTGAAGAACGGCCGCTTCTCGGGGAAGAACAGGCTGAACCGGGTGACGTTCACCACCTCCTGGTCCGCCTCCACCTGCGCGAAGTCGGTGCGGTACGTGAGATCCGCCGTGAGTGAGTTCGTGAGACCGATCCGCGCGTCGAACCCGTAGTGGTCGAGCTTTTGGAGCGACGCATCGGGGTTGTACGTGCGCCCGGCCTGCGGCGCCACGAAGGGGACGAACTCCATCCGACGCGCGCTGGGGAGATCGCGCAGGCCATTGAGCACCCCTGCGTTCGAGAGATAGGCGAACCCGTTGGCCGCCTGGATGCGCGGGTAGGGCACCCAGTAGGTTTCCTCGTTCTTCCGCACGATCGACCGCGCGACGTTCAAGCCCCAGCGCGTCTCCCCGACCCCCTGCTTGAACCGCAGCTGGCTGAGCGGGATGGCGATCTCGACGTACCACCCCTGGTCGTCGATCGACGTCCGGCACTCCCAGACGGCGTTCCAGTCGTTGTTCCGGATGCGCGAGTTGTCGGTGTACTGCGCGTCCTTCTTCGCGCCGAGCGGGTTGGTGGCAAAGTAGAAGCCGTTGCGGCGGTCGAAGAACGTGTCGATGACGATGGCGATCCGGTCGCCCTTGGTCAGCCCCGAATCGCGCTTCATCTCGCTGGCGATGATGCCCTTCGCGTTCGAGTCGAAGGCCCAAACCGCGAAGTAGATGCGGCGATCGTCGTAGAGGATCCGGAACTCCGTCCGCTCGGTGGACGGCGCCCCCGGCCGCGGCTCGCGCTGCACGAAGCCGCCCGACGCCGGCGCCAGCTGCCACGCCTCGTCGTCCAGCCGGCCGTCGATCTTCGGCGCCTGACCCCGCGGCAGGCGAGTCGCCGCCGCCTGATAGGTCTCGGGCCGGATCTTGTCGAGGTCGATGGGCGCCTGCGCCCTGGCGGGCGCGGGCAAGATGGCGGAAACCAGGACGAACGCGGCGGCGCCAAGGATGCCTGGCGCCCGATTCCAGGTGAAGGACACGAAGAGGCCGGCGGACAGCATCACGAGAGGCCGGTCGCGGCGGCGCAGCGGACGTCACTCATCGTCGCCCCGCGTGCGCTGTTCGGCTTGCAGCCGCAGCGCGTCGACATACGCGCGCTGCGAGGCCAGGTGCGCCCGCAGGCTTTCGCCTGTCGGCGCGTGGGCTGCCCGGTCGCGCCAGAACGCGTCGAGCGCAGAGTCGATCTCGGCCCGCGACGTGCCGTCCGAGTCCTGGTCCCGCTTGTACTCGAGATACGAGACGATCGCGCCAGCCTCTTCACGCGTGAACACGGACAGCCGGAACCGCGCGTAGTCGACGAAGCGAATCGCGCCGTAGCGGAGCGGGTTGAGCGGGACCGACCCGCCGAACCGCTGGACGAACGTCCGGTCGCCCGCCTGCACGTCGATCGATCCGTCGTGGAAACCGCCTGTCAAGTGAAAGAGCGGGTCGGCCGTGAGCAACTGATCGCGCACGTCTGCGACGAGATAGGCAGGCAGAAAGAAGCGGAACCCGGCCTCGGAGAAGAAGCTGAGCGCGCAGTAGTGACCGTCGAGCATCGCCGGCTCGAGGTCTTCCCACCGGGTTCGGCCGACGAAGGGGCCCACTTCCTCCGCTGGTTCGCAGCCCTCGTTGCTCCCCTGCAGCCAGGGGTCGCCGGGGTACTCGCTGCCGGCAAAGCCGGCGCGGATCGACGCGATGACATCTTCTGGAGTTCGCATACGACAGCACCGACCTCGGGAGTTTTTCGGCGTCGTGGGCCAGAAACCTCCCGAGGTCGTTCAGCGCGGATCCGCGTTCCGGTAGACCACCGGCTTCGAACGATCCTCGTACGGCCGCAGGTTCCACTCGAAGAACACCCACGTGCGGCTCCACGAGTCGATCTGTTCAGGCGACTCGACGCGTTGGAGCGTCGCCGGATCCACGCGGCGACTGAAGGAATGACCGCCGCTCGGCCCCCACGTTGGCGGGTTCACGTACGTCTTCGTCTCCGCGAGATCGGGTTTCCTCGACCTGAGGGCGTCGACGATCTGCTGGTCCTCGTCGTAGTTGACGTCGAGGTCGTTGGTCGAGACGTGCACGAGCAGCGGCACTTTCAGCTTGTCCACGTGGTAGAGCGGCGAACGCTCCATGTAGAGCTCGGGCTTTTCGAACGGCAGTCCCTGGATGCGCTCCTGCGTCGAGAAGTCCCACTGGTAGCTCGGGCCCTTGCGCGACAGCCGGTAGAGCAGGTTGGTCACGGGCACAATGGCCGCGGCTGCTTTGAAGGGGTGCTTCTCGCGAAAGACGGACAGCAGCGTGATGTAGCCGCCGTGGCTCCACCCCATCAGGCCGATCCGGTCGGCGTCCACGTGCGGCAGCGTCTTCAGGTAGTCCACCGCCGAGATCACGTCATCGACCTCGTAGCCGCCGTAGTCGATCGCCCGGTGGTGCGCCTCGCCGTAGCCAATGCTGCCGCGATACTCCGGCGCGATCACCACGTAGCCCCGCTCGACCGCCTCCTTCACGAAGGGGAACAGCGTCACGCCCCAGTTGCCGTGGACGCCGCCGTGCACCCAGACCAGGGCGGCATGGCCCTTGGCGCCGCGCTTCTCGAGCGGCTGGAACAGGTACGCGGGGATGTCGAGGTCGCCGACGCTGCTGCGATAGGTGACCTTCTTGTAGTCGATGATGCCCTTGCACAACTCGGGATACCGGGCGTCGACCTTCAGCCGCGCATCGATGTCCCGCTGGAAGTCGGTGCCCGGCGACTGATCCTTCGGGTTCTTCGAAACGTAGAGCTGCCGCGCCCGATCGGGATCCTGGGGGATGTCGAGCCGCGGGTTGCGGCGCGGCGTGCGGGCCGGGGTCTCGGCCGCCTGGCCGGTGGTTCTCGGCGCCTGCGCGGGCGCCTGGGCAGAGGTGACGACGCCGGCGGAGGCCGCAACGGCGCTGGCAAGAAGAAGGCGGGCGAGCGTAAAACGACGACACCGGGACATCAAGCCCTCCAGGGAACGGTTGGATTGCGGGGCACTATAACAGACAGGGGGCAGGACGGGAGGCGGATACAAACGGAAAACTGAAAACGAGAAACGGAAAACCGGAAAACTGACTAATTCTCTGTTTCAAACTCCCGCTTCTTGTCCGACGCGTACATGTCCTTGATGACGTGCGCGTACTTCGCCGCGATCGCGGAGCGGATGTTCTTCAGCGTCGGCGTGATCTCGCCGCCCACCTGGCTGAAGCGCTCGGTGAGGAGCGTGAAGCGCTTCACCCGCTCGTGGTGCGCGAGGACCGACTGCTGCTGCTCGATCCGTTCCGAGATGAACTGCACGATCCGTGCGTCCTTCACCATCGCGCGGACCGACTCGAACGTATACCCGTTCTCGCGCGCCCACTCCTCGAGCGCCTCGAACTGCGGCACGATCAGCGCCGACAGGTAGTGCCGGCCGTCGCCCACCGCCGCCACCTGCTCGATGTAGTAGTCCTGCCCGATGACCGACTCGATCCGGCTCGGCGCGATGTTCTTGCCGCCAGACGTGATGATCAGGTCCTTCTTGCGATCGGTGATGCGCAGGAACCCGTCCTCGTCGAAGTCGCCGATATCGCCGGTCTTCAGCCAGCCCTCGTCGAACGACTGGGTCGTCTCGTGCGGCCGGTTGAAGTAGCCCCCCATCACGTTCCGCCCGCGGGCGAGGATCTCGCCGTCCGGCGCGATCCGGACCTGGCAGCCGGGAATCACCTTGCCCACCGTGCCGAACTTGAAATCGCCCGGCCGGTTGCACGTGAGCATCGGCGAGGTTTCGGTGAGCCCGTACCCCTGGCAGATGAGCAGTCCCGCTGCGAAGAAGAACTCTTCGATGGCCTGCGACAGCGCGGCGCCGCCGGCCGAGAAGAAGTTCTTCGGCCCGCCCACGATATCGCGGATCTTGTGCAGGACGAGCCGATCGGCCAGGGCGTGGCGCGCGGCCAGCCAGGGGCCCACGGGTCTGGCGTCCTTCTTCGCATACGCGTGCTCGCGGCCGACGCCGATCGCCCACTCGAACAGCTTCCGCTTGTATCCCGGGCCGTGCGTCGCCTTGTGCGTGGCCGTCGCGTAGATCTTCTCGTAGAGCCGCGGCACGCTCACCATGCAGGTCGGCCGCACCTCGCGCATCGCGTCGACGACGCGCTTGGGGTCGTCCAGGTAGAAGTTCTGGGCGCCCTTCACGAGGATGAAGAAGGTCCAGACGCGCTCGTAGGCGTGGCTGAGGGGGAGGAAGCAGAGCGACCGGTCGGCGCTGGTCACGCGGAAGAACGCGTCAACGGCCTCGAACTGCGTCGAGAGGTTGTCGAAGGTGAGGACCGCGCCCTTTGGTTCGCCGGTCGTCCCCGACGTGTAGATGATGGTGGCGATGTCGTGGACGCTGGCCGCCGCCCCGCGCGCGGCCACCTCGGGCGAGACGGCATGCGCCAGGCACTGCCGCACGTGGCACGAGTCGTTGCCGTCGAGGGTGGCGGACTCGTCGAACACCACGACGCGCGAGAGCAACCCGCCCGGTCCCCGAATACCCCTCAGCTTGCCATACTGCTCGGCGGTCCCGGCGAAGGCCACCCGCGCGCCGGCGTCCGAGACGATGTGGGCGACCTGCTCCGGGGTGCTCGTCGTGTAGATGGGAACGGGAATGGCGCCGACCGACATGATCGCCAGGTCCGCGATCGTCCACTCCGGCGTGTTGGCCCCGACGATGGCCACGCGATCGACCGGCGAGACGCCCGCGTCGATCAGCCAGGAGGCGACCGCGTCGATCCTCGCGCCCAGCTCCCGGTACGTGATTCCCTGCCACTCGCCGCGGCCCGCGGGCCGGCGCATGGCGACGTTGTCCGGTGTGGCGGCAATCCGCTGCCGAATCAGTCGAACGAGATGTTCTGTGGTCACGCCCGTTTGCCCCGTGTGGTCGCAGGCCCAGGATCCCGGATTCTACCCTACGCCGGCGTCAGCTTCTGAACGGCGTCGCGGACGGTCTCGGTGAGCGAGCGGTAGTCGATCTTGCCGCTCGGCATCTTCGGCAGCTCCGGGAGCACGACGAAGTGCCGCGGCAGCGCGATGCGCGCGAGTTCCGCCCCCAGTTTCGCCGTCACTTCGCGCTCGTTCACCGCCTCGGTTACTGCGGCCACGATCTTCGAGCCTCGGAGCGCGTCGGGCACCTCGAGGACCGCGCACCCGACGCCGTCCGGCAGGACGCGCTGCAGCGCGTCCTCCACCTGCACCAGCGACACCATCTCACCGCCCACTTTCAGGAAGCGGCCAAGGCGCCCGACATGCCACAGGTACCCGTCTTCGTCCATGTACCCCATGTCGCCCGTGTCGTACCAGCCGTGCCGCAGGCGCAGCGCGGTCGCCTCGAAGTCGTCGAAGTACGCCCGCATCACGCTGTCGCCCTTGACCAGGATCTTCCCGATCGCGTGGCGCTGGCATTCCTCGCCCGTCTCGTAGTGCTCCATCCGCACCTGCAGGTTGGGCAGCACGCGGCCGACGCTGCCCGGCCGGTTGTGCCCGGGCGAGTTCACGGAGATCACGGGGCTCGTCTCCGTCGTGCCGTAGCCCTCCAGCAGCGGGACGCCGTGTTTCTCCCTGAAGCCGGTGTGGAGGGACTCCGGGCATCGATCCGCGCCGGTGATGAGCAGGCGCACGTTCCGGAAGTCGCCCGGCTCCGACTTCTGGAGGTACCCAGGAGAAACGTCGGCGTGCCCACCACCATCGTCACGCGCTCCTCCCGGACGGCGGTCGAGATCGCCCGGAACTCGAGCGGGTTGGCAAAGGTGACCATGGTGAGGCCGTTGACGAGGGGCAGCCAGAGGTTGGTGTTCAGGCCAAAGACGTGGAAGAGCGGCAGGTTGCCGAGGATCGTGTCGTCCGGGCCGAACTCCAGCACGCCGTGCATGCCGTCGATGTTCGCGATCAGGTTACGGTGGGTGAGCGGCACGGCCTTCGGGTCGCGCTCGCTTCCGCTGGTGAACAGGATGACGACGTTCTCGTCGACCTCCGCCCGGTGAATCGAGCGGCAGATGGCGTTGGCCGAGCGCGAGGCGGCGAGCAGGCCGCGCAGCGCCTCCACCCGGGACACCCCGGCCGCAAGGTCTTCGATGAACACCATGCCGTCGACCGGGCGGCACTTCAGGCGGTCCAGCAGCGCGCGGGAGGTGATGATGGTGCGGAACGCCAGGCGGCGCTGCGCCATCCGGCAGTTCTGCTCGGCGCCGGTGGAGAAGTTGATCATCACCGGCGTCCGGCCGCTCATCACGGCGGCGACCACGCTGAGGATGCCGCCGGCGGAGGTCGGCATCATCACGCCGATCATGCCTGGCTCGAACGCGGCGAACTTGCGCGACAGGATGAGTGACCGCAGCAGCGCGGCGCGGTAGGTCACGCGGTGGCCGGTCGTCTTGTCGATGATGGCCAGCTTGCCGGCATGGTGCTTGGCGGCGCGCACGAACATCTCGATGAGCGACACGAATGGCCTCCGTAAACCGTGATTCTACCGCCGTTTGAAAGGGACGGCCGAATTAACCGCAGAGGCGCCGAGGACTCACCCCTTCACCTTGGGGAACTCGGTGATCCGGATATTGGTGCAGCCGTAGGGGATCAGCGTGATGTCCTCGAGCGGCTCCTGCGATTCGTTGATTCCGGGGTGGGCCCAGGCGACGTCGGCCGGTGCGACCTCGGCTGCCCACCCGCGCGCGATCTTCCAGCCCGGCAGCTTCCGTCCCTTGGCCAGGCACGCCATGCCGGCGCCTTCGGGCGAGAAGGGCCGCTCGCCGACCGGGCGCTCCTCGAAGCGCAATCCCGTGGGGTCATCAAGATGTGACCCCAGGGCCAGCCCGTAGTTCCACGGCGTGGCCGGGCGCACCTCGAAGTCGCCATGCGGCAGGTCGCGGTGCGGCTTGTCCGCGTTGACACGCGTCCATTCCTCGTTGATCTTGAGCGCGTAGACGAGCGGCCCGCGCTCGATGGCGACCGCATCGTTGTAGCGGCTGGAGGCCTTCGCGCGCATCGGGAAGCGCACGGCGACGGCCACCTGTCCCTGCCACTCGCGTTCGATCCGGTGCATCGTGCCGGGTCTCATCGGTTCCGCCGGGCCGTCGCCCACCTTCACGGTGGCGCCTTCCGCCCATGCCGGGACGCGGAGCACGAGCGGGAACCGTGCGGGCCGCGCGGGGGCCACGGTCAGGGCGAGGGACTCGCGGAAGGGGTAGTCGGTGTCCAGCGAGACGGACACCGGGACGCCGCGCGACGCGAACTGCACGCGGCTGGGCGCGTACGCGGCGGCCGCAATCCCGTCATCGGGCGTCTTCATCCACAAATGGGCGGCGAACTTGGGCCAGCCCTGGTGCATGTTGGACGTGCAGCAGCCGAAGTTCGGCTCCAGGCCGTACAGGTTCGACTCGGGCCCGTTGGTGGACCACGAGTGATCGGGATTGATCGTGCACTGCACCTGGTTGACCTGCTGGTCGTACTGGTGCGACCACATGTCGGGCGCGAACGTCGCCGGCAGGGCGTTGAACGCGACACGCTCCAGGCGATCGGCGAACCCGGCATCGCCGAAGACGCTGAACAGGTGTTCGAGCGAGTAGAGGAACTCGACGACCGCGCAGAGTTCGGTACCCTGGAGCGGGTTGCGGCCGGCCAGGCACTCGTCTCCCGTGAACATCCCCGTCACCTGGCCATGGTGCCGGTCGAGGATCTCGATCATCTTCCAGGCGAACGCCCGGTCCGCGGGGCGCTGGTCGATGCGCCATGAGACGGCGGCCGCCTTGGCGGCCATCGCCGTGTTGACCACGTGCTTGGTCCACTTCCACAGGCCGCGCCGCGGCGTCGGCACGGTGATGTCGTCGGTGCTGTACAGCGCCTCGAAATCGACGCCCTGGGCTCGGAGCTTCTTCGCGAGCTCGAGCAGCCAGCCTTCGCCGGTCCGCTCGTACACGTAGAACGCGGGCACGAGCCCCTCGTACCAACGGAACTTTCCCCAGTCGTAGAGCGGCGTGCGGTCGAGGCCGGCGAGCAGCGCCCGGAGGCTCTTGGTCACCGCCTCGAGCACCCGCGCGTCGCCCGTCACCTCGTGATACTGCACGAGCGCCTTGTTGGCGAGCAGGATGGCCCACATGTCGTACCGCTTCGCCACGGCGTCCTCGGGGTACGGGCCGAACCAGCCGTCGGCGCGCTGGTGCGAGAGGATGAAGTCCACGTAGCGCGTGATGCGCTCCTTGAGCGGCGCATCGTCCAGGATCCACGCGAGCGGGATGACGCCGTCCAGCCAGTACGGCGCGCGCTCCCAGCCTTCGGCCTTGCCGCCGAACCACTGGCTCTGGCCCACGTCCGGCCAGAACTCGTCCAGGTGCCCGCTCAGGCCGTCGGCCTGCAGGCGCAACTGCCGCTGCAGCCAGCCTGCCGGGCGGATGGCGCCAATCGGGAGCGGCTGAAAGGCGGGAGCGGCAAGGCCCTTGGCGCCGGCGACAGAGCCAGCCTTGACGTCGCCGGGGCCGGCGTCTCGCTCAGGAACAGCAGTAGGACAGGCGTCTCGCCTGTCGATCGTGGACAACGGTCCAGCCACCGCCATGCCGCCGGCTACCGTGGAGATGAACTCGCGTCGATTGATGGACATGATTTCAGACCTGACGTAGGACAGGCGTCCCGCCTGTCGTCCGGCGTAGGACAGGCGTCCCGCCTGTCGCCCAGATGTCGGAGTTTATGTCAATTCACCGGGGGCGCGACAGGATCCGGAGGGCGCTGTCGATCAACTCGGTGTGCGTGTTGCGAGCGGTCTCGGGCAGGTTGGTTGGCGTGATCCGGAGGCCGGTGTGCGACTCGGCCCAGCTCTGAAAGACGATCTGCGGAAGGGTGCCGGGGAAGGCGTCGTTCACCCCGCGCACGAGCCGCATCGCGTCTTCGACGTAGAGCGCATCGGAATCGCCGCTGTGGCCCCAGATGATGACGCCGAACGGGATCCGGAGCTTGTCGCACTGCTCGGAAAGGTATTGGAGGTCGGACGCGAGCGGATCGCGGATGCCGACGGCGTTGAGGTCGATGTCGAGGTGGAGGAACGCCGGCGCGATGCCGCGCTGCGACATCGCGACGAGGAAGCCGGCCAGCGTGCTCGCGCTGAAGGACGGGTACGCCTCGATGAGACCGATGCGGATGGCCGGAGCGGCGAAGCGGGCATACGCGAAGTAGCGTTGCAGGCGCTCGAGCGTCGGCCCCGGATCCGGGCCTCCGCATACCGGCCCCCGCCCCGAGAGGAACGGCTCGTCCATCGCGAGGAAGCTCACCTCACCGCCCGCGGAATGGACCGCCGAGACGGCCGCGAAGGTGTTGCGAATGGCGGTGTTCATGCCCGATGCGTCGGGCGTGCAGTATTGCTCCTTGACGGCGCCCACCTCGATCGCGATCCGCTTGTGCCAGGCCCGTGTCACGGTGCGAAACGCGTCCGCCGCTCGCAGCGCGCCGTAGGTGTTCGGGCCGACCAGGCTGGGCGGCGGCTCCGTGAGGTGCTGCTGGTAGAACTTGAAGACCGCCATGCGCGACCGGGCCTCGGCCCACTCGTCGCCAGCTTCGAAGAGGCGAATCATGTCGAGGCTGCCGGGCGAGGGTGCGAACCAGATCACCGTGGGCCGCGGGCGGTCGGCGTGTGCCACGACGGCCAGCCCGGCCGCGACGACGAGCGCGCAGAGGAACGGCAGGGGGGGCCTCATGCTCGGAAGAGTAGCATGCAGGGTCCGCGCCCGGCGGGAGGGGCACCGGCCTGAAGGCCGGCGCGTACGGCGGACCTAAAGGTCCGCCCTACTCGAGAACGCCAGGTAGAGGGCGACAGGCGCCAGCAACAGCGTGACGGCCAGGACGAACACGATGCCGATGGGAACGCCGCTCACCGCGTCGAATGCGCTGGCGGCGGGGAGGGCTGGCCACGAGAAGGCATCGCGCCAGGTTAGGAGGTAGGCGCGAACGCCGGCAAGGCCGACCAGGCCGAGGATCGCGACGACCGCCGCGCCGGCGCAACCGAGGGCAATGCCGTGGACGAAGCTGATGGGGCCGACGGCCCGCCGGGCGGCCTCTTGGCGCGCCCGGCGCTGCGCCCGCCACCAGACCGCGCCGGAGGAAGGAGGATGGGCCGCCGCACACGCGGCGTCCCGGTCCTCGCGCAAGGCGCGGGCGAGCGACGCGATCGCCGCGCAGCTCTCGCAGTCGGCGAGATGGTCGGCCAGGTCCGCCTCTTGAGCATCGAGATTCGCCCGATGCCCGTCATCGCTCCACGCCATCCGGGTCGTTTCCGCCTCGCGCGGGCAGTGTTCATTCGCCACGGCGCGTGCCTCCGTCAGAATGAGTGGCGTGACCCAGCAGCCTGGCGAGCTTTCGCCGCGCCCGGAACAGCAGGACGCGAATGCCCGACGCCCGCAGGCCGAGGATCCCGGCAATCTCCGCGTGCGTGGAACCCTCAGCGTAGGCCAGCCAGAGCAGCTGCCGCTCGCGCGGCTTGAGCCCCGACATCGCCGCGTGGAGGTCGCGCCGCCGGTCGATCCGCTCGGCGTGGTTGCCCGCAACGGGCACCGCGGCCGCCGTGTCCTCGTCGAGCGGTTCCTCAGGGGGCCGGCGGCGATAACGGTCGTTCACCAGGTTGGTCGCGATGCGGAACAGGTAGTGGCGCTGGTGCGCCTCGCCCTCGAGCCGGGCGCCAGCCCGGATGAACCGGTAATATGCTTCCTGCAGCAGGTCGTCGGCCGCGTGAGGGTCGCCGGTCATGCGCGACAGATAGGCCCAGAGGATGCGTGCCGTGCGGTCGTAGAAGGCGCGGAACGCATCCTCGTCCATCTCGAGCGGGCTCGCCGCTTCTTCCGCCCCGCGGACGAGGCGTTCGGCGTCGGTGAAGGTCATGTCGCGCACGGCCACGGCATCATTCTGCACTGAGTAGGGGCTAGGGGCTAGGGGCTGGGGCCGACAAGCCGCCGTTACACCCGCTCCTGTGGCAGCGATGGCGGCGCGGCCGGCGCGAGCAGCCCGAGGCGCCTCGAGATGAAGAACGACACCCCTGCGGCGACGACGAAGCCGATGCCGAGTGCCACGCCGAGGACGCCGAGGGCGAAGACCATCGGCGAGATCTCCTGGGGCACGCGCCCGCTGACGAACTGCAGCCCGATGCCGCCGGCGAGGATCACGCAGCCTGCTTCGATGGCCCACAGGATTCGGCGCAGCGGCGCGGCGATCGCGGGGCCCGCCGGGTCGAGCGTGATCGGCGCGGACTCGAGGAAGCGGCGGCCGGCGGGCGTCTGCACGTAGGTCAGCACCTCCTCGTTGTTGGCGAAGCGATCGAGCACCTTGTTGTGCACGTCCGCCTGGACCTTCGAGAGGCGAGCCCATCGCCTGTAGTCGATGAGGGTCTTGATGAGCCAGATCAGCGTCGAGGTCACCACCAGAAAGACGATGAGGATCATCGAACCTTCCATGGTGCTGCGCCACAGCTCGACCGCCCGCCTCCCGGGGTCGGTCGGCTCCGATCGCCTCGCTTCCACCCACGGCAGTTCGACGTCCTCGAAGAAGTACCCCGGGTCGCGCGCCACTTCGGGGTGCCGGGCGAGGAACTCGGCCAGGCCCGGGTACGGGGCGAGGTAGTCGGGATTGGTGAGAAGCGCCGGGTCGAGCTTGAAGACGCCCGCGATGGTCGGGCTGTACCGTCGAAGCAGCTGCTGCAGTTCGGAGCGCGTCTCCCTGGCATCCTGCGACTCGGTCACCGTGCGCACGGGCGGCTGCTGCGCGCGCAGGTCGCCAGCAGGCCGGGCGGGCGCCTGGACACGGGGCGCCGGCACGGTCTGCGCCGACGCGGTCGCGACCGATCCGAGCACGAGGCCGAGGGCGAAAACGAGAGCGGACGAGGCGGCAAGACAGGAACGGGTGCGGGTCATCAGAACTCCTTCTGACGACCATTACGCGGCGCCGCCGAAACGGTTAACAGTGCTCGTCAATCGGCACTGGCCCCGGCGCGCGGCAGCATCCTGCTTTTCCGCTTTGCGGTAGCCGGTCACGGTGAGGTTGAACACGGCGTCCGCCTCGACGATGGCGTAGGCGTTGTTCTCCGAGGCCGCTGCCCTCGATCACCGACTTCAGCGTGTAGTAGTGGATGCCGTTGATGAAGGAGTAGCCGCCCTCGTGCTGGTGGCCCTGGAAGACGGCGACGACTTTCTTCGACCGTTCGAGGACTGCGCGCACCGCGGCGGCGTTCTTCACGAAGTACGCGCCCTCGCCGTCCAGCCGATGGTGGACGAAGACAATGGCCGGGCCGCGAGAGCGGCCAGTGATGCTTCGATCCAGTCCAACTCGCTGTGCGGGCACGTTCGGGTCCTCCCAGGCGTAGTTGCCGTGGTCGTAGCCGACGCTGTCCGGCGCGGAAGTTCGCGTCGAGGACCAGGAAGTTGACGCCTTTCACCCCGAACTCGTAGTAGGTGCCGTGTGAGCCCGGTGACCGGCGTGAGACACGACTCCCACGACGTCGAGGAACTGCTGCTTGGAGATGCTGTCCACGTCGTGGTTGCCCACGACGTGGAATCGCAACCCTTTGAAGCCGCGAAACACGTCTTCGATCTTCCGCAGGTAGCCGAGCGTCGCCGCCTCATCCGGCGGCTTGCCCTGGTCCTTGAAGTCGCCCAACTCCACCAGGAAGTCCACCTTCTGCTCGTTCATGAAGCGGACGCATTCCGCCAGCTTGGCCGGCGATTCCCGGTACTGCCTCATCCCGGCCGGTTCGATGTCGGCGTAGTGGATGTCGGTCACCAGGCCGAAGCGCAATGGCGCTTCGGCGGCCGGCGCGCCGGCGCCCAAGAGCTGTGGCGCCGAGCAACGAGGACGAGACGCGCAGGACATCGCGGCGGGTGATGCGGTGGTCGTTCATGTCGTGGTCCGGCCAATCGAGAAAGAGGCGGCTGATTCTACCGCTGAAGCCACCGGCGTGAACGTTTACCGCAAGGCGCAGAGCGAGGCATCCTGGCGGCCGCCGGCACGGCAGCCCGCTGCTGCTGCGGTCCGCACCCGCTTGCACCCTTGCACCTTGCACCTCTGCACCCTTGCACCCTGCCCCCCTTCCAGTCTCGTGACCTGTCCGCTTCTGAACACGGGGGCGTGCGCTTCTGAACGATTCCGGCCTCGGGCTGTCGAAAACAGGCCTTTACTCGCGCGTGGCCGTGGTATCCCGCTTGCGCCCGCGCTGACGCCACGGCGGTTCGCCGCTTCGGCGCAATCAGGCAGGCGTCCATGCCCGCCAGAGCCCAAACCGCCCCGGAGGCAGCACGTGGACCGACCGCTCGACGCCGACTTCCGCCGCGCCCGGACGATCAAGAGGGCCGGGCTCTCGCTGACCGGCGTGGCGGTGCTCGCCGCGATCTTCTTCTGGGGGCCCGGCTGGATCAGCCCATCGGTTTCGCGCGCCCGGCTGCGGACGGCGCGCGTGGACGCGGGGCCGATCGAGGCGGTGATTTCCGCCTCGGGCACGGTGCTGCCGGAGATCGAGGAAGTGCTGTCGAGCCCGGTGGACGCGCGCGTCCTCCGCATCCTCGAGCGCCCGGGGGCGAACCTCCTGCCCGGCCAGCCCATCGTCGAGCTCGATACGAGCGAGTCGCTGCTCGCGGTCGAGAAGCTCGCCCAGAACGTCGCGCTCAAGCAGAACCAGCAGGAGAAGACGCGCCTGGATCTCGAGCGCAGCCTCAACGATCTCGACAGCCAGGCGCGCGTGAAGGACCTGCAGCTCCAGTCGTACCGATCGCAGCTCGCCCGGAGCCGGGCACTGTGGAAGGAAGGCCTCATCTCGGAGGAACTGCTGCGGCAAGCGGAGCTGGCCGAAGCGCAGGCCGTGATCGAGCTGAAGAAGATTCAGAACGAGAAGGAGAACGCCCAGCGGGCCACGCGCGCGCAGCTCGAGGGCCTTGCGCTGGAGATGGCCACCGTTCGCAAGGAAACCGACGAAGCCCGCCGGCAGCTGCGCCTCGCGGCCCCGCAGGCGGGGCGCCGCGGGGTGCTCACCTGGTCGCTCAGCGAAGAGGGGATCACCGTCCACAAGGGCGACGTCCTCGCGCGCATCGCCGACCTCTCCTCGTTCCGCGTCGAGGCGACGCTGTCCGACGTGCATGCCAAGCACGTGAGCGTCGGCCTCCCGGTGGCGGTCAAGGTCGGTGAGGAGACGCTGGACGGCACGGTGAGCAACGTGCTGCCGACGATCAAGAACGGCGTGATGACCGTGCAGATCGCCCTGCGGCAGAAATCCAGCCCGCTTCTTCGGTCCAACCTCCGCGTGGACGCCTTCATCGTCACCGGGCGCCACGCCCGCGCGCTGCGCGTCAAGAAGGGGCCGTTTGCCGACGCCGAAGGACCGCTCGACGCGTTCGTCGTGCGCGGCGACCGGGCCTACCGGACCCGCATCGAGCTTGGCCTGTCGAGCTTCGAGGAGTTCGAGGTGGTGAAAGGCCTGGCGGCGGGCGACGAAGTGATCATCTCGGACATGAAGGACTACATGCACCTTCGCGAGGTGCGGATTCGTTGACCGTTGACCGTTGACGTTGACCGTTTGCCCGTTCACCGTTGACCGCATGGTGAAGGCCTGCGCGAAAAAGGAAGAGGACCAATGATTCGGCTTGAAGGGATCGAGAAGGTCTACCGCACCGAGCGGATCGAGACGGTCGCGCTCAGCGACATCAACCTCGAGGTCGCGGGCGGCGAGTTCATCTCCATCATGGGCCCGTCAGGGTGCGGCAAGAGCACGCTGCTGAACGTGATGGGCCTGCTCGACGTTCCGACGGGCGGCAAGGTGGCGATCGACGGCCAGCTGATCGACTCCTACCAGGACAAGCGGCTGGCGCGCCTCCGCAACCGGCAGATCGGGTTCATCTTCCAGACGTTCCACCTGATCGCGGACCTCTCCGTCATCGACAACGTCGAGATCCCGCTGCTGTACCGGCGTTCGACGGCCAGCGACCGCCGCAAGCGCGCGCTCGCCGCGCTCGATCGCGTGGGCCTCAGCTCGCGGATTCACCATTTTCCCTCGCAGCTGAGCGGCGGCCAGCAACAGCGTGTCGCCATCGCAAGGGCGATCGTCGGCCAGCCCCGCATCCTGCTCGCCGACGAGCCGACGGGGAACCTCGACAGCCAGATGGGCGACGAGATCATGGCGATCCTCCACGCCTTGAACACCGAGGAAAAGACGACGATCGTAATGGTCACCCACGACGGCCGGCTCGCCTGCCAGACGGCGCGGACCTTCAGGCTGTTCGACGGGCGGCAGGTGAATTAAGGCTTTAGGCTCTCGGTTCTTGGCTTTAGGACGGCTGCCGATGCGGGACGGCATGACGCGCCTGGAGCCTGGAGCCTGGAGCTCAGAGCCCAAAGCCCAGAGCCTAGAGCCCAGAGCCAATATGAGACGAGCATGCTCAGACACTACTTGCTGACCGCCTGGAAGGTTCTCCTCCGGCGGAAGTTCTTCACGCTGATCAGCCTCTTCGGAATCAGTTTCACGCTGGTCGTCCTGATGGTCGCGACCGCCATCCTGGACAACGCGTTCGGCCCGAACCCGCCCGAGGTGTACCAGGACCGGATGGTCACCGTGTTTCGCGCGACGATGTACGGGGAGCATTCGACCTGGAACGGCGGCGCCGGGTACCGCCTCCTCGATCGCTACTCCAGGAACCTGCCGGGTGCAGAGCACTTCTCGATTTCGACCCAGCCGCATGGGGCGCAGGCGTTCGTGGCCGGGCAGAAGGTCACGCTGCAGGCCCGCCGAACCGACGCGGAGTACTGGAAGATCCTCCAGTTCGACTTTCTGGAGGGCGGCCCGTTCAACGCGCAGGACGTGGCCGAGGCGCGCTTCGTGGCGGTGATCAACGCCGCGACGCGCGACCGGATCTTCGCGGGCCACGCCGCGCTCGGTCAAACCATCGAGGCCGACGGCCAGCGGTTCCGGGTAGTCGGCGTCGTGACGAACGTTCCCGCGGCGCGGATGATCCCGTACGCCGACCTGTGGGTGCCCCTGACGACGGCGAAGAGCGACGCGTACAAGGCTGACGTCATGGGCGGCCACATGGGCATCGTGCTGGCGAAGAGCGCCGATGCCATCCCGGCGATGCGCGAGGAGTTCAAGTCGCGCATGCGCAGGGTGGAGTTGCCCGACCCGAAGAACTACGCGCGCCTCGTCGCGCTGCTGGAAACGCCGTTCGAGAGGCTGAGCGGCGAGATGTTCGGCCAGACGCGGGATGAGGACGTTCACGTCGAGCGGCTGTGGGCGGCCCTTGCGCTCGTCGGCCTACTGTTCATGCTGCTGCCAACGGTGAACCTCATAAACCTGAACGTCAGCCGGATCATGGAGCGGGCCTCGGAGATTGGCGTACGCAAGGCGTTCGGCGCCTCGTCCCGCACGCTGGTCGGCCAGTTCATCGTCGAGAACGTCGTGCTCACGCTGATCGGCGCCGCGGTCGGCTTCCTGCTGTCGTTCCTCGTCCTGCGGGGGCTCACCGCCAGCGGGATCGTCCGGTACGCCGTGTTCAACCTGAACCTCCGGGTGTTCCTCTACGGTGTGGCGATAGCGCTGTTCTTCGGCGTGTTCTCCGGCGTGTACCCGGCCTGGCGGATGTCGCGCCTCAACCCGGTGCAGGCACTCAAAGGAGCGAGCCGATGATCCGCCACTACCTCAAGCTGATCTGGAACCGGAAGCGCTCGAACCTGCTGATCATGGTCGAGATCTTCCTCTCGTTCCTCGTCGTGTTCGGCGTCATGACAATCGGCCTGCGCTACGCCGATACGTACCGGCGCCCGCTGGGGTTCTCGCGAGAAGACGTCTGGGCAGTGAGCATCAACCTGCGCTCCCTCAACATGGAGGGCGCCGCGACGACGATGCCTCCCGAGGTGTTGGAGACCTACCGGCAGGTGATCGGCGCAGCGCGGGAGCTGCCCGAGGTCTTGTCGGTGGCGGGTGTCACATCCACACCCTACGGTCATTCACACTGGACCTCCGGGTCGGACTTCGGCCCCTGGAATCTCCGCTACGGTGTCGCTCGGACCACGGACGCGTTCGCGAACGTGCTCGGGCTCGAGCTCACGCGGGGCCGCTGGTTCGACAGCCGCGACGACGGAGCCAGCTGGGTGCCGGTTGTGATCAACCAACGGCTGGCGACGGAGATCTTCGGCGCGAAGGACGCGGTCGGCAACGCGATTCCCCAGGAGAAGAACCTGGACGGCACGCTCTCGACCGAATTGCGGGTCGTCGGCGTCGTGCGCGAATACCGCCAGGACGGCGAGATTCCCGGGGCACACACGCCGGACAACTACCTGTTCCAGCGGCACAACCTCGACGACGCGACACGCCGGCCGCCGGACAACCTCGTGTTGAAGGTGAGGCGGGGCACCACGGCGGTGTTCGAGGAGAAGCTGGTTCGGCGCCTCCAAGCGGCGGCGCCGGACTGGTCGTTCGAAGTCCAGACCCTCGACCAGATGAGAGACGACTGGATGCAGGAGTCGCTCGCGCCGCTGCTCGCCGCCGGCGTCATCGCCGGGTTCCTCATCCTCATGGTAGGGATGGGGCTGACGGGCGTCCTGTGGCAGACGGTCACGCAGCGGACGCGGGAGGTCGGCCTGCGGCGCGCGAAGGGCGCGACGATCGGCGACATCCGCGTGCAGATCCTGGGCGAGCTGGTGGTCATGACGTCGATTGCCGTGCTCGCGGGGACGGCGCTTGCGGTGCAGTTCCCGCTGCTCAAACTCGTCGATTTCGTGCCGGCTGGCGTGTACTCGGCCAGCCTTGTGATTTCCGCGGCATGCATCTATCTTCTGACGGTGGCCTGCGCCTGGTACCCGAGCCGACTCGCGACGGGCATCCAACCCGCGGAGGCGCTGCACTACGAATAGGGTCGGGCGTGGCGCGAACCTCCATATGATCCTGATTGTCGACGACGACCCGTCCGTGACGGCATCGCTGGCCCTCGTGCTGAAGCAGGCGGGGTATGCATCGCGCGCGGAGTCGTCGCCGGCCGCGGCCCTTGCCTGGCTGGAGCGCGAGGCGTGCGACCTCGTCCTCCAGGACATGAACTTCTCACGGCGGACGTCGGGCGACGAGGGGCTCGAACTGCTGGCGCACATCAGGCGCATGCGGCCCGCGTTGCCCGTCGTCCTGATCACCGCGTGGGGCTCGATCGCCCTCGCCGTCGCGGGCATGAAAGCAGGCGCCTCGGACTTCGTCACGAAGCCGTGGACCAACGAACAGGTGCTCCAGAGCGTCCGGACCGTTCTCGGCGTCGCGGCGAGCGCGTCCTCGGCGCCCAGCGCGCCTCTGCCCAGCCGCGAGGAGTTGGACGCGCGCTACGACTTCGGAGGCCTCGTCGGGAACGACCCGCGACTGCTGCGCATCCTGGAGATCATCGGGCGGGTGAGCTCCACGGAGGCATCCGTGCTGATCACGGGCGAGAGCGGCACGGGGAAGGAATTGATAGCCGAGGCGGTCCACCGTAACAGCCGTCGCCAGCACGCCGCGTTCGTCAAGGTGAACCTCGGCGGGATCTCCTCAACCCTGTTCGAGAGCGAGATGTTCGGCCACGTCAGGGGAGCGTTCACCGACGCCAGGACCGACAGGAAAGGCCGGTTCGAACTGGCGAACGGGGGAACGATCTTCCTCGACGAGATCGGCGACCTGGACGCCGCCTCGCAGGTGAAGCTGCTTCGGGTCCTGCAGGACCGCACCTACGAGGCCCTCGGCTCCAGCGTGCGCCGCACCGTGGACGTTCGAGTCGTCTGCGCCACCAACCGCAACCTGGCGGAGAAGGTGGAGCGGGGCGAGTTCCGCGAAGACCTGCTCTACCGCATCAACTTGATTGCCGTACACCTGCCGCCTCTTCGCGACCGTCGCGAGGACATCCCGGTGCTTGCAGCACGGTTCGTCCAGACGCTGGCGGAAGTGTATCGCCGGGAGCATTTGTCCGTGAGCCCCGCTGCGCTGAAATGGCTGCAGGGTCTCGGCTGGCCGGGCAACGTGCGCCAGCTTCGGCAGTGGATCGAGCGGACGGTGCTCGTCACGACCAAGCCGACGCTCGAGGTCGAAGACTTCGTCTCCACATCCGAGATGGAGCGGCCGGAGACCCACGAGGACACGCTGCCGCCGGTCGGAAGCATGACCCTGGATGCCATCGAGAAGTCGATGATCGAGAAGTCCCTGCGCCACCATTCCGGGAACATCAGCCGCGTCGCAGACTCCCTCGGCCTCAGCCGCGCGGCGCTGTACCGGCGGCTCGAGAAGTACGGGATCGAGGTGTGACACTCCGCCGCTGGCTGCTCGCGTACCTGGTGGCCGTTCACCTGGCCGGCGGCGTCCTCGCGGTCACGTTTCTTCTCGACAAGCCCGGGTGGCTGCTCGGTTCGGAGGTCGCCCTCCTCCTGTCGATCGTCGTCGGCATTGCGCTGGTGCGGCGCGTCTTCAACGCGCTGTCGCTCGTGCGCGAGGCGCAGCAACTGCTCGACGATGGCGATGTCATGTCGCGGGTGCGCGAGGTGGGACAGCCGGAAGTGGACAGGGTGATCAGGCTGTTCAACCGGCTGAGTGACAGCCTCAGGAACGAGCGGGTGCGGCTGCAGGAGCAGCAGCACTTTCTCACCCGGATCCTCGCGGTGTCGCCGCTCGGCGTCCTGTTTCTCGACTTCGACGGGCGGGTCGCGTACGTCAACCCGGCCGGCGAGCGCCACCTGCAGGCCGAAGCCGCCAGCCTGCTGGGGCGCCGCCTGGCCGACCTCCAGGGGCCGGTGGCCGAGGCGCTGACGGGGTTGCCTGTGGACGGATCGTGCGTGGTCCCCCTTTGGGGCGGACGCCGCGTCCGCTGCCAGCGCGGGTCGTTTCTCGATCGCGGCTTCGCTCGCGGCTACATGCTGGTGGAGGAGCTGACCGAGGAGCTGCGGCAGTACGAGAGGGCGGCCTACGGGAAGTTGATCCGGATGATGTCCCACGAGGTGAACAACTCGGTGGGCGCCTCCAACTCGCTCCTCCACTCGTGCCTGAACTACGCCGCCGAGCTGCCCGAAGAGCACCGCGGCGACTTCGAGTCGGCGCTGTCGATTGCCATCGGCCGGACGAAGCAGCTCGATGCCTTCATGCGCGGCTTCGCCGACGTGATCCGGCTGCCGGCGCCGGCGTTGCGGCCGTGCGACGTGCGCGAGGTCCTCGATCAGATCGGCGCGCTGATGAAGGCGCAGTGCGACGAGCGGCGGGTGACCTGGCGGTGCGAGGCGGGAGAGACGCTGCCCCGCGTGGCGATGGATCGCGCGCAGATGGAGCAGGTCTTCGTCAACATCGCCAAGAACGCGCTCGAGGCGATTGGGAGAGACGGCGTCATCACCGTACGCACATGCCGCGTCGACGGGCGGCCGGCCGTCATTTTCGAGGACACGGGCCCCGGCCTCTCAGCGGAGGTCCGCCAGAATCTCTTCACCCCGTTCTTCAGCACGAAGGAAGGCGGCCAGGGGATCGGCCTCACGCTGGTCCAGGAGATCCTCGCGCAGCACCGGTTCCAGTACTCCCTCGACAGCCCGCCGGGCGGCCCCACGCAGTTCACAATCGTGTTCTAGGGGCTGGGGGCTGGGGGAGAAGGATTCCGAGAACTTCAGAACGTAGAACGGAGAATCGGACGAACGGAGAAGTGAGAACCATCGCGATTCTTCCCCTGGTCGTTGTTCTCCCATCGTCAATCGCCAATACCAGCGGCGTCCTCTACTGCGAGCTGCTGACGAAGAACACGATGAGAAGGACGACGATCGCGAGCAGCAGCACGGCGCCGGCGATCTTCCACGGGCTCTTCGGATACCGCCCGGCGATCGCGCCGGTGTAGCCGTTGGCGACCACCTGGAGACCTTCGCGCGCCGTAGGTGTAGGTCAGCAGCCAGACCGGCACGAGGATGTGCTTGAAGGTCTCGCCCGAGTACGTCGGGAAGATCATCGAGGTTGCGCTGCGTGTCGCCCGGGACCTGCGCGCGCGCAGAGCTGCATCGAGCTGCGCGTGCATCGACTCGCGCGAGCGGCTGCGCCGCCTCGACCAGCACCACCTGGTAGTGCTCGACGACGAACCCGGAGAGGTACGCCGTGTCGTAGGGGACGAGCTCCTTCGTCGGGAACGGCTCGACCTGCCTCAGCAGGTTCAGCGTCGATCCCCTGCGTGCCGGGCACCGGCTCGTCGTCGAAGAAGTGATCGATGGCGCCGGCGGCCGGCTCCCAGCGGACCTTCTGCACCTGGCGGACCTGGCGCTTGCCCTGGTTGTCGCGTGTACGCCTCGCTGCACGTAGTAGTAGTGGCCGGCCTCGGCGTGCCACGGGCAGTGCACCTGCGCGTCGAACGTCCAGTACGGGATGTAGACGCCCTTCACCTGGTCGACCAGCGCCCGGCGCTTCAGCGTGGCCGGCGCGAACCACTTGCTCCGGCGTACCACCGGCGGATGGCGTCGCGAACCTGCGTGTCGGTGACCTTGAACGGCAGCAGGCTCTGCGGGCGGATGGGCGCCTTGATCTCCTGGTAGTCCACCAGCGCCGGCGACCCGCAGAACTCGCAGTTCTGGCCGACCCGCGCCGGGTCGTAGACCATCACCGCCTTGCAGCTCTGGCACTGCACGCTGCGCCGCTCGGTCTGCCAGCCCGCGCTGCTCGTCCGGGAGCTCGCGCAGCGCCGCGACCAGGTCGATCTCCCGGATCTTGCCCGGTGTCCGCGTCGACCTGGTACGGCGCCTCGGTGCCGCAGAACGGGCACACGAGCTGCTGCTTTGCCGGGTTCCACTCGGCCTGCGCGCCGCACGCGGCACACGGTCGTTTCTCGAGCGCGGCGATCTCGCTCATAGGACGGCTTGCGGCCAGGAGCCGGCGGCTGATGCACCTCCGGACTTGCGACTGGTGACTATGCGTTCAGGTACGCGTCGAGCGCCGCGCGCGTGATGCGGTAGCTCGCGCCGATCTTCTTCGCCTTCAGCTCGCCCGACTCGATGATCGCCATCACGTCGGCCTCGGGCACGCCGAGCGCCTTGGCGACATCCGCCGGCGTCAGGAGGTCCGCGGTCGCGCCCGCGCCCTGCGTCGCCGCCTGTGCGGCGCCCTTCGCCGCGGCCTGGCCCGCCTGGGCGGGACTCATCCCCTGCTGCATCATCTGCTGGGCGATGCCGAAGCCGACGGCCAGCTCCGCCGCCATGCCGGCCGCCCCCGGCGCCACCGGTCTCCATGCCCTTGCCCATCTGGTACTTCACGAAGTCGTTCAGGTTGCCGACCGCGGCCATGCTCGACCGCTTGTCGATGGCCTGCTCGACCTCGGGCGGCACCGACACGTTCTCGACGATGAAGCTGGTGATCTCGAGGCCGTACTTCGCCGCCGACCACCGGGTTGATCAGCGGCAGCAGCGCTTCGCCCAGCTCGGTGTAGCGCGTGGCGACGTCGAGCACCGGGCACGTGCGACGAGGCCAGGGCGTCGCTGAAGACGCTGACGATGCGCGACCGCATCGTGTCGGCGAACTCGTCGAGGCGGAAGTTCTGGTCGGAGCCGGCCACTTCCTTCAGGAACAGCTTCGGCTCGACGATCCGGAAGTCGTAGGTGCCGAACGCGCGCAGCGCGCACGATGCCGAAGTCGTCGTCGCGCACCATGATCGGGTTCGACGGTGCCCCACTTGTTGCCGGTGAACAGCCGCGTGTTGACGTAGTAGACGTCGGCCTTGAACGGCGAGTTGAAGCCGTACTTCCACGACTGCAGCTTGGTGAGGACCGGGATGTTGTCGGTCGTGAGCGTGTGCTTGCCCGGGCCGAAGGTGTCGCCGAACTGCCCGAGGTAGACGAACTGCACCACCTGCGACTCGCGGACGATCAGCTGCGCGCCGTTCTTGATGGCCTTGTCCTCGTCCGGGAAGCGGAACGACAGCGTGTCGCGCGAGTCGTCGGTCCACTCGATGACGTCGATCAGCTCGCCCTTGATGAAGTCGAACACGCCCATGGCGAATCTCCTTCTGCTGAAGCCCGGTCAGGGGCCGCCCACCACCGTTCATTCTACAGGGGAGCGGGTCCGGTTTCAGCGGGCGCCCTCCTGCGGGGCGGTGACTGGCGGATATCCGAAGGAGTAGACTTCCAGGCCACCGTGGACCCGGGGGAGACGCGTGCGCTGCGCAGCATCAACGACGCGACGTTTCAACGCAGAGCGCAGAGAAACACCCGACATTATGAGAACTCACGCTGCTACCATCGTCGTCATCCTGGCCGCTCTTGCCGCGCTGTCACCCGCCGTGCCGTGCCTCGCGCAGGCGGTACCGGCCGGGCCTCTTGCCGTTTCGTCGCCGGACCGGGCGATTGCCGTGACGGTGAACACCACCGGTGCGCTCAACTGGTCGGTGACTCTCCGCGGCCGCACCGTGATCAGGCCGTCGCGCATCGCGATGACGCTGGAGGGGGGCCGCGTATTGGGCGCGCAGCCGACCGTGACCGGCACCACGACCCGATCGAGTGACGCTGTCATCCGGCCGGCCGTGCGCTACAAACGGGCGGAGGTGCACGACCGCTTCAACGAGCGGCGCATCGACTTCGCCGGCGACTACTCGCTCATCGTCCGCGCCTACGACGATGGCGTCGCCTACCGGTTCGCAACGAAGCTGCCGGGTGACATCACCGTGATGAGCGAAGACGCGACGCTCGCCTTCGCCGGCGACTACCAGATGCTGTTCCCGGAGGAGACGAGCTTCCTGTCGCACCAGGAACGGGCGTACAAGCGAATCAAGATCAGCGAGGTCCGTGACGGCCGCTTCTCCTCGCTTCCCGCGCTCGTCGAGGTGCCCGGCGTGGCGAAGGTCGCCATCGCGGAGGCCGACCTCTTCGATTACCCGGGCATGGACCTGACCGGCGGTGCCGAGGCGACCAGCCTGAAGGGCCTGTTCCCCGCGTACCCGGCGAAGGTCGAGCTGAGGCGCGACCGCGACGAGCGCGTCGTGGAGCGCGAGGCGTACATCGCGAAGACCCGCGGCAGCCGCGAGTTCCCGTGGCGCGTGCTGGTCATCGCCGAGAAGGACGCCACGCTGCTCGACACCGACATCGTCTTCCGCCTGGCGGCGGACACCGCCATCGCCGATGCATCCTGGATCAAGCCAGGCAAGGTCGCGTGGGACTGGTGGAACGACCTGAACGTCTATGGCGTGCCGTTCCGCGCCGGCGTCAACACCGACACCTACAAGCACTTCATCGACTTCGCCGCGGAGAACCGCCTCGACTACATCATCCTCGACGAGGGGTGGTACAAGCTTGGCGACCTGCTGGCGCCGGCACCGGACGTCGACGTCCCGGCGATCGTGAACTACGGCAAGCAGAAGAACGTCGGCGTGATCCTCTGGGTGATCTGGAAGACGCTCGACCTCCAGATGCAGCCGGCGATGGACCAGTTCGAGAAGTGGGGCGTGAGGGGCATCAAGGTGGACTTCATGCAGCGCGAGGACCAGTGGATGGTCAACTTCTACGAGCGGACGGCCAAGGAGGGGGCGAAGCGGAAGATGCTCGTGGACTTTCACGGCGCGTACAAACCGACCGGGCTGTACCGCACCTGGCCCAACGTGATCAACAACGAGGGCGTGCTCGGCCTCGAGCAGAGCAAGTGGGGGTGGGATGCCGGCCCCGAGAACGCCGTCACGTTCCCATTCCTGAGGATGATGGCGGGCCCCGTGGACTACACGCCGGGCGCCATGCTGAACGGCGCGAAGGACGCGTTCCAGCCGGTCTACAACCGGCCGATGAGCCAGGGTACCCGCTGCCAGCAATTGGCGATGTACGTTGTCTACGAGGCGCCGCTCCAGATGCTGGCCGACTCGCCGTCGAACTATCGCCGCGAGCCGGAGAGCCTGGCCTTCCTCTCGGCGGTGCCAACCGTCTGGGACGAGACGAAGGTGCTGAGCGGGAAGGTCGGCGAGCACATCCTCGTCGCCCGCCGCTCCGGCAAGGACTGGTACGTGGGCGCGTTGACGAATTGGGACGCGCGCGACCTGGACGTGGACCTGTCGTTCCTGGGATCGGGTGCGTTCGAGGCGGACATCTATCGCGATGGCCCGAACGCCGACCGCGCCGGCGTGGACTACGTTCACGAGAAGCGCCCGGTCACGACGGCCGACCACCTGCGCGTGCACCTGGCTCCCGGCGGCGGGCTGGCCATCAGAGTTTCGGCCCGCTAGACCTGGTCGGGCCGACAGTCTCAACGGAAAACGGAAAACGGAAAACGGAAAAAGGGCGCCGGGGCAATATCCAGCGCTCCTCACAAAGCCTAAAGAGCCTAAAGCCCAGAGCCCAGAGCCTCAAGCCCCTCAAGGCCTGAGCCTTCTATTCGCCGCGGCCCGTTCGAGCAGGTAGCGGTGCCATTCGTCGCGGTCGTTCGTCATCTGCAACGGGTGGAGGGCGATCAGGCCGGTGCGGCCGATCGAGCGGCGCAGGTAGGCGACTTCGTCCAATTGCGCGAGGAGCGATTCGTCCACCGGCACCTCGAGGCCGGCTTCGCGCGCCATCAGCATCCCCTTCGCCCGGATGCCCAGCTCGATCTCCAGGCGGAGCAGGCAGAACATGTCGGCGACCACCGGCCCCGGGAACCGGTTCTTCAGCTCCTTCAGATACCCGCCGAGCCGCGTCGCGGAGAAGTGAGGCGAGAGCAGCAGGTTGAGCAGTTCGACGTCCAGATCCAGGCCCGCGCCCACCCATTCGCGCGTGGCCTTCTCGCTGCTGGCGAACACCACCTGCAGCAGCAGCGGCAGGAGCAGCAGCAGAAGCAGCGTGGCCAGCACCGGCGGCAGCAGGAAGTGGTTGTAGGCGGAGTGAATGACGATGGCGGCGGCCCCACCGGGGAGGGCGGCGGCCAGGCCGCGCTCAGGGGAGCGGTCGATCTGACGCTTCAGCAGGATGGCGAAGATCGCCGTCGTCGCGCCGTGCAGCATGGCGGTGCCCACGCCGCGGATGGCCCACAGCAACAGCCGCGGGTCGTTGAGTTCCCGCAGGTAGTCGAGATTCTCGACCAGGCCGAACCCGGTTCCCACCGCAAAGCCGATGATCGCGGCATCCACGAGGAAACCCACTCGCGTGCGCCTCGCCAGCAGCAGGACGAACGCCGCCTTTGCCGTTTCCTCCAACACAGGGGCGATGTAGCGGGAGACCAGGGGAAGGGGCAGGCCCGAGCGGTCGAGGATCCACGAGTCGACGGCGAGGGAGACCAGCGCAGCGGCCGCGCCGGCCGCGATCGCCAGGCAGACCACGCTGATGCTGACCAGCTTGAAGCTGTCCATCAAGACGAGAACGGCGAGGAAGGCCACGACGGGCAGCAGGGCCGCGGCGAGGTTCACGGGCAGAGTGTACTTCGGCGGCTGGTCACTTCAGCACCTTGAGGGAGATCATCGCTTCCCGGTGCGTCGCGCCGGCATCGTCGCGCGCGAGGGCGCCGCCGACCGAGAGCGTCATGTCGAGCGTGGACAGCACGGTGAACCGGAAATCGAGTTGCGCGCCCGCGCTGCCGTACCCGTGCCGCGCCTCGGTGCTGTCGAGGTCCGTGCCGAGACCCGTGACGAAAATCGACGGCCGCGCCCAGGTGAGGTAGAAACCCGGCGTGCCTGCGCGCGCGAACCGCAGCGGGGGCAGCGCCCATTCGAGCTGTGAGCGCACGAAGGTGCGCCCGCCGATCTCGTTGATGGCAAAGCCCGGGAGCGCATAGAACGACCGGTAGCGCTGCTCGTCGCCGCGGTCGACGTAGTTGTTGCCGAACGCGCCGAAGTAGAAGTTGGCGAACGGGTCGGCGCGGTCGGCGGTGGAAAAGCCGGCGGCGTTGCGCCACCAGATTGACGAGTGGCCGATCGGAAGGGCGAATCCCTCGTCCCAGCCGCCGCGGATCTTCGGGATGGTCTTGCCGTTGACCTGGTCCACCCGTCCGACCAGCTCCCACTTCGTGCCCTTCTCGTCGTCCACGTGGCCGAGCGACGAGCGCACATCGCTTCCATACACGCGCGTGTAGAGGGTGAACATCCGGGTGACGTCGACCGCGACGTTCTGATACTCCGGCAGCCGATCCAGGTTGCCCGCGTATCGGCCCTCGATCTCGAGGTCCACGCGCCGCGGCTCGTCGAACACCAGCGTGTTGTGATGACCGAGACGGAGATCGTAGCCCTTTCGGCCGACGAGCGTCGGCCCGAAGAGATCGTAGAAGTCGGCGTCGTTCCAGGAGGCCCGCGCGCGCCAGTCGTAGCGCTGGTAATCGGCCCGCAGGTGAACGCGCTCGCTGTCCGCGATGTCACCCGCGGGTGAGTACGACGCGGCCAGGGAGAGCCGATTGAGCTGGAGCGGGTCGGAGAAGGTGACCCGGTACCCTGCCGCCGCCGTGTCCTTGTAGCCCTGCAGGACCGGGAAGGCCGACTCGAGCGCCAGGGCGCCGGCCAGGCGGTACCGGCCGTCGCGGTGGGGCATCGTGTCGTAGGGAATCGCCGCGGGCGACCCGATCATCCAGGATTTGAGCGACGGGTGCTGCTCGACGACCCGCTCGCCGAGGAACGTGATCGCGCTCACGTCCTGCAGCGGCCGCGCGGTGAATCGCGTGGGTACGAAGCCCTGGCCGGTGTAGCGGAAAGCGACCAGTTCGTCCGACCCGAGCGGGACCGGGCGGACCAGCCCTGTCTCCGCGTTGCTCACCGCCTCGAGGCTCTTGGTTGCCAGCTCGAACCGGAAGATGTTCGACGCGCCCGTGTAGTAGCTGCTCCCGTAGAGGAACCGTCCGTCCGGCGAGAAGACGAAGTTGTTGGGCACCGACGAGGCGCCGAAGTCGAACCGGGCCACGGGCTCGAACCGGCCGGCCAGCACGTCCTCCGTGGAGAGCACGCGGACATCCTGCTTCCCGCTGATCTCTCCAAACGACGCCGAGACGTAGCGCCCGTCGGGAGAAACGTCGAGGTCGTACACGACCGTGCCGTATGGGAACGTCCTGACCTGGTTCCACTCGCGGTAAGGGTAGGGGATCCGGACGAGCGTGCAGAGCCCATTGAGTTGGCGAATGCCCCAGAGCGAGCGGTCGGCGCGGTTGAACGCCAGGTCCCCGATTCGCGCGTCCTTCAACACCAACCGTGAGCGCCCGGTGCGCGCATCGAGCGACATGATGTCGCGGTACGCGTTGTTGTCGGCGGTGTAGTAGAGCGTGCGGGCTTCGGGGTCGAACGCCAGTGAGGTCACCTGGTACACGGTCGGCCCCTTGATGTCCACCAGGTGACGTACCGCGCCGGTCTCCAGGTCGATCGCGCCGACGTGTGCCACGGCGCCAGGGTAGTTGAAGGCCGCGTAGAGCGTCCGCTTCGCGGGATCGACGAACGCGCGCGAGACGGAGCCGAGCGCGCGCTTCGAGAGGTCGCGCGACTCGGTCACCGGGTACTTCCGGATCTCCGCGAGGTTCTCCTCCTGGAAGTCGTGCTCCCACGCCACCCACTCGCGCCAGGCCGCCTGCAGCGACGTGCCGAACGTGCGCTCGAACGCGGCGGCATAGTACCCGCGGCTGCCCGTCCGCCTCGAGACCCATTCCACCAGCTTCTCGGGCGAGTAGCGGCTCGCCAGCCACGTCATGAAGCGGGTGCCGTAGAGATAGGAGTTCACCTGCATCTGGAAGTCGATCTTGGTGCCTTCCGATGCCAGGCCGAGCGGGTCGTAGAATGTCGCGCCGTCGCGGACCATGGCGCGGAAGACCATCTCGTCATAGCCGCCCTGTGCGCGCCCGAGGCCGCCCGCCATCCACGTGTCGACGAAGACGGCGATCCCTTCGTGGTACCAACGGGGGGCGGCGACGCGCGGCGACGTGAGGTAGAAGTAGAGGATCGACTCGGGCTGGTCGGCGACCGGGTTCACCTTGCCGAAGAACAGCCGGCGGAACACCCGGTCCGGCCCCGCTGCCTGGTCCATCGTCACCACGTGCACCAGCTCGTGGTTCATGATGGTGTTCAGCCGATCGTTCGCGGCGATGGTCTCGAACGCAAAGCTGAGAGGCGCGATCTGGATGGTGAGCGCGTCGCGGGGGACCACCGACGCGCCGGCGTTGCCGGTATCGGCGAAATCGGCCAGCAGCACCGTGATCGGCTCCCCGGGCTCGAAGCCGAAGAGCTTTCGCTGGAAGGCCAGGGAGTTGAAGAACGTCCGCGCGGCGTGCGGGACCAGGTACGTCTCGCTGCCGTCGAAGTACACGAGCCGGAGGCTGCCGGTTTCGACGGTCGCGAGCTGCGCCGAGGCGACGCGTGGTCCTATCCACAGCACGAGCCCGGCGACGAGCGCCGACACCCGGCGCATGCGTCGAGTCCGCATGGCGAATGACTCCTGGCTGTTAACGGGACGACCCGCGTCGATCTTATCAGAGACACAACAGCCCGGCCCCGCCATGCGGCGGAACCGGGCTGAGAAGCCGACAGTGTAGGGCGAAGCTTCTGCTTCGCCGACGGTGTGGGGCGAAGCTTCTGCCTCGCCGACGGCGCTATTCCCGCGTCAACGCCTTGCTCAGCGACGCCTGAACCTGCGGGTTGGCCATTGCCGCCGCAAAGCGCTGATTCTGGAGCGCCAGCTGCAGCGAGGAGGAGGTAATCGCCGCCATGTACTCGCGGCTGGCCAGGGCCTGCTGCAGGGCCGGCGCCTGGATGGCCGCCGCGAAGCCGCGGTCCGTCAGAGCCGCCGCCACCTCCGCTTTCGCAATCGCCGCGGCGAAGCCGCGGTCCGCGAGAGCGGCGGACACGGCCTTGTTGCTCAGCATCGCCTGGACGTCGCGGTCCGCGAGCGCCGACGCGAACTTCTGATTGGCGAACGCGGCCTGCATCTCGGACCTCGAGAACGCGGCCGCGACCGCCGGCTGCGAGAGGGCGGCGAGGAAGGCCTGGTTCCGCAACGCGGCCGCCACGCTCGCGTCTGCGATTCGCGCCTGGGCGCTGGCCTTCGCGAGCGCGGCCTGCGCGTTCGCGTCATTGAACGCCTGCCTGAAGGTGGCCTGCGAGAGCGTCCGGTACAACTCCGGGTTGGCCATGGCCGCCGCCACGTTGCGGTCCTGGAACGCCTTCCAGAGGTCGGCGTTCGTCAGCGCGGCCGCGATCTCGGCCCTCGCGATCGCCGCCTGCACGGCCGTGTCGGCCATCGCCCGGCTGAAGTCGCCGTTGGTCAGCCCCCGCTGCACGGCGGCATCCGTCAGCGCCTTCTGCACGTCAACGCGCGAAAGCGCTGCGGCGACAGCCGGGTCGCTCACGGACTGCCGGAAGGCACGGTTCTGGAGCGCGTCGCGGAACGCCGCCTGGTTCAGCAGCCTGACCGCGTTGGGATCCTTGATGATCCGGTCGAACGTGTCGCTCTGGAGGAACGCCTGCGCCTCGGTATCCCCGAGCATCACGTCCTTGTCGCCGAGTTGTTGGGCCTGGTAGCGCTTCGCCGCGCCGATCGTCCCCTCGGTACCGCTCTTCGCGGGCGGGAACCCCGTGAACCACATGGCGACAATCGCCATGGCCGCCACGCCCGCCACGCCCCACATGATCTTCTTGGCCACGGGTTCTCCTCCTTGCCGGGACATCGTTGTCGCCGGCGCCCGTTCAGTAACTACACCGTGGACCGTCCCAAAGTTGGTGAACCGCCGCGCGCGCCACGAGCGCTGCCATCTCCGCCAGAGCGGGAGACGGGCCTCGGCGGCCTCGACGCTTCGCATGATGGCCGACCCGAAGGCGAGCGGAGGCGGCTCCGTCTCCATCTCGTCGAGGGCCCTCGCTACGGCGCGCAGCTGCGCTGCCTCGGCCCGGGCGGCCGCGTCCCCGGCCAGCTCGGCCTCGAGCCTGGCCTTGTCGTCGGCCGTCGCCGTCTTGTCGATGTCGGCGTGCACCAGGTTGACGCGTTCAATGTCTTTCATTGGATATCGCCTCGAGCCGTCAGCAGCTCCGCCAGGCGCTGGCGCGCCGTAAAGAGCCGCGACTTCACGGTCTTTTCAGGAATCCCCAGGGTCTCCGCGATCTCGGCATACGAAAGTTCGGCGAAGTGCCGCAGGACTACCACCTGCTTCGAGTCGAACGGCAGCTGCTCGAGCGCCGCCTGCACGTGCTCGCGCCGCTCCCCGGCCTCCGCCGCCTCATCCGGCGCAAGGCTGCCGGCCATGCGTTCGTCGAGCTGTTCGGCCGGCCGCCGCGCGCGCCGCGCGTTGAGGCACTCGTTGACGAGGATCCGATAGAGCCAACTGAAGAGCTTTCGATCGGGATCGTAGGTGTCAAGGTGCTCGAACGCCTTGATGAACGCATCCTGCGTCGCATCGCACGCGTCCTGGTAACTGCCGAGCAGGCGTAACGCGACGCCGAACAGCACGCGGTTGTAGCGCTCGACGATCGGCTCGAAACCCGAAAGGTCACCGCGAAGGCACCGGGCAACGAGCTCGCGTTCGTCCGCATTCACCATGAAATACACGCCGGCATTGGAGAAGTTGGTGAAGCTCGTTTATAGCACACCGGGTGCCGGCCGACCGGATCCGGCCGGCTCGCACGGGCGACCGCCGTCCTGACGCGCCCCAGTGGTAACATGAGATGTTCACCTCACATGCGGGCAGCGGCCCGCGACGACAGGCGGAATGCCTGTCCACCACCGCCATGGATCAGCACCTGGTGCTCCGCGTGGCCGGCTCGGACGAGGGCGTCCGCCTCGCCGCCGAGACGTTCGACCGGTTTCGCACCGCGCATGGCGTGCCGTTCACCGCCGCCTGGAAGCTGCAGGTCGCGCTGGACGAGGTCCTGTCGAACGTCGTCCGCTACGCCTATGCCGGGCGCGCGCCGGCCGACATCGAACTGGAATACGGCTTCCGCCGCGGCATCGTGACCGTCGTGGTGATCGACAGCGGGCCGCGCTTCAACCCGCTGGACGTTCCCCCGCCGCGGACGGATCTGCCGATCGACGAGCGCCCGCCGGGCGGCCTCGGTATCGCATTCATCCGGTCGCTGACCGACGAAGCCCGCTACGAGTGGCGGGACGGCAAGAACGTCCTGACGATGGCCCTCCACGTTCAGGCGTAGCAGTATTCGCGGGCGTCCCTGCCCACGCGGGTCGCGGGGCGAAGCTTCCGCTTCGCCAATCTCGACGCTGGAGCCCGAGTATGACCATCACCGAGAATCGAGCCGGCGGCGTCCTCGTGCTCGCCGCTGCAGGACGTGTGGACAGCACCTCCTCGTCAACCCTCGAGCAGGCACTGACGGCCGCGATCGGCGCTGGCGCGCGGCAGCTGGTCCTGGACTTCGGCGCCGTGGATTACATCAGCAGCGCCGGGCTCCGCGTCCTGCTCGTGTCCGCACGCCGGATGAAGGAGGCGCAGGGCGCCTGGGTGTTGTGCGCGCTGACCGAGCCGGTCCGGCAGGTGTTCGAGCTGGCCGGGTTCCTGCCGCTCTTCACGGTTGAGGCCACGCCGGCCGGCGCGATCGCGCGCCTGGCTGCCGCCGTATGACACCTGACCCCGAGGTGACGCCGCCCGACCCCCAGGTGGGGGGCAACGCTCGAGCTGCGCCGCGGCTTCGGGTGGAACCGCCGGGCGGCGATCCCTTCGACCACGACCCCCGCACCGCGGCATTCGTCGTTGGACGATCGGCGAGCGCAGACCTCACCGTGGACGACGAGCGGATGTCGCGGAAGCACGCGCGATTCATCCAGCGCGACGGCGCGTGGTGGCTGGAGGACCTGGGATCCAGCAACGGCACGCTCCTCAACGGGCAGCCCTGCCTCCAGGAATCGCGGCTGGGCCCTGGCGATGTCGTTTCGCTCGGCAACACGCGGATCGTGGTGGAGCCACAGCCGACCACCGTGCCAGCTCCCGTCGAATCCGGCTCGGGCCTCCGATCCGGTGTGACTGGCCAGGACGACTCCGCCGAATCCGCGGACGCCGGCCGCCTGCGAATCCTCAACGACGTGCATCGCGCGCTCGCGACCCCCATCACCCTCGCCGACCTGCTCGACTTGATCCTCGACCGCGTCTTCGCCGTGCTCGCGCCGGAAGAGGCGGTGATCGTCCTGCAGGAAGCGGACGGCACGCTGCGCCACGCGGCCGCGCGCCGCCTTCCTGGTGCCAAGGGAGATCTGATTGTCTCGCGCCGGCTGGCCGACGAGGTCATCGGCAAGCGGAAGCCGGCCGTCGTCCTGGACGCGCTGATGGACGAGCGGTTCGCGGTGGCACAAAGCATGGTCCTGTCAGGCGTCCGCAGCATCGCCGCCGCTCCCATCGTCGATGGCGAGGGCTGCCTGGGGATGATGGCGCTCTACTCGCGCGTCCGGGTCCGGAAGTTCACCAACGCGGACCTCGACCTGCTGGTCTCGCTGGCCTCGACCGCGGCCCTTCGCGTGCGCAACGTGGCCCTGATGGAGGAGGCCGCCGCGCGGCGCGTTCTCGATCACGAACTGGCGCTGGCGCACGAGATCCAGATGGGGATGCTGCCGCGTCGATTCCCGGAATGTCAGGGCGTCGAAGTCGGGGCGGCGCTCAAGCCGGCGCGATCCGTGGGCGGCGACTTCTACGATGTCGAAATGGACGACGGGCGCCTGTGGTTCATCGTCGGCGACGTCTCCGGGAAGGGAGTGGCCTCGGCGCTGTTCATGGCGGTCGCGCGGACGCTCTTCCGCGCCGTGCGGCATGGCGGGGCATCGGTTGCGGAGACGGTCGCACGGATGAACCGGGAACTGTCGCGTGACAACGAGCGCGCGATGTTCGTCACGGCGTTCGCCGGCTGGCTCGACCCGGCGACCGGCCGGCTCGCGGTGTGCAACGCCGGCCACAACCCGCCGTTTCTCGTGCGCGCCGACGGCCGCACCGAGCCGATCACCGCGGGTGGCGGCCCTGCTCTCGGCGTCTTCGACGATTTGGCGTACGCGGAGGAGACCATTCAGCTCGCCCCTGGCGAGGCGATCGTCGTCTACACCGACGGGGCGACCGACGCGAGGAGCCCGGCGGGCGAGCAGTTTGGCCTGGCGCGCGTCGAGCGGACGATCCAGGAAAGCGCGCGATCGCACGCGGGCGCGTCCCGCCTCGTCGACGATCTCTTCCGCAGCCTGCAGGCGTTCGAAACGAGCGCCGCGCAAGAGGACGACATTACGCTGCTGGCGCTGCGGTACCTGGGAGGGCAATGACGATTGATGATTGACGATTGGCGACCGACGATTGACGCCGGCGATTCAACTCGAGGAGCATCGCCAATCGGCACTCGTCAATCGTCAACCGCCAATTCCCCTCTGACCACCGTCACCGCGTGTCCACCGAGACGCACGCGGTCGCCGTCCACCCGAAGGCGAATCTCCCCGCCGCGCGGCGACGCCTGGAACGCCAGCATCTCCTGCTTGCCGAGGCGTGCCGACCAGAACGTTGCGAGCGCGCAGTGGACCGACCCCGTCACCGGGTCTTCATCCACCCCGACCCACGGCGCGAAATAGCGCGTGACGAAGTCGTACGGCCGGCCGTCTCCCCGCGCGGTAACCGCGATGCCGCGGCCCGGAAGGCCGCGGAGCGCGAGGAAATCGGGGGCGAGCGCGCGGACGTGCGACTCGGTGTCCACCTCGATGACGTGGCGCGGGCCGGCCTGCCCGACAAAGCGCGGCGCCGCGAGGCCCAACGCGGCCAGGTGCGCCGGCGAGAGCGTGCCCGATGTGCAAGGCGTCGCCGGGAAGTCC
This sequence comes from uncultured Acidobacteriota bacterium, assembly GCA_963724775.1. GTDB lineage: Bacteria > Acidobacteriota > Vicinamibacteria > Vicinamibacterales > Fen-181 > CAVRWB01. Next base: position 405,994 of record CAVRWB010000019.1, read on the forward strand.
AGTTCAATCCAGCCGTCCGTGCGATTCGCGGTGAGGAGGCCGCTCCGCGTCAGGAAGCGCGCTGGGGCGTCGGCCGCCAGCCGGCCGGTCCCCCAGAGGACGTGCGCCGCGGCGAGCGTGGCGTGGCCGCACAGATCCACTTCGACGAGCGGCGTGAACCAGCGGAGGGCAAGTCCTTCGTTCGCTGGAGGCGTGGCGCACACCTCCAGGTTCGCGATCACAAACGCCGTCTCCGACAGGTTCATCTCGCGCGCCACCTGCTGCATCCAGCGCTCGTCGCGCGGCTCATCGAGCAGGCACACCGCTGCCGGGTTGCCGGCGAACGGCCTGGCGGTGAACGCGTCCACGTGGAAGACGGGAATCATGACGAACTGACGAACTGACGAATGACGATTGTTGATTGACGAATGGCGATTGTGCCGGTACTCGCCACTCGTCAATCCGTTGTCGGGCCTAGCTCGACACGGCGTTCAGCGTCGACCGTCGAGCGTCGACGGTTAACCGCCAACGCCCAGCGCCAACGCTCAACGGTCAACGCTCAACGGTCAACGCCCTAGAACACCCTGTCGAACCACACGTCCTCGAGGATGCGAGCGGTCCTCGAGTAGGTCTTGCCCCCGGCGGTGATCACGATCGTGTATTCGCCAGGATCCGCGGGGACATTGCCCCCGAACGTCGGGATGGTCGGCTCCGCCGCGCGGAAACGACCGCCGCCAGGGCCGCGGCCCTGCTGCGGCTGCTGGACCAGCGTGACCGGCGTGACGAGCATGTTCCAGAGGATCTGGTTCATGCCGGCCGCGTTCGGCGCCTTCTTCGTCTCGGCCACCACGCGCGGGCCCTGCAGCACCTGGATGCCGATGTCGCCGGCCGCCGCCGCCTTCTGATAGTAGTTGACCACGACGCCGTTGGGTCTCACCTGGCCGTTGAAGTTGGTCGCTGCCGTCTCCCTTTCCAGGCGCGACTGCCACTTGACCGCCGGCCTCACCTCGAACGCGTAGAAGTCCTGCCCCAGCACCGTGCCGCTCATCTCCTCGAGCGCGGAGATGTCCGCGATGTAGAAGCCGCGGCCGTGCGTGCCCACCACCAGCTCGCTCTCGCGCGGGTGGACGACCAGGTCGTGGACCGGCTGATTGGGCATGTTGTTCGACATCTCGTTCCACGTCGCTCCACCGTCGACGCTCACGTAGACGCCGAAATCGGTGCCCAGGAACAGCAGGTTCGGGTTCCTCGGATCCTCGCGGATCACGTTGACGCTCCTGTTCGGCAGGTTGCCGACGATCGACGTCCACGTGTCACCGTAGTCGGTCGTCCTGTAGACGAACGGACGGAAGTCGTCGTTGCGCAGGCCCGTGTAGGTGACGTACGCCGTCCCGGGTGCGTGGCGCGACGCCAGGACGCGGCTCACCCAGAGGCCCGGGTTCCCCTTGATTTTCTCGTTCAGCTTCGTCCAGTTCTTCCCGTCGTCTTTCGACACCCACACGTTGCCATCGTCGGTCCCCACGTAGAGGAGGCCGCGAACGATCGGCGACTCGTCGATGGTGGTGATCGTGCAGTACTGAATGTTGCCGTCGCCGCCCTTGGGAATCATCTTGCCGTTCACGGTCGGCCCGGTCGTGAGCTTGGTGAGGTCGTTGGTCGTGAGGTCGGCGCTGACCACTTCCCACGAATCACCGCGCGACGCGGACTTCAACAGCTTGTTGGCCGCGTGGTACACGACGTTCGGGTCGTGTGGCGAGACGAGGATCGGCGCCGTCCAGTTGTAGCGCAGCGTCTCGTCGCGGTAGCCGATGCCCTTGCTCTCGCCCGTGTACAGGTCGGTGCGCTGAATGGACCCGAATTGCGACTCGTTGTAGAGGTACCGGTTCGTCACCGTCTCGATGACGTTGTACGTGCCGTCGCCGCCGCCCGTGTTCTGCCAGTCCTCGAAGACGATCTGCGACCGTCCCGTCCGGCCCGGCCGCTTGGTGCTCGGCCCGCGCTTGGAGCCGTTGTCCTGCAGGCCGCCGTAGACGTTGTACGGCACCTGGTTGTCCACGCTGATCGCATACAGCTGCGCGAGCGGCAGCTCGTCGGGGTGGTACCAGTTCTTCCCGGCGTCGTACGTGATCCCCATGCCGTGGTCGTAGCCAAGCAGCATGTGCCTGGAGTCCTTCGGGTCGATCCACATGGCGTGGTTGTCGCCGCCGAACTGGAAGGCGTTTGCCCACGTCTTCCCGCCATCCTTCGATTCCTGGACGCCGACCGTGAGGACGTAGACGTGGTTGGCGTCGTTGGGATCGACGCGGATGTCCATGTAGTAGTAGCCCGGGCCGCCGCCGATCTTCTGCTTCTCGGGGCTCACCTTCTTCCACGTCTTGCCGCCGTCGTCCGTGCGGTAGACCTCTTCGCCGATCTGCCCGTCGCTCGACTTGCCCTCGCGAATCTCCTTCTCGCGGTCGGCCGCCGACATGTTCGGCTTGTTGGCGTTCTCGACGTTGGCGTAGAGGATCAGCGGGTTCTTCTGGGAGATGTCGATGCCGATGCGGCCGAGCGGGCCGCCGGGCAGCCCGCCCGCGAGCTTTGTCCACGTCTTGCCCGCGTCCGTCGTCTTGTAGATCGCGCTGCCCATGCCGCCCAGGTTGAACGTCCAGGGCTTCCGTTCCTTGTCGTAGGTCGTGGCGTAGAGGATCTCGGGCTTCACCGGGTCCATCACGAGGTCTGACGCGCCAATCGCCTTGCCATTCAGCTTGACGTCGAGCGACTTGGTCCACGTCTTTCCGCCGTCGATCGTCTTGAAGACGCCCCGCTCCTCGTTCTCGGAGTACAGATGGCCGAGAGCGGCGACATAGACGATGTCCGGGTTCTTCGGGTGGATGACGATTCGGCCGATGTGGTGCGTGTCCTTGAGACCCATGTTCGCCCACGTCTTGCCGGCGTCGATGGACTTGTACATCCCGTCGCCCCAGTAGGTGCTGCGCGAGGTGTTCGCCTCGCCGGTGCCCACCCAGACGATGTTCGGGTTGGTGGCGGCAACCGCGATGTCGCCGATCGAGTAGACCGGCTGGTGATCGAAGATCGGATCCCAGGAGATGCCGTTGTTCACCGACTTCCACAACCCGCCGGAGCCCGTTGCGGCGTAGATGGTGTTGCGCTCGAGCTCGGGAATGGCGAAGTCGACGAAGCGCCCGCTCTGACGCGTCGGGCCGATGGCGCGATAGGAAAAGGACTTCAGGAGATCCGGGGACGCGGCCTGCGCGCCCAGATCGGCGGCGAAGAGGACGAGGGCGAGCACGGCAACCGCGGCGACGCCAACGGCCTTGAACACGGGACGAGCCTTTCGCATGCAACCGCTCCTTTAGGAGGCCAGGACACCGTGGACCGCGCCACGGCTGAGGCAGGACGCAGAAGACAGTAACGGTTTGGGTGCAAGGGTGCAAGGGTGCAGGGTGCAGGGGTGCAGGCCGTGCGAGGTTCCAATCGGCAATCGCCACTGGTGCAAGCGTGCTCGGCAAAGGTGCAAAGGTGCAAGGGTGCAAGGGTGCCAGGGTACTCCGTGCCCGCCGCCAAGCTTCCACTTCGCCAGGTGTAAAGTACGCCCCATGCTGGTCCATCTTCGCTACGGCCGGGGTGATCTACCTGTCGAGATCCCTTCCTCGCGCGTCACCGTGCTCGCGCCGGCGTTCGTGCCGGGGCTTCCGGACGAGGCGGCGGCCTTTCGGGAAGCGGTGCGTCGTCCGATCGGCGCGCGGACGCTCGCCGAGTGCGTAACGGCCGGCGAGCGCCTCGCCGTCGCGATCCCGGACATCACGCGGCCGCTGCCGTCCGGCCGGCTGTTGGCGTGGCTGTTCGAGGAACTCTCGCACGTGCCTGCCGAGGACGTCACGATCGTCAACGGCACGGGCTCGCACCGCGTGAACACCGAAGACGAACTGCGGGCGATGGTGGGCGCCGGAGGTATTCGCCCGCTACCGCCTCGTCAACCACTCGGCGCACGATCCCGCGGGCCTTGCGCCCGCCGGGCGCACGCCGGATGGCCATGCCGTGCACATGAACCGCCAGTGGGTCGAAGCGGACCGGCGCATCGTCCTCGGCTTCATCGAGCCCCACTTCATGGCCGGCTTCTCCGGCGGGTACAAGGGCGTGTTTCCGGCGCTTGCCGACATCGACGCCATCATGCACTACCACCGGGCGGCGGTGATTGGCGATCCCCGGAGCACGTGGGGCTGCCTCGAAGGCAACCCGACCCAGGACCAGGTTCGGGCGAACGGCGCGCTCGTCCCGGTGGACTTCTGCGTCAACGTCACCCTCAACCGCGATGGCGCGATCACCCGCTTCTTCTGCGGCGATCCGCTGGAGGCGCACCGCGTGGGCTGCGAGTTCGCCCGCGCCACGGCAATGGCCGGCCAGCCGCATGCCTTCCCGATCGTCGTCACCACGAACAGCGGTTACCCGCTGGACCAGAATCTCTACCAGGCGGTGAAGGGAATGTCGGCTGCCGCGCAGATCGTCGAGCCCGGCGGCTTGATCCTGGCCGCCGCGCGGTGCAACGACGGCTTCCCGGCCCACGGCAACTTCCGCCGCCTGATGGTCGATCACCCAAGCGCCCGCGCGATCCTGGACACGATCACCGCGCCCGGCTTCAGCCTGTACGACCAGTGGGAGGCGCAGCTGCTGGCGATGATCCTGCTCAAGGCCGGAGTCGGCCTCTTCAGCGACCTCCCGGCCGACGAGGTCCGCGCCGCCCACCTCGAGCCGATCGCCGACATCGAGTCCCGCCTGGCGGAGGAACTGGCGCGCCGCGGAGACGTTCCGGTGGCCGTCCTGCCGGAAGGGCCGATGACGATTCCGTATCTGCAGGCTCATGGCTCAGGGCTCGAGGCTCAGGGCTGAGGATCGGCGCCAGACTCCCGCGCGCCGACGGCCCGCTCCGACGGCCCTCGCAATTCCTGTCGCCCTGGGTGAGAAGCGGCGTCATTCAGCGCGGACACCGCCCGGTGGCGAGGACATTCGCTCGAGGGACACGAAGCGGGGGTGTCCCCAGCCGAACCCAGTAAGTATAAGAACTGCAAGCGGTTGCGGCCTGACGAATCAACGGACTCATCTGGTCCACAACTTGCTGCTCGAGCCCGTGAAGAATGGGCAATACCACACGTCTCCCGATCGTGGGCGTGCGCCGGTCCGCTGCTCCGGCCGGCGCCGCCCTTTTTCTCGTCGTCCTTCTGCCGCTCGTCGGCGCCTGCGTGAAGGCGCAGCCGCCCACCGATGTGGGGAGCCCGGTCGGCCCGTCCACGGATTCGGGAGGCACGACGACGCCGGCGCCGACCACGACCGGGCCGCTGGCCTACACCCCGGACATGAAGCCGATCTTCGACTCCGACTGTGTCTACTGCCACAGCAACTCGCGACCGTCCGGCGGCTACTCGATGTCCACCTACGCCGCGGTCATGCGTGATGTCGTTGCCGGCAACGCCTTTTCGCGGCTGGTTACGACCACGCAACCGAACGGCAGCATGTACCGCTACTTCACCGGCGACCGGGCCACGAAGGCGGCGCTCGTGCGGGCCTGGGTCGTGGACAACAAGGCGGCGCAGACGCGCTGAGGACACACGGCGGCCCCTGCGGAAAACAGCCAACGGAAGAACGGAAACGCAGACAACCAGTTCGCTAACCATGAGACAACCGCTCACCCTCCTTGCCAGCGTCGCCTTGGCCGTGATCATCCTGCTGCCGGTGCGCGTCCCCGCCGCGTCCGCCCTCCTGCCCGGTCAGGCAGCGCCCGCCCTGGAACTGACGACGGGCGACGGGCGTCCCGTTTCGCTCGCGTCGCTGAGGGGAACCGTGGTGCTCGTGGATTTCTGGGCGAGCTGGTGCGGTCCGTGCGCGGCGGCGTTCCCCGTGCTCGAGGACCTGTTCCAGGACTACCGCACGCGCGGGTTCGAGGTGGTCGCCATCAACCTGGATGAGAAGCGGCGCGACGCGGACCGCTTCCTTGCCGACCGTCCACACGCCATGACGGTCGCGTTCGACCCGCAGGGCAAGTCGGCCAAGGCGTTTGGCCTCGAAGGCATGCCGACGTCGTACCTGATCGGCCGGGACGGCAAGGTTCGCTTCGTCCACGCTGGCTATACGCAGAAGACGGTCGAGGACTACCGGCGCGAGATCGAACAGTTGCTGGGAGAGTCGAGGAACTAATCCGGGAATCCACCGGAATGCAGTAAGGGCAAGAAAGGCGGCGCCGATGACGATGAAGCGCGCGGTGGTGATGGCGGCCGGGATCGCTGGCCTGGCTTGGGGCGCTGCGGGTTGCGCGACGGTCGAACCGTGGCAGCGCGCGCAGCTTGCGAATCCGTGCATGGTGTTCGACTCGAACGGCGCGCAGGCGTCGTACAACGTCCACTGGCAGACGGCGCGCGAGGGTTCCGCGGGCGGCTACGGCATCCAGGGTGGAGGCTGCGGGTGCAAGTAGGACGCGCTGCGCGGACCGGATGGATTGTGGGCGCGCTGTCGGTGACCGCGCTCGCCATCGGGACGTCCCCCGACTGGGCGCAGAACTTCATGCGCATCCAGTTCCACACGTTCCAGGACAGCCGCGGCGTCACCGTCCTGTCGCCGCTCGTCGACTTCGACAAGGACTTCACGGACCGCACGGGCCTCAGGCTGCAGTTCGGCGTGGACGGCATCACGGCCGCGTCCGACTCCTGCGCGCGCTGCCATGGCGATGGCGCGAACAACCACCGCACCTTTCTCGACCTGAACGTGCGCAAGAAGTTCGGCGACTTCAAGGTGGACTTCGGCGGGGAGGTGAGCCGCGAGAACTTCTACGCGGCCGACACCGGCATGATCAGCGTGTCGCGCGACTTCAACAAGGCGAACACCACGGTCGCCGGCGGGTACTCGTTCTCCTACAACCGGCCCCAGATGCACCCGACCGAAGAGGTCCAGCACCAGGTGTCGCAGGATGCATATGCGTCCGTCACGCAAACGGTGACCAAGACCACGGTGGTGCAACTCGGTTACGAGCTGAACCAGATCAACGGCTACCAGTCCAGCCCGTTCCTGCGGACGAGCGTCAACGGCACGATGCAGCTTGGCGTCGTTCCCGACTCACGCACCCGGCAGACGCTGATGGCGCGGGTTCGTCAGGCGCTGCCGGGGGCCACGTACCTCGAGGCCGACTACCGCCGCTACATCGACAACTGGCAGCTGGACTCGAACACGGTCTCCGTTGGCCTCTCGCACTACTTCACCCCGAAGGTGATGGCGGGCTTCACGTACCGGTGGTACGACCAGACCGGCGCGTTCTTCTACCAGCCGTCCTACACCGGCACGCCCGACTACTACACCGGCGACTTCCGCCTGGGCCCGTTCAACTCGAACCTCTATAGCGGCAAGCTGACCATCACGCCCGATCACTTCTGGTTCGGCCTGAAGAAAGGGACCGCGTTCGAGGCGGAGTACCAGCGCTACCTGTCGAACACGAACTTCGTCGCGGGCGTCCTGTCGCTCGGCCTCCGCATACCGTTCTGATGAAAGCCTTCCCGCTGACGCTTCTCGCCGCCGTCGTCCTGGTCGGCGCCGGCAGCCTGGGCGCCCAGGCGCCAGCCGCCCGCGTCCAGCCCCAGGCCGCACCTGAAACGGGCGACGTCAGTCGCGACTTCCGCTACATCATGGGCAACTCCGTCGAGGTCCGCGCCTACAACGGCGACGCGGCCGCGCGGACCGCCGCGATCAACGAGGCCTTCGGCGCGATCGTGGAAGTCGATCGCATGATGAGCAACTGGAAGCCGGAGAGCGAGCTGATGGTCGCCAACCGCGCGGCGGCAGCGGCGCCCGTTCACCTGAGCGACCCCCTGTTCGCCGTGATCAAGGCCGGCCTCCAGGTGGGCGACCGCAGCGGCGGCGCCTTCGACCTCACCATCGGACCCGCCATCGAGATGTGGGGCTTCCGCACGCGCAAGCCGCACCTGCCCGGAGGACGCGGAGATCGCGGCGCTGCGCCCGGCGGTGAACTACCGGAACGTGGTCCTGGACGAAGGGGCGCACACCATGCGCTTCGCCCGCCCGGGCGTCGAAGTCGATCTGGGAGGCATCGCGAAGGGATTCGCCGTCGAACTGGCCGCCGGCGCGCTGCGCAAGCGGGGCCTGGCCGGGTACATCGACGCGGGCGGCAACCAGTACATGCTCGGCCGGCCGCCGGGCAAGAGCAGCTGGACGGTCGGCGTGCGCGACCCGGACCATCCTGGCGAGTTGCTCGGGACGCTGGATCTCCCCGAGGGCTCGGTCTCCACGTCCGCCGAGAACGCGAACTTCCTCACGATCAACGGCAAGCAGTACGGCCACATCCTCGACCCGCGCACGCTGCGGCCGGCGGAATCGGGGGCGCTCTCGGTGACGCTCTACGCCCCGGACGCGACGATCGCCGATGCCGTGTCAACCGCAGCCCTCGTCATGGGGCCGCAGCACGGGTTGTCCTTCATCGACTCCTTCCCGGGCATGATGGGGCTCATCACCTTCCGCAAGCCCGACGGCACGATCCAAATCGCGATGTCCGAGCGGCTGCGGCCGCTGTTTCACCCAATCGCCCGGTAGCCATCAGGCTTATCTCACCCGCGCAACGACCAGCGTGACGTCGTCGTGCTGTCGCGCAGCACCGACGTGCCGCGCGACGTCCGCGAGGATCTGCTCGCAGAGCGGCTGTGCCTCGAGATGCCTCTGCTCCATCAGTGCGGACACCAGCCGGTCCTCGCCGTACTCGTTGCCGTCCTCGTCCAGCGCCTCGGTCACCCCATCGGTGAACACGACCAGTACGTCTCCAGGCAGGAGCAGTTCCTCGGCCACTTCGTAGCACGCGCTCGCGGTGAAGCCCAGTGCCATTCCGGTCGGTTGCAGCCGGCGCACTTCGCTGGCGCTCTCGCGCAGGAGGAACGGCGGGTTGTGGCCCGCGTTGACGTACACAAGACGCCGGCTACGCGTGTCGAAGACGCCATAGAACAGGGTCGCGAACTTGCTGGGGTCGGTCGAGTCGGCGAGGAGGCGGTTGACGTCGGCCACGAGGCGGCCGACTTGCAGTCCCTCGGCTGCCGCGCGGCTGCGGAACATCGCCTGGAGGTTGGACATCAGCAGGGCCGCCGACACGCCCTTTCCCGAGATGTCGCCGACGGCGATCCCCAGGTGTGCCGGGCCGATCTCCAGGAAGTCGAAGTAGTCGCCGCCGACTTCACGCGCCGTTCGGCACGTGCCGAAGTAGTCGAGCGTCGCGACCGGCGGCCGGCGCTGCGGGAAGAGCCCTGCCTGCACTTGCCGCGCGATGTCCAGCTCCCGCCGCATCGCCTCCTGTTCGGCAACGCGGCCGATCAGGCGGGCGTAGTCGAGGGCGGTTGCCACCTGCTGCGACGCGGCCTGGACGAAGGCGCGGTCCTCCAGCGTGTATGCCTCCTCTGACAGCTTGTCGCCAAGAAGGACCCAGCCGAAGAAGCCGTCACGGCCGCTCATCGGGACGACCAGGCGGACGCCGAGCTCCCAGAGCGGGTCCAGGCGCGCGTCTCCGGGCTCGACCACGACAGCGACCCGCTGCCCGAGTGCTTCCGCCTCGCCCTCGCCGGACGCGAGCGCCGGAAGCAAGTGAACCGGGATGTCTTCCGGGGCGGCGAGGCCGTCCTGGCGACCGGCGCCGGCACGGGCCGAGAGAACGAACCGCTGTTCCTGTCCCGCGTTCGCGTCCTTCGTCGTCTTTCGGGCAAGCCAATCGTCGAGGAGCACGCTCACCATGCGCGCGTGCAGCGCCGCCTCGAGGCGCGTCGCGAGAGCCCCCGCGATCAGCCCCGTGTCCGTCGGTGATCGTGCCAGGTCGCCGCCGAGTTCGGACAGAACGGCCTGCCCGTTGTACCGATCGCGGAAGTACCGACGGTCGAGCGCCGGCTTCAGACGGCGGTTGACATTCGCGATGCCTCCGAGGACGAACAGTGTCGCGACGGCGTTGGTGGTGGCAAGTGCGCCTCCGCCCGCCGCCGGGAAGATGCGGGCCAGCTGTGGACCGACGCCGAAATAGAGCGCGGCGAAGACCACCAGGCCCTCGGCCGCAAGGAAGCCGCGCGAGACGAGGGCGTATTGCACCCCCTTCCTGACGAGCAGCGTCACGCCGAGCACGCGGTGGCGCACGACCGCGTAGATGAACGACATCGGAAACAGCGGCAGCGTGGACAGGACGAACACCGCCGTCCACGGCGTGACGGCGTCCTGCCTGCTGATCGCGAAGTACGCCACGGCCGCCAGCATGGGCAGCAGGCCCGCGAGGGCGCCGCCGAGCAGGATGCCGAGCCGGCGCCGCGCGCTCGGTGTGGCGGCGTGCACCAGCTCCCAGATGCCCGTCAGGAGGCCGAGTCCCAGCGGTGCCAGGGAGAACGCCAGGTACAGCCAGATCACCCGCCGGCCGCCGCACGCGGTGAAGATCCGGCCGGCGGCCGCGAGAGAGTAGAGTGCGACGATCGTGAGCGCGCTGCCGATGACGGCGAGCGCGGCGACGGGCACGAGCAGCGCGTGCTTGAGCCATGGCGCGGCGCGATCCAGCGCGCTGGGGCCCGGGAAGACCAGGAAGAACCTCAGGAGCAGGTAGCCGAAGGCGGTGGCCAGGCACTGGTGCACCACGCTGCTCACTTCGCGGATCCCGGGCGGGAACCGCCAGAACTCCGTGCCGAACAGCGTGGAGAACGACAGGAAGAGAAGCCCGGCCAGCAACGCCTGCCCGTCGTCCGGCTTCAGCCAGGCGATGAGGAGCGCGGTCAGGACGGCGAGGAGCGGCAGGACGATCAGCGGCACGGCTCGCAGCGCGAAGAAGGCCCAGCCGCCCGCGCGGTTGCGGGAGTGCGCCAGGCGGACCTCCGCGCCCCGCCGGTCGAAGATCAGCACGGCGCCGGGGCTGCTGTCCATGAGACCGAGCGCCCGGCCCAGCGCCGCGAGGCTGTCGAGGGGCACGCGCGTGCCAACGGAATCCTCCAAGGCAACGGGCACGTCGCCAGGCCTGATGCCCGCCAGGGCCGCCGCCGTCGGCTCGCCGTCGAGGTGCGCGCGTTGAACGCGGACCACCGCCAGGCGGCCGTCGGCGAAGTCCAGGCTCAGGCCGAGGTCCATCGCGCTGGCGCTTCCGTGCGCGAACTGCCAGAAGTCGAGCCCTCGGTAGACGAGGACGCACGCGGCGAGCGCGACGATCAGCAGTTGCTTCTTCGTCATGGCGGCCCCCCTGCGCCACGGCCCTGCAGGCGATCATACGCCGCCAAGGTCGTCCAAGGGCGGGCTAGCGCGAGTGCAGCGTGATGCGGAGGATCTCGCTCGGATACCACAGCCGCATGCGCGGGCCGAACGTGCCCGTCCCGCGGCAGACGATGAGCGGCATGCCCTCGACCTCGTACCGCCCGGCGAGGAACGGGGTCTGGGTCCGCACCAGGTAGCGGAACGGCCAAATCTGGCCGTCGTGCGTGTGGCCGGACAGCATCAACCCGACACCCGCCTGAGCGGCATCCTGCACGCGTACCGGTTGATGCGAGATGAGGATGGTCGCCGCGCCCGGCGGCCGCCCCGCCAGCCACCCCTGCCCTCGTGCAGCGGTCGATGATGCCAACCCGCCATGCCCGCGCCCGCCGTCCGCGCCCGCCAGGACCAGCCCCGGCGCAATCTGGCTCCACTCGTTCCTCAACACTCGAACACCCATGTGCCCCAACGACGCGAGGCTGGCTGCGCCGCCGCCATGGTATTCGTGGTTGCCGGCGACCGCCCAGACGCCGAGCGGCGCGGTCAACCGTGCGAGCAACGGCAGCAGCGAGGCCTCCGAGGCGCTGTCGCCCTCGAGGATGTCCCCGCCGAGGATGATGGCCGACGGCCGCAGGGCCTCGATCTGCGTTACGCGCGCGGCGAGCCACCGCTCGCCGAGCATCGACCCGAGGTGCAGATCGGATACGAAGACGACCGTGGTGCCTTCGCTGGCGGCCGGCAGTCCAGGCAGCCGCACGTCGTGATCGCGCACGACGGGCGCCCTGTGGCCCTGGACGACCGCGACGGTCGAGAGCACCACTCCAACGACGAGGGCCCAGGCCCGAACCGACGGAAGCCGGCGCCGCACGAGCAGGCCGAACCCCGTCGCGAGATCGGCCGCCAGCATCGCAACGGAGAGGAGCAGCAGGATGCCAATCCAGTACGCCCCGACGAGCTCGAGCATGCGAGCCGCGAACAGGAAGCCGCGTCCCTCCGCTTCGCGCGCCATCACGTAGCTGCTGCCCAGCACGACGAGCGTGATCGCCCGCGCCCACCATGGCAGCCATCGCCGAATCCAGGCCACCGATCCCGCCCGCCAGCCGACATAGGCGGACATGAGCAGGAGACCGGACAGCACGACGGTGAAGAACATGCGGCCTATCCTAGAGGATCTGTGACTTGTTGATTTGTCGATTTGGGTATGCCGTTCAAGCAGGTGGTTGCCCTAACCGAGAACGCCTGACACCAGCCTGACACCCATCCCGACGTGCTCTCGCCGGCGCCATGGCGTACGATGATCTCGATGGCCCCAGTTCGGCCACTCCTGTTCGCCTGGCTCATCCTTGCCGTGCCGCTGCACGCAAAGCTGGAGCTTCGCGCCAAACCGGAAGCGGCAAAGCCGGTGCTTTGCCCCACACCTGCACGGCAGCATTCCGAGGCCCGATCCCCGCAGCAGCAGCCGCAGATCCCCCGCCACACCGAGCGCGTGGAGGTGGCGCGCGTGCTGATCGACGCTCGGGCGGTGGACGACTTCGGCCAGCCGATCCGAGGCCTGGGCCCCGCCGACTTCAAGGTGAAGATCGATGGCAAGCCGGCGCGTGTCGAATCCGCGTTCTGGGTTGGGGCCGACGAGGGCCGCGCCGACGCCGACGCGTCCTCCGGGCTGCCGCTTCCGCTTGCGCCCGTGCCGGACGAAGCCCGCGGCCGCCTGATAGTGTTCCTCTTCCAGAAGGACCTCGAGCCGTCCCGCATCGTCGGCCTGATGCGGATGTTGTTCCAGGCGAGGTCGTTTCTCGATTCGCTCGGCCCAGACGATCGCGTGGCCGTGCTGTCGTTCGACTACAAGCTGAAGGTCTGGCTGGATTTCACCCGCGACCGCGACCGCGTGCGCGACGTGCTCGAGAACGGCATCCTCTCCCGCAACCCGCCGCCCGTGCAGCCCTCGCTCTCGCCGTCGCTGCTCACCACGCTCGACGTCGTCAAGGCCAACCGGGCGTACTCGATGGAGGAAGCGCTGGCCCTCCTCGGGCAGGCGCTGGAGCCGCTCCAGGGCTCGAAATCGGTCGTGTTGATTGGCTATGGGTTCGGCCGCCTTGCCGGCAGCACGCTGTTGATCGAGAACGCCTACGGCGAAGCGCGGAGGGCCCTCCAGGCGGCGCGCGCCTCCGTCTTCTGCCTGGACGTCACCGATGCCGACTCCCACACCCTGGAGGCCGGCCTGCAGATGACCGCGGAGGACACCGGCGGCTTCTTCGAGCGCACGCACCTCTTCACCGAGCAGGCGATGCAGCGCCTGGCCGGCGCCCTGGCCGGCCACTACGTCCTCTTCGTCGAGGCAACGGCGCCTTCCGACAAGAACTGGCATGCCATCGAGGTGGGGCTGGTGGGGCGCAAGGGCAGGGTCCTTGCGAAGACCCATTATCTCAGCACCCCTTGACCGGCGACCGCTTGAACGCTGGCCGTGGCCCTTTCCGTCCCACTTGACCTCCGCTTCACCCCGGCGGTAGATTGCCTCGCCCGCCTTCGCGCCTCTCGGCGCTCCGGCGTGGCAAGCCCACCCGCCCTGCGTGCCTTGGGTACTTCGGCGGGCAGCCAGCCCGGTCAATGGAGCCACACAGATTATGAAGAGACGCGCAGTTCTATTCCTGCTCCTCATCGCGGCCGTCGCCGTTCCGACGTGGGCCCAGCCTGCTGCCGCACCCGCGCAGGCCGCGCCCGCAGCCGTCAACCCGCTCCTCAAGACCTGGACGACGCCTTTCCAGGTGCCGCCCTTCCAGGAGATCAAGCCGGAGCACTTCCTGCCGGCGATCAAGGAAGCGCTCGCCGAGCAGCGCAAGGAAATCGACACCATCGTCAACAACCCGCAGGCGCCCACGTTCGAGAACACGATTGTCGCGCTCGACCAGTCCGGCGAGCTGCTCTCGAAGGTCCAGGGCGTGTTCGGCGCGCTTCAGGGTGCGGAGACCAACCCCGAGCTGCAGAAGGTCAACCGCGAGACGGCGCCGCTCATCAGCGCGGCGCGCGACGAGATCCGCCTCAACGCGAAGCTGTTCGACCGCGTCAAGGCCGTCTACGACGAAGCGCGAGACGTTGAAGCTGACGCCGGTCCAGAAGCGGCTGGTGGAGGACACCTACAAGGGCTACGTCCGGTCGGGCGCCAACCTCGACGCGGCGAAGAAGGAGCGAACTGAAGAAGATCAACGCCGAGTCGTCGGAGCTGGGGATCAAGTTCGGGGAGAACCTGCTGCACGACACCAACGCCTACCAGCTCGTGATCGACAAGCAGGAGGACCTGAAGGGCCTGCCGCCCTCGGTCATCGCGTCGGGCGCGGACGCCGCCAAGGCCGCGAAGATGCCGGGCAAGTGGGTCTACACGCTCCAGGCGCCGAGCATCTGGCCGTTCCTGCAGTACGCGGACAACCGCGAGCTGCGGCGGCAGATCATCCAGGCGTACACGAGCCGGTGCGATCACAACGACCAGTACGACAACAAGAAGACCATCGCCCGCATCGCCGCGCTGCGCGTCAAGCGCTCCAACCTGCTCGGCTACAAGAGCTACGCCGACTTCGCCCTCGAAGAGAACATGGCGAAGAACCCGGCGGGCGTGTACGGCCTGCTGAACCAGCTGTGGAAGCCGGCGCGCGAGGTCGCGCTGCGCGAGGCGGCTGACCTCCAGGCGGCGATCGACAAGGAGGGCGGGAACTTCAAGCTCGACGCGGGCGACTGGCGCTACTACACCGAGAAGGTGCGCAAGGCGCGCTACGACCTCGACGAGCAGATGCTCCGCCCGTACTTCAAGCTGGATAGCGTGCTGCAGGGCGCGTTCTACGTCGCGAACAAGCTCTATGGCCTCACCTTCGTGCCGCGGCCGGACCTCCCCGTCTACCACCCCGAGGTGAAGGCGTACGAGGTGAAGGACCGCGACGGCTCGCACCTGGCGGTGTTCTACACCGACTTCCACCCGCGGCCCGGCAAGCGCGTCGGCGCGTGGACCGGCGGCATGCGCGGCAGCTCGGTGCGCAACGGCAAGGTGATCCGGCCGATCGTCACCAACGTCTGCAACTTCTCGCGGCCGTCCGGTGACGAGCCGGCGCTGCTGACGCTCGAAGAAGTGAGCACGCTGTTCCACGAGTTCGGCCACGCGATCTCGTCGTTCCTCTGGAAGGTGCCGTACCGGGATCAACCGGTTCCCGCGCGACTTCGTCGAGGTGCCGTCGCAGATCATGGAGAACTGGTCGCTCGAGCCGGAGGTGCTGAAGGTCTATGCGAAGCACTACAAGACGGGCGAGGTGATCCCGACGCCGCTCGTGGAGAAGATCAAGAAGTCCGAGCAGTTCAACCAGGGCTTCATCACGGTGGAGTACCTGGCCGCCTCGCTCCTCGACATGGACTGGCACACGCTGACGACGCCAGAGGAGAAGGAGACCACGACGTTCGAGAAGGCGTCGATGGACAAGATCCAGCTCCTGCCGCAGATCCCGCCGCGGTATCGCAGCACCTACTACAACCACATCATCGGCGGCTACGCGGCGGGTTACTACGTCTACATCTGGAGCGAGGTGCTGGACAAGGACGCGTTCGAGGCGTTCAAGGACAAGGGCCTGTTCGACCAGCCCACGGCCAAGGCGTTCCGCGCCCTGCTCGAGAATGCAGGGGTCGAGGACGCGATGGTCGCCTACCGGAAGTTCCGCGGCAAGGACCCGAGCGTCGAGCCGCTGCTCAAGGCGCGCGGGCTGAAATGATCGTGTAGGCTTAAGGCTTAGTCCTTCGATGCACAAATACGGCAGCGTATTTGTGCCCTCATCCCTCGACGTTGCTCGGGATGACCCTGAGCCTGTCGAAGGGTCAGGACTAAGTGCTGAGCGAGAAGGGCCGGCCACGCACGCTTGCAGGCGGTCGTGGCCGGAATTGCGAGTCGAAGTACTTAGGGCTCAAGGCTTAGGGCTTCTCCGCTCGCGCCTCGAGCCCTGAGCCCTGAGCCATGAGCCCTGAGCCGTCCAACCCCCTCCTGTCCGCCTGGACCACCCCTTTTGGCGTTCCGCCTTTTGATCAGATCCATCCCGACCACTTTCTCCCGGCCTTCGAGGCGGCCATGGAGGAGCAGCGGCGGGACGTGGACGCCATCGCCGCGTCCCCCGACACGGCCACGTTCGGCAACACGGTCGAGGCGTTGGAGCAGTCGGGCGTCACGCTGTCGAACGTTCGCGGCGTCTTCTCCAACCTGTCCACCGCTGAAACCAACGCGCAGCTGCAGGAGATCAACCTCCAGATCGCGCCCAGGCTCTCGGCGCTGGACGACGATATCCGGCTGAACCCCGCGCTGTTCGCGCGGATCAAGCGCGTGTGGGAGGACCGGGAGGGGCTGAACCTGTCGCCGGCGCAGCGGCGGCTGCTCGACGAAACGTACCGCGACTTCGCCCGCAACGGCGCCAACCTGGACGGGGCGGGCAAGGCCGCCCTACGGTCGGTCAACGCAGAGATTGCGGAGCTGGCCGTCACCTTCGACCAGCACCTGTTGCACGAGACAAACGCCTACCGTCTCGTCATCGCGGACGGGCGCGACCTCGCGGGGCTGCCGCAGGCCGTCGTCGCCGCGGCCTCGGAGGCGGCGGCCACGGCGGGACTGCCAGGCCGGTGGCTGTTCACACTGCACGCGCCGAGCATCTGGCCGTTCCTGGAGTACGCGGACACCCGCGAGCTGCGCCGCGAGATCCTCCAGGCCTACACGTCGCGAGCCGACCACGGCGACGAGTGGGACAACAAGGCGATCGTATCGCGCCTGGCGTCGCTGCGCCTCGAGCGATCCCGCCTCCTCGGATACGCGACCTACGCGGACTTCAACCTTGAAGAGGCGATGGCCAAGACCCCGGCCCGCGTCTACGATCTGCTCGAGCGGCTGTGGGCGCCGGCCAGGGCGCGGGCGCTCGACGAGGCGGCCGCGCTGCAGGCCGAGGGAGCGCAGAACGATCCCGCGTTCACGCTCGAGCCGTGGGACTGGCGCTACTACACGGAGAAGATCCGCAAGGCGCGCTACGACCTCGACATGCAGGCGCTCCGGCCCTACTTCCCGCTGAACCAGGTTCGCGACGGCGCCTTCTACGTGGCCAACCGGCTGTACGGCGTGACGATCGCGCGACGCGACGATCTGCCGGTCTATCACGCGGAAGTCCAGGCCTTCGAGGTGAGCGACGCCGATGGCTCCCACCTGGGCGTTCTCTACATGGACTTCTTTCCGAGGCCGGGCAAGAACAGCGGCGCGTGGCAAGACAGCTTTCGCCCGCAGTGGGTCATGGCCGGCGTCGACGTCCGCCCGGTCGTCACGACGGTCTTCAACTTCCCGCGCCCGACCGCCGACACGCCTTCGCTTCTCAGCGTGGACGATGCAGAGACCGTCTTTCACGAGTTCGGGCACGCGCTGCACACGCTGCTCGGGAAAGTGCCGTACCGCTCGCTCGCGCACGTGCCGACGGACTTCGTGGAGCTGCCTTCGCAGATCATGGAGAACTGGGCGACCGAGCCCGAGGTGCTCGCCGTCTACGCCCGGCATTGGCAGACGGGCGAGCCGATCCCGTCCGCGCTTCTCGAGAAGGTGAAGCGGGCGCAGAAGTTCAACCAGGGCTTCACGACGGTCGAGTACCTGGCCGCGTCGCTGCTCGACATGGACTGGCACACGCGGCGGGCGTCCGGCGACGGCGACCCGGGTTCATTCGAAAGGGCGGTCCTGGCTCGCATCCAGCTGCCGCGCCAGATCCCCGTCCGCTACCGCAGCCCCTATTTCAGCCACGTCTTCGGCGAGAACGGCGCGCTGTATGCGGCCGGCTACTACAGCTACATCTGGAGCGAGGTCCTGGACAAGGATGCCTTCGAGGCGTTCAAGGAGAAGGGGCTGTTCGACCGCGCGACCGCGAGCGCCTTCCGGACGCTGCTCGAGAAGGGCGGGACGGAGGAGGCGATGGCACTCTACCTGGCGTTTCGCGGCAAGGAGCCGAGCGTCGAACCGCTGCTCGAGGCGCGCGGACTGAAGGGATGAGCGTCCTCTCGCTGCGGGATGTTCTGGCCGCGCCGTTCGAGCCGCCGGACACCCGCGTGGCTTACGGGCCGGACGCTGCGCAGTTTGCCGATCTTCGGCTCCCGTCGGGTCCCGGCCCACACCCGATCGCCATCCTGATTCACGGCGGCTGCTACCTTGCCGGCTACGACCTCTCGACGACGCACGCGCTGGCCGAGGCGTTGCGCCGCGAGGGCATGGCGACCTGGAACGTGGAGTACCGGCGGCTGGGGATGGCGGGCGGCGGCTGGCCGGGGACGTTCCTCGACGTCGCTGCCGCGGTCGATCGGCTCCGGGACGTGGCGCCCGTGTGGCGCCTCGACCTCGATCGTGTCGTCAGCGTCGGCCACTCCGCCGGGGGCCATCTCGCGCTGTGGGCGGCCGCGCGCCATCGCATCTCCCGGGAGTCCGGCCTGTTCGCAGCCAACCCGCTGGCCATTCACGCGGCGGTCATCCTGGCGGGAATGGTGGACCTGCGCCGGTTCCTTCCGCTGCAGGACACATCGTGCAATGGCGCAGTCGTCACCGCGCTGCTCGGTGCGGACGCGGCCGCAACCGATCCGGTCCGACGCGGCGATGACGGTTCTGCGATGGCCGAGCGCTACCGTGCTGCCTCGCCCGCAGACATGCTTCCGCTCGGTGTGCCTCACGTGCTCATCACCGGCCGGCACGACGAGATCGTCCCGGCCTCCTACGTATCGGCCTACGCCGCGGCCGCTCGCATGGCGGGGGACGAGGTCGAGGAGATTGTCGTGGACGCGGCGTCGCACTACGACGTCATCGTCCCCGGCTCCATCGCCTGGCCGGCGGTCAAGAGCGCGGTGACGAGACTATTGCCGGTTCGGTAGGACAGGCGTCCCGCCTGTCGCGGGCGTGGCGGCCGGTTCGGTAGGGCAGGCGTCCCGCCTGTCACGACTGCGGCGATCGGTACACGCCAATCGTCGACAGCGTCGGGCAGGCGCGGGCCTTCGTGATCGTGACGCGCAGGCGGGTAGCGATGATCGGCGCGAAGCGCGCGATGCGCTTGTAGCCGACGGTCGTGCCTTCCGCAACGGGCGCCCAGGCGCCGTTCATCTCGGCCTCGAGGCGCCAGCCTTCCACTCGCTGGCCGAGCGCGATGAACTCCTGGAGCACCAGGCGGTCGAGGCGCTCGGGCCGCGCGAAGGTGAGCTCGATACTCCCGGTCGTGACCCCGTCGCCGGTCGCCCAGTACGTCCGGGCGTCGCCATCGTTCACGCGGCTGGCGGCGAATTGCTGCCCGGTGCCTCGGACCGCGCTGGCACTTGCCCTGGCGCCTCGCGCGAGGTCCGTCGCGAAGGTCGCGTCGATTGACTTGCGGAGCTCGCGGAGGCGCTGCACGTCCGCGTCCGCGATGAGTCCGCGGCGATCGGGTGGCACGTTGAGCAGGAGGTTGGCGCCGCGGCCGACCGACTGATAGTAGATGTCGAGCAGCGCCTCGAGCGACTTCACCTTGCCGTCCTCCGCGGCGTGATAGAACCAGCCGGGCCTGATGGAGACGTCCACCTCGGGCGGCACCCAGTCCGGGCCCTCGGGTGTTCCCTTGGCGGTGCCGTCCCTCGAGTAGTTCGGTGCTCCCGGGTAGACCCTCGACCGGTCCAGCCCGTACCAGCTCGTGTCGAACGCGACCCCATCTTCGTTGCCGACCCACCGGACGTCCGGCCCGGCGTCGCTGAACATCACGGCGGCCGGCTGCAGCTGGCGCACGAGGTTCCACGTGGTCGGCCAGTCGTAATACGTGCGGTTATCGATCCGGCGCGTTTCGCGCGCGCCGCCGTAATAGCCGCTCCCGCCGTTGGCGCCGTCGAACCAGACCTCGAAGACGCGGCCATACTGCGTCAGCAGCTCGCGCAGCTGGTTCCGGTAGTAGGTGAGGTACTCCGGCTTCCCGTAGTCCGCGTGGTTGCGGTCCCACGGAGACAGGTAGACGCCGAACTCCAGCCCGGCGTCGCGGCAGGCGCGAGCGAGATCGCCAACCACGTCGCCCTGGCCGCCACGCCAGGGACTCCTCTTCACCGAGTGCGCCGTGTACTGGCTCGGCCAGAGGCAGAAGCCGTCGTGGTGCTTCGCGGTGATGATGAGGCCCTTCATGCCGGCGTCCTTCGCCGCCTGCACCCACTGGCGCGCGTCGAGCGCCGCCGGGTTGAAGAGCGCCTCGTCCTCGTCGCCGTTTCCCCACTCGCGGTCGGTGAACGTGTTCACCCCGAAGTGAAGAAAGCCGTAGAACTCGAGCGCGTGCCACCGCAGCTGCCGTTCGGTCGGCACCGGGCCGTACGGGGCCGGCGGTGGGTCGGGCGCCGCGTGCACGGCGAGGCCAATCCCAGCGATCGCGGAGAGAAGCAAAGCAGCGAAGCGTTGTACGGCCATCTCTTTCCCATCCGCTGTCCGCTGTCTCTACTTGAACGTCACCGTCGCCAGGCCGACGTCCACGAACTGGCCGCCGCCCGTCTGGTGGCAGTGCACCGCGATGAGGTTGCGTCCCGCCCTGATCGCGGCCCGCGCCTGCACGCTGATCGCGACCGGCTCGTATTTCGACACGTATCCCTCTTCCTTCGCCGCCAGCACGCCGTTGATGTACACCTCGACGTCCTCGTCGTGGTGCACGACCAGGTAGAGCCGCTTGAAGTCGGTGCCCGCCGGCACCTCGACCTCGCGCCGCAGCCAGATGTCTGCCGTGTTCCAGATCGTGCGCACAGCCGACCCTGGCGTGGACGGCGTGCCGAAGCCCGACCAGCCTTGCTTCCAGCCGACGGCCTTGAAGACGGGCGCGTTCCACCGCGCGGCGGGCGCGGTTGTCGTGTAGACCCACTGCGAGCCCTGGATGTCCGCGGTTGGCACGAGCGGCGTGATCGTGTCGAGAACCGGCGGCGGCACGTACTTGGCGTCAGGGAAGACCGCCCAGTTGCCGGCCTTCGTCGTGTCCCGCGCGGCCCATTTCGTCAGGAGGGCGCGGTCGCGCATCGCCGGCAGGAAGAAGGCGCCGACGACGGGGCGGGCGTGCATGCCAGCCTCGCGTCCGACACTGGTCCAATACAGGTCGTTGATCGGCACGCGGTCGGTCGTGAGATACAGGTAATCGTAGGCCGGGCCGATCAGCGCCTCGAAGTCCTCCTGCGATCCGGTCATCGTGGCCGTCCAGACGGTCCAGTCGATCTTCGCGTAGTCCTTGCGGTTGTCGAGCGGCAGGCCGAAGCGATTCATCGAGCGGCGGTAGAACGCCATCTCCTTCTGAAGGGCTTCCTGCGGGAACAGGTCCAGACCCAGGATGCGGTCCCACACGAGGTTGTACTTCTGGCTCCAGCTTCCCGGCTTGTCGAACGCAAGGCGGAAGTGGTCGCCATCGTCTGCCTCCCGGATCCAGCGGGCCGCAAGCTGCCTGGCGAGCGCCGCGAACTCGTCCGCCTGGCCCGCCTGCTCCGGGAAGCGCGAATCACGGCGCCAGGCGCAGAGCTTGCCGTAAGCGCCGAGCGCGACGATCGCCTTGGCCGACAGGTTCACGTTGCGCGCAAGATGGCCGGCAAAGTCGTCCGTGCACAGCTGGTTCTCCGGGTCGAAGCCTTTCGCCTTGAGGTAATCGGCCCACTTGGCGAGCACCGGCCAGTAGCGCGACGCAAAGGACGCATTGCCTTCGACCTGCGCCACGGCGGTGACGAGGATCAGCAGGTTGGCGGTCTCCTCGACCGGCATCTGGTTCTCTTCGGTCTTCTCGCCGCCGCCATACACCTGGCCGTTGGCCTTCGGATATGTCCCGAGGTCGTGGGGCGCGAAGGGGAACCGCCAACGGGGCGACGCGGCATAGTCGAGCACCGGGACGAGCATCGCCTTGGCGAGGGCCGGGCTGAAGAACAGGAACTGCGGGGCCATCGGGTAGATGACGTCCACCGTGCCGATGCAGCCGTTGCTGGTGTTCTCCTTCGGAAAGAGCAGCGGCTGGCCGTTGGCGTCCGCCACGAGCTTGTTGCCTGCCAGCGCCTGGCGGTACGCCAGCGCCGCCATAGCCGCATAGCGCTCTCCGCCGGCCTGGAGGAGATCCTTGCCCAGCTCCTCGTCGAACGCGGCGCACCGCGCGCGAAGCGCGTCGTACTCGCGGGCGGACGTCGCGAGGAGGCCCAGCGCGTCCATCCCGCTCCGCCGCCAGTACGGCCGGAGGTTCTTGCCGAAGTACTGGATCGAGTACACGTCGTCGTACGCGACCATCAGCCAGCGCGAAACCGTTTCCTTCTCGACGCGACCCAGGTTCATCGCGACGGCCATCACCGGCGCGTCTCCCGACACGGGCGCCGGCTTCAGGGGGATCGCCGCCGGTGCCGCGGTTCCGCGCGAAAGCCACGCTTTCCTCGATGCCGACAGGGGCGCGATCGTCGCCTGCGTGGTGGCCGCCTGCGGCGCGGCCACGTAGAAGTAGCCCCAGTCGATGCGCAGGTCGTCGCCTTTCTTCTGCAAGACGGGCTGCGCTTTGGTGCCGGCGTTCATCACCTCGAGCGTCCCGGCGGTCTGCATCGTCCAGACCACCTCCTGGTCCGGTTCGTTGACGGCAGGTTCCGCGGTGGCGTCGAAGTACACGGACACGGTGTGAGCCAGGCCGTCGGCGCTCTTCGCGTCCCACGTGAGGTAGGTCACGGGCCGGGCGAGGACCATGAGGTCGTCGGGCAGCGCGGGCGTCGTGAAGGTCAGCGTCAGTTCCACGCCCGGCGTCTCGAACACGTAGATGGTCCGCGTCGGCTTCACCTCGACGCTCCGCTGCTTCATCGCGGCGACGTCGGCTGGCTCGTCACCCATGACGCGCCATGCCTTGCCGTCGATGCGAACGAAGCTCGTCAGGCGGTGCGGGCGCCCCGTCCAGTGCTTGGTCGGCACGTCGGTCAGGCGATCGGCAGCCGACCAGATGCTGAAGTACGGGTCGACGGCGACGAGGGGGACTGACGGCGGACGAAGCTGAGCGGAGGCGGCGGCAGGGGCAAGGAGGGCCAGGACCGCGGCCGCCGCGGCGAAGAAGGCCGTCCGCGATGAAGAGGTAACCATAGCGGCCATACAATACTAGGGGCTGGGGGCTGGAGGCTAGGGCTGGGATGGAAAATGGCGATTTTCGACTGACGATTGGCGAGTGCCGATTGAAGCCCGGGGTCGTCGATCGCCAATGGTCGATCGCCAATTCGCCAATCGTCAGGCCGCAATCATCAATACCGGCACCAATGTCTCCTGTCTTCCAGGCCACTCGCCTCGCATCGGGCTACGACCGGATCGACCGCCTCCCGGTCACCATCCTGCTGGAGAACGTGCGCAGCCTGTACAACGTTGGCGCGTTCTTCCGCACGGGCGATGCCGTGCGCGTGCAGAAGCTGCTCCTGGCTGGCATTACGGCCGCACCGCCAGACCCGCGCATCGCCAAGACCGCGCTGGGCGCCGAGCAGACGGTGGCCTGGGCGCGGGTGGAGAGCGGCGTCGCCGCGCTTCACACGCTGCGCGCATCCGGCTTTCAGCTCGCCGCGGTGGAGACCAGCCTCCAGTCCGTGGACCTGTTCGACTGGCAGCCGTCCTTCCCGGTGTGCCTGGCCTTCGGCCACGAGGTGGACGGGCTGTCCGCCTCGATTCTCGAGGCCTGCGACGTGCACGTGCGCATTCCCACGCTGGGGCTCAAGCAGTCGCTGAACGTCGCAACGGCGGGCGGGGTCGTGCTGTACGAGTTGCTGCGGAAATATCGCGCGCTGGGCGGGAACGAGCGTTGATACGCGCGTTCCGCGACGCCGGCGACGGCGGGCCGGGTCGACGCGCATGTGCACTAGAATACGCCTGCATCTGGCGTCACCCATGGCAAAGTCCCCATCCTTCGCCTGGCGGATCCTTCCCACGCTCCTCGCCCTGGCGATCCTTGCGCCAGTCCGCGCCGCGGCTCAGGCCGAGCTGAGCGCGGGCGATCTGCTGGTGCGCCTCGACGCCCGCGGCCAGGTCACCAGCCTGTACGACAAGCAGCACCAGCGCGAGTTCGTCGCTACCGGGCAGCCGGCGGCGTTGTTGTCGATCGTCGTCAACGCGTATGACAGGCGAGACGCCTGTCCCACCGAAGAACGAGACGCCTGTCCCACCGAAGAACGAGACACCTGTCTCACCGACGACGGAAGCACCTGCAAGCGCCTCCTGGAACCTGAAGACGAGCATCCTCACTCTCCAGTATCGACCGAGCGGCGTGCGCGTCCGGGTGCAGGTGACGACGAGACCGACGCACCTGGTATTCGAGGTCATGGACGCGCAGCCAGCGGCTGTCGTGGACGCGATCGTCTGGGGACCGATCCCCACGAGCATCGGCGCGACCGTCGGGGAAATCGTCGGGGTCGTCCGGGACGAGAGCTTCGCGATTGGTCTGCAGGTGCTCAACGTGAAGACGCGGGGCGGCGCGCTGCTGAACGATGAGGGAAGCGACCCCTCGCGCGGCACGCTCGCGCAGAAGACCGCGTGGGGGAGCGTGCTGCAGGCGTTCACGCTCGACCGGTCGCGGCCGCGACGCGTGGCCGTGTGGAACGGCCAATTCGCGGGGATGCCCGTCCCCCCGATGGCGGGTGAGACGGTCGTTGGCTCGAAGGTCGCGTTGTTCGGGTGCCCGCCCGCGGACGCCCTCGCGAGGGTCGGCGCGATCGAGGTGGCCGAGGCCGCCCCGCACCCGATGTTCGACGGGCAGTGGATCAAGGAGTGGCGCGACCAGGGCCGCTCCTACCTCATCGCGGCATTCACCGAGTCCACCGTCGACGAATTGCTGGCGTACACGCGGCGCGCCAGCCTGATGACGCTCTATCATCCCGAGCCGTTCGCCAGTTGGGGACACTACGGTCTCGACCCGAAGATGTTTCCCAGCGGCGACGAGGGGATGAAGCGGGCCGTGGAGAAGGGGCAGGCCCTCGGGATCCGGATTGGCGTCCACACGCTGACCAACTTCATCAACACCAACGACGCCTACGTCTCGCCGGTCCCGGATCCGCGCCTGGCACGATCCGGATCGAGTCCGCTCGTCGCCGGTCTCGACCCGGGCGCGACGGAGATTCACATCGTGGACCCCGCGTACTTTGCCAACGAGAAGGCGAACTGGCTGCACACCGTCGTCATCGATCGGGAGCTGATTCGCTACCGGGCGGTGTCTGCCAGCCAGCCGTGGAGGCTCCTCGACTGCGAGCGCGGCGCGTTCGGGACGAAGGCGGCCGTCCACCGCAAGGGCGCGAGTGTCGGGAAGCTGATCGATCACCCGTACAAGGTCTTCTTCCCAACGCTCGATCTCCAGGATGAGATCGCCTCGAATCTCGCGCTGTGGTTCAACCGGACAGGCGTCGGCCAGCTTGATTTCGACGGCCGCGAGGGCTGCCTCGCATCGGGGCAGGGCGACTACGCGCAGGACCGGTTCGCGCAGGTCTTCTACGACCACCTCGACCACCCGGTCGTCAACGGCACCAGCACTTCGTCGCCCTACTACTGGCACATCAACAGTTACTGCAACTGGGGCGAGCCGTGGTACGGAGGCTTCCGCGAGAGCATGCAGGAGTACCGGATCCAGAACCAGGCGCTGTTCGACCGGAACTACGTTCCGAACATGCTCGGCTGGTACCGGCTGACGGCGACGACGAGCCTGGCGGAGATGGAGTGGATGCTGGCGCGCGCGGCGGGTTTCGGCGCCGGGTTCGCCATGTCGACCACGATCGAGGAACTGCGCAAGAACGCGGACACCGGGTTGCTGCTCGACACGATCCGGGAGTGGGAGGCAGCGCGGCGTTCGGGCGCCTTCTCGCCGGCGCAGCGCGAGCGCCTGAAGAACTCGAAGCTCGAGTTCCACCTGGAACGAGCAGCGCAGGCCTCCGTGCCTGCCACAACCCTGCCTGCCGGCGGGTGGATCCTCTTCCCGTTCCACCACGGCCCCGTGTTCCGCCACGAAAGGACGGTCGGCCAGCCGGGAGAACCATCGGGCGCCGCGTGGACCGTGGAGAACCCGGACGAAACGCAGCCGCTCCAGTTCAGGCTCCAGGCGGTTGGCGGTACGGGGCGCGCATCAGCCTTCCGCCTGGAAGTGGATCGGACGCAGGTGATCCAGATCGACGCCCAGCTGAAAGCCGGCGAGTCGCTGGTCTTCGACGGCGGGACCGTCGCGCGGGTCTACGACGACAAGGGGCGGCAGACACAGGCGGTGGCGGTCACGAAGCCCGCGCCGCGCACGGCGCCGGGGCCGCATGCGATCGGGTTCGACTGCACGTTTGAGGGCGACACCCCGCCCGCCGTCGAGCTGACGTTCCGCACGCGCGGCGCCGCGGAACCGGTTGGCCGGTAGGACACTATGAGATTCCATCGCTCCCTCCTGCTCACGATGGCGGTCCTCGCCCCGGCGCACAGCGCAGAGTCGGCGGCGCCCCCGCCCCCGGTCTTGAAGAACGACCGCCTCGCCGCGCACTTCGGGCCGCGCGGCCTCACCGCCATCGACGCGGGCACGAGCCGCTTCGTCTTTGCAGCAGAGGACTTCTCGATTTCGATCGGCGGGGACTCGTTCGACAGCCAGGTGCTCGCGGCACCGGCGCGCGCGGTGACCAAGGAGCGCGTCAGCTACGACTGGTCGGCGGGCGGTTTCCGAATCACCGTCTCGTATGAGCTCCAACCCGGGTGGGGCTTCGTCAGCAAGCAACTCTCTGTGACCTCCGATCGCGGACGCCTTCAGCCGGCCCCCGGCGCGCGGTTCGACGAGGTGACCGTCATTCGCGCCACGCTCGCCGAAGCGTTCAGTGGCACGTACATTCCGAAGGGCGCGCGCCCGAACCTGGGAACCGCCGACTACGGCGTCTGCCTGCGCCTCGATGGGCAACGCGGGCTGCTGGCCGTCGTCCAGAATCCTTTCCTTCGCGCCGAGGTGGGCAAGCCTCAACCCCGCGGCAAGGCGGGGGAGAGCCAGTTGTTCGCGATTAGCTACAAGCCAGAGCTCGACTGGAGCTTCGCGAGCGGGCCGTTCGTGACGGACCGCGCGCTCCTCGGTCCCTACCGTCCGACCGGCCGCACGCTCCCGGCGAAGATGTTGCCCGAGTGGAACATGGGCCCGAATGACTCCGGGCCAGGCATGGACGAAGCGGAGATCGCCGCGTTTACCGAGATGGTGCGCGCCTTCGTTCTTGCCAGGCCGTCGCAGCCGGTCAACGTGCTCGTCCCGTGGTGCCTGAACGACTACCAGATCGACGTTGCCACTGCCGAGGGACGGACCGAGTACAAGCGCATCCTCGATAGCGGAGCCGAACTGGGCGCGGAGTATGTGATCTTCGCGCCGACCAACTCGGACCTGGCCAAGCGCGAGGACAGCATGGATGACTGGAGCTGGGAAAACCTGCTCTGGCTCGGCTTCGGTCAGAAGATCCGGCGCAATGAGTGGGACGTCAAGACGGGTCCCGTGCCGGCATCCGTTCAGGAGATGCTCGACTACGCGAAGGTCAAGAACCTCAAGCTCCTGGCCTACGTGTACCCGGTGCTGCCGTTTTCGCAGAACCCCGCGTGGCTGGTCTCGCCAAAAGACAACCCGGGCCGCCACTACGCGAACCTCGGCATTCGCGCGTTCCAGGATTGGCTGATCGAGACGCTCGTTGCCTTTCACGATCGGTTCGGCCTGGGGGGCTACTCGTTCGACCACACCTTCCTTGGCTACCCCGGCGCCAGCCGGTACGCGCAGTGGGCCGGCTGGCGACGCGTGATGGAGGAACTCAGGCACCGCGTGCCGGGCATCGTCCTCGACGGCCGCCAGGCGTATCACCAGTACGGGCCGTGGGGCTGGCTCGCCGGCAGCTACCCGCACCCGACATTCAACGACGAGCAGCCGGAGAGCTTCGTACCGTTTCCGGACCTGCATTTCGACCGGGTGTCGGCCGACCGTGAGCGCTACACCGCCTTCCGCTACAGGAACTACGAGTTCGCGCCGAGCGAGCTCGTGCCAGGGTTCATCACGCACCAGACGTCGAGGGCGGACGACACGGGCGAAATGCCGGAGAAGAAGACGGACAAGGGCGTCATGTTGCAGCCTTTCCGGCAGCGCGACTGGGACTACCTGGGGTGGCGCTACTCGCTGTTGTCGTCGATAGCGATCGCGGGCTGGAACAACGTGCTCGACATGATTCCCGCGCGGGATCCGGCGGAGTACTCCGCCTTCTCTGCGGCAGACAGGAAGTGGTTCCGCGGCTGGATCGACTGGACGGCCGCGAACAAGGACGTGCTCCGTCACACGCGGACGATCCTCGGCGAGCCAGCGATCGGAAAGGTGGACGGCACCGCGGCGATCGTCGGCAACCGCGGCTTCATCTTCCTCTTCAACCCGAACGGCCGGCGGCTGCCGGCGACGTTCCGTCTCGACGACTCGATAGGGCTGTCCGCGGCGGGCAGCTTCGTGCTCAAGGAGCTGTACCCGCGGGAGGGACGGTTGCGCGGGAAGGCCGCTGCGACGCCGTGGCAGCACGGCGACGAGGCTACCTTCACACTCGATGGCGGGTCCGCGATGGTGCTGGAACTTCAGCCGGCGCCGGCGGCCAGCACGGGGCCGCTCGTGTTCGACACGGGCAAGGCCTCGACGGCCGGTGGTGACGCGACGGCGGCGGACGGGCCCGGCGACGGCTTCAGGCAGTACCAACAGATCGGCGAGTACGATCCCGCCTTCGCTGGCGGGCCGTGGAAAGGCAGCTTCACGGTCCCCCAACGGGTGTTCGATCAGCTCGCCGCCCGGCAGAAGGCCTGGCCGATCCCCTGGACGGCGGAGGACTACCGGACAACCTGGCTGGCGCCGCAGCGCCTGCTGCTCTTCGTGCAGATCGCGGAACCGGACGACCGGTGGGAGGCGACGCTGCGGGTTGACGGAAAGGTCGTCGAGCTGAAGAAGGCCTACACGGCGGTCCGCGTGGCGCGGCGAACCTTCGTCGGCTTCTACGCGGACCTGTCGCTCATCGCACCAGGCGTCCCGCACACGATCGAACTCGACCTGCCGAAGCTCAAGCCCGGTCAGCTGCAGGGCGTGTTCTTCGAGAACGTGGAGAGCTCGCTTTGAACTTCGCCTTGCCGGAGGCAGTCATCTTCTCGGTTGCGTACTGGAAGATCAGCCGGGCAGCGGTGTCCTTGAACGGCAGGAGAAACGCCTCAACGTCCGCGGGATCCTTCTTCCACGCTTCACGGAGAAACCATCCCAGCCCCTGGTGAACCACGCGCTCCTCGTCGGGCATCATCGGCCTCACGAACTCGAGGAGGGCCTTGACGGCGCGGCGGTCGGCCGCCGATGGCTGCTCCCCTTTCTTCAGCCGGGGGATGAGGGCGAGCATCGACACCGGAACCGCGCGGCGCTGGAAGCGCAGCGGCGACGTCCGCCACGGAGCCAGGCGGTCGAGGGGCAGGCGGCCGTCCTTGAGCATCGGCGCCAGCAGTTCGCCGCACATCACGTCGGTGTGGGCCCAGTTGCGGACGCCCGCCTCGAACCATCGGCCGAGGGAGAGAGCCGCGCTGGCATCCAGTTCGTCCCGGCGGCTCTTGAGAAACTGGATCGCGAGCGCGCCTTCTTCGTACTTGCCGCTGGCGAAGAGCTTCTCGCCCGCCTCGATCAGCCCCGGCACGCCGATGCCCGAGTACTTCGCGAGCCACTCGTCGCGGCGCTCGGTGAAGAACGGGTTGCCCTTGTCGAGCAGCCCCCACGCGTCGTAGCCCTCCTTGAAGTACCGCTGATAGAGCGTGGCGACCTTCGCGTTGGCGTGCGCCGCGCAGTACCTCCTGGACCTCTCGCGCCAGCTGGTGGGATTTCTTCATGAATCCTCGCTGATGGAGCAGCGGGCCGATTGTACACCTCGGCCCACGACCGGGCGCGAGATAGAATGGAAACGGAAAACCGAGAACGGAGACGGACAGGGTGATGGGCGTTCCTCTCTCCCGCGCGGTCGCGGACCTGGTCGCCGGGCCGCGGTTGCTGCGGCTGAAGCCGGCCGTGCAGCGCTATGCGTGGGGCGGCTACGAGTTCATTCCGGGGCTGCTCGGTGAGCCGAACGAGGCCCGGGCGCCGCACGCCGAGCTGTGGATCGGCGCGCATCCCGTGGCTCCGTCGCAAGTGGCGCTGCCCGGCGGCGACGTGTCCCTCGCGGCGCTGTTCGAGGCGGGCGCGGCGGCGATCGTTGGCGCGGAGCTGGTCGCGCGCTTCGGCCCGGCGCTTCCCTACCTGCTCAAGGTCCTTGACGTTCGCTCGATGCTCTCGATCCAGGCGCACCCGGACCCCGTCCAGGCGCGCGAGGGCTTTGCGCGGGAGGAACGCGCGGGCATCGCGCGGTCGGCGCCAAACCGCAACTATCGCGATGCCGGTCACAAGCCCGAGGCGAGCCTCGCGCTCACTGACTTCTGGATGCTGTTCGGCTTCCGTCCCGTGGGCGCGATCGCCGACACCCTCCGCGAGGTGCCCGAGTTGGCCGCGCTGTTTCGCGCCGCCGGTTCCGCCGCCCCGGATCCCCGTGCCTGCGAGGGGGAGTCAGGGCACGAGTGGCTCCGGTCCTCCTACGCCGCGGTCATGCGGCTGCGCCAGGAGGCGGTCGACGAGGCGCTCGGCCCGCTGGCCGATCGCCTGGCGCGCGACGAGGCGGGCGGCGGGCTGCACCGCTCAACGCCAGACTTCTGGGCCGCGCGCGCCGTGCGCGAGTTCCGCCCGGTCGATGGTGCCGTCGATCGCGGTCTCGTCTCCATCTATCTCCTCAACCTCGTGCGCCTGAACCCCGGTGAAGCGATCTTCATCCCGGCCGGCGTGCTCCACGCGCATCTCGAGGGGATCGCCGTCGAAGTGATGGCGGCATCCGACAACGTGCTTCGCGGCGGCCTGACAGGTAAGCACGTCGACGTGGACGAACTCCTGCGGGTGGTTCGGTTCGAGACGACCGTTCCCCGGCCGCTTTGCGCGCACCGGGAGACAACGGGCGAACGGCGCTACGCGACGCCGGCCTCGGAGTTCCGCCTCGGCCGCCTGGAACTTGGGCCGGGCGATCGGTTCGCGCCAGGCCCGGTGTGGGGCGCGGATGCGCTGTTGGTTCTCGACGGCGAGGCGACGGCGCACGCGGCGGGCGTCTCGCTTCAGCTGCCGCGAGGGGAGGCCGTCCTCGCAACGTCCGGCTTGGACTACACTGTTGAGGCGCGCGACCGCGCGGTCGTCATCCGTGCCTCCGTGCCCCGCCCCCCCCGGTAATCGTCAACCGGTATTCGCCAATCGCCAATCGCCAATCGCCAATCGCCAATCGCCAATCGTCAATCGCCAATCGCCAATCGCCAATCGTCAATCGCCATCGCCAATCGCCAATCGTGCCATCGCCATCGTCAATCGCCATTCGTCAATCGCATGAACCGTGACATTCAGCGCGTGCTCGAGGATCTCGAGCGCGATGCGTCGGAAGAGGCGGCCGCGTCGTTTGCCACGCTGGTCGCACGGTACTTCTCGGAAACCGCCACGGGAGACGGCCGCGTGTCGACCCCCGCCACGCCAGCCGCGCTCGCCGCGCGCTTCAGCGGGCCGTTGCCGGTCCGCGGAAGGCCGCTCGCAGACGTGCTCGGGATGCTCGAGCGCGACGTGCTGGCGGACAGCAACCGGCTCACGCATCCGCGATCGATGGGCCACCAGGTGTCGGCACCGCTGGCCGCCGCGGTGTGGACCGAATCGATCACCGCCGCGCTGAACCAGTCGGGCGCCGTCTGGGAGATGTCGCCGGTGGGGACGGTCATCGAGACGCAGGTGATCCGCTGGATGTGCGATCTCGCCGGCTTTCCGAATGGCGCGGGGGGCACCTTCACGTCCGGCGGAACCGAGGCGACGTTTGCGGGCCTGCTCGCGGCGCGCCAGGCAGCGCTGCCCGACGCCTGGTCGAAGGGCGTGGGTGCGACTCCCCCAGCCGTCGTCTGCGGCGAGCACGCGCACTACGGAGTGGCGCGCGCCATCGGCGAACTTGGCCTCGGGACGGACAACGCGGTCGTCATCCCCTCGCGCGACTGGCGAATGGATGTCGGCGCCCTGCAGACGAGCCTCGACCGGCTGCGGCGCGACGGCCGCCCGGTGATGGCCGTCGTCGCGACCGCGGGCTCCACGGCGACCGGGTCGTTCGATGACCTCGAGGCGATTGGGCGCGCGTGCGAGGACCGAGGAATCTGGCTGCACGTGGACGGCGCCCACGGAGCTTCGGCGCTCCTGTCGTCAGCGCACCGTCATCGCCTGGCGGGAATCGAGCGGGCCCGTTCCATCGCGTGGGACCCGCACAAGATGATGCTCGTGCCCCTCACCGCGAGCGCGGTGCTCGTCAGGCGCGAGGCCGATCTCGAGGCGGCGTTCAGCCAGTCGGCGCCGTACCTCTTCCACGCCAGGGAAGGGCGCAACTGGGACCAGGGACTTCGCAGCTTCACCTGCTCGCGGCGGATTGACGCCCTCAAGGTCTGGGTGGCGCTGCAACGGCACGGCGCCGAGGGCCTGGGCCTGCTGTACGAGCACCTCTGCGCCACGGCGAGAGTGCTTTACGAGTTGGTTCGCGCGCGCCCGGACTTCGAGGCGATCCACGAGCCCGAATCGAACATCCTGTGCTTCCGCTACGCGAGCGGCGCCACCAGAGACGACCATGCGCTCGACGCGCTGAACCTGCGGCTGCGCGAGGAGTACAACCGGGCCGGCGACGGGTGGATTACGACGACGATGCTTCGCGGACGACGGGTGCTGCGGACGACGCTGATGAACCCGAGGACGAAGACCGCGGACCTCGAACGCGTGCTCGACGGGCTCGCGGCGCTGGGAAGAACGCTGCAGACGGAGAACTGAGGACGGAAACGGGGGACCATCCCATGCGGTTGCTTCTAATGGCTAGCGCGGCTCTTCTCGTTGCCGGAACGTTGTCGGCCCAGTCCGCGTGGACCCCGCAAGCGAGCCCGACGACCGAGCGGCTTCGGGGCGTCAGCGCCGCCGGGGACAAAGTTGCCTGGGCCAGCGGCAACAAGGGCACCGTGCTCCGGACGGTGGACGCCGGGGTCACCTGGTCGGTGGTTCCCGTGCCCGACGCGGAAGGCCTCGACTTCCGTGACATCGAGGCGTTCGACGCGAAGACCGCGTACGTGCTCAGCATCGGCGCCGGGGACAAGTCGCGCATTTACAAGACCGTCGATGCCGGGCGCACCTGGTCGCTTCAGTTCACCAACCTCGATCCGAAAGCCTTCTACGACGCGATCGCCTTCTTCGACAAGGACCGCGGCCTTGCGGTCGGCGACCCGGTGGACGGTCGCGCAACGATCCTGCGCACCGCGGACGGCGGCAGGACGTGGGAACGGCTTCCGGCCGATCGGGTGCCAGCCGCGTTGGCGGGAGACGGCGCCTTTGCGGCGAGCGGCACGTGCCTGGTCACCGCGGAGAGGACGCACGCATGGTTCGGGACCGGCGGCGCGGCGAAGGCCAGGGTGTTCCACACGCCCGATGCCGGCGAGACGTGGACCGCGGCCACCACGCAGATCACCGCCGGGAACGCGTCGTCCGGCATCTTCTCGCTGGCCTTCACGGACAAGATGGACGGGATCGCGGTCGGCGGCGACTACCGGCAGGAGCAGGCGACGGGCGACAACATGCAGTTCACGACCGATGGCGGCGCCACCTGGTCCTTCGCCGGAGCGACGCGCCTCAGGAGTTTCCGGTCGGCGGTCGCGTACGTTCCAGGCTCGCACGGCAAGATCATCCTGGCGGTCGGCCCCGGCGGCACCGACCGGTCGGACGACCACGGACGCACCTGGGAGCCGATTGGGAACGAGGGGTATCACGCGCTCAGCATCGACCCGGGCGGGCACGTGGCGTGGGCGGTTGGCGAGGGCGGGCGGATCGGGCGGATGACGATCAAGAAATGATCAGGGACCGATAGGATCATCGACCTGTACAAGGTAGGGGCGACGCATGCGTCGCCCCTACGCTGTCCGCTGTCTACTACCGGATCACCATCAACTCCGTCTGCCGCTGATCCAGGAATCGCGCGCCGGTCCTGGTGAACGCCGCATCCTGCTCGAGCGGGATGCGCACGTCCTGGTTGCCCCACTCCGGCACCGTCGCCGTCACGTTCAGCTCGATCGAGTGAACGGTGTCCTCGAACAGCGGGAAGTCGCCGAGGCCGGGCACGCCGCCCTGCTGGTCCCACAGCCCGATGATCGGCCCCGCCGCGTGGCCGTGCACGCCGAGGGGGTGGGTGTAGATGCTCGGGCGGAGTCCCTCGTCTTTCGCCTGCTTGAGCGCGGCGGCCAGGATCTCGTTGCCCGTTCGCCCCGCCTTCATCTCGGTCAGAAGGAGGTCCTGGAGCCGGTTCCCCTGCGCAAACGCGTCCTTCAGGCCCTGTGGCGCGCCCGCCTCGCCATCCCTGGCCACGTAGGCCATCTGCTGCGTGTCGGTGCACAGCCGCAGGTAGGTGATCCCGAAGTCGCAGTGCAGCAGGTCGCCCCGGTGGATCACGTTGTCGGTGTACGCGCTCGTCTTCGGGCGCTGGACGTCCACCGACGGCTGGAACCAGTTGCCCAGCCCCAGCTGCCTCGACCGCTCGCGCATCCACCACACCACGTCGTCGGTCGTGGTGATGCCCGGCTGGATGACCGCCCGCGAGAACGCCTCGGCGATGATGCCGTGGGCGATCGCGACGATCTGCGGGTACACTTCAAGCTCCTCCGCCGACCGGCGTTCCAGCCAGCGGACCGCCAGGCGCTCGGACGACTTCACGCGCGGCGCCAATTCCGGAGGGAGCGAGGTCATGAGCTTCGCCTTGAGCGAAGCGGTGATGCCGTCGCCGTAGTTGAAGACATCCGACTCGTTGATGCCGATCTTCTTCGGGTTCCGCTCCTTGACGATCTGTCCCAGGCGCACCCACTGGTCGATCTTGTCGGGCTCCCAGACGCTCTTGTAGAACGTGCCGATGTTCGATCGGCTCACCGTCAGCCGCTCGACCCCCTCTGACCCGCGGTCGAAGAACACGAGCATCGACGTGCGGCTCGCGTACAGGTTCGTGAACGGCACGAGCGAAGAGAACACGGGGTCCTCGTTGTTCTCGCGGCAGATCACGAGCCACATGTCGAAGCCTTCCTGCCGCATCAACTCTGGCAGGATCCGTTCGAGCCGGTTCTTCAGCCAGTCGTTGTAGACCGCAGCCTGCTGCCTTAGGGTCAGGATGACGGGGAGGGTGGCGGCCGCCGCCGGGGCGACAGCCGCCGCCGCGACGCGTTGCGGGCCGCCAGCCGCGGCGCGCACGGGCCCCGGCCGTTCCGCGGCACCGAGTGAGAACACGAGTGCGAGAACCGCGAGAACCGGCAGCGTTCGAATCATCGGCGCTACTCCTCTGTCGGCATGCCGTAAGCGGCCCACTCTTCCCGCGCGGGGCCGTAGATCCCGGGAACCACGAGGCCTGCCTGGCGCATGAGCACCGTCATCTGCCCGCGATGATGAATCGCGTGGGCGATCAGGATCGACAGCGTCAGCCCGCGCGTCCACTTCTGGCCGTACATCTCGATCTCCTCCGGCAGCGCCGCGTCGGTCCAGGTGTCCCTGACGGCCGCGACCCCCGCGTCGGCCCACTGCTCCCACGCGGCCACGAGTTCGCTCGCGCGGGCCGGCACCGGCGGTTCGGGTCGAGAGTAGACGAGCGGCAGTTTGGCGGTAGAGAGCATCTCGGGGACGGACTGGATGATGTGCCAGGCGAGTTTCCCGAGCGTGCGCCCCTCGGGCGTCACGCGCTGCGCCAGCGACGGGTCGGTGAGCGCCCGCAGGATCTTCTGCGTCGCCTCGCGCTCCGTTGTCCACGACGCCTCGAAATCCGCGATCGTTCGGAACATGGGACCTCCTGGGCGGGCCTGAAGGCCCGGCCGCACGGCGCCCTTCGACGTTGCTCAGGGCGTGGTGAGCGTGTCGCCCCTCGACTGTGCTCGGGGCGACCCTGAGCCTGCCGAAGGGTCGAACCACGGACCTGAAGGTCCGCCCTACTTCGTGTATGCCGGGCCGTAGAGGATTCGGCCCGGCCGGGCCGCGGTCATCGCGCCCTTCTCGTAGATCACCTCGCCGTTGACCACCACCATCGCGAACCCCTCCGCGTACTGATGCGGCGTGTCGAAGGTCGCCTTGTCGCGGACGCGGCTCGGATCGAACACCGCCAGGTCGGCCTTCATCCCCTGGCGCACCACGCCCCGGTCCTCCAGGCCCAGCCGCCATGCGGGCAGCGAGGTCATCTTCCTCACCGCCTCTTCCAGCGTCAGAAGGCCCCTGTCGTGCACGTAGACGGCCAGCACGCGCGCGAACGTGCCGTAGCTCCGCGGATGCGGGGCCGCCTGCCCGAAGATCGGCACCTCGCCGTCGGACGCGATCATCGTCAGCGGGCACGCGATGATCCGCTCGAGGTCCTTCTCGTCGATCGCGTGGAAGATGCCCTGGGCGCCGCCTTTCTCGATGATGTCCAAGACCGTCTCGGCCGCATTCTCCGGAGTCGGCGCGATCCCACGCTGCTGCGTGATCTCGGCGATGTTCTTGCCGGCCAGTGACGGATCCCAGGCGCAAGAGGAGACGCTGATGTTCTTCGGGTCGCCGCCACCCCGATCGAACTTGATGTTGTCGACGACGGCCGCCTTGATCTTCGCGCGCTGGGTAATGTCCTGCAGCCGTTTGACGATGTCGGCGCGGCCGCCCTCGAGCGCCCAGGGAGGAAAGAGCGCATTCATGGAAGTGGCGGACGCCGTGTAGGGGTATTGATCGATGGTCGCGTCGACGCCGCGCGCCCGCGCCTCGGACAGCAGCTTCAGCGTGTCGACGCTTCGTCCCCAGTTCTGGACGCCGATGATCTTGTGGTGCGTCACCTGCGTGGGCAGATGGCCCTGCTCGCCGATTGCGATCGTCTCGCGCACGCTGTCGATGACGCCGGTCGCCTCGTTCCGCATGTGCGAGACATGGATGCCGCCCATGCCGCCGGCCACCTTCGCCAGCTCGATGACCTCCTCGGTCGGCGTGAAGATGCCTGGCACGTAGAAGAGGCCGGTGCTGAGGCCGACCGCGCCATCGAGCATGCCCTGGCGGACGAGGCCCCGCATCTTCTCGATCTCGGCGGGCGTGGCCTTTCGGTCGACGGTGCCGATGATCGCCTCGCGGACGGAACCCTGACCGACGAAGGTGCCGAAGTTCGGCGAGATCTTCGTGGCCGCGACCTTCTGCAGGAACGCCCTGATCGGCAGCGGCGAGCTGCCGTCCGGCCCCTCGTAGATCGTCGTCACGCCCTGCCGCGTGTAGTTGTCGGCCGTTGGCACCGTGAAGATGCCGCGCCGGGCGTGCGTGTGGATGTCGATGAACCCCGGCGCGACGACAAGACCCGTGGCGTCCACCACGCGAACGGCCGGCGCGTCGATGCGCGGGGCGACGAGCGCGATGGCGTCGCCCTTCACCGCCACGTCGGCGCGGGCCCAGGGGGCGCCCGTGCCGTCCACGACGCGGCCGCCGCGGAAGACGAGGTCGTACTGCGGGGCAACTTGCGCCCGCGGTCCGATGCCGAACGCGGCCGCGAGCAGCGCCAGCGCGGCAACGACCTGGAAGAACAACCGACGCTTACGCCTCGCAGTCATCAACGGGCTCCGCCATCGCCGTGATGTCGGCGACGGCCATCAGGGCGTCCATTTCGCAAACGAGCGGGCCGGCCTCGCCTGCCTCCCGGATCTCGGCGCGGGCCCGCAGCGCCCGCCGCGATGAGGTGGTGATCCACCCGCTCACGATCAGCCGCTGGCCGACCCGGGCGGGGGCACGAAACCGGGCCTCCGCCTTACCCGTCACAGCGTGCCGCCCGGCGTAGATGCTGGCCCAGGCGACGGCCTCGTCCATCAGCGTGAACAGCAGCCCGCCGTGTATGATCTCCGGCCATCCGACGTGCGTCGGTTTGGCCGTGTACTCCGCGCGGCAGCCGCCTTCCGGCCGGGGCTCGAAGGCAATCTTCAGCCCCTCGGGGTTCTCGGAACCGCAGACGAAACAATCGGGAAAGAACTGCGGGGCGTTCGGCACGGGCAGATTCTAGCGCAATCACCAAGACCGTTCACCGACTGACTGCTCTCATTGACTTCTATCGTAAGATGCCGGCATGCGAAGAGCCGCGCTCCTGGGTTCGTTCCTCGTCGCGTGGGGTTGCGGGCCCGTCCTGCTCGCGCAGCCGCCGGTCCGGCCGGTTGACGGCGCGACCCGGGTGGCGCCGCTGTACCGGCTGCAGATCATCCAGGCGGCACCGGGCCGGCTGGTGGAGTTGATTGACGCCGCGAAGAAGCGCGCCGCGCTGGCCGTCACGGCCGGCGACGAGGCGCCGGTCATCGTGCGGCACTCGCAGGGCGACCACTGGGACCTCGTCGTCCTCTGGCCGATGGGTGACTGGAGCGCGTTCTACGAGCCGGCCCGCGTGGCGCGACGCGAGGGAATCCTGAAGGACGCCGGCCTGACGCCCGAGGACTCGGAGCGACAGTTCCTGACGCTCGTCGCGTGGCACGAGGATCTCTACGCGCGCGGGCCGGCCGTCGAGGCGCTTCGCGCGCACGTGAAGGACGCCAACCTGCTGCACTTCGAGATGATGCAGTCGCTGCCGGGCAAGCGTGACGCGCTCGTCGAGGAGCGCCGGATGGAGAACGCGTTCAACCGGAACCGCGGGCGCGGCGAAACGCTGATCTTCGTCCGCGACGCCGGCGCCGCCTGGGACGTGGTGACGCTCGGCGTCTACCGCAACTGGCGTCACTATGCCGAAAGCGAGTTGATCTCTCCCGAGGACAACGACGCCGCCGCGAAGAAGGCCGGCTTCCCGAGCGCCGACGGCGTCGGGCCTTACATGAGAACCCTCATCTCGACGCACCGCGACACGCTGGGGCCGCAGATCAGACTCGACAGGTGAGTCAACGGAAAACTGAAAACGGAAAAGAGGCTGCCTCGGTTCCCACGTGAACGCTGAAATCGGCCTCACGGGCATCCGGCGGCTGTCCGGCGGTTTCTGCCGTCACGCGGAGGCGATAGGCTCCGGGGCCGAGCGTATCGACAGGAATCCGCACTCCGTACTCGGCTTCGTTCCCGGCGCCAAACGCGTCGGCCGGCTTCGACTCGGACGCCCTCCACACGACTGCGCCATCGTCCACGCTGGACACCGTGGTGGTCACGAGAACGGCACCGCGTGCCGCTCCCTTCCCGCGATAGGCTCGCACCCGCGCCCACAGTTCGTCATCAGGCTCGAAGTCGCGATCGAGAGCGGCGTCGAATGGGACCAGGGACGAGAAGCCCTTCGTCGCGACGGTCGGCAGGCGCCTGAACGTGCCGCGGCGCTCGAGAAACAGTCCGCTCAGCGACAGCGGCTGGCGGAAGAAGTCTGGCACGCTGACGTCGGCGTAGACACTGCCCGTCTTGCCGGCGAGCGTGCTGCGTACGCCAAGGCGGACCTGGTAATGGCCCGGCGCGACGCTCACGCGGGCACACAGACGGTAGCGGGGCGAGACGAGACCGGCCTGCGAGACCACCCCGAGAGGCAACCGAACCCTGGCGCGGTCCGTTGCCTGGACGCCCTGCCCCGGCGCCACCGCGGCGATCAGCAGTTCCACGTCATCCTGCAGCGGCAGGCCCGGTGTGGCCGGGGCGAACGCCGGCAGGTCGGCCTCGACAATTACCGCGACATCCTGGCGCGAGGCGGTCTTCCCCCTGAGTGACGCCGCAAAGGCGCGCAAGGAGAGCGCCGATTGAGGGAGAACGCCGGCGACGCTTCCGGCCGTCTCGTCGGCACTTTTCGAAGGGGCCTTCTTCTCGGCGGCTGCATCCGGACCGCCCGCCCAATAGCCTCTGCGCGCGCGAATCGAGACGCCGGGGCGCGTGGTCCGGACCTCAATGCTCCGGAAGCCGCTCCACGGATTGAACAGGCCCTTCAGCTTTTGGACCGTTCGGCCCGTTGGCGGGTCGGAATAGTAGCCGAGGAGGTAATAGGTGCCTGTTTCCGACACGACCCGATCCACCGCGCCGAGCACCGCCGGGCCTCTGATTTCGAGGCCACCCGTCGCCATGCTGAGCATCGACATGCCGTTGGTCCTGCCCGCCTTGACGAGATCCAGGAGCGAGCTTCCTTCGAGCCTGCCGGCGCCGGCCGCGTCCGCAACGCCGGTCAGCGGAATCCGATCGGGCCGAGGCGTGGCGTCGGGGCGAAGCACCGTGCTCGGGTCGAGCATGTACACGGCGACGTTGGCGCGGCGGGCCGACGTGACGGCCCGTGTGAAGTCGAGGATGTCGTGATCGTGGATGCCGCTCGCCGTTTCTCGCATCACGTAGCCCGTGGGACCCGTGCCCACGAACACCACCGACTTTCGCCGGTGGGGGAGCGACGCGAGATACGAGCAGACGTCGTTGACCATGAGGAACGGCCGGGAGCGGTCGAAGACGCCTTTGATGTTTTTCACCGCGAGCGCTGCCGCATCGGGTGTTGCCTGATCGTCGGGATGCGAGAACGCTGGAAGCGAAGTGTCGTCGGCATTCCTTCGGGCCACACGCGTGTCCGCCGCCGAGAATTGATCGATGGCCGCGAGGACGGCGGCATGGTTGGTCGTGAACTCCCGGGCACCGGCGTTCCCCATGCTCACCCAGGCGACTGCAAGCTGGTCGCCTGGCGCCAGCCGTTCGACGAACCGTCGCGCGACCGCCTTCACCGAGTCACTGCGCTCGCGCAACGTATGGACATCGTCCAGAATCAGGAAGAACAGGCGGCTCTCCTCCGTCTGCGCGTTGGTGGCAACATCGCGCGCGAAGGGAAGATGCGGGAGCGTGACCGGGAGGTTGACGAGGGCCAGGGATGCGATCTCGCGCGGCTTCCCGTCCTCCAGGACCTGGAGCTCCTGCTTGTCGAGATTGAGCACGGGTCGGCCCACGGCGTCCGTTGCCACGAGATCGATCTCCACGAGATCTACGCGGGCCCGAAAGACAGGCGCCTGACCCTGCTGGCCGGACTGGTCATGGTCCAGGCGAGCGGAGAGCGTCACTCCGAGGACCAGCCCGCACGCGGCAGCGGCTCCCAGCGCCAGGAGCCGCCGAACTGTCCTTTTCATCTTTCGGGTTCCGTTTTCCGTCTTCCGTCTGCCGCGGTCGGCGTCCCGTCCGTGCGCCTGATCTCCAGCACCGCCGCCCCAAACGGCTTCAGCTCCACGGCGCCGTCGGAGATGATCCGGCTCGGGCCCGGCGCCAACAGGGTCACGACTCTCCCCTTCCAGAGCCGTGTAAGCCGGGCGGTCGTTGGCGTGGGAGTGGGGTTGTAGATTCTCGCGATCAGTCCCGCGCCATCGTCTATCGGCCGGATCGCCGACACCACCGCAGGACCGTTCTCCAGGCGGAACGGTGCGGGCGTCAGCGGTGCGGAGGCGGCGATGCGCGACAGCACGAGCGGCTGGTCAACGTCGCCTCCCAGCTGTCGCAATGCCGCCGAGTCGAACGCGCCGTGCGGCTGCAGCACGAAGCGGAAACGCAGCTCGCCCTCCTGGTCCGCCTTGTAGTTCGTGTGCCAGTAGTTGTTCAGGAGGTAGGCGAAGACCGCGCTCCCGGGCGCCGGCTTGTCGCGCCACGCACGCGGTTGTCCGTCCGTCCGGCGCTCGTCGGTGATGCGCGCCGACCTCGAGGAGCGGGGCGTCGAGCGTGGCCAGGCCGATGCCCGCCTTCTCGCCGGACACGTCGATCGCGCTGTGCGGGCCGATGAAGTCGAAGCACGACCCGGGCAGCTGGTCCTTGCCGAATGTGACCTGTGCTTCGCCCTCGTCCACGCGGACCAGTGCGCCGGGCAGGTTGAACGGGAACGCCACGTGCGCGCTCTCCTTCTCGCGCACCTTCACCTTGTCGACGAGCGTCTCCAGCCAGACCCTGTCGTCCGCGGCGACGAGTGTCACCCGTCGAACGAGGCGTCTTGCCCCGGGCGCGTCGCTTTCGACCCGCAGGGTGGCCACCAGCGGCCCCGGCTCCTCGACGACGACATGCGCGGGGCCCGGCCCGACGGCAGCAGCGGCGGCGAATCCCGGGACGTAGCGGTAAGCATGCAAACCCAATGGCGCCGATGCGAAGTCCACGCCGGGCGCCGCGGTCGCCTGCAGGCTCCGGATGTCGCCGGTCACCGGGTCGACCACGATCTTCACGCGGCCGTTGTCGAGGGACGTTCCCGCGGCACTCACCGGCGTGGACGGAGGTTCGGGCCGCCCGCCGACCGGCTTCACGCGCACGGCGCTGAAGCCTGGCACCGCTTTCAGCGAGACCGCGAGGCGGCCGTCCGCGATGCGCTGCGACGGAAGCGCGCGCCCCGCATCGTCGAGGACGCGGTCCTGCTTGAATGTGTCGCGGGCGTCGAGGAAGACGAGGCCGTCGCGCGTCCAGGAGGTCGTGTTGATCGCCTCGAAGGCAGGTACCTGGGTCCGCGACCCAGGGCGGCCGCGAACAGCTGGTTCGACCGCTTGTCCGCCTGCACCGCGAACTCGCGCTTGTAGAGCCACTGATCGACGACGTCCTTCCGATCCGGCTGGCTGACGCTGTCGGCCGCACCCCAGGTGTGCTCGTGCCACATGGTCACCTCGCGCCATGCCTCGCCGAACGCGGCCGCGGGGTACTGCGAGGGGTTGCGCAGCGCGAACAGCGTTTCAGCCTGTTGCAGGCGGTGGGCGGCACGGCGCACCAGCGATTCTTCTCCGGCGCTCGATATCGCGCCGTCTTCCCAGTACGGCGTCATGTCGCCCGCGTACGTCGGCAGCCTGGCGCCATGCCGCCGTTCGAACTCCGTGAAGAGGCCGCGCGCCGTGTTGATGACGAGTCGAGGCGTGTCGAACGTCTCGTTCCAGGTCTTCACGAACTCGGGCAGCTTCGGATCCACTGGCCCGTTGTCGCCTCCAATCGTGTAGCGGACCTGCACCATGTCGTAGGCGTACCCGTCCGCGGCGAGCTGGCGGAGGTAGTCGAGCACCGCGGCACGGCCGCCGGCCGTCTCGAGCTGGCCCAGGTTCATGCCGTGGAACCAGGAGTACCCTCGCCCTGCCATCCAGAACAGGAGGCGCTCGTCGCCGGACGGCGACTGCCACCAGAACGGCCGGTCGCCGAGTGCCTTGAGCGTGCGGCCGATTCGGTCGCCGCCGTCCGGGTTGCCCGGCATGTAGTTCGGCCCGCTGCTGAAATAGCGGACGCCGCCGAGCGCGAGCGCGCGGACGACGGTCCAGCTGAGACCGGGAATGTCCGTGTGCATCGCCGTCGGCATCGCCCCGAAGCCGTACTCGGCGCGCAGCCGCCGGGCGCCGTCCGTCCATCGAACCAGCTCCTCGGGAGTGGAAATCCCCGTGAGGATGTTCGTGTAGTTGCGCCTGGAGATCGATCGAGCCGTCCTTCACCGCGGCGACCAACGCCTTCTTCTCGGCCTCGCCCGCCTGGCGCAGGTAGCTCTCAACCGACCACAGGCCCTCGACGTTCCACTTGAAGCGCGCGTCGAGTGGCAGGTCGCGCGTCTTCGCCGCCAACTCGACCGCGTCGCGGAGGTTCT
This sequence comes from uncultured Acidobacteriota bacterium, assembly GCA_963724775.1. Lineage (GTDB taxonomy): Bacteria > Acidobacteriota > Vicinamibacteria > Vicinamibacterales > Fen-181 > CAVRWB01. The sequence continues at coordinate 449,806 of CAVRWB010000019.1, forward strand.
TCCACTGCTTCCGCTCCACCTCTGGCTGCGGGTCCGAGTATCCGACGTCCACGTGCGAGTGCGGCAGCAGGTGGATCTCCCACGCCCGGACCGGCGCGAGCACGACGCGCTGCGACAGCGCGACCCCTCCCTCGACCTCGACGATGATGGGCAGGTCCGAGCCGGACGTGCGGACGGGCAGCATGACGCTGAAGTAGCCGGTCGGCGCGGTGCCCTGCCAGAGCGTTTCACCCGCCGCCCGCACGGTCATCGGCGCGGGGTTGCCCGCCCTTCCCACCTCGATGCTGACGACGCGGGCCCCGTCCTTGAAGCGCGCTTCCTCGGCGGTCGCCCGCGTCCAGGAGCGGATCGGCTCCTGGAAGGTCATGTAGTAATCGGCATTGCCGGCCGCCTCGCCGACAACGGAGAAGCGCGGCGCCCCGGCCGCCACCAGCGTGCGCGGCACCGTCGCCATCATGAGGCCGAACAGCTCGTTGAAGGTGCCGACGCGGGTGGTCTTGAATGACAGCACGCAGCCGGTGCCCGCAATCGTCCACTCCCGGTCGTTGGTGTCGCGGCCCGAGGTGAACGTGGCGCACGGAACGCCGTTGATCGAGAGCGCGAAGCGGTGCGCGCCGTAGCCCGAGGCCAGGCCGCCGTGCCACATGTAGGTCACGCGCTCGTCGGTGACGCCGGGCGGGACCACTTCACCTTCCCACTCGATATGCATCGTGCCGGTGGTCGTCCGTGACAGGAGCGCCTTCGCCTGGCCGGGATACGCCCACGGGTACACCAGCAGCTCGCCGGCGACGCTCTTCGTGAAGCCCTGCAGCCAGCGGTCGGGGACCGACACGGGGCCGCGCTGCTGGTCCTGCGCCGCGGCTGCACCGTGGACCCAAAGGAGGCATGCGAGCGCGAGGGAGGCGGTTCGGCGCATGGGCGGATTGTAGAGCATCTGAGCAGGCCTGAAGCCCTGAGTGCCGTGCTACAGTTCCGCTGTCGTGGATGCCATCGTCATCGTGAACCCGGTTGCCGGCGGGCGGGCGAGCCTGGCGCCCGAGCGGCGCGTGGCGATCGCCCGGGAGGCGCTGGAGCGGGCGGGCGTGGAGGGCTCTGTCGTCCTGACCGAACGGGCGGGGCACGGGCGGGGGCTTGCGCGCGACGCGATCGAAAAGGGGTGCCGCCTGGTCATCGCCTGGGGCGGTGACGGGACGGTCAACGAGGTCGCAGGCGAGGTGGTCGGCACCGAGGCATCGCTCGGCATCGTCCGGGCCGGTTCGGGCAACGGCCTGGCACGCGAGCTGGGCATCGCGAAGCGCCCGGACGTCGCCCTGGCGGCGGCGCTGACCGGGCGCGAGCACGCGATCGACACCGGGGAGATGGACGGCCGCCTGTTCCTGAACATCGCAGGGATTGGCTTCGACGCGACGATGGCGCTGCAGTTCAACGAGCTCGGCACCGAGCGCCGGGGGCCGCTGCGATACTCGGTCACGGTCGTTCGCAATGTCTTCGCCTACCGTGCCGCGCGGTACCGCATCGAGCTGGACGGGGAGCAGGTGGAGATCCGCGCGATCCTGCTCGCCATCGCCAACCTCCCGCAGTACGGCTCGAACGCCGTCATCGCCCCTCAGGCCGTGCCTTTCGACGGCCTGCTCGACCTCGTCGTCATTGGCGACCGGGGCCCGCTCGCGCGGGTGGGGCTGGTTCCTCGCCTGTTCGACCAATCGATTGCGAAGGCCGCGGGCGTTGCCTTCCGGACGGCGCGCCACCTGGTCGTGTCGTCCGACGCGCCGATGGCGTACCACGTGGACGGCGAGGTGCACCGCGGCGGCCACCGGCTCGAGGCTGCAATCAGGCCGCAATCGCTTCGCGTCCGCGGTGTCGGCCGGACGCGCTGGCCCGCATTTTTCGGTTCACCAGCCGCTATACTCGATACATGACCATGAACACCGAGGCACGCGGCGGCGCCCCGGCCGGCGCCGACGCGGCGTCGGGCGCTGGGCCGCTGGACTTCATACGGCAAATCGTCGCGGACGACCTGGCGACCGGCAAGCATTCCACCGTTCGGACCCGTTTTCCGCCCGAGCCCAACGGCTACCTGCACATCGGGCACGCAAAATCGATCTGCCTGAACTTCGGTGTCGCCCAGGAGTTCGGCGGCACCTGCAACCTGCGCTTCGACGACACGAACCCGACCAAGGAAGACGTCGAGTACGTTGACTCGATCATCGACAGCGTTCACTGGCTGGGCTTCGACTGGCAGGATCGGCTCTACTACGCGTCCGATTACTTCGAGCAGATCTACGACTACACGGTCGGCCTCATCAAGGCGGGCAAGGCCTACGTGGACGAGCTGACGGCCGAGGAGATCCGGGAACACCGCGGAACGCTCACCGAGGCGGGCCGCGAGAGCCCGTGGCGCAACCGGCCGGTTGCGGAAAGCCTCGACCTGTTCGAGCGGATGCGCAACGGCGAGTTCGAAGATGGCGCCAAGGTGCTCCGGGCGAAGATCGACATGGCGTCGCCGAACATCAACTTGCGCGACCCGGTGATCTACCGCATCCGGCACGCGACGCACCACCGTACGGGCGACGCGTGGTGCATCTACCCGATGTACGACTACACGCATGCCATCTCGGACGCCATCGAGCACATCACGCATTCGCTGTGCACCCTGGAGTTCGAGGATCACCGGCCGCTCTACGACTGGACGGTGGACAGCGTGCCGGTGCCGAGCAAGCCTCGCCAGATCGAGTTCGCCCGCCTCAACCTCACCTACACCGTCATGAGCAAGCGAAAGCTCCTGCAGCTCGTGCAGGAGGGGCTCGTGAGCGGCTGGGACGACCCGCGGATGCCGACGATCGTCGGTCTCCGCCGGCGGGGCTATACTCCTGAGGCGATCCGGGAGTTCGCGGCGCGGATTGGCGTGGCGAAGCGCGAGAACATGGTGGACGTCGCCCTGCTCGAGGACGCCGTGCGCGACGACCTGAATCGCCGGGCGCCGAGGGCGCTGGCCGTCCTGCGGCCGCTGCGCGTCGTCATCGACAATTACCCGGAAGGGCAGGTCGAGGAGATCGAAGTCGTCAACAACCAAGAGGACCCGTCGATGGGTTCGCGGAAGGTACCGTTCTCCAGGGAGCTGTTCATCGAGCAGGACGACTTCCGGGAAGTGCCGCCGCACAAGTACTTCCGGCTGTCGCCGGGACGCGAGGTGCGGTTGAGGGGCACGTACTTCATCAAGTGCGAGCGCGTGGTGAAGGACGAGCGGACGGGAGAGGTCGTCGAGGTGCACTGCACCTACGACCCGGCGACGCGCGGAGGCTCCGCGCCGGACGGGCGCAAGGTGAAGGCGACGATCCACTGGGTGTCTGCGCCGCACGCGCTCGACGCCGAGGTGCGCCTGTACGACCGCCTGTTCACGGTGCCGGACCTGCACGATGCGGAGGAGGGACGCGACTGGAAGTCGTATCTCAACGCCGCCTCGCTGGAGGTTCTGCGCGGGTGCAAGGTGGAACCGGGGCTCGCCGGGGCCGTGCCGCTGGCGACATTCCAGTTCGAGCGGTTGGGCTACTTCTGCCTTGACCCGGACAGCGCAGAAGGCCGGCTCGTGTTCAACCGCACGGTGCCGCTGCGCGACACGTGGGCGCGGATCGCGCAGAGGCCGTAGGACAGGCGTCCCGCCTGTCGGTGCGATAGGCCGTAGGACAGGCGTCTCGCCTGTCGGTGCGATAGGCCGTAGGACAGGCGTCTCGCCTGTCGGTCTCCGTTCGACATCGGATCGCGTGGCTCTTTCGTCTCGCCGAAATCGTCGCAGAGAAGGAGGCCGTTATGTCGATTCCGTCGTCGATAGTCAGGTTCCTCGAGGGCATGCCGTACCAGGTCGTCACGCATCGCACGGCGTTCACCGCCCAGGAAGAAGCGGCGGCGTCGCACGTGCCCGGACGCGAGTGGGCCAAGACCGTCGTGTGCTTTGCCGACGAATCTCCGATCATTGCCGTGCTTCCGGCGCACTACCAGGTGGACCTCGAGCGGCTGCGCAAGCTGGCCGGGGCCGCCACGATTAGGATGGCGATGGAGCGTGAGCTGGCTGCGCTCTATCCCGCGTGCGAGACGGGCGCCGTCCCGCCGCTGGGGCCGCTCTTCGGCCAGCGGGTCTTCGTCGATCACGTCATCGCCGAGGACGCGGAGGTGGTGTTCCACGCGGGGACGCACGTCGACGCGGTGCGGATGCGGTACACCGACCTCTCGGCGCTGTCTACGCCGGTTGTCGGCGAGTTCGGCCGCGCGCCTGGGAAGAGGCACGAACACTAAGGGCGTCGACGCGTCGACCATTGACCGTCGACCGTCGAGCGTCGAGCGTCGAGCGTTGAGCGCCGACCGCCGAGCGCCGAGCGCCGCCAACGTCAACGCTTGACGGTCAACGCTTGACGGTCAACGGTTGACGGTCAACGGTGAACGGTGAACGGTCAACGAACTCTATGAACGAGAAGCTGCAGGACAAGCGGGACATCGTCGCGCAGTGGTCCTTCGACACGCGGCCGATCCTGGGCCGGTTCCACATCTGGCTCGACGAGGTCGACGTCGAGTGGGTGCGAGGGGAGCCGGTGAAGGAGTTCACCCGCGAGATCTCGTTCCTCGACGGTCGCATGGAGCGGTTGTTTGCCGTGACGGCCGCCGTCACGGCGATGGGCACGCAGGTGTTCGGCCGGTTCGGCGCCGGCGCGCATCTCGACAAGGCCGGCCTGAACCAGGTCAAGAAAGACGCCGACGCGATCTCGGCGTACGCCATGAGCGAGAGCCTCTGGTATCTCTCGCGGCAGTTGCCCGAGAACCACGCCATCATGGTGTGCCTGGGCGAGGGCCTCATGCCCAAGGCGGGCGAGACGCCCGAGATGGGGTCGAACCCGCAAATCGGGTTCGGCCGCGTCTATGCGCGGCCGGAAGTGGCGCGCTGGCTCGACCGGCGGGTGGTCCGCCTGCTGAACGACCCTGAATACGGCTGGGACGGGTTCTACGGCGAGATCAAGGGCTCCGGGATCACCGTCTGGGGCGCGGCCATCGACACGCTGGAGAACACGTCGCGATTCGCGAAGGGCGACCCGACCGGGCCGATGACGGTCCTGCACCTGTTCAATCAGCCGCTCCGCATCTCCCGGCCCTACGAGGGGTATGTCGGGATGATCATCCTGCCGCGCGAAGTCGTGGAGCGGGCGGCTGAACAGGCGGTGCTGATCAACTTCCGGACGCCGCGCGCGCTGGTCGTGCAGGCCATCGAGCGGACGTATCCCGGGATCCGGCGCGAGCACATCCACGTGTGGACGCTGGGCGGCAAGAGCCGCGCGGCTCGCATCGGCAACCTGTGGCAGGTGTGGCGGGACCACGGCGTTCATCTGGTCGAGGACGGCTGGACGTTGCCGACGGGGCTCGGCGCATTCAACGAGTCCGGGACCTATGCGCCCACCTTCAGCGTGGGCGCGTGGCGAGGCGGGAACGGCGAGCCGCACGTCTTCATCTGCGACGGGTACGCGGCCTCGGCGGAGGCCGTGCAGTCGGCCAGCCTCGCGCCGATGCTGGGCCTCGATGTGTCGATGGCGGCCTTCACGTCGCGCTTCGACCTGCCGTACGACCGCGAACAGGACGTCCTGCGGCTCGACCCGCGGTCGCCCGAGTTCAAGGCACGCCTCGAGCAATTGGCCGGCATGCCACTGGACCTGCAGACGCTCGACAACTACCGGCGGATGATTCGTGAAGCAGACGAAGCGGGCTTGCTCCCAGGGCGCCTCACCCTCTGCGCGGACGACTTCTTCCCCGAGAAGCGCTGGGAGGTGCTGGCGATCTCCGGGTACATGCGACCCGATCCGTATTCGGGCGCGCCAGGCGTCGACGAGATTGCCCCGGGGATCTACCGCGTGACCGTCCGCCTCGCCTCGGCCCGGGGCGACAAGCGGATCACGCTGACCCTTCGCCTGGCCGAGACGATGGAACAGAGCCGACTGGTGTTCAGCCCGCTCCTGAACCGGTTCCTGGCCGGCGAGCCGTTCGACACGCGGCCGGTGAAGATCTCCGACTCGGGGCGCATCAGGAACGAGCTGCAGACGCTCTGCGCCGAGGCGCTCGAGTTCGTCAACTCCCACGATATCCGCCTGCACTTCGATCGCATCCCGCCCGAGGTCATCTCGTGCGAGAAGCAGAAGACGCTGCTGGAGGTGCTCCGCTGGTACAAGAAACGTCACCCGCTGTGGTTCTCGTGGATGGAGCTGGTGGAGAGCCGGGAGCCCGCGACGCCGGTATGACGATGACGGCGCGCGCGGTGGCGGACCTCGTCGGCGGGCAGCTGCACGGCGACCCGGGTGTCGAGGTGACGGGGATCGCCGCGCCTGCCAGCGCGACGGCCGGCAGCGTCGTCTTCGTTGACGACCCGAAGCGGCTCCCGGAGGCGCTCGCGTCCGAGGCGGGAGTCATCATCGCCGGCCGCTTCGCCGAAGCGGTCAGTGCAGGACAGTCGTCCCGCCTGTCGGAACCCGCATCCCGCCGGCCGGGGAGGGCCCTGGTCACCTGCGACCACCCGCGCCTCGCGTTCGCGCGCGTGGGCCGCCAGCTCACGGCGCCCCTGCCACCCGCGGCCGGAGTGGACGCGACCGCGGTGGTGCACCCCTCCGCGCGGCTCGGCGCCGCCACGTCGATTGGGCCGCGGGCGGTCCTCGAGGCGGATGTCGTCCTCGGCGACCGCGTGGTCATCGGGCCCGGCACTCACGTGGGCCACGGCGTGCGCATCGGCCCGGACTCGGTCCTCCGCTCCAACGTGGTGGTCTATCCCGGCACCCGGATTGGCTCGCGGGTGATTGTCCATGCCGGCACGGTCCTCGGCAGCGACGGGTTCGGCTACGTCCGCGACGAGTCGACGGGCACGTACGAGGCGTTCCCGCAGGTCGGGCAGCTGGTGATCGAGGACGACGTCGAGCTGGGAGCGTTGTGCACGGTGGACCGCGGCGCGCTGGGCGAGACGCGGATTGGCGCGGGCACCAAGCTGGACAACCAGGTGCACCTCGCGCACAACGTCCGCGTCGGCCGCAACGTTGTCATCGCGGCGCAGACGGGCGTTGCCGGCAGCTCGGTGATCGAGGACAACGTCGTCGTCGCCGGCCAGGTGGGCATCGCGGACCACGTCCGCATCGAGAGCGGCGCGATCCTCGGCGCGCAGTGCGGGGTGCCGACGGGCAAGGTGATTCGCGGGCCGGGGATGCTCTTCTGGGGCACGCCGGCGCGGCCAATCCGGCAGTACCTCAAGGAACTGGCCGCGCTGGCGAGGCTCGTCAAGAAGTAGGCAGTAGGCAGTAGGCAGTAACAAGACCGTCGCTAGAGCCAGGCACTTTAACTGCCTACAGCCTACTGCCTACTGCCTACGTTCGGGTTGCCTGATGCCTTCCTTCGACCTCATCGCCTTCGACGGCGACGACACCCTCTGGCACAACGAGCGGAGCTACCGTTCCGGGCGCGAGCGCTTTCGCCAGGTCCTCGCCTCCGCCGGCGTCGTCTGCGCCGAGGACGAGATCGAGGAGCGTGTCAACGCGACCGAGATCCGGAACATCCACTATTACGGCTACGGCGTCAGCAGCTTCGTCCTGTCGCTCATCGAGACGGCGATCGACCTGACCGACGGCCGAATCTCCGGGGCCGACGTGCGCGAGCTGATTGCGCTCGCCAAGGACATGCTCACCGAGGAGGTAGAGCTGTTTCCGGGCGCGCGAAGGGCCGTGACGTCCCTCTCCGCGTCCTACGCCCTCGCGCTCATCACCAAGGGCGATCTCCTCCACCAGACGTCAAAGGTCGATCGGTCGGGGCTGCGGCCGTCGTTTCGCGCCATCGAGGTGGTGAGCCACAAGACGCGCGAGGCGTACGAGGAGATCCTCGGGCGCCATGGCGTCGCGGCGTCCCGTTTCCTGATGATCGGCAACTCGCCGCGATCCGATATCCTGCCGGTTCTCGAAGCCGGCGGGTGGGCGGTCTACGTCCCCGCCGAGCTCAGCTGGGCGCACGAGCACGCCGACGTGCCGGAGAGCGCGCAGGGGCGTTTCTTCGAGATCGCGAGCCTGGAGGAATTGCCACAACTGGTGGAGACGATCGCGAAGGAACCGGGAGTCGGGATTCAGGATCCAGGGCAGCCCTGATTCCCGAATCCTGACTCCTGAAACCCTGGCAGTCTAGAACGTGAACTTCACCGCGATTTGCACCTGCCGCGGATCGCCGACCCCCTGCCTGAGGAACCCCGAGAAGTCGAAGAGCGGCGGCGTGGACAGCGGGTTGACGTTGTTCGCGTTGTTGAAGGTGTTGAACATCTCGACGATCGGGACGATCTGCGCTTTCTGGCCGACGCGGAATGGCCGCTGGAGCCGCCAGTCGAGCGAGAAGTAGCCGTTGTCCTTCCGATCCCAGTTCCGTCCGCGATCCACGCCGTTCGAGCACGCGCGGCGACGAGGTGATCGGCTGGGCGGTCCGGGCCTGAACGCGCACGTTCACCATCACCCGCCCGGGCACCTCCGCGAAGGTGAAGAAGTTGAACTTGTGGCGGATGTCGCGGTCGGACGGGCCGTAGTCGAGCGAGAGGTCGTAGAAGTTGAACGACCGGTCGGTGAACGGGTCGCGCTCGTTCGAATCGTCGTCCTCGTCCTTCGAGAGCACGTAGTTCGCTTCGAGCTGGTACTTGTCCGCGTAGCGCTTGCGGATGCCGAATCGTGCCGCCCCGGTAGAGGCCCTGTCCCCGGCTGTTGGTCACGAACACGTCGCCCGAGCTGCGGCTCGAACGGGTTGGCGCCCGTGTAGGTCGTCGTGTCGCGGGTCGCGGGCTGGTTGGCTGCCGCGGCGGTGCCGTGGACGTTGTAGTTGAGGAAGCGCGTCAGGTGCGCCCCCTTGGCGTAGGTGAAGTCGGCGTACACCGCCAGGTTGGGCGACGAGCTCGCGCTCGAAGCCGACGTTGAGACTCGATGATCCGCGGGTTCCGGTAGTCGCGATCGAAGACCCGGATACCGGTGAAGAGCGGGAAGGTACCCGGCGCGGCTGCACTCGGCGGGAAGAGGTTCGGCCACGTGGGGGTCGGCGCGCCGAACTTGAGGAGGTTGCCAGTGCTCGCGAAGTCGCTCTTCTGCTGGATGCCGTTGGTCGTCACCGAGCCGACCTGGCTGAGCATGTTCTGGCGCGCGTAGAAGATGCCCGCGCTGGCGCGCAGCACCGACTTGCCGTTCCGGCCGATGTCCCAGGCGAAGCCGACGCGGGGCTGGAACTGTTTCCACTGGTCGGGGATCGTCCCGTCCGATGGGAAGCGCGGCATCGTTCAGGAGCGCCGCGTACGCGGTCGTCTTCGGGTCGACGGTGTTCGGCATGAGCTGCGCGTCCCAGCGGAAGCCGTAGTCGAGCGTCACCCCGTGGCCGGCCTGCCACTTGTCCTGGATGAACAACGCGAACTCCTCGTTGTTGATGTCGGACTCGCCGGCCGCGTCCCGCGCGATGCCGTCCGGGCTGCTGCTCTGGAGGTAGAAGAGCAGCGGGCCGCCAGTGGTCGTCGATCCCGGCCGGGCAGCTCGCGGGCGCCGTGACGTAGCTGCCGTTCGAGCACCCGATGGTGTTCGGGCCGAAGCCGCCCGCCGCGGCCGGCGAGCTGTAGCGGAGGAACCCGGTGACGCTGTCGAACAGGTAGCGGCCCTGGAAGAAGCCGCGGAATATCTGGTAGTTGTTCGTGTGGATCCACTCGCCGCCCGTCTTGATCGTGTGCTTGCCGCGGACGATCGAGAGGTTGTCCTTGAACTGGAACCGCTTCACCAGCTCGTCGACGTTCGGCGCCAGGAAGAACGGATTGCCGAACCGGAAGGTCGGGAAGTCGGGGTCGAACGCCCATGCCGGTGTCGGCCGGCACGTTGGAATCGATCGCCGACCGCGGCCGGTTCTCCCGCGAGTAGGTGACGTGGAACTCGTTCACCTTGCTGGCGCCGAGCGTCGAGAAGGCGTTGATGTTCAGGACGCTGATCTTCGACGGCCCCTCGATCCCGTTCGCGGAATCGCCGTAGGTTGCGACGTCGAACGTCTGGTTGGTGTTCTTCGAGTAGTTGAAGTTGTACGACGCGGAGAGGTTGGTGCTCTTGCCGAGGTTCCAGTCGAACTTCGCGAGGACGGCGTTGTTGTTGATCTTGTGATCGATCGGATTCCCTTCCTCCTGCTGCGCGGTTGGTCCGGAAGAAATTCAGGAGCGCGACCCGCTGGCAGTCGGCGTTGGTGTTGATCAGCGCCTCGTTTGCCGGAACCGTGGGCGCGGACACCGGGCACGGCGTGGACCCGATCGGCGTCGACAGGTTCGCGCGCTGGAGCGTCTCGCGGATGCCCTCGAAGCGCCAGGAAGTAGAACATCCGGTCGCTTCTTGATCGGGCCGCCGATCGTGCCGCCGAACTGCGCGCGGTTGAAGTCGGTGAGCGGCTGGCCGTCGGACGCGTTCGCGGTGAGGGCCTCCAGCCGCTGGTACTCGAACAGGCTTCCGCTCACGGTATTGGTGCCCGGACTTGGTGATGACGTTGACGATGCCGCCGCCGGTCCGGCCGAACTCGGCGTTGGCGCCGGTCGCCACCACCTGGAACTCCTTCACCGCCTCGAGCGTGATGTCGATCGCGGCGCGCTGGCCGCCCATCTGCTCGCCGAAGAAGCCGTTGTTGTAATCGCCGCCGTCCAGGCTGATGTTGTTGAACACGCCGCGCTGTCCCGCGAAGGTGATCTCATCGCCGTCCGGCCCCTGCACCACGCTCACGCCCGGTGTCAGCGTCAGCAGGTCCTCGAACTTCCGGCCGAGGATGGGCGTCGTCTCGACCGTCGTCTGGTTGAGCGTGCTCGCGGACGCCGTGCGGGCGGTCTCCACCGTGGGCGAATCCGCCGACACGGTCACGGTCTCCGCGACACCGGACACCTTCATGACCGGGCTGACCTGGGCGGCCTGGCCGACGCTGAGCAGGATGTTCTCCTGGACGAACGTGGCGAAGCCGGTGAGCTTGAACGTCACCTTGTACCGGCCGGGTGGCAGCTGCAGCGCGACGAACCGCCCGTCCCGGTCGGTCACCACGTTGCGCGCGAGGTTGGTCTCGACGTTTCGCGCCTCGACGTCGACGCCGGGCAGCACCGCCCCGCTCGTGTCGGTCACGACGCCCTGGATCACGCCGGTGGTGATCTGGGTCTGCGCGGCCGCCGCGTGCGCGAGCGCCAGCGCGATGGAGGAAACCACGATGACGTACATGCTCCTTCGCATCCCTCGACCTCCTGGAAACCGCCCGAGCGGCAGCAGAGACGTCCGAATGGACCCGCGCGAAATCGCTTGGTACGGAGACTTATAGGCTACGACGGGCCGGGCGTCGGCCGCAACGAGATGCGGCGCGGCCACGAATGCTGTTTGCGGACCAGTTGGATCTAGAACCAAGCCCAGCCGCGCGTCGCGTAATCGCTCAACAACAGCACGAACATGATCCCGAGCCAGAAGATCGCCGAGGCGCCGATGATCATCGTCAGGCGCGAGTTCCACCGCATGTGCATGAAGAAGAGGACCACGAGCGACGCCTTCAGCACCGCGATGCTGAGCGCGACGATCGGGTTGGCGAGCCCCAGGTCGAAGAAGGCGACGGTGGTCGTGAGCCCCGTGAGGACCATCAAGGCCACGAAGATCGTCGCATAGGTGGTGCGGGAGACGATCACTTCAGACATAGCAGTCAAATTTGTCCGATTTGTCGATTTCACGATTGATCGATTTCGCTGCCCGGTTGCGCGGCGGCTCGACGTCGGGCGGAAAGCGTCACCCGATCGTCAAATCGCCAAATCATCAAATCGCCAAATCGTCAATTCGTCAAGTCCTCCGTCCTACTTGTGCCTGTCCACCAGGTACAGCAGCGGGAACAGGAAGATCCAGATGATGTCCACGAAGTGCCAGTACAGCCCGGTGATCTCGACCGGCGTGTGCCAGCGCGACGAGAAGGCGCCGCGCCAGGTCATGTAGAGGATGACGCTCAGGATGCCGAAGCCGATGATCATGTGCAGCGCGTGCAGGCCGGTCATCGCGAAGTAGAGCGAGAAGAACAGCTGCGCGCGCTCGGGGGCCTGGCCCTCGAAGTGGAAGCCCGGGCCCGGGACGTGGTGCTCCACGAACTTCGAGTAATACTCGACGCCCTTGATCCCCAGGAACACCGCGCCGAGCACCATCGTCAGCACGAGGAAGATCATCGTGCCGCGCCGCTCGTCGGTGGCGGCCGCGTGCACGGCCAGCGCCATGGTGAGACTGCTGGTGATCAGCACCATCGTGTTGACCGTGCCGAGGGTGATGTCCAGCGTGCGGCTGGCCTCGCCGAACGTGCCCGGGTACCAGACCCGGTACAGCATGTAGGCGGCGAAGAGCCCGCCGAAGAACAGCACCTCCGTCGCCAGGAACAGCCACATCCCCAGCGTCGCCGCCTCGTGCTGCTGCCCCATGTCGTCGAAGTGGTGCTTCAGCTCGGGCTCGTGCACGGTTGCCGTCTTGGTGTCCTCCACGGAATCTCCAGTCGAGTCCTTCATCGGCTCTCGTCGATCTCAACAGGCGCAGGCGTTCAGGCCTGCGTCTCGCCGCTTGACCGCGGCCGGACGATGTCGTAGGCGTACGCCGGCAGCGTGACGATCGGCGTCGTCTCGAAGTTGAACGTCGGCGGCGGCGATGCCGTCGTCCACTCCAGCCCGTGGGCGCCCCAGGGGTTGCCGCCCGCGACCGGGCCGTACTTGAGCGACCAGAGCAGGTAGAAGGCCGGGATCAGGTACCCGACGCCGAGGATCGACGCGCCCGCCGTCGAGAGGACGTTGAGCGCCTGGAACTCCGGCGGGTACGCGTGATAGCGGCGCGGCATCCCGAGGTAACCCAGGACGAACTGCGGGAAGAACGTGAGGTTGAACCCCAGGAAGATCGTGACCGCGCCGATCTTGCCCCACAGGTCCGAATACATCCGTCCGGTGATCTTCGGCCACCAGTAGTGCAGGCCGCCCATGTAGCCGATGATCGCGCCGCCCACCATGATGTAGTGGAAGTGGGCCACGACGAAGTAGGTGTCCGTGACGTGCACGTCGACGCCGAGCGACGCGACGAAGAGGCCCGTCAGGCCGCCGATGGTGAAGAGGCCGATGAACCCGAGCGCGTACAGCATCGGCGTGTGGTAGGCGACCGAGCCCTTGTACAGCGTGGCCGTCCAGTTGAAGACCTTCACCGCGGACGGCACCGCCACCAGGAAGCTGAGGACCGAGAAGATCATCGCGCCGTAGACCGACATCCCGGCCACGAACATGTGGTGGCCCCACACGAGGAAGCCGAAGATGGCGATCGCGAGGCTCGAGAAGGCGACGAAGGGGTAGCCGAAGATGTTCTTGCGTGAGAAGGCCGCCACCACCTCGCTCACCACGCCCATCGACGGCAGGATCATGATGTAGACGGCCGGATGGGAGTAGAACCAGAACAGGTGCTGGAACAGTACGGGGTCGCCGCCGTAGGCGGTGTCGAAGATCCCGAGGTGGAGCGCGCGCTCGAGCGCCACGGCGACCAGCGTGATGGCCAGCACCGGGGTGCCCAGGACGTTGATGAGGCTCGTCGCGTAGATCGACCAGAGGAAGAGCGGCATGCGGAACCAGGTCATGCCGGGCGCCCGCATGGTGTGGATGGTCACGATGAAGTTGAGCCCGGTGAGGATCGACGAGAACCCGATGATGAAGATCCCGACCGCCGCCATCATCACGTTGCTGTTCGAGGCGTGCGTGCTGAACGGCGCGTAGAAGGTCCAGCCGGTATCGACGCCCCCGGCCACGATCGCCACCATCGTGACGGTGGCGCCAAGCATGAAGATGTACCAGCTCATCAGGTTGAGCCGGGGGAAGGCCAGGTCGCGCGCGCCGATCATCATGGGCACGACGAAGTTGCCCAGGACCGACGGGATCGACGGGATCAGGAACAGGAAGATCATCACGATGCCGTGCATCGTGAAGAGCTTGTTGTACGTGTCGTCGCTGACCAGGTCGCCCTGCGGCGTCATCAGCTCGAGGCGGATCAGCCCGGCGAAGATCCCGCCGACGATAAAGAAGAACGTGATGGCGACGAGGAACAGGATGCCGATCCGCTTGTGGTCGGTCGTCAGGAGCCACGACTTGATGCCGTACTCGGCGTTGAGGTAGTGCGTGCGCGGGAGCGCGAGAGTATCCGTTTCCATGTTTCTACTTCTTCGGTGTCGGTTGCTGCGGTGGCTGCCTCGGCGGGACCGGCGCGCCCGTGGAGGAGGTGGCCTCGCCGGCTGCCGGGCCCGAGTGCGGCGTGGCCGGCTGCTGAATGGGCCGGCCCTTCAGCGACTTGATGTACTCGACGAGCGCCATCAGCTGTTCCTCGCTCACCAGGCCCTGGAACGTCGGCATGATCGGCTGGAATCCGACCGTCACCTTCGCGGACGGCGAGAGAATCGACTCGCGGATGTACGCTTCGTCAGCCGTCGCGACCTGGCCGCCATTCAGCTCGACGTTGCTGCCGAACAGCCCCTCGAGGTTCGGCCCCCGGCCCTGCACGTCCGACCGGTGGCAGGTGATGCACGCGAAGTCCTGGAACAGCTTCTGTCCCTGGGACGCGAGCGAGCCTTCCGACGCGCCGCCCGAGAGCCACGCCTGGTACTCGGTCGGCTCCATCACGACGATCGTGCCGATCATCCCCGAGTGCTGCGTGCCGCAGTACTCCGCGCAGAACAGGTGGTAACGGCCCGGCGTGGTCGCATTGAACCACAGCGTCGTGTAGCGGCCGGGCATGACGTCGGCTTTCAGGCGGAATGCCGGGACGAAGAGCGAATGGATGACGTCCTCGGACGTGCCCGTCAGGCGCACCGCCCGGTCGGCCGGCACGTGCAGCTCGTTGATTTCCCGCTGGCCGTCGAGGTGCTGGAACTTCCACATCCACTGCTTGCCGGTCACGTAGATGTCGAGGGTTTCGGCCGGCGGCTGCGCCTGCGCGAAGTACACGTTCGCGCCCCACGCGAACATCACCAGGCCGAGGCCGAGCGGGATGATGGTCCAGGCGATCTCCAGCGACAGCGCGGGGATGACCTTGGCGCCGACGTCACCGTGCGCCCGCCGGCGGTAGCGGACGCCGAACACCACGATGAGCGTGGCGATCAGGATCACGAAGAAGGCGCTCACCGCCAGCAGGAAGAAATAGAGCGCGTCCACCTTGGCGGCCATGGTGGATGCCTGGGTCGGGAACAGCGGTAACCACGACATAGATCAGTTCTTCGCCTGCTTGTCGAAGTGGGCCGGCCCGCCCGGGACGGTCCGCGCGGCACGCTTCTCGCGCCGCCGCAGGATGAGGATGAATCCGCCGATGCAGACCACCGTGACGACGCCGGCGAGACGCAGCACCCGCATCAGCACCAGCCCGTACTTCCCGGTCGCCGGGTCGTAGTGGTAGCAGTAGAGCAGGAGACGATCGACGGGGGTGCCCACTCTTGTGATCCGACGCCTCGACCAGGGCCAGGCGCAGGTCGCGCGGCCCATAGTCGATCCCGTAGACGTACTTCGACGTCTTGCCCTCGGGCGTCAGCACGATCATCCCCGTTGGGTGCGCGTACTGCTTGGTCACTTCGTCGTACACGTAGTGGAACCCGACGGTCTCGGTCAGCAGCCGGATGGACGCCTCCTCGCCCGTCAGGAAGTGCCAGCCGTCCGCCGCGCCAGGCTTCTTGAGCAGCTGCAGGTAGTGGTCCTTCTTTTCGGCCGCCTGCGCGGGCGTCTCCTTCGGGTTGAAGCTCACCGTGACGATGTTGTAGTCGCGGCCGGGCTCGAGCGCGAGGACCTTCAGCGCCCTCACGAGGCCGTTGAGCGCCTGCGTGCACAGCATCGGGCACTCGTAGTAGACGAGCGCCAGCACCACCGGGCGCCCGTTGAAGTACTGGGACAGCTGCACGGCGCGGCCGGTCTCGTCACGGAACGGCAGGTCCAGCGGAACCTGGACGCCGAGGTTCTGCTCGAACTGCACCTTCTTCAGTTCCGCCGGCGTGATGCCGCCCGGCATCCCGCCCTTGGTCATCATCCCGGACTTCGGCACGCCGTTGTACTGCGCGCCAAGCGGCGCGACGAGCACCCCGCACACAATCGCGATGAGAGCGTAGTTCCGGTATTTCATGACCCTTTACCAAACGGTATTGACGACTGGCGAGTGACGACTGGCGAATGACGATTGGAACACAATCGCCACTCGCCAATCAGCAGTCGTCAATCGTCAATTCCTTGCCCCTAGCCCGAGCCCCTAGAGCCCCTAGCCCCCAGCCCCCTAGCCCCTAGCACCTCTCTCTCGTACACGACTCCCGTCCGCCCCGAGCTCGACCTCTCCGGCATACCGGGGGACGTGCCCGCAGGCGTCCCCTGCCTGGCCGGGAGCCCCTGCTGCAGCAGCAGTTCCATCGCGCGATCGATCGGGATGTGGACATCGCCGCGCGCGGCGTCCACCCACCCGTACGAGTCCAGGCGGCGCTGCTCCTCCGCGCGGAGGTTCTTGAGGTCCTCGCGCGGCTGCGTCTGCAGCCGCGGCATGGGCGGCAGCGGCGGCGCACCCACCTTCGCCATGGGGTACTCCCTGGGGTACGCCTTGTCCTGGAGGCTCCCGTAGAAGACGTACAGCACCCAGATGACGAAATGGACCAGGATCGCCCCGACGACGAGCGACACCCCGAAGACGACCACCACGCGGGTGGAGATGTCTCGCGTCTCGTGCGCGGCCCCCGGCGCCGGCGGATCGTCGTGCGTCTCAGCGTGCTCTCTCATCTAGTGCTCCCGCGCCAGCGCCGGCTCGAGCTCGGGGTCGTTCGGCGCGAGCAGCGGCCGCCGCTCCAGCCGCCAGGCGAACAGCGTCAGCCAGATGCCGCCCAGCGCCGCAACCGCGGCGATGTCCAACCAGTGCAGCTGCAGCCGGTCCTTGTAGAAGACCGGCGCGATCATGAAGAAGACGTCGATGAGACGCGCCACCAGCAGGCCGACGGCGATGAGCGCGAGGCGCTGGAGCTGCCGCTTGTTCTGACGTCCGAGGAGAACGAGGAACGGGACGGAAGAAGTAGAAGGCCGCGAGCGCCATGGCGATCACGCTCCACCCCCCGCTGATCCGGTGCAGGTACCAGGTAATCTCCTCCGGCAGGTTGCCCGACCAGATGATCAGCAACTGGGAGAAGGCCAGGTACGCCCAGATCATGACGAACGCGAGCAGGAGGTTGCCCACGTCGTTCAGGATGGTCGGCGCCAGCACCGGCCCGAAGTCCTCGCGGACCGACAGCCGCGAAGCGAACACCACCACGATCGCGAGCGCGCCCAGTCCCTGCCCGGCGATGAACAGCATGCCGAAGATCGTCGAGAACCAGTGAGGCTGCAGCGACATCACCCAGTCGAACGCGGCGAAGGTCATCGTGAAGGCGTACAGGACGATCCCGGCGCCGCTCAACTTGCGGAGCTTGACGACGAGCGCCGGGTCGCCGGTACGGTCCTGCTCTCCCGACCAGCGATCGAGGAAGTGGCCGAGCGCGAGCCAGGCGGCGAAGTAGACGACCGCCCGCACGAGGAAGAAGGGGATGTTGAGGTACGCGACCTTCTTGCTCAACACCGGGTCGGCCATGACCGCCTCGGTGTGCGTCCACTCGTAGAGGTCGTGAAGGCCGAAGACGAGCGGGAGGAAGAGCACGGCCATGTAGGGCAGCGTGCCGGCGCCCGCCTCCAGCAGGCGCCGGATCGCAATCCCCCACCCGCCGCCGGTGAGGTGATAGACCATCACGACGCCCAGGCACCCGAGCCCGAGGCCGAGCCAGTACACGTAGGCGACCAGGTAGGCGTGGAAGAACCGGCCGGGATCGAGGAACGCTCCCAGCAGGGTCAGCAACGAGCCGACAACGCCCACCACCAGCGCCCCGCGGCGCAACGACCCGAGTTCCGGAAGCGAGAGAGCAGGATTCATGAGAGCCGATCGCTCATCGAAAAGCTCAGTTCAACGCGGTTTCGTCTACTTTCTGCCACCCGTTCCAGGCGCCAGCTTCTCGCGCTCCTCCGGCGGCACCTCCATGAGCGTCGCGTGCTCGCTCAACTGCAGCGCGCGGATGTACGCGGTGATCGCCCAGCGGTCGCGAACCGGTACCTGCGCGCGGTAGTCCGGCATCGCCCCGAACCCGTTCGTGATCACGTCGACGTAGTGGCCCACGGGCGCCTGCCGCAAGCGGTCGATGTGGAACGACGGCGGCTGCCGGTACCCGCGCCGGACGATCATCCCGTTCCCCCGCCCCGTGCGGTCGTGGCAGGGCGCGCAGAAGATGTCATAGCGCTCGCGTCCCCGTGCCAGCACGCCGGCGGTCACCTGGAACGGGAACTCGGTGGCGTCCTGGCCGTTCGCCTTGCCCGTTTCGAGCAGGTCGTCGTCTCGCAGGAGGCCCCGCGCCACCGTCCCGTCGACGATCGGCCGCGCCGATCGCTCGTCCGTGTAGAAGTCGCTGCCGCGCAGCGGGATGAACTTCGGCTGATCGTGCATGTCCTGGCGGCAGCCCCCCAGGATGATGCTGCACACGCCCGCCGCGAGCACAAGTTGACTACGCCTCAACTTCGGTCACCTCGCGAGGATTGAAGCTTTCCAGGAAGCGCCGCGTCGCCTCCAGGTCGAACTTCGGGTCGTCCGCCTCGATGCAGAGGAAGAAACGGTCGCGCGATGCCAGGGCGAAACGCGGCGTGTTGAAGATCGGGTGGTACGGCATCGGCAGCCGGTTGAGGACGAGCATGCCGAAGACCGCGCCGAACGCCGCGAACAGGACCGTCGTCTCGAAGGTGACCGGGATGAACGCCGGCCAGCTGTTGAACGGCCGGCCCCCGATGTTCAGCGGGTAGGCGACCGCCGACACCCAGTACGCAAGGCCGAAGCCGCTCATCGCCCCGATCAAGCCGCAGATGAGCACGATCAGCGGCACGCTGGTGTGGTGGATGCCGAGCGCCTCGTGCAGTTCCTCGATCGGGAACGGCGTGTAGGCGTCCAGGCGGCGATAGCCCTCCAGCACGGCGCGGCGGCTGGCCGCGACCAGCGTGTTCGGGTCCTCGAACTCGGCGACCAGGCCGTGCAGCCCAATCGCGTTCACGTCGTCAGCGTGCGACATGCGCGGCTCCGACAGGCGAGACGCCTGTCCTACGACCGACAGGCGGGACGCCTGTCCTACGACGGGATGTCATGGATGCGCGTGCTCCTTGACCTTCGACTCCGGCAGCAGCGACCGCATTTCGAAGATCGAGATCATGGGCAGGAAGCGCAGGAACAGGAACAGCAGCGTCGTGAACAGGCCCAGCGTCCCGATGTAGGTGGCCCAGTCCCACACCGTCGGGTAGTACATCCCCCACGCCGAGGGCAGGAAGTCGCGGTGCAGGCTCGTGACGACGATGACGAAGCGCTCGAGCCACATGCCGGTGTTCACGACGAGCGCGATGACGAACAACAGCGGAACGCTCTGTCGGACGCGCTTCAGCCAGAGGCTCTGAGGGATGACGATGTTGGTCGCGATGAGCGCCCAGAACGCGGGCCAGTACGGGCCCGTCATCCGGTTCCAGTACATGAAGCGCTCGTACTCGTTCGCGCTGTACCAGGACATGAACGCTTCCATGGCGTAGCCGTAGGCCACGATGAGGCCTGTGGCCAGCATGATCTTCGCCATGTTCTCGAGGTGACGTCGGGTGATGAAGTCCTGCAGGCCGTACGCGGCGCGAATCGGGATGGCCAGCGTGAGTACCATCGCGAAGCCCGAGTAGATGGCGCCCGCCACGAAGTAGGGCGGGAAGATCGTCGTGTGCCACCCGGGCACGATCGCGATCGCGAAGTCGAAGCTGACGACCGTGTGGACCGAAACGACCAGCGGCGTGGCCAGCCCCGCGAGCAGCAAGTACATCGACTCGTAGCGCGCCCAGTGCCGGGCCGATCCGCGCCAGCCCAGCGCCAGCACGCCGTAGATCGTCCGGCCGAACGTCGACGTGGACCGGTCGCGCAGCGTGGCCAGGTCGGGCACCAGCCCCACGTACCAGAACAGCGCGGACACGGTCGCATAGGTCGACACCGCGAACACGTCCCAGATGAGCGGGCTGCGGAACTGCGGCCACATCTGCATGGTGTTCGGGTAGGGCAGCAGCCAGTAGAAGAGCCAGGGCCGGCCGAGGTGCAGGATGGGGAACATCCCGGCGCACGCTACGGCGAACAGCGTCATCGCTTCCGCGAAGCGGTTGATCGACTGCCGCCACTTCTGGTGCAGCAGCAGGAGGATGGCCGAGATCAGCGTCCCCGCGTGGCCGATCCCGATCCACCAGACGAAGTTGACGATGGCAAAACCCCAGGCGATCGGGACGTTGACGCCCCAGATGCCGATGCCCTTGATGAACAGCCAGGTCACCGCGGTCATGAACATCCCGAGGATGGTCAGGGCGATGCCAAAGCCGACCAGCCAGCCCGCCGGCGTGCGCCTCGTCAGGACGATCGCGCTGATCTTGTCGGTGATCGTCCCGAAGGTATGGCCCGGCGCGATGACCGGCGGTTCGGCCAGCGGGGGCGGGGGTGACGGGGACATTCGGTACCTCGAACCTGGTTATTCTGGCAATCTGACGATCTGGCGATTTGCCGATTTCTGAATCACGCCCCACTCCAGGGAACCACGACTCGAAAATCGCCAAATCGTGAAATCGCGAAATTGAACAAATGACGAATCAGCCCTTCTCTCCACCCGGCATTTCCGGGTTGGGGTTCCTCACCGACGCCAGGTACGTCGTGCGCGGACGGGTGTTCAGGTCCTCGAGCATCCCGTAGTTCAGCGGCTCGGCCTTCAGCTTCACCACGCGGCTCTCGGGGTTGTTCAGGTCGCCGAACACGATCGCCCTGGTCGGGCAGGCGGCCTCGCACGCGGTGACGATCTCGCCGTCGCGCACGCCGCGGTTCTCCTTTTCCGCCTCGATCTTCGCCGCGTTGATCCGCTGCACGCAGTACGTGCACTTCTCCATCACGCCGCGGCTGCGCACGCTGACGTCCGGGTTGCGCAGCATCTTGAGCGAGGGCGTGTTCCAGTCCTGGTAGAGGAAGAAGTTGAACCGGCGCACCTTGTAGGGGCAGTTGTTCGAGCAGTACCGGGTGCCCACGCAACGGTTGTAGACCATGTCGTTCAGGCCCTCGCTGCTGTGGGACGTGGCCGCCACGGGGCAGACCACCTCGCACGGCGCGTTCTCGCACTGCATGCACGGCACGGGCGCGTTGAACGCCGCCGGCTGCTCCGCGTCCCCCTTGTGATACCGGTCCACGCGGAGCCAGTGCATCTTGTGGCCCCGGCTGACCTCGGTCTTCCCGACGACCGGGATGTTGTTCTCGGAGTTGCAGGCGACGACGCACGCGTTGCAGCCGATGCAGGTGCTGAGGTCGATCGCCATCGCCCAGGCGTGCCCCGTGTACTTGTACTCGGGGTACAGGGTCATGTCCCGGGCCGGCGCTTCCGCGCGCTCGTGCGCGAAGTCGGGCTTCCTCTTGAACTCCTCGAGCGTGGCCGCCCGCACGATCTCGCGCCCTTCCATCGTCTGCTGGTTCTGCGTGGTCGCCAGCGGGTATCTCTGGCCGGTCTTGCCGACCTCGAGGCCGTGCGACGCCCAGATGGCATGGCTGGTGCGGAGCGTGTAGGCGTTGAAGCCGGTGCCGTTGCCCACGGTGCCGGCGTTCGTGCGGCCGTAGCCCAGGTAGACGGTGATCGAGTCGGCGGCCTGGCCGGGCAGAATCCAGACCGGAGCGGTGACGCGACGGCCGCGGTAGCGCAGCTCGATCACGTCCTCCTTGCTGACGCCCAGGCGCTCCGCCGTCTTCGGGCTCACCAGCGCGGCGTTGTCCCACGTGAGCTTCGAGTTCGGCTTGGGGAGTTCCTGCAGCCAGCCGTTGTTGGCGAAGCGGCCGTCGAAGACCGACGGGTCGGCGCGGAAGACGATCTCGAGCCCCTTGGCCGGAGGCGGCGTGCCGAGGGTGACTGGACCCGCGGTGACCGTCCGGGCAGCCGCGGCGGTGCCGGCAATCATCCCGTCGTGCAGCGCCTTCCGCCAGAACTTCTCGAAATTCGCCCCTCCCAGCTGCGCGGCCCGGCCCTGCCAGTACGCCCGGACGATCTCGTAGGGCGTCTGGCCCGCCTGCTTGGTCATCGTCGCGATCAGTTCGTGAGCCGTCCGGCCGTTGTAGAGCGGCGCGATGAGGGGCTGGATGATCGTCACGGTGCCATCGGCCGCCCGGGCGTCGCTCCACGATTCGAGGTAGTGCGCCATCGGGATCTGCCAGTGGCAGAGCGACGCGGTCTCGTCCTGGTGGAGGCCGAGGTGAATGCGCATCCGCACCTTGCTCATGCGGTCCGCGAACTTCATGTCCACGGGAGCGGTGTAAACCGGGTTGGCGTCGATGACGAGCAGCGTGTCGACGCGGCCGGCGTCCATGTCGTTCACGAGGTCCCAGAGCGTGCCGAGCTCGTCCACGGGTCGCGCCTCGATGGGCTCGGTGAAGGTCACCGTCTGGCCGGCGTTCCCGAGCGCCTGGTTGATGGCGTGGCCGAGCGCGTGCACCTCCGCCGGCTGCTCGTCGCCGACAATCACCAGGCTCTTGCCGCGGTGCGCCTGCAAATCGCGGACGAGCGGGTCGAGCCACGCCTTGAACGGCGAGGTGTCCCCCGCCGCGGCGGCGCCAGTCACACCAAGCGCGGCCGCAAGGGCCCTGGCGAAGGCGCCAACGCCGGCCGCCTGGAGCGGCAGACGGTGATCGGCAATCGACCCGGTCGGTGAGGGCGTCGCCTCCACCACGTAGAGGCGGTTCATCTCGCGCTTGCCGCCCGTGACGCGCCGGCGGTTCGCGAACTCCCGCGCAGTAGCGGAGGCTGCCCGCGCCGCACGCCAGGAAATCGGCGTCCAGCGCGAGGACGACGTCCGCCCTCTCGACCTGGTAGTGCGCATCGACGTACTCGCCGAAGGCCAGCTTCGCCCCGGCGTACGCCTGGGAGCGGCCCGCCGGCTCCCACTGGTGCCACTTCAGGTTCGGGAACTCCGCCTGGAGCTGCTGGAGCTGCGCGGCGAGCGTCGGCGAGGTGATGCTGCCGGTGAGCAGGTGCAGGCCCGCCCCGCCCTGGGCGCGGTTTGCCTCCACGGCGCTCTTGATCTGCGTCAGGAACGCGCCCCACGACTCGATGTTGCCGCGCAGGGTGATGGTGCGCGAACGGTCCGGGTCGTACAGCCCGAGGACCGACGCCTGGGCGAATGCATCAGTCGCACCGAGATTCTCGGGATGGTCGGGGTTTCCCTCGACCTTCGTCGGCCGCCCCTCGTGGCTCTCGACGAGCAGCGGCATGGCGTGACCGGGCATCGGCATCGCCGTCGCGAAGTAGAGCGGCTTGCCGGGGACGATCTCCTCGGGCTGCCGGACGTACGGGACGATCGTCTCCGTCGGCTGACGGGTGCACGCGGTCACCCCGGCGAGCGCGAGGGACGCTCCCATGAGCTTCACGAAGTTCCGCCGGCTGACGCCGTCGATCGGGTCGACGCCCCCGGGAAATTCGTCGTGCAGGAGCCGGCGGAACTCGTCGTTATCCGCCAGCTCGTCCAGGCTCCGCCAGTACCTCGGGCCCGGTCGCGTTCCGCAGCCGTTCCCGGAGCGCGTCGAGGTCGAGTGCGCGAGTGCCGCCCGGTGCGGGGTGATCGTCGTGCGTCGATTCGTTGAGGGGCATCTGGAACGGTCAAGCGTTGAGCGTTTGGCGTTCAGCGTTCAGCTGTCCGGCTACCATCGACCTTCCCCGTCACCGATGGCACGTCGAGCAGCTGGTCAGCTTCTGAATCTGGTACTCGGCGACCAGCTTTCGGCCCAGCGCGAGCTGATCGGCCGGCGGCTCGTAGTCCATCCGGTAGACGGCTTCACGCGGGCGGACGTACCGCTCGGGGTTCCGGTGGCAGTCCAGGCACCACTGCATCTGCAGCGGAGGCGACCTGGAACATCAACGGCATCCGGTCCACGCGTCCGTGGCACGTCGAGCAGCCGACGCCCTTGGCCACGTGAATGCTGTGGTTGAAGTACACGAAATCCGGGAGGTCGTGCACGCGCGTCCACTTGATCGACTCGCCCGTGCGGAAGCTGGCGCGCACGGGCTCCAGGTATGGGCTGGTGGAGAAGATCTGCGAGTGGCAGTTCATGCACGTCTTGGTCGGAGGAATGCCGGCGAACGCCGAGGTCTCGACCGACGTGTGGCAGTAGCGGCAGTCGATGCCGTTGCTCGCCACGTGGCGCTCGTGGCTGAACTGGATCGGCTGCTGACGCGCCTCGTAGGCGCGGGTGACGTACATCGAATCCTGCAGCGCGTAGCCGAGGCCGACGAGGCCTCCCACCACGAGCACCAGAGCAATCAGGCTGACGAGAAAGACCGTGTTGGCTCGGCGATGGAAGGTTTGCGCCATCGTTCGGTGTCGTCGAGGCAAGCGGCGTACCGCCGCGCGGGCACGGGGACGCCTCCGGCAGATGCCGAATCGCGTTGCGAGACTCTTGGAAACCCAATACCAAGATTAGCCGGTTTTCCCACGAAACGCGAGATCCTGGCCAGTCACTCGGATGGATCGGCCTAGCAGGATTTCCAGGGAGTGTCAAGGATGAGCTCGAGACCTTGTGGAGCCGTTTCACAAGGTGCTGTGTACAATGACGTCAGCGACGCCCCTTCTCAAGGTTCCACCATGAGTGACCGCAAGTACCGCCAGCGCGGATACCAGGATGACGACCGCGACAGGAAGCCGGAGCGCCCCAAGACACCGGGTGGCGCGCCGGGGCCACGCCCTGAGCGCCCGGAAGGACCACGGACACCCAACCTGATGGCCGCTCGCGAGGTGGTGCGCTGTTCGCGCTGCGGCGCCGAGATCCCAGGGCCCTTCGGCGCCGTGACGTGCGGCAAGTGCGGAACCGATGTGCACGCGTGCGCGCAGTGCGTCTACTTCGATCCGGGCGCCCGCTTCCAGTGCATGCAGGCGATCCCCGAGCGCATTGCGAAAAAGGACGAGCGCAACGCCTGCACGCTTTGGGAGCCGCGCAAGACCATCGAGCGCGCCACGCACTCGGTTCCGACGAGCTCGGCGCGGCAGGCCTTCGACGACCTGTTCAAATAGCTGGCAGCTGGCAGCGTGCGGCAGGCAGCCGGCCGTTCACTCAACTGCCTACTGCCTACTGCCTACTCTTCCACGCAACCCCCACAGCGTCAGCCCGAGCCCCGTCCACAGCGCCAGCGCCGTCCATTCGGTCCCGGTGAAGCTGCCGGGGATGAAGGGCAGGACCTTCATCGCTATCAGCAGCAGCGCCACCCCGGCGCCGCTGATCGCGGCGGCGCGCCGCTCCCGCTCGCCGCGCGCCAGGTAGGCGGCGCAGGTCGCGAGCCACCCCACGCCGGCCGCAAGCGAGCCGACTTCCGTAATGGGGACGAGGATGGCGTCGCCGAGGAGGGAGGCGCCAGCCGTGAGGCCGGCCACCAGCCAGATGGCGCCCGCCGGGGTGCCGAACCGCGGCTGGACGCGGCCCAGTCCCCTGTGAACGAGGCCGCGGCGTCCCATGGCGAAGACCAGCCGGGTTGCCGCGACGAAATTGCCGTTGAACACTTTCAGCAGCGACAGGAACGCGCCAGCCAGGATCAGGCGTGCCAGCGCGCGCGAGCCGAACGCGCGCTCGAACGCCGCCTCCGTCCCGACGTGGCCGGCGACGATCGCCTTCCACGGATAGACGAACGCGACCGCGCCGATGATCGCGACGTAGAACACCACGCCCGCCGCAACCGCCAAGTACATCGCGCGCCCGAACCCTCGCGGGTCGAAGCCGGCACGCGCCTCTTCGGCGCCCTTCACCACGGACTCGAAGCCCGTCATGAAATACGGGACGATCTGCGCGGCCAGGAGCACCGACAGGAGACCGCCGGCGAGACCGGGCCGTGAGAAGAGCGGCTCGAGGTTCGCTGGATCGCCCTTCGCGTAGCCGAGCGTGGCGAAGACGGCAAACGCCGCCAGCAGGCCGAACGTCGTGAAGTTCTGGAATACGCCGCTCGGCCGGATCCCGCGCACGTTGACGCCGGCGATCAGGAAGGTCAGGCCCAGCCCCGCGACGAGCCGAGGCAGGTAGATCGTCTTGCCGCCCAGGGTGTAGAGCGGCCAGGTGTTGACGGCGGGCACGATCCGCCCAAGCAGGTTCCCGATTGCCACGGCCTCCCAGGGGCACACGATGGCGTAAGCGAGGACCATCGTCCACCCGGCGGCGAACGACAGGATGGGCGGGAAGACGCCCTCGGTGTAGGCGATCTCACCCGCGGCGTCCGGGATTCGGCGGACCAGGGCGCCGTAGGTGACGGCAATGGGCAGGAGCAGCAGCCCGCCGGCGAGGAAGCCGATCATCGCCGCGCCCGGCCCGCCGCGCCCGAGCCAGTCGTCGATCAGCACCAGCCAGCCGACACCCACCATGCTGCCGAAGCCGAAGGTGAAGTACTCGACGAACGTCAGGCGCCGGAGCAACGTCGGGGCGGCGGGATGCGTCATCTCGGGATAGCAGAACTATACCTGAGGCGCGCGCACAGGTAGAATCGCGCGACAGGAGAATCCCGATGAACGATCAGCCGACGGTCTGGTACTTCTACAAGGTGAGATGGGGCGCGCAGGAGGAATTCCTCGACCTGTTCCACCGGAACCACTACCCGGTGCTCAAGGCGCAGCTCGGCGGACGAATCACGTCCATCCGGACGATGGTGCCGACCTACCATGGCGATGGCCGCGCCGACTGGACGTTCGTCGTCGAATTGACGTTCCGGGATGCGGCAGCGCTCACCGGGCCGTCAGGCGAGGGCGAGATTGCCCGCAAGCTGTTCCCGGACCAGGAGCGCTTCAAGCAGGAGGAGCGCCGGCGCTTCGAGCTGATTGACGCGCACTGGGACACGCCGTTGACGGACGTGGCGATGGAGTGAACGGACAAGTAGGCAGTATGCGGTAGGCTCTCCCCGCGCTACTTCTCGTCGTTCGGCGCGGTTACCTTCTCCAAGTCCTCCGGCGTCGCCTTTGGCAGCTTGCGGATGAACGAGACCATCTTCCAGATCTCCTCGGGTGTGTGCTCGTCCGCCCACGCCGGCATCGCGGTGTACCGCACCCCGTTCGAGATGACGAAGTAGAGCGCGCCGTCGCTCAGTTCCTGCGTGTCCTCGAGGCGCAGGTCCGGCACCTTGGGGTAGACGTTCC
The DNA here is from genome assembly GCA_963724775.1 of uncultured Acidobacteriota bacterium. Lineage (GTDB taxonomy): Bacteria > Acidobacteriota > Vicinamibacteria > Vicinamibacterales > Fen-181 > CAVRWB01. Next base: position 477,083 of record CAVRWB010000019.1, read on the forward strand.
TGCCGATCTCGGTTTTTCCCGACCCGTTTTCCTCGTGGCAGATGGCGCAGTGATCCTGGAACTGCTTGCCGCCGTCGACCCAGGCGTTGGCGTTGCCGGCGAACGGGTTTGCCTTCTTCTTGGCGCCGGACGGGATTGAGAGCCACCGCACGCGTTCCGCCACGGCTTTCTCGATGGCCGGCGGATCCGTCCGGGCCGACAGGCCGTTTCGCGTGAAGAGGAAACCAATCAGGGCGGCGCCGACAGCCAGCGCCCCGAGCGTGAGGAGCGCATCACGGAGGAATCGCATGGCACGGGCAGGAACAAGACGCGTGCCGGCGGCCCAGCCCCCGAACAGATGCAAAAACGTGGGAATCCCGGGTAGGACCCGATAGCGGCTTCCGACAGGCTGGAGGGCTTACGGAAAGCGAAACTGGTCGAAGGGACCAACACTTCACCTGGAATTCCTACTTCACCTGGGGAACAGCACCCCCGGCGAGAGCTTCCACCCAGGGTCCAGCGCCGCCTTGACCGCGCGCATCTCCGCGACACCCGCGTCGCCGTACAACTCCCGCAGCAGCGCCTGCTTGGTCGCGCTGCGGCCGACGCCGTGTTCGGAGAGGGGCGATCCGCCCCGCGCGATCACCTCGCGGCCGAACTCGAGGATCGCGTCCTGCCCCGCCTCCACGTCGGCCACCGTCCGGGGAATGACGTTCGGGTGAACGTTCCCGTCCGAGACGTGGCCCCAGATGGCGTATTCCAGGCCGCGACGCTCGAACCCCTCGCGGTACACGCGAAGCATCTCGCCGAAGCGCGCGAACGGCACGATCATGTCCGCCGCCGTCTTCTGCACGCCCGGCGCGGCCTGCTTGGCGACGCCCACCCGGTGCTTCACGGCCTCGGGCGCCGCCTCGCGGAAGGCGAAGAACTGTTCCGCCCGCGCGCGGTCGCCGGGGACCGCCACCTCCACGTGCTCGAGCACCCCCGCTTCGTCGAGCAGGCGGCAGAAGCGCCCGAGCGGCGTTGGCGGCGCGGCTGGTTCCAGCGCGGACGCAATCTCCTCGAAGGCGGCCTCGCCCGTCGTCCCGGGCGGCAGTTCCAGCTGGAGGAGCAGCGCGACCTCGGTCTCCGGCGGGAGGTGAATGCCATACCTGGCATCGCTTCCGTCGTCGTGGAGCATGGCCAGGCAGCGGCGGTCGAGCATCTCGATCGCGGAAACGTCGATGCCGTTCGGGTCGTTCGACGACCACGTCCGCTTCGACCGCTCGCGCAGGGTTGCCACGAGCCGGAGCGCGGCATCTTCATCCATCACGGGGACGAGCGCCACGCACAGCGCCGGGGCTGGTTGCACGATCCCGAGGCGCGCTTCGACGATGACGCCCAGCGTGCCTTCGGCGCCAATGAACAGGTCGATCAGGTCCATGACCGGCGCGGCGAAATAGCCGGCCGAGCGCTTCGGCACGTCGGGCATCCGGTAGGTCGGCAGCGGAACCCGCGTGGCGCGGCCGCCCGCCTCGACCTCGAAGTACCCGTCGGGATGGGCGAACACGAGGCCGCGCTCGATGTCGAGCACGTCGCCGGACGCGAGAACCACCGTCAGGCCCCTCACCCAGATCCGCGTGCTGCCGTACTTGAACGTCGCCGCGCCGGAGGCGTTGGTCGAGATCGTCCCGCCGACGAAGGCGCCGTCGTAGGTGGGCGCGGGCGGGTAGTAGCGGCCCTGCTCCGCAAGCGCCTGCTTCAGCGTGACGAGCGGGAGCCCGGGCTGGACGCGCACCTCGTGGCCGGTCGCATCGAGGATGGCGCCCATGCGGGCGGTGCTCAGGACGATGTCGCCGCGCGGCGTCGCTCCGCCGGTGACCGACGACTGGGCGCCTATCGGCAGCACCGCCGGGTACGCGCGCACCACCGCGGCCACTTCGGCCTCGTCGCGCGGGAAGACCACGCCGGCCGCCTCGCCGCCCGGGTAGTGGGCGGCGTCCTCGAGATACGACCGAACGGTGTCCGGATCGGTGATCACCTGGGGAAGACGAGGCGTGCCGCGTGGCGCCCGGGCGACGATACGATGCGGTGGCGAGATCACGACTCAATTATGGCCGATCGAGGCACCGGCCGCCGCCACGGTTTGAACCAGGAAGACGGAAGGCACAATCCACCAAGGACGTGTGAATGCCGCGCTGCTCGAGGTGGGGGCGGTATGATGGTATCCGTCTTCATGAAGGAGGGACGCAGCCTGTGCGCACTCGAATCGTACGGACCGTTGCGCTCGCGGTGATCGCGCTCGGTGTCTTCGCCCTGCGCGCGGCCGCGCAGGAGATGGATCTGTCCGCCGCGCCGCGGATCACCCTTGCGGAGTTCAAGAAACTCCACGACGCTCACGACGTCGTCGTCGTGGACGTGCGCGACGCCGCCGCCTTCAAGGCGGGCCACATCCCCGGCGCGCTGTCGATTCCGCTCGACCAGGTGACCGCGCGGGTGGAGCAACTGAAGGCCGAGAACAAGCCCATCGTCACCTACTGCGCTTGACCGGCCGAACACACGGGCGCCCGTGCGGCGCTCGAGCTGGCGGCCAAGGGTGTGAAGAACGTGCGCGTGCTGAAGGGCGGCTGGGCGGAGTGGCGGCTTGGCAAGAACCCAATCGAAACGGGCGAGAAATAGCGCCAGCCAACTTTCACCTCCCTCTTTCCGTCTACTCACCCAGGTGTTCATGCGCTGTCCGGCCTGGGTGATTGCTGTCCTCCTGTGCGTGTTCGCTCCGGCCGCCGTGTTGTGCGGCGCGGAGCGGAGCGGCGTCGTCCTCCCGCCCGGGGCGCGAAGCGTTGCCGCGGTAGCGGCCACCGGCGCGACGGCTGTTCGGTTCGACGGCGAGCTGAACGACGGCGCCTGGGCCAGCGCGCCCGTCATCGCCGATTTCGTGCAGCGCGAGCCGAACGAGGGCAAACCGCCGAGCTTTCGGACCGAGGCCCGGGTCATCTACGACCACTCGGCGCTCTTCGTGGCCGTCCGCGCATACGACCCGGAGCCGTCCAAGATCGTCGGCCTCCTCACGCGCCGCGATACCGATTCACCTTCCGACTGGGTCGGCATCGTGGTCGACTCCTACCACGACCGCCGGACGGCCTACGAATTCGACGTCAACGCCGCCGGCGTCAAGGCCGACAAGTACCGCTTCAGCGACACCAACCAGGATGTGAGCTGGGACGCCGTCTGGGACGTACGCGTCGCGCGCGACGAGCAGGGCTGGACCGCGCAGTTCAGAATCCCGTTCTCGCAGCTGCGCTTCGACCCCAAGCGCGGCCAGCACGTTCGGGTTCGCCCTCGTGCGCCGCGTCGGGCGGCTCAACGAGACGTCGACGTGGCCGCTGCTGCCGAGGAGCGCGCCCGGGTACGTGTCGTCGTTGGGCGAGTTGACCGGCCTGAACCTCCAGGGAAGCCGGAAGCGCCTCGAAGTCGTGCCGTACATGGTCGGCCAGGTGCGAGACGCAGCAGGCGCAGGCGGGCAACCCCTTCATCCGGAGCTCCGACGCGACGCGCGTCCTTCGGCGCCGACGCGAAGTTCGCGGTCACGCCGGGGCTCACGGTGACCGCCACGTTGAACCCGGACTTCGGCCAGGTGGAAGCCGACCCGGCGGTGGTGAACCTGAGCGCGTTCGAGACGTATTTCGACGAGCGGCGGCCGTTCTTCGTCGAAGGGTCGGGCATCTTCCACTTCGACATCGACTGCAACGACGGGCAGTGCCGGGGGCTGTTCTATTCGCGGCGGATCGGCAGGACGCCGCGCGGGACGCCGACCGTTCCCGACGGGGGCTACTCGTCGATCCCGGCGCAGACGACGATCCTCGGCGCGGCGAAGCTGACCGGCCGCGTGGGGAAGTTCTCGGTCGGCGGGCTGACCGCCGTGACCAACGACGAGCGCGCCAGCATGTACGACGGCACGAACACCTCGCGGACCCTGGTGGAGCCGCTCACCGGCTACTCGGTCGGGCGCGCCACGCGCGAGTTCGCCAACCAGTCATCGCTCGGGTTCATGGCGACCGCGACCAACCGCCGCCTGACCGCCGACGTGTCGTTCCTGCCGAGCGAGGCGTACACCGGCGGCGCGGACTGGGACTGGCGCATGGGCAAGAAGGGTGCGTACTCGCTGGCCGGCTACTGGGCCGCGAGCACCGTGCGCGGCAGCGCGGAGGCCATCGACGGGCATCCAGACGAGCATGGTCCACGCTTACCAGCGCCCGGACGCGGGGCACGTCTGACCTCGACCCGACACGCACGGCGCTGAGCGGCATGAGCGCATCGCTGGGTCTCGCGAGGCTCGCCGGCGATCGCGTGCGGTTCAAAGCAACGGCTGGCTCAAGACGCCCGGGTTCGACATCAACGACCTGGGGTTCCTGCAGCGCGCGGACGAGCAGGGCTTCTCCAACTGGTTCCAGGTCCGGAACGACAAGCCGTCGAAGCACTTCCGGAACACGCGGCTCAACTTCAACCAGTGGGCGGTCTTCAACTTCGACGGCGACCGCCTCGCCCTCGGCGCGCAACGTGAACGGCAACGTGCGGACCGAGGGCAACCACTCGACTCGGCGCCGGCGTCAACGTCGAAGGCGAGGCGTTCGATGACCGGCTGACACGCGGCGGGCCGGGCGGCCGGACGACCCGATGGCTCTTCCTCTGGCACAACTTCGAGAGCGACGACCGCAAGCCGGTCCAATACATCCTACAGCCTGCAAGGCGGCCGCGACTGGTACGACAGCTCGCGGCTGTCGTTCAGCCCGGCCGTCCGCGTGCGGCCCTCCTCGGCGCTGTCGCTGACCGTCGGCCTCAGCCTGTCGCACAACATGGACGACTCGCAGTGGGTCGAGAACCTCACCGACACGCCGCGAGCATTACGTCTTCGGCCATCTCGACCAGACGACCGTGGCAGCGACGCTTCGCGTGAACTACACGCTGACGCCGCGCCTGTCCATCCAGTTGTACGGCGCGCCGTTCGTCTCGGCCGGCGGCTACGGGCCGTTCAAGGAGCTTGTCGACGGGCGCGCGCCCGCCTACGCAGACCGATACGCGCCATTTGCCTACGCGGGCAACCCGGACTTCAACTACAAGTCGTTCCGCACGACCAACGTCCTGCGCTGGGAGTACCGGCCAGGCTCCACCTTGTTCGTGGTCTGGCAGCAGGGCCGCGAGGAAGTCACCGATGCCGGCCGCTTCCGCTTCGGGCGCGACTTCACCGACGTGTTCCGCGCGGCCGGCCACAACGTCTTCCTGGTCAAGATGGCGCACTGGCTCAACTTCTAGCCCGAGCGCACAGAGCGAGACGGTGATTGGCTGAGAGATCCAGAGACGCATTCATGAAGCGCGACCTCGCCTTCAGCTAGAGCGCCGGCGGAGCCGACGGAGCCAGGCCGGTGTTTGACCCCTTTGCTACAATGCCATGCTCTCTGCGGCTGGCGTGCGGGAGCCTGAGCGGCGGCCGACGGCCTGCCACCTGTCATACCGGGCCCCTCACGGTGAGTCTCTGTGCGCGTTCTTCGTTCCGTCATCCCTGTTTCAGCGCTGGTCGCGACAGTCTGCGCGCTCCTTTTCGCCGTCCCGGCGATCGGCGCGCCGGACACTCCTCGCCTCCGCATCCCGCGCGTGTCCTCGCCGCCGCGGCTCGACGACATCGCGGCGGGGCGGATCCCGACGGACATGGCGCGGGTGGAGGGTTTCGTCCAGCGCGAGCCGCGTGACGGGGAGGCGGTCAGCCGCGAAACGACGGTCTTCGCCGGGTACGACGACGCGTCGCTCTACGTCGTGTTCCTCTGCAAGGAGGACAAGGGCGTCGTGCGCGCGCGGATGGCCAAGCGCGAGTCGATCATGGGCGACGACAACGTCGGGGTGTTCATCGACACGTTCAACGACCACCGGCACGCCTACGGCTTCACGGCGAACGCGCTGGGCATCCAGATGGACAGCCTCGTCACCGACGGGCAGGACGACGACTACAGCTTCGACACGCTGTGGTACAGCGAGGGCCGCCTGACGGCGGACGGGTACGCGGTCCGCCTGGCCATCCCGTTCCGCAGCCTCCGCTTCAGCAACACCTCGGTGCAATCGTGGGGCATCGTCTTCGTTCGCTTCCTGCCGACGCGCAACGAGATTTCCTTCTGGCCCCGCATCACCAAGAACATCAGCAATCAGATCGCGCAGGGGGCCGACCTCGAGGGGATCGAGGGCATTTCACCCGGCCGCAACATGCAGTTCATCCCGTACGGCGCGTTCACGGGATCGCGGTTCCTCCAGGAGGAGTCCGGGACGTACGGCGACAAGAACGAGGGCCGCGCCGGGCTGGACGCGAAGGTGGTGATCAAGGACGCGCTCACGCTCGACGTGGCCGCGAACCCGGATTTCAGCCAGGTGGAGTCCGACGAGCCGCAAGTGACGATCAACCAGCGCTTCGAGGTGCAGTTCCCGGAGAAGCGCCCGTTCTTCATCGAGAACTCCAGCTACTTCAAGACGTCCGAGGAGCTGTTCTTCTCGCGGCGCATCGTGGACCCGAGTTTCGGTACGCGGCTGACGGGGAGAGTCGGCTCCTGGACGGTGGCCGGCCTGATCATGGACGACCGCGCGCCCGGCGAGCAGGCGGCGCCCGCCTCCGGGGTGCAGGGGAAACGGGCGGTCGCCGCCGTCGGCCGGGTCGTCCGGGAGTTCGGCCGCCAGTCCACGATTGGCGCGATGGTGACCAGCCGTGACTTTGGCGCCAGCTCCAACCGGGTCGCGGCCGCGGACCTGCGCTTGCGGCTCGGGGACAACTGGGTGGTCGGCGGACAGGCGATCGCCAGCCAGACGACCCACCAGGACGGCAGCACGCAGTCCGGGCCGGCCTTCGTGACCGGGATGGACTATTCGAGCCGCAACCTCGAGTTCAGCAGCTCCTACACGGACCGGAGCGAAGGCTTCCGGTCGGAGCTTGGCTTCTTCCGCCGGACCGACATCCGGCAGTGGGAGAGCGACATCCAGTACAAGTGGTTCCCCAAGGACAGCCCGCTCCTCAGCTGGGGGCCCGCCTTCGAGGCCTCGACGGTGTGGAACCAGCGCGGCGAGCTGCAGGACTGGGAGGCCGGGCCCGAGGTGGAGTTCGAGCTTCCGGCCGGCACGCAGATCCACCTGGGGGCTGGCCGGGCGTACGAAGTGTACGAGGGGATTGGGTTCGAGAAGCACTCGTTCCGGGCCTTCACCGAAACCGAGTGGCTGAACTGGCTGTCGGGAATGTTCGCCTACAATCAAGGCCCGCAGATCAACTACTACCCGGCCCAGGGGCTGCCCTTCCTCGCCGCCGGCCGCGAGGTGGAGGCGGGCGTCACGCTTCGGCCAACCCCTCGGGTGCGCATCGAGGGAACGTATATCTACAACGACCTGACGACCGGCACCGACCGTCCCGCCGGTGTCGAAGAGGGCGAATCGATCTTCCGCCTGCACCTGTTCCGCACGAAGGCGAACTACCAGTTCACTCGGGAACTCTCGCTGCGGGCCATCATCGACTACAACGTCGTCACGCCGAATACCGGGCTCGTGGATCTCGAGCACGACAAGCGCCTCACGGGCGACATCCTCGTCACCTACCTCCTGAACCCTGGCACCGCGGTTTATGTCGGGTATACGGGCGCGTACGCCAACCTGGCGCTCGACCCGCGGCTGCCCGCATCGCAGCAGCGCACCGATTCGGCCCGGACGCTCACCGGCCGCCAGTTCTTCGTGAAGTTGAGCTATTTGCTGCGGGTACTGAGGGGGCACCGGCGATCGTCTACGCGATCTTCTTCTGCTGCGCGATCTCCCGCGCCAGGCGCTCCTGCAGGAACGCGAGCACTGCGCCTTCTTCCGGGCGCAGGCCCTCGAGCCGCTCGGCGAGCGCGCGCTGGGTTCGCTGCTGAAACGTGCGAAGCGTGAGGCCGTCCGCGTAGGCGTCCAGCACCGCTGGGTGGACGTAGCACTTGCGGCAGATCGCGGGGGTGTTGCCCAACTGCTTCGCCACGTCCTCGATCGCGCGGACGATGTTCTTCTTGCACTGAGCCTGGGAGTCGAACGACTCGTACTCCTGGAGGGCGAGCGCGGCGAGGAGCGTTCCCGCCCAGGTGCGGAAATCCTTCGCGGTGAAGTCCTGCCCGCTGATCTCTCGCAGGTACTCGTTCACGTCGGCCGAGTCCACGACCTGCGGTTCGCCGTCGTCGTCGATATACTGGAACAACTCGTAGCCCGGGAGATCGCGGCAGCGTCGCACGATCGACGCGAGGCGGCGGTCCGAGATGTCCACCGTGTGCCGCTTGCCGGCCTTGCCCTTGAACGAGAAGCGAACGGTGGCGCCGTCGATCGCGACATGCCGGTCGCGCATGGTGGTCAGCCCGAAGGAGCCGTTCGCGCGCGCGTACTCCTCGTTTCCGACGCGGATGAACGTGGTCTCCAGCAGCCGGACGACGGCCGCCAGGACCTTCCGGCGCGGGAGGCCGCGCAGGCCGAGGTCCTCGTTCAGCTTCTGCCGGATCGTGGACAGCGCTTCGGCGAACGCGATCATTCGGGCGTACTTCGTCTCGTCGCGCACCGCGCGCCACCGCGGGTGATACCGGTACTGTTTTCGGCCCTTGGCGTCTCGGCCCGTCGCCAGCAGGTGGCCGTTGGGGTAAGGCGAGATCCAGACGTCCGTCCAGGCCGGGGGGATGGCGAGCCTGCGGATGCGCTGCAGTTCCTTCTCGTCGGCGATCTCCTCGCCCGACCGGTCGAGATACACGAAGCCGTCGCCGCGCCGGCGCCTGGTGATGCCGGGCCCGGCGTCGCTGACGTACCGCAAGCCCGCGGACCGCGCGGATTGAACGGACTCGTGGAGCGCCTCGGCCGCCTGCTGGGCAGCGTTCGCCATGCACGGGGTAGCAGCAAGACACGTTCCGTGCCGCTGCTATACTCCTTTGATGGGATTTGCCCCCGAGTATGTCGCGTCGGTTCTCGCGGAGAACTTCGAGGACGCGAAGCGGCTCTTCCTTCCGCCGTTGATGGCGATCCACTACGCGCATCTCGTGATGCTCGCGGAGCGCGGGATCATCGGGGCTGGCGACGCGCGACTCCTGCGGGACGCCCTCGACGGTATCGACGCCGGCCGTGTGTCGGCGGTTCGCTACGACGGCACCTACGAAGATCTCTTCTGCTACCTGAACCAGCTGATCGAGTCCGCCGCCGGGACGGATGCCGGGGGGCGCCTGCACACCGCGCGCAGCCGCAACGACATCGACATGACGATGTACCGGATGCAGCAGCGCGCGTACATGCTCTCGCTGGCCGGCATGGCGATCGCGCTGCGCGAGAGCCTGGCCGCCGTTGCCGATCGCAACCGCGACACAATCCTCGCGCTTCACACGCACACGCAGCCTGCGCAGCCGTCGACGGTCGCCCATTACCTGCTCGCCGCGCTCGAGCAGCTCGAGCGCGACAGCGTGCGCCTGGCTGCGGCGTACGAAACGACCAACCGCTGTCCGCTCGGCGCGTGCGCGATCACGGGGACCGGGTTCCCGATCGACCGGCAGCTGACCAGCGACCTCCTCGGGTTCGACGGCCCGACGGGCAACACCTACGGCAGCATCGCGACCGTGGACTACCTGCTGCAGAACGTCGCCGCCGCGAGCGTCCTGCTGACCGGCCTTGGGCGCCTCGTGCAGGACCTGCTGGCGTGGTGCACCGTGGAGTTCGGCTACATGCGGCTGGGCGATGGCTTCGTGCAGGGCAGCAGCATCATGCCCCAGAAGCGCAACCCGGTGGCATTGGAGCACGCCCGCGCCATCTGCAGCAAGGCGCTCGGCGAAGCGACCGCCATCACGCTGGCGGTGCACAACACGCCGTTCGGCGACATCGTGGACACGGAGGACGACCTCCAGCCGCTCGTGGACCAGTTGTTCCACGACGCCACCCGCGCCCTCTCCCTCGTCGCGGCAGCCATGGCGACGGCCTCGTTCGACGGCGCGCGGCTCGAGGCCCGGGCCGGTGAGGGCGGAACGACGCTGACGGAACTGGCCGACACGCTGGTGCGCGAGCGGGGCGTCTGCTTCCAGACGGCGCACGCCGTCGCGGGGCGCGTCGCGCAGGCTCTCCAGGACGACCCCGCCTGCGACCTCGCGGAGGTTGTCCGTGCGGCGTCGCGCGAGTTGGCCGGGGAGGCCTTCGATTACCCGGCCGGCCGGCTGCGCCAGATCCTCAGCCCGCGCCACTTCGTCGAGGTGCGGACAACGCTGGGCGGCCCGGCGCCGGCAACGGCGGCACAAGCGCTGGTCGGCGTGCGGCTGCGCCTCGACGCGGACCGCCGCTGGCTGGATGGCCGGCGCGCGGCGCTCGCCGCAGCGGGTGAGCGCCTGAAGGAACGGAGCCGCCAGCTATGAGCGAACCGCAGATCGTCCCGGCCGACGCGCCGCTCCGCGACAGGCGCCGAACCTTCATCGCGGTCATCGCCCTCGAGGCGGTCGTGATCGTCGCCCTCTGGTTGTTCGGTCGCTACTTCGGCACCTAGGACGCCGACTCCGGGCGAGAAATCGCCAAATCGCCAAATCGCAAAATCGCCCAAATCTCCGATGCACCTCGTCGACTGGCTCGTCATCCTCGTGTACCTGCTCTGGATCGTCTATGACGGTTTGAAGCGGACCCGTTCGGCCAACGAGATCGAGGGCTACCTGCTCGCCAAGCGCAGCCTGCCGTGGTGGGCGGCCGGGCTGTCGGTCATGGCCACGCAGCTGTCCGCCATCACGCTGGTGGGGACGACGGGCCAGGGGTACTCGGACGGGATGCGGTTCGTCCAGTTCTACTTCGGCCTGCCGATCGCGATGGTCATCCTGTCGTTGACGGTGGTGCCGTTCTTCTACCGGGCCCGCGTCTACACCGCCTACGAGTACCTCGAGCGGCGCTTCGACGCGAAGGTGCGCGGCCTGGCGACCGTGTTGTTTCTCGCCGGCCGCAGCCTGTCGTGCGGCGTCATCATCGCCGCGCCCGCCGTCATCCTGTCGATCGTCCTCGGGTGGAACCTGACGCTCACCGTGCTCGCCATCGGGGTGCCGACCGCCCTCTACACGATGTTCGGCGGCGTGCAGGCAGTGGCGTGGACCGACGTCAAGCAGATGGGGGTGGTGGTCGCCGCGGTCTTCGCGGCCGTGATCGTGCTCGTCTTCGGCCTGCCGCGCGAGGTTAGCCTCGGCGAAGCGCTGCACGTCGCGGGCGCCGCCGGCCGCCTCAAGACGCTCGACTTCACCTTCAACTTCACCGAGAAGTACACCTTCTGGTCGGGCACGATTGCGTCGCTCTTCCTGATGCTGTCGTACTTCGGGTGCGACCAGAGCCAGGTGCAGCGCTACCTCACGGCCAAGTCGATCGACGAGAGCCGCAGCTCGCTGATGGTCAGCGCGTTCGTCAAGATCCCGCTCCAGGCGCTGATCCTCCTGACCGGCGTCCTCGTCTTCGCGTATTACCTCTTCACCGCGCCTCCCATGCTCTTCAACCCTGTCCACCAGGCCAAGGTGGCGGCGAGCGCGAGAGCCGTCGAGTACCGCCAGCTGGAAACACGGTTCAACGAAGGGTTCGAGCGCCGGCGGCAGGCGGCCGTCTCGCTTGCCGAAGCCCACCGGGCCGGCGACGCCGCCACGATCGCCGCGGCAACGACCGCATTCGCCGACGCGAACGCCGGGGTGAAGGCGACTCGCACGCAGGCGGCAACGCTGGTGAGGGAGGTGACCGGCGATCGCCTCTACGACGACGTGAACTACGTGTTCCCGACGTTCGTCACGACGCAGCTGCCAATCGGGCTGGTGGGCCTCATCATCGCGGCCATCTTCGCGGCGGCGATGTCCGCGAGCGCGGGCGAGATGAACTCCCTCGCGACAGCGACCGTCATCGACGTCTACCGCCGGCACGTGCGGAAGCAGGCGACCGACGGACACTACCTGCGCGTCTCCAAGCTGGCCACCGGCTTCTGGGGATTGATGGCGTGCGGGTTCGCGATCTACGCGGCCAACGCCGGTTCGCTGATCGAGGTGGTCAACAAGGTCGGGTCGCTGTTCTACGGCACGCTGCTCGGCGCCTTCGCGCTGGCGATCGGCACCAGGCGCGCGAACGGGACGGGCACATTCGTGGGGATGCTGGCCGGCTTCGCCACCGTGCTGTGGGCGGCGGCGTTCAGCGGCGTGTCGTACCTCTGGTTCAACGTCCTCGGCGCGCTGGTCGTCGTCGGAGTCGGCCTGGCCGTGAGCCTCGCCTGGCCTACGCGGGAGGTGTAGCGCGACGCTTCTCGTGAACGGCGTAGGACAGGCGTCTCGCCTGTCGTGGGGCGTAGGACAGGCGTCCGGCGTGTCGCCGCGGCGTAGGACAGGCGTCCAGTTGTAAGCTCTGCGGCCATAGCTTCGGCTTGGCCCATTCCGCCGAGCTTGCTGGCCGTCGAGAAATGGATATCATCGAGCCTGCCCCTGCTGAGAGGTTCCTATGCCCGCGACGTCTGCCGAAACCGCGCGCCCGACGCCCGCTGCCGTCGAGCGCCTGATGAAGAAGCTGCGCCTCACGACGCCGCTGCTTGCCGTCTACGACGCCGCGCCCTCCGACGCGTTCTCCCCGGTCTTCGACGCCGAGGGGGACGACTGCTGCTTTTCCTACTACGACCGCTGGATGGCTGGTGAGACGCTCGCGTTGAAGAAGGGCGGCGGCGGCTGCAAGGGGGCGCACCGCGCGCTGGGCATCGAGCAGGCGGCGGCGCCGCCGTTCATGGCACACATGCTGACCGATGGCGTCGGCGCGCCGAAGGGCGAGGGACTGCGCGCCACGCCGGAGATCGCGCAGGCAATCCTCGACCGCGGCAAGCCGCCGGTGCCCCGGGCGGGCAGCATTCTCGTCGGGCCCTTGCGCCTCGACCAGTGGGACAGCGTGCGCAGCGTGACCTTCCTGGTGGACCCGGACCGGCTGGCGGCCCTCACCACGCTGGCAGGCTACTGGTCGGCCGAGAACGTGGTGGCGGCGCCATTCGGGTCCGCGTGCAGCTTCTTCTGGAAGTCGTTCAACGAGATCGAAGGCGCGCAGGCGGTGATCGGCGGGACCGACGTGGCGATGCGGCAATACCTGCCGACCGCGATCATGACGCTGACCGTGGCACCCGGCCACTTCGCGAAGATGCTGACGGTGGGCGACGACTCCTTCCTCGACCGCGAGTGGTGGACCGACCTCATGGACGTCCGCGACCGCTGGGCCTGACGCCTACGCCCCGCGACAGGCGAGACGCCTGTCCTACGCCGCGCGACAGGCGAGACGCCTGTCCTACGCCCCGCGACCCAGCCAGGCGCCGGACCGCGTGTGAACCGCGGGGACGCCCGCGCCGGTGATGCGGCTGACGGCTGCGACGAGCGCCGGCACGAGCGGCGGATACCAGGTCGCCTCGCCGCGGTAGAAGGGGTCCGCGAACGGCTGCCCGTCGGCCGCTGTCTGCGCCTGGGCGATGTCGCGCACGAGGTCGGGCTCCCTCGGCCAGTTGAGGCCTTGCACCGTCTGCCATCCCACCCACAGCGCCGCCAGGCAGAAGAGGGCCGCCAAAAGGTCGCAGGCAAGCCGGGTCTGCGCGGGCAGCGACCACGCGGCTCGTCGCTGGCGGGCCGGAAGGGCAGAAGAGGCGGGTGTCACAGGCGGTGGATTATACGACGCGCCCAGCGCCGGGTTTGTGCGAGGATCGAGGGATGAACCCTCTGTGGATTGCCGCGCTCCTGACCGTCGCGGCGCCGCTTGCCTGCGCAGCGCAGGTTCGCCTCGGCGATCCGGCGCCCAACCCCGAGAAGGCGCGCGCGGAGGCGGTCGAGCGGGCGACGACCGTGCTTCGTGATGCCCTGGAGTTGCCGAAGACGGAGGCGATCGCCGTCGAGTCGTCGAAAGCCGCGACCTGGCCGGACGCGAGCCTCGGCTGCCCGGAGAAGGACCACATGTACGCGCAAGTCGTCACGTCCGGCTGGACGGTGGTCCTCAAGGCCGCCGGTCGGACGCACGAGGTGCACGTGGCCGGTAAGCGGGCGGTCATCTGTGAGGGCCGGACCAAAGCGGCTGACGACCGCTGAACGCGGCCACCTGTCACTTTCCGGTGTGATTCGAATCCTTTTCAGAGGCGGGGAGGTTCCCCCGCCTTTTTTAGGATTAGAAATACGACTCAAACAGTCCTGTTTGTGGTATATTGGAGACCATATTGGTCGGAGTGACATGCTGACCGGAAGCCGGCCCCCAATTCCGGTCAGCTTTGCCACCACCCCGGCGTCGACGGTCGAGCGTCAACCGTTGAGCGTCCAACGTGGAGCGTTCAGCGTTGAAGCGACGGTCGGCAGTTCCGAGGCCCGACCGATTCCAGCCTGAGGAGCCCCGGATGAGCACTGCGGAACGGACGATCGAAGAACTTGCCACGCAGGATTACAGGTACGGCTTCGTCACCGAGATCGAGGCGGACACGATTCCGCGCGGTCTCAACGAGGACGTGGTCCGGTTGATTTCCGAGCGCAAGGGCGAGCCCGAGTGGCTGCTCGAATGGCGGTTGAAGGCGTACCGCACCTGGCTGACGCTCAAGGACCCCGACTGGGCCAACGTGAAGCACGACCCGATCGACTACCAGGACATCATCTATTTCTCGGCGCCCAAGAAGAAGCTGCAGAGCCTGGACGAGATGGACCCGGAGGTCCGCCGCACGTTCGAGAAGCTCGGCATCCCGATCGACGAGCAGAAGGCGCTGGCCGGCGTAGCCGTCGACGCGGTGTTCGACAGCGTGTCGGTGGCGACGACCTTCAAGGACGAAGCTTGCCGAGCTGGGGATCATCTTCTGTTCCTTCTCCGAAGCCGTGCGCGAGCACCCGGACCTCGTCCGGCAGTACCTCGGTTCGGTCGTGCCCTACTCGGACAACTTCTACGCGGCGCTGAACTCCGCGGTCTTTTCCGACGGCTCGTTCTGCTACATCCCGAAGGGCGTCCGCTGCCCGATGGAGCTCTCGACCTACTTCCGCATCAACGCGCAGAACACCGGCCAGTTCGAACGCACGCTGATCGTGGCCGACGAGGGGGCGACGGTGAGCTACCTCGAGGGCTGCACGGCGCCGATGCGCGACGAGAACCAGCTGCACGCGGCCGTTGTCGAGCTGGTCGCGCTCGACGACGCCAGCATCAAGTATTCGACCGTCCAGAACTGGTATCCGGGCGACAAGAACGGCAAGGGCGGGATCTACAACTTCGTGACCAAGCGCGGCCACTGCCGCGGCGCGAACTCGAAGATCACCTGGACGCAGGTCGAGACCGGCTCCGCGATCACCTGGAAGTACCCGAGCTGCATCCTGCAGGGCGACAACTCGGTCGGCGAGTTCTACTCGGTGGCGGTGACCAACAACTACCAGCAGGCGGACACCGGCACCAAGATGATCCACCTCGGGAAGAACACGCGCAGCACGATCGTGTCGAAGGGGATCTCGGCGGGCCACGGGCAGAACACGTACCGCGGCATGGTGAAGATCGGGAAGAACGCGGCCAACGCGCGCAACTACTCGCAGTGCGACTCGCTGCTGATCGGCGATCAGTGCGGCGCCCACACCTTCCCGTACATCGAGATCAAGAACACCTCCGCGCAGATGGAGCACGAGGCCTCGACGTCGAAGATCGGCGAGGACCAGATCTTCTACTGCCGCCAGCGCGGCCTCTCCAGCGAGGACGCGGTGAACATGATCGTCAGCGGGTTCTGCAAGGAAGTCTTCCGGGAGCTGCCGATGGAGTTCGCCGTCGAGGCGCAGAAGCTCCTCGGGCGTCAGCCTCGAAGGCTCCGTCGGGTAGCGGTTTGAAGCAGGCAGCTGGCGGCTGGCAGCTGGCGGCCTGTCCATCACGCGCGGGCGAGGCGGCGTCAATGCCGGCTGCCCGCTGCAAGCTGCCAGCTTTCAGAGACGCGACCATGCTCGAAATCAAGAACCTCCATGCCCGGGTGGGCAAGAACGAGATCCTGAAGGGAATCGACCTCGTGGTCGGCACCGGCGAGGTGCACGCGGTGATGGGCCCGAACGGCTCGGGCAAGAGCACGCTGGCCGGCGTCCTGGCGGGGCGGCCGGAGTACGAAGTGACCGAGGGCTCGGTCCGGTACGACGGCAAGGACCTGCTCGACATGGACCCGGAGGAGCGGGCGCGCGAGGGCCTCTTCCTCGCGTTCCAGTACCCGGTCGAGATCCCGGGCGTCAACAACGCCTACTTCCTGAAGGCGGCGCTCAACGCCGTGCGCAAGCACCGCGGCGAGCCGGAGCTGGACGCCATCGAGTTCATGCAGCTGGTGCGCGGCAAGGTGAAGCTGCTCGAGATGGACCAGGCGCTGATGAGCCGGCCGGTCAACGAAGGCTTTTCAGGTGGCGAGAAGAAGCGCAACGAGATCTTCCAGATGCCGTTCTCGAGCCGCGCCTCGCGATCCTCGACGAGACCGACTCGGGCCTGGACATCGACGCGCTGAAGGTCGTCGCGAGCGGCGTCAACGCCCTCCGCAGCCCGGAACGCTCGTCGATCGTCGTCACCCACTACCAGCGGCTGCTGAACTACATCGTTCCCGATTGCGTCCACGTCCTCTCCGAGGGCCGCATCGTCCGGTCGGGCGGCAAGGAACTGGCCCTCGAGCTCGAGGAGAAGGGCTACGGCTGGCTCGAGCCCGCCGGGACCGGGGTGAAGTAATGGGGACCACCACCCAGCCGCGCGGGACGGTGGAACGCTACGTCGCCGCGTTCGAGTTCCTCGAAGCGCGCCGGCGGCACGAGCCGGCCTGGCTGCGCGCGGCGCGGAGCCGGGCGATGGACCTGTTCGCCGGCCGCGGCTTTCCCGACCACGCAGGAAGAGGACTGGCGATTCACGAACCTGTCGCCCCTGGCGGCGCAGCCGTTCGCGTTGGCCAGCGGCGACGGGGCGGGTGAGAGGATGCCGGCCGCGGTGCCGCGCGTCCGGGGTCTCGAAGGCGCGGTGCTGGTCTTCGTGGACGGCCGATATGCGCCGGGCCTGTCGCGTCGCCGGCACGCGCGTCCGCGTCGCTGACGGTCGGCGACCTGGCGACCGTGCTCCGCGAGCGCGCCGCAGGCGATCGAGCCGCACCTCGGGCGCTACGTCGCCCTTGCCGATCGGCCGCTCGTCGCGCTGAACACCGCGCTCTTCGAGGACGGCGCGGTCGTCATGATCAGGCCGGGCGCGGTCGTCGAGGAGGCCGTTCAGCTCGTGTTCCTCTCCCGGCAGCCAGCCGGGCACCGCGTCGCACCCGCGCGTCCTCGTTGTCGCGGGCGAGAACAGCCAGGTGCGCCTCGTCGAGACGTTTGCCCCCGCAGGAAACGAGGCGGGCCGCTGCTTCACCAACGCGGTGACGGAGATCGTCGCGCTGGAAGGCGCCGTGGTCGATCACTACCGGTTGCAGCGCGAGAGCGAGTCGGCGTTCCACCTCGGGCTGACCCACCTGCAGGTCGGCCGGTCCAGCCAGCGCCTCGTCGCACGTGGTTTCGGTCGGCGGCGAGATCGCGCGCCACGACGCGGTGGCCGTGCTCGCGGGTCGAGGGCGCGGACTGCACGCTGAACGGGCTGTACCTCGGGCGACGGCCGGCAACTGCTCGACAACCACACCGAGATCGATCACGCCATGCCGAACGGCACGAGCCACGAGTTGTACAAGGGAATCCTGGACGGGCGGGCGAAGGGCGTCTTCAACGGGCGGATCAAGGTTCGCCCCGACGCGCAGAAGACGGACGCCAAGCAGACGAACAAGACGCTGCTGCTCTCCGACGAGGCGCAGGTCAACACCAAGCCGCAGCTGGAGATCTTCGCGAACGACGTGAAGTGCACCCACGGGGCGACGGTCGGGCAGCTGAACCCCGACGCGCTCTTCTACCTGCGGGCGCGCGGGATCGGCGAGGCGGACGCCCGCAGCCTGCTCGTTCGTGCGTTCGCCATGGACGTCCTGTCGCGGATGCGGCTCGAGCCGGTCCGCGAAGAGCTCGACCGCGTGCTGGCCGGGCGCCTCCCCGGGTCGCTGGCGGAGAAGGCCTTCGCATGAAGCCCTCGGCCGTGAAGAGCGAGACGGCGGTACGCAGCCCCTTCGACCTCGCCGCCGTCCGCGGCGACTTCCCGATCCTCGCCGCGCGGGTGCACGGGAAGCCGCTCGTCGTACCTGGACAATGCCGCGACCACCCAGAAGCCGTCGGCGGTCATCGACGCCCTGCGCGATTACTACCTGCACGACAACGCGAACATCCACCGCGGCGTCCACCTGTTGAGCGAGCGGGCGACGGCGCAGTACGAGGCGGCTCGCGAGGTGGTGCGCCGGTTCCTGAATGCGCGGCACAGCCGCGAGATCATCTTCGTGCGCGGAACCACCGAGGGCATCAACCTCGTCGCGCAGTCCTACGCCCGCCAGGTGCTCCGGCCGGGCGACGAGATCGTCGTCTCGGTCCTCGAGCACCACTCCAACTTCGTGCCGTGGAAGATGGTGGCGGACGAGACAGGCGCGCGGCTGCGTGTCGTCCCGATCACCGACAACGGCGAGCTGCGGATGGACGAGTACGAGCGGCTGCTGTCAGAGCGGACTCGGCTGGTCGCTCTCGGACACGTGTCGAACGCCATCGGCACGATCAACCCGGTGGCCGACATCGTCCGGCTGGCTCACGCGCGCGGCATCCCGGTCCTGCTCGACGGCGCGCAGGCCGTCGCGCACGTCCCGGTGGACGTGCAGGCGCTCGGCTGCGACTTCTACGCCTTCTCCGGCCACAAGATCTTCGGCCCGACAGGCATCGGCGTCCTCTACGGGCAAGCTCGGAGCTGCTCGACGGCATGCCGCCCTGGCAGGGCGGCGGGGACATGATCAGCTCGGTCTCTCTGGACGAGGTGACCTACAACACGCTGCCAGCCAAGTTCGAGGCGGGCACGCCGAACATCGCCGGAGCCATCGGCCTGGCGGCCGCGATCGATTACTTCACGGCGCTCGACCTCGGTCGCCGCCCGGACGCACGAGGACGGCGCTGCTCAGGTATGCGGACGAGCGGCTCGCGGCGATCCCGGACGTCCGCGTCGATCGGGCGCGGGCTGAAGCGGACGAGCATCGCCTCGTTCGTGATGGACCACGTCCACCCGCACGACATCGGCACGATCCTCGACCGCGAGGGAATCGCGATTCGCACCGGGCACCACTGCTGCCAGCCGCTGATGCAGCGGCTGGGCGTCCCGGCGACGGCACGGGCTTCGCTGGCGTTCTACAATACCCAGGGAGGAGATCGATCGCCTCGTCTCGGGGCTCGAGCGCGTCAGGGAGGTCTTCGGCTGATGTCGGATTTGCGCGAACTCTACCAGGAGGTCATTCTCGACCACCACAAGCGGCCGCGGAACTTCGGCGCGCTCTCGGACGCCAACCATCACGCCGAGGGGCGCAACCCCCTCTGCGGCGACCACATCACGGTGCACGTGGACATCGAAGACGGCGTCATCAAGGCCGTCGCGTTCGAGGGGGCTGGCTGCGCCATCTCGCGGGCGTCGGCGTCGCTGATGACCGACGCAGTGAAGGGCAAGCCGATCGCCGAGGCCGAGAAGCATGTTCGCGGAGTTTCACCGGATGGTGACGAGCGGCGTGGACGAGGAGGTCGAGGCCGCCCTCGGCAAGCTTGCCGTGTTCTGCGGCGTCCGCGAGTTCCCCTCGCGCGTGAAGTGCGCCAGCCTCGCCTGGCACACTCTCCACGCCGCGCTCCAGGACAAGCGACAGACGGTGAGCACGGAATAGCCGAACGGTATTGACGACTGACGATTGATGATTGCCGATTGACGATTGGGACGTGAGCAGGGAACTTAATCGTCATTCGAAAATCGTCAATCGCCAATCGTCAATCCCCTGGTTCAGGAAAGTTGCCATGTCCGATCCTCTTGCCGCCCTCGCCCTCCGGCCCGCCATCATCGATGCGCTCTGCACCATCTACGATCCGGAGATCCCGGTCAACATCCACGAGCTGGGCCTGATCTACGACATCGACGTGGATGCGGAGAACCGCGTGCAGATCCGCATGACCCTCACGGCGCCCGCGTGCCCGTCGGCCCAATCGCTCCCGCTCGAGGTCGAGCGCAAGGTACGCGAGGTCCCCGGCGTCAAGGACGTCTTCGTCGACGTCGTCTGGGAGCCCGCGTGGACCACCGACCGCATGTCGGAGGCGGCGAAGCTGCAGCTGGGGATGTGGTGACGCGGTTCCGAACGGAGAACGGAGAACGGAGAACGGCGAACAGAAGCTGGACCGGAGAGAGCCAGCTTCGCAGCGCCGTCCGCGTTTCACGTTCTCACTTCTTCGTTCTACGTTCTCACTTCTCGGTTCCTTCTCAGTTCCTTCCCGCCCGTCCCCCAATCGGGTCGCCAGGCGGCGGCGTCAGCGGCGCCGTCCGCTTGTAGGGCGCGTCGGGCCGCGCCAGGAAGCGCTCGATGTTCTCCAGCGCCGCGCTCAGATGCGCCGGCGGCATGCCGAGGCCCGCCCCGCCGCCCGGCGTCCCCCGCCTCTTCAATCGATCACGAAGGTCGCGCAGCGCACCCGAGGCGACCGCGCGAACGGGTGGTGAGGCGTCGGCGTTCGAGGTGAGGTCCATGAGGCGGGTCACCGCCAGGTCCTGCACCGCCGCGATGATGGCGGACGCGCGCGGGTCGGCCGGCTTTGCCCCGGCCGGGTAGTACCAGACGTCCTTCATCAGCGCGGTCACCACTTCGTCGAAGCCGGGATTTGCGCTGGCGCGTGCGTGGTACTCGAGCAGCCGCGCGGCGCGTTCGGGCTGGAGCAGCGCCGAGACCGCGAGGTCGGCCGCGATGGTTGCCGCGCCCACCGGGTCGAAGGTGAGGTCCGTGCGCCGATCGAACAACTCGGTCGGCGCCCCGCCGTAGCCGAAGGCCCGCGGAGGGATCAGGTCGAGGATCCGCGCGGGCAGCAGCAACTCGTCCACCTTGATCGTGTCGAGCACCGCGCGGAGCGCGTCGCGCTGCGTCGCCGGCGGGACGATTTCCGCGACGGGCTTCGGCAGCGGCCCGTCGGGAGTCTTCACCGAGTAGGTGTAATAGAGTCCTCCCAGGGACTTGACGGCCGCCTGTAACTGATACCGGTGGTGCAGGTACAGCGGCACGAGCTTCGCCTCCAGCATGGAGAGCGGCGTCCCGTCCGGGATGCTGGCGAGGCCGAACCGCGAGAGCCCGATCCGCCGCACCTCCATCTCGTGACGCAGCGTGGCGACCGGGTCCGCGCCGTTGTCCCAGAGGCTCGACAGCGGGTGTGCGGCGCCGGCCGGGCGCGAGTCCGCGTCGGAGACGAAGAGCATGCCGGCCGCCACGCCGTCGCGGACCAGCCGATCGAGCGCCTGGTCTTCGCTCGCCGCCGGCGGGAACTGCGCGTACGCATAGCTGACGGCGAAGCGGTCGAACGAGCCGATGCCGCGAGCATAGGCGTCTGAGAGATCCAGGCGCCCGGCCTTGATGGCGACCGCGGGGGCCGGGTAATCCATCACCGACGCGCGCCCATAGGTGCTGGCCGCGAAGTTGTGGGCGAACCCGAGCGTGTGCCCCGTCTCATGCGCGGAGAGCTGGCGCAGCCGCGCGAGCGACATCGCCACTGCGTCGCTGGCGGGATCGAGGTCGGCCAGGTAGTCGAGCTCCGGCAGGAAGCCGAAATCGCACGCGAAGTGCTCGGCATGCATGTCAGGTTGCAGCGGGACGTTCGAAGGCCGTGGCGCAACGCTCCCGCTTTGCGAGTACCTGCGGCACGAGCCCGCTCCCAATCAGGTAGTCCTGCCGGACGCGCAGCGACCCAAGCGTGACATTCCCTTTCAGGATTTCCCCGGTGCGCGGGTCCACCACGCTCCCGCCATACGACCAGCCGCGCGAGGAGCGGTGCACCCAGTTGATCATGTTGAACCGAAGGTCCATCGGATCGGCATCTTCCGGCAGCACCTTCACCTGGAAGGCGTTCCGGAAGCCCGCCGCCTCGAACGCCTCGTTCCACCAGGACGCGCCCTCCACGAGCGCGCCGCGGATCGGTTCCGGCGCGCCGTTGTCCACGTAGTAGACGATCGGCTTCACCGGGTCCGAGACAGCGGCCGCCGCGTCCTTCTTTTGAAGCCGGTGCCTCGCGATCCACCGCTTCTCGATTGGCGAGGAGATCGGCGAGGCATAGTCGTTGAACTCGAGGCCGAACGAGCTGACCCGCGGGTCGAACTTGCGCGGCGCGAAGCTGCCGTCGAGCGCGGGCAGCTCGACGAACGAGTGGTGCTCGCGAACCGTGACCGCCTCGGGCGCGGGCGTCACCTCTCGCAGCAGCCGGCCGGGGTCCTCGTCGGTCGTGAAGGTGAGCGTCGCCTCCACCTCGGTGTTCTTCGGGAAACCCTTCGTGCGCGGCAGGTAGAGCGCCGACCGGCTGTCGTCCAGCTTGTAGCGGCCCTGCTTGGCCTGCCGCAGCTTGTCCACGACGCCGTGCGCGTCGCGGAGGAAGAAGGCCGTTGCGTCCACGAGGAGGCGGTCGCCCTCGACGGCTTCCACCTTGAATCCCCAGAGCACCGACCTCGCGAACGACTGCTCGACGGCCCGCCGCTCGGCGGTCTCGTCGGTGATCGCCCGATACCGGTAGTTCGACTGCGTCATCAGCACCTTCGGCCCGATCCGCTCGAAGGTGACGAGCGCCGAGTCGCCCAGCTGTCCGCGATCGAGGCCGATGGGGTTCGACCCGACACCCGCCGGCAGCGACACCTGGTAGAGGATCTCCGTGCCGAAACGCGAGATCTCCATCCACAGCTTCCCGGTCCCCTCGTCCCAGTACAGCGGCACGAACCCGTCGATCCGCTTCGCCCCGGACACCTTCTCGGCGATCGACTTCGCGGGCGGCTTGTCGCCGGCCTTGTCGGCGGGCTTCTCCTGGGCGGAGGCAGGTACCGCCACCAGCGCCGACACGATCAGGGCGATGAAGATGCGCATGGAACCTCCAACCGGACTATACAACACGGCTTAAGGCTCAAGACTCAAGGCTTAGGACCAGAAACACGAAAGGGCGAGGAGTATCGCGCTCCTCGCCCTCAGTCGCCCGTGCTTGAGTCCTGAGTCGTACGTCCTAAGCCGTGAGCCGTAAGCCCTGAGCCTGGAACGCGCTCGCGACTACTTGTCCCCGTGCGCGGGCGCGTTCTTCACGTACTTGTCGAACCAGCTCACCATCTCGTAGAGCGTGTGCAGCACCGACTCGCGCGCGGCGTAGCCGTGCGCCTCGTTGGGCAGCGTGACGTAGCGAACCGTTGCGCCGTGGCCCTTGAGCGCCATGTAGAGGCGCTCCGACTGGATCGGGAACGTGCCCGAGTTGTCGTCGGCCTCGCCGTGAATCAGGAGAATCGGGTCCTTGATGTCGTTGGCGTGCCAGAACGGCGACATCCTGGCGTAGACCTCCGGGACCTCCCAGAAGGTGCGCCGCTCGCTCTGGAAGCCGAACGGCGTCAGCGTGCGGTTGTACGCGCCCGCTGCGCGCGATGCCCGCCCGGAAGATGCGCGAGTGCGCAAGCAGGTTCGCCGTCATGAACGCGCCGTAGCTGTGCCCGCCCACACCGACGCGATCCCGATCGCCGACGCCCATCTCGACGACCTTGTCCACGGCCGCCTGGGCGCTGGCCACCAACTGCTCGACGTACGTGTCGTTGGCCGTCTCGCCGGCGCCCACGATCGGCATCGTCGGGTTGTCGAGCACAGCGTAGCCCTGCGTCAGGAAGAACATGTGCGAGGCGCCCGCCGTAGGTCGTGAAGCGGTAGGGCGACCCCGACACCTGGCTCGCCATGCGCGGGTCGGTGAACTCCGTCGGGTAGGCCCACATGACAACCGGGAGACGGTCTCCCTTCTTGTAGCCCGGCGGCAGGTAGAGCGTCGCGCTGAGCTTCACGCCGTCCTTCCGGTCGTACGTGATGAACTGGCGCTCCACGCCGGCCAGCTGGGGCGCCGGGTCCACGAACGCCGTGACGGCGGCCTTCGCCTGCTTGGTCAGATCGCGCAGGAAGTAGTTGGGCGCGTCCTTCGGCGTCTCGAACCGGGTCAGCAGCTTGCGGCCGTCGTCCGACAGAACGGCTGCAACGCTCTCGTAGGTCCCGCTCTCGCACTGGAACAGCCGCTCGGTGTCGAACGTCTTCACGTTGAACCGATCGAGGAAGGGGCGGTCCCCTTTGTCCGAGGCGCCCGCGCCGCTCAAGAACACCGTCTCACCCACCTGCATGTAGGCGCCGCGCACGCGAGGCGATCCAACCGGCGTACCAGGGTCCTTGTAGCGGTCTTCGGCGCTCAGTTCCCACACCTTGCGGGGCGCGCCGCCATCGAGGGCCCACACCCGGCGCGTCCGCTTGGCGCGCTCGAACTCGCTCACGAGCGCGACGCCCTTCTCGGTCCAGCCGATGCCCTGGAACCGTTCCTGCACTCGAACGAGTTCCGTCGGCTCTCCGCCGAACGGAGCTTTGAGCACGACGACCTTGTCGCGCTGCGGCACCTTGTTCCGAAGGTCGCCTCCGTCCAGCGCTTCCGCCCACGCGACGGTCGCCGGCTCGGCGGGGTTCCATCGCCAGGCGCGAGGACCGGTCGGCACCCCGAGCATCGGCACGTTCTCTTCGCTCGGCAGGTCGGCGATCGCCTTGACGACTTTGCCCGCCTTGCTCCAGATCTCGACGGCCTTGGGGAACTCCGAGAAGGGGACGAGCCTGGAGAACGGCTTCTTCAACCGTGCAACGAGGATGAACTCTCCGCTTGGCGACGCAGTCGCGTCGTCGAAGATCGCCGGCGCGCCGACCGCGGTCTTGACGCCCGTTGCCGCGTTGACGAAGGCAAGCTGACTGGTGAAGTAGTGCTCGAACAGCGCCTCGTCGTGCGCGTCCTTCAGCAGGTCCTCGTAGGTGCTGACCGGCGCCGACTTGCCGAGGTTCTCCTGGACGTTCGGGCCGTCGGGTACCGAGCGGCTCCCTGGGTGCCGGCCCGCGCGTGGCCGGGACGAACTGGCAGAGCAGCGTGCCGCCGTTGACCCACTCGCAGGGCATGCCCGTCGTCGCGTTGAGGCTCGGCGTCGTGATGGCCTTCGCGGCGCCCGTCTTCACGTCCGCCACCCACAGCGCGATTCCGGCCGCCTTGGTCTCGGTGAAGGCGATGCGGCCGCCGTCCTCCGAGAAGCCGAGCCAGGCGAGTCTCGCCGCGGGGGGCACCGCCACCTTGATCCTCCGGTTGTCGGACAGCCGTTGGATGGTGATGCCGGTGAGCGGCGTCGTCCGCTGCGGGCCGTTGGTCTTCGGGTTGATGCGCGCGCCTGCCAGCCTCAGCATCGGCTGCGACAGCTCGGCAATCGTCGGCATGCTGCTGCGTTCGAGCAGGACGATCTCCTGGCGCGACGGGCTGACGGCAACGGTCGGCAGCGGCTTGGCATCGAGGATATCGACGATGGTCTTCGGCGGCAGCTGGTAGTGAGCCTGGCCGAAGGCGGGGTGTACCGACGGCGCCGAGGCACGCGAGCGCGAGCGCAAGGGCCCGCACGATCCGGTTCCTACGCATGAGGTCACTTCTCCTAGCGTAATGAGTGAGCAGACAGGTCGAGCTGAAACGCGCAGATTCTATCACCGCGCGCCGAGCGCTTCACGCGCTCGAGCGCGTGCTCGAGCGCGTGCGCACGGCGGTCGGTGGCCCGATCCAAAATCGCGTTGACGCGAATACACGCCTCTGGATGCGCGCGGCGCGGCTGCGTGGAGCCAGCACCGCTGAACCTGCCGTTTGCCTCGGGAATCCTCCGTCTTTCCGCTGTAAGCGGGTGGATCTCCGCTTGCACAAACCGGCGTTCGGGTCCTTCCACAAACCCGACGACTCGACCTTGCCCGGAAACAGCGTTTCACGCAGGGAGGTCCGCATGCGATTCGTACGACTGGCAGGGCTGGCGATCGCGCTGGCCTTGGTCCCTTCAGTCGTCCCGCTGTACGCCCAAGACACCGGCACCATCGACGGCCGGGTCTACGACGAGCAGAAGGCGGGGATGCCGGGTGTGACGGTTACGGCCAAGAACACCGCGACCGGGCTCACCCGCGCGGTGCAGAGCAGCCAGGAGGGCACGTTCAGGTTCCAGTCGCTGCCCCCTGGCACCTACGAGCTGACCGCGGAGATCCAGGGGTTCGCCAAGCAGGTGCGCCAGGGCGTGGTCGTGCAGGTCACGACCGCGACCACCATAGACTTCACGATGAAGGTAGGCGCAGTCAGCGAGACGGTCGTCGTCACCGGCGAGTCGCCGCTCGTCCAGACGACCAAGTCGGATGTCGGCCAGGTGATCACGACGACGATGGTCCAGAACATGCCGCTGAACGGCCGGAAGTTCCAGGACCTGTCGTTGCTCGTGCCGGGCACCAGGCCTTCGAACTACTACGACCCAACCAAGACCGAGGTAGGCGGCATCAGCTACGGGGGCCTGACCGGCCGGTCCGTGAACATCTCGGTGGACGGCGGTGACAACAACGACGGCGTCGTGCGCGGATTGCTCCAGCAGTTCAGCGCGGATGCCATCCAGGAATACAAGGTCACGACACAGCGCTACAGCGCCGAGTTCGGGCGGTCCACGGGCGGACTGGTGAACGTGATCACCAAGAGCGGCACGAACGATCTGCACGGGAGCGGGTTCCTGTTCGGCCGCAACGAGAACCTGAACTCCGAGACCTATTTCGAGCAGCAAGCCGGCACCGGCAAGCAGCCGTTCAGCCAGCAGCAGACGGGCGCGACGCTCGGCGGCCCGTTGAAGAAGGACAGGGCGTTCTTCTTCTTCTCGTACGAGTACAACCGGCGCAACGACTTCGCGACCGTGTTCACCAACCACGTCCTGCCGGCCGAGGAAGGCGCCCAGGAGAAGCCCTTCCGCAACCACCTTCTCACCGCCAAGAGCGACTTCCAGGTGAACGACAGCAACCGCCTGCTGGTCCGCTACGCCCTCGAGGATCAGAAGCGTCAGCACGACTTCATCGGCGGCAACACGCTGAAGTCGGCGGGCGCGAGCAACACCAACCTGATTCACTCGGTCATCGGGAAGGACTCGACCGTCCTGGGCAATTCCAAGCTCAACGAGTTCGTCGTCCTGTTCCAGTACTTCGAGAACAACATCCTGGCCGAGGACAACAGCCAGCCGGCGATCACGACGCCCGACTTCACGTTCGGGGCGAACATCAACACGCCCCAGCAGACGATCCAGAAGCGCTGGCAGATCAAGGACGACTTCTCGTTCCGCAAGACGGGGTGGGCGGGCGACCACGACTTCAAGGCGGGCGGCGAGCTGATCAAGTCGCACTACGGCGGGTTCTTCACGCCCACGCTGTACGGGTTCTTCAACTTCGTCCACCCGTTGCCCGGCGCCGATATCAACGCGTACCTCAATGCGATCGCCGACACCTTCACCGGCTCGGCGGGGCAGAACGAGGCGAACGACAACTGGACCTACGTCGCGACGTACTTCCAGGACGACTGGAAGCCGTCCAGCAGGCTCACGGTCAACCTCGGTCTCCGGTGGGAGATGCAGGCCGGGCCGTACCAGAACAACTTCGACACGCCCGTGCTTCGCGAGCTCAAGGCGCTTGGCTACCCGACGGAGCGGAAACAGGACATGAAGGACTTCGGGCCGCGGGTGGGCTTCGCGTACGACGTGATGGGAAACGGGAAGACAGTGGTCCGCGGCGGCTTCGGGATCTACTACGACGAGATCTTCCAGAACATCACGCTGTACGAGAAGTGGAACGACGTGCGGACGCCGCTGTTCTTCGTGTCGGCGTCCCCGGCGCCGTTCACGGCGGCACAGTACGCGGCAAACCGGGAGGCGATCCGGAACTCGTTCATCGATCCGACGTTTGCCGGCCAGATCATGCGCCTGACGGCACCAGACCTGAAGCAGCCGTACTCGCAGCAGTTCAACGCCGGCTTCTCCCACCAACTGAACCCGCACCTCTCGTTCGACGTGGATTACATCCACGCGGTCGGGAAACGCGAGATCGCCAGGTGGACGATCGACACGGCGGCCAACCAAAGCACGAGGCTCTCACCCGCCGGCCAGTTCGAGCCGCTGTGGGGGCGCATCAACGTCGAAGGAAACCGCGGTCACTCGAAGATCGACGGGATGTTCGTCACGGGCAAGTTCCGCATGAAGCAGACGGAGCTGATCACGACCTACTCCCTGACGAAGGGCATGAACATCGCCAACGACTTCGGCTCGTACCCGGGCGACCTCTCCAACGTGGGCAACTGGGAGAGCGACTGGGGGCCGATGCCGAACGACGTGCGTCACCGCTTCACGCTCGGCGGCGTCTTCCAGCTGCCGGCCGGGTTCCAGTTTTCGAGCTCGATCCAGGCGAACACGGGGAAGCCGGTCAACCCGGTCCAGGGGTTGTCGGGGCAGCGCAATGCCGTGCGTTCGATCGACCCGGCAACCGGCCTGGCCTTCGGGAGGAACTCGTACCGCGGCCCGGGGTTCGCGACCTGGGACGCGCGCATCGCCAAGTTCTTCAACTTCGCCAATCACCAGGCGATCGAACTGCTGTTCGAGATGTTCAACATCACGGACCGCGTGAACTTCAGCGGCGACACGGCCAACGGGTTCAACAACGTCTGGGGAACGGGCACGTCTCCGCTGGCGAACTTCTTGACGCCCACGCAGATCGTGCCGAACAGCAACCGGCAAGCGGAGTTCGGCGTCCGATACCGGTTCTAAGGAGAGTAGGCAGTAGGCAGTAGGCAGTAGCGTGCCGGCAGCTGGCAGGGCCCGGGGGGCGGCAGGCGCGCCGCCCCTGGGCGACGCCTCCCCAGCCCAAAATCGCCCAAATCGCCAAATCGCCAAAGCGCCGAATCGCCAAGTGGTTCGTTCGCAAGTCGCAAAATCGCCAAATCGTAAAATCGCAAAATCGCAAAATCGCCAAAATTCAAACTTTGGGATCCTCCCCTCTGATATTTCGGATCCCCGGCCTTCCCTCCACGGTGCAGCTGTATACAGTGATCTCCTAACCCAAGCCTGCTCAGCAGGATCCGCCATTGCACGCCTTCGGCCGCCAGGCCCGGCTGTTCGGCCCGAGGATTGCTGTAATGCCCTTCTGGTACCTCATCCAAGCACACAGTTCGGCCTCCGGTCTTCGTGGGCCACAAGCCTTTCGACCATAGCGGCGTTCCTCGGTTCACGGAAAGGGGGGACAGCATGCGGGTCTTGCGACTGGTCACGTTCCTTGGGATCCTCGCGGCGGCAGCCCTGCCACTCTACGCGCAATCGGACACCGGTTCCATCGATGGCCGCGTCTTCGACCAGCAGAAGGCCGGGATGCCGGGCGTCACGGTCACGGCCAAGAACACGGCCACCGGCCTGACCCGCAGCACCGTCAGCGGCACGACGGGCACGTACCACTTCGGCTCGCTGCCGGCCGGCACTTACGACATCACCGCGGAAATCCAGGGCTTCTCCACCCAGGTGCGCAAGGGCGTTCTCGTGCAGGTGTCCTCGCCGTCGACGATGGACATCACGCTCACGGTGGGAAACCTGTCGGAGACCGTGGTCGTGACGGGCGAGACGCCGCTCGTGCAGACCACCAAGTCGGACGTCGGGCAGGTCATCACCAACTCGATGGTCGAGAACATGCCGCTCAACGGCCGCAAGTTCCAGGACCTCTCGCTGCTGGTGCCCGGCACGCGGCCCGCCAACTACTACGACCCCACCAAGACGGAGGTGGGCGGCATCAGTTACGGCGGCCTGAGCGGCCGCTCGGTCAACATCTCCGTTGACGGCGGCGACAACAACGACGGCGTGGTGCGCGGCCTGCTGCAGCAGTTCAGCGCGGATGCGATCCAGGAGTACAAGGTCACCACGCAGCGTTACAGCGCGGAGTTTGGCCGGTCCACCGGCGGACTGGTGAACGTCATCACCAAGAGCGGCACCAACCTGTTCCGCGGCAGCGGCTTCCTGTTCGCGCGGAACGACAACCTCAACGCCAAGACCTACTTCGAAAAGACACACGCGGCGACCGACCAGGCGGTGGCGAGCGAGGCGGTCGATAAGCAGCCGTTCAGCCAGCAGCAGGTGGGCGGGACCGTCGGAGGGCCCATCGCCAAGGACAAGGCGTTCTTCTTCTTCTCGTACGAGTTCAACCGGCGCAACGACTTCGCCATCATCAACACGGGCGGCGTCCTGCCGGCCGAGGAGGGGCCGAAGCCGAAGCCGTTCCGCAACCACCTGGTCACGGCGAAGACGGACTTCCAGCTGAATCAGAACAACCGGCTGCTCGTCCGGTACGCGCTCGAGGACCAGGACCGGAAGCACGACTTCATCGGCGGCAGCACGCTGGCCTCGGCGGGCGCGCACAACACCAACATGATCCACTCGGTCATCGCGAAGAACTCGACGGTCATGGGGAACTCGAAGCTGAACGAGGCGGTCTTCCTGTTCCAGTACTTCGAGAACAACATCACCGCCGAGGACAACACGAAGCCGGGCATCATCACGCCCGATTTCACCTTCGGGGCAAACACCAACACTCCGCAGCAGACGATCCAGCGGCGGTTCCAGATCCGCGACGACTTCTCCTTCCGGAAGACGGGGTGGAAGGGCGACCACGACTTCAAGGTGGGGGGCGAGCTGATCAAGTCGCATTACGGCGGCTTCTTCACGCCGTCGCTCTACGGGTCGTTCCAGTTCTTCAACCCGCTGCCCGGCAACGACCTGAACGCCTACCTCAACGCGATTGCGGACAGCTTCAGCGGATCGGCGGGCGACAACCAGGCGAACGACAACTGGACGTACGTCGCCGCGTACTTCCAGGACGACTGGAAGCCGAGAAGCAACGTCACGGTGAACATGGGCCTGCGGTGGGAGATGCAGGCCGGCCCGTACCAGAACAACTTCGACACGCCGGTCCTGCGGTACCTCAAGGACAATGGCTACAATTCCGAGCGCAAGCAGGACATGAAGGACTTCGGGCCCCGCATCGGTTTCGCCTGGGACACGATGGGTAACGGGAAGACCGTCGTCCGAGGCGGGTACGGCATCTACTACGACGAGATCTTCCAGAACATCACGCTCTACGAGAAGTGGAACGACGTGCGGACGCCGCTCTACTTCATCTCGCTGTCGCCGGCGCCGTTCACGGCGGCGTTCTACCAGCAGAACACGCAGGCGATTCGCGATTCCCTGCAGGACCCGACGTTCTCGGGGCAGATCATGCGCCTGACGGCGCCGGACCTGAAGCAGCCGTACTCCCACCAGTTCAACGTGGGCATGTCCCACGCGCTGAGCCAGACGCTGTCGTTCGACGTGGACTACATTCACGCGCTCGGCAGGCGGGAGATTCACCGGTGGGAGCTCAACACCGTCCAGAACCAGAACACCCGGCTGTCGCCGGCCGGAGTGTTCAACCCGACCTGGGGACGAATCAGCACGGAGGGCAACCGCGGCCACTCGACAGTCGATGGGTTGTTCCTGACGGGCAAGGCGCGGCTGAAGAAGGTCGAGCTCCTGACGACGTACTCGCTGACCAAGGCGATGAACATCGCCAACGACTTCGGGTCGCGCGCGGCAGACCCGTCGAACGCGGACTGGGAAGTCGACTGGGGGCCGATGGCCAACGACATTCGCCACCGGGTCACGCTGGCCGGCGTGTTCCAGCTGGGGAAGGGCATCCAGGTGTCGAGTTCGTTCCAGGCGAACACCGGCAAACCCTACACGGCGTTCCTGGGCCTGGGCGGTGCGCGCAGCAACATGCGCGTCGCGGGCACGACGCGCAACGAGTTCCGCGGTCCGGGCTTCGCCACCTGGGACGCGCGGGTCTCGAAGGTCTTCGATCTGAATGGCGGGCGCTCGTTCGAAATCCTCTTCGAGGCGTTCAACCTCACCAACAGGGTGAACTTGGACAGTGACGTGGGTTTCAACACCACGTACGGGCAGGGCACGACGCCGCTTCCCAACTTCGGGAAGGCGACGCAGATCGTGCCGAACAGCCAGTTCCAGTCGGAGTTCGGCGTGAGGTTCAAGTTCTAGGGAGGCTGGCAGCAGACAGCTGACAGCAGGCAGCGGATCGACGGGGGCTGGGCTGAGGCCTCGCTCCCGCGGCATCGGCGAAGGGGCGGACCGCCAGGTCCGCCCCTTTCATTTCTTCAGCAGCGCCTGGCGCGCGGCCGCGCGCATCTCCGGCGTCGCGTTGCCGGCCGCGAACACTTTCTCGTACTCCGCCCTCGCGTCCGCGGCCTTGCCCTGGCTGCCGTACACCTTCGCCAGGTTGAACCGTGCCTGCGCATCGCGCGGCTCGATTTCCACCGCGCGCTGCAGCGCCGCCTCGGCCTGCGCGTACTCGCCACGGCTCGCGTATAACGCACCGAGCCCGGTGAGCGCCGGCGCGAAGTCCGGCTGCGCCGCCAGCACCGCTTGGTACTGGTCCTGCGCCTCCTGTGCCTGCCCGGCTTCCGCCAGCACCTTCGCGAGGTCGAGTCGAACCATCGGCTTCGCCGGGTCCGCCTCGACGGCCGTGCGCAACTCCTGCAGCGCGCCCGTGTAGTCCCCCCGTGACGCGAGGATCCCTCCCTTCATGATCCGGGCGTCCGTGAACCGCTTGTCGATGGCGAGCGTCGCCTCTGCCTCGCGCAGCGCGTTGGCCTGGTCGCCCAGACGGATGTAGCAGATGGACAGCCAGTGATGCGCGTAGGCGCTGGTCGGCACCAGCGCGAGGTAGATCTTGTACTGAGCGATCGCCTCGCGGAACTCGCCCATGCCCATGTGCGCGCTGCCCAGCACCAGTTGAGCGAACGCGTTCCGCGGATCCTTCGAGAGCACCTCGCGGAGGATGGGAAGCGCTTCGGCGAACCGCCGGACGCGCACTGCGCTGTTGGCCTGTCGCAGCCGGTTGAACACCGCGATCATGTCCTTCGGATCCGACCGCGGCGCCTGGCTGCCATCCGCCGCCGGCTCGGCGCCGGCGCCGACGTAGCCGAGCGACGCGAGTTTTTCCAGCGTCTCGCGGTCCATCGTGGCCGTCGTCATCGCGCCCGCGTCGCCGCCGGTCAGCCGCGCGAGTGCCTGCTCCAGGCTTCTCACGGTTTGCGGCCGATCGGCGTACTGGTTGTGAGTTTCGGACGGATCCGTCGCGAGGTCGTACAGCTCGGGACGCGGCGCCTCGATCAGCTTCCAGCGATCGTCGTGGATCGATCGCAGCGGCGACCAGTTCATGTAGAACTGCGGCAGGAGCGTTTCGGCATAGATCGGCGGCGGCGCGTCATCCTTCCGGCCCTGCACGAGGCGAACGAGCGATCGGGCGTCCTTGCCATCGGCGGTGGGAAAGCCGGCCAGATCGAGCACCGTCGGGGCGACATCCGTCAGGCGGACCGGGTCCTGCACCACCCGGCCAGCCGGCACCAATCCGGGCTTCCACAGGATGAGCGGCACGCGCAGAACGGGCTCGTACACGAACATCGAGTGGGTCTCCTCGCCGTGGTCTCCCAGGCTCTCGCCGTGATCGCCTGCGATGACAACCAGCGTGTTGTCGCGGAGACCGAGCTGCTGCAGGCGGTCGAGCACGGCCGCCACGATCGCGTCGTCGAACGCGATCTCGCCGTCGTAGGGGGCGTCGGCGAATGCATCGCGGAAGGGCGGCGGCGGGCGGTAGGGTTCGTGCGGGTCGTAGAGGTGCAGCCAGACGAAGAACGGGGCTGGCGTGCGGCCTTGCGGATCCAGCCGGCGCGGGGCTTCAGCCGGGCGCTGTTCGGCGTACTTGTCCAGCCACGCCAGCAGTCCCAGCGACGTCCGGTCGCCGCGCCTCTCCGCCTCGAACTGGATCACCTGCGCCTGCGCACCCTCCATCCTGTCGTCGTACGTGTCGAAGCCGCGGGCCAAGCCATAGCGGCGGTCGAGGATGAACGAGCTGACGAAGGCCGCCGTGGTGTAGCCGTGGGCCTTGAGCCGGGTGGCGAGCGTGTCGAACCGGTCGGCCAGGTAGAAGTTGCCGTTGTTGCGGACGCCGTGATCGAACGGGTAGAGGCCGGTGAAGATCGAGGCGTGCGCCGGGAGCGTGATCGGCGCCGGGCTGTAGGCGCGATCGAAGCGAACGCCCTCGATCGCGAGCCGATCGATGTGGCGCGTCCTCGCGCGCGCGTACCCGTAAGCGCCCAGGTGATCGGCCCTCGTCGTGTCCAGCGTGACGAGGAGAATGTTGAGCGGCTGGCTCGTGGCGGTCTGCGGTCGCCCGGGGGTCCCGCCCAGCAGGAGCCAGAGCACCCAGCCAGCGGCAAGGATGACCAGGCCCACTACCGCGAGAAGCAGCCAGTTCCGCCGCCCGCGCGACGCCGCAGCGGGAGGTTCCTGGCGGCGATGACGGATCTTGTTCGCCATATCGGATGCACGCGCCCGGAGGCCCCGATGTTCGACAGGCGAGACGCCTGGCTCGTTTCGACAGGCGGGACGCCTGTCCTACTGGATGCGGCCGAGCAACTCCCTGATGTTCGGCTGGTCGGGCTTCGCGCGCAGCGACTCGCGCAGCGCCTCGGCGGCACCCGCCTGGTTGCCGCTCTCCAGGCGCGCCATCGCGAGGCCGTTCCACACGACCGGGCCTTTCGCGCCCGCCGCGATCGCCCGCTCGAAGTAGGCGACCGCTTCGGCCGGCCGGCCCGACTTGGCCAGAGCGCCGCCGAGATCGACCGCCGCCTCGGCGTTGGCCGGCTCGCGTTCGACCACGTTCCGGAAGACGCCAATCGCCTGGTCGATTTCGCCGTTCCGCACGAGCACGACGCCGTGCTTCAGCGCGACGCGCGAATCACCCGGGTCGCGGGCGGCGAGCGCGTCGAGGCGCAGGCGGGCGTCCGCGACGTCGCCCCGCGCGAGCGCGAGATCCGCGAGACCTTCCAATGCGTCCGGGTCGTCTGGGGTCGCGCGCAGCGCCTGCTCGAACGCCTGGCGCGCCTCGTCATGCCTGCCGAGCGCGGTGAGAGCCTTTCCCCGGCCGTCGTGCCCCTCTGGCGCCGCCGCGTTCTTGGCAACGGCAGCCGAGAACGCCTGCAGCGCCTCGGCGTAGCGGCCCGCCAGGCGGTGGCAGTCGCCGAGGAGCGTGAGCGTTTCGAGCGTGTCGTCGCCCGCGGCGCGCAGTGCCTGCAGTTCGCGGACGGCGGCGTCGTACTGCTGACCGGCGACGAGCGCCATGGCCAGGTGGCGGCGCGCGACGAGGTTCTCCGGATCCTCCTTCAGCGCTGAGCGGAACTCCGACACCGCGCGCGCGGGATCCGCCCGCTCGAGAGCCATCGCGTTTTCGATCCGCACGGCCAGCGCCGCGAAGTCCTTCGGGTCGCGAAGCGAGGGCCGGGCGACCGGGCCCGAGGCCACGTAGCCCAGGCTCCGCAGCTGCTCGCTCGCCTCGCGCGAAACCGTCGAGGGTTTCGCCTCCGGTGCCCTCGCCACCGCCGCCTGCACTGCCCTCCGCATGCGCGCGAGGTCGTCGGCCCGGCTGTCCGCGACGTTTCGCGCCTGCCCGGGGTCCGCCCTCACGTCGTAGATCTCGGGCCGTGGCGCCTCGATCAACATCAGCCCCCGCTCGCGCCAGCCGTAGAGCGGTGCCCAGCCGAATCCCAGCCGGCCGAACAGCGACTCCGCGTACGCGGGCTCGCCCGGAGCCCGGCCCGTGGCGAGCGACGCGCGCAACGTCCGGCCTTCGGCGCCCGCCAGCGGCTTCAGGCCGGCGAGGTCCAGCAGCGTCGGGCCGATGTCGATGCTCGACACCGCCCCGGTGACGACCTTGCCGGCCGGTACGCCGGGGCCCGAGACGATCAGCGGTACGCGCAGCGTCGAGTCGTAGATGAAGAGGCCGTGCGTCGGCTCGCCGTGGTCGCCGAGACCCTCGCCATGGTCCGAGGTGACGATGGCGAGC
The DNA here is from genome assembly GCA_963724775.1 of uncultured Acidobacteriota bacterium. GTDB lineage: Bacteria > Acidobacteriota > Vicinamibacteria > Vicinamibacterales > Fen-181 > CAVRWB01. The sequence continues at coordinate 512,958 of CAVRWB010000019.1, forward strand.
GGCGCTCTCTCGCCGCGAAGCTCTCGCCAGCGGGTGAGAAGCCGCCCCAGTTGCTCGTCGGCGAACGCAATCTCGCCGTCATACGGACGGTCGCGAAACGCGGCGCCCAGGGGATCGGGCGCCTCGTAGGGGGCGTGCGGATCGAAGAGGTGCACCCAGGCGAAGATGGGTCCGGGCGCGGTCGCCGACGAGGTCCGCGCCGAAAGCCAGGCGATCACGGCGGCAACGGTCCCGTCGGCCCGCCGCTCGATGTACGACGGCCGGGAGGGATCGGCGCCGCGCGGGAAACGATCATCGTAGGTCGCGAAGCCACGATCGAGGCCGAACCGGTGGTGCACCGGGAAGCCCGAGACGAACGCCGCCGTGTCGTAACCGGCGTCCCTGAACGCCTCGGCGACCGTTCGCGGCGAAGAGCCGAGCACGAAGCCGGCATTGTCGCGGACGCCGTGGACCAGCGGCGTGACGCCGGTCAGGATGCTCGCGTGCGAGGGCAGTGTCAGGGGGACCTGCGCGATCGCCTCGTCGAAGCGCACGCCCCTCCTGGCCAGGCCGTCGAGTACCGGCGTTGCCGCGCGGGCGTCGCCGTAGCAGCCGACATGATCGGCCCGCAGCGTGTCGATGGTGACGAGGAGCACGTCCGGTCGATCGTCGGCAACGCGGCCTGCGGGACCCCACCACCACCAGGCGCCGAACGCCATCAGCGCGAGCGCCGCGAGCCCCGCGACCCAGGGAGGCGTGGCGCCAAGGCCGAGACCTTGACGAAGACGGGCCCGCATTGCCGGGCCGCGCCTCCGGGGTCGTGCGGCAACGCTCTGCCTTTGCCATGACGGCCCTCGGAGGCGTGCGGCAAAGCGGTCCGGCTTTACCTTCCCGCTTTCGTGTCATTGATTCCTCGCGCGTTCCAACAGCACGCGCGCCGACGGTTGATTCGGATCGAGCGCGAGGGAGCGTTCGAGCGACCGCACCGCGTCCGCCTTGCGGCCGGCGTCGATCTGCGCGGCGGCGAGGGCGTTCAGCAAGTCCGGAGACGGGGGGCCGATCGCGAGCGCCCGGTCGAAGGCGGCCACCGCCGCGGCCGCGTCGTGCCTGGCCGAGTGCGCCGCGCCGCGCAGCATCTCGGCGTCCCGGGTTGCCGCGGCGTTCTGCAGCGTCTCGAGGGCGGCCTCCGCGCGCCCGGCGAGCAGTTGCGCGCGCGCGAGGTCCAGCCGGATGGCATCGGCATCGGGAGCGAGCGCGGCCGCGCGGGCGAAGAACGTCTCCGCCTCCGGGTAGCGCTTCGCGGCGAGCGCCGCCTCTCCTGCCAGCGACAGGTGCTGGGGCGATGCAGGGAAGGACTTCGCCGACGCGGCCGCCACGCTGGCGGCGTCGGCCGCGCGCTTCTGCGACAGCAGCAGATCCATCAGCCGCTGCAGCGCCTCGAAATCCGACGGCGATGCCTGGAGCGCGCTTCGGTAGGCCCGCTCGGCTGCCGCCTCGTCGCCGGCTCGCTGGGCCGTCGCGCCCGTTGCCACGAGTGCCTCGGGCGAGCGCCGTGCCCCCGCGGGCAGCCGGGCGATCCTGGCGCGGGCCTTGTCGATACGGCCCGCCGCGAGATCGAGGTCCGTGGCCGCCAGGATCACGATGGGGTCGAGGACGAATGATGAGGTGAGGGAGGCCTGGACGAGCCGGTCGTAGAGCGCCACGGCTTCGTCAGGCCGTCCGAGGCCGACGTAGGCGCGCGCCAGCCAGAGCGCGGCATGGGCGTTCAACGGCTCGGCGCGCAGCACGGCCTCCAGCTCGCGCGCCGCACCGCGCGCGTCTCCCTTGCGGAAGAGAATCTCCCCCAGGTTGACTCGCGCGAGCGAGGTGGCCGCGGCGGCGCCCGAGACATAACCGAGCGCGCGCAAGCGCTCCAGCTCGGTTGATCGAGCGCTCGCCGGCTGTGATGCCACGCTTCGGCCCTGCGGGTCCTCCGGCAGGACGTGCGCTCCGTAGCTGGCAATCCGTTCGACCCGGCCGACCCCGGATGCGACGCGCGGAACCAGGGCGTCCAACACGCGCCCTGGCATGTCCGACGCGAGCGCGAGGCCCGCGCGGGCGAGCACCGTGGGCGCGATGTCGAGCGGGGACACGATGCCGAGCGGCGCCGGGCGGGCGGCGGGCCGGGTGCCGGCGAGCGCGCCGGCGGTAACGGCGGCCACGATGCCGTACGGCCGGTGCCAGGCGGTGGCCCCCGCGGTGAGATCCGCCGGGTCCTCGCGCACACCCGCGTCGGCCGGCTGGAAGCCATGGTCCGACAGGACGATCACGAGCGTCTCCGGATCGAGCGAGCGTGCGGCGTCGGCGAGAGCAGCATCGACCTCCGCGTAGGCGGACGCGATCGCTCGATCGGCACGGTCGCGATCCGCGGCGAACAGGTGCGAGGCGGTGTCCACCACCTCGTAGTACGCGGCCCACAAGTCGGGCTGCACGGACGCCGCCATCTCGGTGCTGATTCGCCGGTACGAACGCGCGGCGGCCACGGCGGCACGGAAATGGGCGATCGGGTCGCGGTAGAGCCGGCCGGGCGACTCGCGCGAGGCCGCGTCCGCGCGCCCGAACTCCGCGCGCGTGATCGGAAGCAACCGCGACAGCGCCGCGTAATCGAGCGATGCGGGCTCCACGATTCGCCGGCTGACGTCGGGCAGAGCGGACGGCGGGTAGACGAGGCCGGCGTCCGGGCGGCCGCGCTCCACCAGGTGCGGCGTGGCGATGCGGTCGCTCGCGATCAACCCGCTGACGTGGTCGGCGGGCCAGGTGGCCCACCAGCCTGCCACGAGGACACGCCGTCCGGCCTCGGACCAGATCTCCCAGAGCGCCTTGACCCTTCGGGCGCCGCCGTTCACCGGAGCCTGGCCGCCGCCGGGTGCGTCGACCATGAAGTCGAGGACCCCGTGCTCTTCGGGCGGACGGCCGGTGGCGATCGTCGTCCAGATGATCGGGGACAGCAGCGGCGGATCCGCGCGGAGGACACCGAGCGAGGCAACCTGTTTCAGCCTGGCGAAGGTGGGCAAGCGGCCCGCGGCCACGAGGGGATCGATCACGCGCCAGTCGGCGGCGTCCACGCCGAAGAGCGCGATCTTCGGCGCCGCGCTCGGCGTCGCGGGATCCGGCGCTACCGCCTCTGCAACCGTGCCGATGGCGTCGTCGAGCCCGCCGCCGCCCGCAAAAATGCCCGCCGGGCTGCAGACCAAGCACAGCGCCGCGAGCGTCCAGGCAAGAAGGAGGACGCGCCCGCGCGGGAGCATGCAGTCAGGGTATCACGGGCGTTCGACGCGTTGGGGCGTCATGCGTTGAGCGTCGAGCGTCATGCGTTGACCGCTGAGCAGCATTGATGATGATGATGATGATTGACGATTGGCGACTGACGATGAAGGATTGATCGCTCGTCGAACCAAAGGCCGCGCTTGCTCGTCGACATTGAAATCATGCGGATTCTCGTCGCACTGCTTTTCCTGGCGTCGATCCCGGTCCCGGCGGCATCGGCAGGGGAGACCCGGACAGCCGCACCGTTCTCGCCCGCACGTCTGACCGTGCGTCCGGTCATCGACGGCGTGCTGGACGACGAGGCGTGGAAGTCAGCCACGCGGCTGTCGGACTTCAAGAGCTGGCGGCCGGATTTCGGCAAGGAGCCGGCCGGCCAGACGGTGGTCTACGCCATGTACGACGCGGAGAACATGTATTTCGCGTTCCGGGCGTTCGACCCCGAGCCGTCGAGGATCAAGGCGTCGATGGCCAGCCGCGACTCGATCCGGCCCGACGACTGGATCTGCATCAACCTCGACTCGTTCAACGACCAGCAGGCGCTCTACGGGTTCTACGTCAACCCGCTCGGCATCCAGATGGACAGCCGGTACGCGGCGAACAAGGAGGACCTCGGGTTCGACCTGGTGTGGTACAGCGCCGGCCGCATCGACGAGCAGGGCTACACCGTCGAGGTGCGCATCCCGTTCAAGAGCATCCGCTACAGCGGCAAGAACCCGGTGACGATGGGGGTCATCTTCGAGCGGAGCGTCAGCCGCAGCTCCGAGGGCAGCACCTACCCCGCCCTCGATCCCGGCGCCGGCTACAACTTCAACATCCAGACGCTGCCGATGACGTTGTCGGACATCAAGCACTACACGCTGCTCGAGGTCCTGCCCGACGCCACGTACAGCCGCCAGGACCAGGCCCGCGCCGGCTCGCTCGCGCGCACATCGTCCGGACCCGATGTCGGTGTCACCGTGAAGTACGGCGTCACCGCGCAGTTGACGGCGGACGGGGCGTACAACCCGGACTTCAGCCAGGTGGAAGCGGATGCCGGGCAGATCGACGTCAACCTCCGCCACCCGCTGTTCTTTCCCGAGAAGCGCCCGTTCTTCCTCGAGGGCAACGAGGTCTTCAACATCGGTGGACCCGCGCAGTACGGGGTGCTGCTCTCGGTGCTGCACACGCGGACGATCGTCAACCCGCTGGCGGGAGTGAAGGTGAGCGGCAAGCTGGCGAGGGCCGACACGCTGGCTTCGATGTACGCGATCGACGAAGCGCCAGCGGATGCCGGCGTACCCGACGCCCAGGTCTCGGTCGTGCGCTACAAGCGGTCGCTGAACCAGGATTCGTACCTCGGCGGCTTCTACGTGGGACGGGAGCAGGGCGAGGCGTTCAACCGCGTGGGTGGCGCCGACGGCACCATCCGGTTCAGCCAATCGACGGCAGCGGGATTCCACGCGTTCGCCTCCTCCACGGCCGCTGGCCCCGACCTGACGAAGGACGGCCACGCGGTAGGCGGAGACCTGACAACGGACACCCGCCGGGTCACGCTCTACTTCGCGGCGCTGGATGTGTCGAAGGGATTCCGCGCCGAGAGCGGGTACCTGACGCGCAACGGCGTATTCCAGGCGATCGGGTCGGGCGTCTACAAGTTCTACCCCTCGTCGAAGACCGTGCGGCGCATCGCGCTCTCGGTGACGAGCCAGCAGACGAGGGACGCGTTTGCCGGGATCTGGGAGACATACAACGAGGCGAGCTCCGGCGTCCTCCTTGCCCGCGCCACGAACGTCACGGCTGGCTGCCGCCTCGCGACCGAGATCTACGTCGGCGAGGAGTTCGACACGTCCGGGTGCCGGATCAGTGCTTCGTCGCAGTTCCGAAAGGAGCTGCGGCTGCAGGGGTCGCTCGACCACGGCAACGCCATCTACTACACGGCGGACCCATTCGGCGGCCGGTCCACCGCCGCGGCGCTGACGCTCGTCTACCAGCCGTCGGAGCAGTGGTCCGAGACGCTCGGGGTGACCTATGCGAACTTCGACCCCGCCAGCGGGACGCCGCGCCTCTACGACTACACGATCGCCCGCAGCCGCACCACGTTCCAGTTCAACCGCTACCTGTTCGTCCGGGGCATCCTCGAATACAACACCTACCGCCGGCAACTGCTGACCGACTTCCTCGCATCCTTCACCTACATCCCGGGGACGGTGCTCCACGGGGGGTACGGATCGCTGTACGAACGGACACGCTGGGACGGGACGGGGTACGTGCCGGACGCCGGGCTCCAGGAGACGCGCCGAGGCCTGTTCTTCAAGGCGTCGTACCTGTGGAGGCTGTGACGCGCCGCCCCTTGGGTCGCCGAACCAAGCCGCGCCGGGTTCGAGGTGGCGCGGACGCCCTTGGGTCGCCGAAGCCGCGCCAGCTCCCGGCGGCGCTGACGCCCCTGGGGCGAGCCGCGCCGTCGGCGGCGCTGACGCCCCTGGGGTCCGAAGCCGCGCCGGTTCGAGGCGGCGAAGGTCCCTGTTGTGAATTTCATCACATACCCATTGACTTCAGTAGGTCCACAATTGTAGAGTTCTTAGCCTCTGCGGATCCGGCTGTCCCCGGAAGGACCCGCCGCTCACTTTCACATCCTTTTTTGTTGGACGGCCTGCCGGCGTGCCGGGCGAGGCTACTGAGGGAGTTTTATGCGCCTATCCCACCTGGTCGTGGCGCTCGCGGTGCTCGTCGCGCTGCTCGGAGGCGGTCACGCCTACGCGCAAGCCGGCGCGCCTGCGGCGTGGAGCGCGACCGACTGCCAGGGCTGTCACGAGAAAGCCCTGAACCCGGTCTTCGAGAAGACCGCTCACGCGAAGCTCGCCGAGAGCTGCGCCAAGTGCCACCAGAACGTGGGAGAGCACGCGAAGGCGCAGATGAGCGGCGACACCAAGGGCCCGGTGCCCTCGATGAAGAAGCTCACCGCCCAGCAGATCAACTCGACCTGCCTGACGTGCCACGAGAAGGGCGGCCAGCAGAACTACCGCTCGAGCGCGCACGATCGCCGCAACGTCGCCTGCACGGCGTGCCACAGCATCCACTCGCCAAAGACGCCCACGGCGCAGCTGAAGTCCGCGGATCAGACCGCGATTTGCGCGGCGTGCCATCAGTCGGTGCGCGCCAAGACGCTGCGGACCTCGCATCACCCGGTGCGCGAGGGCAAGATGACCTGCAGCAGCTGCCACAACCCGCACGACGGGTCGCAGCCGAAGATGGTGAAGGCCGACTCGATCAACGAGCTGTGCTACACCTGCCACACCGAGAAGCGAGGACCGTTCCTCTTCGAGCACGCGCCGGTGCGCGAGGAGTGCACGGCCTGCCACGAGCCGCACGGCTCCAACCACAAGCGGCTGCTCGCGCAGAAACTGCCGAACCTCTGCTACAACTGCCACTTCACCGGCTCGGGCCACTTCGGTTCCGGCGACAACTTCTCGACCGAGAAGGGCGTCCCCGTCGCGCCGACCGGCGCGCCGAGCGGCTACCCGACGGTGAACTCGCGGTTCATCGAGAAGGCCTGCGCGAACTGCCACATCAACCTGCACGGCTCCAACTCGCCCTCTGGCGCCTTTTTCGTGAGGTAAACCCATGAAGAGAGCATTGATAGTGACAGCGCTCCTCGCCATGGGCCTCCTCGTGGCGAGCCCGTTTGCGATGGCGCAGGACCAGCCTGCGCAGTCCACCGCCGGCGGCACCGTGACGCTCGACCTGGTCGGTCGCGACGACCCGGCCTCGTCGAAGTTCCTGGAGTACCGGTCGGTTCCGAAGGGTCTGTCGATTCCCTTCATGAACCTCTTTGCCAGCAACAGCAAGATCGACTTCAACCTGATCGGCGAGCACGTCTCGGCGAGCGACCAGCGCTACACCGGGTGGGCGAACTTCAACTGGGTGGGCGTCGGGTTCGACTACAACCAGATCCCGCACAACATGGGCAACGACGGGAAGGTGATCTTCAACGAGACCGCTCCCGGCGTCTGGAGCATGAGCCAGACGCTGCGCAAGGCGATCCACGACACGGTCGACGCGACGCCCACGGCCGGCCGGACCTACGCCTTCTACTCGTCGCTGCTCGCGCCGACCTTCGCGGCCGCCAACCCCCTCGACATCTCGTCGCTGCGCCAGCGGGGCAACGTCGAAGTCGCCGTCGGGGAGAAGCTGCCCTTCGACCTGCGCGTCACCTACATGCGCGAACTGAAGACCGGCTCGCGGGGCGCCAGCGGCGGCGACATCGTCGCCGCGGTGTCACCGACCTACGACGTCCCGGAGCCGTTGAACGAGGTCGTGCAGGACTTCGGCCTGCGCGCCATGTACAAGTTCAAGTCGGGCGACGTCCACGCGTCGTTCAACCGGAACGTGTACAACAACCGGACCGAGACGCTGACCGTCGAGAACCCCTTCCAGGCGATCGACGAGGTCTACACCGCCGCCGTGGGTTCGACCCCGGCACTCGGGGGGCCTGCCACCGTCCGGATGATCAACATGCCGGACAACGAGGCGAGCACCGGCAGGTTCGGCGTCTTCCTCAAGTTCGGGAAGCAGACGCGCATCACGGGTGACGTCAGCCTGGCGTCGTGGACGCAGAACGCCGCGTTCTACCCCTACGGGGCCAACACGGCGGTCTTCACGCCCACCGGCCAGCCGACGTTCTCGACCTCCTCCCTGCAGCAGCCGTCATTGAACGGCAAGATCAACACGACGACGCTGAACTTCTCGTTCGTGTCGCGCCCGATCGAGGGGCTGGGCATCCGGATGCGGTACCGCACGTACGACCTGAGCAACAAGACGAGCCGCTACGTCATCACGGGTGACATGTCCGGGTCGCCGGACCGCAGCTGGGGCGCGGCCGACGCGCCGACGGCCGAAGCTCCTTACGGGCACGCCACCGCGGTCGGGTACGACACGACCACCAAGACGTTCAGCGCCTCGGCGAGCTACGACTTCAAGGCGCTCACGCTCGAGGGCTTCTACCGGACTTCGGACCTCTCGCGCACGTATCGGGAGGCGACGTCGGGTCGCGACAGCGGCGGCGGCTTCGCGGCGGTGTACCACGCGAAGGACTGGATGGATGTCCGTGCGAGCCTCGATCGGAGCAGTCGGTCCGCCAACGGCGAAACGGTTTACGGGTTCCAGGCGGACGAGGCCGAGCGCACGATTACGCGCACGTCAATCGACGTCGAGTTCACCCCGTTGGCGGGGCTGGGCCTCATCTTCGAGTACGGCCGCCGGAACGTGGACTTCCCCAACCGGCCGGACCGGACCGTGGTCTCCGGCGGTGTCGCTGCTCCCGGTGCGCCGACGTTCCCTGGCACGCCGAGCGGCCTGCTCAACGCGGATTACGACACCTTCACCGCGGAGGTGGACTATGCGCCGAGCGAGCGCCTCGAGCTCGGCGCTCACTACACCTACGAGAAGGACGCCACCACGAACCAGTGGTCCACGACGTCAGGCAGCGGAGCGACCGCGACGCTCAACAACCTGCTCAACTGGGCGGGCAGCGACAAGGGCAACACCTTCGGCGCCAACGCACTGTTCCACATCGTTCCCGACAAGTGGACCTGGTCGATGTTCGTGTCCGACCAGAAGGTGGACGGCCTGATGGACATCACGGCGCGCGAGGCAGGTGCGTTCTACACGCCTGGCCGGACTGGGCTCATCCCTCCTGGCCAGGGTGGCGCGGCGGACATCACGGACTGGGACGACACCCACCTGACGACCTTCGGCACGCAACTCGACTATCACGTCGGGAAGCTGTGGACGATGGGGATCGGCTACTGGTACGAGAAGTACACCTACGGTGACGCTTATACCAGCGGAACGGCGCTCATGCCGCAGGCGGTCCTGATCTTCATGAAGCCGAACGAGGGCAACTACACGGCCAACGTCGGCTACGCGAGGCTCAGCTATCGGTTCTAGGAGGGCTTAAGGCTCAAGGCTCAGGGCTTACGGCGAGAGCCTTGGGGCTTGGGCTCGAGGCCAACGACAAAGGGCGCCGAGGGACTTCTCCCCGGCGCCCTTCGTTATTTCGTCCCTGCAGCCCTGACGCCTCAGTTGTCGCCGCCGATGATGCCGCCGAGCCCGATGTTGCCCAGGATGGAGCCTTCTTCCTTGCCGCCCTTCCCGATGCCCGGGATGGCCTTGTAGATCCGGTCCGCGAGGCGGCTGAGTGGCAGCGACTGCAGCCACACCTTGCCGGGCCCCGCCAGCGACGCGAAGAAGAGCCCCTCACCGCCGAACAGCGCCGTCTTCACCCCGCCGACGAACTGCACGTCGTAGCTGACCGAGGGCTGCAGGGCCACCAGGCAGCCGGTGTCGACCCGCAGCGTCTCGCCCGCCGCCAGCTCGAACGATTGCACCGTGCCGCCGGCGTGCGCGAACACCAGGCCGTCGCCCTGGAGGCGCTGCATGATGAACCCTTCGCCGCCGAACAGGCCGACGCCGATCTTCTTCTGGAAGGCGATGCCGATCGACACGCCCTTGGCCGCGCAGAGGAACGAGTCTTTCTGGCAGATCAGCTCGCCGCCCAGCTTGGACAGGTCCATCGGCAGGATCTTGCCGGCATAGGGCGCGGCGAAGGCGACACGCTCGATGCCCCGGCCGCCGCCGTTGGTGAAGACCGTCATGAACAGGCTCTCACCCGTCAGCAGGCGCTTGCCGGCGCCGAGGAGGGCGCCCATCAATCCGCCCTGCTTGCTCTGGCTGCTGCCGTCGCCGAACACGGTCTCCATCTGGATCCCGGAGGTCATGAACATCATGCCGCCGGCCTCGGCCACCGCGCTCTCGCCCGGGTCGAGGAAGACCTCGACAAACTGCATCTCGTTGCCGTAGATCTTGAAGTCGATCTCGTGCGACTGGCGTCCCGGGACAGCCGGCACGACCCCGGCTGGAGGTTTTCCGCCGAGGTGCGCGACGAGCTGCGCCACGTCCTTCAGCGGTGTCCAGTTCGACATGCCGGAGGTGAAGACCAGCGTGTTCCCGTCCACGGTCCCCGCCTGGATGCTCCGCACCACTTCGTCTTCGCCGATCGGCCCCACCTGGTGGCCGCCGATGGCGAGATACCACTGCTGCTGCGCCATGAAGATGCCTCTCCTTGATCCAGATGATGAGCAGGCAGTATGCGGTATGCAGTAGGCGGTAGGCAGTTGAGACACGCACACTGCCTACTGCTTACTGCCTACTGCCTACTACACTCCGTCAGTCCCCTGTCCAATCCCATCGATCCTCGCCGCCGCCTCGCGCTCCAGTTGTTCGACTGACGCCGGTTCGAGGTCCAGAAGCGCGGCGAGCTGCGCCAGGTAGATCCGTTCCGCGCCCGACACCGTTTCGTCCCCGCGCACGATGCCGAATGCCAGCACGTAGAGGTCCGCCCGCTGCCGGGGGTCGGTGACGCCCTCGACGATCCGCGCGAGCGGCGTGGGGCGGCCAATCTCGCCCGCCACGAGCGCCTCCGCGCCTGCGGCGCGCGCGTGCTCGAGGATCGTGGTCCGTTCCGTTTCGGAGAGGTCGCCGTCGGCCCGGGCCGCGGAGACCATCAGCCGGACGATCGTGGCGGCGCCGTCGGGGACGGCCTGCCCGGCATCCGGCGGCGGGGCGCCGGCCGGCGGCTGCGGCAGCGGCAGTGGGGGCGCCCCCGCCGGCGGAGTGGTCGCGGGCGGGGGCGTGCCGGGGCGCGGCGCAGGGGTGGGCGCCGGCGCCGCTCCCTGCTGCTGCATCGTTTCGATCGCCCCCCAGACGAGGCCGCCCAGCGTGAGGAGCGTGCTGGCGTTCAGGAAGGACCCACCGCCGCCGCCCAGGTAGCTGCGGGCGCGGTGCGAACGCTTCCGCCCCCCCGACAGCGTTCCCCGCAGCACCGAGCCGATGAGGCGTTCCACATCCATCGCCAGCCTCCAATCCGTGGCAGAAAGGATAGTCCAGTGTGTCGCCTTTTCGCCACAGCCGCCCGTTCGTGTGCGGGGTCTGGGCGCGATTGGCAACCAGCCCGGCGGCACGTCCTGTGCATTTCCGCCTTTTAGGCCGGGTTTCGAGCATTTTCCGTCTCACAGCCGCGCGACGGCTTGTGCTACTATCCCCCGGCAAAACAGTTTCATTCCTTTTTGGAGGAGACAGCATGAAACGAGCGGTCGTTGTGATCGCGGTAGCGTTCGCCGTGGCGTTCGGGTTCTCGGTGGCCATCCAGGCGCAGGCCAAGGCCCCTGGCGTGGTCGTGCTCAAGGGCAACCCGATGGGTGGCGTGAAGTTCGACCACACGGCCCACCAGAAGGCGGCCGACAACAAGTGCGAGACCTGCCATCACGCCTCGAAGCCCGAGAAGGCGATGAAGGGCAAGGAGGAGAACTGCCAGGACTGCCACACCAAGGCTGTCACGGCGCCGATGAAGACGACCGCCAAGCTGGCATTCCACGATGCGATGGCCAAGAAGGGCGTCTGCATCGACTGCCACGTCAAGGAAGCGGCGGCGGGCAAGAAGGTGCCGGCGGCCGGCAAGTGCGCCGACTGCCACAAGAAGGAAAACGTCTAGGATCGACGATCAGCGTCAGTCGGAGTTGCCTGTCAGTCGGAGTTGTCTGTCAGTCGGAGTTGCCTGTCAGTCGGACTCGACTGTCAGTCCGCTCCGACTGACGCGTCAGTCCGACTGACCTGGTTCTCCGACTGACCGCTTCCCCGACTGACCTGGTTCTCCGACTAGGTCCTCTCCGCCTGCGCCAGCGCCTTCTCGAACTCGTCGGGGTGGGCCGCGCGCAGCGCCGCGTCGCTCTTCTCCACCAGGCCTCGCTTGACGAGCGTCACCAGGCAGTCCTCCAGCGTGAAGGATCCCAGTTTTCGCGTGATCGTGATCTCCTGGTTCAGGTGCTGCAGCGCGTTCTTCCGAATGTGCTGGCGCGCGCCGTAGCCCACCATCAACAACTCGGCCGCGGGGATGCGGCCGCCGCCCACTCTCGGAAGCAGTGCCTGGATGAGGACGGCGGCGAGCCCCATCGCCAGGTCCTGGCGGATGGTCGCCTGCCGCTCCGGCGGGAAGTTGTCCGCGATCCGCGCAATCGTCGATGCGACGTCGGTCGTATGCATCGTCGTCAGCACGAGGTGGCCCGTTTCCGCGGCCGCGAGGGCGATGCGCATGGTCTCGGGATCGCGCATCTCTCCCACGACGATGACGTCGGGCGCCTGGCGCACCGCGGCGCGCAGCGCGGTGGGAAAGTCGGGAGCGTCGGCGCCGATCTCGACCTGCTCGACGAGGCATCCCGCGTGGAGGTGCTCGTACTCGATCGGGTCCTCGATCGTCACGATGTGCCGGCTCTCGCGACGGTTGATCACGTCCACGAGCGACGCGAGCGTCGTCGTCTTGCCCGAGCCGGTGGCGCCGCCGATCAGGACGAGGCCGTGGGGGATGCGGGTGAGCGCCTCGACGTTGGCGGGCAGGTTGAGGCTGGCGAGATGAGGCACCCGGGTCGGGAGCGCGCGGATGGTGGCGGCGGCGCGGCCGCGCTCCCTGTGCAGGTTGATGCGGAACCGGCCAACCCCCGGCAGTTTCAGGGAGGCGTCCGCAATCTGCGTCTGCTCGTACCGGCGCCGGCCGTGCGGTGGGAGCGCCGGCAGGACGGCCTGCTCCACGTCGAGGCCGTCCAGCACGTCCTCGTCCAGGCGCAGTACCCGGCCATCCACCCGGATCGAGGCGGGCGCGCCGGCAACGAGCAGGAGGTCGCTGCCGCGTCGGGCCACCAGGTAGCGCAGCCAGGCATCGAGGCGGGCCATCTCCGGCGGCAGCGCGGGCGCGTCGCTGACGGGGGCGAGGGCGTTCAGTTCGCGAGCCACCGCATCCGGGTCGTCGTTCCAGGCCATGGGAGGGACTGTAGAACGGAAAACGGAAAACGGAAAACGGAAAAGGAAAAATGAAACGAAAAGCGGAAAACGGAGAAATGCGCGCAGTCTGAGCTATCCTTCCCCGTCCATTCACGCGAGGGAGTCGCATGACGAATCGTTGGGGCGCGAAGCTGCTGGTGGCGGTGCTCGTGGCGGTGGTGTTCAGCCTCGTCGGCGCGGCCCAGCGCCGCGGCGGCGGGCAGGGCGAGGAGGCATTCCGCTTCCGGTTTCTCGGCCCGGCCGTCGGCAACCGCATCGCGTCGGTCGCCGGCATCCCGGGCGATCCCGACACGTACTACGTCGGGGCCGCGTCGGGCGGCGTGTGGAAGACGACCGACGGCGGGCTGTCGTGGAAGCCAATCGGCGACAGCATGACCGCGGCCGCCATCGGCGCACTTGCCGTCGCGCCGTCGGACCCTGCGATCGTGTGGGCCGGGACGGGCGAGGCCTGGGCGATCCGGGACATCGACGTGATGGGGGACGGCATCTACAAGTCGGTGGATGCCGGGAAGACGTGGACGAATATGGGGCTGACCGAGACGGGGCGGATCGGCCGCGTCCTGGTCCACCCGTCGAACCCCGACATCGTGTTCGCCTGCGCCGTCGGGCGCACGACCGGTCCCCAGCAGGAGCGCGGCGTCTTCCGCTCGACGGATGGCGGCAAGAGCTGGGAGCGCGTGCTCTTCGTGGACGAAAACACCGGCTGCTCGGGCCTCGCGATGGATCCTCAGAACCCGCGCGTACTGTTTGCCGGCACCTGGCAGGTGGAGATGCACACCTGGGCGATGTTCAGCGGCGGGCCGGGGAGCGGCGTCTACGTGTCGCGCGACGGCGGCACGAAGTGGGCCAAGGTCGAAGGCCGCGGCCTGCCGAGGCCGCCGGTCGGGAAGATCGACGTGGCCGTGGCGCCGAGCGACTCGACGCGCGTCTACGCGCTCATCCAGACGAAGGACCAGGGATCGCTGTGGCGATCGGATGACGGCGGCGAGTCGTGGCGCGTGGTCAACTGGCAGCGGGGACTCATCGGCCGCGCGGGCTACTACATCCGGCTGGCCGTGTCTCCCACGAATCCGGACGAGGTGCTCGTCGCCGACAGCTCGTTCTGGCAATCGGTGGACGGCGGGCAGACGTTCCGCGATGTGCCGTGGGGCGGCGACAACCACGACATCTGGATCGATCCGAAGAACGCCGACCGCATCGCGATCACCGACGACGGCGGCGTGAACATCACCACGCAGCACGGGCGCAGCTGGAACCGTGGACTGCTGCCGATCGGCCAGATGTACCACGTTGCGGTGGACAACCAGGTGCCGTACTGGATCTACAGCAACATGCAGGACAACGGCACCATGCGTGGGGCGAGCAACTCGCCGGAGTCGCTGGGCGGGGCGTTCTCGCGCGGCGCGCCCTGGGAACACGGCCTGGGTGGATGCGAGTCGGGATTCACGATCCCGGACCCGCAGGATCCGAACATCGTGTGGGCCAGCTGCTACGGGAACAAGGTGACGCGGTACGACGCGCGGACCAAGACCGCGCGGTCCGTCGCTCCCTGGATGATCACGCTCGACGCGCCGCCAACCGACGTCAAGTACCGGTGCCACTGGACGGCGCCGATGGCGATCGATCCGTTCGACCACAACTCCGTCTACTACGGCTGCCAGGTCGTCTTCAAGACGACCAATGCCGGCCAGAGCTGGGATGTGATCAGCCCGGACCTCTCGACGCAGGATCCCTCGCACATCGTGTCGTCCGGGGGCGTCGTCGGCGACAACCTCGGGCAGTTCGCCGGCGAGGTAGTGTTCGCGATCGCGCCGTCCGAGCTGCAGAAGGGGCTGATCTGGGCCGGCACCAACGACGGGAAGGTGTGGTACACGAGCGACGGCGGAGGGAAGTGGAACGACGTGACGAAGAACATCCTGGGGATGCCGCCGCTCGGCACGATCACGAAGATCGAGCCGTCCCGCTTCGACGCGGGCACCGCGTACATCGCGGTGGACTTCCACCTCGTGGACAACCGCGATCCGTTCATCTACAAGACAGCCGACTTCGGCAAGACGTGGAAGAAGATCAGCGACGGGCTGCCCGCGAAGCACCCGCTTGCCTACGTGCGTGCCGTTGCCGAAGACCCGAACAAGAAAGGGCTGCTGTTCGCCGGAACCGGCAACGGGTTCTACTACTCGCTGGACGACGGCGCAAAGTGGACGGCCATGCAGGCCGGCCTGCCGCGCGCGCCCGTAACCTGGATCGTGGTGCAGAAGAACTTCCGCGACGTGGTGGTGTCCACTTACGGGCGCGGGCTCTACATCCTGGACGACATCACCGCCCTCGAGCAGATGGCCGACAAGCCGACTCAAGGCAACGCGCGGCTGTTCGCGCCGAGGCCGACGTACCGGATCACGCGAGGGGGGCGGGCGCTGATCAACTACGAGCTGAAGACGGCGCCCAAGGACGGCGTGAAGGTGGAGATTCTCGACGCGGCCGGAAAGGTGATCCGCGAGGTGCGGGGCTCCGCTCGGGCGGGCCTGAACCGTGCCGGGTGGGACATGCGGGTCGAGCCGCCGCGGCTCATCGCGCTTCGGACGACGCCGCCGGAGAATCCTCACATCTGGGAGGAGCCGCGCTTCAGGGGGCAGGACACGCGGCCGGTGACGCACTGGGGCCTGGCGCAGGCGCAGGTGGGGCCGATCGTCGCACCCGGGAAGTACAGCGTGCGGCTGACTGCCGACGGCGAGACACAGGCGCAGCCGATCGAGATTCTCCGCGACCCGAAGGTGGCCGCGCCGGATGCCGATTTGGAGGCGTCGATACAGCTGCAGCTGCGCATCCGCGACGACATCAGCGCCAGCGCGGACATCGTCAACCAGCTGGAGGTGATGCGCCGGCAGCTGGAGGAGGCGCAGAAGGGGATGCGCGGGCAGCGGGGCAAGGAAGAGCTGCTGAAGAGCGTTGCCGCGATGGACAAGCGGATCCTCGACGTCGAGAACATGATCCTCGAGCCCGCAGCGATGCTGAGCGACGACAAGTACTTCGTGCAGGCCTATCGCGTCTACATGAACCTGATTTGGCTGAACGGCGAGGTGGGGCCCGGCGCCGGCGACGTGGCTGGCGGCGCGGACTTCAAGCCGACCGACACCTCGGTGGCGGTCCTGCAGACGATCGAGAAGGACCTGGACGCCGCGAAGGCGGCGTATCGGAAATTGATCGAGACGGAGGTGCCGGCGTTCAACCGGTCGATCGCAGAGAAAGGTCTGGTGCCCGTCATCGGCTCCTGACCGTATAACAATTGGGGAACCCTCCTTCTGGGCGGGCGCGGTAGCCTCCAGGGTTGTCAGAATCAGCGGGGACCGAATGAAAGAGCGATTGTTGGCGGCGGTCACGATCCTCGTGGCCTCGGTGGGCGTCGGGGCGCAGAACGAGGCGCGGGTGTCGGCGATCACCGCCGCACAGCAGAAGATCGCCCGCGAGTTCGCGGCCTCGGACCTTTCCCCGTTCACCGCCGTGGCGTCGAGGTACTTCAGCGGCGGCGACGCCGCCCGCGTCGTCGTTCGAGGGGATGCGGTTTCTTTCGAGGACGTGTCGAGCGCAGACGGCTCGGCCGATGTCAGCTTCGACGGGCGGGACATTTGGGTGGCGCCAGTCCCCGGAGGGATGACGCTCTCGCTGTCGAAGAAGAGGGGCGACGAGGGTGTCGAGCCGGGGACCGGTACGCCGGTCAACGCGCACACCCGGGTTGGCGACCGGGAGGTCATCCGGTTGGGCCGCTACTACCTCGAGACCGGTGCGCGCCCTGGCAGCGGCCGCGCCATCGTCTACGATCCCCAGGCTTCTCTCAGGAAGGCGTTCAACGGCCTTCACTGGTTCCCGGCGTCGACCGCCCTCCAGTTGCCGGCGACCTTCGCTCCGATCGAGCGGCCGGATGCGATCATCGTGACGACCAGCCGCGGCCTGCAGAAGGAGTATTTCCGGGTTGGCGTGTTCAGTTTTCAGATCGAAGGCAAGGTGTTGCGCTTGGTGGCCCTCGCCCTGTCACCCGCCCCGAAGCCGGGGGAGGAGCTCTTCGTGCCGTTCCGTGATGCGACCACGGGGCGGGAGAGCTACGCCGTGGGCCGATACCTGAACGTCGCGTTCAAGGGGGCGCGCGTGCCGTACCTCCTGGACTTCAACCTCGCGACCAACCCGTACTGCGCCTACTCGCCGCACTACAACTGCGTCATCCCGCCGAAGGAGAACACGCTTGCCGCGCCAATCCGCGCGGGCGAGATGATCTACGCGACGCACGCGGAGGAGCGCAGTCCGCAGGCGATGGCGGCGGGGCTGGCCGCATGGGAATTCGTGACGGATCCCCCGGTCGCGATCGGCCAGGTGTGTGCGGTCCACGCAGACGGCGTCCTGGCTGTGACAGGCTCTCCCGTCGGATACCTCGCGACCGTCGCCAGCCATCGCGATTACCGCGTGCACGCCGAGTGGCGCTGGACCGGCGCGCCGGGGAACAGCGGGCTGCTCCTTCACATCAGCTCTGGCCCGAAGGACCGGCAATGGCCGACCTGCTTCCAGGTCCAGTGGAAGAACAAGGCCGCCGGGGATCTCCTGCCCATGGCGGGCGCCAGGTTTTCCGAGGCGCTCTCGACGCCGCCCGACGCCAAGACGCCGCAGCTCACGCGGTCGGGCGCCGACAGCGAGCGCCCGGCCGGTCAGTGGAACGAATGCGACGTCGTCTGCCGCGGTGATGTCATCGAGGTGACGATCAACGGCGTCCTGCAGAACCGCGTGACGGGAGTGTCGGTCGCCGAGGGGAAGGTCGGCGTCCAGCTCGAAGGCACGCCGTTCGAGCTCAGAAACGTCTCGATCACGCCGCTACGCTGACCCGATCACGCCGCGCGGCTGCCCCGATGACGGTCTCGCACCTTCCGACTGCTACGATTCGCGCGAATCCCCCGTTCAGGGGAGGCGTTTTCATCCCCGCGGGTGATTCGGGGCCGGCATCGACAGCCCTACACTTCCGCCCATGAAGACCTCACTTCCCGTTCCGGACGTCGTTGACACGCGCACGCTGTTCCGCGTCTACGCGGCCTGCGCTGGCCTCGCAGGGCTCGTCCTCTGGCTCGGCCTTCCGGGCCTGACGACGACGATCGCTGCGGATGAACAGGGGAAGCGCGCCTTCCTGCAGCTGTCAGGCGCGATGCTCGCCGCCCTCGGCTGCCTGACCGCGGGCTTCGGCGAGATCGAAGACCCGCGAAGCCGCCACCGGGCACTCGGGTGCTTCGCCTTCGGCCACCTGGTCGCGCTCGCCGGCGTCGTTTCCGTCGCCGTCATCAACGGCGGCATCCACGACGGCGACATTCTCCCACCCACTCTTGTCGGGCTCTGCGTCCTGCTCTTCTATTTCTGGCAGACGGGTGACGGCTACCGCGCGGGCGAGTCGATGCAGGTCACGCGGCTGTTTGGCGGTCTGAGGCTGCACGACCGGCTGCGGTCGGCGTACGAGGAGCAGATTCGCGCGGCGGCCGGGCAGGAGGAGCGCCACCGCCTGGCGCGCGACCTGCACGACTCGGTCAAGCAGCAGATCTTCGCGATGCAGACGGCTGCCGCAACCGTGCAGGCTCGTTTCGAGACCGACGCCCCCGGCGCCAAGGAAGCCCTGGAGCGGCTGCGCGAATCGGGACGAGAGGCGATGGCCGAGATGGAGG
This sequence comes from uncultured Acidobacteriota bacterium, assembly GCA_963724775.1. Classification (GTDB taxonomy): domain Bacteria; phylum Acidobacteriota; class Vicinamibacteria; order Vicinamibacterales; family Fen-181; genus CAVRWB01. The sequence continues at coordinate 531,797 of CAVRWB010000019.1, forward strand.
CGATGCTCGACAGCCTGCGCGCCACGGCCCTCACCAACGCCGGGCTCGTCGAGGCGCTGAAGAAACAGGGCGAGGCGCTGCAGTTCCGCACCGGCGCCCGGGTAACCTTCGACATCGGCGCGCTTCCGCCCGACGCGGCTCTCGCGCCGGGCGCGCAGCAGGCTGTCTTTCGTGTCGCGCAGGAGGCGTTCGCCAACATCGGCCGGCACGCGAGGGCCGCGACCGTCCGCGTCGCGCTGGCGCCTGAGGCCGATCGGCTCGTGCTGCGCATCGAAGACGACGGCGCGGGGTTCTCAGCCTCCACGCCGATCGGAGGGATGGGCCTCGCGAACATGCGCGAGCGGGCGGCAGCCTTCGACGCCCGGTTCGACGTCCGCAGCGAGCCCGGATCCGGTACGGCCGTCACCCTGGCAGTCCCGTACGCCGCATGGTCCCGCGGCGACATCGGCGGCTACCGGGTTCGCGTGATCGGCTGGGCGTCGGTCGTCCTGTTCAACGCCGCCATCGTCCTGGGGGCCTGGCTGAAGGGGGCGAGAATTGGGGCGACGGCGGCGCTACTCATCGCGAACGGGATCATCTTCGTGCACGCCGCCGTCGCATACGGCAGGGCCCGGAACCGGGCGGAGGATGCGTCGTGGATCGAATCGCCGTCGCGATCGTAGACGACCACCGCGTGGTCGCGGCCAGCTTGAAGGCCTACCTGGAGTCGTTTCCCGACATCCGCGTCGTCGGGACCGCCGCGAGCGGTGAGGAGATGCTACGACGGCTGGCCGAATGGCAACCGGCCGTCGTGCTGCAGGATCTCCTCCTGCCCGGCGGGATGGACGGGATCGAGACGACGCGCCGCATCATGGAGCGGGCGCCGTCGGTCCGCGTCGTCGCGCTCACCGCGTCGCTGGACGAAGCACGCATGATGGGCGTGCTGCGGGCCGGCGCGGTCGGCTACGTGCGGAAGGACGCCGACCCCGAAGTCCTGCTCGCCGCGGTTCGGGCGGTCGCGCGAGGAAAGACATACATCGACCCGTCGGTCGCGCGGCAGGTGCTCGACGCTTTTCCCGCGGCCGCTGACGACCTCACGGCGAGGGAGCGGGAGGTGCTTCGCCGCCTGGCGCTGGGGCACACGAACAAGGAGATCGGCGCCGAGCTGTTCATCAGCGAAGAGACGGTCAAGACGCACATCGGCAAGGTGCTGGCGAAGCTGGACGCCGAGAATCGCGCGCAGGCGATCGTGCAGGCTCTCAAGCGCGGCCTGATCACGCTGGAGGAGTTGAGGTAGTTGACTAGTCGCAGACGTCTCTCAGTCGGAGACATGTCAGTCGAGTCTTTGTCAGTCGGAGACTCTGTCCGACTGACGAGCAACTCCGACTGACGAGCAACTCCGACTGACGAGCAACTCCGACTGACGAGTAGTTCCGACTGACGAGTAGTTCCGACTTACGTGGTTCTGATCTCCGCCACCTCGATCGCGCCATGCCGGACATCGAGGAACGGCTTGCCCCCGCGCATGCCAACGGTGCCGTAGCCGGTGGCGGTGGAGAGAAACGCGCGGAAGTCGCCTTTCGCCGACGGCTGCAGGTAAAGGACCTTCTCCACCGCGTCGTAGCGCGCGCCCGACAACCCCTGCAGCAGGCCGTACGACGACATCGCCCGCGCATACCAGTGACCGCACTCGTACTCGTTGAACGGGTTCCGCACGCGGCCGTCATAGCGGTCGCGGCACGTCCGCACGATATCCAGCCCTTCGTCCACGAGCCCCATCAGCATCAGGTGCGAGGCCACCTGGTACTCGATGCCCGTCCACACCTCGTCGCTGTAGACGAACGGCAGCGACAGCTTTCCGCCCTTCGGCCAGGTGCAGAGCAGCAGGCCGCCCTCCTGACCGCAGGCGTAAGACGGGCGCTGAGGATTGGCGTGCGCGGACAGGTCCTTCCTCAGGTTGTGGCGATGCACCGCGCGCAGATGGCTCGTCACCTTCGCCGAGTCGAGCACCGGCGGCATGCCGGCCATCGCCGCCATCCAGGCGCCGAGCACGCCGTCCGACAGGCAGCCGGCGCCGTACCTGGTACTTCGGGCCCTCCTTCTTCAGCAGGTCCACCGCTTCTGCGGAGTACGCGCCGCCGAAGCTCTCGGTGTCGAGCGGGCTCTTCGCTCGCAGGCCCTCCCAACGGATCTTCTGCACGAAGTACTCGCCGTCGAACAGGTCCTTCTCGGCCAGCGCCTTGCCCTTGTCGCGCAACGATGTGTACGCGGAGACGTCCTCGCCAACGGCAGTTCCCATGCGCACAGCAGCTTCGAGCGCCGCGATGTAGAAGCTGGTGCACATCCCGTCAGGGCCCCAGAACTCGATGTCGTATGTGTTGTGGTGGGGCTCTTCAACGAGGCCCTTGCGGCCCGGGTCCCAGGTCTCGATGCAGTAGTCCATGCTGCGCCGCACCTTCGGCCACAGTCGCCGCAGCCACTCGGTGTCGCCGCCTATTCGCCACTCGCGGTACGCCTTGATGATGCCGCCCAGCTGGCCGTCGGCAGCCGCGTGAAAATCATGCTTGACCGGCCGAATCGGGAGCGCCGATCGAAACGCCTGGTGGCCCCGATCGTCCTGGGACACGCCGAACTCGGTCTCCCGCAGCGTTCGTTCCAGGGACGGGAACAGGTGGGGGAGGGCCTGGGCGTAGTTCCAGACGTGCGTGCACGAGCCGCTGCAGCAGCCGCTGTCGTCGCTGCAGCCCTCCCAGCCCCACATGCGGCCGTCCGCCTGGCGCAGGCACGTGGGCGACTTGAGGATCGTCAGGTTGGCGGCCACCGCTTCAACGACTTCCGCGGGCAGCGTCGTGTCGTAGAAACAATCGGCGAACCGGGAGGACGCGCGGCGCAGCGCGTCGTAGGCCTCCCCCCAGTGCGCCGCCACCTCGTCGATGCCCGCGAACCGTCCGGCGTACCACGGCGTGAACGTGTGCTGGTCCGGCACCGCAAGCGGCTGCGGGTCGGTGCCGACGCGCTGGTCCGTCGCTCCCACGTACCACGCCAGCTGCAGCGTGATCGTGCGCGATTCGCCGGGCGCGAGTTCGAACGGCACGAAGAGGCTCGCTCCCGGTGAGGGCGACCCGTCGGTCACCGCCGGCCGGTCCACCACGGCACCCGACTGGATGTCGTTCCACGCCATCGTGAGCGGGTCCCACCAGCCGCCGCGGAACCAGGCGGCATTGACCTTCACGCCGGCGTCCGTGACCGCGGCGGCGAATGCGCCGGCTTCCCACGGCTTCTTTTCCGAGCCCTGCTCGAAGAGAACGAAGCCGCGCGGTGTCTTGCGCACACCGTTGCGCTCGCCCGCCGCCGCCATGAAGTTGCGCGAACTGAAGGAGAAGACGGCATCCACGCGCGACGCGCCGATATTCGTGAAGCGATACTCGAGGCCGGCGACGGGAAGGCTGGCGGCGTCCGCGTCGTTGGGCTCGAAGGGGCTCCAGCCGGTGAGCTCCACGCCGAGCGGCACGGCGGGGTCGGAGAGCGTGACGCGTCCGAACGGGAAGTGCGTGTTGAAGGCCGCGCGCGCGAAACGCGGGAGGCCGTAGCTCTTGCCCGACGCGCCGTTGCCGGTGCCCGCCGGCCCGAACAGCTTCCACGGCGGAACCGGGCCCTCCAGCACTCGCGCCACGCTCGCGCGCCCCTTCACACACACTGCAGCGAAGACGAGTGGTTCGTTGAAGACCTCGGGCTTGTTGCGGATGGAGAAGTGAGACAGGGCACCGGTCCCCTCCAGGCAGATCATGCCGGCGCCGATGCCGCCCATCGGGAACGCGACGCGGGCAAGGGTGTCGCCGGCATACTCCCCGTTGTAGCGCCTCCGCTGCGCCGCCTGGCTCTGCCCGGCCCCGTCCTCGCCGGCTGCGCCAAGTGCCGCGGCGAGAGGCCCGTCCGCGGCGACGACGGCCCCGAGGGCGCCGGCGGTCGCCACCGATTGCTTGATGAAGTCACGTCGCTGGACTGCGGCATCGTCACGAGGCTCTGAAGACATGCGGAGACATTAGTCAACGGAGTCGACGGAGTCAACGGAGTCAACGGAGTCGGCGTAGGGGAGTCAAGGGAGTCAACGGAGTCGACGGTCAGCGCCCCGACGTCGGACGAGGTCGCTCCACCGAGCTCAACGCAGTCGACGCCGGGTCAGCTGCCCGAGGGCGATGGCAACCAGGACGCCGCCGGCCAGAGCCGCGGCGAAGAAGGTCCGAGCCTCGGGCAGGCCGATGAGCACGATGACGATCGTGCCGACAGCCGCCACCGCGCCACCGAGGTCGCCGCCGACCAGGATGCGCGAGATATTGATGCCCGGGTGAGAGTCGCCGATGAGCGGAGGAGCTGTCAGCATATCGACCTCCATCAGGACCGCCGGCGCACGTGCCAGACCAGCAGCACGCCGGCGACAACCACGCCACCCGCGAGCGCCGCCGCGAAGAACCGGCCGACGAACGGCAGCGTGACCAGCGTCGCGACGACCACGATGCCGACAACGAGGAACAGTCCGCCGAAGTTGTCGCCGCCTTTAGACGCCATCGCATGCCTCCTGTCCACGAGCCGGGAGGCCGGCTCACGGCGCGCCTCACCGGCGCGGGGGCCCAACGGCCGTGCTCCGGGTGCCCCGACCTACGTCCGCACCTTCTCCACGGGCGGGCCGCCGGCCAGCGCCGTCGTCGCCAGCATCCCGCCCAGACCCATCGTCTCCACGACCGACGAGGGGACAATCACCATCGCCCCCTTCTCCTTGATCGCCTCGTAGAGCATGTTCATGGCGCGCAGGTGCAGCGCGATCGGCCTGTTCTCGTAGACGGCCGCCGCCTGGGCAAACTTCTCGGAGATCTCCGTCTCCGCCGTGCCGAGGATGATCCGCGCCTGCCGCTCGCGTTCGGCCTGCGCGCGGCGCGACATCGCGTCCTCGAGCTCCTTCGGGATGTTGACGTCGCGGATCTCCACCGATTGCACGGTGACGCCCCACGGGCTGGTCTTCTCATCGAGGATCCGCTGCAGTTCGTGGCCGAGCGTCTCGCGCTCGGTGATCATCTGGGCCAGCTCGTGCCGCCCGATCGACTCGCGCAACGCCGTCTGCGCGCTCATCGTCACCGCCTCGGTGAAGCTCTCCACCTCGAGGATCGCCTTCTCGGCGTTCCAGACGATCCAGAAGATGATCGCGTCCACGTTGACGGGAACCGTGTCGCGCGTGAGCGCAGTCTCGGCCGTGACACTCGTCACGCGGACCCGCTGGTCCACGTAGCTGCTGACCGAGTCGACGATGGGGATGATGTGGAACAGGCCAGGGCCGCGCAGGCCCCGATACCGGCCGAGGCGAAGCACGGCCGCCTTCTCCCACTGCTGCGCCACGCGGATCGCGAAGAGCAGGTAGACGCCGACAAGGCCGAAGACGATCAGGGGGGCAGGGTGGCCGGTCAGCGCGGTCCAGGCGCCGCCGGCAATCAGGCACGCCGTGAAAAGGGCGCCGCCGACCCCGCTCGACGGAGTCGAACGCCCGGGCCGAGGCGAGAAGAGTTCGATCGGGCCGCTCATGACTGCCTCCCTTGCTCCACGAATTCCTCGATCCTGTCTACCACTTCGGAGGCGGCGAAGCCCGCCGCTCCGGCGCGCGCCATGAACTCGGATACGAGCACGCTCAGCTGGCGCTGGCGTTCGGCCTCGTCCGGCTTCACCTGCTCGCGCGTGATGAAGGTGCCGATGCCTTGCTGGGTGCTCAGCACGCCCCGAATCTCCAGCTCGCGGTACGCGCGGACGACGGTGTTCGGGTTGATGGCGAGGTCGACGGCCAGCTGCCGCACGGTTGGCAACTGGTCGCCCGGTTGCAGCCCGCCGGACGCAATCCCCCCGAGGATCTGGTCGATGATCTGGCGGTACGCCGGGATGCCGCTGCCCATGTCCCGGCGGAACTGATAGGGCGAGGCTCGTTCGGGCATATGATGGCATCAATGTATGAGTCAACTAGAACACTGTCAAGAGAAGAAAAGGAGAAAGTCGAGCCGGTATCCCCTTGACGATGGCAGGACAATCGCGGTGATGGCCAGACGAAAGACGAAGATCGACGCGCCGGCGGGCAGCAACCCCAACACGCGGCGGCATCATTCCGTCTACGTGGTGTATCTACGGAACCCGAAGGGCGACGGCCGGGCGGGCTACTACGTCGGCATGACCGGGCTCGCGCCCGAGGAACGCTTCGCCAACCACCGGGCGGGCGTGAAGGCCGCCGGCGTCGTCCGCCGCTTCGGCGAGCGCCTCGTCCCCCGGCTCTACGCGCACCTCAATCCCATGACCTACGCGGAGGCAGTCGAGGCGGAGCCCCGCCTGGCCGAGGAACTGCGCCAGAAGGGGTACCTCGTGTACGGGGGGCATTGACGGACGAGAATGACGAATGACGAACTTGGCGATTGACGATTGGCGATTGACGATTGGCGATTGACGAATGACGAATTGGTGGAAGGCCTGAGTGCAGTGCTACGACTCAGACTGGCTCGACCGCGTTGAACGCGTCGACTCCCTTGACTCCGTCGACTCCGTTGACGTTGACTCCGTTGACTCCGTGGACTCCGTTGACTCCGTCGACTCGTGACTCCGTGGACTCCGTCGACTCCGTCGACTCCAGTCATTCCCAGCGCAACGCGCGCATCGGGTCGACTCGCGTCGCCTGTCCGGCCGGCACGTACCCGGCGAGGAGGGCCACGGTCAGCAGGAAGCCCGTGGCCGCCGCGAGCGTCACCGGGTCCGCGGGCGAGACGCCGAACAGCAGTGACGAGATCAGCCGGCCGGAGGCCACCGCGAGCGGCAGGCCAACCGCAAGGCCGATCACCGCCATCATGACGACCTCGCGCATCACCATCCACACGACGCTGCCCGCATCCGCTCCGAGTGCCATGCGCAGGCCGATCTCGCGCGTGCGGCGCGCCACGGCATAGCTCATCACGCCGTAGAGGCCAATCGCCGCGAGCAGCGTGGCGAGCGCGCCGAAGCCCGCCGAGAGCAGCGCCACCATGCGATCCACGAACAGGGATTCGTCGGCGACCGCCTCCATCGACTTCATGTCGAAGACCGGGATGGCGGGATCGACCTGGCGCACGACGCGGCGGAGCGCGTCGCCTGTGATGGCCCCGGCGGCCCGGGTGCGGACGAAGAACGTCAACTGCCCGAGGCTCGTGTCCTGCATGAACGGCAGGTAGAAACTGCGCGCCGCCTCCTTGCGCAGGTCGGCTTCCTTCCCGTCCTTCACGACGCCGACGATCTCGATGTCAGTCGCGTTTCCGCGGCCGAGCCCGAAGCGGCGACCGACGGGATTCTGGCCATGATAGAAGTAGCGCGACATCGCTTCGTTGATCACGGCCACCTTCGGCGCGCGCGCCCCGTCGGCCTCCGTGAACTCCCGTCCCGCGACCACCGGCATCCCGATGGTGCGGAAGTAGCCGGGTCCGATCGTGTTCATGTGCGGGTTGACGTCCTCGCCGTCCTTCGCCTGGTAGCCGTCCACGCTGACCGTCGCCATCCAGACGTTGCCGGTCAGCGGCGTGTTGGCCGCCATCGACACGCTCATGACGCCGGGCTGCCGGGCAATCTGCTGCTGCAGGCGGGTATAGAGTTGAGAGGCCTGCGCGGCGGGGTAGCCATTGAGCGACGGGTCCATCGCGAACGTGAGCAGCCGATCGACGCGGAAGCCGGGGTCGAGCGCCCGCAGGTTCCAGAGGCTGCGCGCGAACAGGCCGGCGCCGACCAGCAGCAGGAGCGACAGCGCCACCTGAGCCACCACCAGGCCCTTGCGCAACCACGCGTGCCCGGACGTCACGACCGCGCCGCCCTCCTCCTTGAGTGCGGGCACGAGGCGCGGCCGCGCGGTCTGCCACGATGGCACCAGGCCGAACAGCACGCCCGTGAGCATCGAGACGCCGAGAGCGAACAGCAGCACGCGCGCGTCCGGCGTCGAGACGAAGGTCCGCGCGGCGCCCTCGAACGGGAGCGCCTTGAGCAGGACGTCCGCCGCCCAGATCGAGACGAGCATGCCGGCCGCGCCGCCAAGCACCGCGAGCGCGATGCTCTCGATGAGGAGTTGCTGAACGATGCGCCGGCGCGATGCGCCGAGCGCGAGGCGGATGGCAATCTCCCGCTGCCGGGCGGGCGCCCGCGCGACCAGCAGGTTGGCGACGTTCGCGCACGCGATGAGGAGCACGAGCCCGACCATCGTCATCAGGACGATCACGGGCGTGGAGAACTGCTCGCGCATGTACGAGAGCCCCCGGTAGCCGGGCAGCAGTTCGATGCGGGTCTCGAGGAAGCGCTTGCGGAACGAGGGCGACTTCGTCTGGATGTGCTCGAGTTCCTCTTCCCTCGCGCGCCGGAAGACGACGGTCGCGGCCGCCTGCGCCTGCTCCATCGACACGCCGGGCCGCATCCGCGCGACGACGTTCAGCCACATCGTCCGGCGGTCCATCAGGGCGTCCTTGGGGTCGGTCGGGATCATCTCCGCCCGCATCATCAGCGGGACGAAGAGATCGGCGGGGCTGGTCACCTCGTAGCCGTTGAAGCGCTCGGGCGCGACGCCGACCACCGTCATGGGAAACCCGTCGACCCGAATCGTCACGCCGACGATGGCCGGGTTCGCGCCGAAGCGGCGCTTCCAGAATCCGTGGGTCAGCACGACGAGCGGGTGGCCGCTCTGCGTGACCTCGTCCGCATCCGTGAAGAGGCGGCCGGCGGCCGGCGAAAGGCCGAGCACGTCGAAGTAGTTGCCCGAGACGAGTTCGGCCATTACCCGTTCCGACCGGTTCTCGTGCAACATCGTCGCGGAGACCGGGAACCTTGCGGTGACGCCATCGAACACACCGGACTGCGAGCGCAAGTCCCTGTACATCGGGTACGAGAAGGCGTGGTCCCCCTCGATGCGGCCGAAATTGGCCCCCTTGGCGTCGAGCACGACCAGTTCCTGCGGGTTCCGGACCGGCAGGCCGCGCAGGAGCACCTGGTCCATCAAGGTGAAGATGGCGGTGTTCGCGCCGATTCCCAGCGCAAGCGTGCAGACGACGACGAAGGTGAAGCCGGGCGCCTTCACCAGCGTGCGGGCGGCATACCGGAGGTCCTGAAGCAAAGAGGCCATGAGGCGGGAGGAGCGAAAACGGGGCCAGCCGTAACGATGTCGCTAACTGCCACGCTATCACTGGGTTGAACGGGAATATGGCGGGGCCGCCGGAACGACCATCGTCCGTTTGCGAACACCTGAATCCCGAAATCCAACCGTGAACATCTGGCGTTCGGCATCCGTAGAGGTCATGATGGATCCCCTTTCAAGAACTGGAGAGACGCACATGTTCAGGCGATGGGTTGGCGCGGCGCTCGCGGCGGCGGTGTTCTTCACGTTTGCGGCGGATGTTCGGGCACAGGCGAAGCCGGCGCCTGCCGCCGCGCCGGCTGCCGCCGCGCCGGCCAAAGCCGCGCTGCCGACCGGCGAGGCGCTGCTCGCGAAGTACGTCCAGGCGGTGGGCGGCCAGGCCGCGTTCGAAAAAGTCAAGAACCGCGTCGCGCAGGGCAAGCTCGACCTCGGCGCCGCCGGCGTCACCCTGTCTATCGCCGTTTACTCCGAGAAGCCGGACCGCATCTACACCGTCGCCGATTCCGAGATGACGGGGCGCATCGAGAGCGGCGTGGTGGACGGCATCGCCTGGGAGAACTCGGCAATCCGCGGCGCGCTCGTCAAGGACGGCGCCGAGAAGGCGGACGCCATCCGCGAGGCGACCTTCGATCGACTGGTCTACTGGAAGGACACGTCGAAGAGCGTTGAGTGCGTGGGCATTGCGGAGGTGGACGGCAAGCCGGCCTACAAGGTGGTCGTCACGCCGAAGGTCGGAGGCCCGCAAACGATCTACTTCGACCGCGACTCGTCACTCATCCTGCAGACCGACACGACGATGACGGTCTCGGGCCAGACCGTGGACATCGTGTCGAAGCCCAGCGACTACCGCGACGTGGACGGCATCAAGGCGGCGTTCAAGCAGGTGCAGGTCGTGATGGGCCAGGAACGCGTGCTGACGGTGGAGAAGCTGCAGCACAACGTGGACATCCCCGCGGACCGCTTCGCCCTGCCGCCCGCGATCAAGGCGATCGTGGACAAGAAGTAGAGAACGGAGAACGTAGAAGTTAGAACGGAGAACGCAGAAGTTAGAACGGAGAACGTAGAAGTTGGAACGGAGAACGTAGAAGTTGGAACGGAGAACGTGGAACTTGGAGACCGCTCTCGGTTCTCAATTGCAGGACCCGGTTCTACGTTCTCCGTTCTCAGTTCTTACTTCTCAGTTCTTCCCCCTACCACGCTATCCCGTAGTCCTCTCCGTGGTTGCTCGATCCGCCCCAGAACGTGCCATGCCGGCGATCGAAGAAGATCGCGTTGATCGGCCCCGAGGTGAGGCGCTCGTATTCGAGCTTGTAGCCGCGCCGTGAAAGGTCCTGCCGCACCCACGGCGGGATGGAATCGGCCAGCAGCAGGCGCCCGGGCTCCGCCTTGTGGTCGCCGAACGTGCTGTGCATCTGGTAGCTGTTGATGTTGGCGGCCTCGGTCGCTTCCTGGACGTTCATCCCGAATTCGACGACGTTGAGGAAGAACTGCAGCAGGTTCTGGTCCTGGCTGTCGCCGCCCTGCACGGCGAATGCGAGGTAGGGCTGGCCGTCCTTGAGCGCCAGGCTCGGCGTGAGCGTGGACCGCGGGCGCTGGCCGGGCCGCACGACGTTGAAGGGGCACATCGCCTCGTCAAGCACGAATGCCTGCATGCGCTGGCTCATGCCGATGCCGGTGGTTCCGGCAATGGTTGCCGGGATCCAGCCGCCGCTCGGCGTCACCGACACCACCCAGCCTTCCTCGTCGGCCGCCTCGATCGAGGTGGTTCCCGCCATGAACGCCTCCTCGAACGAGCGCTCGCCCTCCGCCCCCGTCGGCTTGGGCGGCGGCGGCGGCCAATTGGCAAGAAGGTTCGTGTAGGGGTTCGAGCCGCCCTGGAACGGGTACGGGTCGCCGGGCATCACCTTTGGATCGTTCTTCTCCCAGTTGATGAGTTTCGCTCTCTCCCGTGCATACTCCTTCGACAGCAGGCCCTTGATCGGTTCCTCCGGCGGCACGTACGGGTCGCCATAATAGAAATCGCGATCCGCGAAGGCGAGGTTCATCGCCTGGTAGAGCGCGTGGATGTAGCGGGCGCTGTTGTAGCCCATGGCCTTGAGGTCCATCGGCTCGAGCAGGTTGAGCGCCTGCAGCATCACCGGGCCCTGCACCCATGTCGTCAGCTTGTAGACCTGGATTCCTTTGTAGTCGGTGACGACCGGCTCCTCGACGTGGACCTTCCAGTTCGCGAGGTCTTCGACCGTGTGCAAGCCTCCGAGGGCGCGGGAGCCGGCGACGAAGTCGCGGGCGATGTCGCCCTTGTAGAAGCGGTCGTAGGCCGCGTAGATGGCATCGCGCCGGCTCTTGCCGGCTTTCAGCCCCTGCTGCTCGGCATCGACCAGCTTCCGGAGCGTGGCCGCCAGGTCCGCCTGCTTGAAGACCTCGCCGGGATAGGGAGCCTCGCGCGATTCGCCCGGGTGCGTCAGGAAGACCTTCACCGACGGCGGCCACTTCTTGATTTCCTTCTTCTGGCGCTCGATCGCGTCTGCGGCCTGCTGCTCGATGGCGTAGCCGTCAGCCATCTGGATAGCCGGTTCGAGCACCTCCTTCAGGCTGAGCTTGCCGTACTCCGCGAGCATGACAAGCAGGCCCCCGGGCGTGCCCGGTGTGACCGCTGCGAGCGGGCCGTATTCCGGCGGGTACGCCATTCCCTTCGACCGGTAGAACTCGGGCGTGGCGCCTGTCGGCGCCACGCCGAGGGCGTTGATCGCGATGACCTTCTTCGTCTTCGGGTTGTAGATCAGCGCCTGCGTCTCGCCGCCCCAGCCGAGCGTGTCCCACATCGTGGAGACCGCGCCGAGCATCGCGCACGCGGCGTCCACCGCGTTGCCGCCCTTCTGGAAAATCATCGCGCCCGCGGTCGCCCCGAGCGGCTTCCCGGTGACTGCGACCCAATGCCGGCCGTGCAGCGCCGGCTTGACGGTGCGCTGCGCCGTGCCCGTGAGCGTGAGGAGAATCAAGGACAAGATGACGAGGACAATCGAATTTCATGCGAGGAATGTACTACAGGCGGTCGCACAGGACTAAAGTCCTGTGCCTTCCGACGATCGACGGCAGTGGTGTCGGCAGTCAGCGACAGTGCTGCCAAGGATCATCGGAAAGAGCAGGCTTCAGCCCTGCTCGACACCGGTGTAACATGCCCGTCATGAAACTGCGGCTCTACCAGGTGGACGCGTTCGCCGACCGGCTGTTTTCGGGCAACCCCGCCGCCGTCTGCCCGCTCGAGGAAGCATGGCTGGCCGACGACCTGATGCAGCAGATTGCGGCCGAGAACAACCTCGCGGAGACCGCCTTCTACATCAGGAGCGGCAGCGGCTACGCGATCCGGTGGTTCACCCCGGCGTGCGAGGTCGATCTCTGCGGACACGCGACTCTGGCCACGGGCCACGTGGTGTTCAGCCAGGACGGCTGCAAGGGCGACTCCGTCGAGTTCGCGTCGCGGAGCGGCGTGCTGCGGGTCCGTCGGGACGGCGAGCTGCTCGTCCTCGATTTTCCCGCCGACACGCTTCACCCCGCGGAGACGACCGAGTTGCTGGTGGAGTCGATCGGGCGCGAGCCTGCAGAGTGCCTGAAGGGCAAAACCGACTACCTACTCGTCTACGCGAGCGAGGAGGACGTGAAGGCGCTCGCGCCGGACTTCGCGGACCTCGCGATGGTGCCCGCCCGCGGGATCATCGTCACGGCGCCCGGCCGTGACGTGGATTTCGTCTCGCGCTTTTTCGGTCCGCAGGTGGGCGTGAACGAGGATCCCGTCACCGGCTCGGCTCACACGACGCTGACGCCCTATTGGGCGAAGCGGCTCGGCAAGACCGAGCTGACGGCCAGGCAGTTGTCGAAGCGTGGCGGCTCGCTGCGCTGTCGCCTCTCGGGCGACCGGGTGGAGATCGCCGGGCGGGCGGTGCCGTATCTGGAGGGGACGATTACGGTATGAGAAGGCTCAGGGCTCAAGGCTGGGGGCTCAAGGCTGAAGCCGACGAGCCTCTTACATCCCTGAGCCCTGGGCCCTGAGCCCTAAGCCTCACTTCGCCGGCCGCAGCAGCAGGTCCTGGAAGTCGAAGCTGAAGTCCGTCATCGCCGAGACGGCCTGCATCCTGGCCTGGTCGATCGTCCCGTCCGGCTTCAGCGCGAACGTGACGAACGCGTCCGCTCGCAGTTCACGGTCGCGCCACCGCACCACGAAGGTGTCCTGCTGCCAGTGTTCGAGGTCGCCGACGAGCGACGGCGTGTGGCTGAAGCGCATCACCAGCTTACCGTTCTCGAGCGCCATCGCGATGTCGCCGTACCAGGCGTCGCGATACGCGCCGGCATAGGCCGCGACTGGCAGCGAGGGCCCGGAGGCCGCGTTTCGCGCCGCGGCGGCCCTCTTCGCGGCTTCCGCGATCGCCGCCTCCTGGCGCGCCGTCACCTTCTGGTAGGCCTCGACGAAGTCGGTTTTCGCAGCCGGGGTGCGGGACTTCAGTCCAGCGCTCCCCGCGACCGCCTGTTCGAGGTAGTAATCCGCGATTGAATATCCGAGCGCGCTGAACGCGGCGATCGACTCCTGGTTGGTCAGCACGACGATACCGAGCCCGGCGTCGGGCACCATCAGCACCAGCGAGACGTACCCCGGCAAGCCGCCGGTGTGCGTCAGGATCCGGTGGCCGCGGTAGTCCCTCGTGCCGAGGCCGAGGGCGTAGCCATTGAAGTTGGCGCGCATGGCGGCGAGTTCGGGCGCGGGGTTGCCGGCTGGAATCGGCGTGACGAGCGTCGTGAGCTGGCGGTACGTGGCGGCGGAGAAGAGACGCGAGCCGTCGGGCAGCATGCCTTCGGCGAGCAGCGTCCGCACCCACTTCGCCATGTCCTCCGCGCTCGAGTTGATCCCGCCGGCCGGGTTCGTGTTGTCGCTCTCGAACGGCGCGATCGGGCGGACCTTGCCGTCAATCGGCGCATGCGTCGCCGCGACGTTGCCGTCGCCGCCGGCTGGCGAACGGCCGACGTTGCTGCCCGCCATCCCCACCTTGTTCAGGATCCGCGTCGAGACGAAGTCCTCCCACGACTGACCGCTGACCGCCTCGATCACTTCGCCGGCCACCAGGTAGAGCACGTTGTCATAGGCGTAGGCGCTTCGGAAGCTGGTCGCCGGTCGAATCTCGCGGAGGCGTCGGGCGATCTCCTTGCGGGTGTAGGTGGAGGGCGGCCACCACAGCAGGTCGCCGGCACCCAGCCCGAGGCCGCTGCGGTGGACGAGCAGATCGCGGACGGTCAGCTCGCGCGTCACCCACGGATCCCACATCTGGAAGGCGGGCAGGTAGCGAACGACGGGGGCGTCCCACTGGATCTTGCCGTCCTCCACGAGCAGGCCCAACGCGGTGGCGGTGAACACCTTTGTGTTCGACGCGATGCCGAAGAGCGTCTTGCTGTCGGCGGGCGCTGGTTCTCCCAGCTTGCGGACGCCGTAGCCCTTGGCCACGACGACCTGGCCGTCCTTGACGATGGCGAGGCCGATGCCCGGGACCTCGAAGGTCTTCATGACGCGGGCGACCAGCGAGTCGAGGTCCGGCGGAGCGGCCGGGGCCTGCGCGCGGGCCAGCGACGCGGTCAGGAGCAGCGAGAGGAGGACTGGAGCGAGCGAGCGGCGGTGAATCATGGACGGGATGGTAACGGAAAACAGAACAGCAGGAATCGAGGATTCACCGCAGGGGCGCGGCGATCTCTGGGACAAGGCGCAATTCCGTCTGCGCCTTCGAGAGGAACTGCGCGCCGTCGCCAGTGACCGCCACCATCTCTTCGACCGTGGCGACGCCGTAACCCGGCACGGTCAGGCGCGGCTCGAGGGTGAACACCATCCCCTCCTCGATCGGGACGAACGGCCGCCGCGCGTATTTCTCCCACTCGGGTCCCAGCAGCGCGGTGCCGTCGTGCGCGTAGCGGCCCACCTGGTGGCCGAGCGCGTGGGGGAACTCGTCGTATCCGCCGTCGGCCACGATCCGCCGCGCCACCTCGTCAACCGTCTTGCCGATCACCCCGGGCCGGATGGCCCGCCGCGCGGCCTCGATCGCGCGCACGATCGTGTCGAAGCCGCGCTGGACCTCCGCGGGCGCGGCCGTCTCGCCGTCGCGCAGCACGTACCACGTACGCTGCAGGTCCGCGCAGTAGTCGTCGTGCTTCACGCCGAAGTCCATGTTGACGATGTGGCCCGGCTCGACACGGCGCCCGGTCGGGGCGTAGTGCGCGCCCGCGGTGTCCGGCCCGGTGAAGACCGCCGGGCAGGTGGGCGCCTCCCAGGCGCGGGCGAGGCCGGCCGCCGTGAGCTGTCGCGGTCACGAAGTCGGCGACGTCGCGCTCGGTGCGGCCCGGCGAGAGAAAGCGCCCGACCCCGTCGAAGATCTCCTCGGTGAGGCGAATGGCCTCCCGAATCCGCTCCAGTTCGGTCGGCGTCTTGCGGGCGCGGAGCGCCGAGATCACCCGCTCGGCCGAGACGAGGCGATCCTCGAAACCCATCTCGCCAAGGATCGACTGCAGCTTGAGGTACATGCCGTGCGTCAGGCCGTCGCACACCTCGCTGTCTTCCGAGTAGTTGATCGCGATCGATGCGGGGCGCCAGCTTCCGCAAGGCATCGATCAACGGCTGCCTGATGCTTTGCACGTAGGACTCGACCCTGGTGTACGCCCCGGTGTCCTCGATCGTCTTGCGGTCGTACTGCCCCACGACCGCCCTGGCGTCGCCCCCGGCGGTCACGATGAAGGCGCTCTGCCAGGTCACGTGGCCTGGCGCCAGGAACGGCATGACCGGATCGCCGTTCATTCCCGTTTCACGCACGAACGTCAGCCAGCAATCGAGGCCGGTCTCGCGAAGGATGCCGACCGCCTGTTCGATCTTCTCGTTGATGAGTGGCATGAACTTCCTCCCGGCGAAGCGGAAGCTTCGCCCCACACGAGAGCGGGCCCGGCTCTTCGCCGTCTCGAAGCAGCATATCCGCTTTCCGTCTACAATCCGCGGCTATGAGACGCTGTGCTCCGCTCCTGCTTGCCTGCGTTCTAACCCTCGCGACAGGCGAGACGCCTGTCCTACCGAGCCCGGCGCCCGCGTTGGCCCAGCGCGTCGATCGTTCGAACTGGCCGCGCCAGTCGGCGCCCAGCCGCGATTACGACGCTTTGCACTACCGGATCGCGCTCGGCATCGACCTCGCGCGCCACGCGTTCGAGGGCGAGGCGCGGGTGACGGTGCGGTCGCTCGTGGACAGCCTCACGACCTGCCTGCTCGACGCGGAGACCTTCGACGTGCGAGGCGTGGCCCTGGACGAGGGGCCGCCCTTGCGCTTCGAGCGCACGCCAGGGCGACTGGCCGTGCACCTGGATCGATCGTACGCGATGGGAGAGCAGGTGTCGTTCGTGGTGAAGTACGGCGCCGCTGGCGCGAAGGTAGACCCGACGGCCTTCGGCATGTCCGCCGACTACCACATCGGGTTCGACTTCCGCGACGCGACGGACCGGCACCCGGCACTGGCGGTCGCCCTATCGTTTCCCACCGGCGCGCGCCACTGGTTCCCATGCGACGACCAACCGGACGACAAGGCGACGAGCGAGATCCTGATCACCGCACCCGCGGCGCTGAGCGCGCTCGCGAACGGACGGCTGGCCGGCGTCACCGAGGACGGGGCGCGTGGCACGAAGACCTGGCGCTGGCTGCAGGAGCAGCAACATTCGACCTACCTGTTCATGGCGGCCGTTGGTCCCTACGAGGTCATCCGCGATTCGTACAAGGGGATCCCGGTCGGCTACTGGGTCTACCGCAAGGACGCCGCGTCGGCGAGGCGCTCGTTCGGCCGCACGCCGGAGATCCTCGAGTTCTTTTCCGAGCTCTACGGGCCGTATCCCTGGGCGAAGTACGACCAGGTCACCGTGCCAAGCATCGGGGGCGGCGCCGAGGCGACCACCGCGACATTGATCGGCGACGACACGATCCACGACGAGCGGGCGGAGCAGGACTTCCCGAGCGACAACCTGGTGGCTCACGAGGCGGCGCATCAGTGGTGGGGCGACCTGGTCACGCTTCGCGAGTGGGGCGAAACCTGGATCAACGAGAGCTTCGGCACCTACAGCGACTACCTGTGGACGCGCCACGCGCGGGGAGACGACGAGGGCGCGGTCAACCTGCTCGACAAGAAAGCGGCCTACTTGCGGGAGGCGCAGAACCGCTACGTCCGTCCGATCGTGACGGACCGATGGCGGGTGCCGAACGACAACTTCGACAGTCACACGTACCCGAAGGGCGCGCTCGTCCTGCACATGATGCGGTCGATCCTCGGCGACAAGCCGTTCTTCGCGGCGTTGCGCGTCTTCCTGCGCGACCACGCCTTCGCCCCCGCCGACACGCACGATCTGCTCATCGCGGTCCGCGAGGCGACCGGACAGAACCTCGACTGGTTCTTCGACCAGTGGCTTCACCACCCGGGCCACCCGGTCCTGAGAGTGACCCGCCGGTGGGACGACGCGTCGAAAACGCTGACCGTGCGCGTGGACCAGACGCAGGACTTTGCCGATGGGGTGCCCGCCTACCGCCTGCCGCTCGCCATCGGCATCAGCATGGCCGGGGAACGGCGCGTCGAGCGGGCCTGGCTGACGAGGCGGACCGCCGAGTACACGTTCGAGCTGCCCGAACGGCCGCTGCTCGTGCGCTTCGACGAGGGCAACCTGCTCCTGGCCGAGTGGTCGTCGGACGCCGCCGTGGACGATCTCGTGTACCAGCTGGGGCACGATGACGTGACGGGCCGCATGTCTGCGGCGCGGGAGTTGGGGCGCGCGAACAACGTCACGCGGGCGGCGGCGGCGCTGGCGGTGGCCGCTCGCAAGGACGCGTTCTGGGCGGTTCGGAGGGCGGCCATCCAGGCCCTGGCGGAGTGGCGCAGGGAAGGGGACGTCGCCCTGTTCCAGGACGCCTGCCGCGACACGCACTCGCGCGTGCGCGCCGCATCGCTGGCCGCGCTCGGCGAGTATCGGCGCCCGGCGCTCGTGCCGTTCCTCGAGCAGCGCTTCGAAGCGGATGACAGCTACCTGGCGCAGGCGGAAGCCGTCCGCGCGGTGGCAAAGACGGGAGACCCAGGCGCGGCGGAGTGGCTGCGACGCGCAGCCGGCACGCCCTCTCCGCGCAATGTGATCAGGAACGCGGCGAGCGCGAAGTAGGCGGCGAAGCGGAAGCTTCGCCCTACGCCCTGAGGCACCCGCGTTACGTCCAGCTGCCGCGTTCCCCGTGGGCGGTCACGATGCGCTTGTAGCGTTCGAGGGCGTTGCGGTAGTTGAAGATCGCCTCGCGTTCGGCGCGATCGCCGTCGCCCTGGCGGATGGCGTCGATGATGGCGGCGTGCTCGTCGAGCGAGTCCTTCACGCCGTGTGCCTGGATGAGCGCCTCCGTGTAGACGCGCACGTACCGCTCGCGCTGCGCGTGGAGCGCGCGGAGCTTGGCGAGCAGGCGGGGCCCACCGCCGGCGGTCTCGTAGCAGCGATGAAAGCGCAGGTCGAGGTCCTGCGCGGTCCGGATGTCCGCCAGGTCGTTGGTGGCCGAGATCTCGTGCAGGCGGTCGTTCAGCGCCTCCGCCTGGTCCGCCACCGCCCGGCGCTTCGTGGCATCCAGTTCCGCCGCCAGCCGGGCGGCGATGCCGTCCAGCGCGCCGACCATCAAGAACAGCTCGCGCATGTCGGCCGCGGTCAGCGGCGCAACCGACACGCGCCCCGATCCCTGGCCGCCGGCGACCAGGCCTTCCTGCTGCAGGCGCAGAAGCGCCGTGCGCACCGGCGTGCGGCTGATGCGCAGCCGCCTGCAGAGATCCAGCTCCGTCAACGGGGCGCCGGGCGCCAGTCGCAGCGTCACGATGCTGTCGCGCAGGCGGTCGTAGGCCGAATCGGCCAGCGTTCGCGATCGCGACGGCGAGCGAGTGATCGGTGACGTACGGGCCGGCACAGGCATGCGGCAGACACACTGGCCCGTTTGATGGAAGCTTGTCAAGGTTGGTGATGTGAAGGAGAAGTTAGAACTGAGAAGTTAGAACTGAGAAAGCGGTCCAAGGCCGAGCCGGCGCCTGGCTGATTCCCCTTCTCAGTTCTACCTTCTCCGTTCTCAGTTCGGACAGCGTCAGCGGCTAGAAGCCCTTCTGCTCGGTCCTCGCGATGATCTCGTCCTGCAGGCCCTTGGTGAGATCGCAGAAGTAGTCGCTGTAGCCGGCGACGCGGACGATGAGGTCGCGGTGCTTCTCGGGTTCCTGCTGCGCCGCGCGAAGCGTGTCGGCCGTCACGACGTTGAACTGGATGTGGTGGCCGTCCAGCTTGAAATACGCGCGCACGAGGTGCGCCAGCTGGTCGATGCCGTCCTCTCCCTCGAGCAGGGCCGGCGTGAACTTCTGGTTCAGCAGCGTGCCGCCGCTCCGCGCGTGGTCCATGCGGGCGGCCGACCGGATGACCGCCGTCGGGCCGTTGCGGTCCGCGCCGTGCGACGGGCGAGATGCCGTCGGACACCGGCACCCAGGCGTGCCGGCCATCCGGCGTGGCGCCGCAGACCGAACCGAAGTAGACGTGGCACGTCGTGGACAGGTAGTTCACGTGGTAGGTCGAGCCGGTCGGGCCGCGGCGGCCGTCGATCGACCGGTAGAGCAGGTCGCAGATCTCGCGTGACGAACGCGTCCGCGTACTCGTCGTCGTTGCCGTACTTCGGCGTCTTGTTGACCAGCAGCTGTCGGAGCGATTCGTGGCCGACGAAGTCGTCGCGCACCGCCTTCAGCAGCGACGCCATCGGGACGTCATGGTGGTCGAACACGTGGTACTTCATCGCCGCCAGGCTGTCGGCCAGCGTGCCCGGGCCGGTCGGCATGATGTAGCGCGTGTTGTAGCGCGCGCCGCCGGCGTTGTAGTCGCGCCCGTTGGCGATGCAATCGTCGGTGATGAGCGACAGGAACGGCGCCGGCATGCAGCGCGGCGAACATCCGCTCGATGACGTTGTTCCCGCGGATCTTCACGTCCACGAAGTGCTGAAGCTGGCGGCGGAAGGCGTCCATGAACTGGTCGAACGTCGTCGAAGCCCTGCGGGTCGCCGGTCTCGATGCCGACCATCCGCTTCGTCCGCGGGTCGTAGCCGTTGTTGAGCGTCAGCTCGAGCACCTTCGGCAGGTTGAAGTAGCCGGTGAGGATGTAGCTTTCCTTGCCGAACGCGCCCGCCTCGACGCAGCCGCTCGTGCCGCCGCAGCGCGCGTCCTCGACGCGCTTGCCCTGGCGCACGAGCTCCGCGACCACCATGTCCGCGTTGAAGATCGACGGCTGGCCCCAGCCCTTGCGGATGACTTCGCCGCCTTCTTGAGGAACCGGTCCGGGCTCTTCTTGCTCAACTGGATGTTCGACGAGGGCTGGAGCAGGCGCATCTCGTCGATCACCTCGAGCACCAGGTACGTGACGTCGTTGACGCCGTCGCTGCCATCCGCCCTGAGCCCGCCGCTGCTGATGTTCGAGAAGTCCGTGTAGGTGCCGCTCTCCGCCGCCGTCACGCCCACCTTGGGCGGCGCGGGCTGGTTGTTGAACTTGATCCAGAAGCACTGGAGCAGCTCTTTCGCGCGAGCGCGGGTGAGCGTCCCGGCCTCGATCTCGCGCTTGTAGAACGGGGCGAGGTGCTGGTCCAGGCGGCCGGGGCAGAACGAGTCCCAGGTGTTCAGCTCGGTGATCACGCCGAGGTGGACGAACCAGTACGCCTGCAGCGCCTCCCAGAAGGTGCGCGGCGCGCGCTCGGGCACCCACGCGCAGTTGGCCGCGATCTGCTCCAGTTCCTTCTTCCGCCCGGCGTCGGCCTCCGAAGCGGCGAGGCGCGCCGCCTCTTCGGCGTGCCGCCTGGCGAAGATCACCACGGCGTCGGCCGCGATGCGCATGCCCTTCAGCTGCTGCTGCTTGTCGTAGGCTTCGAGGTCGTTCAGGAAGTCGAGGGCCGCGAGCTCGCGGTCGATGTCTGCCTGGAAGTCGAGCATGCCCTTCCGGTAGATCTTGTCGTCCGCGACCGTGTGGCCCGGGGCCCGCTGTTCCATGAACTCGGTGAAGACACCCGCCTCGTACGCCGCCTTCCACTCGTCGGTCATCTGCTCGAAGATCCGGTGGCGCATCGATCGCTCGCGCCAGAAGGGGATGACCGTGTCGCGGTAGGCATCGCGCGCCTCGGGCGAGACGGAGAACGAGATCTTCTCGCGCGTGTCGAGGATGTCCAGGTCCTGTAGCGTGTGGCAGCACAACTCGGGGTAGGTGGGCGTGGCCTTCGGCCGCGGGCCGCGCTCGCCGACAATCAGCTCGCCGGGGGCGATACAGATCGCCTTGCCCGACATGAGGTGCACGAAGGACTGCGCGCGCAGGACGGGCAGCGGCGCGGCTGACGCCTGCCGGTAGAACTCCGTCATCAGCTCGGCGCGCTCGCTCGAGAGCGACGGCCGCGTGTCGAGGCTGATCTGCCGGAGCCTTTCAACCCGTTCGGTCATGACACTCCTCCTGGTCGCACGATGAGCCCGCAGCCTTCGAGCAGCCGGGCCGCGTGAACGACGGCCTCGGGCGCCGGCGGCTGCGTGTCGGGAAGGGCGTACGGGCGATGCAGCCGGTGGTACTTGGCGAGGCCCGCCCGGTGATACGGCAGCACGTCGATGCGCGTGAGCCGCAAGGATGCCAGCAGGGCGCCCATGGCCCGCACGTTGGCGTCATCGTCGTTCACGCCGGGAATGAGCGGGAAGCGGACGACGATGTTGCGATGGGCGGCGGCGAGGCGCTCGAGGTTATGGAGAATGCGCGTGTTGGACGCGCCCGTGTAGACCCGGTGGCGGTCCTCGTCCATCATCTTCAGGTCGAACAGGAACAAGTCGGTCGAGCGCGCGATCTCCAGCAGCGCCGAGGTGTCGCCCAGGCCGCAGGTGTCCACCGCGACGTGCATCCCGCTGTCTCGGCACGCTTCGACCGCCTCGGTGAGGAACTCGGGCTGCATGAGCGGCTCGCCGCCGGAGAATGTGACGCCGCCGCCCGATTCGTCGTAGAAGATCCGGTCGCGCTCGACGAGGGCGAGCAGCGCCGGCACCGTCGTCCGGTAGCCAACCAGTTCGCGCGCGCCCGAGGGGCAGACGGCCGCGCAGTTGCCGCAGGTCGTGCACTCGGCCGGGGCGGCCTCTGTCGCCTCCGCGGCGGGACGAACGGCATGATGCGGGCAGGCGTCGGTGCACGCGCCGCAGCGGACGCAGCGGTCGGCAAGAGGCATGAACTCGGGGTCGACGCCCTGGCTCTCGGGGCTGTGGCACCAGTCGCAGCGCAGCGGGCAGCCCTTCAGGAAGACGGTCGTCCTGATGCCCGGGCCGTCGTGGATCGCAAACCGCTCGAGACGCAGCACCGTCCCTTCAGTCAAGGTCAACCCCGTGAACGCCGGATCGGTCCATTGTGCGCAAGTCAAAGGAGGACTTCTTACGTTAAGCGTTGAGCGTCAACCGTCGAGCGTTGAGCGTTAACCCGTCGAGCGTTGAGCGTTAACCCGTCGAGCGTTAGCCCTCAACCGCTCAGGGTTTACCGTTTGAGCGTTGGCCTCGCGTCGATGCAGAAGCAGAACGGTCGACGGTTGACGCTCGACCGTGAACGACCGTTTTACCAGCTTCCCCGTTCCCCGAGAATCGTGACTACCTGGCGGTAGCGGCGGGCGCAGCCGCGCCAGTTCCGCGCCACCGCGTCCTCGGCCGCCTCGGCGTCGCCCGCCTGCAGGGCGTCGATGATCGCCGCGTGCTCCTCGATCGACTCTTCGAAAGCGAAGATGATCGCGCTCGTGTAGACGCGCTCGTAGCGCTCCGCCTGCGGCTGGAGGATTTCCAGCTCGGACCTCAGCCTCGGGCCGGCCGCGGCGAGGGAGAAAGCCTTGTGCAGCCGCGCGTGGAGATCCTGCGCGCGAAGCAGATCCGGCGGGCGCGATTCGCTCGCCTCGCGCAGCTCGGTGTTCAGCCGCTGCATCTCGTCGACGAGCAGGGTTCGTCTCGCGGGGTCGAGGCCAGCGGCGAGACGCGCGGCGGCCGCCTCGAGCGCCCCCGCCATCAGGAAGACCTCGCGCATGTCGTCCGCCGTGAGCGGGGCCACCACCACGCGCAGCATCTGGCCGACGGAGACGGCGCTGACGAACCCCTCCTGTTGGAGACGCTGGAGCGCCGCCCGCACGGGCGTCCGGCTGACGCCGAGACGCTTGGAGAGATCCGTTTCGATCAACGGCGCGCCGGGTGCCAGCCGGCCGGAGACGATGAGATCGCGCAGCCGGCCATACGCCGACGCCGTGACTTCCTGGCGGCCACCCGTGCGGGGAGCGGCCGGTCGCGTCCGGGTCGAGCGGGCCGTATCTGCCGGGTGAGCGTTCATGTCGGCGGTCTCTCTCATCGGGGCCGGGATACTACCGGAGTGGCGGGCGCGGTGCAAATGGCGGCGCGAGACCGGGTGCGCGGGACGGTCCGTTCCTGCCGGCGGATCGCCCCGCGACACCCGACCGGGACGCTCCCTCATGTATACACCGGAATCGGCTGTGTGTGCACAGCGATCTTGCTCCTTTTTGTATCGATATATGTATACAGTGACGTATCTCGACGCGCGGGGGCCGTTTTCCGTTACAATCCGCCGAACGTCAGCGGCTCATCCTCATGAACATCGTGCTGTTCGGCCTGCTCGGCTCCCTGGTGGCGCTCACCGTCGTCTACGCGGCCTTTTGGCTGAACGAGGCCCGGAAGGCCCGGCGCGCGCCAGGCGGGGGCCGGCCGGCCGACCGGGTCTTTCCCGGGTCGGTCGAGCTCGCAATCGGCTTCGTGACCGATTTCTTCGACACGCTCGGCATCGGCAACTTCGCGACGACGACGGCTGCCTTCAAGCTGTTTCGCCTGGTGCCCGACGAGCGGATCCCCGGCACGCTCAACGTCGGCCACACGATCCCGGTCGTCGCCGAGGCGCTCATCTACGTCGCGATCATCCAGGTCGACATGACCACCCTCGTGGCGATGATCGCGGCCGCCGTCGCGGGGGCGTGGCTCGGCGCAGGGATCGTCGCCAGGCTGCCCCGCCGGGCCATTCAAGTCGGGATGGGAATCGCCTTGCTCATCGCCGCGTCGCTGCTGCTGCTCACGCTGTTCGGCGTCCTGCAGCGCCTCAGCGGCGATGCCGTCATGCTGTCCGGTGTCACGCTGGGAGCGGCGGTCCTCGGCAACTTCGCCCTGGGCGCCCTCATGACGCTCGGTATCGGGCTCTACGCGCCCTGCATGATCCTGGTCAGCCTGCTCGGGATGAACCCTACGGCGGCATTTCCGATCATGATGGGCTCCTGCGCCTTCCTGATGCCGGTCGGCAGCATGCGGTTCATCAGGCTCGATCGCTATACCCTGCGCGCGGCGCTGGGCCTGACGATCGGGGGCATTCCCGGCGTGCTGCTCGCCGCCTTCCTCGTCAAGTCCCTTCCGCTCGAATACGTCCGCTGGCTCGTCGTCGCGGTCGTCGTCTACGCGGCCGTCATGATGCTGCGCTCCGCGGCCAGGGAGGCGGCCGAAAACGATCATCAGATCAAGAAATCAACAAAGTAGCCTGAGCATCACCAAATCGCCAAGTCGGTCCCAGCCCTCGATCGGAGGCATGAATGAACCGGGTTCGTCGTTCGTGGCGCGTGGTCGTCCTTCTCGCCGCCGCCGTGGCCCTTGCCGGCGCGGCCGCACTCATCTCCCCGGTTTCGGCGCAGGCGCCGGCCGCCGTCAAGGCCGACGCGCAGTTCCGGGTCAAGGCGTTCGACGAGTTCACCGCGATGAGGAAGGCATCGCCCTTCAAGGACCTGCAGTGGCAGTTCATCGGGCCGACCAACATCAGCGGCCGCGTGGTGGACATCGCGGTGGCCAATCGCAGGGGTCGCACCCGAGCGATCTACGTGGCGACCGCCGCCGGCAGCCTCTGGAAGACCGAAAACGAGGGCACATCGTTCGAGCCCGTCTTCGAGCAGGTGCCGTCGGCCGCCGGCGGCGACGTCGCCGTCGCGCCCTCGGACCCGAACATCGTCTGGTACGGGACTGGCGAGGCGAACATCTTCCGGAGCTCCAACGCCGGCGTCGGCGTCTACAAGACGACTGACGGCGGCAAGACGTGGCAGCACATGGGGCTCGCCAACACCCACACCATCCCGCGCATCGTCATCCACCCGACCGCTCCGGACATCGTCTACCTGGCCGCGGGCGGACACGAATGGACCGACAACGAGGAGCGGGGCGTCTACAAGACCGTCGACGGCGGCAAGACCTGGAACAAGGTGCTTTACGTCGACGCGAAGACCGCCGCGAACGATCTCGTGATGGATCCCACGGACCCGAACGTGATCTACGCGACGACATGGCAGCGCGTGCGGCACAAGTGGAACGACCCCCGAACCGAGGCCGGCTACACCGGCAGCGGCATCCACAAGTCCACGGACGGCGGCAAGACGTGGAAGCCGATCAACACCGGGCTCCCCGCCGCACCGGTCCGCGGCCGCATCGGGATCGACGTCTGCCGCGCCAAGCCGAACGTGCTCTACGCGTTCGTGGACAACTACGAGATCGCGCGCCAGGCGAAGCCCGGCGAGCTCGATTCCTACGGCCGCCAGAAGGCGGGCACGATCAAGGGCGCCGAGATCTACCGGACCGACGACAAGGGGCTGAGCTGGAAGAAAGTGAGCGAGTCGAACGCGTACATGGAGCAGGCGGCGGCGACCTACGGGTGGGTCTTCTCGCAGGTGCGCGTCGATCCGACCAACGACAACATCGTCTATTTCATGGGCCTGAATCTCCACCAGTCCATCGACGGGGGCAAGACGTTCAAGCCGCTGCGCGGCATGCACAGCGATCACCACGCGCTCTGGATCGACCCGGCCAACGCGGACAACCTGATCAACGGGAACGACGGCGGCCTCGTGATGTCCTACGACAAGGGCCAGACGTGGCGGCAGTTCACGACGAACGGGCTCATCCCGGCCGTGACCCTCTTCAATGTGTCGTACGACATGGCCACGCCGTTCCACGTCTACACGTCGGTGCAGGACCATGGCAGCTACCGCGCCGCCGTGGACCTGGCCGCCGGGCGCGACAAGCTGAAGCCGATGGACTTCGAGAACGCGCTTGGCGGCGAGGGATCGACCCACGCGATCGACTGGGCCACCAACAACTTCGTCTACGCGTCGAGCTTCTACGGCAACATCGATCGGGCGGACCTGACCAAGCCCGGAACGGGCCGCCGCGCGGCGTCGTTCCAGACGACCAACATCATGCCGAAAGCTCCGGCCGGCGAGCCGCCGCTGCGGGGACAGTGGCTGGCGCCGACCGTCGTGTCGCCGCACAACCCGGACGTCGTCTACCACGGGCTGCAGTACGTCTACCGGTCGATGTTCCGAGGCGAGAACTGGGAGCGGATCAGCCCCGACCTCACGGACAACAAGCTGGAGATGATCGGCGACATCCCGTACCAGACGCTGTTCGCGCTTGCCGAGTCGCCCAAGCGCTTCGGGCTGCTCTATGCGGGAACCGACGACGGTCGGGTGTGGCTGACGAGGGACGGCGGCAAGGCATGGACGGAGCTGACGGCGAACCTGCCGCAGCGCAAGTGGGTCTCACGCATCGTCCCCTCGGCCTTCGACGAAGGCACGGTGTACGTCACGCAGAACGGCAAGCGAGACGACGAGTTCGCGGCCTACATCTACAAGTCCACCGACTACGGCAAGACGTTCAAGAGCATCGCCGCCAACATCCCGGCCGGCCCGGTGAACGTGGTTCGCGAAGATCCCGCTAACGCGAAGATCCTCTACGCGGGGACCGACATGGGCGTCTTCGTCACGACGGACGGCGGTGAGAAGTGGACGGTGCTCGGCGGCAACCTGCCGTCGACCTTCGTGCACGACCTCGTCATCCAGCCGCGCGACAAGATGATCGTCATCGCCACCCACGGCCGTGGCATGTGGGTGTTGGACGCGGTGCCGGTCAAGTAAGTCGACGAAATAGAGTCAGTCGGAGTTCATGGTCAGTCGGAGTAACTGTCAGTCGGAGGCTGTCAGTCGGAGTCACTGTCAGTCGAATCAGGCCGTTGGTCGAAGCACCTCGTCAGTCAATCCTGGCTGGCCGGTGCTTCGACTGCGTCCGCCCTCTCGACGAGCACGCGCATCGACTCAGTCCGCGCATCGACTGGGTCCGCGCATCGACTGAGTCCGCCCTCCGACTGACAGATTGCTCCGACTTACTCCGCCTCCGTCGAAGGCAGTCTCTCCAGCACCAAATCCAGATTGGTGCGCATGATGACGTGGGGCATGACCTTGATGCGGGCGGGCGGGCGGGTGCCGTCCAGCAGGTAGCGGTAGAGCGCATGCACCGCGAGTCGGCCCTGGGTCAGGGGCCGTTGGTACAGCGTGGCCGCAACCGCCCCCTCCCGGATCCAGGGAACGAGAGCGGCGAAGACGTCCGTCGTCACCACCATCACCGAGCCGACCCGTCCGCCGTCCTGCAGCGCACGCAGCACCGGCAGCGAGTTCACGGTGCTGACGTAGATTCCCCTCAGATCGCCGCGCGTCCGGAGCAGGTCGCACGTCTGCCGGTAGGCGGCCGCCTCGTCGTCGTGCGCCTCGACGACCGAGGCGAGCCGGAGCGAGGGTGCCAGCGTGCGCAGGGCGCCGTCGAAGCCGCGCAGCTTGTCGGCGTGATCCTGGGTGCCCAGCCAGCCGGTGATGAACGCCACGTCGCCGCCGCCGGGGAGGAAGCGCGCGAAAAGCTCCCCGGCGACCGCGCCGACGGTCGCCGGGTCCGCCGACACGGATGTGAGACGATCGGTCGCCGGAGCGTCCGTCACGACGCACGCGACGGCCACGCCCTGGGTGGACGCCTTCCGAATCCACGGCGCCAGCGCGGCGGGGTTGCCCGGCGCGACGATCAGCCCGTTCACCCCGCCCGCCAATGCCGACTCGAAGAGAGACGTATCCCCTTCGCCGTAGCGCGGGTAGCGGAAGAACTCCACGTGCAGCGTCGGTTCGAAGGGCGCGGACGCCTCGCGGATGCCCGCCTCGAGCGAATCCCAGAACTGGGCGATCTCCTGAGGCAGGTGCACGGCGATGACCACCCGGGTTCCCGATTTCAGGTGGCGCGCCGCGAGGTTGGGCCGGTAGCCGAGCGCCTTGGCAGTATGGAGCACGCGCGCCCGGGTCGCCGGGTTGATGCCCGGCTTGTCGTGGAGCGCGCGATCCACCGTCCCGATGGACACGCCGAGCGCCCGGGCGATGTCCTTGATCCCGACGCGCGGCGGCGCCCCTGGGCGAGTTGGCGGCCTCCGCACCTACTTCACCTTCCATTCCTGCCGGCCGGCCGGCTGCATCGTCCGCTCGATCCACCGCGTGTCGGTCGTGAGCGGCTCGAAGATCGTCGGCGCCCGGAAGGCGTCGTCCAGGTGCACGGCCAGGCATAGCCAACCGGAGGCGAGCATCGAGCGTTTCACGGCGGTTCTCCTTGCCTGGGCGCGCTTGCTTTCCCGGGGCGGGCGTGTATTATACCGTGAACGTTCACGTACCTCTGTCCGCCTCGAGCCCCGAGCCTCGAGCGTTAAGCCATCAGACGATACACGCTGCACTTCGCTCCATGGAGGAAGCGATCAATGAACACCGACCATCCGATCACGCTCGGCCTCATCGTCGGCAACCGGGGCTTCTTCCCGGACCACCTCGCCAAGAGCGGGCGCGAGGACATGATCCGGGTGCTCGAGGGTGCCGGCGTGCGCGTCATCGCGCCGGGTCCCGAGGAGACGAAGTACGGTGCGGTGGAGACGCGCGCGGAGTCGCGCATCTGCGCGGACCTCTTCAAGCGCCACCGGGACGAGATCGACGGCATCATCGTGACGCTCCCGAATTTCGGCGAGGAGCGGGGCATCGCCGACGCGCTGCGGATGGCCGACCTGAACGTGCCCGTCCTCGTGCAGGCCACGCCCGACACGCCGTCCAGGATGACCATCCAGGACCGCCGCGACAGTTTCTGCGGCAAGATGTCCGCCTGCAACAACCTGACGCAGTACGGCATTCGCTACTCGTTGACGACGCTGCACACGGAGGCGCCCGACTCCCCGGTGTTCCGCAAGGACCTCGAGTGGTTCAAGGGCGTGTGCCGGGTGGTGAAGGGGCTGCGGCGGCTCCGCATCGGCGCGATCGGCGCCCGTCCAGCGGCCTTCAACACCGTCCGCTTCTCCGAAAAGCTGCTCGAGGCGTCGGGCATCTCGGTGGAGCCGATCGACCTGTCCGAGATCCTCGGCCGCATCAACCGGCTGGCCGATGAGGATCAGGCGGTGCAGGCCAAGCTGTCGGCCATCAACGCGTACGTGGCGACGGGCGGCGTGCCGGCGTCCGCCCTGATGAAGATGGCCAAGCTGGGCGCGGTCATCGACGGCTGGATGAAGGAGACGGAGTGCGCCATCAGTGCCGTGCAGTGCTGGACGTCGCTCGAGGAGTTCTTCGGCGTCGTGCCGTGCACGGTCATGAGCATGATGAGCAACGAGCTGATGTCCAGCGCCTGCGAGGTGGACATCTGCGGTGTCATCGGCATGCACGCCCTGCGCCTCGCGTCGGGCACGCCGAGCGCGCTGCTCGACTGGAACAACAACTACGGAGAGGAACTCGACAAGGCGGTCTGCTTCCACTGCAGCAACCTGCCGAAGCACTTCTTCCAGGAAGTGCGCATGGACTACCAGGCGATCATCGCGGGCACCGTGGGCATTGCGAACACCTACGGCACCTGCGTCGGGCTGGTCAAGCCCGGGCCGATGAGCTACGCCCGCTTCTCGACCAACGACGCGGCGGGCAAGATTACGGGCTACCTCGGGGAGGGCCGGTTCACGTCCGATCCGCTCCAGACCTTCGGCGGCGCCGGCGTCGTCGAAATCCCCAACATGCAGGGGCTGCTGCGCTACATCTGCGAGAACGGCTTCGAGCACCACGTCGCCGCCAACCTCTCCTCGGTGGCCGACATGGTGGAGGAAGCGACGACCAAGTACCTCGGGTGGGAGGTGTACCGGCACGGGGTAATTGAGCGACTGCCCGAGGATGAGGATTCGGGATTCTGCGATGCGGTTCGCGACGTCCGGGCTCGGGAATCGAAGAATCCTGGCATAACTCGACTGAATCCAAGAATCCTGATTGGAGCGAAGCACCATGTCCATCGTCGCCGGCGTCGATTTCGGCACGCTCAACGTGCGCGTGTCGCTCGTCGATCATGAGAAGGGCCGCCTGGGGTCGGGTGTCGCGGAGTATCCGCTGCACCGGACCAAGGCCGATCCCGATCACGCCACCCAGAGCCACCGCGACCACATGGACGCGCTGGCGCTCGCCACGCGGCGCGCGCTCGAAGCGGCCGGCGTGAACGGCCAGGATGTCGCGGCGATCGCGCTCGACACCACGGGCTCCAGCGTGGTGCCGGTCGGTGACGGCCTCGTGCCGCTGGACGACTACTACCTGTGGTGCGATCACCGGGCGTGGCGCGAGGCTGGGGAGATCACGAACGTCGCACACGCGACCGGCCTCGAGGCGATCCACTGGTGCGGCGATGTCTACTCGAGCGAATGGGGCTTCTCGAAGCTGCTGCACTGGCTTCGGCACAACCCCGGGAAGCGGGAACGGTTCGTCACCGCGCTCGAGCACTGCGACATGGTGGCGGCCGTCCTGTGCGGCATCAGCGATCCGGCCGCCGCCCCGCGAAGCGTCTGCGCGATGGGCCACAAATGGATGTGGAACCGGTCGCTGGGCGGCCTGCCCCCGAACGACTTCCTGGCGGCGGTCGATCCGGTCCTGGCGGGCGTCCGCGATCGGATGAGCGGCAGCTACGCGACGTCGGATGCCATCGCCGGCCGGCTGACGCCCGAGTGGGCGGCGACGCTGGGCCTGCGCGCCGGGATCCCGATCCCGGTCGGCGCCTTCGACGCGCACTGGGATGCGATTGGCGCCGGTGTCCGCCTCGGCGACGTCGTCAACGTCATCGGTACCTCGACGTGCATCATCGCCGTCAGCGACCAGACCGCCTGCATCCCGGGCCTTTGCGGTGTCGTTCCCGGATCGGTACACCCCGGCCTCACCGGGATCGAGGCCGGGCTGTCGGCGACGGGTGACATCTTCGACGCGATCGCCCGCCGCGCGGGGACGACGGTGGCGGCCCTGTCCGAGGGGCTCGAGAAGTACCGGGCCGGCGAGACGGGACTGCTTCGCCTGACGTGGGACAACGGCGACCGGACCGTCCTGGTCAACCCGGAGCTCGGTGGCGTGACGGTCGGGTGGAACCTGACGCACACCGCGCAGGATGATCTGTTTGCGGCGATCGAGGGGACGGCCTTCCACACTCGGATCATCCTCGAGCGGATGGAGGAGCACGCCGTGCCCATCCGGCGCGTCATCAACGGCGGCGGCATCCCGCAGAAGAACCCGACCCTCAACCGCGTGTATGCCAACGTCCTGAACAAGCCGATCCTGGTGCCGACGAGCGAGGTGACCAGTCTCGGCTCGGCCATCTTCGCGTTCCTCGCGGCCGGCACGTTCAAGACGATCGAAGAGGCGCAGGACGCCCTCTGCCCGTCGTTCGACGTGGTCGAGCCCGACCCGCGCGAGGCGGCAACCTGCGACCGGCTCTTCGGCCTGTATCGAGAACTGTACTTCGCTCTCGGCCGCAAGGACGCCGCCCCCGCGGCGCTCGGCGAGGTGCTACCCGAACTCCGCCGGATCGCCGCGGCAGTGAGGCAGTCGTGAGCCGGCTGCAGGCACTGCGCGAGCAGGTCCTCGACGCCAACCTGGAACTGGTGCGGGCCGGCCTCGTCATCCACGCCTTCGGCAACGCGAGCGGCATCGCCCGCGAAGAGGGCCTGGTCGTCATCAAGCCAAGCGGCGTGCCGTACGCGGAGCTGACGGCGAGGAACCTGGTGGTCACCGACCTCGAGGGTGGGGTGGTGGAGGGCGCGTTCCGCCCCTCGTCGGACCTGCCGACACACCTCGCCCTCTACAAGGCGTTCGCCGGCGTCGGCGGCGTCGCGCACACCCACTCGCGTCACGCGACGGCATGGGCGCAGGCCGGTCGCGAGATTCCCTGCTTCGGGACGACACACGCGGATTACTTCCGCGGCCCCGTCCCGGTGACCGAGGAGATGACGGCCGAGGAGATCCACTCGACGTACGAGTGGAACACTGGCGTGATGATCGTGAGGCGCTTCG
Organism: uncultured Acidobacteriota bacterium; assembly: GCA_963724775.1. Lineage (GTDB taxonomy): Bacteria > Acidobacteriota > Vicinamibacteria > Vicinamibacterales > Fen-181 > CAVRWB01. The sequence goes on from CAVRWB010000019.1 coordinate 564,190, forward strand.
GCTCGCTGGATCCCTCGGAGTGTCCCGCGGTGCTGGTTCGTGGCCACGCGCCCTTTTGCTGGGGGCCGACGCCGGCCGAGGCCGCGCACCACGCCGACATCCTGGAGCAGGTGGCGGCGATCGCGCTGCACACGCTCGCGGTGAACCCGAAGGCGGCGGAGATCCCGGTGACGTTGCGCGACAAGCACTTCCTGCGCAAGCACGGCCCGGGCGCGTATTACGGGCAGAAAGGGTGAGGGGTCATCGGATTCGTCGGAAGCCGGCCCGCGCCCGGAGCCGCCAGGGCATCAGCAGCGATTCGAGCACCACGCCGCGCGACAGCTTGGAGGTACCCTGCCGCCGTTCCGCGAAGACGATGGGCACCTCGACGACGGTGCAACCCCGTCGCGCGGCCTCGAACAGCATCTCGACCTGGAAGGCGTAGCCGTCGGACACGATCCGGTCCAGGGGGATTCGCTCCAGCGCCGCGCGCCGCCAGCAGCGGAACCCGGCCGTGCAGTCCTTGACAGTGAGGCCGGTCACCGACCGGATGTAGCGATTGGCGAAGGTGCTCAGGATCAGCCGGCGAAGCGGCCAATTCACCACGCTGATGCCGCGCAGGTACCGGGAGCCGATGACAAGGTCCGCGTCCACGGACGCGGCGATGAGGTCCGGCAGGTACTTCGGATCGTGCGAGAAGTCGGCGTCCATCTGGCAAACGAGGTCGGCGCCGGCCGCCACGGCGCGGGAGAAGCCGTCGACGTACGAGCGGCCGAGGCCGCGCTGCCCGGTCCGGTGCAGGACGCTCACCTGCCCGCCGCAGCGCGCGGCCAGGCGGTCGGCAATCTCGCCGGTCCCGTCCGGCGACCCGTCGTCGGCAACCAGGACGCGGTAGCCGAACTCGAGCACCTGCTCGACGAGCGGCTCGATTGTCTCGCGCTCGTTGTACGTCGGCACGACCACGACAACCTGCATTCCTCGAATTCTACCGTGCGGTGAGTTGTTCACAAACTACCGAGGTCGCTCCAATGCGCTTGTTCCGTACTATCCTGACCCTGTTGTTGCTCGCGCTCGTGCCCGTCGCCGCTGGCGATCAGTCGCTGGCCGGCATCACCTACAGGGCCCTCGGCCCGTACCGCGCCGGATCCTGGGTGTCGGATATCGCGGTCCCCGATGGACCGATGGCCACGCACCTCTACACGTTCTATGTCGCGGTCCGCTACGGTGGGCTGTGGAAGACGACGAACAACGGCACGACGTTCGATCCGGTGTTCGACGGGCAGGACGTGACCGGCATCGGGTGCGTGTCGGTCGCTCCTTCCAACGCGAACATCGTCTGGGTCGGCAGCGGCGACGCGTCGAGCGTGCGCGTGGCGTACCCGGGGAACGGCGTCTACAAGTCCACCGACGCGGGGAAGACCTGGCAGCACCTGGGCCTCGCCGAGACGCAGCACATCGCACGAATCGTCATCCACCCCACGAACCCGGAGATCGTCTACGTCGCGGCCATGGGAAGGCTGTGGTCGCCCAACGAAGAGCGGGGCGTTTTCAAGACGACCGACGGTGGCAAGACGTGGAAGAAGGTGCTCTACGTCAACGACCAGACCGGCGCGATCGATCTCGTGATCAACCGCAAGCAGCCGGACACGCTCTACGCGGCGATGTACCAGGTCCAGCGCCGGCCGTGGCGGCTGATCGAAGGCGGCACCGGCAGCGGCATCCACAAGACGACCGACGGCGGGAAGACGTGGAAGAGACTGGGCGGCGGCCTGCCGGCCACGCCGCATGGGGCGAACCGGCCTCGACCTCTACCAGAAGAACCCGAACATCCTCTACGCGGTGACCGAGAACTTCGGGAAGCGGCCGCCGACCGAGGAAGAAGCGAAACGCGACCGGGCCCGCAGCCTCGAGCCGCAGGCGCGAAACATCGGCGGTGAGGTCTACCGCACCGAGGACGGCGGCGCGACCTGGCGCAGGATGAACGCCGCGAAGGACGACGTCAGCTCGAAAGCGGGCTATTCGTTCAACCAGATCCGGGTGGACCCGAACGACGACAAGCGGATCATCATCAACTGCGACTCGCTCCTCAGCTCCGAGGACGGCGGCAGGACATGGGCCGGCCTCACCTGGAATTCCCGGAGCCTCTTCGGCAAGGCGTTCGGCGACTGGCGGACGATGTGGATCGACCCGCAGAACTCGAAGCGCATGATCCTCGGCAGCGACGGCGGCGTGTCGATTTCCTATGACGGCGGGAAGACGGCCGACAGCTACACCAACATTCCGGGCGGCGAGATCTACTCGATCGACGTGGACATGGACACGCCCTACAACATCTACGCGGGGCTCCAGGACCACGACTCGTGGAAGGGGCCGATCAACGGCAAGCACGGGCGCCTCGGCCCGGAGGACTGGGTGACGGTGGGCGACAACGACGGCATGTACAACCGGGTGGACCCGAGCGACAGCCGCTGGGTGTACAACAGCTTTCAGTGGGGCGGCCACTTCCGCGTGGACCAGCGGACGCACACGCGCCAGTCGATCGTCCCGACGCGGCCAGCCGGCCAGCCGCCGCTCCGCTTCAACTGGACGCCGCCCATCGTCCTGTCGCCCCACAACAGCGGGATCGTCTACACCGGCGCGCAGGTGCTGTTCCGGTCGCTGGACAGGGGCGACCACTGGGAGGAGATCAGCCCGGACCTGACGGCGAACGACGCCTCGAAGATCTCGCCGCCCGGCAGTACCGTGCAGTTCTGCACGCTCACCACGATCGCCGAATCGCCGCTGGCGGCGGGGACGATCTGGGTGGGCGCGGACGACGGCAAGGTGCAGGTGACCAGGAACCACGGAGCGAGTTGGACAGACGTCACGCCGAAGCTGGCCGCCGCCGGCGCGCCGGAACACTTCTGGGTGACACGAGTTGTCGCGTCCCGCTTCGCCGCGGGGACGGCGTACGTCACCAAGGCGGGGCGACGGTACGACGAGTTCAAGCCGGTCATCATGAAGACGACCGACTTCGGCGCCACCTGGGTCGCGGTCTCGGGGAACCTGCCCAACCAGGCGGTGGACGTTCTCGTCGAGGACCCCAAGGACAAGGACATCCTGTTTGCCGGGACGAACAAGGGCGTGTTCGTGTCGCTGAATGGCGGCCAGGCATGGACGCCGATGAAGGGGAACATGCCGACCGTACCGGTGACCGACATGCTCGTTCACCCGCGCGAGCACGACCTGGTCGTTGCGACGTACGGCCGCGGCCTGTACGTGTTGAACGTCGACTGGCTGGCGGAAGCGAAGGCGGGCGCGCTGGACGAGCCGGCGCACTTCTTCGCCATCAGGCCGCGGCAGGTTCCGGGCGAGGGCGCGTGGGGCAACTTCGAGTTGTACGGCGACCGCCAGCTGATTGTGCCGAATGACGAGGAACTCACCTTCGACTTCTTCCTGAAAGAGAAGCCCGCGGGAAAGGTCAAGGTGACCGTGGCCAATGCCGCCGGTTCGACGGTCCGCGCCATCGAGGCGGAGGCTCAACCCGGCATGAACCGCGTGTCGTGGGACATGAGGGCCGGCCGCGGGGCGTTCGCGGGGCCGGGCGACTACACCGTGACGGTGGAGGCCGGCGACCGGAAGCTGACGCAAAAGGCGCGTATCCTGCCGCGGCACCCCTAGCGAGGACGTGATCCTCTCAAATGAAGGTGAAGTCATGAAGCGAGCCGTCTTCCTGTGTGCTGGGGCCCTGGCGTTGGTCACGGTGTCCGGTGCCGGCAAGGCGCAGGCTCCGGTGGGACAAACGCCCGGCGTGCCGGTGATCGCCAATGCCTCCTTCGAGTTGAAGCCGGCTTTGAAGATCGACGCGGCACAAACGCGCGAGCCGATGTCCAAGTACATCTACGGGCAGTTCATCGAGCACCTCGGGCGCTGCATTTACGGCGGCATCTGGGCGGAGATGCTCGAGGACCGCAAGTTCTTCTACGGCGTCGGCGACAAGGACTCGCCGTGGACGATCGCCGGTCAGCCGGCGGGCGTGTCGATGGCGAAGGACGGGGCGTTTGTCGGCGAGCACACCCCTGTCGTCACGCTGGCCGGCGGAACGCCGGGGGGCATCGAGCAGGGCGGCCTGGCCCTGGTCAAGGGCAAGCGATACGTCGGTCGCGTCGTGCTGGCCGGCGACCCGGCGGCCGGGCCGGTCAACGTCAGTCTCGCCTGGGGCCCCGGCGCCGCCGATCGGGCCACCATCAAGGTTCCGCGCCTGGCCGCCGCGTTCTCGACGACCGCGCTGTCGTTCGTCGCCCCCGTCAGCACGGCTGACGCGCGGCTGGTCATCGCCGCCGCGGGGAGCGGGACCTACCGCGTCGGCACGGCCTCGCTCATGCCCTCTGACAACATCGAGGGATTCCGCCCGGACACGCTGAAACTGCTCCGCGAGCTGGATGCGCCCGTCTACCGGTGGCCGGGCGGCAACTTCGTCAGCGGGTACAACTGGCACGACGGCATCGGCGACCGGGACACCCGCCCGCCGCGGAAGAACCCGGCGTGGAAGGGCGTCGAGCACAACGACGTGGGCATCCACGAGTTCCTGGCCTTCTGCCGGCTCGTCAACGCGGAGCCGTACATTGCGGTGAACAGCGGCCTCGGCGACGCGACGTCTGCCGCGGAGGAAGTCGAGTACGTGAACGGCGCGGCGACGACGCCGATGGGGAAGCTGCGCGCGGCCAACGGACGCGGCGAGCCGTGGCGCTGCCGATTCTGGTCGATCGGCAACGAGATGTATGGCAACTGGCAACTCGGTCACATGCCGCTGAAGGACTACGTCCAGAAGCACAACCAGTTCGCCGCCGCGATGCAGGCGAAGTCGCCGGGCCTCGAACTGATCGGGGTCGGCGCGGTGGGGGAGTGGTCGGAGGCGATGTTGTCCAACTGCGCCGACAACATGACCCTGATCAGCGAGCACTTCTATTCGCAGGACAAGCCCGGCCTCATGGCCCACATTTCCCAGATACCGACAGAGGTCCGGCGGATCGCGGAGGCCCATCGGAAGTACCGGGCCTCGATCCCGGCGCTCCAGGGAAAGAACATCCGGATCGCCCTCGACGAGTGGAACTACTGGTACGGCCCGCACCTCTACGGCGAGCTGGGCACGCAGTACTTCCTGAAGGACGCGCTGGGCATCGCGGCAGGCCTGCACGAGTACGCCCGCCAGAGCGACATCATCTTCATGGCGAACTACGCTCAGACGGTCAACGTCATCGGCGCGATCAAGACGAGCAAGACCGACGCGGTGCTGGATTCGACCGGCATGGTGCTCAAGATGTACCGCCAGCACTTCGGGACGATCCCGGTCGAATCGGCTGGCGCCCCGGAACCGCTCGATGTCGTCGCTGCCTGGACCGAGGGGCGGAAAGCGCTGACGATTGCGATCGTCAACCCGACCGGCGCCGAGCAGGGGGTAGACTTGGAGATTGCGGGATTGGCGGCGCCGGCGTCAGCGCGGCTCTGGCGCATCGCCGGAACGGATCCCATGGCGTGCAACGTCCCCGGCAAGCTGCCGCAGGTGGCAATCCAGGAGACCGCGGCTGCTCCGTTCGGCCGCCGCGTCACGGTTCCGCCGATGAGCGCGTCGATTTACGAGATCAGGTGACCGGTCGCAGACGGGCGATCACGTCGCGCGGGACTTCGGTCCCGTGAGTGGAGGGAAGCAGATGTTCGACGCAGCGGTCTACGTCACGCGCCGCAACGGGCTCCAACAGCAGTTCAAGCACGGGCTGCTGCTGTTTGTCGGGAACGCCGATTCCCCGATGAACTACACGGATAACACCTACCACTTCCGGCAGGACAGCTCGTTCCTCTACTACTGGGGCGTGGACGACCCCAACCTGGCCGGCGTCATCGACGTCGACGCGGGCCGGCAGGTCCTCTTCGGGGACGATTTCACCATCGACGACATCGTCTGGCGGGGGCCCCAGCCGTCAATCGCGGAGCGGGCGGCGCGCGCCGGGATTGCGGAGACGGCGCCGGTGTCCGCGCTGGCCAGCATGCTCGCGGACGCCGTGCGGCGAGGGCGGCGGATCCACTTCCTGCCGCAGTACCGCGCCGACAACGCCCTGCTGCTCGAGCGCCTGCTCGGCATCCGGGCGGACGCGCTGAACGATCACGCGTCGGTGGCGCTGGTGAAGGCGGTGGTCAAGCAGCGCGTGTACAAGGCAGAAGAGGAAATCCGGGAGATCGAGGCCGCGCTCGACGTCGCCCACGGCATGCACGTCCTGGCGATGCGCCTGGCCCGGCCCGGCAAGTACGAGCGCGAGGTCGCGGGTGCGATGGCCGGTCTCGTCGAATCGCACGGCCTGCAGCTGGCGTTCCCGATCATCTTCTCCGTGCACGGGGAGACGCTCCACAACCACTACCATGGCCACCAGATGTGCGCCGGTCAGATGGCGGTGAACGATTCGGGCGTCGAGTCGACCCTCCACTACGCGAGCGACATCACCCGCACGATCCCGATCGGCGGGAAGTTCGTCGGGCCGCAGCGCGACCTGTACGACGCCGTGCTGCGCGCGCACAAGAAGGCGCTCGCCGCGGTGAAGCCCGGCGTGAGGTGGATGGACGTCCACCTGCTCGCGTGCCGCAGCCTGGCCGAGGATCTGAAAGCGATCGGCTGCATGAAGGGCGACCTCGACGCGGCGGTCCGCGAGGGGGCGCATGCGATGTTCTTCCAGTGCGGCGTTGGCCACATGATGGGCCTGGACGTCCACGACATGGAGGGACTTGGCGAGCAGCACGTCGGCTACGACGAGTCGGTGACGCGGAGCAGGCAGTTCGGACTGAAGTCGCTGCGGATGGGCCGCGCGCTCGAGCCCGGGTTCGTGATGACCGTCGAGCCGGGCATCTACATGATCCCGACGCTGATGGACAAGTGGCGGGCGGAAGGGAAATTCACCGACTTCCTGAACTACGACGTCATCGAGCGCTTCAAGAGCTTCGGGGGCATCCGGGTCGAAGACGACGTGGTCGTCACAAAGACGGGCTCCCGCGTCCTCGGCAAGCCGATCCCGATCGAGATCGACGAGGTCGAGGCGCTCGCCGCCGAGTAGGACAGGGTTGTGTTTTCCACGCGCGTGCCGCCGGACCTCGCTCCCAACAGGCTCACCCTTGCCGTCGAGGCGGCGCGGGCGGCGGGAAACGCGATCATCGATTTGACGGAAACCAACCCGACGCGCGTCGGTCTCTCGTACCCCGAGACCCTGCTCGAGCCGCTCGCCGGCCGGGCGTCGCTGCGCTACGAGCCGGAACCCTTCGGCCTGCGCGCGGCACGCGAGGCGGTGTCGGCCGAATACGCCGCGGCGGCCCTCGAAGTGGACCCGTGCGGCATCGTGCTCACCGCGAGCACCAGCGAGGCGTATTCCTTTCTCTTCAAGCTCCTGTGCGACGCGGGCGACGAGGTGCTCGTTCCCACCCCGTCGTACCCGCTGTTCGACCACCTCTGCCGGCTCGACGGCGTTGGCGTGCGCACGTACCCCCTGGAGTACCACGGCACCTGGTCGCCCGACGTGACGTCGCTGGCAGCCGGGATGACGCCGCGCACTCGCGCGGTCCTGCTGGTCAGCCCCAACAATCCGACCGGCTCGTTGCTCGGGCGCCGCGACCTCCACGCGATCGCCAGCCTTTGCCGCGAGCGTGACGTGGCGCTCGTCGGCGACGAGGTGTTCTCGGATTACCTGATCGATCCTCGCGCCGACCGCGCGAGCGTGCTCGAGCAAGACGAGGCGCTCACCTTCAGCCTGGGCGGCCTGTCGAAATCGGCTGGCCTGCCGCAGATGAAGCTGGGCTGGATCGCGGCGCGCGGCCCGGCGGGCCTGCTTCGCGCAGCGCTCGCCCGCCTGGAGGTCGTCGCCGACGCGTACCTCTCGGTGTCCACCCCGGTGCAGCGCGCGGCTGGACCGCTGCTCGCAGCCGGCCGCGAGGTTCGGCGCGTGATCCACGAGCGGATCACCGTCAATCTCGGCGCGCTGATCGAACAGGCGGCGGCCGCGCCCTCGTGCTCGGTCCTGCGCGTCGAAGGTGGCTGGTCCGCGGTTCTCCGCGTGCCGGCCACCCGTCCCGAGGAACAGCTGGTCGTCGAGCTGCTGCAGCGGGACGGGGTCCTCGTGCATCCCGGCTACTTCTTCGACTTCGCACGCGAGGCGTACCTCGTCGTGAGCCTGCTCCCCGAGCCGGCCGCTTTCCGCGAGGGAGCGGCCCGGCTTTTCAGCCGCGTCGAATCGCGCGCCTGATGGATCGCCGATGTCGCTGACGCTCGCCCGCCATGCCGGCCTGCTCGTTCCGCTGTTCTCGATGCCGTCCACGCGCAGCTGGGGCATCGGCGAGATCACCGACATCCCCCTCATGGCCGGCTGGCTGCGCGACGCGCATCACGACCTGCTGCAGCTGCTCCCGATCAACGAGATGGCCGTCGGCCAGACCTCGCCGTACTCGGCGCTGACCGCCATGGCCATCGACCCCATCTACATCAGCGTCCACGCGATGGAGGACTTCGCCGCCGCCGGCGGCGAGCAGGCCATGAGCGCCGACTGGCGCGACCGGCTGGACGCGGCGAGGCGGGCGGCGGCGATCGACTACGGGCTGGCACGCGGCGTCAAGGACGAAGCGCTGCGGGCCGCCTTCGCGCGGTTCCGCGCCGACGAGTGGGAGCGCCGCTCGCCGCGCGCTGCCGCGATGCAGGCGTGGGCCGAGGGGCAGCGCTGGTGGCTCGACGACTACACGCTCTTCCGCGCGCTGCACGCCCGCGAGCACGAGCGGTCGTGGATGGAGTGGCCTGCACCGCTGCGCGACCGCGACGCGGAGGCGATGGAGCAGGCGCGGCGAGAACTTGCGGACGGGATTCTCTACCGGGAATGGCTGCAGTGGGTGGCCGACGAGCAGTGGCGCGCCGCCAAGGAACAGTCGCACCCGGTCTCGCTGCTCGGCGACCTGCCGTTCATGGTCGATGGCGACAGCGCCGACGTCTGGGCGCATGCCGACGTCTTCCGCCTGGACGCGTCGGTGGGAGCGCCGCCCGACGCCTTCAGCGAGACCGGCCAGAACTGGGGCCTGCCCGTCTACCAGTGGGACGTCATGGCGGAGCGCGACCACGCGTGGCTGCGCGACCGCGCGCGGCGCGGCGCCGCGCTCTACGACGGCTATCGCATCGACCACCTCGTCGGCTTCTACCGGACGTACGTCTTCCCGCGCGACGGCTCGCCCGCCTTCTTCACGCCCGACGACGAGGCCGACCAGCTGGCCCTCGGCGAAACGGTCCTCTGCATCTTCGCCGACGCCGGCGCCCGCATCGTGGCGGAGGACCTCGGCACCATTCCGGACTTCGTGCGCGAGTCGCTCGTGCGTCTCGAGATTCCCGGGTACAAGGTGCTGCGCTGGGAGCGCGACTGGGAGGAGGAGGGGCAGCCGTTCCGCGCGCCGGCCGATTACCCGCCCGTCTCGCTCGCCACCACCGGCACGCACGACACCGAGACGATGGCTGCGTGGTGGGACGGCCTGGAACCCGATGAGCGGCAACAGGTGATCGAGGCGCCGGGCGTCATCGAGCGGTTGAACGCGCACGGCGCGGACAAGGACGCCGCCGCCGGCAAGTACACGCCCGCGATTCGCGACGCGCTCCTCTCGCTCCTGTACCAGTCCGGATCGGATTTCCTGCTGCTGCCGATCCAGGACGTCTTCGGCTGGCGCGACCGCATCAACATGCCGGCGAGCCTCGGCGAGCACAACTGGACGTGGAAGCTGCCCTGGCCCGCCGACAGGCTCGGAAAGCAACGCACCGCTGCGGCGCGCGCCAGGGCACTGCGCGCGTGGGCGGACGAGTCGGACCGGTGGGGACACTGATGAAGCGTCGAGCGTCGAGCGTTGAGCGTCGAGCGTTGAGCGTTTGCGTTAACCGTTGACGGTCGACGGTCGACGGTTGACGGTCAACGGTTGACGGTTCAACCTGACAGATCCGTTAGGCCGCGTACGCTTCTCGTGGCCGTCCGCCTCTCCGGGCACCCGTTAAACCCTCGCCCGGCCGCCGCTTGTGCCGCCGCCTCGCCCGGTGCCGCTCTTGCAGTCCATCCACTGGGACGATTCGTCCCCATCCGGGATTACATGGACACGCCAACCTTCGCCGACGGCCTCGGACGCCGTTACGCCACGACGGGCACCCAGGGCGAACGCCTCGAGGCGCTTCACCTCTGCGCGGAGATTCCCGCCACTCCGCAGATGCAGGCAGCGCTCGTCGAACGCGCGTCGGCCCTCTCGCTCTTCCGACATGCGTCCTTCGCGGGCGTACGGCGCATCGAGCGGTTCGGCGATCGGTTGGCCGTCTTGTCGGACGCGGTCGAAGGCGTGCGGGTGTCGGACCTGTTGCGCGAGTCGGAGCGGCGGCTGGCCGACCGCGACCCGGACGCCGCGTTGCAGCTGCTGCGTCAGGCCGTCGCCGCTCTCGCCGCCCTGCACCGCCACGCGCCTGACGCGGCGCACGGCGCGATGGGCCCGGAACGCCTGGTCGTGCGGCCGGACGGCACGATCGCGGTGGTCGAGCACGTGCTCGCCAGCGCGCTTGCGGAACTGCAGGTACTCGCGCTTGCAGCTGTGGGCCCTGTTCAGGATCCCCGCGCCTTCGGCGGCGAGCACGATTCGTTTCGACCACCAGACCGACGTGCTGCAGTTGGGCCTGCTGGCGCTCGCGCTCTTCCTCGGGCGCGTCTTGAGCCGGGAAGAATTTCCGCCGAGCCTGTCGAAGGTGTTCGAACAGGCGGCCGCACCCGACGCGGGCCGCAACTTCCCCGGCCTCTCGCGCCCCATCCGATCGTGGCTCGGCCGGGCGCTGCACTTCGAGCCGCGCAGCGCCTTCCGCTCCGCTGTGGACGCGGAAGCCGCCCTGACCGCGGCGGTGTCCGAGGACGCGTCAGTCCGGCCGTCGCCCGCGGCCGTGCAGCGCTTCCTCGCCACCTGCTCCTTCGAAGCCTTGATCTCGCCGCGCGCGCCGGACACCTTGCCTTCTTCCCCGTCTGGTGCCGTCGTCATCGTCGGGCCACCTCACGCTGGCGTGACGAGGCGCGTCGAGAGCCGGGTCTCCGGCGCCCCGCCCGACAGGGGATCCGGCGCGCACCGCGTGAGCCGCCAGCAGGCGCCGCAGGACCAGGCGACACGCGATGTGCTGGTCGAACTCGCCGCCGCGCCGGCCGACGAGCCGAGGAGGATTGCGGAAGAGGCTGACACACCAGCCGCGACGCCGTCAGGCGACGTCCGCCCGACCCGGCGGTGGTTCTCCCGGCTGCTGCCTGGATGACCGCTCCGACGCCTGAGTTTCCGCTCTCCGTGCTCCGTCCTCAGTTCGACCTTCCTGGTTCTCCCGTCCAAGCGTAGGATGTGCCGTGGCCGCGCTGGTTCCATTCATCGAGGAGACGATATGAAGCGAATCCTGTTTGTGTTGGCATTCGTGGCCTTCGCAGTGCTGCCTGCCGCTGCCCAGGCCCAGGGAGCGGCGCCGGGGAGCGATCCCGTGAGCGCCGGCCTGCGCGGATCGTTCGACACGATCTGTCGTTACATCACGGGGTCGGCGGCGAAGATGCCGGAAGAGAATTACGGGTTCAAGCCGACGCCCGAGGTCATGAGCTTCGGGGAGTTGGTCGGCCACGTCGCCGACACGCACTTCTTCTACTGCGCCCGGGTGAAGGGCGAGAAGAACCCGAACGACGGCAACGACATCCAGAAGAAAACCACGAAGGCGGACATCGTCAAGGGACTGGCCGATTCGATCGCCTACTGCGCGCCCGTCTACAAGGACATGACCGACGCAAAGGCGCTCGAACCGTTGCCGCCGCCCGTGGCGTCTGGCCAGACGCCCGCGGCAGCCCCGCCGACGCAGGCGACGGCCAAGCCGCCTCAGCCGCCGCCGCCGCCGCAGCCCAAGCTGGCGCGGTTGCTCGGTAACCTGACCCACGACTGGGAACACTACGGCAACCTGGTGACCTACCTCAGGATCAAGGGCTTGGTGCCGCCCTCCAGCGAGCCGCGGCGATAGCGGCCGGGAAGTAATTACGCCACGCCTGCATTGGCGGCATGCGGCGCCTTGGTGCGGCGCCCTTGCCGCCGAGAGGGCGTGGCTGGCCTGAAGCCCTTTCGATTCAAGAGCTTCCCGTTTGGGCGCGTCGACGGGCCGGGCTGGCGCGGGTTTGGCTGGAGCCCAGGTCGGCATGAAGGACGGGTTTCCGGTCAGTGTCGCTGAATTGATAGCCGCCGGGGCGCGACCGTTCCCCGCGGAAGCGGTCGCCATCCTCTTGGACGTGTGCGAGCAGGTCGCCCGACAGCCGGCCGGTCGGTCGGTGTTGCCCGCCATCACCCCATCAGCGCTCTTCATCGACGGCAGCGGCACGGTTGCGGTAGCCGGCGGCGTGCCCGTCGAGGACGACCAGACGGTGCAGTTGCTGGGCCGCCTGCTCCTTCAGATGCTTCCCGCACCTGGCAGCCTCGGTGCCGCGCGCGTGCCGTCGCGCCTCCGGAGCCTGGCCGCCCGTGCCGCGGACGGACAGCTTCGCCGGCTCTCGGTCGGACGTCTGGCGGCCAGCCTTCGCCGGTTTGCGCCGCAGCATCCGCCGGGCGCGGTCCGCGCGTTGTTCGAGCGGTGGCGCGGTGCGGAAGTGCCCGACTTCGCCGCGTTCCCGGCTCCCGCGTCGCCCGAGAGTTGGGGTCGGCCGGTGCGCCCGCCGAGCCGGGGTTTCCCGCGGCGGGCAGTGGGTGCGCTCGTTGCCGCGCTGCTCATCCTGGCAGGCGTCGGCGCGGCGTACTGGCTGAACGCCGACGCGCCGCTGCCGCCGATTCCCCTCAGTCCGTCGCTACTAATCAGCGAACCTCCGGCGCCGCCGCGCGACGGCTGGGAATTGCTCGATCCCGCGGGTTTGGCTGTCGACACGACGCCTGGGCACGACGCCCCCGGAGGCGGATTGGCTGGCAGAGCCGCCGCTGACCGTCCCGACCTGGCCGCGAAGGCGTCACGCGCCCAGCCGGAACCGGTAGCCGTGCACCGTCCCGACCAGTAGTCCCCTTCTCCGATCGACTTCTCAACTCACCTCGCCGCTTGACGGTTGCCGCCCCCGCGAGATCCGTTACACTCCATCGAGATGCCTGGACGCGTCGCGCTTGCCCTGCTTGCCGGGGCCATCTTCTTCGGTATGGCTGGCTGCCGCCAGCCAGCCGTCGATCCGCCCACGGGCCGGGGCGCCGATGTCGTGCTGAAGCCGGACACGCTTTCGGTGTCCAGCACGGTGCCGCGCAATGCCACGCTGGCCACGCTGCTTCGCGATCAGCAAGTGCGGCAGGAGGTGGTGGAGCGGATCCTCGCGGTGACGCGCGATGTGTTCGACCCCCGCCGGCTGAAGGCCGAACACCCGTTCCACCTGGTGCGGACCCTCGACGGACTCCTCCGACGCTTCGAGTACCGAGGTTGACGGCGACCGGTTCCTGCGGGTCGTTCCCGCCGGCGATCAGCCGTCCGGCGAACTGACCGCGACGCTGGTGCCGTTCAAGAAGGAACGTGCGCTGGTGTCGCTCCTCGGCGAGATCAACCGGTCGGCCACCTCGCTCTTCGCCGCCATGGAGTCGGCGGGGGAGCGGCCGGACTTGACGTTGGAGCTGGCGGATATCTTCGGCGGCGAGATCGACTTCAACACGGACCTGCAGCCGGGCGACACGTTCGGGCTGGCGTTCGAGAAGGTCTACCGCGAGGGCCAGTTCTCCGCCTACGGGCCCGTCCTCGCCGCCGAGTTCAACAACGACGGCCGCCGCCTTCGCGCCATCCGCTTCACGCCGCCGGGCGGCAAGCCGGGCTACTACGACGAACAGGGCCGATCGCTGCGCCGGTTCTTCCTGGCGTCGCCCTTGAAGTTCATCCTCGCGCCTCACGTCAGCTCGCGGTTCACCACGGCGCGCTTTCACCCGATTCTCAAGATCTACCGGCCTCATCTCGGCGTCGACTACACGGCCCCGATGGGGGCGCCTGTCGTCGCTGTTGCCGCGGGAAGCGTGGTGTCGGCCGGGTGGAGCGGTGAAGGTGGCCGCGCGATCCGACTTCGCCATGCGAGCGGATACGAAACGCTCTACATGCACCTCTCGTCGATCTCGGTCAGGGCCGGCCAGCACGTCGGACAGGGCGAGACGATCGGGCGTGTGGGCTCGACCGGGATGTCCACGGGGCCCCACCTCGACTACCGCGTGCGAAAGGACGGCCGGGCGATGAATCCCCTGAACCTGCTCCGGTCGATGCCCCCGGGCGAGCCCATTCCGGCGGCGTTCCTTGCACAGTTCCAGTCTGAGCGCGACCGCGCGATCTCTCGCCTGGTACAGCCCGAGGCGCGGACGGGGACGCCGGGCGGCGGGCAATAAGCAGGGCTGGCACCTTCCGCACGGCTTTCACTGCCTGGCCAAAATCGGGCCCCAAGACGCGGTCGCCAGCGCCGGGGCAATCGCCGGGGACTGGCGCGAAGAATTTCTGCTTTTTTGTGTAAGGCATCTCTTGCCTAACTTCATTCGGTTGGTTAGGCTTATGGACGGCCGTTTTACGGTTGCGCCTCGCCCCCGGTGTCACGGTATAACCCTCTGCGCGGCCCGGATCGCCGGGTCGCCCGCCGCGAGCCTTTATAGATGTCTACCATCCGCCCGTTCACCGCCCTGAGACCGCTTGCCGCGAACGTGGATCGGGTCTCCGCCGTGCCGTATGACGTCGTGAATGCCGAGGAGGCGCGTCAGCTGGCTGGCGACAATCCCCTCAGCTTCCTTCACGTCTCTCGCGCCGAGATCGATCTTCCGCCGGCCACCGACCCGTACTCGGCGGAGGTGTACGATCGGGCGCTCGAGAACTTCAACCGGCTGCGCCACGACGCGCCGCTCGTGGTCGAGGATGCGCCGGCGGTGTACTTCTACCGTCTGCAGATGGGCGACCATGCCCAGACGGGCGTGGCCGCGTGCTACTCGGTCGACGAGTACGACCGCGATTTGATCAAGAAGCACGAGAAGACGCGCCGCGACAAGGAAGACGATCGGACACGTCACATCAGCACGCTGCGCGCGCAGACCGGTCCCGTGTTCCTCACCTACCGCGCATCGAAGGCGATTGACGCGATCGCCGATACGGTGTGCGGGACGGCGCCGCTCTTCGACTTCGAAGCGGTGGACAAGGTGCGGCACACCCTGTGGCGGGTGACGGGCCACGACCTCGCCGCGCTCGTGGCGGCGTTCGGTCAGCTGCCGTGCCTCTACATCGCTGACGGCCATCACCGGGCGGCCAGCGCGGCGCGGACGCGGAAGTATCTCGCCGAGAAGTTTCCCGGTCAGGCCCACGAGGAAGCGGACTGGATGCTCGCGGTCGCGTTCCCCGACAACCAGACGGCGATCATGCCCTACAACCGCGTGGTCAAGGACCTCAACGGCCAGTCGCCCGAGGCGCTGCTGGCGGCGGTGCGCGAGCGTGTGGACGTGAAGCCCGGCGGTCCGACCCCGTCCGGCAAGGGCGAGGTTTCGATGTATCTTGGAGGCTGCTGGTACACGCTGCGGCTCAAGCCCCGGGCGGGGGCGACCGACGTGGGCAGCACCCTCGACGCGAGCCTGCTCCAGGAACAGGTGCTCACCCCGCTGCTCGCCGTTGGCGACCCGCGCACCGACAAGCGGATCGACTTCGTTGGCGGCATCCGCGGCACGGCGGAGCTCGAGCGCCTCGTGAAGTCCGGCAAGGCGGCGGTGGCCTTCTCGATGTTCCCGGTCGGCGTCGACGACCTGATGCGGATCGCGGACGCGGGCGAGATCATGCCGCCCAAGTCCACGTGGTTCGAACCGAAGCTTCGTGACGGTCTCCTCACTCATCTCATCTAACCGGACCGCGGCGAGGCCGCGGCCCAAGGATGGACAGCCATGAAAGTCCTAGTAGCGGACAAGTTCGAGAAGAGCGGAATCGAGGGTCTGAAGGGCGCCGGGTGCGAGGTGATCTTCGAGCCCGACCTGAAGGACGCCACGCTGACCGAGGCCATCGCGAAGACGGGTGCCGACGTGCTGGTGGTGCGCTCGACCCAGGTGACCGAGCCGATGCTGGACGCCGGCCGGCTGGCGCTGATCGTTCGCGCGGGCGCCGGCTACAACACGATTGACGTCAAGGCGGCGAGCAAGCGCGGCATCTACGTGTCGAACTGCCCGGGCAAGAACTCGATCGCGGTGGCGGAACTCGCGTTCGGCCTGATGATCGCCCTCGACCGGCGCATTCCCGACAACACCGCCGAACTGCTCCGCGGCAAGTGGAACAAGAAGGAGTACTCCAAGGCCAAGGGCCTGTACGGCGCAACGCTCGGCATCCTGGGCTTCGGCAAGATCGGCCAGGAAGTGGCAAAGCGGGCGATGGGCTTCGGGATGAACCTGGTGATCTGGAGCGAGATGGGCGTGGTCGTGAACCGCGACGCCATCCCGGTGGACCTGCCGCTCCTGCTGCAGGTGCAGCGCGGCGCCGACGCGAAGGCGCTCATCGAGGAGCGGATCACGGTCGTGAACACGCCGGCGGAAGTCGCGGAGAAGTGCGACATCCTCACGATCCACCTTGCCGCCAACCCGATGACCAAGGGCATCGTGAACGCCGACGTGCTCGGCCGCCTCAAGCCCGGGGCCTACGTCATCAACACGGCGCGCGCCGACGTCGTGGACTACAAGGCGCTGGCGGCGGCGGTGAAGGAGAAGGGGATTCGCGTCGGCCTCGACGTCTACCCGGGTGAGCCCGCCGGCGCGACCGCGGAGTTCGCGACGCCAGTTGTCGGCCTTCCCGGCGTCTACGGCACGCACCACATCGGCGCCTCCACGGAGCAGGCGCAGGAAGCGGTCGCGGCCGAGACGGTGCGCATCGTGAAGACCTTCAAGGACACGGGCCGCGTGCCGAACGTCGTCAATCTCGCGAAGAAGACGCCGGCGGCCTACTCGCTGATCATCCGGCACAAGGATCAGCCGGGCGTGCTCGCCTGCGTGTTCTCGAAGCTCGCGGGCGCCGGCATCAATGCCCACGAGACGGAGAACATCGTCTTCGAGAGCGCCGAGGCGGCCATCGCCCGCATCAACATCGACCGCGAGCCGGCCGCGCCGTTGCTCGAGTCGTTCCGCAGGGAATGCCCGGCGATCCTCGAGGTCCACGTCGTGTCGCTTGGAGCGGCGGTGTAGCAGAAACGGCTCTCGGCTTCGGGCTCTTGGCTTTGGGCCGTGTCGGCTCATCGCCGAGAGCCGCGGAGCCCAGAGCCCAGAGCCTAGAGCCTTTTTCAGGAGATTTCCCATGTCCACAGCCACCACCACCCGCGTGTTCAACTTCGCGGCCGGCCCCGCGGTCCTGCCCGAGCCGGCGCTTCAAGAGGCGCAGCGCGACCTCTTCGCCCTTCCCGGCGTCGGCATGTCCGTTCTCGAGATCAGCCACCGCTCGAAGACCTTCGAGGCGATCATCGGCGAGTGCGAGGCGAACATCCGCAAGCTGGCGAAGATCCCCGAGAACTACCACGTCCTGTTCCTGCAGGGGGGCGCGACGACGCAGTTCTCGATGGTGCCGATGAACTTCCTGCCCCCCGGCGCGTGGGCGGACTACATCGTCACCGGCTCGTGGTCGTCGAAGGCCGTCAAGGAAGCGAAGAAGGTCGGCGCGGTGAACGTCGCCTTCGACAACAAGGCCGAGAACTATGTCCGGCTGCCGAAGAAAGAAGAGCTCAAGCTGACGCCGGGCGCCGCGTACGTGCACGTGACGACCAACGAGACGATCCACGGCGTGGAGTATCACCACACGCCGGAGGTCGGCGGCGCGACGCTCATCGCCGACACCTCGTCGCACATGTTCAGCCGCCCGCTCGAGATCGAGAAGTACGCGATGATCTACGCGGGCGCGCAGAAGAACATCGGTCCCGCCGGCGCGACGCTCGTCATCGTCCGCGACGATCTGGTCAAGCAGGCGGCCACCTACCCGGGCTACGCCAACCTGCCGATCATGCTGCAGTACGGCACGCACATCCCCGAGAAGTCGCTCTACAACACGCCGCCGGTCTTCACGATCTACATGATCGGCCTGGTCATGAAGTGGCTGGTCTCGCTCGGCGGCCTCGAGGCGATCGACGCGATCAACGAGCGCAAGGCGCAGAAGCTGTACGCCGAGATCGACCGGACCGGGTTCTACCGCGGCCACGCGGCCAAGGACTGCCGCTCGCGCATGAACGTCACCTTCCGGCTGCCGAACGAGGAGCTGGAGGCGAAGTTCGTGAAGGAGTCCAAGGCGGCCGGGCTCGACGGGCTGAAGGGCCACCGGTCGGTCGGCGGCCTGCGCGCGTCGATCTACAACGCGTTCCCGGAGGAAGGCGTGGACGCGCTCGTGGCCTTCATGCAGGAGTTCGAGAAGAAGAACGGGTAAGAGACAGCTGACAGCTGACAGGCGTCTCGCCTGTCGGGGACGTAGGACAGGCGTCTCGCCTGTCGCGGACGTAGGCCGGGTCTTTAGACCCAGAAAGGGCGGACCGTCAGGTCCGCCCTTTTCATACTCTCGCCGCTCCCGCCACCAACTGCCACACCCCCAACGCGGCCAGCGCCGCCGCCGACGCGAGCATGAGCCACCGCTGTGCCCGCGGAGAGAGCAGCGTCGTGCTCGCGCACGCGACGATGAATGCCGCGAGGCTCGCGGTCATCGTGAGATAGAAGGCCGCGACCAGGGCGACGGCATGCGATGGCGCACGAACCCACGCGGCAACAGCCGCGGGTCCCAGGACAAACGCCCACCCGAGATACGGGTTGGGGTTGAGCAGGTTCACGACGACGGCCTTCAGCAGCGTCCTTGGCGGAGCCGGCAGCAGGTCCGACTCGGGTTGATCGAGCCGCGCGTCGCGGAATGCCGACCACGCGAGGCCGAGCAGGTAGACCCCGCCAGCGACGCGCAGCCCGCTCTGCAGCCAGACCGGCATCGCGCGCAGCAGGAACAGCATGAGCAAGGCGATCGGCCCGTCGCTGAGGACGGGCGCGAAAGCCGCAGGCAGGGTGCGCCTCCAGCCATCCCTCAGGACGCGCGAAAGCAGGAACGCTTGGAGCGGTCCGGGCTGTATCGCCGCGGCCGCGGCGAAGCCGCTGCCCAGCAGAACCAGTTGAAACACGGTCGAGATTATATGGTGCGGCGGGTTGTCGGGCGGAGCTCTCAGCCTTAAGCCGGAGCCGTTGAGGGTACGCACCTTGCGACCATCCAGGGAGCAACGGCGGCTCAGTGCAGATGCGCTGCGCCCCATTAAGGGAGACAGGAACAAGATGAGAGCAGTCAACAACTGGGCAATTGCGTGCGCCGTCGCGTTCGCCGTCGCGTCGGCAGTTCCGGCGGCCGCGCAGGGCGGCCAGGAGGCCGGAACCGCCGGACAGTCGGGCGGACAGTCGGGAACGAGTCAGACGGGTGGCGGCACCGGTGGCGGCGGCGCCACGGCTGGCGGCGCCGGACAGATGGGCGGCACGGGCCAGACGGGGGCCGGCGGCCAGATGGGCCGCGAGAACAGCCAGAGCGACCTGCAGAAGTTCGTCGAGAAGGCGGCCATCAGCAACATGGCCGAGATTCAGCTCGGCCAGCTCGCGCAGCAGAAGGCACAGAACCCCGAGGTGAAGCAGTTCGCGCAGATGATGGTGGACGAGCACACCAAGGCGCAGACGGAACTGCAGCAGGCGGCCAGCGCCGCCGGGGTTGCCGTGCCATCGTCGCTCGACGAGAAGCACCAGAAGATCAATGACAAGCTGTCGAATCTCAACGGCGCCGACTTCGACCGTCAATACGTGAAGGTCATGGTGGACGCGCACAACGACGCGCGCAAGCTTCTCGAGAAGCGCGCGGGCAAGTCGAACGCGAGCGGGTCCTATCGCGGCAGCGGATCGGACATCGGCGGGACCGCAGGAACCGGCTCCACGACGGGGACGTCCGGGACGAGCGGCGGCGGCATGACGGGTACCAGCGGGACGTCGGGCACCACTTCCGGGACGACGAGCGAAACGGAGGCGGGCAGTTCTTCGACCAGGGGGGTGACGCCAAGCGCCGGCAGCGCCGGGGACGTCGACTCGTGGGCCGCGGCGACGCTGCCGAGCGTCGAGCATCACCTGCAGATGGCGAAGGACCTCGAGAAGCGGGTGAAGGACGAGGGAAAGAACGAGACCAAGAGTGACAAGAGCGGCAAGAGCGACAAGTAAACAGGCGCGAAGGGGGCGGGTCCGAAAGACCCGCCCCTCACGGCGGACCTGAACGGTCCGCCCTACTTCACGAACTTCTTCACGAAAGCGCCGATGACTTCGTCCAGGTTCGGGGAGCCGATCTCCTGCAGCTGGTAGGTCACGCGAACGGTCGGCTTCTTGATCTTGATGATGCGATTGAGGTCGATCGGCGTGCCGATCACGACGACGTCGCAGGGCACCTTGTTGATCGTCGTCTCGAGGTCCCGCACCTGCTCGGCGCCGTAGCCCATCGCCGGCAGCAGCATCCCGATGCCGGGGTACTTCTTGAAGGTCTCGGTAATCGACCGGACCGTATACGGGCGCGGGTCCACCAGCTCGCTCGCGCCGAACTTCTGGGCCGCGACGATGCCGGCGCCAATCTTCATCTCGCCGTGCGTGAGCGTGGGGCCGTCCTCGACGACCAGTGCGCGCTTGCCGGTGACCCGCTCCGGGTGCTCGATGAAGATTGGTGACGCCGCATCCACCAGGCGGGCCTTGGGGTTGACCGACCGGATATTGTCGCGCAGCTTGTCGATCGCCGCGGGCTCGGCCGAGTCGATCTTGTTGATGATGACGACGTCGGCCATCCGCAGGTTGGCTTCCGCCGGGTAGTAGGACAACTCGTTCCCCACGCGGAGCGGGTCGGCGACGACGATCGCGAGGTCCGGCTTGTAGAACGGCATGTCGTTGTTGCCGCCGTCCCACAGGATGACGTCCGCCTCGGCCTGCGCCTGCTCGAGGATGGCGCCGTAGTCCACGCCGGCGTAGATGATGATCCCTTCGACGATGTGGGGCTCGTACTCCTCCATCTCTTCGATCGTGCACTTGTGCTTCTTGAGGTCGGCGAGGCTGCCGTACCGCTGCACCTTCTGCTTCTCGAGATCCCCGTAGGGCATGGGGTGCCGGATCGCGGCGACCTTCAGGCCCTTGGCCTGGAGCAGGTGCGCGATGCGTCGGCTCGTCTGGCTCTTGCCCGACCCCGTCCGCACGGCGCAGACCGAGATCACCGGCTTGGTGCTCCTGATCATCGTCGGCTCGGCGCCGAGGAGCTTGAAGTGCGCACCCGCGGCATTGGCCATGGAGCTGCGGCTCATCACGTAGTTGTAGGGGACGTCGCTGTAGGCGAAGACGACCTCTTCGACCTTGTGCTTGCGGATCAGCGACTCGAGCTCCTTCTCGGCGACGATCGGGATGCCTTTCGGGTACAGGCGGCCGGCGAGCGACGCCGGGTACTTCCGCCCGTCGATGTTCGGGATCTGGGTGGCCGTGAAGGCGACGACCTCGTACTGGTCGTTGTCGCGGTAGACGGTGTTGAAGTTGTGGAAGTCGCGCCCCGCGGCGCCCATGATGACGGTCTTGATGCGCTGCATGAATGCCTCGATGAATCAGGAATCAGGAATCAGGAATCAGGAATCAGGATTCAGACAGGCCCTGAATCCCGAATCCTGAATCCCGAATCCTTCGTTAGAGAGACCGAACGACCTTCTCGATCTTCCCCACCGCCCAGTCGATCTCGTCCTTCGTGATGACGAGGGGCGGCGCGAAGCGGATGACGTGCTCGTGGGTTTCCTTGCAGAGGATCCCCTCTTCCTTCAGCGCCTCGCAGTAAGGGCGGGCGCGGCCCGTCATCTCCATGCCGATCCACAGGCCCTTGCCGCGGACTTCCTTGATGTTCGGGCTCTTGATGCCCTGCAGCCTCTGGAGGAAATAGGCGCCGAGCTCCGCCGAGCGCTCGACCATCTTCTCGTCCACGAGCGCCTGCAGAGCGGCGCGGGCAATCGCGCACGCCAGCGGGTTGCCGCCGAAGGTGCTGCCGTGGTCGCCGGGCTTGAACACGCCGAGGACCTCCTTCGAGGCGAGCACCGCCGACACCGGGTAGAAGCCGCCCGACAGCGCCTTGCCGATGATCACCATGTCCGGCCGGATGCCTTCGTGCTCGAAGGTGAACAGCTTGCCGGTTCGGCCGAGGCCCGACTGGATCTCGTCGGCGATGAACAGGACGTTGTTCTTCTTGCACGCCTCGAACGTCTCGCGCAGGAAGCCGGTGGGCGGCACGACGATGCCCGCCTCGCCCTGGATCGGCTCGACGAGGAAGGCGCAGGTGTTGGGGGTGATGGCGTCGGCCACGGCCTTCGCGTCGCCGTACGGGACGATCCTGAAGCCGGGCGTGAAGGGCCCGAAGCCGTCGCGATACTGCTCGTCGGTGGAGAAGCTGACGATGGTGACCGTGCGCCCGTGGAAGTTGTTGGAGCAGGCGATGATCTCGGCCTTGCCCTCGGGGATGCCCTTCACCTTGTAGCCCCACTTCCGCGCGGTCTTCACGGCGGTCTCCACCGCCTCGGCGCCCGAGTTCATCGGCAGCGCCATGTCGTAGCCGGTCAGGTCGTGCAGCTCCTTGTAGAGAAGCGGCAGCTGATCGTTGCGGAAGGCGCGGGAGGTCAGCGTGACCTTGTGCGCCTGGTCCAGCATCGCCTGCAGGATCTTCGGGTGGCAGTGGCCCTGGTTCACCGCGGAGTACGCGGCCAGGCAATCGAGGTACTTCTTGCCGTCCACGTCGTACACCCACACGCCCTCGGCGCGGTCGATGACCACGTCGAGCGGGTGGTAGTTGTGCGCGCCGTACTCGTTCTCGAGCTGGATGTAATCCTGAGTCTGCATCGGTCTCACCTTTCGCTGAACGACAGGATTCAGGAACCAGGATTCAGGAATCAGGGAAACTCCGGGTGGCGGCCCTGAATCCTGAATCCCGAATCCTGATTCCTACTCCTTGTCCCAAAGCATCGACAGCAGCGCCATGCGGACATACAGCCCGTTGGTGGCCTGCCGGAAGTACAGCGCCCGCGGGTCGGCGTCCACCGCCTTGTCGATTTCGACCGTCCGCGGCAGCGGGTGCAGGATCAGCGCGTCGCGCTTCATGGTCTGCAGCACCGAGCGCGTCGATCGTGTAGCCGCCGTGTGCGTGGCGATCGGCCATCCGCTCGGGCCGGATGCGCGTCTGGTAGACGACATCCACCTCGGGGAGGACCTTTGCCGCCTCCTGTTCGAGCGCGAACCACGCGTCGTGCTCGTCGAGGTGCTCGAGGATGTCGGCCTTCATCTGCATCTCGGGCGGGCTGACGAAGTAGATCTTCACCCGCTCGAACTTGCTGAGCAGGTACGCGAGCGAGCGCGCCGTCCGCCCGCGATCCAGCTCGCCGATGAACGCGATGCTGAGGCCCTCGATCGGCCGCTCGCGGTAGATCGTGTAGAGATCGAGCAGCGCCTGCGTCGGGTGCTGCCCGCCGTTGCCGTCGCCCGCGTTGATGACGGGCACCGGCGAGACTGTCGGCGGCGCGCTTGGCGCCGCCGGCCTGCGTGTGCCGGATGACGATCACGTCCGAGTAGCCGCCGAGGATCCGGATCGTGTCCTCGACCTGCTCGCCCTCGACTTCGGACGAGAAGAACCCGGCCTGCTCGGTCGAGAGGACGCGGCCGCCCAGCCGGTACATCGCCGCCTCGAACGAAAAGCGGGTGCGCGTGGACGGCTGGTAGAACAGCGACGCCATGATCCGGCCCTGGTAGTCGAGCGTGCCGCCGCGCGCCGCCACCTTCTCCATCCGGCGCGCGCGGTCGAACAGCTCCATCAGCAGCGGGACGGTGAACTGCTGCGACTCGACGACGTGGTGCAATTTCATAATTCAACGACCGTGCGATGTCGTCTCACCCCGTGATCCTCGTCCCGGCCTCTCCGCGCAATGCCGCCGCAATCCGCTCGTAGGACGTGATGATCGACTTCCTTGCCGCCGGCGCGCAGGAAGCGGAGCGCCGACTCGACCTTCGGTCCCATGTTGCCCGGCGGGAACTGGCCGGCCCGCTGATAGGCTTCCATCTCGTCCGCCGTGACGCGGTCGAGCGCGCGCTGCGTCGGGCTTGCGGTAGTCGAGGTACACCCGGTCGGCGTCGGTCGAGATGATGAAGCGATCCACTCCCGAGGCGGCTGGCCAGCAGCGCCGACACCCGGTCCTTGTCGATGACCGCTTCCACGCCCTTCAACCCTGCGGCCGTCTTCACGACAGGAATGCCGCCGCCGCCGGCCGCGATGACGAGCACGCCCTGCGCGAGCAGCGCGCGGATGACCGGCTCCTCGACCACCTCGATTGGCTCGGGCGACGGCACCACCCGGCGGTAGCCGCGCGCCGCGTCCTCCACCACCTGCCAGCCGAGCGTGCGCGCCCGCTCCTCCGCGACCGCTGCGTGTAGAACGGCCCGATCGGCTTGGTCGGGTGCTGCATGGCCGGATCGTCGCGGCAGACCACCACCTGCGTGAGCACGGTCACGACCGGCGTCGGTATGCCCGCCGCCGTCGAGCTCGTTCCTGAGCGACTGCTGGAGGAGGTACCCGATCTCGCCCTGCGTCGCCGCGTCGCAGACATCGAGCGACTGCCCGTACACCTGGTCCGACGGCACGCTCCGAGCGGAGCAGCGCGGCGCCGACCTGCGGGCCGTTGCCGTGCGTGACGACGAGGCCGATGCCCGTCCTGGATGCAGGGCGACGATGGCCTGCGGCCGTGCGGCGGGTGTTGGCCAGCTGCTCGTCGATGGTTCCCTTCTCACCTGCGCGGATGAGGGAATTGCCGCCGACGGCGATCAGGGCAGAACGGGACATAGGAACCGGACGGATTCGGCGAGTGACGATTGCTCGAGTGGCGAATGACGCAGCTGGCACTGACGAGTTCGAGAATCGTCAATCGTCGAATCGTCGATTCGTCATTACCGCTACTCTGCGTTCCCTACTTCATGAGCTCCAGCATGATCGCCTTCTGCGCGTGGAGGCGGTTCTCGGCTTCCTGGAAGACGACCGAGCGCGGCGAGTCGATCACGCCCGCGCTGACTTCCTCGCCGCGGTGAGCCGGCAGGCAGTGCATGAACACGGCGTCGCGCGCTCGCGCGATCGAACATCGCCTCGTTCACCTGGTACGGCATGAAGAGCTTCTTGCGCGCCTCGGCCTCCGCTTCCTGGCCCATGCTCGCCCAGACGTCGGTGTAGATCACGTCGGCGCCGCGCACGCCCTCGGCCGGGTCGTTGGTGATCGTGCAGCTGCCGCCCGTCTGTGCCGCGTGACGCGTGGCCCAGTCGGTGGCGTCAGCCTTCGGCTCGTAATCCGGGAGGCGTGACGATCGAGACATGGGCGCCGAGCAGCGCGCCCGCGAACATCAGCGAGTGCGCGACGTTGTTGCCGTCGCCGACGTACGCCAGCTTCACGCCCTCGGTGCGGCCCTTCACCTCTCGGATGGTGAGGAAGTCGGCCATCGCCTGGCACGGGTGGCTGTAGTCGGTGAGGCCGTTGATGACGGGGACCGACGCGTGCTCCGCCATGTCCACCACGATCTGGTGCGCGAAGGTGCGGATCATGATGCCCTGCACCATCCGCTCGAGGTTCTTCGCGACGTCGTGAATCGACTCGCGCTTCCCGAGATTGATCTCGGCCGGCGAGAGGTAGACCGAGAATCCGCCCAGCTGCTGGATGCCCACGTCGAAGGTGACGCGCGTCCGCAGCGACGGCTTCTCGAAGATCATCGCCAGCGTCTTGCCCTCGAGCGCCGTGGCGAACTGCTTCGGGCTGGGCCTTGATGTCGGCGGCAAGGTCGAGCAGGTGGTGGACCTGCGCCGGGGTGAAGTCGCGAAGCGAGAGGAAGTCGGTGGCGGACATACAGGCTCCAGGAACAGTGCCGCGAGGGGGCAAGGCACCCAATTACACCCCAGCCGCGCGAAAAGCGTCAAGTTTTCAAGGGTTTATGCAGAAACGAGGAACAGTATGCAACGGGGTGCCAGCGGGTGCAAGGGTGCAAGGGTCGGTGCAAGCGTGCAAGGCCGGCAGCAGACTCTCGGCCGTGGTTATTGCGGGAGCGGGCCGCGCGGGCGGCGGCGTCGGCGCCGCCGGGGCGGCAGGGCTCGGGGACCTTCGGGCAGTGAGCCGGACGAGGTCATCTCCTCGATCGTCGCGCGCCACCGCTCGACATCCGCGGGCGACTGGCCGTGCACCTCGAGCCAGGTCAGCGCGTCGCCGAACGCGCCGCGCGACATCAGCGCCCGCGCCGCGCGAGGCGAGATGTTCGGGTCGCGCAGCCGCCGCTGCAGCGCGAGGACCTGGTAGAGGCGCTCGACGTCGCGCCGCGCGACGGGCAGGATGCCGAGCCAGCTCCGCCCCTCCTCGCGCGCCGGGTGCCCGCGGTCGAGCGAGAAGCCGATCGGGACGAGCAGGCTGCCCACGAGGATCGCGTTGGTCAGCGTCTCGGGCACGGCGTCGAAACGCGCCCGGAACGCGTCCACTTCTGCCAGCGACTGCCACAGCGCCTCGTGCGACGCCGGCCTCTGCAGTTCCGGCGTGATCGGCTCGAGCAGCCCCAGCCGTGCGAGCGTGCGGAAGAAGCGCTCTGATGCGCCCGTTCGCAGGACCTTGTAGTATTCGTCGAGCAGGCGCGGCGGCGCACTCCTGGCAATCTCGCTGCCTGTGCCGCCGGATCGATCGCTCCACCGGCGGATCGAGCGTGAAGCGCAGCCGCTCGGCGAACGCGACCGCGCGCAGCATGCGCACCGGGTCCTCGCGGAAGCGATCGTCGGGATCGCCGATGCAGCGGATAATCCCGTCCTTCAGATCCGGAGACCGCCGACGTAGTCGATAATGGAGAAGGTGGCGATGTCGTAGAACAGCGCGTTGATGGTGAAGTCGCGGCGAAAGGCGTCTTCCTCCGGCGTGCCGAAGGTGTTGTCGCGGCGAATGAGCAGGTCGAGCTCCGACGCGCCGCGATCGCCGGCCGCGACTGGCGCATCGACGACGGCGGCGCCCTCTGCTTCAGTCGGGTCGTCGACGTCGGCTGCCGGCACGTGCCGTCGGAACGTGGCGACCTCGATCACTTTCTGTCCGAAGCGGATGTGCGCGAGGCGAAAACGCCGGCCGATGATCCAGCAATTGCGGAACAGCCGCTTGACCTGGTACGGATGGGCTGAGGTGCCGATGTCGAAGTCCTTGGGCCGGCGGCCGAGGAGGAGATCGCGCACGCTGCCGCCGACGAGGTAGGCGATGAAACTCGCGTCCCTCAAGCGGTACAGCACCTTCAGAGCGTCGGGATCGATATCGCGGCGCGACAGGGGATGCTCGGAACGCGAAACGACGGTCGGCGCCACCATGGAGAGAGGATTATATCAAATGCCGGGCTGTCAAGGCAGACAAGTCCATGCTCTGCAAAGGGTTAGGGCGGTGGCCGGAATCTGGGCCGCAATCGCCGTTTTCCTTGCGGCCCCGGTAGCGGCCCAGGTCCCCCTGGAATAC
The DNA here is from genome assembly GCA_963724775.1 of uncultured Acidobacteriota bacterium. GTDB lineage: Bacteria > Acidobacteriota > Vicinamibacteria > Vicinamibacterales > Fen-181 > CAVRWB01. The sequence goes on from CAVRWB010000019.1 coordinate 591,720, forward strand.
GCGCGCCAGCTCTACAACCAGGGCAAGTACGACGAGGCGGTCAAGCTCGCCGCCAAGCTCAGGGGCGACCCCACAAACCTGAACGGCGCAAACCTCGTGCTCGGCCGGTCCTACCTGGAGCGTTTCCGCCAGTCATCGGACCGCGCCGACCTGGTCGCTGCGCGCGAAGCGCTTCGCGAGGTCCGCCCTTCCACGCTGGGTGGCCGCGAGCAGGCGGAGTACCTCGTCGGTCTCGGCGAGTCGTTGTACCTGGAGGAGTCGTACGGCGCCGCCGCCGAGATTTTCGTCACCGCGTTCGAACGGAGCCGCGAACTAGGACCGCGAGGCTTCAACCGCGTCTTCGACTGGTGGGCCACCTGCCTCGATCGGCTGGCCCAGTCCGGGCTCGTCGAGGACAAGGACGCTTTGTACGGAGAGATCCTCTTCCGCGCCCAAGCGGCGCTTGCGCAAACACCGAGCCTCGCTGCCCCCGCATACTGGCTGGTGGTCGCCACCCGGTCGCTCGGAGACATCGTCCGGGCCTGGGACGCCGCGGTAGCCGCGTGGGTGAGGGCGCCGCTCGGCGACGACCACGGAGAGGCGCTGCGGGCCGACCTGGACCGCGTCGTGCTCCAAGCCATCATCCCCGAACGCGTGCAACAGCTGGCTTCGACGGACCAGGAGCGCGAACGGCATGCGGCGCGCCTGCGCCTGGCGTGGGAAGAGATCAAGAAGGACTGGAGCCCGCGCTGACGGGAGGGCGGAGGGCCGACCCGACGTCGGCCCCCCGGGGGCAGGACCGAGGCCCCGATTAGCAGCCTTGCGCCTGGTCGGACACCTGCGGCGCGAACCAGGATCGCGCCGACGGCGAAGTTGGAGCGTTGCGCCACGTCTTCCTGGCGCCCTTCTCCTCCAGAGAGAGCGCGGTCAGCGCGTAGTGCGCCGCCCGCCGGGCGGCATGGACGAGGACGAATTCGGGGACGTGGGGGTTGTTCAGGTCTTCGATGAGCTCGATCCCGTAATACGCCGCAATCTGGAAGTACTGCTGTGCCCGGGTTCCTCGTCGCGCCACGTGTGTCCCCTCCGGCGTCGCCCGACCATCCCTGGATCGACGACAGCGGGCAGTAGTGTCCGGCCGGACGAGGGCGACAGTAAAGCGACAAGTAGCGACATGGAGGGCGTCAGCATGCGCCAAGTTGCGCCAAGTTGCGCCACGGGCACAATGGCTGGGGGCTGGGGGCTGGGGGCTGGCGGGAATTGACGAATGACGATTGACGACTGGCGAATGACGATTGACGACTGGCGAATGACGATTGACGACTGCGAATGACGATTGGGGGCGGAATCGCCAATCGCCAATCAGAGGTCGCCAATCATGGATACCGTGCCTAGCCCTTGGCCACCTTCCAGTTCGGTCCAATGCCGACCTCCACGACGAGGGGAACCGCGAGCGTCGCGGCGCCTTCCATCCCCTTCCGCACCAGGTCGGCGGTCTCCTCGGCCTCGTTCTCGGCCGTCTCGAAGAGCAGTTCGTCGTGCACGGTGAGGATCATCCGAGTGTGGCTGCCCGCCTCGCGACGCGTCACGAGGATGGCGTGCAGGTCGACCATGGCGCGCTTCAGGATGTCGGCCGCCGTCCCCTGGATCGGCAGGTTGACGGCCACTCGTTCCGCCGCCGCGCGCACCTGCCCGTTGCGGCTCGTCAACTCGGGGACCAGGCGCCGGCGCCCGAATAGCGTCTTCACGACGCCCGTCTCCCGGGCCTCGGCGAGGAGCCGGTCGATGAAGACGCGCACGCCGGGGAAGCCGGCGAAGTAGGCGTCGATGAACTCCTGCGCGGCCTGCTGGCTGACGCCGATGTCCTTCGCCAGCGTGAAAGCCGTCTTCCCGTACAGCAGCGCGTAGTTGATGATCTTGGCGCGCCGCCGCAGCTCGTGCGGGTCCAACCCGCTCTCCGCGCCGAAGACCCTTGCCGCCGTCCGGTCGTGAATGTCCTCCTCCCGCCGGAACGCGTCGATGAGAGCGGCGTCCCCCGACAGGTGCGCCAGCACCCGAAGCTCGATCTGCGAGTAGTCGGCCGAGATCGAGCACGTGGCCCGGTTCCGCGATGAAGGCGCCCCGAATCTCGCGGCCAAGCTCCGTCCGGATGGGGATGTTCTGCAGGTTGGGCTCGCTGCTGCTCAGCCGCCCGGTGGCGGCCACCGCCTGGTTGAAGCAGGTGTGCACGCGGCCCGTCTCCGGGTTGATCAGCTGCGGCAGCGCATCGATGTAGGTTCCCTTCAGCTTCTGAAGGCTGCGCCACTCGAGGATGTGCCGCGGCAGGTCGTGCGCGAGCGCGAGCTCCTCGAGCACTTCGACCGAGGTCGACGCGACCCTCGTCTTCCCGGTGCGCTTCAAGGCGGGGAGATTGAGCTTGTCGAAGAGGATCTCCGACAGCTGCTTCGGCGAGTTGATGTTGAACGACTCGCCGGCCATCTCGAAAATCTTCGCGCTCCGCAGCGACAGCTCGCGCTCGATCCGGTCCGACAGGCGGCCGAGCACCGCGTGGTCCAGCTTCACGCCGGCCCGCTCGATGTCCACGAGGACAGGAATGAGGGGCAGCTCGAGGTCGGCATAGACGCCTGCGAGCCCCTGCTGCTGCAACATCGGCGCGAGGCGGTCAGCCAGCTGCAGCGCCACGTCGACGCGCTCGCCGGCGTAGTCGAGCACCGCGTCCGGCGGCAGTTCCTCGAAACCCATCGCCTTCGCGCCGCGCCCGCAGACCTCCTCCTCGGTGAGCGCCTTGTAGCCAAGGTGCTCGAGCGCGTTTTCCTCGATGACGTGGGCCGACCGCGTGGCGTCCAACAGGTAGCTCGCCAGCATCGTGTCCAGGGCCGCGCCCTGCAGCCGGACTCCCTCTCGCGCCAGCAGGAGCGTTTCGAGCTTGAGGTCGTGGCCCACTTTGGCGATCGCGGCATCTTCGAGCACGCCGGCCAGTTCCGCCATCGCGGCGCGCGGCTCCACCTGCGGCCCGCTGTCCAGCGCGCGGTGGCGCAGCGGCACGTAGCGGGCGTGCCGCGGGCCGGTCGAAAACGAGAGGCCGACGATCTCGGCGCGGACCGTTGGTCCCGGCGTCGCGAGCGCGCGCAGCGCGAAGCGGCCGGCGCGGCGCAGTTCGACCGCGAGCGCGGCCACGGCGTCCGCGCTGTCAGCCAGCGCGTAGTCCTTGCTCACGGTGGCCGCTGTCGGCGCGTACTCGTTCAGCAGCGAGCGGAAGCCGAGCTCCGAGAAGAGAGCAAAACAGCGCGCGGCGATCCGGGCCGCGGTAGCGGAAGCGCTCGATCTCGAAGGTGACGGGCGCGTCGGTCCGCAGGCGGGCCAGCTCGCGGCTTTGCCGGGCCAGATCCGGCGTTGGCCAGCAGCGCCTCGCGGTACTTCTTCTGCGTGACCTCGCCCGCCCGCTCGAGCAGCGCGTCGAGCGACCCGTACGTCGTGATCAACTCCCGCGCGCCCTTCTCGCCAATCCCCGGCACGCCCTTGATGTTGTCGATCGAGTCGCCCATGAGGGCCAGCGACGTCGATCACGCGGTCCGGTGTCACGCCCAGCTTCTCGCGGACCCCCTCGGCGTCGTACCACGTGCCCTCGTCGCGCGGGTTGAACACGCGCACGCCGTCACGCACGAGTTGGAACAGGTCCTTGTCGCCGGTGACGACGATCACGTGATAACCCTCGGCGAGCGCGCGTTCGGTCACCGTCCCAATCACGTCGTCCGCCTCGTACCCCACGCAGGCGAGCAGCGGCACGCCCATCGCCTCGCAGGCCTGGTGCACCCACGGAATCTGCTCCGCCAGGTCGCCGGGCATCGCCGGGCGGTTGGCCTTGTAGTCGGCAGCCAGCGAGGAACGGAACGTCGGCCCCGCCAGGTCGAAGGTGCACGCGATCAGTTCCGGCCGCTGCTCGGCCAGGAGCTTGCGCAGCATCGTCACGAACCCGTAGACCGCGTTGGTCGATCGGCCGTCGGGGCCGGTGAGGCCCCGGATGGCGTGATACGCGCGGTACATCTGCGAGTTGCCGTCGATGAGAAAGAGGACGGGGCGGGGCGGGGCGGTATTCGGGATGTTCATTCTCAAAGCCGATCGAGTTTATCATTGGCGGTCATGCTCAACGTCCGGGCTCCGCGCGCGCGCCGTCTGGTTGCCGCGCTCCTCGTGGCCGGCTGCCTTGCGGCCGCCGGCTGCCGGGGCGGCGGCTTGTTGCGCCAGTACGAATACGACGAAGACATCTACCTCTCGCTCGACGGGTCGGCGACGATCTACGTCAACGGCTCGCTGCCGGCCATTGCCGCGCTCCGGGGCTACGACCTCGACCTCTCCCCGAGCGCCCGCTTCGACCGCGACCGCATTACGTCGCTCTACGCGAGCCCGGGCGTGCGCGTGGTTCGGGTGACGAGTTCCCGACGGCAAGGGCGGCGCTACGCGCACGTCCGCCTCGAGGTGGACGATGTGCGCAGGCTGGGGATGGCGCCCGCCTTCTCGTGGGCGTCGGTCCGGCTGGAACGGATGGGCGAGTTGTACCGCTACCGCGAAGAGGTCGCGGCGTCGGCGAACAGAAAGGTTGGGGACGTCGGTTGGGACGGAAGCGAGCTGGTCGCCTTCCGCCTCCACCTGCCGAGCAAGATCGCGTACCACAACGCGGGCAAGGACAACCTGCTGCGCGGCAACATCCTGCTCTGGGAGCAATCCCTCACCGCGCGCCTTGCGGGCGACCGCCTCGAGATGGAAGCGCGGATGGAGCCGACCTCGATCCTGTACCGCACCCTCTGGCTCTTCGCCGGCAGCCTGCTCGCCGCGTTGAGCGTCCTCGCCGCGATCATCTGGTGGGTCGTGAAGCGCGCGAAGGGACGGATGGCAGCTGAGAACTGAGAACTGAGAACGTAGAACGGAGAACGTAGAACGTAGAACGTAGAACGTGGAGCTGTAAAAGCCTTCACAGTTCCTCGTTCTCCGTTCTCACTTCTCAGTTCGGAACGTCAGCGTCACCGTCTTCGTCTCCCCTTCCCCGACAGACACCCGCGCCGCGGTCTTGCTCAACTCCCCCAGCAGCAGCGGGTCGTACCACGACCCCGGCTCGAGATCGGCCACCACGGCCAGGTAGTAGGCGCCCGGCGGCACACCGGCGAAGCGGTACGTGCCGCTGTCGTCCGGGCGCCCGCCCTGCACCATCCGGCTGCGCGGCCGCCAGGCGGTGATGTCGGTGCCGAACAGCACGACGTAGCAGTCCGTCACAATCTCGGACTTCGCGTCGAGCACGGTGCCGGTGATCGACGTGACGCGGTCGGTCAGGGTCACCTGCAGGCCGCCGGTCGTCTGACCGGGCTTCACGTCGAGCGGCTGCTCGCTGACGTCTCGGCCGTTCAGGAAGATTCCCTTCAGCGCCCATCCCTTCGGCGGGTTGTTGAGGCGCAGCAGGTGCGAGCCCGCGACCACGTTGGCGATGGTGAACGAACCGTCGGCCTGGATGCGGGCGGTCTCGCTGCCGACAAACGGCAGCGACACGGGCGGGATCGTGCTCAGGCGCAACTGGTTGACGTCGGTCCGCTGGTTGTTGGCCGATTCCAGGGTGACCCAGCCAGCGATGGTCCCGCCGTTCGAGAGGGGGATCGTGACACCCGTCACGTCGAGGCCGGCAACCGAGACCGGCTGCATTCCCACGAGGGCCGGGTTCCCGTCTGCGCCGGAGCCCCTTCCGACTCCGCGGCGCGGTCCGCCGCCCATGCTGGAACGGGCGATGGCCAGGTACCGGCCGGGCGGCACCCCGGTGACCGCGAACGTGCCGTCGTCCTGGACGCGGCCGCCGTACGTGGAGCCGATGGTGGCGCCGCGGGGATCGTCGGTTGCCAGGATCAGCATCGCGCCTGCGACCGCGGTCGCATCTCCGACGACCGTTCCACTCACGCGGGCGGTGGGCACCGTCTGCAGCATGAAGTCGACATTGGCCGATTCCTGCTGCACGCCGAGTGCGAGCGGCGCGGCTTCCGCGGGGTTGGTCACGCCCGGGTAGTAGGTGGGTGCGTAGGTCAGCGCGACCGCCGGGTCGCCTGGCCGCGCCTCCTGGTCGCCCGTTGCCTCCATCCGGCCCGCGGCCGACACGACGTAGTTGCCCGGCGTGAGGCCGTAAATCCTGAACTGCCCGCGGTCGTCGGTCTGCGCGGAGCCGCTGCCCACCAGCCGAGGCTCGCCTTGGAGGTACTGATAGCGCATCGCCTGCACGGTGGCGCGGACGATCGGTTCGTCACCCTCGTCGTACACGCGGCCGGTGAGAACACTGCCGCGCGGTAGACGCAGGTCGATGTCGCGCACCTGCTGCCCCTGCTTGACCGCGACCCGCTTGCCCGGCCGCTGCGGCCGCTGCCCCCCGTAGGCCATCGCCAGGTACGCGGTCTTCATGGCGGTCACGGAGTACTGGCCGGCGGGAAGGTCGGGGATGACGAATGTGCCCGTGTGATCCGTCAGGGTGGCGAAAGATGCGCCACCCGTCGTGGAGGCGGAGCCGGGACCCGCACCAGGGACCTGGAGAGAAGCGGACACACGCGCGCGGGCCAGCGGGCGGCCGGTGTCCGCTGACAGGACGTGCCCGGTGAGGCTCCCGGTCCCCATCGGCCGGCGTGTTGGCTGAGCGTCGCGGGCCGGCCGCTGCTGCGCGTCGGGCGTGGCCGCTCCGGCAGCGATGAGTGTCAGGAACAGGATGAGAATGCGAAGATGGCGTGGCACGCGGTCCTCCGACACCGACGCATTGTAGCGAAGAAGCAGGCAGGATGCGGTAGGCAGAAGGCAGTTGCGGCCTACCGCACACTGCCCACTGTCCATTGTCCGCATCTGCCTACTGCGTGCCGCCTACTGCCATTGCCCGCGTCCGCCGCGCCGCTGGTCCATCCGGCTCTGGCGCTGCTTCATCAGATCCTGTGCCTTCTGCTGTTGTTCCGGCGTCAGGATCTTGAAGATCTCCGCCCGGACTCTCGCGGCGAGCAGGGCCGTGTCGGTCTGAACGGCCGCCAGGTCCCCGCTCTTCTGCCTGATCGTCGCCTCGTCGCCGGCCGCCACCGCATCGGCAAGCGCGCGCCGGGCGGGGAGCGCCCGCTGCCGCAGCGCCTGGAAGTCTCCCTGGTGGTTCCCGAAGATCGTCTTCACCTGCTGCTTCTGTTCGTCGGAGAGACCGAGCTGGGCGAGGTTCATGCGGACCATGGCCATGGCCCCGCCCTCGTGCATCATCCCCTGCCTCATCCTGCCGCCGCCGCCTTGCCCGCCTTGCTGGGTGGCATAGGTGACTCCCACGGCCAGCGTCCCGATCATGAAAACCGCGACCGCCAGCCCCGTCGTCCATCCCGTACGACCGTGCCTGCTCATGGTGCTCTCCTTTATGGGGTCACATCTTGAATTGCCAGTTTCTTCAAAGACCTGGCACCATCCGCGTCGGTGTCAGAAGTTGGAATTATTCTGTCAGTTCAACATGTGACCCACGTTTGAACGGTTAGACTGGTGAGCGCAAGGCGGCGTTGCGTCGCGCCAGAGAAAAAACTGTGACAGGGAGGGTTCGATGCCGGCCACCCGCGTGAGTCGGGCGATCATGGTCCTGCCGGACCACGACGTGGTGCTCCGGTTCCGCGTGGATGACGAGCCGGCGCCCATCATCGAACGGGGCCGGCCGGTCGACATCGCCGCCGCGCAGCGCGGCAGGAGGCGCTAGCCATGGCCACCCCGCGCGTGCTCGTTGTGGAGGACGAGGCCCACATCCGGGAACTGGTTTGCCTGCATCTCGGGCTGGAGGGCTACGAGTGCCTGCAGGCCGCGGACGGCCGCGAGGCGCTTCGCGCCGCGGGCGCCGAGAAGCTCGACCTGATCGTGCTCGACCTCATGATCCCGTCGATCGACGGCGTCACCGTGTGCCGGGCGGTGAGGCGCGAGGGCCCCAACCGCGAAGTCCCGATCCTGATGCTCACCGCGCGCCGGGAAGAATCCGACAAGGTGCTCGGTCTCGACAGCGGCGCCGACGACTACCTGACGAAGCCGTTCGGCGTGCGCGAGCTGGTGGCGAGGTGCCATGCGCTCCTGCGCCGGGCGCGGCGGTCGCACGAGGAGCTTGCGGCGGACGCGGCACGCGGCGAACAGCCGCTGGCGATCCACGGCGTCGAGATTGATCCGGCGAAGCGCCGCGTGCGGGTACGCGGCCGCGAGATCGAGCTGACGAACCAGGAGTTCACGCTGCTGCTTCTGTTCGCGGAGCACCCGGGGATCGTCTTCAGCCGCGAAGCCCTTCTCGAGAAGATCTGGAAGGGCGACACGTACGTGACGGAGCGCAGCGTCGACACCCTCGTGAAGCGCTTGCGGCACAAGGTCGAGGACGACCCCGCCAACCCGGCGCTGGTCCTCACCCAGTGGGGCGTGGGCTACAAGTTCGCGGATGTATGAGGGGAAGTCGACGGAGTCGACGGAGTCAACGGAGTCAACGGAGTCGGCGGAGTCAACGGAGTCAACGGAGTCAACGGAGTCAACGGAGTCAACGGAGTCGGCAAGTCGACGGAGTCGACAAGTCGTGAGACGTCAGGGCCGATGAACACCGAGCAGTCGCGTCCACGGCGCGCGTGGTACCGCAGCCTCTACTGGCGCATCGCGGCCGGGTTCGTGCTGTTTCTCGGCGCCACGCTCGCCGTGCAGGTGGCGCTGTTCCTCTGGATCGTCGAGCGCGGCGAGGGCGACGTGCCGGCCCGCGCGCTGGAGACCTTCGCGACGCTGGTCGCCTCGGACGTCGCCTCCGAGCTCCAGGCGAATCGCCCCACGGGCGACATCGATCATCACCTCGTCGAACGCTACGGTTCGCTGCCGCGGACCATCTGGGTCATCCTCGAGGACGGCCGGGTGATTTCGGGCAAGTGGGGGCCCCCGCCGCCGGGCCTCGTGCGCGGCATGCGCGCCCGGCTCCGCGACGGGCTGCGCACCGGCGTGCCGCCGCCGCCTCGCGGCGATCCCCCGCCCCCCGAGTTCGCCGATCGTTTTCGGGCGCGCCGCCGGCCGGCGTTCGCGCCGGTTCTCGTTCACGGGCACGCGGTCGGGATGGTCGTCGTGGAGGCGGGGCGCCCGTCGGGGATGCTGTGGCACGACATGGGCCCGATCCTCGCGCTCGTCGCAGCGGGCCTGATCATCGGCGCCGGCGCCCTGGCTGCCGTTCTCATCTTCCGACCGGCCCACCGCCGCCTGCAGGGGCTGTCCGACGCCGCTCGCCGGCTCGGCGGCGGCGACCCGGTCGCGCGCGCGCCGGAGTCCGGTGGGGACGAGATCTCCGGAGTGGCGCGGGCGTTCAACCAGATGGCGGACGGCCTCGTCGAGCGCGCGGCGCAGCTGCAGGCGTCGGACCGGGTGCGCCGCCAGTTGCTCGCCGACGTCTCGCACGAGCTGATGACGCCGCTCACGGCGATCCGTGGGTATCTCGAAACGCTGTCGATGCCCGACCTCGCGCTCGACGAGGCCGCGCGGCGTCGGTACCTCGCCATCGTGAGCGAGGAGGCGCTGCGCGTCGAGCGCCTGATCGGCGACCTGCTCGATCTCTCGCGCCTCGAGGCTGGCGGCGGCGCCCTCACGCTGGAGCCGGTCGGCATCGACGCGCTCTTCTGCCGGGTCCTCGATCGCCACGGGCGCGATGCCGCCGAGCGGGGCGTCGCGCTCGCCGCGCACGCCACGCCGGACCTCGTCGTGCAGGCGGACAGCATGCGCCTCGAGCAGGCGCTCCAGAACCTCGCCGCCAACGCGTTGCGGCACACCCCGGCGGGCGGTCGTGTGCAGCTGTCGGCCGACCGCGGAGGAGAGGCGGTCGTCCTGCGCGTTCGCGACACCGGGGAGGGCATTCCTCCGGAGCACCTGCCGCACGTCTTCGACCGGTTCTACAAGGCGGACGCGTCGCGCCGCGAGTCCTCGGGCTCCGGCAGCGGCCTGGGCCTCTCGATCGTCAAGGCCATCGTCGAACGGCACGGTGGGCGAATCACCGTGACCAGCACGCCCGGCGAAGGGACGATCTTCGAGGTCTCCCTGCCGCAGAGCGCGTAGCCCTCGGCCGGCCGCAGGCGCCTCCACCGACCGTCCTCTCCAGAGCACACCAACCGCGGCGAGGCGAGGGAAAACGCCCGTTCCAAGCGGAAACGCGGTGGCATGCCCTTTGAAGTCTCGACCGTCGGAGCCAGCAGCGATGGGTGCCAGCAGCAAGCCATCATCGGTTCTCAGGAGGTACAACCCATGTTGCGGAGGCTCGTTTTGGTGGCGGCGGTCGTTGCGCTGCTGCCGTCGCTCGTGTTCGCACAACCCGAGCGCAAGAACTTTCAAGTCGTGCAGGATGTCGCGCGGGAGGTGAACCGCTACACGCGCTTCACGGTGTTCGACGATGTGTCCGTTGCGGCGGACCACGGGGTGGTGACGCTCACCGGCAAGGTGACGATGCCTTACAAGGCGGATGATCTGGGCCGGATCGTGAAGAGGGTGTCCGGCGTCACGCAGGTCAAGAACCAGATCACGGTCCTCCCGACATCGCTGTTCGACGAGGACTTGCGGTACCGGATCGCGCGCGCGATCTACAACAACCCCGGGTTCTGGCAGTACGCGGCGATGGTCAACCCGCCGATCCACATCCTCGTCGAGAACGGCCACGTCACGCTCACCGGCGTCGTCAACAACAACGTGGAGCGGATGATGGCCCAGTCGATCGCCTCGTCGTCGCTGGCCTTCTCCGTCAGCAACAAGCTGAAGACGGACGCCGAAGCAAAGGCGGACATGGAGAAGCTGAACTGACAGAGAAGTAAGCAGTATGCGGTAGGCAGAAGGCCGTCGACTCAACTGCCTACTGCCTACTACCTACTACTCCCTGCCTAGTCCCTGAGTCTTTTCTCCAGCCGGATTTCATCCCGCACCTGGATGCCCGCAAACCCAACGAGCGGAGCGGCGGCGTGTGGAATCATCGAGCCCGCCGCAACCTCCGTGATCGTCCAGCCGCGGCGCTGGTAGAAATACAGCGCCGGCAGGTTGTCGTTGGTCGTCGCGAAGACGAGCCGGTCCAGTCCGTGGCGCCTCGTGAGCAGTTCCGACTCGACAACCAGGTAGCTCGCGACGCCGGAGCGCTGCCACATGGGATCAGTCGCGAGCGCAATCACGTGGAACGCATCGGGCAGGAGGCGGTAGGCGAGGGCGCCCGCAAGCTCGCCCTTCATCTCCGCCACGATCACCGGGTGATCCTCGAGCGTCATCACCTCGCCGAACGCGACGATCGCGGCCCGGCCGAAGTCGCGGCGGAACAGGGCGAGAGTGGGCTCGCGGTCGTCGGGTTCCGCCTGTCGCACCAGCACGGACGGCAGGTTCAGTCGCGGCCGGCACCCGCAGACCGTCTGCACCTGCGCTTCCTCCCAGTCGACGAACCGCCCGCACCGCGCGCAGCGCAGGACCGTGGGCTTCGCTCCGAGGGCAAGCTTGGACATGCGAGACCTCCACGACTGAAGAAGAGAGGCACAGAGGCACAGAGAAGACAGCTCACCCGAGCGACCGACCGGCCCTTCGCGCGCGCTTGCGCGCGGTCGCGAGCCTGCCGCACCGCGCGAACGCGCCGATCACAAATGCCGCGGCGTGCTCGCGCGGTGCGGCAAGCCCGCGGCTCGGCGGTCGGCCGTGCCGACCGCCCGAAGGGCTCTGCGGTCGCCTCCGTGTCTCTGTGTCTCTCTTGATAACCCCTATTCCCGTACCCCGATATGCGTCAATGGCCCGCGAACGCGACGCCGACGCCGTACGTGATGCCCGCTTCGAGGATGCCGACGACGGTCATCTCCAGGCCCGTGGCCCACCACGGGCGCGTCGTCACCAGCGCCTTCGACGCGCCGACCGCAAAGTGCGCCAGCGTGCTGACGATGAAGGAGGCGATGACGGCCGGCATGCCGACGGTGAAGAAGAACGGAATGATCGGGATGACGCCGCCGACGGCCGTCGACAGCGTCGCCGAAATGGTCGATCGCAGCGGGTTGGGGAAGTTCTCCTCGGAGAGGCCAAGCTCCTCGTGCACGAGGGCGCGCAGGAACTGTTTCGGTTCGGCCTGCAGCCGTTCGACCAGCGTCTTCGCTTCTTCAGCCGAGAAGCCTTTCAGCTGGTAGAAGAGCTCCAGCTCGGTGCGTTCCTCCTCGGGGTCCGCTTCGATCTCCTTCCGCTCTCTTTCGACCTCCGACTCGTACACCTCTCTCTCGGACTTGGAGGCCAGGTAGGCGCCCGCGCCCATCGAGAGCGCGCTGGCCAGGGTGCCGGCGAGGCCCGCCGCCAGCACCACCTCGCTGCCGCCCGTGTAACCGGCCATGCCGGAGACGATGCCGAAGACCGCGCCCAGCCCGTCGTTGACGCCGTAGATCGCGTCGCCAATCCAGCCGGTGCCGCGCACGTGCCAGCGCTCGCGCCGCAGGATGCTGTCGAGGACCGTGCCGGGCGCCGGCGGAGGCCCCGCCAACGCGTGGAGCGTCCGGGCGTGCTCGCGCTCTTCGCGGGCCACTTCCTCGGCGACCTGCCGGTCCTTCGGGTCGCTGGAGCCCGACATCAGCCTCGCGTACTCGTCCTCCGCCAGGTTCTCCTCTTGCTCGAGGCGGTGGAGGATGATCGACATGTCGCCGATCTTCTGGAGCCACGTCAGCGACTGCCGGACGGTGGCGGGATCGGGCCCGTTCCCGGTTCGCGCCTCGATCCGCTCGGCCCATCGCGCGGCGTGGTGCTCCTCGGCGACGGCGAGGCGCAGCAGGATGTCCCTTCGGCGTGGGTCGGGCTCCCGCCCGCTCAGGAGCCGGTAGGTTGCGGCCGCCTCGACTTCCTGCCGCCACATCTTCTCGAGCGAGGCAAGGTAGGCGTCTCCAGTCATGGTCGTGCCGACGCTATTCGCGGAGGCCGAAGGCGGTGGCGATGCCTGCGCCGAGGAGGATGACCTGCGTGACCGCGCTCGACTCGACGCGCCCGCGGTGGAGGTCGGGCATGAGATCCGCCATGGCGATGTAGAGGAAGCTGGCGGCGGCGAACGCCAGGGCGAACGGCAGCACGCCGGGCAGCCGGTCGAAAGCCAGGAACGAGACGGCGGTCCCGGCGACCGCGCCGGCGGCGGAGAGGACGCTCAGGCCGAGCGCCGGCATGCGACGGTAGCCGGCGTTGAGGAGGATCGCGAAGTCGCCCACCTGCTGCGGCACCTCGTGCAGCGCCACCGCGATGGCGGTGCTGACGCCCAGGGGAACGGCGGTCTGCACGGCAGCGCCAATCGCGACACCGTCCACGAAGCTGTGAAACGCGTGGCCGACGAGGATGAGGGCGCCGGGGCGCCCGTGCACTTCGTGCGCTTCGCAGTGCGTGCTGTGGCAGTGACGCCAGATGACGAGCTTCTCCAGGACGAAGAAGACCATGATCCCCGCGAGCAACGTCGCGAAGGTGAGCGCGGCGCTGAGTCTCTCGAGCACCTCGGGCAGGATCGAGAGCAGCGCGACGCCGAGCAGCGTACCGACGGCATAGCTCACGAGGTGAGGAACCAGGCTGACCCGGGCCTTCGGGTTCAGCACCAGCAGCCCGGAGGCGACAAACAGGCTGCCGAAGCTGCCGATGACGGCAAGGCCGAGGGCGATGACGAAGAGGTGCACCGCCGGATCATACGATCTTCCGTCGGCATTTCGAGAGTCGTTTCGCCCCGTGCGGGGGGATTTCGTATACTGCCCGTGTCCCAGTCAGACAGCCGCGCGGCCAGCCCGAGGGCTTCGACGGTCGCCTTTCTTCGTCCGCCGGCGCCACCCGAAGGAGGAATGATGAGCGAAGCGACCCCCGCTCCGGACAGTTACCTCGGTGACATCGACGCCTTGCTTCGCGAGGACCGGGCGTTCGCGCCGCCGGCAGCATTTCGCGAGCAGGCCAACGTGCGGGACGCCTCGGTCTACGAGGAGGCGGAACGCGACCCCGAGGGATTCTGGGCCCGCTTCGCGGGTGAACTGGAGTGGATGGCGCCGTGGAGCCGGGTGCTGGACTGGAACCCTCCGCACGCGAAGTGGTTCGTCGACGGCAAGCTCAACGTGAGCGCCAACTGCCTCGATCGACATGTCCGGACGGGGCGACGCAACAAGGCCGCGATCATCTGGGAAGGAGAGCCGGGCGACCAGCGCACCCTCACGTACTGGGAGCTGCACCGCGACGTGAACCGCTTCGCCAGCGCCCTGAAGTCGCTCGGCGTGAAGCGGGGCGAGCGCGTGGCGATCTACATGCCAATGGTGCCGGAACTGCCCGTTGCCATGCTCGCCTGCGCCCGGATTGGCGCCATCCACAGCGTCGTCTTCGGCGGCTTCAGCTCGGAGTCGCTGCGCGACCGGATCAACGACGCCCACGCCAAGGTGCTCATCACGGCGGACGGGGGATACCGGCGCGGCGGGATCGTGCCACTGAAGGCGATGGCCGACGACGCGCTCACCGGGACGCCGAGCATCGAGCACGTCGTGGTGCTGAAGCGGGGCGGCGGCCTCGACAGGCCGGTCACGATGACCGAGGGGCGCGACGTCTGGTACCACGACGTGATGAAGAGCGCATCCGCGTCGTGCGAGCCGGAAGCGATGGACGCGGAGGACATGCTGTACATCCTCTACACGTCCGGCACGACCGGGAAGCCCAAGGGCATCGTCCACACGACGGGCGGGTACCTCACGGGCGTCTATGCCACCTCGAAGTGGGTCTTCGACCTGAAGGAAGAGGATGTCTTCTGGTGCACCGCGGACATCGGGTGGGTGACCGGCCACAGCTACGTGGTCTACGGGCCGCTCGCCAACGGCGCGACCGTCGTGATGTACGAAGGGGCGCCCGACTGGCCCGAGCAAGACCGGTTCTGGGACATCATCGAGCGGCATGGCGTCACGGTCTTCTACACCGCGCCCACCGCGATCCGTGCGTTCATGCGCCATGGCCCGGAGTGGCCCCGGCGCCACGACATGAAGACGCTCCGCCTGATCGGCAGCGTCGGGGAGCCGATCAACCCCGAGGCGTGGATGTGGTACTACGTGCACATCGGCGGCCAGCGCTGCCCGGTGGTGGACACGTGGTGGCAGACGGAGACGGGGCACATCCTGATCACGCCGCTTCCCGGCATCACGACGCTCAAGCCGGGTTCCGCGACGCACGCCTTTCCCGGGATCAAGGCCGAGATCGTCAACGAGCGCGGCGGCAGGGTGCCCGTCGGCGGAGGCTACCTGGCGCTCACGCGGCCGTGGCCGGGCATGCTGCGCACGATCTTCAACGATCCGACACGGTACGTCCGGCAGGTACTGGAACCGGTGGGGCAACGACGTCTACGTGACCGGCGATGGGGCCAAGCGGGACCAGGAGGGCTACTTCTGGCTGCTCGGCCGAGTGGACGACGTGCTGAACGTCGCCGGCCACCGCGTGGGCACGATGGAAGTGGAGAGCGCGCTCGTGGATCACCCGGACGTGGCGGAGGCGGCGGTGGTGGGCAAGCCGCACGAGATCAAGGGCCAGTCGATCGCCGCGTTCGTCACCCTCAAGGACGGCGTCGCGGCCGGCCCCGAGATGGTGGCGACACTCAAGGAGCACGTGGCGAAGAAGATCGGCGCCATCGCGAAGCCGGACGACATCTTCTTCACGGCGGACCTGCCGAAGACGCGCTCGGGCAAGATCATGCGCCGCCTCCTGCGCGACATCGCCGAGGGGAAGGCGCTCGGCGACACCACGACGCTCGCGGATCCGGCGGCGGTCGCGAGGGTCAAGGCCAAGTACGAGTCGGAACAGCCGTGACGCACGTGCCGTGTCGTCATCCCGGTGATGGTGTCGCGCGCTGAGGGCCGCCCGGGGAAGGTCTGACGCTCGGCACCTGGCACCCCGTCTCTCAAGCTCGACCGGACGGCGGAAATCCTGCACAATATGCGGCCGGGTTCCGCAGCGTGGCGCGCTCCGCGTCGCGGCGTCCGCCGATGCTCTGCCCCCGCCCCCCCAACGAGGCGCTGAACGAGGACGAAAGCCGCCGACCCGTCGCCCGCGGCCGGGCGGTGCCACGGCGGAAGGGCGGAGGAGTGAGCATGAACAGGCGGTGGGCGGTCCTGTGCGCGTTCGTCACGGCCGGCCTGGTGCTGGCCGGCGGACGGCCGGCGGCGGCGCAGTGGCAGGTCGAGTCGAAGGACGGGAAGGCGAACGTCAAGTTCGGCTTCCTCGCACAGCCGCAGCTCGACGTGCTCCAGACCTCCGACGGATCCGCATACTCGCAGAACGTCTATCTGCGGCGGTTCCGCCTGCTGTTCGGCGGGAAGATCGCAGACAAGTGGACGTTCTTCTTCGAGACCGACAGCCCGAACGTCGGGAAGTCGAACCCTGACCGGATTGCCAACCCGACGTGGGCGAAGGACAGCGGGTTCATCTACCTGCAGGACGCCTTCGTCACCTACGACCACAGCGCCGCGTTCAAGGTGGACACCGGGATGATCCTCCCGCCGCTCGGGCACAATCACAGCCAGTCGGCCGCGACGCTGCTGCCCGTGGACTACGGCCCGTACAGCTGCCTCGAAGCGGGGCCCCTCGCAACGCGGATGGGCCGCGATTACGGTGTGCAGCTGCGGGGCTACCCGCTCAAACAGCACCTGGAATACCGCCTCGGCGTGTTCCAGGGCGTCCGAGGCACCGAGGCGCGCAACGAACTGCGCGTCGCGGGCCGCGCCGTGTGGTACCCCTTCGCGGCCGACACCGGGTTCTTCTACGCCGGCACCTTCCAGGCGACCAGGCGCGTCGTCGGCGTCGGCGCCAGCTTCGACCACCAGAAGGACTACCACGAGTACGCGACCGACGTGTTCGTCGAGCAGCCGTTCAACGAGGGCGAGCAGGGGGTCACTGTCCAGTTCAACTGGACGCGGTTCGATGGCGGGACCTTCCTCACGGTCTTGCCGAAGCAGGACACCTACCTCGTCGAGGCCGCGGCGCACTTCGCGAAGGGCCGCGTGTCGCCCTTCGTCCAGGTACCTCGAACCGCAACCTCAGCCCCGAGGCGATGGCTGACCAGCACTACTGGCAGGCGGGCCTGGCGTACTGGATGGCCGGGCACCAGCGGAACCTGAAGTTCAGCGGCGGGCGGCAGCACACCAACGGCGCGCCCGACCGGACGCAGGTGCTGCTGCAGTTGCAGATCTTCTATTACTAATTTAGGGGCTAGGGGCTAGGGGCTAGGGGACGGCTAGGCCTGCACGATGTGACCACATAGTGATAGCATTGTAGTCACATTCGGAGGCCCGTCATGCGCAGCGTCGGAATCCGGGACTTGAAGGCACACCTCAGCTACCACCTCAAGCGGGTCCGCGCCGGCCATCGGGTCATCGTCACCGAACGCGGCCGGGCGATCGCGGCCATCGAGCCGATCGCCCCCCCACCTTCCGTCGAGTGGGCGCAGGCGATCGTCGCCGACGGCGGCGCCCGGTGGAACGGCGGCAAGCCCGCGGGCTGCACGCCGCTCGTGGCTGTTGCCGCCGGCCGCACGGTGTCGGACGCTGTTCTCGAGGACCGGTGATGAACCTCTATCTCGATACGAGCAGCCTCGTGAAGCTCTACATCCTCGAGCCAGGCAGCGAGTCGGTGAGGTCGCTGGTCAACAGGGCGGCCGTCGTGGCCACGTCGGCTCTCGCCTACCCCGAGACCAGAGCCGCCCTGGCCCGGCGCCGGCGCGAGAACGCCTTGACGGCGGCGGGGTATCGGGCCGCCAGCCAGGCCTTCGAGCATGACTGGGGGGCGTTCCTTTCCATCGACGTTTCCGATGGGCTCTGCCGGGAAGCCGGGGACCTCGCCGAACGCCACCGTCTCCGCGCCTACGACAGCGTTCACCTTGCATCGTTCCTCGCGGTGCTGCGGCGGGCGGCTGGAGACGACATCGAGTTCTCGAGCTTCGACGATCGGCTCAGCCGTGCGGCGAGAGCCGCACGGCGATCACGGGTGCGTCGCGGATCCCCGCCGGGATCTGAGAGGAAGTCCGCACGGTCGGCCAAGTCGGACAGGGGCGGAGGCGGATGATACTGGCGTCCGGCGCTCGGCTCGGGCCATAGGAGGTTCTATCGCCGCTGGGCGCAGGCGGCCCGCCTCCGCTCGCGCACCTCTCGTGGCGAGCTACGGCGAGGTCACGCCATAGCCAAGGGGATCGGCTCATGCTGAACTCGGGAACCCGACTCGGGCCGTACGAGATCCTGGCCCCCCTGGGGACCGGCGGGATGTTGACTAGCTCATCCCAGCGGTTACCGTGCTACCCGGCGCCCCGAGATTGCGGAAGGTGAGCGTGATCGTCCCGAGTCTCACTTCGTCGCCGTCCTCGAGCCGCGCGGGTCCGTCGACCCTCGCGCCGTTCACCCACGTCCCGTTCTTGCTGCCCAGGTCCTCGATCGACGCCTCGGCGCCGCGCCACGTCAGGCGGGCGTGCGGCCGCGAGATCGACAGCGCGTCGATGCGCACATCCGCGTCGAGGTCGCGCCCGATCGTCTGCGCGCCGGGCCGCAGCGCGTAGTCGCGCGCTCCCCACGACAGCCAGCACTCCAGGCCGCGGCCGGCGCGGCCACCGCAGGCCGCACGCGCCGTGCTTCGCACCTCGCTCGACCGCTTCATGCGCGAACGCGTAGCCGAAGCCATGCACCGTCCTGATGAAACGGCCGTGACGGCCGCGCTCGCCAAGCGCGGCGCGGACCTCGTTGACGAGCGCGGCGAGGTTCACCTCCGACACGAACGTGCCGGGCCACAACCGCTCGTGCAGTTCGGCTTTCGAGAGCGCCTTGGGCCGCTGCTCGAGCAGCAGCTTAGCAACTCGTACGCCTTGGGCGACACGTGGACGGCCTCGTCGTCCGCGAGCAGCTGGCGGCGCTCGTCGTCCAGCGTGAAGCCTGCGAACCGAATCCTCACGGGGCCTCCAGTAAATCCCAATGAATTGCCAAGGAACCGCCAAAGACCGGCCGCGCACCGGCGCCCATTTTACCTCCCAGCAGCGACGAGCACGGGGAGGATCCGATGCGCGCAAGGCAGGCGTGGCACGCGGCGATGCTCGGCATGGTGGCGGTCGCGGTCGCGTCTGCAGCGGCGGCCGGCGACGTCAGGCCGCTGCAGCCGCGCGGCGCCCGACTGCTCGAGGACGGCATACGGCGCTCCCCCTCGCTCGCCGCGCTCGTGTCCGAGATACGCGAGTCGGACCTCGTGGTGTACGTGGACCTCGATCCCAACGAGCCCGGCTCCCTCGAGGGTTCGCTCCGGTTCCGAGGCGCGGCCGCCGGTGTCCGGTACGTGCGCGTATGGCTGCAGCCGCGCCGCTGTGACGCCGCGCTGATCGCGATGCTCGCGCATGAGCTGCAGCACGCGTTGGAAGTTGCGCGGGCGATCTGGGTCAGTACCACGGACGCCTTCAGGGCGTTGTTCGGCACGCTCGGCAGGTCGACGAACGCGGACCACTACGAAACCGACGCCGCGCAGGCGATGGGCGCCCGCGTGCGGCACGAGCTTGAGCAGGCGCCAGGCGGGAGGCAGTAGCTGAGCCCGCACCGGTTCCGCGGGGCTACTCTCCCCCGAACCTGTGTGGCTGCTGCCTCCTGCGTGGCGCCCGCGCCCGGCCGGGCCACGGCAGGCTGGCGCGGCTCTGCTGCCAACGCGCCTGGCGCGAGGAGGGAAACACGTCACTCATCGAGGAACCTCGTGGCGAATCGGTGGCAGGCGTCGGCGACGTTGTGCCGGGCGGCAAGAGAAGGCCTCGTCGTCGTCAACGAGGAGAACCGAGGTAACACAGGCGCTCAGAGCGGATCACACATTTGTAAGTCCGCGGGGTCCCTGCCATGAAAAGACTCCCGAGGCCTTAGTCCGCTTTTCCCGCCATGTAGCCCTTCCTCGCCCGGACCTGGAACGAGCTGTCGCGGACCGTCACCTCGATGGCGTGCCAGCGGCCGTCTCGCTTGGTGGTGGCCTGGTACATCAGCTGATACTGCCGGCTCAGTTCGTCCGCGACGCTCGCCGTCGCCGGCCCGATGTCGACGCTCGTTCGCACCAGCTCGGTGCGTCCCCCGCTGATGTCCGTCAGCTCACGCAGCGCCTGAACGTTCGCCGCGTCAGGCGGCATCCCAGGCCGTGTGGAGGAAGGCGGCGGCGGGGGCGACCACGGCGGCCTCCCGCCGCCAGGGTCGGGTCCCGGCCTGCCGATGGGAGGCCGGGGCGGGAAGATGGGCGGACGCTGCGGCGGCCGGATCTGGCGCGCGAGCGAGGGCCACGGCGATGGATCGCGGCGCATGCCGTCGAAGAGGCGCCGCTCGTTCGAGTCGATGGCAATGGCATACACCATCGCCTCCGACTGATCGATGCGCTCACGAAGCCCGGCCAGCGGCGTGAAGCTGGCGGTGTCGTTGCCGTCGGAGACGACGAGCAGCACTTTCTTCCTGTACTTGCCGGTTTCGAGCAGGCTGACCGCTTCGCTCACGGTGTCGTACAGGGCCGTGCGGCCGTGCGCCATCACGCTGTCGAGCGCGTCGTGGAGCGACCGGCGGTCGGTGGTCCATCCCTGTCGAAGCATCGGCGTGTCGCTGAACGTGTAAAGGAACATCTCGTCGTCCGGCTGGAGCAGCTCGTCCATCACCCTGAACAGCGCGTCTTTCGCCTCGCGAATCTTCGCACCCGCCATGCTGCTGCTCGTGTCGAGGGCGAAGCCAATGCTCACCGGCGCGCGGTCCGAGCTGAACTGGACGATTGGCTGTGCCTGTCCGTCTTCGGTGACCTTGAAGTCGTCCTTGCCAAGTCCCCGGACGAAGTGGCCGCGGCCATCGGTCACGGTGACCGTGACGTGAACCAGGTCCACGCCGCTGCGGAAGACGGGCCGCTGGCCATCCTGCGACGCGGTTGCGGCCGGTTGCTGGGCGTGGAGGATCGCCGCGGCCGCCGTGACGGCCAACGCGAGGCCGAGAGCGACGGAGCGAAGGCATGAGGCGCGCCATCGTTAAGCCCGATCAGGCAAAAGCGCTGCCGAACAGGGTATTCGGAAATGCGCGAGTTCTACGGCGGGAAGTCGGCCGCCGCCACCTGGAGGGGACAGCCCCAAGCGTTAACCGTCAAGCGTTAACCGTCATGCGTCAAGCGTTCGCCGTCGACGGTCGACGGTCGACGCTGAACGGTCAACGGTCGACGTACTGTCAACCGTCATGCGTCAAGCGTTCGCCGTCAACGGTCGACCCTGAACCCTGAACGCTCGGCCCTCAATGGTCAACGGTCAACGCTGAACGGTCAACGGTCAACGGCTCTTCCGACCGTTTCCAACCTTCCGTGAACCGCTCTCCCGCCCGCTCGGCCAGGAGCCGGACCGGGTGGAATCCCGCGCTCTCGAGGAGTGCCGCCGCCGCGCCCTGGTCGCGGAACGCGTCGACGCCCTCTGGCCGGCCCTTGAACGCCGCGAACCACCCTTTCTTGTCGCGCTCGACGACAATCGCGCGGCCGCGCGGACGGAGCGCGCGCAGGACTGCCGCGCCGGCCGCGGTGCGCAGGCCGGCGCTCAGTTGGGGCACCACGCCGGCTGTCGCATCGATCACCGCGATGTCGAAAGCCGCATTGTCGAGCGCGAGCCCCTGGAAGTCGGCGATGGCCACCTCGATGAGGACCCCCGCGCGGGCGGCGGCTTCCTTGATCCGCTCGCTGGCGGCCTCGGATTCCACGAGGGCCCGGGCCCGGCCGGTCAGGCCGACCTTGGCGGCAAGCGCGGCGAACATCGCCGGGTCGCCGGCGCCGAGGTAGATGAGGCGGTCACCCAGGCGGACGCCGGTCATCGCCTCGGTGAGCGCGTACGGCCCCGGTCCCTCGCGGAAAATCCTCACGTCGCACGCCCCCTTGAGATTGGACACCCAGCGGGCGGCCGGGGCTCCCCGCGTCCGGGCCGGATCGCCAGTTTCGCTCATGATATAGTTCCACCTCGTGAAACAACCAGCTGAAATAGCCCCACCCACAGGCAAGCTCGGCATTCTCCTCGTCGGACTCGGCGCCGTCAGCACCACGTTCATTGCAGGTGTCATGGCGGTTCGCAAGGGGATAGCGGCTCCGATCGGATCGCTCACGCAGATGGGAACCATCCGCCTGGGTAAGCGGACGGACGGTCGTACCCCCCTGATCAAGGATTTCGTCTCGCTCGCGTCGCTCGAGGACATCGTTTTTGGCGGCTGGGACATCTTCGAGGACAACTGCTACGAGGCGGCGACCACGGCCGGCGTACTCGAGCCCGCGCTCCTCGAGAAGATCAGGCCCGAGATGGAGGCGATCAAGCCATGGCCCGCGGTCTTCGATCGCCGCTACGTGAAGCGGCTCGACGGGCCGAACGTCAAGAAGGGCGCCAACAAGATGGAGTTGGCCGAGCAGGTGCGCGCCGACATCCGCCGCTTCAAGGCGGACAACGGCCTGGACCGGATGGTGATGATCTGGTGCGGCAGCACCGAGATCTTCATGACCGAGACCGACGCGCACCAGTCGATCGAGGCCTTCGAGCGCGCGCTGCAGTGCAGCGACGTCAACATCCCCTCGAGCATGGTGTACGCCTACGCGGCGCTGAAGGAAGGCATCCCGTACGCGAACGGCGCGCCCAACCTCACGGTCGACATCCCGGCGCTGATGCAGCTCGCCCACGACCAGGGGTGCCCGATTACGGGGAAGGACTTCAAGACGGGCCAGACGCTGATCAAGACCATTATCGCGCCGGGCCTCAAGGCGCGGCTGATCGGCATCAACGGGCTGGTACTCGACCAACATCCTCGGCAACCGTGACGGCGAGGTGCTGGACGATCCCGAGTCCTTCAAGACGAAGGAAGAGAGCAAGAAGTCGGTCCTCGACTACATCCTGCAGCCCGACCTGTATCCCCAGCTGTACAAGGACCTGTGCCACGTCGTGCGGATCAACTACTACCCGCCGCGCGGCGACAACAAGGAAGGCTGGGACAACATCGATATCGTCGGGTGGCTCGGCTACCCGATGCAGCTGAAGATCAACTTCCTCTGCCGGGACAGCATCCTGGCGGCGCCTATCGTGCTCGACCTGGTCTTGTTCCTCGACCTGGCGAAGCGGGCCGGCCTCTCGGGGATCCAGGAGTGGCTCTCGTTCTACTTCAAGAGCCCGATGCACGCGCGCGGACTGTACCCGGAGCACGACCTGTTCATTCAGATGATGAAGCTGAAGAACACCCTCCGCTTCCTGAAGAACGAGCCGTTGATCACGCACTTGGGGACGGAATACTACGACTAGAAGTGAGAACTTGGAACGGAGAACGTAGAACTGGGAACCAGAACGGGTTGGAACCGGGGCGCTGCCGGTTTCGGAAATGTTCTACGTTCTCACTTCTACGTTCTCAGTTCTCCGTTCGAACCCGCGGAGGCCTCTATGCAGTCCGACAAGTTCCAGCCGGCCTTGTATGGGGGCCTCCTGCTCGGCGTGCTGTCCGCGCTGCCGCTCATCAGCCTCGGCAACGTCTGCTGTTGTCTCTGGATCCTGGCCGGCGGCGTGGTCGCGGCGTATCTCCTCCAGGCGAACCAGTCGGCGCCGATCACTCCCGGCGATGGGGCGGTGGTGGGGCTGCTCGCCGGCCTGATAGGCTCGGTCGTCCAGCTGTTCGTGTCGATCCCCGTCGGCCTCGTCATGGGGCCGGTCCAGGGCCGGATCGCCGAACGGCTGCTGCAGAACGCCGGTGATATCCCGGAGAACGTCCGGCCGATGATGGACGCCCTGCGCCACGGCGGCTTCAGCGTCCTCGGCGCGATCTTCGGATTCTTCGTGTTCCTGTGCCTGGCGATCCTGTTTTCGACACTCGGCGGGCTCATCGGGGCGGCCATCTTCCGGAAGAAGGTGCCCCTGGTGCCCCCCGACCTCCCGCCGACGCCCGGCTACCAGGGCCCGATCGCGTGAGCCGAACTGAGAACGAAGAACTGGGAACGAAGAACGGAGAACGACGGCTGGCGCCGCGCGCCCCTGCTCCCCGATCCACGTTCTACCTTCTCTGTTCTGTGTTCGGCACGGCAACCCTCGTCCTGTTCCTGGCCGCCTGCTCGCCGCCCGGCCGCGTTGGGCAACCACCAAGGCCGGCTGTCAACCCGCCGGCTGCCGCCCGCCCGGTTCTCGCCGAAGCGGTCTGCGACGCGCCGAGGGTGCGCGTCCAGGTGACGGAAATCGTGCGTACAGGCGCCGAGGCGGTGTCGATCACGTTCCGGCTGTCGAATCCGGACAAGACCTCTCCGGTTTCGATCGGCGATGCCTTCGCCGATGTCCCCGGGGACGCGGGCTCGCTGTCGGGCATCTACGTCGTGGACGAGGAGCGACGGAAGAAGCTGTTCGTCCTGCGCGACGGCCAGGAACAGCCGCAGTGTTCGACGGGTCTCGGCGACATCGCCCCCGGTGGCGCGGTGGAGGGATGGGGCCGCTACCCGATGCCTGGCTTCGGAGCCGCGCGCCTGACGGTCCAGGTTCCTCGGCTGCCCGCGTTCCGTGACCTGCCCATCACCGAGCCGCCGGCGAGGTCAGGCGCCAGCGGGGCACGCCGCGATTGACGCACGGCGGAACAGCTTCGCCCCCTCCGTCGTATTGATCCGTGTACGGTTCCCGGAGGACGTTTGCCCGATGCCACTGATTGAAACTCAGGACCTTTGGAAGACTTACGAGATGGGCAGCGAGGAGATCCACGCGCTGAGCGGCGTGAACCTCGAGATCGAGCGCGGTGAATACGTGGCCATCATGGGGCCGTCCGGCTCCGGCAAGTCGACCCTGATGAACCTGATCGGTTGCCTCGACACGCCATCGAAGGGCAGCTACCTGCTGAACGGAAAGCAGGTGGGCCAGATGAACGACGATGAACTGGCGCGGATCCGGAACGAGGAAATCGGGTTCGTCTTTCAGACCTTCAACCTGCTGCCGCGCGCGACGGCGCTCCACAACGTCGAACTGCCTCTCGTCTACGCGGGCGTGCCGTCGTCGGACCGGCAGAAGCGCGCGCGGGGCGCGCTCGAGCGCGTGGAGCTCGGCGACCGGATGATGCACCGGCCGAACCAGTTGTCCGGCGGCCAGCGCCAGCGCGTGGCCATCGCCCGTGCCCTGGTCAACAACCCCTCGATCCTCCTCGCCGACGAGCCGACCGGCAACCTCGACTCGAAGACCGGTGTGGAGATCATGGCCCTCTTCGAGCGGCTGCACCGGGCTGGGAATACGATTGTCCTCGTCACGCACGAAGCAGACATCGCCGCCCACGCCTACCGCGTCCTGCACATCCGCGACGGCAAGATCTCGGACGACGTCCGCCGCAAGGCGCCGGAAGTCACAGTGCAGGCATGAGGACGACAGCACAGGGCTGAAGCCCTGTGCTTTCCGTTGATCCTCGGCAGTGGTGTCGGTTCGCCACCCACCACGACACATCTGCCCAGCATCTTCGGAAAGAGCAGGACTTCAGTCCTGCTCCACACCCTCAGATCGCTGCGAAGTGCTCGGTCCCCACCTGTCGCAGTTCTGCCTTGAGATCGACACCCTCCGCATCCCACTCGATGCGGGCCGGCCGCTGATCGGGGTCCGGCACCGGTATCGCTGACAGCAGGGCGCGCGTGTAGGGGTGGGCGGGCGTGTCGAAGAGTGAGGCCGTGCGCGCCATTTCGACGATGCGGCCGCGGTACATCACCGCGACCCGGTCGCAGATGTGCTCCACCAGGCGCAGGTCGTGCGCGATGAACAAATACGTGAGCGTCAGGCGCTGCTGGAGGTCGAGCAGCAGGTTGACGATCTGCGCCTGCACCGAGACGTCGAGCGCGGCCACGGGCTCGTCGGCGACGATGAAGGCTGGTTCCAGCGCCAGGGCTCTAGCCAGTCCGATCCGCTGGCGCTGCCCGCCGCTGAACTCGTGCGGGTAGCGTTCGAGGTGCGACGGGTCGAGGCCGACGAGCCGGAACAGGTCTGCGACGCGCTCGCGGCGTTGCGCCGCGGTTCCGCGGCGGTGAATGACGAGCGGCTCCTCCACGATCTGGGCGGCCCGCATCCTGGGGTTCAGCGAAGAGAAGGGATCCTGGAAGACGGCCTGCATCTCGCGGCGGGCTCGGCGCAGTTCCGAGCCAGACAGCGACAGCAGGTTGCGTCCCGCAAAGAGCACCTCGCCGGAAGTCGGCTGCACGAGCCGCAGCACGCACCGGCCGGTGGTCGTCTTGCCGCTGCCCGATTCCCCCACGAGCCCGAAGGTCTCCCCGCGCTCGATGGTGAAGCTGACATCGTCCACCGCGCGAACCGGCGCCCCTCGCCCCCAGAGCCCGCGCGGGCGGGCAAACTCCTTCACGAGGTGTCGAACGGCGAGCAGGGCCGAGTCGGGCGAGGGTGTCATGCGCGACGCCCGTTGTGGCTCGGCGTTGTCCGGTCGACCTGCCCGGTCACCGGGTGGCCGACGTCGCCAGGCGTGTGCAAGTAGCACCTCACCTCGCGGTCCGGCCCGAGCGTCACGGCGTTCGGCGGTTGAATGGCGCACGCGTCGAGGCGTTCGGGGCATCGAGGCGCGAACGCGCACCCGGCAGGGAGGGCATCGAGCCGCGGGACGCTGCCGTCGATGGCCTGGAGACGGCGGCCGGCGCCGGACGCGGGGAGCGACTTGAGCAGGCCGCGCGTGTACGGATGCGCGGGCGCGTGAAACACATCTCTCACCGTGCCCTGTTCGACGATGCGCCCGGCGTACATCACCGCGACGCGATCGGCCATGGACGGCGAGCACGCCCAGGTCGTGGGTGATCAGCAGAAGGGACAGTCCGAAGACGGAGCGCATCTCCCGCAGCAGGTCGAGAATCTGCGCCTGCACGGTCGCGTCGAGCGCGGTGGTCGGCTCGTCGGCGATCACGAGCGACGGCCGGCACGCCAGGGCCATCGCGACCAGGACCCGTTGCTGAAGGCCGCCCGACAGCTGGTGGGGATACTCACCCAGTCGCCGTTCGGCGTCCGGGATCCGGACCGCGCGCAGCAGCTCGAGGGCGCGCGCGTTCGCATCCCGCCGCCTGGCGCCGTGGACGGTCATCGCTTCGGCAAGCTGGTCGCCGATAGTGAACACCGGGTTCAGGGCACTCGACGGTTCCTGGAGGATGAGCGCGAGGCGTGCGCCACGGATGCGGCGCTTCTCGCGTTCCGACAGCTGCAGGAGATCGGCGCCGTCGAAGAGGACGCGGCCGCCGGCGACCCGGCCAGGCGGCTGGACCAGCCCCATGATCGAGGCGGCCGTCACCGATTTGCCGCTGCCCGATTCGCCGACCAGGCCAACGGTCTCGCCACGCCTCACGGTGAAGCTCACGGTGTCCACCGCGCGCAGGGTCCGCCCGCCGATCTCGAAGACCGTCGTGAGGTCCTGCACGTCGAGGAGAGACGTCTCATCAGGTGTCATGAGGCAGCGGCGTCAATTCTACGCGAAGCGGCCGGGCGACCGGGCGGTGACGGTTTCTTGACACACTCCCGGTGGCCCTCTAGAATGCGCTGAGCGCTCGACTTCCCTCGCAAATTACAGCAAGTTCAGCAGTATTACGACCGCGGAGCAGCGTCGAGTCCGCCCGACGACGGATTCCACCGGCATCGGTCCACGAGCCGTGGAGTCTGCTGCAGGGGACTTGCCGCGGCGCGCGGCTTTCAGGAGGCAGGCATGGACGACGCGGCGCACCGCTACGCGCAGGAACTCATCGAGGCGATTTCCGCCGCGATTGCGCATGATGCCGAGGTCCAGGCCTGTCGGGCAAGGGCGAGGGCGGGCGGGTTCGAGATCGACGTGTCGGTCGAGGCGCAGGTGCGGGCGGTGGACGCGCCGCACCCCGGGGCGCTCGCTCGCGCGGCGGTGGTGCCGCCGTCCCGCCGCCTGCTACCCGCGGCGCGGACCTACGACATCACCGCGGCCGACCGCCGGTTCCTGCGGTCGTTGAGGATCTCGGCGGGTGAGACGACAGAGCCGGTGGAATGACCACGGACTGAGAACCGTAGAACTGAGAGGTTGGAACACGTCGAATGGAAGGCCCGCCGGACGTTTCCGCGGGCTGTTCGTCGTTTCTTCCCGCTTCCAAGTTCTACGTTCTCAGTTCTACGTTCTCAGGTCTACGTTCTTAGTTCTACGTTCTCAGTTTCTACGTTCTCAAGTCTACGTTCTCAGGTCCTCAGACCGTCAGCTGCCGAATGGCCTCGCGGCCGGCGTACCGGGCCGACGCGCCCAGTTCCTCTTCGATGCGGAGCAGCTGGTTGTACTTCGCCACGCGATCCGATGCGGCTGGCCGACCCCGTCTTGATCTGGCCCGCGCCGGTGCCGACCGCCAGGTCCGCAATCGTCGCGTCCTCGGTTTCGCCCGAGCGGTGTGAAATGACCGTCGTGTAGCCGGCGTCGCGCGCCATGGCGATCGCGTCGAGCGTCTCGGTGACCGATGCCGATCTGATTCAGCTTGATCAGGATGCTGTTGGCGATCTTCCGCTCGATGCCGCGCTGCAGGATCGACGGGTTGGTCACGAAGATGTCGTCGCCCACCAACTGCACGCGGCCGCCCAGCTCGCGCGTGAGCAGTTCCCAGCCGGACCAGTCGCCTTCCGCCAGGCCGTCCTCGATCGAGACGATCGGGTACTGCCGGATCCACTCCGCGTACATCTCCACCATCTCGGCGGGCGTCCTGTCGTTGCTCCGCCCGACTTGCTTGAAGTGGTAGTGCCCGGTGCGCGCGTCCGGCGCTCCCTTGCCGTCACCCGCGTCCACCCACAGCTCGCTGGCGGCCACGTCGAGGGCGACGCACACCTCCTGGCCGGCCTTGTAGCCGGCCTTCCCGATCGCCTCGATCACCAGCTCCAGTGCCTGCTGGTTGGAGTACAGGCTGGGGGCGAAACCGCCCTCGTCGCCGACGCCGGTGGAGAGACTGCGCTGCTTCAGGATCGAGCGCAGCGCGTGGAAGGTCTCGGCCCCGGCCCGAAGCGCCTCCGCGGAACGACGGCAGGCCGAGCGGGACGACCATGAACTCCTGGATGTCGACGTTGCTGTCGGCGTGCGCGCCGCCGTTGAGGATGTTCATCATCGGCACGGGAAGCGTGAAGTGCTCGCGACCGGTGCCGGCGAGCTGGCCGATGTAGGCGTAGAGCGGGAGACCGGCCGCCTGCGCGGCGGCGCGCGCCGCCGCCATCGAGACGCCGAGGATCGCGTTGGCGCCCAGGCGGCTCTTCGTCGGCGTACCGTCCAGGGCGTTCATCCGATCGTCGAGCGCGCGCTGCCCCGCCTCCTGCCCGACGATCGCCGCCGCGAGCTCGCCGTTGACGTGGCCCACCGCCTTCTGCACGCCCTTGCCGAGGTATCGCTTCTTGTCGCCGTCGCGCAGTTCGAGCGCCTCGCGCTCCCCCGTGGAAGCGCCGGAGGGAACCGCGGCGCGGCCGAGGATGCCGTTGTCGAGCGCGACGTCCACTTCGACGGTCGGGTTGCCCCGCGAATCGAGAATTTCACGGCCATGAACACGGGTAATCTTCACGGAGTCCTTCATCGATCGAACGCGTGAATGCCGATTGAAATTGACGACTTGCGACGACGATGCGGTCCTCGTCGATCGATCGGAAATCGCAGTCGCAATCGATCAAATGCTCGCCACCCCTGCCCCGCGGCGATCCGCGTCCGCCTCGAATCTCGAGCGCCTCGTTCGCTCGACGCGCCGGATCGCCGGCTCGTCGTCCCGCGTGACGACGACCACGCCCTGTTCGGTGACCGTGTGGCGGCGGCGGTCCTCCTCGAGGTCGTAGCCGATGAGCGCGCCGCGCGGGATGAACACGTCGCGGTCCACGATGACGCGCCGCAGTCGCGCGTGCCGGCCGACGCGGACGCCGGGCATCAGGATGCACTGCTCGATGTGGCAGAAGCTGTGGACCCGCACGTTCGGGCACAGGACGCTGCCCGAGATGCGGCTGCCCGAAACGATGCAGCCCGGCGAGATGATCGAGTCGAGCGCCTGGCCGCACCGCCGGCCTTCTTCCGCGAAGACGAACTTCGCGGGCGGCGCCTGCGGCTGGTAGGTGCGCAGCGGCCACTCCGGGTCGTACAGGTTGAACTCCGGGTTCACCTGCACCAGGTCCATGTTCGCGTCGAAGTAGGCGTCGAGCGTGCCGATGTCGCGCCAGTACTTCGCCGCCTTCTTGTTCTCGTCGTAGAAGCGGTAGGCGAAGACCGGCGCCTGCGCGATGAGCGCCGGGATGATGTCCTTGCCGAAGTCGTGCGTCGTGTCGCGCGGCGGCGTCCGCTTCGAGCGCCCGCATCAGCACGTCGGCCTCGAAGACGTAGATGCCCATCGAGGCCAGGGCCAGGTGCGGGCGACCCGGGGATCGGCGATCGGCGTTCTTCGGCTTCTCCTGGAACCCGATGACGCGATCCGCTTCGTCCACCTGCACGATGCCGAACGGCGGCGATTCCTCGACCGGCATCTCGATCGTGGCGATGGTCACGGCCGCGCCGCGCTCCTGGTGAAAGCGCAGCATCTGGGCGTAGTCCATCTTGTACACGTGGTCGCCGGCGAGGACGATCACGTGCCGCGGGTTCTCGCGCCCGATCGAGTAGAGGTTCTGGTAGACGGCGTCCGCGGTGCCCAGGTACCAGTTCTCGCCCACGCGCTTCTGCGGCGGCAGGATCTCGATGAACTCGCCGAGCTCCTCGGAGACGATGCTCCAGCCCATGCGGATGTGGCGGTTGAGCGAGAGCGACTTGTACTGGGTGGCGATGAAGACGCGCCGGAGGCCCGAGTTGATGCAGTTGCTGAGGACGAAGTCGATGATGCGGTAGGGGCCGCCGAAGTAGACCGCCGGCTTGGCGCGGTCCTGCGTCAGCGGGTGAAGCCGCTCGCCCGCGCCGCCGGCGAGCACGATGACCAGAGCCTCGTCGAGCATTCTCCTCCCCCGTCACCTCAGCCGACGCCAACGTTTCCCTATCCTAGCAGGAGTCGCGGGCTGCCTACGCGGCCGCGTCACGTGCCCGCGTCAGGGCGATCTCAACAACACGCGCGCGGGGGCACCGTCACCGCCGGCGATCTTCAGCGGGAGGCACAGCAGTTCGTAATCGCCCGGCTGCGCCGCCGAAAGGTCCAGCCCTTCCACGACTACCACCCCCTGGTCCAGGAGGGCGTGGTGCGTGGGCGCCCCTGGCGCCTTGAATCGTTCCACCGAGAGGTAATCGACTCCCACGAGCCGGATCCCACGCTCGACCAGCAGGCGCGCCCCGTCGTCCGCGAGGTAGACGAAGTCCGGGTTGAAGCGGGAACCCGCCGCCCAGCCGGCCGAGTTGTCGGTCCTGATGAGTAGCCGGGTGACACCCCGCAGGTCGACGTCTTGCAGTTGGCCAGCCGTGACGGCGCCGACGCGCGGGAAGTGCACGACCCGCGCGGCGCCCACCAGCACGTCCAGCGGCAGCTCGTCGGCGCCCGCACCGCCGTCCAGGAAGTGGCGGGGCGCGTCCACGTGAGTGCCCGTGTGAGTGCCGAGGTTCAGCGCAGAGACGTTGGAGCTGTCGCCTCTGGCGATGCGCTTGACGGGCTGCAACTCGAACGCAGGATTGCCGGGGTAGCAGGGCAATTCCGGCGACAGGCGGAGCGACACGTCGAGGAGGGGCAAGGGGGACCTCCGGGGAACCCCGATGATACCATGCGACCCCCTGCCGCAGGCGGTCGGCGCGAGGCCGCTTTCTTTGACTTTGGCGCTATAACGCGATTATGATCCGACAGATTCGTCATTTCGACGCAGACTGGGAGTAAAGTCGTCATGCATATTCGCGCCCGGGCGCTGAGCGTGTGCAGCGTCCTCCTCGCCGCCCTATTTCTGGTGAGTCCGACCGGTGTCTCCGCGCAGGACAAGAAGGACCAGAAGAACCAGCCCAAGTTCTCGAAAGACCAGGTGCAGGAAGCGCAGGCCCTGGTGACCGCGGTCGACAACATCACGGCAGGCAAGCAGCCCGCCCCGACCGAGATCCCGCTCTCTTTCTACCATCACTTCATGCGGTCGCGCGAGGGCAAGACCTTCATACCGTACACGCTGACCATCGACCAGGCGGCCGCGCCGTCCGGCTCGATCCTGCTCTACGTGCGGGCGGTCAAGAAGGGCGGCGACGCGCCGGCCGCGGCAGCCGTGCCCGCCGATCCGAAGGACAAGGACAAGAAGGCCGCGCCGCAGGCCCGCCCGGAATACGCGTGGGAAGAGTACTACTTCATCGACGTCAAGACGGCGACGCCCGCGCCCGCCGCGGGCCAGCCGTACCGCGTGAGCCGCTACGTCGGCGTGCCTCCCGGCGAATACGACGTGTACTTCGCGGTGCGCGAGCGGTCGGCCACGCCGGACAAGAAGGACAAGAACGCGCCGCCGCTGAAGACGACGGTCATGAAGCAGAGCCTCACCGCGCCGGACTTCAACGCCGGCCTCGCCCTCAGCAGCATCATCGTGGTCGAGAAGGTCGAGGACCTGGCGGCTCCGCTGCCCGAGGTCCAGTTGAGGGAGAACCCCTACACCTTCGGGAACATGAAGCTGACGCCGGCGCTGGTGAACAAGTTCACGAAGAAGGACGAGATCTCCTGGATTTTCGTCGTCTACAACGCGACGCTGGATGCGACGGCGAAGAAGCCGGACGTCTCGATCGAGTACAGCTTCTACCAGAAGACGAAGGACGGCGAGAAGTACTTCAACAAGACGAGCCCGCAGAACTTCAACGCGCAGACCCTGCCGCCGCAGTGGGACGTGAACATCAACCAGATTTCGGCGGGTCAGTCGGTGCCGCTCGCGAGCTTCCCCGAGGGTGATTACCGCCTCGAGGTCAAGGTCACCGACAAGCTGGGGAACAAGACCATTACCGAGAACGTCCCCTTTACGGTGGTGGCGGGTTCCTGACGGGAAGGCTGCCGCGTCGGCCTTCCGCGACAGTTGCGATCATCGGGCGCCGGCCCTCGGCCGGCGCCTGGTTCCCGGTATAGTACGATCAGGCCGGGAGCGGTGAAGGCCAGAGTTATGAACCGCATTTATTCGATCGTCGCCTCAACGGTCGTTGCAGGTCTCGTCGGGTCGAACCTGCCTGCGCGCGCGCAGCCCGACAGCGCCCGCGCAACTGGCGAGGACCAGGTGCGCCGCGTCGCCCGGGCCGCGATCGGCAATATCGAAGGCGTGGTGCTCGACGAGCGCGGCGCGCCGCTCGCCGGCGTCACCGTCTCGGCCTTCTTCGGCTCCTCCAGCGCCAGCGCGGTCACCGACCGCAACGGCTCCTTCACGCTGCGGTCTCTCCCGCCCGGCTCGTACATCGTGCGCGCGCAGCGCGTCGGTTACGTGGCCTCACGGCGTCAGATCGTACAGGTCGCAGGCAGCGGTCCCACGCGCTTCTCGGTCACGCTCCAGCGGAGCGCGGCGAGCACCGAAACCCCCAGGATTCTCGCGGCGGGCGTCGTGCACGGCGCCGAACCCCTTGCGCTCAGCCCCGGCGACGAGACCGACGCCTCCGGAACCGAGACCGATCCGGGCGAGACGGCGTGGCGGCTGCGCCACCTGCGCCGGAGCATTTTGAAGGAAGCCGAACGCGCAGCCCTCGATGGATCGAACGACACGCCGGAGGGCGCGCAGCCGGGCACGCTGTTGTTCAGATCGAACTCGATGAGCAGCCCCGGCCGCCTTCTGGGAGAGCTTCCGCTCAGCGGAGAAGTCCACCTCCTGACGTCCGGGACCTTCGACAGCACGTCGTCGTCCGTCTCGCCGGCGGTCCCGCTGCGAGGCGTGGCGTTCGTGTCGGTCGGCGGCCCTGCGTGGGGCCACGGTGACTGGTCGGGCCAGGTGATGGCACAGGGCGATCTCGGCTCGTGGTTCCTCGCTGGCGCGTATCGCAAGCGGGCACCGGCCGAGCACCTGTACGACGTCGGTGTGTCCTACAGCACGCAGCGCTTCACGCCCGGCTCGCGCTGGCCGATCGCGATGGGCAGCGAGGGCGCGCGGTCGGCGGGCGCGATCTACGGGGCCGATCGCTGGACGCTGGCGCCCGGGACCACATTGGCGTACGGCGCCCGCTATGCGCGGTACGACTACCTGGGCGGGCCGGGCCTGTTCAGTCCGCGGGTCAGCCTGACGCTCACGCCCGTCAAGGGGTTCCGGCTGCAGGGCACGCTCTCGCGCCGGATGCTCGCGCCGGGCGCCGAGGAATTCCTCGAGCCGCTCGTGTCGGGTCTCTGGGTGCCGCCCGAGCGCACCTTCCTCGGCTTCGGCCCGCTCATGGCGGAGCGCACGCAGCACTACGAGGTGTCGGCCGAGCAGGATCTTCCGCGCAGCTTCGTCGCGACGTTCCGCGGGTTCTACCAGGTGACCGGGAACCAGCAGGTGGCGGTCTTCGGCCTCAGCCCCACGCCGGCCGGCGAGACCGGGCATTATGTGGTGGGCAACGGCGGCGGCGTCGCGACGAGCGGGTGGGGGGTCGGGATCAGCAACGTGCTGTCCTCCCACGTGCGCGGTTCCGTCGCCTACACGCTGACGCGGTCCAACTGGCTGCCTGGCGTGGCGACCGACTACGGGCTCCTCCTCGTGGGCAACGGCGCGCGGCCCTCCTCGGAATTGCTGAACGACGTGACGACCGCTGTCGAAGCCGATGTGCCGATCACCGCGACGCACGTCTTCCTGGCGTGCCGCGTGAACACCGGTTTCGCGCGCCGCGAGCAGGATGCGGTGAAGCCGGGGCTCGACGCCCGCTTCGACGTCCAGGTCATGCAACGCCTGCCGTTCCTCGATTTCACGTCCGCACGCTGGCAGGTGATGCTCGCCGTTCGCAACCTGTTCCGCGACACCGCTGACGATGCGTCGGTGTACGACGAACTGCTCGTCGTCCGGCCGCCGAAGCGAGTCGTCACCGGGCTGCTCGTCCGGTTCTAGACAGTTTTGGCATTCGATATACGGGCCGGGCGATGGGTGGCATCCCGTCGCCCGGCTCTTTTTTTGGGCCTGGCGCGATTCGCCTTTTTGGACGCTTCGTCCATTTCATTGAAGCAGAAGGAGTTGTGGCTGCCGATTCGGCCGCAAACTGCTAGTGTTTGAAGGAGTTGCGGCAACAGGGCCCCGGCGCGGCCGTGGTATGCGGATTGCTGACTCATCCGGCCGACGGCCATCGTCTGTCTTGTCGACCATGAACACGCCACAGAGAACCACGCTGGCGCAGCGGATCGTCACCTGGCACTGGCCAGGGTGGGCGGCCACGGCCAACGTACTGTGGACGGTCGCCGTGGTCGGCACCCTGCTGGCGCTGGCGATTGCGAACATCTCCCGCCGGTCCACCTGGCACGAGGTCGAGGACGGGGTGTTCTGGTCCACGCGGACCACCGGGGTGACGGCCGTCGAGGTGGCGGCCGGCAGCCCCGCGCAAGCGGCAGGCGTCCGGCAGGGCGACCGGGTGCTGTCCATCGACGGCCAGCCGGTGGATCGTGCCGCCGAGGTTTTGGCGATCCTGCACACGGGCAAGCCCGGTCAGCGGCTGTCGTACACCCTCGAGCGGCGGGACGCGGCGACGATCGAGGTGCCCATCAAGCTCGCGCCGATTCCGCAGGCGCGAAACACCAACCTCTATTACTTCCTGGCGGCGGTCGGGATCTTCACGCTCGTCGTCGGGACGGTCGTCCGCCTCAGGCGGCCGGGCAACCCGGCGACGCTGCACTTCCTCTGGCTGTCGGTCGCGTTTTTCGCGGTGTTCGCCTTCTCGGCGACCGGCCGGTTCGACCGCCTCGACTGGGTCTTCTACTGGGCCAACGCGGTCGCGGTGCTCGTACTGCCGCCGCTATTCCTGCACTTCACGCTGTTCTTCCCCGAGCGGCCAACCAGCTGGGCCGACAGCCGGCCGGGCAGCGCGTGGCCCGTGATCTATCTGCCCGCCCTTCTGCTTGGCGCCGTGCGCGTCGCCGCCATCGCACGGGCATCGGCGGGTCCCCAGTTCTTCATCAGCACGGTCACCAATTGGCTGGAGCGAATCGAGCCGCTGTATCTGTCGCTCTGCCTCGCGGCCGGGCTCCTCGTCGTTGCGAAGGCGTTCGGCCAGGTCCGCTCGCTCACGGCGCGGCGTCAGCTGCGCTGGATTGCCTGGGGCACGGCGCTGGGGGCGCTGCCCTTCGCCGTCGGGTACGCGGTGCCGTTTGCCTTCGGCGTGGATCCGTCGCTCACCCTGCAGCTGTCGGTCGTCCCGCTCAGCCTGATTCCCCTCGCGTTCGCGTGCGCACTGGTGCGCTACCGCCTTGCCGATGTCGAGGTGATCATCAAGCGGGCGATGGTCTGGGCCGCGGCGCTCGCCGCCATCGCCGCCATCTATACGGTCATCCTGAAGCTGGCCGGCTGGGTGTTTCTCGAAGACTCGCACCAGCAGAATTTCGTGATCGCGGTCCTGGCCACCATCGTCATGGTGCTGCTCGCCCGACCGCTGATCAACGCGATCCAGGCGACCTTCGACCGCGCGTTCTACCGCGACCGCTACGACTACCGCCGCGCGCTCGTCGGCTTCGCGCGCGACCTGAGTTCGGACCTCGACCTCTACCGCCTCAGCGACCGCATCGTCTCGCGTGTCACTGAGACGCTGCTCGTCGACCGCATGGCCCTGCTGCTCGCAGAGGAACGCACGGCGGAATTCGTGGCGATCCGCACCGCGGGCCTCGCCGGCGAGGCGCTCCGTCTCACGAGAGGCAGCGTGCTGGGTGCCAGGCTGTCAGCCGGCCAAACGGTCGGCTTCGACGATCCCGTGACGCGCCGCGGCATCCCGGGCGAGGAGCTGGAGGCATGGCGGGAGCGGGAGCTGTACTACTTCATCCCGTGTGTCTCGAAAGACGCGACGATCGCCGTGCTCGCGCTCGGGCGCAAGGCACACGCCGAGCCGCTGAGCAGCGAGGACACCGCGCTGCTGCTCGCCGTGGCGGCGCAGGCGGCCACCGCGCTCGAGAACGGGCGCCTCTACCGGCAGCTCCAGCTGAAGGCGGAGGAGCTGGGTCGCATGCGCGCGTTCAACGAGAGCATCCTGGAATCGCTGGACGTCGGCCTGGTGGTGGTGGACGGCGAGGACCGCGTCGTGCGATGGAACCGGGCGCTGGAGAGCATGTTCGGTCTCGCCCCGGCGAACGCGATCGGGAGGAGCCTCGCTGAGCTGTTCGACGCGTCCTTCGCGGAGGCGATCTCGTCGGCCCGGCGGCATGCGCCGCGCGGCGCGAACCTGTACCGGCTCTCGCTGACCCCGCGCGCGTCGCGGCCGGAAGGGCGCATGCTGGTCAACGTCACCACCGTGCCTCTTCGCATCTTCCGCAGCGGAGACGAAACCGCTGGCGGGACGGTCATCATCATCGACGACGTGACGGCGCGGGTCCAGCTCGAGGAGCAGTTGCAGATCTCGGACAAGAT
Source organism: uncultured Acidobacteriota bacterium (assembly GCA_963724775.1). Classification (GTDB taxonomy): domain Bacteria; phylum Acidobacteriota; class Vicinamibacteria; order Vicinamibacterales; family Fen-181; genus CAVRWB01. Next base: position 629,089 of record CAVRWB010000019.1, read on the forward strand.
GGCGTCGATCGGCCTCCTCGCGGCCGGCGTCGCGCACGAAGTCAATACGCCGCTCACCGGTATCTCGAGCTTCACGCAGATGCTGCTCGAGAACGCGGACCAGGACGACCCGCGGACCAAGCTGCTGGAGAAGATCGAGCGGCAGACGTTCCGCGCCGCGAAGATCGTCAACGGCCTGCTGAACCTGTCGCGGCCAACCGCGGGGAACGAGCGGGCGCCGGTGGACCTGAACGTCGTCGTCGGCGACGTGCTCTCGCTGCTCGAGCACCAGTTCAAGGTGGCGCGGATACAGGTCCGCCGCGACCTCGCGTCGCCCGGCCCTGTCGTGATGGGCATCGAGCACAAGCTGCAGCAGGTCTGCCTGAACCTCTTCCTCAACGCCCGCGACGCGATGCCGAAGGGTGGCTGGCTGTCGATCGCCACGCGATTGGCGGACGGCATGGCGGTGGTGGAGGTGGGGGACACGGGCTCCGGCATCCCGAGCGAGCACCTCGCGCGGATCTACGACCCCTTCTTCACGACCAAAGCGATCGGCCAGGGCACGGGCCTCGGCTTGTCGATCACTTACGGCATCGTCCGCGAGCACGACGGCACCATCGCCTGCGACAGCGAGGTCGGCGTCGGGACGCGGTTCACCCTCTCGCTGCCGGTGGCCGCCGCCTCGCGCTCCGGGCGCGCGGGCTAGGTGCCGTCAGGTGCCGTCGAATCCTGCTGAAGCCGGATTCCACGTACCACAGCATGTAGAATGAAATGAGCGGGCCTTCGTGGCGCCCGGCTTCAGCCGGGCACTGGCGCCCGCGGAAGGACTCGCAGCAGCGCCCACCATGCCTCGTAACGGGACCATTCTCGTCGTGGACGACGAGGAGATCATGCGCGAGATCCTCGAGAACCTCCTCACCAGGGAGGGGTACGAGGTCCGCCTCGCGTCGAGCGGCGCCGAAGCCCTCGACATTGCCCGGTCGGTGCCGGTGGACGCCGCCATCGTGGACGTCATGATGCCCGGCATGGACGGGCTCGCGACCCTCGACGAGATGAAGAAGCTCGACGAGGACGTGCCCGTCGTCATGATCACGGCGTTCGCTTCGGTCGAAACGGCCGTCTCGGCCATGAGGCGCGGCGCGCTGCACTACATCACCAAGCCGTTCAAGAACGACGAAGTGCTCGTCGTCCTGCAGAACGCGGTCGAGCGCCGCCAGCTGGTCGCCGAGAACCGCGCCCTGAAGCAGAACCTGCAGGAGCGCTACAGCCGGTTCCAGAGCATCATCGGCCGGAGCCCGCGGATGCGCCAGGTCTTCGACCTGATCATCCAGGCCGCGCCGAGCCGGTCCACGATCCTGATCGGCGGGGAGAGCGGCACGGGCAAGGAGCTGGTCGCCCGCGCGATCCACTCGAATTCACCCCGCGCCTCGCGAAGCTTCATCACTGTGAACTCGGGCAACCTGCCGCCGGACCTCTTGGAGTCCAACCTCTTCGGCCACGTCAAAGGCGCGTTCACGGGCGCCGTCTACCCGAAGAAGGGCCTCTTCGAGCTGGCGGACAAGGGCAGCATCTTCTTCGACGAGATCGGCAACATCCCGCTCGAGACCCAGCCGAAGCTGCTGCGGGTGATGCAGGAGCGGGAGTTCATGCGGCTGGGCGGCGTAGAGAACATCAAGGTGGACGTGCGGATCATCGCCGCCACCAACGTGGACCTCCACCAGATGATGGAGGAGGGCCGCTTCCGCGAGGACCTCTACTACCGCCTCCACGTGATCACCGTCCAGCTGCCGCCGCTCCGGGAGCGCAAGGAGGACATCCCGCTGCTCGCGCAGCACTTCCTCCACAAGTACGGGGTTGAGAACGAGAAGGTGGGCCTCGAGCTGACTCCGGGCGCGCTGGACCTCCTGATGGACTACGACTGGCCGGGAAACGTGCGCGAGCTGGAGAACGTCATCGAGCGGGCGGTCGTGCTCTGCACCGGCGCGACGATCGGCGTGGACCTCGTCCCGGAACAGGTGAGAAGCCGGCGGGTCTTCCGGCTGCACATCCCGACGCTGCCGACCGAGGGTCTTGACTTCAACGAGGTGATGGCCGACTTCGCGAAGCGGCTGATCGAGTCCACGCTGGAAGAGGCCGGCGGCGTGCAGAAGCGGGCCGCCGAGCTCCTGCACCTCAAGCCGACGACGCTCAACGAGATGATCAAGCGCTACGACATCCGCCCGCGCCGCCGCAAGGGGGACGAGGAGGACATTGGGGAGACGGTGGTCGAAAGGGAAGTCAGAACTGAGAACTGAGAAGTTGGAACTGAGAACGACCCAGTAGAACAGCCATAGGCGGGTCCGCGGTTGGCCCAACCGCCTGCTGTCGTCGACGACGCCCGCTTTCCCATTCGCCTGTTTCCGCTGTCCGCTATCTTTTCACCTTCGCAATCATCCTCTCGTACTTGGCCATAATCACGTCCCAGCGGTAGTTGTGGCGGATGTAGTCGCGGCCGTTGCGGCCCAAGGCCGCACGCAGCGGTTCGTCCGAGATCAGCAGGTTCAGGCACTCCACGAATTCGTGGCGATCGGCATAGAACAAGCCGGCGTTGCTCTTGAGGCAGTGATCCACCAGGACCTCGCTCCGCGCGTTGGCGAGGACTGGCGTGCCAACGGCGAAGGCCTCGAGCGCCAGCAGCGACAGGCTCTCGTAAGGCGACGGGACCACGACGACCGTCGCCGCCTCCAGCGCCTGGGCGCGCTCGCTGTCCGACAGCAGCCCGGCGAAGTTGATGTACGGCTCCTCGGGAAGCGGCATCAGCTTCACGCCCATCAGCACGAGCGACGCGTCGCCTCCCTCCTTGATGAAGGTGCTGAAGTACTCGATCAGCTCTTCGCAGCCCTTTCCCTTGTCGATACGGCCGCCGTAGAGCACGAACGGCTTGTGAATCCGGTGCCTGCGCCGGAAGGTCGCGCCGCGGACCGACAGGTGCGATCGGTAGCCTCGGCGCTCGCCGGCGTCCTGCGCTTCCTCCGCAGGCGGCACGGCCGCCTGGCGCGGGTACGCGTGGTGCTGCGGGAGATCCACGCCGCAGCCCACCGTCTCCTCGGCCAACGCGCGGATCGAGAAGTGCGTCGTCAGGAACCGGCGCTCGGCCTCGGTGTTGTAGGCGATCGCCGCGGGCAGCGAGAACACGTCACGGTAGATCGAGAGGTGGATCGCCGGTTCGTCGTGCGCCGTCGGCACGAGAATCGCGCGGGAGGGGGCCACCTGGAGCCCGAGCACCGTCGGGGCGTAAAGGTACGTGAAGTAGATGATGGCGTCGTAGCCGCCGTGGTTCTTCTGGAGGTACTCGACGAGTGCCGGGCACCACGGGCCCTGCTGCCGCAGCCACTCCAGTTCGTCGTCGGCGCTGTGCTCGTTGTGGAAGATCCACTCCGAGTAACGGTTGAAGGCGTCGATGTCGCGCGTCCGGGCGTTCGGGAAGCGGCGGACGGTCACGCCGCGCACTCGATCGGTGCCCTCGGGGTACTCGTTCTTCCACGTGATGTAATCCTGCGCGCAGGTGGTGAGGACCTCGACCTGGTGGCGCTGCGCGAGGCGCTCGGCAATCAGCCGGCAGTGGTACTCCGAGCCGCCGAGGATTTCGGCGCCATAGCGTTGAATGACGAAGGCGAGTTTCAAGCGTGCCTCATTACGCGTTCACCGTTGACCGTTGAGCGTTCACCGTTGACCGTTGAGCGTTGACCGTCGAGCGTTGAGCGTTGAGCGTTGATCCTGTTCGACATGGCGCAAAGCTCCAGCTCTGCGTTCACCTACCCGTGACGCGGGCGATCACGGCCTGCAGATCGCGAACGATCCGATCGTCGCCGAAATCCTGCAGCCGGCGCCGCTGGCCGGCGATGACGTCGCGCCGGACCGTGTCGTCGTACGTCAGCACGCCGAGCAGTTCTGCGGCGTGTTCCAGGTCGCGAGGCCAGAACTGCACGCCCGCACCTGCCAGCGTGTCGGGGACCGCGGCGGCGGCGTAAGCCAGCACCGGGACGTCGGCCGCCATCGCCTCGATCAGCGGGACGCAGAACCCCTCGTGCTCGCTCAGCGAGACGTAGACGTCCGCCATCCGGTAATAGGTCGCCAGGTCCACGTCGGGGACCGGTCCGGTGAAGACGAACCGGTCCGGCGGCATGTCGTACTGCAGGATCATCTGCCGCACGGCGGCATGGTAGCCCGGAACGGCGTCGTACCGCCCGACGAACAGGAAGCGGTAGTCGATGCTCACGTACCGCTTGTAGTGTTCGGCCAGCCGGATGTAGTCGTCGATCCGCTTGTTCGGCACGATCCGGCCGACGAACAGGAAGTTCGGCAGCCCGTCGTCCAGGAGTTTCTCGAGGGCCGGGCGGCGCGGCGCCCGGGTGATCCGCTCCGTGTCGATGGCGATCGGCATCACACCCGTCTGGCGGAACCCGAGCGCCTCCAATTCCCGCCGGTTGTAGTCGGAAACGCCGAGCGCGAGGTCGACGCCGCCCGCGAGCCTGGCCAGGTGCTCGCGGCCCACGCGCGACAGGCGGAACTGCCCAGCGTTGTAGGGGGCGAAATAGTGAGCGGGCGTGATGTTGTGGTAGTGCAGGACGCGGCCGGCGGGCAGGTCCGCGATCGCGCCGGTCATCACCGACGGCAGGGCGTAGTGAAAGATGGTGATGTCACCCCGCCGGGCCCCGGGATCCTCGAATGGCCGGACGACGCCCTCCAACTCCGGGTCGATCGTGAGCGAGTACAGCTCGGACTCGTGGCCCATGTCGCGGAGCAGGCCCTGCACGCGCCGGGCATGGTCGCCGATGGCGTCGTTGGGGTGCGCGGCGGCCAGCCATTGGTGAATTCGCATCACGCCATTGTGAATGTGGGCAATCTTCCGATTTGGCGATTTGGCGATCGACAAATCTCTCAAACGACCTTTGTGCGTTCCTTGGGCAGCGCGTGGCCGAACGCCGGGCGGTACGCGAGCAGTTCCTCGTAGCGCTCGGTGGCGTCCGCCTGCTCCCAAAAGTCGTCGGCGACCAGGTGCGGCGGGCGGCGCGGGGACGCGAGGACGCGATCGACGAACCCAAGGAGCGTGCCTCGGAAGTCCTTCGCCATCAACCGTGCCAGCGCGCCTTCTTGCGCCTCCACGATGGCGTCGCGCAGCGGCGCGTTCGAGGTGACCTGGTTGACGAGCCCGGCCACCTCGTACGGGTCCTTCGTCTTGAACAACACGCCCGCTCCGTCCATCGTGGCGGGAACGGCAGCGGCGGCGTACGCCAACACCGGGACTCCCTTCCAGAACGCCTCGACGAGCGGGACGCAGAATCCCTCGTGCTCGCTCGCGCACAGAAACGCGTCCGCCACGTCGTAGCAGGCAGTCACCTCGCTGTTGGTGACATGGCCGAGGAAGTGCACCCGCTGGACGCCCAGGCGCGCGACGAGCGACTGGAGCAGAGTGTAGTAGCGTTCGAACCCCGACTGGCTGCCGACGATCAGCAGGCGCGAGTGCGGGTTGAAGAAGCGTTGATAGGCAGCGAAGATGCGGATGACGTCGTCGATCCGCTTGTTGGGCACCAGCCGGCCGACGAAGACGATGTTCGTGATCTCGTCGTCGTAGGCGGCGAGCACGCGCCGGTCCGGCGCGACCTTCAGGTGGCCGAAGCCGGGGACGACCGGCAGCACACCGGTCTCCGGGAATCCCATCGCCACCAGTTCGTCCCGGTTGAACTCGGAGTCGCCGAGCCCCAGGTCGCAGCGCTGCGCGTATGCCGACAGCTCGCGCCGCCCGCGGTAGCATTCCCGCACGAGCAGCGGGTGAATGTCCACGAAGTACTCGGGCGGCGTGACGTTGTGGTAGACGAGGATCATCCGGTCGGGCAGCGCGTACGCGATGCGCGAGGTCCTCGACCCGAGCGAGAAGTGGTGGATGAGGATGTTCTCGGGGCGGCTGACGGCCGGCAGGTCCCGGTAATCCTGCATCAGGTCCTCGAGCCGGGAGTCCGCCGTCCCCGCGAAGATCTCCGACTCGTACCCGGCGTCGCGCAGGACGCTGCGGATCGCCAGCACCTCGTTGCCGATGGCGTCGCCGTAGCTCAGCGTCGCCAGCACCTGGTGCACCGAGGGCGTCATACCCTCACCTCGCGAGCCGTCTTTTCGAGAGACGGGCCGGCCGGCAGCGCTTCCACGACGTACCGGGCCGGACGCAGCGCGGCCTCGCGCCCCGCCCACCACCCCGGCAGCGGCGCCGCCAGCTCCTCGCTCACCGGGGCCGGCTCGCGCGACAGTCGCTCGAACATGTCCATGTACTTGCCCTCGATCACCGGCCAGGCGTAGTGCTGCGCATAGTACGCGCGTCCGGCGTCGCCGAGCGTGCGCGACTCCGCGGGGTGGCGCGCGAACCACCCGAGCGCCTCCGCAAACTCGTCGTAGCTGTCGTAGAAGAGCCCGGCGTTGCTTCGGAGGCACTGCCCCTTGAGAACGTCGCACGCCCCGTTTGCGAGCACAGGCCGGCCGAGCGCCCACGCCTCGAGCGTCACCATCGAAAGGCTCTCGAAGTAGGAGGGCATGACGAGCAGCTCCGCCGCCGCCATGCCGTCGAACTTGTCTTCGTCGCTCACGAACCCGAGGTGCCGGACGTGCGGGCTGTCGGGGATCGGCAGGATCGAGTTGCCGCAGAGGACCAACTGAAGCGGCTCGCGTTCCTTCCGCGCGTAGCGCTCGAAGTGCGCGAACAGCTCCTTGCAGCCCTTGTTCTCGTCAATCCGTCCGACGTAGATCGCGAAGCGGCGATCGAGCCCGTACTTCTGCCGGAAACGCGCCCCTTCCGCGCGCGCCGGGACCTCGGACCCCACGCCGACCACAACCCCGGGCACCCCGCGGTTCCCAGAGGCGGCCGTGATCATGTCCCGCTCTTCGAACGAGTTGTACATCACGGCGCGGACGCCGCGGAACAACGGGCCGAACAGCGCGAGGCCCACCGCGGGATCGCGCTCGGCGGTCGGCACGAGCACGGCCCGGTCCGGCACCGCGCGCGCACCGTGATACGCGTGGTAGTAGCGGTAGCTGAAGAACAGGAAGTAGTCGTAGCGCTGCCGGCTCGCGGCCAGGAAGGCGACGAGCTTCGAGCTGGTCGGGCCCTCCGCGTCCAGCCACTTCAGCTCATCGCGGATCGAATGGGTGTGATCGAAGACGCGCGCCGACCAGCGGCCGAAGCGGTTCGCGTCGCGCGGCCGCCTTACCGGGAAGCGGCGAACCGTGACGCCGTTGATCGTCTCGGCGCCCGGCGGCAGCTCGTTCCGCCACGTGACGTAATCCGAGGCGCACGTGGTGAGGACCTCGACGTCCGCATGCCTGGCCAGGCGCTCGGCAATGTAGCGGGCGTGGAGTTCCGCGCCGCCGTTGATCGCCGCGCCATACCGCTGAACGACGACCGCGAGTTTCACTGGCTCTCGCGGTCGGCAGCGGGCCTGGGCTCCGGGCCGGGCGCGGGGCTTTCAGCTACAGGCTCCCGCGCCGGACCGCTCTCGCCCTCGGGCGCGTCGCCGCCCTCGCCTTCAACGGCGTCCGCCGTGCCGGCCGGTGCCTCGTCACCGCCCCCGGGGCGTCCCGCGCCGCCTCGGCGTCCACGCCGCCGCCGTCGGCGTCGCCGCGCCTCGCTCGTTCCCTGCTGGTCGCCGCCTTCGCCCGCCTCGCGGCCCGCCGGCTGCGCCGCCGCCGCTGGCTCTTCTTCCGCGATGGCGCCCGGGCGGTACTCGACCACGCCCTCGAGCGCCCGCACCCGGCGCTCGCCGAACTCGAGCCGGCCCGAGAGGGACTCCACCCGCATCTTCAGGTTCTTGACCTCGATGCCCAGGCGGGTCACCTCCAGCACGAGGTTGTGGAGAATCTCGTACGACAGCTCGGTGTACTGCGCGTGGCGCGTGTTGATGTCCGCCTGCAAGTGCAGGACGTGAATCAGGGGGTTGGGGTTGAACAGCAGTTTCAGGATCGGGTGGAGCAGGCGGCGGATCCACCGCAGCGGCGCGCGATGCGACTCGAACAGCGTGCTGTCCTCGAACGCGTAGTTCGGGAGCGGTGCGATGCCGCCCTCGCGGAACTGCTGCAGAAGCTCCGAGCGGACCTTCGACGGGTCGAGGAAGCGCTCGAGCTTCACCGCGGCCAACTCGCGAATCTGCTGCTCGGTGTAGTCCACGCCGCGCTTCTCGCGGATCCGCGCCCGGATCTGGCGCATGATCTGCTCGACATTCACCGAGTCGGAGCGGACGTTGAAATCAGGCATAGTCTTCACAAACAGTCGTGGGCAGTGGGCAGTGAGCAGTGGGCAGTGAGCAGCGGTGTAGCACCTCTTCTGTTCACTGCACACTGTCCACTGTCCACTACATCAATCACCCTATCCCAAACGGCCGGTACACGATCACCACCACCACCGCCGCCCAGAGTGCCACGCAGATCAGGAGCGGGCGGTCGTTGATCAGCATGCTCGTCGGACTGCCGCCACCCTCCTTCAGGTGCACGAGGTACAGGTAGCGGAAGATGCCGTACAACGGGAACGGGATGGTGAGGCCGAGCCGGTCCGTGCCGAACTTCGCCACCGTCTCCGGACTGATCGTGTAGAGGATATACGCGACCAGCGTCGAGGCCGTGACCACGCTGATCATCTGATCGAGCAGGTACGGGCTGTACTCGCCCAGGATCTTCCGGTGCTCCACGGCGCCGCCCGCGAGCAGGACCAGTTCGTGGCGCCGCTTGCTGAGCGCCAGGAACAGCGCGAGCAGCACCGTGCAGAGCAACAACCAGTGGCTGATCGCGACGTTCACCACCACGGCGCCGGCGACCGCGCGCAGCACGAAGCCTATCGCGACGGTGAGCACGTCGAGGATCACCAGGTGTTTCAGCCGCCAGGAGTACGCCGTCTGCATCGCGACGTACGTGAGGGCCACCCAGCCGAACGCCGGCCGCAGCCAGAAGGCAAGGGCCAGCGCCGCGCCGCCGATGACCGCCGCCGCGACGACTGCCGCGGCGGGGGGCAGTGCGCCCGACGCGATCGGCCGCTTCGATTTCACCGGGTGCCGGCAATCGCTCTCCCGGTCCATCACGTCGTTGACCAGGTAGACGACACCCGACAGGCCGCAGAAGATCCCGAAGGCCGCGACGGCGAGCGCCAGCGACCGGCCGCCTTCCTCGAACAACTCGCGGCCGAACAGCAGCCCCGCGAAGACAACGAGGTTCTTGGTCCATTGTTCCGGACGGAGCGAGACCAGCAGGCTGGGCAGGAGGGATCGAACCGGGACGTCTCGCCGCTGCGAGCCGCCCCGGGTCACGGTCTCCGGAAGTGGACTGCGCGCCATGAAGCGCGGAAAGGAGGGCTAGACGCCGGCCCCGAAGCTCTTGATGGCGTCCTGCTCGTTCTCGAACGTCTCGAAGACGGTCAACAGCTTCGTGATGGCCAGCAAATCCTGGATCCGCTTGGTGAGATTGAGCAGCTTCAAGGCGCCGCCCTGACGGCTCACCGTCGTGTACGTGCGCACCACTTCGCCCAGGCCGGCGCTGTCGATGTAGGGCACTTCGGACAGGTTCAGGATGATCTTCTTCTGTCCCTGCTGGATAAGGCTGTTCACCTTGTCCCGCAGAAGTTCGTCGCCTTCACCCAACGTCATCTTGCCGTTGAGGTCGACGATCGTCACATCACCGGCCATTCTCTGATGGATCTGCATGTCCCCATTCCTCCCGGCTCACGCCGCGTGACTGGTCACGCCGCGATCGCAGCTTCGGCCGCCGCCCGGATTGGGCGTTTCATATTAGCGTAGCCGCGAAAACAGCGTCAACCGAGCACTACCGCCGCAAACGAAAAGGGGCCGCGTCCGCGCGGCCCCTCCGAAACTGCTCCGATGGTGTTCTTCCCTATACGCCGGCGCCCCCGGCCCCCGCGAACTTCCGCTGCTGGAAGCACTCGCGGCAATACACCGGGCGTCCCTGTGTCGGCTTGAACGGTACGGTGGTCACCTTCCCGCACTCCGAACAGGTCGTTTGAGTCTCGACTCTCTCGCGCGCCGGAGCCGCTCCGGCCGGCCGACTTGCCCGCTTGGCCTTGCAGGCCTTGCAGCGCTTCGGTTCGTTCTTGAAGTTCTTGTCGGCGAAGAACAGTTGTTCCCCCGCGGTCCAGACGAATTCCGTCCCGCAGTCCACGCAGCGCAGGGTTTTGTCTTGGAACTCCATCGGTGGCTACCCCCCCGCTTGTCGCTACTCCATCTCCCGCCGGAGTTTCTTGCGGCTCCGCTTGCGCGCCAGCGCCTGCTTGGCACGACGCTTGTCCCCTGGCTTCAAATAGAAGGAGTGCTTCTTGATATCCTTGATGATATCTTCCTGCTGAACCTTCCGCTTGAAACGCCGAAGGGCGCTCTCGACCGATTCGCCTTCTTGTACTTTGACTTCAGCCACGCCCGTTGACACCCCCTTACCGGCCCGGCTGGCACCCGACACCTGGACTACGTCCGGAATATGTTAGGCTATCACAGGTGAGCGCGGATTCTAGGCCGAAAACAGGGGTGCGTCAATCAAAAGCCGTTGGCACGCCTTTGGCCCATCCCGCTCGCCGTATAGCCTAACCTCAACTTCCCTTGCCACATACGCGGATACCCACCGATGAAACTCCTGGTCATTGGCGCCGGCGCCCGCGAGCACGCTCTCGCCTGGAAATTCGCCCGCGAGGCAGGCGTCTCCGAGGTGGTGTGCGCGCCGGGCAACGCCGGCATCGCCGAGGTCGCCCGCACGACGAACATCGATGCCGCCGACCCCGCGGCTGTCCTCGCCCTTGCCGACAAGGAAGAGGCGGACCTCACCATCGTCGGTCCCGAACTGCCGCTGACGCGCGGCGTCGCCGACCTGTTCGCCGCGAACGGCCGCCGGCTTCTCGGGCCGACGCAGGCTGCGGCCGAACTGGAGTCGAGCAAGGCCTTCGCCAAGCAGTTCATGGCCCGCCACCGCGTCCCGACAGCCGGCTACCAGGTGTGCGACACGCCGGAGATCGCGCTCGCCGTGCTCGCCACCGGCCAGTTCGGCTACCCGCTGGTTCTCAAGGCGGATGGCCTCGCCGCTGGGAAGGGCGTCGTCATCGCCGGCGACCCGCTGAGCGCCAGCCGCACAGTCCAGGCCATGATGGTCGATCGGCGATTCGGCGACGCGGGCGCGCGGATCATCATCGAAGAGTTCATGCAGGGGCGTGAGGTGTCTGTCTTTGCGCTGACCGACGGGCGGTCGGCCGTCCTCTTGCCGACCGCGCAGGACCACAAGCGCGCCTACGACGGGGACCGGGGGCCGAACACGGGTGGGATGGGTGCCTTCGCGCCCAGCCCCCTGGTGGACGACGTCCTGCTGGACCGCGTTCGCGACACGATCGTCCAACCGACGATTGACGGGATGCGGGCGGAGGGGCGCGAGTTCCGGGGCTTCCTCTACGCGGGCCTCATGCTCACTACGGAGGGCCCGAAGGTGGTCGAGTTCAACGTGCGGCTCGGCGACCCCGAGGCGCAGGTGGTGCTGCCGATGATCGACGGCGCCCTCGCACCGCTCTTGCGCGACGCCGCGGACGGGCGCCTGGGCGGACAGACGTCCTGCCCGGTCAAGGAATGGCCACGCGTCGGCGTCGTCATCGCCTCGGGCGGCTATCCCGACGCCTACCAGACCGGCAAGCCGATCAACGGCTTGGGGAACGCTGCGTCGGTTCCCGGTGTGACGATCTTCCACGCGGGCACCGCCCGGCGCGGCGACGTCGTGACGACCGCCGGGGGGCGGGTGCTCACGGTGGTCGCCGAGGGCCGCGACTACCGCCAGGCGATCTCACGGGCCTACGAGGCGGCGCGGCCGCATCTCCTTCGACGGGATGTTCATGCGGAAAGACATCGGGAAGAAGGCCATCCGCGAAGCATGACGCGAGTGCCAGAAGACTCGGGAAACTGCCATGTCACCAATCGACGTCCTCATCCTCATGGGTTCCGATTCCGATGCGCCGGTCATGCAGGGCGCCGTCGAGGTCCTGGAAGAACTCGGCATCACGTGCGACATGACGGTCGCGTCGGCGCACCGGTCGCCCGCGCGCGTGCAACGGCTCCTCGGGGAGGCACCATCGCGCGGCGTGAAGGTCTTCATCGTCGGCGCCGGTGCCGCCGCGCACCTGGCGGGCATGGTGGCGGCGCACACGACGCAGCCGGTGATCGGCGTCCCCATCGACTCGTCCGCGCTCAAGGGGCTCGACGCGCTCCTGTCCACCGTGCAGATGCCGCCCGGCGTCCCGGTGGCGACTGTCTCGATCGGCAAGCCCGGCGCGACCAACGCGGGCGTGCTTGCCGCGCAGATCATCGGCGTCGGCGATGCCGGTGTCGGCGCCCGCTTGGCCGCTTACAAGCAGCAGCTCGCGGACAAGGTGGAACAGGCAGCCGGACGGCTCGAGCGGAAGTCGTGACTCGTGCTGAGCACTTGGCACTCCACGCACTCAGCACTTGGCACCTGGCACGCAGCACTTGTCCGTGATGTTCCGTTTTTCCGTCGTCACCTTCGGCTGCCGCGTGAACCAGGCAGACTCGTTCGCCTGCGAGCGCGATCTTCTCGCGTGCGGGGGCGAGCAGGCACGTCCCGAGGATGCGGACGTCGTCGTCGTGAATACCTGTTCGGTGACGACGGCCGCCGACCAGGGCGCGAGGCAGGCCATCCGCCGCATCGCGCGGCGGAATCCCTCCGCGCGAATCGTGGCGACCGGCTGCTACGCCACACGTCGCCCCGGGGATGTCGAAGCGCTTCCCGGCGTCATCCGGATCGTGCCAAACGATCAGAAGGCACAACCAGGCCTGTGGCTCTCGGCTCTCGGCGGGCACGGCCTTCGGCCTCGCTCAGGCCACGGAGGCGAATGCCTGCCCGGCGCAGTGGCCGCGCCCACTCCTGACCGCGTCCCCTTCCGCCCAGGAGACCGGGGGCGCACCGCCTTCCCGCTCCGTGCTCAGACTGGCTGCGACGAAGCCTGCAGTTACTGCACGATCCCAGCGAGCCGCGGCCCGAGCCGCAGCAGGATGCTCGAGGAGGTCCTTGCAGAGGCGCGGGCGCTCGCCGGCGCCGGGTACAAGGAAGTGATCCTGACCGGCGTGCACCTGGGCGCGTACGGCCGCGACCTCCGGCCCTCTTCCACGCTGCTCCAACTCCTCGACGCCCTCGACCGCCTGCCCGGCGACTTCATCGTCCGCATCAGCTCCCTGGAGCCGATGGACTGCCCGCCCGCGCTGATCGATCGTGTCGCGGCGTCGCGGCGGTTCGCGCGCCACTTCCACTTCCCCCTGCAGCACGCGAGCGATCGCATCCTCGAGGCGATGCGCCGGCCGTACCGGCTCGCCGACTATCGCGCGCTCGTGAACCGCACGCGCGCCGCCATGCCTGACGCGGCGATCGGCTGCGACGTGATCGTGGGGTTTCCCGGTGAGAGGGGCGACGATCACCGGCTCCTCTCGGAGTACCTGGCCTCGTCGCCCGTGACGCACCTGCACGTCTTCCCGTACTCGGACCGCCCGGGCACCGCGGCGGAGGCGATGAGTGGGAAGGTGCCGTCGAGCGTGGTCTCGACGCGGTGCGCCGCGCTGCGCGGAACGTCAAAACGGTTGAGTCACGGTGTTTACCGCCAGCCAGGTGTGCTCGGTGCGCCCGGCGATCACGGTCGACGACGGGACGCGGGCGGTGACGGATAACTACCTCAAGGTCTCGATCCCCCCCGGTCACCGGCGGAGCGAGCGGATCAGCGTCCGGATCCTGTCGGCGGATCCGCTTCGCGGCGAGGTGGTTGCATGAAGACGCTCGCCCTGCTCGGGACGACCCTGGGCTTTGCCTTCGCGGCGGGGTTGAACCTGTACGCGACGGTCCTCGTCATCGGCGCGTCGGTCCGGTTCGGCTGGCTCACGCTCCCCCCGTCACTCGACAGCCTCGCGGTTCTTTCGCATCCCCTCGTCATGAGCGTCGCCGCCGTGCTCTATGCCGTGGAGTTCGTCGCCGACAAGGTGCCGGCGGTGGATCACGCGTGGGACGCGATCCACACCGTCATCCGCCCCGCAGGGGCGGTATGGATCGCATGGCGGACGATCGGCGGGAGCGGCCTGTCCGACCCGGCTGAAGTAGCGCTGTTGCTCGCGGCGGGAGGTGTCGCGTTGTCGGCTCACGCGGGCAAGGCTGGGACACGCCTAGCGATCGGAGCGAGCGGCGGTCACTTCCTCGGGCTGGGCATCGGGCTCAGCCTGCTCGAGGACGCGCTGGCCTTTCTCATCGCACCGGTATCACTCCTCGCCCCGCTGCTCATGCTTCTCGTCGTGATCGCCGCGCTGGCCGCCTGCGGTGTCCTCGTCGCCCGGTTGCGGCGGGCGGTTCGCAGGCGGTCAGCCCCCGAATCATCGTGATCCTGCCGGCGCGGCGGAACCTGGAGTTTCTCGGACATCCGGAGATCCCACTGCGGCCCTTCAATCCGTCATGGCGGCTGCGAGCCTCTGCCCCGCCGACTTGCGCGGGCCTTCGACGATCAGCTGGCCGCATGCCGCGCGGATGTCGCGCCCGCGGCTCTTGCGAACCGAGACCGTGAGGTGGTGAGCGGCGAGGATGGCGGCGAAGGCGTCGACTCGGTCGTCCGACGGGCGCTGGAACGGAATGCCGGCCGCCTCGTTGAGCGGAATGAGGTTCACCTTCGCCCGCAGCCCGGAGAGGAGCTTCACCAGTCGCCGGGCATCCTCGGGCGTGTCGTTGACCCCCGCGAGCAGCACGTACTCGAACGTGATCCGCGAGCGGCGCTTGACCGGGAAGCGTCGGCAGGCGTCGATCACCTCCGTGATGCGGTACTTGCGGTTCACCGGCACCAGCAGATCCCGCTCCGTTTCGGTGGTGGCGTGCAGCGAGATCGCGAGGTTCGGCATGTACGGCTCGGACGCCAGGCGTTCGAGCGCCGCGACGAGGCCCACGGTCGACAGCGTGACGCGCCGCGGCGAAATAGCGAGACCCTCGTCCTCTCCCATCATGCGCAGGGCCTTCATCGTCTCGTCGTAGTTGTGCAGCGGCTCGCCCATGCCCATCAGGACAATGTTGAAGCGGGTGCCGAGCAGCTCGAGCTCGCGCGCGAGCACCCGCACCTGGCCGACAATCTCCGCGGCGTTGAGGTTGCGGACCAAGCCCATCTTGCCGGTCAGGCAGAAGGCGCAGTGCATCGCACAGCCGACCTGCGTGGAGATGCAGAACGTCTGGTTGGGCGTGTCGGGGATGAAGACCGACTCGATGCGGCGGCCGTCGGCCAGCTCGAGGAGGAACTTCTGGGTGCCGTCCGCCGACCGCTCCCTCGCCGCAACCTGAGGCGAAGACACGACGAACATCGAGGCCAGCCGCGCTCGCAATGGCTTCGAGAGGTCGGTCATCTTCTCGAAGTCCACGACCCCGCGCTTGAAGATCCAGCGGTAGAGCTGCTTCGCCCGAAACGACTCCACCCCGTTGTCGCGCAGGCGCGCCTCCAGCTCGTGAAGTTCGAGCCCGGCGATGTCCTGAGCCGCACTGGTGTCGGGCATGCCAACTCGTAAGGGGCCGCCGGTCACCGGTTGACCGTCGACTCGGCAATGGGAAAACCCTGGGCCATTATGCCTCATCCCGGCGCACCTTCCCGTTGAAGTCGCCAGACCTGCGTGCTATCATGCGGGTGTAGGGCGGTTCTAAATACTTATTCTACAATCACTTGCGGCCAGATATCCACCGCCGCCGCACGTGTCCATTGGATGCCCGTCGCCGCGCGCGACGCGGTGACGTCACACGAGAGGGCCCCACCCGATGATTGTCCGCGAGGTCCTTGGCAACGGTCTGCGCCTGCTCACCGAAACGATGCCCCACGTGCGCTCGATCAGCGTCGGCGTGTGGCTCACGAGGGGCTCGCGCCACGAGCCGGAGGAGTGGAGCGGCATCGCGCACTTCGTCGAGCACATGCTCTTCAAAGGAACGGCCACGCGCAGCGCCGAGGACATCGCGCAGGCGATCGACTCGATCGGCGGGCAACTCGACGCGTTCACGGCGAAGGAGTACGCCAGCTACTACATCAAGGTGCTCGACGAGCACCTGCCCCTTGCCCTCGACATTCTCGCGGACATCGTCCTGCACCCCGCGTTCGACGCCGACGACATCGAGCGCGAGAAGAAGGTGATCCTCGAGGAAATCAAGATGGTCGAGGACACGCCGGACGATCTCGTCCACGAGATGTTCACGCAGAGCCTCTGGGAAGGTCACCCGCTCGGCCGGCCGATCCTCGGCACGCGCGAGACCGTCGAATCGCTGACGCAGGAGGCGCTTCGCGACTACTTCCGCCGGGTCTACACCGCGGACAACTTCGTCATCTCCGCGGTCGGGAACCTGGAGCACGCGCGGGTGCGCGACCTCGTGGAGCGGGCGTTCGGGAGCATGATGCCGGCCGGGGACAAAGCCGTGGAGCAGACGCCGGTCGTCGCTCCGAAGTTCCTCGTGCGGAGCAAGGACCTCGAGCAGAGCCACATCTGCCTGGGCACGAGCAGTTACTCCCAGAGCCACGAGGACCGGTACGTCAGCTACGTGCTCAATACGCTGCTCGGCGGCTCGATGAGTTCGCGCCTGTTCCAGAACGTGCGGGAGAAGCGGGGCCTTGCCTACGCGGTCTTCAGCGGCTTGAGCGCGTACCGAGACGCCGGGGCGCTGACCATCTACGCCGGTTGTGCCAACGAGGCGGTCGGCGAAGTCATCGACCTCACGGTCGAGGAACTGCGGCAGCTGAAGGGGGCGCCCGCCCCGGAGGCGGAACTGCGGCGGGCGAAGGATCACCTCAAGGGCAGCCTGATGCTGAGCCTCGAGAACACGGCCAGCCGCATGTCGCACCTCGCCCGCCAGGAGATCTACTTCGACCGGCAGTTCGGGCTCGACGAGACCCTGGAGGGGGTCGAGCGGGTGAGCGCGGAGGACCTGCGTCGCGTGGCCGCCTCGCTGTTCAGCAACGGCGCGCTCGCGGGCACCGTTCTCGGTCCCCTCGACGGATGGACCTACCCGGCCGACCGCCTTGGGCTCGGCTAGCGGCCGGCCGTGAATGTAGAATGGCGAATGCGGAATGTGAAATGACGGACTAGACCGTTCGTCGTTCCGCGTCCGACGTTCTCATTCAACATTCGACATTCGACATTTCTGCAGTCCTATGATCCCTCGCTACACCAACCCCGTCATGGGGCGGATCTGGAGCGACCAGCGCAGGTTCGAGACGTGGCTGCAGGTGGAGATCGCCGCAGCCGAGGCGATGGCGGAGGCGGGGATCATTCCGGCCGACGCCGCGCGCGAGATCCGGGAGCAAGGCCGCCTTCGACGTCGCGCGGATCGAGGAGATCGAGGAGCAGACCAAGCACGACGTGATCGCCTTCACGACCGCGGTCGCCGAGCACGTCGGGCCATCGGCCCGCTGGTTGCACTTCGGCCTCACCTCCTCGGACGTCATCGACACCGCGCAGGCGCTGCAGATGCGCGAGGCGTGCGACGTCATCCTCGAGGACCTGGCCGCGCTGCTTGCCGCCATCCGGCAGCGCGCGGAGGAGCACCGGACGACCCCGATGATCGGCCGGACGCACGGCGTCCACGCCGAGCCGATCACCTTCGGCCTCAAACTGGCGCTGTGGTATGCGGAGGTGCAGCGCGCCGTCGGCCGGGTCCAGCGCGCGCGGGCCGGCATCAACGTGGGCAAGCTCTCGGGCGCGGTGGGGACGTTCGCGCACCTCGACCCGTCGATCGAAGCGGCCGTCTGCTCGCGTCTCGGCCTCGAGGCGGCCCCCGTCTCGTCGCAGGTGATCCAGCGCGATCGCCACGCGGAACTGTTGTCGGCCCTCGCGATTACGGCGGCGTCGCTCGAGAAGTTCGCGCTCGAGATCCGGGGCCTGCAGAAGACCGAAATCGGCGAGGTGGAGGAGCCGTTCGCCAAGGGGCAGAAGGGCTCGTCGGCGATGCCGCACAAGCGCAACCCGATCGGGTGCGAGCAGGTGGTCGGCCTCGCGCGGCTGCTCCGCGGGAACGCGATGGCCGGCGATGGAGAACATCGCGCTGTGGCACGAGCGGGACATCTCGCATTCATCGGTCGAGCGGGTGATCCTGCCCGACAGCTTCATCGCCCTGGACCACGTCCTCCGGCGCTTCACGCGGATCGTCAAGGGGATGGTGGTCTACCCTGACCGCATGCGCGAGAACCTCGAGCGTTCCCGCGGCGTCGTCTTTTCAGGAACGTTGCTGCTCGGGCTGGCCTCCAAAGGGGTATCGCGCGAGCAGGCCTACGAGTGGGTGCAGCGCAACGCGATGCGCTCGTTCAACGAGGCGAAACCGTTCAAGGAACTTCTCCTGGCGGATGCGGACGTACGCCGCATCCTTTCCGCCGACGACATCGAACAGGCGTTCGACCTGAACCGGCAGCTCCGGCACGTCAGCGCCATTTTCGCGAGGGTCTTCCAGGAAGCCACGGTCTGATGTTCGATAAACTGCACGAGGAATGCGGCGTCTTCGGAATCTACGGCCATGCCGAGGCGTCGAAGATGGCGTACCTCGGCCTCTACGCCCTCCAGCACCGCGGGCAGGAGAGCGCGGGGATTGCCGCATGGGACGGCGAGCGGCTCGTGGCCTACCGTGCCATGGGCCACGTCGCCGACGTCTTCACGGAGGCGGAACTCGCGCGGCTCGCGGGGCCGCTTGCGGTCGGCCACGTTCGCTACTCCACGGCGGGCGCCAGCAAGCTGGTCAACGCCCAACCGATGCTGATCGAGTGCGCGCACGGCCAGATCGCGCTGTGCCACAACGGCAATCTGGTGAACGCCGACGAGCCTGCGGGAAGACCTGGTGCGCGACGGCGCGATCTTCCAGACGAGCAGCGACACCGAGGTGATCCTCCACCTGTACGCCCGGTCGAAGGCTGCCCTGCCGGAGGACGCCCTCGTCGAATCGCTGGCGCAGATCCGCGGTGCCTTCTCGCTCGTCGTCGCGACGCCCGACCGACTCATCGCCGTCCGCGACCCGCACGGCTTCCGGCCGTTGGCGCTCGGCCGGCTCGGCGACGCGATGGTGGTCGCGTCCGAGACGTGCGCGATGGATCTCATTGGCGCAACGTGGGTCCGGGACGTGGAGCCGGGCGAGATCCTCGTCATCGGCCCCGCCGGCGCGCGGTCGATCAAGCCGTTCCCACCCGCCACACAGGCGCACTGCATCTTCGAGCACGTCTACTTCGCCCGCCCGGACAGCTACGTCTTCGGCGAGAGCGTCAACGAGGTGCGGACCAGGTTCGGGCGCTTTCTCGCGCGCGAATCGGGAATCGCGGCGGATGTCGTCGTCCCCGTCCCGGACTCAGGTGTCTGTGCGGCGACGGGTTTCGCGGAGGAAACGGGAATCCCGCTCCGCATGGGCCTCATCCGAAACCACTATGTCGGGCGCACGTTCATCGAGCCGCAGCAGTCGATTCGCCATTTCGGCGTGAAGGTGAAGCTGAACCCGGTCCGCAGCATCCTCGACGGCCAGCGGGTGGTGCTGGTGGACGATTCGATCGTGAGGGGCACGACGAGCCGCAAGATCGTGCGGATGATCAAGGCGGCGGGCGCCAAGGAGGTTCACGTCCGGATCAGCTGCCCTCCGACCATCTCGCCGTGTTTCTACGGCGTGGACACGCCGCGGCGCTCCGAGCTGATTGCCGCCACCCACACGCTCGACGAAATCAGGAAGTACCTCGGGGCGGATTCCTTGTGCTACCTGAGCCTGGAAGGCCTCCTCGCCGCGGTCAACTCGCACCGTTCCGCCTATTGCACCGCCTGCTACACCGGCAACTACCCGGTCCCGTTCCCGCGCGAACACCCGGGCCACGTGCAACTCCCGCTGAAGCTGGTGGCGGAGACCTGAGAAAGGGTGCCGCTGCTCCTATGGACTACAAGACCTCCGGCGTGGATATCGATGCCGGCCACGAAACGGTGCGCCGCATCAAGGGCTTGGCGCGGTCGACGTTCACGGCCGGGGTACTGTCGGAAATCGGTTCGTTCGGCGGCCTCTTCCGGCTGGAGCCGGGCCGCTACGCCGACCCGGTCCTGGTGGCCAGCGCGGACGGCGTCGGCACCAAGCTGAAGGTGGCCTTTCTCGCCGACCGCCACGACACGGTGGGGGAGGACCTGGTCAATCACTGCGTCAACGACATCCTGGTGCAGGGGGCGCGCCCGCTCTTCTTCCTCGACTACCTGGCCACCGGGCGGCTCGCGCCCGCCGTGGCGGAGCAGATCGTCGCGGGCATCGCCCGCGGCTGCCGCGCAAACGGGTGCGCCCTGCTCGGCGGTGAAACCGCGGAGATGCCGGGCTTCTACACGGCCGGCGAGTACGATCTGGCCGGCTTCATCGTCGGCGTCGTGGACCGGGAGCAGGTGGTCGACGGTAAGAGGCTCGAGGCGGGCGATCGGCTGATCGGGCTGCCCTCCAACGGCCTCCACACGAACGGCTACTCCCTGGCGAGGACAGATCGTCTTCGACGCGCAGGGGCTCGGCGTCACGGATCGGATCTCCGAGCTCGGGCTATCCGTCGCGGACGCGCTGCTGGCCGTCCACCGCTCGTACCTCCCGGTCATCGAACCGTTGCTGGCTGAGCGTGGCCTGGTGAGAGGGCTTGCCCACATCACGGGGGGCGGTATCACCGACAACCTGCCCCGGATCTTCCCGCCAGG
The DNA here is from genome assembly GCA_963724775.1 of uncultured Acidobacteriota bacterium. Lineage (GTDB taxonomy): Bacteria > Acidobacteriota > Vicinamibacteria > Vicinamibacterales > Fen-181 > CAVRWB01. Next base: position 649,794 of record CAVRWB010000019.1, read on the forward strand.
GCTCGGTGCCGTCATTCGCAGGGGCGCCTGGCAGGTCCCGCCGTTGTTCAGGTTCCTCGAGGCCGCAGGCGGTGTGCCCGCGGACGACATGTACCGCACGTTCAACATGGGGATCGGCCTCATCGTCGCGTGCGCGCCAGCCGACGAGGCCGCTGTCCTTCAGCGCCTGCGCAGCGCGGGCGAAACGCGTGCGGCCGTCATCGGCGAGATGGTCACGGGCGACCGGCGGGTTCGGTACGCGTAGGCGCAGGCCTTGTGCCTGTTTCTTCCCTCCTATGAATCGCACCCTCGGCATCCTGATTTCCGGGCGCGGCAGCAACCTGCTGGCGATCATGGCCGCCATCGTCGACGGCCGCCTCGATGCGCGCATCGGTCTCGTCATCTCCAATCGCGCGGACGCCGCCGGCCTCGAACGCGCGCGTGCAGCCGGTATCGAGACCGTTACGGTCAGCCACCGTGATTTCGCCACGCGAGAGGACTACGACGCGGTCCTCGTCCGCGAGCTGCGGGCGAGAGAGGTCGGGCTCGTGTGCCTCGCCGGCTTCATGAGGTTCCTCAGCCCCGTCTTCGTCAGCGCCTTCCCGAATGCGATTCTCAACATCCACCCGGCGCTGCTGCCGGCGTTTCCCGGCGTCGACGCGCAGCATCAGGCCTGGGCTCACGGCGTGAAGGTCTCCGGCGCGACGGTGCACCTGGTTACCTGCGAGCTGGACGGTGGGCCGATCGTGCTGCAGCGCGCCGTGCCCGTCCTCGACGACGACACGCCCGAAACGCTGGCCGCGCGAATCCTGGTCGAGGAGCACCGCGCCTACCCCGAAGCGATTCGAATCGTACTCGGCGGCAAGTGGAAGCTGGACGGGCGGAGGTTTCTCGAGACCGCACAGTAAGGGTGTGGGGCTTCTGAAGCCGTCTGTCCGTTATCTTCGCGTCAGGGTCAGCACCACGACTTCTGGCGGGCAATTGAGCCTGACTGGCAGGACGACGGTGCCAAGGCCCCGCGAAACGAACACCGTCGTCCGGTCCCGTCGGCCAATTCCCGCGACGACGGGGAACCGCGCGGCTGCCGGAGCCCCGAGGCCTGGGAGCACCACCTGCCCGCCGTGGGTATGGCCGGACAGCACGAGCGGGAGACCGAGCTGCGCGGCCTGCGTCAGCCGCCGCGGGTCGTGCGCCAGCAGGATCGGGAAGCCGGCCGACCGCTGAAACGTCCGCTCGATGTCCGCCACCTTCGTGCTCCAGTAGCGGAGCCCGCCCAGCGCGATCCCTTCCCCGCGAGCGACCAGGTGCACGTGTTCGTCGCGCAGCACCTGGATGCCCCGGCCTTCGAAGACCGTGTTCACGGTTGGCTCGGGATCGTGGTTGCCTACCACCGCGAAGACACCGGTGGGAGCCGAGAGCGGGGAGAGGGCCGCGGCACACGGGGCGACCGCTGCTCGATTGGCGTTGGTGACGAAGTCGCCGGCGAGGAGGATGAGGTCAGGGGCTTCCGCGCGCAGCAGGGACGCCGCCGCCGAAACATCCGCCGCCGGCATGAACGTGCCGTGGTGGATATCGCTCAGGAGGCCGATGCGAAGGCCGCGCAGGGACGCCGGGAGGTCATCCACAGGGACCGTGACGCGGGCGAGCGTAATCCGGTGCCGCTCGTACGCGTAGCCGTACGACCCGAATCCCGCGCCGGTGAGAAGCCCGGACGCGGTCAGCGCGCGGAGCACCTGCCGCCGCGAGACACGCATGACCCGATTATAAGCGGGTCTCTACCTGCCCCCGATCTCCACCCGCGTGCTTTCCCCTCTCACCGCCAGCTCGACGCCCCACGGATAGTCTCGGCCCGGCCGTTCTACTTGCGCAACGACGGCGGCAGGCCCCCGCTTGGTATAGTAGACACTTCACGCACAGGCACTTTTCGAAAGTAGCCGATGGCCAACGATGTGTACGGCGAGTTCGACTGGCGGGGCATGGTGCACGCGGGCACCGAGGGCGTGCGCGAGGTGCTGGCTCGCGAAAAGGTGACGGGTTACATCGGGTTCGATCCGACGGCGTCGAGCCTGCACGTCGGCTCGCTGCTCCCGCTCATGGCGCTGGCGCGGCTCCAGCGCTTCGGGCACACGCCCATCGCCATTGCGGGCGGGGGCACGGGGATGATCGGCGACCCGAGCGGCAAGACGCAGGAACGGCAGCTCCTCAGCCTCGAGCAGATCGAGGACAACCTCGTCGGCATCCGCGCGCAGCTCGAGAGGTTTCTCGACTTCGACGCGCCATCCAATCCCGCGCGAATCGTCAACAACGCCGACTGGCTGGCCAAGCTGGACCTGATGTCGTTCCTGCGGGACATCGGCAAGCACTTCACCGTCAACGCCATGCTCGCGCGGGAGTCTGTGAAGCGGCGCATCGAGTCCGCGGACGGGATCTCCTATACCGAGTTCACCTACTCCCTGCTCCAGGCGTTCGACTTCCTCACGTTGTTCGACCGCTACCACTGCACGCTCCAGCTGGGCGGGAGCGACCAGTGGGGCAACATCGTGTCCGGTGCCGACCTGATCAGGAAGCTCCGTGGCGGAAAGGCGCACGGCCTGGTGATGCCGCTCGTGACGACGACGTCCGGCGTGAAGTTCGGGAAGACCGAGGCGGGAACCGTCTGGCTGGACGCCGGCCGCACCTCGCCGTTCCGCTTCTACCAGTTCTGGCTGAACACGCCCGACGCCGACGC
>CAVRWB010000020.1:0-736270 GCA_963724775.1 uncultured Acidobacteriota bacterium
ACCAGACGGAGGGCGGCGCGCTGCAGGGGCTGAGCCGCGCGCTGGGCGAAGCCGTGACGTGGGACGATCACAAGATCACTTCGATCGACTGGGCGACCTACGACACGCTGACGATGGGCGCGGAGATGCCATCGATCGAGACGGTGCTGATCGACCGGCCGGACGTGCCGGTGGCTGGGGCTGGCGAAACGGCGATCACGCTCGTGGCCGCTGCGGTCGGCAACGCCGTGTTCGACGCCACAGGAGCCCGGCTCCGGCAGGTCCCCTTCACGCCCGAACGCGTCAAGGCGGCGCTGTCCACGCGACGCTGACCGGGTCTGCGCCCTGGCGGCGTTCCCCTGCAGGACCAAGGTAACCCCGCCGGTCAGGTGTGACACTCGCAGACGTGGACTGGCAGGAGACTCCAGCGTACGATGACGCTGTAGCTCGCAGTCGATATTGCTGACGCAGTCTCATGCGCGACCTTCTGACCGACCCCATCTGGCGCCCCGAGGAGCTCGGTTGTCCGATCCCGCCCTCGCCTCATGCCGTTTCGGTGGCACTCCCTCGGTGGCAGGACGTTGTGGACTACGAGGAGAACCGGTCCGAGGTGGTCGAGCGGCTGCGCGGCGGCTATCCGCGGTTCGTGATCCACCCGCTCGTGCGGTCGCTCGCGCGACGCATCGGTGGCGATCAGGCGTGCCTGCCGTTCCCCTCCGGGGACGTCGCCGTGCGATGCGCGCGCTTCGTGCGCGACCAGGCACATGCCGAGACTTCCATCGTCCGCTACGACTCGCTCTGGGCGGTCGTGACGTCCGATGCCGGGGCCGCCGCCCTGCAGTCGTTTTGGCAGCACACCGGATTGATAGTCTCGACGCGCCGCGCCGAAGCCGCGCTTGCTGGCCGACGAGACAGCGACGAGGGCGCCGACGCGCGCACTGCCCTGCGCGTCCACCTTGCCGCTCTCTACGAGTGCGAGCCCTCTGACATCTTCCTGGCGCCAACCGGGATGGCCGCGCAATGCGCCGCCCTCCGCGCGGTCATGGCCAGGTCGCCCGGACGGCCGACGGTGCAACTCGGCTTCCCGTACGTGGACTCTTTCAAGTTGCAGCAGAAGGTCGGACACGGCGCGGTGCTGCTTCACGACCTCGAGACGGCCGCCGGCGATCTCGCCTCTCTCCTGGGGCAACAACCGCTCGCCGCCTGCTTCTGTGAAATCCCGTGCAACCCACTGCTTGGCTGCGTCAGCCTGCCCCTGGTCTCGCCGCTTCTCCGGCAGCACGATGTCCTGTTGGTCGTGGACGACGTGCTGTCGTCCCCGGTGAACACGGACATCAGTGGCTATGCGGATCTCGTGGTGCCGAGCCTCACGAAGTTCATCGCCGGCACGTGCGACGTCATGGGCGGCGCTGTCGTGTGCAACCCTCGATCCGCGCGGCACGACGAGTTGCACGCGATCCTGTCCGCCCAGCACGAGGAGCTGCTCTGGGGGGAGGATGCGCTCGCCCTCGAAACACGGGCGCGCGGGTTCCGCGATCGCATGCGGCGGCACAACGAGAATGGCCTGGTCATCGCAGAGCGACTGCGCGCCCACCCCGCCGTCGAGCGAGTCTGGTACCCCAAGTGGGAGTGCACCGAGGCGTACGAGGCTGTGCGCCGGCCGGGCGGCGGCTGGGGGGCGTTGATCTCGTTCCTGCCGCGGCACGCAGCGGAGACGGCGCCGCGCGTATACGACCGACTGGAAGTGTCGAAAGGCCCCAGCCTTGGTACCGTCTTCACGCTCGCCTGTCCGTTTACCCTCCTCGCTCACTACCGGGAACTTCAGTGGGCGGAGTCCTGCGGAGTCCCGCGGCACCTCATCCGCCTGTCCGTCGGTCTGGAGGACCCCGAGGACCTCTGGCGGCGCATCGAACGCGCGCTTGCGTCCCTTGACCGCTAGATGCAACCGCTGTCGCCTCGCCTGGGCCGTGATCAGTCGTTCAGGACCCGCATGCGCACGCTGTCTGGGCGGACGCACGGCAGCGCATCGATCTCCTGCACCGCCGCCTCTGTGGCGCCCTCGGTCGTCTCGTGCGTCATGATCACCAGCGGCACCATGCCTCGCGGGGCGCCGGGCCGAGTTTCGTGCTGGATGACGGACGCGATCGACACGCCTTGCCGGCCGAGCGCGCCGGCAATCTGCGACAGCACGTTTGGATGGTCCTCGACGGTGAACCGCAGGTAATAGCGGGCCGGCACCCGGGCATGATCGCGGATGACGATGCCAGAGTCGCGATTGGACCAGAGTTCCAGCGTGCGGAACGTGATCCGTGTGCGCCCGACGGCAGTATCGATCATGTCGGCGACGACGGCGGACGCGGTCGGTCTCCGGCCGGCGCCAAGTCCGTGGAAGAACACGGGCCCCACGAAGTCACCCTCGACGCGGATGGCGTTGAACCCTCCCCTCACCTCGCCCAACGGGCTGCCGATGCGGACAAGCGTCGGCGAGACGTGCAGTTCGAGGCCGCCATCGACCAGGCGCGCGACGGCCAGCAGCTTGACGCGATAGCCCAGCTCTCGCGCGAAACGCATGTCCGCGGACTCCAACGTGTCGATGCCCAGCCGGGGAATGTCCCTCCAGTGCAACCGGCAGCCGAAGGCCAGGTGTGCGAGGATCGCAAGCTTCTGCGCGGTGTCGGTGCCGTCAACGTCCATGGCCGGGTTCGCCTCCGCGAACCCCAGGCGCTGAGCCTCGTTCAGCGCGTCGGCATACGCGACTCCGCGGTCGTCCATGGAAGAGAGGATGAAGTTGCAGGTTCCGTTGACGATCGCGTGAAGCGAGGTCACCTGGTTTGCCGAGAGACATTGGCTGATGTTGGCGATGATCGGCACGCCGCCCATCACCGACGCTTCGAACGCGATCGACCGCCCCAACTCGCGCGCGCGGTCGAACAACTCGGGCCCGTGCTCGGCAAGCAGCGCCTTGTTCGCCGTCACGATGTCCTTGCCGCTCTCGAGCAACTCGAGGACGATCGTTCGGGCCGGCTCGATGCCCCCGATGAGCTCGGCCACCACCCGGATGTCCGGATTGTCGGTCACACGCTTCAGGTCGTCGGTGAGCACGCCCGCCGGCAGATCAACATCCCGCCGCGCGTGCGCGTCACGGACGACGGCCGCTTCCAGCCATAGCGTCCGCCCGGCGTGGCGGCCCGTGCGATCGCCGTGGTCCAGGAGCAGCTGGGCGACGCCCGTCCCGACGTGTCCCAGACCGATGATCGCGACTTTCGTCTTTTCGTCCATTTGGTCGGCAAGCTCCAACAACGCGTTGCCGGTCTCGGTGGCTCGGCGTCTCGGTGTCTCGGACACGCCGGTCTCAGAAATCGCCGTGAACCGCGCCGCCGGGGATCTGCCGGACGTCGAACGGCGTGACCTGGTAGACGTAGTAGTTCAGCCAGTTCGCGTAGAGCAGGTTGGCGTGGCCGCGCCATCGCACCAGCGGCGCCCGCGCCGGGTCGTCGCCGGGGAAATAGTTGCGCGGGACGTTTATCGGCAGGCCCTTGCTCCGGTCCCGGTCGTACTCCGCCTTGAGAGTGAGGGGCTCGTACTCCGAGTGGCCGGTGATGAACAGGTGGCGGCCATCCTTCGTGCCGACGATGTAGATCCCGGCCTCGTCGGACTCGGCCAGGACCTGAAGGTCAGGCACCTTCTCGAGGTCACCTCGGCGAATCTCCGTATGGCGAGAGTGGGGAGCCAGGAACGTGTCGTCGAAGCCGCGCAGCAACCGCTCGGTCGGGACGAGCGTGCGGTGTTCGAACACGCCGAACATCTTCGCGGGCAGGCGGTACTTCGGGATCCCGTAACGGTGATACAAGCCGGCCTGCGCTCCCCAGCAGACGTAGAAGGTGGACTCGACGTTTGTCTCAGCCCAATCCATGATGTCGGTCAGCTCGGGCCAGTAGTCCACGTCCTCGAACGCCATCAGCTCCACGGGCGCCCCGGTGATGATCAGCCCGTCGAACTTCTCTCCGCGAACGGCTTCGAAAGTGACGTAATGGTTGAGGAGGTGATCGGCGTCGGTGTTCTGCGCTTCGTGGCTGGCGGTGTGGAGGAGCGTGACGTCCACCTGGAGGGCCGTGTTGCCGAGCAGGCGCAGCAGCTGGGTCTCCGTCGCGATCTTGGTCGGCATGAGGTTCAGAGATCGCCACTCGCAGTGGGCGAATATCCTGGTGCTCGGCGCGCTCCTCCCCCATGACGAAGACGTTCTCCCGTTCGAGAACGGTGCGCGCGGGCAGCGTGTTCGGGATCCTCACGGGCATCGGGACGACCTCCAGCCAGGGCGCGGCGGCTGCCGACGCGGCAGTCAGCCGGGCGACTCCCATCGTCCAACAGCTTGTACCGTACTCGCCCATGAGCGCCAGTTCTGTCTCCGTCATAGGAGTGGGCCGACGGCATCCGGCTTCAAAGGCCTCCGCAGTCAGCGCCACCGTTCGCGTCGATCGAGGCGGTTGACCTCAGGTTATTGACATACATAGAACCACAATGTATAAGACTTCTACGCATGGACATGAGTAAGGACCTGGTTGCTGCTTCCGCCACGCCGCTCGTGCTCGCCATCCTTGCGGAAGGCGACAGTTACGGCTACGCCATCATCAAGCGGGTGGCCGAGTTGTCAGGCGGCCACCTGCAGTGGACCGACGGCATGCTCTATCCCGTGCTGCACCGGCTTGAGCGCCAAGGTCATGTCGCGGCGAAGTGGTCCGCGGCCGAGAACGGCCGCAGGCGCAAGTACTACCGAATCACCAAAGAAGGCCGAGCCCAGCTCGCCGCCCAGCGGCAGCAGTGGAAGGCCGTGGACGGTACCCTGCGGGGTATCTGGATGCAGGTGTGCACGGTATGACGACCTTCGCCGATCGACCGCTCGAAGAACAAATCGCGCAGTGGCGGGAGTACTTACACCGCCGGCAGGCCCTTCACGGTCCCGACGTGGAGGAGCTCGAGGGACATCTGCGCGACCAACTGGTGGCGCTCACCGACGCCGGCCTGGCAGGGGATGAAGCGTTCTTAGTCGCGGTCAAGCGCATGGGCAGCCTCGATGCGCTGTCACGCGAGTTCGCACCGCGCATTCCGAGCGGCTGTGGAAGCAGTTGGTCATCGCGCCCGACGGCGATGAGCCGGCGAACACCTCAAACGCCGAGACGCTCGTCGTCCTGGGTCTTGCCGTCGCCGCGGCGTTGGCCATCAAGGTGCCGGCGCTGTTCGGTCTTCGGATCGACGGTGGTGAAGAACCGTTCTACTTCCGCAACGCCAGTCTGTTCGTCTTGCCGCTGCTTACGATCTACTTCGTGTGGAAGCGTGGGTTGAGCGTTGCGAGCGGCCTCTGGCTCGCGCTGCCCTTCGCGGCCGGGGTTGTTTTTGCCAACGTCTTCCCCTTTCCCAAGGGCAGTGACACCGAGGTGCTGACCATTCTGCACCTGCCAATCGCCCTGTGGATGGCCGTGGGCTTCGCGTACGTCCGAGGCCGCTGGTTCGCCGACGGTGGACGCATGAACTTCGTCCGATTCTCGGGCGAGCTGGCAATCTACTACGTGCTCATCGCGCTCGGCGGGGGCGTCCTCACCGGCTTTACGATGATGATGTTCAAGGCCATCGAGATGAACGCTGGGTGGTTCGTAGGGGGCTGGCTGATCCCGTGCGGGGCGGCGGGGGCCGTCATCATCGGATCCTGGCTCGTGGAGGCGAAACAAAGTGTCATCGAGAACATGGCACCGGTGCTGACCAGGCTGTTCACGCCGCTGTTCACAGTGCTGCTGCTGGTGTTTCTGGCGACGATGGCGTGGACAGGCAGCCCCATCAACGTGAAGCGGGAGGTACTGATCGGCTTCGACCTGCTGCTGGCGGTCGTCGTCGGGCTGGTGCTCTACGCCGCGTCCGCGCGCGACCCGCAGGCACCGCCCGACTTCTTCGACGGCTTGCAGCTGCTGCTCGTGGTCAGCGCACTCGTGGTCGATGGGGTGGCGCTCGCGGCGATCGCAGCCCGCATCTCCGAGTTTGGCTTCACTGCCAACCGAGTGGCGGCTCTTGGCGAGAATCTCATTCTGCTCGTCAACCTGGCGTGGTCGGCGTGGCTTTATGCCCGCTTCCTGCGTCGCCGGGGCTCGTTTGCCGTCCTGGAGCGATGGCAGATCGCCTACCTGCCCGTGTACTGCGCCTGGGCGGCGCTGGTGGTTGTCCTCTTCCCGCCCCTGTTCGGCTACCGTTGATGCACCCCCACGGCCACTGCACCGGGGGATAGTCCTGACTAGTCGCCCAGTGTCGTGCCACGGCGAGCGAGTTGCTCTCCCACGGCGATTGCGACCTCCGGCAGGGTGGATGCCCGCGTCAGTCTCATAGCGGTTTGCCTGCTCGCCGCGGACGCCGCCGCAGATCGGCGGTCCGTTGCCGAAGCTCAGTGTCGGCCTGTGCGATCCGTGAGAGGAACGCCTCGAGTTCCTTGATCGCGAAGTAAGCGACCCTGAGCCTCCCACGGAGGGTTCGGTCGTCCCAGCCGACAACCGCGGCGAGGCCGGCCGGTGCACGAGATACCGATCCAGCAGTTGCACTGTTTTTCCGAGCGCCGCCGGGCTCAGGTGCATGTACCCGCTGCGTGGTCGTCGGTCCTGGTGTCCCGCCAGCTCCTGAATGGCTCGCGCCGGCGCACCCAGCATTGCGCGGTGCGAGCAGAACGTGTGGCGCAGCATGTGCGGGCCGTTGTTGAACAGGCCCGCCCGCCTGGCCGCCCGATGCACGCACGCCTTCAGAGACTCCCTCTCTCTCCGCCATTCGACTCGCCTGGCTTCGCCCGTTCCGCAGGCCGCCAGGTTCGCTCATGGCAGGCCTGCCCATGGAAAATGCCCTGAGCGAACAACGTGAGTCGAAGGGCACTCGCGGATCCCTACCAAATCCTTAACCATTTGCCATGGTTTCGCCGGTGCAATCGTGGCGGAGATAAGTCTGCGCCAGAGCCTCCGCGAGCGAAAGCGGACGACCTCCTGGTTCGTAACGGCGCATCCTGCCTGCTTGCGCCTGGCAGCCCTTCACGTGGCACACCAACTTCCAAGGGGGCTCGCGTGTATGTTAAGTGGGGGATCATGCGAGAAGTGGACGCTTGACGCGGCTGGCGGCGGACGATCTCCCCGGCACCCTCGTGACAATCCGGCAATTACGTCCTCTTGCATCCGGCAGTGTCGCTATGTCGACAGCACAAATGGCGCGTTCCGCGGCGAATCAGCCGATGGCCGCTCGACGCTTGACCGGCAGTTTCTATTGGAAGGCCGCCCTCGTCGTGACGGCGCTCTACTTCGTCGGCGGCCGGATGGGGTTGGCTGTTCCATTCACGCGCGGCAACGTGTCGCCCATCTGGCCGCCAGCGGGAATTGCGCTGGCGGCGATCCTCCTGTGCGGGTACCGCATTTGGCCCGCGGTTGCGGTCGGCGCCTTCCTGGTCAACGTCTTGACGCCGATTCCGGCCTATACCGCTGCCGCCATCGCCGCGGGCAACACCGCCGGCCCTCTCGTCGGCGCGTGGCTGCTGCGACGCCTGGCCGTGCGTTATCCGTTGATGGGGCATCCGCGTGACGTGCTGGGCCTCATCGTCCTGGGCGCCTTCGGAGGTACGGCGATCAGCGCCACAGTTGGGACCGGGGTCCTGTCCCTCACCCATGTGGCGCCGTGGTCGGGCGTCGGAGCCGCCTGGCTGATGTGGTGGCTGGGAGACGCGATGGGAGTGCTCATCGTTGCCCCTGTCGCGCTCGCAATCCAGGGAATCCGCGACGTTGCTGCCCCTCGGCGGCGCCTCGAACTAACGGCGCTCCTGCTCGCCACCATTTCCTGTTCGGCCTTGGTCTTCCACGCGCCCCCGGCGCTCGGCTCGGGTTCCGTGATCGTCGCAATGACGTTTCCTTTTCTGCTGATGTGGTCCGCGACGCGCTTCGAACTGGTCGGCGCATCCCTCGTCACCGCCTGCATCGCCGCCGTCGGCGTGTGGGGCACCCGGTATGGCCTCGGACCGTTCGTTGACGGCACGTCCGCACGGAACGCGGCCCTGCTGCAGTCCTTCCTCACCGTGATCGCCGTGTCTGGGCTGTCGGTGGCCGCGCTCGTCATGGAGCGGACACGGCTAATCCGGCAACAGGCGGAGCGCGAGGCGGTCCGAGCTGGGCAAGACAGATACCGCGAGATCGCGGACACCGCCAACGAAGGGATATGGATGCTCGATTCGCGGTTGCTCACCTGCTTCGTCAACCGGCGTATGGCACAGATGGTCGGGTACTCAGCGGCCGAGATGATGGGCAAGCCGGCCGTTTCGTTCGTGTTCCCGGAGGACGCCCGGCAGAGTCAGGCGCAACTGGAGCGCCGCAGGCGCGGGGAGAGCGAACAGTTCGAGACGCGGTACCGCCGGAAAGACGGGTCGGAGCTGTGGGCCACGGTGTCAACGACCGGATCGTTCGACACCGATGGGCGTTTCACAGGCGTGCTCGCCATGGTGAGCGACATCACGGAGCAGAGGCGTCGCGAGGTCGAACGGAGAGCGTCGCGGCGCGAGACCCTGCTCATGACGCGGGCAGTTGAACAGACGGCCGACAGCGTGGTGGTGACCGACAAGCATGGTGTCATCGAGTACGTGAACCCCGCCTTCGAGGCGACGACCGGGTACATGCGCGAAGAGGCAGTGGGCCGAACGATGGCCATCCTGAAGTCAGGCCAGCACGATCCCGACTTCTACAAGGGCCTGTGGAACGAACTCCTGCAGGGCCGGACGTTCCGCGGTACGTTAGTCAACCGCAAGAAGGTCGGCGAGCTCTACTGGGCGGAGCAGACAATCAGCCCGATCAGGGACGACGAGGGAGAGATTACTCAATTCGTGTCAGTGTTGAAGGACGTGACCGAGCTGCGCAGGAAGCACGAGCAGGAGGTGCAATTGCGCCTCGCCCGCGAGGTGCAGCAGCGATTCTACGCAGCGCCAATGGCGTTTCCTGGCCTCGATCTGGCTGCCGCGTCGTACCCAGCGAACGAAACCGGCGGTGACTACTTCGACTTCATTCCGGCTGCACGCGGATCGGTGTACATCGCCGTCGGGGATGCGAGCGGCCATGGCCTGGGAGCCGCGCTCGTGATGGCCTTGACTCGGGCGTATGTCCGGTCGTTTGCGGCGTTGAACCTCGACGTCGGGGAGATCCTGACGCGCGTGAACCGCATGCTCGTCGTCGATCTCGACGAGAACCGCTTTGTGACGCTGCTGCTTGCCCACATCGATGCGGGCACCGGGGTCTTGCGCTACGCCAGCGCCGGGCACGTGCCCGGCTTCATCATCGGGGGCATCCCGGGCGACGGTGTGCGATCGACGATGTCGAGCACGGGCCCGCCGATGGGACTCTTCGCCGACGCGACGTTTCTCACCTGCGAGCTGCCGTTGGCGCTGCGCGACGCCGTGCTGCTCGTGACCGACGGCGTGACGGAAAGCGCGGGTGAAGACGAAGACCCCTTCGGGTCCGAGCGGCTGCTTGCCTTTGCGGGTGCACATGCCGATCGATCGGCTCGCTCACTGGCCCGCGGCATCTGCGACATGGCCCGGGGCTTCGCTGGCGCCGTGCCGCAGGTCGACGATGTCACCGCGCTCGTTGCGAAGATGACAGATGCCCCCGGCGCCCTCACTTCGACACGTGTCCCCGAGACGGTCGACGCCCTCGCGCCCTCCGTCGCCCCGCTGATCGTGCATTGATGGTGATCGACCCAAGCCTCTAGAAAGATGCTCCGGACCTCCGCCGCGATCGGCTCGCGCGCCGCGTGCGGCACGTCGCGAGCAGGTTGCGCACGAAGTGCACGCGACAGCGCTGCCAAGCGGCCCCGCTCACGACCGTGCGGATGGCCTGCTTGCGTCCGTCGTGGACGTCCGCAGTCTGGCCAACGCACCGATGACCCGTCCTGGGGCATGCAGTGAGGTCGAGCTTGCAGGGCCGCGTCGGCGTAAACGCCACGATCTGTCCGAGGTTCACGACGTGGGCGCTCGTCGGCATCCAGAGGTCCGCATCAGGGATCAGACGACCGCCGACGGGCGCATCGCGTATTTCTTTGATGCTTCTGGCGCGGGCCATCGGACTGGCCCGCGCCGGAAGCAGCGCGTCGTTTCTCCTGCACCCTACTTGTCGGGGACCACCCTGACGACGTCCTGGCCGCGAATCTGGGTCCCGCCGTTGGTCTGCCCCGTCAGCACGGCCATGGCGTCACCAACCTCCAGATCGAGGGTTTGTGTGTCGAAATGGCAGAGCATGTCGTTGTACCCGTCGCCATTCACGTCCTGGACCGAGCACATGTACCGGGCGCTCTTTCCCGCCAATCCCACCGCGGCGCCCTCCAACTGGAGGGATTCCGGGTTGACCGTGCTGGCATCGAACATGGCGCTGCCGAGAATGGCCACTGGGACGAGTCCAGGCGATCCGACGTGAATCGTGTTGTCCGCAGTCTCCGGTCTGATGTCGACGAGTACGTTGATCGTCGCAGGCCTGACATAGTGGATGTCGGCGGAGAGACCAAGAGTACTTCCCAGGGCAATCGGCGCTCCCGGTCGGGATCGCGCTGCCGATCGCGATGCTTCCAAGATCGAATCCGCCCATGGAGATCTGCGGAATCTGCGCGGGCACGATCGCATCGTCGAGCACGACGCCTTCGTAGTCAATGAAGGTCATGGTCGTATGGTTGGCCACGGAGACCGAGGCAGCGCCACAACTCGCCTGGACGTCAAACCGAGCGAACGGTCCCTGGTTCCAGAAAACGAGGGAGTCGAAGCCGTTTATGTTGTTCGCGACCTGGACATGGAGGCGTGGGTCCACCAGGCCCGCATTGGAGAAGTGATAGATCTGGCCCGTGGACTTGCTTTCGATCTGGACGGACATGACGTACGGCGGATTCCCTCCGGAAAGGTCAAAGTACGACTCTGTTCCACCGCCATAGTTATTCGTTTTATACGGGGGCGGAGTATCCGCCGTGTACGTGACCGTTCCGGTGATGATATCTCCGAGTTGGATGCCGCTGGCGTTGAGAAGACCGTCGGCATCGTTGATACCCGAGACCGCCGCTTCGATCCAGAAGGAGAGTCCGGCTGCGGAGGCAGTCGACCCCGTCGGTGCCCCTCCCGCGTCTGTCAGCGGCCGCGCCGCCAGGGTTGCCGTCCAGTCCGCACCCACCAGGGTGCCGAGGCCAAGGGCTACGACGAAGAGCACGAGGCGGGTGTTGAGTCGCGGAGTCATGACTCACCTCCACTGTGTCCCGACGGAGTTGCGGTGGGACCGACCTGGTGGTCGGGCGGTTGTACCCCTAATACGGTTGGCACCGATGCGTCTGAATTGTCGCCAGCGTATCGAGGTTGCTACGGACTCTAAGCGGGTGCGCGGTGGATGGGAACCCGAAATGGGGCGGGAAAAGTCCGAACAGGGCGCGGAAAGTGCGTTTAGTCGGGCGCGAGAGCGCTCCGGTATGTGCTGGCCGTTACCCCCACGTACTTTCGGAAGGAGCGTCGAAAGGCGTCAAGATGCTTGAAACCCGAGTCGTATGCGATCTGCTTGATCGGTTTCCTGGTCAGCAAGATCTGCCGAGTGGCGTGCTGAATGCGGAGCTGCAGAATGTAGGCGTGCATGCGCTGCCCGACGACGCGTGTAAAGAGGTTGGTCAGGTACTTCTCGGTGACTCCCAAGTCCCTGCTGATCGCCGTCAGGTTCACGTCGTGTTCGAGGTAATGCCGGTCGATGCACTCAAGAGCGCGACAGATCAGCGATCCATTAGCCGTGGCTGCAAAACTCGGAGCTGGTGGGCGCTCGGACATCTCTAATCGACCGTCGCTTCGGATCTCCTGGAGCCGAGCCGTGCGCTTCCGCAAGTTCTCCAGTTCTTCGGAGCGGACCGAGACCCAAAGATCCTGCGAGGCTTTTGAAATGGCAAGTTCCAGGATCTGAACCGCGCTTGAGAACTGCCGTCGGTCGGTTGCCGGGTCTGTAACGCACTTGGCCACTCCCAACAACGTCGCGCCGTAGTAGATGGGAAGGCATGAGCAGCGCAGGCCGAGACGGCATACGTGACTCTGCACCGAAGGAGAGCGCACGCTCCTTTCAACGTGCTTCTGCCACTGCTCCTCGCAGTGCCCGTCTCCCTCACCCACGCGCAGCCGCGACGCGCAGAGTGGGTGCATCGGAGGCGCCAAAGCTGGCGAAGCGTGAAGGCCGGTGACGCTTTCAAAAGTGGCGACAGCGGTGATACCCGTAAGCTGTTGGAATAGCCGCATCGCCTGTCGAACATGACACGGCAATCGAGCGAGTGCCAACCGAAGCTCTCTGGGGTGGGCTTTAGCCGTGTCCGCCGGGCGATGCTTCACACGCCGGGGGCCGTCCCCGGTGGCGGGCGGACGCGAGGCGCTCGTGGGGCGTTTGCCCCGGGAACGAGAGGCCTTGTTCATCGCCGGTCTACCAATTGAAATGCCGCGGTCTGCAACAACGGCATTCGTCGCTATTGCATCCGGCGTTCCTGCAAGCGGATGCCTTCAGTGTAGGGTTCGGTCAGGCGGGCGTCGTTGCGGCAGCGCAAAGAGAAGGATGTCAGCGTTCCGGACGCCTTTCACGACGTCGCGGCGACACCGGGCGGTCGCCGCCACGCGTCGCGACAGGGGCCTGGGCAACGAGGTTGGCGAGAATCGCACCCACTGGGCGCCGTGGAAGTGCATGTTTGCCTCTGCGCAAGTTCTGCACCGACCAGCCGCCTGAACGTCGAGCAGGGTTGAGCTTGACAACGCGATCAAGGGGAGACCACTCTCGA
This sequence comes from uncultured Acidobacteriota bacterium, assembly GCA_963724775.1. Classification (GTDB taxonomy): domain Bacteria; phylum Acidobacteriota; class Vicinamibacteria; order Vicinamibacterales; family Fen-181; genus CAVRWB01. The sequence goes on from CAVRWB010000020.1 coordinate 12,796, forward strand.
TCTACACAATATCGATATGCGAGCGTGTCTCCATTGCCGGACGCCGAACCGGACACGCGACGAAACGGCACGTGGCGCGCCGTCAGGCAGATGGTGACCCCACTCCCGAACTGGTTCGGCACGCGGTAGGCACGCCTTCCGCGTCAGATTTGCGGATCCACGACGCCGAGCGCCCGCTGCCCGAAAGCTCCGAGCGCCCGGGCCAGTCGGTTGGTCGTTCCAATGCGGAACCGCACATACGGCAGCCACGAACCCCCCGCCTGTGAGGGCGACCAGCCCTCTGACCCAAGTTGCGCGCCCGCCGCTCTACCAGCCCTGAACGTTGTCGAGATCTGGCTGGCGCCTGCGGCCAGACTGACTCAGGCTGTTTCTCGGTCGGACCACCCCCCGGCCGAGAGCAACGCGATCCCAGCGACTACCCGGGAACATCCTCGTTGCAGGAAAAGGGAGGCGTCATGTACGCGAGAGTTTTCCGCATCGCGGTCTTCGCGCTGGTGGCAGCCGTGTCGCTTCCATGGCTCGCCGTTGCACAGACCGAAACCGGCACCATCACCGGCACCATCACCGATTCGAGCAACGCGGTCCTGCCCGGCGTCACCGTCACCGTCTCGAGCACGGCCATCATCGGCGGCTCGCGCACGACGACGACCGGGAATTCCGGCGCCTACCAGCTCATCGCGCTGCCGCCTGGAACCTACAACCTCAAGTTCGAGCTCGCGGGGTTCGGCACGGTCACGCGCGAAGGTATCAGGATCACGTCGAACTTCGTCGCGAAGGTGGACGCCTCGCTCGGCATGAAGAGTGTCGCGGAGACGGTCACCGTGATCGCGGAAGCGCCGACAGTGGACGCCAAAAGCACGCTGATCGCGACCTCCCTGGACAAAGGCCTCCTCGACAACATCCCCACGGGCCGCGACATCTGGGTGCTGACCGAGCAGGTCGCCGGGACGGTTCCCGACCGCTACAACGTGGGAGGCACCGAGAGCGCGCAGCAGACCACGCTTTCCGTCCACGGGGCCAACGGGCAGCAGGACTACAGCGTCAACGGCCTGAGCATGAACTGGCCCGGGGGCGCCGGCCAGTACACGATGTTCTACTTCGACTACGACAGTTTCGACGAGGTCCAGATCCAGACGGCGGGCGCCTCGGCGGAGGTGAGCGTGGGCGGGCTCTACATGAACATGATCACGAAGTCGGGCGGCGACGTGTTCCACGGCGGCGCCACGGCGATGTACCAGCCGGGCGCCATGCAGGGGAACAACCTCACGCCCGAGTTGGAGGCCTATGGGCTCACCACCGCGAACCCGATCGACCTGATCTACGACTTCCAGCCGAGTTTCGGCGGGCCGATCGCGCGGAACAAGGCGTGGTTCTTCGGCTCCTACCGCCGGTACGTGATCAACACGGAGATCCTGGGGCTGACCAACCCCGACGGCTCGCCGGCGGTGGACGTCAACCACCAGACCAACGCGCTTGCCAAGGTGACCACGCAGCTCACGCCGAAGAACCGGCTGATGGTGCAGTACTACTTCAACTATCAGAACCGGTTCTTCCGGCGCGACAACGGCTACGCGTTCACCACCGAGCAGGCGTCGTGGCGCCAGATCGAGCCGGCGCACCTGATCCAGGGCCAGTGGACGTCGACCCTGTCGAGTTCGATGTTCCTGGACGCCCGGTTCGGGTATCTCTACCAGGTGTTCCCCCTCGCATACCAGCCGTCGGTCGGCAGCAACATCTCGATGATCGACGACGTCAGGTCGACGGTCACCAATGCCGCCCCCACGAACCAGGAGAACACCGCCACCCGCCACCAGGGCAACGTCGCCCTCAGCTACTACAACGACCACTTGGCCGGGATCGCACAATTTCAAGGTCGGCTTCGAGTGGATGCGGGCGATGAACGCGTACGACTACACCGTGAACGGCGACATGGTGCAGCACTACTCCGACGGTGTGCCTGAATACGTGGACGCCTCCAACACCACGCTGAGCCAGAAGAGCCTGATCTACAACACCTCCTTCTACGCGCAGGACTCCTGGTCGGCCAAGAAGCGGCTGACGCTCAATCTGGGGTTCCGCTTCGAGAACTTCCGCGGAACGAACCCGGCGCAGGGGTCGCCCGGCGGCGCGTTCTTCGGCCCCCGGGAGTTCCCCACCGTGAACGACATCCCGAACTTCAACATCGTCGTGCCTCGCGTCGGCGCGAGCTTCGACGTCAAGGGAGACGGCAGGACGGCTATCAAGGCGAGCTTCAGCCGTTACGCGATCCAGGAGGGCTCTCGGTTCCCCGAGTCGCTGAACCCGAACGCGTACAGCGGGAAGCTGTTGCCGTGGAACGACCTGAACGGCGACAACATCGCGCAGATGAACGAGCTGGGAGAGCCGTACTCGTTCTACGGCGGCGCGAGCGGCGTCACCGTGGACTCGAACATCAGCCGCCAGTACTCGGACGAGGCCACGGTCGGCGTCCAGCACGAACTCGGTCGCGACCTCGCCGTCTCGGCCACGTACTTCCACCGGGCCAACAAGAACCTGTTCGGCCAGCTGAACCAGGCGGCGCCACTGGACAAGGCCTACGAGCCGGTCGAGGTGCCCGTCCCGTCCCCGGGCAGCGGGACGATCACCGTCTACAACGAGCTGCCGGACTTCGTCGGACAGGTCGGCCGCGTGATCACCAACCAGCCCCAGTTCTGGCAGAAGTACAACGGGATCGAGTTCACGGCGCGGAAGCGGATGTCGAACCACTGGCAGATGCTGTTCGGCTACACCTACAGCAAGGCACGAGCTACTACGTCTACGTCCCTTGGAACTTCCTCGACGCCAACGACCCGAACAACCTGATCAACATCGACGGCGCCTCGCTGCCGTCCGACACGCCGCACATCGTCAAGCTTGGGGGCACCTACGTCTTCACGTGGGGGATCAACGTCAGCGGCAACTACCGGTACTACACCGGCAAGCCGCTCACCAGGACCGTCTTCGTGGAAACCCTCAACCAGGGGCCGGTGTCCGTGCCGGCCGAAACCAACGGCACCTACCGGTACCCCAGCGTGTCGCTGATCGACCTGCGCGTGTCCAAGATGTTCGCCCTGGGCCGCGGCACGAACCTGGAGGTGATGTTCAACCTCTTCAACGTGACGAACGCCTCCACCGTGATCAACCAGCAGACGCAGCTCGGGCCGTCATACGGGAGGCCGATCCAGATCCTGACGCCGATCGTCACGGGCTTCGGCTTCCGGTACAGCTTCTGAAGTCAGGCGTCCGCCTGCGCGTTGCCGGGGGCAAGGGGCACTCGCTGCCCCTTGCCCTTTGTGTTGAAGGGGGCGAGCATGACCGGTCGCTGCCGCATCCTCCTGGCCGTCCTGGCCTGTGGCTGGACCCTCGGCTGCGGCGGGCCGCAGAAGTCCGCGGCGCCCGCCTCGTCGCCGGGCGGCCGGCTCACCATCGACCGCCTGCTCGACATCAAGTACCCGGGCTCCGCGGCGTGGTCGCCGGATGCCCGCCGCATCGCCTTCACATGGGATCGCGCGGGGGTGCAGAACATCTGGATCGTCGATGCGCAAGGCGCCACACCGGCGCCGCGGCCCGTCACGTCCTTCGACTCCGGCTCCATCGAAGAGCTGTCGTGGAGCCGGGACGGCAGCTCGCTTCGGTTCGTCCGCGACGGGGATCCGTGGGAGGTCGCTGCCGCGGAGAAGTCCCAGCCTCACGCGGTGTGGACGACGAAGGAGGCGGAAAGCCAGTTCGCGCTTTCGCCGGACGGCACGCGGCTGGCGTTCGTGCGGGGCGGCACGCCCGGCGTGCCCGACTGGCAGCGGGTCGACGGCGACCTGTGGGTCCGATGGCTCGCCGACGGGCGCGAGACCCGGCTGACCGCTGGCCAGGGCGTGGTGTCGGGCCCGACGTGGTCGCCCGACGGCAAGCGCCTCGCCTTCGCGATCGCAAAGGCCGAGACCCGAACGGAAGCGCCAGCGTACTCCGGCGGCAAGATCCTCTACGCCCGCGTGGATCACCAGCCCGAGTACCCCGGCCTACGTGTCGGCGGCCGGTGGCCGCATCACCCTCCTCCCGTCAAGCCCGGGATGGGAATCAGCTCCATGGTGGTTGGACAGCTCGCGGCTCCTGATGCAGCGCATCGCCGACGACTACCGCACCCGCGAACTGCTCGTCGCCGACGTGAACACCGGCGGTGTGCGCGCGATCTACCGCGAGGTCGCTCCGACATTCTGGAGCCTGGGGTTCATCGCACCCGACCCGGCCCCATCGCCAGACGGCCGCTGGATCGCGCTCGTCAGTGACCGCGACGGATGGGACCACGTCTACGTGCTGCCGAGCGGCGGCGGCGAGCCGCGTGAGATCGAGAAGGGCACGTTCGAATCACGTCACCTGTCATGGTCGCCCGACAGTACCCGACTCGCGTTCGATCGCAGCCTCGAAGGCAAGCCCGGCGTCCGCCACGTGGCGGTTGCCACGATCGGTTCGGACCTGTCCTCCGCCACCGTCGCTGACCGCTCGTCGGGCGGCGGCACCAACATCGCGCCTGCCTGGTCGCCCGACGGCAAGCGCCTGGCCTACCAGCACACCGACGCGCAAACCTCGCCCGACCTGTTCGTGATGGACGCCGCCGGCCCAGCGCAACCCGTCCGACTTACCGACTCCATGCCGGCCGGCGTCGATCGCTCGGCGTTCGTCCAGCCCGAATTGGTCAAGTACTCGGCCCCCGACGGGCGGCAGGTGCCCGCGTACCTGTTCGTCCCCAAGGGCCTCGATCGTTCTCGCAAGCATCCGGCCATCGTCTGGATCCACGGTGATGGGATCAACCAGAACTACGACGGCTGGCATGTCGAGCGGAACTACTCGGTCTACTACAGCTTTCATCAGTACCTGTTGCAGAAGGGCTACGTGGTGCTCGCGCCGGAATACCGCGGCAGCATCGGCTACGGCCGCGAGTGGCGGGAGGGCGTGTACATGGACGTCGGCGGCAAGGACGCGATGGATGCGGCCGTCGCCTCCGACTACCTGAAGACGCTCCCCTACGTGGACGCGGACCGGATCGGCGTGTGGGGCCTCAGCTACGGGGGCTTCTTCACACTGATCTCGATGACCGAGCGGCCGACCGCGTACCGCTGCGGCGTGGACGTCGCCGGCACCGTCGATTACAAGATGTGGTTCGAGGATCCGGGCGGCGCGTGGATCGTCTCGCGGATGGGCACGCCGGTCAGCCAACCGTCCGTGTACGAGAAGGCCGCCGTGATCGATCGGATGGACAAGCTGTCCCGGCCACTGCTCATCCTTCACGGAACAGCGGACGGGAACGTCCCCTATATCGAATCCGTCCGCTTGATCGACGTGCTTCTGAAGAAAGGAAAGGACTTCGAGTTCCGGATGTACCCAGGCGAGTTCCACTACTTCCAGCGGGGGCACGTGCTGCGCGACGCCTGGCAGCAAGTCGAGCGGTTCTTCGACAAGTACCTCAAGCCGGGGGAGTGACTTCAACCCGCCATGCGAGCGCGGCGGACGTCGTGCGCGGGCGGACGATCGGTGCGAAAGGGGACGTCATGCGATACCGCCGGCTCTGCTGCTCGGCTGCGCTGCTGCTGCTGGCTGGCTTGAGCCCGGCCTGCGAGCGGACGCAACCGCCGCCGAAGCCGGCGGGCGACCTCACGATCGATCAGGTCGTCGGAATCAAGCATCCATCCCAGCCAGCCTGGGCCCCGGATGGCCGCACGATCGTGTTCATCTGGGATCAGGGCGGCGTTCAGAACCTGTTCATGGCGGACCCTGCCGGCGGCCGCCGTCCGAGCCCTCTCACGTCGTACAGCCAGGGGGCCATCGACGGTCTCTTCTGGGGCCGCGACGGCAAGACGGTGTACTTCGAGCGCGATGGTGACCTGTGGCAGACCGTACCCGGACAGACGGCGAAGCCGACGGCCACCTGGACGACGCCGGGTCGCGAGAACGACGTGGTGCCCTCGCCCGACGGGACGCGCGTCATCTTTGTTCGCGGCGGCAATCCGGCTGTCCCCGATTGGCAGCGCGCCGGCGGGGACCTGTGGGTCCGTTCGCTTGCCACTGGCGCCGAAACTCGCCTCACGGAAGGTATCGGCGTCGTCTCGTCGCCCTCATGGTCGCCCGACGGCACGAAGATCGGCTTCGCCGTCGCGCGCGTCCAGCCGGTCGCCGAAGCGCCCGACTATTCCGGCGCCAAGATCCTCTACACGCGCGGGGATCGCGGTGCAAGCGTCCCTGCCGTTGTCTCGTCGAGCGGCGGAAGAGTGACCATGCTGGCGCCGAGCCCGGGCTGGGAGGCGGCGCCGATGTGGCTGGACGCCTCGCGTGTGCTCGTGCAGCGGGTCGGCGGAGACAACCGTACCCGCGAACTGGCAGTGAGCGACGCGGTCACCGGCCAGACGCGCGTCATCTACAGCGAACAGGATCCGAAGTTCTGGAGTCTTGCGTACGTGGCCTCGACGCCCGTCCCTTCCCCGGACGGGCGTCGCGTGGCCTTCGTCAGCGACCGCGACGGCTGGGACCACCTCTACGTCGTGGCGGCCGACGGCGGTAACCCGGTCCAATTGACGCACGGCCACTTCGAGGTGCGACACCCGGTCTGGTCTCCCGATGGTTCCCGCATCGCGTTCGACAGGAACCTGGAAGGGAAGCCGGGCGTTCGGCAGTTGTCGGTCGTCACCTTCGGAACCGAACCCGCTCACGCGGGCGTCAACGATCTCACCAGCGGACGCGGCACGAACACCTCGCCGGCGTGGGCTCCCGACGGTCAGCGCCTCGTCTACCAGCACACCGATCCGCAGGCCTCCGCCGAGCTGTACGTCGTCGAGGCCCGGGAAAAGGCCTCGCCCGCGAGACTGACGGAGTCGATGCCGGCCGGGATGGATGGCGCGGCGTTTGTCGCACCCGAACTGGTGAAGTACCCCGCGCCGGACGGGCAACTGGTTCCGGCCTATCTTTTCGTCCCGAAGGGGCTGGATCGCTCCCGCAAGCATCCGGCCATCGTCTGGATCCACGGTGACGGGATCAATCAGAACTACGATGGCTGGCACGTGGAACGGAACTACGCCGTCTACTACAGCTTTCATCAGTACCTGCTGCAGCGGGGTTATGTCGTCATCGCCCCCGATTACCGGGGCAGCATCGGGTACGGGCGAGAGTGGCGGCAGGGCGTCCACCTGGATGTCGGGGGCAAGGATGCGAAGGACGCCGAGGCCAGCGCGGACTACCTGAAGACACTTCCTTATGTCGATGCGGAGCGCATCGGCGTATGGGGCCTGAGCTACGGCGGGTTCTTCACGCTGATGGCCTTGACCGACCGCCCCACGACATTCCGCTGCGGCGTTGACGTCGCTGGTGTTCCCGACTTCGCGATGTGGTACGTCGATCCGGGCGGGCCGTGGGTGACCGCGCGGATGGGGAGCCCAGACAAGGACCCTGCCGTGTACCGGCAGGCAGCCCCAATCGATCGAATCGAGCGGCTGTCCCGCCCGCTACTCGTGCTACACGGCACGGCGGATGTCAACGTGCCGTACGTCGAATCGGTGCGACTGGTTGACCGACTGCTCAAGATGGGCAAGAACTTCGAGTTCATGGTCTACCCCGGCGAGTTCCACTATTTCCATCGCACCCACGTCCTCGTGGATGCGTGGCGTCGCGTCGAGGCGTTCTATGCTCGCCATCTGCAGCCGCAAACCTGAAACTCCTGACAAATGGGATAGATTCTCCAGCCAAGCGCGTATGACACTGCAGCCGGGAGCGACGGTCGGACCCTACGAGGTGATAGCGATCCTCGGAGCGGGCGGGATGGGCGAAGTCTATCGAGTGCGTGACCATCGGCTCGAACGCGATGCCGCGCTGAAGATCCTGCCGGCCGCATTCAGTCGAGATCCGGACCGCCTCGCCCGATTTCAGCGGGAGGCGCGCGCGGCGGCGGCACTCAATCACAACAACATTCTGGCTGTCTATGACGTCGGGTCGTTCGAGGACTGTCCCTATCTCGTCTCCGAGCTGTTGGACGGTCAGACGCTGCGCAAGCTGGTGAGGTCGGCGAATCTATCCGTGCAGCGTTCCGTCGAGATCGGCGCGCAGATCGCGCGCGGGCTGGCTGCCGCGCATGCCCGAGGCATTCTTCATCGCGATTTGAAACCAGAAAACGTCTTCGTGCTCCGCGACGGCCGGGTCAAGATTCTTGATTTCGGGCTTGCGAAGCTCCTTGAATCGGATCGTTCGGCACTTACGCAGACGGGCGATCTGAATACAGCTCCCGGAGACGTGATGGGGACGGCCGCGTACATGGCGCCTGAGCAGGCGCGCGGGCTGCCCCTGGACGGCCGGGCTGATATCTTCGCGCTGGGCGCGATCCTGTACGAGATGTTCAGCGGGCGGCGTGCATTCACAGGGCAGACCCGAGCGGATGTGATGACCGCCGTCATCAAAGATGATCCGCCGGCAGTCGGGGATGCCGGTCGTTCGGTGCCGCCGCTGGTCGAGCGAATCGTCCGCCGCTGTCTCGAGAAGGAGCCCGAATCGCGTTTTCATGCCGCGTCGGATCTTGCGTTCGCGCTCGAGGCCGTATCGTCGACGACATCATCAGGGCCCGCGACAGTCGTGACGCGCTCCCGCAGCCGCCGCGTTCGGCTCGTCATCGGCGCCGCGGGGATCGCCGTCGCGTTCATTGCAGGCTGGCTGCTCCGACCGCCAGTATCGGTGCCGCCACTCGGCGTGGTGCGGTTCACCGTACCGGCAGATCCCACCGCATCATGGCCGGCGTCGGTCGGCATTCCCTCCATTGCACTCTCTCCCGATGGTCAGACGCTCGCCTGGTCCATCCCCGATCAGCACCATCCGCTGATCGTCCGCCGCCTTGCCGAGGCAGAGTCGAGAACAGTCGAAGGTACGACGGGCGCCAGCTCGCCATTCTTCTCACCGGATGGGCAATGGATCGGGTTCTACCTGGATCGTTCCCTCAAGCGTGTGCCAGGCGTCGGCGGCAAACCCACTTCGATTTGTGCGCTCGAACATCCTCTTCGGGGCGCCGTCTGGGGCGAAGACGACCGCATCGTCTATGCGACGCTCCCGGGCGGCCTATGGCGCGTGTCGGCCTCCGGTGGACAGCCTGAATTGCTGCTCGCTCAAGAGTCCGGTTCGGCCTTCGCCTGGCCGGCACTGCTTCCCGGCGGCAGGACAATCATCGCGAGCCGACGGAGCGCCTTCGGGCTCGAGACCGGAGTCGTGTTTGCGCTCACAATCGATTCAAAGGCAAAGCGCGATCTTATCTCGAACGCCTCCGACGCCTCGTACGCTCAAGGACGCTTGTTCTTCGGTCGCGGCGAGTCGCTCTGGACCGTCCCGTTCGATCCGGTCCGCGCGGAAATGACAGGTAAAGCCGCGCCGGCCGTCGACTCCGTTGAGCGCGCCTATGGAAACGGCGAAACACAATACGCAGTGACCTCGAGCGGCGTCTTGGCGTACGTGCCCTTCCAAAGCACCGAGGTCACGGAGCTGCAGGTCCTGGATGCGCGCGGACACGTTCAGCGCGCACCGTTCAACCTCGAACCTTCGGGATACTCATTCCTCGCCGTGTCGCCCGACGGGCGCCAGGCTGCGGTCAGGCCTTCTTCTGGTACGCCGCGCATTGTCGTCGTCGGCCTTGACGCCGCGACCATGACGAACATTCCCACGCAAGGTGAGGGCAACGGCCTCGCGTGGGGCCCGGACTCGCGCACGGTGTTCTATTCCGGCGGCCCCGGCATGGCGAACGTGTGGTCGGTGAGCACCGACGGGACGACCCCACCACGGCGCATCACCAAGGAAGCCGACGCGGCGCAGGACCTTCATCAGGTCACTCCGCGTGGAGAAGTGATTTACCGGATCCAGAGCCAACGGGAGATTCTCTCTGTCATGTCGAGTACCGGTGAAACGCGACGAATCCACGTGCCACCAGCGCGTAATGGATCAGCGCGACTGTCGCCAGACGGCAAATGGTTGGCTTACTCGACCGCAGACGGCGTCGTGCTTCAGCGCGGAGATGAAGAAGATGGGCAGTCTGTTCGAATCGGTCGCGGCGCACATCCATTCTGGTCGCCCGACGGCTCGCGCGTTTATTTTCTCGAGACACACGAAGCGGAAACTGTGACGGTCTCGGTTGTGAGGCTTTCAGGTTCTCTGAAGGTGCAGCCATCCAAGCCTGAGAAGCTTTTCCCTTGTGAACGTTGCGAAGATGTCGAGGCGCTACGAAGCGGTGGGTTTGTTGTCTTGCGTACGGTTTCGAAGCCGCGGCCGCCGGCATCCATTAATGTGGTTCTGAACTGGACGCCTGAACTGGACAAGCGTTAGAGCGGGAACAACGAGTGCGATAGTACCCTCGCGGCTCGTCCTACCGATCCCGGATCCCCTCGGCGCGCATCTGTTGGACCGCCCCGAGGCCGCCATTTCTTCGAGGCCTGATCCGTGACGACCTCGACCTCGGCCGCCCCGACCCTGTCGGCCTCCCCTTCCCGGCGAAGATCACCAAGGCCACGCCCCCGCCGGCCTACGGCTACCGCACCCGCGTCATCACCGACGGGGTAGAGCCGAGCCTCCACGCCGAATACAAGACCTCACTCCGCATGCTTCGCGGGCACAGCAGCGTGCGAGTCCCTCCAGCGCCTCGTCACGCTCACCTCGTGCGGTGAGCCGAGAACCGCCTACGCACGCACGGTGTCGAGCATCAGATACCGCGGACGCGTGGCCTCCGACTCCGCCGGGTTGGACAACCGTCCGGTCGTCCACGGTCGCGCTTGGACCTTCATCTTCGGGTTTCTCTCCGTACGAGCGTCGTACGGGTCCTGTGCGGGAGGTGTGGGTGGTCCCTGACGTGCCCGCCCGCCACACTGGCCTCATGGCAGTCGACGCGCGAACGACGTGCCTGGTCACCGGAGGCGCTGGCCCACATGCAGAGGGTGTCCGGAGATCAGTAATGGGTGCGCGGAAGCACGTGCGATCCGCGCTATACACCGAACAAGGTCGTGCGATGAACAGGAAGGAACAGGAAATGGCTCGAAAGCTAGCGGTGATTCTCTTCGTCCTGTCGGTTGTGGCAGGCGGGTCAAGCGTCCTCGGCGCCGGAAATCAGGCATTCGGCTTCAACGCCGCGCTCATCGCCGGCTTCCCTGGCGGGAGGGCGGCGGAAATGACTGGCGGCGGCGTTTACAGTCCGGAGTCAGGTCTTGCCCAATCAGGAGGAGGCTTCAGATGTCTCTCGAACATCGCGGGCGGGCCGTTCGATGGGTGCCTGGAGGGACAGGGAGTGCGCTGGGACACGGCGGGGCTGCTCGGATCCACGGCGTTCCAATGCACGGGCTCCGACGCGGTCAAGACGGCGTCCACCTCGGGCAAGACCGTTGTGCTCCTCGCCGACTTCTACCGCCAAGGTGATGGAAACGTGGAGTCTTTCACGGCCAAGATGATCGTCTCCGACTCCGACTTGGATCCGGTGGCTCCGGGTGTGCAGAACGTCTGGATACAGGGGATCGGGTGTGCCACCGGTGCGGTGGCCAACTTCAACTGAAAAGCGCCGATCACGAACGGCGGGTCTGGCCAGGGTGGCCTCGACACGGTGAGATCGCCCTGGCCCGAGCGTGCGCGAGGGCCGTGACCTTCGGATATGACGTTGACCTGGCCACTGGGGAGCGGACGTTGCTCAAGCAGCAGGAGGTGCTCGGCGGCTACGACCCGAAACAGTACCTCACCGAGCGCGTGTGGGCGACGGCACGCGACGGGGTGAAGGTGCCGATCGATCTCGTACCGGAAGGGGTTCGTGCGCGACGGGAAAGCGCCGCTCTTCCTCTACGCCTACGGCTCGTACGGCTCCGGCACGCCGGCGACGTTCTCCAGCAACCGGGTGAGTCTGCTCGATCGCGGCGTTCGCTTACGCGATTGCCCACGTCCGCGGCGGCAACGAGATGGGAGAGGCCTGGCACGAGGACGGGATGTTGATGAAGAAGAAGAACACGTTCACGGACTTCATCGACTGCGCCGAGCACCTGATCGCGGAGCGGTGGACGACGAAGGACCGGCTGGTCATCGAGGGCGGCAGCGCCGGCGGGTTGTTGATGGGCGCGGTCACCAACATGCGGCCAGATCTCTTCAAGGCCGTGCACGCCGCGGTGCCGTTCGTGGACGTGATGAACACGATGATGGACGCCACGCTGCCGCTCACGGTCGGCGAGTACCTCGAGTGGGGCAACCCGAACGAGAAGCCGGCATACGACTACATGCTCTCGACAGCGCACGAGGACGAGCGCTACTTCTTCTTCCCCGGCTCGGTGGGCAGGCCCTTCTCCTTCCACGTCCGGATCGGGCAGAACACTGAGGTCTTGTACCCGGCCGCTTCGGCGATCCTCGCAGCCTGCGAAGACGATCGGCCGGTCCCTCACGTGAAAACGAGCAGCGTGTCCTTCGAGGTACTCGGCCAGCCGCCCGTCAATCTCTGCCAGGGGGATGTTCACCGCTCCTGGCAGCGTCTCTTTCTCGAACGCTTCGGCGGGCCGGGTGTCGATGATGACCATCTTGCGCCCCTCATCGACCGCGAGCTTCACCGCCTCCGGCACCATCTCGGTTGCACCGATAGCGCGGCCGGTCGTGGGGTCGACAGGGTATCGAGGCTGCGCGGGCGGCGCCTGGGGAGCCGCCTGCACCGCCGCGCAGACGAGCAGCGTGGCGAGGATCACAACGGGCCTCCTGGTTGAAATCGCCTGAGGTGCCAGTCTATCACTCGGTTCGCGATCGGCGTCTCGGCCGGCTCGCCGAAGTCATACGCGGGTCGGCTGCCTCGATCGCCCCTGTTGTTGTCTCACGCGTGCACCAGTCGCGTCCGTTGGTTGGCCGGCAGGATCAGCGTTCGATGACCCACGCGTTGCTGTTGCTCTGCTGTACGCCGACGAGCAGCGACCGGCCGTCCGGAGACGGTCGCGGCGCAAAAAGGTCCTGACTCTGGAACCGACGCAGGAGCACCGCCCTCCCGTCGAGCATCACGCGGAGCAGCTCGCCGCCGTGGAGCGTCGCCGTCGTGGCGAATAGGCTGCGTCCGTCCGGCGCCCAGGCCATGTCGGCGATGTTCCTGAAACCCTTGACGTCAAGGGCGCGGGTGTCGCCGGTGCCTGCGGTGACGAGCGTGATCCGATTCCCGCCATCCCACGCGAATTCACTGAACGCGATGATGTGCCCGTCCGGCGAGGCGTCCCAGGACGTCACGCCGGCGCCGTTGGTTGGCGTCACGCTCGCGAGCTGCCGCGTGTGACCCGTGAGCGGCTCGAAGGCCGACACCACGATTTGGGAGAGCGGATCGTTCCCTGACTTGCGCGCCTCGGCGATCACGCAGGAACCACCAAACGCCGCCGGGCAGCGGATGTCGGGGAAGGATCGCGCACCTGTCCCGCCCGCACCGGGCAGCGCCGCGAAAAACTGCAGGTCCGCTGTCGCCACCGTGCTCGACAACGTCATCACCTGCTGGGCAGGACCTCCCCCGACCGGGACGCGCATGACACGGGCGCTGGCAGGCTGATAGGTCATTTCCACGTAGACAATCCACCTGCCGTCCGCGGTGATCTGCGGAGAACGAACGGCCGCGTCGCCCGTCCCGATCGCCTCCGCGGTCTCGTCGGCGATCGGCTGGCGAAACGCATGGAGCGAGCCGGTGCGGCCCGAGACGAAGAGGAACGATGAGCTGTCACGCGTCCATTGGGCGGGCCAGTCGACCTGCGTGTCGGTGGTCAGTTGCCGCGCCGCGGTGACCGTTTGCCCTGCCGCGTCGAGCGTCAGAACGTAGACGTCGCTCTGGGCAAACTGCTTGGTCAGTCCGATTCGGCGCCCGTCGGCGGAAATCGTCAGCGGGTCCGCCGCGACGGCGCCCGGCCAGCGCGCAAGCAGCACCGGCCGTCCGGCCCGCGCGCCACTACGAGGATCGATGAGGACGGTCCAGAGCGATACGCTTTGCTGGGGCTCGCCGTCCCGGGTCGTGTAAAAGACGTTGCCGTCAGGCGCGAACGCGACGCTCCAGATGTTGCCCTCGATGATGGGCCGGGCGTCCGCGCCTCCGATGTCTCTCGTCTCGATCCACGCGTCCGGAGCGCCATCCGGACCACGCAAATAGCCGATCCGCTTGCCGCCCGGCAGCCAGTGCACGCTGCCGAAGATTTCGCCGTCCGGTGCGCGACACAGCAGCCGTGGTGATTCGCCGCGGATTCCCGCGAGCTCGATCTGCCGGCTGTGATCGTCTACGAGGAGGATCTGCTTGCCGTCGGCCGACGCTTCCGCCTCCGCGCCTTCGTCGGCGACCGACTCGACGACGCCCGTCAGAACGGAGATGCTCCGCACGAGCGTCTTTCCGCCCTGCTGCGACGGCCCGGCCGCAAACAGCCTGGTCCCATCCTGGGACCACGAGAGCTGGGCTCAAGTGAAACAGAATTCGGGCGGCACCGGCACCGTCCGGGTCTCGCCGGTGTCGACGTAGCGAATGTGCAGCCCGTGGATGTCGCCGTAGGCAACGTAGCGGCCGTCGGATGAAATCGCGGCGAAGACCACCGGCGCCTCGACCGGATTCGACGTCACCTGCCGCTCACGGATCTCGATCTTCGACACCGGTGTGTCGCCGCTCGAGCGACTCCTCACCGCCCACACACCGAATACTGCCAGCATCACCGCTGCCGCGGCTATTGGCACCCAACGGTGTCGTGGGCGCGCCCGCGCCACAGCCGAGGCCGAAATCCCAACCTCGCTCTCCTGTTTCACTTCCTCGAGCGCATTGCGCAAGTCCACCGCGGTCTGATATCGCCGGTCGGGCTCCTTCTGCAGGCACCGCCGGATGATGCGGGCGAATTCAACGGGCAGCCCGGGTTTGAGGTCGCTGACGACAGGTGGGGTGTCGCGCAGGATCGACGTGATCACCGAGATGCTGCTGTCGCCGGTGAACGGACGACGGCCCGTGGCCATCTCGAACAACATCACGCCCAGGGTAAAGATGTCCGAGCGGGCATCGGTGTCCCGGCCTTCCGCCTGCTCCGGCGACATGTAGGCGACCGTGCCGACGATATGGCCGACATCGGTGATCGGTGCGGTTCCGGTCGCGGCCGCGTCCAGCCCGACGGCATGCAGCCTGGCGAGTCCGAAGTCGAGCACCTTGGCGCAGGAGCCGGAGGACGTCAGCATCACGTTCGCCGGCTTCAAATCGCGATGGACGATACCGGCCCGATGTGCCGCCGCGACGGCGTCCGCGATCGCGATCGCCACCGGTAGAAGCCGACCCAGGGGCATCCCCGTGTCGGGGATGTGGAAGGTGAGCGGCTCTCCCTCCACGTATTCCATCGTCAGGAACGCGACGCCCTCGGCTTCTTCCAGCGAGAACAGCGTGACGATGTTCGGGTGATTGAGACGCGCAGCAGCCTGCGCCTCCCGCTCCAGGCGCCGTCGCCGGTCGGCATCGCCAGCGAGGCTCGGCGGCACGACCTTCAATGCGACGCGGCGTCCCAACCGGGTGTCGTGAGCGAGATAGACCTCTCCCATCCCACCAGCGCCGATCGGCGCAACGATCTCGTATGCGCCAAGACGAGTCCCGACTTCAAGATGCGGTGCGGGTCCGCCCGCCGTGTGGGGGTCCGTCATTGCGGCGATGCCTCTCGACAAAGAACTGCGCGGACGAGGTCCGCGCAATTCAACGCTGGCCGGTCAGGACGGCCGACCCGCGGAACTCGACCCGGCCAGTTGGCGGTTACGCAGCCCTGATGACCCAGCTACGGAAATCGTCCCATACAGCCCGCCAATTGCCAACCGTTCCCCCAAATTTCCGGACCTTTCCGATTCTCGCTGACGACGTCATTGGCGCACCCGACAGCATCCCATCGACCTTCTCCCGGCAGGCGCCCGCCAGCCGTGCAGTGACCGGCACGTATCGAAGCCGGCCGCCCTTCGGCGATGCGACCTGCCCCTTCCACGCCGACCGTTGCACGCACACCTGACGCTTGACCAAGTCGGTGTCGCTCCGCTCCAGCGAGACCATCTCTCCGAATCCGTAGCCCAGCCTCCGCCGCGGACATCAGCACGAGCCGGTACGCCCCGGGGACCGGTCGCCTTGGCCGCCTCGACGCGCGGTTCCAACGCGAGGCCGAGGGCGGTCGCCGAGCTCTCGCATCCGAATTTCCGTGCGGCCCGTGCAGGAATGTCGCGGATGGTCTACAGGTACTGCGACCGATTGCGAGGACAGAGTGGACATCATCGCGCACGGGGTATCGACCGCGGCGGCCGTCGTCGCCACGCGACGCAGGTCAACCGAGCCGATTCGTCTGGGGTGGGCGCTATTCTTCGGTGTCTTCCCGGATCTCGTCAGCTTCACGATTCCGGCGTGCTTGCGCATCTGGTGGCGACTGACCGGTGCGTCACCGTCGCTGCTGCCCACGGCGAACGGGCCCCACTTCGAGTGGGTGTGGAGCGTCTACAACTGTGCTCACAGCCTGCTGGTCTTCGCCGCGGTCTTTGCCGGTCTGTGGCTGGTGATGGGCCGGCCGATCCTCGAGGCACTCGGCTGGATGCTTCACATTCTGCTCGACATCTTCACCCATCGTGGACTGTTCGCGACCCAGTTCTTGTGGCCGGTATCCTCGGTCCATCTCGACGGCATCCCGTGGGAGACGCCGTGGCTCCTCGGGGCAACATACGGAAGCCTGATGGCCGTCGGGCTCCTGCTGTTCCGCCGCCGCCGCCGGTTCAGTTCCCGCAGTACCCCTGCAATCTGACAATGCCTCGGCTTGCACGCAACGCTGCTGTGCCGGCCCTGGCGTGCCGCGCCTTGCCGGCGGGTTCGTTGCCAGCGATGGCGGCAACGCTTCGTCCGCAGTCACCGCACGCGGTGCCAGCTGGCGTCCGGGTTGTACCTCGTCATCTTCCGCGCGATGCTGTCGGTGCTCGCCCCGAGATCCCTCTCGAGCACGACGTCGTCCGCTGACACGATGAAGGTCATCACTCCTGTCACGTCGTACTGAGCCGGCCACGCCACGAGGCCAAATCCTCCGGACATCTCCCCATTGACGATGTAATCCTTCGCCCCGCCCTGCGCCGCCGGCCCCTGCCCCGTCAGGATCTTGTAGTAGTAGCCCTGGAACGGCGGCGGCTGCTCGCCGCCGGTGCCGGCCGGGCGTCCCCCGGACGCGGCCTGGGCGATCAGATCGCCCAGCGGGCTCGGTTTCTGGCCCTTCGAGATTGGCCAGTACAAACCGTTCTCTTTGCCGGGATCGCTGCGGAACGTCATCGCGTACAGGCCCGCGCGTCTGCCGTCGTGACCCTGCCGTGCGTAGCGGTGTTGTGCAGCAACGTAGGACCGGCACGTCTCGATGACGGCGAGCTCGTTGCGACCGATCCGTCGCGTGAGGATTTCTTCCTTTCCGGCAGCCGTGTCGAACCGCCAGCCGGCCCCATCCTTCACAAGGGGCACCGGGAACGGCCACTGCTCGTTGCCGACGACGAGCGTCTTTCGATTCGGGCCATGGTCGACCAGCTCCCAGTGTTCGCGCGCGGCGACCAGGAACACTTCGCGGTTCTTGCGCGCGGTCACTGGGTCGGAAGACGCCACGAGCTCCCGGCCGTCGGTTCCGAAGATTGCGAGCAGCTCGTCCAACTTGCCGGCCTTGACGGTGCCAAGGAGCGCTTGGACCGCGGCCTCGGCCGTTTGGAAGGTCCGGTCGCGAGGACTCTGGGCGCGGACGGTTGGAGCCGCGATGCACGCGACCAGTGCGGCGAGCATGGCTTGCGCGATCAGCTCGCGGAGCCGTCGCCACCCGTGATCCAGCGGCAGACTCGTCCGTGGAATTCCATTCATAGCGTGCGACAGCCTTTCGGAAGCAGTCATCGGCGTCGGCCGCCGGCTCCCCCGCGCGAGCTGCTCCTGCTGCGTTCCCCGCGTGAACTGGCCGCCTGGGTGGACCGACCGCTCGAGTATCCTGAAAAGGCGTCCGAACCGCCGCTCCGCGCCGCCGCCTGGGCCTGCGTTCCAGACGTCCCCTGGCCGTAGCCCCGGGCCTCGTAGCTTCCGGTGCGCTCGGGAGCTGCCGCTCGATTCCCGGCAGGCTGACCCTGCGTGGGCCGGTCCTCCCGTTGTGCCTGCGTCTGCGGTCGTTGTGCCTGCGTCTGAGGTCGGCTTTCCTGCCTTTCCGGCCGGCTCTGCTGCCGTTCGGTCTGCTGCTGTTGTGCAGTGCCGGCGCGGTCGCCGCGGGTTTCGGTGCGCTGCGTGCGGGTGTCGGCGCGGTTCTGGGCAACGTCGCTCCGGTTCTGGGAGCGGTTCTCCGCAACGTCGCTCCGGTTCTCGGCCCGATTCTCGGCGTAGTCGCCGCGCTCCTCCATGATGTCCTCGCGGTGATCCATCCAGTCTTCGCGCGCGTCCTCACGGTGGTCCCAGTAGTTGTCCCACCCGTCGTTGTACATGTACGCGCCGCCGTGCCAGCCGTAGGGCCCGTAGTAGTAGTGGTTGTCCATCGACGCCCCGATGACAATGCCGGCCGTGAACCCGATCAACCCCGCCGCGATCGCCGCTTCGGTTGAGTTGTCTTCCTCGACGATGACCGTTGTCGTTGTCGGTGCCGGCGCCGCGACCGCCACCGGCGCCTGCGTGTAGACGGTCGTGTAGTTGTATTGCGGGACGTAGACCACCTGGGGATTGGCCGGTTCGATCACGATCACGTCCTCGCCGCGCGACGTCTTCCGACTCGAGACCTCCTGCTGCGGCGTGTCCTTCAGCGTCCCGACGTTCTCCGCCTGGTGCCGCAGCCGCTGGATGGCATCGAACACCGCGCTTCGTTCCGCCGTGAACGCCTGGCCGAGACGCGTCGTCCACTGGATGTCCTTCGCCATGTTCGAGACGACCTGCGGGAACAGCGCCAGCACGACGAAGCTCGGGTCGAACCCCGCTTTCACCGCGGCATCCTGCAGCTTGGTGCCCTTCAACTGGGTGGTGTTCTTCAGCCACTGGTCCAGCTTGATGACCTGGGCGGGATCGCCGGCGCTGATCAGGATTTGCGCGAGCAGTGGATCGGGGTAGAGCGCGATGGGCCCGAGGAGCTGATCGAGGCTCCCGTGGTATGGCGGCGACTGCTGTCCTGACTGCGGCGGCGCCGGGGTCCGCTGGCGCGGCGAACCACACGCCCCGAGCACGGCCAGCACCGCGGTGACGACGATGACCTGCGTCTTCATACTTCCAACCTTCCGGGACGAGGCGATTGGGTCTTCGGCGGTTGGGTCGAACGTTGGAGTGACCCCGCCATTCTACCGACTGGCGCCCAACCAACGCGACCTGTCAGTTGAGACAGATGGCGACGCGCGATACGCGCGAACGCGTGCTGGTCCATTCCAGGAAGTGCGAAGCGGGAGCGCTCCCGCCTGGCCCCAGGCAGGCGCGCCTCTGGTAGCCGTAGTGGTAGGCCGTGGCTGAGTTCGTGGATCGCCCGTTGCAGGACCGGCAACAATGAAGGGAGAACGACTATGACACGAAATCGCGCGCTCATGACGGGAGTGGCCCTGCTGGTCACGGCAGGGGCCCTTCAGGGGCAGGTCACAAAGAAGACCGAGGAGGTCAAGGGTACAGCCAAGGTGGTCACCGAACAGATGACGGGAGAAGTGGTCTGGGTTCAGGGCAATACGCTCGTCGCCAAGATGCTACCGCGAGGCTTCTACAGCATCTTCAACGTGAAGCCGGGCCGGGAGTTCTTGATCGACGGACAGACCAAGCACATCGGCGACCTCACACCAGGCACCATCTTGACCGCGGCGGTGACCACGACAACGCAGCCTGTGACCGTCCGCACGACGAGCAACCTCAAGGGTAGAGTGTGGTGGGTCCAGGGCAACTACGTGATCCTGACCCTGGAGAACGGCGAGAACAAAGAGTACAACGTCCCCGACTCCTTCAAGTTCATGGTGGAGGGCAAACCCGCGTCGGTCTCTGAGTTGAAACAGGGGATGAACGTGTCGGCCACCAAGATCGTCGAAGTACCACGCACCGAGATCTCGGAGACGACGGTCATCACGGGTAAGTCGCCCAAGTAAAGAAATCAGCCCGATTCGTTCATCAGTTCGGGCGGCAGGCCCGGGACGAGTTGCCCGTCGAGCGGAAGATGGCGCTCGTCCAACCCCATCCCAGGAATTGGTGGCGACTGCGCAGAAGCTATGCGGCATCGCGTGGCTGCAGCCGCGATAGATCCGGCAGAGTCTGGCTCAGCAAGATCAGCTCATCGCCTTCGCGCAATGGTCCCGCTTCGTCGCCAACCGGGTTAAGCATCATTGTCTCACCGCGATAGAGCCCGATGAGAAGGCACGCCTTCATATTCGTGCGATCGGGCAGGAACACGTTTGCGGCCGCGACGAAATTCATCCCGACAAGTTGGGCAGGCACCGGCACCAGGTACATCTCGTTGGCGTCGCGCCGGACCGATAGCAGCTCTTGATAAACGCGCGTCATGCCATGAAAGAGCGAGGCGCGTGCCATCAGCCGCAATCCGAAGTCGGCGGCCGAGATGACCTCATCGGCACCCGCCTTGCGCATGTGCGCCCGGTATTTCGGATCCTGGCACTCGGCCACGATGTTTGGCTCGCGCCCTTGCCCGCAAACGTTCTTGACGGCAATGCAGCAGACGATGGTCTTGCCGTCGGCGTGCTGTTCCTGGCGGTCATCCGACAAGATGACGACGGAATGGGCTTGCGCAACCTTGGCGCGGCGCAGGATCACTTCGTTGGCTGGGTCACCTTTGACGATATAGACGTCGTTGAAGGCGGCTTCATCCAGTTTGTCAGGCAGCACGACTTCGTCTGGTGTGTCGTGAATGATCACGACTGGCCGCTGGTCGGTAACGATACCGCTGTGCACCTCGCGTATCCAATCCAGTGCTCGTGGCGACCAGTTGCACAGCACCAGATGGCCGGACATTTCAAGATTAGGCACCTCACGACTCCTCAGTGAGCGTTCGATCAGGATCGACGCCACGCTGGCCGTGAACAATCCGGCCAAAGCGACACCGACGACAAGCACGCCGGAAACCACGAGCCGCCCAACAGGAGTGTTCGGCGCGTTGTTGAGTCCGCTGAAGAGGGTGACCCAGACGTTCCAGAGGGACTCGCCCCACGTTTCGAACGCTGGATTCGTGCCACGCTCCGCGAAGTGGAGTGCAGTGCCGCTGACAATCCAGATCGCCACGATAGCGGTCAGGATTTTCCAGACCTGGTGGCGGTTCCACGCCGCTAGCACGCTCAGCAAGGTGTCGCGCCACGACGCCTTGTCCCGAACTCGGCCCAGCTCGCTCACAGCCGAGCCTCTGCGCCGGAGCCATAACTCATGGCATTTTCCGTGTGCTGGGGAGGCGCCCTGCGCGCGCCAGTGCCAGATAGCCGGACTGGTGGGGGCTCGCAAGCCGTTCGACGGGAATCGCCCGACGGCGCATGCAGGTCCTGAAGGAGTTGCGCGGCATCCGCCCGCTCGAGCGCCTGGCGCTGCCGCCCACCAGTCGCCTGGCAAAGGCGAAAGTCTTCACGGAGACTGGACTCGGGCGGCGCCGTGGGCCCTCCTTGTAGAGCCAGAGTGATGGTCACCGGCGACTACGAACGCAGGCGTCGATCCAGCCACCGAGGAGAAGTTCGCTGTGCACGTCTTCAGCGGCGTTCACCAACTGAACGACGTTTCTGTAACGGAGCGGTGCCCTCGACTCACTGTCATGGACGTAGCGCAATTCAAGCCCTCTGCAGCTTCGCTGCATGACAGCCTCGACCGACTGCGAGCCTCTCTCGACCTTCCAGAGACTGCGTTCGTTCGTTGTGGCTGGGAGTGCTTCGCGATAGTTCAACGTCCGGTCTCCGGTGTTGGCTAAACGGACACCGTTCGGCAGGGGCGGTGGGAATTATCAGCAGTTCGAGAAACGGCGTTAGCTGAATGCAAGGTTCGCACCGAGCCGCCTGCGTCCTCAGCGACCGAGACGACGATCTGACGCGTGTTGTTGTCCGCGCGGCTCGTTCAAGTCCGTCTCCGACGACGACGATGCCATCGTCGGAAAGGCCGACCTTGCGCGCCACCTCGTGCAGCGCCGCCGGGCCACCGATGCGCTGACTGCTTTGGCCGCCGTCTGGTGGGCGAAGAAGAAGCAGGGTATCGTGGGATTAAACGAGGCTGCGACGCTGGCATCGACGTGCGCTCAGCGTGCTGCTCGGGTTCGTCGTGTGCGCGGCGGCCTGAGCCCCCGGAGAAGCCGGTCCGTCGCGCAGGGTCTGCCGTTCAGCCACCAGGCGACCCGCCAGCACCAGGAGACATGAATGAACGACGGCGATATGCACCCCGCGGGGCCAAATAACAACGAACCTCCGCGCCCATGGGACAGGGATCGTCCGGGATTGATCATCCTGACCGGTCACTGGCTGGTGTGGCTGGGCCTCGCCCTCGCGATCACGGCCTTCAGCACATGGCTGTTTGTCGTGCCGGCGGAGGTCGGCGGCCACGCCGAGAACCCGTACAAGGGCGTCGTCGTGTACCTCGCCTTACCCGCGGCATTCGTCACCGGGATCGTGATGGCGATCGTCGGGATGCTGTTCGCTCGCAGGCGCATCAGCAAACGCCTGAAGGCGAGTGTCGCCGACCGAAGGGTCGCGCTCCAGCGACTCGGGGGATTCCTCGTGATCGTGATCGCCGCCAACCTCGCGATGGGGACACAGGTCACGTATCGGGCAATCGAGTACATGGATACTCCGGACTTCTGCGGAGCGACGTGTCATGTGATGCGCCCGCAGTATGTCGGCCATCGCGACTCGAACCACGCCAGCGTGCCGTGCGCCGAGTGCCACGTCGCGCCCGGCGCCGGCGGATGGTTCGAGTCGAAGATGAACGGCACGCGGCAGCTCTGGCACACCCTGACGGGACGCTACAGTCGCCCCGTTCCATCCGCGCTCGAGTCCGGACGGCTCGTGCCTTCACGAGAGACGTGCGAGCGCTGTCACTGGGCGGAGAAGATCGTGGCCACGCGCCTCCTGGTGATCCCGAAATACGCGTCCGACGAGAGAAACACCGTGACCTACACGGTTCTCATGATGCTCGTTGGCGGCAGCAAGATGCAGGGCATCCACCACGCGCACTTTGCTGGCGGTTTCGACATTCGCTATGCGGCGGATCCGAAGCGGCAGAACATCCCGTGGGTGGAACGGCGCAACACGCGGACGGGAGAAGTGCAGGTGTATCTGGCCGATGGCTCACACACCGAGCAGCTTGCGCACCTGCCCAGGTACCAGATGCAGTGCGTCGACTGCCACGACCGGCCGACGCACGGGTTCTGGCTGCCCGATCGCGCGCTCGATCGCGCGCTCGCACTGGGAGAGCTGTCGCCCTCGCTGCCGTTCATCAAGAAGCAGGGTCTCGCGGCGCTGAACGCGAGTTACCCCAGCAGCGCGAGCGCAGCCGAGGCGATTCCGAAGGCGATGGCCGGCTATTACCAGACGGACTTCCCGGATGTGTACGCCGCTCGCAAGGCTGACATCGTCAAAGCGGCACAGGCCATCCTCTCGATTTACCAGCGCAACGTCTTCCCAGAGCTGCGCGTCACCTGGGGCACCTACCCGAACAGCCTGGGTCACACCGACTCGCCTGGCTGCTTCCGCTGTCACGACGGATCGCACACCACCGCGAACGGTCGATCCATCTCCCAAGACTGCAGTACATGCCACGAGGTCCTGGCGTCGGACGAGGCCGAGCCCGCGGCGCTCAAGACGATGGGACTCTGGGAACACATGATGTCGCTGTCGGCAGGCGAGAGCGGCAAGACGCGCTGAACTCTGGTCATCGCGCGCCGTTCGACGTGCTCTTCTGGAAGGACGCCGCGAGAGCCGTGCGGGTGCCGCCGCGCTTTCGCGGGAGCTGCTCGCGGCGCGGGCGCGCAGGATAGTCGACACGCGATGCAGCTGGCCCTCGGCGGGATCGCGCGTCGAGTTCGGGAAGTAGATTGCACGGGCGGCCAGGAGGTGGCGATGGCGCAGTGTCCCAGCTGTAGGGGCGCGATGGAGGAACGGTCCGCCGAGGCCGTGTACGGCCGGTCGATGTCGCTCGACGTGTGCGCGGCGTGCGAGGGCATCTGGTTCGACGGGCAGGAACTCCTGCAGATGGCGCCGGCGGCCACGCTGTCGCTCCTGTCCGAGATCGTGCCTGAGCAGGCTGCCGCGCGGTCCCCGCTCGCCGCCAGGCTCGCGTGCCCCCGGTGCGGCATCCGCCTGCTCGAGACCCACGACCGCCAGCGCAACACGCCGTTCGTCTACTACCGCTGCGGCAAGGGACATGGGAAGTTCCTCACCTTCTTTCAGTTCCTGAAGGCCAAGAACTTCGTGCGCCCGCTGGCCGCCCACGAGATCGAGGAACTGCGCAAGGCCATCCGGCAGGTGAACTGCGTCAACTGCGGGGCGCCGGTCAACATCGAGCGCGAGGCGATCTGCGCCTTCTGCCGGACCCCGCTGGCCATCCTCGACCCGGCGCAGGTGAGGAAGGCGCTCGACGACCTGAAGCGGGAGGCGGACAACACCGGCGCGGAGACGAAGCGCGAGCTGTTGCCGCTCGCCCTGATGCAGGAGCGCCTCCGCGTCGAGCGCGTGTTCGCGGAAGCCGAGGGCGTGAAGCCGGGGACGCCATTGCTGCTCGAGGTGTTCCAAACGGGAACGCCGCTGGCGAGCAGCCTGCGGCTCCTGCAGGCACTCATGAAAGAGTGAGGACGGCGCGCGCGGCCCCGAGCTGCCCGAGGATGGAGCCGTCGCCGAGGTTCTTCCTGTTCGGCCCGCGGGGCACGGGCAAGACCACGTGGCTGAGGGAAGTGCTGCCAGATGCCCTCTGGTTCGTCGATCTGCTGCGCACCCTGATCGTGCTTGGACTCAGCCGGCAGCCCGACTCGTTTCGGCAGCAGGTGGAGGCGCTCCCGCGCGGGAAGTGGGTTCGAGCATCCGCCTCGAGTAGGGAGCCGCGGCGCGAGGCCGCGAAGAAACCGTTTCCAGATCCGCCCGCGGGTCTCGGTCAACCACGTTGCCTGAGGGAAGCGGTGCCTGATGCCCTCGCCGTAGGGCCCGCCGCCCCGGACCGCCCTCAGGATCGCCGCGCCCGCGCCTTCATGCCCGCCATCCGTTTGCCGAGCGCGTCCAGCTCGTCCTGGCCGAGCACCGCGCGCGCGGTGCGGAACATCTCGCCTTCTTCCTCGTCGATGTGGTGCTGGATGGTCTCCTGCAGCACCTTGAACTTGGCGCCCCACTGCTCCTGGTCGGCGGCCACGTCGCCCAGTTCCTTCACGACGACGTCGGCCACGTGGTGCTCCTCGAAGCCCTCCAGCACGATGTCCCTGGCCTCGGGGTGCGACCGAAGCGCCGGGTAGAAGACCTTCTCCTCGATCATCTCGTGCGCCGACAGTTCAGACGCGATCGTGTCGAGCAGCGCCCGCCGTCGCTCCACCCCGCGCGCCGTCGTCTCCTCGCCGCGCTTGAACAGGTCCTCCATGCGCCGGTGATCGGTCTCCAGGAGGACTATCGCGTCCGGGGCCCGGCGCCCCGAGACCGTCCGCTTCACCGCCGCAACCGCCCCAGCCACTGTGCCGCGGACGACAGTCGCCACCGCGCCGAGCCCCGAGCGCTTCCCGGACGACGCCTTTGCCCCGTTCCTCGTCCTCGCAGTGCCCGCCGGTCTGCCGGCCGCCGCCTTCTTCGCTCGAGTCTTGCTGGGTTGCCGCTTGGCCCCACCGCGCCCGGACGCCGCGCGCCCGGCCGAGGCACGCTTCGTCGCGCCGTGGCTGCCAGCGGTGGCGTCGGAAGCCGCTCGTTTCGCCGACGACCGTCGCTTGCCGGTCCCCTTGGACGTTTTCGCGGACTTGGCCGCCGCCCCATTCCCCCGCGCCCGATCTGCCATGAGCACCTCCACGTGAGGAGCCATACACGGCCTGTGCCATGGAGAACGACAGGAAGGGGGTGACGCCAAACTTGGGTGTGCCAGCGGTCTGGCGTCGCGTCCCTGGATCAGAAGTAGAACTTCAACCCCAGTTCGACCACGCGCGGCGAGCTGATCGTGCTGGTGATGGTCCCGAAGGTGTTCGGCGTGGCGATGTCGCGCGCCGGCGGGCCGAAGCTCGGGTGATTGAGCACGTTGAACGCCTCGATGCGGAACTCCGCGTACGTCGCCCGGCCGGTGCTGAAGCGCTTCGAGAGCACCGCGTCGAGGTCGGAGTAGCCGGGCGCGCGCGCCACGCCGACGGGGCAGTTGCCGAAGGTCCCCAGCGGCACCGCCGCGAACCCGGTGATGTCCAGCCAGTGCGTCAGCGACTGATCACTCGGCTGCCAGGCGCCTACGCAGTTCGGCCGCTCAGCGCCGCGCTCCCCCTGGAGCGACCGGTTGCGAGTGTCAGTCACCGTGATCGGCAGCCCGGACCGGGCCTGGTAGATGCCGCCGAGGCGCCACCCGCCGAGGATTGCGTCCATGACGGCATTCCAGTCCGCACCGTGGGCCCGGCCCTTTCCAAACGGCAGATCCCACGAGCCGGAGACCGTCAGGTTGTGCCGCACGTCGTGGAACGCCGGCCCCCACTCCGCCTCGGGGTTGTACGTGTTCTGCCAGTAAGCCCCTTCGGTCGCGCTCGTGACGCCCTGGGGGCCCGTGCCGCCAAACACGCCGTAGAATCCCCGGTTGTTCGTGCGCGTCTTGCCGAACGTGTACGACGCCATGAGCTCCAGGCCGTGCTGCAAGCGCTGGCGGACGCTCGCCTGCATGGCGTTGTACCGGCTTCCGCTCCGCGCCGCCGTCGTCGCGATCGTGGTGACGAGCGGCTGCGCGGCATAGAGCGGCCGGCGCGTGGCCTGTGGTGCCCAGGTTGACGGATCGCCCACGCCAGGCAGCGCCTGGTTGCCCTCGACCGGCGTCACCAGGTGATCGGCGTGGTGCCCGACGTAGCCGACCTGTGCCGACATGGACGCGGTGAGCTGCCGCTCGACGAACACGTTCCATTGCTGCGAGAACTGCGGCCGCAGGTTCGGGTCGTACGCACGGACGTTGCCGGACGGTTTCGTGCCCGGCACGAGGTCGGCGAAGCCGCTTGCCGCGCTGCCGGCGCCGGTCGTGACGTTGTAGCTCACCGCCGACTCGTAGAAGAAGGGCGGGTTCAACGGCAGCCGGAGGTTGGCCCCCGTCCCCTCCATGAACTGCGAGATGCCGTAACCGCCACGGGCGACCCACTTGTCCGCGAACTTCCAGGCGGCGCCGAGGCGAGGCTCCCAGCCTTTGTAGTACGGCTGGTAGAGCGCCCGATCCGCGATGCTGCCGTCCTTCGCGAAGATCTGCTGCCCCGTCTGCAGGTCGAAGTTCGACTGCCGGTTGTCGATCTCGACGAGCGGCGAGGTGTAGGCCCACCGCAGGCCGAGGTTCAGTGTCAGGCTGTCGGTGACCTTCAAATCGTCCTGCGCGAAGAGGCCGATGCGGTCCTGCAGCTGAGTCCACGGGTTGTTCGGGTCGCCGCCCCCCCGCCCCTTGCCCGACGCGAGGTCCAGCAGGAAGTCGGAGAACGCGTAACCCGTGAACGCGCCGTTGTAAGTGAGGAAGCCGAGCAGGCCGTTGTTGCCCGCGTAGAAGCGCTGCTGGCTGTAGTGCAGCCACTGGCCGCCGAACTTCATCGTGTGGCGGCCCTTCACCCAGGTGAACTTGTCGTTGATCTGAAACGTCTTGGCGAGCGTGTCCGAGTCGGTTGCGATCGAGCCCGGCGTCGTCAGCCCGCTGCCCCATTGGATGTTGCTGAGGCCCGCGATCGGCTGGCCGCCGGCGATGCCGTACCCGGCGTTCGCGTTGCCGATGCCGGCCCAGTCGTCGGTCCGCCCGGTCACGGTCGTGTTGCTGAACCCGAGCAGCAACTCGTTCACGGTCGTGGGGCCGAAGATCCGGTTCCAGGCGCCGCCGATGTTCCAGAACGGCTGGTCGTTGAGCGACGAGAGGACGAGCGGGAACGGGTTCCTGGCCCGCGAGTCCTGGTACGTCGCAGCGGAGTAGCGGACGAAGAACTTGTCGTTGTTGGAAAGGTTCCAGTCGAACCGGGCGTCGCCCTGGTTCGCGCGAATCTTGAAGACCGACTCGCCCACGTAGTTGCCCGAAATGCCGCCCGGCACGGTCCGGTTCGGCAGCGGGTAGTTCGCGAGGTCGCCGAGGAGCGCCTTGGCGACCGGGCTGATGCGATCGACCGGGATCTGGTTGCCGGGGAATGGCAGGCCGGTTCGCGGGTCGCGAATCGTCGCCGACACGCTGGAGAGGTCGCCGCTGCGCCAAGTCGCCGGCGCGACGGACGCCGTGCCGAACCCCGGCGCGTCCTGCTGCGAGCGCTGGAAGTCGCCGAAGAAGAACATCTTCTGTTTCACGACCGGCCCGCCAAACGTGCCGCCGTAGATGTGCTGCGTCCGCTTCTGCTTCGGCGCGCCCGACCGGTTGTTCTCCCACGTGTTCGCGTCGAAGTTGCTGTTGCGATAGAACTCGAAGGCGTTCCCGTGGAACTGGTTCGTGCCGGACTTGATGACGCTCGCGACGGCCGCGCCGCCGACGTTGCCGGTGTCGGCCGAGTAGTTGTTGGTCTCGACGCTGATCTCGGCGATCGCGTCCGGGCTGGGCTGGTACGACACGCGATTGTCGATCGTCTCGTTGACGTCGAAGCCGTCCACCGTGAAGTTGTTCGTCTGCTCGCGGTTCCCGTTCACGAACGGCCGGTTGGAGTTGATGGCGCCGATGTTGGTGAACCCGCGCGGGTTGTAGGTCATCGTGCCAGGCAGCAGCAGCGTGAGCTGCGCGGTGTTGCGGCCGTTGAGCGGCAGGGTCTGCACCGTGTTGCCCGAGATGACCTCGCCGACCGTCGTGGTCTCGGTCTGCAGTAACGGCGAGGCCGCCGTCACCTCGACCGTTTCCTGCATCTGCCCGACCGTCATCTTGAAGTCCAGGCGCGCGACCTGCTTCGCCTCGAGCGTGAGCGGCTGCGTCGTCGAGAGACGGAAGCCCGTCAGCTCTGCGGTGACGACGTAGGTTCCCACGGGAACGGGCGTGATGGTGTAGTTGCCGACGTTGTTCGAGACCGCCACGTAAGGGACGCTGGTAGCCTGGTTGGTCGCGGTGATCGTGACGCCAGGCAGCGCGGCGCCCGTCTGGTCCGCGACGAGGCCCGTGATGGAGGCCGCGCCGGTCTGGGCGTGTGCCAGTGGCGTCAGCAGGAACAGGAGCAGGACACAGAGGGAGAGCGTGCGCCGCGTTGGGGCAGCCAGCATGACGACTCCTCCAATGATGACGCCGGCCGGCACATCCGGCCGACAACTCGGCTCACGAACTGGAGAAACTCAACTGGTCGCCGGTCGAGAGGCGTCGTCGGCCGGGCGATCACCGGGCTTACGGACGTACGCGCCAATTCGACCCTTCGTATACCAATGCCCGCGCGATGTCAAAGAGAATGGGCCCGGGTGAGGCGCGGTGTGAGCTGCCGTCGTCAATCACCGGCGTCGGTGCCGCCCCCGGGCCGCAACCGCTTGAGCATTCGCACTTCAGTCCCACCGTTGGCGCGCGAAAACTGAACGTCGTCCATCAGGCTCCGCATGAAGAAGATCCCTCGGCCACTGCCCTTTGCGAGATTCTCTCGAGCGAGAGGATCAGGCAGGTCCTGGGAGTCGAAACCTCTGCCGCAATCGCGCACCGTCAAGACGAGTTCCGACGGCGATTCGGCAGGCATCATCACGAACTCGACGGTCACGCTCTTCGACCCGTCGGCGCGGTTTCCATGTTCGATGGCATTGACCACTGCTTCGCGCAGCGCAACGTTGATCCAGTGAGTGGCATCTTCATCGAGTCCGAGATGCCGCGCCACCTGCGAGCTGACGGTCTCGACCAGGTCAACCATCTCGGGGACGCTCGGAAACTCCAGACGAACGATACGGCGCCTCTCTGGCATCCGCGACGCTCCCCTCAAGGTCGGTGTGTGCCTTCCGGGACTCTAGCACGACCCAAGGTAACCCCGTCGGTCAGGATCGCCCCCTTGTGCGCAAGGCGCAAGTGGTCTACTGTGCCGCCGCCGGTCCCTCCGGCCGAAAGCGAGTCTGAGTGAACCATATCCTTCTCACGTCCGTGCTCTCGGCCTTCGCCGCGGTCGTCGGTTCGTCGCAGGTACCGCCGCCGACGCGCACGACGCCTTCCCAGCCGCCGGCGATTCGCCTGGCGGTCGCGACCTTCTCCCATGAAACGTGCACCTTCTGCCCCGACCCGACCGGCATCGCGGAGTGGGAGTTCTACGGCCCGCCGACTCGTGGCGACGAGGTGCTGCGGTCCGGGAGCTACATCGGGGGCTTCGTGCGCGCCGCCCGGGAGTACGACCGCGTGGAGCTGGTCGGCATCCTCTCGCCGCGCGACTCGAAGGGCGGATCGTCCGGGAGCTGGGTCACTCGGGAGGCGTTCGAGAAGTACGCGAACGGCATCGCGGATGACATTCGCCGGACCGGGCCCTACGACGGCGTCTACCTGGCGTTGCACGGAGCGATGGCGGTCACAGGCGTGCCGAAACCCGAAGCCGAGCTGACGAGGCGCGTGCGTGCCGTCGTCGGCCCCGCGGTTCCCATCTTCGTGACCCTCGACCTGCACGCCAACGAAGACCACGAGCTGTCGGACGCCGCGACCGGCGTACTCATCATCAAGCGGTACCCGCACTACGACGCGGCACTGCAGGGCGAGCGGGCGCTGCGCTTGATGCTGCGGACGATCAAGGGCACGTTCAAACCGGTGATGGCGACGCGCAAGCCCGGCGTCCTGACGCCGAGCGTGTTCCAGGGAACGGGGACGTCGCCTTCGATGGAGATCATGGAGCGGGCGCGGATCTGGGAGGAGCGGACGCGCGACGCGTACGTGTCGGTCGCGTACGGCTTCGCCTACGCGGACGTGCCGGACGTCGGCGCGGCGGTGATGGTCATCACCAACAACGACCGGGCGCTCGCCGACCGGATCGCCGACGACATGTCGGACTTCATCTGGAAGAAGCGCGAGGAGTTCGCCGGCAAGACGCTCCCGAAGACCGAGGAGGGCGTGAGGCTGG
Source organism: uncultured Acidobacteriota bacterium (assembly GCA_963724775.1). Lineage (GTDB taxonomy): Bacteria > Acidobacteriota > Vicinamibacteria > Vicinamibacterales > Fen-181 > CAVRWB01. Next base: position 43,905 of record CAVRWB010000020.1, read on the forward strand.
CCATCGCCGCGGCTAGAGCCGGCAAACGTGCCTGTCGTGGTTGCGGACCAGTCGGACCGGACGGGCAACGCCACGTGGATCCTCGCGGAGCTCCTCAAGCAGGGCGCGAAGAACTTCTGCATCACGACGCTTTCCGATGAGCGCGCGCTCGGGGCCCTCAACGGGAAGAAGCCAGGCGAACGCGTGGCCATCGACGTCGGCGGGTGGGCCGAGGACACCTCGGGCCGGCCGGTCCGGATCGACGGCGCGCTCGAGTGGCTGGGCAAGTACGAGGCGATGGATCCGGTGGCCGTCATCCGGTTCGGCGAAAACAACCGCGTCATCCTCACTCCCGTCCTCCACCAGGTCACCGATCCCGGCATTCTCAAGGCGCTCGGCATCGAGCTGGCCGCCGTCGACATCGTCGTGCTCAAGTCGCGGGTCCATTTCTGGCGGGGCTTTGTCGAGGACGGGTTGGCGAAGGCGGTGTTCCAGGTGGACGCACCCGGCCTCGGGCCGGCCGATGTCAGGACGATCCCGTACAAGTTCGCGCCCCGCACGCTGTACCCGATCGACAGGAACGCCGCGCAGAGACGGTAGTGGGAATGGCGCCAGCCGTCCGACCGGATGTCGAGCTTCGTGAGAGGAGCACGTGAAGGACTACCTCCGCTTCGTGGTCGTGTTCTCCGCGGCATCTATCGCCGGAATCTACGTCCACGAGATTCGGACATGCCCTGGCGGGCTGGGTGCAGGGCATCCCCGTCGTGCCCATGCCAGCCAAGGAATACATCCTTCGCACCGAAGTGCCGTGGCGCCAGGACTGCTGGATCGCGCTGGGGGGCGTGGCCGCGACGACGCTTCTAGTGCTGGCCACACTCCTCTGGTATGCGCGCTCTCGACGGCCGTGGGCTGATGGGGTGCTCGCCGCGGTCTTCCTGGCCCCGTGGGCCTACACGGTTCGCTTCCTGGTCGTGGGACGCGGACACGATGCTGTGGAGTGGCAGGGAGCACAGGCGGCGTTGGGCGCCGCGCCCACCGGTCACGCGGTCGATATGCTCTTTCTGGGTTTGGCTTTTGCGGGAGTGGCAGCATGGCTGCTCCGGAGACGCGCGTCCCTGCGACCCGCGTCGCTGGTCAGGGCTCTTGGCGTGTTCGTGGCGGGGATCCTGTTCCTCATGCTCGTCCAGGTCACGAACAATGCGCTGTTTGACCGGTTCTTCCCCAGGACCACCACCGTGGATACTCCGACGGGGCTCGACCCCCGATAGGAGAAATGTCCGCATCGTCGTCGATCGGCAGATAGACGCTGAACCGATCGCAGGACGACGGCCGGTCCATGTCGCGGGGACGCGCCAGCGATCCGCCTACCAGACACGCTTGACGGGCGGGTGCACTTCGTGACACGAGCCGTCGCCTTACCTCGTGCTCCTGGTGCTATGATTTCGTTCGCTTGGCGCCGTCGTACCTTGCCCAGGCCGCAGCGGAAGAGCCGACGCTCCCTTCCGTGCAGCGCGACGCGTGGATCGCCTTCTATCCCGACCCGCTCCTCGGGCAGGTCCTGGTGGCGTCCACCCCGGACAAGACCTAGACACCGGTCATGACCAGTACAGCCACCCACGGCCGAAGGCGCACCACGCGGCCCGACGCCCGGCCTCCTGGCCCACGGGTGTTGAGGCCGTCGACTCCGGAACCGGAAATCGCAAATGCCGAGGATCCGTATGCGCTCGACGCTCACCTTCCTAGTGGCCCTGCCGCTGGCAATCGCCACCGGCTGCAGAAGCATCGGCCCCGTCACAGTTCCGCGGGACCGTCTCGACTACAGCACCTCCATGGCAGAATCCTGGAAGCACCAGGTCCTGTTGAATATCGTCAGGCTTCGCTATCTGGATCCACCCAGCATTGTGGATGTGGGCCAGATCGTGTCGGCCTACAGCCTCGAAACAGGGGGCAGTGCCGCTGGGCAAGTGGCCAAGGCCGGAGCGGGCGACACGTTCGTGGGCATCGGCGGCCACGTGGTGTTCACTGACCGGCCCACGATCACCTACACACCGGTCACCGGCGCGAAGTTCCTCAGGAGATTGATGACGCCGTTGCCGCCCGAGTCGGTGTTCTCCACGATCCAAGCTGGTTGGCCGGCGGACAGCGTACTGTTCACCGCCGTGGCGGCGATCAACGGGTTGAAAAACCAGGAGACATCGCTCGGGGGAGTGATCCCGCCTGATCCTGACTTCATGCGCGTCTTGCAGTTGTTGCGCAAGATCCAGCTGTCGGGCGCAGTGAACTTGCGGGGGCTGCTAGAGGGTCAGCAGCGCGAGACCACTCTCCTGACCTTCCGGCGAAGAGACGCTTCGCCGGAAACCCTCGAGGACATCCGAGAAGTGCGCCGGTTGCTGAAGCTGGACCCCGAGGCTAGCGATTACCAGCTGGTGTTCGGTGCCACTGCCGCTGGCGACAAGGAGGTGGCGGTGCTCACGCGATCCATCCTCCACCTGATGTTGACCATGGCAGCAGAGGTCGAAGTGCCTGCCGAGGACGTGGCTCAGACGCGCGCGGCGCCCGGTTGGGAAAGCGCACAGAACGCGGCGGGTGCCGCCCGGTTGGTGAGAATCCATGGTTCGAAGACGAAGCCGGCTGATGCGTTTGTCGCGGTCAACTACCGGGACCATTGGTTCTGGATTGACGATCGCGATCTCGAGACCAAACGCAAGTTCTCGTTCATGATGATGCTGGTCACGCTGGCCGAGACGGGGGAGAAGGAGAACCTCCCACTCATTACCATTCCCACGCGCTGAAGCCAGGGGCGTGTCGGGCGCGCGAATGCCGCGCATCGGACTGACCGGCGCGGTGGCGTCGTTCGAGCCGCTGAGCCAGCGCCCGCAGGTGAGCGTCGCCTCCAGTTGCCAGCCAGCAGGGTCCGGGAGCCGTTGCCAAAATGGTGAATCGGGTGCCGGTTCCCACAAGTGGCCTCCGGAGTCGCTGAAAATCACCAGAGTCCTCTCAGCCCGAGAGTGTCACACCCCTGGCGAGCGTCCGCGATGCCTACCTGAGATCGGTCGATCGCCGCTGCCGGCGCCGGTGCGCGCAATTCTCGCACTCGTGCGCGCACGACTCGATCAGCCACTGGAGCGCGGACGTGAGGTCGTCTGGGAGGGTCGGCTTGCGGATCAAGACACAGCAGCGGCAGTCGAGACGTTCCAGTCGTATCCCCTGGCCAGTCAGGACCACGATCGGCACGGGCCGTTTCATCCTCGCGCGGAGTTGCCGAACGAGCTCGGTGCCGTCCATTCGCGGCATGGCAAGGTCCGTGACAACGGCGGCGTAGTCGTCGAGGGTCGTTTCGAGAGCGCTCAGCCCGTCCGCCATCGCCGTCACCTCGAACCCGGCAAGCTTCAGCACGAGTTCGAGCATCTCTAGTGTCTCGGGGTGGTCATCGACTACCAGGACCTTAGGAGCTGACATTACACCTCGAGCTTTGGGAGAAGACAGCACGTGGGGGCTCGTGCCGGAGAGGGGGCGACCAATCAAGCCGCCGTCTCTGCCGGAAATCCTCGCCATTCCTTTTCCTGGCTTTCCTGCAAGCGGATGCCTTCAGTGTGGGGTGCGGTCAGGCGGGTGTCGTTGCGCCGGAGCAATGAGGGGCCGCGGACGAGAGGGAATAGAAGGGCATGGGCGTCTCGAGTGCTTGCCGCTGGGGGGCTTTGAGTAGACGCCCTGCGCGGCGCGGAGGCGTTCCGCGAGGTCGTCGCGGCACTGCGCTAGTTGGCAGAGTCTCGGCGGCGCCCGGCACAGTCAGAACGACTTAGGGCGTGGTGACGAGCCAGTTGGGTGTCTGAAGCCAGGCCGGAATGCAGAAGGGTTCTAGTCGTACACCGTCTGCTTGTACTGCGACGGGTCGATCGCGGCCTCGATCACGGTGGGGCCGTCGGCCAGCAGCGCCGACTCGAGGACTGCCTCGAATTCCGCTGGGGTGCTCACCCCAACGCCCGGTGCCCCGAAGTAATGGGACCGAGCGGGCTGGCGTTCCGCGCTCCTCAGGCTGGTGCCATAGACGCCCAGCGCGCGTTTCACCTGCTTGATTTCGATCAGGGACAGCCACCCGTCGTCGAGTACCACGACCGGGATCGTCAGGCCAAGTCGGCGGGCCACTGCCACCTCACCGCACGTCATCTGGAAGCACCCGTCGCCGACGATGCACAGGACCGGCAGGTCCGGACGGGCGAGCTTGGCGGCGATCGCGGCTGGGAGGCCGAACCCCATCGATGACCAGTTGTTCGTCACAAGGAACTGGCCGGGCGCGTGGGCCGTCCACTGGCTGGCGATCTGGTGGGTATGCGCGCCCACGTCGAACGCGAGAATGCCGTCGCGCGGCAGCACGCGCCGGGCGACGTCGATGACCTCAGAAGGAGTGAAGCCGGGGGCGGCAGGCCGCAGCGACGTCTGGAAGCGCTCGCGCTGACGTGAGGCTGCGTCCGGAGGCCACTCGTGCGCCCCCGCCGGCTGGTTCACCAGCCGCGCGAGCGTCTCGTCGAGATCGCCCACGGCCTCGTGACAGATGTTGACCGACGCGTCCGAGTCCACCCGTTCGATGTCGATGCTGACCAGCGGCACCGAGGCGATCCATTGCTCGGTACTCGACTTCCGCCACGTCGTATCCGACGCCGATGACGAGGTCCGCCGACCGCAAGAACTCGCGTTGCACCTGGCGCCGCGCTCGCTCGATACAGCCAATCGACAACGGGTGCTCCTCGTCGATCATCCCCTTGGCCATCGTCGTCGTCGCAAAGGGAAGCTGGTGGCGTTCGACGAAGGCGCGCAACAGCGTCCGGTTCCTCATGCGCCGGGCGGAGGCGCCGATGACGACGATTGGGCGGCGAGCCTGGTCCAACAGCCGCGCGACGCGCGCGACATCCTCGTCGGGGGCGGAAGGCATCCTCGAACCTGGCGACGGGAGGGCAGGCGAATCGGTGGCCTCGGCGAGCGCGACGTCTTCTGGCAGATCGAGATGGACGGGTCCGGCCGGCTCACTCAGTGCCGCGCGAACGGCATCGCCGACCGTCGTAGCGAGGTTGCCGGCGCGTAACGGGCAGGTGGCCTTTGTGATGGGCCGGAAGAGCGCGTGGTGGTCGATCACCATCTGTACGCGCCGCCCGAGTTGGTGCGTCGGTACGTTGCAGGTGACGGCGACGACAGGGGAGCGATCGAGGTAGGCGCAGCCGACCCCGGTCGTGAGGTTGGTGGCGCCGGGACCCATCGTGCTCACGCAGAAGCCAGGCCGGCCGGTGAGGCGCCCGGTGACGTCGGCGGCGAACGCCGCCGATCCCTCGTGGGCCATCAACACGAACTCGATGCCACCCGTGCGAAGCGCCTCGAGCATCGGCAGCACGTTGCCGCTCGGGATGCCGAAGGCGTGCCTGACGCCCGCGTCCCGCAACATCCGGACCATCAACTCGGCGTTGTTCATCTGTTCCTGCGAGAGAAGAACCGGGGTCGGGACTTCCCGACCCCGGCAACCGTTAGCGGGCCGGTGCCTGCGCGGCCGGCAGCGGCTTGCGCGGCAGCTGCGCGTCGCGCATCGCGGTATTGTAGGCGAAGGAGGCGACGACCACGGCCATCTGCAACACGTCGTCGCGCTGGACGCGATCGAGGTAGTCCATGTTCGAGTGGTGAGTCCTCGAGTTGTATTCGAGCCGGTCCTGGATGAACTGGAACGCCGGGATGCCGGCGTTGTCGAACGAGACGTAGTCGGACCCGCTCACGGACCGGCCGGCCAGAGTGGTGACGCCGAGGTCGCGCAACGGCTCCATCCATTGCTGGAACACGGGGCGCAGCGCCAGGTTGCCCTGCATCCACACCCCGCGGATCCTGCCCGAGCCGTTGTCCACGTTGTAATACGCGGACAGCTTCGCGTGCTCGGACCCGAGCTTCATGGTGGTGATGTCGGCGACGTGACTACGGACGTACGCCTTCGATCCCATCAAGCCCGATTCCTCGCCGTCCCACAGCGCCACGCGAATCGTCCGCCGAGGCTTGACGCCGATCGCCTTGAGGATGCGCGCCGCTTCCATCATCACCGCGCAGCCGGCCGCGTTGTCGGTGGCGCCGGTTGCCCCGGGCTCGGTGTCGAAGTGCGCCCCGAGGAGGACGACCTCGTTCGCCAGGTCGCTCCCGGGAAGCTCACCGATGATGTTGATCCCGTTCATGTCGGTCTCGTCGAAGAACCGCGACGCGACGTTGAGCTCCACCTTGACAGGGACGCCCTTCTCCAGGATGCGGACCATCCGGTTGTAGTGCTCCACTGCCAGGGTGACGGCCGGAATGCCCTTCCCGGCGGCGGCGTTGTCGTGCGGGCCCGGGCCGGCGACGAACACCGTTCCGCCGTCTGGCCGCTGGGTCATCGGCGTCATGTTCTCCATGCCGCCGGCCATCACGACCGACTGGTCGCTGCCGCGATCGAACACGGCCGCGACCTTTTCCGCCTGGAAGAACTGGTTGATCTTCTCCTGCAGCGGGGGCGTCGGCGGGCGGGGCGCCCGGGGCGCGGGAATGGGCATCGCCTCGGCTTCGCGCAGCAACTCCTCGTTCATCCGCCACGTCACGCGGCCCTCGAGCATCTTCACCTCGCGCGCGGGCTGCACGAGCACGATCTTCCCGGCCAGCTTTCCCGCGTATTTTGCGAGGTCCGCCTCGGAGCCGATCTCCACCCGGACGACGTCGGCGGTCACCGGGCCACCGGTGCCCGGCGTCCAGGCCCGGGGCGTTCCGATGAGCGGCATCACCTGTGGCGCGATCATCTGAGCGCTGAAGCGCTCGAGTTGCCATCCCTTGCCAAACGGCCACTTCTCGAGATGCACGTTCGAGAAGCCGAGATCCGTCATCCGCTTGACCGCCCAGTCGGCCGCTTCCTTGTATCCCGGCGACCCGGTCATGCGCGGCCCGTACACGTCGGCCAGCCAGCCGAGCGTCTCCATCGCCTGGGACCGGTTCAACCCCTCGTCGCGGATTTGCATCAGCGCCTGGTAATCGAGCTTCTCGCCGGCCTGTGCCGCCAGCCCCACGACCCCGATCACGCACGCAATCGAGATAATTGCCGTCCTGCGAAACGTCACAGCGTCCTCCTTGCGCGGAAAGGGGCCCGGCACCTGTCGAACCAGCGCGCCTGGCCCCTTCGGCTCAGCCTAGAAGTCGAAGCGGAAGCCGATCTGCTGCCGCCGCATCGGCAGCGCGCCCTGCGGCAGCTGGTAGCTCGCCGACAGCTGGTTGCCCTGGTACTGGATGAAGTTCAGTCGAGTTGAAGACGTTGAACATCTCCCAGAACGCCACGATGCCCATGTGGCCACCGAGGCGGAAGTTCTTGCTGATGCGCATGTCGAGGTTCTTCTCGCTGTCGCCGCGCAGCGAGTTGCGCGGCAGCGGGCGGGCGTACACCACGTTGGCGTTCGTCGCGCTGTAGGGCAGCGGGCTGCCGTACCGCGCGATGCCGGCCAGCTGGAACTCCCACGGGAAGATGTACGAGAAGTCGGACGCCACCACGTGCCGCCGGTCCTCGCTGGTCGGGCCGTCGTCCACGTTGATGTCGAGCGGGTTCGTCGCCAGGCCGCCGCCCACGCCGGTGGCCGAGCTGTTCGACCTCGCCTTGCTCAAGGTATAGGAGACGCCGCCGCGCAGCTTCGCTCCCGCGGTATTCGACGCGCGACTGCAGCGCCGTGTACGAGATGTACCCCAGGTTCTGATACACGTTGAACGCGCCGAACCGCGGATCGATCCCGACCCACGTGCCGGCCGCGTCCTGCGTGATGTTGACGTTGCGCTGCAGGACCACGTCGTAGCCGTGCGAGTAGACGTAGTCGGCCTGCACGTAGATCCGGTTCGTGAACTCGTGCGTGATGCCGCCCGTGGCCTGGCAGCGAGTACGGGATGTGGAAGCTCGGGTCCATCCCGGTGGCCGTCTGCTTCGTCGTGTTCGATGCCGGCGGGAAGCCGGGATAGAAGCTCGCCAGGTAGGCGCGCGCGGCCGCCTTGCTGGCCGTCGGGTTGGCCGGGTTCCAGAACGGGTTCTGCGTCGAGTCGTTCGCGTTGATGGTGATGCGGTTGACGGTGAGCAGCGTCTGGTTGATGTAGGTGTCGTTGTAGTTGAAGTGGTTCTGGTCGTAGAAGATCCCGGCGCTGCCGCGGACGGTCGTCCGGCGGTCGGCCGACGGCACCCACACGAACCCGAGCCGCGGCGAGACGTTGTTCGTGTCCGCGCTTGACGGTGGTCAGCGGCGCCGTGCCGCCGAAGTTGCTGACGAAGCGCTGGTTGTAGGTGGTCGCACCAGCTCGTTGCCGACGAGGATGGTGTTGTCCACGTCGTAGCGGAGGCCGAGGTTCAGCGTCAGGGCGTTGGACACCTGCCACGTGTCCTGCGAAGAACACGCGCGGGTTCCACTTCGGCTGGGAGTAGGTGGCGGTGCCGATGGCCAGGCTCAGCTGGTACGGGTAGCTCGCCGGGTTCTTGATGTCGAACACCGCGTCCTTGTCGAACGACCAGCGTCCCTTCTGCGAGGCGTCGATGTCCATGACGAACTCGACGCGCGCCAGCTGCCCGCCGATCTTCAACTGGTGCTTGCCCTTCACGAACATGAAGTTGTCGATCACGTAGAAGTTCGACTCGCCTTCCACTCCGCCCGTCGTGGACGATCCGAAGGACGCGCCCGGGTAGGTGCGCTCCGTCCACAGCGGGTTGCTCGCCAGCCCGTTGAGCAGGTCCATCCCGTAGACGCCGGCGATGTTCGACGTGATGACCAGCTTGTTGACGCCGTAGTACGCGCGCAGCTCGTTGAACGAGTTGTTGCTCAGCGTGCTCGTCCAGTTGCCCAGCACGGACCACAGCGGCCCGTTGAAGGTGGCGCGCTTCTCGCAGCGTCCACAGCGGGCTGCTGTTGCAGCCGTCGCCGCCCTGGCCGCTGCAGTTGGTGTCGGTGCGGAACGTCTGGCTGTGGCGGAGCGACAGGCGGTTCTTGTCGCTGAGCGTTGACGTCGCCCTTCACCATGTACACGCTGGCTGGTGTTGCTCGCGGGGATGACCCCGGCCTCGCCCTGATCGCGCCAGTACTGCGAGATGGCGAGGACCGCGTCCTGGTTGTTGCTGAAGCGTCTCGTAGCCGCCGAAGAAGAACGCCTTGTTCTTCACGACCGGGCCGCCCAGGAACCCGCCCGACGCGGTACTGGTTGAACGCCGGCACCGCGGCGAGGAAGATCGGCTGGTTGATGTCGTACTTGCCGCTCGAATCCTTCTTGAACTGGCCGGCGAAGGGCGGCGTGTCCAGGTTGTCGTTGCGGTAGAAGCCGTAGAGGCGGCCCGAGAAGCGTGTTCGATCCGCTGCGGGTGATGACGTTCAGCACGCCGCCCGACGCCTGGCCGAACTCGGCGGAGAAGCCGTTGGTCATCACCTGGAATTCCTGCACCCAGTCCTGCGGGTACGACTCGGCCTGCGTGCCGTAGAACTGCTGGGCGTTGGTGGCGCCGTCGACGAACACCTGGTTCTGGTACTGGCGCTGGCCCGCGGTCGAAAAGCCCATCGGCGCTGCCGCCGCTCGACGTGACGCCGGGCGCGAGCTTCGCGAGGTCCGCGAAGTTCCGGCTGATGGTGGGAAGGTTGTCGATCTGCTTCTTGTCCACCATGCTCCCCAGCGTCGCCTGGGTTTCCACGATGGTGGCGCGCCCGCTCACCTCCACCGTTTCCTGGAGCGTGCCCACCTTGAGCGTGAAGTCGGCGGTCGCCTCCTGGCCGACCCGGAGGCTCATCGCCTGCTTCTCTGTCGCCGAATCCCGAGAGTTCCACCGTCACCTGGTACGACCCGGACGGCAGGCTCGGGACGTAGTACTGGCCCTTCTCGTTGGTGACGCCGGTTCGCGTGAAGTTCGTTTCCGTCTGCTTGATCGTGACGGTGGCGCCCGGGAGGACGCCGCCCTGCTCGTCCACGACCTTGCCGCGAAGCGTCGCCAGGCTCGTCTGGCCTGCCGCCTGCCCGGCCACGCTGCAGATGACCGCCACTATCACCGCCGCGAGTGTGCATCGTCGCTGAATTGCCATGACCTGCCTCCCTGTGCGTGTCGACGACCAGCGGGCTTTCCTGACGTTGTGCTCGGGACGCCGGGGCCATCCCGAAAAGGCGGTCAGCGGGGCCGCCCCTGGATCTTGATTTAGGGGCTTGCGCGACTGTCGGGGAGAAAGAAGCTGGCGTAACCTACCGTCGATTCGCACCGCGAATCCAACGAATAGTGCTAATCGCGCGATAAAGGGCGTTCATGCCGGGATGAACCGCTGCGCCGGTTGTGGTGGGTGGAGCAATCCGGCCTCCGTCGGCGGCGTGTTGGGGTATAGTCGTCGGCTCTGGCGGCGTCCCTCGACCGAGGAGGCAGCGTGGTCTTCGACGTCGGCACACGATTGGCCAGCACGGACAGGCCGCTCCCGAGCGCGTCATACCGCTGGGCCGTGCTGCTGTCGATGGGCGTTGCGGTGTACGGCAGCTATTACGCCTTCGACGCGATTGGCCCCCTGGCGCCCGTGCTGAGCCGTCAACTGCGGTTTACCGATTCCCAGATCGGGCTGCTTCAGGCCTCCTACAGCCTGCCCAACGTCATCATCCTCCTGGCCGCCGGGCTCATCATCGACCGCGTCGGGGCCAGGAAGTCGATACTGGTCTTCAGCGCGCTGGTGTTCGGCGGTCTCGTCATCACGGCACTCACTCCCCGGATCGCGCTGATGGCGGCTGGCCGGGTGATCACCGGCGTGGGCGCGGAGTCGCTCGCGATGGCGACGCACGTGGCCATCGCGCGGTGGTTCCTTCGCGGGGAGCTCAGCCTGGCGTTCGGCGTCAGGACCTCGCTCTGTCGCCTCGGCTCGCTGACCGCGCAGACATCGCCCGCCTGGGCTGCGGCCGCCTATGTCTACTGGCGCTGGCCGTTGTGGATTGCCGTCGGGTTCGGGGGCATCTGCTTGGTCGGGGCGGTCCTCTTCTGGATCCTCGAAACGAAGGGTGCGCGGCGATTCGAGCTGGCGACGCCCCCACACGGAAGCACGCTCGATCTGCGCACCCTCTTCGTCTTCAATCGCTCGTTCTGGCTGCTCGCCGCGCTTTGCTTCGCCTTCTACGGCTGCATCTTCCCGTTCCAGACCTTCGGCCAGAAGTTCCTGATCGAGGCGCGTGGCGCGACGCCGGGGAACGCGTCGCTCCTCGTCGGGATGGAGCCGCTCTTCTCGCTGGCTTTCATGCCGCTGTTCGGGCACCTCGTGGACCGGTACGGCCGCCGCTCGCTGTTCATGACGCTCGGGTCGCTCCTGCTCGTCCCGGTCTTCCCGATGCTCGCGTATACCGACATCCCGCCGGTCATTCCCATGGCCCTGATGGGATTGGCCTTTGCCATGGTGCCGGCCGTCCTCTGGATGGCGATTGTCTTCGTCGTGGACCGCTCGCGGCTCGGGCTGGCGAGCGCGGTGGTGGACGTCGTCCAGCAGGTTGGCCTGGTGGTGGTGAACCTGCTGATTGGATGGTCGAACGACCGATGGCTGGCCGGTGTATCGAACCCGGTTGGCTATCGCCCGGGGATGTGGATCTTCACGGTGCTCGCGCTGCTGGCCGTCACGGCCGCGATCGCCCTGAAGCGGGTGGAAACTGGGCCCCACGCGCACGGCCTCGAGACGATCAGGTCGATCCGGAGCCGCCGCGCCTAGGGCGAGACTTGCAGACATGGAACTTCACCAGCTCGAGCACTTCATCGCGGTCGTCGAGGAACACAGCTTCACGAGGGCAGCCGAGCGGGTGTCGCGGACGCAGGGGGCGGTGAGCGTCTCGATCCGGAAGCTCGAGGAAGAGCTCGGAGTGCCCTTGATGGTCCGGGCCCCCCACGAGTGCAGGTTGACCGAAGGCGGCGAGGTGCTGCTCGAGTACGCGAGACGCATCCTCCGGCTGCGCGACGACCTGCAATCGCGGATGGCGGATATCCGCAACCTGGTCGCCGGTCACGTCACGGTGGCCGCGCACGAATCGGCCATTCAGTACCTGCTGCCGGCGCCGCTCGCAGCCTTTCACCTCCGGCACCCGGACATCAAGATCACGACACGGCTGTGCGACGGCCAGCAGATCGCCCACATGGTGGCGCTCCGCGACGCCGACCTCGGCTTCGGCATCCGCCAGGCGAACCTCCACGGCCTGCGCTCGGAGCTGCTCCACGACGACCGGGCGGTTCTCGTGGCGACGCCTGCCCACCGCCTCGCCCGCATGCGCGAGGTCAGGATGCCCGACCTGCGCGACGAGCACTTCTTCATCCATTCGCGCCGCACGCCGATGCTCGGCCTCGTCGAGCGGTTGTTCGCCGAGCACGCGGTTCCCTTCCAGGTAGCCGCCGAACTGGCCAACTTCGAGACGATCAAGCAGTTCGTCCGCACGGGCAGCGGACTTGCGATCGTGCCTGCCAGCGCGGCCCGGCCCGACCTGGATGCAGGGCACCTCGTCCAGGTCCGAGTGGAGCACCTCGATATCCCGCGGCCCATCGAGGTGGTATACGCCGAGGCCGCGCCCCTCCCGCCCGCGGCCGCCCGCCTGCTCGATCTCCTGCGTGCGTGGCAATGGGAGGCCCCCCCGCATGAACGCTCTTCATCCGACGATTAGCACTTTTCGTTGGATCGCCCACAGTTTCACATATAGGTTTACGCCCGGTCATGAACAGATCCGCAGCCATCGTGATCCGTGCCGGGCGGCTGATCGACGGGCTCAGCCCCGATCCCATTCCCGACGCCTTCGTCCTCGTCGAAGGTGACCGCATCACCCGCGTCGGCCGCGGCCTTCCACCGGGCGGGGCGGAGGTGATCGACCTCTCCGACTGCACCGTGCTTCCGGGCTTCATCGACTGCCACACGCACGTCTGCTTCAACCCGCGCGACGGGAAGGATCCGGTCCTCAACCGCTCCATGGCATACCGCGCCCTGCAGGGCGCCGCGGCCGCGCGCGCCAGCCTCGACGCCGGCTTCACCACACTGCGCGACATGGACTCGGAGGGCGCCGGGTTTGCCGACGTGGCGGTGCGCGACGCCATTCGCGAGGGGTTGATCCCAGGCCCGCGCCTGCTGGTGTCCACCATGGCGCTGTCGATCACCGGCGGGCACATGAACCTCTCGGGCCTCGCGCCCGAGATCGACGCGCGACTGCCGCAGCTCGCCGCGATCACCGATTCGGTGGACGACATGGTCAGGGCCGTTCGGCAGCAAGTGAAGTACGGGGCCGACTGGATCAAGGTCTACGCGACGAGCAACCTGAAGCAAGTGCACCCCGCCACGCTCGAGCCGATCTCGCAGTTCAGCGAGGCGGAGCTGCGCGCGATCGTGGAAGAGGCGGCCCGGTGGCGCCGTGACGTCGCCGTACACGCGTACGGCGGTGAAGCCGTCGAGGCCGCGGTGCGCGCCGGTGTCCGGTCAGTGGAGCACGGCATGCTGCTCGATGCCGGGAGCCTCGCCCTGATGGCGGAGCGCGGCGTCTACTGGTGCCCGACGTTCGCCAACATGCGGCCGACTCACGCCCTCGCCGGCTACCCGGACGACTTCGTCCGCCGCGTGATGGCCCGCCACCGAGAGGCATTCAGGATCGCACTCGACCTGGGCGTGAAGATCGTGTTCGGCACCGACGCGGGGCGGGTTGTTCACGGTACCAACGCCGAGGAATTCGAATTGATGATGCAGGCGGGCATGCGTCCGATGCGTGCCATTCAGTCCGCCACCTCGCTGGCAGCAGAACTGCTGCGACTCGACGACCAGATCGGTGTCGTTCGCGCCGGTTACCAGGGCGATCTCGTCGCCGTCGCGGGCAATCCGCTGGACGATATGAGAGCGCTGAGGGATGTCCGGTTCGTGATGAAGGCCGGTCAGGTGGTCAAGCGGGCGGCGGTGCCCGTGGCGTCTTCGTCTTCTCGTAACGCGGTTGGTGTGGCGTAGCACAACGGAGAGTCATCATGAAGCGTCACCTGGCGGGAGTGGCAGCGCTGGCTGCGGGGTTGATTGCCTGCGGATGGCTGGTGGCGGTCGGCGCGGCGGTGCCCGCCGCACCGCAGGCAGGCGCCTCCCCAGGCCCGCAGTTTCAGTCGGTGCAGCCCGACGTCATCGGCGTCACGGGCGGCCAGCCCGGCGGCTGGGCCGACTTCGACGGCGACGGCGACGTCGACCTGTTCATCGGGATGAAGGCCGGCCTGCCGAACCGGCTCCTGGCGAACGACAAGGGCGTCTTCACGGACGTCGCGGGGCAGGTCGGCGTGGCCGATGAGACCGACACACGCGGGATGGCGTGGGGCGACTTCGACGGCGACGGCCAGATGGATCTCTACGTCGGCTTCACCAAGCGGTCCGGCGTCGCCAGCAAGCTGTATCGCAACGAGGGCGGAGGCAAGCACTTCACCGACATGGGCGAGAAGATGGGCGTGGCGGTGTCTGGCGCCGAGACCCGCCAGGCGGTGTGGGTTGACTACGACAACGACGGCCGGGTGGACCTGTTCGTCGCCTTCCGAGACGCGCCCAACAAGCTCTTTCACAACGACGGCGAGCGCTTCCGCGACGTGTCGGCGGAGCTGGGGGTGAACGACCCGCGCAAGACGGTGGGCGCCGTGTGGTTCGACTACAATCAGGACGGGCGGCTCGACGTGTTCTGCGCGAACCAGGACGGCGACAAGAACGGGCTGTGGCGGAACGACGGGACGAAGTTCACCGACGTGGCCGCGGAACTGGGGATGGAGGGCGTCGCGACGGGACGGTTGGGCAGCAACGGGCCGAGCGTCGTCGACGTCGACAACGACGGCTTCTTCGACCTCTTCGTTGCCGGCTACGGCCGGAACTTCCTCTACAAGAACGATGGCCACGGGCGCTTCGCCGAGATCGCGGAGCAGATGGGTGTGGCCGGCGGCGACCGGGCGACGCCGTCGAGCTGGGCCGACTACGACAACGACGGCCGCCCCGACCTCTACGTGTCGTCGTACATCGACAAGCCGGTCAACGAGAAGGACTTCCTGTTCCACAACGAGGGAGTGCGCTTCGCCGACGCCACGCCGGAGTTGTTCCGCAAGCACGGCGCGACGCACATGGTGGAGTGGGCCGACTACGACAAGGACGGTGCGGTGGACGTCGCGTTCGGGAACAACAACCCCGAGGGGCGCAACGCCCTCTACCGCAACCAGTTGCCGCCGGCGCAGGCTGCCGCGGCGCTCGAGGTGTCCGTGCTCGACTCCAGGGGGCACGCCACGCGGGCTGGCGCCGAGGTGCGCCTGTACGTGGTCGGCAGCCGCAAGGTGGTCGGCGGCCGGATTGTCGACGCCGGCAGCGGCTACACGTCGCAGAGCCAGGCGCCCGTGCACTTCGGGCTGGGCAACGTGAAGAAGGTGGACGTCGAGGTCACGAGCTTCACGCCCGCCGGGCGGAAGATCACGCGCGTGGCGAACGTCGACCCGGCGAAGGTGCCCGGCCACGTCCTGGTGGTGAAGGTGCCGTAAGCGGCGTGATGACTCGCCAGGGGCGCCGCCACCGTCCGGAAAGGCACGGCGGTCGCGTCGGTCGGGACGCGTCCTCGAAGCACCTGTTGCGTGACAACGCTGAGAAACATGTCCGCAGTGCTGCGCGCGACCGTCGCCTGCGCTCTCCTCGCGGCCTATACGCCGCTGCCCGGTTCTCACGCTCACGCGTCGCTGGAGCAGCTTCCCGCGGCGAACGCCGATGCCCTGCCGCGCGGACGGGTCATCGAGAAGGTGGTGTGCGGCGCCGACGCGGCGCAGAGCTACGCGGTGTACCTGCCGTCGCGTTATTCGCGCGACCGGCAGTGGCCCTTGCTCGTGGCGCTCGACCCGCGGGCCAGGGGAGCCCTGCCCGTCCAGCGCTTCGCGGACGCCGCCGAGCAGTACGGCTACATCGTCGTCGGCTCGAACAACTCCCGCAACGCATCCCTGAAGTCCTCGGACGAGTCACTTCGCGCCATCCTCGCCGACGTTCCTTCACGTTTCTCCGTCGACCCGGCGCGCCTGTACCTGGCTGGCTTCTCGGGCGGCGCGCGCGTCGCCGTGCTCGCCGCGATGGGACTCGACCCGCGGGTGGCCGGGGTGATCGGATGCGGTGCCGGCTTTCCGAACGGCACCTCGCCCGGGGCATCGACGCGCTTCGCCTACGCCGGGGTTGTCGGGATCGACGACTTCAACTTTCCCGAGATGAAGGACCTGGACCGGTCGCTGGCGAAGCTGGGTGTTCCGCACCGCCTCGAGGTGTTCGACGGCGCACACGACTGGCCGCCGGCCGACGCGTGCGCTCGCGCGGTCGGATGGCTGGAACTCCAGGGCATGCGCTCCAAGATCCGTCCGATGGACGAGTCGCTCCTCGAAGAGATCGCGGCGACCGCTGAAGCGGGCGCGGCCGCCGAGGAGAAGGCAGGACGGCTGCCCCAGGCCCTCCGCCGCTACTCGGCCCTGGCCGCCGATTTCGCCGGCCTTCGCGACGTCGCCGGGTACGAACGAAAGGCTGCGCAGCTGGGGACGCTTCCCGACGTCCGGCGCGCCCTGTCCGAGGAGGCCGGCTCGGTCGATCGCCAACGCCGGAACGACGCGGAGGTCCAGAGGCTCGTCTACCAGGCGCTCACCGGTGACGAGCGCCCGTACGCCGTCTCGGAACTCCTCTCCCTGCTGGCCTCGCTGCAACGGCAGTCGGACCGGCCGGCGAACGATGCCGCCCGGATGGCGGCGCGCCGCGTGCTCGCCTCGACATGGGTCGGGCTGAACGAAGCGGCCACGAGCGAGCTCGCCGCGGGCAAGTTCACCCAGGCCGCGGAGCGCCTGGCGCTGATGGCCGCCATGAGGCCAGCCGACGCGCGGGTGGAGTACTCGCTGGCACGCGCCCGGGCGCGTGAGGGGAGAAAGGCCGCGGCCGTCGAGGCGCTGCAGCGCGCGGTCAAGAAGGGCTTTGCGGACCAATCGGCCATCGAGTCGGAACGGGACTTCGACGCCCTGCGCGGCGAGGAGTCCTTCCGCAAGGTCGTCGCGGCACTGCGCTAGTGGGCCGAGCCGGCGGAGTGCAGCACAAGCCTCTCGCGTCACTTCAAAAGCCGGTGCGATAGCGAAGGACCACCGGTCCCGGGAGGGGCCCTCCAAGCTCCGCCGTAGTGTGTGGGTCGCCGCGGCCGCCGGCGCGCTTTGTCCAGGTTCCCGTCTGTGCGACACTGTCGCCGTCATGGGCCGTCACAATCTGGCCGAAGACGACCTGGCGGGCTTCGCGCAGGCAGCCGGGCGTGTAGTTCCTGTGGCCGCGGTGGGCCTGATCACGAGACCGGACAACGAGAAGATCTCGCTGCTGCGATGGTGTCCGGACAGACTCGGCGGACACGCGTTCGCACTGAGCGACGTTCCGGCGTCGCTGTTGCCTTCGGCTTCGAGATTGGAACCCGGCGAGGTGGCGTTGGAGGAGTTCGAATCCCGCGCCGTTGATTCCATTGTTCCTCACATCGTCTGCTCGAGTGCACCGCGCGCCCTGCTCATTCCGATCGCCGGCAAGTCATCCTGTTCGATTGCATGGATTGCCACCCCGGGCAGAGATCATCTGACCGCCAGCCAGATCGCGACGCTGCGGACGCTGGCTCTGTCTGCGGCCGCTGCCCTCGAGTCGTCCGACCATCCCGACGCGGAATTGTCGCGCCTGCGGCGACTTGCTGTCGTGGACGAAACGCTCCCGACGCTTGCCGCCGTCCTCGATCTGCGCGAGGTGTTCACGCGCATGTCGCAGATCGCCGGCCGGGTTCTTGCGCACGACGCGATCACGGTTCTGCTCCTGACCGATGATCGAGAACACGTCATCCCGTATGCGATGGCCGGCCCGGCCGCGCCGGAACCGCCCGCGCCACACCGCCTGCCCGGGAACGCCCGACACCTGCTCGTCGAACCGTGGGAGTTCGAGATCTTCGACGACCTTCAGGCAGACCCCTCGCAACCGTCCCAGCTCGTGGCGCCCGGTTGGCAGTCGTTGCTGAGAGTGCCGGTTCGGCTGCAAGGACAGATCGCAGCCATTCTCGCCATCCTGTCGCGGACCCCCGCGCAGTATCAGCTCGCCGATGTCGCCGTGGCCCGGCGCTTTGCGGACCATGTTGCACTGGCGTTGTCGCATCAACGCCTTGCCGATCAGGCCCGGCACGCGGAGGAACTCCGGGCGCGAACGGCAACGCTCGAACTGCTCGACGAGCTGCTGGGCGAGCTGGTCGATTCGGCCGACTTGCCCGAGGTGTTCGACCGCGTGTCGGCGATCGCGCGCAAGGTCCTGCCGCACGACGTGATGGTCCTCACCGTCGTCTTGCCGGACCGCCGCCACGCAAGGGTCTACGCCAGCACCGGTCACGGCGCGAAACCGTTTCCCGAGGTGTTCGAAATCCCTGATGCCTTCGTCGAAGAGCGGAAGTGGGACCAGGTGCTCACCGACGACCTGCAGCATGACCCCCTCTGGCAGCACCGGGAATCGGCAAAGCGCGGCTACCGCTCCGCTCTCCGCGTGGCGATTCGCCTCGGCGAGGAGCTCTTCGGAGCCGTCGTGTTCTTTTCGTTCACGCCCGCCGCATACAAACAGGCGGATCTGCTCGTCGCCCGGCGTATTCGCGATCGACTTGCGCTCAACTTGACGCGTGGCCGGGGAGCGGAAGCGGTCAGGCGCGCCGACGACGCCATGGCGCGAGCGCTCGTGCTCGAATCGCGCGTGCGCGCACTGACCGAAGAACTGAACGCGCGCGCCGGTTACCGCCGCATCGTCGGCAATGCACCGTCGTTGGCGCCAGGCCCTGACCCAGGCGACACAGGTTGCGGCAACGGAAACCACGGTGCTGCTGCTTGGCGAATCCGGTACCGGGAAGGAGGTGGTCGCGCGGTTCATCCATCGCGGCTCTTCCCGGGCCGATGGACCGTTTGTCGCGCTGAACTGCGCGGCGCTTCCGGAGAACCTGCTGGAAGCCGAGATGTTCGGCTACGAGCGCGGCGCATTCACCGGGGCGACGCAGAGCAAGCCCGGCCAGCTCGAGCAGGCTGCCGGTGGCGTCCTGTTCCTCGACGAGGTCGGCGAGATGAGCCTGGCGGCGCAGGCGAAGTTCCTGCGCGTGCTGGAGGAACGCGAATTCCAACGGCTTGGCGGCACCCGGATCCTGAAGACGAATGCGCGCATCATCGCGGCCACCAACCGCGACCTGCTGAAGGCCATCGAGCGCGGACAGTTCCGCGAGGACCTTTACTATCGGCTGAACGTCTTCGCCATTCACCTCCCGCCGCTCCGCGACCGGCGCGAGGATGTGCTCGCGCTGAGCGAGACGTTTGTCACCGAGATCGGCCGGTCGCTCGGGCGGCCGCCGGCCGGGATCTCGCGCGAGGCACGACAAGCGCTGCTCGACTATCACTGGCCGGGCAATGTCCGGGAGCTGCACAACGTCCTCGAGCGCGCGGCCATCCTGTGCGACGGTGGCCTGATTGCCGCCGAACACCTGGCTCTTCGTCCTCCATCGACTCCTGCTGTTCCGCTCTCTTCTGTCGCTCCCTCCCCGCCCGCGGTGCCGCAACCCGCCAGTGCGCCGGGCGACCTCAAGTCCGTCGAGCGCGCGATGATCGAAAAGGCGATGAAGGACGCGCACTCCAACAAGTCGGAAGCCGCCAAGGCGCTGGGCCTCACACGCGCTCAGCTGTATGTTCGCCTGCGCAAGCACGGCTTCGACTAGCGCCCTGAGCGGGTGAGTGGTGCTGTCGAAGGCCGCAGTCCGCCTGTCTCGCCTACAGCTGTGGTGACTGCAGCCTGTTCCGCGATCGCCAAACCTGTCGATTCCTGCGCAGTCGCTCGCTCGCATCGACCCGCCAGCGCAGGCCCTCGATCCGCCGCTAACCAACTGACTGCAAAGGCCTTGGCGCGCGCGCGACTGCACCGATCCTGCGCTGGCTCCCCATTTGCCATCTGTTGCGGCACATGAACGCGACGGCATTCATACCGGCGGACGGCGACTCGAAAGGCGGCGTGACGTGGCACAGCGCAACGTTGAAGTCCTCATAGGTCGGCTCGTGACCGATGAAGCGTTCCGGGCGATGTTCATGCGGGATCCGGCGGCGACTCTCACGCGGTTCACCGAGTGTGGGTACGAGCTGACCCCGCTGGAAATCGCCGCAATCAAGGCAACCGATCCCGGCTTGTGGACTCGAACCGCGGAGCAGATCGATCCACGGCTTCAGAAAGTCTTCGACGCCGTGTTTCAGGGCGTTTTTTCGCCGATGCCCGAGGAGGAACCGTGAGCAGACGATTCAAGCAAGCCGCCGTTGTTTTCGTCATCACCTTCGCCGTGGCTCAACTCGTTCGTCCTGATCGCACGAATCCGCCGACCGACGCAGGCCGCACGATTCGGGCGCACGTCGGGACGGCCAACGGACTGTTCAGCCGTCCTGGATCGCGCGTGCGGCGACTGTCACTCGAACGCAACCGTGTGGCCCTGGTACACGAAGGTCGCGCCAGTCTCCTGGCTGATGAAATACGGCGTCGCCGCAGGGCGCAAGGCCGTCAACTTCTCGGAGTGGGCCGCATATGAGCCGCGGCAGCGGCGGACGCTGCTGGCCCAGTCGTGCGAGGACGCGTCGAAAGGCAAGATGCCCGGGCCCTACACGCTGCTGCATCCCGAAACGCGGCTCTCCCCGCAGGACGTCGAGACGATCTGCGCGGCTTCGCGACAGGCCGACGCGGTCGCGGCTCGCGGATTCTGAGCGGCAATCAACCTGCCGGCTCAGGTGTGAACGTCGCAGTTTCAACCGTGTCGCTGAATCGGCACAACATCGGAGGGCTTATGACGACCTTTGAGGTCAGCGCACACATGACCGTTCGACCGGGACAGTTCGAGGGCTTCAAGAAACAGGCGGCTGAGTGCATCCGGATCACCAGGGAGCAGGACACACACACGCTGCGCTATGACTGGTTCCTCAGCAGCGATGGGACCGAGTGCGAGGTTCGTGAGGCGTACACCGGCCCGGAAGGGCTGATCGAGCACAACACCCATATCCTCGAAGCTCGCACCAAGCTGTTCAAGGACTACGCTGACAATCACTTCATGACCGTGTACGGAGAACCATCGCAGCCGCTGCTCGATCTGCTGAAGGCACACGCAGTCGGATTCAAGTGGTTCTCCTTCGTTCAGGGTTTGGAGTCGTCGCTGTTCTGAGGAGGTCTTATGAAGACATCGAGCCTCGACCTGAAAGTGCACGACTTTCTGGCTCAGAAGCGCATCGCGGTTGCGGGCGTGTCGCGCGACAACAGCCACCACCCCGCCGGCAATCTGATCTATCGCCGGTTGAAGAAGACCGGGCACGATGTCTTCCCGGTGAATCCGCACATGCAGACCTTCGACGGCGATCGCTGTTATCCCGACCTGCGATCGATCCCCGGCGGCGTCGACGGCGTGGTGATCGTCACACGACCCGAGACGACCGAGCGGATCGTGCGCGACTGCAGCGATGCCGGGGTCCGCCGCGTGTGGATGCACCAGTCGTTGGGGAAGGGATCGAGCGTCTCGCCGGAGGCCGTCGAGTACTGCCGTCAACACGACATCAGCGTGATCGCCGGTGCCTGCCCGATGATGTACGGCCCCGGCGTCGACTTCGGCCACACGTGCATGCGGTGGGTGCTCAAACTCACGGGCGGACTACCCGCGTGACTTTGTCGGGAGGGACGCAATGGGTGGCAACATGACCTACACGCTCGAGTCCGGAGCCGGCGCGAACGCGTTCAATCGCCGCCGCGTCGCCTGGATCCTCATCCTCATCGTCGACGTGGGATTCGTCGCCTGGGGCGCGATGGCGGCCGCACTGCCGGACCACCTGTCTGGGCCAGGTGGCACGCCGATCCTGACCGCCGGGTACGAGGGCTTCTCGAAGGGCTCCTGGTCGGCGCTCGTGGCCGCCTCTCCGATGACGGCCAAGTACATCGCGCTGCTGTTCCGGATGTACGGCGTCTACAACGTGGTGTTCGGACTGATGGCGGCCGCCATCACGGTCACGGCCTTCCGCCGCGGTGATGGTTGGGCATGGTGGGCGTTGCTCGTCGGCAACACGATCGCGCTCGTGTCGGCGATGAAGTACGACTGGCTCGTGAACGCCATCGGGCCGTTCGAGCTGTCCGAATATCTCGGCCTCGCCCTCGTCTGGGGAGCGTTCGCCGTCACGGCTCCGTTCCTTGCGCGGCGGCCTGTTGAACGCGCGGGCTGACACGGCCGGCCCCGGCGACCCGGAAGGGTAGTCGAGCTGGACAAGGAGGTTACGTCATGGCCCTCGGTGTCGCGCCCCTGCTCCTGCTCATCGCCGCCGTGTCGGCCGCGGCGCAGTCCTCCGCTCCGCGTGCGACGGACGAGCACGACGTGCGAGCCATCGTGGACCGCTACGTCGAGGCGCGCGAACGCCGAGATGCGGCGGCGATCGGCGCGCTCTTCACCGCCGACGCGGATCAGTTCACCACCGGCGGCGAGTGGCGGCGCGGCCGCGATGCCGTGGTCCGCGGCGCCTTGGCCTCATCCGAGCGGACCGGCGGCACACGGCGGGTCACGATCCGCGCCGTTCGCTTCCTCGGGCGGGACGTCGCGATTGCCGACGGTGCGTACGAGATTGCCGGCGCTCGCGACGGCACCACCCGGCGGATGTGGACGACATTCTTCATGACGCGCGGCGCGGGCGGCTGGCGCATCGCGGCAATCAGGAACGCCTCGCCGCCCGCAATCCCCGATTAGCGCAGGCTGTGCCGTGGTGTGCGCGCCCTACCAGATACCCTTGTTGCAGGTCTCCACCAGCTTGTGCTTCGTTCGCGCCTTGTCGCTGATGATGTCGAAGAACTCCTTGACGTAGTCCTGCATCTCCTTCCTCGACGTCGTGTCCAACTCCGCCTGGTCGGCGTAGAGGCTGAGGATCTCCTCCTTCCTCGACCGATACGCCGCGAGCAACGGCTCGAGCTGCTCGGCCGTCCTGCAGGGTCCGCGGTACAGGCGGTCTTTCACCGAATCGAGATGGAACATCGTCGCCGGCTGCGCATAGGGCGGGTTCACGAGCCCCGTGAGGTCGAAGTCGTAGACAACCGTGTGGAGCTTCTTGTCCTGCGCCTGCACGAGGAAGGCGTTATGGAGAGTGAAGATCGAGTAGTCGGTGTTGCCCACCAGGAAGCTGAATAGAGCGGCACCCGTCAAGCTGTCGATATCGTGGTCGCTCAACGAGGTTCGCGGCAGGACAGCTGTTCGGCCTGCCATCCGCTTCGCCAGGTCCTCGTCTCTCTCGATGAAGAACGCTTGCTTCGTGGCGATCGTCTTCCCGCTTGCCGCGTCGACGTACGTCCCCGTGGCGAGCCGTGTACGCAGCGACCACGGCGTGACGAGGTTGTATGTACGGTACGCGAGGTATTCGCGCACGACGAACTGGTCGAAGGCGCTTTCGCAGTGGGTGGAGAGCTTGATGTGCTTGAGCCCCTTGAAGATCGAGCGCTTCAAGTCTCCGTTGTCGTCCTTGGTGAACTCGATGCGAAGGGGCGGGAAGCCGCACGTGCGGGCATTTCGTCGCAGGAGGCCCCGGTTGCGGATCTGCACGTCGAGCCTCACCAGCTGGCCGTCCGGACCCGCGGCGGTGAGCGTCGCTGGGTAGAGGGTCGTACTTGCGGGATTCCGGTCGCGCTGCACCGCTTTGAAGTCGGCTGCCAGCGTGAACGCGAACGGTTTCGACGACGCGAAAATCGGGAGAGTCTCAGCGTCAGCCTTG
The DNA here is from genome assembly GCA_963724775.1 of uncultured Acidobacteriota bacterium. Classification (GTDB taxonomy): domain Bacteria; phylum Acidobacteriota; class Vicinamibacteria; order Vicinamibacterales; family Fen-181; genus CAVRWB01. The sequence goes on from CAVRWB010000020.1 coordinate 67,663, forward strand.
CGCTTGGCGATCGTCGCCTCGTCGGGCCAGGGCTCAGCGAGCCCGGTCAGGCTTTTTCGCTGCTTGTCCGTCACTACCGGCGCCCGTGTGGGCTGCTGCGCAACGAGGGTGACGGCGGCAAGGGCGAGCGCGACACCGCAGGCCGCGCCGACCCTCCAGATCGGTGGGAGGCCGCCGAGCGACGAACCGCTGCGAGGTGCGTGAGACGACCGGTTGTTCATGATTGCTTCAGCCAGCCCTTCTTCGCTTTCTACGCTGCAGGCAGGGGGATTGTTCCCGGTCGCCGCCGTCCCAGGAGGTTTCCGGTAACCAGGCGCCGGACCGCGGACATCCGACCAGCCGCGAACGACGTGGTTCTCGCTCATTCCATCGGAGTTCCTCTAGAATCGTGTCTTCACGGTGGACCCCGGCCACCTCCTCGTGGTGGAAGGTTGTAAACCTCCCGCAGGCGCGCCCACCGGCAAGTGCGGCCTGCCTGCGGCTTCTTGAAGGACAAGGAGGAGAACATGATCCGACATCGGCTGATGATCGTGACGGCGGTCGTCATCTGCCTCTCTGTCGTTTCGCTCGCTTCGGCGAGTCCGGCCCCGCAGCGGACCTCACCCTCGGTCCTGCCCATCCGGGAGCGAGCGGCGCTGGTCCACACGATCGTCCAGAAGAGACTCGACACCCTGGTGCCGAGGATGATGCGGGAGACGGGGTTCGATATGTGGGTCGTGGCCTGCAACGAGGACAACCTCGACCCCGTGTTCGAGACGATGATCCCGTTCGAGAACTGGAACCCGATCACCCAGGTCCTCGTGTTCTACGATCGGGGCCCGGACAAGGGCGTGGAGCGGATCAACGTTTCGCGCACCGACACGCAGGGCCTGTTCCAGAACGGATGGGACGCGGCCGCCTTCGACGCGAAGAAGGGCGAGAGCCAGTGGCAGGCCTTCGGGCGCATCGTCAGGGAGCGCAACCCGAAGCGGATCGGCCTCAACGAGGGCGAGGTCCAGTGGATGGCCGGCGGGCTGACGACAGTGCTCAAGAAGAGGATCGTCGAGGCCCTCGGTCCCGACCTCGCCGGCAGGATCGCCTCGGCCGAGCCGCTGGCCACGCTGTGGGGCGAGACACTCCTGGAGGAAGAGATCGAGATCCAGGAGCGGGCGGCTGCGATCTCCCACGCGATCATCGCGGAGATGTTCTCCACGCGGACGATCACCGTCGGACAGACCACCGCCGACGACCTGCGGTACTTCTACTGGCAGAGAGTCTCCGACCTCGGCCTGAAAGTGTCCTTCAGCCCGTTCGTCAGCATTCGCGCCAGGAGCCCGGAGACCCTGGCGAAGTACGGCAAGGATGACAAGACCATCCGCCCGGGCGACATGCTCCACTGCGATGTCGGCATCAAGTACATGCGATGGAACAGCGACCATCAGGAGGTCGCCTACGTTCTGAAGGTCGGCGAGACCGATGCGCCCGAGGGGTTGCGCAAGCTCCTGTCCGAGGCCAACCGGCTGCAGGACGTCTACTGCGCGGAGTTCAAGACGGGCCTGACTGGCAACGACCTGCTGGGCCGGATTCTCGGCAAGGCCCGCGAGAGCGGGATTCCGGGGCCACGCGTCTACAGCCACTCGCTGGGGCTCTTCCTCCACGAGCCCGGACCGCTCATCGGCCTGCCGTGGGAGCAGGTCAACAATCCAGGCCGGGGCGATGTCAAGCTGGTCCCCTGGAGTGTCTTCGTGGTCGAACTGAGCGCGACCGGGCCGGTGCCCGAGTGGGGCGGCGTCGATGTCCGCGTGCCTCTCGAGCAGGACATCGTGTTCACCGGCGAGAAGGCGGTCTTCCTCGACGGCCGCCAGACGGCGTTCCACTTGATCCGGTGACCGCGGGCCGCGCCGCGGCCGGCTCTCGCGTAGATCGGCCGTCTGGCCGAGCGGTCACCAGGCGAGGCCGGCGCCGATCGGGTAGGCCTCCGAGACCTTGACCGGGAGCTTCCCGGCCGGCTTGAGTTCGCCCGTCAGGAGCTTGATGAACGAATCGAAGTAGACGGCCTGGTTGCCGAACCAGCCCCGCTCGCCGTAGCCGACGGCAAACGCCGTGACGTCCCCGATCTTGCGGATGATTTGCGGATTGCCGTACGACATCGCGATGACCGCCTTGGGCTTGGCCGCGATCGTCCGTTTCACGAACGCCAGATCCGCGTCGCGGAGCGGGGCCGGATCGCCAAGCCGGTTGCGCGGCACGAACAGCGACACGACGACCAGGTCGGCAGCCTCCACCGCCGTCCAGGCCTTGTCGGCGTAGGCGGGGTCGAGGTCCGGCCGCAGCGTGATGGTTCGGATGCCGGGGAACGCCCCCGCCAGCTTGGCGGTGAGCGCGGCGGGCGAGGGATCGCCGTCGGCCTTCTGGACGACGATGTGCACCATCCTCTCGCCGGCGAGGCGGGAAGCCGCTATCGGCAGCAGGCCGTCGTTCTTCAGCACCGTCATCGACCGGTCAGCGGCTTCCTGCACGGTCGCCAGGTGTTCGGGCGTTCCCACCAGCGCGCCGACGCGGCCTTCGTCCACGAAACGGTTCTTGTGGAGCGACAGCCGCGCCTTGAGCGTCAGCAGCTTGCGGACCGCGGTGTCGATCCGGGCCTCAGGGATCCGGCCGCTCCGCACCGCCGCCGCCAGGGCCTGAATGGCGCCGGCCGGGTCCTTCGGCTTGAGGACGATGTCGTGGCCGGCCTCGACCGCGAGGACGGCGACTTCGTTCTCGCCGAACCGCTTGACGACGTGGGCGTACCAGAGGTCGTCGGTCGTCAGGACGCCCGTGAATCCCAGCTTCTCTCTGATCCAGGTGGTGGCCAGCTTCCTCTCGACGCTGGCGGGGAGCATCGACCCGCCCGTGATCGACGGCACCGCGATGTGCTCGGTCATGATGAACGAGACGCCCGCATCGACGGCTGCCTTGAAGGCCCGGGATTCCTCGGCTTCGTAGACGGCGGCCGGCTTGTCGAGTTGCAGGAAATCCGCCACGCCCGGAATCACGGCCACGTCGCCGCGGCCGGGGAAGTGCTTGGCCGTCGTCAGCATGCCTCCGTCGCGGTAGCCGCGGACGTAGGCCCGCACCATGCGGCCGAGCAGGTCCATGTCGCCGCCGAAGGAGCGGACGCTCTCGGCCGGGTTGTCGGGGCGAACGGCGACGTCCACGACCGGCGTGTAGGTCAGGTGGATGCCCATGGCCCGCCCTTCGACCGCGCCGATCCGGGCCAGGCGGTACATCAGATCCTCTGAGCCGGCTGCAGCCAATCCCATGTTGGCCGGGAACTCGCTGGCGCCCGCCACCTGCTGGCCGGGTCCGCCCTCGAAGTCCGACGAGATCAGGATTGGGATCGCGGCCTCTTTCTGGAGACGGTTCAGAAGGTGGGCGACGTCACGCGGCGTCCCGCCGTAGAGCACGAACATGCCCACGCCGAGGTCCCTGGCCTGGCGGATCCAGCCGGCCAGCCGGGGATCGTCGTCGGTGATGTAGCCGGCGGCGATATCGGGGCAGATCATCTGGCCGATCTTCTTTTCGAGCGGGAGGCGGGCAAGCGTCTCCGCCGCCCAGCGGTCGGCCTCCTGGGCATCGGTCCAGACGTAGGCCGCGGCCTGGGGCGCGGCGGGCGAGGGCGCCGACGGTCGCGCCGGGCCGACGGCCGAACCCGAAGCCACAACGGCGAGGATGGAGATTGCGACGATCGAAAACACGCGCGAACGCATCTGCGGCCTCCTGCAGGGAGAGAGCACGCCGGCCTCGCCGCGAGCGGCGAGGGCCAGGCGATATTCTTCCCGGTTCGGGGAGGATGTCAACGAAGGCTCGAGGGACCCGCGCGTCGATCAGCGGATGACGTGAAACGTTGTTTGTCGCCCGTCGAGGAACACGGACTTGTTCGGCGAGAACAGGGCGTTCTCTTCCAGGCCGAGCGTCACCTCCTGGCCGCCCCACTCGGGGATCGGAACCGTGACACTCAGCTCTATCGAATACGCCGTGTCGGGGTGGATCGGATACTCGCCCTTCTCAACCACGCCCTCCTGATGGTCGGGGAGACCGACAAAGGCCCCGGCGGCGTGGCCATGCAGGCCGATCGGGTGAGTGTAGACCCGAGGCTTGAGCCCCTCGGCGCGCCCTTTCTCGAGCGCGGCGGCCTGCACGTCGTTGCCCATGCGGCCGACGCGAAACTCGCCCAGCAGGATGTCCTGCATCCGGTTGCCCTTCCGGAGCGCCTGCTGCAAACCGGGCGGGGCGTCGGTCTCGCCCTCGCGCAGCACGTACGCGAGTTCCTGCGTGTCGGTGTTGAGACCGAGGTACTTGAGGCCGACGTCGCAGTGGATGACGTCCCCTCGCCGGATCACGCGGTCCTTCGTGCCCGGGGCCCCGGCCCGGACGAGCGTCGTATCGTTGAAGAACCACCGTTGCAGGCCCATGTCCACGACGCGCTGGTTGAACCACCAGTCGAGATCGTCGAGCGTGGTCACCTCGGGCGTGATCACGCTGGAGCTGAAGGCGTCGCGGATCATGGCGTGGGCAATGGCCTCGACGTGATGGTAGACGGCAATCTCCTCGGGCATGCGCCGCTCGAGCATCGCGACGGCGAGCTCCTCGGCCGGCTGGAGGCGGGAGGCGAGCTCGGGACCGAGGGCCGCAACCAGCTTCTGCTTGAGGCCCGCCGTGAGGCCGTCGCCGTAGGGGATCCTGACCGCCTGGTCGATGCCGATCCGCTTCGGGTTTCGCGCCTTCACGACCCGCGCGAGCGCCTCCCACTGCGTCTCCTTCCCCTCGTTCCAGTCCTTCGTGTAGAAGTCCTTCCCGTGGTGCGCCACGAGGATCCGCTCGATGCCGGCGGCCCCGCGGTCGTAGAAGACCAGCATGCCGAGGCGTCTCACCGCCCACGGGTCCTCGGGAACGAGCGGCCGGAAGACCGGGTCTTCCACGTTCTCGTTGCAGATGACGAGCCACATGTCGAAGCCGTACCGCCGCATCTCCTCCGGCAGCAGACGCTCGAGTCTCAGCTTGACCCACGAGTCCATCAGCACTTTCTGCTCGCGCAGCGGCAGGATCGAGGGTCCGTGGTACGGGAGCTGGGCGGAGGCACCGGCACCGGCGAGGAGGAGCACCAGCACCGCGATCAGGTGAACCGGCGTGACATGGTCGTCTCTCCTGCGATGCACTCCAATAAGGGGAGCCTGGCAGGCCCTTCGGTGAGCGCCGGGGCGCCGCGATTGTATGGTGCCCCCGCCGGCTGAACGTAATCGTTCTTATAGCAGACGAAGGCTCAGAAGGTCAAATGAACATTGCTTTTTTTCCCTTGACGGACCATTGGCGGTGTAAGATTATGAAAACGATTTAACAACCACAGTCCGCGTGGCCAGCCCCCGTTCTTGGCCCGCTGGCGGCGGACCCCAGAAAACGCTCGGGAGGCAGGGTTATGAAGCCACCGCGGGTACTGGTTTCCGTAATGTGGGTCGCCTGTGCGCTCGCCACGGCGGCCGGCCCGGCCTGGACCCAGGAGACAACGAGCGGGTCGCTGGCCGGACGGGTGCTGGATGCCCAGAACCTGGCCGTGCCGGGCGCAACCGTCACGGTGTCATCCAGCCAGGGTAATCGATCCTACGTCACTGACGAGTCCGGCCGCTTCTACGCGCCGTATTTGCCGCCCGGCACGTACACGGTGCGCGCCGAGCTGCAGGGCTTCCGGCCGGTCGAGCAGCAAAAAGTCGACGTTCGGCTGGGACAGCGCCTCGAGTTGACGCTGGTGCTGCCGGTTGGTGGTCTTCAGGAGCAGGTCCAGGTGATCGCGTCCGCCCCCGTCATCGACACCGCCTCGACCACCGCGGGGGCGCGGCTTGAAAGCAGCACGCTGAACCGCCTCCCGGTCGGCCGGAAGTTCACCGACGTCCTCTACGTCGCGCCCGGCGTCAGCAGCGGGGGCGGCACCGGCACCGCCAACGCCTCGATCGCCGGCGGCAGCGGCCTCGAGAACAACTTCGTCATCGACGGTGTGAACATCTCGGAAGCCGGCTACGGCGCCGCCGGGTCTGTACTCCGTGACGTTCAAGACGCTTGGCAACGGGATCCCGTTCGACTTCGTCCAGGAGGTCCAGGTCAAGACCGCCGGGTTCGAGGCCGAGTCCGGCCAGTCGACCGGCGGCATCATCAACGTGGTCACGAAGAGCGGGACGAATCAGTTCAGGGGAAGCGTGTTCGCCTACTCCAGACCGGAATCGCTCGAGTCGTCGTGGACCACGCTCACTTCGGCGAACGGGACGGTCAACACGACCGGTACGCGGGCGACTGAGGGCGGATTCACGGTCGGGGGGCCGATCCTCAAGAACCGCCTGTTCTTCTTCGGGGCCTACAACCCGACGATGGAGCGCGCCAAGCTGGTGGCGCCGCCCGGTTTCCCCCTCGCGTCGCTCGGCGAGGTCAACCAGGACCGTTACACCAACTGGTACTCCGCCAAGGTCAGCTACCAGGCATCGACAAAGCACCGGTTCGACGCGTCCTTCTTCGGCGATCCGTCGCACGGTCCCAACGGGCCCCAGCGGACGACGGCGCTCAAGGGCGCGAACACGGCGGGCTTCAGCGCGATTGACAGTTACGGCGGCAACAACCAGACGGTGCGCTACGACGGCATCCTGAGCCAGCGGTGGTTCCTCGAGGCGAGCTTCGCGCGCGCCGCGTCCACGCTCAAAGAGAAACCGTCCGTCGACGAATGGGCGTTTACCGACACGACCGTGATCCCGAACGTGGTGACCGGCGGAATCGGCAAGTACGAGAGTGATGACGCCGGCGAGCGGCTCCAGTACCAGGTCAAGTCCACGCACGTCCTCGGGCCTCACCAGGTGCGCTTCGGGGGCGTATACGAGGATATCTCCTACACCTCCGCCTTCGGGGTCACCGGGCCGACCTTCAAGGTGCCAGATGGACGGCAAACGGCGACGGGCGCCGTCTACCGGGCGATTCCCGACCCCGTGTACGGGAAGATCTACCGTGTCGACAGCGGCTACACGAACAACCTGCTGCCCACCACGCAGAAGTACTACTCGTGGTTCGCGCAGGACACGTGGAAGGCTGGCGACCGGGTCACCGTCCGTGCTGGCGTGCGCTGGGATCAGCAGACGTTCGATGGCGTCGGCGCCGGGTACACGTTTCCCGGCGGCTGGGCGCCGCGCCTCGGGGTGACGTACGATCCGAGCGGGAAAGGTCACTCCAAGCTCTACGCCAACTACGGACGCTTCTATACGCAGTATCCCAACGACCTCGCGACGCGCGGCTTCTCCGCGTTGTCGGCGACCAACCTGGCGGATTACTTCGACAAGGGCCTGACGCAGCCGATCCCCGAGGGAGTGCTGGCGGGCCAGACGCTGCACCACTACATCATCAGTGGCGCAGACCCGGCGCAGGCCTTGCCCGACACCAAGAACACGTACAACAACGAGTACATCGTCGGCGCGGAATACGAATGGCTGGCCGGACTGAACCTCAGCGTCCGCTACATCCACCGGGATCTGCAGAACGTCCTGGAGGACTTGGCGCCGGCCGCCAAGGTGCTCTACGACCTCGGCCTCGCCGCGAACATCGTCTTCGCGATCGGCAACCCCGCAGACGGCTATCCCGCGACACAGGCTGTTCCCCCCGTGATGGTGAACGGCGTGCTCGTGACACCTTCCGCACAACCTGCGCACGAGGCGTTCATCCGCAAGTACGACGCGGTCGAGTTCTACGCCGACAAGCGGCTGTCGAACAAGTGGACGCTGCAGGCGTCGTATCGCTGGTCGCGGCTGTGGGGCGACTACGAGGGCTACTATCGCAACGACAACAACCAGTCCGACCCAGGGCTGACCTCACTCGCCGATCAGCCGATCAACGATCCGACCTACACGGAGATCGGCACGCCCCTGTTCGGCTATCGAGGCGACATCCGGTACCTGGGCAGGAAGGGTGCAGGACCCCTGCCCAACGACCGCACGCATCAGGTGAAGGCGTTCGGCAGCTACGGCCCCATCGGCGGCCTGAACCTGGGAGGGGGCCTTCAGATCGGCTCCGGCGTGCCGCTCACCACGTTCGCCTTGAGCACGATCCCCATGGGACCGAGAGGGTCGGGCGTGCAGACGGTGGACGGCATGAAGGACCGGACTCCGGTCCAGTTCACCCTCGACTTCCACGCCGATTACGCATTCGCGCTCGGAGGGCCGCGGCGGCTGACGCTGCTCTTGGACGCGTTCAACCTGTTCGACTCGCAGACCGCGTTCGGCTACAACCAGGCCTACGAGTTGTCGGGCCACCGCCTGAACCCCGACTTCGGGTTGGTGACCCAGGTTTTTACTCCGCGACAGATCCGAATCGGCGCGCGGTTCCAGTTCTAGGCCAGCGGCGTCTTGCGCTCGCCCGCGTCCATCCCCGGGGGTCGCGCCCGCTGCGATTCCCGGGTCTTCTTCCGCCGGCCGGCATCTCCAACGCACCGGAAGCGAGGCAGATCCATGCGCGGATTCCGCGTTGCCTGGCTGTCGCTGATGGTGCCGGTCCTCCTCCTGCTTCCGGGTCGGCCCGCCCCCGCGACCGACCAGCGTCCCGCCGACGCGTCGCTGCCCACGCCCGCCCAGCTCTGGTCGCGCCTGCAGGCATCGTTGCCGCCCTTCACCTACACCGTGCAGAAGGACGAGATCGTGCTGTCCGACACGGATCCTCGCCAGAAGCTGCGACGCATCGAGGTGATGTTCCACAGCCAGGTGATCGATGGAAAGGCGTGGGGTCACCCGGCGGTGATCTTCATGCCTGCCGACCCTTCTGTCTACCAGGCGCCGGACCGGCGCGGCAAGGTCGTGATCGTCGGCCAGCGCAGCATCGACGACCTGGCGACAGGGCCGTGGCGAGACTCGTTTCTCGGCAATTACGGCGAGCCGATCGCCGCCCGGACCGGCTACCCGACGATGATTCTCCCGGTCCCCGGCGAGTTCGACGAGAGCCCCGGGCGCGAGATCCTGATCGACTTCCTCGCCCAGAAGGTCCGCGACACGCACGACATCACGTTCCACAACTACCTCCGGCTCGCCGTGCCGTACCTGCGGGGGCTGGACGTCTTCGCGGGGATCCTGCACGAGAAGCGGATCCGCGCGATCGTCGGCGGGCACAGCAAGCGCGCGACGTCGGCCTTCACCGCCGCGGCGATCGACCCTGAGCGCATCGTCGGCGTCGTGTACATGGGAAACGAGGGGATGTTCACTTCGCTCGAATCCGGCGACCTGCGGGCGCTCTCACCGTTCCACACGCAGCGCTTCGTCGGTGCCGACGTGCTCTACCTGGGCGCGACCAACGAGGATGGGTACGAGATGTTCAACATCAACCGCATCCAGTCCCGCATGGAACGACCGTGGACCATCGAGTACATCCCCAACTACCGCCACGCGGATCAGTCCGAGAAGCACTTCCTGGACTGGCAGATGTGGATCGCGCACCTCTTCGACAGCCGCGCGCTCACGCGGATCGGCAACCTGTCGTACCAGGCGACCGCTGAGGGCACGCTCTTCCGAGCCCGGATCGAATCGCCCAACCGGATCATCCAATCGAAGGTCTGGTACGTGTACTGCGACGACGTCCCGTACTGGCGCGACCTCGTGTGGTACCCGGAGTTCATGACGCGCAAGGGCGAGAACCTGTGGGAAGGCTACGTGACAGGCAAGCTGCCGGACGCGTGGCTGGTCGAAGTCAAGGACATCGCCGGAGGCTACGCAGCCTATCTCTCCTCGCTGCCACAGGACATCACGCACAAGCCGACGAAGGAACGCGTGTCGCGGGGATCGCGATCCCGCCTGTGGGAGCCGAAGCAGCCGAACCAGCCGAAGCAGCCTTCCCCGGAACCGTAAGACGACGACCGGCCGATTGGTGTGTCAGAGGTGCTCGGCCAGGTATGCGATCCGCGCGAGCTCCTCCGCGAGGTCCGCCAGGTAGAAGGCGTTCACGACGCTGGAACCCAGCGTCGCGATGCCGTGCTGCTCGAGCAGCAGGACGGCGCAGCCCGGGTTCTCCGCGACCACGCGGGCGACGTTGGCCTGAAGCTGGTCGGAGCCGGACGGCGCGAATGGCACGCGGGGCATCGGCTTCTGCTTGAACGCCGCGTCGGTGACCATGGGGATGTCGCGCTTCTTCACCGCGTACGCGGTCGCGTGCGGCGGGTGGACGTGGAGGACCGCCCCGACGTCCGGGCGCAGGCGGAGAATATCCGCGTGATAGCGGTACTCCTTCGACGGCTTGTAGCTGCCCGGCGCGCGGTATTCGTACGTTCCGATGTCCACCAGCACCAGGTTGCCCTCTGCCGAATCCCCGAGCGACACCCCGGAGGCGGTGACGACCATGCAGCGCGGGTCCGCAAGCCGAGCGCTGAAGTTACCGCCCGGGCCGCTCACCAGCCCCCGGTCGTAGGCCCGGCGTGCATAGCGAACCAGGTGCGCCCGAACCTCCTCGTCGTTCATCGGTGTCTCCCTGGGTGACCCAGACCTGGTCGAGTGCCAGGCCGGCCAGGCGTTCGAAGTGGGGCTTCAGAATCTCCGTACAGATCACGGTAGAGCGGGAACAACTGGTCGTACGCGGCGTGCGCCGTCCGGTTCCAGGAGAAGCGCCGGTCGGTCGCCACCATGCTCGCAGTCGCGCTCGCGTAGTCGGCGAAGACCCCGAGCCCGACGCCCGAGATGATCGCCGCGCCGAGCACCTCGGTCTGCCGCTCGGCCATCGTCACCACGTCCTTGCCCGTGACATCCGCAATGATCTGGTTCCACACCGCGTTGACGGCGGCCGACCCGCTGATCCGTAGATCGGGGATGTCCATGCCGCGTTCCCTCTCCAGGATCTCGACCACCTGGCGGATCGCGAACGCGGTCCCTTCGAGCACCGAGCGCAGGAAATCGTCGCGCGTGTGTCCAAGGGTGACGCCAAAGAAGACGCCCCGTGCGAAGGGATCCCAGATGGGCGTCCGTTCGCCGGAGATGTACGGCAGGAAGACGAGGCCCTTGCTCCCGACCGGCGCCCGCGCCGCGGCCGCGGCCAGCAGGTCGTACGCGTCCTCACCGCTGGACGCGGCGATCGCCTGCTCTTCGCGGCCGAAGGTATCGCGCATCCACCGCCACGAGGATCCGACGCCGTTCAGCGCGCCGATGGTCAGCCACGCGCCCGGGGCGACGTGCGTGCAGTTCATGAACCGGGGGTCGAACGACGGGACTCTCAGCGGGGCCGAGACGCGAGCGGCGGTGCCCATGATCACGAAGCACTGTCCCGGATCGATCACCCCGCAGCCGATCGACGCACCGATCGTGTCCATGCAGCCGGCCACGACCGGGGTGCCGGAGGCGAGCCCCGTGAGCGCCGCCGCCTCGGTCGTGATCCGGCCTGCCAGTCGCTCGGAGGGAACCGGCTCCGGGAGCTTGTGCTCGGGAATCCCGACGGCCTCCAGGAACGGATGGTGCCAGGCGCGGCGTTGGATGTCGAACAGCAGCGTCGTGCACGCCCTCGAGTGGTCGATCGTGAAGGCGCCGGTCAACCTCGCCACCAGGTACCCGCCCGGCACCATCAGCTTGTGCGCGGCCTCGAAGGTCTGCGGCTCGTGGCGCTTCAGCCAGAGGAGTGTCGGCAGCGAGTAGGCCCCCGGCGCGACTGGATTGCCGGTCACCCCGAGGACGCAGTCCGCGCCGAGGCGCGTGCGGATCTCCTGGACCTCGGCGAGAGAGCGCTGGTCCCACAGCATGATGGCCGGCCGCAGCGGAAGGGCGTCGCGACCGACCGCCACGAGGCCGTTCGTGCACCCGACGCCCACGCCGAGGATCTCGCGCGGGTCCACGCCATCGACCACCGTGCGGATGACCGACGCAGCCGCGGTCCACCAGGCGTCGGCGTCCTGTTCGGCCTGCCCCGGGAGCGCGCTGGTCATCCGGTACTCGACCTGGGCTGTCCGTCCCCGCGTCCCGTCCACCGGGAACAGGCCGGCCTTCGCGCCGCTGCCGCCGATGTCCAGACCGAGGAGATAGGAAGGCATCAACCCCGCTCAGCGCTCTGGTTCACGATGACCGGCTCCACCTCGAGGAGGCGGCAGAGGGCGAGAAGCTCTCCACGGTAATCGCCGGCGACCGCATGGAGGTGGTTGGCCTGCAGCGTCCGCACGAGGTCGTCCGGCTCGATTGGCAGCCGGACGAACGCGTGCGGCCAGCCCGGCCCGGCGCCCACGACATCGTCCGGGTCGAGATCGACCGCCTCGCCGCGTGTGATGAACATCTGGTAGCCGGAGGGTGACCGGGTCAGGCGCGCCAACGTCAGTTCGCCCGAGTGAAACACGAACCGGACGTGGGCGCCGCCGCCGGCGTACTTGCTGATCGCCGGCACGAGGCGGACGTGCCGGAGGTTCTCGTCCGGGTCGTCGCTCCTCGCGGCAAACCAGGTCGGCGCCGACCCGCAGTTCGGCATCACGTACACGCCCTTCCCGCGATCGAAGAACCGCACGTCGAGCAGGCAGGCGGGACGGTTGGACACGAGGTGCAGCATCTGCATCGTGAGCGCGCCGTCGGAATCGGCCTCGCAGGCGAGCGGGACCGGGGCCTTTGGCCCGCGCCAGTCATAGGGATCGTTCATGAACGCGGCACTCATGCATTGGACGCAGTGAAAGCCGCTCATCTCGAAGTGGCACTTGAGGCCGACGAAATCGAAGCCGGTCTCCTCGACCAGGTGCGTCAGCGCGATGTGGCAGCGCACTTCGAGGTCCCACTTCTCGGGCGTCAACTGGACGCCGTCGAACGCGATCGGGGGCACCCGACGCTCGATCCACTCGCGAGCGGCCTGCACTTCCTCGGCGGGAACCAACGCGGCGCGCCGGAGGATCTCGGCCTCGTCCACGTGATCGACATCCACGCCGAACTGCTGCTGCCAGCGCTCGGCCGGCGCCGCGCCCGTGCTCATCCCGATGCTCCGCCCGCCGATGAGCCCGTACACCTGCCCGCGCAACCGGGTGGCGGCGGCCGCCGCGCGCAGGAACGTCAGCATGCGCGGAGTCGTCGCCGGGTCGTCCATGTCCACCCAGAGGCGTTCATGGCGGACGCCGATCTGGCTGAGGGCGCCGCCGACGGCGAGCAGGCCGGTCAGGCCCGGATACCTTGGATCGTGCGGACCGAGCAGGAGGAGAGGCGTCCGGTCGAGCATCTGCGCGGCAATCACCGCGTAATTGGGGAACGGAAAGACCGCGACGTTGAAGATGCACGCGTCGAGGCGGAGGGTGGCCAGCCTGGTCGCCTCGTCACGGGCAGACGTGTTCGAGTGGACGAGGTCCTGGCCGGGGGTGACGGCCACCTCGCCGGACGCGTCGAGGCGGGCCATGATGCGCTGCTGGTGTTCGCGGATGTCGGGCGCGAGGGCATCATGGACTTGCGGACGGCCGTCGGAGAACGACAGGAGGCCGACGTGGATCATGGGACGCCCCCCAGGGTGGACCGGCGCGTGCCCGCGACGGCACCATAGCAAAACGTTTGCATTATATACTGCCATAGTGCAGATATCAATAGAATCTCTGATAAAATCGTTTTCATTCGAGGTCGCCATGTCGCCGCGCGGCCGTTGTCCGCCGCCCGGCTGCCCCCGGTGTCACCCGCAGCGCGAAAGGGAGGGAGTTCGATGAAATGGTGGCTCACCGCCGTCCTCGTTCTCGTCTCGCAAGTCGCCAGGAGCCAGCCCCCGGCAGACCTGCTCGATCCCCTGGGCCTCGCGCGCATCAAACCGTACACAGCCGGCCGCGCCTCGAGCGGCAACCGGTTCGTGGCCAGCAATGACGACAGCCGGAAGATCATGCCCGGCGAGACGCTCGTCCTCGCCGATCTCAGCGGCGCGGGCCTGGTGACGCACATGTGGGTCACCGTGGCGGACAACGAGTTTGCGTGGCCCCGCCTGGTGCGCCTGCGTGTCTATTACGACGGCCGGAAGACGCCCAGCATCGACGCGCCGCTCGGCGACTTCTTCGGTGTCGGCCACGGCTACGAGCGCGACCTCAGCACGATGATGGTGCGCGACAGCTCCATCGGCCGTGCCCGGAACGAGTACTGGCCGATGCCGTTCGGCAAGGGTTGTCGCATCACGGTCACCAACGAGGGCGCCCGCATGGTGCCGATGTTCTACTACCACGTGGACTACCGGCTGTACCCGTCGCTGCCCGGGGACATCGCCTATCTTCACGCGTACTACCGGCAGGAGCGGCCGGCCGTCGCCGGCCGGAACTACGCGTTCCTCGACGTGAAGGGAACGGGACACTACGTCGGCACGGTGCTCAACGTCATCCAGTCCCAGGTCGGGTGGTTCGGCGAAGGCGACGATCTCTTCTACGTCGACGGGGCCGCCCATCCACAGATCGTCGGCACCGGGTCGGAAGATTACTTCAGCGACGCCTGGGACCTGCGCATCGTGTCCGCACCGTGGGCCGGCATCCCCGTCGCCGAGGGCGTGCGGCTTGGCGCGAGACTCACCGGGGTCCGGTGGCACGTGCCCGATCCGATCCCCTTCACGAAGTCCCTCTGGGCGGGGATCGAGCACGCGGGGTGGACCTACAACCCGGACGGCTCCCTCAAGACCGGCTTCGAGGAACGCCCCGATTTCTTCTCGAGCGTGGCCTTCTGGTACCAGAAGGGGGTCAACGAGGACCTGCCGGAACCACCTTACGGCGAGGCGCGCCTGCCACTCGGCAACGCCCGGCAGATCGCGGTGGAGACCTCCATCGCCGACGTGACCGCCTCGGGCGGCAAGGCCTCGGTGCAGCGCGAGGTGGACTGGGGCAAGAATCTCCTCGCGTTCGAGGCGGAGGGCAAGGGCTCTCGGATCAACGTCCCCATCGATGCGCCCGAGGCCGGCCTGTACGAGATCATCGTCATGCTCGCGAAGGCGCCCGATTACGGCGACTACATTGCGCTCCTCGACGATGGCCCGACCAACGTGGACAAGAGGAAGCCGGCGACCTCCGAGCCGGCAGCGACGGGGCCTGAGATCTACCGCAATTACCTGCCGGAGATGTACGTCGCGCAGGACTATCCGCTCGGGTGGTTCGAGCTGACGAAGGGACGTCACGTGATCTCGTTCGTCTGCGTGGGGAAGGACGAGCATTCGGCCGGGTTCAACCTGGGGATCAACGCGGCCGTGCTCGAGAAGGTCCCGTCAACCGCGCAGGCTCCGCCCGACAACCGGCCGGGAGAGGCGGACGCGCCCGCGACACCGGAGGGCGCCGTGGTGTACCGCGGTCGGCCGCTCGCGTATTACAGCGGCAGATTCAAGGAGGCGTCCCCGTCCGAGCGCGCGGATCTGGTGCGCGCCATCGGGTCATTCGGAGCGGATGCGGCACCGGCGATCGCGGCGTTGACCGCCGCGATCGCCGACGCCGACCCTGGCATCCGTGCGGCGGCAGGTTGGGCGCTCTCCCAAGTGGGAGCCGGCGGTGTCTCAGCGGTGCCCGCGCTGGCCAAGGCGCTCAGCGATACCAGCCCGCGCGTGCGCGCCCTTGCGGCGGTGGCGCTCAAGAACATCGGCCCGGGAGCGGCCGAGGCGGTGCCGGCCCTGGTGCGCGTCCTCGACGACCCGGTGGACTACGTCCGCTTTCCCGCGGCCGACGCGATTGGGGCGATCGGCCCAGCGGCCAGTACCGGCGGTTCCGGCGCTGATCCGGCGATTCCAGACCAAGGGCGAGATCGGGCTCGTGCTGAACCGTGTCGCCCTGGCACTCGGGGCCATCGGCCCCCTGGCCAAGGAGGCACTTCCCGCCCTCGAGCAGGCCGTCATGACCAATCGCCTGGGGCCGGCGGCACGCGAGGCGATCCTCCGAATCCAGGGGAAGGCTGTCTCGACGTGGTGGTGAAGGACCGACCGCGCCCGCAGTTCAGAACCACGTGGGAACGGGCTTGCCTTGGATCCTGAGAATCGCTTCCTGCGCCGCGGGGCCCACGCTGCGCGTCGCGGCGGCCTGCTGCAGCGCGGGCAGGGCGCTCTTCGCCTCCGGTCCCAGATCGCCCAGCGCGGTCGCGATGGCGACCAGGATGTTCCGGCGCTCCCCCGGGGTCAGCAGGATCTCCGTCATCGGCTGCACGGCGGGCCGGGCCGCGGTGCCCATCGCGCCCAGCGCACCCACGGCCGAAATCCGCACGTCGTCCAGGGGATCGTGGAGCGCGCGAACCAGGTCGGGAATCGCGGGCGCCGCCGACGCCCGCATCGCCTTGAGCGCCAGCCCCGCCAGCACGCGCACCTGCGGGCTTTGATCCGCGAGCGCGCGGCCGAGCGCGGGGGCGGCGTCGGCGGCGGCGGCGCCGACCTGCGAAAGGGCCCAGGTCGCCGCGATGCGGACCTCGGGATTCGAGTTGCCGAGCGCCTCGGTCAGCTTCCCAACCGCGGGCTTGGCGTCCTCGCCAAAGGCACCAAGCGCCCGGAGCAGGTCCGGCCGGCCGGCCTCAGTCACGCTCTTCCACTTGTCGAGGTATCCCGACAGCGCCATTCCGCGAAAGACGGGCGTTCCTGACGCGACGGCCGGGGCCGGCTGGGGGAGTACCGGCGTGAGTTGCAGCGGCTTCTCGGGTTCGGGTTGACCGACGGTCGGCGGCAGCGCCTCCAGCACGACATCGTAGATCCCGACGTTGTACCCGGCGGAGCGCTCGTCCTTGCCGACGCACGTCAGCGTGACGGTGTGTCGCCCCTTCTCGAACGTGAAGAACCCCAGCGGCTGCGAGCCCCCGACGTAGACCTCCGACTCGTAGAGGTGATAGACCAGCGGGCCGGGGAACGGGATCTCCGAGCTCTCGGGCTTCCTCAAGTCCAGGTTCGTGGGTTGACCATCGACGAGCGCCACGTAGTTCCCGTAGTCGGGCGCCCTCGTCATCTCCGCGACCAGCTCGTACCGGCCGTTCTCGGGGACCTCGAAGGGGAAGGTCATCTTGGCGCCCGCACCCTGCGCCTGGAGGAGGAGGAGGTCTTTCCCCCAGTCCACGTTCTTCTGCACGATCGCGGTTCCCTTCTCGGCCCTCACGTCCGCGATCGATCCCTGGATCCCGACCTGTTGCGCATTCCCGACGGGGAGGCGGGCATCGCCGTAGGGCGGCTCCGGCAGATCCTCGTTGACGCCTTCCTGGTACCAGAACGCCACGCTCGAAAAGTAATCGGGCCGCTCCTCGAAGGCCGTGCGCGCGGTCCCATCCGGGTTGTAGGTCCACCCGCGATGCTCGATGCCGGCCCAGAGCGACGTCGTGAACGGCACCGGGTCGGGGACGTGCCAGCGGTAGCCCGTGAGCCGCGACCCGATCCGCTCGCCTTCCGCGATGGGTGACCCGAAGAAGGGCCCGGACGACTCGCGCAGGCCCCAGGCTTCGTTGAAGTAGTCCTCGGAGCCGGTGCCGAAGATCTGCGGGCTCGTGGCCCCGTCCACGTAGAAGAGGTCGTCTCCCTCGCCGAACCAGGAGATCTGTGTCTGGAGCACGCTGAGGACGGTTCCAACGTAGTGGCCCTTGCCGCGGATGCTCAGGAACCCGTAGTTGCGGCCCGAGACGGCCGGGTATTCCTGGCGATAGTACGCGTGGAAGTACCCCACGTCGTCGGGGAGCGCGTCGTATTTCCTCCAGTCCACGTGGAAGTAGAGCGACTTCATCCGCCGGCCCTCGTTGGTCACGGTGATCCGGCACGACTTGCGGAACGGCATCGGCCAGTAGCTGTTTCGCGCCCGGCCGAGGCTCGTGTCGCGAACCATCGAGGAATTCAGGTCGGCCTCGTAGCCGTTCCCCACACCGAAGAAGTCCCCGAGCGGTGCGTCCACGCTGGGCGTCTTCTTGCCGTCGTAGTACGCGCGCAGGCGGAACAGCCGCGGCCAGGCGAACTCGTTGGCTGCCCCCGTGAACCAGATGTGGGTGACGACCCCGGGCCCCTGGAGGTCGGCGATGACCAGCGTCTCACCCGGCAGGAGGTGCTTGGAGTCGTCGTTGCTCAGCACGTAGCGGTTCGTGCTCGCCGCGCGGTGCGCCGTGTAGTGCTTCAGGCGGGCGATGCCCAGCGAATCGACGCCCGTGTTCTCGGCCTTCGACGTGCACCCGGTGCCGGCGGCCACGAGCGCGAGGACAACGAGAAGCCGCGGTGTCATGGCAGTCCCACCTTCCTCATCTCTCAGCCACGCGCTCGGCCTCTCGCATGACGCGCAGCGTGTTCTCACCGAGGACTTTTCGCACGGTGCTCTCGTCGAAACCTCGGGCGAGCAGCTCGTAGGTGACCGCTTCCAGTTTCGAGACGTCCTCGAGTCCGACCGGCGCAGGAACCCCGAAACCGTAGTCCAGGCCGAGGCCCACGTGATCGGGCCCGGCGACCTGGATCGCGTGAGCGATGTGATCGATGAAGATCGACAACGGTGTCGGCGGCTCGCGGACCGACAGCTGATCGGTGTACGACTTCTGCGCGGCGTCAACCGGTATCGCCGGGTTGATGTACTTGGTCACCGCGTCGATCTGGATGACGCCGCCGTTTTTGGCCAGCGCGCGGAGCATGTCGTCGGACATGTTGCGCGGGTGGTCCTTCACCGCGCGACAGCCCGAGTGGGAGGCGATGACGGGCGCCTTGGTGACGGCGAGCACGTCGTAGAACGTCTTGTCGCCGCCGTGCGACACGTCGACCAGCATCCCGAGGCGGTTCATCTCGCCGACGACCACCCGCCCGAACGGGCTGAGACCGTTGTGCCGGGCGGCGATGGGCGGGCCGACGCCGGAGGAATCCGCCCAGTTCGTGTTGAACATGTGGGTGAGCGTCATGTAACGGACGCCCAGCCTGGAGAACGTGCGGAGCGCGCGCAGGTCGTCCTCGATCATGTAGCCGCCCTCGAGCCCGATGAGCACGGCGATCCGGCCCGACCTGACGGTGTCGACCACTTCGTCCGCGCGGGTGACGAGCGCGATCTCCTTCGCGTATTTCTCGCAGAGCGTGTGAATCGCGTCGATCTGATCGAGCGCGCGGCGCACCGCCATGCCGGGGCGGGGCTCCTCCTCCATGTAGACCGCGAAGAACTGGGCGTCGAGGCCTCCCTCGCGCATGCGGGGGAGGTCCATGTAGCCATCGCGGTGCCGCTCCGTGAAGTGCCATGGACCGGCAGGGAAGGTGCGATACCACGCATCGGTCGGCAGCACGGGCTGCCGTGCCGCATCCGCCGCCGGGTCGTACGCCGGCCCCGCCATTCCCGCATCACTGATGAGCGGCACCCGCGTGTCGAGCTCGAGGAACGGCGTCAGGTCGGCGTGGGTGTCCAGGACGATCGCATCGCGGTGGAGTCGGTGGGCCTTCTCCTTGAGCGGGTCCTGGCCGGCGTGAAGCGACGACAGGGTCAACCCCAGGCCGACGGCACACGCCAGTACCGAGGCGTAGAAGCGTCTCATCGTACCCTCCCGAGCAGGCAACACCTGGTCGCGCCGCCTTCGAGCGATCGTGGTCGAAGTCGCCTGCCAAACTGCGGCGACGCTGCGGACGGTTTGCGCGGTGATAACGATTTCATACACGCCGTCGTCTGTTGGTCCTTGGCTCTTCGTCCAGACCGTGCGGCGAGGCGAGAGCGTTTCAGTGCCCTGGTCAATAGAGCCATAATACGCCAGCCATACTCAACATCGCGCGTTGGTCGCCTTGCCAGTGGCGCGGTCGGGCCGACATCGTCTTCTGCTTGACAGTTGGGTTCCAAGATGTAATCGTTACCATTTATCGACCTCTCCCTGGCCCGATGCGCCCGCCGGCCGTGCTCGTCTGACGACAGCGCTCTCTCGCATACGGCCGTGGTACGACCTTCAGCCACAGGGGGACGGCGTTGTCCCCGGTCAACACGGAGCGGTGTTCACCATGAAGAGAAGCACAGTGGTTGCCCTCGGCCTGCTGGCCGCGGCGTCCGCATCGGCGGCCTGGGTTTCCGGGCAGGCGCGCGATCCGCTTCGAGAGAAGGCGCATGTCCTCCACCGGCAGATCCTCGTCCTCGATGCCCACGCCGATCTGGCTCCCTTCCTCGAGATGGACACGATGCCCACGCTGATCACGGATCCCGGGATGGCCGGTCGGGGCTACGAGCCGTCCGCCGACCCGGCCCAGCGGCCGGTCGTCGAGCCGTGGAGGGCGCTGTTCCCGCCGCCGCCGTGGCGATTCAGCGAGCGGCATGCCGACGATCACGTGTACGAGGACCTGCCGCGCATGCGTGAAGGCGGAGTGAAGGCGCAGTTCGTGGCGGTGTACATGGATCGAGAGCCGCGATCGGGGATGGCCGTCAAGCGCGCACTCGGCCAGATCGACGGTGTGCTGTCGGCGTGTGAGAAGTACCCCGACCAGGTGGGGCTGGCGACCACCGCGGCCGAGGTGCGCCGAGTGGCCGCGAGCGGACGGATTGCCCTCCTCATCGGCGTTGAGGGCGGATACATGATCGAGAACGACTTGCGCGTGCTGCGGAACTTCTACCGCCTCGGCGTCCGCTACATGACCTTGACCCACTCGTTCAACACCGACTGGGCGGACTCGTCGGGAACCGGCAAGCCGGTTCCTCCACTCCACGACGGACTGAGCCCGTTCGGGCGTGAGGTGGTGGCGGAGATGAACCGTCTCGGCGTGATGGTGGACATCACGCACGTCTCCGACAAGACCTTCTACGACACGGTGGCCGTGACCAAGGCGCCCGTGATCGCCTCGCACTCGTCAGTGGACGCCGTGAAGGACCATCCACGGAACCTGTCGGACGACATGCTGCGCGCGCTCGCGAAGAATGGCGGGGTGATCCATATCGACTCCGTCATCAAGTACATCGATCCCGTCGAGAGTCGGAACGGGACGCCGATCTCGGTCTTCATCGATCACATCGTGCATGCGTTGAACGTGGCGGGGCCCGACCATGTGGGCATCGGGAACGACTACGGATATGATGCGCCGCGCCCAGTGGGGATGGAGGACGTCTCCAAGTTCGAGGAGATCACCTACGAACTCCTCAAGCGCGGGGTGGACGAGGCGACGATCCGCAAGGTGTGGGGCGAGAACACCCTCCGCGTCATGACCGAGGTAGAGCAGGTGTCGGCCAGACTCCGCAAGGAGGCCGCCGTCGGCAGCCGGCAGTGACGCGGCTCCGAGGGACCGTCGATTCATGGTTCCCTCCCCGCCGCGCGGGCGCGCTATCCGGGGCCGGCCGTTCGGCCGTGTGACTGTCCGCCGAGGGTGATCGGCTCGATCCGCCCCAGGGTCAGCATGACCAGGAGAAATGACAGCGGGTGCATGACACCCGCAAGGAGGAACGGCACGCGGTAGGTGCCGAACGTGTCCAGCAGGAAGCCGACGAGCAGGTTGAACAGCATCGCGCCGAACGAGCCGACGCAGCCGATCAGGCCGGCGACCGACCCGACGGCCCGCGACGGGAAGAGATCGGTCGGCAGGGTCTGGACGATCACGGACCAGAACTGGTGGCCCAGGAACACGAGACTGACGAGAACCAGCGCCAGATGCAGGGGCGATTGCACCACGAGCAGGGAGCAGGGCATCAGCGCGGCGCTCACGCCGAGCGCGACCTTGCGCGAAGCCGAGAGCGACACGCCGCGCCGGATGAGCAACGCCGAAAACCACCCGCCGGCCAGGCTGCCGACGCCGGCGAACGCGTACGGAATCCAGGCATAGCTACCGATCGCGGCCATCTTGAAGCCGCGCGCGTCGCCGAGGTATTTCGGCAGCCAGAAGATGAAGAAGAACCACGCGCCGTCGGTCAGGAACTTGACCACGAGGAGAATCCACACCTGGCGGAACTTCAACAGGTCCAGCCAGCGCACGCGGTCGGCCGAGTCTCGCTGCCCCACGCCGTTCTCGAGGAGATAGCGTCGCTCGGCCTCACCGACGTACCGGCTCGTTGACGCCGGCGCGTACCCCAGCACCCAGGCGATCGCCCACAGCACGCCGAGGGCACCGGTCACCAGAAACACCGCGCGCCAGTTCGACCAGAACACGATCGCCGCGATCAGGGGCGGCGCCACGACCGCGCCGAGCGCGGAGCCCGTGTTGAAGAGGCCAACGGCAAGCGAACGCTCGCGGGCCGGGAACCACTCCGACACGGCTTTCGCCGAAGCCGGGAATCCGCCGCCCTCGCCGAGCCCCAGCAGGAATCGGAACGTGCCGAGGCCGAGCACCGACGAGGCGGTTGCGTGGAGCATGCAGGCCGCCGACCAGAGTCCGGCGACAAGGGCGTAGCCGACGCGGGTGCCGACCACATCGACGAGGCGGCCGCCGCCCGCGTACATGACGGCGTAGGCGACGAGGAACAACGCCTGCAGCCGCGAGAAGGCCACGTTGCTGATGGGAATGTCCCGCTGGATCTCGCCGACGAGGACCGGGAGCGTCTGGCGATCGAGGTAGTTGATCGCGGTGATGAGCGCGAGCGCCGCGCCGATCACCCACCGGTATCGTCCGACGCGCGCGCGACGCGCGCCGGGCCGTTCTCGGGCGGAGGCGAGGTGTCGGGTTCCGGACCGAGCGTCCCAGGTGGTGACATGGCGCAGGCCCCTCAGTCAGTATCGACGGTTCGAGCCTCGGTAGGGGAATCGAGTCACCAGACGTGGCCGCCGTGGGAGCGTCCTGCGAGTCTGGGCTGGAGCGATGGTAAAACGATTTTATCTCTATTTGTTTGAAATACGCCAATTGTTGTTGTATATATGAAAACGTTTTTTCATCGAACCGTCCGTGGGGCCCGACGCCCGCCCCTGCGGGCACGCGCCTGCATCGATGATAGAGTGACATCGACGGCTGCCAAGCCAAGCCTCGGGCCGCCCGGCGCACAGACACAACATGGCTGACATCAAGACGGTGGCTCTTCGTGCCGGGGTTTCGATCGCCACGGTGTCCCGCTGCCTCAACGACAAGAGTGTCAGCCCGGCCGCGGAGGCGCGGATTCGGGCGGCCATCAAGGAACTTGGGTACTCACCCAACCGCGTCGCGCGCAGTCTCCGGGCGCAGAAGACCATGACGCTGGGCATGGTCATTCCCGACATCACCAATCCGTTCTTCCCGGCGGTCGTCAGTGGTGTCGAGGAGACGGCTCGCGCCTTCCGCTTCTCGCTCATGCTGTCCAATGCCGGCGAGGACGAGGAGCGCGAGTGGGAGTGCCTGAAGGCCCTGCAGGCTCTTCGCTGCGACGGCGTTCTGCTCGTCATGGCGCCGGAGGGACCGAACCACGCACGCCGCCGCAAGCAGTTCCAGCAACTCGACCTGCCCATCGTCTACGTCGATCGGGCGCCGGATTTCGAAGCCGACAGCGTGGTGGCCGACAACCTCCACAGTTCCGAGGAGGCAGTCAAGCACCTGCTCGGGTTCGGCCACAGGCGGATTGGCCTGGTGACCGCGAATATCGCCGTCGCCGTCCACCGCGATCGGGTCGAGGGGTACCGGCGCGCGATGCGCGACGCGAGCCTGACGACCGAGTTGGAGGCGTGGGCGAAGCCGACGGTGGCCGATGGCTACGCGGCGGCGGTCCAACTGCTCTCGCGTCCCGACCGTCCGACAGCGCTCTTCGTGACGAGCAACAGGCTGACGATGGGCGTCATGGCTGCCGTCGAAGCGGAAGGCCTGAAGTGCCCTGAGGACATCAGCGTCATCGGGTACGACAACTACGAGTGGCACGACGTCTATCATCCGAAGATGACGACCGTCTCCCAGCCCACGTACCTCATGGGGGCGCGGGCGGCGGACATGTTGATTCGGCGAATTACCGGCACCCTGTCGGGACCGCCGCAGCACATGCTCCTGAAGTCCACCCTGGTGATCCGCGAGTCCACCGGCGCCGTCGGCGCTCGTTTGGATCCTGACGGTGTCCCCTCTCGGTGATCTCACGACATCAGCCTCGCATCTCCAGGAATCCGCGTCGGACGCACCGCTCGACCGTCCCGTGACAACTCTCGTTGCGCAACCCTACTCCCAGCGAAAGATCCGCGACGAGATCGCGGTGCAGATGCCGAACACGAGCGCCAGCGCCGCGATGTCACCCAGATGCGCCGACCACGGGTCCCCGTTCCAGATGCCTTGCAGCAATCTCACCGCGTAGGTCAGCGGCAGCAGCTTGCGCGACGAGCTGCAGCGCCGGGGGCAGCGAGCGCGATCGGCACGAACAGCCCTGAGAGTGCCAGCATCGGGTAGAGAATCACGGCGCCAATCGGTTGCGCGAAGCGCGCGGTGGGGACGATGCTCGCGATGACGAATCCGATGGACAGGATGCTCCACGTGCTGATCAGCAGCGCCACGCCGGCGCGGAACAGGGGCACGCCGGGTCCGATCGCGACGTACTGTTTCCCCGCGACGGTCATCAACGTCATGGTGATCGCGGTCAGCAGCAGTTTCACCACCACGTGCGCGGTGAGAATGGTGTGCGGACGCAGCGGCGTGGCCCGGAGACGCTTGAGAATGCCGCCTTCGCGGTAGATCGAGATGATCGTCACCAGCGACAGCACGGCGCTGATCGCGATGAGTGTGGACACGAGCGCCGGGACGCCGCCGGCGCCAAACAGCCCCCAGCCACTGGACGAAGGCGGTGTCACGCGTCGGCCGGCCGTGCGCCCGAGCGCGATGAACACCAGCACCGGCACGACGATCGTCCCGATCGCGCCGAGCGGCTCACGCAGGAAGATCTTGATCTCGACCCAAGTCAGCTCGCCGAGTCCACGCAGCGGGTTCATGGCGTCTCAGTCGCGGATCGAGTGGCCAGTGAGCTTGAGAAACACGTCCTCGAGGCTCGGCAACACCGTCCGAAACTCGGTGACGCGCATTCGATGTTCCGAGAGGCACTGAATGACGTCCGTGACGAACCCGTCGCCGAGTCCGCGAATGGTGTATCGCGTGTCCTGCCGCGTCACGGATTCTACGCGGGCGATGCGAGCGAAGTGCTCCTCCGCGCGATCGTCGCCGGTGACCAGGACGACACTCCGCTCGGGACAGTGTCGCGCCACGAGGCGCTCCGGCGAGTCGATGTCGATGATCCGGCCATGTTCGATGATCGCCACGCGATCGCAGAGCCGCTCGGCTTCCTCCATCAGGTGCGTCGTGAGAAAGACGGTCTTGCCGCGCTCGCGAATGCCGCGCACGAGATCCCAGATTGCCCGGCGGGCCTGCGGATCGAGACCGGTGGTCAACTCGTCGAGGAACACGACTTCCGGGTCGTTGATCAAGCGCGAGCGCGATGAAGAGCCGCTGCTTCTGCCCGCCGGAGAGGGTCATGAACCACGCGTCGCGCTTGTCAGCGAGTCCGAGCTGCTCCAGCAGCTGATCGCCCACGGCAGGCTTCTTCTTGTACAGCGACGCCCAGAGATGAACCGCCTCCCAGACCTTGATGCGCTTCTGGAGCTGCGCCTGCTGCAACTGCACGCCGATTCGTTCCTGGACAGCGAACACGTCGCGGAATGGATCCAGCCCGAGCACCGTGATGGAGCCGCGATCAGGAGTGCGCATGCCCTCGACGCACTCCATCGTCGTCGTCTTGCCGGCGCCGTTCGGACCGATGAGTCCGAAGATCTCGCCGTCGTTGACGTCGAACGAAACCTCGTCGACGGCGACTGTCCTGCGGTACGTCTTCCGTATGCCTGAGACCTGAATAGCGGGACGGCAGGCGACGCCAGCAGTCATGCTTCCCCCGGCAGTGGGGCGGGAGACCGGTGATCAACCCGCCAGCGCCGCACACCTCGTGCGGGAACAAGAGCGCGTCGTCGGGCGTAGCACTTACTCCGGAGCTCACTTGGGTTGACCATGTTCGCTCCGGCTGAAACGGGGCTGAAGCCCCGTGTCGGCCCGGCGCATCGTCAACTGAAATGAGCGCCGGGTGTAACGCGCAGCTGACTCGCGCGGCTGCCCGGCCGATCCGGCGCAGCCGATCGCTGAAGCCTGGGGAACAGGGGTGGCGCCGTGTCTGGCCCGAGACCGGAATCGCCCGACCGCGTGCCGCCGATCGCGTCTTGGGCGTAGAGTAGTCTCGTCCTGTATCGCCGGACGGAGGCAACATCGCCATGGCCAACGCAACCAGTCCCCGCCTGTTCAAGACCATCCGCCAGGACGTGGGCCGGGTGGGCACCGACGTGCGACGGTCAGGCATCAAGGGAACCGTGGGCAGGACGCTCGAGGGCCTCCGCGAGTTCTACCTCACGACCGAGGACCGCGAGCGGCTCTCGCGCATGGGCCGTTTCCGGCGCGCCATCTACTTCACGTGGTGGCTGCTGAAGAGCCTGTTCCTGAAGCTGACGCCCGCCCGGCGGATCCTCCTGCTGCTCGCAATCTTCGCGCTGGGGCAGGGCAACGCCAGCATCGCGTCCGACCGGTTCCGCGTGTCGTTCGACGTCGGGTGGATAGGCGTCGCCCTCATCCTGCTGGTCCTCGCGCTGGAACTGAAAGACAAGCTCCTCGCGCGAGAGGAACTCGAAGCCGGCCGCGCGGTGCAGATGGCGCTGATGCCCGCGCCGACGCCAGTCCTCGCCGGCTGGCAGGTCTGGCTGTTCACCCGGCCCGCCAACGACGTGGGCGGCGATCTCGTGGACCACCTCCGTATCGACGGGCAGCGCGCCTCCATCGTGCTCGGCGACGTCGCCGGCAAGGGCCTGCCGGCCGCGCTCCTCATGGCGAAGCTCCAGGCGACGCTGCGGGCGCTTGCGCCCGAGTTCACCTCGCTCGCCGAGATCGGCACGCGCGTGAACACCATCCTCCACCGCGACGGCCTGCCGAATCGGTTCGCCACGCTCGTGTATCTCGAGGTGGCCCCGACCTCCGGGCGCGTGCGCGTCCTGAACGCGGGCCACATGCCGCCGTTCGTGGTCCGGGCGGCCACGGCGAGCGAACTGCCACGCGGGTCGTTCGCACTCGGCGTGATGGCCAATGCGTCCTTCCAGGAACAGTCGGTGGATCTGTCGGAGGGTGACACGCTCATCGCCTACTCGGACGGCGTGACGGAGGCGATGAACGCGGCGGGAGACTTCTTCGGCGACGAACGCCTCGCGGCGCTGCTGCCGGCGGTGTCCGGTCTGCCGGTGGCGGTGGCTGGCGAGCAAATCGTGGCCGCCGTTGATGCCTTCGTCGGGGCGGCGCCGCGTCACGACGATCTGTCCGTCGTGATCCTTCGCCGCAGCGCCTGAGCCCGTGACGCGGCCGCCGCCTCCGACGAGACCGTCTCCTCGACGTGGAGGAGGCGGCCATGTCGGGTGGACCGCCGAGAGGCGTCCCTCGGTGCGGCCTACTGCTGTTGGCCAGCACCAGTTGCGGCAGCGGCGCCCCCGACGAGTCCTTGGTGACCGTGTCGTCGGTGTAGATGATCGCCGACCGCCCGCTGCTCGGGTCGATCGCGACCTCGAACAGGTCGAAACCTCCGCCTTGGCGGCGAGCTGAAGCCCGTCGTGCTTCACGTCAAACGCCAATGACCCTCAGCCTGCCGGCTGGATGTTCTGGTTCATCCGGAAGAGGTTGGTCGGGTCGTACCGGCCCTTGACTGCGGCCAGCCGCGCGTAGTTCGGTCCGTACGCCGCCTTCACGCGCTCGTGGTCGTCCTCGGTCATGAAGTTCACGTACATGCTGCCCGTGGCAAAGGGGGTCGTCGCGCGGAACAGGTCCCGCGCCCATCCGATGCACTCCGCGTCCTTCGCCGGATCGGCCCAGCGGCCGTGAACGTTCATGACGTACTGGGCGTCGCGGTGACCGTAGGCGGTCCGGTCGGCCGGCACGCGACCGACGGCGCGGCCGAGCTGCGCGCACGCGATCTCGGTCTGAGGATCCGGCAACCGCATCGCATAGTCCATCAGCACCTCGACCAACCCGTCGGTCACCTCGACGAACTCGTTCGTCTTCCAGTAGTTCCTCATCCCGGGGGCGAGCAGCGGGTCGAGCACCTTCTGCCACTCGGTGTATGGCGCCACGCCCACCATGTCCGCGACCGGGTGGCCGAATTCCCGCAGCGGCTTCGCGAGGCGTTCACCCTCGTTCACGGGTCCCGAGTAGCAGAGCGCAAGCGCGAGGATCTCCCTGCCGTGGAATTCGACGGGAACCGTGGGCAGCGGCGGCGCCTTCCGCATCACGAACCAGCACGTGAACTCGTCCGGCATCTTCTTCATGTAGTCGCGGTGGAACGCGAGGACCTCGCGCGCGGCGACGAGGGGGTGCACGAGCAGGCCGGCGAGCACCTCCGGGCCGATCTCGTGCAGCCGGAACTGGAACGAGGTGACGATGCCGAAGTTGCCGCCGCCGCCCCGGATCGCCCAGAACAGGTCGGGGTTGTCCGACTCGCTGGCCACGAGCTCGGCCCCGTCCGCGGTCACGATGTCGACCGACAGCAGGTTGTCGATGGTCAGGCCGAGCCGGCGACTCAACCAGCCGAAGCCGCCGCCCAGGGTGAGGCCCGCCACGCCGGTCGTCGAGTTGATGCCGAGCGGGGTGGCAAGGCCGTACTTCTGTGTCTCGGCGTCGACATCGGCCAGCGTCGCGCCGGCCTGCACGCGGGCCGTGCGGCTCGAGCGATCCACGTGAACCGCCCTCATCTGTGAAAGGTCGATCACCAGTCCGCCGTCGCAACAGGCGTTGCCAGCGATATTGTGACCGCCGCCGCGAATGGCGACGAGCGCGCCGCGGGTGGCGGCAAAGCGGACGGCAGCGGCGACGTCCGCGGCGTCGGAACACTGGAGGATCGCGCCGGGCCGGCGATCGATCATCGCGTTCCAGAGCGTCCGTGCGGCATCGTAGCCAGGCGAATCGGGGGTCAGGATCTTGCCCTTCACGCTCGTTCGGAGCGCGCTGAGATCGGCGGCCGACAGGGGCGTCGCGGGGCGGGTGGACTGCATTCATCGCCTCCTTGCCCGAATGTCGCACGCGGAGGCTTGCGCCCGCGCGCGACTCGGGGAGACACGCATCTGAGTCAGGTTGTGGGTTGCCCAAAGAAAACTGTTATCACACTTCAGTGGCGCGGGCGACCGGAATGTCGTGCAAAGATGGCGGGAGGCTATGCATCAGCCGGCAAGAGTCTGCGTCGGGTTGTCAGCGTCAGCACGCCAGCAGCGCGCCGAACTGGTCGGCGGGCAGCGGGCGGCTGAAATGAAACCCCTGTCCCTCCTCGCAATGTTGGGCCTGGAGAAACGCCAGTTGCTCCCCGGTCTCCACGCCCTCCGCAATGACCCGCTGGTTCAGGCTCCTGCCCATGGCGATCACCGCCGTGATGATGGGTGAGCGATCCCCTTCAGCGGTGATCTCGCGCACGAACGACTGGTCCACCTTCAGCGTATCGATCGGGAATTGCATCAGGTAGCTGAGGCTGGAGTAGCCGGTGCCGAAGTCGTCCACGGCCAGCCGCAAGCCCATCGCCTTCAGCTCCCGCAGCATCTCCGCCGTCGAGGCCATGCTCTCCATCAGGACGCTCTCGGTCAGCTCCAGCTCGAGGAGGCGCGGGTCCAGCCCGGTCTCGTCGAGGATCCGGCGCACGCCATCGAGGAATCCCTTGCTGCGGAGTTCGACGCTGGAAATGTTCACGGCAACGGGCATCGGGCGCAGCCCGGCCGCCTGCCACTCGCGCGCTTGGCGGCATGCCTCGCGCAGCACCCACTGCCCGATCGGCACGATGAGCCCGCACTCCTCGGCAATCGGGACGAAGCTCCGGGGCCTCACGAGGCCGCGCTCCGGGTGACGCCACCGTATCAACGCCTCGGCGCCGATCATGCCCCCGGTGGCCAGGTCGATCTTCGGCTGGTAGTGGAGCAGGAACTCCTGCCGATTCAGCGCGCGGCGAAGGCTCCCTTCCAGCGCCCGTCGCTCGACGATCAGCGTGTTCATCTCCGGCGTGAAGAACTGGTAGTTGTCTCGCCCGTGGTCCTTCGCGTGGTACATCGCGATGTCCGCCTGCTTGATCAGCGTTTCCACGTGCCCGCCGTCGTCCGGATACACGGCGATGCCGATGCTGGCCGTCACGTGCAGCTCGTGGCTGCCGACGCGGTGCGGCTGGGTGATCGCCTCCATGATGTTCGAGGCGGCCTTCGCGAGATCCTCGCGGTGGGTGACCTCCGCCAGCAGGATCACGAACTCGTCGCCGCCCTGGCGGCTGACGGTATCGCTTCGTCGCACACTGGCGCTGAGTCGGCCAGCCACCGACCGCAGCAGGCAGTCCCCGGCGCCGTGGCCGAGCGAGTCGTTGACATGCTTGAAGCGATCGAGGTCCAGGAACAGCACGCCGATCTTGTGCCGATGTCGGGTTGCCGACGCGATGGCTGTGGAAAGGCGGTCGTACAACAGGGTGCGGTTTGGCAGGCCGGTGAGCGCATCGTGCCGGGCGAGGCGCGCGATCTCGGAGTAGAGGGCACGCTCCCTGACCAGGTGCCTGCGTTCGGCTTCCGCACGCTTGCGCGCCGAGATGTCCCTGATGGCGAAGATCACGAGCATGCCGCGCCGGCTGGCCAGCGGCGACAAGCTCGTCTCGATGGGGAACTCCGTGCCGTCCCTGCGGAGGCCGACCAGTTCGCGTCCGCCCCCACGGCGTCGCCAGTTGCTTATGTACGCCGCGTGGTCACGCAGCTGGGCGTCGCGGTAGGCCGGTGGGACAAGGACCTCCACCGGCTGCCCGAGCAGTTCGTCCCGGCGGTATCCAAAGAGCTGCACGGCGGGCTCGTTGACCAGCACGATCTCGCCGGTCTCGTTGACGAGCACGAGAGCATCGGGAGCTGCCTCGAGCACGTCGCGCGCGGAGATGCCGTCGTCCTCGTGAAGGAGGCCGGTCCGCCGCACCAATCCCGCCGGTTGTCCCTGTGGCATGGCCCACGCCTCCGGCGCAAAGGTCGAGGATGGTACGAAGAGCCGGCGGGTCTGACAGTCACGCCCTGCCGCCGTACCGGCCCATTGGTCAGCTGCAGGATGCGCCGGATGGCCGATTAGCGCACCTCGCGCCACTCCGCGGACGCCGATGGCGGCGAGGACCTTCTCGCACGGGCCGAGGAGGATGGGAAGACCGGAAAATTGTAGCACCGTGCGCGCATGAGGGTATCCAAATCATCGCTACTCCTGCCGGAGCGCCTTCACCGGGTCGATGCGCCCCGCGCGCGCGGCCGGTAGACTGGCTGAGAGCGCGCCGATCGCCACGAGAGCGAGGCTCGCCGCCGCGAACGTGATGAAATCCAGCGACGGGACGCCAAACAGCAGACTGTCGATCGCCTGCCCCAGGACCGCGGCGCCTATCACGCCCAGCACCACGCCCGCCATCGCGACGCGCAGCGCGCCAACGACCACGAGACGGAACGTCTCTCCGCACGCCGGCGCCGAGCGCCATGCGCAGGCCGATCTCCGACGTTCGGCGCGCGACCGAGTAGGTGACGACGCCGTAGACGCCGACGGCGGCGAGCAGCGCGGCACAGCACGCCAGGCCGATGAGCAGCGCCATGTTGAACCGGGGCTGCGCGATGGACGCCGACAGCAGGTCCTCAATCCTCGACACCTTGGCGATCGGCAGCGCCGGGTCGAGGCCGCGGAGCACTCGCTTGACGCGGGACACCACCGCCTCGGTGCCGTCACCCGATTCCACGACCAGCTGCATCTCGTCGAGCGCGAGCTGGTAGTAGGGCACGTAGACCTCCGGCTTGGCGGCGAGCTGAAGCCCGTCGTGCCTCACGTCACCGACCACGCCGACGATGGTCAGATCGCCTGCCATGGGGATCTTCACCACCTTGTTCAGCGGATCGACTGCCGGAGAAATACCGCTTCGCGACGGTCTCGTTGATGATCGCGACGCGCGGCCCCTTCTCGCGGCCGTCGAACCGGTCGAACAGCCTGCCCTTGACGAGCGGAATCGCCATGGTCTCGAAGTAGCCGGCCAGCACGGCGCGATACGCCGCGCGCGGCCGGTCCGACGCCGACGCGTCGGCAAGGCCGTCGATGGTGAACGGCACGTCGAATTGCGTGCCAAGCGGGCTCAGCGGCAGCGCCGACACGGCGCCCGCGTGCGTCATCGCCGGGCTGTGCGGAGACCCGTTCGATCAAGTCCGAGTAGAACTGCCGCTTCGACGCGCCGCTGGCGTATCGCGTCTCCGGCAGCACGATCTCCATGGAGACCACCCGCGACGTCCGGAAGCCAGGGTTCACCGACGTGAGGTTGACGAAGCTGCGAATCAGCAGCCCGGCGCCGACGAGCAGCATCAGCGCCAGCGCAACCTCGGACGCGACCATGACGTCCGCCAGGCGCCGCGCGCGGCGGCTCGTCGTGATCCCGCGGCCGGCCTCCTGGAGCACGTCCGTGAGGTTGGGCCGCATCGCGCGCCACGCAGGAACCAGGCCCGACGAGCAGGCCGGACGCGACCGCGATCACGGCCGTGAACGCCAGGACCGGCAGATCGAGCCCTATCTGGTCGGCGCGTGGCACCGTCGCCGGAATCAGGCGACGCAACACGCGAACGCCCGCCCACGCGAGGCCGAGCCCGACCACGGCCCCCGACGCCGACAGCAGTCCGCTCTCGACAAGCGACTGCCGCACCAGCGCGAGGCGGCCGGCGCCGAGGGCCGCCCGGATCGAGAAGTTCCTGGCGGCGCGCGCGGAACGCGCGAGCATGAGATTCGAGACGTTCGCGCAGGCGATGAGCAGCACGAGCACGACCGCGCCCAGGAGCACCCACAACGTGCGACCGATGCCGCCGACCACCTGGTCGTGCGCCGGCACCAGCCGGACGCCCCAGCCCGCGTTGGTGTCGGGGTGCTGCCGCGCGAGATTCTGCGCGATCGTGTCCATCTCGGACTGCGCCTGCGCCATCGTCACGCCTGGCGCCAGCCGGCCAATGGCCCGGTACATCCGATGCGGCCGCGTCAGGAGCGACCGCACATCGAGCGTGAGCGGCGACCACACCTCGACGTCGCGGTCGCCCGGGGGGAACTGGAATCCCTTCGGCATGACGCCAACGACTTCGAAGGTCTGGCCGTCGAGCTGAAGCGTCTGTCCGGCCACGTTCGAGCGGCCGCCAAACCGGCGCTGCCAGGCGCCGTAGCTGAGGATCGCGAGCCGCTCGTGACCTGGCAGCTCCTCCTCGTCGGTGAAGACCCGGCCGACGACGGGTTGCACGCCGAGCACGCGGAAGAGCGCCGGCGATGCCTCGACGCTCGCGATGTGCTCGGGTTCGCCGGTGCCGGTCAGCGTGAACCCGCGCTGACGAAACGCGCCCACGCGCGACAACGTCCGCGCCTGCTGCCGCCAATCCAGGTACGTCGCGCCAGACGTTTCCGACTGCGGCTGCCCTGCCTGCGGGTTGCTCTCCCAGAGCACAACCAGCCGACCGGGGTCGGCGTAGTCGAGCGGTCGCAGCAGCACGCCATCGACCAGGCTGAAGATCGTCGAGTTGATGCCGATCGCCAGTGCCAGCGTCAGGATGACGACGATCGAGAAGCCAGGTTGAGCCGCGAGTGATCGCATATACGGACTCAGGTCCAGGAAAGCGCAGGGTGTTGTCCCGTTGGGTACACGTCTAGGATAGTCGCATTCCGCGTCAGACCCTGTAGCCCGGTCCCGACCGATATGAGGCCGCGAACCCGGCCCCAAAGCGCGGGCGGGCGGTAGAATCGGCAGAGTGAGGAGTGTGGCTTCTCTCGCGTGCGTCGCGGCGCTCTCATCGGCCTGCGGGTCTTCGCCCACCGGCCCTCGGGCGCTTCCGCCAGTGGTCCAGCAGATTCAGCCATCCAGCGCGGCCGTGGGCGACGAGGTCGTCATGACCGGAAACGGGTTCGCCAGCAGTTCGAACGCCGTCCGGATTGGACCGGGCTACCTCCACAACCTGGCGTCGCCCGAGGGCACCTCTTTGCGCTTCGTGCTTCCGACCGCGCTTTCGGCGTGTCCGCCCACCGCGCAGGTGTGCGTGGCGCTCGCGGTCCTGCTGACACCCGGCACCTACAGGGTGGCCGTCATCAACGCCAAAGGCACGAGCAACGAGGTGACGCTGCAGGTCGTGGCGAGGTAGGGCGCGCCAGCTGAGCATCGTTCCAGCCTCGCGCCAGACAGTGGTCCGATGTCGGTCCGGCGCGCCGCACGTCCTTCATTTCCTTGACACCGCTGCGGCGATCGCTTCCGCCGCCTTCTCGGCCAATGGGGTGAGGAGGTCCTCGCCGTCGGTCGCGGCCTTGGCCTTCAATGTCACCGGCGTCACCTTGGCGGCCTCGTCGAGCGACGAAAAGCTGTAGTCCAGGCGCATCTCGTCCTTCGCCTTCGTGGAAGAAGCCACGGTGGAAACGGCCTGCGCGCCCGCGATCACCGCGCCCCGTGCCATCGCACCGCCCGTGCTGGCCACGCCCGGCACATACCACGCCGCGGTGCCCGCCGCCTGGCCGAGCGCCTTCCCGAACAAACCGCCACCGCCGCGCTTGCGCGTCAAGGTCGTCGCCAGAATGTGGTCGCACCCTCTTTGGCGTGCTTCCTCCACTGCCTGCGACTGCAGCCGGGCTTCGAGCGGAACAGCCTTGAGCGAAGGGCCCGTGAGGTAGCTCGTCAGCAACTGGCGAAGCGCGCCACTCACATCGCCCGCGCTGCCATCGACGCCCTGCACGCTGGGCAGAACGATCGCGATACAGGCTGGTGTAGGCAGCGCAGACACGCCGGGCGCCGGGGTAACCTGCCCGGCCGATATCGAAGGTCGGACGACAACGAATGCCGCCACGGCCAGGACGGGCCACTTCGAGCCGACGATCGACCGTCGTTTGGGTTTGACTGGCATGGGAGCCTCCATTGGGGTGGTGACGCGCGCGAGCGCTGCAAGAACAGCACCTGCACTGGCGCGCGGGCGGCCGACGCAACGCCCGGGTGCCTAATCTTAGGAACCGTTCCGCGTCTTCCCGGATGCGGCGCGTCCCCCGGCAAGGCGATCGACAGTCGACCTGCTGCGCTCGAGGGCATCGTCGAGGCTCTTCCTCGTGTCTTCCTGAATGCTCTGGCGCCTCACGGGCGGACCCGCTTCTTCATGTCGCCGCCCACCCAACACCACCTTCGCGATGACCGACGATACCGCCACGGCCGCGAGGGTGGCGAGAAATCCAGCGTGTCGAAGGTGTACCGCACTCGATGCAGGATGCCCGGGCGCGGAAGGAGTTGAGCCAATTCCAGCCCCACGGAAATGACACCAGCCAATATGGCCGTCTGGGCAATCGTCAGCCTCGACAACCTGCCAGGGCTGGAGAGCAGAAGGAAGAGCAGGCCGGAAGGACCCAGCAGGCTTGGAGCTACTCCAACCGCCACGCTCCCGGCCGCCGAAGAGAGTCGAAGGAGCTTCACCGGAATGATGAGCAGAAGCAGCACCGCTCCAATGTAGCCGAGAGCGTGCCGCTCTCGACTGACATGAGGCGCGTCGACGTTCATGTCGTCACCCCATTTGCACGCCTTGCCTTCGCTGGCTTCCTGGTTGTCGCGTGCTTCCGAGATCGGGACGAATGGGGAGTGGTGGGCGGGGCCT
The DNA here is from genome assembly GCA_963724775.1 of uncultured Acidobacteriota bacterium. Classification (GTDB taxonomy): domain Bacteria; phylum Acidobacteriota; class Vicinamibacteria; order Vicinamibacterales; family Fen-181; genus CAVRWB01. Next base: position 103,101 of record CAVRWB010000020.1, read on the forward strand.
GATGATCACGTGGGACGGGGCTCAGCCCCGCCCCACGGTCGGTCGGTGCCCGCTCAGTATGACTGCATCGCCCCCCGGTATGGGAGCACCTTCTCGGGTATCACGTTCGCGTCCCACACGACCGGCTCGTAGCCCGTGGCTTGAATCTCCACGCGGTGCGTGCCGGCGCGGAGCGTCAGCGGCTGGGCGTTCGGGCCGAAGTCGTTTACAGTCCCCACGTAGTCGCCGTCCACGTAGATGGCGGCATCGTAGGGTTCCACCTCGAAGCTGATACCCCCGTACGCCGTGCCAGGCGCGAGGCCCAACGTGGCCAGCGGATAGCCGTACGTCGGATTGGCGTATCCGTACGAGTAGAACGGATAGGCGATCGGGAACCCGATCCACAGGCCGAAGCCAAGGCTCACTCTCGGCCGGAACACGTAGTACGGATGCGAGTAGTAGTACGGTCGGTAGCCATAGCCATACCCATAGCCATACCCGTATCCGTATCCATAGCCGCCGCGATAGCCATAGCCGTTGCCATAGCCATAGTAGGCTGCGCCGCCCGCGTACCCATGATTGTTGCCATAGCCATAGTAAGGCCCGCCGCCCGCGTACCCATGGTTGTTGCCATAGCCGTAGTAAGGCGCACGGCCCCCATACCCACGGTTATTGTCGTAGCCGCGGTCATAGGCGCGTGGCGCCGGTCCCTGCCGCGGCACCGCCTGACCGTAGGACCGTGGCTGCTGCGCGTAGGCCCGTGGAGGCTGCGCGTAGGCCCGTGGCTGCTGGGCGTAGGCCCGTGGCTGCTGCGCGTAGGCCCGTGGCTGCTGAGCGTAGGCCCGTGGCTGCTGCGCGTCGGCTCGCGGCTGCTGCGCGTAGGCTCGCGGCTGTTGCGCGTAAGCCCGCGGTTGCTGCGCGTAAGCCCGCGGTTGCTGCGCGTAAGCCCGCGGTTGCTGCGCGTAGGCTCGCGGCTGCTGCGCGTAGGCCCGTGGTTGCTGGGCGTAGGCCCGCGGTTGCGGGGCGTAGGCCCGTGGTTGCGGGGCGTAGGTCCGTGGCTGCTGCGCGTAGGACCGAGGTTGTGCCTGTCGCGGCATGGCGCGCCCCTGGGGCGCGCTGCCGCGTGTCGCGGTTCGAGCGCCACCGCCCCGGTCTCCACTGCCTCGAGGTTGCTGCGCATCGCTCGGCATCGCCGCGAGGCTGAGCGCGACCAGAGCGACAGCCGGTACACGGGCATGTTTGAGATTCATGGAAGACCCCGATGTGTGGAGCGCGTGTTTTCGATGTCCTTCCCTGACTGTCATTTGATCTGGTCACGCGCACACCGCCAAGTGAAGTGCCGCAAGGACGGTGCCACGGGAGTCGCGTCGGTTTCCCAATCTTTTCTCGCCTGGCGGCAACACGCTGGGACGAGTCGGTCCAGCGGAGAGGACGGTGCCGCCCCGACCTCCGGGACTCTTGCACAGTTGGCTCAGCTGGGATCACTCGTGCCGAACCTGCGCGCATCTCCCTCCCTCTCCGCCAAACCTCAACGACTTGCCAAGCAGGAGTATCATGCCGGCTACGCTCGGGAGGCTCGAGGGAGTGCTCGCCGGGCGCGCGTCAAAGGAGAGAGACAATGCGCATTCGTGTCGGAATCTTCATTCTGGTCCTGGGCCTTGCTGTCACGGTGGTCGGGTGCGGAACGCCCCCGACCGCAGACGTCGACGCGGCGAAGGCCTCCATCGCCAACGCCAGCACTGCCGGCGCGGCCGACTACGCCGCCGAATCGTTGAAGGCGGCTGAAGACGCCCAGGCCGCGCTTGACGCCGAGTTGAAGGCCCAGGAGGGCAAGTGGGTCAAGTCCTACGACAAGGCCAAGGAACTCGCGGCTGCTGCGAAGGCGGCCGGTGAGAAAGCGGCGGCCGATACCACGGCCGGCAAGGAGAAGGCCAAAGCCGACGCCACCCAGGCGATCGCCGACGCGAAGGCTGCGCTTACCGAGGCTCGGGGCCTGCTCGACAAGGCGCCGAAGGGGAAGGGCTCGGCGGCCGATATCGCCGCCATGAAGACCGACCTGACCAACGCGGCGACCACGATCGCCGAGGCCGAGACGGCCCTCGGGAGCGTGAAATACCTCGACGCCAAGGCCAAGGCGGAGTCGGCCAGGAACGCGGCCACGACGGTCAAGACGGCCGTCGAGGGGGCCATGGCTGCCAAGAAGAAATAGCAATCGCCCGGAGCGACCCGGTGCAGAGGCGTGATCCACGTCTCTGCCGGGGCTCCCGGTTCCCACAGGACAGTGACAACGTGCGGGGAGAGCCTCATGCGACGCGGTGACCGCCGCGTGTGGCGCAGGGCGGGTGTGGCGGCCATTGGCGTCGCGCTCCTGGCGGGTGCCTCGCTTGCCGTGCGCGCGACCGCATCGCGGCGACAGGCGATGATGCAGACGGCGGCGGACGCCGCGGGCGCCGCGGTGCGGGCCGCGCGCGCCGCGGACGCGATACGCTGGGCCCCTGTCGAACTTGCGATGGCCGAACGGGCATCACGCGACGCGCTGACGCGCCAGCGAATCGAGCAAGTACGCGCCTGGCCGATACCCGACGCCGTTTCGGTCGTCGACGCCTGGTCCGCCGCCGAGCGCGCGGCGCGTTCCGCGACGGAACTGGCGCGCAGCCGCCACGCCGCCGGTGCCAACTCGGCGACCGAGCAGATCGACAAAGCAAGCGAGGCGGTGTCGGCCAGCGAGGCGGCGGCGGCGAGGATCTACATCGGGCCCGAGCGACGGCTCCTGGCCAGGGCGCGAACCGTGCTCGATGAGGCGCGTGCCTACCAGCGCGCGGGCGATCTGGAAACCGCGGCGGCGCGAGCGCGGGACGCGGCGTCTCTGGCCGAGCAGGCGAGCCACCGCGCCGCCGTTCTCGCGGCGCGGTACGCCGATGCCGAAACGCTCGAGCGATGGCAGCGCTGGAAGAGCGAGACGATCGCCTGGTCGCGGCGCGAAGGGCGCGCGGCGATCGTGGTAGTGAAGGACGTCCACCTGATGACGATTTTCGTGGGCGGCGAGCCGGCCAAGAGCTATACCGTCGAACTCGGCTTCAACTGGATCGCCGACAAGCTCCAGGAAGGAGACGGCTCGACGCCTGAGGGACGGTACCGCGTCGTGGCGCGCATGGCCCACCTGGCCTCAGATTTCTACAAGGCGCTGCGCATCGACTATCCCAATGCCGAGGATCGTGCGGCGTTCAGCCGCGCACGCCGCCGCGGCGAGATTCCGGCGTCGGCCCGGATCGGCGGGCTCATCGAGATTCATGGCGGGGGCGGCCGTCAGCACGACTGGACCGACGGCTGCGTGGCCCTCACCAACCCGGAGATCGAAGACCTGTTCGGCCGAGTGAGCGTGGGCACACCCGTGACCATCGTCGGGAGCGACACATATGGACCCATTGCCGAGTTCGCCGACCGCAATCGGCGAAACGCCTCCGACCGCAGACCCTGAACCTGCTCCGGCTGCTGTGTCGACCGCGGCGGGTTCGCCCCGCGCACTCCCGGAGGCTGGTTTCGTTGTCTCGGCTCCGGAGTCTGATTCGCCGACGTGGGCGCCGCGCCGGGTCGGCCCGGTCACGATTGACCGGCGGTCGATGGCCGTTGCGGCAGCGATCGCCGCGCTCCTTGGCATCGCGTCGGCTGGCACCGGCTACCGTTACCAGCCTTACGTCGATGAACCGACGGGAATTGCGGGCAAGCTGCCGGCCGGCGAACGTGAACTGAGACAACTCGCCTCGCGCCTCGATCGACGGTCTCGCGAGCTCAGCGCGAGACTGAAAGCCACCACCCCGCGAGGCGTCTACATCGTCATAGACCAGACCCAGAACCGGCTCTACCTGAAACGCGATGACGACACGCTGCTCGAGGCAAGGTGCTCGGCCGGGTCGGGGATGGTGTTGAGGGAGTCGGTCGGCAAGAAGCGCGAGTGGGTGTTCGAAACGCCCCGCGGGCGTTTCGAGATCCTGTCGATGCTGCGCAACCCCACGTGGGCGAAGCCCGATTGGGCCTTCGTGGAAGACGGGCAGCCGATCCCAACCAATCCGGCCGACCGGCTGGAGACGGGGTCGCTCGGCGAGTACGCCCTCCACTTCGGCAACGGCTACATGATCCACGGGACGCTCTACGAGCGCCTCCTGGGCCGGGCCGTGTCGCACGGCTGCATCCGCGTCGGACGGGACGACTTGCGAAAGGTGTGGGCGAATGCGCGGCTCGGCACGCCTATCTTCATCTACTGACGCGCCATGAGGAACCATCGCGTGCGCATGCGAACCTGCCTGGCAGCGATCGTCGCCGCAGCCGCAGGCCTTACGGCCGCGACGTGCGCGAAGCACGAGGCAGCCCCGCCGCCTTCGAACACCCCGGCGCGGGCGGCGCGGCTCCGGCGTGTCAACACTCTCCTGCAGCGGCAGATCGAGCTGGCCGACGGCAAGGAGTTCTACCTTGTGCTCGACCCGGAGGCGTCCGACCTGACCCTGATGCTGAGCGGCGCGGAACTCCAGCGCTATCCAGTGATCGAGCTGCAGGTGGGCCAGCCACGGGTCTCCTGGATCATGCGCCGGGACCCGCGGCCGTGGCAGGACGTGGTCTGGTCGCACGGCGAGCTCAACCCGCCGCGACAGATCGATCGGCTCGTGATCCAGGCGGCTCCGCCGAGCAAGGACGCCGCCGAACCGGAACCTCCGCCAGTGCCTCCGACGCCGGAAGAAATGTACCCGGTGCCGTCGCGCTACCACGTGCGATTCGACGAGGGGCGGTCCATCGAGGTGCGTCCCTTGGATGCCGACCAGCAGGCAGGACGACTGACGCGCGTTCGTGCCTGGTGGAGCGCGAAGTGGCGCGACACGGCCGCCGCTGTCTTCGGCAGGAACCGCGACGGCGTCAGGTTGCGCGTCGTCCTGAATCCCAAGGACGCGGCGTCGCTCTATCGGTCGCTGCCGCCCGCCGTGCGCCTGATCATCCTCTCGCCGGATCGCCCGGCCGTGCCGGTGCAGGCCCCTCGCCCATCTTCCGCGCTACCTCCGACGCCCACAGCGGGGAAGGGCCGAGGAGTTGCGAGCGAGAGCGCCGGTCAGGAGCTGGCCGCCAAGTTGGGCGCCATCGAGGGAGTCGAGGTGCAACGGATGGTGTTCGCGCACGCCGCGGGGCGGTAGCGCGCTGCCCTGACCAGCCCTCACTTCCTGCGCGCGAGCGCCTGGCAGTAGAGAGTCAGGTACTCGATCTGCTGCTCGGTCAACGTACGGCCCCAAGGCGGGGAAAGGGGAGAGCGGCCGACCGCCGCGCTGCCTTCCAGGATGATGCGGCGGACGTACCCGGCGTCGGCCATGGTCTTCGAGGCGGTGAAGTCGGCCGGCGGCGGCGTCAGGTTGGAGGCGTTCTGGCCGTCACCTTTCCCGGCGTCCCCGTGGCACGTGGCGCAGGACCTGGTCGAACACGGGTCGGCCGAGCGACTGCGCGTAGGTGAGACCGCCTTCGCGCTCCTGCGCCTTCAGCGCGTCGGTCACTGGCTCCGCGGACGGCGGAGACGGCCGGCGGCAGCCGGCGGCGAGGACGGCAAGGGCGACGCCCACGGTCACCACTGCTGCGCACCTGCCGGCCTTCATCGCAGACTCCCAGGGCTCGTCCCGGCACCTGTCTTCGGCGCGGCGGCCTGGAGCGACATGAGGTACGCGGTCAGCACGCGGACATCGGGCGCCGACAGGCCGTAATTCGGATCGAGCGTGCCGGGCTTCTGCAGCTGCGGATTGGACAGCCAGGTGGCCACCCACCCCGCCGTGAGACGTTTGCCGGTGTTCGACAGATCCGGTCCGACGTAGCCGCCCTTCAACCCGACCTGGTGGCACCCCACGCACCCGAGCTCGCCAAAGCGATCCTGGCCGCGGCCGCACGTCCGCGGCGTCGAAGCGCGTATCGCGCCGATCGATCGCATCGTCCACGAAGACCGTCGAGACATAGTCGGCGATCGCCCGCGCTTCGTCGGGTGTCATGTGGAACATGGGCATGCGGGCTTCGACGCTGACGCGCACGGCCCCGGGGTTGAGCAGGTACCCTACGAGGTAGTCGTGCTGCAGTTGGCTGCCGATCCGATCGAGAGGGACCGTCGAGAGATCTCCGCCCGTGCCGTTGATCCTGTGGCAGCTGAGGCAGCGGTACCGCGTGACGAGTTCGCCGAAGCGCCCCTGGGGCCGGTACGGCGGCGGCAACGGCTGCCGGACCACGCGCGAGGCGGGCAGGTCGACCTTGTGCAACCCGGCCAGGGCGATGGTGATGGTTGCTGCTTCGACCGGAGTGAACCCGAAGGTCGGCATCGACGAAGGGGATCCGAGGCCGTCGGGTTGCAGCAGCTTGACGTAGATATAGTTGTCAGTGGTGTGGCGGGCGCCGCTCCTTCCATACGCCAACTGGTCGGGATCCCGGTCGGCCACACCCGACAGGCTCGGTCCGATCTTCCCGGAAGCCGATACGCCCGGGAGGTGATGGCAACTGTAGCAGCCTCGCTTGATGAATGTGGCGCGGCCGGCGGCGATTGCCCCGGCGTCCTGGAACGACGCGGGCGCGGTCTCCGCGGCCGCCTCCCCGCTCCGGTACTCCTCGCAGGAGGAACGTGGCGAGGTCGCCGATCTGGTCGTCGGTCAGCCGGTACTGCAGCATTGCCGTCTCCGGCTGATCCCGATGTGGGTCCTTCAGGAAGGAGGCCAGCCAGTCGCGTCGCACCTTGTCGCCGATCTTCGTCAGCTCGGGTCCCATCGTGCCGCCTCGCCCATTGACCGCGTGACAGCTGCTGCATCGAAGCTCGCCAAACAACGCCCGACCCCTCTCCGTGTCCGCGCGCGCCCAGTCGATGTTCACGTCGGCCGGTGGATGCGCGCGCTGGGAGAGCAGGAACGCCTGCAACCCGGCGACCTCGTCTGACTTCAGGCGGAAATTGCCCATCTTCGACTGGGCCAGGTAGGACTTCGGCTCCTTGAGCCACGCCAGCAGCCAGTCCGGGCGGACCTTGTAGCCCTCCGATTCCAGGGCGGGACCACTGAAGGTCAGACCTTCGAACCCGGGAATGTCGTGGCAGCTCACGCACCCCGAGTCGACGATGAGCCGGCGCCCGGCCGAGAGCCTGGGCGCGTCGGGCGGCTCCAGCGACCGATGGCAGCTCCCGCAGCTCGCTTCGATCGTTTCGAGCGGGCGCATGGGCCGCTCGACGAACGGAATCGCCGCGTGGGCGGCGTTTTGGTAGTCGGTTGCCTGCCCCTGCCCTTCGTGACACACAGTGCAGCCGAACCGTTCGGCCGGATGCGTCGCGAGCCAGGTGCCGCCATGCGTCCGAAACGGCTGCGGCGCCTTGCCGAAGGCCGCGTCGTCGATCCCCAGGTGACACGTCGTGCACCGATCGACCCGGCCGAGATCGGGCAGCCAGAACTGGCGGAGTCCGTCCACGCTGGCCGCCTGCGCCAACTGGTGCGGGTTCTTCACGGTCGCTCTCGATCCGGCGGAACTCGGCCTGCTGGCGGCGCCATTCCGCTCCCTGCTCGCCGAGGAACACCCACGAGAAGACCGCCAGGAACGCCACGCCGAGCAGCGCGAACGCGGCGTGCGCGGACGCGGGGGCGCGCTGTGGGTCACGCATGACTGTCACGCGACACTCGGCTGAAGCCTCGTGCTGCGACTGCTCGCGTCATCGCCACGGCCACACCCAGGCCCAGTTCGGGCCGCGGAAGAACGTCCCGATCACCGTCAGCGCGACGAACAGCAGGACGGCGACGCTGAAGACCGCGTTGGCCACACGCCGCTCGGGCGCGAACCACCGGCCGCTGCCGTGCGGGTCGCGATCGACGTACGGCAGGACGAGCAGCAGCGCAACCAGCAGCGTGGGCACGACGACGCCGCCAATCAGAGCGGAGTAGTGCACCAGCTCCTGCAGCCCGAGGAAATACCACGGCGCCTTGGCCGGGTTGGGCGTCCGCGTCGGATCGGCCATCTCCTCGAGCGGGGCCATGAAGATCGAGCGAGACGACGTGCAGCACGACGACCACGGCCAGCGCGACGAGCAGCCTCGCGGTAGAGGAGGTGAGGCCACGCGAACACTTCGTCGTTCGGGTCGCGCGCCGCCACCGACACCGTCGGCCGGCGCGTGAGCGCCATCAGGCCGTATGTCTTGGTGGAGGCCGGGAAGGTCCCGGCCGTCTCGTCCACCGTGCCGGTGGTCGACGGCGCGCCGCTCAGCCCGTCCTTCCGGACCCGCCAGACGTGCATCGAGACGAGCGCCAGCATCGCGAGCGGCAGGATGACGCAGTGCAGCACGTAGAAGCGGAGCAGCGTCATCGGACCCGATCGACGTGGCCGGCCAGGAGCAGGAACTTCAGGCGCTCGTCCAACGACGGGCGCGTACGCCGCGATGTTCGTGCCGACAGTGATCGCCCAGAACGCGAGCTGATCCCACGGCAGCAGGTACCCCGTGAACGACAGGCCCAGCGTGAGGAGCAGCAGCACGACGCCGATCACCCAGTTGAACTCGCGCGGCGCCTTGTAGGACCCGGTCGAGGAACACCCGGCACAGGTGAAGGAACACGACGAAGACCATCGCGTGCGCCGACCAGCGGTGGATGTTGCGCAGGATGACGCCGAACGTCACGACGAACTGCAGGTCCTTCATGCTGCGGTACGCCTCGGGCGGATACGGGACGTAGTAGAGCATCAGCGCGAGGCCGGTGACCGTGAGGACCCCGAAGAGAATCGGCGGAGATCAGGCCGAGGCCCAGCGTGTAGCTCGGCCTGAGGCTGTGGCGGCTGACACGCGCGCGGGGTGGATGTGCAGGAACAGGCTCGAGATCATCGCCGCGGCGCGGTCCTTGTCCGTCCGCGGCCAGCCGATCCGCCACGACCGACGCGCGGATCGCGCCGGCCCAGCGCGCCACACGCCGCCCGATCGCCGCGCTCACCTGGTCGGCCACTCGTGCCTCCGTTCACGCCCGGAGCCGGAAGTCCGGCCCGACGGTCCGCTCGAGATCGACGACCAGCTCGCCGCGCGGCGAGAGGCTGAGCGCGTACCAGGCGAGGGGCGACGGCGCCGGGCCCTGGACCACCTGCCGTTCTCGTCGAACCGGCTGCCGTGGCAAGGACACTCGAACCCCTGGCTGGCCTGCTTCACGTTGCAGCCAAGGTGCGTGCACACGGACGAGATGGCGTAGAAGCCCTCGGCGCCGTTGAAGACGAACAGCCGCTGGTCCTCGAGAAACGTCGCCGAGTCCCGGGCGGGAAATCCGTCGGTCGGCCGATGCTGAACCGCGACGGCGGCTCGTAGAGCACGTTCGGCACGAGGAAGCGGAACGTGCTCACGAGGAAGCCCGCGCTGGCGGCCGCGATCGACGCCCAGCCGATCCAGAAGAAGCCGCGTCGATCGATGGCCCCGGCCAGGCGGGTCATCGGGCCCGTGGTCTGGTTCATGGCCGCCCCTCGTGCATGCGCTCGGGGAACAGGCCCAGGGCCGTCTGGGGCGACTCGTCCAGCTCCAGCGTCTCCATGGTGATGGCGCCGGTCGGGCAGCGCTCGGCACAGAGGCCGCAGCGGATGCAACGCTCTTCGTCCTTCACGATGGCGCCCGCGTCGGCGTCGGCGCCGAGCGCCTCGCGGACAGCGTCGAGCTCGGGCGTGCCCCGCAGCCGCGACACGGGCACGAGCGACAGGCAGGCTTCCGGGCAGATCTCGACGCAGCCGCTGCAGAGGATGCAGCGCTCCGAGTCGAAGACCGTCTCGACGTTGCACCAGAGGCAGCGCGACGCCTCCGTGCGCGCCTGCGCCTCGCCGTAGCCCTCCTCGACCTCGCGAAAGCCGGTGCGCCGGGCGACGGGCAGCGCCGGCACCTGCTGGCGCGGGATGCGGTCGTAGCGATCGCCGGCCCGGTTGAGCTCGATCGGTCCGGAAGCGGGCGCGCGCCCGCGGCACCGCGGCGCCGCCCAGGTGATTCGTGGATGGCCAGCGCCGCGCGCTTGCCGTCGGCCACCGCCTCGATGACGATGCGCGGGCCGAACGCGAGGTCGCCGCCGCAGTAGACGCCGGGCATCTTCGTGGCGAGCGTGCGCGGGATCGACGGCCACGAGGCCGCGGGGCGTGATCGCGATCTCCGGGTCGGCGGCCAGGCAGGCCGTGTCGGGCTGCTGGCCCACCGCGAGGATGATCGTGTCGGCGTCGATCCGCCGCTCGGTGCCCGGCACGAACGTGGGATTGAAGCGGCCGTTCTCGTCGAAGACCGAGGCGACGTCGAGCGTCTCGAGCGCGGTCGCCGCGGCCGTCCTTGCCGAGGATGGCCTTGGGCCCGCGGCCGAGGCAGCAGGGTGATGCCTTCTTCCTCCGCCTCCCGCACCTCGTCGGGGTGGGCGGGCATCTCGATCCGCGCCTTCGAGCGAGACGAGGTGAACCTTGCGGGCGCCGAGGCGCAGCGCGGTCCGCGCCGCGTCGATGAACGCGTTGTCGTAGCCCCAGGTCTGGAGCAGGTGCTGGGCTCCGGCTGGCAGCGAGGCGGCTTCTTCGGCGTCGCGTAGCGCAGCACCGTGCGCGCCACGTCGATGGCGACGTTCCCGCCGCCCACCACGACGACGTGGTCGCCGATGCGACACGCGGTAGCCCAGGTTGGCGTTGAGGAGGAAATCGACGCCGTTGATCACGCCGTCGAGATCGGCGCCCGGGATGTCCGAGGTCCCGGCCGCGACTGGCGCCGAGGCGCGAGGAAGACGGCCGCGAACTCGTTGCGCCGCAGATCCCCGACGGTGAAGTCGCGGCCGAGCCGCCAGTTGAGCCTGAGCTCGACGCCGAGGGAGAGAACCTGGTCCACCTCCGCCCGGATGAGATCCCGCGGCAGGCGATACTCCGGCACGCCCTGGTACAGCATGCCGCCGACGACCGGCGCCGCGTCGAAGATCGTGACGCGGTAGCCGAGCAACGCCAGGTCGTGGGCGCAGCCCAGACCGGCGGGACCGGCGCCGACCACCGCGACGCGTGCGGCGGCGCCGTCCTTGCGGCTCGCGAGGCCGAGCGGTTCGAGCGGGAGGGATGCGGGCCTGCCCAGCGGCGCTCTCGACGCCGTGGCGCTCGGTCACCGTGCGCTTCAGCGCGCGGATGGAGATCGGCTCGTCGATCTGGCCGCGCCGGCATTTCGTCTCGCACGGGTGGGCGCAGATGCGCCCGCAGATCGAGGCGAGCGGGTTCGGCGCGCGCGCGATCGCGTAGCCGCGCGCCGTGTCCCCCTCCCCGATGGCGCGCACGTAGCCGCCGGCGTTCGTGTGGACGGGACAGGCGGTGCGGCAGGGCACCAGGTCCAGGAAGTACTGGAAACCGGGCACGACCGGTGGAATAGAGCCGTTCGGTCATGGCCGCGCCTACTTGGCCAGAACCAGGTCAACCACCGAGTTCTTTCCTGCCGCCACCGACACCGGCGTCGGCTTGTCCCTTGAGCTTCGGGTGCCAGACGGCGAGCGTGTACTGGCCCGGCGGGCACGTTCTCGATCTCGTAGTGGCCCTCGCGGTCGGTGACCGCGAAGTACGGGTTCGGGAGCACGACGACGAATCCCTCCATCTCGGGGTGGACGCGGCAGAGCTGCGTGTACGACGCACGGGAACTTGGCGCACTTCGAGAAGGCGTACTCCTTCGACTGTCCCTGCGGCCAGGTGCCGAGGTTGTACTTCTCGTAGTCGGGCGAGAAGACGTTGTGCGGCGTGGGATCGCTGTTGAGGAACTTCACCGTCGTCCCGACCATGACGGGAAGCACGTGCGGCAGGAACTGAAACTTCCGCTGGTCCATCGTCGGTGGGCGCCGGTGGCTGCCCGGCGGGCGCCTCGCAGGACGTAGACGACCGCGTCGGCGTTCGAGGTGAGCCCGGTCGCCTTCACCGTTCCGGTGATGCTGGAACCGGCCGCCGAGAGCCGAGCGGCCGGCGACACGCTCGTCACCGCAAGCACACCTGCCACGAGAGCGAACAGGCTGAACCTTCTCATGCCACGGACCTCCTCAAAAGGCGAACCGAACGAGCGCGTTGAGCGAGTGGTTCTCACCGGCGCGCAGATCGCGCTGGTACTCGACCATCGCCTTGACGTTGGCGCGGATGAGCGCGCTCAGGTTGAAGACGGCCGTCCGCAGGCTGGCGACGGTGACGATCGCCAGGCGTCAGGGTTTCGTACCGCGCGGCCGCCTGGAGCCAGGGATAGATCACGTAGTCCGCCTGGGCGAACAACGAGTTGTACGTCGGCTCGATCTCCCCGAGGAGACCACCGCTCGCCGGGTCGAACTGCTGCAGCGTGTCCGTGCCGTGCACGTAGGCGCCGAACACGTTCAGGTCGCGAAAGTAGACGCTCGCGTAGAGGCCCGTGCGCAGGAAGTGCTGGTCTTGGAGGTTGAACTCCGGGGCGTCGGGCGGCTCCGGCGTCGGGAAGTCGATATGACTGCCGTCGCCACGGTAGACGAACGCCCCGACACGCAGGGAGTCGTCGCGCCAGTTCTTCTCAGGGACGGGCCGTCCGCCCGAGTCGCCGTCGAGGCCCATGCCGCCGAACTTGTAGTCGACGCGGGCATAGACGTCCTTCGCGTTGTTGCCGTCGAAGGCGCCGTTCTGTCCGGGCGAGATCCCGTTGGCGACGCCCGCCACCCACAACGCCCGATGGCTGAACATGCCGTAGGCCTCGATGCCGCGGACCCTGTCGGGCAGCGCAATCGGTTGCGGGCTCACGTCCTCGGCCAGCCCGACGCCCCCGTTCACGCCGACCGGGTTGTAGGCGAAGACCGAGTCGATGGCGGCGTCGGTCGAGAGCCACATCTCCTGGAACCCGTCCACCAGGTTCGGCGCGAATTTGCCGATCCGGATGTGGAAGAGATCCTCGGGCCCGAACGGGGAGTCGAACTGGAACCGGGCGTGCTCGAGCTCGACGCTCACCGACGAGTCGGGGTTCTCGCCGAATGTCGTCTCGACGAGATAGGACACGTGGTCGCCGAGCGTTCCCGCGCCGAACAGGTTCACTTCCTGCGGGAACTGGAAATCGTTCTTGAGCGATGTCACGCTGCCATCGTCGTTCAGCGTCGACGTGTTGACGTCGGCGAGCTTGATGTTGACGGCGAGCGGAACCGCGCTCGACACCTCGCCCGGCCAGACGGCCTTCGGCCACAGCCGCTTGTACGCGGGGGCGCCGAGGCTGACCGGCTTTTCCTTGACCATCTCCTCCGTCTCCCCTGGCATCCGGTAGCCTTTCAGCCGGAATGCCTCGCCGAAGGCGTTCAGCTTCGGGAAGACGACGTGACAGGTCTGGCAACTCGTCTGGTACTTCCGGGCGAAGGCGGGAACGGCCTCCGCGACGCTGGACGCGAGGAGAATTCCGGCGATCGCGGCCGGCACGCCCAGCGTGAGCCAGCCCCAGGCGATGCCCGGACGAGCGCTCATGTTCTGTCCTCCGGAATGTCCCGACACGGGACGGCCTCTAGTCGAGCAACAATGGCGCCGCGGGCACGGGGCGTCTCGCACTCGCGAAGCCGTTGCCGGAGGGGGAGTTACGGGGAGGTCTCAAGGCCTGAGCGACTCGGCGGGTCGGCTGCCGGTTGTCAGAGGATCGGACATGCGGGGGCCAAGACCCTGAGCCTCAGTCGTTTAGCAGGTGTGTCCGGGAATCGGGCAGTGCCGGGTGGAGTTCGGCCTCCTCGAGCTTGCGGTACAGCGTGTCGCGCGAGATGCCGAGCAACTGCGCCGCCTGGCGCTTGTTGCCGTGCGTTCGGCGCATCGCTTCCGCGATCGCCCACGCTTCGAGTTCCTCGAGGCGAATCGGGAGCACGCCCGTTTCCATCGGGCCGGGTCTCATTTCCGGCGAGCCTCTGCGGCGCATCCACGCGCGCACGTCGTCCACGCCGATCGTCGTGTGGCTGCCCGTGAGGGTAACCGCGACTCCTTCGATGAGGTTCTCGAGTTCGCGGATGTTGCCGGGAAACGAGTGCTGCGCGAGCAGGTCGATGGCGGGCGCCTCGACGGCCTCGACCGCGATACCGCGCGCGCGAAGACGCTCAACCGTGGCCTGCACGAGCAGCGGCAGGTCCTCCGGGCGGGCGCGCAGCGGCGGGATCTCGATGACGAGGACCGACAGCCTGAAGAACAGGTCCTGCCGCATCGCGCCGTGGTTCATGGCGCCGAGCGTCCTGTTGCTGGCCGCGATGATGCGCGTGTTCACCTTGCGGCTTTCGAGTCCGCCAACCGGCCGGACCTCTCCGTCCTGCAGGACTCTCAGCAGCTTGGGCTGCGCTTCGGCGGGCAGTTCTCCGACCTCGTCGAGGAAGAGCGTGCCGCCATGCGCGGACACGAAGAGGCCGGGGTAATCGACGTGAGCTCCAGAAAAGGCGCCCCGGCGGTGTCCGAACAGCTCGCTCTCGAACGAGATCGCGGGGCAGTGCGGCGCAGTTCACGGGCACGAACGGCCTGTTGGCGCGCCGGCTGTTCGCGTGGATGGCACGGGCGATGAGTTCCTTGCCCGTCCCGGTCTCGCCGACGACGAGAACGGGCGTGTCGTTCCGCGAGGCAGCGACGGCCCGCTCGAACACCGGCCGCATGCACGCCGACCGGCTCAGAATCCGATCGAAGCCGAAGGTGTCAGCGACCAGGTGGTGCAGTGCCTCGAGGCTGTCGCGCATCTCCACCGCCTCGAGGATGCGTGCCACCTCCTTGCGAAGGGCCTCGGCCACATACGGGATGGGCAGGAAGTCTTCTGCGCCACGGCGCATCGCCTCGGTGGCCTCCGCCACGGTTGGCTGTGCGCGCAGCACGAGCACGGGCACGTCGGGCCGTCGCTCACGAGCGGCGTCGAGCAGTTCGAGACCCGCCTCCGCCGTCAGAACCAGGATGAGCACTCGAACCGACGAACAGGCAAGGCGCGTCAGGAAGTCGAGAGGCCGCGAGGCCGTGACCTCGAGTGGGTGGCTGGCAAGCAGGTCGCGTAGACCCGCTCGCAAGTCATCGTCGGCAGCGGCGATGAGAACCTGCGGGTCCAAAGAGCTGACTTTCCTATGGTCGAGGAGCCATCTTCATGCTACCACGCCCGGTTACCGTCCTGGTGCCAGCCAAAGAAGAGAAGAGCAGGCTCGTCCATTCGAGCTGCGATCGCCCCGGCACCGCGTTCGGCCTCCACCAGCACCTCTTCGAGCGCAGCGCGCTGCCCGTCGACCGCTGTCCGCCGGGAGGTGTAGATTGGACCGGAGGCGCTCCATGAAACCGTTCGTCTTCGCTGCGGCCGCTCTCCCTTGGCTGGCCGCGTCGGCATTCCAGCAGAACGTCGATTTATCTTCGACTCGGGACGCCGGGCGGTCGTACCAGGAGTTCCTCCACCGGTTCGACTACGACGTCCGGGCGCCGCTCGACGTGCGCGAGGTGGGCGTTGAAGACCGAGGTGGCGTGATGGTGCACGACATCTCGTACATCAGCCCGAAGGGTGGCCGGGTGCCGTCGTACCTCGTCGTGCCGCCGGGCAAAGGGCCGTTTGCCGCTGTCATCTGGGGGCACTGGTATTGGGGCAACTCCGCCTTCCGCAACCGTCGCGAGTTCCTCGACGAGGCGATCGCCCTCGCCCGATCCGGCCTCGTGTCGCTGCTCTTCGACGGCCCCGTGGCCCGCCCCGGCTTCTACGAAGACCGGACGCCGCTCAACGACAAGCAGATTGACGATCGCCTGCAGACCATCCTCGACGTCCGGCGCGGCGCGGACCTGCTGCTCGAGCGACGGGACGTCGATCCCGCCCGCCTTGGCTTCGTCGGCCACAGCTACAACGCGTCAACGGGTGGTTACCTCGCCGGCGCGGACAAGCGCTTCAAGGCGCTCGTGCTCATGGCCGGCAGCCTGTCCGACAAGGTGGACCTGGAAAGCCCGGAGTACCGCCGCTACCGGCAGGCGGTCGGGCCCGAGAAGTTCGACGCGTTCATCGCGAAGTACGCCTGGCTGGATCCGGGCGTCTACCTTTTGCACGCGGCGCCGGCAGCGGTGCTCATGCAGTTCGCCACGAAGGAGGACTTCCTCACCGTCGAACGGGCGCGGCGCTACGCGGAGCTGGTGAGCGAGCCGAAGGAGTTCAAGGTGTACGACGCACAGCACGCGCTCAACGCGGCGGCACGCCGCGACCGCGTGGAATTCCTGCGGCGGCGGCTGCGGCTCGGCGCCGTCGACTGGTCATCGGTGGCGACGATTCCCGAACTCGTTCAGCCACCCGCGGAACCGCCCATTCAACGCAAGACGTGCACCGCCCCCGACGGCGTCACCATCGTCTATTCCGCTGCCGGCGCCGGCGACGACGCGCTGCTGTTCGTCCACGGCGGCCTGGCCGACCGAAGCTTCTTCGACCAGCAGTTCCACGCCTTCTCGGACAAGTACCGGGTGATTGCGCTCGACCTGGCCGGCCATGGCGAATCGGACCGCAAGCGGAGCACCTGGGGCATCCCGCAGTTCGCCACGGACGTCAAGGCCGTAGCGGACGCCGAGCAACTCAAGCGCGTCGTGCTGTTCGGGAATTCGCTTGGCGGCCCGGTTGCCCTCGAGGCGGCCCTCCTGCTTCCAGGTCGCGTACTCGCCGTCGTCGGCATCGACACGTTCCAGAATCTCGGTCGACCCGAGACGCCGGAAGACAAGCGGCAGGCCGCGGAAGCGCTGCGGCAGCGAGCCGAGGCCTTCCGCCGTGATTTCGCCGGCAGCACAAAGGCGATGGTCAGGATGCTGTTTCATCCTGACGCGGACCCGTGGCTGATAGCGGAGGCGGAGCGACGCATGCTACGCACCTCGCCCGAGGTTGCCGTCGCGATGCTGGCCAGCCTTGCCGATTACGACCTCGGCTCGTCGGCGCGCAAGCTGACCGTTCCGCTCCGCGCCATCAACGGCGACCTCTACCCCACGGACGTGCAGGCGGCCCGAAAGGTCACGGCCGATTTTGACGCGGTCGTCATGACGCACATGGGCCACTACCCGATGCTCGAGCGGCCGGACGAATTCAATCGCCACGTGGCTGATCTCGCTGCCGTTCTGATCAAGCGGTAAGCTGCTCTCGCGGCGCGCCCGTGGCGGCTCTCAGAAGGCCAGCGCGAGTACATGGATGGGTTTGTCCGTCTCGCGTCGCAGGTCTACAATGTCCTCTCCGCCCACATCAAATCACCGTTACCCGGTGGAGGCATTGTGGATGCGCCCGCTGCGACCGACTTTCGGCGCCCGGCGCTAGCCCGTCCGATTTCCCGCTACGTGCTCGGGCTGGCGATTATCGGCGCCGCCACAGCTGTTCGACTGGCCCTCGATCCCCTCGTCCACAACCAGGCGGTCTACGTCATCTATACAGGTGCGACAGTGCTCGTCGCCCGGTTCTGCGACCGTAATGCCGCCGTGCTCGCGACGGTCGTTGCCGCCTTCACAGCCAACTACCTGTTTGTGCCTGCTCGGTTCGAACTCGTGCCGCACGGCCAGGATTGGGTCGCCATGGCGGTGTTTGCCGCGGTTGCAGGTCCCATCATCTGGCTTGTCGGCCGGTGGAAGGATGCCGAGGGGGACGCGCGGGAGCTGCACGCGGAGGTTCGGCAGCGCGCCGAGGAGTTGCAGGCGATCGTCGAGACGGCACCCGCCGCCGTCTTCGTCACACGCGACGCGGAAGCGCGCAGGATCGACGGAAACGCGATGGCGTGTCGCGTCTTTCGGATGCCGCCCGGCTCCAACCTGTCGCTCACGGCGCCAGAAGGCGAGCGGCCCACCACGTTCAGGAGCATGAAGAACGGCCGAGAACTCGCCGCACAGGAATTGCCGATGCAGATGGCCATGGCAGGGAAGGGGCCGGTCGTCGACTGCGACTTCGACGTGGTCTACGAGGATGGCAGCGCCCGGACGCTGTTTGGGAACGCGGTCGCCTTGTTCGAAAAGGACGGAGAGGTTCGGGGAGCGGTTGGCACGTTCGTCGATATCACGGAGCGCAAGCGAGGCGAAGATGCGCTGCGCGACGCCAACCGGCTGAAGGATGAGTTCCTCGCAACGCTCTCTCACGAATTGCGAACGCCGCTGAACGCGATCATTGGTTGGTCCGACATGCTGCGAAAGGGGAGCCTCGAGCCGGAGGCGGCGCGGCGCGCGGTCGAATCGATCTACCGGAACGCGAAGGCTCAGAACAGCCTGATCAACGACGTCCTCGACGTCTCGAGGATCGTTCGCGGGAAGGTCCAGCTCGAGAACCAGCCCATCGACATGGTGCAACTCGTCGAGAGCGCCGTGGATTCCGTACGGCCAACAGCGGAGGCGAAGGATGTCGAGATCGTCGCGGAGTCCCGGCCGGCGCCTGCGCCCGTCGCGGGAGACGCGAGCCGCCTCCGCCAGGTGTTCTGGAATCTGCTCGCCAACGCGATCAAGTTCACGCCTCGTGGCGGACACGTCCGCGTCTCGATCAGTTATTCGGCCGACCAGGTCCGGGTCACTGTCGCGGACAGTGGTGTCGGGATCAGCCAGGAATTTCTGCCGCACGTGTTCGACCGATTCACGCAGAGCGACAGCTCGATCACGCGAAGGCACTCGGGGCTCGGGCTCGGGCTCGCCATCGTCCGTCACATCGTGGAACTGCACGGCGGCACCGTAAAGGCTGAGAGCGCCGGCGAAGGCCGGGGGGCGGCGTTCACCGTCACGCTCCCGTGCAGGAGGCTCGAAAGAAGGCGCGGCGGCTCCTCGCCCCGGCGCGTGGCTCCAGCCGTCCAGATAGTGGCGGATGATGTTCCCAGTCTGTGCGGTACCGAGGTGTTGGTGGTAGACGACCAGCCTGAGGCGAGGGACGTCGCGGCGGCGGTGCTACGCCATCACGGTGCGAAGGTGCTCACCGCGGCGGACGCCGAGCAGGCAGAGCATGAGTTCGAGGTGGCCCAGCCGCATGTCCTGGTCCTGGATATTGCGATGCCGGGCACGGACGGGTACGCCCTGCTTCAACGTCTCAGAGCGAGCGGCGGCGCGAGTGCGGCCCCCGTGCCAGCGATCGCCCTGACGGCTCTCGCGCGGGAGGACGATCGCCGGCGCGCCTTCGCGAGCGGGTTTCAGCTGCATCTCGCCAAGCCGGTCGACGCTCATACATTGGTACGAGCAGTTGCCGCCTTGCGGCGTTCGCGGTTGTAAACGTCGTGACTCTGGCGCCAGATCCTGTACCAGAGTTGCCCGGGCGTGGCCGTCTCGTCCATGATGGAACCATCATGTCTACATCGATGGCGGTCACGCGGCACGTGCGCG
The DNA here is from genome assembly GCA_963724775.1 of uncultured Acidobacteriota bacterium. Taxonomy (GTDB): domain Bacteria; phylum Acidobacteriota; class Vicinamibacteria; order Vicinamibacterales; family Fen-181; genus CAVRWB01. The sequence goes on from CAVRWB010000020.1 coordinate 122,337, forward strand.
TTCACGTTCAGTGCGAGTTCGCTCCGGAGCGGTCCAACCCGGCCGCTCATCATTGGTTCTTCGTCTACACCATCACCATCACCAACGAGGGCGACGAAACGGTGCAGTTGATCACCCGCCACTGGGTAATCACCGACGGCGACAACAACGTCGAAGAGATTCACGGGCCCGGCGTCGTCGGCCAGCAGCCAACGTTGCACCCCGGCGAGGCGTTCACCTATTCGTCGGGCTGCCCGCTCCCCACGCCGTTCGGCATGATGGAGGGCACGTACCAGATGGTGACGGCCTCCGGCGAGCACTTCGACGCCCAGATCGCGTCCTTCGCGCTCAGCGAGCCCTACACCGTTCACTGAGAAACGGCAGGCCTGCGGCGCGTGATACCGGTCGGCCCACTCGATTGGCTCATTCCCCCTCGTCCCAGAACTCGAGGAAGTCGGTGGTCGCCGGCGGCAACCCAAGGATCCGCAGCATGTTCGTGACCTGGCCGCGATGGTAGGTGGAGTGATTGAAGAGGTGGTAGAGCATCCGCCAGAGCGCGTACTCCCAGACTTCCCCCTGGCGATTGGTATAGCGGATCACCCGCGGGAGGTCCGCCGGCACGAGGGCATCAATAAACGCCTGCTGTGCTGCCCGGACCTGGCTCCATCGACTCGCGATGTCGGAGACCGAAGGGAAATCCTCAGGCACGAACACCTGCTTCGGCGACTGACCCTCCCACCGTTGAGCCCACAGCCACTCGGCCCACAGGGTATGGGTCAGGGTGGCCTGGACCGACGGGTAGCTCCCGCCGATCACCCGGGTGAACTGCTCGGCGTCGAGGCGCGATACCGCTTCCAGCAGCCGCTTGTTCGCCCACGTGTTGTACCTGAGTAGTTCCCGCGCCATGTGGACGTCCACCCCGGCCTCCCTCGGACTTCCAACAACGTCCCGCTACGACCGCAGCGATCCATGATCTCGCCGGCCGCGGCCAGGTGCAACCGCTGCAGTCGGGCCATCCCAGGCGGGAGGCACGCCCCGCGTGGAGACAACTCAGCCGCAGCGAACCGCGGTGGGCCTGCGCGCGGCAGCTGGTCGCGCCTGCGACAACTGCACTCCTGCACCTCTTGCACTCCTGCACCCTTGCACTCTTGCACCCTTGCACTCTTGCACCCCCGTGTCGTTCGCCTGACTGGTATTGCTAGTTTTATAGCATGATGCTATCTTCATAGCATGAGACCGCCTCTCCACGCCGCCCTCTCCCGCCGCGAACGCCAGATCATGGACATCCTCTACCGGCGAGGCCGCGCAACCGCGGCCGACGTGATGGACGAGCTGTCTGGAGATCCCGCGTATTCGACCGTGCGAACCCAGCTCCGGGTTCTCGAGTCGAAGGGACACGTTCGGCACGAGGAGGAAGGGCTCCGGTACGTCTACGTTCCCGCCTTGCCTCGCCGTGCGGCGAGGAAATCGGCCCTTCGCCACGTGGTGGATACCTTCTTCGAAGGCTCCACCGAAAAGGTCGTCGCGGCTCTCCTCGGGGCGGACGGCACCCGGGTTTCCGACGAAGAACTCGAGCGCATTGCCCTCCTGGTCGCTCAAGCGCGGAAGGAAGGTGGACGATGAGCCTGGTCGTCGATGTCACCGTTCGCATGTCGCTCATCGTCCTCGTCTCACTCGGCGCCACGGTGGCGCTCGCGCGGCGTTCCGCTGCGCTTCGCCATTGGGTGCTGACCGTCGGCATCGCGTGCGCAGCCGCCACGCCGCTGCTCCAGTTCGTGCTCCCCTCGTGGCAGGTTGGCGTGACGGCCTTCTCGACCGCTGCCGCCGTGGAGCAGCAGGCGCCCGGTGTCGCAACGACGACGATGGTGCGGGCTGCGCCGTCCGGCGAGCGCCACACCGCACAGCCGCCGGCACCGTCGAACGCCCGTCAACGCACGCCGCCAATGCCGGCGCTGTTGGTGTCGATCTGGCTGGCAGGCGCCCTGATGGGAGTGTCGACCCTCGTCGTTGGGCTCTTGCGCCTGTCGCGGGCTGCAAGCGCCGCCCGACCTGTCACCACGGAACGGTTGGTCTCGATCGCCTCTGATGTCCAGGAGGCGATGGGTCTCCAGCGCCCGGTCACCCTGCTGCAAAGCAGCGATCCAGCTCTCCTCGTCACCTGGGGGGCCATGCGCCCCACGCTGATCCTGCCTGCCGATGCCCCGCGGTGGCCCGACGACAGGGCGCGCGTCGTCATGCGTCACGAGCTCGCCCACATCGCCCGGGGGGACTGGCTGGCACAAATGCTTGCCGAGACACTCCGCGCCGTGTACTGGTTCAACCCGCTGTTGTGGATCGCGAGCCGGCGGTTGCGCGATGAAAGCGAGCGCGCTTGCGACGACGCGGTCCTCAGAGCCGGGGTGGAACCCGCCAATTACGCATCGCACCTGCTCGAACTTGCCCGGAATGCCAGCCGGCACCGCGCGAGTCCCGCGCTTGCGATGGCCCGATCGTCAAGCCTCGAAGGGAGAGTCAGCGCCATGTTGAACCGTCACGTCCGCCGTCACCCGCTCAGGCACGCGACACGGATCGTCACCCTCGTCTCGTTCATCGCCGTCACCGTGCCTGTGGCGATCGCACAGAACCGCTTCTGGACCTTCAGCGGCAGCGTCGTCGACCAGATGAACCGCGCCGTGCCCGACACCACGCTGGTGCTGGCGAACGATTCCACGGGCGCCAAGTACGAGGTGCGCACGGACCGGGCCGGGCACTTCGAGTTCATCGGGTTGCCGTCGGCCGACTACCAGCTCGCCGTGCAAAAGCCCGGGTTCAAGACGGTCAAGGAGACGGTCGCTGTAGCGGGCAAAGACCTCACGCGAGCCATCCACCTGCAGATTGACAGCCTCCGGGAGACGATCACGGTGTCCGCTGGCCGGGAGGCCGCGCAGAGTGGGCCGGAGCAGCAGGCGAGGATCGACGCATCGCGACAGCGCGCCCAGGAGATACGCCGGCGTGCATCGGAAAAGTGTGGCGGCGGTGCGACGGGGGATGACGTTGGCGGTCAGATCGTCCCACCACTCAAGGTGATCGACGTTCGTCCCGAGTATTCCGAGGCGTTGAAGGCTGCAGGAATCGCCGGTGTCGTCACGTTGGACGCGCTGATCGGCACCGACGGCACGGTCCGCGAGGTGACGGTGCTCTCGTCGCCACACCCGGACCTGGAGAAAGCGGCGGCAGACGCCGTCCGGAAATGGGAATTCACCACGACGTACCTGAATTGCACCCCTGTCGAGGTGGCGATGCGGGTGACGGTGAACTTCGTGACGCCGTAAACCCCAGGTGAGGGCGAAGCTCCAGCTTCGCCCTCATTGCACCTGAGCGGCAAGCGCCTCGCCGGCCAGCACGTCGACCGCCTGGCCCGACAGCGGGCTGACGCGGGCTCCGGGCGTCAAGATCCCAACCAGGTTCAGAGGATCCGCCGCTGCCACTCGCAGGGCGCCCTCGGGTTCGCCCAGGCGCCGCGCCGCCCGCAACGCATCCACCGCGTCGGGCTCCGCAAACTGCTCGCCGAGATACCCGGACACGAAACGTCCGCCCCGCACCTCGCCCCGGGCTTCCATTCGCCGAAGCGCCTGCAGCACGCCTCGCCAGGGAGGCAAGAGGCCTTCCCGGGCCACGACGTCCTTGAAGACGACGCCCCAGCGGCGCAGGAGCTGCCGCGCAAAGGCCTCGGGCCGCTCGTCGTCCGGACCGCTTGCGACGCCTGGCGACGACAGCAGCGCCCAGCGCCCGGCCCCGCGACGGGTCCGCCGAAACCGTGCGATCCCGGTGGCGCGCCGGCGCGCGGGATCGACCAGCGCCCTCAAGTTGTCGAACCCGTCCCCGGTCACCATGCCCGTGGCCGACAGCTCCCAGAGCGCCTCCTCGACCTCCCGGTGCGGACGCCCGATCACCGCCGCCACTTCTGCCTCGAAGGAGGCGCCCCTGTGTGCCAGCGCATCGAGAACGCGGCAGGCGGACGCCGAGAGGCGCTCGGGCGCACGCGCCCGGCGTCCGTCCAGTTCCCCGGCGTCGATCAGCCAATCCGCCTCGTCTCTCAGGAAGATCGCGATAGGGGCGACGCGCGTCGGGCGGATGTGATCGCGCGCGGGTTCCGGGTCGCGCACGGCCCCCGCGGGGTCGAACACGGGATGCGGGGAGAGGCGGCCCCACATCACTTCGCCCGAGAGGCACAGCCGATCGAGGAACTCGGGCGAGTAGTCGGCCACGCGGCGCGACAGCACGTCGCTTTCCCACGCGCCGGCGGGTATCTCGAATCCCTGGAGTTGCTGGAGCACCGCGAGGGTGCCCTCGACGCCGTGCAGCTGGGTGCCGGGCGCCAGGTGCTGCCAGCGGAAGAGGAAGCGCAGGAACTGGGCCGATGTCACCGGCTCGATCTCGCGGCGCAGCCGCCCGATGGTGAGCCGGTGAATCCGCGCGAGCAGGCGGCGGTTGCACCACTCCAGGTCGCCGTTCGGTCGCATGCCTGCCGGCCGGAACCGGCCGCGCAGGACTTGTCCCTCGGATTCCAGTCGTGCGAGGCCAGTGTCGACGATTCTCGCGATCGACCGACAGACGTGATGCCAGTTCCGCAGCCGTGGTCGGGCCACACGACTCGAGCCAGCCTCGGACCAACTCGGTGCCCGCCGACTCGCGTTCCCGCGCGGGCGCGTTGGCTGCCGCCCTTCCATGGCGTCCCGTCGAAAGCGGCGGATGTGGCCGCGCGCCGGGCAGGAGCGCACGTGCGGCGGACAGGCGCTCGGCCGCCACCCACCACGTGATGCGCTCGCGGTGCAGCGCGGTGGCGCGCCGCTGCCCAGCAAGGTCGGCAAACCACTGCGCCCAGGCAGGCAGGGCCGGCAGCACGAGGAGGGTGAGCAGCGCGTCGTGCAGTTCCTCGGCATCCCGCACGAGCGGCCAGGCCTCGTCGCTCACCTGCACGATGGCACTCGCGTCGAGCGCGCCCACCTCGCCGGTCTCGTCGCGGAGCGTGCGCCGCATCTGCACGGCGCGCGCCCGCCGTTCCTCGAGCGGGGCATCGTCGAGGTACGCGAATGGGTTCGCGTTGAGGATCTCGTGAGAGAAGGGGGAAGGCTCGGGCGTCTCGATGGCGTGCGTCCGGATCGCCCCGCTCAAAATGCCCGCGATCACGCGGCGCAATCCCTCGAGGTCCATCGCCTCGTGCAGGCAGTCGCGGATCGTCTCGTTCACCAGCGGGTGATCAGGGATCCGAATCTCACCCGAGAGGTTCTCCGGGCACGCCGCTTGATCCGGAAAGACCGCGGCCAGCAGGTCGTCCGAGCGCATGCGCTGAATCGGTGCCGGGACCTTGCGGCCGCCGGAGAATCGAAGCACCGCCAGCGCGCGCGAACCGTTCCAGCGCCAGCGGGCCGTGAACATCGGCGCCGCGAGCATCGCCTGCGTCAGGACCCCTTCCACCGTCGGAAGCGCCAGGAAGCGGAACACGGCATCCAGGGGAAAGCTGTGCTGCTCGGCCAGCGAGATGACGATGCCATCGTCGGTGGCGGCCGCCTGGAGCTCGAGGTTGAAGGACCGGCAGAAGCGCTTGCGCAGGGCCAGGCCCCAGGCACGGTTGATCCGCGCGCCAAACGGGGCGTGGAGCACGAGCTGCATGCCCCCGGCCTCGTCGAAGAAGCGTTCCGCGACGACGGTGGACACGGTGGGGACGGCGCCGAGAGCCGCCGCGCCGGCGCGCACGTAAGCGGCGGCCTGCTCGGCGCCGGCGCGGTCCAACCCGCACTGGCTGGCGAGGAAGTCGAAGGCGACTTCGGCGCTCTCCGCCCGCACGATGTCCTCCCGCACGCGCGCCACTTCTCCCGAAAGCTCGGTCGTGCGCCCTGGGGCCTCTCCCCGCCAGAACGGGATGGTGGGCGGCGCGCCGCGGGCGTCCTCGACGCGCACCTGGCCCGCCTCGACGCGCCGGATTCGCCACGACGTGGTTCCCAGCAGGAAGATGTCGCCGGCCATGCTTTCCACGGCGAAATCTTCGTCGACACTTCCCACCACCCCTCCCTCTGGCTCGGCGACCACGAGGTAGTTGGCGTTATCGGGAATCGCGCCGCCGGATGTCATGGCGGCCAGTCGGGCGCCGCGCCGCCCGCGGACGATGCCGTTGACGCCATCCCTGTGGAGATACGCCGCGGCGCCGCGCCCACGAGCGGTCGCCACGCCTTCCGACAGCATCGCGATGACCGCGTCGAATTCGGGCCGCGGGAGATCTCGATACGGGAAGGCGCCTCGGACGAGCGCGTAGAGATCGTCCTCGCGCCACGCCTCTGCCGCCGCGGCGGCCACGATCTGCTGCGCGAGAATGTCGCGCGGCCACGCGGGTATCGCCAGGCGGTCGAGTGCGCCGGAGCGGATCGCGCGCACGAGCGCAGCGCACTCGACCAGCTCGTCGCGCGTCGTCGGAAAGAAGCGGCCCTTCGGCAGGCGCGTCACATCGACGTGGTGGCCCGATCGGCCGACGCGCTGAAGGGCCACGCCGATCGATCGCGGCGAGCCAACCTGGCAGACCAGGTCCACGGACCCGATGTCGATGCCCAGCTCCAGGGACGCTGTTGCGACGACCGCGCGAAGCCTGCCGTGTTTCAGGCGGTCCTCGGCTGCAAGCCGCACCGCCCGGGACAGGCTGCCGTGGTGCGCGAGCACGGCATCTTCGCCCAGTCGCTCCTCGAGGCAGTGGGCCACGCGTTCCGCCAGGCGGCGCGTGTTGACGAAGATGAGCGTGGTCCGGTGGGTGCCGACGAGGGTCGGCCAGCCGGTCGTAGATCTCGCCCCACATCTCCTTGCTCGCGACCGCGCCGAGTTCCGAGGCAGGCACTTCAACGGCCAGGTCGATCGGGCGCCGGTGACCGGTATCGATAATGCGGAGGCCAGGACACGAGGTGAGGAACCGCCCGACCTCCTCGATGGGCCGCACGGTCGCGGAGAGGCCGATGCGCTGAGGACGCCATGCGCCCGCCTTCCGAACGAGGTCGTCGAGGCGGGCGAGCGAAAGCGCGAGGTGAGCGCCGCGCTTGTCGTCGACGACCGCGTGGATCTCGTCCACGATCACCGTGCGCACGCCGGCCAGGGCGCGACGGCTCCGCTCGGCGGTCAACAGGATGAAGAGCGACTCGGGCGTCGTGACCAGGATGTGCGGCGGACGCGTCGCCATCCGCTGCCGCTCGGCAGCCGTCGTGTCGCCGGTTCGAAGTGCCGCCCTGATTGGGGCGAGCCCCGCCCCACGCCCGGCCGCCAAGACCGCAATCCCGGCCAGCGGCTGCTCGAGGTTCTTGTGGACGTCGCTGCTGAGCGCCTTGAGCGGAGAGACATAGACGACCTGGATGCGGTCTTCGAGCGGGCCGCTCAAGGCCGTACGAACGAGGCGATCGATGCACAGCAGGAACGCCGCGAGCGTCTTGCCGGAGCCCGTGGGCGCCGAGATCAGCACGTCGGCCCCGTCGCCCAGTGCGGCCCAGGCTTGCGCCTGGCACTCGGTCGCAGCGCCGAACTGCTGGCGAAACCAGTCCGCCACGAGCGGGTGAAACAGCGGCGGGACCGCCGGGGGCTGCGTCTGCATGTCGAGGATGGTTTCGACAATGCGACAGAACGACGATGGGGTCAAGCAGAGGCGTAGGCCGCCGGACTGACGAGAAGAGCGTCGGCGCGCCATCGCCGCGGGGCGAAGCTCGTGCCTCGCCCCGCGCGAGTTCAGGTCTACGCAAACGAGGTGTCGTCGGCCGAGGGGCCGTAGATGGCTGGCACCACGGCGTCGTTGAGACGCAGGTAGACGGTCAACTGCCCCCGGTGGTGGGCCAGGTGCATGAAGGTGTCGCGCAAGACGGCGTGTCGTGCTTCCTCGCTCACCACTCGCCCCGAAACGAGCAGGCGCCATGGCTTCAGCAGGTGTTCGTCGGTCGTACTCGACAGCGCTTGCCGGGCCTTGGCCATGCTGTCATCGAGCGCCCGCACCAGGTCGGCGCGGGTTCGTAGCGCGGGCTGGTTGTAACCCGAACCACCGGGGGGATTCAGGTCCAGCGAATCCTGGGTCACGATCATCGCGATCCACGACGGCATCGTCGCAACCAGCGTCGCGAGACGGCCCAGCGCCATCGATTTTTCGTGGGGTTTCCAGTCATCGCGACCCTCGGGAACGCGCTCCAGCGCGCGGCGCGTCCGAGGGCCCTCCGCGTCGAGTTGCGAGAGCAGCCAGGCGGTCGTGGTCATCCGATCCTCCCTCGTCATCACGGCCAGGCGGGTCCGCGGTCGTCGCGGCGCATCATCCACCAGCCGCGTCCTTCTTCAGCCAGTGTCGCACGCGCCACGTGATCCGCCGAGGGTCGGCCACTCCAAACCTCAACCAGTTCGCATGCTAGGATGCCTCGGCATGTCACCGACTTCCGTGCCCGGTCGGACCGATCTCCTGCGATCGCTCCGGCTCCCGCACGCGACGGCGCTGGTCGTCGGCACGATCATCGGCGCGTCCATCTTCGTTCAGCCCTCGGAGATGGGCCGGTCGGTTCCCTCCATCCCCTGGCTCCTGTTGGCCTGGATGGCCGCCGGGGTGCTCACGGCGGTCGGCTCCCTCATCTGTGCCGAGCTCTCGTCCGCGTTCCCCCGGACCGGCGGCGTCTATGTCTTCCTCAGCGAGACGCTGTCGCCCGCGGTCGGGTTCCTGTGGGCATGGGCGATGTTCTGGATCATGCACTCGGGGATCATCGCGGCCATTGCGGTCATCTGCGCCCGGTACGCCGACTACTTCGTCCCGATGTCGGCAACCGGTCAACGCGTCGCGGCCATCGCCGCCATCACAGCGTTGTCGGCCGTCAACTACCTCGGCGTCCGGCTCGGAAGCCGCCTCCAGGCGGTGTTCACGCTCGGCAAGCTCCTCGCCGTTGGGCTGATCGTTCTGCTCGGCTTCCTCCTCGGCTCACGCCTCCCGCACTTCGTCGGCGGGCGGACGCCACCCGACATCCTCGCGCAGTTCCCGCGCGCCGTCGCGGCCGGGCTGTTCGCCTTCGGCGGCTGGCACATGGTGACCTACGTCGCGGGAGAGACCGTGGAGGCGCGGCGAACGATCCCGCGGGCGCTGATGCTCGGCACCGCCATCGTGACGACGTGCTACGTCATCCTCAACGTCGTGTACTTCTACGTGCTGCCGCTGGACACGGTCGTCTCGTCGACGCGCGTGGCGGCCGACGCCGCCGACGCCGTGCTCGGCTCGGGCGGCGGCACGGTGATGTCCGCGCTGGTCGTGTTCTCCACGTTCGGCGCCCTGAGCGGGATCGTGCTCCTGGGACCGCGGGTGTACTTCTCGATGGCCGGTGACAGCCGCTGGTTCGCGTGGCTCGGCGTGGCACACCCGCGCTACCGCACGCCGTCGCGCGCGATCGTTCTGCAAGCCGCCTGGTCGTCGATGCTGGTGGCGACGGGCACCTACCGTGCCCTGTTCACGCGAGTGGTGTACACGGAGTGGATCTTCTTCGCCGCGCTGGCGGTCGGGCTGATCTTCGCCCGGCGCCGGCCGGGCTACGCGGCTGTCTATCGGATGCCCGGTGCCCCGGTGGTGCCGGCCCTGTTTGTCGTCGTCAGCGTTGCCATCGCATTGAGCCAGCTGGTGTCGGATCCTGCGGACGCGCTGGTTGGCCTCTTGCTGGTCGGCGCCGGCCTCCCGGCGTACTATCTGGGAAGGCGTTCGTGAAGAACACGAGCCGACGCTGAAACCGTTGGTTACCGAGGGGACTGGCATGCCGATCGTCGACTTCCACAACCACTACTATCCACCGGCCTACCTCGACGCCCTGCGGTCCAAGGGCAGCAACGTCACCGTCGGCGTCGATGCCGATGGCAATCCGCTGCTCTACTACCCGGGCGACTACAACATCGTCGTTCCCGGGCACAGGGACATCGAGTACCGGCAGCAGGTGCTCGACGAGTTGGGCGTCGACCGCCAGGTGGTGACGCTCACGACGCCCGGCACGCACGTCGAAACGCCCGCCCGAGCCGCCGATCTCGCGGCGCTGGTCAACGACGCGTTTGCCGAGGTGGTCGCGTCGCGCGGCCGGCACTTCGCGGCCCTGGCCACGCTCCCGCTCAACGACCCGGCGGCATCGGCCCGCGAGCTGGAACGCGCGGTGAAGACCCTCGGTCTCCCGGGCGCGATGCTGTTCAGCAACGTCAACGGCGTGCCCCTCGCCGACAGCCGCTTCTGGCCCCTGTACGAGACCGCCAACGATCTGGGCGCCGTCCTCTTCATCCACCCGAACCACCCGGTGAGCGTCGAGGCCATGAACGAGTTCTGGCTGATGCCGCTGGTGGGGTTCCTGATGGACACCACGCTCGCGGCGGCACACCTGGTGTTTGCCGGCGTTCCCGAACGGTTCCCGGGCATCCGGTGGGTGCTCGGACACCTTGGCGGCGCCATTCCGTACCTGGCGGAGCGTCTTGATCGCGGGTTCCATGCGTTCAAGGAGTGTCGCGCACACATCGACCGGCCGCCGAGCGAGCACCTGAAACGGTTCTACTACGACACGGTCAACTTCGATCCCGACGCGCTCAAACTCGCGGTCGCCTTCGCGGGCGCCGACCACATCCTGGCGGGCAGCGACTATCCCCACCAGATCGGCAGCATCCCGATGATGCTCTCGAGCCTGCGTTCGCTCGACATCCAGGAAGGGGCACGGGCCGGCATCCTGGGAGGCAATGCGGCCCGGCTGCTCGGGCTTCCTGCCTAGACGCCGACCTCGCGTTGTCGCCGGCTCGGGCTGATCCGTCCGGCTGCGTGGGTGCGCTTGACCGGAGACCTCGGGCGCAGCCGAGCCGCGGAAGGGACCAGTGCGCGTGTGGCGAGCTCGCTTCCTCATCTAGGTGCGAAGCGAGTGCGAATGTACGCGACCGCGCCGCCTTTGAGCTGGCCCACCGGCATCGGCCGCAACGAAATAGCTCGGAGTTCTCGAAAAGGCGTACGATGTGCCCGGACAGCCGGTCCGCACCAATGCCGGTCGTCCCGGTCGCCTCGCCGTCTGCTGGACATGCCACCACAACCCATCGTGCTGGCCGAACCAGGAGATGCCGCCATGAAGAGATCCACCCGGCTCGCCGACCTCTCGATGCTCTCCCTCTCAGTCCTTCTCGGCGGCGGATCGATTGCACTGTTTGTTGCGCTGCCATCGATCGCCCTCGTGCGGATGCCCTGGCCGGATTCGTTGGTACTGCCGTGGGACGCGCTGCTGTCGCTGGCATTCTTCGTTCAACACAGCGGCATGGTCCGCCGGTCCGTTCGCGCCCGCCTGGCCAGCATCGTCCCGGCGCGCTACCAGGGCGCGGCATACTCGATCGCCTCCGGGATCGTCCTCGCCCTGGTCGTGATCCTGTGGCAGCCGTCGCACACGCGGCTTGTCGTGCTGGAAGGGATCCCCCGCCTCATGGCGCGGGCCTGCTCGATCCTGGCCGCGGCCAGTTTCGTGTTGAGCGCCGCTACGTTGCGCCGATCGTTCGACCCGCTCGGCCTCGCGCCCATCCGCTCTCACCTGCGAGGCGAGGTGTATCAACCCGGCGATTTCATCGTCCGCGGGCCCTACCTCTGGGTCCGCCACCCGCTGTACTCCTGCATCCTCGTGCTGTTCTGGGCGAACCCCGACGTGACCGCGGACAAGCTGCTGCTGAGCGTCATGTGGACGATCTGGATCTGGGTCGGAGCCGTGTTGGAGGAGCGGGACCTGGTCGCGGAATTCGGTGAGGCCTACCGCGCCTATCAGCGACAGGTGCCGATGCTCATCCCGTGGCGCGGTCGCGTGACGCTGGCCGGCCGCCAGTTGACGGTTCCAACATCCTGATGGCCGGCGCAATTGGTTGCCGGCGGGTTTCGCCGCTCGTGGCGGCGATCACCCACCGAGTAGCGCGCTGCCGACGAAGAGGGTGCCGGCGGCCAGGGCGGTGATGCCGGCCAGCCGCGCCGCGGGCACAGGCCACGGCGCCACCCGTTCGAACGTGATCCCGACGGCCACCAGCGCCATCGTCGTGAGATCCATCACGCCGAGGGCGAGCAGGACCGTCGTGAAGCTCGCGCAGCACAGCGCGCAACGAACGCCCAGGGTGATACCGTGCCGGCAGGCACCCAGGCCACCGGCCGGCAGCGAGGCGACCGCCGGCGGGTTGCGGCAGCATGCGAGCTGGTGCGCCTTCCACGGCGTGAGCTGAACGAGCGCCGCGAGCATGACCAGGAGACCGGTTGCCGCAGGCACCAGCCGCGAGACGAACGGCCATCGCATCGCGGCGACCGCCGCGGCGACGCCGAGCGGGTAGACGATCACGCCGACGAGTAGCCACGGAAGGAAATACCCGGCGCCGACCAGCGCCGTCGCTCGGCCGAGCCTCGGTTCGCCCAAGGCGCTGCGGGCCGCCCGCCGGTACTGCGACAGCATGGCGACCAGGGCCGGCAGCATCATCGCGACCATCATCACCAGCCACGAGCCGACAAACGTGGCCGCGGCGACCGGCCACGTCTGGTTGGGCATCTTCATCCACGACATCGACATCGTCCAGCGGCCCGGCATCGGCATGCCGCTCCCCGACATTGACCGGCACAGCAGCACGGTCGCGACCGCGCTCGCCAGGAAGACGAGCCCGGTCGTCGCGAAGAACGCCGCGTCGCGGGAACGCCCGCTACCGGCCGTACTCGTCATGTCGGCGCACCCAGTACGGTCCGCGGCCTCCTTCGTCTCGCCCCTTGGGGACGAGGTCGAGGTACTGGTAGTCGACGTCGAAGGGCTCGATGCCGCGCGCATACGTCGAATAGGTGTGAAAGAGCCGGCCCGTCGTGTCCTGGTAGAACACGCTGACGCCCTCCCGCTGCGGGCTGCTCGGATCCTGCAGCGTGAAGTTGTAGAACGCCGTCTTCGCGGCCACCTCCTCGGGCGCGAACGACACGCCGAAATCGGTGTTGAAGTCCGTTTCGAAGGCCGACACCCACTTGAACGTCCATCCCATTCGTTCGCGGTAGGCCGCCAGCTGGCGATACGGGGCGCGTGACACGGCGATCATGGTGACATCACGCTGGTTCAGGTGGACGATCGCCCCGTTGAAGCTGTCGGCCCAGCGCGAGCAGTGCGGGCACCCGGCTTCCCAGGCAGGATCGAACATGAAGTGATAGACAACCAGCTGGCTTCTCCCGTCGAAGAGCTGGCGAAGGGTCTCTCTTCCGTCCGGCCCCTCGAACACGTACTGCTTGGTCACCTCCTCCCACGGCAGTTCGCGGCGTTCACGGCTCAACTCGTCGCGGAGCCGCGTGAGCGCCTTTTCCTTGGCAAGGAATGCCGTCCTCACCGACAGCCACTCGTCGTGTGACACCACGCGGTGGTTGTCGACGACGTTCGTGTCGCCCGTCATGTCGGCCTCCGGGAAGTCAGCTTTACTTCTTGTTCCTGGGGTCGTCGGACGGGTTGACGTAGGTGATGGCGAACGGCCCGGGTCCGTGGACCTGGACGACCGTCGGTCCTTTCGCCTGCGCGTAGTGATGCATCCCCTGTGGCATCTTCGCGAACCCGCCCACGCTCAGCGGCTTGAGCGCGCTTTCGGTGAACTGATCACCCATCCCCACCTGCAGCGTGCCTTCCACGACGGTCACCAACTCGTCGTTCGGGTGCCAGTGGGGTGGAATGAGGTACCCGTCCGGCATCTTGAGGCGGACGGTGAACGGACCGCTCGAAGTCGGGTCGCCGTCCAGCACGGCGAGCTGCGCGCCGGGCGGGAACGCGTCGGGCGCGGGCGAGAAGCTCGCCTCCGCCGGCGTCATCATCACATGAGCGGACGCATTCATCCCGGAAGTACCCGTCGGCTGCTGCGCGATGCCGCCGGCCACGAACGCCACGACGAACAACGCCGAAACCGCCAAGAAGCGGCGCATGCTGCTCCTCCTGTGTGTGAGAAACCCCTCAATTTCATTTACGCCTGGCGCACGGCACCGTCAAGCTGGACTGGAGTCGTGACAGATGAACGCGCTGGCGGCTGCCGCCACGTCGTGGGTATCTTAGGAGCGTGAGCACCAAGGCGCCGGCGAGTCACCAGGCGGTCCGCGACGCGTTCGCCAACGCTCTCGAGAGGTTGATCGACGACGTCAAGCGCGACCGGTCGATCCTCGCGGCCATCCTCTGCGGCAGCCTCTCGCACGACACCGTGTGGGAGAAGTCCGACATCGATCTCGTCCTGGTCACCATCGACGACAAGAAGGTGCCGGCCGGCGAGGCGGCACTCTACGCGGACGGCGTGAACATCCACGCGCTCCTGGTGCCGCGGGCGGAGTTCCGCAAGGCGGTCGAAGGGTCGATCCGCAACTCCTTCCTGCACTCGTTCCTCGCGAAGGGCCGCCTGCTCTACACGCACGATCCGTCCATTGCCTCGCTCTGCGCGACGCTCGACGGGTCTCGGCGAGCGCGACCGGCAGGTGCAGCTGCTGCGGGCGGCCACGAGCGCGCTGCCGCTCGTCTACAAGGCGCACAAGTGGCTCGTGACGCGCGGGGACCTCGACTACACCGCGCTGTGGATTCTCTACGCCGCGACCCCGCTGGCGCGGGTCGAGGTGATCGGCCGCGGGCTGCTGGCCGACCGCGAGGTGATCCCGCAGGCGATGGGGTTGAACCCGGCGTTCTTCAGGCGGATCTACACGCGACCTGCTCAACGCGCAGAAGACGCGCGAGGCCGTCGAGGCGCGCGCTCGACGCCGTCGACGGCTACATTGCGGAGCGTGCCGAGACGCTGTTCGCCCCGGTGATCGACCACCTGCGCGAGGTCGGCGAGGCGCGGTCGTGCACCGAGATCGAGAACCACTTCAAGCGGAACCTCGATGTGGCCGGCGTCAGCGCGGCCTGCGAATACCTGGCGGACCAGGGGCTGATCGGCAAGGCCTCGACGCCCGCTGCGCCTCACGAAGAAGAAGCAACGTCGAGGTGCAGGAGCTGGCGTTCTTCTACGTCGAGCCGCCCTCCGGTCAGAAGCAGGCAGTAGGCAGTAGGCAGTAGGCAGTTGGCTGAACTGCCTACCGCCTACCGCTACTGCCTACTACACCCACGACGGCTAGCGAGGAGCGCGCATGACTGGCGGTGTGGGACTCAAGGCGCCAAGGCGATCGGACGCGAAGCGGAGGGCCGCGCCGCGGACGACGATCGCCGTGCAGGGCGCGCGCGTTCACAACCTCAAGAACATCTCGCTGGAGATTCCGCGCGACAGCCTCATCGTCGTCACCGGGCTCTCCGGCTCCGGCAAGTCGAGCCTGGCGTTCGACACGATCTACGCCGAGGGCCAGCGGCGCTACATGGAGTCGCTGTCGAGCTTCGCGAAGCGGTTCGTCGCGCAGGTCGCCAAGCCCGACGTGGACTTCGTGTTCGGCCTCTCGCCGGTGATCTCGATCGAGCAGAAGACGATCGTCCAGCAACCCGCGCTCGACCGTCGGCACGATGACCGACATCGCCAGCTACCTGAACCTCCTGTTCGCCACCATCGGCCAGCCGCACTGTCCCGCGCACCGGCGAGCCGACGCCCAGCCGGACGTCGAGCCAGATCCTCGAGGCGATCCTGTCGCTGCCCGGAGGGCGCGGAGGTCGAGCTGCGCGCGCCGGTGTTCAAGGTCTACGGCGAGGAGCTGGACTTCGTCTTCACCGAGGTGCGCAAGAAGGGCTGCCGGCGGCTGATCGTCGACGGCAAGCCGGTGGACATCTCCGCGGCAAGTCGACCTGGACGAGTCCGAGGTCGGTGACATGGACGCCGTGGTGGATCGCTTCGTGGTGGGCCGCCAGCACGAGAAGGCGATCAAGGCGGGGATCGCGAGCGCGCTGCTGGTCGGCGACGGGCTGCTGCAGGTGCAGGTCGTCAAGGGCGCCAGCAAGGCGGAAGCAGAGCGGTTCTACCGCGGGCTGTGCAGCCCCACGCACCACTTCGTCTACGGCGACATCGGGCCCGAGTACTTCGTGTTCAACAACCCGGAGAGCGCCTGCCGGACCTGCGGCGGCCTCGGCGTGGACAAGCTGACGCACCCCGAGCTGCTGGTTCCCGACCCGCGAGCGCAGCATCCGCGGCGGCTGCTTCGTGCGCGAGGCGTTCAGGTACAACCCGGACACCTGGGACGGGCGCGTGATGTACAGCCTGGCGAAGCCGCTGGGGTTCTCGCTCGACGACGCCGTGGGACGAGCTGCCCGAGCCGGGCGCGGAACGCGATCCTGTACGGCATCGAGCCGAAGAAGGTGGTGCTGGCGTTGCCGCCCGACGCGAAGGTGACGCGAGACGACTGGGAAGGCAAGGAGGTCGGCTTCGACGGCATCGCGCGGCGAATCGAGCGGCACTACCGCCGCTACCGGCAGCGCGGCGAAGGCAGCTCGGGGATGGAGGCGTGGCTCGACAAGGTGATGGTCGAGCACACCTGCCCCGACTGCAAGGGCGCCCGCGTGCGGCGCGACCCGGCTGCTGTTCACCGTCGAACGGCAAGATCGATCCACGACGTCGGGCAGCTCCACTTCGACGAGCTCCACGCGTTCCTCGGCGACGGTCGAGCCGGCCGGCCGCGGCGGCCGACGCCGGCCGCCAGGTGCTCAAGGAGATCCGCGGCCGGCTGGAGCTGCTCCTGGGCATCGGCCTGGACTACCTGAACTTCAACCGCCGCTCGGGCACGCTCTCGGGCGGCGAGTCGCAGCGGATCCGCCTGTCGACGCAGATCGGCTCGGGCCTGATGGGCATGCTCTACGTGCTCGACGAGCCGAGCATCGGCCTGCATCCGAAGGACAACGTGAAGATGATCGCGACGCTCGAGAGCCTGCGCGACATCGGCAACACGGTCATCGTCGTGGAGCACGACGAGGACACGATCCGCGCCGCCGACCACATCGTCGAGATGGGGCCCGGGCCCGGGCGTCCACGGCGGCACAGGTGGTCGTGCAGGGGACGCTCGACGACGTGCTCGCGTGCAAGGCGTCGCCGACCGGGCAGTTCCTCTCGGGCAAGCGGTCGATCGCGACGCCGGCACGCCGGCGGCCGGGCAACGGCAACGCGCTCGTCGGTGCGCGGGGCGCGCGAGAACAACCTCAAGAACGTCGACGTCGCCTTCCCGCTCGGCGTGCTCGTGGCGATCACCGGCGCGTCCGGCTCGGGCAAGAGCACGCTGGTCAACGAGATCCTCTACAAGGCGCTCTGGAAGCGACTCGTCGACACGCGCACGCTGCCGGGCGAGCACGACGGCGTGGACGGCGTCGAGCACGTGCACAAGGTGGTCAACATCGACCAGTCGCCGATCGGCCGGAACAGCCGCTCGAACCCCGCGACCTACATCGGCTTCTACGACACCATCCGCGATCTCTTCACGCGTGCGCCGCTCTCGGTGCGAGCGCGGCTACAAGGCGGGGCGGTTCAGCTTCAACGTCAAGGGCGGCCGCTGCGAGGAGTGCCAGGGCGAAGGCGCGATCACCACGCAGCTCTACTTCATGCCCGACGTCGAGGTGACGTGCGGCGCGTGCAAGGGCGCGCGGTTCAACGCCGAGACGCTCGAGGTCACGCTGCGCGGCAAGACGATCGACGACGTGCTGAACATGTCGGTCGAGGAGGGGGCGGCGTTCTTCGCGGAGCGAGCCCGCCGTCGCGCAAGAAGATCGAGGTGCTGGCCGACCTGGGGCTCGGCTACCTGACGCTCGGCCAGTCGGCGACCACGCTGTCGGGCGGCGAGGCGCAGCGGATCAAGATCGCGACGGAACTCAGCAAGCTGCAGCGGTCGAAGCACACCGTCTACATCCTCGACGAGCCGACGACGGGCCTGCACCTCGCCGACGTGCAGCGGCTGCTGGACGCGCTGAACCGGCTGGTGGACGCCGGGCACACGGTGCTCCTGATCGAGCACCACCTGGACGTGATCAAGACGGCCGACCACGTCGATCGACCTGGGCCCCGAGGGCGGACACGCGGGCGGCGAGGTGGTGGCGACGGGGACGCCGGAAGAGATCGCCGCCTGCCGAAGCATCGCACACCGGCCGCTTTCTCAAGTCACACCTGCGCCGTGGGGTCACATCCTGATCATCTCAGGATGTGACCCACGCCATGCTCAGGAAGCTCTCGCGGCGAGGTTGCGGTCGCGAACCACGACGGCAGCGAGGCGGTCGGCGACGATGCGAACGAGGGCGACGTCCCAGTCGCTGACCTGCCGGGGCCGCTCGCTGACGACCTCGATCGCCGACCACACCTGCCCGTTGTAGACGACCGGCACCACGAGGAGCGAGGCCACGTCGGCCGACCAGCGGAGCGCGCTGAGCTGCTCCACGCGCGCGGGGTCGTTGTGGACGACGGCCACGCGGCCGGGCGACAGCCGCAGCCCCTCGTCGGCGATCGGTGCGGGAGACGGCTGCAGGCCGCGCGCGGCCACCACGCCCATCCCGGATCGTGTCGGCTGCAACAGCGCCGCGCCGTCGGCCCGGACCGAGGCTCGCAGGCGCTCGAGCAGCTCGGTGACCATCGCGTCTCCCCCGAACGGGTTGAGCGACGGGTCGGTCAGGCTCTCGAGCGAAGCGAGTTGCTGCCGGGTGTCGTCGGCCGCCTGCTGCAGCGCGGCCTGCGCGTTGGCCGCCGCCTGGCGATACTCGTCCCACTCGCGGTGCCGCTCGATGTCGAGCAGGCGTTCGTGCCGATCCTGCCGCCGCAGATCGGCAATCGTCGCCTCCGCCGCGGCCAAGCGCGATTCGCCCGCCCGCACGCGAGAGCGGAACGCCGAGACAATGAACGCCACCGACAGGCCTTCCGCCAGGAACAGCAGCCGCGCCGCGGCTCCCGGCGGCCCACCGCGGAGCCCCACGACGAGCAGGGACGCAAGGGTCGCGGTCAGGGCCGGAGCGAAGCCGCCCCACGCGGCGCTCGCGGCAATCGCGAGCAGGAAGAGCGTGAATGGTGCATCGTGAAGTGTCAGCCCGGTGACGTACTTCACGATCGCCACGGCGGCGACGAGCAGCAGCGCCCACACGTGTTCGACGCGTTTCTCGCGCTCCTGCGGCGATTGCGCGCGGAGAAAGCGGGCCACGAGCCGCGCGAACGGACGAATACCCTCGTGCATGGCCGAGCCGCCCGCAAGACTCCTGCCATCCGCCTTCGCTCGCCGGCGGGGACAATCGTGTCGGACAGCAGAGAGCGGGTCGGCGGTGCGACAGAGAGAGCGGGACGGCGTCTCCCGACGCGGAGCTGGGGGGGGGCCGCCGCGCCCCCGGCGGAGCAGAGGGAGAGAGGAGGGAGATGTCACGTCAATCCGAGTATCTTCCTGTTGCTCTCATCGTCGGCTGCGGAGCCCGCGAAGTCGTCGAACGCCTTCTGCGGCGTGTCGATCAGCATGCTCTTGATGAACTGCGCGCCCTCCGCCGCGCCCTGCGCGCTGTCCTTGATGCAGCACTCCCATTCCAGCACGGCCCACGACGCGTAGCCGTACTGCGTCAGCTTCGTGAAGACCTGCTTGAAATCGACCTGGCCGTCGCCCACGCTCCGGAAACGTCCGGCGCGGTTCTTCCAGTCCTGGTACCCGCCGTAAACCCCTGACCGCCCGGTGGGCCGGAATTCGGCATCCTTCACGTGAAATGCCTTGATCCGATCGTGGTAGATGTCGATGTGCTCGAGGTAATCGAGGCACTGGAGCACGTAGTGCGACGGGTCGTAGAGCATGTTCGCCCGCGGGTGACCCTTCACCTTGTCGAGGAACATCTCGAAGGTCATGCCGTCGTGCAGGTCCTCGCCGGGATGGATTTCGTAAGCGAGATCCACGCCGTGCCCGTCGGCAAAATCCAGGAGGGGCTGCCAGCGCTTCGCCAGTTCGCCGAAGCCAAGCTCCACCAGCCCGGCGGGGCGCTGCGGCCACGGGTACATGGTTGGCCACAGCAGCGCGCCGCTGAAGGTGGGCATTGTCGCCAGGCCGAGGTGGCGTGACGCCTTGATGGCGTTCTGCAATTGCGCAACCGCCCACTCGGTTCGCGCGCCCGGGTTGCCCCGCACCCCCGGCGCCGCGAACCCGTCGAACAGCGTGTCGTAGGCGGGATGCACAGCCACGAGCTGCCCCTGCAGGTGCGTCGCGAGCTCGGTGATCTCGAGGCCGTTGCACTTCCCCTTCAGCTCGTCGCAATACGCCTTGGAGGACGCCGCCTTTTCGAGATCGATGACCCGCGCGTCCCAACTCGGGAGCTGGACGCCGACGAAGCCGAGCGACTTGGCCCAGGCGGTAATGCTCTCGAGCGTGTTGAACGGCGCCTTGTCGTCGAGGAACTGCGCGAGAAAGATGGCCGGCCCTTTTATCTGTGCCACACGCACTCCTTTCGTGAACGTCCGCGCGGGCGCCGAGCCCGCGGTGATGCGGGCACCGAGGCCCGCGGCGATGCGCGCGGGCACGGAGGCCCGCAACTACTGCGTCAGCGCCAGCGCGACGGCGCCCATCACACCCGCGTCGTATCCGAGCTGCGCGGCCTCGACGCGCAGGCTGCGGGCCGCTTCCTCCAGGCAATAGCGGGGAACCGCGCGACGCAACGGTTCGAGGAAGAGCAGCGCCGGCGCCTCTGAGAGCCCGCCGCCGAGGATCACCGCGGCCGGGTTCAGGAGGCTGACAGCCGAACCGATCCCGTGCGCCAGGTCCTCGATCACCTCGGCGAGGACCCGTGCGGCCACCGGGTGGCGATCCGCCGCCATCGCGAAGACGTCCTTGCCGCTCACCGGCTTTCCCAAGGACTCGCTGGCGCGCCGTGCGAGCGCATCCCCGCTGGCGCAGGCTTCGAGGCAGCCGCGCTTGCCGCACGTGCACATCGGGCCGTCTCGGACCACGATGGTGTGGCCAATCTCGCCGGCCAGGTTCTTGGCGCCGCGAACCAGGCGACCCCCGGCGATGACGCCGCCGCCGATGCCGGTGCCGATGTTGACGTAGAGCAGGTCGGCGAAGCCGCGCCCGGCGCCAAACCGCCATTCCCCGAGCGTGCCGGCGTTCGCGTCGTTGTCCACCACGACGGGGGCATGGAAGCGGTGCTCCAGCTCCTCGCCCAGGCACACGCCTTCCCATCCCTTGACGTGATGGCTGAGCACGACCACGCCGCGCTCGTGGTCGACGGGCCCACCGAAGCCGATGCCGATGCGCTCGATGACGGATCCCGAGCGGGCAGCCTGGCCGGCCAGGTCGGCGACGATCTCCGCGATCAACGTCCGTCCAGCCGCGGCGCCGCCCGCACGGTCGGTCGGCCGGCGGACCTTGGCCAGCAGCGTCCCCTCCGCCGCGGCCAGGCCTCCGGTCATGTTCGTCCCGCCGACATCAACTCCGATGAACATCGAATCGGAACCTCCACCTGGCACTCCGTTCACTCGGCACTCTGTCTCTGCACCCTCTGCACCCCTTGCACCGTTGCACTTTGCACTCTGCACTGTCGTCTCTCACTCAACCGCCCTGTCCATGAACGCGTACATCAGGATGTGCGTCAGGATGAAGAAGCAGTCCTCCAGCCGGCCCATGTGCGTGTTGGGCACACCCAGCGTCAACCGTGCGAGGTCCTTCAGTGTACCGCCTGTCGACGAGGTCAGGCCGATTGTCCGGCACCCGATACCGTTGGCGTACTCGACCGCCCTCAATACACTCGGGCTGTTCCCACTGCCGCTGATCGCGAGCAGCACGTCCCCCTCGCGCGCGAAGTTGCGCAACGGCTCCACGAACACGCACTCGTAGCTGACGTCGTTCGCATAGGCCGTGATCGTGCCGAGGTCGGTGAGCGCGATCACCTTGAACCGCTTCGGGTGGCCGTACGACGCGCCTTTCACGAGATCGACGACCATCTGGGAGGCGATCGCGGCGCTTCCTCCGTTCCCGCACACGTAGATGAACCGCTCCTCGTCCCTGGCCTGCTTCAGCCAGGACACGGCCGTGCCGATGTCCTGTGCGTTCAGGCCGTCGATCGACGTCTTCAAGTCCTCGAGGTAGTCGGTCGCGAATTGCATCGTGGTTCCCCTCACGCCCGGCTGCGCCACATCTCGAGCCTCGGGCCAAGTTGGCCTGGCGTGGCCGTCCCGGTGGTTGCCAGTTGCTGAATGGTGATCGACGCGGCCAGGTTCGCCACGAGCGCGGCTTCCTGCAGCGTCGCGCCGGCGCACAAGGCGAGCACCGCGGCGGCCGTGGCGCTGTCCCCCGCGCCGGTCGGATCAATCGGGCCCTCCACGCGGACGGCCGGCACGAGCACCGGGGAGGGATCGCTCACCCAGATTCCGCGGTCGCCTGCCGTCACGACGACCGGCTTACCGGTCCGGCTCCGCAGCTTCTGGGTGGCCTGGCTCACGACGGAGTCCTCCTCGCCGGCGGCGCTCGCGCCGAGGATCTCACGTACCGCTTCGCGTGCGTTCACCTTGATGATCATGTTGCGGAACAGGCCGATGCGGCACCGGCTGTCGGCCCAGAACACCTTCTCGGGAAAGCGGCCGGCGAGAGCCGCCAACGCCTCCCGGACCCGTTCCGTGACGCACCCGCACTCCGCCTCCTCGACCTGGTCGAGGACGATGACGGCGTCGATGTCGGGCAGGAGGGCGGTGAGATGGTCGAGTACGCGGTTCTGCACGCGGCCCGGCGCCGGCCGGCGGTTCTTGGTGTCGTACCGCGCATGTTCGCCAGCGAGGGTGGGATTGCCGCAGTCGCGCGGCTTCAGGTAGGTCGGCGTGAACCGGTCGTCCGCCGTGAAGAGCGCTCGCACGTCGCACCCCACCCGCTGCAGCGCCCGGCGCAACTCGTACCCGTCCCCGTCGTCCCCGGTGAAGCCCAGCGCGTGCACCTCTCCGGCCTCGAGTGCGGCCAGGTTGTTGACGACGGTCCCGGCGGCGCCCGCGCTGCAGCGGACGGATACGACCTGGTGCGCCGGCTTGCCCGTCTCGAGCGAGACCTCCGCAAGGGCCGGGTCCACGTCGAGGTACTTGTCCAGGAAGAAGTCGCCGAGCACCGCGACCCGGCACGCCCGGAAACGGAGAACCAAGTCCCGAAGGCGATCGGCGTCCACGCTGTTACGGCTCCACGATCAGATGGTAAAGGGTGGGAACCGTGGATCCGTGATCCCCCCGCACGTAGTGGCTTTCGCCACCATCGGCAACCGTGCGGACGAGAATCGTCTTGTAGGGCCGGAAGTAGTAGCTCGGATCCGTTTTCGGCGCCTCCCGCCACGGTCCTTCCTCGTCGAGGGGCACCAGATCGAACACGCCGGTCGTGAAGTGGCGGATGGCGCGCCCTTCTTGCGCCGCGACGTTGCGAGCCATCGCGAGAGCCTTCAGGTAGACCTCCGGGCCCATCACCGCCGTGCCGATGCTCAACATCACGCCGCCCTCGAGGCCGCAGACGCTCTCCGTGAAAACCAGGAAGTCCGCATACGACGCGGCGCCCGTGGCCGCGCCGTCGAAGTTGGGATGCTCGTGCACGATGTCCTGGCCGATCGCGACGTGAACCGTGACCGGCACGCCGAGAGAGTATCCGGCCGCGAGCACGCTCGTGGCGGCGTACGGAAACCGTTCGGCCATGATCTTCCGCCCGATCGC
The DNA here is from genome assembly GCA_963724775.1 of uncultured Acidobacteriota bacterium. Taxonomy (GTDB): domain Bacteria; phylum Acidobacteriota; class Vicinamibacteria; order Vicinamibacterales; family Fen-181; genus CAVRWB01. Next base: position 145,878 of record CAVRWB010000020.1, read on the forward strand.
CTCACCCAACCCGATCCCCTCGCGCTGGGCGTCGAGGGCGGCACCGTTGATGCCGCCCGACTCGGCCCACAGTCCGAACTCACCGCTGCGAACGTAGCGCGCCACGCTTTCGCAGGTCTGGCCGATCATCGCCAGCTCGAAGTCGTGGATCGCACCGGCGCCGTTGAGCGCGATGTGCGAGACCAGGCGCCGCTCCATCAGGTCGATGAGCAAGGGCGCAGCGCCTCGGCGGAGCACGTGCGCGCCGAGCATCAGGATGACCGGGCGGCCGCTCCGGGCCGCCTCGCGGACGCGCTGCGCGAGGACCGGCAGCGCGCGGTTCTCGCAGCGCGGGTATGGGCTGTCCGGATAGACGAGGCAGTCGCGCGCCAGGTCGTGATCCCGTTCGCTCAGCGGCTTGAGCGTCAGGCGAGATCGGTCGAACTGCTTGAACGGCATAGTGTCCGCCCAAAGAGATAGGCGACCAGCGGGCCGGCCTCGCGGAAATCCGGGATGACGAGGTCGGCGCCGACGCCGATGAGGCGGTCGCGTTTCCAGGCGTCGGGCTTGCCGCTGCGGCCGGCTTCGTCGCTCGCGACGGCGACCGCGACGCCGCCCACCGACTTCAGGTTCTCGATCTCCACGTAGCCGTCGCCGAACCCGAGAAGCGACGAACCCTCGACCTCGTTCTCGCGGAGGATTCGCTCGATGACCATCTTCTTCGAGAACGTCTTGAAGTCGTCCACCGCGCCGTAGACGCGGCTGCCGAAATAGGATGTCAGTCCCAGGAGAGCGGCCTCTTCCACGACGTACGCCTCGTCGGTGCCGCTGGCCAGGTAGAGCGGCAGGCCGCGCTCGCGCAAGGCGGACAGCATGTCGCACGCGCCCGGGACCAGGTAGTCGTCAGGACGGGCGGCGCCGGTCCGCAATGCCTCGCGGCGCGCCTCGATCCGTTGCATCAGCCGGGCGTGGTACGTCCTCTTGTAGTCGGCCGGCTGCCGCGGCTCGCCGCCGCGGGCCCGAACCTCCTCGGCCAGCTGGATCATCTGGTAGATGGTCTGCTTGCCGTTCAGCTGCATGACGAAGTGATGACAGTGGAGGAAAAGGTCCTCCGCGGATTCGCTCGTGCCGGTGGCCAGGAGTTCCTCCACCATCATCGGCACCATGACCTGCGGCCACCCTTCGCGGATCAAGCTCAACGTGCCGTCGAAGTCGAACACCACGTGGCGAAACGGGGCGCCGGGTCGCACCTCGCGGATGACCTCGATCGACGTGCCGGGGAGGAAGCGCGAGCGCACTTCCCCCGTCACGGTGCGCCGGTAGTCTTCTTCGAGCACTGCGCTACAGCGTCCAGCCTTCGCGGTACGTGCGCCGCACGAATTCGTTCGCGGCCGCGTCGTTGGTCACCTGCATCTTCTCGCCGTCCCAGAGCAGGCGGCGGTCGGGGAAACGTACGGCCAGGTTGCCCATCAACACCATCTCCGAGAGCGGTCCGGAGTAGTCGAAGCTGGAGCTGGCCGGCACGCCGCCCTTGCACGCGCGGATCCAGTCCTTCTCGTGCCCGCCCTCGCCGCCCGGGATCCGCGGGATCGACGGCGCCGGCCGCTGGACCTCCTGCATCCGTGTCTCCGGGATCAAGCGGGGGCCCCTGCCGTAGCACCCGGCCATGATGCTGCCCCTTTCGCCAATGAACAGCACGCCTCCATCGTCGTCGCCCATCTTGCGGCCTTCCTCGAGCTCCTCGGGCCTCGGGGGCATGAGCCCGCCGTCCCACCACGTGAGCGTGACTGGCGGCATGCCCTCCCGGGCGGGGAACTTGAAGCGCACGATGCTCGAGCGCGGGAACGTCTCGTTCTTGGGCTCCACCTTCTTCCAGAACTCCTCCCAGTAGGTCGAGATGTTGCCCTCGACGCTGGTCGGATACTTGAGCTTGAGCGCCCAGAAGGCCGGGTCGATGATGTGGCAGCCCATGTCGCCCAGGGAGCCGGTGCCGAAGTCGCACCAGGCGCGCCACTTGCCCGGGTGGTAGGTCGGATGGTACGGGCGCATCGCCGCGGGGCCGATCCAGCGGTCCCAGTCCAAGCCGTCGGGGACGGCCGGAGTGTCGGCCGGGCGGCCGACCTCGATCCCCTGCGGCCACACGGGACGGTTCGTCCAGGTATGCACCTCGCGGACGGGACCGATGGTGCCGGCTTCAATCCACTCGCAGATCAGGCGCGCGCCGTCGCCGGAGTGGCCCTGGTTGCCCATCTGCGTCGCTACCTTGTACTTGCGCGCCGTCTCGGTCAACAAACGGGCTTCGGACACGGAGTACGTGAGCGGCTTCTGCACGTACACGTGTTTGCCCGCGCGCATCGCTTCCATCGCGATCACCGCGTGGGTGTGGTCCGGCGTCGCGATGATGATGGCGTCGATGTCCTTCTGCTTCGCGATCATCTCCCGGTAGTCCGTGTACACCTTGGCGCTCGGGTACTCCGCCAGCGTCTTCGCGGCGTACTTCCGATCGATATCGCACAGCGCGACGATGTTCTCCGTCTCGGCACACTTCTTCAGATTGCTGCTGCCCATGCCGCCGATTCCCACGCCCGCGATGTTGAGCTTGCCGCTGGGCGGCGTCTGCCCGCCGGCGCCCACCACGTAGCCGGGCACGACGTGGAGGGCGGCGGCGGCCAGCGCCGTTTGGCGCAGGAACTTCCGACGCGAGGTTGCGGAAAGGGAGTTCTTCGAGTCAGGAGCCTTCTCGTGCATGGTCTGTCCTTCCTTGCTGTGGGTGCCAGCCGCCATCCGACCCGGGCGTGCGCCATTATCACACCGACCCGCCCTTCCGCCGCCGATGTCCCGGCCGGCCCGCGGCATTTTGCGCACGGCGTCCGAATTGCACCAGAGCGGTAGGCGCCGGTCTCCCGGTAGAACCGGCGTCAAAAAGAGAGGCAATTTCGTCATGTACGCCCAAACGAACATCCAGATCTACAACCAGATGCGGGCGGCAGGCTACAGCGACGGGAGCTTGAGGACGGTCAGGGCGGCGTACGACCTTGCCACCCGCCTCTTCACCGCGAAGTTCCGCGGGTCCGGCAAGCCGCTCCTCGCCCACCTGGTTGGCACCGCCAGCGTCATCTGTGCGGTCGGCGGCCCGGACACCCTGATTGCGGCGGCGGTTCTGCACGCGGCGTACATATTCGGCGAGTTCGGCGACGGCCGGCCGGGGATGACGCCGGCCAGGCGGGCCCTCGTGCGGCAGACGACAGGAGCCGAGATCGAAGACGTCGTCGCCAGGTATCACAGCCTGGAGTGGCGCCGGGCGACGATTGCGGCATTGTATGCGCGCGTCGATCCGCTCAGCCCGGCGGAGCGCGACGTGCTTCTCGTCCGGCTGGCCAACGAGTTGGAAGACCACCTCGATCTTGGCGTGCTCTATTGTGGGAACGCGCCCCAGCGGCGCGATGAGATCAGCCACTCTCTCAACCTGTGCGTCGAGCTGGCGTCGCGGATCGATCAGCCGTTCCTCGCCGCGGAACTCGCGCGCGTGTTCGCCGAGGTCGCAGCCTCGGACGTGCCCGACGCGCTGCGCCACCCTGCCGACTACACCTACATGCTTGTGCCCACCTCCTGCATGCCCAAGCCGACGGCCTGGCTCAGAGGAGTGCTGGACCGGCACCCGCGCGTCGCGCGCCTGTTGCACCCCGCGCGCCTGGTTCGCGGCAACCGCGCCGAAACCGGCAGCGCGACCCTCGAGGCGGTGGAGTCCCAGTAGCTGCCGCTGAAAGCACCAGTACCGCCGCTGAAAGCAGCAGGGCGGCTCGAACCGCCACTCGCGGCCGGTGGCGCCGTCCTCGTGTGATTCCGCGCTTCCGCAAACCCCAGAAGCCCGTTCAGCGCTCCTCGGCGATCCGACCTCGTCAGCCCTAATTGGTCCGACCAATGTCACAATTTGTCGCGGATTTGTCGCGGTATTGACACGGCATCTGGGCCGCATTACCATCTCGGCACCTCTCGGTTGTGCCCCGTCGTCGGTGTCGGCTCCTTTGGCCATTGGTCGGACCTTCTGCTGGACAAGACTCGTGTCCGGCTTTACGTTCGTTCCCGTCTCGTGCAAGGAGTCCAACAATGTCTGCCAGGAGTCCCTTCCTTCGGACGCTCGCCATCGTCCTCGTTGCGATCGCGTGGCTGGTGCCGGCCGTTCCCGCGCACGCCCAGGCGACGCGCGGCACACTGCTCGGGACGATCCAGGACCAGAGCGGCGCCGCGCTGCCCGGTGTGACCATTACCGCCACCGAGACGCGAACCAACCGCTCGCACACAACCGTCACCAACGCCACCGGCAACTACACGCTGCCGAACATCCCTGACGGCGTGTACAACATCAAGGCCGAGCTCCAAGGCTTCAAGACGGTCGTCCGCGAGGCGGTCCGGCTCACCGTCAACAGCAGCATCCGCACAGACCTGGCGCTGCAGGTCGGCGGCCTCGAGGAGACGGTGACGGTCACCGGCGAGACGCCGCTCTTACAGACGGACCGGACCGATACCGGACGCACGCTGGAGAGCATCCAGGTCGCGTCGATGCCGCTGGCGTTCAACCGGAACTTCCAGGGCATGATGGCGACGGTGCCCGGCGCCACCCGGCCGTACAAGCCGCACTCCGAGTTCTTCAACTCGCAGGACAGCCTGTCGTCCGAGGTGAACGGCCAGACGCGCATGGCCAACAACGTCCAGATCGAGGGCATCGACAACAACCACCGGACCGGCCTGCTCACCGTGCTCATTCCGCCTGCCGAGGCCATCGACCAGGTCAGCGTCACCACCAGCAACTTCGACGCGGAGTTCGGCCGCGCGGCCGGGGCGGTGACCAACGTGACGTTGAAGTCGGGCACGAACACGTTGAAGGGTAGCGCTTTCTGGTTCGGCAACACGGATGCGACCAACGCGAAGCCGGCCTCGGTGGTCTTCACGCCCACCCTGACCAAACCGCCGACCACCTACAACCAGGCGGGCTTCACCATCGGCGGCCCGATCAGGAAGAACAAGATGTTCTTCTTCGGCGACTACCAGTACACCCGCGACATCCTCGGCACCAACTACCGGTTCACCGTGCCGACGGAGGCGTTCCGCAACGGCGACTTCAGCGGGGCGCCCACGAAGGTGTACGACCCGACCACCGGCGACGCGTCCGGCAACGGTCGCACGCAGTTCGCGAACAACCAGGTCCCGGCTGCCCGCATCAGCCCGATCGCGAAGAACATCCTGTCGCACATCCCGCTGCCGAACATCCCGGGTGTGGCCCTCGGACAGCCGAACTACCAGGTCAACATGACCCGGAGCAAGATCACCCACGGGTTCGACACCAAGTTGACCTACGCGGTGAACGACTCCAACCAGCTCTCCTGGCGCCTGAGCTTCCAGCGCCCGGAGGTCATCCAGCTCCCTCCGGGTGACTACGGCGACTGGGGCGGCCCGCTGGGCGGCGGCTTCATGGCGACCGGCACCAACAAGACCTACAGCACGGCGCTGAACTGGACGCGCACGTTCACAAATACCTTCCTGATGGAAGCGCGCGGCGGCGTCAGCTACTACCGAAACCAGGCGGTGACGACGGCGAACGGGCAGGCGCTGAGCGATCAGTTGGGCATCACGGGCGTCAACTTCGACGACTGGACGAGCGGGCCCACGACCATCAACGTCAACAACGGCTTCAGCAACCCGGTACTGGGCTACGTGAACAGCCTGCCGTGGGACCGGTACGAGCGCACGTGGGAGTTCGCCTCGACGTTTACGAAGTTGAGAGGCAACCACACGATCAAGTTCGGCGGCGACTGGCGGCACAACACCGACATGCTGCTCCAGATTCAGGACAACCAGGGCACCCGCGGCGGCTACACCTTCAGCGGCGCGCAGACCGCCTCGACGGCGGACACGGCGGCGAACAACGGCATCGCCAATGCCTTCGCGAGCTTCCTGCTCGATCAGCCGAGCGGCATCGCGCGCGACATCAAGGTTCTCGACAACCCGGGCCAGAAGCACTGGGCGTTCTTCACGTTCGTCCACGACAAGTGGCAGGCGTCGCAGAAGATGACGCTCGACCTCGGCCTTCGCTGGGAGTACTACGAGCCGTTCGTCGGGATCGCCGGCAAGGGCAGCCTGTCGAACTACGACCCGGCCACCAACCAGCTGCTGATCTCGGGGTACGGGAACAACCCGCTCAACGTCGGCGTGAAGAACGACTTCAACAACTTCGGCCCGCGACTGGGCCTGTCGTATCGCCTCGACGACAAGACCGTCGTGCGCGGCGGCTTCGGCGGGAGCACGACGCCGTTCCCCGACAATCGCTACGCCTTCAACTACCCGGTCAAGCAGAACAACAGCTTCCAGGGCCCGAACAGCTACTCGCCGGCGGGCGCGATGGCGGCCGGCTTCCCGGCGATCTACACCGCTGCCATCCCGGAAAACGGCGTCATCGACGCGAGCACGGCCTGGCTCACCAGCCAGTCGTTCAAGTACGTGCCGACCGACCTGCAGCAGGGCACGATCTACTCGTACAACGTCGCGTTCCAGCGCGAGCTGTTCTGCAACATCACCGCGGAGGTCGCGTACGTCGGCAACTACAGCAACGACGTGCTGAACCGCATCGAGATGAACGCCGGCATGGTCCTCGGCGCGGACAACGCGGGGCGGCCGCTGTACAAGTTCAACAAGAAGACGTCGTCTGTCGAGGACCTGGCGTGGAAGGGCAAGACGCGGTACAACGGCGTGCAGCTCAAGGTGGACCGCAAGTTCCGCGGCGGCTGGCTGATCACCAACTCCTATACGTACGGGAAGTCGAAGGACCACGCGAACGACAACGGCGGCGTCAGCACACCGGCCGACCCGCAGCGGAGCTGGGGCTACTCGAACTTCGACCGGACGCACAACTACGTCGGCACCTTCATCTGGTCGCTGCCGTGGTTCAAGGAAGGCAATGCGGCGGCGAAGTACATCCTCGGGCACTGGCAGGTGTCGGGCATCTTCACGGCGATGTCCGGACAGCCGCTCGACATCACGATGTCCAACGCCAACCTGCGCGCGCCGAACAACACGCAGCGGCCGGACATGATCGGTGCTTACAACATCGTCAACCAGAACCTCGGCACCAAGGTGCAGTGGTTCGATATCAGCGCGTTCGCCGCGCCTGCTGCGAACACCTGGGGCAACATGACCCGCAACATGGGTGACATCCGCGGGCCGGGCTTCGTGAACTTCGACATGAGCCTGGTGAAGCAGTTCCCGCTTGGCGGTAGCCGCTCCGGCGAGTTCCGCATGGACGTGTGGAACCTGACGAACCACGTGAACTACAACAACCCGAACGCGACGTTCGGCGGCTCGACGTTCGGCCAGATCAACGGGGCCTACGGCGAGCGCCAGATGCGGTTCAGCGTCAGGTTCCTGTTCTAGGGGCTAGGGGCTAGGGGCTAGGGGCTACAGTAGTGGGCAGTGTGCGGTGACCAGTGGACAGCGTTCAGCCCGACACGCTGCACACCGCTCACTGTCCACTTCAGTTTTCCGGAGGATTCGATGACTCAGGACGTGTCCCGCCGCGCCTTCATTCAAACGACCGCCGCCGCCACGATCGGCGTGGGTGTCTCGGGCGCCTCGGCGTTCCAGGCGCGCGGCGCCAACGACAAGGTCGTCGTCGCCATCGTCGGCACCAACGGCCGCGGGGCGCAGCACGCGAAGATGTTCAGCAGGCTGCCGGGATCCGAGGTGGCCTACATCTGCGACGTCGAGGAGAAGGCGCTCGCCAAGGGCGTCGCGGCGGCCAGCTCGCAGGCGCGGGCGCCGAAGACGCTGGTCGATTTCCGCAAGGCGCTCGAGGACAAGAGCGTGGACGCGGTGGTCATCGCGACGCCCGACCACTGGCACGCGCCGGCGGCCATCCTCGCCTGCGCCGCCGGGAAGGACGTCTACGTCGAAAAGCCGTGCGGCCACAACCCGCTCGAGGGCGAGCTGCTGATCGCCGCGGCGAGGAAGTACAACCGGATCGTGCAGATGGGCAGCCAGCGCCGCTCCTGGCCGAACCTCACGGCGCTCGTGCCGCAGCTGCGCGACGGCAGCCTGATCGGCCGCGTGTACTTCGCGCGCGGCTGGTACGTCAACACGCGCGGGCCGATCGGCATCGGCAAGGAAGTCCCAGTGCCGGCCGGTCTCGACTACGAGCTGTGGCAGGGACCGGCGCCGCGGTGCCCGTACAAGGACAACGTCATCCACTACAACTGGCACTGGTTCTGGAACTGGGGCACGACCGAGGCCTGTAACAACGGCACCCATGAAATCGACGTGATGCGGTGGGGCATGGGCCTGGACTTCCCGACGCGCGTCGACTCGTCCGGCGGGCGCTTCCACTACAAGGACGATTGGGAATCGCCGGATACGCAGGTGGCGTCCTTCGCGTTCGAGGGCGGCAAGTCGATCATCTGGGAGGGCCGCAGCTGCAACGGGTTCAGGACCGAGGGGCAGAGCCGCGGCGTGACGTTCCACGGCGAGCAGGGGAGCGTGCTCATCGACGACGATGCGTACACGGTCTTCGACCAGAAGAACAAGGTCGTGAAGAAGATCGAGGACAAGGCGGAGCAGTCGACCGTGGACACGACGGGGCCCGGCGATCGCCTCGACTCGTATCACATCGTCAACTTCCTCGACTGCGTGCGCTCGCGCAAGGCGCCGAACGCCGACATCGAGCAGGGGCACCGCAGCGTCCTGCTGTGCCACCTGGCGAACATCGCCTACCGCGCGGGCCACACCATCACCTGCGACCCGAAGAACGGTCACATCCTGAACGACAAGGCCGCCCAGGCCATGTGGGGCCGCACGTACGAGCGCGGCTGGGAACCTGAAGGGTACGCCGCGGCGATGCGAGGGTAGTCATGAAGTAGGCAGTGGGCAGTAGGCGGTAGGCAGTTGCTTCCGCGCACGGAAAGGTCCTGCCGCCCGCTAGCCCGACACGGGCCGAGAGCCCAGTGCCACGTCTCCATACCGCCGCGTTCGATTTCCCGACGTGGCTGCTCGAAGCGGCAGCCAGCGGGTTCCCCATCGGCCCTCACCTCGTCCTCGCAAGTCACTCTCCATCAAAAACTTCGCAAAACTGGCCGCGTGTTTGCGTGGCGCGCCGGGACCGCCGGAAGACCCAAGGACTCAAGGCTCAGGGCGCGAGGACGACTCCCCGCGACCGTCCGCCTGGAGGTTTCATGATCAGATTCGGAGCGAGAGCTCGTGTCATCTCCGCTGTCGTTGTCGCCTGCCTGGCGGGCGCCCGCGGCACGCGCACACCTGTCCAGGCCGCCGCGCCCAGCCCGTACACCGGCACCGCGGTCTCCATCCCCGGCACGATTCAGGCCGCGAACTACGACATCGGCGGCGAGGGAGTCGCCTATCACGACGCGACGTCCGGGAACTCGGGTGGCGCCTACCGGCAGGACGACGTCGACGTCGAGCCGTCGGCGGAAGGCGGCTACGACATCGGGTGGATTGCCGCGGGCGAGTGGCTGAACTACACCGTCAGCGTCCCAGCCGCCGGGAGCTACACGGCGCAGATTCGGCTCGCCTCACCGTCGGGCGGCGCGCTGCACCTCGGGTTCAACACGTCGAGCAACGTGTGGAAGGCCGTGACGGTTCCGGCAACGGGCGGCTGGCAGGCCTGGACGACCGTGAGCGTGCCCGTGACCCTCGGGGCGGGCGGCCAGCTGATGACGCTCCTGTTCGACACGAGCGGACTCAATATCGCCTATGTGAAAGTCGTGAGCGCGTCGGGCGGAGGCGGGACGCCTTCTTCGACGCCCGGTCCCTACTCGGGAACGCCGGCGCCGCTGCCCGGCACGGTTGCCGCTGCCAACTTCGACAATGGCGGCGAGGGCGCCGCGTACCACGACACGACCGCCGGCAACAGCGGTGGCGCCTATCGCTCCACGGACGTGGACATCCAGTCGAGCGCCGAGGGTGGCTACGACATCGGGTGGACGGCCGCCGGCGAGTGGCTGAACTACACCGTCAACGTGGCGAGCGCCGGCAGCTACACGGCCCAACTGCGCGTGGCGTCCCCGTACGGTGGCTCGCTGCACCTCGGGTTCAACAACACGAGCAACGTGTGGGCGAGCGTTTCCGTGCCGCCGACCGGGGACTGGCAGTCATGGACGACCGTGAACGTGCCTGTCTCGCTGGGCGCGGGCACGCAGCAGATGACGATCCTGTTCGACACCGGCAAGACAAATCTCGCGTCAGTCGCCGTTGCGACGGGCCCAGGTGGAGGCGGCAGCGTGCCCCCGCCATCGTCGTCGGGTGGCACGATCACCGTGCCGGCAGGCGGCGACCTGCAGGCCGCGATCAACGAGGCGCAGCCGGGCGACACGATCCTCCTGGCGCCGGGCGCCACCTACAGCGGCACCTTCGTGCTGCCGGCCAAGGGCGGCAGCAGTTACATCACGATCGAGTCGAGCGCGCCCGCATCGTCGCTCCCGGGAGCGGGCGTTCGCGTGACGCCCGGCTACGCATCGGCGCTCGCCCGAATCCGCGGCGGGACGGCGGGGATGCCGGCATTCACGACGGAGGCCGGGGCCCACCACTACCGGCTGCAGTTCCTCGAGATCGTCAGCACGTACGCCGAAAACCAGATCGTCGAATTCGGCGGCGATCGGACGCTCCAGACCTCGGCCAGCCAGACGCCTCATCATCTCGTCGTGGACCGCTGCTACATCCATGGCGACCCGACCAACGGCCAGAAGCGCGGGATCGTGGTCAACTCGGCGTCCACGTCGGTCGTCAACTCCTACATCTCCGACATCAAGTCAACGGTCAGCGACTCGCAGGCGATCGCGGGATGGAATGGCCCCGGGCCGTACACCATCGAGAACAACTACCTCGAGGCGGCCGGGGAGAACATCCTCTTCGGCGGGGCGGACCCGGGCATCCCGAACCTCGTCCCGTCCGACGTGTCGATCCGGTTCAACCGCATCGCCAAGCCGCCTTCCTGGCGCGGCCAGGGGTGGGTGATCAAGAACCTGATCGAGCTCAAGAACGCGCAGCGCGTGACGGTCGACGGCAACGTCGTCGAGTACAACTGGGCGGCCGCGCAGACCGGATACGCGATCGTGCTGACGCCGCGCAACCAGGAAGGCAGCGCGCCCTGGTCGGTCGTGCAGCACGTGGCGATCACCAACAACATCGTCCGGCACGTGGCGTCGGCGATCAACATCCTGGGCCTGGATGCGAGCACCTACACGGTGACCAACGACATCACCGTGCGCAACAATCTGTTCGACGACATCAGCGGCGCGCGGTGGGGAGGGAAGGGCCAGCTGCTGCTGACGGTTGGCGGAAACGACATCACCATCGATCACAACACGGTGTTCACGGACGGCTCGTCGGTGGTCTACGCGGATGGACCCGCCGTGACCGGGTTCGCGTTCACCAACAACATCGTCCCCGACAACGCCTGGGCGATCATGGGCTCGAACGCGAGCGAAGGGAACGGCACGCTGGCCGCGTACTACCCGGGCGCGACCTTCCGGCGCAATGTCCTGATCGGCGGCAACGCAGGGATGTACCCAGGCGACAACTACTTCCCCACGACGCTGGCCGACGTCGGCTTGGTCGACGCCGCCGGCGGGAACTATCGCCTTTCGTCGTCCAGCCAGTACAACAACCTGGCGACCGACGGCACCGACATCGGCTGCAACATCGACGCGCTGAGGCCGTGAGAGCAGCAGGGCAGGCGGAACCGGCTCGGCTCGTCCCCTGCCTGCCGTGCGCCCCTTCTGCCGGGATTCTTGTAGATCTGCCGGGCCCGTTCTTGTTACCGTTGAACAGGTCTGCAGGCATTTCGGCGGAAGGGAACATCGATGCGGGTCCTTGTGAAGCGCGGCGTGGGAATCGTGTCGCTGGTGGCGCTGCTCGCCACGGCGGCTGGCTGCAACAGCAACAACGGGCTCACGACGATCACGCCGTCGCCGGCGACCAAGACGGATAGCTTCTCGGGTTCGATCGCGCAGGGCGGGTCGGCCGCGCACTCCTTCACGGTGGGCGCTGCCGGCGTCGTCACCGTCACCGTCACGAGTGTCGGGCCGCTCGCGACGATGGGGGTCGGCGTGAGCCTGGCGAGCTGGGACGGCACCAATTGCGGCACTGCGCTGCAGTCGAATGGGAACTCGAAGGCGGGATCCCAGGCAGTCCAGGGCTCGGCGCTCGCCGGGAATTACTGCGTTCGCATCTACGACTCGGGCAACATCCCCCCCGACTGGACCGTCACCTATAGCGTCGATGTACTTCATCCGTAGCGAGCCACAACTCATCAGGGCTGTCCGGTCACAGTCCATTTCTGCTGATTTCCGGCCAGAATCCTACCCTTCCTGACTTGATCGCGTAATTTCTACAAACGGCTCAGTTGCCTGCGCCTACAGCGGCTGGGCTGGGAATCAAGGCCGAACGCCCTAAATCACTCTTGCCTATACGTTTAGCGCGGCTGGCCGCGTCCTTGCCACGGTGCGGGCCCGGTCGCAAGCTCCCTCGCGGCCTGTTCCACTAACCCCCCCGGGCGGCGATACGGCCCCGTGCCGTGTGCGCCAGCCCCTGCCAGGAGGTGTGATGTTGCTGCGACGCCTGGTCGCGTTCCTTTTCGTGTGTACGCTCACGATTCCCGTCTTGCACCTCGCCGCAGCCGCGCCGGACATCGTCCTCCGGTCCGCGGACTTCAAGAATGTGCATGGCAACTGGTCGATCGCCGACGACCCGACGGCAGCCGACGGTAAGTTCATCGGCAGTGCCGATTACGGCTGGTCCGCGGCGACCGAGCCGCCCCCGCAGCCCACGGACTATTTCGAGGCGACCTTCGACGCGCCGGCCGGCACGCCCTACCACGTGTGGGTGCGCCTGCGCGCATCGGCCAACTCGAAGTACAACGATTCGATCTGGGTCCAGTACTCGGACGCCGTCACGGCCGATGGCACCGCGGTGTACCGCATCGGCACGACCAGCGCGCTGAACGTGAACCTCGAACGGTGCAGTGGGTGCGCGCCGTCCGGGTGGGGCTGGCAGGATAGCGCCTACTGGCTCTCGCAGTCGACGACCATCCAGTTCTCGACCACGGGCACCCACACGCTCCGGGTGCAGGCCCGCGAAGACGGCGCGGAGATCGACCAGATCGTTCTGAGCAACGGGCCTTATCTCTTCGAGTCGCCCGGCACCATGACCGATGACACCGTCGTTGTCCCGGTCGCCGACACGGTTGTCGCGCCGACGTCCGACACGGCGGCCGCGCCGACGTCCAACACCGGCGCCCTGTCGCTGTCCGGGACGGTGACTGTCAAAGCCACCGCCACCGCCACCGCCACGGCCACCGCCACTCCGTACCTCGGCTCGGCGGTCACCCTCCCGGGTCACATCAAGGGCGAGAACTTCGACAACGGTGGCGAGGGCGTTTCGTACCACGATTCGACCAGCGGGAATACCGGCGGGCAGTTCCGCCAGACGAACGTCGACATCGAGACCTGCACCGCGGGCGGGTACGATGTGGGCTGGATTACGCCCGGTGAGTGGCTCAACTACTCGGTCAACGTGAGTGCGGCCGGCTCGTACACCGTCAAGCTGCGCGTCGCGTCGCCCAACGGCGCGTCGCTCCACGTTGGCTTCAACACCGCGAGCAACGTCTGGAAAACGGTCAGCATCCCGGCGACTGGCGGCTGGCAGTCGTGGACGACGGTGAGCGTGCCGGTCACGCTCGGCGCCGGGCAGCAGTTGATGACGCTGCTGTTCGATACGGGCGGGATGAACCTCGATTACATCGACGTCGCGTCCGGCAGCAGCAGCACGACCACCACGACGACCAGCACGGGCGGCACGTCGGTCACGGTGGTGACCTGGAACATCCAGATCAACGACTCGAGTGCGTCGCACGCACAGCGAGCCGTCGATTACGTCATGGCCATGACGCCGCAACCGCAGATCGTCGTGATGGTGGAAGCCCGCCAGACCCAGTACAACACGTACATCAACGAGTTGCAGGCACGCTCCGGGAAGACCTGGCGCGGCGTGTTCCGCAGCCACTGCCCGCCCGGCGCCTGGAACGGGAGCTCCTGCACGTCAAGCGAGGACGAGGGCGTCGCCGTGTTCAGCTCGCTGGCGGTCGTCAATTCGGGCACGACGTTCCTGCCGTACGCCGACTCGTACCACTCGGCCCGCGGCGTGGCGCGGCTTGCGGTGAGCGTCGGCGGCGTCGTCCTTCAGGCGTTCGCCGTCCACCTGCCTCCCACGAATCCGACGCAACGGTCGGCAGCGATGTCGACGTTCAAGTCGTACGCGTCGCGTTCCTCGACGCCTCAGATCGTGGGTGGCGACTTCAACGCCGATCGGAACGAGATCGATCCGGCGATGTCGCCGAATTTCGTGGACAGCTGGGGCCAGGTGGCGTCGGGTAAGGGCTTTACCGCGTTCACCTCGTCGCCCTCGATGAAGCTGGACTACTGGCTGCAGGACGCGGGCGCCCGGGCCAAGCCGGCATGGTCGGTCGTCGTCACGACGCCCGGGACTTTCTCGGACCACTACCCGGTCATCAACAGCTATTCAGTCAAGTAAGCGGCAGAGGACCCTGAGGCGGGACTGCGAGTCGCGCTCGGTGCGAGGGAGGGGCAGGGAAACGTCCCTGCCCGTCTCAGCGGATGACCTCTCTGCGGCGGAACAGCGCGTGGTAGATGGCCAGCAGCACCACCGCGCCGACGATCGACATCAGGAACCCCGCACTGTCGTCCGGTCCGTACCATCCCACCGCCCGTCCAATCCAGCCCGCCAGCAGCGCGCCCACGATACCGATCAGCGCGGTGGTGACGAACCCGCCCGGATCCCGGCCCGGCACGAGCAGCTTGGCGATGATCCCGACGATCAGCCCGAAGATTATCCAACCGATCAAGTGAAGCACGTCTCCCTCCTCCTCCTGTCCAGTTCGGCCGGCGGTGAGGAGTGCAAGTGGGGAGCCACTCCCGTCGACCGTTGACCGTTCACCGTCGAGCCTCGACGGTCAGTCAGCCGTTGAGCGTTGAACCGGCAGGTTGACGGGGAGGCCGAGCCAGCCTACGAGCCCCCGCTCGCTCGCGACCCGGGGGCTTGGCTCAGTTGCGTCGCGGCGATCGCAACTTCTCGCCGAGGTGGATGACGACGATGTCCCACTTCGTCCCGCCCTCCTTGCGCTCCGCGACGGCCAGCAGTCGTCCGTCCGGCGACCATGCGGGCAGGGTGAAATGTCCCTTGGCGAGCCGGATCGCCTCCCGCCCGTCGGCGGCGGCGACCCAGAGATCCCCCTTCTCGTCCACGTAGGCCACGCGATTGACATCGGCTGGCGACCAGGACCACACCTCGCCGTCGTACGGCTCGACGTCGCGACGCCTGTGGATCACCAGGTTTCCGATCCTCACCTCATGGAGCGTCACGATCCCGCCCATGTCGGCGGCGTCTGACAGCCGTTTCTCCTGCGAGGCGATGCCATACATCGGCATCTTCGAATCCGTCCGCACCTGGATACGACCCAGCCCCGTCGGGCTCACGCGGCTCGATTTCATCCGCCAGTACGCGGCCAGGCCAGCTGGAGGCGATGGCAGGGGCCGCACCTCCATGCCGCGCCCGGGCGCCGCCAAGTAGCGCCCTGTCAGCGTCCCGTCCTTGTTTGCGGCCGCCGTTTGCACGATGACCGCGTCCCCGTCCCACGCCACGCCAGACACGATGCCGCCGGCGAGCTCGGGCCCGGAGATCGTGGCGACGACTTCCTTGTCGAGGGACTGGGCGTGCAGGAGGATCGCGGCGCAGGCGAGGACGCCCACGACGGCGACGACCGACGACAGGCGAAACCGGTAACGGGAGGGCATATGAGGTTGCTGCACGCCGACGGTAGCACAAACGGGTGACCGGATACAGGCAGAGGCCGGAGACTTCGATCTAATCCGCCAGGCGAGAGACCTTGAGGGCCCAGGCATGGCGCGAGGGCGGGTGTATGCGCAGCGCCTGCGGGATGAGCGCGACGAACCCCTTGCCGTCGGTCTTCCATTGGAGCGGCGCCTGCTTGGCGCCGAGCAGCGTGACGACCGCGTTCTCGGCCGGGCGGTGGGACGCGACGCGTATCTCAGCCGGCATCCCGATCTCCTGTTCGTCCCCCAGGTAGAAGAAGAAGGCGCTCCCGTCCTTTGCGCGGGTCATTCGGATAGGCCCCTCGGCGTAAGGGGCCATCGCCCGTGTGCCGTAGATTCCCTCGCCGTTGACGCCGATCCAGGCGCCGATCTCGGCGAGCAAATCGTACGCGCCCTGCTGCCACGCGCCGTCCGGGCCGGGCGCGATGTTCAAGAGCAGGTTCCCGCCTTTCGCCACGACGTCCACCAGCAGTCGGATCGCTTCCCGCCCTGACATGTATTTCGCGTCCGACGTGAACGACCACCCGCCGCCCGAGATGATGCACGACTCCCACGGATAGGGGAGTGCCTTCTCGGGCACGCGGTTCTCCGGCGTCAGGTAGTTCTGATTCTTCCCGTAGACCGCGCGATCCACGACGATCAGGCCCGGCTGTTTTTCGCGCGCCCTGGCCACCAGGTCGTCCATGCGGATGTCCTGGTTCACGACGCGCGACTTCACGAAGCCCCCCGGCGCCTGGCCGAGCGCAGCGAGATAGTCGCGGGTGATCTCGTCGGTCTCGCGCTTGCGCACCCACCCGCCGTCGAGCCAGAGGATGTCCACGCGGCCATAGCCGCTCATCAGCTCCATCACCTGGTTGTGCGTGAAAGCCACGAAGCGGGCCCATCGATCCGGATGCGCCGCCGGGTCGTAATTGACGTTGCGGTCGGGTGTCGCGAAGTTGGGCCACCAGTAGTCCGGGTTGTGCCAGTCCGGCTTGGAGAAGTAGGCGCCCACGAGGAACGACTGCTTGCGGAAGGCGTCGAAAATCTCCCTGGTCACGTTGGCCCGCGGGCTGGAAGAGAACGGGCAGTCGGGCGAGGTGATCTTGTAGTCGGTGTACTTCGAGTCGAACATCGAGAAGCCGTCGTGGTGCTTCGTCGTGAAGACGACGTACTTCATGCCCGCGGCGCGCGCGGCTTGCGCCCAGCGATCCGGATCGAACTTGACGGGGTTGAACGTCGTCTTCAGCCCTTCGTACTTTCGCTTGTAGTCGATGTAGTCCGGGAGGCTTCGCCGGCACCAGCCTTCGTCTTCCGCGCAGATCGACCATGACTCGACGACGCCCCATTGGCTGTAGGGGCCCCAGTGCATCAGCAGGCCGAACTTGAGGTCCTGCCAGTGATCGAGGTTCCTCAGCACCAGCGGATCGGTCTCCGGTACATAGCGCTCGTCCTCGTGCTGCGCCGAGGCGACGGCAGCGGAGGCGGCAAGGAAACACACGACGAGAGCGGCGAGGACGGCGGCTCGTTTCATGCGAGACGGATGGTAGCGTGCCGCCGGCCGGTCTGCAACGAAACGGCGCCCTGGCGGCCGTGCACGGGAGGCGGCCCGCGCACCAGCTTGCGCCCGGCGATCGAGCGGCGATACGCTGAGGTTTCCCATCATCGGAACGTACCGCGGCAGGCGGCGACCTGCCAGGGAGGCCTCATGCCCCCGACGGCCTGGCCGGCACTGCCCTTCGGCGAATGGCGCGACACCTGCGACACGCTGCACCTCTGGACGCAGGTGGCTGGAAAGGTGTGCCTGGCGCAGGCGCCACCCGCGAATCACTTCTGGAACACCACTCTTCGAGTGACGCCGCGGGGCTTCCGCACGCCGATGGTGTTCGTCGGCGGGACGGCGGTTGCGATGACGTTCGACCTCGTCGACCATCGCTTCATCATCGAGACAGCGGGCACATCGCGGACGGTCGAACTCCGGCCGCGGTCGGTGGCGGACTTCTATCGGGCCGCCATGGCGGCACTCCACGACGCGGGAGTGAAGGTGGACATCTGGCCGGTTCCCGTGGAAGTTCCCGATCCCATTCCCTTCGAGCGCGACGAGTCGCATGCCGCCTACGACGCCGCGTTCGTCGGGCGGTTCCTCCAGGTGCTCCTCGACTCGACGCGCGTCTTCGAGAGGTTCCGCGCGGGCTTCGTGGGCAAGGTCAGCCCGGTGCACCTGTTCTGGGGCAGCTTCGACCTGGCCCTGACGCGGTTCTCCGGCCGGCGGGCGCCGGAACGCGACGGCGCCGATCCCGTCACGCGCGAGGCCTACTCGCACGAGGTGATCAGCCACGGATTCTGGCCGGGCGGCGGCGGGTTCCCGGATGCCGCCTACTACGCCTACGCCGCGCCGCCGCCGGCGGGGTTGGAGGAGGCAAGGGTGGGTCCGGCCGGCGCCTTCTATCACCGCGAACTCGGAGAGTTCATCCTTCCCTACGACGTGCTCCGCGCGTCGCCCGACCCTGACAGGGCGTTGATGGAGTTCCTGAAGTCGACCTACGACGCGGCCGCGAGTCTGGGCGGGTGGGACCGGGCGGCGCTCGAGCGGCAAGTGACGGAGAACTGAGAACGTAGAACGTAGAAGTGAGAACGTAGAACTGAGAAGGTGGAACGTAGAACTGAGAAGGTAGAACTGGCAAGGTAGAACTGGGAAGGTGGAGGAACGATGGCGAGCGAGAGTTGCGGTCATCTCGAAGCGGTAGCCACCGTAAAGGGGCCCGAGCGCCAGGAGTGCGAGGAGTGCGTCAAGATGGGGGCGCGCTGGGTGCACCTTCGGATCTGCCAGTCGTGCGGGGCGACGCTCTGCTGCGACGCCTCCCCGAACCGGCACGCCAGCGGCCACGCCCGCTCGAGCGGCCACCCGGTGATCGCCTCCGCGGAACCCGGCGAGCGCTGGCTCTATTGCTACGCCGACGAAGCGTTCGCGGAATACTGACGCCAACTACTCCTGTCTCAACGCCTGAATCGGGTCGGTCTGGCTGGCGCGACGCGCCGGGAAGAAGGTCGCCAAGAGAGCGGCGGCCGCGAGGACCCCGATCATGACGAGGACTGTGCCGGCGCCGGTCGGCTGCATGCCGACCACGACACGTTGCAGAAGACGCGACGCGGCGAGGGCGCCGACGCCACCCGCCGCCGCGCCCATGCCAATCATGCCCAGGCTGTGACGGAACACCAGGTTGAGCACGTCGCGCGTGCTGGCGCCCAGTGCCATCCGCACTCCGAATTCCGGGACGCGCAGGTTGGTGAAGTAGGCCAGCACGCCGTAGATGCCGATGCAGGCCAACAGCAGCGACAGCGCGGCGAAGATGGCAAACAGCAAGAGCAGAAAGCGCTGCCGATCGAGCGTGCCGGCCGCGAGCTGCTCCAGGGTGCGAACCTCGTACAGCACCTGGTCGTTGGCCACGCCGCGCAGTTCATGGCGCAGAGGCTGAACGATGCTCAACGGCGGAACGCTGGTTCGAACGGCAATCGACATCAGTTGCGACCAGCGGCGCAACCAGCCGTCGGGCACCTGGGCGAACGGATAGTAGAACTGCGCGCGCACGGTCGACTGATCGTCTCCGGCGAGCCCCCAGTATCGGACGTGGCCCACCACGCCCACGACCTGGAGCGGACCTGTCCCCATGTCGGGTATCCACAGCTGGCGGCCCACGGCGTCAACATGCCCGAACGCGCTTTGCGCAAGGACGTCGTCGATGACGATGACGCGCTGGCTGTCCATTTGGTCGCGGTCGGTGAAGAAGCGTCCCCGGCGCAGCGGAATGCCCATGACCTGGAGATAGCCTGGCGTCACGCAAGTGGAGAGGGCGACCGGCTGTCGGTTCTCCGCCGGGACGGCCGCCGTCGTCCAGTAGCCGTTCTGGTTGTTGCCCTCGCGCATGGGGACGGTATCGACCATGGCGACGGCTTCAACGCCCGCCACCCGGCCCGAGCGTTCCAGGACATCGTCCCACGCGGCTCGAATGCGGCCGGGCTCGGGAAGCGTGGCGGGTGAAAGGGCCATGCGGGTGACGAGCACGTTGTGCACGTCCACCCCGGGATCGAGCGCGGACAGGCGGAGAAGCGTGCGCCCCAGGGTCCCGGCGGAGACCAGCAGCACTACGGCCAAGGCGATTTGCGCGACCACGAAGAAGCCGTGCAGGCGTCGCGAGGCGCCGGTCACGCTGCGGCCTCCAGTGCGGAGGGCCACATCGAGTGCACGCGTGGGAACGCGGAGCGCGGGCGCCATCCCGAACAGCACTCCGCTGACCATGGACACCGCGACGACGAACGCCAGCACGCGCCAGTCCAGTTGCACCTCGTCGGCACGAGGGAGGGCGCCGGGCCACAGCGTCACGAACGGGCGAAGGCCAAGGCCCGCCAGGGCGATGCCGAGCGCGCCTCCGCCCAGGCCGAGCACGGCAGTTTCGGTCAGGCACTGGCGCACCAGTCGGAAGCGGCCCGCGCCGAGGGCCGCGCGCATGGCCAGTTGACGCTCGCGCGACACCGCGCGCGCCAGCATCAGGCTCGCCACGTTGGCGCACGCAATCAGCAGCACCAGCGTGACGGCGCCGAAGAGCAGCCAGAGCGTGGGCCGGACGTCTTCCACGTCGGGGCCCAGCAGCTGGACGTGGAGCGAGCGGCCCTGGTTGGTCTCCGGATGGTGCTCCGCCAGCCCTCGGCCAATCGCGGCCACCTCGGCCTGCGCTTGTACGAGCGTTGCGGCGCGGCGCAGGCGTGCCAGGCCCCTGACGGGATGCGCCGCTCGCCCCTGCAGGTACTTCGCGGTGTCTTGGCCGAGGGGTGTATAGACGTCCGCCTCTCCATCGAGGCGGAGAGCCTCCGGCGCAATGCCCACGATCGTGTAACGCCTGCCGTCCAGGACGACTGTCGCGCCGACAGCCTCCGGTGAGCCGGCAAAGCGTCGCTGCCACAAGCCGAAGCCGAGGATGGCCACTGGCCTTCCGCCAGGCTTGTCCTCTTCCTCGAGGAACGCGCGTCCACGGAGCGGCCGAACGCCGAGCACGGAGAACAGGTTGGCTGAGATTTCGAACTGCTGTTCGTATTCGGCCTCGCCGGGGTCGCTGAGCGTGGCTGAGTTGTAGACCCAGCCGGCCAGGTCGAGCGAGCGGCTGGTGCGCCGGCAATCGAGGAAGTCCGGGTATGCCAGGTACTGCACGTCGTCGCGCGAGGTCTCCTGGCGTCCCTTCACCGAGACCAGGCGGTCGGGCTCGGGGAAGGGCAGCGGTTTGAGCAGAACGCTCTCGACCACCGTGAACATCACGGTCGTCGTCCCGATGCCCAGCGCGAGCGTCGCCAGCGTGGCAACCGTGAAGCCCGGCTGGTGCCGCAAGGTGCGCAAGGCGTAGCGGGCGTCCTGCCACAAGTCCTCGAGCCACCGCGTTCCCCGGGCGTCACGGCAGCCTTCCTTCACCTGTTCGGGACCCCCGAGAGAGAGCCGCGCCTGTCGCTGCGCCTCGGCGGGGGCGACGCCGCGCGCCACCAGGTCGGCGGCGTGTTGTTCGAGGTGGAAGCGCAGTTCCTCGTCGAGCTGCGCCTCGAGCCTGCCCCGGTGCCAGAGACGGTTCCACCAGGTCATTCCACGTCGCCCTGGGAGAGGCGGAGGATCAGGCCGACGGCCACGGCCAGGCGGCGCCAGTTCGCGGATTCCCGTTCGAGCTGCGTGCGGCCCTTGCGCGTGAGCCGATAGAACTTGGCCTCACGGCCGGTCTCGGTCTCGTTCCAGTCGGCGGCCAACAACCCGCGATTCTCCAGCCGGTGCAACGCCGGGTACAACGAGCCCTGCGGCACCTGGACCACGTCGCGCGACACCTGCTGGAGGCGCTGGGCGATGGCGTAGCCGTGGAGCGGTCCGAGCGCGACGACCTTGAGGATGAGCAGGTCCAGCGTGCCCTGCGGGAGGTCGGATTTGTCGGGCATGTATAGACACCTTGCACTTCTACCTATCGTACGGCCATGATAGCCGCCCATAGGTAGAAGTGCAAGGTGTCGAGCTGTAGAGGTTCGGTTCCTGCCAGCCGCATGGCGCCCGAGTCCTTGATTGCCACGGTCGGGCCGGTTACCATGCCGCGTCGCATCCGGTTCGTTTCGGGAGGCAATCATGCGCAGCGGGTCGAGGCGGTTGGCGTTCCTGGTTGTCGTCGTCCTTGCCGCGGGCCTCGTGCCCGCCGTCGCCCAGGTCCCGCATCCGGCGAAAGCCGGGCTCCACGACAAGGGCGTCGGCGTCATCCGCGCCGACGACATGAAGTTCCACATGCAGTTCCTCGGTTCCCCGGACTTCAAGGGGCGCAATATGCCGTCCCCGGAGTTGGAGATTGCGTCCCGCTATATCGCGCTCACCGCGGAACGCATCGGCCTGAAGCCTCTGATGCCGGGCGGGTCGTTCTTCCAGGAGATGCCGCTGGACCTGACGACGGTGTCGGAGGCAGCGTCCCACATGTCGGCGACCGCGGGCGGGGTTCGCACGACGTTTTCGACGCCGGCCGCGTTCGCCGTGCGCGGGCGGTGGATCGCCCCGGCCTCCGCCAGCGGCCCGCTCGTCCTCCTCGGCCTCGGCGCCAACGCGCCTGCGCTCGGTTGGGACGATTTCGCCGGTGTCGATCTCAAGGGGAAGGTCGCGGTGATCCTCGACGCGACGTTGCCTGCCTCGCACGCGCTTCGGCAGGCCGACAACCGTGCGCTGGTCACGCGGAGGGCGACGCTCGCGCGCGAGAAGGGCGCGGCGGCGATCCTCACCGTCATCCCTCCCGAGCGCGAGGCCGCGATGGCGAAGAGGGGGATCTCGTTCGACAACGTGGATCGAGGGCGCCCGACGGACTCCGAGATCGGCCTCGGCAGCGCGCAGGTGCCCGCCGTGTTCCAGGTGGACGTCCGCCACGATGCGGCCGCGGCGCTGCTCGGCGTCACGCGCGCGGACCTCGACCTGATGTTCGAGCGGCTCGGGCAGGGCCAGCGCGTGCCTCCGAGGGACATCCCCGGCCGGGACGTCGACCTGGCAGTGCGCATCGAGACGCGCAAGGGCGCCGGGCGGAATGTCGTCGCGTGGATCGAGGGGACCGACCCGGTGCTGAAGGGCGAGTACATCGTGATTGGCTCGCATCACGACGGCATCGGCTACCGCGAGGACTCGGTGTTCGCGGGCGCGGACGACAACATCTCGGGCGTCGTCGGGATGTTCTCGATCGCGAAGGCGCTCACCGTGGCACGGCCGAAGCGGTCCGTGATCTTCGTCTGGCACACCGGCGAGGAGAAGGGTCTCCTCGGCGCCTACTACTTCGTATCGCACAGCCCTGTGCCGGTGGAGAAGATCACCGCCAACCTCAACCTCGACATGATCTCGCGCAACGACCCGAACGCCATCTACCTGATTGGATCCAACAAGCTCAGTTCCGAACTGGACGGCACGATCAACGAGATCGCGAAGAAGACCGTGAAGATCGCCCTGGACTACAAGTACGAGGCGACGTCGCACCCCGATCGCTTCTTCTTCCGAAGCGACCAGTATCCCTATATCCGGTACGGCATCCCCGGCGTCTGGTTCTTCTGCGGGACGACGGACGACTACCACCAGGCGAACGACACGGAAGACCGGGTCGATTACGCGAAAATGGAGAAGGTGACGCGGCTGGTCTACCTGACCGCGATGGAGATCGGAAACAAGCCCGCGCTGCTGAAGCTGGACCTCGACCGCCGGGTCACGACGCGCGGCAAGCAGAACCTGCAGGTGAGCTGGCAGTAGACGATGACCAGGGCGGCTGAGGCCCTGCTCCTTTGAAGAAGCACTGCACGGGGGGCCGCGGCTACTGGGCGGCCCAGACCCGGAGGCCTTCGGCGTCCAGCGTGATTGGAACCTGGCGGAAGTGAGAGGACTCGGCGTGGATGGCGCGCAGCATGGCGCGATGGGCGTCGAGCGATCGCGGGCCGAGCAGCGTGAGGGAGCCGCCGTCGCCGCCGGCCCCGTTCACCTTCCAGCCGGCCGCCCCATGCTCGCGCGCGATCGCAATGACGCGATCCGCGTCCAGGCAGACCAGGTCGGGGTGCAGCCCTCGCTGCGCCTCGGTGTTGTCGGACATCGCGCGCCCAAGGGCCTCGAGGTCGCCCGCGCTCGCGGCCTGGATCGCCCGCGCCGCCGCGTCTCTCAGCGCCTGGAGTTCGGGTGACTCGGTGCCGGCGCTGGTCAGCCGTTCGATCACCCGCTCGTGAATCTCCGAGGAACTGTGACCGCGGCCGAGCAGGACGAGCATCAGCCGGCGCTCGAGTTCCCACTTCACCGTCGCGGGCAGCGACAGCTGGCGCACCCGCGCCTCCGGGTACGTCGTCATCTCGATGTCATTGATGCCGCCCATCGCCGAGCAGATCTGATCCTGGATGCCGCATTGCTGCCCCAGGCGCCCGGTTTCGACGTCGTGGGCCGCACGCGCGATTTCAAGACCCGACAGGCTTCCGCCCCTCGCGCGATCGAGCGCCGCGAGGAGGGCGACGGTGACCGCCGCCGACGTCCCGGTGGAGGCGCCGGCGGGGATGTCGCAGGCAATCGAGACCTCGACGGACACCCCGCCTGGGAGGCGCATCGACTCGATCGCGGCTTCGAGCAGCGGGTGGCGATCCCAGCCGCCGTCGACTTTCGCGGGAGCGTACCGGTCCCCCACATCATCCGCGGTGATGAAGACGGGCGGCCGGCCGTCGCCAGCCGGATGCACGACCGCCTGCACGGTGACGCAGGGACGCACCGCGATGTTGAAGACGCGGCCGCGGCCGGCGAACCAGGTGTCGGTCCAGCCGCCGCAGTCGCAAATGCGGATGGGAGCGCAGGCGGTCACGATCATCGTCGTCGACCGGCGAATGATACAGCGGCGCACGACCAGTGCGGCAAACCGCGGAGAGGCGAACACGAAGGTTCGCCCTACACCTGTTCTGCCGGCCCAACCTGTTCGTCCGCCTATCCCACGCGCCAGAGGCTCTCGGCGAACCCCCACACGTCGTCGGTCCAGCGTTCCCCGACGATGAAGCCGCTGGCGCGGCCGAGTGCGTCAAGGGAGGACTGGTCGTACTTGTAGGACGATTCGGTCCAGATCGTCTCGCCCGCCGCAAACGCGACACTGAGATCGGACGCCGCCACCGTCACGGTTTGATCAGCTCTCGACACCAGGTGCATCTCGACCCGCGACTCGGCCTCGCACCAGCGCGCCTCGTGCTCGAAGGCCCTGAGGTCGAACGTGCCCCCCAGTTCCCGGTTGATCCGGCCGAGGAGGTTCAGGTTGAAGGCCGCCGTCACGCCGGTCGGATCGTCGTACGCGGCAAGCAGTCGGCTCACCGGCTTCCGGAGGTCGGCGCCGATCAGGAGCGCGTCGCCGGGGCGAAGGCAGGCGCGCACGCTGGAGAGAAAGCCCGTGGCCTCCGGTCTGTCGAAGTTGCCGATGTTGCTACCAAGGAACAGGACGAGCAACGGAGGCCACTCATCGCGGCCGGACGCGATCCGGCGCAGGCCGTCGAGGTACAGCGCCTCGATGCTCCGCACGCGGACGCCGGGCAGCCTGCCAATCCGCTGCTCGCACGTCGTCAGGGCCCCGGGCGAGATGTCGATCGGGAGATAGGAGACGTCAGCCTGGAACGACAGGATCGCCTCGAGGATCGAGGCGGTCTTCTTGCCCCCGCCGCTGCCCAGCTCTGCGACCATCATGCCGGGAACCAGGCGTTCCGCGATGGCCGGAGCCTGTGCGCGCAGCAGCGCCTCTTCGGCGCGCGTCACGCCGTATTCGGGCAGCAGGGTGATCGCCTCGAAGAGCGCGCTCCCCAAATCGTCGTAGAGGTACTGGCACGGGAGGCGCTTCGGCACGGCGCTGAGGCCGCGGACCACGTCGGCCGCAAAGCCGCTCGTCTCCGGCGCCATCGTCGCCTGACGCCGCCGGCGGGCGCTGGTAGCCATCGGGTTCATCTCACTCCTCGACGAGCCGGAACGTCGCGTAGACGTACGGGTAGTGCGGGCGGAACCAGTTGCGGAACGTCGGCCGCACGAGGGTGCGGTCCGTGACCGGTGACGCGCCTTTCAGCACGTAGTGCTCCTCGTCGAAGAAGTTCGCCGAGTAGCCCCGGTAGGCGGGGTGAGGTTCGAAACCGGGGAACGGTCCGAATACCGTGCGCGTCCACTCCCAACCGTTGCCCACCAGCTGCGCGATCCCGAAAGCGGAGTCGCCGGCGGGAGTCGCAGTCACCGGCACCGGGTCGGGGCGGACGAAATCGAAGTTGCCATGCGCGGCTGTCGGCACCTCCGTCCCCCAGGGATACGGCCGCGGCGCCTGCGCCTCGGGTGTTTCTTTCCCGAACGCCGCGCGCTGGAATTGCGCTTCCGACGGCAGATGGCCGCCTCGCCAGGCCGCGTACGCCGTGGCCTGCTCGTGGGTCACGTAGACGGGCCAATGCGGCGGCAGCGCGCGCTCCTGCCACATGCCGCGATAGCGCCACTCCTTGCCGGCGAGCGACCAGTAGTGCGGAGCAGGCCCCCCCGCCTCCACGAACGCCAGGTAGTCGGCGTTGGTGACCTTGTAGCGGCTCATGACAAACGCCGCGACCTGCTCGCGATGCTCGCCGAATTCGTTGTCCCACCCGAAGCCCGAACCTGGCGATCTCCCGAGCACGGCGTCGCCTGCCGGGACCTCAATCCACCGCTGCTCGGGCGGCGGCGCTTCCTCGTCGGCCGGAACGGCAACCGGGATGCGCCGCTCGCACGCGAGGTTGTGCAGGATGTAGCTGAAGGTCTCCGCGTGCATGAGCCGGTGCTCGACCGCCATCTGCAGGGTGTCGAGTGGAGCGCCCGTCAGCAGTTTGTCCACCTGCTCGCGCACCTGGTGGACGTATCGCCGCGTCTGCTCGAGGCTCGGCCAGTCTTCGGGGCGATCGGACGGGAGCTGGCCCGGCGGCGGGTCGATGCCGAACGCGAACAGGTCGTCGAGCGCGGCGTCAACGGGGCCGAGGCCCAGCGACCCGCGCCCAACCAGGTTCCAGTCGAACGCCTCGACGTGCCCGAGGTAGAAGAGGATGCGATGACGCTCGGGGATCGGGCGGTCGAGGTAGGCTTCCGGTCGAACCTGATCGAAAAGGCGGTCGGTGAGCCGCCGCGCGCGGTTGACGGCTCGTGTCGCGTCAGGGGCCTCAATCATCGAACCTCCACCGAGTTCGCGGAATTCGGTCGGGACGAGTCTCATCCTCCGGACGCTCGCATCCGGGTCGGAGGTCGCTGCAAATGAAATGTGTCCCGCCTTCAATGATACCAGCAGCAAGAGCCGGGCCGGTGTATCCTGCAGAGCAGGGAGAATTCGCACATGCTCCACCGCCGACGGGCAGGCCGCCGCCTGCTCACCGCGATTGCTGTCGCCGCGCTCGTCGCCGGCGCGCGGTTTGCGCACGTATCCGCCCAGCCACCCTCTTCCGCTCGGCTCTATTCAGGACTTCGCTGGCGAATGATCGGCCCCTTCCGAGGCGGCCGGGTCAACGCCGTCAGCGGGGTGCCGGGCAGGCCCAATACCTTCTACTTCGGGTCGGTCGGCGGTGGCGTCTGGAAGACGAACAATGCGGGGCGCACGTGGGCGCCGGTATTCGACTCCCAGCCGATCGCTTCGATCGGTGCGATTGGCGTCGCGCCTTCGAGCCCGGACGTCGTGTACGTCGGCACGGGCGAGTCGGACATGCGGTCGCAGATCTCCCACGGCAACGGGGTCTACAAAACGACCGACGGCGGCGCAACCTGGAAACATCTCGGGCTCGACGACACCCGGCAGATCGGTCGCGTCCTGGTCGATCCTCGGCGCCCGGAGACCGTCTTCGTGGCCGCGCTGGGCCACGCCTACGGTCCCAACCCGGATCGCGGCGTGTTTCGATCGCGCGACGGCGGCGCCACGTGGCAGAAGGTCCTGTTCAAGGACGACAACGTCGGCGCGATCGACCTGGCCCTCGATCCTCGCGACTCCCGGATCGTCTACGCGACGCTCTGGAACACGCGACGGCCGCCATGGAGCATCTATCCGCCCTCGTACGGGCCGGGTGGCGGCATCTTCAAGTCGATCGACGGGGGCACGTCCTGGAAGCCGCTCGCGACGGGTCTCCCAACTGACGGGCTGGGCCGGATCGGCATCGCCGTTGCGCCGACGCTGCCGTCGCGCGTGTACTCGATTGTCGACGCCAAGCAGGGCGGCCTCTATCGTTCCGACGACGCGGGCGCCACCTGGTCGCTCGTATCATCCGAGCGCCGCATCTGGGATCGCGGGTGGTATTTCTGCAAGGTGACCGTCGACCCGAAGAACGCCGACGTCGTCTACGTGTCGAACACCTCGCTCTACCGCTCGACGGATGCGGGGAAGAGCTGGACCGCCATCAAGGGTGCGCCGGGCGGCGACGACTATCACCAGCTGTGGATCTCTCCCGAGGACTCGCAGCGCATGGTGCTGGCGAGCGACCAGGGCGCCGTCGTCTCCGTGGACGGCGCGACGACGTGGAGTTCCTGGTACAACCAGTCGATCGCGCAGCTCTACCACGTCGCCCCCGACTACCGGTTTCCGTACTGGGTGACGGGCGCGCAACAGGACAGCGGCGCGGTGACCGTCGCGTCCCGGAGCATGTTCGCCGAGATCGGGACTCGGAACTGGCTGCCGGCGTGTGCCGGCGGCGAGGCGGGCTACACCGCGCCCGATCCGCTCCACCCCGACATCCTCTTCGGCGGAACGGTCACCCGCTGCAACGTGGTGACCGGCGAAACGGTCAACGTGTCGCCCGAGCGCGGAATGACCGAGCCGCCGCGCCACACCTGGACGCTCCCTCTGGTCTTCTCCGTGGCGGACCCGCGCGCGCTCTACTTCAGCAACCAGTTCCTCTTCAGGACGATGACGGGCGGTGCAAGCTGGACGCAGATCAGCCCCGACCTGTCGCGAGAGGAACCGGGCGTGCCGCCCAACCTGGACGAGGCTTCGGCCGCCAACGCGCCGCAGGGCAAGCGGCGCGGTGTGATCTACACCATCGCGCCCTCGCCGCTGAAGGCTTCCGTTCTCTGGGTGGGCACCGATGACGGCCTCATGCACGTCACCAGGGACGAGGGGAAGACCTGGCAGAACGTCACGCCCCAGGCGCTCACGCCGTGGAGCAAGGTCGTGATGATGGAGGCGTCGCACTTCGACGTCAACGCGGCGTATGCGGCCGTCGACCGTCACAGGCTGGAAGACTACCACCCGTATGCCTACCGCACCCGCGACGGCGGCAAGAGTTGGCAGAAGATCACCAACGGCCTGCCGCCTGGCGTCTACCTTCAGACGATCAAGGAAGACCCGGACCGCCGCGGGCTGCTGTTCGCCGGCACCGAGCTGGGTGTGTTCGTGTCGTTCGACGACGGGGAGCGGTGGCAGTCGCTGCAGCTCAACCTGCCGGCCGTGTCCGTCCGCGACATCGCGATCCGCGACGACGACCTGATCGTCGCCACGCACGGCCGGGGCTTCTGGGTGATCGACAGCATGACGGCGCTGCGCCAGGTCACCGACGAGGTTGCTCGGGCCGACGCCTACCTCTTCCGCCCGGCTGACACGATCCTGACGCCGCCGCCTTCGGAAAACGGGACGCCGCAGCCGCGAGACGAACCGCTCGCCGAGAACCGGCCGTATGGCGCGCTCATCGACTACTACCTGAAGGCGGATGCCCCCGGCCCGGTCGTCCTGGAGATCCTCGATCCTGCCGGCGACGTGATGCGACGCTACTCGAGCGCCGACCGCTCGACGCCGGTCGATCCCTCCACGCTGAACATCCCTGTCTTCTGGAGACCCGCGGCGCCATCACTCGCCGCGACCGCTGGCCAACACCGCTGGGTGTGGGACCTGCGGGGCGCGCCGCCGCCGGCCGGTGCGTCGGGCGGCCGCGGTGGGGCGGGCGGAGGGGGTGGCGGCTTCGGGCCGCGCCAGGGCCCGCTCGCGCTGCCGGGTCAGTACACCGTGCGCCTGACGGTCAACGGCAAAGAGGCGCTTCAGCCCCTGATCGTCCGGATGGACCCCAGGGCGGAATAAGACGACGTGCTGAGCGCAGAGCACGAGGGACGAAACGTGAGCGCAGACGTCGTCCACAACACAGCCATCGGCCGTTTCGAGATCACGGTAGAGGACATCGTCTCTGTCCTCGACTACTCGCAGTCCGGGCAGACGATTACGTTCGTGCATACCGGAGTGCCGGCGGAGCTGGAGGGGCGGGGCATCGGGAGCCAGCTCGCGCGAGCCGGGCTGGAGTATGCGGTCCGCGAGAACCTGCACGTCGTCCCCCGCTGCCCGTTCATCCGGACGTACATCGAGCGCCATCCCGAGTACCGGGACCTGGTGAAGTGACGCCGGGACACAACCCCACCGACCTCGGTTACACTGCACCCATGTCTCTCATCCTCCGTTCGCAGGTCGCCTTCATCCCTGTCCTTCTGACCGTGCTCGTCGCCGCCGCTGTCGGCGTTCACGCGATCGTGCAGGAGCGCGAGCGATCGCAAGTGCCGGATCGATACAAGTGGGACTTGACCGCCCTCTACCCAAGCGACGAGGCATGGCGGCAGGCGAAGGACCGGGTTGCCGCGCAGCTGCCGGGCCTGCAGCAGTACAAGGGCCGCCTGGGTGAATCGGCGGAAACGCTGCAAGCCGCGTTGGACGCGATCTTTGGTGCCGCCAAGGAACTCGGGCGGGTATCGGCCTACGCCAGCCAGCTGGCGGACGAGGACACGCGCGACACGCGGCACCAGGCGATGCAGCAGGAGGTGACGCGCCTCGGCTCGTCGTTCGGCGCGGAAGCGGCGTACGCGGAGCCGGAGATCCTGCGGATCGACCGGCAGAAGGTCGCGTCCTTCCTGAAGGAGCGGCCCGGCCTGAAGGTTTATGCGCACTACCTGGACGACATCCTGCGCAGGCAGCCGCACACCGGCAGCGAGTCGGAGGAGCGCCTCATCGCCGAGTCGAGCCTGATGGCGCCCGCGGCGTCGGACATCTACGGCACCTTCTTCGACGCCGACTTCCCGTATCCGTCGGTGACGCTCAGCGACGGGAAGACGGTCAAGTTGAACAGCTCGGCGTTCAACCTCTATCGCGCGCTGCCTGACCGCGACGATCGGCGGAAGGTGATGTCGGCGTTCTTCGGCGCACTTGGCGACTATCGGCGGACGTTCGGGACGTTGATGAATGCCAACGCGCAGAAGGACGTCTTCTACATGAAGGCGCGGAAGTACTCCTCGACGGTGGAGGCCGCGCTCGACGCGAACAACATCCCGGTGTCCGTGTACAAGAGCCTCGTGGACGGCGTCAACGCGCATCTGCCCGTCTTCCACCGGTACCTGGCGCTGCGCAAGAAGATGATGGGCGTGGAGCAGCTGCATTACTACGACCTGTATGCGCCGCTCGTGGCGTCCGCGAAGCTCGAGTACCCCATCGATCAGGCACGACAGGAGATCGTCGCAGCGCTGGCGCCGCTCGGTCCCGACTACACGAAGGTGATCGAGCGAGCGCTGGGGGAGCGCTGGATCGACCTCTACCCGTCTCCGGGCAAGCGCGCGGGCGCCTATTCGAACGCCGCCTTCGGCGTCCACCCCTACATGCTGCTGAACTACAACGGGCAGTACGCGGACATGAGCACCCTGGCGCACGAGCTCGGCCACACGCTCCACAGCTACCTCTCGAACAGCACGCAGCCGTTCCCGACGGCCGACTACCCGACGTTCGTCGCGGAGGTCGCTTCGACGTTCAACGAAGCGCTCCTCATCGACCACGTGCTGAAGGGCGTGAAGGACGACGCGGTGAGGCTCTCGCTGCTCGGCAACTACCTCGAGAACATCAAGGGGACGGTCTTCCGGCAGACGCAGTTCGCGGAGTTCGAGTGGCGTGTTCACGAGATGGCGGAAAAGGGGGAACCGCTCACCGGGGACGCGCTGTCCGCGCTCTACGCGTCGATCGCGAAGAAGTACTACGGCCATGATGCCGGGGTGTGCGTGGTGGACGACTACGTGGCGCACGAATGGGCGTTCATCCCGCACTTCTACCGTTCGTACTACGTCTACCAGTACGCCACCTCGTTCACGGCGTCTGCCGCGCTCTCGGAGCGGGTGATTGGCGGCGACGCGCAGACGCGCGACCGGTTCCTCGCGTTCCTGTCGTCGGGCGGCTCGCAGTACCCCATCGCGCTGCTGAAGGCGGCGGGCGTGGACATGACGACGCGCGAGCCGCTGGACCTGACCATCCAGAAGATGAACCGCGTGATGGACGAGATGGAGAAGATACTTCAGAAGTAGTCGCGGCCCTCCGTGGCCGCGTGGGGCGGGCCCCTGTCCGACCCGTCCCTCCCGTCCCTGCTACCCTTCGACTCGGTTGCGTTGACGATGTGGAGAGCCGGCGGATGCGGATCGACGGGCTTCGGCCCGGCCTCGCGATCGTCAACGCGGGTGAGCTCAGGGTATAGAATCCCCCGATGTCCGATCGCGACCGGAGGCCGTCAACCCACCCTCGTGCCGGGGCCGTCCTGGTAGCGATCGGGATCTTCTTCAGCCGGATCTTCGGCCTCGTCCGCGTTCGCGTCTTCTCGCACTACTTCGGCCTGCAGTCCGACGCCGCGGACGCTTTCAACGCGGCGTTCCGCATCCCGAACCTGCTCCAGAACCTGTTCGGCGAGGGGGCGCTGTCGGCGTCGTTCATCCCCGTGTATGCGAGGCTGCTCGCCGAGGAGGACCAGGAGGAAGCGGAACGGGTGGCGGGCGCCATCGCGGGCCTGCTCACGCTGACGGTGTCCATCCTCGTGCTCGTCGGGGTGATCGGGGCGCCACTGTTGATCGACCTCGTGGCGCCGGGGTTCGAGGGCCTGCGGCGCGAGCTCGTGATCCGCTATGTCCGGATCCTGTTCCCGGGCGCCGGCCTGCTGGTCATCTCGGCGTGGTGCCTGGGCATCCTCAACAGCCACC
Source organism: uncultured Acidobacteriota bacterium (assembly GCA_963724775.1). GTDB lineage: Bacteria > Acidobacteriota > Vicinamibacteria > Vicinamibacterales > Fen-181 > CAVRWB01. The sequence continues at coordinate 178,734 of CAVRWB010000020.1, forward strand.
ACCGGTTCTTCCTGTCGTACGCAGCACCGGTGGCCTGGAACCTGGCGATGATCGGCGCGCTCGTCGGCTTCGGCGGCCGGATGGACCTTGCGTCGCTCGCCACGATCCTGGCGTGGGCATCGGTCGCCGGCAGCGCGCTGCAAGTTGCCGCGCAGCTGCCGGTCGTCATGTCCCTGCTGGGGCGCGTCCGGCTGTCGCTCGGGCAGCGAAGCCGCGAGGTGCGGGAGGTGGTGCGGAACTTCTGGCCGGTATTCGTCAGCCGGGGCGTGGGGCAGATCAGCGGCTATATCGATCAGTGGATCGGCAGCTGGCTGCCGACCGGCGCGATCACCGGCCTCATGAACGCCCAGCTGCTCTACACGCTGCCGGTGAGCCTGTTCGGGATGTCGGTGTCGGCGGCGGAATTGCCGGCGATGTCGCGCGCGACCGGGACAGAAGAGGCGATTGCCGCGCAATTGCGCGGCCGGCTCGAGGCGGGCCTCCGGCAGATCGCGTTCTTCGTGGTGCCCTCGGCGATGGCGTTCGCCGCGCTGGGCGACCTGGTGGCCGGAGTCATCTTCCAGACCGGGCGATTCACTCGGGCGGATGCGGTGTATGTCTGGAGCATTCTGGCGGGTTCGGCGGTGGGCTTGCTCGCCTCCACCTTCTCACGGCTGTACGCCTCGACCTACTGGGCCCTGCGCGACACGCGGACCCCGCTGCGCTTCGCGATGGTGCGCGTGGGCCTGACGGCGGCTCTCGGGTACGTCTGCGCGGTGCCCCTTCCCCGGTGGGTGGGCATTGGACCGGCATGGGGAGCGGCCGGCCTCACCGCGTCGGCCGGCGTCGCCGGCTGGGTGGAATTCGCGCTCCTGCGGCGCACGCTCCGCGCGCGCATCGGCGAGGCCGCGCTTCCGGCGCCGCTGCTCGCCCGGCTGTGGCTGTCGGCGCTCCTCGCCGCGGCGGGCGGGTGGGCGCTGAAGCTCGTGCTCGGCACGCGCCACCCGCTCGTCGCCGGCCTCCTCGTGCTCAGCCTCTATGGCGTCATCTACCTGTCGATGACGCTCGCCCTCGGCATCCCGCACGCGCGTCAACTCGTGCGGCGCATCGCGCGGCGATAACCTCCAACCCACTGTCGCGCGTCCACGGGTTGACCACCAAGAACACCAAGAACACCAAGATCAGAGAGACTGTGCCGCTGGCCTTCGAACGGCCATCACCCGCAACCCCCTATCGCTCGTCCACGGTTTGAACCACGAAGGACACGAAGGTCCCGCTGCTGCGGTCTTCGGCGCCGCGAAGCGGCGCGGGCGAGCGGGCGGAAGCGCCAAGCGAGATAGGCCCATGTTCGGGCGGCCTCTCTCGCTTGGCGCTTCCGCCCACTCGCGCCCGGCCCGCCGGTATCTCGTCGGTGGCCGGCCGGCGAAGACCGCTTCTTCTCATCGCGGCAGACACTTGAAACGGTGTTCCTCTTCGTGATCTTCGCGAACTTCGTGGTTGATCAAGTCTCGATCGCAGCGTGAGGGTTCCGTTCTTGGTGATCATGGTGTCGCTTGGTGGTGATCGTGATCGGGTTCGATTCCGCTATCCTGTGCGCTATGCGACGACGATGGCTCAGCGTGAGTGGTTGCCTGATCGGTCTTCTCTTGGCTGCCGACGTGCTCCGGGCACAGTCGGTTGCCGCACGAGCCGCGGGCGACACGATGCAGATGTCGCTCTCAGCGCCGATCGCCACGTGGGACGAGGCGGTGCCGCTCGGCAACGGACTCACGGGTGGGCTGTTGTGGGGTGAGGGGCGGGTGCTCAAGCTCTCGCTCGACCGCGGCGACCTCTGGGACCTTCGCACGCCGGAGCTGTACCTGGCCGAGGACTGGAACTACGCGACGATCCAGCGCCTCGTGAAGGAGCGCAACCAGTCGGAGCTGGTCCGCCGCTTCGACGCGCCGTTCGAGGAGATCCCGTACCCGACGAAGTTGCCCGGCGCCCGCCTCGAGCTGGAGCTCGAAGACGGTCGTTCCCTCAGTGGTTTCTCGCTCGATATGCGACGGGCGATAGGCCGCGCCGCGTTCGATGGCGGAGTCGCGGAGGTGATCTTCAGCGCGCGCGAGCCCGTCGCCATCCTCCGCGTCCGCGGCAACCATCCGGCAATCCGCCTGGTCGCTCCCTCGTCGCTCGCGAAGCTCGGATACGCTGCCGCCCGCACCGGCGCGGATGCCGGCTCTGCCTGGCTCGTCCAGGACGCCGCGCTCGGCTTGCAGTACGCCGTGCACGTCGCCAGCCGCCGCATTGGTCGCGACACGCAGCTGGCTGTCGCCATCACGTCGAGCCGCGAGGATCGCGATCCGCTCGCACTGGCCCGTTCGCGCACGCGGTCCGCCCTCGCGCGCGGCTACGAGGCGCTGCTGCCTCCTCACGAGGCCTGGTGGCGGGACTTCTGGGGCAGCTCCTCGGTCCGTCTTCCAGACGAACGCGCCGAGCGCCATTACAACCTCGTCCAGTACTTCTACGGTGCGGCGTCGCGCCGGGGTGCGCCTCCCATGCCGCTGCAGGGCGTCTGGACGGCGGATGCCGGCACGCTGCCGCCGTGGAAAGGCGATTTCCACTTCGACCTCAACGTGCAGCTCAGTTACTGGGCGTACCTCCAGGCGGGCCACTTCGACGAGGGCGTGCCCTACCTCGATTTCCTGTGGAACCTGGTTCCCGTTCATCGCCGCTTCGCCCGGCGCTTCTTCGACACCTCGGGCATCGTCGTTCCCGGCGTCATGGCGCTCGACGGCCAGCCGCTCGCCGGATGGGGGCAGTACTCGCTGTCGCCGGTTCAAGGCGCGTGGGCGGCGCAGGCCTTCTACCTCCACTGGCGGTACACGGCCGATCGGCGCTTCCTCGCCGAGCGCGCGTACCCCTACTGCGCGCTCGTCGCCGAGGGCTTGGTCCCGCTGCTGAAACCTGGCGCCGACGGGCGCCTGAGGCTGCCGCTGTCCTCCTCGCCGGAGATCCACGACAACAGCCTGGCGGCGTGGATGACGCCGATGACCAACTACGACCTGTCGCTCGTGCGATGGCTGTTCTCGGCGCTCGCCGACATGGCGGCCGAGCAGGGGAAGGACGCCGAACGATCGCGGTGGGCGAGCCTGCTCGGCCAGATGGACGACCTGGCCATGGACGAGGCGACGGGTGTGCTGAAGGTGTCGCCCACCGAGATGCTCACGCAATCGCATCGCCACCTCTCACACCTGATGGCCATCCACCCGCTCGGCACACTCACGCGCGAAGGGACTGCGACAGACCGCCGGACGATCGCCGCGTCACTGGACCAGCTCGCATCGCTCGGCACGAAGGAATGGTGCGGCTACAGCTTCTCGTGGGCATCCGCGATGGAGGCGAGGGCAGGCCGCGCCGAAGAGTCCTGGAGGTACCTCGACATCTACCTGAAGGCGTTCATCCTGCGGAACGGCTTTCACGCCAATGGCGATCAGACCAACTCGGGCTACTCGAACTTCACGTACCGGCCCTTCACGCTCGAAGGGAACTTCGCGGCCGCGCAGGCGATCCACGAGATGCTCCTCCAGTCGTGGAACGGCAGCATCCGCGTGTTCCCCGCGGTGCGCGCAGCCTGGACGGACGCCTCGTTCACGGATCTCCGGGCAGAGGGAGGCTTCGCGGTGAGCGCCCGGCGCGAGGGGGGCCGCACAACGGAGGTGCGCATCCGCGCGGCGCGCGACGGCGAGGTGCGCGTCCGCGATCCGTTCGACGGGGCCAAGGCGACATGGTCCCGCCAACCGGCCGGACAGGATGGCCCGGTCCGCACGTTCATGCTCCGCGCGGGCGAGACGCTGGTGGGACGGCGACGGTAGGGGAGGGGACGATTTTGCGCGTCTTGTCCTGCGTCATCCTTTTGTCACAGCCGGGGTGGAGCCACTCGCGGCGCCCGGCGCTATCCTTGAATGAGGACAGGCCGGGAGCCGGCCGGCCGATCCAGGAGGCAGCAGGCATGTTGCGGATGGGTTCATCGTCGTGGGCGCGCGTCGTGTCGATCTGCGCACTCTCGGTGGTTGCCGCGGCGTCGAGCGTCTTCGCCCAGGGGGGCGGACAGGTACCGACGCCCCCCAAGCCGCCCGCGTCGGCCGAGACGGACACCACCGAGGTGACCAACGTGGGTGGCCGCTGGGAACTGAATTGGCGCCTGAGCGACAAGCTGCCGGAGAACGCCGGCGCACCGGGGCGTGGCGAGCCCGGTGAACCGCCGGCTGGCGGCGGGCATAAGGGTGGCGGTGGCGGGACGGGAGGCGGCATGCCCGGCCGCGGCGGCATGGGCGGCCACGGCGGCCGCGGGGGCGAGGGCCGCGGCGGCGAGCGAGGGGCCGCGACGGCCGAGCAGGTGCGCGCGTTCCTGCAGTCGCAGCGCACCCTCGTCATCGTCGAACACGCCGATCACGTCAGCATCACGGACGAGAACGGCCAGGTGCAGAAGCTGGTCACCAACGGCGAGAAGGTGAAGGACGAGCGCGAGGGCGAGTCGTTCGAGCGGCGCACGCGATGGGACGGCCGGACCCTGGTGACGGAAATTGCGCTGAGCGACGGGGTGAGGATCACCCAGACCTACCAGAAGGTCGCCGAGGGGCTTCAGCTGGTCATCACCACGAAGCTCGAGAACAGCAAGTTCAGCGGCCCACGCGAGTTCAAGCGCGTGTACGACCAGGCACTGCAGTAGGGGCCGACGGGATTGGCGATTGGCGAATGACGATTGGCGAGTGACGATTGGCACGACGGACGCGCCGTCGCGTTCCACTCGATCGCAAATCGCCATTCGTCAATCATCAATCGTCAGTTCTGCCGATTGCTTCCCAAAGTTCCCCCGCTCCCTCCTCCTCGATCCCGCTCAGGGCCCGGGCGAGTTCTTCGCGCGCGGCGAGGTGCACGAGCAGCAGGTCGGCCGACTCGAATGCAAGGAAAAGCAGGGTCTCGTCCAGTCGCCGGCCCGCGGCCACGCAGTGTCGAACCGCCTCGGTCCGCAGCACCGACAGGGCTGCCACCAGGAAACAGACGACCGTGCGCAGGCCGCGGCCCTGGTACGCGCACCAGTTGGCGAACGCCTTGGCTGCGAGATACCGGCGAACGGGCGCGGCGAATCCAATCCACTCCGGGGCGACGAGTTCCCGATACAGCTGTCCGGCTCCGACGGGGGCCAAGGGAGCCGACAGGCCGGCCGGAACGGACCGGCGAACGATGCCATCGAGCGACACCGCCGCGGATGTCAGAGCCGGGGAGACGGGTAAGCACTCGCGCCGGCGTGCGATGCACGCCCGATCGACGGCGTCGAACAGCGGGCCCTCACGCGGTTCCCACCGGCGTAGAGCTTCGCTGACGTCGATCACCGCGGCAAGGGCCGATTCCGGCGTCGTGTCGCTGCCGAATGTCTCGACCAGCCAGCGCTCCCAGCGCCTGTAGCTGTCGCGGTCGGCGAGCATGCGCGGCCGGAGGAGCGGCGGCAGCGCCTCGCGCGCATCCAGGCCCTCGAGCGTCATCGGGGCGAAGGAGGGCGGCGCGCTGACGACGGCGATCAGGTGCAGGGCGAAGCTCCAGCTTCGCCGGAGCGAACAACAGGCGCGCGGCGGTCGGGCAGTAGTGAGAAAGCGTGACGAAGATCCCGTCGCGGTCCACGAGGCACACTCGGGGGAAGTGCTGGCAGGCCACCGGCAGCGCATCGTGCCCGAGTTGCGCGTGAAGGCTGCAGCGCCGGCCGCCGACGTCGTAGCACGCGCACGCGCCGCCGGCTTCAACACGGAGGATCGATGAACCATCGGGCAGTCGGTGGCCCGGGACGAACGGCGATCTCCCGGCTTGCCCCACGCTTGGCTCGATGGCAAAGCTGGAGCTGTGCCCCACGCCTGGCTGTGGTGGTTCTGGCAGGCGCAGCGTGCGATCGTTCAGCGCGGCATCCAGCCGTTCTTGGACCGCCCGCTCCACGGGGATGGCCCAGCCGGACGTGCAACACACGCCCGAGTGGGCGCAGCGGTAGCTGCCATGGAAGGAAAGGCAGAAGACCGACATGGGCCTTATTTTATTTTCACGATTTGGCGATTTGGCGATTTTTCGATGTGGGCGATTTGGCGATTCTTCGAGGTGGCGATTTGAAGATGTGGCGATTTGATGCAGCGAAACCGCTGTGCTGCTCGCTCGGAAATCGCCAAATCGCCAAATCGTAAAATGGTCGAAATTCGGCTCTCGCTCTACAGGTACCGTGCCGCCAGAATCGTGATGTCGTCCGACTGCGGCGCACCCGCGGCGAAAGCCCGGACGGCTTCGAGGATGTTGCCGACGATGTGCGCGGGCGGCGCGCCCGGGCACGCGGCCAGGAGCTCCAGCAGGCGCTCCTCGCCGAAGAAGTCGTCGGTCGCGGTCATCGCCTCGCTCACGCCGTCCGAGAAGAGCACGAACGTGTCGCCCGGGGAGAGCGGCATCGCCTCGCTCTCGATTGGATTGAATGCCATCAGGCCGGCCGGCCGCCCGGACGAGGGAAAGGCCAGGCGCGGCGGTTGACCGGGCGACAGGATCACGAGCTGGTGGTGTCCCGCGCCCGCGCAGGTCACCTGCCGCTTCTTCAGGTCGAAGACCAGGCACTGGATCGTCACGAACATGCCGCGCGGATTCTGCTCGGCCAGCTCGTCGTTCAGCCGCCGCAGGATCTCGTCCGGCTCCGCGATGTGCCGGGCGAGCGTCCGCAGCACGGTGACGGCGACCGCCATGAACAGCGCGGCCGGAATCCCCTTGCCCGACACGTCGCCGAGCGCCACGACCACGCGGTCGTCGTCGGCGCGAAGGACCTCGTAGAGATCCCCGCCGACGTGCCTGGCCGGCTCGATGAGGGCGTGGACGTCCAGGTTGGTCCCGCGCGTGGCCGCGGCCAGGTCGGCCGGCAGGATGCCCATCTGGATCTCGCGCGCGATCCGGAGGTCGCGGGCCATCGCCTCCTTGACCGCGTCGGCATACGCCTTCGCCTTGAGCAGCGAATGGACGCGCGCCTTCACCTCCAGCACCTCGAACGGCTTCGTCAGGTAGTCGTTGCCGCCCACCTCGAAGCCGCGCGTCTTGTCCTTCACGTCCTCCAGCGAGCTGAGGAACATCACCGGGATCTCGCGTGTCGCCTCGTTCGCGCGGATCTGCCGGCACACCTCGTAGCCGTCGATGCCGGGCGGCATCATGATGTCGAGCAGGACCAGGTCGGGCGGGTTGCGCTCGATGCTGCGCAGCGCGCTCGCGCCGTCGAGCGCGACGCTCAGCTTGTAGTGCTCACGCAGCGCCTGGACGAGGACGTCCACGTTCGCCTTCACGTCATCGACAATCAGGATGCGGCTCTCGGAGAGGTCTTTCACGATGTCGGCTCCGTTGTCAGGCGTTCAAGAAGCGAGGCGATCTCGCGATCCGCCTCGTCAAACTGGTATTCCTCCGCCAGGCCCCGCGCGCGCGTCACGGCGGCGCCAGCGGTCTCGGGCAGCTGCAGGCCGCCGAGCGCCGCCAGGGCCGTTTCGGTGGCATCCGGGTCGCTGCTGGAAAGGGCTTCGTGGAGCGCGAGCAGGGCCCGGCGGAGCGCGGCCCCATCGATCGGCGCAGGCGCGGCGCCTCGGGGGAGGCGGTGTGGCGCCGGCCCCGGGTGTGGCGCCAACTTCCAGGTTTGCGGGTGTGCGCAGGCTGTCGATCGAGCGGAACACCACCGCGGCCAGTTCCTGCACCCGCTGCCCGAGGGCGGCCAGGTCTCGCTCGCCTGCGCGGGCGGCCGTCTCGAGCGCCTTCGCGGCCTCCCGCAGCGTGTCGGCCCCGAGGTTGCCCGCCGCTCCGGCGATGGCGTGCGCGTGACGCGCGGCCGCGTCGGCGTCGCCCGCGTCCGCGGCCGCGACGAGCGTCCGCCAGCGTCCGGGCCTGCCCGTCAGCGAATCGGATCAACATCCGGCGCAAGGCCTCGAACCCGATGCCCAGGCGCGCGAGGGCGCCGGTGACGTTGAGGCCGTCGAGCGACGGAGTCGACGGAGTCGACGGAGTCGAAGAAGTCGACGGAGTCGAGGCAGCCGACGCAGCGGCCAATTCGGCCGCCGTGAGCCGCGCCGATTCGGGCAGCCACTTGCGCAGCGTCGACGCGAGCGCGGCGCGATCGATCGGCTTGGTGATGTAGTCGTTCATCCCGGCGGCCAGGCACGCGTCCAGGTCCTTCTTCATCGCGTTGGCCGTCATCGCGATGATGGGCAGGTCGCGGAACGCCGGGTCCGCGCGAATCGTCCTGCGTCGCCTCGAGGCCGTCCATCTCGGGCATCTGCATGTCCATCAGGATGCAGACGTAGCCGCCCGGGTTGGCGCGCGCCATGTCGACCGCCTGCCGCCCGTTGCCCGCGATGTCGAGCTCGATGCCCAGGATGCGACAGCAGCTCGGTGGCAACCATCTGGTTCGCTTCGTTGTCCTCGGCGAGCAGCGCCTTCGCGCCCCGGTACTCGCGCGCGAGCGTCGTCGCATGGTGCCGTCGCGGCGCCGCGCGCCGCAGCGCCCTCCGCCTCCACGATGGCGTCGAAGAACGACGAAGCGGTGATCGGCTTCGGCAGGAAGACGTTGACGCCAAGCTCCGCGCAGCGCGCTTCCTCCTCCTTGCCCGCGTACGCGCTGATCAGGACGATGGGCAGTGGCCTGCAGCCGCGGGTGCTGGCGGATGCGCGCCGCGGCGTCGAGGCCGTTCATGCCGGGCAGCATCCAGTCCAGGACGACGAGGCCGAACGGGTCGCCTTCGCCGTCGATGTTCGGCGCTCGAGCAGCGCCAGCCCTTCCTCGGCCGACGCGGCGGAGGCGGCGGGGACCTTCCACGACGCGAGGAACATCTCGAGCAGCTCGCGGCTGGTGTCGTTGTCCTCGACGACGAGCACCGGCCGGTCGCGGACGCCTTCCGGCAGGGGCAGCGGCCAGGTCACCCGGCTCTTCGCGCCAAACCGAGCGTCGCCGTGAAGGTGAAAGTCGTGCCGATGCCCAGGCGTGCTCTCGAGGGTGAGATCGCCGCCCATCATCCTCGCCAGTCGCCGGCTGATGGCGAGCCCCAGCCCCGTGCCGCCGTACTTCCGCGAGGTGGAACTGTCGGCCTGGCTGAATGCCTGGAACAGCCGCCCCTGCTGCTCCGGCGGAATGCCGATGCCCGTGTCGCGCACCGTGATCGCCAACTGCACGCGTTCGCGCGGTGCCCGCGTCGCAGGCCGTGCGCACCTTCACCGACCACCTCGCCGCTCGCCGTGAACTTGAACGCGTTGCCGACCAGGTTGGTCAGCACCTGCCGGACTCGCAGCGCGTCGCCCACGAGGCGGTCTGGCACGTCCGGCTGCACGACGGTGATCAGCTCGACGTGCTTCTCGACGACCTTCGCGCGGAACGTCTCGGTGACCTCGTCGAGGACCGTGCGGAGGCTGAAGGGCGCCTCCTCGAGGTCGAGCTTCTCCGCTTCGATCTTCGAGAAGTCGAGGATGTCGTTGATGATCGCCGAGCAGGTTGCGCGCGGAGCCGTGCGCCACGCTGACGTACTGCTGCTGCCGCGGCGTCAGCGGCGTGTCGAGGGCCAGCCCCGTCATGTTGATGATCGCGTTCATCGGCGTGCGGATCTCGTGGCTCATCACCGCGAGGAACGCGCTCTTCGCGTGGTTGGCCGCTTCGGCCGCGGCCTTGGCCTCGGCCATCTCCGCCTGCGCGGTCCCCAGCGCCTCGAGGCCCGAGTCGAGCGCCTGCGCCACCTCGCGCAGTTCGCTTCGCCCGCCGGTCAGCCCCGTCCGCGCCGACGAGATCGCCCGCCTTCATGCCGGCGGGCGGTGCCGAGCAGCGCCCGCGTTTCGCGGAGGAAGAAGCGATCGGCGGCGATCCACGCGAGGCCGAAGCACCCGAGGGCGCCGATCGAGCAGGATGCCGAGATTGCGGAGCGAGCGACGCGCCACGCGATGCGCGCGGCGGCCTCCGTCGGGATGCCAATCAGCACGAGGAACGCGTCGGCACGCGCGCTGCCCGGTCTTGACCGGCGTCGAACGCGTACAGCCGCTCGACGCCGTCCATGCCTGCGCGCCACCGCCGTCCCCGACCGGCGAGCCGCCCATCCTCTCGGAAGATTCCGATGCCGGCGACCTTCCGCCCGATCCACTGGTCGGGGTCGATCGATCGCATCAGGACCGTCCCCTGGGAATCGAGGACGATCAGCAGCGCCGCGCCCGGCGGCAGCTTGGCGCCGGCGACAAACTCCGCCGTCCAGTCGAGCGCGAGCGACGACCCACAGCACGCCGCGGATGCCGTCCCGCCGGCGACCGAACAGGGGGCAGCCCATGTTGAGGCGCGGTCCGCGGGGAGATCGGGTTGCGATAGAACAGTCCCGACGGCGAACGACTTGGTCTCGAGCGTGCGCTGTGAAGAAGGCGCGGTCGCGCACCGACAGCTCGCCGGTGAAGGGCAGCGCGCTGCTGACCACCCGTCCGGACGGATCGGCGATCGCGAGGTTGATGTAGTAGGGCGAGTCCCGGAGGAGTCTCGGCGAGCACCGCGCTGGACGAGGCGTCCATCGCCTGGATCTGCCGGGAGCCGGGCGAGCACGCCGCAGCGCCGGCCGGTGTCGGCCATCTGGCAAGTCAATCTGCTGGCCGACGAGAGACACGGTGCGGTACGCGTCCTCCTCGATCTCTCGCGAACACCTGCTGGCGGAACAGGTATTCGTCGTACCCGAGGATGGCGATCGCCGGGATCATGGCGACGCCGACGAGCAGGAAGAGGCGCGCGCGGATGGTGGTCATGACGTGGGGGAAACCCTTCGCTGAGAATCTCAGCCACGTCACTATGGATCGCGTCGCCGGCAAGCGAATCCCCCAAAAGTGGGGGGAAATGAGGGGGCCGAACCCTACTTGGGGGGAACGACGCGCCCGGATGTCTCGAACCGCTTGAAGTCCGAGTACGTCGCGGAGCAGTTGATCTTGTTCACCTCTTCGTTGCCGGTGAACGCGTTCACCGACGGCCCTTCGTAGGTCTCCAGCATCTTGTCCGGGACGAGCATGCCCAGCGTCGGTTCCTCCTTGTAGGTCACCGTGATGCTCGCCGAGCTACGCACCCGCCGCACGACGGTCCCGCCGTCGGTGTCCCACGGCGTCGCCTGCTTCTGGCCGGTCAGCGTGGCCTCGGAGGACATCTCCATGTGCGTCTTGAGCACCTGGCCTCCGCTGGCGTCGAGCCAGAAGCTGCCGGTCAGCGGCATGTCCTTGCCCGAGGATGTCCGAATGATCGTCGGCTTCCGGGTTTCCTCGTACTTCACCTTCCAGACCCGGTGACCGTCGATGGTGTCCTCGCCGTCCTTGCGGAACTTGAACCGGGTGACGTGGGTCGGCTGCAGGAAGAAGAGCGCCATGGTCGGCACGTTGAAGTTGCGCTGCATGGCGCCGAGGTTGTGCCGCGCGCTCTCGTTGTTGATCTGGCGCGCCTGAACCACGGCGGCGTCGGGCGTGTCGAGGAAGAGCTTCCGCAACCGGTCCTGCCTGTCCCCCACCGGCTTGCCGTCGACCTGGTAGATGTCGCGGAAGCCCAGCCAATCGTCCTTGACGCGGACCAGCACGAATTCGCCGACGAGCTCGCGCCGGTACGCGCGAACGAAGCCCTGGTCTCCCATGTACTGCGCGTAGTGTTCGGTCCCGATGACGAGCGACAGTTGCTCCGCATAGCTCATGACCCACTGGGTGGCGCGCTGCACGAGCTCCTCCACGTTCGCCGGAGGCGGGAGTTTCTGGCCGGCGGCTGGCACGGCTGGCTGGGCCTGCACGGCCTGCCCGGGCTGCCGGCCGTCGGCCGCGGCCCGAGGCTGGCTTGGCGCGACGGCCGTCACGGGAGACGCCGGGGAGGGTTGCGCCGGCGCGGAACGATTCGGCTCAGGAACCGCGGGAGCCACCATCGCGCTCGGCGGCGTGTTGGCTTCGGGAGCGGGAGCCGGCCTGGTGCTGGCCGCCAGCGCCGCGAGCGTGTTCTGCGCGTCGGCCGTGAACGCGAACAGGCGCCGCGCTCGCACCTCGGTCCCGTCGCGCTTCACCTTCACGGTGACGGTGTGCGGCTGACTGTCGCGGTCGCGGGCCTCGGGCTCGAACCCGATCACGTAGAACCCCGCCACCTCGCGGGCGATCCGCTCGAAGGCCGCGTCGGCGCGGCCGCTGATCATCAGGCGCCGCCCGCCGGTGAGCGTCGTGACGGTTTCGAGGCCGGACGCCGCCATATCCGCGTCCGGGCCGGTGCTGCCGGGGCGAACCGCGCTGTCGACGTCAGCCAGCGGCCGATCGATCTGCAGCACGTACACGGTCGCCTGGGCCTGGGCGGCCGCGCGCGCGATGGACGACGTTTCGGCGTCGAAGTCCTTCCGCTCGGCAAGCGCCGCCGCCACGGGCAATTCCTGCGAGATGAGAATGACCGTCTTCTTGCCCGGCGTCCGAGACACGTCGTTCATGACGCCAGTCAAGGCCCGGGCGCTCGTCAGCATCCGCTCCCGCACGTCTGCCATCATCGTCCGGGCCAGGTGTTCCATCTCCGAGACGCACTCGGGTGGAGCCTGCCCCCCATTGTCCTTGCTGCCCGCTCCCTCGACGCATTCGCGTGCCAGGATCTGACTCCACTCCCGCCTGTCGTACTGGAACGCGAAGGCCTCGGCCATCCCGAGCGAGCGCCGCTGCGCGAGGCGCGTTTCCACCGGGACGAAATGTCCCACGATCCTGTCGAGGGCCTGGCGGACCACGGTCCGATCGGTGGTCGGCTCGATGCGGGTGGAGCTTGCCGGGATGGTGAGCAGGCCGACTCGGTCGCCAGGCTGGAGGCGATTCAGGAAGGCCCCCGCGGCGGAGGCGGCTGCCCGCGCCGCACCCGCGCGGATATTCGATTCGTCGATCACGAGCAGGATCGTCCGCGGCGGGCCGCTGCGGGTCGCAACCGAGCCGGCAGCGTTGGCCGCCGGGACGTCCCCCCCGCGCGCAGCTGTTGGAAGAGGTATGCCGTAGGCGACGAAGTCCGCGGCGACCGCACGTCTCGCGGCACCGTCCACGGTCACAACGAAGTCGTCCGGGCGGAGGTCGCGCACAGGCTGCCCGCTTCCGTCGACCACGTGAACGTCCACGGTGACGAGATCGACGCCTGAACGGAACACGGGTTGTTGTTGCGGCTGGAGGCCGGCGGAGGCGAGGAGCGCGAGCGCAACCGAGTACCACAAGCGCATGGTGGTTCCCTCCCGCGATGAGACTCAGGCGGACTGGGTCTCACGACCCAACGTGTTCGCTGGGGGCGCCCGCACGATACGGTACGTTGCGACGGGCCTGATTCTGCGCGTCCGGTGGAGCAGGAGTCAAGGGTGGGGCCGCCGTTTGCTGCGTCGCGAAGCCCGCTTGAAAGGCGGCCCGTGCGGCGGCCGTCCTTCTCAGCGCGTCGGCCCTCCGAAACGCAGCGCGAAGCCGAAACGGACGTGAGCACCGGACAGGTCGAGCGCGAACGCCGGGTTCTGGTCGCCGCCGATGCCCGGGTAGGGCTGGTTGACCGCGGTCCCCTGGACCGTGACTTGATACGGCAACATCCGCCATTGGCCAGATGCGGACGTGCGCGTCTGGTACTCGACGGTCGTGGCATCGCCGTCCTGACGTGTCGCCGCGTGATCGACGGATCCCACGACCTTCACGACGCGGTCTGTACTTGTAGCTGATCTCGATGAACGCCCCCAGGCGGCGCGTCGCCTCCCAGCCCGCACGAATTCCCGCTTCTCCGCTGGGGTGCCAACCGGTTCCCTCCATCCGGTGCGACCAGGTGGCTCGCTGCATGTAAGGCGAAGCGGTTTGGGCTCCGGTCTCTTCGAGTTGCACGGACGCACGCGTCGCACCGCCCTGCGCGATGCCTTCGGCACTGAAGGGGCCATGGCGCCAGACAGCCAGGCGCACGCCAATCCACGGCTCGTAGCTTCGCACCGAGAACGCCTCGGTGAAGTCCGACGTCAACCCGCCGACGGAGGGGAACGCAACGGCGTCCGGGTTGAGCGACGTTGTCTCCCATTCACGGTGGATTGACTCTGACCGCGTGGTTCCGGAGAGATAGTCGAATCCTGCGGCGAGCGCGATGCGTCGGCTGATGTGCCACGCCGCGCGGACGCCGATGGTGCGGCCATGGTCGAGAAGCGGGAACTCGCCGCTTGTCGTGGTGCTGGAGGAGCCGTACACCGCCTCGCGGTTGAGCGACCAGGCATTGAGATCTCGCGGATCGACGGGCGCCAGGCCGCCGAATACCTCGACGCTCCAGTTGGGCCCGGCCTTTGGCGCCTCCTGAGCCGCGAGGGGCACGGGATGGACGGCAGGCCCGACGAGCAGGAGCAGCGCGATGAGCAGCGGCCGCGTGCCCATGCTACCTGGAGGCCTCCTGCGCGACGCCGCGGTACAGCCAGTTCTGGAACTGAGGCTGGACGTCGATGCCCGAGAAGTCGCGGAAGTACGAGACGAAGTCCATCGTGGTGAACGGCTTGAACGCGTACTGCTCATAGAGCCGACGCAGAAACGACGCCATCCGATCCACCCCGCCCAGCCGATTGGCGAGGTATTGCATGATCCGGGAACCGTCTTCGTACGCCAGGCTGCTGAAACCGACCGACACTGGCGAGCGAGCGCCGACCCAGTTGCCGCGGTACGACTCGTCCATCACCGCGTACGTCCTGCCGTGCGAGACGCTGTCGAACCACTGGGTGATCGCCTCGTCCATCCAGCTGTCTCGGTACGACTTCGTGACGACCGCGCACGCGAAGTACCCGTGGAGCACCTCGTGCGTGAGCGCCGACGGACTGCTGATGGTGCCGCCGAAGTACTCCATGCCGCCTCCCGACGACACGAGGAACACGCTCAGGCCGCGTGGCGCCGGGTAGTCTCCGAAGCGCGCCTGGAGCCTGGGCAGCCAGTCTTCGAGTGTCGCAAACGCCTGCGCGATCGACGCGCCCCCGGTGAACGCGAGGATGGACACCGGGATGCCGTGGATGATCCGCACCTGGAGGTCGGTATCGGCGGCGGGTAGGAGCACGAACATCACGGTGTAGGAAGCGACCTCACGTTCCGTGTCGAGCCGCCACTGCTGCACCGATGCGTCGGCGATGTCGTCGTGGCGCTCGACACGGCCGGACCCGATGCAACGAAACTCCCGGTCGCCATGGACGCGGAAGGCGAGCAGGTGGCGGGCCAGCTCGTGGGGCGCGTTCACGGTCGGGAACAGTTCCTCGTTGCCGTGTCCGGCCAGGTCATTGACCTCGGTCGAGAACCGCGGATACGCCGCCGGGAGCGTCAACCGGTAACCGAGCTCGAGGACGTGGAGCCGGTCCGCCGCCAGCGTCCGGTCGAGCTGCAGGATCGGCTGACTCGACCCGGTGATTCGCACGCTGGTCAAGGCAGCGCCTGGCACGGGGATCGCCTCTCCGTCGAGCACCAGCGACCGGATCGGCGGAGGCGACACGCCGGGCCGGAAATGAAAGCGTGGAACGGTCTGACCGGGCCGCATGACGAACTCGACGCGAGCGGCCGCATCCACGACGCTTTGGTCCGGGTAGTAGTCGAACGTCACCGAGATCGTGCGGATGTCGATCCTGAAGGTGTCGTCGAGCAGGCTTGTGTCGGCCGCCTGCTCGGCCTGGAGCTGGCTCCTCGGGGCACGGGCTTCCAAGTCCGCGATGCGGGAGAAAGCAGCCTGACCGGCCGCCGGAATTCGGCGCCGCCGCCAGCATCGCGACGACGATCAGGGCGTGGTGCGCGCGCATGGATTGCCTCGAGCCGCTACTTGAGGACGCCCTCGAGCCACTGCCGGAAGGCGTCCAGCGTTTCGGGGCCCGGCGTCTCGTGCCCCTTGTCGTCCTCGTAGTGGAACGCCACCTGCACGCCGGCGTGCTCGAGCCGGGCGGCGAGCATCCGGGTCTGCTCGATCGGGCAGTTGCGGTCCTTGCCGCCGTGGAAGATGAACATCGGGACGCCGCGAAACAAGGCCGGGTCCTCCTTCGCAAGGAAGTCGGGCGCGTCCGCCTGCGAGCCGGGCACGCGAGGGATGCCCGAGAAGATGGCGAGCGCCCGGTAGCGGGCGGGGTCCTCCTTGTAGGTCCGGTACACGCCGTAGCCGCCCATCGAGAACCCGCAGAGCACCACGCGGGTGGCGTCCACGCCGTAGTTGGCCGCGACATCCTCGATGGCTTCGCGGATGTCTTCCTGCGCGTGATCGGCCGTGTAGAAGTTCGACGTGCCGCGGCCGTGGGGTGCCAGCACGATGGCATCGGCCGGAAACCAGTCCCGTCCGACCTGGTTGCGATCGTCCTCGCCGCTCCCGTGAAGGTAGACGAAGAGCGGGTAGCGCCGGCCGGCTCGATAGCCGGCGGGAAGGCGGACGGAATACGGCTGCAGCGTGTCGTCAACGGCGGACCGAAACGCGCGGCGCAGGATCCCGGTGCGCGCGGCCACCGGGTCCTCGCCGGCCACCGCGGCGCGGACGTCGCCCAGCAGTCGCTCGAGGGACAGCCGCACCGACGTGGCCACGTCCTGGGGCCTGAGGCGCTCCTGCGCCCCGCGGATCTCTGCCAGCTCGAATCGCAGCGTCGTCAGGCTCCCCGGGGATATCCGAGGGCTGGCGGCATCGAGCCGGCGCTCCAGCGAGGCTGGAATCCGTGGCCGGCAGCACGCTCAAGCCCAGACGACCGGATTGGGCAGCGTTCGAGAGCTCCCAGGTGACCGCGTAACCGCCCGATGGCAACGTCGCGGCAGGCAGGTCTACGCTCTGGAGCTGCAGGCCCGCCGGCACGTTCACGTTCACCACGCGGGACAGCAAGCGGGAACCCTCGCCGCTCCACGCCCGCAGTGTCAGCGACGCCGAAACGGGCGACCGAGCGAGCGTGGCCAGCCGGAGGCGGATGGTCTCGCCGGCCACGCAGTGGTTGCGTTCCAGCACCGCCGCCGCCTGCAGCACTCCCGTCGCCTCTGGGGGCTCGAACGCGACTTCCTCGTAGCGGCGCGGGCTCTGTTCCGAATCCACCCGGGGATCGGCCACCGAGCAGTAGCGCGCCTTCTCGTTGCCCGGCAACGCACGCGTCACGCAGAGGTTGAAGCCGACCGGGGACAGCCAGGGATGGTGCGGGTACACCTCGGACCACGGTACGAGCACCTCGAAGGCTGACCTGGCGGCGGACGTAGATGTAGCCACCGGAACAGTGTCGAGGCTGCGCATGTCCAGGTCCCTGTTGCGGTACCAGACGAAACGCTGCTGCCAGCGCGCGGCCGGCTTGCCCGGAGAGAAGCCGAGCACGCTGAATTCCTCCGTCGGTTCGCTGCCCGTGACCGGCCGGGCCACGACGACAATCAACCCGTCACCGTTCTGATAAGCGCGATCCCGCTGAACGATTTCGCCGGGCCCGAGATCCACGTGCAAGTACAGGTGCTCGGCCGAGTACGCCAGACGGTAGGACGGAGGAGGCGTCGCGGCGTCAGGGCGCCCGGACACCAGCAAGAGCGGACGGACCGCCAGCGTCTCCAGCCCGGCGTCCAGGACACCGTCTATCGCGGGCGTGTGGTCGAGAAATGCCACGCGAACGGCCGGGGCCTCAGTCACGCGGCCGGGACCACCAAGGACGTCGGTGCGTCCGCAGAGGACCGCGGTGACGATCGACAGCAGGGAGAAGGCAGTGCGCAGCATGAAGATCCCCTCTTGGCGCAGCCGAGCCTACCAGGTTCCGGCGCGACGACGATCAGGGGCGTGGTGCGCGCGCATGGATCGCTCCGAGCGATGCACGCGGTGGCAGGACCGAGCGTGCATGTTGCGGCCAGGCGCGGTTCCCCGTCAAGCGATCGCCGGCGGACGCTAGAATGATGGATGAGATTGGCATAGCTCATGTTCAAGATTGCGACCTGGAACGTGAACGGGATCCGCGCGCGGCAGGCGCAGGTGCAGGAATGGGTGCTGCGCGAGCAGCCGGACGTCCTGTGCCTGCAGGAGATCAAGGCGGCGCCCGACCAGATTCCCACGGCCCTGTGCGAGATGGAGGGCTACTGGTGCTACTGGCACGGCGGGAAGGGCTATTCCGGCGTCGGGCTGCAGGTGCGCAAGGCCACCTTCCCGGCCCGGCCCGCCTTCTCGCATCCCGGCTTCGACTTCGAGCACCGCATCGTCGTCGCCGATCTCGGCCGGATGATGGTGGCGTCCGTGTACGTGCCGAACGGCGGCAAGGACTTCCCGGCCAAGCTCAGGTTTCTCGAAGCGATGGACGAATACGCGCAGGCCGCGCAACTGGCGGGGAAGGCCGTTGTGCTCTGCGGCGACTTGAACATCGCGCGCACCGATCGGGACGTGCACCCGAAGGAGCGGAAGCCGAACATCATCGGGCAGCTGCCGGAGGAGCGGGCGCTCCTCGAGCGGATCATCGGTCGCGGCCTCGTGGACCTCGGGCGGGCGTTCGATCCCGACAACGAGAACCTGTTCACCTGGTGGCCGCCGTGGCGGAGCATGCGCGAGCGGAACATCGGGTGGCGTCTGGACTACGTGCTCGCCAGCGAGCCGATGGCGCGCGCGGCGACGAGGTGCCCCGTCTTCCGCGAATTCGGCACGAGCGACCACGGGCCGGTGATGGCCGAGTTTGCGCTTGCGCCCGGGGACGTGGCAGGCGCACATGAAACGAAAAACTGAAAACGGAGAACTCGGAAATTGTCAGAAGGACCTCGGGAGTTTGTCGCGTATCCGGTGTAGCCTTGCGAGAGTCGGAGGTTCTTCGAAAACTCTCCAGAGGACCTCGGGAGTTTTTTCGTCCGCGTATCCGGTGTAGCCTTGCGAGAGCCGGAGGTTCTTCGAAAACTCTCCCGAGGTCCTGATGCAGCTCGACGAACGCGGCGTCGTCCTGGCGTGCCCGCACTGCCAACAGAGGAACCGGATCGCGTACGGGCGTCTCGCCGACACGACCCGCTGCCCCGTCTGCAAGAACGAGCTGGCCGCGCCCGCGGCGCCGATCGATATGCCGAGCGTGCACGTGTTCGACCTGGTGGTGCAGCACTCGGTACTGCCGGTTGTCGTTGACTACTGGGCAGCGTGGTGCGGGCCCTGCAAGATGGTGGCGCCCGAAATCGCGAAGGTGGCGGCGCAGAATGCCGGCCGCCTGCTCGTGACGAAGGTGGACACCGAGCAACTCCCGGAGCTTGCGACGCGCTACCAGATCCAGTCGATCCCCATGATGTCGGTGTTCCACCACGGCCACGAGAAGGCCCGGACGGTTGGCGCGCGGCCGGCTCGCGACATCCTCGCGTTCATCAACCAGTCGCTCGAGGAGTAGCGCCGGGGGCATGTCCATCACCACGCTCTTCCTCGACGCCGGCGGCGTCCTCGTCGTTCCCAACTGGCAGCGCGTCAGCGACACGCTGGTCGCGCACGGCGTCCGCGTCACGGCAGAGGCCCTCGAGCGCGCCGACCCGTATGCGCGCCGCGATCTGGACCTCGGCCTCGAGAACCACGCGAGCGATCAGCAGCGGGGCTGGCTCTACTTCAACCTGGTCCTCGAGTGCGCGGGTGTTGCCCTGTCGGCCTCGACAGAGGCGGCGCTTGCGGAGTTGCAGGCCTATCACGCGGACCAGAACCTGTGGGAGAAGATCCCGGATGGCGTGCCGGAGGCGCTTGACGCCTTCCGGGCACTCGGCCTCAAGCTGGTCGTGGTATCGAACGCGAACGGCCGCGCGCGCTTCTTGTTGCACCGCCTGGGCCTCGCGCGCCGACTGGACCTCGTGCTCGACTCGCACGAGGAAGGAGTGGAGAAGCCGGACCCGCGGTTCTTCCGAATCGCCTTGGAGCGGTCGGGCGCGCAGGCAGGTGGCACGATGCACGTCGGCGACCTCTTTCACGTGGACGTGGAAGGCGCACGGGCAGCCGGCCTCCGACCGATGCTCCTCGACCCGCTGGACCTCTACGACGGGTTCGACTGCGAGAGGGTGCGGACCCTCGGGGAGTTGGCAGAGAAACTGGCCGGGGAACTGAGAACGTAGAAGTGAGAACGTAGAAGTGAGAAGGGAGAGGACGTCAGACTGTCGAGCGATCTTGTTTTGCGATTTTGCGGATTTGCGAATTTGACTTGATGGTTCGGCCCTGAGTACCGAGGCGGCAACGGCAGGCCGAGCTCACCTCCTTCCGCCGTTCGGCCGCTCGGAAATCGCCAAATCGCCAAATCGCGAAATTCCAGAATGACTATCACTCCTCCAGCCGTTTCGGCCAGTCCTCGCGCAGCAGCCGCGACAGGGCCCGGTCGGCCAGCAGCCGCCCCCCCGTCTGGCACCGCGCGCAGTAGTTCGCCTCGTTCGCGCTGTAGACGATGCGCTGAACCGGTGCGCCACAGGCGGGGCAGGGCTGACCGAAGCGCCCGTGGACCGCCATGCCGTTTCGAAACGCGGTGACCTTTTCGGGGAAGCCGCCTGCCGCCTCCTCTCGCAGCCGCGCCACCCATATCGTCAGCACGGAGCGTGCGGCCGCGTGCAGCCGCCCCACATCCTCGTCGGACAGGTTTCGGGTGAGCTGGAGCGGCGACAGGCGGGCGGCGTGAAGGATCTCGTCCGAATACGCGTTGCCGATGCCGTCGAACACGGTCGGATCCGTGAGCGCCCGCTTGAGGGTGTGGTTCTCGCGCGTCAGCGCCGCCCGGAAGTCGGCGAGTGTCGCCCCAAGGACGTCGAGCCCGCCGCGGTGAATGGCGCGAAGGGCGTCGGCGCCGCGAACCAGCGTCAGCGAGGCGCGGCGCTTGCTGCCGGCCTCGGTGAGCGTGAGGGTCCCGGTGGAGAAGTCGAAGGCGGCGAGTCCTTTTCCCTTGGGAACCGGCGCGCCAGCCGGCTTCCAGTGAAGACGGCCCGCAATCATCAGGTGGAGGACGAGCGAGATGTCGTCCTCCACGCCGATCACGATCCGCTTGCCGATCCGGGAGACGGACCTCACGTGCTTCCCTTCGACGCCTTGGAGCGGCGGATCGACCGACCGCAGGAGGAACGGGCTGGCGAGCCGTACCCGCTCGAGCGTTGCGCCCGTGATGCGCGCGGCAATCGCCTCGACGTAGACGAGGATGTCGGGGAGCTCGGGCATGGGGGAGCACCATGAACGGAGAAGTGAGAACGTAGAACGGAGAACGTAGAACGGAGACCGAAAAACGCGGACCGGAACGTAGAACGCAGGAGTGAGAACGTAGAACGGAGAACGTAGAACGGAGACCGAAAAACGCAGACCGGAACGTAGAACGCAGAAGTGAGAACGGAGAACCTGGACCGAAACACGTGAACCGACGTCCCGTGCCAGGTTCATCCGCTGTCCGCTGTCCGCTGTCCGCCGTCCGTGTCCACTGCCTACTGCCTACTGCCTACTCCTCCCGTCAGCCCTTCAGCGTCTTGAGATACGCCACGCTTTGCTGCGTCAGCTCCCAGTTCTGCTCCACGAAGTAGCTCTGCACGCCGCCGGTCTTCGCGGCGGCGAAGGTCCGGGCCCAGTCGATCGAGCCCTTCCCCATCGCGGCCTGCGGGCGGCGGCCGCCCCGGCCGCCCTCGGCAGGTGGTGGAACGGGCGCGTTCATGTCCACATCCTGGAGGTGCATCGAGTTGAATCGCCCAGGGTATTTGAGGAAGTACTCCGCCGCGACCAAGCCGGCGGTGATCGTGGACATCTGGAACTGGAACTTCACGAGCTTCGGGTCGAGCCACTCGAGCAGCAGGTCATAGGTGCGCTGGCCGTCCACCGAGGAGGTCTCGAAGCCCTCGTTGTGCAGGCCCTGTTGCATGCCTGCCTTGGCCGCAACAGCCGCGATGGCGTTGTACTCCTCTGCGGCCCGCTTCACCTGGTCGATCGTCGGGTTGCTGCCGCCGTTCCCGTCGGCCAGTGTCGCCGTCACCATCTGCGTGATCCCCACCTCGCGGGCCCACGCGATGCTCTTCTCCTGCGTCGTCCGCAATTCACGAAGCGTGAAATGAGAGCTCTCGGACTTCATTCCATGGTCCGCGAGGATCGTCTTCACCGCCTTGCCATCAGAGAGCGCGGCAAACTCGGCGCCGTAGCCGATGGGCGAACACAGCTCGAGCCTGGTTACGCCGATCTCGGCCAGCATCTTCACGAAGGCGGGGAGGTCCTTCAGCATCGAACGAAGGGGGTACACCTGGCTGCCGATGGGCAGGCCAAGCGGATTGGCGCGAAGGTCGACAACTGCCGCGGCGAAGCCGGCCGCGCCAGAAACGACCGCCGCCCGCTCGAGGAACTCACGTCTGGACATCGCGCGCACTGCATCCTCCTCGGGAAAATGGCTCTCGGCTCTCGGCTTTAGGCTCTCGGCCTTCCTGTCCCCAGCCTAAAGCCTAAAACCCAGCCAGGAGCCCAGAGCCCAAAGCCCAAAGCCCAGAGCCTAGAGCCGTATGTCCCACCCCTGCCGATACTCCCGTGTCAGGAACTTGTTCGCCTCGGGGACGTTCGTGATCACCGCCTTCGCGGAATCCCACAGGAGCCGGCGGCCGCCCAGGCGAAGCGAGATGGCGGCCAGGTTCATGGCGTCGCAGATCGGCCCGGCCAGCGTGAAGTCGCCGTAACTGGCCGGCCCTCCCTTGAACGCGGCGATCCACGCGGCATCGCGCGACGAAACCGGGCGGCCGGCCTGTCCGCCGCGGCCGGCCGCATCCGGCGGCGCCGGCTCAACGATGTTGTTCGCCGTGCGATACGCGCGCATCTTCGCCTCGGGGATCAGTTGCGGGTTCTCGGCGCGGAAGCCGCCGAGGATCTTCCCCTTGTCGCCGACGAGCAGCATCCCTTCTTCGGCCAGTTCCTTGTTCTCGGCCATCAACTCCTCGGGCGCCGGCGGCTTGATGCCGCCGTCGTACCAGAAGATGTCCAGCCCGGCACGTTCCGGCTCGTCCTTCGATCGAGGGCCGGGCGCAAAGCGCATGCGGATGGTGCATGCGGCCGGGAAGGAGTAGTCGTTCTTGATGCGGAGGCAGATCTCATCGGCAACGGTGCACACGTGGCTGGGCGTCGACTCGACGCTCACCGGGGACTCCAGGCCCAGCACCTGGAAGATCGGCCAGAGGCTGTAGTGCCCCATGTCGGCGATCGAGCCGCCGCCGAACTCGTACCACCCGCGGAAGTTGGTGTGGGTGTAGTTGGGGTGGTACGGCCTGTCGAGCGACGGGCCGAGCCAGAGGGGCCAGTCGAAGCCTGACGGGACCGCCGGCGTGTCGGTGGGAAGCGTCTCGAACTGCGGCCACATCGGCCGCATCGACCAGTTGTGGATCTCCCGCAGCGTGCCGATGGCGCCGTTCTTCACCATCTCGAGCGCCGCCCGCTGGCCGGCTCCTTCACTGGCGGGCAGGAAGTGCGTCGCAAGCTTCCTGGCCCGCGCCGCCTCGATGACCGCCCGCGCCTCGAGCAGGCGGTTCGACAGCGGCTTGTGAACGATGACGTTCATCCCCTTCTTCAGGGCGGCGAGCGCGATGGGCGCGTGGGTGTGATCGGGCGTCATCACCTTCACGGCCGTGACGTCCTTTTCCTTGTCGAGCAACTCGCGGAAGTCGACGTATGTCGAGCACCCCTTGAACGTCCCGGTCCCGCGCTGCCTGGCGTAGTACGCCTCGATGATCTCCTTGCCCACGTCGCGCCCGCCCGGGACGTGGTTGAAACCCTCGCGCCAGGCGGGGTTCTCGATCAGGCGGCGAATGCCGTCCCGAATCTGGTTCTTCCCCCACTCCAGGTAGTTGACGCCATCTTTCTCGACGTCGCACACCGACACCACCTGGACCTCGGGGCTCGCGAGGATTCCGCCGATCTCCCTGATCGCCTGGGTTCCGAAGCCCACGCAGGCGAGCGTGATCTTGTCGCTGGGCGCGACGAACCCGCTGCCTCCGAGGACATGCCGCGGCACGATGGTGAAGGTCGCCGCCGTTGCCGCCGCGCCAGTGAGGAACTCACGCCGGCTGATGTCGGATGTCATAGGAGTGAACTTAAGTTAGAACGTAGAAGTGAGAACTGAGAACGAAGAACGGAAAACGAAACAGGCCGCCAGCCTGACAGGCGGGACGCCCCTGACAGGCGAGACGCCCCTGACAGGCGAGACGCCTGTCCTACGTCAATACACGAACTCGCGGATATCGTAGCGCGCGAACTTCGGCGGCGGACCGGGAAAGCGCAAGCCTGTGCGAATCGCCCGGAGTTGCGCGATGCGCTCCCGCTGCCCGAGGGGCTCGAGCCCCTCCCCTGGTAAAGGGCTGACGCCCTGTCCCTTCCGATGATCGACGACAGAAGGGGTCGCCGGGTAACTCGTCCCCGGGATTGGCACCAGGTCGCTGAAGTACAGCAGGTCCCTGGCACCCAATGCCATGGCGTTCACCGCGTCGATGGTGTCGGCCACGTGGCGCTCGGCGAACCGTCGTCCGCCAAGGCCAATCATCACGATCACGCCGACCGCCACGCCAGCCTCCTTGATGGCCCGGACGGTCTGCAGCGCCTCGGCGCTCGTGCCCGGCTTGCAGACGAAGGCGAGCAGCGGATCGTGACCCGATTCCAACCCGATGTATACGCGTGCCAGGCCCATCGCCGCCAGCGTTCGATAGGCCTCCACGTCCTTCAGCGCGCCGGTGAAGCCGTCGACGAACCCGCAGACCGGCGGCGGCGAGCCGCGGTAGGCGGCGCGCAGGACGCCGAGAAGCTCGACGAGCCGGGGCAGGGGGATGGCGAGCGCATTCGCGGCGCCGAGGAAGACCGAGCGGGCGCGCAGGGAGAGGGAAGGCCCGAGGTAGGCGCGAACGCCGTCGATGTGGCGCCCGAACTCGCCTGGCGTCTTGACGCGATATGGACCGTGGTAAAGGTCGCAGAAGGTGCAGGTGCCGAACGAACAACCGCTCGTCGCCTGCAGCACGACTGACATGTACTGATCCGGCGGCAGGATGCCGATGGGCGAGTACACCTGCGCGAAGCGGGAGGCATCCGCACGCGCCCCTCCTGCGTCGAACTGTCCGCAGAGGTCGAGCGCGGCGAGCAGGCGGTCGGCAGCCCCGGTGACGCTGTGAACGTCGAGGGGAAAGGGCGGCGTCCACTTCGAGGGATTCTCGCGCATCGCGGCGGCGGCGCCGCGGGCGAGGGCCGCGCATTCGTCCAGCAACCGGTCCCCCTCCGCTTCGTCCATCACTACCCGCTGGCGCTCGTCGTAGGCGCTCTCCGCCTCCGGAGCGGCGTCCGCATCCCGCCACTTGTGCAGCACGCGCCCCGACAAGCCGCGCCTGAAGGTGTGGCCGCCGCGAAAGACGCTATACAGCCGTCCGCCGAGGTCCCAGGCCACGACGTAGCCCTCGCCAACCGCGAGAGAAACGCTGCTATCCTTGAGGCTCGCCGCAGCGGCCGCGCCGTCGAGCTGACCGCGGAAAATCATCGGTTGATTCTACGATCTTCGATCTGGCGATGGTGAAGAGAGCCCGAACATGAGCGACCAGACGACCAGCTCCTCCCGCCGCGACTTCTTGCGCGTCAGTGCCATCGGCCTTGCCGGCGCTTCCCTGCCGATCGCTGCGACCGACGGCACCCGCCCCGCACTTGGTGTCTTGTCCTTCGAGGTTCCCCCCTTCGAGCTGGAGGAACTATCGATTGCCGACCTGCGGAAGCGCCTCGAGTCGGGTCAGGACACCGCCCGTTCGCTGGTCCAGAAGTACCTGGCGCGGATTGAAGCCCTCGACAGGAAGGGGCCCGCCCTTCACCACGTCATCGAGATCAACCCGGATGCTCTCCAGGCTGCCGAGGCGCTCGACGCGGAGCGCAAGGCGGGCCGCATGCGCGGCCCGCTGCACGGCATCCCGGTCGTCATCAAGGACAATATCGGCACCGCAGACCGCATGACGACCACCGCCGGGTCGCTCGCGCTCGAGGGGTCGATTCCTTCCAAGGACGCGTTCGTCGTGCGGCAGCTGCGCGAAGCCGGCGCGGTCATCCTCGCGAAGACGAACCTGAGCGAATGGGCGAACTTCCGCTCGACCCATTCGTCCAGCGCGTGGAGCGGCCGGGGCGGCCAGGGGAAGAACCCCTATGCGCTCGATCGCAACCCCTCGGGATCCAGCTCTGGAACCGGCGGAGCGGTCGCGGCGAGTTACGCGGCCGTCGGCATCGGGACCGAAACCGACGGGTCCATCGTATCGCCCTCGAACAACTGCGGCCTCGTGGGCATCAAGCCGACGCTCGGCCTGGTGAGCCGCGCGGGGATCATTCCCATCGCGCACAGCCAGGACACGGCCGGCCCGATGGCCCGAACGGTCACGGACGCGGCGATCCTGCTTGGCGCGCTGGTTGGCGCCGACCCGGACGACGCGATCACCAGGAACGCGCTGCAGAAGGGCGTGCGCGACTACGCGAAGTCCCTCGATCCGAACGGGCTCAAAGGAGCGCGCATCGGTGTGCCGCGCAAGGCGATGTTCAACCAGAGCCCCCACGGCGACCGCGTGGCCGGGGAGGCGATCGACGTCCTGAAGCGGCTGGGCGCCATCATCGTCGATCCGGCCGATCTGCCGTCGCCGGACAAGTTCGGGAAGAGCGAGTTGGAGGTGCTGCTCTACGAGTTCAAGGCCGATCTCAACGCCTACCTGGCTGGCCTCGGACCCAAGGCGCCCGCGCGCACGCTGAAGGACCTCATCGCCTTCAACGATCAGCACAAGGACCGCGAGATGCCGTATTTCGGGCAGGAGATCTTCGTGCAGGCGCAGGAAAAGGGGCCGCTCACGGACGCCAAGTACAAGACGGCGCTCTCCACCTGCCGGCAGTGGTCGCGCACCCTCGGTATCGACGCGGTGATGACCAAGTACCGTCTCGACGCCTTCATCGCTCCCACGTCCTCGCCGGCGACGCTGATCGACCTGGTCAATGGCGACTACGGCCCGGGCGGCGCCTCGAGCTTTGCCGCGGTAGCCGGCTACCCGCACATCACCCTGCCAGGCGGCTTCGCATTCGGCCTCCCGGTGGGCGTATCGTTCTTCGGCCGCGCCTTCAGCGAGGCGAAGCTCATTCGCTTCGCCTACGCCTTCGAGCAGGCCACGAAACACCGCAGGCCGCCCAGGTTCCTTCCCACGGCCGACCTCGGGCGGCCTTGATGGCCCGAACTGAGAACGTAGAACTGGAAAGTGAGAACTGAGAACCATGGTGTGCCGGGATTCCGGCTTCTCAGTTCTACGTTCTACCTTCTACGTTCTCCGTTCTACGTTCTCCGATTCCGCGCCCCGTGGAACCCACCGCGCGCCGGATCCGTCCTCTCTACCAGCGGCCGCGTGTCCCGCCACAGCCGGAGAGGACGATGTCCACCCTAGTCCAGGACCTCAAATACAGCCTTCGACTCCTCCTCAAATCCCCCGGCTTCTCGCTCACCGCGGTGCTCGTCCTTGCGCTTGGCATCGGCGCCAACGCGGCCGTGTTCTCGCTCGTGAATGGCATGCTGCTGAAACCCGTCATGGGGTCAGAGAAACCGGGCCAACTGGTGGGCGTCTACAGCCACGACAAGACGAAGGCCGACGTCTACCGGGGCTTTTCCTACCCGGCGTACGCCGACATCCGCGACCGCGCCAAGGTCTTCTCCGAGGTCACGGCCTTCAACCTGGCGTTCGCCGGACTCGGCGAAGGCGAGGCCACCAAGAGGGTGTTCGTCGCCGTCGTCACCGGGAACTACTTCTCGACCTTTGGCGTCAGCCTGCTCGCCGGGCGCACCTTCAACGCAGAGGAGGAACGGCCCGACAGCCAGGCGGCGGTCGCGGTTGTCAGCTACCAGGTACCTGGAAGAGCCATGGATCGGCGCCGGCGATGATCGGCCAGACCCTCCGCCTCAACTCGAAGCCGTTCACGATTGTCGGCATCGCCCAGGCGGGTTTCACGGGCAGCTCGGTCCTCATCGCGCCGGATGCCTGGGTTCCGATCGGCGCCAACGACCTCGTAGCCAACGACTTCATGCGCGATACCGGCCCCGCCTCCCTGAACGACCGTCGCAGCAGCGGCCTGATGGTCCTGGGCCGCCTGAAACCGGGTGTGACGGAGGCGGCAGCGGACGCGCCGCTCGCCGGGCTGTCGGAGCAGCTCGAGCGCGCATTCCCGGCGGAGAACAAGAACCAGCGCCTGTCGGTGCACACCCTGCCCCGCGCGTCGATCTCGACGAGCCCCAAGGGCGACGAGGACCTGGCGGCGCCCTTCGTCGTGCTGATGGCGATGGCAGGGATCGTCCTGCTGATCGCGTGCCTCAACCTCGCGAACATGATGCTCGCCCGCGGGACAGCGCGACGGAAGGAAATCGCGATGCGGCTGGCCCTCGGCGGCGGGCGCTCGCGCATCGTCCGCCAGCTGGTGACCGAAGGCTTCGTGCTCTCGGTCATCGGCGGCATGGCGGGGCTGCTCGTCGGCTACTGGGCGATATCCGTGCTCGTCTCCTCGCTTCTGCCGTACTCCCCGGTGCCGATCACGCTCGACACCGCGCCCGACCTCCGCGTGGCCCTGGCGACGATCGCGTTCTGCGGGCTGGCGACGATCTTCTTCAGCCTCGGTCCCGCATGGCGGCTCTCGCGCACCAACGTGGTGCCGGAGTTGAAGGAGCACGCGGGGGAGGACTCGAGGAAGGGCCGCTGGTTCGGGGCCAGGAACCTGCTGGTCGGCGCGCAGATCGCGCTGTCGCTGGGCCTGCTGACCACGGCGGGCCTCTTCATCCGCGGCGCCGTCAAGGCCGGCCAGGCCGATCCGGGTTACCACTACGATCGCCAGCTCCTCGTGTCGCTCGACACGGGGCTGGCCGGATACGACGAGGTGCGGGGCCGGCAGGTGTACAGCCGACTGATGGAGCGCGTGCGCCAGGTTCCCGGTGTGCAGTCGGCCAGCCTGGCGTCCACGGTCGCGTTCGGCAGCTTCACCGAAGGAGCGACGGTTCAGCGGGCCGGCACGTCTCCCGCGGCGGGGAAGGACGGCCGGGTGGGCAAGAGCGCGGTCCGCTACAGTGTGGGCGCCGACTACTTCCCGACGCTCGGCGTCCCCCTGCTGAACGGACGCGGGTTCACCGTGGCGGAGGAGCAGGATGCGAACGCGCCCCGCGTCGCGATCATCGACGAGCCGCTCGCCCGCGCGCTGTTCCCCGGGGAGAACCCGGTCGGCCAGCAGATCCAGCTGGCCCGGCCGGACGATGCCGAGCCGGCGAGCGGCAATGGCATCGTCACCAGCGGGCCGGACGAATCGCGTGACGTGATGGAGATCGTCGGCCTCGTCCCCGGCCTGCGCCATGAGATGTTCGACAAGTCGCCGGTCGCGCACCTGTACCTGCCGTCCGGGCGCACGTTCCGCAGCGCCATGCACCTGCACGTCCGGGTGGGATCGTCGGACCGCGCGGCGGAAGCATCAATGCTGCGCACCATTCGCGAGGAGGTCCGGCGGGTGGACGATCGGCTGCCCGTCCTCGCGCTGAAGACGATGGCCGAGTTCAGGGACACGAGCCTCCTCTACTGGGTCGTGCGCGCGGGCGCCAACCTGTTCAGCGTGTTCGGCGGCGTCGCCGTCTTCCTCGCGGTCGTCGGCCTCTACGCGGTCAAGGCCTACGTGGTCGCCCGCCGGACGCGCGAGATCGGGATCCGCATGGCGCTCGGATCGACGCCGGCCGATGTCATGCGTCTCGTCCTCAAGGAGGGCCTCGGGCTGACGGCAACCGGCCTGGCGATCGGCTTCCTCTTCGCCATCGGCATCGGTCGCGTCGTCGGCAGCATGCTGTACGAAGTGAACCCGTTCGACCCCCTCGTGTTCGCAACGGCGCCGCTCCTGCTCGCCTTCGCGGCCCTGGCCGCGTGTTACCTGCCGGCCCGGCGCGCGACGAAGGTGGCGCCGATCGTGGCCTGCGGACGGAGTGACAGGAGGACAGGGCTGAAGCCCTGTCCCTTCCGAAGATCGACGGCACAACTGAGTGGGCAGAACTGCAGCACGACAGGCTGCCGGGAATCAACGGAAGGAGCAGGGCTATCAGCCCTGCTCGACGAGGGACGATCGCCTGAATTCCCTCGGGATTTGTGATGTCCAACTTCCTCCAGGACCTCCGCTTCGCCGTGCGCGTCCTGCTCAAGGCGCCGGGATTCACCGTCGCGGCAGTGCTCGTGCTGGCGGCTGCCATCGGCGTCAACACCGCGGTCTTCAGCTTCGTCAACGCGTTCGTGCTCCGGCCGCTGCCCGGCCGCGAGAAGCCGGGCGAAGTGGTCGGCGTGTACAGCCGTGACCGGACGCACCCGGACGCGTACCGCGATTTCTCGTACCCGAACTACCTGGACATCCGCGAGCGGGCTGGTGTGTTCGTCGACGCGACGGCGTTCACATTGACGTTTGCCGGCGTGCGCGAGGGCGAGGTGACTCGCCGGACACTGGTGTCGGCCGTGACATCCAGCTACTTCCCGACGCTCGGCGTGGGCGTCGCCGGCGGCCGCGTGTTCACGCCGGCCGAGGAGCGGCCGGGCGCGCGTGCCGCAGTCGCGATCGTCTCGCACGACTACTGGAAGAAACGCGGCGGCAGCGCGACGATCCTCGGCAGCACGCTCGAGGTGAACGGCCGGCCGTTCACGGTCGTCGGCGTGGCGGCACGTGGGTTCACCGGCACGACGGCAGCGCTGGCGCCCGAGGTGTGGGTGCCGACGGGAGCGTGGGAGCTCGTCACGACCGATGGCGCGGCGATCGGGCCGTCCGCGGCGCCGCTGTCGGACCGGCGCCATCATGCGCTGATGGTGGTTGGCCGCCTGAAGCCCGGCGTATCCCAGGAGACGGCGGCACGCGCGCTGTCGGGCCTCGCGGCCGCACTCGAGCGCGAATTCCCGCCGGAGAACAAGGATCAGGACCTGCTCGTCGCCACGCTCCCGCGGTTGACGATGTCCTCCCGCCCGCAGAGCGACCGGTCATCGATGGGGTATTCGGCCCTCGTCATGATGATTGCCTCCATCGTGCTGCTGATCGCCGGCATGAACCTGGCGAACATGGTGCTGGCGCGCGGAACGTCGAGGCAGAAGGAAATCGCCATGCGCCTGGCGCTCGGCGGCAGCCGCCGGCGCATCGTTCGCCAGCTGCTGACGGAAGGACTCGTGCTCTCCCTGGCGGGTGGGGTGGGTGGACTCATCCTCGCGTACTGGTCGAGCCGCGTCCTGTGGGCGTCGCTCAGTGCCCTGTCCCCGATCGCGATGACGTTCGACCCAGCGCCCGACGTTCGCGTGCTCGGCGTGACGCTCGGGTTCTGCGTCCTGAGCACGATTCTCTTCGGCCTGGGGCCGGCGTGGAAGCTCTCGCGAACCGAGGTCCTGCCCCAGTTGAAGGCACAGACCGGCCAGACGACCGGGGCAGGCCGCGACACGCGGTGGTCGGGCAGGAACGCGCTCGTCGCGGGCCAGTTTGCGCTGTCGCTCGGCCTGCTGATCACGGCCGGCCTGTTCGTGCGCGGCGCGTGGAACGTCTCGACGAGCGAGCCGGGCTACCGCTTCGAGGGACGCGCGGTCGCCGCACTGGATGCCGGCTTGTCCGGCTACGACGAGGCGCGCGGGCGCGCGGCCTATCGCCGCGTGATCGAGCGCGTTCGCGCGCGGCCCGAAGTGCAGGACGCGGCCATCTCCTCCTCGGTCGCCTTCGGGACGATCGTCGAATCACGGGGCGTGCGGCTCGCGGGCGCGAAGACGGAGGGGACGGCGATCGACAGCGTCGTGGCGGTCGTGGGGTCGGGCTACTTCAGGACGCTGGGCCTGCCGATGCTCCGGGGCCGCGACTTCTCAGTGGGCGAGGAGCAGGAACCCGGCTCCCCGCGCGTTGCGATCGTGGATCAGCCGCTCGCCCGCCGGCTGTTCGGGGACGAGGACCCGGTCGGCAGGCAGATCGCGGTGGACGACCAGGGTGCCGCACCGCTCCTCGTGGTCGGCGTCGCGCCAGGCCTTCGCCAGTCGCTGTGGGACAAGGCGCCCGTGGCGCACGTCTATCTCCCGTCCGGCCAGGCCTACCGCGCCAGCGTCTACCTGCACGTCAGCTTCCGGCCTGGCACCTCGACCGCGGAGGGCCTGCAGGCGCTGCGGCGCGAGGTCCGGGAGGCCGACGACAAGCTGCCGGTCATGTCGGTGAAGTCGATGGCCGAGCATCGATCCACGACGACCACCTTCTGGGCGGTGGGGGCGATGGCGAGCATCTTCTCGACCTTCGGCGGGCTGGCGCTCTTCCTCGCGGTCGTCGGCATCTACGCGGTGAAGGCGTACCTCGTGGCGAGGCGCACGCGCGAGATCGGGATTCGGATGGCCCTCGGATCCACGCCGCGCCAGATCGTGCAGCTCGTGCTGAAGGAGGGGATGGGCCTCACGCTCGGCGGGCTGGTGTTCGGCCTGCTGATCGGCCTGGCCATCGGCCGCGCGGCGGCGGCGCTGCTCTACGACGTCAGCGCCTTCGACCCGCTCGTCTTCACCGCCACCCCGGTCGCGCTCGTGCTGGCCGTCGTCGCCGCATGCTACCTGCCGGCCCGGCGCGCGACGCGGATTGCGCCGACGGCGGCGCTGAGGGCGGAGTAGGCGGCGAGGCTGCTCCGCCGGCCTGTCAACGGAAAACGGAAAACGAAAAACGGAAAAAAAGGCCGCGGTCGCGCGGAGCGCCCGGACGGAGTAGCCGGCGACGGGCAACGAGAAAGCGGAGGGTACTGACGATTGACGATTGACGACTGGCGATTGACGAATTGTTCTGACCGCAGCGCTGTTCGTCATTCGCCATTCATCAATCATCACTCGCCAATGTCGCTGACTGCTTCTGCTCTTCTTCAGTGCATTCCGGTCATCCCGCAGGCCCCCGGGCCGCCGGGGACGCCGCAGCTGGCGCACGGACTGTCTGCCGGCATCTTCGACGCGCTCGCCGACGCCCCGCCTACCGCGAACACCGACAACTGCTTCTCGAGGGACTGGCTCTCGCATTTCGGGCATGCCGGGGCGGCGCTTCCGCGGGTCAGGAACTCGAACTGGTGGCCACACGCGCTGCAGCGGTATTCAAACAAGGGCATGCATGCAGTATAAGGTATCGGGAGTCTTTTCCCTGGAAGGGCTCCCTGGATTACACTTCTGTCATTTTCCGGAGGACTCATGCGTTCGATTCGTCCGTTCCGGCGCTTCGCCCTCGTCGCGTCCACCTTCGCGCTCCTTGCCGCCGTCGGGGCGGCCGCGCAGCCGCGCGACCAGCAAGCGCCGCCAGCCGCGCCCGCCAGCGAAGACAAGCTGCTCGCCGCGATGCACTCGATTTCCAGCCACACGCTGCTCGATTACGTCGCCGAGCTCGCGTCACCCAAGTACCAGGGCCGGTTGACGGGCACGCCGGGCTACGACGCGTCGGCGAAGTGGGCGAGCGACCTCCTGGCCGGCTGGAACATCACGCCGGCGGGCGACCAGGGCGGATGGCTCCAGAAGTTCCCCAACCCCTACACGCTCGTTCTGTCTCCCGGTGAGCTGAGCTTGAACGTGCCGACCGCTAACGCGAAGGAGTCGAGCGCGCGGCCCTACGTGTACGAGAAGGACTACTATCCCGGCTCGACGTCGGATTCCGGGTCGGTCAGCGCGGATGTCGTCTACGTGGGCTACGGGATCACGGCCCCGGAACTGGGCTACGACGACTATGCGGGCGTGGACGTGAAGGGGAAGATCGTATTGATGGAACCGGAGGTGCCGGTCTCGCCCGATCCCGATGTGGAGATGTTCCGCAAGTGGCGGCCCTACTCCTTCCACGACTACAAGGTCCAGAACGCCGCCCGGCACGGCGCGGCCGGCCTCGCCTACAACTACTTCATCGTCAATCCCAACTGCGCCTTCGTGAAAGGCCTGGTGACCGCGGCCATCGGGCCCGCCGTCCTGAGCGATCTCTTCGCTGGAACGGGAAAGAAGCACGACGAGCTGGTCCAGGTCATCCGCTCCACGCGCAAGCCCGTGTCGTTCGACATGAACCGGACGCTGACGATCAAGAACAAGACCGAGCATCACGCGGACGGGATCGGCTCCAACGTCGTCGCGTGGCTGCCGGGCACGGATCCTGCCCTGAAGCAGGAGGCGATCGTCATCGGGGCGCACCTGGATCACCTCGGCATGAACGATCAGCTCATGCCGGGCGCCAACGACAACGCGTCCGGCGTCGCGGTTCTCCTGGGGGCGGCGCAGGCACTGGCGACGAGCGGCATCCCGCTCAAGCGGTCCGTGGTGTTCGTCCTGTTCGGCGCGGAAGAGCAGGGGGTGAAGGGATCGGAGTTCTACGTGGCACACCCCTTCGTGCCCAACGACAAGGTGAAGGCGGTGATCAATCTCGAGAGCGTGGGCCGCGGCGAGCGCATCGCGGCGGGATCGGCGAAGGACTACCCGGAGCTCTGGAGCGCGATCGAACAGAACAACCGCAAGTACATTCACCGGACAGTCACGCCCAGCTCCAATGCCTTCATCGCGCGGCCCCGCCAGGACGCGGCGCACTTCGTCTGGGCGAAGATGCCCACGGTCTCGTTCGGCACCGGCGGCGCCAAGCCGGTTCCCTATCCGACGTATCACACGACGAAGGACGACGTGAGCTTGATCACGCCAGAGATCATGGAGGACCTCGCGCGCCTGACGTTCTTGACGACGGTGGAACTCGCCAACAAGTAAGAAACTCTAGAACTGAGAAGTGAGAAGTTAGAACGGAGAAGTGAGAAGTTAGAACGGGAGAAGTGAGAGGTTCGGACGGCGAACTGAGGATTGAACGGAGAACAACGGCGAGCTCGCAGGGGAGAACGTGGACGGCTTCAGCGCCGGGTTCTCCGTTGCGCTCTCAGGTTCTCCGTTCTGCGTTCTTCGTTCTGCGTTCTTCGTTCTACGTTCTTCGTTCTACGTTCCTGCCATCCGTCCCGTGCTAGCCTGTACCGAGATCAAGGAGGGCATCATGGTGGACGCACTGCGGAAGCTGTTGCTGGCGGGCCTCGGCACGCTCGATCTCACCGAAGAAAAGGCGAAGGCGATCTTCAACGACCTGGTCGCGCGAGGCGAGATGAGCGAGAAGGACGCGCGCGAGCTGGTGCAGGGCTGGGCGAAACGGGCCGCCGAGCAGCGCACTCGGCTGCAGCAGGACGTCGACGAGGCGGTCAGCCGGGCGATGAACGTCATGGGCCTCGCCAAGAAGTCCGAGGTGGAGACGCTCAACGCACGCGTGGCCGATCTCGAACAGAAGCTGGCGGCGGCGAAAGCTGTCGCCGTGCCAGAGGACACCACGCCGCACTCGTAGGCCATGGCGACCCTCCCCGGCATGGTGCCGCCGGCGCAGCAACTGCGGCGCCTTCGGGAGATCACGACCGTCCTCGTGAAGTACGGGTTCCCTGACGTGGTGGCCCGGCTTCGACTCGAGCGCACGGTCGCACTCGGTCGGCGCCTGCGCTTCTGGCGTCGGCGCGAACCGTGGGGCACCAAGGCGCAGCGCCTCCGGATGGCGCTCGAGGAACTGGGGCCGACCTTCATCAAGTTCGGCCAGGCTCTCAGCACGCGGGCGGACCTGCTGCCCGACGACCTCGTCGCCGAGCTTTCGCGCCTGCAGGACGAGGTCCCGCCCCTGCCTTCCGGGACCGCAGAGGCGACCGTCGAGGCGGAGCTCGGGGCGCCGATCGACGCGCTGTTCGCCCGCTTCAATCCCGAGCCGATCGCGGCTGCCTCGATCGCGCAGGTGCACCGCGCGCGGCTTCACGCGGGCGACGAGGTGGCGGTCAAAGTGCGCCGCCCCGGCATCGACGCGACGATCGAGCGCGACCTTGCCATCCTCGGGCAGCTCGCGTGGCTCGCCGAACGCTACCTTCCCGACTCCGATCTCTACCAGCCGGCCAGCCTCGTCTCGGAGTTCGCGCGGGCGATCCGCGCCGAGCTCGACCTGGCGCGCGAGGGCCGGACGATCGATCGCTTCGCGAAGCAGTTTGCGGGCGACTGCACCCTCCGCCTGCCGCGGGTGCACTGGCAGCAGACCACGCGGGGCGTCCTGACGATGGAATACATCGACGGGCGGAAGGTGCTCGACGTCCTCAAGGCGCCGGAGGGCTTCGACCTTCCGCTCATCGCGAGGCGGGGCGGCGATCTCATCCTCCGGCAAGTCCTGCGTCACGGTCTCTTTCACGCCGATCCGCACCCGGCCAACATCTTCGTACTGCCTGGCAACGTCATTTGCCTGCTCGATTTCGGCAACGTCGGCCGGATCGACCGCGCGCTGCGCAACGCGCTCGCCGCGCTCCTGCATGCGGTGGTGCGTGAAGACCCGGAGCGAGTGACGGCCGCGATCCTCCGGATTGGCCGCCCGCTGCAGCCGCTCGACCACGACCAGCTCCGGCGTGATGTCGCGGAGCTGCTCGACAACTACTCCCCCGCGATGCTGCGCGACCTGTCGATCGGTGGGCTGTTGCACGACGCGCTCGCGGTGATGCACCGCTACCGCCTGCAGTTCCCGGTGGACCTGATGCTGCTGGCCCGCGCGTTCGTCACGATCGAAGGCATCGGCCGCCAGCTCGATCCTTCGTTCCAGATGGTGGAGCACGCACGCCCCCTGGTCGCCGAGATTCTGCGCGACCGTTTCTCGCCGTCGGCCGTCGCGTCCGGCGCGGGCGACCTTGGGCGGGAGCTGGGCGAGGCCATGCAGTCGGTGCCCCGCGACCTGGTGCAGATCATCGAAAAGGCGAGGGACGATCGGCTTCAAATCCAGTTCGTGCACAAGAACCTGGACTACTTCGTCCAGGAGATGGACCGCTCGAGCAACCGCCTCAGCTTTGCGATCGTCATCGCGGCGCTGATCGTCGGCTCTTCGCTGATCGTGCAGCGCGGCGGCGGCCCTCAGCTCCTCGGCATGCCGGCGCTCGGCCTCGTCGGCTTCGTGGCCGCGGCGGTCTTCGGCCTGTGGCTCGCCGTCGGCATCCTGCGATCCGGGCGGCTCTGAGCAACGCGAGAACCGGTGTTGAATGAGAGGCGCAGAGACCTTCTTAAAGAGAGACGCAGAGACACAGAGAAGATGCGTGGTCAGAAGCCGACCGACACGGCCAGGCCCTGGCGGCGCGGCGTCAGCACCGGCGAGATGCTCACCGTGGGCGACCGGTCGCCTGGTTGCGCACGGTAGATCACGACCTTCCGCCCGGGCGTGAGCGCGTCGATTCCCGCGCCAATCCCCGCGCCCATTGCTCCGTACAGCGCGACGCCGAGGACCACGCCGCCACCCTCACACCCATCCTCGCGGCAGATGGACGCCGCCAGGACGCCGCCCGCCAGGACTCCGGCGACGAGGCCGACCAACGCGCCATTGCGAAGCGAATCATGCTCGCGGACCGCCACCGAACGCACGTTGGCCCGAGGGATGTCGCGCGGGCCCTGGCCGGTCTCCAGCAGGAGACTCCCGTCCGACAGGTCGATCAGTTTGCCCGTGTGCTTCCGGCCCCCGGCGTCGGTGACGTACACCGTGTCGCCCAGCCGCACCCACTTCGACAACTGCGAGAAGGGGACCGCCGCGTCCTGCGCCCTCGCGGCGGCAGGGATGAGAGCGCTGACGAGCCCCACGGCGAGGATGATGGCACTGATGCGGTTCCGAATCATTGTCGCCTCCTGAGGAGAGATGCGAGAGGAGAGCAGAAAGAGGCTCAGATCACGGGTTTTGAAGAGAGACACGGAGACACGGAGACCGCTCAGGAAGGACGGGAGCGACCGTGCCGCGCCCTTCGCGCGCGCCGACGGCGCGCGGCCGCCGGGTGGCGGCCGCACCGCGCGAAGGCGTCTCCAGACGCCACCGCGCCTTCGCGCGATGCGGACGCCCCCCGGCGACGGCGGTCGGCTGCGCCGACCGCCCGAGGGGCGATCGCGTCGTCTCTGTGCCTCTGTGTCTCTCTTGATCAACTTGGCCGGTCAGATCTCTTCCCAGTTCGACACCTCGGGCTGCCGGGCTTCCACTAGGGCGGCGTGACGGTGCGGCTTGATGACGAGCGCGGGGCGGGCGATGGCGGGATCGGGAAGCGGGAAGACGCGGTTGACGCGCCCGTACCGCCGGGCGAGATCGTCGTACTCACCCCAGTCGAGCGCGCGGTTGGGGCAGGCCGACACGCAGGCGGGAGGCCGGCCCTCTGCGACCTCGTCCGCACAGAAGTCGCACTTGGACACCTGCGCGCCGCTGCCCGCCGCGCGCACCGCGTCGTACGGGCAGTCGGCCGCGCACTTGTTGCAGCGCGTGCAGCGCGATTGGTCGATGAGGACAATGCCGTCCTCTCTTTTGTAGATCGCCTCGGTCGTGCAGTTCCTCGTGCAGGCCGGATCGAAGCAGTGGTGACAGGCGACCGACAGGTTGTACACCGTCACCGTCGTCGCCCAGGCGGCACCTTTCTTCTGCCAGCCGCCCGCCGTGATTTCGTACACCCGCCGCCACGACGTCCCCGCGCGCAGGTCGTTCTTGTCCTTGCACGCCACCTGGCACGTCTTGCAGCCTGAACAGGCGTCCGAGTTCACGAAGAAGGCGAGTTGCATGGGATCGTTGAGCGTTGAGCGTTGAGCGTTGAGCGTTGAGCGTTGAGCGTTGAGCGTTGAGCGTTGAGCGTTGAGCGTTGAGCGTTGACCGTCGAACGTTGAGCGTTCAGCGTTCGCGGCAAAGGTGGAGCTTTGCCCTACACCTTCCTCACCTCCACCATCACCGTGTGCTGCGCGTTGCCGAATGCCAGCGGCGTCCAGCGCTCGGACGTCAGCACGTTCGCCGACCCGCCGCGGTCCACGCCGTCCGCCGCGGGCGCCCACCACGCGCCCTGCGGGAGGGCGACGACGCCGGGAAGGATGCGGCGCGTGACGCGGCACCGGACGCGTGTTTCGCCGCGCTCGTTGAATACCCTCACCTCCTCGCCGTTGCTCAGCGTGCGTGCGGCGGCATCTGCCGGGTTGATGAACAGCCGCTGCGGAAACGCTTCTTCGAGCCAGTCCACGCCGGCCATCGTGGAGTGCGCGCGCGCGAGCGAATGGTGCGAGACGAGTTGCAGCGGGAATCGGGCCGCCTCGGGCCCGAACGGGCTCTCCCACTCGGGGATGTACTTCGGCAGCGCGGGAACGGACGCCGGCTGGTTGAGTGCGTGCAGCCGTTGCGAGAAGATCTCGATCTTCCCCGACGGCGTCGGCAACGGAAACGTCGCCGGGTCGCGACGGAAGCCCTCGAACGCAACGGCCGGCTTGGTCACGGGAACCGAATGGACGCCGGCGTTGCTCGCTTCCATCAATGCGAGCGTCGGGAGGCCGGGATAGCGCCGGTTGCGCAGCTGCTCCATCGCCCAGTCCACCCAGCCGCGCTCGCCGCGGCCTTCGGTGTACGCGTCCGCGATCCCGAGCCGGTCGGCGATGGCGGCGCAGATGGCGTAGTCGCTCTTCGCCTCCCCCGGCGGTTCGACGACCTTCGGCATCAGCAGCACCTCGTCGCCGTACTTCCAGCCGTCTTCGACGCCCCACGTTTCGAGCTGGGTGCAGGCGGGAAGGACGACGTCCGCGAATCGCGCGCTCGGCGTGAGGAAATTGTCCTGGACGACGATGAACTCGACCAGGCGCTCGTCCTGCAGGATCTTCGCGGTCCGGTTGATGTTGGCGTGCTGGTTGACGAGGACGTTGGACGCCACCGCGTAGATCAACTTGATGTCGTTGTCCAGGCGCGCCGCGCCGCGGACGCCGTGCTCCGGGCCCAGCTGCTTCCCGCGCAGGACCGCCTCGGTCCACAGGAACGTCGGGATGCTCGCCTTGACCGGGTTGTCGCCGGTCGGGAACACGTTCCAGAGCGGCCCGCCGTCCGGCGCCTGGAAGCCCATGCCTCCCGCCCAGCCGCCCGGGACGCCCACGTTTCCCGTCAGGGCGGCCAGCACGCACCCGGCCCGGATCGCCTGCTCGCCGAACGCGCGGCGCTGCAGGCCGTAGCCCTGGTAGAGGACGCCCGGCTTCTGCGTTGCGTACTCCCGGGCGAGGCGGGCGATCGTCTCGCGAGGGACGGCGGTGATCGCCTCGGCCCACGCGGGTGTCTTCGGGACCTTGTCTCTCGCCCCGAGGATGTAGTCCTTGTAGCTCTCCGCGGTCTCGAAGCCGGCCGGCATCTGCGACCCGTCGAAGCCCACGCAGTGGGTCGCGACGAAGGCGGCATCGTGGAGACCTTCGGTGACGATGACGTGGGCCATCGCCGAGAGCATCGCGGCGTCGGTACCCGGCCGGATCGGCACCCATTCGTCGGCCAGCGACACGGCGCTGAGCGTCATGCGCGGATCGACGCAGACGATGCGCGCGCCCTTCTCGCGAGCCTTCCGGAGAAAGAACTCGGTGTTGGTGCCGTCACGGGTCTCGGCGGGGTTCCACCCCCACATCAGGATGTACTTCGCGTTCAGCCAGTCCTGGCGCTGGTTGCCGGTCGTGCCGGTCCCGTAGACCGCATCGGTTGCCGCGGCCATGGCCGCCCAGGAGTAGTTGTTGTAGTGCCCGAGCGATCCGCCGTAGAGATTGAGGAGGCGCTGCGCCGCCTGCCGGCCGTTGATCTGGTTGAAGCTCCCGGTGCCGTACGGCACGAACATCGCGGAGTTGCCGTAGGTCTTCTTCACGCGCGCCAGCTCGCCGGCCACGCGCTCGATCGCGTCGCTCCACGACATCGGCTCGAACCGGCCCTCGCCGCGTTTGCCAATCCGCTTCAACGGCCGCCCCAGGCGGTCGGGGTGATACTGACGGCGGCGATACGCGCGGCCGCGGACGCAGGCGCGCAACTGGGGGGCCTCGATACCATCAGACGGCCGGTCGTCCGTGTCGATGCGGACGATGACGCCGTCCACGACATGTAAGGAGAGAAGGCAGCGTCCGCCGCAGTTGTGCGCGGGGCAGCCGGCCCTGACGACTCGACGGCTGCCCGGACGCGGCGCGGACTGAAACAGGAGACCCGGGAAAGCCGACGCGAACGGAGTGCCGACGAGGGCGCCAAGGAAACACCGGCGCGACACGCTGCCACGGCTATCGCACGCTTGCCGTGAATCCGCCGCCCCGTCGCTGCGCTCCCTCAAGGGCACCTCCGCCGCCGGCATTTTACTCGCAACAGAGGATAAACAAGAGAGACACAGAGACACAGAGTCTTCACGCGCCAGGCCCTTCGGCGGCCGGCCCGCGTGGATAATCTGACCGGGCCGGCCGCGGGAGTGAGAGTGGCGCCCCGTGGCGAACAAGCCGGTCGGTCATCTTGGCTTGTTCGCACGGGGCGCAACCCTCACTCCGCGCGCCGTGGGCGCGCCGAAGGGCGACAGCCCCAGCGGGTCCCCTCGACTAGAACCATCTCTGTGCCTCTGTGCCTCTCTTCATCGACCGGTTCGTGACACCGTTGGGCGGCGGGAAGCGTATCCTCTGGTCGTGAGGAGGAACCGATGACGACGATGACCCGCGGTTCCCAAGGCGGTGCACGGGACCTGTTGACCTTCTGGGTGATCCCTCTGGCCGCCCTCTCCTTCCAGCTGGCAACATGCGCGGGCTACGGGTACTTCCGCGACGAACTCTACTACCTGGCCAACGGCCGGCACCTCGGCTGGGGCTACGTCGAGCACCCGCCGCTGATCGGCCTGATCGCGGCCCTGGTCGAGAGGGTGCTGGGCACGTCGCTGTTCGCGGTCAGGCTGCTGCCGGCCATCGCACACGCAGGTACGGTGGCCATCGCGGCGGCGATTGCCCGGGAGATGGGCGGCGGTCGGTGGGCGCAGGTCCTCGCGTCGCTCGCGTCCTTTCTCGTGCCCGCGATGCTCGGCACCTTCTCGGTTCTGTCGATGAACGCCTTCGACATCCTCTGCTGGTCGGCGCTGTGGTGGATCGTCGCGCGCTACGCGCGGACCGGGAACGAGCGGCTCTGGGTTCCGTTCGGGCTGGTTGCCGGAGTCGGCCTGGAAAACAAGATCAGCGTCCTGTTCCTCGGCTTCGGCGTGGCGTGCGGCCTGCTGATCGCAGGGCCGCGCCAGGCCTTTCGCCGCCCGTGGCTCTGGATCGGCGCGGCGCTCGCGGGCGCGCTGTTCTTGCCGTACGTGGCCTGGCAGGGTGCAAACGGGTGGCCGTTCCTGGAGTTCATGCGCAACGCGACCGAGCAGAAGAACGTCGCGCTATCACCGATGTCCTACCTGGGTTCGCAGGTACTCGAGCAATTCCCGGCCCTGCCTCTCTGGACCGCGGGCCTCGTCTACCTCCTCGTGTCACCGGCTGCGAGGCGCTACCGCGCGATCGGCTGGGCATATGTAGCGGTCCTCGCCATCATGCTCTCGACCAACGCGAAGCCTTCCTACCTGACCCCGGCCTACCCGGCCTTGTTTGCCGCCGGTGGTGTGGCTCTGGAGCGGATGGGGGCGGGGCGGTGGGCGCGCGGCTTCCGAACGGCGGGACTGGCCTTCCTGATCGTGAGCGGCATCGCCGTCGCCCCTTTCGCGAAGGCTCTGCTGTCGGAGGACACCTACGTCGCGTACGCCGCGCGACTCGGGGTGCACCCGGAGAGTGGAGAACGGCTGCGGCAGGGGCGGCTCCCGCAGCACTTCGCCGACATGCACGGCTGGCCCGAACTGGCAGCTGCCATCGGGCACGTCTACCAGGCGCTTCCGCCAGGCGATCGCGCCCGTGCCTGCGTCTTCGTCCAGAACTACGGCGAGGCGGGCGCGATCGACCTCTTCGGCCCGCGCTACGGCCTCCCCCCGGCTATTTCCGGTCACAACAGCTACTACCTGTGGGGCCCGGGCACGTGCACCGGCGAAGTGCTGATCGTGTTAGGCGATTCCGAGCGGGGCCTGCGAGAGGTCTTCTCATCGGTCGAGCGGGCAGCCACGTTCACGTGTCGGGACTGCATGCCTTACGAGAACGACCGGCCGATCTGGATCGCCCGCGACCCGAGGGCCCCGATGCAGTCCGTGTGGCCGAGGACAAAGAAGTTCATCTAGAACGTGATATTCTTCGGCCGCCCTCGCGTCGGCCTGCCGACCGACGGAATGGAGAATGCGAGGTCTTCTCCATTCCGGATAGACCCCCAACCCGATTTTCCTGGAGGATCTTCATGACCCGTCTTCTTTCCCGGCGGCTTGCTCTGGTGCTCGCCCTGGTCGCGGCCGCGGCGGCGCCGCTGTTCGCGCAGCCGGCCGCGACGCCGAAGGCCCAGGCCCCGGTTCTCCTCACATCCTGCGGGCAGAGCCCGGGCCCCGCGCGCATCAAGGTGTTCCTGCAGCGACAGCAGATCCCCTACGACATGCTGGACACCGCTACCGTCAAGGACCTCGGGGCGAAGCCGTACAAGACGCTGATCGTCGTCACGGGCGCCAGCCTGAAGGGGATGGGGGCCGCCGGGGTGTCCATCAACGACGAGATCGCGCGCGTCAACGCGCTCATCGCGGAGGCGAAGAAGAAGGGCATCACCGTCATCGGCGGGCACGTGGAGGGCATGGAACGGCGCGCGAAGGGCGCCGCGGCCGGCGACAACTCCGACGAGCAGTCGATCGACGCCGTCTGCCCCAAGTCGAACTTCCTGATCGTCCGGAAGGACGGCGACGAGGACGGGCGCTTCACGGCATTCCAGAAGAAGAACATCCCCGTCGTCTTCTTCGAGAAGAACACCGAGCTGGCCGAGCTCCTGAAGAGCATCTTCGCGAAGTAGGAGCCGCGCCGTGAACATGTTCACGCAGGCGGGGACCGTGCTCGCCGCGATGGTCCTCGTCTACGCCCTGGTCCGCGCGTTCCGGCTCTCCACCGAGCTGGCGATGCTCGCGGCCGCGATCGGC
This sequence comes from uncultured Acidobacteriota bacterium, assembly GCA_963724775.1. Taxonomy (GTDB): domain Bacteria; phylum Acidobacteriota; class Vicinamibacteria; order Vicinamibacterales; family Fen-181; genus CAVRWB01. Next base: position 222,488 of record CAVRWB010000020.1, read on the forward strand.
GGCGCCGTCGTCGCCGGCTTCGGCATCCCGGCCCGCCACGTGGCGGAAGGAGCGGCGACCTACCTCGACATCAACCTGATCTTCTTCACCGCCACGCTCTTCATGAACCTCCTGAAGGAGTCGGGCGGGGTGGTGTTCGTGGTTCGGGCCATTCTCCGTCGTTTCCACCGGACGCGGGCGCTCCTGCTGGTCCTGCTGACGCTGCTGCTGCTGATCCCGGGCGCGCTCACCGGCGCGGGCAGCGTGACGGTGCTCGTCACCGGGTCGCTCGTCGCCGTGGTGCTCCACTACATGGGCATCCCGAAGCACAAGGCCGCGGCGCTGATCTTCATCAACGCCGGGCTGAGCGCCGCGGCGCCGCCCGTGAGCCTGTGGGCGATGATGACGGCCGCCGGCGTGAACATGCCGTACGTCGGCTTCTTCTGGCCGCTCCTCATTCCGTGTGTCGTGGGCGGCCTGTTGAGCAGCTTCATCCTGGGCTGGAAGGGCGAAGGCGCCGAGGTGACCAAGGCCCTCGACGAGCTGCCCACGCCGCCGCCGGCAATGGGGTGGTGGAGGGTCGTCGCGCCCTTCGCGGTGTTCTTCGGGCTGGTGCTCCTGGGCCGGCAGTGGCCGCACTCCACGCCGATCGTTGGCCTGCCGTTGATGTTCGCCGCGGCCGCCGCCGCTTCGTACGCGCTGTCACCGGTGCGCCTGGACGTCCTTCGCATTGCCCGCGACACGGTGGACCAGCTGCTCCCGCTGCTCGCCACGCTCACCTGCGTGGGCGTCCTCGTCCAGATCATGACGCTCACCGGTGCGCGAGGCCTGCTCGCGGTCACGGCGGTCACCCTGCCGATCTGGCTGGTCTACGCCACCTTGTTCCTGGTGCTGCCCGCGTCGGAGGCAGTCCTGATGTGGGGCGCCGCCCCCGTCATCGGGGTCCCGCTGATCCTGCTGTTCAACATGCGCGGCCTGAACCCGATCGTCGCACTGGCCGGCATGAGCATCATCTGGCCGCTCGGCGACGCGCTGCCGCCGACCGCCATCATCGGCCGCCTCACGGTGGACGTCGTCGGCTTCAAGGGGCGCTACGGCCAGTTCCTGCGCGCCTGCCTGGTGCCCGCGCTGATCATCATCGTCATCGGGATGCTGATGGTGGTTTACAGCAAGGAACTGGGGTGGATGACGGGAGTGTAGTTGAATGCAGGCAGCTGGCGAGCCGGCAGCGGGCAGCTGATCAGGCTGCCAGCAGCCAGCGGCCAGCTGCCAGCTGGGAATCGGATCATGCCTGTGGTCACCATCCTGTATTACCTCCTCGTCGCTTTCATCTCCGGCCTGCTCGTGTACAACCTCGTGCGGTCCAAGAGCTGGGAGCGCGACGTCCTCTACGTGATCGTCCTCGTGCCGTTCCTGCTCCGGCTGTTCCGCTTGAAGTGAGGTGACGCGATGACTGCCCGCCTGCTCGTGCAGAAGTTCATCGTCGCCTCCCTCGGCCTGGCCCTCCTCGTGTCGGCCGGCTGGAGCTTTTACCGTAGCCGCCACCTGCGCGAGGCGGTGGTGCTCGGGCCCGGCGTCACCGCCGTGAAGCACCTGGGCGACTACTTCGAGCCGATTCGCGGCACCGCCAACGACTGCAACGTCTACGTCCTCGAAGGGAAGGAACCCGGGGCGACCTTCCTGGTGCTCGGCGGAACGCACGCGGAGGAGCCAGCCGGGCGCCTCGTCGCGTGGATCCTCGCGGAGAACGCGACGGTCGAGAAGGGGCGACTGCTCGTCGTCCTCAGCGCGAACCGCAGCGCCTCCACCGTCACGCGAGTGGGCGGCGCCTATCCCCCGGAGTTCGCCATCAAGACCGCCTTCGGCGAGCGCACCTTCCGCATGGGCGACCGCTGGACCAACCCGCTCGACCAGTGGCCGGATCCCGAGGTGTACATCCACTATCCCAGCCGGCAGGAACTCGCCTACGTGGACGTTCGCAACCTGAATCGTGCCTGGCCGGGGCGCCCGGACGGGACGTTGACGGAGAAGACGGCCTACGCCTTCATCGAGCTGATCAAGCGCGAGCGCGTGGACGTCGCCATCGACCTGCACGAAGCGGAACTCCAGTACCCCGTCATCAGCACGATCGTCGCGCACCAGCGAGGCCAGGACCTGGCCACGATGGCGGCGATGATGCTGGCCGACAACGAGGGGTTCAAGATCGGGACCGAGAACTCGCCGAAGAACCTGCACGGCCTGTCGCACCGGGAAATCGGCGATGCCTCGCCCGCGATCTCGCTCCTGTTCGAGGCGCCGGAGCCGTTCCTCGACGCGACGCGTGGCATCACTTCCACGGAGCAGCTGCTCACGGGCCGCGACGAGTTCGTCGTCAAGGCGGGGAAGCACGGGCTGTTGTACGAGAAGATCGACGAGCACGGCTGGCCGATCGCGGTCCGCGTCGGTCGCCACACGTCGTCCATCGCGCAGGTGGCCGAGACGTGGACCGAGGACCACCCGGGCAAACCCCTCGTCGTGACCGCGATCCCCCGCTACAAAGAGGTGATTGCCAACGGCGTGGGGCATTACCTGAAGGACCCGGCCAAGGCGGCGAGAGTCAGCTACGAGTGAAGCGCGGGCGTGTCCCCGCCGATAACGGGGACAATGAGCCCTGCGCGCCCGCGTCATCGGCTTGCTGTCGGCGCCTTCGTTGCGGCCAGCATCCTGCTTGCCGCCGCGCCATCCGCCTTCCCGCTCGACGGGACCCTTCAGCTCAATCAGCATCAAATCCTGACGTGGCAGATCGAGAACGGCCTCCCGCAGAACAGCGTGCAGGCGATTCTCCGCGACCGGCAGGGCTACATCTGGCTTGCGACGCAGGGCGGCGTGGCGCGGTTCGACGGCGTCCGGTTCGTTGTCTTCGACCGGTCGAACACGGCGGCCTTCCTGCGCGAGAACGTGCTCGCGCTCGCCGAGGACCGTGACGGCGCCATCTGGATGGGCACGGACTCCGGCCTCGTCCGCTACCGCCGCGGCGAGTTCACGCGCCTCGGCGTTCGGGATGGGTTGCCGAGCGAGCGGGTGCGGGCGCTGTACGTGGATCCCGACGGCATCTTGTGGATCGCGACGAGCGCCGGCCTCTGCCGGCTGCGCAACGGCGCGGTCGTGCGCGACGAGACGGCGGCGACCCTCGCGGCAGTCCGCGCCTCGCGCATCAGGCAGACGCCGGACGGGGCCCTCTGGTTCCCCGGCATCTCCGGCCTGCATCGCTTCGCCAACGGACGGCTGGACCGCTTCGGCACCGCCGAGGGTCTGCCCGACGAGATCGTGTACGACGTGCTTGCCGACGGCGATGGCTCGGTGCTCGCGGGGACCAACCGCGGTGTCGCGCGGATCGTCGATGGGCGCGCGTTCCCCGTCGACTTCGGACCGGTGGTCGCCGGCGACACGGTTCACGCCATCTTCCGCGACGCCGCCGGCATGCTCTACCTCGGCCTCGAGCGGCGGGGGCTGGGACGCCTGGTGGACGGCAGCGTCGAGGTTCACGGGAAGGGCGAGGGGTTCTCGGCCAACTACGTGACGGACTTCCTCGAGGACCACGAAGGCAACTTGTGGATCGCGTCGTTCGACGCGGGCCTCGCGTGCCTGCGCCGAACCGCCTTCTCCGGCTTTGGCGCGCGCGAAGGGCTGCGTACCGACGACGTGCAGTCGATCTTCCAGGCGCACGACGGCGCCGTCTGGATCGGCACCAACAGCGGCGGCGTGTCCTGCCTCAAGGCCGGGCGGCTGAAGACCTGGGGCCGCGCCGAGGGCCTCGCCGACGACAGCGTCATGTCAACCGTCGAGGACGACGAGGGCAGCATCTGGGTGGGCATGCCTCGCGGTCTCAGCGTCATCAGGAACGGGCGGGTGACGACGGTGCCTGGCGCGGCCGATGTGCTCGCCGGCGGTGTGCGATCGCTGCTGTGGAACGACAAGACGCTGTGGATCGGCACGTCGGCCGGCGGCGTGTGGACGTTGACGGACGGGCGCTTCGCGCCCGTCCGTCCGCCGGGCGGCATCCCCTCACCCACCATCTACGCGATCCTCGCGGACCGCCAGGGACGCGTGTGGATCGGCGGGACGCAAGGGCTGACGCTCCTGCAGGAGGGCCGGGCCCGCACCTTCACCACTGCCGATGGACTCGGCGACGATTCCATCCTGTCGCTATACGAGGACGAGGCCGGCACGCTGTGGGCCGGCACGGATGGCGGAGGCCTGAGCCGGCTGAAGGACGGGGCGATCGCGACGGTGTCCGTCCGTGAAGGGCTCTACGACAGCGGCGTCTTCGCCATCGTCGAGGATTCCGACGGCCTCCTGTGGATGTCGAGCAACAAGGGGGTCTTCAACGTCTCGAAGGCCGACGTCGAGGCGGTCGCGAAGCGGCAGCGGCCGCGCGTCCGGTCGATTGGCTACGCGACGGCGGACGGGATGCGCGGCTCGGAGAGCAACGGGGGATCTTCGCCGGCGGCGTGGCGCACGACCGACGGGAGGCTGTGGTTCGCCGCGCTGCGCGGCGCCGTCATCCTGGATCCGGCGCTGCGGTCGAAGGTCGGCAAGCCCCGCGTCGCGCTGGAGGAAGTCACCTACGATCGGCGGCCGGTCCGGGCGCTCGACGAACTGGACCTCCCACCCGGCCATGGCGAGCTGGAGTTCCACTACACGGGGCTCGACTTCCGGTCGCCGCTCGGCATCAGCTTCCGGTACCGGCTGGAGGGCTTCGACGAGGAATGGAAGGACGCGGTCGGCCGCCGCGCGGCCTTCTACACGAATGTGCCGCCGGGCCGCTACGTGTTCCGGGTCATCGCCCGAAACAAGGACGGGGAGTGGGACAGCAAGGGCGCGGCGCTCCCCATTCGAATCCGGCCCCACTACTACCAGGCGTGGTGGTTCTTCGGCGCTCGTCGGCCTGCTGGCCATCGGTGTCGGCGCCGGCGGATACGGGGTCCGCGTGCGCGGCATGATGACCCGCGAGCGGAAGCTCGCCAGGCTCGTCGACGCCCGCACCGCCGAGTTGCGCGCGGAGATCGCGCACCGGGAGGAGACGCAGGCCCGCCTCGAGCAAGAGGTCTCCGAGCGACGGCAGATGCAGGACGAGCTCGCGCGGTCGAAGGAGCGCGCCGAGAGCGCGAACGTGGCGAAGGGGATGTTCCTCGCGAACATGAGCCACGAGATCCGGACGCCGATGAACGGGATCATCGGCATGACGGGGCTGCTCCTGGAAACGCGCCTCGACGAACAGCAGCGGGAGTACGCCGACACCGTCAAGATGTGCGCCGACTCGCTCCTGACGCTGATCAACGACATCCTCGACTTCTCGAAGATCGAGGCCGGCAAGCTGGACCTCGAAACGCTGGAGTTCGACTTGCGCAGCACGCTCGAGGACGTCAACGACGTGCTCGCGCTGAAAGCTCACGAAAAGGGGCTGGAGCTCGCGTGCGTGATCGACGCCGCTGTCCCGTCATGGGTGCAGGGCGACCCGGGCCGCTTGCGGCAGGTGATCACCAACCTGGTCGGCAACGCCGTGAAGTTCACCGAACGCGGCGAGGTCGTCCTCGAGGTGACGCTGGCCGAGGAGAACGAAGAGAGCGCGCTGCTCAAGTTCTGCGTGCGGGACACCGGCATCGGCATCCCCGAGAACAAGGTCGGCATTCTCTTCCAGCCCTTCACGCAGGTCGATTCCTCGACGACGCGGCGCTTCGGCGGATCGGGCCTCGGCCTGTCGATTTCCCAGCGCCTCGCCGCCCTGATGGGAGGCACCGTCGGCCTCGAGAGCGAGTTCGGCAAGGGATCGATGTTCTGGTTCACCGCGAGGCTCGGCAAGCAGGTGCGCGGGGATCACCCGGTCCTTGCGGGCGCGGACATCCGCGGCATGAAGGTGCTGGTGGTGGACGACAACGCCACCAACCACCGCGTGATGGCCGGGATGCTCGATCGCTCGGGCTGCCGGCACGAGCACGTCCTTGACGGCCCGGCCGCGCTCGCGCGCCTGCGCGAAGCGGCCGCGAGCGGCGAGCCGTTTCGCCTGGCGATCCTCGACATGATGATGCCCGGGATGGACGGTGAGGAGGTTGGCGCGGCGATCGCCGCGGACCCGGCGATTGCGGCGACCACGCTGGTCATGCTGACGTCGATGGGCACGCGCGGAGACGCCAGTCGGCTGGCACAGGGCCACTTCGCGGCCTACCTCACGAAGCCGATCCGCGAGGCGCAGCTTCGCGCCTGCCTGATGATGCTCGCCGCCCCGCTGCCGCAAGAGGGCCAGCGGACGCTGGTGACGCGCCACACCATCCGGGAGGCAAGCCGTCGCCTTCGGGTCCTGCTCGCTGAGGACAACCGCACCAACCAGAAGGTGGCCACAATCATGCTGGAACGCCTGGGCCACCAGGTGGTCGTGGCATCGAACGGCGCCGAGGCGGTGGATGCCCTCAGGACGGAGCCGTACGACCTGGTGCTGATGGATGTGCAGATGCCGGGGATGGACGGCCTCGAGGCAACCCGCCGGATCCGCGGCGGACAGTCGGGCGACGCGAACCTCCGCGTCCCGATTGTCGCGATGACGGCTCACGCGATGAAGGGCGACCGCGAGCGGTGCCTCGAGTCGGGGATGGACGCCTACCTCGCCAAGCCAATCCAGCCCGCGGACCTGCGAGACGTGATCGACCGGCTAATCCCTGCCTGACGGCAGGGAAACGGAAAACTGAAAACGTCACTCCGCCCGCAGCGCCCGCAGCGGGTCGACCTTGACCGCCCTGCGCGCCGGGATGTAGCAGGCGAGCGCCGCGACGAGTGCCAGCAGCAGCGGAACCGCGGCGAACACGATCGGGTCGGTCGGCGTCACGCCGAACAGCAGGATCGCAACAAAGCGCGTCCCGGCCGCGGCGAGCGTGAGGCCGAGGACCAGGCCGACGCCCGCCAGCGCCATCCCCTGTCGCATCACCATCCGGACGATGTTCAGCGGCGCCGCGCCGATTGCCATCCGGATCCCCACCTCACGCGTTCGGCGGCTCACCGAGTACGCCATCACCCCGTAGAGACCCAATGCCGCAATGATCGCCGCGAGGAGCCCCGCCGGCGCCGCCAGCATGGCAGACATCCGCGGTGCCATCATCGCGCGCTCCAGGAACTGGTCCATCGTCTTCACTTCGAAGATCGGCATGGCCGGGTCGATCGCCTTCACCTCGCGACGGACGGCGCCGACGGCGGACGCGAGATCCCCCTTGTAGGCCACGACGACCGTCGCCCGGTACTGGTGCCGCTGCGCGAACGGCAGGTAGACGTACGGGGCCGGCGCTTCGGTCAGCTGGCGGTACTTCCCGTCCGCGGCGACACCAACCACTTCGAGGAACGGGCCGTTCGGAAGGTCGTACTGGATCCGCCGGCCGATCGGGTCTTGGCCGGGCCAGATCGTGCGCGCGAACGTCTCGTTGACGATCACGACCGGGAGCGACGAGGCGGTGTCGCGCTCGTTGAACGACCGACCCTGCCGGATAGGCGTGCCCAGCGTCCTGAAATACTGTTCGTCCACGGTCGAGGCCTGCGTTTGGAACTTGTCCTTGCCCGGTTCGGTGGCCCGACCCTCGATGATCACGTCGCCGCCACCGCTGGAGAAATCGAGCGGAACGAAGTGCGCGACCGTGGCGGCCTCGATCCCCGGCTGCTGGCGCAGACGGTCCAGCAGCACGCGATAGAAACCCGCCGAGCGCGCCTCGTCGTAGCCCACGAGCGATGGGCTGAAGTTGAACAGCACGCGGTTGGCCGCCTCGAACCCCGGGTCGATCGTGCGCGCGCCTCCGACGCTCTTGAGGCACAGGCCGGCGACGATCAGGAGCACGAGCGAGGCGGCAACCTGCGCCACGACGAGCCCGTTGCTGAGCGTCAGGCGGCGCCGGCTGGCATCGGGCGCGCCGCCGTCCTTCAGCGCCGGGACGAGATCGCCGCGCGAGGTTCGCAGCGCGGGCAGCAGGCCGAATGCGATGCCGGCGAAGAGGGACATCGCCAGCGTGAACAGCACCACGCGGAGGTCCGTTTCGAACTCGAAGGCGAGCGGCAAATCCGTTGGGACCTGGACAGAGGCGACGACACCGGTTGCCGCCGCGCCGACCAACAGGCCGACCGCCCCGGCGGCGAGCGCGAGGAGCACCGACTCGACGAGGAGTTGGCGCACGATTCTGGCCTCGACTCGCGCCCAGCGCAGCGCGCATCGCGATTTCCTTCCGGCGCGCGCTGGACCTGGCGAGCAGCAGGTTCGCGACGTTCGCACAGGCGATGAGGAGGACCAGGCCGGCCACGCCGAGGAAGATCATCGCCACGCCGTTGGACGCCGAGGCGATCTCCACCTCCGGTCGGGTGTCCAGCTCGCGAAAGACGTATGCCTTGACGCCGCGATTGCTCGACGGGTAGGCGCTGGCCAGCCGGGCCGACACGACATCCATGGCCGCCTGCGCCCCCTGCAGCGTGGCGCCGGGGCGCAGGCGCCCGATTAGACGGAAGTCGCGCGCGTCGTCGCGCCTCTGCATCTCCGGTCCGTAGGCGGGCTCCAACCGGGGCAGCATGGTGACCGGCGCCCAGAAGTCGCTGAAGAAGTAGATGGCGTACACGCCGTGGAACTCGGGCGCGGCCACGCCGACGATGGTGAACGGCTGGTTGTTCAGCGTGATGGCGCGCCCGACGATACCCGGGTCGGACTGGAAGCGTCGCTGCCACAGTCTGTAGCTGATGACGACCACCGGGTCGCGGCCGATCGTCGACCCCTCGTCGGGACGAAAGCCTCTGCCGAGCTGCATGCGCGGCTTCACGACGTGGAAGAAGCTGCCAGAGACCGCTTCGCCGTAGATGCGGGTCGCCTCCTCGCCGGGGGCCGCCACGGCACACTCGAGCGTCGTGTAGGCGGCGAGATCTTCGAAGACCTTGGCCGAGGCGTAGTCCTGGTACTCGGGGTACGAGAAGCTGTCGTAGAACGGCGCGTCGGCGGTGCGCGTGTAGCCGATGACCAGGCGGTCGGCGTGCTCGACGGGCAGCGGCCGCCACAGCAGGCTGTTGAACATGCTGAACAGCGCGCTGTTGGCCCCGATGCCGAGGCCGAGCGACAGCGCGGCAACCAGCGTGAACAACGGGTTCCTGGCCAGGACCCGGATGCCATAGCGGATGTCCCGCATGATAAAGCCCTCGGGAGTCTTTTCGTGGCAACGGTGTCCGCGGATCACAATTTCGTGATCGGCGGGCCACGGGGAGGCAGAGGCGAAAGGCGTACCCGGAAGTGATCAGGCGGCAAATGACTCAGAACAGGTCACTTGCCGCCTTGCATGTCGTCCGGTCGGACGGGAAGGTGTACGACGGTGGAAGGGACAATCCCAAAACCGGACAGAAATGGAACGGAGAACGGAGAACGTAGAACGTAGAACGTAGAACGGAGAACGTAGAACGTAGAACGGACGTAGAAGGGAGAACAGTGACCGTGAGCATTGCAGCGTCGAGCTTCCGCTGCTCTCAGCTCTCCCTTCTCAGTTCTCACTTCTCACTTCTCAGTTCGACTCTACTTCCCCCGATACTCCACTCCCTCCGTGATCCACTCGGCGGCCGGTTCGCCCTTCAGGTAGTGGTCGAAGTACCTGCTTCATCTTGATCGAGTAGTCCAGCTTGTTCGGGTACTTCCGCAAGTGATGCGGCTCGCCGCGGTACTGAAGGAAGATGCAGTCTTTGCCCAGCCGTCGCAGCGCCAGGTACAGCTCGATGCCCTGGTACCACGGCACCGCGCCGTCCTCGTCGCCATGTTCGATGAGGAGCGGCGTCTTCACCCGGTCCGCGAAGAAGAGCGCCGAGTTCTCGATATAGAGGTCGCGCTTCTCCCACAGCGTCCCGCCGATGCGGCTTTGCTGCTGCTCGTACTGGAACTGCCGCGCGAGGCCCGACTCCCACCGGATGCCGCCGTACGCGCTCGTCATGTTCGCGACCGGTGCCCCGGTCACGGCCGCCTTGAACATGTCCGTCTGCGTGACGACATAGGCCGTGCCGTAACCGCCCCACGAGTGGCCGTGCAGACCGAGCGCGTTCGCGTCCGCCACGCCCATGTCCACGAGCTTCTGCACGGCGGGCACGAGGCACTTGACGATCGACTGTCCTGGGTGCCCGATCGTGAAGACGATGTCCGGGAGGAAGACCGCGTAGCCGGCGCCGGCGTAGACCGAGAAGGACGGCCGGTGGTTGACCACCGGCTCGTTGAACTCGTAGAGACGCTGCGACTGGCGCTCGTAGAAGTAGGTAATGACGGGGTACCGTTTCCCCGGCTCGTAATTGGCCGGCTTGATGAGCACGCCCTGCAGTGGCACGCCGTCCTGGCTCTTGTACTCGACCAGTTCGGCGGCGCCCCACGCGAACTCCGCGATCTGCGGGTTGGCGTCGGTGATCTTCTTCGGCGCGCGGAAGCTGACGTCCGCCGCCCACACGTCGGGGAACTCGGCGAAGTCCTCGCGCGTGTAGAGCAGGACGTTGGCTTTCTTGGCCTTGCCGACGAACTTGAACAGCTTCTTCTCGTCAATCCGCGCCTCGACGCCGGGCTTGGCAAACGAGGCGGCGTAGAAGCCCCAGTTCTTCTCGCGATTGTGGTAGGCCGTCAGGAGCAGCGGCTCGCGGCTCGCGAGCGACTTCGACTCGGGGTCGAGCTTCACCACGCGATACGTGACCTCGCGCCTGCGGCCCTCGCCGCCCGTCAGGTTCACCGGCGCCCCTGCGGCGGCCGGGATCCTCCAAATGTCGTAGCGGTCGTAAACGAGCACCGCCGCGCCCTCGTCCACCCACCCGCCGAGGCCGTACGACGAAGGCGTGTCCGGCGTGTCGTGCTCCTCGTCATACAGCGGGAACGGGATCGCGTCGGTGAGCACGCGCGTCGCGCCGGACGCGACATCGTAGAGACGCCACTTCCTGTCGTTGTAGAAGACGACGAAGCGGCCGTCCGGCGACAGCGAGGCCTGGTCGCGGAGCCGCGAGGCGATCAGCTTGCGCCCGCCGTTGTCGAGGTCCACGACGAAGACGTCGCGCACGCGCTCCGCCCACGTCGTCTCCTTGAGGTACGGGACGTCGGAGATGCCGAGGGCCACCCGCGCGTTGTCGGGCACGGCGACGTCCGGCAGCGAGCGATCGGCCAGCACCACGACCTTCGGCCCGCCAGGCGCGGCGAGGTGCAGCACGGCGCGATAGACGCGGTCCTTCTCGCGGTCCCAGAGCAGCTTCTGCTGCGGGATGATCCGCGGGTCGTTCCAGTGCCACACGTCCACCTCGGTCTTGGCCAGGATCTGATCGAAGTCGTAGGGGTCGTCCGCCTTCCCCCCATTCCCTTCGGGTTGGGGCTTCGGCGAGACGCCCGCCTGACCGGAGATCGCCGACGCGTGGACGGCCGCCTTCTTCGCCGCTTCGGCCGCCGCCTTGGGATCCATCGGCTTGAAGCCGAAATAGAGGTCCTTGCCGTCCTTCGACCACGCCAGCTCGTTCTTGAAAGGAAGCATCCAGCCGGCCGGCGCCTGCAGGCTGGCAACGGCCATGGCCGCCTGCGGCCGCCCGGGCAGCCACAGCCAGATCGTGGAGGGGTCGCCCGGCTTGTCCTTGTCCTTCACCGACGAGAAGGCCAGCGAGGCGCCGTCCTTCGACCACGTCAGGTTGTCGTAGCCGGCCTTCTCCGCGGCGGCCGTCGCGACCCGGCTCGCCGCCGCGTCCGCCAGCGTCTTCACGAACAACCCGTTCCCCTTGCCCTCCGGATCCGCGACGGCGTAGGCGAGGAACTTCGACGCCGGGTCGAACGCGAAGGCCGCGACGAACGTCACGTCCTGCTCGCTCGCGGCCGCGAGGTCGCGCAGTTTCAAGGTGCCGGCGAGCTTCTTCGGCGTCGCCTTGGCGTCGGCGGTGTCGGCCGCTCCAGCCCCCTGGCCCGCGCCTGAGGCGGCGGCGTTCTTGGAGGCATCGGCGGGCTTGTCGGGCGCCGCGACCAGGTACGCGAGCCAGCGCGAGTCGTCCGAGAAGGCGAATTTCTCGACGTTGTCGACATTCACGACCGCGCCGCTCGTCACGTCCACGATCGCGAGGCCGGCCTTCGGCTTGTCCTTTCCGGCCTTCTCGGTTGCGGCCAACGACGGCTTCACCGCCATGGCCACCCACCTGGCGTTCCTGGAAATCAGCGGCGATCCGCCGCGCGGCACCTTGATGATCTGCCCGCTGGCCATCACCCGGACGATGCCTTCGCCGTCGCCGCGGTCCGGCTGGAGGCCGTAGGCGACCAGCGTCCCGTTCTCGGCGACGACCGGTTTCTCGATCGCGCGGAACTTCATCAGGTCCGCAAAGGTGAGGGTCCTCGTGCCCGGCGCGGCGGAGGCGGCGGCGACGACGAACAGCAGGACGACCGGGGCAGCCAGGGCGGCCACGGACGGACGAATGAGGCGTCTCGAATGCATGAGCAAAGACCTTCCGGTGAGAGGGCTGCCGGATGATAGCAGCGACAACCCAATACCCCTTATAATTCCTTCAACCGGCCCCTGGTTTCAGCCAGCCTGCCCCGGTCATCACCCTCTCTGCCCGGATTCGATTGCAGGAGTTCAAGGTTCATGCGCTCCACTCGATCGCGTCGCCGTAGACCCTTCGCCGTGGCCGCCGTTCTCGTCTTCACCGCCGGCGCCGCCGCCCCGCGGATTCTCGCGGACGGGGACGACCGCCAGCAGCAGGGGCAGCCGACATTCCGGACCCAGGTCAACGTGGTCCAGGTGGACGCGCGCGTGACGGACCAGCAGGGCCGATTTGTCCCGGACCTCCGCCAGGAGGATTTCGAAGTCCTCGAGAACGGCAAGCCTCAGCGAATCGCGACCACGCAGGTGGTGAACATACCGGTCGAGCGCGTCGATGCGCCGCTGTTCGCGGCCGGGTCCGCCGTGGTCAAGCCGGACGTGGAGACCAATGCGCGGCCCTTCGACGGCCGGCTCTACCTGATCATCCTGGACGACCTCCAGGTCTCCTCGACCCGGACAATCCTCGCGCAACGCATCGCCCGGGATTTCATCGAGAAGAACGTCGCGCCCAACGACATGGCAGCCGTCATCCCGACTTCGGGAAACCGCCAGGGCGCTCAGGAGCTGACGAGGGACCGGCGGCTGCTGCTCCAGGCGGTCGACCGGTTCGTCGGGCGGAAGGTCATCTCGCCCAGCGCGGCTCTCCAGAACATGGGCGCCACGGCGGAGTCGGCGGTGGCGGTGGGCCAGGCCGCGCCGACCGATCCCGCCGCCCCGCAGCGCATGTACAACGCCCGCGCCACGCTGGAGACCCTCGGCGATGTCGCCCGGTTCGCGGGCCGCATCCGCGACCGCCGCAAGACGGTCGTCTACATCAGCGAGGGCATCGACTACGACTTCGGCGCCGTCACCCCGATGAGGACCGCCACGGAGGGCCAGCCGCTCGGGATGGTCCACACGGAGGGTGCGTCGCGCGAAGTGCGCGACCGGCTGCGGGATTTCGTCGAGGCGGCGAACCGCGGGAACATCACGCTCTACGCCTTCGATCCCCGGGTGTACACGCACGGCGGCGACGATCTCGTCGACATTGCCGCCGGCCAGCCGGACAACATGTCGGCCTACGAGGGCGACAACGTCAAGACGACCAGGCTGATGGACGACGTGATGGCGTCGCAGGACAACTTGCGCACCATGGCGACCGAGACGGGCGGTTTCGCGGTGACCGGTTCGCTCAAGGCGCTGCAGGGCGGGTTCGAGCGCGTGAGAAACGAGACCAGCAACTACTACATCATCGGCTACTACCCGGCCAACGAGGCGCGCGACGGCAAGTTCCGGAAGATCGAGGTCCGCGTGAAGAAGGCCGGCCTGAAGGTGGAGGCGCGGAAGGGCTACGTGGCGCCGAAGGGCAACGCCCCCGTGGTGAGCGTCGATGCGAAAGCCGGGACATCGCCGGCCGTGTACGACGCGCTGGCCAGCGCGCTCCCGGTGAGCGGCCTCACGCTCACCGCGTCGGCGGCGGCCTTCAAGGGCGCCGCCAAAGAGGCGTCGGTCGTCGTGATCGTGCAGGCACCGGGCAAGGATCTTCAGTTCGTGCAGAAAGGGGACCGGTTCGAGGATTCGGTCGAGCTGTCAGTGGTGGCGATCGACAAGATCGGCCGGACTCGCGGCGGGGAACGGACGGTGATTGACATGCCCCTGTCGCAGAAGATGCAGGCCTTCGTCGGGCAGACGGGACTCGTGTTTCCCATCCGCCTCACCCTGCCCGCCGGCCAGTACCAGTTGCGAATCGCCGGCCGCGACGCGGGGAGCGAGAAGGTCGGGTCGGTTCACTACGAGTTGGAGGTCCCCGACTTCACGGCTGCCCCGCTGGCGATGAGCGGCCTCGTTCTCACCGCGGCAGAGGCTGGCCAGGTGCCGAACCCCAGGCCGGACGAGGATCTCAAGAAGCTGCTGCCGGCCTCGCCGATCACGACCCGGGAGTTCGGGGCGTCGGACGAGTTGGCGATCCTCGCGGAGGTCTACGACAACAAGATCGGCCAGCCGCACAAGGTGCGCCTGACGACGACGGTGCTCGCCGACGACGGGAGGGCGATCGTCACCCAGAACGACGAGCGGTCCACGAGCGAGTTCGAGGGGACGCGTGGCGGCTTCGGCTACACGCCGAAGATTCCCCTGCGCGGCCTGGCGGCGGGGCTATACGTTCTGCGCGTCGAGGCGCGCAGCACGCTCGACGCCGACACGGTGGTCACGAGGGAGATTCAATTCCGGGTGAGGTAGTACCCCACTGCTCACTGCCCACTGGTCCTTGCCAGCAGCCCTCGGGCCGTCATCCATTCCGCGCAGCGCGCCGGCCACTCGGACATCGGCCCGTGGCCGGGCTTGAGGCCGATGCCGTGCGGGCCTTCCTGATACAGGTGGAGTTCCGCGGGGACGCCGGCGCGGCGGAGCGCCGCGTAGAAGGCAAGGGAGTTCTCGAGCGGCACCGCGGTGTCCGTGCCTCCATGCACCAGGAACGTCGGCGGGGTGCGCGGCGTCACCTGCAGATCCGTGCAGAGGTGATCCACGAGATCCGGCGACGGCTCCTTGCCGATGAGATTCAAGCGGGAGCCGGCGTGGTAGAACGGCGGCTTCAGCGAGATGACCGGGTAGACGAGCACTGCGAAGTCGGGTCTCGCGCTCACGCTGTCCAGCGCGGTGCCCGTCCGGCCTTCGGGTGCGTCGAAGAGCGTCGCGGCGCTCGAGGCCAGGTGGCCGCCAGCAGAGAACCCGAGCACGCCAATCCGCGCGGGATCGACCTTCCACCTCGCCGCCTCCGACCTCACGATCCGCATCCCCCGCAGCACGTCGCGAAGGGGCGCCGGATGCCCGTACTCCTTCAGCCGGTACTTCAGCACGAACGCCGACACGCCGAGGCCGTTGAGCCACTTCGCGACCGCGTCCCCCTCGTGGTCCATGGCCAGCCGCGTGTAGCCGCCGCCCGGGCACACCACGACGGCGGTGCCGCTGGCGCGGTCGGCTGGCGCCGGGTAGACGGTCAGCGTCGGGACGTGCACATTGCCCACTCGCCCTCCGTCCTCGACGATTTCGGGCGTCGGGTTGGGGAGCGCGCCGGGCACGCCTTCCGGCCAAAGGGGGAGGACCTGAGGGGCGGTGGGCGCGGGTGGCTGCGCGGAGGCGGCGAGCGGCGTCAGCATCGCAAAGACGCAACCAGCGACGAACAGCATGCGAAAGGTGCTCATAGGCGGGTCCCGCCTCACGCGTTCGCGAACGGCTCGAGGTGGCGGCGGAAGTGGCGCAGCAGGTTGCCGGTGTACGACTCCTGCTCGCGCCGCAGCAAGGCCATCAGCCGGTCGGCGAAGCGAGGGCGCCCTTCGTCGTCCTTGGCGCTGAGGACCGATCCGAACGTGACGTGCAGGACCTGGCGCGCGTGGAAGTCGTCGAGCAGGCGCTCCGCGGCCGCGGCCGCGAGCTGGCCCGCCGCCGGTGCCTGTTCGATCGTGGCCGAGACGTGGTAGCTCGCGCGGTCGATCTCGTAGCGGTCTCGCGAGAAGGCGTAGATCTCGCCGAACAGGTCCGGATCGGTGGCGGCCACGGTGCGCAGCGCTTCGAGATAGCTCGTGCCCGCTGTCTTGAGGTGCACCAGCCCGCGCGTCTCGCGCGCCACCGCGTCGTAGATGCGGAACTTGTCCGAACCCGAGTGGAGGCTCAACTTGTAGGGGCCGAACGTCCGGGCGATCGCCGCGTGCACGGTGACGTCGGCTTCGAACGCCGCGAGGTCGCCGATGTAGTCCACGCCCTTCTCGAAGCGGCCGATGAACCGCGGCGCGAGGCTGACCCAGCGGACGCCCAGCCTGCGGAGCTCCGACACCACGTACAGGTGCTCGCCGTGGCTGGTCGGATCCTCCGTTTCGTCCAGCGAGACTTCCACTTCGAACGGAGCCTCGCCGGCGCGCGCCACCAGGTGGCGGTACATGGCGGCGAGGTGTGCCACCGCCCGGCCGTACTTCACCGCCGCGACGAGCGCCCCACGGGCGTCGAGCGCCACGCGATAGCCGTCGGCGTCCACCGAACGGCCGCGGTACCGCTGCTCGAATGCCGCCGCCGAATCGTCCAGCGCCGCCCACGGCAGGCGCTCGAATGCCTCGCGCAGGCGCACACCATCCAGTCGCTCGGCACCCGCTTGGACGTGCTCTCCCGGGTCGAAGGTGAAGAACGTGAATCCCGCGGAGAGGCAACGGTCGATGTCCGCCGGCTGCTTCAGGTGGTCGGCGTCGGCACCGAACCCGTCGCGCCAATCCTCCGCGAACACCGCCCACATCGCATCGTCCACGACCTGTTGCGGCGAGCGGCCCGTGCGCGCCATCTCGCGCATCGACTGCTGCGCGAATACTGGCGCGATGGCCGATGCGGGGGCGCGGTGACCGCCAGCGGGCCGTGCGACGGCGCGGAGCGCGGCGATGTGGCCCGGCGTGCCGAGACCCAGGCGATCGCCGAAGCCGGCCGACGTGCGGAGACCGATGAGCGATGGGCGAAGCCAGGGCAGGCAGCCGCGCAGCGCCGCCGCGTTGCCGGCGGACAGGGGCCCGATGACGAGGCGACGGCCTTCCTTTTCCGCAACCTCGCCCTGGAACCGGCCGGTGGCGTCCGTCCCTTCGCCGGCGAAGACCACGAGCCGCGGCTCGGCGCCGACGCGCGCGAGCGCGAACTCCGCGTTGTCGGCCGCCGACACGGGTGATGTCGCGAGTTCGAGGCCAACCGACGGGATTCGCATGATCCTCCCCGCAGACGTGGGGCAAAGCTCCAGCTTTGCCGTCACCGCTGGATACGGGCTGAGCCGCCCTTCGCAAACGCCCGCACCTGCTCGACGCTCGCCATCGTCGTGTCGCCCGGGAACGTCGTGAGCAGGGCGCCGTGCGCCCATCCGAGCCGAAGTGCGTCCTCCGGTGCTTCCCCGCTGATCAGGCCGTAGAAGAAGCCGGACGCGAAGCCGTCGCCGCCGCCGACGCGGTCGAGCACCTGCAGCTCGCAGGTGGGGGCCAGGTGGGTCTCGCCGTTCACCCACGCGACCGCGCTCCAGCTGTGGCGGTTGGTGCTGTGCACCTCCCGGAGCGTCGTCGCGACGATCTTGACCTGCGGATGCCGGCGGACGACGCTGTCGATCATGCAGAAGAAGGCGGTCGGGTCGAGCTTCGACGCCGAGGCGACCTCGGGGCCCGGGATGCCCAGCCCCTTCTGGAGGTCCTCCTCGTTCCCGACCAGCACGTCGACGTTGTCGACGATGCGGCGGATGACCGACACGGCCCGGTCCTGCCCGCCGGAGATCTTCCAGAGTTTCTCACGGAAGTTCAGATCGAACGAGACGACGGCGCCGTTGGCCTTGGCGGCCTTCATCCCCTCGATGATCAACTCGGCCGTCGTTTCCGAGAGCGAGGCGAAGATCCCGCCGCTGTGGAACCAGCGGACCCCGCCGGCGAAGACCTGCTCCCAGTCGATGTCGCCCGGCTTGAGCCGTGCCGCCGCCTCGTTGCAGCGGTTGTAGAAGACGACCGGGGCGCGAACGCCAAAGCCCCGATCGCTGTACACGGTCGCCATGTTGGGCCCGGTCACGCCGTCGTGCGCGAACCGCTTGTAGAAGGCCCGCACCCCCATCGCCCGCACCCGCTCCGCGATCAGCTCCCCGATCGGGTAGTCGACCATCGCCGAGACGACGCCGGTGTTCAGCCGGAAGCAGTCGGCGAGATTGGCGGCGCAGTTGAACTCGCCGCCGCTCACGTGGATGGCGCACTGCGTCGCCTTGCGGAACGGCACGAGGCCGGGGTCGAGCCGGTGAACGAGCGCGCCGAGGGACAGGAAGTCCAGGGCGCCGTGCTGCGGAACGCTGAGAGCAGGAGTCATAGTCAGAATCGCGGAATCGCCGAACCAGTTGGCTGAAAGCAAGCAGCAGGCAGCGGCGGTTGAACTGCCTGCTGCCTACCGCATACTGCCTACTATGAGTCTCACCACGCCGTGTGGAACACGCCCGCCTTGTCCACCCTCCGGTAGGTGTGCGCGCCGAAGTAGTCGCGCTGCGCCTGCGTGAGGTTGGCTGGCAGCCGCTCGCTGCGATACGCATCGAAGTAGGCGACCGACGCGCTGGTCGCGAGCACCGGGATGCCGAGGCCGACCGCCGTCTGCACGACCTCGCGCCAGGCCGCCTGCCGCGACTCGACGGCGTCGCGGAACGCCTCGTCGAGGAGCAGGTTGACGAGGTTCGGGCTGCGATCGTAGGCCGCCATGATATCGCCGAGGAGTGTCGCGCGAATGATGCAGCCGGCGCGCCAGATCTTCGCGATGAGGCCGGGCTTCAGGTCGTACTTGTACTCGTCGGATGCCAGCCGCAGCAGCCCGAGGCCCTGCGCATACGAGGTGACCTTGCTCGCGTACAGCGCTGCCCGGGCCGCGTCGATCAGCCGCTGGCGGTTGCCGGAATAGACGGGCGACGGGCCGCGGAGCACCTGGCTCGCAGCGACGCGCTGCGGCTTGAGCGACGAGATGATGCGGCTTTCGACGGCGGCGTTGATCGTGGGGATCGGCGCGCCCACGTCGAGGGCGTTCTGACTCGTCCACTTGCCGGTACCCTTCTGCGCGGCCTCGTCGAGGATCACGTCCACGAGCGGCTGGCCGGTCTCGTCATCCGTCTTCGCGAGGACGGCGGCGGTGATCTCGATCAGGTACGACTTCAGCTCGCCGCGATTCCACTCGGCGAAGACGTCGTGAAGCTCCGGCGCCGACAGGCCGAGTCCGCGGTGCAGCAGGTCGTACGTCTCGGCGATCAGCTGCATGTCGCCGTACTCGATCCCGTTGTGGACCATCTTCACGTAGTGCCCGGCGCCGCCCGGTCCCATGTGCGCCACGCACGGCTCGCCGTCTTCGGCCTTGGCGGCCATCGCCCGCAGGATGGGCGACAGCGCATCCCACGCCTCCGCCTGCCCGCCCGGCATGATGCTCGGGCCCCACAGCGCGCCCTCTTCGCCGCCCGACACGCCGGTGCCGACGTAGTTGAACCCCTCCGCCGCCAGTGCCTTGCTCCGGCGCTCGGTGTCGAGGAACCATGAGTTGCCGCCGTCGATGAGGATGTCCCCCGGCTCGAGGTGCGCCTTGAGGTGCGCGATGGCGCTATCGACGGGCGGACCCGCCGGGACCATCATCAGCACGCGCCGCGGCTTCTTGAGCATCGCCATCAGGCCGTCGGGCGACTGCGCCAGGTCGACGTTCTTGCCCGCCGCCGGCCCGCCGACAAACGCGCGTCCCTTGGCGGGGTCCAGGTCGTACCCCGCCACGCGGAAGCCGTTGCGCTCCATGTTGAGCGCCAGGTTGCTCCCCATCACGCCAAGCCCGACGACGCCGATGTCGCACTGCATGCGCGTCAACTCCGCTCTGGTCGTGGCCAGTCGACGACAGGCGAGACGCCTGTCCTACGGCCGTCTTTCAGCCGGTACAGCATCTCCCCGGCCCTCGGGACCACCATCACGCCCTCGGCCTCGCGTCCCTGCCAGTCGGCGATCCGCACGCTGGCTGGATCCATGTAGCCGAGGTTGATGCGACGGCAGCGCTCGGGCGGAATCCCCGTGGCCAGCGTCACCTGGATGCGCGGCGTCTCGATCCCGGTTGCCGCGTCGTACCGGCCGAGGCCCTTCACGTGGGTCGAGTGGGCCAGCACGCCGCCCGCGTAGTGGCGGAAGCGCTCCCACTGCCCGGCGAAATAGTCCCGGCAGTGATAGCCGATCTCGTCGATGAGCGCGCCGTGCGTGTAGCTCACCTCGGTGATGTGCGGGGCGTAGATCACGATCTCGCCGCCGTCCGCCACCGCCGGCTCGAGCTTGTACATGCCCTTCGCCGCGGTCCACAGGTCGTCGTACATCTCCGGCATCACCGACAGGACGCGACAGAACGGCCGGTCCACTTCGATGATGTGCGTGCGGGCCGAGAGCGCCGCGGCCGCTTCCCAGGCGTCCTCCGGCGATCCGACGTAGAGACCCGACACGCCGGCGTGCGTGACGACGAGCGCGAGGCAGGTGAGCGGCCGATCGACGAGCCGGGCCGCGCGGTCGATCACCGCCCGCACGCGCGTGTAGCCGGCGCCGATCACGTGGAAGTTCGAGATCAGGGCGCCGAGCCAGTGCGTGAAATTGATGATGCCGGGCCCGGCGATGCCGGGGAACAGGTACTTGTTCCCGCCGGAGAACCCGACGACCTCGTGGGGAAACACCGGGCCGCAGATGATCACCTGGTCGTAGTCGAAGATCAGGCGGTTGAGCGCCACGTCGACGTCCTGCTCGAGCAGGCCGCCCGTGAGCTCGCGTATCTCCGCGGCCGGAATGGTGCCGAGCGTCGCGAAGCTGGCCGGGTCGTCCCACCGGTGGTTGAAGATGCGCGACGCCCCAGAGCGGCCGTCCACGACCGGCCGCCCGACCAGCCGGCTCAACTGCGCGTCGGTCATCGGCTGATGGGTGCCGAGCGCGACGAGGTAGTCGAGCGCTGCCGCGCGACGGCCGATCGCCTCTTCGAGGATGCCGAACATCTCCGGCATCGGCATGGTCCGCGTGCCGTCCGGGATGATGACGAGCGCGCGCTTGCCGTCGAGATCCACCGGCGCGAGACCCTCGAGGACGACGCGGCGTAGCGTCGGGGCATCGAGGAACGAGGCCGGCGCCCCCTCGCCGACGAGCCGCCGGCCCTCCGCCTTCGTCTTGTGCTGGTCGCTCATACGCCGCTGAAGGCCGCGAAGCCGCCGTCCACGGGAATGACCGCGCCGGTGACGAAGGCCGACGCGGGGGAGAGGAGCCACAGGACCGCGCCGAGCAGGTCCGGCGGCGTGCCGAACCGGCCCATCGGGGTATGGGCGAGGATCGTCTGCCCGCGCGGCGTCATGCCGCCGGTGGCCTTGTCCACGAGCAGGAACTCGTTCTGCTGCGTCAGGAAGAAGCCCGGGGCGATCGCGTTGACACGGATGCGCGGCGAGTACTCCTGCGCGAGGTGGACCGCCAGCCACTGCGTGAAATTGTTCACGCCCGCCTTCGCCGCGGAGTAGGCCGCGATGCGCGTCAGGGGGCGGAAGGCGTTCATCGAGGAGACGTTGAGGATGACGCCCTCGCCCTCGTCGGCCATGATTCGTCCGAAGACCTGCGACGGGAGGATCGTGCCGACCAGGTTGAGGTCGAATACCCACCGGAGCGCGTCGGACGACAGGTCGAAGAACGACTGATCCTTGCTGGTCGTCGCCTGCGGCTTGTTGCCGCCGGCCGCGTTGATCAGGCCGTCGATGCGGCCGAAGCGCTCGAGAATCGCATCGCAGGCGCGCTGCAGGCTGTCGCGCTCGAGCACGTCGCCGGCCACGACCGCCGCGCGCGAGGCACCGTCGGGCCCCATCAACTCGAGCAACCCCTTGGCGGGGTCGAGGTTGCGATCGAGCATCGCGACGTTCGCGCCGCAGCCCACGAGCGCGCACGCCATCTCGCCGCCCAGGATGCCGGTGGCCCCGGTCACGACAATCGTGCGACCGCAGAAGTCGTAGCTGCGCGTCAGTTCAGCGAGGTCCATGCAGCGCCTCTTTGGGGCAGGAGCCGTTGGTCACCCGATCAAGATCGATGATGCTTTGGTCTTACCATCTTGATCCAGATGGTTCGTTTGGCAAATCCTCGCGCAGTCTACAACCGCGGTGGGGACGTGTCAAGAAATCGAACCGGCTTCCGGGCGATTTGTGTGAAAAGCCAGCCCGGCCGGACCTCGTGGACCGGGCCGGGCGGCCACGGCGTGGTGGGCAGTTTTGCTGAAGTGGACAGACCACTAGCTGAATCTGGTAAATCGACTCACTTGAGGCGGTAAACCTCGGAGCCGGCGAGCAGCAGGGCACCGACGCCGTAGACCTCGGTGGTTTCCTGGCTCGTCGCGCCTGGCTTGTCGCCGATCCGCTGGACCCAGCCCAGCATGCCGTCCGGGTGGACGGCGTTGACGAGCGCCGTCCATCCCCGGCGCACGGCGGGTTCGTAGGCCGCCCGGTCGAGCAGGCCCTTGTTGATGCCCCACGCCAGGCTGTACGTGAAGAAGCCGGTACCGCTCGTCTCCGGGTTCGGCAGGCTGGAGGCATCGAGCAGGCTCGCGCGCCAGTAGCCGTCCGAGCCCTGGACCGAGGCGGCCTTTTGTGCCATCTCCTTGAAGAGCGCCACGTACCGCGGCCGGTCGGGATAGTCCGCCGGCATGTCCTGCAGCACGCGCGCGAGGCCCGCGATCACCCACCCGTTGCCGCGGCTCCAGAACACCTTCCGCCCGTTCGGCTCGCGCGACTCGAAGTAGCGGCTGTCGCGGTAATAGAGGTGCTCCTCCTTGTCGTACAGGTACTCGGTCGTCTTCCACCAGAGGCGGTTGGCGAGGTCGAGGTACTTGCGGTCGCCTGTCGCGACGGTCATGGCCGACAGCGCGGGCGGCCCCATGAAGAGCGCGTCGCACCAGGCCAGTTCGCGCGTCTCGATCGCGTTTCCCCAGACGAGCGGCTCGTTGTACGGGCGAGTGACCAGGAAGTTGAACAGCGCGAGGCCAGGCTCGAGCATCCGCTTGTTCTTGTCGATCTGAAACAGCTTTGCGTAGGTGGCCACGACCGCGTAGTCGTCGGCATGGCCGGGGCGAAGGCCCGGGCGCCACTGGTTCGCTTCGCCCATCGCGCGCATGGCGTCGAGGTACTTCCCGTCGGGCGAGATCTCGGCGAGCGCCATCATGCCGGTGTAATACGCGGCCTGCGTCCAGTCGTAGGGCGCGTGCGCGGACGGGTGCGCCAGCTGCCAGTCGGCCGCTCGCGTCATCACCCGCAGCACGGCCGCCGGTTGGAACTCCGGCCCGGCCTGACCGGCCGCCGCCTGCCCGAAGCCGTTTGCCGCCGCCAGCAGCGATCCCGCGACCACGACGCTCGCCAATCCTCGTCTCATTGTCTGTGTGCCTCCGCGATGTGTCGCACATTATGCACGAACAGGGAACGCGAGGGGTGCACGGGGGTGCAAGGGTGCACGGGTGCACGGGTGCACGGGTGCAAGGGTGCCAAGTGCTGGGTGGGAGGAGTGCGAGGTGCCCCGGTGCAGGCAACGGTGAAGGGGGATGTTCACGTCGCGAGGAACGACGATGACACCGCGGGCAGGGGCTGGACCTTCGCGATGACGATCGTCAGGTCGTCGGGCTGGGGGCGCCCCTCGGTGAACTCGGCGACGAAGTCGCGCAGGTGCCGGACGATGACGGCGGACGGATTGGTGCGATGCGCGCGAATGACCTCGAGTGCGCGTTCGGCGGTCATGACGGTGCCGTCCGGTGCCTCGGCCTCGGTGATGCCGTCGGTCAGGAGAACGACGGTGTCGCCGGAATCGAGGGGGACGCGCTGCCCGGACGGGTAGGACGCCCAAGGGAACATGCCGAGCGGAAGGCCGGTACTCGGCAGGGCCGTTCGCATCTCGCCGTTCGCGGTCATCACGAAGCCATCCGTATGCCCGGCACTCGCGTAAGTGAGGTGACCGCCAGCGAGATCCAGGCGGGCGAGGAAGAGCGTGACGTACTGCCGCTCACTGCCGAGGTGATCCAGGAGGAAGGAGTTGAGCCGCCCGAGAATCTCGCCCGGATCGGAGTAGTTGGCGGCGAGCGACCGGACGTATGCACGGGTCTCTGCCATGATGAGGGCGGATACCAACCCGTGGCCGCAGACGTCGCCGATTGCGATGGCGAGCCCTCCGTCGGGCATCATCAGGTAGTCGAAATAGTCGCCCCCGGTCTCATCCGCCGGGAACACCGCCCCCGCGATGTCGTACCGCTCCAGGCTCGGCGCGGCCTGCGGATAGAGTCCCCGCTGTACGCGCGCCGCACACTCCATCTCGAACGCGTGCTTCTGCTGGCGAAGGCGCTCGGTCATGTCTTTCACGACCGAGACGAAGTGGGTGGGGACGCCCTGCGCGTCCAGCATCGGCGTGATCGTCTGCTCGGCGTGGAACTCCTCGCCGTTTTTCCGCCGGTTGATGTTGGTGGACCGGTACACCTGTCCCGCGACGATCGTGCGCCACAGCCGGCTGTAGTGATCGGCGTCGTGCCGGCCGGACTTCAGCAGCCGGGGTGTCCGACCGAGGGCTTCCTCCCGCGAGTACCCGGTCGTCGTCTCGAACGCCCGGTTGACGTACTCGATGACACCGTCCCGGTTCGTAATGAAGATGACGTCGGCCGTCTGCTCCACCGCGTTGTAGAGTCGCTGGACCAACTCTTCCTGCCGCTCGCGGTGATCGAGCGCCTGCCGCAGCGCCAACTCCATTCGTCTCCGCGAGCTGACGTCGCGGAAGGTGACGACGCCGCCGGCGGGGCCGCCGTGCCCCACGAGCGGGGCACCGTTGATGCTGATCCAGACGCCATCCGGCTGCTGCTCGTTACGGATGAAGACCTCGACATCGGTCACGGTTTCCCCTCGGAGTGCCCGCGCCAGCGGCAGGGCCTCGGAGGGGAATGGCGTGACGGTGTCGGGATAGAAGCAGCCGTAGCGCGAAGACCAGTCGCTGGGCTCGACGTCGAGCCGACCGATGCCGAGTATCCGTGCGGCGCTGTCGTTGAAGAGCAGGAACCGCCCGTCGCTCCCGGCGACGACGACACCCTCCGCGAGGCTGGAGAGGGCGGCGTGCACGACGCGGTCCTGTCTGATCTGGGGCGCCCGGGAGGCGCGGCCGGCCACCGCGAGGATGACAGCGGCTGCCGTGCACCAGACGAAGAACGCGGTGACGGCGAGCGGCGCGGCGTCGAGCGCGAGCGAGTCGACCAGGACCGCGAATCCCAGGCCGCCGACGACCAATGCGGCCGCCACGGCGAGTATGAAACGGGAGGAGGGGAGTCCCCTGACGGGGGTCCGACTTACCAGGCCCGCCATGAGAATCTCCGCCTTCTGCGAGTTTAGGGTGCTGGGTTGGGATGCCAACTGACGATAACATCTTTCCCGCCCTGACGGCGTCTTTTCCGCCTGAGTCCGTGCGTTACGGTACAAGCGGGACAGGTCCTGAACGTCTCATCGGTCCGGGGGCTGACGTGCGGCCGTTCCTGATTCTCGGTCTTTGTTGCGCCGGCGCCGTGATGTGCGGCCCCTGTCCGGCGGCCGCACCTGGCTTCGACCTTCGCGTGCATCGAGCGCGGGCGCACCTGGCTGAAGCGGCGAGCGGTTCCTCGACGAGGCGCCGGTCACGGTCACCGCGTCGCGGTCGCCGCGCAGCGCGGGCGGCCCGCACGACTTCTTCTCCGAAGGCGATTACTGGTGGCCGGACCCGAAGAACCCGGACGGCCCCTACATCCAGCGCGACGGGATGACGAACCCCGGCAACTTCGTCGAGCACCGCCGCGCGATGATTCGTCTCGCGAGCATCGTCCCCACCCTCGCGTCGGCGTACCGACTGACCGGCGACGAGCGCTACGCGGCACACGCGATGAAACACCTGCGCGCGTGGTTCGTGGACGAGGCGACCCGCATGGCGCCCCACCTCCGCTACGCGCAGGCGATCCAGGGCCGCGCGACCGGCCGGGGGACGGGCATCATCGACACGATCCACCTCGTCGAAGTCGCCCGCTCCGTGGAGTGGCTGGCCCGCTCGCGCTCTGCGCCGGGGGCGGACATGCGCACGATTCGCGGCTGGTTCGCGGAGTACCTCGGCTGGCTCACGACCCACGAGTATGGGATCGCCGAGCGGGACGCGAAGAACAACCACGGCACCTGCTGGGTGATGCAGGCGGCGGCGTTCGCGCACCTGTCGGGCGACGCGAAGACGCTCGAATTCTGCCGCGACCGCTTCAAGCGCGTGCTCGTCCCCGAGCAGATGGCCGCGGACGGCAGCTTCCCGCTCGAGCTGAAGCGCACGAAGCCGTACGGCTACTCGCTCTTCAACCTCGATGCGTTCGCCGCGATCTGCCAGATCGCCGGCACCCTCTGGCAATGGTGCCTGCCGGACGGCCGCGGCATGCGGAGGGCGATGGCGTTTCTCTATCCCTACATTCGCGACAAGTCGGCCTGGCCATTTGCGAAGGACGTCATGTACTTCGATCAGTGGCCGGTCCGCCACCCCAGCCTGCTGTTCGCCGGCCTCGCCCTCGGCGAACCGCGCTACCTCGACCTCTGGACGACGCTCGACCCGTCGCCGACGACCGAGGAAGTAATCCGCAACCTGCCGATCCGGCATCCGCTCATCTGGATCGAGTAGGGCTCAAGGCTCAGGGCTCAAGGCCAGCCTCACCGCTCACGGCGGCTCAAGGCCCGGGACCCACAGCGTCAGCGCCCGAGGCTTGCGGTAGAATGTCCGACTCCGTAGACTCCGTAGACTCCGTAGACTCCGTCGACTCCGTCGACTCCGTAGACTTCTTCCTATGTCCATCGATATTGCCGTCGTCCCCGTCGCGGGCCTGGGCACCCGGCTGCTGCCGGCCACCAAGTCGCAGCCCAAGGAGATGCTCCCGGTCGGCCGCAAGCCGGTCGTCCAGTACGTCGTCGAGGAGCTGGCCCGCATGGGCATGGAGCAGGTCCTGTTCGTGACCGGCCCGGGGAAGGCGTCCATCGAGAACCACTTCGATCTCGACCGCGAGCTGATTCAGAACCTGCGCGAGTCTGGCAAGGAGGAGCTGCTTGCGGAGCTGGAGTTCGAGCGCGCCGCGGTGCAGTACTTCTACACGCGCCAGCGGCAGACGCTCGGCCTGGGGCACGCGGTGCTGTGCGCGCGGTCGTTCGTCGGCAACCGGCCGTTCGTCGTCGCGCTGGGCGACTCGATCATCGGGCTTCACGCCGAGAGCGACGTCGTCCGCCGGATGATCCGTTGCTTCGAGGAGCGGGGCGCGGCGGCGGTCATCGCCTTCGAGGAGGTCCCGCGCGCCGAGGTGCACCAGTACGGCATCGCGGCGCCCAAGAACGGCGCGGCCGACGTCTTCGAGATCGCCGATCTCGTCGAGAAGCCGCTGCCGGAGGACGCGCCGAGCACCCTCGCGGTAGCCGCCCGCTACGTCCTGTCGCCGGCGATCTTCGGGGCCCTCGAAACGACGCCGCCCGGCAAGGGCGGGGAGATCCAGCTGACCGACGCCATCCGCACCCTGATCCGGCGCGGCGAGCCCGTGCTACGGCGTCCGCCTCGGCCCCGGCGAGAGCCGCTACGACATCGGCAACTTCGAGTCGTACTTCCAGGCGTTCGTGGAGTTCGCCCTGGCCGATCCGCGGTTCGGCCCGTCCCTGCGCCGGCACATCATGGAGCACCTGCTCGATGCTGCTCATTCGTAAGCGCGCCTTCGCCCGCGCCGGCCTCGTCGGCAACCCGTCGGACGGCTATCACGGCAAGACCATCTCGATCATCGTTCGGAACTTCTACGCCGAGGTGGTCCTCTACGAGTGGGACGCGGTGGAGATCGTCCTGGCCGAGGACGACCGCGCGCGGTTCAGCAATGTCCAGGACCTCGCGCGCGACGTCAGGCTGCACGGCTACTACGGCGGGATCCGCCTGATCAAGGCGACCATCAAGCGGTTCGTCGACTACTGCCAGGCGCGCGGCATCGCGCTGCACGACCGGAACTTCTCGGTGCGCTACCAAACGAACATCCCCCGCCAGGTGGGCCTCGCCGGGTCGAGCGCGATCATCGTCGCCACGCTGCGGTGCCTGATGGAGTTCTACGGCGTCGAGATCCCGATCGAGGCGCAGCCGACCTTCGTCCTGCAGGTGGAGACGGAGCGAACTGGGCATCTCGGCCGGCCTGCAGGACCGGGTGATCCAGGTCTACGAGGGGGCCGTCTACATGGACTTCGACCGGGCGCGCGAGCGCGTGGTGGACGGCCTCCCGTGCTACGCGTACGAGCGCCTGGACCCCGCGCTGCCTGCCTCCGCTCTACCTGGCGTATCACGACGCGCTCAGCGAGCCGACCGAAGTGTTCCACAACAACATCCGGGAGCGCTTCAACCAAGGGGACGAGAAGGTGGTGTGTGCGATGCAGCACTTCGCCGCGCTGGCGGCGTGGGCGCGCGAGGCGCTGCGGTCCGGCGACCAGGCGCGGGTGGCGGCGTTGATGGACGAGAACTTCGACACGCGCCGCAGCATCTACACGCTGCCCGGCTGGCAGGTGGAGATGGTGGAGGCGGCACGCGCGTGCGGCGCGAGCGCCAAGTTCGCCGGGTCGGGCGGCGCCATCATCGGCACCTACCCGGACGACGAGGCGCTCGCGGCGGTGCGCCGCCGGCTGTCGGTGCTCGGGTCGCGGACGATTCTTCCGCGAGTCGTCGCGTGACCCTGGTGTCGTCTCGACAGGTCAGACCACGCACGCTCGGTCGATTCAAGAAATTGTCGGAATTGCTCCAATATATTGGAGCGTGAATCCTGTTGACTTGTCCAATTCTGCGTGGTATCTCATTTCGTCCGTCGCATTGGTATGTCCATTTGACGGCGGGCCCCCGCCTCTGTCCAGTGGACGTTCGATCGTTTCGTTACCGGGCGGCACTCACGGTTTTCATGGCGTTCAGCGGGCTGCGGAGCAGGAGGCGCGAGCCTTCATGGCAGCCCCGGGAGGGCACGATGAGCAGGCGTTGGGGAATCATCCTGCTGCTGGCGATCGTCGCGTGCGTCGCGACGGCGTCGCTTGCCAGCGCGCAGGCCACGACGGGCCGTATATCGGGCAGCGTCAAGGACACGTCGGGCGGCGTGCTGCCGGGCGTCACCGTGACGGTAACTGAGATCAAGACGGGGTTCACGCGCACCGACGTCACCGACGACAAGGGCGTCTACACCTTCGTCAACCTGCCGCTCGGCGAATACACCGTGGCCGCCGAACTCCAGGGGTTCAAGAAGGCGTCGAAGGCCGGCTTCGTCCTCGTGGCCGACGGCCGCATCGGCGCCGACTTCGCGCTCGAGGTGGGCGCGTTCACGGAGACCGTCCAGGTGACGGTGGCGTCCGAGACGGTCAACACGATCTCCGGCGAGGTGTCGCGCACGATCGACCGCGGCCAGGTGCAGGACATGGCGCTCAACGGGCGCAACTACATGCAGATGGTGACGCTGGTCCCGGGCGCGCCGCTGGTCGACACGACCGCGCCGCTCGACCTCATGACCGGTCTCGGCATCAACACGTCGGTCAACGGCAGCCGGACCAATGCCAGCCTCCTCACGGTGGACGGCGGCATGAACATGGACGCCGGGAGCAACAACAGCCAGATCAGCAACGTCGGCATCGACTTCATCGACCAGGTGACGGTGAAGACGTCGAACTTCTCGGCGGAGTACGGCCGCAACTCGGGCGCTGCCATCAACGTCGTGACCCGCAGCGGGACGAACAGCTACAAGGGCAGCGCGTTCGAGTACATGCGGCGCGACGCGTGGGACCAGAACGACTACTTCAACAACCTGAAGAAGGTCGCCAAGCCGACGCTGACCTACGACAACCCGGGGTTCAGCCTCGGCGGGCCGATCGCGAAGGACAAGATCTTCTTCTTCGGCGGCATGGAGTGGAAGCGGATCCGGCGCCTGACCTCGCCGTCCACCCGCACGCTGCCCACCAGCCTGATGCGCGGCGGCAACTTCAGCCAGCTCTCGACCGCGATCAAGGACCCGCTGACCGGCCAGGCGTTCCCGGGCAACATCATCCCGGCGGACCGGATCACGGCCGACGGCCGCGCCATCGCCGACGTCTACAACCAGATGTCGAAGGTGGCGGCACAGTACAACGACGGCGTCCTGACCAACAACACGATCTTCCAGGACGACAACCCGTTCGACTTCCGGCAGGAGATGATCCGCCTCGACTACCAGCCGACCGGTGCGCACCGCCTCACGGGGCGGTTGGTGTTCGACCACTACAACCTGATCGAGCCGGGCGGCACGTTCATCAGCTCTCAGATGCCGACGGTCCCGACCAACCGCATGCGCCCGGGCCGCAACGTCCAGATCAACCACTACTGGACGCTCAAGAACAACCTGGTCAACGAGGCGAAGTTCAACTACTCGGGCAACGGCCAGCGGATCCCGCCGGTCGGGGACGCGTGGAAGCGATCGACCTACGGCTTCCAGTTCCCGCAGCTCTACTCGGGCGGCGGCACCTACTCGGACAGCATTCCCAACGTGGACTTGAACGGCGGCTACGCGACGTTCCGCGGCGCCAACCAGTCGTTGCTGTCGCCCACGTGGGACTACTCGTTCTCGGACAACATCACGTGGATCAAGGGCGAGCACACGCTGAAGGCGGGGTACTTCGGCCTCTACAACACGAAGGACCAGAACGGCCGCTCGGACTACCCGGGATTTGTCAGCTTCAATACCAACCGGCCGAGCTCGACCGGGAACGCCTTCGCCGACGCGCTGCTCGGCAACTTCCGCACCTACTCCGAGGCCCAGCTCGATCCCATCGGCTACTTCCGCTACTGGCAGCACGAAGCGTTCATCTCGGACGCGTGGCGGGTCAACGAACGGCTGAGCGTCGAGGTGGGCCTCCGCTACGCGTGGCAGATGCCGACGGTCACCCTCGGCAACAACACGACGAGCTTCGACCCGGCCATGTACAACGCGTCGCAGGCGGTGACCCTCCAGACCAACGGCACCATCGTCCCCGGCTCCGGCAACCGGTTCAACGGCCTCACGCGGCCGGGCGACGTGCCGTCCGACCAGACCGACAACGTGCCGAACGCGGGCAGCCCCGCGGTCGCGTCGATCCCGGTGGCGGGGAGCCGCGGCTACTACAATTCTCAGAACCTGTGGGCGCCGCGCGCCAGCTTCGCGTACAACCTGACGGGTGACGGCAAGACGTCCATTCGTGGCGGCGCGGGCCTGTTCTACGACCGGCCGGAAGGCAACCTGTACTTCTCGCTGGTGAACAACCCGCCGTTCTCGCTCAGCTCATCGTACGAAAACGGCAACCTGGCCAGCCCGGGCGGCGGCACGGTGGCGGCGCTGGCCCCGTGGGCCAGCATGGACGCGCTCGATCCGAACCTGAAGATCCCGCGCGTGTGGAACTGGAGCCTCGGCGTGCAGCGCGAGTTGCCGTTCTGGGGTCTGTTCGGCGAGGTCTCGTACGTTGGCAACAAGGGCGACCAGCTGCTCCGGCAGCCCGACATCAACCGCCCGACGTTCGACCAGTTGGCGGCCAACCAGGCGGGACCGAAGTACAACACGAACTACCTGCGGCCCTACAAGGGCTTCTCGAACATCCGCCTGCGCCTGACCGACGCGTGGTCGAATTACAACGCGCTGCAGATGTTCCTCAGCCGCCGCAAGGGCAACGTCAACTTCACGCTGAACTACACCTACTCCAAGGCGTATGACAACGCGAGCGGCAACGGTGACGACATCGGCAACGACGGCCAGGACTGGCAGGACCTCGCGTACTTCTGGGGCCCGAGCAGCAACGACCGCCGTCACATCTTCGTCGCGACGTGGACCTACCGCCTGCCGTTCTGGCTGGATCGGCAGGACCTCGCTGGCACGCTGCTGGCCGGGTGGGAAGTGTCGGGCATCACGCGCTTCCAGTCGGGCGCGCCGTTCACGGTGTCCGGCAACACGTCGATCGGCAACCGCCGCGCGGACTTCGCCGGCGGCAACGAGCAGGCGTCGAACGCCGGCGACCTGCTCGCCGACAACAGCGTTGCCTGGTTGAACACGACCGCGTTCACCACGGCGCCGGACGGCCGGCTGGGCACCAGCTCGCGGAACCAGTTCTTCGGCCCGGGCCTGCAGCAGTGGGACATCTCGCTGCGCAAGCAGTTCCGGATTAAGGGCAGCGTGAAGGCGGCGTTCCAGGCGGACTTCTTCAACGCCTTCAACAACCTGATCCTTCGCAACCCGGCCACCACGGTGACCAACGCCGGGTTCGGGACGATCACCTCGGCGGCGCCGCTGCGGAACATCCAGCTCGGGTTCCGGGTGACGTTCTAGGAAGGCTCTGGGCTTTAGGCTTTAGGCTCTAGGCTTTAGGCTCTGGGCTTTCGAGAAGGGGCAAGCGGGTTCCGCTTGCCCCTTTTCGTTCAAGCGCCCGAAGCCGAGAGCCAAGAGCCAAAAAGCCAGAACCGTTTGCGTCGCGCCTGGCACCAGCAGATGCGGTATCCTCTCGCCGTGAAGCCACTCTTCCTCGCCATCCTGCTCGCCGGAATTCCGTCCGTGCCACACGCCCAGGCGCCGATGTCACCGCGCGTCGGCGTGTGCCTGGACGCCGCGAAGTTCGACGCCGCCCGGGCGGCCGGCTTCGACTACGTCGAGATCGGCGCGTCGAAAGTGGCGGGCCTCCCGGAGGAGGAGTTCCGGCAGCTGGCGCGCCAGGTCGAGCAGCTGCCGATCCCCGTCGCGGCGGCCAACACGTTCATTCCGGGGACGATCAAGATCGTGGGCCCGGAGGTAGACAAGCAGAAGCAGGAGGAGTACGTCGCCGGCTGCCTGGCGCGGCTGAAGCAGCTGGGCGTGAAGGTGGTGGTGTTCGGCAGCGGCGGCGCGCGCCGGGTGCCCGACGGGTTCTCGCGCGACGAGGCGGTCGGCCAGCTCGTGGACTTCTGCCGTCGCATCGCACCGCTGGCGCGCCAGAACGGCATCACGATCGTGATCGAGCCGCTGCGCCGCCAGGAGACGAACATCATCAACACCGCGCGCGAGGGGCTGGCGCTGGTGAAGACCGTGGACCGCCCCGAGATCCGGCTGCTGGTGGATTTCTACCACCTGTCGGAGGAGAGCGAGAGCGCGGACGTCGTGCTGGAGGCCGGGAAGCTGCTGGCCCACGTCCACGTGGCGAACCCGGCGGGGCGTGTGTACCCCTCGAGCCCGGACGAGGCGAATTACGGGCCGTTCTTCGCCAACTTGTGCAAGATCGGCTACGCCGGGCGCGTGAGCATCGAGGGCTCGACGACCGACTTCGACGCCCAGGCGCCAAGGGCCATCGCGCTCCTGAGGGGGCTTCGCACCTGCCGCGCTCAAACGGAGAATTGAAAACGGAAAACTGAAAAGGGGCTTCGACAAGCGCGAGGCGCCACGAGCCGGTAGGCCGCTTTCCCTTTTCCGTTCTCCGTTTTCCGTTTGCAGCGCGCAGCCGCGAATCGGCGCTATCGGGTGAGCGGCTTGCGCTGCACCGCCTTGTTCCCCTCCGCGGGCGGGACCCAGAAGTTGGCGGGGCCGAGGTTGCAGACCTTGATCATCTCGGCGCAGTACCTCGTTGCTGCCGAGATCCGCCGCGGCGCTATTGTTGGTCCCGCAGGCGAACCTGATCCCGGCCTGCTTGGCCAGCCGGATGAACGCGGCGCTCGGGATGCGGTAGCGGTTGTTGATCTCCATCCCGATGCCGTTCGCGGCCAGGCGATCGACGATGGCCTTCATCCGGGCGGGCGTCCAGAGCGCGTCGTAGTCGGCTGCGATCTGCGCGGGCAGGAACGTCGGGTTGACGTAGAGGTCGATCGGCTCGGTGTCGAAGATGCGGGTCGCGCGGGCGACGAGCGTGTCCATGAACGCCTGGGCGTCGGGGATGACGCCGACGTCTTCCTTGATCCAGAGCCGCATCCGCTTCCCGCTGTCGTCGCTCCACGTCATCGCGTCGGTGAAGACGTAGTCGAACTTCGCGAGCGTCCCGGCGCTGAACAGCCGCACCCACTCGCGGCCTTCCGCCTGGAACGCCTTGTAGGCCGGCTTGCCCTGCATGTCGCGGAGGAACGCCTCGAGGCCGGCGTCCGTGTTGACGGGGAACGTCAGGCCCCCGTTGATCACGATGCCGTAGTAGATCCCGGTCTCGCGCGAACGGCGCAGCGCAGCGTCGAGCGTCAGGTCGCTCTTGACGTGCACGTGGTAATCGACCTTGGCCCCCGCCGGCGGGGCCGCGTGGCCCGTCTGGCCGCGGGCGACGGCTGGGGCGATGACCACGACCAGGGCAGCGGCGAGAGCGGTGCGGAAGAGAGAAGGCATGACGGCTCCTTGTGACGCACACATCGTAACGTCAATCCAGGGCGTAGGGCGAAGCTTCTGCTTCGCCGATTAATCCAGGCGTAGGGCGAAGCTTCTGCTTCGCCGGAGGACGCAGGCATGATGACTCACACTCGGCGCGACTTCGTGAAACTGGCGGCCGCTGGCGCCGCCCTTGGTGCCATGCCCGGCCCAGCGGCGCTCGCTGCAGGCGACGCTGGAGCCTCGCCCCACGCGGTTCCGGCACCCGGTGCGCCCCAGGCAGGCCGGGCGGCGCGCGTGCCCTACGACCTCGGCATCGCCTCCTACACGTTCCGTTCGTTCCCGCTCGACCAGGCGCTGGCGATGACGTCGCGCTTGCGCGTGAAGAAGATCACGCTGAAGGACATGCACCTGCCGATGGCCGTCACGCCGGGGGAGATGGCCGCGGTGCGGGAGAAGCTCCAGGCTGCCGGTATCGAGCTGTCCTCCTGCGGCGTCGTCTACATGCGGACCGAGGAGCAGGTCCACAAGGGATTCGAGTACGCCAAGCTGGCGGGCATCAAGATGATGGTGGGCGTGCCCGACCCGCCCTTCCTCGCGCTCGCCGAGCAGAAAGTGAAAGAGACGGACATCGCGCTGGCCATTCACAACCACGGGCCGGACAACAACAGCTACCCGAGCCCGGAGAGCGCCTACAAGCTGATCGAGAAGATGGACAAGCGGATGGGGCTCTGCATCGACGTCGGCCACACGCAGCGCCTGGGCCTCGACCCCTCCAAGGAGGTCGAGCGGTTCTTCGACCGGTTGTTCGACATCCACATGAAGGACGTCAGCGCCGCCGATGCGAAGGGGACGACGGTGGAGTGCGGCTCGGGGGTCATCGACATCCCGAAGCTGCTGAAGACGCTCGCGAAGCTGGGGTACTCGAAGTCGCTCCACTTCGAGCACGAGAAGGACGCGAAGGATCCCTTCCCCGGCCTCGCCGAATCGGTCGGCTACGTGCGGGGAGTCATCGCTATGATTTAAGGTCTGGGTCGATCGCAGAGACGCAGAGACTCAGAGGATTCCTTGGTTGATCGTCTCTGCGCCTCGCGCCTCTGCGTTGAGTTGAGCCGTTTATCGCGAGGTGAGTGGCATGTCCAGCATGACTCGTCGGAGCTTCATTCACACCACTGGCGCCGGCGTTGCCGGGGCGGCTGTCGCTTCCAGCGCCTCGAGCTACGCCAGCATCCTCGGCGCAAACGACCGCGTGCGCGTCGGGCTCGTTGGCTTCTCCGACCGCTGCCGCCAGGCGCTCATCCCCGCCTTCGTCAAGCATGCGGACGAGCTGAACTTCGAGATCGTGGCGGTGTCCGACATCTGGAGCAACCGCCGCGACCAGGCGGTGGCGCACCTCGAGAAGCTGACCAAGAAACAAGTGGCGACCGCTCGCAACAACGACGAGCTGTATGCCCGGAAGGACGTGGATGCCGTCATCGTCGCGACGGCCGACTTCCAGCACGCCCTGCACGGAGTCGAAGCGGTTCGAGCCGGCCGCGACGCATACGTCGAGAAGCCCCTGGCCAACACGATGGCGGACGCGCGCGCCATCCGCCAGGCGGTGAAGGAGACCGGCAAGATCGTGCAGATCGGCACCCAGCGCCGGAGCGACCCTGTCTACCAGAAGGCGTTCGAGTTCGTCCGGTCGGGGAAGTTCGGCGACATCGTCTGCGTCGAGATGACGTGGAACGTGAACCAGCCGGGACGCTGGCGCCGGCCGGACGTCGTGCCGACCCTGCGCGAGCAGGACACGGACTGGAAGCGGTACCTGCTGAACCGCCCCGTCGAGCCGTTCGATCCGCGGAAGTACCTCGAGTTCCGGCTGTTCTGGCCGTACTCCTCCGGCATCCCGGACCAGTGGCTCGTTCACCAGATCGACACCGTGCACTGGTTCACCGGGCTGCCCAGGCCGCGCAGCGTCGTCGCCAACGGCGGGATCTACTGGTGGAAGGACGGCCGGCGCAACTGGGACACGATGACGGCGGTCTTCGACTACGGCCCGCTCAACGACGCGTCCAAGGGCTTCCAGGTGATCTACTCGTCGCGGATGACGAACTCCGCCGGTGGCACCAAGGAGCTGTACTACTCGAACGGCGGCACGCT
The DNA here is from genome assembly GCA_963724775.1 of uncultured Acidobacteriota bacterium. GTDB lineage: Bacteria > Acidobacteriota > Vicinamibacteria > Vicinamibacterales > Fen-181 > CAVRWB01. Next base: position 259,012 of record CAVRWB010000020.1, read on the forward strand.
GGATCTGGACAAGAACCAGGTGACGGCGGGCGGCGGCCTTCAGGAGCGCGAGGCGGCGGCGATGAAGATGCCCGCGAACCTGCTCGCCGAGCAGACGCTCGTGGACAAGGCGGCCCCGGTCGTCACGTCTGCCGACACCGGTGCGGATCCCTCCACCAGCGCGAACATGCGCAACTGGATGGATTGCGTCCGCAGCCGCAAGACGCCGAACGCCGACATCGAGGCGGGCTACAGCCACTCGGTCGCCCTGTGCATGACGATCGCCGCGGTGCAGACGGGCCAGCGAGTGACGTTCGACGACGCGAAGCAGGAAGTGATTGCGGGGGCGAAGTCATGAGCAGAAGGGTTTCGACAGGTGTAGGGCGAAGCTCCAGCTTCGCCCTCGACGGCGCGGGTCTGTGCCTCTTGCTGGGTGCCGTCCTCGCGACAGCCGTGGCCCTGTCCGCCGCCGACGAGAAAGGCATTCGCCTCGTCCGGGACGATGCGAAGCAGCGCGTCGACGTCTTCGTGGACGGCCAGCCGTTCACCAGCTACATCTACCCGTCAACGCTCAAGAAGCCGGTGCTCTACCCGATCCGCAGCGCCGGCGGAACGCTCGTCACCCGCGGCTTTCCGTTGGAGCCGCGTGCGGGCGAGCGCGTCGATCATCCGCATCATGTCGGCTTGTGGTTCAACTACGGCGACGTGAACGGCTTCGACTTCTGGAACAACTCCGACGCGATCAAGCCGGAGGAGCGCCAGAAGATGGGCACCGTGGTGCACAAGGCGGTGACCGCGCTCCGCGGCGGACCGGACCAGGGCGTGCTCGAGACCGACATGGACTGGGTGGCGGGCGACGGCAAGGTCGTTCTCCGCGAGCACACGATGTTCGTCTTCCGCGGCGGCGCGGGCTGGCGCAGCATCGACCGGATCACGCGCCTGCAGGCCCTCGACGCGCGCGTGACGCTGACCGACAACAAGGAAGGCGTCCTGGGGATGCGCGTCACGCGCGGCCTCGAAATGCCATCCAAGACGCCGGAGGTCTTCACCGACGCCAACGGACGGGCGACGACGGTGAAGGCGATGGACAACACGGGCGTCAGCGGAATGTACCTCACCAGCGAGGGCCTCACGGGCGATGCCGTGTGGGGCACCCGCGGGAGGTGGTGCGTGCTGACCGGGCAGGCGGAGAAGGAGCCGGTGTCGATCGCGATTCTCGATCACCCGTCGAACCCGGGCTTCCCGACCTACTGGCACGCCCGCGGCTACGGGCTGTTTGCCGCGAACCCGCTCGGACAGAAGGCTCTGAGCAACGGCAAGGAGGCGCTGAACTTCGCGCTGGGGCCCGGGCAGGCGGTGACCTTCCGCCACCGCGTGCTGATTCTCTCCGGGACGGCCAACGCCGAGCGCGTCGAGGCGGCCTACAAGGAGTTCACGAAGTAGGCAGTAGGCAGTAGGTAGTAGGCAGCAGGCGGTCGAGGCGCACCCGTGTCGTGTCTCAACTGCCTGATGCATACCGCATGCTGCCTTACCCCTGCGCCGCCTTTCCCAGTTCGAACCCGAAATAGTCGCGCGCGTTGCCGAAGCACACGCCGCGCACGACCTCTCCCAGCAGGTCGCGGTCGTCCGGCAGGCGACCGCGCCTGACGTCCTCGCCGAGCAGGTTGCAGAGCAGCCGCCGGAAATACTCGTGGCGCGAGTAGGAAAGGAAGCTCCGCGAGTCGGTCACCATCCCGACGAACCGCGACAGCAGGCCGAGATTGGACAGCGCGTCGATCTGCGCGGTCATGCCATCCCGTTGATCGAGGAACCACCAGGCGGAACCGTACTGCATCTTGCCCGGCATGCTCCCGTCCTGGAAGTTGCCCATCATGGTTGCGAACAGCTCGTTGTCGCGCGGGTTGAGGTTGTAGAGGATCGTCTTCGCGAGCTGATCGGACTCGTCGAGGCGATCGAGGAAGCGCGAGAGGGAGCGCGCCATCTCGAAGTCGCCGATCGAATCGAAACCGGTGTCGGGCCCGAGGGTGCGGAGAAGCCGCGTGTTGTTGTTGCGCAAGGCGCCCAGGTGGAACTGCTGTGCCCAGCCGCGCGCATGATCGAGTACCGCCAGGTGATAGAGCAACGCGGACTTGAAGCGCACGGCGCGGCCCGCGTCGATCGACTGCCCGGAGCGGACCCGCTCGAACGAGTCGTTCACCTCGGCATCCTGCCAGGGCTCGGCGAACATCGCCTCGAGGCCGTGGTCCGACGCGCGGCACCCGAGTTCGTGAAAGGCGCTGTGCCTCGCCTCGAGCGCGTCCATGAAGGACCGGAAGCTCCCGCGGATGGCGACGCCCGATGCTTCCTCCAAGCGGGCGACGTACGAGTTGAATGCCGCCGGGTTGTCGATGGCGAGCGCCCGGTCCGGGCGCCAGGTGGGGTAGACGCGGGTCTCGGGATCGGGACGCCCGGCAAGGGCGCGGTGCGCGTCGAGCGAGTCGATCGGATCGTCGGTCGTGCACACGACGGCGACGCGGAAGCCGCGGAGGAGGCCCATCGCCGTGAAGCCGTCCTCGCGAAGCCGCTCGTTGCAGCGGTCGTACGCGCTCCTGGCCGTGGCCGGTGAGAGCAGGTCTCGCACGCCGAACGGCTTGCGCAGCTCCATGTGCGTCCAGTGGTACAGCGGGTTGCGCACCGTGTGCGGCACCGTCCGCGACCAGGCTTCGAACTTCTCCCAGTCGGTCGCGTCCCCCGTGCAGCAGCGCTCCGCGACGCCGTCCGCGCGCATCGCCCGCCACTTGTAGTGATCGCCGTCGAGCCAGATCTCGGTGATCGATCGGAAGCGGTGGTCGGCGGCCATCAACTGCGGCGAGAGGTGGCAGTGGTAGTCGATGATCGGCATCGACTCGGCGAACCGGTGATAGAGGTCCGACGCCACGTCGCTCTCGAGGAGAAAGTCCTCGTCCAGGAACTGTTTCATCTCGCCCTCCACCGGGCTACCGCCCCGTGCTCCGACCGCCTGTCCGAGCTGGCGAAGCAGAAGCTTCGCCCTACGCCTGTCCGAACTCCAGCACGCACCGCCCGCTCCCGTCGCTGCCCTCGACGAGGAGCGCGTCCATGAAGCCGTTGCGGCCCGGCTCCCGCACGCCGGCGCGCGTGATTGTCCCGCCCTCTGCCCGCACGCGCAATCGGCCGCCGTCGCGTTCCGCGTCCGCCGCGGCGCCGCCGGTCGTCAGCCGCGTGTCAGACCGGCCGTCGCTCACCAGTACCGGCACCGACTGACGCACCGCGCGCAGAGGGCCGTCCACCGCATGGCGAATCTCGACGCCGAGCGCCGATACCGACACGATCTCGCGGACGGCGGTGGCGCCGCCCTTCAGGCGGCCCGTGTAGACGAGTTCCGCCTCGACGCGCGCGGCTTCGGAACGCACCACGCGCACGGACGTTTCTTCGAGATCGTCGGCACCGTGCGCCGCGAGGGCGTGCCATTCGCCGGCGGTGCCCAGCCACGCCGGTCCCAGCGCGAGGGCGCGCGCAGGTGCCGCGGGCAGCGTGTACGCGCACGCGGGCGTGACACCGTCGGACAGCGTCTCGGGCGCCACCTTCCGATGGTGCACGCGCAGGATGCCCGTCGGGTTGTAATGAAGGTCCGCGCGCGTGTCGATCTCGACGAAGTAGCCGCCGGCGGCCAGGAACACCTTGTGGAATGCCGGCTGCAACACCAGCGCGTACCCGCCTGCATCGGCCGGGCAGGCGCGTTCGGGGATGGACTCGTCGGACCGCAGCCACGCGAGCGCGAGCATCGCCGCCGCCAGGAGGTTGTACTGCGAGTGGAACGAGTAGGACTCGTAGCCATGCCGCTGCGCCGGGTCCACCCGGTTCTTGACGATCCACAGCTCGCCCGTCGGCCGAACCCAGCGCGCGATGGACTCCACGGAGAGGCGCGCGGCGCGCTTGAAGGCGCCCGCCTCGACGCGGTGGCCGCGCGCGGCAAACCGGCGCGCCAGCGTCTCGAAGGTGACCGCCTGCTCCGCCTCGTTCCACTGGTGGTGCGCGCTGCGGCCGCCGCAGGGCAGCTCGCCGTGGGGCGACTGCATGAAGAGCGACATCCAGGCGCCGCGTTCCACCAGCGCCCGCAGCGTGTCCGCCTGCGCGCCGTCGTAGCCCTCTTCGACCAGGTCGAGCGCCCACAACCGGGCGAAGTGGTCGTAGGCCATCGGGTCGTTGGGATCGCGATACATCCCGGCGGCGGTGAAGTGCTCGACCTGTCGAGCGAGGGACGCCTCGATCCAGTCCCGGCTGCGGGCGTACCCGTCGCGGTTGCGCAGCCACTCCCCGGCTGCCGCGACCAGGTTCCAGTTCTGCAGGTTCTCGGCGGCGGGTTGAAAGCGGTAGACGCGCTCGGGCGCGACGGCGCGCAGGTCCGCTCTCCAGTCGCGGGCATCGGCGGGCGCGAGGCGGCCGAGGACGCGGTCGGCGTGCAGCAGCAGCACCGTGTAGAAGTCCGCATGGCCGTCGGCCGCCTTGCCCGTCACGAGGTCGCGGCAGGCGGTCCGCATGGCGCGGACGGCCGCCGCCAGCAGCGTGCGATCGGCGCCGGACGCGCAGAGCACGCCACCAGCCAGCGCAAATGCCGGCGTCGAGTACTGCTTCTCCTTCCGTTCGTAGGGATCGATGATGGCGCCGCGGTCGTCCTGGCAGGAGGCAAAGAACCGGGTGATGCCGCCGATGAGGCGAAGGTACTCGGCGCGGCGCAGCCCGCTCGGGGTGACGCCGGTTGGCGTGGTCTGCTGCCTCCGGACGAACGCGTCCACCAGGCCCGCAAATGGAAACGGATCGAGCGCCGGCGCGTGGTGTCCCGCGGCCGACCGCGCGCCCAGGCCCGCCGTCCCGGCAGCCGCGAGGCCCACGATGAAATCACGGCGTGAGAGGGGCATCGATCAGCAGTGTACGTCTACGGCCCTGCCCGAACGCGACGACTCGTAGACCGCCTCGACGAGGGCGACGCTGCGACGGCCATCCCGCCCGTCGCATCTCGGCGCCCGCCCTTCTCGAATGGCCTGGACGAAGTCTTCGATGACCGCCCGGTGCGGCCCGACGTCCGAGACGATCGGAGACGAGGCGGCTTCGGACGCCGCGTCGGCCCGCCTCGCTTCCGCGGCTGCCGGCCGCGCACCGTCGTTGATGTCCCACGCCACCACGGAATCCTGCTCGATGGCCACCGTGCCCCGATCGCCTGTGACCGACAGGCGCCGGGGGTAGCCAGGATAGGCGGCGGTGGTGAAGCTGAGGACGCCAAGGGCGCCCGAGGCGAACTCGAGGATCGCGGCGCCGCTGTCTTCCACCTCGATGCCGTGCAGCAGCGTCGCCGTGCGCGCGTGCACGCGGGCGACGTCGCCGAGCAGCCAGATGAGGAGATTGGCGGTGTGGATGGCCTGGTTCATCAGGGCGCCGCCGCCGTCGAGATCCCGCGTGCCGCGCCAGCGCGACGCGGCATAGGTACTGAGGCGGTCGGTACCACGGCACGTGCGCGTCGGCGAGGATCGGCTTGCCCAGCACGCCGGCCTCGATCGCTTGCTTCAGCCGCACGAGGTCCGGCTTGAACCGGTCCTGGAAAAAGACACCGAGCGCGACGCCCGCCTTGCGCGCCGCCTCGATGAGGGCGTCCGCGCGCGCGGTCGAAATCTCGATCGGTTTCTCGACGAGCACGTGCAGACCCGCCGCGGCCGCCGCGATCCCCTGCGCGCCGTGCAGGCCCGAGGGGCTGCCGATGGCGACGAAGTCGAGCGGCCGGCAGGCGAGGAAGGCGTCGAAATCGGTGAAGGCCTGCGCGCCGTGCCGCGCGCAGATCGCTTCCACCTTCTCGCGGTTGGCGCCCTGGACGGCCGCGACCTCGATGCCAGCGGCGCGCGCGGCGCGCGCGTGGCTCTCGGTGATGCTGCCGCCTCCGGCAAGGCCGATGCGCAGCGGGCGGCCGGTCACAGCGCCCCGCCGCGGCGTGAAATCGTCATGGGGTGCTCCGACGATTGACGCGTCGTGGCGTCAGCCGTGTTGTGGAACCGTGGCGTCTGCCGCCGCCTGCGCGTCCTCCTCGAGTGTCTGCGTGCGCAGCGATCGCTGAAGGTGATCGGACATCGCGCGCCGGGCGCGCTCGGCGTCGTGCGCCCGGATGGCCTGGTAGATGCCCCGGTGCTCCTCGGCCGCCTGCCTCAAGTCGTGGGCGCGCCCGATCGTCTGCCGCCTCAGCTCGCGGAACATCGTGGAGACCATGTCCACGAGCGACGACAGGATCGGGTTGTCCGCGGCGGCCGCCACCGCGCGGTGAAACCGGATGTCGTGATCGAGGAAGCGGTCGGGGTCGTCGAGCGAGGCGAACATGCCCGTCGTCTCGTCGCTGATCGCGATCAGCCGCTCGGGCACGTGCCGCGTCCGGTCCGCGGCCAGGCTGGCGACCGTCACCTCGAGGACGAGCCGCGCTTCGAACATCTGCGCGCGGGTGAACCCATGAAGCGCAGCGAGGAAGCTGAGCGGCTCGCTGTCGAGCTTGGGAGGCCCGGCGGTGATGAACGTGCCGGCCCCCTGCCGGATGCGCACCACGCCCATGGCCGCAAGCGTCTTCAGTCCGGATCGCACGCTCGGCCGGCTGACGCCCAGTTCGCGCGCCAGCTCCCGCTCGGCCGGAAGGCGATCGCCGGACCGGAGCTTGCCAGTTTCGATCAGACCGCGGACCCGATCGACGACGATCTCCGCAGCTGCCACCTTCTCGGAGTTCTTCACAGGCGATTCCTGAACAGGTCGGACCACACCGTAGATAAATGCCCTTTATTTCAGCCTCACAATTACCACCGAGGTAGGGGGCTGTCAAGGCGATTGGTCAAACCAGATTGCCCCATTCCGGCACGATGTCACCAAGTGGTTCGAAACGGGGGCGCACGCCGCTGGAGGGCGTTTTGCCCGGTTCGCTTTCCAGGGAAGCTCACGCGTCAGCTTGTCGCTTCCGCTCGAGCGGCACTTCAGCCTTGCTCGCGTCGGCGCAGCTTTTGCGATGACCTCTTAGAGGGGAACCTGTGATGAGCACGACCGTGATCGTCGCCGTGGTCGTCGTCGTCGCCGTCGTGGTGGGGCTTGGCGCCTGGCTGGTGCTCAAGCGCCGGCGGACCGAGGCACTGCGGAATCGGTTCGGACCCGAGTACGAGCGCACTGTCAACCAGGAAGGGAGCCCGGCGCGCGCCGAGCAGGTCCTGGAAGAGCGGGCGCGGAAGGTGGCGGCCTTCCGGATCCGCGGCCTGAGTGCCGAGGAGGCAGAGCGGTACCGGGAGGCCTGGCGGCGCGTGCAGGCCCGGTTCGTCGACGAACCGAGGGAGGCGGTGGTGGACGCCGACCGTCTCATTGCCGACGTGATGCACACTCGGGGCTACCCGACGACCGACGTGGATGCCCGGACCGAGGCGCTGTCCGTGGACCACGCGCGCACGGTCGATCACTACCGCGCGGCGCACCGGATCGTCGGACTCGGAGACCGCGGGGAAGCGGGTACCGAGGAATTGCGGCAGGCGATGGTTCACTACCGGGCGCTGTTCCAGGACCTCGTCGGTGCAGAGGACGCGGCGCGCAAGCGGGCATAGGAAGAAGTCGACGGAGTCGACGGAGTCGACGGAGTCAGCGCAGTCAACGGAGTCAGCGCAGTCAACGGAGTCAGCGCAGTCAACGGAGTCAGCGCAGTCAACGGAGTCACGAGTCAACGGCAGTCAACGGAGTCAACGTAGTCAACCGAGTCAACGCAGTCAAACAGTCAACGCGGTCGGGGTGGCCCAATGGACGAACGGAAGATATCGACGCGAGACATCGCCGGGACGACCGAGGAGCGAGAGGAGTTGGCCCGGGAGCGAGCCGCCGAGGCGGCGCGCCCGGAGGCGAGCGATCGGAGCGAGCCGCTGTTCCCCGTGGAGGAAGGGCAGGGCTTCCGCACGCGGTGGGACGCCATTCAGACGGGGTTCGTCGACGAGCCGCGCAAGGCGGTAGAGGAGGCGGACAGCCTGGTGGCCGACGTCATGAAGAGGCTGGCTGGCGCGTTTGCCGACGAGCGCGGGAACCTGGAGCAGCAGTGGTCGCGCGGCGACCAGGTGTCGACCGAGGACCTGCGCATCGCCCTGCGCCGCTACCGAACGTTCTTCCAGCGGCTGCTCGACATTTAGGGGCAGTCGACGGAGTCAACGGAGTCAACGGAGTCAACCGCGCAGGGCCGGTTCGATCGCAATCGCGCCGGCACGCGGGATGTTGACGCTCCCGAGTGGAAGTTCTACTGCCCAGCCCTCTCTGCCTCCGCCTTGATGGCGGCGAGCTCGGTCTTCAGCTCCTCGAAGTAGTCGAACGCGCTTCTGCCGACCTTTTGGTCGGCGCTGCCAGCCATCCGGGCGATCGAGGATAACTGGTCGATGAGCATCGGCTGCGGGTACGGGCCAGGGGCGGTGACCAGGCGTGCGCGCAGTTGCTTCAGCCGCCCGGCGGTGGCGTCGCTTCCGGCCCGGGGCGTCAGCGTCTCGACGGCTCTCGCGATGTCGGCGGCCGCCGCCCGCGCCTCGGCGATCGTTCGTTGCACGCGCAGCACCAGGTCGAGCTGTTCCTCGAGATCGGCCTGCGTGATGCCGTCTGCCACGACGCGTGGATCGAGCCGTACCTCGAGCGGCTTGGTCTCGACGAGATCGCCGGCCTTCAGCCGCACCACGTACTTCCCGGGCAGCGCCATCGGCCCCCCCGCGCCGCGCATCGCGTCGCCGGTTCCGAGTCGCAGATCCCAGGCGAACCGGTGCAGGCCGGCGCTCGCGCTCAACCGGACCGCCGCGCCGCCGCCGCGCCGGGGCATGTCCTCGTCCGGCGTCGTCTCGGCACGCTCGCCGCCGGCCGGCCGGGCGGCTCCCGCACTCGAGTAGGACCGGATCAGTGTGCCGCCGGCATCGAGGATCTCGATGCTGATCTCGCCCGCAGCGGGTGCGGCCAGGAAGTAGTCGATGAGCGCTCCGGGGGCCGGGTACTGCGGCTGGTCGGGCCGGCTGCCGGCGGGGGTGTAGCGCATGCGCCACGCCTCGCGCAGGTCGAGGAGGCCGGACTTGAAGCTGGAAGGCGCGGCGCCGCGAGCCAGTGCCGTCGCCACCTGCCGCAGCGGCGTGACGTTGTCGAGGATCCAGAACGAGCGCCCCATCGTGGACAGCACGAGATCCGCATGGTGGACGCGGATGTCGGTCACCGGCGTGACCGGCAGGTTCTGCTGGAATGGCTGCCAGTGCCTGCCGCCGTCGAACGAGATGAACAGGCCGAACTCGGTGCCGGCGTACAGCAGGTGCTCGCGGCCAGGATCTTCGCGCACGACTCGCGTGGGGAAGGTGGCCGGGATCCCGTTCTTCCCGTCCGTCAGGCGACGCCAGGTCGCGCCGTAGTCGTCGGTGCGGTAGATGTACGGCTGCCAGTCGTCGAGCAGGTACCGGTAGGCGGCGATGTAGGCCGAGCCGCGGCGGTGCGCCGAGATGTCGATGTTCTGCACGCGGCCGCCCGGCGGCAGATCCGTCGGCGTCACGTTCTTCCAGGTCTTGCCGTTGTCGCGCGACACGTGCACCGGGCCGTCGTTCGACCCCGCCCACAGCACGCCCTTTTCGATCGGCGACTCGCGCAGCGCGTAGAGCGTCGAATACATCTCCTCGCCGGTGATGTCGCGCGTGATCGGCTCGCCCGAGATGCCCTGCGTGTCCGCCTCGCGCGCGGTCAGGTCGGGGCTGATCGTCTCCCAGGTCACGCCCTCGTCGCGCGTCCGGTGCACGAACTGCGACCCGTAGTAGATCACCTGCGGGTCGAATGGCGACAGCTCCATCGGCGAGACGCGCTGGAAGCGGTACTTGAGGTCGCGCGCCGGGTGGCCGTAGCGGTTCTGCGGGTGCACCCAGCGCTGCTGCTCCTGCCCGACCTTCAAGTTCATTCGCGAGAACTCGCCCTTGCACGACCCGTAGACGATCGTCGGGTCGCCCGTCTTCGGCATGATCGGCCCCGTCTCGCACCCCGGCCCCTGGCTCCAGGTCCTGAATCGGCGCGTCCACGCCGAGCCCGGTCGCCGGCAGGCTGGGCACGATGACGGTGGTGTTGTCCTGCTGGGCGCCGTAGAGCCGGTACGGCAACTGGTCGTCCACGGCAACCTGGTAGATCTCGGCGGTCGGCTGGTTCAGCTGCGTCGACCACGACCGCCCGCCGTTCAGGGTGACGTTGGCGCCGCCGTCGTTCGACTGGATGAAGATGTCCGGGCTGTCGGGGTTGATCCACATGCCGTGGTTGTCGCCGTGCGGGGTCGGCATGGAGCGCCACGTCTTGCCGCCGTCCGTCGACTTCCAGAACGACAGGTTGTTGACGTACACCGTGTCCTGGTCCCTGGGATCCGCGTCGATGTAGGTGTAGTAGAAGGGCCGCGCGACGAGCGACGCTTGCGAGCTGACCTGCTGGAACGTCGCGCCCGCGTCATCCGATCGGTACACGCCGGCCTGTGTCCCCGGCGCTTCGAGGATCACGTAGACGCGCGACGGGTTGGACGCGGACACGTCCACGCCCACCTTGCCGATCAGATCCTTGGGCAGACCGCTCTCGAGGTGCTTCCACGTGCCGCCGCCGTCGGTGGTCTTGTAGACGCCGCCCTCGCTCGCCGGCCCGCCGCTGATGATCGTCCACGGCCGGCGCTCGCCCCGCCACGCGCCGGCGTATATCTCTTCGGGATTCGCAGGGTTCATCGCGAGCGAGACGACTCCCGTGCGATCGTTGATGAAGAGCACCTTTTTCCAGCTCTTGCCGCCGTCCGTCGTCTTGAACACGCCCCGTTCGGAGTTGGGGCCGAACGGCTGGCCGAGAGCGGCGACGTACGCGACGTCCGCGCTGCGCGGGTGGATCTTCAACGCGCCGATCTGCCCGACGTCCGGCAGGCCGGCAAAGGTCCAGCTCTTTCCGGCATCCGTGGACTTGTAGACGCCCTTGCCCAGGATCACGTTGCTGCGGATGGCCGCGCTGCCGGTGCCGACGTACACCACGTCCGGGTCCGATTCCGCCACGTCGATGGCGCCAATCGACCCGGTGGCGAAGAAGCCGTCCGACACGTTCACCCACGTCTGGCCGCTGTCGGTCGTCTTCCACACACCGCCGCCCGTCGCACCCATGTAGAACGTCGCCATCTGCTTCCGGTGGCCGGCGACCGCCGTCACGCGCCCGCCGCGGTGAGGGCCGACCGAGCGGAAGCGCAATTCTCCCAGCAGCGCCGGATCGACGACGGTATTCGGGTTGCCCTGCGCGTGAAAGGCCGTCTGACGCGGGGCAGCGGTGGAGTAGAGGAGGATCAGGGCGCTGGCGACCAGGACAAGCGCCGGAAGCGCATGCGCGCGGCGGTTCATCATGGGCGAGAGTATACAAGGTGCAGTGGGAGATAGGGGTCAGTCGGAGATAGGGGTCAGTCGGAGATAGGGGTCAGTCGGAGAGGCGGGTAAGTCGGAGAGACATGGTAAGTCGGAGAGACATGGTAAGTCGGAGACGGACCGCGTTAGTTCCGCTGACACCGCTGGTTCCGACTGAGAGCGCCAGCCCCGACTGAGAGCGTCAGCTCCGACTGAGAGCGTCAGCCCCGACTGAGAGCGTCAGCTCCGACTGAGAGCGTCAGCTCCGACTGAGAGCGTCAGCTCCGACTTACAGTCGTCATCCCTCCTTCCTTGCCGCCTGGTAGAACCCCAGGACCTTGAGCGACGGGCACTGCGCGCCGAGCGCGGAGAGGGCCGCGGCGACCTCGGGCGAGCCGGCGTCGCCAAGGAAGTCGATCAGGAAGGCATACGTGCCCGGGCGGATGCGCGTCGGGCGCGACTCGATGCGCGACAGGTTGATCCCGTGCGCCGCGAACACGCCGAGGGACTCTGCGAGCGCGCCGGACCGGTCCTCGGTCGTCAGGACGATCGAGCACTTGTTCCCGCCGCCGGGCGCGGGCGTCCTCGCCACTACGAGGAAGCGCGTCTCGTTGCCCGGCTCGTCGGCGATCGCATCCGCCACGATCTCCAGCCCGTAGAGCGAGGCCGCGAGAGGGCTCGCAATCGCGGCCGCCGTCCGGGTCCCCTCGAACATCAGCCAGCGGGCGGCGCCCGCCGTGTCGTAGAACGGCTGGCCGTCGAGGTCGTGCTCGGCGAGGAACGACCGGCACTGCGCCAACGCCTGCGGGTGCGAGTAGACGGTGCGGAGGTCGCGAAGCCGCGCGCCGGGCAGGGCCAGGAGGCACTGGCGGACGGGGACCACCACCTCGCCGACCACCGACAGGTTGCGCGCGATCAGCAGGTCCGACACTTCGACGACCGCGCCGCCCAGCGAGTTTTCGACCGGCACGAGGCCCCGGTCGAACGCGCCCCGGGCCACGCCGTCGAAGACGTCCGCGAAGCCGCGGCAGGGGACCGGAACGAGCGCCTCGTCCCACGCCTGGCAGGCCACCTCGCTCCACGCCCCGCGCTCGCCCTGGAAACCCGCCAGGCCCGGGCGGGCCTCCTGCAGCCGCTTGCCTTCGCTCATGATCGAGCCGTAGAGCGCGCCGACGAAGTCGGCGCTCAGCAGGCCGTACGCGGCCGATCGCACCTTCTCCAGCACCTGCGCCTCGCGCGCGGGGTCCGTCACCACCGCCTTCAGCCGGCCGGCGCGCACGGCCAGCTCGATGCGCTGATCGAGCAGGCGCAGCAGCTTGCGATCGGTGTCGTCGATGCGGGCGCGGACCTCCGCGAGCGCCTGCGCGGCCGCGGCGGGATCGAGATCGGGACGGGCGTCGGCCACCGCTTCCTCCTGTGCGCGCCAGCGTGCGGCGCTTATCCAATTAACGATATTTATCGGTAGTTCGTCAATTATAAATTTGGCGCATGAGCTCTTCGGGGGCACAATCCGCGGGTCTATGACAACCCGCGCGCGCAGCGCCCGCACGCTCGACGGCCCCAGCCGCGCCCCGGCCCGCGCGATGTTCAAGGCCATCGGCCTCACCGACGAAGACCTCCGCCGGCCGATCGTCGGCATCGCGAACACCTGGACCGAGCTCGGCCCCTGCAACTACCACTTGCGCGACCTGGCCGGCTACGTCAAGGCCGGCGTCCGCGCGGCCGGCGGCACGCCGCTCGAGTTCGGCACCATCGCCATCTCGGATGGGATCTCGATGGGCACCGAGGGCATGCGGGCGTCGCTCGTCAGCCGCGAGGTGATCGCGGACTCGATCGAACTGGTGGCGCGCGGGCACGCGCTCGATGCCGTCGTCGTGCTGGTCGGCTGCGACAAGACCATCCCGGCCGGGGTCATGGCGCTGGCACGCCTCGACATCCCGGGCGTGGTCCTCTACGGCGGCGCGATCGCCCCGGGGCGCGTGGCCGGTCGGGACGTGACGATCCAGGACGTCTTCGAGGCGGTGGGCGCGCACGGCGCCGGCCGGCTGGACGAGGCGGGGCTGAAGGCGATCGAGGACGCCGCGTGTCCAGGGGCGGGAGCGTGCGGCGGTCAGTTCACCGCGAACACCATGGCGTTGGCCTGCGAGTTCCTCGGCATCTCGCCGATGGGGAGCGCGAGCGTTCCCGCGGCCGCGGCAGCACGTGCGGACGTCGCTGCGCGTGCCGGCGCGCTGGTCATGGCGGCGCTGGCCCGGGACCTGCGGCCCCGCCAGATCATCACGCGGGCCTCCATCGAGAACGCCATCGCCGGGGTGGCGGCGACGGGCGGATCGACCAACGCCGTGCTGCACCTGCTCGCGATCGCGCGTGAGGCGGGCGTGGCGCTCGACATCGACGATTTCGACGTCATCAGCCGCCGCACGCCGCTCCTCGCGGACCTCAAGCCGGGCGGCCGGTACACCGTGGTGGACCTCTACGCGGCCGGCGGCACCACCCTGGTCGCCTCGCGCCTGCTTCAGGCGGGCTTGCTGCACCCCGATGCCCTCACGGTGAGCGGCGCCACGATCGCGGAAGCCGCGGCGGCCGCACGGGAGCGGGAAGGCCAGGATGTCGTGCGGCCGCTGGCGAACCCGATCGCGGCGAGCGGCGGTCTCGTCATCCTCCGGGGCAACCTGGCGCCGGACGGCGCGGTCGTGAAGGTGGCGGGCTACACGCGCCGCCAGCACCGCGGGCCGGCGCGCGTGTTCGAGTGCGAGGAGGCCGCCTTTGCGGCCGTCCAGGCCGCCGGCATCGCCCCCGGCGATGTCATCGTCATCCGGAACGAGGGCCCGCGCGGCGGCCCGGGCATGCGGGAGATGCTCGGCGTGACGGCCGCCGTCAACGGCGCGGGACTCGGCGACTCGGTGGCCCTCGTCACGGACGGCCGCTTTTCGGGCGCCACTCGGGGCTTGATGGCGGGGCACGTGTCGCCCGAGGCTGCCGCCGGGGGGCCGATCGGCGCCGTCGCGGACGGAGACGTGATCGAGTTCGACATCGAGGGGCGCTCGCTCTCTGTGGCGCTGAGCGCCGGGGAGGTGGCGCGGCGCGTCGCCGCGCGGCCGCCGGCCGCTGTTCGTTACCCGTCCGGCGTGCTCGGCCGATACGCCCGACTCGTTTCCTCCGCCGCCAACGGCGCAGTGCTGGAGTAGACCGTGAGCCCGAAACGATCCTCTGCCGTCCGCGCGTCCTCGCCGGAACCGGCGCCCACCACTGGCGCCCGCGCCATCTGGGACACGCTCGCCCGCCTGGGGGTCACCCACGTCTTCGGCTATCCGGGCGGCGCCATCCTCCCCACTTACGACGCGATGCCAGCCTCCGGCATCACGCACGTGCTCGTACGTCACGAGCAGTCGGCTGCTCACATGGCGGACGGCTTTGCCCGCGCGACGGGTCGGGTCGGCGTCGCGATGGCGACGTCCGGGCCGGGAGCCACCAACCTCGTCACCGGCATCGCGACCGCGATGCTCGATGGCACGCCCATCGTCTGCATCACCGGCCAGGTGAGTTCGGGCCTGCTGGGCCTCGATGCCTTCCAGGAGGTGGACATCACCGGCATCACGATGCCGATCACCAAGCACAACTACCTGGTGACCGACGCCTCGCGGATCGCACCCACGCTCGTCGAGGCTTTCGAGATCGCGATGTCCGGCCGCCCGGGGCCGGTGCTGGTGGACATCACCAAGGACGCGCAGCAGGCGGCCTGCAGCGAGTACCAGTGGGACGGGCCCGCCCTCGACTCCGATCAGGCCAGGTCACGCCTGCCGGAGCCGGGTAGAGCTGAAGCCCTGCTCAACGGCAGTCACCTCATCGACTCGTCCGCTTGCGTCGCGGCACTCGATGCCATCGCGTCTGCCAGGCGGCCGGTCATTCTGGCCGGGCACGGCGTCCTGATCGCCGGCGCGTCGCGCCTGCTCCAGGACTTCGCCGAGCGCGCCAGCATTCCCGTCGCGACGACGCTGCTCGGCATCGGCGCGATGCCGGCGTCGCACCCGTTGAACCTCGGCATGCTGGGCATGCACGGCGAGGCGTTCGTCAACGAGGCGGTGCAGGGCGCCGACTTGATCATCGCGATCGGCATGCGTTTCGACGACCGCGCCGTCGGACGGGTGTCGGACTTCGCACCTGCCGCGCGCCGCATTCACATCGACATCGACCGCGCCGAGATCAACAAGACCGTGCGCGCCGACATTGCGATCGTCGGAGACGCCGCCGAGGTCGTTGCGGTCCTCCTGCGGGATCTGCCGGCGTTCGAGCGGCAGGACTGGCTGGCCCGGATCCACGCGGCCCGCCGCACGGCGAGCGCGCGCGACATCCTCAACCTCCCGGATGACGGCGGGCTGCACGCTGCGCACGTGATGCACGACTTATGGCGCGAGACGCGCGGGCGCGCGGTCGTCGTCACGGACGTGGGCCAGCACCAGATGTGGGAAGCGCAGTATCACCCGCACGAGAAGCCGCGATCGCTCATCACGTCTGGCGGCCTGGGCACGATGGGCTTCGGCTTGCCGGCGGCTATCGGCGTCAAGCTGGCGAGGCCGGACGAGGAGGTGTGGGTCGTCGCGGGGGACGGCGGCTTCCAGATGACGAGCCCCGAACTGGCGACGCTGGTCGAGCAGCGCCTGCCGTTGCGGATCGCGGTCATCAACAATGGCTACCTGGGCATGGTGCGTCAGTGGCAGGAACTGTTCTACGGAAAGCGCTATGCCGCGACGCCGATGGCCGGGCCCGACTTCTGCAAGCTGGCCGAGGCGTACGGCCTCGCCGCCTTCCGCGTCACCGATCGCCAGGGCGTCGCGCCGGCGCTGCGCAAGGCACGGCGCGAGCCGGGTCCCGCGCTGATCGATTTCCAGGTGGAGGCCGAGGATCTCGTCTACCCGATGGTGCCGGCCGGTGCGGGCCTCCAGGAGATGCTGCGGCGACCGCTGCCGGGGCCCAAGGCGGTGCATCGCCGCACCACCGACCGTGGAGGGGCATGAGCATGCCGCGCACGCTCGTCCTCCACCTCGCCGACCAAGCCGACGTTTTGAACCGCGTGGCCCTTCTGTGCCGCCGCCGGCGCTTTCAGATCGCGTCGCTCTCGTTCGGCCGAACGGAAGCCCCGGGCGTCCTCCGCATGACGATGGTGGTGGAGACCGACGCCGAGTCGAGCGGCCGCCTGGTGGCCAACCTCGCCAAGCTCGTGGACGTGACGCGCGTGGAGGACGTGACGGGGCGGCCAACCGTCTGCCGCGACCTGGCGATGATCAAGGTGGCCGCCTCGCCCGATTCGCGTGCCGACATCATGCAACTGGTCCAGGTCTTCCGCGCGCGCGTCGTCGACGTGGCCGCGGATTCGCTGGTCATCGAAACCACGGGAACCGAGGACAAGGTGGACGGCCTGCTGCAGGTGCTGCGGCCATTCGGCGTCCTCGAGATGGCGCGCACCGGCCCCGTCGCGATGTGCCGCGGCGGGGACAGCTAATCGGGTCACCCTCAGCGCGCTCCCCCGACCAGGTGTGGCGCGCGGCCGCGACCAGGTGTGGCGCAAACCTCCAGGTTTGCGTTTCGGCGCGCGCCGCGACCACGTGTGGCGCAAACCTCCAGGTTTGCGGTCAGGAAAGGACGGTTCGATCGAATGGCGACGATGTACTACGACGACAGCGCCGACCTGTCGCTCATCACGCGGCGGCGGGTGGCAATCATCGGATACGGCTCGCAGGGGCACGCGCACGCCCTGAACCTTCGGGACAGCGGCGTCGCCGTGCGTGTCGGGCTGCCCGACGGGAGCCGATCGCGCGCCCGGGCGGAAGCGGCCGGCCTCGAGGTCTGCTCGCCGTCCGACGCGGCCGCGTGGGCCGACCTCACGATGGTCCTGGCGCCCGACACGTCGCAGCCGGGGATTTACGAACGCGATCTCGCTCCGCACCTGGCGCCTGGGCGCACGCTCATGTTCGCGCATGGCTTCAACATCCGGTTCGGCACGATCGTGCCGCCGCCGGGCGTGGACGTCTCGCTCGTCGCGCCGAAGTCCCCGGGGCACCGCGTCCGAGAGGTCTTCGTCGAGGGCGGAGGCACGCCCGCCTTGCTCGCCGTTCACCAGGATGCGTCGGGCGAGGCCCGGGAAGTCGCGCTGGCGTATGCCAGGGGCATCGGCGCGACGCGCGCGGGCGTCATCGAGACGACGTTCGCGGAAGAGACGGAAACGGATCTCTTCGGCGAGCAGGCGGTGCTGTGCGGCGGCGTGAGTGCCCTGGTCAAGGCGGGCTTCGAAACGCTGGTCGAGGCGGGCTACCAGCCGGAGATCGCCTACTTCGAGTGCATGCACGAGTTGAAGCTGATCGTCGACCTGATGTACCGCGGTGGGCTGAACTACATGCGCCATTCGGTGAGCGATACCGCCGAGCACGGCGATTACACGGCCGGCCCCCGGATCGTCAACGCCGACGTGAGGGACGAGATGCGGCGCCTGCTGGCCGAAATCCGCGACGGCAGCTTCGCGCGCGGGTGGATCGAGGAGAACCGCTGCGGCCGGCCTCACTTCGAGGCCGCGCGTCGCGACGAGCGGCAGCACCAGATCGAGGAGGTGGGCGCGCGCCTTCGCGGGCTGATGCCGTTCCTCGAGCCGGTCACGGCGCCTCAGTAGTGGGCAGTGGCTTCGCCTCCGCCGAGCAGGGCTGAAGCCCTGCTCCTTCCGGGGATTTCCGGCAGCCTGTCACTGCAGGCCGACCCGCCAATGCCGCATAATGTCGGCAGAGGATCCGTGCCGCAAAGCTCGTTCGCGGCCGCGCTCGTCGCGGCCTTCGTCGTGTCGCTCTCCCCGCAAGTCGCCGCGCCCCTGCCGCACGTCGCCGACGTGCCAGGCGCGCTGCGGCTGCCCGCCCCGCTCCCACAGGTCGCAGAGATCACGAGGCCGCCGTTTGCGGACTGGCTCGCCGACCTGCGAAAAGAGGCCCTGGTCAAGGGCATCAGCGAGCGCACCGTCGAGGCGGCGCTCGGCAACCTCCAACCTCTCCCCATCGTCGTTGAGCGCGATCGCACCCAGGCGGAACGCGTGCTCCCTCTCGACGAATACCTGAAGCGCCGGCTCAACAAGAAGTTCGTGAAGACCGCGCGCGACAGGGCGCGGCAGCACGCGAAGCTGCTGAAGAAGGTGTCGGGCCGGTACGGCGTGCCGGCCAGCGTGATCGTGGCCGTCTGGGGCCTCGAGTCGAACTTCGGGCGCTTCAGCGGCGTGCGTCCCACGATCGCGTCGCTGGCGACGCTCGCCTACGACAACCGCCGCGCGGCGATGTTTCGCGAGGAACTGTTCAACGCGCTCCGGATCGTCGAGCGCGGCGACGTGACCGTCGAGCAGCTGAAAGGCTCCTGGGCGGGCGCGATGGGTCAGCCGCAGTTCATGCCGTCCAGTTACCTACGCTTTGCCCAGGACTTCGACGGCGATGGGCGCACGGACATCTGGCGCTCGGAGGCGGACGTGTTCGCCTCGATTGCGAACTTCCTCAAGGAGCAGGGCTGGCAGCCGGGCAAGCCGTGGGGCCGACGCATCAAGGCGCCGGCCGTGGCGATGGCCAAGGTCGAGAGCGCGGCACCGCTCCGAACGCACGGCTGCGAAGCGATCCGGCAGATGACCGACCCGCTGCCGCTCTCGCGGTGGCGCTCGCTCGGCATGCGCCTGGAAGGACGCCAGAAGGCCCCGCCCGGCGCGACGCCCGCATCGCTCGTGCGCGCCGGCAATCGGAACTTCCTCGCCTTCGACAACTACGTGACGCTGCTGCAGTACAACTGCGCGCACGCGTACGCTCTCAGCGTCGCCCTCCTCTCCGATCAGCTGAAATAGCCGCGGGCTCCCCGCGCCCGCGATCCTCTGCGCCAGGCGGGCGTGAGGCCAGAGGCGGGACGCCTGAGACGCCTGAGACGCCTGAGACGACAGGCGGGACGCCTGTCCTACCGGGTGAAATCGCCAAGTCGCAAAATCGTCAAATCGCCCAAATGACAGGCGGGACGCATGAGACGACGGGCGGGACGCCTGAGACGACAGGCGGGACGCCTGTCCTACTTGGGGTCGTACGGCGCGCCGATGTAGTTGTTCGAGACGTCGTAACGCAGGATGAGGTTGGTCTGGAAGACGGCGATCGAGTACCGGGCCTCGGCAGTTCGCTGAACCTCGACCCGCTGCCGGGTCCGGACGTGCCAGTTCATCACGCTCTCCCAGACGTCGATCCCGATGTCGATGAAGTCGGGGAACTTGCCGCGGCTCTTCAAGAAATCCCTCTGCAGCCCGCGGATCGTGGAGAGTTCTGGAGAGCCGGCGCCGCTGTCCCCCCTCAGGATGTCGCGGATATCCTCCAGGGCCTTGACCACCTGCTCGTCGTTGTTGCCGCTGCTTCCTCGTGAAGACTGAGAAGCGGTCAACACCGAATCGGGCAGCTCGCCCACGCCCGCCACCGTCCCCGTCAGCACCCCGCCGGTCAACAGCGCGCGTCTGGTCAGCATGTGGTTTCTCCTGTGGGAAGAGTATAGCGGTGGAGCAGCGCGGCCTTCGACGGCGCTCAGGCCGGGTCAGGCCTGCTCGACTCCGTAGTACACCTCCACCGGCACCGCCACGCGCGCCCGGACGAACTCCGCCAGGCGATCCAGGTCGGCGTCCGGCAGCGGGGAGACAATCGGCTCCGAGGGCGTGCGCGCGATGGTGTAGATCTGAATGGCCTTCAGCTGCCCGCCCGCCGCGAGCAGCCCGTTCAGTCGCTCGCAGTACGCCCGCACCTCGGCGTCCGGGGGCAGCTCGCCATCCACCTTCATCCACAGCGACTGAATGACGACGGGCCGCACCCGCGCGGCGTCGAGGATGTTCTCCAGGACGTGCGGGAGCGTCACGTTCGGGCGGTCCACTTTGTCGAAGTAGTCCTGCGTGCCGGCGTCGAGCTTCGCCCAGACCTCCCCGTTGTTCGCGTCGAGCACCGCGAGCGCCTCGCGCACGTTCGGCTTGCCGAGGTACGCCGCGTCGGTGATGACGACGATCTTCGTCGCCTCCAGGCCGAAGCGCCGTCGCGCGTCCGCCGCGATGGCCATCGCTTCGCCAAACCTCGGGTACGTCGTCGGCTCGCCGTCGCCGGAGAAGGCGATGTCGCGCACGGCCCGCTCGCCCGCCGGCAGCGCGTTGAAGGGCGCCGCCTCGTAGAGCGTCCCGTCCGCGGCCGCCTCGAGCACGGCATCAAGCTCGGCGGACAGTCGGTCGAGATCAACGCGGCGCACGCGCGGAGGCACCGCGCGGTCCACCTGGCAGTAGAGGCAGTCGAAGTTGCATTCCTTCCCGGGATTGAGGTTGATGCCGACCGACACACCGTGGCTCCGCCGGGACACGACGGCGTAGACGTAGAGGTTGTCCGCCCAACGCCGCTCGTGGCGTTGCCACGCGGCACGGAGGGCAGGGGTGGGGTCGGGCATTGAGCTATTTTACGATTTTGCGATTTGTCGATTTGGCCATTTCGCTCGACCGCACCATCTCGCTTCCCACGATGACCGACAAAGTGGAGCAACGGCCGAGCGAGAAATCGTAAAATCGACAAATCGGGAATTCGCAAATCTCAGGAGTCTTCTCGCATGCTAACCCGCCCGCTCGGCAGGACCGATCTTCTCATCTCGCCCATCGGCTTCGGCGCCTGGGCCGTTGGCGGCGGCGACTATGCCTTCGGTTGGGGACGCCAGGACGACCAGGAATCGGTGGCTGCCGTCGAGCGGGCAGTGGATCTCGGCATCAACTGGATCGACACCGCTCCCGTCTACGGGCTTGGCCACTCCGAGGAGATCATTGGCCGAGCGCTCAAGCAGCTGGGCTCGTCCCGCCGCCCCTACGTGTTCACCAAGTGCAGCCTCGTCTGGAAGGAAGGTGAGCGGGAGGTGTCCCACAGCCTGGCGGCCGACTCGCTGCAACGCGAGGCGGATGCAAGCCTGAGGCGCTTGGGCATCGATGCGATCGACCTCTACCAGATTCACTGGCCCGGCTGGCCCCCGCCGGAGTCGTCGGAACACGTCGAGGAGGCTTGGGCGACGCTGTCCGCACTGAAGAAGGCGGGGAAGGTGCGGCACATCGGCGCGTCCAACTTCGGCGTCGTGGACCTGGAACGGGCCGGCCGCATCGCCCCGGTGGAGTCGCTCCAGCCGCCGTATTCGCTCCTCCGCCGGCGCATCGAAGCGGAGATCCTGCCCTATTGCCAGGCGCATCACGTCGGCGTGATCGTCTACTCGCCGATGCAGGCGGGCTTGCTGACGGGGAAGATGACGCGCGAACGCGTGGCGTCGTTTGCGGCCGATGACTGGCGGCGCGGGAACCCCGAGTTCCAGGAGCCGAAGTTCTCGCAGAACCAGCGCCTCGTGGACGCGCTCCGCGCGGTCGGCGAGCGCTACGGGCGGCGGCCCGGCGAGGTGGCGGTGGCCTGGGTGCTGCGGCATCCCGCGGTGAGCGGGGCCATCGTCGGCTTCAGGCGGCCGCAGCAGGTGGAGGAGATTGCCGGAGCGGCCGGGTTGAAGCTGACCGACGCGGACGCGGCGGAGATCGAGGCGGCCATTCCGGCGCGAGTCTAGCAGGCCGGTGAAATAGGCCGGCCTGAACGGAGAATTGAAAACGGAGAACGGTTAGGTCGGTTCTGCGGGCGGACGGGACACGAGAGGCGCCTCGACCGTCGTCCGCACGTCTTCCCAGAACTCGACGAGCGCAAGGAAGAGGGCGATCAGCACCGGGCCCAGGAACATCCCGATGGCTCCGAACGCGCTGACGCCCCCGATCAGGCCGACGAACACCGGCAGCGTCGAGATCTTCGCCCGCGACGAGATGAACAGCGGGCGGATCACATTGTCGGACGAGTGGACGAGGCCGACGCACCACACCGTCAGGAAGATCGCCCATCCCCACTGATGCTGCGCGGCCAGGATGATGGCAGCGGGCACCCACACCACCGCCGCGCCGACCACGGGGAGCAGCGACGCGATCATCGCCAGCGCGCCGAACACCGCCGGCGCGGGCAGCCCGGCAATCGCGAACGCCACGCCCACCAGCGTTCCCTGGGCGAACGCGGTCACGAGTGAGCCGAGGACGACGGCCGTCGTCACCGCATAGAGATGGCCGACGAGCGCCCCTTTCCTGTCTTCATCCATCGGGATCAGCCCGATGACGCGCGCGATCATGCGCTCGCCGTCGCGCAGGAAGAAGAAGAACAGGAAGAGGCCGAGGACCACGTTCGCGAACGCGCCCAGCACCCCGGTGAAGAGCGACCCGGTGATGCCCAGCAGCAGCTGCAGCACGCGTTCTCCCCCCTGGAGCAGCCATGCCTGGGACTGTTCCACGGTGACGGGGAGCCGCTCGCTGATCCACTGAATGGCGTGGTTCACCGCAGGGACCGCGAAGAGGTCGTTCGGCCTGGCAATCTGGTACTGCTTAGCCACGTCCTGGAGCCGGACGACCAGATCCGAGGCCTGAGAGACCACGAGCGAGAGGCCGATGACGGCGGGGAAGACGACCATGAGGACGACGGCCGTCGTCAGCAGCAGGGCGGCCAGGCCGTTGCGGCCGCCGAGGCCGCGGCGCAGCGTCCGGTTCGCGGGGAACAGCAGCACCGCGAGGAGTCCCGCCCAGAACAGCGGCGCCAGGAACGGCTGCAGCATCCAGAACATCGCCACGCCGAGCAGGCTCAGCGTCGCGAGCGCCAGCACGCGCGAATAGAAGACGCGATCGAGTGTCGGCATGATCGCGGGAACTGTACCACTAAAGGAACACCACTTGCAGCCCCAGGCCCCAGGGGTACGCCGGTCGCGATCGCTGCCTCGAGCACAGGGCCGAGGTCAAGGCGGGCGTTCCCCGGGGAGGCGTTATGGGTGCAAGAGAGAACCTCATGGCAGGCTTGGCAATGGGCAGCGGGATCATGTTCCTTCTCGATCCCCAGGCGGGCCGCCGCCGACGCGCGCTCGTCCGCGACAAGAGCGTCCGCTGGTCGCGGGCAACCGAGCGGACGCTGAGAAGCAGCTTCCGGAGGATGGAAGGAACCCGGCGGGGGGTCGCCGCGGGCATTCGGCACTTCCGGACCGCCGGCGGCGAAGTGGACGACCGGATCCTCGAACAGCGGTTGCGGGCGTGCATCGGCCGGCACTCATCGCACCCGCGCGCCATCGACGTCTCCGTGGCAGACGGGTGCGTGACGCTCTTGGGCCCGGTGCTGGCCGCGGAGGCGACCGTCGTGCTGAGCTGCGCCTCCAAGATTCGAGGCGTGCGAGCGGTGGACAACCGCCTCCAGCTGCACGAGGAACCCGGCAACGTGCCCGAGCTGCAGGGGCGGCCCCACCCGCACGGCTGGCGCCGCATGACGCCGGCGTGGCGCACCACGGCCGCGTCGGCAGCGGCAGGGGTGGGGGCGTTTCTACTGGGGAGGCGGATGATGGCGAGTCAATTCGTCGTGGGCGGTGGGCGGTGAGCAGTGTGCCGCGAATAGCAGGACGGGCGTCCGCCTGTCAGGAAACGCCCTGACGACAGTGGACAGCGATGTGACCCGCTGCCCACTGTCCACCGTTCACTGCTCACTACACGCTATCGAAGTACCGTCGCTTTGACCTCGACCGTCTGCTTGCGCTCGAGGTTGTCCACGAAGTCGGACGACTGCGCGACGAGGATCGGCTTGCCGCTTTCAAAGAAGAGGCTGAGGCGCTGGGAGAACGTGGGGAACGACGGTGCCCCTGTCGTGTTGGTGGCCTTGTCGTCAACCCCGCTGAACTCGATGTTCAGCACGGCCTGAACGCGCCCGCTCACCAGGACCGCGACGCTCGACACGTCGACATTCAAGCCGATCGAGCGATAGTTGTATGAAGTCATCGGCCGCGCCGCCGGCGTCTCCTTCCCGTCTTCTCCCTTGGAGGTCAGCGTCGTGGTCGGCACAGGAATGCTGTTCCCGGAACGCAGCATGCCAGTGCCCGCCGTGCCGAGCGCCCCGGAGTTGGAAACGGTCACGGTGGCGCTTCGCTTGATTGGTGCCGCCGCACCCGTCTGCGAGCTGACCGTCACGTCGAACCGCACGTTGACGGGATCCTTGTCGTAACGATCCCGACCTGGCGGTTCGGGCTGGGTCGGCGCGGCCGGCGGGGCGGGCGGCGCCTCCGCGGCCCTGGCAGGCTCCGCTGGCCTGGCCGGCTTCGGCGCTTTTGCGGGTGGCGGCGTCTGCGGCGGCTGAGGAACCGCTGCGGCCATCGGTGCGGGTGCCGGGGGCAGGGCGGGCGCTGCGACAGGCGCGGGCAGGGGTGCGGCTGCGGGCGCGACGAGCGGCGCCGGCAGGGCCGGTGGCGGAGGCGGCACCGCTTCCGGCGCCGCGACTGGCGCGGGCGCCGCGGGCGGAGCCGGCGGGACGGGGATCTGCGCGGCGGCCAGCGACGCGAACGCGAGGCTGCCGGCAAGAACGATCAGGCCGAGGTGCTTCTTCATCGACGGGTTCCTCCGCTCTGGCCCTTGGTGCCCACCGGCACATCGGGCGCTGGGTTGTCGGCCGGGAAGTCGGTCACCGGCCGGGCAGTCTCCGAAACGGACGGCGCGGACGCGATCGGCGCGAACGAGATTGCGGGCGGCGACGGCATTGGCAAGAGCGGGTCGCCCAGCTCGCCCGCGGGAGCGCCGGGGAGATAGGGTTCGGCAGATGCCAGCGAGAGGTCGGCCGGCATCGGTTCCGCCCACGTTTCTCTCGAGCGGACCTGCGACCGGCCGGCCGCCCGGAGCGTTGACGCGGTCGCCGGTTCCATGCGCGCGTCGCCAGCGACCGGCGTGAGCGACGCGCCCGCCGCGAGCGGAGCGCCTGGCAACGCGCGGCGGACCGCTTGCTGCGAAACCCGGCTGGAACCGGGTTCCAGCAGGATGGTGCCGCGCCAGAACAGCAAGCCGCCGGCGGCGAGGATCACCACGGCGGCCGCGAGGCCGAGCTGGTAGCGTGGGAGCCGCGCGATCGCAAACCTGGAGGTTTGCGCCACGCCTGGAGGAGCCAGGGCCTCGAGCACCTTCGCGCGCAGATTCACGGGCGCGGGCTGGGCCACCGCACGCAGTTCCTCGTCCAGCAGCCGTTCCAGCCGATCGTCCGCCGCCTGGTCGTGACTGCTGCGCTTCATGACTTCGTCTCTGGCTCGCCGGACACGGACCTGCCCGACGCCGGGCTCGAGCCCCGCGCGCCGACCGCTTGTCCCGCGGAGGCGCCCGTCATCTTTCGTTTCAGCAACCGTCGCCCTTCCATCGCTCGCCACTTTGCGGTCCCGACCGGGATTCGAAGCAGCGCGGCGATCTCTTCGTATGTGTGCTCGCCGCTCGCCGACAGCAGCAGCGGGTCGCGGTACTTCGCTGGAAGCGTCCGCAGCAACCGCCGCACTTCGCGGCGGCTTTCGCTGTCGATGAGCGTCTGCTCGTGGGACGGCCGGCCGGACGGCGGCTCTTGCCTCGCGTCCTCGTCCCGGCTCACGAACCGCTTGAACCACTCGCCGATGCTTCGCCGGCGGTCCATCGAGCGGTTCCACGCGATCGTCAGCAGCCAGGTCTTGAAGCTGGAGTCGCCTCGAAAATGGTCCAGCTTCTGAAACGCGGCGATGAAGGTGTCCTGGGCCACCTCCTCTGCGTCCTCCCGAGAACGGAGCGCGGCGAGCGCGGCCCGAAAGACCGCCTGCTGGTGGCGTTCGACCAGGTCGCCGAACGCGGCACGGTCGCCGGCCCGGGCTCGCTCGATGAGCTCAGCATCGCTCACACCCGGTATAGACCGCTCGGCGGGACCCACGGTTGGAATATTACGGCCGTTCCGGCAGTGTCTTCTCGTCCGTTCTTCGTTCTCCGTCTCCGTTTTGATTCTCCGTCTTCTGCGTTCTTCGTTCTACCTTCTACGTTCGCCGTTCTACGTTCGCCGTTCTACGTTCTACGTTCTACGTTCTTCGTTCTCCGTTTCCCGTCCGTCCCTCCTCCGTCCCGCTCGTCCCAGCCATGGCGCCCTCATCCCAGGGAACGTCAGCTGCGGCCGGGCGGCGGGGCACAATGGCACCATGAACCGGACATCATCCGAACCCGTCCCGAGCGCCGCCGCCGCCACCACGCGGGCAGACGTCTGGCTTCTCCTCGGTACTGTCGGCCCTGCCGCTCGTCCTGCAACTCGTCGCGTCGCTGACGCCCGGGTACAGCTACTTCATCGACGAGTTCTACTACCTCGCGTGCGCGAAGCGGCTGGCCTTCGGCTACGTGGATCACCCTCCACTTGCGCCGGCGATCCTCGCCCTCAGCCGCACGGTGTTCGGTGACTCGACGCTGGGAATCCGCCTGGTGCCGTTCCTGGCTGGCAGCGCCACGGTCTGGGTGACCGGCCTCCTCGTGCGCCGCCTCGGCGGCGGCCGGTTCGCGGTCGTGCTTGCCGGCCTGTCGACCGGCCTGATGCCTGTGCTGCTCGGGATGACCGGCTTCTTCTCGATGAACGCCTTCGAGCCGCTGATCTGGTCCCTCACGCTGCTCGCACTCGTCCGGCTCGTTCAGACCGGCAACTCCCGCCTGTGGCTCGTCGTCGGCCTGCTCATCGGCCTCGGCTTCGAAAACAAGCACACGCTCGTGGCGTTCGTCCTCGCGCTCGGCGTCGGGATCGTGGCCACCCGCGCGCGTCGCATGCTCGCCGACCCGTGGCTGTGGGCCGGGGCGGCCGTAGCCGTGGCCGTCGCGCTTCCCAACGTCCTGTGGCAGGTGGCAAACGGCTGGCCCTCGTTGGAGTTCTATCGGAACGCGCAACTCGAGAAGAATGTCTATTCGCCGCCGCTTCGCTCGATCGTCGCGTTGATCGTCGTCGCCAACCCGCTCGCGCTTCCGGTGTGGGCGGCCGGGCTGGCGTGGCTGTCGGGATCGAAGGATGCCCGGCCGGTACGCTTCCTTGCGGTCGCCTCGCTCGTCGTCGTCGTCGAGTATGTCGTGTCCGGCACCAGCCGCGCCGATCGCCCGCTCGCGGCCTTTCCGTTCCTCCTGGCGGCCGGCAGCGTGGCCCTCGAGCGTTGGATGCGGCGGCCGGTGCTTCGCGTATCGCTTGCGGCCGGCGTCACGCTGCTGGCGCTGTTGCTGGCGCCGCTCGGCATCCCGCTCCTGGCGCCGGAGACGCTCGCGCGCTACACGCGGGCGACCGGCCTCAACTTCCAGGCCGAGAGAGGAAAGACCTCTCCGATCCCGCAACTGCTTGCGGATCGCACCGGCTGGGAGTCGTTTCTGGACGATGCGGTGAGGGCCTACCAGAGCGTTCCGTCCGAAGACCGGAAGGACGCGATCTTCTACGTGCCAGACTACGGCCACGCCGGCGCGCTGGAACTGTGGGGTCCCGCTCGCGGTCTGCCGCCCGTCATCTCCTCGCAGAATACGTACTGGCATTGGAGCAAGGGGCGTCTCGACACGTCCGTCCTGATCGCGATCGATCGGCGGCCCGACGGGTTGAAGCGCGTGTTTGGCGACGTGCGGCAGGTGGGGACCGTCGAGTGCGACTACTGTATGAGCTGGCGGAGCCGCATGGGAATCTGGTTGGCGCGAGATCCCGTCGTCCCGGTCGCGCAAGCCTGGGCGCAGGCGCGGCACTATCAATAATGCGGATAGAATGAGCGCCGCGATGGACACGACACCCGACACTCTGCCCCCGCCCGCGTGGTTGCGGGCGCGCCTCGCGCTCGTGTGGGTGGCTGCTGTCCTGACGCTGGGGCTCCTCCTGTTTTGTTACCGGTACCTCGGCGTCCTGGCCGCCGGCGAGCACGAGCCTTACCTCAAGAAGCTCGTCGAGGAGATGACGGCCGCTGTGGTCAGCGGGGTTCTCTTCTTCGGCATCCGTCGCTTCGCCCGCGCGCTCCCTCTCAGCGGCGACGCCTGGCCACGCCGCCTGCCTGCTTACGCGCTGGCGCTCGTCGCGTTCGCCGCCGCATCCACCACCATGATGTGGGCCGTGCGCAGTGTGGCCTATCCGCTGTGCGGGCTTGGCCCGTACGACTACGGCCGCATGCCGCTGCGCTACGTGATGGAGTTCCCGGTCCAGGCGATCGCCTTCGCCGTCGTCGTGCTCGCCATCCGCGCGGTGGACGCCTTCCGCGAGGCGCGCGAGCGCGAGGTCCGCGCGGCGCGCCTGGAGAGCTCGCTCGCGCAGGCGCAACTCCACAACCTGCGCCTGCAGCTGCAGCCGCACTTTCTCTTCAACGCGCTCAACACCATCTCCTCCACGATGTACCGCGACCCGTCCGCCGCCGACGAGATGATCGCGCAGCTTGCCGAGCTGCTGCGCGCGTCGCTGCGGACGACGCAAACCGACGAAGTGACGCTCGAGGCGGAGCTCGACGTCCTCGAGCAGTACCTCGGGATCATGCGGGCGCGCTTCGGCGATCGGCTCCAAGTGCGGCTTGCCATCGCCGCCGCCGCCAGGCCAGCCCGCGTGCCGTCGATGATCCTGCAGCCCCTGGTGGAGAACGCGATCAGGCACGGCAATGCCAGCCGCTCGGGCTGCGGCGTGGTTGACGTCCGCGCCCGCCGCGAGGACGACGCGCTCGTCCTCGAGGTGGAGGACGACGGCCCCGGCTCTCGTTCGGTGCCTGACGAGTCGGCCTGGGGCGTTGGACTCAGGGCGACCCGCGATCGCCTGCGGCTGCTCTACGGCGAGTCGCAGCGCTTCGAAGCCGACAACGTCCCGGCCGGCGGCTTCCGCGTGCGCGCGCGGTTCCCGTTCCGAGCGGACGAAGCGGGGGCCGCGTGATCAGGGTGGTCGTGGCGGACGACGAGGCACCGGCGCGCCAGAAGATCCTCGACCTGCTGGCTCGCGAGAGCGACGTCGAGGTGGTCGGCGAGGCGGCGGACGGGATCGAAGCCGTGGAGCGGATTCGCGCGGCCTCGCCGGACCTCGTCCTCCTCGACATCCAGATGCCCAGGCTCGACGGCTTCGGCGTGGTCGAGCGGATCGGCGCTGGCGTGATGCCCGCCCTCGTGTTCATCACGGCGTACGACGAGCACGCGCTGCGGGCCTTCGAGGTCCAGGCGCTCGACTACCTGCTCAAGCCGTTCTCGCCGACCCGCTTCCGGCAGGTCCTGGATCGCGTCCGCAAGCAGATCGCCGCGGGGCTTCCGCCCGATCTCGGCCGCCGGCTGGAGCAGCTGTTGGGCAGCGTGCAGCCGCCCGCCCGGTTCCCGCGCCACTTCCTGGTCGAGAAGGGACACGAGCGCGAGGTGCTGCTGCCCGCCGACGACATCGACCGCATCGTGTCCGACCGCAACTACGTGCGCTTCTTCTCGGGCGGCGTCGAGTACATCAGGCGCGGCGCGCTCAACGACGTGGAGCAGCGGCTGGACCCCGACAAGTTCCTCCGCATCAACCGATCCGAGATCGTGCGCCTGGACGCGGTCGCGGAGTTCCAGCCGTGGTTCCACGGCGACTACCGCGTCCGCATGAAGGACGGCCGCACGCTGGCCTGGAGCCGCCGGTACCGCGCGCGCAGCCGCTTCAACGCCTGACCGCACGCACCAGGCACGCACCAACGGTCACCAACGGCCACCGGGCGACGACTCTGCGATAATGGCGCGATGGCGAGCGCCCTCTCGACCGACCTGTACGAACTGACGATGATGGCCGGGTACTACTCGGCCGGCATCGGCGACCGCGCGACGTTCGAGCTATATGTCCGCGAGTTTCCGAAGCATCGTCTCTACCTTGTCGCCGCCGGCCTGGAGCAGGCGCTCGACTACCTCGAGTCGTTGCATTTCGAGCGCGAAGAAGTCGAGTACCTCCGCCGCCAGCCGATCCTGGCCAGCGTTCCCGCGTCGTTCTTCGACGAGTATCTGCCGTCCTTCCGCTTCTGTGGCGAAGTGTGGGCGCCGGACGAAGGGACGCCGATCTTCCCGCAGCAGCCGCTGCTCAGGGTGACGGCGCCCATCCTTCAGGCACAGCTCGTCGAGACGGCGCTGCTCGCCATCGTCGGCTTCCAGACCACCATCGCCAGCAAGGCGGCGCGGATCGTCGAGGTCGCATCCGGCCGGCCCGTGGTCGAGTTCGGCGGCCGGCGCGCGCACGGGACGGAGGCGGCGATGTACGCCGCGCGCGCGGCATTCGTGGCCGGCTGCGCGGCGACGTCGAACGTCGAAGCCGGCCTTCGTTTCGGCATCCCGCTCTCGGGCACGATGGCGCACTCGTGGGTGATGACCTTCGCCGACGAGTTGGAGGCCTTCAAGGCGTTCTTCGAGCTGTACGGGGAGCGGTCGGTCTTCCTGATCGACACCTACGACACGCTGGCGGCGGCCCGGAAGGTGGTGGAATCGGGCCTGCGGCCGTCGGCCGTGCGGCTCGACAGCGGGAACATCGTGGAGCTGAGCCGGAAGGTGCGACAGGTTCTCGACGCGGGCGGCTTGAAGAAGACCGGGATCTTCGTCAGTGGCGACCTGGATGAGTACAAGATCGCGTCGTTCCTCGCGCAGGGTGCGCCGCTGAACGGTTTCGGCGTGGGAACGGCGCTCAGCACGTCCCGCGACGCCCCGGCGCTGGGCGGCATCTACAAGCTGGTCGAGGTGGAGCGCCGTGGCGAGATGATCGCCACGATGAAGCTCAGCCCGGGGAAGCACTCGCTTCCGGGGCGCAAGCAGACGTGGCGGACCTTCGAGCGCCAGAAAGCCGTCGGGGATGTCATTGGCTTGAGCGACGAGGCCGGCCCGCAGGATGCCGTGCCGCTCCTGCGGAAAGTCATGGAGGACGGGCGGTGCCTCCTGCCCCGCCGGGCGCTTGGTGACGTGCGCGAGAGCTGCCTGAAGCAGGTCTCGGAACTGCCGGCCGACCTGCGCGGGCTGGCCGAGGTGTCCGCGTACCCGGTCGTGGTCTCGCGGGGGCTGGAAGGGCTGGCGCAGAAGGTGAACGACCGGTTGGATCGCCTGCAGGCTTGAGGTACACTGAACGCTTCCTGGCGCCGTGCAGCGCGCTGCCCGAGGCCAGGTCGAGCGGGGGCGGGCCGCACCGCGGCCCGGATCCTGTGCAATGCCAGCCTGTGAACCGCGTCAGGGCCGGAAGGCAGCAGCGCTAAGCAGTGTCTCGCATGTGCCGCAGGGCCATCCGGGTCGCGGTGGGGTCCGCCGCCGCTCGAGTTGTTTAATGGCGTCCAGCGTGGGCCGTTGCCGACGTAGCACGGGTCTCGAGCCCCGTTCTAAGTTCTCAGTTCTAACTTCTCAGTTCTCAGTTCTCAGTTCTCAGTTCGGAACGTAATGTCCTACCAGGTCCTGGCCCGCAAGTGGCGGCCGCAGCGTTTCGACGATGTCGTGGGGCAGCAGGGCGTGACGGGCACGCTGCGCAACGCCATCACCAACGAGCGGGTGGCGCAGGCGTTCGTGTTCGCGGGGCCCCGCGGGGTCGGCAAGACGACGTCCGCGCGCATCCTCGCGCGCGCGCTCAATTGCGACAAGGGCCCGACGCCGGATCCGTGCGGGGTCTGTGACGCGTGCGTCGAGATCGCCGAGGGGCGCGACATGGACGTCCTCGAGATCGACGCCGCCACGCACACGCAGGTGGACAAGGTCCGCGAGGTGATCATCTCCGGACTGTCGATCCCGCCGGTGCGCGACCGCTACAAGGTCTTCATCATCGACGAGGTCCACCAGCTCTCGGGCCACTCGTTCAACGCGCTGCTGAAGTCGATCGAGGAGCCGCCGCCCCACGTCGTCTTCATGATGGCGACGACCGAGTTGCAGAAGATTCCCGAGACGATCCTCTCGCGATCGCAGGTCCACGAGTTCAGGACGATCTCGGAGCGGGCCATCGCCGCGCAGCTGCGCAAGATCGCGTCGGCCGAGCAACTGGACGCCACCGACGCCGCGCTGGCGCTCGTCGCGCGCGCGGCGGACGGCAGCATGCGCGACGCGCTCACCGCCTTCGACCAGGTGGTGGCGTTTGCCGGCACGACGGTCGGGGTGGAGGACGTGTCGAGCGTCCTCGGCCTGGTCGGCCGCGACCTGCTGCTCGACATCCTGACGGCGGTCGCCGACGAGCAGGCAACGGCCGCCTTCGAGCTGGCGGGCCGCGCGATCGACGCCGGGTACGATCTTCGGCTGCTGTGCCGCGAGCTGTCGCGCCTCGTGCGCGACCTGATGCTCGTCGCCGTGGACAAGTCGCGGCTGAAGGACGCCGAGGTGGTGCCGGACGGCGAGCGGGCGAGGATCGAGGCGCTGGTCGCCCGCTTCTCGCGCGAGGACCTGCTGCGCGCGTTCGACCTCGTCGCGCGCACGGAGGCCGAGCTGCGCAACGCCGCCGAACCGCGCTACCACCTCGAGATGGCGCTGCTCAAGTGGATCCACCTGCGCAAGCTGGCTCCGCTCGCGGAGCTGATCGAGCAGTTGCAGCAGCAGGGCGCGCTGCCGGCGGCCGGTGCACCTGCGGGGCCGGGTGGTACTCGCCCGGGGCAAGGCTTTGGCGGCTGGCAGAGGCACGTCGGTCGCGCAAGGCGTTAGCCCTGCCAAGGTGCAGAGCGGTTCGGCAGGGCAGGGCGCTGGCCCTGCCAGGATGCCGGGTGGCAAGCCGGCGGCACAGGGCTTCAACGCTGCCAAGCCTGCTGGTCCTCCGGCGGCGGAAGCCCGCCGCCCACCAGCGGCGCAGGCCAAGCCTCCCCAGGACGACCCTCCGCAGACCACGTTCGTCGCCGAGGAGGAGGAATTCGAAGAGCGGCCGCAGGCCTTGGGGTCAGGCGGCTTCAAGGAAACGTTCCTCGCCCAGGTGCGGCAGTCGAAGCTCGCGTTCTACCAGATGACGGTGGCGCAGGCGTATCGCATCGAGGTCCAGGGCGACCGGGTGGTGTTCGAGTTCACCCCGGTCCACCGGCTGATGCGCGACCAGCTGGAGCAGAACCGGTCGTGGCTGGAACCGCTGGCGGCGAGGATCGCCGGGCGGCGGATGCAGGTGGTCAGCGCGATTGTGGATGCGCCGGCCAAGCCGGAGCGCGGCGGAAGCGGCGGCGGCGTGGTCGGCCCGGCACCCGACCTCAAGGCCCAGGCCACGGCGGACCCTGCCATGCAGGCGGTCCTCGACCTGATCCCTGTGGAGATCACGGACGTGGAGAGGATTAGGAACAGCTGACAGCTGACAGCGGGCAGCAGACAGCGGACTTCGCTGACTTCGTGGACTTCGTCGACTCCGTGGACTCCGTTGACTCCGTGGACTTCCCATGAACATCCAGCAAATGATGAAGCAGGCGCAGCAGATGCAGCAGCGCCTCCAGAAGCAGATGGCGGAGATGCGCGTCGAGGCGACGGCCGGCGGCGGCATGGTCACCGTCGTCATGAGCGGCAACAAGCAGCTCATCTCCCTGAAGATCGACCCCGAGGTCGTGTCGAAGGAAGACGTCGACATGCTGCAGGACCTCATCGTCGCGGCGTTCAACGACGCCCACCGGAAGGTGGACCAGGAGCTGGAGCAGCAGATGGGCGGGATGATGGGCGGGATGAAGATCCCGGGGATGTTCTGACGCTGACGATTGCAGTTGTCGATGTCCCAACCCGAACCCGTGACGCGTCTGGTCGAGGAACTGCAGCGCCTTCCCGGTATCGGCCGGAAGAGCGCGCAGCGGCTCGCGTTCCACATCCTGCGCACCCCGCGCGAGGACGCGGAGCGCCTGTGCGACGCCGTGCGCGACGTCAAGGACCGCGTCACGTACTGCTCGATCTGCAACAACATCACGGACACCGACCCGTGCGCGTACTGCCGCGACGAGGCGCGCGACCGCAGCCTGATCTGCGTCGTCGAGGAGCCGCAGAACGTGATGGCGATCGAGAAGACGCGGGACTTCAAGGGCGGGTACCACGTGCTCGGGGGCGCCATCTCGCCGCTGCAGGGCATCGGCCCGGACGAGCTGAAGATCAAGGGGCTGCTCTCGCGCGTCGCCGCCGGCGGCGTGAGCGAGGTCATCCTCGCGACGAACCCGAACGTCGAGGGCGAGGCGACCGCGATCTACCTCGCGAGGCTGCTCAAGCCGTTGGGCGTGCGCGTCACCCGTATCGCGATGGGCGTCCCGGTTGGCAGCGACCTGGAGTACGCCGACGAGGTGACCGTGCACAAGGCAATGGAGGGCCGGCGAGAGGTGTAACGAGGAAGTGAGAACTGAGAAGTGAGAACTCCGAACTGAGAGCTCGGTCGTAGGCGACGCTCTTGGTTCCTGGCTCTCGCCTCTTGTCTCGGTTTCGCGTCCTCGCTCTCGCGGGGTTCCAACGTTCTCAGTTCTACGTTCTCAGTTTCTACGTTCCTCCATGCTACCCGTCGCCTTCCAGCTGCCCGCAGGCCTCGTGCTGCTCGTCATCGGGCTGCTGGCCTGCTTTGCCGGCTACCGGCTCTTCCGCGCGGTCCTTACCATCTACGGCTTCATCCTCGGCGCGCTGTTCGCCAGCTCGCTGGTGGCGCCGAGCAACGCGCCGGCGATGCTCATTGCGCTCGTCCTCGGCGGGCTCGCGGGCGCGCTCGTGCTCTTCGCCGGCTACTTCGCCGGCGTGATGCTGGTCGGCGCAGCGCTTGGCGCCCTGCTGTTGCACTCGTTCTGGGTCCAGTGGCGCGCCACCGAGCCTGGCTGGCCGGTCGTGCTGCTGTTCGCCGTGGCCGGCGCTGCGGCTGGCGTCTACGCGCAGCGCGTCGTCGTCATCCTCGCCACGGCGTTCGGGGGCGCGCAGACGACGGTCGCGGGAGTGGTGGCACTCCTCGCCAGCCGGGCGCCGCACAAGCCTGGCGTGGACGACGTGTGGATCGGCCACCTGGCGCCCGCTCCGGCCGGCCGGCATTGGCCCTTCCTCGCGTGGCTGGCGCTGGGCGTCGCGGGCGCGCTGGTGCAACTGCGTTCCGGCCGCCGGCGCCCGTCGCGTCGCCCATCGCGTCGTCGTTGACCCCTCCGGCCGGTTCCCGTTATCATGCTCGTTCCGGGCGGCGCTGCCATCGCCGCCCGTGGCAATCTGCCAGTGTTCCTCAGTAGCTCAATGGTAGAGCACCCGGCTGTTAACCGGGGGGTTGTAGGTTCGAGTCCTACCTGAGGAGCCAATCCTTTCAACGACTTACACAGACGAGCTTCGCGAACTTCACCGCCTTTCACCGCCTTTGCGTTGGCAACGTTGCGTCGGGAACGGCGTCCGACTGCCGTCACATGACACGAACGCCACGGCGATGAACGTCCACGGAGTCCGTTTGTGAACGCGCCATTGTGACGCGTCCACGTTGTTCTACACGTTCACGCTGGGGATGGTCACGGCGTCCTTCACGAGGCTGGTGCTGTCCATCATCGGCAGCGCGGCCGCGGCGACGAAGATCAACCGGTTCTTCGCGCTCAACATACTCTTCAGCCTGGGGATGCTGCGAGCGGCCGGGTGGGCGCACGACGCCTGGTCCACCACGGAATGCTCCTCACAGAGGCCACCGTCGGCGTGGTCGCGCTCGTGGCGTTCGTGCTCCTCACTCGCCGTTACCCCTAGGCGTCCGCCCGTGGGACAGTCCACCCGGCGATGAACGCCTGCTGTCTGTCGTCCCGCCGCACGGACTCTGCACGAAATCTCCGCAGATACCCCACGCAATCTGATCCGTCGCCCCAGACGTTCGACGCCGGGACGACCATCTTGACGCCACGAGCCTGCGGGAGGCGACAGTGGCGGACGGGGACGGGCGGCATCGGCGGTCCGACCGGCTGGGCCTGGCCGGCGGGATCCTGCTCTTCGCCTGGGCTTCCGCAGTGGAAGCCGGCGGCCAGCCGCTCCCTCACGTTGTGGGAGGGACACCCCAGGCGCAGGCGCTGCTCTCCACCGCGGCCAGGCGGTCCACTCTCGTGGCGGAGATTCTCGGCACCCTGGATCGCTCCGACCTGCGGGTGGTCGTGGAAGTCGGACGGTTCCTCAGCTTGGACACCGGCTGCCTCCACTTTGTGGCCGCCATCCCCGCGCGACGGTACGTGCGCGTGCGCGTCTCTATCACGCTGAAGCCCGACGAGCAGATAGGATGGCTCGCACACGAACTGTGGCACGCGTTCGAGGTGGCCGCCGCCCCGGAGGTCCGGAGCGAGGCGGCGCTGGCAGCTCTCTACAGGCGGATTGGAGTCGAGCGAGAGCGTGGGAGACTCTACGAAACGCCGGGGGCGTGCGACTTCCAGGCCCGCGTCCGGTGGCAGTTGACGCATCCGTCCGAACGCGCGGCGCCGAGGACTCCCGGCCGCTGAACATCGCGCTACAATCTCTCCGATGGAACGGCCGGACGCCAAGTTGGCCGGCGTCGGCGTGCGACGTGACTTCCGCCTTGGCGGTTGCGTGGTCCAGCCTTCGCTGAACCGGCTGGTACGGGGTCGGTCCATCACCCACCTTCGGCCGCAGGCGATGGACCTGCTGGTCATCCTGGCCGCGCGCGTCGGGCGCGTCACCTCCAAACAGGAGCTCCTGGACGCGCTTTGGCCCGATTCGCTTGTCAGCGAATCCGCGCTCACGACCTGCATGACCGACCTGCGCGACGTGCTGGCCGCGGCCATCCCGGACGCGACGGCGATTGAGAACATCCCGAAACGGGGGTACCGCCTGGTGCTGCCGGTCGAGTGGGTACAGCCGTCGGATCCAGCGGCGGACGAGATGCGAAGCGGCACGCCGGGGCAGGCAATCGTCCGAGCCGTCCGGTCCCGTCGGGATTGGAAGCGGCGGATGCTCGTGACCACCTCGCTGGTCGTCGTCGGCCTTGCTGTCCTGACCTTCGTCCTGAACGTCGACGGCGTCCGGCGGTGGTGGCAAGGCCGCGGCGGCATTTCCGGTGTCAGGTCGCTGGCCGTGTTGCCCTTCGAGAACCTGTCCAGCGGGGTGATCGATTCGGACGTCGCCGACGGCATGGCCGAGGAGTTGATGTCGGAACTCAGGAGGATCTCTCCGAATCGAGTTGAAGAGCCGCCTGGCGGTCGATCGGTACCGGGGTGAGCGGCGGTCGCCGTCCGCGGTCGGCAGGGAACTCGGCGTGGATGCCGTTCTCGCCATCACGATTCACCGGGTCGGTGATCGGCTGACTTTCACGGCCGAATTGAGCGACGCGCGCTCGGAGGCGGTGCTGTGGACGGAGCGGCGGTTGGAGGAGCGTCGCGATGCCCTCGCGCTCCAGAACGACATCGCGCGCTGGGTGGCTGACCGCACGCGTTCCTCTCTGCGTTCGAGCCGGGCGGAGCGGCCCGCCGCGTGGGAAACGACCGAGGACTACCTGCGGGCGCGCGACCTCGTGCGCCGCCACAACGAGCAGGCAAGCGCCCGCCTGCTCGCCCTCCTCGAAGACGTGGTGCGTCGCGACCCCGGCTTCGCGAGGGCGCACGGCCTGCTGGCGCTGAGTTACGCCATTCATGCCTTCAACTTCGAGCCGGAGCGCGAAGAGGCGCTGGTCCGCAAAGGGGAGCAGGTTGCGGCACGGGCCTTGGAGCTGGACCCGGAGAACGTGGACGCCCTCGTCGCGAAAGGCCGCCTGCTGTGGACGCGGCGCCTGGGGTTTCCGCACCTGCCAGCCCTCGAGCTCTTTCGGCGCGCCCTGAGAATCAGTCCGGGCTCGGAAGCGGCTCTCGCAGACGCGGCGATGATCTACGATCACGTCGGCTTGTTCGGGCCGGCGGAAGCCCTCGCCCGCCGCGCGGTAGAACTGTCGCCCGAAGCGACGCGCGCGCGCCTTCAACTCGGCTTCACCCTACTGTGGCAGGGCAGAGCAGCGGAGGCGCTGGACGTGCTGCAGCGGATGCAGCCGGGGGCCAACCCGTCGCTGACCGCGTCGCACTCGGCATGGGCTCTCGAGGTCCTCGCGCGGTACCGGGAAGCGGCGTCGGCAATCGACCAGGCGCTCACCGAGTATCCTCAGGATCTGGGGGGCGAGCTGCACGCCTTCAAGGCTTTCCTGCTGGCCCGCGACGGCGCTCCGGGGAAGGCGGAAGTGGCGATCGAGGCGGCCGCGCGCAAGGCTATGTACGGGCACTTCCATCACACCGCTTATTTCATCGCCTGCGCATACGCGGAAATGAACCGCACGGACGCCGCGATCGAGTGGTTCGAGAGGGCGGCGCTGCCCGGTTGGCCCTGCTACCCCTTGTTCGAGAGGGACCCCCACCTGGATCGGCTGCGCGGGGCCGACCGGTTCCGGCAGGTGCTCGGCGCCGTCAAGCGCGAATTCGATCGCCTGCGCGGAGCGATCGAATCGATGCCCGGCTGAACGCCCTGGCGGGGAGATGCCGTTTCGGCCCCCGTCCTGCTCGAGCGCCTTGCGCGCGGCACCACACCCACGGGATCAGCCGGTATCTCATGTGCCGCGCATACTCTTCGTAGCCCTCGAGTTCTTCGCGCAGCGTCCGGTCCTCGAGCGCGGCCACAAGAGCCGAGCGGGAGAGGCGTCCCGAACATGTGCAGGATCGACCCGACGTAGCCCGGGTGGCGCAGGAACTGGTACGGGCCGGTGTCCACGACACGGTGGCCGCGTTCCCGCTGGATTCGCACGAACGCCGACAAGAAGCGGTTGTGCAGCACCGCGTAGTTCGTGAGCATTCCGCCCGCGGCAACGATCAGGAGGCCGGCGGCCTTCACCGCTGCCGGCAGCGGCGAGTTCCAGCCGAACCGATGAGGAGGCCCGTAGAGGAGGCTCCTTTGGTGAAAGTCGAGTCCTTGGAGACGATGGTCAACCCTGAGGCCGCGGCATAGGCCCAGACCTCGGCATCATCCGTCCGCTCGAGGCCAACACTCCTGACGTGAGTGGATTCCGGATAGCAGTCGGACAGCAACTCGACGAGATGATGAGAGAGGTTCTCGTCGAAGAGCAGCTTCACGCGGGGACCTTAACGAGTCTGCGCTTGCGATCCGCGGCGAACGCGAGGCCGCTCTGATGTCCTCGATAGTCAGGTCAGGGATTCAGCGCCGTCTGGATGCTCTGGCTACTGCGCGCGCAACTGAGTCGTCGACAGCTCAGCGGCGAGGGGCAGCCGTGGCGTGAGCGACCACCGCGCTGGGCGCGAGCTTGGCAGCGCAAGTGGCCAAAACAGGTGGTCGCTCACGCCACGGTCTCCGCCTCGGCGGCGACCGTGCGGTGGCTGCGGCAGTGCGCGCGGCACAGAGCGCCGCGCCTCCAGCAATCCGCCAACCATCTTTAAGACAGTGCCTTAGTCGGCGTCCCCGTTCAGCGACGAGCCGCCCGAGCGTGGGAGCGAGAAGCCACCGCGACGACGCGGGAGGGGGAACACCTCGCGCGAGGCCCTGTTCCCCCCTGTGTTCCCCTCCCTGTTCCCCTTGGCTACTTCGTGAGGACAAGCCGACCAAGAAGGAGAGAGACCAGCTTCTGTCCCCGTCGGTGGTCTTCCGTCAGATCGTTTCCTCGCCATCGTTTGTCGCTGATACCGAGGCTTGCGGCCGGCCCAAACCGCACATCCTTCAGGCACCACATCGACGTTCGGATCCCGTCGACGACGAGTAGCCCGAGACCGTGCGGGATGCAGCGCCGGACCGTGGCCGAGCCACATCAGCGAACATCAGAGGACGGCTGTAGGAGCGTCGAGACAGCCTCCATGATTACCGTCGAGTTGTCGGCCATCTTGCCGGTGCATCGTCTGCCTCCTTGTGAGCGGAAACCGCGAGATCGACGACTTCATGACCGTCCCACGCTCGCGCCCAGGGTGAGGAGAAGCTCGTCCAGTTGCGCGAACGTCTCGACCATCGCATCCGCCGCCCCGGTGCCGGCAGCGTCGAGAGCTTCCTTCGAGGAATAGAGCTCGTGCATGACCAGCAGCGTCTTGCCACGCTCTTCCTCGAATGTCACCGTGGTGACAGGCCCACCCTCACCACCTTCCTCGTTGGTCCACACGAGGCGCGAGTGCGGTGTCACTTCGAGGTACGTGCCGAAGAACGCCATAGCATCGGGTTCGAACTCGAGACGGTACTTGCCCCCGACACGAACATCCATCTCACAGGAACGCAGGGACATGCCCATCGACTTCGGCAGCCACCACCGCCTGAACAGCTCGGGCTTGGTCCACGCCTCGAACACGATGCGGGCCGGGCCGTTGAAGGTTCGGGTAACGACTAGCTCACGCTCGGACTTCCGCTCCACCGTCGTGCGGTTCTTCATGGGCGTGGGCTCACTCTCTCTTCTTGCGTCCATCAACCTTCTCCTTCCGTTTCAGTTCCTCGACAACCTTGTCCAGCTCGTCGAACCGTGCATCCCAGAGCTGGCGGTACCTCTCGATCCATGCCGCCTCTTCATCCAGTCTGCGCAGGCCGAGCCTGCAGGTCCGCACGCGCCCGACCTTCGCCGTGGTGACGAGCCCCGCCTGCTCCAAGACGCCGACGTGCTTCTTCATGCCCGTTAGGGTCATGTCGAACTTGTCGGCAAGGTCCGTGATCGAAGCGTCTGCACGCCCGAGCTGCTCCAGAACACCGCGTCGGGTGGCGTCCGAGAGCGCGGCAAACGAGGCATCGAAGCGGGTCCGCGCATACTGAACCATGTGGTTCAGTATAACATCCGGATTGGCGGCATGCAAGGCGAGGCGTCCACCCGCCTCGGCTTCACCGACTACTTCCGCGTGGAGCTCGCGTGGGCCAAGCTCCTCGGGGCGGTGCTGTTGCTCGCGCCGGTGCCGGCGCGTCTGAAGGAGTGGGCATACGCCGCCTTCGCCATCACCCTCGGCTCTGCGCTCATCGCCCACCTCTCGATCGCGAGAAGGCCCGCGGAGGCGTGGGGCTGGGCGGCGGGCACCGGGCGTGCTCTGGGGACTCTGGTACTTTTGTGCGTCGCCTCGAGGGCGCGGGCGAGCCACTGTGAGCACGTCCCGACGAGCGCGATCGAGCCAGGTGACAAGAACCAATTCATCGCCCGGTCGGATGCTTTGCAGCCCTTCGAGGACTTCCGGTTCGAACACCAGCCACGCTGCAGGCGCGCCTTCGTCGGGCTGTCTGGGGGCAGATTCTGGCTGTGTCAGCGGAGATTCCACCTTACCGATCGCCGTCACCGCGAAACTCGTCATGACGCGTCTCTCGGCTGCTCACGTTGCCGAATTCACCAAGTGCCTGCTTCGACCTTCTTAGTCGTGCAGCGATTTCGACTGTTCGCACAAAGCCAGGTCGCCTTTGGCGTTCGATCAACGCGGCGCGCGCCTCGCCTCGCGATGAACACCGATGCCGGCGCGGAACGGCAGCGGGCACGCACTTCGTGAAGTTGAATTAACTGAGGCGAGCAGCTCGAAGGAGTGAGTTCGGAAGTAAATGCGCAGCGGCGGCCCGATGCTCAGCGTGACTTCATTCCGTCCGTTACGCGCTTTAGCAAATCCGTCGCGGCCCGATAGCATTCGCTCGGCACGCGGCGGGAGCGTCGGTGTCAGCGGCCGCAGACTGCTTTGAGCCGGCAAAGGCTGCGTCGTTCTTCGAGGCTCACCTCGCGAAACCTTGGCGAACCTATCAATAACAGGCCATTTACGCTGCCTCTCGGATCAACCAGTTGCGGAAATCGTCCAGTGCGGCGAGCCAATCCTGTCAACAACTTACAGCCACCCTGGTTTCGACCTTCACCGCATTTGCGTCGGGAACGTGCGCTGCGCGTCGAAACCACTCGCGCAGTTCAAATCGACCTTACGGCAAGACAGCCACCTCCGTGGTCATGCGATTCTCCTGCCGCGCGGCCGATCGCGGCGGCGCGGCGGGCGTGTTCCCGGCGCCGCCGCGACCGATCCTATCTGACCTCGCCGGGGATGGCGGCGATGTCTCGCATCCGGTTGGAGGCGACCGACGCGATCGTGCCCCGAGTCGTGAGGTAGCTGCAGACGGCGGCGAACGCGTAGACGGTCGGCGGCGAGGTCAACTGCGGCGCCGTGATGCCTGGCAGTCCGGCGAGGAAGTAGTAGACCCCCTCGTTGGTGGTGACGCTGTAGATGGCCGTGGGGAGTATCGGGGTGTCGGTGACGAGGGCGGACACAACGCGTTGCCCTATGGGCCGCGTGGAGTCGTATTGGATTCGCATCCCGGAGACCTGCGGGAGGAAGACACCGCCCATCCCGATCGTCGTGTCCAACATGGTGAGGAGATTCGCGCCGGAGGTCGTAAAGGTCACCAGGCGATACGGTCGGATGTAGGGTTTCGGTGACGCTTGCTTGAGGGCGCCGAAGCTCATCGCCCGGAACACGTCCGCGCCGACGATGGGGCCGAGGGGAATCGGATCGTCCAGGAAGCCGCTCGCTTCCAACGCGACGTCCGTCTTACCCCATGCGCGGTACGCATCGGTGAAGAGGTTGCCCAGGGGGGTGTCGCGCTTCGCCTTGTCCGCGTCCGACGCGTTGGTGATGTCGTGGGCGGCCCGGCCGAGCGGCGTGTGGTAGACATCGCCGAATCGGGCGACAATCGCAGGCTTGAGCGCGTCAACGGCATCCTGGATCGCCGGCAGCGGGGGCGCCTCCGCCTCCGACCCGAGGAGCGCGTAGTCCACGAACGAGACGGTGTTCCCTGCGACCGACAGGCGAAGGCGACCGACCCACCGATAGTATTCACCCGCCGACACAATCAACGTCGTCCCGACTGTCACGGGCTGCGGGAGAGCCACGTGGTCGTGCCCGTCGACGATCACGTCGATGCCCGGGACGCTGGCGGCCAACTGCGTTGAGAGCGCCAGCCCCAGGTGAGCAAGACAGATGACCACCTGGGCACCGTCAGCGCGCAGCTTCGCGACGGCTGCGGGGGCGAGGGTGTCCAGGTACTTCGCGATCTTGACAGGGGACGGGCTAGCAAGCGGGTCG
This sequence comes from uncultured Acidobacteriota bacterium, assembly GCA_963724775.1. Classification (GTDB taxonomy): domain Bacteria; phylum Acidobacteriota; class Vicinamibacteria; order Vicinamibacterales; family Fen-181; genus CAVRWB01. Next base: position 302,148 of record CAVRWB010000020.1, read on the forward strand.
TTCCGGATCGTCAGGCCAAAGAAACCCACCTTCACGCCGTTGACGTCCTTGATCAACGTCGGCGTAATCCAGTGGTTCAATGCCGGGTAGTCGGTCGCGGACGCGTCCGAGAGGTCCAGGTTGGTGCCGAGGATCGGCACGCCGCCGTCGGCCCACGCGCTGGCAACGACCGATTCGAGGAGAGGGGACCCGAGCTGGAAGTCGCGGTTGCCGAGCACCATCGCGTCAAGGCCTATCGAGCGCAGCAACCGGAGTTCTGGGACGCCGAGGTGCTCGTTGAAGAACAGGTCGCCATTCATGAAGTCACCTGCGTGGACGAACAGAGCGTGAGCGTCCCTGGCCTTCTCGTCGGCGACAATGGCCGCCGCCTTCGGCAGCCCGCCAACGGTCCCGTCGAGATTCGCGTCCTTGGGGCCCCACGCCGCGAGGTGCGAGTGGGTGTCGTTGATGTGCAGCAATGTGACCTGCTGCTGCGCGACAGCCGACGGGGCCCCGGCCCCGAACACCAGTCCCAGCCCGACTACGACAAATGCGGTCAAACGCTTCATCGGTGCCCTCCTTGTGTCCGAGAATCTAGTCGGGCCGATTTCATCTGCCAATGGACGGAACCTTGACGAAGCCTTGGTTCTTCATGGCCGCGCAAACCCATGCGAAATAGGCAGTTGACATCCCAGGTGGAACCCCATGTCGGAACACCGCCTCTGTGTGGAGGACGTCACTTGACTCCGGTGTGTCGAAGCGCGACGATTCCGCCGTCGTTGGTCGTCGCTCTCGCTCTCGCAAAAGCCCCTCAACACGGACGTCGTTAGCCGCGGCCGATTCCGGCCGCGGCTGTTCGGTCCAGGAGGGCGACATGCGCACGGTTCGCCGTTTCCGACTGGCCGCGTTTGTGTTCGCGTTGCTGGCCTCGACCGGCGGCGCCGCACTGGCGCAAACCGGGGCCACCGCCGCCGACCTGTCCGGCACGGTGTTCGACGAGTCGCGGGCGGTCGTCGCCGGCGCCGTGGTGACCGCCACGAACAAGGCGACGGGTCTTGTACGTGGCACCGTCAGCCAGCGGAACGGCCGCTACGCCGTCCCCGCCCTGCCACCGGGTACCTACCTCGTCAGGGTCGAGTCGCCTGGATTCCGGGCAGGGGTTTCGGACGTCGCGCTGGCGCTCGGCGAGGCGGCCGAGAGGAACTTCGTTCTGCAGGTTGGCAGACCCAGCGAAACGGTGACAGTCGTCGGCACTTCGCCCCAGTTGGATCCGCGCCGCACAGCCGTCTCCACGGTGCTCGCGCCGCGGCACATCGACGGGCTGCCGACCAACGGCCGTGACTTCTTGTCGTTCTCCGTGTTGACGCCTGGCGTCAGCACCGACCGCACGCCGTATCAGGGTGCGGTCGCCACATCGGGCCTGACCTTCGGCGGGCAGCGGGCCCGCTCGAACAACATCACCGTGGATGGTCTCGACAACAACGACATTGCCGTAGGCGCCGTGCGGGCCACCTTCAGTCAGGAAGCCGTCCAGGAATTCCAGGTCGTGGCCAACTCCTTCTCGGCCGAATTCGGCAAGGCGACCGGTGGCGTCGTCAACATCGTGACGAAGAGCGGTACGAACACGCTCGCGGGAAACGTGTTCGGCTTCTTCCGGGACGACGCGTTGAACGCGCGCGACCATTTCGAGATGTTCGACCCTGCGGGAAGTCCGCTCGACCAGGGCAAGTCGCCGTACAGCCGGTATCAGTTCGGGGGAACCCTCGGCGGGCCGATTCGGCGCGAACGGTCCTTCTTCTTCCTCTCGGCCGAGAGCCTGAGGTCGCAGGCCAACAACTTCGTGAACATCGACAACACCTCGCACATCACGGTCTTCGGGCGGGACTACGGCACCCTGGCGCAGGTGCTCGAGGGGGACGGGTTCCCTGTCGCGCTCGGGCGTCTTCCTTACCGCGTCGATTCGGACCAGGTGCTCGCGAAGGTGGATACGGCGGTGGCCGACACACACCGGCTGGCGATACGCTTCAACTGGGCGGAGAGGCTGGACGAAAACGTGGAGCGGTGGGGCGGCAAGATCGCGCGCAGCCGCGGCGCGTACCTGGACAGCCGCGACCTGACGGGCGCCGCGTCGCTGAGGTCAATTGTCTCGTCTCTTACCGTCAACGAGTTGCGAATCCAGGTCGCGTACCGCAACCAGAACGTCGTTTCGTTCGACGGCAAATGCAGCGGCGCCTGCGACGGGCAGGACGAGGGCGGTCCTACACTCGAGCTCGGGGCCACCGCCGTCGGCCGCCAGCGGTTCACCCCTCAGCCGCGCAAGGACATCCGGTACGAGTTGGTGGACGTCATGACCCGGCAGGCTGGCCGCCACCAGCTGAAGGCAGGGGTTGACTTCTCCTATATCGACACACGCCTGTCGGAACTTCCGCTCCACTTCGGCGGCCGTTACATCTTTCTGCCCTTAAACGCCTCGCAAGCCGCTAAGGTCGGACTTCCTGGGCCCGTGACGACCGCCGAGGAGGCGCTGGCGCTGGATGCGCCGTACTCGTACCTCCAGGGGTATGGCAACGCGGGCGGGTCGCACGGCTACCGCGACATCTCGCTCTTCGCCGAGGACGAATGGCGCGCGGCCGACCGCCTGACGCTCACGTTCGGCGTCCGCTATCAGAACCAGTTCTGGCAACAGATGACCGAGAACGTCCCGGGCCTGCCGCCATACGGCTGGCCCACGGACAACAACAACGTGGCCCCGCGGCTGGGTGTGTCGTGGGATCCGACCGGGGACAAGAAGGCCTACGTGCATGGCTTCTACGGGGTGTCCTACGACAATCACATCACGTCGCTCTGGGGGCTCGCGGCCGCGATCAACGGAACGCCCGGGAACGTCGAGACATTGAGCTTGCGGACGGTCGCCGCAAAGGAGCTCTGGCGGACGGCGGCTGACCGGAAATCGCCCGAGCCGGCAGGGCCGTTTTCGAGCTTCGCATACTCCATCCAGCCCGGTCTGAAGACCCCCTACGCCCACCACGTGTCGGTCGGGCTCGACCGCGAGTTCGCCGGCGGCATTGCGATGGCGGCGAACGTCCTGTTCGTGCGCGGTTTCAACCAGGTGGGGAACCTCGACTACAACCTGCCCAACACCCCGGTGTGGCGGCAGTACACGTCGTGGGGACAGTCCTGGTACCGCGGACTGACCGTCTCGCTGACGAAGCGATTCGCCAGCAGGTACGAGTTCCTCGCGTCATACACGTGGTCGAAAGCCGAGGACCTGATGGCCGATTTCGCCTTCCAGCAGCCGCAGGACGGCGGGCAGGGCCGAAATCCGGACGACCCGAACGGCCTGCCGCTCGGCTTCGACCCGATGCTGGAGCGGGGCCCGTCCTTGCAGGACCAGCGGCACCGGGTCGCCTTCAGCGGCTCGTACACGTTGCCCCGAGACTTCACGGTGTCGACCATCGTGATCGTCGGGTCGGGGCGGCCGTTCAACATCCTCGCGGGAGCGGACCTGAACGACAACAAGGACGTCACAGGGCCGTCGGATCGTCCTTGGAGGATCGTCGGCGATTCAACCACGCAGATTGGCAGGAACGCCGGATTGATGCCGGCGACGTCCACCGTGGATCTCCGTGTGGCCAAGCGACTGGGACTTCGCGGCCGCGCCAGGTTGGACCTGATGGTCGACCTGTTCAACCTGTTCAATCGGACGAACTACACGCAGGTGGACAACGTCTTTGGAAGCGGGTCCTACCCGGACAACCCGCTGCCGACCTTCGGACAGTTCACCGAGGCTGCGCCGCCGTTCCAGGCCCAACTCGGTGTGAAGATAACCTTTTAGGTGAGCAAGGACGGCGATCCAGCTTCGCCAATCGGGTCGACACGGCGATGACGACTCACCCGGCCGCCAGATCGTCCCGCCACACGCGGCGACCTCCCAAGGCCGTGTGAAAGCCGTAGGCGATTAGTGCGAGGAGAAGCGCGCCGACAATGAGGGTGTGCGGCGCATACCAGAGCGAGGGGTCCGACGTGATCGCCATCTTCCGCACCGACGACACGAAGGTAGCCACCGCGGCCGCCACCATCCCGTAGCGGCGCAGCGCCCAGACCCATGGCCCGAATACGGCGATCATGTACGCAACCTGCAGGGGAAACGGACCGGTGCCCAGGCGGGGGGCCCAGGCCAGGGCACTGATTAGCGTCAGGATCGCGGCGGCGATCCACTCTTTTCGCAGCACCAGCCGCGCCAGGATCAGAATCAGCAGGCCCCCCGCGGCCGTCCACACCCCATACGAGGCGCAAGACGTGATCCGCGCGAGGACGGTCCCCAGCTCCAGCCCGCTGAGTGCGTCGGTGTAGACGGCCGGGCGGTAGCCGAGCCGGCCCGCGTGGATGGCGTGGAGCCAATACGCGACGCTCATGCCCAGTCCCACGACCACGCCGACGAGCACGTCGCGGCCGAGGAGCGGGTCGCGGCCCCGCCCGGCTATGAGACGCGTCCACGAGATTAGGCTCGCAGGCCAGTAGCGTCGGGCGTACGGCACCAGAGCCATGTAGCTGACGAGAATGGACCCACCGGCAAAGAGCGACGATCCCACCGCCATGGTCAGTCGTTGGACGGAGTCTCCGGTGGGCGTGAGGTGCTCGAGGAGGAACCACTCACAGAGCTTGAAGCAGAAGATGACTGCCGCCAGCCTGAACGCGCCGCGGAGGTCTGCGTGGCCGAGCGTTCGGTTGCGCCATGCCAGCAGGCAGGCAGCGATCAAGCCTGTCCACGCAACGGTCTGGATCCCCGGCAGATTGGGACCCAGGGCTGACGGCGCAACGGTGGCCGGCGCGTTCCTGGACGCGGCGGGGCTTGACCAGGGCCGCACCACGACGAACGAAACGACTCGTCCGCCGAGCCCCGCCCCTTCCACGCGGACCGGGATGTTCGGCGCGTCGGCGGAGGCGCCCAGCCACGACTGCCCACCGTCGGAAGTCGAGACGCTGCCGGGGCCCGCCGGCGTTCCCTTGAAGCGAGCGACGTCCAGACCCGCCGCATCGAAGAGTGCCGCCCAGTCCGCAGGATTTGCAGCGGGCGGGACATCAGCCTCGGGCGGCGTCGTGTGGAACTGGAGAAGGTCGCCCCGCGCGTCCAGCAGGAGACTCGTCACACCGGGCCCGGTCGGCCACTCGTGGGCCGGGACGCCCGATTTGATGCCGGACGGCACGATCCACCGCGGGGCCTGCTGATACCAGAATTGGATGTGTGCAGGCCGAAGTGCTCCGAGCTGCTTCCAGTCGAACCTGTGCGCGTCGAGATAGTCGAGGTAGGCCTCGTCGCGGAGGAACCCGTAGGTCGCGTCCTTCGGCCGCGCTGGCCAGCCCGCCTTCACCGCGATCTCTCGCGCCCGCGCCGCCAGCGCGGTGGAGGACAGCTCCGGGCGCGTCTTCCCGAGGTCCGTCACGCGGCCGCTCAGCGCGAGCACGGGCACGAGCAGCACGACTGCCGCGATGAGAAAGAGGACGGCGCCCCCAACACTGATGCCAAACGTCTCGTCCGACACGGCGACCGCCTCGGGCGTCGGCGTCGGGCGCGCCGGCGCGGCAACGTCCTCAGGACCGCCCCGCGAGAGGAGCCGGCGATCCTGGTTGTCGTCGGAGGCGACGAGACCCAGGGCGGGCCCGTGCTCGACACCCGCGACCGGCAGCACGTGGAGCTGCTCGGCCACTGCCCTGGCGACCGCGCGTTCCGTTTCGAGGAGGTCGGGTATTGGCGCGTCGTACCGCCTCGCGAACACGTGCGCCTGATCGCTCTTCCGGATCAACTGCGCGTTGACTTGAAGGCGATCGTCCACACGCCTGACCCCGCCCTCCACGATGTACTCGACGTTCAGCTCGCGGCCAATCTGGGCGACGTCTTTGCCGCTGCCCTTGTAGCGCATCGCCGTGGTACGGGCGATCACGGCCAGGTGGGCCGGCGCCAGAGCGGCCAGCTCCGTGATGAGTCCATCGGTCACCGCGTCGCTGAAATGCTCCTGTGCGGGGTCGCCGCTCGAGTTGACGAACGGCAGTACCAGCAGACGCGTTCCGGCCGATGCGGCAACAAGAGCGGGGCTGGATACGATCCCGACGAAGCGGTAGCCGTGCCGTGGAAGCGTTTCGATGAATCGCGGGCGCTCAGCCGAGTCGTTGAGCACGTCGCGCAGCCTCGCAACCACGCTATTCAGGTTGTTGTCGAAATCGACGAAGACCTCGTCAGGCCAGAGCCGGTGTCGGAGGTCCTCGCGCGTGACCACCTGCCCGGGACGCTCGAGGAGCGCGGCCAGGACCTGGACACACTGCTCACGCAAACGGATCTTCGTCCCGCGCTTCAGGAGCTGGCCGGCCTCGAGATCGACCTCATAGCAGTCGAACCGGACGATGGTGGGCATGGATGCCGGCTTCCTGTTGGCTGTAGGCGACAGGCTACTCCCAAGGTCCAGACCGGTCAATTGTTCTGGAGTCCGACCGAACGTGAGATACCGATTCTCCTTCGACATGGCGCTGAGAGTCGAGTAGGCCGGCACACAAGAGAGCGACGCCGGGGGGCAGCCCTCTGCCCCCGCTGTATGCGCCCGCAGTTGGCGGCGGGCGTCGCCATGTGACCCGGAGTCCCAATGAACAGCCAGATGCTCGGCGGTCTACGGTCAGGTCTGGCCGCAGCTTCCGCCTCGCGCGCCCGCGAGACGATCCCGTGGGCTAGCCGAGTGCCAGGAAGGTCGCCTCTTCCTGTTCAGCGAAGAGTTGCAGTGCAGGCGCCTGACGCTCGAGCAAGTCGGCTACGGCCTCCGTCCGGCAGTTGCCAATTCGAAGCCAGACGATCTTGGGAGGCGCGCCGCGGAGGACGCTCGGACGGTGGAAGTCCTCGTCCTTCGAAACGAGGAGGCAGTCATGCGCGATAGGGGAATCCCCAGACACGTTCGTCGGACGCGCCGCTCCTGCCAGCTGCCGCACATGAAGGGAACCTGGGAACACGTCCGCCAGCATAGCGGGTAGCGCCTCGGAAAGCTGTTCATCGAAGAGCAGGCGCATGAGTCGTGCATCAACCTGTTAACCGGGGGGTTGTAGGTTCGAGTCCTACCTGAGGAGCCACCTTCCTGCTTTCCGTCCTTCATCTCCGGGTGGCGACGAAATCCCGCCGAAGCGCGTAGCGCGAAGGTGGATGAGGAGCCAATCCTTTCAACAACTTCCGCGAAGCGGAACGCCATGCAGCCAGGCTCCGTCTATCAAGGTGACGGAGGAGGTGTATGCCGTCGATCGGCCGAGGCGTCAATGATCTTGGCTACGCGGTTCGGACCCTTGGCCGCAATCCCGCCTTCAGCGGCGCGGTCATCGCCACCCTCGCAATCGCGATCGGCGCGAATGTGGCCATCTTCGCAATAGTCAACGCGCTGGTCTTCCGGCCCCTGCCCTATCCCGAGGTGGAACGGCTGGTTGCCGTCTCCTCCACGCCGAAGGGCGCCGTCCGGCGCCTCGGGGCCTCGTACGCCGACTACGACGACTGGCGGACGCGTGCACGTGCCTTCGAGGCGATCGGTCTCGCAGGCGGCCGCAGCTTCACATTGAGCGGCGGAGAGGCGGCGCAGGTAGTGGACGGGGCGAGGTGCACGGCCAATCTCTTTCGGGTCATTCGCATCCGGCCGATTGTCGGACGCGTGTTCGGCGAGAGGGAAGACCGGCCCGGAGCCGACGCGGTCGTCCTTCTGAGCCAGGGGCTATGGGAAGGCACCTTCAACGCCGACCGCTCGATAGTCGGGCGCGTGCTGCGCCTGGACGGTCGCGATGCGGTGGTCCTCGGCGTCATGCCGCGCGACTTCGCCTTTCCAGATCACGCGGAGCTGTGGGTCCCGATGGCTGGGGAAGCCTTGCGGGAGGACCGGTCGGCACGCGGCTACAGCGTGCTGGCGCGCCTGCGGCCCGCGACGAGCGTCGACGACGCGGCCGCCGAGATGCGCCAGATCGGCGCTGCCTTGGCGCGGGAGCACCCGGTGACCAACGGCGAGGTGGGAACGCTCGTCGCCAGCCTGGCGGGCGCACGGGGCCCACGAGCGTTGCTGTTGGCGTTCATGGTGGCGCTCGGCGCTGGAGGCTTCGTTCTCTTGATTGCCTGTGCCAACGTGACGAGCCTCTTCCTCGCCCGCCTTGCCTCGCGCGAGCGGGAGTTCGCCATTCGCTTGGCCCTCGGTGCGACGAGGCTGAAGATTGCCCGGCTGCTGATGGCTGAGGCGGTGGTCCTCACCCTGCCGGCCGGCGTCCTCGGCCTGCTCATCGGGCAGGCTGGCCGGGATGCGATGATCGCCATGGTCCCGTCCGGCATCCCCACCTGGATGCGGTTCGACACGGACTGGCGAATCCTCGCCTTCACCGCCGCAACTACAATGGCCGCCGCCCTCGGGCTGGCGCTGTCGCCCGGCTGCCGCGCCTCGCGCAGGGACACCGTTGACGCTCTCAGGGAATCGCCCGGGACGGGGCAGGCGCGGGGGCTCCGGCTCCGCAGCGCCTTGGTCGTCGTCGAGATCGCGCTCACCCTCGTGCTCCTCGTCGGCGCCGGCCTCATGTTGCAGACGTTCTTCAACGCGACACTGGTCGATCCCGGCCTGAGGCCGGCAGGCCTGCTGACGCTGCGGCTCACCCTGCCCGAGAGCCACCCGCCGGGACGACGCGCGGCCGTGTTCGAGTCCATTGCGAGTCGAGTGGCCGGCCTCCCCGGCGTTGCAGGCGTGGGCCTTGCGTCCAGCCTGCCTCTTGCGGCCGAGGGGCGCGGTGCCGCCTACGAGACCCAGGACACGGAACCTGGTCGGACGACGCGGTTCGCCCTGAGAAGCGCGGTAAGCGAGGCGTACTTGCGGACGGCCGGTGTGCCGGTCGTTGCCGGCAGGAGTTTCGACACGCGGGACGGGAGCACGGCCCTCCAGGTCGCCATCGTCAGCCGCGCTCTGGCCGAGCACGAGTGGCCACATCAGGATCCCGTCGGCAAGCGACTGCGCTTCGCTGCCTCCGGCACGACATCGCCGTGGCTCACGGTCGTTGGTGTCGCTGGTGACATCCGCTACTGGCGGCTCGAGGTCGAGGGGCTGCCATGCGTCTACGTGCCACTAGCACAGTCCGCGCCGCGGGCGGTGAGCCTCGTCGCGCGCGGCGCGGGGGACCTCACCGTTCTTGCCGGCCTCGTCCGCACCGAGGTGGCGAGGATTGACCGGGACGTGGCGATCGCGGACCTGCTCTCCTTCGAGGCGGTGATTCGCCGCTCGTTGTGGGCGGAACGGCTGTTCATGCGCCTGTTCGAGGTGTTTGGCCTCGTCGCGCTCGGTCTGGCCGTGGTCGGCGTGTACGGCGTCGTCTCGTATTCGGTGGAGCGGCGGACGCGGGAGATTGGAATCCGCGCGGCCCTCGGGGCCGGTCCGCGGTCCCTCGGCTGGCTGATCCTCCGGGACGCCGGCCGCCTGGCTCTCCTGGGCATCGCGTTTGGCCTCGGGGGCGCATACGGCGCGAGCGGCGCAATGTCGCGGCTCCTCTACGGAGTCACGCCGCGGGATGCCGCGACCTTCGGAGTCGTTTCGCTGCTCCTGCTGATGGTCACCTGCGTCGCCGCCTACGTTCCTGTGCGCCGTGCGGCTCGCCTGGACCCGCTGGCAGCTCTGAGACGAGAGTGAGACGATGGACGCTCTTGACCGCCCCGATGTCCCGCTCGATGAACTCGCGGAACCTTAGGCCAGTGTTCCCGATGTCAGCACGGAAGACGCCACGCGATGCGGCTAGACCTTTTTCAGGACCCGCTTAGGCAAGAAGAAATCGTCAGGCTTTAGGTTGCATTTCCTCGCAACGTCTTTGCAGAAGTCGAGACGACCGGCCTTCTGATCACGAGTGTCGGAGCCGAATGCGAATTTCAGCCCCCGTTCTTTCGCCATGCTAATGAACTTCTCATGCGGCGTGTGGGCCAGGTCGTTTATCTCGACCGCCAGACCTCTTCTTTTCAGAGCCGCGACGATCGTCTGCATTCTCTCCTCGGTCCACAGCGTGTAGTAGTCACGCGCAATACAGACCGGTAGGAACAGCGGCCATCCGAAAATGTTGAGCGGCTCGTTGTTTTCGATCACCTCCAGGGTGTGGGTCACGTACGTCTCCATGAACTTCTGCGGGTCATCAACATATGTGTCGAAGTTCCAGATCCGCAGTGTTTCCCCGTACGTATTGCCATTGGGGATGGTCTGCGCGTCCATCAGCACGTAATCGAGCAGCTTGATCGTTTCGGGCGAGAAGTTCCTGGACCAGCCTGGGCTCATCGGCTGCAGGCCGCAGTAGACCGGGTACGGCTTGAGCGAATCGATGAACCGTCTCAGCCCCGGGTCATCACTGACGGCGCCTCCCGGATTCACCACGATGCCGAACTGGACGCCGGTCTTACGGGAGATCTCCATCACGTGGTCGATCGTGAAGGTTGGGGTGAGGTGACAGTGAAGATCCATCAACGGGAACGCGTCCTCCGCGGCCGCCTCGAGTCTTCGGTAAAACGGCAATGCCGTCAACAGTCCGCCTACGATGCCAGCGCTCTTGAGGAATGTTCTGCGTTCCATGACAATGCGCTCCTATCCCGCTCCACATGGGTAACCGGAGCACCCAGACGCGGCGGTCCGCCCGCCCAGGGCGGAAGCGCTTCGACGCCCGTTGGCGCCGGACCGCCCGCTGATGGCGGAGCGTGAGGATCTCAGCGGCGAGCTCGAGGACCGGGTGGTGGAGCGCAGTAGGGACGAGTCATGGGTTCACCACCTTCTTGAACAGGTGGCTTCCGGGGCCCTGCTTCAGAGTAAAGCTCCCATCCGAAGCGAACGCCACCTCGACGCCGGCCGCTTTGAATTCGAACTGGGTTGCGCTCCGCGCTTTGAGGGGAAACTCGCTTTGCCCGGCCGCCTGCATGAACAGGTTGCCGTCCTTCACGAAGACTCTGATCGTCAGCGGGAAGTTGTCCGATCTGTAGTTACCGGCGTAGCCCTCCAGCACCTTCGGATCGGTCTTGAACGCGGGCGCCGGTTCCTGCGCACCCACCTTCTTCAGCACGGCGGCGACTTCGCCGCGCTTCCCCTCCAGGGCGTGTTCGTAAGCGTCGTCAATCGCCTTCTGGCTTGGCTTCGCCACGTCGAGGAGAGCTTGCACGAGATCGGCCTTGCCGGTCTCCGCCACTGACGCCAACAACGGGTCGGGTGCGCCGCGCTCCAGAACACTCCTGAACGGAACCACATCACCGCGGAACAGGTTTCCTTTCACAAAAGGATCGCCGTGGAGCAGGCGGCTTGCAGACTCCAGATCCGGGGCGTTCACAACAATGATCCCGAAGAACCCCTTGGGGTCAAACGCCTGGCCCGCGAGAGTCAACTTCCCTTCAGCAAACAGACCCTTCAAGTACGCCAGGTGGGCGACGGCAGTCTTCTGCTCTTCTTCAGTCATGTTCTGCAGCGTGAAGCCGGCGCGCACCGGTTCAATACGAAGCAGAAACTGACGGACGGGCGCCTGCTGCGCTGTCTGTGCCAGCGCTGAGACGGCCGTGACAATGATCAGGAAGCTCGCACGCAGCATGAGCAAAGGCGAACGCATCATGACTGCGTCATACGGGACTGAACGCGGTTTTGTTCCGAATCATCTGCAGGACTGTGCCGCCGATTTGGCGGCCGGGATAACGCGTGCGCACCGCTCCGGTGATCACCGACGGCCAGGTCTTGGTCCCGCGACCGCCGGGGGCCGAGGCTGCGCCTCGGCTTCACGACGACTGGTACGCGAACGAGCTGCGCCGTGACGAAGTGGCGTCCAGCACGTGGCAGGAAGGCCTGAACGAACAGGAGGCCCAGCAGGCGACGAACCATCCGTCGGAAGGCCGGGAACGTTCGGCGTCAGGCCTTCCTGAAGTGGGAGGTGGAAGGCCCGAGCTCCACGATCTCCTGCTCGGGATGAAGCTCCTGCGCACGCACAAAGAGCGCGTCTTCGGTCTCGACACGGTTCGGGTCAGGTAAGCAGCAGTCGACTGGACAGACGACAGCGCACTGTTCCTTGTCAAAGTGCCCGACGCACTCGGTGCATTTCTCGGGGACGATATAGAAGAAGTCGTTGGAGAGCGCATCGAACATCTGTCCGTTGAGCTCGTATTGAGCGCCGCCGGCGTAAATCGCCGTATTCGGGCATTCGGGTTCGCATGCAGCGCAGTTGATGCATGCATCGGTGATCATCGTTGCCATGTGGATCCTCCTCCATTCATCGATCGGTCTACGTCACTTTACAGCAGACGACGGGATCGCGGGGTTCACGACACCGCCGAACGCCTACTGGAACATGGCCCGGAAGTTCGCCCGCTCGTAGGCGGCGGGGTCGGGCACCCGGCCGAAGCTCATGTTGCCGCGCATCTCGTCGAGGGAGCTCCACTCGTTTTCGGCCATCCACGCCTCGAGCTCCGCGCGGACCGTCCGCAGGTGGCGAGGGCCGTTCCCGACGAGGGCCGAGACCATCTGCGTGGCGTGCGCGCCCGCCATGGTGGCCTTGACCACGTCCAGGGCGGTGTGGACGCCGCCGGTGACGGCGAGCGAGGCCTTCACGCGCCCGGCGATCGCCGCTATCCCGCGCAGCCGCAGCGCGAGGTCCGAGGAGTCCGACGGCGCGACCGTCCGCACCACCTCGAGCTCGACCACGTCGATGTCGACCCGGTGGAAGCGGGTGAAGAGCACGAGCCCGTTGGCACCCGCCGCGTCGAGCTGCCGCGCGAAGTGGGCGAAGGCCGTGAACAGCGGCGAGAGCTTGACCGCGACCGGAATGCGAAGCGCCCGCTTCACCTCGCGCACGATCTCGATCATCTGCCCCTCGACCTCGGCCCCGCTCGCCGTCGGGTCGCTGGCCGCGTGATAGAGGTCCAGCTCGAGGGCGTCGGCTCCCGCCTCCTCCAGAAGCCGGGCGTAGGTGGTCCAGCCCCCGAGGGTCGCGCCGTTGAGCGACGCAAGCACCGGGCAGGAGACCGCGGCCTTCACGCGCCGGAGGTGCTCCAGGTATTCGTCCGGTCCAAAGGCGGCCTCGGGTTCGGGGGCGTAGCTCGTGGCCTCGGCGAAGGAATCGTCGTGGGTCTCGGAGTTGAAGAACGCCCCCATCTGCTCGCCCGTGATCTCCTCCTCGAAGAGCGGGCGCAGCACGAAGGCGGCGGCTCCCTCGTCTTCGAGCCGCTTCACCAGATCGAGGTCGTCGGTGAGACGGCCCGCGCCCACGACCAGGGGGTGGGGAAGGCGCATCCCCAGATACGTCGTCGCGGTGCTCATTTCGCCTCCTTCGCCGGGACCGGAGCCGTGGCGTCGTCGCCCGGCGGCGCGTCCATGGGCACGGTGATCCCCGCGAGCTGCTGGTAGACGGCGTAACGGCGCCGGGCCGCGCTCTCGGACTCCTCGAGGAAACGCTTGTACCGCGCGGGGTCGGCGCGCTCGATCGTGCGGAAGCGCGACTCGTTGCGCATGTAGTCGGCGACCTTGGCCTTCGGGGCCCGTAGTCGAGCTGCAGCGGCGGCTCGCCCTTCAGGGGGCGGCGCGGATCGAAGCGGTAGAGCGGCCACACGCCGGAATCCACCGCGAGCTTCTGCTGGGAGGCCCCCTGGGCCATGTCGTAGCCGTGGGCGATGCAGTGGCTGTAGGCGATGATCAGCGAGGGCCCGGGGTAGGCCTCGGCTTCGAGGAAGGCCTGCGCGGTCTGGGCCATCTTGGCGCCGAACGCCACGCGGGCGACGTAGACGTGCCCGTACATGTTGGCCATGAGGCCCAGGTCCTTCTTGCCGACCGTCTTTCCCGCGGCCGCGAACTTGGCCGCGGCCCCGAGCGGCGTCGACTTCGACGCCTGTCCGCCGGTGTTGGAGTAGACCTCGGTGTCGAGGACGAGCACGTTGACGTCGCGCCGGCCGGCCAGGACGTGGTCGAGCCCGCCGTAGCCGATGTCGTAGGCCCAGCCGTCGCCGCCCACCAGCCACACGCTCTTCTTCACCAGGTAGTCGGCCAGGGACAGGAGGCGCTTCGCCTCGGGAGTGTCGAGCTGCTGGAGCTTCGCTGCGCAGGGCCCGGACCCTCTCGCGCTGGTCCGCGATCCCGCGCTCGCCCGCCTGGTCGGCGCCCAGGATCTCCGCGGCGAGGACGTCGCCGATGCTCGGAGCGAGCCGTTCGACCAGGACCCGCGCCGCGGCCCGGTGGGCGTCGAGCGCCAGGCGGAAGCCAAATCCGAACTCCGCGTTGTCCTCGAAGAGCGAGTTCGACCAGGCCGGGCCCCGCCCGTCGCGGTTGGTGGTGTAGGGGGTCGTGGGCAGGTTGCCCCCGTAGATCGACGAGCAGCCGGTGGCGTTGGCCATGAGCAGGCGGTCGCCGAAGAGCTGGGTGAGCAGCTTGAGGTAGGGCGTCTCGCCGCAGCCCGCGCAGGCCCCGGAGTATTCGAAGAGCGGCTCCAGGAACTGCGAGCCCTTGTGGTCGAGGCGCGCGACCTCGGTCCGCGGGAGCTCGGGCAGGTCGAGGAAGAAGTCGTAGTTGGCCCGCTCGGTCTCGCGCAGCGGCGCCTGGGGCTCCATGTTGATGGCTTTGTGCTTCGGGTTCGTCCGGTCCTTGGCCGGGCACACGTTCACGCAGAGGTTGCAGCCCGTGCAGTCCTCCGGCGCCACCTGGATCGTGAAGAGCTTGCCCTTGTACTCGGTGCCGCGGTAGGCCGTCGACTTGAAGGTCGCGGGCGGGCCGGACAGCGCCCCTTCGTCGTAGACCTTGGCCCGGATCGCGGCGTGGGGGCACACGAGCGCGCACTGGTTGCACTGGATGCAGACCTTGGCGTCCCACACCGGGATCTCCAGGGCGAGGTTGCGCTTCTCCCATTTCGCGGTGCCCACCGGCCAGGTGCCGTCCACCGGGAAGGCGCTCACGGGCAGCAGGTCGCCCTTGCCGGCCAGCATCACCGCCGTGATCTTCTGCACGAAGTCGGGCGCTCTCTCGGAGACGAGGGGTGGACGCGAGCGCGTGGCACTCGCCGCCTTCTGGACCTTGATCTCGTGGAGGTGGGCGAGGGCCTGGTCCACCACCTCGCAGTTCCGGCGCACGACCTCCGGCCCCCGCTTGCCGTAGGTCTTCTCGATGGACTTCTTGATGTGCCCGATCGCCTCCTCCGCGGGCAGGACTGCCGGAGATCGCGAAGAAGCAGGTCTGCATGATGGTGTTGATGCGGCCGCCCATCCCCGCCTTCTTGGCCAGCGCGTAGGCGTCGATCGCGAAGAAGCGGATCCGCTTCTCGACCATCTGCTCCTGCATCTCCCGGGGCAGGCGGTCCCAGACCGCTTCCGCCGGGCCGGGCGCGTTCAACAGGAAGACGGCGCCCGGAGCGGCATGCTCGAGCACGTCGATCTTGTCCACGAACTCGAACTGATGGCAGGCCACGAAGCCCGCCCGGTCCACGAGGTAGGCCGAGTGGAGCGGGCGCTTGCTCGAGCGCAGGTGGGAGACCGTGATGGCCCCCGACTTCTTCGAGTCGTAGACGAAGTAGCCCTGGACGTAAAGGTCGGTCTCCTGGCCGATGATCTTGATGGAGTTCTTGTTGGCGCCGACGGTGCCGTCCGCGCCGAGGCCGTAGAAGAGCGACGCGGAGACGTCGTCGCCCTCCGTCCGGAACGACGGGGTCCCAGGGCAGCGACGTGTGGGTGACGTCGTCGACGATCCCGATCGTGAAGTGGCGCCGGGGGGCGGCCTTCTCGATCTCGTCGAAGACGGCCTTCACCATGGCCGGGGTGAACTCCTTGGACGAGAGGCCGTAGCGGCCGGCCACCACTTGGGGTTCGCTCGCGAAGGGGAACTGCTGTCGTCCCCCGGGCCTCCCCGAGCGCGGTCATGACGTCGAGGTAGAGCGGGTCGCCGGGCGCGCCCGGCTCCTTGGTCCGGTCGAGGACGGCGAGCGCCCGCGTGCTCCGGGGCAGCGCGGCCAGGAAGGCGGCGGACGAGAACGGACGGTAGAGGCGTACCTTGAGCACGCCCACCTTCTCGCCCTGGCCCACGAGGTGCTCCACCGTCTCCTGTACCGTCTCCGCCCCGGAACCCATGATCACGATCACCCGCTCCGCCTCGGGATGGCCGGCGTAGTCGAAGAGGCCGTAGCGGCGTCCGGTGCGCTCGGCCAGGGCGGCCATCAGCCGCTCGACGATTCCGGGGCAGGCGTCGTAGAAGGAGTTCGCGGCCTCGCGGGCCTGGAAGAACACGTCGGGGTTCTGGGCGGTGCCGCGGAGCACGGGCCGGTCGGGGGTGAGGGCGCGCCGGCGAATGGCCTCGATTGCCGCCACGGGAATCAGGCTGAGGAGGTCGTCGTCGCTGAGCGCCTCGATCTTCGCGACCTCGTGCGAGGTGCGGAACCCGTCGAAGAAGTGGAGGAAGGGCACCCGCGATTCGAGGGTGGCGGCGTGGGCGATGGCCGCCAGGTCGTGCGCCTCCTGCACGGAGTTGGAGCAGAGGAGGGCGAAGCCGGTCTGGCGGCAGGCCATCACGTCCGAGTGGTCGCCGAAGATCGAGAGGGCGTGCGTGGCCAGGGTCCGGGCCGTCACGTGCATGGTGAACGGGCTGAGCTCTCCCGCGATCTTGTACATGTTCGGGATCATCAGGAGCAGGCCCTGGGAGGCCGTGAAGGTCGTCGACATCGCCCCGGCCTGGAGCGCGCCGTGGACCGCCCCCGCCGCGCCCGCTTCCGACTGCATCTCCGCCATCTCGGGGGCGACACCCCAGAGGTTCTTCTTCCCCCGGCTCACCCACTCGTCGCACAGCTCGGCCATGGTCGAGCTGGGGGTGATCGGGTAGATGGCCATCGCTTCGCTCACCCGGAAGGCGACGGAGGCCGCCGCTTCGTTACCGTCGACGGTCATACGTTGCCCCTGGGCCATGTCCTTACCTCCAGGTCGAGCGAGCGGGTATCCAGCATGGGTCAGACCGAGGAACGACAAGGTCTTCGAATGCCGCCGCCTGACCGTCCCCGCCTCGAGGGGCCACGGCTTACGCCGGGCGCAGAGCGCGACGGTCATCGACGTGCAGGATCCGAGTGTCTTGGGCGGCCTCTCCTTTCTTAACCCACTGAGGCGTCGAGGTCAATGAGTTCCTGACGGACCCATTCGGCCCGGCCGGCGCAGGTCTGGGAGGACGGACCCAAGCTGCGAAGAGCGTTGGGTACCGGGCTTGACGCATGACGTCATGCGTCATAGACTCATGACGATGATCCGGTCGTTTCGGGACAAAGACACCGAAGCGCTGTTCAACGACGTGGCCGTGGGCCGCTTCCGCGCCATCGAGCGGCAGGCCAGGAGAAGGCTCCTGTACCTGCACCGCGCGCGTGTGCTACAGGACCTGAGCGCACCGCCCGGCAATCGCCTCGAAGCGTTGAAGGGGGACCGCCGCGGGCAGCACAGCATCCGGATCACCGACCAGTGGCGCATCTGCTTCACCTGGCGGGACGGCGATGCGCACGATGTCGAGATCGTCGACTACCACTGAGGAGCGAATCAATGCCGCAGCGACCCAAACCGCTCGACCCTATCCCTCCCGGCGAAATCCTGCGGGAGGATTTCATGCGGCCGCTCGGGATCAGTATCAACGCGCTGGCGCGCGCGCTCTCGGTGCCGCCCAACCGCATCGGCGCGATCGTGAACGGCAGCCGTGCGATTACCGCAGATACCGCGCTCCGTCTCGGGAGGTACTTCGGCACCTCGCCGGAACTGTGGCTCGACCTGCAGTCGGACTACGAACTGCGTGTCGCGCGTCAGACGACCTGGAAGACCATTGAATCCCAGGTGCGCACGCGAGTCGCGTGACCGGGCCAGCGCTCGTGGGATGAATCGACGACAGGGATCGTGTCGAAGAAGCCGTTTGAAACAGATGAACCTCGATTGCGCCCACGGTGCACGAGGAGCACCCGTAAGTCAGGCGAGCCGAAGACGTCGTTGACGGGCGACAACTGCCTCCAGGGCGCGTCGAACTGGGCGGGCTGGCAAGGTGTCGGGCTGCGGCGTCAAGTGAACAATGAGTCAACAGGCGACCGCATTCAGGCGTTAGTGGTTGCCCGCGCATTGCGCATCATCGCCTCACTTCGTCCATCGGATCCACCCAGGGCGCTTTGCTCCCCATCATCCTCGTGTACGCGATCAGCTGTCCCATGTGCTCGTGCGTGTGCGCGAGGAGGCGCATGTAGACGCGGCGAACCGTCGTCTGCTCGCCGAAGAATTCCCGGACCCGCTCAAGATCAGCGTCGGTCGCCTGTGTGAACGCGGTCCGTACCGCCTCGAGAGACGCGTTCAGCATCGCGACGACCTCTGCCTTGCCCGTGACGGTCTTCTCCATGTCGTGGATCTTCACGACAACCGTAATGAAGCGTTCGGTTCCTTGTGTCTCCACCGCCGCGTACGACTGCAGCGGCTCCGCCACACCAACCATGTCGAGCAGCATGAAGTTGCCGGCGGCGATGTGCACCAGCACCTCGCTCACAGAGCGCGCGTCATCGGCCGGGCGCCAGCCGAATCGCTCCACGGGTATTGCCTCGACGATGGCGCGCAGGTGGTGGTCGGAAACGCTCCATTCCCACAGGTATTCGCCCCTAAAACCGGGCAACCGTTCGGCCATGGCCCTTCCCTCCTGCCGGGAGCCGATGTCAGTCGCATGTTATCGCAAGACGCGCCGCGCGAAGCGAGCGTTCCAGCCTCGACGCCCGCCTGCCCCGCACCGCTCGCTCGGAGACGCGGCGGAGGCTCGCGCCGCTCTTCAAGATGCTGCCGCATCAAACCGCGGCAGGCGCGTGGCAGGCGCGCTGTCAACGTGCGCGGACTTACCCGGCCAACCCGGACAGGGTCAAGACAATGGTTGCGAGTTCTAGAGCCTAGAAACCAATCGCGGCGGAAATCTGCGCGGATACCTGGAAGGTCGACTGGCCCGAGAACTCCTTGGCCGATTCCTACGGTTCTGCGTGCGAGTACTACACTTCCGACACGTTGCGCAGCGCTCGGTCCAGATCGGTCCAAAGGTCCTCGACGGCCTCGATACCCACGCTCAGCCGCAGCAGCGCCGGAGGCAGGTGCTCCTGCCCAGGAATGCTGGCCCGCCGTTCGATGGTGGACTCGACCGCGCCCAGGCTGGTGGCGTGTTGGATGAGCTGCAGTCCGGCGCACACGGCGTCGGCGGCGGGGGCATCGCCACGCACGTCGAACGAGATGATCGTGCCGAAGCCCTTGAGTTGGCGTCGCGCGGCCTCGTGAGTTGGGTGGCTCGCCAGGCCGGGATAGCGCGTCAGAGTGACGTTTGGATGGTGCGCGAGGCGCTCGGCGAGTGTCATCGCGTTGCGCTGCGCCCGCTCCAGCCGCAGTGCCAGCGTCCTAGCCCCGCGGACCGCGAGAAACGTTTCGAGGGTGCCGGGTGTTGCACCGGCGAGTTCCCGGGCCTGCCGCAGCGCCGCCAGCAGGTTCGCGTCGCGCACGGTGACGACGCCGCCGAGGAGGTCCGAGTGTCCACCGATGAACTTCGTCACCGATTGCACGGCCACGTCGGCCCCGAGCGCCAGTGGACGCTGATTGAGCGGCGTAGCGAAGGTGTTGTCCACGCCCAGGATCGCGCCACGCTTCCGCGGTGCGGCGCAGATGGCGTCCAGGTCAGCCACCGTCAGCAGCGGGTTCGAAGGCGACTCCAGCCAAATCAAGTCGGCCACGCCGCACATCTCGATCCAGCCTGCGGTGTCGGCCACGGCGACGCGATGCACGGTCCACCGGCCGCGGCTTTGGCCAGCTTTGGCGAGTCCCGCGACACCCTGGTAGCAGTCGTCCGGCAGGGCCACGACCGAGCCTGCGGGGAGTTGATCGAAAATCGCCGCGATCCCCGCCATGCCGGAGGCGAAGGAGACCGAAGAGCCACCTTCGAGGCCGCCGACGATCTCTTCCAGTGCCTCCCAGCCCGGCGTGCCGTCGTCGCGAGAGTACGCACGGCGCTCGCCCAGCACGAAGTTCGACGCCGGGCATGGCGGCACGTTTAGCGGCGAGCCCGGGCGCCGGTCCCGTCCTGCCGAGACCAGCCACGATTCGACCGAACCTGGATCACCCGCGTTGTGCCCTGTCGTATTCCTCGATGTCATTGCTCGATCTTAGCGAATGGCCCCTTCCTATGGGGCTCCGCGCAACAACGGGCGGCCAGCGGCGGCAGGGAGCGGCCGCCAGCGAACGGTCGCAGCCCCTTGCGTAGCGGGTCGATGATGTCAGTTCGGGCCTCGGTCACAGCTCCTGGCGCGTCGGACGGAAGATTGTCTAGCGCGTCGATCGCGGCGAGCTGGTCGCTCGAGAGCTCAAAGTCGAAGAGGTCGAAATTCTCGGCGATGCGAGCAGGCTGGGTCGACTTCGGGATCGCGGAACGGCCCTCCTGGAGGTGCCACCGCAACATCACTTGAGCGGCCGACTTGCGATGCTGACGCGCAATCTCCTGTAACTTCGTCTCGAGAAACACGTCTTCGCGGGGGATGCCTGATCCGCGCAACCCTTCTCCAACCTGACGCTCGTTGGAGTACGCCGCCGCCGTGTCGATCAGCCGATAGCCCTGTGCGAGCGCCGCTGCGACCGCGGTCGCTGTCTGCTCCGGCGGACTCTGAAACACGCCGAGGCCAATCGCGGGCATGCGAACGCCGTTGTTGAGCGTCAGGAGTGGACTTTCATTCGTCATCGATATGCTCCGGCAGCGTCGTGTCGCCCGCACGTTCAGCGGGCAACACGACTTGGACGCCACTCTTCGCCTGGGCGGGGTGTCAGGCCCTCTTCTTCCAGTACTCCAGCATGGTCCCGGTGTAGACGCCTGCGCCGACAATGGCCCGCTTCCGCACCTCGGCGCTCTCCTCGGGCGTCATCTTCCGGAAGTTCTGCCGCCCGGATGTTGTCCGCCATCTGCCCCACGGTGCCGCAACCACAGATGGCGACCGACACGCCCGGTTGGCTCAGCGCGTAGCGAAGGCACGTGCCGGGACTCAGCGATCGCAACAGGTTGGCCTTCGCGAAGACCTTGATCGCCTGGCACGGGACACCGCGCGCAGCGGCCACCGGAAGGGCCATCTGCTCGAAGCTCAGGTAGGCGTGGTCAGCCGCGTGCACGGGCATCATCACCGTGTCCCAGTGGTTCCGGATGCAGGTCCATCCGGGCTCCTCCTTGCGCAATGACCTGCACTTCGACGCCGGTCTTCCCCAGCGTCGTCGTGGGGATGTCTCCACCCTTCGGCTTCGGCTGCGCCGCGAAGGCGCCGGTGATGGGCAGGCCAGCCAGGGCCGCTCCGAGAAACGCGCGCCGCTTCATGAGTCATCTCCTTCTTGGCGCCTGGTGGTCGTGTGTTCGTCGTCTCAATAATCGGACCGCTTCCCCGATTCGGTATTCACCTGCGTCACGTCGAGCCGCGCTTTCCGGGGATCGGGGCCCGCGCCTGCAGAACCATCGGCCCGGAACTCGAAGATCAAATCCTTGCCGGGGTCGTGACGGGGCCAGGCTGGCAGGCCCGCACCATTCGGGTCGCCGGTCTTGGCGAAGTTGACCCAGTAGCTTTGCGCCATCCTGGCGACCGCCTGATCCTCGGGCGTCGGGGCGCCGCCCCGGCCTGCCGACAGCGTGCCGAACACATAGGCGATTTCGCCGCCGTGCGGGGCCCCGCCTCGCAACTGTTCCCGCATCGCCGTCTGAACGTAGGAGAACCGGTAGAGATAGACGGGCGAACCGTTGGCCGCGAAGGCATTCGCGGCGAAGCGGGCCGGCTCGGCCTGGCCGAAGTCGTCGTTGGCCCTCGAGACCAGCGTGGCCAAATCTGTCGTTCCGCCGGGATCGTAGGCCGCCTTCGCCCGGGCGCTCCACTGCCCGAACCGGGCGAACAGCTGCTCCTTGGTGGTCGCCCGTATCCGATTGCCTGCCGTGTCGGCGCTGTTGCTTCCGAGGAGGAGCGGAACACGCGGCTGGCGCCGGGCCTTGTAGGCGGTTTCGGCCGTCTCCGTGACCAGCTTGCCGTCGAGGACCGGCGTCGTCTCGATGGGCGGACCGCCAACCCCCGCCGGGGCCGCCGCGCCCCGCAATACCTGCTCGGCGCTGAGGGCACGCAGACTGGCCAGCGCGGCCTGGTCCGTGCCCTCGATCCCCATCGAGCGCGCGAAGGTGATCCCGATCGTCTCGGCCGACACCGGATAGTTCGGATCGACGCCGTCCTCGCGCATCGGCCGCGCGGTCAGCACGCTGTCGCGCGAACCGCCAGACTGGGCGATCGCCTTGTGGAACAGGCCGCGCGCCAGTGGCGACGCCAGGAGGCTGTGCACCGAGACGCCGCCCGCGGAGAACCCGAAGATCGTGACGTTGTTCGGATCGCCTCCAAAGGCGGCGATGTTCCGCTTCACCCACTGCAGGGCCGCTATCTGGTCCATGTACGCGTAGTTGCCCTTGGGCTCGTCAGGGCGCTCGCGGCTCAACGCCGGGAACGCGAAGAAGCCGAAGCGCCCCACGCGGTAGTTGACGCTGACGAGAATGACGCCGCGCTTGGCGAACTCGACGCCCGACGTGCCGGGGGAGGCGCTCGAGCCGCCCATGAAGCCGCCCCCGTAAATCCAGACCATCACGGGCAGCTTTGCCACTGGCGCGGCACTCGTTGGGCGCCAGACGTTCAGGAACAGACAATCTTCCGACGGCACCCGCGCCGGAGGCGCGCCTGGGGCCGGGGGCGGGCCGAAGCGTCCCTGCATGCAGTCCGCCCCGAACTCCGCGGCCTGGCGCACGCCAGTCCACCGCACGGCCGGCTGGGGCGGCCGCCACCGCAGGTCGCCGACGGGGGGCGCCGCGAAGGGAATGCCCTTGAACGAGGCGACGCCGTCGGCGACCACCCCTTGCAGCTCGCCGCTCTCCACCCGCACCTGAGGGGGCGTTTGCGAATGCGCGACGGTGCCGATACCCACCGTCGCCGCCAGCGCCGCCAGCGAGCACCACAGAAGCCTGGTCATCCTCGACGCCGCCCTGGATCGATCGCCACGTGCTGCGCGCATGCATCACCCCCTATCGCTCACGCTGGTGGAAGGACCGTTTCAGCGCCCCCTACTTCCCGAAGGACCGCGAGATCGCCGTCATTGCCTTGGTCGCCTTGCCCCAGCCCGCGTAGAACCCCAGGTGCGTCGCCGCTTCAACGATCTGTTCGCGCGTCAGGCCGTTCTCGAGCCCCCGACGCAGGTAGAACTCGAGCTGGTCGTCGTCACCCGTCGCGGCGAGCGCGACGATGGTGACCAGGCTTCGATCGCGCAGCGACAGGTCGGAGCGACGCCACAGGTCGTCGAAGACCACGTCGTTGGTGAGCTGCACGAACTTCGGCGCGACGGCCGCCAATTCCCGGCTGA
This sequence comes from uncultured Acidobacteriota bacterium, assembly GCA_963724775.1. Classification (GTDB taxonomy): domain Bacteria; phylum Acidobacteriota; class Vicinamibacteria; order Vicinamibacterales; family Fen-181; genus CAVRWB01. The sequence goes on from CAVRWB010000020.1 coordinate 325,525, forward strand.
GCGCCTGGGCGCGTGCGGCGTCCGAGGCGGGCGCCGAGAGGCGTGGCGTCGCGGCGCGCAGCGCGGCGGTGTCGATCTTCCGCGCTGTGTACACCTGTTCGTAGGCGTCGAGCGCCGAGACCGCATTCGGCCATCCGCAGTAGACGGCCAGGTGCGCCAGAAGGCCAGAGGCCTCGCTTGGCTGCACCCCGTTGTCGAGCGCGCGGCCCAAGTGGCCTGCCACCGGCGTCGTCTTGCCCATTGCAATCAAGGCCGCAATCGTCACCAGGCTGCGATCCCGCGGCGACAGATTGGGGCGCCTCCAGACGTCGCCGTAGAGCACGTCATCGGTGAGCGCCGCCATGCCGGGCGCGAGCTTCTGCTGAAGCGGACCCGAGGGCCGGTCGGTGCCCGTCTGCGCGTTCAGTGGCTGAGGCTGAGGCTGGGGCGCGGGCGGGCCCTCGGGCCTGGGTGTCGCTGCGCGTGCGCCCGACGCGGAAGGCGCGCTGTTGTACTGTTCGTTGCTCACCTGCTCCATCCATTGCACGCTCGCGCCATCGCGGTGCTCCGAGATGGCGAGGTGCGTCATCGAGGCGTGCGGGGACGCCCCGTGCCAGTGCTTCTGACCGGCAGGGATCCTCACGACGTCGCCCGCGCGCACCTCCTCGATAGAATCACCCCATCGCTGGACGCGCCCGGTGCCCGCCGTGATGATCAGAACCTGGCCGCGCGGATGCGTATGCCACGCAGTACGGGCTCCGGGCTCGAACGTCACCGACCCCCCGCTCGCGTGCGAGGGATCGACGGCCTCGAACAGCATCTCGACCTGCGCGCCGCCGGTGAAGTGCTGCGGCGGTGCCGCCCGGACCGGACGAGAGCCGCCGCGCGAGATGACGAGCGCCTGAGCGTGGGCGGACGCCGCCGCCGCGAGCACGGCGATCACCGTGGCCGTTGCAGTGAACATGACCATCCCAGCACTCCGTTCCGATTTCGACGCCGCGTGCGAACCGATCGTCACGGCGATCCCCCTCAGTTCTTTGGTGGAGCCTCCACGCCGGACATGGCGAGCACTCCGGCTGGGAGACGGGCGCCCTGGATCTCGATCGCCGATACCGCGGCATTCAGCTCGGACAGTTCGGTCGCCGTGAACCCAACGGCCGTGGCGCCCGTGTTGTTGATCATGTGCGCCATCTGCGTCGTCCCTGGAATGGGGAGTGCTCGACGGCTACTTCTTCCCCCGCGGCGAGGTCTTCACCTTGCCATCGAGCCACTGCAGGATCAGGTCGGCGATCTGCAGGTGGTTCTTGTCGTGCATGATCATGTGGCTGTTGCCACGGATGCCGCGCTCGGGCGGGTTCAGCATCTGCGCATCTCCGCCCGCCGCCTTCACCCGACCGATCAACGCCTGGCAGCTCTCGAACGAGAGCTGCCACGAGGGACGGATCGAGATGCCCGTCGGCCTGTCGCGGTGATCGCCGAAGACGACCAGGATGGGGACCGTCGCCAGCACCTTGATCTGCTCGTCGGAGTACGTGTCCGGACAGCGTCCCGGCTCGACCAACACGAGTGCCTTCGTCGCGGCGGCGTTCAGTAGGGCTGCTTCCAGCGGGAACGGCCCCGCCTGCGAGTGGCCCATCACCACGGCGCCGTTCAGTTGCGTGGCGAGCTCCGATAGGGCTTTGAAGGTCGGATTGGGCGTGGGGAGCAGCCGACTGGCGTCGGGCACGCCCTGCTTCGACAGTTCGTCAACCGCGCTCACCGGGAACTGGCTGTCGGCGAACGGGACGCCGGGGGCCGCACCGAAGCGGAAGTTCGGCCAGACCACCTCGTCGCTGAATCGAAACAACGCGGGCTGTTCGGTAACCGCGGCCTTGCCGGCCCGCACGTTGTTGAAGACGGCTTGGTTGAAGCCCGAACGGCCGCGCCCCACCTGGTCGGGGACGTACACGGGATGGCGCTGGCGGGCGAAGTACTCGTCCCATCCCATGCGGCCGTCCGGCGTGGTCTCCCACGACTTGCCCGTTAACGTTGCGCCATGGATCATGATCACCGGGACGTTCTCGGCCCCGTCCTGAGGCACCATGAAGCGCACGTACATCTGGTTCACGGCGATGTGGCCGGCCGGACCCAGATTACCCAACTCTACTTCCGTCTGGTCGGCCTTCTCGCCGCCGACGAAGAAGCTGCCCTGGGCCTTCAGCACCAGCGGCGTGTCAGGCGTGTGCACGTCCTTGAGCGCCTGCGCCTGTGCGCTGATCGCGGTCCCGAGGACGGACGCCAGCGCGACACCGAGCCTCACGCGCCATGCCAAGAACTGGTGATTTGTCACCGGTCATCTCCTGATCGAGGCGGTCGTGGTTCAACCAGCGCGCCCTTCGACCCCGCTCAGGGCGTGGTGAGCGTGCCGAACCACGCGGCTGGTCACCTGGTCCCCTCAGCGCCGAGGTGGCGACCGAAGAACTCCTCCAACTTCGACACGGCCTGCGTCACGAACTGCAGCCGGTCGTACAGATCGATGTGTGTGGCGCCCTCGACGACGAAGAGCTCCCTCGGCTCCTCGTTCGCAAGCACGCCGAGTGGCTCGGGCATGTATTGGAGTAGATACGGGGCGTCGACCTCGAGAAGGCCCTCGGGGCTCGTCGCACGACCCTCATACTACCTTCGGCGGCCGATACCGGATCCGCAGTCCTGGCGAACGGCCTGTCCGAGATGGCGAACCCCCCTTCGACAGTGGCCAACGTCACGAGCTGCAACCCCGCTCTCCGTCAATTGCCAACCCGGATGGCTGGACGCGCACGCCTCGCGCTCACCATTCCCAGCGTGCTGTTCGCCAGCCGACCGGGCCCGTTCGCCAAGACTGCGGTGACTGTCCCCGTCGTCGTTGGCGTCCACTCGCACAACCGGCCGGTGACGGCCGTCGGCAGGCAACACTGGCGGCCATGGTGGTCGCGGGACCACGTGCTGCTCGATGCTCTATGGCCTCGACCGCGGGACGGTCTCGACGCCGCTCCAGCGCGGACCTTCTCGACCTGGCGGACAACTGGGCACTGATCGCCCTGGCCGACGGCAGGCTGCTGATTCGCGACCAGAAGCGATGAAGTGTGTGCAGGTTGCGCAGGCATAACAGTGAACAGGAGAGGGACGTGTCTTGCGGCGATCGCGGCGATGCTCTCGCTGTGCATCGACATCCAGAATGCGGCGAGGCTCGCTGTCGACACGCGCGGCTACTCACTGTGGGGCAGTTCGGCTGGCGCGAGGATGGCCGCCGCCATCGGCTCGCACGGTGTGGCGAGCTACGGAGGCCGGGATCGTCCAAAGCCAGCTGGCGTCGTGATATGTGCGGGAGTCCACACGCGTCCGATCGCGGTTGCAGCGCCGCGTCCGACCTGTACAGAACCTCCTGAGCCGTTGCGGGGCTGAAGTGCTTTCCGTCGGACGCGCTAGCTCGTCGTTGGCTCGCCGAGGATAGGCAGGGCCGACCACTCCGACGAGGCCGGGCTCGACAGTGCGGCGTACGGAAGCTCCGGCCATGCCTCGGGTGGCCGCCACACGAATCCGCGGCACTCGTCTTGCATACATGAAACGGACCGACCGGAATGCCCCGTGGCCGGCGCCGCGCGTGGCATCTCTCGTTGTTGCATCGCGGTCTGGTCAGAGTCCAAGGACATTGCGCTGAAGCCGTGATGAGCATCGCCGCAATCGCAGGCCCGGTACGCGCGCGGTGGCGAGCCCCATTGTCCTGGGGGGTAGCTGTGGGCTTGGCCCAGGCGGCGACACCGCTCGTGTTCTGGTGGCTCGACGCGGCGACCGTCTACGCGTTCGGCCTGGTGCTGATCGCTTCCGTGTATATCGGTTTTGCAGTTGCCGACGGACGCCGGGTCGTCCTCGCAGTCGAGATCACCGTCGCCGCGATCTTCGTCATCGTCGCCACCGCAGCGGCCATCGGTTCACCGTGGCTGCTCGTCGTCGGCCTCGTGGGGCACGGACTCAAAGACCTGTGGCAGCACCGCCGGCAGTTCGTCGCAAACACCCGGTGGTGGCCGCCTTTCTGTCTCGTGGTCGACTGGACGGCGGCGGCGATTATCGCCGCCGGAATCGTCGCCGGCGTCCGATTCCACCATTGATTCGTGAAGGGCAGGCCGTTGACCCACAACCCCAATACCGGAAAGCCAACGGCGCCCGCCGCACCAGCGACAGCGGACGCACCCGCGCCTGCGGACCGTTTCGACGTCGTCGTGATCGGCGCCGGGCAGGCCGGCCTGGCGATCGGCTACTTCCTCGCCCGTCAGGGCCGCCGGTTCGTGATCCTCGAAGCCGCGGACGCCGTCGGCGCGTCGTGGCGGGGCCGTTGGGACTCGCTCGTCCTCTTTACCCCCCGGCGCCATGACGCCCTTCCCGGACTCGCCTTTCCCGGGGACTCCGAAGGCTATCCGACACGCGATGAAGTGATCGCCTATCTCGACCAGTACGCGACGCGGTTCGACCTTCCGATCGGATTCAACACCGCCGTGTCGTCGCTGAGCCACGAGGACGGCGCCTTCCGGATCGAGGCTCACGGGCGGCTGATTGTGGCCGATCAGGTGGTCGTCGCCAACGGCCCGTTCAACCAGCCCCGCACGCCCTCAGTCGCCCGGCAACTCGCGCCTGAGGTCTTCCAGACGCACAGCGCGGGCTACCGCCGGCCGAGCGACGTCCCCGACGGCCGCGTCCTGATCGTCGGCGGGGGTAACACCGGCTTCCAGATTGCCAAAGAACTGTCGGCGAGCCACGCCGTTCAGCTCGCGATTGCGTCTCGCCAGACGCCCCTGCCGCAGAAGCTCCTCGGCCGCGACATCTTCTGGTGGTTGACGAAGCTCGGAATGCTGAATGCGACGGTCGACTCGTGGCTCGGCCGGCGTGTCCGGGACCGCGATACGCTCATCGGGTCAAGCCCGCGCGAGCTCGAGCGGAAGTACGGCGTCGCGCTCAGGCCGCGCGTCGTCGACGCCTCCGGCCGGATGATCACATTCGCCGACGGCAGCGAGCAGGAGTTCGACGCCGTGGTCTGGGCCACCGGGTACCAACCCGACCACGCTTGGATTCATCTTCCGGTGCGTGACGGCGACGGCCGCCTCCGCCACCGCCGCGGCGTCACCGACGTCCCTGGCCTCTATTTCCTCGGTCTCGCGTGGCAGCACACCCGCGGCTCGGCGCTGCTTGGCTGGGTCAAGGACGACGCCGAGTTCATCGCCGCCAGGATCGATGCCGGCGCGCGGCGTCAAGTCGCCGCCGCCGCCAACCGTCGACAACCCGACGCCACCCACGCTCCGCAGCTTGCGGACGCGCGAGAGAGAGTCTGAATCATGAACCCGCAGAGCCACGAGCGCCACGCCGACGTCGGCGAGACCTTCTCATCCTCGGTCGCGGGGCTGGCGAATGCTGTCGATACCGACGTGCTCGACCTCGCCGACGGCGACACCATCGACTTGCGGATCGCTCCCGTCGTCAAGCGACTTGGGGAAGTCGCGGTGCGCATGCTCGCCTACAACGGCTCGGTGCCAGGGCCCACGCTACGCGTGCGCGAAGGCTCCAACCTGGTCGTGAACGTCGCCAACGATACCGATCTCGACGCGACGGTGCACTGGCACGGCTTGCGCCTCGACAACCGCTACGACGGCACACACGAGACACAGGCACCGATCCCCGCCGGCAAGACGTTTTCGTACCGCATCGAGTTCCCCGATCCCGGCGTCTACTGGTACCACCCGCACATTCGCGAGGACTACGGCCAGGAGATGGGGCTGTACGGGAACATCCTCGTCGTCCCGGCCGACGCGAATTACTGGCCACCGGTGCATCGCGAGGTGCTACTGACGCTCGACGATGTCCTGATCGAGGACGGCAGGATCGCGTCGTTCAGCCGCTCCGAGACCAACTACGCGGCCATGGGCCGGTTCGGCAACGTCATCCTGGTCGGGGGCGAGACCGACCTCTCGCTCGCCGCGCGCGCCGGGGAGGTCATTCGCTTCTACTTGACCAACACCGCGAACACGCGCGTGTTCAACGTCGCACTGCCAGGAGCGCGGATCAAGCTCGTCGGCGGAGACAGCGGCCGCTACGAGCGCGAGGAGTTCGTCGACTCGGTGATCCTGGCGCCGTCGGAGCGGGTCGTGATCGACGCGCTCTTCAGCGATCCGGGACAGCTGATCCTCGAGCACCGGACGCCGGGGCGGAGATACCCGCTCGCGACGATCGACGTAGGCACGCAGCCAGCCGAGCCGGCGCTCGCAGAGCAGTTCGGAGCGCTCCGCCACAACCCGGAGTGGGTGGCAGAGCGGGAGCGGCTGGCGCCGTACTTCGACGCGCCCCCGGACAAGACGCTCGGGCTCGTCGCCGAGATGGCCATGGGCACCCACGAGGGCCCGGTCGTCTACGCCTGCCCGATGCACCCGGATGTCGTCAGCGACACCGCTGGCCACTGCCCGAAGTGCGGGATGAAGCTGCTCGCGACCGCGGCACCGGAGCGCTACGCCTGCCCAATGCACCCGGATGTCGTCAGCAATACCGCTGGCCACTGCCCGAAGTGCGGGATGAAGCTGGTCGCGACCGCGGCACCGGAGCGCTACGCCTGCCCAATGCACCCGGATGTCGTCAGCGACGCCGCTGGCCACTGCCCGAAGTGCGGGATGAAGCTGCTGCCAGCCTCGCTCGTCGCCCAACCGGCTGAGCAGAGCGAGCACGGGCCAGACGATCACGGCCACGAGCATCACCAAGAGCACGCGGACCGCGGCGCAGCGGGCCACCATGGCCCCGAGCATCAGCATGGGACGGCCGACGGGATCGAGTGGGAAGACGACATGGTGGACGTCAATCGGGTCACGACGTCGGCCAACATGCATTGGAGCTTCGTCGATCGAGCGACCGGCGCCGTCAACCACGCCATCGATTGGCGCTTTCGCGTGGGAGATCAAGTCAAGCTGCGGCTGATCAACGAGATGGACTCGGACCACCCGATGCACCACCCGTTCCACATCCATGGCGCCGGCCGGTTTATCGTGCTGGCACGTGACGGTGTGACAGAGCAGAACCTCGTTTGGAAGGACACCGTACTTATTCGAACCGGCGAGACTGTGGACATCCTGCTCGATGTCACAAACCCCGGCGTCTGGATGGCTCACTGCCATATCGCCGAACATCACGAGAGCGGGATGATGTTCAGCTTCAACGTGGCGCCGTCGGACGCAAAGCTCCGGGTGCTCCCACATTGCGAAGTGGCCGCCCCGGTCGGCCTCGTTGAAGTAGATCAGGTTGCGGAAGGCGCGCCGCGCCCATGTCTCCTGGGCGCGAAACACCCTCGTCCGGAAACACCGTGATGGCCACCGGGACCGAGATCTCGTCGGTTCTTCTGCGCGGCTGCACTCGTGCCGCCAGTTGTTGAAGTCGCCCGGCTTCACCCTGCTCGCGTTGTTGACGCTCGCGATCGGCATCGGACTCAATACCGCGATTTTCAGCCTCATCGACGACTTGTTCCTGCGCGGGCTCCCGTTCAGGGATGCGGGCCGCGTGGTTCACATGTATGCCAACGCGAAGGACCGTGGTTTCAACGAGATTCCGCTGTCGGCGCCGCGTTTCATGCAGTACCGGGAAGGACAGACCATCTTCAGCGATTTCGCGGCGGAGAATTTCAGCGCGTTCACGCTGACGGGGCTTGGCGATCCAGTGCTGGTGTTCGGTGGAACGCTGACGTGGAACTACTTCGATCTCCTCGGCGTGCGTCCGATCCGCGGTCGCGCGTTTCGCCCGGAGGAAGAAGACAAAGCCGATGTCGCGCTCGTGACCCAGACCTTCTGGCAGCAGCGGCTGGGCGGCGATCCGAACGTGATTGGCCGGAGCATCACGCTCGACGGGACGCCGCACACGATCGTCGGCGTGTTGCCAAACCAGCCCGGCGCGTGGTTCGGGACCAATCCGGTCGCCGAAGTGTGGACGACGAAACCGTTCGTCATCCCGGGCTTCACTCGCGAGCGGATGATGCGCGGCACGGGGTTCCTCCGCGTGCTCGGACGCCTGAAGCCGGGTGTCACGCTGGAGCAGGCGCGAGCAGCGCTGGCGCCGCTCGATCAGAGTTATGCCACGCAGTACCCGAGTAACCTGGATCGCACGGCGACCACGTCGATCAAACCGCTGCCGGAAGATGTCACCGGCAACCTGCGCCCGGCGTTCGCCACGCTCTTCGCGGCTGTCAGTTTCGTACTGCTGATCGCGTGCAGCAACGTGGCAAACCTGCTGCTCGCGCGATTCAGCGGCCGGCGCCGCGAGATCGCCCTGCGCGTGGCACTCGGTGCGTCGCGCTCGAGCGTTCTCCGGCTGTTCATGTTCGAGAGTCTGCTCGTCAGCGGGCTCGCCGGAATCGCCGGCGCAGTTCTCGCCTGGGGGCTGGTCCCGCTCATCCCGCGAATGGCCGCGGACGTTCTGCCCCTCGACCGCGGCTATGCGCTCGGCCTGTCGCTTCCGATCCTCGGCTTCATGATTGCGCTGTCGGTCGTGACCGGTTTTGTCATGGGCATGTATCCCGCGCTGCAAGGTTCGCGCGTCGATTTGACCGACGCGCTCAAGGAGGGCGCCCGAGGCGCGAGCGGAAGCCGGCGGCAGCGCCGGTTCCGCGCCATCCTCGTTGGCGCGCAGGTCGCGCTTTCTGTCGCGCTGCTCGCCGGCGCCGCGCTGCTCATCGTGAGCTTCGTGCGATTGAGCCGGCAGAACCTCGGGTTCGACCCGCAGCGTCTGTGGGTCGGGTTCATCACGCTTCCGCAGGCGCGCTATGGCGATCCGGGCGCGCGCCAGCGCTTCGTCGAACGAACGCTGGAGGCGCTGCGCAACGTCCCCGGCCTGCAGAACGCGGCGCTCAGCGGCGACATTCCGCTGAATGGCGGCGGACTGACGCTCTACGCGCGCGGCGACGTCGCCGTCCCGCCGGTCGCCGAACGCGCGTCCGCGCCGGGACACGACATCGCTCCAGGCTTCTTCCAGACGTGGGGCATTCCCGTCGTCGCCGGCCGCGACTTCGACGAACACGATGTCGCCGACAGGCAGCAGGTGCTGCTGATCAGCGAGGCCGGAGCGAAGAAGGTGTTCCCGAACGAAAACCCGATCGGCAAGACGCTGCTGGTCACGAGCGCGGGAACGCCCGCAATCATCGTTGGCGTCGTTGGTGACGTCCGTTCGCAGCGGGTGGCTCAAGCGCCGGGCATGGAATTCTATCGCCCGTGGGCGCAGGAGAATTTTCCGTTCGCGGCAATCACGGTGCGCAGCCCCCTCGAGTCCGGCGCCGTGTCGCGACAGGTGCAATCGGCGCTGACGAGCGTCGACCCGGCGATTGCCGTGGCGCAGCCGCGGACGATGGAGGCGATCGTCGCGCAGGCGTTGGGGCAGGCCCGGTTGATGATGTGGCTGCTCGGCCTCTTCGCCGCTGTCGCTCTCGTGCTTGCGACCGTCGGCGTCTACAGCGCTCTTGCGTATGCGGTGGCGCAACGCACGGGCGAAATCGGCGTTCGGATGGCGTTCGGCGCCGAGAGACGAGCGATCCTGCGTCTGGTCGTCGCCCAGGGAATGCGTCCCGTCGTCGTCGGTCTCGGTGTGGGACTCGCGGCGGCGCTTGCGCTCGGCCGCCTGATTGCTGCACAGCTGTATGAAACGTCGGCGCAGAGCCCGCTGTTGCTCGCGGAGACGGTGGCGATCCTGGGACTCGCGGCGCTGGTGGCCTGTGTCGTTCCCGCACGACGGGCAGCATCGATCGACCCGATGGACGCCTTGCGCGCCCAGTGAGACTCGCGGCACCAGGCTTGCGAGCTCGCGCACCTCGCGGGGAGCGGTATCGGTAAGTGAATGACACCCGCGGCTGCAGCCGTTTGACTTCGCGGTACCCAGGATCGTAAGCTCCCGCTTACCGGCGATGCTCCCGTCCCGCGGCCGGAAGTCCGGTCGTCTTCTGGCGTGATCCACGCCCCGAGAGCCCAGCGAGAGCCGAGGTTCTCACACCTCCCACCAGCCAGGACGCAAGGATACGAAGGTCGGTGGCCAAAGCGAGGAACAATGAGCACCAGGCGCGAGAACCACGGCGGGAATCCCCCAGCCGATCAGCCTGTCGATCCGGTGAGCGGCGATCTGCTGCGGCTGCTCGTCGAGAACGTGACGGACTACGCCATCGTTCTGCTGGACACCGGTGGCAAGGTGCTGTCATGGAACCCGGCGGCCCAGCGGTTGAAGGGCTGGCGCGCCGAGGAGATCGTCGGCCATTCGTTCGCACGTTTCTATCCCGAGGAAGACGTCAAGCGCGGAAAGCCGGAACGCGAGCTGGAGGCGGCGGCGAAGGACGGTCGTTTCGAGGACGAGGGCTGGCGAATCCGGAAAGACGGCACCCGGTTCTGGGCCAACGTCACGGTGACCGCGCTGCGCGGCCCGGACGGCAAGCTGCGCGGCTTCGGAAAGGTGACGCGCGACCTTTCCGAGCGCAAGCAGGCCGAGGACCGGATCAGGAAACAGGCCCAGGAAATTCTCGAAATGGCCACCGTGCCGATTGTGCAGGTCTGGAAAGGGATCGTCCTGGTTCCGCTGATCGGGACGCTGGACAGCGTGCGGACTCAGCAGTTGATGGAGCGCCTGCTCGAGCGCGTCACCGAAACGGAATCGCCGGTGGCGGTCATCGACATCACCGGCGTGCCGACGATCGACACGCAGACGGCGCAGCATCTCCTTGAAACGGTCAGCGCCGTGCGGCTGCTCGGGTCCGACGTCATCCTCACCGGCGTGCGGCCCGTCATCGCGCAGACGCTGGTACACCTCGGCGTCGACCTGTCGACCGTCTCCACGCGCTCCTCCCTGGCCGCCGGACTCCAGACAGCGCTCGAGCGCATCGGCCTCAAGGTGATCGTTCCGGACAACGAATGACGGGGGGGTGTGTGGGCGATACGAGTATTGTCGTCGTCAAGATCCGGCACGTCCTCATGGTGACCATGCCCCCCGACGCAGACGACTCCCTCATCGCGTCACTGCAGGGCAAAGTCCTGTCGAGCATGGAGCGAAGCCAGGCGACCGCGCTGATCCTCGACATCTCCGCCGTCGAAACCCTGGATTCGTTTTTCGCTCGCACCATCTCGGAGACGGCCCAGATGGTGACGTTGATGGGCGGGCGCACGATCATCGCGGGAATGCAGCCGGCCGTCGCCATCACCGCCACCCAACTGGGCCTGACGCTGAGACAAGTGCAGACGGCGCTCACCGTGGACGCCGCGCTCGACCTCATCGAGTTCGACAAGGCCCACGGGAAACGCCGATGAGCGCCAGCGACGAACGGGCCGTTCCGGTCCTGACGGAGGGGGACATCGTCCTCGCCCGGAGGACGGTGCGCGAGGCGGCCAACTCGATGGGATTCGGCATCACCGACACCACGCGGATCGTGACCGCAGCGTCGGAGCTGGCTCGCAACATCGTCAAGTATGCGGGCGAAGGGACAATGTTCGTCCGATTCCTGCAGCGCGACGGGGCTACCGGTCTCGAGCTGGAGTTTGCGGATCGCGGACCGGGCATCGCTGACGTGTCGCAGGCGATGGCCGAGGGATTCAGCACGACCGGCGGCCTGGGAATGGGGTTGCCCGGCGCGCGGAAGTTGATGGACGATCTGCAGATTCAATCGATCGTCGGTGAGGGGACCCGCATTGTGATCAGGAAGTGGCGGCGGACGTGACCGGACAAGCGGCGCCGTCGAGCCTGTACGTCGGCCACCCGGGAGACGTGATCGCGGCACAGAAGGCCGCTCGGGAATATGCGACCCACATCGGTTTCAGCCCGAGCGAGTGCGAACAGATCGCGCTTGCCGTCACGGAGCTTGCCACCAATCTCGTCAGGCACGCCGGCGGCGGGACGTTGCGCATGTCAACGCTGAGCGCCGACGACCGGGGCGGCATTCTCGTCGAAACCGAAGATCGGGGTCCTGGGATCGTGCATCCCGACCACGCCCTTGCCGACGGGTTCTCGACCGCGGGCGGCCTGGGGAACGGTCTGGGAACGGTCCATCGGATCATGGACGGGATGGAGTTGGATTCGCCGTCAACGGGCGGCCTCAAAGTCACGTGTCACCGCTGGATCCGGCCCTCTACCCGGACCGTGTTTCCACAGCGGCTGGCATTCGGGGTTGCGACTCGTGCCCGACGAAATGACGTGCACAACGGCGACGCGTTCATCGTGAAGAGCTGGGCTCGTGGGGCGCTGGTGGGGGTGATCGACGGGCTCGGACACGGGGTGGAGGCGGAGCGCGCAGCTCAGGCCGCGCGAGCATATGTCGAGGACCATTTCGATCTGCCGGTGGCCGGCCTCTTCAAGGGTGTGGGCCAGGCCTGCCGGCGGACGCGCGGTGTCGTGATGGCACTGGCTCGCTTTCACATGGACACGACGGTCGAGATAGCGAATGTCGGCAATGTCGAAGTGCGGCTCTTCGGCGCCCCGCAGAGGCCCAATCTCGTGGTCCGGCGAGGGATACTGGGAGTGAATGCCCCTTCGCCTGTCGTCACGTCCCACACGTGGACGCGGGAGAGCACGCTGGTGCTGCACTCGGATGGTCTGCACTCGCACTGGAGCATTGAGACCATGCCGGGTGTCTGTTGGACCACACCTCCGGAGGCGGCATCGGCGCTCCTCCTGGCGCAGGGCAAGGACGATGACGATGCGACCGTGGTGATTGTCACGAGCGCCGCATGAGCGACCCGGCCGCTTCCTCGTTGCCCGTCGACCCCCAGGCAGCCCTTCAGATCCTTCAGGCCGAACTGGCCGAAACAAACCGCGAGATGATGCTGCTGACCCTGGAGATGGACGCCAGGGTCGAGGCACGAACGGCGGAGCTGAAGATCGCCCACCAGCTACTGGAGAAGACCAACGCCGAACTGGTCAAGGTGGCGCTCGAACTCGAACACCGCGTGGAGGAACGCACACAGGCACTGCGGGAGAGCGAAGGTCGCTTCCGGAGCATGGCGGACGGTGCCCCGGTCATCATCTGGGTGACCGACGCGGAGGGCGGCATCCGGTTCGTCAACCGGACCTATCGCGCGTTCTTTGGGGTTCCGCTCGAAGAACCCGAGGGCGGAAAATGGCGGCCGCTCGTGCACCCTGACGATGCCGACGCGTATATCGGCGCGTTCATGGACGCCGTGCGTGACCAGCAGCCCTTCCGCGCCGAGGCGCGGACCCGCCGGGCCGACGGCGAGTGGCGATGGATTGCTTCGTACGCGGAGCCTCGCTTTTCAGCCGCTGGACCATTTCTCGGTCATGCGGGCATCAGCACCGACATTACCGATCGCAGGCGTGCCGAAGAGGCCCTGCGAGACGCCGACGACCGCAAGAACGATTTCATCGCGATCCTCTCCCACGAGCTGCGCAACCCGCTTGCACCAATCCGGTACGCGCTCCCGCTGCTCCAGCGCGAGCGCCTCGGCGAGCAGGCCGGTCGCGCGGTCGCCGTCATCGAGCGGCAGCTCGATCACATGGCACGGCTGGTCGACGACCTCCTCGATGTCTCGCGGATCTCGCGCGGCAAGATCGACCTCCGCCGCGAGGTCGTCGCGCTGGACGGCCTCATCACGGCGGCGATCGAGGCGGCCTCTCCGGCCATCGCGGCCGCACGGCACCGTCTCCAGACGAACGTAGCCGAGGAACCGGTCTGGCTGGATGCGGATCCCGCGCGGATCGCGCAGGTCATCACCAACCTCCTGAACAACAGCGCGAAATACACGCCGCGCGGCGGTCAGATCTCGGTGGAGGCGGGCCGGGACGCCGACCAGGCGGTCATCCGCGTGCGCGACAACGGCATGGGGATTCCATACGAGTCGCTCGCGTCGGTCTTCGAGATGTTCCGGCAGGTCAACCGGCCCGGTCGGTCGCAGGGTGGACTCGGTATCGGGCTCGCGCTCTCCCGCCAACTGGTCGAGATGCACGGCGGAACCATTCAGGCCTTGAGCGCCGGACCGGGACAGGGCGCCGAGTTCGTCGTTCGGCTTCCGGTTGCACCCGACGCAAGGATATTGAAGCGCGACGAGGTTCTCCCGCAACCAGTCTCCGGCCGGCGCCTCAAGGTGCTCGTCGTCGACGACAACGCGGATCTCGTCGAGATGCTGACGGCCGTCGTCATCGGGCTCGGCCATGAGGTCCGGAGGGCGCTGGATGGTCAGAGCGCTTTGTCGGCGGCGCTCTCATTCCGGCCCGATGTGGTACTGCTCGACCTCGGCCTGCCGCTGATGGACGGCATTCAGGTGGCCCGCGAGCTGCGCCGGCGACCGGAAACCGCCGCCATCCGGCTGGTGGCGCTCACCGGCTGGGGCCAGGCGGACGACCGGCGCGAAACAAGCGAGGCCGGCTTCGACTATCACCTCACGAAGCCAACCGACCCGAAGGTTCTCGAGGGGTTGCTGCGCCAGTTCGCGTCAGAGCGGCCGTAAGCCCCGGCCCGCGCACCTATCCGTTCGCTCGCTCAGCGTGCTGGCACGCGTTCAGGGCTGGTCCAAGGTGTGCGGCCGCCTGAGTTGGCCGCTTAGTCCTTCGATGCGCAAATACGGCAACGTGTTGCGCCCTCAGGACTAAGTGCTGAGCGAGCACGAGCGGCCACGTGCAGCGAAACGATTCGTGGCCGTACTTGCGAGTCGAAGCACTTAGGGTTTGAGCCGGTAGCTGCTCCCGAGTGGCCCCGCGCCCTGCAGATACTTTCTGGCGCGCACCAGCTCCGCAATCTGCCGGATGTGACCCAGGTCGTGAAGCGCCCACTCGTGGAGCATCTGGTTCAACGTGATCTCCCCGGCCTCCTGGTGCAGCGCCACCCGGCCGCCGGCCTCGGAAGGCAGGTCGCGCAGGTATTCGACGTTGGTTTCGCGCTGCTCCTCGAAGTGGTCGAAGGCCTCCTCCGGATCGGCGTCCCGGTACAGGTCCAGGTACATCTGCGCATCGTCCGGCTCGAATGTCGGACGAGTTTCCGCCAGGAGCCGGTCGAGCCGCATCCGGTAGCAGTGGCCCTCCGAGTGCGACAGGTGCGCCAGGACCTCGGCCACCGAAAAGCGGTCCGGCGCCGGCTTCCAGCGCGCGTCGTCGTCCGTCAATTCCGACATCAGCCCGCGGAGAATTCCGGGAGTGGCCTCCAGCAGGTCGAGGCAAGGCAGTCCGTTGCCCGTCATGCCCTCATCTTACGACGTTCTCGCCGCCATCGACATGTGATGGGCAGCCGGTCGCGCGCGAGGAGCGTCATGTCCATCAGCCAAGCAGCCCGCAGGCCCGGACCCCGCCTTGCACTTCCGGCGCGGCGACCGCGCTCAGCGTCCTTCTTTGAGGATCTGGCGGATGCTGTCGCTGTATTGACGGCCCGTCTTGACCCGCGGGCCGCCGCGCAGTTCGAGCTCGTACACGCCGCCGGCGATCACGTTGGCCGCCACGATCCGCGTGACGTTCACGATGTGACAGCGATGTACGCGGCAGAACCGGCCGGGATCGAGGCGCTGCTCGAGCGTGGAGAGGTTCTCGCCGAAGACGTAGTCCTTCGACCGGCAGTGCAGGACCGTGTAGTTGTTGGCCGATTCGATCCAGTCGATGGAATCGACCGGCACGAAGTCGAACCGTTCCCCGCTGCGCACGACGAGCCGCTGCACCCACTGTGCCTCGTGCGCTTCGATCAGTCCTTCCAACTGGCGGACGAGGGCGGACGGCCGAGACAACCGTTCCCGGGCGCGCTCGATGCTGGCGCGAAGGCGGCTCTCGTCGAACGGCTTCAGGAGGTAGTCGACCGCGTTCACGTCGAACGCCTGGATCGCGTACTTGTCGTACGCGGTGACGAAGACCACCGCGGGCATGCGCTCCGGCCCCACCTGGCGGACCACGTCGAAGCCCGTCCCATCGGGCAACTGCACGTCCAGCAGGACGAGGTCCGGCCGGTTCGAGCCGATCGCGTCCACCGCGTCAGCCACGCATTCGCACTCGCCGACCACCTGCACCGACGGCATCTCGGCAAGGTCCTTCCGCATGCCGCGGCGGATCAACGGCTCGTCGTCAACGATCAGCAGGCGCAGGCTGTTCATAGTGGTAGGGCCGATCCTCGCCAGCCGCCGACCGAAGTGGGATGGTGATGCGAACCTCGGCGCCGCCTTCTGGAGGTCTTCGCATCGAGAACGTCTGGCGGTCGGGGTACATCCTCGCGAGTCGCTCGCACGTGGAGCCGAGGCCCACGCCGACCTTGATCTCGGCGCCTTCCTGTCCGGGCGGGCCGATGCCGTTGTCCGTCACGGTGAGCACGAGGGTGTCCTGAGCGGCAACCGCCGACACCTTGATCACCCCGGTCTTGCGCACGCCGCGCAGGCCATGAACCACGGCGTTCTCGATCAGCGGTTGCAGGAGGAAGCACGGGACCAGCGCCTCCTGCACCTCCGGGGCGATCTCGAAGCCGACGTTGAGCCGGTCACCGAAGCGCATCTGCTCGAGCGCCACGTACGACTGCGTCAGCTTGATC
This sequence comes from uncultured Acidobacteriota bacterium, assembly GCA_963724775.1. Classification (GTDB taxonomy): domain Bacteria; phylum Acidobacteriota; class Vicinamibacteria; order Vicinamibacterales; family Fen-181; genus CAVRWB01. The sequence goes on from CAVRWB010000020.1 coordinate 342,011, forward strand.
TCGTCTCGGAGCGTCGTTTCGGGCTGTGAGTCCTGGCGAAGGACGGTCCGCAGCAGGTCGCCCAGCCGCGCCAGCATCTGGCTGGCGACGTGCGGGTCCTCTTTCGTCATCACCGAGATGTTCTGGAGACTGTTGAACAGGAAATGCGGGTTGAGGCGCGCGCGCAGCACTTCGAGCTGCGCCCGGTTGAGGCCGGCTTCGAGCCGGGTCTTCTCGAGCGCCAGCCGCGCGGCCCTTCGCTCCTGCTCGCGCAACTCGAAGCCCGTCCGAATGACGTATCCTCCCGCCACGGTGGACCAGAACATCGCCTGCGCGACGGGGAAGAAGCGAAAAAGCTGCAACAGGTTGCGAGGCGGGCGAATCGGGACGCCGAACGGCGACACGACCAGCCACATCACGACGAGCATCAAGGGTGCCGCCACGAGACAGAGCCCGACGCTGAACATCGCAAGCCAGGCCAGGTGGCGCCTCCAGCCGCCGGTCCCCAGCGGAAAGCGACGTTCCAGGCGGAATGCGAGGGGCGTGAGGCCTATCCAGGGATAGAGGTAGGCGATGCAGGCGAAAAACCAGGCGAGTTCCTGTGTATCTGGCCGCGACGACGGCTCGAAGTAGTGCCGTGCGGACGTCACGGCGCCCACCGCGGTCCAGATCAGGAACAACGCCCCGAAGCCGGGATACCGCAGTTCGGCCGTCGCGAGGGCCGGGTTGTCCGACTCGCCTGGTTGACCAGGACGTGGCTGCGCGGGCTCAGTCTCTCCTCGCACGGCCCTCATACTATCTTCGGCGGACATACGGACTCACCGGAGCTTGGCGAACGGCCTGCCCGAGCTGGCGAACCCCCCTTCGACGGTGGCCAACGTCACTGGCCGCCACACGCGGCGGACCGACGCCAACCCCAGCGCTGCGCGATTGGGAGGCACGAGGACGCCCCGCGCCAACCATCCCCAGCGTGCCGTTCGCCAGCCGAACTGGCCCGTTCGCCAAGACTCCCGTGACTGTCCGCGCACTTGGTATAGTGTCCACCCGAACAACCGGCCGGTGACCGGCATCTTCCGGCTCATCCGCAGCAGGAGCTCTCCTCATGAAACGCACGCCAGCGCTGATTGCCCTGTTCGTTACCGTTACCGTCGCCTGTGCTCTTGCGGCGGATTGGCCAGGGTACCTGGGACCGCGGCGAGACGGCACGTCCCCGGAAACGGGACTGCTGCGCGCCTGGCCGAAGGAAGGCCCGAAGGTTCTCTGGACGACCCCGGTGGGCATCGGCTTCGGCGGTCCGGCCGTCGCCGCCGGCAAGGTCTACCTGTTGGACAGAGACGACACCGTTGGGGACAAGCTCCGGTGCCTGGACCTCGCCACCGGCAAGGAACTCTGGAACTTCGCCTACCCCGCGCCGGGCAAATTCGACCATCCGGGCTCGCGAAGCACTCCGACGGTGGATGGGGACAAGGTCTACACCTCCGGTCCCCTCGGCGATCTCTATGCGATCAGCACGACGACGCACAAGCCGGTCTGGCAGAAGAACGCCTGGAAGGACTTCGGCGGCGGGCAGCTGCCCCGGTGGGCGCTGACGCAGAACCCTCTCATCTACCGCAACCTGGTGATCGTCGGTTCCCAGGCGCCGCAGGCCACGGTCGTGGCCTATGACAAGCTGACGGGCGAACTCAGGTGGCAGTCGCCGGTGCTCTCGGGCGGCGTGGGCTACGTGAGCCCGTCGCTCGTCAAGGTGGGCGGAGAGGATCACCTGGTGATGATCATGGCGGCCCGGGGATTCGGCCGCAGCGCCGGCGGCGGCAGCGTCAACGGCCTCGATCCGCTGACCGGGAAAGTCCTTTGGACCTATGGCAACTGGAACTGCGGCATCCCCGTTCCGCACGCGGTCGATGCCGGCGAGGGGCGCGTGCTCGTCACGGGCGGCTACAGCGCCGGCGCGGCCATGATCAAGGTCCAGAAGAAGGGCGATGGCAGCTACGAGGCGACCGAACTCTTCAAGACCATCGACTTCGGGGCGCACACGCAGCCGCCCATTCTCTACAAGGACCACTTTTACGTGCCGTACACGATCAACGAACGGAGCGACGGCCTCGTGTGCATGACGCTGGACGGCAAGATCAAGTGGAAGACGGGCGACGAACCGCCGTTCAACAAGGGCGGAGCGGTGCTCGCCGACGGGCTGCTGCTGGCCGTTGACGGCAATACGAAGCTCTATCTGATTGAGCCGGATCCGGCCGGGTTCAAGCCGCTGGCGAGCGCGACGTTGCTCGAGCCGGGCGAGAACTGGGCCCCGATCGCGCTCGTCGATGGCAAGCTGCTGATCCGCGACCAGAAGCAGATGAAGTGCCTGCAGGTGGCTCAACAGGGTCGGTAGGGCTCTGCCCGCGCCCGCTGGCTCGACGTCGCTGGCGAAGCAGGCGCGCGATGGGTCAGAACCCGAAGCCGAGGGTGAGGCCGTACGTCCGCGGGTGGCCCATCTCGCCGAGATATCCAGACGGCGCCAGGCCCGCATAGGCGAAGGCGACCGGGATGTAGCGGGTGTCGAAGGCGTTCTTCACCCACGCCTCCGCGGACAGCCGGCGTCCCCGCACGCCGGCTCGCAGGTTGGCCAGCGAATAGGCGGATTGTCCTTCGCGGTTGGACTCGTCGTAGTGATACGCGCCGGAGAACACGAGGTCCGCGCGGCCGTAGCACTCGGCGGCGGTCCCTAGCTTCCGGGAATACTGGCCGCCGAGCGAGAACGTGTAGTCGGGCGTGTTCGGCAGTTCGTGGCCCGACACGTCCACACCGCCCGCCAGGCTTCCGTCGTCGAATCGCCCGCGCATCAGCGCCGCCGAAGCGAACAGCGTGAGATCCGCCCGCGGCCGGGCGTTCAACTCGACCTCCATGCCGCTCGAGTGCGCCGCCCCGACGTTTGCGATGTAGAACTGCGCCGGCACGAGGGGGTTCGGGGTGTTCAACTGCATGTCGTCCCAGCCGATGCGGAAGACGGCCGCGGTGAAGAACACCCGATCGCCGGCCCACGAGGTCTTGAGCCCGCCTTCCAGGTTCCAGGCGTGTTCCTCGCCGTAGGCCTCGCTGCCGGGCGGCGACGCCGGGTTGAACCCGCCGGCCTTGAACCCTTGCGCGAACGACACGTAGGCCATCCGCCCGGGCGTGAAGCGGTAGGCCAGGGCCGCCTGCGGCGACACGTCCGAGAACGTGCGCTCGGCGTCCACCGCAACCGGCGGCGCGATGGGGGGGGCGTAGAACGTGTCGAGCGCGGCGGTCTTGCGCTCGCGATCGAATCGCGCGCCCAGCGTCACGTCCACGGCCTCGCCGAAGGTCAGCGTTCCCTGCCCGTAGACGCCAAGCCCGGCATCGTCGAGCGCCGCCTGCGGCGAATGCTGGTCCACCTGGAGCGGGATGTACGGCGAGAGCGCCCCCGGCGCGAAGCTGTTGATCGCATCCTGGTTGTAGTCCTGGGTGAACAGGAACACTCCAGCCTGCCACTTCAGCCCAATGCGGTCCGACAGCCTCGGCGTGGCCTTGGCCGCGGACGCCAGCCGGAACTCCTGCGTGAACTGCCGGTCCTGCTCGGCATTCTCGCGAGTCGCGAATGGATACGCGGTGTAGTCGAGATCGGTGAGATCGTCAGTCTTCCACGACACGAACCCGGTCGTGGACGAGAAGGCAACCTGCGGCCCCTCTCGCCGGAGGAGGACCGTCGTCGACCAGATGTCCCGGTCCGTCCGCCCCTCGAAGTCGCGCGTCACGTGGAATGGGTTGCCGCGCAACTGGCCGAGGTCGTTCAGCGCATAGTCGCCGTCACGGGCGCGTTCGGCGTGGACGATGAGCCGGGCCTCCCACGTCGGGGACGGCACCCACAGCACCTGGGCCTTACCGAAGTCCGCGGACCTCGAGTCGAGCGCGTGACCGGTGATGTCGTTCACCGTGAAGCCGTCGCGCTGGCGGTGTCCGTACGACAGCCCCACGCCAAGGGATCCGGAGACAGGGCCGGAGACCGAGGCGCGCACATCGCGCGCCCCGGCGCTCCCCAACGGCGCCGCCATCTGGCCGGTCCATCCGGCGAGGGAGGGCCTGACGCTCGTCAGGTTCGCCAGCCCGCCCAGCGTGTTCCGGCCGAAGAGCGCGCTCTGCGGGCCGCGCACGAATTCGATCTGCGCGACATCCAGCAGCTCGATGTTCGCCGAGTTGGAGTTGAGCTGCGGCACCCCGTCGATGAAGGTCGTGATGCCCGGATTCGAAGGGCTGGACCCGATGCCCCGGACGAAGAGGTTGCTGATCTTCCGGGCCGACAGCTCGACGACGCGCGAATTCGGCGAAAAGACGACCGCGTCGCTGACCGATCCGAATCCGGCGCCGGCGCTCGCCTCGCTCGACACGGCCGTCACGCTCACCGGCAGCCGTTCGGCATCGGCCGGTTCCTTCTGCGCCGTCACGATGACGGGGGGCAGGGTGAAGGTCGGAGCGGCCGGGGGCTGGGACGCCTGCTGAGCCGTCGCCACGAGCGGGACCGTGAGTAGGAGCCAGAGCCCTGGAAGCATAGGTTGCCATTATCTGCCGGGTTGCCGGTTCGTTCGATCGGCGCAATAGAGCGACACCGACCGACTATGTCGTGTCGGAGCCGCTGCGGTCACCGGGGTCGTGGCGAACCGTCCATCCAGGCTGGCGAACGGCACCCTGTCAGGGGCCAACGCAGCCCCTCCCTACCCCTTCCCGATGCAGAACAGCGTCGTCTTGCTGCGCAGGAAGATCTCGCCGCCGGCGATGGCCGGCGTGGCGATGAACACCTGGTCGGGCATCGTGTTCGTCGCGAGGACCTCGAACTTCTCCCCCATCTTCAGCACGATCACGTCGTCGTTCTCGCTGGCGAGGTAGAGGCGCCCGTTCGCGCCGACCGGCGACGACTTGAAGCTGTACGACTTGGGCAGTCGGACCTGGTGGTAGTAGGGCTCGCCGGTCCGGGCGTTGTAGCAGCTGACCATGCCGGTGTCGGTCAAGACGTAGAGCTTGTTTTCGAAGATCACCGGCGACGGCGTGTACGAATTCCCCTTGGTCTGGCTCCACACCACGGCGTCCGTGCCCGTGAGGTCGCCTTCGCGCCCGAGGCGAATCGCCATCAGCATCGGGTTGCGGTACCCCGTCATGACGAACACCAGGTCGTCCTGCTGGACGGGCTGCGGAATCGTGTTCGCGCCGAGTCCGGCGCACTCCCAGATCACCTTGCCGGTCTCGAGTTCGTAGCTGCGCACCTTGGCGCTGCCCGCGACGATGACCTCGGTGCGGCCCTTGAACGTCACGACCAGCGGCGCCGCCCAGTTCGACTTCTCGTCACGGCTCGCGCGCCAGATTTCCTTCCCGGTCGCCTTGTCGAGCACGACCATGAACGAGTCGCCCTCGTGGTCGAACACGAGGATCAGCTTGTTGCCAGACAGCACCGGGGCCATGCCCTCCCCGAACGCCATGCGCATGCGCAACTGCACGCCGAAGTCCTTCTGCCAGACGAGCGCGCCCTTGAAGTCGTAGCAGTACATCCCGCGCGATCCAAAGAACGCGTAGACGTACTTGCCGTCGGTCACGGGCGAGTTCGAGGCGAAGCTGCCGTAGGTGTTGTGCCCGCCTTCGTGCGGCACCGCCGTCTTCGCGGTGCGCTGCCAGAGGATCTTGCCCGTCTTGCGGTCGAGGCAGATCACGTCGAACTTGTGTTCCGCCTGCGGCCCGGCCCCCGCCGCCCGGCCCCACGCCGCGCCCGCCACCGGGCGGGCCCGGGGGCACCGCCGGTGCCGCCGGCGGTGGAGGCGGCGGCGTTGGCGACGAAGCGGCGGCGGTCTTGATCGCGGTCGTCACGAAGACGAAATCGCCCCACACGATGGGGCTCGAGTTCCCCAGGCCCGGGATGTCCGTTTTCCAGCGGACGTTCTCGGTCGCGCTCCACGTCACCGGCGCATCGCCGACGGCCATCCCGTCGGCGGCCGGCCCGCGCCAGTATGGCCAGTTGGCGTCGCCGGGCGCCGTGACGGCCGGGATGGTTGCCACCAGCAGAACCGCTCCGACAATCGCCAGGCTTGCTCGCCGCGCACTCGGTACCGGCATCAATCCCTCCCGATGATGGCGGGTTGCTTTCGCACCCGTCAGCGCCCTGTGCGTTGCCCGATGCAGTAGAGGTACTTCGCCGTCCGCAGGAAGATCTGCCCATCGGAGACAGCCGGCGACGACAACGTGTAATCGGCGAGGTCGTTCTCGGCGACGATCTCGAATTCGGGGCCGGCCTCGAACACGGTCGTGACACCGTGGGCTGCGATCACTCGTCGCATGCAAGCCTCATTTCCCGAAGGCGTACAGCGTGCTGCGCGTGCGGACGTAGATCCGCCCTCCGGCAATCGCCGGGGTGGCAAACACCTGGTCGTCGAGCGCGTTGACGCCGAGTATCTCCCAGTTCGCCGCCGCAGACACCACCGACACCGTGCCGTCCTGGCTGACGAGGTACACCTTGCCGTCGGCGCCGACCGGCGACGCGAAGTACTTGTCGATGGCGCCCTTCAGCCGGCCCTGCTTGAGCACGTCGCCCGTCGCCGGGTCGAACGAGGTCAGGATGCCGCTGTCGTTCACCATGAACAGCGACCCCTGGTAGAGCAGCGTCGAAGGCACCTGCGGAACCGGCCGCTGGTAGCGCCAGCGGATGGCCGTCCCGGTCATGTCACCGCGGCCGCCGAGCCTGATGGCCAGCAATCCGTTCTCCGACGCCATCATCAGCCGGAAGACGTCCCACTCCTTCGCACCGAGCCTTCCGTCGCGATCGAGGTCGAACGCGTCGAATCCGTACGACGGCGCGAGCACCTTGTCCATCGGGTTCGGCGCCCGAGACCTCGGTCCGGCCCACGAAGCCGTCGCCGTCGCGGTCGTAGCGCTTCAATCCGTCTTCGAACGGCACGGTCGCGACGTGCTGCCCGGGCTGGTTCTGCGGAAAGCCCCACCCGTTGACGTAGAGATACTCGCGATCGTAGCTGGCCACGGACTTCATCTCGCACGGCAGGCCGAGCACCCACCACACGCGCGCTCCGTCGGCGACCGAATAGGCCGAGAGCTGGAACGACTCGGGGATGACGACCTGTTTCGGACCCGACGCCGGTTCGTAGACCGTCGGCGTGGAGTAGCCCGAGATCACGCCCGGCCGGTCGACCTTCCACCGCACCTTGCCTGTCTTCTTGTCCACCGACACCAGGTAGGACCCGCCGTCCTGGTCCACCGGCAGGATGATCGCATCGTCCACGAGAATCGGCGAGGCGCCGAAGCCGTAGAACGTGCTGAACGGCCCCATCGGCAGGCGCCACAGCTCGGCGCCGTCTGCCGAGAAGGCGAGGAGGCCGAAGTCCTGGAAGAACACGAAGACGCTGGCGCCGTCGGTGACCGGGCTCGGCGACGCGGGACCGTTGACGTTCTGCAGGCGGCCCTTCTGCCGGCGTGGCACCTCGCGCTGCCACATCACCTTGCCGGTCTGCCGGTCGAGACCGATGACCGACAGCGTGTAGTTCTCCTTGTCGGCCGTGTGGGCGGTGACGAAGATTCGCGTCGCGGTCACGACCGGGGACGAGTGGCCGGGCGGCAGCGACGTCTTCCAGATCACCGCGCTCGCCGGCCCGAACTCGACGGGCAGGCCGGTCGAGGGAGAGACGCCGGTGCCGTTCGGCCCGCGGAAGCGCATCCACGTGTCGCCCGAAGCCGCCACCCTTCCGCCCTGGGCCGGCGCCGGGGTCGTCCACCACACGAGGCACACCACCACGGCCAGAACGACAACGACTCCGTTTCGCATGCGCATACGGCGTTCCCCAGTCACCTCACTCCGACCGGATTGCCACGCGTCGACCCGCGGGAGGACATGTGTGTCAGCCGGTAGCGCGGTCGCGCACGCCCGCACGCCGCAGGCGGCCCGCTCAACCGGACCCGACGCGCGGCTCACCGGCGTGCCGGCGGCGGTCCCGCCGCGATGGCGAACAGCTGAGAACGGTTCGTGACGTAGAGCACGCCGTTGGCGGGCACCGGGGCGCCGTAGACGGCGCTCCCCATGTTGACCTCGGAGAGCTTCTTCATCTCCCTGCCGGCCTGGAGCACGACGAGGTCGCCGTCCTCGTCGCCGAGGTACACCTTGCCGTCGGCGACCACCGGCGAGCCCCAGACCGCCGCCAGCATGTCGAACGTCCAATAGGCCTTCCCGGTTGCGGCGTCGAGGCAGTGGAGGAATCCACTGAAGTCCGAGATGTAGAGCAGCTCGTTCGCGACGGCCGCCGTCGAGATCGATCTCCTGATCTTGTCGTACTGCCACACGCGGCCCGTCTCGGTGATGTCGCCGGACTTGGTCGGGTCGATGCAGTACAGGTGGCCGACGCCCTCGCCACTCTCGGGATCCTGGCCGACAGCCATGAACACCTTGCCGCCGTGGAAGACGGGCGTGGCGAGGCCGTAGTTCCTGGTCTTCGGCCAAACGGCATCCTTGGGGTTCAGGTCGAAGCGCCAGAGCACCGCCCCACTCCGCGCGTTGAAGGCGTAGAGCCACCCGTCGCCGCCCGGGAACACCACCTGGACGATGCCGTTGACTTCGCCGAGCGCGGGGGACGACCACTGCCCGTGGAGGATGCGGTCTCCCGGCGAACTGTCCTGCCAGGCGACCTTGCCGGTCAGCCGGTTGACCGCCAGGAAGCTGGGTGCGCGGGGCGACAGCACCTTCCCCTCCTCGTCGTGCCGCCCGTTCGATGTCTCGACGAAGACGAGGTCCTCCCAGACCAGCGGCGAGGAGTTGGACATGTTCCGCGGCGACACGCCCAGCTCCTTGATCATGTCGAGCTTCCATACGACGTCCGCGTCGTTCGGCCCCTGTGACGCCTCTTCGCGGAATGGCCCGTCGTTGGTGCCGTCGGCGAAACCCTCCGTGTCGAGGCACACCAGCTCGCCGCGGTTCGTCACGTAGTAGAGGCGCTTGCCCGCGACGGCCGGCGACGAGCAGACGCCCTGCTCCGGCCAGTCGAGCGACTTCCCGGCCTCGTGCTTGTCGCTGAGTGCCTGCCAGAGGAACGCGCCGTCCTTCTCGCGGAAACACATCAGGACGCCCTTGTCGCCGGTGACCTTCGGGTTCCGCGGGACGGCATTGTTCGTCCCCACGAACACCTTGCCGTCGGCCACGACCGGGTTCCCGTACGAGGTCGAGCCCAGCTCGGCCTTCCAGCGGATGTTCTCGTTCGTCGTGATGTCCCAGGACGCCGGCAGACCGGTCATCGGCGAGGACATGTTGCGAGCCGGCGCGCCGCCCCACATCGGCCAGTCCTGCGACGCCAGCGGCGCGGCGGCGGACAGCACGAGCAGCGCGGCCGCGACCACTGCTCGGGCCATGCGGGGCAGGTTCGAATGTGTCTTCATCTGCGCAGGTGTCTCATCTCGCAGTGGCGGCGATGGCCACGACGTGCGACTGCGTGCGGTAGTACATGACGCCATGCGAGATGGCCGGGCTCGCCATGCACACCGCGCCCATCGAGTTGGTCGCCAGCAGCTCGAAGACCGGCCCGGCCTTGACGACGAAGACGTCGCCGTCTTCGCTCGCGAAATACACCTTGCCGTCGCCTGCGACGGGTGAGGCCGTGAAGCCGCTGGTCCCGCCACCCAGCCGTGCCTGATACTGGCGCTTGCCAGTCCGGGCGTCGTAGCAGCTGGTCACGCCATTGGGCTTCGTGACGTAGATGTAGTCGCCGTAGACAACCGGCGTGATCAGGTAGGCGCCATCGCGCGGATAACTCCACGCGACGAACTGGTTCGACGTTTCGCCGTCCTTGAGCGAGATGTCGCCGCTCGCATTCAACCGGATCGCGTAGATGGGCGCGAGCGGGCCGTGCGCACTCGTGAGGAAGACCAGGCCGTGCGCCACCACCGGCGTCGGCACCGGGATGTCACCGCCGCCCGTGAGGCGCCAGATCTCCTTGCCCGTGGCCAGGTCGTACGCGCCGGCGTGCTTGTAGCCGTTGACGATGACCTGCGCGCGCGCGGCGTCGGCACGCACCGTCGGCGTTCCCCACGTGGGGACGTCCTGCCGGGGCGTTCGCCACACCTCGCTCCCGTCGGCGATATTCAGCGCGAGAAGAAACGATCCCTTGAGAACGTCGCACTGCACCAGCACACGGTCCTGGTAGATGACCGGGGAGCTGCCAAACGCCCACTGCGCGTCCGGAACCTGGTAATAGGCCGAGTCGAGCACTCCGAGGTCCTTCTGCCAGAGGATCTTGCCCTCGAGGTCGAAGCAGTAGAGGCCCTCGGACCCGAACATCGCCACCAGTCGCCGCCCGTCGGTTGCCAGCGTCGAATTGGCGTGGGTGGACTTCGGGTGGCGCTTGACCTTCGGCACACCCGAGTGCACCGTCTTCTCCCACAGGATCTTCCCGGACGCGGTGTCGATTGCGTAGACCAGCCAGCGGTGGTGACTCCCGTCGTTCACCGACGCGATGTCGCCGTAGAGGCCGACCTTCAATTCCGGGTTCGAGGCGCCGCTTATCGCCGTGGAGACGAACAGGCGGTTGCCCCAGACGACCGGGCTCGAATGGCCCAGTCCGGGAATCGGCGTCTTCCAGCGGATGTTCCTCCCGCCCGGGACGTTCCACTCGACAGGCAGTGGTTGACCGTCCGACACGCCCGAGGCGTTCGCGCCCCTGAAAGACGTCCAGCCTGTTTGGGCATCCCGCGTTTGGCCCGGCACCCGGACAAGGAACAGCGACCCCAGCAGAAGGGTCGCCACTGCGAGACACCGAATCCCTCTGGTCATGGTTTGCCGGCTCCTTCGTCCTTCGATGCGCAGACCGCAGGCCGGATTCTACACGAACGGCCACCGCCGTCGTGCGGTTCACCAGTCAGATTGCACCGTTCGCCAAGACCTGGTGGCATTCGTCCGGCTTGCGTGCAGAATTGCCGCAGCGCGGTGCTGTCGGGGTGGCTGTACCGTACCGTTAGCTCGACGGGGGACCGGACGATTTTGGTCTAGGAATCGCCCGAGTCGAACGGTAGCATGTCGCAACTGCGCGCGGCTTCTCGTGCCCGACCCGTTACCGTGCGGCACACCGGAGTGGCTCCATGAGACCTCGACTCTGCTTGTTCCTGTCCCTCGTCTGCGCGGCGACGACAGTTGTGGCCGGTGACTGGCCGCAGTGGCGCGGTCCGAATCGTGACAACCAGTCCACCGAAACGGGCCTGTATCGGACGTGGCCCGCGGGCGGTCCGAAGGTGCTCTGGAAGACGACGGTGGCCGAGGGCTATGCCGGCGCGGCGATCAAGGCGGGCCGCCTGTATCTGAACGACTACGACCCGGCGAAGAAGGAGCACGTGGTCCGCTGCCTGTCGATGGCCGACGGCAAGGACGTCTGGCGCTGGAGCTACGCCGTCGAGATCCGGCCCAACCACGGCATCACGAGGACCGTGCCTTCCATCGGTGAGCGGCTGGTCTTCTCGCTCGATCCCAAGTGCCGGTTCCACGCGCTCGACATCAAGACCGGCAAGATCGTGTGGCAGAAGAACCTGGTGCAGGACTACAAGGCGACGATCCCCGGGTGGTACGCGGGGCAGAACCCGCTCCTCGACGGGACCCGGGTGGTCTTGGCAACCGGCGGCGACGCACTCGCGGTGGCGTTCGACCAGGCGACGGGGAAGGAGATCTGGCGGTCGTCCAACCCTGGCAAGGACGTGATGTCGCACAGCTCGCTGATGCCCGCGACCATCGCCGGCGTGAAGCAGTACCTCTACATGACGACCAACAAGGTGGTCGGCATTGCCGCGGCGGATGGGCAGATCCTGTGGAGCATCCCGTTTGCCACCAAGATGGCCGGCGTCCCCTCGCCGATCTCGATTGGCGACGGCCGGGTCTTCGTCACGAGCGGGTACGAGGCGGGCAGCATGATGATCCAGGTGGAGAAGGGGGCGTCGGGGTTCACGGTGAAGAAGCTGTACGGGCTCACCAGCGCCCAGTTCAACTCCGAGGTCCACACGCCCATCTTCTACAAGAACCACCTGTTCGGCGTCGGCTCGAAAACGCGCGGCCGCTTCATGTGCGTCGGCCTGGACGGCAAGGTCGTGTGGCAAAGCCCCGTCGGCGACGCGGCCTCGGCCCGGACGTTCGAACTCGGCGGCTACACGTTCGCGGACGGCATGTTCTTCGTGGTGGACGGGAACATCCGGGATGCTGCGCCTGATCGAGGCGAACACGACCGGGTACAAGGAACTGGCGAGCGCGCAAGTGCTGGGCGGCGAGGACGTCTGGGGGCCGCTCGCCATCTCGGACCACAAGCTGGTGCTCCGCGACATGAACCAGTTGGTGTGCGTGCAGGTGGGCCCGCCGGTCGCCGGCAAGTAGTCTCGGTGGCGCAAAGCTCCAGCTTTGCGTTTCAGCGTTGGGAGACGGTCATGGACTCGAACGAAGTGAGGCATCCGCCCGAGGCGCGCGACGACGGCCGGAGTCAGCGCGTGCCGCGGCGCTTCCTCCCGCTCGCGAGCGTTGTCGGTGCGTTCGGCGTCGTCGCAGCGGGCGTCCTGCGTCCCGGCGAACCGGCGGCAGCCGCGTCCGCGGGCTTACCGGCAGCCGCACCCGGTCTTCCGCCAACTCTTCCGATTCCACCGTTGCCGCAGCAATACTCCCGCGTGGCCGTCCTCGCTGGTGCCGGCATGCCCGGCGAGTTCCGGCGCTCGTTGTCGGGCATTGCCGTGGGGCCCCACGATGCTGTCTGCGCGCTGGGCGACGACGAGGTCCGCGTGTTCGACGCAAGCGGACGGGTTCTCGCGCAGCTGGAAGGCGCCGGAGAGGGCATCGTGCCTCGGTGTGGCGGCGGATGGCCGCGTGGCGGTCGGCTCCCCGGGGCGCGTGGACCTGTATGACGGCACCGGCGCTCACATCGGGGGCTTTGCGGCCGGCGCACACGGCAAGCCTGCCGACGTGAGCGCGATCCGGCTCGTTCGCGACTCGGTCCTCGCAGCCGACGTTGACGCGCGCGTCATTCGCCGCTATGACCTGCGCGGAAGCGAGAAGGGAGTCATCGGCGCGCAGAACAAGACCGGCGGCTTCAGGCTGCCGAACAAGAGCCTCGATTTCGACGTCGATGGCGCTGGCGTGGTCCATGCGACCGACACCGGGCGTCACCAGGTCACGTCGTGGACACTCGACGGGGCGATGGTGGGAGCGTTCGGCACGTTCGGGATGGCTCGGCCCGAGGACTTCGTCGGCTGCTGCAACCCGGTGAACGTCGCGGTCGCGCCCGGCGGCGGCATCGTGACCGCGGAAAAGATGATCGCGCGCGTGAAGGTCTTCAGCAAGGACCGCAGCCTCCTGGCGGTCATCGGCCCCGAACACTTCGACCCGATGTGCCGGCACATTCACATCGCGGTCGACTCTACCGGGCGGATCGTCGCGGCGGATCCCGAGCGCCGCACGATTGCCGTCTTTGGACGGTCATGAGCGAAACGAGCACACGGCGCCAGTTCATCGAGACGACCTGCCGCGTCGTCGGCGTGACGGCGCTCGCCGGCGGAGCCGCCACGCTGCTGGCGCGCCGCGCCTCGGCGCAGGCGGTCTTCCAGGTCGATCCACTCAAGTGCGCCGCCTGCGACCTGTGCCGGACGTCGTGCGTCCTGCCCCTGTCGGCAGTGAAGGCGGTCAACGAGTTCTCCAAGTGCGGCTATTGCCGACTGTGCCCGGCGTTCATGGACGTCATGAGCGCGCCAGACGAGGTGGGCATCCCGTCCGGCAAGGTGTGCCCGCAGGACGCGCTCAAGCGCCGCGTGGTGGGGCAGGAAGATCCCGACGACCCGAACAACAACTACTACGAGTACACCGTGGACGAGGCGCGGTGCACCGGCTGCGGGAAGTGCGTCAAGGCGTGCAAGCCGCCGGCCGGGAACGGCTCACTGCGCCTCGAGATCCGCTACAACCGCTGCGTGACCTGCAACGAGTGCTCGATCCTCGTGGCGTGTCCCGAAGCCGCCATCGTGCGCGTGGTGACGCCGGGCCTGTCGCCCATCCCTCGCGTGGGTGAACATCGCAATGTCTAGCCCGCCTTCGCCCCTCCGGGGCTCCGGCGCGGCTTCGCCTCGACCGGGCCAGTGGCATGCAGGAAGCGGCCCGCCGTGTGGAGGCGGCGGGTCGAGGTCTCCCTGGCCGCTTCTCCTCCTCCTGCTTGCGTTCGCGTCGAGCGCGCTCGTCGCGCAGTACCAGAAGGCGCCGCCCGACTTCGGCGGCAGCTACTCGTTCCCGGTGCCGACGCACCCCGAGCCCCGGTCGGGGATCGCCCTCGGCATCGACGTCGCGATGCTGGCCGCCGGCCTCGGCCTGAGCGCATACCTGGTGCTCGGACGGCGCAGCCGCTCCGGGGCGTTGGCCCTCAGCATCGCCGCGATCGCCTACTTCGGCTTCTACCGCAAGGGCTGCACGTGCCCCATCGGCTCGATCCAGAACGTCACGCTGTCGCTGGCCGATCCGCGGTACCTGATCTCATACGGCGTCCTTGCCTTCTTCTTCCTGCCGCTCCTCGCGGCGTTCTTCTTCGGGCGGGTGTTCTGTGGCGGTGTGTGCCCGCTGGGGGCGGTGCAGGACCTGGTGCTCCTGAAGCCGAAGACCGTACCTGAGAAGGTCGACCGGTGGTTGCGGTGGCTCCCGTTCGTGTACCTCGCGGTCGCCGTCTGGTTCGCGGGCTGGGGCCTCCCGGCGGTGAGCGCGACGGGCAAGGCGCTGTCCGGCCGCAGGTTCCTGATCTGCGAGTGGGACCCGTTCATCAGCTTCTTCCGCGTCGCGGGCCCGTTCCGCATGCTGGCCATCGGTGCGGGGTTCATCGCCGTCGGCATGTTCTACGGCCGGCCGTACTGCCGCTGGCTGTGCCCCTACGGCGCACTGCTGTCGCTCGCGTCGCGCGTGTCATGGAAGTACGTGAGCGTCACCCCCGACAAGGAACTGGACTGCGGGTTGTGCGCGCAGGCCTGCCCCGTGGGTGCCATCCGCGACAACCGGGCCGACCGCGCCTCGTGCGTGAGCTGCGCGCGGTGTTACGAGTACTGCCCGCGCGAAGTGAAGCTGCGCGGCGGCAAGGGTCCGTTCGAGCTGAAGCTGTATCGGGGCGACACGGCGCGGACGGGTGCCTCATGAAGCCAGGCAAGGTGCTCACCATCGTCCGCTCCTGGTTCGGCGCCGTCGCCGCCGCCATCGTGATCTCCTCGGGGGCGTGGCTCGCCGCGGAGTACGTGCACGCCGTGCGGGTGACGTCACCCGAGAAGGCGCTGGTCGAGTCGCTCAAGGAGCGGGCGCGCACGGATGCCACCGTTCACAAGACGCTGCTGCAGCCCGAGTTCGATCGCCAGCGGGAAGCGCTCGAGCGGCGGGTGACGTCTTACCGGCGCGGCGGTTTGCTCCTGTTGGTGTCGCTCGGTAGCTTCATCGCGTGGTTGAACTGGCTCAGACCGCGCCGGGGCGAGTGGGTCGGCGTTCCCGCGACGGTGGCCAGGCTGAGCGAGGCGTTGGTGGAGGATGGCGCGGAACGCCTGGCTGCGCTGAAAGCCCTTCCCAAGAGGAAGCTGAAGAAGGGCGCCCTGGCTGGAGCCCGCCCCAAGGCCGCCGACAAATCACAGGTGTTTTACCGCGTGCTCGAGTCGTGCTCCGGCTGCACGGTCTGCGCGCAGGTGTGCCCGTTGAACGCCATCGAGGCGAGGCCGTACCTGAAGCACGAAGTCATCGACGGCAAGTGCACCCGTTGCGGGCTGTGCGTACCGGCGTGCCCGGAGCAGGCGATCGAGGTCGTCCAGCGGGACACGCCGACGACGCAGCACGGCTGACGCAACCGTACGGAGCCAGTTTCCATGCGCACCAAGCACTCGTTCATCTGGCTCGCGCTCGCTGGCGTCGCATCGCTGGCGATGGGCCCGCAGGACTGGCCGATGTGGGGCGGAAGCGTCCAGCGCAACATGGTGTCCGCGATGAAGGACTTGCCGGAGTCCTGGGACGCCAAGAACGGGACGAACATCAAGTGGAAGGTGCAGCTCGGTTCCGCCTCCAACGGAAACCCCGTCGTGGCAGACGGGAAGATCTTCCTCGGCACCAACAACGGCAACCCGAGGAACCCGGAGATCACGGGCGACAAGGGCGTGCTGATGTGCTTTCGGGAGTCCGACGGCACCTTCCTCTGGCAGGCCGTGACGGAGAAACTGGAAGGGGAGAGCGATTGGTCCGAAGAGGGCGTCTGCTCATCCCCGGCGGTGGAGGGCAAGCGGCTGTACTACGTGAGCAACCGCGGCGAAGTCGTCTGCCTTGATACGGAGGGCTTCAAGGACGGCAGGAACGACGGCCCGTTCCAGGATGAGGCCTACAAGGGGCCGAACGACGCGGACATCATCTGGAAGCTCGACATGCGGAAGGACCTGGGCGTGGCGCAGCTCTTCATGGCAGCCTCGTCCCCGGCCATCTGGGAAGATCTCGTTTTCGTCGTGACACCCAATGGCCGCGACAGCGGTGACGAGAAGGTTCTCGCGCCGACGGCTCCCAGCTTCCTGGCGGTGAACAAGGACACCGGCAAGGTGGTGTGGCAGGACAACTCTCCGGGTGAGAACATCCTCCACGGCCAATGGGGCTCGGCGTCGGTGGGCATCGTCGACGGCGTCACGCAGGTGTTGTTCCCGGGCGGCGACGGCTGGCTCTACGCCTTCCAAGCCAGGACCGGGGAGAAGCTCTGGAAGTTCGACCTGAACCCGAAGGACGCGGTTTGGCCGAAGACGCGCAACTACGGCATCTCCACTCCGGTCTTCCGCGACGGCCAGGTGTTCATGAGCGTCGGGCAGGACCCGGACCACCCGAACGGTGTCGGCCACACGTACTGCATCAAGCCCGGTGGAAAGGGCGACATCACCGGGTCGGGCCGCGTCTGGCAGTACGACCAGGTTCGCCGATCCATTTCGACGGCTGCGGTGGCTGACGGATTGGTCTACGTCGCGGACATGAAAGGCGTTCTGCACTGCCTCGACGTCAAGACCGGGAAACCTCACTGGGCGTACGACACGCTCTCCCCGGTGTGGGGTTCGCCGCTCGTCGCCGACGGCAAGGTGTACATCGGCGACCAGGACGGCGACGTGGCGGTGCTCAAGGCGGGCACGGAACTGAAGAAGATCGCTGAAATCGACATGGGCAACTCGGTCTACAGCACGCCGGTACCCGCCAACGGCGTGCTCTACGTCATGACGCGATCGGACCTCTACGCCATCACCGCTCCAGCGAGCCCCAAGCGATGAAGGCGTCCCCCCCGCGCCTCGCGGCTGCCGCGCTAGCCCTGTCGTCGGCGCTTGCGCTCGGACAGCAGGCCGCGCCGGGTTCGGACTGGCCCGGCTTCCGCGGTTCCAAGTCTCTGCTTGGCGTTGCTGAGACGGGCCTGGCGCCGGCCCTCAAGCTGACGTGGACCTTTCAGGCGAAAGACGCCATCGCCTCGTCTGCGGCCATCGCCAGCGGGACCGTCTACGTGGGATCGCGGGACGGTTTCCTCCACGCGATCGATCTCGCCACGGGGAAAGCGCGCTGGGAGTACTCCACCAATTCGTCGATCGAGGATTCGTCGCCGGCGATCGGCGACGGCGTCGTCTACGTGGGCGACCTCGACGGCCTGGTCCACGCGGTCGATGCGGCGACCGGCAAGGTGCGCTGGACGTTCAAGACCGAAGGAGAAATTCACTCGTCCCCGAACCTGTTGGGCGACCGCCTCTTCATCGGCTCGTACGACGAGCACCTGTACTGCCTTTCCGCAGCCTCCGGCGCGGTAATCTGGAAGTTCCGCACGGGCGGGCCGGTTCACTGCACACCTGCAATCGACAAGGACACGGTGTACGTGTCCGGATGCGACGAGCACCTGCGTGGGATCGACGTGGCGTCGGGGCAGCAGCGCTTCGACGTTCCGCTCGGCAACTACACCGGGGCATCAGCCGCCGTGACGGACGGCCAGGCGTACGTCGGCACCTTCGGCAACGAGGTGTTGGGAATCGCCCTGGCGCGACGCGCGGTGCGGTGGCGATACCGCACCACCCGCACGTTCCCGTTCTACTCGTCGGCCGCCGTCGCCGGTGACCGCATCGTCCTGGGCGGCCGCGACAAGATTGTCCACTGCATTGCCCGCTCCACCGGCCGGGCGCTCTGGACGTTCCCGACGCGAGCCAGGGTCGACTCCTCGCCGCTCATCGTCGGCGGCCGCGTCTTCGTCGGGTCGAGCGACGGCAACCTCTACGAGCTGGACCTCGCCACCGGAAAGAAGACCTGGCAGTTCACCGCGGGCGGGGCTCTGACCGCATCGCCGGCTGCAGCCGGTGGGTCGCTCGTGATCGGTTCGCAGGACGGCACGCTGTACTGCCTGCGATGACCCCTATGAGAATCGCGCACATCACTGCCGGCGCCGGGCACATGTACTGTGGCAGCTGCCTGCGCGACAACGTGCTGGCCGCCGGGCTGCTGGATGCCGGCCACGATGTCGTGCTGATTCCGACCTACACGCCGACTCGCCCGGAGGGACGCGACGTCAGCCATGGCCGCGTGTACCTGGGCGGCATCAACGTGTTCCTGCAGGAGCACGTTCCGTTCTTCCGCCGGACGCCGCGCTTCGTGAACAGGCTCCTCGACGCGGCTCCGCTCCTGCGCCTGGCGACGAGGCGCGGCGTCAGCGTCGATCCCCATCAGCTCGGCCGGCTGACCGTGTCGATGCTCCACGGCGCCGACGGAACACAGCACCGCACGGTACTCGAGCTGATACGGTTCATCGCTGACGATCTGTCGCCCGAGATCGTCAGCATTCCCAACTCGCTGATGATCGCGCTCGCCCCGGCCATCAAGCGCGAGTTGAACGTGCCCGTCGTCTGCACGCTGCAGGGCGAGGACGGCTTTCTCGAGGATCTGGGAGAGGCGTATCGAGCCGAGGCTCTGCGGCTCATTCGACAGCACGCCGCTGCGGTGGACGCGTTCCTGGCAGTCAGCGAGTTCGGCGCAAAGCGGATGTCGGAGTATCTCGGGATTGACTCGCAGCGTGTCCACGTCGTGCCTCTCGGCATCGACTTCGACGGCCACGAGCGGGCTGGCCTCGACAACGAGCCGTTCACGATCGGCTACCTCGCACGGATAGCGCCCGAGAAGGGACTGCACGTGCTGTGCGAGGCGTACCGCCGCCTATGGGCGACACCGGGCCTTCCGCCGAGCCGACTGGCGGTTGCTGGCTACCTGGCCCCGGAGCATCGCGGGTACTTCGACGGGATCCAGAAGCAGATGGCGTCGTGGGGGCTGGCAGGGCACCTGGACTGCGTGGGCGCGCCCGACCGGGCCGGCAAGCTGGCCTTTCTGAAGACTCTCAGCGTGCTCTCGGTGCCCTCGCCCCGACCCACCCAGAAGGGGCAGTTCCTCCTGGAAGCCATGGCCAGCGGCGTGCCGGTCGTGCAACCGCGCCTGGGGGTGTTCACGGAGGTGGTGGAGAACACCGGCGGCGGCATCCTGACCGAGGCCGACGATGTCGACGCGCTGGTACGAGGAATACTCACCCTCGCAGCGAACCGCGAGCGGAGGAGGCAACTGGGCGCCGCGGGCTACGAGGGCGTGCGCGCATGTTATGGAGCCGAGCGAATGGTGGCGCGGGTGACGGAGGTCTACCGGTCGCTGCTCGTTCGCAGGCAGGTGTAGGGCACTTCGCAGTCAGGTGTAGGGCAAAGCTCCAGCTTTGCCTCAGGAGCGAAACGCGTGCTGGAGGTCAAACGGGTTTCGAAAGAGTACCCGGCGCCTGACGGGCCCATCGGTGTCCTGTCGGAGATCGACCTTTGCGTCCGCGCCGGCGACTCCGTGTCGATCGTCGGGCCGTCCGGCAGCGGGAAGAGCACGCTCCTGCACATCGTGGGGACGCTCGAGCCGCCGACGTCGGGAACCGTGCTGCTCGACGGCGAGGACCCGTTCGGCCTCGACGACCGCCACTTGGCCGCCTTCCGCAACCGCCGCGTCGGCTTCGTGTTCCAGGATCACCACCTGCTGCCCCAGTGTTCGGTTCTCGAAAACGTACTGGTGCCGACGCTCGTGGCGACGAACGAAGACGAGGACGTTGAACGACGCGCGCGAGCCCTCATCGAACAGGTCGGCCTCGGCGCCCGGCTGCACCACCGCCCGCAGGAGCTCTCGGGCGGCGAGAAGCAGCGCGTGGCCCTCGCGCGTGCGCTGGTGCAGAACCCGGCCCTCGTCCTGTGCGACGAGCCGACGGGCAATCTCGATCACGCCTCGGCCGAGGTCGTGACCAAGCTGCTCCTCGAGCTTCATCAGCGCCAGCACTCGATTCTCATCGTCGTCACGCACAACCCCGGCCTCGCCGACCAGATGGGCACCCGCTATCGCTTGAGCGACGGTCAGCTGCAACTGCGGTGACGCGATGGCCCGGCAACTCCTGCGCAATCTCCTGTACTACTGGCGCACGAACGCCGCGGTGGTGGCCGGTGTCGCCGCTGCGGTGGCCGTGCTGGCTGGCGCGCTCGTCGTGGGCCAGTCCGTCCGCACGAGCTTGCGCGACCTGCTGAACGAGCGCCTCGGCGCGACCGATTACGTGGTCTCGGCCGATCGCTTCTTCCGACAGGACCTCGCCCGTGCTTTCGCTGCCGGGCGCCCGGCCGGAAACGTACGCGCGAGTTGTCCCATCATCGCGGTCGAGGGATCCCTCATCAGGGAAGGAACAACCCGCGCAGCCTACGACGTCAACGTCTACGGGGTCGATCAACGGTTCTTCCGGTTTCATGGACTGTCCGCACCGCTTGGCTTCGAGGACCAGGCGGCGATCGTCGGCGCGCCGCTCGCCGCGCAATTGGGCGTTCACGCCGGAGACAGCCTGCTGCTTCGTATCGGCAACCGTCAGGACATCCCCGGCGAGTCGCTCTACGGCCGGCGCGACGTCCTGGCCAGGACCATCAGGCTTACCTGCAGGAGAGTCGCCCCACCGGGCAGCCTCGGCGAGTTCGCGTTGCGGCCGCGGCAGGGTGCGGTCTTCTCGCTCTTTGTACCGCTTGCGCGGTTGCAGCGCGCCCTGCAGCAGCCGGGTGGCGCGAATACGATCCTCATCTCCAGCACCTCGCAGCAAGACGAACTGCCCCGGTTGCGGGGGCTGCTTCGGGAACACATCACACCGTCGGACGTTGGAATCCGCCTGCGGACCATCACGTCGGGACAGGGCGTCGCAGTCGAAAGCGCGCGCATCCTGGTGGACGATTCGATCGCCACGGCGGCGTTCGGTGCAGCGAGAGGGGCCGGCCGGCCGGCGTCGGGCGTCTTCGCCTACCTCGCCAACGCGATTCGTGCACGGGGGCGAGACATCCCTTACAGCATCATTGCCGCGGTGGATCTGGGGCATGGCGCGATGGGCGATGTGCGACTCGTGGCGGGCTCGCCCATGCCGGCTCCAACGGTGGACGCGCACGATTCCATCTGGCTCAACGAGTGGGCCTGGCGGGATCTCGGGATACCCCTCGGCGAACCCGTCGACGTGGATTACTACCACTGGGAAGAGGGCGCCAACCTGGTCTCGCGCACCGCTCGGTTCACTCTCGCGGGGGTGGTGGCCATCGGCGGCGGTCTGGACGGAACGCTCGCGCCCGAAGTGCCGGGAGTGAGCGACGCGGGCAGCCTGCGTGCCTGGGACCCGCCGTTTCCGATCGACCTTGGTCGGATTCGCGCGGCGGATGAGGAGTACTGGGAGCGCTATCGGGGAACGCCGAAGGCTATCGTCACCCTGTCAACGGGGCAGGCGCTGTGGCGAAGCCGCTTCGGCCGGCTGACCGCAGTGCGCGTGGGCCTTCCACAGGCAACGGTTGCCGAGACACTCACCCGTGAGATCGATCCGGAAGCGACCGGCTTCACCGTCGCGGCAGTCAGGCGCAGCGGGCTCGATGGCCTCCCGCGGCGCGGTCGACCTCGGAGAGTACTTCCTCTATTTCAGCGCCTTCCTGATCGCCGCGGCCGTGCTCCTGTCCGCGTCGTTCTTCAGGCTTGGCGTCGAGCAGCGCGTGCGAGAGATCGGAACACTGAGGGCGGTCGGGTTCCCGGCCGCGACGCTGAGACGGATCTTCCTCGGGGAGGGCGCCATTCTCCTTGGCATCGGGAGCGTCGTGGGTGCCGCCGGCGCGCTCGCCTACGCAGGCGCCCTCGTCGCAGGCCTCCGAACGTGGTGGATTGGCGCGGTCGGCACCGAGCGCGTGTACATGCACGCGTCGTGGCGTCCCCTCGTGACGGGCATCGGCATCGCAGCGGCGGTGTCTTTCGCCGCCATCGCGTGGACGCTCCGCGGTCTGGCCCGCAGTTCGCCGCGCGCGCTCCTGGCCGGCGTCCTCGAATCCCGCGCGACGAGGGCCGGGCGGGCCCGCGGGCGTGCTGTCGTCGCCGCTACGAGCTTTGCGGTGGCGGTTCTGGTCGTCGCGGCGTCCGCAGCCGGCATGATCGCGAACGTGGAGGGTTTCTTCGGAGCGGGAACGCTGTTGCTCGTGTCCACCCTGACGCTGACGTCGCTCGTCCTTCGGCGCGACCACCCGCGTCCGATCCGCGGTCGCGGTTGGCGAGCGCTCGGCCGCCTCGCTTTCCGTGGCGTCGCGCATCGACCGGCGCGCAGCCTGCTGCCCGTGGCGCTCATCGCATCGGCCACGTTCATCGTCGTGTCCGTGGACGCGTTCCGGAAAGACTCGCGCGGCGATGAGAACGACCGGCGATCGGGCCTGGGCGGCTACGGCCTCGTCGCGGCCTCCGCCTTGCCGGTGCTCTCGGACCCCAGCACGGCCGCTGGACGCGACGCGCTCGGGATCGGTGCCGCCGAGGCGCCCGAGCTTGCGGACGCCAGGATCGTCTCGTTCCGGCAGCGCCCGGGCGACGATGCGAGCTGCTTGAACCTGTACGCGCCCGGCGAGCCGGCCATCCTCGGCGCGCCACCGGCGTTCATCGCGGACGGGCGGTTCTCTTTTTCCGCCTCGCTGCCGTCAACGGGCGAGGAGCGCCAGAACCCGTGGCGACTGCTCGACAGGGACGCCGGAAGCGGCGTCATCCCCGCGATCGCGGACGCCAACAGCCTCGAATACAGCCTGCACCTGCCGGTGGGCGGGGAAACGACGATCCGAGACGGCAGAGGAACTCCCGTGCGCGTGAGGATCGTCGCGGCCCTCAGGGACAGCATCCTCCAGGGAGCGTTGATCGTCTCGGAGGCGAACTTTCTCCGCCTGTTTCCCGCCCAGGAGGGCTATCGTTTCTTCCTCCTCGACGTCCCAGCGGCTCGCGCCACGGCCGTGTCCGCCGCGCTGGCCGACCGCATGGGCGATCTGGGACTGCGGGTGGAGTCGAGTCGCGAGCGACTCGCTGCTTATCACAAGGTGGAGAACACCTACCTCTCCACGTTCCAGTCGCTTGGGACACTCGGCCTGGTGCTGGGAACGATCGGACTGCTGGCGGTCCTGCTGCGCAACGTGCTCGAGCGCCGCGCCGAGCTCGCGCTGCTGCGCGCGATCGGCTACCGCCAGGCGACGCTGGCGGCCATGGTGGTCGCGGAACATCTGCTGCTGATGGTCTGCGGCCTCGCCTGCGGGACGGTGTCGGCGCTGGTGGCCATCGTGCCGGCGCTCGCTGCGCGTGGCGGAGTCGTGCCGGTGACCATGGTCGGCCTGCTGCTCGTCGGGGTGACAGCGGTGGGACTGATGTCGTCACTGCTGGGCGGCGTCGCAGTCCTCCGATCGCCGCTCGTCGTCGCGCTGCGGTCGGAATGAGGATCCAATCGGCAATTGGTGCAGGCGGATTCAGCTCTTACGAACGGAGGAAGACGCCATGAGAGAACCATCGGTTGGGATCATCGGTGGCGGTCGGGTTGCCCGCATCATCCTCGCCGGTTGGAACCGCGCCGGCCGCTCGCTCTCCGACGTCGTCGTAACCGACGTCGACGCGGCGATCCTGGAACGGCTTCAAGGGGACTTTCCGTCAATCTCGGTGTCCCAGGACAACCGGCAGGCGGCCGGGCAGGATCTCGTCCTCTTCGCCTTGCATCCGCCCGCGTTTCCAGCCGCCCTCGGCGAGATCCGAGAAAGCCTCCGGCAGACGGCGACTCTCGTCTCGCTTGCCCCACGCTGGACGATGAGCCGCATCTGCCAGGTGCTCGGAGGGTTCAATCGTCTGGCTCGCGTCATCCCGAATGCCCCCTCCATCGTCAACAAGGGATACAACCCGCTCTCGTTCAGCCAGGCGTTGACCGCCGACGACCGAGAGGCCATGCACGCATTGTTCGATCCTCTCGGCGCCTGTCCCGACGTCGCCGAGGAGACGCTCGAGGCATACGCGATCGTCGCGGCGATGGGGCCGACCTACCTTTGGTTCCAGCTGTACCAACTGATCGACCTGGGTTGCGCCTTCGGATTGAGCCGGGACGCGGCGACGGAGGCCGTCACGGCAATGGTCGACGGTGCGACCGCGACAATGCTGAGGGCCGGGCTCCCAGCAGAAGGGGTGATGGACCTGATTCCGGTAAAACCGCTGGCGGCGATCGAGCCGACGGTGAAACAGGCGTACTCGGACACCCTTGGAGGTCTCCACAAGAAGCTGACAGAGTAGAGTTCGCCTCGGCGGAGTGTCCCGCCCTGCTCGAAGCTCAGGTAGGCTGGTCTGCCGCGTGCACGGGCATCATGACCGTGTCCCAGTGGTCGTCGCGCTGATCCTCGTTTCGCCTGACCTCCCCTCGTGCCCTCACCAGTCCCGCTTCACGTCCGGGCGGTCGCCGACGAAGCCGTGCTCTCGTGCGAAGACGATCGCCTGCGCCCGGCTCCAGACGCCCAGCTTGTCGAACAGGTGCGAGAGGTGATTGCGCACCGTCTTCTCGCTGATGCCGAGGCCTGCGGCGATGTCCGCGTTGCTCAAGCCGTCGCTGAGCAGCGTGAGCACCCCGCGCTCGCGCGGTGACAGCGCCGCGAACGCGTGCCCCGGCGCGCCGCCGTCGCCGGCGCGCGTGAACGCCAGCACCGCCTCGCCGAAGTGCTTCCATGCCGGCTCGTGCTCCTGCAGCACGTGATTGCGCGAGTCGAGTTCGACGAATTGCGCGTCGGGGATGGACGAGGCCAGCAGCCGCCCTTCCTCGAACGGCACGATGTTGTCGTCGCGCCCGTGGAGTACGAGCGTCGGCGCCTGCACGCGGCCGAGCAAGTGGGTCACGTCCATTTCCGCCCTCGACGCCAGCAGCCGTGTCGCGTTCTCGGGTGACGTCGTCTTGCGGCACAGCTCGTTGAACCACCGCATCTGCTCGTCGGTGCCGCCGGGGATGAACCGCGAGGTGAACACCTGCCGGAACGCCGGGTTGTCACGCCCCCACAGCCGCGCCAGTTCGATGATCGCGCGGTACTCGCGGTCGCGATCGACGTCGCCCCTGCGCCAGATCCCCCTCGCGTAGGCCCCGTACAGAATCAGCCGCGCCACGCGCTCGGGGTGCCGCACCGCGTAGCCGATGCACGCTCCAGAGCCCTGCGAGATGCCGAGCAGTGTCACCGGGCCGGCGGGCCGCGCCGCGTCGATGACCTGCTCGAGATCGTCCACCCATCGATCGAGGGACAGGTTGCTGACGTTCCAGTCGCTCATCCCGCAGCCGCGCTCGTCGTACCGGATGAAGTGGAAGTGATCGGCGAGGAAACGGACCCAGTGGCGCCACACGGGGCTCTCGAGGTCGTACGCGAGGTGAGTCAGCCAGTTCGATGCCTTGACGAACGGCGTACCGGTGCCCGACTCGGCCCACGCCAGCCGCACGCCGTCAGAGGCGGTGAGATACCGGATCGTCTGGCGGGTGTGTTCGGCCATCGCTCCCCGTTCGCCGGCGGGACATTCGTCCTACCTGCCGCAGCGCGACTGTTCGCGGAACCGGGACACTCGTCCCATCGCGCGCCGCCTCGTTACGCCACATCCTGAACGTACACCAATTCAGGCGGCCCCGCGGGCCAAGGAGGCTCAATGCGCAGGCGAATCCTGTTCTTCGTGTATGGCTGCAGCTGCTACCTCGTCTTTCTGGCCACGTTCCTGTACGCGATTGCCTTCGTCGGAGGGTTCGGCGTGCCGACCAGCCTGGACGGCACGCCCTCCACTTCGCCATTCGCGTCGCTCGTCATCGATGCCGGCCTGCTGACGCTGTTCGCCGCGCAACACAGCATCATGGCGCGCCGGTGGTTCAAGGAACGATGGACGCGGATGGTGCCGGCGGCGGTCGAGCGCTCGACGTTCGTCCTCTGTGCGAGCCTGGCCCTCGCGCTGCTGTGCTGGCAGTGGCGCCCCATCGGCGGTGTGATCTGGTCAGTCGAATCGCCGGTCGCGCGCGGCGTGCTCCGGGCGGTCTTCGCCTTCGGCTGGCTGCAAGTCCTTGCCGTCACGTTTCTCATCAACCACTTCGACCTGTTCGGCCTCCGCCAGGTATGGCTGCAGCTGGTCGGGCGGCCCTACTCCCGCGTGCCTCTCGCCACTCCGGGGCCGTATCGCCTCGTCCGCCACCCGTTGTACCTGGGGTTCCTGCTCGCGTTCTGGGCGACGCCGACCATGACCGTGGCGCACCTCGTCTTCGCGATGGCGACGACCGCGTATATCCTCCTGGCGATCCAGTTGGAGGAGCACGACCTGGCTCGCGAGCATGGCCCCGGCTACGAGGAGTATCGGCGCCGCGTTCCCATGATCCTGCCGCTCGGCCGGCGCGACGAGTCCACGCCCGCGCTCGGCCAGAAGGTGCGCGCCAGGTAAGCGCGCGGAACCGTCCACGGCGGTCGCCGCGCATGCTCTGCGTGTCAATAAGTGGCGCCTGTG
Organism: uncultured Acidobacteriota bacterium; assembly: GCA_963724775.1. Classification (GTDB taxonomy): domain Bacteria; phylum Acidobacteriota; class Vicinamibacteria; order Vicinamibacterales; family Fen-181; genus CAVRWB01. The sequence goes on from CAVRWB010000020.1 coordinate 368,838, forward strand.
TCCGAGCCTCGCCTCAGCGCGCGCCAAACGTGGCTTCTGCCAGCCGGCAGACCCGCGACAGGTCCTGCGAGTCCTGGCGGACGTCCCGGCGAGCTGTGGCCTCCGTCAGCGGGCGTCGCCGACGGCCTCGCCCAACACCGCCACGACGTGATGGGTGGCCCCGTCGTCGAGGAGCGGGATCGCGCGGGGATCGACGGGCACGCCGTCGAGAAGGGCCGACCCCACGCCGTGGCCGCGGCGCTCTGGGTTCGAAACGGCGATCTCGTAAGTGGTGCGGCCGTGACGCCAGCGCAGCCGGTACCCCTCCCAACGGGCCGGCACGCAGGGCTCGAGGGCAAACGTTTCTCCGTTTCGCCGCAGTCCGAGCAGGGCCTCTATGGCTGCCTGATACATCCACCCCGCCGAGCCGGTGTACCAGGTCCACCCGCCGCGCCCGATGTGCTGGGGGTGCGCGTACACATCAGCTGCGACCACGTAGGGTTCGGCCCGATAGCGATCCACGCCCTCTCGAGTCCGGGTGTGGTTGACCGGGTTGAGCATGTGGAACAGTTCCATGGCTTCATCGCCCTGGCCCAGGCGGGCCAGCGCGATGACCGCCCACAGCGCCGCGTGGGTGTACTGGCCCCCGTTTTCGCGCAAGCCAGGCACATAGCCCTTGATGTATCCAGGGTCCTGGGCGGTCCGATCGAACGCCGGCGTCAGCAGCAGGACGATCTGGGCGTCGCGTCGGACGAGATGGGCGCGCGCGGCCTCCATCGCGCGATCGGCGCGGCGGGGCTGGGCGGCGCCCGAGAGCACCGCCCACGACTGCGTGAGCGAGTCGATCCGGCACTCCTCGTTCTGCGCAGACCCGAGCGGCGTCCCGTCGTCGAAGTACGCGCGGCGGTACCAGTCGCCGTCCCATGCCAGCTCGGACATTCCAGCCAGCCAACCCGCCTCGTTCCGGTATCGCTCTCCGAGATCCGCGCGGCCACGCCGGTCGCACAGTCCCGCCATCTCGTTGAGTACCACGATCAGGAACCACGCGAGCCAGACGCTCTCGCCGCGGCCCTGGTGGCCCACACGGTTCATGCCGTCGTTCCAGTCTCCCGATCCCATGAGAGGCAGGCCGTGTGATCCGTACGCCAGGGCCCGATCCACCGCCCGGCGCGCGTGTTCGAAGACCGACGCGGATTCGCCCGCGACTGACGGCTGGAGGTAGGCATCCTCCTGCCCGGGGGCGAGGGGCGGCGCTTCGAGGAACGGCACGTTCTCGTCGAGGACCGAGTTGTCGCCCGTCCGCGCAACATAGGTCGCCACGGCATATGGCAGCCACAGCAGATCGTCGGAGCATCGAGTACGCGTCCCGCGGCCGGTGGGCGGGTGCCACCAGTGCTGCACATCGCCCTCCACGAACTGGCGGGAGGCCGCCACCAACAGGTGATCACGGCATTGGCCGGGCCGCGTGTACAGCAAGGCCAGCACGTCCTGGAGCTGGTCGCGGAACCCGAACGCGCCCCCAGGCTGATACGGCCCGCTGCGGGCCCAGATTCGACAGCTCAGGGACTGATACAACAGCCACCGGTTCACCATGAGGTCGAACGAGTCGTCTGGGGTGCTTACCTGCAGGGCGCCGAGCGTTTCCTCCCAGAAGCACTCGGTGCGTTGGGCGGCCGCGTCGACCGAGGTCAGCGAGTCGTAGCGGCTCACCAAGCGGACCGCCTGCTCCAGGTCCCGACCTTCACCGAGGACGAAGGCCACGCGCCGTGTCTCTCCCGGCGGTATCTCGATCGACAGCTGGAGCGCGGCGCACGGGTCGAGACCGGCGCCGCTCCGGCCCTCGAGGCGATCGCGGCCGAGCGCCGCCGGGTTTGCCATCCCGCAGTGGCGCCCGAGGAAATCGCCCCGGTCGCAGGTGTACGAGCGCGGGACTTCCGTTGCCCGCCAGAATGCGACGCGCGCGCCGAACTCGCCGTTGTACGAGTTGCGGGCGAGGATCGCGCCCGATGCCGGGTGCACCTCCGTCACCACGAAGCGGCGGTCGCCAAGGCGTGGAGGCCCGAGGCACCACTCGACGTAGCCGAACAGGCTGAGGCGCCGCGTGCTCGGCGACGTGTTCTTCAGCGTGAGCAGGGACAGCTTCACGGGATCGTCGGGCGCGACGAATACGTCCAGCTCCTGCTCGAGGCCCGACACCGCGTGCTGGTACCTGGTCCCCCCGGCCCGGTGGCGCACCACCCACCGCCCGCCGTGCACACCGCGCTGCAGCGGCCCGGGCGTGGCGCCCCACGCAGCTCCCGTCTCGTCATCGCGCAGGTAGATCGCCTCGGCGGTCGGATCCGGAATGGGGTCGTTGGCGAACGGCGTGAGCCGGTTTTCGCGGCTATTCACCGCCCACGTGAAGGCGGCGCCCGACGCGCTCACGATCGTGCCGAACTCCGGATTGGCGAGCACGTTGGACCAGGGCAGGGGCGTGTCGCGGTTCCCCTCGAGGACAATCACGTACTCCCGGCCGTCGGCGGTGAAGCCGCCCACGCCGTTTTCCATCACCAGGGGCGGTACTTCCGGGGGCACGGTCGCGGGCTCCGGCGGCATCGGCCTCGCGGCGGGCGCCGTCGGCTGCTCCGGGTAGAGCCAGGGCGCGGGACGATCGAGCTGCGGCTCGAGGTCTCCGAGGTCGCTGCGCAGCACCACGCGGGCGACGGCCGTCAACAGGTGGCAGTCGGCGTCCCGCATGCCGTCGGAGCGGAGCAGGAAGACGCCGCCCGGCTTGTCGATCCAGCCGGCGAAGCGAGGTTCCCTCACAAGCCCCGCCAGCGAGCCCTGTAATTCGTCCAGGTAGTCCACGGGCAGTTCGTTCAGGATGACCAGGTCCGCCCGCAAGGTCTTGACGCGCCAGTACTCCTGCGCGTGCAGCAGCTGCCGGGCCAGCGCAACCCCGGCGCCATCGGCGACCCGGAGGAGAACGATCGGCAGGTCGCCCGATATCGCATGTCCCCACAGGCCGGCCTGGCCGAGCGTGTTGCGGGTCATGTCGGCCGGACTGATGCACGACGCGTCGGCGCCGAAGACGCGCGAGGCCAGTCGGTCGAACAGCATCGCCTGGCTGTCGCTCAACCCGAGGTGCTCGAGGGTGATGTGGGCGTGCGTGAATGCCATCGAGAAGACGCGGGCAGCCGCACTGGCGTCGCGGTACTTCTGGACGAGCGTGAGCGCAGCCGGCCGCGTGGCGGCCACTCCCGTCGAAAAGGTCAATCGCAGGAACGATCCGGGTGCCAGTCGGACGCGCTCGCGGAGGGCGGCCACCGGATCGAGCACGGCGCCCGTGGTTCCCGAGAGCGGGCGGCCGTCCAGTGCCGCCGGCGCGGCGGCGGTGGCTCCGCGGCCGAGGAAGCGCAGGCGGTCGGTTTCGAACTCGACGCCGCCCCCAAGCCGTCCGTCGATGGCCAGGACATGGAAAGCCCACACGGCAGGGTCGTTCGCCGCGCGCGGCCGCCTGCTCAGGAGCAGGCCCGCGCTTTGTGCGTCGAACTCGGTCTCGATGAACAGCTTGCCGAAGGCCGGGTGCGAGAGGTCGTCTTCGGGCTTTCCCAGCACGATCTCCGCGTAGCTGGTGATCTCGAGCTCGCGCGGCCGGTCGCCGCGGTTGGTGACCGTCAGGCGGCGCACTTCCACGTCGTCTTCCGGCGACACGGCCACCTGCAGCTGCGTTTCGAGATCGCCTTCCCGCCGGCGATACGTCGCCTTGTCCAGCTCGAAGGTGGCCTCGTAGGTGTCCGGCTCGGTGCACGTGGGCAGGTAGGTGGGCGACCAGACACGGCCCGACCAGGGATCCCGCAGGTAGATGAACTGCCCGCCCGCGTCCGACGTCCGGTCCTCGCGTTGCCGCGTCACGGCCAGCCCGCCCCAGGTGCTCCACCCGCCGCCCGCGTGGGTCAAGGCCGTGGAGTAGCGGCCATTCGACAGGAAGTGCGCATGCGGGCTCGTGGTGTGGGCCGACTTGAAGCGCCTGGAGGCAAACACGGGCGGGGGTGCCGCCGAAGCCGCGGCCTCGGCCGGCCGCGGTTCCGACAGGATCGCCTCGCGAGGCACGCGCTCCTGCAGCAGGAGTTCGGTGGCCTTGACCCGTGGGTCGGCGTGGAAGCGTGTCACGAACACATCGTCCCGGACGACGTTGGTGAGCGCCACCAGGGACATCCCCTGGTGGTGGGCGAAGTAGGCTTTCACGACGATCGGGCCGACCTCCTTTGCCGCGCCGGCCCCGTCGTCGGCCAGGGCCGCGGTCCTCGCGCGGGGACGATAGTCCACGGCCTCGTAGAAGCCGAACCGCCCGTCGAGGCCGATGCGCGCCAGCCGCTCCAGGTTCGAGGCGGCGGCGGCGGGGTTCAGCACGCTCGCCAGCGCGGTCGCGTAGGGCGCGACGACGAGCTCGTCGGACAAGCCGCGCTTCAGCCCGAGACCGGGAACGCCGAAGGCCTTGTACCGATATGTGCCCGCGCGATCGGTGAACGAGTACGCCGACTCGGAGATGCCCCAGGGGACGCCGTGCTGACGGCCGTACTCGATTTGTCTCGACACGCAGGCGCGACAGGAACGATCGAGCAGGGTCCCCTGAAAACCGCGCAGCAGCAGCAGCGGCATCAGGTACTCGAACATCGTTCCGCCCCAGGACATCAGGACGGCCCGGCCCTTGACGTTCGTGACCAGTCGCCCGAGGTGGAACCAGTGGTGTTGCGGGACGTCCCCCTTGGCGATGGCGACGAAGCTGGCCAGACGTGCCTCCGACGCGAGCAAGTCGTAGAACGAGGCGTCGAGCCGACCGGGGCCTTCCGCGTCCGCCAGCCGGTAGCCGATCGCGAAAATGCGGCGGCGGCGGTCGTACAGGAAGTCGAAGCGCATGTCGTCCGCGAGCCGGGAGGCCCGGGCCGCGAGCGCTCGCAGTGACGCCTCGGGAGGCGACGGCTCCGACTCCACCAGGGCAACCGCATCACGCACCGCCCCCACCCAGAACGTGACGTCGCCGGCCGCGTCGCCAGGATCGACAGGGCCCGTCGCCGGCCAGGCGTCCGCCAGCTGGGTGGCGAGGACCTCGAAACGGCCGGTCCCGATTGCGGAACCGGTTCGCGCGGCCGACGCGATTTCGCGGGCGAGCTGGTTCACCCGGGCAGTGGGGGGCCTGTCCTGCACGGCGCCACCGGGTTGTGGCCAGGACGCCTCGGCCAGCGCGTCAGCCGTGTCCGCCAGGCCCGAAAGCCGCTGCACCGGCCTCTGCGGTTCCTCGATCGCGTGCTGAAGGCCTTGCGCGAGCGCCATCAGTGCAGCGGCCAGGTTGCCACTGTCCACCGTGGAAATGTACCGAGGATGGAGCGGTGCCAGCGTGGCCGTGTCGTACCAGTTGAGGAAGTGGCCCTCGTGCCGTTCGAGCCCCTCGAGCGTGGTGAGGGTGCGGTCGATGCGCCGTGCGAGGGTCTCGGCCGAGATGTACCCGAGGTCGTGAGCCGCCAGCGTCGACAGCAGGCCGAGGCCCACGTTGGTTGGCGAGGTCCGCCTGGCGATCTGCGGAGCGGGAGCGTCGCCAGCTTCCTGGAAGTTGTCGGGCGGCAGCCAGGCGTCGGCGGCGGCGACGAAGGTCTCGAAGTACCGCCAGGTCTTGCGCGCGACTCGCCTCAGCATCACGCGTTCGCGCGAGGAGAGTGGCCGAACGCGGGCGGTGGCCGGGAGGCTCAACCAGTACGCGATACCGGGCGCCAGGGCCCACAGCAGGAGGATGGGCGCCGCTGCAGGCAAGGCGCCGATGTCCACCCTTTCAATTGCCACGGCGACGAGCGCCGCGGCGATGGGACTCGCGGCCATGTCGCGTGCGTAGCGCAGGACGCCCCGCTGCCCGACGAGCCCGGCCGCCCGGGCCGCGACTGTCGCGGCCGTCTCCCACTCGAGCAGGCGGCGCCGCGTGACGCCGAGGCGAACGAGAGTGAGCGCGATCGCGCGTGCCGTTCCGAGCGCATGGTATGCCAGGAACGTCAGCGTGAGGACGGCCTGCGCGAGAACCGTGGCGGCGTCGTTGCGGAGGTTCCGGAGGAAGACGGGCGACGATTGGGCCTTTCCGGGACCCGTCAGGAAGCGCGCGGCCAACGGCAGGAGCTGTGACGCCATCACCCCGAAGGCCACGGCCGGCCAGAACCACCGGCGGCCGGGGAGCACGGTCCACCCGGCAACGAGCAAGGCCATCAGCGCCGGCGCCACGAGGCTGCGCCGCAGGTTGTCGAGGATCTTCCACCGCCCGATGAGGGGCAGCGGGTTCCGTTTCAGCCCGCGCCGCGACGGGACGAACGGGAACAACCACAACAGGATCTGCCAATCGCCGCGCACCCAGCGGTTCTGCCGCCGCGCGTGCGAGAGTACGGTGGACGGGTACTCGTCCACCAGCTCGACGTCCGAGACGAGTGCCACGCGGGCGTGCAGCCCCTCGAACAGGTCATGGGACAGGAGCGCGTTCTCGGGGACGCTGTCCTCGAGGGCGGCCGTGAACACATCGACGTCGTACAGGCCCTTGCCGGTGAAGATGCCCTCGCCGAACAGGTCCTGGTAGGTGTCCGAGACGGCCGTCGTGTAGGGATCCACGCCCGTGTGACCGGCGTAGAGCCGCGCGAACAGCGAGCCGGCCGCGCTCGCGAACGTGACGCTGATCCTCGGCTGCAGGATGCCGTAGCCATCGACGACACGGCCAACCTGCGGGTCGAAGTGCGGGCGGTTCAGCGGGTGGGTGATGATGCCAATCAACTCGCGCGCGACGCCGCGCGGGAGGCGGGTGTCGGTGTCCAGCGTGATGCAGTAGCGGATCCCGGGCAGCACCGCGAGGTCGCCGACGTGCATCGCGAAGCTGGTGTCGCGGGCGCCGCGCAGGAGCCGGTTGAACTCCTCGATCTTCCCGCGCTTCCGCTCCCATCCCATCCAGGCGTTCTCCCGGGGATTCCATTGCCGGGCGCGGTGGAACAGGAAGAACCGGTCGCCCGTGTCCGGGGCGTGTTTGGCGTTGAGGCCCTCGATGCCGGAACGCGCCGCCTCGAGGATCTCGGCGTCATGGGGCATGACCTCCGTCGGGGCGTCCCGGAAGTCGCTGAGGATGGCAAAGTGGACATTGGGGTCTACGTTGCCGAGCGCCTGCACTTCCAGGTGCGAAATCAGGTCCCGCACGCCGTCCACGCTCTCGAGGAGTGTCGGGACGATGACCATCGTGCGCGCGGAGTCCGGCACCCGCTGCAGGTCGAGGCGCGGAAGTCGTCGTGGCGGGATCAGGCGGGCGATCACCTGCTGCACCACTTGCACCGCTACCTCGCTGGCGGGCACGAGCGCGAACAGCGCGACCAGTGCGAGGCCGCCGGCACCCCAGCCCTGGCGATTGGCGTACCACGTCACGCCAGCGACGATCAGCAGCATCACGGCCGCGATCGCCCCCAGGTACAGCGACGTGGCGTGCCGGAAGGCGAAGCGCCGGATCCGCAGGCGGGGGCCGGGCGTCCAGCCGATGCCTTGCTCGAACCTCGCGCGGCCGGTGCCGATCAGGAAATGGCCGACGTGCGCCGCGCGGGCCTCGCGTTCCCGTTCCGCCGCTTGCCGCGAGCGTTCAACGGCCTTGAGCGCGACGCGGGTCTGCCCCTCGCCGGTCGGCTCGGCCAGTTCTTCCACCGCGTGGCGATAACGGTCGCGGCTCCTGAAGTCCATCCGCCCGTAGACGCCGGACGGATCACGCAGCAGCACCTGCTCGACGAGGCTGACACTCTCGAAGAACTCGCTCCAGTCGAAGGTGGAGACGAGGCGCAGGCTCTCGACGAGGTTGGCCATCGCGGCCTGGCCGGCGGCCTGGTAACGCGCCTCCGTCCGGATCACGTCCTCGATCGTCTGGCCTCGGGCTTCCAGCGCCGCCCCGAGTTCCTCGCGCAGGGCGGCCGCAGCGGCGCCATGTTCGCGCGATCGTTGCAGCAGCCGAATCACGAAGGCGGGGTGGAAACGTGTCGGCCAGGTTCGCGGCCCGGGCCGCGGAGCCTCGAGCGTCCCGGCGAGGCGGTCGGCCTCCAGCCGCTGCGCGCGGCCGGCCGAGATGACCTCGGCACGGGCGCGCAGCTGTTCGACCAGCGCGAGCTTCAACGCGCTCGGCCACGCCCAGAGCTCGCCGATCGTCAGCGGGGTTACCGACTGGAAGGCGCTGACGAACCGGTGCACGCGCTGGGCGTCGAGGCGCCCCGCGCTGCAGCGCACCAACTCCTGCGCCATGGCGACCACCCGCGGCAGGCCGGCAAACTCATCGGCGGTAATGGCAGGGAGCCGGCGGTAGAACGACGGCGGGAGGTCGCCGCGGATGTCCCGAATGGCCGCGGAGATGATGTGGAAGTTGTCGAGCAGCCACTCGGCCGCCGGCGGCGTCGCTTCGCCCGCGCGCGCATCGTCCTCGAGGGCCGTGTAGATCTGACGAAGCGCGCCTGCATGCGCGGCCAGGCGCTGGAGGTGAGCGCGGGCACCCCGGGCTCGCTGCCGCCCGGGTGTGAGCAAAGCCGCCAGGCGCCGTGCGTACTCCTCGAGCGGCTCAATCCCCAGCAGTTCGGCGCCTTCGCCGGACTCGCGGGCGCCGTCGAAACCGGTCAGGAGCATATTCAAGCGATTGTCGCACAAGCGCAGGGAGGCGCCGACCGATGGTCGCCTCTGCGCGCGACGTCCTCGCCGGAAGACTGGTCGGCCCAGCCCGGCGGCGGCCAGTTGGCCGGCCGCTGCCCGGGCGCGGCCCCCGCGGGAGGGGCGGCCGGACGCGCCTGCCCGGCATTGTCCACGTGCCGTTGTCCATCACGATGATGAACGGCTTGGTCTTGCACGATGATGAACGGCTTGGTCTTGCCCTGCGCGATCAGGTCGTCCATGATCAGGTTCGTCTTGCCTGCGACGGCCAGCCGCTGACCGTCCTTGCGTGCAGGACAGCCGTGACTCTCGGCTTTAAAGCCCGGAGCGACTCAGTGACATGAAAGGACACGAATGAGAACCAGACGGATGATTGGCGCATTCGCGCTGGCGGCCGGCGCGGCCCTCGGGGCTCGACTTTACGCACAGGTGCAAACGGACGTGCCCCCGACTGTGGCCGGGGCCAAGCCCGTGGGGGTGGAGCACATCAAGGTCCACGGGAAGGCCCTGGAGGGGAATCTCGAAGGGAACCTGGCCGACCGCGACGTCCTGGTGTTCCTGCCTCCGAGCTACGCCAGGGAGAAGACGCGCCGCTACCCGGTCGTCTACGCCCTTCACGGCTACTCGATCGGCGCCGAGCAGTGGTCCCAGGAGATCCACGTGCCGCAGACCATCGAGGGCGCCTTCGCACGGGGCGCCCGGGAGATGATCGTGGTCCTGCCGGATTCGAAGACGGTGCACAACGGCTCGATGTACTCCAGCTCGCCGACGACCGGAGACTTCGAGCGGTTCGTGTCGGAGGAGATTGTCGCCTACGTCGACGGCCACTACCGGACGATTCCCCACCGCGCGAGCCGAGGCCTCGTCGGCCACTCGATGGGAGGCTACGGGGCGACGCGCATCGGCATGAAGCACGCCGACGTGTTCGGCAGCCTCTACATCATGAGCCCCTGCTGCCTGTCCCCGCGCGGGGCGGGTCCTGGCAACCCCGAGCTGGAGAAGACTCTCCAGGCGGTGAAGACGCCAGAAGACTCCGCGAAGCTGCCGTTCTTCGCACGCGCGCAGCTGGCGACCGCTGCGGCCTGGTCACCGAACCCGAAGAACCCACCGCTCTTCCTCGACCTGCCGGTGAAGGACGGCGCGCCGCAGCCCGACGTGCTCGCGCGGTGGACGGCCAACGCGCCGCTCGCCTTCGCCGATCAGTATGTCGGCAACCTCCGCCGCTACAGGGCCATCGGGATGGACGTCGGCGACCAGGACGGCCTGCGTGTCGACGCGGCGAAGCTGCACGACATTCTCGACAAGTACGGCATCGCGAACAGCTTCGAGATCTACGCCGGCACGCACACCAGCAAGGTGGCGGACCGCTTCCAGAACCACGTGATGCCGTTCTTCAGCACCAACCTGAGCTTCGAGGCGACCCGCAAGTAGACTGGGCTTCGGCCCGACGCCCTTCGTCCCGACCGCCGCGCCTCATTCCAGTTCCGAATGCACGCGATAACGCTCACGGTCCACCTGCTCGGGTGTTGCGCCGAGCCTCCTCAGGATCGCGTCTGCGAATGCCAGGGCTACCTCACCTTCACCGGAGAACACTTCATCGGCACCGGCGGCACGGAGCGCGGAAGCCTCCCGAAGGGACTCCGCCCGGGCCAGCACCAGGATGCGCGCGTTGAGCTGCCTGGTGAGCCGGAGTGTTTCTTCGAAGCCGGCAACTCCGGCGCTGCTGATGATCAGCGTCTGCGCGTCGGCCACCCCGGCCGCCCGCAGGATGTCTTCGCGCGTCGCGTCTCCGTGCACGGCCCTCGCCCCGCGCTCACGCAGGGCGCGCACCGTGTCAATGTTCATCTCCACGATCGTGCAGCGCACCTCGTTGTCGTGCAGGAGCCGTGTAACCGTTCGCCCGACGGGACCATAACCCACGACGACGGCGCGGCTCTCGCCCTCGACGCGAACATCCGTCACCACTTCCTCCGGCTCGACCCGGCGACGCAACAGCCGCTCGATCGTGGGGATTGTCCGGAACAGGAACGGGTTGAGCGTGATCGAGAGGATCGCCGCCCCGACGATGGCGTCGCGGGCGGCCGCGGTCATCACGCCAAGCTGGGAGGCCAGGGTCGCGACGATGAACGAGAATTCGCCGACCTGGCCGAGCGCCGCGGCAACCGAAAGCGCCACGCGAGTCGGCTGGCGGAACGCCTTGACGATCGCGAAAGCAGCCGCCGGCTTCCCGACAACGACGATCCCCACCGTCGCGGCCGTGAGGCCAGGGCTCGCGAGGATCTGCGCCGGGTTGAGCAGCATCCCGACCGAGACGAAGAACAGCACGGCGAACGCATCCCGCATGGGTAACGCGTCCGCGGCCGCCCGGAGGCTGAAGTCGGATCGCCCGACGACGAGGCCCGCGAGGAACGCGCCGAGCGCCATCGACACGCCGAACAGCTCGGCCGAGGCGACCGCGAGGCCGAGCGCCACCGCCAGCACCGCAAGCGTGAACAGCTCACGGGACCGCGTGCGCGCTATCTGGGTCAGCACCCAGGGGATGACCCGTGGGCCCACCCACGCCGTGATCGCGACGAGCAGGGCGACTTTCAGCAGCGCGGCGGCAAGGCTGCCGGCTGCCGAGTGCCGCTGACCGTGTTCCAGCAGCGCCGGCATCATTACCAGGACCAGCACCGTGAACAGGTCCTCGACCACCAGCCAGCCCACGCCAATGTGGCCGGTCGGGGTGTGGAGCTGCCCGTTGTCGCTCAGCATGCGGACGAGCACGACGGTGCTCGCGACCGAGAGCGCCACGCCGAAGACCACGCCGGCCACAAGCGGCCATCCGCAAGCACTACCGACGGCGACACCGAGCGCGGTCGCCACGGCGCTCTGGACGACCGCCCCGGGTATTGCGACCCGGCGAACGGCCAGGAGCTCCTCGATGTGAAACTGCAGGCCGACGCCGAACATCAGCAGGATGATGCCGACCTCGGCCAGTTGCTCGGCGAGCGCGTGGTTCGCCACGAATCCCGGCGTGTAAGGGCCGACCACCACACCGGCAAGCAAGTACCCGACGATGGGCGATAACTTCAGCCGATGGGTGACGTATCCCGCGACGAGCGCGCCCACCAGGCCGCCGGTCAACGTCAGGATCAATTCGTACGTGTGCATGCGTCGGCCTTCCAAGTCGCTGGGAGACCGGACGGCGCGACGGTCGCCCTCGTCCTCTGGCCCTGGCAGGCATCGGCACCGCCAGCTTCATGATAGAAGTCCACCGCTGCGTCGTCAGCCCTTCTACTTCCTCCCCGGCGCCGCCGGCGCAAGCGTGGGCACCTTGCCCTGCGACTCGACGACGCGCTTTGCGATCAGGTTCTCGATCACCGCGCCGTTGCGCAGAGCGTTGATGTAGGCGGACCGCAGCAGTTGCTCGCGGCGAGACTTCAGCGACTGGCTGATCGCGTCCTTCACACCCGGCGTGCCGAGGTCCTTCTGGCCTGCGCTGTCCTTACCGAGAACGAGCACGATGACGAATCCGTTGCCGTCACCGATCGCCTTGGCCGACCCCGGATTGGCGTTGAGTACCGCGTCTCGCAGTCGCGGCGGATATTTCTGAACGACGGACAACGGGATGAACCCGAGGTCCCCGCCGCGGGGCGCGCTCTGCGGATCCTCCGAGAAGTCGGCTGCCACTTCGCTGAACTGCGCGCCCCCCTTCAGCTTGTCCATGATCATCCGGATCTTCGTCACCGACTCCAGGGCCGTCGTCGCGTCGCTGCCGGTGCGGTTGGTGACCTGGTTCTCTCTCGCAGGAGTGACGACGATCTGCGCTACTCGGTACGCGTCCTCGGTGCGGTTGAACTGCGACTTGTTCGCCTCGTAGAACGCCGAGATCTCCGGGTCGGTGACGGAGACCTTGGACGACACCTCGCGCGCGAAGAGCTTCTGCACCAGCAGCTCGCGGCGCAGTCCCTCCCGCATGTCGGCAGCCGTCAGGTATCGCTTCGCCAATTCCTGCTTGAACGTCTCCTCCGGGATGTTCTTGCGCGCCTCGGCGAACGCCGTGTCGAGCTCGGACTCCGTGATGTCGATCTTGAGGTCGCGGGCCTTCGCCAGAAAGAGCTCCTGCGCGATCAGGTCGTCGAGGAGGGCCAGCTTGGCCGCGAACGCCTCGTCTTCGCCAAGCGGCTGGGCGCTCTGATCGGTTCGCCGGTAGGCCTTGTCCACGTCGTCGCGCGTGATCTCGCGGGCGTTGACCACCGCCCACGCGTTGGCGGAGACGGGTGGGGCCGCCGGCGTGGAGCGGCACGCGCCCGCCACAATGGCCAGCGCGAGGATGACAAGCACGAGCCGTCGAGCGGCGGCCATGGGGATGCGGACATGATTAGTCATCCGCGTATTGTACGGTCAGCAGGCACGACAGATCGATCCTCGCGCGTCGGAGCGTGCGTGTGCATCGCTCGTCAACGGGCGCGAACTGCGCTAGACGCCGCGCCAAGTACTCGACGAGGTCGCTCCGGTCACTCGGGACGCTCTGTCTGGGCATTGGGCTCGAGGACTGGAATAGGATCTGGATCGACCCAGGTGTAGAAACCCGTCGTCCGAAACCCCCGGAACGGTGAGAGTGAACAGGCAGCGACTCATCCGTCTGCGTCGGATGCTACTCGCGGTCAGCGTGGCCGCCGCGGCATGGGCCCTGGCCGTGGAGTTGACGGGCGGCTTCGTTGTCAGGTACGGGGCGCTTCGATTCTCCTCGCGCAATCCCCGGAACCCGCTCGTCATGGCGATCCTCGGCGCCCTGGCTTCATGGGCGCTCTCGTCGCTGCCCGGCGTCCGCGGTACGCTGCTCGACGAGTGGTCGTGGTGGCGCCGACGCGGGACGGGACTCGTTTCGAGGCTGCAACGGCATTCCTGGCTTTACGGGGCCTCGACAGCCGCACTGCTGGGCGTGGTGCTGGACGTCTTTCAGTGGGCTGGCGCTCCCTCCCTGTGGCTGGACGAGGAGATGATCGCGCTGAACGTGCGGGACCGCGCGTTTGCCGATCTCCGCGGCACATTGTGGCTGGGGCAGAGCGCGCCGTTAGGGTGGCTCGTCGCCGAGCGCGCGATCCTGCTGACCCTCGGGGCCGGTGAGCTCGCCTCTCGTCTTCTCGCCTTGTGCTTCGGGATTGCCACGCTTGTGGCTGCGCTCTGGGTGGGCCGGCGATGGATGAGTCGGCTTGGCGCCGTGGTGCTGGTTGTCCTGTGCTCGCTCGGTCAGTGGCTGTCTCACTACCGTCTCGAGGTGAAGCACTACAGCGCGGACGCGTTCTGGGGCCTCATGCTTCCCGCGCAGGCGGCCTGGGTCATTGACGCTGAGCGGACCCGCGATCACCTGCGTCGCTCGATGATCTGGTGGGTGGCGGCGGCCGCGGGGCAGTGGTTCGCCAATGGCGCGCTCCTGGTCACCCCGGCCTGCGGGTTGCTCCTGCTCGCGGTCACCTGGCGGCGGCATGGTTGGCGTGCCGGGGCGGTGTTCGCAGTCAGCGGCCTGATCTGGCTCGCTTCTTTTGGGGGCCACTACCAGCTGTCCCTGCAGTACACCCACCACAATGAGTTCCTGCGGGGGTACTGGGCGCCACAGCTGCCCCCTGCTTCCGCCGGCTTCATCGAGACGGGACGCTGGGTCCTCGGCCGGGTGGCGCCGCTCGCACGGAACCCTGCGGGGACCGGGTTGCTGGCGGCGCTGTGGCTCTCCGTCATCTGGGGGGTTGCCTGCCGGCATCGACCGGCGCTGGGCGCGGCGTTCGCAACCGTGCCCCTCTCCGCACTCGCCTGGGTCAGCTTCGGGCTCGTCCCGCTCTATGAACGGTTCTCCCTGTGGATCGTGCCCGCCCTGTACGTCCTCATCGTCCTCGCGCTCGACTGGGCGACTTCGCGCGTTCGTCGTGCAGGTCACAGCCGTCCGTGGACGACGCTGGTGACGGCCGTGGCCGTGGGGCTGATGGCGTTGTCTGTTTCGCTCGACATCGTGCGGCGTGGTCGAGACGATCTCGCGCTTGCACGTCCGATCATCAAGCACCAGCTCGACGACCGCGGGGCGGTGTCTTGGCTGATGCAGCAACGGCAGCCGGGCGACGCCCTGATGACCACCCGCCTGGGCTGGCCGGCCGTCTGGTGGTACGGCCGCATATCCATCGCCGATCCAGAGGCCCTCGGGAGGCCGCAGCCCGACGGCGGCGGCATGTACGAGATGGTCCACGTCCCTCAGGCGTCTGCCTGCCAGGGAGATCCGTTCTATGACCTCCTGAAGGACCAGCGCCGCGTGCTGGTGTATCTGGGGTTCAGGGACGTGCCTGAGGGCTTCGAATCCATGCTCATTCGGACCTTGAAGTCGCACGGAAAGATCTCTGCCTACGCCGAGTTCAGCCTGAGTCTGGCCGCGGTGGTCGACATTCGTCCGCCCGTGTCCCGTCCCAGCGAGTCCGGAGCGTCGGGTGCCACGGTGGCGGCCGGCCCGTCCGGGCTTGAAGGGTGCGTTGCAGCGCGGCCGGCGCATCGCTGGTGACCCGGCGTGTTCGACCTCCCGTGTCCCGCGCGAAACGCGAGTGGGGCGCGATTCCAAGGCCAGCGACACCCACGCCTCTGGTTGACTCCGAACCGATGGGATTGGGTCCGACGCGCGACCAGGGCCGCATGCCACGAGCCGACCACGGAGGAGAGATCCTTGCCGCGAACATCGGCCGAACAGGCAGGTTTTTGGAGGATCGTGCAAACTACCGCGTGGCCATGCTGTACGCTGAGACTGGCACGGTGTGCCGAGCCCGCGCGACACCCGCGGCGTGCACGAAGCGCGACGCCTGATGTTGTCGCGCATACTGGACGCGGGCAGTGCGGGGCGGCAAGTGGACTACCTCAGTGCGTCACAGTTCAGCCGCGAATACACGCGGCTTTTCGGCACTGCGCCCACGCGGGACGTCGCGAGGCTCCGACGGGACGGCGTCCTGGCGGAGGGCGCACGCGGCTGACGAGGGAGCGGAAACAGCCATGCAGAAACGTACGTTGGGCAGGAACGGACTCGAGGTGTCGGCGATCGGCTTCGGCTGCATGGGCATCAGCTTCGGCTATGGCCCGGCCACCACACGGGAGGAGGGCGTCGCCATCATCCGGGCGGCTGTTGACGGTGGGGTCACGCTCTTCGACACGGCCGAGGCGTACGGGCCCTACGTGAACGAGGAGCTGCTCGGCGATGCCCTTGGAGCGGTTCGCGATCAGGTCGTCATCGCCACGAAGTTCGGCTTCAAGTTCGAGAACGGAAAAAGCGTCGGGTTGGACAGCCGGCCGGCACACATCCGCGAGGTCGCCGACGCGGCGTTGAAGCGATTGAAGACCGACCGCATCGACCTCTTCTATCAGCACCGCGTCGATCCGGACGTGCCGATCGAGGATGTCGCCGGGGCCGTGAAGCAGCTGATTCAGGAAGGCAAGGTGAAGCACTTCGGGCTGTCCGAGGCCGGCGCGCGGACCATCCGCCGTGCACACGCGGTCCAACCCGTGGCGGCACTGCAGAGCGAGTATTCGTTGTGGTTCCGCGAGCCCGAGGCGGAGATCCTCCCGACGCTCGAGGAACTCGGTATCGGGTTCGTGCCCTTCAGCCCGCTCGGGAAGGGCTTCCTCACCGGCAAGATCGACGAGTCCACCACGTTCGAGAGCGGCGACTTCCGGAACATCGTCCCGCGCTTCACGCCGGAGAACCGGAAGGCCAACCTGGCGTTCGTCGACTGGCTCAAGGCCTTCGCCGCGCGCAAGGGGGCCACCCCTGCGCAGATCGCGCTCGCCTGGATCCTGGCGCAGGAGCCCTGGATCGTCCCGATTCCCGGCACGACGAAGCGCCGTCGCCTCGAAGAGAACCTCGGCGCCGCATCGGTCGAGTTGACGGCCGACGACCTGAGGGACATCGAGGACGCCGTGTCCAAGATCGAGGTTCGCGGCGCGCGTTACCCGGAGCATCTGCAGAAGCTGGTCGGCCGCTGAATTTCGTCGTGGCACTCGGGACGGCTGACGAGGCGCTCGCGCTGAAGCGCCGCACACCAGCCTCGACCTCATTCCGGCCGTCCCGATCGCTTTCGCACGAACGCGCCAGATTTCCGCAGCACCAGGCAAGGGCACGAGCGGCCGAGGGCTAGCCCGGTCGGGGACTCTCCGAAGTCAGAACAGGACGTTGAACAGGTATCCGACGACCAGGATGCCGGCGCCTACGACGCCGACGAACACCGCAATCAACGTCGGCTTCAGGACACGGCGGAGAATGATCGTCTCCGGCAGCGAGAGCCCGATGACTGCCATCATGAAGGCGAGCACGGTCCCGAGCGCCGCGCCCTTGCCCAGCAGTGCCTGCACGACCGGAATGATGCCGGCGGCGTTGGAGTACATGGGGATGCCGATCAGCACGGCGACCGGGACACTCCACCACGCGCCCTTGCCCATGATCGACGCCATGAAGTTCTCGGGGACGTAGCCGTGAATGCCCGCGCCAACGGCGATACCCGCCAGCACGTACGGCCAGACCTTGCCAACGATCTCCTTCACCGCGCGCCACCCCGCCTCGACGCGGTCGCTCCAGGAAGGCCGTTCTTCCGTGAGGCCGAGCCCCCCTGCCCGCGTCTTGAACACCCAGTCCTCGACCTGTCCCTCGAGGTGTAAGCGCCCAATCGTCCACCCGGACAGGATCGCGATGAGCACGCCGGTGCCCGTGTAGATCGCCGCGACTTTCCAACCGAAGAGGCCGAAGAGCAGGACGATGGCGACTTCGTTCACCATCGGGGCGGAGACGAGGAACGAGAAGGTCACGCCGAGCGGAACGCCAGCGGTGACGAACCCGATGAAAAGGGGAACGGCCGAGCAGGAGCAGAACGGCGTGACGATGCCGAGAAGGGCCGCCAGCACGTTGCCGACGGACTCGTTGCGGCCGGCGAGGAGTTGGCGGGTGCGCTCCGGCGTGAAGAAGGAGCGAACGATGCCGACGCCGAAGACCACCAGGACGAGCAGCAGGAGCACCTTCGGCGACTCGAAGACGAAGAACTCAACCGCGGCGGCCAGCCTGGATCCGTGTGGGAGACCCGCGAGGCGATAGGTGGCCCACCTGGCGAATGGCTGGAGCGCCGCGTAGGCGGCGATCCAGGCGAGCAGTGCCGGGACGGCCAGCGCGAGATACCGCGAGAGACGCGGGTCGGCACGTCGCGTTGTCGTGACCGGGTCACTCATGGACATAGCACGATCCCCTGCGCCCACGGGCACTCGCCACATACGGGCGCCGGGTTGTCGTAGCAATCCTTGCCGTTCGTCTCGGTGAGGGGACAGCCGCCGCAGTGGAAGCACGGCGGAAAATCGAATGCACGAACCCGCTCGCGGAAGGTCCGGAACGCTGGGTCGTGCCAGATCGCGGCAAGCGGCTGCCGGTCGACGTGCCCGACGACGAACTCAGTTATCTGCCGTGCCTGGCTGTTGCCGGATCGCGTCGTCTTCCCGGTACTCATTCTCAAGCCGCGTATACGGGATACGAACCGCCGGCACGCTGTCGTCTCAGGACCGGGCCGGTGCCGCCGACGGCGTGCGGAAGTAGCGCTTCTGGAACGCCAGCGCGACGTTGACGAGCGCGATGAGCGCGGGGACCTCGACGAGGGGCCCGATGACGGCGGCGAACGCCGCACCCGAGTGAATGCCGAACACCGCGACGGCCACCGCGATGGCCAGTTCGAAGTTGTTGCTGGCGGCCGTGAACGACAGTGTTGCCGTCTTGGCGTAGTCGGCTCCCAGCCGGTGTCCCATGTAGAACGAGACGAGGAACATCACCACGAAGTAGATCAGCAGCGGGATGGCGATGCGGATCACGTCCATCGGCAGCTGGACGATGTACTCGCCCTTCAAGGAGAACATCACCACGATCGTGAAGAGGAGCGCGATGAGGGTGAGCGGGCTGATCTTGGGCACGAAGGCCGTCTCGTACCACTGGCGACCACGCGCGCGTACGAGCGAGTAGCGCGTCAGCATGCCAGCCAGGAACGGGATGCCCAGGTAGATGAACACGCTCTTGGCGATCTCCCGGATCGACACGTTCACCGCCACGCCCCTCAACCCGAACCACTCGGGCAGAACCGTGATGAAGACCCAGGCGTAGACGGAGTAGAACAGCACCTGGAAGACGGAGTTGAAGGCGACGAGGCCGGCCGCATACTCGGTGTCACCCTTGGCGAGCTCGTTCCAGACGATGACCATCGCGATGCAGCGGGCGAGCCCGATCATGATCAGGCCCACCATGTACTCCGGGTAGTCCCGCAGGAAGATGATGGCGAGCGCGAACATCAGGACGGGGCCGATGACCCAGTTCTGCACGAGGGAAAGTGCCAGCACCCTGGTGTTGCGGAATACCTCGCCCAGCTCCTCGTAGCGGACCTTGGCGAGCGGGGGATACATCATGACGATCAGCCCGACGGCGATCGGGATGGACGTCGTGCCGACCTGGAAGGCCGTGATCACGCGGACCAGCCCGGGCAGGAAGTAGCCAGCTCCGACGCCGACCATCATCGCGAGGAAGATCCAGAGCGTGAGATACCGATCGAGGAACGAGAGGCGCGAGGCAACGTGCTCGGACATATGAGTGCTCCCTGATCGTCAAGACCGCGCTACCACGTCGCTACTTTCCCCAGCCTCGCGACGCGACGAGGGCCGCCACCCGGGCGCGAATGTCGTCTCGAATTGCCCGGACCTCTTCCAACGGCCTCCCCTTCGGGTCGGGCAAGGCCCAGTCATCTCGTTCGACCCCCGGCACGTAGGGGCACTCCTCGCCGCATCCCATCGTGATCAGCATCTGCACCCCGCCAGCGAGGTCGGGCGTGAGGAGTCGTGGGCGGGCGGCTGAGAGGTCTATTCCCACTTCCCGCATCGCGTCCTGGACTTCGGGATGCACGCCGGTCCCCGGCTTCGTCCCGGCGGACAGGCCCTGCGCCTTGGCCGGATCGGCCAGGTCATTGAACAAAGCGGCTGCCATCTGCGAGCGGCCGGCGTTGTGCACACACGCGAACAACACGTTGTGTGGGGACATCTACGCCTCCATGCGAGCGTCGGCGGCGGTCCTTCGCGGACTGCGGCGCGGTGTCCCTTTCGGTTCCTCGTGGCACTCACCGCGGGCCCGCAGTTCCCCGAGTTCTTCCGCGTCGCTTCGATAGTCGTCGCCCTCGGCCGCCAGGTGATGACGGATGGCGGACAGCACCCCCCGCGCGAGCTGGCTGTCCCAGGGGGTCAGCGCATAGAACGTCCGCATGCCGTCCCGGCGGTCAGCGATGAGGCCCGCGGACTTGAGGAGCGCCAGGTGCCGCGAGACACTCGACTGCGGCTGTTGGAGGATGCGCTGGATGTCGCACACGCAGAGCGAGCCGCGCGCGAGGAGATTCACGATCCGCAGGCGCGTTCGATCGGCGAGAGCGCGGAACAACAGTTGAGGTGACGCGTTCATATCGCTCATCCGGATGTCCGGATGACTATATCCCGCGCCGTCGCGACTGGTCAACCCGGCCACAATCATCGAAACCGTCTGTCAGACGTTTTTGTCTCGGCTTGGGTGCGCGCCCTCTGATCCGATGGCGTATCGGTCCGGAGCGGGGCTGGGGCGGGGAGGAACTCAGCGACTGGGCGGCTTCGGCTCGCAGACGAGGACATCCCGGTCGTCGCGTTCGAACGAACAGCCTTCCTCGAGCACCTGGCGCAACTTCTTTCGCGCTCGAAGGCGCTGCTGATCAGCACAACGTTCTTCGGGCCGGACGTCTACGAGGCCGGCGCGAAGGAGGCCATGGAGCGGCTGATCGACTCGTGGGGCTTCCGCTACCCGGGTATCCGAACGGTCGAACACAAGTACTTCTGGGCGGTGCCGAACGTGACGCCCGACACGAGGCTGCGCTATCTCGAGGAAGCCCGGGACCTGGGGCGACGATACGCGGACTGAGGAGGAAACGACTCATCGTTCCTCGGTCGTCGGGGCGGTCACGCGCACGCCGTCGGGCCGGTGGAGCAGCCGCAATCCGGCGGGCCGCCGGTGACGAGGCCGGCGAGGACGCCGGCCGCGCAGCCGACCCCTGCTCGGACGGTGATGGCTCCCATCTCGCAATTCCGGGCACAGGCGCCGCATTCCATGCAGGCCCCGCGGTCAGCGAGCACGGCGCGCTTGTTCTCCATCACGAACACGGCATGCGGGCACACCTGCGTGCACAGCGCGCAGCCATTGCAGCGTGTGGCGTCGAAGCTGAGCGTGATCGCGTTCTCGAAGTATCTCATACCGTTCCTCGGTACAGGGCCGCCACCCAGAGGCCGATCCCAATCACCACGGCCGCGATCTGCAGCGGCACCGCCACCCGCATCTCACGAAGCACGCCGGACAGAGAGGTGAAAGTGGAGGAACCGGTGAAGTTCATGAGGACGAAGCTGGTGAGTGCCGGCAACAGCATTGCCCAGGCCGCTGCGTGCAGCCACGAGCCACCGAACGCGGCCGCCGGCCATCCGACGACAGCAAGGAGCGCGGCGACGAGGAGACCCAAGATGGCGCCCTTCAGGGCGAAGGCACGCCCGGGCAGCCACGGCAGGAGCAGCGGGCCGAGCGCGCTGCCCGCAAGAAACGCGACGAATGTGAGCCCCGCTGCGGCCGTGCCGATGGAGAGCGATCCAGCGACTGAGGTGCCGCGCGCGGCGAGGACGGAGAGCAGGGAGACGGCAGCGGCCGCGACGAGGGGTACTTGGCTCCGGTGATGACTTCGACAGGGATCAAGATGGCGCGATCCCGCCATCCGTACCGGACTTGCCTCATCTCGTCGGTGGCTGTCATCCGCGCAGCCAGAAAGGCTGGAATGTCCGCCGCGCGCACCGGCCCGTAGACCACGCGGAATCCCGTCCGCCGTTTGACCTCGTGAGCCGCGACGCCCGGAGCGGCCAGCTGCGGCAGCACGAGCTTCCTGTGCGAGACGCGCGCCGACAGGCCGACCGATTCCACCTGGCGAACCACTTCGTCGGTGCCGAACAGGCCCTTTCCCGCCGCGCACCAGACATTGATGCCGTGGGTATCCAGGACGAGGATCCAGGCGTCCAGTCCCCGCACGGCCGACCGGAGATGATCGACGCTGAGCTTGAAGTTCGCTGAGACCAGCACGGGTGCTTCGGCCGTCGGGCGTCCGAGCGCGTAGAGGCCCGGCCGCACGCGATAGTTCATGCGGCCAATGCCAAGACGCACGCGAAGCGTACCCAGGCGATCCCGCCACGTCATCTCGCTGCTGAGCGTTCCCGGCGCCATGGCCAGGCGAAGCGGTTCTCCGGGGCGCTGACAGGGGGCCGACTGGCACCCGCACGACGTTCCGCCCCCGGGGGACGTCGCGTTTCCGAGGTTCGTCATGGTGGTCCTCTCAATCGATGCCGGCAAGGAGGGGGCGCCCGGCCGGTCCGTGTCTAGACTCTCACGCCGCAGCAACTACTGGGCGTGGGCATCTCCTCCTGCGGCCGCGTCCGTTCGAATCGAACGCCACAGCAGAAGTCCGACGCCTCCGCCGTCGCGAACAGGTCCCGCACGAACGCGCGGACCGCGCAGAGAGGCGCTGCCACTCGACTGGTGAATCTGATGTTCTTGGCGGACATGGTTGCAGCTCCGTATGAATGCCGTGCGAAGAGAATCCCGTCACCTGAGCGGAAACCCGGGCGTCCGTCTTTGCCGGGCGCCCGGGGGGCGCGCTTCGGCCAACGCTGTCACGCTGGCTGCGGCACCGCTGCCGGCTTCTGTCCACGAATGAACCCGCTGAAGAAGCGGCCATCGACGAGGGGAGCGATGGTGTCCACGTCGAGGCCGTGGCCCGACAGGAACTCTCGCGCGTCCTCCACCTTGTAGACGCGCGTGGGTTCGATCGTCACCTCCTCGAAGCCGGCGCGCGTCAACCTGGCCACGTAATCCGACTCGTCCAGTGCGCCCGACAGGCAGCCTACCCAGAGTTCGACGTTTCGCCGGATGTCGGCGGGCACCTCGCCGCGGACCACGACATCCGAGACGGCGAAGCGTCCGCCGGGCTTCAGGACGCGGAACGCCTCGGCCAGCACCTTGTCCTTGTCGGCCGAGAGGTTGATGACGCAGTTCGAGATGATCACGTCCACGCTGTTGTCGGGGAGAGGGATGCTCTCGATCTCCCCTTTCAGGAACTCGACGTTCTCGATGCCGGCCTTCCGCTGGTTCTCGCGGGCCAGGTTCAGCATCTCGTCCGTCATGTCGAGACCGTAGGCCTTGCCGGCGGGCCCGACGCGCTTGGCGGACAGCAGGACGTCGATGCCGCCGCCCGACCCCAGGTCCAGGACGACTTCGCCGGGGTTCAGCCTGGCGAGTGCCGTCGGATTCCCGCAGCCGAGAGAGGCCAGCACGGCCTCGGCCGGCAGGCCCTCGGTCTGCTTCTGGTCGTACAGGTTCACGGTGATCGGATCGACCGCGCCGGGGACCGAGGAACAGCAGCTCGGGCCGCAGCAGCTCGTGCCTTCGGTGGCGGTGACGCGAAGGGCCGCCTTCCCATACCTCTCCTTGACGGCGTCTTTGATGTCCGACATGGTTCGCTCCTTCTGAAAACGGAAACAGTTCTCGGGCTCAGCAGCTCTTGCAGGCCCGGGTGATGGCGTCGGGCTCGACCGCCTTGCTGCGCGAACAGCACTCCGCGTACAGGAACGCGAGGAGTTCCTGCAATGCTCCCGAGTTGGCGGCGTACCGGAGAAACGTCCCTTCCCGCCGCACCGTGACCAGGTCCTCGTTCTTCAGCTTCTCGAGGTGGTGCGACAGGGTGGATCCGGGGATGCCCAGTTCCTCCCCAATCTCGCCGACCACCAGGCCGTCGGGGTGGGCGGACAGCAGCAGGCGCATGATCCGCAGCCGCGGTTCGGTGCCCATGGCTGACATCATGTCGGCGAACTTCGTGACCGGGTCGGCAGCCGCCTTGGTTGTCATATCTATATTTCTACAATCATAGAATCATTACGTCAAGAGGATTCTGAAAGTTCCCACGGCGGACGCGTCGGCCGGCGCCTGCGATGGGCGGCGGGCATGACCGGACGACTGGTCGTGACGTCCCTGGCATGCATGGCCAACGTCGCCGGCAGCGCGGTGATCGCCGTCAGGGAATAGCGAAAGGCGCGCGGCCGCTGGCATGCCTCTATTGAGCCGCGACCGCCTTCTTGACGCGCTCGGGCGTGAGCGGAAGGCGGAACAGCCTCGCGCCCGTGGCGTCGAAGAGGGCGTTGGCGATCAGCGGCGCCACGCACGTGACCGTCGGCTCGCCGCACCCCTGCGGCGCGAGCGCGGGGTTGTCGATGAGGACGGTGTCGATCTCGGGCACCTGCGAGAAGCGGGTGATCTCGTAGCTGGAGAAGCTCCGGTCCGTGACGTTGCCGCCGTCGAAGTGGATCTCCTCCGAGAGCACCGACGACAGCCCCATGACGATGGAGCCCTCCATCTGCATGCGCGTCCCCTCCGGGTTCACCACCTGGCCGAGATCCTGGGCCACGGTCACCCGCTTGACCCGGATCTTCCCCGTGGCGACGTCCACGGCGACCTCCGCCATCGCCGCGACGCAGGTGTTCAGGTAGTCGAGCAGCGCGACGCCGTATCCGCGGCGGCTTGGCGCCTTCGCCGGCGTCCACCGGAACCTGTCGGCCGCGGCCCGCAGCACCCGTAGCATGCGTGGGTTGGTGAGGTTGAGCAGGCGGAATTCGACCGGGTCGATGGCCGCCTTCGCCGCCATCACGTCGATGTGCGACTCGCGCGCGAAGATGTTCGTGTTGCTGCCCGGGCCTCGCCAGGCGCCGGTGCCAAAGGGGTGGGGGCCGCCGCCGCCGAAACTCCCGGTCGAGCGCGTCCTCAAGTGAGGCACGTCGTAGATCATCTCCGAGCTGCGGTCGCCCGCGAAGACGGTGTGGTAATCCCAGCTGACGATCCCGTTCGCGGCGCTCAGCCCGGAGCTGATGGTGACGTAGGCGGCCGGCCGAAAGGTGTCGAGGAAGAACTCCTCCTCGCGCGTCCAGACGACCTGCACGGGGGCGCCGGCGAGTTTCGAGAGGCGCGCGGCCTCGACGGCCTGGGGACCTGCGCTCTTTCCGCCGAACCCGCCGCCGACGAGCGGCGTGATCACCCGGACGCGCTCCTCCGGCATTCCGAGCGCCCGGGCCACCTCCACCTGCACGCCGAAGGGCCGCTGCGTGGACACCCACACCGTCATCTCGTCTTCGCTCGCGCGCGCGGTGGCCGAGTGGGTCTCGATGGCCGCGTGAGCGATGTAAGGAGTGAAGTAGGTTTCCTCGAACCGGAGAGCCGAGAGGCTGCCGCCCTTCGCCAGGTCGCCCCGCTCCTCCACGATTCGAGGCTGACCCACCTGTGCCTTCAGGTGTTCGAGGATGTTGGCGTCGTTCACCGCGGGTGTCGGCACCGAGAATTCCGCCTTGATGGCCGCGAGCGCCGCCGCGGCCCCGTCGGAGGTCGGGTGCACCACCCCGACGAACTCGCCGTCCTGGAAGACGCGCGCATCCTTGTACTTCCTGGCGGCGATCGAGATCGACGCTCTTCACCCGCGCGCCGTGCACCGGCGGCCGGAGCACGCGGCCGTGCAGCATGCCCGGCAGCCGGATGTCGCCGGCGAACGCGGCCTTCCCCGTCACCTTGTCCCGCGCGTCCGTGCGCGCCAGCGATCGTCCCATGACCGTGAATGCCGGCGGGCTCTTCAACGCGGGTTTCGTCGCCCCGGCCGAGAGGCGCGGAAGGCGCACGGCTTCAGTCCTCTGCACGGCGGCCTCGACGTGCGTGCCCTTGACCAGTGTCCCGTACGCCACGCGGGTGCCGGGGGCCGTGCGATCCACGACGAAGCCGTCTCGCGCCGCGAGGCGCGCAGCCGGGAGCGTCAGCCAATCCGCTGCGAGCTGGACGAGAACCTCCCGGGCCTCCGCGCCGGCCGCCCTCAGGGCAGGTCCGAAATACTTGATGCTGCGCGACCCGTTGGTGCCGCCGTCCCACGGGCACAGCCCCGTGTCGCCCATCACCATGTCCACCCTGTCGAAGGGAACCTCGAGTTCCTCCGCGAGCATCTGGGCCAGCGCGGTGGTGTTCGCCTGCCCCATCTCGACCTTGCCCGAATAGCAGGTGACGCGCCCATCCTCGCCAATCTTCAGGTACGCGTTGAAGTCATCCGGATAGGACCGCTGCCCGCCGCCCGCCTGCTCCGCAGAGCCGACGCCGCGCACCGGAATCAGGACGAACACGCCGCAACCAGCCGCCTTCAGGAAGGTGCGCCGATCGAGCGGGGTCCAGGCTGGCCCCTGTCGGGTGTCGTCGTCGTCCCCGTCGTGCTCTTTCATTGGATCAACTCCCCGCGATCCCCGGCGCCGCGCACGGCGGCACGGATCAACTCGTACGCGGCCTTGACAGACAGCCCGCCCTTGTCCCGGTCGCCCGTCGGCGTCGATGCGACGCCAAACGCCACCGCCTTCGGGTCCTTGAACATCTCCGCAACCGCCAGCGCGAGCTCCGCGCTCGTCGGGCCGTTCGGCACGGCGAGCGAATGGCCGGTGACCTCGCGCGGGTCGAGGACGTCCATGTCGACGTGGACGTAGACGCAATCCACGTGCCGCGAGAGCTCCGCGAGCACCCGGCGGAGCGGCGAGGTGCCGGGCAAACCTCCCGCCTGTCGCGCAGCGGAGCGTAGGTCATCGACCGAGAGCCGCGCCACGTTCGACCGATCGATCAGTTCCTGCTCGAGCGGATCGGTATCGCGGACGCCGGCGAGCACGATGTCCGGCATGGCAAGGGGAGGGTCCAGCTTCGAGGTGCGTCGGAGGTTGGTGAGGCACAGGCCCGCTGCGGCCGCGACGTCCATCCCGCCCAGCATGCCGCTGAGCGTCGTTTCGGGCGTGTTGAAGTCGCCGTGCGCGTCGATGTAGACGAGGCCCACGCGCAGTGGCTTGCCCCCTTCACCTGATCGCTGGACGCCGCCCAACATGCCGAGGAGGGAGCTGCAGTTGGCGAGGAGGCCCACCGCGAGATCGCCTTCGCGCAGGCTCCCGGCGACCAGGTCGGCGAGGCGGCCGTTGGCGAGCGCCAGGCGGTGCCAGGCGCCGTACTCGCGTTCCTCCGTTGCCGCGAGCCGGGCGGTGTTCACCGGCTTGACGCGCGCGCCGGCCGCCGCGAGCGAGGCCGACAGGCCGCCCGCCACCAGGTTGCCCGGGCCCGGCGAGAGCTCTGGCACGTTGCGCTCGCCCACGTAAGGCATCTCGATCAGCGCCACGGACACAGCCCGCTTCTGTGCAGACGGCGGTACGGCCGACAGCGCCATCGCCACCACCGCCAGGAAGAGACGCCACCCCCATCGTCGCATCGGGCACCTCGCCGGTTGAACCGCGTCGCATCCGTCTTGAGCCGGATGCCGACGCGGAGATTCTACGCCGGCTGGCGCCGCACCGCTCACCTCCAGCACGCTGCAGGCCGTTGCACCCTGGGCGTCATGCTGCTGATGAGGATTCCGGCAACGTTGAGCTGGGCTTCAGGCGTAGGGCTGGCGGCGGGGTCGCTCGTTTCAAACAGCAGGGCCCTGCACGGGTGTGCAGAAGTGCACAGATCGCCGCCGCGGGCACCGCTAGGCTGGGGTCGTGGCAACAAGGATTCACCTCGTCAATCCCAGCAGCACCGCGTTTGGCACAGCCGTCATCACGCCCCGCTGGCTGTACGTCCTGGCGGGAGCGACCCCCGCTGCGTTCGGCGATCCGAACCTGCTGGACGAGACGCTCGAGCAGTCGACGCCCTCGCTGTTCAGTCCCGGTGACATCGTCGGCATCGGTATCCACACGGGGAACGCCCTGCGAGGCTACGAGGTGGGGCGCGCGGCGCGCGCGGCGGGCGCCTACGTCGTGTTCGGGGGCATCCACGCCAGCCTGTATCCCGAAGAGGCGCACGAATTGGGAGGGGCGCACGCCGTCGTCACCGGCGACGGCGAGGGCGTGTGGCCCACGGTGCTCCGGGATTGCATGTCCGGCACGCCGGCGCGCACCTACGACGGCGGGAAAGTCCGCCGCGAGGGCTTCGTCGCCGCCCGCTGGGACCTCCTCCCGCGCAACAAGTACATGTGGGCCTCGGTTCAGACGGTGCGTGGCTGCCCGAAGCACTGCTCGTTCTGCTCGGTGTGGCGGACCGACGGGCAGGAGCCGCGCACCCGCTCGTCCGACGCCGTCGTGAGGGAAGTCGTCGAGCTGCGACGCATCGGATTCCGTTTCATCGCGCTGGCCGACGACAACTTCTACCCCGTCACGCTGAACGACCTCGCGATGGCCGAGCGACGTGCCGATCCCGCCAGGCTCCAGGCACTGAAGGCCATCCGCGAGGAACGGTTCGACCTCATGCGCCGTCTCGCGCAACTGCCCGACGACCTCGTCTTCTTCACCCAGATCACCATGGAGGCGGCCGAGGACGCCGAGTTCCTGGCGGCGATGAAGCGGGCGCGGATCGCCGGGGCGCTGGTCGGCGTCGAGTCGGTGACGCCCGAGGGCCTCAAGGAGATCTACAAGGACTTCAATCTCGCGGGCGATGCCCTGGTCGAACGGCTGCGGCGGTTTCGAGCGCACGGCGTCCACGTGCTCGGGTCCTTCATCTTCGGCCTCTCGACGGACCGGGAGGCGACCTTCGAGGCGACGCTGGACCTGGCGAAGAAGGCCGACCTGACCTTCGCGCAGTTCGTCACGCTGACGCCGTTCCCGGGCACCGTGGACTTTGCGCGGTGGGAGGCGTCGCTGGCCGGCCGGGAACCGCGCATCCTCGACGTTCCGGTGACGCGGCACTGGCTCATTCCCTACGAGCACCGGCCGAAGCTCTACACCCCGCACCCGACCATGAGCGCCGACGACATCCGGCAACGGACCCAACTGGTGTGGGACCGCTTCTACGGCATCGGCGAGGTATGGCGTCGATCACGGTGCGTGCGCTCGCTGCGGGCGCGCCTGGCCTTCGTGCTCATCTCCAAGCTGTACAGGCAGATGTACGCCAATACCGGCATCTCGACCGATAGCGCGCGGACCCGCCGCGCGTCGCATTGGGCCCGGTGGCTGGCACGGCCGTGCCGCCGCCTGTTCGCCGCGCGGCCGATGCCCGATCTGGCCGTGCCGGTCTAGGGCGAGACCCTGTCTTGGCCGGTCTGTTTGCCGTATTCAGCAGGCTGAGGCAGTCGTGCTAGTGTATCCGCATGGCGAAGCGCCCGCGTCCGCCAAGACGCGCGCCATTCGACGTGGACGACTTTCTGAGAGCGCCCTGGCTGGCGAACGCATCCGGATTGCCACCGCCACTGCCGTCGTTCCGACGACGGCGGCGGTGATCGAGAAGCGGAAGATGCTGCGCGCGCTCCACACGGAGCCGGCGCTGGCCGACCGCTTCATCTCCTACGTGCTGGCCCGCAACATCCGGGTCGAGGCGGACCTCGTCGACCAACTGTTCAACCGGAGTGAGAAGCGCCTGGCCCGCGCCCTGCTGCTGCTCGCGCGCTACGGCAAGGACGAACCGGATTTCGTCGTCCCCGGATCTCCCAGGAGGTGCTGGCCGAGATGGTCGGCACGACCCGATCGCCGGTCAACTTCTTCATGAACAAGTTCAGGAAGCTCGGGTTCATCAGTAACGGGGGCCTGCGGATCAACCGGACGCTGTTAGTGTCGTGCTCCACGATTGAACCGCGCCCTCCCCGCGCCAACGCGCTCACCTCTACCCGACCCGCTCGCACTCCGCCCGTGGAACACAGCCTAGTCATGGGCCTCACCCACGCGATTCCAGGCTGTCTCGTTTCGCACAGCCAACCCGGGATGGCGATAGCATGCTCAGATCATGAGGAGACCCCGTGCGACCGTTCGATGCCCAGGCATTCCTCGATTCGGCCGGACTGCAAGGTCCTGTGAACTGGTACCGCAATGGGGACACCGTGTACTCGCCGGGTCAGGCGTGCGAGGCCGTGATGTACCTCCAGTCCGGGGAAGTCACCTCTCGTGCTGCGGAGAGGGGCAAGGAGGCAATCGTCGCTGTGCTCGGCCCGGCGACCGGGCTGACGGTCTACTAACTCCTGACGATGAAGCCCGCCGCTGGCGGGCCCGGCGCGGCGGCGGACGTCGCCGTGGCGGCAGGGGCGTGACGGAATCGGGGCCATGAACCGGATTTCGCCGCCCGCGCGGCGGGATCCGGCTGTCGTCCTGCTGCGCGCGTCTCAACCCGGCTGACGCGAGACGGGCGGGTCGAACGGGGTCAACGCCAGGCAGGATGTCGCCAGCAACCGGCTGTCGAGACGCACCGGAACGGCCTCCGCGGACGCGATCTGCGCCACCCGGCCGGCCGGGACGAACACGATGATCTTCGGCGGCTCGAGTTCGCCTCCGACCGCTTCGGCCCGATACCCCTCCGCCAGCAGCTGCCGCGCCTGATCGGCGTCTATGGCGAATGCCGCGTTCGCGTCGGCCAGGACACGCCGCAGCCGGAACCAGACGCCGCGGGCGTGCCGGCGCTGGCGATAGTCCCACGCCCGCACGAGGGCACGGGCGCGCACGCGGCGGACGCGTCGCTCGAAGGCCGCGTTCATGTCGGGTCCATCTCGCCGCCGTCGAGCCGATGGAGCAGCGCGGCGACGGCGCGCCGCCACGGCCGCGGGTCCGGCATGCCGGCCCTGGGCTCGGTCAACGACAGGAGGGTCAGGTTGGAGCGGACCGCGTGACGAAGCTCGGGCCTCAGCCCGCGGTAAGCGCCGTGGAATTCGTCGTGGTCCGCTGGAGAGGCCGTCATCAAGAGGCCCAGCGCGACGAGCAGGTCGCGGTCGCCTTTCTCCCCGGTGCGGTCCGTTACCAACTTCTCGAGGAGCAGGCCGGCAGGACGCGGCAGGCGAATGCGGGTTCCAGCCACCACGAGTTCCGCGCCTGGCGTGACGAGCGACAGCGCGCCGAACACGAGGAGTGGGAGCCGGTCGTCCTCGAAGACGTACGCCTCCGCGGGATCCTGCGAAGGGTCGATCCCGACGAAGTTCAGTTCCAGGAGGTCGGGCGAGCGCGGAATCCACACCGACGGTTCGTCGGGGGAGGGCTCGAACCATTGGCCGAGCCCCGGCAACCGCTCCTTCGCGGCGGCGTGCCGGCCGACCAGGACGCCGACGTCGAGATCCTGCGATACGACCAGCGTCGAGGCGACGTCCGCCTGCAGGAGATTCGGCACCTCCGATCCGACGATCAGCGCGCCCGTGTCCTCGAGGACAGGGGCAGCGGCCCGGATCGTCGCCAGGAGCCGGTCGCGAAACGTCATCGGGTACGAGTATAGGGACCTTGACGCGCGCCATCAACGCACGGCGAGATTCACCTTCAGCCAGGCGGTCCGACCCGGTTCGTTGATCCGCGTGGTCTGCACGAAGCCCGGCACCATCGCGCCCGCCTGGCTGATGTGCTCCGTGTAGGTCCGGTTGAGCACGTTGTCGACGCCGGCCGTGATCTGCAGCCCCTTCTTCAGCCGATAGCCGCCGTTGGCCGAGAAGACAGAGAACCCGCCGGTCGGTCCGAGATCCTGGCCGTTGTTCACGATGCTGCCCGACCCGACGTCGACACGGTTCTGAGACGCCACCAGTCGCGCGAGCACGCCAAGCGAGAAGGCCCGGTTGTCGTAGGTGAGGCCGAGGCGCGCGTCCGTCGGCGGCTGCTGGGCGAGCGGCTTGCCGTCCGTCGTGTTGTCGCCGTGGACGAAGGCCACCGTCGCGTCGGCCTTCAGGTTCCGGGCGAAGAGCGTAGGCGACGGTCGCCTCGGCGCCCCGAGTCGTCGCGTCCACGTTTCGCGTCAGCGTGGGCGTCGGCGACCAGCGAATCAGGACGTAGTCGTGGATGGCGCTGGCGAAGGCCGACACCGACCCCGACCACGCGCCGCCCGCCCAGACCACGCCGACGTCGAGCTGGGTGGTCTGTTCGGGCCTGGTCGACAGGAACGCGCTGTTGAGGGTGACCGGATCCTGCTTGGCCCGCTCCCAATAGTCCGGGAACCGCTC
The DNA here is from genome assembly GCA_963724775.1 of uncultured Acidobacteriota bacterium. GTDB lineage: Bacteria > Acidobacteriota > Vicinamibacteria > Vicinamibacterales > Fen-181 > CAVRWB01. Next base: position 400,526 of record CAVRWB010000020.1, read on the forward strand.
GACGTGCCCGACGCCGGCGGAAAAGCGTCCCGACAGGCCCGGCCCACCGAGGTCGTGCTCGTAGCGGGCGAAGGCGCTGGGCAGCGTCTCGCGGTCGGTGGCTCCACGGGTGGCGTTCTTGAGCGGTGACCCGCCGGGGCACATCACGGCGTTGACGCACGCGCGGCTGTCGAGCGCCTCGTGCCAGTCGACCCGGAGGCCGCCGACCAGCCGGCTCCGCTGCGTCAGGACTCGGGTGGCTTCGCCAAACAGCCCGATCTGCGTGAAGCGCATGTCCTCGATGCGCGGCGCCGACGTGTAGGCGGCGGTGGCCGCCTCGGCGGACTTGGCGCCCATCACGCTGCGGCCGGTGTGGACGTTGTGCTGCGCGTCGATGCCCGCCACCACGCTCGTCGAGGTCCTCAGCGCGAGCGTCACGGTGCCACGGCCGCCGGTGGTGGTGCGATCGGGGTTCATGGCCGAGTACATCGCCCCGGGCGTTCGCAGGCTGTAGTTGTCCATCACGTGGTCGATGTAGTTGTTCCGCGGGCCGGGAGTCATCCGTGCTGACTTCGAAGCAGCCCACGCGGCTGACGAATGGGCGACGATCAGCGCGAGCACCACGGTGAACAGGCCCGCGCACCGAAGCGAGATGTGCCTCATACAAGCCTCCGCCAGGCTCCGGCCCGCGTGGAGAGCGGACCGAGCCGCTACCTTTCGTCCCTTGGCAATCGAGGTACGTGACGGCCGGCCCACACCGAGTGTTGCCGGACGTGACGCCGTCACCGCGCGGAGGCGCTCCAAGGGGGTGGGGATGGCGGAACCGGGGTGATGTCGGCAGGGGAGTGCGCCGGGGCGGGCGGTGAGGCTTCCGTCGCGGCATCAACGTAGCCGGGCGTCGCCTCAGGGACGATGGCCACGACATCGAGGGGCGACGGCAGCGGCGTGTCGTGGCGCTGGCAGCTGCAGCCAGCCGACGCGTGCCGTATCCGGCTGCACATCGGGCACTGGCCGGCCGACCCGGTCCGACAGCACGTGCAGACAACGCCGGCGCCCCGCCCGGCAAGGCAGCGGTCCCCGGCCGGCACCGCCCGGCCCAGGGCCTGGACGGCCATCAGCACGATCGCGAGGCCGACGAGGTGACGTCGAATGCCGGCTTGCATGTCCAGTGCGGGCGGATGTGGTCCGCGCCGACGCAGACAAGGTAGCGATGCCGGCACGGCCCGCCAATGGTACGCGGGTACCTGCGCACCGGTACTTTCGTACGGGTGCGACAATTCGCCGCACCACTCCACGACATCCGGACGCCCAGCTGCTACCCGAGTCGGCGGCAGCCGGGGACTGCGCTGGCGGCCCTCATGACACCCTTCGTCTGTAGGAGCCGAGAAGGACGGAACAGAGTCGCACCGGCTCTCGTAACGTGTGGGGGGTGCACCCCACAGCATCAGGGAGGGATCGTGGACAAGCGACTGTGGCTGAAGGTGGCGGCGGGGCTGAGTTTCGCCATGGCGGCGTGTCAGTCGGTGATCTCGGTCTGGCCGGCCGCGGCGGAGTACTTTCAGGCGCCCCCGGGACTGCTGAACGACCGCGTGCGGCTGTTCGTGGTCGGAGAAGCCGCCGCGCTGATCCCCCTGCTGTTCGGTCTCTATGCCTTGTCCGCGGCGGGCGTCATCCGGCGCCTGCCGCTCTTGCGGACTGCCTTGGTTGGGATCGCGAGCCTGTTCCTCTTGCGCGGGCTGTTCATCATCCTCACCTTCCTGGTCGCACTGGGGGTCCTGCAAGGACACGTCTCGCTGCAGGGCGTGGCGTCCCACCTGGTCTTCCTGTTAGCCGGCATCGCGTACCTGGGAGGAGCCGTCCTCAACTGGAAGACCCTGAAGAGTCGTTAGCGCGTCCCCCTCGCACTACTGCGCCTCGTAGAAGCGCAGTGCTTTCTCGGCGTCGCGTTCGACGGCGGCACGGTCCGCTTCACTGGCGAACTTCGGCCGTGTCGAGAGCCAATGCAGCAGCCCTTTGACAGACTTGCGCAGGTAGGCAATCGAGGCCTCTTCCCGCACTTTGCGCCGGTCCTGCAGGTAGTAGACGGGGTTCGTGTGCGAGAAGACGGACGACTCGCGCGGCAGGAGCCTCGGCGTGATGTCGGGGTCGGCAAACGCGCGAGCCGCGAGCCAGCTGCTCTTCTCGAGGCGCACCGTGGCTTCCGTCTCCAGCATGTAGACCCCATCGACAGGCGGATTGGACTGCACCAGGGTGAAATTGTGCGCGACCGAGCGGCCGTTCATGACGATCTCGATGGTCGTGAACGGCAGGATGGAGCGCGCCGAGGCGTGCACCTTGACCGTCTTCGCGCCCTGGAACGCCACCACCTCTCCGGTGCCATGCCCGTCGACGTCGAACTCGAGAAGCGGGCCGTTCGTGACGAAACCCGCGCCCGCCTTGATCCCGGCGAGCCAGGCGGCGAAGCCGGCCGAGCCCTTCGTCTGCGCGTAGACACGATTGCTCCCGAGGGGGATGTCCTCGCCCGACTTGTCCGTTCCGGCGCCGAGTGGCAGCTGGAAGCCGGCGTTCAGGTACTGGTAGTAGAGGTCCACCCCCCGCATGGGAGTGAAGTCGGCGGTTGGCATTCCCGACGCGTCCCAGGGGGAGAGATGCGCCGGCAGCTGCATCGGATCGGACCAGGTCGGGATCTCGAGGGCGTCGAGGAGTCCGAGCGCGACGGCCACGGGCGTCTCGGCGCCGGGCAAGTTCTCGAAGTGCGCCAGCGAAACGAGGGCGCCTTGTTCCCGGGCCGCGCGTCCCGCGCGGTGGACGTCACAGTGTGGGTGGCTGGCCCAGTACTCGAGTGTCCCGCACGGCACGGGGTACCCGGGGATCAGGCTCTTCACGCCCGCGAGCGTGAGATGCCCGAGGTGCCAGTCGATCACTTCCTGGCTCAAGTAGATCTGATGATCGTCGGACGCGCTGTCGTCGAGGCGCCCCTTGAACGATCCGTCGTTGGGCAAAGGCAGGCCGCCGAGGATCAGCAGGTTGAGGGCATTGAGATCCTCCGCCCGCATCTCGAGGGCCGCGACGCCAAGCGCGGGGAGATGCGCATGGAGATCGCCGCTGATGTAACCCCTCGCGCGCAGGTCGGTCCAGCGACGCAGGCGGAACGTCCTCGCGCCCGGCTTGTCGGGCGCGCCACTGGACACGTGCTCCACGAGCGGGCGCGTCTCCAGCCCGCGCCGGATTTCGATTGTGGCGCCACCGGCGGGCAGCGTGACGCTGAACGCGCCATCGACGTAGCACCAATCTCTGCCGAGCTGCCGGACGTGCTCGGGCTTGCCCGCGATGGCCACCAGCGTGCCGTTCGCGTCCGTGACCGCCACGCGCGCGGCCAGCGGCGCCCCGGTGGCGTCGTCGACGATGCGCGCCGTGAGTGACCCGGCGGCGGGCGTGAAGGGGCCGGAGTGCGTCAGACAGAGCCCGGCCGGGACGCCAAGACCGAGAGCGAGCAGTCCCAGGACGAGCAGTCCCAGGACGAGCGTCTCACGCCGACCGACAACGACATTCATGGCGGTGCTCCTTCAGCGGACCTTCGCTAACCGGGATTCGGAGCCGAACGGCACGTCACCTGTCGGAACGTTTACGGACGTTAGCACACGTGACGCGATGGTCTGAAGAAGCCAGATTGATGGGAAAGACGAGTCGGCGCACGAGTTGCAGCCGGGCACGACGCTCGCGGCCACGGTGGAATTGGCGACCCGGCTCCGCCCCGGCCCCAGCCGCCGCCCGCCTCCGGCGGCGGCCAACTTCCACGTACCGCGTAGTTTTGCAGCCCCACGCCCCGCAGTATTCACAGGTCCCAGGCCGCCGGATCCCGGCTAATGTTCGCTCGAGGCAGCGTGCCCAGCCCGGGCACCGTGCGGGCTTCTTCCGCGCGCCCGAGAACCTGCCGTCGGCGATGTCATCGAGCCCGAGACGCTGAGCCCGAGCGAGGCTCGAGCGGACGTGGATGGTCGTCGCTCGGTCGGTGATCCTGTCACGGGCTACGCGTTCTCCATTGGTCTCGGCAATCGCGGCACCCGGAGCCATGAACCGGCACAAGAGCGGGGACGACGTCGTCACCCTTCGCGTCGAGCGGCAAGGCGACCGCGCGAGCGTCGTGCCCGCCGGCCTGTTCGACCTTGCGCATGCCGCATCGGTGGCCCAGGCGATTGCCAGCGCCGAGCCCGGCATCAAGGGCTGCGTTGCCGTCGAGGTCCAGCTGTCGGAACTGAGCCGTATCGACGGCAGCGGCGCGGCCCTCCTGGCCCGGCTCCTCGACCGTGTCGCCGCGGATCCGCGCTGCACTACGGAGGTTTTGAGCAACGGCAACCCGGAAGCCGCCCGCCTGATTGCCCTTTACCGCGGGCAGCGGACAATCGAAGCGCCCGCCCCGCCGCGGCCCGGAAGGCTGGCGCGGCTCGGTGAAGCGGGCGCGCAGCTGCCCGGCCTCGCAACAGGCGCCTTCAACTTCATCGGCAGCGTGGCCGTCGCGCTGCCGCGAGCCGCTCTCTTCCCCCGCTCGGTGGACTGGCGATCGCTGCTGCGGTTGATCCAGGAAGTGGGCGCGGACGCGCTGCCGGTCACGAGTGCGGCAAACCTGCTGGTCGGCCTCATCGTCGGGTTCCTTGGCGTGTCCCAGCTCGGGAGATTCGGCGCCGTCATCTACGTGCCCGAACTGGTCGTCGTCGCGCAGTTCCGCGAGCTCGGGCCGCTCGTCACCTGCATCGTCGTGGCCGGCCGGTCGGGCGCCGGTCTCGCATCCGAACTCGCCACGATGAAGGTGTCGGAGGAGATCGACGCGCTGCGGTCGATGGGATTCGACCCCGTGAGCTGGCTCGTCTTGCCCCGCTGCCTGGCGCTGGTCCTGACCGTGCCGCTCCTCACCTGGATTGGCGACATGGTGGCCCTGGCCGGCGGCCTGGCGGCGACCACGTTCATCAGCGGCATGACGTCTCGTGCCTACGTGCTCGAAACCCTCGACTCGATCACTGCCGCCCACCTCCTGACCGGCCTCGTCAAGAGCCCGTTCCTGGCGCTCGCCATAGGCCTGGTCGCATGTGGACAGGGGTTGGCCGCACACGGGGGGGCGGCCGCCGTCGGCGCCCGCACGACGACCGCCGTGGTGCTGTCGATCTTCGCCGTGATCGTCGTCAGCGCCGTGTTCACCTTCTTCTTCGCGCTCCTGGGGATCTGAAGATGGCGGCCCCCGATTCGCACATCTCCGTCGACGACCTCCGAATTGGCTGGGGCACTCGCGTGCTGATGGAGCATGTCAGCTTCGGCGTGGAGCGGGGCTCGACGTTCGCCATCCTCGGGGGCTCGGGGAGCGGCAAGAGCACGCTGCTCCGCTACCTGATCGGCCTCGAGAAGCCGCAGGCGGGCCGCATCGACATCGCGGGCGTCGGAGCGCCGCACCTGTACGAGGGCGTTCCACCGTTTGGCGTCCTCTTCCAGTCCGGCGCCCTTTTCAGCTCGATGACGCTCGCCGAGAACTTAGAACTTCCGCTGACGACGTGGACCCCGATTCGAGGCGCGGCCGCGCGCGAACTCGCGCAGGCCAAGCTCGAACTGGTCGGCCTCGGCCCCTTCGCACAACATCGACCCGGCGAGATCTCGGGCGGGATGAAGAAACGGGCCGGGATCGCCCGCGCGCTCATGCTGGAGCCCGACCTCTTGTTCTTCGACGAACCGTCGGCGGGCCTCGATCCGATCATGGCCGCCGAGCTCGACCAGTTGATCATCACCCTCAGCCGCGACCTCGGAATCACCATCGTCATCGTCACCCACGAGCTGCCGAGCATCTTCCTCGTCGCCGACAGCTGCATCGTTCTGGACAAGACCGCCAAGGGGATCGTGGCGGCGGGCGACCCGCGCAGGCTCCGCGACGAATCGGACGTGCCGTTCGTGCGTGGCTTCTTCACGCGGTCGCCCGCGGTCGTGGCGCCCCACCAGGGAGTGTGACCGATGGCCGTCGAGAAGAACTACACGCGTCTTGGAGCGTTCATCGTCGTCGCGCTCGTGGTCGTCCTCGCCACGACGGCGCTCTTCGCCCAGCGCCTGAAGAGCCGCAAAGCCTTCGAGCTGGTGACTTACACCACTGGCAACGTGAGCGGACTGGACGTCTCCAGCCCGGTGCGATACCGGGGCGTGCCCGTCGGCCAGGTGTCGGACGTCCGCGTGGACCCTGTGGGCAACATGGTCGAGGTGGATTTCGAGGTGTACCACGATCGGCTGACCAGCATTGGCCTCGACTTCAGCCGCACCCGCGAAAACAGCGCGAGCGGGCTGTTCCCGAAGGTGCGCGCGCAGGTCGTGGGCAACCCGGTGACGGGCGAGGCATACCTGCTGCTCGACCGCCCGGAGAATCCCCCGACGCCGATGGAGCTCGGGTTCAAGCCCACGAGGCTGTACGTGCCGTCGACACCGTCGCCATTGTCGGATTTGAGGGATCGGCTGCCCGACGTGCTCGAGCGCGCCGAGGTGACCCTGCAGACCCTCACCGATATCGTGCAGAAGATCCCCGGAAGCCTCGAACGGAGCGATGCGTTCTTCACCAACGTGGACCGTATCGTGCGCGAGGCCCAGCTGCCGCGGCTGAGCGCCGACACGCGTACCTTCTTCACGACGACGAGTTCGCAGATCGACAAGATCGCGGAGAACATGGACAAGCTGATGGGCACCGGCGGAACGCTCGTCACCTTCGCGGACGACGCGCGGGCCTCGATCAAGGCCGCCGACCTGCCTGCCTCGACCAAGGCGGCGCGCGAGGCGATGGCACGCACGAGCCTGGCGGCCGACGACCTCCGCCAGGCGCTGCCGGCGATTCGGGAATCGCTCGACCAACTGCGGGAACTCGCCCGGCGCATGGAACAGGAGCCGGAGTCGGTCGTCTACGGCCCGCGCCAGACGAAGGTGAAGAAACAATGAAGCGCCTCGTTCATATCGCCGTGTGCCTGCTGCTCCTCGTTGCGTGGATGGGCGGAGCCGCCTGCAGGCTGCGTCGTCCCGACACGATTCCGCCGCGGACGATCGAGCCCCAGCTCGTCGAACCGGAGTCGTCGGCCGCGCACGATCCCGGGGCTGCCGCAGTTCGCCTGGTCCAGACGCAGGCTCGCGGACACATCGGCCGACGGGTCCTTCACCAGGGGTCGGACGGAGAGCTGTTCGAGGATCCGGTGTGGCGATGGGCGAACGCGCCGCACCTGTACCTCGACAGCGCGATTCGCATGGAACTGTCGTCGAACCCGCGCGTGCGCCTCGTCGATGGGCCAGAAGCTGCGGCGATGTCGGTCACCCTCCTGTCGTGGCACCTCGACTCGGGGAAGGAACCCCGACTCGTCGGCAGCCTGGAACTCGACATCATCTGGCCGGACCGCGCGGGCTACAGCGCGGTGCTCCGGGAGAGCGAGCCGGTCAGCGCTGACTTGCCGGGGAACGTGGCTGTCGCGGCAGGGCGGCTGTTGCAGCGACTGGCGGCCGCGAGCATGGCCCGCGTTCCGCGCACAGGCGCCGCGCGGTGAAGCGGGCGGCGCTGGTCTACTGCCTGGGAACCTGAACCTGACGCCGGGGCAGTCGCACGGTAAAGAGCGTTCGCGTTTCGTCGCTCTGCACCTCGACTGACCCGCCATGCAAATCGACCAGGCGCTTGACGATCGCCAGTCCCAGCCCGAGACCGCCGTGCGCCCTGGTGCTGCTCATGTCGCCCTGTCGGAACGGCTCAAAGAGGTGAGGCAAGAAACGTGGAGGTATCGGATCCCCGGGATTCTCCACCGCTATGACTGCCTGGTCGCCACATTGTTGGATCGATACCCGAACGCGCGCGCCTTCGGGCGAGAACTTGATGGCATTCGAAAGTAGCCTCCAGACGATCTGCCGAATGCGAACCGGGTCTCCTTCAACCGTGACCGGGTCGACGGTCGGCGCGACAGTTACCTTCTTCTCCTCGGCCGCCATCCGGAGCGTGGCCACCACGGCGCCCGCAACGGCCTCGAGATCCACCGTCTCGCGTTGGAGCCTGATCCCGCCGCGGAGCAGCTCCTGCACCTCGAACAAGTCCTCGACGATGCGCAACTGGATCGATGCGTTGCGCTCGATGATCGCCATGACATGTTGCTGATCGGCCGTCGGAATGCCATGCACTCGGGCCAATCCGCAGTAACCGAGGATCACGCTCAGCGGAGTCCTCATCTCATGGGACAGCATGTCGAGGAATTGGTCCTTGACGCTATTCGCGTCCTGGGCGACCCGGCGGGCGTCTTCGGCTTGTTGCCGGGCGGCTTCCAGGGCTCCCTGCCTCTTGATCAACGCGTGGTGAGCCAGTTGGAGTTGGTGGATGATCAAGATCTGAAGCACGCCGATGAGCGCAAATACCTCCAGGCCCGGGTGCATGGGCGTGAAGTACTTGCCCTTCGACCAAATCGCTGCGATCCCGACGGCTTCCGCGGTAAGGCCGGGCCACACGCCGCCGAGGAACGCCGCGAGCACCGCGACGAGGTGAATCAGCCAACCTCGTGGCCAACCGTCATAAAGCTGATTGAGGAGTGGCGTCACCAAGAAGACGGACAGCTGAAGACCTGCGGCGCACGAGCACGCAACCGTCATGGCCGTACGGCCCCGAGTCACGCGCACGTGAAAGAGGGACAGCTGCTGAAAGAAGCGCTGCACGGATCCCCCGTCGACCTGGGAACGCGGAGCGAGCGCAGCCGCGCGTAAGGGCACTCCGGTCATCAATTGGCTTACAGGCGTCGTGTCCGTCGCCTTCGGGGGCAAGGGCGACGTCTACAAGCCGCCCGTGCTGTCCCTCCCGCCGTTGACGACGATCTTCTCGATGCGTTGCCCGCACACGTCGCAGCCATGCGCGCACTCGCGAATCAGGAATCGCAGCACGCCGGCCACCTCCTCGAGGTCGCATGGCTTCACCAGCAACCTGCAGCAGTCGATTCGCTGGCGCGTCGTTGTTTCTGCGTCGGCCGTCTGGCCGGTGATCGCGACAATCGGAATCGCGTGCGTAGAGCTCTGCCGGATGCGGCGGATGAACTCGACGCCATCCATGCCCGGCATCGCGAGATCGGTGCTGATCGCTTCGAAATCGTTCACCGCGTGGTGACGCAGCGCATCGATGGCGCTCGATACCGCAGTGACTTCGAACCCCGACAGGGAGAGGTAGGTCTCGTAGAGCCGCAGCGTATCAGGATGGTCGTCCACCAGGAGGATGCGCTCACTCGACATGACGAATCCAACGCCCGCATCGCGTCGCAGCCGGGGGACCGTTCTTGCCTCTGTGCCCCGGCAGGCGCCTCAGATCACACGCCGCAACGCGATTAATTGACTCAGCAATAGTTAGGACAACAAGATTATAGCGCCTTCGAGCGTCGATAGTGCTCGATGCAGTCCTGCTATCTTGTCGATGTGCCCTCGGCCCGCAGGAGGTCTCATGTGCTGAGTGTGTTGGCAGGCCTGATCGCCGCGGCGGCCGTCTCGTTTGTCTCCCAGGCCCCGACGGGGGTGGGACAGCAGAAGCCGCAGCCGGCCACGCCGCCGGCAACCGGGCAGGAAGAAGTCGGTATCCAGGACAACTCATTCCTGCTCGAGGAAGCGTACAACCAGGATCCAGGTGTCGTGCAGCACATCAGTTCGCTCCAGCGCGACCTCCGCGCCGCGAATTGGTACTACACCTTCACACAAGAGTGGCCGATTCCCAGGCAGCAACATCAGCTGAGCCTCACCCTGCCGGTCTTGGCGCTCGCGGACCCGCCGGGCGCTGGCGCCGGGCTCGGGGACATAGCGATCAACTACCGGTATCAACTCGTGGGGAGCGAGTCGCGCGTGGCTGTCGCGCCGCGGTTCTCCGTGCTGCTCCCAACCGGGGACCAGCACTACTTTCGTGGTGGCGGGGGGGTTGGCTACCAGACGAATCTCGCGCTCAGCGTCGTCGTGACCCCGCATTGGGCCGCGCACACCAATGCCGGCTTCACGATCGTGCCGTCCGCAAAGGACGCCGGCTCGGATTCCGCCACCACGAAGGCCTACAACGTCGGCCAGAGCGTCATCTGGTTGGCGAAGCCGCGATTCAACGCGATGCTCGAGTTCGTGTATACGCATGGCCAGGTGGTGACCGGGCCGGGCGTCACCGAACCGCTGAACGTCGCCATCCTCAGCCCCGGCGTCCGCTGGGCGTACAACTTCGAGAACAGCCTCCAGATCGTGCCAGGCGTGGCCGCGTCGCTCGGGATTGGTCCAAGCGCCGGTACGCGGTCGCTCTTCCTCTATCTGAGCTTCGAACACCGAATGTGGAAGCCGCAGTAGCGAGGATCTCGGCCCGCCCGTGTTACCATTCGCCGCCCCCGGGATTCGGCCCGCCGTGGCGCAAGGTCCGCAGCCTGGCGGCACCCGCCTGAGAGGCCCGGCGACCATCGATTCAGATAACTGAAAACGAGCGAGGTCTCATGACTCACAATCCGGATGAGCCATGTCCGCCACCCCGGGACCCGGGCGACCGGCACGAGGCCGGCCTGACCGTGGGCATTGGTGCGTCGGCGGGTGGCCTGGACCCGCTCGGACGCTTCTTCGACAGTCTGCCGAAGCAGTCGGGTCTCACCTTCGTCGTCGTGCAGCACCTCGACCCCCACCACTCGAGCTTGCTCGCGGAACTGCTCGCGCGTCACACGGCGATGCCGGTCGTCGAGGCCGTGGACGGGATGCGGCCCGAGCGCGAGCACGTCTACGTCATCGCGCCGGGAACACTGCTGACGCTGCAGGGCGGGCGGTTCGCCGTAGACGTCACCCCGGAGACGTTCTCGCGCGCGCCCATCGACACCTTCTTCCGATCGCTCGCGGAGGAGTGCGGCCAACTGGCGGTCGGGATCCTGTTCTCGGGCGCCGGCCACGATGGCACCGCCGGCCTGCGTGCGATCAAGGAACGCGGTGGCTTGACGGTTGCGCAGTCGCCAACGACCGCCAGGCACGACAGCATGCCCCAGAGTGCGATCGATGCGGGCCTGGCTGACCACATCCTGAGGCCCGAGCAGGTACCGGAGGCGCTGCTGCGGCACGCCGAGTACCTCGCACGCGAGGACGGCAATGGCGGCGCCGCGCCGGACGCTGAGCTGGAGGCACACCTCCCAGCGATCTGCGCTGCGATCGGGCAGCACACCGGCCACGATTTCACCCACTACAAGGAAGGCACCCTGTTGCGGCGGCTGCGGCGTCGCCTGCAGATCCTGCGCGTTGGCGCCTCTGGAGCCGGCGCTGCCGAGTACCTGCGGCAGCTCGAGAACGACCCGGCGGAGGCCGAGGCGCTGGTTCGCGAACTGCTGGTCGGCGTGACGCAATTCTTCCGCGACCCGGTGGCGTTCCATTCGCTATCGCAGCAGGCGGTCCCGCGGATCCTGCAGTCGAGGATCGCCGGCGCTCCGGTTCGTGTCTGGGTCGTCGGTTGCGCCTCGGGGGAAGAGGCCTACTCGATCGCCATCCTGTTCCGCGAACAGGTCGACCGCCTCGATGCCGGCAGTCGTCGCACCGTGCAGCTCTTCGCCACCGACCTCGACGCGGAGGTGCTGGGCGAGGCTCGCCAGGGCCGCTATCCCCGGTCGATCGCCGAACACGTGAGCCCCGAGCGCCTGGAACGCTTCTTCGTCCGGGATGCCGATGCCTACCAGGTAGGCAAGGAACTGCGGGAGATGTGTCTCTTCTCGCAGCACAGCCTGACCCGCGACCCGCCATTCTCGCAGCTCGATCTCATTTCCTGCCGCAACGTTCTCATCTACTTCGACGCCGCTCTCCAGGCGAAGCTCGTCCCGCTCTTTCACTACGCGCTCAGGCCCGAGGGCTTCCTCTTTCTGGGCCCCTCCGAGGGCCTGGCTGGCGGCAAGGATCTCTTCGAGACCGTCGTCAAGAAGGACCGCATCTTCCGGCGCAAGGAGACGATCTCCAGGCCGGTCGTCCAGTTCCCGCTCGCGTCATGGACGCCGCCGCGGTCGATTGCAGGGCCGCTGCCCGCACCCCCGCGCGCGCAGGCGCCGCGCGAGACGCTCGCGGCCGGCTTCGAGCGCCTGGTGCTCGAGCAGGTACTCGTGGCCGGCCCTCGTGGTGGACGAGCGGGGCGAGATCATTCTCGTCGCCGGCCCGGCCGCACGCTATCTCCAGCTGCCCGCCGGTACGCTCACCTCCAACCTGCTCGAGGCGGTGCGCGGACAACTGAGGATCGAGGTGAGGGCCGCGCTGCAGGCTGCCGTGCACGACGGGCGGCGGGTCGTCCGTGATCGGATCCCCGTGGACGTCGAGGACGTCGTGCGGTACGTCCGCCTCGTCGTGCGGCCGATGCCCGTCGGCGATGCCGGATCCGCACTCTTCCTGGTGGTGCTGCAGGAGCAGGTTCCGGCGATCGACATGATCGAGGGCGCGACCGGCGTGGAGTCGGCCGGCTCCTTCGACCAGCCCGCCCTCCAGCAGCTCGAAACCGAGCTTCGGGCCACCCGGGCCGAGCTGAGATCGACCGTCGAGGCACTGGAGGCGGCGAACGAGGAGCTGAAGTCCTCGAACGAAGAACTGATCTCGACCAACGAGGAGCTTCAGTCGGCCAACGAGGAGCTGCAGACCTCGAAGGAGGAGCTCCAGTCGCTCAACGAGGAGCTGGAGACCGTCAATACCGAGCTGCGACAGAAGGTCGACGAGCTGGGTACCGCCAACAGCGACCTGCAGAACCTGTTCGTCAGCACGGACATCGCGACGCTCTTCCTCGACCGCCAGTCGAGAATCGTGCGGTTCACGCCGGCCGCAACCGCGCTCTTCCACCTCCGTGACAGCGACGTCGGGCGCCCGATCGGCGAACTGGCCCCGCGCTTCGCGGGCGAGGATCTCGCAGACGACTGTCACGAGGTGCTGCGAACGCTGACCACCGTCGAGCGGCAGGTTCGATCCGCTCACGAAGCGGCCTGGTTCATCCTCCGCGTGGCGCCGTACCGCACGGTGGCGAACGCGATCGCGGGCGTGGTGGTCACCTTCGTCGATGTCTCCGCGCTCAAGCAGGCCGAGGAGGCGCTGCGGCGGACGACGGAGCGTGAGCGGTTCCTGGCGGAGGTGCTGGAAAACGCCACCACTCCGTTCGGCGTCGGCGCGCCGGACGGCCGACTGCTCCTCTTCAACCGTGCCTTCGCCGAGCTGACCGGCTACAGCCGCGAGGAGCTGGAAGATCCGGCACTCAGCTGGGCGCAGAACCTGACACCGCCCGAATGGCGCGAGAAGGAAGCCGACATCCTGGCCGAGGCCGTTCGCCGCCGCGAGTCGGTTCGTTATGAGAAGGAGTATCGGCGGAAGGACGGCACGCGCGTGCCGATCGAGCTGTTCGTGCAGCCGGTCATCGCCGAGGACGGGTCGGTGTCGCACTACCGCTCGTTCCTCACCGACGTCACCGAGCGCCGGCGGTCCGAGGCCGAGCGCAACCGGCTCGCGGAGCAGCGGCAGATTGCCCTGGACGCGGCTCGCCTGGGCTGGTGGCACTACGACCCCGTGACGCGGGTCGCCACCTACGACGCTCGCTACACCGAGATCTTCGGCGTGTCGGGCCACGAGCGTCCCAACGAGCAGATCCTCACGCTCCTCCACCCGGACGATCTCCCCCGCGTGTGGGCGGCAGTCGAGGCCGCGCTCGATCCCAGCCAATCCGCAGCCCTATTCCATCGAGTACCGGGTCAACCGGCCGGATGGAACGTCGTGCTGGGTCGAGGCTCATGGCGCCGCGCTGTTCGAGGGAGAAGGGGCCGAGCGTCGTGCCGCGAGCTTCGTTGGCACGGTCGCGGACGTCACCGAGCGCAAGCACGCCGAGGCGAGGCTGCGCGCGAGCGAGGAGCGCCTGCGCCTGGCGCAGGGGGTGGCGCGCGTCGGCACGTTCGAGCTGGACGTCGTCACCGGCGTGAACACCTGGACGCCCGAGCTCGAGGCGATGTACGGATTGCCGCCGGGCGCCTTCGCCGCCACGCAACCGGCCTGGGAGAGTCTGGTCCACCCCGACGATCGGTCCGAGGCGATGCGGTTGGTCGAACAGGCGTTCGCCACCGGCGCCCCGACCGAGGGGGAATGGCGCGTGGTCTGGCCGGATGGAAGCGTCCACTGGCTGACCGGCCGGTGGCAGGTCTTCAAGGACGAGATGGGCAGGCCGGTCCGCATGACCGGCATCAACATCGACATCACGGCGCGCAAGGCGACCGAGGAGCAGTTGGCCTATCTGGCCTCGTTCCCGGAGAAGAACCCCAGCCCCATCGTCGAGGCGGACACCGAAGGCCGGGCGACGTACGCCAATCCATCGGCGCTCCGCCAGTTCCCCGATATCTTCGAGAAAGGAAGCGGCCATCCCTGGCTTGCGGGATGGGAGTCCGTGACGCACGCCGTCGGCCACGCCGACGGCGTTGCGAGCCGGGAAGTGTCGGTTGGCGGCCGCACGTTCCACCAGGTGCTGGTCCACGCGCCGGAAAAGGGTGTCGTCCGAGTGTACGGCGTGGAGATCACCGAGCGCCGTCGCGCCCAGGAGGCCCTCGAGCGCTCGAGGCACGGCTTGAGCCAGCTGGCCGCGGCGTCGCTTTCCGTCATGGCGAAGACCGACCTCGCGGACATGCTCCAGGCCGTTTCGGAGGCGGCGCTGGCGCTGGTCGGCGGGCGGATGGCCACATGCGGACACGGCCTGGTGGGCGGCCAGCTCGTCGTCGGAGGGTCGGCGCGCGTCCCGGGTGCCCCGGTCTGTCCGCCGGGAGAGATGTTCGTTCTGAGCAGAGGCGGCGTCCATATGGACCTGGCCGAGGGCAGCGGAACGATTCGCCTGACGGACCGCCAGCTGCTCGAGCACCCGAGGTGGTGGGGGCTACCCGAGGGGCATGTGCCGACGCGCGGCCTGCTGGGCGCCCGGATGGTGGGGCGCGCGGGGCAGCCGAGCGGCATGATCCTCGTCACCGACAAGGAGGAGGGCGAGTTCACCGACGAGGACGAGTCGCTTCTCACGCAGCTCGCGACGGTGGCCTCGCTCGCGCTCCAGCACGTGGAGGCCCGAATCTCGCTCGAGGAGAGCGACAGGCGGAAGAACGAGTTTCTCGCGATGCTCTCGCACGAGCTCAGGAACCCGCTGGCTCCCATTCGCAGCAGCCTCTACGTTCTCGACCACACGCCACCCGGGAGTGGCCAGGCCAGGCGTGCGCAGTCGATCATCGACCGCCAGGTGGCACACCTGACCCGCCTGGTCGACGAGCTGCTCGACGTCACGCGGATTTCACGGGGCAAGATCCAGCTGCAGATCGAGCTGCTCGACCTGGCGGACGTCGCGCGCCGCGCGGTCGAGGACTACCGGCCGGCCTTCGCGTCGGGCGACCTCGACCTGCAGGTCGCCATCCCGGAGGGGGCAGTCTGGCTGAATGGCGACCGGACGCGACTGTCCCAGGTGATCGGGAACCTCCTGCAGAACGCGCAGAAGTTCACGCCCGCTCGTGGAACCGTCGGCTTCACGGTCGAGGTCAACCCGCATCTCGAGCAGGCAGTCCTGCGCGTGCGCGACACCGGGGCGGGGATCGCGCCGGAGATGCTGCCGCGCATCTTCGAGCCGTTCACGCAGGCCGATACGACGCTGGACCGGAGCAAGGGCGGCCTCGGCCTCGGGCTGGCGCTGGTCAAGGGACTCGTCGAGATGCACGAGGGCACGGTCAGCGTGGCAAGCCCCGGGCTGGGGCGGGGCGCGGAGTTCACGGTTCGCCTTCCGATCCGCGTCCCTCCCGCCTCCGGTCGCCAGGAGCCCGCGCCTGTCCGTGGGCTCAGGGGACAGGGACGCCGGGTGCTCGTCGTCGAGGACAGCGTTGACGGGGCCGAGAGCCTCCGCGCGCTGTTCGAGCTCGGTGGACACACCGTGGAGGTCGCCTATTCCGGCGCGGAGGGGATTGAGAAGGCTCGCACCTTCCGACCGGACGTCGTGCTGTGCGACATCGGGCTGCCGGGCATGGACGGCTACGCGGTGGCCAAGGCGATGCGCAGCGAGCCCGGGCTGCAGTCCGTCGTCCTCGTGGCCCTGACCGGTTACGCGGCGCCGGACGACGTGGCCAAGTCCCGACAGGCGGGTTTCGACCACCACCTGGCGAAGCCGCCCAGCATCGAGCGCCTCGTGCAGATTCTTTCCGGCGACTGATCCCGCCCTCAGCGCCCGCTCTGGGCAGGCGGCAGTGAAATGTCCTCCTGATGCGCGATGGTGGCCACGGCGAGGACCAGCGCTTCTGGCAGCACGGGTTTGGCAAGGTGCAACTGGAAGCCGCTCGCGATCGCGCGCCGCCGATCCTCTTCCCGGGCGTAGGCGGTCAACGCGATGGCGCGCGCGCGAGCGGCAGGGCCGTTGGCCTGCCGGACTGCCTGCAGGAGGGAGTAGCCGTCCATCTCGGGCATCGCGATGTCGATCAGGAGGACGTGAGGATCGACCGTGTCCGCCTCCCGCAACGCTTCGGCGCCGGATGCCGCCACTTCCACGGTCGCTCCCGCATGGCGCAGCACTGACGCCGCCAGTTCTCGCGCATCGGCCTCGTCGTCCACGACCAGGACGCGGAGGCCGCGGAGGTGCGGTGTCTCACCGGGAACGGCCGCGACGGAGGTCGCGTGGCGTGCCCGCGACTCGTCCACGTGCCGGCGATCTTGAAAAGCGCCGAAAGGCAAGCGCACGGTGAACGTGGCCCCACACCCTTCTCCGGGGCTGTGGGCGGTGACCGTCCCGCCATGCAGTTCCACGAGATGACGAACGATGGCGAGCCCGAGACCCAGGCCGGTGTGCTTGCGGGTGGACGAGCCGTCGGCCTGTCGAAAGCGCTCGAAGACATGCGGGAGGAGATGCGGCGCGATGCCGATGCCCGAATCCTGCACGTCGATCTGGACCTCGGACTCGACCCTGTCGATGCTGACGTGGATCCGACCGCCGGCAGGCGTGAACTTGACGGCATTCGACAGCAGGTTCGAGAACACCTGCTGGAGACGGGCAGCATCCCCGTACACGGTGGCAGGTCCTTCCCTGAAGTCCGTCCTGATCGCGATCCGTTTCTCCTCCGCGTCCTGCCGGACCGATTCGATGGCCGCGTCGAGCGGGTATCTCACCTCGGTGTGCTGAGCCTCCAGGCGGAGCTTCCCGCTGACGATCCGCGAGACGTCGAGCACGTCCTCGATGAGCATCCGCTGCGTGTCCGCATTGCGGGCGATGGTCTCGTGCGCGCGGCGGGTGGCGTCCGCCGACAATCCGCCCCTGAGCAGCATGCTCGACCACCCCACGATGGCATTCAGCGGCGTTCGCAGTTCGTGTCCGAGAGTGGCGAGGAACTCGTCCTTGACGCGGTTCGCGCGCTCCAGTTCCTCCGCCTGTTCCCGGAGCCTGGCTTCCATCTGCCGACGTTCACTGACGTCCACGAACGCCCCGACGGCACCCCTCGTGGAGCCGTTGACGTCCCTGAGCGGAGCCGCATTGCCAAAGAGCGTGCGCGTCGTCCCATCGTCGTAGACGACGTCGAACTCCGCGTTGCGGATCTCGACGTTCTTCCGAATGGACACTTGAACGGGCAGCTCCTCGCCCGGTATCTCGCGCCCGTCCCTCATGGCGCGAAAGCTCGCGGGACGCTCGTGCTCGGGCGCCGTCTTCGAGAGGTTCGATCCCGCGGGGGCGCGCAGGAGCTGGGCAGCCGTCGCATTGCCGTCGATGCGTCGCGCCTCGGGGTCGCGGGTCACGAACACCGCGGCGGGGACCGTGTCCAGGATGGCCTGCAGCTCTTCCATCCTCTGCCGCACCGCTTCGGCGGCCTCCCGCTGCTCCGTCACGTCGCTCAGAGTGACGACGACGGCGCCGCCGCCGCGCTGCGCTGTGCGAAGGGGCGTCGAGCACACGTTCACGATCGCCCGGGTGCCATCCGCCCGCGCGATGTGGAACTCCTCTCCGGTGACCATCTCTCCGTGCCTCAGCGAGCGCACGATCGGATGCTCGAAATCTCGAACGAGCCGGCCGTCGGGATGGAACGCCGTGTAGTAGCCTCCGCCGGGACGTTCGCCGCCCCATGAAGACAGCAACGGTTGACCAAGGATCCGTTCGACCGCGGGGTTGCCGGAGAGGATTCTGCCGGTCGCGTCGGCGATGTAGACGCCAACCGGCAACTGCTCGAGCACGGCGAGCGTCTGATCGTTCAAGTCGCGGACGTTCTGCTCGCGGCTCTTCCATGTTCCGACGACCCACGCCATCCCCCCCGCCACGACGGCGAACGTCCCGATGCCCATCCAGTCCTCCGGACCGGGGGCGAACTGGTAGCGGGGGGCGACGAAGAGATAATTGCCGGCGAATGCCGCGACCACGACGGCCAGCAGCCCTCCGCCAATCCCACAGAACCACGTCGCGAACACCACCGCGGCGACGTAGACGATGTATGGAATCTGGTTGAAGACGACGGGAACGTGGGCGCGGATGAAGGGATCGAGCGCGAGGCGAAGGAACGTCGCGGCGCCGACGATTCCCAGTGCGAGCAAGGAGCGGCGTGCGACACCTGCCAGCGTGGAGGCTCTCTGAACCGCGTCGTCGGACAGCATCGATACCTCTTCGCTGTGCCGCGCGTCGGCCCGCGGGGACCGTGGCATTCGAATCGGTCGGCGGAATACTCAGCCTAACTCCACGTGCCGTCGCCGTGCAAACACGGCAGTGCGCGTCTTCGCGAATGCCGACTCGCGCGTCATGCTGCGAGAACTGCGGCAGGCAATCCGCGCGGCGGACGCGCGGGTCGCAGTGATCGGGGTATCGACGCTCGATGCGGCGCGCGAGGGCAGGCCGATCAGCTGGCTGGTTCGCGCGGCGGGGCAGGCCTTTGGCGCGCTGGGCGGGATTGCTCGCGATGGAGTGACGGGGCTTTACGGCGTAAAGGCATACGTGGTGGCGCAGTGCCGCGGGAGATCGGCATGCGCATGGCGCTCGGCGCCGGGCGGATCAGCGCGGGAGGCGGCGGCCGCTCCGCCGCTCCCGCCTGGCCTCACGCGTGGTTCGAGACCGTTGGACAGATCAGCAGGTTGCCGGTGTCGATCTGGTACTGGTTGGCGCCCCCGCTGTTGATCGGCTGGAACACGTTGCCCGCCGCCTCCGCCGCGTCGATCGCCTCCGCACTCGTGATCGGCTTGAAGGTCGGCGAAGCGACGTACTCCGCCTTGTACATCAGCACGATGATCTTCCACGGCGCCTTGTATTCGCCGGCGGTCCCGTTGTTGCCCATACCCGGGGCACCGGTAATCACATGGTCGTGGTAGACAAACGGCGGCGGCAGCCCGGGATGGAAGCACGGGTTGCACTGCGGCTGATATCCCGAGGGCAGGGGAAGCGAGGCCTGCGGATAGACCACCAAGTACAGTTCCTCCGCGTGCGCGTACGCGTTCGGCATCGTGGTCCGGGCGTTCTGGATCAGGTGAGGCCCGATCATGTAGACGACCGTGTCGTTTGCGTAGGTGGGGTCGATCTCCGGCTTGCCACTCGGGGCAATGGCGGCGTTTGCAGACTCCGGGCTCGCCTGCGCGACAGCCGTCGGGGACGTAGGGGAGGGCTCGAGTGGAGTCGAGCGGCCACAACCGACGATTGACACGGCCGCGAGCACGAACGCGGCGCCGGCGTACCTCCGCATGGGGTAGCTCCTTGGTTTGGCAGTGAGGCGCAGGTGGCCAAAGCCATCCTGCGGCGTTGAACGGGTTGACCGAAGAACCCTCATCGGGCAGCGCTCGCTGTCTCCCAAATCAGGTGCCTGCGACCTTCTGTGCGCGACCAATCACCACGGTTGGCTGTGGATACGATTCGCGCCTGCAATGGCGCTCTAGCGGTATGCAAGTGGGATTCCGAGTCGTTTGGAGCACGAAGCCGACGACGATGACCAGGGTTCGCGCAACAGGAGTTGCAACCAAGCCCACCACGGTCTTCTCTCGAACGAAAGGACTGGCGTTCGGCTGGCAACTCCGGGCGGTCCTGCTCGCGGTCCCCTGGGGCTCGCATACCGGTTGCGTTCGCAATTGAGCTTGAGTTAGGGCCCGGGGCGCCAGCCGGAGCGAATTGCGTCACAGAACCGTATTGAGGTTGTGCGTTCGCAATCTGAAGAGCCGGCGCGATCGGTTAACGCCGGCATCAACATCCTGCCCCGAAGAACTCGGCCCTTTGCTTGCACCGCGGACGCCCGGTCAGTCAGCCCCACGCGGCGAGGGATTGAACCGACACTCCACGCGAATGTGTCGGAGGATGGAGGCGCTCATGACCGGACAGAGACTGCTGTTGGGAGTGCTGTTCCTTGCGGCGACGCAGCCGCTGCACGCGGAGTCCACGGGGCGAATCGAGCCGAATGCCGGCAGGTGGCACACGTGGGTGATCTCTTCGGGTGCGGACTATCGCGTGCCCCCGCCGCCGGGACCCGCCGAGACCAGGGCCGAACTGAGGTCGCTCGCTGATCTCATTAGCCAGAACGACGCGCAGGTCCAACAGCAGATCGCGTTCTGGGACGCCGGTGCCCCGACGTATCGCTGGATCGACCTGATCAACTCTCGCGTGATCGCCGCCACTCCAACGACCGCGTTTCCGCATCGCGTCTACGCCTACGTCGCCATGGCGATGTACGACGCAACGATCGCGACGTGGGAGTCCAAGTACTTCTACGACCGGCCCCGCCCAAGCCAGTTCGACCATAACCTGCCAACCGCTTTGCCAGTTCCCGACAGCCCCTCGTACCCGTCCGAGCATGCGGCGGCGGCAGAGGCGGCTGCCACGGTGCTGGCGTACTTCCTGCCCAATGAAGCCCAGGCGTTCCAGACGCATGGCGGAACAGGCCGGTTGGTCACGCGTGCTGGCGGGTCTTCAGTACCCGAGCGACTACGACGCGGGTATCGCACTCGGGCGCAGGGTCGCGCAGAAGGTCATCGAAAAGGCCAGCGCGGATGGCTCGAGTGACGTCTGGGCCGGCACTGTGCCGACTGGCCCGTGCAAATGGATCGGGACGAATCCGGGCAACGTCGCGGCCGCGAATTGGAGGCCCCTCCTACTCACCTCGCCGGGCCAGTTCAGACCACCGGTGCCGCCGGCCTGCGACTCGCCTGAAGTGGTGGCTGAGACGGCCACGGTTCGCAACTTCCCCAGAACGTTCACGGCGTTCGCGACCAACTACAAGGCGTTCTACTGGCAGAGCCCGGAGGGCCTCCAGGTCTGGCCGTACCGCTATGCGGACAAGTGGATGTCCGAGGACCGGCTCGATGCCAACCCGCCACGCGCGGCGCGCGTGTACGCCTTGATCGCCGCCGTGCAGTTCGACGCCTTCATCGCCAGCCAGGACGGAAAGTTCACGTACTGGTACATCAGGCCGCCCCAGCTCGACCCCGAGATCAAGCCGTTGTTCCCGGTTCCGAACTTCCCGAGCTACCCGTCGAACCACTCGACGTTCTCGGCGGCCCGGGCGGAGGTTCTCGCGTACCTGTTCCCGACACGCGCTGACTTCGTTCGTGCCGTGGGCAAGGAAGCGGGCGACTCGAGGATCTGGGCCGGCATTCACTATCCGATGGACAACGTGGCCGGCGTGGCACTCGGGAAGTCGGTGGCACAAGTGTTCATCTCGTGGGCCCAGAGCGACGGGTCGCAGTAGCGCCGGGCGTGGGGCCTGCGCGGCCGGTCGTGGCGAGCAGCTCCTCAATCTGTTTCATGTGGTTCAAGTCGTGCCCGGCCACGAGGAGGGCCAGGTGCGTGATGCTCTCGTTCCCGCGTTCCTCGTGGACGCCGTGGTTTCGCCAGAGCTTGGGCGGCACGGACGCGAGCAGCGCGACGTTGGCCGCCCGCACTACGCGAAACAGCTCCAGCGACTGCCCCGGATCGCGGTGGGCGTAGTCGAACGTCGAGGCCCACGCCTCCTGGTCGTAGGCCTGGATCGGGACTTTGTTCGTGCTGAGGATCTGGCGCCACCGCCACGCCACCGCGATCTCGGCGTCGGCCAGGTGCGCCACGATCTGCGCCACCGACCACCGGCCCGCGGGCCGCCGCGTGAGTTCGGCCCTGCTCCTCCCCTCGAGCAGCGCTGCGAGCTTGCGCGGAGCGGCCCGCTGCAAGGCCAGCGGATCCTTGCCGGCGGCGTAGCGCGCGAGGCGCCGGCCGTACTGTCGTGCTGTCTCTGCCATCGCCAGGCTCCAGGAATCACCCGATCCCACCCTACCAGATGCCCCCGGCACCGGAAAAGCGGAGAGCGCCCGCGCCGTCGTTCAGCCGACCTCGACTACAATGCAACCCGCCGCCGCCCCCCGGAAGCCAAGGAGACGTATGAACGCGAGGACGCTCGTGTGCCTGGTGGTGGTGTTGGTGCTGGTGCTGGCGAGTTCCGACTTGCGCGCGCAGCAGAACTGGTCCGCGGACGTGGCTGCCCGCGTGGACAAGGTCTTCGAGCGGATCGACAAGCCGACCTCTCCGGGCTGCGCGCTCGCCGTGGTGCGTGAGGGCCGCGTCGTCTATGCGCGCGGCTACGGCATGGCCAACCTCGATCACGACATCGTCATCACGCCGTCGACCGTGTTCCACGTCGCGTCGGTGTCCAAGCAGTTCACCGCGGCAGCGATCCTGCTGCTCGCCCGAGACGGCAAGCTGTCCCTGGACGACGACGTCCGCAAGTACGTGCCGGAACTGCCGGACTTTGGGACGCCGATCACGATCCGCCACCTGATGCACCACACGAGCGGCCTCCGCGACCAGTGGGAGCTGCTCATCCTGGCAGGGTGGCGCTACTCGCTCGACCTGATCACCGACGACGACGTGCTGCAGGTCATGGCACGGCAGAAGGACCTGAACTTCCGCCCGGGCGCGGAGCACGTGTACTGCAACACCGGCTACACGCTGCTCGCAACCATCGTGAAGCGGGTCAGCGGCCAGACGTTCCGCGAGTTCACCGCGGCCAGCCTCTTCAAGCCGCTGGGGATGACGCGGACCTTCTTCCGCGACGACCACGCGGAGATCATCAAGGGCCAGGCGTACGGCTACGTTCCGGACCGCGACACCTTCCGCCTCAGCGTCACCAACTTCGACACGGCCGGCGCCACCAGCCTGCACACCACCGTGGAGGACCTGGCGCTGTGGGATCGGAACTTCTATGACGGCCGCGTGGGCGGCCAGGACTTCCTCGCGGCGCTGCAGAAGAAGGGGACCCTCGCGAACGGCGAAGAGCTGCCGTACGCGTCGGGGCTGATGCTCGGCGCCTATCGCGGCCTGCCGACGGTCGGCCACGGGGGAGCCGACGCGGGCTACCGGGCGGACTTTCTCCGCTTTCCCGACCAGCGGACTTCAGTCATCTGCCTCTGCAACCTCTCGAGCGCGAACCCTTCCGAGCTGACGCGACGCGTGGCCGACATCTACCTGGCGGACAAGCTCGGACCGGCGCCGACGGCCGCGACGGATGTTCGACCGGCGGTGTCGGTGACGGCCGAGGAACTCGCCCGCTGCGCGGGTCTCTACTGGCAGCCGGGCACCGACAACTACCGCAAGCTGATGTCGAAGAACGGCGCGCTGGAAACCGTGTACGGACAGAGCGGCGTCGCCCTCAAGGCGGTCGGCGGTGGGGTGTTCGCCGGGCGGACCTCGGATCTGCGCGTGGCAGTCGAGCCGAACGGCCGCCGGCAGTTGACCGAGACGGTGCGCGGCGGCACGGCAAAGCCAGCGGTCTTCGAGGGTGTCGATCTGTTCGCCCCAACACCTGCCGAGGCCGCGGAGTACACCGGGGTGTATCACAGCGAGGAGATCGAGCCGGCCTACCGCATCGAGGTCGCAGAGGGGAAGATCCTGCTGCGTCGGCTGAAAGCGGCGCCGGTGACGCTCGAGCCGCTGACGCGGGACGTCTTTCGCAGTTCGGCGGGCACCCTGCGCTTTTCGCGGGATCCCAGGGGCCGCGTGGCAGGCTTCACGTTGAGCAACGGCAGGATTCGCGGGTTCCGATTCACCAGGGACATCGTCGGGCCCGACTAGGTCGCGGCCACCGCTGTGAGCCCGGCTCCCTACCGCCGCCAGTCGATCTTCGGCGACCAGAAGGCGTCGATCCCGAGCGCCGACCAGCGCGGCGCCTGAGCGCCCAGGCGGACGCGGAACTCGCTCCAGTCGCGCGCGGCCTGCGCGGTCCACGCCACCTCCGCCACCGCCGGCAGCCTCGGGAACAGCAGGAACTCCACGTCGTCGATGTTGTCCGTCGTCTCGGACCAGATCGTCGACTCCACGCCGAGGATCTGCGACTCGTCGACGTTGAGGTGCTTGGCCGGGTCCCAGGTGTAGGGCACATCGACGTCCACCTTGCCGGCCCAGTCGAGGCCGAGCACCGTGGAGGCGTCGTATTTCATATCGAGGTAGATGCGGTTGGCCGGCGAGAGTATGAGCTTTGTGCCCGCCGGCGGCGCCATCGACGCGTCGGGGCGCCAGTAGTGCACCACGGTGGAGGGCTGCAGCTTCGAGTGGATGATCTCGTCCCACCCAATCGGGATCTTCCCGTGCTTGACGACGAGGCCCTGCGCGCGCTCCATGAAGGCCGCGTACTGCTCGGGCGTCATCTTCTTCACTTCGTCGCCGCCGACGTGGATCCACGGCCCCGGCGTCATCGCCGCGACTTCCCTGAACACGTCGTCGAGGAACCTGAAGGTGATTGGCTTGGTGAAACAGAAGTTGCTGAAGCCGACCTCGATGCCCGTGTAGAGCGCAGGCGCCTTGCCGTCGCAATTCAGCTCGGGGTACGACGCGAGCGCCGCGTTGCAGTGGCTCGGCAGGTCGATCTCGGGGACGACCGTCATGAACCGGTCGCGCGCGTAGGAGACGATGCCGGCGTACTCCCGCTTCGTGTAGAAGCCGCCCGGTCCGCCCTTCACTTCCGTCTTGCCGCCGATCGTCGTCAGCTTCGGCCACTTCGCGATCGCGATCCGCCAGCCCTGATCGTCGGTGAGGTGCAGGTGAAGCCGGTTGATCTTGTAGAGCGCCAGCATGTCGATGTAGCGCTTCACTTCGGCCGGGCTGAAGAAGTGGCGGGCGACGTCGAGCATGGCGCCCCGCCAGCCGAAGCGCGGCGCGTCGGTGATGCGGGTAGCCGGCACGGACACCGCGAACGGGCGCACGCCGCGCAGCTCGATCGACCACGGCAGCAGCTGGCGCAGCGTCTGAACGCCGTAGAACACGCCGGCAGGAGTTTTCGCGGCGATGCGGATGCCATCCGCCGTGACGGTGAGGTCGTACCCTTCCTCGGGACGCGCGCTGGCCGGATCCACATCGAGGCGGATAGTCCCTGGCGCGGGCCCGGCGGCCGCGTCGCGGATCGCGAGCCGGGCCTCGAGCGCCGGCCACACCAGGTCGGCCACGACCCCCGCGATCCGGCGCAGCTCGGCTTGCCGCGGCGTGACCTCGATCACCGTGTCCTTGGTCACGGCAAAACGCTCGCCCGGTGTCATCGCCACCGACGTGGGCCACGGGATCAGCGCGGGGCGCTCGTTCGCCGCCGGCGCTCCGGTCTGCGGCACGGGCGCGCCCTGGGCACCCAGCCCGATGGCAACGGCGACGAGGACGAGCGCCAAGGCGACGGCGAACGCCCGAATGCCCGTGCGTGCGGTGGCGGCGTTGGACGGCATGTTCGACGGCATGAGAACTCCCGCGACGGTGATGCTACCGCACGTGCGGCAGCCCCGACGGTACCGACCGGCATGATCTCAGCGAATCTTACACCCAGGCAGTATGATGCGGCCGTTGCCCGAAGAGTCTGGACGAGGAGTCTTTGATGCACACGCCGATACGCCGCCGTCGCTTCCTGTCCGCCGCCCTGGGTACCGCGGCGCTCTCCGCCGCGGGCGCTCCGTTCGCCGGGCGCGTGGCCGCTCAAGGCCGGGTTTCCCGCTCTCATGGCACCCGGGTCAGGCTCGGCCTGAACGCCTACTCCTTCAACGAGCCTCTCCGCGCCGGAACGATGACGCTCGACGACCTCGTGGACTACTGCGCAGAGCACGGCGTCGACGGGCTGGACGCCACCGGGTATTACTTCCCGGGCTATCCGAAGGTACCGGACGATGCGGTCCTGTACCGGCTGAAGCGGCGGGCGTTCGTGAACGGCGTCACGATCAGCGGCACCGGCGTTCGCAACGATTTCGCGGTGGACGACGCCGCGGCGCGCCAGCGGGACGTCCGGATGGTGCAGGACTGGATCGAGGCCGCGGCCAAGCTTGGCGCGACGGTCGTGCGCATCTTCGCCGGCCTCAAGGTGCCCGACGGGGGCACGTTCGATCGCACCCTCGAGTGGATGGTGCCCGACATCAAGGCGTGCGTCGATCACGGCCGTCAGCACGGCGTCATCGTCGGCCTGCAGAACCACAACGACTTCGTGAAGACCGCCGCCGAGACGATCCGGATCGTCGAGGCCGTGAACTCGGAGTGGTTTGGCGTGATTCTCGACATCGGCAGCTTGCGCCAGGCCGACCCGTACGCGGAGGTGGAGAAGCTCGTGCCCTATGCCGTCAACTGGCAGATCAAGGAGAGCGTCTGGTACGGCGGGAAGGAAGTCCCGACCGACGTGGGCCGCATCAAGGCCATCATCGACAAGGCCGGCTACCGCGGGTTCCTGCCCATCGAGACGCTGGGTCCGGGTGACCCGCGCGAGAAGGTGACGCGGTTCCTCGCCGACGTCCGCCGCGCGTTCCGCAACTCAGCGTGACAGGCGGCCGGCCGGCCAAATTGGCACGTCGCAGCCCGCAGTGCGGCAGCTGGTCACGAGTTTGCTCGCGCCGGGGAAGTGATATGGTAAAGGCTGACGGCTGGGCTCCGTCCAACCCGGCCTCTCCGTCCCGCCCGCCCAGCCGCGCGGAGGGGATGCCTGCCATCCCGCTCCGACAGCCTCGGCCGAGTCAACGTCTGCCGCGAGCCGGCGTCCGGCGCGGCGTCCGCCAACATCGGAGGGAGGCGACATGTTGAAAGGCTTCCGGCAGTTCCTGCTCCGTGGAAATGTCATCGATCTCGCGGTCGCGGTCGTGATTGGCGCCGCGTTCGGGGCAGTCGTCAGCGCGCTGGTCAAGGACCTGCTCACCCCGCTCATCGCGGCCCTGGTCGGCAAACCCGATTTCTCGGCCATCTTCTTCGAGGTCAACGGCAGCCGGTTTCTCATCGGCGACTTCATCAACG
Source organism: uncultured Acidobacteriota bacterium (assembly GCA_963724775.1). Classification (GTDB taxonomy): domain Bacteria; phylum Acidobacteriota; class Vicinamibacteria; order Vicinamibacterales; family Fen-181; genus CAVRWB01. The sequence goes on from CAVRWB010000020.1 coordinate 427,689, forward strand.
CGCTGATCTCTTTCCTGTTGATTGGCGCGGCCGTGTACTTCTTCGTGGTCGTCCCGGTCAACGCGTTCATGGCCCGCATGCGCCGCGGCGAGGCGCCGCCGGATCCGACCAGCAAGAAGTGCCCGGAGTGCCTGAGCGAGATCCCGATCGCGGCCCGACGGTGCGCCTTCTGCACGAGCGCGGTGGCCGGGAAGTAGGCGTACCGGGGCGCGGAGCCTGGTGGGCGGACGCGCGACGCTGGAGACGCACGTCAAGTGGAGGAACGCGATGGGCCTTGCAGAAATGTTGTTGAACGCGCACGGCGGCGGCGCCACTGACTTGCTGGCGCAGAGGTTTGGCATTTCGCCTGAACAGGCCGCCTCGGCGCTCAGCGCGCTGGCGCCCGCGCTGGCGTCGGGGATCCAGCAGAATGCCGCGAGCGAAGGGGGACTCCAGCACTCATGGGATAGTCGGCCGTGAACTTGCTCGTCGTCGTGCTGGTTCTGTGGCGGATGATTCGTTAGTGAGTCAGGAGGAAGATATGGCACTGGCGGACAAGTACGCGGACGTTCTCGGGCTGTCCCAGCAGTTAGGGGTGAAGAACGGCAACTGGAAGGAAGAGGGCGGCAAGATCCACCTGTGGGGCACGACGGAATACCAGCTCGACGCCAACCTCCTCTGGGACAAGATCAAGGCGCACCCGGGTTGGGAGAGCGAGGTCGTGGCCGACCTCAAGGCCGAGCGGACCGACATCCACGGCATCTACGAGGTGAAGGCGGGCGACACCCTGTCGAAGATCGCGAAGAACTTCCTGGGCGATGCCAATCGTTACCAGGCCATCTTCGAACTCAACACCGACCAGCTGAAAGACCCCAACATGATCCGCGTCGGACAGAAGCTCAAGATCCCCGTGAGTTAGCGCTTCGACTCGCAATCACGGCCACCGCTGGTTCTCATCGCGTGTGGCCGGTCGCGCTCGCTCAGCACGTAGCCGCATTGCCGGGTTGCATCGGCCTGGCGGAGAGCGCCGGCACGAGGTGCTCTCCGCCCTGTACGGAGGAGTCATGCGCTGGAGCCGCGGAGATCGCAGCAACATCGAGGACTTGCGAGGCCGCTCCGGGATGGGCATGCGCACCGGGTTGCCACTCGGCCTGGGCGGCCTGGTAATCCTCCTGCTCCTCAGCTGGGTGACCGGAACGGACTTCCTCTCGCTACTCGGAGGTGGCGAGGTTTCCGTTCCTCCGTCGGCGTCGGTTCCCTCTTCTGGCCGCGCGGCCGCGTCGCCGGAGGAAGAGCGCCTGGTCGATTTCGTGGACGCCGTCATGGGCGATGCGCAGGTCACGTGGCAGCAGCTTCTCGGTGAGCGCTACCAGCCGACACGCGTCCGGCTGTTTCGCGACGTGATCCAGTCCGCATGCGGCACCGCGGAGTCCGCGACCGGGCCCTTCTATTGCCCGGCCGATCATTTCGTCTACCTGGACCTCGGTTTCTTCGACGAACTGCGGCAGCGGTTCGGGGCGCCGGGCGAGTTCGCGCAGGCCTACGTGGTGGCGCACGAACTGGGCCACCATGTCCAGATGCTGCTCGGCATCGACCGGCGCGTGCGTGCGGCGCAACAGGCCCGCCCGTCCCAAGCCAACGCGCTCTCGGTGGCGCTCGAACTCCAGGCGGACTGCTTCGCGGGTGTGTGGGGGCACGCCGCGTCGCAGCCCGGCCGCGCCCGGCAGGGAGCCGTGGAACTGGACCCTGGCGATGCGGAGGCGGGACTCCGGGCCGCGGCGGCCATCGGCGACGACCGCATCCAGCGGATGGCTACGGGCCGAGTGTTCCCGGAACGCTTCACCCACGGTAGTTCCGCGCAACGGGTGAGCTGGTTCACACGGGGCCTGACCTCCGGACGCCTGCAGGCGTGCGACACGCTGGGCGGCGAGCGGTAGGCGGTCGCCGCCCAATGCATCCACGACGAGGTGACACCGGAGAGGCTCGATCATGACGTCATTGTCATTGAGGCTCGGGATCCGACGGGGCGTCACGATGGCTGCCTTGGCCGGCGTGGCGCTCTCCTGTGCCACGAACCCGGTGACCGGGAAGAAGCAGCTGGCCCTGATCAGCGAATCGCAGGAAATCGCGATGGGCCGCGAGGCGGACAAGGACGTCGCGGCGAGCTACGGGCTCTACCCGGACGACCAGCTGCAGCGGTACGTCCAGACGCTCGGCACGTCGATCGCCTCGCGCACGGAGCGACCGAGCCTGCCCTGGACGTTCCGCGTGGTGGACGACGCGGCGGTGAACGCGTTCGCGATCCCCGGCGGGTTCGTCTACGTCACGCGCGGCATCCTCACGCACCTCAACTCCGAAGCGGAGCTGGCCGCCATTCTCGGCCACGAGATTGGCCACGTCACCGCGCGCCACTCGGTCAGCCAGATGAGCCAGCAGCAGCTGGCGCAGGTCGGGCTGATCGCGGGCATGATCGTGTCGCCCAAGGTCGCGCAGTTCGGCAACCTCGCGCAGACGGGCCTCGGGCTGCTGTTCCTCAAGTTCAGCCGAGCGGACGAGTCGGAGGCGGACAGTCTTGGCTTCCGCTACATGCTCACCGACGGGTACGACCCGCGGAAGATGGTCGACGTCTTTCGGATGCTGGAGGGCGTCAGCCAGCAGGCGGGGAGCCAGGGGCGCATGCCGCAGTGGCTGTCCAGCCACCCGGATCCCGAGAATCGTGAAGCCTGGGCGTCCCGCTCGGTCGCATCGCTGAACCGCGATCTCTCGGGGCTCGCGGTCAACCGCCCGGCGTACCTGCGGCGCGTGGACGGCTTGATCTTCGGCGACAACCCGCGCGAGGGCTTCTTCGAGGGCAACGTCTTCCGCCATCCCGACATGGCGTTCCGCCTCCAGTTCCCACCCGGATGGAAGGGCAGCAACGAGAAGCAGGCGGTCGGCGCGGTCAGCCCCGGCGAGGATGCGCTCGTCGTCGTGCAGCTCGCCGCGGCGCCCAGCGCTCGCCAGGCGGCGCAGAAGTTCTTCTCGCAGGAGGGCATCCAGGCGGGCAGCGACTGGCGGAATCGGATCGGCGGGTTCCCTGCGGTCTCGAGCACCTTCGAGGCGCAGGGCGAGACGACGACGCTGCGGGGCCTCGTGGCGTGGGTCGAGTACCGCGAGCGCGTGTTCCAGATCCTCGGCTACACCTCCAGCCAGCGGTGGTCCACCTACCAGGACGCGTTCGCCGAGGCCATCGGGAGCTTCGCGCGAGAGACGGACCAGACCGTCCTGAACGTGCAGCCGCGGCGCCTTGGGCTCGTGCCTGTCGCGCGGGCCGCGACGCTCGATGTGCTGAACCGCGAGTACCCGTCAACCGTAGCCCCGCAGATCGTTAGCCTGATCAACAATCTGCAGGGCAACGCGACGCTGCCCGCCGGCGAGACGTTCAAGCGCGTGGTCGGAGGTCCGAGCTGGCAACCGAAGTGAGACATCTCGTCCTCATTCCCGCGTACGGCGTGAGCCTCTGGCTCCGTCTTGATGCTCGGGGCTGGCGCGATCGCGTTGGCCCTGACCGTGTCGAACCGCCGATACGGGCGTGACAGCACCGGCGTGGCATGAGCATCAACGTGCCGCGTCCCTTGCATCCATCTCAGGAGGCAGGCACATGGCGACGATACTCGACACCCCGTTGCAGGCGAAGAGCCTGGCGCCGAGCTTCACGGTAGACGACCTTCAGCAGAGCATCCGCTTCTTCGAGGCGCTCGGATTCGGCGTCGAAGAACGGTGGGAGGACAATGGCGTCCTGCTCGGCGTGATGTTGCAGGCCGGCCAGGCCCACATCGGCCTCAGCCAGGACGACTGGAAGAAGGGCCGCGACCGGGCGAAGGGCGTGGGCATGCGGGTCTTCATCGGGACGGACCAGGACATCGACGGCCTCGCCGCCCGCGCGAAGAGCGCCGGCCTGACGCTGGATCAGGAGCCGCACGACACGCCCTGGGGCAGCCGCGCATTCGAAGTCAGCGACCCAAGCGGCTTCAAGCTGACAATCTCCTCGGAGGCCTGAAGCACCTGCGGCATGCCGGCCCTCCGGGCCGGCATGCCCAGACGATCGCGCGTCTACAAAGGCAGTTCGCGGGAGAACTGCGCCAGCAGCTGTTCCAGGTGCGCGGGATCGGTCGGCTTGGTGAGGTGAAAGTCGAAGCCGGCCCTCTCGGTCTCCAGGCGATCCTCGACCTGGCCCCAACCCGTCAGCGCCACCATCCGCGTCTTCGACGTCTCCGGGCGTCGTCTCAGCTCCCGCGCGACTTCGATGCCGCTCATTCCGGGCATGCCCAGGTCGAGGAGGACCACGTCCGGACAGTACGACATCGCCGTCGCAATCCCGCTGCGTCCGTCCAGGGCCTTGCGCACCTCATGGCCGGCGGTCTCGACCACCATGGCGAGCATCTCGACGAGATCGGCACTGTCGTCCACGACCAGGACACGCAGGCGTCTGCCTTCGCACGTCATGACTGCACCACCCTTGGACTCCGCAAGGCCGATTATACGCCCGCTCATCAGGTGGCCGTTGAGCAAGGGGAGACGCGCGAGTCCAAGGATGAGCTACTGCCGCGCCATTGTTACCTCCCGTGACCCAGTTCGGGGGCAGGGTCCGCTGAAACCTCGGCCGACCTGGACAGATGTGGGGTCGGGACTGGGTGGTGTCATCGGTGGCTCGTCAGCCTGTCGGCGAATCATATCCATCGCCTCGCTGCGCTTCCCACCCTGCATCTCGCGGCGCAGTTTCTCCAACGCGACCCTGACGACGTCGCGGTGATGCACCTCGATGCCGACCTCAGCGACCGCCTCCAGCCACAGCTTGTGGATCAGGTCGAGGTCGTCGGACGTCAGCGTTGGGGTGTGCGGACCCAGGTGGTACGTCTGCACCTCCCCGTTGAGCTTGTAGGTGACGAGGCGGGTGCGCAGCTTGTCGCTGCCATCCACGCGCTCCCAGGCCTCCCCGAGGAGCCGGGCCTGCTCGGACGCGGCGAACTTGGCCGAGTCGCCGAGCACAATCTCGCTGGACGACAGCCTCGCGGCGGTCTGGGCAATAGCGTCGAACACGTTCGACGAGGGCACCACCAGGAGCTTGACAGGGCGGCCCTGTCGCTCGGCGACCGCGACGACCTTGGTGAAGAGCAGTTGCTCGTAATCCGTGAAGACCTCCGACTGATGCAAGTCGCGAATCCCCGAGTCCGGTCCCTGCAACAGCCGGACGGTCATGGCGACGACGTCATGCCGCTCGGTGTCGACGTGGGTGAGTGCCCAATTGACGTGCGCGAGTGTGTTGTAGTCGCGCACCGGCACCAGCACGTTTCCCGGCCGCGCGGCGACCTCGGCAAGGCCGAGATCACTGGCGGGCAAGAGTTGAAACTGGTCGAGGCCGCCGGCGGCGTTGGTGGCGCGTCGCCTGCGCGTGTTGTGGCGCTCGGACAGCACGAAGACGACGTAGAGAACGACGGTGAAGGTCACACCCCAGATCGTGGCCAACTGCTTGCTGAACAGGTTGATGACCGCGATCGCAAACAGCGCCAGCGGTGATCAGCGCGAGGCCGACCGGGAGTTCGAGCCCGCCAATCCGCAGGTTGAAGGGGACCCGCCACTCGCGCGGGCCTGGCTCCCGGTAGCGCAGCACGAGCACCGCGAGGCTCTTGAGCGCGAAGCTCCACACCACGCCGAACGCGTACGCCTCGCCGAGCAGGTAGACGTCGCCGCGGCTCAGGACGAGCGTCAGCAGCTGCAAGCCGACGATGACGTTCAGCACCCGGTAGGTGGTGCCGTACTTCTGGTGCGGCTTCCGAAACCAGTCCGGCAGCACGCCGTCTTCCGAGATCCGGTTGACGACGGCGTTCGAGCCCACGATGGCCGTGTTCACCGCGCCGGCCAGGATCAGGAAGCCGACCAGCACCACGAAGCCCTGGAACAGCAGGCGGAGCGTGAGCGGGCCGGCCAGGTTCATGGCCAGGCCGGAAATCAGGTTGTCGGAGAACGTCAGCCGCGTGGCGTCGGGGATCAGGGCCACGGCGAGGAAGCTGACCGACGCCGTGAAGATGACGCTGTAGACGAAGATGACGAGTCCCGCCCGCCGCAGGTTCGCAGGCTTCGGGTGCTCGATCTCGCGGTACACCTGGGCAAGCGACTCCCAGCCGCTCATCGCGAGGAACGAGTGGCCCAGGCCGACGAGGACGGCGATCGCCGTGATCCCCGGCAAGGCCGTCCCGCGCAGCCACCCGAGCGCATCCGGCGAGAAGCGGATGTGCTGCAGGGTCGGCGGCGGCGGGAGTTGGCCGCCGCGAGTGAGCAGCGTGGCGACAGCCCAGACGAGCAGGAGCACCACCATGACGGTGGTGATCTGCACGATGCGCAGCGCGTCGCTGCTGGACTCGCGCAGGCCCTGCGTGTTCCGCCACCAGAAGTAGATGATGACGACGCCCGCCAGGACGGCCGAGGTCTCGTTGGGCGGGAGGTGGAACGAGGACCCGAATCGATGCGACAGGTCGTTCAGCAGGCCGACGATGTACTGCCCCGCGGACGTGGCACTGATGGGGCCGGTCAGGACGTAGTCGAACAGGAGCGCCGAGACCGACATCTTGCCCAGCGTCCCCCCCATCGCCTCCTTGACGACGCGGTAGACGCCGCCCCGCACGAACATGATCGAGCTCTCGATGTAGATCGCCCGAACCGCGTACGAGAACAGCATGACGCCCAGGATGAACCAGGGCGCCGCCTTGCCGACGGCCTGCTCGGCGATGCCGCCGGCGTAGAACGCGGACGAACCCAGGTCGGACAGGACGATGGCCGCCGCCCGCCAGAAGGAGATGAACGAGAGGAAGACCGTGGTGGCGACTACGACCTGGACCGGACCGCGCCTGGCGACGTCCACCGACATGCGACAACCTCGAGGGGCAGAATCCCGGCGGCCGCCTGGACAGAACGGTCCCGGCGCCCAACCTCTCATCATGACCGACAACACATAAGGAAGTCATAAAGACCGGTCAGAATTTGACGAGCAGGGCGAAGGTGACGCGGTTCTCCGTCTTTGCGAGGTCGGGAGCCCAACCGGGGACCAGCGAACCGGCCGGACCGGTGTTGCCGCCCGGCGGGGTCACGCCCCCGGGACCCGCGAAGTAGGGCACGCTGGCAGCGCGGTGGTTGAACTCCGCTCGGAACGTGACGAACTGGCTGGGCATGTAGTCGAAGGTCGCCTGGACGTCCCACGCCTTGTACGGGTCCCCCGGGGCTGCCGTGAAGTACGGCGTGCCGGAGAGCGCCGTGGCGCCGTTGATCGGTGGAACGAGCACGAGGTAACGGCCCGGGTTGCGGATGGCTCCGCCGCCGACCGTCGCGGCAAACAGGTCCTTGTGGAACCAGAAGCGCTGGTAGGTCATGAACCCGATGAAGGTCTGCGACGGCTTCTCCGGCGTGCCGCCGCCGCAACTGACGCCCCCGCCGTACTCGCAGCCGGCGTCGAAGGTGAAGGTCATGGCCGCCTTGCCCAGCAGCTCATCCGGGTGGTCGTAGTACTTCCACTGGATGCTGTCGTCGGTGTGGATGCGCTTCCGATCCGGGTTCCCGAGTGTGTCCGTTCCCCAGTAGTTGTTGGCCAGGATCGACAGGGAGCCGTTCGGGCGCCACAGCACCTGGCCGCCAATTCCGGGGGCGTGGTTGAACTTGCCGTACGACTGCCAGCCGTTGATCACCCAGGGCTCGATCTTCAGCTTGTCGCTGGGAAAGATCTGCACCCGAAGGCCGTTGAAGAACCACGGCGTGTTCGAGGAGACGTACGAGGGCTGGTACGTCCAGTTGTCGAACTGGTAGTAGCTCCACAACCCGACGTACGACATGAAGATGCCCGCATCGACATTGACGCCGTTCCACTTGTCGAAGTGGTATCCACCGTACGCCTCGGAAACGTAGCGGTAGGCCGTATTGAGATCCCATTGCCCGCGTCCCGGGCTCGGGTCGTTGCGCGGAGTGGTCTGCGCGTACATGCCGAACTGGGTCATCAGGCGGCCGCGGACGTTGTCGTAGTGGAAGTCGCCGCCAATCCCCAGTTGCGTCAACTGGAACTCGCCGGATCGGAAGACCTCGCTCGAACCGACAATCGTGTCGTCCTGTGGGTGGTTGAAGCTGTAGGTGAAGTTCGTGTCCACGCGAAACTCGCCGGTGAACACCCTCGTGTCGAGCGGGGACTCCTTCGTCCGGGGGTTGCCGGTGAGCCAGGTGAAATCGGCGAAGGCGAAGGGGTCCGGCTTCTTCGCCGGGGCGGGCGCGGGCGCCTGCGCGGGCGACGAGGGACTCGTCGCCGCTCCTCCGGTTTGGGCGGCTGCGCCGACGGCGGCCAGGATGACGATTCCGAGCAAGAGAACGACAGATTTGACCATGCAACTCGACTGAGCCTCCTCCTTTCCAAACTCGACGACGCGTCCTAAGGAAGTCATAAGCACGACATCAGGATTCCGTAAACGGGCTGCCTGGCACGGTGCCTGCCTGGTGTTTGACAGGGTCAACGCGGTTCCACTACGCTCGTGCCGGAGTTGACGACGTGGTGGCGCGACGCCTGTTCTCTCTGGCACGTGTGACGGTCGCGATCGGCCTCGTGCTGGTGGTGACGGCCGTGTACTCCTCGCTCCTTCCCGTCAACCACACGACGGTCGCCCTCTCCTATGTCGTCGTGATCCTGCTGATGGCCAGCGGCTGGGGCGTGGTGGAGTCGATGGCGGCTTCGCTCGCGGCCACGGTCTGCCTGAACGTGTTCTTCCTGCCGCCCGTCGGCACGCTCACGATCGCGGATCCGCAGAACTGGATTGCCCTCGCCGCGTTTCTCATGACCGCGATCGTCGCCAGCCAGCTGTCCGGGCGCGCCCGCCGGCGGCACGTCGAGGCGCTGGCACGGCAGCGCGACCTCGAGCGGCTCTATGCGCTCAGCCGCGGTCTCCTGCTCTCGCCGGGACGGCCATCGATTCCCGCCGCCATCGCTCGACACATCGCCGACGCCTTCGACTTCCAGGCGGTTGGTGTCTACGATCACGGCACGGATACGGCTTCCTGGGCGGGCCCGACCGAGGTGCCGGCGCTGGAGCAGAAGCTCCGGGAAGTGGCCAGGCAGGGTGTCCCCGTCCACGAGGCCTCGATGCAGGTGGTGCCCATTCGCCTGGGCGGCGCACCGATCGGGAGCCTCGCGATCCCCGACACCGACCTGAGCGATACCGTGCTTCAATCGATGACGAACCTCGCGGCGATCGGCCTCGAACGGGCGCGCGGCCTCGAGGCAACGGCGCGTGCGGAGGTGGCCCAGCAGAGCGGGGAATTGCGGGCGACGATGCTCGACGCCCTCGCCCACGAGTTCAAGACGCCGCTCACCTCCATGAAGATCGCGGCGGGCGATCTGCGCGCGAATGTCTCGGGCGAGCGCAACCGCGAGCTGGCGGCCATCGTCGACGAGGACCTCGACCGCCTGCAATCGCTCGTGACGGACACCGTGCAGATGGTGCGTGTCGACGCCGGCGACTTCACGCTGCGCCCCAACGACCACAATCTCTCGGGTCTCGTCAAGGCGACGCTTCGCCAGTTCGAGGCGAGGCTCGACGGCCACAGCGTGATCACCCGCGTGCCCGACTCGCTGTCGATCCATGCGGATCGCGAGCTGCTCGGGCTGGCCCTCCGTCAGTTGCTCGACAACGCGGTCAAGTACTCGCCCGCGACGTCGGCGATCGAGATCACGGCCACGGGCGCCGCGACGATTGACCTGGCCGTCCGGAACTCCGGTCCGCCGATTCCCGAGCGCGAGCAGGCCCGGTTGTTCGAGCGCTTCTACCGCGGTTCGCAGGCCCGCGGGATCCCGGGAACGGGGATGGGGCTCGCCATCGTGCGCCAGATTGCCGAGGCGCACGGCGGCCGGTTGTCGGTGTCGAGTTCGTCCGGCGAAGGGACGGAGTTCAGGATGTCGTTGCCAGGAGAGGGTGCACGGTCATGAGCGCCGGCCGCATTCTCGTCGTGGACGACGACCCGCAAATCCGTCGCGTGCTGAGGGTGACGCTGAGCGGACAGGGCTTCGAGGTGGACGACGCGAAGAACGGTGAAGAGGCGCTCGACAAGCTCCGCGCGTCGCGCTTCGACCTGGTGCTGCTCGACATCAACATGCCGGGCATGTCGGGGCTCGACGTGTGCCGGGCGATCCGCGCGGGTTCCGAGGTCGCGATCATCATGCTGACCGTTCGCGACAACGAGGCGGACACCGTCGAAGCACTCGACGCCGGCGCCGACGACTACGTGACCAAGCCGTTCAAGCCCTCGGAACTCTCCGCCCGTATCCGCGCGGCGCTTCGCCGGTCACCCGGCGGGCAGGGACCGGCCGGGCGCCTGGTCCTCGGCCCGACCACGATCGACTTCGACACGCGGGAGGTGACATCCCGCGGGCGCCAGGTCCGCCTCACGCCCAAGGAGTTCGACCTGCTGCGATACCTCGTGACGCACGCCAACAAGGTGCTCTCGCATCGACAGTTACTCCAGGCCGTCTGGGGGCCCGACTACGGCGACCAGGTGGACTACCTGCGCGTCGTCGTGAACCAGCTGCGGAAGAAGATCGAGCCGAAGCCGGCCAGCCCCGCCTACCTGTTGACAGAGCCGTGGGTGGGCTACCGCCTGGTCGTGCCGGCCGACCCGCGCTGATCCACCGCACGGAATCCTAAGACACCCCTTATGACTTCCTAAGGCCCGGCTGTCTACGCTGGACCTGTCAACGGGAAGTCATCATGACCGAGACTGTCCAGGCCTTTCGTCCGAGAAACGCGGCGGCTCGCCGAGTTTACAGCCCCAGCTCGACGCTGGCGACGGACCGCGTCTACGTGCTGTTCACCTCCCTCGATGAGACGGTCATGGCAATCCGGGCCGCGAGCCGCCTGGCGAAGGCGCTCAGCAGCCGGTTGATCGTCGTGCACCTCCGGGCGGTCGCTTTCGGGGCGCCGCTGGACACACCGTCCGGCCTGTCGCCCGTGGAAACCGAGGAGTTCAAGGCGCGCCTCGAGGCCGAAGGCTGCGAGGCGGAGATCAGGGTCTGCCTGTGCCGTGACACGCGGGGCGTCATCCCGGCCGTGCTCGAGCGGCCGTCGCTGGTCGTCGTGGGACGGCACCGCCGCTGGTGGCCGACCATGGCGGATCGGTGGCGACGAACGCTGGAGGCGGCGGGGCATCTCGTGGTCGTGGTGGATGAGGACGCCCATGCTTGACGCGGTCTTCCTGCTCGTCGGGGGCGGCTTCCTGATCCTGTGCTGGGGCTTCGTCCAGGCGTGCGACCGCCTCTGAGGACGCCCATGGATTACGTCATCGCCGTGGTCGCCACCGCGCTCCTGTTCGTGTATCTCGTGTACGCGCTGCTCCGCCCGGAGCGGTTCTGAGGACTCGTCCATGACCGCCATCGGCGTCTACCAGATCCTGTTCTTCTTCGCCGTCGATCCTCGCGCTGACCAAGCCGCTCGGCCTGTTCATGGCGCGGGTGTTCAAGGCGAGCGGACGTTCCTGCACCCGGTGCTGCGGCCGCTCGAGCGCTCATCTACCGGCTGAGCGGCGTGCGCGAGGACGTCGAGCAGCGCTGGACGCAGTACGCGGGCGCGCTGCTGGCGTTCAGCGTCGCGAAGTTCCTGTTCACCTACGCGATCCAGCGGCTGCAGGGCTGTCTGCCGCTGAATCCGCAGGGGTTCGGCACCGCGCACGCGGCGGCCGGCGCGACGCCGATGACGCCCGACCTCGCCTTCAACACCGCCGTCAGCTTCATGACCAACACGAACTGGCAGGCGTACAGCGGCGAGACGACGATGAGCTACTTCGTGCAGATGGCGGCGCTGACGGTGCAGAACTTCGCGTCGGCCGCCGCCGGCATCGCCGATCGCCATCGCGCTGATCCGCGGCTTCGCCCGGCAGGAGACGAAGACGATCGGCAACTTCTGGGTGGACCTGACGCGCGCGACGGTCTACGTCCTGCTGCCGCATCTCGTTCGTCGCGGCGCTGCTGTTCGTGCTCGCAGGGCGTCGATCCAGAACTTGGACCGCTACACGCACGTCGACGACGGTCGAAGGGCGCGACGCAGACCATCGCGCAGGGCCCGGTGGCCTCGCAGGAAGCGATCAAGGAGCTGGGCACCAACGGCGGCGGCTTCTTCAACGCCAACTCGGCGCATCCGTTCGAGAACCCGACGCCGTTCACGACCTTCCTGCAGATCGTTCCTGATCTTCGTGATCCCGGCGCGGGCTCACCTACACGTTCGGCCAGCATGGTGGCGACACGCGGCAGGGCTGGGCGCTGTTCGCCGCGATGGCGTCATGTTCCTGATCGGCGTGTTCGTCGCCTACGGCGCCGAGCAGGCGGGCAACCCGATCCTGGCGAAGCTGGGCGTCGAGAGCGGCGCCACCGCCGACGCAGCCGGGCGGCAACATGGAGGGCAAGGAAGTCCGCTTCGGCATCGCGCAGTCGGCGCTGTTCGCCACGGTGACGACCGACGCGAGCTGCGGCGCGGTCAACAGCATGCACGACAGCTACACGCCGCTCGGCGGCCTGGTGCCGCTGTTCAACATCCAGACCGGCGAGGTGATCTTCGGCGGCGTGGGCGCCGGCCTGTACGGCATGCTGCTCTACGCCATCCTGGCGGTCTTCATCGCCGGCCTGATGGTCGGCCGCACGCCGGAGTACATCGGCAAGAAGATCGAGCAGAAGGAAGTGAAGATGGCGATGCTCGCGCTGATCGCCACGGCGTTCAGCATCCTGGTCTTCACGGCGCATCAGCGTCGTCGATCCCGTTCGCCAAGGGCGGCTACTGGAATCCGCCGGGGCCGGCGATCGCGAACCTGAACAACACCGGGCCGCACGGGCTTGAGCGAGATCCTGTACGCCTACACCAGCGGCACCGGCAACAACGGCAGCGCGTTCGCCGGCATCAACGTCGAACACGCCCTGGTACAACCTGACGATCGGCCTGGCGATGCTCATCGGCCGCTTCCTGTTCCTGCATCCCGCTGCTGGCGGCGGCCGGCAGCCTGGCGGCGAAGAAGAGCGATGCCCGTGACGAGCCGGCACGTTGCCGACGCACGGCGCGCTGTTCGTCGGCCTGCTGGTCGGCACGGTCGTCATCGTCGGCGCGCTGACGTTCTTCCCGGCGCTGTCGCTCGGCCCGATCGTCGAGCACTTCCTGATGCACCAGGGCACAGCTGTTCTCCCTGGCTGACTGCCGCTCTGGCAGGTGATGCCATGGCTGTAACGCACTGACCGCCGACCAGCCGCCGCGGCCGCCGGCCGCCGGCAGCGACGATCCGACGTCGCTGCTGCCGACGAAGCTGGCGCGGGCGCGGCCGCTGTTCGACCCGGAGATCGTCGCCGCGCGCGTCGCGCGAGTCGTTCGTGAAGCTGAACCCGGTCACGCTGCTGAAGAACCCGGTGATGTTCGTCGTCGAGGTCGGCGCGGCGCTCGACGACGGTGTTCCTCGATCCGCGACATCGTCGACGGGCGCGGCCGGGCATCGGCTTCGGCGTGCAGATCGCGCTGTGGCTCTGGTTCACGGTGCTGTTCGCGAACTTCGCCGAGGCGATGGCGGAGGCGCGCGGCAAGGCGCAGGCCGACATCGCTGCGCAAGACGAAGACCGACGTCGATCGGCGAAGCGCGTACTGCCGAGGCGGCACGATCGAGAAGGTGCCGGCGTCGGCGCTGCGGGCCGGCGACGTCGTCATCTGCGACGCGCGGCGACGTCATCCCCGGCGACGGCGAGGTCATCGAGGGCATCGCGACGGTGGACGAGTCGGTGATCACCGGCGAGAGCGCGCCGGTGATCCGCGAGTCGGGCGGCGACCGCAGCGCCGTGACCGGCGGCACGCGGGTGCTGTCCGACCGGATCAAGATCAAGATCACGTCGAATCCCGGCGAGACGTTCCTCGATCGCATGATCGCGCTGGTGGAAGGCGCGGAGCGCCAGAAGACGCCGAACGAGATCGCGCTGAACATCCTGATCGCCGGCCTGACGCTGATCTTCCTGCTGGCCGTCGTCACGCTGGAGCCGTTCGCCGTCTACAGCGTCGACGCGGCCGGCGCCGGCATCGGTGCCGACCGTCGCGGTGCTAGTCGTCGCTGCTGGTCTGCCTGATTCCGACGACGATCGGCGGCCTGCTGTCGGCGATCGGCATCGCCGGCATGGACCGCGTGATGCAGCACAACGTGCTGGCGATGAGCGGCAAGGCGGTCGAGGCCGCCGGCGACGTGCAACACGCTGCTGCTCGACAAGACCGGCACGATCACGCTGGGCAACCGGCAGGCGGTGGAGTTCCTGCCCGCTCGACGGCGTCGACGAGGACGAGCTGGCCGACGCGGCGCAGCTCTCCAGCCTGGCCGACGAGACGCCGGAGGGCCGGTCGATCGTCGTGCTGGCCAAGGAGAGGTATCGGCCTGCGCGGCCGCGAGGTCGCCGGACACGAGCGCCGACGTTCATCCCGTTCTCGGCCTACACGCGCATGAGCGGCGTGGATCTCGACGGCCGGCAGCTGCGCAAGGGCGCGACCGACGCGATCGTGCGCGTTCGTCAAGGAGCAGGGCGGCGCGGTTCCCGCCGGACTTCACGGAGCTGACCGACCGGATCTCGCGAACCGGCGGCACGCCGCTGGCGGTGGCCGACGGCCCGCGGCTGCTCGGCGTCATCCACCTGAAGGACATCGTCAAGGGCGGCATGAAGGAGCGCATCGCGCAGCTCCGGCGCGATGGGCATCCGCTCGGTGATGATCACCGGCGACAACCCGCTGACCGCGGCCGCGATCGCCGCGCGAGGCGGGCGTGGACGATTTCCTGGCGCAGGCCACGCCGAAGGACAAGCTCGAGTACATCAGGAAGGAACAGGCGGCGGGCCGCCTGGTCGCGATGACCGGCGACGGCACCAACGACGCGCCCGCGCTGGCGCAGGCCGACGTCGGCCTGGCGATGAACACCGGCACCATGGCGGCCAAGGAAGCCGGCAACATGGTGGACCTCGACAGCAATCCGACCAAGCTGATCGAGGTCGTCGCCATCGGCAAGCAGTTGCTGATCACGCGCGGCGCGCTGACGACGTTCTCGATCGCGAACGACGTCGCGAAGTACTTCGCCATCATCCCGGCGATGTTCATGGCG
Source organism: uncultured Acidobacteriota bacterium (assembly GCA_963724775.1). Taxonomy (GTDB): domain Bacteria; phylum Acidobacteriota; class Vicinamibacteria; order Vicinamibacterales; family Fen-181; genus CAVRWB01. Next base: position 442,824 of record CAVRWB010000020.1, read on the forward strand.
ACGTATCCGGCGCTCGGCGGCGCTGAACATCATGCGGCTGCACACGCCGCAGAGCGCGGTGCTCGCGGCGGTGATCTTCAACGCGCTGATCATCATCGCGCTGGTGCCGCTGGCGCTGCGCGGCGTGAAGTACCGGCCGCAGAGCGCGGCGCAGCATGCTGCGCCGCAACCTGCTGATCTACGGCATCGGCGGCATCATCGCGCCGTTCCCGGGCATCTGGGCGATCGACCAGCTGCTGGTGCTGCTGCATCTGGCCTGAGGAGCCCATGTGGTCCGAACTCTCGACCGGCGCTTCGCATCACGCTCGTCCTGACGGTTCTGACCGGACTGCTCTACCCGGCCGCGGTGACCGCCGTGGCGCAGGTCGCTGTTTCCGCGGCAGGCGCACGGCTCGCTCGATCTCCGTCGACGGCAGGTCGTCGGCTCGGCGCTCATCGGCCAGAACTTCTCCAGGCCCGAGTACTTCCACCCGCGTCCCTCCGCGGCGGGAGCGGCCGGGTACGATGCCACCGCCTCGTCGGGTTCCAACCTGGGTCCGACCAGCCAGCAAGCTCGTCGATCGTGTCCAGCGCGTCAATCGAGCAGTATCGGCGCGAGAACGATGGGTACGCCGGGCCGGTTCCGGCCGATGCCGTCACGGCCTCCGCCAGTGGGCTCGATCCGCACATCACCCGGCCAATGCCCAGATCCAGGCGGCGCGCGTGGCCCGTGCCCGGGGTGTCACTCCGTCCCGCGTGCACGGCGCTGGTCGGAGACGTGGACCGAGCGGCCGTGGCTCGGCTTCATTGGGGAGCCGCGCGTGAACGTGCTGCAGTTGAACCTCGATCTGGACCGGCAACTGGCCCGGTGAGGCGGCCGCGAGGTCACAAACCTCGTACAATGCCCGAACGATGGCTGTTGCGGAAGGTGACCCGTTCGGCCGGCGGGACCCCGAAGCGCTGCTCGACGAGATCGAGGCGGCGGAGCGGGCAAGTCGCGCCGGGCAGCTCAAGATCTTCCTCGGCTACGCCTCCGGCGTCGGCAAGTCGTTCCGGCTGTTCGACGAGGGCCGCCGCCGTCACGAGCGGGGCGAGGACGTCGTGATCGGCGGCGATGCAGCCTCGGATGCCGCCCGACGTGGCGCAGGTCATCAGCGGCCTCGAGATCGTCCCCACGAGCGACGTCGCCGGCATTCCCGTCGTGGACGTTCGTCGACTCCTCGAGCGTCGCCCGCAGGTGTGCCTCGTCGACGGTCTCGCCTACGACAACCCGCCCGGCACGCGCCATCCCAAGCGCTACCAGGACGTCGAAGAGCTGCTCGAAGCGGGCATCTCGGTGCTGACGTCGATCAACCTGGAGTACATCGCCGAGCAGCAGGAGTTCGTTCGCCAGGTCGTCGGACGAACCGCGGCCCGACACGGTCCCGCAGGCATTCATCGAACCGCGCCGACGAAGTGGTGGTGGTGGACGCGCCGCCGGAGGCTGACGCGGGTGGCGCCGGGGCGACTGCGCAATCCTGCGCCAGCGCGCGCTGCTGCTGACCGCCGAAGTGGTCGACCGTCAGCTCGAAGACTACCTGCGACGCCACGGGCTGCAGTCGTCGTGGGGCACGCAGGAGCGGATCCTCGTCTGCATGACGCCGCGCGCCAACGCCGCCGCGGATGCTCGCCAGCGGGCGCCGCAACGCGGACCGGTTCCACGGCGAGCTGTTCGCCATCTACGTCGACCCAGGAGCGACCTGACGGACGAAGACCGCATGGCCCTCGAGCGGAACGTGACGCTCGCGCGCGCGCAACAGGCGCACGTCGACATCCTCGAGGGACAGGACCCGGTGGCGACCATCCTCGACTACGCCCGGCGCCACGGCATCACGCAGCTGTTCGTCGGCCACAACCTGCGCCGCACCTGGACGCCCGGTTTCGCGGGACGCCGCTCGATCGGCTCATTCGCGAGGCCGAGGGCATGGACGTCCGCGTCTTCCCGCAGTGACGCGCATGACGACCCACGACGCCCGCCGCGGCCGCCTGAAGGTGTTCCTCGGCTACGCCGCCGGCGTCGGCAAGACGTACCAGATGCTGACCGAGGCGCACGAGCTGAAGGCGGCACGGCGTCGACGTCGTCATCGGCTATTTCGAGCCGCACGGGCGGGCCGACACGATCGCGCTGAGCGAGGGCCTCGAGACGCATCCCGCGCAGGACGGTCGAGTATCGAGGCGCGCGATTCGAGGAGATGGACACGGACGCCGTTCTTCGACGCCGGCCCGCAGGTCGCCGTCGTCGACGAGTTCCCGCACACCAACGTGCCCGGCTCGGCGCGAGCCAAGCGGTGGGAGGACGTGCACGTGCTGCTCGACGCGGGCATCGACGTGCTGACGACGATGAACGTGCAGCACCTGGAGAGCCTGAACGACCAGATCTGGCAGAGCACCGGCGTGCGGGTGCGCGAGACGATTCCCGACTGGGTCCTGAAGCAGGCCGACGAAGTGGTGATGGTCGACCTGACGCCGCGGGCGCTGCTCAACCGGCTGGCGCGCGGCGTCGTCTATCCGCCCGAGCGGGCGCGAGCGGCGCTGGAGAACTTCTTCAAGGAACCGACGCTCGTCGCGCTGCGCGAACTGGCCATGCGCCAGGCGGCCTACGTCGTCGAGAGCCGGCTGCCTGGCGAGGACCCATCGTCAGCCGCCGACCCGGGAATCGGCGTGCCGGAGCGACTGCTGCTGCTGGTGGGTCCCGAACCCTCGAGCGCCGCACTGATCCGGCGCGGGCGGCGGGTGGCCGACTATCTCCGCGCCGATTGCCTTGCCGTGTACGTGTCCAGGACGCCTGACCGACGGCACCTCAACCCCGCCGCGCGCGAGCGCCTGGAGCGGCACCTCAATTTCGCGCGCGCGCTCCAGATCGAAACCCGCGTCCTGGAGGGGGACGATGTCGCCGAGGCCGTGGTGAAGTTCGCGCGTCAGCACGGCGTCACCCAGATCTTCGTCCCGCGTGAAGGCCAATCCGGCGGCTGGTGGCGGTTCAGGCCCTCCCTGATGGAATCGATCGTCAATCTCGCCACCGGCCTGCAAGTGACGATTGTGGCCGACCGGTCCGAGCGCGCGGCGACGGCGCACGTGGACACTGCCTGAGGCTGAGCAGGCGTCGTAGCACGAGGCTGCAGCCGAGAGTAGGCGGTCGGCCGTGCCGCGGCGCCTTGGCATCGTCCGTGCTCTGCTCCCTCCCCTCGACGCCATTCCGCCGAGCAAGCGGAGTCCCACGGCGGGCGACACGTAGGGCACGGAGGAGCTTGTCATGCGCAACAGGAAGCGTGTGTTCGTTGCCGCTGCGTCGGCGCTGATCGTGGCGCCGATTCTGCTGGCTCACGGCCGGGTCGCGGCCCCGCCTCTTTCCACGCCCGCACAGGAAGGCCCGTCGAAGGCTGTTTCCGGCGGCGGGATCAGCGCGCCAGGTTGGATGGGGACGATCGATCAGAAGGAAGAGAAGGCCGGCCTCACGCTGAACAGTGCGAAGCTGGTGGCCGAAGGGCAGAACCTGCACGTCACCACCGGCCCGGCGGTGACGTACTGGAAGGAGTCGCCCAGGGCATCGGGCGATTACACGGTCAAGGCCACCTTCACCGAATCAGACTACATGGGTATCAACGACCATCCACATCCGTACGGCATCGTGATCGCCGGCAACGACCTCGGTACCGCCACGCAGAGCTACCTCTACTGCGCCGCCTACGGCAACGGCACGTTCATCGTGCGTGGAATGGGACCGGATCCGTTTTCGATGGGCGGCCGCCAGCCGACGCCAAACGACGCCGTTCACAAGGCCGATGCGGTGCACAAGCCGGTGACGCAGGAAATTGCGATGTCGGTCAAGGGCGACTCCGTGTCGTGCGCGATCAACGGCGCGGTGGTCGCGACCTACCCGAAAGCGGAACTTCTGGTGCCCGGCAAACTCAAGTCCACTGACGGCGTGTACGGGATCCGCTTCGCGCACAACACGGATGCCGTCGTGAGCGGCCTCACGATGGTGAAGCAGGCATCGAAGTAAGCGGGACGAACACTGGCCCACGGCCGCCGGGCTGGGGATGCCTCGCCAAGCGGCCGCGCCTACCGTTTCCCCACCGGGATTGACGCGGTGCGCCAGGTGACCGGGTCGCCGGTGAGGCCCTGCTTGTAGTTGATGACGTCGATGCGCTCCGGGACCACCTTGATCAAGACGATGTTCTTCAGCCCGGGGAACGCGGTGTCCCAGTAGGCGCGCTTGCGCTTGAGCACTTCCTGCATGTCGTCCACGAGCACAGCTTTGCCCGTGAGCGCCACGTAGCCGGTGGCCTTGGCGTGGTCCGCGTAGTAAAGCGACACGCGCGGGTCCTTGCGGATCTCCTCCACCTTGCGGCTGCGGGTGTTGGTGGCCATCCACACGATCATGTTCTCGTCGGGAGCGAACGGGTTCATGGTCCTGATCTGCGGAAGCCCGGTCGAGTCGAGGGTGATGAGGGCACAGGTCCTGCTGCGCCCCCATGATCTCGCGAGCGGCTGCGAGCACCTTGGCGGGATCGGGAGGAGCCTTTGGCGCGTCCTGCCCGGCGGCGGTCGCCGGCATGGCCAGCATCAGGACCGAACCGAGGACCAGGAGCGACGCGGCTGTCGTCAACAACCGTCTGCACCGTCCGTTCATAATGGCAACTCCGTGAAAGACGCGCCAACCATGGCGGTTGCGCACAAAGGACGAGACGCCGCGACGGGGCCATTTGTTCCGCTCAACTCGACAATTTCGAGGCGGCATCCCCGCGGGGTCGGGCCGCCATTTCGGATATCCTCAGGAACGATGCCCAGAAGTGAGCCCACGCCCTCGGAGACCGCGCCCGGCGCGACGCCTCGCCAGCGGATGATGGCCGCGACAGAACTGCTCGAGCGGCTGGCGGCGGACTGGAGCCTGCTCGACGAATTCCCCGCCGAGGACCGTGCGCGGTTCCATCGGGCCCTCGCCGGGCTGTCGTCGGCGGACCCCCGTGCCCGCAGAAAGCGCGCGAAAGAGGCGGAACGCGAGCGCAGGCGGAAGCGGATCAGGCACGAAGAAGCGGCGCTGGACGCCACGGGCATCCGCACCCTTCGGCGCCGTCCCATGGTGACCACGCCGAACGTGTTTCCCCCGGAACACGTCGAGGACGACGACATCGACGGCCCTGGCCAAACCGCGGGCGAGCCTGCCGCCGAACGGCACTGCTACGTCTGCAAGGACGCCTATTCGCGCATCCACGACTTCTACGACCAGCTCTGTCCCGCCTGCGCCGAATTCAACGTCAACGCGCGGACCGAGCTGGCCGACCTGCGCGGCCGCGTCGCGCTGCTGACGGGCGGTCGCGTCAAGATCGGCTACCAGGCGGGACTCAAGCTCCTCCGATCGGGCGCACACCTGATCGTGACGACCCGCTTTCCCCGGAACGCGGCAGCACGCTACGCGGAGGAGCCGGACTTCCCCGACTGGGGGCACCGATTGGAGATCGCCGGGCTCGACCTGCGCCATACGCCAAGCGTGGAGGCGTTCTGTCGCGACCTGGTCGCCACGCGCCATCGCCTCGACTTCATCATCAACAACGCGTGCCAGACCGTTCGCCGTCCGCCGCAGTTCTACGCGCACATGATGGCCGGTGAACAGGCGGCGCTTCGCGAGTTGCCGGCGCGGGCGCGCCAGCTCCTCGTGGACGGCGTCGGGGAGCCGGCCCTCGTGTCCGGGGCGCCTGACGCCGGCGGGGCGTTCCGTGCCGCCGAACTGTCGCAGGTGCCGCTGCTGCCCGAGGAGCGGCTCGCGCGCCCGGACCTGTTTCCGGACGGGCGCCTGGACGAAGACCTGCAGCAGTTGGACCTGCGCAGCCACAATTCCTGGCGCATGCTGCTCGCGGACGTTCCCACCGTGGAACTGCTCGAGGTGCACCTCGTGAACGCCGTGGCGCCGTTCATCTTCAACGCGCGCCTCAAGCCGCTGATGCTGCGCGTTCCCGGCCGCGACAAGCACATCGTCAACGTGTCGGCCGTGGAGGGACAGTTCTACCGGCCGTTGAAGACCACGCGCCACCCGCACACGAACATGGCGAAGGCGGCGCTCAACATGATGACCCGCACGGCCGCGGCCGACTATCACCACGATGGGATACACATGAACAGCGTCGACACGGGCTGGGTGACCGACGAGGATCCGTCGGAGATCGCGGCGCGGAAGGTGGCGGAGCAGCGGTTTCACCCGCCGCTCGACATCGTCGATGGCGGCGCCCGCATCGTTGCCCCCATCATCACGGGATTCAACACGGGGGTACACGTCTGGGGCCAGTTCCTCAAGGACTACCGGCCCGCACCGTGGTAGGGATTCACCGACAGGGCCATCCGCATTCAACTGCCTGGAGCATGACGATGGCACGGCGCTTCTCTCGATCGATCCTGCTCTCGATCAACGACGCCAAGGTGTTGGGAGTCCGTGCCGGAGCGCGGTCCGATCATCGTTACATCGGGATCTGGGCGGTCGTCGTCGAGGGGCAAGTCTTTGCGCGGTCGTGGACGCAAAAGCCGGGCGGCTGGTATCGGACGTTCCTCGATGACCGCCTCGGCACCATCCAGGTCGGCGAGCGGGAGGTGCGGGTTCGCGCGGTCCGCGTCAGGGCCGAACGCGTGCGGGACGCGGTCGAGGATGCCTATGCCGCGAAGTACTCGACGCCCGGCTCGGTCAAGTACGTCCGTGGTTTCCGCACCGCACGACGACGCGACACCACGCTGGAGTTCGTGCCGCGCTAGTGGACGCGCCGCGGTCCTTGGTCGGTAACCTCTGCCAGGTTCGGTCGTATTCTCCCTGTGATGGATTTCGCCGGCCTCTACCAGCGCCATGCCGCTGACGTGTTCCGATTTGCGCTGTACCTGTCCGGGAACTATGCGCAAGCCGAGGATATCGCCGCGGAGACGTTCTCGCGCGCCTGGGTGGCCCGCGATCAGATCCGTGTAGGGACGGTCAAGGCCTACCTGCTCATGATTGCCAGGAACCTGTACCGCGACCAGATGAAAGCTCGGGCGGCGTCCGGTTCGGGAACCCACGACGACCCGCCAGAATGGCCCGACCCCGCCGCGAGTCCCGAAACCTCCGCGCATCAGAAAGAGCGGCTGGGCGCCGTGCTTGCCGCGCTCGGTCGCCTGCCGGAACACGATCGCGCGGCGTTGACGATGGCGGCGATCGAAGAGCTGCCGTATGAACAGATTGCGGTCGCCCTGGACGTCTCGGTGGGAGCGGTCAAGGTGCGAATCCACCGGGCCCGCGTCAGGTTGAACCGCCTGCTCGGTGAGAAGGAGTGACCGTGAAGGTGACACGCGATGTGATCATGGACCTGTGGCCGGCGTATGTTGCGGGCGAAGCGAGCGCGGACAGCCGCGCCTTGATCGACGAGTTCGTGCGCAACGATCCGGAGTTCGGCGAGGAACTCCGCCGACCCGCCGACATGGTGCCGGCCTCCCCACTGCTGCCGCCGGACCTGGAGGCGGAGGCGCTCACCAGAACCAGGCAGAAACTGCGCGGCTACCGCCCCCTGCTGTTGCTCGCCCTCGTGTTCACCGGCCTGGCGTTCGGGCGGATCGTGTCGGACACGGCCTGGCAGGTCTCTCCGCGCAACTTCATCGCGACAGCGTCGGTCGCCGCCGTGTTTTGGGTGGCGTTCTTCGTCGCCCTGTGGAGGATGCGCGCGCGGATTCTCGTCGCGCCGCGCACCCCCAAGGCCTGACACTGGTTGCCGGGGGCAGGCAACCTGTCGGTCTGCGCGGCACCGAATCCGCGCTACTTCGAGACCGCCGCCTTGACCTGTGCCAGCGCCTCGGGAGCGTAGAGATTGCAGACGCCGCGCTTCGCGGCTGGCTGAATCGCCAGGTCCTTGATCGCCTTCTTCACCTTGGCGTCGGGCGCCTTCAGCGCCTTCGCGATGTCGCCGGCCGTCAGGAACGCGGTCTTCTTCTCGGGCATTGGTGCACCTCCAGGCACCGATGCTACTACAATCCAACCAAGGACCGACGAGCGAAGAGGAGGACACGTGGACGAACGCAGCCAGGGGCGCAACTTCCTCCGGCACACGCTGGCGACGCTGGCCTACAGGGGCGGCAAGGCACTCCGCGGCGTGCCGGCCTCCTTCGGCGAGTTCCGGGCGGGTGCCGGCAGCCGCAGCGCGGGTGCGATCCTCGCGCACGTCGGCGACCTCCTCGACTGGGCGCTCGTCTACGCGAGAGACGGCCGCCACGTGTGGCGCGACGCGCCCGTCGGAACCTGGGAAGAGGGCACCGCTCGCTTCTTCACCGGCCTGGCCGCGCTCGACGCGTTCCTGGCGTCGGACGCGCCGCTCGGCCTTCCCGCGGAACAGCTGTTTCAGGGACCCGTCGCCGACGCGCTGACGCACGTCGGTCAAATCGCCCTGCTGCGACGCCTGGCCGGCGTTCCCGTGCGCGGTGAGAACTACTTGCGGGCGGAGATCGTGCCGGGTCACGTCGGCGTTGAACAAGCACCGCCGCGGCGCGAATTCGACTGAGACAGCAACCGTCGCCTGTCCCCGGCCCTCGGCTCTCTCCATCACCGGCGCGGGCCGTAGCCTTCGGCGTACCCCTTCCGGAAGCCCTCGCGATAGCCGGCCTGGTACTGATCGAGCGGGCCAAGTTCGGCCCGATACCCCGCATCCGCGCGTTCGAGTTCCTGCTGGCCGTCGAGATCCCACGTCGCCCGCTCGCGGTCCTCGCGGCCGGCCCGCCGCCCGTCGGTCAGCCCGCGCTCGCGGCCCGAGCGGACCGCCACGCTTTCGGTTTCCGCCGCCCCGCCGCTCGATGACAACTCGTCCCACGTGAGCAGGCCATCGCGGTTGGCGTCGAGCTGGTTGAACGCGGCCATCCACTCTTGCGCGGAGATCTCACCGTTGGAGTCGCGATCGAGCGAGAAGAAGTCCGGGATGACAATCGTGCTTCGACCTGTCGTGCCGACCGCCTGACCCAGTTCTTCCGGCGACAGGACTCCGTCGCCGTTGCGGTCGTGCTCGCGAAAGGACTGGTCGTTGCCGCGCCACTCGTCCCGGCTGATGACGCCGTCGTGGTTGCGGTCCATGCCGCGGAAGCGTGCCTTTTCCTGTGCGGCCGCGGTTCCCGGCACGGCCATGCTCACCAGCAGGGCTCCACACAGCCCGGCCCAAGCCCGCCTTCTGCTCTTCATACCCTCCTCCGCAGTTTCGGCGCTGACACACGCGGAGAGAGCATCAGTCGTACCGCGGATCGGTGTACCCCTGGGAACCAGGGGACGGCAGGCCCTGCTGAAACGTTCCTGCTGGTGGGTTCAGGACCTAACGGGGCAGCAGCCTCTCCAGCACCAGCCCGGCGGCGGTGCGCGGTTTGAACCCCTTCCAGTACGTGTGATCGGCCTTCTGATGACCGTCGCGATCGACGGAGTAGACGCCGTCGATCCCGCGCGGAACGAGATCCAGGTACGCTTGCATCGCCCGCTCTCCCTTGAGATGGATCGACAGGAAGACAGTGGCGAAGTGCTGCAGGATGTTGTTGGATCGGACACTATCCCACACCGGGTCGGCGTAGTGCATGAACGGAAACAGCTTCAAGGTGTCCGAGTACGTGTAGGCCTCGGCCGGGGCGGGCATCGGCGCCGCGACATTATGTGAGCCGTTCACGAAGGTGAGCAGGTATCGTTCTGCGCCCGTCGTGCCGAGGAACATCGCGCGCGTGCCCTTGTCGTACCCCGACACGTCGTCCGCGCTGCCCGCGACGAACAGGACCGGTGTCGTGATGGCCGTCAGCGCCTTCGCGTCCCACGTGCCGGCCGACCATCCCCACGGCGCGATGGCGATCGCGGCCTTGATCCGCGGGTCCGCCCGCTTCGGGTACGCGGGGTTCGCCGCCGCCCGTTCGAAGAGCAGCCTCTCGGGCGGCGCGTTCGAGGCGCCGACGCTCGCGTCGCTGAACCCGGCGCCCAGTACGTTGAGCAGGCCGTAGCCTCCCATCGAATACCCGACGATGGCCGTGCGGGAGGCGTCGACGAGGCCGGCCAGGAAGCTGCCCGATCCCGGGCGAGACAGCCGGTCCACCTCGTTCAGCACGAAGAGCTGATCGTAGGGCCGGTTGTACAGCGTGCTGGCAAACCCCTTCTGGTCGTCGTAGGTGCTGTCGGGGTGATCGACCGACGCGACGACGAACCCTTTCGAGGCGAGGTTCTCGCCGAGGTGGCTGAGCAGGTAGCGGTTGCCGGGGTACCCGTGCGAGAGGATGACGAGCGGGTACCTGCCTCCGTCCGCGTCGGGTGCCGCATCGCGCACGGCCTGCCCGAGGAGTGTCACGGCGCGGGTGGGATCCCGCGCCACGGTGTGATATTCGCCGCCAGACGCCTGTCCGGCGGGGCGCAGGGCCGGGTACCAGACCTCGATGGTCAGGGTGCGATCGCGCCGCGCCACGCCGCCACCAGGCTTCGTGTTCAGCACGTCAGCCCGGCCGCCATCGGTCGCCGTGATCGTGCGTACGCCAATCCGGCGCGGGGCCGTAGGCCGCGCACTCGGGCGCCATCGGCGTCACCACGTCGATGCGGTTCTGCTGTGCGATGGCCTGCCCGGCCGCCGCCAGGAAGACCGCGAACGCGACGAAGACCCGCCGGACCATCTCCACCTCCACGATGCCGCCGGGGGGCGTGGCGGTCAGGAGGCCCGATTATAGCCGGACCCTTCTTCACGCCCCGCTTGACTCGCGGCCCGGCTTCCTCTAATGAATGGGGCCATGAGCGAACGACATCATTTCCAGGCCGAAATCTCGCAACTGCTCGACATCGTCATCCACTCCCTTTACACGGACCGGGAGATCTTCATCCGGGAACTCGTCTCCAACGCCGCGGACGCCTGCGAGAAACTGCGCTTCCTCCAGACCTCGGGCCCGACCGTCTTCCAGCCAGACATCGCGCCCGCGATCGTTGTGGCGACCGACGACAAGGCGGGCACGATCACGATCGCCGACACCGGCATCGGGATGACGCACGCCGACCTGGTGGAGAACCTGGGCACGATCGCCCACTCGGGCACGAAGGCGTTCCTGAAGCAACTGGCCGAGAACCAGCGTCCGGACGCCCGGCTGATCGGCCAATTCGGCGTCGGCTTCTACTCGGCGTTCATGGTCGCCAGCAAGGTGGTGGTTCTCAGCCGGTCGCACCAGCCCGACGAGCAGGGATGGCGCTGGACCAGCGAGAACGCCGGCGGTTACGAGATCGAACCGGCCGCCGACCTGCCACGCGGCACGCAGGTCGTCCTGCACCTCAAGGAGGACGCGAAGGAGTTCGCGCGGGCGGACGAGGTCCGTCGCATCCTCGAGCGCTATTCGAGCTTCATCCAGTTCCCGATCGACCTGAACGGCACGCGTCTCAACACCATCCAGGCCATCTGGGCCCGCAACAAGAGCGAAATCCCGGACGCCGACTACAACGCGTTCTACCAGTACGTCGGCCACGACCACGAGGACCCGCTGCTCCGGCTGCACTTCACCGCGGACGCGCCGCTCGCGATCCAGGCGCTGCTGTTCGTGCCGAAGAGCAACTGGGAGAACCTCGGGCTTGGCCGGACCGAGCCAGGCGTGAACCTGTACTGCCGGAAGGTCCTGATCAAGGACCACGCGCCGAATCTCTTTCCCGAGTGGCTTCGCTTCCTGAAGGGCGTCGTCGACAGCGAGGACCTGCCGCTCAACATCTCGCGCGAGACGATGCAGGACACCGCGCTGATGGAGAAGATCAACAAGGTGCTGACGGGGCGGTTCCTGAAGTTCCTCGAGGAGACGGCCGAGAAGGACGCCGCGCTCTACGGCACCTTCTACGCGCAGCACGGGCGCTTCCTCAAGGAAGGCGTGGCGACGGACTTCCTGCACCGCGATCCGCTCGGCAGGCTCCTTCGCTACGAGTCGTCCGCGCAGCCGAAGGGCACGCTCACCTCGCTGGCCGATTACGTCAAGCGGATGCCGGACCACCAGAAGGAGATCTACTACCTGCTGGCGCCTAGCCGCGAGGCGGCGGAAAGCAGCCCGTACTTCGAGGTGTTCCAGGCGCGCGGCTACGAGGTGCTGTTCCTCGACGACCCGATCGACGAGTTCGTGATGGAGCACTTGCACGAGTTCGACAAGAGGCCGCTGCGGGCCGCGGAGAAGGCAGAACTCGCGGTGGCGGACCCGCTCATCGCCGGGGCCGGGCTTTCGGACTTCGACGCGGAGGCGCTGGCCGGGTGGCTGAAGGACACGCTGGCGGATCGCGTGGGCGCCGTCCGTCCGTCGAAGCGCCTGGTGAAGAGCCCCGCGGTGGTGATCGACGCGGACCGGACGATGACGACCGGCATGCGGCGCATCCTCAAAGCGATGCAGACCGACAAGGAGACCCTCCCGGCCGCCACGCAGGATCTGGAGATCAACCCGCGCCACCCGGTCATCGTCGGGCTGCAGAGGATGCGGGGTTCGGACACCGCGCTGGCGGCGACGGTCGCGCAGCAGCTGCTCGACAACGCGCTGGTGGCGGCGGGCCTTCTCGACGATCCCCGGGCGATGGTCGCGCGACTCAACGAGCTGCTCGAGCGGGTGCTGACGCGGTGAAGGCAAGGCCGACACTCGGCTGAAGCCTCGTGCGATCAAGCGGCCAAAGCCTCGTGCTATGAACGCTGGTAATCCGACAGGTGCGACTTCACTTCCGCCCAGGTCACCATCCGGCGCCGGCTCTCGTCCACCAGGCGCAGGCGAAGCGAGCGAAGACTGGCCCGTATCGTGAGCGGCGGCACGGCCTGGAACGCGGGAACCGCGTCCTGGCAGCGCGGCAGGTTGTAGAAGGGAATGCGCGGCTGAACGTGGTGGACGTGATGCAGGCCGATATTGGCGGTGACCCACTGCAGCACCCGCGGCAGCTTGTAGTACGAGCTGCCTTCGAGCGCCGCTTTCATCGGTTCCCAGGCCGGCCGGCGCGCCCAGTATGCGTCCTCGAACTGGTGCTGCACGTAGAAGAGCCAGACGCCGGCGGTGGCGGCGAGCAGGAGCGTCGACCCCTCCACCAGCAGGAACAGCGGAAGGCCGACCGTGTAATACGCCAGGACGACCGTCGCGGCGATTCCGGCGTTGGTGACGTGCACGCTGAGCCGCTCGCGCCTGGTGCCGCCCGACGGCGGCCACCGGTTGGCGAGGACGAACACGAGACCGGGACCGAGGCCGAGCATGACGAACGGATTGCGGAACACCCGGTAGAACAGGCGCTGCCACCTCGGCGCCGCGAGGTACTCGCTGACCGTCATCGTCCACACGTCCCCGGCGCCGCGGCGGTCCAAGTCGCCGGCGGTGGCGTGGTGCTCCGCGTGCGAGCGCTGCCACCTGTCGAACGGCGTCAGCGTCAGGAAGCCGGTGAGGTACCCCACGATCCGGTTCGCCCGCCGGGACGGGAGGAACGAGCCGTGACAGCAGTCGTGGAAGACCATGAAGATCCGCACGAGGAAGGCTGCCGCCGGAATCGAGAGCGCCAACGCGACCCACGGGTGCCCGCCGCGCGCGAGGAGGATCATCCCGGCGGTCAGGCCGAAGTAGGGTACGAGGGTCTGCAGCAGTTCGCTCGCGGCCCGCACGACACGCGGACGGCCGAACGGCTCGACCATTGCCTGCAACTCTGATCTGATGACCACCGCCTCAGTGTAGCGAGGCGGGATCCCGTCGGGTGTTCAATAGTGCACGCACGACCCGAAGACCTCATCGACGGGCTATGCGGCTTGCACCGCCTGCACCTCTGCGCCCCCTAACCCTTGCACCTCTGCGCCCTGCGCCGCGTGCACCCGTGCACCGCGTCGTTTATGGTCCAGCTGCTGTATCCCCGGCAGGACGCCGGGTCGCCGGCAGTTCCGGACCAGGAACGCGCGGAATACGGCCCATTCCCGCAGGTCGCCGATGGCACCGCCGTTGCCTCTCTGATCGGGCATGGCCCATCGTCCGGTGGGTGTCGGCTTCGTGGGGGCGAGTCGACGACCGGCGGGCGGTGGGCAATGTTTGATCAAGGAGCGACAATGGCCCGGCTGATCTGTTGTATCCACGGCATACGAATGCAGTGGCGTGGCACGAAGCCCTACTGCCGGCTCTGTCACAAGCGCGCGGCGTAGAGCGACGCTTCTTCGGCCGCCAACCGCCCTACCCGTCAACCCACTCGCCCTACCCCCTCTGATCAGTGCGAAGCGCGGCGGCCTATTCGCCGAACCGTGGGCCGCGTGCCGCGTCAGGAATTGCGCTTCGGCTGCTTCTCGATCTTTCGCTGCTCCTCTTGCTTGCCCTTGACGGCCTGCTGTTTCTGTCCCTTTTCCTTGTCCTTCTTGCCCTTGTCTCCCACGATTCACCTCCAGCGTTGTTCACCCTGCCAACCGACCTCGAGCTTCGTGCCAGACCTCCACGCGGTGTTCGCGGCTGTCGTCGACGAGGAGCAGGTCCGTCGCAACCTGGTCCACGCCGTCCAGGCGGACACGAGTGCCGCCCCCGCTTGGCGCCTGGCGCACATCGATGTGATAGACCGTCTCGCGGAACCGGTAGTGGACCGTGAAGGCGTCCCAGGTGGCCGGCATGCACGGCACGATCTGCAGGCGGTGGCCTTCAATCGTCACGCCAAGCAGCGACTCGACGATCAGCCGGTACATCCACGCGGCCGACCCGGTGTACCAGGTCCAGCCTCCGCGGCCGACGTGCGGCGCCACCCCGTAGACGTCCGCCGCCACGACGTAGGGCTCGACCTTGTAGCGGGCGACCGCCGATGGGGACGCTCCGTGGGAGATCGGGTTGATGACACGCCACAGCTCCCAGGCGCGCCTGACGTCGCCAAGTTCAGCAAACGCCATGGCCGCCCAGACCGCCGCGTGGGTGTATTGTCCCCCGTTCTCGCGCACCCCCGGGACGTAACCCTTGATGTACCCGGGGTCGAGCGTGGAGGTGTCGAAGGGCGGATCGAGCAGGCGAACGAGCCCCTCGTCCCGGCGTACGAGCCGTGAATCGAGGGCGTCCATCGCCATCAGCGCGCGGGCCGGCTCCGCGGCACCGGAGAGGACGGCCCAACTCTGCGCGATCGAATCGATCTGGCACTCGGGATTGCGCGACGAGCCGAGCGGCGACCCGTCATCGAAGTAAGCGCGGCGGTACCACCCGCCGTCCCAACCCTCCTCCTCCAGGCGCTGCCGCAGCGCCGCGGCCTCCGATCGGCAACGGTCGGCGAAAGCGGAATCGCCGTGTTCCCTGGCGAGATCGGCAAACGGCATCAGCACGCCGTAGAGGAAGAAGCCCAACCAGACGCTCTCGCCGCGGCCCTGCGCGCCGACGAGGTTCATGCCGTCGTTCCAGTCGCCTGAGCCTATGAGGGGCAGGCCGTGAGCCCCGAATCGCAAACCGTTGACGATGGCGCGCACGCAGTGGCCGTAAAGGCTCGCTCTCTGATCGGAGGCCCCTGGCAGGTCGTAGTAGGAATCCTCCTCGGCGTTCACGGCTCGGCCCTCGATGAATGGAACCAGTTCGTCGAGCACCCCCGTGTCACTGGTGGCGCGCACGTAGCGGCACGTGGCGAGCGGCAGCCAGAGGTAGTCGTCTGAACAGTGCGTGCGGACGCCCCGGCCCGCCGGCGGATGCCACCAGTGCTGCACGTCGCCCTCGGGGAACTGCCTCGACGCGCAGAGCAGCAGGTGCTGGCGGAGCCGCGTGGGCTCGGCGTGCACCAGCGCCATCGTGTCCTGCAACTGATCGCGGAACCCGAAGGCGCCGCCCGACTGGTACGCCCCGCTTCGTCCCCACACCCGGGACGCCAGCGTCTGATAGAGCAGCCAGCCATTGGCCAGCATGTTGAGCGCCGCATCGGGCGTCTCGACGTGCACGGCGCCGAGCGTGTGGTTCCAGTATCCCCACACCGCCTCGAGCGCGGCACGCGCGGCCGCGCTGCCGATGCCACTCCGCAGCACCGCGGCAGCCTCGTCGGCCGATGCCGCGCCGAGCCTGAACACAAGCTGGCGTTCCTCTCCGTCCCGCAGCTCGAAGGCCACCTGGATCGCGGCGCATGGATCCAGCGCGCCTCCCACGCGTCCGGAGAGCGTCGTTCGCGTCATGGCCGCCGGCTGCCCCAGAGTACCGTTGCGTCCGATGAACTCCGTGCGGTCGCCGGACACTCGCCGGCTCGCGTCGTCCACGTGGAAGAAGACCGTCCGCCCGGCGAACTCGGCGTTGTACGCGTTCTCCGCCAAGACCGCACCGGTGCCGGGATCGACGCTCGTAATGACGTGCGGCGCGGCCTTGCCGCGCAGGTCGCCGAGGACCCACTCCACGTACCCCGTTACCGAGAGCCGGCGCGATCGGCCGGACGCGTTGCGAATCTTCAGCACCGACCACTTCACGGGCGCCGTCGTGTCGACGTAGATCGACAGCTCCGACGCGATGCCGTCCTCGCCGTGCTCGAACACGCTGTAGCCGAACCCATGCCGGCACGTGTACGGGGTGTTGCCTCGGGCCGGCAAGGGCGTCGGCGACCAGAAGCGGCCGCTCTCCTCGTCGCGGAGATAGAACGCCTCGCCGCACGCATCGGTCACCGGGTCGTTGTCCCAGGGAGTGAGGCGGAACTCGTGGGCGTTCTCGGACCAGGTGTAGGCGGATCCGCTCTCGGAAACGACGGTCCCGAAGCCCGGGTTCGCGAGGACGTTCACCCAGGGCGCCGGCGTCACCGTGCCCGGGGCGGTGGTGATGATGTATTCATGGCCGTCCGGCGTGAAGCCGCCCAGCCCGTTGAAGAACACCAGGTCGTCGCGGGCAGCCGGGGGCGGCGCCGGAGCCTGCTGACGATGCGCCGGCGACACCGCGAATCGGCGCGGGAGCAGGTCCGCCGGGGGACTGCCGCCAGCAACCTGCTCTTCGAGCGAGCCGCGGCTGTCGGTGATGATGGCCCGGGCGACCGACTGGAACAGGACGCGATCCTCGGCCGAGATCTGCTCGGCGGGGCGGACGAAGATCGCGCCGGGGCGCTCCGGAGCGTGCGCCTCCACGCCAGCTGCGATCAGGCCGACTATCTGCTCCTGGAGCTGCTGACGGTAGCCGGCGCGATCCTCGTTCCAGATCACGAGGTCCACCGCCAGTCCCTTCAGCCGCCAGTAAGCATGCGCCTGGACGAGCTGGCGCACCAGCTCGATGTTGGCCGCGTCGCCGATCTGAAGGAGCACGATCGGCAGGTCGCCAGAGACCGAGTAGCCCCACAAGCCGGACTGGCCGCGTCGGTTCTTCGCGAGGATGGCCTGGTCGGCACGGAGCGCGGCGTGCGCGTAGATGATCGAGCCGGCCAGGCGGCTATAGAGCTGCGCATCCGCTTCGCTGACGTTCAGCTGTCGGAGTACGACCTGGGCATGCGTGAACGCCAGCGCGAACACGCGATTGGCCAGGCGGCGGTCGTGGTACTTGCCCACGAGGCCCAGCGCGGTGTCCCGCGTGTCCGTGATGCCGAAGACGAAGTCGATCGTGACGGACTCATCAGGTTCCAGCTCGTAACGGCCGCGGATCGCGACGATGGGATCGAGCACCGACCCCTGGGTGCCGGAGAGCGGCCCGCGGTCGCGCATCGCGCGCGGAGCGGCGGGCGTCGACCCGCGCCCCACGAAACGAAGCCGGTCGGTTTCGTACGACAAGCCGTTAGCCGCCGCCGGGCCGTGCGCCGACATCAGGTGGAACATCCACGGCGACGATTCGCCGCTCGAACGCGGGCGCCTGGTGCAGAGGATGGTGCGCTGGTCGGGGATCACCTCTGTCTGCACGAAGAGGTTGCTGAACGCCGGGTGCTGTTCGTCGGCGGCGGGAGTGGCAAGCGCGACCTCGGCGTAGCTCGTCACCTCGATCGTCCTGCGCGTCCGGCTGATGTTGGTCAACCGCAGGCGGCGCAGTTCGACATCGTCCTCGGGCGAGACCGCGACTTCGGTATAGCTGTCGATCTGGTGGCTCCGGCTGCGGAACTCGGCGCGCGCATCGGAGAACACGGCCTCGAACCGGTCGGCCGGCTGCAGGGTCGGCTGGTGGCCCGCGGACCAGAACGCGCCATCCGCCACGTCCCGCAGGTAGCAGAAAGTTCCCCAGTTGTCGCGCGTCGCGTCTTCGCGCCAGCGGGTGACTGCCAGGTCCTTCCATCGGCTGTAACCGCCGCCCGCCGCCGTGACCGCGACGTGATAGCGGCCGTTCGACAGCAACTGCACCTCGGGCGCGGCCGTGTCCGCGCTGCCGAAGGATCGCACGGCGATATCGGCGGCCGCCGCCGGCGCGCGGGCTTCCGAGGCGGCCGTCGCCGGCAGGTAGAGCCGGCTGGTGCGCGGGATGCGTTCCTGGAGCAGCAGCATCGTCGCCTGGAACGCCGGATCGGACGCGAACCGGCTCTGCATGCGCCCGTCGTTGAGGACGTGCGCCAGCGACAGGAGCGTCAGTCCCTGGTGATGCACCATGTAGGAGCGCACCACCGCGCTTGTGTGCCCGCGCAGGACGCGGGTGGGCGTGTAGTCGATTGCCTCGTAGAAGCCGAACTCGCCCTCGAAGCCCGCCCGGGCAAGTCGCTGCAGGTTGCCGCACGCTTCTTCCGGCGCCACGATGAGGGCGAGAGCCGACGCGTACGGCGCCACGACCAGATCGTCGCGCAGGCCCCGTTTGAGGCCCAGGCCCGGCACGCCGAAGGCTCGGTACTGGTAGTTCAGCCGGACGTCCAACTGGTTGTAGCCGGATTCGGAGATGCCCCACGGCACTCCCCGGTGCCGGCCGTATTCGATCTGGCGTTTCACCGCGGCCTTGCACGTCTGGTCGAGCAAGGTGGCTTCATAGCCCGGCATGACGACCAGGGGCATCAGGTATTCGAACATCGAGCCGCTCCACGACAGCAGCACCGGCTGGCCCGCCGCCGCGGTGAGCAGGCGCCCGAGCGCAAACCAGCTCTCCTGCGGCAGGTGTCCCTGGGCGATCCCGACGAAGGTGCCGAGGCGGGCCTCCGACGCGAGAAGGTCGTAGTAGCTCGAGTCGCGACGACGGTCGGCGACGTTGTACCCAATCGACAGGAGTTTCCGCGTGTGGTCGAACAGGAAGTCCCATTCCATGTCGGCGAGACCGACCGCCTGCGCCACGAGACGATCGATCGCCTGGAGCCTGGCCCTGGCAGGGTCCGCCAAACGACCGTCGAGGGCGGCCAGCTCCGTCAGCGTAGGGATCGAGGCGAAGGTTGGCAGCTGCGGCGTCGTAGAGGCGGCTGTCGACGGCGTGCCGAGAAGGCAGTCGATATCCGCGAGGGCGTCCCGGCATTGGTCGGCAACCGTGGAGGTCCAACGGCTCGCGATCTCCTCGCCGGCGCTTGCCAGCCCGGCCGCGAGAGCGTCGCTCTGCACGGCAAGGCGTTCCAAGGCCAGCCGGGCGGCCGCGATTGTCTCGAGAGGCGCCTGGCATGCCTCCGCGAACGCCGCCTCCAGCGCCGCCGTCGGCGGTGCCAGCGTTCCACTCAAACTGCCGACCGCCAGGTCGAACGTGTCACGCAGCCCTTGAAAGATGCGCGCCGGGAGGATCGGTTCGTTGGCGAGCGCCTGCAGCCCCGCCCGAAGCGTCAGCAGGTGGCCCGCGAGGTTGCCGCTGTCCACCGACGAGATGTATCGCGGTTCGAGTGGAGCAAGCGTCGTGGTGTCGTACCAATTGAAGAAGTGGCCGCGGTGACGCTCCATCGCCGACATCGCCGCAAACGCGCGGGTCGTGCGGTCGAGGAGCCGACCGATCGAGACGTAGCCGAAGTCGCTGGCCGAGAGGCTGGCGAGCAGCGCCAATCCCATGTTGGTCGGTGACGTCCGGTGTGCCACACCGGTGGCGGGCGACTCCTGGTAGTTGTCCGGCGGCAGCCAGTGATCGTCCGGTCCGACATAGGTGTCGAAGAAGCTCCAGGTCTTGCGCGCGATGCGGCCGAGGAAGCGCACCTGGTCGGCCGTCAGCCGGGCGGCGCGCCTCGCGCGCGGACGGCTGATCTGCCAGGTAATCGCCGGAGCGGTGAACCAGAGGATTAGGATGGGGGCGGCGGCGGCCAGGCTGGACGGCCGGACCAGCGACAGGTAAATCCATGCCGAAACGGCGAGCACCGGAGCCACCCACATTCGAGCCCACGCGCCGCGCAAACCCCGTCGGGCCCGGTGCGTGCGTTCGCTGGAGGGCGTCCATTCGAGCAGCCGCCTGCGGGTGACCAGCAGCCGCGCGGTCGTACGGAGCGCGGCGTCCAGGCTGAAGTACGCCTCGTACGGCAGGCAGGCGAGTGTCAGCACGGCCTGCGCCGCCTGCCGCGCGAGCGATCGCCCGCTCGCCCCGAGGTGCGGCGCGAGCGGGACGTCCGTTGGTTTGCGGACGATGCCGGGGAACCACGCCATCAGGATCGGGAAGAACAGGCTGCCGGCGCCCGCGAGTGTCCAGGCCCAGGCGGGGGACAGCGCCGCCCAGGAGGCCACGAGCAGGCCCACGAGTGCCGCGGCGACGAGGCTGCGGCGCAGGTTGTCGAACAGCTTCCATCTGCCGAGTGCGTTCAGAGGATTCCTGACCCTCCGGCCATCGGGACCGGGAACGGCCGGCAACAGCCAACGCCACAACTGCCAGTCGCCGCGGATCCAGCGGTAACGCCGCCGCACGTCCTCCTCGTAGCGCGAGGGGTATCCTCGGTACACCTGCACGTCGGTGGCGAGCCCGGCCCGGGCGTAGCACCCCTCGAGAAGGTCGTGGCTGAGAATCCTGTTCTCGGGGAACCGGTTTCCCACGGCCCGCGCGAACGCATCGACGTCGTAGATGCCCTTGCCGATGAACGAGCCCTCGCCGAACATGTCCTGGTAGACGTCGGAGACGACGCGCGTGTAGGGATCGATCCCGGGCTCGCTGGCCCACAACTGCGCATAGCGCGACCTGTTCGCGCCAGGGAGGCTGACGGCGACCCGCGGCTGCAGGATGCCGTATCCCGCCGTCACGCGCTGCTCGGTCTCGTCGTACCTCGGGCGGTTGAGGGGATGCATCATCGCGCCGACCAGCAGCCGGGCGGCGTCCCGCGGCAGCTGGGTATCGGCGTCCAGCGTGATGACGTACCTCACCGCGGGGAGGATAGAGGTATCGCCCACGACACGAGCGAAGCGTCCCGGGGGAACGTCGCGCAGCAGCTCGTTCAGCTCGGCGAGCTTACCCCGCTTGCGCTCGTATCCCATCCAGACGCCTTCCTCCGGGTTCCATCGCCGCCGCCGGTGGAACAGGAAGAAGCCGCCCGAGGCGGGGTACTTGTCGTTCAGTTCTGTGATCCGCTGCTCCGCGAGACGGGCGAGAACCTCGTCCTCGGGTAGCGTCTCCTGAGAGGCATCCGGCAGATCGGTCAGCAGGCCGAAGCAGACGTGGTCGTCCCTGTTGCCGAGGAAGCGGACCTCCAGCGCCTCGATCATCTGCTCGACGTCCTCCTCGCTCGAGAGCAGGGTGGGAACGACGACGAGAGTCCGCGAGGCCGCGGGAACACCCTCCGAGAGGTCCATCTTCGGAAGGGGGCGGGGCGTGGCGAGCCTGGGCACCAGGCTGTTCACCAAGGCGACCGCCACCTGGCTGGCACAGAACAGCAGGAGGACTGCGACCCCCGCGACGAGCCAGCCGGCTTCGCCTTCCCGCCGGAGGTGCGCCGCCAGTCCCGCGGTGGGCAGAACTGTCAGGAGGAAGACGCTTCCGAGATAGAGCGCCAGCGGCCGGGCGAGGCACGCGCGCCGAACCGTCTCGGCCACGGAGAAGCGCGCCGCGAGCGTTCGTTCGAGCCGCCGAAGCCCGTCGCCCACGAGGTAGAACCCGACGTGCGTCGTCCGGTGGTCGACCGAACTGCGTGCTGCGGCCTCGCGCGCCAGGGCAACAGTGCGCTCGGCCACCACGCCCTCCTCGACGCGGCTCCGCTTGGCCGTCGTCTCGACGACGTGGCGGTATCCGTCGCGCGACGCGAAATCCATCCGGGCGTACTCGCCGGCCGGATCCTGCCTGAGGACCTGCTCCACCACGCTGCGAGCTTCGACGAACGCCCGCCAGTCGGCGGCGCCAAGGAACCTCAGGCTCTGGATGCTGTTGCTGATCGAAACCTGGTCCGCCGCCTGCTGCTGGTTCTCGGACTGCACCAGGAGGTCGATCGTCAGGTGGTCTTCGGCCAGACGCTGCTCGATCCACGTCAAGGGCAGCGCCAGCGCCGCACTCTTGCCTTGGAGGCGCCGGGCGAACTCGGCGACGAACGAGCCGACCATCGGCGGACTCGACCGCGCCATGTCCGCGATGACGAGGATCAGGCTCTTCGGATCTTTCTCCGCGGTCTCGACCATCTGGTCGGCCCAGTGGTCGGCGCGGTTGCGGTCCACTCGGTCGGTCCCAAGCCGCGCTGCCACGCGGCGGAGGTTCTCGATGAGGGCCAGCCGCAGCATGATCGGGATGGCCCACAGTTCGCCGATGGTGAGCGGGACCACCGTCTGGTAGGCCGCGACAAACCCGCCAAGGCCGTCGGTGTCCAGCCGGCCGTCGCCGTGCGAGATCGTCTCGAGCGCAATGTCGTAGACCCTGGGCCAGGTGGCCGACGGACCCTCGGCCAGGCGCGGCAACTGGCGGCTGTACCCTGCCGGGAGGTGTCTCCGTGCCGTGCGGATCTGTTCCTCGACGAGGTAGAAGTTGTCGAGCAGCCACTCACCGGCCGGCGTGATCCGGCGGTCGTCGTTCACCGCCGTCGTTAGCAGCGTCTGCACCGCGATCAGCACCGACTCGTTCTCGGCTAGCCGCTTGAGCAATCGGTCGGGGGCGCGGCGGGTGCTGAGGTGGTGCGAGGCTGCCAGGACCGTCCCGTGCTGAGCCAGTTGCTCGCGGCTGAACAACTCGGCGCGAAGCGGCGGCTCGTCGGAAAAAGCCGAGGACAGGCTGGACCGGCGGTTCATCGCCTCACGCAGCGACAACCGCGGCACACGGACGTACGGGAATCCAACGCGAGCGATGTCGTTCCTCCTGTCGCGGAATGAGGCGCCGGACGCCGCCGAAACCACGAGAGGTCAACTGTACCGGGGAGCCAATTGATGCCCCTGTGCGGAATTGAACACCTCGTCGCGCAGCGAGTGTCCCCGACGGGACAGACGTCCCGTGTGGCCAACGCGTAAGCTTCAATGCAACGTGCGTTCTGGCCGGGCCGGCGGCGGCCAGTCGGGGAGGGTGATGATGTGGCTCGTCGTGCTTGCCCTGTCGATTGGTGCGGTCAGCATCGCGATCAGGACGACAGGATGGAGTGCGCGGCGCGTCGATCATGGCTCGATGAGCGAGCGATGGCTGACCCAGCACCGCGCCGGGAGGCACGGGCTCTGATCCGACCTCGGGAGTCTTTGTCTGGCTCGCGATCATGAGCCAGACAAAGACTCCCGAGGTCGTTCAGACTAGGCGCAGGTGGATCGGCGGATGCGGCTCGGCCTGCGGTTCCGGCGCGGCGGCCGCGCGGGCGGCTGCCGCCTGCTCGTTCAACATCGCATGCGTCGTTCGCGCCCGCTCACGCCTGCGCAAGCCCGCCTTCCGTATTCGCTGAAATCTCGACCGATCGCCGTTCTGTCGCGACATGTATCCTCGCAGTCTGTGTAAGTCCGTCGTTCAGAAGCGGAACAGCGGTTGGTTCGCTCGTCTGGCCCTCTCCGCCTTCACGCGGTTTTCGTCAGTCACTTTCCGCTGGCGGTCGATCTCCGCTTGCGGCGCGCCCAGCAGGTCGAGTTGTGTGGACGCGAGCGTCGCGTCGCGCGCCAGCTGGTCCGGCTGCCGAGCCAGGAGCAGGAGTTCGAACGCAGACGGGTAGGCCGTGCGCATCAGGCTGACCAAGTAGCTGGCGTCTTCCCACCGCGCGGCGACAGTTCCGTCGCTGCCGACGCTGAGGTCGTCTCTCGCCGGCGGTGAAGTCGCACCGATCTCGGTGGATGCCAGGACCGCCAGGCCGTAGGAGGTCGAGATCGCCTGGACGAAGTCATCAACCGTCAGGCCTTCGACCCGATTACGGTCGTAGCTCACGCTGATCCGGCACAGGCGGTCGTCATAGAACGTAAAGCTGACGATTCGCACCGCCTCAGATTGGGCCGTCCCCGACTGCTGCTGTTGCGGCATCCAATCGAGTTGCTGGATCACGTGCGGACGTTCATGGAGCATGTGGGCGGCCGTCGGTTCCATGCGCGCTCGCTCCGCGACGGCAGCGAGGCTCATGCCGAACTGAAAGCCCCGGTACCGTGACAGGTCCTGCCCCTGGACCAGGGACGCCGACAAGGCCAGACAGAGGACCGATAACGCCACGTATCGCGCGCCTGCCATTCCCGCCTCCTTGTTCAACATGACGTATGGCCCGGAGCGTCGTGTTCGAGGTGCGCGATCTCCGCGTTGACGCTTTGGAGTTCTTTCCACATGGCGAACCACAACCCGCTTTCCTCGGCCGTCAAGTGGTGGTGCACGTGCGCGATCGTCGCGGATTCGGCCCAGAGATCCGCCTGCCGCTCCCGCCATCGTGGCAGGCCGATCGTGGCTGCCGGGCTGTCCGGGACCCTTTGCACCTGTGTTCCGGCGATTTCGTAGCATCCGCCAGCGGTCCGTCTCATGACTTGGGAACCTCCCTTGGTCACTAGACTAGGCCGCGGCGAAGTCCGCGTCTGTTCCCTTGTGCACACGCACAACGCCGCCGCCGAGGCTGACGGCACCGGGTGTGCCCGAGTGCACAGACGGCCGGCCACCGCGCCGGTATCATGGTCGCAATATGACGAGGCATCTTCTGTGGGCGGCGTCGGGCGCGTGGGTCGTTTTGATGGCCATCGTGTGGGTCCTCTTCGTGCCGAAAGGCCTGTCGGTGGGAACCTACACCCTGCTCACGCTGACGGGGCCCCTCTTTCTGATCGCGGCTGCCAGGCGCTGGAACACACCTCGACCCGCGCACTCCGCGCAGCCGCCGCGAGCCGACGCTAACTGACGCCCGCGTCGAGGAACATGGCTGAGGTCGGCCGAATCGGCCGGCCATCCGCCGCCCGCCTTCCACGCCTTCGGCCCGCCTCCGACACTGCCCGCCTTCCAGACCGCCCCCGGTTTTGGGTATCCTGTCTTTGGGGACCGAGCGGCGCCAAACACGCACGACGCGGCATGGAGGATGGCACCCATGCTTACCGAACGCTCCAGCGCTGCCGACCGTTGCCGGACGGGTATCCCCGGGCTGGACGATGTCCTGAACGGTGGGTTCATCCGCCACCGGCTCTACCTGGTGGATGGAGACCCGGGCGCTGGCAAGACGACGCTGGCCACGCAGTTTCTGCGCGAGGGGGCGCGGCTTGGCGAGCGCTGCGTCTACATCACTTTGTCGGAGACGAAGGAGGAGCTGGTCGCGGGTGCCGCATCCCACGACTGGACGCTCGATGATGTCGATATCGTCGAGCTCGTGGCCGACGCGAGCGATCTCGACGCCGAGTCGCAGGTCACGATGTACCAGCCGTCCGAGGTCGAGCTTCACGACACAACCCGGCGCGTGCTGGAGGCGGTCGAGCGCATCAACCCTTCTCGCGTAGTGTTCGACTCGCTCTCCGAGCTTCGGCTGCTCGCCCAGAGCTCCCTGCGATACCGGCGGCAGATCCTCGCCTTGAAGCAATTCTTCATCGGCCGTCACTGCACCGTCGTGCTCCTCGACGACAAGACGGGGCAGGGATCGGACCTGCAGCTGCACAGCATCGCGCACGGCGTCATCTCGCTCGAGCAGCTGGCGCCGGACTACGGCAATGCCAGGCGCCGCCTCCGCGTCGTCAAGTACCGGGGCACCGACTACCGGGGCGGCTTCCACGACTTCGCGATTCGACGGGAGGGCCTGACCGTTTTCCCTCGGCTGGTGGCGGCCGAACACGAAGAGCCATTCGTCCGGTCGGCCATCAAGAGCGGCGTGGCGTCGCTGGACGACCTCCTTGGCGGCGGCCCCGACCGGGGGACCAGCACGCTGCTGATGGGGCCGGCCGGCTCCGGCAAGTCCACGGTGGCGGTGCAGTACGCGGTCGCCGCTGCTCAACGCGGCGAGCGCGCGATGGTGTTCGCCTTCGACGAAAGCCTCGCGACGCTCGAAGCGCGCGCCGCGGCTCTCGGCATTCCCCTCGCCGCCATTCGCGCGGCCGGAGAGCTGGCCATTCGCCAGGTGGACCCGGCCGAGATGTCCCCAGGGGAGTTCGCGTTCCTGGTCAGGCAGGCGGTCGAAGCGGGCGGGGCTCGCGTCGTCGTCATCGACAGCCTGAATGGCTACATCAACGCGATGCCCGAAGAGCGGTCCCTGCTGGTGCAACTGCACGAGCTGCTCAGCTTCCTGGGCCATCGCGGCGTCACGACCATCCTGGTGATGGCGCAGCACGGAGTGCCCGGCGTCAATATCTCCTCTCCGATCGATAGCAGCTACCTCGCCGATTCGGTCGTGCTGTTCCGCCTCTTCGAGATCGGCGGAAAGCTGCGGAAGGCGATCTCGGTGCTGAAGAAGCGATCCGGTTCGCACGAAGAGACGATCCGCGAGATGTGGTTCGCCAGCGACGGTATTCACCTGAGCGAGCCGTTGACGCAGTTCCAGGGCGTCCTCACCGGCTTCCCGAGACCGTCGGAAGCGGACGCCGGCAGCCGGGGTCGGTGATGGGCGCGCCGGCACCTTCGGCTCATCCCCGCCGCGTCCTCCACGTCCCGCCAACCGCGCGGGACGGGCAGATCACCACCACGCTCCTCGGCCGCGAGGGCGTGGACTGCATGGTGTGCCGCGACCTCGCACGCCTGGCCGCGGGAATCGAGGCCGGCATCGGGGCGCTGCTCGTCACCGAGGAGGTGCTCGGGGCGCCGGGCTTCGACGCCGTCCTCGATGCGCTTGGCGTGCAGCCGCCATGGTCCGACCTGCCCGTGGTGATGCTGATGCGCGGCGGCCCGGACGCCAGGGGCGCTGCACCCGCGCTACCGGCGCTTCGCAACCTGACCCTGCTCTCCCGCCCCGCGCCCGCGCGGTCGATCGTCAGCGCCGTGATGGCGGCCCTGCGCGCGCGGGAGCGCCAGTACCAGATCCGCGATCAGCTCGAGGCGATCCGGGAAGCGGGCGTTCGCCTGCGCGAGAGCGAGGCCCGCTTCCAGGCCGTGGCGGAGGAGCGTCAGCGCCTCCTGGAGAGCGAGCGGGCGGCTCGCGCCGAGCTCGAAGAAGCGGCGCGCATGAAGGACGAATTCCTGGCCACGCTCTCGCACGAACTGCGCACGCCGCTCAACGCGATCCTCGGTTGGTCGCAGATGCTGCGCAGGAAGAGCGATCAGGAATCACTCGACCAGGGGCTGGTGGTCATCGAGCGGAACGCCCGGGTGCAGGTCCAGTTGATCGAAGACCTCCTCGACATGAGCCGGATCATCGCGGGTAAGCTGCGCCTGAACCTCGAGACAGTGGATCCGGCCTCGTTCGTGCACGCGGCGATTCAGACCATCGAGCCTGCCGCGCGCGCGAAGGACATCGATCTGCGGGCCGTTCTGCGCGGAGCGCCGGCCCCGATCCTGGGGGACCCCGATCGCCTGCAGCAGGTCGTCTGGAACCTGCTCTCCAATGCCGTGAAGTTCACGCCCGAGTCCGGCTGGATCGAGGTCCGCCTCGTCACGGCAGACTCGCACGTCGTCATCACCGTGGCTGATAGCGGGCCCGGAATCGACCCGGAGTTCCTGCCGTTTCTCTTCGAGCGCTTTCGCCAGGGAGACGCGTCGACGACGCGCAGGCACCGAGGCCTCGGGATCGGCCTCGCGATCGTTCGTCACCTGGTGGAGTCGCATGGTGGCTCGGTCGCGGCGGCGAATGCGGATGCGGGTGGCGGCGCCGTCTTCACGGTCACCTTCCCCGTGTTGCCGCCTGCGGCCAGCGACAGGATGAGGCGGGCGCGCCTGGCGGCCCGCAGCACCGCCGATGCGGACGGCGGCTCTGCCGCCCAAGCTTCTCTGCGCGGCCTCCGGGTCCTGGTCGTGGACGATGAGCCGGACGCGCGCGAGGTCATCCGGCACGTCCTGGAAAGCAGCGGCGCCCGCGTGCTGCTGGCGGCGTCCGCCGACGAGGCGATCGGTGTATTCGAGCGGGAGATCCCGGACGTGCTGCTGAGCGACATCGCGATGCCGGGGACTGACGGGTACGCGCTCCTCGTCCAGATTCGAGCCCTTGGACCGGATCACAACGGGACGCTACCGGCCCTGGCGCTGACCGCCTTTGCGCACCCCGAGGATCGGGCACGCGTGCTGCGAGCCGGTTTCGTGGCGCACGTCCCGAAGCCCGTCGAACCGCGAGAATTGGTGGCCGCGATCGCGAAGGCCGCAGCCGGCCGGGGCCAGCCCGATAGCGACTGATAGCGGCCCAAGGCCGAGTTGTAGGGGGAGATTGCGTGGAAGATGCGTAGCGTCCCCTGACGCCCGGGCGGGGCGACGGGACGTCCCGGTCAGTCGAGATCTTGCGGCGGCTGCGGTCCGAGACGAATACCGGCGATATCGGGGTCTTCGCCGTCGGCCGGGCGGCCGGGCGCGCTCGCCTTGCGGGCGCTCGCCTCGGCGCGGCGGGCCTGCTTCTCCATCTGCCGGGCGCGCTTCACCTTCTCGCGCTCGCGCTTGAGTGTGGTGGGTTTCGGCTTCATGGTCCTCCGAAGAAGATGATGCCGCGGCGCGAGATGACGCTCACCTCGCGCCGCGGCATCGTTCCAGCTGCTACCAGCGCGGCTCTGACCGGCGCCGGCTGCCGCCGCCGCCGCCGAACCCGCCGGAACGCTCCGGCCTCGGCCGCGCTTCGTTCACGGTGAGGTTCCGGCCGCCCAGCGAGTACTCGTTGAACTGCTGGATCGCCTTCTGTGCCTCGTCGTCGGTTCCCATCTCGACAAAGGCGAACCCGCGCGCGCGGCCCGTGGCCATGTCGCGCATCACGTTCACCGTGTCGACGGTGCCGGCAGCCGAGAACAGCTGCTGAAGGTCGGCTTCGCCGACGTCGTACGGAAGGTTACCGACGTAGAGTTTCCTGCCCATGTGGCTCAGTCTCCTCCCCGCCTGCGGCGGGAGGTGTGATGGCGGACCGTCACCGTCCGTTCATCGTTTGTACGGTCGTCCGCGGTCCGGAAGCGGACCAGCGGTCGCAATGGAGAAAGGCCCTTCCAGTCCAGTAATGCCGTGTAAGGGGAAGCGAGACTGCGAGACTGCGAGGCTCGATTCTGATCAGACGCGGCAGGGCGGCGGAAACGCGGTTTGTCCAACGTGACGACACATTCTACCACAGATGGACCCCGGGCGGCTTGCGCGAACATTGCGCGAACATTGCGCGCGCAGGCGTAGGCACCTCGACAAGTGTCTCGAGCGGGCAGCCACCTGGGCCAGGTGCACAGACAGGTGTGCCCAAGTGCACAGACAAGCGCCGCGGCGCCGCCGTATGATGAGGCGCGTTTCAACCTCAGAACCGAGGACGCGCTGCAGCGGACGCGGCCGGTTTCGAGGCAGAACAGGAGCCCCGTATGACGTGGTATCTCAATCGCTGGTCAGCACTGGCAGTTTGGGCCGTGATGATCATGGGCTTGTGGCTGGCCCTGGTCCCGGCCGTGCTCTCTGGCAGTTCATTGGCCGTCCTGGCGTTGGCCGGCCCCGTGCTCATGATCGCCGTTTCGACGCTTCGCAACGCCCATGCGCCGACGCCGTCGGTCGGTCAGTCGCAGGCGACATCAGAAGCAGCGGCCTCGGCCGGTCGGGCGCGGCGATGACCGGGGATGCGATCCACCTCGGCGAAGCCGCCGCCGTGCGCGAGCTGCTCGTGCGTCTCCGCGACGCCGCCCACCGAATGACCGCGTTCTCGGAGACCAAGCTGCTCCTGTGCGAGGCGATCGGGACGATCGAGCGCCTCGATCGGGAGAGGTCCGCTGTCAGTCGTACAGGATGACGCTCACCAGCGAGTGGTTGACCTTGAGCGCGCCGTTGTACTCGATGAAGCACCCAGGCATGGCCACCACCGCCTCGCGGCCCGTGTGCGAGACGACGCTCAACTTCACGTGGCCGGCCTGGAGGTAGAGCACGCTGTCGGCCGGGTCGCCCGGCGAGAACAGCAACGCGCGCGGCGCATAGTCGCACGTCCCCGAAGGTGCCGCGGGCCGGCCGCTGAAGTCCTACTGCCCGACGGGCTCGTCGGCGTCGTACGCCTGGCCCGACGCATCGTCTCCGGGGATCTTCGCCATCACGGCCTTCACGAGGTCCTGGTGCTCGGCCTCCTCGGCGCGCAGTTCCTCGAACAGCGCACGGACCGCCGGATCCTGGACGTGAGCGAGCGCTGCGTCGAAATACTCGTACGCCTTCACCTCGCTGGCGAGCGCCACGTCCATCGCCTGCCGCGCCGTCATGAACATCCGCGTCTGGTCGAACCCCGGCGCCTCCACGTCCCAGAGCATGTCGCGCGAGACCTGCGTCGGCGCGTCGGCGAACAACGCGCGGCGCCGCTCGAGCAGGTCGTGCCCGTGCTTCGCCTCGTTGCCCGCCATCGTCACGAAGAACTCGGCCGCATCCGGCGTGTGGTGCACGTGGAGGTTCTCGGCAAACTCCTCGTAGCGTTCCTTGGCTTCATCCTCGATGAGGATGGCGAGGTCGAGGGCGTCCTGAAGCGAGAGTTTCGAGAAGTTGAGTGTGGGCACCGAAGTACTCTGATGGAGAGGGCCGCCGCGTGTCAACACCGGGCGCATCGGCTGTCATGCCGGGCACATCGGCCGTTCTTTGGCCCGGGGCGGACCACCTTGCGAGGGGCTCCCGTGGCACGACGCATGAGCCGGGTGTCGTCGCGTGTCACGCTCTGAAAACGCGATTCCGCACCGGGAAGCGGCCTGCGAAGCTGAATGGTACCGGCTCGCCGTGCCACCAGTCGCCGTTCGCACTGCGCATCGCCTGCATGTGCAGGTGAGGGCGTTCGGTCCATCCCGAGTTGCCGACATTTCCAACCTGGTCGCCGGCGCGAACCACCTGCCCGACCACGACCCTGACGCTTCCCTCCGCCAGGTGCCCGAGCACCAGGTACACGTCGGCGGCCTTCTTCACGACGATGTGGTTGCCGACGCCGTAGGGGCGGTCGCTGCCGAACGCCGCATTGTCAGCCACGCCGTCGACAACGGAGACGATACGTCCGTCGGACGGACACAGCAGCGGTCGGCGCCAGATGCGGTACGCGCCGTTGCTCGCCGGGAGGAAGCCGCGCGATTCGCACCCCCCCGCCCCGATGGCCACGAGGTCCACGGCGTAGCGCATCGACGCGTTGACGCCCGCCGCTCGGTGCTGGCCGAAGCCGTAGTGGTAGTTGACGAGGGCGCTCCGCGCGCCGTCGCCGCCGTCGGTTGCGAGGTAGGTCCCGGGTGCGAGGGGAAAGGCGAGGTCAATCGGCGGGGCAGCCGGGCGACGGGCGCGGAGCGCG
Source organism: uncultured Acidobacteriota bacterium (assembly GCA_963724775.1). Lineage (GTDB taxonomy): Bacteria > Acidobacteriota > Vicinamibacteria > Vicinamibacterales > Fen-181 > CAVRWB01. Next base: position 474,277 of record CAVRWB010000020.1, read on the forward strand.
TTGACGAGTGCCCAGGCCCCGGCGACCCACACGGCTGTCAGTGCGGCGGTTCCCAGGCCGGGCGGCGACGATGCCGGCAGACGAGCGACGTTGATCGCGCGATATCCCACTGCCGTCGCGAAGACGGCGGCCCACGCCCAGCGCAGGTGGATGCTGCTGAACTCCCACCAGTTGACGAGCAGGAGCAGCGTCAGCCAGGTGGCGGCCGTGAGCGTGACCGCTCCTGCAAGCAGGACTGACGACACGCTCGCGAGCGCGACCGCCAGGCAGAGTACGGCGGGGACGACGAATGACAACAGTGCGATGACGACGAGAATGACGCGACGGCTCTGCCCCATGCAGTAAACTCTCGCTTTCACCAAGGGAGGCGCATGCAGGTATTCCGGCTGTTGGTCGCGGTTCTGACCGTTGCTCTTCTTCCTCTCATCGGCTCCGCTCAGGCGCAGGCTCCATCCGCTGCAGACAGTTCGCTGGCCGCTGTTCCCAGGCGCGCGGAAACGCAGGCGGTCATCGACGCGTGCCGCGAGAAGGGCCGGCAGGCGGACACGCGCCACACCCTCATGGTCTTCAAGGCCTCCCAGGAGATCCTGAAGGTCAAGGACAGGGTTCCGGAGATCATATCCGCGGATCCGCTGACGACCGAAGTCGCCGCGATGCTGCACGACATCGGCGGCGGCGGGCTCGTCAACGCGCAGCCGGGCGCGGTGATCGCGCGCGACGTCCTCTCAGGGCTCAAGGAGTCTCAGCACTTCTCGGACGCATTCATCGCGAAGGTCTCGCGCATCGTCGAGACCCACCACGTGGCGGGAACCGTCAAGGGGAAAGACGACAACGCGGACTGGTACGTCGTCCTGCTGGCCGACACGCCGCGGATCTACAACGCTCCAACGAGCGATCGCGACGCGTTCGTGGCACTGCTGCGCGAGCGGATTGATCAACTGAAGACAGCCCTCCACTGAAGAGAGGCGCAGAGGCACAGAGAAGGCCAGCGACGACGCGGCCGAGCGCCCGTCATCTGGGCGGCAGTTGGCAGTTCCGCCGCGTTCCTGCTCCGCGTCACCGAGGACTTCGGGCTCCTGGCTGCCGGCCTCAGCGGTCTTGCGCTCCTCATGCGACGTGGCGCCTTGCAGACGGGGACGGCGGCGAGAATGAGCTGAACGGAGGAGGAGAACGATGGAGTCGCCCGACCCGGGACAGCGGGGCAGCCGCATGCCCGTGATCTTCGCGGCGCACGGCGCGCCGGTGCTACTGGACGATCCCGCGTGGACCGCGGAGCTGGCGGCGTGGGCTCACGCCATGCCCCGGCCGGCCAGCATCCTGATGGTGTCTGCGCACTGGGAGCAGCGCCCAACCACGCTGGGCGCCACGCGGCCCGTGCCACTCGTGTACGACTTCTACGGGTTCCCGGCGAAGTACTGCCGAGACGCGGTATCCTTCGCCGGGCGCGCCAGACCTCGCCAACCGCGTGCGCGAGCTCCTCTGGGCGCGCGGCATCGAGTGGACCGACGAGGAGCAGCGCGGCCTCGATCACGGTGCCTACGTCCCGCTGGTCGCGATGTACCCGCAGGCCGACGTGCCGGTGCTGCAGCTCTCCATGCCGGCGCTCGACCCCGAGGAACTGTTCGCCCTCGGCCGGGCGCTGGCGCCGCTGCGCGACGAGAACGTGCTGGTTTTCGGCAGCGGCTTCCTGACGCACAACATGCGCTACGCGTTCCAGCCCGGCATACCGGGCTGGGCGCGCGAATTCGACGCGTGGGCCGCCGAGGCGCTGCTCCGGTTCGACGTGGACGCGCTCAAGGACTTCCGCCACCGGGCACCCGCGCCGCACGTCGCGCTCCCGACCTGGGAGCACTACGCGCCCCTGCTGGTCTCGGCCGGCGCGGCCAGCGGCGACACGCCGCAGGTGACGTTTCCGATTACCGGCTTCTGGATGGAAGGCGCGTTTACCAAGCGATCCGTGCAGCTTGGCTGAGCGCCGTTGCGGCACGGCCACCGGAGTTAAGATGGAGCGCCCTGGTAAGGCCGACATGTCGACCAAGACGGGTCGCGATCCGCGGGCCTGGATCACCGCCTCGTGCCTCTGCGTGCTGGCCGTCGCCTTGCCGGCGCGGCTCGCGTCGCCGCCGCCCCGCGCTTTCTCTTCGAGCCCTTCGCCTTCTCAACATTTCGCCGAGACCCTGCACTACACGATCACCGCACGCGTGCGGCCCGTCCTCTTCTGGATCGGAAAGGACTCGGTCGGCGAGGCCCGGATGACGTGGCTGACGGGGGAGAAGGGCGAACGCGGGTACGAGCTGCTGATCGGGTCCGACCCGGCGAGAGCGCCGCGCCGCATCAACCAGTGGGGCTACGTCCGGGAGGTCGAAGAGCAGGGCGCGGTGCGCATCCTGGGCATCATGACCGACGATGAACCGGACTCGCCGGAGCAGGCGCCGGCATCGGCGGAGAACGCAGCCGACCGGCCAATCACCTTCAAGACGATCCAGGCGACCGTCACCGACGGCCACGCCGCCGCCGACGTCCGGCGCGTCAGTCTGTCCAATCGGCTGACGTTCCGCGATCTCGACGCCGTCATTGCGCAGGTGCCTCACGCGCCGGCCGCCGAGGCGTTCCCGCTCCCGGCGGGCACCCAGCCGGGCTTCCTCTTCGCGATGATGTCGTTGCTGGGCGAAAACGTCCAAACATGCCTGCGGACCGGCGTCCCGCCCGTGAGCGTCCGTCGTTACTACGTCTTTGGCAAGAAGGTCTATGTCGTCACCACGCTGTCCTCGCGGCTGTTGCGGCGGACGACGGTCAGGGACCGGGAGTTCCGGAACGTCATCCAGAGCGAGTTCGAGGCGCGCGTGGCGACGGCGCCAAAGGGCGAGACGTTCCGCGTGCTGTACGGCACCGAGGGCAGCTTGCGCGACGTGCCCATTCGAATCCAGTACCGCCCGAACTGGTGGTTCGAAGCCGAGGTGGTTCTCGTGAACGAGCCGGGCAGAATGTCCCGCTGACCCTTCGCCGCAGGGCCGCCGAGACGGACCACGCCCTCACCAAATCGCCAATCGCAAAATCGCCAAATCGTAGAATGGTCCAAATCGTGTCATGGCTGGGTCCTACCGGGTAGGACAGGCGTCTCGCCTGTCGCGCCAAGTCGCCAAATCGCCAAATCGTAAAATGGTCCAAATCGCGTCCTGGTTACCCACTATGGTAGTATTGCAACGGTATGGCAAGCGTCAAGCTGACCTTCTCGCTCGACGCCGACACGGTCGCGCGCCTGCGGCAGGCAGCGGAGCGCCTGCGCATTCCGCAAAGCCAGGTGGTCCGGGAAGCGGTTGCCGAATACTCGGCGCGGATCGGCCGGTTGAGTGACGCCGAGCGGCTGGCCCTGCTGAAGACCTTCGATCGCCTTCTGCCCCTCGTTCCTCCGAGGCCCGCCGCGTCAGTACATGCCGAGCTGCGCGAACTGCGGGCGGCGCGCCGCCGTGGCGGGCGCCGGACGGGACGGCCGTGATCCACCTCGACACCTGCGTGCTCGTCGACGCGTTGACCGGTCAGCTGCGCTCGGCGTCGGCTCTCCGCGCCTTGATCGACGACGGCGAGCGCCTCTCCTTCTCGTCGCTGGTGCTGTACGAATGGCAGCGCGGGCCGCGGAAGCCCGAGGAACTGCGGCTGCAGGAAGCCCTCTTTCCGGGCTCGGACGCGGCCGTGTTCGGCGTGCCGGAAGCCGCGCTGGCCGCCGAGCTCTACCGCCAGGTGAAGCGTCCTCGCGGGCGCGAGATCGATCTGGCGATCGCCGCGTCCGCCATCCTGCAGAATGCCGCGCTGTGGACGCTCAACCCGCAGGACTTCGCCGACATTCCGCGCCTGCGCCTCGTCGATGTCCCCATCTGACGCTGGCTCCACGTGTCGTTCGGGCCCGACCAGCTTTCTGCGGCCCGCCCAGTGGACGTGCCCGTTTCCTCTCCGGCTCCATTAACATAGGGGCATGCCGATGGACGAACGCGCCTTCTTCTCCGAAAAGCCCGAGACCCGACAGGCCCGGTACCAGTGCCCGAAGTGCCGGAGGACATCCGACTACAGCATCCGGTGGGTGCGCCGCTCCAAGAAGGGCCACCTTCCGCCCGGGGCCGACGAGGCCGACCGCGCGAAGTTCGCGAAGATGCGCGACTACCTGTTGCGGGTTGATGACGAGGTGACGTGCAAGACGTGCGGGAAGAAGTTCGAGATCCCGTCGCAGCACTCGCTGATGTTCGTAGACCAGCTGGGGGGGCTGCCCAATGAGGACGAGCTGGAGCGCGAGATCGCGGCCGCCTCCGGCGAGCCCGAACCACCGCGCGAGGCCAAGCCCGTCCTGCCGGCCCGCTTTACGCGCAAGCCGTCCGGCTGGAGGTAATGCTACTTCGCGAGGGTGCTGAAGAGCAGCGGAGCGAAGGCAAGAACCAGGAAGTGCAGGAAGCGTCCTGCCGTCCCGGCGAGGACGAACCCCAGGAAGCTCGTGCGGAACACGCCCGCGAGAGTGCTGATGACGTAGAACGGCGGCAGGCCGGCTGCGGAACTGACGAAGACCAATGCACCTGCTCTGCCGCCCGAGCGGAACCGGTGGCCCCAGCGTTCGATCGCCTGCGCGTACCGGGCGTTCGCCAGATCGCACCCTCTTCGGCCCACCCAGTACATCGTGCACTTGCCCGCCATCTGGGCGCCCGTGGCGACCATCACGAGCATCATCAAGTTGGGGTGAGGGAGCGCGGCGGCCAGGCCGACCACCACGAGTTCCGCGTTCACGATCGGAAACACCGCGCTCACGAAGGCGAGCACGGCGAGCGTCGGGTAGGCACCGTGCTCGAGCGCCAAGTGAACGAAATCCATACTCGGCCGCCGTGACCCTTCCCTGCCCGCGCGCGCGAAGTGGGCGATCTTCGCCGACCGCAAGCGTCTCCTGTCCTGCTGCCACCCCCTCGGTGCAATCTGGCTGCCGGGTTTCGAGGGGCGAAAACCTCATCGACAAGCGCCGTAGTATTCTTACCCGTCCGCGGAGGTGATTCGGATGCTCGTGACGGTGCTCGCGGTTCTGTCGGCACTCGTCGTCAGCTCCCTGGTTGAATACTGGGGGCACCGCCTGATGCACCAGCGCTGGATGCTGGGCCGTCGGCACGCGGAGCACCATCGCGTCGGCACCGGGCAGGGCGTGCTCGGCGAGTTCCGCGACTACCTGGGCGCCGTGCCGATCATCGGCTGGTTGGGATTCCTGTACTCCGTGCAGGCGGGGATGGCCTTCCTGGCTGGAGCCGTGTTCTTCGGCTTCTTCGCCGCCTACTCCCACCAGATCAACCACGAGCGCCCGGAGCTGCTCTTCTGGATGCCGCGCCCGCTCCACCACCAGCACCACGTCCACAAGCTGTGGTTCCACAACTTCGCGATCTCCGTCGACGTGTGGGACCGCGTGTTCGGCACCTACAAGCCGATCGAGTGGCGCCCCGCGCGCCGCCCGTTCGACCACCCGCTCGGGGCGTTCTGCCGGATCAAGTGGTATTGACCGCTGCAGGAAACAGCGGCGGCTCACGTTCACCGCGGAGACGCCGAGGGCGCAGAGGATTCAGACGGTGTGCTCGTCAGCGGCTTGACGGGAACCGGCTGAGCTTCCGCTGGAGCGATGAGAAGGGAACGGGCGGGCTCAGGCTGGCGCGACATCGCTCTGCACCTGCAACGGAAGCCTGAGGGCCACCGTCGTCCCGCGTCCTGGCGCGGAGTCGATGGTGAAGCGGCCATCCAGCTGATCGGCGAGGCTGCGCGCCAGGAAGAGGCCCAGGCCGAGTCCCTGTCCCGGGGGCTTCGTCGTGAAGAACGGCTCGCCCGCGCGCGAGACCAGGTCCGGCGTCATCCCTTGGCCGTGGTCCTCGACGACGACCTCCAGCCGTCGTGCGCCGAGATCCGCAACGCGACCGTGCTGCCCGCCGGTGAGGCATCGAGACCATTCTGGACGAGGCTCAGCACCACGCGCGCGAGCGCACGCCGCGGGAGGAACGCGGAGGCCCTCGCATCGGCGGCCGCGACGACCACACGGCGCGGCGCCCTCGACAGGAAGGCGGGCGAGGACGTCTGCGGCCAGATCGCGCGCGGCGAACCGGCAGGGCATCTCGCCCGACGCGTTTCCCGACCCGGTCCCCATCTCGTCGAGGATCTCCCGGCAGCGCGTCACCTCTGCGCGAATCAGGCGCGCGTCGTCGGACAGGTCGCGGGCCTGGGTGCCGGGAACGGACGACAGCGCGCGCTCCAACTCGCCCGCCACAACCGCGACCGTCGTGAGCGGCGTCGCGAGCTCGCGTGAGCCGCGCCGGCCGCTAGCGTGGTCAATGCGGACAGGCGTTCGCGCCGAGCGGCCGCTTCACGCATGGCCAGGAGTTCCGCGTCGCGGTGCGCGAGCTTCTCGGCGAGCCGCGTGACGAAGAAGGCGGTCAGCGCCGCGGCGAGTGTCAGCGCCACCCACATGGTCTGAAGGTGTCGCGCGAAATCGTGCGCCGCGTGAACGCCGCCGTCGCCCGCCGGCTGGAGCGGCATGGCGAAGAGCCCGGCATAGGCGGAGACGCCGAGGGCTGTCAGCAGCCAGGTCCAGCGCGCGCCCAGCGTCTTTCGATTTTACATTCGCGAGTGGGCAATTCTTTCGATTTTACGATTTGGCGATTTGGCGATTCTCCCGTCTGGCCGCGCCTCCACGAATACTCAACGCAGAGGCAGAGGTTCTTGATCATTTGGTCAACGTCTTTGCGTCGTCTCCGCGTCTCGCGTCTCGCTTTAATGCTACGGGTGGATGAGTTGTCCCGCCTTCAATTTGTCGTTGCCGTGCTCCAAGTTCTTGGTTGCGCGGTCACGCCCCTGCCGCTCTCGCCCCGAAATCGCCATTCCAACCCATCCAGAATCGGATGCTGTCGTTTGCGCGTTTTCGCCAGCAGACCGCGCGATTCTCCCCGACTTTAGCTGAGCGTTCGCTCGTGGCGGGAGCATTGCAGCAGGGGCCCGTTGCCGCTCCGAGCCCAGCTGGTTTCCTTGTTTGCGCGAACCTGGTCGCTCGCCGGTTCAGTCGCTGTTCCACACGAAGGAGGTTCGGTCATGACCGCTCGCAGGAGTTGGCCGGGACTGGCGATTCTCGCCATCGCCCTGGCCGTGGTCGCCCCACTCGTCCTCCCGTCTGTCGCCCACTCGCAGGTGCTCTACGGCTCGATCGTCGGCCAGGTGACCGACCCGCAGAAAGCCGCGCTCCCTGGCGTGGCGGTATCGGCCGTCAACACCGGCACCGGTCTGAAGCTCGAGACCGTGACGGACGCCACTGGGGAGTTCGTCTTCCGCAACCTGCTCCCCGGCACCTACGACATCACCGCCACGCTGACCGGCTTCAAGGAGTTGAAGCAGACCGGCCTGCCGGTGTCCGCGGGCAACCCGAAGCGCGTGGACCTCATGCTCGCGCTGGGCGGCATGCAGGAAAGCGTGACGGTCACCGCCGAGACGACCTTGATCAAGACGGAGAAGGCGGACCTCAACACCGAGTTGACCTCCAAGGCCGTCACCAACCTGCCGCTCAACCAGTACCGCAACTACCAGGCGCTGTTGAACCTGGTCCCGGGCGCCACGCCGACGCAGTTCCAGAACGCCGAGATCGACACGCCGGGGCGGTCGCTGCGCACGTGGGTGAACGGCGTGCAGCCGAACTCGAACACCACGCGGGTGGACGGCGCCGTCTCGGTGAACGTCTGGCTGCCGCACCATGCGGGCTACATCGCCCCCTCGGAGACGATCGACACCGTCAACGTCTCCACGAACAACTTCGACGCCGACACGGGGATGGCCGCGGGCGCCGCGCAAACGGTCGTGACCAAGTCGGGCACCAACGACCTGCACGGCTCCGGCTTCTGGTACTACAACGGCGACTCGCTGAACGCGAACAGCTACTTCAACAAGTTCAACGACCTCGCGAAGCCGCCGCTGAATCACCAGGACTTCGGCGGCACCGTTGGCGGCCCGATCATCAAGAACAAGCTGTTCTACTTCGGGGGGTACGAGAAGCTTCGCGATCGGCGGGGCGGCCAGGTACAGCTACGGCGTGCCGACGGCCAAGATGCGCAACGGGGACTTCTCCGAGGTGGCGCCCGTGTTCTCGGGCTTCAACCTGTACAACCCGGCCACCGGCGGGGCCGGCGGCGTTGGCCGCACCCCGTTCGCCAACTTCACCATCCCGTCGAACCTCATCAGTCCGATCGCGAAGACGATCATGGGCTACTACCCGGCGGTCAACACCGCGCAGGACCTGAACTCGAACGGGATCGCGGACGACTACGTCACGCAGCACGAGGTCCAGGTGGACCGCTCCAACTACGACCTGAAGCTGACGTGGCAGCGGAGCGCCGCGCACCAGATTTGGGGCAAGTTCTCGATGCTGCGCGCCAACGTCGTGGACAATTTCAACCTGGGGTGGGACAACGGGAGTCTTGGCGACACGAAGGTGTACGTGTTCTCCCTCGGTCACACCTGGACGCTCGGCCCGTCGCTCGTCCTCGACGGCAACTTCGGCTACAACCGCCAGGACCAGCAGGTGACCGGTCCCGACTACGGCCAGAACCTCGGGATCCAGGCGGGCATCCCGGGCGTCAACGACCCGAACGACATCCGGAACAGCGGCCTGCCGACGTTCGCCAACGGCTACGACATCGGCGGGACGCCGGGCTGGATGCCGCTCTTCCGCAAGGAGCTCAACTACTCCTTCAGCAGCGCGGTGACGAAGGTGTACTCGAAGCACGAGATCCGGACGGGCGTCGACATCGTCAAGCTGGAACTGAACCACCGGCAGGCCGAGTTCGGCGACTACGGCCTGAAGGGCGGCTTCTCCTTCGCGGGCAACGTGACCGGCGCGCCGGGTTACACGGCACTCCAGTGGAACCAGTTCGCCGACTTCCTGCTCGGTCTGCCCGACTACTATGCCAAGGACACGCAGACCGAGGAGATGACGGGACGCGAGTGGCAGACCGCCTTCTACGCCCGCGACCGCTGGCGTCCCAACGAGAAGCTCACCGTGAATGCCGGCCTGCGCCTGGAGTACTTCCCGCTGATGACCCGTGCGACCCACGGCATCGAGGTGCTGGACTACAACACCTACCTGGTGAGCATCGGCGGCCTGGGCGGCGTGCCTCAGGATGCCGGCCTGAAGCTGCAGAAGTGGGTACTGGGAACCCCGTCTGGGCGCGTCGTACCGCATCAACGAGAACATGGTCGTTCGAGCGGGCTACGGCATGACGCGCAACCCGCTGCCCTGGTCGCGGCCGATGCGCGGCTCGTTCCCGTACGACATCAACAACAACGCGACCGCCGACCCGTTCGCCTACATCACCACGCTGGCCAGTGGCATTCCGGGCGTCGTGGTCCCCGACTTCAGCCAGGGGCCGGTCAAGCTTCCGGCCGGCGTGTTCATGCGGTCGCCCAACACGGGCATCGAGTTCTTCCCGGGCTCCGGGTCGGGCCTCGACCGCGCGCGGATCCAGCAGTGGAACATCGCCTTCGAGCGCAAGGTGCCGGGCGACATCGTGGCGGAATTCGCCTACGTCGGAACGGCAACCGACGGCGGCTACGCCGACCTGAACGTGAACTACGGCGTGCCGGGCGGCGGGAACGCCTCGCGGCGCTTCTACGCGTCGGCGGGCTCGACAGCCATCAACGACTGGGCGTCGCGCACGAAGGCGCGCTACAAGGCGCTCCAGATCTCGCTGAACCGGCCGTTCCGGCGGGGGTTCATGCTGAAGGGCGCTTACACCCTCAGCCACGCGAAGGACATGGCGGACGAGGACGGCTGGACGGGCGTCACCTGGAACTCGCCGCTCAAGTACGCGGACAACTTCGCCACCTCGGGGTTCGATCGGACGCACGTCTTCCAGATGGGCTTCTGGTACGAGCTCCCCTTCCTCAAGGAGGAGACGACGACGACCGCCAAGATCCTGGGCGGGTGGCAGGTGAGCGGGATCCTCGCCGCGTTCTCCGGCACGCCGTTTTCCATCGACGGCACGAACAACGCGCTCAGCTGCTCGGGCTGCGGTTCGGTTTACATCAACGTCCAGGGCGATCCGAGCGCGACCGGCAGCGCGGGCGACCTGACGGGCCACTACTACGATCCGAACCTCTTCTCGCAGCCCTCGGGGCTCGACGTGAGCGGCTTCGGCACCTCGCAGCGGAACCAGTTCCGCCGCCCGGCGGACTGGAATTTCGACTTCTCGCTCTTCAAGGCGTTCGGGGTCGGGCGCGTGCGCCCCGAGCTCCGGATCGAGATGGCGAACCTGTTCAACCACACCAATTGGGGCGCGCCGGTCACAGACTTCACGGCGAACAACTTCATGCAGTTCACGCCGAGCAGCGCCGATGGCGGCGGCGGCTCGACGAACACGCCGGGGCCGCGCCGGGTGCAGATCGGCATCCGCGTCCCGTTCTAAGCAACGCGAGTCGTGGCGGCGGGGCCAACGGGCCCCCCGCGCCACGATACGGAGAAGAACGAAGAGAGACACGGAGACACAGAGAAGAGCAGGCTGCGCGATGGAGGACGACCCTGCGGCACCCAGGGGTCGGCCTCCATCGCGCAGCCTTTTCGTTCTTCTCTGTGCCTCTGTGTCTCTCTTAATCAATCTCCGTGCTCTCTCCTCGTTTCCTTCATCTCTGCGCCCTCTCTTGGTTCAAATACTTGTTCTCGCACGTCCAAGTTTTTGGTTGGGCGCCCGCCCCGTCCTCCCCATCCGGGCAGGCCACCGACACTCAACCTCAGCCAAGTCAAGCACTTCCACGGTTTCAGACGCCGCGCTTCAAGCCCATCTTCCGTGGCTGGGCCATTGCATAGCTCCACCACCGGCCGAGAGGGATAGGTTTGTACTGCCGCAAGCCGGTTCCTCGCCTGCCGCTCCCGTTGTTCCATACCAAGGAGGTCCGAATCAGGATTGGTCGCCCCTAGCCCTCACCTCCGCCTGCGACATGTCGCATGCGGCGGTCTCGTCCCGATTCAGCTGACGGTCGTCTCCGTAACACTTGCCTGCAGTGGAAGGAGGTTCGGTCATGTCCGCTTCAAGGGGTGGGTCACGCGCACGGTGGATCCTCTTCACCGTGGCGCTGGCTCTCGTCGCGTCCGCTTTCGCTTCTCCCTCGCACGCCCAAGTCCTATACGGTTCCATCATCGGCCAGGTCACCGACCCGCAGAAGGCCGCGCTCCCGGGCGTGGCGGTGACAGCGACCAACACCGGCACGGGTCTGAAACTCGAAACCGTGACGGACGGCAGCGGGAACTTCGTGTTCCGCAACCTGCAGCCCGGGGTCTACGACATCGGCGCGACGCTCACAGGCTTCAAGGAATTGAAGCAGACGGGGCTCCCGGTGTCGGCCGGCAACCCGAAGCGCGTGGACCTGATGCTCGCCCTCGGCGGCATGCAGGAAAGCGTCACGGTCACGGCCGAGACGACGCTGATCAAGACGGAGAAGGCGGACCTCAGCACCGAGTTGACGTCCAAGGCGGTCGTCAATCTACCCCTCAACCAGTACCGCAACTATCAGTCGCTGCTGAACCTGGTGCCGGGCGCGACGCCCACCATGTTCCAGAATGCCGAGATCGACACGCCCGGCCGCTCGCTGCGGACCTTCGTCAACGGCACGCAGCCGAACGCGAACACCACGCGCGTGGACGGCGCCGTGTCGGTCAACGTGTGGCTGCCGCACCACGCCGGCTACATCGCGCCAGCCGAGACGATTGAGACCGTCAACATCGCGACGAACAACTTCGACGCGGACACCGGCATGGCGGCCGGCGCCGCCCAGACCGTGGTCACCAAGTCGGGCACGAACCAGATCAAGGGCTCCGCGTTCTGGTTCTTCAACGGCGACGCGCTGAACGCGAACACCTACGTCAACAAGTACAACGACGCCGCGAAGACCCCGCTCAACCGCCAGACCTACGGCGGCACGCTCGGCGGGCCGATTGTGAAGAACAAGCTGTTCTACTTCGGTTCGTGGGAGCACTTCCGCGACCGCCGGACGACAACGGTCAACTACTCGGTCCCGACTGCCAAGATGCGCGCGGGCGACTTCAGCGAGGTCGCCGCGCTCTACCCGAATTTCAAGCTGTACAACCCGTTCAGCGCGAGCGCCGCGGCGGATCGCACGCAGTTTGGGAATTTCCAGATCCCTTCGAACATGATCAACCCCATCGCCAAGGACATCATGTCGAAGTACATGCCGGCCGTGAACACGAGCAAGGACTGGAACACCAACGGCTTCCTGGACGACTTCGTCCGCGACCAGGAGACGCGGGTCGACCGGGACAACTTCGACGTCAAGTTGTCGTACCAGACGGAACCCGGCGCATTCCATCTGGGGAAAGTTCTCGATGCTGCGCGCGAAGGTCACCGACAACTACCAGCTGTCGCTTCGACAACGGCAGTCTCGGGCGACACCAAGGTCTACGTCGGCGCCCTGGGGCACACCTGGACGCTCGGTCCGACGCTCGTCCTCGACGGCAACTTCGGGTACAACCGCCAGGACCAGATCGTTACCGGGCCGGACTACGGGACCAATTACGGGATCCAGTTGGGGATTCCGGGCGTCAACGATCCGAACGACATCCGCAACAGCGGGTTGCCGTCGTTTGTGACGAACTTCAGCACGGTCGGCGGGACGCCGAACTGGATGCCGCTATGGCGTAAGGAACTGAATTACTCGTTCAGCAGCGCGCTGACGAAGGTGTTCCCGAAGCACGAGATGCGGACCGGCATGGACGTCGTCAAGCTGGACCTGAACCACCGCCAGGCCGAGTGGGGAGACTACGGTCTGAAGGGCGGTTTCTCGTACAGCGGCAACACCACGGGTGCGCCTGGTTACACGGCGCTCGGTTGGAACCAGTTTGGCGCGTTCCTGCTCGGAACGTCCAACTACTACGCCAAGGACACCCAGACCGAGGAAATGACGACCCGAGAGTGGCAGACCGCGTTCTACGTCCGCGACCGGTGGCGGCCCAACGAGAAGCTGACGGTCAACGCCGGCCTGCGGCTCGAGTACTTCCCGCTGGTGACCCGCGCGACACACGGGATCGAGGTCCTCAACTACCAGACGTACATCGTGAGCATCGGGGGGCTTGGCAACGTGCCCGAGGACCTGGGACTCAAGCTGCAGAAGTGGTATTGGGAGCCGCGGCTCGGCGCCTCGTACCGGATCAACGAGAAGATGGTCGTGCGGGCCGGCTACGGCTGGACGCGCAACCCGCTGCCGTGGGGGCGACCGATGCGAGGATCGTTCCCGTACGACATCAACTTCAACAACACCGCTGATCAGTACTACTACAACACGACCCTCAACCAGGGCATTCCGGCGGTGTCGATCCCCGACACCAGTTCGGGCCAGGTCAAGCTGCCGCCCGGAGTGTTCATCCGCTCGCCCAACACCGGCTACAAGCCGTTCGACGCGGCCGGTTCCGGCCTCGATCGCGCGAAGATCCAGCAGTGGAACGTCGCGTTCGAGCGCAAGATCATGGCCGACATCGCGGTGGAAGTGGCCTACGTCGGCACGCGCACCGACGGCGGCTACGCGGACTTGAACGTCAACTACGGCGAGCCGGGCGGCGGCAACGCGACGCGCAAGTTCTTCACCTCTGCCGGCACGACCGGTATCAACGACTGGGCGGCGCGAACCAGGGCGCGCTACAACGGCCTGCAGGTGGCCCTCAACCGCCCGTTCCGGCACGGCCTCATGCTGAAGGGGGCCTATACCCTCAGCAAGGCCATGAACATGACTGACGAGGATGGTTGGACCGCGCTGACCTTCAACCACCCGATGGTCTACGACAAGAACTATTCGTACGCGTCGTACGACCGGCGTCACGTGTTCCAGATGGGATGGGTATACGAGTTGCCGTTCCTGAAGGAGCCCACCACGACGACGGCCAAGGTGTTCGGAGGCTGGCAGGTCAACGGTATCTTCGCGTATTACACCGGGACGCCGTTCTCGATCACCGGCACGAACAACGCGATGAACTGCCCGTCGTGCGGCACGATCTACATCAACGTCCAGGGCGATCCATCGCCCACCGGCAGTGTAGGCGACCTGACCGGATACTGGTACGACAAGAGCCTCTTCTCGCAGCCGACCGGGCTCGACGTGGCGGGCTGGGGCAACTCCGTCAAGAATCAGTTCCGCCGCCCGTCGGTGTGGAACATGGACCTGTCCCTCTTCAAGGCGTTCCAGGTTGGCCGGGCCCGGCCGGAACTGCGGCTCTCGTTCGCGAACATCTTCAACCACACGAACTGGGGCGCGCCGAACATTACCTACACGTCCAACCAGTTCATGCAGTTCAGTCCGTCGAGCACTTCGCAAGTCAGCACGGTGTCGGGCGACATCCCTGGCCCGCGCCAGTTCCAGATCGGCATCCGCGTGGGCTTCTAGGTAGGTAAGGCGGGGCGAAGCTACTGCGTCGCCCCGCCAACCCGAAGGTCGGCGGCCACGCCGGCAAGTCCGCGGCGGGGCAGGATTCACCTCCTGCCCCGCCGTTCTTTTTTGATAGAGTCACGGTCACGTGTGCCGCGAACCGCCAGGTTCGCGGTCCTTCGCGGGAGGCTCGTGATGCGTACTGTGGCCCGGCTCTCGTTCGCGTTCCTGATCCTGACCCTCGGACTGACCGCTGCCGTGCGCAAGGCGGACGCCCAGGCCGGCGGGCAGCCAGCCTCGCAGCCGCTCAACATCATCGCGTTCGGCGCGCACCCGGACGATTGCGACATCCGCGCGGGCGGCACGGCGGCCAAGTGGGCGGCCGCGGGGCACAAGGTCCGCTTCGTCTCCGTCACAAGCGGCGACGCGGGGCACCAGTCGCAAGGGGGCGGCGCGCTCGCCGCGCGGCGACGCGCCGAGGCGAAGGAGGCTGGACGGCGCATCGGCGTCGACTACATCACCCTCGATAACCACGACGGCGAGCTGGTGCCGGAGCTGAAGGTGCGGGAGCAGATCATCCGCCTGATTCGCGACTGGAAGGCCGATCTCGTCCTCGGCCCGCGCCCGAACGACTACCACCCCGACCACCGCTACACGGGCGTGCTGCTGTCCGACGCCGCGTTCATGGTGACGGTGCCCAACATCTGTCCCGACACGCCCGCGCTGCGACGCAACCCGGTGTTCATGCTCTTCGAGGACAACTTCCAGAAGCCGATGCCCTTCTCGCCGGACGTGGTCGTGTCGATAGACGACGTGGCCGCGAAGAAGCTGGACATGATCGACGCGCACGTGTCGCAGGTGTACGAGTGGCTGCCGTGGCTGAACGGCGGGCTGGACCAGGTGCCGAAGGATGCCGGCGCACGCCGCGCCTGGCTGGGGCAGCAACGGCAGTTCAGAGTCGGCCCCGCGGTGCGCGCCGCGCTGGTGAAGAAGTACGGCGCCGAGATCGGCGGGAAAGTGCAGGCCGCCGAGGCGTTCGAAATCTCCGAGTACGGCCGCCGGCCGGACGAGGCGGAGATCAAGCGATTGTTCCCCTTCTAGTTTGGCTCAGTAGGCAGTAGGCGGTATGCAGTTGTGCTGAACTGCCTACTGCTTACTGCATACTGCCTAACTTCACGCTCATGTCCAACCGCCCCGACCTCGTGCGGCGCTTTGGCCTCTTGCAGGCCACGGCGCTGAACATGTCGAACATGATCGGCGTGGGGCCGTTCATCACGATCCCGCTGCTCATGTCGGCGCTCGGCGGGCCGCAGGCGCTCGTCGGTTGGTTCGTGGCGCTGGTCATCGTGATCGCCGACGGCATGGTCTGGAGCGAGCTGGGCGCGGCGATGCCGGGGTCCGGCGGGTCGTACCAGCTACCTGCGCGAGGGCTTCGGCCGGGAGCGGTGGGGTCGCCTCGTTGCGTTCCTCTTCATCTGGCAGTTCATCCTGAGCGGGCCGCTGGAGATTGCCTCCGGCTACATCGGCTTTGCGCGGTACCTCCGCTACGTGTGGCCGGCGCTGCCTCAAGGCGGCACCATCGCCGTCGCGGTCGTCGTCGGCGTGGTCAACATCGCGCTGCTGTACCGCCGCATCGACTCGGTTGGCCGGCTGACGGTGAGCCTCTGGATCGGCACCCTGCTGACGACGGCCGCGGTGATCGTGACCGGCGCGATGCATTTCAACCCGGCCGTCGCGTTCGACCTGCCGCCGGGCGGCTTCTCGTTTTCCGTGGGCTTCCTCTTCGGCCTCGGCGCGGCCTCGCGCATCGGCATCTACGACTACCTGGGCTACTACAGCGTGGCGTACATCGGCGACGAGGTGAGAGACCCCGGCCGGGTGATCCCGCGCTCGATCCTCATCAGCGTCGTCGCCGTCGGCGCGATCTACCTCGGGATCAACCTGTCGGTGATCGGCGTCGTGCCTTGGCGCGAGTTCGTGCCCGCGGCCGATCACCCGCAGGCGGATTTCATCGTGTCGGCGTTCATGGAGCGCGTCTACGGGGCGCGGGTGGCCACCTTGTTCACCGCCCTCGTCCTGTGGACGGCCTTCGGATCGGTGTTCGCGCTGCTGCTCGGCTACTCGCGAATCCCCTACGCCGCGGCCCTCGACGGCACCTTCTTCCGCGTGTTCGGCCGTCTCCACCCGACCAAGCGCTTCCCGCACGTGTCGCTGCTGCTGATCGGCGTGATCGCCATCGCCGCCAGCACGCTGTCGCTCGGGATGGTCATCGACGCGCTGATCACCACGCGCATCCTGGTGCAGTTCATCGGGCAGGTGGTCGCACTGACGCTGCTGCGACGCAACGCGCCCGACATGCCGCGGCCCTTCAGGGTGTGGCTCTACCCGCTGCCGAACCTGGTGGCGCTGTTCGGGTGGATCTTCCTGTTCGCCACCTCCGGCTGGGACGTCATCGCCTTCGGCCTCGGCACGTTGCTGCTGGGCGTGGCCGTGTTCTTCGTGTGGGCCTGGCACACCGGACGATGGCCCTTCGTCAGAAGCTGAAAGGCTCTAGGCTCCAGGCTCTGGGCTCTGGGCTCTGGGCTCTAGGCTTTTGGCTTTGGGCTGCGAGCGCGCCGAGAGCCGAGAGCCAAGAGCCGAGAGCCTCCGTAAGGTAGAATGCGCGGCGTGACGCTTCGTTCCCTCATCGTCGGGTTTGCGGCGTGGACCGCCCTGTCGTTGTTTCCGGGGACATCGCTCGCGCAGCCGGCGCCGCTCACGCCTCCGCGCGAGGTGCAGGCGGTGCGTGCGGCCACGCCGCCGACAATCGACGGCCGGCTCGACGATCGCGTCTGGACCGAGGCCCAGCCGGCGTCCGGCTTCCTGCAGCGCGACCCGAGCGAGGGCCAGGCGGCCATCGACGACACCGAGGTTCGAGTGGCCTATGACGACGCGGCGGTGTATGTCGCGGCGCGGCTGTTCGACCGCCAGCCCGGGGCCATCGTCCGCCAGTTGTCGCGCCGCGACGCCTCCGTGGACGCCGACGCGTTCGTCCTCTATCTCGACCCGCACCATGACCTTCTGACCGGCGCGCAGTTCGCCGTGTCCGCTGCCGGCGTCCAGCGCGACGCGCTCATCTACAACGACAACTTCCTCGACTCCACCTGGGATGCGGTCTGGGAGTCGGCCGTGTCGGTAGACGAGGGCGGGTGGAACGTCGAGATGCGGATCCCCCTGTCGCAGCTCCGGTTCCCCAGAGCCGAGCGCTACACGTGGGGCATCAACGTGCAGCGGATCGTCCAGCGCAGGAACGAATCGGACTGGCTGCAGCTGGTGCCGAAGAATGTCTCGGGCCTTGCCTCGCGCATGGCGCGCCTGGAGGGCATTGGCGGCATTCACCCCCCGCCGACGCTCGCGTTCCTGCCGTACGCCACGTCGCGAGGCGAGTTCGTCGCCCCGCTCGTGAAAGGCAACCCGTTCAACGACGGGTCGCGGTTCTTCACGACGGCCGGGTTGGACATGAAATACGGCGTCTCCAGCAGCCTGACGCTCGACGCCACCTTCAACCCGGATTTCGGCCAGGTGGAGGTGGACCCCGCGGTGGTCAACCTCACGCAGTTCGAGACGTTCTTCGAGGAGCGGCGGCCGTTCTTCACCGAGGGCGCCCAGGTCTTCGGCAACTTCGGGAAGAGTGGCGCGAGCGCCTACGTCAACTTCTTCCAGCCCGACCCGACGCTCTTCTACAGTCGTCGCATCGGCCGGGTGCCGCAAGGCAGGGCGGTGGGCGCCTACACGGACGTCGCCAACGCGACGACGATACTCGGTGCCGCCAAGCTGGTCGGCCGGACGCGCCGCGGGTGGACGGTTGGTGCGCTGGAGGCCGTGACAGCACGCGAGTACGCGCGCATCTCCGACACCCTCGTCACCACGAAGCAGCCCGTCGAGCCGCCCTCGAACTATGCGGTGCTTCGCCTGCAGCGGGAGCTCGGCCGGCGCGCGGCCATCGGCTTCCTGGGCACCTCGGTCATCCGCAACAGCAGCGACCCCGCACTCGACGCATCCCTCGTCCGCCGCGCGTCGATGTTCGGCACCGACGGCCACTTCTTCCTGGACGCCTCGCGGCAGTGGGTCGTCCACGGCGGGATTGCCGGCAGCTGGGTGCAGGGCAGCACCACGTCGATCGCTCGCGTCCAACGCGCGGAGCAGCGCTACTACCAGCGTCCTGACGCGCCGCACGTCCGATTCGACCCGGCGAAGACCGATCTGTCGGGTTGGATGGGCAAGGTGAACCTGAATCGCAACAGCGGCAACCTGACGGTGAACCTGGGGCTGTGGGGCATGAGCCCCGGGTTGGAGGTGAACGACGCGGGCTACTCCACGCAGACGGACCGCGCCGGCGGCCACGCGATGGTCCAGTATCGCAAGCTCACGCCCAGCGGTTGGACGCGCGAGCGCTACGTCTGGGTGTCGAAGTGGTGGACCTGGAACTACGGCAACGAGAGCCAGGGCGACGGCTGGCAGGCCTCGGCGTCGGCGCAGTTCAGGAACTTCTGGCGGTCCACGGCACTCTTCACCTACGCGAAGCGCGTGTGGGACGACAAGCTCACGCGCGGCGGCCCGACCGTGATTCGCCCCGGCAATCGTGGCATCCAGATCTCGACGGTCACGGACCCGCGGAAGTCATTGGTGTTCTCGACCGGGCTCTCGTACACGGCCCGCGACTACGACGCCTCGTCGGCCGCGCTCGACGTGCAGGCCGCCTGGCGTCCGTTCCCCGCGCTCACGCTCTCGACCGGTCCGTCGATCAAGCACAACGTCGTGTCGGCGCAGTACCTCGCGACCATCCCGGACCAGCTCGCGACGCGCACGTATGGCGGGCGCTACGTGTTCGGCGAGCTTGACCAGACCGAGTACTCGATGGTGACGCGGGTGAGTCTCGCCACCTCTCCCCGGACGTCGCTGCAGGCATACCTGCAGCCGCTCGTCTCGGTCGCCGACTACGGGGCGGTCAAGGAGCTGTACGCGCCGCGCACCTACGACTTCATCCGGTACGGCGTGGACAACGGCAGCACGCTGGTCTCGACGCCCGGGCGCCTGCTCATCGACCCGGACGGCGCCGGGCCGGCACAGTCCTTCTCGATCGCGAAGCCGGACTTCGACCTGCGCTCCTTGAGGCTGAACGTCGTCTTCCGGTGGGAGTTCCGGCCGGGATCCTCGTTCTTCTTCGTCTGGACCCAGCAGCGCCGCGATCAGCTGCCGACGGGCGACTACGAGTTCGGCCGCGACGTCTCGCGCGTCTTCACGGCCCCCGCGGACGACGTGGTGTTGGTGAAGTCAGCTACTGGTTTGGACTGCACCGGTAACGAGGGCAGGATTCGGGATTCAGGATTCAGGATTCGGACAGACCACCCTGACTCCTGACTCCTGATTCCTGAATCCTTCTGCCGAAGGGAGGGTGGTCAATGAGTGCGGATCGACGAGACTTCCTCAAGAGAACCGGGCTCGGTGTGGTCGCGGCCGGGGCGCTGCTGGAAACGGAAGCGGACGCCCAGAACGCCTCGGCCATGCGGCAGCTGACCGACCAGGAGAAGCTGTCACGGATTGCTTCGAGCTGCTGGCCGCCGCGCTTCCTCTTCAAGTCCCCCGGCAACCGGCCGCCGAACCAGGAAACGGTGGAGATGAGGAAGAAGTACGGCGAGCTGACGATGCTGGACTTTCCTCAATGGACCAAGGACACGTACCCGGGCGTCTATCACCTCGACCTCTGGTCGGATGTGTTCGGCGACCCGGCGGACGCGACGCAGTACAACGAGACGAAGGTTGAGCGGGAGGGCAAGACGTTCAGCCAGTTCCGCTGGGATCCGTCGCTGCCCTCGTCGAAGAAGTGGCTCGAGAAGCTGGCGGCCACGATCCAGAAGACGGGCACCGTCTGCCAGCACGTCTCGAACAACGCGCCCCAGAACCTGGCGGACCCGGACGACGAGAAGCGGAACGAAGGGATCCGCGTGGCGAAGGCATGGATGGACGCGGCCGCCATGCTGCACGCCAAGACGATGCGCGCGAACACGGGAGTATCGGGCACGCGGATCATGCCGGAGGCGACGCCGCACGAGACCGGCTACCCGAAGAACGACAAGATCGCGCTGTACCTGAAGAAGTGCATCGAGTCGTTCAAGGAGTTGGCGGACTACGGCGCGAAGGTGGGCGTGAAGATCACCATCGAGAACCACTGGGGTCTCTGCGCCAACCCGATGAACATCCTCATCATCATGGACGAGGTGAACCACCCGTTCTGCGAGGCCACGCCCGACTTCGGCAACTGGGAGAACGAGTATCACCTCTTCCACGGGCTGGAAGTGCTGATGCCCTATACGCACACGCACGTGCACGCGAAGTACTGGGACCGGTGGAAGACGCCCGAGAAGGACTGGAACGACGTGGCGCGCAACGTGCGGATCCTGAACGCGAACCGCTACCGCGGCACCATCTGCATCGAGTACGAGCACGGCCCCGTGGACGGGATCGAGGGCTCGAAGCAGCTGATGAGGGATGTCCTCGCTGCGCTCTGACGAGGGTGAAGTAGGCAGTAGGCTCAGGGTAGGCAGTAGGCGGTATGTCGCGACCCAACTTAGGGCATAAGGCTGCCTTCAGCCGCATAGCTGGGCTACTGGCCGTCCTAAACCAGCTTCTGTCCCGCGAAGAACTTGTCGAGCCGCCCCACGACGTCCTTGAGATACGCGGCGTCGCCGCCGTTGATCTCGGTCGTGATCCAGCCCTGGTAGCCCACTTCGTCGAGCGCCTTGCGCACCTCGGGCCAGTCCACGTCTCCTTCGCCGAGGTTCTTCCACGCGAATTTCCCCTCCTTGCGGTTCAGCTGGAAGTCCTTCACGTGGATGCGCGAGATCCGGGCGCCCAGCGTCCGGGCCCAGTCCTGCGGAAAGCCGTAGAAGAGCATGTTGCCCACGTCGAGATACGCCTTGACCCACGGCGATCCGAACTCGTCGACGTACCGCACCATCTCGAGAGGGCTCAAGATGAACTTGTTCCACACCTCTTCGATGCCCACCACCACCTTGTTCTGCTGCGCCAGCGGGAGGATTCGCTCCTTGATGACCCTCTGCGAGCGTGTCCACGCGTCCTTGTAGGAGGTCTTGGCGTCCACCACCCCCGGCACGAGCAGGATCGAATCCGCGCCCCAGAGCTTCGCATTCCGGAAGGACGCCTCCATGCCGGCGACGCTCTTGTTGACCACCTCGGGATCCGCGCTCGAGAGCGGGTACGTCCAGTGGTCCGCGTTCATCACGGAGTGGATCTTGAGGCCCGTCTTCTTCGACGCCTCCGCGATTTCCTGGGCCACGGCCTGGTCGGCGATCGTCCCGATCTCGATTCCCTCGAAGCCCACGTCGAGCGCCAGCTTGAACTTCTCGGCGTAGCCCAGCTCCTTGGGGAGCATCGAGACGTAGACCGCTTTCTTCAGCCCGCCCGCGGCTGCGGCGGGACGGAGCGCGGCAACCGCCGCGGCACCCGCAACCGTCCCGAGAAACGCCCGTCGGTCAATCGGCTGCATAAGTCCTCCCGGCAGGCCGTGAACAACGGCCGGCCTCAGCATGGTACATTCGGCATTCTACATTCTGCGTTGTCAGGCCGCTCGATCTACCCTTCGACTCGTTTGCGTTGACCATCCCACCGAGCGAAAACCGCCCGGTTCACGCGCTGTACGTCGCGCGGGCGTGTGGTCAACGCTAGTGAGCTCAGGGTGTAGAATCGCCTAATAGGAGGCAGCCATCATGAGTGAAGTAGGCAGGCGTGAATTCCTTGGCGCGGCGGTTGCCGCCGCCGGCGTCACCATCCTCAAGCCGGGCATCGTCTTTGGCAGCCAGGCCAATTCGGCGGTGCGCCTCGGCCTCCTTGGCTGCGGCGGGCGAGGCACCACCGTGACCAGCTCGTTCCTCCAGAACACCGGCGCCGTCGTGACGGCGATCGGCGACATCTTCCAGGACCAGCTGGATGCCGGCAAGAAGAGCCTGGACGAAGTCTCGGCGAAGATGGGCAAGCCGGCGATCGACCCGTCCCGGATGTTCAAGGGGCCGAAGGCCTACGAGCAGCTGTTCGCGTCGAAGGACGTGGACGCCCTCTATATCGCCACGCCGCCCTACTTCCACCCCGCTCACCTCGAGGCTGCATTGGCCTCGGGTAAGCATGTCTACCTCGAGAAGCCGGTCGCGGTCGACGTCCCGGGTGCGAAGAAAGTGATCGCGCTCGGTGAGAAAGCCAAGGGCAAGGTGAGCCTGGCGGTCGGGTTCCAGATTCGCCATGCGACGCCGTACGTGGAGCTGGCCAAGCGCGTCCACGAGGGGCAGATTGGGGTGCCGGTTTGCGGGCAGATCCACTACTTCGCCTCGGCCCTCAACCGGCCCGACTGGCCCAACGCCACGGCTCCGGAGCGCCGGCTCCGGAACTGGGTGTGGGACAAGATGCTGTCGGGCGACATCATCGTCGAGCAGGACATTCACATCATCGACGTCACCAACTGGATGCTCAAGGGTCACCCGGTGAAGGCAGTCGGGTCGGGCGGGCGGGCGGGCCGCACGGATACCGGAGACGCCTCGAGCCACTTCAACTGCGTCTTCACCTACCCCAATGACGTGGCCGTCACCTTCGGCGCCACGCAGTTCGGCACCGCCGCGTGGGGCGTCGGGATGCAGGTACTACGGCACGAAGGGGTGCGCCGAAGCGCGGTACGACCAGCCGGTGCGCATCTCGGGCGAGACGAAGTGGGACTTCCCGCTGGGCAAGGTGGAGGCGGTCGATCAGAAAGCCGCGGCGACCGGCGCCTTCCGCGGTGCGCTGGACGATGCGGATCCCAACAAGCAGAAGGCGTTCATCGAGAGCATCACCAGCGGCCAACTGGTGAACCAGGCGGAGCAGGGCGCCGAATCCGCGCTGGCCGCGATGCTCGGCCGCCAGGCGGCTGTACACGGGCCGCCAGGTGACGTGGGACGAGTTGATGAAGTCCACCGAAGTGTACGACCCGAAGATGGACTTCAGTCAGTTCAAGTAGAGGCGTTCAGAACTGACGGACTCTGGCGACTGCTAGATCTGGCGCTCGACGAGCTTGGAACCGCTCAGTCGGCATTCGGCCTAAGCGTCAGCTCGGCCTAAGCCTACAGCTCTAATAGCCTACTTCGCTCCAGCGGCGTCCAGTTCAATCCCGCGGAAATAGATCTCCGCCCCTTCCGACTGGATGATGATCCGGCCGCCGGCCAGGCTGGCGGCCGACCCCTCGTTGACCACTTTCCCGTTGACGAGGTTCGTGAGGTGGTCGCCCCGGGCGATCACCTCGAGGCGCGTCCACTCGCCGTAAGGACTCTCGACATCCTGCTTGCCGCGGAAGCCGAGCGCGTCCTTCCAGTCCGGGTCGCGTCCCCACCAGTTGATGCGGCCGGTGGTGAACACCTTCGGCTGCCCGCCGCCCGAGGGATCGAACACGGGCTCGCCATCCCGGTCCACGCCTGCCCGCGCGGTGATGCGTGGGCATGATCCGTTTTCCGTCCGGCTCGAAGCCGGCGACCAGGATGATGTCGCCCACGCCGCCCTCGATCACCTGCGCCTCGATGGACCGCATCCAGGGGCCGTTCATGTCCGCCGCCGTGTTGCCCGGCGTGCCCTGGCAGTGAACGAGCACGCCGCTGTCGCGCGCCCGGTTGCGCCGGTCGCCCCACGTCAGCAGGCCCCACCGGAACTCCACGGTCAGGTGGTAGTCCTGGTACGCGTTCTTCGTGATCAAGCCGCCCCACTTTTCGCCGCTGACGCGGATGGCCGGCGCGCCGTCCACCTGGTCCACCACGCTGAATACCCGCAGCGGATCCTGGTTGTGCGAATCCACCAGCCAGGTGTCGAACTGGTCGAGGCTCTTCCCGTCGAAAAGCCGGATAGTGGCATCGGGCTTGACCGCGGCCTGTGCCCGGGCGGCAGACGGTTGGAAAAGGGGGAGGACGAACAGGAACAGGACAACAAGACGCATGCTTTGGAACCTCTGACGGAGCAGTCAGCACCACGCTAGGCACCGGACACCGCGAGAAAAGGCTCTGAGCGCGACGTCACGAACCAGGTCGAGTTCCTGCGCGTCGAATCCGCGTCTCCGCGTCTCGGAGCAAACCGCCTAGATCTTGAGAAAGATCTTCCGTTTGTACATCCAGTACAGGATTACCCAATACGCGAAGAGCACACATGCCCCGCCGACGAACGGCTCGTACGCTTCCCCGAAGGCCTTGAAGGTGCCGGCTCCAAGATGCGTGACGAGCGCCTGGTGGATGAAGCCCTCGAACAAGTGCGCGATCAAGTAGGCCGCAATCGAGTTGCTCCCGATGACCACGAGCCAGAACCAGGGCCTGCGGCCGCTTCGCCAGGTCGATGACCGCGTAGAACCCGGCCAGGAGCAGGAAGCACCAGCCGCCGCTGAAGAGCGTCCAGCTGGGCGTCCAGATCCGCTTGACGGAGGGGCAGATGCCGGTCGCGTCGAGCACCCAGCCGGCCGCGATGCCGACCAGGCCGGCCACCACGAACCAGGTGACCTTCGCACGCCCGTCGCGGTCGCTGCGAACGACGCGCCCGGCGATGAGGCCGAGGATCATCGTGGCCAGCGTCGGAATGAAGCTGAGCGTCGCGTAGCCGCCCCCGTTGAACGTGAACCAGCCCGCCGGCGGGAACAGGTTCAGGAACCAGCGGTCGAACGCCCAGGCGAGGTTCGTGTTCTTGTTCCAATGAGCCGCGAACCCCTGGTAGTTGTACGGCCAGTCGGCGGTGACGCCGGCGGCCGTCCAGTCGAACCCCGGCCCGGGGAGCGGGTAGAGCGCGAAGGCGGCCCAGTAGCCGGCCAGGATCAGGCCGAACGCGATCCACGCGTCGCGCGTCGTCCGGAAGCCGAGCAGGAACAGCGCGCCGTACCCGAGGCCGATCTGCGTCAGCGTGTCTTCGAACGTGAAGTAGGTGTGGTCGCGGCCGATCGACCGGAGGAAGATCCCCAGGGCGACGAGAAGGAACGCCCGCCAGAACGCGTGCGCGGTCATCGCGCGCCGCGACTGGCCGCGGACCGTCCGGCTCGCAATCGAGAACGGGAGCGCCACGCCCACCAGGAACGAGAACGAGGGCTGGATCAGGTCGTGGAGCGAGCACCCGGCCCACGGCGCATGCGTCTGGTGAAACGCCAGGAAGTTCCAGACGCGGCTGGCGGGCACCCGCGACGCGACCTCGGCGAGCCGCAGCACCTCCGCCATCATCAGGAACATCACGAGACCGCGGTACGCGTCGAGCGAGACGAGCCGCTGCGCCGCGGGCGGGGCGGCAATTCCGGGCGCCGGCCGGGTGGCGAGGGACGGGGTGGGCATGGGGCGGATGATAACGGAAAAGACGGAAGTTAGAACGGAGAACTGAGAACGACGAACTTAGAACGTAGAACGGAGAACGTGGAACGGAGAACGGAGAATGGAGACGCTGACGAATGCGTGGGGCCAAAGGCTCGGCACTCAGCTTTGCCGGGAGTCGGCCGTGCTACGCTGAATCATTCGAGGAGGTCATCATGGACAGGCGCGATTTCCTCAAGACGACGTCGGCAGCCTCCCTCCTGGCGTGCTTCCCTGCCTCGCTCGCGGGCATGGAGCGGACATCCGAGCCCGGCAAGCTCGAGCGCCGCTCGCTCGGCCGCACCGGCGAAAAGCTCTCCATCCTCGGCTTTGGCGGCATCGTCGTGAAGGACGCGACGACGCAGGAGGCGTCCAACCGGGTCGCCGAAGCGATCGACCACGGCGTCAACTACTTCGATGTCGCTCCCAGCTACGGCAACGCGGAGGACATGCTCGGTCCGGCCCTCGAGCCGTACCGGAAGAACGTCTTCCTGGCGTGCAAGACCACGGAGCGCAGCGCCGCGGGGTCGAGAAAGGAGCTCGAGAGCTCGCTCCGCAAGATGCGGACCGATCACTTCGACCTCTATCAACTCCACGCGGTCACGACGGCCGACGATGTCGAGAAGATACTCGGCCCGGCCGGCGCGCTGGAGACCTTCCTCGCGGCACGCAAGGAGGGCAAGGTCCGCTTCCTCGGCTTCTCCGCACACTCCGTCGAGGCGGCCACCGCCCTGATCGCGCGCCACGACTTCGACACGATTCTCTTCCCGGTCAACTTCGCCACCTGGCACGCCGGGAGCTTTGGCGCGCAGGTGCTGGCGGCGGCGCAGGCGAAGAAGATGGGCATCCTGGCGTTGAAGGCGATGGCCAGGGGGCCGTGGCCCGCGAACGCACGGCGCGACGAGCACCCGAAGTGCTGGTACGAGCCGCTCGCGGAACCGGCGGATGCCACGATGGGGCTGCGGTTTACGCTCTCCCACCCGGTGACGGCGGCCATCCCGCCCGGCGACGAGGGGCTGTTCAAGATGGCGCTCGACCTGGCCCAGAAGTTCACGCCGCTGTCCGATTCGGAGGCCGCGTCGATCAAGGAGCAGGCCCTGAAGCAGGAGCCGCTGTTCCGCTACCCGCGGAAGGCCTGAGAAGGCTCAAGGCTTTGGGCTTTAGGCTTCAGGCCAGCCCAGAGCCTGGAGCCCAGAGCCCAGAGCCTCATGCTCCGACAGCCCGCTGCGGTTGACAGCCGGGCTGTCGTCTCCCTAGTATTCCCGGCGTATGCCGACTTCCTCACCGGCGGCGCCGCTTGCACGCAGGTCGTTCCTCGGTCGCGCGCTGGCGGCCGCTGCAGCCGTTGCCGCGGCGCCCCTGGCGCGCGCGGCAGCCCAATCGCGTCCGCAGCAGGCCGGTGCGGCCGGCCGTTTCCGCCTCAATTACGCGCCCGGCTTCGGGCAGTTCACCGCCCATGCCGGCAAGGATCTCCTGGCGCAGATCGAGTTCGCCGCGAACGAGGGGTTCACGGCGATGTTCGACAACGGCCTCATGGGCCGCGCGGTCGATCAGCAGGAGTTCATCGCGCGCGAGCTGTCGAAGCGCGGGATGAAGCTTGGCCCGTTCGT
This sequence comes from uncultured Acidobacteriota bacterium, assembly GCA_963724775.1. Lineage (GTDB taxonomy): Bacteria > Acidobacteriota > Vicinamibacteria > Vicinamibacterales > Fen-181 > CAVRWB01. The sequence continues at coordinate 501,677 of CAVRWB010000020.1, forward strand.
GCTGGAGGCGGAGTTCGGCAAGAAGACCCTCGTCACGCGCGACAAGGAGGCGCGGGAAGCCATCCTGCAGAAGATGCGCGAGGGCGCCGACACGATGAAGCGGACCGGGTGCAAGCAGGCGCTCCTCGTGCCCGGCCGCTTCGACGAAAGCGTCGCCTGGGACTACCAGACGGCCAACGTGGTCGATCACCTGCGCGCGTGCATGGAGGTCTGCGAGCCGGCCGGCCTCGTGCTGGTGCTCGAACCCCTCAACCCGAAGAACCACCCGGGGCTGTTCCTCACGAAGATCCCCCAGGCCTACCAGATCTGCAAGGCGGTCAACAGCCCGTCGTGCAAGATCATCGACGACATCTACCACCAGCAGATTACCGAGGGGAACATCCTCCCGAACATCGACGCGGCGTGGGACCAGATCGCCGCCTTCCACCTGGGCGACAACCCCGGGCGGAAGGAACCGACCACCGGCGAGATCAACTACCGCAACATCTTCAAGTGGATTCACGGCAAGGGCTACCAGGGCGTCCTGTGCATGGAGCACGGGCAGAGCAAGCCGGGCAGGGAAGGCGAGCGGGCCGTGATCGACGCGTACCGGGAATGCGACGCATTTTAACGGAGAGAGGCGCCATGAACGACAACGATCAGTCTTCGGTGACCCGTCGCGACTTCTTCAAGACGGCAGCGGCCGTGTCGGTGGCCGCCAGCCTGCCGGACTTCGGCGTGTTCGCCGCGGGCTCGGACACGATCAAGGTCGGCGTCATCGGCTGCGGCGGCCGCGGAACGGGCGCGGCCATCGACTGCCTCAAGGCCGACCCGGGCGTCGAGATCGTCGCACTCGGCGACCTCGTGCCAGACCGGGTGGCCTCGTCCCTCGAACGCCTCACCAAGGAGTTCCCGGATCGGGTGAAGGTGCCGGCCGACCGCCGCTTCGCCGGCTTCGACAACTACCAGAAGGTGTGCGCGGTCCCCGAGGTGAACCTGATCGTCACGGCGGCCCCCCCGGGATTCCGGCCGATTCATCTCAAGGCGGCGGTGGACGCGGGCAAGAACGTCTTCATGGAGAAGCCCGTCGCCGTCGATCCGGTCGGCATCCGCTCGGTCATCGCCTCGTCGGAGCTTGCCAGGCAGAAGAAGCTCGCCGTCGTCGCGGGGACTCAGCGGCGCCACCAGCGCCGCTACCTGGAGATGATGAAGCGGATCCAGGACGGGCAGATCGGCGAGATCGTCGGCGCGCAGGTCTACTGGAACCAGGGCGACCTCTGGGTGAAGGACCGCACGGCGGAGATGTCGGAGATGGAGTGGCAGTGCCGCAACTGGCTCTACTTCTCCTGGCTCTCGGGCGATCACATCGTCGAACAGCACGTTCACAACATCGACGTCGCGAACTGGGCGGTCGGGGCGATGCCGAAGAACGTCATGGGCATGGGCGGGCGCCAGGTTCGCGTCGGGCCGGCGTACGGGAACATCTACGACCACTTCGCGATCGAGTTCGAGTACCCGAACGGCGTGCGCGTGAGCAGCATGTGCCGCCAGACGAAGGGCTGCCACGAGCGCGTCGAGGAGCGGATCGTCGGGTCAAAGGGCGTGGCGATGAGTTCGGGCAGCTCGACGAAGATCATCGGGGCGACGCCGTGGACCTTCGAGGCAGACGAGACGAATCCCTACGTGCAGGAGCACATCGACCTGATCGCGTCCATCCGCAAGGGGACGCCGCTCAACGAGGGCCGGCAGATTGCCGAGAGCACGATGTGCGCGATCATGGGCCGCATGAGCGCCTACACGGGGCGGATGATTTCGTGGGACTGGGCGATGAGCAAGTCGATGCTGAGCCTGGCGCCCGCGAAGTACGAGTTCGGCTCGAACCCGGTGGACCCGGTGGCGATCCCGGGGTTCACGGTGCTCATTTAGTAGGCAGTAGGCAGTAGGCAGGAACGACCTCGGGAGTCTTTTTCTGGCTCATGCTCGAGAGCCAGAAAAAGACTCCCGAGGTCGCCATCAGCCCTGCTCGTCCACCATCGCCGCCGCATGCGGGGCGACGGTCTCCACCGCCGGCTTCCTCGCCGTCTTCCGCCCCGCCAGCCACTCCTGCAGGTGCTCCATGTAGATGTAGAACACCGGCGTCACGTAGAGCGTGAGCGTCTGTGAGACGACGAGGCCGCCGACGACCGCGAGGCCCAGCGGGCGGCGGGCTTCCGAGCCGGCTCCCATGCCCAGCGCGATCGGCAGCGTTCCCATCAATGCCGCCATCGTCGTCATCATGATCGGCCGGAAGCGGACGCGGCACGCCTCGTAGATCGCCTCCGGCGCGCTGAGATTGTCGCGGCGCCGCGCCTCGATCGCGAAGTCGATCATCATGATGCCGTTCTTCTTGACGAGGCCGACGAGCATGATGACGCCGACGAATGCGTAGATGTTCAGGTCGCTCTTGAAGACGAGCAGCGTGAGCAGGGCGCCGAAGCCGGCCGCCGGCAGCCCGGAGAGAATCGTCAGCGGGTGGATGAAGCTCTCGTAGAGGATGCCGAGCACCACGTAGATGACGAAGATCGCGAGGGCGAGCACCCAGCCGAGGCCCTGCATCGATTCCTGGAACGCCTGCGCCGTCCCCTGGAAGCTGCCCGACACCGTCGCAGGGAGCGTCTGCCGCGCGGCTTCCTGCACGCGGGCCACGGCGTCGCCGAGCGCGACGCCCGGGCGCAGGTTGAAGGACAGCGTCACCGACGGCAGCTGTCCGGCGTGGTTCACCGACAGGGGCCCGACCGACTGCCGCGTGGTGACGACCGTGGAGAGCGGCACCAGCTTGTTGCCCGGCGCCGTCACGTAGAGCATCGACAGCGCCGCCGGGTCGCGCTGGTACTGCGGCGCGACCTGCAGGATCACCTGGTACTGATCGTCCGGCGCGAAGATCTGGGAAACCTGTCGCGAGGCGAACGCGGAGTTGAGCGCGAGCTGCACCTGGTCCACGGTCAGGCCGAGCGCCGCAATCTGGTCGCGATCCAGGTCCACGTTGAGCTGCGGGTTCTTGATCTGCAGGTCGGACGTCACGTCCTCGATGCCGTCCACCCCGCGAAGGGCCGCCTCGAACTTCGGCGCCGACCGGTACAGCTCGTCGGTGTCCGGGTCCTGCAGCGTGAACTGATACTGGCTGCGCGTCATCATGCCGCCGATCCGGATCGCCGGCGGGTTGGTGAGGAAGACCCGGATGCCCGGGATGCGGGAGAACTTCGGCCGGAGTTCCTCGATCACCTGGTCCGCCGTCAGCGTCCGCTGGTCGCGCGGCTTCAGGTCCACGCTCAAGCGGCCGCCCGATCCGAACACGTTGGCGGTGTACCCCGCGACGTTCGGATCGTTGGCCAGCGTCTTCATCACCGCCTGCATCTGCGCGACCGTCGCCTCGTAGCCCTGTCCCTGCAGCGTTTCGACCTGTCCCTGCAGCTGCCCGATGTCCACGTTGGGGATGAATCCCATCGGGATCATGCGGAACAGCTGGACGGTCCCAACCAGCAGCAGCAGCGAGACGAACATCGTCGCGGCCCTGAAGCGAATCGTCTGGCGCAGCGACCATGAGTACCCGGCCAGCCAGGCGTCGAACAGGCGCTCCATCACGTTGTAGAAGCGGCCGTGGCGAATCGAGTGGGGCGCTTTCAGGAACCGGCTCGCGAGCATCGGCGTCAGGGTGAGCGACACCAGGCCCGAGACGAGGATCGCCGCGCCGATCGTCACCGCGAACTCGTGCATCAGCCGCCCGACGACGCCGCCCATGAAGAAGACCGGGATGAACACCGCCGCCAGCGACAGCGTCATCGAGATGATCGTGAACGAGATTTCCTTCGAGCCATCCAGCGCCGCCTGCAGCCTCGTCTTGCCCATCTCCATGTGCCGGACGATGTTCTCCAGCATGACGATGGCGTCGTCGACGACGAAGCCGACCGAGAGGGTGAGCGCCATCAGCGAGAGGTTGTCGAGGCTGTAGCCGAGCACGTACATGACGGTGAACGTGCCGATCACCGAGAACGGGAGGGCCAGGCTCGGGATGATCGTCGCCGAGAGGTTGCGCAGGAACAGGAAGATCACCAGGACGACGAGGCAGACCGTGAGGCCGAGCGTGAACTTCACGTCGTTCACCGACTCGCGGATGGGAACGGCGCGGTCGCTGCGGATTCGCAGCTGGACCGACGCCGGCAATCGCTGCTCGAGCTCCGGCAGCAGCGCCTTGATGCGGTCCACCACTTCAACCGTATTCGTCCCAGGCTGCCGCTGGATCGCCAGGTAGATCGTGCGCGCACCGTTGTACCAGCCGGCGTTCCGCTCGTTCTCGACACCGGCGTAGACGTTCGCCACCTCGTTGAGGCGGACCGGGCTGCCGTTGCGCCACGCGACGACGATGGAGTTGTAGGCGTCGGCGTTCAGCAGCTGGCCGGACGCCTGGATGACGAAGTTCCGATCCGGCCCGTAGAGCGTGCCGGTCGCCCGGTTGACGTTGGCCGCCGCGACCGCCTGCGCCACCTGGTCGATCCCGATCTGCCGCGAAGCGAGCTGCAACGGGTCGGCGTCGATCCGCACCGCGAACTTCTGCGACCCGAACACGTTCACCTGCGCCACACCTGTCACCATCGACAGGCGCTGCGCCAGCGTGTTCTGCGCGTAGCGGTCCAACTGCGAGAGCGGCAGCGTCGGCGAGCTGAGCGTGAGGAAGAGCACCGGCGAATCCGCGGGGTTCACCTTCTGGAACGACGGCGGAGACGGCATGCCGGGCGGCAGCTGCCGCTGCGCGCGGGCGATCATCGACTGGACGTCCTGGGCCGCGGCGTCGATCGACCGGCTGAGGTCGAACTGCAGCGTGATGTTCGTGCTGCCGAGCGAGTTGGACGAGCTGATCGACGTGACCCCGGCGATGGTCGAGAACTGCTTCTCGAGAGGCGTGGCCACGGAGGCGGCCATCGTCTCCGGGCTCGCACCCGGCAGGTTGGCGTTCACCTGGATCGTGGGGAAGTCGACGGTCGGGAGATCGCTGACCGGCAGGAGCTGATAGCCCATGATGCCGAAGATCAGGATCGACAGCACGAGCAGCGTCGTGGCAACGGGCCGGCGAATGAAGGTTTCCGCGAAGTTCATGATGAGCCCTGCTGTCCAACCCGGCTAGAGCCGGATGCCGCGTCCTCTATCGCCATCTATCGCCCGCCGCGTGCCGCGCCTGCCCCACGCCCGGCCTCCGACTCGCCGCGCCCGGTCGCCCCGCGCCCGCCCGTCGTCTCCCCGCGCTCGGCCACCCGCGCGCCGGGAGTCAGCCTCAGTTGCCCGTCCGTCACGACGATTTCGCCCGCGGACACCCCGCTGGCAATCACCATCTGGTCGCCCTGCTGCCGCTCGGGCTGCACGGGGCGCATCTCGACGGTTCGGTCGGCCTTGACGACGTACACGAACTGACCATCCTGCGACGCCTGCACGGCGGTTGCCGGAACGACGAGCGCGTCCGGGTCCGTCGTCAGCTGCAGCGTCACCTGGACGAATGCGCCAGGCCACAGCTGCCGGGTCGCATTGGGGAACGTTCCCTTGAGACGAATGGTCCCGGTCGTGGGATCCACGGTGTTGTCGATGAATGTCACGACACCGCGTTCGGCTGGGCCGAGAGGCGCCGGCGCTGGAGCGCCCGGCGCGGGCATCGCGGGCGTGGTGCCAGGCGTTGCTGGCGGCGCAGCCTGCCCGGGCTGGGTCCCCTGTGCGCTGGCCGGCTGAACGCCCGGTCCCGGCTGGGTTCCAGAGGAAGGCGCGACCGACCCGGCCGCCGCAACGGCGACGACCGGCAGCGGCTTTTCCGCCTGGAAATGCCGGATGTCGGGCAGGTACCGGCCGGGCATCGCAAAGGTGACATAGACAGGGGCCGTCTGGTTGATGACGACCAGCGGCGTGGTGTCATTTGCCCTGATCAAGTCGCCGACGTGGACGTTGAGGGCGCCCGTGCGACCGGTCAGCGGCGCCGTGATCTCGGCGAACTGCAGGTTCAGGCGGGCATTCTCGACCGCGGCCTTGTCCGCTTCGACCGTGGCCGCGAGGGCGGAGGCGCTTGCCTTCTGGGTTTCGTACTGATCGCGGGGGATCAGGCCTCGCTGGAAGAGGTTCTCGGCCCGCGTCTGCTGCGCCTGCGAGTTCTGCCACGTGGCGGTGTCGCGGGCCAGCACGGCCTGCGCCTGCGCGAGGGCGGCCTGGAAAGGCCGCGCGTCAAGGCTGAAGAGCGGCTGGCCCTTCTGCACTTCCTGGCCCTCGGTGAAGTGGATGCTGCTCAGCTGGCCGGTCACCTGCGCGCGGATCTGCACCGATACGATCGCCTCCACCGTGCCGACAGCCGGCAGGGTCACGGGCATCGCTTTCTGCAGAACGGGAGCAGTCAGGACCGGCACCGGCCCGCCGGCGCCCCGTCCTCCCCGTCCGCCGGCCCCCCCGCCCGCGCTGGCGGCGGAACCGCCCGGGGAGGAGCACGCGCTCAACAGCAGAGGTAAGGCCACGAGGCCGAGAACGGGGGAGAGCGCGTAACAGGTCAGTTTCGACATGCGATTCAGGTATGAAGCCACTTCCTAGTGGTTACGACAACCGCGGAAGAACGCTTACCGAGCTTACATCCAGGTACCGACAAGCGCCATGGCGGCAATGAAGGAGTTGAAGGGTCGAGCAGCCCTCCGTGGGCCGGGAGCCGCGTCGAGAAGTCCTTGAGGCAGGCGAGCCGCTTGGCCCAGGAGCCGCAGATGTCGCCGGCGAGCGAGGCCGCGGCGAAGAGCAGGCCGATACCGGCGGCGCCGCGAGCGGCCGCCCGCCGAGGGAGCGCAGCCAGACGGCAACGATGACCGCGCCCAGGCAGCCACCCAGTGCGCCTTCGACGGTCTTCGCCGGGCTGACGTGGGGAGCGAGCGGCGTGCGCCCCACCCATTGCCTTGGCTGAAGGTGAAGGCGGGCAGCAATGAAGAGCACGCAGAGGAAGGCGGGGCGACAGCGGGCAGCAGGCAACGAGCGCGCGGCACGGGACAGGGGAGCGCAACGGCGCGGCTGCATCTGCAGGCTCGGCGAGCGACACACGACGGTGGCACAGCAGCACGGGGGCCGGCGGCCGAGAGGGAAGCACGCGTGAACGATGCCGAAGAAGACACGAACTTCCACAGCGCTGCGCTGGATGTCGGCCGGCGTGCTGCGCTGCGAGCGCATGAAGACGGCGCAGCGCGAACAGCGCGACGTGCGCACGAGGAGGGCCGCCGCCGTACGACGAGCCACGCACCGGCACCGCCGGGGAGCACGCGGATGGCCGCCTGTCACGTGCCGGACAACCGCCGTCGATCACGAGTTCCGGCCCGTGAGCGTCACGTCCACTCCTCGCCTGCTGAAGAGCGGGGGAGCAGCGACGAGCGGCCAGGATGACGGTGTGTGCGACTGCCGGAGCGGCGCATCATGAGATGAGCGGCATCGTCAGGCGGGCGTCGGGAACACGGAAATTGGCAAGGTGGCAGGTGTTGTTGACGATGATCGGTGCAACGCCGATGTGACGAGCGTGACACGCACCGCCACGTTGAGGCGGCGCGGGCGCGTGTGACGCTGGCGAACCGTATGCGCCGGCCAGCCAGCCAGACTGTGACGGCCGATGGCCCCGTCGCCGTAGCCGGCCGCCAGCGTGGACGCCGATGGACGGCGCCCGTCCGCACGATGGTGGCGGAGCGACACTCGAGGAGATGACCTCACACGGGCGGCCGCCGTCGAGGGCGCGCGGGCAAGGGGCACGGTGCCGACGCCGAGGGCGCCAGGCAGTTGCCATGCCCGACCGGCATGACGGCAAGCGCGGAGGGCGTCGAGGCCGCCGAGGACCGTGAACGGTCCGTCCGCCCACGGCCACCACGCCATCCACCGCGCGCGTCGCGACGATACGCGCGGCGTCGCCGGGCCCCCGGTGGTCTCCATCCGCACCACGAGGCCGTCGCGCGTCAGCGGGCGCACGACTCGGCGGCGCCTCGCCGTCCTGCCCCGGGATTGACGACCGCCAGCCAGCGGATCATGGCGTCGGAGGGCCGCTCGCGGGCTGCACCACGCGTTCCTTGAGCACCCACCAGGCGCCCCGCACGTCGGGCGTCCAGGCGGGGAGCAGCCACAGCAGCACGAACTCCTCGGCGGTTGCGAGAACCAGCAGGGCGACGGCGATGCGCATCAGGCCGGCGCTGAAGCCGAACAGGAACAGGACGGCCACGAACATCCCGAGGGCGTACGCCGCGATTCGCGAGAGGTAGGTGTGAAAGCTCGACAAGCGCCGGTAGCGAAGCAGTGCCGCGGTGTTCTCGGACGCCCAGACGAGGGGAACGAGAGCGAAGATCGCGGGGTGGGCAGCGAGCGCTTCCGGGTAGAAGACGACGGTGCCGTACGCGGCAACGAAGAACAGGAGAGTATCGGCGATTGAGTCGAGCATCGCGCCGAGCGCCGAGGTTGCGCCCAGCCAGCGCGCCAGCAGGCCGTCGACGATGTCGCCCACGAGCGAGGCGACGAGCAGGCCGGCGAACAGGCCGTGGTGCCGGCTCATTGCCAGCCACACGAGGAGGGGAATGATTGCGATGCGCAGCGACGTGATCGCGTTGGGGAGTCGTGAATGCATGCCGTCCGAGCCGGCGCAGTATAGCATCGCCGGAAGCGTCCGCTTTGCCTCTCAGCGCGAACCGGAAGGTTCGCGGCCACGTCTCTGATCGTCAACGCAACAGGGGGGCGTGGCGCAAAGCTCCAGCTTTGCGTTCAGCTGGTCCAACGCGTAACCGTGAAGGCCACGCGTCGGGAAAGCCGACGCTCGGCCGGCCGTCCGCCCGCGGTCGCGCTTCGCCCGAACCCGCACGCCCCATCCATATATCCATCACGGCGAACGACGGATAGAGGCACGCGGACCGTTGGGCCCGCGGGTCGTCCTCCTCCGGACCCGTTCTTGTTGTCCCGCCCTCGACTCCGCGAACAAATTTACGGCCCCTCCGCGAAGTTGCAATCCGCACGTCGTTTGGTATCCACCGCCCGGCGGCGTTGTACGCCGCCGAGCACGGCACACGTGTAACCAGGAGGATGCTTCGATGAAACACCTCTGGCTTCGCTGCCACCGGCACGCCATCGCGGCGACGATTGTCACGCTTGCGTGGCTGGCGGGCATCACCGGCGTCCATGCGGCACCTGTACCGGGCGACGCCTTCCGTTATCGGATCGTGTCGGTCACGCACACCGCGCCGGGCGACTACCCGGTCATCACTTTCGCCGTGCTGAACCCGCAGACGGGTGCGGCATACGACCTCAAGACCGATCCGGCCTGGACGCAGACAGCGTCCGGCAGCAGCCGGCTCTTCCTGCAGATCGCCTGGGACACCCGCGACATCACGAACACCAACAGCGGGAGCAATACAGTCGCAGGCGGCCGGGGCGCCGCCATGCCAATCCCCGTGAACGCCCTGGCGGCGTCGGTCGTTGACAATCGCAACGGCACCTACACGGTGGCGTCACTGCTGGCCGTGCCGGCGGCGGCGACGGGGACGGGGATGGTGGGGATGGAAGGGCACCCGGCCGGCCAGGACCCGGTCACCAAGTTGTGGACGGTGCGCATTCCTGTGAAGAGCGCCTATCAGGTACTTCACGATCACCGGGACCACGCAGGCGCCGCGGCGCAACATCGTCGACGTGCAGAAGTGCATGCGCTGCCACCGGCACGACGGCACCGGCGTGGCGCCGCAGTTGACGCTGCACGGCAACAACCGGACCGAGGAACCGCAGGTGTGCGCCCTCTGTCACAACCCCAACAACACGGACATCCCCTTCCGCCTCGCGACCGACCCGAAGGCCGTAATCGGGCCCTACGCCTATCCCGAGCAGAGTCTCGACTTCAAGCGACTGGTCCACGGGATCCACGCGAGCGCCAAGGGGTTCCGCGAGGAGCCCCTGGTGGTCATCGCGTTCAACCACACGGTGTTCGACGCGAGCACGCTCAAGGAGTACCCGACCGACCTGAAGAACTGCGTTGCCTGCCACGTCGACAACGGGACGAAGGGGACGTTCGAGCTGCCGCTCAGTAGCGGTGTGCTCGGCTCGACGTTCAGTACGAAGAGCATCCTGCCCGACGGCAGGATCACGATCGACACGGACCCGGCCAATGACGTGAAGATCACGCCGACCGCCGCGGTCTGCTCCTCGTGCCACGACAAGCGCGAAGTCATCGCGCACATGGTGAGGACCGGCGGCGCCTCGTTCAATACCACGCAGGCAGCGATCGACAACGGCACCGTGCGCGAGCGGTGCGTCAACTGCCACGGGGCCGGGAGAGACAAGTCCGTCCGCAAGGTGCACTTGTCAGACGACTAGACCAGGCCAGACATCGGGCGAACTCTCTTGTTCTCGCCGCAGCGGCGAGGCAGCGGCTTCGCCCTGCGCCGCGTTCAGACGAGCGGGCGGCCAAGCATAATCGCTGCTACAATCCCGCCCGGCTGGGGCTGGACCCCGCAAGGAGGGCAGGCGATGTCGGTCAACCGCAGGCAGTTCCTGGAAAAGTCCACCATGGTCGCGGCGCTGGCGTCGGGACTGGGAGGGGCGCGGCCGGTCAGCGCGCAGCTGAACAACGCCGCCGGCGTGGCCGTGAAGCCGGTCCGCCTCGGTTTTATCGGCGTCGGCATCCGCGGCACGCTCGTGATGGAGGCGGCCAAGGGCATTCACGGCGTCGACATCGTGGCGGCGGCCGACTGCTACAAGGGCCACCTCGATCGCGCCCGCGAACAGGTCTCGCCGTCGATCGAGACCACCGGCGACTACCGGCAGCTGCTCGCCCGCCCGGACATCGACGCCGTGGTCGTCGCCACGCCCGATCACTGGCACCTGAAGATGGCCCAGGACGCGCTGGCCGCCGGCAAGCATGTCTACGTCGAGAAGCCGCTGACGCACCGCTGGGAAGAAGGCGACGCGTTCATCGCGGCCGCCGAGAAGAGCGGCAAGGTCCTGCAGGTGGGCAGCCAGTACATGAGCATGGGCTGCGCCGAGAAGGCGGCCGAGTTGATCAAGGGCGGCCGGCTCGGGCAGGTGACGATGATCGAAGGGCGCTTCCACCGCAACAGCGCGACCGGCGCGTGGTACTACCCGATTCCGCCCGACGCCTCGCCGGCAACCGTCGACTGGGCGTCGTTCCTCGGGACCGGCCCCGGCACGCGAGTTCGACCTGCGGCGTTTCTTCCAGTGGCGGCTGTTCTGGGACTACTCGGGCGGGCTGCCCACGGACCTCTTCGTCCACCTCGTGACCGCGGTGCACCAGCTCATGGGCGTACAGGAGCCCGACACCGTCATGAGCTTCGGCGACATTTACCACTGGAAGAACTACCGCGAGGTGCCGGACCAGATGACGGCCATGGTCCGTTACGCCGAGGGGTTCGTGCTCAAGCTCTCGAGCACGTCGAGCAATGGCCATCCCGGCCCCATCCTGACGTTCTACGGGACCGAGGGGACGCTGGAGTACGCCGGGACCTCGTTCACGTGGTACTACGAGCCGCGCAACGAGAGCTTCGAGTACTCCACGCATTCATGGCCGGCCGCGACGGTGGGCCAGTTCAAGAGGCTGATGAACCTCGACGACAAGCAGCGGCCGCTGGATGGGCCGCCTGCGGCCGCGCCGGTGGAATACCGCTCGCCGAATGACGAGGACTCGACGCGCGCCCACGTGCGGAACTGGATCGACGCCATCCGCACCGGAGGCAAGCCGATCGAGGACGCGCGATTCGGCCACCACGCGGCACTCGTCGGGCACATGTGCAACCTGTCGTATCGGGCCGGCAAGCCCGTGAAGTGGAACAAGCAGGCGAGAAGGGTGGAGGGCTAGGGGCTGGGGCGGGCTAGGGATTGACGAATTGCGAATGACGACCGGCAAATGAGGGTTGGCGGCCAAATCGCCAATCGCCAGTCAGCAATCGTCAATCGTCAATTCAGAGCCATTTGCTCTCCCGGTACCAGGCCAGCGTCCGCCGAATACCGTCTTCGAGGGACGTCGCGCAGCTGAAGCCGAGCAGGTCGCGCAGGCGTGTCGGATCGCATGTCCAGGCGGGGGCGGACAGCTCGGGGTATTTCTGGCGACTGAGGACATTCGCCCGGCCGCTCAGCCGAGCGCGCCATTCCTCCATCGCGCATAACGGTTTCAGCGCAGCGGTGGGAAGCGCGAGCGGCACGGTCCACGTCTTCATTTCCGAGGCAATCATCCGCGCAAAGCGGCCGGCCGTCGCGACTTCGCCGCCCGCGACAAAGAACGTCTCTCGGTCGGCAGCCGGGTGCGAGAGCGCCGCCACGGCCGCCTGGGCAAAATCCTCGCCGAAGACGAAGCTCAATTCCTGCCGTCCTCCGCCGAAGCTCGCGAGCAGGTGCGCCCTCGCGGCCTTGAACAGGCGGAGGAACTCGGCGTCGCGCGGGCCGTACACCGAAGGTGGCCGCAGCACGGTGTAGCTCACGGCACACCGCTCCACGACCTCCCGCTCGCCGGCCAGCTTGCTCCGGCCGTACTCGGACACCGGGTGCGGGGGCTCCGACTCGCGCGCCGGGCGGCCGGGCGACGAAGGCCCCGCGGCCGCGAGGCTGGAGACGTGGACGAAGCGCTCGATCGCGCCCCGCTGCTCGTTGACCGCCTCCACCAGGCGCCTCGTGCCGGCCTGGTTCACCTCGTAGAACTCCGAGACACGGATGGCCTTCGTCAGGCCGGCACAGTGGACGACGTGGCTGACGCCGCTCACCGCGTCGCGGAGGCTGCCGGCATCATCCACCGAGCCGGTGCGCACCTCCACCTGCCCGAGGCGCGGCTCGATGAAGCGCGTGCTGCTGTTCTTGCGGAGCAGGAGCACGACCGGGATGCTCCGCACGGCGAGCGCGTCGACGACGTGGCTGCCGACGAAGCCGTTGCCGCCGGTGACGAGGACCTTCATGGCGAAGACATGCTACCCGGCAAGACAGGAAGTGGGAACTGAGAAGTGAGACTTTGAACGTAGAACGTAGAACGTAGATACGTAGATAGAACTAAGGCAGAACGTAGAAGCGATTAGAAGGTAGAACGTCGAGCTGAGAACGTAGAGGCAGGGTTACGGAGAACGGAAAAGGCCGAGGACCGAGAATCCCCGGAGTCCTCGGTCCTCCGCCTGCGAGTTGCGATCGACGGCCGGTCGTCGCCGGCCACACAACGTTCGGCGCGTGCTACTTCTCGAACAGCAGCCAGGCCACGACGCCGGCGTGGTCCGAGGGATACGGTCGGCTCGGTACCGACGACCTTCGCGCTCAGGACATCCAGGCCCTTCGCGAAGATCAGGTCGATCCGCTCGAAGGGCTGGCCGTACCGGGTAGGCCCCGGCATATATGTCCTCCCAGAACAACGGCCACGTGAGGCCATCCCACGGTTGGTGCGGAGGCCGCCGCCCAGGCATCCTCGAAACCCGCCTGGATGATCCAGGCGCCGTATCGGTCTGGTCAGGTACCGACGCCCCGGCCGCCGTCGAGTCGGAGTTGAAATCACCCGCGAGAACACCGGGAACGGTGAAGGCTCATCGTCTCGATCAACTCCGCGTCCCTGCGCGCGGCTGATCGCCGGTCGGTGATTGGGATCAAGCGAGACCAGATGCGTCGCGAAGAAACGCGCGGTCTTGCCGCCGACCTTGACGCATCGACGGAAATCCACCCGTTGACCTGCGGAAAGCCGGGGAGCGGATAAAGATGACGGCGAACGTGTCCATCTGCACGTTCGGCCGGCCAGCTCCGCGGCGCTGAGATCGCTGCGCACCAGGACGACGTTGCGGTCGAGGAAGTGGAAGTTGTAGCTTGTCAGCCGACCGGCAGAGCCGAGATTCGTCAGCGGTTGCTCCACCACGACGCTGTACGCCAGCTTGCTTCTCCTTGATCGCGGCTCCGCAAGAGTTCCAGCTGATCCGCGATCAACGCACTCCTTGTCCCGTCGTTTGCCACGTAACTCCCACAGCGTCACCTCGTGCAGCGACGACGAGATCGGGCTTCTCGACTCGATGTGCTTGGCCAGTGCCGCCGCGCCGGCCTGCGAAACCGCTGTTCAGGAACTCTTCGTACGTCGCGTGCGTAGCGCGGCGGCCAGGTCGGTGGTAGGTCACAAAGAAGTACAGGAAATCGGTCCCCGCATCCATGTTGTAGGTCATCACCTTGACGACACGCTTGTCGCTCTGAGCCGTCGCCGGTGCGGCGGCGATGCCGAGAAGGAACGCCGCGACGACCAGCAGGATTCCCAGTCTCCGACCGCCACGAACGCGTGCGAGCCACGAGAACATGTCTCCTCCTCTTTGTATGACGCGGTAGAAGGGTATCGCCTGGTGGTGAAGCTCCCGCCAGAGGAAGTTACAAGCTGTGCAATAGCGGCACCAAACCCGCGCGACCGAATCGCTCCCGATCGACAATGGGGGCTGACCGAAGTCGCCGCCGGAGGCGACCGAACTCCCCGTCCCGCGCGAAACGCGGATTCGGCGGTCAGGACGGGCGCGAGACGAGAAGTGGTTCCAAACCTCCGCAGAAGCCACGTTCGACAGCAAGAAGGGGCGGGACACCATGGAGAAACCGGACGTTGCGGCCGAGACCTGCCAGGCGATGGACGGGCCCGAGCGGCAGCTGGATGCGTACGAGACGCGTGAGTTGAGCCTCGGCAGCCTGGCGATTACCCGCGCGCTCCCGGTCAAGGGCCGGCGGCTCGTCGGCCCGTGGTGTTTCCTCGACCGCTTCGGCCCGCTGTCGTTCGCCGACGCCGTGCCCATGGACGTCGCCCCGCACCCGCACATCGGCTTGCAGACGGTGACGTGGCTGCTCGACGGCGAGGTGGCGCACACCGACAGCCTCCGATCGGACGCGGTCGCCCGGCCAGGCAGCGTGAACGTCATGACGGCCGGGAGCGGCATCGCGCACGCCGAGCGAACGCCGGCCCCGAACACCGGCCAGCTGAATGGCGTGCAGTTGTGGGTGGCACTTCCCGACGCTCACCGCCGAACGGCGGCGTCGTTTCAGCATGTTGCCCAGGCGCCCGCGCTGGAGCGCCCGGGCGGCCTGGTCCAGGTGTTCGCCGGCCGCATCGAGGACGCCGCCTCGCCCGCGCGCCATTACTCGGAACTCGTGGCCGCGGACGTCCGTGTGCACGCCGGGCAGTCGTTGGCCCTGCCGCTCGACGCCCGCTTCGAGCACGCCCTGCTGGTCCTCGCCGGCGACGGCACGCTCGACGGCCAGCCGCTGCAATCGCGGCTGCTCTACTACCTCGGCACCCGGCGCGACGAAATGAGATTGCACAGCGCCCGCGGCGGACGCGTGCTCCTGCTCGGCGGCCCGCCGTTCCCGGAAACCGTCCTCATGTGGTGGAACTTCGTCGCCCGGACGCCGGAGGAGATCCGAGAAGCCCGCGAGGATTGGGTCGCACGGCGACGATTCGGAGAGGTGCTGGGCTACCCGGGTCCGCGTCTCGAGGCGCCGGACCTGATGCGGCTCGCGCGGCCGAATCCGGCCAGCTGACGCCGAGTGACGATTGTCGAGGGTCGATTGGGCGATTGGCGAATAGAATCTCCGCAATGCGGCTCACCTCCACGACCTGCTGCGCTCTGCTCGTGGCCCTTCTCGTCGGGCACGGCCTCCGGCCCGTGGTCGCTGCGCAGGCGCCCGCGGACCCCTCACCCGACGCGCGCGTGGATGCGGTCTTCGCCAAGTGGAACGGAGCCACGCCCGGCTGTGCGGTCGGCGTGTCGCGCGAGGGCCGCGTGGTGCTCGAGAAGGGTTACGGCATGGCGGACCTCGAACACGACACGCCGATCACCCCGACGACGATCTTCGAAGCCGGCTCGGTCTCGAAGCAGTTCACCGCCGCCGCCGTCCTGCTGCTCGCGCGCGACGGCAAGCTGTCGCTCGACGACCCGGCCAGGCGACTGATCCCCGAGCTCCAGGGTTACGGCGACCCGGTGAAGATCCGTCACATGCTGACCCACACCAGCGGCTTGCGCGACTGGGGCACCGAGGAGGCGATCGCGGGCTGGCCGCGCACGACGCGCGTCTACACGCACGCCAACGTCCTCGACATCGTCGGGCGGCAGCGCGCCTTGAACTTCCAGCCGGGCACCAATTGGTCCTACAGCAACACCGGGTACAACCTCGCCGCGATCCTCGTCTCGCGCGCCTCGGGGCAGTCATTCGCCGAGTTCTCGCGCCGGCGCCTCTTCGAGCCGCTCGGCCTCGCGCACACTTCGTGGCGCGACGATCACACGCGCATCGTCAAGGGGCGGGCGATCGCGTACTCGGACGCAAAGGACGGCTACCACATCGACATGCCGTTCGAGAACGTGCACGGCAACGGCGGCCTGTTGACCACCGTCGGCGATCTGCTCCGGTGGAACGAGCGGTTCGACGCGCCCTCGTCGGGCGACGTGGCCATCGTGCGGCAGCAGCAGGAGCCGATGACGCTCGCATCCGGCCAGGTCCTCGACTACGCGCTCGGCCTCTACGTTCGCCGCTACAAGGGCTTCCTCGAGGTGGGGCACAGCGGATCGACAGCCGGATACCGCGCATACCTCGCGCGGTACCCCGAGCGGCGCGTCTCCGTGGCGGTGCTGTGCAATGCCGGCAACGCGACAGCGGACCGGTACGCGCACACCGTCGCCGACGTGTACCTGGGGATCGCGAGTGCCCCAGCCGCCGTCGCAGCCGGCTCGCGCCCGGCCGGGAGTGAGGAGTCTGGCTTCAGCCGGACGCAGCGGCTCGCGGGTGCCGATGCTGCGGCCCGTCCCGCGAACAACACGGTCGCTTCCGGTTCTACCGCCCGCGACGCCCGCGCCGGCCTCTATCGCCACCTCGGGACCGGCCAGGCGCTCAGCATCGTGCCGGACAAGGACGGCCTGCACGTCGACGGCGGCCCGACACTCGTGGTCGCCGCGGGCCCGCGGCTGGAGGCGCCCGACGGCGGCGCGGCGTTCGACTTCGACGACCGCGGCGGCCTGGAGGTGCACCTGCCAAACGGGCTCGTCGAGCGCTACCAGCGTGTGCCGCCCGCCAGGCCGACGCCCGACGAGCTTCGGGAGTTCGAAGGCATCTATGCGTCAGACGAAGCCGAGGCGGAGTTCGCCGTGTTGGTGCAGGACGGCCTGTGGCTGCTGCGCCGGCCGGCGACGAAGATTGCGTTGAGGCCGCTCTATGCGGACGCGTTTGCCGCTCCCGGCCTCGGCACGATCGTGTTCCGCCGCGATTCGGGCCGGATCGTGGAGATGAGCGTCGTGGCCGACCGCGTCTGGGACTTGCGGTTTCGCCGGGTCAGCGCCCCGCCGCCCGCGCGCTGATTGAGCCGACCCCATCAACTCGCCGGCATGGGCTGTGCTACCGGTCCTCCATCGTATGGGGGAACCTGTCCGTCAGCGGGTCGTGCTGGAGCTGCCCTGGCGGACGATCGTCAAGATGCTCCTTGCGGCCGCGCTTGTCTGGTGCCTGCTGCAGCTTGCGCAGACGATCGTGGTCATCGTCGTGGCCATCCTTCTGTCCGTCACCCTCGAGCCGCCGGTCCGTTGGTTGGAGGGACGGCGCGTGCCGAGGTCGGCCGCCGCGCTCACGGTTTCGCTGGCACTCCTCGTCCTCGTGGGCGCGTTTCTCTGGATGACGTGGTCCTCGGTCGTCGCGCAGTCGCGCGAGGTGGGGCAGTCGTTCGTCGAGCTGGCGAGCCGGTGGGCCCCCCACTTTCCGCCATCGCTGCGCGATGCGATTTCTTCCGCGGGCGGCAGCGCCTGGACGACAGCCGGCAGCTACGCAATCCGGATCGCCGAGTCGGTGTCGACCGCCCTCGGGATCCTCGTTTTCGCCTTCGTGCTGGCGATCTATCTCCTGCTCGACGGTCACCGCGTGCGCGCGTGGCTGCTTGCCTTCGTCCCGCCGCCGCAGCGTCGCCGGGCGCAGCGCACCTTCGACGAAGGCCGCGAGGTGGTGTCCGGGTACATGGTGGGCAACCTCATCACGTCGATCATCTGCGGCGTCACGACGTTCATCGCGCTGTGGGTCCTCGGCGTGCCGGCCGCGTTGTTCCTCGCACTGCTCGCCGGCCTCTCCGACTTCGTGCCAGTTGTCGGCTTCATCGTCTCGGCGATTCCGGCTGTCGTGCTCGCGCTCACCGTGTCGGGACAGACGGCCCTCTTCGTCGTCCTCTTCTACATCGCTTACAACACCGTCGAGAACTACCTGTTGTCGCCGTGGGCGTACGGCAGCCGCATGCGGCTCTCGGACGTGGCGGTGATCCTGGCGTTCGCCGTGGGCGCGGAGCTCGCCGGCGTCATCGGCGCGCTCATCGCGCTGCCCGTCGCCGCGCTCTATCCGACGGTGGAGAGGATCTGGCTGAGGGAGGAACTGCCGGCGGACACGGTGCAGGAGCACCAGGAGTTGGAGGAGGAGCCGGAGGGGGGAGGGGCCGGGGCCTGAAGGCCCCGGCCACACGGCGGACCTGAAGGTCGGCCCTACTTCGGATCCTTCTTCGGCGGCGGAGGGGTCCTTGGCGGGGCCTGCACGACCCCCTCGGGGATCTTCGTCCCGAACGGCCCCTGCTTTTCGAGCCAGTCGGCCGGGATCGTCCGCTTGTCGGGCGTGGTCCGCGAGCCGCCGTCCTGGTAGTCGGTCACCAGCTTGTCGGCGAGCGCCCACCACGCCGAGAAATTCTCCTGGGCCACGCGGTTCGAGTAGTCGCTGATGAAGGTGCGCGCGCGGTCAGGCTCGGTCTTGAACAGCTCGAGGGCTGTCTTCTCGATGACCGGCTGGTCCGCGAACAGCTTGTCCTCGATCTCCGACTGCTTCGCCCGGATGTCCTGGATCATGCCGCGGTAGTTCAGGTTCGACCAGTTGCCGACGAAGTTCGACGCCCAGAACGCGGAGTTGCGGTCGAAGCGATCGCGGCGGCCGATCTCGAACGCCGTCGGCACCTTGAAGTTGCCGGCGTAGAAGGGCGTGAACACCGATGTCTTGGCGTCGTCCGGCGCGAACCAGGCGAGGCTGCCGATCCACGGCGGCATGTTGGCGCGCGCCTGCAGCACCGTGACGTAGGAGGCCTGGTGCACGGCGATCATCCGTTCTGTGGGCGAATAGCCCTCGGCCGGCTTGAAGCCGCGCGGGATTGACCACCGGTTCGGGCTGCCGAACGGGCCGGCCAGCGGGTTGTTCGTCTGGTCGAACGGCGTTCCCTCGTACGTGTCGCGGTGGATGGCCATCACCTGCCGAACGCTCACCTTCTTGTCCGGCTTGACGGAGAAGGGTTGCTCGGCGGCCCACGGGTCGAGCTTCAGCGACGGCGCGAGGATGCTGAGCACGCGCCACTCGCGGCGGTTCGGCATTCGGCCGGCCATCCCGAAGATGCGGTTGAAGTAGAACGGCTCGCCCTTCTTCCACCACCCGTTCGCCTCCGCCACCGTGTGCACGCACTTCGCGTACATCGTGGAATCGGGGTTGTCATCGAGCGTCGTGATGCGGGAGATGTTCGCCGAGACGCCAACTTCGCCGGGCGGGATACGCTTGGCGGCCCACACGGCGCCAATCTCCGCCGGGCCGGCGCCGAAGATCTCGAACTGCCATATTTCCTTGGGATCCGCGACCGTCAAGCACTCGCCGCTGTCGCCGTAGCCGTACTTCTCCGCAAACTCGCCCATGATCTTGATCACTTCACGGGCCGTCGCGCCGCGCTCGAGCGCGAGCCGCTCGAGTTCCATGATGTCGAAGATTCCCTCGTCGTTGTACAGCTCCCGGCGGCCGCCTATGGTCGTCTCTCCGATGATGACGCCCTTCTCGTTCATGAAGGGGTACGACGCATCGTAGCGGGTGAAGGTCTGTGCGACCTGCGGGATCTCGCCCACCTTCTTTTCCTGGGGCTTCTCCTCGCCATTGCCGCCGCCCTTGAGGACGTCGCGCTTGGCCCCGGCCGGATACTTCGCCCCGGGGACGACCTTGATGCGCACCTCGTAGCCGCCGTCGCAGGAGTGGCTGGTGAGCGTCCCCTCGACCGACGCCTCGGGGCTGACGGGGACCGACGTGCAGGCCTCGCACGCGTTCTCCCACACTTCCTGGGGCACGCCCTCCGGACGCGGGTAGCCGCAAATCTTCTTCCCGTACGGACTGTCCGCGCTTGCCGCGCGCGTGCCCGGCGCCTGCCGGGTGTCCTGCCGTCCCGCCATGGACATGGCGCCGGCCGTCAACACGATGAGTCCCGTGACCAGCAGTCTCTGTAGTCGCATAAGCATCACCGGCGGCCTCCGCGCGGGCCGCGCCTCCTCGGGAATGAAGAGCCCCGCCCGGCGGGGCACGACTGAGCAGGCGCAGGGTATCACGAACGGGCCGGGGAGGGACTGAGAAGGAAGAACTGAGAACGTAGAACTGGGAACGTAGAACAATGGGAACGTAGAACTGGGAACGTAGAACTGGGAACGTAGAACCGAGAAGGCTCACGAAAGCAGGCAGTAGGCGGTTAGCAGTAGGCAGTTTCTGACCTGGCGCCAACCGCAAGTGCTACTCCTTCTGATCGCAAGAGCTCTGCGTTCTCGGCGTCTCCGCGTTGAATACGGCCTTTCGAATGGCGATCGCGTTCACCGGTCAACGGGGACGGTCAGCGCTCGCCGGTCAACGGTGGACGGCGTCTTCATGCCAGCTCGAATTCCGCGACGAGAGGGAGGTGGTCGCTGGCGACGAGGGTGAGCTTGTTGCGATGGAGCCGGAAGGTTCGCAGCCGCAATGCGGCGTCGAAATAGAAGTGATCGAGGTGCAGGACCGGGAAGAGGCCTGGGTAGGTCTTGCGTCGCCCGAGCAGGCGGACGTCCACCGACTCGAACTGCTCGCCCATCAGGCGCGTCGCCACGCCCCTGGTCCATTCGTTGAAGTCGCCGACGACGATGCGGGGGCCGCGCACGGAGGGGTGGCTGAGCATCTCGCGGCTGAGCAGCCGCCGGGCCTGCTTCGGTCGTGCGAAGTAGCGGGTGCTCAGGTGCACGTTGTAGATGTGCAGCCGGCGGCCCCCCGGCGCCCGAACGTCGGCACGAAGGCAGCCCCGGCGCTCCTGCCCGCGGACGGTGAGGTCGTAATTCTGCTCGAAGACGATCGGGAACCGCGACAGGAGAGCGTTGCCGTAAGGCGCGCCGCGCAGCAGCCGGTTCTCGCCGAACGCGTGGTGATAGCCGAGCGCCTTGCACAGGTAGCCCACCTGGTCGGCCTCCGGGTTCACGGCCTCGTCGCCGCGGCGGAATCTCCTGCACCGCGACGAGGTCGGCATTGAGGCGGTGGATCACCTCCGCGATCCGCGCAACGCTCACCCTGCGGTCCAGGCCCCGGCAGCGATGCACGTTGTAGGTCGCCACACGAATCACTGCTGGCGTTCGAGAATCCATCCGAGCAGCTCGGGCCCGCGTTCCAGCATGCTCCGGCGCTTCCACTCCGCGTAGTGCACTTCGCGGGCATCCGCCAGGTCGCTCTCGAAATCTCTTTCGAGGCGCGCCGCGAAGCGCTCGTCGCACACCGCCAGGTTGACCTCGTCGTTGAGGCCGAAGGAGCGGTTGTCGAAGTTGGTCGATCCGACCACGCTCCACGTCCCGTCAATCAGCAGGATCTTCGCATGGAGCATGCTCGGGGCGTACTCGAATATCCGCACGCCGTGCGGCAGCAGGCGGCCGTATGCCAGGCGGCCCGAACTGCGCGTGAGCAGGTGGTCGGCGTGCCGGCCGGGCACGATGATCCGGACGTCGACGCCGCGGTCGACCGCCCGCTTCAATTCGCCCGACGCGCTCTCGTCCGGCAGGAAGTACGGCGTCGTGACGTGAATGGTGCGGCGGGCGGACGCCAGGAGCATCTGGAAGAGCACGCGCGCCCGCGTCGAGCCGCCGGCCGACGGCGTGCTGTTCACGACCATCGCCGGCGAATGCCCGTCGGCGTCGCATTCCGGGAAGTGGCGCTCGCCCACGATCAGCTCGCCGCACGCTTCCAGCCAGTTCTCGGCGAACGTCGCCTGGAGGTTGTTGACGGCCCGCCCTTCGAGGCGGACGACCGTGTCGCGCCAGCGCCGCCGCCCGGGCGTCGAGACCAGCCACTGATCGGCGATGCCCGGTCCGCCGATGAACGCGACCGAGCCGTCGACGACCAGCAACTCCCGGTGGGTGCGATGGTTGTAGCGGGGCAGGGTGCTGAAGCGCAGCGGATGGTAGAAGGCGAGCTTGCCGCCGGCGTCGATCATCGGCCGGAAGTCTCCCTCGGTCGTCGCCGCAAATCCAAGGCCGTCCAGCACGACCCGGACTTCCACGCCCGCCCGAGCGCGGTCGGCGAGCGCGTCGATGAAGCGATCGCCGATAGAGCCCCGCTGAAACATGTAGGCCTCGAGGTTGACGCTGGTCGCCGCCTGGCGGATGGCTTCGAGTTCCGCGGGGTAGAACTCCTCTCCGTTCGTGAACACATCGAGGCGCGTCCGCTGGCTCATCCGTGCGTCGGTCAACGCTTCGAGATTGTGGAGGAGTGTCCGCGCTCCGAGATCGCGCAGTTCGGCGTGATCGATGCGGTACCGAAGACGGGGCCCGAAGAGGGCGCCGATCAGGACGATCGCCTGCACCACGATCGCCAGCAGCGAGACGACGAGGAACGCGGTCGGGACGGTGACATCGGCCAGCATCTTGCCGACTGACCCTGCAAGAGAAGCACCGGGCTCGTGGCCGCTCGCCCGGTGTTGAACGCGGCGCGGTGGCGCGCCGGCCACGGTCAGGCCGGCGGATGGGCTGCAGGCTCCGTTTCCACGGTGGCGGCCGGACGGTAGAGCGAGGCGACGACGGAGAGGCCGAGCAGGGCGGCAACCACCGCGAGCGACGCCGCGATCGGTACCTTGTAGATGTCGACGATGAGCATCTTGGCGCCGACGAAGATCAGCACGCTGGCCAGGCCAACGTTCAGGTAGCGAAGGCGCGCGAGGCCGCCGGCCAGCAGGAAGTAGAGCGACCGGAGGCCCAGGATCGCGAAGATGTTCGACGTGAAGACGATGAACGGATCGCGCGTGACCGCGAACACCGCCGGGATCGAGTCGACGGCGAAGACGAGGTCGGACGCTTCGACAGCCACCAGCGCCAGCAGCAGCGGCGTCGCGGCCAGGCGGCCGCCCTCGCGAACGAAGAAGTGCCCGGCGTGCTCCTTGGGCGAGACCGGGAAGGCACGGGCGACGAGGCGCACGAGGGGGTTCCGCTCCGGGTGGATGTCCGACTCTCGCTGCCGCAGCAGCTTCACGCCGGTGACCAGGAGCACGCCGCCGAAGAGGTAGATCACCCAGTGGAACGCCTGCAGCAGCGCGCCGCCGGCGACGATGAACGCCGCGCGCATGACGAGGGCGCCGAGGATGCCCCAGAAGAGCACCCGGTGCTGGTAGGTCGCCGGCACGCGGAAGTAGCTGAAGATGACCAGGAAGACGAACAGGTTGTCGACCGAGAGCGCCTTCTCGATGACGTAGCCCGTGAGGAACTCCAGCGCGCGCTCCGGGCCGAACCAGGCGTAGACGCCCGCGTTGAAGGCGAGCGCCAGGAGGATCCAGACAGCCGACCACGCCAGCGCCTCCCGCATCCCGACCGGGTGCGCCTTCCGCTGGAAGACGCCGAGGTCGAGGACGAGCATGGCGAGGACGAACGCGAGAAAGCCGCCCCACAGCAGCGGCGTGCCGATGGTCTCGATGCCCATGCGCCCACTGTAGCCGCCCGGATGGCATCGAACAAATAGATTATTCGGCGCTAATCAATCGCTTTTTCGACCACGCTGGATCCGTCCCCCGGCCGCGAGCTTGCCGGCAGGGCGGCGTTCGCGCGACAATCTCCTCACGCGCCCTGGCGACGGCTGCCGGTTCGGCGCGCGTTCCCCCCACAGGAGAATCGAGATGAACCGTATCGTGGCGCTCGTCGTGTCGTGCGTGGCCGTTGCTCTCATCGCGGGCAGCGCCGTGGTCCAGGCGCAGGGTTCGAAAGCCGAGAAGAAGGTGCAGCAGGTCAGGCTGACGTTCGACGACAAGGGCTACGTCGTGACGCCGCCCACGGTGACCAAGGGCGTCCCCGTCAAGATGGACGTGGACCTGCAGACGGTGAAGGGGTGCATGCGCACGGTCGTCATCGGCGCCTTCAACGTCAAGAAGACCGTGAAGGAGGGCGACACGACGATCGAGTTCACGCCCGCCAAGAGCGGTCCGATTGAAATCGTGTGCGGGATGAACATGGGGAAGGGGTCGTTCAAGGTGGTGGATCCGCAGTAGGACAGGCGTCCCGCCTGTCAGGACAGGCGTCCCGCCTGTCAGGATAGGCGTCATTTCAAGACGTGACCCCACCGGCGGGGCCGGCGACGGCGGCCGCGACGAAGCGGCCGTCGTGCGACAGGCTCACGTCGAAGCCGTCGACCGGCCGGCCCTCGCGCGCGACCATGGGGGCGCTCCAGCCCCAGGCGCGCCACATCCTGAGGACTTCCGCCCCGCGCAGGTCCCACTGTTCCATCACTCGCCGGGCGAGCAGCCGCGCCCGCTCGGATGGCGTCGAATGGACCGACGCCCGTTCGGCCGTCGTCAGGTTGCCGGCGAGCGGCTGATGGCTGTGGGCGATGGCGGTGAGCAACTGGCGCGCGCGCGACGGCTCTGCCGACGCGGGGGCCGGGCCGCTCTGGCCGACGCAGTGGACGTAGTCGCGGACGATCTCCCACCGCACGCGCACGAGCAGGTCCTCGAAGCGCACGAGTCCCTCGTTCCGCTCCACCGCCACTTCGAACGCCTGGTGCGCGAAGATCACCTTCTCGCGGATCTTGCTCGCGATCTTGTAGGCCGCCTCCTTGGCCGCCCAGGTCTTCCACAGGGCGATCGTCGGCGCGGCCGCATCGAGGATGCGCGCGCGCTCGTCCGGCGTGAAGACCCGGTCCATGAACCGGCGGTCCCGCTCCTTGCCGGCCACGCCGGGCTCGGCCAGGTCCACGATGTCGTTACCGATCCAGCAGGCCGTCTTCAAGCGCCTCGTTCTCCATTCCGCTCAACTGCTTCACGATCTGCGTGGCCAGGTCGCGCGCGCCGCGCATGCCCTGGAAGGAGGTCGCCGGTGTCATCTTGCGGAAGCGCACGAGCAACGTTTCAGCCGGCCGGGGATAGTCGCTGAAGGCCGTCTGGCCCCGGCCGCGGAGGTAGACGCACAGCACCCGCGCCGCCGGCGTCTCCTGCAGCATCCGGCCGACACCGTAGCTGAAGTTCTCCGTGTCGACGTGTCCCACCCGGCTGCGCCCGCCCTCGGGGAAGACCAGCACGGTCTGGCCGCGCGACAGCAGGAACGCCACCTTGTCGAGCGTCCGCCGCGTCTCCTCGGGCGTCGCCTTGCGCACGACCGGCATGCACTTGCCGACGTAGCAGAGGACGCGGATCCACCACCGCATGCCCGCGATGTTCTGCCGGTCCGGCAGGTTCCAGGTGAACAACCGCGGCCGGAGGATCAGCCGCCACGATGGCGCCATCGCCCACTGGATGAACAGCGAGTCGATGAGCGTCAGGTGGTTGGCGAAGAGCAGGAGGGGACCGGGTTCCCGCCCCGCCTGCGCCTCGAACGACTCGCGGGCTGCCGCCAGGCCAACGATGCGGTAGCCCCGCCACCAGCGCATCCAGACGACGAGGGAGTGGTACGTGAGCGGAATCAGCGCCTGTGAGATCGCTTCCTGTACCCGCAGCCAGGCCCGGTCGCGTGTTGTCACGGCAGCCGGGGCCTAGTGCGCGGCCGCCGTCTTCTGCTGGATCATCTGGACGGCGTCGCCCAGCGTCCTCACCTTGTCGGCCGAGTCGTCGTCCACCTCGATCCCGAACTCGTCCTCGAACGCGAGGATGATGTCCACCAGGCGGGCGGAATTGACGCCGAGATCCTCGATGATCCGGGTCCCGTCGTTCGCCGATTCGAACGCGGTGGCGTTCTTCACGAACGGCTTGATGATGCTGGTCACTTTCCCGAACGCGGTCGCGCTGTCCATGGGCTCTCCTTGACTATTGCCATCTGCCGATTATCAAGCACCCGTTCACGTCGCCGAAGCCGAAGCTGGCCTTCGCCAGGACCCGCGGGGCGACGTCGATCGTCTGGTGCGGGATGCTGCCCGCGAACGGCGCGAGCTCGGGGTGCAAGTCCTCGCAGTTCAACGAGCCGTGGACGAAGCCGCGGCTCACCTGCAGCACGGCGGCGACCGATTCTACGCCGCCTGCGGCGCCAAGGCCATGGCCGATCAGCGATTTCGTGGAGTTGATCCACGGGAACGCCCCGGGCGCCCGGCCGAGCGCGCGCCGCCAGGTCCCGATCTCCAGCGTGTCGGCCATGGTGGCGGTGAGGTGCCCGTTGATCGCGTCGATGTCGCCCGCCGAGATGCCGGCGACCGTCATCGCCGCGTGGATGCAGCGCGTCGCCCCCTCGGGGTTGGGCGCGGTCATGCTGCCGCCGCCGCGCTGGCCGCCGCAGTTCACGTGGCCGCCGAGGATCTCGGCGTAGATGCGCGCGCCGCGCGCCCGCGCGGACGACAGGCTCTCCACCATCAGCAGGCCCGCGCCGGAGGAGGGGACAAAGCCGCCCGCCGTCGCGCTCATCGGCCGCGACGCGGCCTCGGGACAGTCGTTCCAGTTGCGCGCGAGGACGCGCATCGCGTCGAACCCCGCCCAGATGTAATGCGAGGAGCCCTCGCTCCCGCCGGCCAGCATCCGGGTCGCGCGGCCTTCGCGGATCTTGTGGAAGGCGTCTACCACCGCCTCGGTGCCCGTGGTGCACGCGCTGCTGTTGGTGGTCACCTGGCCGCCCAGGCCCAGGAATCCGCCGACGCAGGCGCTCACGGAGCTCGCCATCGTCTGCTCGACGCTGGTGCTGCCGAGCCGTCTCACCTTGCCCTCGTTGACGCGCGGCACGACCTGGTCGCCGACCGTGTCGACGCCGCCGATGCCGGTTCCGATGATCGCGCCCGTCTCCCAGTCCACCTCGTCGCTGCCGGCCGCCGGCACGGTGAAGCCCGCGTCCCGCCAGCAGTCGACCGCCGCGATGCCGGCGAAGACCATGCTGCTGTTCAGCGCGCGAAGGGTGTCCTCCGAGAAGTACTGCCGCTTCAGTTCCTCGCTCACCTCCGGGATGCCGCCGACCTGGCACGCGAAGTTGAGGTCCTTCAGCTTTTGATGGAAGCGGATCCCCGAACGCCCGCTGCGAAGCGCGTGCTCGTACGCGTCCAGGCCGTGCGCGTTTGCCGCCACCACCCCCATTCCCGTCACCACGACTCGTTCAGGCATTCCTGACTCCCACTCCCGACGCCGTCGTCTGCGCGACGAGCGTGCCGTCGGCGGCGAACATCTCGATGCGCGCGCGAAGCTTCTTGCGCCGCCAGAAGATCCGCTCGCCGCGAATCGTCACCGCCTCGCCAGGCAGCACCGATCGCAGGAACTCCGTCTCCGCCTCGGAGAACAACGTCGTCCACTCGCGGGCCTCCTCGCCGGTCTGCTCCAGCGCGACCAGGAAGATGCCCAGCGCAACGACGCCCACCTGGCACATCGACTCGAGCAGGATGACGCCGGGCGTGATGGGCCGGCCCGGGAAGTGGCCGGCATAGAACCACTCGTCCGGCCGGAAGGTGTACTTACCGGCAATCCGCTGCTCGTCCAGCTCCAGGATTTCGTCCACGAAGCGGAACGGCCGCTGCTGCGGCAGCAGGTCGAGCACCTGCGCTGGCGTGAGACGCTCACCAGGCATTGGATTCTCCTACCGCTTCATGATGCCGCCGACCGAGTTCTCGGACCGCAGCGGGTAGTCGGGATAGCGGATGTCCTTGAACACCCCGACCTTCGCGTCCTTCACGGTGTAGATCGTCTCGCCGTCGACGACCACCTGGCCCGTGCCGATCGCAATGGCCGCGCCCGTCTCAGCCAGCTCCGCGTAGCGGCGGATGTCGATCTCGTATCGCACGAGCTTGTTGTACGGGCGGATCTGGCCGACAAACTCGATCTCCTTCGCGCCGAGCGCGCGCCCGGCGCCCTTGGCGCCGCGCACCGCGCCGTAGAAGCCAATCAGCTGCCAGATCGCGTCCACGCCGAGGCAGCCGGGCTGCACCGGGTCCGAGCGGAAGTGGCACTGAAAGAACCAGGCGTCCACCGGCACGTCGTACTCGGCGACGATCCGCCCCTGCGGCCCGCGATGGCCGACTTCCACGATGCGGTCCACCATGAGCATCGGGGGGCCGGGCAGCGTCGGCATCCCGCAGGCCGGCGGAATCTTCCACGAGCGTCCCCCAGGCGGACGCCAGGACCTCCGCCTTCGAGAACGCGGTGCGCTGCAGGAACTCGGCGTACTTCACGCCACCCTCCTCACGTCGATCAGCAACCCGCCCCACGTCAGGCCGGACCCGACGACGACCAGCGCCAGCTCGCAGCAGGACGGCAACTGGTCCCAGCACTGCGAGAGCACGCTGGGCGCCCCCGCGGCGCCGCAGTTGCCGTACTCGGCGACGTTGGAGAAGTGGTGCTCGGGCAGGATGCCGCCGCGCTCGCACACCGAGTTGAGCATCATCAGGTTCGCCTGATGCCCGATGAACCTCATCTCTTCGCGCGGCCGCCGGAGGCGCGTGACGAGCGTGGCGATCGTGGAGACCGTCTTGCGGATCGCGAAGCCCTGCACCGCGGACCCTTCCTGGGCAAAGTGGCCGCCGGCCGGGATGACGACCTTGTTCCAGCCCGCGGGGTCGGAGGCCACCGTCGAGTGCCTCACCCGGACCGCGGCGGGCACGCGCGTCGACACCACGGCCGCCGCGCTGGCGTCGCCCCACAGCACGGCGGTGCGCCGGTCGCGGTAGTCCACCGTCCGCGTGTTGTTCTCGACGTTGACGACCAGGACGTAGTCCGGCAGCGCTTCTGGCCGCATCGCGCGCAACTGGTGCAGCTGCACGGCGAAGCTGGAGCAGGCCGAGGCGACGTCGTACGCGGGAGCGTGGACGCCAAGTTCCGCGGCCACCAGGCAGGCCTCGGCCGGGATTGAGTACTGCGGCGAGCAGCCGCCCGCGATCACCAGGCCGATGTCGGAGGGCGTGAGGCCGGCGCGCTCGAGGGCCATGCGAGCCGCAAGCGCGCCCGTCTGCGCGTTGGTGTGTGACGAGAAAGCCCCCGCATCCTCCGGGTGGGCGTTCTTCGTGCGCGAGATGTACTCGAGCGACAGGACCGTCCGGCGGGAACGGATCCCGACGCGCTCCATGATCCACGCGTCATCGGTGCCGATGTTCAGCGCGGTCAGGAACGCATTGTCGATCACGTTTTCCGGGTGGAAGTGACCGAGCCCATGTATGTAGAGGTCGCCCGAGAAGCCGTCGTGCTTATGCAACGTGTTCCCCCCCGTCCACGCGGATCAGGGCGCCGTTGATCCACCGCGCCTCGTCCAGGCACAGCAAGTAGATGACGTTCGCGACATCTTCCGGCGTGGTGAGTCGCCCCAGGGGGTTGCGCATGCGCGCGCCCGCCTTCATCCGCTCGCTCCCGGGGATCACGCGAAGCGCGGGCGTGTCAGTGACCCCCGGCTGGACGACGTTCGACCGGAGCCCCAGCGGGCCGAACTCCACCGCGATGGCGCGCGAGATCGACTCGAGCGCCGATTTTGCCGCGGCCACCGCGGCGTAGCCGCGCCACGCGACCGCGTTGCCCTCGCTCGTCAGCCCGAGGACCCGCGCATCGGCAGCGAAGAGACCCGCCGCATGCACGCGCTGGACCCACGTGAGGAGGCTGGTGCCCATGGCGTAGATCGTGCGGGCCATGTCCTCGTCTTCGAGCAGCGCCTCGCCGTAATCCACCGGCCGCATCACCTGCCAGAGTGGCTCGCCGGCCTCGGCTGCCTGCTCCACCGCGCGGTCGACCTCGGTCCTCGCCACGCCGAGGGCGTCGGCAAGGCAATCGAAGGCCGCATCGGCGGTCCCACGACCGGAGGAGCGGGCAATCGGCCGCAGGTTGCCGAAGGCGATGGAGTGGAGGAGGACGCGGACCCGCCCATCGGGCCCCATCTCGCGGGCCAGTTCCTGAAGAACGCTCGCGATGCCTTCGGTGCTGAGCGCATCGAGGTTGAGCGGCAGAAAACCCCGGCCGCACGCGCGGATCGCGTCGAACTCGCGGTTCACCCGCTCCATCGCCCCGCGGCGGTCGCGGTGCACGACACAGACGTTCAGTCCCTCGGCGGCCAGCTTCTTCGCGGAGGCCAGCCCGAACCCGCTGGATCCTCCGAGGATCAGCGCCCAGTGGGCCCTGTCGAAATGCGTCATCGAAAAACGTCTCCGTACACGCCGCCCGTCGTGACGAAGATATGGAAGCTCTTTCCCGGAGAGACCGAGGAGAAAGCTCGCCGATACCGTTGGTCCGGACGGCAGCCGAACCGGAAGCGACAAACAGCCCCCAGCGCGGCTGACGGCTCATGACCCGACGCTTTGTTCGGGTGTTGACGTGCCATTCTAGCGCAGGAGCCGTGAATCCATGCCATCGGCCGGGTGAGGCGAAGAAAAAGCGAATAACGTGTTACACTGCGAGATGTCCGTCGCTCAGGGCTCACGCCCTGGGCATTCCGATGCGTTGCTCCCCATCGGAAACAGTCCTGCCGAGGATTATCGGGAGAAGCGGGCTTTCGCCCTGCTCAATACCGCACCGTTTATGTCAGCTCGAGGCACCGATACCAACCCGCCCAACCGGTTCGAACGGCTCGCGCTTGTCCCCGACGCGGACGATCCAGAGTCTGTCGGCAACGAGCCGACACAGTTCTATCGTGACCAGACGCGGGCCATCATCGCGCGGAACGACAGCCCCGACGTTCCGTTCAGGTACAGCCTCAACCCTTACCGCGGCTGCGAGCACGGTTGCATCTACTGCTATGCCCGTCCGACGCACGAGTACC
Organism: uncultured Acidobacteriota bacterium; assembly: GCA_963724775.1. Taxonomy (GTDB): domain Bacteria; phylum Acidobacteriota; class Vicinamibacteria; order Vicinamibacterales; family Fen-181; genus CAVRWB01. Next base: position 532,570 of record CAVRWB010000020.1, read on the forward strand.
TCGGCTTGTCGGCCGGACTGGACTTCGAGAGCCGGATCTTCGTGAAGGAGAGAGCGCCCGAGCTGCTCCGGGACGAGCTGCGGCGGCGATCGTGGATCGGCGAGCCCCTCGCCATGAGCGGGGTGACGGACCCGTATCAGCCGGTGGAGCGGCAGCTGCGCCTCGTCAGGCGCTGCCTCGAGCTGATGGCGGACTGCGGGCAGCCGGTGACGATCGTCACGAAGAGCGCGCTGGTCGCCCGTGACGCCGACCTTCTGGCGAACCTGGCGAGCGTCGGCGCGGCCCATGTGTGCCTCACGATCACCACGCTCGACGAGCCGCTCCGCCGCTCGCTGGAACCCAGGGCGGCAACGGCGGACGCGCGGCTCGGCGCCATGGCGAAGCTGGCCGCCGCGGGCGTCCCGGTCGGCGTGATGGTCGCGCCCGTCATTCCTGGCCTTACCGAGCACGAAGTCCCGTCGATCCTCGCCGCGGCGGCGTCGGCGGGCGCGCGCTTCGCGGGTTACACGATGCTGCGTCTGCCGCACGGCGTGGCGGACCTGTTCGAGCGCTGGCTCGAACAGCACCTGCCCGGCGAGCGCGAGAAGGTGATGGGCCGGATCCGACAGGTCCGCGGCGGGCGCATGAGCGATGCGCGATGGGGGGCGCGCATGCGCGGGGAGGGGCCGCTTGCGGACGCGACCGCGCAGCTGTTCGTGATTGCGCGCGATCGCGCCGGCCTCGACCGCGAGTTCCCGCCGCTGTCGAGCGCGGCGTTCAGGAAGCCGTGGGCGGCAGGGTCGCTGTTTGGGTAGAACGTCAACGTCAAGCGTCAAGCGTTCAAGCGGTTGCCTTCGAACGGTCAACGTCGACGGTCAACGACGTCAACCGTCAAGCGTCAAGCGTTCAGCGTCAAGCGTTGCATCAACCGTCAAACGCTCGACGGTCGACGCTCGACGTGCTCAACGCTCGACGCTCAACGCTCAACGCTCAACGGTCAACGATCCTGAACTGCACCTCTCTCATCACCGGCTCCTTCTGCAGCCTCGAGCGCGCCTCCACCCGCAGCACGTACAGCCCCGGTGCCGCGCCCTTCAGCGGGACGCGCGTGGTGTATGCCAGCCGGCCCTTGCCCGCGGCGAACTCCGCGTCGGTCCGCTGCTCCTCCTGCCGCACGACTTCCCGGCCATCGTCGGTTCGCAGGGTGGTGACGATATCGGTGGTGTGGGAGCCGGGCTGCCGGTCGTAGATCTCCGCGAGGAGGGCGAGCTCCTCGCCGGAACGGAACTGGCGCGCGAGCGTGGGCGGGCCAGGCAGCGTGCCGCGCAGTTCCTCGACGGCGTTGCTCCCAGCCGTGGGGATGGTCCCGGCCAGGCTCGAGGTCAAGACCAGTCCGCTCATCCCGAACGGCAGCGCGTCGTAATCGGGTACCTCGATGTCGTAGTGCACCGCGCCGGCGGGCGGCCGGCCGAGGTCCATCGCCGCGATGCGCAGCTGGTAGCGGCCAGGCGCCAGCTCGACGCGCGAGACGATGCGGATGCCGGACTGCGACACCATCTTGTAGGACTCGGGCTTGAGCGGCATCGGGACGGCGCGGTGCAGCGCGTCGTGCGTCTTCCCCTGGCTGTCGAGGGCGACGACCGAGAGGTCCACTCCACCGTTGAAGACGCCGCCTTCTTCCTTGAACGTGAGGTCGCGGCCGTCCACCTGGAGGACGAGCATCACCGCGGGCTTGCCGGCGGTGCCGCGGAACGGCGCGGCGAACGCGGCGAGCCTGACCCCGCTCACAGGCAGCGGGCTCGCCATGGCTTCCCGCAGCGGCGGAGGAATGAGAGATTTCGGGTCGTCGCTGCCGGCCGGAGCGGGCGCGTTGCCGCGCGGCGCCACGTAGCCCTTTCTGGCACGCACCTCGACGCCCGACCGCCTGGTCCTGACCTCGATCTTCCTGAACTTGCCGTCGCGCTTGTTGTTCCCCGACGAGTAGCCGAGCACGTAGTACGTGCTGTTGTCGTCGCGGATCCGGTCGTAGGCCGAGGACAGGTTGCTCGTGTTGAAGGTGGCAAAGCCGCCGGAGCCCTCGGAGAGCGCACGAAGGCTGTCGTGCTGTGTCGCGATCTCCTGTTGCATCGCCTGCACGTTGATGTCGAGCGTCGGGCTCGCGTCGCTTGGGATGCCAGGCGTGTCTGCCGTCCCGGCCCCCGCGGTGAGGCCGCGCGGGTCGACGCTGTAGATGACGACATTGGCCCGCGTCGCGCTGGCGATCGTGTCCAGGGCGTCGAGCTGGACCTCCCTGGTCGGGCCGCTGCCCGGGCTGATCGGCGCGCGGTCCTCGTTGCCGGACCAGCCGTTGGTGATCGCGTTGGCGATGTTGTAGTCGATCCCGGGGCTGAACAGGACGAGCGCCTTGCGCCGGCCGCGGATGCCGGCCAGCAGATCCGACAGGCGCCGGATGACCGACAGCGTGTTGCGCGCGTTGTACGCGCGCTCCGGCGCCTCGTTGTCCTCCGGCGCCCGCATTGCCGGCGCGCGCGCGCCCTGCATGTCGCGCACGGCGTTGTAGCTCTCGATCTTGTTCACCGTCGCGGACGTGAGGCCGCGGCCCTGGAAGCGATCGACGGCGCGAAGGAGGAGTCGCCGGCTGGCCGTGAAGTCCTGGGAGGTGTCGAGGCGGCCGCTGGTCGACACGACCGCTGCCACGTCGCCGTCCCGCACCACCTGCTCGATGAAGCGCGCGGCTTCGCGCCTCACCTCCTTCGGTACTCGAGAAGCTCGTGTGCAGGTCGTCGAGAACCAGGAGGTAGAGCCGGCCCGCGAACGGCGACGCGTTGCTCTGCACGTCCGGCTCGATGGCGTCTGGCGAGAAGAGAGGCTTCTCGGGCCGGTCCAACGGCATGTTCACGAGCGTGAACGTCGAGACCGCCTGGGGCTTGCCGTCCTCGAACACCTGGAAGTCGTCCTTCTGCAGGTCGCCGACGAACCGGCCTTCCCTGTCGAGGACGACCGCGCCGACCTCGACGTAATTCACCTCGACCTTGAAGGTGACCTGGGGCGTGGCGCCCGCAGGAACGGCCGGGGCGGGCTGCGAGGCGGGAGCCTGAGCCTGCTGGCCGCCGGGCGTCGCGGCGAGGATCACCGCGACAACGGAGGCACCGGCGAGCGTGAAGGCAGGCTTCCGGGTTCGAAGGGTGGGCATGGGCGCATTGTAGCGCCGCTCACACGCCCTGCTCGCGTGGAGCGTCGCTTCCCTGGAATTCGCCGAGCGAGATGGGCACCGCCACCTTGAGCATCAGCGTGAACGCGAGGAACCCCAGCGCGAAGACGCCGGCCGCCACCCGCAGCTCGGTCATCGAGGGCGCGTACTCGTAGATTTCACCGAGCGCGTCGGGCGTGAGGCCGGGGATGATCAGGCCCATGCCCTTCTCGATGTAGCAGCCGGCATACACGGCCAGGCAGCCGAGGTTCAGCGTCACCCAGTGGCGCCGCGCCGCGGGCACGATGAAGAGCAGGAACGCCGACAGGTTCAGCGTGACCGCCGACCACGCGTAGGGCACCAGCGTCCTGTGCGCGCCCAGGCCCTGGTAGTAGTAGCGCGTGTAGAGCAGGTGCTCCGTGTCGGAGTAGTACTCCTTGAACGCCTCTGCGCCGTGAAGGAACAGGTTGAGGAACATCGCGTAGGCCATCAACTCCGCGATCTTCCAGATCGCCTCGTCGCGGATCTCGAACGCCGTGAAGCGGCGGAGCACCTGCAGCACGATCAGGAGGATGGCCGGGCCCGAGCAGAACGCCGAGGCGAGGAACTGCGGTGCGAGGATCGACGAGTTCCAGTACGGCCGCGCGGCGAGGCCGTTGTAGAGAAACGCCGTGACGGTGTGGATGCCGACCGCCATCGGGATCGACAGGAGGACGAGCGGAACCACGAGGCGCTTGTCGTAGTGCCGGCCGTTGAATGCACGGTAGAGGATGTGCGTGGCGACCGTGAGGTTGATCACGAAGTAGATGTTCAGCACGAGCACGTCCCAGGCAAGCAGCGACCCGGGGAAGTTCAGGCGCCCGACGCCCGGGAGCAGGTGCCAGAAGCGGTCGGGGCGGCCGATGTCCACCGTGACGAACATCAGGCACATGAGGATGGCGCTGATGGCCAGCAGCTCGCCGTAGATCACGATCTCTCGAATCGGCTTCCAGTCGTAGATGTACGCGGGAATCACGAGGACCACGGCGGCCGCCGCGACGCCCACGAGGAACGTGAAGTTGCCGATGTAGAAGCCCCAGCTCACCTGGTCGCGCATGGCCGTGACGACGAGGCCCGACGACAGCTGGCGGCCGTACGCCTCGGCGCCCGAGACGATGAGCACGGCGAGGAACGTCAGCCACGCCCAGTAGGGCGCGTTGCCGCGCCGGACCAGCGCCACACTGCCGACGACGAAGCGGGGAAACTGGCTGATGATGCTCACGCGGTCGCCCTCAAGGGGAGATTTCTCGATTTCTCGGATTTTGCGATTTCTCGATTTTGCGGTCTTCTGACCCGGCTCGCGACAATCGCCGGCCACCAAATCGTCAAATCGCGAAATCGGCAAATGGCCCAAATCCTCTTACGTTGCATAGAAATAGAAGAACTTCGGGATCGTGTTGAGCTCTTCCTTCAGCACGAGTACCCGCTTGTGCTCGATGACATAGCGGATCTCGCTCTCCGGATCGAGCAGGTTGCCGAACTTCCTGGCGCCCACCGGGCAGGCCTCGACGCACGCGGGGTAGCGCCCCTCGCGCGTCCGCTGGATGCAGAACGTGCACTTCTCGACGACGCCCTGCGGGCGAGGGCGATTGCCGAGCACGTGCGTCTTCGGGTTGAGCGAGGCCTTCGGCACCGACGGCTCGCCCCAGTTGAAGTGGCGCGCGCCGTAGGGGCAGGCGGCCATGCAGTAGCGGCAGCCGATGCACCAGTCGTAGTCGATGACGACGATGCCGTCAGGCTCCGTCCAGGTGGCGCCCGTGGGGCAGACCTTCGTGCACGGCGGGTTGCGGCACTGCTGGCATGCGACCGGGACGTAGAAGTGGCCCTCCTGCGGCACCGCCTCCGGCTGGTAGTACGGGTCGGCATGCGCGAAGTCGATGCCTTTTTCCTTCTCCATCGCGAGCACCCGGATCCAGTGCACCTGCGGGTCGCGCGACTGGTTGTTCTCCTCCACGCAGGCGTAGACGCAGCGCCGGCAGCCGATGCAGCGCGAGATGTCGAGGGCATAGGCGAAGGTGACGCCGTGCATGGCCGGCGTGTCGCTGACGGTGACCGCCGTGCCGAACTTCTCGCGGTACTCGCGCTCCATGTCCGCGAGCGCGCGGCGGAGGCGCTCCTTCGGCATCTCGTGCAGACGCCGCGGCCCGCACGCGGTGAGGATCCAGCCGGCGGCGGCCGCCGCCGCCCACGAACCGAACTCGCGGCGAGAGACACGAGCACGCGCCGGAGCCCCAGCTTCGCGCTTGCCGCCGCGAACCTGGAGGTTCGCGCCACACGTGTCCGGACCGGTCTCGCGGTTTGACATGGGTACCTACTTGGGCGGCGCCGGCGGTTTGGGCGCGGGCTTCGGGGCGATGGCCTTGAAGCGCGGCTGGTGCGGGTTATGACAGTGCGCGCACAGCAAGTAGCTCTTGTGGCCGTTCCACTCGCCGACTCGCCGGCCGTGCACGCCCGCCCGCCAGTCGCGCAGCTTCTCCCCGTGGCACTGCCCGCACAGGCGGTACGACTCCTCGAACGGGACCGCCTCGCCGCTCGCGAGGTGCAGCACGTCGCGGTTCGCGGGGTCGTGGCAGTCGAGGCACCAGCGATGCTGCTCGTCGTGCTTCAGGACGATGTCGCCGTGCATGTCCTGCAGCTCCCGGCGGGTGCGGTTGACGGGGAGGCTCGCGTGACAGCTGGTGCACGGGAAGATGCCGTCCGTGAAGGGGGGCGGCGGCACCTCGGGGCGCTCGTTGGCTGGCGCCTGCGCCGCAACCGGGGCGGCCAGCAGCACGCAGGAGAGCACGAGCCACGCGTTCCTTCTGCCAGGAGTCATGGTTCGTCCTACGCCGAGCGGTACTCGACCACCCGTTGGATCTCGCGCAGCCACATCGCCTGGAAGACCTGCAGGCGCTGGCCGACGATCGCCGAGACGTTGGTGATGAGCGCGTAGCCGGCCGCGGGCCGCGACGCGAAGTGATCGAGCAGCGCCTGCCGGGAGAGGGCGAGCACCTCGGTCTCGAGCATCGCCGACGCCTTCAGCGTGAAGCGGTGCGGCGGGATGAGCGCCGACCAGCCCACCGTCTGCCCGGGCGTCCGCTCTTCGACGAGCACGTCTTCCTCGCGGCCGCCCACCTGCATCGGCAGCGTGAGGGCGATGCGGCCGTAGCGGATGACGTAGATGCTGTCGGCCGTGGCGCCGAGGCCGAAGAGCAGCTGTCCGGCCGCCAGTCGGATCGGGTTGCCCAGCGCGACGACGTCCGCGGCTTCCTCCGCGGGAAGCCCCTTGAGCAGTTCGGGTACTCCGTTGGCCATGGCTGTCACCTAATGGACCAGGGGCGACGAGGTTCGGCTGTGCAGCGACTGCGCGGTGGGGCAGTCGAGGAACGACTCCGCCGCGGCCTGTTCCAGGCGGATGTGGCGTTCGAGTTGGAGGAGCAGCGCTTCGATCGGGACGCGCGGCTGCGAGGCGGACACCGGCATCTCGTCGACGAAGAACCGCGCGGGCGCGAAGGCCGGGACCGGCTTCGCCTCGGGCACCGCCTCGACATTCGAGGCCTCTTCCCTGGTCGCCGCGCCGAACGCGATCGCGGTCACCGCCACGCCGAGCAGGCTCATACAGAGCGCCATCAGGAACATTTCCATTGGTTGCCCCCTTTGGCGTCTGCATGGAGCAGCTTGGATGCCACCCGGCGTGTCACGTTTTCTCGAGTAAAACGGGCGATCGCCTGGCATCTCGCGGCTGCCATCTGCCAGGTTGTCAGGTCGCGCCTGCCAGGCTGTCAGTTGTCAGGGATGCCACGGGTGAGTTGACGCGGCCCCGCGCATCTGCCAAGATTCGGCCGGTTTCTCCCTACAATGCGCATCCGGCCGCGCCTCACCGGCATGACCGTCGGGCTGGCGGTGGGCATCACCGCCGCCGTGGCCTCCGCCTGCGGCATCGCCGCCTACGTGTATTCCCTCCATCATTTCCAGGCGCTGCTCGACACCGCGCGCGCGACCGCGCTCGGCGACGGCGAGTTGATCCACGCCGCGCTCGAGCATCAGATGATGGAGAACGATCGCAGCCTGATCGCGCGGATGATCGAGAGCTTCGGGCGGCAGCCGGGCATCGATCGCATCCTGCTGCTGGATCGGCGTGGCATCGTCCGCTACGCCAGCGGGCCGCCGGGCCCGCCGGGGGAACTCGACCCCGGGTCGCCCACGTGCCAGGCGTGCCACCGCTTCCCGCCCGCGCAGCGCGGATCGGCCCGCGTGATCGACACGCGGAACGGCACGGTGCTCCGCACCGTGATCCCGCTGCGAAACCGGCAGCCCTGCCAGCGGTGCCACGAGCCGTCGCACGGCATCAACGGAATCCTGATCCTCGACTCGAATGTCGGCGAGCTGCGGGCGTCGATGAACGGCGACCTGCGCTGGATGGTGTTCGGCAGCGGCCTGCTCACGCTCGTCCTCGTCGCCGCCATCGGTCTCGTGGTGCGCGTCGCCGTGCTCCGCCGGCTCCAGCGCTTCGAGACGACCGCCCGCCTCATCGCCGGCGGCGACCTCGCTCGCCGCGTCCCGGCGGGGGGCAGTGACACGATTGCCTGGCTGGCGCGCGAGTTCAACTCGATGGCCGACTCGATGGCGGGCCTCGTCGGCGAGGTCCGCGACCAGCGCGAGCGGCTCGAGACCATCATCAACAGCATCGACGACGGCATCGCGGTCCTCGACGCGAACCGGCGGGTGATCGCGGCCAACGACGCCTTCCTGCAGCGGGTGCACCGGTCGCGGCAGGAGGTGCTCGGCTGCGGGTGCCGAGAGGGGGGCGAAGGGATGTGCGGCGTGACCGGGTGCCCGACGGCTGCCTGCCTGCAGTCCGGCGATCGCCAGGTGCGCATCTGCGAGCGGCGGCTTCCCGGCGGCGGCGCCGCGTGGGAGGAGGTGCACACCTCGCCGATCCACGGTGCGGGCGGCGGCGTGGACTACGTGGTCGAGGTGTGGCGCGACATCTCCGAGCGGCGGGCGGCGGAGGCGCGGCTGGCCGAGTCGCACCGCGTGGCGTCGCTGGGGTTGCTCGCGTCGGGCTTTTCGCACGAGCTGAACACGCCGCTGGCCACGACCCTCATGTGCGTCGAGGGGATCCTGCGCGAGGCGGGCCGCAGCGCGGCGCCGGACGTGGGCAGCATCGGCGAAAGCGCGGGGATGGCGCGCGAGCAGCTGCTGCGGTGCCGCGGCATCACGCAGCATTTCCTCCGCATGGCCCGCGGGCAGTCCTCGTCGGGCGAGATCGTCGATGTCGCGGCCGCCGTGTCGGCGGCCGAGCGGCTGGTGGCGCCGACGGCGCGCGCGAACGGGGTCCGGATCGAGCTCGGGCCGCTGGCGGCCGGCGTGCACGTGCGCGCGGACGAGGCCGACCTGCAGCACGCGCTCATCAACCTGCTGGTCAACGCGGTGCAGGCGAGCGCGCCGGGAACGACCGTGATGGTGACGGTCGCCGGCGGGGACCAGGTCCGCATCGCGATTCGCGACCGGGGGTGCGGCATCGCCCCCGAGCACCAGAAGCGCATCTTCGAGCCGTTCTTCAGCCTTCGAAAGGGGGGCACCGGCCTGGGCCTGTTCCTCTCGCTGAACTTCGTCCGCCACTGGTCGGGCGACATCGCCGTGGAGAGCGCGCTCGGCGCCGGCTCGACCTTCGAGATCCGCCTCCCGACACTGTGACAAGCCTCGGGAGTCTTTTCGTGGCAGAGCGTCGCGAACTTACAGATTTGTTAGGCCCATGAACACGACTTCGATCCTCCTCGTGGACGACGACCCCGCCTTCAGGCACGTGCTCGCCGGCGAGCTGAAGCGCGTGGGCCACGCCGTCATCACGGCCGGCACCGGGGCGGATGGAATCCGCGCGGCCGTCGAAAGCGCGCCCGACGTCGTCCTGCTCGACCTGCAGCTGCCCGACATGAGCGGCCTTGCCGTGCTGGAGGGGATCCGGGAGGCGAGCCCCGGCAGCCAGGTGGTGATGCTGACCGGGCACGGGTCGATCGACACCGCGATCGAGTCGATCCGCAAGGGCGCCTTCGACTACGTGGTGAAGCCCTGCCCGCTCGACGAGTTGGAGGTGCGCATCGGCCGCGCGCTGGAGAGGCAGTCCCTGCAGCGCAGGGCCGCCCTGCTCGAGCGCGCCCTCACGCCGATCGACCCCAGCGCGGCATTCATCGGCGCCAGCCCGGCGTTTCGCCGGGTGATGCAGCTCATCGATCGCGTCGCGCCGAGCGACTCGACCGTGCTGCTCTCAGGCGAGACCGGGTCCGGCAAGGAGATGGCCGCCAAGCTCATTCACGCGCGGAGCGCCCGCCGTCACAAGCCGTTCGTCGTCGTGGAGTGCGGCGCCCTCCAGGAGAGCCTCCTCCAGAGCGAACTGTTCGGGCACGAGCGGGGCGCGTTCACCGGCGCGGACCGCGCGAAGCCGGGGCTTTTCGAGGTTGCGCACGGCGGCACCGTCTTCCTCGACGAGATCGGCGAGGTCAGCCCCGCCACGCAGGTCAAGCTGCTGCGCGTGCTGGACACGTCCAGTTTCCGCCGGGTGGGAGCCACCACCGAGATCCGGGTGGACGTGCGCGTGCTGGCGGCGACCAACCGCGACCTCGCCGCGATGGTGCGCCAGGGTCTCTTTCGCGAGGACCTCTACTACCGCCTGAGCACGATCAGCCTGACGCTGCCGCCGCTGCGCGAACGCGAGGGCGACGTGGAGGTGCTGGCCGCGCAGTTCGTCGCCCGCCTCAACGAGCGGTTTGGATCCCGGAAGCGGCTCGGCCCCGGGGCGCTGGAGGCCCTCCGGCGCCATGACTGGCCGGGCAACGTGCGCGAGCTGCTGCACGTCATCGAGGCGGCGATGATCGTGTCGGACGAGGCGGAGATTGGGGCGGCACACCTCCCGCCCTCGATCCGCAGCGGCCCGGCGGGCGCGAGGGCCGAGGCGGCGGCAGCCGGGACCGCGCCGGGAAGCGGCGGCCAGCCTTCCGGCGCGCTGACGCTCGTACAGCTGGAGCGCAGCCACATCGAGGCGGCGTTGCGCGCGACGGACGGCCACCGCGCGCAAGCCGCGCAGATGCTCGGCATCAGCGAGCGGAACTTGTACAGGAAGCTGAGAGAGTACGGGCTGGGCGGGTAGGCGGATCGGCTAGAGGTACCGCGCCGCCGCACGGACCATATTCGTCAAGGCGGCCGTGATCACGTCCAGCAGCCGCGACACGTCGCCGTCGTAGGCCACCCGCGCGACGGTGGCAGGCTCCGTGAACACCAGCCAGAGCGTTGCGGCCGCCAGCACGACGCAGATGGCGCCGAGGACGCCGGTGACCCGGAGAGTGGTCGCTGCTAACGTCATGGTCCTGGCTCCGTCACCGCCGGGCTGCACGTCCGATACCACATGGCGCCCGGCTTCCGCGCAACTGGTGGCCCACCGCGGCATCGCTGTTTCCCGCATGTTTTGACGGGTCAACCGCGGCAACGGTTGGCATTTGTTGCGCGGCCGGCGGCCGCCGACGCCGGGGCCCTGTCCGGATCCGGGCAGTCGGAACCCGCATCCGGACGGTCCCCCGACGGTCGTTTTCATTCTGCATTTCGCCGCCCCACTTTCCCTTTCACCTCCTGCGTCCAGTTCCGGATGCGACAAAGCGCACGCCTGAGCTTGACGTGAGTGGGAAGTGAGCGTAGTTTGAACTCACTCACGCCCGTGAGTCGGAGCGAGTCGGGGCTGCACTGAACGGGCCCCGAAAGACATCCGGCACAGCGGCTGCGGCACGCTCGCCGGTCGCGCGACATCGGGCGGAGAGGGCCAAGGAAGCCAACCTCGAAAGGAGGACGAACGGACGGTGGCGAGTCGCTCGACTCGCCGGCTCGAGTCCAACATCTTTGAGGAGGCGCCAGTGCTAATTGACGACAACCCCCCGGGTGTTTTCTAGGCCCGTCGAGAAAGCTGCCAAGCGCTCGACGGGCCTTTCGTGTCTCTGGGCGAGAAGAAGTCGACGTAGTCCACGGAGTCGACGTAGTCACGAGTCTCGGGCCAGTCGACGTAGTCCACGCAGTCGACGTAGTCCACGGAGTCGACGTAGTCGACGAGTCTCGGGCCAGTCGACGTAGTCCACGCAGTCGACGTAGTCCACGGAGTCGACGTAGTCGACGAGTCTCAGGCCAGTCGACGTAGTCCACGGAGCCGACGAGTCCACGGAGTCGAGGGCCTCCACGCGGAGCACACGAAAATCAACGGCCCAGTCCAGCAAATTCCTCCAGTCCAATGAACTCTCTTGACAGTGCGTGTTTGAACACGTATTATGAGGGTCATGGCGCCGGACCTCAGGACCGAACTGAAGCAGACGCGGCCGTTTCGCAGCGCGGAGCACGAGGCGTCGCTCAGCATTCAGCGGACGGCGGCCGTCCTCGAGCACTCGTTCGAGACCTGGCTGAAGCCCCGCGGCATCACCGCCACCCAGTACAACGTTCTGCGCATCCTGCGTGGAGCCGGGTCCAACGGCCTCTGCAGGAACGAAATCCGCGAGCGGATGCTGCGCCGGGTCCCGGACGTGACCCGTCTGCTCGACCGGCTCGAAGAGCAAGGGCTCATCGGGCGCGCGCGCGGCGGCAGCGACCGCCGCTACGTCAACACGACCATCACCCGCGCGGGCCTGAAGATTCTTTCGGACCTCGACGCTGCCGTGGATGAGTTTCACGAGCAGGAGCTCGGGCACATGCGCGACGAGCGGCTGCGGCAGCTCGTCGAGCTGCTCGCCGAGGTGAGAAGCCGCGGATAGCCAGGGAATTCCGCCGCCGGGGCCTTGTGGCCGCTGGCATATGTGTTGTAACACTCACTTCAATCAGGATCAAAGGATCAGGAGCAAATCATGGCAACAGCAACGGAAAAGGCAACGAGGACGTTCGCGATCGACAAGGCCCATTCGGAGGTCAGCTTCCAGGTGCGCCATCTTCTCAGCCGCGTGCGCGGGCGGTTCTCGGACTTCGCGGGCACGATCGAGTACGACCAGGCCGACCCGACGGGCTCGTCGGTCGACGTGGTCATCCAGGCGGCGAGCATCGACACCAACGACGCGCAGCGCGACGCGCATCTCCGCTCGGGCGACTTCCTCCTGGCCGACGAGCACGCGACGCTGACGTTCAAGAGCAGGCGCATCACCCGCACGGGCTCGGACACCTTCGACGTCGCCGGCGACCTCACGATCCGCGGCGTCACCAAGCCGGTCACGCTGAAGGCCAGCTACCTCGGCACCGCGAAGGACCCATGGGGCAACGAGAAGATCGGGTTCGAAGGGGAACTGACGCTGAACCGTAGAGACTACGGCCTGCTGTGGAACGCGGCGCTCGAGACCGGCAGCTTCCTCGTCGGCGACGAGGTGAAGGTGGCCCTGTCGATTCAGGCGGCGGCGAGGTAAGTTGACGGAGTCGACGGAGTCGGGCAGCAGACCGGACCGTCATCCGCTGCCCGGCTGTCTCGCCCATCGTCAACGGAGTCCCAGGAGTCGAGGGACGCGGACACACAAGCGTCGGGAGTCATTTCGTGGCCATGGCGGCCAGAAAAAGACTCCCGAGGCTTGTCACAGCGGGTACGGTGGCGAACGGTGCGAGGCTACGCGCGCGGGATGACCCGCTTCGGCGGCAGGAGGACGTTCGACAGCAGCAGTCCAGCCGCGAGCGCGACTGCCGTGACCAGCATCGCCGACCACGCAGCCACGCCGCGGACGACGTTCTGATCGAGCAGCGCCGTGACGCTGTTGAATCCGAGGCTGCCGGGTACGAGCAGCAGGATGCCAGGTACGATCAGGACGACCGCAAGCGCCGCGCGGGCCCGCTCCGCGGCGTTCGCCGCGATGCCGACGGCCAGCGCTCCGACCGACGCGCCAAGCTCCGGCCCCAGCCATCCCTGGCCCGCCTTCATGCCGCCGAAGCCAATCAGCGCCACGACGAGGATCCACGGCAGGTCACGCGGCCGCGCGGCCAGCAGCACGCCGAACGCGAGCGGCGCCACGCCGAGCGCCACCGTGCGCGTCCACTCCTGAAGCGGAACGGCGCGGACCGACGGCAGGTCACCGGTGAAGATCGCGACGATGGCCGGGCCGATGGCGGCGCCAGCGGCCAACGCGAAGAGCGACACGACCGCCCCTCCGAGTCGGGCAGTGCCCGACGCGAGGTGACGGCTGCCGAGTTCCATCATCGCCGTCGTCAGCGCGAGGCCCGGGAGCAGCGTTACGAGGCCGCCGAGAATCGTCAGCGGCATCGAGCACCGGTAGCCGGCGGCGACCATGCCGGCCACGAGCGTCGCCCCCATCAAGCCGCCGACGAATTCGAGGAGTTCGAGCGTCGGCAGGCGCGGGGCGATGACCGTGAAGAAGAAGCCGAGCACGAGCCCCACGGCCACCGCGGCGCCGATCTCGTGCGCCCCGCCTCCGAGAAGCCGGGCGCCAGTGGCCGACGCGACCGCGGACGCCAGGATCGTCGTGGCCGTTCCCCATGGCGCCCGCGCCGTCTCGATGGCGTCGATCCGCGCCGACCCTTCCGCCGGCGTCGCGCGTCCGCTCTCCACGTCACGTGCGACCACGTCCAACGCGGCCAGGCGCGCGAGATTCACGCTGCCGACATCCACGCGGATGATGTGTGTGTGCTGGCGCTCGAGCGGCCCGAACGCCGCGAGCAGGGACGTGGGCGTCGAGAAGAACTGGCCCTCGAGACTCAGCCGATCGCTGGCGGACTTCAGAAGTTGTTCGAGGCGGTGCGCCGGGTAGCCGGCTGCGTGAAACGCCCGGCCTAGACGGAGCACGAAGCCGACAGGGTGGTCGAGGCCGTCACCGGGCATGTCTGGCACGTGTGGCATGGGGGCATCATAAGGGGAAGTCGACGGAGTCGACGGAGTCTACGAAGTCCACGAAGTCCACGAAGTCCACGAAGTCCAAGAAGTCGACGACGTCTAAGAAGTCGACCCAGTCGACGACGTCTAAGAAGTCAGCGTCCGCGGAGTTTTTGAACGACGCAGTCCCGGAGTCCACGGCGTCCAGCGAATCTGCGGAGTTCATCCAGGCTAGGGCCAATGCCTTTCGGGAATTGCGAGCCGTCGACGGCGAGCAGCGCGCTAGCGAGGACGATCGCGGCGATCTCCTCCGCCGCGGTCTCCACGGTATGACTTTGCAGCAGGTCGCTTCGCCGCAGGTGCCGTTTCACCTCGCGAAAGTACAGCCCGTGCTCCCACCGCTGGGCGTACAACCGCGCGAGGTCCAGCGGCGGTGCGCCGCGCGGGTCGGTGAGGCTCGTCCACAGCCGGAGCGTAGTGGGCCGGTGGCCCTGTCGGCCCACCTGCATGCGGATCTCCCGCAGCGTCACCGTGGTGGCGTCGGGTGTGCCTCGGTACCGCAGCGTCACCGGGATTGGAGCCGCGCGGTACACGCCCCGCAGCCGTACAACGGTCGGCCAGTACCAGCGCGCGCGCCGGGATCTGTTCCAGCAGGGTCAGGGCCACCAGAATACATATCGATTCCGCCGGAACAGTACAAGTGCAAAAAGTACACGTGGAGATTCACGACACCGAATTTCCGAAAGGCATTGAGGCTAGGGCCAGATACGGTTCTTTCGGTTGGACCGGTAAAGGTAGCGGATCAAGGCGAGCATCATCTTCTCGATCTCATCGTTCTCTTGCAGCATTGCGTCGACGCGTTCGGCGCACACGTACCCCCGGTCGACCGCAACCACGAGGTGGCTGCGGCTCTCGAGGAGGGAACCTCGCGAGATGACCAGATACCGGGCGAAGGCGCGATCGGTTGACTGACCGAAGCCCTCGGCGATGTTGGACATGATCGAATCGCCACAGTCATTGATCTGTTCGCGCAGCCGCAGGTCACGATCGAGCGCTGGCAACCGCCCGATGGCAAACATTGCCTGGACATAGCGCCGTGCCCGTTGCCAAATCTGCAGATCTTCGAGCTTTTTGGCCTTCATGCAGACCTGGTCGTCACATTCCGTGCCAGTTCCGTGGTACTCGCGACTTTTCTTCATCGAGCGCACTTGACGGCGCGACTGACACGACTTTGTCGACCCGTGGACTCCGTGGATCCCGTGGACTCCATGGACTCCGTTGACTCTGTCGACTCCGTCGACTCCGTGGACTCTCTGGACTCCGTGGACTCTCTGACTCCGTCGACTCCGTCGACTCCGTCGACTCCGTTGACTCCGTGGACTCCGTGGACTCCGTTGACTCCGTTG
Organism: uncultured Acidobacteriota bacterium; assembly: GCA_963724775.1. Classification (GTDB taxonomy): domain Bacteria; phylum Acidobacteriota; class Vicinamibacteria; order Vicinamibacterales; family Fen-181; genus CAVRWB01. Next base: position 547,991 of record CAVRWB010000020.1, read on the forward strand.
ACTCCGTCGACTCCGTCGACTCCGTTGACTCCGTCGACTCCCTTGACTAGCATGCGCGCGGTATCTCGCGTTCGGACTGGAGCACCCATGCGAAGACTGTTGTCGATGTCCCTCGTCGCCGTCACCCTCGCCGCCGCGGGCGCCGTTCTCTCGGGGCAGGGCGGGGACCGGTTGACTGCGGACGTCGTGAAGAGCCTGGAACTGCGCAGCATCGGGCCGGCGATTGCCACCGGGCGGATCGCGGACATCGCGATCGACCCGAAGAACCCGAACGTCTGGTACATCGCTTCCGCGTTCGGCGGCCTGTGGAAGACGGCGAACCGCGGCATCACGTTCGCGCCCGTTTTCGACGACCAGGCGTCCTTCACGCTCTGCTGCGTGGTCGTCGACCCCAAGGACTCGACCATCGTCTGGCTCGGGACTGGCGAGAACGCCAGCCAGCGGAGCGCGCATTTCGGGGATGGCGTCTACAAGTCCACCGACGCCGGCAAGACGTGGAAGCGCGTCGGCCTCGCGACCTCTGAGCACATCGGCAAGATCGCGATCGACCCGCGCAACTCCGGCGTCGTGTACGTCGCGTCGCAAGGGCCGCTGTGGTCGGCCGGCGGCGAGCGCGGCCTGTTCAAGACGACCGACGGCGGGGCCACGTGGAAGCCGGTGCTCACGATCAGCGCCGACACGGGCGTCACAGACGTCGTGCTCGACCCGAGAGAGCCGGACGTTCTCTATGCCGCGGCGTACCAGCGCCGGCGCGCGGTGGGCCAGATGATCGGCGGCGGGCCCGAAGGCGGCCTCTTCAAATCGAAGGACGGCGGCAAGACCTGGACGAAGCTGACCAAGGGATTACCGAAGGGCGACATGGGCCGTGCGGGCCTGGCCATCGACGGCCGCACCAAGCCCTCGCGCCTCTACGCGATCATCGACGCCAAGCGCGACGAGTCGGGGTTCTACCGGTCGGACGACGCCGGCGCCACGTGGGCGCGTATCGGCCACATGACGCCGGTTGCCGGACGCGGCGGCGCGGTGGCCGCGGCGATGGCCGGGGCGGGCGCGCCCGCGACGCCGCCGGCGGGCCGCGGCGGCACCGCCGCCACACCGCTGGCGCAAGCGGCCAGGCCGGTGGACGACTGGTATCGAGGCGGCGGGGCCGCCTACTACCACGAAATCTCCGTGGACCCGTACCGGCCGGACACGATCTGGTCGATGAACGTCAACGTCGAGCGCAGCACGGACGGCGGCAGGAACTGGGAGCGCGTGAACTGGGAGACGACCGGCGTGCACGTCGATCACCACGCGCTGGTGTGGGACCCGACCGACAAGCGCCACATGCTGCTCGGCAACGACGGCGGCCTCTACGAGAGCTACGACGAGGGTGCGACCTGGCGCTTCTTCGCCAGCCTCCCGGTGACGCAGTACTACCGCGTCTCGGTGGACAACGCGAAGCCGTTCTACAACGTCTGCGGCGGCGCGCAGGACAACTGGTCGCACTGCGGCCCCTCGCGCACGCTGAACCGGTGGGGTGTCCGCACGAGCGACTGGTACATCGTGAGCGGCGGCGACGGCTTCCAGACGCGCAGCGATCCCGACGATCCGTCGATCGTCTACGCCAGCTCGCAGGACGGGAACGTGACGCGCCTGGACCTGCACACCGGGCAGTCGCGCTCGATCCGGCCGCCGCAGTCGCGCAACGTGCGCCCGGCCGGTGGCGACGATGCGCTCGGCGGCGCGCCGGCGGGCGACGCGCAGGCCGCGGGCCGCGTCGGGCCGCAGGGGCGCCAGGCCGGGCCCGCCGACCGCGCCAACTGGGACGCGCCCTACTTCGTCAGCCCGCACAATCCCAAGCGGCTCTACTGGGCGAGCAACAGGCTGTATCGCAGCGACGACCGCGGCGATACCTGGACGGCGGTCAGCGGCGATCTCTCGCGAAACCTCAACCGGGACGAGATCCCCATCATGGGCAAGGTATGGCCGGCGGACTCGGTGGCACTCAACGTCTCGACGACGGCGCTGAGCAACATCGTCGCACTCGACGAGTCGCCGCTGCTCGAGGGCCTCATCTACGCCGGCACGGATGATGGGCTGGTGCAGGTGACAGAGGACGGTGGAAAGAGCTGGCGGAAGGCGGAACAGTTCCCCGGCGTGCCGGCCTATACGTACGTCACCGACGTCTTCGCGTCTCCGCGCGATGCGAACACGGTGTTTGCGACGCTCAACAACTGGCAGCGCGGTGACTACAAGCCGTACGTCGTTGTCAGCTCGGACCGTGGACGGACGTGGACCAACATCACCGGCAACCTGCCGGAGCGCCAGGATGCGTGGACGATCGTGCAGGACCACGTCAACGGGAACCTGCTCTTCGTCGGCACCGAGTTCGGTCTCTTCTTCACGGTCGACGCCGGTCAGCATTGGACTCCGCTCAAGGGTGGCATGCCGACGATCCAGGTGCGCGACATGACGGTGCAGAAGCGCGAGAGCGATCTCGTCATCGCCACCTTCGGGCGCGGCTTCTACGTGCTCGACGACTACAGCGCGCTGCGCGAATTGGACGCCAAGGCAATCGCCGAGGAGGCCCGCCTCTACCCGCTGCGAGACGCGTACCTCTACAGTCAGACGGGCATGGCGCCGGCAGGCTCGGCCGGGATCGGCGCGATGGCCGGCAACTGGACGGCGCCCAATCCGCCGTTTGGCGCTGTGTTCACCTACAGCGTGGGAAGGGGACTGCCGGCGGATGCGAAGCTGGTGCTGACGATTTCGGACGAGACCGGCAAACAGGTGCGGCGGCTGGATGCCGACAAGTCGGTCGGCGTCCGCCGTCTTGCCTGGAACTTGCGAATCGACGGGCCGGCCGGCCAGGCCGCGCCGGCGGCCGGCGGAGGTCGCGGCGGTGCAGGCAGTGGAGCCGCCGCTGGCGCGCAGGCCGCGGGCGGAGGCTCCGGCGGCTTCGGCCGCGGCGCGGTGCCGATGGCGACCGCCGGCCGCTATACCGCGGTCCTCGGCAAGATGGTGGGCGACCAGGTGACGCCGCTCGGTCCGCCGCAGGTGTTCCGGGTCGTGTCAATAGGGCAATGACGTGGAGTCGACGGAGTCTACGAAGTCTACGGAGTCACGGAGTCGACGGAGTCGACGAAGTCGAGGGAGTCGACGAAGTCGAGGGAGTCGACGAAGTCGAGGGAGTCGACGAAGTCGAAGGAGAGTCAACGGAGTCGAAGGGAGATCGACCGAGTCCACGGAGACCACCGAGTCCACGGAGACCACCGAGTCCACGGAGACCACCGAGACCACCGAGTCCACAGCGTCTATGGGAGTCCACGCAATCTACGAGTCCACGCGTGACCCCGTCCACTCTGACGACGCCGTCGACTCTGCCGACTCTGCGTCGACTCTGCCGACTCCGTTGACTGTGCCGATCCCCTCGACTGTGCCGACTCTGTTGACTGTTCTGACCCGTTGACTCCGCCGACTCCCTCGACTCCCGTCGACTCCCTTGACTCCGCCGACTCTCTTGATTCCGTCGACTCCGTTGACTCCGCCGACTCCCTCGACTCCGTCGACTTCGTTGACTCCGTTGACTCCGTTGACTCCGTTGACTCCGTCGACTCCGTTGACTCCCTTGACTCCCGTCGACTCCCTTGACTCCGCCGACTCTCTTGATTCCGTCGACTCCGTTGACTCCGCCGACGCCGTTGACGCCGTTGACTCCGTTGACTCCGCCGACGCCGTTGACTCCGTCGACGCCGTCGACTTCGTTGACTCCGTTGACTCCGTTGACTCCGTCGACTCCCTTGACTCCGTCGACTCCCTTGACTCCGTCGACGCCCTTGACTCCGCCGACTCCCTTGACTCCGTCGACTCCCTTGACTCCGTCGACTCCGTTGACTCCGTTGACTCCGTTGACTCCGCCGACTCCGTTGACTCCGTCGACTTCGTTGACTCCGTTGACTCCGTCGACTTCGTTGACTCCGTCGACTTCGTTGACTCCGTTGACTCCGTTGACCGTCGACTCCCTTGACTCCGTCGACTCCGTCGACTCCGTCGACTCCGACTATCTCCTTCCAATCCATTCGGCCTTCGGGATCTTGCCGAGGAACTCGAAGTTGTCGCCGCCGTGCGGGCGGAAGACGGCCGCTTCCGCTTGATCGAGCGTGATGTCGAACCCGACGCGCGAGCTGCGCATCACGTCGTTGTGGGCGATCAGCACGATGTTCCGGCCGGCCGCAGGGACGGTGGCGAGGAGCGACCGAAGCACGGGCGTCAGCGCGTCTTCCTCGCCGGGCGCCCACATTCCCGCCCACGTCAGTGCCCGCGTGGTTTCATAGGTGCCGAACGCCAGCCGGGCCATTTCGGTCGTCCGGCACGTCGGGCTGGCGTAGACCTTCTCGACCGCGATCCCGTAGCGCTGAAACCGTTCGCCGAGGGCGATCGCGTCCGATCGGCCGTTCGCGGTCAGCTCGCTGCCCGGCACGCACGCGCCGAGGTTGTCCGTGACCGCAAGGGCCGCGGTGGCAATGGCGCCCGCGTCGCGCTCCGCATGGCGGAAGAAGAGCACGTACCCGCCGGACGCGACGTCAGTGAGCAGGCCGACGGCGCCCGGGCCGTCGCTGGCTATGCGGAGCCGATCGGCCAGGACGCCGCCGTTCGGCGCGAGCGAGCCTTGCACCTCCAACAGCGCGCCCCGCTTGACATCGGCGCACCCGCCGTCCTCGAAGGTCGTCGCCCGGATGGTGCTGACCGATCGGTTGCCGGCCGCAAACGTGATCGCCGGACACGCGCCGGACACGGCTCCGACCAGTCCCGTGAAGGTGACCGCCTGCGCCTGACCGCCGGAACCGCCGGTCTGGCTCGGCGCCGAAGGGGAGACACTCGGGGAACCCGAGTTACAGGCCAAGCTGGCCACGAGCATGGCAAGCGAGACGGCGAACCTGGGATGGAAGCGTGAACCTGCGGGGGCATACGGCATGGCGTCCTCCTGCAGGAGCGGCGTCCTCCTGCAGGAGCGGCGATCTCGCAAGAAGGGTGCCGGAGGCTCGCCCTTGCGGAAACGGACGACAGCGCCGATGATAGTGCCCGCTTTCCGCCTCGTCCGTGGACCGGTCGGCCGGTCGCCCGGCCTCGTGGACTTCGTGGACTCTCGTGAGGAGCAACTCGTGGAGTGTCTGAATTTCGTCCTGATGTTCGTGGCCGCCTGGCTGCTCTTCAGACAGCCGCAGAAGGAGCGCCTGGCGTTCGGCCTCCTCGTCACCAGCGTCGTGCTGATGGTCGTCCTGTTCTCCATCGCGACGCGCACGTCATGGCTGCCCGGGGTGAACTACTGATGCCCGCCGCGGCAACACAAGGAGGCGTCGTGACGCGCAACTCGGTCTACACGCTGCTCGCCCTGGCGGTGCTCGGCATCGCCGCGCTGCCCGTTGGGATCGCCGTGTTCGTGCTCGGCTTCGTCTACGGCGATTCGCCGTGCGTCATGTGCTGGGAGCAGCGCACCGGCATGGCGCTCATCGCCCTCGTCGGCCTGTTCATCCTCCGCTATGGCGCGAAACCGAAGTACGTCGGCCTGTCGGTGCTGGCGGGCGCGTGGGGCATCTTCATGGGAATCCGCCACACGGCCATGCACGCCGGCCGGGATGTCGGCCAGGGATTCAGCGCGGAGATCCTCGGCGCGCACACCTACACGTGGGCGCTCTTCATCTTCTGGGTCTGCGTCGTGACGATGGGCGCGCTGCTCATGCGGCTCAGGGCGGGCGATCTGGCCGGCGGGCCGCGCCTGCTCCGCCCGCTCGAGTCCCTCGCGATGGCCGTCTTCCTCGTCGTCATCGCCGGCAATGCCGTCCAGGCGTTCTGCAGCACCGGGCCGCCCCCGTACATGGGGCAGAGCGATCCCATCCGGTTTTCGTTCAGCCCGAGGCACTGGGTGTGGTCGCTCGACGAGTACTCGCCGGCGCCCGTGTCGCTGCGCGGCCGCTGGGCCATCGAGAAGCCGGCTGTGGCAGGCCTCCCCGCCGATCCGGCGGCCGGCCCGCTCGGCACCCTGCCGGCCCTCGCCGTGAAGCAGCGCTCGACCGTCGCGCTCCCGCTCCGCGGGACGCCGACGGACCTCGCGTATGATGCGGCGACGGACCGCTTCCTCCTGACCACGCAGCAGGGTGTGTACATCACTGACGGGTCGCTCGGCCACGTCCTGCGCTACACCGTTGTCGATCCCGGGTTCTCGGTGGACCTCGGCCAGTTCGCCGGCGCGGCCTTCGTCGACAGCAAGACGGTGATGGCGGTCGGCGAGAACAAGAGCTACGTGATCCTGCAGGAGAACGACAAGGCAAACGCGGACGAGAACTTCCGCTACTTCCTGGAGTCGTTCGACAAGTTCTCCGAGAAATCACGGTCGCGTTTCGGCACGGTCCGCGCCCGGATGATGTACACGATGTCGGCCGCGTACGACCCGCACGACCCGGTCCGCCTTCACCGTCACGGTGCCGAATGCGAAGGTGAAGCGCCTGGTCGTCTCGCGCTTCGGCGACGACTACACCCTGTCGGAGGAGTTCTCGCCCGGCATTGCCGCAGATTCCGGCCTGACGCTCGGCGCCAGGCGGAAGCTGGACGAACTGTACGTGACCGGCGCCGCGGTGGCTGACGGCCGGCTCTATGCGATCAGCGCGGCCTATGGCACCTTGCTCACGATCGACCTGGCACAGCGCGCCATCGTCGCCGCACACGCCGTCCCCGGCATCACGCGTCCGGTCGGTCTCGCTGTCAAGGGCGGCGAGTTCATCATCCTCGGCGAGGACGGATCGGTGACGGTGGTCGAACGCGAGATGTAGCTCATCTCCACAAATGCCCGATCGCGATGTACAGCCGGTGGTGGCCGTCGAAGGCAACGCTGCCGCCGGCGAAGATCGGGCCGATCATCGAGTCGACGATGAGGCCGGCGGAGATCACCTGCTCCCAATTCGAGTGGTTCACCGACTCGAAGGTCGATCCCGCTTCGAACCACCCGCCGCCGAAGACGTCTCCACCCAGCAGCCGCCCCACGCGTTTCAGGTACCCCGCGACGCCCAGCGCATAGGCCGGTCCCCGCAACTGCTCGGGGTTGAACGCGCCGAGCCGAAATGGCCCGCCGAGCGCGAAGTCGTTCAAGAGCGGCCGCTCGCCGAACGACGTGCCGCCCGACACCTCGAAGAAGATGCGGTCGGCGCGCAGCACGGGCAAGAAGAGCGACGATTGGAACTCCGCCTGCCAGAAGCGCGACGGGCTGTCGAGCGACGCGCCGTCCACCCCGGTTCCCGCGGTGCGGTCGGGCGGGGCGGCCGCCGGCTGGCCGTACGCGCGCGGTGTGGCGAAGAACCGGCGGAGCTGGGCGTTGAGGTACACCCCGCGGGAGGGCACGACCGCGCCATTCTGGCCGTCCACCGCAGCTCGAAGCGAGGCGAACTGCTCGGCGCCGTCGAACGACGCGACCTCCGGCGTGCCGACCAACGGGCGGCCGCGCACGTAGGCCGCGTCGAAGCCGGCGCGCAGCTCCGCCGAGTGCGTGTTGAACAGGCCGATATCCAGCCCGGCGCCCGCCCGGCCGACTCGCGACTCGCCCTGCGACTCGTCGCCGCTGAACCACGATCGGTCGTCGCGCGTCAGAGAGACGCGGGGCGCGACGAACAACGGCGACCGGCCGACGGGCTTGAACACCTCGCCGCGGTAGGCCATGCGCGTGCCGATGACCACGTCGTTCCTGATCTCGGAGCGCGCGCCGAACGTGTCATACGAGATCATGCGCGCCGCAAGGTAAGCGGAGACGTGGCTCGCGTCGACGTTGTCCACACCGAGCCCGAGCGCCAGGAAGGGCGGACCGTACGTCTTCGAGTGCACCGTGACCAGCAGCCCGGGGCCGTCCGGGCCGCTCGCGATTCGGTAGTCGACCGACCCGTATCGGTCGCTCCCGGCCACCCGGCGGATGCCGCGCTCGATCAGCGCCGGGTCGGCTGGCCGGCCGATGTTCTCCTGCAACGCCGCGACGATCGCTTGCTCGTCGGCCGGCCTCGCCCCGACGACACGGACAAGGCGCAGCACGGGCAGCGTGGACCGCCGCCGGGCAGCCCTTGCCGCGACGTGGGCCGCGTACTCCTCCTCGCCGAGTGCGTACGCGAGCAGCCGGCCGGACTGCGCTTCGGCCGCCCGGTACCCGTAATCGGCCAGGGCGTCGCTCTTCCGCCACGCCATCCCGTCGAGGCCGCCGAGGTCGGGAACGACGACCACGTCGGCCTTCGCCAGCCCCGCCCGCGATCCCGCCGCCATCATCACGTCGAGCGTGCGGCCCAGCACCTTCAGGAGATCCGCATTGTCCATCCCGCCGGGCGGCAGTCCCTGGCTCCCCGAGGAGACGTCGACGGCGATGACGATGTCGGCGCCCATCTCCCGCACGACGTCGCCCGGCACGTTGTTCGCCGCGCCCCCGTCGACGAGCAGCCGGTTGTCGAGGTCGACCGGCGTGAACACGCCCGGGATGGCCATCGTCGCCCGCATGGCGCGCGCCAGCGATCCCTCCGAGAGGACGACCGGCTGCGCCGTGCGCAAGTCGAGCGCGAGGCAGCGGAACGGCGTGGGGAGCTCGTCGAACCGCTCGACGTCGTAATAGGCGAGGGCAAGGCGATCGAGTATCAAGCCGACCGACTGGCCCGGGTTGATCCCGCTCGGCAGCGTCACGCCATGGCGAAGGCCAAGCTCGATGGGCGAGGGAAAGTCGCGCTTGTCCTGCTTGCGGTGGAACGTCTTGTCGGCAAACGGCGAGTCGGGGCGCAGCAGGCCATCCCAGTCCGTCGTGCGCATGAGCGTGCGCATCTCGGCGGGCGACATGCCGGTGGCGTACGCCCCGCCGACGAGGGCGCCCATGCTCGTGCCCGCGACGAAGTCCACCGGGATGCGATGTTCCTCGAGCCACTGCAGCACGCCGATGTGCGCCAGCCCGCGCGCCGCGCCGCCGCCAAGGGCGAGGCCGATGCGCGGGCGGAGTGCGACGGTCTGGGAGTGAGCCTGAACCGGCACCGCGAGCGAGCAGGCGAGCAGGACGAACGTCCTGCTCCTCGCGATGAGACTGCGGGCAGCCATGCCGCCGGTCAGGGTCACTGTCGGCCGCCCACCGCGGCGTCGACGGTGCGCGCAATCGAGGCAATCAGCGCGTGGCCCTGCTTCTCGTCTTCGAGGCCGCGCACGAGGACGACGAGCGCGTAGGGATGAGGCGAGTAGACGATCCCCGCGTCGTGCTGGATCTTCGTGATCGAGCCGGTCTTGTGCGCCACCGCCGTCCCGGGCGGCAGGCCGGCCGGTATGCCCTGGTTGAACTTCTGGCGCTTCAGGATGCCGACCATCTCGCGGCTCGCGTCCGCGGACACCGCCCGGCCGTTGGCGATCGCCTCGAGCAGCACGAGCAGGGCGCCGGCCGTCGTCGTGTTGTTCTGGCCGGCGCGGAAGGCCACGTTGTCCTCCACCCCGCGGCGCACGTCCATGCCCTGCGCGCCGAGCGCCGCGACGGTCGCGCGGATCTTGTCCACGCCGAGCGCCTCGATCAGGACGTTGGTGGCGAGGTTGGAGCTGACCGTGATCATCAGCTCGCACAACTCGCGATAACTCCGCGCCTGGCCGTCCGCCTTGTACAACGCCGCCTCCGAGTCGTCGCCGGACGACAGGGAGTACGGGCTGCCGTCCACGATGCTGTGGAAGCGGTTGACCACGGGGATCTGCTGGTCGAGCGAGAGCTGCCCCGCCTGCGCGCGGCGGAAGAGCTCGATCATCACCGGCACCTTCATCGTCGAGGCGGCATGGAAGGAATCGGTGGCGCGGATGAGCACTTCGTCGCGCCCATCGAGCGTGCGCATCGCGATGGCGACGTCAGCGCCGCTGGCCTTGATCAGCGACTGCAGGCGATCGGCCAGCGGACCAACCTGCGCGCGGCCTTCGTGGGGAGCGATCAGCAGGAAGCCGAGGACGGCAAGGGCAAGGCGTCTCATCATGGTGAAGGCCGTACACGCGTAAGGGCACAGGAAGCCTGTGCCCTTACAGCATACCGGACGCCCGGGTGCGCGGCGACGCGCGTCAGCCCTTCTTCTCTTCCATCTTCGTCGGGGTGATCCAGGTCTTGCCGTCCTTCGTCGCGACGCTGCCGGTCACCGTCGTCGGCTTCTCGCCCTTGCAGGTGTGACCGAACTTCTCCGAGACCTCGTTCTTGGTCACGTAGTACTCGGTCGTCTTGTCGCCGTCCTTGACGACGAGGACGTCCTGGCACTGCTTCGCATCGGCCTTCTTCATCGTGCACTTCGCGCACATGATGCTGCCCGACAGCGTCGTGTCCGCAGCGGCGGGGAGGACGGTGACGAAACCGACGACGAGGGCGAGCGCCAATCCGAGGAGGGAAAGCGTCTTCATCGGCACGACTCCTTTTGTTCTCGCGAGGCCGGCCGGACGCCCAGCCGGGGTGGTTTGGATACTGACGGTAGCGTAGCGCGGTACGCGCCTTTCACGCAATTGCCGGGCCGAACGGGTATCGGCCGGGCGGCTTTCGCACTCCGCCAAAGCCGGTCGCTATTGACACCGCCTCACCCGGGGCCCAGATTATGTCTGTCGGTGTTTGCCCGTCGTGCCCGCGCGCGTGTCGGGCAGGCCTGAAGGCCTGCCCCACCAGAGGAGGACGACGATGGCGGTCCGATTTCCACGCGTCAACGTCCACGTTCTCACGGTCTTCCTGCTCGTCGGCCTCCCGATTTTCGCGATCGGCGCGTTCCTGGTCATCGGCTCGGGCCAGGCGCAGCTCCGGCAATCGTACGGGCAGAACCTGGCGCAGCTGGCGGAGCACACCGCGGCCGGCCTCGACGCCTACATTTACCGCCGAATCATCGACGCCACGCTCCTCGCCCGGGTGCGGGACGTACGCGAGGCCGCGCTCAGCGGTAACCGCATCCCGTTCGAGCGCACGCTTGCCGAGCGGCTCGGACCGGCCTGGATGTCGCCCGAACGGCCGGGCGCCAAGACGCGGGTCGCTGCTGTCAACCCAGCCGCACAGTTCTTCTCGGAAGCCGCCGCCGCGGACCCGCTCTTCCGCGACATCCTGGCGACGGACAGCTACGGCCGGGTGGTGGCCACCTTCGCTGCCCGTGGCCAGCTACTACGTTGGCGACGAGACCTGGTGGCAGGAAGCGCGCGGCGACGGGCAGCGCGGCCGCACCAGCGTGAGCGACATCCTCTGGGACAAGCGGGCGCGGGCGTACTTCCTTGAAATCGCGACGCCGATCCAGGCGTCCGGCAGCGACGGCGTCGCGGGTGTGTTGCGCGTGGTCCTGGACGCCCGCGAGTTGCTGGCGACGGTCTCGGACTTGGAGCTCGGCTCCTCGGGCAACGCCTTCCTCCTGCGCGAGGACGGCTCGATTGTCTACAGCCGCTGGCCGTCGTCGTCGACGTCCCAGTTCTTCGCCGCGGACCTCATCCGCGAGAAGCTGACGAGCGTCCGCGAGGCGACCCAGCCGGTCCGGCTCTTCTTCAGCGCCCGGGCGGACGACGGCTCCGGGCAGACGATTGGCTTGGCCCGCAGCCAGCTCGGCCTCAGCTACTCGCACCTCTCCTGGCTCGTCGTCGTGTCCGCGGCTGACGCCGACCTGTTCGCGCCGGTCCGGAATACCGGCTGGAACCTGCTCCTGGTGCTCGCGCTGACGGCGGTGGGCGTCCTCGGCTTCACTCTTTGGGATTCCCGCCGCCTGGCGGCCCAACCCGAGGGAACGGACACGGACCTGCAGCTGGTCAAGCACCCGAAGCTGCACTGGATCGAGGAAGAGGAACAGGAGGAGGCGGTCGAAGAGGAAAAGAAACCGGTCGCCACGGGCGCCTGACAAGACGCGCGCGGCGACAGGTTGGTGTTCGAGTTCGGGCGGCCGGGTGGCGCCGCGGGCCGGCAGGACAAGGCCTTCTTCAGGTCACGGTCTGTATCCGAGCCTTCGCGTGTCGCCCAGCCGCCCGTCGTTGACGGCTTAGGGCTTAGGGCTTACGGCTTCGGGCTCGGGACTGCGGAGCAGCGCTCACGTCGTTCCTCGGCCTGAGCCTCGAGCCCTGAGCCTTAAGCCTTTTTCGTCAGTGCAGGATCAGCGCGATGCTCACCCTCGAAAACGACAGCTTTGGGTTTTCCAACTCGAAGCCGAGAATCGAGAGGGCCTGCAGGGACTTGAAGTACCGGTAGTCCGCGCGGAATCCGAGGTGGTGCGGGAAGAAGAACATCACGCCGCCGCCGATGTCGTAGGCCCAGGTGTTGTCGCTCTGGGTTCCCACCGGGGTGGTGAGGCCCAACGGAACGTGCGTCCGCATCAGGCCCACACCCCCGCTGGCGAACGGGCGAAAGCCCTTGATCGGGATGCCGACGACCAGGTTGGTCATCGCCGAGAGCACGCTGTTGTCGCCGTACCGAGGCGCTCTGGCCGAAGAAGTCGGGCGCGTAGCCGATATCCTCCTCGATGCCGAAGACGCCGCCTGCCAGCACGCCGATGGTCACGCCATACCCGCCCTTCTTCTCGGTGCAGTCCGTGAACAGGGAGGGGCACTGCCCGGCGTCCCCGCCAAAGTCGTACCCGATGAAGGGCGCGAAGTAGAACTGCGCCCGGGCCGGCGCGGCCGACGCGAGGATGAGCATCACCAGCGAGGAGACGAACAGCGCTTTTCGCATGGAACCTCCGGGCGCTAGCCCTCAAGGCCGGCGCGGATCAAGACGACTGCAAGCAGCAGCCAGGCCAGGACGAACGAGACGCCGCCGATTGGCGTGATGGCGCCCAGCGCGCGCATCCCCGTCATGGCGAGGGCGTACAGGCTGCCGCTGAAGATCAGGATCCCGGCGACGAGCAGCACGCAGACCCACGTGCCGACCGGGGCCGAAATCCACTCCGCCCGCACGAGCAGCGGCACGACGAACAGGCCGAGCGCGTGGACGAAGTGGTAGAACACCGCCCGCTCGTAGATCCCGAGTGCGTAGGTGTCGAGCCGGCCGCGGAGCGCGTGCGCGCCAAACGCACCGAACATCACCGCGAGGGCGAGCAACAGCGCGCCGAGACCGCTCCAGTACACCAGCAGACCTCCACTACGAAGATAGCACTCACGGAGGCTCAGCGGTGAGGGCACTCAACCTCTACACTCGGGCTGAAACCTCATGCTACGGCGCGCTCGCGGACACTCCGCTGAAGCCTCGGGCGACGACCGCCCCTTCTTCGAGCGAGGCGGCGGCGAGCAGTACGTAGCCGATCCATATCGCGTCCGCGATCAGCAGGTGTGCTAACTGCATGCCGACCGGCGCGAGCAGGAGCACGTTGACGAAACCGGCAAGTACCTGGACGCACGCGGCAAGGGCCACCCCCACTCCCAGGCGCCGGGCGAGCCGGGGCCCCTGGTACGCCGCGCGAATGCCGGCGAGCAGCACGACGACAGCCGCGACGATCGCGATGCCCGGGTGGAACAGGCGGAGGCGCACGAGCAGGTGCGAGGTTGGCGACAGGTCGGCGTTCAACGCCTGCGCCAACGACCGCGCGGGGTAGAGGGTGTCGCCGAGAGCGGCCACCGCACCGCTGATGCCGGCGAGCGTGATCACGGCCGCACCGAGCGCGAAGCGAGCGACCGTGGCAGCACGCCCCGACACGCTGACGTGCGGGCCCCCCGACAGCCAGTAGGCCGTGAGCGCCAGCGACGCGAGCAGCAGGAAGGTGTTGGCGAGGTGCACCGACATGAAGAGGGCCCGCGCCATGCTCGCGTTGTCGGCGACGAGTTGGAAGAGCACGAGTGCCGCACCGACGCCGGCTTCGGTGATCATCAAACCCATCGCCCACGCCGCCGCCCGCCGCGCGGGATGACCGGCACCACAGCGCGCGCCAGGTCCACGCGAGGAGCGCGACGACGGACACGAGGGCGAGACCGCTCGAGGCGCGGTGCGCGAACTCGACGACCATCTCCGCGCTCGGCGCCCGCGGGACGACCTCGCCGTTGCACAGCGGCCAATGGGCGCCGCAGCCCGCGCCCGAGCGCGTGGCGCGGACGTAGGCGCCCCAGGCGATGACGCCGAGGTTGTAGGCGAGGACGCCCCACGCGAAGCGCGCGACCTTGGACACAAGACGTTGAGCGTTGCAGCGTTAACCGTTAACCGTTGACCGTTGAGCGTTGAGCGTTGAGCGTTGAGCGTTGACGTCGTCGACCCTCGGCCTTTACGCTCGACGCTCAACGCTCGACGTCCTCATCCCACCGTGAACGGCGCGCTGGCCACCGTCGTGCCCCAGGAGACCTTCAGCGTGCCGCCGCCAGGCGTGTCGTCGATGGAAATCGTGAGCTGTTCCACCGGCGCCGCCGCCTTGTCCACCTTCATGGGCACCCGGCCCAGGTCCTGCCCGGCGGGATACGGAATTCCCCACTGGCCGGTCTTCTTGCTGATGATCAGCTGCCACTCGCTCTCGCCCGGGAGCGTGTAGACGGTGTACGTCCCAGCCGGGACCTCGACCGAGCCGAACTTCAGCGCCTTGTCGGTGACGAGCGTCGTCGCTTCATCCGCGCCGGTGCGCCACTCCTTGCCGTAGGGCGCGACTTCGTTGCCGACCGTGCGGCCCTTGAGCGACGGTCGCCCGTACTCGATCGAGATCTTCGCGCCGTCCACGGTCCACGCACTGCGGACGTGAGGGCTGCCGCCCTTTCCGGGGTGCACCTGTGTCGTTTCCTGCGCGCTGGCGGTGACCGCGAAGCCGATCGCGACGAGGGCCGCGGCCATTCCGAGAACCACGTTTCGCATCGTTGCTCCTCCTTTGCGAATGCCGTCGGACCTGCGGCCCAACGGCGTCAGCCCACGCTTCCTGCTGCGGTGAGTGATGAGTATCCCAGCAGCGATGGTACCACGGCCGAGACCGCAGGACGTCCTGCCGGGGGCAATTTCAGAAGTTGCGAAATGTTCATAAATGCCGGGGCTGGTCTGTCGTATGTAGTGTCAGGGAGTCCTGTTGCCTGATCTTCGCGTGGGAGGGGACGTGCGGGGTCGCAAGGATCGGCGTCGGCCCGCGGGTCGGCCACCGCTTGCCTCGCGACTGCTGTTCGGCGTTGCCGCGACCACGGTCGCCATGGCTGCGCTGCTGGCCGCGCAGGCGCCGGCCGTCGGCAACCCGCCAGGGCAGGCGGCAGCCCAGGGCCAGCCGGGCGCCCGATGCGCGGTGACCGGCGTCGCCACTGCCGGCCAGGCAAGGCTGCCGGGCGTCGTCATCAGCCTGGCATCCGCCACCGGCGATCCCATCGTCGCCACGTCCACGGGCCTCGATGGCCGCTATTCGGCCCCGGTTCCCGGCCCGGGCCTTTACACGGTGCGCGCGGAACTCGCGGCGTTCGCCCCGCTCACCCGCGAGTTGGTGGTTGGCGCCTCGTGCGACGCGCGGCTCGACCTGGCGATGACGCTCGCGTCCCGTACGCCGGGTGCGCCGCCAATCGCTGCGAAGGCCATTCCGGTGCAGCCCGCTCGCCCCGCGGGTGCCTCGACCTCGCCGTTCCAGAGGGTTGGCGCGACGGGCAACCGGCCAGCCGGCCCGGCGGCCGAGCCGGCGGGCGCGGGAGGCGCAGAAGACGCCGCGACCGTTGCCGCGCACCTCAGCCTGCCGCCGGGGTTTTCCCCTGACGCCATGTCGGAATCGGTGGCGGCGTTCGGCTCGACAGGCCAGACGAACGACGGCCTTCTCTTCGGCGGGATGCGGGGCGAGGGAATGTTCGGCCGCGAAGAGATCATCGCCATGGGCGGCATTGCGGGGATCCCGGGCATGAGCGGCGAGGGCGGGGCGCTGCCGGCAGGCGGGTTCGCAGGGGGACTGCCTGGCGGGCCGGGGGATTCGGCGGGCCGGGCGGAATGGGCGGGCCCGGCGGGTTGGGCGGTCCAGGGATGGGCGGCGGCCGCGGCATGGGCGGTGGTGGCGGCTTCGGCGGGGACGGCTTCGGCGGGCGAGGCGGCCCCGGCGGCGGGCCGCCAGGAGGGCCCGGGGGCCTGGGCGGACGGCTGGGCGTCGCGGCCCAGCAGATGAACAACCGGCCGCGAGGGCAATTCTCGTACACGGTATCCGGCTCGCCGCTCGACGCACAGCCCTACTCGCTGAACGGCCAGCCGACGACCAAGCCGCAGTACCTGCAGCAGCGCTTCGCCGCCTCGATCGGCGGCCCGCTGAAGATCCCGAAACTGTTCGATGCGGGTCCGCGCACCACGTTCTTCCTCAACTATTCGGGCAACCATTCGTCCAACGCCTACAGCCGCTACTCCACGGTGCCCACGCTCGCGGAGCGCGCCGGTGACTTCTCATCGATCCCGGTGCCGCTCGAGGATCCGCTGACCGGGCAGGCGTTCCCCGCAAACCAGATCCCGCTGTCGCGCGTCAGCCCCGCCGCGCTCGCCCTCCTTCAGTACTTCCCCGAGCCGAACCAGCCGGGCGACCGCCAGAACTACTACTACTCGACAACGGCTGCAACGAACTCGGACGACGTGAACCTCCGGTTCATCCGGTCGTTCGGGCAGATGAACAATCGCCGCCGGCAGCCGGGCGGCGGGGGGCGCGCGGGCGGCGGCGGGCGGGGCGGCGGGGGCGGGCGAGGCGGCATCAACCTCACCGTCGGCGTGCACTACACGAACGTGCGAAGCGACCAGCTCAACGCCTTCCCGACGCTCGCCGGGAAGAGCTCGCGGTCCGGCTGGGACGTCCCGGTCGGCGTCAGCTTCCCATTGTTGGGCGGGAACAACACGTTCAGCTTCTCGTTCAACCGCAGCCGGTCAGATGCGGTCAACGCGTTCGCCTATGTCCAGGACGTCGCAGGCGATGCAGGCATCGCCGGCGTTTCCGCAGACCCATTCGACTGGGGTGTCCCCAACCTGTCCTTCTCGAGCATCACCGGCGTGACCGACATGTCGCCCAGCAGCCGCTCGGACAGGACGCTCGCCTTCAGCGATTCCCTGGTCCGGATGTGGGGCAAGCACTCGGTGAGGTTCGGCGGTGACTTTCGGGACGCGCATCTCGACAGCCGGACAGACCAGACGCCCCGCGGCGCGTTCGTGTTCACCGGGCTCTTTACGGGAAACGGCATCCGCGTGGGCGGCTTCGACTTCGCAGATTTCCTGCTCGGTCTCTCTCAACAGGCGTCGGTGGCCTACGGCCCGGAAGTCGAGCGGTTTCGAACGCGCTCCTGGTCGGCATACGTTCAGGACGACTGGCGCCTGAAGACCAACCTCACGATCAACGCCGGCGTGCGCTACGAGTATCAGGCGCCCTACTGGGAGGCGAACGGCCGGCTCGTCAACCTGGACGCAAATCCCGATTTCACCGCGGTCGCAGCCGTCCTGGCCGGGACGTCCGGGCCGTACACGGGTCCGTTCCCCGTCACCGCGGTGAACCCCGACCGCAACAACTTGTCGCCGCGCCTGGGTGTGGCGTGGCGGCCGAACCAGAAGACGATGATCCGCGGGGGCTATGGCATCAACTACGCGTCGGTGCCGTACCTCTCGTTCGCCCAGCGACTGGCCAGCCAGCCGCCGTTCGCCATCACCGACACGCGAACGGGCGCGGAAGGGACGCCCCTCCCGATGGCGGACGTGTTCGCGACGCCGTCGGCGGCGACGACCACCAACAACTTCGGCGTGGACAAGAACTACCACCTCGGCTACGTGCAGATCTGGAACGCGGACGTGCAGCGCGAGCTGAGCCGGACGATGTCGGTGGGCGCAAGCTACATCGGCACCAAGGGGTCGCAGCTGGACCTCCTGCGCGCGCCGAACCGCGGTGCCGACGGGACGCTCATCGCCGACGCGCAGCCGTTCGTGTGGGAGTCGTCGGGAGCGCGGTCGATCATGCACTCGCTCTCGGTGCGCATGAACCGGCGCCTCGCGCAGGGAGTGGCGGCCGCGGCGACCTACACGCTCTCGCAGTCGAAGGACAACGCCTCCGCGCTCGGCAACGGCGGCGGCGTCGTCGCGCAGAACGACAAGGACCTCGAGGCCGAGTGGGGACTGTCCAGCTTCAACCAGCGCCACCGCCTCTCGGCCAGCGTCACGTGGGAGCTGCCCTTTGGGCCGAACCGCCGATGGCTATCGGGCGGCGGGTGGGCGTCGCACGCCTTCGGCGGGTGGATCTGGAGCACCACCGTCGCGGTCGCGTCGGGGACGCCGTATACGGCGCGCGTGCTCGGCGACGCCACGGACGTGTCGCGAGGCACCAACGGGACGTTGCGGGCCAATTACACCGGTGCGCCGGTCGTCGCCGACCACCCGACGGTCGATCGGTTCTTCAACACGGCGGCGTTCGCCATACCCCTGCCCGGCATGTTCGGAACGGCGGGGCGGAACACGATCATCGGGCCCGGCTCGACGAATCTGAATATGGCCGTGCAGAAGACGTTCCCGCTGCGGGGGACGCGGGGGCTGTCGCTGCGCGCGCAGGCCAGCAACGTGCTGAACCTGGCGCAGTGGGCGGGCATCGACACGGTGGTGAACTCGCCGACCTTCGGGCAGGTGACGAGCGCGCGGCCGATGCGCAGCGTGCAGATCATCGCCCGGGTGATGTTCTAGTAGGACAGGCGTCTCGCCTGTCGGGTAGGACAGGCGTCTCGCCTGTCTGGCGTAGGACAGGCGTCTCGCCTGTCTGGTGCTCGATATGAGGCTTCGACTCGGCTTCCTGGTGTCTGTGCTCGCGGGGACGGCGGGCCTGTCCGTCGTGGCCGCGCCGCAGTCGCCTGCACGGCCGCAGTCGCGCCCGCTCTTCCGCACCGGCGTGGACCTCGTGAGCATCAACGTCGTCGTTCGCGACCGCGCCGGCAACCTGGTGCGCGGCCTGACGCGCGGCGACTTTCTCGTCACGGAGGATGGGCGGCCGCAGACCGTGTCGACGTTCGACTTCGAGGAGCTCGAGGCGCAAGCCACCGCTGCTCCCGAGGCGATCCCGACCGTGCTCGGAGGCGTCGGGGGCGAGGCCGCGGCGTCGCCGCCGGCCGCGGTCGCGGCGCCCGCCGTCAGCCTGCACGGCCGCCGGCTGATCATCCTGTTGTTCGACCTCACCTCGTTGCAGCCGGAGGAGGCGAAGCGCGCCTTCGATTCCGCGCGCGACTACGTGGAGAACCGGCTGGCTCCCGCCGACGCCGTCGCCATCACCACTCTCTCGACGTCTCTCCTGGTTCCGCAGGATTTCACCGGCGACCGCTCGGCCTTGCTGGCGGCAATCGACCGGCTGAGCGGCAACGACGCGGCCGGCTTCGCGGAGGGTGCGGGCACCGATGCGGCGGCCGACGCGAACGCCAGCGCGGACACCGGCTTCACGGCCGACGATACCGAGTTCAACGTCTTCAACACCGACCGGCGGCTGGAGGCGCTGAAGACGCTCACCACGGCGATGTCGGGCATCGAGCAGAAGAAATCGATCGTCTACTTCAGCAGCGGCATGACGCAGACCGGCCTCGACAATCGCGTCGCGATCCGGCGGGTGATCGACGGGGCCGTTCGGGCGAACGTGTCGATCTATGCGGCCGACATGCGGGGCCTGCAGGCGATGCCCGCCGGCGGCGACGCCAGCCAGGCGAGCACGCGCGGCCAGGCGGCGTTCTCCGGGCAATCGACCTCCAGCCGGTTCGATCAGATGGCAGCCGTCGCAGGACGCGCTGTCGTCGCTGGCCGAGGACACCGGCGGACGGGCGTTCTTCGACCAGAACGACTTCAAGGGCGTCTTCGACCGGGTCCTCGCGGACACCTCGGCGTACTACCTGCTGGGCTTCAGCAGCACGAACCCCGCGCGAGACGGCCGGTTCCGGCGCATACGCGTGCAGGTGAAGCGGCCCGACCTGAAGCTGGAGTACCGAGCCGGCTACTACGCGCCGCGCGACTTCGCGCACTCGGGACGCGAGGACCGCGAGCAGCAGCTCGTCGAGCAGATGATGTCGGACTTGTCGGTGACCGACCTCCCGGTCTACGTGGCCTCGGCCTACTTCCGTCAGAAGAACAACCGCTTCTTCGTGCCCGTCTGGCTGGTGGTGCCCGCGTCGCGCGCCAGGTTCGCCAGGTCGGGCGACAAGGACAAGGCCACGCTGGACATCCTTGGGGTCGTCCGCGACGAACAGAGCCGGCCGGTCGGACGCTTCCGCGACACCATCAACCTGGCCCTGGCGCCGAACGAGGGCGTGCAGCGAAAGAACGTGCAGTATCAAACGGACTTCGACCTGCCGCCCGGCGTGTTCCGGCTGAAGGTCGTGGTTCGCGAGAACCAGACGGGCGAGATGGGATCGTTCGAAACGGCGATCGTCGTGCCGAACATCGACCGCGATCCGCTGAAGGTCAGCTCGGTCGTCCTCGGCACGCAGTTCCAGGCGGCCAGGCGCGACGATCGCAACCCGCTGGTCCACAACGGTCAGCAGTTGCTCGCCAACATTGCCCGAGTCGTCGCGCCGTCACAGCACCTCTATTTCTACTACGAGGTCTACGACCCCGCGCAGCAGGCGCCGGCGCGAGCCGGCCAGTCCGCAGGCGACGGCCCGATTGCAGGGCGAGCGATCCGCGTGCTGTCCAACCTGGTGTTCTTCCGCGGAACCACGAAGGTGTACGAGACTCCGCTGATGGAGGCCCGGGCGGTGACGGCGAGCGATCGGCGGGCGGCCGCGTTCCAGCTGGATGTCCCGGGAGCCGAACTGCAACCCGGCCTGTACACGTGCCAGGTGAACATCGTGGACGACGTCGGCGGTACGTTCGCGTTCCCGCGGGTCGCGCTCTACGTGCGGAAGTAGGCACTGAACCCCTTTGAACCGCCGACCGTATAGAATCATTGCCGAACGGCCCTCTTTTCCAGGAGTTCCGGATGAAACGCATGCGAATTTCCGCGCTGGCCCTGACGCTGGCGCTCGTCCCGTCGCTGTGCGGCTGGGCACAGATCGCGCCCGCCGCGCGCACCGCCCCGGTCGAATCCGCCGCCAAGGCGGCAGCCGGGAAGGCCCCCGCCGCTCCCGCATACGTCGTCTCCGGCATCAAGCAGCCGGCATTTCGCGCCACCGCCGACACCATCACCGCGGCGGAGCTGAAGGACTACCTGACGTTCGTCGCGTCGGACGAAATGGAAGGGCGCCAGACGCCATCCCGCGGTCTCGACACGACGGCGCGATTCCTGGCCACCGAGCTGTCGCGCGCGGGCGTCAAGCCCGGCGGAGACGACGGCACGTACTTCCAGAAGATCGTGCTCAAGAAGGAGAAGGTCCTGCCCGCGGGGACGGAGGTGGAGCTGGGCGGGACGAGGTTCACGTACGGCAAGGACTTCCTCGGCTCGGCGCCGTCCGGCTCGGTGAGCGGCGCCATGGTGTTCGCGGGCGACGGGTGGTTCGTCAAGGCGAAGAACATCGACCCGTACCAGGGGATCGACCCGAAGGGGAAGATCGTCATCTTCACGCAGGGCGGCCTGCCATCCGGCCTCTCGCAGCAGGAAGCGATGCAGATTCTGATGGGCGGCAAGCGGGGCGAGGACTGGATGGACCCCGTGGCGTATGCCCAGAAGAAGGGCGCGGTCGGCATCATCGTCCTGCAGTCGCTGCTCGCGCAGGCGAACCAGGAGCAGATGGAACGGACCCGCAAGAGCGTCGAGGACGGGAACTTCACGGTCGAGAAGCTGCCACCGCAGATGATGCAGTCCACGCTGCCGACCGTCGTGGCATTCCTCGCGCTGGAGCAGGCGATCTTCGCACGCGAGAAGACCGACGCGCGGACGGTGCTCATGAGCTTCCCGGGCGGGACGGCGGTGCAGCCCTTCGAGCTCACGGCGGACAAGAAGATCTCCTTCACGGTGAAGACGACGTCCGAAACGGTCAACACGCAGAACGTCGTCGGCATCGTCGAGGGCAGCGACCCCGCGCTGAAGAGCGAGTACGTCGCGCTCGGCGCGCACTACGACCACACCGGCACGTCCACGACCGCCAAGGGCGACACGGTGTTCAACGGCGCGGACGACGACGGGACCGGGACCGTGGCGCTGCTGGCGATCGCCGAGGCGCTGCGCCAGGCGCCCAAGCCGCCCAAGCGGTCGGCGCTCTTCGTGTGGCACATGGGCGAGGAGCGCGGTCTGTGGGGCTCGAAGTACTTCACCGAGTTCCCCACGGTGCCGATCGACAAGATCGTCGCGCAGCTGAACATCGACATGATCGGCCGGACCAAGCCGGCCGGCGACACGAACCCGCGCGACAAGGACCTTTCGGGGCCGAACGAGGTGTACGTGATCGGCTCGAAGATGATGAGCACCGAGCTCGGGGCCTTGAGCGACGCCGTCAATGCCGCGTACCTGAAGGTGAGCTTCAACTTCAAGTACGACGACCCGAAGGACCCCGAGCGCTTCTTCTACCGGAGCGATCACTTCAATTACGCGCTCAAGAACATCCCGATTATCTTCTACTTCACGGGCGTGCACGCCGACTACCACCAGCTGAGCGACGAGGTGTCGAAGATCGACTTCAAGAAGTTCGAGAAGATCACGCGCACCGTTTACGCGACGATGTGGGAGGTCGCCGAGCTGAAGGCCAGGCCGAAGGTGGACAAGGAACTGCCGGCGGCGGCGAAGAACAATATGTTCTAGCCCGATACTTGCCATTGCAGGATTTCGCGATTTCCCGAGTGCAATGAAAAGGGGCGCCCTTCGCGGCGCCCTTTGCTCTTTCCGTTCAACGTTCCTCGTTTTCCGTTGACCGTCCGGCCGGCTCTTCAGTATGGTCCGGGTGCACAAAGGAGCTGACCGTGAAGACCAAGGCTGTCGTCATTCCTCTTGCCCTGCTCGCCGTCGCCCTCCTGTCGCTCGACCTCGGGGCCGAGCGCTTTGGCTACCCGCCGTCGGAGTTCGCGGCGCGGCGCGCCGCGCTCGCGAAGGAAGTGGGGAAGGGGACGATCGTGTTGTTCGGCAGGAGCGAGCCCCAGGCGGGGATCCGCTTCCGCCAGGACAACGACTTCTATTACTTCACCGGGAACGAAGACCTGAACGCCGCGGTGGTGATCAACGCGCCGGGCGGGGCCGCCACGCTCTACCTGCCGCATCAGACGGCCGGCGATATCCGGGCGCTGGGCAAGAACTGGCTCGAAGACCCGGACACCGGCAAGAAGTGGGGCTTCGCGGCCATTCGTCCCGCCGAAGACCTCAGCGCCGTCCTGGCGCGCGTGGCTGGGAGCCCGGACCCGGCGCTCTGGCTGCGCCTGCAGGCGGGCGACGAGTCGGACATCAATCGCGGGGAGCACGCGACGGACCTGGCCCAGCGGCTCAACACGATCGGCGGCACCTATCCATCGCCGGATTCGTACCGCCTCGATTACATCCGGTCGCATTTCCCGGCGCTGCAGGTTCGCGATGTCACGCCGACCGTGGACCGCCTGCGGACGATCAAGAGCGCGCGGGAGATCGAGATCCTGCGCGCAAACGGCAAGATCAGCGCCGAGGCGTTCCGCCGCGCGATCCTGGCGACGCGGCCGAACGGCTTCGAGTACGAGATCGAGGCCGAGGCCACCTACTGGATGTATCGCAACGGCGTCCAGGGCAACTCCTTCGCCCCCATCGTCGGCTCGGGTCCGAACGTCAACGTCTGGCACTACGCGACCAACGGCCGTCAGTACCAGGACGGCGACCTGGTCGTGATGGACTACGGCGGCGCGCTCGACTACCTCGGCGTGGATATCACGCGCACCTGGCCGGTGGCCGGGAAGTTCGATGCGGACCAGCTCAAGGCCTACCAGTGCGCCCTCGAGGCGCAGAAGGCGATCATCGCGGCGATGAAGGTGGGGGCCACCCGGCGCGAGACGTCCGAGATCGGCCGGGCGATCTACGCGAAGTACGGGTACCCCGGGGGCGCGGGAGCGGGGCACTACGTGGGCATGACCGTCCACGACGTGGGCGACGGGTCTCTGCCGTTCCAGCCGGGCATGGTGATCGCCGTGGAGCCGATCGTGGAGGACGTGTCGAAGCACCTGCACGTGCGGATCGAGGACACGGTGCTCATCACGGAGAAGGGACCCGAGATCCTCACGTCGGGCGTGCCGAAGGAGATGGAGGAGGTGCTGGCGCTGGTGAAGCAGGCACTCTCGCGCCGCTAGCAGTCAGCAGCGGTCGCAACTTGCGTGCCGGGAACACCGGCGGTTGGCGGCTCGTCCAAACAGAAAGATGCATTACCGACGTGCCTTGATTGCCGGCGCGCTTGCCCTGTCAACCGTGCTGACGCTGGGTGCCCGCGGTCCCCAGGCAGGCGGCTCGCCCAAGCTCAACGATCTCGACGCGTTCATGGCCCGCGTGCTGGAGCGCCGCGACGAGACCTGGCGGAAGCTGCACGACTACGTCCTCGACGAAACGGAGCAGTTCCGGATCCTCGGTCCCGGCGGCGTGCCGCTGCACGGGATGAAGCGCGAGTTCACGTGGTACGTGCGCGAGGGGTTCCTGATCAGGAGCCCGGTGAAATTCGACGGGGTGACGCTGGGAGAATCGGACCGCCGCGCGTACGAGCAGCGATGGCTCGACCAGGAGAAGCAGCGCGAGGAGCGTGCGGCCAAGCGGGCCGCCGAGGCCAAGCGGAAGGCCGAGGCGGGGCAGGCTGGCGAGTCGGCGCCGACGGCCGGCGAGAAGGCCGCCGAGGAGCCCGCGCCCGCCGGCTCCGAACCCTCGCTGCAGGACTTCGTCGATCAGCGAGGCGAGCCGAGGTTCATCTCGGAGGCCTATTTCCTGCGGTTCAAGTTCGAACCGGGCAACTACTATGTCGCCGGGCGCGATACGCTCGAGGGCCGGCCGGTCCTGAAGATCGAGTACTACCCGACACGCCTCTTCGAGGACGACCATTCGGAGGACGAGGGCAAGAAGCACAAGGTGCACGCCGACCGCGCCAAGGACAAGGAGCAAGAGGCCGAGTACGGGCGCAAGTTCAACAAGGTGGCGCTCGTCACGTTGTGGGTGGACCCGGCGGAGTATCAGATCGTCCGCTACACGTTCGACAACATGGACTTCGGGTTCCTCCCCGGGCGTTGGCTCGTCCGCCTCGACGAGATCCGCGCGTCGATGACGATGGCCCGCGTGCTCGACGGTGTCTGGCTGCCGGCGGAGATTGACATGCGGGGCGGCCTCAGCCTCGCGAGCGGCCCGTACCGGTTCGAGTACGCGCGCCGCTTCGCAGACTACAAGAAGGCCGAGACGGGCGCGCGCATTCGCAGCATGGCGCCGAGGGACCGTTGATGCGCGCCGCGGTGCTCACGCTCATGGCGTTCATCGGCGCTGGGCTTCCCGTTGCCGCGCAGACCGAGACGCTCGCGGAGGTGCGCGTTCACGGCAACCACACCACGCCGGATGCCGACGTGCTCCGGATTGCCGGCCTGTCCGTCGGGCAGACGCTCATGGCCGCGGACGTCGAGGCGGCGCGCAAGCGGCTGGAGGCGAGCGGGCGATTCGAGGGCGTCGAGATCCGCAAGCGATCGCGTTCCCTCGAAGAATCCGGTGAGGTGGCCCTCATCATCATCGTCCGCGAGCACCCCGTGCCCGAGGCGTCACTGCAGGACACGCCGGCGCCGTTGCGGCCGTTTCGCCGGTTGTGGTCGAGCGGCATGTTCCTCCCCGTTTTCAGCTACCAGGACGGCTACGGGTTCACATATGGCGCGCGGTTCACCTTCGTGGACCTGCTCGGACGCGGCAGCCGAATCTCCCTTCCGCTCACCTGGGGAGGCACCAAGCGCGCGGCGGCGGAAATCGAGCGGCCCATCAGCCGGGGCCCGATCGACCGGCTCACCGGCGCCGCGTCGGTGTGGCGCCGCACCAACCCCTTCTACGAGCAGGACGAAGATCGACAGGAACTGATGGCTGGGGCGAGCCGCGCGATCGCCCGGGTGGTGAGGGTCGGGGTGCGTGGCGGGTACGGCAACGTGACCTTCGGCGGCGTGGAGGAGCAACTCGGGTGGTACGGCGCGGACCTGACCATGGACACACGCCAGGACCCTGTCTTTCCCCGCAACGCGGTATACGCGGAGGCGCGGTGGACGTCGCTGCGCCCCTCGGTCAGCGGGCGGGCCAACAGCTATCGCGTGGACGCGCGGGGTTACCGCGGCTTCATCGGCCAGTCCGTCGTCTCGGTCCGCGGGCAGTACGGCGCGTCGGATGCGCCGCTTCCGCTGTACGAGCGGTGGCTGCTGGGCGGGGCGCAGAATGTCCGCGGCTACCGGACCGGCAGCTACTCCGGCGACAACCTGGCGGCGGCCTCGCTGGAACTGCGCGTGCCGCTCTCGTCACCGCTGGGGATCAGCCGCGCCGGGTTCAGCGTGTTTGCAGACGCCGGGAGGGTGTGGGACCACGGGGCTGCCTTCTCGGATGCTGCGTGGCGCCGTGGCGTCGGCGGCGGGTTCTTCTTCCTGGCGAGCGTCTTCCAGCTGAACCTCGACGTGGGCGTGCGTGAGGGCGGAGACGTCCGCGCGCACTTCAGCACGGGACTGCAGTTCTGAGAAGTAGGCAGTAGGCAGTAGGTTGGTCCACTGGCCGCGGGCCTCCGTGGCCGCATTGGCGACAGGCGGGACGCCAAGCCGACAGGCGGGACGCCTGTCCTACCGGGCAGGACCCGGCCCGGCGGGGATCGCCGACAGTAGCGTGAGGCGGGTCTTCAGGCGGTCGCGCTCGTTGCAGTCGCGGTCGCTGCCGGCCTGGCAGCCGAGGTCCAGGCTCTTGATCGCCTTCGCATAGAGGGCGGCAGCCGCGGCGGCATCGCGCGGCAGTTCCTCGCCGCGCGCGTAGATTTCGGCGGCGGTCGTGCAGCTCTCCAGGTCGTCGCCGTCGCACGCCTGGTTGTAGAGCGCCATCGCCTTGCCCATGTCCTTCGTCACGCCGTCGCCCTGCTGGTAGCTGACGGCCAGCTGGTGGCAGCCAGGGGCCCACCCGCCGTTGCAGGACCGCTCGTAGAGCGCCACCGCCCGGGCCTTGTCCTCGCGTGCGGCGAATGCGAGGCCCAGGTTCAGGCAGCCGGCCGAGCTCCCGCCGTTGCAGGCTTTCTCGTACATCTCCACGGCCCGCGTCGCGCCTCCCTCGAACGTCCCGCTCTTCTCGTAGATTTCGCCGAGCGTGTTGCACACGTCCGAGCTGCCGCCCGCGCAGGCGCGCTCGTACATGTCGGCGGCGCGTACCATGTCGCGGGGCGCGCCATTGCCCGTCGCGTACATCTCGCCCAGCTGAGAGCAGCGGTTGATGTCGCCCGAAAGGCAGCGGGCCTTCAGGCGATCGGTCTGGCTGCAAGCCGCGAGGACGCCGGCGCCGAGAACGGCCACGAGGACGGCGGGGACCAGGCGGGTGCTGGGGCAGGACATATTGGGGATTACGCCGGCCGGCGGCGCGCGTTTACGCGAATCGGGGCTGGCTATTCGCCGGCGGGCAACGGGGCGGGCGCAGCGGGGGCAGGCAGGAGCAGAAACAGGTTGCCGGCCAGGCGCCCGACGAGCATGGCGGCCGTGGCAGCCAGCGCGCCGACGAGGCCGAACGTCCGGACGCCGAGCACCAGCGTCGCGAAGATCGCGGTCGCCTCGATCGCGGTTGCCGCCGTGATGCGGCGGGTCCGCCGGGCGAGGACGAGCAGCGAGCGCTGGAAGCTCAGGAGGTAGTCGAGCGCGGGCAGCAGGGCCAGCACGCGAGCCGGCCACAACGCGAAGCGCGCGAGCGCCGGCGACAGCCCGGACACGTCCTCCAGCCAGATCAGGCCGAGCGGCGAGAACAGCACGACCAATAGTCCGACGGCGGACACCGCGGCGAGGGCGGCGGCGACGCGCGCGATCGGGCGTTGGTTGGACCCGTCGCTGCCGACGAGCGCCACGCCCACTTCCTGGTAGGCCAGCGCACCGCTGCGGAAGATGAACACGAAGCCGGTCACGACCGGCAGGATGGCCAGCGACTCCACCGGCGATCGACTGCGGCCCATGAAGAAAGTGACGAGCGGGTTGACCACGATGGCGAGCAGCGACGTCATGGCCAGCGGCACGTAGAAGCGGGCGATGTCGCGCATCGTCACGCCCTCGTCGCCGTCCCCGTCGGCGCCCGCCAGGATCTGCCTGACAATCGCCGCCGCCATCCAGCGGCTCGCTGCCGCTTCGGCCAGGACGCCGCTCGCCAGCGCCATGGCTCCCACGCAGGCACCCGGCAGGCTGGTGGAGAGCGCCAGGCCGGCGGCAGCCAGCGACATGGTGGCCAGCCGGATGACCGTGCCGTAGGCGACGCGCTGCGGCAGGTGGTGCCGCACGAGGATCCCCTGGTAGAAACGGCGGTACCCGATCGCGGCCGGCCACAGTACGAGAAGCGCCGCAGCGAGGTGCGTGAGCCGGGCGATCTCGGCGGGGAGCCCGATGACACGGTCGGTGAGGAACCGGAAGATCCACGGCAGGAGGACCAGGGCCATCACCAGCGTGAGTCCGGCGTTGAGGAAGAACAGGAAGCGGCGCAGCGCGAGGAACGTCCGCCGGTCGCGCACCAGCGCGTTGGACGCGGTCATCATCATGATGATCGGCGCCTCCGCCATGAACGCAAACGAGAAGGCGACGCCGTACGCCGCGAGGTTGATCTCGGCGTTTCCGAGGCGCGCGATGATCGCGGCGACGTAGGGGCCCTCGATCGCCATCATCAGCCACGTCGCGGCAAGCGGCGCCCAGAAGGCGAGGATCGTCCGGGTCGCGAGCGGCCGCACCCCCTCCGACGCTTTTTTCTTCGCGTCCACCGCTAGCCCTTCGTCACCGGCGCGGCGACAGGCCGTCCCGCGTGCCGTTCGGTCGCGAGCACGGCCGTGTGGACGGTGCGATCGTGCGGGAGACGGCGGTTGGGGTCCCGCCAGAAATCGAGCAGGCTCACGAAGAGGGTGGCGGGGATGTGAAGATAGCCGACGAAGCGTTCCAGGCCCTCCATCAGCGAGAGCCGCTCCCCGTCGAGCCGCACCACGCGCACGCCGAGCAGCAGCTTGCCGGGCGTGGCCTGGAGCCGCGAGCACGTGAAGAGCGTGAAGTACGCGGCCGGCACGAAGAACAGGGCGAGGCCGCGCGCCATCGGGGGGATCAGCTTCTCCACAGGAATCCGGACGCTCTTCAGCCCCGTGGGGTTTTCGTCTTCGCCTTCGGAGATCCTCAGCGACACCTGGAAGTCGGTACTCGGCCAGGAGGTCGGCGGCCCGGTCCAACTCCCGCCGCTCCGTCGCCACCACGGCTTCGGCCGGCAGCCCCTTGCACTCCAGCCGGACGAGCAGCGGCGCGAGGTCGCGGAGTACCGCGTGCGTGTCGGCGTGGCCCAGGCCGCCCCGGGTCAGCCGTCTGAGCGCCTCGAAGGCCGGGCGGTCGTTCGCCCAGAGGAAGAGTGCCGCGATCGCCAGTGACGTGGCGAGTGCCGGGACGACCAGCAACGCCGCGTCCGCGGCGAACGCGGCCATCCGCCGCGCAGGCGAGGCCAGAGGACGCCCGACCAGGGCCGGTTGGACGTGCAACGGAGCGTCGGTCAGTCGTCGGATCGGCATAACGGGACCTCAGCAACCTGCCAAATCCTCGGCGCGACAGGATAACGGATCACCCGGCCGGGCTGAAACCGGCCTCCACCTGGCCCGTCGCGCGACGGGCGCGGCAGCTCATGCGCGCGGGAGGATTCCGGTTGACTCTCCGCGCCCACCTGACAAATCATTCACGCTACCAGTTCTTGGACAGTTCACGTTCCACGTGTCGAGTGGTACGTTCCGACGTGCAGGCTCCGTGCGAGTCTCAGTTCTGGCGACGCTGATCTCAAACCCTCCGGTTCCCATGTTCAGTCTTTGCGTCAGCCCGGCATCATGCCTCTGGAGACCACGATGAAGACGATTGACTTGTCGCTCTCGAACCTCAACGAGCTGTTCCCGGCGGACTTCACGCAGGAGCAGCTGGCCAAGGCGAAGACGCTGTTCCTCAAGGAACTGTCGCTCACCGCCCACAAGTTCTACGGCGGCAAGATCGTGACGATGCCGAAGGCCGGCGTCTACGGCTTCAACTGGTTCAACGTCTGGTACACGCCCGGCGTGTCGGCGGTCTCCACCACCATCCGCGACGACCACGACACCTCGTTCGACCTGTCGCAACCGCGGCAACCTGGTGGCCGTCGTGTCCGACTCCACGCGCGTGCTCGGGCGACGGCGACTGCTCGCCGTCGGGCGGCCTCGGCGTCATGGAAGGCAAGGCCTTCCTCATGAAGTACCTCGGGCGGCGTGGACGGCGTGGCGCTGTGCGTCGAACAGCTACAACAAGCAGGGCAAGCACGACCCCGACAAGATCATCGAGTTCGTGAAGATGGCTGGAGCCGAGCTTCGGCGCGGTCAACCTCGAGGACATCTCGCAGCCGAACTGCTTCAAGGTGCTCGACACGCTGCGCGAGGAGTGCGACATCCCGGTGTGGCACGACGACGCGCAGGGCACCGGCAGCGTCACGCTGGCGGGGCTGATCAACGCGCTGCGGATCGTGGACAAGCCGATCGACAAGGTGCCGGATCGTCTTCTACGGCGCCGGCGCCTCGAACACCACCATCGCCCGGCTCATCATGATGGCCGGCGCGCGACCCCGAGAAGCTCGTGATGTTCGACACCAAGGGCGGCCTGCACAAGGGCCGCGACGACGTGAAGGCCGACACGGCGTTCTACCGCAAGTGGGAGCTGTGCGAGAAGACCAATCCCGGCCGCGTCAGCGACATCGCCGAGGCGCTCAAGGGCGCGGACGTCCTGATCGCCCTCAGCAAGCCCGGTCCCGAGACCGTGAAGCGGTGAGTGGATTCGCAGCATGGCGCCGAAGGCCATCGTCTTCGCGTGCGCCAACCCGGTGCCCGAGATCTACCCCTACGCGGCCAAGGAAGCGGGCGCCTACATCGTCGCCACCGGCCGCGGCGACTTCCCGAACCAGGTGAACAACTCGATGGGCTTCCCCGGGCATCCTCAAGGGCGCTCTCCTCGTGCGCGCGCGCAAGATCACCGACGACATGGCGATCGCCGCGGCGTACTCCGTCGCCAACTTCGCCGAGCAGCAAGGGGATCACGCCCGACTACATCATGCCGACGATGGATGAGACGGAGGTGTTCGCCGAGGAGGCGGCCGACGTCGCGATGACGGCCATCAAGAACGGCGTGGCCCGGATCACCCCCGACCGCGACAGCGTGTACAATCAGACCTTGCACGACATCCAGGAAGCCCGCGCGATGATCGACGCGCTCATGAAGCAGAATTTCATCAAGGCACCGGGCGCGGAGATGCTGCAGGCGGCCGTCGAGAAGGCGGTCGCGGCCGTGAAGAAGTAGCCACCCCGATGTTTCCCGCGCTGATCGTCGCGCTCCTGCTTTCCGCCCCGGCCGTCGCAGCCGACGCCGGGGCGGCAGCCAAGGCGAGCGCCCCCTACTACGCGGCGCTGGTCGCCAGTGCCCACGGCAACATCGACGCCACCAACCGCCACCTCCTTCTCCTCGCGGCCCGCTGGGACGCCGCCATCCGCGAGGCGCGCAGCGCGGGCCCGCCCGCGCTCACCCAGGACCCGGCATGGGGCGCCGCCCTCGACCGCGCGACCGGCATGCTCGCGAAGGCGCGCGATCTGGCGCGATCGCGGAACATCGCCGGCGCCCACGCCGAACTCGAGGAGATGCGGCTGCTCCTGCACGAGATCCGCGAGCGCCACAACGTCTGGATCCTCGACGACCATCTCGCCGAGTACCACGAGATGATCGAGCGGGTCGCGGGGCACGTTTCGGGCCGCAGCGAGATCAACCTCACGCCGCGCGACTTCCAGGACATCGAGGAAGACCTGCGCGGCGCACAGGTGTCTTGGGCCGAGGTGGAGAAGGGTGCCGGCTCCATGGGGCGCCTGCCGGCGTGGCAGGAAGCCGCGCTCCGGTCCAGCTCCGCGCTTCAGCAGCTCTCCCGCGCCGTGACGGGCAAGGACCGCGCGGCCGTGGCCGAGGCGGCCGAGCGCCTCAAGAACAGCTACTTCGATCTCCTCACGGCGGTCGCGAAAGCCCGCAGCTAACCCAATCGCCATTCGGAAGTCGTCATTCGTCGGTCGCAATTGGTTCTTGGCCTGCGCGGAGCGTGCGCCTGAGCCGGGCGCGACCGGGCGGCCGAGGCATGGCCCCGGAACTTGCACGTGGGAGTCCCGAGGCCATGGAGACACGCAAGACCCAGGTGCGGCTGGCGGCGATCGCCGACATCCACTTCACCCGCAGCTCGCAGGGCAGCCTGCAGGCACTCTTCGCGCAGATCGCCAGCAGCGCTGACGTCCTGCTGCTCGCCGGCGACTTGACGTCGTACGGCCTGCCGGAGGAAGCCCAGGTGCTGGCCAAGGAGCTGACGGCGGCGGCGAAGATCCCGATCGTCGCCGTCCTGGGCAATCACGAGTACGAGTCCGGACACCAGGCGGACGTGGCGCAGATCCTGCGCGACGCGGGCGTGCACATGCTCGACGGCGACTCGATCGAACTGATGGGCGTCGGCTTCGCCGGGGTAAAGGGCTTCGGCGGCGGCTTCAACGAGCGCGCGCTGGAGCCGTGGGGCGAGGAGTCGATGAAGCGGTTCGTGCACGAGGCAGTGGACGAAACGCTGAAGCTCGGTTCCGCGCTCGCGCGCCTCCGCACGCCGTACCGAGTCGCGATGGTCCATTACGCGCCCATCCTCGAGACCGTCGAGGGCGAGCCGCGCGAGATCTACCCGTTCCTCGGCTCGAGCCGGCTGGAGGAGCCGATCGACCGGTATCGCGCCTGCGTGGTGTTTCACGGCCACGCGCACAACGGCCGGCCGGAGGGACATACGCGCGGAGGCGTGCCCGTGTACAACGTGGCGCACTCGCTGCTGCGGCGGCATTACCCGGACCAGCCCGCGTTCCGCCTCTTCACCATCGACACGCCAGGGGCCACGGGCTAAGTCCTTCGATGGCAAATACGGCGACGTATGTGCGCCCGCCCGCTGGACACGTGATCCGGGCACGAAATCTGCAAGGTGAGCCAAACAAATCGAGGACCACGCATGCCAGCTCCGCGGGAGACGCCCGAGCAGATGCGCGCGGCACACAAGGTCTACCGGGAGGCGCTCGGACGCATGGTCAGGTCGGGGGTTCCCTTCCTGGTCGGCGGGGCCTATGCGTTTGCGCGCTACACGGGAATCGAGCGCTTCACGAAGGACTTCGACGTCTTCGTGCGTCCCGAGGATTTGGACCGGCTTCTTGGCGTGCTCGCCGACGCCGGCTTCCGGACCGAGCGAACGTTCAAGCACTGGCTGGCGAAGGCGTACGGCGGCGACGACTTCCTCGACCTGATCTACAGCTCGGGCAACGGCGTCGCGCGCGTGGACGGAGACTGGTTCCGCCATGCCGTCGAAGGCGAGGTCCTGGGCCAGCACGTGAGGCTGGTGGCGCCCGAGGAGATGATCTGGTCGAAGAGCTTCATCATGGAGCGCGAGCGGTACGACGGCAATGACGTGGCGCATCTCCTGCGCGCCGCGGCCGATTCGCTCGACTGGCCGCGGCTCGTCTCGCGCTTCGGCGGCTACTGGCGCGTGCTCTTCAACCACCTCGTCCTGTTCGGCTTCATCTACCCCTCCGAGCGGGCCCGGATCCCGCTCTGGGTGATGGAGCAGCTCACCGAGCGGCTCGCCTCCGAGCTGCGGACGTCGCCGCCGGCGGAGCCGGTCTGCCAGGGCACGATCCTGTCGCGGCAGCAGTACCTGCCCGACGTGGAGCGCTGGGGCTACATCGACGCACGCGTGTTCCCGCGGGGCCACATGTCGGTGGAGGAGACGGCGGCATGGACCGAGGCCATCGGGCAGGATGATTGAGCGACTCGACGGCATGACGAGGGGAAACCAGAGGAACTTCTTCGGCCTGGACAGCCCGGACAGTGAGGAACGATGAGGACGACGCGAAAATGATCTCGCGTCCGGGTCTCGAAGGACGCGGAGGATCTCCTGTCGCGCTATACTGAACTTCGGGCAACATCGGGTCGGGACTGATCACGCTTCGGCGCGTCCCGCTCGTGGAGGACGACCATCAGTCCCGGCCGCGTGGCGGGCCGGTGCGAGGAGAGTATGGGGGACGGCGCGGAAGGCCTGGTGGACGCGCAGGCGCGCATCCAGGAGCGCATGGACGAACTCGAGGAACGCCGCACCCTGCGGCGGCGCATCGTCGCGTACGACCCGGAGCGCCACCGCAAGCTCGAGTCGCTTCGCCTGGCCCGCACCGAGCTGGCGCGGCAGGCCTCGGCGACGACGCACGAGGTGCGGCGCGAGCAGCTCGCGCAGGCGCTCGCCGAGCTGGACCGGCGCATCGAGGACCTGGAGACCAAGAGGTGAGCGGGATGCGAGGCTGGCCGCCTTCGCGACGCGCCGGCGAGCCCCGCCGAAGCGGTGCGCGCGGAGACCGGCGCTTCGCGCGGAAGAGCCAGGCAGGGATCGCGGCTGTTGCGTGCCTGTTGCTCGCCCTCGTCCTGCCTCCAACCGTCGGCGCGATCGACGTGAGCCTCGATCGGGCGTCGGTCGCGCAGGCCGTCCGCATCGGCCAATCCTCCGAGCCCGACCTCGAGCGATTCCACTCAGCCTACCGGGTCCCCGTCGACGATCCCGTCATCCGCAGCGTCGAGGTCGTGAGCGAGTTCCGCCGGATCGTCCAGCTGACCGAGGGGCGCGTGCGGCTGCGCGATGCCACGTGGGACGCAGCGCGCGCGGGGAACGCCGCGCGCGAATTCAACGGCCGCCTGGACCTGGTCCTCCAACTGCAGTTCAGCCCGGCGAACACCTACCGCACGATTCCCGGGTACTCGCTGGTTCTCTATCCCCGTGGGGCGCCGGGGAGCGTGCTTCGCCCAGTCGACACCCGATCTGCGGCATCGTACATCTCCGCCCAGCCGGCGCCCCCAGGCACCCCGATCCTGGCCGCCACCGTCACCGCCACCTTCGACGCGACGCAGGCCGACACTTCTTCGCCCGTGCTCGTGGGGATCTTCCTGGACGGCAGGGAAGTGCGCAGGGTTCCCGTCGACTTGGGCTCGATCCGCTGACTCCGCGCCAGTGACGGATTGACGATTGTCGATTGACGAATGCCGATTGCGGGGGGGCGGAGAGCTGCCCAATCGTCAATCGCCGATCATCACTCGCCATTCGTCATTCGTTGTTTCCTTCGTTCGTTCTCTTGACTCCCCCCCGCTCTCCGCCTACAGTCTCACCCCGTCCGCCCCTGCCTGATACTTGCCGAGGAGATCGACATGTACATCAAACGCCTGGTATGCCTTGCGACGGCGGTCGCGGCCATCGGCTGGCTCGCCACCGCGCCGACGCGCGGCCAGGAACTGACGCTCTCGAGCCAGGTGGTCGAGCGCGTCCTGCCGAACGGCCTGAAGGTGCTGATGGTGAAGCGGCCCGAAGCGCCGCTGATCCGCTGCATCCTCGCCTACCGCGTGGGATCGGTGAACGAGCGGCCCGGGATTACCGGCGTCTCGCACTTCCACGAGCACATGATGTTCAAGGGCACGCACTCCATGGGCATCAAGCCTGGAACCCTGCAGAAGGACCTGGAGTACGACCGGCAGATTGACGCGGTGCAGGCGAAGATCGTCGACGAGGAATCGAAGATCAAGGGTCGCGACGAGGCGAAGATCGTCGCCTGGAAGAAGGAGGTGTCCGACCTCCTGAACCGGCAGAAGAAGGAGACGATCGTCGAGCGAGGAGATCTGGGGCGCCTACCAGGAGGCGGGCGGCACGGGGATCAACGCGTCCACCGGGTCAGGAGATGACCCAGTACTACGTGACGCTGCCGAAGAACAAGCTCGAGCTGTACCTCGCGCTCGAAGCCGACCGGATGGCAAACCCGGTGTTCCGCGAGTTCTATTCGGAGCGCGACGTCATCACCGAAGAACGCCGGATGAGCGAGAACCAGCCGCGGGTTCTTCTTCCAGGAGCAGTTGAACGCCACCTTCTACTCCGCGAGCCCGTACCGCTGGGAGGTCCTCGGCTGGATGTCGGACGTCAGCCGCATCACCAAGCAGGAGATGATCGACTACCGCGAGCAGTACTACCGCCCGGACAACGCCACGCTGGTCCTCGCCGGCGACCTCGATCCGGACAAGGTGATGCCGCTCGTCGCCAAGTACTTCGGCGCGGTGAAGTCGAAGGGCAAGTCGCCCCGCGTGCGCACCGAGGAGCCGTCGCCCGGAGTATCTACCGCAAGGTCTACGGCGCGAACTTCAAGACGCCCTACGTCGAGAAGCGCGTCGTCGGCAAGGCCGCCACCAACCCCGCCGTCACGATGATGTTCCACATCCCGCCGCTGTGGCACGAGGACGTGGCGGCGCCTGTTCATGCTCGGGCGTGTGATGAGCGCGCGGACCGGGAAGATGTACCTCGACCTGGTGAACAAGCAGGAGCACGCGTCGAGCGTGATGGCGTCGGCGTCCAACTCGAAGTACGACGGCGCCTTCCGCGTGAGCGCGACCGGCCGCGAGGTGCGGAACGAGCTGAACGTGCCGCTCGACCAGCTGGAGAAGGAACTGTGGAGCTACGTCGAGGAGGCGAAGACGACGCCGGTCGACGCGCAGTTGCTGCAGCGCCTGAAGAACGCCGAGGAAGCGCAGTACCTCCAGAGCCTCGCGGGGACCGGCATCGCCGGTTCGCTCGCGCGCATGGAGACGGCCTACCGCTGGCAGTTCATCGAGGACCAGTTCAAGCAGCGCATGGCAGTGACCGCCGACGACCTGATGCGGGTGGCGAAGAAGTACCTCACGCGCGACAACAGCGTGACCGGCGTGTTGGAGCGCGAAAAGTAGGCGCGCGTCGAGGAAAGGACATGACCATGTTGACACGCATGATGCCTGTCTTGCTGTTTGGCGCGGCGCTCGCCGTCGCCCCGGTGCCCGCCGCCGCCCAGGCGCCGGCCGCTCAGCCGCCGGCGAAGGCCGCGGCGAAAGCCCCGGCCGCGAAGCCCGCGGCACCGGCCGTCGTGCAGAAGGGGCCGCGCCCGGAGCAGTTCAAGTACGAGCCGCTCTCGTTCAAGCCGCCCCAGCCCGCGGAGTTCGTACGACGCTTTCGAACGGCATGGTCGTCTACATCGCGGAAGACCACGAGATCCCCTGGTTCCAGGCGGCGTTGATTTCGGAACTCGCCTCCGCCGGCGGCGGCGGCTTCGGCGGCCGCGGAGCCGAGGCGACGCGCGGACGCGATCCCCAACAACGCCCGGGTCCCGGCGGCGGGGGCGGCAGCGTCAACGCCTTCCTCGAGCCGAAGGACAAGCTCGGGGTGGCGGCCCTCACCGCGTCGATCATCCGCGCCGGCGGCACGCCCTCGATGAACGGCGACCAGATCAACGAGCGGATGGACTTCCTGGCCGGCACGGTGACGGCTACCAACCTCTCGATCCACATGCGCCACGTGGACGAGGGGCTGAAGATCTGGACGGACCTCCTGAAGAACCCGGCCTTCCCGGACGACAAGCTGCGGCGCGAGAAGGACAGCATCCTGCTCGGCATCCGCAACCGAAACCGCAATGTCACGGCGGTCGCGACGCGCACCTTCAACCGTCTCGATGTACGGGGACGAGTCGCCGGTGGCCGCCGAGGCGACAGAGGCGATCACGATCGGCATCAACCGCGACGACCTGGCCGCCTGGCACAAGAAGTACTGGGGCGCCAACAACTTCATCCTCGTGGTGGCCGGCGACTTCAAGAAGGCGGAGATGCTTCAGAAGCTCGAGGCGACCTTTGGCAAGTGGCGCCTCGCCGAGCAAGGCGGTGCCGCAGTACCCGCGGGTGGACCAGCCGACCAAGGCCGGCGTCTACATGGTGCAGCCGCAGGGGACCACGCCGAACCAGGGCATCATCCGCGTGGGCCACGTCGGTATCACTCAGGACGACCCGGACTACGCGGCGGTGGACCTCATGAACTACACGCTGGGCGGCGGGTCGTTCTCTTCGCGGATCACGCAGATCGTCCGCAACGACAACGGCCTGGCGTACTCCACCAGTTCGTCGTTCTCGGCCGAGCCCCACTACCCGGGCATCTTCTCGGCCTTCTGCCAGACGAAGAACTCCACCGTCGTCTTCGCCACCCAGCTCATGGTCAACGAGATAGAGCGGATGCGCGCCGGCGACATCACGGAGAAGGATCTGCAAGTTCGCGAAGACGGCGCGCCTGAACGCCTTCCCGTCGATGTTCTCGACGGTGTTCGGCAACATCCGCAACTTCGCGCAACTCGAGCTGGATCACCGACCGATGGACTACTACGACACCTATGTCGCCCGCTACGACAAGGTGACGCTGGCGGACGTCAGGCGGGTCGCGCAGAAGTACCTGCAACCCGGCAAGATGATCATCATGGTCGCGGGCAATATCGAGGAGTGCAAGGCGGGCGCGGACAAGCTGCTGCCGAACCAGGCGGCGATCGACGCGATGGCGGCCAAGTACGGCGGCCGCACGATCGACGGCCTCGCGAAGAAGTACGGAGACGGGACGGTGAACCTGGTGGGACTGAAGTAGGCTGGCTCTACGCTAGGCTCCGGGCGCTCGTTGGCTCTTGGCGGTCGCCAAGACCGGCGCCCGGAGCCCAAAGCACGACCAAGTCTGAAGCCTAGAGCCTAGAGCCCCGAGCTACGCTTTCGTCGTCAGGTAATTCTGCAGCCCCATCTGGCCGATCAGATCGCGCTGCTGCTCGTTCCAATCGAGGTGCGCTTCCTCGTCCTTGAGGATCCCGTCCAGCATCTCGCGCGTGCCGTGATCCTGCAGCTCCATCGCCTTCCGGATCGCCGCGTTGTACGCGTTCACGGCCTGCTGCTCGGCGTTCTCGTCGTTCGCCACCATCTGCTCGACGGTCTTGCCGACGTGGATGGGGTTGAGCTTGCTCATGGTCGGCATGCCCTCGAGGAAGAGGATGCGCTGGATGAGCATCTCGGCGTGCCGCATCTCGTCCCTCGCCTGCTTTTCGATCGCCGCGTGCAGCGCCTCGTAACCCCACTGGTCGCACATCTCGGAGTGCACCATGTACTGGCTGATGGCGGTGAGTTCTTCGGCCAGCAGTTCGTTCAGCGTCACCAGGATGTCGGGATGGCCCTTCATGAATGCTCCTTCTGTCGAATGATCGTGCCGATCGGGCGCCAACAGGATACTCAAGAGCAGCGACCATGGCCAACGGGAAGTCGGAACGTTCATCGTTCGGCACGGTCCAATTGACTCCCTTCGAGCGTCCATCGGTACGCTTGAGACACTTCCACTATGGATACTGTTCCCCTCGCACCCGCGGGGCTCCGGCTCGGCGTCGACGGCTTCTCCTACCCCGATCTCTATCAGCCCGAACGCCTGCGGGCGCTCCACGATCGCTTCGACGACGAGGTGAGGCAGGCGGCGCCGGCGTTCTGGGCGAGGTGGGATGATTACCGCCGGTCGCCGGACGCGGCGCGACCCGCCACCGAGACGTCCGCGCTCCTGGTCGAGATGGCGGCGCACGTGAGCGCGTTCGTGGCGCGGCTGTTTGGCGTCGAATCCGAGCTGGCCGCGATCCGCGAGGACACTCGGCGACAGGACGCGCTCTTCCGCTTCAAGGTGGACTTCGTCAGGCGCCGCGTGCTGCCGATGCTGAAAGGGAGCCCGATCGCGTGCGGCGCCGAGGACCGGGAACGGGTGGCGCGGCTGATCGCCGCCGAAGGGCACGGGGACGATCCCGAGAGGGCCGCCGCCCTGGCCGGCTGCCGGTTGCTCGATCGTGAGGCCTTTGTCAAGGCGGGCGCCTCCGCAGAGGACACCGCCCTCGTCGAGGGCGACATCGAGGCGTTCAAGCGGTGGACGGCGTGGCTGATGACCGGCCCGTCGCGCCGCAACTGGGTCGTCTTCCGCTTCCCCCGCACGGTCGATCCCTTCCAGCTCGTGGAGGTCGATCACCCCGATCCCGCTCTTCCTGAGGCGCTGGCCGGCCCCGAGGAGCACCGCCGTCTCCGGGACGGGTTCGCGCTCACCGACGCGCGCATGGACGGCGCGCAACGTCCTGTCCGAGATTCACTACTGCGTGATCTGTCACGAGCGCGACAAGGATTCCTGTTCGAAAGGCATCCGCGCGAAGGACGGCGCCGTCGCGAAGAACGCCTTGGGCATCCCGCTCGACGGCTGCCCGCTCGACGAGAAGATTTCGGAAATGCACGCCCTGCGAAAGGGCGGCGACCCGTTGGGGGCGCTGGCGCTGGTGACGCTCGACAACCCGATGTGCGCGGGCACCGGCCACCGCATCTGCAACGACTGCATGAAGGCCTGCATCTATCAGAAGCAGGAGCCGGTCAACATCCCGCAGGCCGAGACGGGCGTTCTCACCGACGTCCTCCGCCTGCCGTGGGGCGTCGAGATCTACTCGCTGCTCACCCGCTGGAACCCGGTCAACGTCCGCCGCCCGTTCGCGCTGCCCTACAACGGCGAGAACGTCCTGGTCGTCGGGCTCGGCCCGGCAGGCTACACGCTGTCCCACTACCTCCTCAACGAAGGTTTCGGCGTCGTGGGCATCGACGGCCTCAAGATCGAGCCGCTGCCGGTGGAGTGGACCGGCGGCGCTGGACAGCCGCCCGCGCCGATCCGCGACTGGCGCGCGATCTACCGCCGGCTGGACGAGCGCATCCTGGAAGGCTTCGGCGGCGTGTCCGAGTACGGCATCACCGTACGGTGGGACAAGAACTTCCTCACGCTGCTGCACCTGCTGCTCGCGCGCCGCGATCGGTTCAAGATGTACGGCGGCATCCGCTTTGGCGGCACGCTGCCGGTCGAGGACGCGTGGTCGCTGGGGTTCTCGCACGTCGCGATCGCCGCCGGCGCCGGCCGGCCGACGATCATCGACATGAAGAACAACCTCATTCGCGGCGTCCGCAAGGCCAGCGACTTCCTGATGGCGCTGCAGCTGACCGGTGCGTTCAAGAAGGAGTCGCTCGCGAACCTGCAGGTGCGCCTGCCAGCGCTCGTCATCGGCGGCGGCCTCACGGCCATCGACACGGCGACCGAGCTGCTCGCCTACTACCCGCAGCAGGTGGAGAAGATCCTCCGCCGGTACGAAGAACTGGCGGCGATCATCGGGGACGCCCGCGTGAGGGGCGCCTACGACGAGGAGGAGGCGGCGCAGCTGGACGAGTTCCTCGAGCACGGGCGCGCGATCAGGGCCGAGCGCCAGCGGGCCGCCGCGGCTGGCCGGCCTCCGGATTTCGTGCCCCTCCTTCAGTCATGGGGCGGCGTCTCCATCGTCTACCGCAAGCGGCTGGTGGACTCGCCGGCCTACCGCCTGAACCACGAGGAGGTCGAGAAGGCGTTCGAGGAAGGGATTCATTTCA
This sequence comes from uncultured Acidobacteriota bacterium, assembly GCA_963724775.1. Classification (GTDB taxonomy): domain Bacteria; phylum Acidobacteriota; class Vicinamibacteria; order Vicinamibacterales; family Fen-181; genus CAVRWB01. The sequence continues at coordinate 589,290 of CAVRWB010000020.1, forward strand.
TCGAGAACCTCGATCCCGAGGAAGCGATCCCGGACTCGAACGGACACGTGCGGGCGGTCCGCTTCCGTCGGCCAGCAACAGTCAGTTGAACTGCCCGCCCGGGCCCTGCTCGTCGCCGCCGGCACGTCGCCCAACGTCACGTACGAGAAGGAGTACCCGGGGACCTTCGGCCTCGACAAGCAGGGGCGGTTCTTCCAGCCGCATCGGGTCGTGCGAGACGGCGCGGATGTCCCGGCTCGAACCGCACCCTGACGGCTTCTTCACGTCCTACCAGTCGCACGGCCGCTTCATCTCGTACTACGGCGACAACCACCCGCGCTTCGCGGGAAACGTCGTGAAGGCGATGGCGTCTGCCAAGGAGGGCTATCGCCACGTCGTGGCGCTCTTCGACGACCGCCTTGCGCACCTCGATCCCGCCGGGCAAGCCGAGCGCGATGCGGCCTGGCTTCGGCTCGTCCGGTTCCTGGACGACGAGTTCACCGCAACGGTCGTGGAGGTGAAGCGGCTGACGCCGACGATCATCGAGGTCGTCGTCCGCGCGCCAGCCGCGGCACGGCACTTCCACCCCGGCCAGTTCTACCGCCTCCAGAACTTCGAGTCGGATGCCGTCCGCGCCGGGATCGATGGCGACGAGGTGACGCTCGTGATGGAGGGAATCGCCCTCACCGGCGCCTGGGTGGATCGCGGAACGCGGCCTGCTGTCGATGATCGCTCTCGAGCTCGGCGTGTCGAGCCGGCTGTGCGCGCTACCTGCAGCCCGGCCAGCAGGTGGTGGTGATGGGGCCGACGGGCGCGCCGACGGACATTCCGGAGGGCGAGAACGTGCTGCTCGCCGGCGGAGGCCTCGGCAACGCGGTGCTGTTCTCGATCGCCCGGGCGCTGCGCGAGCGCGGGAACCGGGTCGTGTATTTCGCCGGCTACAAGAAGGGCGAGGACCTCTTCAAGCGGGAGGAGATCGAGGCGGCAACTGACCAGGTGATCTGGAGCACCGACACCGGCGCGCGCATCGAGCCGGGCCGGCCGCAGGACCGCCACTTCCGCGGCAACATCGTCGACTGCCTCGTGGCCTACGCAACCGGCGCGCTCGGTGAGGCGGTCGTGCCGCTCGCATCGGTCGATCGGATCATCGCGATCGGGTCGGACCGGATGATGGCGGCAGTCAAGGCCGCTCGATCAGCGGCGGCTCGCGCCGTACCTCAAGCGCGAGCACGTGGCCATTGCCAGCATCAACTCGCCGATGCAGTGCATGATGAAGGAAGTGTGCGCGCAGTGCCTGCAGAAGCACGTGGACCCGGCGACGGGCCAGGAGACGATCATCTTCTCGTGCTTCAACCAGGACCAGCTGATGGACCGGGTGGACTTCTTCAACCTCAACGCGCGGCTGAGGCAGAACACCGTGCAGGAGAAGCTCACCAATCAATGGCTGGAACAGGTCCTCGCCCTCGCCGGCCTGGCGCATGCCTGAACCGTTCGACAGGCGGGACGCCTGTCCTACGCATGATCCACGTCAATTGACGATTCCCGATTGACGATTGATGATTGATGATTGAGCAAGCGGACAGCTGACAGCAAACAGCTGGCAGCGAAATCGACACGTCGCCAAATCGAGAAATCGCCAAATAGGAAGAATCACTCCATGTCCTCCGTCGATCAAGCCGTCGTCCTCGATGCCCTTCGTGCCGTCAAGGACCCCGATCTCCACCGCGACATCGTGTCGCTCGGCTTCGTGAAAGACCTCAACATTCACGGCGGCCAGGTGGCATTCACCATCGAGCTCACCACGCCGGCGTGCCCGGTGAAGGACGCCATGCGCGAGCAGGCGCGCGCGGCCGTGATGCAGGTGCCCGGGGTGGCGTCCGTCGAGGTGACCATGACCGCCGCGGTACGGGCGGCGCGCAACGTCGAGTCGGCCCAGGCGCCGATCCCCGGCATCAAGAACATCATCGCGATCGGCGCGGGCAAAGGCGGCGTCGGCAAGACGACGCTGGCGGTGAACCTCGCCGCGGCGCTGTCGCGCCTGCGGCAGCAAGCGTGGGGATCATCGACGGCGACATCTACGGGCCCAACATTCCGATCATGCTCGGCGTGCAGGCACAGTTGATGGCGGAGGGCGACAAGATCCTGCCGGCCGAGAAGTTCGGCCTCAAGGTCGTGTCGATGGGCTTCCTGACCAACGACGACGCGCCGGTGATCTGGCGCGGGCCGATGCTGCACAGCGTGATCAAGCAGTTCTTCCACGAGGTGCACTGGGGCGAACTGGACTACCTGGTCGTCGACATGCCGCCGGGAACCGGGGACGTGGCGCTGAGCCTGAGCCAGACGGTGCCCGTCGCCGGTGCCATCGTGGTGACGACGCCGCAGGAGGTGTCGCTGTCCGACAGCCGGAGCGCCGTGCGGATGTACCAGAAACTGAACATCCCGGTGCTCGGCCTCGTCGAGAACATGAGCTATTTCGTCTGCCCGAGCTGCGAGCACGAGAGCGACATCTTCGGGCGGGGAGGCGGCGAGAAGACGGCGGTTGCGATGGAGGTGCCGTTCCTCGGCCGGATCCCGATCTACGAACCAATCCGGCGGGGCGGCGACGAGGGGCACCCGTTGGTGATCGCGGAACCGGACTCTCCCGCAGCGCTGGCCTTCCGGCAGGTGGCGGAGCAAGCCGCCGCGCAGGTGTCGATTGCCAGCTACCGCAAGCCGATCATTCCGCTGATGCCGGCACGGTGACATCAGTAGGCAGTAGGCAGTAGGCAGTTGTAGGCAGTAGTAGGCAGTAGAGGCAGTAGGCAGTAAGCCAACTGCCTGCTGCTACTGCCTACTGCCTACTTTTCTGCGCGAGCTGCTTCATCGCCCACGCGCCGAAAATCGGGCCCGGCACCAGCGCGAGGAAAGCCCACTGCCAGCCTGCGAGCCCCGCGAGCGAGGGGATCATCCGGATCGTGAGCATCGTCAGCAGGTAACCGCTGCACGTCTCCACGGTGAGCGCGGTGCCCACGAACTCGGGCCGGCTGCCGTCCGCCACCAGCGCCGAGAACTGCGCCGAGTCGGCGACCACCGCGGTGCCCCACACCGCCACGAACGCGTAGAGCAGGACGGGGTGAGCGCCGAACACGAGCGGCGAGAGCAGCGCGCATGATCCCGACACGGTCAGCGCCATGCCGGCCACGCGCGCCTTGCCCAGGCGATCGGCGGCGAGGCCGGCAAGCAGGCAGCCGAGGGCGCCCGCGCCGACGCCGATGAACGCCGTGCCGGAGGCGGTGCGGGCCACAGGGGCGGCGCCCCGGGCGGCGAGGCTGGCCGCCGCGAAGGCCGCCACCCACGTCCACATCGCGTACAGCTCCCACTGGTGCCCCAGGTAGCCGAAGATCGCGAGGCGCGTGGGCCGGTCGCGGTAGACGCGCGCGGCGGCTCGCGGGTCGAAGCGTTCGGCGGGCACGGCGAAGGGGCCCTCGCGAACCGCCGTCAGCACGACGACCGCGCCGACGACCGCGAGGCCCGAGGTGGCGAGCAGCGCGCCGCGCCAGCTGTCGGGGCCCGCCAGCGCCGCGAGCAGGTGCGGGAACGCCTGGCCGACCGTCAGCGCAGCCACGAGAATTGCCAGCGCCGTCCCCCGCCGATCGCGGAACCACCCGGCCGCGATCTTGAGGCCGGTGGGATAGACGCAGGCCAGCGCCGCGCCCGTCGCGAAGCGCAGCAAGATGGCCGCCGTGGGAGAGTGCGCGCGGGTGATGGCGGCCGTCGCGATGCTGCCCAACAGGCAGCCGACCGCGAACAGTCTCTGCGCCTGAAGGACGTCCGGCAGGTTGAGCAGCGCGCTGACGAGGGTCCCCGCGACGAACCCGCCCTGCACCGCCATCGTGAGCCACGCGGCCTGTCCCGTCGAGAGGTGGAACTCCTGCACGAGCGACGGCGTGACCGCCGTGGCGGAGAACCAGAGGGTCATCCCCAGGAACTCGGCGAGCGCGAGCAAGCCGAGCACCTGCCAGGGCGAGCGGGTCGGGGCGACGGCCGGAGTCACGGCCGCCTATCATCCATCATTTGCCGCGCGCTGACCACCGCGTCGATATAATCCGCGGGACAGGCGGCACCCTCACGCCCGAGGCGGCCGGCAAGTTGTTTGCGACTCAACGCTGAATCCGATAGCGTTGTACGCACGACATGAACATTGCTTACACGAAGCACCTTCTCGACAACGGCCTGCCGGTCCTGATCCACGAGGACCGCCATTGCCCGATCGTGGCCGTCAACCTCTGGTATCACGTCGGTTCCAAGAACGAGCAGCCGGGCCGAACGGGGTTCGCCCACCTGTTCGAACACTTGATGTTCGAGGGCTCGGCCCATTACGACCACGGGTATTTCCAGCCGCTGCAGCAGGCGGGCGCCGTGCTGAACGGGTCCACCAACGCGGACCGCACCAACTACTGGGAGGTCGTGCCGACGAGCAGCCTCGAACTGGCGCTCTGGATGGAATCGGACCGCATGGGGTTTCTGCTGCCCGCCTTGACGGAAGCCAAGTTCCACAACCAGCGCGAGGTGGTGCTGAACGAGCGGCGCCAGAACTACGAGAACCGGCCCTACGGGATGGCACCCATGGCCATCCTGCAGACGCTCTTTCCGCCGGAACATCCGTATCACTGGCTCACGATCGGCAGCGCGGAGGACCTGCGAGCCGCGAGCCTCGAGGACGTCCGGCAGTTCTTCGCCCGCTACTATCACCCCCGCAACGCGTCGCTTGCACTCGCCGGCGATATCGACGCCGACGAGGTGATGCCGATGGTGGAAGCGTATTTTGGCGGAATCGCGCCCGGGTCGGACGTCGCGTCGGTGGCCGTCGACGCGCCGGCGCCGGTGGAGGCCCGCCTCGTGCTCGAGGACTCGGTCGAACTGCCGCGCCTGTACCTCAACTGGCACTCACCCGCCATCTTCGCGCCCGGCGATGCGGATCTCGACCTGGCGGCGGACGTCCTGGGGGAAGGCAAGAGTTCGCGCCTGTATCGGAACCTCGTCTACGAACGTCGCATGGCGGCGGACATCGCGGCGGTCCAGCAATCGCGCGAGCTTTCCGGCTTCTTCCAGGTGATTTCCACCGCCACGCCGGGCCACACCCTCGCCGAGATCGACGAGCAGATCACGCGCGAACTCGACGTGATGGCCGTGTCGGGGCCGGCGCCCGAGGAGCTCGATCGCAGCCACGCGCAGGCAGAGGCGCACTTCGTCTACCGGGTGCAGACGGTAGGCGGGTTCGGCGGCAAGTCCGACCAGTTGAACCAGTACAACGTGTTTGTCGGCGACCCCGGCTACTTCGAGGAGGATCTGGGCCGCTACCGCGCGGCGACGCCGGAGACCGTCCGCGACGCGTGCCGGCAGTACCTGGCCGGCCGCCCGCGCGTCGCTCTCAGCATCGTGCCGAAGGGGCGGCTCGACCTCGCCCTGCCCGGCTCCACCAAGGTGGTGTGCTCGTGATCGACGTCGATCGTTCGCGCCTTCCGCAGCCCGGCCTGGACCACGCCTTCAGTTTCCCGGAGGTCGTGAGGCGCTCACTGCCGAACGGGCTGAGGGTGTGGACCGTGGAGTACCGGGATCTACCGGTGCTCGCGTTCGTGCTGCTGCTGTCCGGCGGATCGGCGGAAGACCCGGCTGGCCGCGAGGGGCTGGCCGCGCTCACGGCCGACATGCTGGACGAAGGGAGCGGGTCGCGTTCGGCGCTCGACATCGAAGATGCGCTGTCGCGGCTCGGGGCGCAGATGGACACGGAGGTCGGATCGGACGCAGCGGTGCTGTCGATCCTCACGGTGTCGCGCCACTGTGATGCCGCGCTGGGCCTGATGTCGGACATCGTCGCGCGGCCGCGCCTCTCCGACGAGGACTTCGAGCGCGTCCGGCAGCTCCGGCTCACGCGGCTCAATCAGCTGCGCGACCTTCCGCCTGTCGTCGCCGACCGGCTCCTCACGCGGCTGCTGTACCCCGGGCATCCGTACGGCCACCTGCCGCTCGGCCTCGCCAGCACGCTTCGCACGGTGACGCCCGGGGAGGTGCGCGCGTTTCACGCCCGCACCTGGCGCCCCTCGCGCCTCACGCTGATCGCGGTGGGAGACGGCAGCCACGACGGCCTGATGCAGTCGGCCGAGCGCGCGCTCGGGTCGTGGACGCCGGAAGGCGACCTCCCGTCGTCAGCCGCAGCCGGCCCGTTTGCGCCACCCTCCGATGCGGCGGCCCGTCTGGTCATCGTCGATCGGCCGGGCGCCGCGCAGTCCGAGTTGCGCATCGGCCAGGTGACGGTCCCGCGCCTGACCCCCGACTACCATGCGCTCCTCGTGTTGAACGCCATTCTCGGCGGCCAGTTCGTGAGTCGGCTGAACATGAACCTGCGCGAGGACAAGGGCTACACGTACGGGGCCCGCAGCGGCTTCGACTTTCGCCGATCGCACGGTCCCTTCACGGTTCAGGCGGCGGTACAGACGACCGCAACGGCCGAGAGCGTGCACGAAGTGCTCGCGGAGATTCGCGCCATCGGCGCCGACCGGCCGGCGACCGCGGAAGAAGTGGACCTCGCCAGGTCGTCGCTGACGCGCGGGTACCCGCGCAACTTCGAAACGGCCGGCCAGGTGGCGCGAGGCGTGGCGCAACTGGCGCTGTACGATCTTCCCGACGACACCTTCCTGCGGTTCGTCCCGTCGGTGAACGCCGTGGACACGGCAGCGGTCACGCGCGCATCTGCCCGCATCGATCCCTCGAGGATGACCGTGGCGGTTGTTGGCGATCGCGCGAAAGTGGAGCCCGCGCTCGCGGGCCTCGGCATCGGCGAGCCGCAGGTCATGGAGCACGAGGACTAGCTTCTGGACCGCCGCGGTCCGGCACCGAACCAGATGGGCCGCGCGCGCGTCTAACCATCGGAGGGCGGTGTTAAACTAGCCTCGCCATGATTGGCCTCGCTCGCATGAGCCTCAGCCTCTTCGGCGCCGTGGCCGTCATCTCGGCCATCCTCGCCACCGCCACGATCTGGCTGGTGCTCACGGATCCCGTTACCGTCGCCAACTCCGTCAACCAGGGCGACGTCTCTCCTCTCGTCCGCCAACTCGCCTCAGCGGTCTACGAGGCGCTCAAGGGACTGCTGAAGTACTTGTAGGGCCTCAGTCGGTGAAGTCCTGCCTACAGGTTCCTGACCAGGAATTTCGTCAGGATGTACCCGTCCATGTACTTGAACGGCGCGAGGCCTGTGGTGTAGTGGCCGCAGGGGAGGACCGACAGCTGGTAGGGGATCTGCAGGCGGTCGAACTCGCGAATCAGCCCCAGCGAGAGGTGAACGGGAAACGTGGTGTCGTACCGCGCGTACACCAAGAGCGTCTTCTTGTCGGCGACGCGATGGACGTACGCCTGCGGGCTGATCGGCATCCAGAGGTCACGCAGGCGGTCGAGCGTGATCTGGCCGTCCAAGCCCTGCCGGACGTGTGAAGTGGAGAGGCCTTTCCACACGACATCCGCGAAATACCGTGAGATGTGATTGAGCGCTTCGGCGCGAATGAGCGGCTCGTGGGCGGAGGTCAGCATCGCGAGGCAGGAGCCGAGGCTCGTGCCCAGGATGCCAATCCGCTCGTAGCCCTGGGCCGCGAGCCAGGCGATGGCCCGGCGCGCATCGACCACGGCCTGGCGGCACACCTGGACCGTGCGGACGACGTTGGCGCTCACGATGTAGTCGGCGCGCGCGAGATCGTGCGGCATGCGGCGGTCGTGGTACGGCAGGCTGAGGCGGAGCGCTGTCAGGCCGAACCGCGCGAGGAGCTGGCAGAGGCCGACGTGGCCGCCCGCGTCCGCGTTCCACTGGGGCAGCACGAGCACCGCCCGCCGCCGGTCCTCACCGCCGCCCTTGAGCCGGGGTGCGGGGAAGAGCCGCGCATAGACGGTATTGTTCGCGGCGTCCGGCGTCGTGAGGTGGCTGGGAAAGAGGACGGTTCCCGGGCTTCCGTCCCGGGTCGCCGCGTCAGCCTCCCACTCGTAGTCCGCGGTAGGCGGCGTGGCGAAGAAGCTCTCCGAGTCGTTCAGAGCGCAGCGCGCCCACTCCGCGATGATCTGTTCTGGAGACGCCCCCGGCGCGTGGCCGTTGCCGGACAGCCAGTCGAGTCCCCAGTCGAAGGGACGCACGGTGCGGTCATCCTTGGAGCGGGAGTGGAGCCGGCGTTCCCAAGCGTAGAAGAACGGAGCCAACATGCTGGGGGAATTGTACCTAGAGTTAGCGGCGCGAGCTTCGAGCCGTCGACCCCTGAGCCGTACGCCCTGAGCCCGGGGCCATCCGCGGTATTCCCCTTGCAGCCGCCCTTGCCATGATCGAGCAGCCACCGCAACCACAGCCGCCGCAGCCCGGACCGCAGCCGCCGGACATCATCGACCAGCCGCCGCCGGATGCTCATCCGGTTCCGCCGCCCGACGTCCCGCCGCTGCCCCCGCCGGACCGTCCAAGTCCGCCGGTCAGGCAACTCCACCTAACCCCTGCTCGACCCGCTCGGCGATATCGAGCAGCTCCGCCGTCTGCCCGCGGCGCCCGACGAGTTGCAGGCCTACAGGCAGGCCGTCGTCGGAGCGGCCGCACGGGATGGAGATCGCGGGGTGGCCGGTGATGTCGAACAGCTGTGTCAGCCTGAGCATCAGGCCTCGCACCGGCAGCGGGGTCCCGTTGAGCTCGATCGACTCGGTGCCGAGCGGCGGCGGCAGTATCGGCAGCGTCGGCAGCATCAAGGCATCGCAGCCCTCCAGGGCCAGATCCACCTCGGCGCGCAGGAGGTCTGCGCCCTGCTGCGCGCGTACGTAGTCTTCTGCGCGCACGTAGCGTCCCAACTCCAGTCGCAGGCGAACGGCGGGCGTGTAGGCGTCCGGCTGCCGTTCCACGGCCGCCGCGTGGTAGGCCGAGGCTTCGGGGAGCTGGAGGTGCAGGTAGATCGTGCTGATGTCGCCGGCATGCGCGATCCCCCGGTCCGCGAGGCGCGCGCCCGCGTGGCACAGCGTGTCGATGGCGGCGTCGATGCCGTTCCTCACACCCGTATCCAGGGCGTCCATGAAGTACGGTCGCAGAACGCCGAGCGAGAGGCCGAGAGGGCCAGGCGCTGACGGCGACGCTGGAGGGTTGCCCCAGACCTGGGTCTCCGCCTTGACGCCAAGACCGGGGCTGCTCGCCGCACCTCGGCTTTGGGTTCCCGCCATCACCTGGAACAGGAGCCGCGCGTCGCGCACCGTCCGCGCGATCGGCCCGACGTGATCGAGCGACCGGCTCAGCGGAATGATCCCTTCGCACGAGAGCTCGCCCCACGTCGGCTTCAATCCGACGCAGCCGCAGGCGGCCGCCGGGATCCGAATCGAGCCGCCGGTGTCGGTGCCCACCGAGGCGCAGCCCATCCCGGCAACGACGGCCGCGGCTGACCCGCCGCTGGACCCCCCCGCCGACCGCGTGGAATCCCAGGGGTTGTGGACCGGGCCGTAGGCCGAGTCCTCGCTCGTCGTGCCGAACGCGACTTCGTGCAGGTTGCACTTGCCGAGAAACACGCACCCGGCGTCTCGCAGGCGCGCGGCGACCGCCGCGTCTCGTCGGGCGACGTGACCGGCGAGCAGGCGCGAGGCGCCCGTGGTTGCGACGTCGGCGAGATCGATCAGGTCCTTGAGCGAGACCGGGATGCCGTGCAGCGGCCCGCGCACGCCCTGAGCCACGATCTCCTCGTCCAGCGCGCGCGCCTGGCGCCGCGCCTCCTCGGCGAGCACCGTGATAAAGGCGTTGACGCGTCCGTTGTCCCTGGCAATCTGCGCCAGGCACGCCTCGCTGAGGTCGAGGCAGGACACGCGCCGGGCGGCAATGAGCGGCGCGAGATGGGTGATTGGTTGCAGGTGGAGCGGTGCGCTCATCTGGGGGCCTGTTCCATCCGGACGGCGACCGATTCGTGCCACCCGGCGGCCCGGAGGGCGGCAGTTGACCGGGCGAGTGCCCGAAGCAGCGGCTCGAGCTGCGGGATCCCGCGGCGCCGCGCGTCGTCCACGGCGGCCGCGAGCCACGTTTCGAGGTCGGGAGGAAGCGGCTCGGCAATTTGGCTCATGACGTCAGGAAATTGTAAGCTTACTCGTCATGCGCCACACGAAGATCATCGCCACGCTGGGCCCCGCCTGCGACAACGACGCGGTGCTCGACGAGTTGATCGCGGCGGGGGTGGACGTCGTTCGGCTGAACTTCTCGCACGGGACGCACGAGACCCACCTGACGGCGTTCCAGCGCGTCCGCGCCTCCGCCGGGCGAGTGGGCCGGCACGTCGCCATCCTGCAGGATCTCGGTGGCCCCAAGATCCGGACGGGCGCGCTGACCGACGGTCACCCGATCGATCTGCGCCCCGGGGACACGCTGCGGATCGTGACCGGCAGCGGAGTAGGCTTCGTCAAGCCGAGCCCCACCGTCTTCACATCCTACGCCGGGCTGGCCGAGCATGTTCGTCCGGGCGACCGCCTGCTGCTCGATGACGGCCGGATCGAACTGCGGGTGGAGAAGGCGGGCGGCGGCGAAATCTCGTCGGTCGTCTTGTACGGCGGGGCCCTGGCCGAGCACAAGGGCATCAACGCCCCTGGCGTCGCGCTGCCCGCGTCGGCGTTCACGACGAAGGACGAGGCGGACCTCGCGTTCGGCGCATCCCTCGGCGTCGATCTCGTCGCGCTCAGTTTCGTGCAGACGGCGGAAGACATCGGGCGAGCGAGGCGGGCGGCCGTGGCCGCCGGGGTGCCCGGGCTTCCGCTGATCGCCAAGATCGAGCGGCCGCAGGCGGTCGAGCGCCTGGACGAGATCCTCGAGGCGTGCAACGGGATCATGATCGCGCGCGGCGACCTCGGCCTGGAAATGCCGCTCGAGCAGGTGCCGCGCATACAGAAGGACATCACGGTTCGTGCCCGGGCAGTCGGCCGGCCCGTGATCGTGGCGACGCAGGTACTCGACTCGATGCGCACCGAGCCGCGGCCGACCCGCGCGGAAGTGAGCGATGCCGCGCATGCCGTGGACGACGGCGTGGATGCGATCATGCTGGCGGGCGAGACCGCGGTCGGCCTGGCGCCGGCGCGCGTGGTGCGCACGCTCGACGCGATCATCACCGATGCGGAGTCCGCCGTACCTGGCATCGGCCTGAAGGCCGCCGCGTACGGCGCCCTTCGACACGCTCAGGGCGTGGTGAGCTCGCCGAACCACACACCCGAACGTGCGCCCTACACGGGCCCGGGCGAGGACGAGAGCAGCCCCGCTCTCTGCGAGGCGGCCGTGACGCTGGCGGCCAGCGGCCACGCGGAGGCAATCGTCGCGATTACCCGCACCGGCAGAACCGCCCGGCTGCTGGCCGGGTTCCGGCCCGGTCCGCCGGTCTATGCGGTCACCGGCGACGCCGCCACGGCGAGGCGCCTGGCGGTCCTCTGGGGCGTGGTACCCGTGGTCGGAGACCTTGGGGACGGCTTCGTGCCGGCCGTGCCGCTGGCGCGGCACCTCGTCGGCCCGGGCCTGCTCTCCGAGGGGACACGGGTGGTGCTGGTCAGCGTGGATCCGGACCTCTCCCGCTCGGACACCAACTTCCTGAAGCTGCAGCGACTCTGACCAGCCGATGAAGACCTTCCCGATCGAGCAGGTGTCGCCGGAAATCCTCGTGGGCGCCGCGTGCCTCGCGTTCCTGTTGGCCGCCCTCGTGGTGCTCGCCGGCCGCCGCTACGTGCGGCGCTGGATCGCCGGGCTGGACATCGCCACGCCGGAGAACCGAGCCCTCCTCGAGTCGCGAGCCCGCGGCCTGGTGACCGCGCTGGCGGTCGCGGCCTTCGGCATCGCGGCCATCACGGCCCTCAGCGTCATGCTCGGCCGGCTGGGGATGGAGGTCCCCGACTGGACGCCGCGCCAGGTCGTGTCCTGGGTCCTGTCGCACGGCATCCGGGCGCTGATCGTCGTGGCCGGCGCGTACGTCACGCTCCGCGGCGCGCACCTCGCCATCGAACGGTTCCAGACGCGCACGTCCGCGCTGGCGGTCGGCCACGGGTCGCTCGAGCGGCGGCGCCGGACCGCGACGCTCGCCAGCATCATCTCCAGCATCGTCACCGCGATCGTCATCTTCATCGGCGGCCTCATGGTCCTCCGGGAGCTGTCGATCGACGTGCTTCCACTGCTGACCGGCGCCGGCATCGCGGGGATCGCCGTTGGCTTCGGCGCTCAGAACCTGGTGCGCGACATCATCTCGGGGTTCTTCATGCTCCTCGAGGACCAGGTGGGCGTCGGCGACGTGGCGCGCATCCAGTCGGTGACGGGGGTCGTCGAAGAGGTCAAGCTGCGGACGATCGTCTTGCGCGACGCCGACGGCGCCGTGCACATCTTTCCGAACGGCACGATCAACACGCTCGCGAACCTGAGCAAGGACTTCGCGTACGCGAACGCGGACGTCGTCGTGATGCACGGCGAGAACCTCGAACGCGTGTTCGGGGCGCTGCGCATGATTGGCAAGGCGATACAGGACGATCCGGAGCTTGCCCCCCTGCTGCTCGGGCCCCTCGAGATCATCGGCGTGCAGGAGCTGCGCGACACGAGCCTGACCATTCGAGCGCGGTTCAAGACGCTGCCGACCAGGCAGTTCACGGTGGCGGCCGACCTCCGGCGGCGGATCGCGATTGGCTTCGCCGCCCGCGGCGTCAAGCCGTTCCGGACGTCGTAGACTTCATGGACTCGGTGACTCGTTGACTCCGTAGACCCGTGAACCGAGTAACGCTATGACCGACCGCCCGCAGCCGTCCCGACTCTTCCGCTGGCTGGTGCTGGTATTCATCAGCCTGGCGATGTTCGGCAACTACTACGTCTACGACTGCATCAGCCCGCTCGCGGACGTGCTGGCGAAGCAGCTGGGCTTCTCCGACTCGAGCATCGGGCTGCTCCAGGCGATCTACAGCTTCCCGAACATCGTGATGGTTCTCATCGGTGGGATCATCATCGACCGGATCGGGACGAAGAAGTCGACGCTGCTGTTCGGCGCGATCTGCTTCGCGGGCGCCGTCGTCACCGCACTGACCCCGAACCTCTATGTCATGGCGGCGGGCCGGCTGATCTTCGGCCTCGGGGCCGAATCGCTCATCGTCGGCGTCACCACGGCAATCGCGCGCTGGTTCAAGGGCAAGGAATTGAGCTTCGCCTTCGGGATGAACCTGACGATCGCCCGGCTCGGATCGTTTGCCGCCCTCAACTCGCCGTCGTGGGCTTCCTGGTCCTATTCCAGCTGGCAGTGGCCGCTGTTGATCTCCGTCGCCTTCGGAACGTTCTGCGTGGTGGGTGCCGTTCTCTACTGGGTGCTCGAGTCGCAGGCGGAGCGGCGATACGCGCTGGGGGCGGCCGGCAACACCGACAAGGTGGACTTCCGCGCCGTCTTCAGCTTCTCGACGTCCTACTGGTTCATCGTCGCGCTGTGCATTACCTTCTACTCCGGGATCTTCCCCTTCCAGACGTTCGCGGTGAAGTTCTTCCAGGAAGCGCACGGCGTGAGCCGCGAGACCGGCGGGTTCCTCTCGTCGATGTTGACGCTCTTCGCGATGATCGGCACGCCGCTATTCGGTCTTCTCGTGGACCGGGTCGGCAAGCGCTCGCTCTTCATGATGCTCGGGTCGCTGTTGCTCATCCCCGTCTACCTGATCATGGCCTACTCGAGGGTCTCGCTGTACGTTCCGATGGCGATGATGGGCATAGCGTTCTCACTGATCCCGGCCGTCATGTGGCCTTCGGTTGCGTACGTCGTGAGCGAGGAGAAACTCGGCACCGCCTATGGGCTGATGACGATGATCCAGAACATCGGCCTGTTCGGCTTCAACCTGCTGATCGGGTGGGCCAACGACCACTGGGCCGCGAGCGCCGCGAATCCCGCCGGCTACACGCCGGGCCTGTGGATGTTCTCGTGCCTCGGGTTCTTCGGTCTGCTCTTTGCGTTCCTGCTGCGACGGAGTGAGATGGGTCCGCACGCACACGGGTTGGAGACCATCACGGCCAAGGGATAGCGTTTCAGATTCGGGAATTTAGCGATTTGTCGATTGCCGATTTGTCGATTCCGGAACCGCGACCGTGAACCGCGCCCGCAGCGTCACGGCCAAATCGCCAAATCGCCAAATCGCAGAATTGCCCAACTGACTACTCGTAACTCCTCAGATCCCACACCCCTCGCCCGGTCTCCAGGTACGACTTCATCTTCTCCAGCGCCGGTGGCCAGCCGCTGGCGAGCAGTTCGTAGTACCGCACCCACCTGGGGCTGCCGTCCTCGATGCCCCGTTGAATGACCCGCAACTGCGTTGACCGGGCGGCTTCGGCCGGCCCGCTGGTGCGCTCCGGCGTGCCGCACGACACCTCCAGGGCCATGGGGCCGATGGGATCGCCATCGGGCGGGAGCCAGTAGCAGTCGGCCACCAGGAAGCAGCGGGCTGGCTGAAAGTCCACGACCGTGCCATGCAACACGCCGCCAAACCGGCCCAGCAGTTCGTCGGTGGTCTCCGACGTCCTCCACTGGAGTGCATACACCCCGAGCGTCCTCGGGGTGGCGATGGCGGTCGCGACATCCCACCAGTGCGCGAGCGCGCGGGGGTCGAAGAACGCCGCGAGCACTTTGGACGGGGGGGCCTCGATGCGGAGGTTGTAGGCGAAGCGGGGTTGGTCTCGTCCTGGCATAGGAGGAGAGGATTCTACTGCTACAGTAAAGAAGATGAACACCCAGCCGCTCGCGTACCTCAGTCGGGAGTTCCTCGAGAGCGAGGAAGGGCGCCCGATGCGTATCCTGTCGGAGTATCTCGAACCGCTTCGGCGGTTTCGCCAGGAACGGATCCAGGATACGGTCGTTTTCTTCGGGTCAGCCCGCGTGACGAGCCGCGAGCGGGCGGAGCGGGCTCTCGACGCGCTCGTGCGCAAGGAGGCCGGCCGCGGCGACGGAAACGGCAACGGCGACGCGATTACCCAGGCGCGCCGGGCACTGGACTGGTCGAGGTACTACGAGGACGCGAGGACGCTGGCCCGCCTGCTGACGGGCTGGAGCATGACGCTCGAAGCCCCGTTCCACCGGTTCGTCGTGTCCTCTGGCGGCGGGCCGGGGATCATGGAGGCGGCCAACCGCGGCGCGCGCGACGCCGGCGGCAAGACGGTGGGCCTCAATATCCGGCTGCCGTTCGAGCAGGGGGCCAACCCTTACATCTCGAAGGGCCTTCACTTCGAGTTCCACTATTTCTTCATGCGGAAGTTCTGGTTCGCCTACCTCGCGAAGGCGCTCGTCGTCTTTCCGGGCGGATTCGGCACGCTCGATGAGATGTTCGAGATCCTCACGCTTGCGCAGACCGAGAAGCTCTCGAAGAAGATCGGCGTCCTCGTCTACGGCCGCGACTACTGGCAGCAGGTGCTGAAGCTGGAGCCGATGCTGGAGGCGGGTGCGATTTCCGCGAAGGACCTGGACCTGTTCACGTTCGCCGACACGCCCGAGGAAGCGTTCCGCTACCTCCAGGCGCACCTGGTGGAGAACTACCTGACGCCCTCCGGCCCCGAAGACCACCGGGCGCCGGGGATTGCGAGGACGAGGGCGTAGGGACGACTGAGGGGAATGACGAGTGCACGATTGACGAATGGCGACTGACGATTGAAACGAGATTCGGCGGGCGACAACGCAATCGTGCATTCGACAATCGTTAGTCGCCAATCGTCAATAAAGCAGAAACTTCTCCCTCAGACTCTCGAACTCCCTCACCCCTTCCCTCCAGCTCTCCTCGATCTCGGCGTGCGGGAGGCTCGACTCGATTTGCCGGCGCAGCGCATCCGAACCGGCCAGGATGTCGATCGGCATCCTGTCGTGCTCGTACTCGGTACGGCGGCTGGCGCCACGCGAACTTCTGCGGCGCGGCATCGTGAAATGCCCGGAGCAGCGCCACGCCCGCGAGGACCGGCTTGAATCGCGACCGGTCGGTCACGTGGATCTGGCACCCGCCGCACGCCTGCCTGGCGTGCTTGTGGAACGTCGGCTCGAAGACGATGGGACGGAAGTGCGCGCCTTCCAGCCCAAGGTCGTTCATCCCAGCCGCGAACGCATCGCCGTCGATCCACGGGGCGCCGAGGATCTCGAACGGCTTCGTCGTCCCGCGCCCCTCCGACAGCATGCGTGCCCTCGAACAGCACGCCGCCCGGGTAGACGATCGCCGTGTCAAGCGTTGGCATGTTGGGCGAGGGCATGACCCACGGCAGCCCGGTCTCGTCCCAGTACATCTCGCGGCGCCAGCCGTCCATCGGCACCACCTCGAGCGTCGCGCCTATCCGGAAGTGCTCGTTGAACAGGCGCGCCAGTTCGCCGATGGTCATGCCGTGCCGCATCGGGATCGGGAACTGGCCGACGAACGACTCGTAGCCGGGCAGCAGCATCGGACCCTCGACGGCCGTGCCGCCGATCGGGTTGGGCCGGTCGCACACGATGACGGGGACGCCATGGCGGGCGCCGGCACGCAGGCAGTTCGCCATCGTGTAGACGAAGGTGTAGATGCGCGCGCCGATGTCCTGGAGGTCGACGACGAGCGCGTCGAGCCCTTCGAGCATCTCGGCCGTCGGCTCGCGCGTCTCGCTGTAGAGGGAGTAGACGGGAACCCGCCGGCGCGCGTCGCTCGCGTGCGGCGACTCGATCATGTTGTCCTGCAGGTCGGCGCGGAAGCCGTGCTGCGGGCCGAAGATGGCGCCGAGCACGACGCCGTCGGCCGCCGCCGCGCGGTCGGCGACGTGGCGGAAGGACGCGTCGATCGACGCCGGGTTGGCGACGACGCCGATGCGGCGCCCCTTCAAGGCACCGGACTCGAACAGGCGGCTGGATCCGAGGAGGACCGGCATGCACGGATTATATGGGTACGACGGGTGCAAGGGTGCAAGGGTGCAAGGGTGCAAGGATGATGGGCTCAGGTGTAGGGCGAAGCTTCGGCTTCGCCAGTGCAAGGTGCAAGGGAAAGGTGCAAGGTGCAGGGTCGCAGTCGCCAATCGCCAATCGTCGATCGTCAGTACCCTGAGTATCGTCTGCCGGCGTCGGTCGCCGTCAACGGTTGACGTTCAACGGTCGACGGTCGACGGTCGACGGTCAACCGTCCTAGCAAGACGACTGATCGCCAAACGGCGGCTTCGTGGCGGGCTCGGCAGACTCCGGCGTTCCGGGCGGCGTGGCGGGCGTCAGGGCGTCGGCCGGCAACGGCCGGTTCGCTTGCCGGCGGATGCGCGCCAGCACGTCTCCCCGCGTCTTCCCCTTGAGGTCGTGCCGCAGGTCCTCCAGCGCCACGCGAACGATGTCACGATGGTGCAGGTCGATGCCGACCTCGCTCACCGCCTCGAGCCACAGGCGATGAATCAAGTCGAGGTCGTCGCGTGTCAGCGTCGGCGCGTGCGCCCCGAGCAGGAACGACTGCACCTCGCCGCTCATCTTGTAGGCGAGCAGCCGGGTCCTCACCTTGTCGCTGTTCTCGACGCGCTCCCACGCCTGGCCGAGGAGGCGGGCCTGGTCGGCCGCGGCGAACTTCGCCGAGTCGCCCAGCACGATCTCGCTCGAGGACAGCCGGACGGCGGTCTGCGCCACCGCGTCGAAGACGTTGGTCGACGGGACGACCAGCAGCTTGACGGGGCGGCCGAGCCGTTCCGCGACGGCCACGACTTTTGTGAACAGCAGCTGCTCGTAGTCGCTGAATACCTCCGCCTGGTTGGAGTCCTGGAAGCCGGCGACGGGCCCGGAGAGCAGTCGAACCGTCATCGCGACGACGTCCTGACGCTCGGGGTCGATGTGGCCCAGCGCCCATTGAAGGTGCGCGAGGGTGTTGTAGTCGCGGACCGGGACGAGGATGTTCCCTGGACGCGCCGCTACCTCGGTCAGGCCGAGATCCCCGGCGGGCAGCATCTGGAACTGGTCGAGGCCCGAAGACTTCTTCGCCGCCGCCCGCTCCATCTGCCGCTGGGAGACGGTGAACACGATGTAGAGCACCGCCGTGAACGTCATCCCCCAGATCGTCGCCAGCTGCTTGGTGAACAGGTTGATCACGGCAATCGCGAACAGCGCGACGGCGATCAGGCCCAGCCCGACGGGGATTTCCACTCCCCCGATTCGCGGGTTGAGCGGCACCCGCCACTCGCGGGCGCCGGGCACCTTGCGGCGGAGCACGAGCATCGCGAGGCTCTGGAGCGCGAAGCTCCACACGACACCGAACGCGTACGCCTCGCCCAGGACGTAGACGTTGCCGCCGCTGACGATGATGGTCAGCACCTGCAGCGCCACGATCAGGTTCAGGATCCGGTACGTCGTACCGAAGCGGCGGTGCGGTTTGCGGAACCAGTCCGTCAGGACGCCGTCCTCGGACACCCGGTTCATCACCGCGTTCGACCCTACCAGGGCCGTGTTGCAGGCGCCGGCCAGGATCAGGAACCCGACGACGACGACGAAGCCCTGGAAAACCAGGAGGACCGGCTGCGGGCCGACCAGGTGCATCGCGAGCCCGGCGATCAGGTTGTCGCGGAACGTCACGCGCACGGCGTCGGGGATCAGCGCGACCGCCAGGAAGCTGACCGAGGCGGTGAAGATGACGCTGTAGACGAAGACGACCATCCCCGCCCGGCGCAGGTTCAGCGGCTTCGGATGCTCGATCTCCCGGTAGACCTGCGCGAGCGACTCCCAGCCGCTCATCGCGAGGAACGAGTGCCCGAGGCCAACCATCACCGCGATCGCGGTGATGCCCGGCAGCGGCGTGCCCCTGAACCAGCCGAGCGCGTCCTCCGAGAAGCGAATGTTGGCGAGCGTGGGCGGCGGTGGCAGGTGGCCGCCGCGGAGCATCAGCGTGACCGCTGACCAGACGAGCAGGATGACCACCATGACGGTGGTGATTTGGACGATCTTGAGCGCGTCGCTGCTCGACTCGTGGAGACCGATGGTGTTGCGTCGCCAGAAGTAGAGGATGATCCCGATGGCGAGGACGGCGGCCGTCGCGTTCGGCGGCAGGTTGAGCGGGATGCCGGCGCGCAGCGTCACCTCGTTCACGAGGCCCACGATGTACTGACCCGCCGACACGCCGCTGATCGGGCCGGTGAGGACGTAATCGAAGAGAAGGGCCGAGACCGACAGCTTCCCGAACGTCGGGCCCATCGCCTCCTTGACGACGCGGTACACGCCGCCGCGGACGAACATCACCGAGCTTTCGATGTAGATCGCCCGGACGGCGAACGAGAAGAGCATCACGCCGAGGATGAACCACGGCGCCGCTTTCCCGACCGCATGCTCCGCGATGCCGCCCGCGTAGAAGGCCGACGATCCCAGGTCCGCCAGGACGATCGCCGCCGCCCGCCAGAACGAGATGAAGGAGAGGAAGACAGTCGTCGCCACGACGACCGGGACGCGGCCGCGTGGGACCTTCACGGCCGGGGGCTGTGCGGGTGTTCGGGGAGAGTGAGTCACGTCGTGTCTGCCGCTTGCTGATTCGGGCCGGACCCCGACGCCTGCCCGGGGACCGCAACCCTCGATTGTATCCAGTTTCACTGTACAATGTTTTTGTTGCGTTTTCCGCGGTGCTCGCCGCGGGCCGCAGGTGGCGCCCGATGATCACGGCGGTTCTGCTCGACTTCGGCGGCACCCTCGACGGCGACGGACGGCATTGGCTCGACCGCTGCCGGGACATCTGGGCATCGTTCGGCACCGGCATGGACGAGGCCCGGCTGAAGGAGGCCTTCTACGAGGCCGACCGGCGCCTCGAGGCCGATCCCACCATCCGTGGATGCCGGCTCGCCGAGACGATGCGTCGTCATACCGCCTGGCAACTCCGGCACCTCGGCCTCGACGACCCGGCGTTGGCCGGCCGCCTGGCCGCCGCCTTCACCGAACCGGCCCGGCAGGCGCTCGAGCGCAGCCGCGCGGTGCTGCAGCGCCTGCGCCGCGACGGCTACCGGCTTGGGGTGCTGTCCAACTTCTACGGCAACGTCGCCGTGCTGTGCGACGAAGCCGGCCTGACCCCGCTCCTCGACATTGTCCTCGACTCGGCCGTCGCCGGGCTGCGCAAGCCCGACCCCGCGTTCTTCGAGAAGGCGCTCGCGGGAATGGCGGTACTACCCACTGAGAGCGTCATGGTGGGCGACTCCCTCGAACAGGACATCCGGCCGGCGCGTGCGCTCGGCATGAAGACGCTGTGGCTCGCGCCTGGCCGCCGGGGCAACTGCCCGGAGCCCGCCCTCGCCGACGGCGTGCTGGAGAGCTTGTCGGAGTTGCCGGAGCAGCTGGAACGATGGGGAGTGACCCCGGCGGGGACACGATGAGGGCAGGGATCATCGCGGCAGGCTGGGGGACCCGCCTCGGGGGCGGACCGAAGGCGCTGGCGCTGGTCGGCGGCCGCCCGCTGATCGACCACGCCATCGCGGGGTTGATTGACGCGGGAGCCGACGGCTTCACGTGCATCGTCAACGAGGCGTCCACCTCGGTATGCGAGCACGTCGCGCGCGCGTGGCCACGCCTCCGCGCAGACTGGATCGTCCGGACGACGCCCTCGTCGATGCACAGCTTCCTCGCGGTGCTGGAGCGCATGGCGAGCCAGGGCGAGTCGGCCTGCCTGGTAACGACGGTGGACGCGGTGTGCCGGCCGGGCACCACGCGCGGGTTCGCCCGAACCGCCGCGGCGCTCGGCGGGGACCTGGCGCTCGGCGTGACGACGTTCGTGGACGATGAAAAGCCGCTCTACGCGGTACCGCGCGGACAGCTGGAGGCAGGCACGCCGTTCGCGCTAGCCGAACTGTCAAGCCGGCCGGGAGCCAGCCCGTACGTCACGGCCGGCTTGTACTGGGCGTCGGCTGCGATTCTCTCGGAGCGAGAGCGCGCCCTGGCGGCGGGTTTTTCCGCGCTCCGCCAATTCCTCGGCGCCGTCGTCGCGACCGGCCACCCCACCTGGGGCGTCCCGGTGGCGGACGTGGTGGACGTCGACCGCCCGGCGGACCTGGCGATGGCGGAGCGCGCCCGGGCCGGCTGGTCCACGCTTGACGCTGCATGCACTGGCGATCGGATACTGAAGCGGTGAACAAGCTCTTCGTTGGCATCTATCGAGAGGCGGAGTATTCACCGGGGCGCCACCTCGACAACGATGCCGTCATCCTTCGACTCGTTGGTGATGCGCTCGAGCGGCTCGGCGTGACCGTTCGACTGGTCTCGCTCGACGAGGCCCGGTCGCTCCGGCACGACGCTGCGATCCTGTTCTCGATGACGCAGGGGCCTGCCGGCCTCGACGAGCTGGACGAATGGGCGCGTGACGGCGTGGCGATCGTCAACAGCCCCGCCGCTTCGCGCCGGACCTACCGCGACAGCCTGTGCCCGCTGCTTGGCGCCGACGGCGTGGCCTTTCCACGCAGCGTCTTCCTGGCGACAGCGGGCGCGCCCAACCTGGCGGAGTGCCGCGAGCTGTTCGATCGGGGGTCGGCGTGGCTGAAGCGCGCGGACGTGCACGCGATGTGCGAGGCCGACGTCGTGCGCGTCGGGTCGTGGGAGGAGCTCGAGCCGGCGCTGGAGGGCTTTGGCCGCCGCGGGCTTCAGCGTGCCGTGCTGCAGGAGCATCGCGAGGGCGACGAGGTGAAGTTCTACGGCGTGTCGGACGGCTTGCTGTTCTGGCCGTACTACCCGCGCGAGTACCGGGGGTATCCGTTCGACGAACCCGCGCTCCGCCGCCTCGCGGAGCTCGCGGCCCGCGATCTGGACATCGGGATCTACGGTGGCGACGCCATCGTGTCCCCTGACGGGTCGCTGTCGATCATCGATCTCAACGACTGGCCTTCGTTCGCGCCGTGCCGCGGCGCGGCTGCATATGCCATCGCCCGCCACGTCCTCGCCGAGGAGCGCCGCGCGCGAGCCGCCCGTTCGTAACGTCAGCGCCCGTGTCCGGGACATCCGGGGACAGAACATGCCATCATCGACGGACCGCGACCGCACCACCCTGGTCGTGCCAGCCGGACACCGCACCACCTGGCCCGGGCCACGCTCGGACGCGCTGTTCGAAGAAGAGCAGCGCTACATTGCGCCGGGCACGCAGACGATTGCCACGCTCTCGAGGCTTGCCGTGGAAAACGGCGAAGGGTGCCGGCTGACCGATGCCGACGGCAATACGTACCTCGACTTCAACGTGGGCGTGTCGGTGTGCAGCCTCGGGTATTCGCACCCGAAGTACATCGCGGCGCTCGAACGGCAGATCCGGAGCGTCACCGTCGGCAGCTTCACGAGCCGGCCGCGCCTCGCCCTGGTGAAGCTGCTCGCGCAGGTGTCCCCCGGCGCGCTCCGCCGCTCGCAGTTCTTCTCGGGCGGCGCCGAGGCCGTCGAGGCCGCGCTGCGCCTGGCGCGATCGTTCACCAAGAAGGCGCACGTCTTCGGTTTCTGGGGTGCCTTCCACGGCAAGACGGCTGGCGTGATGCCGCTGTCGGCGGTGGACTGGAAACACGAAACGGGTCCGCTGCCCGACGGTTACCATCGCGCGCCGTACGCCGACTGCACGCGCTGCCCCTGGAAGCTGCGCCACCCCGGGTGCGGGCTGGCGTGCGTGGAGCACCTGCGCCAGCAGATCCGGGAAGAGGCGAACGGGAACGTGGCGGCCGTGATCGCCGAGCCGGTCCAGGGCACGAATGGCAACGTTGTACCGCCGCCCGGGTACTTCAAGGCCATCCGCGAGACGGCGCGCGAGGCTGGAGCGCTGTTCATCTCCGACGAGATGATCACCGGGTTCGGCCGGACCGGCCGGATGTTCGGGTGCGACCACGACGAGGTGGAGCCGGACATCCTGACCGTCGGCAAGGGCATGGGCTCCGGCTTCCCCGTGACCGCCGTCATCTCGACCGACGAGATCGTCCAGGCGAAGCCCTGGTCCAACCCGAGCGCCTCGTCGTCCAGCTACGGCGGCAACCCTCTGGCCAGTGCCGCCGCGCTGGTCTCCGTGCAGACGATCGTCGAGGATGGCCTCGTGGACAACAGCGCGCGGGTCGGCGCCCTCCTGCTCGACGACCTCACACAGCGCCTGGCCAGGTATCCGTTCGTCGGCCAGGTTCGAGGGCGCGGCCTCCTCATCGGCTTCGACCTCGTCAAGCCGGGCACCAGCGAATCGCTGGCCAAGCCCCACTGCGAAGCGTTCTTCAAGGAGGCACTGCGGCGGGGTTTGATCCTGATGGGTTACAGCCCCCGCGTACGCATCCACCCGCCCCTCGTGCTCACCGAGGCCGAGGCCCGCGAGGGCGCGGCGATCATCGACGAATCGCTCGGTGCGATCGCGCCACTGGTGCGGTAGGTGCCTCGCCTCCGCGGTGCCATCGTCGGATTCGGAAACGTCGCGGAGCGCGGCCACTGGCCGGGCCTCGCCGAGTCCGGGGACCTCGAGATCATCGCCGTCGTCGATCCCGCGCCCGGCAGGCGTCGGGCGGCGACGGCGTGCTCGCGCGGCATCGCCACGTACGAGTCGGTCGAGGACCTGGCCGCCGGCGAGCAACTGGACTTCATCGACATCGCCACGCCGCCGTCCTCGCATGCGGCACTCGCCAGGTTTGGCCTCGCACGCGGCTGGCATGTGCTCTGCGAAAAGCCGCTGACGATCGATCCCGCGTGCTTCGAGCAACTCGCGCGGACAGCCCGTGCGTGCGGCCGGGTGCTGTTCACGGTACACAACTGGAAGGTGGCGCCGATCTTCAGGGCGGCGCTCGACATCGTCCGGTCCGGCCGAATCGGCGTGGTGCGTCACGTCGATCTCCTCGTGTCGCGGAATCAGCCGTGCAGGGGAGCGTCGGACGGCGGCGCCGGGCAAGGGGCTCGTGCGTCCGCCGACTGGCGGCAGGACCGCTCCGTGGCGGGCGGGGGCATCCTCGTGGACCACGGCTGGCACAACTTCTACCTGTTGCTTGGCCTCGCCGGCGCCGAACCGCAGCGAATCTCCTGTGCGCTGGAGCGGTTCAACGAGCCCGATGCGCTGGACGAGGCGGCGCGCGTCGTTGTCACCTTCCCGTCCTCCACCGGCTACCTCCACCTGACGTGGAACGCGGCGGCCCGCCGCAACGCGGCGATCGTCCACGGCGACCAAGGCGTCCTGCTGCTGGACGACGACCGGCTGGTCGTCTCGGCGCGCGGCGGCCGTCCTGAGGAAACGCCTTTCGCGTCGGCGCTGTCGGCGGGCTCGTACCACGACGACTGGTTCCGGGCGCTGTTTCCGCAGTTCGTCGCCGAAATCCGCGATCCGGCCGCGCGCGGGGCCAACCTGCGCGAGGCGGGCTGGTGCGTGACGCTGATCGACGCGGCCTACCGTTCTGCAGAGGAGGGCGGGCGGGAAGTTCCTCTGACAGCAGGAACGTAGAACGTGGAACGTCGAACTGAGAACCTGGAACCAGTCCGGGTGGTCGTCTTCTAACTTCTACGTTCTACGTTCTACGTTCTACGTTCTACGTTCTACGTTCTACTTCCGCTCCCGCGACGGTCGCGCCCACCGCTTCTCCACTGCTTCCCGCGGAACCCTGCACAGCGCGGTGACGAGCGCTCGTTCGGCACGGGCGCGGGGGAGCGTTCGCAGAAGATCGACGAGTGCTGCGGGGCCGCCCATCAAGGGGATGCGGAACCAGTCCAGCCCTGTTGCCCAGAGAGAGCGAAGGGCAAACGGCAGCGACGCGTTCTTGATCAGCGTCCGGATGTGGTTCTTCTTGCAGTGCACCTTCACGAAGTACCGTCCCCGCCGGGAGGCGCTCGCATGGAAGCCGTGCACCACCGTGGCGCGCGGCGCGTACACGGCTTCCCAGCCGGCCAGCCGGCACCGCCATCCCAGGTCCACGTCCTCGAAGTACATGAAGTAGCTGCGGTCGAAGTAGCCGGAGGGCAGCCGTACTTCCTCCAGCATGCTGCGGCGGTAGAGGGCCGCTCCCGCCGATGGGCAGAAGACGTCGGGCGGGGAGTTCTCGTCTTCCGCCGGCGCGCCGTAATCGCGGTCCACCGAGCCGCCGTCGGTGAAGATCAGTACGCCCGTGGAATTCACGCGGGGCGGATCGCTCCGAAAAAGAATCCGGGACTGGATCATGCCGATCCGCGCCGATCCGGCCGACGCCGCCGACCGCAGTTCGGCGATCCAGTCCGGCGCGGCCTCTGCGTCGTTGTTCAGCGTGGCCACCCAGTCCCCGCGCGACGCGTCGATGCCTACGTTGCACGCCTCGGCGAAGCCGAGATTGACGCCGGTGTCCACCAGGTGGACGGCCGGGTGTTTCGCTCGCACCAATTCGACCGACCCGTCGGCCGACCCGTTATCGACGACGATGGTGTCGAACGCATGGTCCGTCTGCGCCTCGAGAGAAGACAGGCAGGCGTCGAGGTCCGACCGCGAGTTCCAATTGACGATGACGACCGAGATGGTGGGCTGCGGCATGGCCGTCGTCTATCGCGGAATGACGGCGATCGCGTCCCTGATGGCAGAGCGATCGATGAGCGAGACGATGCCGGCAAACAGGCCCAGCGACAGCGCAATCGCGCCGACCAGGCCGGCCGGGCTGGACGGGTTGAGCCACATCGATCCGACCGCCGCGACGACGGCGCATGCGACGACAGGGCCCCACATGCGGCGCCACATCTTCGCCTCCGGGACCAGTTTCCACATCACGAAGATGCAGGCCAGGTTGCCGACGACGATGTGAACGGAGTACCCGGCGGCAAAGCCCACCATTCCCCAGCGAGTCGCAATCGGTACGGCCACCCAATTGACCGCGGTCCAGCCCAGGACGAGCCAGGCGAAGACGCTGGTCCGGCCCATCGCATCGAGGGCCGCGCCGAAGAGGGGCGAGAGGAACCCGATCCCGATGGCGAGCGCGTAGATGTAGAGGAGCGGCAGCCCCGGCAGCCACTGCGCGGAGAAGACGACGCGCGTGACGCCGGGGCCGATGCCCAGGAAGAGGCCCACCATGAAGAGCGTGGCCATCGCGCACAGCAGGACGACGCGCTCAAGGGTGCGGGCGAACAGATCGCGGTCACGGTGGATCCGGCTGAAGAGCGGGAACGTGATCCGCGTCATCACCTCGACCAGCTTCAGCGGGAAGAACGCGGTGCCCTGCGCCCACTCGATGAACCCCACCGCGCGCGACCCGAGGACGATGCCCGCATAGGCCGGAACCACGGCGCCGTTGATGAACCCGACGACGTGCTTCACCTGGTACGTCAGGCCGAAGCGGATGATCGAGCGGATCTCGTCGAAATCGAGGACGGCATCGGGCTTCCACGGATGCGCGAGGAACGAGCCGGCGGCACCCGTCGCGCTCTGCACGAGGACCGCCGCGGCCAGCGCCCACACCCCGCCCCCGAACCAGGCCAGCGTGACGCCGGCCGCGTAGTAGAGGAGCGTCTGCACGATCTCGATGACGGAGAGCCGGCCGAACTGCATCTCGCGCTCCATCAGGATGCTGGGCACGACGCGGACGCCTGTGAGCAGCAGCGAGAAGGCGAGCGCGCGCAGCAGCCACGGCGCCGCGGCCGGCAGGCTGGGCCACACCCGCGTGACCAGATCGGCGAAGAGCCCCACGAGGATCACCACGCCGGCCGAGAGCAGCAACTGCAGTGAGAAGACGCTGGAGAGGCGGCGCTGCGAAGGCCGCCCGTGCTGCTGGATGAGTGCGGCACCGAGCCCGGCTTCGCCGAAGAAGGCGAAGAAGGCGACGACGAACTGGACGATGGCGAAGATGCCGAAGTCCTCGGGGCGCAGCAGGCGGGCAAGGGCGATGGTGCCGCCAAGGTGCGCCAGTTGGACCACCACCCCTCGGGCGACGAGGAGGACGACGCCCCGGCGCGCCCGCCGCTTCAGGCTCTCGGTGTCGGTGGTCGTCAGGGGTTCCGCCGTCCCGGCGGATCCGCCGGCCAGTGTCATCGTCGTGTCACATCCGTGCGCGCCCCGCCGCCCCCCGGCGGAAGGTATGATGAGAATCGGGGCCCTCCTGGCATTATTCCATGCCGCCGCCGGTCCCCCCGTGGCGAATCGATGAACCAGGCGCTCGTCAACGTCTCGGAACCCGGGGCCGAAGCCAGCTGGCCGCTGGCGCGCGTCGCGGGCCTCCCGGCGATTGAGCGGAACCTGATGGCGCTGCGCAGCGTGGGGGTCGGCCGCGCTCGACTGGCCTGCGGCGACGCCGAGTTCCCGCTCGTGTCGGCGCACTTCGCGCGTCGGGCGCCCGACGCGCGCCTGCCCGAGGTGACCGTGGCGCGTCTGGGTGAATGCGGGTGCGGCCCGCACCTCGTCCTCGACGGCCGCTTCGTGCATCACCCGGACCGGCTGCGCGCGGAGATGCCCGTGCCGAGTGACGTCGGCCTCCAGGCGGATAGGACCGCTCCTGATGCCGGCTACTGCGAAGCCATCACGACCGCCGCCGGCCGCCGCCGCGCGCGGCGGGCGGTCCTCCAGTCATTGCGCAAGCCAACCGACGGGTGGTTTGCCCGGACCATCGACCGGTCGATCTCGCTCTCGATCTCGTCGGCTCTCGCGCCGTTCCCCATCCATCCGAACGCGGTCACCGTCGGCACCTTCCTGGTCGGCGTTGGTGCAGGCCTGCTCGCCGCGCGCGGCACCTATGCCGCCTTTGCGGCCGCAGGCGCGCTCTTCCTGCTCGCGAGCATCCTCGACGGCGTCGATGGAGAAATCGCGCGGATGAAGTTCCAGGGGAGTGACGCTGGCGAGTGGCTGGACACCGTGTGCGACGACCTGACCAACGCGGTCTACCTTGCAGGCGTCACCGCCGGGGTGTGGCGTGCGTATGCTTCGCCGTGGCTGCTGACGGCGGGTATCGCCGCGGTGGCACTCGACATCATCACCGTCTCGTTCCTCTACTGGCAGTTGCTGACCAGGCTGAATGCCCGCACTCTGCTGGCCTTCGAGGAGACGATTCTCTCGCCCGCCCTCGAGCAGCCCGGTCTCTCCCGCCTCGTCGCCCGGCTGCAGCCTCTCATGAAGCGCGACATCTACGCGCCGGTGTTCCTCGCATTCGCGCTCGCCGGCGCATCCTGGCTCACGCTGCCGGCCACCGCCCTCGCCCTGGCGATCACCCTCGTGTTCCTCGTGCGCGACTTCGCGCGGCCTGCCTGAGCCTTTGCATTGCCACCGGGAAACCATCTAACATCCACGTCAACGACCGATGAGCACCGCCAATGGGCGCCAGGAGCGCGCGCGCGCGTCGGGATCCGGTCCGTCACCCAACGGGTTCGTGGCCGGCTTGCAGCCGTACCGGCCGGTCTCCTCGCGCAGCCGATTCTTCCAGTCGGCGAATGGCGCCCTCAAGCTCGACTGGAACGAAGCGACGGCGCCTCCGTCGCCCCGGGTGTTCGAGTCGCTGTCCGAGTTCCTCGCCACGGGCCGCTTGAACTGGTACCCGGACCCCGACTGCACCGAGCTGCGCCGTCGCATTTCGAAGTACACGGGCCGGCCACCGTCAACGATCCAGGCGTTCAACGGCTCCGACTCGGCGCTCGACTACCTGGCGCGGGCCTTCGTCGGCGCCGGGGACCACGTCGTCATCTGCTCCCCGTGCTACGACAATTTCCGCGTGTCGGTTGAGAGCGTTGGCGCCGCGGTCGAGCGGGTATACTCGCGGTCGCCGTTCTGCGCCGACGCCGGTCACCTCGCGAGCCGGATCGGACCGGCCACGCGCCTGGTGTACATCAGCAATCCCAACAACCCGACCGGCAGGACCTACTCGCTTCCCGCGCTGGAGAGTGTGCTCGAACGGACGACGGGCGGCATCGTCGTGGTCGACGAAGCGTACTGGGAGTTCTGCGGGCGGACGGCCGCGCCGCTCCTCGCACATCACCGTCACCTGGTGATCGCGAGATCCTTCTCGAAGGCGTTCGGCCTGGCCGCTGTGCGCTGCGGCTACCTGCTCGCCAGCCCGTGGGTGTTACGTCACGTGAACAAGATCCGCAACGGCAAGGACGTCAACGCGTTGGCGCAAGTCGCGGCGGTCGCCGCGTTGCAGGACCTCGATCACATGGCCGCCTACGTCGAGGAGGTCCGGCGGGCGCGAGGCTGGTTGGCGCGCGCGCTTCGACGCCGCGGCCACGAGGTGGTCGTCGCGCCGGCCAACTTCATCCTGCTGCGGGCCGCGGATCCGCGCCGACTCGTCGGCGCGCTCGAGGCGAAGGGCATCTACATTCGAGACCGAAGCTACCTGCCGCAACTGGAGTCGTACGTACGAATCACCGTCGGCACGCGCGCCCAGTGCGAGCGCCTGGCGGCCGCGCTGGACGAGGTCGCGCGCTGATGTTCAAACTGAAGGACTACTTCACCGCCGGCGCGCTCCTCGTCGCGATCGGGTCGGTGATCCTCGCGTTCCACGGACGGCTGCCGCTCGCGTCGTTCCTCGTGTTCGTGGCCTGGGGCTTCGACGCGCTCGATGGGCTCGTCGCCCGCCTGACGAAGACGAAGAACGAGTTCGGCGCGCAGTTCGACGACCTGGTCGATCACATCGCCTACACGGTCGCGCCCGGGTTCATCGTCTACGTCGCGCTGGCCCGCGTGGCCTGGTGGATGGGTTTGGCCGGCTGCTTCGCGGTCATCCTGCTCGGCACCATCCGCCTTGCGCTCGGCAACGCCTTCGCGCGGCGCTACCCGGGATACTGGATTGGCCTGCCGCGCCCGGCATCCGCCTTCGTGATCGTCTG
Source organism: uncultured Acidobacteriota bacterium (assembly GCA_963724775.1). Taxonomy (GTDB): domain Bacteria; phylum Acidobacteriota; class Vicinamibacteria; order Vicinamibacterales; family Fen-181; genus CAVRWB01. The sequence continues at coordinate 618,947 of CAVRWB010000020.1, forward strand.
CCTGGTCAACGCCCGGGCGTTCGAGGCCGGCCGCCTGGCCTGGCTCCAACTCGCGATCGTCGCGCTCCTCGTCATGGCAGGCCTCACCAGGCTGCCGTACAAGAACCACAAGGGGCGGTTGCGCCCCCTCGAAAAGGCCTTTCCCATTGTCGCGGTGGTCTCCAGTGCCGCCTGCTACCCGCTTGGCTGGATGTTCGACCTCGGCCTGGCGTGGACCGTGGCCTATGTCTTCTCTCCGTGGGTGATCGTGTCAGCCAGGGAGCGGCAGGCGATTGCGGATGCCGTGAACGGACGCGCCGCCGGTATGCCGGCATCTCTGGCCGCGCCCCCGGCGGGACGCTGATTCGGTAAACCTATTTCTGATGCCTGCTTACGCTGCCGGGCGCAAGGCAGGCACACGAATTGCTCGGCCGGAGGATGATGGCCTCTCCGCACTCGGCGGGCATCGACGTCGGGTCGCTCTACATCAAGGGCGTCGCCCTGGACGAGGTCGGCGTGTGCGTGTGGCGCAGGAAGGAGCGCCATTACGGCAACGTGTCGACGCTGCTCGCCCGGTACCTGGACGAATTGGACGGGGCCCGCGTCGGCGTCACGACGCGAGGCGGCGGGCTGCCAGGCGCGGTGCCATTCGACCCTGTCATGTGCCTGACCGCCGGGGTGCGCGCGCTGGCGGGCGGCTCGCGCAACGTTCTGGACGTCGGCGGCAGCAGCCTCACGCTCGTTCGCCTCGACGAGGCTGGCCAGATCCTCTCCGTCAACCGCAACTCGCTGTGCGCGGCCGGCACCGGGTCGTTTCTCGACGAGCAGGCCGCCCGCCTCAACATCGACGCCGAGCAGATAGGCGGCTCTCCCGCCGCGCAGCCCCCGTCGATCGCGACGCGGTGCGCGGTCTTCGCCAAGAGCGACCTCGTTCACCGCCAGCAGGAAGGCTACTCGCGCGAGGTGCTGTGGTCCGGCCTCTGCCGGGGCCTCGCTGAAGGCGTCATCCGCACGCTCACTGCGGGCAGGCCGCTCGACGGAACCACCGCGCTGTGCGGCGGCGTGGCGCTGAACCAGGCGTTCGTGTGGTGGCTGGAGCAGGCGCTCGCGTCGCACCGTCATAACGGTCACCACGCCCGCCTCGAGGTCGTGCCAACGCCGGAATTCGCGATGGCGGTCGGCGCCGCCGTGCTCGCCAGCTCGCAGGTCTCGCTCGCACGCGCCGTCGCCCGCTCGCCCCGTGTGACGTCCGGCTCGAGCCCCGTCTCGCCGGGCCTCCCATCCGTGGCGTCCGGATCCACCGCCCCGAGCGGCCGGCCGCCGCTCCTGCTGGTCCGCAGCCGCTACCCCGAGGCCCCCGCCGTGTCCCGGCACGTGGACGCCCACGGCAGCGAGGTGACCATTCACTGGCGCCCCGCGGTGCCCGCCGCTCGCACCGAGGTCTTCCTCGGCGTGGATATCGGCTCGACGAGCACGAAGTGCGTGGCCGTGGATGACGCCGGCCGGATCCTGCTGGACGTCTACCGCCGGACCGAGGGTGACCCGCTTGGCGCGACGCGCAGGCTGCTCACGGCGCTGGTTGACGCCGACCGTGCGCACGGCTTTGGCCTGGCGGTCCGCGCGGCCGCGACGACGGGCAGCGGCCGAAAACTCGTAGGTACCGTGATCGGCGCCGACCTCGTGGTCAACGAGATCTCCGCCCACGGCGCCGGGGCGATACACGTGGATCCGTCAGTCGAGACGATCTTCGAGATTGGCGGCCAGGATGCGAAGTATCTCGGCGTGCAGGACGGCCACGTCGTCGACGCGAACATGAACTACGTCTGCGCCGCGGGCACCGGCTCGTTCGTGGAGGCGCTCGCCGCGAAACTCGGCTACTCGCTGGAGGAATCGGGGGCGGCCGCGGAGGGCATCGCGCCGCCGTACACCAGCAGCCGCTGCACGGTGTTCATGGAGCAGGACGTGATGGACCTGCTCCGCCGCGGCAGCACGCGCGCCGAGGCGCTCGGAGCCGTCCTCTACTCCGTTGTCGAGAACTACCTCGAGCGCGTGGTGGGGAAGCGGCGCGTGAGCCGCGACCGCATCTTCTTCCAGGGGGCGACGGCACGCAACCGTGGGCTGGTTGCCGCGATCGAGAACCTGCTCGGCGTCGAGGTCGTCGTGTCGCCGCACTGCCACGTCATGGGTGCCTACGGCGCGGCTCTCCTGGCCCGGGACGAGATCGACGGCCGGGCGACGCGCTTCCGGGGTCTCGATCTCGGCGACCGCGCGATCACGCTCGAGGAAGAGGCCTGCCACCTCTGCTCCAACGACTGCCGCATCTCCCGGGTGACGATCGAAGGCGTGGACGAACGGCCGGCGTGGGGCATGCTGTGCGGCCGCGACGAGAGCGACCGGAAGATGCGCGTGGCGCCGGGCTATGCCACGTACCGCAAGCGCATCCGGCTGGCGACGATGAGGACGGGCGTGGCGCAAAGCTCCAGCGTTGCGGCACGGACGGGTGTGGGGCCAAGCTTCAGCCTTGCCGACAGGCCTCGGTTCCTGATGCCCCGGACGCTGACGGCCTTCTCGTTCTTCCAGTTCTGGTCGGCGTTCTTCGACGAGCTGGGCGCGGAGTTCGCGCTCAGCCCTTCCACTGACCAGGCGTGCCTCGAGCGCGGCAAGGAGTGTTCGGGCGCCGAGGTGTGCCTGCCGCTCAAGGTGGCGCACGGCCACGTAGCCGGCGTGCTTCGGGGCGGCGGCACCGAGCCGGTCTTCCTTCCGCACATGATTGCCGACGAGCGGCAGCCGCGGTTCACCAATACCAAGTTCTGCCCGTACGTCGAGGCGGTGCCGTCGCTCGTCCGGGCCGCGATGACGGCGCAGGGCCTCGATGTCGCGCGGCTGGTGTCGCCGGTGGTGGACTTGGCGGCGCCGGACGAGACGAGCGTCGACAGCCTGACCGACTGCCTGGCCCCGTTCATGTCGGTGAACCGCGATCGCGTCGGGAAAGCGTTCGCGCGGGCCCGGGCGGCGCGCGCCGCGCACCAGGCGCAGCTGCTGGACCTGGGCCGCTCCGCCTTGCAGGGCGTCCGCGAGTCGGGTCAGCCCGCCGTCGTGATCGTGGGCCGCCCGTACAACACGCTCGATACCGCGGTCAGCCTGGATCTCCCGCAGTTTGTCGCGAGCTGCGGCGTCGAGGTCCTGCCGATGGACTGCCTGCCGTTCGACCCCTCGCTGCTGACCGGCGAGTTCGAGAACATGTTCTGGCACTACGGGCAGCGCATCCTGTCCGCGCTGATGCAGGTGGCGCGCGCCGAGCACCTCTACGCGGTCTTCCTCACGAACTTCAGCTGCGGGCCGGACAGCTTCATCCTCTCGTACGCCGAATCGATCATGGGCAGCAAGCCGATGCTCGTCCTCGAGCTGGACGAGCACGGGTCGAGCGGCGGCTACCAGACGCGGGTCGAGGCGTTCCTCGACGTCGTGAGGGCGAGGCGCAAGCGCGCGCTCGCGCAGGTGTCGACCTGGACGCCTCCGAACCGCGCCGGCCGCGACGGCGCCTGGAAGAAGCGCACCCTCTGGTTCCCGCCCATGCACCCGCAAGGCGTGCGGCTGCTCGCGGCCGCGATTCGGAGCAACGGCTACGACACGCGGGTGCTGCCCGCTGGAGACGACGAGGCCTACGCGCTTGGCAAGCGGGTGATGCGAGGCAACGAGTGCCTGCCGGCGCCGCTGACCCTCGGCGCGTTCCTCAAGCAGGCCGAGCGCGAGCGGGCGGCTGGCCGGAACCCGGCCGAGGAGGCGGCGCTGTTCATGCCAACCTCCTGCGGGCCGTGCCGCTTCGGGCAGTACCGCACCCTGCAACGGCTCGCGCTCGATCGCCTCGGCTTGTCGGGCGTTCCCATCGTGTCCCCGGGAGCCAGCGACACGTACTTCGCCCTCGAACCGATCACGCTGGTCTGGGAGTCGATCGTGGCGGCCGATATCCTGATGAAGATGGGCTGCAAGGTGCGGCCGTACGAAGAAACGGCTGGCGACACCGAGCAGGTACTGGAGAAGTGGGTGGGGCGCATCGAGGACCGGGTGGCGTCCGGCCGCGTGGACTGGGACCGCGAGCTGTCGGGCACGATGGAGGCGCTCCTGCGCATCCCAGTCCGCGACGAGCGGAAGCCGCTCGTTGGCATCGTCGGCGAGATCTACATCCGGGCCAACCCCTATGCAAACGGGCACGTCGTCGAATCGGTGGAGGAGATGGGCGGGGAAGCGTGGCTCTCGCCGATGGCCGAGTGGTTCGAGTACGTCGCATGGATCGAGCACTACGCCGCGCGTCGGGCGGGGCGCGGCCCGGTCCAGATCGTGAAGACGATGCTGAAGAAGCGGTGGATCGGCAGTCGCGCCCACCGAATGTACAAGCCGGTGCTGCCGCTGCTTCGCGACCGCATGGAGCCGACCCTCGACGACATTCTGCGGGCGGGACAGCAGGCGCTGCCGGTGGAGTTCGAGGGCGAGTCGATCCTGACGGTCGGCCGTGGGGTGCTCTTCGAGCGCGACGGCTGCCGCCTGGTCGTCAACTGCGCGCCGTTCAGCTGCATGCACGGGAACATCACGACCGCGCTCTTCGAGCAGCTCCGCGGCCTCATGACGATTCCCGTCGTCAACGTCTTCTACGACGGCAGCTCCGACAATGCGGCTCTGTCCACCTTCATCCGCCAGGCCGCGGCATCCATGACCTTCCCTCCCCCTCCCCCTCCACCATCGCCGCGACTTGGTCGACGTCAATCCTGAAGGGGTCGGTGAAACGCACCGTGCGCATGACGCCGTCGCGCACGTAGGGGTTGATGAAGTGGGTGTCGCGGTATCGATCGCGATGGTCGCCGAGCAAGACCACCGTCGGGACGCGGTGGAGCGCCGACATGGTCTTGATGACCGAGTCAACGGCCACCACGCGATGGCAGCGGGTGACGCACGCCAGCGCGTCCCAGGGGTCGTCCTCGGCAACGACGATCACGTTGGCGCGGCCGGCGTCGTAATCCGCGCGCTCTGATGGCGCGCAGAAGAGCAGGAATGTCGTTCCTCCCCCGTCCAGCGCGTCGAGCAGGCGCGCGACCGCCTGTGGCGGCAGCCATTTCTGCGGGGTGCCGCGCCGTTCGCCGAGGCGTCGCGAGAACGCCGAGCCTATCGGGTGCAGGCCGACCACCCGGCCGCGGAGCGGCAGCGCCCGCGCGCGCGCCAACGAGGCGGCAGGGATCGGGAAGAGCGGGTATTGCCGTTGCCGCACCGGCCGGCCTTTCGTCACCACGCGGGTGTGATCGGTGAAGTGATGGAAGTGCACCTGGATCGCGTACGGCGACAGTAGCTTCGGCGCGTCCTCGTTGTGAGAGTAGAGGGTGAGTGCCTTCTCGCGCAGGGCGTCCTCGAGGCTGAGGAGCACGTCGCCCATTCCCCCGAAGATGTAGCGCTGAGGCTCGACGCTCGACGCTCGACGCAGAAGACTCATCGCGACTCCTCGAGGACCGTTCGGTAGACGGCAAGGGTCTTCTCGGCACACGTGCGCCAGCCGAATGTCGCCGCGCGCTCCAGGCCCCGCGTGCGGAGGCCGTCACGCAGGCGGGCATCATCGAGCAGGTGACGCATCGCTCCCGCGATCTGCACCGGTGATCGCGGATCGGGCAGGAGTGCCGAGTCGCCGCACACCTCCACGACGGTCGGCGCGCTCGACCCGATCACCGGGCAGCCGGCCGACATCGCTTCCACCAGCGGCAGGCCAAACCCTTCGACGAGAGAGGGGAAGACGAGCGCCACGGCGCCGTGCAGCAGGTCGAGCAGCGAGGCGTGAGGCACCGGGCCGGTGAACTGCACACGGTCCGCGACACCGAGGTGCGCGGCGAGCGCCTCGAGCCGCGCGCGCGAGTCGCCGCGGCCCGTGATGACGAGGCGCGAGGTTGTGTCTCCCGACGCGAGCAGCGAAAACGCCTCGATCGCCGCCCGGATGTTCTTGTACGGCTTGGTGTTGCCGAGGCAGAGGAAGAACGGCTGCCTTGCCGGGCGCGTCGCACCCAGATCTCGATCCGCTTCAGCGGCCGGCGGGAATTCGTGGCGGTCAACGCCGTGGTGGACGACATCCACGCGCGCGGGATCGAGGCCCAGCACCGCGGCGGCCCGCGAGCGCGTGTGTGCCGACACGGCAATCACCCGCGCCGCGCGCCGGGCGGCATACGGCATGGTGGCCCTCGCGTAGAGATTCGTGATGCGCGCCTTGACCCAGGAGAATCGCTCGTCGAAGCAGAGGTCCGGTTCTTCGAGCCAGGTCAGGTCGTGGAGGGTCAGGATGACGCGCGGCGCGCGGAGGCCCGGTGGAACGAAGTCGTAGAGGCTGTGATACACGTCCAGTCGCAGACGATCGATGGCGCGCGCCACCAGCAGGTTCGCGGGCTGGTCGATGTCCCCCTCGACGATCGCCTCTTCGGCGTTCGGGGCGACAGCGAGCGGCATCGGCGCGTGCCGGCGTCGGATGATCACGTAGCGGGTGCCGGGATCGAGCGGCGGCAGATGGCGCGCCAGTTCGCGCGCGTAGCGCCCGAGGCCCGTCATCACTGGCCCCACCATCCGCGCGTCGATCCCGATCCGCAAGGACATGTTGCTCCACGTGTCGTCGCCCGAGGTCGTCGCCCGAGGCGCGGGGGTGTCGCACGAGGCGACTGGTGGTCGCACGAGGCTTTAGCCGAGTGCCATTCGGCTTTCGATCGCCCTCCGGTACACATCCAGCGTCTGCCTGGCGCAGACATTCCAATCGAATGCCTGCGAGCGGGTCCTCGCGCGGACGGCCCACTCCCGCCTTGCCTCCGGCCACTTCAGCACGTGCGCGATGATCGCGGCAAGCGCGTCGGGGTCGTGCGGGTCGAACCGCAGCACGCCGTCCCCGCCCACTTCCCGGAGCACCGGTACGTCGGCGACTGCTGTCGGGATGCCGAGCGCCATCGCCTCCACGACGGGCATGCCGAAACCCTCGACGAACGCGGGGTGCACGAAGAGTGCGGCCCGGCCGACGATTGCCCGCAGGGCCTCGTCGCCAACCTCCCCCGGCAGCAACACCGCGTCTGCCACGCCGAGCGCGCGGGCCGTCCCGGCAAGCGGCTCGCAACGTCCGATCAGGATCAGCGTCGCGTCCGTTCCCAGCCGGCGCGCGGTGGCAAACGCGCGGAGAAGCACGTGGAGATTCTTGTACCGCTTGTGATTGCCGACGGCGGCGATCCAGGGCCGGCTGCGGTCGAGGCCTGTGAGCGAACCGGGGAGCGGCGGCGGCGATTCGCGGAACGCCGCGCCCACTCCGTGATGGACGACCGTGACCCGATCGTGGCGCAGCCATCGCGCCGCCCCGGCGGCGGCCGCCGCCGACCCGGCGATGACGTGATGCGCCCGTCGCAAGCTTCCGACGATTGCGGTCCGCGCAGTGAGCCAGGACGAAGCGCCGGCCAGGGCAGGGCCGTGGGCGAACGGGTAGTCGAGCCAGATGAGGTCGTGCAGCGTTGCCACCATGGCGGGCGGCGATTGCCGCGCCGCGGCCGGAAAGGTCCGGGGCAGCATCTGGAACGGCGCGTGGTAGAGGTCCGGCCACCCTTCGGAGTCGAAGACCGCGCGGAGGCGAGTGTGATCGGAAAGATAGTGATCGAGCAGGTGCCCGAGGCGCCCGTCGAGGAACACCTCGCGGACGTTCGCCTGTTCGACGATTGACTCGCGGTTGGACGGGTGACGCAGGACGAGGAAGGTGTCGGAAGGCGCGGCCGCCGCGAGAGCCGGGATCAGCTCCCGCCCGTACCGTCCCACGCCGTCCCGCTCGCTGGTGATCACGCGGGCGTCGATGGCGAAACGGGCCACGCAGACGATGGTACCACTAAGGGCGGTGAGCAGTGGGCAGTGGACAGTGGGCAGTGGACAGGGGCAGCCCACGCCCGCTGACGCTCGGACAGGCTAGACGCTCGGACAGGCGAGACGTCTGTCTTACCGGAGATACTTCTCGAGGAACTTCTCCATGCGGTCGAAGGTGTAGAGCCACCGGCTGTGCAGCAGCGACTCGTGCACGTCGTCCGGAAAGACGATGACCTCGTGCGGCACTCCACGAGCGCGCAGGAGTTGCACCAGGCCGGTGGTCTGCGTGAACGCCACGTTGCGGTCGTCGTCGCCGTGAACGAGGAGGACCGGCGATTTCCATCCGTCCACCGCCGAGATGGCCGACGACTTGTACGCGACGTTCTCGGGATCGAGCGCGTTCGTGTAGAGGTGCACGCCGGCCAGGTCCACGCCGGCAACGAAGATGTCCGAGTTGCGGGCGAGCGCCTGCGCGGTCAGCAAGCCGCCGTACCAGAGGCCCCAGATCCCAACCTTCTTCGGGTCCACGTCCGAACGCGACTGCAGGTACTTGCCGGCGGCCAGGACGTCCTGGTACTCGGCGTTGCCGCGCGCGCCCGTGTTCGGCGCCGTCCGGAACGACTTGCCGTACCCGATCCCGCTCCGGTAATTCACCGAGAACACGATGTAGCCCTGGTTGGCGAGCCACTGGTTCATCATGTAGGCGAGATGGTAGAACCACATGTAGTGGTAGCCGAGCAGCATCTGCCGCACCGGTCCGCCGTGCACGAAGACGATCGCGGGGCGCCGTTCGCCCGGCTTCAGTCCGCGCGGCAGGAAAAGCTGGTTGTGGATCTCGAGGCCGTCGGGCGCCCTCACGAGGATGTTCTCAGGACTCACGTGCTGGGCGAGCGGGTACTCCTTCGGAAGCGTCGGGTAGAGGACCCTGACGGGGCCGCCGCCTGCGGCGACCAAGCCGATTGACTGCGGCCGCCGGGCGTCCGCGGTGAGAAGCGCAACCTCTTTGCCCGGCCCAAGCACCGCCGGGTAGGTCTCGATGCCCGGCCCGGTCGTCACCTGCACGGCGTCCCCGCCTGCCGTCGGCACCTTCCAGACGTGGCGGCGATCGATGTCCCCGGCGTTGGTGCAGTAGAACAAGGTGCGGCCGTCGCGCGACAGGCCGACGTTCTCGACCATGCCGTCGCCCGGGGTCAGCGTGGCGGGTGTCGCAGGCCGGCTGCCGTCGCCGCCCGCGGGCACTGCGTAGTATCGGATCCACTCTTCGGGCTCCGACGGGAAGATCAGCCGGTCGGCGGCCCACTGCAGCGAGGTGATGTTCGAGAAGATCTTGTCGTCAGGCGCGTTGTGCCACACTTCGCGCCCCTCGCCGGTGGAGGCGTCGGCCACCCAGAACGCGATGGTGTAGCCGCCCGCGAAGCTGGCCGTCGTCAGGCCCGGCACCTGCGGCCCGCTGCGGCCCTCCGGCCCCTGGCCGCCGCGGCCGGCCGGCGCCCCGCCGCGACCCTGCCCCCCGCGTCCCGGCGCCTGCCCCGGGACGTACGCGGGCCCCGGCGGGTTGCCGATCCCGCCCGTTCCCTGCTGCGCCTGCTGGCCGAACGGCAGGCCCGGGCGGCGGATGAATGCCACGTGACCGCTGTCGGCGGACCACGTCGGGCTTGTATCGCGGTCAACACTCGGTGCCAGGAATCTCACTGTCCGCTTGCGGACGTCGTACACGCCGATGAAGCTGTGGTCCGCGCGGTCGCTCACAAACGCGACCTTCGTGCCGTCGGGCGACCATCGGGGATTGGCGTTGCTGCCCCATGCCTTGACGAGCGGCTTCTCCTCCACCGTGGCCGCCGCGCGCGGCGACGCCGCAGTCCTCGCCACCGCATACCGGAAGATCTGCCCGTCCTTCGCGTAGAGCACCGAGCGTCCGTCGGGTGAGAGCACCGGCGTCGTGCCCTCGCCAAGACGCCACGCGCCTGCACCGGTCGTCCGTGCCGCCCAGAAGGCGCGTTCGGCGCCGGCGGGGTTCGCCGTCGGGTTGGCCACCCACCCATCACGGTTCAGGGTGTGGCCGCGCGCGAACACGACGACACTCCCGTCGTCCGAGATCGCCAGGTTGGAGATGTCGTTGCCGTCATCCGCGGTGAACGACGTCAGCCTGACCGGCCGGAAGTCGGGCGCCGCCGCGGTGTAGACGTTCCGCATGCCGCGTTCGAGGACGAGCCACGCCACACGTTCGGCCTTGCTCGCCGCCACCAGTTCGAACGGGTACGGCGCGCTGAGGAACTGGGCCATCGTCGGCGGCTGTTGCGCCCGCGCGGGCCCGGCGAGCAGCACGGCGAGGAGCAGCGACGCGAGGGCAACCTGACGGCGGACCATTGGTGACACGGCGGCCTCCAAGCGGCTTTCGGCTCTGGGCTTTCGGCTTTGCAGCGCGTCAGGCCGCGCCGACCCCAGGTGGATGAGTTGGCAGAGAATAGCAGGGACCGCGTGCTGGGGCTAGGGAGAGATCAAGCGGGGCTGAAGCCCTGCCCTTTCCGAAGGTGCTTGGCAGAATCGTCCCGGCAGGACACAGGAGCCGGAAATCTCCGGAAGGCACAGGGCTTCAGCCCTGTGCTACACCAGCCGCGTGAGCGTGACGTCGATGACGCGCGCCTGGCGGGGGGCGCGGTGCCACTGGACGAGGATGGTGCTCTGGTAGCGTCCTTCAACGACCTTGCCGGCTCGGTTGTGGTCGCCATCGGAGACGAGCAGGTTCACCGAGCGCTTCATCCGGAGGAAGCGCGCCGCCGGCACCGCCAGCGTGCGTGCCACCAGCCGCTCCACGATCGACTCGTTCAGGCCCAGGGTGTCCACGAGCTTGTTCATCACGTGGACCAGGTCGTAGCGGGCGTAGCCGAGCGTCTTGGCGGGCACCGCACGCGGGTCAGCCAGCGCGTGCCGCCCTTTCTCAATCGCGAACTTGAGCGGGTCGCGCAGCACGTCCGGGAGGTCGTGCCGCATCAGCAGCGTCTCGTACTCGTTGACGGTCAGGCCGGCGTGGCGCTCGCCGTGATGGAGCGTCAGCCGCAGCCGCCCGCGGGTGACGCCGTGGCGGGCGACCAGTTCGTCGAGCTGCTGCGCGACGCCCAGTCGCGCGTCGCGCAGGTTGACCGAGTCAACCGAGTGCGAGGATACCGGCACCTCGATCTGGGTGCGCACCACCTCTTCCTCGCCGTGATAACCGATGACGCGCGTCACGCGGTGACGCGGACAGCCGGCGTTCACGCCGTCGAGATCCACGAAGCAGACCGGCTCGGTTCCACGGTTGGCCGCCATGACGCAGGTGCGCAGGCCGGCGGCGATGAACGCGAGGTGCGAGTCGGCGTTGCGAGGTTCGACATCGCGCTGCTCGGGCGGGAGTTCCACGCGGCGGTCCAGCTGGTCGTGCTCGTAGTCGGCGCCTTCGGGAAAGATCGCGCGGAAGGCCTCGAGGTAGCCGGCGATTCCCGGCTTCTTCATGACGCGGGAGGCGACGTTTGGTTCGAGAAATCCCGCCGTCGTGTGCGACGACCAGTAGAGGCAGTTGGGATAGAGCTGAAGCGCGCCGGCACGGTCCGGCGGAAGGCAGCCGCGCAGGTCGATCATGTCGAACCGGGCGCGCGGCACGACGTCCACGGTCAGCTCGAGTGGGTCAGCTAGCATCAACGCCTCGCGGGGGCGGGGAGCCAATCCCCTAGCATAGCAGCAGGGTAGCACTTTGCACTGCAAAGCGCAACCGGCCGCCCGGACCCGTGAGGGCCACGCCGTCCGGGCGAGCGCTCACGCACCGGCGGGGACGGGGACGAAGAGATCCTGGTTCTGGGCGCGCATGTGGCGGTAGCAGCCGCACGCGACCTGTTCGAGGCCCGCCCGGTCGGCAACGTGCATGCGGCCGTGCTCGTAGACGATGAGCCCCGCCTCCTGCAGCTTCTCGGCAGCGACGCTGACACTGGCGCGCCTGACGCCGAGCAGCGCCGCGAGAACCTGCTGCGTGAGCGGGAAGTGATCCGCACGAGCGGCGTCGTGCAGCGCGAGCAGGCGGCGGACGCAGCGGTGGCGGATCGAGTGCGTCGCGTCGCAGAGTGCCGACTGAGCCATCCCGGCGAAGCGGGCGGCCGCGTGGCGCCGGATCGTCTCGTGGAAGGGGGACCCCGGCGTGCACAGGCGGCCGAACGACGCGGCGCTCATCCTGTGCGCGACACCGGGCAGCAGGACGAGAGCCGACGCGCGGGCGATGGTGACGCCGAAGAAGACCTCCAGGCCGACGAGACCCTCGTGACCCACGATCCCGGTCTCGAGCATGCTGCCGCCGACATTGCCCGCGAGCATCGCGACCGCGCCCGAGTCGAGGAAGTACACGTGACGCACTTCCTCGCCGGCCGACCACGTCGACTCGCGGCGCTTGAGCTCGACCGCTTCGAGCTCGGGCGCGACGCGTGCGAATTCATCACCGGGGAGAATGGCGAGCAGGCGATTGACCGGAGTCGTCATGGCTGACCTCCGGGGGGCGTGGACGGGGAAGAAGACGGGTTATTATCGCACCAATTCGCACACCGTGAGTGGCCAATCGTGGACTAAAACAAGCTACTTCCATGTCCTGCCGTTGCCAGAGCGCCAAGCCCGACTTTCGCCTTGTGTTCTCCCTGGCTTCACTGACACACGTTCTCGAACAGTCCGTCAGGCCCGGCCGGCAAACTCCCGCGTCTCGGTGCTCACCCGCACGCGCTCGCCTTCCTTGATGAACAGCGGCACGCGGACTTCCATCCCGGTCTCGAGGATCGCCCGCTTGGTGACGCTGCCGCTTGCCGTGTCGCCGCGCGCGCCCGCCTCGGTCTCCTTGACCGTCAACTCCACTTGCACCGGCAGTTGCAGTCCGATCGGGTTCCCGTTGAATTTCTGAATCTGGATGACCTGGCCCTCGACGAGGAAGTCGCGCGAGTCGCCCAGCATGTCCGCACCCAGCGTGAGCGTCTCGAAGGTCTCCTGGTCCATGAAGTGGCAGCCGTCGCGGTCGCCATACAGGAAGGTCGCGGGCACGACGACGAGATCCGGCTCGCGGAATTTCTCGCCGGCCTTGAACGTCTTGTCGAACACGGCCCGCGTGAGCAGGTTCCGCATCTTGATCCGGACCAGCGTCTGACCGCCGCGCGCCGTTGGCGTCGAAATCTCCACGTCCAGGCAGTGATACGGCGTGTCCTCGATCTCGAAGAACATCTTCCGCTTGACGCTGATCGCCTCGATGATGCCGCCCATGCACTCTCCTCGACGTCTTGTGTTCCGGATGGGTCCGGGGATGACAATGTCGTAACCAGGGACCTACAATCTACCTCATTCCGTTCCACGGCCGCGCGCGTGACGTCGCGGCGCGGCGACCCGGGGCGCGAGGATCGAGCATGAACAAGGCCCGGCTGGAGGCGTTCAGCGACGGCGTCATCGCCATCCTCATCACCATCATGGTCCTGGAGTTGAAGGTGCCCCGCGGCGATGACTGGAGCGCGCTGCGGCCGCTGCTGCCGGTGTTCCTCACGTACCTGCTCAGCTTCGTCTTCCTCGGCATCTACTGGAACAACCACCACCACATGTTGCAGCTGGCCGACCGGGTGAACGGCAGGATGCTCTGGGCCAACCTGCACCTGCTCTTCTGGCTGTCCTTGATCCCGTTCGTCACCGGCTGGATGGGCGAGAATCACTTCTCGTCGCTGCCGACCGCCGTCTACGGCGCGGTGCTGCTGCTCTCCGGCGCCGCGTACACGATCCTCCAGCACACGATCATCACCGCGCAGGGGGAGGGCTCGCGGCTCGCGGCCGCAGTGGACGGGGACGTGAAGGGAAAGATGTCGCTCTTGCTGTACGCCATCGCCATCCCGGCGGCGTTCGTCCACGACGGGATCTCGGATGCCATCTACGTGCTGGTCGCCCTGATGTGGCTGATTCCCGATCGACGGATCGAGTCGGCCATCGGGGTCTGATCCGAGCTTCAGCTGGGCGCAGCAGCTAACCGATCAGCCCAACAGGGCGGTCGCGAACAGCTTCAGGTCTTCGCCGGTGGGCGAGAGGCGAATCATCTTCTCGAACGTGAAGCCGATCTTCTCCAGCACCCGGATCGACGCCCAGTTTTCCGGTGAGGTAATCGCGACGAGCCGTGCGAGGCCGACCGCGGTCGCGGCGTAGTCCTTCACGGCGGCAGCCGACTCGACGGCGTAGCCTTTCTTCCAGTGCCGCGGAAGGAACGCGAACCCGATGTCCACGTCGTCCAGGCCGTCGCGCTTGACGAGGCCGCAAATCCCGGCGGCCTCGCCGGTGTCCTTCACGACCGCCAGGTACAGCCCGAAGCCGTGGCGCTCGTAGCTCGCGACCGCGCCGTTCAGGATGTAGGCCCGCGCGTCCTCCAGCGTCCGCACGCCGCGGTCGCCGATGTTCTCGATGAACGACGGCTGGTTCAACAGGTCGAGCATGAACGGAGCATCGGCCGCGTTCAGCTGCCGCAGCGTCAGGCGTGCGGTTTCGATGACGGTCACGACTACTTTTCCACCGGCCGGATGACGGTCTTGCCCGCGGTGAACGCCTTCGCCACCGCGTCGGCATCACCCTTCGAACCGACGATGTCGCCCCAGTGCATCGGGATGAGAACGGCCGGCTTGAAGGCGTTTGCGGCCGCCGCCACCTCGGCCGCCGTCATCGTGTAGGTGCCTCCGCACGGCAGCATCGCGATGTCGGTCTTGACCGCTTTCATCTCGGGCGTCGCGTCGGAGTCGCCCGAGTGGTAGACGCGGGTGCCGTCCGACAGCGTGACGATGTAGCCGACCCAGTTCTCGGACTTCTTGTGGAAGTCCTTGTTGATGTTGTACGCCGCCACCGCCTGCACCTTGACCGGACCCACAGTGTACGTACCGCCGGGGGCGGCTGTGACGACCTGTTTGCCCTGCAGCTTCGCGGCAACGTCCGCGGGCGCTGCGAACCTCGTGCCCGGCTGCTCGATCTTGGCGATGTCTTCAGCCGAGAAGTGGTCGAAGTGCCCGTGCGTGATCAGGATCACGTCGGCCTTCGGTGCGCCGGCCGGCAGCTTCCACGGATCGATGTAGATCTGCGTGCGGCCGTCCTCGATGCGGAACGTGGCGTGGCCCAGCCAATGAATGTTGTCGACGTTCACGTGGCCCTCCCCAAGGATGAAGGTCGAAAGCAACAGCAGTATCGCGCGCATGGCGCCTCCCGCGACGAACAGGTGTTCGGACCGTGGCTCGTTCTATCCAGGCAACTGCCACTCATGACGAAGACGACGATACTCAACCTCGGGGAGCTGTACCAGCACGGGACGTCGTGCAGGGTCGATCCAGCGCAGGAGGGTCTCGAGATCTCCCTCGGCCATCGCGGTACAGCCCGCCGTGCCGCCGTCCGGTCCCGACCAGATGTGGAGGAAGATGCACGAACCGGCCCCGGGCCGAATCGGCGACGTGTTGTGATCGACGAGAGCTCCCAGTCTGTACAGTGGTTCGAGCCACATCTTCTCGGAGCTGGTCCAGTCGGCCGCGTTCCCGCTCGTCCTGGTGACGAGACGGTTGTACTGCGCCGACCGCGGATCGTCAACGCACTCGACGTTGTCGGCGAGGGGCAGGTAATGGAGCCGAATCCCTGCGGGTTCGACGGCCGCCCGGCCGAACGCCGTGCCGATGCGGAACGCGCCCGCAGGCGCCCTGTCATCGCCCTCCGTTTTCCGCGGCCCGCCGACAGAGGGATCGGCTGCGACGCCGAGGCCCCACCCGAGACCGGCCCGCCCGACCACCACGCGGACAGGGGGCCCTGCCGGGATCCACGCGGCCGAGGGGGCCGAGCGCTCGTACTGCCGCAGCATGCCGGGAACCGCGTCCCACCCGCCCGTGACGACGACGAGGAGCTGGCGGGCATCGCGGAAGGGAGAGGGCCCGGGCGCGCCGATCCCCAGCGCGGCGAGCATCGCGGTCCCGACGACGAACGCTGTCCGGTAGCCCATGTCGTGTCCTTCCGGAAAGGGTACCGCAATCGTCAAATCGCCAGATCGTCAAATCGTCAAATGGCCAAACGCCTGAGGGGTAGAATCTCGACGACAGGGAACAGGGCGATGTCACGAGCGCGCACGCCGTGGTGGGTACTGGCTGACCCGATGCCGCCTCCGCTCCTGCCGTCTCCATTCTTCATCGTCAACCCGCAATCGGCGGGCGGCCGCACCGGGCAGCGCTGGGAGCGCGAGATCCTGCCGCTCGTCGTCACGCGCTTCGGGCCGCGCGCGCGCTGGGCGCTCACCAGTCGAGCGGGCGAAGCCGCGGTCCTCGCCGAGCGTGCACGGAGAGATGGCACGGAGATGGTGGTGGCCGTCGGCGGCGACGGAACGCTCCACGAGGTGGTCAACGGGTTGATGGCGGCGGCGGGCGACGGGGACGCGCCGCTGCTTGGAATCGTGCCGAACGGAACCGGCTGCGATTTTGCCCGGACGATCGCGGTTCCCAGGGACGCGGCGCGCGCGCTGGAGCTGCTGATCACACCGGACTGGGTCGAGGCGGATGTGTGCGAGATCGCCTGCAGCGGGCCGGACGGGCGGCCGCTGCGGCTCTTCTCGATCAACACGTGTGGATGCGGGATCGGTGGGGAGGTGGCCGCGAGCGTCAACCGATGGTCCGGGCGGCGCCACGGATTCCTGGCCTTCCTCCTTGCCTCGCTTGCGGCTGTCGCGCGATACCGGCCGGTGGGCGTGACGATCTCGGTGGACGGTGCCGAGGCGGCCGCCCTGCGCCTCCTCGCCCTGTTCGTCTGCAATGGCGAGTACCTGCGGAGGCGGCATGCGGCCCGGCAGGGGCGCCCGAATCGACGATGGACGGCTGCGGGTGGTGATGGTGGAGGCGATGCACCCGGCGAGGGTGTTGATGAACCTCCACCACCTCTACACGGGCCGTGTCGAGGGAGTGAGGGGCGTGCACGTCCACCAGGCGACCCGCGTCGATGTCCGCGCCGCGGACGTGCTGGTGGACTGCGACGGCGAGCAGCCCGGCACCACGCCCGCGCGCTTCACCGTCCGCCCGCGGGCGCTGCGGGTGATCGTGGGCGCTGGCCTGAAGGCCAGCGCATACGGCGCCCTTCGACGTCGCTCAGGGCGTGGTGAGGTCCTCGAACCACGGACCTGAAGGTCCGCCCTACGACTGGTAGACAACCTCGCCCTCCGCGATCGTCGTGCTGACGTGGAGGTCCTGGGTGAGCAGCACGAGATCGGCGGCAAAACCGGTCTCGATGCGGCCGCGCTCGCGGTCCACGCCGATCGCCTTGGCGGGCGTCGTGGTCAGCGTGGCGAGCGCATCGGGCAGCGAGCAGCCAGTCACGTCCACGAGATTGCGGAGCGCCTGGTCGAGCGAGAGGATGCTGCCCGCCAGGGTCCCGTCGGCCAGCCGGGCGCTCGTCGCGTCCACCACCACTTCGAAATCGCCGAGCCGGTGCTTGCCGGCCGGCATGCCCAAGGCGGCCATCGCGTCGGTGACGAGGTTCATGCGGCGCGGGCCGAGCATCTGCCACGCCAGCTTGATCATCGAGCGATGAGTGTGCACGCCGTCGGCAATGAAGCCGACGGTCGGCCGGGGGTCGGTGAGCAGCGCGCCAGGCAACCCCGGGTCGCGGTGGCCGAGGGCCGACATCGCGTTGAACAGGTGCGTGCCGTAGCGCGCGCCGGCGTCGAAGCCTGCCACCGCTTCCGCGTGGGTGGCATTCGAATGCCCGGCGCTCACCAGGACGCCGCGCGACGACAGCGCGGCGATCACGTCCAGCGCACCCGGCAGTTCCGGCGCCATCGTCGCCAGGCGAATGCCGGTTGCCGGCGACCAGCGCTCGACCGCCGCCACGTCCGGCATGCGCAGGTACTTGGGGTTGTGGGCCCCCTTTTTGCCGGGGTTGAGGAAGGGCCCTTCGACGTGCAGGCCGAGCGGGCGCGCCCCTCGGAAGCCGGCGGGCGCCGCGCCGGTCACCACGGCCTGCCCCGCTGCGATCTTCTCGAGCGGCGAGGTGATGATCGTCGGCAGGAACGAGGTTGCGCCGTAGCGGGGCAACTTCTCGGCGACGCGCCAGATCGCCGTCGGATCGTCCGTGAAGTCAGCGCCGAACCCGCCGTTGAACTGCAGTTCCAGGAACCCGGGCACGAGCAGCCGTCCGGTGGCGTCGATGACACGCGCGCCCTCCGGACGCGGAACGGCGGCGGCGGGGCCGACGGCGGCGATGCGACCGCGGTCAACGATCACCGCGCCGCGCTCGATCAGGTGGTCCGGGGTATAGATGTCGGCGTTTTCGATATAGATCATGATTGCTTGTCCTGGCAGGCAGCATGCGGCAGGCGTGCAGTTCTGATTCACTGCCTACTGCCTACTGCCTACTGCCTACTGCTCCTACACCTTGGCCAGTGCCGGGAGGCTGGCGGCGGCAATCGACTGGCCGACGCGGCGGCTCTTCTCGTCGGGCAGCTGGATGTTCACGCGGGAGGCGATCTCGGGGAACTCCGCGCGAAGCACCTCCTTCGCGCCGTCGAGGATCAGCGGGCCGCCGCGGCCGGACGTCACGCGGCCGAGGATGAGCACGTGCTTCAGCTCGTAGAAGTCGGCGTAGTGCGCGAGCGTGTAACCGAGGTAGACGCCGATGCTCCGCCAGATGTCGGTCGCGCCCGCGTGGCCCGCCTCGAGGTAGTCCTGCACGTGCTTCAGCTTCTCGGCTTTCGTTGCCTCGGCGGGCAGCTCGATCCCGACCTTGGGCGCCAGGCGGAACACGCACTGCTGTGAGAAGTAGAGCGCGCCCACGCCGGTGTCCCCCGACCACTCGTCGGCCGCCGCCCCGGGGTTGTAGTCGACCGGTGCAAACGCCAGCTCGTTCAGCCAGCCGGTGATCGCTCCGCTCGGATCGACGTACCCGCCGGCCTCGCTCGAGCCGAGCGCGATGCCAAGCACCGCCGTGTCCTCCAGCGACATCGCGCCGGCCAGTGCCGTCACGTCGCCGTCGTTCACCACCTCGAGCGGCACGCCGAACTCTTCGCGGATTCGCAGGAACAGGTTGTGGATGGCGCCGTACCGGTCGGCCGGGATGCCGCGGAAGAGCGACGCGACCATCGGCCGGTTGTCGACGATGACACCGGCGGAACTGCCGCCGATGGCATCGAGCCGCGACAGCTTCGAGCGCGCGAGACGGAGCGCCGACACGATGTGCTCGTAGTGGTAGTTGGGATCGGTCTGACCGGTCGGCTCCCAGACAATCTCTTCGCTGAAGATCGCCTGACCGTCCACGACCGCCGACACCTTCACGTCGGATGCGCCGAGGTCGAATCCTATCCGGCCGCCTTCCAGATGGCGACCCAGCGGCTGACCGACCTCTCGCGCCGTCGGGACCTCCTCGGCGCCGCATGACACGACGGTGAAGGGACGCCCGTACACCTGCTCGCCCATGAAGCGGTAATCGAACGCCCGGGCGCCGCCCGGTGCGTAGGTCCGCGAGATGTGCTCGCCGATCGAGCGCGGCCCGCCGATGGTCACCTTCCAACCGCCGCGTGCCCACAAGAGGAACTTCACGATCCGCTCGGCATAGTCGAAGTTCGCGTCGGCTCGCGGGTGCCGGTCGGGAAACGCGACGGTCTGGTAGCGCGTGACGCCGCCGTCGGAACGCTCCAGGCCGATGACGAGCGGCACGCCATGCCCGGCCGCGGCGACCTCCTGGCGGAAAGCCCGGTTGGCAAGCGCGGCGGGCCGGAACTCCGGCTCGAGGGGGGGGATGAACGTCGGTGCAATGAGGCGAAATCCGGATGACATGCGATCCTCTCCGGCCGGGATGATGGTGCGGCGCGAGCAGAACGGCCGAATGGGTGGATTGTGCCACAGACGGGGAAACTAGGGGATAATCCGGGCGCACAATGGAACCGACGACGACCTCTCCGACTCTTCCCCATCCCAGGCGCCGTTGGTGGCTCTGGGCGCTCGCGGCCGTGCTCGTGGTCGCAGCCGCCGGCGGGCTGTGGCTGCGGCACGAGCTTGCGGGCAGCCTCGCGCAACTCGACGGGCGGATGACCACCGAGGGGGTGGCCAATCGCGTCCTGGTCAAGCGCGACGCCCTCGGCATTCCGACCATCCAGGCGCGCGCCCGGACCGACGTGGCGTGGGCCACGGGGTTCCTCCACGCGCAGGACCGCTTCTTCGCCATGGACCTCTCGCGCCGCCTGGCCGCCGGAGAGTTGTCGGAGCTGTTCGGCCCCGCCGCGCTCGAGGCCGACAGGTCTTTCCGGGTTCACGCCTTCCGATCGGTGGCGCGCCGCGTGATCGAGCGAAGCGGTCCGCGGGAGCGCGCGCTGACGGCCGCCTACGCGGCGGGCGTCAACGCCGGCCTCGCGGCGCTGCACGCCCGGCCGTGGGAATACCTCGTGCTCCGCACCGACCCGGTTGCCTGGAGGCCCGAAGATTCGGTGCTCGTCCTGTGCTCGATGTTCATCAACCTGCAGGGTGGCGCGCGCGGTTCAATCGCCGAACGGAACCGCGGCCTGATCGCGAAGACGCTGCCGTCCGCCCTTGCCGGCTTCCTCCTCACGCCCGGGGACGAGTGGGACGCCCCGATGGCAGGGCCCGCCACCACGATCCCCCCGGTGCCCGGGCCGGACATCGTGAACATGGCGTCCTCGTTCACGCCATCGCAGCGGCCAGCGCCGGCAGACGCGACGCGGAGCGACCCGCCGGTTCCCGGGAGCAACAACTGGGCGATCGCGGCGGCGCACACGCGCGACGGCCGCGCCATCCTCGCGAACGACATGCACCTGGGGATCGGGGTGCCGCCCATCTGGTACCGGGCGTCCTTCGAATGGACCGGGGATGACGGAACCCACCGCCGCGCAACGGGCGCGACGCTGCCCGGCACGCCGGCGATGGTGGTCGGCAGCAACGGGCACATCGCATGGGGATTCACGAACGCCGAAGCCGATCTCATCGACCTGGTGAGAATCGAGACGACAGCTCGCGCGGATGAATACCTGACGCCGTCGGGTCCGCGCCGTTTCGAGCACCGCACCGAGCGGATCCGGGTGAAAGGTGCGCCGGACTCGAGCCTGGCCGTCCTGTCCACCATCTGGGGGCCGGTCACGGATCAGGACCAGCAGGGACACCCGCTCGCCCTGCACTGGTCGGCGCACGATCCCGATGCGCTCAACCTCGAACTTCTCGAGATGGAGCAGGCGGCAACGGTCGAGGACGCATTCCGCGTCGCCCACGCCGCCGGCATTCCCGCGCAGAACCTCGCCGTGGCCGATTCCACCGGCCGCATCGGGTGGACAATCGCGGGGCGGCTGCCGCGCCGCGTCGGGTTCGACGGCCAGCGCCCGGAGTCGTGGGCGGATGGCACGCGGCGCTGGGACGGCTGGCTCCCGTCGCCCGAATACCCGTCCGTCGCCGACCCGGCCACGGGCCGCGTCTGGACGGCCAACAACCGCGTCGTGGACCGGCCGGCGTTGGACGTCGAGGGGCTTGGTCCGTACGGGACCGGCGCGCGCGCGCATCAAATCCGTGACGGCCTGATGGCGCTCGACAGGGCCACCGAGAAGGACCTGCTCGCCATTCAGCTCGATGACCGCGCGCTGTTCCTCGAACGCTGGAGAGAGCTGCTGCTACACGTCCTGACGCCGGACGCCGTGGGCGGCCGTCCCCGGCGCGAGGAGCTTCGTCGCGTGGCGGGCGCGGCGTGGAGCGGCCGCGCCTCGGTCGATTCGGCCGGCTACACCGCGGTCAAACGCTTTCGGGCCGCTGCCATCCGCCTGGTGATCGATCCGCTCGTCGCCCCCGCGCGCCGCGCCGACCCGCGGTTCGTGCGCGGGCCCGCCGTGTTCGACGGCGTCGTGTGGACGATTCTCCGCGAACGGCCGCCGCACCTCCTCGACAAGGCGTACCGCACCTGGGACGACCTGCTGCTGGCCGCCGCCGATACCACCATCGAGAGCCTGACCGAAAGCGGCGGAACGGTCTCCGGCCACCCCTGGGGTGACGCCACGCGCCGGATTCGCCACCCGTTCAGCCGCTCGTTGCCATGGCTCGCGCGCTGGCTCGACATGCCGGCGGATCGTCTGCCGGGCGACACCGACATGCCGCGCGTGCGCGACAACGTCGGCGAGGACGCGTTTGGCGCGTCGGAGCGCATGGTCGTGTCGCCGGGCCACGAGGCGGACGGCATCTTCCACATGCCGGCCGGCCAGAGCGGGCACCCGCTCTCGCCGCACTACGGTGACGGCCATTCGGCCTGGGTGAAGGGCGAGCCGACGCCCTTCCTGCCCGGCCCGACGATTCACGTGCTGACAATCGAGCCACAGCAGGGTCACAAGCCACGGTGAGCCCAGTCGAGTGGCAGACGACGATGAACCGAGGAACGCTCTCGCTCGTTCTCCGCCTTGTTGCTTCCGCCGTTCTCGTGTCGCTTCTCGCCTGCGCGAGTGCGCCACCCGCGCACGCGCCCGCCGTGCGGACGGGCGCCGTCAATCTCGTCGTGCAGGGAGCGGTCGATTCCGAATTGCAGCCGCTGCTGGCGGCGCTCGAGGGACGCCAACTCGTCCAGGTCGCCGCGTGGAC
Organism: uncultured Acidobacteriota bacterium; assembly: GCA_963724775.1. Taxonomy (GTDB): domain Bacteria; phylum Acidobacteriota; class Vicinamibacteria; order Vicinamibacterales; family Fen-181; genus CAVRWB01. The sequence continues at coordinate 641,368 of CAVRWB010000020.1, forward strand.
CTTCTGGCGGGGACGGATCGGTTCGAAGACAGTGGTCGTGTCGCGCACGGAGGTCGGGCCGATCAACGCCGTCGCGGCTACGACACTGGCCATCGAGCGCTTCCGCCCGCGCCTCATCATCAACCAGGGCACCGCCGGGGCCAACGACCCGGACCTGAAGCCGTTCGACATCGTCGCCGGCGAAGGGACCGTGGATTACGGCGCGTTCCGATCCGCGAAGCGCGAGGCGGGAACGGGTGTCGACCTGTCGGGCTGGAGTCCCATCGCGCACCGGCTGCGCCTCGACGGGAAGGACCGGTTGCCGTTCCCGACCTTCAAGGGCGACGCCGAGGCGCTGAGCGTCGCGCTCGAGACACCCCACTCGCGCGGCCGCGTGGTGAAAGGCGTGATCGGATCGGCGTTCGAGTTCAACCGCGAGATCGACCGGCTGGTGTGGGTTCGCAAGAGCTACGGCGCGGTGTCGGAGGACATGGAGAGCGCATTCGCCGCCGGCGCCGCCGCCGGCTTCCGGACGCCCTTTCTCGCCCTCCGCATCATCTCGGACTCGGAATTCCGCGCCGCCGAGTTCCAGGAGATCGCGGGGGAGTACTGCGCTGCGTACGTGCTGGAGGTCATCAAGCGCTTGAAGTAGGACCCTGGGTCACGACAGTTCTCCCAGCAGCCGCGCTTCCGCCTCCTCGAGGCTCACGCCGTCGCGCAGGCGGATCGCGGCCACGCCAACCGGGGGCGGGTAGGTCTTGCCCGCGGTGCGGCGCGGCTCGATGTACTCGATCACCTCGAACAGCGCGCGGCACGCCTCCTCGTACGACACGTTGGCCATGTCGCGGATGTAGCGCGTCGAGCGATCGATCAGCTTGAGGTTGCTCGGCACGACCCAGATCATCCGGTTGCCGAGCACCCGCCCCAGCCTCACCATCGTGCACGTGGACAGCGCGTTGAGCAGCATCTTCACGCCGATCCTCGTAAGCGGGTCGAGCAGGAAGGGCGTCTCCGCGACGCGAAGGGCGACGTACTGTGTCGCCGACGCACGCGCGGCCGACGCGGCCACGCGCGCCAGCGCGCCCTCGCGGCCAACCGCGATGAGCACCGCCTGCGCCCCCACTGCCGACGCGTGCGCGAGCTGGCGGGCGAACGTCGAGTCGCCCGAGGCGACGAGCGGCAGGTCGGGCTCCGAGACGACGACCGTCACGGCGTCGCCCGGGCGGGTCGGGCGATATGCGAGGCCGTCGAGTCCGATGCGGAAGCGCATCAGGTCGCGCAGGCCAATCTCGCGCAGCACCGCCGCCTGGCGCGCGGCCGCCTCCTCGTCCAGCAGTTGCCGCAGGTCCTCGGCGGTCCACTCGATCGTCTGCGGGCGCCGGTGCAGGAGCGCCGGCCAGGCTGCCTCCGTCTGCGCTTCCGCCGTGAAGAGGAAGGCCCACGACTCGGAGGCCTCGGTGTCGTCCCACTTGCGGAACGACGGCGTGCAGAACGTGGGGCTTCGCTCCGTCGTATCGGTCAGCACGTCCACGCCGAGTGAGTGGGCGAAGTACGACGTCCTCGCCTTCTGCCGGTAGACCCGTTCCTCGGTCTCGACGAGCCGGCCGAGGGGGCCGAGGACCTCGGCGCTCGTCAAGCGCTCGTGCACGGCGCTCAGCCCCTCGCGCATCTCCGCTGGCACGTCCTGTGGCCGGCCCACGCCCATGTCGCGGCGCCCATCGGCCCCCAGCAGCTCGCGCACGACCATCTCGAGCACGGTCATCATCGCGAGCAGCTCGATGCTGGTCGCCTGCATGCGCGTGGACCCGGTGATCGCCATCGGCCCGGACGCCAGGTTCACCTTCTCAATCCGCGGATCGTCGATCACTTCCCGGCTGCGCCGGACGTTGGCGCGCAAATCCTCGTCCGGGTTGTTGTAGACGAAGAAGACCCGCGCCCCCACGTCGACGCCGTGCCAGGCGGTCCCGATGACGAAGGAGGTCTCGCCGCCCTCCGTGATCGCGAAGAGCGTGTCGCCCGCGGCGAGACCGAGGTCCGCCACCTGTCGCCGCCCGAACGGCGCGAAGTCCTCGAAGCCCTCGACCGACTTGATGAGCGCGTAGTCGCCGCCGGCCATCGCGCTGCGCGTGCGATCCTCCACGCAATCGGGCGAGGGCGCCGCCAGGCCGCGCGCGCGGCGGTCCTGCCAGAACGCCCGCCAGATCGAATCGAGCTGGATGCTCAGCCGGCCGGTGGCGCCGCAGCCGGTGAAGAACAGGCGCCGGCCGCGCCGCAGGCTGTCGAGCGCCGCGTCGGCCATCCTCGCCGGCTGCCCGGACGCGGACCAGGCGGCGTACGTGTCCACGACATCACGATCCACGTCGAACAGCGCGGCGAGGCCGGCCTCCGTGTCCTCGCGGGCGACGTCGCTCAGGTCCGCGGTTCTCGGATGGGGGGACTCGGTGACGAGCGAGCCGAGGTGGAAATCGGAGGCGATCTCGAAGAACTGGTCGGCTCGTTGACGGGCTCGCGTAGTGTCTGTCGGCATAGCGTCTTCAGGAACGCCAGAACGTGAATTCCGGCAGGGCGTTGAGGCTGACGAGTCGGAGCAGGAACAGCAGCACGTAGAGCGCCGCCGGCACCCACGCGCGATCCAGGTGGTCGACGACGCGCTGCAGCCATCCGGAGCGCCGGATGGCTGCGACGGCGCCGGCAGCGGCCAGGACGAAGTAGACGACGAAGATGTAGCGATCCGCCTTGCGATGGGCGAGGGAGAACGTCGCCATCAGGGCCAGGCCGGTCGCGATGGCAAACCACGCCCCCTGCCGGAAAGAGGCAGGGAGGTTCGCGCTACGCCTCCAGGGCGAGATGCCGCCGTTCTTGATGCCGACGACGGCGAGCGCGCCGGCGAACAGGCTCCAGGGGAACGCGTACCAGATCACCCGCGCCGCGTACCACACGGCGGAGTACGCCGTCCGAGCCAGCGGTGATCCCGTCGTCAGCGCCCCCTCGGGCACCTGACGGCTTCGGTAGACATCGAGGAACGAGCGGCCGGTCACGCTGACGTAGGCCGCCTCGTATCCCCACGTCACGAAGAGGGCCGCGACGGGCATCGAGGCAATCGCCGCCCACGACTGCCAGGTGCGCGTCGCGTCCGACAAGCCCGAGGCGCGTGCCACGAGCCAGAGCGCACAGACCACCGGCACGATGAACGCGAACACGCCCTTCACCAGCAGCACCGCGATGAATCCTCCCATCATGCCGAGCGTCCAGGCGGGGCGCGTTCGCGCCCGCTCGGTGCAGTAGACCGCGAACAGCACGCTGGCCAGCACCGCGTATTCGTGGTTGGCTCGCACGCGGAAGACGAACGCGATTGGCAGCAGCTGCAGGATCCAGGCGAGCGCGCGCGCGTCGCGCGGCGCGACGAGAAAACCCGCGATGAGGGAGGCGAGGATGAAGGCGGCCGCCTGCCAGGCAGCGTTCACGGCGTAGGCGGCCTGCTCCGGCGGGTAGCCGAGCCGACCGAGCGCCGCCGGCAGGACGAAGAGGCCGACCGGGTGCTCGCAGTACGGGCCGTGCAGCGTCCAGAACCCCCACCACTCCGGCGCGATCCACTGCGCGACGGGAAGCTGGCTCAGGCGCGCGGAGATTCCCGCGTACAGGAACGAGTCGTTGTCCCGGCTCGTGAAGTGCGTCAGCGCGATCAGGCTGGCGGTGAGCAGCAGCGCCACCGCCCAGGCCACGGCGGCCGTCCGGGCAGCGGCCCGCGGCCTCGGTCCGTCCATTCGTCCTCGCCTCCGGCGTGCATTCTACACGGGGCGAGGGGCAGGCGGCGGGTTCGCGTCAGTCAGGTCATCGCGCCGCCTGCCGGGCGACCACCGTCGTTCTTACTTCTGCGGCTGCTTGGCGATGACGAGCTTCGCGATCTTGTCGTAGGTTGCCGCCGGCACGATCTTCTTCGTCTTGAGGTCGGTCTTCGCCTTGTACGGGCGGCCGTCGATGATCTTCTGCGCGTACGCGTCGCCGATGCCGGGCAGCGCCTGCAGCTGCTCCTTGGTCGCCGAGTTGAGGTCGATCAGTTCCTGGCTGGCCGCCGCCTTTGGGGCATGGGTGGTCGGGGCCTGGGTTGCAGACGCGGTGGGCGTGTGGGTGGCGGGCTTCGACGTCGCCGGCGCAGACTGGCTGGCCGGCTTCGAGGTCGTCGGTGACTGGCTGGCGCTCGACGTCATCGCGAACGCGACGAGCACGGCCAGCACGCCAAACAGCGAGATCAGGGGCTTCTTCATCGTCTCTCTCCAGTGTGTTCAGTCACGGCGGGCCTCTTGTTCAGTCGGGGCGGGCCTCCGCCGGTCTGTGAGGGCGCAAATCTTGTACCGATGGCATTCCCGCCAAACCCCCGCATGGGCCGCTGCTGACCGCGTCGAAGGGGCGCCGCCGCGCTCCGAAATGCCTCACCGGGGCGCTTTCGCACGGACGACCTTGGCGTCTTGCTCTTTGGCTGCAATGCGCTCAAGCTGTGCGTTCGAGGTGAGGAGATCCGTCACGCCGTATCCAAGGGAGCCATGGCCATGAATCGACGCGACTTCATGAAGACGACAGTCCTTGCCGGCGCCGCGGCCGCGATCGGCACCCGCGCGGAGGGAGCCGGCGTGCAGCCGGCCAACGAGCGCATCCAAGCAGGCTTCATCGGCTGCGGCGCACGGGCGCAGCAGCTCATGGACGCGGTCGTGGAAATGCCGGGGATCGAGGTGATCGGGCTGGCCGATGCCTACACGGGGCGCCTCGAGCGGGCGAAAGCGCGAACTGGCGGACGGGCCACGATCTATCGGGACTACAAGGAACTGCTCGCCAGCCGTGACATCGATGCGGTCTTCATTGCGACACCCGACCACTGGCACAGGGCCATGGCGGTCGATGCTCTCGCGGCCAAGAAGGACATCTACATCGAGAAGCCGTTCAGCTTCACGGTGGAGGACGGCCTCGCGATGGTGGATGCGGTGAAGCGCTCCGACCGCATCCTGCAGGTGGGCAGCCAGGGGGTGAGCGCGACGGAGATGGGGAAGGCGCGCGAACTGGTCAAGGCCGGGAAGATCGGCCGGGTGGTGATGGTGCGCGCGGCTTACAACCGCAACAGCGACAGCGGCGCCTGGCTCTATCCCATCCCGCCCGACGCCACGCCGCAGACGGTCAACTGGGATCAGTTCATCGGGCCGGCGCCGAAGCGACCGTTCGACCTGAACCGCTTCTTCAGGTGGCGGTGCTATTGGGACTACTCGGGAGGCATCGCGACGGATCTGTTCGTGCACCTCGTCTCGTGGCTCCACTTCGTCGTCGACGCGCGCGTGCCGAAGGCCGTCGTCGCGACCGGCGAGACGTACCGGTACCAGAAGACCCACGAGGTCCCGGACACCGTGAACGCGCTTCTCACGTACCCTGAAGGGTTCACCGCCAACCTCACGTGCACGTTCAACAACGAGCAGGGTGCCGAGTCCGGCCTGGAGATCCTGGGAACCGACGGCAGCCTGATCCTGCGCGGAGGAACGGTGACCTTCAAGCCGGAGCCGCGGCAGGAGGACAACCGGTGGGTGGTCGACTCGTGGCCCGAAGCGCTGGAGCGCGCCTACTACGCCGACCCGAAGGTGCAGGCGATCGAGTCGCCATCGACGTGGGCGCCGAAGGTGGAAGGGGGAGTCGAAACCTGGCGCTCGGAAGGGCGAGACGACACCTACACCCACATCGCCAACTTCTTCGCGTCCGTCAAGGCACGCAAGCAGCCGGTGGAGGACGCGGTCTTCGGCCACCGCGCCGCCGCGTGCGCGCACATGGTGAACCGGTCGATCCGCGAGAAGAGGATGGTGGAGTGGGACGCCGCCGCCGAGCGGATGAAAGCGTGACACCCGGCTCGGCTCTACTCGATTCGAATCCCGCCCGAGGAGGTGTGGACCTCGACCAGCGCGCCGCCGCCGCGCACCTTCCCCTGCACCCGGCGCTTGTCGATGGTTCCCGACATCGTGACGGGGTGCGCCGAGTCGATCCGGCCGGAACTGACGTGGGCATCCAGGTCGAATGCCGCGTCCGGTGGAAGGCGCAGCGTCACACTGCCCGACGCCGAGTGAACGGTCCAGGGACCGGAAGGCCGCCCCTCGACCGTGACGCTCCCGCTCGAGGCCGAGACCTTCGCGGCACCATCGACGCCAGTCACCACCACGTCGCCGGACGAGGACGACACATCGAGGTCCCCCTTTCCGGTCTGCGCCACTCGCACGCCGCCTGAACCGCTGCTGGCGCCCACCGGCCCCGCGATGCCAGCCGCCCTGATAGACCCGCTGCCCGAGCGGGCCTTGAGGCTGGCGCCTCCAGCCACCTCGACGCTTCCCGACCCGGTGCTGGCCACGACCGGCCCGGCGACCCGCCCCACGGTGATGCCTCCCAATCCGCTGCTCGCATCGACCGGGCCGCGCAGATCGCCGATGTCCACGCCTCCCGAGCCCGTCTTGGCATTCACCCCGGTCTCGGCCGGGACGGTCACGTCGTAACTGATGCTGATGTTCCGCGACAGTTCCTGGTCCGCGAAGAACCCCACGCGAATCGTGTTCCCCTGCTGCTCCACGGGCGGGTTCTGTTCGATCTGCCGGATACGCGCCGAAATGTCGCCCGAAGTCCAGGAGTGGTCGCCCCGGATTCGGGCGGAGATCTTGACCGTATCGCCGGCGCCCGGGAAGACCCGGATGCTGCCGGAGCCGGACCGGATGCTCAGATCGACGGCCCCGCTGACCTTCAACGTTCGCTCGAACGAGCCGTCGCTGGCCTGCGCCGCGAGGGCGGCCGAGGCGACAGCGAGGCAGGCGATTGCGGCCAAAGCGACAGGTGTCGAGGTTCGGCGACGAAAAGTGCGGTTGATCACGCGTGCCTCCAGGAATGTCGGCTACTCATCCGGGCGCGGGGCAGACGAGCCCCTGCTGGACTTGGACGGAATCCGCAGTCTGCGGGTTGCCCCATCCGGCTGGGCGGGTCGCTCCCACTACAACGCACGACGCGGCCGACCGGTTCGCTTTCGCCGCCGGTGTCAGTCCACGATTCGGTAGGTCGTCGTCAGTGGCGTGCCGGGCTTCAGCATCGCCCAGACGGGGCAGAGCCGATCCGCGTGGGCGATGGCCTTTTCGACCGCTGCCGGTTCCACACCGCTCCCCCGGACAATGAACTCGAGCGCGATCGTCGTGAACACGGTTGGATGCTCGTCCCGCCGCTGGCCCCGCGCCTCGACCTCGACGCCGCCGACTGGCTGATGCAGGCGGGCAAGGAGGGAAGCGACGACGCTCCCTGCACAGGCGGCCAGGCTCACGAGGAGCAGTTCCATCGGCTTGAAGCCGGCCGGCGGGTCCTGGGGCGACACCGGGTAGTCGGTGGTGACGGTATGGGGCCCGTTGGTGGCCCGCATGCGCAACCCGCCCTCGTGCGTGGCGCGGATACGAAGTTCTGTCGGCACGGCTGCTCCTCGCGTCAATGCGACGGACACGAGTATCTCCGTGCCGCGGCCGCTGTCAACCGGGTTCGCGAGCCTGAGCCCAGAGCCTGGAGCCCTGAGCCGCTCTTGTCTGCTAGATTAGTCGCGGAGGATCCCGCACGTGGCCACACGATCACGGGGTCGATGATGCTGACAACCCTCGACTACGTCTGGGAGGAGAGCCCGGTGGGCCGGCTGCTGGTGGCGGCCGATGCCGACGGTCTGCGCTACCTGCTCTTCGAGGCGGGCCGCTCCGAGGTCAAGCCGCTGCCGGGATGGCGCGAAGATCCCTCCCGCCTGGTCGAGGTCATTCGGCAATTACGCGCCTACTTCGCGGGCGCGCTGCGGACCTTCGACCTGCCGCTCGCTCCCGAAGGCACGCCCTTCCAGCAGCGCGTCTGGCAGGAACTGCTGGCTATTCCGTACGGCGAAACGATTTCGTACGGCGAGCTCGCCAGGCGCGTCGGCAACCCTCGCGCGTCGCGCGCGGTCGGCCTGGCCAACGGCTCCAACCCCATCTCGATCGTGATCCCCTGCCACCGCGTGATCGGCAGCAGCGGCCGCCTCACCGGCTACGGCGGGGGCCTCCGCAACAAGGAGTGGCTCCTGGGGCTCGAGCAGGGGCGGCTAATCTAATTTGGCAATTGTGCGATTTGGCAGTAGGCGAGTAGGCAGCAGGCGCAGCTCAGGCAGCTAGGGCAGCACGATCTGCGGCTCACCGCTTGTCAACTGCATACCGCCTACTGCATACTGCCTACCTCTTGATTACGTCCGCTCCACGCGGCGCACGCGCGCGGCCAGGTCGTCCACCTCGGTGATGCTCTCGCAGCCGACGTTCAGGACGTCCACGCAGCCGAGCGTCAGCGCGTAGCGGACCGAGGCATTGCGTCTCTCTTCGTCGTCTCGCAGCCGTCCCTCCCCGATGATCTTCATGCCCACGACCCCTTTGCCGGCGGCGTGGATCCGTTGCAGCACGGGGACAACGCGGTCGGGCGGACCGTCCATGCTCATGCCGTAGGGGTTGATGCGCGCGTGCACCGAATCCACCCACGGCTCGCCCGCGGCCGCCTCGAGCGCCGCGACGGAATGGCACGACACGCCCACCGCGCGGACATCGCCTTTCTGCTTGAGCGCCGACAGCAGGTCCATCTGCCGTCGAAGGTCCTTTGGCCACGTAGCCGACGTGACGCAGTGCAGCAGCACCAGGTCGATGTGATCCGTCTTGAGCTCGCGCAGGAACCGGGCGACGCAGACGTCGGCATCCGGCCGTTCCTTCTCGGGAATTCCGCCCTCGGCCCACCAGATCTTCGTGACGATGGTGTACCGGTCGCGCGGGATGCCCTGGAGTGCCGGAAACACGTAGGGGTGGGTGCCGTAGAGATCGGCGAGATCGAAGAGTCGGGTGCCGCGGTCGAAGCTCTCGCGGATCAGTGCTTCGAATCTTGCGGCGCCGAGGCGCGTCTGGTTGGATGCGCGGTTTCCGCCACGCATCCCGGTTCCGAGGCAGAAGCGGGACACCTTGAGCGGCGTCCGGCCGAGCGGCACCAGGTCGTAGGGATCGAAGCGGGCGGGGGCCGGGCTGGTAGCTGCCAACCGCGGCGCGCCTGCGAGCAGGCCGCCGACGCCAAGCGCGGTGCGTTGAAGGAACTCGCGGCGCTGCAGCTTCTTCATTCCGCAGGTTTACAGGAGGAAGTGGAGGAAGTCAACGGAGTCGACGGAGTCAACGGAGTCGACGGAGTCTATGCCGCGAAGAGGCGGGGCTTGTCCAACGGGCGCGTGGCGAGGATGATACACGCTGCCGGGAGCGGCTTTCTGATGACGAACGACACCCCACGTGCGCACCGAACCCAGGCCGCCGCCACCTCGTTCCTGGCGTTGTTCTCCATCGTCGGGCTGGCACTCTACGGGCTGCCGCTCTACTACGACCACATGGTCCGCGAGTTCGGCTGGTCGCGCACCCAGGTGACCTCGGGCAACGCGCTGAGCAAGTTGCTGATCGGGCCGCTCTTCGGCTTTCTTGCGGGGTGGATCGTCGATCGCTTCGGTCCCCGGCGCCTGATGCTGGCGGGAGTCCTGATGGCTGGCGCCGCGCTCGCCGGGCTGGGCGGAATGTCCGCATTGTGGATGTTCTACGCCTTCTACCTGCTCAACGCGCTGGGGTACGTCTGCGGCGGCCCACTCCCTAACCAGGTCCTGCTGTCTCGCTGGTTCCAGCAGGGGCGCGGAAAGGCGATGGGCGTCGCGTACCTGGGCATCGGGATCGGCGGCGCGGTCGTTCCGTGGATCTGGTACTGGCTTGTGCAGACGTGGGGGTGGCGCGGCGCGCTGCGCGCGCTGGGCCTGCTCGTTGTTGTGCTGGCCGGGCCCATGGTGTATTTCACGCGCGAGGCTCCGGCCGTCGGAAACGCAGACGCCAACGGGGAGGCGACGCCGGAGCGTCGCCCCGCGCCAGCCCGATCCGGCCGCAAGCTTGTACCGCTCCGTGCCGTCCTGCGCACGCCCGCCTTCTATCTGCTCGCGCTGGGCAGCATGTGCTCGATTGCCGCCGTCGGCGGGGCCAACCAGCACCTGAAGCTCTTCCTCAGCCTGGACCACGGTTACACGCAAGGCGAAGCCGCCCGCATCATCTCGATGGTGCTGTCGTTCAGCATCGCGGGGCGGCTCGCGATGGGCTGGCTGTCCGACCGCGTGCCGAAGAAGCGCGTGATGCTCCTCATCTACCTCCTGGTGACGATGGCCCTCCCGCTGCTGTTCCTGGGCTCGTCGCGCGGCGCGATGTACCTGTTCGCGGTCGCGTTCGGCGTCGGCCTCGGCGGCGAGTACCTGATCATCCCCCTGATGGCCGCCGAGTTGTTCGGCGTCGCCGTCCTCGGCCGCGTCATGGGAATCATTGTCACAGCGGACGGCGTGGCCGAGGCCGTTTCGCCAATGTTCGTCGGCTACCTGCGAGACGCGACCGGCAGCTACCGGTTCGGCTTCACCGCGCTCGTCGCCGTGGCCCTGCTCGGGGCGGCCGCGATCGCGCTGTTGCCTGGGAACTCCCGTCGGACTTCGCGGACCTCGTCGTTGACTGCGTAGACTCCGTAGACTCTGTAGACTCCGTAGACTCCGTAGACTCCGTTGACTCCGTAGACTCCGTAGACTCCGTTGACTCCATTGACCCCTGCTTACGAGGAGAGAGCGATGCGTACCGAGTATCGCGGTAATCATCCTGACCCTCACCCTGACCGGCCTCGCCGCGGACTCGTCCGCGCAGACGGTCCAGACGCCCGGGGAAGCGTCGCGCTACTCGCGCTACACGCAGCACGCGGAGGTCGCGTCGTTTCTCGACGCCATCTCGAAGGCCTCCAGGCACGTGAAGGTGCAGGCCGTGGGGCGCACGGCCGAAGCCAAGGACTTCGCGCCGGTGGACCTGCTGCTCGCCGTCATCACCGAGGAGGGTGTGCATGCGCCCGCCGCGCTGAACCGGCGCAAGCCGACCATTCTCGTGCTCGGCGCGCAGCACGGCAACGAGCACTCTGGCAAGGAGGCGGCGCTCACCCTCGTGCGCGACCTCGCGGTCGGCGACCTCGCCCAGCTGCTCTCCCAGGTGAACGTGCTGGTGATGCCGCAGACGAACCCTTACGGGAACTTCGCGAACCGCCGGCCGAACGAGCAGGGGCTGGACCTCAATCGCGACCACGTCAAGCTCGAGTCGCCCGAGACGCGCGCCATCCACGCCGTGTTCACCGCGTGGATGCCCGACGTGTCGCTCGACCTGCACGAGAAGGGCTACGGCTACTACCAGGTGAATACCGGGTGCGTCACCAACGCGAACATCTCCGCCGCCATCCGCGAGTTCTCCAGGTCCACCCTCTTCAAGGAGACGGAGGAGGTGGTGACCAAGGGCGGCTCCACCTGGCACGAGTACCTCGTCACGGAGGCGATGGGAAGCCAGGGCGCCGCCGGCGCGCCCGAGCCGGCTGATGAGAAGAACCGGGAGACGCTCACGCGGCCGAGCACGACCGACCTGAACGACGGCCGCAACAGTCTCGGCATCTACGAGACGATCTCGTTCATTCAGGAGGGCGCGTCGCGGCACGACATCGAGACGCTCCAGGAGCGCACGGCCTATCAGTACCTTGGCGTCAAGGCGCTGGTGCAATCGGTGGCGCGCCACGCGAACCAGGTGCTCGCCCTCGTCAGGTCGAGCCGCACCGCGCTGCTGGCGAAGGCCAAGGCGCCGGCCGCCAGCGACCTGGTACACCTCCGGATGGTGCACGCGCGCGATCCGAAGGAGCCTGAGCTGACGGTGAAGAGCTTCGAGGAGACGCCGGCCACCGCGCAGGCGAGCGTGTCGGCGCCGAAGGTCGTGACGACCGTCGTGAAGAACTGGTTCCCGGCCGTTCAGCCGACGGTGTCGGTCACGAGGCCGCGGGGCTACATCGTGCGCGCCGCAAACGCGGACATCCTCCAGGCGCTGCGCGCGCACGGCATCGCCATGCGCGAATACACCGCCGACACGCAGGTCGAGGTGGAGCAGTACGTGGTTGACGAGGTGGTGCCGGCCGGCGAGGACTACGTGGCGCCCGAGAAGATCGCCGTCACGAAGAAGACGGTGAAGGTCACGGCGCAGAAGGGCGACTACTACGTGACGGGCGCACAGGCGGCGGCCAACCTCGTGCCCAACCTGCTCGAGCCCCAGGCGGAATTCGGTTTCATCCGCTACCGCGCCTACAAGCTGCTGCCCGAGAAGGGGGCACCCTTCGCGATCCTGCGAGTCGTTCGCTGACCGGACCGCGCGAAGAACCGTGGTGGGCAGCAGGCAGGCGTCGACCGCCGACAAGTGCCCACCGCCCACTGCCCACTCCTGCTGCTACGCCGCGTTCTCAGCGCCTCACTGGACCGTCAGGTAGTAGGTCAACTCGAGGGCGAAGTCGCCTGTTTGGGCGGTGACGTGAATCGTGTGGATGCCGGGCGTCGGCGGCGCCAGCATCAGGTAATACCCGGCGTCGACGCACGGGCCGTACTCCCCGGACGGGAGCTTGAACGGGTTGTTGATCGGCACGGTCGGGTAGAAGACCGGCGAGTCCTCGCGGAAGCGGACGAGAGGGCTCACGGGCACGCCGTCGATCTCCGCCGCGACCACGGCCGCGTCGATGGCCGGCCGCACCAGCCTGCGAAGGCACTGATAGTCTTGCTGCGCGCACTTCGGCGACACCGGCGGGTCGTCGGGGAACGACAGCCAGGCGGTGTTGATCAACGGGACGAAGATCGCCTTCCCTGCCGGAACGGCCACCTCCCGCACCTTGGCTCCGGCTTCGAAGGTCCCGGCCAGGAACCAGACAGGACCGCTCTGGCCTTCGCTCGCCAGCTTCGGGTCGGTGCTGACTGCCGGGTTGTGACCGTTCGGAAGGCTCAGGGTCCACATCCACCACTGTGCCGCCCACTCGCCATAGCTGTGGCCGTATGGGTTCGACGCCGGCAACAGCAGGACGGCCGTGGACGTCGAGTCTTGAACGGCGGCGGCGCCGGGTGGCTCCGCGACTTTCGCGGCCAGGCCTGCCGGCATCCCGGCCTGCCACGCCCCGGCGAACAGCAGCGCCAGGACTGCCGTGCCGGAGAATCTCCATGTGCTGGTCATATCACCCTCCCGCGACGCGTGTGTCCGTTGCAGGTCCCGCGGAGGATTCCGCGGGGCTGGTGAGAGCATCGGCTGAGAGGAGCGGTGAGTCTTGGGGACTTGCTGAGGATTTCGTGGTGGTTTTCTGGCCCGGCCCGCGCGCCGGCCGCGATCAGGGTCGCTTCGCCGACGGCCGCGAAGGAGGGGCCGGAGGGAACGTCCGAGCGATCGAGGCCGATGCGGCGCAAGAGAGCGGTAAAACGCGCGTCGGAGCGAATCGGCGTCCACGGCGAGTCGGCCCGAAGCGATTCGGCCTTGAGCCACATCAGCAGTTCGTCGCGGCTCCGCACGCACCCGTCGAGCACGGCGAACGCCTCCTCCTTCTGGCCGAGGCGCGCATGGAGCCGGGCGAGCGGATAGGACGTCACGAAGTGCGGAGGCGACAGACGGTTCGCACGCGCCACATCGTCCTCGTGTTTCCGCTGCGCGAGCTCGAGCCGCTTCTGCCAGTAACCCCTCATGCCGCCGCGGGCGAAGGCCGTCCGCATGGCGCTCACCGACGCCGGGGTGTCACCGCTCACCGTCCGCACCTCGGCCCCCTGCAGCCATTCCGCGACGGCCGCCTCGGGACGCCCCTTCTGCAGCCAGACCTCCGCGCGCAAGTCGTGCGCCATTCCCGGGATATCGGGAACGTCCGGGTGCATTTCGGCCGCCTGCTCGAGCCGGGTGATCGCCTCGTCGTAGCGTCCGAGGTAGGGCAGCGGCCATACCGCGATGGCCGCAATGGATATCGACAAGGGATCGAGCTGGCAGGCCTTTTCCAGCTCCGCGAGCGCCTCCACGAACCGGCCTTCGCCGTAGTGCAGCATGCCCAGCCACTGGTGGGCGGTTGCGTAGTTGGGGTTCAGCGCGATGGCTCGCGTCAGCTCGCGTTGCGCGCCGGCGCGGTCCCAGTCGGTACTGCGACTTGATCACGCCGAGGGACGCGTGCGCCTCGGCCAGGCTGTCGTCGAGTTCCAAGGCCCGGGTGGCCGCCGATCGCGCGTCCGGGATCACCTGGTCCGGGGGCAGGACGGTCGTCGAGAGCTGGTAGGTACCGAGTCGGCAAGGCCGGCCCACGCAGGCGCGTAGCGTCCGTCCACCCGGATCGCCTGCTTGAAGTAGTCGATCGCCTTGTTCCAGCCCTCCTCGGTGTACATGTTCCAGAAATAGCGGCCTTTCAGGTACAACTCGTACGCCTTTGAATCGACCGGCCGGGAAGCGGCGGCGTGCGCCGGCCCGCCGGTGAGGCGGCCGCCGATCTCCTGGGCGATCGCGGCCGCGACGTCGGCCTGGAGGCCGAGCACGTTCTGGAAGTCGCGCTCGTAGGCATTCGCCCAGACCGTCTGGTCGTCGGCCGTCGCGATCAGTCGGGCATAGATGCGAACGCGGTCGCCCGACCGGATAACCGTGCCTTCGACGACTGCATCGACGTTCAGGAGGCGGGCAATCTCCGGCAGTCGCCTGCCCGGGACCTCGCGCACGTGCTGCGACGACGTGCGGGAGATGACGCGCAGGCTGGGAATCCCCGACAGGTTCGTGATGAGCGCCTCCGTCATGCCGTCGGCGAAGTACTGCTGCTCGGCATCGCGCGCGAGGTTCTCGAGCGGAAGGACGGCAAGCGACGAGAAGCGCGGTCCGCCCGAGTGTCTCGGTGCGACGCTGGCAGCGCGGCCCGTCCAGAGGGCGATTCCCGCGGTGACCAGGATCGCGGCACCGGCCGCCCACGACCACCGGGGCAGGACGCGTCGTCGCGCGGCACTGGCGCCAGCTCCCTCGTCAGGTGGTCGCACGGCGGCTGCGGGATCGAGGACGGCGAGCGCCGCCTCCGAGTCGCGCCGCAGGCGGGCGAGATCGGCCTTGAGGTCGGCTGCCGTCTGGTAGCGAAGCGCGCGGTCCTTCTCGAGCGCCTTCGCGACGAGCGCGTCGAACCCGGCCGGCAGCCCCGCGACTTCGGCACTCGGCGGCGCGGGCATGCCCGGGCGGACGGCCTCCGAGGTGGCTCCCGCGAAGGCCCGGCGTCCCGTCGCCATCTCGTACAGGACGGCGCCGAACGAGAAGAGGTCCGTTCGGCAGTCCACGTCCTCGCCTCGCATCTGCTCCGGGGACATGTAGAGCGGTGTCCCCATCGCCCGGCCGATCTCGGTGATCGGCTCCTCCAGCGTCGCGGCGCTCGCCGCCTCCTCGGCGTTCGCGGCCGCGTGGCCGGCGACCAGCTTGGCGAGGCCGAAGTCGAGGAGCTTTACCACCTGTTGTTGGGTGACGAAGATGTTGTCGGGCTTCAGGTCCCGGTGGACGATCCCCGCCCGGTGGGCCGCGTCGAGCGCGTCGGCGATCTGCCAGGCCAGGTCGAGCAGCATGGCGCAGTCGAGCGGCCCCGCGCGCAGCGCGTGCTTCAGCGTCCGTCCCTGGAGCCGTTCCATCACGATGAACGGCCGGTCCTCGTGCTCGCCCAGTTCGTGGACGATGCAGATGTGAGGGTGGTTCAGCGCGGAGGCGGCGCGCGCCTCGCGCTGAAAGCGCAGCAGCGTGGCGCGGTCAGCGAGCAGGCCGGGGGGAAGCACCTTGATCGCGACGAGGCGTCCGAGCGTCACGTCCTGCGCCTCGTACACGACGCCCATGCCGCCGGCGCCGAGCCGGCCGGTGATGCGGTAGTGCGACAGCCGCTCGCCGAGCATAGTGACTCCTTAGTCCTTCGATGCGCAAATACGGCAACGTGTTGCGCCCTCAGGACTAAGTGCTGAGCGAGCACGAGCGGCCACGTGCAGCGAAACGATTCGTGGCCGTACTTGCGAGTCGAAGCACTTAGTCCACGTCGGTCCGGGTGCCTGCCGGGTCGAGCAGCGTGCGGAAGACGGCTTCAATCGAACCGAAGCGAAGTTCGTCGCCGTCCTCGAGCGGCGCGAGCCCCTCCACGCGGTGGCCGCGCTTCCAGGTGCCGTTCTTGCTGGCCAGGTCCTCGAGCGTCACCAGGGATCCGGCGACCGCGATTCGCGCGTGCTGGCGAGAGACGGACAGCGAGTCGATCACGAGATTCGCGCCCGCGTCGCGCCCGACGATCTGTTCTCCCTCGACCAGCGGCAGTTGGCGATCGCCGACCACCAGCCACTGCACGGGGCCGGCCTGGGCCGGCTCGTTCTTCCCGGCAACCGCTGCGGTCTCGACGGCAAAGGCGTACCCAAACCCGTGAACGGTGCGGATGTACCGTCCTTCCCGGCCGTGATCGCCGAGCGCCGCGCGCAGTTCCGCGACCAGGCTGGCGAGGTTGGCATCCGAGACGAACGTGTCGGGCCAGAGCCTGGCGTGCAGGTCGGCCTTGGAGAGCGCCCGAGAGCCAGACGCGAGGAAGGTATCGAGCAGTTCGTAGGCCTTCGGCGAGAGATGTACCTCCTCGTCGCCGTTGAGGAGCAGGCGCCGCTCGCGGTCCAGCGCGAACGTGCCAAAGCGGACGAGGCGCGCGCCGGAACACGCCGGCGACGGAAGATCGCTCATCGCGGAGTCCCCGACAGCAGTCCGCTCGGGCGCGCGTCGCGCGGAGCGGGTTTCTTCGATATGTGAGGTGAGGAGCCACAGGATACGGTGGGACCGCGGTTGGGGCAAGCTTTTTGAGCTCGTTGACGGCGGTGACGAGCGGCGGATAGGAACGTTACCGTACCGTCGGCCCATCCGTAGCGGACCGCCGCTCGCGAAGGAGCAGACCGACGCCCAGCACGGCGGAGGTCCCAAGGACGATGAACGAGGACCTCGTGGATTGGTAGTCGCTGAGCATGATGGTGGCCGATGAATTCAGGCAGGTCGAGAGCGTGCTCATCGCCGCGGCGAAAATGGCGGCGATCAGGGTGGTGAACTGGGGGCGCGCATCAGTGGCCGGTTTTCTGATAACGTGACCGGGCCATGACTGCCGACAGGCTCGACCCGGGCGAGGTACGCTTCTTCGCGGGCAGCTCCAACCGGCCGCTCGCCGCGGACATCGCGCAGCTCCTCGGCGTGCCGCTCGACGCCGCAACGGTGTCGAAGTTCAGCAACGACAATCTCTACATCCAGCTGGGTGCCAGCGTGCGCTCGCGGGAAGTGTTCGTCGTCCAGTCGCTCTCCCCGCCCGTCAACGATCACCTGATGGAATTGCTGATGATGCTGGACATCGCCCGGGGCGCGGGCGCCAAGGCGGTGCACGCGATCATCCCGTACTTCTCGTTCGCGCGGTCGGACAAGAAGGACGCGCCCCGCATCTGCATCACGGCGCGGCTGGTGGCCGACCTGCTGCAGACCGCCGGCGCCAGCCATGTCATGACGATGGTCCTGCATTCGCCGCAGGTCCACGGGTTCTTCGGGGTGCCCACCGATCCGTTGGCGAGCAGGCAGGCGTTCACCTGCCATTTCTCCGCGCGCGACCTCTCCGGAACGGTGGTCGTCGCGCCCGACCTCGGTCACGCCAAGTCGGCGGCGCACTTCGCGAAGGACCTCGGGCTGCCGGTGGCGGCGGGCAACAAGGAGCGGCTGTCGGACACCCGGGTCCGGGTGACGAGCATCGTCGGGCCGCCGCTGGCGCAGTTCCGCAGCGCGCTCGTCTACGACGACGAGATCGCCACCGGCGGATCGGTGGTCGAGCTGTGCGACCGGCTGGTCAAGGAAGGCATTCGGGAGATCCACGTCGCGTGCACGCACGGGGTGTTCGTGAGGAATGCTCTCGACCGCATCGCGTCGGTCGAGCCGGTGCGCGAAATCGTCACCACGGATACCGTCTGCATCCCGGACGACCGCCGGCACCCGAAGCTGACCGTGCTCTCGGCCGCGCCGATCTTCGCCGATGCGATCCGGCGCAATTACCTCCGGCAGTCGATCGGCCACCTCGTCGCGTGCGGGGACGGCGAGGAGGCGTAGGGCAGGACTTGCCTGCGGAACCGGGCGGGCGACGAAGGCCTGCCCCACGATTGGAGGGGTCACATGCGACAGAAGCCGCTCGATCGTCGCCGTTTCATGCTGGGCACGCTGGGCTCTGCGGCCGCCGCGTCGGCCTTTGGACGCTCCGCCATCGCGCTCGCCCATCAGAGCGCGACGCGGGGCGACGCGCCGCAGCCCGCCGTCCAGCAGTCGAAGAACCCGGTGCTGCAGTTCGGCGTGGTCGGCATCAACCACGGGCACATCTCGGCGCAGGTGAATGCCATCCTGCGCGGCGGGGGCGGGCTGGCCTGGGTCTACGCGAAGGAGCCCGACCTGCTGGAGGGCTTCCGCAAGCAGTTCCCGCAGGCGAAGGTGGCCCGCAGTGAAGCCGAGGTGCTGGAAGACTCGTCGGTCAAGCTGGTGCTCAGCTCGGGGATCCCGGACGAGCGCGCGCCGCTCGGCGTGCGCGTGATGCGGCACGGCAAGGACTACATGGCCGACAAGCCGGGCGTCACGACTCTCGAGCAACTGGCCGAGGTGCGGCGGGTCCAGGCGGAAACCAAGCGGATCTACTCGATCATGTACAGCGAGCGGTTCGAAAATGCCGCCACGCTGAAGGCCGGCGAGCTGGTGAAGAGCGGGGCCATCGGCCGCGTCGTCCAGACGATCGGCCTCGGGCCTCACCGGATGACTCCCTCGACGCGCCCGGCGTGGTTCTTCGAGCGTCCGCGCTACGGCGGCATCCTGTGCGACATCGCCTCCCACCAGGGCGACCAGTTCCTCTACTTCACGGGCTCGACGCGGGCGGAAGTCGTCGCGTCACAAGTGGGAAACCTCAACCACCCGCAGTACCCGGGCCTCGAGGACTTCGGCGACGTGATGGTGCGGGGCGACCAGGGGACCGGCTACATTCGCGTGGACTGGTTTACGCCGGACGGCCTTGCCACCTGGGGCGATGGCCGGCTGACGATCCTCGGCACCGACGGCTTCATCGAGGTTCGGAAGAACATCGACCTGGCTGGCCGTCCCGGGGGCAGCCATCTGTTCCTCGTGACGCAGAAAGAGACGCGGTACATCGACTGCTCCGGCGTCCCTCTCCCGTACGGCTCGCAGTTGGTGGCCGACGTGTTGAACCGCACGGAAACCGCGATGACGCAGGCCCATTGCTTCCTGGCCACCGAGCTGATGCTCCAGGCGCAGAAGCAGGCGCGGGTGCTAGAGGGGCTAGGGGCTAGGGGCTAGGAGCTAGGGGCTGGGGCTAGGAGCGGGGAATTGACGAATGGCGAGTGACGACCGGCGAATGACGATTGCCGCGAGATCGCCAGCCGCCAATCATCATCGCCAATCGTCAATACGTGTTCTACGTCCAACGCGGAGACGCCGAGGGCGCAGAGGACCAATCACTGGGTATGACCTTCTCGGCCGCGTTCCTCGCCCTCGCGCCAATCATCCTGGCCGGCGTGACGTCTTCCACCGCCGCGGCGCAGGACGCGCCCAACTCGCCCGCGAATCCATTCGGCCGCAAGTACCCCGCGCGCGTGTACCAGACGATGCGTCTCGAGGGAAAGCCGCCGGTCGTCGATGGCCGCATCGACGACGAAGCGTGGGAGCACGGTGAGTGGGCGGGTGACTATACGCAGAACATGCCGGCCGAGGGAGCGCGGCCGTCCCAACCCACCGAGCTCAAGATTCTCTACGACGACAAGCACGTCTACATCGCGATCCGGGCGTTCGACGATCCGGCGAAGGTCCATCGCTACCCCGGTCGCCGCGACGACTTCAACGGGTACGCGGTGGACATCGTGGGCGTGTGCTTCGACAGCTACAACGACAAGCGGACGGGATTCGAATTCGATCTCACGGCGGGGGGCGGGAAGATCGACCTCATCCTCGGCAACGGCGAGAACGAGTGGGACACGACGTGGGACGCGGTCTGGGACGGCGAGGTCGCGCACGACGAGCGGGGATGGACGGCGGAGTTCCGGGTGCCGTTGAGCCAGGTGCGTTACGGTCCGCAGGAGGAACAGGTCTGGGGACTGCACGCGTGGCGGTGGATTGCGCGCAACCAGGAAGAGGACCAGTGGCAGCTCATTCCGCGGCAGAACACCGGGCGCATGTACCAACTCGGCGAACTGCGCGGGATCCGGGCACTGCCGCGGTCGCGCCACGTCGAGCTGCTGCCGCACGTCCTGGCCAAGGGCAGTTCCGGTCCGACCGTCTCCGACGGAGGAACCGCGGGGACCGGCGCCGCCGGGCTGGACGCGAAGGTCGGCCTCAGCTCGAACTTCACGCTCGACGCCACCGTGAACCCGGACTTCGGCCAGGTGGAGGCGGACCCGTCCGTCATCAACCTGACGGCCTACGAGACCTTCTACGAAGAGAAGCGGCCGTTCTTCCTCGAGGGGCGCAAGATCCTCACCTTTGAATTCGAGGAAGAGGACCAGTTGTTCCACTCGCGGCGTGTCGGGGGCGCGCCATCCTTCTCCCCGACGCTCGTCGCCGGTGAGACAGCGAACATGCCGGAGAGCACGACGATCCTCGGCGCGTTCAAGGTGACTGGCAAGACAAACGGCGGGTTGTCCGTGGCGGCGCTCCAGGCGTTCACGCAGAAGGAAACGGTGGGCATTCCCTCGCTGGCGGGCACGCGGCAGGCGGTCGTCGAGCCGCCTGGCAGCTACACGGCCGGCCGCGTGCAGAAGGACTGGGACAAGGGCAACACGAGCCTGGGCGGGATGCTCACATCGACGCACCGCTGGGTCTCCGACCCATCCCTCGCGTTCCTGCCCACGCAGGCGACCACCGGCGGCATCGACTTCACCCGGCATTTTGCCAACCGCTCCTGGGGCCTCGAGGCGAGCGGCGCCTTCAGCCAGGTCACCGGCGCCGCTGAAGCCATCCGCGCTCTCCAGATCAACCCGGTGCACTACTACCAGCGGCCCGACGCCACCCACCTCGGCGTGGACCCAGGGCGGACGTCGCTCGTCGGCTACGGCGGCTCTGCGCGCTTCGGCCGCTCGGAGACCAGCCGGCTGCGGCTGTCAGACCACCTTCACTGGTACACCCCGGGATTCGATCTGAACGATGTGGGCTACCTGCGGCAGGCGGACCTGATAGCCAACCAGGTGTTTCTCGGCTGGTCCGAATCCACGCCGAAGGGCATCTTCCGCGACTACTCCGTGCAGCTGGCGAGAGAGGACCACTGGGACTTCGGCGGCCTCCAGACCCGCGGGAACACGTCGGTCGACGGGTCGGCGCAGTTCACCAACAAGTGGCGCGTGCATGGCGGACTGGCGTTCAGCGAATCGGCGGACACGCGGGCCCTGCGCGGCGGCCCGGCACTGCGCCTGAGCGATCTCTACACGGTCGCCGCAGGCGGTGGCTCGGACTCGTCGCGGCGGACCAGTATCTCCTTCACGGGCGCGCGCGAGAAGGCGCAGGAGGGCGGCACCGGCGCCTGGCGCGCGCAGTTGAATCTCCGGCTGCGTCCATCGAACCGGCTCCTGCTGTCCGCCGACGCCGGCTACATGCGCGGTACCGACGACCTGCAGTACGTGGCCACCGCGCAGGCGGCCGACGGTCCGCGCTGGATCCTGGGCCGCATCGAGCAGGAGGTGTGGAGCCTCACCTTCAGGGCAAACCTCACCGTGACGCCGGAACTGACGGTGCAGTACTACGGGAGCCCTTTCATCGCGAGCGGGCGTTACCGCGGCTTCAAGAAGGCCACACAGACTCTGGCTCAGAGCTACGAGGAACGCTTCCACCAGTACACCGACTCCGAGATTACCCTCGGCCAGAGGGAAAACGTCTACCGGGTAACCGAGGCCGGCAGCCAGCCGGGCGCCCAGTACCTCCTTTGCCAACCCCGACTTCGACTTCACGCAGTTCCGCTCCAACCTGGTTACGCGGTGGGAGTACAAGCCGGGCTCGTCGTCTGTACGTCGTCTGGTCGCAGGGCCGCACCGGCTACGGTTCGGCTTCCAGCGACACGCTGCGCGACAACTGGGACGAGTTGTGGCGCGCGCGGCCCGACAACATCGTCCTGGTGAAACTGACCTACTGGTTCTCCCTCTGACCGCGCGGTGCTAGAGTGGCACCCTGTGCACCTCTCCGCACCGATGCACCCTTGCACCTCCGTGCACCGGAAACGGAAACGGTATTGACGATTGACGGGTGACGATTGGCGATTGACGAATGGGGCGGCCATGCACCGTGCACCTTGCACCGTGCACCGTGCACCGTGCACCCGTGCACCCGTGCACCCGTGCACCTTTGCGTCCTTCACCCTTCCGTCCTTGCACCGGAGGTGCCCAGTGAAGGCGGGCCTCGGCTTGCGTCTCCTCGCTTGTCTGCTCGTGCTCGCCGGCGCTCGCGCCGCTGGCTCCACGGGGCCCCAGGAGGCGGTCGGAATCTTCGCGCACCACGAAGACATCGGCACCGTGAAAATCCCTGGTTCCGTGACATATGAACCGGAGACCGGGACCTACACGCTGCAGGCGTCCGGCGCGAACATGTGGTTCGGCAGCGACGAGTTCCACTTCGCGTGGAAGAAGCTTCGGGGTGATTTCATCCTGCAGGCCAGGGTGGAGTTCCTCGGGAAGGGAGTGGACCCCCACCGGAAAGTGGGGCTCATGGTCCGCTCGACTCTCGATCCCGCCTCCCCTCACGTCAACGTGTCCCGGCATGGCGACGGTCTGACGTCGCTGCAGTTCCGCCGCGCGCAGGGTGCGAACACCGAGGAGGTCCGGTCCGATCTCAACGGTCCCGACGTCCTGCAGCTCGAACGGAAGGGCAACACGTTCACGATGTCCGTCGCACGCTTCGGCGATCCCTACGCGAGCAGGCAAGTTGCAGGCATCGCGCTCGGCGACGAGGCGTACGTTGGCATCTACCTCTGCTCGCACAACCCGGAGGTGCTGGAGAAGGCAATCGTCTCCAACGTACGGCTGATCCGGCCGGCGGCCGACAGCTTCACGCCCTACCGCGACTACATCGGCAGCCAGGTGGAAGTGCTCGACGTCGAGACCGGTGCGCGACGAGTCGTCCACCAGGTCGCCGACTCCATGCAGGCACCGAATTGGACGCCCGACGGGAAGCGGCTCATCGTGAACCGCAACGGCCGCATCTATGGCTTCGACCTCGCGGCCCGCCAGGTGGCGGACATCGAGACCGGGCCGATGACGCGGAACAACAACGACCACGCGCTGTCGTTCGACGGCAAGATGCTTGGGCTGAGCGGCGGCCAGCCGTCAACGGTGTGGACGGTTCCGGCGGCCGGCGGAACCGCCACGCAGGTCACGCCGACGGGCCCTTCCTATCTCCACGGGTGGTCGCCGGATGGTAAGCTCCTCGCCTTCACCGGGCAGCGCGGTGGCGACTTCGACATCTACGTCGTTCCGGCCGGAGGAGGCCCCGAGAAGCGGCTGACGAATACTCCCGGCCTGGACGACGGCCCCGAGTTCACGCCTGACGGCAAGTGGATCTACTTCAACTCTTCGCGTACCGGGCGGATGCAGGTGTGGCGGATGCGGACCGACGGGAGCGCCCAGGAGCAGCTGACCTTCGACGACTTCAACAACTGGTTCCCTCACGTATCCCCAGACGGGAAGACGATCGTCTTCATCACCTACGGCCCGGAGGTCGCGCCTGACGATCACCCCTGGTACAAGCGCGTCTACATCCGGAAGATGCCGGCCGGCGGTGGACAACCGGCCGTGGTCGCCTATCTGTACGGCGGTCAGGGCTCGATGAACGTCAACTCCTGGGCGCCCGACAGCCGCAGGATCGCGTTCGTCAGCAACTCGGGGGAGTTCTGACGTGGCTACCCCCACATCAGGGTCGTCACCGAGTCTCCGGGCAACACGATTTCTGCGATCTTCCCCATCAGTTCCAGGCGGGTCGTCTTTTCCGGCCCGCTGTTGCTGAGGACTGCCGCAAAACCTCCGCCAGGGTTCGCGAACGCGACGTGCGACACGCCCTCCACGGAGCCCTCCGACGCGATCCGGCGTGCGCCGCGACGGATCGCCCGCGAGTAGTGGGCGAGGGCCCAATACATGCCGCTGCGCACGATCTCGCGCGTCGTCGAGTCGATGGTGATGATGCCGCCGCAGGTGAAGGGGCCGATGTTCGGTCGGCCCTTCTCGTCGAGCGCGAGGTTCCACCCGATGACGCAACGGGCCCAGTTGCGAAGGATGCCCGCGAAGGTCGCCGACCACCGCGTCCAGTCGGTGAGGTAGCGGGGGCTGGTGTAGTCGGGTCCTCCCTCCGTCCAGTACATGTGCTTGCCCGGGTACGCCTCGTGAACGCGGGTCATCATCTCGGGCCGGCCGGCGTAGCCGTGCCACGCGACACCGTCGACGAACCTGGCGAGCTCCGGGTGGTCGAGGGAGCAGATCGCACGGCCCCACAGGTTGTAGTTGTGGTCGAGGATCCAGATCTTCGTCTTCAAGTCGTTCTGCTCGAACTGCGGGGCCAGGTGCCGGGCGACGAACTCGATCTCGTACTCCTGTCCCCAGAGGCAGGCCGGCATCCGGCAGTCCTGGTCCGTGTCCACCTCGTTCTGCGTGGTGACGGCGTCGATTGGCACGCCCGCCGCCGCGTACGCCTGGAGGAACTTGACGAAGTACCGGGCGTACGGCCCGTAGGTACTTCTTTCTCATCGAGCCGCCCAGCATCGAGTTGTTGGCCTTCATCCACCCTGGCGGGCTCCAGGGCGAGGCGAGCAGGAACAGGTCGGGGTTCACCTTGCGGCACCGGGCGAGCGTCGGCAGGACGTACACGCGATCGTGGTCGACGGAGAATCGCGAGAGCTCGGGATCCGGCTCTCCATCGTCATAGCTGTACGCCTCGGTCGCGTAATCGCTGGATCCGATGCACACGCGAGACACGCTGAACCCCATCTCCGATGGGTGAAAGAGCTCGTGCAGCAGTTGCTCGCGGGCGCCCGGTTCGAGCCGATCGATCATGGAGCACGCCGCGTCGGTCAGCGACGCGCCGAAGCCGAGCACATCCTGGAACGTCGAGGCCGGGTCGAGGCGGATCGTGCCCCCGCCGCCTGCAGCCACGCGCCAGGCGATGGGCGCCTCCTTCGCGTACCGCTCGCCGTTGCACGTCCTTCGGACCTGGATTTCGCCGTCAGGCGGCCGCCGGCTTGCCGCCCTCGCCTCCGCCGGCGCGGCGGCTGCCGCCGCGGCGGCCAGTCCGGCCCCGGCCATCTTCACCACCTCACGACGAGTGCACAGCCTGGACATCATCCGCCTCCTGCGTGCGAGACGGACGCATCCTACCTCGGCCAGGGGCCGGCTTCCACGTCGTTCCGAGTCCCTGAAGCCGGATGTCACCGTCTGCGTGTCTTGCTGGCTCCCGGGTTGACGCCCCGGCGCGTTGGCTGCCAGAATCGCCCTGCCACAAGGAGACGAGATGAAGCTTTCTGCGCGGAGAATCCCGGAGCGGTTCGCTCGAGCCATGCCTCGAGGGTTCCGGCTGGTGCAGCGACAGGGGCAGGACTTCCTGCTCGTGGAGTCGGTCTTCTGCCCGCGGGGCCACAGCCTCGTGGTGGACAGCGTGCGCATCCACGACGAGGCATCGGTGAAGCTGAAGGTCGTCGTTGGCGACGAAGCCGGCTTCGTCTTCGTCGATGCGTTCTGGGGGAGCCACGCGAAGCTGTTCAGCTTCATCCCGGGCATCTCCGGGAAGGAGTCGGCCTTCGCCGACGCATTCTGTCCCTACTGTGACGCCTCGATGATCGAGCAGCACCCGTGCGCGGAGAAAGGCTGCGGCTCGGACAAGAGCATCCTGCTCGGCCTGCCTGGCGGCAAGAACTCGATCCACGTGTGCGCCCGGCTCGGTTGCCCGGGCCACGTGCTCGACATCGTCGAGATGCCCGAACAGGTGGTGCGCTCAGTGAGCGGCATCAACTACTTCGGAGCAGGTGCCGACGACGTGCTGGGGAGCATCTGAGACGGGCCGGGCTCGCATGGCGCCATTCCGCGTCGTCCTCATCGAGCACGGGTACGCGACGACCTGCCACGAGCGTCGCGTCATCGAGGCCGCCGGAGGCGAGTTCACCGACGCCGATGGGATGCCTCTCGAGCAGGCGCTGCGCCTGTGTGAGGAGGCCGACGGGATCCTGTGCCGGCGCCTCGAGGTGCGGCGCTCGATGCTGGAGCGGTTTCGCCGATGCCAGATTCTCGTCCGCTACGGCGTCGGCACCGACAATGTCGACGTCGAGGCCGCCACCGAACTCGGCGTGATCGTCGGTCACGTCCCCTCGGTACTGCACCGACGAGGTTTCGACGCATGCGATCGCCCTGCTCTTCGCCTGCGTCCGACAGGTCGCCGCCACGGACCGGCGGCTCAGGGCGGGCGGCTGGGATGTGCGGCGCGGCGAGACGATCCACCGGGTGGCCGGCCGCACGATCGGCCTGGTCGGACTCGGGGGGATTGGGCGGGCGGTCGCCCGGAAGCTGGCCGGGTGGGGACTCCGGTTGCTCGCCGCCGATCCGTTCGTCGAGCCGCGCATCGCGGCGGAGCTTGGCGTCGAACTGGTGGACTTCGGGACGCTCTGCCGGCTCTCGGACTACGTGTCGCTGCACTGCCCGCTGCTGCCCGAGACGCGGCACCTGGTGGACGGGCGGGCGCTCTCCGCCATGAAGCCCGGGGCTTGCCTGGTGAACACCGCGCGCGGTCCGCTCGTTCACACGGCCAGCCTGCTGGCGGCCTTGTCGGATGGCCGTCTGTCGGCGGCGGGCCTCGATGTGTTCGAGGACGAGCCGTTGCCGCCCGGATCGCCGCTGCGCGATCACGAACGGGTTGTGCTCACGGATCACGCCGCGTGGTACTCCGAAGAATCGCAGGTGGAGTTGCAGCGCACGGCGGCCGAGGAGATCGTGCGCGTGTGTGCGGGCGGCCTCCCGCGGTCGCTGGCGAACCCGGGCGTGCTGAAGCGGCTTGGCAGGTGGGACGAGTGGGAGCCGGCCGAGAACATGCGCTGGCAGCTCAAACGTCTCGGGATGTGACCGGGTGATGACACCGGCGACGAGGTGGACCGTGCGATTCGCAGTGGTGTGTGCTGTCGTCGCCGCGGTTGCGGCGAGTGGTGGCGCGGGCCGGCCGGCCCCGTCGCGGACGATCGCGAAGGCGGCGCTCGAAGACAAGATCCGCGGCGGCTGGGCGGGCAAGATGATCGGCGTCTGGTACGGCGCGCCGACCGAGTTCAGATCGAACGGCCGGATCGACGAGGGCGAGATCCCCTGGTCGCCCGAGCGCGTGTCGAACGCGCTCCAGCAGGACGACCTGTATGTCGGCATGACCATGGCAGAGACCATGGACCGGCTCGGGTTCGACGCCACGGTCGAACAGTACGGCCAGGCGTTCAAGGACAGCCGCTACGCGCTGTGGCACGCGAACGCCGGCGCGCGCCGCCTGCTGAACCTCGGTGTCAGGGCGCCGATGTCGGGGCATCCCAAGTACAACATCCACGCCAACGACATCGACTTCCAGATCGAGGCGGACTTCATCGGCCTGATGAGCCCCGGTTTGCCGCGCGAGTCGAACAGGTACTGCCTGCGCGTGGGCCGCGTCATGAACTACGGCGATGGGCTGTACGGCGGCATGTTCGTCAGCGGCATGTACACCGCCGCGTTCTTCGAGAAAGACGTGCGCGCCGTGGTGGAGCAGGGGCTGGCCTGCCTGCCGGCGCGGAGCGAGTATGCCCGCGTGCTCCGCGACGTGCTCGACTGGTCGGCGAGCTACCCCGGCGACTGGAAGAAGACGTGGCAGCTGATCGAGGACAAGTGGGACCGTGACGATAGCTGCCCGGACGGGGCGCTCAGGCCGTTCAACATCGACGCGAAGATCAACGGCGCGTACATCGCGCTCGGACTGCTGTACGGCCGCGGTGACTTCGCCCGGACGCTGGAGATTGCCGCCCGATCGGGGCAGGATTCCGACTGCAATCCCTCCACCGCCGGCGGGATCCTGGGCGTCATGCTCGGCTACTCCGGGATTCCGGACGCGTGGAAGAGCGGCATCCCGGCGATCGCCGATCGGCAGTTCGACTACACGCGCTCGTCGCTCGACGACATCTGCCGGTCCACGCTGGCGCGCGCGCTCGCGTTGATCCGCATGGCCGGCGGTCGTGTCACCAGCGCCGACGCGAGCATCCCGATCCAGGCGCCGGAGGCGGCGCCGCTCGAGCAGTGGGATATGGGCATCCCGGAGCGGCGGGTGAACATCGACGATCCCCAATGGACCTTCACGGGCTTCTCGCGGGCCTCCCGGCCCGGGGAGAAATCGGGACCGATGCGCGCGGACCGCGCCGGGGCTGAAGCGACCCTCACCTTCACCGGCGCTGCGGTAGCCATCGTCGGCGAGATGACGGAGGACGGCGGGCGCGCCGACGTCTATCTCGACGGGAGGCGCGTCCAGCCGATCGACGCGTTCATCGTGGAGCGCACCAACGACAACGATCTCTGGCACACCTACGGCCTCCCGCAGGGGCCGCACGCGCTGCGAATCGTCGCGCGCCACGATGCCGATCCCCGCTCGAAGGGCACGTTGGTGTCGATTGTCGAAGCCGTCGTCTACCGGGCGAGGTGATGCACATGCAGGCTTCGGTTCGCTCGCTCCTCATCACGGCCGTCTTCCTCGCATCCATCGTCGCGACCCGCGCCCAGGTGCCCGCGGCCACGACAGGCGAGCACGCGGTACGGGTCGAGGCCGGCGTCGGCGTGAAGATGCGCGACGGCGTTTCGCTGGTCTGCGACATCTACCGTCCCGTCACGGCCGGCCGATTCCCGGTGCTTCTCACGCGCACGCCCTACAACCGCAGGGACCCGGCCACGGGTCTGTTCCTCGCCTCGCAGGGGTACGTCGTGATCCTGCAGGACACCCGCGGGCGCTTCGATTCCGATGGCGAGTTCTACCCATTCCGCCATGAGGCGGATGACGGGTACGACACGATCGAGTGGGCCGCGGCGCTGCCGTACGCCGACGGCCGCGTCGGGATGTTCGGCGGGTCGTACGTGGGCGCGACACAGATGCTGGCCGCCTCGTCCGCGCCGCCGCACCTGGTGGGGATCTTCCCCTTTGTCACCGCCAGCCAATACTACGAGGGCTGGACGTACGAGGGCGGCGCGCTGATGCAGTGGTTCGCGGAGTCCTGGACGTCCGGCCTGGCGCTGGACACGGTCGCGCGAAAGACGGCGTCGCTCGGACGGTCCGGCCAGTGGGCGGAGCACCTCCCGGTCGACGAGTACCGGATCGTCGCCCTTCCGACACCGGAAGATGCGGCGCCGTATTTCCGGGACTGGGTGCAGCACGAGAGCGACGACGATTACTGGGGCGCGATCCGTGTGTCGGACCACTACGGCCGGATGAACGTGAAGGCGCTCCACGCCGGCGGCTGGCACGACATCTTCAGCGGCGGGTCGATCCGCAATTTCGTGGAGATGCAGAAGCAGGCGCCGACCGACGAGGCGCGCAAGGGGCAGCGCCTCATCATGGGCCCATGGGCGCACGCGGCCACGTCGCCCGAAGGCCGCATCGGCGGCGTGACGTTCGGGCCCCAGGCCGTGCTCGACATGAACGCCACGATCCTGAAGTGGTACGACTTCGTCATGAAGGGAAGGCAGAACGAGTTCGCGTCGGCGGCGCCTGTGAAGATCTTCGTGATGGGCGACAACGCCTGGCGTGACGAGAACGAGTTCCCGCTCGCACGCACCAACTACGCGAAGTACTACCTGCACGCGTCGAGGGGCGCCGCTTCGGTGGCCGGCGACGGGACGCTGACCACGATGCCGCCGACATCCGAACGGCCGGACGTGTTCGAGTACGACCCGGCGAGCCCCGTCCGCACGATCGGCGGCCGCTTGTGCTGCGGGGGGCTCGCCCCGGGGCCATTCGACCAGAGCCCGAACGAGTCGCGCAGCGACGTGTTGGTGTTCTCCACGCCGCCGTTGACCGGCGAGGTCGAGGTGACCGGTTTCGTGAGCATGGAATTGTACGCGGCCACCTCGGCGGCCGACACGGACTTCACGGCCATGCTGGTGGACGTCGACGAGGCGGGGTTTGCGCGGTACCTGGCCGACGGGATCATCCGCGCGCGGTTCCGCGACTCCACGGCGAAGGCGGCGCCGATCGAGCCGGGGAGGGTCTACAAGTACAAGGTCGATCTCTGGGCCACGAGCAACGTGTTCAAGGCTGGCCACCGGATCCGCGTCTACGTCTCCAGCAGCAACTTCCCGCGTTTCAATCGGAATCTGAACACTGGCGAGAGGACGACAGGCGGTTCCAGGGCGGTCCGGGCGAAGCAGACGATCTACCACGATGCCGACCACCCGTCGGCCATCGTGCTGCCGATCATCCCACGGGCCGTGTCACCTGGCCGCCAGCGATGATGAGATCGCCGGGGCGCCGGCGGCGGTGAAGTGGATGCCGCCGACCGACGCGACCCGATCGGCGCCGGGCGCGACGACGTGCCGCCAGGCGGCCGACGCCAGCGCGGCATCGTCCTGCGCCGGCAGCCCCGCTGCTGTTCGCGCCTCGAGGGCCAGCGCAGGCGAGAGCCGCACGGTGGCGAGGTATTCGCTGTTCACCGACACGGACGCGACGCCGCTGGTGGCGGTCAATCCCGGGCGGTTGCGGCGCGCCCAATCGTCGATGCAGCCGACGAGCAGCGCGTAGGACAGCGTCGGCTGACCCTTCCAGTAGTCCACTTCGACCGGGTAGGCGTCGCGCTGGAGGAGAAGCCGATAGGCGCGGTGCAGGACCTGGACGTAGTCCGCCGGATGCTCGGCGAGCCAGCGCAGGTGGTCCTTCATCAAGTCCGCGTAGAGGCGTCCGCCGGCCGCGCCGGCTCCGGGCACCGGACCAACGGGGGTTGCCGCGCCAGGTGCGACGCCCAACGCATCGATACTGGCCTTGATCATCACGGCTCGCTGGGCCGTCGCGTCGGCCTGCAACTCGCCGCGATGGCGCGCGATGAGTTCCGCGAGGGACACCGGTTGCCGCACGGCCCACTGGGCGGCCTCGCCCGCGGTCGGCAGGCGGCCGAGCGCGAGGACGAAGGACGCGCCGACGCGTTCCTGCTGCTCGCTCGATTGAGCGCCGGCCGTCGCTGCAGAGGCGGCGATGAGGACGGCCAGTAGCGGGATGGCGAAGCGGGGCGGTGTCTGCATGCGCCAAGACTACCACCGACATCTGGACGGCCGTAAGACAGGCGTCCCGCCTGGTTGCCGTAGGACAGGCGTCCCGCCCGGCGTAGGACAGGCGTCCCGCCTGGCGTAGGACAGGCGTCCCGCCTGTCTGAGCTGTAAAGGCTCTGGGCTCAGGGCCCATGCCGTGCCCACCGGAGCTTCGCGGCCTTCGCGCGCGGGTTGGCACGGCACTCCTCGGCCGACGGCCGGACGATCTCCTCGGCGATCGCCTTGAACACGCCCCCTCGCCAGCCCGCCTGGAGAGCCTTCTTGACGCGGCGATCCTCGCCCGAGTGGAACGTCAGGATCGCGGCGCGGCCGCCGGGGTTGAGGCAGGAGGGCAGGTGCCGAAGGAGGGCGTCGAGCGCGGACAGTTCGTCGTTGACCGCCATCCGCAGCGCGAGGAAGACGCGGCGCACCGAGGTCTCGCGATCGGTCTCGCGGATGTCCGCGAGCGAGGTACGAGCGGCATCGGCAAGCGCGACCGTGTCGGTGAACAGCCGCCCCGCGAGGGCCGCCGCCAGGCGTTCCGCTTCGGGTTCGTCGGCATCGGCCAGCAGCGCGGCGAGCTTGGGCGGCGTGGCGGCCGCCAGGAGCGCGCACGCCGGCTGACCCCTGTTCGGGTTCATGCGCATGTCCAGCGGGCCGGCGACCTTGATCGAGAAGCCGCGCGCGGGCGTATCGAGCTGCATCGAGGAGACACCGAGGTCGGCGAGCACGATGTCGGCGCCTGGAAGTCCCTCGGCATCGAGTGCCTGCGGCAGGCCGGCGAAGTTGGATCGCCGCACGCGGAACGCCTCGCGGCCGAAGCCCAGGTTCCTCAGGCGCTCCTCCGTCTTCGGCAGTTCGATGGGGTCGACGTCGAGGCCGAGCAGGAAGCCGCCGGGCTGCAGCCGCGGCAGCAGCGCGCGCGCGTGACCGCCGTGCCCGATCGTGCAGTCCACAGCGGTGTTTCCGGGGACCGGCGCGAGCGCCTCCAGGATCTCCGCCACCATGATCGGGACATGTGAGCCGGCCGGGGTCTTCCCGGAGGCCCGCACCCGGGCCACCGTCTCGGGATAAGCCTCCGGCGCGTGCTCCTTGTATTTCTCCTCGAAGCGGCGCGGGTGCGTGCCCGGGTAGCGGGGCCGCCGCCGGTGCGGCGCGGGGGGATCGCCGGTCACAGCTCGTCGTACTTCGCGTTGGAGCCCCGGGCCTTTTCCACCGGGTAGCGCTGCTCGTTGCGCGCCAGCTTCGCCCGCATGGCCTCGGCGAGGTTCGTCCCGCAGTTGTCCGCCAGTTCGAACAGGAGGATCGCGACGTCCGCCATCTCGGACTCGATCTCCGCGCGCCGCTCCACCACGCGGCGCTCCGACTGCTCGCGGCTCTGCCACACGAAGTGCTGCAGCAGTTCGCCGGCCTCCGCCGCGATCGCCACGGCCAGCTCTTTCGGATCGTGAAACTGCATCCAGTCGCGGCGGTCCCGAAAATCCCGGATCTCGGCCGTCAGCGCCTCGATCGTCGTGTGCATGGGGACAATGGTAGTCGAGGAAGTCGACGGAGTCGACGGAGTCAACGGAGTCGACGGAGTTGGGTCCCCTGCCTGTCGGTAGGGCTATAATCGCCCCGCCACCCGGCATGGCATGGACGCTCCACGCATCCGCATGCGCCTCGTCCTCGCGCTCGACGGTCTCCTCATCGCGGCCTGCCTCTTCGGCCTCGATGGCTTGAACCGCAAGGCCGGCCTTCCTGTTGACCTCGAACCGACGCAGTGGTTCGTCGCGACATCCAGCTCGAATGCCGGGCCGGTCGTCCGGCGCGTGACCCGGGAAGGGGCGGGCCTCCGGCCGGGCGACGTCATTCGCTCGCTGGCGGGGCAGCCCGTTTCGAAGTCCGGCGAAATCGAGTTCGTGTGCGACGCCCGGAGCCCAGGCGACCGTGTGCAGGTCGAGGTCGAGCGGGACGGACGAGGCGTCCACCTCGACACCACGCTCGTCCCTGTATACACGGGGTTCGAGGTGGCGGTGAACGGCCTCGTCGCGGCGCTGTTCTTCGGTCTCGCGATCCTCGTCACCTTGCGTCGTCCCGACGACGATGCGGCGCTGCTGTGCCACGCCTCGTCGGCGTCCTTTGCCGTGCTGATCGCCGCCACGTGGGGAGCGCTCGGCGGAGGGCTGCCGGGCGTGGCGCTGACGGTCCGCCTGGTGTTCAGTGCCGCCTATGCCCTGGCGCCAGCCCTGTTCGTGCACTTCACGCTGGTCTTTCCACGGCAGGCGAGGGTCGGCGCTCGCCGCGCGGTTGTGGTCCTCTATGCTGTCGCGCTCGGCTTCGCCGTGGTCCAGGCCCATACGTTCAGCCGCGCGTTCGCGTCCGGCAGCGTCGCGGACTTCCGCGCGTTCCTCTCCTGGTTCGACGCCTGCCGCTTGTTTGCGGCCGCTGGTCTCTTTGCAGGGCTCGTGCTGCTGGTCTGTTCCTACCGCACGGCGAGTGAAGAGTCGGAGCGGCGACAGATTCGACTCGTGGTGCCCGGCTTCACCGTGCCGGTGCTGGCGTTTGTCGGCCTGTGGATCGTCCCGCAGAGACTGACGGGTCAGGCGTTGGTGCCCGAGGCGCCGTTGAACATCGCCGCTCTCGTGGCCCCTCTCACGTTTGCCGCGGCCATCATCCGTTACCACGCACTCGGCATCGATCAGATCATCAATCGTGGCACGGTCTACGCGGTCGTCGCCGCTGTGCTGGCGGCCATCTACACGGCCGTCACCGCCGCGATCGTGTGGCTGCTCGGCCTGCAATCCCCCCAGTCGGTGATCGGCGCCTCCGGCGTGGCGGCCGTCTGCGGCGTGCTGCTCTTCGATCCGGTCCGCCGCCGGGTGCAGACAGCCGTGGATCGCACCTTCTTCCGGGTGCGATACGACGCCACCGCCGCCCTTCGAACGCTCGGGGGGCGAATGTCGGAGGCCATCGACGAGAAAGACCTGGCCGAGCATGTCGTCGGGGAACTCGACAGCTTGCTCGGTTCGGAGCGGGTCTCGGTCGCCGCCTTCCGTCCGGCGGACGGCGATCTCGTCATCCTCGCTGAGCGCGGCGCGACACCGCCGGATCTCCCGGTGGACCGCGCGCGCCTGCCGCGCGCTGCCGCCGCTGCGCCGCTGGCCGTGGAGGCGGGCGCGCCGATGGCCGAGGCAGACGCGGCGTTGCTCCAGGCGCTCGGCGCCGTCGCGATCTTTCCCTTCGCGGCCTCCGACGGCTTGCCGGTGGGGTTCATCGCCACCGGCCGCAAGAGGTCCGGGCTGCGCCTGTCACTCGAGGATCTCGTGCTGCTGCAGGGCGTCGCGCAGGAAGCCGGGCGGGCCATCGAACGCCTGCGTCTCCGGGAGGAGCTCCTGGTCGGCCGGGCCGAGGCGCGACGCGTCGAGGAGCTGGCCCGGGTGCGCTCCGACTTTGTGTCGAACGTCAGCCACGAGTTGCGCACGCCGCTCACGTCGATCAGGATGTTCGCAGAACTGCTGCGAACGGGCGCAGTCCCACCGGAGCGGGCCTCCGAGTACCTGTCGATGGTCGAAGGCGAAGCGGACCGTCTCGGCCGTCTGATCCAGAACGTTCTGGACTTCGGCCGGATCGACCGGCGGGTGAAGGAGTACCGCTTCCAGGCGGTTCCCGCCGACGAGGCCGTTTGCTCGGCGGTCGACACCCTGCGATACGCGTTGGACCTTGCCGGCTTTCGACTTCGCGTCTTGCCTGCTGCACCGGGGGTGTCCATCCGCGCGGACCCGGACGCCCTGCGCCAGGCGGTGGTCAACCTGGTCGAGAACGCCATGAAGTACCTGGGGGACGCGCGGGATCTCGCTGTCGAGACGCGAGCCCGAGACGGGTGGGTCGCCGTCGCCGTTTCCGACCGCGGTATCGGTGTCGCGCCCGAGGACCGCGCGCGGATCTTCGAGCCGTTCGTGCGCGGCGGCGGCGAAGCCGTGCGCCAGGCCGCGGGCGCCGGGCTGGGGTTGTCGATTGTCCGCCACATCATGGAGGCGCACGGCGGGCGCGTGGGCCTCGAGAGTGTCCCGGGAAAGGGGAGCACGTTCACGCTCGTCTTCCCGGTGGAGCATCGCCATGCAGCACATCCTGGTGATTGAAGACGACCGCGCCATCGCACGCGGGCTGCTCGACGCGTTGCAGGCCGAGGGTTACAGCGTCACCGTCTCGCACGACGGCGCGCGAGGCTACGAGCGCGCGCAGCAGTCGAACGTCGACCTGGTCGTCCTCGATCTCCTGCTCCCCGGCAAGAACGGCCTGGACATCTGCCGCGACCTGCGCCGCGAGGGATTGGTCGTGCCGATCCTGATGCTCACGAGCAAGCGCGAGGAGATCGACCGGATCATCGGCCTCGAACTGGGCGCCGACGACTACGTGAGCAAGCCGTTCAGCGTGAGGGAACTCCTCGCGCGCATCAGGGCGATCCTCCGGCGGACGCTGCCCGGCCCGTCGCGCGTGCGGAGCTTCGACTTCGACGCCGTCCACGTGGATTTCGAGACGCAAGAGGTGACCCGCAACGGCAGCCCCCTGCGCCTCACCGTCCGCGAGTTCCACGTCCTCAAGTACCTCATCGAGCACGAGGGGCGGGTGGTCGAGCGTTCGGCCTTTCTCGACGAGGTCTGGGGCTACGAGGCCTTCCCGACCACACGCACGGTGGACAACTACATCCTGTCGCTACGGAAGAAGATCGAAGACCTGCCGGCCGACCCCAGGCACATCCTGACCGTCCACACCGCCGGCTATCGCTTCGTTGCCAACCCCAGAACTTTTACGACTTCGTGACATCTCCGTGACAACTCCCCCCAGGCGGCCCCGTAAATTGCTCGCATGAGTCTGGGCACCTGGTTGATGGCCGACGCCACCCGGCGCGGCACGAAAAGGGGAGGAATCATGTCGAGCATGAACCGTCGGCGTGGACTGCGCACCCTGGTCATCCTGCTGTTCGTCTTGGCGCTCGTCCCCGGTCTTGCGGCGTCCGCCGTGTGCGCCGACGAGGGAAAGCGCGTGTTGAAGGTGATGACCTACAACATGGACGCGGGGACGGACTTCCTGTACCTGATCGCGCTCCCGGACGAAGACGTGACCCGCGCCGTTCAGCTCACCTACGAGGAGGTGGCGGGCACCGACTTCCAGGGCCGGGCGGCGCTGCTCGCAAAGCAAATCGCCGCGGAGCAGCCGGACCTCGTCTCGTTGCAGGAAGTCACCCTGTGGGAGCTGACGGCGGGCGGGCAGCAGGTACAGCTGATTGCAGACCAGCTCGCGCTGCTGCTTGCCGCCCTCGAGGCGAAGGGGAGTCACTACAAGGTCGTCGCCACCAACGCGCTCACCGACCTCTCGGTGCCGACCGACGACAGCGGGACTGTCTGCTTCCGTTTTCTCGACCGGGACGTGATCCTGGCGAGATCAGGCGGCGAAGAGGGTGCGCTCGAGTGGTCCAACATCCGCGTCCGGACATACGAGTCGAGGATCGAGCTTCTTGGAATGTTCGAGCAGGTCAACGGCTGGATGTCGGTCGATGTGAAAGTCGGGCCAGGCACGGTGCGCTTCTTCGCCACTCACCTCGAGGCACCCGTGAGCGCGGAGGACACGACACAGATCGGGCAGGGGCAGGAACTGATCGCGCGCATGAACGAGTCGCCGTTCCCGGTGGTCGCGGCCGGCGATTTCAACTCGGACGCGAGCGGCGCCGGGCTGGGGCCGGACCTCACGCCGACGGCCGGGATGATTGCGGGCGCGGGATACGTCGAGGTGTGGCAAGCGCTCCGCGCCGGCCAGCCAGGCTTTACCTGGCCGCTCTACTACGAGGACCTCTGGCCCGGTCGGGACTACTTCCCGGGGCCCGAAAGGATCGACCTCGTCTTCACCAAGGGGCTGAGGCCGCTGACGATCAGGCGGACCGGCACCGCCGAGCCGTTCCCCTCGGACCACGCCGGCGTCGTCGCGATGCTGCTGCTGGAAAAGTAAGCCGTACCGCGGGCCCCGGGACGCGAGGACCGGGGCCCGCGATGGCTGACGCGTCAGTAGGGTTTCGTGAGCCAGGGGTTGGTCGTGATGCCGCTGCCTTCCACCGAGGAGCAGCCGTTCGCGCCCGGGCCGTTCGCGCACTTCCACCAGTTGGCGGTCGCGCTGATCGTCCCGGAACCGATATTGTCCACGCCGACGGGGCCGAAGAACGAGTTGAGGTGGGCGGCGACACTCGTGCCAGCGACGGCGTTCATCGCGATGTCGATGCCCTCGCCCTTGAACACGTTCTGCGTGATCACGATCCCGCTCAACGGGACGACGGGGCTGAAGATCGAGATGCCGGTCGGCACGGTCGTGCCCGGGTCGCCGTCGGGGCCGTTGCCCGAGATCTGATTGCCGATGATCAGGTGATCGTTCAGGCTTTGAAACGGCGCGTGCGTGTGCAACGCCACGCCCGGCAGCGCATTGCCGGTCAGGATGTTGTTGGCCACGACATTGCCATTGTTCTGGCCTCCGGGCGGTCCCGTGAAGAGGCCGACGCCGGCGCCCTCCCCGGTGGCCAGGCCGTTGCGGGCCGAGGTGTTGCCGACCACCGTGATGTGGTAGATGCCCACGGACGGGTCCGTGGGCTCCAGCGCGAAGTGATGCGAGGCAATCGTGATCCCGCAGTCGAACGGGTTGTCCTGCACCGTGTTCCCCGAGATCAGGTTGTCGTGGTTGGGACCGGTGTCGTCGCTGATGAGAATGCCGCCCGCGTTGCCCTCCACCAGGTTGCCCGACACGATGGAGTGGCTCACCCCGCTCAGGTGGATGCCCTCGCCGCAGTCGAACGCTTCGCCGGCCTGGAAGTAGGGCGGCAGCGGGGGACACTCGAGTGCGACCACATCCAGGCTGCGGTCGTTGCCCGTCACGCGGTTGTTCGACACGGTCACGTCGGAGGCATTGGTGACAAGGATGCCCTGGGCGTTCGCGTTTTCCACCGTGAAACCGCTGACGATGACGTGGGCGAGGCGGGGGCTGTGGAACCCGTCCACGTTGATGCCGTTCAGCAGGCCCGTGGCGTCGATAATGGTGTTCTCCTGGCCCTGGCCGAGGAGGGACAGCGGAATCGCGATCACCACGTCCTCCCGGTAGGTCCCGCTCGCGACGCGAATCACGTCATTCGGCGCGGCCGCCGCCACCGCGGCGCCGATCGTCTTCGAACACCCGCCCTTCCCTGACGAATCCACGCACAGGTCGGCCGCACGCGCGCCCGAACCGGCGAGGACAATCAACGCGGCAATCGCAAGGGATCGGCGGATGGTGCTCCGGTCGACACTTCTCATCTTGGTCTTCTCCAGCGCGGACACGTGGACGCCGTCAGGTGGCGTTCGAGAGCGGGGCTTCGCCCGGCCCTCGCGCAAGGCTGCGCGCTTGGCGTTCACGTGGATTACTGTTGAGCAGCCCGTCGGGTAGTGTGTGCAAAAGGCGGCCCGAGACGAAAGATCGACAAAAATGCGCCATTTCTCGACTCGCCTCCCTGCAGCCGCTGCGCGGCCGACCGGATTTACTGCAGTTGGACGTATCGTTCTCGCGGGTCTGTGTTCTCGGGGGGCCGTCATGAGCGGTTCCGCACCGCCCCGGGAGGCTATGCTTGACTGGCTTTCGGATGAATCCTGAGGCAGCCGCATGAGAGATCCACTGGTGAACGATCGCCGTCTTGCCTGGGGCGCGACGTGGTTCGCAGCGCTCGTCGTCCTGATCGGCTGGCTGCAGGCGCTGCCCTTCGCGCGGCAGCCGCAGCCAGCTCGGCTTCCGTTCCAGAACCCCGACTTGCCCGTCGAGCAGAGGATCACGGATCTGGTCGGCAGGATGACGCTGGCGGAGAAGATCGATGCCTTGGCAACGCGCGCGTCGGTTCCGAGGCTAGGCGTTGTCGGCTCACCGCACATCGAGGGCTATCACGGCGTGGCACAGGGCGGCCCCAGCAACTGGGGACGCCGGAACCCCACCGCGACCACGCAGTTCCCGCAAGCCTACGGGCTGGGGGCGACCTGGGATCCAGACCTGCTGGCGAAGGTCGCCGCGCAAGAAGCGCAGGAGGCCCGGTACCTGTTCCAGAGCCGGAAGTACCAACGGTCCGGCCTGATCGTGCGCGCGCCCAACGCGGACCTCGCGCGCGACCCGCGATGGGGCCGAACGGAGGAGGTCTACGGCGAGGATCCGCTCCACGCTGGAATCCTGGCCACCGCTTTCACCAGGGGCCTGCAGGGCGACGACCCCCATTACTGGAAGACGGCCGCGCTCTTGAAGCATTTCCTCGCCAACAGCAACGAGGATGCGCGGGAGCGCAGCTCGTCGAACTTCGACGAGCGGCTCTGGCGCGAGTACTACGCCAAGCCGTTCGAGATGGCCGTCCGGCTGGGCGGGTCGCGCGCGCTCATGGCGGCGTACAACGCCGTCAACGGCACCCCCGCGCACGTCCACCCGATGCTGCGGGACATCGTCATGCGCGAGTGGGGGCTCGACGGCATCCTGTGCACCGACGGTAACGGACTCAGGCTGCTCGTCACGGACCACAAGGCCTTCGCCGACCTGCCCACGGCCGCCGCCGCCTGCATGAAGGCGGGCATCAACCACTTCCTCGATCGGCAGGTGGAGCCGGTGACGGAGGCCGTGAAGAAGAACCTGCTCTCCGAGGCCCAGATCGACGAGGCGCTGCGAGGACTGTTTCGGGTGTCGATCCGCCTCGGCCTGCTCGACCCGCCGGAAAGGGTGCCCTACGCCCGCATCGGCGCCGGCGACGATCCCGAGCCGTGGAACCAGCCCGAGGCGCGCGCGCTGGTCCGCGAGGTCACGCGCAAGTCGATCGTGCTGCTGAAGAACTCCACCAACCTGCTCCCGCTCGACCGAGCACAGGTGAAGTCCGTTGCCGTCATCGGACCCCTCGCGAACACGGTGCTGCTCGACTGGTACTCGGGCACGCCGCCCTACGCGGTGTCGCCGCGCGAGGGCATCGAACAGGGAGCGCGGCCTCGGCAAGGGGGCGCGGGACCAGGCGTGACGTGGGCGGGCGACATGAGCGACGCCGCGGTCGACCTGGCGCGCCGGCGCGACGTGGCGGTTGTCTGCGTGGGCAGCCATCCCGAGGGGAACGCCGGCTGGGCGGAGGTGACGTCGCCGGCGTACGGCAAGGAAGGCGTCGATCGGAAGGAGATCACGCTGCCGCACGGGCAGGAGGCGTTCGTGCAGCGGGTCATCGAGGCGAACCCCCGCACGGTCGTGGTCCTGATCGCGAGCTACCCGGTGGCCCTGCCCTGGGCGGCGCGCAACGCCTCCACGATCCTGTTCATGACGCACAACAGCCAGGAACTCGGCAACGCGCTCGCGGACGTCCTCTTCGGCGATGCAAACCCGGGAGGCCGCCTCGCGCAAACCTGGCCGGCCTCGCTCGAGCAACTGCCGCCGATGATGGACTACGACCTGCGGCACGGCCGGACGTACATGTACTCACAGGCCGAGCCGCAGTACGCGTTCGGCTACGGCCTCTGGTACACGCGGTTCACGTATGCCAATCTCCGCGCGAGCGGCGAGACGCTCCGCGAAGACGGTGCCGTGGAGGTGAGCGTGGACGTCGCCAACGCCGGTCAGCGCGACGGCGACGAGGTGGTGCAGCTCTACGTCCGCTACCCCGAGTCGAAGGTCGACCGGCCGCGAAAGCAACTCCGCGGCTTCGCACGCGTGTCGGTGCCGCCGGGCGCCATGAAGACCG
This sequence comes from uncultured Acidobacteriota bacterium, assembly GCA_963724775.1. Taxonomy (GTDB): domain Bacteria; phylum Acidobacteriota; class Vicinamibacteria; order Vicinamibacterales; family Fen-181; genus CAVRWB01. Next base: position 682,269 of record CAVRWB010000020.1, read on the forward strand.
TCACGCTTCGCCTGGCAGCCTCCGACCTTGCGTATTGGGACAAGCCGAGTCACGCCTGGGTCGTGGAACCCGGCCGCGTCGAGGTGATGGTGGGGCCGTCTTCTGCCGACGCGGACCTGGGCCTTCGGAAGACCATCCTGGTGCAGGCCGCCCACGTGCGGCCGGAAGGCCCAGGACTCATCGCGACGGGCGCCAGGCTGGAGAAGCTGGCGGGCGGGTTCGCGTTCACCGAGGGCCCGACCAGCGACAAGACGGGGAACGTGTACTTCACGGACCAGCCGAACAACCGGATCATGAAATGGGGCGTGGATGGAAGACTGACGACCTTCATGCAGCCCGCCGGCCGTGCGAACGGGATGTACTTCGACGCCGGTGGGAACCTGGTCGCGTGCGCGGACGAGCAGACGGAATTGTGGTCCATCTCGCCGGGGGGCGCGCGCATCGTGCTGGCGAAGAGCTACGAGGGCAAACCCCTGAACGGCCCGAACGACGTGTGGGTGCGGCCGGATGGCGGGCTGTACTTCACGGACCCGTTCTACAAGCGGGACTGGTGGGCTTACGGCGCGCGGCCGCAGGACAGCGAGCAGGTCTATTTCCTGTCGGCCGATCGGAAGACGCTGAAGCGAGTCACCGCCGACTTCGTCCGGCCGAACGGCATCATCGGCACGCCGGACGGCCGAACGCTGTACGTCGCCGACATCGGTGCCGGCAAGACCTACGCGTTCGACATCCAGGCGGACGGCAGCCTGGCGAACAAGCGCCTCCAGTGCGACCTCGGGTCGGACGGGATGACGCTGGACGCCGAGGGCAATCTCTACCTGACGGGCCGCGGCGTCTCGGTGTTCGATCGGCAGGGCAAGAAGATCGAGCAGATCGACGTGCCCGAGAACTGGACGGCCAACGTGGCGTTTGGGGGCAGGGACCACCAGACCCTCTTCGTCACCGCCACGACGGGCCTCTACGCGATCAGGTTGCGGGTCAAGGGCGCGAACATCTCGAAGTGACGTCCATGCCTCAGGTGTAGGGCGAAGCTTCGGCTTCGCCAGTGCAAGGGTGCAACGGTGCACGGATGATGGGCTCAGGCGCAGGGCGAACCTTCGGCTTCGCCAGTGTTACGGGTGCATGGGTCAGGGATGATGGGCTCTCTCAGATTCTCTCGTGAAGCGCTGACCACGACGGTGTTCGACGCGCTCCTCGCGGAGGGCGTGCCCGAGGCGATCGCGCGCGTCGAAGCGGACGTGATGGTGGAAGCCGATCTTCACGGCGTTCCGTCGCACGGCGTGGTCATGCTGCCGAAGCTGATCGCGGGGCTGCGGGACGGCCGCGCGGTCCGCGACCCGGTGGTGCGCGTGCGCCGCGACCACGGAGCGACGTGCGTGGTCGACGCGGGCAACGGCCCGGGCCGGCATGCCGCCGCGTCGGCCATGGACCGAGCCGTTGAGAAGGCCAGGCAGCACGGCATCGGCCTGTGCGTGGCGGCGAACACCACGCACTGGGGGCGCGCTCATGCCTACGCGTGCCGTGCCGCCCGCGCCGGCTTCCTCGGCCTCTGCACGACCAACGCGATCCCGACGATGACGGTGCCGGGCGTGGCGAGAGCCGTGCTGGGCAACAACCCGCTGGCAATTGGCGTTCCACGGCGCAGCCCCGAGGAGCCGGTCGTCATCGACCTGGCGATGACGCAGGCGGCCTTTGGCAAGGTGGCCACGCACCGCCGCGAAGGGCGGCCGGTGCCGGCGGGCTGGGGCCTCGACGCCGAGGGGCACGAGACGACGGACGCTGCGGCGATCCTCCGCTCGGGCCTGCTGCTGCCGATGGGCGGGCACAAGGGGATCGGCCTCGCCGTCGTGATGGAATTGATGACGGCGGCGCTGGCCGGCGGTTCGCTTGGCCCTGAGATCGCGCAGGGCGACGCGAGCGGCCTCGATCCGGCCGCCTCGAAGCTGTTCCTGGCGATCGACGTTTCTGCCCTCGGCGACCGCACGACCTTCGACGCGCGCGTCGACGCGATGCTCGCCTACCTGAAGGCGATTGACCCGCAGCACCCCGTGCTCGCGCCCGGCGAGCGCGGCTGGCAGGCGCGCCGCGAGTACGAGCGCGACGGCATCCCGCTCCACCCTGTCATCGTCGCTCAACTGGAGGCCGCGGGCATCGTGCTGCCCGCGGCCTGAGACGCCCGACGGCCGGTGACCTCACCCGGCCGCCGGTCCCATCACGAGAGTCCCAGCAGCTTCCGGAGCAGGTAGGAGCACGACGAGCACCAGAACGATCACCCCAAGACCCAGGCGCCGTTCGGTGCGCATCCTCACCTCGTCTCCTGCCGCACGGACCGCCCCGTACCACCAAGCGAGACCCGCCAGCGCCAACACGCAGGCGACCACGGTGGCCCAGGGATGCCGGGTGCCAAAGACGTAGCCGAGCGCGAGCACGTTCATTCCGGTCAGGATGAACATGGATGGCAGCGTCCAGGTTGGGTGTTTGGTCATGGCTGTCAGTTACAGGGTCCAGTCTACGTAGACCTCGAACCGCAGGCAATCACGTACGCGGCCGCGAGGATTGCGCCAATCTCGGCGAGGATGGGGGCTGTTTCAGGCTGAAAGGCGAGCGACGATGTCCGATCGCCGCCATGAGAAGTTCCAGATCCCAGCAGGAGAGCTCACCGCCAAAATCGCCGGCGCCGGCCGCCCAGCCGGGCGGCCCGTAGTCGTTCCCCGGCGTCTGACGAACCGGCATCACCAGGCCCACGCGGCCCTCCCAGCGTTCGATGCGGTCCGCCTCCGCCTCCAGGTACCCGCGCACGCCGCTCATGCGGGGGCAACCGTACCGCGCGACGCTCTCGACCGCCTTCTCGATGAGCAGTGGTTGGAGGTCCTGCGGCACTGCCACTCCGAAGTCCTTCGTGATCCGCGCTGCCTGGCGCGGCCACGCGTCGCGCGCCTTCTGGGCAAGGACACCGACGCCTTCCTCCTGCATGCGGCGCGCAAGCGTCTCCTGGATGCGGGCGACCGGCATCCGCGAGTGGAAGTAAGCCGCGAGCACTTCGATGTTCGCCCCCAGGGCCCGCAGGTGGTTCGCCCGCTGCGCGCCCGGCTGCTGCGCCAGCCGGCAGTGCCGTTTCGTGTCTGCCTCCAGGTACGCGAGCAGCGGGTCCGCGCCCTGCGCCGGATCCTGAGCCGCCGAGAACACCTTGGGGCTGATGATGGCGAGCGGCACGCTCGCGATCCCCAACCCGCACAACGAGCGCCGTGTCGGATTCATGGCCGTCCTCCCTCGTGCACGCGTTACTGTCATATGACGCCGGTCTGGCGACGCCTCCCGCATGAACGGCTGTGCAACCGGCAAGCCACGCGCGGCCATGAGAACAGCCAGTTTTGCTGGCGTTTTGCGTGATGCAGGACGGTGCGCGCGCGCCTTCGTCAACGCGAGGAGCCGCGGCGTTAACGCGGGTTGCGGGGAGGATGGACCGTGCGGGCGAAGCAAGAGCGTCGCTCCGCCGCTATCATTGTTGAAGACCGTGGTGATGTTCGAGGGCGAACGCGGTCCGCGGTGCCGCGGCCCGGTTCACAGGGAAGGATAGACGTAATGCCTCGTCGGGTTCCCGCTGCGGCGCTCGTCCCCGTGCTTGCCGGGCTCGTGACGCTGTCCTGCCTGACCACCAAGAACTTCAAGGATCCCGAAGGGCCCGTGTACCGAGGGCCACGAAGCAGCCCCGGCCATCGAGGAAGGCGCAGCCGCGACGGCCGGCCCGGTGCGGGTCGTCACGTTCAACATCGCGTTCGCCCGCCACATGGATCTGGCGCTGTCGGTCCTCAGGGGCAACGAGGCGCTGCGTGCGCCCGACATCCTGCTGCTCCAAGAGATGGATTCCGCCGGCGTGGTGCGCCTCGCGCGCGAGCTCCGGCTGAACTACGTGTACTTCCCGAGCGCCATCCACCCGATGTCCGGCCGTGAGTTCGGCACCGCGATCCTCTCACCGTGGCCGCTCGGGGAGGAACGGAAGCTCGTGCTGCCGCACGCCGCCTTCGGCACGCGAGTGCGGCGGTCGGTCACGAGCGCCGTCGTTCGGCGCGGCGGCCTCCGCATCCGGGTGTACGCGGTGCACTTGCCGGCGCCAGGGGCCGTCAGCCACGACGAGCGGCAGGAGCAAGTGCGGGTCATCGCGGCCGACGCCGCGACGTCGCGAGACGCGGTCATCATTGGCGGCGACTTCAACGGCCGCGTCGTCGGCTCATGGTTCACGAGCGCGGGGTTTTCGTGGGTGACCGACAGCCTGCCGCCGACGTCGAGCGCCCTGGGCCTCGGATTCCACTGGTCCTACGACCACGTCTTCACACGCGGCCTCAAGCCGGTCGCGGGCCGGCCCGCAAGCGGGGTCGTGGACCCGGCCGGCGCCAGTGACCATCGGCCGGTCTGGGTGCTGCTGGAGCCGACGGGCGTACAGAAGTGAGAGCCATGAAGTGAAAGCGTAGAACTGAGAAGGAGACGCCGCGTTCAGAAGCGCAGCGAGAACGCGAAGCCCCCCGTCGCCGGCGCGGGCTGACTCTTTCCGCTCGGCGTGGGCGTGACATGATCGGCGCCGCGGACCGCCGCCTGCGCCGAGATGTACCCGATGGCGGCGCCGAACACCACGTCGCTGGGGAAGTGCTTCCCGTAGGTGACCCGGGACAAGGCGACGAGCGAGGCAAGCGCGTAGAGTGGGACGCCCGCCTTTGCCCCGTAATAGTGCGAGGAGACGGCGGCCAGCGCGAACGAGCCGGCAGCATGGGCCGATGGAAACGAGAACCGGCTGGTCCTGTCCGGCCGCGGCCGGGGGATGGCGAGCTTGACGGCCGCCGTGAGCGACTCGGCGACGATGAGGCCCTGGCTGAGTGCGAAGGCATACGTGCGGAATCGCGCGTCGTCGCCCGACAGGCTGCCAGCGATGAGGCCGCCGCTGACGGCGCCGAGCGTGATCGGGCTGCCGGCAACGGCCCCTGCCCGGTTGAAAACGGTCTGCTCGGTGCGAACCGCGTCGCTGACCCTCAGGTCGAACGGAAGGAAGGCGAGCGCCGCGGCGGAGCCGATGGCGAGCGGCACCAACTGCTCGCGGGCGGCCAAACCGTGCGTAAAGCTGTACCCGAGGGCGGGGAAGTAGTCCGAGTACGAGGGTGCGGCCGGCCCCGCGATGGAAGCGTCAGCGGGTGCCATCGCCGTCGGCTGCGGGGTGGCGGCAAGAAGACCCTTCGTCAGCCAGCTGTCCGCCGGGGTGGTCCCGAGAGCTGACTGTGCTCCTGCGGATGCCGGCCACGCCCACAGCGCCGCAACGAGAACCAGCGCGGTCAGTGCCCTTCTCACGCCAGGTCCGCCCCGTGCTCTTCGAGCATCGTTCTCAAGACCGACCGGTGACAGTGCCCCTCGTCTTCGCAGTAACACCCGACCGACAGGTTCGTGCGCTGAGAAAGCGCGGACAGGAGCGCGAGCAGGTGCTGGGCCTCCGGCCGCTTCATCTCGGCACGGTATCGCTGCTCGAACCGCCGCCAGGCGCGCGCGTCGGCCGCCTGCTGCCCCTCCTTCACGAGGGCGTTGGAGGGCGCGAGCTCTGGCAACCAGACGTCGTAGAAATCGCGCGACGCGTGCTCGCTCTTCGGCACCCCGCGAGGGGGGTGTCGCACCGCTCCGACGCGCAGGCCCTCACCGGACGTTCTCGGGCTCCCCAGCCGCACGATTCGAATCGCCATGGCGTTGCCTCCTTCTCGCTTCGGTCAGCTCGACCGTTCCTCTTTACTCTTCTCATGTTGCACGGCCGGCGCTAGACTGATGCAGATTACCCGAAGCCCATGCGCGACCAGCCTCCCGACCACGACGCTCTGCTGACCGTCGTCCGTGACCTCTCGTTCGCGCGCGAGCTGCCGCGCGTAGCAGAGACTGTCCGCAAGGCCGCGCGGCGGCTGACGAAGGCCGACGGTGTCACCTTCATCCTTCGCGACCACGAACAGTGCCTCTACTACGACGAGGACGCCATCGGCCCGTTGTGGAAGGGACGGCGCTTCCCGCTCGAGCGGTGCATATCGGGATGGGTGATGTGCAACCGCGAGGCGGTGATCATTCCCGACATCTACACCGACGCGCGCATTCCGCACGACGCGTACCGGCCGACGTTCGTGAAGAGCCTGGCCGTCGTGCCCGTGCGGCAGGACGATCCGATCGCGGCCATCGGGGCGTACTGGGCAGACCGGCACGAAGCGACGCCCGACGAGGTGGACGTCCTGCAGGCGGTCGCCGACGCGGCCGCCCTTGCCCTCGAAAACGTGAAGTTGTACGGCGACCTGCAGGCGGCGATCGCGCGCGAGCGGTCGGCGCGCGAATCGGCCGAGGAATCGAACCGGCTGAAGGATGAGTTCCTGGCGGTCCTCTCGCACGAACTCCGCACCCCGTTGAACGTCATCCAGGGGTGGCTCTGGCAGTTGGACCAGCCGACGGCGACGCCCGAGCAGCGGCATCGCGCGGTGGACGTGCTGAACCGCAATACCGCGCTGCAGATCCGACTCGTCGAGGACCTGCTGGACACCTCTCGCGCGATGGCCGGCAAGCTGCGCCTGCGCATGCGGCCGGTGTGCGTGACCGACCTGTGCGAGAAGCTCGCGGAACAGGCCCGTCCCGCCGCCGCGGCGAAGGGCGTCAAGGTGACGACGGTGGTTCCCGCCATGCCGCTCGCGGTCAACGGCGATCCCGATCGCCTGCACCAGGTCTTCTCGAACCTGCTGGCCAACGCAGTCAAGTTCACCGAGGACAGGGGCGAGATCACGATGGTCGTCGAGGCAGTCGGCGACAGCCGCCTGCGGATCTCGGTAACCGACACCGGGGCGGGCATCAGCCCGGAGTTCCTGCCCCACATCTTCGACCAGTTTCGCCAGGCCGACTCCTCGTCCACGCGGCGGCACGGAGGGCTCGGCCTCGGCCTGACGCTCGTGCGCGAGCTCGTCCTGCTCCATGGCGGCACCGTGCGGGCGGAAAGCGCCGGCAGGGGCCACGGCACCACCGTGGTCGTGGAGCTGCCGGCGGAGGGCCGCGACGAGTGGGCGGCGGCGACCGGCCTCGCCATGAAGGCGGCGGGGTTCTAGCATGGTGCCGCGCGTGCTGGTGGTGGACGACCACGACGACGCGCGCGAGCTGCTGGTGTTGATCATCGAGACCCGCGGCTATCGCGTGGTGACCGCGTCAAACGGCCGAGAGGCGGTCGAGCAGGCACGGCACACCAGGCCGGACGCGATCATCATGGACCTGTTCATGCCGCAGATGGACGGGTACGAGGCGGCGCACGCGCTCAAGGCCATTCCCTCGCTCGCGTCCGTGCCCATCGTCGCCTACACGGCCCGGTCGAGTCCACCGGATATGGACGGCGGCCTGTTCGCTGCCTGTTGCATCAAGCCCTGCCCGCCCGACGAGCTGCTCGAGACGCTCGAGCGGATCCTCGAGGCCGCGCCGCCAGGCGGGGAGCCGGTGTGACGCGATACCGGTAGACCTACCAGTCGCGCACCTCGACGAGGGCTGCCATCGTGTGCGACTCTCCGGGCGCCAGGGTTCGCGCGTGCACATTGGCGTTGCAGGTCTCCACGCACACCATCTCCGGCCACTCCTCGTCGCCAAAGTCGGGCATCGCCCGGGCCTTGTTGATCCAGGGGTTCCAGACGACCGTCGCGTCGGAGCCGGTCTTGCTGATCGTCAGTTCGCGTCGTCCTTCCGGGTCACGGAGTACGCAGGCGGCGCGGGTGTCGAGGTAGATCCGGTCCGTCTCTCCGGTGAAGCGAACGGGCTCGGCACCCTGCGCGCGCCTCTCGAACCCCGCAACCTTGTCCAGGTAATCGATCCCTTCCAGCCCGGTCAGCGTGACGCCTCGAACGTCCTTGACGGCAACGTAGGTATGCAGGGCCTCCTCGAAGGCGAATGGCGCGGCGCCGGAGTTGTGCACGTCCAGTTCCATCCGGAGGTCGGTCCCGATGGCGATGCGATATCGGAGAGCGAACCTATGCGGCCAGTGCGGTGAAAGCGCCTCACCCGCCAGCTCCATCTCGAGCGTGACCGTCCCGGACGCCGCTTCCTCAGCCGCCACGAGGGTCCACGGCCGGATGCGGGCAAATCCGTGGATAGGGGCCGAGGGTGCCTGCTCATTCGCGCCGAACCACGGGAAACAGATCGGCACGCCGCCGCGGATCGCCTTGCCCGGCTCGAACAGGCTCCGGCGGCTGGTCCAGAGAACCGCTGATCGAGCGTGTGCCGGGCGCCACGCCGTGATGTGCGCACCCTGGAAGTACACCTCGCTGGTCGCGCGCGCGTTCGAGATCGAGAGCCGCGGCAGGCTGCCGTCCTCGTGGATGCGGACGGAGGACGGCAGCGTGGTGCGGACGAGTGCGGTGATGTCGCTCATGATCGGCCTCCACCCTGGTTCCGGGACGTGCGAGAATGACCTCGTTCCTGGAGTCACGATTATGAGCCGAACTGCGGTGCTCGCCGTCTTCGTTGGCCTGGCGCTGCCGGCCGTCTTCCCGCGCGCGGCGCTGGCGCCGCCCGTCGAGGTGACCTGCACGTTCGCGAACCCGTCCTACGCGGGCGATTGCGTGGAGAAGGCCACGCGCAAGGAGAAGGAGAAGCCGGCTGCCGTGTGCCGGCCGATCCTCGAGTGCCTGAACAGCCCGCACTGCGCGAAGACCTACTGCCAGGCCACCACGATCAGGCAGGGGTGGACGCTGAAGTCGGCGGAGTGACGCGGCATGAGCAAGGACCTGCAGCAACTGCGGGACGAGATCGCCGAGATTGACCGCGCGCTGCTCGAACTCGTGCGGCGCCGCCTCGACGTGGCCGCCGAGGTCGGCAGGCAGAAGGCATCCGCCGGTGTGCCGGTCGTCGTTCGCGACGTCGAAGATCGCGTGCTCTCGCGGGCGCGGCAGCACGCCGAGCGGTGCGGCGTGTCGGGCGACGCCATGGAGGCGATCTTCCAGGCCATCATCCGCAGTTCCGTCGAGCGGCAGCACCGGGTCGGCGTCGCACTGCGCGCCGAGCATGGCGGCCGCGTCCTGATCGTCGGAGGCGCCGGCGCGATGGGCACCTGGCTGCACGAGTTCCTCGGCCTGGTGGGGCACCGCGTGGACCTGCTCGACACGGCGTGGGCCGGGCTGCCGCCGGCGGCGGGCCGGTTCTCGGCGATCGCCGACGTGCCGGACCTCGACGTCTACGATCACATCGTCGTGTCGGTTCCGCTTGGCGCCACGCCCGCCGTGCTCGAGGAGGTGGTGGCGCGGCGGCCGTCCGGCATCGTCGTGGAGATCGCGTCGATCAAGGCGCACCTTGGCGATGTGCTCGCCCGCGCCCGCGCGGCCGGCGTGCGCGTGGGCGCCCTGCACCCGATGTTCGGGCCGGGGAAGTCGCCGTACGACCCTCTGACATTCGTGCTGGCGTGCCAGGCGGATGCCAGCGAGGAGCGCGCGCGCATCGAGTCACTGCTGCGCCATCCGTATACCAGCGTCATCTCCCTGCCGTTCCTGCACCACGATCGGTTGATGGGATGGCTGCTTGGCCTCGCGCACCTTTCGGGCATGTTGTTCGGCTTCGCTCTCACGCGCTCGGGGCTCGCGTCATCGGAACTGCACGAGTGTGCGTCCACGACGTTCCGGCGGCAGGCCGCGACGGCGCTCTCGGTGCTGTCCGAGGATCCCGATCTCTACCTGGACATCCAACGCCTGAACCCTCATCGCGACGAGGTGTATGCCGCTGTTCGGTCCGCGCTCGGTGATCTCGACGAGATGATTGGGCAAGGGGACATCGAGCGATTCAGAGACGCGATGACGGCGGCGCGCCGCGCGGTGGACGCCGGGATGAGTTGAGGCGCGCGGCAACGGCAACGGGTCTGCCGCCGCTCACTCGCCCATGATCGTCGCGATGATGGCGCGCGGCCCTCCCCGATCCCGGTGCTCTCCGAGATAGATGCCCTGCCACGTCCCGAGACCCAGGCGCCCGGCGCTGATCGGGATGGAGAGGCTGCACCCGAGAAGGGCGGACTTGAGATGCGCGGGCATGTCGTCGGCGCCCTCGGCGTCGTGCGTGTAGCGACGGGAGGTTTCGGGCGCCAGGACGTTGAAATGCGATTCGAAATCGGCCCTGACGCTCGGGTCGGCGCTTTCGTTGATCGCGAGCGACGCCGAGGTGTGCTGGACGAACAGGTGGAGGAGGCCCCGATCGATCCTGGCCAGATCGGGGAGCTGCTCGACGATTTCGTCCGTGACGAGATGGAAGCCGCGCGAACGCGGCTTCAGCGTGAGCGATTGCTGAAACCAAGGCATGTCAGCCCTCCGCAAGAGTCAGTGTCGGGCGGCTGATCGGACCGGGTTTGCCGCCGTGCTGCCAACCACCGTCGTCCACTCCCTCACGTGCCAGCGGCGGACGACCCCGTTGAGAACGTACGGATCGCGCTCGGCGAAGGCCTCGGCGACGCCAGGCGAACTGCCCTGGAACAGAAGCACCGCGGCGTCGACCGGATCCGCGAGCGCCCCGCCGAGGACCAGTTCGCCTCTGTCGTGGGCGGCCCATGCCAGCTGCAGGTGCGCATCCCGGAATGCCGCCCGGCGCGCGGCGTAGTCCGCATCGACCTCGTAGAACAACAGGAAGTGTCTCACGCGCTGCCTCCGGAACGATCGGCCACTGCAGACATCGTATCCGCGATTGACAGGATGTGGGCCACCCCTGCAGCGGCCACTCTCGACGCCAACTCAACACCTCGCGCCGGGACGCACGGCGTTTGCAGTCAAGTCTCTGTCTTCTGGCTCGACGTTGTGGTCGCATTCTGCGGCACCGACGAGCTGGGGGGGTCAAGCTCTGGAGAGATGCCATGCCGATCGACCGCAGGGTTCTCGAGAATCACGCGCGGCGGCTTGCCGACCGCTTCTACAAGGAGCAGGACCTGCTCCTCATCAAGGAGCTTCGGGCACGGGGTGTGTTGCAGGACAGCCGGGAGGCGCTGACGGCGGTGTCCGGGATCACCAACCCGAGCGTGCTCGACCGGCTTCTCGATCTTCAGATTGGCCCGGAGACCGTTGCCTCGCTGGCCCTCGTTCCCCTCATCGCGGTCGCCTGGGCGGATGGTCGCGTGGACGAGAAGGAGCGCGAGGCCATCTTCGAAGCGGCGGCCGCGGCCGGCTTCGATACCGGCCGTCCCGACCATCCCCTGCTCGAGCGCTGGCTGTCGCATCCGTTGGACGCCGCGCTGCTGGAAGCCTGGACGCTCTACGTGGAAGGGCTTTGCGAGCTGATGGACGCGCACGAGCGCGAGGCGCTGCGGCACGACCTGCTGAAAAGGGCGAGGCGCGTGGCGGAAGCGGCCGGCGGGTTCCTTGGCCTCACCTCCCCGGTGTCGCACGCCGAGCGGCGGATGCTCGACACGCTGGAAGCCGCGTTTGCGGGGACCACGTGCGCCGACGATGACGGGAAGGCGTGAAGGATGGGTGTGCTCTTCTGTCCGTCGGCGCTGCTCGCGCTCCTGCTCGTGGCCGGGACACCAACCACACGCGCAACGAACGCCCACCCGGAGCAGAAAGCGGGCGCCGCGCCCGTGGCCCGGGAGCTTGCCGACTTGATGGCGGCCGCCAAGGCTGTTGGAGAAGTGCCGGCGTGGGAGAACAAGTACGTCCGCGTCTACTACGAGGTGCTCGAGTATCCCGCTGCGGACCGCCAGGTCAGCGAGTCGCGGCCGGTCGTGCTCTACATCCGCGTGGCGCCGGCGCCGCGCGTCGTGGACACGCGGCTGCTGGACGCGCCGCAGCGGGTGCGCCCGTTGTGGCGGCCCGGCGTGCTGCCGCGAGGGGTTCGCATCGAGCTGCTGGCTCCGCCCCCGGCGCCGTCCCGGCTGGGTGAGCCGGGTACAGACCCGCCGCGGGAAGCGACCGAAGAGGATCACGAGCGCTACCGGCTGGTCCTCACCGCCTTCCGGCCGTTCGATTACGGCGTGGGCGCGGGACGCCTGCCGTCGGTGACGATCTTTCTCTCGGAGGGCGTGGTGGACGTGTCGAGCCGGGGAACCCGGCGGCGCATGGGGGTTCAGCCCGGCGATGCCTTCTGGTTCGAGGCGGCCACGCGGCTGACCGTCGTCGACGACTACCCCGTGGCCGCGGCCATCGTGCAGCTCTCCGCGCGGTGAGCGTCGAGATTGGCCACGGCGCCCGGGGCGCGCTCAGCGGCCCAGATCCGCCAGCATCTTCTTGAGGGCGGCGGCCGACGCCGCGAGCTGGCGGCGCTCGGTTTCGTCGAGGGCGACCGGCAGGATCTCGCGGATGCCCTCCCTCCCCACAACCGCAGGCAGGCTCAGGCAGACGTCGGAGAGCCCCTCGAACCGATCGACATAGCACGACACGCTGATGACGCTCCGCTCGTCGTCGAGAACCGCCTCGACGATGCGCGCGACCGACAGCGAGACGGCGTAGAACGTGGCGCCCTTCCGCTGGATGACTTCCTTTCCCGCTGTCACCACGGCGCGGTGGATTCGTTCCCGCGCGGCCACGTCCAGCGCGGCCCCGCCCGCCGGGACGTAACGGGTCACCGGGATCTGCCCGACGCTCGCCGTGCTCCACACCGGCACCGACGAATCGCCGTGCTCCCCGATGACGTACGCGTGGATGCTGCGCGGGTCAATCGCGAACTCGCGGCCGAGCAGGTAGCGGAAGCGCGAGGAGTCGAGGGCCGTCCCGGCCCCGATGATTTTCGTGTGGGGCGCGGGAAGCCGCTTTGCCGCCACGTAGGTGAGGATGTCGACCGGGTTGGAGACCACGATCACGACCGCGCCGCGATAGTGCGGCGTCATGCCGTCGAGGATCTCCTCGAGCACGCCCACGTTGCCGCGCGCCAGGTCGAGCCGCGTCTCGCCGGGCTTGCGTCCCCGTCCGGCCGTGATCACGACCACGTCGGCATCCTCGATTCCCTCGAACCCTTCCGCGCGGATGTCGATGTTGTCGAGGTAGGAGGCGCCATGGGCAAGGTCCAAGGTCTCGCCAAGCGCCTTCTCGGGATTGATGTCAATCAGGCTGACGCGGCTCGCCAGGTCCCGCAAGAGCAGGGTGTAGGCGAGCGTCGCGCCGACGTTTCCAGCGCCGATGATGGCGACTTTCACGAACCCCTCCCGGTTATGCCGATTGTACTCGCGCGTTCGCCCGCCGTGTTCACTCGCCGGTGGTACAATTCGGACATCACTCCCCGCATCGCCGATTCCATCCTGCCTGGAGGTGCGAGATGCCGACCTTCGTCCTCATGACCAAGCTCGCCGCCGGAGCCATGCACGACGCGAGCGGACGCCGCGACAACGGCAAGGAATGGCTGCACAAGGTGAAGGAGTGCTGCCCGGAGGTGAAGTGGATCGCTCACTACGCGATCCTCGGGCCGTACGACTTCATGGACATCTACGATGCGCCCGACGTGGACACGGCGCACAAGGTGTCGCTCATTTCCCGCGCCGAGGGAGCCCTGACGGCCGAGAGCTGGCAGGCCATGCCGTACGATGCCTACCTGAAGCTGTTCGAGGCGATCGCCAGGTAGGCCCGGGCCGCCGGGCAGGCCTGGATGCTGCCGCGGCTCATCGCATCGCGCCACCGGCACTCGCGCGGTCGGCCACCAGGCGGGCGAGCTCGGCGATGACGCGCTCGCTCGCCTCGTCGGGCGCGGCCGCGGCGGTGATCAGCACGGCGATCGCGATGTGCCGCCCGTTCGGCAGGACGAGGATGCCGATATCGTTGACGGCCGCCGACACGCCCTTGTCGTTCTTTCCCGACGTGCCGGTCTTGTGGCCGACGATGACGCCCGGCGGCAACGACCCCTTCAGCCTCTTCGGCCCCGTGGTCGTCTCCACCATCAGGCGCCAGAGGAACGCCTGGCTCTTCTCCGACAAGACGGATCTTCCCTGACTTCTCCTGGCTGGCCAACTCATCCTTTCTAATGCGGAACAAAGCGACGCCAGTTCGACCGGGTTGCGGTAAGGTAAAGATCATCCGACCCAATACGGGAGGGCCCCCATGAACCTCGGCGCGATGCTGCGACAGGCGCGCGGAGCCCGGAAGCTGACGTGCGAGCAACTGTCGCGCACAACCAGGATTCCGCTCCGCATCATCGTCGCGATGGAGCAGGACGAGTGGACGAAGGTCCCCGGCGGGATCTTCTCGCGCGGCTACCTGCGGGCGTACGCGCGCGAAGTCGGCCTGGACGGCGACGCGCTCGCCGCTCAATTCGATGCCGAACACGCGCCGGCGCCGGAACCGCTGGAACCCCCCGAGCCGCCGCCGACGCCGGTACGCGCCATGCTGCGCGTGCGCTGGCCGGCACTGCCTGGCCGTGCGAACCGCTGGCTGACATGGTCGGCGTTGCCGGCGCTCCTGCTGTTGGTGTATCTCTCGGGCCGGTGGTCGGCCCCCGGCGATCGACAAGCGTCTGACCTGCCGGTTCCGCCGGCGGCGATTCCGGCGAACGCGCTTGGCGGCCCGCCGGCGCGTCCGATCGGCACCGCGTCGGCTCCCGCGGCCGTTGGTGCACCGGCGCCCACGGCGGCCGAGCCGCGGTCGGGCGCAGGCGCGGTTCCCCGCGACATCGTGCTCCCGGCGCCCAACCCGGACTCCCCGCTGGTGGTGGATGTCACCGTCACGCGTGCGTGCTGGGTGTCCGCGTCGGCAGACGGAGAGCGCACGGTCTACCGCATCCTGCATCCCGGCGAGCGCATCCAGGCACGCGGGCGCGTGCTGACGTTCCGCGTCGGCGACGCGGGTGCGCTGCGACTGTCGCTCGACGGCCAGCCCGCCCGCCCGCTCGGCGCCAGCGGTGAAGTCGTGAGCGTCCGCATCACGCGCGACAACTACCGGTCGCTGTGGCCACCCCGGTCCGGCCTGTAGCGACGCGCGCGCTGAGGAGAACGTAGAACACAGCGAATCCTGCCACGCCCCTCCCCGGGCAATCCCTCGGGGCATATCGGGTTTTTCCCCCCTGGCAACCCGGGTTCTCCCGACTTCGCCCGCCCGCTCGTCCCCGGTAAATTTCAAGCCACGTGAGGCGCGCCCGATTGCTGCACGCCCTTCATCAGCTCTGGCGGCAAGCCGCAGCTGGAACCGCGACAACCGAGTGGAAGGAGCTTCCCGTGGCTTTCAATCTCGCTGCAATTCCCATCCGGCGCGTCCGGGCGCGCGACGACTCGCGCGGTCGCCTGGTCGCCGGACTGACGCTGCTGCTGCTCGCGGCGCTCGTGCTGTTGCCCGCCGCGGCCACCGGCCAGACGACCGTCGGGGCGAGGGTGTCGCCGACGACGGACGCCGCCAACGGCTTCCCGTTGTGGTACCAGGACGCGAGCACCCCGGGCGTCCGGGTCGTCCCCTGCTTGAACCCGAACGAGCCCTGCGTGGTGTTTGCCGACCCCTTCTACGACCCGGCGCAGCCGCTGGTGTTCCCGAGCAACTTCCCCGGCGAGTTCTTCTATTTCGTCGTCGATTCGGACAAGGTGACGACACCCGGGTGCCCCGCCTCCGGGATCGCGCCCGGAAGGGCGACGTACCGGGGGGCCCTGGAAGGCAGCTTCCTGAACGGCATCCCCGAGAACGGGCAGCAGATGACCTTCACGCGGACGAAGATCGTCATTGACGGCCTGTGCCCGAACACCACGTACACGGTGACGCACCCTTACGGCGTGGACC
Organism: uncultured Acidobacteriota bacterium; assembly: GCA_963724775.1. GTDB lineage: Bacteria > Acidobacteriota > Vicinamibacteria > Vicinamibacterales > Fen-181 > CAVRWB01. The sequence continues at coordinate 697,952 of CAVRWB010000020.1, forward strand.
AGGTCACGACCAACGCCTCGGGCCAGGTCGTCGCGAACAAGAAGGGGGCGACCATCGACATCGGGTGCCAGGCGGCGCCGTGCGACTTCTCGGCCGTGCTTCCCAGCCGCGTGATGGGCGCATTCCTCAAGATGCTCGGCACCGCGCCCCCGGCCGGGTACCTCGGTGACGGGAGCGCCTTGGCCGGGACGTTGACGACGGTCACGGGCAGCCCGGGTGGAAACAACATCTTCAAGATCGAGTTGGGGACCACGTCGATCGCGTCCACCGATCAGTTCACGGTGTCCGGGAAGCTCGCCGGCCCGCTGCACGCGAACCCGTCGGCCCTGGATTTCGGCGGTCAGCCTCAGAACTCCGTGAGCACCGCGCGGACGATCACGGTCACCAACCTGCTGCTCACGCCCGTCACCGTGACCGGCGCAGCGCTTTCCGGCGCCAACGCGTCGGAGTTCACGATCGTGGCCGACACCTGCACGGGCGTGGCACTCGCGGCCGACGCCACCTGCACGGTTGACGTGACGTTCACTCCAAGCGCTCTCGGGGTGAGGGCGGCGGAGCTCGACGTCTCGCACGATGCCGCTTTCAACATGCCGCTCCGGGTGACCCTCACGGGCACAGGGACCGAGGCGGGGGCAGCACCGGTCGTGTCGCTCGTGCCACCCAGCCTGACGTTTGCGGGCCAGCGGGTCCGGACCGTCAGCGCGGGGCAGACGGTCACCGTCACGAACAGCGGGAACGCGCCGCTCGGCGCGACGATCGCGATCGTCGGCGCCGACGCCAACGAGTTCACGCTCGTGAGCGACACGTGTACCGGCACGTTCGTCGCCGCCGGCTCCAGCTGCGCGGTCACGGTCGCGTTCGCGCCGACGATGCCCGGTCCGCTCGCCGCCTCGCTGCAGTTGGTGGACAACGCGGCGAACTCGCCGCAGGCCGTGGCGCTGAGCGGGACCGGCACGGGCGGCCGCGCCGCCGTGTCCGCGACGCCGTACCCCGGCGCGGGGCTGTTCCCGAGTTGGTACCAGGACGAGAACACGGTGGCGGTCGAGCCGTGCCTCGACCCCGCCGCGCCGTGCGTCGTGCTTCCCGATGCCGGGTACGACCCGGCGCAGCCGCTGGTGTTCCCCACGAACTTCCCAGGGGAGTTCTTCTACTTCGTCGCTGACGCCGACAAGATGACCGTTCCCGGGATGCCCGGCGTCGGGCGTCGCGACCGGCAAGCTGACATATCGGGCGGCCATGGAGGGCAGCTTCGCCAACGGGCTCGTCATTCCCGGTGACGAGATCACGTTTACGCGCACGAAGATTGTCGCGACCGGGCTGTGCCCGAACACGACCTACGAGATCACCCACCCGTACGGCCTGGATCTCGTGACGACCAACGCGTCGGGCCAGATCGTCGCCAACAAGGCGGGCGCGACGATTGATACCGGTTGCGCCGGAGCCCCCTGCAACTTCGCGGAGGCGCTCTCGGGCCGCGTCTTCGGCGGCTTCCTTCGCTGGGATCCGGCGGTTGCGCCGCAGGCTCCGCTCGGCTACCTCGGTGACGCCGGCGGCGCCGTTGGCACCCCCCACACGGTCGTCGGCAGCCCGTACATTCCCGAGGGCGGGACGGGACCGGCCAACTTCTTCCGCGTCGTGGACCACGCGACCGGGCAGGTGATTGCGCAGACCGACTTGTTCACGGTGTCCGGCAAGGTCGCTGGCCCGTGGATCGCGCCAACGCTGCTGGCCTTCGGCTCGCAGGCCATCGGCACGCCCAGCGCGCCGCTCACGGTCAAGGTCACGAACTGGTCGCTGGCGAGCGTCACGCTCGGCGCCGCAGCGATGAGCGGGCCCAACGGGTCAGACTTCGCGGCCGGAGTCGCGACGGACGCCTGCAGCGGCCAGACGCTGGCGCCCGGCTTCGAGTGCACGATCCAGGTCATCTACACGCCGGCCGCCATCGGCGCGGGCAAGGCGCTGCTGACCCTCACGCACTCCGCCTCGACGCCGGCCCTCACGGTGGACCTGACGGGCGCCGGGTTCGTGCCGGTGCCGATTGCGACCGTGAGCCCCGCGAGCCTCATCTTCGCGACGGCGCTCGGGACGACGAGCGCCAGCCAGGCGGTCACGGTGACCAACACCGGCGCGGCGGACCTGACCGTCACCGGGGTGACGGTGACCGGGGCCAACGCGAGCGACTTCGCGGCCACGAACGGCTGCGCGACCGTCGCACCTGGCGGGAGCTGCCAGGTCACGGTGACCTTCACGCCGGCCACCACGGGCACGCACACGGCCACGCTGGGGATTGCCGACAACGACCCCTCCAGCTCGCCAACGGTCTCCTTGTCCGGGGCGGCGGTCATCCCGATTGCGAGCGTCAGCCCGGCCAGCATCAGCTTCGCCAACACCATCGTCGGTCAGGCGAGCTCGGTGCCGGTGACGGTCACCAACACGGGCACGGCCAACCTGGTGGTCGGCACGTTCGCGGTCAGCGGAGCCAACGCGGGCGACTTCAGCGCGGTGAACAGTGTGGCCAGCCCCTGCGGGACCGTCACGCCGGGCGCCAGCTGCCAGATCCAGGTCACCTTCTCGCCGACGGCGAGAGGCCTGCGCGCGGCCACGCTGTCAATTGCCGACAACGCCTCCAACAGCCCGCAGACGGTGGCGCTGTCGGGCACCGGCCTCGCGCCGGTCGTCACCGTCAGCCCGACCAGCATCACGTTCGCGAGCACGGCCATCGGTCAGACCGCAAGTGCGGCGGTGCTCGTCACAAACGGGGGCAACGCCAACCTCACGGTGACCGGCCTCACGCTCACCGGCGCCAACCCGGGTGACTTCCGCGCCAGCGGCTGCGCGGCCGCCGTCCTCCCGGGAGGGAGCTGCACCATCACGGTCGTCTTCGCGCCGACCGCTATCGGCGCGCGTGCGGCGACCCTGTCGATTGCCGACAACGCGCCTGGCAGCCCGCAAGCGGTGGCGCTGTCGGGCAACGGGCTCGGCACGTCGGTGACCGTCAGCCCGGCGAGCCTCTCCTTCGCGAGCGCGGTTGCGGGCACGACCACCGCGAGCCAGCGGATCACCGTGACCAACAGCGGCAACGCCAACCTGGTCATCGGCGGCGTGGCGCTGGGCGGTGCCAACCCGCTCGACTTCATCATCGTCACCAACGGGTGCGCCAGGGGCACCACGGTGGCGCCGGGTGCCAACTGCGCGATCAACGTCGCGTTCAAGCCAACCGGCATCGGGACCAGGAACGGATCGGTCACGATTTCGGACAACGCCAGCAACAGCCCGCAGAGCGTGCCGCTGACGGGGACCGGGACCGAGACGCTCGCCATCACGAGCGCGACGGCCACGCTGAAGGTGTCGAAGGGGGTCACCACGGCGAGCTGGAGCGTGAACGGCACGACCAACTACACCAACGGCAACACGATCACCTTGCGCCTGAACGCCATCAACGGGCCGCTGATTGGCTCCAACAAGCCTGGCGGGAAGGGCACGTGGTCGGTCAACGCGGGCGGGTCCAGCGTCGTGCCGAAGACGACCGACATCGTCTACGCCATCTCGGCGGCGGGCCAGGTCGCGACGTTCACGCCGATCGTGGTTCGGTAGGAGATGGAGCGGGCCCGGAGAACCTGCGAGAGGTTCTCCGGGCCCTTTCTTCGTCAGCGTGCGGGCTTCTGCTCGACGATTGTCAGCGAGTAGGCCTGGCCGTCGCCGTCCATGGTGACGTAGACCTGGAGCCAGATCGTTCCCGAGCCCTTGGGGCCGGGCATGCTCGCCGTCAACGTGCCCCCGTTCGAATCGAACCGTTCGAGGATCTTCGTCCCGCCCTTGGCGGCCACCAGGTTCCAGTAGTTCCGGCCGATCTGCGCCGGCGGGAGCTGCCGGGCGTCGTCTTTCAGCCAGTAGTCGATCTTCCAGTAGTGGCCTTCCACCTTCACGGTTCCACCTGGCTTCTCGAACTCGAATGAACTCGGCTCCTCGCTGTCGCAGCGCCCGATGTGAAAGCTCGCCATGCGCGGAAACATCGGGTGGTCCGTGCAGCCTTCCTCATCGGCCTGCGCCATCGCCGGGGCAGCCGCCGCCAGCAGCATCGCAAGCGCGAGTAGCGTTCGCTTCATGCCATCCTCCGGTAATACCTTACCAATTCTCGGGTAGACTCTGCTGCGCGCCCCCGCCTGGCAGTGAGGCCGGCCATCCCTCGCACGAAGGAACGCAGATGAACACGCCGACGCAGAACGCCCGATCCCTGTTTCACCGTGGCGCCCTTCTCGCCATTGCCGCCTCCGTCGCGCTTGGCTTCTACGCCCTGCCACACGCGCAGGCGCCCGCGAAGAAGGCGCTGACGATCGACGACTACACCAAGTGGCGGAGCATCGCCGGCCAGGAGATGTCGCCCGACGGGAGGTGGGTCGCTTACACGCTGCAGCTCACCAATACGGCGCCGGGCGAGTCGAAGCCGGTCCTTCACCTGTTGAACCTGGAGACCACCCAGGAGGTGACCGTGCCGGACGCTACGGAGCCGGCGTTCTCGTCCGACTCGGCGTGGCTGGCGTACCAGGTCGACCCGTGGGCGGCGCAGCGGGCGCGCGCGGGCCGAAGCGGATCGGGCGGACCTGGGGCGACCGAGCCCGCCGGCGGCCCGGCGACACCGCCGCAGCCTGGCGCGGCAGCCTCCCAGTCGAACCCGGCGGCTCGCACCGGGGTGACGCCGGTTGTGCCCCCGCGCCGCTTCGAGTTGCGGAACCTGGCGACCGGCGCCGTGCGGTCGTGGCAGGACATCGGGACCTACGCCTTCTCGGCGACGTCCACCCACATGTTCCTCCGGCGCCGCGGTGGTGAAGCCCCGGCCGCGTCCGGTGGGCGCGGCGGCGGCGCGCCGGGCGGCCAGCCGCCGGGTGGTGGCGGTGGGCGTGGCGGGGCGACCGACGCGCCGGCAGGGCCGCGCGGCGTGGACGTGGTGCTGCTGGACCTTCGCACCGGACGCCATCAGCTGCTCGGCAGCGTGGCCGACATCGCCTTCAACCGCACCGGGGAGCTCCTCGCCTACACCGTGGACGCGGCCGTGAAGGACGTCAACGGCCTCTTCGTCTTCGACACGGCAAGCGGCCGGACGACCGTCTTCGACAACGATGCGAAGAGCTACAACCGCCTCGCCTGGAACGACGAGGGCCATGCGATCGCGGTGCTTCGTGGAAGCGACGTCGAGAAGATGCGCGAGAAGGACAACGCGCTGCTGGCGTTCCCCGACGTTACCGCGGCGCTGAAGGAGGGCGCGGCCGCGCCGGCGCCGATCGTGCTCGAACCCGGGAAGGCGGACAACTTCCCGAAGGGGTGGGTCATCAGCGACCGGGCGCCGCTGGCGTGGAGTGAGGACAACACGCGCGTGTTCTTCGGGATGAAGGAGCAGGTCGCGCCGCCGGACACGACTCGCAAGTCGACCGACGAGACGGCGGACGTGGACGTGTGGAACACGGCCGACGAGCGCGTGCAGTCGCTGCAGATGATCCGCGCGGCGCAAGACCGCAACTTCACTTTCCGCCAGGCGTTCGACGTGGCGGCGAAGCGGTTCGTCAAGCTCGCCGACGAGACGATGAAGGACCTGGACGTGGGGCCTGACGGCAAGTGGGCGGTGGGGCGCGACACGCGACCGTATCTCCGCGACCAGAAGCGCCTTCCCGCCGCGGACTTCTACCGCGTCAACAGCCGAACGGGCGAGCGCACGCTCATCGTGAAGGGGCAGCTGACGGGCAGCCACGTCTTCGGCATCTCGCCGCACGGCACGCACTTCCTGTACTGGAAGGACAACCGGTTCCAGGCCTACGACCTCGACGCGAACACGACGCGGGCGCTGGCAAGCGGCGGCGGCCCGATGGGCTTTTCCGACACGGAGTACGACCACCCCGGAACGAAGCCGCCGTACGGGATCGCCGGCTACACGAGCGACGGCAAAGCGATCATCGTGAACCACCGGTACGACCTGTGGCTGCTGCCGCTCGACGGCTCGGCCGCGTCCAACGTCACCGGCGGCGTGGGCAGCAAGACTGAAACGCGTTACCGCCTCGTCCGGACCGCGCCAGTCGATCTCACCGTGCCGCGTGAGGTCGGGCCGCGCGGCACGTTCGACCTGGCCAAGCCTCTCACGTTGTCGGCCTACGGCGAGTGGACGAAGAAGGCAGGCTTCTACGAGCTTGCCGGCGGGCAGCTGAAGGAGCTCGTCTACGAGGACGCGTCGTTCAGCACGCCGGTCAAGGCGCGCAAGGCGGACCGGTTCCTGTTCACGCGCCAGACTTTCGTGGAGTTTCCAGATCTTCGCGTGTCGGGCCCCGCCTTCTCCGACTCCAAGCGGATCACGGACGCGAACCCGCAGCAGAAGGACTTCATGTGGGGTCACCGCGTCCTGTTCGACTTCAAGAACAAGGACGGTAAGCGCCTGCAAGGAATCCTGGCGGTGCCCGACGACTACAAGCCGGGGGAGAAGAAGCCGATGATCGTGACGTTCTACGAGAAGAACTCGCAGAACATGCACGTCTACACGCCCCCGGTCTACATGGTCAGCATGGGCCGGATGCCGACCCAGGCGGTGAGCGATGGCTACCTCACGATGATGCCCGACGTGCACTTCCGCACGGGAGCGTCGCACAGCGACATGCTGGAATGCGTCGAGGCCGGGACGCGCAAGGTGATCGAGCTTGGCTACGCGGACCCGAAGCGCATCGCTGTCATCGGCCACAGCTACGGGGGCGAGGGTGCCGCCTACATCGGGACGATGTCGAAGATGTTTGCGGCGGTCGGCATGGGCGCGGGCGTGGTCGATCTCGCCAACGACTTCAACATGAACTGGGGCTGGTCGTATCAGGCGCAGGGCGGCAGCGGCGACACCGCGTTTCAGTATTACCTCTACGACCAGGGACGCTGGGGCTTCTCGCCCTGGGAACAACCGGATCGGTATCGGAACGAGTCGGCCATCACGTGGGCGCCGCAGGCGACCGCGCCGTTCCTCATCATGCACGGGACGGCCGATCCGACCGTGGGCTTCATCAACGGCCTCGCCTTCTACAACGCGCTTCGCTACAACGGGAAGAACGCGGTGCTGCTGGCCTACCCTGGCGAAGGGCATCACCTCGGCGGCGTGGCGAACCAGAAGGACCTGACCGTCCGGTTCTTCGAGTTCTTCGATCACTACCTGAAGGGCGCGCCGGCGCCGAAGTGGCTTGCCGAGGGGACGGCGTACCTGAAGAAGGACGGGAAGTAGGACAGGCGTCCCGCCTGTCGGGCGTTGGCGACTGTCGTCGCGCGGACTAACCCTGTGTCGCAGGCTCCGGCAGCAACTTCAGGATTTCGCCCGCAGCGTCCGAGAGAGAGGGTCCGAAGGCGATGACGCCGTCCTGGTGTCCGCCCATGACGATGACCCCGAGGCGACCGAGCGCGCCTCGCTTGTGCAGCCGGATCATCTCGTAACCCATCTCCGGCGTGCCGTACAACACGTCGTCCCGGGTTGTCGGCAGCCGGTGCACATGAGCCGTCCAGATGACGCGCGAGTGCACGTGAACGACGGCTCGGATGGCGCCGCTCGCCTGGTACAGCGCTGCGTGGGTCAGGGCTTCCGAGGACGGTGGCCGCTCGCCGGACGAGCGGAGGAAGTTCTTGTCCAGATCGACGACGGTGACCCTGGCGAAGTGGCGCTGGTCCACTTCGCCGAGGCCGCTCGATTGGCTGCCCGTAATCAGGAAGGACGGTGAGCCATACAGGCGGATGCTCAGGTTGCCGTAGCCAAGTCCGTCAGGGTCCGCCCCGATCAATTCGAGCGCGCGGAGACGCTGGCGCCACGACATCAGGTCCGGCATCTCCGGAGGGAAAGCGATCCTCGCCGTCTCGTGCTTGACGGTGTACTTGACGACCCCTTCCTTCTCGTGTGTCTCGCGCATCGGTCGGTTCCCCTCCCGCGACGACCCGGACGGTGCAGGCCTGACGTCTCCGCTGATTCTACCGGTTTGTGGACCTCGCGCGCGGGTCGGCCTGGCCGCCGCCGCAAGCCGCACGTGATGGAGGCGAAGTGGGTGGGGAGGTGAGCGCCGGTGCTCGAGCTACCAGCGGTTGCGTAGAACAGGCGCGTGCGCGGCCGGACCAGCGGCAGGCGCCGGGCGCGACGCGACGGGGGCCGCCGCGCACAGGGCGGGTTCGTCCGCGCCGTCGTTTGGCAGCGCGATTCGTGTGCTGAACGCGAGGCCGATGTGAAAACGCAGGGAGCCGTCCGTCGCGATTCCCTTGACCTCGCACCGTATCACGCGGCCTTCGATCGACGCCGGGCTGAACGTACCCGCGAACTCGACCGTCAGGACCGTTCCCGGCACCGAGCGGCTGGTACACTCGACGAGGACCCCGGTGGCCGACAGGTTGACGAGCGTGGCCTCGGCCCCTGATGGCAACAGGCGGATCCCGCGAATTTCAGGGAACGTGGCGGCAGCATAGCGGCGCGCGGGTCGTTCGCCGGTCATGGTCGTCGCTCCTCGAGGCCGACGCGCAACCCGACCGACGCGTCGGCCGCAACTGGGCCGCCGACGCTTGGGATCCCGTCCGCCAGGGCGGTCAGATGCACCGCGTGCTCGCGCAGCGCGCTGGCGAGTCGGTCGCGTTCGACTGTCGCCGCTGCGTGGGTGGCCAGGAGATCCGCGTGGGCCGCCTGCAACTGGCGGAGCGCCGCTTCGCGGTCCTGGCCGGCAGCCAGCGCCTCTTCGAGCCGGCGCTGGAGTGCATCGCGCTCCCGGCCGACCTCCTGTTCGCGCTGCTCCGAAGTGACGAGCGCCTCTTCGAGCCGGCGCTGAAGTGCGTCGCGATCTGCGCCGATCTCCTGCCCGCGCCGCTCCGAACTCGCCAGCGCCTGCTGTGCCTCTTGCAGGGCGGCCCCGCCCACCTGCTGCTGGCGGCTGGCGAAGTCGTTCAGGGCCAGCTCGAGCTGCCGGACGTCGGCAAGCGCCCTGGCGCAATTCGCCTCGGCGGCGCGGCGCGCACCTTCGGCCATGGCGAGCGCCTCGTCGCGAGCCTGGAGCTGGGCGCCGCGCTCGTTGAGCTGCTCCGTGAGGTCGCCGATCGCAGCTTCGAGCTGGCGCTGGGCGGAGATGACGCGAGCCGCGACGGCCATCGAAGCCACGCCGTCGGGATGGTCGGTCAGCGGGATCGCGTGGAAGAGCGTGGGGTACCGGTCGCCGGACGGCGGCGCAATGTCGCATTCGATCGACGACGGCGAGCCCTGAACGACCGCGAGAGTGAATGCCCTCCACCGGTCGTGCTGCTCCGGTGGGACCCAAACGGCGAAGTCCCGCCCGAGCGCCTCCGCCGGGGTCCTGCCTCCCAGCAGCATGAGGGCGCCATCGTTGGCCGCCAGCACCGTCCCGTCTGCCCCCACACGCATCAGGCAGCCGGGCTGGATGTCCAGCAGGCGTCGAAGATGGACGACCTCCACGGACGGATCGGGTTCCTGGCTGTTCACTGTCTACACCGGTCGAGCCTTTCGCTCTACGTATCGGCGTTCGATCGTCCAGGAATCAGAAGCGCCCAAGAAATTTGAAGGAAAACCGCGATCGTATCCCGGTCGCGGGGTACGATCCATGCTTGATGGGGACTGGCGTTCTCATGCCCGACGGCCACACCGGCGACATCGAGTTCCGCGACGTGTCTTTCTCGCGCCTGGAGGGCCCCGCGATCCTCGAGGGCCTCAGCCTTCGCGTGGGGGCGGGTGATGTGCTGGCGCTCATCGGCCGCAGCGGCGTCGGCAAGACGACCACCCTGAAGCTCGTGAACGGGCTGCTGCAGCCAACGAGGGGAAAGGTGATCGTGGAGGGCCGCGACACCCGCGAGTGGGAGCCGTTCGCGCTCCGCCGCCGCGCAGGCTACGTGTTGCAGGAGGTCGGGCTCTTTCCCCACATGACCGTCTGCCAGAATGTCGGCTTGGTCCCGCGACTCGTCGGCTGGGAGAGCGGCCGCATCCAGGCCCGCGTCGAAGAGGTCATGGCGCTGGTGGGCCTGCCCGCGAACCAGTTCGCGGACCGGTGGCCCGGCGACCTGTCGGGTGGACAGCGCCAGCGCGCCGGCGTCGCCCGCGCCCTCGCCGTGGATCCGCCCATCCTGCTCATGGACGAGCCCTTCGGCTCGCTCGATCCGATCACTCGCGCGGAGATGCACGCCGAGTTCGCCCGAATCCAGTCCACGCTCCACAAGACGGTCGTCATCGTGACGCACGACATGGACGAGGCGCTCGGCCTGGGCACCCGCGTCGGCATCCTCGACGAGGGCCGCCTGATTGCCTGCGACCATCCGGACGCGATCGCCCGGTCGACGGACCCGCGGGTGCGCGCGCTCTTCGACGCGCGCCGCCCGTTGGAGGCCAGGAGCGGGCACCCCGCGCCTGACGGAGGAGTATCACGGTGAGATTGCTGCGCTTCTGGGCTGCGCACTCGGGCGAGCTGCTCGCGCTGACCGGCCAGCACGTCACGCTCGTGGCCGTGTCGACCACGGTCGCCGTGCTGGTTGGGGTGCCGCTCGGGGTGCTCGCCGCGCGGCGTCCTCGCCTCGGGGCGCCGCTGGTCGCCTTCGCGAACATCGTGCAGACGATTCCGAGCCTCGCGATGTTCGGCTTCCTCATCCCGGTGCCGCTCGTCGGCGGCATCGGCGCGCGCGCGGCCATCGTCGTTCTCGTCCTGTACGGCCTGCTGCCCGTCATCCGCATGACGGCCGCGGGGTTGACCTCGGTGGACCGGGTCCTCATCGAGGCCGGCGCGGCGATGGGCATGACAGCCAGGCAGCTGTTCACCCTCGTGGAACTTCCGCTGGCATTGCCCTCGATCGTCTCCGGCATTCGGGTTGCCACGGTCGTGGGCATCGGTGCCGCGACGATCGCGGCGGCCATTGGCGCGGGCGGCCTTGGCGAGTACATCTTCCGCGGCCTGTCGATGGTGGATCCCGTCGTGATCCTGGCGGGCGCCGTTCCAGCTGCCGCCCTGGCGATCGGGGCCGATGCGCTGCTCGGCTGGCTGGCGGCGGCCGTGTCCTACCGACGGCCGGCACGGACGCGGCGACGGGCGATCGCCATCGGGGCGGCGGCGATTCTCGTCCTTCTGGTCGGAGCGGCCGTGACGGCGGCGAGTGGTCGCAGCGCGGTCGTGGTCGGATCGAAGAACTTCTCGGAACAGCTGGTGCTGGGAGAGATCGTGTCGCAGGCGCTCGAGCGGCACGGCGTGGCGGTCCAGCGCCGGTTCGAGCTGGGCGGCACCGCCATCTGCGATCGCGCGCTGCAGACCGCGGACATCGACCTGTACGTGGAGTACACTGGCACCGCGCTCACCGCGGTCTTTCACCGCCCGGTGTCGCACGATCGCGCCACGGTGGCCCGCGAGGTGCGCGAGGACTACGCCAGGACGGGCCGGACGGCCCTCGAGCCTCTCGGGTTCAACAACACCTTCGCCATTCTCGTGCGAGGAGACGAGGCGCGACGACTGGGGCTGAAGACGATCGGCGACCTGGCTCGTGTCCAGGAGCGGTATCGCCCCGGCTTCGGGTACGAGTTTCTCGAGCGGCCGGACGGGTATCGCGGCCTGGTGACTGCCTACGGCCTCCGCTTCCAAGAGCAGCCGCGCGTGATGGACCTGGCCCTGATGTACCGGGCGCTTGCCGCTGGCCAGGTGGACGTCGTGGCGGGCGACGCCACCAACGGCCTGATTGCCGCCCTCCATCTGGTGGCGCTCGATGACGATCGCCACTACTTCCCGCCGTACGACGCCGTCCCCGTCGTCAACACGCGAGTGCTGCTGGAGCGGCCCGCCATCGCCGCCGCCCTTCACGACCTGGCCGGGCGGATCTCGGACGACACGATGCGCAGCCTGAACCACGAGGTGGACGTGCGCCACCGCGACGTCGCTGCCGTGGCACGCGAGTTCATCGCGACGCTGCCCCGCTGATAAAGCCTCGGGAGTCTTTTCGTGGCAGACGCCTTTACCGATTACAATCCTGTCAACTTACAGAATTGTCATTGAGGGACCCTCTCGCCACGAAAAGACTCCCGACGTATAGAATCCCCCCGCATGGCCGACGACACCCCGCGCCTGAACCCGACGCTCGAGCGCGACGTCTCCCGGCGCTCGTTCCTGCGCTGGGGAGCCGTGGTTGGCGGCGGTGCGGCCGCGGCGGGAGCCGGACTCCGGCGGCTTCGTGCGAACGCGCCGGACCCGCCCCCGTCGAGCGGCATCACGGTCGTTCCCAGCGGCTGCGCGCACAACTGCGGCGGTCACTGCGTGCTGAAGGCGTGGGTCAAGGACGGCCGCATCATCCGCATCACGACCGACGATCGGCCGGACGTCCCCGGCGACCCGCAGTTGCGCGCCTGCCCGAAGGGGCGCGCGTACCGGCGGCGCGTCTACCATCCCGACCGCCTGAAGTACCCGATGAAACGGGTGGGGGACCGCGGCGAGGGGCGGTTCGAGCGCGTCACCTGGGACGAGGCGGCCACGCTGGTCGCCACGGCGATGCGCCGCGTGCGCGACACGCACGGCCCGGCTGCCTTCTTCAACCACTACGGGTCTGGCGGCAGCAGCTACTTTGCCGGCTCGATGATGTCGGCCCGGCTGCTCTCGCTGTTTGGCGGGCGCCTCGGCTACTACAACTCGTACAGCTCCGCCTGCGCCCGCTGGGCCTCGCCCTTTTCGCTCGGCGTGTCCGACACGGGCCACAGCGCCGACGACTACGTCAACGCGAAGCTGATCCTCCTGTGGGGCTTCAACCCCGTCGAGACGATCTTCGGCACCAACACCAGCTATCACCTGAAGCGCGCTCGCGAGGCGGGCGCCCGGATCGTCGTCATCGACCCTCGCCTGACGATGACCGCGCAATCCCTCGCCGACCAGTGGATCCCGATCCGCGCGGGAACCGACAGCGCATTGATGGACGCGATGGCGTTCGTCATGCTGTCGGAAGGGCTGCACGATCAAGCCTTCCTGGATCGCTACTGCGTCGGCTTCGATGAGGAGCACCTTCCGGAGGGCGCGCCGCCCGGGTCGTCCTACAAGAGCTACGTGCTCGGCCAGTCCGACGGCGTCCCGAAGACACCGGGGTGGGCCGAGCCGTTCACGCAGATTCCAGCCGCGACCATCGCGGCCCTGGCGCGTGAATACGCGCGAACGAAGCCGGCAGCGCTGCTGGCGGGCCTTGCCTACAACCGGCGCGCGTACGGCGAACAGCCGGTGCGCGGCAGCATCACGCTGGCCGCGATGACCGGCAACATCGGCATCAGCGGCGGCAGCCCCGGTGGCGTCAGCTACTCGGTCGGGCGGCCGCTGCCTCTCGGCGGCCTCCCCCGCCTGCCCAACCCCGTACCGGAGATGATCCCGGTCTACAAGTGGACGCAGGCCGTCGAACGCGGCACCGAGATGACCGCGGCCGACGGCGTGGTGCGCCTGCCCGAGGGCCAGCGGACGCTGCGGACCAGCATCAAGTTCATCTTCAACACGGCCGGCAACGCCCTCATCAACCAGCACGGCGACATCAATCGCACCGATCGCATCCTTCGCGACCCCAAGCTCCTGGACTTCATCGTCGTCACCGATCAGTTCATGACGCCGAGCGCCCGCTACGCGGACGTGCTGCTGCCGGCGGTCACCTGGTTCGAGCACAACGACATCTGCACCATCTGGGACCAGGGGGCGTCGGTCATCTTCATGAACCAGGCGATCGCCCCGCTGCACGAGTGCAAGAGCGACTACGACATCTTCACGCTGATTGCCGACAAGCTCGGACTCGCCCAGGACTTCACGGGGGGCAAGACCGAGCTGCAGTGGCTCGAGGAGACGATCAAGCCGGCGCAGGCGGCGGACCCGACGTTCCCGGGTTTCGACGAGTTCCGGCGCCGCGGCGTGCACGTGTTCAAGTACGACAAGCCGCACGTGCCGTTCGCCGACTTCCGCGAATCGCCCGAGACACACCCGCTCGGCACGCCGTCGGGGAAGATCGAGATCTACTCGTCGCGGCTGGCGGACATGCGCATCGAGCACCTGCCGCCGATTCCGACGTTCATCCCGGAGTGGGAAGGTGGGCCGTGGGACCCGCTGCATCAGAAGTACCCTCTCCAGGCGATCGGCACTCATTACCACCGGCGCGTGCACTCGACACACGACAACGTGGACTGGCTGGAGGAGGCGACGCCGCAGCGCGTCTACATGAACGTGATGGACGCGGCCTCTCGTGGCATCCGCAACGGCGACATGGTGCGGGTGTTCAACGACCGCGGCGAGTTGCGCGGGCGGGCGCGGCTGACGACACGGATGATCCCGGGGCTGGTGGACATCCCCCAGGGCGCCTGGTGGACGCCCGACGCCAAGGGTGTGGACCGCCGCGGCTGCGTGAACGTGCTGACATCGCAGCGCACGACCCCTGGCGCGCGCGGCAACGCCCAGCACACGATGCTGGTCGAGGTGAAGGCGGTGTGACGGGAGGGGCTCGGGGACTCGGGGATCAGGGATCAGGGATGGGAGACGGGGATCGGAGCCCACTGGTGGCTCAATCGGCAAACATGCCACTAGCATTCTTCCTCGATACGACGGCGTGTAGCGGGTGCAAGGCGTGCCAGGTGGCGTGCAAGGACAAGCACGACCTGGAGGCGGGACGCCTCTGGCGTCGCGTCGCAACGGTGGAGGGCGGAGAGTGGGTGCCGCAGGGTGCCGCCTGGACGACCACCGCGTTTGCCTACAGCGTGTCGTTGTCGTGCATGCACTGCGAGAAGGCGGCTTGCGTGAGCGGCTGCCCGACCGGCGCGATGCACAAGCGCGGCGACGGCACCGTGGCGATTGCCGCCGAGCGCTGCATCGGCTGCCGCTACTGCGAGTGGCTGTGCCCGTACGGGGCGCCCCGCTACGATGCGAACGCCGGCCGCATGTCGAAGTGCGACCTGTGCGCGGATGAGCGGCAGGCCGGGCGTCCGCCCGCGTGCGTCTCGGCCTGCCCGATGCGAGCTCTCGAGTTCGGCGAACTCCGGGAACTCGAGGCGCGACACGGTACCGCCGGCCGCGACATCTATCCGCTGCCCGACCCGTCCATCACGCGTCCGTCGATCGTCCTGAAAGTGCACCGCCATGCGGCGGCCGGGACCGGCGCGGCACGACTGGGCAACCGGGAAGAACTATGAACGTCCGCGAATGCGCCCTCGTGGCCTTCACGCTGCTGATGCAGACATCGGTGGGCATCGTGCTGGTACTCGCCGCGCTGCCGCTGGTGCAGGCTTCTGCCGTCAGGGCGGGCGGGGAGACGTGGCCATTGACGGGTCGCCTCGAGACGCCCTTCGTCGTCGCGGCAGTGGCGGCGGTGCTTGGCCTGCTCGCCTCGCTGCTGCACCTTGGGCAGCCGCTCCAGGCATGGCTTGCGCTCGCCAACGTCCGCGGATCGTGGTTGAGCAGGGAGGTGGTGCTGGCCATCGTCTTCGTCGCCGCGCTCGGGGCGCTTGCCCTCCTGCACGCGGGCGATCGAGGCGGTTCGTCCCTTCGCGGCGCGGCAACCACTGCTGCCGCCGTCGCCGGGCTCGCGCTCGTTTTCGCGATGGCGCGACTCTACATGGCTGCCGGCCAGCCGGCCTGGGACAGCTTCACTACCCCGGTCACCTTCTTCGCGAGCACCGTCTTGCTCGGACTCGTCGTGATCGTGACGCTCGCGGCGCCCGAACTCGGGCTGCGGGCGGCCCGATTGCTCGGCGTGGCGGCCATTACGCTCCTGACGTTTCAAGTCCTGCTCGTGCCGGCGCTTCTGGCCGGCATCCCGGCGGAACCCGCGGCTGCCATCAGCCCGGCGTCGGTCGGACACGCGGCGTGGTGGCTGGCGACGGCCCGCGTCGCCGCCGCCGTTGCCGGCGCTGTGCTGCTGGTGACCCTGCTGCGGAACGGCCCGGCCCTCCATGCTGCAATCCGCGCCCGCTACGCGGTGCTCGCCCTCGTCGGCGTCTCGGAGATCTTCGGGCGGGTGCTCTTCTACGCGTCCAGCGTGCGGCTGGGACCGTCCTGAACCTCACTTCTTTCCGATGAACGCCAGCCACCGGGCAACGAGGGCCGGGTTCTGGCCGCCAGCCTCCCGGTACCACTCTGCGTACCTCCCCGCCATTTCGCGATCGGCCTCCTGCGACTCGATGACGCCGCCGGCGGCGTGAGCGTCGTAGATCAAACGGAGGGCGAGTGCCGCTGCTTCCGTGTCCGTCCGATGGGATTCGAGGTAGGGGCGGAGCGTGGCAACAGCGTCGGCTCGGCGCTGCAGCATCGCCTGACCGACGGCCAGCCGAAGGAGCAAGCCATCGTCGTCGGGCCAGCGCGCGTGCGCCTCGTTGATGATCTCGATCGCCTGGTCGGCGTCGTCCAGGCGGAGCAGCGCGTCTGCCAGCACGTCGTAGACGATGCGGGCGCCGCCCTCCGTGACGAGCGCGGTCTGCCAGGCACCGACGGCCTCTTCGTCCTTCCCCCCGGCTGCGTAGCACGCGCCGAGGTAGAAGGCGGCGGGCAGGAAGTCGTCGGCGAGGCGCAGCGCCTGGCGCAGTTCGGCGGCGGCCGGTTCGAGCTGGCCCTTCGCGAGCAGCGCCACTCCCTTCAGGAACGCGGGGGACAGGCGATCCGACGGGATGTCGTTCAAGCCGGCGAGCACGGCATCGAACCGGCCGTTCCGCAGGTCGCCCATCGCCGCCGCCGCCGCCGCGGGGGGCGACGCGTCGGCGGCTTTCAGGCGATCGGCGAAGAAGGCGAGGGCCGGCGGCGTGAGGACGTCCGCCCGCGCGAACGACTTCACCAGGGCGGACGACAGGCCCGGAGTGAAATGGACGCGCGGCGCGCCGCCGCCTGCCCCCGCGGGAGCGGCCGCATCCGCGCTGTTTGCGGCCGGGACCGCGCGATCGAGGTGGAGCGGCTCGTACCGCCTTCCGAGTTTGCGCTTGCCGTCACTGACGAGGGCGACGGCGAAGTAGTCGCCCGGCGGGAGCAGCGCCAGGTCCAGGACGGCGTCCGCGGCCGAACCGCCGCCCGCGTCGTCCTTCGTGACGAGGCCTCGCGTCTGCACCAGCAACTCCGCGTCCGCGCGGTCGGCCACGCCGAATGTCACGGTTGGGGCGGGGCTGCCCGCGCGTCTGAGGACCTCGAGATGCACGGCCACCGACGTCCCGCGCAGCCGGCCGTCCGGCACGATCGCCAGCGGATCGTCGGCCGACCGCGCAGGATGCGACAGCACGAGATCGCCCATCATCACGCCGCCGTCGCCCTCGGTAAGAGCCACCGAGAACGAATGGTCCACGCTCCCGGCCCGGCCACCGGCATCGACGGCGGCCAGGCGCAGGTGGTAGCTGCCTGGCGGCAATCCGATCGTCGAGAGGTAGGACGCGCTCCCGCCGCTGGTGTCAGGCGGCACCGCGAGACGCTGGGTTGCCGGCGGAGTGGCGATGACGACGCGGCCGCGGGCGTCGGTGACAATCAAGGCCGTGGTGAACTCGGCCGAACCGGACAGGCCGCTGCCCACCTTCGCGGTGACGAGCACGCGCAATCCGCCCGTCGGCTCGGTGCCGATGGTGCGGGTGGAGACGCCGACCGGGACACCCGTTGCCACGTGTCGGGAACCGAGCGCAGCGGCGAGGGGAGTGGCAGCAGTGCGCGCGCGGCCGGGGGCAGGATGAACTCGCGGCGGGACCGGACCACGGCGCCCGGCAGCTTCACGCTGACGCGGATGGCGTGCGGTTTGCCGTCGCGATCGCTGTCCGACGGCTCGAGCCCCAGTATGTACGACGCAGAGGTTTCCTGCAGCACCCGGTCGAACGCCGAATCAGCTCCCGCGACCACGCGAAGCAGCGTGCCGCCGCTCGCTCCGGCGAGGGTTTCGAGGCCGGAGCCGCCGATCGCCGCGTCGCGGCTCACCGTGCGGCTCAAGTGCTGTTCGGAAGGGGAGAATGCGTCGAGGAACGATGAATCCAGGTGCAGCACGTACAGGCTGGCGTTGCTCTTCGCCGCGTCTCGCGCCAGGGCGGTGATCTCGGCGCTCACGTCGAGGCCACCGCCGCTGCGGTCGCTGGCAGGCAGGCCCGCACTGACGAGGACCAGCGTCTTTCGTTCCTCGGTACACGGCCAGCGCTTCGATCACCCTCCGCATCTCGGTCAGCGCCAGGCGGGCCTGCAGTTCTGCGGTCATCGCGACGTTTCGGGCATCCTCGCGCACCTCGTCCACGCACAGGCTCCGTTCCGCGCCCCTCAGTCCCCGGCACTCGCGCTCGATGGCGGCTGACAGTGCCGTCGCATCACCGGCCGTGATGTCGGCGGCCTCCGCGAGGCTCATGTTGGTGCGGCGCGTGGAACGAAGCGGTTGGTTCTGCCCCACGATCCCGGGGAGCGCCAACCGGACGACCGTGTGATCGGCCGACGCACGCACGACCGGACCGGGCCCCGGGAACGCGACGAGACCGACACGATCGGTCGGCTGCAGGCGATCGACGAACCGCCTCGTCGCGGTGATGACCGCGCGGACACCCGATGTCCTGAAGCTGGACTGGTCCACCAGGATGAAGAACAAGCGCCCGGGGGGCGACGAGCTGCGCGGCCGGTCGTTGGAGCTGTACGCGAACGACGCCGCGGCGTCGTCGTCGCCGCGTGGCGCAGCCGCGGGCGGGGGCGCGTGATCCACGAGCTCCGCGGACAGCACGCGGCGCGGACGCCCGTCAACGGTCACTTCGAACTGGTCCTGTGTGAGGGAACGCAGCGGCGCCCCCATCTTGTCCACCACGTTCGCGTCGATGGTGACCAGGTCGATGCCGGACTTGAAGAGCGGCGCCTGCGGATCCCGCGGAGCCGGCGCGCGGCCCGCCCGGACGACGGAAGCGGCGGGCACGGCGAGCAGGACCGCGCAGATCACCGCGACACCGTACGACAGGCGTCCCGGGCGCCCGAAGGACAGGCGTCCCGCCTGTCGTAGGAGGCGTCCCGCCTGTCCGCAGGAGGCGTCTCGCCTGTCGTGGGAGGCAGGTACCCATCACCCAACCCCTGTTCATTTCTCGACGACCCGGTAGCCTTGCCGCGCGCGGACCTTCACGTCCCGCCCCGGCACCTCGACCCTCAACTTCCGCCACCGGCTGTCCCTCGTGGAGTCGCGACGCGTGTAGCCGAGCAGGTACTGGTTCGACAGTTCATCGATGATCCGGCTGAAGACCCCGTCCAGGTCCTTCAGTTCCTCGAAGAACGCGCGGCCGCCGCTCTTTTGCGCGAGGCGCTCGAGCAGTCCCTTCAGCATCGGGACCCTGGGCGCCTGGCCCTGCCCGATGGGATAGAGCACGACGTCGCTGGCCTCGAGCCGCCGTTCCACCGCCTCGATCGGGACGCGGCTGTTGAGGTCCTCCCCGTCGGTGAACACGACGAGCGCGCGGCGCCCCGGCTGTCGGCCCAGCTGGCTCACCGCCTTCAGGATGACGTCGTAGAGGGCCGTGCCGCCCCACGCCGACATGCGATCGACGGCCTTGAGGCGCGTGGCCAGATCGACCGAGGGCCGGGCGAGCGTGAAGATGTTGTCGTTGAAGGTGAGCAGGGTGACCCGGTCCGTCGGGCGCAGCGCCGACAGGAACTTCTTGACGGCGGTCTTCAGAACGGCCATCGAGGGCTTCATGCTGCCGCTCACGTCCATGGCGACGATGACCTCGAGCGGGATGTTCTGCGAGAAGAAGCTCGAGATCGGCTGGGGAACGTCGTCCTCGTAGATCCGGAAATTCTCGCGCGTCAGGCCCCGGACGAACCGCCCCTTGCCATCGGTGACCGTGGTGGTCACCTGTACGACGTCCACGTCCACCGTCTCGGCGTACGCCACGCCGCGCGTCCTGATCGCCCAGGCGATCCGACGGCCATCGGCCAGCAGCACCGACGCCCGGAGCGTGTGCTCGGCCACTTTCGGCCCGGCGTCCCACGGACACTCGAAGGGCGGCCGCTCGACCGAGCAGACCAGGCTGCCGTCGGCTGAGAGCGTGACGCTTTGCACCGCGGTGTTCGCCGGGCTCAAACGGATGCGGATCGGCGTCGGGCCGCTGGCGTACCCATCGTCGGTTGGCGACTCGAAGACGATCTCCGGCGGAGGCGGTTGCCCGTGGACCCGGGGCCCGGCCACAAACAGTGCGCCCGACAGTACCGCGATGGCGATCGGCAACCGCTTCATGGCTGTTTGCCTTCGGTGGACTTCGTGAGCGGCACCAGCGGGCCGCCGGTCGCCACCAACGCGAGGTAGTCGTCCATGCGGGCGGGCACGATCCGTTGGACGTCCGCCACCAGCGTCAGCCAGTCGTCGTCATAGGCGAGCGCCAGCCGGTCCATGTAATCGGGCGTGGCGACGAGGAGCACCGCTCGCGTGAGGGCCGCCGGCAGGTGACGGTCGTCGAGGTTTTCGGCCACGAGCAGCGCGAGGTCCGGGACGAGCGACGCCATCAGCCCGCGGATCCTGCGGCCGGCGAGCGTCGCAAACGGCTGCGAGACCGGGAAGCGCAGAGAGAGGCGGCCGTCGTAGGCGAGGCCCGAGGCGCCCCAGGCGTCGGGCGTGACGAGGCGCTCGCCCGGCAGCCGTCCGAGGCGCAGGAGATCTCCAAGGGAAAAGAAGGTCGAGACGCGCTCGCGCTCGTGGACGACGGCCCAGGACAACCATGCGCGCCGCCCCTCGTCGAGCCCGGCGCCCTCCGCGATGCCGGGCAGTTGCGACGGGTCGGCTGCAAGCGACGCCACCCGGCCGCGTCCGCGCCGGATGGCGGCCGCGAGCAGGGCCATCTCCTCGTCGCGGTAGTCCCATGCGTTGCTCAGCACCGCCGCTTCCGTGAAACCCTGCCGATCCTCTTCGGAGATCGTCGGCGCGCTGGGCAGCGCGTCGGACGACAGCCGGCGCAGGGCCAGGTTGGCGAGACCGACGTCGAGGGCCAGCAGCGAGCCGTGGACATGCCATCGGGTGGCTGCCTCGTGGCTTTCGTCAGGGATCGCCCACGCCCAGCGAACGCGCATCGCCTCGTCCACGGCACGCAGTCCCCAGTCGTGAACGAGCGAGGGGTCGCCGCCAACGAGTGCGGTGCTGTCGGGATCCGTCAAGCCGCCGGCGTAGGCGAGCGAGGCGAGGACGTGCCCCAGCAACCGGTCGGCCGCCCGGGTGAGGCTGGCGGCGACGTCGCGGACCTTGCGGAGATCGCCAGCCTGCCGGATGGCGCCGAGGTCGCGCGCCGCTGACGCCAACGTGTCCCGGAGGGCGATGCCCCGGTCCCACTCTGGGGCGGCCTCCGGGTGTTGCGCGACGGGCGCCGCCAGCCGGTTGAGGGCTGCGAGCCGCGCCGGGATCGCGGCAACGGAATCGACGCCTGCGCCAAGGCGCCTGGCCTCGCGGGCGAGCGCCAGGGCGGCGTCGAGCGAGATCCCGCCCTGCTTGTCGCGAACCGCCTCGAGCCGCGCCAGCTCGCCGGACGAGGGATCGACGCGGTAGCGCATGCCCTCGAAATCGACCACGCGTTCGGGCAGCGAATCGTGGCAACGGCCGGCAAAGGCCGCGAGAACCGCGGTCTCTGCAGCGGGCGCACTCGAGCCATTCGCTGGCGCGGCGGCGCCGAGGGTCGGAAGATACTCGGCGTCTACCCACGCCGCGACCGCCCCGTGATACTCGCCGTCGACCGATGTCGGGAGCCTGACGAGCGAGGTGACGAGCCGGCTCGCGGCCGCCGGTTCGAGGGTGCGCGCGAGGCGCGCCCGCTCCACCAGGACGAGCGCACCTTGGTACAGCGAGAGCGCCGTCGCGGCCCGGTCGGCATCGGCGATCCGGGCGATCCGTTCCGCGCGATCGAGCGCCTCCGCGTACACCGCCGGGTCGCGGATGCCGAGCCGCTCGAGCGTCAGGTCCAGGGACCGGTACCGGCTGTAGCCGCGGACCGCGATCAGGACGTCGGGAAGCGCCTCACTCGGCGCCTCCCCGAACACCCGCTGGCCGAAGCAAAACGCCTCCGCGACGTCCCGGCGGAGGCTCGCGGTGTTGGCGTAGACGGTCTCGAGCAAGGCCGCGGCGTCGAGAACGCCCTGCTCGAGGTTCGCGAGATCCTGGCGAGGTCCGAGGGGCAGGCAATCGTCCGCGAGCGCGCGCTGCCAGAACGACCGCCAGCCGAGCGGTCCGGGCCGTCCATCTGGGGACACGCGCGCAGCCAGCAACAGGTGCGCCGGATCGTACAAGCCGCGGGCGAACGGCCGCGCGCGTGGGTGCCAGCCGCGCAGACCCGCCGCGCACGCCGGAGTACAGGGCCCGGAACCGGCTGAGGCGCTCATCGGCGTCACCCATCCAGAGGCCGAGCGCAAACGCCTGGCGTGGCGGGTCCATGTGGGCGACGGCGTCGTACAACAGTGCCAGGCGCCCCTTGTCCTTTTCGAGCACCGCCAGGATGAACCGGTCGGGCTGTGCCAGGGGCTCGCCCGCAATCGCCTCCCACAGCGGCGCGGACGGCGGACCGCCCGGCGGGTCGATGCGGCCGGCGCGCACGTGCAGCCCGCGGCCGTGGAGCGCGATCACCGCGGATCCGTCCGAGGCGTAGATGCGTTGGAGGAGCGCGGGCGTTGCGGCCAGGTACGCGCGCGTCTCGTCGTCCATCGAACAGAGCCCGAAGTACAACAAAGACGCGCGCCGATCGGACAGGATCGCGCCGGGCAGGAACTTGGAAAAGCGCCCGGTCTTCGCGGTCAGTGTCCGCCAGACGCTCGCGGGCGCCGGAAGGGGAACCTCGTCGGAGGGTCCGGCGGCGTCCGTGGCCTCGAGCGTGTCGAGGTACGCGAGCACGCGCTCCCGCCGCTCGTCCACTTCGGGCACGGTGCCGGGCCGGACCTCGTGAACGACGCGGATGATGTCGAGGAGGGCCGTCGTGCGCGGCCTGGCCGGGTCGAGGCCCGCCGCGGTCAGGAGTCCGGCGGTGCCGCCCGGGATGGCAAGGTTGGACCAGGCCCCTGGCCCATCCGCCCGGCCCTGCGCATGCGCCGGCACACCGGCCGCCACGGCCCAGGCGAACAACGCGAAGGACCAGGCACCAAGCGCCGGACGGAAGGCGAGCGCGCCTCCTTGGCGAGCGGCCAGCCTCATCGACTCCCTCCGATCGCGGCGATGCGCGCCGGCTGAAAGTCAGACGTAGACCCTCTGGGAAGCGAGGGCCCCAGCTTATAGTGGATTGCCTCGGTCCATTATATCGTCGGTCGGGAGGAAGAGGAGGAGGCTCGGGACCGGCCGAGATAGGAGAACGGGCCGCGCCCGCCGCAACGGCCGGCGCGGCCCTGCCGATGCTAATGCGAGCGACGACGCCTGACCGTCAGGCCGAACCCGGTCAGGAGCGAGCCCAGGCCGACGAGCCCGACCAGCGGAAGCGGGCTTGCGGTCTTCGGGAGCTTTCTGGGAGCCGCCGCCGGTTCGCCCGCCGGGGGCGCAGCCGGCGCAGCCGGCTCCTTCTTAGCCGCCGACGCCTTGCTGCCCGCCGGCGCCGCCCCTCCAGCCGCCCGTCCCCGCGGTCCCCGTGGCCGCACCGCCATGCGCCAAGGTCGCCTGGACCTGCTTCTCGGTCAGCTTCTGCGGCGGCTTGCTCGTGATGATGACGGCCGTCAGCATGTCTCCCTTGTGGAGGTCGGTGATCGCCACCGGCTGGCCGTCCTTCATGATCCGCACGCCGCGCTTCTCGAGCTCACCCTCGGTGAAGTTCTTGAAGCCCTCATCGGTCTTGACCATGATCATGGAACCGGAAGCCTGCATGACTTCTCCGTTCTTCACCTCGGTGACGGTGACCGGCTTCATGGTCGTCTTCGTGGTGATCGTCGCGGTCCCCGACATGCCGGGCTTCAACTCGTGCACGGACATCTGTTGCCCGTTGATGTCGAAGCGGAAGTCCTCCGGTACTGTCAGCTCCTTCGTGCCCTCCGGCAGCTTGACAACGAGCTGGTTGCCATCGACCGCGATCACTTCGAACTTCTTCGTTTCCGTCGTGGTCGTCGGCGCCTGCGCCGAGGCGACGGCAGCGGTCACGCACGCGAGAAGAGCGACCGCCAAAATGGTCCGACCTAATCTACGCATCATGGGAGCCTCCATCTGGTTGACGATTCCTGGTGTGCCCACCAGGGCGATTGGGCCTCGAACCGCCGGAGGACGAGAGGACAGACTCCTGTCGCGCACGATCACCGGGGCGCTGGGCCGTTGCGCGAGACGGCCCGGACGATGAACCGTTGCGGCGCCGAACCGACGTAGTAGAACGGGTAGCACGTGACCAGGGTGAGCGAACGAGTGGGCGTGGCGTCGAGCACCGACACGTCTTCCGGGGCGACGATCCACGTCCGCTCGACACGGTACGTCTCACTCGCGTTCAGCGTCTCGAGCTCGATGACATCGCCGACCGCGATGTCCTTCAGGGCTCGGAAGAAGCCGTCGCGGTGCCCCGCGATGCCGCTGTTCCCGTTCGTGCCCGGCATCGAGGTGTCCGCGATGTGGCCGACGGCGCGGTTGAGGACGAACTCGTCGGTGCCCTCGAGCACCGCGACCTCTACGCCAATCCGCGGGATGCGCAGCACCGCGAGCGGCGCAGGCGCCGGGTCCTTGAGCGCCTTCTGCCAGGCCTCGACGCGCTCCGGCGACCAGAGCGCCCGATCGGGTTGACCGGCCTGCAGGGTGCGGGCGGACTGGAGAACGGCAAACCGGTCGAGTTCGCGTCGGGCTGCAGCGCGGCCCGAGAGGTAAGCCGTCCCTGCGACGAGCAGGCAGGCCAAGCCGATCGTCCAAGCGACGCGCTCCGCCCACGAAGCGTAGCGATCCATCTCTCGTCTCCCGTCACTGCCCGCCCCAACGCGTGGATATTAGCTGGGACCGGGAGGCCTGGGACCTGTGAGTACTGCCGGGTTCCGCCTGGAAACTCCCCAGTGACCGGGAGGCAAATTCCAGGGCACTTTGCGGCCCGAACCGGGTCAATTGGAGGGAAGCCGATCCGGCTCGGCGGTGTCGCCTCACGGCGAAGCGTACTGCATAGCCCTTGCCGAGATCGGCATCGCCGCCGCGGAGCTGTCGCGCCGCATCTGAGTCTGTACCTCTTTCCCGCCGGCCCTGTCCCTTCTGACAGGTCCCATGAGTTCGACCGGGGGCTAAGCTCCGCGCGTCAGGCGTCTTGCTGCCCTGAAACGGGCAAGTTGCCGTCCGCCAATACGCGAACTGCCATCGCGCGCCGCGAACAGAAGATTGCGCTCTTCGGTCCATCAGCCAGGTTTCGTTCAACCGTTTTGGAGGACGACAGATGAAGCACACCACACGCTCGTTCGCCGTTGGCGCCACGCTCGCCGCATTCCTGCTCCTCGCGGCGACGGCTGCGCTGCAGGCCCAGACGACCACGAAGCAAGTGACCAAGCAGCAGCCGATCGTGAGCACGACCGAGCTGAAGGGGGAAGTCGTGAAGGTCGAAGGCACCGACCTCCTCGTCAAGCTCTCGTCCGGCGATCTGCAGACGTTCCACGTCCCGGCGACGAGAAGGTTCGTCATCGATGGGAAAGAAGTGTCGGTGCAGGAACTCAAACCCGGCACGACGCTCACCGCCAAGGTGAAGACGACGATGACCCCCGTGACAGTCCGCACGAAATCCACGCTGACCGGTAAGGTGTGGTTCGCTTCCGGGCCCACCGTCATCCTGACGCTGCCCTCCGGCGAGAACAAACAGTACGTCGTGAAGGACGACGTCAAGTTCACGGTGTCGGGCAGTCCAGCCACCGTGTTCGACCTGAGGCCGGGCATGAACGTGACGGCCGAGAAGATTGTCGAAGCTCCCGACGTCGAGATCGTGAGGGACAGCACGGTGAGCGGTCACGCGCCGGCCGCCGCACCCGCTGCTGCGCCGACGCCCGCAGCCCCTGCCGCCAGGACGCCCGCCGCGCTGCCTAGCACGGCGGCGCCGGGGACATCGGCCCCCGCCGCGGGCGCACCCGCCGGGGCGCCAGCCGGCGAGCCCGCAGCCCCGCCAGCAGCGGCGCCAGCCGGCGAGCCCGCAGCCGCCCCTGCGGCCGCGCCAGCCGCCGAGACGCCGATCCCGGCGCCTGCGGCCGAAAGCGGCAGAAGCCCGCTGGTGTGGGTCGGCCTGATCCTCGTCGTCGTCATCGTCGGCATCGTCCTGTTCAACCGCCGCGGAAAGAAATAGAGCTAGACCCAGCCGCTCGTGCCGACCTCCGTGGGCACGAGCGGCTCGGTGCGTGGACTTGCTCGGACGCCGGCCACAGGCGTCGCCTCGCTCGCGCCGACGCGCAAGCCCACATGAAAGGAAGCAGAGCGATGAGAACCCGCACCATCTGGTTGGGTCTCGCGGCCATCCTGATCGGGACGACGATGGCCAGCGCCGGGGACACGCCGGAACAGCAGCGCCAGAAGATCAAGAAGATGGCAGGCGAGACATTGGAGCAGCTC
The DNA here is from genome assembly GCA_963724775.1 of uncultured Acidobacteriota bacterium. GTDB lineage: Bacteria > Acidobacteriota > Vicinamibacteria > Vicinamibacterales > Fen-181 > CAVRWB01. The sequence goes on from CAVRWB010000020.1 coordinate 724,382, forward strand.
TACAAGCTCCAACCGGCTTCCCGGGAGGCGATCGCGAAGTCGGCCGGGTACGCCGTGTTCGACAACATGGGCACGAACGTGCTCGTCCTGAGCACGGCCAGGGGCGGCGGCGTCGCCGTCAACTCCAAGACCAAGCAGGACACGTTCATGAAGATGGTGTCCGCCGGCGCCGGCCTGGGCATCGGCGTGAAGGACTACCGGGTGATCTTCGTCTTCGCAAACGAGAAAGCCCTCTCGACCTTCCTCGACTCGGGTTGGTCGGGATCCGGGCAAGCCGATGCGGCCGCCAAGGCAGGCAAGTCGGGCGACGCTTACTCCGGGGCCGCGGAGGTCTCGCCTGGCGTCTACGTCTACCAGATCACCAAGAACGGCCTCGCCCTGCAGCTGACGCTGCAAGGCACGAAGTACTACAAGAACGACGACCTCAACAAGAAGTAGGACGCTCTCCCGCGGCCGCGCGGCCGCGGGCGCGTGGTCAGGCGGAGGTTCGAGAGGCAGTGCCTACTTCTTGATCGCCTCCCGCGCTTTCTTCCGTGCGTCCTCGGCGGCCGCCATGAGCTTATACGCGACGTAGTACTTGTAGATGTTGCGGACGTACATCGTCGTCTCGATCCCGATCTTCTCGGCGGTCACGATCTCGACGTTGTTGAACCAGACGTTCGGGTCGAGGCCGCGCGCCTCGGCCGCCTTGCGAAGCTTCGCCATGTTGCCCGGCCCGCAGTTGTAGGCTGCAAATGCGAAGAGCGTCCGGTTGACCTCATCGAGGTTCGCGCCGGCCAGCTCCCTGCTCACCAGTTGATCCATGTACTTCGTGCCGGCGTGGACGTTCGAATCCGCGACGGTGATGTCGCCCACCGCCAGTTCCTTCCCGGTCGCGGGCATCACTTGCATGAGGCCGATGGCGCCCACGGGACTCCTGGCTGCCTGGTTGAGCTGCGATTCCTGGTATCCCTGGGCGGAGAGCATCAGCGGGTCGAACTTGTACCGCGTGGCGTACTTCCGGAACAGCGCGAGCGTGTCCTGGAAGCGCTTGTAGTCGGCCGAGCGCGTGGGGTTCTGCAGCTGCCGGACGCGGCCGCTATAGCGCGCGATACGATCGTTGAGGTTCTTCGGCGTCTTCTGGACGGCGTTGACGTAGGCGTCCATGACGGCCTTCTGAAGGAGCGGGCTGCCCTTGCGGACCGCCCAACCCACCTGCGCGCCGGTGCGAAGCGTGACGGCGGCGTTCACCTTCACCTTCGGCAGCACCTTCGCCCACATGTTGGCGACCAGGTCGTCCACGACGATGACCTCGAACAGGCCGAGGTTGAGCATCTCCATCATGTCTTCGTCTTCGAGCGCGTCCGGCACCGCGACGACGTTGACCAGGGGCTTTCCCGCCTTCTTGAAGCGCTCGTTGAGGGCCACCAGGCTCTCGTGGTACGTCGAGGAGGGCCGCGTGTGCACCGTCTTGCCGGACAGATCGTCAACCGAGTTGATGACGGGCGACGTCGGCCCGGTGAGCACGACTTCCGCCAGTGGAGGAGCGTCGGGCGCGACCATGAAGTCAACGATCTTCTTGCGCTCCTCGCTCACCCCCAGGTTGACGGCGATGTCGCCGATCCCGTCGGCCACGCCCGAGATCAGCTTGTCCCTCGTCGTCGGGATCAACAGGAACGTGAGCGGGCGATTGCCAAGCTGCTTGGCCAGCTTGGCATTGAGGTACGTCTCGACCAGGCGGACCAGGTCGGCGGCGTACCCGCGCTCGCGGCCCAGCTCATTGAAGTAGAAGGTGCGGCTGTACGGGGCAAGCACCCTGACGCGTCGAAGCTCCACCATGCCATCGAAGTCCCCCTTCCAGGGCTTCAGCGCGACGTCGGTGGGCAGCCCCCGCTGCAGGGCCGGCGGCTTTGGCGCGGGCCGCTTTGGCGCGGGCTGCTGCGCCGACGGCCACGCGGTGACGGTTGCGAGGATGAGAGCGATAAGAGTCCAACGGGCGGTTTGCATGGCTACATCCTATGCGCCCCCGGCCGGGAGTTCCAGCCGCCATTGTGTGACTCGGGACGAAGCCGAGAGGCTGCGGCCGCCGTCGGCTGCTGAGTCGAGCCTCGGCGACGGCTTCAAGAGTGGACGGATGGATAGACGCACGCTAGACGCGCTCGGGCGCGCCCTTTGCTCTCTCCATTGTCGCCAGCAGGTCTTTTGCGCCGGAGCCCCACCGCGAGATGACCCGCAGGGCGTCGGTGAAGGGCACGTCGAGCGGATGCACGCGGTTTCGGTCGAGAATGTAGACCGCGCCCGCCAGCGGAGTGGGAATCGACGGGACGAAGATGGTGTAGCGGTTGCCGGGGCACTCCTCGATGATGAAGGCCGGGACCAAGCCGTCGTCGAACAGCGCCAATGCCGGCTTCCACTCGTTCCCCGCGCCCTGTCCCGCCACCTGCTGCGTGAGGCTGCGGATGAGGGCATAGCCGGGGATGCGTTCGAAGAGCCCGCGCTCGACGCGCTCGCGAAGCGCGCGGCCCGGCGAGGTGCGAACGGCCACGCCCACGAGGAGGCAGAACCCGAGGACCAGCAGAAGAGACAGCAGCTTCTCGGCGGGCCAGGAGTCCGGCAGGAGCAGGGCGACGGGTTTCACCAGCCCCGCGGCCGATGCCATGCCCTTGAGCAGGAGGAGGATGGCCACGTAGATCGGAACGACGAGGAGAATACCGCCCAGCAGCACCCTGGTGAGGAGTCCGATTCCCCGCTTCATGGCCAACCCCTTCCGCGTCACGTGCCATCGCGTCACGGCAAACGTTAGCCGGGATTCCGACGGGCGGGATCTGTAAGTACTTCCGGGCTCCCCGCCTGGAAAACTACTCGGGTCAAAATCGGCGACCAGGCTGAGGTGGATCGTGAGCGCCTCTCTACCTGGCCGTCGCAGCGGGCCGGAATCCAGGTTTCGCGTCAGCGTGCCTAAGTCCTTCGCTGGCGGTGGGATGGCGGAAGATCCGCGCCGGCGGCAGAGGACGTTGAGCGGGACCAAGAGCCGAAGCGAGCGATGAGGGTCGAAATATCGTCCCCGGGCGGACCGAGCCGGCTATACTTGGCGTTTGCCTATGGCCGACGCCGCCCGCCAGCTCTACGCCAACGCGCCGCAGCCTTTCGAGACGCTCATCTCTGAGTTGTCGTCCCGGTTCATTAGCGTCCGGGCCGAGGAGGTGGACCGCGCGATCGAAGAGGTGCAGCGCCGGATCTGCGAGATCCTCGACGTCGATCTCTCGGCGCTTTGGGAGGATCGGGGGCTTCGAACGGCGATTTCACGCTGACGCATTTCTTCAGTTCGCAGGAGGACCTGCTGCCCCCCATCCGCGGGATGAGCGCGACCGGGTACTTCCCGTGGCTGATGGCGGAGATGGCCGCCAACCGCGCCGTGGCGATGGCGTCGCTGGAGGAACTGCCCGAGGCAGCCGCCCGCGACCGCGAAAACCTGCGGATGTTCGGCGTCCAGTCGAACGTCACCGTGCCGCTGGCGTCGGCCGTGGGACGCCGGTCGGCGCCCTCGGCTTCAATGCCACGCGCGCGCCGCGCGACTGGCCGGACGTCCTCGTGAACCGCCTGCGGCTGGTGGCGCAGATCTTCGCCAACGCCCTCGCCCGAAGGCGGGCCGACATGGCCTTGCGGGAGAGCGAGGAACGCCTGGCGCTCGCCGCCGACTCCGCCGAGGCGGGACTGTGGGCCTTGGACTGCGGGACGGGCACGTTCTGGGTAGCGGACAGGGCCGGACCATCATCGGGCTTCGACCCGGACACCGTCGTCACCATGGAGCGTCTCGGGACTCGGTCCACCCCGACGACTGGCACATCGTGACCGGCGCCATCGAGGAGGGCGTGCGAACGAGCCTCGTCCGTCAGCGTCGAGTTCCGCATCATCGTCCCCGGCGAGAATCGGGTCCCGGTGGATACTGTCGCGCGGGCGCCGGCCCTGTTCGCTCCCGGGTGAGCGGGGTGCACGGAACGGGCGTGTTGACCGACATCACCGAGCGCAAGCGCGCCGAGGAAGCCCTCGAGGGCGCATCTGCGGTTCGAGACGCTGTTGGCGGAACTCTCCTCGCGGTTGATCAACCTCGGCCCGGCGGACGTCGATCGCGAGATTTCCGACGCGTTGCGGCGGGTGTGCCACGACCTCGGCATCGACCTCGCCGTGCTGTGGCAGTGGTCGGCGACGTCTCGCCGGCCTGATCGCGCCAACCCACTCGTATCCTCCCCTCGAGGATCTGCAGGCTGCCCAGCCGCTCTTGCAGGAGCGCTACCCCTGGGTCGTTCGGCGGATGCTCGACGGCGAGGTCGTTCTCTTTTCCCGTCTCGACGAGTTGCCCGAACAAGCGGCGCTGGACCGCGCGAGCGCGCGGGCGGCCGGCATCAAGTCCAGCATCACGCTCCCGCTGGGCGTGGGCGGCACGTCGCCCGTGGGCGCGCTGGCCTTCAGTGCCCTTCGAGAGGAGCGCGACTGGCCCGAACCCGTTATCAAGCGGCTCCAGTTGATCGCGGAGGTCCTGACGAACGCGCTGGCGCGGAGGAACCACGAACTGGCGCTGCGCGAGAGCGAGGCGGACCATCGCGCCACCTTCGAGCAGGCAGCGGTGGGCATCGCCCACGTGGGGCTCGACGGCCGTTTTCTCCGGGTGAACGACAAGCTCTGCTCGATCCTCGGGTACCCGCGAGAGGAACTGCTGCATCTGGCCTTCCAGGAGATCACGCACGCGGACGATCTGGTGACCGACCTGCAGCACGTGCAGCAGGTCCTGCGCGGCCAGGTCAAGACCTATGCGATGGAGAAACGGTACCTGCGGAGGGACCGCTCCCTCGTGTGGGTCAACCTGACCGTCTCGCTGGCGCGGAACGCGGGCGGGGGACCAGCGCACTTCATCTCGGTCATCGAGGACATCAGCGACCGGAAACGCCACGAAGAGGCGCTCCGCCTCAGCGAGACACGCCTTGCGGCCGGCGCGGACCTTGCGGGCCTTGCGTTCTACGAGGTGCACTTCGACCACGGCGCGATCTACGTGGACGAGCGCCTGCGGCAGATCTGCGGGGTTCCCGCTGACGTGCACAAGGGACTGGATGTCCTCGAGTTCTGGCTGGAGCACCTGCATCCCGAGGACCGCGAGCGTGTGCTGGAACTGCGGCGGCAGATGCACACCGGCGAGATTGAGCGGCTCTCGACGGAGTATCGCTACATGCATCCCACCCGCGGCGTCACGTGGATCCACCATGTCGCTGGTCCCGCCGAGCGCGGCGAACGGAGACAGGCAATCCGCACCTACGGCGTCTTCCGCGACGTCACGGAGCGGCGCCAGCGGGAGGAGGCGCTGCGGCAGTCGTACGCGGAGATCGAGCGGCTGAAGGACAAGCTGCAGGCCGAGAGCGACTATCTCAAGGCCGAGATCAGGGTGACCCAGGCCCGGGGCGAACTGACCGGGAAGAGCGCCGCCATCCTTCACGTCCTGCGGCAGATCGAGCAGGTGGCGCCCACCGATTCCACGGTGCTCGTGCGCGGCGAGACCGGCAGCGGCAAGGAACTGGTGGCGCAGGCCATTCACCGTCTCAGCCCCCGGCGTAGCCACGTGATGGTCAAGGTGAACTGCGCGGCGCTGCCGTCCGGGCTCGTCGAGAGCGAGCTGTTCGGCCGCGAGAAGGGCGCCTTCACGGGCGCGCTGACCCGGCAGGCCGGCCGGTTCGAGGTGGCGGACGGGTCCACCCTCTTCCTCGACGAGATCGGCGAGCTGTCGCTCGACCTGCAGGCGAAGCTGCTGCGCGTGCTCGAATCGGGCGAGTTCGAGCGGCTCGGGAGCTCGAGGACCATCAAGGTCAACGTGCGGCTGATCGCGGCCACCAACCGCGACCTGGCGGACGCCATCAAGCAGGGCCGCTTCCGGGAAGACCTCTTCTACCGCCTCAACGTCTTCCCGCTCCGCATGCCGCCGCTGCGAGAGCGCCCCGACGACATCCCGTCGCTCGTCTGGACCTTCGTCGAGGAGTTCTCCTCGCGCATGGGCAAGAAGATCACCCAGGTGCCGCGCAAGACGATGGAGGCGCTGCAGCGCCACTCGTGGCCGGGCAACGTCCGCGAGCTGCGCAACGTCATCGAGCACGCGGCCATCGTCACCACCGGCGACACCCTGCAGGTGCCGATCATCGAGCAGACCGCGCCTGCCGCGGCGCCGCAGACGCTGGCCGATTCGGAGCGCGAACTGATTCTCCAGGCGCTCAATCGGACGGCCTGGCGCATCAAGGGGCCGGCCGGCGCCGCCACGCAGCTGGGGCTCAAGCCCGCGACGTTGTACAGCCGCATGAAGAAACTCGGCATCAGACGCGAGGCGAATTGACGATCGACGATTGCCGGTTGGCGACTGACGATTAGGCCGTCCCCCGGCACGCCGCCCCCGCCTTCCCCCCTTCCGCCCTCCATCTCGTGAGGGACGGCATTTCAACTCCGAGGTTTCATTTCGTCCCGCCGGCGCATTTCGCCGTCCCCATCCGGGCGCCCTGCCATGCTCCCTGTTCCCGAGCAGTCAACGAGTTAGACCCAGAGTGGCGCGTCTACCCACACCCGGCACGGATCCCGCCTATCGCCTAGTGAGTTTGCGTACTCATTCCGAGGAGGAAGCGGTCATGCGGAGACGACATGTCATCGTGGTCGGGATCGCCCTGCTGGGTGTCGTGTTCGGCACCGGCGTGGGAGCGGCACTTGCGCAGGACGTCAAGACGAACTTCCTGCCGGGGACGGACTTCACCAAGTACAAGACCTACAAGTGGGTCGAGGTCCAGGGCGCCGAGAAGCCCGACCAGATCACCGACACCCAGATCAAGCAGGCCATCGACGGCGTACTGGCCGGAAAAGGGTTCACCAAGGCGGCCGGCGACACGGCGGACCTGTTGATTGCCTACCAGGTGGCGATCCAGCAGGAGCGGCAGTGGAACACCTACTCGACCGGCTACGGGTACCGGTTTGGCGGCGGTACGGGCACGGCCAGCAGCTCGACGATCCAGATCGGCACTTTGGCGCTGGACATGTACGACCCGGCGGCCAAGGAGCTGGTGTGGAAGGGCCAGGCGAGCAAGACGCTCGACGCGGGCGCCGACCCTGAGAAACGACAGAAGAACCTCACGAAGGCGATGAGCAAGCTGCTCAAGGACTTCCCCCCGAAGAAGAAGTAGCGGACGACGTATCAACCCGCCTTCCGACCAGTCAACGCGTTACGCGCGACGGCCCGCGTCAGGCGACGCATGGGTCCGAATCGCGCCTGGGTGGACCTCATGATCGTCGGAACCATCCGAATCCTGCCGTTGCGGAATCGACGGGCCGACGTCCTCGAGATCCTGAGGTCCGTCCAGGGTCCCGCGGTCGCGCAGGCGGGTTGTCTGGCCTGCGAAATCTACGAGGAGCAGGGGCCCGAGGAGGCCGTCGTCCTCATGGAGCGGTTCGAATGCTCCGAGGCGCTCGAGGAGCACCTCCGCTCGGAGGCCTACCGTCGGATCCTGGGAGCCGTCGAACTGTCGCGCGGCCGGCCGGACATCCGGTTCGAGACCGTGACGGCGAGCGAGGGCATTGAATTGATCGAACGGTACCGGCTCGCAGCGACCGGGCTGCCTGCGAAGGGAGACGAATCGTGAAGGTCATCATCATCGGTGGAGTGGCGGGTGGCGCCTCCTGCGCGGCGCGCCTGCGCAGGCTGGACGAGAAGGCGGACATCCTGATGGTGGAGCGCGGTCCGTACGTGTCGTACGCGAACTGCGGGCTGCCCTACCACGTCGGGAACGTGATCCAGGACGAGGCGAACCTCCTGGTGGCGACCGAGCAGATGTTCCGCGCCGTCTTCGGCGTCGAGGTGCGGACCAACTGCGAGGCGATCGCGATCGCGCCGGACAAGAAGACCGTGGACCTGCGCAACGTGCAGACCGGCGAGGTGACCACCGAGCGCTACGACAAGCTGGTGCTGTCGCCGGGCGCCGCGCCGATCCGCCCGCCCGCTGCCCGGCATCGACCTCCCGGGCATCTTCTCGGTGCGGACCGTGCCGGATGCCCGGCACATGCGCGAGTGGCTGCACCGCGACGTGGCGGGGCGATCGGGACTGGACTCGTACACCGGGATTCCAGACCGTGACCAAGCCGATGCGCGCGGTGGTGGTCGGCGGCGGGTTCATCGGCCTGGAGATGGTGGAGAACCTGGTCCACCTCGGCCTCGAGGTGACGCTGGTCGAGAAGATGAACCAGGTGATGCCGCCGCTGGACCCGGAGATGGCGCGCCTCGTCGAGCGCTACCTGGTGAAGCACGGCGTCCAGCTCGAGCTCAACGACGCCGTGGCCGGCTTCCGGCAGTGCGCGGACGGCTCGCTGGAAGTGCTCACCGACTTCAGGGAAGGCCCACCCGGCGGACATCGTGATCCTCGCCATCGGCGTGCGCCCGGAGACCGAGCTCGCCAAGGCGGCCGGCCTCGAGATCGGCCAGCGCGGCGGCATCCGCGTGGACGAGCACATGCGCACGAGCAACCCCGACATCCTCGCGGTCGGCGACGCCGTGGAAGTCAAGGACTTCGTCACCGGCCAGTGGACGCTCATCCCGCTCGCCGGGCCGGCCAACCGCCAGGGCCGGATCGCGGCCGACGTGATCGCCGGCCGCGACTCGCGCTACCGCGGCACGCAGGGCACGTCCATCTGCAAGATCTTCGAGGGCGAGATCGGCCAGACGGGCGCCAGCGAGAAGTCCCTCACCCGCGCCGGCGACACGGACTTCGAGAAGGTCTACCTCTATCAGAACTCGCACGCGGGCTACTACCCGGGCGCCAAGATGCTCGCGATCAAGGTCCTGTTCCGGAAGTCGGACGGGCGCCTCCTCGGCGCGCAGGTGCTCGGCGAGGACGGCGTGCCCAAGCGGATCGACTCGTTCGCGATGGCGATCCAGGCGGGGCTGACCGTCTACGACCTCGAGGAAGCCGAGCTCTGCTACGCGCCGCCGTTCGGCAGCGCGAAGGACCCGGTCAACTTCGCCGGGATGGTCGGCCGGCAACATGCTCCGCGGCGACATGCCGACCGTGCACTGGGACGGCATCGACGGCGGCTTCCTCCTGGACGTCCGCAATCCCCCGGAGCTCGCGGTGGAATCGGTGCCGGGCGCGGTCAACATCCCGCTGCCGCAGCTTCGCGCGCGCCTCGGCGAACTGCCGCGCGACCGGGAGATCCTCGTGATCTGCCGCTCGGCGGTGCGCGCCTACTACGCCACGCGCATCCTGCTGCAGAACGGCTTCACGGCGAAGAACATCTCGGGCGGCATGCTGGCGCGATCGCACCGGGCGGAGTGACTCGACGCGACGCTCTGACGGAGACGCTGCGCAGAGAACACCAATCACCACACCACATCAGGAAACAGGAGAGCGGACGATGGCCACGACAACTGTGACAGGGGATTCCGGCGGTCGGATCAAGGTCGATGCCGATCGGGTCGACCGGCTGAAGCAGCAGCACATGAGCACGCCCCAGGAGATCGACAGCGAGCGGATCCGGATCATGGCGGAGGTCTACGAGGGCACCGCCGGCTACCAGCAGATCATCCGCAGGGCCAAGTTCTTCGCCGAGCTGATCGAGCGGAAGAAGCTGTACATCGACGAGAACCTCATCGTCGGCAGCATGGCGAGCAGCGTCAACGCCGTCTACACGTATCCGGAATGGAACGTGGAGTGGATGAAGGAAGAGAAGACCGTCGAGAAGTCGAAGACCCCGGAAGACCGGAAGGCGAACCAGTGGGCGCTCGAGTACTGGGACAAGTGGGCGCTGCGGCCGCGGGCCGACGAGATCTTCATCAAGAAGTACGGCTTCGATCCGGACCCCGTCTACAAGGCGGGCCTCATCGCGGAGTTCATGTCCTGGCCGGGCGGCGGCGGCAACCTGAACTACCCGCGGGTCTACCACGAGGGCCTCGCCAGCATGATCAAGGAGGTCGAGGAGCGGCAGAAGGCCCTCGACATGCGGCTGCCGAACGCCTCCAAGTTCTACTTCTACGAGGCCTGCCTCATCACGATGCGGGCGGTCATCCGGCTGGCGCACCGCTATGCCGAGCTGGCCCGCGAGATGGCGGCGAAGGAGCCGAACCCCGAGCGGATGCAGGAGCTGCTGGACATCGCCGAGGTGTGCGAGCACGTGCCCGAGCATCCTGCCAGGAACCTGAGGGAAGCCATCCAGTGCCATTTCCTCTGCCACATCTCGGCGGAGATCGAGCAGGTCGGCTGCGGCTACTCGGAGGCCTACCTGGGCCAGAACCTCGAGCCGTTCTACCAGCGCGACAAGGCGGCCGGCCTGATCGGTCCGGAGGAGGCGACCTACCTGCTCGAAGCTCCTGTTCATCAAGCTGAACGAGATCGGCTACTACTACGGCGAGCGGGTCGCGATCCAGAACTCCGCCGACCTCGGCCAGAGCATCACCCTCGGCGGCTACACCGAAGAAGGGGACGACGCGACGGCGGAGATGGACTACCTGATCCTCGATGCCGCCCAGTACCTGAAGCTGCCCCAGCCGCCGCTGTCCTGCTGCTACACGGAGAAGATCAGCGGCAAGTTCCTCGAGAAGGTCCTCGACGTCATCGACACCGGCATCGGCATGCCGCAGTTCGTCAACGGGGACGTGATGGTCAAGCGAGCCCTGAACCTCTTCGGGAGCAGCAAGAAGCGGCATCACCCTCGAAAAGGCCCGCACGGACCTGCGTCGGCGCCTGCGTGGGTTCGCTACATCCCCTACGAGACCGGGCATCCGGTGGAAGGGCAGCCGAATCTCGGGAAGGTCCTCGAGCTGACGCTGAACAACGGCTTCGATCCCCGCACCAAGGTGCAGATCGGACCGAAGACCGGGGATCCCGAGACCTTCAAGGACTTCGAGCAGCTGTACGCGGCGTTCGAGCAGCAGCTCCAGTTCTGCGAGGACACCCTCCGGAAGGAGGCGTGGATCGCGAGCATCCTGTGCGCCGAGTACCTGCCCGTCAGCTGGCGCTCCATCCTGACGAAGGGCTGCATCGAGAGCGGCACCGAGGTCTGGAACGGCGGGGCCAACTACTACACGGTCGCCCAGATCACCGTCGGTGGCGTCGACGCCGCCAACGGGCTCATGGCCGTGAAGCACCTCGTGTACGACACGAAGAAGCTGACGATGGCCGAGCTGAAGAAGGCGCTGGCGGCGAACTTCGAGGGCGAGTACGAGAAGGTCGGGAAGCTCTGCTACGAGGCCCCCAAGCACGGCAACGACATCCCCGAGGTCAACAAGTTCGTTCGCCGTGTGTACAACTCGATCTTCCAGGCGTTCCAGAACGTGGACGGCGGCGGCAACTACATCAGCCGGGACATCAGATCGGCGCCTGACTCCTACACCAAGAGCATCCACAACCTCATGGGTCTGGTGACGGGGGCGCTGCCGACCGGCAAGAAGGCTGGCGTGGCGCTCAGCGACGGCAGCCTGTCCGCCATGCCCGGCACCGACGTCAACGGACCGACGGCGCTGGCCATGTCCGCGGCGAAGGGTGCGGACGCGGTCAAGTTCACCGCGACGCACATGAACATGAAGCTCCCGCCGAACCAGCTCAAGACCCGCAAGGGCCGGGAGACCCTGCTGAACCTCGTCAAGACCTACATGGACAACGACGGCTACCACATCCAGTTCAACGTGCTGGACACCAACATCATGAGGGACGCGCAGAAGCACCCGGAGAAGTACGCGCGACCTCGTCGTGCGGGTGGCGGGGTTCAGCGCCTTCTTCACCCGGCTGCACAAGGGCGTGCAGGACGAGATCATCGCGCGCACCGAGCAGAGCTTCAACTAATCCCGGCGCTCATTTCAGTTGACGATGCGCCGGGCCGTAGCACGGGGCTTCAGCCCCGTTTCAG